>NZ_SOCT01000044.1 GCF_004364435.1 Pseudomonas sp. LP_7_YM | reverse complement strand
ATGCTCGGCCAATCGGGCTGCAATTTCACCCAGCTCAATCCGGAAACCACGGATCTTGACCTGGTCGTCATTGCGACCCAGAAACGCCAGATTGCCGTTTGGAAGATAACGCGCCAAGTCCCCCGTCTTATACATCCGCGCTTCAGGTTTGCCGGCGAAGGGGTCGTGCAGGAAACGCTCTGCCGTCAGCTCGGGCCGGTTCAGATAGCCACGCGCCACACCGGCGCCTCCGACGTACATTTCGCCTGTGGCCCCCGTCGGAACAGGCTGGCCAAACCCATCGAGAAGATAGAGATTCAAATCCGGCAGACGCTGACCGATCACGCTCGCGTCTTGTAGCGCATCCGATGAGCTCAGGGGGTAATAGGTAACGTGAACCGTGGTTTCGGTAATCCCGTACATGTTCACCAGTTGCGGAGCAGATTCGCCACGCACGCCATACCAGTCGCGCAGGGTCGACGGCTGCAGCGCTTCGCCGCCAAATATGACATAGCGCAGCCGGTCCGATGATGGTTGTACATACTCCATCAAGGCGGTGAAGGCGCTAGGAGTCTGGTTCAGGACAGTGACGCCCCGCTCACAAATCAGCTGGTAGAACGCTTTCGGTGAACGGGTAATGGCATGCGGAACCAACACCAGCGTGCCGCCATAACGAAGGGCCCCCCACAGTTCCCAGACCGAGAAGTCGAAGGCAAAAGAATGGAACAGACACCAAACATCACTGGCCTCAAAACCGAAGGATGGGTGTGTGGTGTCGAACAGGCGCACCACTTGAGCATGTTCGATCATCACCCCTTTGGGCTGTCCGGTTGAACCGGAGGTGTAGATGATATAAGCGAGACTTTCAGGAGTAAGGCCTGAAACTTCAGGGTTAGCGTCCGCCCCGATCAATGCTTCAGCGGGGGCCTCATTGGGATCGAGGACGGTATGAGCCTGCAATGCGTCCCCAAGCGCGTGACGCCCGGCCGCATCAGCCAGCACCAGAGCCGGCGCTGTATCGCCCAGAATGAACGTCAGTCGCTCGCCGGAGTACTCAGGGTCGAGCGGTACATAGGC
>NZ_SOCT01000043.1 GCF_004364435.1 Pseudomonas sp. LP_7_YM | reverse complement strand
TCGACTGATCGAAGAGAAACGCATCGACAACCTGACGCGCCGTTTCAGCTACAACCTCGGCGGTCATCTGACCCGCGTCGATGAAACCGGCTACGAAGACTGCGCCGAACGACCACAGCGCAGCACCGAATTTGAGCGCGACACGATTGGCCGTCTCCTGGCCAAACTCAACGACGATGCACGTCAGGAGTACACCTATGACGAAGGCGACCGGCTGCTGAGCATCCACCGTCTGCCGACGAATACCGGTAAAAACCTCGGCATCAGCGAAGAAACCCTCAAGTTCGAGTACGACCTGCTGGGCCGCCTGATCAAAGAAACCACTGCTCAAGGCGCCTTGGACTACGACTATGATCCGCTAAGCAACCTCACCACGCTGACCCTGCCCACAGGTCAACACCTCAACCACCTGTATTACGGCAGCGGCCACCTGCACCAACTCAACCTCGACGGACTGCTCATCAGCGACATGGAACGCGACGACCTGCACCGCGAGGTTTATCGCACCCAAGGCAAACTCACCAGTTGCTTTGGTTACGACGCCATGGGCCGCAAGAGCTGGCAGTTCGCCTCCGAATTACCGGGCGAAAAGCTCTCGCAGATCTACAACCCCGGCGACAACAGCCTGCTGGTGGACCACGCCTACAACCCGATCCACCGACGCTATGAATACGATCCGGCTGGCGAACTGACCCGCACCCTCGACAAGCTGCGCGGCGAAATCAAATACGAGTACGAGGCCAACGGCCAACTGCACAGCCGCGACACCGGAAAACTGGTCGACAGTGAAGAGTTCAGGTACGACGCGGCAGCCAACCGGCTGAACTTCAACACTAGCCAGTTTGATCACGTCAAAGACAACCGCCTCAAACGCTGGCGCGATCAGGAGTATGCCTACGATGCGTGGGGCAACCTGATTGAAAAGCGCAGCGGCATGAGTAAGCTGCAAAGCTTCAGCTACGACTGTGAAAACAGGCTCGTCAGAGCCGAAACACTGGTCAACGGCAAACTGCACAGTATCGGCACCTATCGCTACGACAGCCTGGGCAGGCGCATCGCCAAAACATCAGAAATAAATGGCCA
>NZ_SOCT01000042.1 GCF_004364435.1 Pseudomonas sp. LP_7_YM | reverse complement strand
TCTTCACGTCACCGTTCTCACAGTTGTGATACGGCGGCTCGGACTACGCAGCTAGGCCGATCAGGTGGTGCGCATCTGCCAGCGCGACATCATTGATCAACACATAAGGCGCACACTGAAAAACCGCACACTGACTTGAAGCGGGTAACTATCGTGCGTCCTCTTTAGGTAAAAAAGGAACAGCCGCAGTAGCTATTCAACTTAAAATATTTACCACCGGAAGGTTGAAATGGGGCGATTCCAACTTGTTGTACGCCAACCAAATTTCATGGGTTGGCCGGTATTCTCGTCTATTGCTTGATAGTGCAAATCGACTGGAACTGCGTACGCCGCATCCCATGAATTAGCATTGCTTACTCGATCAGCTAACCAACGATCGCCAGCGACTTGGTAGATGGTGCCATTTTCCGAAAAGCCAGTTTCGCGATGTGGATCGTACGAAAAACCTGCCATGCGATAAGAACGATAGTCATCTATAGCACCAAATTTACTCCAGGTAATTTCATAGGTTTTTATACCTTGAGTAACGCTCGGCATCGATTGTCCTATGATTCGCGCAGCACCCTTGATTTCACCGAGTTCTTGATCGTTAATTGGCGCGAACTGAGCACCTTGATTTTTTAGCGATTCGAATATCGACTTTTCAGCATGTCCCGATATCGACACTACGCTAACAATCGCAGCCAGCATTGCAGTAATATTTTTCTTCATCGCTTGTTTCCGCGCTTAGCGAGCAATTATACCTAAGACAGGCTGATGCCTAACCGATTCATGACTTCCATCATTTCTGGATCAGCACTCACGCTCTCCGTAAATGCTTGATGCAGCTTTTCATTCAGGCTTGGGTCGTTCTTCAGCGCGTAATACCGTTCAGCTGTATTTGCCAGGCCGCTATTTTCATAGACGCCTTTAATGTGGCTATTCAAAAGCAGTGAGTATGTTTGGCGATCCTGCGGGGACGCTGCATCGTATGCAGCGCTTTTAGGATTTACGTCATTTATAGGTTTCTCGATGACCCACGCGTCGGTAACGTCGTAGTAGTAACCAGCCCTCCAGCTCGGAATGGCATAAGCCTCATACGGCAGCTCAGGTACAAACCCTGAAGACTTCGAAGGCACCTTAGCTGCCTGACCGTCATCATCTTGTTGAGCTGCCGCAATCGCCGAATAGGAAAGGCTGACGGTGTCTTTCT
>NZ_SOCT01000041.1 GCF_004364435.1 Pseudomonas sp. LP_7_YM | reverse complement strand
AACCCAACGGCGTGGGTTGATCCATGGGGTTGGGAGTGTTGGGGAACGGCTAGAAGCAAATATTGGAAAGCGGAAGCCAAAGCACCCACTCAGGCTTACTCTCCTGCCAACATGGCCCGGATGGCTGAGGGTAAGGCACCGCAAATAACTGCTAAGGTAATGAATCGCAAGACCGGAAAAATTCAGACTAAGGATTTTTCTATCGAGCTTCACCATGATCAAATACCACAAAGAATTGGCGGTGCTGGAGTCCATCAGCCTTCTAACCTTCTTTCATTAACTCCTTGGGAGCATGAGGTCGTGGACTCGTTCCGGCACACAGGCTTCAAATTAATGCAAATAGTCAAAGGTGTAGACCGATGGTAGGAAATATTAAAAGTAAAGCGAAAAGGATTGTTTTTTCCAGCGAGTATCAAGCTGTTTTGAATGAGTTGCGAGATAGGTTGCGCATCCCAGTTGAAGAAGGCTACGAGGATATGCTTGCAGAGTTTGATGATGAGTCACTGTCCTTGTCCGAACTCGACGAAAATGATATTTTCAAGGTGTTACGTGAAGATGTTCTGCATATTAAAGCTTACTCCGAGAGAAAGTATCGTGCGTTGGATGGGGCTCCTGACGAACAAGAATTTCCACCAGGTGAACAGCCAGACGTTACCGACGCTGGTGAGGCGGGACAGGGTATATATTCTCAAGGCTTTTTGCTTAAAAATATTATTGAGTACCTGCTTGCAGAAGCTGGTGTTGAGAGATTAAAAGAGTATTTTAAACTAGAGAGAATTCCAAACGCCAGAAAGTATGCTGCACAGGTGGTCGGATTTATTAACGGTTAATTTGTGCTTGCCCTTTTAAAATAAGTAAACTGCAAGAGCTGATAAGCCTAAATAAATGTATCCTGAAGTGCGATAAGTAGAGAGTATTATGAGTTCTGATTAAAAATTTGTTCAAGCTATATTTGATGAGCTTTTTATAAAAAACTTTAACCAGTACAGTGCCTCGCTCAGCAAGCCATTAAATAATGATAAAGACTCTTATGCCAAAGCGAGAAACGCGTTAGCGAAACTTGGAAAGTGATCGATCCGATATGATAAATTTTCTCAAGGCTGTAATTGCGGATAGTGCGTCTGTAATACTCGGAACACTAGTGTGCTGTTCGCAAAATAGCTTTTCGTTAGTCTCGGCTACACTTCAGATGTCATTCCAGCCTTGGAGAGCTTATCGTGAGCGCTCTGGACA
>NZ_SOCT01000040.1 GCF_004364435.1 Pseudomonas sp. LP_7_YM | reverse complement strand
TGCCGCTGCGAAGCGACCCGGCAAACAACCAGTTGGAACGTCCAAGTGCCCACGGCCGAATCTGGTTTTCGACTGCGTTGTTGTCTATGGGTACAGCGCCATCTTCCAGGTAGCGCGTCAGCGCTACCCAGCGTTTAAGGCTGTAATCCAGGGCTTTGGCTGTCGCTGAGCCGTTGGGCACAAGATCGCGCTGGGTCAACATCCAGTCGTGCAGTGCTTTCGCCAAGGGTGCTGCTTTTTCTTGCCGGATTCGCCATCGATCCTCGTCACTCATGTCTCGCGCTTGGCGTTCAACCTCGTACAAGCCGCCAATCGAGTGCAGCGCCTGCTCTGCCAGCTGGCTTTTATTCGCCACGTGCAGATCGAAAAACTTACGGCGGGCGTGGGCCATGCAGCCGATTTCGGTCATGCCCTTCTCGAAGCCTGCTTTGTAGCCAGCAAAGTCATCGCACACCAGCTTGCCGTTCCACGTACCGAGGAAGTTACGCGCATGCTCACCAGCCCGGCTCGGGCTGAAGTCATAAACCACAGCTTTAATTGCCGAGAACGGCGTGGTGCAGTAAGCCCAGACATAAGCACGGTGAGTTTTCTTCTGTCCGGGCGCAAGCATTTGCACCGGCGTCTCGTCGGCATGGACGACTTGCTGTGCCAAGACAGCTTCTCGCAAGGCATCAACCAACGGTTGAAGCTGCACACCGGTCTGCCCAACCCATTGCGCCAGTGTCGAGCGCGGGATCGCTAAACCGGCGCGGCCGAAGATTTTCTCCTGCCGATACAGCGGCAAATGATCAGCGAACTTCGCCACCATCACGTGAGCCAGCAGGCCTGCAGTTGGGATGCCCTTGTCGATCACCTGGGCCGGTACCGGCGCCTGGATCAGTGTTTCGCACTGACGGCAGGCCCACTTTCCACGCACGTGTTGTTCGACGGTGAACACGCCTGGCGTGTAATCCAGCTTCTCGCTGATGTCCTCGCCGATGCGCTGGAGCTGGCAACCGCAGGAGCACTGAGTGCTTTCTGGCTCATGATGAATGACGGTGCGTGGAAACTGTGGCGGCAACGGCGCGCGCTTCGGCTTTTGGCGCGCCTCTGCTGGAACTGGAGCCGGAAGCAGTGCCGTCAGCTCGGCGTCGATAGCCTCAAGATCGATGTTAAGCAGATCGTCGAGCAAGCTGCCTTGCTCAGGACTGATCTGCTCGCTGCGCTTGGCAAACCGGTGCCGCTTGAGGAGTGCGATCTCGTGGGTCAACTGCTCGATGATGGTGTCATCGCGGTGGCTCTTTCTGCCCATGGTGTCGAC
>NZ_SOCT01000039.1 GCF_004364435.1 Pseudomonas sp. LP_7_YM | reverse complement strand
AGGGAGAGGAGATTTTGAACAAAATTCAACGTGCGCGTGAGGCGCTTGAAACTGCACAAGAAAATTAAGTTATTTCGAAAACAGTACACTAGGTCCACCCAAACTGAATATTGCAATCGCGCACTCTAGCCGACCATATTGTAATTAAAAATAATGGTAGATGATAGCCGACACTCTATTAACAGTTTAAACAGAGCGACCAGACAAATTTATAATGAAAGCCCACTCTGGCATCGTGGGCGGTCTAATCTTTCCGGCGGACCGACATACACAACCGACTCAACCCATCTCAAAGAAACTTTCTAAAAAGTCACTAAAACATGACCACTGAGGCGACAACTTACCAGATTTGAAATTACCCATGGAATCGCCGAGAGAAAGTTCAATTACCTCCCCGGAAGTCTTATTGTAAAAATAGCCATGTTCACCCTCAAAGCTATCCAGCGGAATATAGTCAAGAGGCATCTCAAGTGTTTCATGCGTTCTTTTCAAAGCCAAATCAAAGTTAGTATTCTTTAAAAACCAGCAGAGTTGATATATTTCTTTCCCCCCCCTCATGAATGTGGGCCCATCCTCCGCATGAAGATAAAACTGACTAATATCGCTTGAAATGTCCATGCCGATTTTTTTTAACTCGACTTCATAGTCGGCGCTAGCATCATCATACCACCAGCCGTTCTGCTTACAGTAATCTACTACTTTTTTTGAAATCATGAAATCACCCACAGCTTACAGAACCACTGGAACGCCCAGAGCTACTATTATTAATTTCAGCCTGTGCACGCCCTTTCCAATAAGCCTCCCGATCACCGTTAAATAAATCCCTGTCTACTGGATTAACTGGATGCTGGAGAGGTAAATGAGGATGAAGCGCATTCGTTTTACCAAACTTCTGATGAGTATCAGAGGATAGCTCAAACAAGGAACCTAATCCATCTTGTTTTGAATGATGTAGATTCAATTGCGAGTAACTACCATTTTTTACGACAAAAGGACTTCTTCCTTCTGATGCCAGATCTAAATTCGTTCTAACGCCATCTCGCGTATTCACAGGTAAATCCCAATCGATAACCTGCTGATAAACCGTATGAACGCTACCCGACGGCGCTGAGAAGGTAGACGCCGAGAAGAAGCCGGTCAAGCCAAGAGGATCTATCCATACGATGGAGTTGGGAGCATACCTATACAGATGAAATCCTCCCGCCAACCCAATCGGGTCCTGCGTAATAAACCGCCCTACCTGCGGATCGTAATACCTGAACGTGTTGTAGTGCAGCCCCGTCTCGTCGTCGAAGTACTGACCTTGAAACCTAAGGTTTTGCTCGATGTC
>NZ_SOCT01000038.1 GCF_004364435.1 Pseudomonas sp. LP_7_YM | reverse complement strand
GGGACTGTCAGATTTTTTGTGTGCGGGCCGGTAACGGCCTGCCGTCAGGCAGTCCGTGCTTTTACCAGGTCGGCCTGATAAATCGATCTCCGTACAGAATCGCGAATTGATTCATCGCATTCTTCCAGTCATGGGCCGCAGAGCCCCAGTTTGCTGTGATATTGCGCAGCCCAAGCCAGATCAGTTTGGTTGCTGCATCGTCGGTCGGGAAGTGGCCGCGAGTCTTGATGATCTTTCGTAGCTGAGCGTTGATGCTCTCGATGGCGTTGGTCGTGTAGATCACTTTTCGGATCGCAGGCGGGAAAACGAAGAATGGAATCACGCGATCCCAAGCCCGTCGCCAAGCCGCCACTACCGTGGGATATTGCTTGCCCCAGGGCCCGCTTTCAAACGCATCCAGCGCTTGCTCGGCCGCTTCGGCGGTGACTGCCTGGTAAATCGGCTTGAGCGCCTTGGCCAGCTCTCGACGCTTATCCCAGGCCGCATAATCAAGGCTGTTGCGGATCAGATGAACGATGCAGGTCTGCAGTGTCGTGTCTGGAAACACGGCGCCAAGGGCTTCTGGCATGCCTTTGAGGCCATCGGTCACGGCAATCAATACGTCTTCGACGCCGCGTGTCTTCAGATCGTTGAACACCTTCATCCAGAACTTGGCGCCCTCAGTATTTTCGATCCAGATGCCGAGAATATCGCGTGTCCCGTCAGGCAGAACACCCAGGGCTAGGTAGATCGCCTTGTTGCGAACCAGCCCCTCTTCGCGAATTTTGACCCGCAGGGCATCAAAGAAAATCACCGGATACATCGGCTCCAGAGGCCGCTGTTGCCACGCACCGATCTCTGCCATGACCTCGTCGGTGACAGAGCTGATGAAGTCAGGCGACACGTCCGTACCGTACTGCTCGGACAGAAACGCACGGATCTCTCTCACCGTCATTCCACGGGCGTACATGGCGATGATCTTGTCGTCGAAACCGGTGTAACGGCGCTCGTGCTTGGGGATCAGAATGGGCGAAAAACTGCCGTCCCGGTCGCGAGGGATATCCAACCGGATCGGGCCATCCCCGGTCAGAACCGTCTTACCGCTTTTGCCATTGCGCTGATTGGTTTCATCCTCTGGGCGCTCCGCGCCCGGCGGATAGCCCAGGTGATGACCGAGCTCGGCATTGAGGGCTCGCTCGATCAACGCCTTCTTGAACGCCGCAGAGGCGTCTTCGATGGCTTCAGCGGTCATCAGCCCGCCGCCGAACTGCTCGAGCAGCTCTTTAGGTATTTTTGGTAGCTCGCGTAACGCAGGTTTCTTTTTGGTTGGCATACATGCACCTCTTGCTCATGTTATGCCCGAACACAAAATTTCTGACACCCCC
>NZ_SOCT01000037.1 GCF_004364435.1 Pseudomonas sp. LP_7_YM | reverse complement strand
AGCGACATCGAGCAAAACCTTAGGTTTCAAGGTCAGTACTTCGACGACGAGACGGGGCTTCACTACAACACGTTCAGGTATTACGATCCGCAGGTGGGGCGGTTTATTACGCAGGATCCGATTGGACTTGATGGGGGGATGAACCTTTATCGGTACGTTCCGAACCCAACGGCGTGGGTTGATCCATGGGGTTGGGAGTGTTGGGGAACGGCTAGAAGCAAATATTGGAAAGCGGAAGCCAAAGCACCCACTCAGGCGTACTCTCCTGCCAACATGGCTGAGATGGCTGAGGGTAGGGCGCCTAAAATGACCGTGGAGGTAATGAACCGTAAGACACTTGAAATCAGCCAAAAAGACGTATCTATGGAGCTGCACCATAACGATATACCTCAGCGTGTTGGTGGAGATGGAGTGCATGAGGCGTCAAACCTACTTTCACTTACGCCTTGGGAGCACGAGGCAGTTGATTCATTCCGGCATGTTGGATCGAATTTACTTAGGATCATAAAAGGAGTAGACGTTTGGTGAGTAATTATTCTGAAATGGCAAGAGTTATTGTTAACTCTAATGCTTATGCTGAATTAGTAGTTGAGCTAAAATCCGAGCTAGCAATAAAAGTTATTGATGGGTATGCAGACGTCTTCGCTGACATAGACGGCGCTGCGATCAATAGATCTCAGCTGACGCTCAATGAGCTTGAAGCTCTGTTTGCTACCAGTACTAAAGATCTTAAAAAGTATTCGATGAATAAATATAAAGCTTTGCATGGTATGGCAGATGAGCAGGATTACCCCGTCGGGGAGGAGCCATCAGAAGCTGATAAAGAAAAAAATATTATTTCCCAGGGATATGCGCTTGGTTTTCTATTGGCAAATGGTATCGAACTTTTAATGGCAAAAAAAGGTAAGCAGTTCTTAGAGCGTTACTTGAAGGAGTCTAGAATTCCTAAAGCTAATTCTTACGCTAAACAAGTGATAAGCTTCATGCCATAGGCGAGAATGGCCAGCTTTACTGTGACGTAGTTAGCAAGATGGCCGACTCCATCACTCAGTGGCGTGGCGACCGCAGTTGCAGTACGGCAACGTCGTAAGCGATTCGTAAACCCCACCGCCCGCTAAGAGGTGGGGTATTCAGCCAAGCAATACGGGCGCGCAGTTCACGGCAAGCTCTTCGTCATCCTCAGCCGAAGTTGCCGTTGGTAGGCGCTTGAGTGCTTGACCTAGTGTGCTGTCTCAGAAATAAATTTCTCATTTGAGCTACGCTTTCAGAGTCGGTCAGAACGTGAAGTGGGGCCATGAATTCTCAAGACATCGTGCTCAGTGAAGACGAACAGACCGAGTTGAGTCGGCGCCTGCGGTCAGCCACCATCAGCCAGCGCGACGGTCGTCGGGCGCGAGTGATTTTACTGGCAGCTCAAGGTTGTTCACGCAACGAAATTGCCAGGTTGGCTGGCCTCTCGGTCGTTTCAGTCACGCGCTGGTGCAAGCGCTTCCAAGAGCTGCGCTTGCAAGGCTTGGTCGATCTGCCTGGGCGAGGTCGCAAGTCCTCACTGCCTGTCGAAGCCTTGAAACGAACCCTCGAACAGGTCACCCAACCGCGTATCGGCCAGCCGCGCTGGAGCTGTCGCGGCATGGCGCGTGTCGCGGGTATTTCACCGGCTAGCGTGCAACGGATTTGGGCCGCCAACGATATAAAGCCGCACCTGACACGTACCTTCAAACTG
>NZ_SOCT01000036.1 GCF_004364435.1 Pseudomonas sp. LP_7_YM | reverse complement strand
TACTGTGTGTCACGAACACAGGTCGTATGACCTGTGATGCTGTACCGAAGATGGAAGTAGGCCTTCCGAAGTCGGCTTGCAGGAGCAGGCTTCAAACCACCCGGTGCTGCTGCATCCAAAAGGTGCGGTGGTGAGCGACCGAGGAAAAGTCATCCCATGATGATGGCAGGTGAGTATGGAGAAGATGAGCGAAAGCAAACCGTCCGATGACGCATCGTTATTCCTAAAGTGCTGTCGAAACTGAGGTTGAGTATTGGCTTCAGGACGAGTTGGGGCGTTACCTGCTTACGGCCCCAGTGGCAGCCGGTGTAAAGGCGGCATGATCTTCATACAGGCTTGGGTACGGAACGTGAGAACCTTGTTCCAGATGCAAAGGAAAATGACAAATGGCTAAAACCATGAGGAAGAATACCAATGCTGGAATGAGGGGCGGAGCCTCCTGTAGTAGTGATGAAGCCTTTGTAATGAAGGTGGAGCGAAGGGGAGGCGGTATCCTGTCAACGAACGCCGTCAACCTCAGGGGATGAGCGGTGTGAGTTCGAACAAACCTTACAACATAGCAAAGCGCGTGATATGGGAGGCCTATCAGCAGGTCAGAACCAACCGGGGAGCTGCTGGAATCGACGATGAGACCATTGCCGATTTTGAGCGGAACCTGCCGAAGAATCTTTACAAGCTATGGAATCGAATGTCGTCGGGGTCTTATTTCCCGTCGCCGGTCAAGGTTGTTGAGATACCGAAGGCATCGGGGGGTATACGCAGGCTGGGAGTGCCTACGGTCAGCGACCGTATCGCACAAACTGTAGTCAAACTTCTCATCGAGCCAAAGCTGGATGCGCTTTTCCATCCGGACTCATATGGATACCGACCAGGACATTCAGCCAAACAGGCCATAGCGATCACACGCGAACGCTGCTGGCGATACGACTGGGTGGTGGAGTTTGATATCAAGGCGGCTTTCGATCACATTGATCATGAACTGCTGATGAAAGCGGTGCGGACTCATATCAAAGAGGACTGGATACTGCTGTACATCGAACGATGGCTGGTTGCTCCGTTCGAGGCAGCAGATGGCGTTCGCATTCAACGCGAACGTGGCACCCCGCAAGGCGGCGTGATCAGTCCCATGCTGATGAATCTGTTCATGCATTACGCCTTTGACGCTTGGATGCAACGAAACAGCCCAAACTGTCCTTTTGCCCGGTATGCCGATGATGCGGTAGTGCATTGTCGTAGCCAGAGGCAAGCAGAACACGTGATGCGTTCAATCGCTTCACGTCTAGCGGTTTGTGGCCTCACGATGCATCCCGAGAAATCGAAAATCGTGTACTGCAAGGACAGCAATCGACGCGCAGAGTATCCGCATGTGAGCTTTACCTTCCTTGGTTTCACTTTTAGACCCAGGAAGGCAATCGGCCAGCAGAACAAGCTTTTCACCAGCTTCCTGCCGGGAGTCAGTGCGCAAGCGTTGAAGCGGATGCGGCGAGCAGTGCGCGAGTGGCGGGTCAACCGCCAAACTCACGTGACGCTGGCTGCTGTGGCTCGGCTTTACAACCCAGTGATACAAGGTTGGTGGCAGTACTATGGCGCGTTCTATCGGACGGCCCTGCTTTGCATCTTTCGACATATCGATAGCGCGCTCAAGCGTTGGGCCGGTCGTAAGTACAAAATACTTCACGGGCACAAGCGGCGTATATCTCAATGGTTGGACATGGTGCATACGGCTGCCCCTCGACTGTTTTATCACTGGCAAATAACCGAGCAACAGGTTGGATAACGGGAGCCGTATGACGCGAGAGTGTCACGTACGGTTCTACGAGCGGCTACGGGGGCAGTTCCTGTGGCCGACTCACC
>NZ_SOCT01000035.1 GCF_004364435.1 Pseudomonas sp. LP_7_YM | reverse complement strand
GTCGGCGAAGGTCATCTGTTTCATCATCGAAAAGCTCGGCGACTGGTGTCCGGAGATTTTGCCAAATTAGGAAGTCTTTTTCAGAGTTTCCCTAGCGTCACAAACATGAATGCCGCGATGAATGCGAAACACAATAAAACTAAACAGCCAACAATCGCGATGAGGATCGCTTTACCCGGAGAGAATACAGAGATTCCCTCTACGATAGTTCGTGAGAAATCAACAGCCACTGCGAACATATCACCCGGCTGTAGTGCACGGCCCAAACCGCTGGCCGTACCCGCCGCTTCCCGGAAGCTATTAACTACTGCTGTCGCCCAAGGAACGGAATGCTCAATAACGGCGTAGAAAAAGCCGACTGCCATGAAGAAGCGGATTAACTCACCGACAATCTCGCCTAAGTCAGCTTGTTTCATGGCTAGAGGCATGAACGTCCACACTAGCTGAATTAGTGCAAGGGAGCCCAGTAATGTTAGTGCATAGCCCTGGAGCCGTGGTGACCATTCACTTGCGGCGTCATATAGCATTCGCAAAAGGCCATTCATTTCATTGCCCTGAGTTAAGTCTCCTGCTGCCGCAGCAGTGCCAACCGAAAAAAATAGCGCCGCACCGATGAATGCGAGAAGTGCTGAACGTTGCATAGTTAGAAATCCTCAGATGGACCCCAGTCGTTTTTCCGGGCTTCGAATTTTTTATCGGCATCTGTCGGCGTAGGCCGTTCAGCAGTCACGCATTTAGTACTGATGGACACAACGATACTCGACACAAAAGCACCACCAAGAGCAGAAGCGATGCACAACACAACAATAAAAATCTTAGAAATAAACATGGTTAGAAATCCTCCGAAGTTCCCAGTTATTTTTCTTAGCCTCGAACTGTTGTTCCGCAGCTTCGCTAGCCGCTTTCCGGTCGCCTTGCTGGGCCATGTAGTTGCCCTGCATGTTGATTTGGGTGGCCATCAGATCGCGCAGTTTTTGTAGTTGCTGCACGTTCTGTGAGGCGATTTCGTTGCCCGCCTGGATAGCTTGCATGCGGCCTACGGCTGACTGAGAACGGAAAACCATGCGATTAAGCTGGGTGTCCTCAGACTCGAACGTGCTGGTATTGAGATTTGCCGCCTCAAGTGCTGTCTTTACGTTGTCGCTGCCTTGTTTAGACCACTTCTGATAGCGATCCCGCGCCGGGACTTGTGCCGAGTTTGCTGCTTGATTCAAGTAGGACTCGAAGCCAGGAAAAGCCGTGTTGAACTGCGAATCCATGTTCTGGATTTGGCGGCCCAAGGCCTGCGAGCGGTTGTAGATGTTGGCCACGCTTTTCAAGTCAGCCGCGATGCTGCCGAACATCGAATCGGGCAAACCCGTACCCTGCGTGACCATGTTTTGGTACTGCTGAATCTGCATTTGCAGTTGCTCGGCGGTGTTCAGTGCCGTGTTGACTTGCTCGGCATACTCGAACATTTGTTGATAAAACGTCGAGCAGTTAGAGCAGTAGATGGCGTAAGCAGGTGTAGGTGTCATGAAGAGACCTACGCCGAGGCCTGAGGTTGCCATTGCCACAGCTAGTGCCGCGCCCCGGCCGAATATCCGAGCGATGCAAGTTGACGTTTTTTGCGATTCCATTTCCATGCCGAATACCTCATTTTGTCGTAACCTGAGGTCTGATTATTGTTCGATATGGGGTGATTTTAAATATGCGGATAGATCATTATCCGCATATATTTCAATGAGTTGCGTCCGGAAACTGTCCGTTAATCATCCTTTGCAGTGATGCCAAGCCACTGACTTGTCTATGGTTTTTCATCCATGAGAAAGAAAACTTGGCTGTCCAGTTAAATGCGTTTTGCGGACAAAAATAAGCCCACCGAAGTGAGCTTTTGATAAGTTGGTGCGCGGCGTCAGTGGGCCGCGTAATAAGGGTTCTGAGTGCGATAAAGGCCCCGTTCATTTTCAGGAATGTGCAGCGTCTCTGGATGCCACTCTTCGAGTGAAGAAGCTAGCTCGGCCGCAATGCGCTGGGCCTCCACAACGCGCTTACTAGTGTACTGTTTTCGAAATAACTTAATTTTCTTGTGCAGTTTCAAGCGCCTCACGCGCACGTTGAATTTTGTTCAAAATCTCCTCTCCCTTTG
>NZ_SOCT01000034.1 GCF_004364435.1 Pseudomonas sp. LP_7_YM | reverse complement strand
AATCAGCTGATGCGCCAACCGATTCGCTCTGGCGTTGAGTTCGCCATAGCTGAGCACCTGGCCTTCGAAGACCAGCGCCGTCGCCTCAGAATTGCACGCAACCTGCGCCTCAAACAGCTGATGAATACACAGATGAGTCGGGCAGGATTCATCAATCGAGTTCCATGTCTTGAGCAACAATGTGCACTCAGACGCACCAATCAGGTCTATTTTGGCAACAGTCTGGCTGGCATCCCGGGTCATCTCGGCAAGGACAGTCTTCAGATAGCCCACGTGGCGCTCGATCGTGGCGGCGTCAAACAATGCCGTTGCATAGCCAAGAGCCCCCACGATTCGATCACCCGCCTCGGCCAGGTTCAGCTCCAGATCGAACCGGGCTACTTCATAGGAAAAACCAACCGGGCTTGCCTCAAGACCGGGCAAGGCCCATTGGCCTGCATCGTAGTTTTGCCAGGCAAATGCGACCTGAAACAGTGGCGTGTGGCTCAGACGTCTAGGCGGCCTGGTTATCTCTACCACCTGCTCGAACGGCAGGTCCTGATGATCCTGGGCCTTGAGTGCCCGCTCGCGCACTCGCGCAATAAGGTCGGCAACGCTCGGGTTGTCGCCAAGGTCGATCCGCAGCGCCAGTGTGTTGACGAAAAAGCCGATCAGCGACTCGATATCACAATGGCCACGGTTGGCACTTGGCACACCGATCACAATATCGTTCTGCCCCGACAGGCGTGACAGTACTGCCGCCCAAGCCGACAACACGGTCATGAACAGTGTCACACCCTGCTGCTGACTGAAACGCTTGAGGGCCGTCGTCAGCTCTGCACTGAGTTCGATCGGCACAGAGGCGCCCACAAGGGATTGTTGCTCAGGCCGACGCCGGTCTGTTGGCAGGTCAAGCAGCGTTGGCGCATCGGCTAGCGCCTGTTTCCAGTAAGCCGCCTGCTCGTTCAAACGCGCCCCCGACAGCCATTGCCGCTGCCAGGCCGCATAGTCAGGATACTGGATCGCCAACGGCGGCAGCGGACTGGCTTGATGGTTGCTGAACGCCGTGTACAGCGCACTCAGCTCAGGCAAAAGTATGCCGAGCGACCAGCCATCCGAAACGATGTGGTGTTGTGTGAGTAACAATACATGCTCATCAGCAGATGCAGCGACAGGCACCCGGATCAGACAAGCCCGAATCAGCGGGCCTGCAGCGAGATCAAAGGACGCACGAGCCTCTTCAGTGCAAAGCCTTGCAATCTCGGTTTCTGTGTCCAATCCAAGAAGATCAATCTCGCGCAATGGCAAACCCTGCTCGCAGGCCAGCAGATGCACCTCGACCTCGCCCTCCTGGGAGACAAAGACCGAACGCAATGCCTCATGGCGCGACCACAGTGCATCAAGGGCTTGCTGCAAAACCGCCACGTTTAATTGACCGCGCAATCTCAGCGCCAAGGGAATGTGATAGGCGTCGCTGATCCCACTGTCGAGTTGCACCAGAAACCACAGTCGCTGCTGAGCGAAAGACAGCGGCAAGGACTCATCACGAGAAAGGGTCCGGATCGATGCACGCGCTGCAGCGCCTGCATCGCGCCGGGCTTCAATCGCCAAAGCCATAGCCTTGAGCGTTGGAGAGGTGAATAAGGCTGCGAGCGGCAATTCAGCCCCAAAGGCGGCTATACGACTGACCAGCCGCACGGCCATGAGTGAATGGCCGCCGAGGGCGAAGAAGTGGTCATGGCGACCGACCTGTTCAACGCCCAGCAACTGCGACCAGATCCTGGCAAGGAGGACCTCTGTATCGCCCAACGGCGCCTCGTAGGCCTCACGGGCAAACGCGTCCTCGTGCGGAACAGGCAAAGCCTTGCGATCAAGCTTGCCGTTGGCCGTCAGCGGTAAACTTTCCATCCGCACAAAGGCAGACGGCACCATGTAGTCGGGTAAACGGTTGCTCAGGTAATCACGCAACGTACCCGCTAGCGTCAAGCCAGATTCAACAGCTACCGATGCGTCCTGGACCTCGGAATGCGTCAAAACATAAGCAACCAGGCGCCTGTCAGCATTCTCGCCTTGCGCTATCACCACCGCCTCGCGGATGGAAGGATGCTCGGCCAATCGGGCTGCAATTTCACCCAGCTCAATCCGGAAACCACGGATCTTGACCTGGTCGTCATTGCGACCCAGAAACGCCAGATTGC
>NZ_SOCT01000033.1 GCF_004364435.1 Pseudomonas sp. LP_7_YM | reverse complement strand
GTTTATTACGCAGGATCCGATTGGACTTGATGGGGGGATGAACCTTTATCGGTACGTTCCGAACCCAACGGCGTGGGTTGATCCATGGGGTTGGGCATTCAAAAGTGTCAATTTTAAAGGTTCAGACGAGCTGTTTCCGGTGTATGGGAATCAAAAAAATATTGTGACAATTGAAATGCAAGGATCCAGAGGGCGTGATTTCACTGAAGCTTATAAACAAGCTGGATTGAAGGAAACAGATGTCAAGGCGCAAGGAAAATATACATGGCATCATCTTGACGATTTCGATCCCGGTACCGGTAAATCTACTATGCAGCTAGTGACAAGATCTGCTCATGAAGCATCCTTTCCTCACACGGGCTCCGTGGCGCAGTTTGAAAAGCATTTCGGGCTGCCCTCGGGGGCTTATGGTAGTAAAGACGCAATCGGTATTTCGCAATCTAAAGGGTGGCTGAAAGGGCGCACGCCTAGCTCCGCAACCTCAAATTGTCAGGGGTAATGAATGAAGAATTTTGTGTTGATGTATTCTGAGAAATCTATTGATTCATCAAATATTACTAAACTTGAAAAGGCTGTAGGATTTAAATTGCCGCGCGCATTTGCAGAACTGTATCTCAGTTTCAATGGTGGCGAACCAAGTAGAAGCTGGGTTGTGACGGATGATGGATATGAGCCCATGCAAATTGTAGACTTTAAACCCATACATACTGAAGGGGCGGGAAATTCACTCGATACGCGATTTGTTGAAGGGTGCTATAAGGTTATGTGCGAGCGCCAAGTGATTCCACATACGCTATTGCCGTTCGCGGTGGATGATGGCGGAAATTTTTTCTGTTTGGACATGCTCAATGGTTCGGTAATATTTTACGCCGTTGATAGTTTTCGAGAAGAAATGAGCATGGTAGCTAATCAAATTGCGGTTCAAAGGATGATCGCTCAGTCTTTTGAGAATTTTGTCGCGGGACTAGAAGAAGGGGCGGGTTTTTAGATTTATCACATGAATCGCACCGACCGGGGGTGGTGTTGAGATACATGCTTTTCTGCCGTTCTCGACGAAGCTAGTGTGCTATCTCAAAATAAACTTTCCCGGCGGGCGCCTATATCCAACTGATTTTCATAGAGAAAATGCTGGTAATCAAAAAAACTTCATTTTGAGACTGCACACTAGGGTTTGTCTGAAAAGTCAGCCCGCAAGCATCTTTCGATGCAGGCCAGTGTGACCATGGCTTTAAAGCTGCTGGCCAGTTTGTCGTAACGCGTACAGATCCGACGTTTTTCCTTAAGCCAACTGAACACCCGCTCAATAACGTTGCGTTTTTTGTACTGAGGCCTGTCAAACAGCCGAGGCAGGCCGCGTCAAGGCTTGCGATGCATCTTGCGCAGCGGAATCACCGGCTGCATGCCGTAGCGGTCGCAGTACTGACGTATAACCTGGCTGTCATAACCCTTGTCGGCAAGCACATAACGGCAACGCTTGCGCGGGCGACCCCTGCTGCCAGGCAAGCTGATCTGATCCAGCAACGGCATGAAGTAGCGCGAGTCAGCCTGCTCGCCGGGCGACAGCATGATGGACAGCGGGAAGCCATGACTGTCGCAGGCGAGGTGTATTTTGGTGGTCAGTCCGCCCCTGCTTCGGCCGAGACAGTGGTGTTGCGGTTCCTGCGGGCCCCTTTTTTTCCAGCACCGCTGGCAGCCCGGGTGGCCCGGATAGACGTGGAATCGACCATCCAGGTATCCAGATCGATGAACCCGTCTTCTCGCAAACGAAGATGAAGGTGGCGCAGAACCTGCTCGAACGTGCCGTTGTCACGCCATTGCCTGAAGCGCTGGTAAACGGTCTTCCAAGGCCCAAAACGTTCTGGAAGATCCCGCCATTTGGCGCCAGAGCACAAAATCCAAAAAATTCCATCAAGCATCTGACGATCATCGCGCCTTGGCCGCCCCATGTGTTGAGGAGGGGAAACGATGGCTTCAATGATCGCCCAACGCTCAGATGAAATTTCATAACGGCCTGTCATGACGGCTCTCCTGGCAACCAGAGGGCATCATTCTAGCGAAAGCGACTTTTCAGACAAACCCTAGCAATTTAGCCCGTCTCATACTGTCGAAAGGAGTCGACGAGGAACGGTATGTTGCGACGGAGAGCGGGAGCGACATCGAGGGCGATGAACTGCATCGCGAGGTGCTGCGTACCCAAGGCAAACTCACCAGTTGCTTCGACTATGAAGCTATGGGCCGCAAGAGCTGGCAGTTAGGGTTGGCGCTATCAGCTGAAAAACCTCGCAGATTCACAACCCAGGCATCAATACTTCGTTATTAGCCGATCACGCATTTACTCGATCCACCGCCACGAGTATGACTT
>NZ_SOCT01000032.1 GCF_004364435.1 Pseudomonas sp. LP_7_YM | reverse complement strand
AGGGTGCGGGTCAGTTCGCCAGCCGGATCGTATTCATAGCGTCGGTGGATCGGGTTGTAGGCGTGGTCCACCAGCAGGCTGTTGTCGCCGGGGTTATGGATCTGCGAGAGCTTTTCGCCCGGCAATTCGGAGGCGAACTGCCACCTCTTGCGGCCCATGGCGTCGTAGCCGAAGCAACTGGTGAGTTTGCCCTGGGTACGCAGCACCACGCGATGCAGGTCGTCGCACTCGATATCACGAGGGTATGGTGCCCGCCGCTGTAGTCGCGGCTGGTGATAACGCAGCGATCTACCGTCGCTGATCCAGTGCTCGACCACACGAGGCAGGCCCTAGGTTTTGTACGAAAAGTCGGTGCGGTTGGAATTGCCGCCATGATTGGCTGGAGGCCCGCATGGCAAAGCGTTACGAACTCTCCGATGCATCGTGGGAATTGATCAGGGATCTGGTTTCTCCAGAGCAGAAAATGGGTCGACCACGCAGTGATGATCGTCTGGTACTCCACGGAATCCTTTGGGTGCTTTGCTCTGGCGCAGCCTGGCGTGACCTGCCGGAACGCTTTGGGCCCTGGTCAACGGTGTGTCAGCGTTTTCGTGACTGGCGCGACGACAGCACGTTCGACCGAATACTTGAGCGCTTGCATATTCGACTGAACCGGGAAGGACTGATTGATCTGGACACCTGGATGATCGATTCCACAGCGGTACGTGCAACCCGAGCCTCTTCAGGCGTCGGGAAAAAGAGGGGCCTGAAGAACCGCTAGACCATGCCCTGGGACGCAGTCGAGGCGGCCTTACTACCAAGATCCACATGGTCTGCGACGCCAATGGTATTCCCTTACGCTTCATCCTTTCATCGGGACAAGCCAGCGATATCGCCCACGCCCAACCGCTGTTGGATCAAGTGCGAATTCCCGGTAAGCCGGGGCGACCACGCAAGCGTAGTCGCTGGTTACTGGCTGACAAAGGCTATGACGCTGAACACCTGCGTCATTACTGCGACCGTTACCGAATGCAGCCGGTGATCCCGCTGCGCGCCATGCCACGCAAACCCCGACCGGGCTTTCCCGACTCTTTGATCGTCCAAAGTATCGACAGCGGAACGTCATTGAGCGGATGTTTGGCTGGCTGAAAGAGAACCGCAGAATAGGGACTCGCTACGACAAGCTGGCCAAGAGCTTTGCAGCCATGGTCACGCTGGCCTGCAGCCTACGTTGTATACGGCAATACTTTTCGTACAAAACCTAGAAAACTTTAAATGCATCATTCTCGCAGTAAAACTTAAATGCTTCGAAATAATCATGTACGGTTGCCGAAGACAACTGATGGTTAGTGTTAGCAATAACATCTTCTATCATCGGCGTATCCAATGTCTCTTTCCACCCTAGGCTCGCAACCTGGGGAGGCAAATACTCCGTCGAATCAGGGGGAAAATCCCTGCTATCGAGCGAAAATGAACCTCTGGTTTCCAAATCCCATGCTGAATCTGGCATGTAAAACCATGAGTCCGGCATCTTTTCAATATTTTCCAAAACTTCTCTGATGCTATACGTTTTCATACTCACCTCAACATGCGGTACTTTGCAGTTTCTTGAAGCCACCCTGCTGATTTGGATGGAGACTATTTTGTACTGGCCCCGGCGCTTGGTGCTGAGCCCTGGGTATCAACTCAATGTCCTTAGGTGTTTGAGCGTTATGGTGCCAAGAATGGTTCGGAGGACTTCTATCACTAAAGCCGCGTCGTGGGCCCGGTTGGATATGTTCTACTACCTCCGGTGGAAGAGCTGAATTAAGCTCAGGGTACTTCAATGTGCGATTGTATAGCTCTTCGTTCGCGTAACGGAAGTGAGTAGACCGACCTGAAGCATGTATCTCCTCAGGCATTTCTATGCTGGACCACACGCTGTACTGACTACTCGATAACGGCCGTCCACTCGCATCAAATCCTGTCCATCCAAGAGGGTCTATCCAGACTGTAGGACTCATCACGTAGCGATAAAGATTGAACCCTCCATCCAGTCCAATCGGATCCTGTGTAATAAACCGCCCTACCTGCGGATCGTAATACCGAAACGTGTTGTAGTGCAGCCCCGTCTCGTCGTCGAAGTACTGACCTTGAAACCTAAGGTTTTGCTCGACGTCGCTGACTGTTAACGCTTCAACCTCACCCCACGCCTTGTACGTGGCCTGCCAGACGATCTGGCCGCCTGCGTCCGTCATTTCCAGCGGTGTGCCGATCTGGTCGGTGTGGAAGTAGTAGAGCTTTTGCTCTGTCTCGCCTTCCTGTTGGTCAACTCTCGCCAGCGGCGCGTAGCTGCCGGGTTCGTAAATGTAGAGGCTGCTCTGACCGGGCGCTTCCTCACGCAACAACCGCAAGCCTTGCCAGAGGAAATTTTTGTGTTCGGTCTGGCCATTTATTTCTGATGTTTTGGCGATGCGCCTGCCCAGGCTGTCGTAGCGATAGGTGCCGATACTGTGCAGTTTGCCGTTGACCAGTGTTTCAGCCTTGACCAACCTGTTTTCACAGTCGTAGCTAAACGTCTGCAACTTGCTCAGGCCGCTGCGCTTTTCAATCAAGTTGCCCCACGCATCGTAGGCGTATTCCTGGTCACGCCAGCGCTTAAGGCGGTTGTCTTTGACGTGATCAAACTGGCTGGTGTTGAAGTTCAGCCGGTTGGCTGCCGCGTCGTACCTGAACTCTTCACTGTCGACCAGTTTTCCGGTATCGCGACTGTGCAGTTGGCCGTTGGCCTCGTACTCGTATTTGATTTCGCCGCGCAGCTTGTCGAGGTGCGTCAGCTAGCTGGCCAAGTCATACTCGTGGCGGTGGATCGAGTAAATGCGTGATCGGCTAATAACGAAGTATTGATGCCTGGGTTGTGAATCTGCGAGGTTTTTCAGCTGGTAGCGCCAACCCTAACTGCCAGCTCTTGCGGCCCATAGCTTCATAGTCGAAGCAACTGGTGAGTTTGCCCTGCGTGCGGAAAACCTCGCGGTGAAGGTCCTCGCGCTCGATGACTTCTATCCACCAACTGCTTCTAAACCTACTATATCAATCTTGAAAATCATCATTCTGACGATAGAAAATAGTAGCATGCAGATAGTCTTCACATCCGGCCTTAACCGTCCGCTTGTCAAGTATTGAAACGATGTCAATTAAGGTTGGACATTCAACAAATGTACGTTTTTTTCTCAAACTCAATACTTTCCACCTCGTTCTCAGCTACATAATATTTAGCATTTCGCACAGCCGCATCGGAGTCAATATCTTCCCCGGAATCAACAAAAATCCAGCCCGTTTCGGGAAGAGTACTTAGCCCGTTTAATAGCTCGTAAAAACCGTTATAAAGTTTCATTCTACACTCCTCATCTGCAAGTTGATCCAAAGCTCCATTTATTACGCCCACCCGTACCATCAGGATGATAAACTTTATGGTATGTTTTGTGATCAACTCGATCAACTAGTTGAAGCGATCCGGGTTTATCACCATGATGCCAAGTTAATTTTGGAGGAGAGCTTCCTGAAAACGAGCCATCCACTCTAGTGTGCTGTCTCAGAAATAAAGCTCCTCATGCTTTTGAGGCCATGGCCTCACGGGCTCGTTGTATTTTATTCAAAATATCTTCCCCTTTGGC
>NZ_SOCT01000031.1 GCF_004364435.1 Pseudomonas sp. LP_7_YM | reverse complement strand
GTTTGAAGCCAGCTCCTGCAAGCAGACTCCGGGAGACCTACTCCCATCTTTGATACAGCATCGCTGACTGACGTCAGCGTTCGTGACACACCCCAGTACAAGATCTTCACGCGGTTGCGCGGTTTGTTGAGGAAGACAAAAAGCACCGGGTCGAAGACGGCGACCTTGATGTCCAACTCGACCAGGGCAGCGAGGCCGTTGATGGACTTTCGGAAGTCGACGGGCTTGGGGTACAGATATACTTTTTCGACTTTTTCGACTTTTGCGTCGGGACGCATCATGGCTAACGGGCTCCTGAAGGAATCGGGAGCACAGCATCGAGCATCAGATAAGCGCTTGGAATGTGGGGTTCATGGAGCGATTACAGTTTAAGGGCAGCAAAGAGACTTATAAACCAATCTTGACTGATGTCTACCGCAGTAGTCGATCTACACGCTTTAGGGTTTGTCTGAAAAGTCAGCCCGCAAGCATCTTTCGATGCAGGCCAGTGTGACCATGGCTTTAAAGCTGCTGGCCAGTTTGTCGTAACGCGTACAGATCCGACGTTTTTCCTTAAGCCAACTGAACACCCGCTCAATAACGTTGCGCTTTTTGTACTGAGGCCTGTCAAACAGCCGAGGCAGGCCGGGTCGAGGCTTGCGATGCATCTTGCGCAGCGGAATCACCGGCTGCATGCCGTAGCGGTCGCAGTACTGACGTATAACCTGGCTGTCATAACCCTTGTCGGCAAGCACATAACGGCAACGCTTGCGCGGGCGACCCCTGCTGCCAGGAAGGCTGATCTGATCCAGCAACGGCATGAAGTAGCGCGAGTCAGCCTGCTCGCCGGGCGACAGCATGATGGACAGCGAGAAGCCATGACTGTCGCAGGCGAGGGGTATTTTGGTGGTCAGTCCGCCCCTGCTTCGGCCGAGACAGTGGTGTTGCGGTTCCTGCGGGCCCCTTTTTTTCCAGCACCGCTGGCAGCCCGGGTGGCCCGGATTGACGTGGAATCGACCATCCAGGTATCCAGATCGATGAACCCGTCTTCTCGCAAACGAAGATGAAGGTGGCGCAGAACCTGCTCGAACGTGCCGTTGTCACGCCATTGCCTGAAGCGCTGGTAAACGGTCTTCCAAGGCCCAAAACGTTCAGGAAGATCCCGCCATTTGGCGCCAGAGCACAAAATCCAGAAGATTCCATCAAGCATCTGACGATCATCGCGCCTTGGCCGCCCCATGTGTTGAGGAGGGGAAACAATGGCTTCAATGATCGCCCAACGCTCAGATGAAATTTCATAACGGCCTGTCATGACGGCTCTCCTGGCAACCAGAGGGCATCATTCTAGCGAAAGCGACTTTTCAGACAAACCCTAGATTTGGCTACCAAGGTAGGTTATTGCGTTGCGCCATATTGCACTGAGAATCTCGATATAGGGAATGTGAAAACGGCACCACTCTACTGAAAAGTCCCAAAATTAAGAGGCAGTGAGGCAACGATAACTTCAATGGACTTTCATAGCTCAACGTATGACTGCTCAGCATCAATAAGGATTTCTCCAAGCTCCAAATTAATCGGCCATTGATCTACGACAATATGAGCAATACCCAAGTGGCGATGACTCTTCGGTGGCAACGTATTTTGACTCAACAGAGATAACACCTCATTGAACACACTCTTGAACTCGAGCAGCCGCTCAGCAGATATGATGCCACGCAACGCCTCGTTACCCTCAACAATAGAAACTTCTAAAGCGCTAATTGCGAGCCTGATTTTTTTTATAGTAGCTTCTTGCATGTACTCTTTCATGGAGATACCAAATTAGACAGGTCGGTGATATATTTTTGCGTTTGCCCACCGGGCAAGCCTAAGCCTTGCGCCGATGCTTTGCCTTCTATGATGACTGATTTTGGAGTCACTTTAAACTGTGAAATATGCGACATTTGATTCCAATCAGTCTTCAAAGCAAGGCTCTCTCTGGTAGCAGGAAAGGACTCAAAAAGATAGCGACCTTTGGCATTGGCGCTAATATCATCATAGTATCTTAGCCCATACTCGCTTTCTGTCGCACGCCGAACTTTTATGGAGTCGATTTCAAACGATTGTAATGTCTGCTTTCTGTACTTTCGAGCCATTCCCTGTTTTTTTAAGTAAGCTGAAGCGTTCCTAACACCACTGTATGTATTGCTCCCGCACATCAATCCCAATGGATCAATCCAACCGACCGCACTAGGAGCATATTGGTAAAGATTAAAACCACCGGACAACCCAATCGGATCCTGCGTTATAAACCGCCCAGTCTCCGGATCGTAGTACCGAAACGTATTGTAGTGCAGCCCGGTCTCATCATCAAAATACTGCCCCTGAAATCTCAGGTTCTGTTCAACCTCGTTTATCTCAAGCTTTTCCAGCGCACCCCACGCCTTATACGTCGCCTGCCAAACGATCTGGCCTTCAACGTCCGTCATCTCAAGCGGCGTACCGATCTGGTCGGTATGGAAGTAATAAAGCGTATTTTCTTTTTCACCTTCTCGCTGATCGACACGGGCCAGTGGCGCATAACTACCCGGTTCATAGACGTAAAGACTGCTCTGCTCCGGCGCTTCTTCGCGCAGCACCCGCAGGCCTTGCCAGAGGAAAGTTTTTCGCTCGTTGCGCTGAGGCTCATGGTTGAACTCGGACTGCTTGGCAACGCGTCTTCCCAGGCTGTCGTATTGATAAGTGCCAACGCATTCAATTTGGCTATTCACCATCGTCTCAGCACGCACCAGCCGGTTTTCGCAGTCGTAGGTAAACGTCTGCAGCTTGACGATGCCGCTACGTTTTTCGATCAAATTGCCCCAAGCGTCGTAGCTGTACTCCTGTTCGCGCCATTGTTTGATGCGGTTGTCTTTGACGTGGTCAAACTGACTGGTGTTGAAGTTCAGCCGATTCGCCGCAGCGTCGTAACGAAACTTTTCGCTGTCCACCAGTTTGCCGGTGTCGCGGCTGTGCAACTGGCCGTTGGCTTCGTATTCGTATTTGATCTCGCCACGCAGCTTGTCGAGGGTGCGGGTCAGTTCGCCGGCTGGATCGTATTGATAGCGACGGTGAATAGGGTTGTAGGCGTGCTCCACCAGCAACTGTGGGCTTTCTTTACCCAATACGCGGGAAAGCTTTTCGGCGGGTAACGTTGAGGCAAACTGCCAGCACTTGCGGCCCATGGCGTCGTAACCAAAGCAACTGGTGAGTTTGCCTTGTGTACGAAAAACTTCGCGATGCAGGTCGTCGTGCTGCATGTCGCTGATGAGCTGCCCGTCGAGGTTGATCTGGTGCAGGTGACCGCTGCCGTAGTACAGATGATTGAGGTGTTGGCCCGTCGGCAAGGTTAGCGTGGTCAGGTTACTGAGCGGATCGTACTCGTAAGCCAGCGCACCTTGCGGTGTGGTTTCTTTTGTCAAACGACCTAACGGGTCATAACTGAAGTCGAGGGTCTCTTCCTCCACGCCCAGTTTTTTGCCAATGCTAGAAGGCAGCCGATGGATGCTGAGCAACCGATCTGCGTCGTCATAGCTGTAATCCTGCCGCGCATCCTGATTAACCTTGGCCAGCAAGCGACCAATCGCATCGCGCTCAAATTCGGTGCTGCGCTGTGGCCGTTCGGCGCGGTCGCCGTAGCCGGTTTCATCGACGCGGGTCAGATGACCGCCGAGGTTGTAGCTGAAACGGCGCGTCAGGTTGTCGATGCGTTTCTCTTCGATCAGTCGA
>NZ_SOCT01000030.1 GCF_004364435.1 Pseudomonas sp. LP_7_YM | reverse complement strand
CGTAGCCGGTTTCATCGACGCGGGTCAGATGACCGCCGAGGTTGTAGCTGAAACGGCGCGTCAGGTTGTCGATGCGTTTCTCTTCGATCAGTCGATCCGAGGCATCGTAAGTAAATCCATAAACCGCATTGCTTTCGTTGACCAACGCTGTCAGCCGAATCGCTTTGTCGTACTCGTACCGAATGCGCTGGCCTTTGGCGTCCTGACGGCTGCTTGGCAGACCGCGTGCCGTGCGCAACAGCCTTGTGGTCTGACCCTTGCCATCGGTGTGCGTCAGGACTTGGCCGAGGGCGTTGTAGGTAAATGCCTCAGCCGTGCCATCCGAGTGTTCGATACGCACTACTTCTCCGTCAGGCTTACGCTCAAGCCGTGTCGTCTGATTTAGCGCATCGGTCACAGCGATCAGGTGGGAGCGATCGTCATAGGTGTAGAAGGTGCTTTTGCCCGAGCAGTCCTGAAACCGCTCCACCTGAGCCAACTCGTTCCACCACAGGTATTTGGACTTGTGGGTCGCGTCGATGATGGTGTGCGGCAGGCCGTCTTCGCTATTGAGGTACTCGGTCTTGTGGCCGAGTGGATCGACCTCGGCGACAAGGTTGCCCTTGTCGTCGTAACGGGCTTTCCAGACGCTGCCGTCCGGGAAGGCGGTTTCGGTTATCAAGGTGGTACTGAGGTGATAGCTGTAGGTGATGCTCCGACCGAGCGGATCGATTTCTTCAACCAAGCGCGAGAAGTCATCGTACTTGAAGGTCAGACGATTCCCGTCCGGCAGGCTCAGCCTGGTGATATTGCCCGCTTCATCCAGATCACTGCCGTAACGCTCGCCGCCGAAGTCGCGGCTGGCGATGACCCGTTTGTCCTCGTTGTACTGCACTTCCAGCTCGCGCCCTAGGACGTCAACAGCCCATGAAGTGCGCTTTTGGAAGTCGTAACGAAAATGAAAGTGCTCGCCATCGCTGGTCCAGTGCTCGACCACGCGTGGTCGGCCATCAATGGTTTCCCAGCGGTAGTTGCAGCTCAAGCCCAATGCGTTGCTGTGACTGGCCATGACGCCTTCGGCATAACTAAACCGGCGCATGGAATCGCCATTGCGATTGATCACTTCGATAAGCTGGCCGTTGTCGTCGTAGCGGTACTGGACGAGAGTTTCAACGGCCATGTTGTCGACGACGCGTTTGACGTCGGTCAGGCGCCCCAGCGGGTTATCGTAATGCAGGTGGATCCGAACGCCGCCGGGCGCGCTGATGTCTGTGAGCGTGCCTTCAACCGTGCGCATGAAATGCAGGTAATGGCCGAGGGCATTTTCCAGACGCTGCAAAGGTATGGAGGTGTTGTCGTCGGGGACTTCGCCGAAGTAGAAAAAGACGTTATCCAGGGTTTGCAGCAGATAGTGCCCACCCAGGGTACGCACCAGATAAATCTGCTCGTAGGGGTTGTAGATGCGCTCGCCGGGCTCGACATCGACAAAGGGCACGCTCCGGCCCTGGTTGTCGGTGAGGTACACAAAGCTGCCACTGCGGCGAAGACTCTGTTCCCACGGCAAGACCCAGCCACGGCCCAGCACGCTGTCGACGGTCAGATCGCTGGCGTAGAAGCGGGACCATTCGATTGGCATCAGGCCTGGCAGGACGAAGTCGGTTTCGCCTGAGCCCAGCAAAAGTTTGCGGCCGGTCGTGAGATCGACGGGATTGCCGGTAATACCGCCTAAGATTTTCCCGAATGCCGGGCCAATGATGAAGCGGCCTGCGAGATAGCTGCCGGCGACGATTGCGCCGAAGCGCAATGCGCAGGGGCCCGCAGCTTTCAACCCTTGCGTCAAACCCAACTTGGCCATTGATACTGCCGCTTTACCCATCGACGCGACGATCATCAGCACGTCGATACCGACGCGAAGCCAGCCAGGAATCTCATCGTCGATGTCGAGGTACTGAACGGTGCCGCCCCCAATGAACACATCGTCCGAACCGGATGAAATCCGCGCACCACAGGTTAGCCTGTCATCCTTGCGCGCCGCAGCCACGCTGTTGATGAAGACGTTGGAAGAACCCTCGGCGACCTGAACCGGCGCCGGGTGTTTTTCGCACCGGCCGAGGCTCAACTCCACATGCGCGGCATTGCGGCTGTTGATAAACACATCGGTAGAGCAGCCGGGAAGCTGAATCTCCCCGGCCGGCGAGCTGAACATCTTGCCGAAATACTCCCCCAAGGCAGGCAGTGCACTCGCGATAAGCCCCACTGCGATGGGCATGAGTACAGCAGCGGTGCCTCCGGAGCACACGAGCGTGGCGGCGTAGGCCGCGAGAGCCAGGCCAGCAACTGCACCTACCAGAAACCCGGCCAAGGCGCTTGTATGTTCAATTTCGTCGTTCCATCGAGCGGCTTCGAACATGGTTATTCCTGACCGGTGGTTTCGGCAGATGAAACCTGAGTTTGGCGGGGTTGGAAACTGGCGAGCAGTTGCAGCCAGTTTTCGGTCTGCGCGGCGCTGAAGTCTGTCTGGCTGGTGGTCGAAAACACCAAAATGCGACCTGGCTGAATCTCAAACCCGGCCTGACGTTGGTAAAACGGGCGACCGCCGTCCATGTAGTAGGCATCGACTTGAATACCGCCCAACGGCTGTTGAGCTGACAGGGTGACGGACTTCTTCCCCAGTGAGGTGTAGCCGCGCAACTTCGATGCAATCAGTTTTATCTGACGGTCGACGTAGGCATTCAGGTCTTCCGCCGGGAGCATGTTGTCACGGGAGACGGTGACGTTGAGCGGCGCGGGGATCGTGTTGCCGAGCACGAACATGTTCACCGTGCGGTCCTGAAAGCCTTCCGGCAATACGATCGATCCTTCCTGAAGCTGATAGTCCATTGGAGGCGTGTTCCATAAAGTGTTGAGAAAAAGAGTTCAGCAGGCGGCGATGCTGCCCAGCATTTCGTCGAAGTCGATTAGCCAGTTGGAAAGTGCCGGATGATCTGGATTAATCACCGTCGACACGCTGAACCACTGGCGCTCGTTACCATCCGCGGGGGCAACAATTGCACTGATTGCTCGACCGTGCCGACGCTCTTGGCCCAGCTTGAACGCGTAATCCAGTGAAACTGCGGGGCTGCCTGCCAACAGGCAATCATTCTGGCGAACGACAGTGACGTCACCGTGGTGCTTACGCAGATTGTCGACGTAGAGCTCGGTGGACCGTTGCAGCGTCAAACCTTCCGGCGCAGGGCGACGTTTCGCGCTGAACGTGACCAGTTGGCCTTCCCGCTCAAACGTCATGTCGAGATCTCGAAATGCCAAAAGCTGGGGCATCAATAAAGCCAGTCCGGCAATTTTCAGCTCATTGCGTGAGGGTTGCAGTGGAAAACCATGCGCGGGCTCATTTTTCATAGCAATCGCCGCCACTGCTGCAGCCTGCTCGGCTTCCTCGCGAGCGCGCGCTTCTGCTGCGAGGCGCTTCTCTGAGATGCGGTCGTACATGCTGGTTCGGGTGTCGGGAATCGACGACTTTCTCATTTGTTGATATCGACCCGTTTGCCGTGGATGAAGGTGTCGGTCTTGCCGAAGATATCGACCGAATCGCCGGTGATCTCGATGCGCCCATCCGTCATCTTGATGCTGCTGGATCCCACTTGAAGAATTATGTGGGTCTTGGCACTGATCTGAATGAACTGCTTGTCGACCTGAATCGTCAACGAGCCTTCCTGAACGTTCATTGCCGTGTCTTTCTTGATAACTTCGGTGTGGGTGCCGGTTACACTTATGGCGCGATTGCCGCCTACTTTATGCGTTTCATCCAGCTCGATCTCGGTGTCCATGTTGCGTTCGGCGTGCATGATGATCTGCTCGGCGCCGGACTTGTCCTCGAAACGGAAGAAGTTCGCCGTACCGCCATGGCCCTTGGTCGAGCGCGTCAGAAAACCACTCTGCGTCTTGTTTGCCGGCAACGACCATGGCGGGGTGTTCTTGCTGTTGTAGACGCTGCCCATGATCAGCGGGCGATCCGGATTGCCGTCGAGGAAAACCACCACCACTTCATCGCCCACCCGCGGAATCTGGATGCTGCCAAAACCGCCGCTGGCACCGGATTGAGCGACGCGGACCCAGCAGGAGCTCTTGTCGTTGAATTGACCGTAGCGGTCCCAGTGAAATTGCACCTTCACACGGCCAAGTTCATCGGTGTAGATCTCTTCGCCGGGCGGGCCGACGATGATAGCGGTTTGCGGGCCGGAAAT
>NZ_SOCT01000029.1:2143-5534 GCF_004364435.1 Pseudomonas sp. LP_7_YM | reverse complement strand
AAAACAAAACCCCACCTGCTTGCGCAGACGGGGTTCTGAAATTCAATCTTGACGATGACCTACTCTCACATGGGGAAACCCCACACTACCATCGGCGATACATCGTTTCACTGCTGAGTTCGGGATGGGATCAGGTGGTTCCAATGCTCTATGGTCGTCAAGAAATTCGGGTACTGACTCGTTCCAGGGAACGCTTCAGCAAATCGGGTATGTGATCAGGTGTTCGTGTGCAAACTCTCGGTTCGTGTCGTCTTCACAGTCACCGCAATCTGGTCTGTTCTCTCGAACCGTGCAGATTGCTTGGGTGTTATATGGTCAAGCCTCACGGGCAATTAGTATTGGTTAGCTCAACGCCTCACAGCGCTTACACACCCAACCTATCAACGTCGTAGTCTTCGACGGCCCTTCAGGGAACTCAAGGTTCCAGTGAGATCTCATCTTGAGGCAAGTTTCCCGCTTAGATGCTTTCAGCGGTTATCTTTTCCGAACATAGCTACCCGGCAATGCCACTGGCGTGACAACCGGAACACCAGAGGTTCGTCCACTCCGGTCCTCTCGTACTAGGAGCAGCCCCTCTCAAATCTCAAACGTCCACGGCAGATAGGGACCGAACTGTCTCACGACGTTCTAAACCCAGCTCGCGTACCACTTTAAATGGCGAACAGCCATACCCTTGGGACCGGCTTCAGCCCCAGGATGTGATGAGCCGACATCGAGGTGCCAAACACCGCCGTCGATATGAACTCTTGGGCGGTATCAGCCTGTTATCCCCGGAGTACCTTTTATCCGTTGAGCGATGGCCCTTCCATACAGAACCACCGGATCACTAAGACCTACTTTCGTACCTGCTCGACGTGTCTGTCTCGCAGTCAAGCGCGCTTTTGCCTTTATACTCTACGACCGATTTCCGACCGGTCTGAGCGCACCTTCGTACTCCTCCGTTACTCTTTAGGAGGAGACCGCCCCAGTCAAACTACCCACCATACACTGTCCTCGATCCGGATAACGGACCTGAGTTAGAACCTCAAAGTTGCCAGGGTGGTATTTCAAGGTTGGCTCCACGCGAACTGGCGTCCACGCTTCAAAGCCTCCCACCTATCCTACACAAGCAAATTCAAAGTCCAGTGCAAAGCTATAGTAAAGGTTCACGGGGTCTTTCCGTCTAGCCGCGGATACACTGCATCTTCACAGCGATTTCAATTTCACTGAGTCTCGGGTGGAGACAGCGCCGCCATCGTTACGCCATTCGTGCAGGTCGGAACTTACCCGACAAGGAATTTCGCTACCTTAGGACCGTTATAGTTACGGCCGCCGTTTACCGGGGCTTCGATCAAGAGCTTCGCTTGCGCTAACCCCATCAATTAACCTTCCGGCACCGGGCAGGCGTCACACCCTATACGTCCACTTTCGTGTTTGCAGAGTGCTGTGTTTTTAATAAACAGTCGCAGCGGCCTGGTATCTTCGACCGGCATGAGCTTACGGAGCAAGTCCTTCACCCTCACCGGCGCACCTTCTCCCGAAGTTACGGTGCCATTTTGCCTAGTTCCTTCACCCGAGTTCTCTCAAGCGCCTTGGTATTCTCTACCCAACCACCTGTGTCGGTTTGGGGTACGGTTCCTGGTTACCTGAAGCTTAGAAGCTTTTCTTGGAAGCATGGCATCAACCACTTCGTGTTCTAAAAGAACACTCGTCATCAGCTCTCGGCCTTGAAATCCCGGATTTACCTAAGATCTCAGCCTACCACCTTAAACCTGGACAACCAACGCCAGGCCGGCCTAGCCTTCTCCGTCCCTCCATCGCAATAACCAGAAGTACAGGAATATTAACCTGTTTTCCATCGACTACGCTTTTCAGCCTCGCCTTAGGGACCGACTAACCCTGCGTCGATTAACGTTGCGCAGGAAACCTTGGTCTTTCGGCGTGGGTGTTTTTCACACCCATTGTCGTTACTCATGTCAGCATTCGCACTTCTGATACCTCCAGCAAGCTTCTCAACTCACCTTCACAGGCTTACAGAACGCTCCTCTACCGCATCACCCTAAGGTGATACCCGTAGCTTCGGTGCATGGTTTGAGCCCCGTTACATCTTCCGCGCAGGCCGACTCGACTAGTGAGCTATTACGCTTTCTTTAAAGGGTGGCTGCTTCTAAGCCAACCTCCTAGCTGTCTAAGCCTTCCCACATCGTTTCCCACTTAACCATGACTTTGGGACCTTAGCTGACGGTCTGGGTTGTTTCCCTTTTCACGACGGACGTTAGCACCCGCCGTGTGTCTCCCATGCTCGGCACTTGTAGGTATTCGGAGTTTGCATCGGTTTGGTAAGTCGGGATGACCCCCTAGCCGAAACAGTGCTCTACCCCCTACAGTGATACATGAGGCGCTACCTAAATAGCTTTCGAGGAGAACCAGCTATCTCCGAGCTTGATTAGCCTTTCACTCCGATCCACAGGTCATCCGCTAACTTTTCAACGGTAGTCGGTTCGGTCCTCCAGTCAGTGTTACCTAACCTTCAACCTGCCCATGGATAGATCGCCCGGTTTCGGGTCTATTCCCAGCGACTAGACGCCCTATTAAGACTCGCTTTCGCTACGCCTCCCCTATTCGGTTAAGCTTGCCACTGAAAATAAGTCGCTGACCCATTATACAAAAGGTACGCAGTCACCCAACAAAGTGGGCTCCCACTGCTTGTACGCATACGGTTTCAGGATCTATTTCACTCCGCTCTCCGCGGTTCTTTTCGCCTTTCCCTCACGGTACTGGTTCACTATCGGTCAGTCAGTAGTATTTAGCCTTGGAGGATGGTCCCCCCATGTTCAGACAAGGTTTCTCGTGCCCCGTCCTACTCGATTTCATTGACAAGAGATTTTCGCGTACAGGGCTATCACCCACTATGGCCGCACTTTCCAGAGCGTTCCGCTAATCTCAAATCAACTTAAGGGCTGGTCCCCGTTCGCTCGCCACTACTAAGGGAATCTCGGTTGATTTCTTTTCCTCAGGGTACTTAGATGTTTCAGTTCCCCTGGTTCGCTCCATGCACCTATGTATTCAGTGCAAGGTAACTGTCTTATGACAGCTGGGTTCCCCCATTCAGACATCTCCGGATCACAGTCTGTTTGCCGACTCCCCGAAGCTTTTCGCAGGCTACCACGTCTTTCATCGCCTCTGACTGCCAAGGCATCCACCGTATGCGCTTCTTCACTTGACCATATAACCCCAAGCAATCTGGTTATACTGTGAAGACGACATTCGCCGAAAGTTTGCATTTCACAAACTTTACCTTAGCCTGAATGAACACCAGTGAAAGTGCCATCCAGTCTATCTTTCTATCACATACCCGAATTTTTAAAGAACGATCTAATCAAAGACTAGAAATCAACACTCATCACCCAAC
>NZ_SOCT01000028.1 GCF_004364435.1 Pseudomonas sp. LP_7_YM | reverse complement strand
CCGTGGCGCAGGGCTACGCTGGCCATCGATATGCCAGGTTGCAGGCATTCCTGGACGATCTGAGCTTTAAAGGGCTTGGGGTAAGAAGTTCTCTGTAAGCGTCTGGGCATCACGTCTTGCGTGATTAAACCGGTTGCCAGTTATGCGGCAGCAACTGATCTATTTCACTCGCCCGCTGAGTCGGCAGTCGCGTAAGAACATCCTTCAGATATGCATACGGATCATGGCCATTCAGGCGTGCAGACTGGATGAGGTTCATAATCGCCGCCGCTCGTTTGCCGCTGCGTAACGATCCTGCAAAGAGCCAGTTCTTGCGTCCAAGAGCCCATGGTCGGATCTGGTTCTCTGCCCAGTTGTTGTCTATGGGTACAGCCCCGTCATCGAGGTAGCGTGACAGCGCTGCCCAGCGTTTCAGGCTGTAATCAAGGGCTTTGCTTATGGCTGAGCCTTCGGGCACAAGATCGCGCTGGGCGCTCATCCAGGTATGCAGCATGTTCATTATCGGGACGGCCTTTTCTTGCCGTATTCGGCGCCGTAAATCCGGTTCCAGATCGCGGACTTCACTTTCGATTTCGTACAGCAACTGGATATAACGCAGGGCTTGCTCCGCAAGCGTGCTTTTATTCGTAGCGTGCAGTTCAAAGAACTTGCGCCGCGCATGAGCCATGCAGCCAATCTCGGTCACGCCGAGTTCGAAGCTGGCTTTGTAACCGCCAAAATCATCACAGACCAGCTTGCCCTTCCAGTCATTCAGGAAGTTGCGAGCGTGCTCTCCGGCGCGGCTGGGGCTGAAGTCGTAAACCACCGCTGCCACGTCCGAGAACTGGCTGGTGGCGTAGGCCCAAACATAAGAACGGTGGGTTTTCTTAGTGCCCGGCATGAGCATTTGCACAGGTGTTTCATCGGCGTGAATAACCTGCTGCCCGAGCACCACGTCGCGCAGCGCATCGACCAGCGGCTGCAACTGAACCCCAGTCACACCCACCCATTGGGCCAAGGTTGAGCGTGGAATCGCCAGGCCTGCTCGACCAAAGATCGATTCCTGACGGTAGAGAGGCAGGTGGTCAGCGAACTTCGCGATCATGACGTGGGCGAGCAGGCCCGAAGTCGGGATGCCCTTGTCGATGACCTGTGCCGGAACCGGAGCTTGGATCAGCGTTTCGCAGTCATCGCAAACCCATTTGCCACGTACATGGCGTTCAACGGTAAATACGCCGGGCGTGTAGTCCAGCTTCTCGCTGACGTCCTCGCCGATGCGCTTGAGGGCGCAGCCGCATGGGCAGTGAGTGTTGTCCGGTTCGTGATGGATCAGTGTGCGTGGAAACTCTGCCGGCAATGCCGTGCGCTTGGGTTTTTGCTTTTTCTCGGCCGGAGTTATCACTGCCTGCAAGCTTTGAAGCTCTGCTTCGATTGCCGCGATATCGGTGTCAATCAGATCATCGAGCAGGCTGGCCTGCTCGGGACTCATCTGCTCGCTGCGCTTGGCAAACTTCATGCGTTTGAGATGCGCGATCTCAAGGGTCAGTTTCTCGATGACCGTCTGATCGCGACTGATCTTCTTGCCCATCGTCTCAACGGTCTTACCCATCGTCTCAACTTGTTGGTCGAGCGTTTCTACCGTCTTGCCCAGCGTGTCGACCTGGTGGTCGAGCGTCTCGACACGCTGTATCAACTGCGCCGCCAAGGCGCGCAGTTGTTCAGGGGTCAGGTGAGCGAGATCGGGAAGCGAAGTCATGACGCCGATTTTGCCAGAGCAGGCAATTTGCAGCGATAGACCGATAGGCTAATGGCAGTCGTTAAAGCAGTGTGATCGAGCCTCCAGAACCTGCGCGTTGCCATGGCAGACCCAGCACCAATGCCTGAAGTTGCTCAGAATCCAGCTCCATCTCAGAACCGTAGCGAGTGCCAGGCCAGTGGAACTTGCCTTGATTTAATCGGCGCGCCGCCAGCCATATGCCAAAGCCGTCATGCACCAGCACTTTCATGCGATTGGCGCGGCGGTTGGCGAACAGATAAGCACAGTGCGGCTGCGCCGCACCGAACACCGCAATTACCTTGGCCAAGGCTGTTTCAGTGCCTGCGCGCATGTCCATCGGTTCGGTGGCGAGCCAGATGGCGTCGATGCGAATCATCGCAAAAGGTCTCGAAGAAAGGTCGCGCAGGCAGCAGCATTTTCAGTGGGCCAGTTCACTTTGACGGTGCCTCGCGGGTGCTGAATTTCAACGCAGATGTTCGATGATGCTGGGTGCACGCTTGCCCCGGCCAGCGGCACGGGTAACGGAATAAATGCAGGTTGCAGCGCTGTGCTTTTCTGCGATGGCAGCCGAATCCATTTGTGGACGAGGTTTGCGTTGAGGTTATGGCTGAGTGCGATGCCGGCAATCGAAGCACCGGGCTGGGCACACTCTTGAATGACTTGGGCTTTGAAGGACTTGGAGTAGGAACGGCGTGTTGGCTGCATGAAATACCCGCTTAAAAGGCTAGAACTGGTGCCCACTTAAATTTAAGTGCACACCATGTCTTGGCTTTGCCGGGCTGGGTAGATGACTTGGCCGGACGCATACAGTTCTCTGGCGCATGGCAATCCTGAAGATAAGGTCGATGGTGTCCACGTATTTTTTAAGTGGAGAACATCGCCCTTATTGCAGGGATCGGGTAGGTGACTTCGCCGGACGGTTACCAATGCGCGGCTTTTGAAGGTGGTGGGCCCACACGGACTCGAACCGTGGACCAAAGGATTATGAGTTGCTGGGCGAGCTGGTATGCCTAGAGAAAGCGTTCGTAAGTGAACGTAGGTTGGCATAGCTGGAGGCCCAGTATTTACTGATGTTAAGCGTAGTTTTGAGAACGTTGGTCAAGCTGGGTACTGTACCGTGGTTGTACTGATTTTGCAGCGTATGAGCTTCGACCCAATGTAACGCGATCACCATGTTAAATTCTGAAGAAGCGAATTCTTGACCTTAATGGGCGCTTGGTATCGGCAGCGGTGGAGCCCTGGCTTCTGGTTACAACAGGCCGCAATCTGTAGCAACAAGCCCCCTGTTGATGCGCTTCCCCAGCCGGATCAATCATTAGGTGATGCGCATTCTCTGCTTTTGCCAGCAGCGCCTTAATCTCGCTCATGCTGAGAAATTGGCACAGCACCATTCTCCTAGAATGATCGTTGTATGGAGGCGCACCTAGCCTTTGCCGACTCGCTCGTTAGCCGCTTTGGAATGGAAGAGGTAATGACACCAGGCGGGGTTGACAGCGATAGGTGCGTAAGTGTCTCATTATCCGATAAGAAGCGTGTGTGACGAATTTGAGACTATGACCGCGTTCGCGATTTTATAATGCCTCGTGGCACTTTCGCACTGCGGCGCGGTGCAGTGTATAGCAATCATAAATTTAGGCGGGTCCTGCCGGCGCTTTGACCTTAAGCCGCTTGCGGCGGACTCAATGCTTAGCTCTGCGATCCTATTATTTTACGAAGCGTCTGTAGCTCGGGTCCTATGTAATTGTAGGAGTGGCCCCACGACCGATAGTGAACACGCCCCGTGGCGCGTCATCTACTCGTTAGCGACGATGCAGCAAGGGCTCCGGCCCCCTTGTCGGCTCTTAACCTGTTGTGGCTGAGCATGGCGGTAGCGTTCTACCCTGTGCCATCAAGGAGATATTCATGATAATGGATCTTGCTGCGCTGCTCTCGCTTCATCGCTTTCAGCTTAGAAAATTCGATGCCCCTTCCCTGGTAAGCGGACAGTGAGGGCGCGCGGGTGAGTAACTTTCTGACGCCTCCAACGTCAGCCAACATGAGATGTGATCGAGGGCAGACGGGCTTGCTAGGCAGGGGCCTGCAGGGTTTCGTGGGCGAGTCGGCCATGGAATTCTACATGCAGCCAGGACAGTTCGCGGGAGAATACGCAACCGACGACTACACGGCTGCTGTTTACTTGGTTCATCAGCTTTCCAGCCGCGACGAGCAGATGAGCCCCCGCGAGTACCAGGATGCTGCATTGCTCCTTCGCGAGCTGTTACAGAAACTCAAGCACGCCGCTAATGTGTCGGTAGAAGCGCTGCAGTCGCTTCAGCAGGCTGCAGCTAACATTCCCGGAATTGGTCAGCTCATGTTCTCGGCAGCAAACCTGCCTGGGAACATCGCAAGTGCCTCGGGCGCTCTGGTGGCAGCGGCTAAAGCCCGGAAGGTGACCGATCTCTTGGACCTGACCGGGGATCAAAAGTCGAAGCTTCACACATGGGCTAATAGCCGAGGTACGCCTGGCGCGCAGTCAGCCGGTAGAACGTTTAAAGGTAGTATAAAAATTATCGCTAAAAACGGGAATTTGTTTTTTGAAGTGCCTGTCACTGCGGTTGCACAGCATTACAAGATATTGGGTGAAGTGGGTCAGTCTGTGGCTCATATTCCTGTGGGGAATGCAAGAGCAGCATTGAACCAACGCGCGCCGCTGCACGCTAAGGGTGCAACGGGCGGCCTGAAGATTTTGAGCGGAAATCCTGTCGGTTTTGCTTTGGCGATAGGGCCACAGACATATATGGATTACTCTAGTTCAACGTCGGCGAAGGATTTTTACAATAAATCTGTGGCCAGTCAGCCTACAAACGTTGCTTCGTTTTTCGGGGGGATGGCAGGCGGAGCTGCCGTGACCCTCGCTTATGGCGCGCTGGCCGCAGGCGCAGCGCCTTTAGCAGTGGTCTTAGTCATTGGCTGGGGTGCAGGACTTGGGGTGCAATATCTGATGATCCATTATGGTATCGATAAGCGAATTGAAATGCTTTGAAGCGTTGAAAAGGATTCTGGCTAATGATTTTGGACTCCGATTATCTTAAACGTGGTGCTTGGGTCTGTTTCAGTGTGCTTGTATTTGCCATGATTCTCGGGCTCTCTGTTGTACCGTTCTTCTGGCCTGTCTATTTATTTATTTTTATCTTGAAGCTCAGCTGGTTTCTTTACCTGATCTATTTTTGTGAGAGGTTCACATTTTATATGTGGTCCGTCTTAGCCAGTGTGGAGGGTTTTCTGATCATACTGGCGAGCAGTATCGCCTATTTGTCCGCCGCCGACGTATGGGGGGCGGCAAGTGCTGCAGCCTCTATCGCAGGCTTGTTACCTACGGCTTTTGTACTTTTGGTTTTTTATATAATCGCTCACACAAAACCGTCGTTTCATCCATTTGAATACAGTGGAAACAAGGTAAAGGTGGTGCCGAAAGTTAGCCAGAGTACTTCAGCAAGGTATCCTGTTGCGTGGTCGGCTGGTGCATCTACGCTAGCGGCGAGTGTCTTTATCAAATTTTTTGGAGTGTCGGCGGCGGGAGTCATTGGCGCGGTCGTTCTAGCCGCCTGCGCTTTAGTCATTCTCTACCATATGCGTCATACAGTTAGAGCACTACGCACTTTAAGCATGAACGAAAAAAAAACCTCAGTGCCCTACACGTTTATGCAGATCGACGAGATTCGCCAAGCCCGCAGTCGCTGGTGGATCAGCAGATTGTTCAAGTGGGTTAGTTACCGGCGCAAGTCGCCGAGTGCTTGATTGACGATGATTCTGGCGCGCAGGTTTTAACCCCTGATCGCGTGTTACTGGCTTAAGGAGTAGTTGAAACGATGGACCTCTCGTCACTGTTTACTGCACAGAACAGGCGCCTGTTCAAGTTGACCATGGCCCTCAAGGGCGGCCAGGAGTTGCTGCTGGAGTCTTTTGCAGGGAGCGAAGGGCTGTCGATGGATTTCGGCTTCCAGCTCGAACTCATTTCCGATGACGCCAGTGTCAAACTAAAGTCGGCGATTGGTCAGGCTGCTACCATCGAGATCGAGCTCGCCACGGGCGGCAGCCGATATATCAATGGTCACGTGTTGAGCTTCGGCAACAA
>NZ_SOCT01000027.1 GCF_004364435.1 Pseudomonas sp. LP_7_YM | reverse complement strand
GTCCAGAGCGCTCACGATAAGCTCTCCAAGGCTGGAATGACATCTGAAGTGTAGCCGAGACTAACGAAAAGCTATTTTGCGAACAGCACACTAGATTGCCCGCTGGATCGACCGAGGCAGGCTTGCAGTTCATTGAGTTGATTGGCCAAAGCGCTGATGCGGCGAGCTGTCTTCATGATCAATTCCCCTTGCTTATCCTTTCCACAATTCTGTCGAATTCTTCCCGGATTTGATCGTCCGTAAGCTCAAGATTAACTAATCCTGATTTTATTGCAATTCTTCCGATTCTTTCTGCGGCCTCATTATCGAGTTTTGCAAGCCTTGCCTTAGCCATTTCTAGCTCTGAAAACGCATCAGCTCGGCGTTCGGAAAGGGTTTTTCTAGCCAATTTTCGCGCTCCTTTTTGGTGCCATTTCGGCTTTAATCTATTGTGGATCAAGGGTATTCTAGCGACCGCTGGAATTTCTGACCATATCAGGATCGGCATCGCTACGAACGAAGCGCGGCCACGGCAAGTTGGTCGCCACTCATGTGCTTTCTCCGCTCTGTTTGATCCGTTCATTTAAATTTAGTCAGTTAAGTAAATTCAAAGCAATTTTAGGAAATTTCTACCTGAATTAATGCAACTCTAGAAAACTTAGGGAAAATGAAGGAAATTAGAGGAAATTCAAGGAAACTTTTGTTACCGAAACGGCCATTGGCATTAAATTTCTTTGAATTGCACTCAGGTAGACGGCAAGATATGTGTTGTGGGCCTACGCTGCTCCGCAGCTAGGGCCTCCACCACCTACCCTTATTCGCCTTCGGCTCAACGTATCTTGCTCTGCGAGGCCAACCAGTCGCTGCCGCGCCTAAGGACGGAAAATTGATACCGATCACAGGAACCATAAGGGGTAGATGAGGCCATCCGAATACATCGATTCTCATAGGCAGCAATCCAATCGACGCTGGCCTGTCGCGGTGGGTCTGCGGTCGCGCGCTCTTCAACCGACCCTGCGGGTATCGGTTTTACTGGAGTAAATGAAAAGTGGGCTGGCCCGACAGCAATGTCTACGCAGCCGCCATGAGGAGCCATAGGCATGGCTGGCCTAAACTGTCACTACTGAGCGGTTCCCAGCTCTGCCTGTGCCAAAGGCACCGAAATTTCTCGACATTTGCTTTTCATAGCGGTGAGATTGCGTCCGGGAATGCTACGATGGCGTGCGTGCGTGCGTGCGTGCGTGCGTGCGTGCGAAGGCGTGGGTGCCGGTCGTACGTGCTTAGGAGCTCTCCAAGAGTTCTACGGCCACGACGCTGCGCCGAGGTGGATTCGGCAGATATTTAACGATTCTGGTCCATAAGCTAGCAATTGGAAAATCATGGGTGATGAAATGAGTTCGCGTTACGATAGGGATATTTGCAGTGACTCTCCAAAACTCGAAGTTGCGGCTATCCAGAGGATGAAGGTATCTGAAGGTGAGGTCGGTGAACTCTTAATCTCAGAACAGGTTTGCTCGTCGGATAAATTGATTGTCCGTGGTAGACAGGATGCCGCTCTGGTGTCAAAAACCGCCTTTGGACAAAGTCTGCTAGTTCCAGGTCATGACCGACGCTCACGTGTGCTAGACACCAGTTTTGACCCATGGCGTAAAATATGTGCGTTAGAAATAACATCGAAGGACGGTGACTCATGTATTGGCACAGGCTGGATCGCCGGGCCACGGCTAATTATTACTGCCGGTCACTGTGTGTTTAATGACGCATATAATGGGTGGATGAAAAGTATTGATATTATTCCCGGGCGTGATGGCGAATCAGAGCCGTTCGGGCGATATCGTTCTGAGAGTTTCTGCTCGATGGAAAGATGGACTGCTGCTGGCGATGAAAATTACGATATTGGTGCGATAATTCTTTCTGAGGATTTGGATAGCAGGCTTGGATGGTTTTCTTTTGGGTCTTACCCAGAGTCGCACCTAACAGCACAAATGGTGAACATATCGGGTTACCCGATTTGCGTGGTGGGTGAAGAGCAGATGCATCACTCCAATAGGATTTGCGCTGTTACTGATCATAAACTTTACTATGATGTAGATACAGAGGGTGGGCAAAGCGGGTCCCCAATTTGGCTTTACCCCAATGGCTCTAATACTCCGGTAGTTGTTGGTGTTCATAGTAATGGTGCTGGTAGGTCGCTTAACGCAAATTCGGGGGTCAGAATCACTTCGCTTTTGGCCGATAAAATCGCCGAGTGGCGTTCGCGTCAATAAAGGTGCGACGATGAAATCGAAGATAGTTTGCGGGTGTGTGATAGATGATATGGGGCACCCTGTAAAGGGTGCATTTGTCGTAGTGGAGAGTTCTGAAGTACCTGCTAAAGATATAGCGATTGTTACCAACGAGTACGGCGCTTTTAGACTGGAGCTGCCAGGGGGTGATTGCTGTATATCCGCAGTCACGAAGTCAGGAATGAAAGGTGTGAAGAAAATATCGAAATACGCACCTTCAAACGTAACACCAACAATTTGCGTGCATAACTGATATGGCAAGAAGTGACCTTGTTGTAAAACTCGCCCAAGCAGGCTTAAGTGGCGATAAAGCCTCCGTTCGGCGTGTGGTCGAAGCTATAGTATCCGAGGAGAGTGCTAGGCAACACCACATATACGCCCAGAAATTAACGGATACCCTCCGGTCCGCGAGGTGGGGTAATTCCGAAGAGTCTGTACCTAAGGCTGAGGCGTTTTCATATGGTCATGCTTATCAAAAAGAATCAGCTCAAGATTTGTACTCTGAGGTCGTGAGCACGCGAGGTGTTTCAGATCTTTATTTAGCACCTGAAGTAAAGCTTGCTTGCGCGGAATTAGTTGAGGAACATCAGCGAGCTGATTTGTTGCGATCATTTGCTTTGGAGCCGCGCAGTAAAATTTTACTGACCGGCCCCCCAGGCAATGGTAAAACTAGCTTGGCTGGCGCTATCGCTTATGAGCTTGGTCTTCCTTTTTTCGTAATGCGATATGAGAGGATTATTGGCAGTTATCTAGGTGAGACTGCAGCAAGGCTTCAAGCTGCTTTTGATTTTTTTAGAACGCGGCCATGTGTTGTTTTTTTTGATGAGTTCGATGCAATCGGTAAAGAGCGAGCTGATGCGAATGATGCGGGAGAGATAAAAAGGATCGTTAGTACCTTGCTTCTACAGGTAGATGATCTCCCATCATATAATGTGTTTATCGCTGCAACCAACCATCCAGAGATAATCGATAGGGCAGCCTGGCGCCGATTTCAAATTCACGCCAATCTTGCTTCGCCAAATTCAGAGCAGATCGGAGAATGGTTGGGTAAATTTGAGGTTTTAGTTGGCGAGCGCTTTGATGATTTCAAAAGTGATTTTGTTAATGCGCTAGATGGAAGTAGTTTTTCGGATATCGAACAGACGTTGCTCGATATCCGTAGAAAGTTGATTCTCTCTGAAGGTCGGCTGAATTTAAAGGTCGCTGTCAAACAGCGTCTATCGCAGTGCCGCCCTAGTAACTCGACTAAGGATGATCGTAGATATCATGGAAAAGCTTCCACTGCTGATTCTAAATCCACCAAGCCAAGACGCTCGCCTGAAGGGCAGTCAGAAATTTTTCAGCATCTCGACACCTAGTTCCGATCGTCAGTTAGCTAGGCTGGGCCCGAAATTTGAAACTCTGAGGCGTTATTCCCAAAACCCTGTTTCTAGCGGGACTATTTCAGATGATACAGATGGTTTGCATCCTGAAAAAGCAATTGTATTTGAGCTGGCTCAATCGAAACAAGAATTCAAGAAAGCCGCCGAAAAGCTAGGATTGACTTGGGTCGATGAAGCAGATTTCTCATATTCGAGCGATGATGACTTCTTTGATAAAAAGAAGCCAGATAAGGCAATGGAGGGACGGCTTTACCTAACAGTTCCCAATCAGCGAGCAATTGGTGAGTTACTAAAGCTTTGGACAATCTATAGCTCTGGCAAAGAGCTTCCTAGAGGTTATGGGGATTGGAAAAAACTGTTTTCTCATTTGTTGGATATTCGAGCCTGGGGGGCACAGGATAGGCTTACACCCGAAGCAGCAAGGTACATTGCGGGTTTAGGGGAGTCGAATGGCGATAATGTTAATTTCGAGTTGGAACTCGTATTCCATGGTAATAAAAACCGTGATGAGACCGCGGAAAAATCTCTGTTGGAAAAAATTGATATTGAATCTACAGAGGTACTGGATACGTCGTATATTCCCGAAATTAGGTATCATGCTCTCCTTGTTTCCATTTCTAAAACGGAAGCTAGAAAGTTACTGGATCTAGAGTCGGATTTGTTAAATCTCGATGAAATTGCCTATCTGCGCCCGCAGGCAATGAGTGTTTCGTCCTCAGATCCTGTCGATATAGAGCAGGTTGTAGAGTCGTCTGATAAAGTTGTGTTGCATCCCCCCGTTGCTGCATTGTTTGATGGGGTGTTGGTGCAAAACCATGAGCTTTTAAAGGGGCGTCTTGTAATTGATGATGGTGAAGATCTGGAAAGGACATCTCCAGTCCACACACGGCATCATGGCACCGCTATGGCATCACTAATTTTACATGGCGACCTTGCGAAGGAAGAAGCCGCTCTACAGCGTAAACTGTATGTGCAGTATCTGCTCGCTGCAAGTCAGGAGTCTTCAGTCGAAACAACGCCTCAGTCACGACTTTTATTGGATGTGATATATTCGGCCGTTTTACGTCTAAAACAGGCACCAACAGAGTTGGGTGGCGATGTTTTTGTCATCAATTTATCATTGGGTGATATCAATAGACCGTTTTCTGGGCAGATGAGCGCTTGGGGCAGGTTGATAGACTACCTCGCGTGGAAATATAATTTGCTGTTTATAATTAGTGCTGGGAATATAGTCGAAGGCTTATCTCTAGCTACTATCAAGCAGCCAATACAATTGACTAAGCTGACGGATGATGAGCGCCATCTGCTTTTTGTTACAGCAGTCCAAGCTAAAATGGCTCATAGGAGCATATTTTCACCTGCAGAAGCTATTAACGCCCTTACAGTAGGTGCGAGTCACTCTGATGGCTGTTCTGCCGCTCCAAGTCCATATCTTATCGAGCCGTACTCTAGTGAAAAATTTCCTAGTCTGATATCTGGTTTAGGGTTGGGCTATAAACAGGCTGTTAAGCCTGAGGTGCTGAATTGCGGAGGGAGGGCTCTCTACTCTTATATCGCGACTCCAGACGGGCTTATGTTGGTTCCTGGAAAGGCTGGGCGCTACTTTGGGCAACAAGTCGCCGGTGTTTCCAGCACTACTGATCTTGTTCGTACTATTGGTACAAGCAACTCTGCCGCACTAGCGACTAGGGCTGCCGTAATTATTCATGATGAGCTCAAGTCTCAGTTTTCGGCGCCAGAGTTTGAGCGTATTCGATCCTTTTTACCTTCAATTGTTAAGGGCTTAATTGTGCACTCCGCTAGTTGGGGGAGCGCCGGGTCTTTTCTAGAGGGTGCTCTGGAACCAAAAAGTGGGAGACTATGGAAAAATAGACGCTCCAACATTACTCGTTTTCTAGGCTACGGAAAAATCGAGCTTTCTCGAGTTCTCGAATGCACGGAACATCGAGTTACCATGCTTGGCGTTGGTGCGTTGCGGAGTGAAGGCGCAGGCCTTTTCAGTTTTCCATTGCCTAAATCTCTTTCGGGTAAGAAAGATGTTAGGAGGCTAGTTGTTACTTTGTCTTGGCTTAGTCCTACAAAACCCGCAGAGCAGTTTTATAAGGATGCTCTTTTAGATTTTATAACTGAAGATACTAATGGATCCCCGGTCGGAGTTTCTCGAGTACCTGCGAATCAGCCACCTTCAGATACATCTCGCCGTGGCACAGTGATACATGAGATTTACGAAGGGGAGGATGCGGTGCCAATTGGCGACGATGATATTTTACGTATCAGAGTAGAATGTCGTACGCAGGGAACTGGGGCTTTACCCCCCATTCCATATGCGTTGATAGTGACTTTCGAGGTCTCAGATACGCTGAAGGCTAATGTTTACTCCGAGATTAGGGATAAAATCAGGCTGCCTTTGCGCAGCAAAGTTCAAAGTTGAGGTTGCCCTCGAGAGCGGCCCTCGAGTTTTTATAAGAAAACTCTTGGCGCCTACCGATCTAATCTTGAATCGCCTGCTTAAGGAAATCCTGAAAAAGACTTCCTGATTTGGCAAAATCCCCGGACACCAATCGCCGAGCTTTTCGATGATGAAGCAAATGACCTTCGCCGATGCCG
>NZ_SOCT01000026.1 GCF_004364435.1 Pseudomonas sp. LP_7_YM | reverse complement strand
TTTTGGTAGCTCGCGTAACGCAGGTTTCTTTTTGGTTGGCATACATGCACCTCTTGCTCATGTTATGCCCGAACACAAAATTTCTGACACCCCCGCCCGATGTACCGCTCTTATCGATTCGGCTCTTCGGCATGAGCCCAGCGATAGTCCAGACGCGGTGCCTTGATTCTGATCCGGCGCTTGATCTTGATCAGGATCGGCTCATGAACCGGCTCCGGGTCTTTCAGGAAGGCGGTCAGCACGGCACTCAATGCGTAAAGCCCACTGAACGCCCACACCACGCCTTCCAGACCGAATCGCTCATGGAAGATCGCAACGACCGCAGGGCCGACCCACGTCGAAGCACCTGCGCCCAGGCTTAACACCGACAAGGCGGCAGCCTTGTTCTGCGGTGCCAGAGCGGGCGCCAAGGCTGACAGAGGAACGAAACAAGCCAGCGTCAGGCCGTAGAATGCGCCAAACACCGAGGCGATCAGGAAATCGTGCGGAAACGCCTGCGGCATGAAGAAAAACAGCGGCGTACTGATCGTGCTGCCCACCGCACCGAACCACAGGATCGTGTTGCGATAACCGATCTTGGTACTGATCACGCTTGAGCTCAGGTTGCCGATGATGTTGAACACAAACACGATCGTCAGCAGGCGCAGCCATTGTTCAAGCGTGAAACCGACTGTATCGATGAAGAACGCCGGCATCACCACCAGAAAGCCGAACATCGAGGAGGTGTTGATCACGCGTACCAGCGCTGCCAGCGACACTTTGGGGTGAGTCCACATGATGGTGATGTTCTTGGCCATCGACACCATTGGCTTCTCGTTCTCTGGCGCCAGACGACGTGTGCCTGCCGCATCGCGGGTGCCAATCAAGCCGACGATGCCGCCGAAGACCACCAGCGCAAAAGACAGCCAGAACGTCTGCAACGCGCCGATCAGTGGAATGCTGAAACTCGCCACCAGCGAGCCCAGTGTCGGCAAGCCTGCCGCGTAAGCCACCCAGAACCAGCCGACCGCCATGCCCATCTTGCGTGGCGGCGTCGCGGCGGCGATCCAGACCAGAAAGCCGTAGGCGAATAACGGATAGCCGAAGCCGCGTAAGCCGTAGGTCAGCAGGATCATCGAGTAGCTGAGTTTCTGCAGACCGTAAATCAGGAACAGCACCTCGAAAACGCTCCAGATGACCAGCCCGAGCAGCATCACCCGTTTCGGTCCCCAGATGTTCGAAAGCGCGCCGGCCAGCCAGGAAGAAATGCCGACCGTGACGCCGTAGAGGGTGAAGACCACAGCGATCTTATCGGCGGCCATACCGCCCTCGCTGAGAAAGGGAGAGAGGTAACCCAACTCGACGCCATCGCCGATCATGAAGATCAACAGGCCGACGAAACCCCAGAACAGGGGATAAGGGATACCGATTTTGTCGCAGAGTCGGGCTAATGCAGAGGTGGAGGTCGATTGATCGCTCAATGGTCCAATCCTTTTTTGCAGCACGGCGCTTGGGCGCGCCGAATGAATGGCCTCTATGAGGTTGAAGGGCAGGTTGGATAGCGCGGATATCCGCTACGGGCAGCGGGCAACATGGCTGGTTTCTACAGCGCGGGGTCGTAACTCGAAAGCAGCTGGCTTAGACCCACGAATCTATGTTTTTTCTAGATTTTCGAGCCCGTAGCCTTTCTTTTATGCCACTTGAATCGATTCAGCACAACCCTCTGACCCAAGCGCAGGTGCGACATCACGCCCGGTTGCCAAGGCTCTGGCGTACGGTTCTTGGGGGATGTGGTTATTTCTGAATGTTTCAAAAAAGTTTGATGATGGGTTCAGGATTTGTCGCGGCGATTGATACGCAAAGGTATCGCGGTGGCGGGGCGAGGGGTGATAGAGCGGGAAAGCAAGAGGGGCTTGGGAAGGGTGGTGCCCTGACGGGATTCGAACCCATGACCCCTGCCTTCGGAGTCCTAAAAGTCGACGTTTAGAATCAACACGTTAGCGGGGATTAGCTGGGAAATCAATGGGTTGTGTTAGCTGGGGTTAGCGGGTTTTCGCCTTGGTTAGCGGGGCGAGTGTGGCAAATTTGTGGCACCTACAGAGACTGGATTAAGCCTTCGGAGTTCTCCCATATCTCATTCATAGCTTCGAATTCATCTCTGCTCGCATCAAGATCGGGCTATCACGTTGTTGAATGGGGCAAATAACGAAATTCATTATAAATTTGCCCACTCAAATTTTCACTTTACCTATTTTGGATTTAAATAATGGCAAGGAGTCTGAGAGTCAAGAGCATCGTGCAAATGGCCCCGGTCGATTTTTTTTGCTAAGCCTATTTTAAATGTCTGTCTAGCGCCATAGAAAACATCTAAGTGGTGTAAAGGATGTATGTCTCCCTTTGCGTGAACTGGGTCATGATCATATCTAATGTATCCATCTTCGGTCATTAGAAGATCTCTTAATACAGCCCATCCTCCTCTGTTATGAAGGAAGTAGTCTGACACAGGCGCTGCGAAGTCGATAATGTCGTCATAGAAAAATATCTCTTCGCTGGACATAACACCCAGTATGTCAGATGTCATTTGGCTATCAATTATTACGCCTGTCAAAGATTTAAATACAAGCTGATCATTTTCTAGTGCGGCATTGAATGGAAAGCCGATTGAAAAGTGTTTGTCTTCAGAGTAGAAAAATAACCTGCTAGTGTGAGAAATCACAAGTTCAAAGTATTCTTCACCAGGCTGCCCTGTCAATGCTGGCCCGACATCCATTAACTTTATAACCTTCATAAGCAAAGTAATAACATCTTTTCTCGCTCTGATAGGGTTGAATACTAGCTCGGAATTCCAGGGCGCGATAGTAAATGCAAATCGCTTCATTATCGTCCCGCCATTTTTCGATAATTGAATTCTACGACTTCTACGACTTCGTCTCGGTCAAAGCTATCGCCTAACGTATATCGTACAGTTTCAGTCAAGTCGCCACGAAATATTGGTAGTACATTAAGCTCATTAAATATTTCATTTAAAAATTCGTAGTATGAAACTGTGCGGCTCGTGAAATTAATTTTTGTTCTGATTTTTTCTATTTCTACAGCTGATGGTGCAACAACTTCAATAGCATCAGATTTGTTTATTCCTTCGAGTCCTGCAGTTAGCTGCTGGTAAATTATTTGGTTTGGTTCTTTAGGTATTAGGAGATAAGTCTTTATAAAAGAGCGAGTAAGCATCATATACAAAGCATTGCGTAGGCTGTGGCTTCTAGAGATTGTTTCTGCAACGCATATGACAAATGGAAACTCTAGGCCTTTAACGTGATTCCGATTACTGACGAATAGGGTATCTTTGATTTTGCGCTTGGATTCGTAAGCCTTGTTAACCTTCCACGATAGAATTCCGGGAATTGATTGCTCTAAAATATCCGCTAGTCGAAAACTACGTTTATTAGCATTAAGGAAAATCACCCCAATATCTTCCACTGTTGCTGTCGGGTTGGCTTTTTTGATCTCGGAGATTATATTTATGATTGTGCAGGCCGTGTCGGAGCCGTCTTTTGCGTCATCGCCTCCTGTCAGTACGACCTCGGTACTGGTAAATTCATTGCTATCCACATCTTCGAATCGCCTGAGTGGTTCTCTCGATAGTCTATACAGTGTATTGGTTCGATCTTTTTCAACAATATATCCACAAGACTGCCATTCTTCATCTGCTAGCCACTGTAGCTTCTCTTTTTCAAAAAGCCCCATGCCTAATGAGTGTGCGAACATTAGTGTGCGCGGATCAGTTCTGTAACATTTGCTTAGCAGGAAGTCAGGCTTTATATCGCCTGCTACCTCTGAGAAAATATTCTGAAAAATATCACCAGCGATGTAGACAGTGTTGTTAGTGACCTTTTGGCATAGTTCGAAGAACGACTCAGGGAAGTCTTGGCTCTCATCGATTAGCATGTAATCCAGTGCAGCTTTAGTTTGTTCTCCTTGGGCAGCCAGCTCTTCTAGCGCCTTCTTGCATGCACTATCAAATGACATTGAAGGACTGTAGCGATGAAATGTCAGGCCGTAAAAATGACAAATATATCGGTATGCCCCTGAGTTGTAATCTCCACCAGAGCCCCAAGCATTGTCACACCATAGTCGCTCAGACCATTCAATCTGTTGTTCGACCTTCATGAAGTTGAAAAAGTCGGGAATTCGTTTTTTTAGGCTGTCAGCGAGTATTTTATTGTGGCATGTAAAAAATATTCTTGTGCTTTCTGATGCAGTGTATATTTCTTTTAGTTTGTGAAGTAAAAGCTCGGTTTTTCCTGTGCCAGATAAACCTTGAATTCTGACTACCGGTTTAATATTTTTCTGGTACACAAAGCGTGTTTGTTCACCGTCAAATAATAATATTTTTTGCTTGACTTTATCAAGCAGGTTGTCTGGAACCTTTTCCTTGACTCTGTCAATGTCGTTGATGCTGCCGGTAATCAAAGATATTAAAAGTTCACACTTTTTCTGTCTATCATCACTTGGAATGATATTATCGTCTAATATTTCAGATAGGTTAAAGTTCTCAGGATCAACAGTTACGTTGCTGTATAGGTCGCTCCAGGTTCGCGGGCGTCCAATAATGCTTTTATAACGATATTTATCTGCTACAGCACTTAGGTCCTCGAGGAAGTCCTCTTGAAACTCTTCAAATGCTTCTTCGTCTGTTCCAAAACTAATAAATAGCATTTTGTGTTTTGGGACCAGCAAGACGAAGCCGGCACTAAACTCATATGAGTATTTGTTGTCGCCTAATGGTTTGTTTACTATATACACTTGTTCTAGTTTTTCTTCGGCATATCTTCTAGCAGACTCAACAATTACGTGATTGTTGTCGTCCTCCTCAATGCTCATGTAAAAGAAGCTGCTCGACATTAGAATATTCCTGCTCAGTCCATGGATGCTAGAAAAATCTTTTAGCACTTGGCGTGACTTTCGTCAACAGAATGTGATGGGATAATGTTGCGTTACATTGCTATTTGACTATTATGTTGAGTTTCTTATATGTGGTGAGCTCTTAAAGTTTGTAGCGATTTTTAATATGGAATTTTTTGCTATTTTTGTTGCTGTTGATAATGAAAGTGCAAATATTCCAATTTAATAGTTGAAATTGTTATTTCGATTACTGGAGATGTATTACGCCAAGTGGTGAGCTCAGCTATTTTTCGGATTTGGACTCCCCATTGAGAGCTTGTTCATAGACCTTAATGAAGCTGACAAGATTTGTCTTGAGGGCAAGGCAAAGGTCACGCAGTTGAACCGTATCCAACCGCCTTACCCCTCTCTCCACATCACTCATGAACGATTGCGGCCTCCCCAGCGCAGCAGAGCACTGCGCCTGGGTCATGCCTGATTCAACACGCATGCGCTTCAACACTTCCAAAAAAATCACGTGCTCGCGTCGATAGATAGCCTTTGTCATAGCCGTGTCCGGGCAAGGTTCAGCTGATCACGCTATATCTGCTTTTGGGATATCTGATTTTCAGTTATTTTGTACTTGTTCGTTTGGTTTAGGAGGCTGCATGAGAGTGGTCTGGGAGTTGTTTCGCGTGGCATGGGCTGTCGGGTGTTTGCCGGTGGGTGCGCTTTTGCTAGTCGTGGTGGTTTTTTCCGGCTTCAATCTGCCTTTCTTTCTGGGTTTGACCAGTAGCGAAGACCCTGCAATTCGTTGGCTGTTCTGGGTCTTGGTTCTCTACTTCGTCGGGGGCGGATGGCTGTTCTCGCGAGTCAACCAGAGCTATGCCGATAAGCTGAGAAAAATGGTTGCCGGCTATCAGGCTGAAGGGTTCCATCCGCAGGTAGAGGTGTTCGCTAAGATCAATGACGCCTACGTTGGTGTCGACCTGCAATCGAAAAGGTTGTTGGCCTACCCCGTTGGTCAGGACGGTCATCTCTTCCGTTTGGATGAGATTCGCTCCTGGCGCATCCTTCCAGTCGGCAAGAGCAACCATCGATTGGAGCTGTTGACCAGCGATTTGGCTATTCCGACGTTCAGCCTCGCGCTTAAAACGGCGGACGTGACCAATACGGAGGCACGGCTGCATTCAATCTTCAGCACTTAGCTGGTTGATGGAGCCTTCACTTACCTATTCGGAGTAGCCCGATGACCGACGTAACCGCAGGCAGTGTTTGGCAGGTAGATATCGCTCAACTGAAGCTAGCTAACGCCACCATGCGCTTGGCCAATCAAGCGCTGGCCTCTGACGATGATGCCGTCCTATCCGCTCTCGGGTTTTCGCTTGCTCATATTCGAGAGCTAAGGCGCAAAGGTGGTTTCAGATCATCTTCTATTGCGCAGAACACACGAACGATCAACTCGCTACAAATAAAGGAACCCGCACATGCTCATTGATCACATGCCATTGAGAATCGCGTCTGGCGTCCTGGCGGCTACGACCATCGAGTCTGTCCGCCAATCCACTTCGTATCACGCATGCGGTTGGCAGATTCTCGACCGCTGGGCGTTTAACTCTCCGGAGCAGCTTCGCGCACTCGAAGCGCAGGGAGAGCTGCTGCTTTTAGGACGGTTGCTTGAACAGCAAATGCTTGAGCATGAGGCGCTTATTTTGCCCCTCGGATTGGCGCAGCGGAGGCAAGGGCTTGCGGATCATGAGGTTCTTGCGCTGCGGGGCAACTCTACCGAGTTGTGAGCCACCGACGGCAGCGCGTTATACCAAAATTTTCCGGCCAATGGGTGTAGTGGGGTCTCGGGGCTTGCCCTGAGCAGGTACGGTAGGCAAAGCAAGGGAGTGAAACGACTGCCGCGTTGCCGGTTGTACGTACGCCATTCATGGCGGGAGTACAAACCCTACCCTGTCCCAGTTCTTATCCACCAAATGGTTGCAGCCGTTGTGGACGATTTTGGTCAGAAAAGTTGTCTGCACGTAGGTGCTGGATTTCTTGGCCCTTGATGAATAAAAGCATCGTTGGGGAGGGGGCAGGGGAATCGTCCAATGACTCGATAAACACAAGAGTCAGACGCCATCGGCCTCACAAACTTGATCGTCAAAATATTTTGCGAAGTGAGCGCGGTAATTTTCAGAAAACACGGCAACACGACGCTGTACAAAGCAGGGCGTTGGCTGTGATGGTGTCGGTATTGTGAAGTGCGCGCAGTTGCCTTTGGTGACTGGGCTTGGATCACTCGGGTAAAGAAGAGAACAAGATCTGGGAGCACTGGGAAAGGTAGATCTGGTGATGCTGATGGAGGCATTCGGTAGGCAAATCTGGGTACGTCATCCTCATCTGGAGTAACCGCTATGAGTGAAAGCTGGCTGAAGAAAATGGGGTCGCTTGCGCTGCGACGGAAATCTGTAGACGCGATGAACGGTGGTAAGCCGTTTACCAGGTGCGGAACTCTCATGGTCTATGCGGGAGAGCTCAAGCTGATACCTGAGCTCATTCCCGAGTCAAAACCTGCCAGACGCTCCACGCCGCCCAATTCAGATTGAGTGCAGCATCTCAGGGCGGCGGAACGCATGTCAGCAAAAGTGGAACGCCTTAACTGATACGCTCTTTGGGTAGCCGGTGCGCAGGGCTAGCTGCTCAGACTACCTTCCTGATCAAACAGAGCTCTGGCAGAGGGGCCATAGGTCGCGATGACATTCTCGATGGTATCCCGTTCGTTACAGTTCAAACTGCGGGTCAGGTCGAAGAGGGTGTTTCGCTCTGCTTTCCACTGGCTGATGATTTCAACATTCGGTTGGGCTTTCTTCCGCTCGTAGAAAATCGATTCGGAACGGAGCGCTATCAAGCAACCCAAGACGTCCTGGGCGATTTCCAGTCTATGAGCATCTGATGGTTGGATCATCGTTGAGACCTCCTGCGGATCGTTATCATGGCAGCCGCGTTCCTAGGGATGGTCTGAAGTAGGCCGCTATTTTTAGACTGCTGAGCCATAGCCGCTTTCAAAAAACGGTAGCCGTTCAAAATCGATCAAGTCTGCCGCCTATTTCATCCATTTTTACCGCTGCACGCGGCCCGCAGTAGCTATTTCCCTCATTACGGACGCACCTCTCCTGCGCTGGAGAGCAAATATCGACGCGCCATCCAAAG
>NZ_SOCT01000025.1 GCF_004364435.1 Pseudomonas sp. LP_7_YM | reverse complement strand
TACGGAGATCGATTTATCAGGCCGACCTGGTAAAAGCACGGACTGCCTGACGGCAGGCCGTTACCGGCCCGCACACAAAAAATCTGACAGTCCCCATCGGGCTGGCAATCCGATCAGGCAACAGTCGCCTGATCGGACCCTTTTGATCAGTGAAAACCGAGGAAATAACGGGTGAGCAGATCGTAGGCCCACGTCGCGATCGTGAAGCCGCCGACAGTGCAGATCAGATCCAGTGCACGAGCGTTCCCCCACATCGGTGTGCGCTCACGCAAACGGAAATACCAAGGACCGGTGCACAACACCAGACCCTGCCCCACAACCCAAACGCATGTAGCAAAGCCGACACTTCCCAAGAAATAAGAGTTAATTGGGCTGTACCCATTCAACCAAGACCGGAAATAGATGAAGTACAGAGCAGACAGCGCGATAACAACCAGCCCCACCCCGATTGGCCAAGCCGGAAAACCAACCGATTGATCGGCAAACTGAGGCGCTGGCTCCCCGGTTTCCAGCACAGTAATGACGCGCGGCCAACCCGCGAGCTGTGCAAGTGAGAACGATGTACGGCCATATGAATCCGTGGCCTGCGGATCGGCTCCACGACGCAATAGCGCATACACAAAGTCATGATTGCCCGCCAATACCTCGCGATGCAGCAACAGGCGACCGCTTTGGTCGTAATCCGAAATAAGCTCGGGATCGTCTTCCAGCCCCTGCTCGATCATGTCTTGCACATTCAGGCTCATCGGATGCTCGATCCGTTCAAGTTTCGCCAGCGCATGCCTGTCCGACGGCGTGTCCAACCCGCGAGTGAACATGAGTGGCTCCTGCCCACGGGCCGGTGGAACCAGCTCGATTACCCCTGCTTCAGCAAAGTCGATGCCCCACGCAGCATCATGTTCATCGCGTTCGACAGGCGCCATCGTCGAACGCAGAGCATCGACAGTAAACCCACCAAACGCCCGACCACCCAAGACGTAAATCCAGTCATTCAGATCGACAAACGGAACCGATACCTGATCTCCCGCCGCCAGCGACTTGACCCAATGCGGCTCACTCATCAACACGCCTGAAAGATTCTCGCCGTCGAAATCGACATCTGTCACCCACATGTGCTCGACAGAAGGGCTCAGCGGATCGGAAGTATTCACTCCGAAGGAAACCTTCACTGCCGCCAGATCAAGTCCCGGCACCACCCGCCGCCGCTCCCAAGAAAGCTCGCGCCAGAAAAACTTGAAAGTTGCCTTTGCACTGGCAACTGCCTCCTGGAAAATCTCGCTCTCACCTTCGACTGCGTAGAGGGTCTGGTCCGTCATTTGGTGGATATTCCCTTGGTCTGTAACCGTGTGAAGTTGTTCGATGGCGTTATACGTAGACGATGCCAGGGAATCGAGCAAGCATGAGCGCGATGTTTGAAAGAAGTGACGATAGGGTAAAACGGACAGGCCGCGATTGTGAGCCCGCCCGTTTAGGTTGGATGCCTGTGGGTCCCAGCGACGCTTATTCCAGATGCGCCGGGTTTATCGGGTCGCCCGGTTTCACGTCCAGACGATGACGCACGTCTTCGAACATCAGGTCGTACTGCTTGTGCATCTGACCCGTCAACACGACGGTCCTTGGCAAGCCGTACTTCTGCGCGATGTGTGTCGCGTATCGGGCGAAGTCGAATGCCTGGTCCTTGGGCAGAAAGAATTCTTCCTTGAGGTCTTTGTCTTGCACTGAGCCATGCATCTTGAACAGCATCCCCTTGCCTTCCTTGGGATCCTGTACGACCTCATAGTCGATGCACAGGTTGTAGCTGTAGTCGTCCTTGTTCAGGGCGTGGCGTTCGATGTGCAGGTGGCCGGGCTCAAAGGTGGCCATAACGTGTCTCCTTCCAGGACATGGGAGAGAAGGCAGGCGCAGTACCCGCCCGACGGAGCGTTACAAGTAAGTCAGGCCCTGTTGCGTCGTGCTGATACGTGTGCCGGCGCGGCCTTGAACGATGGCTTCGATGTCCGAAAGTGAACCAATCACCGCAGGTTTTCCGGTGAGGCGGGCGAACTCGCAAGCGGCCTGGACCTTGGGACCCATGGAACCTGCGGCGAAGCCGAGTTTTTCCATTTCGTCCGGGTGCGCCTGGCCGATGGCTTTTTGAGTCGGCTTACCGAAGTCGATAAACGCCGCCTTCACGTCGGTAGCGATCACCAGCAGGTCGGCGTCCAGTTGCCCCGCCAGCAGGGATGAGCACAAGTCCTTGTCGATCACTGCCTCGATGCCCTGAAGCTTGCCGTCTTCGCCATACATCGTCGGAATGCCGCCGCCACCGGCACAGATAACAATGCTTCCCTTTTCCAGCAGCCAGGTAATCGGGCGTATTTCAAAGATGCGTTTGGGCCGAGGGCTGGCGACCACACGACGGTATTTGTCGCCATCGGGTGCGATGGCCCAGCCTTTTTCTGCCGCCAGTGCTTGTGCTTCGGCTTTGCAGTAGACCGGACCGATAGGCTTGCTGGGGTGCTGGAACGCGGGGTCCTTGGCGTCTACTTCGACCTGGGTCAACAGCGTGGCAAGCGGCACTTCGAAATCCAGCAGATTGCCCAGCTCTTGTTCGATGATGTAGCCGATCATGCCTTCGGTTTCGGCACCCAGCACATCCAGCGGGTAAGGCGAAACCTGGGTGTAAGCTGCCGCTTGCAGCGACAGCAAGCCCACTTGCGGGCCATTGCCGTGGGCAATCACCAGTTCATTACCGGGGTGAATTTTGGCGATTTGTTCAGCAGCGATGCGGATATTGGCCCGCTGATTATCTGCGGTCATGGGTTCACTACGGCGCAGGAGGGCGTTACCGCCCAGTGCAACGACGATACGCATGGGTAATGTCCTCCTAGAACTGTGGGAAACGGGCTCGCCCCGATGGCATCGAGTAGCGCCTGCATGGCAGACAGACCGGTTCCCCACTGATTAGCTTCAGCCAGCGCGCTTTAGATATCCGCCAACGCCGAGACCAGAATCGCCTTGATGGTGTGCATGCGGTTTTCCGCCTGCTCGAACGCAATGTTGGCGGGGGATTCGAACACCTCTTCGGTCACCTCAACGCCATTGGCCAGATGCGGATACCGCGAGGCGATGTCCTTGCCGACCTTGGTTTCGCTGTTGTGAAACGCTGGCAGGCAGTGCATGAATTTCACCCGTACGTTGCCAGAAGCCTTCATCATCTGAGCGTTGACCTGATACGGCAGCAGTTGCTCGATACGCGCATCCCACGCGTCTACCGGTTCACCCATGGAGACCCAGACATCGGTGTGGATGAAGTCCACGCCTTTCACCGCTTCTTTCGGGTCTTCAGTGATGGTAATGCGCGCACCGCTTTCTTCGGCGAAGGCCTGGCATTGCTTGATGAAATCCTCGTGTGGCCACAGGGCTTTCGGTGCGCCGATCCGCACGTCCATGCCCAGCTTGGCGCCGATCATCAGCAGCGAGTTGCCCATGTTGTAACGGGCGTCCCCCAGGTAGGCGTAGCTGATGTCATGCAGCGGCTTGTCGCTGTGTTCGCGCATGGTCAGGACGTCGGCGATCATTTGCGTCGGATGGAATTCGGCGGTCAGGCCGTTGAACACCGGTACGCCGGCAAACTTGGCCAGCTCTTCGACGATTTCCTGCTCGAAGCCACGGTATTCGATGGCATCGAACATGCGGCCCAGAACACGCGCGGTGTCTTTCATGCTTTCTTTATGGCCGATCTGCGACGACACCGGATCGATATAGGTGACGTGGGCGCCCTGGTCATGGGCTGCAACTTCGAATGCGCAACGGGTACGGGTGGAGGTTTTTTCGAAGATCAGCGCGATGTTCTTACCCTGCAGGTGCGCACGCTCGGTGCCAGTGTATTTGGCACGCTTGAGGTCGCGGGAAAGGTCCAGCAGGTAGTGCAGCTCGCGGGTGGTGTGGTGCATCAGCGACAGCAGGCTGCGATTACGCATGTTGAAAGCCACGGTGTATCTCCTTCTGCTTAGGTATCCCCTGGGTCGACGCCTTATGGGCGGCAACCGAGGCCTTGAAACTAATAATCGATAGGGTCGCGAACGATCGGGCAGGTCATGCAGTGGCCGCCGCCACGCCCCCGGCCCAGTTCACCGGCGCTGATGGTGATGACTTCCACACCGGCCTTGCGCAGCAGGGTATTGGTGTAGGTGTTGCGGTCGTAACCGATCACCACGCCGGGTTCCAGAGCCACCACGTTGTTGCCGTCATCCCACTGCTCGCGCTCGGCGGCGAAGCTGTTGCCGCCGGTCTCTACTACGCGTAGGGCCTTGAGATTGAGTGCAGTGGCAACGACCTCGAGAAAGCTTGCGTCTTCACGGCGAACGTCAATGCCGCCGGGTTTGCTCTCGTCAGGGCGCAGGCTGAAAGCGACGATTTGACTGACCACTTCCGGGAAGACGGTCACCAGATCGCGGTCGCAGAAGCTGAACACGGTGTCCAGGTGCATGGCCGAGCGGGATTTCGGCAGGCCGGCCACGATCACCCGTTCCACGGCGTTGTGCTTGAACAGGTTTTGCGCCAATTGGCCGATGGCCTGATGCGAGGAGCGTTCACCCATGCCGATCAATACCACGCCGTTGCCGATCGGCATCACGTCGCCGCCTTCCAGCGTGGCATTACCATGCGCCTGATCCGGGTCGCCGTACCAGACCTGGAAGTCGGCCTTGATGAACTCGGGGTGAAATTTATAAATCGCGCTGGTTAGAAGGGTTTCCTGGCGTCGCGCCTGCCAATACATCGGGTTGAGCGTCACGCCGCCGTAGATCCAGCAGGTGGTGTCACGGGTGAACTGGGTGTTGGGCAGCGGCGGCAGGATGAAGCTCGAATGGCCGAGGAAGTCGCGGTACATCTCGATGGTCTTGCCACCGAAACTGTTCGGCAGGTCATCGGCGGAGATACCGCCAATCAGGTACTCGGCGACCTTGCGCGACTCCAGGCTGCGCAGCCAGGAACTGACTTCATTGACCAAGCCGAGCCCGACCTGGTTGGCGGTCACTTTGCGCTCGAGAATCCAGTCCAGTGCTTCGGGGATGGCAACGATGTCGCTCAGCAGGTTGTGCATTTCCAGCACATCAATGTCCCGCTCGCGCATTTTGGTGACGAAGTCGAAATGGTCGCGCTTGGCCTGGGCCACCCACAGCACGTCGTCGAACAGCAGTTCATCGCAGTTATTGGGGGTCAGCCGCTGGTGGGCCAAGCCTGGAGAACACACCATGACTTTACGTAGCTTCCCGGCTTCGGAATGTACGCCGTACTTCACGTTTTCATTGGTCATTACAGACCCTCCCTTGAGCAAAACATTACAAAGTCAGAAAGCCGTCGTAGAGCCCATAGGCCGCCACCAGGGCGCCAATGACCACTGCGGCGAAAATCAGCTTCTCGACGTTGGTGAAAACCGGTCTGCCCAACTCACGCTTGGCCTTGGCGAACAAAATCGCGCCCGGGGCGTAGAGCAGTGCAGAGAGCAGCAGGTATTTGGTGCCGCCGGCGTAGAGCAGCCATAGCGCGTAGATCAGGGCAATAGCGCCGATGAACAGATCTTTCCTGCGTTCGGACAGCGCGTTTTCATAGGTTTCCCCGCGCACCGCCAACAGCAGCGCGTACGCTGCCGACCACAGGTAAGGCACCAGGATCATCGACGTGGCGAGGTAGATCAGCGACAGGTAAGTGCTGGCGGAAAACAGCGTGATCACCAGAAAGACCTGGACCATCACGTTGGTCAGCCAGAGCGCGTTGACCGGTACATGGTTACTGTTTTCCTTGCGCAGGAATGCCGGCATGGTGTGGTCCCTGGCAGCGGCAAACATGATTTCCGCACACAGCAGCACCCACGACAGCAACGCCCCCAGCAGCGAGATGATCAAGCCGACGCTGATCAGCACCGCGCCCCAATGGCCCACCACATGCTCCAGCACGGCCGCCATCGAAGGGTTCTGTAATTTCGCCAGTTCCGGCTGTGTCAGGATTCCCAGGGACAGCACGTTCACCAGCATCAGGAACAGCAGCACGGTGATAAAACCGATGACCGTGGCCTTGCCCACATCGGAGCGCTGCTCGGCACGGGCCGAGAAGATGCTGGCGCCTTCAATGCCGATAAACACCCATACAGTGACCAGCATCATGTTGCGGACCTGATTCATCACACTGCCCAAGTCCGGGTTTTTCAGGCCCCAGATGTCGGCGGTGAAAATGTCCAGCTTAAAGGCGAAGAGCGCGATCAGGACAAACAGCACCAGCGGCACGACCTTGGCCACGGTGGTCACCAGGTTGATAAACGCTGCCTCCTTGATGCCCCGCAATACCAGAAAATGCACGGCCCACAGCAGCACCGACGCACCGATCACCGCGGCCGGGGTATTGCCCTCACCAAAGACCGGAAAGAAGTACCCGAGGGTGCTGAACAGCAGCACGAAGTAGCCGACGTTGCCCAGCCACGCGCTGATCCAGTAACCCCAGGCCGAAGAGAAACCCATGTAATCACCGAACCCTGCCTTGGCGTAGGCATACACGCCACCGTCCAGGGCCGGTTTGCGGTTGGCCAGGGTCTGGAAGACGAACGCCAGGGTCAACATGCCCACTGCAGTAATGACCCAGCCGATCAAAACCGCCCCGACATCGGCACTGGCGGCCATATTCTGGGGCAACGAGAAAATTCCGCCGCCGATCATTGAGCCGACAACCAGCGCAACCAGCGCGCCGAGGCGAAGTTTTCCGGGTGATTCAGACATTGCATGACTCCCATGCAGCAGAGAAGTGGTCACAAGATAAATCCGTTTATGCATCAACCACCTGACTCAGGTCACCTCATGGGTAGTCCCCTTTGGAATGGATGACTCAGGTGAACGCTGCGGTCGCTTCGTTGTGTCGCGAAGCCGACTCTTGAAGTGTCTTGCTCTCAGTCATTTTTGCCCGCACGTGATCCGGCCCGCCCTCTGGAGCGTTTCCTATTTGGGTTGCCACAGGCTTGGTTGACTCGACGCATTCGATGCGCAAAACACACCGCAGCGTTGCTGCTTGAAGGTGCTATAAGTCTGCGTGAGCAGACTAGGCAGCACGCCTGTGCTCAGGTCGGGGCCGAGTTTGGACGCCCTATTTCAGCTTCACAATCTCACAACGCGCCACCGGCTTGGCGCTGCATGCCATCCGTGCACGCTACCTAGGTGGCTGTTTGCCACGCCTTGCAACAGGATGATTCGCCACTCTATATCTCCGCCACTGTGCGAAGCGGACGTGATCCACTTACTGCATCGGTCCGATGCCTATGTCTTTTGCCTGGTGCCTCACGAGGCAAACGGTTTTCACAGGAGCCACGATGTAAAAGCCGTCAGGGAAGAAGGTGTCGAGTGCTCGCTAATCGGCGCCCTACTCAACTCGCCGCGCACGCATCCCTATGCAACCTGACTCTCATCAGACCGCCCAGTACACGGGGCAGTGTTGAAACACTGGGGGTATGTTAGCGTCGTATCCCCGTAAAAAATTTGCAGCCCTGAGTGGCGTGCGATGGATTCAAAATCTTATGCGCTCTATCAGGGATGACAGGCAGATACCATGATCAGTTTTCGTTCGAACTCACCACCCAACCTTCTCAAAGGGCTCTTCGCCTGCTTTATCAGCGCTGTCCTTTTATCATTACGGGCTATATAGCCATCGGTCAGCACGAGTTTTTGTCGCATGCTCAGAAAGCGCCAGGAGTCGTGAAATCTCTCAACGCTGGCGGCTCTCATCCGCAAATCGAGTTCACCAGCAGCTCCGGTCAAGTGGTGTCTTACCCGGAAGGGGGGATCATCTTTGGCTACCAGCCCGGCCAGATGGTGGAAGTGTTCTACGACCCGGAGCATCCTTCCAGAGATCCGGTAATCAGCGATCTCGGCGCCGTCTGGGGCAGTGCAACCTTCGCAGGCCTGATCGGACTGGGTTTCGCTTTTGTGGGGGGTGGCTGAGGTTTTTTGCTATCGGAAAAAGACACCGGGTGCACCGGCGAATTGAAAGGCGACTTGCGCCCGCGCCCCGGTTATCGACCAGTCCGTCCAGCAGATGTGCTTGGAAACGCTGGCACCAGTCAGTAATCGTAGGGCAGGAAAAGCCAGTCAGCCGTGCAATGTTGTCACGGGTTCCGCCTTCGGCAGCCAGCAGAATGATGCGTACTCGATGACCTTCTCGCTGGGGCGATAGTCCCAGAGCGAACGCGCCGTTTCAGTTCGGTCTTTTCCTTCGGGGCTAAGCGTGATGCCCAGAGCGCTCACTGTCAGCTCTCCGACGCAGGGATGACGTGTGACTTGTAGACGAAGCCGGTTCGCTGCCGCGTCGTACCTGAACTCTTCACTGTCGACCAGTTTTCCGGTGTCACGACTGTGCAGTTGACCGTTCGCTTCGTACTCGTATTTGATCTCGCCGCGCAGCTTGTCGAGGGTGCGGGTCAGTTCGCCAGCTGGGTCGTATTCATAGCGTCGGTGGATCGGGTTGTAGGCGTGGTCCACCAGCAGGCTGTTGTCGCCGGGGTTGTGGATCTGCGAGAGCTTTTCGCCCGGTAATTTGGAGGCGAACTGCCAGCTCTTGCGGCCCATGGCGTCGGAGCCGAAGCAACTGGTGAGTTTGCCTTGGGTGCGATAAATCTGGCGATGCAGCCGAAAGTTATGTGCTTAAACTCCAACCCTTGAAGCAGGGGCACTTATGGCATTTAAATCACAATCAGCCCATTTTTGAAGTAACCCACCGGCCAGCGCCCAGAATAATAAAATTTAACAATATCATGCCAGACTTCGCCTAAATCATAATACTGCTCTGTCACATATTGTCGAAACGCAAAACATATTCCATTCCTAGCTGCGACATTGAAATCATGCGGACCAGAAATGAACTGACTTTTATCTATGTTTTTCGTAGCTGCTAACACTGCTTTATTTACCGTCATTCTAACCCTAACAAGGTCCCGTGAATTTTTTGGGGCATCATAAAAGGGATCTATTTGCGTGGGAGAGGTTGGCAGCCACTCAACCTCAGCATAATGGCCAACAAAATCAGCATCACTTGGCTCTAGAAACACTTTTTTCACATTTTCTATATATATTATTGAACCAGTATTTGCCCCCCCCTTGCCCATATTACTAAAAAAATTAGCGTTCAGAATTCGGTTCAGCTCTTCGTCAATATTAAACATTCATAACCTCAGATCAGTTAGACTACCCGGCGGCAAGGCTTTCCTACTCTGTTGAATCGTCGCCCTTAAGACTCTCCCTGCCGCATGAGGCCCCGATATACCTGGCAGCGAATGATTTGGTAATGTACCGTTAGTTGGCATCAAATTCCACCATTTATTAGCACCGCCACTTTCCAGTGGAATGATATGGTGCGGAGTTGCGCCCGACGGCCATGCTCTTCCCGTGTTAGCCTCCCACTGTTTCATAAGGTAATTCTGGTTGCCTACAAATTCTTTACGCGCCATTTGGTTCTGGAAAACTGTTCGACGTTGAATTACCGGGAGATTCCCCCGAAGCAGGTCCGCTTGTTTGGCAGTGATAGCCCCTCCAGGCGAAGCCACTTTATTAGCATCACCAACAACTCTATCTAATACAGAAGAACAAGCGAGCCCCAAAGGGTCTAGCCATGCTAACGGATTGGCGCCGAACTGATAAAGATTAGGTCCTCCAAGCAAACCAATCAGGTCCTGCGTAATAAACCGTCCTACCTGCGGATCGTAATACCTGAACGTGTTGTAGTGCAGCCCCGTCTCGTCGTCGAAGTACTGACCTTGAAACCTAAGGTTTTGCTCGATGTCGCTGACTGTGAGCGTTTCGACCTCGCCCCACGCTTTGTACGTGGCCTGCCAGACGATCTGGCCGCCTGCGTCCGTCATTTCCAGCGGTGTGCCGATCTGGTCGGTGTGGAAGTAGTAGAGCTTTTGCTCTGTCTCGCCTTCCTGTTGGTCGACGCGGGCTAGCGGCGCATAGCTGCCGGGTTCGTAAATGTAGAGGCTGCTCTGGCCGGGCGCTTCCTCACGCAGCATTCGCAAGCCTTGCCAGAGGAAGTTTGTGTGTTCGGTCTGGCCATTTATTTCTGATGTCTTGGCGATGCGCCTGCCTAGGCTGTCGTAGCGATAGGTGCCGATGCTGTGTCGTTTGCCATTGACCAGTGTTTCAGCTTTGACCAAGCGGTTTTCACAGTCGTAGCTAAACGTCTGCAACTTGCTCAGACCGCTGCGCTTTTCAATCAGATTGCCCCATGCGTCGTAGGCGTATTCCTGGTCACGCCAGCGTTTGAGGCGGTTGTCTTTGACATGATCAAACTGGCTTGTGTTGAAGTTCAGCCGGTTGGCTGCAGCGTCGTATCTGAACTCTTCACTGTCGACCAGTTTTCCGGTGTCGCGGCTGTGCAGTTGGCCTCGTACTCGTATTTGATCTCGCCGCGCAGCTTGTCGAGGGTGCGGGTCAGTTCGCCAGCTGGGTCGTATTCATAGCGTCGGTGGATAGGGTTGTAGGCGTGATCCACCAGCAGGCTGTTGTCGCCGGGGTTGTGGATCTGCGAGAGCTTTTCGCCCGGTAATTTGGAGGCGAACTGCCAGCTCTTGCGGCCCATGGCGTCGTAGCCGAAGCAACTGGTGAGTTTGCCCTGCGTGCGGAAGATCTCGCGGTGCAGGTCATCGCGTTCCATGTCGCTGATGAGCAGTCCGTCGAGGTTGAGTTGGTGCAGGTGGCCGCTGCCGTAGTACAGGTGGTTGAGGTGTTGACCTGTGGGCAGGGTCAGTGTGGTGAGGTTGCTCAGCGAAAATAGCAGCATCAAGGCGTATTAACAGCTTTGCCCTTGGACAAATGCATACGGCGAATCAAGGATAGTCATCAATAAATGCCTGAATCTCCTTCTGTGCAAGATCCATTTTCTCAAGCAATGGATTCTCGTAATCACTATAAATTTCCAAATACGCTCTGGGAGAGGTTTTTATAAGATTTTCTTGTAAATCATTGGTAGTCATTAGATAACAACTCGCTGATATGTACTAATAACTGAATGCAAAAAAACTTCGCTCCGTGCCGTCTCAGCCGCTTTCAAATCCCTAACCACGCTCAAAAGCAAAGCTACTAAATCTTCCTTAGCCATATAAGCCTCTTCAGATAGAAGGCAAACTTTCTACGTTAACGATCCAAGATTCCGGCAGTTTTGGGGCATGAATATTTGGTCAGCCCCACCTTTGAAAACTGTGCCGAACTTAGTAACCTTAGGAACTACGGAACCGATGTGCAAAAACCGTTCCTTTTGGAGTAAGTATTACCGCCTCAAGCTGAGTTTATTTTTACGTAGAGAAAATGCTGCTAATCAAAGAAGCTTTATTTTGAGACTGCCTGCACATTTAGGAGACTGGTGTTATGCCGAGGTTTAAAATTTCGAAAATCTTTCTGTGGGCATGAACTACGTTACCTGCTAAGACTTGCTGCTTGCTCAGTTCTATGTTGGAAAAACATATAGGTGCAGCTAGTGTGCTGTTCGCAAAATAGCTTTTCGTTAGTCTCGGCTACACTTCAGATGTCATTCCAGCCTTGGAGAGCTTATCGTGAGCGCTCTGGACA
>NZ_SOCT01000024.1 GCF_004364435.1 Pseudomonas sp. LP_7_YM | reverse complement strand
GTACGGAGATCGATTTATCAGGCCGACCTGGTAAAAGCACGGACTGCCTGACGGCAGGCCGTTACCGGCCCGCACACAAAAAATCTGACAGTCCCGTAGTCGTGGTCGTAGCTCTGGGGCCCATTGCACAGAACTGTATAAGATCTTTGCCTGCGAGCCCCAGCAGGCTTTCTGTTCGACTGCTTATTGCTGAATCGCACTGTACCCTTCAAACGCACTCTGCTGCTGAATCGCCGCAACGATATGCTTGCGCGTGGCAGGCTGTTCATTGCCGTCTTTATCGACGAACACTTCGCTCTGCAACTCTGCTTCCTCCCCTTCGCCGACAAACGAGAAACCGAGGAATTCAAAGGCTTCGCGGTCGAGGCTGGCTTTGGAGCGCGGCGTGCGCAGCGGCAGGGTGATGCTGGCGCCGTCCTTGCTGATGATGAAGATTTCCGCTTCCTTTTTCGCTCGCGTAGCCTTGCTCTTGCCACCGCCCGGGTTGCTGACGGCCTGATGCGTCTGGTTCAACACCTTCAATGCCAGGCTGTAGACCAGCTCCTGGAAGCTCGGATCGTCCTTGTAGCTGGACAAAATTCGGCTGATCGGGAATTTCGTGCTCAGGTCTTCCAGCGCCGCCAGGTCAGCGGCTTCGGCGTCTTTCAACTGCTTGAGCTGCCCCATCAACTCGTACGCCTGATCATCGTCGAAGCGGTCGTGGGCCTGGCGAATGGCAACGCGCAGTTCACGAATCTGATCGCTTTCCTTGGCGCTCTGGAAGGCATCGAGGACCATTTCGCTGATGGTCTTGGCCTGCGGCACATGCTGTGAAAGATTGATCGCGTCTTCATAAGCCTGCTTGGCAGACAAGGCAGGCACGGCTGTGTCGGTATGGGAATCAGACATTGAACATCCATTACTTCGTTAACGGGTTGAAACGCGAAAGGCTCGCCGCGTTTCGAGGGGAGGGTAATCTATTGGACCGCGCAGCGATTGTCACGGTGCAAGCGCTAACCCGGGCAACCGGCTTTGCGCAACTGGCGCACCCTCGCAAGGAGGGCCAAAGATGTTCGGATGCCAGAAGTCATTCGCCTGCGGGGATTGAGCAATCTTCTGCCAGGCGTACGGATGATGTGACTTCAGCCGGCGTACTGGCGCTGCCCTGGAGTTTTAAACGATATCGGGCAGGGGGCATGCCGAACCACTGATGGCAGGCACGATAAAAGCTGCTCAACTCGCGAAAGCCGACCCGGTAGGCCGCTTCCTGCAAGGTGCATTGGGTATTGCCCAGGTAAAACTCCGCCTGACTTCGGCGAATATCGTTGACCAGCTCCTTATAGGGATGGCCTGCCTGCTGTAACAGCCGCTGCAGGGTGCGTTTGCTCACGCACATCTTCTTGGCCAAGTCTTCGATAGGCGGAATGCCTTCGCTCAACGACTCCAGAATCATCTTGCGCACCTCGCCGGGCACCGAGAAGTAGCGGCGGGTCGAGAGGTGCATTTCGGCGACCAGTTCGTGCAGCGGCGCCAGTTGTTTATTAGCCGAGGCCAGCGGCCTGGCCAGATCGGCATTGTCCAGCAGGATCGAATAGCAGTGTTCACCGAACTGCGCAGAACAATGGAATGTCTGCTCATACACCGAGATGTCGGGGGGGGCCGCGTGCATGAGGCCGATGCTGCGCAATTGCAGTGACGGGCCCACCAGCATCCGGCATAGACCAAACATCATGGCCACGCTGGCGTCGCCGTACTGGCGCGGCACTTTATTGCTATCGAGAAAGTGGCAGCCCAGTCGGTGCTGATCCCCTTCGGCATGCAGAGAGATGGCGATGGAGGTGTCCAGCAGCGCCACAAAGTGCACCAGTCGCTCAAGGGCGGTCTGCAATGTGTCGCTGGACATCATCACATAGCCCACTACGTCGAAGATGCCGGGCCCGGTCTGCGTGGTGGATCGCAGGCCAATGTCAGGGTCGTGTGACAGGTCAGCCGCAAGCTTATAGAGGCGATAAAGCTTCACTCGCGGGATCCACGCCTCATCGACGTCAAGGTCATGCACCTGAAGGCCGACAGCCTGGCAAAATCGGTCGATGTCCAGCCCGGTGGATCTCAACGCATCGATCATGAAGTGTGCAAGGGAAGGTATCACCGTAGGCATGTAGATTCCTTGAAGTCGCTGTGCAGCCGCGCGGCATGACGCACGATTATCGAGGCGTGCAGGTCCTCACGTCAAAGTGCTGCTCACACTTGTGGAATTTGCTGGCACCGGACGCCAAGGCTATGGCGCGTGACGAGATTGTCCGGGAGCGGTGGCTCGGTCAGATTGGATGCCGCCGATTTCAGGCATATCGACTGTCTGTTGTTCCGGCTCCGTTTCTGTTCATGGAGTTAAGTCATGGCTTTGCATCAAACCGTAGAAACCCGTGATCCCGCCATCGAAGACGTCTACTCAAGTGGTGCCTCTGAGCGCCGCCTGCCCAAATACCGCTTGCCCGATCATTCCACAGCATCGTCCGCCGCCTACAATCTGGTGCGTGATGAGTTGTTGCTCGATGGCAACTCGCGGCAGAACCTGGCGACCTTCTGCACCACGTGGGTGGAGCCTGAGGTTCAACAGTTGATGGCCGATGCCCTCGACAAGAACATGATCGACAAGGACGAATACCCGCAGACGGCCGAGATTGAAAACCGCTGCGTGCACATTATCGCCGATTTGTGGCATGCGCCGAAGTCCTGGCAAACCGTCGGCTGTTCCACCACCGGCTCCAGTGAGGCGGCCATGCTGGGCGGCCTGGCCTTGAAATGGAGCTGGAAGAAGCGCCGCGAAGCCGCCGGCCTGTCGACCGATAAGCCGAACTTCGTCTGCGGCCCGGTACAGATTTGCTGGAAGAAATTCGCCCGTTACTTTGATGTGGAAATTCGTGAAGTGCCCCTGCGTGACGGCGCGCTGGGTTTGCGCCCCGAAGACCTGCGCGAATTCTGCGATGAAAACACCATCGGCGTGGTCGCCACCCTCGGCGTGACCTTCACCGGCATCTATGAACCTGTTGCTGCGCTGGCGCGTGAGCTGGACAGCCTGCAGCGCGAATTGGGGCTGGACATCCCGATTCATGTCGACGCTGCGAGCGGCGGCTTCATCGCACCCTTCATTCAGCAGGACCTCAGCTGGGACTTCAGCATCGAACGGGTCAAATCGATCAATGCCTCCGGCCACAAATACGGCCTGGCGCCGCTGGGCGTGGGCTGGATCATCTGGCGCGCGAAGGACGACCTTCCCGAAGAACTGATCTTTTACGTGGATTATCTGGGCGGCAACATGGCGACCTTCGCCCTGAACTTCAGCCGCCCTGGCGGCGAGATCATCGCCCAGTACTACAACTTTCTGCGCCTGGGCCGTGAAGGCTATACCCGTATACAACAAGCCTGTTCGGACACCGCACAGTGGCTGGCGACAGAGATCACCAAGATCGGCCCGCTGGAATTGGTCTATGACGGCCATGGCGGCCTGCCGGCGGTCTGCTACAAACTTAAAGACGGCGTCGAGCATGGCTTCACGCTCTATGACCTGTCGGAGCGTGTGCGCATGCGCGGTTGGCAAATTGCCTCTTACCCGCTTCCTTCCGATCGACAGGATGTTGTGGTGCAACGGGTTCTGGTGCGCCACGGCGTCAGCCGCGACCTGATCGGCCTGTTGCTCGATGACCTGCGCAAAGCCGTCGCGTTCCTGCAGAAAAACCCGGTGCTTCACTCGGAGGCAGGCCCGACCTTCAACCACGGCGCCGTGGTGTCCGCTGAGACTGAAAGTCTCTAACCCTCCCATTGATGGCAGTGCCGAGCGCCCATTGGTGGCGTTTCGGCCGCCATACCGTTCATAGCACTTAGCGTAAGGAAAGCAACGTGAACTGGCTCCAAAGTACTCTGCGTGCCTACCCGGAGATGGCGATATTTCTGTCATTGGGGTTGGGGTTCTGGTTCGGTGGCAAGACATTCAGGGGGTTCAGCCTCGGTGCGGTGACCTCAACCCTGATCGCTTCATTGCTCATCGGTCAGGCGGGAATCGTCATTTCCCCCAACGTCAAAAGCACGTTTTTCCTGATGTTCCTGTTTGCCGTCGGCTATGGCGTAGGTCCGCAGTTTGTTCGTGGGATTGCCAAGGACGGTCTGCCACAGGCGCTGTTCGCTGTGGTTATGTGCGTGCTGTGTCTGGCCGCGCCGATACTGGCGACGTGGATTGCCGGATACGGATTAGGCTCGACGGCCGGGATGTTCGCGGGCTCGCAGACAATCTCGGCGTCCATGGGCCTGGCGACCGACGCGATCAATCGTTTGGGACTCGATGCCGAGCAGGCACGCCAGCAACTCGATGCGATGCCGGTGGCTTATGCCGTGACGTACATCTTCGGTACGGTCGGTTCGGCGCTGATTCTGGCTTTGCTCGGACCCAAGTTGCTGCGCATCGATCTGGTGAAGGCGTGCAAGGATTACGAAACGAGCATGGGCGGGCATCAGGATATTGCCAGCGAAGGGACGGCCTGGCACCGCTATGTGCTGCGGGCGTACAAGGTGCCGGAGCACAGCGTCTTCGTGGGGCTCACTCTCAAGCAGGCGGAGTCCCACTCCCACGGCAAACGCGTGTTCATCGAACGTCTTCGCCGCGATGGCAAGATCGAACCCTTGACCTCCAGCACCACCCTGATGGCTGGCGATATCCTGGCGGTTGGCGGACTGAACGCGGACATTCTCGCGCTTTTGGGGCATTCGGAGGCCGAAGTCGATGACCCTGAATTGCTGGCAGTGCCCGCCGAAGGGGTCGATATTTTCGTCACCAACAAGCGCTATGACGGTCAAACGCTGGAGCAGTTATCGATGATGCCCGCGGCCCACGGCGTGTTCATTCGGCAGATCAAGCGTGGCGCGATTGCCGCCGAACTGCCCGTGCTGCCCAAGACCGTCATTCATCGCGGTGACATCATCACCCTGGCTGGCCTGACCTCGGACACCAGTGCTGCGGCCAAGGAACTGGGGCAGCCGGACCGCAAAAGCAACATGGCCGACGTGGCCTTCATCGGCATGGCCATTTTCATCGGTGCGCTGATCGGTGCAGCGGTGTTCACCGTGCATGGCGTGCCCATCACGCTTTCCACGGCAGGCGGCGCGTTGATCGCCGGCCTGGTGTTTGGCTGGTTGCGCTCGATTCACCCGACCTTCGGCAGGATTCCCGAGCCCACCGTATGGTTCATGAACTCGGTCGGTCTGAACGTGTTCATCGCCGTGGTCGGCATCAATGCCGCCCCAGGATTCGTCCACGGCCTGCAAACCCTGGGAGTCAGCCTGTTCATGTGGGGCATCTTCGCGACCTCCGTGCCGCTGATCCTTGGCATGTTTATCGCCCGTTACGTCTTCCGCTTCCATCCTGCCCTGATACTGGGCTGCTGCGCCGGCGCGCGGACCACGACTGCAGCGCTGGGCATGATCTGCGAGACCGCCAAAAGCAACGTCCCCGCCTTGGGTTACACCGTGACCTATGCCGTCGGCAACACCTTGCTGACCATCTGGGGGATGGTGCTGATCGTCATTCTTTCCTGATATTCCCTTCGCCCAATGCGTGAGGCCGATGGCCTCCCGTTACAGGAGCCACTTCACATGACCACCGATTACAGCCAATACGCGACCCTGAGCCCCTTTGAACTCAAGGATGAACTGATCAAGGTCGCGAGCAGCCAGGAAAATCGCCTGATGCTCAATGCCGGTCGCGGCAACCCGAACTTTCTTGCCACCTTGCCTCGCCAGGCGTTTTGCCAACTGGGCCTGTTTGCCAACCGCGAAGCCGAACTGTCGTTTTCCTTTCTGGGCAACGGAATCGGCGGCCTGCCCAAGGTACGGGGAATAGAAGCGCGTCTGGACCGATTCCTGGCCGATAACGCCTCGCAGCCAGGCGTGGACCTGTTGATGAAAATCGCCAGCTATGTCCGTGACCAACTGGGGCTCGACGGCCCGGCCTTTCTGCATGAGATGGTCGAGGGCATTCTGGGCTGCAATTACCCGGTGCCGCCGCGCATGTTGAGCATTAGCGAAAAAGTGGTCCGCGAATACCTGGTCAAGGAAATGATCGGCGGCAGCGTCTCGCGGGATGACTTCGACATCTTTGCCGTCGAGGGTGGCACTGCGGCCATGACCTATATCTTCAACAGCCTGAAGGAAAACAAGATCATCCGCGCCGGCGACAAGGTCGCTATTGGCATGCCCACATTCACGCCTTATTTCGAAATCCCGGTGCTGGAGGATTACGGGCTGGAGGTGGTGCATATCGATGCCTCGCCGGAGCTGGGCTGGCAGTATCCACAGGCCGAACTGGACAAGCTGCTGGACCCGGCGATCAAGGTGTTCTTCGTGGTCAACCCGAGCAACCCGCCATCGGTGCGTATCGACGATAAAAGCCTGGCCTACATCGCAGAGCTGGTAGAGCAAAAACGCCCGGATCTGTTCATCATCACCGACGACGTGTACGGCACGTTTGCCGACAACTTCACCTCGCTGTTCGCCACCTGCCCGCGCAACACCGCGCTGGTGTATTCGTTCTCCAAATACTTCGGGTGCACGGGCTGGCGGCTGGGTGTGATCGCCCTGCACAAGGACAACATTCTCGACCAGCAGATTTCGGCATACGACGAAGCCAGGACAGCAGCGCTCAGCCAGCGCTATCAGACACTAGTGCCGGACACTTCGAAGCTCAAGTTCATCGACAGACTGGTGGCCGACAGTCGTTCCGTAGCGCTCAATCACACCGCGGGTTTGTCGACGCCTCAGCAAGTGCAGATGGTGTTGTTCTCGTTATTTGCCCTGATCGACAGCACCGACAGCTACAAGCAGGTGCTGAAAAAGCTGATCCGCCAGCGCCATCACGCGCTGTACCGCGAGTTGGGTGTTGCGATTCCGGTGGACGAATTCGAGGTGGAGTACTACACGCTGCTCGACTTCGAGCAGATTGCCGAAGGGCTCTACGGCGCGGATTTCGCGCAATGGGTTCACGACAATGTCGACCCCAACACCCTGTTGTTTCGCATCGCCGACGAAACGGGGATCGTGATGTTGCCCGCCAGCGGCTTCGGCACCAAGAAGCCAGGCGGGCGTATCTCCCTGGCCAATCTTAACGAGTACGACTACGCCGCGATCGGCAAGGCATTGCGCAAGCTTGCCGACAGCGCTTATCAGCAGTACGAGAAAGGCAAAGCAAAGTCCTGAGGCATCTGACGGTTTTCGGGAGCAGGGGACTGAGAGTGGCCCCCTGCTTGCCAATATCAATCCGGTTTCCCGGCAATGTCACCCGGCAACCGCTGGCTCAGGCGTTGCCGTGCACGATGCGTAGGGTCACCACGAATATTTAACGCTGGTCAGCAGTGTGCGCCGCATCCCTGGATAGCATTCGTAAGTGTCATCACAAGACTTTTGGCCGTTTGGTTTGACCCTGAAATACAGCCCTGGGCTGTCCAATTCGCGGTATGCCCCGGCCTCAGGCTCCAAGCTGGAAAGTGTAGTGTCAGCGAGAGGGCGCCGCTTGATGTCGGTACGTTTCATCCTTGTATGCTTTCAGTTCAATTACTTATGAAGCATACACGTGGGCATACACGGTGGGGACGGATAGGGGTAGCCAGAGGTGGACAGCCAGAAACAAGAAAGCCCGCACGAGGCGGGCTTCTTGAGGTGATTCATAGACTGCTGTAGACATCTATGGATCGGTACTTGGTGGCTACACAGGGACTTGAACCCCGGACCCCAGCATTATGAATGCTATGCTCTAACCAACTGAGCTATGTAGCCAAGTGGCGCGCATTATTCGCTTAGATCGCCGATGTGTCAAGCGTCTTTTCTAAAAATTTATGCGTGCGATCAATCGGTTAGGGATTTCATTTCCAACTGATCCGTTGCGCGCAGTCGGCTCGTCACCCAGTGACATCTTTTGCTGCGCAATCTGTGTGGTTTTGCCCCACTTTTGTGCACTTCCCGTGCACCGTTTATGTTCTTGTGCCCAATTTGATGGCTTCGTGCTATCGGTCCGTTTATTGCTTAGGCCTCCTACATGCACTTGCCCCAGTGCGGGGTACTTGTGTGCTGCCGTTTTCCCTCTTCGCAGGAGACGAACGGTAATCGTTTGTGAAACAACGACATGGCATTTTGCCGGTAAGAATGTAGGGTGCCACTTTCGCGGCTCAAAACTGCGGGGGGCGGGCGTCCGTGAGGAGTAATCGGACATGCAAAGTCTTTTGTCGCCAGGCATCCGCCTGCTTGGCCGTTTCGGGTTTGCACGCAAGTTTCAGGTGCTTTTCTTACTATTCATGCTGCCGCTGGCGGGCAGCCTATGGATGATCGGTCAGGATTATCGCAGCAAACTTGTGGTGATTTCCGGTGAGCAGTCCGGCGCTCGTCAACTGCTGGCGCTGGATACGCTGGATGATCAATTGACCGCCCAGCGCAACCTCGCAGCACGCTGGAAGGCATCCGACATTCTTCACGAGCCAACCCCTGCGGCGAAAGCTGCCATGGCTGCGCTCGACGCCGCCGATCCGATACTCAATCAGACGCTGATCCAGCTGGGCAACGAGCTCAAGGTGCGTAATGCCAGCCCAGACACCTTGGCTCGCTATCAGGCGTTGCGAGCGCTGGTGAAGGGGATGGACTCCGAGTCATTGCGTACGATTGGCTGGTGGCCGGATGGCTACGACCGTTTCACCTCTGCGTTGACGGCGTTACAAAGCCTGCGCGAACAAATCGCAATAGACAGCGGATTGATCCTCGACCCCTGGCTGGAGACCTATTTGCTGATGCAGATTGCGACTCAACAGACCCCTGATCTGATCGAGCGCGTGGGCCGCATGGCCAGCATTGGTCAGTCGTCGATCGCGTCCGGTCAGTTCACGTTGCAAAGTCGTTTGCAGATGCGCGACCTTCGTGGCCGTATTGGTGATGCCCGCGACCAACTGATCAAAGCGGTGGTTTCACTGCAAGGCAAGGCCTATCCCGGTATGGAAGCCTGGTCCCGTCAGTACAACGACAATATTCAGCGCCTGGACAATGAGCTAAAGGTCCTTGATGACGGCGTTTTTGGCGGGACCATCAAACTGGACCCCGCCGCGTTCGAGCGCAGTGTCGACGGCACGCTGGAGGCCTTGTCCGGGTTGCGTAACCACTCGCTGACTGCATTGGACAAGCGTCTGGACCACTATCACGACCACTCGATCAAGCAGTTCATTCCCGTCGCAGTGACGTTCAGCATTCTCGCGCTGGCAGCTCTGTATCTGTTCATGTGCTTGCAGACCTCTATCCGTCGTAGCGCCAAAGGCATTACCACGCTGGCCGAGTCGCTGCGCGACGGTAATCTGTGCGTTGAGGTCGCCGTGGAAGGGCGCGACGAACTGGCTGCGATCAGCATTGCGCTGAACGTAGCCGTCGTGCAGTTGCGAACCAGTCTGCTGGGCGTCAATCACGAAACCCAGCGACTGGGGTCCACAGTGCTGACGCTCAATTCGCAGTCTGGCAGCACGCTCAGCGAGGTCGAAGATCAGCAGCAACAGATCAGCCAGATCGCTGCCGCCGCGACACAGTTGGCCGCGACTTCTCTGGGCGTTGCCAAAAGCTGCGAAGAGGCTTCCGGCAGCGCACAGCACACTCGCCGCATTGCCCAGGACAGCAGCCGCGACAGTCAGCGCACCACCGCCAGCATCCAGCAGCTCAACCAGAAACTCACCGACACCGCCAACGCGCTGGGCAAGGTTAGCGAGCAGGGGCAGCAGATCCAGTCGGTGGTGGACACCATTCGCGGGATCGCCGAGCAGACCAACCTGCTGGCGCTGAACGCGGCAATCGAAGCGGCTCGTGCAGGTGAGCAGGGCAGGGGCTTTGCGGTGGTGGCCGATGAAGTACGCAGCCTGTCGCAACGGACACAGGCCTCTACTGCGCAGATCGCCAGTACAGTCGACAGCCTACGATCCACCGTGAGCCAAGCGGTCAACCTGATGGAGGCAGCTTGTGGTCAGGCCGTCAGCGACGCGCAGTCGGTAACCGGTCTGGGAGAGCGGCTGGGTGAAATTGCCAGCGCGGTGCAGATCGTCACCGATACGCTGGCGCAGATCGCGACGGCTGTGGAAGAGCAGGCTGCCACTGCCGACGAAGTCAGCGGCAATATCCAGCAGGTCGACCAAGCCGCCGGGCGTCTGCTCGAGGGCGCGCGTGCGGTTAATCATGCCGCCGACACATTGAGCAAAGGGAGTCGCGCCCTGAGCGACAACACGTCTCGGTTCCAGTTGAGCTAGCGCTTGATTCAGAGGCTGACTGTGCGAGGCCTGGAGAGCCTGTTTAGATGCGCCTGTGCCTGCAGAGGGGCAGGCGCAAGGCGGTAAGTTGCATAAAAAGCCTTGACGAAGTGGGCGGGTCATCGGTTTTATCGCCGCTGGCCCATTCACTCAAGGCTCCTCCCATGACTGATAGCAGCGCCGCCGGTGCAGCGGTGTATTCACCCATGACCCTGGCGTTATACGACGCATGGGTACTTGGTATCTCCAATCGCTACGCGTGGTGCTGCTCCACTGGCGCTGTGTTGATGCCATTCTTTCGCGCCAATGTGCGTCCGCATCACCTGGATATCGGGGTGGGCACCGGTTACTACCTGGCCAAGGCGCAACTGTCCTCGCAAACGCAAGTCACTTTGCTGGACCTCAACCCCAGCAGCCTGGAGGCGGCCAAGCGTCGCATCGACCGGCCGGGGACCCGTACGATTGAGCACGATGTGATGACGCCCATTCCTGGCGACGAGCGTTTCGACTCAATTTCCCTTTTCTATCTGCTGCATTGTCTGCCCGGTCCGCTTGATACCAAAGCGGCAATTTTCGGCCATCTCAAACACAACCTGCGGCCCGGTGGTGTGCTGTTTGGGGCAACGATTCTCGGGGATGACGCAAAGCACAACAGCTTTGGCCGCAAACTGATGGCTCTCTACAACAAAAAAGGAATATTCAGTAATTGCGGGGACAATGAGGCGGGCTTTGGCGTTCATCTTCGCGAGCATTTCAATGATGTGACACTCAAGCGTCATGGCCGCGTGTTGCTGTTTCGCGCTGCCGACCCCATCGTCTGACCTCCTCGACTCACGTCACAAGGAATAAACGTCATGATTCGTTTTTATTTCCATCCAACGCCCAATCCGGCCAAGGTCGCACTGTTCCTTGAGGAGTCGGGGCTGGCCTATGTCGCCCTAGGGGCCGCGCCCTAACGCGGATTTGGCGCAGTGGGCGATCCCATGGGGCAGGGGCTGATCCCGGTAGATACCAGCAAGGGCGAGCAGCATCTGCCCGCATTCCGCCTTTGGCAAAACGCTTAACGCCGCTTGCAAGGCTCGACGCTCCAGCAACCGAACGGTCTCCCAACCCAATGCAGCCCAAACATCTGCGCCACGTGCGACGCGGGAAGGCGTTCACAGGCTTGAATGACCGCCTCTGCCAGACGCTGCGTCATGTGGGCATAGCGATCCAGCCAACTGACGTTCTCCATGCGTTTGCCACAATCGCGACAGCCAACGCGGCGCAGCAACACGTTCAGGCGTACTGCACGCCCGAGAATGGGCAAATCACGAATATGCTTTTTCAGAAAAAAACCGGAGAGGCGACAACTATAATGACACCAGGGGGGGGTTGACAGCGATAGGTGCATAAGTGTCTCCTTTTTAGATAAGAAGAGTGTGTGACGAATTTGAGATTCGTGACCGCGTTCGCGATTTTAAAATGCCTGGTGGCACTTTCGCACTGCAGCGAGGTTGCAGTGCTTAGCAATCATAAATCCAGGCAGGGCCTGTCGGCGTGCTGACCTTAAGCCGCTTGCGGCGGACTCAATGCTTAGCGCTGCGATCCTATTATTTACGAAGCGTCTGTAGCTCGGGTCCTACGTAACTGTATAAGTGGCCCCACGACCGATGGTGAACACGCCCCGTGGCGCTTCATCGACCCGTTAGCGACGATGCAACAAGGCTCCGACCCCCTTGTCGGCTCGTAACCTGTTGTTGCTGAGCATGGCGGTAGCGTTATGCCCCTTGCCATTAAGGAGATATTTATGATGATGGATCTTGCTGCGTTACTCTCGCTTCATTGCTCTCAGCTTAGGAAATTCGATGCCCCTGCCCTGGCAAGCGGACAGTGAGGGCACACGCATGAGTAGCTTTCTGACGCCTCCAACATCAGCCAGCCTGAGATGTGATCGAAGGCAAGCGGGCTTGCTAGGCAGGGGCCAGCAGGGTTTCGTGGGCGAGTCGGCCATGGATTTCTACATGCAGCCAGGACAGTTCGCGGGAGAATACGCAACCGACGACTACACGGCTGCTGTGTACTTGGTTCATCAGCTCTCCAGCCGCGACGAGCAAATGAGCCCGCGAGAGTACCAAGATGCTGCGATGTTGCTTCGCAAGCTGCTTGAGAAACTTAAGCACGCCGCCAATGTGTCGGTAGAAGCGCTGCAGTCACTTCAGCAGGCTGCAGCTAACATTCCCGGAATTGGTTCGCTGATGTTCTCGGGGGGCAACTTGCCTGGAACCATTGCAGCTGCGGCGGGGGGGGTGATGGCTGCCGCTCAGAGCAAGAAGGTTTCTGACCTTTTGGATATGACGCCGGCGCAAAAATCAAAACTTCACGCATGGGCCAACAGCCGGGGTACACCTGGCGCCCAGTCAGCCAGCAAAACATTCAAGGGTAGTATCAAGATCATCTCAAAAGGCGGTCAGTTATTTTTTGAAGTACCCGTAACGGCCGTGGCGAAGCACTACAAATTATTGGGTCAGGTAGGGCAGTCCGTTGCACATATTCCAGTCGGTAATACGAGAGCCGCGTTAAATCAAAAAGCGCCCCTGCATGCAGATGGCGCTACGGGGAAACTTAAACTTCTTGGGGGGCCTACCGTCGGCATCGCTCTGGCGGTGGGGCCGCAAGCGTTTCTTGACTATTCCAGTTCAACCACAACCACAGAATTTTACAACGCATCGGTTTACACTCAGCCTACAAACGTTATTTCTGCACTCGTTGGTATAGGCGCCGGAGCTGCAGTGACAGCGGGTGCTGCTGCTCTTGCGCTGCCCGCAGCGCCTCTTGTATTGGTGATCGCTGTAGGGTATTTCGCAGGCGTCTTAGCACAGTACGTCATCATCGAAACCGGTCTCGATAGGACAGTCGGTAATGCACTTAGGATCGGAGATAAATAATAATGGTAGATGCTAGCAACATCAGGAGGATCAGCTGGACCTTGCTTTTGGTATTGATCCTTTTTATGGCCCTAGGTCCTTCTAATCTAAAATATTTTTGGCATGGGTATCTTGTAGCTGCCTTGCTCGCAGTTTTTTGGACGCTTTACCTCATATATATTTGTGAGAATTTTACTGTTTATTTGACTTCACTCATCATCGCGTTCTTCAGTGCGTTCAGCTTTTTGACCTCATTCGTGGCTTTTCTCGCAGCAGCGAGCTTACGGGGCAACGAAAGTGCTGCTTCCGTTGTTGCAGGATTCGCGCCGATAGGAATCACGTTGCTAGCTTATTTGTTCATAGCCGGTGGCAAGCCGTCATTTCATCCATTTGAATATGATGGGATGAAAGTACAGCCGCGGTATGAAAAAAAACAGAATTCTTCCGCTTCTTACAGCCCTATTCTGGTGGCCGGAGCGACAACGTTGGCGGCAAGTATGACCATCAAAGGACTAGGCTTGCTGAATGCCGCAATGGTCGCGATGGTAGGTATGCAGGCATTCTGCATAGCGGCGTTATTCCATGTACGCCACATAATCAGAGGCTTACGCCTGCTTCGGATGCAACAAAGAACCATGCCCACGCCTTACACGTTCATGCAAATCGACGAGATCCGCCAAGCGCGCAGTCGCTGGTGGATCAGCAGATTTTGCTATTGGGTTAGTTCCCGGCGCAAGTCTCCCAGTGCTTGATTGATGATGATTCCAATGCGCAGGTCAACGCCTGATCGCGTGTTACCCGGTTTAAGGAGTAGTTGAAACGATGGACCTCTCGTCACTGTTTACTGCACAGAACAGGCGCCTGTTCAAGTTGACCATGGCCCTCAAGGGCGGGCAGGAGTTGCTGTTGGAGTCTTTTGCAGGGAGCGAAGGGCTGTCGATGGATTTCGGCTTCCAGCTCGAACTCATTTCCGATGACGCCAGTGTCAAACTCAAGTCGGCGATTGGTCAGGCTGCTACCATCGAGATCGAGCTCGCCACGGGCGGCAGCCGATATATCAATGGTCACGTGTTGAGCTTCGGCAACAA
>NZ_SOCT01000023.1 GCF_004364435.1 Pseudomonas sp. LP_7_YM | reverse complement strand
GTAGGTCATCGTCAAGATTGAATTTCAGAACCCCGTCTGCGCAAGCAGGTGGGGTTTTGTTTTTGCGCGCGGAAAAGCCAGCGTCCTGCATCCCCCTCGTGGATGCACGGCAATGCCCCTCTGTAGTCTCCCATTAATGGACTCGGGAGTGAGAACGGGTACAGGAGCGAAAGCGCGATGAAAAAAGGGCACCTTTTTTCGCTAGAGTCGCCCGACCAGCCAGAGATTATTGCGCTGATCGAGGCGCTGGATGCTTACCAAACGCCGCTTTACCCGACTGAAAGTCATTACGGAGTAGATATCAGTGCTCTTTCAGCGACGAATGTACTTTTCGCTGTTGGACGCTCAACTGACGGGTCAGCTGTTGCATGCGGCGCCTTGGTAGTGCACCCAACGCATGGCGAGCTGAAGCGGATGTTCACCCAGCCAGCGTTTCGAGGGGAAGGTCTTGCGGGTGGGCTGCTTGCGATATTGGAAAAAGAAGCACGACTAAGGCGCTGCCTTCATCTGATGCTTGAGACCGGTTACCTGCAACACGAAGCTATTTCATTCTACGAGTGCAACGGCTACCGGCGCAGAGGGCCGTTTGGAGAGTACGAGGATGATCCCAATAGTTTGTTTCTGGAGAAGGTGCTCGACTGACAGCCTCTTGGTATCCAATCAACAAAAGAAAAAGCCCCACATCGCTGCAGGGCTCTTCTTCACCGTTTAATACTGCTCACCCAGAAGACGCGTGCGCCAGTGCAACAGCCGTTACTGTATCGGCCTCGTCACGGCGACGAATGTACTTCCAGTCTGCCTCATCAATGTAGATACCTGCAGGGCCACTACCGCCTTCCAGGTCGATTGCGACGTGCGCCGATACTTGTGGCTTGACGCTCGCAAGAATCGGCACGAAACCCAATTGCAGACTTGTTTCCAAAAGTGCAGCCTGGTTGCGTTCGTCGATGTCCGCTGCTTCATCCAGGTAATAAGGCAGACGAACACGGCCGGCTTGGTCGCGGTCCATCAAGTGCAGCAGCAGGTACATGTTGGTCAGCGCCTTGATGGTCATGGTCGTACCGTTGGACGCAGCGCCATCAATATCAGTGTGAATAACCGGCTGGCTGTTGACCTTGGTGATCTCGAACGCCAGCTCGAACAGGTCCTTAAGGCCCAGCTGGTTGTGGTTCGCGGCCACCAGACGCGCCAGATACTCCTTGGCCTCCTCGTTCTTGTTGTCCTGCTCTGCGCTCTGGCTCAGGTCAAACACTGACAGTGTCTCGCCCTCTTCGTACTGACCGGCGCTATGAATGATCTGATCGATATGCTTGAGCGCTTCCTTATTGGGTGCCAGCACGATGCGAAAGCTTTCCAGGTTGGAAACTTGACGACGGTTGATCTCGCGGTTGAACAAGGCCAACTGGTGTTCCAGGCTGTCGTAGTCGCTGCGGATGTTGCGCAACGTACGCGCGATGTCGGTCACGGCCGCACGGCGTGCCTTGCCCAGCGTCAGCGCCTCATCCGTGCGATGCGCGTACGCGTTGATCAGCAGTTGCAGGCGGCGCTCCATGTCGTCTTCGCTGTCGAACTTGGCCACACCCTTAAGACGCACTTGCGCATACAGCGCTTCGATCTGACCGTCGCAACGCAGCAGACCTTGCCAGCTGTCCTGGTAGTCATTGAGCAGCGGCAGCAGGTTGTCCAGTGAGTCGTCCACCGGCTCCATGAACGGCGTGCCGAAGGGCAGGTCTGCAGGCAGCAACTGACGGCGACGCAGCGCGTCATCCAGCGTGCGTTGCTTGGATTCCAGATCACCGATCTGGCGGCCAACCAGCTGCAGTTTCGCCGACAGTTGCTGAACGCGCTCGGTGAACGCATCGCTGGAGCGCTTGAGTTCGTCCTGCGCCGCTTCCATCTGCGCCAGTTGCTCGAGTTTTTCGCCTTCTTCGGCGCTCAGCGTCTGGGTACGACGGAAATCTTCCAAAGCCTTTTGGGCGTCCAGCACTTGCTGGTACAGCGCCTCGGTTTGGGTCTTGCTCGCTGCCCGATCAGCCGCCACGGCTTGTTGGGTTTTCAGTTGCTTGAGTTCTTTTTCCAGACGCTCTTTCTGATCACGCAACGCCGCACGATCGGCCAACGCCTGCAACGCAGGTGGCTCGATATGCGACAGGTTGATCGACAGCCCAGGCACCTCGAAACGTTCGCCCTTGAAGCCGTCAAGGATGGCTTCCAGGGATTTGACCCATGCGTCGCCGTCGTCCAGTGCAATGCCTTGCTCGCCCAATGGCAGGCTGAACAGTGCACTGTTGAACAAACGCATCAAGCGCTCGACGTCCGGCTGCGAAAACTCCTCGCGCAGGCGGGCGTAGCTGTTGTTGTCGGCGTGATCAAGCTGCTGCTTGACCGACTTCAGGCGTTTTTCCAGATCACGCAGACGCTCATCCAGATCCTCGGCACTGAACTGACGGGACTGAGCCAAGGCACCAGCGAACTCGTCGTGAGCGTCCTTGGCCGCCAGCAGTTGCTGCTCAAGCATGCGCACGTCGTCAACCAGCGCAAAGCGGTTCTTCAATACGGCCAATTCGCCGATCCAGCGCTGGACGTTGCTGATCTCACGCTCCAGACGCATCAGCTCCTGAGTGCCGCCGCGTTGATCGTTCTGCAGCGCATCCTGTTCGCCGCGGTAGTGCTCGGCCTGAATGACCAGTTCTTCCTTGCGTGCGTTGGAATAGTCCTGCCATGTACCCAGCAACGAATCGAGCAGCGGTGACAAGCGATGCAGTTTGCCGCGCAGAATGTCGCGTTGCTTGACGCCGTTGGCCAGGGCTTCGACCAGCGGACCGGCAAGGACCAGTGCGTTGTAGTCCTGCTCCATGCGGCGCACGTCGCGAAAGGCCTCTTCGCACGCTGCAATGTAATCGACGCTACCCGAACGCAGGCTATGTTCGAATGCATCGAGGAACAGCTGCTTGAGCTTGGCGGCAGTGATTTCGCGCATGTGCAGCAGATTGATAAACAGTGCGCGGAAAGTTTTCAGGCTCTGCTCGCTGGTCGAGCGCAGTGGAATCAGGGTCAGGTCCAGCGGAATCGAGGTGTGGCCGCCGACCAGCAAGCGGCGCAATTCGTCCGGCTTGAGCTCATAGGCTTTCAGGCCCTGGCTCTCCAGATTGGTGAACAGCTCTTTCTGGCGCAAGCAGGTGTCGTTCTTCTGATAGTGCGCCAGATCCAGCTTGCCCGCGTAGGCGAAGAATTGATGACCGAAGCCGCCACCGGGGCCGCGGCCGACCACGCCGATCACGTGCGGACCGTGGGGCAAAGCCACTTCGACGAGGATGTAGCTGGTGTCGGAGGCGAAGTAGAAGCGGCGCGACTGATCAAGGCTGTACTTGCCGAAACTCATGTCCGACATGCGCGCCAGAATCGGGAACTGTAGCGCGTTGATCGATGCGCTTTTGCCCAGGTTATTCGCGCCGTAGACCGACAGTGGGTGTTCCAGCGGAAACAGCCCGAGGCTGTAACCGGCGGTGTTCAGCAGGGCGAAGCGGCGAATGCCGTAGCGTTCCTGGCTCATGCGTCAAGCTCCTGTTCGTCGGCGATTGCACGGGCCAGAGCCTGCTCTTCGGTTTCTTGTGTTTCGTCAAACTCGGCGAGGTCGAGCGGATCGTCGGTCTGCAGCAGCTTTTCATCGCTGTCGTTGTCGATCAGCACCGGAGTCGGCAACGGCAGGTCACTGTGCAAGCTGGCGGCCAGATCACGGTCCTGCTGAACCGACAGGCAGACATCGAGGAAGCGATGCATCGGTGGCAGGAATCGGTAGATCCCCACCTCTTCGGATGCGAACCCGAGTTGAGTCATGCGGCGCATGATCTTTTCTTCCAGCTCTTCCTGGGTCTGCACTTCGGCTTGAAGGAACAGGTCGCGGTACTTTTCCAGCAATGAAGGCAGCTCGTCGCGGCCCAGACTGCCGCCATCGAGTACTGCAACCGGGTCGCGGCCCTGGTCGGCCAGATGCTCGACGAGAATGAACGTAAACAGAGCCAGGCGCTGTGCCGTCTTGTTGACCTGTGCAGCTGCCAGGTCCGGTACGAAGTAATAGAAGCCACGGGTGTCGCAGATCAGCTCGAACCCCAGCGCCTTGAACAGCGTGCGGTACTGATCCTGAAAGGTGGACAGTTGCGCATAAAGTTCAGGATCGCGACGACTGACGTGGTAACCCTTGAACAGCTCGCGAAAGATCGGCGCGAGCTGGGACAGTTCAGATAGATCAAGATGCATGGGCGTTGCCCTCGGAATTCTCAGGGGTGGCGTCTTTGCTCGAGAGCAGGGCGAAGGAGCGCAGGCTGACGCGATGCTCCTGGGTCAGGTATTCGCGGCGTTCGAGACGCTCGCGCTTGAAACGTTTTTCCCGCGACAGGCGGGAGAACCAGTACAACAGTTCGTCGGTTGCGCCGGTCGGCTCCTGCTCCAGTAGCCAGACCATCAGATCCGGCATCGGTAAGGCTTCTTCGCAGCGTTCAACCATTTCCTTGACCGTGCGCGGCGCCCGGGTCGGCTCGCCCTTGCGGGTGGCATTGGCCTTGGGAAAGCGCGCAGGTTTTGGCTCGAAGCGTGCCAAGGCGTAGACGTAAGCCTCAACCTGGTTGGCACTGCCGAGAAACGTGCTCTGTGGACGGGTAAACATCGGCATCGCGGCCTGCGGCACGGCGTCCAGCCCTCTGCGTCGAATGGCCGACAGCGCCAGCGCGGCGCCACGGGTCACGGCGTTGTGACGACGGGCTTCTTCGCGCAGCGGCAGCAGCAGTTCGCGGGCGTGACGCAGCGTCAGTTGCGCGCTGGTCTGCATTTCAAGAATTCGCGCGTGGGTGCGTAGCAACATGTCGTCGTCGACCAGATGTCCGAGGCGTTGCTGGTCGCTGAGCATGCGCAGCAGCACGTTCTCGACCTTGCGCACACCTTGTTCGAAGGCGCCGTCGGCATTTACCAACTGGATCATTGGCTCGACATATTCGTCCCAGGTTGCCAACACCTCGGCGTAGCGCTGACGCAGCGGGATCTGCCGGTCGCTGGTCTTGGCGCGTTCGGCCACAGAAACCAGCGCCTGCTCGTCGTTGGCGAGCTTTTTCAGCACATCGCGCACGCGCATGTCGAGCAGACGTAATTGCCGGGCGAGGTCATTGGCGTCACGCGCTTCAAAGGCTTCCTGGATATAGCCGGCCAGCCGCTCCAGATGGCGCAGGTAGGCTTCGATCTCCAGACACAGGCCCAAGCGGTGCTCGCGTCGCAGGTACGAGAGGAAATCGTGGATCTGCGCGTTCAGCTCGAAACGGTTCGGGCTTTTCGCCACGGGAACCAGAATGTCGAGCCGAATCCATACATCCAGCAGGTGGGTGATGTCCTGAGGCGTACTTTCCAGTTGCTGGGCGGCCAGTTGCAAGCGCAGTTCGCTCAGGCTCAGGGTGCCTTGGTCGAAGTGCTCGCACAGTGGCTCAAGGAGCGCCCAGTGTTCGGCAAGGGCGCGCAGGACCCGCTTAGGTTCGATCATCGGATGGCCGCTGGTTGGCAAATAAAAGCGGCGATTGTACTGCATCGAAGCGTCTGGTTTTCACCCCCAGTCGATCAACTGCGGCGTGAAACGTAGAAGGCCTGTAGAATCCCCGTCCTGACTTTATCCACAGGTGGCTGTCCCTTGCTCAATGAGCCTCGCCGCCGCGCTTATCTGACCGCCATGCAGGTGGTCAGCTGGCTGCCGCGTACCGAACTGCCCTTTGCTGCGCCTTCACGTCCGCTGCTGCTCGCGCCTATACCGGTATTTGAGGAGGAGGTCGTGCAGACTTCGCCGTTGGCCCCGCCTGCGCGAACGCGCAACGAGGCTACGGTTACCAAACCGGCGCCTGTTACGCGGGCAGTCGGGCGGCCCAAGATCGAGATACCGAGCCCTTCTTTGGCGGTCAAACCGGCCGTCAAGCCTGTGGAAGACAACCCCGTTCCGGAAGTGGTGAAGGCGCCCGTCGTCCCGCCGCCGCGTTTTGCGTTGCAATTGCTGCGTGCCGGCAGCTGCCTGCTATTGGTTGAATTGGCCACAGGCGAGCCTTTCCAGAGTCGCGATCCTTCCTATCTGTTGCTCAAGGACATGTTGCGCGCAGCAGGTCTTCCCGACAGCCCTCAGATCATCGGCGAGCCCGTGCGCTGGCCCTTGCTGGTGCGCGGGCAGATGGACCAAGGGCCGGAAGCGGCTCGGGATTTCATTCAGGGGTTTCTCTACGCCCGTACCGAGGAGGCGCCCTGCACTTGCCTGTGGCTGATTGGACTGCCCGCGGTGCGTTTTGCCGGTGAGGTTGACGCCGAATCCTACAATCTGGAATTCCAGGTGGAAGGCCTGGGTTCGGCCTGGGCGCTGCCGGGTCTGGAGTTGCTGATGGACGAGCCTCAGCGCAAGGCCGATGTCTGGCGCGCCATGCGTCAATTGATGGGACGTTGGAAGAGCGTAAATGAAGAGTGATGCCGTAACGTTTCGCCGCATGACCGAAGCTGATCTGGATGCGGTGCTGAAGATCGAATATGCAGCCTTCAGCCATCCCTGGACCCGCGGTATTTTTCTCGACGGCCTCAAGTCTTACGAAATCTGGCTGATGTTCGAAGGCAATCAGCAGGTCGGCCATGGCGTGATCAACGTGATCATCGACGAAGCGCACTTGCTCAACATCACGGTCAAGCCGGAAAGCCAGGGGCGTGGGCTGGGGCTTTTACTGCTGGACCAGTTAATGAAGCGCGCTTATGAGTTGAACGGGCGCGAATGTTTCCTTGAGCTGCGATCCAGCAACCAGTCAGCTTATCGCCTATACGAGCGCTATGGCTTCAATGAAGTTGGAAGGCGTCGTGACTATTATCCGGCAGTGGGTGGGCGCGAGGATGCGCTGGTGATGGCGTGCACGTTGACTGACTGATCAAGGATGCTCCCGGTCTGACAGTTGAATTCTTGTGCGGGAGTGGGCTTGCTCACAAAGAATGACTTTCAGACCAAAGCGGTCTGCGCCAAATTCGTGAGCCGGCGTACTCCCACAAGACTATGCAACTATCGGGGCTGAGGTTAGACCCCAGGCTTGCCATCCAGCGGATCGAAAATGGCCATTTCCTCTTCATCCAGCCCGTCGCCGCCGCCGATGTCGTCCTCATCTACCACACTTAGATCGAAATCAGCCGGGCCGTCTTCGCCTTGTTCACGGGCCGAACGCGCGCCATCTTCGTGAATCAGGGTTTCCGGGCTCAGGTCATCGTCGGTCGGATTATGGTCGTCGGTTGAGGCGCCGGTCATCCCGGCTTCGCGCACACGTTCGTCGGGAATGCGGGTTTCCAGCTCGTCTGCGGGGATGGTGTCACCGATTCGGCCGCTGGGTTCGTTATTGTCGTTGAAGTTGAGCTCTTCCATCGAACCCATACGGTCTTCGTTGTCGTCGATCGGTTCGGGCTGAGTGGCACCGAAAGGGCGGCGTGAATCGTTCATGGCAAATCCTCATTGTGAGCGGTCTTAATGGGTGGACCGGAGGCGGCGACGAAGATTCACTCAGGTTCTTATCTGCTCATGGCGAAGCGGCGTGACCCGAAACGCCAATAGCCTGTCATAGCTAGGCATCATTTCCGAGGCATCAACGCATGAACGAATTACAAGATCTGATCGATAACAACGAACGCTGGGCTGCAGCCATCAAAGAAGAAGATCCGGAATTCTTCGCCAAACTGGCTCGCCAGCAAACGCCGGAATACCTCTGGATCGGTTGTTCTGACGCGCGTGTCCCGGCCAATGAAATCGTCGGCATGCTGCCGGGCGACCTGTTCGTTCACCGCAACGTGGCGAACGTCGTACTGCACACCGATCTTAACTGCCTGTCGGTGATTCAGTACGCAGTCGATGTGCTCAAGGTCAAACACATCCTGGTCACCGGCCACTATGGCTGCGGTGGCGTGCGTGCTTCGATGCAGGATCGCCAGTTCGGGTTGATCGACGGCTGGCTGCGGACCATTCGTGATCTCTATTACGAAAATCGCGAGCTGCTCAGCAAACTCCCGACCGAGGAAGAGCAGGTCGATCGGCTGTGCGAACTCAACGTGATTCAGCAGGTGGCTAACGTGGGCCACACCAGCATCGTGCAGAACGCTTGGCATCGTGGGCAGACGCTGTCGGTTCACGGCTGCATCTATGGCATCAAGGATGGTCGCTGGAAAAGCCTGAACACCACGATCAGTGGCTTCGAGCAATTGCCGCCGCAGTATCGGTTGCGTCCGCTGGGAGAGTGAGGGTTCGAGCGGGGAGGTAATTGAAGCGCGGACCCGGTCCAATTAGAAAGCGAGCTTGTTCGTGTCAGGCAGTATTGCGTCGCCTGACACGACAGGCCCACTCCGGCAAGGGGGGGGCGTTTACAGCTCTGTTTGCTTCAACTCGGGCAACGGTTTCTGCAGTTGCTTGATCTGCCGCGATACGGTGCCCGTCCGGCATTTTGCGGCCGCTTGATCAGCCGTCAAGTTGCGCACCGAGGTGTAGAACAGGTTGCAGGTCTCGACTTTGTTGGTGACTTGCCAATGGGTTGTGCACTGGTTAAGCAACGCCGCCGCATCGGTGCTTGGCTTCTGACCCATGCCTGCCTGCCAGCAGGCCGCACTCAGATCCTGGCCCATGACCTTCAAACCTGCATCGTCGGCTTTGGTTTCGTCGCCGCCGTAATTGCTCTTGTCTGCCGCATACCAGATGTAGCTTGGATGATTGGAGCCGAGAACCGAGACGGTTTGCCCGGCGGCAGGGCTGATGGTTGCAAGGCCCAGCACCGGCACGGTGACCTTGTACTGCTCCTTCAGCCAATTGCGTACCGGGGCACCGAACGCCACCATGGGCAATGAGGCGCCAGCCGCGCTCTGGCTGAACTGCCGGACCATGGTGGTCTGGTAATCGTTGAAGTAGCCGTAGACGCCTTCCAGGTCTTTGCCTGCGGTAGACGGGGCGGCGATAGGCGCGATATCGATGATGGATTGATAGGCGGGTGTCTGGTCGGCCGGGATCCCGTTGTCGGTCAGCAGCTCGGCCCAGCGGTCGGTGGTGGCCGAGCGCAGGTAGTCCTGAGCCTGGATCAGCGAGTAATCCGGCGGGAAGTGCAGAAGCTCGACGCTCTTGCGATTCTCAAGGGCCATGCCCAGCGGCAGGAACAGGTACCAGTTGTAGGCGAACTTCCCTTCGCTATTCAGTTTTGTCGCGCCTGTGTACGCCAGGTCGCCAGCATCCAGCAGGGCTGTGAGCGGCTTATCGTATCCATCCGGTACCCCGCTGATCTTTGCGTGAAGCTTATCGTTATCATTGACCACACTCACCGTGGCGCTGGCGTAGCCGTCGCGCTGGACACTTTGTGTCAGGTAATGTTCGACGGTCTGCTCCAGCGTCCAGTTGCGAAAGCAGATGACATTGCAGTTGTTGGGGTAAGCAAAGAGGCGGGTGACGCGATCTTTGCTGCCCAAGGCAACGTCGACATCGGCATGAGCAACAGAGCTCAAGCTGACAGTCAGGGCGGTGAGGGCCAGACCCAGTGCGGAGGTTTTCTTCATGCTCATGTCCTTGTTGGCGTAGGAACCCGTCTGAGCGGGTATGTCTCAATCATGAGACACATGAGCGGGGGAGGGAATACTTCTTATGGCTGTTGGCCACTTTTTTGCGGGAGCGCCAGCTTGCCTCTGCCGTTATGCCGGCGATGTCAACGCACAAACCTCTGCACCATCGAGTTCTGAGGTTCAGAGGTTCTAGGTGTTGGGACCGGGCTGGCAGACTCCGATGAACGCCGCTTGGTCGATTGGCTCAAGACGCATACGCCATCTGAGATTTCGGTGTAGCCCGACGCTACGACGTTGACGTTAAAGCAGGCCCTCAGTCAGCAATCTCATCCATGAACTCCCGCAAAAACTGCTCGGTTCGTTCATGCCTTGCCTGCGCCATTTGCCTTCCGGTAAGCGTCTGAAAACCCTCGGCCAGGCTTAAAATCTTGGTTTTGAAGTGGTCGACGGCATAGCGTTTGTCGTCCAGCGCGCGGCGGTGTGCGTGTGGATCGCCCGGATCATAGAGGTGGCTGCCCATGCGTCCTGAAACGTAGAACAACCGGGCGACGCCGACCATGCCGATAGCGTCGAGGCGGTCGGCGTCCTGGAGAATCTTTGCTTCGAGCGTGGTGGGTGTGAGGCTCGCCGAATAGCTGTGGGACTCGATGGCATGGGCGACGGCCTGGATGCGTTCTTCATCCCAGTTCATTTCTGCCAGTAACTCCGTAGCTTTCGCGGCTGCCAGACGCGACGCGCTGGAGCGCAACGGCGAGTTCTTTTCCACCGCAACGCAGTCGTGCAACAAGGTCGCCGCCAGCAGTATCGTGTGATCGCCGCCTTCCTTGTTGCGGATTGCGCAGACATTGCTCCAGACCCGATGCAGGTGTGAAATGTCGTGAGAGCCATCGGCCCGCTCAGCGATGGTATGAGGGATCAGCCTTTCGGCCAGATCCTGAAACGGCGCGAAGCTAAGGGCGATCATCGAATCTCCTTTCGATCCAGGCTGGTGATTGAGCCAGCATACAAGATTGACCCGCCGCCAGACGCTCGCTTCCTCAACGGGCGTTAGTTCAAACCTAAACAGTCTGCTCGATTTCTGGCACATCATCTTCCGCCTGCGTACCTTTATTCAGGGACAGGAAGACCACTGCAGCCGTTGCCACAGTGACCGCAGTCAGAATCAGCAACAGACGGCTGAACGCGTCGGCGTCGCCTGTTATCAGCAGCGCTCGCCCAGCGTCGGGCAGTAGCGAAGCTGCGCCGCTCAAAGCCCACCCCGGTGAGCAGCATCTGCCACGCAAACGCCATCGTCGGGCTTGCGGCAGGTCGTGGCTCAATTAGAACAGTCCGTCTGCAGACACCAGCAACCCGATGCGCAGAGCATCGAGGGCGATAGCCAGCGAACCCGCCTCCCGGCAACGATGGGCAGCACCAGCCGTGGCGCTGAAAGGGCGATCATCAAGGCGCGACGCAGTCCGCCGCAGGCCCGTGCGCCTCGACGCCGCCGGAGCGTTTATTTGCCTTTCATTGCTGCCGTCATCTTGTCCACGTTGTAGCGAAACATCTTCACGTAGGTCGGCGCTGGACCGTTGGCAGGCGACAGCGATTCCACATACAACGCTCCGCCCGGATGTGCACCGCTCGCCTTGGCGATTTGCTGTACCAGACGCGGGTCGCTGGAGTTCTCGAAGAAGTAGGCGCTGACGCGTTCCTGCTTGATCTGGGTAATCAGCTTGCCGACATCGGCAGCTGACGCTTCTGTCTCGGTGGAAAAGCCCAGCGGCGACAGGAAGGTCACGCCATACGCATCGCCGAAATAGCCGAAGGCATCGTGGGATGTCAGCACCTTGCGCTGTGCGACCGGAATCGTGCTGATCTGCTCGCGAGCGTAGGCGTCCATGTCCTGCAGTTGGGCGATGTATTTCTCACCGTTGGCCTTGTAGTCGGCGGCGTTATCGGGATCGGCTTTCTGCAGCGCCTTGATGATGTTTCTGACATACACGACGCCGTTTACCGCGCTGTTCCAGGCATGCGGATCGGTAATCTTTTCGCCGTCCTCTTCCATGCTGCGGGTCCTGATGCCGTTGGACAACACCACCGGCTCACCCTTGTACCCCGATGCGGTGATCAGGCGGTCGAGCCAGCCCTCCAGGTGCAAGCCGCTGACGAACACCACGTCGGCTTTCTTCAGGGCCTGCGCGTCGTTCGGCGTTGGCTCGTATACGTGGGGGTCACCGTTGGGGCCGATCAGCGAAGTGACATGCACGTGATCGCCGCCGACGTTATGCACCATGTCAGCGATGACGGTAAACGATGCCACGGTTTCCAGGGTTTTTGCCTGAGCGAGGTTGGCCAGGCCCGACAAGGCCAATGCGGCGGTAAGAAGCGTCAAACGTTTCATTGTGTTTTCCTTGAGGTAAGAAGTCGATCAGCCGGACAGGTGTGTTCTCGGATACAAACGGCGTAGGAAGCCGCTGCGTCCGAAGCACAGTGAAAACAGGTAGAACGCGCTCGCGGACAGGACAATGGCGGGCCCCGAAGCGACGCTGATGTGATAGGAAACGATCAGGCCAATGAAACCCGACAGCGTTGCCACTGCTGTAGAAATCACGATCATCCCGGTCAGAGAACTCGACCAAAATCGTGCGACGGTGGCGGGCAACATCATCATGCCCACCGCCATCAGCGTGCCCAGCGCCTGGAACCCGGCCACCAGGTTCAGCACTACCAGCAGCAGAAACAGCACGTGATACAGCGAGCCGCGCCCGCCAACCGCGCGCAGGAATCCAGGGTCGAAGCATTCCAGAATCAGCGGGCGATAGATCAGCGCCAGCAGCACCACCGTGAAGGATGCGATAGCGCCCACCATGAAAATTGCCTGATCGTCGATGGCCAGGATCGTGCCGAACAGCACGTGGAGCAGATCGACGTTGGAGCCGTGCAGCGAGACGATCAACACGCCCGCCGCCAGCGACGTCAGGTAAAAACTGGCAAAGCTGGCATCCTCCCGCAACGTAGTAAACCGGCTCACCAGCCCCGACAAAAGCGCCACGGCCAGGCCAGCAATCAGGCCGCCGAAGCCCATCGCCGGCAGTGACAAACCGGCAAACAGGAATCCCACTGCCGCGCCCGGCAAAACGGCATGGCTCATGGCGTCACCCACCAGACTCATGCGGCGTAACATCAACAGCACGCCGACGGGGCCTGAGCCGATGCCCAAGGCGAGGCAGGCCACCAGTGCGCGGCGCATGAAGCCGAAGTCGACGAAGGGCTGAATCAACAAGGTGTATAGCGTCATGGCATGGACCCCTCATCACACGGTTGCGCATCCGGGCTCCAGTGCTCGGCCATGTTTTTGGCGCGGCGCAGGTTGTCAGCGTGAAGGATGTTGGCGGTATTGCCCCAGGCAATGGTTTCCCGGGCCAGCAATAAGGTGCTGGGGAAATGCTGGCGCACCTGCTCGATGTCATGCAGAACGGCGATCACGGTGCGGCCCTGACTGTGCCAGGTACTGATCAGCTTGAGCAGGTCGCGGGTGGTGCGGGCATCGATGGCGGTGAAAGGCTCGTCCAGCAGAATCACCGATGCGTCCTGCAGCAAAAGACGGGCAAACAGCACCCGTTGAAACTGCCCGGAAGACAGCGAGCTGATGCTGCGTTGTTCGAAGCCTTCCAGCCCGACCGCCAGCAAGGCTTCTTGCGCCTTTTCGGCATGCTGGCGCGTAACCCCGCGAAACGCTCCGATGCTGCGCCAGGCGCCCATCATCACCGTGTCGGCCACGCTCAGCGGAAAGCTGCGATCAATCTCCGCTGCCTGGGGCAGATAGCCAATGTATCGCGTCGCGAGACTGCCGCGATCAACACGTCCGGCCGCAGGCTTCAAGGTTCCCGCGATGGCTTTGATCAGCGTCGACTTGCCCGCGCCATTGGGCCCGACGATGGCCGTCAGGCTGCCTGCAGCGAAGCGTCCGTTGACGTGATGCACGGCGGGGCGTCGTTCGTAAGTCATTGTCAGGTCATGCAGGTCAATCGCCGCGCTCATGGAATCGCCACCGCCCACGCAATGCCGACCCACAGCAACGCGAGCAAGGCCAACGAGACCAGCATCCGCTTGCCTGCAGACTGGGCGAGCGCGGAGGTTGCGATATTGCGGGGAAGCGGGGGAACGGGCTTCATGGAGTCAGTGCCTGAAATGTTTTGTTATAGTATTACATCACTCTTTTTGGGTGCGAGCAAAGGGCTATTTTTTGCCGGTTCAGGATTGCGACAGTTGCCTGCGCTGATCACAGCGGCGTTTTCCTGCAATGACAAACCCTGTAGTTTCCCTGACCACGTCTGTTCTTTTTCAGGGTTTTTCGACATGTCCGCCACACATCGCCGTTCGGTGCCTCTCGCCAAATGCTACCGCCTGCTCAACCACGGTCCGACCGTTCTGGTCAGCGCGTCCCACGACGGTCAGCGCAACATCATGGCGGCAGCGTGGGCAATGCCGATGGACTTCCAGCCACCGAAGGTCACGGTGGTGCTCAACAAATCCGTGTGGACGCGTCAATTGCTGGAAGCTTCCGGGACTTTCGCGATCAACGTGCCGACCATCAGCCAGATCGATATCGTGGAAACAGTCGGATCAACCTCAGGGCTGGAGATTTCCAAGGAAAAGGATGTGGACAAGTTCACGGCCTATGGCCTGCAAACCTTCGCCGGTGAAGTCGTCAAGGCGCCTTTGCTGGAGGGCTGTGCGGCGTGGCTGGAATGCCGCGTGCTGCCCGAACCGCACAACCAGAATCACTATGACCTGTTCATCGGCGAGGTGGTGGCAGCCTGGGCCGACGAGCGCGTGTTCTCCGACGGCCACTGGCACTTCCAGGGCTTTGATGAGCTGCGCACGCTTCACCATGTCGCGGGCGGGCATTTTCTGGTGATTGGCGATGGGGTGGATGGCAAGGTGTTGGAGCGATCCGGGCGCCGAAGTTAGCAGGCGATACAGCTCAGGGATGGGTTTGTCTACTGTCACTTCTGACAGTAGACGTTTGCCTTTTGAGGGTAGATATTTCGCTAATCGGCTACCAGTCTGGAAGCCGGGACAAATCTAAAAGGAATTTCAAGATGAGTACCGATCCTGTGGAAACTGAAAAATCGGCAGAATACGAACAGATTTTTAAGCGTTTTGACGCCAATAACGATGGAAAGATATCTTTGTCTGAGCTAAGCAAGGCGCTGAAAGCTCTGGGATCGTTCTCCGACGATGAAGTACAAGCGATGCTCAGCGACATCGATTCAAATAAGGACGGTGACATCGATTTTATGGAGTTTCTGAAGTTCGCCGAAAAAAATGACGGGTTGGCCACCGGCTTGGGTTAGGCCTTGCGTGGACTGCATGTGTTAAGAACGGTGTCATTTTTGTGGTTGTAGTGTGTAGTCGTGGGGGTGTCAGAAATTTTGTGTTCGGGCATAACATGAGCAAGAGGTGCATGTATGCCAACCAAAAAGAAACCTGCGTTACGCGAGCTACCAAAAA
>NZ_SOCT01000022.1 GCF_004364435.1 Pseudomonas sp. LP_7_YM | reverse complement strand
GTTGCCGACGCAGCGAGCGAGTGAGATTGAGCAACTGCTGCCGCATCAGTGGGTATCTGCCTAAGTCGTGCAAGGTGACTTCGGCGGACGCTTACGATGAGCCGACCTCCCACGGGGAGGAGGTCAAGATCATCCCTATGCTTTACGAGACCATTTTGCTCCGTGCTGAAAAGCGCCTACTTAATCTCTACACGAGAGTTCAAGATGCACCTTTTTTGGTGGAGCAGCAGGATCAGCTCGCCAGTTTTCTTCGGCCGATGCCCATTCGCCAAAGCGAGCTGATGGTTGACGTAGATCCGCAGTAATGGGCAATCCGATACGTGGAAATTCAGACGGTCGATTTTTTATAAACGGCGATGCTCCCCGCCTTGCGTACGAACACCAGCCCGTAATGATCCAAATTGGCCCGTACGTGTTTTCCCAGGCGGTGACGGGTTTTCCGTTCTAGGGGAGTCCAGGTCACCTCCCCAATCAGGTCGCGGATCTTGCTCTCTTTCCCTACTGGCATTGCTGCAACGCTTTGCTTCAGCTTTTCCGACGCTTTGTCCCAAACGCTATTCTGCAAATTATCCATTCTACAGTCCTATAAAAGTTGTAACTTAGTTGTTTGGTTCAGGAAGCGCTTCTGAACTCAGCCACGAATGGTGATTTCTATGCACTCGATGGAGACGCCGAAGGTGGCCGCTAAGCCTGCTTTCGCCTCAGCTAAGGTCAACGCCTTGACTAGGTTTTGAGGCTCTAGGTCGACGCTGGTAGCGGCAGTATTAACAGGTTCGTCTTGGGCTAATGCCGCCAGAATCTCATTAGGAACCTCATATCTCAGCGCTTTGTTCAAAGCCAACCATGTGCTATCAGCACGTGGTCGCGCGAATTCGCCGCAGTCTGGCTCTTCGTATCGCCGAGGCATCACGACATGAATATTGGCTGCTCGGGCTAGCGCAGAACGACTCAGACCGAGGAACTCTCTACGAGCCTTCAGCGCGGCGGGGAATTCAGAGGAGGATGGATAAGGCAGCATGGCAACTCCGGATCAGGTGGGGACAAGGGGCGAATTTACCCGTTAAAGTGCAACCTGTAAACTAAAAGTTGCCAGTGTATTGATGTTTTTAATTGCTGGTTCTGCTGGTGTTGCAGGGCTTAGCTAGCCTTTTGCCGTCGCACCTGCCGTAGAGCACACATGCCCACGCAACGACGACGGTTAACGAACTGCACTCAAAGTGGTCGTTCTCCTATCTTAGTCGGCCCAAAGAAAGCCACTGATTTGCGACTGCTTGTGCCTCAATCGCAAGATGTCAGCTTCAATGGCGACCTCTTTTTCCAGAGATTCTGCTGCCATGTCGGATTGCACGGGGGTAAGGACTGGAATCTCCAGGCCCTTTAGAGCCTTACCCTGGATCGTCGGAGCGCTGGTTCCTACTACCAAACGATTGAGCTGCGCTTGTCCAAGTGGGGACCGCAAATACATCATGAGCGCTTGAGGGTTGTAGCCTTGGCCCCGAGCGCGGAGCACGGCAATGGACTGCCCGCACACCCACCCTCCTGATCCAATAGGCGGTGGCTTTGCAATGCATCCGACCTTCCCAACCGCACCTTTAATACAGATAACCACGTCGTTTTCCCGCAAGAAATATTCCTGAGCGTTGGGTCCATTCAGATCGTGCTGGGAAGGTTTGCAAGCGCTCTGTACCAGCCCGTAGTCCGGAATGTCCGAGGCTTGAAGCTCATGGACAGGTACCCCGGTTAAGCTGGAGTGATGCTGACGCGGTCTGATCAGTTCGAAATGCTCGTCGATGGCTACGTGCGGTTCATGTATGCCCTTCGCCGGACGGCTTTCCTGATGTCGCCCTGGCTCTAAATTCAAATCAGCGGAAGCCAGCAAGTCGGCTGTGCTGACCAGTGTGCTGAATTGTCCTGACTGCCGGTTTCGGAACTGGCCCAGTACATGATGAGGCTTTGAGTCGCCACCTTGAGAAGCTCCCAAAAGCTCCGGGACAACTTTTAGGAACAGGACGTTTTCAGATGTCCTGGCTGTGTTTATAACCAAAATGGAAGCTGTACCGCTCATCCCGTGAACGGCCTCCTTTGGGAGGCTCAGGACCGCATCCAATAGTCGATTCTCTAATAGATGCTGGCGTAGCCCTCGCTCAGCCCCCGGGCTGAAGAGCAAGCTGTCTGGCACCACCAGCACGACCTTGCCAGTGGTACGGGTCAACATGTGGAACACCGCTGCTAATGGCCCTACCGCAGAGGGATGGCCGTACTGGCTGTGTAATTCTGTTTCGTGCTTTACGGTAGCGTAGTTGTTTTTGAAGTCGAACGCGGCGACAGCTGCTCCGAATGGAGTAAATCCTTTCTCATCGAGCGCGGTTGAATCGATCACGGGATCAACCGGATGCAGCTTTAATTCATGGACGCCAGCGTTTATAAGCGCTAGCTGAACCAGTCGTGGACTGGTCGATGCAACCCATATACCCACGTCTCTGTTGTACAGCCGGGAGGCAAGCTGACCAGAATTTTCAAAGGGTACGTAAACGGTTGTTGGATTTTCCGAGAGCCCAATGACTGTGACGATGTGGGCCACATAAGGGGCAAGGGTAATCGTCGGTGATGGAAGGTTTGCCGCGAATACGAGGTCTGACTCCGACTCCCATTCAGCTAACTGTCCCGACCGTTCAAGCTTCAGCGCTGCCTGGACGATCACCATTAATGCGTCCTTACTAATAGGAGGGCCTTCATCCATCTCCCATAGATTTCGGATAGCTGCGAAGGCGCTTGTGACATGGTCGGGATGGCTGGCAACATCCAGCAGTCGCAGCTCGACAGGCAATTGCTTGTCACGAGAAGCCCGTAACCAAGCGATGACCGTCAAGGTGATTAAAGCCCTATCGGAGGCCGACCACGCGGGTGAGCGCGCCGCTGGGTGTCTTAGCAAAATTTCGTAATCGATCATATGTGTCCGAGAGAGCCGACAGCTTCGTGAAAATAAAGTATTGCATACTTTATTTGGTCTGGCTATACTGGCTGCTCGGACAGACCGCTCGTAAAGTAGGCACCATAGGTTCTTATACTTTTTTATAAGTAGTTTTACGCCGTTGGTCTGAAATCGAAAGTGCCTTTGTCTATTATTATATATAGCTTTGATTTGACGATTTTTATAACTCGTTGAAATGGACAGAGTAAATTCATTTGCTTTATTTTGTATTAACAAAATTTCATAAAAATCAGTTACTTACTTATTAAGGTCGATTTGACTTTCTCCTGCGGCGAATAACACTTCCCGTGCATCGTAGGAGCACACCCGCATGATCAGAGACATTGATAGTTCTAACTTCGCAAGGGATGTTTCCCGCCGAACTCGGCGTGGCAGGCGTGCACTTGTGATTAAATCCACCAAATGTCCAGGAGGAGATTTGCGCGTTGAGAGCGCGCTGGAGCGTGATGTTGGCCTCATGCTCGATATTGATCCCCGTGTCATCGAGCTTACGGCGCAGCCCTTCACTCTAGAATTGCAGAGCAACGAGATGTTGCCTTCTCGTCAGCAATACCGACCACGCACAGGTATCAAGGCGCGTTTCTACACGCCTGACTTTTTGTGCAGGCTTGATGACGGAAGCCTGATGGCTATCGATGCCAAACATTCCCACTTCATCGAAGAGTTCGAGACCAAACGAAAGGATGTTGAGGCCTGTCTGCACCAGCACGGTGTTGGCTTTATGGTTATCCCAAATACCGTGGTGTCTCCGACAGTCATGGAGGCCGTGGGCAATCTTCACTTGCTGCGGGCTGGGTATCTGGCGCCGATCCGTCTAGCGGCTGAAGAAGAACTCAGCGCGCTGCTCGGGTCTTGCTCCAGTTGGATGACCACGGATCTGAGTTCGTATCTATCCTCGGGTCGGATTGGCTTGCTCGCAGGGCTCCTTGCTGGGCTACTGACGGCTGATCTGACGATGCCGCTGTTCTCGTCCACCAGCGAAATTCGTGCAGCTCATGGTGATCTGTCCCATCTTCAGTTGTTGAAGGTGCGCGTATGAGCCGTGTCCTTGCAGTCGATAGTGTCTTCCTTGAGCGCGATCAAGTCCGCCGAGTGGTCTCCATTCGTCCTGAGATTTCTCAGATCGTCTTGCAGGGAGCGCTGGGCGAAGAGTTTGTCTTGAGTACCGACGAATTCCAGCAACGGGTTGCGCAAGGCCAGTATCGAGCAAGTTACGGACCCATTGCCTACGCAATGCAGCCGATGCCGGTGCGCAACCTCACGCAGACCGAACGCAGCGCGCTCGACCAGCGCCTGGAGCTACTCGAATACGTTGAGGAAATTCATCACAGTTGTTCATGGAAGGCAACGATTGAACGCCTCAAGGAGCGCTGCGTTGAACGCAATCTCCCGCTGCCGTCTACTCGGACTATTCAGCGTTGGCGAAAATCGTCTGCTCTCGCAGGGTCGACGGATCAATTGGCACCCCGTTTCAGTGCGAGGGGAAACAAACGCCAGCTCGGGACTTTGGACGATCTGGATTTTGATGAAACTGTAACGGATGAAATCCTCCGGCGGTATTTCAGCACCGACAAGTTCAACGTCAGCCAGATCACCAAGATGGTCAATCAACAATGCCGGGACCGGGCTGCTCAACGCAATACTGTTTTTCGAGGCATATCGCGTCGTAGTGTTTGTCGTCGCATCAGCGCTATGGCGCAGACGCTCATCGGCTGTGGCCGGGTATCGAAAGCCACCCTCGATCAGGAGATGCGCGCCGCAATTCGCAAGTTCCTGGTCGAACGCCCCTACGAACGCGTGGAAGTCGACGCGACACCGCTCGATATCTTCTGCTGTGATGAGCGCGGCGAACCGATAGGCAAGGCCAGTTGCTATGCGGGAGTGGATGCAGCTACGGGCTCAGTAGTGATGGTGCGGGTCGGTATTGAAAAACCGTCTCAGGATTTCGTGCTCTCCGCGCTTGAGTTTTGCTTCTCCCCGAAAGGCGAGGCCTTCAGCGAGCGATATCAACTCAATCACCCTTGGTTGGCTCCAGCGGCGATTGAAACCATGGTGCTCGACAACGCGCAAGAACATCATGGGGCGCTGGTGCTTAATGCATTGCGTTATCTGCACACCACGATTGATTACCCCATGGCTGGAAAACCGCAAGCCAAGCCTTTTATTGAGCGGTTCTTCGGTACGCTGAAGTTGGGATTGATCAATACACTACAAGGATCAACTAAGTCCCAGTCGAAGTTTGAGCGTGATCCCGTCGGACGCGCCATGAAAGAGCGCTTGTACACAGTTCCAGAACTGGAGGCATTGGTCATCCGCTGGATAGCGAACGTATACATGCGCACTCCGCTTCAACGACTGGAGCATCGCTTCGAGCCTGGTTGCTCGCCTGCACGGGCAATGGAACTGTTGAAACGTCGCCACGTAGTGCTACCGCCACCTGGCCCCGAAGAGTTCAGGAATGCTTGCCTGTACTACCACGCGCGTGAAATGACGTTGAGTCGAGAAGGCGTCTGCCTGGACACCATGACTTACAACAGCTCGGAGTTGGCCAAGCTTTATGCCCGCCGGGGCGAGAAAACCAAGGTCAAAGTACGGCTTAATCCGCTTGATTGTCGGGTTGTATATGTCGTGGATCCCACCAACGCCGGGGTGCTTATCGAGGCGGTTAACCGCTCTACGGCGATGCCCCTCATTAGTTTTCAAGAGGCACGCAAGATTCGCAGCAAGAATAGCAAGTCGGATGCTCAACTGTCGGGGGAGGGGTATCAGATTGCTCACGTCGAAATGCTCCGTGAAAGCGCCGACAGAGCGGTTGGTGGAAGCATGAAAGACCGCAACCAGGACGCTCGAATCCAAGAGCGCGAACGCCTGCGGTTGGAGACCCAGCGGCAAGAACTAACTCGGCAAGTCATCGACCCGGTGCATGAAACCGGATTGTCGAAAGGAACGCTCTCGGCAGCGCCGCGCCGCCCAAAATCGGTTCAAGGGGACGCCAAATGACGTCGATAACGAAATACGAGTTGATCGAGCATGCGACGTTTAGACAGGCGCTGGACCGATTGGAATCCACGGTTGAGCGTGGCCTCAAGGGTGAAACGTTGATCTTGCCCATTTTCGGCCCGACGCGCGTCGGCAAGTCCGAGCTGATCAAAACGGTGTTGGCTGATAACCCACCAACAGTTATCGAGGGCGTTCGGCATATCCCAATACTCCGGGTTATGTCACCCGTTAACCCGACCCGCAGGTCTTTGCCGATCGCGGTGCTGGAGGCGCTCAAGTCCCCGCGTTACAACCGCTCCAGCTCGGAAGAACTGACCCGGATGGTGTGCGAGTTGCTCAAGATCACAGGTACAAAGATCATTTTTCTGGATGAGATGCAGCATTTTGCCGAACGTGGTTCTCAGGTCGCGACCCGCGAAGCAGCGGACTGGCTAAAAGTGCTGGCCGAAGAAATGAACCTGACGTTGGTCCTCACCGGATCGCCGCTGGCAAACGAGGTACTGCTGCGCAACGAGCAACTTCGAGACCGTTCAGAAGCCGTGTTTGATTTTAGGCCCTATAACTGGAACCACGAAGGTGAGCAGTTTGAATTTCGCCGCGCGCTCCTGTCGCTGACCGAGGCATTCACCGATGCGGGCTGGACTGCACCTGACGCCTCGGATCTTGACTACGGCCGACGGGTTTACGGTGCCTGTCTCGGACGCATTGGCATGCTGGTGAAGTTGTTTCGAGCAACCGAGCATTTGGCCAAAGGTCGCCTGATTACCGAGACAACCATGGCGCGCGCCTACGCAGAAGCGGTAAATACACGGTTTCTCGAATTCAATCCCTTCGAAGGCCCGCCGCCCGTAGAAAGCCTGCTGGGCCAAGGGTATGCCAGGATGTTGACCGAAGCACGCCTACCGATGCCCAAAGCCGCACAAAGAAGGGAGCAAGCATGAGCCTGATCGTGCGTCTCACACCTTATACCGACGAGTCATTGCACGGCTTTCTTCGACGTGTCAGCCAGCGCAACTTGGCTCCGGGTGTGAAAGCTTTCCTCGGCAGTTTCGGGATAAAGTTCCGGTCGACCTTCAGCGAACCCGAGGTGGCACAGCTTGCGGGTGTCTTGGGGGTCGACGCTGCCGACTTGGCCATTCGCCAATTTTCCCCCGACAATCGCAATCCAATGCTTCGCCTGAAATACCAGCGCATTGAGTCTGCCAAATTCTGCCCCGCTTGTATGGGGGAGCAACCGTACCAACGCATGGGCTGGGCGCATGTCCTCGTGACGGCATGCCCCCGCCACGGGATTCTTCTCAGGACGAGCTGCGCGGCCTGTGGTCAGGGCGTCAGCGCCGACGGTTCGCTTGATCACTGCTCATGTGGTCATTCCTATGCTAAGAATCCGGCCCAACCCGCCAGTGATCAAGCACTGGCGCTGTCTGCGCTCCTGCTTGGCGTTGACCACGTTGCCCGGCAATCGCTACCGCCAACCTGGAGCACCGGACTGCCGTCCAGCGATACCGCCGAACTCCTCTGTCTGCTGGGTAAGCATTTTATTCAGGAGAGTCCGGGGGGCCTATTGCCCAAGCCTTCACGAGGCAGAGCGGCTGACGATGACGTTATCGCCTGGGGTCGAGCGGGTTTTGATCTGCTGCTGCAATGGCCCAGTCGCTTTAATGAAGCCTTGGGTGATCGATTGGCGAGCACCGAAGGGCCCGGGTTGGCGAAGCGGCTCGGGGGATGGTACCGGGCGCTGCATCAACGCTATGTCGATCCTGCGCATGATTGCATCAGGGAGGCCTTGGTCCAGCACCTGACTCGTAATTTCGACGGGCATTTGAACCTCAGGCTTTCCACCATTGATCCCCAGCATCTTCAGGAGAAGTGTTGGCTGACTTCAGAGGAGGCCGGGCGGTTGATTGGTATTGGTTCTGAGTTGGTCCGATCAGCCGTCACGACCGGTGAAATTGACGGAAAAGTCACCGTGCGGGGTAAAAACCGCTTCGTTTCCATTCATAAAAAGGTAGTAGAACGAGTGCGCCATGATCGCCTTGCTCACTATGACGCGACCACAACCCGTAAGCAGCTTGGCGTGTCGAAGATTCTTTTCGAACGGTTGATGCAAGCAGGGGCTTTGCGCAAGCAAACCAAGAAAGAACGTCCTCCGCTGGTATCGGGCGAGTTCCTCGTTAAGGACGTAGATGTGTTGATTGGGCGCCTCACCAGCGCGGTAAGTGGACGCACGACACCTGAGGAGCAACTGATCGGCCTGCAAGACATCACGGTGCGTCGCGGTATTTCGTCAGACCGTATTTGTTCCGTCCTGCAAAAGATCCTGGCGCTTGAAATTCGGCCTATTGAACACAATCAGGCCCTTCATGGGCTGGCAGGGTTGAGGTTTGACCTGGCAGATATCAAAGACGAACTTCATGAAGAGCCAAGTGAACCCATGTTGACCATCACGGAGCTGGTAAAGCTGCGCAAGTGGAAGCACGAAAATGTCGTTAGCTGGATCAGGCAAGGCCTGCTGAGAACCGCCACTGTTGCCCAGGGAGAACATCTGCAAACACGTATCCCACTGTCTGCGTTGCTCGACTTCATGGCTGAATATGCGGTGCTGGCAGAGCTGGCAGGTCGTACTGGGACGAAGTCACTCTGGTTGCTACGTGCATTGATGCCGGCGAACGTAAAAGCTGTACGGGGCCAGGCGTCGTCCGGTACTCAGCGAGGCTTGCTACTCAGTATCGATCAGTTGGTCGCAGCAGCCCAGTGGAACAAGAAAAAAGATCCGAAGATAGAAGCGGTGGATCGCTAGCCAAGGTGCGCCCATTTATGAACGCGCCCCAAGGCTGGTCTCAATAAAGGCGCGCTCAAGAAGCTCATAAGCAGGACCGCTGTGACGACCGCCATCGATGTCGTTGTCGAAGTAATAGGCACCAGCCGTCCAAGTACTGTAACGCTTCTGATCCAAACGGAGTGTGCCTGATCAGGAGCAATGACCATGATTAATGTTGTAGCAACTGCACAAGTCACTGCAACTAATAGAAACGCACACATTCCTGTCAGTAGAGATGCAAATATTGCATGTCTTGCGACGTAATGCTTGCCTTCCACGGTCTGCCGTAGCTCGCGCTCCAGGACTCTGAATCCTGTGACGGTTAACAACAATAGCCACATCAGTGTCAGTACCACCATCTGGGTCTCGCTCGTTCGGTAGGCTAGATGACGTCAAGTCATCCTAGCAGTTGGGGTGGCCATGGTGTTGCGGATAATTAAATGAGGGACACCTATGCCTCTTGGTTGATCACGCAATATCGCTAGGGAGACAGTGCCATGCTCAGCACTTATGCCATCAGGAAGTTAGCTCAAGCTCGAAAATACAATTTTGGCCGACCTGTGACGGCGTATTTGGTCAATGCACGGTTCTGCGCATGCAGCTGTATTGCACAAACATACGGTCATATGAAGGCGTGGCCAGGCGGCATGTTCGCAGACGGCCACGATCTCTGGACCTCAAATATTTTCCAGGTCGATTGGTGGCCTGGATTTTGGGCTTTTCACACCCAGTCGGGCAGCTACTATGTAGTAGCTACCTTCGAGCGCCGCACCGGCAAACGGTCCTTGGAGGACCTGCTGAGAGTTTTGATGCGTGGGGTTAACCCCGGTCCACAGCTCTCACAATAAACTTCGAGCCCGGTGATCAGTGCTCGCCGAGCGGTCGTGACTCTTGAATGAAGCTGGAGGTTGCATGACGGATCTACCTATGGATGATCAGCCAGGGCAGCGGCGGCAAAAAACCTTCAACAACTTACTCACGCTCAAGGCTCTCAATCAGGCAAATGGACGGCAACGCATGAAGGACTGGATGACCTGGTACGAGTCATTGAATGAGCAGGAGCGCGCTCGTGTGGACCACCATCTACAAGCGCGCTGTAATGAGATCAGCGCCCAGTTCGGGAAGCCCCGACGGATGCCGAAACTGTAGTACGTGATTCTTCTCAACCGACTATTCATGCAGGTTTTTATATGCGGATGATTACCATTGAAGACGAGTTGTTGGTAAAGGCTAGGCAGTTCGCCAAGCCAGGAGCTACGGACGAGGAACTTGTCAGGTGGGCGCTTGAAGTCCTGATCCGGACCCAAGCGGCAAAGCGGCTCGCCATGGCAGGTGGAAGCAGACCGGACATGGAAAGGATTCCACGGCGTCGTCCGTAATAAGTGAGCGCCAGATTGTCGCGCTGACCGTTGGCCGAAGCCCGGACATCCGTATGATACTGCGGTCGGTCAAGCGGGCTCAGCAAGCGGCTCAACGTATCCGTCCGGCCAAGTCATCTTCTGGCCCTGCAAAGCCAAGACTTGGTGTGACCTTTAATGGGTATCCACTATCGTCGTAAAATTGCCCGGATGGCTACTAAGACCTCTGCTTAGTCTTGTGTAAACTTATCAGAGCGCCGACCACGGGGTAACACCATGCGGACTTACAACATCCACGCCGCGAAGACGCACCTATCGCGGCTTGTCGATGCGGTTGCAGGCGGGGAAACAATCATCGTTACCAAAGCAGGCATACCGGTCGCCAAGCTGGTCCCGATCACGATGCCTAGGCGGCGCGGGATGCTAAGGGGTGTCACATTAAACGCCGAGGCTTCGGACGCCCTAGATGCCGCCACAGCAAGGCTGTTTGTGGACAACGTATGAGGCTATGGGTTGTTCGTGCAGAGCGTTCCTAACCGTTCGGGACCCACAGAAAAGGCCTATACGTCCTCGACCATTGTGGTGGAGGCGTCGTAAGGATTGCCAATTGGTGCTGCGCTACTCGATCCTCTCAGCGCTTTCGGCGTCTCTTCTTGGCCTCGAATTCTTGCATGGGGTGTTTAACGAAAGCGTTGCTCGTATGTCTTTAGTAAACCGGCCTCTTCGCTGGCCTTTGCTTTGGCAAGAACGCATTCATCGTCATGAGGTTGGATCATCAGCTTGGCGCATTCTTCCTGCCTAGCGCTGACCAGTGCTATGGCTTCTTCTGAAAACCTGCCACTCATCCAGCTCATAACGCTGAGTCAGAGTCGCCCGGTCCGAATGGATTTTCGCAGCACCTCTAAGGTCAGGGATTCGCTTCTCCGACTCAACATGGCCGACTGAGGACTCGAACCGCGCTGCGCATAATCGAGGTTGGGTTAAATCCTCAAATTCCCCGCGTTGCGATAAGCCTCCACACACTCAGGAGTGAAACCGATGATTGATCCCACTCAGAACAATGCCGACCTCTTCTGCGATGTCTGTGGTGGCGCCACTCGCCTACCCGGCCATGGTCAGCAGTTCGGTACGCTGCAAGCAAGTTGGGGTGACGGTTGCGCGCATGATGGCGAGCGCTACCAGGTGCAGTTGTGCGAGGCGTGTTTTTTTCAGGCGCTGGCGAACCCTCGACACGCGCGGCGGATCCATCACTTATTCGATGAGCCGCCCGTGCCTGATGATCCAGCATTCGGGCGGGTCGCACGCGATGATTTGGGGGGGGAGTCGTAAGGCCTTACGCCGCGCCCGGAAGAGAGCACAACAGTCTGCCTTCGCGGTATTGCCAAGGACATCTGCCATGACCGAACTGTATGACCGTGCCCAGTTGCTGGACGAGATCTGGTCCGAACCGATGGTGCAGGTGGCGCCCCGTTACAACCTGTCGGACGTCGGGCTGAAGAACCTCTGCGCCCGCCTGCAAATAGCCACACCACCGCGCGGCTATTGGGCCAAAGTTAAGGCCGGTAAACGTGTCCATCCGCGTCCCAAGCTGCGTGAATACGTGGGCCATCCCAGCTATCTATACCGTCCCGCTGTGCACACGACCCGACCGGTCGAGGCTGCCGAAGCCGTGGACAGCCGGCTTCAACAGGTCCTGAGCTTCGAACAGCAGCCAAAAAACCAGATCGTGGTGCCGGAGCGTATTACCCACTGGCATCCGTTGGTCGTCGCTGCGCGGGCCGCCTTGATTGAACCGGTCATCGATCAGCGCGGGATGCCGCAAACGCGCGGCAAGGTCCTGAATATTTCGGTATCAACGGCTCTACAAAGTCGCGCGCTTAAAATCGCTGACGCGCTACTCAAGGCTATCGAGGCACGGGGGTATGTGGTCCGCCAGGGAGAGCGTCAGGTCGAGATTCTGATGTTCGGCGATACCTTAAACGTGCGGGTGTTTGAACCGACTTTGCGCTCACCCTACGAGCCGACCGCCAAAGAGCTGGCGACGAAAGCCCAAGGCGGCTGGAGCTATTGGCCCCAATGGCAGTACACCCCTTCCGGGCGACTCCAAGTCATGGCGGACGATGGTTACGGCGGAAAAATCGTGGATTCGGAAAGTCGTCCAGTGGAGTTACAGCTCAACAAGCTGATTGGTCTGATGGCGACTCGGGCGATCGGCTTTATGGTCGGCCGTGAGCGTCAAGCCATAATAGACGCGGAGCGCCAACGAGTCCGTGATATCGAAGTGGAACGCAAGCGAGTTCAGGACGCGGAGCGTCTCCGCTTTAATCAGCTGGAAACTGATGCGCAGAATTGGCGGCGGGCTCAAGTCATTCGCGAGTATGCAAAGGCCCTAGAACAATCGCTGGCCGATCACCTCACGCCTGAACAGATTGAGCAAATTGGCTGGGCGCGGACCAAGGCCGATTGGCTGGACCCGCTGGTGGACAGCGGCGACGATCCGCTTGATGAACATATTCACATTCCACCCTAGCCGGTCGGGCCCCAAGCGCTGCCGCCTAGGCAGAAACCACCAAATAAACGCTCATTAACTACCCCTGCGGGATTTTAGCGGCTGAGCCTGTCTCGTAAGGCATTCGTCATTACGCTTAAAAAGATACGTCTCCTGTCACTCATCAGTGGCTTAGCTAAGGGGAAACCAGGACGGGATTAAGACCCCATAGCGGTATCCGAGAATGTTATCGAGCGGTGTGGCGTTCGCACAGCAGTACCCTGAGCTAGATCGGTAAGACCGATGGTTTTGAGCCGTTGGATATTTTCGACAGCTAAATGGGAATTTGATCCGGTTAACTGTTTATTCATACAGTCTTTCGGGTAAAATGAGTTGCCGGTTCAAAGAAAACTGGCGCCGACCTAGTGGCATTGAGCTATGATCCCGTCTAGGGACGGAGGATTGTATGTTAGGAAAGCCAGCTAGAGTAATCCTTGCCTTTACCGCAGTGGCTCCAGTATCGATATCGCTTGCTTATATCTTTGCTGCTCGCGATCGTGATTGGCTAATGGCTATATTAGCCGTCTGCGTGTGTCTGGCGCTCGGAATCATTTCAAGCTGGATCGTAACCGCTGCTGTTTCGAAATTCGAACATCTGCCCATTTCAATTAAAAAAGTTAAAAGTGCAGATAAAGAGGTTTTGGGCTTTTTCATAGCCTATGCGCTGCCATTGATTTTCAAAGGTGGTTCAGGGCAAGAGCTTGGTGCATGGGTTCTAGCAGGACTAATGCTCATGTTTGTACTGTGGACAACGCATGCGCTTCATGTCAATCCGGTACTGGGGCTGATTGGTTTTCACTTTTATGAAGTCGAAACCCAGGAAGGTGTCACCTATCTGTTGATAACAAAGAAAACCATTAATAATCTGAAGGCTATCACGACTGTGATTCAGTTGACGGAATACGGCATAGTGGATTCATCAATTAAGGGATAATCGAATGAATTTGTTCGCAATTACTCACCTCGCAGGTTCTAGAGTAATCAGGTTTCCGATGTCGGCTGAGCTTGGTGAAGAAGTTAGGGTTTTGTTTGAAAGTCAGCGAGATAGCTTTTTTCACGGCATAGATGAGGTTATTCCCTTTGACGGCAGGTATACACCTGACGAAAGCGAGTTGTTATCTATCGCTGACTTCCCGGATGTAGATGGTTTGGCCGCCGCCGTAGCAAGCCCATTAGCTGTTGATCAATTCGATCCTCAGAACCATAGCTTGGATGTGGTTAAGGCTTTCTTCGTTGGGGTTCAGAACAACGGCACGACACAAATTTTGATTCAGATTTTTGAAAGAAGGCGTGTGATCTCAAGAACGTTGCTCTCAATGTTTTTTTCGGGAGATCAGTTTCAGAAAATGACTGACTCTGGACTGACATTTGATAAGAAGCTTTTGGCAGTGTTGGAAGGAAATATCCTTAAGTTTCACAGCTTTCACTTCGCGAAGCGTGTGTTTGAATTGAGCGAATATTACCGTGAAGCCACGAATGAAGAGGTCTCTTCCTTCGCGCAGCACGAAAAAATGTCTGTAGAAGATGTTGCTCAATTTGTACTGGATGCAGGTGCCCAAACGAGAAAGAAAATCTCCCTGATTCTCCAGTCAGGTGTTTTGGACAACTATACAATAGAGCATATCAGCACTGTGGCGAAAACGATGCAGCTTGACCTCAATCTAACTGACGGTGGGAAAATAACGATTCCAAGTAACAAGACCGATTTAAAGAAGCTTCTTCGCTTTCTGGATGAGGACTATTACGAATCCCCTCTGTCGAGCACTAGGTATATTTCAAACTCTAAAAGAGTCGCAGATTGAATTTTATGATTAGGTAGCCAGTGATAAGCGCTTTCCCTTAAGCGCAATATGCTTGCACGCTCGGGTGTGGCAATGGTGAGTAGGAAGACGTGGCATCGCATAGTCCTCCGGCTTTCGTGTGAACCGAAGTACTATGAACGAGTGCGGTGCACCCCTTTAATAGGCATTTTGTGAAAACCAGAACTTGCTGGATGCGACCTTTGACCTCCGACCCATCATCATCTGCTGCTGACGTAGAAGAGACGGTGATCATTCTGTCTCCGGCTGCCTTGAATCGGATGTAACGGCCTGCATGATGGCCGTCAGCTCTTCGATAAGCTCTCCATGACAATGGTGCAGGTATCCGATAATTGCTTCATTGCGTAGCAGGCGTGCCAAATAGCCCTTGGCTACGACTAGCACCAGCATTGTCTCTCCCAGTGTTCCCTCGACCATTTTGTAGTCATGTGAAAGCTTGTCCATTTCCTGTTCCATACGCCCTATATCTTCGGCCGTCGCCTCGGTCGCAGGTTTTGCCTTTTTTTCAAGCAGCGTGTCAAGTCGCGAAGCTGCGAGAATCATGCGTGCGTAAGTTTGGGTGAAGCAATTGGCAGCCATCATTAGCTCGACGGTTTCAATCTGACGCATCGGCTTCATCTTGCGAAGGACTCGAAATACATCTTGGCTTACTATTCTCACCTTCAACATCTCAACGACTTCAGGCGATATGCCATCGAGCAAATGCTGGCGCGCATGGATTCGGTCCACATTAATGCCTAGCACTTTCGCGATGGTTGCAGGCGCGACCCCTTTGGCAACCGCAGCCAAGATCATCTTGTGTTCCTGGATAGGTGTCAGCCGATTGATTTGCTGATTGAACGTGAAACCTTCGTCATCAGTGGATTGCAGGCACAACGCTTCTGTTACCCCTAAAGCTTTCAGTGCATGTAGGCGGAGGTGACCGTCAAGCAGGACAAAGGTAGCAGCGCCTTGGCTACGATCAGGCTGACGAAAGACCGCCAGCGGCTCAATAATGCCAAGCTCTCTGATTGACGTTAGGATCGTCAAATATTTTTTGCTTGAGGCTATATCTTTGTCGAGTGAGCGTGTGGGCAAGATATTATCTAGCGGTACTGAAATGATAGCCTGCTCAAAGGCGTGCTTGATGTGTGCCATCGCTAGACATCCCCTTGGATGCGATCTGCCAATGATTTGGGCATGTCTTGAATCTGCTCATTACGAAGCAGGGTGCAAAAATAGTCATCATCAAGCAAGCGGCGCATAGCGGTGACGAGAATAAGCAGACGCTGCTCATTAATATCCGCCTTTCTGATCATGACCTTCTGCCGTCTAACCTCCGATTGATAGGCGCCCAGAAGTTTCTGCGGTGTGTTCATGCGTTCGGGAGCGGGCCTTCGCTGTCCGTAGTGTTTCCCCGATGTACGCCGCTTTTCGATGAGACGCCTCACGAGAATGAGCTGCTCGCCTTTCAGCACACCTGTTTCGTAGGCTTCAACCATCGCTAACTGAACCTCTGTATCGCTGGATCTAGGGATGGTCTGAAGTAGGCCGCTATTTTTAGACCGCTGAGCCATAGCCGCTTTCAAAAAACGGTAGCCGTTCAAAATCGATCAAGTCTGCCGCCTA
>NZ_SOCT01000021.1 GCF_004364435.1 Pseudomonas sp. LP_7_YM | reverse complement strand
GGAAGCGCTTATGTTTTTCCAGCCAAGCCTTCACTTTTGGATGCTTGTGCGTGGCGTAGTTGTCGACGATCAAATGCAGCTGAAGGTGCTTGGGCATTTCGCGATTGATCTTCTTGAGAAACTCCAGCCATTCCTGATGCCGGTGTTGGCGCTCGATTGAACTGATCAAGCGTCCCTGAAGATAGTCCAGCGCTGTGAACAAGGTGACGGTGCCATGACGGATATAATCGTGCGATTGCGTGCGGATATGACCAATCCCCAAAGGCAGTCCAGGCTGAGTGCGCTCCAAGGCCTGAACCTGGCTTTTTTCATCGCAACAGAGCACTAATGCTTTATCCGGCGGTTCCAGATACAGCCCAATAACGTCCCAAAACTTATCTTCGAAGTTTGGATCGTTGGACAGTTTGAAGGTACGTGTCAGGTGCGGCTTTATATCGTTGGCGGCCCAAATCCGTTGCACGCTAGCCGGTGAAATACCCGCGACACGCGCCATGCTGCGACAGCTCCAGCGCGGCTGGCCGATACGCGGTTGGGTGACCTGTTCGAGGGTTCGCTTCAAGGCTTCGACAGGCAGTGAGGACTTGCGACCTCGCCCAGGCAGATCGACCAAGCCTTGCTAGCGCAGCTCTTGGAAGCGCTTGCACCAGCGCGTGACTGAAACGACCGAGAGGCCAGTCAACCTGGCAATTTCGTTGCGTGAACAACCTTGAGCTGCCAGTAAAATCACTCGCGCCCGACGGCCGTCGCGCTGGCTGATGGTGGCTGACCGCAGGCGCCGACTCAACTCGGTCTGTTCGTCTTCACTGAGTACGATGTCTTGAGAATTCATGGCTCCACTCCTCGTTCTGACCGACGCTGAAAGCGTAGCTCAAATGAGAAATTTATTTCTGAGACAGCACACTAGAGTGGTCCCAACCGCATCACCTATTGCAAGGCCCAACAATGCGCCCTTTGCCCTGTCTAACGACTGGTCTTGTGACATAACGCAAGCGCGTGACTTTTGCCATATAGGTTCTAGGTACGCACGGCCAGCAACTTCGCGTCCAGATGGAGGCGGCAGCAAATGGTTGTATCGGTAGGCATATTCCGTCACGACTAATGTCGAGCTGTGCAGGTCGATCATGGAATCCCTTCTATCAGTAAATGGGTTGTGACGCCTCATACGGTCTAACCCAGCATCACTAGAAGCGTTAGATTTCAGCACCTTGCGGCTGCTGGCAGGCGTTTTTAGCGAATAATGTCATGGTTGCTGTCAGAAAAAGTTAGCAGATTCGACGATGCCGTACAGGTGCGCTACCTGTCTGCGCTGCTACCTTTTCGAAAGGCTCTCTGGAGGCTGTCCGTCCGGCAGCTGAATTTTCAACCCTCGTGCAATTTGGTCTCGGATGTGGTCAGCAACGCCCAGCGCGTCAGCATATTCGGGATCCGCAAAGTAAAAGTCTTCCGCTGGCCAAACGCGGATAGTCAGCGTGTGCAGCTTCGCCTTGTTTGTCTCCACACCTGACACAACGTTTCTAAGGTATTCAAGGTTGTGGAGTAGACCGGAATAGAGAGCGTTTCTTGAGCCAGATGCCAGTCTCAAGCGCGTCATGTGGATGGCCTCGTTAATGTAATCAATTGCTGATTTCAAGTATGTGCACTCCTAATCCCCAGGGAAAGTAATATTAATCAGGTAGTACTATCTTCAAATCATTGGCAGATTGGTCTGCTATGAAATACACATCCATGGTGTCATTTTATCTAAATTTTGCCGACTGCCGCGCACCACCTGTTGTCGTGAGTCCTGCAACAGTTTGGGTAGATTAGCCTCGCTGCTGGATATTTCCAGTCCCAGCAGCAGCCATATTCGCGGATAGCGTAAATTAAATAGCCATCCCTCTTCTACTACCGGGCTTCTGGATCAGCAATTCGTCTAGCTCTCTGTGGCGGCATCTAGTGACGAATCCCAGTGCGGCGTTAAGATCTTTTTGAAATAGGTCAAACTGCGCACGGTCAATTTCGTAATATTCCTCATACTCAATCATGTCATTTCTAACAGGAAATGAAACATAGAACTTTCCGGAGGTTTCCTCTATCCCCAGTGAGAAGCGTTCCTCGCGATTAAAGTAGATGTCTGTAAATTCCATAATGTCCTCTACGGTAGTGGAGTTTTATAAATCGATCCGCGGATATGTTGCCGGCATCAATAATGGCTTCAAAGTTTCCATCTGGTAATTTTGCTCCCGGAAGCCAGAACTCGTTGGCCCCCCGCTTCATTGCCAGATGGAATATGCAGGTCTAGGCATGGTCTGAAGTAGGCATCTATTTTTGATGCCCTTATGGCCTGAGATTCAAAAAGCTCTGCCCGATCACATAATCAGACTTTTCCCAGTTCTAGCTCATCAATTTTCTTTCGAGTGACACCTTTTAAAGGCATTTTTGCGCATCACAGGCGCACCTCGCCCACAGCCAACAGCCGTTTTCGCATCATCCAAAGGTTCGACAGGGCAAACAGCGTGGCCTGTTGCGCGATTTTTTTTGCCGGCCCGCGAAATCGTACTTTCGTATAACCAAACTGGCGCTTGATCACACGAAACGGATGTTCAACCTTCGCCCGTACTTGGGCTTTCGCGTACTCGATCTTGCGATGCACGCGCGCGATCAAACTTGTGTTGCCATGCTTTTTGCAGCGGCTGGGACGGGCCGCAATCGACCAGATCATTTGAGGAGCCTGATGCTCTGCACGCTTGTCCACGCGCCGGTGTAGCCACCCTCACAGCTGAAGCAACTGGTCGACCTGAGTAACATCCGCCGGATTTGCTGCCGTGCCCACCAGGCTATAGACCAACCCTGACTCAGCATCAACGCCGATATGTACTTTGATGCCGCAGAAATACTGGTTTCCTTTCTTCGTGTGATGCGTTTCGGGATCACGTTTGCCGTCCTTGTTCTTGGTCGAACTTGACGCATGAATGATCGTCGCATTGACCACCGTACTTTGACGCAGCATCAGGCGACGATCACCCAGGTACCCGTTGACGACCTCCAAAATCCTGCCTGCCAGCTCATGTTTTTCCAACAGGCGCCGGAAGTTGAGCATGGTTGTTTCATCGGGAATCCGATTCAGACTCAGTCCCGCGAACTGGCGCAGGATCGTTGTTTCCTACAACGCCTCCTCCATCGCCGGATCGCTGTAGCCGAACCAGTTTTGCATCAGGTGAATGCGCAAAACAGCCATTAACGCATACGCGGGACGGCCACCGTCGCCCTTGGGGTAATGAGGCTCGATCAGATTGATCAATCCCTTCCAGGGTACGACCTGATCCATCACGATCAGAAAAACGCTCTTTACGGGTTTGCTTGCGTTTGCCAGTGAACTCGACGTCGGCGAAGGTCATCTGCTTCATCAAGCGTCTCGGCGGTTGAGATCAGGCATTCTGCCAAATCTGGAGATCTTCCTCAGAGTTTCCCTAAGGGATCAGCATGCTTACCAGCCCGACATCTTGTCCTCGGGCAAGGGCTTCAATTAAGCATTGAAGGGTTGGGTTATCAGATCAATCCCAACGCAGAACGCTGGAGCTTTCTCGCTCGGAAGGCCGTCTAATTGTATGACCCGTCTCTCGCTCACTCCATCTTTGCTGGTGTGAATGGTTATTGAAGGGCGTTACGCAATGCGTCAACCGACGCAGAGAGTAAGTATTTCGAAAACAGTACACTATCGACCATCTGCCGAGAGACATATCTTTTTACCGTCGACCTCTTGACAGGGCCAGTGATCATTGATGTAGCTGTCGGGTTTGAAGCAGGAGTTTTGATTATTTACCCAGAATGTTTGCCAGCCAGAGCCTGAGGGTCTCAGATCATTGCATAACCAGTAGCCGGTCGATATAAGCGATAGTGTGGTTAATATTGGCAAAGGGAAGGATACATACAAAAGCGTTTTTAAGAAGAGATTAAACATTAAGCTTTGAAATTTTGCTGCGCGGGTACCTTGTTCTGGAGAAAAAACCTTTCGCGTGGTAAATGCGGCTATCGCAGTATATCCCATCAATATTGCGATAAACGGCGTGGCAAGAAGGGCGTAGGCTACATATTGGACTTCTACGATCGGGGCGTTTCTCCAGAGGCGCCCATAGACGGGTGTTACGCCGTCTAATATTATATATACGGAGCTAGCTAGCAGCAGGATGGCCAATATAAGCCCTAATGCGGTTATGAGGCGAAAGTGTTTCGGGACTGAATCTATTGATGATCTTTTAAATTTTTTCATAGCTTAGGTAGCCTAAATTGCCCTAGGCTAGGGAGTTCAGGGACTGGTAAATTGGGCATGATTTGATCAGTTACATTGCGTTTGAACCAGTCTTTGGCGGCTTTCAGCGGCGTCACCTCCTTAACCTGCAACTCCGGCTCCGATCAGTGGTCAGCGCTATCGCTTTTTCAACGAAAGCTATTGGAGTCGTGAGTGTCAATGGATTATTCGGGTCATAAGTTTTAAAAAACGGGGGGCAGCGACCTGCCCCGTCACAGCACAAGAAACTTATGGCCTGACCAAAAGTAACTAACTATTATCGGTGTATTCAATAGAAAGCTCGATATGGAAAATTAACCATATATGATAATGCTAAATTGTAGCGGTATTTTGCTGTCGCTACTGTTTTCTCAGCAATTCTCGAACGTATTTCAGCGCCGGTGTCTCCCCTCCCGTAATCTCGATCGAGAATATCGCATAAGCCTCTTCGAGATCGCCATACTGCTGAAGATTTCTTTCAGTAAAGCGATAACGTCCCGGTACTGCGCCTACCTCAATGGGTTCTGAAATGCTCCCTGCCTTGGCTTTGTCCAATAGAGGTTTCAGATCCCAATAGAGCGCTACGGCTTCAGGATCTATCTTTGAGTGTACATTGAGCTGTATTTCGAGATTCATTGCCGCTTTTTTAAGATCTATGAGATTCATGCTTAATTTCCTATGAAACCTATGGGTCTTGCTGGAGCCCAAAGCCCGCGATTTGGAACGATATACTGGGTTGCACCTCCCGTGCGCTCGATAGTACCACCCAGCTCGACTGTTTTGGCAATTTCGCTGACATAAACTTTTGCCGGTGTAAAAGGGGTTATTTCATAAATTGTATATTTCGACCCTTCACTAACTACTGGAAGGCCAAACATATCAGCTAGGGATTGTTGTGAACTGGCGGCTTTTTTAAATTCTTCGTAGGTAGTGAAGTAGGGTGAAAATTTAGGCTCACCACCGCCTTCCGCAACAATTTTTATTAGAGGATGACTTACTATTTTGCTTGTAGGTAATTCTTTGCCAGAGGCGAGTTGCCCCCTTACTCGCTCATAAATCAAACCCGCTGATTTTGTGGGATCTGCTGCTGCCGCCTCTCTAATATAATTTGTGCCTTCCTCGGTCTTGAGATATTTTTCTATCTCCTCCGCTCTTACACCGATTGGTTCAAATGTTTCAGTGCTATTGATTTGTTTTTCTAATGGAACAAAATCTTTGTCCTGCTTTGCATAATGTTCCATCATCGCTTCACGCTCAGGGTCTATCTTCCTGAACCTTGGTTCATCCTTAGCATGCAACCCCGGCTCATCCAGAATTCTGCGCTCATTACGCGCCAGCCAGTTCGCAAACTCCTTGTTCGATATCTGCGCCTGAAGGCTAGCACTGCGCGCTGCAATGCTATCCATGCTGTTCATCAAACCGGCCTTTACCTGGCCGCGAGTCAGGTACGTGACGATCGCCGTCAGCAGCAAAAGCACCAACTGCTCCTGCCCACGAGCCAGTTGCCGGGCGGCGCGCTCAGTTCTTTCCTGGATGACTGCTGCTGAACCGCCGGAAGGATCGAGCCCTGCGGGCTTGACGCCATCTTCAGCGGTCCATGCTATAGCCAGACCTTCCTGCAAAATGGCGAGACAAGCCGGAAGCCCGTAATAGAAATATTTAGCGATGGACCCTAGGCCTAAACCTATGAGGATCAAGTTGCCTACTTGCAAGCCAATACCACCGCCGATGATGGCACCAGGAACGGCACCGACACCAAACCCCAGTGAGCCCACCGCGCCGCCGGCAGCGCCGCCTATGGCTACGCTCCCCCCCAGAATCATCACCACTTCCTGCACCAGTTTCAGCAGCACCGGCAAAATATCCACGATGTTGATCGAGGCCCATTTGCGCGACAGGTTCATCTGCATAATCGGATACGAAAGCGCCATGGCCTGCCGAACATTGTCGATGCGGTGGCCGCCCATCGCCCCATAAGCTTGGCTTGGCGCCTCGCTCAATCGGCGCGTGAACCCGTCCCAGCCTTCATTGGCGCTCTGGTTCAGTTCGCTGAATTGATGATCCAGATTTCGTTCGATGTCATCCCAGCTAGGAACGTAATCTAAAAGCTCCATTTATACATCGGTCCTTGATTGAGGGTCGCTGTTCCTAAGCTCAGGTCTCGCGACCACTACGATGAATATCATGTAGCCACTAATGGCTAGTCAGAAGCATTACTTCAGCATTAAATCAGCCAACACGCAGCATTTTTCTCAGCAAGTTAACACTACGCAATGGTGGCAGGTTGACATCTGGAGCTGGTGTGTTTTTTGTAATCCATTGTTATCGTTGAATTTAATTTACGACTTGAATTAGATTTTTGGCGGATACGGGTCAGTTGGTCAACCAGATTGCTGCTCGATTTTTTTTGCAACCACCTGCATCTAGGTTGACACGGTGCTCCTCGTAGGTGTCTCCTTTCCGCGTTCAACGTTTTGTAACGATTTTGAGATTGTGACGTTGCCGCTATTTTTTCGTATAGTGGCACTTTAGTATCCCTTTGTGGTCGCATTCTCCAGCTAGCGTGTGCAGTGACGCAATTGTTCAGGAATACGTTTTCAGCGCTTCGAGGCTCTGTGCCACAGGTGGCAGTGTGTACATTTCGTTGAGCCATGAGATTAATCACATCCGTAGTTCACGTCCTACAAAGCTGTCAGAGCGTGCTGCCACTGTTTTGTGAATTCATGCATTGGCGTGCCTTTGGCTATGAGCGAGGGTGCCAGAGGGTCTCGGTTCCCTGGCACGCTCGCAACCTGTCGTTGCTGAGCATGGCGGTAGCGTGTCCCCCATGCCTCCAAGGAGATATATATGTCGATGGACCTTTCCGCATTGTTCTCGCCCCAGAACCGGCGCCTGTTCAAGTTTCATAACCTCGCCAATCCGGAGCAGCAACTGCTGATCGAGTCTTTCAAAGGGCGCGAGGGTCTTTCGCAGGCTTACAGCTTTGAACTGCTGCTGATCTGCGACGATTCCGGGGTCGAACTCAAGTCGATGATGGGCCAGTTGGTCACCATCGAGATCGAGCTTTCTACGGGATCTCCGCGTTACCTGGCGGGCTACATCACTCGTTTTGCAAGCATCGGCAGTGATGGCGGCATGGCACGCTATACCGCGACCCTGAACCCCTGGTTTTCGATGTTGAAGAACCGGTTCGATACCAGGATTTTTCAAGGCAACACGGTTGAGGAGGTGGTTACGCAGGTGTTTGCCCTGTGCTCCGCATTTTCCCATCATGAGTTCCGCCTTACCAAACCCCAGAAGCGCTACACCTACATCACCCAATACCGCGAAACCGACTTCAACTTCGTTCAGCGCTTGCTGGAGGAAGAGGGGATGTTTTATTACTTCGAGCACACCGCCGAAGGCCACACCATGATCATCTGCGATGACTCCAGCACGCTGGTGGCATTGCCCGAACAGCCGCAAATACGCTTCCACACCGCGTCCGTCACCGAAACGGCCGACTCCATCACCCAGTGGAGTGGCAACCGCCAGTTGCAGGCCGGCAAAATCGCCGTTCAGACCTTCGATTACCGCCAGCCTAACAACCGCTTGCCGGTGACGATGAACAGCTTGAACCAGCAGGGCGATGTCGAGAATTTCGAGATCTACGATTTTCCAGGCCAATACACCCACGGCACCTACGACGAAGGCGAAGCGCTGGTGCGTCTGCGTGTCGAAGCGCTGGAACTCAAAGGCAAAAGCTTCGGCGGCGCGAGCAACTGTCGCGCGATGAAACCGGGTTACACCTTCGAATTGGTGCAGCACTACGACCACGATCAGGGCTCGGCCGATGACCGCCAGTTCCTGCTGATGAGTGTCGAAAGCGAGGGCCACAACAACTACCTCAACGGCCATCAGGCGAGCTACTTCAACACCTTTAGCTGCGTGCGCAAGAAGATCACCTACCGGCCGCAGCTGTCCACGCCGCGTCCTACCATTCCCGGGCCGCAGACGGCCATCATCGTAGGCCCCCCGGGCGAGGAAATTTTCACCGACGAACTGGGCCGCGTGAAAATCCAGTTCCACTGGGACCGCAAAGGCGAGCACAACGACCACAGTTCCTGCTGGGTCCGCGTCGCCCAGTCCGGTGCCAGTGGTGGCTTCGGCAGCATTCAGATTCCGAGAGTGGGGGATGAAGTGGTCGTGGTATTCCTTGACGGCAACCCCGACCGCCCGCTGATCATGGGCAGTCTGTACAACAGCCAGAACACCCCCCCTTGGTCATTGCCCGCCAACAAGACGCAGAGTGGGTTTTTGACGCGTTCCATGAAGGGAAAGGGGGCCAATGCCAACTTTTTCCGTTTTGAAGACAAAGCTGGCGCTGAGCAGATCATCATGCACGCCGAACGCAATCTGGATACCGAGATTGAGGCGGATGAAAAGCATGAGGTCGGCGGAAACCGCACGATCAAAGTGGATGGTCGGCACTCCGAAACCATCAATTTGGAAACGAGCATTGCGGTAAAAGACGGCTCGTATTTCGTCACCGTCGACAAGGGCGAAGTGAAGATCAAAGCTGCGACATCCATCACCCTTGAAGTGGGCGCCAGCAAGCTGATCATGGAATCGGATGGGACGATCACCTTGTCCGGCAATGTGGTCGATGTCGAAGGCACGACGATCATCAACCTGAACAAATAAGCTGACGGACAAGGAACGCCCCCATGCGAACAAGTATGTACGACCGTATTTCCGAACGACGGATTCGCGAAGAACAGCGCCTGGAGCAAGAGCGTCTTGCGCAGGAGGTGCTCAATGCACCACCACCGCCCCCCGAGCGTTTTCACACAAACGAACTGAGTTTTGTGCGACCGGAAGGTTTCAAAGACAAGACATTTCATGTGTTCACGTTGACGGATATTGGGCCGAGTCCGTTATCGGTGGTAATAGGCCGTACTCCGATTGATGGAGCTATTGACTTGGAAACCATGGCTCAACAGCTGCTCGCCGACTTAAATAAGGCCCTTTCACATCTGGAGTGGATAGAGCCGCTCTGCCCAGCAGAAGTAGCTGGCGTGGAAGCACGTCGTGTCGAGTTCAGCTGGCGACAGCAAGGCCAGCCGGTGCATCAGCTCCAGTTGCTCTTCCTACATTACGATGAACACCAGCAGCCGCTTTTGATACAAATCACAGGCACTAGCAACGCTCCGAAGGGCATGACGTTGCAGGAGCGAGCGGCGTTTTATTCGCTGGTGGACACGCTGGAATTGCGAAAACCGTCTGAAGATGAACCGGTAAAGTCGGCATGAGTCAGGCGGCTCGGGTAGATGATCCCATCCAACACACGGGCTCGTTGACCGGATTGCTTGCGGGTCTGGCGATAGGTGCCATTGGTGCTGCGCTCGTTGTGAGCACCGGAGGGCTCGCTGCGGTGGCGATAGTTGGCGCATCTGCCGCTGCGGGCGCAGGTATCGGGCAATTGATTGGTAGCCTGTCCATCTGCGACCATGGAACAGGACAAATCCTTACCGGCTCCGGCAATGTCCATATCAATGGCAAACCTGCAGCGAGAGCGCACATCGATACGGCCAAATGTGCTGAACATGGTCCTGTGCCAAAGATCATCGCGCAGGGCAGCGGCACGGTGTACATAAACAACATGCCCGCCGCGCGTGTCGGCGACCGAACAGTTTGTGATGGAAAAATCAGCGCTGGGTCGAACAATGTCTCGATAGGTGGTGGCACACAAACGACCGACGCCATAGATCCGGAAGTGCCCGAAGTCCTTGAGCGAGGGATATTTTATGTTGGGCTGGGCAGTGCGTTCGTTCTCGCGAGCCCAGTGGTGGTGATTGCAGGGCTAGTCTTGGGGTTTGCTGGCGGGGAGGCTGGCGCATGGGCTGGCGGCAAGCTCTTCGGTGACGGTTCGAACGGTCAAAAGCTGATGGCATTTGGTGGGGCACTGCTGGGTGGAGGTCTGGGTGCCAAGGGCGGGAAGTGGTTTGATGCGCGGTATGAGATCAAAGTACAGGGTGTAGGGTCGAATCTTGCGAATGTGAAGATTCAGCGCCGAGCAGTGGCCACCGACGAGTCAGTAAAAGTTCCTACTCACAAAGTTCCTTACTCTCCCGTGACAAAAGCGCAACGGGCCAACTTAAAAACAAAATTAGAAAGTCGTACGTTGACAAGAGATGAATATAAACGTCTTGATTGGGATCGTCGATTTTCTAATAAACGCGCAAAAGGAGTTTCAAGATTTTGGGCCGATGAACGTGCCAAACTTAAATTAGGTGAGTCGGGAACGCGGAGCTGGTCTCCAGAGCAAAAAGCCGACATTTTAACTAACAAGACTCCGAAATATAACGGAGAGTCCATTCAAGGACACCACAAGTACAATGCCTTGGACCATCCACAACTTGCAAGTGATCCGAAAAATATTTATCCTGCAACTCGAACTGAGCACTTTGAACGATGGCATGGCGGTAATTGGCGTAACGACTCATTTGGCGAACCTGTAAATTTTAATTACCCTGAGGAATTTTGATGTCTGTAATAACCATCGTACTTGCCCCAAATTTTGTCAACAATTCGGCTCTCATGAAGTTCCACCGCGTACTTGGCATACCTGTGCAGGCACTTAAACATGCTTGGTCTAATGGTGACCCCATCTTAGAACTAGAGATTTTTGAAGGCGATTATCAAGCCCATGCTGAGTCTGTACGTGCAGTTTTGCGGATAATAAGCGATGAGGGGCTGTCCGCTGAATACTTTGAAATCCCTTATGGTGAACGGTATGCTGGAAATCCAAAGCTGAATGTTTGGAAAATTGATGCTGAACTTGTAAATGGCATATTAAATGCAGCTGATGAAGAGGTCGAGAGGCAGTTGGATAGTTGATGTTGTCTAATGCAAGATGTGTATGTCGAAAGTTGCAATGCTCTGAGGTCGATTATATGAATAAGCATATAGTTAATAAGTTTTTATTTTAAAAAAAGAAGGCTGAGAAGATCGGTTCCTACCAATTGGCGCACATGAAATTGAACTACCTGTTTTTCTGGAGTCGTGTGAGGTTGAGCTAGACGGTAAACCACCTCAAAATATATTGACTTTTTAAATGCCCATAATGGGCTCGCTGTCGAGGGTGTTTTTATCTACTCCACTAAATGCCTTCCTATCATTGGAAGTATGGCGAGAACCTTATCATTTGTTGAAATGAACGTTGTTTCTCGTGATGTAGAAGAATTGAAAGGATTTCTGGTCTTCAGCGACAGCGATCAAATGAATATGTTTTGAATTTAGTAACCGCATGTACCAGGCTCGAGATAAATAAGCATTTTTGATAATAGGTATTAAGAGTTTCAATTTTTTGACAAGTTATCAGAGTTATGCTTGATATGGTGCTGCATAAGATTGGCTGAAGGGGGGGGCGGCTGAGTTGCACTGTAGTGGTCTAATGAAACCGGACACCCATTTAGGCGAGAATGCTCGCCAGATAGAGGTGTCTCATGACCAAACAACGTCGTACCTTTTCACCAGAATTCAAACGCGAGGCCGCCGACCTCGTGCTCAAGCAAAACTACAGCTTCATCGAAGCCAGTCGCTCACTGAGTGTGGGTGAGTCGGCGCTGCGCCGTTGGGTCGACCAGCTTCAGCAAGAGCGTACCGGCGTCACGCCCCAAAGGCCCTGACACCAGAGCAGCAAAAAATCCAGGAGTTGGAAGCTCGGATTGCTCGCCTCGAACGCGAGAAATCAATATTAAAAAAGGCTACCGCGCTCTTGATGTCGGAAGATCTCGAGCGTACGCGCTGATCAGTCAGCTAAGCGTCCATGAGCCTGTTGATTGTTTATGCGAGGCGTTTGAGGTCTCCCGTTCGGGCTACTACGCACATCGTCAGAGGCGGCGAACACCAGACATTGAGCGACTCAGGTTGCGTAGCCGAGTGAACGAGTTGTTCACCCAGGGACGAAGTGCTCCGGGCAGTCGAAGCATCAGGTTAATGATGCAGGAAGAAGGTGAGCAAATTGGACGGTTCAAGGTACGCAGGCTGATGCGCGAACTGGAATTGGTCAGCAAGCAGCCGGGATCACACGCCTATAAAAAAGCGACAGTCGAGCGGCCTGATATACCAAATGTCTTGAACCGGGAGTTTGATGTCGAAGCGCCTGACCAGGTCTGGTGCGGCGACATCACCTATATCTGGGCACAGGGAAAATGGTACTACCTTGCGGTTGTTATGGATCTTTACGCCCGCCGAGTGGTGGGCTGGGCGTTATCGGAAAAGCCAGATGCAGACTTGGTGGTGAAGGCGCTGGACGTGGCTTACGAGCAGCGCGGCAACCCTCAAGGCCTGCTATTTCACTCCGACCAGGGATCGCAATATGGCAGCCGCAACTTTCGCCAGCGGCTGTGGCGCTACCGCATGCGCCAGAGCATGAGTCGCCGAGGAAACTGTTGGGACAATGCGCCGATGGAAAGGGTGTTTCGCAGCTTGAAAACAGAATGGATACCAACCACCGGCTACATGACCGGCCAGCAGGCTCAGAGAGACATCAGCCACTATCTGATGCATCACTACAACTGGATTCGGCCTCATCAATTTAACGGTGGGGTATCTCCGGCGAAAACCGAAGAAAAACTTAAAATCGTGTTCGGGATTAGTTGACCACTACAGGCAGTATTTCTCGTCCCATGCTGAGAAGCAGATGTCCCTGATCAGCCCCGATCACCCAATAGGAGTTTCTAAGCCAATGTATAACGACTGCCAAGGCTATTTTTCTAAATTGGCTCAATATAAGAATCTAGAGCAGACTGTTGCTGATCCGAAAGCGATACGAATATTCAAACCCGATGGTAGCATTGAGACAATATTGAGGCCGAAATGAGTGAAAAAGCTGAGGTTCTAATTAAAAAATTGTTGGATGAGTTGAGAATGTCGAAAGGAGGTGAGTTGATATTGCCTCTCAGAAAGCTTTTATGGGACACAATTACTTCGGGTCAAGCAGAAGATGCTAAAAGAATAACTCTTACAAAACTTGATGCTATATGTGTGACTCACGGATCGTCAATCTGGTCTAAAAAGTTCGGTAATGCTGATGAGCTTACCGTAGTTCTTGGCATCGCAATTGACGCTGCCAGAGGTGCGCTAGCTGAAGAGGATGCTTTAAATATCCGGGACGATTTTTATGTATCTGTTGTAGAAGATCAAGAGTATGCACCGCATGAATATCCGGCCATGTTTGTTGGGCATGCTGCTGCCAACACTATAGTAACCGCGACGGATGATTTTATTTTCGATCCAACTGACCTTCGAAATGACGGCGACCTTGAGCCAGACGCTTTCGAGCCAAGCTATCTGGTAGCGTCCGCATTTGCGGAGGGGTTATGGGACGAGGGAGATGCAGAACAGCGAAGAAAATTTTGGGAGTGGTACTTGTCAGTCGCGGTACCTGAAGTTTTAAGTTAAGGATGATGGTTGATTGCAAGAATTCGGGAAGTCAGAGTTTTGAAAAGTTTTTAAGGCTTAGTAGTCTATGAATAAGATGTTAGGGGTTTTCTTAAAGGTTTGCTCGAAGCTTTTGTTTCTGCTGGTGATAGGAGTGCCGGCTATTATTTTCGCGTCGCAGTTCTTAACAGGTATTTGATTAGGCTCTGTACGTAAACCCAGAAAATACGATTTTCTGTAAAATACATCGCCATTAAAGCCAAGAGGCCAAGATGGCAAAGCTGTCGGAAGCGCCATACTCATTCCGGTGCATGAAGCTGCTAAGACCTTGAAGTCTACCGCTCACGTTGATGGCAAAGCATATGGCCAAAGGGGGGTAGGTAGAGTGCTCGTCGGCAACGTCGCCGGACCGCTTCTTGCGTTCGGCCCGCAACTGGCTATGGATATCCACGACTCCACCAGTGGGAAAGATTTTCTGAAAAAAACGGCCTATAGTCAGCCCACGAATGCCTTGGTTTTTGCCAGTGGGGTGGTGGTGGGTGCCACCGTAAGTGCTCCTGCCATTGTGATAATCGGGATAGGGCTTGTCGTCGGTCTCACCATCCAGTTTGTGATGAGTGACGACGCAACTGGGTGGGGCACTTCTCTAGGTAATCTACTAACAGGAAAAGACTAATAATGTTCACTGTTGAGCCATACCGCTACACAGCTAAAATATTTGGTACATGGTTCTTGTTCACATTGCTAGCAGTGTTTTCAGCGGGGATTTTGCCCAGTTTACTGACCATTCCAGCGGCGGGTGCTGTAGTGTGGCTCACATACTGGTGCTTCGATTGTGCCTATCGAACTGAAAGATTTAGTAAATATGCTACGCTCAGGATGTTCACCAACTTGACATTCGCCCCAGGTTTTACTTCTTTGCTGTTGCTGATTATAACCTATAAGCAGTTTAAATTAAGCGCCAGTCTTGCGATTTTACTATCGTGCATACCCTTGATCCTTGCTGCTTCGATCTATCTTTTTTTATATCAGATGCGGAGCTCCAAAAGCTGCTTGGTAGTCAGCTCGCAGCGCGTGGAGGTTATTGAGTCAGTTCAACAAAATCAATGGATATTAGGAGCTATCGGGGCCGGTGTTGGAACGTTGATTTATCCAGTTTTTCACGCTTACAAATCTCCAACTGTTCTGCTGATGTTTCTTTTCTCTATGATCTCGGTTTTTATGTTTTTTTATCATCGTAATAATATAGCCGCGCTTCGCGCTCTGAAAGAACGGGAGCAACTTGAAGGCAAAGAATATACTTTTATGGAAATCGAGGAGCTTCGCTCAAAACGTGCGGCGTCTTGGATTGGCCGCCTGTTCGCGAATAAGGCCAATCATTGAGGCTCACCAATAGTAAGCTTTCAAGGAGTGCATAACTTTGCCAGATCTTCTTTCTATGCTCAGCCCGCAAAATCGGCGGCTTTTCAAACTCAACACATTTGGCTCGGGTGATGAGGGGGATATGCTGCTGGAGCATTTCTCCGGCTCTGAAGGCCTTTCGCGTCTTTTTGAATTAGAATTGGCGTTGCTCAGCCAGAAGCCGGATGTAAAGTTAAAATCTTTCATTGGTCGTCGGGCTACGATTGAAATTGAACTTGCTGACGGTTCGATACGCTATGTTAACGGCTACATCAATCGATTGAGTTCTCAAGGCAGCGATGGGGGGATGTCGCGTTATAGTGCAGTGCTTGGACCATGGTTGTGGATGCTTACCTGCCGATTCGACACGCGCATATTTCAAGATAAAACTGTTGAGGACGTCGCGAGAGAGGTGTTCCACAGTTATGGCGCTATGCCGAAATTCGAATTCCGACTGAGTAAAACCCTAAAAAATCACAGCTACATCACACAGTACCGTGAGAGTGATTTCAATTTCGTGCAGCGACTCCTGGAAAGCGAGGGCGTATTCTATTATTTCGAGCATACAGCTGAATCACACGTAATGATTTTGGTCGATGACTCAAGCAAGTTATCGCCTTTGGCCGAGCAGCCTCAAATACGGTTCCATACCGCCTCTGTAACTGAGACTGCTGATTCTATCACTCAGTGGAATGCGACCAGACAATTGCAGTCCGGCCAAATCGCCGTGCGTACTTTTGACTATCGTCAACCAAAGAATTCGCTTCCAGTTACCATGCAAAGTATGAATCAACAAGGTGATGTTGAGAGCTTTGAAATCTATGACTTTCCAGGGCACTATAGTCACGGTAATTACGATGATGGTGAGGCGCTGGTTCGTAATCGAATCGAAGCTCTCGAGTTGCTAGGAAAGACTTTTTATGGGGCCAGCAACTGCCGTGCTATGAAACCGGGCTATACTTTTGAGCTGACCCAGCATTATGAACATGATTCGGGCACACCTGAAAACAGGCAATTTCTAATCCTCTCCATTGACCATGTGGGGAGTAATAACTACTTGACAGGCGACCAAGCGGGCTATCAAAACAGATTTGTATGCGTCCGCAAAAAAATTACCTACCGCCCTCAGTTAGTCACCCGTAAACCATCTATCAACGGTCCGCAAACCGCCATAATAGTTGGTCCGCCAGGTGAAGAGATATTCACCGACGCGATGGGACGTGTGAAGGTCCAGTTTCACTGGGATCGTCGGGGCCAGTTCGACGAAAATAGCTCCTGCTGGGTCCGCGTCGCCCAGTCCGGTGCCAGCGGTGGCTTCGGCAGCATTCAGATTCCGAGAGTGGGGGATGAAGTGGTTGTAGTCTTTCTCGACGGCAACCCCGACCGCCCGCTGATCATGGGCAGTTTGTACAACAGCCAGAACACCCCCCCTTGGTCATTGCCCGCCAACAAGACGCAGAGTGGGTTTTTGACACGTTCGATGAAGGGCGACGGCGGCACGGCTAACTTCTTCCGCTTCGAAGACAAGGCCGGTGCTGAGCAAGTGATCATGCACGCCGAGCGGAACATGGACACCGAAATTGAGGTTGATGAGACTCACCAAGTCGGCGCTAACCGAACAGTCACAGTGGGCGGCACCCATACTGAGGTGATCAAGAAGGACACGATTATGAATGTCCAGGAAGGCTCGTTGACGATTCAAGTCGACAAGCAGTTCATTCAGGTAAGTGCCGAGGCGTACATCATTCTTAAGGTTGGCGATAGCAGTATTACTCTTACCCCTGATGGTATTGAGATTAAAGGTAATGCCATTAGCACAGTGAGCAAGGGCACGACTCAAATCACCGGCGCGCCGGTCAAGGTCAATGACTGAGGTAGCGGGTGATGAGAAGGACCAGCATGTACGATCGTCTTTCAGAGCAGCGTTTAGCGCGGGAAGAGGCTGAACGCCTTGCACTTGAGCAGGTCGCTGCTGAGCCTGTCGCTGACATTATCGAGGTAACACCGCCTGCGCCCTTGCAGGACACGCCTAGTAGTTTCAATTTTGGCGGTTTCAATTTTGTTTTTCCCGAAAGCTTGGCTTTCAGTGATATCTCTGCCGTAACCCATTTGGATGGCGAAGAGATTACCATTTCGGTGCAGCGCCGTTCGGTGACCGAAGCGCGAACGTTGGCTCAGAGCTTCGCGGGAGCTAGAAACGAGCTGGGGGCGCGTCACTCAGATATGCGTATTATCCGCCAGCGTGAAAGTATGCTCGCAGGCAACCCGGCGATGGTCCTGGACTTCATCTTCCGAGCTGGTCATGAAGAGCGCCATGGCCGCCTTATAGGTGCCATTGTGCCGCTTGCCGACGGGAACCAACGGCAATGGCTGAGTGTTTCCTGCGTAATCGATCCTGAGAAGCCAGCATTGAAAGGTTGGCTCCTGGAGTTCGATGACATGCTTGGGCGGTTGGCTCTGCGCTAACCAGATTTTATTTTTTTGACAGGACAGAATTTAAAAATGGACTATCACCTGCAGGAAGGGAGTTTCACGCTGCCAGACGGTTTCCAGGACCGCACCGTGAATATGTTCGTATTCGGCAACACCGTACCTGGGCCGCTTAGCCTTACCCTGTCCAGAGATACCCATTTGCCGGGTGAGGACATCACTGCCTATCTCAAGAGGCAACTGAAGTTGCTCGCTTCCAAGCTGCGCGGTTATACCGTGCTGGAGCAAAAGGTCGCGTCGCTCTCCACCTCTCAGCCTATCCCTGGCTTGCAGATCGAAGCCTATTACCTGAATGAGAAGAAACCCATTTATCAACGTCAGGCGGCATTCATTATTGCGCCTGGACGCGTGCTGGTATTTGCCTGTACGAGCCAGACTGATTTCACCGCCCAACAGGACCAAAACTGGACTGACGTACTCGCTAGTTTCGAGCCTCGAAACGAAATGCCGGATCCGACCGCCGCCAGCGAACGGGAGTAGCCCATGTTTGAGGCAGCGCGGTTACATGATGGTATCGAACACACCAGCGCCTTGGCAGGTTTCCTGTTAGGGGCGATAGCTGGCATCGCTCTAGTGGCATATGTGGCCATCACTTTTGCAACATGCGGCGTAGGAGGTTTCCTCCTAGGTATGGCAGCCGGTCTAGGGGGGGCGGGCCTCGTTTGGTTGGGAGAAAAGATAGGTAAAGCTTTCAGCTCGCCAGCCGGGCAAATTGAAACTGCCTCAACGAACGTATTCATCAATAGCAGAGCTGCCGCGTTCGCTGAAGGCAGCCTTGGCGTCTGTAATAAGCACCCGCCTACCATTCAGGTAGCCGAGGGTTCCGCCAGTGTTTTTATTAACGGATTTGGTGCCGCTCGCAAGGAAGACAAGCTGACGTGCGGGGCAAAAATCGCATCAGGCTCCGATAACGTCTTCATTGGCGGCGGCACCTATCGCTACCTGCCCGTCAATGACGAAGTTCCCGAGCGGCTGCGCTATGCCGTTGACATCATGATGGCCGCAGCCGGTGGCGCGCGTGCGGTTATCAGTATTTTCAAAATGGGACTTCAGGGCGGTTTAAAAGCTGCTGGACCCTGCGCTCTGCGCTTCATGGCCGGAGTTGTTGGAGGCGATGCAGTCTTTCGTTTTGGTATCGCGCCGATTGCCGGCAAAGTCTTGGGCGGTCTTCACGGTAATCCGGTCGATACCACCAAGGGCCGTAAGCTGCTTACGGATGAAACCGACTTTGCCTTGCCTGGCCTGATGCCTATCGAATGGTCCCGTTTTTATGCCAGTGATCTGACGGTAGATAGCATACTGGGTCGCGGCTGGGTACTGCCGTGGGAGCAGAGTCTGCGTCAGCGTGGGGACTTCATTTACCTTACTGACAATCAGGGACGCAGCGTACCCTTCGTGACGCTGGAGCCCGGTGAGCGCATTTATAATCCGCACGAGCAGGTTTATCTGGTGCGTAGTGAGGGCGGTCACTACCTCCTGCAAACGCTCGACAACGTCTTCTTCTACTTCGGCGAGGTGCCGGACGACAACACCAACGTTCCGCTGCAGCGCATCGAAAACGCCCTTGGCCATTATCTGCATTTCACCCGCACGGTCGAAGGCACGCTGACCGACATCACGGCTACCGGCGAGCAGCGCGTGCACCTGCATTACGAGCATCCGTTGGGCCGTCTGACCGCCGTCAAGCGTGTAGTGGGCGACGAGGCCGTTGAAACCCTGGTCCAATATCGTTACGACGATAACGGCCAGCTCTGCGAGGTGATTAATCGCAACGGCGACTCGATGCGGCGCTTCAGCTACGGCGACGGCGTGATGGCCAGCCACAGCAACGCATTGGGCCTGAGCTGCCACTATCGCTGGGAAACCCTCGACAGCCAGCCGCGGGTGGTCGAGCACTGGACCAGTGACGGTGAGCACTTTCATTTCCGTTACGATTTTAACGCCCGTACTACCTGGGTGACGGATGCTTTAGGTCGCGAGGCCGAGGTGCACTACAACGATGATTATCGTGTTGTGGCAAGTACCGACTTCGGTGGCGAGCGCTACCAGATCCAGCTGGATAGCACCGGCAACATGACTGGGCTGACGTTGCCCGACGGCAATGTGATCACGCTTAAATATGACCAGTACTCGCGGCTTATCGAAGAGCAGGATCCCCTCGGACGCAAGACCCGTTATCAACATCATCATCTGACTTCGCTGGTCAAGCAGGTCGAGTACCCGGACGGTAGTCAGTGGCAAGCGCAGTACGACAACAAGGGTAATCTGATTGCCGAAGTGGACGCGCTGGGGCATACCACCGAATACCTCAACAGCGATGACGGCCTGCCGCACACCATCATCGACGCGACCCACAAGTCCAAATACCTGTGGTGGAACAGCCTGGCCCAGGTCGAGCGCTTTCAGGATTGCTCCGGCAAAAGCACCTACTACAGCTACGACGACCGCCAGCATCTCGTTGCTGTCACCGACGCCCTCAACCAGACCACGAAACTTGAGCGCAAACCCGACGGCGAAGTACTGCGCATTGATCATCCGGATGGCACTGCTGAGTCCTTTACCTACAACGCCCTTGGCCAGGTCCTGACCCACACCGACGGCAAAGGCCAGACTACGCGTCTGCTGCGCACCGCACGCGGCCTTCCGAGCAGCCGCCAGGATGCCAAAGCCAGCACATTCGTTACGAATACGACAATGCGATCCGCCTGACCGCACTGGTCAACGAAAACAACGCCGCCTACCAGTTTGCCTACGACGCCTCCGATCGCCTGATCGAAGAGAAACGCATCGACAACCTGACGCGCCGTTTCAGCTACAACCTCGGCGGCCATCTGATCCGAGTCGATGAAACCGGCTACGGCGACCGCGCCGAACGGCCACAGCGCAGCACCGAATTTGAGCGCGACACGATTGGCCGTCTCCTGACCAAACTCAACGACGATGCACGTCAGGATTACACCTATGACGAAGGCGACCGGCTACTGAGCATCCACCGTCTGCCGACGAATACCGGTAAAACCTCGGCGTCAGCGAAGAAACCCTCAAGTTTGAATACGACCTGCTGGGCCGTCTGGTCAAAGAGACCACACCCCAAGGCGCCTTGGACTACGAATACGATCCGCTAAGCAACCTCACCACACTGACCCTGCCTACAGGCCAACACCTCAACCACCTGTATTACGGCAGCGGCCACCTGCACCAACTCAACCTCGACGGCCTGCTCATCAGCGACATGGAACGCGACGACCTGCACCGCGAGATTTATCGCACCCAAGGCAAACTCACCAGTTGCTTCGGCTACGACGCCATGGGCCGCAAGAGTTGGCAGTTCGCCTCCGAATTACCGGGCGAAAAGCTCTCGCAGATCCACAACCCCGGCGACAACAGCCTGCTGGTGGACCACGCCTACAACCCGATCCACCGACGCTATGAA
>NZ_SOCT01000020.1 GCF_004364435.1 Pseudomonas sp. LP_7_YM | reverse complement strand
CCTGAAGATAAGGTCGATGGTGTCCACGTATTTTTTAAGTGGAGAACATCGCCCTTATTGCAGGGATCGGGTAGGTGACTTCGCCGGACGGTTACGGCTCATCTTCACCTTGCTCAATAACACTACCGAGAAGGAACCCGTCCACCCGTGTGTGCTGCCTGATGTATCCCTTAGCTTTCAGCTCCTTCACATACTTCCAAACTTGATCCTTTTCACGGGAGCCTAGCGGCAGCTCAGTAGTTTTGAGATCCACGATCACCACGTGCGCTACTCCATTCTCATTGAAGTCGTCATCGTAAGACGACCTGGCGTAGAAACTGACGCTGCAATCTGGAAGGGCCACAAAATCGGGTCGCTTGCGACTGCCTCTGCCCTGACTATCACCGAAGAGTTGGCGAATAACAGTCGTCATACCTTTGTTGGACGTGAACTCAATGGACTCGAATTGCGCACCAAACATCCACAAGCCACGTTCAAATAGCGGCTGCAACTCATGCACCTCGTCGATCCCAGCCACCTGAATCTTGGTACGAAGCTCCGCGATGAGTTTCAGTCGATTTTGAATCTCATCGAGTACAAGCTTGGCCATGCCGACCGTCCACTCGGACAGGATCGTATGGAGGGTGTCGTAATCGTGAGGCTCGCATTTGTGCAAAAGATCAAGAAGCCCATAACGTGACTTTGCCTTTTCCAGCTTGGCCAAGATCGTGGACAGCTGAACAATCTCCTGCTCACCAAAGTTGGGGCAGTTATCCACAACTTCATCTATAAAAGCCTCGACCCTATCCTTGCTGCTTGGCGACAGGGCATTAACAGTCGTGCCTACACGCTCGACAACTGCCGCGCGCTTAGCTTCACGCTCGCTTTCGCCGCTGCTATGAATGATCCGTCGGATGCGGTCTTGGACCGCTTCGTGTGTCGTTTGCCACGCCAAGTTATCGTCCTTAAACGCACTCCAGTCAGGTGCAACGGCGTCATGCTGGTTTAGGAAATCAGCTTGAACGATAAAGGTGAAGCGCTTGGCCTCGGAAGTACGGCCATCGAGTACTCGCTCGTAGTCGCTGCGACTCCATTTACAGTCGCCAACGGCTCGGCTCTGTACCCACCATGCGATGCCATGTTGCTTGGTGGTCCGGTCGGCCTTTTTTGTATCGATATGAAGGATCGTTACTTTCCCTAACCCTGGGACTTCAATCTCCTCTCTGGATAGCAATTCAGGGATATCACTGAAAGTAATCGGATCTCCGTTGATCGACACCGTAAACGCTGGATTTGCCAGGAAGCGACTGCCGATAAGCTCACGGGCTTGCTCTTCAGTAAATCGCAGGGATGGAATACTGCCGTTGCCGATGATCTCGGTCCCGTGTCCTTCGACGCCCTCGGCCTTGAATGATATTTCTTCCAAAACAAGTGGTTCGGTCAAGGTCCGATGAACGCGGCACACGAACTCCTGACCGTTCTTGCGGGACGTAATCAGGTACTCATCGGCAAAACAGAAGCTTGCAAAACGGCCTTTACCGTTCTTGCCAAAGACTGCTCGCGGGAGGCCTTCGACATCGCTAGGAGGCGCAGCGATTGCGCCCTGAATAGAGAGTCGGTTGTATGCAATTGTCCGCCAGATATGCTGGAACTCGTCACGGGTCATCCCGTGGCCGTTGTCCATGATGCGGAATTGCCGGCCGGCCTTGCTCTCAGGCCACATGACGTCGACTTGGGTCGCGTATGCATCCCAGCAATTAGCGACCAATTCGACGATGGCTGTGGCAGGGTCGGTGACGATGGCTCCGGCATAGCTTTCGAGAAAGCGTGCGTCGTAAAGAAGGGATCGTTGCTCCATACCTATCGTCGTCCTTGGGCTGATTCAAATCGGTGAATGCGCTATTGAGCATTAATCCGTGCTGCGCTTACCGAGATAGTATGCGATTCCTCAATTTTGCAGATATAGGCTTAACGGCTAAATCTCTTATAAAAATGATCCAGTACATTAGTGAGATCGTTCAACCGCCTAAATCAAGCCCCGAATATCGCCCTCGCCAGAACTTGATGCTATCGCCGCCAGTCCGGCAAATGGCCAGCTTTCGATGCGCAGCATACCTTCATGCGATTATTTTTCACCGTACAGCACAGCCATGGACGATCAAATAATCCTGCATGTTGGTAGATAAGGTGGTGAGTCGCGCCGCACCCTGAGTGCCAACTGGCCATCGTAAATTGCAGATCTACGTGTAATTGGACGTTATGGTCAATCACCGCCCTCCTGTCTGCCGCTTCTGGTGTGAGCCCTTCTCAGGCTTGATCACCCTCTCCCGATCTCCGGTCAGTAGCCACCCATTTGGTAGACAAATGGTTCGACCACTAGCCTGCTTTCTCTAGGAGCAGGATTTGGGTCTAGAACAACTGAAAAAAGCGGAGGAGCAGGATACGCTGGTCGGGTTGATCGAGAACGGGGCGGGAGTTTAGGGTGACGTGCGGGCAGGGTTGGTTGGAAGGCTTTCATATTCCCTGCGCTCACATCGATAACTACAGCACAAACTCATCGTAATAGAGCTGACATCCATTTAAAATCAACGCTGTATTGTCATGTGGTTCAGACGATTTGATTGCTGAACCGGGAAGGCAAAAGCTAGAAACATTAGTAAAGGGGCACCGTTGCACCGCTTCTTAAAAGTCAAAAATGTAATCAAGAATAATCATGTATTGAAGGGCACGGATAACAATATGCCAGAGTTAGGTGCGGCGCCGGAGCAGGGACAGATTGTGAAGCTGCGCCACAAAATATGGGCGGTCACAGCGGTCAATAAAACAAAAACACTACCCAATCAGACCATCCATAGAGTCGCACTAGAATGTCTGAGCGATGATGCCCTTGGAGAGAGTATCCAGGTTATCTGGGAGCGGGAAATTGCTCCTTCCATAATTGAGTCCACCTCTCTTCCCAGTATCACTGCGCACGATGAACCCGAACTTTTTGATGCTTTCATCAGGTCTATGCAATGGGGAGCCAGTTCGTTGGCCATTGGAGACACACTCCAAGCTCCGTTTCGTGGTGGTGTACAGATGGAGGAGTATCAGCTTGCACCTGTGATCCGGGCCATCAACATGCCTCGGGTACGCCTCTTGCTGGCCGATGATGTAGGTCTGGGTAAAACCATTGAAGCTGGCTTGGTAATGCAAGAACTCATTCATAGCCACAGGGCAAGCCGAGTCTTGATCGTCTGTCCAGCCCACCTGAAGATCAAATGGGTCGATGAGATGGCTGAGAAGTTCGGCCTCGAATTTAAAATGATTGACCGGGACACCGTACTTAGAATGAAAAAGGAATACGGCCCCAGCATTAACCCGTGGGCAAGTTTCCCCAGACTTGTTACCTCAATTGATTACCTAAAAACTGAACACCCACGTCGATTGTTCGATGAGTGTACTAGGCGCAGACTTGAGGAGAGGCCTAACAACCGCCCTTGGGATTTGTTAGTTCTTGACGAAGCCCATAACGCAGCCCCATCAGGTAAGAAGCAATATATTCGTGATTCTGAACGCACATCTCTTCTGCGTTCTATTTCTGAACAGTTCGAGCACAAGATGTTTCTTACTGCCACCCCCCATAATGGCCACCGGGAGAGCTTCACCGGTTTATTGGAGATACTGGATAATCTTCGTTTCTCACGCGGCACTGATCTAGATAAAGCTCAGCTTTCCGCCGTTACCATTCGCCGTTTAAAGCAAGAAATCTCCAATCCAGATGGAACACCGCGTTTCCCCAAAAGGGTCATACTCCCACGTAACGAAACCAGTGATCCTCAACTCTACGTCATGCAGAAAGGGGATGAGCAAAAGCTTTTTAATTTGCTCAAAGCATACACCAATAGCCGTTTAGCCTCGGTCGATAAACGCTCAGAACGGCCTCTTCAATTCATTCTTACACTTTTGAAAAAGCGAGCGTTATCCTCTCCCTTGGCGTTCCGAGAGAGCCTAATTGTCCACACGACAAATGCTGGCATTAAGGGAGCGCTTGGCATCGGCGAGTCTCTGTTCAATAGCTTCGAGCAAAAAGAGTCAGAAGATTGGAGCGATGATGAAGACAAAGAGGACAACTTGGAAGCTGCTACCAATGCCGCATCCAAACTCATCCAAGAGTTAACGGATGATGAAAAAAGCATGCTTCAAAGCATGTTTGAGATCGTCGATCATCAGGTTTCTCACTTTTCGATAGAGGAAGATAGCAAGGCGGCAGCCTTGATCGCTTGGATCAACCTTAATCTGCGCTATGGGGATCAATGGAATGGCGAGCGTGTAATTATTTTTACGGAATACAAACACACGCTCAACTATCTGGAACGCATCCTGGAAAAAAATGGTTTCCTTGAAGCGACAAGAACCATTGTTGGTGGTATGAACGATAGTGGTCGCAAAAAAATCAATGATGAGTTTCAAGCGTCTAATAGTGAAACCACTGTACGTATTTTGCTGGCCACAGATGCTGCATCCGAAGGGGCGGATTTTCAGAAGCATTGTCGCAATCTTATTCACTACGAAATCCCGTGGAATCCCATTCGGTTGGAGCAGCGTAATGGCCGTATTGACCGTCACGGTCAGAAAGCTGATGAAGTGCGCATTCATCATTTCGTTTATAAAAACCAGGAAGACTCCGAGTTTCTGAAGCATATCGTCGATAAAGTTGAAGTTATCAGAAGCGACCTTGGCAGTGTTGGTGCTTTAATCGCAGACAGCGTCAGGAAAAAGGCACTCGGTCAGACTGTCAGTCTTGCTGCGATCGACGATGATACGCGCATACGGCTCGTGCGAGAAGAAATAGCTATCGAGGCTCGCGAAAATGAAAGTGTTGCACAAATAGTTCAGGCCCTGAACAGGGCAAGAAGCGCGCTTGATATATCCGATAGCAACCAGCTTGCGCTATTGAAGCAGGCTTTATACTTGGAAGGATGTAATGAGGCAGTTCGGGAGCTGGATAATGACGAATTCACTTTAACGCGGATTCCAAATTCTTGGACTGAATGCAAAGCCTATGTCAGCTCAGATTATTTGCAAAAGCCCCTTTCCTTTAGTCGTAATAGGGCCAGAGAAAATGATGCCGTGGGCATCGTCCATCTTGATCATCCGTTAATGAGAAGGGCGGTTTCTGCGTTCCGAATCCAGATGTGGGGAACACAATCCTCCCGTAACCGACTGAACAGAGTTTCAATCTCAGAGTCGAGCCTGATTACGGCCCCTGCCGTTATTGCATGGGGTCGACTGGTTTTGCTGGGGCCAGAGCATAATCGCCTGCACGAAGGCTTAATCCGCTGCCAAATGTCGATCCAAAATGGGGTAGTTATAGAAGGGGAGGTTACTCGGCCTGAAGATGCTAAGGTCTTCACCGGTGACATCGCCAGTGTTCAGGAACTAATTTCGCCTTATATTCAGGCGATTACTAAGCAGCTTTCCATTAGTGCCGGGGATCAAGCCAGCTTGTTGATTCTGACCCTTACCGCCCGGGGTGAGGTCGCGCGCAAGCATGCTAAAAGTCTGGCCACCGAGCGTATCGCGGCCATCAGAAATGCTATACATAACTGGCAAAAGCGTTCTGCGGATATGCAGATGCAATTTGCTTTCGATGATGAAGAACAAGCGCAGCGCGAGCAGGATTTTCTTGCTCTTCAGCGTAGGCTCGAACAGCTTCAACAGGAGCGTGAGATCGAGCCAAAACGCCAAAGAGATTTATATAAAGTGACAGACCAAAGAATGTACCCAGTTGCCCTAGAGGTCATCCTTCCTAAGGTGGGTAGCTGATGGCCACGAATAAACGCGTAGCAAGCCGACAGCATCGCTGGCTTTCCAGCGTAGAAATTACGGGAGTGGTATTAAGCGAGCCAGTGTTAGCCGACGCCGGCAACTTCAGATCACTCGATAAGGCAGAGGTCGCAGCTTTCCGAAAGCAGCGTGAGATATGGAGCCTGCCCAAAGGCATGGTGGAGGGCAATGGTCAGCCGGCCTGGATTAGTTTTATTCTCGAAGATTTTCTAGGCCTGAAAGACAAAAACTACTGGCAAGTCGGTGCAGCGATTCCCTTCGACAAAGTAGTAAATTTGCATGAGCAGCAGGAAGTTCTGCGCCCGAGTCGCGTCCTGTTGGATGAAGAAAACGCCATCATGCTAGTGCTTGAAGTGCCGCGTGAGCAGTCGTTAGATAAACCTTGGCAGCAAGAGAAAGGCCGCTGGAAGGCATCGCCCACCACTAAGTTTGAACGATTGTTGCGAGAAGCCGGTGTGGAACTCGGACTGTTAACTAATGGCGAGGCTTGGCGTTTAGTCGTTGCATCACCTTCAGAAACCACTTCCTGGATGACCTGGACAGCGCAAACGTGGAATGACGACCCGTTAACCTTGGCGGCCTTCAAGGATCTGTTGGGTGAATCGCGCTTTTTTGCTGGGCCTCGGAATCAGGTCATTCTCGAACTAATCAAGCAGAGCCGTCAGCGACAATTGGACGTAGCCGACCAATTAGGCAATCAGGTACGCGAGGCATTGCAGATTCTGGTGCACGAGTTCGATAGAGTCGATGCCGAACTCAGCGGCGACTACCTTCACGGGTATAGCGAAGCTGAGATGTTTGAGTCCAGTGTCGCTTTTATCATGCGACTGCTGTTCACCCTCTATGCTGAAGAGAACGGCTTGCTGCCGCACGGCAATGTCACTTACGACAGAGCCTATGGCGTGCTGCACCTGTTAACTGAACTAGAAGAAACCCGCCGGCTAGCCCCAGAAAAACTCAAATACTCCTACGCAGCTTATGCCCGCCTGCTAGCAAGTTCGCGTCTCTTGCATGACGGCAGTGTCGACCCCGACATTCGCATTGCCGCCCATGGAGGGCAGCTGTTCGACCCAAATCGATACCAATTACTTGATGGAAGGAAGAAGGGCGGTACCTGGCCGAGCGATATACCGGAACCGCCAAAGGTTAGGGATGTTGTGATACGTGATATTTTGCGTAGCCTCAAATATGCCAAGGTTGACGGCGTCCGCCAGCTGGTGAGTTACCGGACACTGGCAGTAGAACAGATCGGTCATATGTATGAAGGCCTTCTCGATCGACGCGTAGCCAGAGCGCCTGCTAATCAAACCCTTTTGCTGTTGCAGGGCGGGCACAAAATTGTCGAACCGGAACCTGTAAATGCAAATGAATTTGCAGGTTTGGAACAAGAGGCACTGATCAAGGCCATTGCCCGGCACACCAGTAAAACTGCTGGCACAATCAAAAAAGTGCTGGCACGAAACGAAGATCGACAGACTCTGGTTAACATCGGGACTGATGATACAGAGCTACTGGCGCTAGCCAAACCGGTTGAACGATTTTTGCAACCCTTGGGCATCGTCCGGCCGGGCGGACTGTATGTTACCCACGGGCAGGATCGCCGTTCCAGTGGCGCTCACTACACACCTCCTACTCTCACCGAACCTGTGGTGAGACGTACGTTAGAGCATCAGATCTATACGAGTGTTGAAGGTAAGCCCGGGCTACTTTTAGAGCCCCGGTTAATCAAGACACCGCAGGAAATCCTAAATCTTAAAGTTTGTGACCCTGCAATGGGCTCTGGCGCATTTCTCGTACAGGCTACACGGTATCTGGCGGAGCGATTGGTAGACGCCTGGGAGCGTATGACTGCCGAACAGCCGGACGCCATATTAACCATGCCGTTTGCCACTCAATCGCTAGGTCGCGCCAGCGAAAACCTCATGCCGGATTCCCGCGAGGAACGGTTAGTATTCGCTCGCCGCTATGTGGCCGAGCGCTGTATCTATGGCGTGGATATGAATCGGTTAGCGGTGGAAATGGCCAAGCTATCCCTCTGGCTAACCACGCTCTCTACCGACCGTCCATTTACCTTTGTGGATCATGCACTCAAGCATGGCAACTCCCTAATAGGGCTTTCATCTGAGCAAATCCGCAACTTTACGTGGAAGCCGGTCAGAGATGATTTTGGCCCCTTGTTTGCCAACCAACCTGATCAAGAAGTGGAAGAGGCCGAGCTACACCGGGAGGCGATTCATTCCATTCCGGATCATGACTTCACTTCTAAAGAAAAAGAAAACCGAACTGCCGAAGAAGCACTCGCTAGTATCCGATTAAAGGCGACCCTAGCTATAGCTGCCTTCTTTAACGGTGCTAACACCAAACAGCGGGAAGCCAAACTGTTGGAGTATCGTTATTGGCTTGACCGGTTAGGCATAGATGAGAAGGCCACCGAGGAGATTGATAAGATTGTCAAAGGGATTACTACCGGTGATAAGCCAATTATTCCATTTTGCTGGGAAGTCGAGTTTCCGGAAGTCTTTCACCGAGAGAATGGTGGTTTCGATGCCTTCGTGGGTAACCCGCCATTTGCCGGTAAAAATACCACCATTGAGGGCAATCGGGACTACTTTATCGACTGGTTAAAACTCGTACATGAAGAGTCTCATGGCAACTCTGACCTGGTTGCACACTTTTTCCGCAGTACATTTAATCTGCTCCGAAAGCAGGGTAGCTTCGGATTGATTGCGACCAAAACTATTCGCCAAGGTGATACCCGCAGTACAGGACTTCGATGGATTGTTAATCATGGAGGCGTCATCTTTAATACTCAGCGACGAGTGCCATGGCCTGGCAAAGCAGCGGTTATTGTAAGTTTGATTTTTATCAACAAGGGACAAGCTGAACAAGCCTTTTATCTTGATCAGAAGAAAGTCGAGAAAATCACCGCTTATTTGTTCGATAAAGGAGACAGCGAAGACCCGCACGTGCTTGCCTCTAATTCAAACAAGAGTTTTGTTGGTAGCTATCCTTTGGGTATGGGATTCACCTTTGACGATACCGACACTAAAGGTGTCGCCAGCTCTATTGCTGAAATGAATCGGCTGTTAGAGATAGATCCAAAAAATCAGGAAAGGATATTTCCTTATATCGGAGGGGCTGAGGTTAACGACTCGCCAACCCATCAGCACCATCGATCCATTATCGATTTCTTTGATCTGGATGAGACGCAGGCGCAGCAATGGCCCGACCTTTACGAGATCGTTAAAGCAAAAGTTAAACCTGACAGAGACAAACAAAAGCGACCAGCAGTACGAGATCGTTGGTGGCAATATTGTGAAAAGCGGCCTGGGCTCTATAGAACAATTAAACCACTTGAGCGCATCATGGTAGCCACTCAAACGAGCAAGTACCGGACGTTCACATTCTTGCCCAACGGCATGGTGTACGATCAAAAGCTAATCGTCTTTGCTGTGGAGTCTATGGCTGAGTTCTGTGTAATGCATTCAAGGTTTCACGAGGAGTGGGCATTGTTTTTTGGCTCCTCCCTAGAAGACAGACCAGTTTACGCTCCCTCAGACTGTTTTGAGACATTTCCTTTCCCTGAATTATCGCCCAGACACGACGCGCTCAGAGATGCTGGTCAAAAATACTACGACTATAGAAAGAAACTACTAATAGAGCTGGACAAAGGTCTAACGGATACATACAACCTCTTCAATAACCCGAATGAACAATCCGAAAAGATCACCTTTCTTCGTGATCTTCATTCAGCGCTGGATCAAGAGACCCTTTTGGCCTATGGATGGGATGATTTAGTGTTGGATTACGACTTCATACCCGAGTACGAGGTTGAAGAGGGTAAAAATATACCCTGGAAGTATCGCTGGCCCGATGATGTTCGCGACGAAATACTGGCTCGACTTTTGGCTCTCAACAAAGAACGCCACTTTCAAGAGACGCACTAAACATCATAAGGTACAAGAATTTCCTTATACCTTAAAAGTTCGAAATGTTGGGCAATCCGCTCACTGGGTTGTCCTTGCGCTCTAACACCCATTTCCATATTGCGATCCAGTGCATACATGGTCAGGTTGGCGGAAGTAACCAGTGCATCGTGACGATCCGCCACCAGAACCTTAGCGTGCAGCTTCAGGTGTTTATCGTTGGGGGGTATTTTCCAAGTCAGCAGCTGTGGTGATGCAATACCCTTTGGCCAGAGGGCAATCAAGGTATCGCGGTTATTTTTACCGTAACCTTTTTCGCCCTCGTCCAATACCATTATGACCTTCACTCCCCGCGCAACGGCATTGGCGATTAACTCAATGACGTCGTTGATAATACCTTCGTAATCTTCTTTTCCTGCCAACCAATAGCCAACTACTAAAAGTTCAAATTGAGCTGCGGAAATAATATCCTGCACCACTTGGCGGGTAGCGCGCAGATAAGAGCCCTCCACCTTGGGCCCTGTCCATACCACTTCGGTTTTGGTGGCTTCGCTTTCAGTCAGTAACACTGCTTCTTTCAGTGCTATCAGCTGCAAGGCAAATGCAGCACTGCTGAGCGCAGTGAACTTAAACGTCCAGATAGTTATCAAGCTGGATAGCGCACTTTGAACGGTCCCCCGCCCTGCGGCCAGTTTGGCAATGCTTGCAGAGCCGGATTGTGAGGTTAGCTCCCCCGATTCCAATGCCACGATAGCTTCGGCAAAGGTACCCGCATTGATTAACTGGCGCACGTTCTGTGCCAAAGTATAGGCAGTTTTATTTTTGGTATCTGGCACGGCCTTTCCTTATTTGAAATAAGCCATATCGCTATATGCCATGGTAGGCACCAGGAAGCTGCGATCCAGAAATCGGTTAAAGGCTTCGCAAGAGGTTTCCGGAGCTAAGACACAAGCGTGGCAGGCTGCACCGTTTATGGTGGCATGCACATCCGGTTGGTGATCTGCGCAAAGGGGGTCCGACGAGCAGCGCTTGGCGTTTTCTAAGGCGCTGTGAATCAAATTGGGAAAGCGCTCCTTACTGCCTAGATCCACCAAACCACCCAGACTGCCTTCGGAATCGGCACTAGCGGTGTACAACAAGATACCCGCCATTCTGCGTTCAGGATCGGTGCTGCTGTAAATACGCTCTCGAACTGCGGATTCGGAGTAACCACAATCCAAAGCAAGCTGCCGCATTAATACGTGAGCCAGACTGTGCAGCAGAATATATCGCGCACCGGGGAAATCATCCGCATCAACACCACGTTCGGCCGCCCACTCTCGGTATTTTTGCTCAATGGCGGCCGCCCGTTTTTTTACCGCAGGTATAGCCTCCCAATTTGCCAGGGCATCTTCTTTTAATTCGATAAAAATGCCTTCGCCTCGCACCTCGACGGCAGGAAGCCAATCCTGCCGCTCCTTGTAAATTGGCGCACGAGAGGCGCCCATACCGTCGTCATCCATACCTGAGGCATAGTCGATGCGCGTAAAACTGGTGAGCGCCCGGACTTCTAATAATTTTCTAGCAAGCACTATTCGATCGATTTTATTGCTTTGCAGATCGGGAACCTCTCCCGCCTCTAAGAAAAAATCGGATTGATCGCCTTGGTTGCTGCCTTCGATATCTCTAAACGCATTCCATTCCGGTAGGCGTAAATCGATTTCATCGGTTTCGATTTCGCCCCGCTCTTTCAGTAAGGTCAGCCAAATATCTTCTACCTTGAACTCTGACAAAGTAGGGAACATTTCCATATCGAGAAGCGTTTTCAGCTTTTCTTTGGAGTCGATTTTTTCCACTTGATGTTGTGGGCATTTTTTTAGAGCCTGTCCTATGGGGGTAGCGGCTTCTTTAATGGACAAGGCACTGCGCACCAAGGGGAACCAGCCGTTAGTGGCGCCACGTTGAATGGCACGCAATTGGCCTGCGTGTTTACACTCATGAGGGTCTTTATTTTTGATACCCAACCAAGGACGCTTGCGGCTACATTCGCCCAAGGCGAGGCTGCGATTTTCACCAAAGGCATCACTGACGCTGCGCTTGGCATCGCAGGCACAATAGACCCAGATATCAGACACCGACCCTGTGGTGCCGGAATACACCAAGCGCATGCGCTTCTTACAGTTGTTATCGGCGTCCCGGTGCACATACGCACGCCAAGGAAAGTCATCAATATGACCGCTCGGACAGGCAACTACAAACGGCGCTGGAGTGGTGGGAGCCCGGTACTTACCACGGCCCTTGCAATTCGGTGCCTTGCATTCCATTTCCTGCGTTTTTTCGTTGTATTCAACCAGTTCTTCGCCAGGTTCGGAAAGGCTTGCGCATTCAGGATGAGTGCAAACCTGATAGCGAGGAAACAGAAAGGTTGGTACGGTTCCGCGTTTTGTAAAATAGTTGCCGCTGGTCGGCTCTGCGGAAAAAAAGCGCTTTACTTTCAGGGCTCGCTGCAAGCGCGGCTCGTGAATTACTAGTTCTTCATCCAAATGCCAGCCGTCAATGCCGGCGACGATAACCGACAGAGTTTGCAAGTCCACAATGGCACCAGGACCAAAAGTGGTAATCACCTGACTCGGACGAACGTCTCCGATAGCTCTTTTGCTCGACATTCGTGTTACTCCTCGTCACTAAGATAAAATGCTGCGGTGGGTTCAACTTCGCGCAACGATCCTGGCGTTGTCCATTGGCCTTCGTTATCCGTCCCCGATGTTTTAAGTAATACGCGGGAGTTATTTGGGGGGCGTTCACCACTTTTCAGCCAGGAATAGCGCAAAAGATCATCGGCGTAGTGCGCCCAATCATCGCGGCTCGACATCAGTCGATCATTTACCAGTTTGGCGTTTTTCTTACCCACCAGATCTGCCGCGCGCAGGGTGATATTTGTGATCATCAGATCTGTGCTGGGCAAAGCCGGATCAAAATTTTGGGCTTGAACTTCACGAGCCATGTTTTGCCCACCCAGGCGCTGCATGGCAGCAAAGGCACCAAGTAAGCCTCTATCCAAAGCTCGTGACGAAAAAGGTGTGACGCTGATGGCCTCAACGTATCGATAAAGCGCCGCATGGTAAGCTCGGAAATGTTCGTAGTGAGAAAGATCACGCGTACCAAGCCAGTTGTACATGGTGATCACCAAACCAGGATGCTTTCGGCCCACCCGACTGGTAGCTTGGATATATTCGGAGGTACTTTTAGGTTGGCCCGTAACAACCATCAAGCCCAGTCGATCGATATCCACGCCTACGGAAATCATGTTGGTGGCTAGCAGGACATCGACGGGGTACTGCTTGTCTTTTTCGCGCGGGAATTTGTTATCAAGCCTTTTTAACAAGCCGGGAATTCGCCAGGAATCGAGTCGACTGGTCAACTCGTCTGGGTCATTGATATAACGCTGAGGAAAACCTCTTTGTTGAGCTAAATAACGAAGACGTTTTTTTATGTCGTCTTCAACCAGCCGGCGTGCACCACCTAGTGCGCGAAGGCTATTAAAATAGCCTACAACCGTTGCGTAGGGATCTGCCGCTTCATGGTCACGGGTGATTTCCGCCTCACCGGCCGCCAGCAGCGCTGCATATACGCGAACGAGCAAGGTTTTGGTGCTGGAGCCTGGCGCGTTCAAGCCCACATACAATCGACCGGCAGTCTTATCGTCGTCCTCTTTGATTTCCTGCTCTTTGGCAAAGAAGGAATCTTTGGATGACAAACCACTCGCCGGGAAGATAGCCAGATCGCGGTTATAGAGTTGGCGAATTTGCTCGCGAGCGCGGCGTATTGTGGCAGTGGAAGCAATGATCTTTGCCGGAACTGAGACCCCTGTTTCGGTTTCAATGCGGGTTAAAAAATCAACGGCTGTTTCATATAGGCCGACCATGGTACCGAGTGGGCCAGAAATCAGATGTAGTTCGTCCTGAATGATCAATTCTGGCGGCACTAATCGGCGTGCCGGTTGATCGTCTTTTACCACTCGTTGATTGGGTTTTTCGCCGTGAGCAGGCGTCAGGTGCCCGTAGGTTGGGCTGTATCTATCTCGCAATCCGAACAGTGCCTGCGTTTCACCCTTGAATGGCATGCGGGCAAATTTGTCCACCGTGGCGATAACCAATGATGGACATTCGCGATAAATTTCATCATCGACCACTACTACCGGTAGACCTTGGTCGTTAGAACGGCGGGCACAAAATTCACATTTTGGATTGGGGCAGCGAACGAGCGTTCTTAACCTGGCGTTATCGAAATCGTAAGTTTGGTTTTCTGGCTTGCCTTGTGGGGTTACCAATGAGGTGCCGCAACGGGGGCATGAAACTAACTGTACTGGACTACCGTCCCGTGGTTTCTTGCCTTCTTCCAAATCTTCCAGCGCCTTGCCAGATGCTTTGGCGTCATTGGGCGTGGTAGCTTTCCCGACCCATAGGCCAATTTTGAAGGGTTCGTAGCCCCACTTACCAGGGTCACTTTTGCGTACCAACTCACAGGCGCAGATCAACGCGGTCGCACGTTGAAATTGCTGCACCGTCAGCAGACGCAGTGTGTAACGCATGATAATGGTTACACCGGCGCTAGAATCAAGACCATTTACGTCGCCGCGTAAACGTCGATACGCCAATGTGAACGCTGCTAAGCCGAGATAGGCTTCCGTTTTACCGCCACCTGTTGGGAACCACAGCAAATCAACAAGTTTTCGATCTGATGCAATCTTTTCACCCGTTTTAGGCTTATTCACCATGCTCGCAATATTGAGCAAAATAAAGCCCATTTGAAATGGTCGCCACGTACGGTTGTTTGGCATATCAAAGTCAGTAGGCGCTCCGACAATTTGCCCTTTGTCTCGATTTCTGCCTGCCCAAATGGCGTGAATGCGCTGATCCCACATAACGTAGTTGGCAAACAAAAATGCTTCAAAGGCCTTCGATTCATTTTTGATGAGTTCTAAACCTTCGCGCATTCTTCGAGCAGCGTCTTCGCACGCTTCTATGAGAACTTTTGCTGTATCCCGGTTCTCTGATGTGGAAACAAAGGGCGCGTTTTTTGCGTCTTGTTTTCTATCTTTAATCCATTGGTCATACGCTGAGAGCAGCGGTTCGATAGCGTTGAATACGTCTGTAGGGGAGCTGCACCTGCTCAGTTGCCACATATCCAGATTCAGATCGGGAATATCTCCACTTTGAGCGATTAAGCTTGGCACTTCGGAGTTGGGGATAAAATCGGTAAACAGGACGCTGGCACGATCACGCGTAGCGTTCACCCCGTCCCAGCCAGCGGCTACTCCATGGCCAGTTGCAAATTCTTTCGCATCCCGATAGAGCATGTTGGCCGTAGTAATTTCTGGATCTTGTGAAATTTCCCTATCAAAATCCTTAGCTACAAATATGGGGGTTTTTTCAGCTGAAAACAGTTCTAGTTTAGGCTGCATCAACCATTGCTGATCTTTTGCCCTATCGGAATCGTCACCTTTTGGTCGCCTGTTAACTAGGAACAGACTAATTGCTTTGGCCCCATCGATATGGTGGACGACTCCTTCGAGGAATACATGAGCGTCTCCATCGCCATTCTCCCCAGGCCCTCGGAAACCTTCCGGTGTAATGATTATAGAGGCTGGAGCAATGGACTTAGATAGGGCGATTGGCTTGAGTTTGCCGATTGTGTCAACAGGGATAGTCTCTACTGAAACTGACCTCTGGTAACGCTTCCAATAGGTTCCACCTTTGGACTCATCCTTTTCGCGTCTGTAGTCGCCCCACGAAGCTCTGGCATTCATTGTTTGAGTATCTTGGGATATGAGGAATGAGAGCCCCATGGAGGAAGGGCTAAAGCCCCCAATGAGCGGTGGTTGAGGCTCGTATTCACCGCCTTCATCATCATCGTTCCCGGCAGCAATCTGGTCGTGCTCCAGTTCTGGAATCTCTGACTTCAAAGGTGCCAGCCGTCCAACAACATAACGAGTGGTTGGAAATTCAGTGATTACCTCATCCGTAGAAGAGGGGCCCATTAACTCACGCTCAAGCGCTTTGAGAATTCGTGAGCGTGACTCTCGTTTGCTGCTATCTGGCATGGACGTGTTCCTTCTGTTCGCGTTTTTGTGCTCCAGGACCTTTCCCTGTTCCGGGGTGGGCATCGTGAGCGCCACTTAATGACAAATACTTTTTCGGTACCGATTTTGGCTTTTCCGGTGATGGACAGTCAGTCCTTTTTTCAGGAATGAGCTTTAGCTTTCTACGAACTCGCTCCCCAAGAAGTTGACTCCGTATTTCCAATCCAAAAAGCTCCCCAATCGCCGGAGGGACCGCATTGCCGATCTGGATGTGAGCAGCACGTCGATCTCCTGCAAACATGTAGTCATCTGGGAAGGTTTGGATTCGGGCGAGTTCACGAACCGACAGCAATCTTCCTTGCCAGTGAAAAGGGCCTGTTGCAGGGCCAGGCTGAGCCTGAATCGTCCAGCTTGGCTTATCTTTGGCTAGCTTTAGAAGAAACGACCAAAACCGTGTTCGCCAACCAAACAGCGGTAGTCCCCCCATCTTTTCTGTGTGCCACAGGTAGTTTTGCCCTTCGGGTATTGTTGGCAGTAGATCAGCCCATTTTCCTGAAGGTTTAACATCATCAGTCCAAATATCAACGTCCAGGTCGCCAATCGCATCCCATGATGTTAAATAGGGCAAGCCTTTACCCTGAGATTTTTCAGGATCGAAATGTGTGGGCGCTGGAGTATTGAAGTGCATACCATCCCTACTAGCAAGAATGAATACACGTTCTCTTGATTGAGGTACTCCATAATCAGCGGCATTCACTGTAATTACATGAGGTTTGTAGTTGGTTTTTTTTGCTCTATTGATATTGTTTAGTTCATTTATCAAAAGCTGTAAACCTTCATCCTTCTCTGAGAAGGCTATGCCTTTGACATTTTCAAGCAAAATAACTTTCGGTTGAGCTTCACGGACGATATCTAAATAAGCTTTTAACGTTCTAGCTCGTGGATCCATCAGACGATTTGTATCCCCTGTTGCCCAATATCCGGACTTAGAGAAAGGTTGGCATGGCGGCCCGCCAGCGAGGAGGGTGAGTTCTCTAGGCTTAAGATTTGCTTGTTTTAGCAATTCGCTAGGTGTTAATGCGTGGATATCGCCAGGACAAGCTATTTTCCATTTTGGATGATTTAAGGTAAGCGTCTGTTGAGCAATTTCGTCGATTTCCACACATAATTTGTTGGTAAATCCGGCCGCGCTCAATCCAAGATCCAGCCCACCTGCTCCACTGAAGAGAGAAATCATTGTTTTCGTTGGTTTGCTACTCACACCTTATTCTCACTTTTTTGTATTCGAGCAACTCGCCCCCCACAGAAACTGATAGATATGGGTGCGAGAAAGAGCTACCGATTACGCTGTGCGGTAAACCTAACAAGCCGCGCCTATCAAATTACAGAAGCTACGAGAAGCATCGCTGCAATCCAAGCGAAGGTGTGGCCCGGTGCTTCTAGAGCCCAGCAGCTTCTGGTACTACCCTCGAGTGACTTTGTACATTTTCCGAAGCATTTACCAATGTGTCTGGATCGCGGTATTTCCGAGTCGTCTGTTGCTGAGCCAACCCTTTGAACGAAAGTCCTGACGCATATCTTCCCACTGAGGCTTGGCAACTCACCATCTGCTCGACCTTAAGCATGCTCGCCCTGGGCCGGATGACCCTGGTCTTTCCATTCGAGGGAATGACGATCATTGGGCCATATTTATAGATCAATACATAGAAAAACCCCGGCACGAGGCCGGGGGGGTTTCATTAGAGAGCGACAATAACCCGCCCACTCGCGACACTTAATGTGCCCATCGACAAATGTTTAGAAGTCCAGGTTGGATACCGCCAGCGCGTTGGCCTCAATGAAGTCGCGACGCGGTTCAACGGCATCGCCCATCAACGTATTGAAGATTTGATCGGCAGCAATCGCGTCTTCGATGGTGACCTTCAGCATACGCCGAACGGTAGGGTCCATCGTGGTTTCCCACAGTTGATCCGGGTTCATCTCGCCAAGTCCTTTGTATCGCTGGATGGTATGACGCTTGGTGCTTTCGGCCATCAGCCAGGCGAGGGCGTCCTTGAACGCGGTGACAGGCTTCTTACGCTCGCCACGTTGCACGTAGGCGCCTTCTTCAAGAAGGGTGCTGATCTGCAGACCCAGAGCCGTCACGGTTTTGTAATCGTTACTGCCGAAGAAGTCGCGATTGAAGGTGACATAGTTGGACAGGCCGTGAGAGATCAACTCGACCTCCGGCAGCCAGACATTACGCTCCCGATCCTCGCGCAGGCTGGCTTTGTAAACCAGGCCTGACTTCTCGCCGACACGCAGACGCTCATCAAACTTGGCCAGCCATTCCTGCATGGCGCCGTGATCCGAAAGCTGATCCATGGACACTGGCGGCAGGTACACGAAATGCTCGGTCAACTCCTGTGGATACAGGCGCGACAGACGCTTGAGGGTCTTCATGACCATGCGGAAATCGTTGACCAGTTTTTCCAATGCTGCTCCGGAAATACCCGGGGCCGATTCGTTCAGGTGCAGGCTCGCATCTTCCAGGGCCGACTGCGTCATGTACTCTTCCATGGCGTCGTCGTCTTTGATGTACTGCTCCTGCTTGCCTTTCTTGACCTTGTACAGCGGCGGCTGCGCGATGTAGATGTAGCCACGCTCGACCAGTTCCGGCAGCTGCCGGAAGAAGAAGGTCAACAGCAGGGTGCGGATGTGCGAACCATCGACGTCAGCATCGGTCATGATGATGATGTTGTGGTAGCGCAGCTTATTGATGTTGTACTCATCGCGCCCGATACCGCAACCCAACGCCGTAATCAACGTACCAACTTCCTGCGACGAAATCATCTTGTCGAAGCGGGCTTTTTCTACGTTCAGGATCTTGCCCTTAAGTGGCAGGATGGCTTGAGTCTTACGGTTGCGACCCTGCTTGGCTGAACCGCCAGCAGAGTCACCTTCCACCAGATACAGTTCGGAGAGAGCAGGGTCCTTTTCCTGGCAGTCAGCCAATTTGCCCGGCAATCCGGCGATATCCAGCGCACCTTTACGACGCGTCATTTCGCGCGCTTTTCGAGCAGCTTCACGTGCACGTGCGGCATCGATCATTTTGCCGACAACGGCTTTGGCTTCGTTGGGGTTTTCCAACAGGAAGTCGGAAAAGTGCTTGCCCATCTCTTGTTCGACTGCAGTCTTCACTTCAGACGAAACCAGCTTGTCCTTGGTCTGCGAGCTGAACTTCGGATCTGGTACTTTCACCGAGATGATCGCAGTTAAACCTTCGCGAGCATCGTCACCGGTGGTCGCGACTTTGTGCTTCTTCGCCAGACCTTCCTGCTCGATATAGTTGTTCAGGTTACGCGTCAGCGCGGAACGGAAACCCACCAAGTGAGTACCGCCATCGCGCTGTGGAATGTTGTTGGTAAAGCACAACAGGTTCTCGTTGAAACTGTCATTCCATTGCAGAGCGATCTCCACGCCAACGCCATCATCACGCTGGATGTTGAAGTGGAAAATCTGGTTAACCGGTGTCTTGTTAGTGTTCAGGTACTCAACAAATGCACGCAGGCCGCCTTCGTACTTGAACAACTCTTCCTTGCCACTGCGCTCGTCCTTGAGGACTATCCCAACGCCAGAGTTAAGGAAGGACAGTTCGCGAATCCGTTTGGCCAGGATGTCCCAACTGAAATGGATGTTCTTGAAGGTGTCGGCCGATGGCTTGAAATGGATCTCGGTACCCGTGCTATCGCTGTCGCCAACGATCTTCATCGGCTCTTGGGGTACGCCGTGAATGTATGTTTGTTCCCAGATCTTGCCGCTGCGGCGAACGGTCAGGTTCAGTTCTTCCGAGAGCGCGTTCACAACCGACACACCTACACCGTGCAGACCGCCGGAGACTTTGTAGGAGTTGTCATCGAATTTACCGCCGGCGTGCAGAACGGTCATGATGACTTCGGCTGCAGAGACGCCTTCCTCTTTATGCACGTCCACCGGAATGCCGCGCCCGTTGTCGCGCACGGTGATGGATTCGTCCGGATGGATGATGATGCTGATATCGTCGCAATGGCCAGCCAATGCTTCATCGATAGAGTTATCGACTACCTCAAATACCATGTGGTGAAGACCGCTGCCATCGTCTGTATCGCCGATGTACATACCGGGACGCTTGCGTACGGCATCTAGCCCTTTCAGCACTTTAATGCTGGAAGAGTCGTACGTTTGATTTTCGCTCATGCATTCACTCCCGATGGTCGTGGGTCTGGGTGATACTGCCGTGTTCCACGTGGAACAAAACAACTGGCGTTTCCGTCTGCCAGCCTTCCCGCAACAATTCATGATCTACACAGGTGATAAATACCTGGCAGTGTAATTCTTCCAGCAAGCGACAAAGTGCGCTGCGGTGATGCTCGTCGAGCTCCGACGGGAGATCATCGACGAGATAAATACATTGGCCGCGACGGGCCTGGCTTACAAGATGCCCTTGGGCAATACGCAATGCGCAGACCACAAGCTTTTGCTGTCCGCGTGAAAGGATATCTGCAGCATTGTGACCGCCGAGTCTCAGGCGCAGGTCAGCTCTTTGGGGGCCCGCTTGCGTATGACCCATCTGCTGATCACGGTGAAGAGACGAGGCGAGCACGATGCTCAAGTCTTTCTCTTTATCCCATCCGCGGTAATAACTCAGCGTCAAACCTTCGAGCTGCACCAACTCGCTTAAGGTTTGCTCAAAGACTGGTTTCAACGCCTTTATATAGGTCCGGCGGAACTCATCAATTTCGGCACTGGCGACGCACAGTTCCCTGTCCCAGGCCGCCTGTGACGCGTCGTCAAGTGTACCATGCCGAAGCCACGAGTTCCGCTGCCTCAAGGCCTTCTGCAAGCGCTGCCAAGTAGACATAAAGCGAGGTTCCACGTGGAACACTCCCCAATCCAGAAACTGTCTACGAATCTTCGGCGCACCTTCGAGCAAGCGAAAGCTGTCCGGATTGATCAGTTGTAAGGGTAACGTTTCGGCCAGTTGAGCAGCACTTTTGGCGTTTTGCCCGTCGATGCGAATCTGAAAGTTTCCTTGGCGATCTCTTGAAATTCCGAGATTACTTGAGCCACCTTCAGCAAGTTCGACTTGACCAAACACCGTGCATGCAGGTTGTTCGTATTGAATGACAGGTTGAAGGCGAATGCTACGAAACGATCGCGCAAGACCTAATAAATGTATGGCTTCCAGGACACTGGTTTTCCCACTGCCATTGGCGCCATAGAGAATATTGATACGGGTAGACGGAGAGAGGGTCACCGGGTGAAGATTGCGCACCCCGGTGACCGAGAAGCGACTGAGAGACATTTATTGGCTGCTGATTACAGGCGCATCGGCATGACAACGTAAGCCGAATCGTCGTTACCCGACTCCTGGACCAACGCGCTGCTATTGGAATCGGAAAGGATCAGACGCACCTGTTCAGTGGTCATCACCCCCAAAACGTCGAGCAGGTAGCTTACGTTGAAGCCGATTTCCAGCGAGCCGCCGTTGTAATCGACGCTGATCTCTTCCTCGGCCTCTTCCTGCTCGGGGTTGTTCGCCTGGATTTTCAGCTGTCCACTGGCCAGCTGCAGACGGATGCCACGGTATTTTTCGTTGGACAGAATCGCTGTGCGGCTGAAAGCTTCGCGCAGCGCCTGGCGATCACCCACCACCAACTTGTCGCCGCCCTTGGGCAGAACTCGTTCGTAGTCCGGAAATTTGCCATCGACCAACTTGGAGGTAAACGTGAACTCACCGGTGGTAGCACGAATGTGGTGCTGGCCCAACACGATGCTCACCAATCCATCCTGTTCTGTAAGCAACCGCGCGAGTTCAAGAATGCCCTTGCGTGGAACAATCACCTGATGACGATCAGCTTGTTCGATTTCCGCGGCCATGGAACACATCGCCAACCGGTGCCCATCAGTGGCAACCGCGCGCAATATGCCCGACTGAACTTCAATGAGCATGCCATTGAGGTAGTACCGGACATCCTGCTGAGCCATTGCAAAACTGGTACGTTCAATCAAGCGGCGAAGCTTGCTCTGCACCAAATTGAAGGTGAGCGAGCCCGGACCTTCTTCCACCGTAGGGAAATCATTGGCAGGCAGAGTCGATAGCGTGAAGCGGCTGCGGCCAGCCTTGACAATCAGTTTCTGCTCATCGAGCTTGATATCGATCAGCGTATCGTTCGGCAGACTTTTGCAAATGTCCATAAGCTTTCGCGCAGGTACGGTGATCTCGCCCGGCTCGGCCGGCTCTTCCAACTGCACGCGACCAACCAGCTCAACTTCCAGATCCGTACCGGTCAACGACAGCTGCTGACCCTGGACGACCAGCAAAACGTTAGACAGAACCGGCAAGGTCTGGCGGCGTTCAACAACGCCGGCGACCAGTTGCAGGGGTTTCAACAGGGCTTCGCGTTGAATGGTGAAATGCATGGTCTAGTCCCTTGCCTTGATAAGCTGCGCTGGCATTACGTAGTCAAAGTGCGCAGCAGGTTCTTGTAGTCCTCGCGGATATCCGCATCGGATTCTTTAAGTTCGTTGATCTTGCGGCACGCGTGAAGCACGGTTGTGTGGTCACGTCCGCCAAACACATCGCCAATTTCCGGCAGACTGTGGTTGGTTAACTCCTTGGACAGAGCCATCGCTACCTGTCGCGGACGGGCGACCGATCTCGAACGACGCTTCGACAAAAGGTCGGAGATCTTGATCTTGTAGTACTCGGCGACGGTGCGCTGGATGTTATCCACACTCACCAGCTTGTCCTGTAGCGCAAGCAGATCCTTAAGTGATTCTCGAATCAGCTCAATAGTGATGTCGCGCCCCATGAAGTGCGAGTGAGCAATCACACGCTTGAGCGCACCTTCGAGTTCCCGCACGTTTGAGCGAATACGCTGGGCGATGAAAAAAGCAGCATCATGAGGAAGTTCGACCTTCGCCTGATCTGCTTTCTTCATGAGAATGGCCACGCGAGTTTCCAGCTCTGGCGGCTCGACAGCAACGGTCAAACCCCAACCGAAACGCGACTTCAGCCGCTCTTCAAGTCCTTCAATTTCCTTGGGATAGCGGTCACTGGTCAAGATCACCTGCTGACCGCCTTCGAGCAACGCGTTAAAGGTGTGGAAAAACTCTTCCTGCGACCGCTCCTTGCGAGCGAAAAATTGAATATCGTCGATCAGCAACGCGTCGACCGAGCGATAAAAACGCTTGAACTCGTTGATAGCGTTTAGCTGCAGCGCCTTGACCATATCTGCAACGAATCGCTCGGAATGCAAATACACCACCTTGGCATTCGGATTTTTCTTGAGCAGATGGTTACCCACAGCATGCATCAAGTGAGTTTTACCCAAGCCAACTCCTCCATAGAGAAAGAGCGGGTTGTAACCGTGCTTCGGATTATCCGCGACCTGCCATGCGGCGGCGCGGGCCAACTGGTTGGATTTACCTTCGACGAAATTCTCAAACGTGAAAGTACGGTTCAGGTAACTGGTGTGCTTGAGCGCACCTTCAACCTGAACACTGCGTTGCTCGGCACGCGCTGGAGCCTGCTGGGAGCTCGCACCCGCCATTGGGTCGAAACTCGCACGCGAAGGTTCATTATCGACGTTCAGCGAAGCTTGCACGATGGGAGCCGGGGCCAAGGCAGGCTCTGAAGCGGCAGAAGGCAAAGGCGTATGAGCCGCCACGGCCTGCTGATTCGATTGGGCAGCCGCTGCAGCTGCCAAGGGCGCATTCGGCGCAGCACGGGGGGCCGAACTGCGCTTGCTACCTATTAATAAGGAAAGCGCAGGGGCAATGCCCTGGCCATGCTCTCCCAATAATTCAAGCATCCGGCTCAAGTACTTTTCATTCACCCAATCGAGCACGAACCTGTTCGGCGCATAGACACGCAACTCGTCGCCTTCGGCTTCGACCTGTAGCGGACGGATCCAGGTGTTGAATTGCTGGGCAGGCAGTTCATCGCGCAAAAGCTCTACGCACTGCTGCCAAAGTTCCACTGACACGGATATCCCCTAAGTTTCGAAAGCCGGTGAGGCAAAACATGCGCCCATTGTAACCACCCCTACCGGACTTATCCACATGTGACACACCAACACAGACCCCAAAATCAAGATCTTATCGATATAAAACCCGACAAATGGCATGTGCATAAGCTCTGTGGATAACCGCATGTGAGGTCACTGCATAACTCAGGGTTGAAACCTGTGGGTAAGTACACTGTGGATAAGTAGCGCTTTTACGCACAGGTTTTCCGAGGTTGCAGCACAGGAGCGTCACCGCTTTTCGACAGACTTTTGGTTCTCTGTACAGTACGTAAAATAAGGCTTACAGGATGTTATCCACAGAATATCTGTCCCTAAGCTTTTATAAGCTTTACAGAAAAGCTTTAAATACTTTCCTTCTTTATATTTATGTCTAAGGTCCAGCGCTCCCGAAAAGGTTCGAGCCTTTGCTCGTGAAAACCGCATAAGAAGTAAATGCAGGAAACGTTGGTTGGAAATTGACCTGCGAGCTTGCTTTCTCTAGAATCCCCGCTCTCTTAAAACGGGGTCATTCCGGCCCGTTGTGGACGAACCAGGTAACACACCATGAAACGTACTTTCCAACCGAGCACCATCAAGCGCGCCCGCACCCACGGCTTCCGTGCTCGTATGGCTACCAAAAACGGCCGTGCAGTTCTGTCGCGTCGTCGCGCCAAGGGCCGTAAGCGTCTGGCAGTTTGATTAATCGGCACAGGTGGTGAGTCAGGACTTCAGTCGGGAAAAGCGTTTGCTGACACCCCGACATTTCAAGGCAGTCTTTGACTCCCCCGCCGGCAAGGTTCCGGGGAAAAATCTTCTGCTCCTTGTGCGCAACAACGACCTGGATCACGCCCGCTTGGGACTGGTGATTGGTAAGAAGAGCGTAAAGCTCTCCGTCGAGCGCAATCGCTTGAAACGCCTGATGCGCGAATCGTTTCGTCTCCACCAGGACAACCTGATTGGATGGGATATCGTGGTCGTCGCGCGAAAAGGCTTGGGTGACATTGAAAACCCCGAATTGATTCAGCATTTCGGCAAGCTCTGGAAACGTCTGGCGCGCAGCCGGTCAACTACAGAAGCCAAAACCGAAACTGCGGGGGTAGACAGTCCTGATGCGTAAACTGGCACTCGTTCCGATCCAGTTTTACCGCTATGCCATCAGCCCCTTGATGGCCAGTCATTGTCGTTTCTACCCCAGTTGTTCCTGCTATGCGTACGAAGCCATTGAAATTCATGGCCTGGTACGCGGTGGCTGGTTGACCTTACGCCGCTTAGGTCGCTGTCATCCGTGGAATCCCGGTGGTTTTGACCCGGTTCCACCAGCTCCCACCTCCCGTTCCTCTTCGATGGCCGAGTAATCATGGATATTAAACGCACGATCCTGATCGTCGCCCTGGCAATCGTGACCTATGTCGGTGTCCTGAAATGGAACCAGGACTATGGTCAAGCTGCCCTGCCGACTCAGAATGTTGCCGCCAACACCAATACATCCGCTCTCCCTGACACTCCTCAAGGCACAACTTCCGCCAACGCGGACGTGCCAAGTGCGACGGGTGAAGTTGCTGCACCTGCCGACATGCCGGTAGCGGTCAGCAAAAACCTGATCCAGGTGAAGACCGACGTACTGGATCTGGAGATCGACCCTGTGGGTGGTGATGTCGCGCAGCTTCGCTTGCCACTTTATCCACGCCGTCAGGATCATCCCGAGATCGCGTTCCAGTTATTCGATAACGGTGGCGAGCGTACTTTTCTCGCACAAAGCGGCCTGACCGGTGCAAACGGTCCCGATGCCCGCGCGACGGGTCGGCCGGTGTATGCCTCCGCTCAGAAAAGCTACCAATTGACCGACGGTCAGAACGACCTCGTCGTTGACCTGAAATTCAGCGATGCCGGCGTCAACTACATCAAGCGTTTTACCTTCAAACGCGGGCTGTACGACCTGACTGTCAGCTACCTCATCGACAACCAGAGCATGCAAGCGTGGAACGGCAATCTGTTTGCCCAGCTCAAGCGCGACGCAAGTGCCGATCCTTCGTCGACCACGGCGACCGGTACTGCGACTTACCTGGGCGCAGCAATGTGGACACCTTCGGAGCCTTACAAAAAGGTCTCGATGAAGGACATCGATAAAGGCTCGGTCAAGGATACGGTTCAAGGTGGTTGGGTAGCCTGGCTGCAGCATTATTTCGTGACCGCATGGATCCCGAACAACGCTGACAGCAATACCGTGACTACCCGCAAGGACAGCGCGGGTAACTACATCATCGGTTTCACCGGTCCGGCCCTCACCGTCGCACCGGGCGCCAAGGCTGAAACAACGACCACGCTTTACGCCGGTCCCAAGAGTCAGGCTGTTCTGAAAGAGTTGTCCCCAGGTCTGGAATTGACTGTGGATTACGGCATTCTCTGGTTCATTGCCCAGCCGATATTCTGGTTGCTGCAACATATCCACAGCATTGTGGGTAACTGGGGTTGGTCGATCATCTTCCTGACCATGCTGATCAAAGCACTGTTCTTCCCTCTGTCTGCAGCCAGCTATAAGTCGATGGCGCGTATGCGTGCCGTTGCGCCGCGACTTGCTGCGCTGAAAGAACAACATGGGGACGACCGTCAGAAACTCTCGCAGTCGATGATGGAGTTGTACAAGAAAGAGAAGATCAACCCGCTGGGTGGATGTCTGCCTATTCTTGTCCAGATGCCCGTGTTTCTTTCGCTGTATTGGGTATTGCTGGAAAGCGTAGAGATGCGTCAGGCGCCTTGGCTATTGTGGATAACCGACCTGTCGATCAAGGATCCTTTCTTCATCCTGCCGATCATCATGGGCGCGACCATGTTTATTCAGCAGCGTCTGAACCCGACTCCACCGGATCCGATGCAAGCCAAGGTCATGAAGCTGATGCCAATCATCTTCACCTTCTTCTTCCTGTGGTTCCCGGCAGGTCTGGTGCTGTACTGGGTTGTGAACAACACCCTGTCCATCACTCAGCAGTGGTATATCACGCGTAGCATCGAGGCCAAGGCCAAGAAAGCCGCAGCTTGAACTACCCTGTGAATAAGTAATTCAGAACGCCCCCTCGTGGGGCGTTTTGCTATCCGTCAGTTTATTCAGGAGCCGGACCATGAACGTCCCTCGTGAAACCATCGCCGCCATCGCTACTGCCCAAGGAAGAGGCGGGGTTGGCATTGTGCGAATCTCCGGACCGCTGGCTGCCACCGCTGCCAAAGCGATACTTGGCAAACTGCCGCAACCGCGACACGCTCATTACGGCCCCTTCCGCGATGGCAATGATCAGGTCATTGATCAGGGTGTTGCACTGTACTTCCCAGGTCCTAATTCCTTCACCGGGGAAGACGTCCTGGAGCTTCAGGGTCATGGCGGCCCGGTTGTGCTGGATATGTTGCTGCAGCGCTGTGTACAACTCGGTAGCCGTCTGGCAAGGCCGGGCGAATTCAGTGAACGTGCCTTCCTCAACGACAAACTGGATCTGGCTCAAGCTGAGGCCATTGCTGATTTGATCGAAGCCAGTTCTACCCAAGCGGCGCGTAATGCCTTGCGCTCATTGCAGGGTGCCTTTTCACTACGTGTGCATAACCTGACGGAACAACTGATCAAGCTACGGATTTATGTAGAAGCGGCCATCGACTTTCCCGAGGAGGAAATCGACTTCCTTGCTGATGGCCATGTTCTGCGTATGCTCGATGAGGTCCGTGAACAATTGTCCACAGTTCAGCGTGAAGCCAACCAAGGTGCGCTGCTTCGAGACGGCATGACGGTGGTTATTGCCGGACGGCCCAACGCTGGTAAATCGAGCCTGCTCAACGCTTTGGCGGGAAGAGAAGCAGCGATCGTGACAGAAATTGCGGGTACCACACGCGACGTATTGCGTGAACATATCCACATAGACGGCATGCCGCTTCACGTGGTGGACACTGCAGGACTGCGCGATACCGAGGACCAGGTTGAGAAAATAGGCGTCGAGCGAGCACTCAAGGCCATTGCCGAGGCCGATCGCATTCTGTTGGTGGTCGACGCGACGGCTCCGGAAGCGGTTAACCCGTTTGCCCTGTGGCCAGAGTTTCTGGAAGAGCGACCTGATCCTGCTCACGTCACCTTGATTCGTAATAAAACCGACATCAGCGGCGATCCCGTCGGTTTGCAGGTGAGCGCAGACGGCCACGTCACCATCAACCTAAGTGCCAGGACGGGCGGCGAGGGTCTTGAACTGCTTCGCGAACACCTGAAAGCCTGCATGGGTTATCAACAGACCTCCGAAAGCAGCTTCAGCGCACGTCGTCGCCATCTCGAAGCGCTTGACCGGGCCAGCGCCTCGCTCGATCACGGGCGTTCACAGCTGACTTTGGCTGGCGCTGGCGAGCTCCTTGCTGAGGATCTGCGCCTTGCTCAGCAATTTCTGGGAGAAATCACCGGAGCGTTCAGCTCAGATGATTTGCTTGGACGCATCTTTTCCAGTTTCTGCATCGGCAAATAACCCTTTTGCTCTTCCCTAGGCAGATCGATTCTCATCGATCTGCCTATTCAAACCTCTCACTTAAAATTCGACTGGGCTCAAAAAGGCAGCGGGCGGCTTGCGCACGCATGTTATTTGCTGAGCAATCATCCGAACCGGCCACATAAGCCCTGTGCATAACTGCGCCTTAGCTCGGTTGATAAGTCAGGCTTTGAGCTGAGGATAACTGCGCCTGTGGACAAGTACCTCTTTAATCCACAGGCTTAAAGGGTTTATCCCAAGCCCTCATCCCTACATGATCACAGAGTTTTGAAACTCTATACATCACGCGGATAAAGGCTTTCGAGGATCTATCCACAGAAAGCACGCCCTATAAAAATAAACATAAAAACAAAGATCTTATAAATTTCTTTCTTTTTAATTTCTATAACCGCCCTTTATGCACAGCTGGTTAAATTTTGCGCAAAAGGTTCCTTTCAAGGGGGGGAAGTCCCTATACTTGCCGCCAATTTCCTATACCCCCCCATTAACAGGCACGAGGTGCATGGTGGATTTCCCTTCCCGTTTTGAAGTGATCGTTATCGGCGGCGGTCACGCCGGTACCGAGGCAGCACTGGCGTCTGCACGCATGGGTGCTAAAACCCTGCTGCTCACGCATAACGTGGAAACCCTCGGTCAAATGAGCTGTAACCCTGCGATTGGGGGCATAGGCAAGAGTCATCTGGTCAAAGAGATCGATGCCCTCGGAGGTGCCATGGCCATGGCCAGCGATCTGGGGGGCATCCAATTTCGCGTACTGAACAGCCGTAAAGGCCCGGCAGTACGTGCAACTCGCGCCCAGGCTGACCGCATTTTGTATAAAGCGGCTATTCGCGAAATCATAGAGAACCAGCCGAACCTGTGGATATTTCAGCAGTCCTGCGATGATCTGATCGTCGAGCAGGATCAGGTTCGCGGTGTTGTTACTCAGATGGGTCTGCGTTTCATGGCAGATTCGGTGGTACTGACCACGGGCACCTTCCTGGGTGGACTTATCCACATCGGCCTACAGAACTATTCCGGTGGGCGCGCGGGCGATCCGCCTTCCATTGCGCTGGCTCGTCGCCTGCGTGAGTTGCCTCTGCGGGTTGGCCGCCTGAAAACAGGCACGCCGCCGCGCATCGATGGCCGTTCGGTAGATTTTTCTCTGATGACCGAGCAGCCGGGAGACACGCCGATTCCAGTCATGTCGTTCCTGGGTTCGAAAGAACAGCATCCGCGTCAGGTGAGCTGCTGGATTACTCACACTAACGCGCGCACCCACGAAATCATCGCCGCGAACCTGGACCGATCGCCGATGTATTCCGCTGCCGGCGAGATTGAAGGGGTGGGCCCGCGTTATTGCCCGTCGATCGAAGACAAGATTCATCGTTTTGCGGACAAGGAGAGTCACCAGGTCTTTATCGAGCCGGAAGGGTTGACCACGCACGAGCTGTATCCGAACGGTATTTCGACTTCACTGCCATTCGACGTGCAGTTGCAGATCGTGCGTTCGATTCGTGGAATGGAAAACGCTCATATCGTCCGTCCTGGATACGCCATCGAATATGACTACTTCGATCCTCGCGATCTGAAGTACAGCCTGGAAACCAAGGTCATCGGCGGACTGTTCTTTGCCGGACAAATCAACGGCACCACCGGTTACGAAGAAGCTGGCGCGCAAGGTCTGCTCGCGGGTGCCAATGCTGCACTGCGTGCGCAAGGCAGGGAAAGCTGGTGTCCTCGCCGTGATGAGGCGTACATCGGTGTGCTTGTGGATGACTTGATTACCCTGGGCACCCAGGAGCCGTACCGCATGTTCACTTCCCGCGCCGAATATCGTTTGATCCTGCGCGAGGATAACGCTGACCTGCGCTTGACCGAAAAAGGTCGCGAACTGGGCTTGGTCGACGATGCGCGTTGGGCAGCTTTTAGCGCCAAACGCGAAGGCATCGAGCTGGAAGAACAGCGGCTGAAATCAACCTGGATTCGTCCGGGCACCGAACAGGGCGACGCTGTTTCTGCACATTTCGGTACACCGCTGACTCATGAATATAATCTGCTCAACCTGCTGAGCCGTCCGGAAGTGGACTACGCGAGCCTTGTCGCGTTGACCGGTAACGGGTCGAGTGATCCACAGGTCTCCGAGCAGGTTGAGATCAAAACCAAATACGCCGGTTACATTGACCGCCAGCAGGATGAAATCGCCCGCTTGCGCGCCAGTGAAGACACTAAACTGCCGCCGGATATTGATTACACCGGGATCTGCGGGTTGTCGAAAGAGATCCAGAGCAAGCTGGGGGTCACTCGGCCAGAGACGCTTGGACAGGCTTCGCGGATTCCAGGGGTTACCCCAGCTGCCATTTCGCTGTTGATGATTCACTTGAAAAAACGCGGCGCGGGCCGTCAGTTGGAGCAAAGCGCTTGAGTTCTATGGTCACCCCGCAGCATGCAGAAGAATTGACTCTGGGCGCCCGGGAATTGGGCGTCGATTTGACTGAAGCCCAACACAGCCGGTTGCTGGGCTATCTGGCTTTGCTCATCAAATGGAACAAGGCCTACAACCTGACCGCTGTTCGCGATCCTGATGAAATGGTTTCCCGGCACCTGCTCGATAGCCTTAGCGTTATCTCTTTCATCGAGGGCGATCGCCAGTTGGACGTAGGCAGTGGCGGCGGTATGCCCGGCATTCCGCTGGCGATTCTTTTTCCAGACATGAACGTCACGGTTCTGGACAGCAACGGCAAGAAAACCCGGTTTCTGACCCAAGTAAAACTTGAGCTGAAGCTCGATAATCTGGAAGTTATCCACAGCCGTGCAGAAGCATTCACGCCAGATGTGCCGTTCACCGGGATCATTTCGCGCGCATTCAGCAGTCTTGAAGACTTCACCCAGTGGACTCGCCACATGGGCAACAGCGAAACGCGCTGGCTGGCGATGAAAGGTCTGCATCCTGTGGACGAACTGGTAGCATTGCCTGCAGATTTTCATCTGGAAAGCGCACAAGCCTTGGCCGTACCCGGTTGCCAAGGTCAACGGCATCTGCTGATACTGCGCCGCACGGCATGACAGGGAACACACGCAAGAATGGCTAAGGTATTCGCGATAGCGAACCAAAAAGGGGGGGTGGGCAAAACCACCACCTGCATCAACCTCGCAGCTTCGCTGGTCGCAACCAAGCGTCGGGTGTTGTTGATCGACCTCGATCCTCAAGGCAACGCCACCATGGGCAGCGGTGTGGATAAGCACGCGTTGGAGCACTCGGTCTACGATTTGCTGATTGGTGAATGTGACCTTAACCAGGCCATGCACTTTTCCGAACATGGCGGCTATCAACTTCTGCCTGCCAACCGCGATCTGACCGCCGCTGAGGTCGTGTTGCTGGAAATGGAGATGAAAGAGTCGCGCTTGCGCACCGCGCTGGCGTCGATTCGCGACAACTACGACTACATTCTCATCGACTGCCCACCTTCGCTGTCGATGCTGACGCTCAATGCACTGGTTGCCGCCGATGGCGTGATCATTCCGATGCAGTGCGAGTATTTCGCGCTGGAGGGCTTGAGCGACCTTGTGGATAACATCAAGCGCATCGCCGAGTTGCTCAATCCTCAGCTCAAGATCGAAGGCCTGTTACGGACCATGTATGACCCGCGGTTGAGCCTGATCAATGATGTCTCCGCGCAGCTCAAGGAACACTTTGGCGATCAGCTGTACGACACCGTGATCCCGCGCAACATCCGCCTTGCCGAAGCCCCGAGCTTCGGCATGCCAGCCCTCGCTTATGACAAGTCTTCGCGCGGCGCATTGGCGTACCTGGCTCTGGCTGGCGAGATGGTGCGTCGCCAACGTCGCGGCCCCTCACGCGCAGCCGCCCAGCCCACTTAAGGAAATCCCATGGCCGTCAAGAAACGAGGACTCGGACGTGGGCTGGACGCACTTCTGAGCAGTCCCACCGTCAGTGCGCTGGAAGAGCAGGCCGTCAAGGCTGACCAGCGCGAGCTGCAGCACATACCGCTGGATCTGATCCAGCGTGGCAAGTATCAGCCGCGCAGAGACATGGACCCGCAGGCGCTGGAAGAGCTGGCCAATTCGATCAAGGCGCAAGGCGTCATGCAGCCGATCGTGGTACGCCCGATTGCCGACAACCGGTTCGAAATCATTGCCGGGGAGCGTCGCTGGCGCGCCAGCCAGCAGGCTGGCATCGAAACCATCCCTGCGATGGTGCGCGACGTGCCGGACGAGGCTGCCATCGCGATGGCACTCATTGAGAATATCCAGCGAGAAGACCTTAACCCGATTGAAGAGGCCATCGCGCTGCAACGTTTGCAGCAGGAATTTCAGTTGACCCAGCAACAGGTCGCCGAGGCTGTGGGTAAGTCTCGCGTCAGCGTAGCCAACCTGCTGCGGCTGATCTCTTTGCCTGAAGCCATCAAGACCATGCTTTCGCACGGCGACCTGGAAATGGGTCATGCCCGCGCATTGCTTGGCCTGCCGGAAGAACGACAGGTGGAAGGGGCGCGACATGTTGTCGCACGTGGGCTCACCGTGCGCCAGACCGAGGCACTGGTACGCCAGTGGTTGAGTGGCAAACAGGACCCGGTGGAGCCCGTCAAAGCCGACCCCGATATCAGCCGCCTTGAACAGCGTCTGGCCGAGCGCCTGGGCTCTGCGGTGCAGATTCGCCATGGTCAGAAAGGAAAAGGCCAGCTGGTGATCCGCTATAACTCGCTGGACGAGTTGCAGGGTGTCCTGGCTCACATCCGCTGAAACAAATGATGCGTAGCGCGTAGTCGGAAATCACTACCCGGCAGTTGAATAGGGGCTGAACCGCCCCTATACTCTGCGCGCATTTTGTCGGCACAAATTATGCCAAGTTATTGATTTTGGCGGCTGGCATACGAGGAGCCCATGTGATGGAGACACGCACGCCAAACCGCTTGCCATTCCATCGCCTGGCTGTTTTCCCGGTATTGCTGGCTCAACTGATTGTCCTGCTATTGGCAGCGGTGACGCTTTGGCAGTGGCATGGAGTCGTAGCCGGGTATTCAGGGTTTTGCGGAGGCCTGATAGCGTGGCTGCCCAATGTGTATTTTGCCCATAAGGCTTTCCGGTATTCCGGTGCCCGTGCAGCGCAAGCTATCGTTAGGTCGTTCTACGCCGGCGAGGCAGGCAAACTGATTTTTACGGCAGTGCTGTTTGCACTGACCTTTGCAGGTGTGAAGCCGCTGGCCCCGCTGGCGGTCTTCGGCGTGTTCATGCTGACCCAGTCGGTCAGCTGGTTCGCTCCCCTGCTAATGAGAACAAGACTTTCGAGACCTTAGGGCGTTTGAGGCAACCATGGCAGAGCAAACAGCTTCGGGCTATATCCAGCACCACTTGCAGAACTTGACCTTCGGTCATTTGCCTGACGGCACTTGGGGCTTCGCGCATTCTGCTGCCGAAGCAAAAGAAATGGGCTTTTGGGCTTTCCACCTCGATACTCTCGGCTGGTCGGTGGCTCTGGGTCTGATCTTCGTCCTGATTTTCCGTCTGGCCGCCAAAAAGGCGACCTCCGGTCAACCCGGTGCGCTGCAGAACTTCGTTGAAGTGCTGATCGAATTCGTCGATGGCAGCGTTAAAGACAGTTTCCATGGTCGCAGCGCGGTCATCGCTCCACTGGCTCTGACCATTTTCGTCTGGGTATTCCTAATGAACGCGGTCGACCTGGTGCCCGTCGACTGGATCCCTCAGGTAGCCGTATGGATTTCCGGTGACCACCACATTCCGTTCCGCGCAGTGTCGACTACCGACCCTAACGCGACCATCGGTATGGCGTTGTCGGTCTTCGCTTTGATCATTTTCTACAGCATCAAGGTCAAGGGCATTGGCGGCTTCATTGGTGAACTGACCCTGCATCCGTTCGGCAGCAAGAACGTATTCGTGCAGGCGCTGTTGATTCCTGTGAACTTCCTGCTTGAATTCGTGACTCTGATCGCCAAACCGGTTTCTCTGGCTCTGCGTCTGTTCGGCAACATGTACGCCGGCGAGCTGGTGTTCATCCTGATCGCGGTCATGTTTGGCAGTGGCCTGCTCTGGCTGAGTGGCTTGGGCGTGGTTCTGCAATGGGCGTGGGCTGTATTCCACATCCTGATCATCACCCTGCAAGCGTTCATCTTCATGATGCTGACCATCGTCTATCTGTCGATGGCTCACGAAGATAACCATTAAGACCCGCCTGGCGAGTCTGATGATCCCCTCATTGCGGTGAGGGGGCGCCCGCGAGGGCTTGATGTGAGAAACGATTTTGCTTTACCGCTTTAATCTAAAAAAACCTAACCAATACGACGTAAAAGTCGGGAGGAAAGATGGAAACTGTAGTTGGTCTAACTGCTATCGCTGTTGCACTGCTGATCGGCCTGGGCGCACTGGGTACCGCAATCGGTTTCGGCCTGCTGGGCGGTAAATTCCTGGAAGGCGCTGCGCGTCAACCGGAAATGGTTCCAATGCTGCAAGTCAAAATGTTCATCGTGGCTGGTCTGCTCGACGCCGTAACCATGATCGGTGTTGGTATCGCTCTGTTCTTCACTTTTGCGAACCCCTTCGTTGGTCAACTCGCTGGCTAATCGCTCGAATTTTCGAGTTGATTGGTGTGATGGACAACGAACGAGCGAGGTGTTGGCGTGAACATTAATGCAACCCTGATTGGCCAGTCCGTTGCGTTCTTCATTTTTGTGCTGTTCTGCATGAAGTTCGTGTGGCCTCCGGTCATCGCGGCTTTGCACGAACGTCAGAAGAAGATCGCGGATGGACTTGACGCTGCCACCCGAGCAGCTCGCGACCTGGAGCTGGCCCAAGATAAAGTGGGTCAGCAACTGCGCGAAGCAAAGGCTCAGGCAGCTGAGATCATTGAGCAAGCCAAGAAACGCGGTACTCAGATCGTCGACGAAGCCCGTGAACAGGCTCGTGTCGATGCTGACCGTATCAAGGCTCAGGCTCAGGCCGAGATCGAGCAGGAACTGAACGGTGTCAAAGACGCGCTGCGCGCCCAGTTGGGCAGCCTGGCAGTCAATGGCGCAGAGAAGATCCTGGGTGCCACAATCGATCAAAACGCGCACGCGGAGCTGGTTAACAAACTGGCTGCAGAAATTTAAGCGAGGGCGATCATGGCAGAATTGACCACGTTGGCCCGACCTTACGCTAAGGCAGCCTTCGAGCATGCCCAGGCCCACCAGCAGCTGGCCAATTGGTCAGCCATGCTCGGCCTGGCTGCTGCAGTGTCGCAAGACGACACAGTGCAGCGCATGCTCAAGGCCCCGCGACTGACGAGCGCAGACAAGGCCGCCACTTTTATTGAAGTGTGCGGCGACAAGTTCGATGCCAAGGCACAGAATTTCATCCACGTCGTTGCTGAAAACGACCGTCTCCGGCTTCTACCGGAGATCTCCGAACTGTTTGAGCTGTACAAGGCTGAACAGGAAAAATCGGTAGATGTGGATGTCACCAGTGCTTTTGCATTGAACCAAGAACAGCAAGACAAACTCGCCAAGGTTCTCAGTGCACGGCTCGGTCGGGAAGTGCGCCTGCATGCTGCGGAGGATGCTGCCCTGATAGGTGGTGTCATTATCCGCGCCGGCGACCTGGTTATCGATGGCTCAGTTCGCGGCAAACTCGCGCAACTAGCCGAAGCATTGAAATCTTGAGTTTGAAGGGGCAGCAGAGCAATGCAGCAACTCAATCCTTCCGAAATAAGTGAAATCATCAAGGGCCGCATCGACAAGCTCGATGTAGCCTCCCAAGCCCGCAACGAAGGCACTGTCGTCAGCGTGTCTGACGGTATCGTGCGGATTCACGGTCTGGCCGACGCTATGTACGGCGAAATGATCGAGTTCCCGGGCGGCGTCTATGGTATGGCACTGAACCTGGAGCAAGACTCCGTAGGTGCGGTGGTACTGGGCGCATACACCTCGCTGGCCGAAGGCATGAGTGCCAAGTGCACCGGCCGCATCCTGGAAGTTCCGGTTGGTAAGGAACTGCTGGGTCGCGTTGTCGACGCACTGGGTAACCCGGTCGACGGCAAGGGCCCCCTGAACAACACCGAGACCGACGCGGTCGAGAAAGTTGCTCCGGGTGTTATCTGGCGTAAGTCGGTAGACCAGCCTGTACAGACTGGCTACAAGGCTGTCGATGCCATGATCCCCGTTGGTCGTGGCCAGCGTGAGCTGATCATCGGCGACCGTCAGATAGGTAAGACCGCGCTGGCAATCGACGCGATCATCAACCAGAAAGACAGCGGCATTTTCTGCGTGTACGTAGCCATTGGTCAGAAGCAATCGACCATTGCCAACGTTGTTCGCAAGCTGGAAGAAAATGGTGCCCTGGCCAACACCATCATCGTGGCTGCCAGTGCTTCCGAATCTCCTGCGCTGCAATTCCTGGCGCCGTATGCCGGTTGCACCATGGGCGAATACTTCCGCGACCGTGGTGAAGACGCGCTGATCGTTTATGACGATCTATCCAAGCAGGCTGTGGCTTATCGCCAGATCTCCCTGCTGCTGCGTCGTCCACCAGGACGTGAAGCTTACCCAGGCGACGTGTTCTATCTCCACTCCCGTCTGCTGGAACGTGCATCCCGCGTTTCGGAAGAGTACGTAGAGAAGTTCACCAATGGCGCAGTGACCGGCAAAACCGGCTCGCTGACCGCATTGCCGATCATTGAAACCCAGGCTGGCGACGTTTCCGCGTTCGTTCCGACCAACGTGATTTCCATCACCGACGGTCAGATCTTTCTGGAATCGGCCATGTTCAACTCCGGCATCCGCCCGGCAGTGAACGCCGGTGTTTCGGTATCCCGTGTGGGTGGTGCCGCTCAGACCAAGATCATCAAGAAGCTGTCCGGTGGCATCCGTACCGCTCTGGCTCAGTATCGTGAACTGGCAGCATTCGCCCAGTTTGCTTCTGACCTGGACGAAGCGACCCGTAAGCAACTTGAGCATGGTCAGCGCGTTACCGAGCTGATGAAGCAGAAGCAATATGCGCCAATGTCGATCGCTGACATGTCGCTGTCGCTGTATGCCGCTGAGCGTGGGTTCCTGACCGACGTTGAAATCACCAAAGTCGGCAGCTTCGAACAAGCGCTGATTGCTTACTTCAACCGCGATCATGCCGATTTGATGGCAAGGATCAACGTGAAGGGTGACTTCAATGACGAAATCGATTCTGGCCTTAAAGCCGGTATCGAGAAGTTCAAGGCCACCCAAACCTGGTAAGCCGCAGCGGGAGTCGCGAGGCTCCCGCTTGCTAACCTGATAGGTGTTACATGGCAGGCGCAAAAGAGATTCGCAGCAAGATTGCGAGCATCAAAAGCACGCAAAAGATCACCAGCGCCATGGAAAAAGTGGCGGTCAGCAAAATGCGCAAGGCTCAAATGCGCATGGCTGCTAGCCGTCCCTACGCGGAGCGCATCCGCCAGGTAATTGGTCATCTTGCCAACGCTAACCCGGAATACCGCCACCCGTTCATGATCGACCGCCAAGTCAAGCGCGTCGGTTATATCGTGGTAAGCAGTGACCGTGGTCTGTGCGGTGGCTTGAATACCAACCTGTTCAAGGCTTTGGTCAAGGACATGGCGAAGAACCGTGAAAACGGCGTAGAGATCGATCTGTGTGTGGTCGGCAGCAAAGGTGCGGCGTTTTTCCGCAACTTCGGCGGTAACGTCGTCGCTGCGATCAGCCACTTGGGCGAAGAGCCGTCGATCAACGATTTGATCGGCAGCGTCAAGGTGATGCTGGATGCCTACCTGGAGGGCCGTATTGACCGCCTGTCAGTGGTATCCAACAAGTTCATCAACACCATGACTCAGCAACCAACGGTCGAGCAGTTGATTCCGTTGGTCGCCACCCAGGATCAAGAACTCAAGCACCACTGGGATTACCTGTACGAACCCGACGCCAAGGAGCTGCTGGACGGCTTGATGGTCCGTTACGTGGAGTCGCAGGTCTACCAGGCGGTGGTCGAGAACAACGCAGCTGAACAAGCCGCGCGGATGATCGCGATGAAGAACGCCACTGACAACGCCGGTGACCTGATCAGCGATTTGCAGCTGATCTACAACAAGGCGCGTCAGGCAGCGATCACCCAAGAGATCTCGGAAATCGTTGGCGGCGCTGCCGCGGTTTAACGGTTCAAATATTCAGAGGATCCAGCTAATGAGTAGCGGACGTATCGTTCAAATCATCGGCGCCGTGATCGACGTGGAATTTCCACGCGACAGCGTACCGAGCATCTACAACGCGCTAAAAGTACAAGGCGCGGAAACTACCCTGGAAGTCCAGCAACAGCTGGGTGACGGCGTAGTTCGTACCATTGCGATGGGCTCTACCGAAGGCTTGAAGCGCGGTCTGGACGTCATCGACAGCGGCGCGGCCATTTCCGTACCGGTCGGTAAAGCGACTCTGGGCCGGATCATGGACGTCCTAGGCAACCCGATCGATGAAGCGGGTCCGATCGAAACCGAAGAGCGCTGGGGCATTCACCGTGCTGCGCCTTCGTTTGCTGACCAGGCAGGCGGCAACGACCTGCTGGAAACTGGCATCAAGGTCATCGACCTGGTTTGCCCGTTTGCCAAAGGCGGCAAAGTCGGTCTGTTCGGTGGTGCCGGTGTCGGCAAGACCGTAAACATGATGGAGCTGATCCGGAACATCGCCATCGAACACAGCGGTTATTCCGTGTTTGCCGGTGTGGGTGAGCGTACTCGTGAGGGTAACGACTTCTACCACGAGATGAAGGACTCCAACGTTCTGGACAAAGTGGCACTGGTATACGGCCAGATGAACGAGCCGCCGGGAAACCGGCTGCGCGTTGCTCTGACCGGCCTGACCATGGCCGAGAAGTTCCGTGACGAAGGTAACGACGTTCTGCTGTTCGTCGACAACATCTACCGTTACACCCTGGCCGGTACCGAAGTATCTGCACTGCTTGGCCGTATGCCTTCTGCAGTAGGTTACCAGCCGACTCTGGCCGAAGAGATGGGCGTGCTGCAAGAGCGCATCACATCGACCAAAGAAGGTTCGATCACCTCGATCCAGGCGGTCTACGTACCAGCGGACGACTTGACCGACCCGTCGCCAGCGACCACCTTCGCCCACTTGGATGCCACCGTCGTTCTGTCCCGTGACATCGCATCCCTGGGTATCTACCCTGCGGTTGACCCACTTGACTCGACTTCGCGCCAGCTGGACCCGAACGTTATCGGTCAGGACCACTACGACACCGCTCGCGGCGTTCAGTACGTCCTGCAGCGCTACAAAGAGCTGAAAGACATCATCGCGATCCTGGGTATGGACGAGCTGTCGGAAACCGACAAGCAGTTGGTATCCCGCGCTCGTAAGATTCAGCGCTTCCTGTCGCAGCCGTTCTTCGTAGCTGAAGTCTTCACCGGTGCTTCGGGTAAATACGTTTCCCTGAAAGACACCATTGCTGGCTTCAAAGGCATCCTCGCCGGTGACTACGACCACCTGCCAGAACAAGCGTTCTACATGGTCGGCGGCATCGAAGAAGCAATCGAGAAAGCCAAGAAACTGTAATCCAGGCGCCCGGTAACGGGCGCTAATCAGGTTGAGGCAAGCAAATGGCTATGACAGTCCATTGCGATATCGTCAGCGCGGAAGGAGAGATTTTCTCCGGTCTGGTCGAGATGGTGATTGCACACGGTAACCTGGGTGATATCGGTATTGCTCCAGGTCACGCGCCGCTGATCACTGATTTGAAGCCGGGTCCGATCCGTCTGATCAAGCAGGGTGGAGACGCTGAGGTGTATTACATCTCCGGCGGTTTCCTTGAGGTTCAACCGAACATGGTCAAAGTGCTTGCCGATACTGTGCAACGCGCTGCTGACCTGGATGAAGCCTCTGCTCAGGAAGCCGTCAAGGCTGCCGAGCGCGCTCTGAATGAGAAAGGCGCAGACTTCGATTACGGATCTGCGGCTGCACGTCTGGCGGAGGCTACAGCTCAGCTGCGCACCGTTCAGCAAATTCGCAAGAAGTTCGGCGGCTAAGGTCGACGACTCCCATGCGCAATTGAGTAAAAGGGTAGCCTCGGCTACCCTTTTTCTTTTTTGCCCATTCCTGAACCTTCAGCCCGGCCTTGGCTGCGGCTAGCTTGCCTGGAATCCTTCATGTCCCTTGATATCGTCATCCTTGCCGCCGGCCAGGGCACTCGTATGCGTTCTGCCTTGCCCAAGGTCCTGCACCCGGTTGCGGGCAACTCCATGCTTGGCCATGTTATCCACCGCGCACGTGAACTCTCGCCGCAGAGCATTCAAGTGGTGATCGGTCACGGGGCTGATATGGTCCGTGAGCGCCTGGCCGCGGATGACCTCAACTTTGTGCTGCAAGACAAACAGCTGGGCACGGGGCACGCAGTTGCCCAAGCGGTGCCAGAGTTGAGCGCAGACACGGTACTGATCCTTTATGGGGACGTGCCACTGATTGAAGTCCAGACATTGCAGCGCCTGCTGACCCTGGTCAACGATCAACAGCTGGGCTTGCTGACAGTCGACCTTGACGACCCGACCGGCTATGGCCGTATCGTGCGAGACGCCAACAACCGCGTCAGCGCGATTGTTGAGCACAAGGACGCCAATGAGGCACAGAAAGCTATTAAGGAAGGTAACACCGGCATTCTGGCAGTGCCCGGAAAGCGCTTGGGTGACTGGCTGAGTCGACTCTCGAACAACAACGCCCAAGGCGAGTATTACCTGACCGACGTGATTGCGATGGCGGTGAGCGACGGCCTGACCGTGGCCACCGCGCAACCCCTGGACGCCATGGAAGTGCAGGGCGCCAACGATCGTAAACAACTCGCCGAGCTGGAACGTCACTATCAGCTACGCGAAGCTCACCGCCTGATGGCCCTCGGCGTGACGTTGCGCGACCCGGCACGTTTTGACGTACGCGGTGAGGTAACCGTCGGCCGGGACGTCATGATCGATATCAACGTGATTCTCGAAGGCCGCGTGGTCATTGAGGACGATGTTTCCATCGGTCCGAATTGCGTGATCAAAAATACGACCCTGCGCAAAGGGTCGATCATCAAGGCCAACAGTCATCTGGAAGGCGCAATTGTAGGGGAGGGCGCTGATGCAGGCCCGTTTGCTCGCTTGCGTCCCGGCAGTGTGTTGGGGCCCAAGGCCCATGTAGGTAACTTTGTCGAGCTGAAAAACGCAGAACTGGGTGAGGGCGCCAAGGCTGGTCACCTCAGCTATTTGGGGGATGCGGTGATCGGCGCTCGTACCAATATCGGTGCAGGCACGATTACCTGTAATTACGACGGAGCCAATAAGCACAAAACGGTGATGGGAGAAGATGTGTTCATTGGCTCCAACAACTCGCTGGTAGCGCCTGTGGATATCTCCTCTGGCGCAACGACCGCTGCGGGCTCCACCATCAACCAAAATGTAGCTGCTGAGCAACTTGCTGTTGCTCGTGCGCGTCAGCGAAACATCGATGGCTGGAAGCGTCCCGTCAAAATCGAGAAATACTGAAGTTATCCACAGTCCAAACACACCGGTGCGCTGCCTGTGAAGGGCAGGCACTATTATGATGAGCGACACCGCCTGCGGTCACCCATCATGCGCAAGATCAGTCCGCAGAGGCTCAGACCCTTGTGGATAACGATTATTGCCTTGCATTAAGCAACCTGCGCTTGACGAATATCTTTCGATAGGTTTCTATTGCGACCGTTATCTTTCGAATCGAAACATAAGGTCGCCATGTCGAAACGAAACACCCCACAGCGTCGCCATAACATCCTCGCGTTGCTTAATGAGCAGGGCGAGGTGAGCGTCGACGCGTTGGCCAAGCGTTTTGCAACGTCCGAAGTTACGGTTCGTAAGGATTTGGCCGCATTGGAGAGCAACGGTCTGTTACTTCGCCGCTATGGCGGTGCCGTGCCCATGCCCCAAGAGCTGATCGGCGAGCCTGGTCAGCCGGTGTCTCGCGTTAAGCAGGCTATTGCCCGAGCAGCGGTTTCCCGAATTCGTGAACACGCGCGAATCATCATCGACAGCGGCAGCACAACAGCGGCAATGATTCCGGAGCTTGGCCAGCAACCCGGTCTGGTGGTCATGACCAACTCACTGCACGTCGCCAACGCCTTGGGTGCACTGGAGCACGAACCGGTGCTGTTGATGACCGGTGGCACCTGGGACCCGCATTCAGAGTCCTTTCAAGGCCAGGTCGCCGAGCAGGTGTTGCGCTCCTACGATTTCGATCAACTGTTCATCGGTGCCGATGGCATCGATTTGCAGCGTGGTACCACGACTTTCAACGAGCTGCTGGGGTTGAGCCGGGTAATGGCTGAAGTCGCCCGGGAAGTAATCGTGATGGTCGAAGCCGACAAGGTCGGTCGCAAGATCCCCAATCTGGAGCTGCCGTGGAGCAGCATTCATACCCTTATCACCGATGATCGCTTGCCCCAAGAGGCTCGCGAACAAATTCAGGCTCGCGGCGTCACGTTGATCTGCGCCGCAGTTTCCTAGGAGAAGACCATGTGTGGAATCGTCGGCGCCGTCGCTGAACGCAATGTCACTGCCATCCTGCTGGAGGGTCTCAAGCGCCTGGAATACCGCGGCTACGATAGCGCAGGTGTCGCACTGTTCAGCAATGCCGGTGTGCTTGAGCGCCGCCGCCGCGTCGGCAAGGTCAATGAACTTGAGCAATCGTTGGCTGGCGAGCCGCTCGCAGGCCGCCTAGGCATTGCCCATACCCGCTGGGCCACCCACGGTGCGCCCGTCGAACAGAATGCCCACCCGCACTTCTCCAGTGACGAACTGGCTGTGGTGCACAACGGCATCATCGAAAACCATGAGCCACTACGTGCGCGCCTGAAAGACCTGGGCTATGTGTTCACCTCGGACACGGACACCGAAGTCATCGTCCATCTGCTCCACCACAAGCTGCAAGACACCCCTGACCTCGCAGCAGCCCTGAAAGCCACAGTCAAGGAACTGCACGGTGCTTATGGTCTTGCGGTGATCAGCGCCAAACAACCCGATCGTCTGGTTGCGGCTCGCAGCGGCAGCCCGCTGGTGGTGGGACTAGGGCTGGGTGAAAACTTTCTCGCGTCCGACCAGTTGGCGCTGCGCCAGGTAACTGATCGCTTCATGTACCTGGAAGAAGGCGATATCGCCGAAATCCGTCGTGACAGCGTGCAGATCTGGAACGCCGCCGGCTTGCCGGTCGAGCGCGAGGTGGTTCAACACCGAGAAGGCGCTGAGGCAGCCGATAAGGGCGAGTACCGCCACTTCATGCTCAAGGAAATTCATGAGCAACCAAAGGTCGTGCAACGCACGCTGGAAGGTCGTCTCGGTCAGGAGCAGGTGTTGGTGCAGGCGTTCGGTCCTCAGGCTGCAGAACTGTTCGCCAACGTTCGCAATGTGCAGATCGTCGCCTGTGGCACCAGTTATCACGCAGGTATGGTCGCGCGTTACTGGCTCGAAGGGCTGGCGGGCATTCCGTGTCAGGTCGAAGTCGCCAGCGAGTTCCGCTACCGCAAGGTCGTTGTCCAGCCGGACACTCTGTTTGTTTCGATCTCTCAATCCGGTGAAACCGCCGATACGCTGGCTGCGTTGCGCAATGCCAAGGAACTGGGCTTTCTTGCCAGTCTGGCGATCTGCAACGTCGGCATCAGCTCGCTGGTCCGTGAGTCCGATCTAACGCTGCTGACCCAGGCCGGTCCGGAAATCGGCGTCGCTTCGACCAAGGCATTTACCACTCAGCTAGTGGCACTGATGCTGCTGACCCTCTCACTGGGGCAGGTCAAAGGTACGCTGGAGGCCGGCGTCGAGGCTGAACTGGTCGAAGAACTGCGTCGCCTGCCAACCCGTCTGGGCGAAGCGCTGGCCATGGACAGCACGGTGGAAAAAGTCGCGGAGCTGTTCGCCGAAAAGAACCACACGTTATTCCTCGGCCGTGGCGCGCAATTCCCTGTAGCCATGGAAGGTGCGCTCAAGCTTAAGGAAATCTCCTATATCCACGCCGAAGCCTACCCGGCCGGAGAGTTGAAACACGGCCCGCTGGCATTGGTAGACAGCGACATGCCTGTGGTGACTGTGGCGCCGAACAACGAGTTGCTGGAAAAACTGAAATCCAACCTTCAGGAAGTCCGTGCCCGCGGTGGAGAACTGATCGTCTTCGCCGACGAGCAGGCAGGTCTGAACAACGGAGTCGGCACCCACGTCATCTCCATGCCGCACATCGTCGATGCATTGGCGCCAATCCTGTACACCATTCCGCTGCAGTTGCTTTCGTACTACGTGGCCGTGCTCAAAGGAACCGATGTGGACCAGCCGCGCAACTTAGCGAAGTCTGTGACTGTGGAATAAGTTGCCCACTGAAATTGAGCTATGTGTCGGCTTGGAATAAAGTTTGTACGTGGTCTGACGTCCAGGTGTGGACGTCAAACCACTTCAGGACACGGCATCCTTTGAGGGCGAGTGATGGCGCGTCGCAGATACGAGATCGACGAATCGAAAATCGATAGGTTCCTCAAAGAGGGGAGAGGTCGCGGCGAAGGTCCTGACTATTCGCCTTGGTTGACGATTCAAGATGTACCCAGCTCAGGTCGATCGACACGAGCTTTTGGCAGTACTACCGGTAAGATTCACTATCTATTATCTGATATTGAGACAGGGCTATTCCTTGTTCTAGGGTTTGTCTGAAAAGTCAGCCCGCAAGCACCTTTCAATGCAGGCCCGTGTGACCATGGCTTTAAAGTTGCTGGCCAGTTTGTCGTAACGCGTACAGATCCGACGTTTTTCCTTAAGCCAACTGAACACCCGCTCAATAACGTTGCGTTTTTTATACTGAGGCCTATCAAACAGCCGAGGCAGGCCGCGTCGAGGCTTGCGATGCATCTTGCGCAGCGGAATCACCGGCTACATGCCGTAGCGGTCGCAGTACAGACGTATAACCTGGCTGTCATAACACTTGTCGGCAAGCACATAACGGCAACCCTTGCGCGGGCGACCCCTGCTGCCAGGAAAGCTGATCTGATCCAGCAACGGCATGAAGTAGCGCGAATCAGCCTGCTCGACGGGCGACAGCATGATGGTCAGCGGGAAGCCATGACTGTCGCAGGCGAGGTGTATTTTGGTGGTCAGTCCGCCCCTGCTTCGGCCGAGACAGTGGTGTTGCGGTTCCTGCGGGCCCCTTTTTTTCCAGCACCGCTGGCAGCCCGGGTGGCCCGGATTGACGTGGAATCGACCATCCAGGTATCCAGATCGATGAACCCGTCTTCTCGCAAACGAAGATGAAGGTGGCGCAGAACCTGCTCGAACGTGCCGTTGTCACGCCATTGCCTGAAGCGCTGGTAAACGGTCTTCCAAGGCCCAAAACGTTCTGGAAGATCCCGCCATTTGGCGCCAGAACACAAAATCCAAAAGATTCCATCAAGCATCTGACGATCATCGCGCCTTGGCCGCCCCATGTGTTGAGGAGGGGAAACGATGGCTTCAATGATCGCCCAACGCTCAGATGAAATTTCATAACGGCCTGTCATAACGGCCTGTCATGACGGCTCTCCTGGCAACCAGAGGGCATCATTCTAGCGAAAGCGACTTTTCAGACAAACCCTAGTGCCGTCCCTGGAAAAGACCAGCAGCGCGATGCGCCAGCCATACGAAACAGACATTATCCCGGTGCCCTTCATGCAAGTCGCGTATTTACGCGTTGAGGGAAACCTGGACGACTTCCTGCTCACGATCATGGGCAGAAAGCCGTACAAGGAAATGGTCCGCCTGACCCGAAGGGCCGAAGACCTTTGCCATACCCAGGTGTATCGCCTCAGCGAATTGCCTGAAGACAGTGAGGTGAGTCGGCCACAGGAACTGCCCCCGTAGCCGCTCGTAGAACCGTACGTGACACTCTCGCGTCATACGGCTCCCGTTATCCAACCTGTTGCTC
>NZ_SOCT01000019.1 GCF_004364435.1 Pseudomonas sp. LP_7_YM | reverse complement strand
GCCAAAGGGGAAGATATTTTGAATAAAATACAACGAGCCCGTGAGGCCATGGCCTCAAAAGCATGAGGAGCTTTATTTCTGAGACAGCACACTAGCGAGGACGGGAAAGCCCGAGCAGCCACCTCGCTCGGCCATGGCAACGTCCCCTCCCCCAATAACCCCTGCTGAGGCCCAGTCCCCATAGGGTCTGCGGCAGTACATGGATATATTCCATTATTCACGCCATACCTCCTTTTAGCCGATAAGCTGGATTCTGCAGCAGCCGGAGAATACTGCGCACCACATCTGATACCACGACGGTACCTTGGGCCGTGCAAACGCGGACGCGGTTGCTCAGCACTGAAGGCCATGCGGTGGACATTCCAGCCTTAAAGAAGCACCGGCTCGGGTAGGCACGCATGGGAACAAGATCCATCGTCATTTGCATCTCCTTGAAGGCAACTGGCAGCACGCTACCGCCGCGCTGAGCAACACATGGTCAACGCAACGACAGATTGGAGCATCATCATACCAATCATCGATTGGATCGCGGCTTAGCCTTACGTATCGGCACCATATTGGTGGAAACCTAAGCAACCGGACAGTGCAACGTGCCAGTAGCTGTCGCGAGTCGCGACCCTCTTCACAGTCTCAAGACCCTTACAGCTGCTTCAGGTGAGAAAGGAAACACCTGCGACCCCCGCCATGTCAACCCAGCTAGGCTCTGTACGTAAACTCAGAAAATACGATTTTCTGTAAAATACATCGCCATTAAAGCCAGGAGGCCAAGATGGCAAAGCGGTATGAGCTCCCCGACGCAACCTGGGCTCTGGTTGCAGATATCTTCACCAAAACCCAACGCACCGGGCGCCCTCGGGCCGATGATCGCCTGATGCTTAACGGTATCCTTTGGGTGCTTTGCTCTGGCGCAGCATGGCGAGATATGCCCGAGCGATTCGGTCCTTAGTCGACGATTTATCAACGGTTCCGGGAATGGCGTGATTGCGGAGCTTTTGATCTGATGCTCAAGCGTCTTCATATCCGCTTGAATGAGCAAGGTTTGATTGACCTGGAAACATGGATGATCGACTCCACTGCCGTACGAGCAACCCGGGCCTCATCAGGTGCCGGGAAAAAAGGGGGTTCGAAGAACCGCAAGACCACGCGCTCGGGCGCAGTCGGGGCGGTCTGACAACCAAGATTCACATGCTGTGCGACGCCAATGGTGTGCCAGCAGCATTGCTGCACGACGTCATCGAGGACACCGAGATTACGCAGGAAGCGCTGGCTGAGGCATTCGGAACAGATGTCGCTTCAACGGTGGCCTGCCTGAGTAAAAACTTGATCGTGCCGTTCTCTTACGAGCGCTACTTTCAGGCCATTGAACGAGCCCCATGAAAGACAGGACACCGTTCCCCCCTTAAGATAAGGGATAGGCAAACGGGTATGTTTATGACTAACAGCAACGATAAGGGTGGCGAGCTGCTCGGCCAGGAACGCCGACGCCGCTGGAGCACCGACCAGAAGCTGGCCATGGTTCGCGAGAGCCTTGAGCCTGGGCAAAGCGTTTCCGTGGTGGCCCGACGCAACGGCATAAACGCCAACCAGCTGTTCCTGTGGCGCAAGCTTTACCAGGACGGAAGCTTGTCGGCGGTCAGTGCTGGCGAAGCCGTTGTACCTGCGTCGGAACTTACCGATGCGCTCAAGCAGATCCGCGAATTGCAGCGGATACTGGGCAAGAAGACGATGGAAGCCGAAGTCCTCAAAGAGGCCGTGGAGATTGCCCGGTCGCGAAAATGGATTGCGCACTCACCCTTGTTGCCGGGGGACGACCAGTGAAACTGGTCAGCGAATGTCTCGGTGTGTCGCGCTCGCAATTAACGGCTCGGATCAAGCAATTGGTATCGCCCAAAGTACGGCGACGTCGGCTCGTGAACGATACTGAACTGGTCGCTGAAATTAAGCAGCAGGTCAGCGAGTTGCCAAGCTATGGCTACCGCCGGGTTTGGGGGTTGCTGCGCCGCGAGCGTGAAGTCCAGTTACTGGCTCCGATCAATGTGAAGCGGGTTTACCGCGTCATGCGCGATCACAATCTGTTGCTGGAACGACGCATCAAGCAGCCTGGCGTGCAGCGTCGGCATGAAGGCCGAATTGCCGTTACTACCAGCGATACCCGCTGGTGCTCGGACGGCTTCGAGTTTCGCTGCGATGACGGTGCGAAGCTAAGCGTGACCTTCGCCCTGGACTGCTGTGATCGCGAAGCCATCGGCTGGGTCGCCAGCCCGACAGGCTACAGCGGCGATGACATCCGGGACTTGATGTTGGAAAGTGTGGAGAAGCGCTTTGGAGATCAGCTGCCGAGTACGCCGGTGCAATGGTTGAGCGATAACGGCTCGGCCTATATCGCCGAGCAGACGCGCCTATTTGCTCGCCAGATCGGCTTGCAGCCGGTGACCACACCGGTACGCAGCCCGCAAAGCAACGGCATGGCTGAGAGCTTCGTGAAAACGATCAAACGTGATTATGTGGCGCACATGCCCAAACCTGATCGAGAAACGGCGCTGCGCAATCTGACGATTGCCTTCGAGCATTACAACGAGCAGCATCCGCACAGCGCTTTGAAATATCGGTCGCCGCGAGAATTTAGGCGTTTGGCAGCAGCATCAATTTAACGGGGAGTTGGTGTCCGGTTTTGTAGGGGCAAGTCCAGCCATCGCCAATCACTCGAAGGAGGCCGCATCGATCAAGCTGTGCGATCGCATCACTAACCTTCAGTCTGCGCCGCCCACTTGGACGCCAGCCAAACGCGCGTCGTATCTCAAGGAGTCCGCGCAGATTCTTGCAGCGCTGGGGCATGCGAATGAATACCTGAAACTTCGCTTGAGTGATGCCATGGCACGATACGAGGCGCTGTATGTAAGTAAGCAGTAGCGAGCTACCGAGGGGCAAAGTATCGAGGCCCCTTGGCGTGCCCTCTTACAGACACGCTATGCACCCCTCTCGCTACGCAGAATTTCAAGCCTGCGCAGCATATTCAGCACATGGCCTTTCTCTATCATTGAACCGTGATGCCCATCGCAAAACTCTCCTCTGATGCAATACGTCAGCATGGTCTGTAAGTCTGCGAAGCTGGCGTGGGCGATGTAGGGTTCGTTCTCCAGCATCAACGCGGCCCCATTGCTCAGGTAATCGAAGTCATTCCAGCAATCCTTGGCGACAGCCTTGTAGAAATCATCGACGACGTCGAAGTAGCGCGACCAGTGAGTGCCCTCGGGGACGGTGTAGGTCTTGATCGCGATCCCGTTGGGGTACAGCTGGGGCAAGTATGAGAGCAGTTCGTCCATCTCGGCAGGCTGGGGAACGGGTTCTCCGGGTGGGCGTGCAGTGCTTGCATCGCGCATCAGCAGCACATTGCCTGATTGAAGTTTGGAGGTAAAAACTTCGACGTAGAGGTCAAAAGCCCAAACCTGGCCTGCTGTCATTCGTCCATTCTTGTAATGATGCACATCCTTTGTGAAGCGAATGAAGTCTTTGGACTCGGCACCATCTGCAACCAGTGAAACGAGGGCCGCACACTGCAGGTACCAGTAAATTTCCGCGCATTGCTCGGTGGCCTTGGCGCAGCTTAGATCGATCGCCCTTGAGTGCAGTTGCTGCGCCAGTTTATGGCCTTCCTCACAGCAGGGCTCTGTGAGCGCCAGTGGACCGACCTCCTGGGCGTGCGTCACGTAGGCCAAGTACCGGTTACGCAACTCGTTATCTTCCGGCCACAATCGTGGGCAACCGGGTAGCGGCGTCGAGAAGGGCTTCGATTCCTCATGGGTCGGCAGCCAACTCAGGTTATGTTGCACCGGAGAAAGCGCCTGAATCTCGCTTGGTGCAACCACCACTGGTTCAGATTGAACCGGCACCTTGCGACCCAGATACGCTCTCAAGCTACGCAGCAATTTCATTGGCCATTTCCCTATGAACGTTTTCGATTTCCAGACTGGGTAGCAGGCTGTCTTGCTAAACCGCAGAAGCCACACCACTGACACCGGCTGGAGAAACTACTCCGGCTATTACGACCTTGATCTCTAAGTCGCCAAGGATTTTGCTCATTCGGGCGTGCTATCACGCTGCAGGCTTTCCGGTTGCCATCATTTGTTCTCACCAAAAAACTGGATCTAACGAAATTCTTGGAGGCTTCGCCTCCCACGCAGGTAATCCAGTTCACCTTTTTGTACGTTTATTCAATGCCCGCTCACTCACTTGGAAAGTCGGCTTAAGCCTTGATCTATAGGGGTTTAACGTTAGATCAGGTTGCGAATAAGCAAGCTGATGGCATAAGGTCATCATTGCGCTGTGTACCGAAAGCGAGAAAAACTTAGCACCTGTGGGAACTTTTCTACGTAAAATAATGCCTCAGCTGACATTGCTGGCTACTCGATATCGATTTGCTAGTACCACACTCCCACTTATTCTTCGGGGTGAATTCTCGTGATGATTTCATCCGGGATAAAACTTCTCGAGAAGGTGTGCCAGTCGAGAAATATGTAGCCCTCCTGATGCCGGGTTGTCATGCGTGACATCGCACAGGGGGGTTCAGGGACGATGTACCTATGACTCAGACGTTTGATGTAGAAGCCTTGATCAAGCTGCGAAGCCAGACTCGAGCCGTTTCGGATGTGCTCAAGACTGAGGCCTCGGATTATCTGGCGACCCTTGCTCTGCTCATTCGCCCGCAAATGCTGTTCGGTGAGTATCTGCAAGGCGCACAGCGCAGCAGCGGCAGAGAAACACAGCATCACTTCAAAGAACTCAAAGAGCTGTACGACAGAATTGGTTCGGCCTCTTCGTTCCAGTTGGTCAATGAACTGGAAGTGCCGCTGAACCTGATCAGCACCACGCCTGAATTGTTCCCGCTCGAATATGACAAGGTCCTGGCACAAAGCGGCCAGACGATTCGCATCACAAGCCCGACGCGTTGGGTGGTAGGGTTCAATTCGTTCGATCTGGCCCAATTCCGCAAGGTCATCAAGGACCCGAATCGCAGCAGCGCCGAGCTTTATCGCTTTGTCGTGCATTACCTGGTTCTGTTCTATTGCGTGAGTAAATCACCAGGTCTCGGCCGCTTGTTCGAAGGGTTGCGTTTCCCGGTCAGTTTCGAGCGGTTGAAGGATTTCGGCGATCTGCCGTTCTGCGTGATCAGCTCACCGGTGCGTTCAACGCTGCCCGATGACTCGGTTATTCGCAGCAGTACACAGATTGCAGGCAATGCCAGCTTTGAAGAGCTGGTGGGCCACGACAGCATCATGGAAATGAAAGATGAGATTCGTCAGCGCTTGCTGATGACGATCGAAGGACTGTAACGCGGCCGGCTCAACGCTGGGCCGACACGCAAATGAATTGCAGCGAGTAGCTCGCACAGGAGATCACGATGGCGAAGAAGGAAAGTACCCAGCACAAGCTCGATCGCGTTCGCGCCCCTCGGGTTCACATCACTTACGACGTGGACATCGGCGATGCTCAGGAAAAGAAAGAGCTGCCCTTTGTCGTCGGCGTGTTGGGCGATTTCTCCGGCAACCCACTGGAGCCGCTGCCAAAGCTCAAGGATCGCAAGTTCATCTTCATCGATCGCGACAACTTCAACGGCGTGCTCAAGGGCATCAAGCCACGCCTGACTTATCGCGTCGATAACACCCTGGCCAAAAACGGCACGCAACTCGGTGTCGAGCTCAACTTCAACGCTCTGGAAGACTTCGAGCCGCAGAACGTCGTCAAGCAGGTCGAACCGCTGCGCAAGCTGCTGGAGGTTCGTAACAAGCTGGCAGATCTGCGCAACAAGATGGGTGGCAACGACAAGCTTGAAGAGCTGCTGATGGACGTGCTGCAGAACACCGAGAAGTTGAAAACGCTAGGCAAGGAATTCGGCCGTGAAGCCGCTGCTCCAGCCACCGATGCCAAAGAGTAAGCAGGAGCACGACGATGACCGATAAACAAACCGTGGCTCAGCAGGATACTGACCTGGTCGAAGTGGAAAACTTCGCGCCGCAGTCCTCTCTGCTCGACAGCATTATTTCTGAAAGCCGCGTTGCCCGCTCCGAAACCGAACGCACCCGCACCCGTGATCTGATCGGCGAGCTGGTAGGCCAGGTGCTTGAAGGCGAAATGACACCGAGCAAGGACCTGATCGCAGTCCTGGATGCGCGGATTGCTGAGATCGATTCGATGCTCTCCGAGCAGATGAACGAAATCATGCACGCTCGCGAATTTCAGCAACTGGAGGCCTCATGGCGCGGCCTGAAATACCAGGTCGATCAGACTGAAACCAGCACCACGCTGAAGATTCATCTGCTCAATGCTTCGAAGAAAGATCTGGTACGCGACCTCAAGGCGTCGTCCGAATTCGACCAGAGCGCGCTGTTCAAGAAGATCTACGAAGAAGAGTACGGCACCTTTGGTGGCGCACCTTTCGGCATGCTGCTGGGCGATTACGAGTTCAATCGCAACCCGGAAGACATGTACCTGCTTGAAGAGATTTCTCACGTTGCCGCTGCAGCCCACGCACCGTTCATTTCGGCAGCCTCGCCTGAGCTGTTCGGCTGGGACTCGTTCACCGACATGTCCGGCCCACGTGATCTGGCGAAGATTTTCGATACCGTCGAATACGCCAAGTGGAAGTCGTTCCGCGCCTCCGAAGACTCTCGCTATGTCGGTCTAACGCTGCCGCACGTATTGGGGCGTCTGCCTTACGGCCCGGATACCACCCCGGTCGAAGAATTCAACTTCGTCGAAAGCGTCGACGGTCGTGACCACAACAAATACCTGTGGATGAACGCTGCCTATGCGCTCGGCACCCGGGTTACTGATGCGTTCTCGCGTTATGGCTGGTGTGTGGCGATTCGCGGTGTGGAAGGTGGTGGTCTGGTAGAAGGCCTGCCGACCCATACCTTCAAGACCGATGACGGTGAAATCGCGCTCAAATGCCCGACTGAAATCGCCATCACCGACCGTCGTGAAAAAGAGCTGTCGGATCTGGGGTTCATTCCGTTGGTGCACTGTAAAGGCACCGACTACGCTGCATTTTTCGGCACCCAGTCGACCCAGAAGCAGAAGCAGTACAACACCGACATCGCCAACGCCAACGCCCGCCTCTCGGCGCAGTTGCAGTACATCTTCGCCACCTCGCGTATCGCTCACTACATGAAAGCGATCATGCGCGACAAGATCGGTAGTTTCGCTTCGCGCAAAGACGTCGAGATGTTCCTCAACAAATGGCTGTCCAGCTACGTGCTGCTCGATGACACCGCCAGCCAGGAAGCCAAGGCCAAGTTCCCGTTGCGTGAGGCGCGTGCCGAGGTATTCGAAGTACCCGGCAAGCCAGGGGTGTACAAGGCCGTGACGTATCTGCGTCCGCACTATCAACTGGACGAGTTGACCGCGTCCCTGCGACTGGTAGCCGAATTGCCGCAATCCACACGCGGCTGACCGCAGGGTTTGCCAGGGAGGCAATATGAGTAGCCAACACAAGCTGTTGCCATCACTGCTGGACCGATTGCTGGACGATCGTCCGCATCAGTCCGTCGAAGCTTCGTCGCAACGCTTGTGTTCGCTGTCCGACTACAAAGCCAGCATCGTTCGTGACCTGGAGATTCTGGTGAACACTCGCCAGTCTCTGGTCGCCGACGAGATCGACGACTTCCCCCAGTTGAACGGCACGATCCTCGATTACGGCATGCCTGACTTCACCAGCAGAAGCGTGCTGGACCCGCAGGACCGTTTGCTGATTCAACGACAACTGGAGAAGGCGATTTCGGTGGGCGACCGGCGCTTTCGCAGCGTCAAGGTACAACTACTGGCACAACAAACCGGCCAACGCATGCTGACTTTCCGCGTAGACGCGGTACTGCGCCTGCAAGACATCTCACGTCAGGTTTCCTTTGACGCGGTGCTGCAGGTCAACACCCAGGAATACAAAGTACAGAACCTCAACTGATGCTCGACGACCTGCTTCCCTACTATGAAAAGGAACTGTCGCACCTGCGCTTTTTGGGCCAGGAGTTCGCGAGCCAGTATCCGAAAATCGCATCGCGCCTGCTCATTGAAGGGGACAACTGCGAGGACCCGCACACCGAGCGTTTGATCGAGGCTTTTTCGTTTCTGGCTGCCCGCGTTCACAAGAAGCTCGACGATGAGTTTCCGGAAATCGTCGAATCGTTTCTTGAGGTGATGTACCCGCATTACCTGCGTCCGACGCCATCGATGTCCATCGTCGAATTCAGCATGGGCAAGAACGAGAAGGTCACCGAGGCCTATCGCATCGCTCGTCACACCCAACTGCACGCCAACCCGGTCGACGGCGTGGTGTGCAAGTTCCGCACGTGCTATCCCGTCGAGCTGTGGCCGATCACCGTGCAGCAGGCCTCCTTCGTGGAAATGGAGCGCTCAGCATTCAACGGTCACAGCGCCGAGCTGGTCGCGCGCCTGCGGATGGTGCTGGGGACTACGAGCGACGCGCTGTTCGGGCAGATGGAGCTGGACAGCCTGCGCTTCTTCCTGGACGGCGAAAGCACACTGATGCTGCAGCTGTACGAATTGCTGTTCAACAACCTGGCCAAGGCGACGTTGACCTTTCAGGATGAGGGGCGCACCCGGGAAGTGGTACTGCCTGCCAAGGCCCTGAAAGCCGTGGGCTATGGGCTGGATGATGGGCTGATCGACTACTCGGAGCGCTCGTTCCTGGGCTATCGCCTGTTGCACGAGTACTTCACGTTCCCCGACAAATTCATGTTCTTCGACCTGTCCGGGTTCAGCCGCATTCTGGCGGGCAAGGCGCTGGAAAAGGTCGAGATTAATTTCTATTTTTCCGACTACGACCTCAACGACCGTCTTGCACGCCTGACGCAGAACATCGGTCGCAGCAACTTCAAACTCAACTGCACACCGATCATCAATCTGTTCCGCCAGCAGGCAGAGCCGATCAAGCTGACCCACGCACAGCACGAATACCCGGTCATCCCCGATGTGCGTCTGCAAAGCTCAGCAGAGGTCGTGTCCATCGACCGCGTACGCCGTGTGAAAAAGCTCGGCGGCATCGACCAGGTCGCGACCTGTCACCCGTTCTTCGAACCCCGCGCCGACCAAGGGTCCGGCAACAGTTTCTGGATCGCCCGTCGCCGCCCCGTGCAGACCCAGCAGAGCGATGGCACGAACATGTTCATCCGTGTGGTCGACCGTGATCTGGAGTTGATCGATTCGACCAACGACACACTGAGCATCCGCCTGACCTGTAGCAACCGCGACCTGCCCTTGATGTTGCCATTTGGCGGCGAGCGCGGGGATTTCAACATTCCCGCCAATTCGGTCATCACCGACATTCGCTGCCTGCGCAAGCCCACAGCATCGGTGCGCGTGCCGCTGGGCAATGGTGTGATCTGGCGTCTGATTTCACACCTGTCGCTAAACCACATGTCGCTGGTCTCCAAAGGCCGTGATGTGCTGCTGGAACTGCTGTCGCTGTACAACTACCGCAATACCTCGGCGATCCGAAAACAAATCAACGGCATCGTTTCGGTCAGTAGCGAACCTGTGGTTGCGCGCATCGGTCATCCGCGCCCGAACTTTGTGCGCGGCGTCGGCATTACGCTCAAATTCGATGAAAGCCAATACACCGGCAGCGGTGTGTTCCTGTTCGGCATGGTGCTCGACCATTTCTTCGGTCAGTACTGCTCGATCAACAGCTTTACCCAATTAACCCTTCGCAGCTTGCAGCGCGAAAAGAGAGTGGTCCAATGGCCCCCGCGAACCGGCGATCAACCCCTGGTCTGATCGACCAGGCAAGGGCTGAGCCACACCGATTCGAGTTTTTTCAATTGGTGCGTTTGCTCCGCCTGCACTACAGCAGAAACGGGCGCATGGACCTGGAAACGCGGCCGCATGAAGATCCGTTGCGTTTCCGCTCGCAGCTGTCACTCAACTTTCCGGCGAGCGAAGTCAGCGACCTGAAGTTCGAGCGCGAGGGCAAGGTCTCGGCTGCAGGTTTGCCGCTGTCGGAAGTGCAGGTTACGTTCATGGGACTGGTCGGTCCCTCCGGCGTTTTGCCGCGTCCGTACACAGAGCTGTTGATGGAGCGCCACATTCTGTATCGCGACGACGCTGCGCACGCCTTTCTCGATCTGTTTTCGCATCGCATGACCACGCTGTTTTATGAGGCCTGGCAAAAGTACAAGTTCTACATCGAGTACGAACGCAACGGCAGCTCGAACTTCGACCGCTACCTGTTAAACCTTGTGGGCTTCGGGCCTCAGGCGCAGAAGCAGAAATTCGGCAAGGACGGCTCGCCCTTGCGTCGCGAGCTGTTCAGCTATTTCTCCGGGATGTTCGCTCAGAAGCCGCGCAACTCGCTGAACTTGCAGGTCATGCTGAGTTTTTATTTCTCGCTGCCCTTCAAGGTCAGGCAATTCGCCGGACGCTGGCTGAAGCTGGACGTCAGTCAATGCACGCAACTGGGCCTAAAAAATGCGGCGCTCGGCCAGAGCGCCGTAGCGGGCAACCGGGTCTGGGATTACCAGTCGTGCGTGCGCATCGAAATCGGTCCGTTGCTGCTGGCTGATTACCAACGCTTCCAGCCGGGCACCGACGACTACCAGAAGCTGGTGGAGCTGGTGCGTTTTTATGTAGGCGCGCACCTGGATTTCCAGGTGGCACCCACGCTCAAGCGCGAAGCCGTGCCAATGGCCCGGCTGGGTCGTCAGGGCAACGTTGCACTGGGCTGGATGGGCTGGCTCAAACGTCCGGGTGTCGATGTCGAGCCTTCCCGTTGTGCTCTTTTTAATATTCCTTTTGATGGGGTCTCCCTGTGAACCTGAAGTCGTTGTTCGCCAAGCTGAACGAAACCAGTCGCACAGCTACAGAAGCCGCGGCTGCCCTGTGTCTGTCAGAGCATCATTACGACGTCGAAGTCGAACACTTGCTCTTGCAGTTGCTGGAAGGTGACGACAACGACTTGCCAGCCATTCTTCGCCATTACGATGTGGTGCCGGAGCGTTTGCAGGCTCAGCTGGTTACCGCCCTTGGCACCTTCAAGAAGGGCAACACCCGTACGCCGGCGTTGTCGCCGCACATCACACGGATGATCGAGCAAGCCTGGGTGCTGGCGTCCATCGAATTCGGGCAAAGCCAGATCCGCACCGGCTATCTGCTCCAGGCCCTGCTGGACGACGATGAACTGCATCGCGTGGTCATCGCCTCGGCACCGGAGCTGGAAAAAATCAACGCCGACGATCTGCGCGTCAATCTCGGTGCTTTGGTGGAAGGCAGCGCGGAATCCCGCCTGTCCAGTCCGCTGCAAAGCCCGGACACCACCAGCAGCCGCCCGCTCAAAGGCAACGGCAAGACGCCTGCACTGGATCAGTACACCATCAACCTGACGCAAAGCGCTCGCGAAGGCCGCATCGACCCGGTGCTGGGTCGCGAATTCGAAGTGCGCCAGATGGTGGACATTCTCACGCGTCGTCGCCAGAACAACCCGATCCTCACCGGTGAGGCTGGCGTGGGTAAAACCGCTGTCGTCGAAGGGCTGGCCTTGCGCATTGTCCAAGGCGATGTGCCTTCGGTGCTCAAGGATGTTGCGATTCACACCCTGGACCTGGGTCTGCTGCAGGCCGGTGCTGGCGTGAAGGGCGAGTTCGAAAATCGCCTGAAGTCGGTCATCGAGGAAACCAAACGTAGCCTGCACCCGATCATTCTGTTCATCGACGAGGCGCACACGTTGATCGGCTCGGGTGGCCAGGCCGGTCAGAACGATGCCGCCAACCTGCTCAAGCCTGCCTTGGCGCGAGGCGAATTGCGCACCATCGCCGCAACGACCTGGGCGGAATACAAAAAGTATTTCGAGAAAGACGCCGCGCTGGCTCGCCGCTTTCAAGTGGTGAAAGTCGAAGAGCCCGACGAAGACAAAGCGATCCATATGCTTCGTGGCCTGCTCTCGAAAATGCAGGAGCATCACAAAGTTACGGTAATGGACGAGGCGCTGGTACAGGCCGTGCGGCTGTCCAATCGCTACATCACCGGGCGTCAGTTGCCGGACAAAGCTGTCAGCGTGCTGGACACCGCTTGCGCGCGCGTGGCGTTGGCGCAGTCTGCGCAGCCAGGTCCGTTGGAGGACTGCAAGCGACTGATTGAAAACGTACAGTCGGAAATCGCTGTACTCGAACAGGAGGCGTCCAAAGGCAGTGACCACACCCGTCGTCTCACGACGCTGAACGAAGAATTAAAGGCTGCACAGCAAAATCGTGAAAACCTCGAGCAACAGTGGAAACGCGAGCTGGATCTGGTCGAGAAACTCGCTGCGCTGAGTGCGGCCGACAAACCCGATGCAGACGGTATTTCAGCTGTGCGCGTCGAGTTGACTGCGGTTCAAGGCGAACAGCCTCTGGTCCATGCACTGGTCGACGGCGGCACCATCGGTGAAGTGATTTCCGGCTGGACCGGCATTCCTCTTGGCAAAATGCTGCGTGACGAAATCGAAACCGTTCAGCGTCTGCCTGCGCTGTTGGGTGAGCGCGTATTGGGCCAGGATCACGCGCTGCTGGAGATCGGCAAACGCATCAAAATTTCCCGCGCCCGCATGGAAGACCCAAACAAGCCTATTGGCGTATTCCTGCTGTTGGGCCCAAGCGGTGTCGGCAAGACCGAAACTGCACTGGCGCTTGCCGACACCCTTTACGGCGGCGAACGCAATGTCATCACCATCAACATGTCCGAGTATCAGGAAGCGCACACCGTTTCCAGCCTCAAGGGTTCGCCTCCGGGCTATGTCGGTTACGGCGAAGGCGGCGTGCTGACCGAAGCAGTGAGACGCAAACCCTACAGTGTGGTGCTGCTGGATGAGGTGGAAAAAGCTCACCCTGATGTGCTTGAGCTGTTTTTCCAGGTCTTCGACAAAGGTGTGCTGGACGACGGCGAAGGCCGGGAAATCAACTTCCGCAACACGGTAATCATCCTCACATCCAACACCGGCACCGACCGCATCATGCAGTGGTGCCTGAATACGACTGAGCAGCCGACCCCGCAGGACATTGTCGAGGGCCTGCGCGACGAGCTGAATCAGGTATTCAAACCGGCCTTCCTCGGCCGCCTGACCATCGTCCCTTACTACCCGGTCCAGGACGCGATTCTGGAGCGCATCGTGGCGCTGAAACTGGAACGTATCCGCAAGCGTTTCGAACGCAATCACCAAGCCGTGCTGGGGTACGACGAGGCGCTGGTAAAAGCCATTGCCGCACGTTGCACCGAAGTCGACAGCGGTGCGCGCAACATCGACAACATTCTGTCCAAAACCCTCATGCCCGAACTTGCCCAGCATGTTCTGGAGCGCATGGCGCAGGACAAACCGATCCAACGTCTGGACATCGAGCTGGGCAGCGATGGCGACTTTTCATACCGCCTGACTTGATCGAGCTTTCATAGGTAGCAGTCATGAATATGCACAACTTGGAACGTGTTTACCCCGGCGCAGGCTGGGCAAAGGGGCTGACCTTCCTTGCCATGTTACTGGCGCTGACGGCCTGTGGCATCACCGACAGGGCCGGCAAGCGGGTCGACGACACCTGGGCTGGCGACATGCTGTTCGGCGACAAAGAGAAGGTTATCCTGGTTTCCGACGGCGGTAATCAGCTGAATCCAGACGACGCGGGCAAGCCACTCTCGGTCGTGGTACGCGTGTATCAGCTGACCGCTCTGGAGCGCTTTGCTTCGGTCGACGCCGACACGCTGTGGGACGACCCGCAAAAAGCCCTCGGCAACACGCTGATCGACAGTCAGGAAATCACCCTGCTGCCAGGCATGGGCCAGAACAACCAATGGCCGCTGAATAAGGCTGCTGGCTATGTCGGCGTTGCTGCGTTCTTCCGCTCGGAGGAAAAGAGCCGCTGGAAAGTCGCCTTCGACGCCAACTCGCTGCGCAAAGACAGCATCTGGTTCTCTGCCGACAGCCTGCGGGTGTTGATAGACAACAACCAGGTGCTGGCCGTGCGCGGTGCTGACGTGCTGAACAAGCCACCGACCGAAGCACAGCTGGCGCAGCGCAATACCATTCCCGAAGACCCGGCAAACCCGACGCTCACGCAGAAAGTGCAGGACGCGATGATCCAGAAGGCTCAGGACACTGCGACGGAGTCTGCGCAGAAAAGCATGCAGTCAAAATTCGATTCATTATTGGAAGGCGTTCATGAGTAAGCAGAGCCGCGTGATGTGGTCCGAAGGAATGTTCCTTTTGCCACAGCATTTCCAATATCAGGACGAGTTTCATCAGCACCAGCTCGCGGAATCGACGCTGCGCAATACCCCGTTTCACTGGGGCGTGCAGGCAATGCAGATCGACGAAGAGGCGCTGGGCAATGGCTCGCTGCAGCTCACACGCCTGAAGCTGGTGTTTCCTGACGGCACTCTGTTCGATGCGCCTCAACACGACCCGCTGCCGGCAGCGAGGGATTTGCGCGAGCTGCTCAAGGGTAATGACTTCAAGGTTTATGCCGCCCTGAAGCTGCCTGAGCTGTTCGGACTGAACTATGTCGAGGATGGACAGGAGCAGAAGAGTGCGCGTCGTTTTCGCAAGCAGTTCGACACCCTGCCCGACCTCAACGAGGGTGATCTCGAAAACGAAATCACCAGCCTGCGCCTGAACGTCGTGATGCTGATTGATGGCGACACGCTGGACGGTTACAGCTACTGCCCGGTTGCACGCCTGTCGCGCAACAATATCGGCGGCTTCAATCTGGACACGCACTTCGTGCATCCAACGCTGCACCTTGGCAACCATGAGACCTTGATTGGCCTGGGCAAACGCCTGCTTGGCGCATTGCAGTCCAAGAGCAAGGCGCTGTCGGGTCGTCGTCGCGAACGCGCCGATCAAATCGCAGAATTCGGCTCCAGCGACGTCACGCTGTTCTGGTTGCTCAACACCGTGAACCGCGCCTATCCGAACCTGGCACATCTGCTTTCGCACCCTCGCCTGCACCCGGAACGCCTGTATCTGTTTCTGGCCGAACTGGCCGGGGGACTGCTGACGTTCTCTCTGGATACCGAACTCAACGACATCCCTGAATACGATCATCACGATCCGGCGGCCTCGCTGGTCAAGCTCGACGAGATGATTCGTGTGCTGCTGGATAACGTTATCCCGAACCAGTGCATCATGATTAACCTGACGCAGACCAAGCCGTCCTACTGGCAAGGACAGTTGCACGATCCTCGCCTTGTGGAAGCGGACTTTTACATTTCCGTGCATGCCGACATGCCAGGCTCAAGCCTTCTGGAGTTGGTGCCGCGTGCCTTCAAGGTCGGCTCGCCGGAAGACATCGAAGTGGTCGTCAACAGCGCCATGCCGGGCGTCACGCTCAATCACTCCACTCGCTTGCCCAACGCGATTCCCGTGCGGCTGGACAATCACTATTTCTCAATCGAGCCACATGGCCGGGTCTACGAACGCATGATGAGCGCGCAGGCAATTTCATTTTATGCACCCAGTGCCTTCACCAACCTCAAGCTTGAACTGATGGCGGTACTCAAATGAACGAAGCCGTAATGCAAGGCGCCTCGACCGCCAACCACGCCACCCCAACCTTGAAAGACCTGGTGCAGGACTTCATCAGCATGGCGCTGATCGTACGTCGTGGCCGCCAGGTGACTTCGGTGACCGCGTTCGAAGCCAGTGTCGATAGCTTTTTCGTCACCCTTGAGCGAGATGCACGCAGCGCCAATTACAGCGTTGAGCAGGTCAAGGACACGCAGTACGCACTGTGTGCCTTTCTGGATGAAAGCGTATTGCGTTCGGGAGACAACGAGCTGCGCCGTCACTTCGAGCTATCACCGCTGCAGTTTCGCTATTTCGGCGTGCACCTGGCCGGGGAAGGGTTCTTCGACAAAATCGACGCGCTGCGTGGCGACGTCAAACACAACCTGGATGTGCTGGAGGTTTACCACCTGTGCCTGGCGCTTGGTTTCGAAGGCAAGTTCGGCCTCAGCCAGAAAGACCAGTTGCGTTACCTGGCTAATACGCTGGGTCAGGACATTGCGCGTTATCGCAAGACCCCTAAAGCATTGTCGCCCGATTGGGCGCTGCCGGATCAGGTCTCGCAAATGCTGCGGCACGAAGTACCGGTGTGGCTCTACCTGGCGCTCATCGCGCTGGTCTGCCTGGGTGTTTACCTGACGCTAGACTGGTTGCTGGGCAAGGACGTCGCCGTACTGTCAGAACAAATAAGCCAACTGTTCAGTGCCTGAGCAATGGTCAGGTAACCGAGTCAGGAAGACATGAAAACATTACTTCGCGTATTAAAAAGTTTCTGGTTCCTCGTCATCGCGTTGTGGCTGGCAAGCCTCGTCGTGTGCTGGCTGATTGCGCCGCGCCTGCAATGGTCACGCGATCACGCGCTGCAAACGATGTTGATCGTCAGCGCGTTCTACATGCTGATTATCGTGCTGCGCCAATACAAACGGATCCGCACCGAGCGCAACCTCGAAAATCTGGTGCAGATCGAGGTCGACCGCTCGGTCAAGTCCAATGGTGAGTTCCGTGATCAGCAGGTGCTCAGGGACAGGCTCAAGCATGCAATTGCCATGTTGCGTGCTGACCGTTCCGCCGGCGGCGGCGGCTCTTCGGCACTGTATGACTTGCCGTGGTATCTGGTCATCGGTATGTCGGCAGCGGGCAAGACGTCGCTGCTCACTCGCTCGGGTCTGTCGGCCAGTATTGCCAGCAGTCAGAACGATAACGACAGCGGTACCCAACACTGCGATTGGTATTTCAGCCCGGATGCTGTGCTGATCGATACGGCGGGGCGCTACTTGCGCGACGACCAGTCTGCGAGCGAATTCACAGCATTCCTGCAACTGCTGAAAAAGCAGCGCAAGAAATCTGCAGTCAATGGTCTGGTGCTGGTCGTAAGCCTGCCGGAATTGCTGGGGGCCACGGCGCACGAACGCGCGGAAATGGCCACGCAGCTGGTGTCCCGGATCGAAGAATACGTTCGCTGTCTGGATGCCAATCCGCCCATCTACCTGATGCTCAGCAAGACCGACCAACTGCCCGGTTTCAATCAGGCTTTCGACGGCCTGGACCTCGCCGAGCGCCAGCAGCCGCTGGGCATGACCTTCGGACTGTCGGAAATACGCACCGACGGCCTGCGCACCGTACTCGACAGCAAACTGGCGAACCTGCACCACGGCATTCAGCGCCACGTCGATGCGCAGATGATCAATCTGGGCTCTGATGCCAACAGTGCATTACTCAACTTTCCGAACTACTTTGCCGAACTCTCGGGTGTGCTCGAACAGTTCCTTGAGCATTTCATCCAGCCTGCCAGCCAGGGCAGCCCGCTGTTGTTGCGCGGCTTGTACTTCACCAGTGCACTGCAGACCGATCAGCAACTGAGCCAGGTGTATGAGGACGATCTTGCTGAGTCCTTCGCGCTGTACCCTGCCGCCGACAGCCTGCAGTTCGCCGACGCCGGTGGCCGGAAGCTGGGTGATCGCAGTTACTTCATCACCGACACCTTCCGCCGCGTCATCTTCCCAGACCGCGATCTGACGCGTTATCAGTCGCGCACAGGACGTGACACGTCTTTGAGCCCGGCCGTCATCGCCCTGGCATTACTCTTTGGCCTGGCCTTCATTGGCTGGCAGGCACTGACGTTCAAGAACAACCGCGAATGGATCGCGGCCTTGCAGCAGAAGATCAGCAACCTCAGCGACGCCTCGGATCGTCCGCAGCGCATGGCCGCTGGCGAAGGTCTGGAGTTGCTCCGCGATGAACTGGCGCTTATTGAAAAGCACCGCGCCAAAGGCGTACCTCTGCACTTGAGCGCAGGCCTGTACCGCGGTAACGAGATCTTTGCGGCGGCGCAATCAGCCTACCTTCAGCAACTGCGTACCCAGGCGCTGGAGCCTGTGGCGCTGAAGTTGCAAATGCAGATGCGCACGTTCAACGATTTCGCCCTGGCGATGGATCCGCAGAATGAACCCAAGCCAGTCGCTGGCAAGGCAGCCGGGAAACCCGTCAAGGGGCAGAAGCTGATCGACCGTGGCATGCAGAACCTGACTGCAAACCCGGGCAAGTCGAGTCTAAGCAGCATTCCGCGCAGCGTCGGTGATGCAGGGAGCCGTTTCAAAGGAGCAGCGCGAGGCGTGGCGAGCAAAACCCGAGACGGCGCGCTGGCGGACCTGCGCAACCCGGCAACGACCAATGATGCTGCCGAGCTATCGGCCACCACGGGTGGGCTATCGCTGTCCGAAGAAATGCTGGGCCGTCTGGACGAGCAACAAGTTGCCTCGATCATTGAGGCCTACAACTCGCTCAAGCTGTACCTGATGCTCACTCAGCCCGGCGTTCATCCGGATCCTGAGTTCGTCGGCGCCGCTCTGCCTGTTGCGTGGGCCAGCACCTCGACCGATGACAGCCCTGTCAGCAATCAGGTGATCGACGATAACGCTCCGATGTACGTGCAACTGCTCAAGAATGGCCAGGCCCCTGCCCTGCCGCGCAATGAGCAACTGGTCGAGAGCACACGCACAAGCCTCAAGTCATTCATGATTTCCAGCTCGCTGGTTGACCGTGAATACCTGCGCCTGCAACTGGAATCCAGTCGTCAGTTTCCGGCCATCAGCCTGAAAGATCTGGTGCCGCTGCCCGGTCGTCAATTGCTGTATGGCACCGAAGCGGTGCCCGCGATCTTCACTCGGCAAGGCTGGGACGGGTTCGTCAAACCCGAACTGATCAAGCTGGTCTCGGGCAACCTGCGCAATGAGTCCGACTGGGTGCTCGATGGCGAGGGTGGCGACAGCATCGTGCAGAAAGCCAATTTCATGCGTGAATTCATGGCGCGTTACAAACGCGACTACGCACAGGTCTGGTACACCCTGCTCAACGGTGTTGGTGTTCGTCATTTCACCGATATGGCCAATGCCACCGAGCAGCTGTCGCTCTTGAGTGACGTGCAGAATTCGCCGGTGAAGATCCTGTTGTATGCGGTCAATGAAAACACCCAGTGGGATCTACCGGCGTCGCACGAGACGCAACAGCCGGGTAGCAAACCGCAGGACACGTTCTGGAGCAAGGTGACCGGGATCTTCGATGACTCGGACAAGTCTGCGGTCGGCATGCTGTCACCGCTGCCCGCCGTCGATGACGGCAGTCTGGCAAAACGCTTCGAGCCAGTTTCCCGGGTATTTGCCACGCAGAACGCCGAGGGTGCCGACAGCACGATCATGGATCGCTATCTGGCAGCGCTGCGCAAACTCAAGGTGCGCATGAACAACATCCAGCGTTCGCAAGATGTCGGTAAAAGCAGCAAGCAACTGATCAGCGAAACACTGGAGGGCCAACCGAGCGAAGTGACCAACGTACGCAACTACGTCGAGACTACCGTCGACACCAGTCAGGGTGGGCTATCTGCTTCGTTGCAAGGTCTGTTCAGCCTGCCTATCCAGTTTGCCTGGGAAACTCTGCGCGACCCGGCAGGCCAGCAAATTGCCAAGGCCTGGGCACAGCAGATTGCCAAACCATGGGAACAGGTCATGGCACACCGTTATCCGATCGCTGCGGGCAGCCGCAACGAGGCATCGGTCAAGGACTTGCAGCGTTTCGTCGATCCTGATTCGGGCCTGCTGCCCAACTTCAAGCGTAACGAAATCGGCAACCTGTCAGGGGGGGAAGGTTTGGGAATGAGCAGCGGTGCCAAAGCGGCACCGCTGGTCAACCCCGGTATGGTCAACAGCATCGACAAGGCCAGCTCCCTGGGTCAGGTCATTGCCAGCCTTTCCGACAAGGAAAACGGCTTTGAGATCATGCTGGAACCGTCGGCCTACTTCACCGACATCATCTTCACACTCGACGGTCAGGAGCAGCACTACCGCAACGGCAAAACCAGCTGGAGCCGCTTCTCCTGGCCGGGCACCACCACTGCGCCCGGCGCTCGCCTGGACGTGGTCACGCTGACCGGCGCGCGAATCACGGTGTTCGACTACCCGGGACGCTGGGGCCTGCTGCGCATGAACGACAGCGCCCGTGTCGAGGATCTGGACGGCATTCAACAGCGTTTCAGCTGGAACACCGCCAGCGGCCAGGTAAGCCTGGCCGTGCGTAACTACGGCGGGGTCAAGTTGACCGACCTGGCCAACGTCAAAGCACTGAACACCTTGAATGCGCCGGTGAACGTCGCGGATGGGCGCACCAAGTGAACGACCGGACCCAGCACCCAGGGAGCGACCAATGATCGGCTGCTTCGGGAAAATACCGGCCAGCGCCGACTTCGTCAGCCTGCATGGCGCAGCTGATGAGGTTTGCGAGTTCGACGGCTGGCTTCAGACCTCACTGGCGGCCATTCATCCTCGTGATGACTGGCGAGCGCTGTTCGACCGCCTGCCGGTGTGCTTTTTTTCCTACCGGGCACGCTCGGGCAACTGGCTGCTGGGCGGCCTGATCAGTTCGATGGACTCAAGCCATCGGCGCTATCCCTTCTTCATCTTTCAGAAGGTGAACGCGGCGCAGAGCGAGCCGCTGATCAATCCGTTCACGCTGAGCGAACTGTTCTGTGCGCAGATCAAACCGCTGTTGCATCGCGGCGTGCAGGGTGAGCATCCCACCGTTCTGTTCGAAAAAATCAAGGCACTGCGACCGTTACAGGGCCAGGATTTTTCGCTATTCCGTCAGGTGCACGACAAATTCCTGCGCAACTTCAATCTGCGGGACATCGCCGATGCGCTGAAGAACTCGTACCCCGAATTCATCACTAATGCGGCGCTGACCCGGCTTCACGCATTGCGTCGACAGTTGCGACATACGGATGCACTCAGTATCTCTCTGCCGCTTCCCGCCGAACGCGGATTGAAGAATCCGACCGCCGATCTGTGGGTCGATTTGCTGAGGCGAATGAGCATAAGTCGCGCCTCCCCTAGCGTGAGTTTGCTGGCAGACGATTTCATGCGTCCAAAACTGTTTTGCTTCCCCTCCAGAAGCAATCCAGGCATTTATGCCGCACTGACGGGTAACCGCGACCGCACCGAGAATTACGACGTATTGGCGAACTTCGGGGCGTTCGACGAACACCACCAATCGCCTGAGTTTCCAACTGCCGAAAGCCCCCTTTATGACGTCATCGACCGCTTTGTCGACGCGCCGGATGTGAAGTCTGTATGAACAAGATCAAGTATTACTTCCTGCGTTACCAACCCTACGTTCTGGGGATCTGCTTCTTCCTGATGATCTTCATCGTCTGGTCAATCGGTCGCGCATTGGGCTTCGATTCGCTGAACAGCCTGCTGGCGGGCATCGGGCTGTTTCTGCTGCTTTCGGCTGGTTATGTTCTGCTGCTGTACCGGGGCGCTTCGCGGCATCCCAACCTGGAAGGTTTGTTGCGCGAGGACGCCGATCAGGCGGTGCTCAATGCAAGCCCCGCCGACCGCGAGGAAGTCAGCCTGTTGCGGGAGCGGCTGCTGCAAAGCATCGAGCGTCTGCACAGTAACAAGCCGCGCGGTACCAATGCGAAGGACGCGCTTTACGCACTGCCGTGGTATCTGGTGGTGGGTCAGTCGGCGGCTGGTAAAAGCACCATGCTGTATCAGTCCGGCCTGAATTTTCCCTACGCCGAACGTGAAGGCGTTCGGGTCGCAGGGCTGGGTGGCACACGCAACTGTGACTGGTTCTTCAGCTCGGAAGCGGTCCTGCTGGATACCGCCGGGCGGTACATGAACAACCAAGAGGAAGCGGGCAAATGGCGCGCCTTTCTCCAATTGCTGCGCCAGCATCGCCAGCGTCGGCCCCTCAACGGGCTGATCGTGACGGTGAGTATCCACGACATCCTGCAAACATCGCTTGAGGATCAGGAGCGCTTGGCCAAGCGTTTACGCGAGCGCATTCAGGAAACCTACTCGCTGCTCGAAGTACGTCTACCGGTCTATCTGGTCTTCACCAAATGTGACCTGGTACCGGGCTTCAGCGCGTTTTATCGCCGACTGGACGAAGTGGCCCGCGGCGAGGTCATGGGCAAAACCTTCACGCACAAGGATTACGAAAAAACCGACTGGGGGCAGCGCTTTGCCGTTGCCATGGATGAGCTCATTCGTTATTGGCAGGATGTAGCCAGCCAGCAGCTGGTTTTGCAAGATATCCAGATCACGCGTCAGGATTCGGCCGTGTACCGATTCCCCCTTGAACTGGCAGCCCTCAAGCCCAGATTGCAACTGTTCGTCGACGCCTTGCTGCGTGCCAACCCTTATCAAAACGCCGAGCTGCTGCGTGGCTTCTATTTCACCAGCGCACTGGATGCCGATGCGCCGGAACTGGGCAGCCACACCCGCCAGGTCAGCGAACGCTTTTCCCTGGAAGCCGAGCAAACGGCCACCGGTATCGACGCGCAGCCGCAGCCGCTGTTCATCAACAGCCTTTTCCGTAAGGTCATCATCCCGGACCAGCATCTGGTCGCGCTTTACACCACCAATTTCCGTGAACGTCGCCGCAAGGCCGCGTGGGTAGGTGGCGCGAGTCTGGTGGCGTTACTGCTGTGCAGTTTGTGGGGCTGGTCGTATTGGAACAACAAGACTGTCATCGAGAACATCTCGACCGAGTTGACTGCTGCTGCGGCTCAGGACAAGTCCAATACGCAACAGTACACATCCTGGCAGACCCTGGACCGGATGCGTTTCTGGACCTCCGATTATTACGCGCAGCATCACGATCAGGGCGTGCCGGTGCGCATGCGTCTGGGCCTGTATCAGGGCTACAAGATCGAGCCCGTGCTGCGCAGCCGCTACTTCAGCAGACTTGAAACGGTGATGCTCAAACCCACTGCAGACAACCTGACTCGCTCGCTGTACCTGCTGACCACGATCAAGGTCTATCAGCGCAATGCCAAGGACTTGATGCCGATAACGAATGTCGACAGCGTTGAACCACGCGCGCTGCCAGGCGACAACCGCGCTCACTCGATCGCCGACTTCGGCAAGGCCACCCTTGAGACCTACGTGATGCTGTCGCGGTCGCAACGCGAGAAAGCTGATCCGGCGTTCCTCAAAGCGAAGATCCCCGATTATTGGTATCCGGCCATCGCCCGGCAGACAGGGAAGACCATGACCGCAGCCAGCGTTGCGGTGAATTCGGGAACCGATTACGAATTGGCCAGCCGCCAGGTCAACTTCTACAACGATCAGATCCATGAGCCTGACGTGCCGAGGATTCTGGATAACGCCTTCCTGGTTTCCAGCTCGCGCAATTACATCAACAGCCTGCTGTCGCAATCGCTGCGTTCGATCGAAACGATCACCCTGGAGTCCGACACATTGTTCGCCTTCGCACGCGCCGATTTCCAGAGCCTGAAAACCGAGGGCCAAAGCCAGCTGAGCGCCATCGCCGGCAAGCTGCTGAGCACCCCCAACATCGGCAAGATCATCATCGCCGGACACGCAGACCAATTGGGTGATCCGCAAGGCAATATGCAGGTGTCCAAACAGCGCGCCCAAACCATCAAAACTTACCTGGTGGGCAAGGGTGTGCCTGCCGAACTGGTCGATGCGATAGGAGAAGGCAGCGAAAAGCCTTTGGTCAAATGCGACATGCAGCTGCCAAGGGCGCAGTTGATTCAATGCCTTGAACCCAATCGACGGGTAGAAATCGAAGTGCGCGCGCTCAATTGACGCGCGTCACACCAAGAAACCGGCGCCTGGACCTCTGAGAGCGGAGATACAGGCAGCGGCAACAGACCTCTCTTGAAGCTTCAAAGAGGTCGAATCAGGGGGGCTGTGATCTGGCCGCTGGTAAGGCTAGCCCTCAAAATGTAAGAAATGGAGAATCAAGAAATGGCATTTGACGCATATATTCAGATCGACGGCATTCCAGGTGAAGTACTGGATGACAAGCACAAGGACTGGATCGAAGTGCTCGGCTACGAGTACGGCGCCACACAAGCGACTTCCGCTACTGCCAGCTCTTCGGGCGGTGCGTCGTCCGAGCGTGTTGCACTGAGCGACTTCAGCATTCGCAAGGCCGTCGACAAGGCCTCTGCCAAGCTGTTCGAAGCATGCTGCAAAGGCACTCACATCGCCAAGATCCAGCTGAACGTCAACCGCGCCGGCGGCGACAAGTTGACCTACCTGACCATCAACCTCGAAGAAGTGGTTGTGTCCTCGGTCAAGGCCGTCGCCGGTGGCAATCAGGACGGTGAAGACAAAGCCGTCAGCGACCTGCCGATCGAAGAGATCAGCTTCAACTTCGCTCGCATCAAAACCACCTACACCCAGCAGAGCCGTGCAGATGGCCAGGGTGGCGGTAACGTGACTGGCGGCTGGGACCGCACAGCCAACAAGGTTTTTGCGTAATCGATTAGTCGACATGGGCCGCCGCCATTCGCGGTGGCTCGTATTCAACACCATGCCGAAGCAATCGGCGTGGTGTTCTTTTATCTATTCCCGAGTTGACCATGTCTGAATTTCTCAACGACCTTTCACTGACCGAACTGACAGCGCCGATCAACGGAGGAAGCGGCGAAGACATGAGCTTTTCCACGCTGTTCGACAATGTCAAAGAGGCTCGTCGAGCAGACCCTGACTACCTGACCCAAGGTGATTGGCAGACCGATCTGAAGTCGTCGGATTGGGACCTGACCATCACCCTGGCTGCACAGGGGCTTGCTCAGCAAAGCAAGGACCTTATGCTCGTCGCTTGGCTCAGTGAAGCCTTGGCGCACCGTTATCATTTCGTCGGCATCACATTTGGCCTGACCCTCGCCGAAAAAATTCTGCAGCAATTCTGGGACGATCTTTTTCCGCCTCTTGATGAAGGTCTCGAAGAGCGTGCTGCACGGTTAGCCTGGTTGAAAACCACGCTGGCAGACGTGGTCGGCGGCTTGCCGATCACCCAGGGCGACAAGTTCGGCCTGTTGCGCTACGACGAGTCCCGGCATATCGAGAACCTAGCCCTGCAAAATCAGCAAGCCATGCGCACCGCCTTGGACGAGGGCAAGATCAACGCTGAAATCTTCCAGCGTTCGGTGGTACTGACCGACACCGAGCACCTGTTGCTCAAGGCCTCGGAGATCACCGACAGCCTGCACGCCTGTCGTCAACTGCAAGCCACTGCCAACCAGCTGTTTGGAAGCGAGGCGCCCAGCTTCGCCGCACTGAGCGAGATTCTGGCCCGAGCTGCGCAGCTTGCCGAGAAGCTGCTCAAGGACCGCGGCGTCGAGCTCAATACCCCCGAGCCGCCAGCACCATCCGAACCTGCGGCTGAAGTGGCCGATCAACACACTGCGGGGCCAGCCCTGAGCACGACCGTCAAAGACAACGCGTCGGCACCGCTGCGCACTGCCCCGCTGACCCGCGATGAGGCATTCACCATGCTTGCCGGCGTCGCCCAGTTTTTCAAACAGACCGAGCCACAAAGCCCTGTGCCCTATCTGATCGAACGCGCAATCAAGTGGGGCAACATGCCGCTCGAAGGCTGGCTCAACGACGTGATCAAGGACAGCAACGTCGTAGACAGCATCCGTGATGTGCTGGGTACCAAAGAGAAAAAATCCTGAGTGGTGATCGACTATAGGACCTGAATCTGGAGGAATAACGCCGAGCGGCAAGATGAAGGGAGTTACCGGAAGAAACCATTAATGGAAAAGAAAGGACAGCAATCATGAGCACCACAGAACAGCTTCAAGGCACGAGTAAACACAGCGCCAAATGGCAGGAACGTTTCAACTTTTTCGAAACCTATGGCGCACCAAATGACCCCCGATACAAGCAAGCACTCAAAGCAATGCCTACCATTGGCAAAAAGTTCTTGATCAATAGCAACATCATCGCATTCTTCTTTGGTCCGATTTACCTCTTCGTGCTTGGCCTCTGGAAAAAGAATTTAACCCTTTTGGCCTGCATGTTCTTAATCTATGCCGCGCTGACGGCGATCTTTGCAATCTTGGGCGTTCAATTCCCAAGCGCTTTGAACAATGGCTTGGGTTTCGGTTTTTCTATGGGCTACGCCATTGTCACGAACTACGCCTATTACCTTAAAGAGGTTAAAGGTGAGCAGGGCTGGAGCCCGTTCAAAGGTATGCGCTTTTAAGCTGAGAATGTTTCGACTACGCCGTCCGGTCTCATTGGTACGAGCGCGTATGACCTCGAGCCATATGGCATGACGCAGGGGTGATCGCAGCACCAGGCCAATACCTCGATCGCGAGACAGGCCTGCGCTACAACACCTTCAGGTTTTACGATCCGGATATCGGTCTGTTCACCAACAAGGACCCGATTGGTCTACAGGGCGGCTTCAAACTGTATGCGTACGTACCTAACCCGATGGCTTACGTCGATCCACTCGGTTTAAGCACTGCGCTGATTCCCTATTGGCCACCCAACCTTGGGCGCTCGGCCCCATCGATATCATCACCTTGAGCCGGGCTCGACCCAGCCGGTGCATGCACCGTCCCCGTCGGCACTCCTACAGCATGCGCGCGCTGGCGCCGGGCACGCATCTCAAGCCTCACACGGTTTATGAGGTAATGAAGCCTCTTCCTAACGTATCTTCCAGCAAAATCGCGCCGTGGTTCGCTGAACTGGGTTATGGGCGGCAGTTCGAGTTTGATAAGTCCGTCCAATCCTATATCGACTCAGGACATTTGAGAGAAGTCAAAAAAGGGGGCAAATGTGGATCGCCATGAGTTGGCCCAGCGCTTGAAAAAAATCCAGGCGCCTGCCGACAGCTACGGCATCGGCGAAGTCAAAGACGAAGCGCTATGCATCATCGAGGAAGGCCAGTGGTAGATTTTGTACAGCGAGCGGGGTCTGCGCACCGAAGAACAACGTTTCGATGACGAAGACAGCGCCTGTATGGCTTTTTTGCAGCGGCTGAAGCACATGCTGGGGCTCGGCTAAAGCGGCCGCATTCTGACCTGATTAGGGCCGGTCGCTGCGTAGCGGTAAACGGGCGGCGGCGATCTGGAGTTTGATCCAGCTGGCGCGTATGAATGGGCATGATCCGCATGCCTATCTCAAAGATGCACTCATGGGGCTTCCGACGCAGCGCGCCAGTGAGATTGATCAACTGCTGCCGCATCGATGGTGCGAGCTATGGCCTATAAATTCCTGAGGCCACTTGGAGTTTCGATACAGGAAACCAAGCGTGACGCCTCAATGCTATCGCACCTATGAAGTCGAACTGGCCCGGAAAAATTCATGGCCGCAAGCAGGTGGTTAATTCTCTCTGGCGCAGGATGAAAGATATCGAGCATCTGTAATGAGCAGCCTTTATCTTCAAGCATCGCCGCAGGGTGCACCGGCTGTCCCCATTGGATAAGGCTGGGCGCGGCCCCCTCCAGAGGCAGTCTGCCGTCCGCTAAAATTGTAATATCCCAGCACAGCTCGCCTCGGCTCATGGGCTGCACCTGGCCGACCACCTCTGCGAATATTGGGTTAAGCGTTTTCAAGGTGTCGGTTTTAGCGACCCAATGGGCTAGACGAGGAGGCACGTTGTCTGGCAGCCCGTCCAGGCCAAACCACCGAGGCCGATCCGCAGGCAGGGCCGCTGGGTTAATAGCGATCACTTCTAGATAAGAATGTGTACCTAGCCGCAGCAGTTTGTTGTGGGTTCCCATAAGCGGATGGCAACCGCCTGGTTGAAGTTCCACACCCAGTTGCTGACTCACGAAGCGGGCACCCGCTTCCAACGTAGGCGCCACGATGACCAGATGATCCAGCGAAGTTTGCATAAGGGCCTCAATCGCCACAGGCGAGGTGTCAAAAGGGTATGCTCGTCGAACTGCTAGCCCCACCTGTAACCGTAGTGAGGTGTGCTGGCGACCATTGGCGTCGAAATTATCATCGGCCAGCCACTGCCCAATTAGAAGTTTGGTAGCTGGCCATTCTTCTGCAAGCTGTGCATACCCATCTGCCTCGTGCCATCTACCTTGATAACGTGGTGAGAAGCGATTCTGCCTATTTCAAGAGCGGTGGTATGCGGCTCGATGTCCCGGTATGTCACGGTTCTTTGTAATGCCGGTGTAGGCTTCGACACGCAGCGGCGTAGTTATGAAGGATCGGAGATCGATGAGTTTCGAGCCGTTCTCGATTATACGAGCTTAACGCAAATCTCCCCTGCCAGGTGCGAGCGAGGGCTAGAGAAATCCTGAGCCAACCAGTTACGTAATGCGCCGTAATTCACCTGTTGAATGCTTATGTAAACCAGCCCAAAAGTACCTGCCTTTATACAAAAACTTACAGGCCAATACATTAAAATCTGTCAACGTAAATTATTTGCAAAGTTCACCCATCTTATTGAACTCCCTGTAACCTGTGCTTCGCTCCATACCCGTTACAGGTCATCCCCCATGAACCATCTACTCTGGAAGTTATTTCCAAAGGCCCAGCGTGAGTTTCTGCTGGAGCGGCTTTCTGTCGTGGACCGTCAGGTGGTCAACAAGACGTTATCGCGCAAGGCCCGGTTCCCCGAGGCTTTCGACCATTTCGAATGCATTTTCATTCACGTCCCTAAATGCGCCGGCAGCAGCGTGGCGATGTCGATCTTCGGCGACACGCCCACCGGTCATTTGCCGCTCTATTGGTACGAGAAGCAGTTCAAAGAGCGTTATGAGCAATACTTCAAGTTTGGCTTTGTACGCGATCCATTACATAGAGCACTGTCGGCTTATCATTACTTATTACAGAACCCGCAACCCCGAGATAGAGCGGCTTTCGAATTGGTCAGCCGTTATTCCGGCTTCGATACGTTCATCAATGGCTGGTTGCACGCGGAGAATATATCGAAGCAAATACATTTCGCGCCTCAATACCATTTTCTGCAAAACACCATGGGCCACATTGCCGTGGATTTCATCGGGCGCCAGGAACATCTGGAATCGGATTTTACTGCGCTGTGTGAGCGTCTCGGGATCAGTGTCCCACTTCGCCACCTCAACCGCTCGTCCGACCCACGCCATCAAACCAGCGAGCTGTGCTCCGTTGCTTCACGCAAGCGGATCCGCGAGGTCTATGCCCGCGACTACGAGCTGTTTTCCTATGACTGACCCACGCTCCGAAGCGCGTCCCTTGATCATCGATTCACCGCTGACGGTCGGGCAGGTGCAGCGCGAGTCGCTCAAGCAGCAGCGCGCTTGTTGCGTCTGGTTCACCGGTCTGTCTGGTGCGGGGAAGACCACGCTGGGCAATCGACTGGATCAGACGCTGGTCGCCCACGGGCTGCACAGTTACCTGCTAGATGGCGACCGGCTGCGCCGGGGGCTTTGTCACGATCTGGGCATGAGCGAAGAAAGCCGGCGCGAGAATGTCCGGCGCATCGGGGAGGTCGCCAGGCTGATGGTGGATGCCGGACTGATCGTGATTGTCTCGGCGATTTCGCCCTACCGTTCAGACCGCGATGCCTGCCGACAGCATTTCGCCCAGGGCCAGTTCATCGAAGTTCATGTCAGCACGCCGCTGAGTGAGTGCATGCGTCGGGACGCCAAGGGTTTGTACCGTGCCGTGCGCGAAGGGCGGATACGCAACTTCACCGGAATCGACAGCCCGTATGAGCCGCCGCTCGAGCCTGAGTTCGTGGTCGACACCAGCGCCGGGTGCGGCAGCCTGTTCATCGATCAGCTGCTTTCCGTGCTCGTGGAAAACCGGCCGCGAGCCGGCGCCTATCCAGGCCTTATTGACTCACGCGCTCTGGCCCGCGGCTGACAGACCGTTGCCATTTCGGCGAATGTCCGATTGAGGGGGAACGTTTGGCAGTCTTGAGGGCTCACACCTCTTGTCTTTGAACCATCTCCCCGCGAGCGAACTGCATGGAACACATACTTCCGCAGGCCTGGCTCAATGCCCTGCCGTTACCCTGGCTGAACACCCTGATTGCCGCTACCGCCGCCGTGTGCTTCGCACTGTTGGGGCGCTGGATCGCGCTGGCGGGCATGCGCCGTGTGGCCCGATCCTTCGTCTTCGCCCAGCAACTGATATATCGCGCCGAAGCCCCGACGCTTTGGCTGATCCCTCTGCTGGCCTTGCAAACCGTTTGGACCTCCGCGCCTGATGATCTGATGCTGATCAGGGGCGTAAGGCATCTGAACGGCATGTTGGTGGTGGCAGGGTTCACCTGGCTGGCGCTGAGCTGCGTCAAGGCGATTGGCGAGGCGGTGGCGATCCGTAACCCGCTGGACATCGAAGACAACCTGCAAGCCCGGCGCATTCAGACGCAGGTGCGGGTGCTGGTGCGCTGCCTCAATGTGCTGGTGTTGCTATTCGGCACCGGTTTGATCCTGATGAGTTTCCCGCCGGTGCGGCAGATCGGTACCAGCCTTCTGGCCTCTGCCGGCCTTGCGGGTCTGGCAGCGGGTTTTGCGGCCAAGCCGGTGCTGGGCAATCTGATTGCGGGTTTGCAGATTGCGATCTCGCAACCGATTCGGCTGGACGATGTGGTGATCGTCGAAGGTGAATGGGGACGCATCGAGGAAATCAGCGGCACCTATGTGGTGGTGAAGATCTGGGACGAGCGACGGATGGTGATTCCGCTGCAGTACTTCATCGAGAAGCCGTTCCAGAACTGGACGCGCAGCACGTCGAGCCTAATTGGCTCGGTGTTTCTGTGGGTGGATTATGCGTTGCCGCTGGAAGAGCTTCGGGAAGAGGCTGAACGGATCTGCAAGGAAATTCCGCATCTGTGGGACGGTCGGGTCTGCGTGCTGCAGGTCACCGACACGACCGATAAAGCGATGCAACTGAGGGTACTGCTGAGTTCGGCGGATTCGTCCCGCAGTTGGGATGCGCGGTGCCACATGCGCGAGCGGCTGATCAGCTTCGTCGCCAAGCAATATCCGCAATGCTTGCCGCAGTTGAGGGCAGAGATGTCATCGCGCACCGTACAGCCCGAGCGCGACAGTCACGACGCGCCAATCGAGATCGCACGCCAGCCGCCAGTGTGATGAAGACGCCGTGAAGCTGTTGCCCCCCTCGCGATCGTCGTAGCCTCCGGTTGCTCCTACAGGGTTGGGGGGTTGCCACAGAGCGGGTGCCTAACGCTAGTTCGTGGGAAAGAGCGGGCCTGACTCCTGAGGCGAAGTCTGTGGCATAGAGACAGACTGTCGCCCTGCACAAACCCTGTGCGCGCGAGCTTGCTCGCCAAGGCTGTGCAGGGGCCAGAGCGATGTCATTTCCCGCCGATGAACATTCCTGCTTTACCCATCATGGCTGCGGCGAATTGCTGGGCGGTCATTTTCTCGCCGTTGAAGTCGACCACGTCATTGGCGTAGTGCACGTTGGAGACGATATTGTCGCCATCGACCTTGCCCAGTTGCAGCATAACGGCCATCCCGCCCACGGAGTCGGCGGCGCCCTGAGCCTGTTGCGCAATGGCAGCGTGGTCGGTTTGCCCGGCCAGTTTGGCTTGCAGGGTGGCGAGGTCACGAATCATCGGTTTGGACAGCACCAGCTTGGCGTCTGCCTGAGTGAGCAGCTGTTTGAGCAGCTCCGAACCTGCCTGATCGAAGCTTGTCGGGCTGCCCAGGTCCATCGTCAGGCTGAAATGGCTCTCACCGCTGGCGGTTTTCAGGGAAAGCTTTTCCAGTTCGATGTACGGCTTGGCCGCCAGCAGTTTGCTGAACTCAGCTTGCAACAGCGCGCGATCCTCTGCACTCAGCTGTGGCGTATACAGCTGCCCTTGGGCCAAGGCCGCCTGGGTCTGGGGCTCGATTTTTTCCTGATAGATCCGCAGCAGTTTCTTGGTTGAAGCGATGTCGATATTGGCGAATTTCCACAGCATTTGTGAAGACCCGATGTCCTTGCTATCAAAGCTGATGTTGCCGATGTCGTAACTCATCTGCGCATTGAGGCGCCCCTCTACCTCCTGCGACAGCGTGGTATAGGCGACATCCTTGAACTGCAAAGGTGACTGAGCTCCGGACTGTAGCGAGATCGAGGCCACCTTGGCGTCGTTGTGCCCAAGGAAGAAACCGGACTTGCCCAGGGTTCCGCCGCTGTTGAAGGTCAGGTCCTTGACCACCAATTGCACCGGTCCGTCCTGGGAGTTGGCGCTCACCTCGAGGCTGTTCAGCAAGCCGCTAGCTTCGAGTTTTTCGCCATCAGCGCTGCTCGACCCGTTAAGGGTTGCGCCCGAAAACTTGAACAAACCATCCTGATCGGTGAACTGGAACGGCAGGAATTCCACCCGGCCCTGGCCCGCGCGGTCGTAGCCCATGCTGAAGTGCCCGGTCACCGGTGGCTGCCCACTGGTCATGGCAAACCACTTCTCGGAAAACGCGTTCTTTTCCAGTGCCATGTTGCTGGCGGCCATCACCGGCATCAGGTTAAACGACTTCACCCGGCTCCACGGAAAAGGGCCGTGTTCGATGTTATCCACAAGCAGCAGCTCGATGGGCTGGCCCTCGTTGTACTGGGGATTCTGGAACGTGAGTTTGTAATGGGCGGTGCTGGTGAAAAAGTGACGATCCAGCGACAGCAGTTCGATGCTTTCGCTGCCTCCGTAGCTACTGAATGCGGTCTTGAGCTCCTGATTGCCCTGCTCGATAGCCTCACCGAGCACGCTTTCAAGGCGAGTCCCTGTGTACCAGGCGCCAGCGGTAATAAGTGCGCCGGCAACGATGACTACGCCTACGGCAATGTTGACTGATTTTTTCATGTGTCGACTCGAAGATGTCCGTTCTTGAAAGATGATGTCTTCCCTGATCTGCGCAATACCGGCACCGTCAACACGACAGCAGGCAGTACTTCGCGCCGTCCAGAGCCCGGCGAGGTTAGCACTTGGCGATGGCATTTGGCAGTCGTTGTGCCTTGGCGCCGTGCTCGTTCGACCATCAGCCGCGTCTAGCCAGAGCCTTTGCCAAGGCGTTAAGCTGCAAGCCAATCTGTAAAGGGGCTAGACGAAATGAGCGACGCGCAAAAGCCAAAAGGGCCGATCAAGGCGGTGATTTTCGACATGGACGGCCTGTTGCTGGACACCGAAGGCATCTACACCGAAGTGACCGACAGCATCGCCAAACGGCACGGCAAGACCTTCGACTGGGCGGTGAAACAGCACTCCATCGGGCGTGGCTCCCAGGACTTCGCCGAGTATGTGATCAGTGCACTCGAACTGCCGATGTCCGCCGAGGAATTCCTCACCGTGCGCCAGCCGATGCTCGACGAGCGCTTCCCCCATGCGCAGCCCATGCCGGGCGCAGAGGCATTGGTGCGACACCTCGCCAAACACAACATCCCCATCGCCGTGGGAACCAGTTCCTCGCTGCATTACTTTGGCGTGAAGACGAGCAATCACGGTTCGTGGTTCGAGTTGTTCAGGCACGTGGTGACTGCAGACCATCAGGACGTGACGGCAGCGAAGCCAGCGCCGGACATTTTTCTGGTGGCCGCCCGCAACCTCGGGGTCGACCCGAAAGACTGCCTAGTGTTCGAAGATTCGCCCTTCGGCGTTACGGCCGCCAAAAAAGCCGGGATGTACGCCGTGGCAGTGCCGGACTCGCACATGCCCGTCGAACAATACGCCCATGCGGACCTGATGTTGGGCTCGCTGGCAGAGTTTCCACTGCAGGATTGGGGATTGCCGGGGTATCGCGACTGATACGTCTTCGATGGCCCGGCTATTCGCCCGTCAAACCATTCGCTTCAAATCCACTCCCAACGCCTGCGCGAACGCCTTTACCAGTGGGCTGCGTGGGGCGTTGTGGCGCAGGATGAGGTTGAAGGGGGTACTGAGGTGAATGAAGTCGGGCCGTAGCGCACGTAGCTGGCCGTCGCGGATCAGCTGGCGGGCATAGTGCTCGGGCAGAAAGCCGATGAAGCGGCCGGTGAGAATCAGCATGGCCACCGCTTCCACTTGGGACGCCGACGCCGACTGACTGTCGTAGGTGACGAAGCTGGCCTTGTCGCGATGGAACAGCGGGTGCCCCACGCCGCAATAAGCGTAGCAGCGTTCCTCGTACAGCTCGAAATAATCGAACTCTTCACGGCGTTGATAGACCGGCACGATCCCGACGCTCAAGCGTCCCTCAACCACACCACGCTCTATTTCGTCGAGTTGCGAGGCATGCAATCGCAGTCTTACTTTGGGTGCCTCATCGTGCATTGTTCTGAGCGATGCAACTAGCGGCGAACGTTTATCAGACACCGTGTTGTCGATAACGCCAATACTCAAATCGCCAATCAATTCATTTTGCGCAGAACTAATCCGGTCGCGAAAAGAGTCGACCGAGGCGAATAATTCGATAGCCGCCTGATAGACAAGTTTGCCTTCTTCGGTCAGATGAAAGCCTTCCCGGCCCCGCGTGCACAGGCGCATGCCGATGCGAATTTCCAGGTCAGAAATCTGCTTGCTGATCGCCGCAAGTCCCACGTTCAGCTCGTTCTGCGCTGCACTGAAGCCTCCTGCCTCGACGACTGCCTGGAACACGCGTAACAGCTTGAAGTCCATCCCGCTGAGCGATAAAGGGGGGCGAATCCCAGGTTTGGGCGGCACGTTTCCAGAAGTGGAAAGTGGAGTTTCCATAATGCTTATTTACCTCGCCCGTCATATTCAACAGGCTTTGACCCACAACAAAAAAACATGCCCGATTGATAATAATGACCACACAAAATGGCGATTGGCAACCATCTGCACACTGCCCTGCTCAGTGATTTGACCGCTGATTAAGGGCGATAAACCTGACACTTCGATCAGGACGTTGTACCCGAATCTGCCCTCCACTCTCAGCCAATACCCAGCTTTGGATGCGTGCCCGAATACCCATCCACCGGCCGGATAATGAACTCGTTGTCATCGAACACGCACGGCCTGAATCCAGCTTCGGAGAGCACCATGAACCAGAACCAGAACCAGGCAGAGCGTCTGCAAGCCGAACGCAAGAAGGTCGAAAACGAGTTCGACATCACCCGGTACGAGCATGTGCCGCGTCGGTATTACGGGCGGATTTTCTTCGCCACCCTGATCGTCATCGCGCTGGCAGGGCTGGCCCGGGCTTTCGCCAACGGCCAGATCGAGTGGGGCTACATCGGCCAGTTTCTGACCTGCGAAGCGATTCTCTGGGGCCTGCTCAACACCATCATCATGTCGGTGCTGGCGATGCTGCTGGGCGTAGTGATCGGCGTGATTACGGCCATCATGCGCATGTCGGCCAACCCGATCCTGCGCTACGTGGCGATCACCTACACCTGGTTGTTTCGCGGTACGCCGCTGATTCTGCAATTGCTGCTGTGGTTCAACCTGGCATTGATCTTCCCGGTGATCGGCGTCCCCGGCCTGTTTCAGCTCGACACCGTGAGCCTGATGACGCCCTTTGTCGCTGCGCTGCTGGGCCTGAGTATTAATCAGGGCGCCTACACCGCCGAAGTCGTTCGCGCCGGCCTGCTGTCGGTGGACAGCGGTCAGTATGAAGCCGCCAAGTCCATCGGCATGCCGCGCTTACAGGCGCTGCGTCGGGTGATCCTGCCGCAGGCGATGCGCGTGATCATCCCGCCGGTGGGTAACGAATTCATCGGCATGGTGAAGATGACCAGCCTGGCCAGCGTGATTCAGTACTCCGAGTTGCTGCACAACGCGCAGAACATTTATTACGCCAACGCCCGGGTGATGGAGCTGCTGATCATCGCCGGTATCTGGTACCTGGCCGTGGTCACCGTGCTGTCGTTCGGTCAAAGCCGTCTGGAGCTGCGCTTTGCTCGCGGCGCCGGCAAGCGTTCGTAAGTCAGGCCCAGGAGAACACGCATGAGAAGCATCGTTAAAGCCGTCGGCCTGAACAAATACTACGACCAGTTTCACGCCCTCAAGGACGTCAGCATCGAGGTCGAACAAGGCGAAGTGCTGTGCATCATCGGCCCGTCGGGTTCGGGCAAGAGCACCCTGCTGCGCTGCGTAAACCAGCTTGAAAAGATCGACAAGGGCGGCCTGTGGGTCGACGGCGAGCTGGTGGGTTATCGCATCGTGGGCAACAAGCTGCACGAACTCAACGACGCGCAGATTGCCCGCCAGCGCTTGAGCACCGGCATGGTATTCCAGCGCTTCAACCTGTTCCCGCACATGACCGCGCTGCAAAACGTCATCGAAGGGCCGATTCAGGTCCTCAAGCGCTCGCCCAAGGAGGCCAACGAGGAGGCCGTCGAGCTGCTGGCCCGCGTTGGTCTGGCAGACAAGTGCCATTCCTATCCCGTCGAGTTGTCCGGCGGCCAGCAACAGCGCGTGGCGATTGCCCGTGCGCTGGCGATGCGGCCCAAACTGATGCTGTTCGATGAACCCACTTCCGCCCTCGACCCGGAGCTGGTGGGCGAAGTGTTGTCGGTGATGCGTGATCTTGCGCATTCCGGCATGACCATGATCGTTGTGACCCATGAGCTGGGCTTCGCGCGCGAAGTGTCCAACCGCATGGTGTTCATGGACAGCGGCCAGATTGTAGAGGCCGGTAGCCCCGAAGACATTCTAATAAGTCCACAAAACCCGAGAACCCAAAGCTTCATTTCTGCCGTTCGCACTTAAACCAGAACAAACGAGAACGACCATGAAAAAAATGCTCCTCCCCACCTTGCTCGCTAGCCTGATGTCCTGCGCTTGGGCCTTCGCCGACGTGCCCGCCAGTCTCAAGGACAAAGGCCAAATCACTGCGGCCATCGTGCCGAACTACCCGCCGATGGATTTCAAGGACACCAGCACCAACACGTTGACGGGCCTGGATGTCGATCTGGGTAACGCGCTGGCCGAGCGTCTGGGCGTGAAAATCATATGGCAGGAAACCGCGTTCGAGCAGATGGTCAGCGGCTTGGTGACCAAACGTTTCGACATCATTCTGTCGGGCATGACCGACACTGCCGAGCGGCAGAAATCGGTGACGTTTATCGACTACTTCGCCAGCGGCCCGCAGCTGTACACGCTGACCAAGAACGCCGAGCTTAATGAGCTGACCGATCTGTGCGGCAAGAAAGTCGGCACCAGCCGCCGCACCACCTGGCCTGCGGAAATCGCCGCGTGGAGCAAGGCGAACTGCGAAACGGCGGGCAAGCCGGCCATCATCGTCACCGGCTCCGAAGGCTCGGCCGACGCCCGCGCGCAGTTGCGCCAGGGGCGTCTGGATGCGGCCATGCAGGGCAGCGAAACCATTGCGTATCTGATGTCGCAGGAAAAAGACGCCTACAAGCCGATTGGCCTGGCGATCTCCAAGCAGTTCACAGGCCTGGGCGTAAGCAAGTCCAATCCGGAACTGGCCAAGGCCATTCAGGACGCAATGCAGTCCATGGTCGACGATGGAACATACGGCAAGATCCTTAAAAAGTGGGAGCTGGAGCAAGGTGCCGTGACCAAGGTCGGAATGGATCAGGGGAAGTAAGCGCAGCAGGCGAACGCGCTGGGGCAGGTGCACTGATGGCGGCTGGTCCTGCGCGTTCGCTGGCGTCGTAACCGCCGACCTCTCCCACAGAGACTGCGTTGAGTCAAAGAGAGGTGTCGCTTCTACAAGCAAGGATCTCGTGCCAAATACAGGACATCACAACGACAGTGGCCACCTATTCCCTCGTCATCCGCCGCCTGATGGTCTGTTCGCTGACCATCGTCATGAGCCGGGCGATGACCAGCCCATTACTCACGCTGTTCCTGAGTACCAAGCTGGGCCTGAACCAGCAGGATGTCGGGCTGCTGATGGGTATCGCGGTATTTCTGGCCACGCTGCTGGGGCTGTATGGCGGCTACATCATCGACCGGCTGGAGAAGCGCAAGCTGCTGATTCTGGCGATGCTGTCCAGTGCCGTCGGCTTCACTCTACTGACCCTCGCCCAGAACGTTTACCTGACCACTCTGACCCTGGTAATCACCGAAACCGCGTCGGCGCTGTTTCTGATCGGCTCCAAGGCGATCATCAGCGAGAACCTGCCCATCGCCCAACGCGCCAAGGTGTTCTCCCTGCGCTACACCCTGACCAACATCGGCTATGCCACCGGCCCCATGCTGGGCGTGCTGATTGCCGGGCAACTGCCGCTGGTGCCGTTTCTGATCGCCAGCGCCATCGCCTTTGGCAGCATGTTTTTGATGATCGGCATCCCGCCGACCCTGGCTGACAGCGAAAATCAGCCACGCAGTTTTCTCGACACCCTCGCCACGCTCAAGAGCGACCGCAGCCTGATTCTGTTCACCGGCGGCAGCTTGCTGAGCACGGTCGTGCACGGTCGCTACACGCTGTACCTCTCGCAGTTCCTGTTAGTCACCCACACCGCAGAACAGGCGCTGAAAATCCTCTCGGCGGTGCTGGCCTGCAATGCGCTAACCGTGATCCTGATGCAATACCAGATCGGACGCTTTCTGAAACGCGAGCAACTGCCCTACTGGATTTGCCTGGGCACCGCGCTGTTCGTCATCGGCCTGTTCGGCTTCAGTTTTGCCCAGACGACTTTGGCCTGGTGCGCGGCGATGTTTGTGTTCACCTTGGGCGAGATGATCATTTACCCCGCCGAGTATTTGTTCGTCGACACCATTGCCCCGGAACGCCTGCGCGGCAGCTACCTGGGCGCGCAGAATCTGGCGGCGTTCGGTGGCGCGTTAAGCCCGGTTATTTGTGGTTATTTATTGATCAACACCCCAGCGCCGACGATGTTTTATGTCCTGGCTGGCCTGACCGCCGTTGGCGGCACGCTGTGCTTTTTCGCTGGACGCCGCGCCAAACTGACGAGTCCGGATCTCACCCTGTAACGGCGCCATCTTTAGTGAACGTCATGCACCTCTGAGCGTTTTGCCGAGCCTGGCCCACCCATCAAGCTTGTGCCCCGGCTGCAACAGGCGCGGCATGTCTCGCAGGCGGATCCACGGCTCATCCTGCCAATGCAGCACGCTCAACGTTCCGCGCTGCCACTCCAGCAAACCCGGCGCAGGCGCATTGTTGAACGCGGGCACGTTTTGATTACGCAGCACAGGCAGGACCTGATAAGTCAGCCATTTGCGAATTCGGGTCGTGGCTGGCGTGACCGTGGTAAATCAGCAGCGCGTAAGCGGCGGATTTGCTGACCATCAGCACGTCTTCGATTTCATCGTAATAGCGCAGCGGCACGTAACGGCGCTGGTCGGGGGCGAGTTTGCGGGTGATGCGTTCTTCGAAAAACATGCCCAGAAAACGCCCAAGGTCGCGCAGGCAAAACCAGGCCTGGCGTTCGAGAATCAGGGCGTGAAGCCTGAGTTTGTGGCGGGTGAAAACGACGGGGTCGTAATGCGATTCCATGCGGCGTCTGTCCTTGCTGGCCCTTGGAATAAGAGTGTCGGGAGCTAAGAACACCGCGAAGAAGTGCCGACATATTCCCCAAAGGGTCTTGTATTAGCCGACTCCCGACATGACAAACGCGCAGAGTGTAGTGCCCAGCACCCGCGCATGCAGAAGCGCCCAATTGTTACTTTTCAAGTCCGCCATAAACAGGCGAGTATGTCCGGCCTGGAGCTGTCGGTCTGAACGGCCTTTACGAGACCTCTTGCAAGCCTGCACAGACTGTTCCGATTTCCATTTCCCTGACGAACAGGATATCGAGCAATGAACTACCGCATTCTTGGCCAATCCGGCCTCAAGGTTTCGACGCTGACGCTGGGTTCCATGATGTTTGGCGTGCAGACCAGCACCGAAGAGTCGCTGCGCATCATCGACAAGGCTTGGGACGAGGGGGTGAATTTCATCGACACCGCCAACGTCTACAACGCCGGCCGCTCCGAAGAAATCGTCGGCGAAGCCATCGCCTCGCGTCGCAGCGAATGGGTGCTGGCAACCAAGGTTGGCAGCAGTTCCGGCAACACCGCACCGAACACCAGCGGCCTGAACCGCAAGCACATCTTCAACGAGATCGAGTCCAGCCTGCGTCGCCTCGACACCGATTACATCGACATCCATTACCTGCACAAGGAAGACCACAGCACGCCGCTGGAGGTGACCGTTTCGGCCATTGGCGACCTGATCCGCCAAGGCAAGATCCGCTATTGGGGCGTGTCCAATTTCCGGGGCTGGCGTATCGCTGAAGTGGTCAATGTCGCCGAGCGTCTGGGCGTCGACAAGCCGGTGATCAGCCAGCCGCTGTACAACATCGTCAACCGTCAGGCGGAGCTGGAGCAGATCACCGCTGCCAAGTTCTACGGCTTGGGCGTGGTGCCTTACAGCCCGCTGGCGCGCGGCGTGCTCAGCGGCAAGTACGCACCCGACGCAACCCCCGACAGCGGCAGCCGGGCGGGCCGTCAGGACAAGCGCATTCTGGAAACCGAGTGGCGCGCCGAGTCGCTGCATATCGCGCAGAAGCTGCAGCACTACACGCAGGACAAGGGCGTCGGGCTGGTGGAGTTCGCCATTGCCTGGGTGCTGAACAACCAGGCCGTGACCTCGGCCATCGTCGGCCCGCGCACCGAAGAACAGTGGAACAGCTACACCAAGGCGCTGAGCGTGCAGATCACTGCCGAAGATGAAGCCTTCATCGATTCGTTGGTGACGCCGGGGCATGCATCGACGCCAGGCTTTAACGATGTGCAGCATTTTGTGACGGGGCGATGCCTCTGAGGGCTGCCCGGGCACGCGCGGCACTATTGACGCAAACGACCGAAGGTACTCGCTGACGCGTCTGCAACCGAGGAAAATAGTGGCATATGGCAATCATATTCTTACGAACCCTGCCCTCGGTTGCCTGACAGCGTGCGCTCTGGAAGTCCATGCAAGAATCATCGTTTTCCGACGCCTCATGTCGAACAGACAACAGGTCACGGTAAGCACATGAATGCCAGAAAGCCTTGTAGAATGCGGTCCGCCGCAGTCCGGTACAGGCAATTTATGCCGTTTGACAAGGCTGGGTGGGGCCGTTAGTGTTCCATTGGATCCAATGTTTGATCATTGAAGAAGAAGCAACGATGCGCAGGATTGAGAAAGAACAATTTCTCCGGGAAGTTCTTGGAAACGAACAGCCGCCGGCGCACATGGCGCGTGCGGTGATCGAAGAGAAATTGCGGAGTGCGATACTCGACGGCCGCCTGCCTGCAGGGATCGCGTTACGTCAGCAAGAGCTGGCCACCCTGTTCGGTGTCAGCCGCATGCCTGTGCGCGAGGCTCTGCGCCAGCTTGAGGCCCAGTCGCTGCTGCGCGTCGAAACCCACAAAGGTGCCGTTGTCGCGCCACTGATCAACGAAGACGCCACGGATGCCTACGCGCTGCGCATCCTGCTGGAGTCCGAGGCCCTGCGCCAGTCGATTCCGAAGCTGACTGCGCAGGACATCGCCACGGCACGCCATTTCATCGAGCAACTGGAGACCGAAACCGATTACAGCAAAATCGGCACGCTCAACCGGATGTTCCACATGACGCTCTACTCCGCAGCGTCGAATAAACGCCTGCTCAAGCTGGTGGAAGACGGTCTTAACGAGGAAGAACGCTTCCTGCGCTTTAACCTTGAGCACATGGAGCTGGGCGAGTTGTCGCAGCACGACCACCTGGAATTACTGAGGATGGCCGAGGCAGGCGACATCGACTCCACCGTCAATGCGCTTACGCAGCACTTGAATCGCGGTGTCGATGCCATCAACAACTACCTGCAAAACCGTCCGGTGGAAGTCTCAAGGCCCGCCTCGGTGTCAAGGAAGCGCGCCCTCGCTCAATAAGATTTCAACGATCGTGATCACGACTGTTCACGGTCCAGCATTTGTTCCCCTGCCTGGCGTCGGGAAACCCGACAGGCAGGGGATTGATCGAGCACCGGAGGTTGCGGTGCCAGCGCCGAAGGACCCGGCCCCACGGTTGTCAGTTGCCCGCTAATGCAGGCTTGGGGAACCCTGAGTGTACGCCGAGAAAAACAAGTGGCTGATGGTTGTCAATTCCAGACAACGTGTCAGGACGCGCCTGATCTGCTTTCCCCATGCGGGCGGCGACCCGGAGCAGTTCCGGGACTGGTCCGGCGGCCTGGCGGACCATATCGAACTGGTCACCGTGCGCCTGCCCGGCCATGGCAGCCGCTTCAAGGAAACCGCTTACGAACAGTGGGCCCCCTTGCTTGAGGACACCTTCGGCGCTTTGCAACCCTACCTGACCGAGCCACACGCTTTTTATGGCCACGCTTTCGGTGCCCGCATCGCCTACGAAATGGCCCGTCGGGCGCAAGTGCGTTACCCGGAGCAGACGCGTCATCTGTTCATTTCCGGCTGCCGCAGCCCTGACAGCCAGCAGCCCAGACCCTATCTGCATACCCTGCCCCAGAGCGATTTCATTCAGGCCTTGGTCAAACTTGGCGTGGCACCGGAATCGATGCTGCGCGACAAAAAGATGATGCGTCTGTTCGAACCGGTGATGCGCAATGACGTGAAACTCTCGGAGCTCTGGTCACATTGCCCGGACGAAGGCTTGAACATCCCGCTGACGGCACTCTACGGCAGCGATGACCCTCTCTATACCGCCACCAGCATGATGAACTGGCGCGGATTCACACGCCGCGAATTCGAGCTGATTGAAGTGCACGGCAGTCACGACTTTCTGAAGTCGCAGCGCAATCGCCTGCTTCATATCATCAATACGCACCTGGGTTTGCTGGACGTCTGATCTCCCGTTCTGTTCGGTGTGTGTGTGCTGCGATCCCTCTACGGCGTGTCACCGAGAGCGAGCTTGCTCCAACAGTCTCGGAACCGAGCCAGCACGCGGGCAGGCAGGCAGGCTTATTCCTACACAGATTTGTGATGCACAAACCTCTGAACGCTGAACAAGCCCCACTTCCGAACGCCTTCATCATCTCCCGCGCCCCGCGATTTCTCTACGCGCTAACGCAGCGTCAGGCTGTGTTTCAGGCAAACTCATGTAACGAACTCGCCTGCAGTCGGTTCCGCGAACGCAATTCTTATGGAGCAACGAAAGGAGCAGGGCCTGGGCCAGGACGTAATGAGGTACTCCCGTTGACGTCGCCCGCGAAAAAATTCTTTAAATCGATTATTCAGTTAACGAGCAACTCTGGACGAGGCATTCGTTCATTATTATCGATTCTGACTCTATTGAGCTGGAAGGGTTGCTCTCGCCCAAATAAAACTTTCTTATAAAGTTTTATAAACACTTTTCATGCACAGTTTTTACATTATATAAAAATTAATAAAAAATGTTTGCACCTTAATTAAGAAGTGCTTTAACGTTTTCTCGCCGCTACTCGTATGACGCCAAAGCCTTGTGGCAAAGGCCTCATGCAGAAGGGTAAACGCCTGGCCTGTCACGCCCGGCCTGGAATACACATGATCATCAAACGAAATATCCGTGCGTAATCGTGCCTGTCCGTTATTTAAATCGGCGCAATAAGGCCGTTCGAACCAGGCCAACTTATTGTCAGTAATCCGAAACGACACGACCGGTTTTGCACAGCGATCATTATCTCAAGGACGTTAAACATGAACACTCAGAAGCAACTACTTGACCGGAAAAAACTGGAACTAAGCGCTCATCCTATCTTTTCTGAAATTGATTCCCTGGCGGTGCTGCAACGTTTCATGGAGGCTCACGTCTTTGCGGTGTGGGACTTTATGTCGCTCACCAAACGCCTGCAACAGGAGCTCAGTTGCACTCGGCTGCCGTGGTTGCCGCCTAAAGACCCAAAGGCCGCACGCCTGATTAACGAGATCGTGCTGGGGGAGGAATCGGACGACCGCCTCGACCACGGCCACTACAGCCATTTCGAGTTGTATCTGGACGCCATGCGCGAAGTCGGCGCCAGCACCGCACGCATCGAACGCTTCGTCGCGCTGCAAAAAGAAGGTGTCCATTACGCAACTGCACTGCACAGCGTTGATGCCGGCAGCGCCGAAGCACGCTTTGTCCGCGAGACCCTCGACACGGCGCTCAATGCGCCAGCCCACAGCGTTGCGGCGGCTTTTCTGCACGGACGTGAAAGCGTCATTCCGCAGATGTTTCAACGCATCCTCGACGACTGGGGCATCACCGCCAACCAAGCGCCGACGTTCCGCTATTACCTGGAACGCCACATCGAAGTCGATTCCGAAGACCACGGTCCGGCAGCCGAGGCACTGCTCGCGCGCCTGGTCGATGGCGACGCGCAACGCGAGCAGCAGGTTTATGAGGCCGCCATTGCCGCCGTGGACAGTCGCCTCGCCTTGTGGAATGCCCTGCGCGTAAGCATGCGCCAACAGGCCCTGGAGGTCAGCGCATGAATCGCTCGCCAACCGCTGAACCCTTTGCCCTTCACACGAGGACGACCTCATGAACGCTGACGACTATCGGTCCTTTGCCGATGACTGGGAAAGCCGTGCGACGATTCGCACCCGCCCGCGCCGCGTCGTCGAGAACGACGAAAAACTCATCTACCCCCTGAGTCGCCAGCCGCTGGTGCTCAGTGAGACCTTCACCCGTCATTGCCCACACCTGCGCGACTTTGCACTGATTCAGAGCCTGTACAAATTCATCAACGACGTGGTGATTTTCGAGACCGAAATCGTCGACAGGACCGCGCGCAGTATCGCCAAGGACAACTTTGCGATCCGCTTTCCGTTCGCCTGCCGCTACGACGCCATGACGGTGGTGGTCGATGAGGACTACCACGCGTTGGTGGCCATGGACTTCATGCAGCAGACCATGGCACTGACTGGCATCCAGCCGATCCAGCTGCCGCTGGAAATCGAGTTGAGCCGGGCGATTCCTGCTGCCCTGGCGCTGGCGCCTGAACACTTGCGCGGCGCCGTCGAGTTGATTTGCGTCGCCATTGCCGAGAACACCGTGACCAACGATGTCGCGGCATTTGCCAGGGACGACACGGTGAAGCAATCGATCAAGGGGTTGATGGCCGATCACCTGCTCGATGAAGGCAGGCATTCAGGATTCTGGGCGCGGATGGTGCGCATTTACTGGCATGCAGCGCCTAAAGAAGACCGGGAAATCATCGCTACGATCATGCCGGTGTTCATCGCTCAATATCTGACCAACGACATTCAGAAGTCCTTCGACTTCGTGCTTATCGAGCACCTCGACGTGGCCGAGCCGATCCGTCAGGCGCTGCGCGACGAAAGCCAGGCGATGTGCTTCCCGATCAATCGTCATCACCCGCTGGTGGGCAACATTGTGCGTTTCTTCAAGACCAGCTCGATGCTCGATTTCACCTGTGTGCAACGTGCCCTTGCTGACTACCTGCCAGCGGGAGGCGTGCAATGAAACGCCTGAAGATCATACTCGTCGGCCACAGTCGGGCCTTGAGCCAACTGAGCGCAGAACTCGACAGCCACGGCCACCAGATCCATCGTTTGGTCGATGCGCAAGCGCTGCAAGACAGCTCGCTGAGCGGTGTGTCGATGCTCATCGAGGATGGCACCCTGGACTTGGCGAGCGTGCGACGGCAAGCCTTCGGGACCTCTGTGCACTTGGGGCTGCGGGTGGGCCTGACGCTGCATGCCGGCTCCGGGTTGCCAGCAGTGGAGCTGCTGTGTTGGTCCGGTTCGGCCACTGCCCAGCGCTTGATCGTGCGAGAACACGTACCTGCCGAGCCCTCGGGCAACGGTCGAATGCTGCATGACAGCGTCGTAACCATGCTGATTGAGCGCATCGCATTGTTGGTCAGCCGCTCCTCTCGCGATCCCGAATACCTCGCCCGCGTCGGGCAGGTCGAGCCGCCCCAGAGCGAATGCCAGGCGGGCCTGCACACATTGGATCGACTGGCCTTCGAACATCGCTTTAATCACACCGCGCAGCCTACATTGTTGAGCATCGCGGAGCAGCCTTTGGCGGTACGACTGGACCGCAGCTTCGCCACCTTCGGCACCCGAACTGCGTTGAACGTCGACGGTCAGCGCGTCAGCTATGACGCTTTGCGCGCCCACAGCGTCGCGATTCAGGCGCTCATGCAACCGCTGCTCAAAGACGCTGAAGAAGGTCCGCAGGTGATCGGCATTTGCCTGCCGAAATCGGCCGCGCTGTTCGCCGGGGTTCTGGCCATTCTGGGCCATGGCGCGGTGTATCTGCCGCTTGACCCCAGCCAACCGTTGCAGCGCCAGCAGTACATCCTGGAGAACGCGAACGCCGTACTGCTGCTCCACGATGGTCAGCACCCGCTGGCGGGTGAATGTGTGCCGGGCCTGGACATCAGTAACGTCGCAGTCACGCCCACCTCCGAGCCGTTGCTGCGACGCACACCCGAGCCAGATGCGCCCTGCATGGCGCTCTACACCTCGGGCACCACCGGGCATCCCAAAGGGGTGATGCTCAGTCAACGCAACCTGAGCCACTTTACGGCCTGGTATGCCGATTACGTCAGCCTGTCTGAGCAGAGCCGGGTCTTGCAGTTCTCGACGCTGAGCTTTGACTCCTCGGTGATCGATATTTTCCCGACGCTGCTTAGCGGGGCCGAATTGGTGGTGGCCTGCGAGGACCATCGCCGCGATCCACTGCAATTGATGCAGTTGCTCAAGCAAAACCTCAGCCACGCGTTTTTGCCGCCCGCTCTGCTCAGCATTTTGCCGATGGATGAGGCGTTGACGCTTGAACATCTGTGCACCGGAGGCGATGTCTGCGAGCCTCACGTGATCGAGCGACTGGCTGCGCAGTGCCAGTTTCACAACCTGTACGGGCCGACCGAAGCGACGGTACTCATCACCGCCGGACAATTTTATCCGGGGAGCAGCAATCGCAATCTGGGGCGGCCCATTGCCAACAGCCAGTTGTTGATTCTCGATGACCACATGCAACCGGTTGCCGAGCAGACGCTTGGGGAGCTGTACATCGTCGGGCCGGGCGTGTGTCTGGGCTACATCCACAACCCGACGCTCACCGCAGCGCGCTATGTGCAGATCGAGCTGGGCAATGGTGAAAGGCTGCGGGCCTATCGCACCGGCGATATCGGCAAATGGACCGCCGAGGGCGTCGAGCTGTCCGGGCGGCGTGATAACCAGGTGAAGATTCGCGGGTTCCGGGTCGAGCCGGAAGAAATCGAGCATTGCCTGCGCGACAGCCAGTTGTATCGACAGGTCGCCGTGGTGGTTGATGAGCAGCGGCGGGTCCTGGCCTTTGTCGCTCAACCCCACGGCGCTGAGCCCGACGCGGCGTGCCAATTGCTAAAGGCGCACGTCGAGCGCCTGTTGCCTGACTACATGCGGCCGACAGCGTACACCGAGCTTGCCGAAATGCCGTTCGCCAGCAATGGCAAGGTCGATCGCAAGGCGCTGCTGCAGTTGCCGGTCAAGCTGGTTGAGCACGTTGCGCGCCGTCAGCCGGAAACCGAAAGCGAGCGCCTTTTGCTGGCGATGTGGGCCAACCTGCTGGATCTACCGCCTGGGGATATTTCCACCGAGGAGAGCTTCTTCAATCTGGGCGGACACTCGATCCTGCTGTCGCAGATGCTGCTGGGGATACGTCAGCGCTTCGGGCGCAGTATTGCGATCAACCGCTTCATCGAGGCACCGACGCTGATCAACCTGGCGTCATTGATCGACAGCAATGGATCAACGTCGTGGAAAGTCAGTGCGCAGGCGATTCAGGACGCGACCATCGCACTGCAGTTGCCTGCGCTGCCGGCCGGGCGGCTGGGCGATGTGCACAAGGTCATCGTCACCGGCGCCAACGGGTTTCTCGGTGTGCACATCGTCCAGGCGCTGCTGGCCTGGGGCGCGACCGAAGTGGCCTGTCTGGTGCGTGAAAGCCACGGGATGACGGCGCAGGATCGCTTTGGGCAGGCCCTGCGCGAGAACCGCCTGGAACATCTGGACCTGAGTCGAGTGCGGGTTTATGCAGCCGATATCACCCGGCCACAATTGGGCTTGAGCGACGACGTGTACGAGCGACTCGATGGTGAGTTCGGCGCCCTGGTGCACAACGCCGCCAACGTCAATCACGTGCAGGATTACGAATCGCTGGCCAAAGACAATGTGGCGCCAATCTTCGAGTGCCTGCGCCTGTGCGAGGGACGCAGCAAGAAGGTCTTCAACTTCATCTCTACCCTTTCCGCCTCCAGCGCCGTGGGCGCCGATGGCAGCGTGCTAGAAGCGCCTGCCGCGCAGACCCCGCCGATCTACATCAAGAATGGCTACAACCTGTCCAAATGGGTTGCCGAGCGCATCCTGCAACAGGCGCGCGAACAGGGCGCGTGGGTGAACGTTTATCGCCCTGGCAACATTGCGTTCAACAGCGTCACAGGCGTGTGTCAGCCTCACAAGAACCGGCTGATGCTGATGCTCAAGGGCTCAATGCAACTGGGGCAGGTGCCTGATTTCCCGATGGCCTTCGACCTGATGCCGGTGGATTTTCTCGCCCGCTTCATCGGCTTTCACGCCAGTCGTTATCAACCCGATCGCGCGGTATTCAACCTGCATAACCCCGAGCCGTTGAGCTGGGCCGGCTATGTCGACGCCTTCCGCGAGGCCGGGCGTGAATTCGAGATGGTCAGCATTGCCCACTGGCAGACACAACTGAGCAGGGTCGACAGCCAGAACGCGCTGTTCGGCGTACTCGGTTTTTACCTCGACGGCGTCGAGGAAGACATCGGCGACATCTCGATGATCGCCCATCCGAACGCCCTCGCCGGGGTGCAGAGGATGGGCGAACCCTACCCGCAGAAAACCCCGGCGCTGCTGCGCAAGGGTTGTGATTACCTGAAAGAAATCGACTTCATCTGAACGCTCTCAACGCGACACTCACTACGAAACCGGAGAATGACATGAACGTAATCAACAACATCCAGCCCCTTAGCCCCGACACCCTGATCCGCAACCCGGCAGCCACGCCTGTGGTCGCTTCGGTTAACGTCTCAGCCGAGGCGAGCAAGGTGTGGAAGGTGGTCGGCAATTTCGGCGGCTTCGACAAATTCATTCCGGCGCTCGACAGCATCCAGGTGATTGGCGACGGTGTCGGTTCGGTCCGCCACAAGAAGTTCAAGGAGGGCGGCCTTGAGGTGGTCGAGCAACTCAACTCGCGGGACGACAATGGGTTTTCGATGACCTGGACGACCCTCTATAACAACCTCGGCGTCGGCAACCTTTGGGCGTCGATGACTGTGAAGGCTACCGACGAGAACAGCAGTGTCGCTACCTGGACGATCATTGCCGAACCGGCTGCAGGCAACCCGCTCAGCACCGACGATTTCCGGGCGTTTCTGCAGGGTTTTGCTGCGGGTGCGATGGAAAACGTAGAGAAACTTTTCGCCTGATTCAAAGCTTTTGCAATGCGTAGCCCGCCCCGGAACAGACCTGGGCGGGCTTTGTTATTGTCGCGAACGGTTGCAAATTGCTCGACGCCTTCACACAATGCGACTAATTATCATTTAAGCGACGCTTGGATGGCGCGTTTCGATGCCTTCTTACGACATGACCCTGCGCACGCTATACAGCGATCACCATGGCTGGCTCAACGGCTGGCTACGCAGCAAGCTGGGCAACGCAGCGGATGCTGCGGACCTGGCGCACGACACGTTCCTTCGCTTGCTCAATCGCAGCGAACGACTGGAACTGACAGCGCCGCGAGCGTTTTTACGCACCGTCGCGCGAGGTCTGGTCATCGATCATTGGCGCCGCGAGGAACTGGAGCGTGCCTACCTTCAAGCGCTCGCCCGTTTACCCGAGCACGAGACGCCTTCACCAGAAGTCCGGGAGCTTGTGTTCGAGTTGCTGGAAAGCATCGCAAGGATGCTCGACGGGCTCAAACCGAATGTACGCCGCGCGTTTCTTCTGGCGCAGTGCGAAGGCATGCCTTACAGGCACATCGCCGAACAGATGGGCATCTCCCTGCGCTCTGTTGAACGCTATGTGGCCGACGCGCTGTATCACTGCTATCAACTGAAGTATGAAACGTGAGCCACAACGCATGAATCAGGCGTCCTTGATCCACTCCCCTCAGCCTTCACCTGCGGTGGTCCGGCAAGCCATCGAGTGGATGATCCGCTTGAATGACCATACCGTCAGCCCACCGCTACGCCAGCGTTGCGATCAATGGCGTGCTGCTCATCCTGATCATGAATGCGCCTGGCAATGGGTGCAGAGGCTCGACACCGATTTACACAGCCAATTTGAGGCTCTCCCCGCGAGCGGCGCGGCCATCAATGCGCTGCAAGCAACCGCTCAGCGATTGGGTCGCCGGCAGGCACTGAAGCTGTTGTCGGGGCTGGTGGTGGCAGGGGCCGGTGCGTACCTGGCCAGGGACCTGACACCTTGGCAACAGTGGACAGCCGATTTCTCGACTCAGGTCGGCCAGCGCAGCGGTGTTGCGCTGGCTGACGGGACGCGGCTGCTGCTCAATACCGATTCGGCCGTGGATCAGCACCTCAGCGCGAAGCAGCGGCTGATCGCGCTGAGCAAAGGCGAGATTCTGGTCACCTGCGGTGCCGATACGGGGAGCACAACCCCACGACCACTGCTCATCAGCTGCCAGCATGGAAGGGTCGAAGGGCTCACCGGACGCTTTGTGGTGCGTCAGGATGAACATCGTACGCGGCTCAGCGTCATGGAGGGTCGTGTGCTGATTCATTCGCTGGGTTCATCGCCGCAGACTGTGCTCGCTGGCCAGAGCTATTCGCTCAACGGTCAGCGGGCGGAGTTGCTGCCTGCGCTGGATATGGACCCGGGTGCGTGGGCTGACGGATTGCTCGTCACCCGTGACATGCGTCTGGACGATTTCATCGCTGAAGTCGCACGCTATCGTCGTGGCTATGTGGCCTGCGAGCAGGACATCGGCCAGTTGCGCCTGTCCGGGGTGTTTCGTCTGGAAGACACCGATAAGCTGCTGGCGATCCTTGCGCAAACCTTGCCGGTACGACTCAAATACCGAACGCGCTGGTGGGTGACGCTGCAACGCAGTGCCTGACGAACGATTATTTTGGCGGGTTCTGCGAGCAAGTCCGGCTTAGAGATCAGTACTCTCATTACCGACCTCGACGGAATCCGCAATGACCAGGCTCCCACGTTTATCCCAAGTTCATCCTGAGCCGCTTATGCCTCTGGGCTCAGATACCGCCAGACCTTCCCTGCTCGGTTCGGCCATACGCGTGGCGTTGATCTCCACCACGCTGTCCGCCTTTGCCGTACCGTTGCAGGCGCTGGCCGCGCAGGCTTCGGTTGTGAGCATCGACTTCACCGAACACACGTCGCTTACGCTCCAGGCGTACCTGCAGCATGACCCTGAAGGCGGCTACCACGGTGGCAACCCGGCAGACGGCGCGTTGCATCAGCGCAACGGCCAGCGCATCTCCGAGCACTTCTTCGAAGGCGAGCCCGGCATCAATGGTTATAGCCGTGATCAACAATCCTTCGGCTACCAGCTCGAGCATCGCTTCAATGATGTCTTCCCCGCACGCCAGAACTTCCGTTATCTGGATTCGAAGGTGAATCTGGATCAGGTCTATAGCTACGGCTGGACGTCACCGACGAGCAACGAGCTAAACCGTTATTACTCAGGCGCTAACGAGCACCTGCATTCGTATGTCGTCGATAACATGCTGCAGGCTGATTTCTTCACGGGCCCCGTCAAACATACTGCGCTGCTTAGCGCGGACTATCAGCGGCGAAAAACGGTGGTCGATTGGCAGAGCGGGTCGCTGGCGCCGATCAATGCGTTCAGTCCGGTATACGGCAACTCAACGATCAGCTACTACGATCCGACCCGCTACCTGCGGCGTCTGGAGCAGACCGGTGCGTATGCGCAGGATCTTGTCGAGTGGGATAAGTGGCGCTTCTCGCTCGGTTTGCGTCATGACTGGGTAGAGACGTCTGACGAGAATCGCATCGCCGAGTACAACCGACCTGAAGGCACAGAGGTCAACGACAAGCGCACCAAGACCACAGGTCGGGCCGGTGTCCTGTATCTGTTCGATAACGGTATTGCGCCTTACATCAGCTATTCGGAATCCTTTAACCCGAATTCGTATTCGGACAGCGCGGGCAACCCGTTGGCACCTACCGATGGCAAGCAGTGGGAAGCGGGCATCAAGTACCAGCCACCTGGCACTGACGATCTGTTTACGGCTTCGGTGTTCCGTATCGATCAGGAGAATCTGGCTACCAAACTGCCTCAAGAGAACTTCTATCGCGCGATCGGGGCTGTTCGCGCTCAGGGGCTGGAGCTTGAAGCGCACAAGCAGTTGACTGAAAACTTCAAGGTGCTGGGCAGCTATACCCTGACTGATATTGAATATTCGAAGTCGATGCCGAGCACGGTCAGCGATACCGACAACAAGGGCAACTCTCCCACTCAAGCGCCGAAACACATAGCATCGGTTTGGGGGACTACACGTTCAACAGCGGCGCACTGGAGGGGCTGCGTTTGGGCACTGGCGTGCGCTATGTCGACTCAAGCTGGGTCAACATCATGAAGGTGCCTTCCTATACGCTGTGGAACGCTTCGGTGGGTTACGACCTGACGTCCGGCTTAATGCCAATACCCTCACCAATGAGTCTTACGTTGCGTCCCTGTGCCAGCCTGAATTTCTGCTACATGGGCGAAGAGCGCAATGTCAGTGCGACGGTAAGCTACCAGTTCTAAAGCAGGGTGATCAGCGCCAGCTTTCGGCAACGGAAGCTGGCTTTTTTATGACCCTGAAACGACAAAACCCCTGTCTGCGTGAGCAGACAGGGGTTTTGGAATTCAATCTTGACGATGACCTACTCTCACATGGGGAAACCCCACACTACCATCGGCGATACATCGTTTCACTACTGAGTTCGGGATGGGATCAGGTGGTTCCAATGCTCTATGGTCGTCAAGAAATTCTGCAGCTGATCCGTTACCCGGTAACGTGCCAGCGAAAATGGATGACCTTCACTTAAAACAAAACCCCACCTGCTTGCGCAGACGGGGTTCTGAAATTCAATCTTGACGATGACCTACTCTCACATGGGGAAACCCCACACTACCATCGG
>NZ_SOCT01000018.1 GCF_004364435.1 Pseudomonas sp. LP_7_YM | reverse complement strand
GGGGTTTCCCCATGTGAGAGTAGGTCATCGTCAAGATTGAATTTCAGAACCCCGTCTGCGCAAGCAGGTGGGGTTTTGTTTTTGCGCGCGGAAAAAGCCATTGAGGTACGTTTCAGGGAAGGGCTTCTATGCACCGGCGGGCCGCATGGCTATTATGCGTCCTCATTGAGGGCGTGTAACCGATGCGGACGTTGTTAAAGCTTCTAAGCGATGGAGAATTCCATTCAGGCGAGGATCTGGGTGTTGACTTGGGAATAAGTCGCAGTGCTGTCTGGAAAAAGCTACAGCAGATGGAGGCGGAAACGGGAGTTGAGATTCACAAGGTCCGTGGTCGCGGCTACCGCCTCCCTAGCCCGCTGCTCTTGCTGGACCAGCAATGGCTACAAAATGGTCAAAGCGATGTCGACTGGTCGATCCATGTCTACGATACGATCGACTCCACAAATGCTGAAGCTATGCGCTTGGTTGCCCTGGGCAGCTCAATGCCTCTTCTAATCCTCGCTGAGCAGCAAACAGCAGGTCGCGGTCGCCGAGGGCGCAAGTGGGTTAGCCCATTTGCAGAGAATCTCTACTACAGCGTTGCGTTACGCATCGACGGTGGGATGCGTCAATTGGAAGGACTAAGCCTCCTTGTGGGATTGGCTGTTCTAAGAACACTTCATGAGGCCGGTGTGAGCGGCGCAGGACTGAAGTGGCCCAACGATATTCTCGTTGGTCAGCGCAAGTTGGCTGGCGTGCTTCTTGAAATCACGGGGGACCCGGCGGATGTGTGCCATGTCGTGATAGGCATCGGGATCAATGTCAACATGCGGACGGCTGAAGAGGTCGATCAAGCGTGGACGTCCATGGCGTTGGAATCAGGCATAAATTTTGATCGCAATCGCCTTGCAGCGCGTTTGGGTATTCATTTGCACCATTACCTGGCCGCCCATCGCGAGAAAGGTTTTGGCGCTTTCCAGGCGGAATGGGAGGCCAATCATCTATGGCAAAACCGGCCAGTGATGTTGTTAACGGCCTCGAATGCCATCGAGGGGATCGTTGTGGGGATCGATGCTGTTGGCGCATTGCGTCTGAGAGTCGGCGAGCAGGTAAAGGTGTTTAGTGGTGGAGAGCTCAGTTTAAGGTTGCGGGAGCACTCTAGCTTATAGGGTGCTCTCCGTGGACGCCATGAAGGCCGTCGTGCTGGGGCTTGCAGGGGAGGTACATCATGCGCTGGATATTTTTGCTTTTGGCGATGTTGAATGCATTTTATTACGTATGGCACCAGCAAGAGATGCCTTTAACACCCAAAGAAGCATCGCCACTATCACTTTACAAGGGGGCGCAACAGGACATTCGCCTGTTGAACGAGGATGGAGTTGATCTATCCGAAGTCCGCTCAAGGCTAAATTCTACCCAGTGCCTCTACCTGGGAGGAGACATGCCTGAAAGTGAGGTCAGAGCAATACAGCAGCGCCTGACGAGTCTGGATATCCAAACCCGATTTAGTAAGCTCATGGGCGACTCCATAGCAGGCTATTGGTTAAAGATCGCCCCGGGCAGCAGTCGTCTTTTAGATGAGTTGTTGCTAAAGGCGCTTAAACAAGACTTCCCACTGTTGAAAAACGAAATAATCTCGTGCGCAGGCATTGCAACCGCCGAATAGTTTGCATAGAATGGCGCCCGCTTCGGAGTGCAAGACAGAGTTGGGACGCATGCGAAGCACGAGTCAACGGTTGTAACCTCAAGTTTTTATTGAGAAAAAGGTTGACAGAAGGGTGGCATAAGATAAAATGCTGCCTCGCTTAGGAGGGGTTCCCGAGCGGCCAAAGGGATCAGACTGTAAATCTGACGTCTACGACTTCGAAGGTTCGAATCCTTCCCCCTCCACCATATTTTGAGCGTAAGTAGCAAAGCTCTGCGGGTATAGTTTAGTGGTAGAACCTCAGCCTTCCAAGCTGATGATGCGGGTTCGATTCCCGCTACCCGCTCCAAGTTTTGCTGGTTGTGCAATGTGTTTGGCTCTTGTAGCTCAGTTGGTAGAGCACACCCTTGGTAAGGGTGAGGTCAGCGGTTCAAATCCGCTCAAGAGCTCCATTACTAAGGCAGATATGAAAGTATCTGCCTTTGTTTTAGGTGTCATGATTCTCCCGGTGTTTCGGCGTGAGGCCTGGGAAAGTTTGGCTCCTGCAGTGGTTCGGTAGGTCGCTGAGCGGTCTGGTCGAATAGCTGTTGAAATCTTTCTGTCAGGTCCGTATAATAGTCGGCCTGATTTTGCTTTTAGGTCAGTAGCTCAATTGGCAGAGCGACGGTCTCCAAAACCGTAGGTTGGGGGTTCGATTCCCTCCTGACCTGCCAGATTCGCTTAACGTGTCTGGCTTTCTTTTCACAGGATTTTAGTAGATGAATCCAAAGGCTGAAGCCCCAGACTCCCGTTTTGATCTCGTAAAGTGGCTTGTAGTAGTGCTTCTGATCGCTGTGGGTGTTGTCGGAAATCAATACTACTCGGCGCAGCCAATCCTGTATCGCGTGCTCGCTTTGCTCGTAATTGCAGCTGTCGCAGCTTATGTAGGGCTGCAGACTGGCAAGGGCAAGGCATTTTTCGTGTTGGCCAAAGATGCTCGCGCTGAGATTCGTAAAGTCGTATGGCCTACTCGTCAAGAAACCACGCAGACTACCCTCATTGTGGTAGCTGTGGTTCTTGTTATGGCGTTGCTGTTGTGGGGGCTCGATTCCCTGCTCGGTTGGCTTGTTTCCTTGATCGTCGGCTAAGGGTGTCCCGTGGCTAAGCGTTGGTACGTAGTGCATGCCTACTCGGGCTATGAGAAGCATGTGATGCGCTCTCTTGTCGAGCGTGTAAAGCTGGCAGGCATGGAAGATGGTTTCGGCGAAATTCTGGTTCCTACCGAAGAAGTGGTAGAAATGCGTAACGGCCAGAAGCGCAAAAGCGAGCGTAAATTCTTCCCTGGTTATGTGCTTGTTCAAATGGACATGAATGAGGGTACTTGGCACTTGGTCAAGGATACCCCTCGTGTTATGGGTTTCATCGGCGGGACGGCGGATAAGCCGGCTCCTATTACCGATAAAGAAGCTGAGGCTATCCTTCGTCGCGTTGCGGACGGTAGCGATAAGCCCAAGCCCAAAACCTTATTCGAACCAGGTGAAGTGGTTCGTGTTACCGATGGTCCTTTCGCGGATTTCAACGGTACGGTTGAAGAAGTTAACTACGAAAAGAGCCGGATCCAAGTGGCTGTGCTCATTTTCGGACGTTCCACTCCGGTGGAGCTAGAGTTCAGTCAGGTCGAAAAGGCATAACTGAACTGGAAATCCCATACCCCGCAGCCCTGGGCTGTGGGGTTTTTTCGTCACTGGGATAAACGCGCAAGTAACCGGGGAGCCTTTCGAGGCGTTTGAACCCGTAATTGGAGTGCCTCATGGCCAAGAAGATTACCGCTTACATCAAGCTTCAAGTGAAAGCTGCTCAAGCTAACCCTAGTCCACCGGTTGGCCCGGCTCTGGGTCAGCATGGCGTAAACATCATGGAATTCTGCAAGGCCTTCAACGCCCGTACTCAGGGTCTTGAACCAGGTTTGCCGACTCCGGTGATCATCACTGTTTACAGCGACCGTAGCTTCACTTTTGAAACCAAAAGTACTCCTGCTTCGGTTCTGCTGAAAAAAGCAGCTGGCTTGACCAGCGGCTCGGCTCGTCCGAACACCGTCAAAGTTGGCACTGTTACCCGTGCTCAGCTGGAAGAGATCGCGAAGACCAAAAATGCGGATCTGACTGCTGCTGACATGGAAGCAGCCGTGCGTACCATCGCCGGCTCTGCTCGTAGCATGGGCCTTAACGTGGAGGGTGTGTAATGGCTAAGCTGACCAAGCGCCAAAAGGCAATCGCTTCTAAAATTGAAGCAGGCAAGTCTTATAGCTTCAACGAAGCTGCAACCCTGCTGACAGAGTTGTCGACCGTAAAATTCAGTGAGTCCGTGGACGTCGCTGTAAACCTCGGTGTTGATCCGCGTAAATCCGACCAGGTCGTTCGTAGCGCAACTGTGTTGCCACACGGCACTGGCAAGACTGTACGCGTCGCTGTCTTCACCCAGGGGCCAGCTGCAGAAGCTGCACTGGCTGCTGGCGCTGATCGCGTTGGTATGGACGATCTGGCTGCCGAAATGAAAGGCGGCGATCTGAACTATGACGTCGTTATTGCTTCCCCTGATGCAATGCGTGTTGTAGGTCAACTGGGTCAGATCCTCGGTCCTCGTGGCCTGATGCCTAACCCGAAAGTAGGCACGGTAACTCCAGACGTAGCTGGCGCAGTTAAAAACGCCAAGGCCGGTCAGGTTCGTTATCGCACCGACAAAAACGGCATCATTCACACTTCCGTTGGCAAGGTTGGCTTCGATGCCGACAAGCTGCGTGAAAACGTTGAAGCCCTGATCGCTGATCTGAAACGCATCAAGCCAGCTTCTTCGAAAGGTATTTACGTCAAGCGCGTTACCCTGAGCACTACCATGGGCCCGGGCCTGGTCATTGACCAAGGTTCGCTGGACGCGTAAGACCGCCTGTGTGCGGGTAACCGTACCTTGCAAAAAATTGGGGTCCCTGCCTGGCGGGGGCTATCCAAGACCGTAGGCGGCGCAAGTCTTAAAAAACAAGCCTACGCAGATGGTGCTCCCGGTTCCTTACCGAATCAGACACCAAAACGACATCCGGCTCTGGCCAGATGAAACGGTAACAAGCAGGAGTTAAACCCGTGGCAATTAAACTCGAAGACAAGAAGGCCATCGTCGCTGAAGTCAACGAGGCTGCCAAAGTCGCTCTGTCCGCTGTCGTGGCTGATGCCCGCGGTGTGACGGTAGGCGCGATGACCGGACTCCGTAAAGAGGCTCGTGAAGCTGGTGTTTACGTACGTGTTGTACGTAACACCCTGCTCAAACGTGCTGTTGCTGACACTGAATACAGTGTTCTCAACGACGCGTTCACCGGCCCGACCTTGATCGCTTTCTCTAACGAGCACCCGGGCGCTGCTGCCCGTCTGTTCAAAGAGTTCGCTAAGGGTCAGGACAAGTTCGAGATCAAGGCAGCTGCGTTCGAGGGCAAGTTCCTCGCAGCTAATCAGATCGACGTACTGGCAACCTTGCCGACCCGTAACGAAGCAATTTCCCAGCTGATGAGCGTGATTCAAGGCGCTACCAGCAAATTGGCTCGTACACTGGCGGCAGTTCGCGAACAGAAAGAAGCTGTTGCAGCCTAAAGGCCGCACACTCTTTTCGCGTATTTTTGTTTATTTCGAAGGCCGCATAGGCCCTCACACAATTCAGGAATTAGAGTCATGTCTATCTCTCAAGACGATATCCTCAACGCCGTAGCTGAAATGTCCGTTCTGCAGGTTGTTGAGCTGATCAAAGCTTTCGAAGAAAAATTCGGTGTTAGCGCTGCTGCTGCGTCGGCAGGTCCAGCTGCTGCAGCTGCCGTTGTTGAAGAACAAACTGAATTCAACGTTATGCTGCTGGAAGCTGGCGAGAAGAAAGTTAACGTCATTAAGGCTGTTCGTGAACTGACTGGTCTTGGCCTGAAGGAAGCCAAGGCAGTCGTTGACGGCGCTCCAGCCCTGGTTCTGGAAGCAGTAGCAAAAGACGCTGCTGACAAAGCCAAAGCTACTCTGGAAGAAGCAGGCGCTAAAGTCGAGCTGAAGTAAGTATCGACCTTGCGTCTCCAGCCCAAGCGTTAAGTGAAGGCTGATGGCTGGTGGCTTCTGCCACCGGCCTTTTTCCGTTATTAGTAACCGATCCGGTCGGTGCCAATAACGTGCTTCAACCACCGCGAATGGTGGCGCAAACCATGGGGTTTGCAAGATTTTCTGGCCGCTCCCGTCGGGGGAGGCCAAACAAGCAGGTGACCAAGCTGGGGAACGCTGATGGCTTACTCATATACTGAGAAAAAACGTATCCGCAAGGACTTTAGCAAGTTGCCGGACGTCATGGATGTGCCTTACCTCCTGGCCATCCAGCTGGATTCGTATCGTGAATTCTTGCAAGCGGGAGCGACTAAAGATCAGTTCCGCGACGTGGGCCTGCATGCGGCCTTCAAATCCGTTTTCCCGATCATCAGCTACTCCGGCAATGCTGCGCTGGAGTACGTCGGTTATCGTCTGGGCGAACCGGCGTTTGATGTCAAGGAATGCGTGCTGCGCGGTGTGACGTACGCCGTACCTTTGCGGGTAAAAGTGCGCCTGATCATTTTCGACAAAGAATCGTCGAACAAAGCGATCAAGGACATCAAAGAGCAAGAAGTCTACATGGGTGAAATTCCCCTGATGACTGAGAACGGTACCTTCGTTATCAACGGTACCGAGCGCGTTATCGTTTCCCAGCTGCACCGTTCCCCGGGCGTGTTCTTCGACCACGACCGCGGTAAAACGCACAGCTCTGGCAAGCTGCTGTACTCCGCTCGCATCATTCCTTACCGTGGTTCGTGGCTGGACTTCGAGTTCGATCCAAAGGACTGTGTATTCGTCCGTATCGACCGTCGCCGCAAGCTTCCTGCATCGGTTCTGCTCCGTGCTCTTGGCTACACCACCGAAGAAGTGCTGGATGCGTTCTACACCACCAACGTCTTCCATGTGCAGGGCGAACTCCTGAGCCTGGAACTGGTGCCTCAGCGCCTGCGCGGTGAAATTGCCGTTCTGGATATCCTGGATGACAAAGGCAAGGTGATCGTCGAGCAAGGCCGTCGCATCACAGCTCGCCACATCAACCAGCTTGAAAAAGCAGGTATCAAGACGCTGGAAGTACCGCTGGATTACGTTCTGGGCCGTACGACCGCCAAAGCTATCGTGCACCCGGCAACCGGCGAGATCATTGCCGAATGCAATACCGAGCTGAACACTGAAATACTGGCAAAAATTGCCAAGGCTCAGGTTGTTCGTATCGAGACGTTGTACACAAACGATATCGACTGTGGTCCTTTCATCTCTGACACTTTGAAGATCGATTCGACCGGCAACCAGCTGGAAGCGCTGGTCGAAATCTATCGTATGATGCGTCCTGGCGAGCCGCCTACCAAGGATGCTGCCGAGACCCTGTTCAACAACCTGTTCTTCAGTCCTGAGCGCTACGATCTGTCCGCTGTTGGCCGCATGAAGTTCAACCGTCGTATCGGTCGGACCGAAATCGAAGGTTCGGGTGTTCTGTGCAAGGAAGATATCGTTGCTGTCTTGAAGACACTGGTCGATATCCGTAACGGCAAAGGCATCGTCGATGACATCGACCACCTGGGTAACCGTCGTGTGCGCTGCGTAGGCGAGATGGCCGAGAACCAGTTCCGGGTCGGTCTGGTACGTGTTGAGCGTGCGGTCAAAGAGCGTCTTTCTATGGCGGAAAGCGAAGGTCTGATGCCTCAGGACCTGATCAATGCCAAGCCGGTCGCTGCTGCGGTCAAAGAATTCTTCGGCTCCAGCCAGCTGTCGCAGTTCATGGACCAGAACAACCCGCTGTCCGAGATCACCCACAAGCGCCGTGTTTCCGCACTCGGCCCTGGTGGTCTGACCCGTGAGCGCGCGGGTTTTGAAGTTCGTGACGTACACCCGACGCACTACGGCCGTGTTTGCCCGATCGAAACGCCGGAAGGTCCGAACATCGGTCTGATCAACTCGCTGGCGGCCTACGCTCGCACCAACCAATACGGTTTCCTCGAGAGCCCGTATCGTGTGGTGAAAGACGCCTTGGTCACCGATGAGATCGTATTCCTGTCCGCCATCGAAGAGGCCGATCATGTGATCGCTCAGGCTTCGGCCACGATGAACGACAAGAAAATGCTGATCGACGAGCTGGTAGCTGTTCGTCACCTGAACGAATTCACCGTCAAGGCGCCCGCAGACGTCACCTTGATGGACGTATCGCCGAAACAGGTTGTATCGGTCGCTGCGTCGCTGATTCCGTTCCTCGAGCACGACGACGCCAACCGTGCGTTGATGGGTTCGAACATGCAGCGTCAGGCTGTACCTACCCTGCGTGCTGACAAGCCGCTGGTCGGTACCGGTATGGAGCGCAACGTTGCGCGCGACTCGGGCGTTTGTGTCGTTGCTCGCCGCGGCGGCGTGATCGACTCGGTTGACGCCAGTCGTATCGTTGTTCGTGTCGCCGATGACGAAGTTGAGACGGGCGAAGCCGGTGTCGACATCTACAACCTGACCAAGTACACACGCTCCAATCAGAACACCTGCATCAACCAGCGTCCGCTGGTAAGCAAAGGTGATCGCGTACAGCGTAGCGACATCATGGCTGACGGTCCGTCCACCGACATGGGGGAGCTGGCTCTTGGTCAGAATATGCGTATCGCATTCATGGCGTGGAACGGCTTCAACTTCGAAGACTCCATCTGCCTGTCCGAGCGTGTCGTTCAAGAAGACCGCTTTACCACGATTCACATTCAGGAACTGACCTGTGTGGCTCGTGATACCAAGCTGGGCCCAGAAGAAATCACTGCTGACATCCCGAACGTGGGTGAAGCAGCGCTGAACAAACTGGACGAAGCCGGTATTGTTTATGTGGGGGCTGAAGTAGGCGCTGGCGACATTCTGGTAGGTAAAGTCACTCCAAAAGGCGAGACACAACTTACCCCGGAAGAAAAACTGCTGCGTGCGATCTTCGGTGAGAAGGCCAGCGACGTTAAAGATACTTCCCTGCGTGTACCTACTGGCACCAAGGGTACTGTCATCGACGTTCAGGTCTTCACTCGTGACGGTGTTGAGCGTGATGCACGTGCACTGTCCATCGAGAAGAGCCAGTTGGACGAGATCCGCAAGGATCTGAACGAAGAGTTCCGCATCGTCGAAGGTGCGACCTTCGAGCGTCTGCGCTCTGCGCTTATCGGCCGTTCCGTAGAAGGCGGTGCCGGCCTGAAGAAAGGCCAGGAAATCACCGACGAAGTCCTTGACGGACTTGAGCATGGTCAGTGGTTCAAACTGCGCATGGTTGAAGACGCGCTGAACGAGCAACTCGAAAAAGCCCAGGCTTATATCGTGGATCGTCGCCGTCTGCTGGACGACAAGTTCGAAGACAAGAAGCGCAAGCTGCAGCAGGGCGATGACCTGGCTCCAGGTGTGCTGAAAATTGTTAAGGTCTATCTTGCCATTCGTCGTCGCATTCAGCCGGGCGACAAAATGGCCGGTCGCCACGGTAACAAAGGTGTGGTCTCCGTGATCATGCCGGTGGAAGACATGCCGCACGATGCCAATGGCACACCTGTGGATATCGTCCTCAACCCGTTGGGTGTACCTTCGCGTATGAACGTCGGTCAGATCCTCGAAACTCACCTGGGCCTCGCGGCTAAGGGTTTGGGCGAGAAGATCAACCGTATGCTCGAAGAGCAGCGTAAAGTCGTTGAGTTGCGCAAGTTCCTGAACGAAATCTACAACGAAATCGGCGGTCGCCAGGAAAGTCTGGACGATTTGACTGATCAGGAAGTTCTGGATCTGGCGAAGAACCTGCGTGGCGGCGTTCCAATGGCAACTCCGGTATTCGACGGTGCCAAGGAAAGCGAAATCAAGGCAATGCTGCGACTGGCGGACATGCCAGATAGTGGCCAGATGCAACTCTTCGACGGTCGTACGGGCAACAAATTTGAGCGTCCGGTAACTGTTGGCTACATGTACATGCTGAAGCTGAACCACTTGGTGGACGACAAGATGCATGCGCGTTCCACTGGATCTTACAGCTTGGTTACCCAGCAGCCTCTGGGTGGTAAGGCTCAGTTCGGTGGTCAGCGCTTCGGGGAGATGGAGGTCTGGGCGCTGGAAGCATACGGCGCGGCATACACTCTGCAAGAAATGCTCACAGTGAAGTCGGACGACGTGAACGGTCGTACCAAGATGTACAAAAACATCGTGGACGGCGATCACCGTATGGAGCCGGGCATGCCCGAGTCTTTCAACGTGTTGATCAAAGAAATCCGTTCGCTCGGTATCGATATCGATCTGGAAACCGAATAACACGTGACGCGAATCGAGGGTGGGTCGGTATGACTGCCCTCTGCTCCGCCAGGAGGAAAGGCCTTGAAAGACCTACTGAATTTGCTGAAAAACCAGGGTCAAGTCGAAGAGTTCGACGCCATCCGTATCGGATTGGCTTCGCCTGAAATGATCCGTTCGTGGTCGTTCGGTGAAGTTAAAAAGCCGGAAACCATCAACTACCGTACGTTCAAACCTGAGCGTGACGGCCTGTTCTGCGCCAAGATCTTTGGCCCGGTCAAGGATTACGAGTGCCTGTGCGGTAAATACAAGCGCTTGAAGCATCGTGGTGTTATCTGCGAGAAGTGCGGCGTTGAAGTTGCACTGGCCAAGGTCCGTCGTGAGCGTATGGCTCACATTGAACTGGCATCTCCGGTTGCCCACATCTGGTTCCTGAAATCGCTGCCGTCTCGTATCGGCCTGTTGATGGACATGACTCTGCGCGATATCGAGCGTGTGCTCTACTTTGAGAGCTACGTTGTTATCGATCCAGGCATGACCACTCTTGAGAAAGGCCAGCTCCTGAACGACGAGCAGTACTTCGAAGCGCTCGAAGAGTTCGGGGACGACTTCGATGCCCGCATGGGTGCCGAGGCTGTCCGCGAGCTGCTGCACGCTATTGATCTGGAGCACGAAATTGGCCGTCTGCGTGAAGAGATTCCGCAAACCAACTCCGAAACCAAGATCAAGAAGTTGTCCAAGCGTCTGAAGTTGATGGAAGCTTTTCAGGGCTCGGGTAACCTGCCTGAGTGGATGGTGTTGACCGTTCTGCCGGTTCTGCCGCCAGATCTGCGTCCACTGGTTCCTCTGGATGGTGGTCGTTTCGCGACTTCCGACCTCAACGATCTGTATCGTCGAGTGATCAACCGTAACAACCGTTTGAAGCGCCTGCTGGATCTGTCCGCTCCGGACATCATCGTGCGTAACGAAAAACGCATGCTGCAGGAAGCTGTAGATGCGCTGCTCGACAACGGACGTCGCGGTCGTGCAATCACCGGTTCGAACAAGCGTCCTCTGAAATCCCTGGCTGACATGATCAAGGGTAAGCAAGGTCGCTTCCGTCAGAACTTGCTCGGTAAGCGTGTTGACTACTCGGGTCGTTCGGTAATTACCGTAGGTCCGACCCTGCGCCTGCACCAGTGCGGCCTGCCGAAGAAAATGGCTCTCGAGCTGTTCAAGCCGTTCATCTTCGGCAAGCTGGAAATGCGCGGTCTTGCGACCACCATCAAAGCCGCCAAGAAGATGGTCGAGCGCGAGCTGCCAGAGGTCTGGGACGTGCTCGCTGAAGTGATTCGCGAACACCCAGTGTTGCTCAACCGTGCACCGACCCTTCACCGTCTGGGTATCCAGGCGTTTGAGCCGGTGTTGATCGAAGGCAAGGCAATCCAGCTGCACCCGCTGGTTTGTGCGGCCTACAACGCCGACTTCGACGGTGACCAGATGGCCGTTCACGTGCCGCTGACGCTGGAAGCTCAGCTCGAAGCGCGCGCACTGATGATGTCCACCAACAACATTCTGTCGCCAGCCAACGGTGAGCCCATCATCGTTCCGTCGCAGGACGTTGTTTTGGGTCTGTACTACATGACCCGTGAAGCCATCAACGCCAAAGGCGAAGGCCGTATCTTCGCGGATCTGCAAGAAGTCGACCGCGTGTTCCGCGCCGGCGAAGCTGCGCTGCACGCCAAGGTCAAAGTACGAATCGATGAAACCGTCAATGACCGTGATGGCGGAAGCGTAAGCGGCACTCGTATCGTCGACACCACTGTCGGCCGTGCGCTGCTGTATCAAGTGGTGCCAAAAGGTCTGTCGTACGATGTCGTCAACCAGCCGATGAAGAAAAAGGCGATCTCCAAGCTGATCAACCAGTGCTATCGCGTGGTTGGCCTGAAAGAGACCGTTATCTTCGCTGACCAGTTGATGTACACCGGTTTTGCCTACTCCACGATTTCGGGTGTTTCCATCGGTGTTAACGACTTCGTTATCCCGGATGAAAAAGCTCGCATCATCGATGCAGCGACCGAAGAAGTTAAAGAGATCGAGAGCCAGTATGCATCTGGCCTGGTAACCCAGGGCGAGAAGTACAACAAGGTAATCGACCTCTGGTCAAAGGCGAACGACGAAGTGTCCAAGGCCATGATGTCCAACCTTTCGAAAGAGAAGGTTGTAGACCGTCACGGCGATACCGTGGACCAAGAGTCATTCAACTCGATGTACATGATGGCCGACTCGGGTGCGCGGGGCTCCGCAGCCCAGATTCGTCAGCTGGCAGGTATGCGTGGTCTGATGGCCAAGCCGGACGGCTCAATCATTGAGACGCCGATCACCGCGAATTTCCGTGAAGGTCTAAGCGTACTGCAGTACTTCATCTCGACTCACGGTGCTCGTAAGGGTCTTGCGGATACTGCGTTGAAAACCGCTAACTCCGGTTACCTGACTCGTCGTCTGGTAGACGTCGCTCAAGATCTCGTGGTTACCGAGGTCGATTGCGGCACCGAGCAAGGCCTGTTGATGACGCCGCACATCGAAGGCGGCGACGTTGTCGAGCCGCTAGGCGAGCGTGTCTTGGGTCGTGTGATCGCGCGTGACGTGTTCAAGCCAGGTACCGAAGACGTTATCGTTCCTGCCGGCGCCCTGGTTGACGAGAAGTGGGTCGAGTTCATCGAGTTGAACAGCATCGACGAAGTGATCGTTCGTTCGCCAATCAGCTGTGAGACGCGCTACGGGATCTGCGCCAAGTGCTATGGTCGCGATCTGGCTCGTGGTCACCAGGTGAATATCGGTGAAGCTGTCGGGGTTATCGCGGCTCAGTCGATCGGTGAACCGGGTACACAGCTGACCATGCGTACGTTCCACATCGGTGGTGCGGCAAGTCGTACATCTGCAGCCGACAGCGTTCAGGTCAAGAACGGCGGCATCGTCCGTCTGCACAACCTGAAACACGTTGAGCGTCTTGACGGCAATCTGGTTGCGGTTTCGCGCTCCGGTGAGCTGGCAATTGCAGACGAATTCGGTCGTGAGCGTGAGCGTTATAAACTGCCATACGGTGCAGTGATTTCGGTGAAGGAAGGCGACAAGGTCGACGCTGGCTCTATCGTAGCCAAGTGGGATCCGCACACTCACCCAATCGTTACCGAAATGAAAGGTACCGTGACCTACGTGGGCATGGAAGAAGGTATTACGATCAAGCGTCAGACCGACGAACTCACAGGTCTGACCAACATCGAAGTACTGGACGCCAAAGACCGTCCTGCAGCAGGTAAAGATATTCGTCCTGCAGTCAAGATGGTTGGGGCCGATGGTAAGGATCTGCTGCTGCCGGGTACCGACGTACCTGCACAGTACTTCCTCCCGGCAAACGCCCTGGTTGGTGTGGCGGATGGTGTTCAAGTGGGCGTGGGTGATGTTATCGCCCGTATCCCGCAAGAAACGTCCAAGACCCGTGACATCACTGGTGGTCTGCCGCGCGTTGCCGACTTGTTCGAAGCGCGTCGTCCGAAAGAAGCGTCGATCCTGGCAGAAGTCAGCGGTACGATTGCTTTCGGTAAAGAGACCAAAGGCAAGCGTCGTCTGGTGATTACACCGAACGATGGTAGTGATCCGTATGAAGAGCTGATTCCGAAATGGCGTCACCTGAACGTCTTCGAGGGTGAGCAAGTCAACCGTGGCGAGGTTATCTCCGACGGTCCTAGTGATCCGCACGATATTCTGCGTTTGTTGGGTGTCAGCGCTCTGGCGAAATACATCGTCAACGAGATTCAAGACGTTTACCGTTTGCAGGGCGTTAAGATCAACGACAAGCACATCGAAACGATTCTTCGTCAGATGCTGCGTAAAGTTGAGATCAGTGAGTCTGGTGACTCAAGCTTCATCAAGGGCGACCAGATGGAGTTGACACATGTGCTGGTTGAAAACGAGCGTCTGGCGCAAGACGAGAAGTTCATTTCGAAATTCACTCGTGTGCTGCTCGGTATCACCAAGGCGTCGTTGTCCACCGAATCGTTCATCTCGGCGGCTTCCTTCCAGGAAACCACTCGTGTGCTGACCGAGGCGGCTGTCACCGGCAAGCGCGATTATTTGCGCGGCCTGAAAGAGAACGTGGTCGTGGGTCGTCTGATTCCCGCGGGTACAGGTCTGGCTTATCACAGCGAGCGCAAGCGTCGTCGTGAAGCAGACAAGCCGTTGCGTGTAAGTGCGAGCGAAGTCGAAGCCGCGCTGACCGAAGCGTTGAACTCAAGCAGTAATTGAGCGTAGGGCCCTGATACTCATCTTTTCCCATTCGCACGTTTTTCACAGCGAATGGGCGGAGATGAGGTCGGGGCTTTGCCTTGACTGGGGGCAAGATCCTCTTTAGACTCTTGTACCCCTAAATCTGGCGGGACTCATGTCCTGCCATTTTGCTTTTCTTGCAAGACAATAGCGTCGCAAGACAACAGTGGAGCTAGTAGATGGCAACTATCAACCAGCTGGTACGTCAGCCGCGTAAGCGTATCGTCGAGAAATCCGACGTGCCTGCGCTGCAGAACTGCCCGCAACGTCGTGGGGTGTGCACTCGCGTGTACACCACTACGCCGAAAAAACCTAACTCGGCATTGCGTAAAGTTTGCCGTGTGCGTCTGACCAACGGTTTCGAGGTTTCCTCGTACATCGGTGGTGAAGGCCACAACCTGCAGGAGCACAGCGTCGTTCTGATTCGCGGCGGCCGTGTTAAAGACTTGCCAGGTGTTCGTTACCACACCGTTCGCGGCTCTCTGGATACTTCGGGCGTTAAAGGCCGTAACCAGGGTCGTTCGAAATACGGTACCAAGCGTCCGAAGTAATTCGGTCGTTTTTTCGTCATTTATTAAATTTATTGAGTCGATAAGAGTAAGGTCGGGCACTGCATCTCTAATGCGCTGTCCCGAGCGAACCTGAAGACCGTTTGAGGGCTTATCATGCCAAGACGTCGCGTAGCAGCCAAACGTGAGATTCTTGACGATCCGAAGTACGGATCCCAGATTCTCGCCAAGTTCATGAACCACGTAATGGAAAGCGGTAAAAAAGCCGTTGCCGAGCGTATCGTTTACGGTGCTCTGGATACTGTCAAAGCCCGCAAGGCCGGTACTGATCCCCTGGAACTCTTCGAAAAAGCACTCGACGCCATCGCTCCGCTGGTCGAAGTGAAGTCGCGCCGCGTAGGTGGTGCTACTTACCAGGTTCCTGTTGAGGTTCGCCCATCCCGTCGCAATGCTTTGGCAATGCGCTGGTTGGTAGACTACGCCCGCAAGCGTGGCGAGAAATCCATGGCTCTGCGTTTGGCGGGCGAACTGATGGACGCCGCCGAAGGTAAAGGTGCTGCAGTTAAGAAGCGTGAAGATGTGCACCGTATGGCTGAAGCCAACAAAGCTTTCTCGCACTACCGCTTCTAATCACAGCGTCACTCATTTTGCGAGGGCTTTATGGCTCGTACTACACCGATCAACCGCTACCGTAACATCGGTATCGTTGCTCACGTGGATGCTGGTAAAACTACCACCACCGAGCGCGTCCTTTTTTACACCGGCAAAAGCCACAAAATGGGCGAGGTGCATGACGGCGCCGCGACCACGGACTGGATGGTTCAGGAGCAGGAGCGTGGTATTACCATTACTTCTGCTGCTATCACTGCCTTCTGGCAGGGTTCCGAGAAACAGCACAAAGACCAGTACCGCTTCAACGTCATTGACACCCCGGGCCACGTAGACTTCACCATTGAAGTTGAGCGTTCCCTGCGTGTTCTCGACGGCGCGGTCGTTGTGTTCTGCGGCACCTCGGGCGTTGAGCCGCAGTCGGAAACCGTATGGCGTCAGGCCAACAAATACGGCGTTCCGCGTCTTGTGTACGTAAACAAAATGGACCGTGCCGGTGCGGACTTTCTGCGCGTAATTGGTCAGATCAAGCAGCGCCTGGGTCACACTCCGGTGCCAATCCAGCTCGCTATCGGTGCCGAAGACAACTTCCAGGGTCAGATCGACCTGATGTCCATGGAAGCTGTGTACTGGAGCGACGCTGACAAGGGCATGGTCCCTCGTCGCGAGCCTATCCCTGCAGAACTGCAAGAACTGGCTGACGAGTGGCGTGGCAACATGGTCGAAGCTGCGGCCGAAGCCAGCGAAGAGCTGATGAACAAGTACCTTGAAGGTGAAGAACTCACCAACGAGGAAATCAAGGCCGCTCTGCGTCAGCGTACTATCGCTGGTGAGATCGTTCTGGCTGTTTGCGGTTCTTCCTTCAAGAACAAGGGCGTTCCCCTGGTTCTCGACGCCGTTATCGACTACCTGCCGGCACCGGTTGATATTCCTGCCATCAAGGGCACCGATCCTGATGACGAGACTAAAGACCTGGAGCGTCATGCAGACGACAATGAGCCGTTCTCGGCTTTGGCGTTCAAGATCGCTACCGACCCATTCGTGGGTACCTTGACTTTCGTCCGCGTTTATTCGGGCGTATTGGCGTCCGGCGACGGTGTCATCAACTCGGTCAAGGGTAAGAAAGAGCGCGTGGGTCGTATGGTGCAAATGCACGCTAACGCCCGTGAAGAGATCAAGGAAGTACGCGCTGGTGACATCGCGGCCTTGATTGGCATGAAGGACGTCACTACTGGCGAAACCTTGTGCAGCGCTGACAAGCCAATCATTCTGGTTCGTATGGACTTCCCGGAGCCGGTAATTTCGGTTGCCGTTGAGCCAAAAACCAAGGATGACCAGGAAAAAATGGGTATCGCACTGGGCAAGCTTGCTCAGGAAGATCCATCTTTCCGCGTGAAAACTGATGAAGAGACGGGTCAGACGATCATCTCTGGCATGGGCGAGTTGCACCTGGACATCCTGGTTGACCGGATGCGCCGTGAGTTCAACGTCGAAGCCAACATCGGTAAGCCTCAGGTTTCGTATCGTGAGCGCATCACGAAGAGCTGTGAAATCGAAGGCAAGTTCGTTCGTCAGTCCGGCGGTCGTGGCCAGTTTGGTCACTGCTGGATCCGTTTTGCGCCTGCTGACGAAGGTCAGGAAGGTCTGCAATTTGTGAACGAAGTAGTGGGTGGTGTGGTTCCTAAGGAATACATCCCGGCTATCCAGAAGGGTATCGAAGAGCAGATGAAGAACGGTGTTGTTGCCGGCTATCCGCTCATCGGCCTGAAGGCTACCGTGTTTGATGGTTCTTACCACGACGTCGACTCGAACGAGATGGCGTTTAAGGTGGCTGCCTCCATGGCGACCAAGCAACTGGCCCAGAAGGGCGGTGGTGAGTTGCTTGAGCCGATCATGGCGGTAGAGGTTGTTACGCCTGAAGACTATATGGGTGACGTGATGGGCGACCTTAACCGTCGTCGCGGCATGATCTTGGGTATGGAAGATACGGTTTCCGGCAAAGTAATTCGTGCCGAGGTTCCGTTGGGTGAAATGTTCGGTTATGCGACCGACGTTCGTTCCATGTCTCAGGGTCGCGCAAGCTACTCTATGGAATTCAAAAAATACAATACAGCTCCGTCGCACATCGTCGAAACTGTAACCAAAAAACAAGGCTGATTCAGCGCCTTTAGGCTAGGAGTTATTTGTCGTGGCTAAAGAAAAATTTGATCGTTCCCTTCCGCACGTCAACGTTGGCACCATCGGTCACGTTGACCATGGTAAAACTACGCTGACCGCTGCTCTGACTCGCGTCTGCTCCGAAGTTTTCGGTTCGGCTGTTGTTGACTTCGACAAGATCGACAGCGCACCGGAAGAAAAAGCTCGTGGTATCACCATCAACACCGCGCACGTTGAATACAACTCGAAGATCCGTCACTACGCTCACGTTGACTGCCCAGGTCACGCTGACTATGTGAAAAACATGATCACCGGTGCTGCCCAGATGGACGGCGCGATTCTGGTTTGTTCGGCTGCTGATGGTCCGATGCCACAAACCCGTGAGCACATCCTGCTGTCCCGTCAGGTAGGCGTTCCTTACATCGTGGTCTTCCTGAACAAGGCTGACCTGGTTGATGACGCTGAGCTGCTGGAACTGGTTGAGATGGAAGTTCGCGACCTGCTGAGCACTTACGATTTCCCGGGCGACGACACTCCGATCATCATCGGTTCTGCTCGTATGGCTCTGGAAGGCAAAGACGACAACGAAATGGGCACCACTGCCGTTCGTAAACTGGTTGAAACACTGGACAGCTACATCCCAGATCCAGTTCGTGTGACTGACAAGCCGTTCCTCATGCCAATCGAAGACGTATTCTCGATCTCCGGTCGCGGTACTGTTGTGACTGGTCGTGTTGAGCGCGGTATCGTCAAGGTACAAGATCCGCTGGAAATTGTTGGTCTGCGTGACACAACCGTCACCACCTGCACCGGCGTTGAAATGTTCCGTAAGCTGCTCGACGAAGGTCGTGCTGGCGAGAACTGCGGCGTTCTGCTGCGTGGCACCAAGCGTGACGACGTTGAGCGTGGCCAGGTTCTGGTCAAGCCGGGCACCGTCAAGCCGCACACTCAGTTCGAAGCTGAAATCTACGTGCTGAGCAAGGAAGAAGGCGGCCGTCATACTCCGTTCTTCAAAGGCTATCGTCCGCAGTTCTATTTCCGTACTACCGACGTAACTGGTAGCTGCGAACTGCCGGAAGGCGTTGAGATGGTTATGCCAGGTGACAACGTTAAAGTTTCCGTCACTCTGATCAAACCAATCGCAATGGAAGACGGTCTGCGTTTCGCTATCCGTGAGGGCGGTCGTACCGTCGGCGCTGGCGTCGTAGCCAAAATCATCGCGTAAGTGATGATTTAAGAAAAAGCCTCCGCTTGCGGGGGCTTTTTTTATTGGGTTGACACCCTGTCAGCCCGTCTATAGAATTGCGCCTCCTTTTAACGGGCGCATTGCGCTCGGTGGGAAGTAGCCTGGAGTCTGAAATCCAATGCAAAATCAGCAAATCCGTATCAGGTTGAAGGCTTTTGACCATCGCCTGATCGACCAATCCACCCAGGAAATCGTGGAAACCGCGAAACGTACTGGTGCTCAAGTGCGTGGTCCAATTCCATTGCCTACCCGTAAAGAGCGGTTCACCGTTCTGGTTTCTCCGCACGTCAACAAAGACGCGCGCGACCAGTACGAGATCCGCACTCATAAGCGCGTTCTGGACATCGTTCAGCCGACGGATAAAACCGTTGACGCACTTATGAAGCTTGATCTGGCGGCCGGTGTGGAAGTACAGATCAGCCTCGGCTAAGACTTGGGTCTTAGTCGTGTAACGCTCTGAAATGGGCGGCCATAGCGGGTGAAAGCCCCGTACACTCATGAGGTTTACAACATGACTATTGGTGTAGTCGGTCGTAAATGCGGTATGACCCGTATTTTCACCGAAGAAGGTGTCTCCATTCCGGTCACGGTCATTGAGATCGAGCCGAATCGCGTCACTCAGTTCAAAACCGAAGAAACCGATGGCTATCGTGCAGTGCAAGTCACTGTCGGTGAGCGTCGTGCTTCGCGTGTCACTGCTGCTCAAGCAGGTCACTTTGCTAAAGCGAATGTTGCCGCTGGTCGTACTGTTCTCGAATTTCGTCTTGAAGAAGGTGAGTACCAGGCTGGCGATCTGATCAATGCTGAAATCTTTGCCGCAGGTCAGATGGTTGATGTAACCGGTCAGTCCAAGGGTAAAGGCTTCCAGGGTACGATCAAGCGTCACAACTTCCGCGGGCAAGATAACACCCACGGTAACTCCGTATCCCACCGCGTCCCGGGCTCTATCGGCCAGTGCCAGACTCCTGGTCGTGTATTCAAGGGCAAAAAAATGTCCGGTCATATGGGCGCTGAGCGCGTGACCGTGCAGTCCCTGGAAGTAGTGCGCGTGGACGCTGAACGCAATCTGTTGTTGGTCAAGGGCGCTGTTCCAGGCGCTACTGGCGGCAATGTGGTTGTACGTCCAGCAGCCAAGGCTCGCGGTTAAGGGGAAGCTGACATGCAATTAAATGTAAATGACGCTCAAGCGATCGAAGTTTCCGAACTGACATTTGGCGGCGAATTCAACGAGACGCTGGTTCACCAGGCAGTCGTGGCCTACATGGCTGGCGGTCGTCAGGGCAGCAAGCAGCAAAAGACCCGTTCCGACGTTTCCGGTGGCGGTAAGCGCCCGTGGCGTCAAAAGGGTACTGGCCGTGCTCGTGCCGGTACTATCCGTAGCCCAATCTGGCGCGGCGGCGGTACCACTTTCGCAGCACGTCCTCAGGACCATTCTCAGAAGCTCAACAAGAAGATGTACCGCGCAGCACTGCGCTCCATCCTTGCTGAACTGGTTCGTACTGATCGTCTGGTCGTGGTTCAGGATTTCGCTGTTGAATCGCCGAAAACCAAAGATCTGCTGGGCAAACTGAACGACATGAGCCTGACCGACGTTTTGATCGTGTCGGACGCTGTTGATCAGAACCTGTACCTGGCTGCTCGCAACCTGCCACACGTCGATGTACGTGATGTGCAAGGTTCCGATCCAGTTAGTCTGATCGCATACGACAAAGTGTTGATCACTGTGTCGGCCGTGAAGAAATTCGAGGAGCTGCTGGGATGAACCAGGAACGCGTATTTAAAGTTCTGCTTGGCCCGCATGTTTCCGAGAAGGCTACGGTTCTGGCAGACAAGAAAGGTCAGTTCGTTTTCAAGGTTGCTACTGATGCAACCAAGCTGGAAATCAAGAAGGCCGTCGAAAGCCTGTTCAGCGTGAAAGTAGAGCGCGTGACTACCCTGAATGTTCTGGGTAAGACCAAACGCACTGCTCGCGGTCTGGGCAAGCGTAATGACTGGAAGAAGGCGGTTATCTCCCTTCAGCCAGGCCAAGATCTCGATTTCAGCAGCAGTGCTGAGTAAGGAAGGGGTGCATCATGGCAATCGTTAAATGCAAACCGACTTCCCCTGGCCGCCGTTTTGTGGTCAAGGTGGTCAACCAGGAGCTGCATAAAGGCGCTCCTCACGCACCGCTGCTCGAGAAAAAATCGAAGTCTGGTGGTCGTAATAACAATGGCCGTATTACCACGCGTCACATCGGTGGTGGTCATAAGCAGCATTATCGTCTGGTCGATTTCCGTCGCAATGACAAAGATGGCATCGCTGCCACTGTCGAGCGTATTGAATACGATCCAAACCGTACTGCTCACATCGCACTGCTGCTGTACGCAGACGGCGAGCGTCGCTACATCATCGCCCCTAAAGGCGTAAGTGCTGGCGACCAGCTGATCGCAGGCGCACTGGCACCAATCAAGCCAGGTAATGCTCTGCAACTGCGCAACATTCCAGTGGGTTCTACCGTACACGGCATCGAGTTGAAGCCGGGTAAAGGTGCTCAGATCGCTCGTTCTGCTGGTGCTTCGGCTCAACTGATCGCCCGTGAAGGCGTCTACGTGACCTTGCGTCTGCGTTCCGGTGAAATGCGTAAAGTGCTGTCGGAATGCCGTGCAACGTTAGGTGAAGTCTCGAACTCCGAGCACAGCCTGCGTTCGCTGGGTAAAGCTGGTGCCAAACGCTGGCGTGGCGTTCGCCCAACCGTTCGTGGTGTTGCCATGAACCCGGTTGACCACCCACATGGTGGTGGTGAAGGTCGTACCTCTGGTGGTCGTCATCCGGTATCGCCGTGGGGCTTCCCGACTAAGGGCGCGAAGACTCGTGGTAATAAGCGTACCGACAAAATGATCGTCCGTCGTCGCAAGTAAATAGAGGGATACGACAGTGCCACGTTCTCTGAAAAAAGGTCCTTTTATTGATCTTCACCTACTGAAGAAGATCGAAGTGGCGGCGGAAAAGAACGATCGCAAACCAGTTAAGACCTGGTCGCGCCGTTCTATGATCCTGCCACAAATGGTCGGTTTGACCATCGCTGTGCATAACGGTCGTCAACATGTTCCTGTTCTCGTGAACGAAGACATGGTCGGCCACAAACTAGGCGAGTTTGCCGGTACCCGCACTTATCGTGGGCACGTGGCAGACAAGAAAGCCAAGCGTTAAGGGGTAAGGAACGATGGAAGTAGCCGCTAAGTTGTCGGGCGCTCGAATCTCCGCCCAGAAAGCCCGCTTGGTCGCCGACCAGATCCGCGGGAAGAAGGTGGGCGAAGCGCTCAACCTGTTGGCTTTCAGCAGTAAGAAAGCCGCCGAGATCATTAAGAAAGTGCTGGAGTCGGCCGTAGCCAACGCCGAGCATAACGAAGGCGCAGACGTTGATGACCTTAAGGTCTCCACCGTTTTCGTCAACGAAGGGCGTTCGCTGAAGCGCATCATGCCACGTGCCAAAGGCCGTGCTGATCGCATCGTCAAGCGGTCTTGCCATATCACTGTCAAGGTTGCTGACAAGTAACGGAGTCGAAGAGATGGGTCAGAAAGTACATCCCATTGGCATTCGCCTGGGAATCGTCAAGGAGCACACCTCCGTCTGGTACGCAGACGGTCGGACTTATGCGGACTATTTGCTCGCAGATCTGAAGGTGCGTGAGTATCTCCAAGACAAACTAAAAAGCGCGTCCGTTAGCCGTATCGATATCCATCGTCCGGCTCAAACTGCACGCATCACCATCCACACCGCTCGTCCAGGTATCGTTATCGGGAAGAAAGGTGAAGATGTTGAGAAACTGCGTCAGGACCTGACCAAGCAAATGGGTGTGCCTGTGCACATCAATATCGAAGAGATCCGCAAGCCGGAACTTGACGGTATGCTGGTTGCTCAGAGCGTAGCTCAGCAGCTGGAGCGTCGTGTGATGTTCCGTCGCGCTATGAAGCGTGCCGTACAGAATGCCATGCGCATTGGTGCCAAAGGCATCAAAATCCAAGTGAGCGGTCGTCTCGGCGGTGCTGAAATCGCACGTACTGAATGGTATCGCGAGGGTCGTGTGCCATTGCACACCCTGCGTGCCGACATCGACTATGCCAACTACGAAGCTCACACCACTTACGGTGTGATCGGTGTAAAGGTTTGGATCTTCAAAGGCGAAGTAATTGGTGGTCGCCAAGAAGAACTGAAACCACAAGCACCAGCGCCTCGTAAAAAAGCTGCTAAGTAAGGGGTACGCCAAATGTTGCAACCAAAGCGTACGAAGTTCCGCAAGCAGATGACTGGTCACAACCGTGGCCTGGCACTGCGCGGTAGCAAAGTCAGCTTCGGCGAATATGCGCTGAAGTCTGTTGCTCGTGGTCGTCTCACCGCTCGTCAGATCGAGTCAGCGCGTCGTGCACTGACCCGTCACGTAAAACGTGGCGGCAAGATCTGGATCCGTGTATTCCCGGACAAGCCTATCTCCAAAAAGCCCCTCGAAGTTCGTATGGGTAAAGGTAAGGGTAACGTGGAGTACTGGGTTGCCCAGATTCAGCCAGGCAAAGTCCTGTATGAAATCGAGGGTGTTACTGAAGAGTTGGCGCGTGAGGCTTTCGCCCTGGCTGCTGCAAAGCTGCCGCTCGCCACCTCCTTTGTTAAGCGGACGGTGATGTGATGAAAGCGAATGAACTTCGTGAAAAATCAGCACAGCAACTGAACGAGCAACTGCTCGGCTTGCTGCGCGACCAGTTCAATCTGCGTATGCAGAAAGCAACTGGCCAGTTGGGGCAGTCTCACCTGCTCTCGCAAGTCAAGCGTGACATCGCTCGCGTGAAGACTGTGCTCAACCAGCAGGCAGGTAAGTGATCATGGCTGAAGCCGAAAAAACCGTCCGCACGCTGACTGGCCGCGTTGTCAGCGACAAAATGGACAAGACCATCACCGTTCTGATTGAGCGTCGCGTAAAGCACCCAATCTACGGTAAATACGTTAAGCGTTCGACTAAGCTGCACGCGCACGACGAAACCAACCAATGTCACATTGGCGACAAGGTCACGATTCGTGAAACTCGTCCGCTGGCCAAGACCAAGTCTTGGGCGTTGGTTGATGTTCTCGAACGCGCTGTGGAAGTCTAAGGACTAGGGGTCGGAGAAATTATATGATTCAGACTCAATCCATGCTCGATGTGGCCGATAACAGCGGCGCTCGCCGCGTTATGTGCATCAAGGTGCTTGGTGGCTCTCATCGTCGTTACGCTGGTATCGGTGACATCATCAAAGTAACCGTCAAGGAAGCAATTCCTCGCGGCAAGGTGAAAAAAGGCCAGGTGATGACTGCTGTTGTAGTCCGCACTCGCCATGGTGTTCGTCGTCAAGACGGCTCCATTATCCGCTTCGATGGCAACGCTGCTGTTCTGTTGAACAACAAGCAGGAGCCGATTGGCACCCGTATCTTTGGGCCAGTGACCCGTGAACTTCGTACTGAGAAGTTCATGAAGATCGTCTCGCTCGCCCCAGAAGTGCTGTAAGGAGATCCGACATGCAAAAGATTCGTCGTGACGACGAGATCATCGTGATCGCCGGCAAAGACAAAGGTAAGCGCGGTAAGGTGCTCAAGGTGCTCGCTGACGACCGTCTGGTCGTTGGTGGGATCAACCTGGTGAAGCGCCATACCAAGCCTAACCCGATGTCGGGCGTACAAGGCGGTATCGTCGAGAAAGAAGCGCCATTGCACGCTTCGAACGTCGCCATTTTCAACGGCGCGACCAACAAGGCTGACCGCGTTGGTTTCAAAGTTGAAGAAGGCAAAAAAATTCGTGTCTTCAAGTCGACCCAAAAAGCGGTTGATGCTTGAACACTGCTAGGTAGAAGACCATGGCACGACTAAAAGAGATTTACTGGAAAGAAATCGCACCGAAACTTAAGGAAGAACTTAAGCTTTCGAACGTGATGGAAGTTCCACGCGTTACAAAGATCACCCTGAACATGGGTCTGGGCGAAGCGATCGGGGACAAAAAGGTCATCGAACACGCTGTTGCTGACCTGGAAAAGATCACCGGTCAAAAAGTCATCGTGACTTACGCTCGGAAATCCATTGCTGGCTTTAAAGTCCGTGAAGGTTGGCCGATCGGCGTCAAGGTCACTTTGCGCCGCGAACGTATGTATGAGTTTCTGGATCGTCTGCTTTCGATCTCCCTGCCACGGGTTCGCGACTTTCGTGGCCTGAATGCCAAGTCCTTTGATGGTCGTGGCAACTACAGCATGGGCGTAAAAGAGCAGATCATTTTCCCGGAAATCGATTACGACAAGATCGATGCTCTGCGCGGTCTGGACATTACCCTGACCACCACTGCTCGTACGGACGAAGAAGGTCGCGCATTGCTGCGTGCCTTCAAGTTCCCGTTCCGCAACTGATTGGAGTAGGACCATGGCCAAGAAGAGCATGAAAAACCGTGAGCTGAAACGTCAGCTTACCGTTGCCAAGTACGCCACCAAGCGTGCGGCACTGAAAGTTATCATCGTTGATCTGAACGCAAGTCCAGAAGCACGCTGGGAGGCGACAGTTGCGCTGCAGAAGCAACCACGTGACGCAAGCGCTTCGCGCATGCGTAACCGTTGCCGCCTGACTGGTCGTCCGCACGGCGTTTACCGCAAATTCGGCTTGGGCCGTAACATGCTGCGTCAAGCTGCAATGCGTGGTGACGTTCCAGGGCTGGTGAAAGCCAGCTGGTAAGCCGTATTTCTCGTATCATGCCGGTCTGAGTCTTCGGAAACTGGCCGGGGTGCGACCTGAATTCGAATCAAGCCCCTTTTGGGGCTTGATTCGTTTCTGGCGTACGTCTAGAATTGCCGGCTCGCCAGAGCCCGCGTCTTAGCGTGCCCATGTTTTTGTGGCGACAAGCAGTAGCCGTAAGGCTAATTATTTTGTATTAGGAGCGTCTAGCCCATGAGTATGCAGGACCCGTTAGCGGACATGCTAACTCGTATCCGTAATGCCCAGATGGCCGAAAAGCCCGTCGTAAGCATGCCATCTTCCACTTTGAAGGTGGCTGTAGCTAAAGTCCTGAAAGACGAAGGCTACATTGCGGGTTATCAGATCAGCAGTGAAACCAAGCCCTCGCTGTCTATCGAGCTGAAATACTTCGAAGGCCGTCCGGTCATTGAAGAAGTCAAGCGCGTTAGTCGTCCAGGCCTGCGTCAGTACAAGTCCGTCGATGATTTGCCAAAAGTTCGTGGCGGTCTCGGTGTGTCTATCGTCTCCACCAGTAAAGGTGTGATGACGGATCGTGCTGCGCGCGCTGCCGGTGTCGGCGGCGAAGTGCTTTGCACAGTGTTCTAAGGGGGGGGTAAGCATGTCACGCGTAGCTAAGAACCCCGTTAAGTTGCCAGCAGGCGTCGAAGTAAAACTCGTCGGCCAGCAGCTTTCGGTGAAGGGTGCCAAGGGCACTCTAGACCTGAACATTCATTCGTCCGTTGAAATTGTTGAAGAAGCTGGTGAGCTGCGTTTTTCTGCTCGCAATGGCGATCAGCAAACTCGCGCAATGGCCGGTACCACTCGTGCGTTGGTAAACAACATGGTCCAGGGCGTAAGCCAAGGTTTCGAGCGTAAGCTCCAGCTGGTCGGTGTTGGTTACAAAGCGCAAGCAAAAGGCACGGTTCTTAACCTGGCCCTTGGCTTCTCGCATCCAGTGGACTACGAATTGCCAGCAGGCATCACCGCTGAGACCCCCAACCAAACCGATATCTTGATCCGAGGTATCGATAAGCAGTTGGTTGGTCAAGTGGCCGCCGAGATCCGCGACTTCCGCCGTCCAGAGCCTTATAAAGGCAAGGGCGTGCGTTACGCGGACGAAGTCGTCCGTCGTAAAGAAGCCAAGAAGAAGTAGGGCATAGCAAATGACCGTCAAAAAAGTTACCCGACTGCGTCGCGCTCGCAAAGCACGCCTGAAAATGCACGAACTCGAAGTCGTGCGTCTCTGCGTGTACCGCTCTTCGCAGCACATTTATGCCCAGGTCATTTCGGCCGACGGCAGCAAGGTCTTGGCAAACGCCTCGACTTTGGACAAAGAACTGCGTGATGGCGCCACTGGCAACATCGACGCGGCCACTAAAGTTGGCCAGCTGATCGCTGAGCGTGCGAAAGCCGCTGGTGTATCGCAAGTGGCTTTTGATCGTTCTGGCTTCAAGTACCACGGTCGCGTCAAGGCGCTGGCTGATGCTGCTCGTGAAGGCGGGCTGGAGTTCTAAGTTATGTCAAATAACGACCAAAAACGCGACGAAGGCTACATCGAGAAGCTGGTTCAAGTTAATCGCGTAGCAAAAACCGTAAAAGGCGGCCGTATCTTCACTTTCACCGCGTTGACCGTGGTTGGTGATGGTAAAGGCCGTGTTGGCTTCGGCCGTGGCAAGTCACGTGAAGTGCCTGCTGCGATCCAGAAGGCAATGGAAGCTGCCCGCCGCAATATGATCCAGGTTGATCTGAACGGCACCACGCTGCAGTACGCTATCAAGTCCGCTCACGGCGCTTCGAAGGTATACATGCAGCCTGCTTCTGAAGGTACTGGCATCATCGCTGGCGGCGCAATGCGCGCTGTCCTAGAGGTTGCTGGTGTTCAGAACGTTCTGGCCAAGTGCTACGGTTCAACGAACCCGGTCAACGTTGTTCATGCAACGTTCAAAGGTCTGAAAACCATGCAGTCCCCTGAGTCGATTGCCGCCAAGCGCGGCTTGAACGTTCAGGAGATCTTCTGATCATGGCTACCGTTAAAGTTACGCTGATCAAAAGCATGACCGGCCGCATCCCTAACCACAAATTGTGCGTTAAGGGTCTGGGTCTGCGTCGCATCGGTCACACTGTAGAAGTCGTTGATACCCCGGAAAACCGTGGGATGATCAACAAGGCTTACTACATGCTGCGAGTCGAGGGTTAATCGATGAAACTCAATGATCTGAGTCCTGCGCCGGGTTCCCGTCGCGAGAAGCATCGTCCGGGCCGTGGTATCGGTAGTGGTTTGGGCAAGACCGGTGGTCGCGGCCATAAAGGTCAAACCTCCCGCTCCGGTGGCACCATTGCTCCGGGCTTTGAAGGCGGCCAACAACCGTTGCATCGTCGTCTGCCTAAGTTCGGCTTCGTCTCTTTGAAAGCTATGGATCGTGCAGAAGTTCGCACCTCCGAGCTGGCTAAAGTGGAAGGCGTTGTAACTGTGCAGTCCCTGAAGGATGCAAATGTGATCAACCAAAACGTACAGCGCGTGAAAATCATGCTGTCCGGTGAGGTTACTCGCGCGGTCACCCTTAAAGGTATCGCAGCCACCAAAGGTGCGCGTGCGGCTATCGAAGCAGCTGGCGGCAAGTTCGAGGAATAAATGGCTAAGCAAGGTGCTCTCTCAGCGCTCAGCAAAAGCGGCGGGTTATCCGAGCTCTGGGCTCGTCTGCGTTTTCTGTTCCTGGCGATTATCGTCTATCGGATCGGTGCGCATATCCCAGTTCCAGGTATCAACCCTGACCGGTTAGCTGACCTGTTTCGACAGAATGAGGGGACCATTCTTAGCTTGTTCAACATGTTTTCCGGTGGTGCGCTGGAGCGCATGAGCATCTTTGCACTGGGGATCATGCCGTACATATCGGCATCGATCATCATGCAGCTCATGACCGCAGTCAGCCCACAGCTGGAGCAGTTGAAGAAGGAAGGTGAGGCTGGTCGTCGCAAGATCAGCCAGTACACCCGCTATGGCACCGTCGTCCTGGCCCTGGTTCAAGCTATTGGCATGTCCATTGGTTTGGCCGGTCAGGGCGTTGCTTTCTCTGCTGATATCGGCTTCCACTTTGTGGCAGTCACCACCTTTGTGGCTGGTGCGCTGTTCATGATGTGGCTGGGCGAGCAGATCACAGAGCGCGGTGTTGGTAACGGTATCTCGATGTTGATTTTTTCGGGTATCGTCGCCGGTCTTCCGAGAGCGATTGGGCAGTCCTTCGAGTCTGCACGTCAGGGCGATATCAACATTTTCGCTCTGGTAGCTATCGGTTTGCTGGCAGTAGCGATCATCGGTTTTGTGGTGTTCATTGAGCGTGGTCAACGTCGTATCGCCGTTCACTACGCCAAGCGTCAGCAGGGCCGCAAGGTCTTCGCTGCGCAGACCAGCCACTTACCTTTGAAAGTGAACATGGCTGGCGTAATCCCGGCCATTTTTGCTAGCAGCATCTTGCTGTTTCCGGCGTCGCTGGGTGCCTGGTTTGGTCAGTCTGAAGGTATGGGCTGGTTGCAGGACATCTCGCAGTCGATCGCTCCTGGTCAGCCGTTGAATATTCTGCTGTTTAGTGCAGGGATTATTTTCTTCTGCTTCTTCTATACGGCGTTGATGTTCAATCCGAAAGATGTAGCGGAAAACCTGAAGAAGTCCGGTGCCTTTATTCCGGGTATCCGACCTGGTGAGCAATCTGCGCGCTATATTGATGGCGTTTTGACTCGGCTGACCATGTTTGGTGCTCTTTATATGATGGCCGTGTGCCTGTTGCCCCAGTTCCTGGTGGTTGCTGCAAACGTGCCGTTCTACCTTGGCGGGACCTCGTTGCTGATCGTGGTTGTGGTTGTGATGGACTTTATGTCCCAAGTGCAATCTCACCTCGTTTCGCACCAGTATGAATCCCTGATGAAGAAAGCCAACCTGAAGGGCTACGGCAGCAGCATGCTGCGCTGAAGCACCCATAAGGTTCGAGGAGTTGGTGATGAAAGTTCGTGCATCGGTGAAAAAGCTATGCCGTAACTGCAAGATTATTCGCCGCGAAGGTGTTGTTCGAGTAATTTGCAGCGCGGAACCACGTCACAAACAGCGCCAAGGCTGAGTGTGATCTGTGCTAAAAACCCAGCAGCTAGTGCGCTGCTGGGTTGATTATTTGTTATTACAGCGATATTATCTCGCGCCCTATTTCTTGGCTTCCGGGGCGTAGGTAGCTGTCAATTGGAGTCCCACTGAATGGCCCGTATTGCAGGCGTTAACATTCCAGATAACAAGCATACTGTTATCTCGCTGACCTATATCTATGGTGTTGGTCGCACGACTGCACAGAAAATCTGTGCTACCACCGGGGTCAACCCGGGGGTGAAGATCAAAGATCTGAGCGATGAGCAGATTGAACAGCTGCGTGGCGAAGTCGCGAAGTTCACCACTGAAGGTGACCTGCGTCGCGAAATCAACATGAAAATCAAGCGCTTGATGGACCTCGGTTGCTACCGCGGTCTGCGTCATCGTCGCGGTCTTCCAGTGCGCGGTCAGCGTACCAAGACCAACGCGCGTACCCGTAAAGGTCCGCGTAAGCCGATCCGCAAGTAATCGCCCCAGCGAATCGACAGGAATTAAATCATGGCAAAACCTGCTGCTCGTCCTCGTAAAAAAGTTAAAAAGACAGTGGTTGATGGCATCGCTCACATCCATGCTTCTTTTAACAACACCATCGTGACCATTACCGACCGTCAAGGCAACGCTCTTTCCTGGGCTACCTCCGGTGGTTCGGGTTTCCGCGGTTCCCGTAAGTCCACCCCGTTTGCTGCTCAAGTAGCTGCTGAGCGTGCTGGTCAAGCTGCGCTGGAATACGGCCTGAAAAACCTCGACGTTAACGTCAAGGGTCCAGGTCCAGGTCGTGAATCCGCTGTCCGTGCTTTGAACGGCTGTGGCTACAAGATCGCCAGCATCACCGACGTGACGCCAATCCCGCATAACGGGTGCCGTCCGCCGAAGAAGCGCCGCGTGTAATCCAGGAGATTGTAAAGAATGGCTCGTTACATTGGTCCAAAATGCAAACTCGCTCGTCGCGAAGGCACCGATCTCTTCCTGAAGAGCGGCGTGCGCGCGATCGAATCGAAGTGCAACATTGAAGCAGCACCTGGTATCCACGGCCAACGCCGCGGTCGCCAGTCCGACTACGGTACTCAGCTTCGTGAGAAGCAAAAAGTCCGTCGTATATATGGCGTTCTCGAGCGTCAGTTCAGCGGTTACTACAAAGAAGCTGCCGGCAAGAAAGGCGCTACTGGTGAGAACCTGCTGCAGTTGCTCGAATGCCGTCTGGACAACGTTGTATACCGTATGGGCTTCGGTTCCACGCGTGCCGAATCGCGTCAGCTGGTATCGCACAAGTCGGTAAGCGTAAACGGCAAAACCGTTAACGTTCCGTCCTACCAGGTTCGTGCTGGTGATGTGGTCGCTATTCGCGAAAAAGCAAAGAACCAGCTGCGTATCGTCCAGGCTCTCGATCTGTGTGCCCAACGTGGCCGCGTAGAATGGGTAGAAGTAGACACTGAGAAAAAATCTGGCGTTTTCAAGAACGTTCCAGCTCGCAGTGATCTGTCCGCCGACATCAACGAAAGCCTGATTGTCGAGCTCTACTCCAAGTAAGGGCTAGAAAATAGGTGCATCCATGCAGATTTCGGTAAATGAGTTCCTGACACCCCGTCACATTGACGTGCAGGTTGTCAGTCCAACCCGCGCCAAAATCACTCTCGAGCCTCTCGAGCGTGGTTTCGGCCATACCCTGGGCAACGCGCTGCGCCGCATCCTGTTGTCCTCCATGCCCGGCTGTGCAGTAGTCGAGGCCGAGATTGACGGTGTACTCCATGAGTACAGCGCCATCGAAGGTGTACAGGAAGACGTCATTGAAATCCTGTTGAACCTTAAAGGTCTTGCTATCAAGCTGCACGGTCGAGACGAAGTTACGCTGACCTTGTCGAAGAAGGGTTCGGGGGTGGTTACCGCTGCCGATATTCAGCTGGATCATGATGTCGAGATCGTTAACCCCGATCACGTAATCGCTAACCTGGCGTCTAACGGCGCCCTGAACATGAAGCTCGTTGTAGCTCGTGGTCGCGGTTATGAGCCAGCAGACTCGCGTCAGAGCGACGAAGACGAAAGCCGCAGCATTGGTCGTTTGCAGCTCGATTCTTCGTTCAGTCCGGTTCGTCGTATCGCATACGTGGTTGAAAACGCCCGTGTCGAACAGCGTACCAACCTGGACAAACTGGTTATTGATCTGGAAACCAACGGTACTCTTGATCCTGAAGAGGCTATTCGTCGTGCGGCAACCATTCTGCAACAGCAGTTGGCTGCGTTCGTCGACCTCAAAGGTGACAGTGAGCCCGTTGTAGTCGAACAGGAAGACGAGATCGATCCGATCCTGCTTCGTCCGGTTGACGATTTGGAGCTGACCGTACGTTCGGCCAACTGCCTTAAGGCGGAGAACATTTATTACATCGGTGATCTGATCCAGCGCACCGAAGTAGAACTGTTGAAGACTCCGAACCTGGGCAAGAAATCCTTGACTGAAATCAAGGACGTTCTGGCTTCTCGTGGTCTCTCCCTCGGCATGCGCCTCGACAACTGGCCGCCTGCAAGTCTTAAGAAGGACGACAAGGCGACTGCCTGATCGTCGTAATCACCGAACGTTGTGTTTGGTAAGGAATGAACCATGCGTCATCGTAAAAGTGGACGTCACCTGAGCCGTACCAGCTCTCACCGCAAGGCTATGTTCCAGAACATGGCGGTGTCGCTGTTCGAGCACGAGCTGATCAAAACTACCCTGCCGAAAGCCAAGGAACTGCGCCGCGTTGCCGAGCCGCTGATCACCTTGGCCAAGATCGACAGCGTTGCTAACCGTCGTCTGGCTTTCGACCGTACTCGTTCGAAAGAAATGGTCGGCAAGCTGTTTAATGATCTGGGCAAGCGCTATGCAACCCGTGAGGGTGGCTACCTGCGTATCCTGAAGTGCGGCTTCCGCGCTGGCGACAACGCGCCTATGGCGTACGTCGAGTTGGTCGATCGTCCTGTCAGTGGCTCTGTAGAAGCCGCTGAGTAAGACATCAGTCTTCACAAAGAACCGGGCCTAGTGCCCGGTTTTTTGTGCCTGTAACTTTTGGCGGAACACAACGCGTTATCAGGTACTCCGCATGATTATTGCGCTAATTCTTAGTGATAAAGAGAACCCTCCTCATTTACAGCGTTTTTCGGCACATAATGTAAGAGAATCGTGCTGTTTCTCGTCTTTTCTGTCTTTTAGGCGGTGATCTTCTTCAGATGTTGGTTCAAACTACCCGCTTTCAAGAAGGAGATTTACGGTTATGCAAGGCCACCCGGACGTCATCGATTACCTCAACACGCTGCTGACCGGCGAACTGGCTGCGCGCGACCAGTATTTCGTTCATTCGCGCATGTATGAAGATTGGGGTTTCAGCAAACTCTATGAGCGTATCAACCATGAGATGGAAGAAGAGGCGCAACACGCAGATGCGTTAATGCGTCGAATTCTTCTGCTTGAAGGTACGCCACGTATGCGGCCAGACGACCTTGATGTCGGTACCACGGTTCCTGGGATGCTCGCCAGCGACCTTCGCCTGGAGTACAAGGTCCGTGCCGCGCTTTGCAAAGGTATTGCCCTTTGCGAGCAACACAAGGATTACATCAGTCGCGATATTTTGCGCCTGCAACTGGCCGACACTGAGGAAGACCATACCTATTGGCTCGAAAAGCAGGTTGGCCTGATCAAATCCATTGGTTTGCAGAACTACCTCCAATCACAGCTCTGATTTCGCTCCAATAAAAAGCCCCTGCCACGGTAACCGTGGCAGGGGCTTTTTACATTCTGTGAATCAAGCGCGATCACGCTCCAAAAGCGGTTTGAGGTAGTGGCCGGTGTAGGACTGCTTCATATCGGCGACCTGCTCAGGAGTGCCGGTTGCAATGATCTGCCCACCTTTTGAGCCACCTTCAGGGCCAAGATCCACCAGCCAGTCTGCGGTCTTGATCACATCAAGGTTATGCTCGATCACCACTACTGTATTGCCGTGATCGCGCAGGCGATGCAGAACGTCCAGCAGTTGCTGAATATCCGCAAAGTGCAGACCGGTCGTGGGTTCGTCCAAGATGTACAGCGTCTTGCCGGTATCGCGCTTTGACAGCTCGCGGGAGAGTTTCACCCGTTGCGCTTCGCCCCCTGACAACGTCGTGGCTGACTGCCCGAGTTTGATATAGGACAGGCCTACATCCATCAGGGTTTGCAGCTTGCGCGCTAGCGCAGGAACGGCATCGAAGAAAGCGCGTGCCTCTTCAATGGTCATCTCCAGGACTTCGTGGACGCTTTTACCCTTGTACTTGATCTCAAGGGTTTCACGGTTGTAGCGCTTGCTCTTGCAGACGTCACATGGGACGTAGATATCCGGCAGAAAGTGCATCTCTACCTTGATCAGGCCATCGCCCTGACACGCCTCGCAACGACCCCCTTTGACATTAAAAGAGAAGCGCCCCGGACCATAGCCACGAGAGCGCGATTCAGGCACGCCAGCGAACAATTCACGGATCGGTGTGAACAGCCCCGTATAAGTCGCTGGATTGGAGCGCGGAGTTCGACCAATGGGGCTCTGATCGATATCGACTACTTTATCCAGATGCTGCAGACCGTCAATGCTGTCGTGCGTTGCAGCTTCCAGCGTGGTTGCTCCGTTGAGTGCCGTGGCGCTGAGCGGGAACAATGTGTTGTTGATCAGTGTTGATTTACCCGAGCCGGAAACCCCCGTTACGCAGGTCAGCAACCCGATCGGGATTTCCAGATCGACGTTACGCAGATTGTTGCCGCGCGCGCCTTTGAGTTTAAGAGATAGCTTCTTGTTGCGCGGGGTACGTTTAGCCGGTACTTCGATTTTCACTCGACCGGATAGATATTTGCCGGTCAGCGAATCAGGGTGGTCCATGACCTCTTGCGGAGTACCTTCAGCAACGATGCTGCCGCCGTGCACGCCGGCACCGGGACCGATGTCCACAACGTAGTCTGCCAGGCGAATCGCGTCCTCGTCGTGCTCGACGACGATCACCGTATTCCCGATATCGCGCAGGTGGCGGAGGGTGTCCAGCAGTCGATCGTTGTCACGTTGATGCAAGCCAATGGACGGTTCGTCAAGGATATACATCACCCCAACCAGGCCCGCGCCGATCTGGCTTGCGAGACGGATACGCTGGGCTTCACCGCCAGACAGGGTGTCTGCACTGCGGTCCAGCGTCAGGTAGTCCAGGCCAACGTTAACCAGGAACTGCAGGCGCTCACGGATCTCCTTGAGGATCTTGTCCGCGATTTCGCCGCGGCGCCCAGTGAGTTTCAGTTCGCCGAAATACTCCGTAGCATCACCGATAGGCAGATTAGTCACAGCCGGCAGCGTTTTCTCGCCCACCCACACGTGTCGTGCTTCGCGACGCAGGCGGGTGCCACGGCAATCAGGGCAGGGCTGAGTGCTCAGGAATTTGGCCAGTTCTTCACGTACCGTGGTTGATTCGGTCTCGCGGTAGCGGCGCTCTAGGTTCGGAACGATTCCTTCGAAAGGATGCGCGCGCTTGACGATGTCGCCACGGTCGTTCAGATAACGGAAATCGACGTTCTGACTGCCGCTGCCGTTGAGCAGGATTTTCTGCTGCTCGGCGGGCAATTGCTTGAAAGGCACTTCAAGACCGAACCCGTAGTGCTTCGCCAGCGAGCCCAGCATCTGGAAGTAATAAACGTTGCGCCGGTCCCAGCCACGTATGGCACCTTCGGCCAGCGTAAGCTCACCGTTAACCAGTCGTTTGATGTCGAAGAACTGCTTTACGCCCAGGCCGTCGCACGTCGGGCATGCGCCTGCCGGGTTGTTGAACGAAAACAGCTTGGGTTCCAGCTCGCTGATGGCGTGACCACAGATAGGGCAAGCAAAGCGCGCGGAGAAGATCATTTCTTCGCCCGGCTCGTCATCCATCGGAGCCACCAGTGCAATGCCATCGGCCAGTTTCAATGCCGTCTCAAAAGACTCAGCCAGACGCTGCTGCAGGTCGGAGCGCACTTTGAAGCGGTCCACAACCACGTCGATGGAGTGCTTTTTCTGCTTATCCAGCTTCGGCAGCTCGTCGAGTTCGCACAGCTTGCCGTTGACGCGCGCACGTACGAAGCCTTGCGCACGCAGTTCTTCGAACACGGCCAGATGCTCGCCCTTGCGCTCACGGATGACAGGGGCGAGCAGCATCAGCTTGCTACCCTCAGGTTCGGCGAGCACCAGATCGACCATCTGACTGACGGTCTGCGCTTCCAGGGGAATATCGTGATCAGGGCAACGTGGCTGGCCTACTCGCGCGTACAAGAGGCGCAGGTAGTCGTAGATCTCGGTGATGGTCCCCACCGTCGAACGCGGGTTGTGGGATGTCGATTTTTGCTCAATGGAAATCGCCGGCGACAGGCCTTCGATGGTATCCACGTCGGGCTTTTCCATCATCGACAAGAACTGACGTGCATAGGCTGACAGCGATTCGACGTAGCGGCGCTGCCCTTCGGCGTACAGCGTGTCGAATGCCAGCGATGATTTGCCGGAACCGGAGAGCCCTGTTATGACGATCAGCTTGTCGCGTGGCAGGGTAAGGTCGATGTTTTTCAGGTTGTGGGTTCGAGCCCCACGAATCAGGATCTTGTCCAAGGTGGCCTCGCACGGCGGGCGTCAAAACGCAGAAGTATACGGCCAAATACTGGATGGATGCACACTATTGAGAAGCGCTCTGCCTCATCTGTGAAAAAGAAATTTCTCGCGATGCGCGGCAAAGCGTCGTATGTGCTGTACATCGATGGGACTGGTAGAATCGCCGCCGGTTCACATGAGGTTCTTCCATGTACGATTCTCACAGCGAGCGCATGAGTGGCAGTGAAACCCGCGCCGCGGGCGGTCTGGCGCTGGTGTTCGCATTCCGGATGCTTGGTATGTTCATGGTTCTGCCGGTACTGGCTACCTACGGCATGGATCTGGCGGGCGCGAGCCCGGCACTTATCGGTCTGGCAATCGGTGCCTACGGCTTGACCCAGGCCGTGCTGCAGATTCCATTCGGCATCATTTCCGACCGTATCGGTCGTCGTCCGGTCATTTACCTGGGATTGGTGGTGTTTGCGCTCGGCAGCGTGCTGGCTGCGCAGTCGACATCGATCTGGGGCGTGATCGCCGGGCGGACTCTGCAGGGCGCTGGCGCTATTTCGGCGGCGGTCATGGCATTGCTGTCTGACCTTACGCGCGAACAGCACCGCACCAAAGCCATGGCGATGATTGGCATGACCATTGGTGTGTCGTTCGCCATTGCCATGGTGGTCGGCCCCATTCTCACCAGCGCGTTCGGCTTGTCGGGCCTGTTCCTGGCCACCGGAGCCATGGCACTGATTGGCATCGTTATCGTCGCTTTTGTGGTGCCCAAGTCGACGGTGACTCTGCAGCACCGCGAATCGGGGCTCGCGCGCCAAGCGCTGGGAGCGACGCTTCGCCATCCTGATCTGCTGCGCCTGGATTTGGGTATCTTTGCGTTGCACGCGATGCTGATGTCCAGTTTCGTGGCGTTGCCGTTGGCTCTGGTCGAAAAAGCCGGCTTGCCCAAGGAGCAACACTGGTGGGTCTACCTGACAGCGCTGCTGATCTCTTTCTTCGCGATGATCCCTTTCATCATTTACGGCGAGAAGAAGCGGCAGATGAAGCGGATATTGTTAGGGGCCGTGTTGGTGCTGATGCTCACTGAGCTATTCTTCTGGGAGTTCGGCAACACGCTTCGGGCGCTGGTAATTGGCACGGTGGTCTTTTTTACAGCATTCAATCTACTGGAGGCCTCTCTGCCTTCGCTGATCAGCAAGGTGTCTCCGGCAGGCGGTAAAGGCACGGCGATGGGGATCTACTCCACCAGCCAGTTCCTTGGCTCTGCGGCTGGCGGCATCCTGGGTGGCTGGCTGTTTCAGCATGGAGGCCTGAGCGTCGTCTTCCTCGGCGGGGCCGGGCTGGCCGCACTCTGGCTCGCATTTGCTGTTACCATGCGCGAACCTCCGTACGTGACCAGCCTTCGCTTACCGTTGTCGCCCGATGCTCAACGCGACCTTGGCCTGGCTGATCGTGTGTTGGCCGTACGTGGAGTAACAGACGCAGTTGTGGTGGCCGATGAAGCGGCTATCTATATCAAATTTGACAAAGAACTGTTGGATCGGGCGTCTTTCGACGAAGTGGTCAATCCAGCGTCGGAAACGTGTGAAGCCTAGGAGAACGTTATGGCCCGTGGGGTTAACAAAGTCATATTGGTCGGAACATGTGGCCAGGATCCCGAAGTTCGCTACTTGCCTAACGGTAACGCTGTGACCAATCTGAGTCTGGCGACGAGCGAACAGTGGACCGACAAGCAAACCGGTCAGAAAGTCGAAAAGACCGAATGGCACCGCGTTTCGATGTTCGGCAAGGTCGCAGAGATCGCTGGCGAATACCTGCGTAAAGGTTCGCAGGTCTACATCGAAGGCAAGCTACAAACCCGCGAGTGGGAAAAAGACGGTATCAAGCGTTACACCACTGAAATCGTCGTTGACATGCAGGGCACGATGCAGCTGCTAGGTGGCCGTCCCCAAGGTGACGCTCAACAGGGGCAGGGTGGTGGCGGTTATCAGAACTCCGCACCTCGTCCACAGCAGTCTCGTCCGCAGGCTGCCCCTCAGCCGCAATCTCAGCCGCAGCGTGAGTCGCGCCCCGCTCCGCAGCCAGCTCCTCAGCCAGCGCCTGATTTCGACAGTTTCGATGACGATATTCCGTTCTAGAATGGACGTTCGATTAAAACGTAAAGATTCACTATTAAAGCCCTGATGAGTCAGGGCTTTTTTATTACACGCCAGTTGTGCTTGACGGCCTCAGAAAGAGCTACTCAGTTACCTTGACAGGATTATGGTGTTTGAGGGTGGGTATGCTGCGCGCGCAACGGTTTGTGATGAAATCAGGTGAGCGCTATGTTTCGTGGATTGATGAGCGCACCCGACTCCCGCATTACGCCTCAAATCTGACATCGACTGGGCAGCGCGCTGCGCTTCTACGGAGTTCCTGTGCTCACACGAAGTAGACGCCTGCGGGACTTCATGTCGGTGCTGAGTGTCGGGAGGCAGCAATACAAGACAAAAGTTCAATATATTTAATTGGAGTGTTGTATAACCAAAAGATCTAAAAAAAGATGGGCAAAATGTTGCCGTTTACGGATTGATTGGCTAATTTTGGTTGCAGGTACCGCTACAAACAACCTTTTCTCAATGCTCGGTATAAGCATTGTGGCAGGAGTTGTTATGATAGTAGCGTCCTCACCTTGGCTAATGATTATCCTGAGTTCTGCAGCTGAACTCGGCGGTACGATGGCCCTAAAATACTCACATGGTTTTTCTAAACTTACCCCCTCGCTGCTGACAATCTTTTTCTACACGGCTGCCATTTACTTAATGAGTATTGCCGCAAAATCAATCGATATCAGTACTGTTTATGCTGTGTGGGCATCTGGAAGTGCCGTCTTAGTTTGTTTAGGTGGGAATATTCTGTTTGCCGAATCGCTTACAACTTATAAAATATTAGGGATTTTGTTTTCCATGTCAGGTATTTTTCTTCTTAACAAAGGAGGAAATATCGAATGAACGCAAAATATTGGGCTCTTGCGCTTGTACTTATAACCGCTCTCTGGGGATGGTCATTCGTCGCTATCCATATAGCATTGCAGGAGGTAACTGCTCCTTCCTTCAATGCGCTCAGGTTCATTACTGGCGCAGTTGTCATGCTTCCCTTTGTGTATGCTCGGTTAGTGAGTACATCCCTATCTGATTATCTCCAGGCGGGGGCTGTTGGGGTTGCACTTTTTTGCGCATTTGCATTTCAAACAAGTGGTATTAAATATACAACGGCTTCCAATGCTAGTTTTATTACAGGCCTTGCCATAGTTTTTACGCCGATATTTTCTCTCCTGATTTTGAAAGCCAGGCCAACCTTTAGCCAGGCTTTAGGAGGCGCTATTGCTACAACGGGACTGGGTATGCTGACGCTTCGAGGTCTGGAAATTCATGTGGGTGATTTGTTGGTGCTGGTATGCGCAATATTTACAGCTCTGCACATCATTGTCTTGTCTGAAGTTAGCAAAAAAGTAGAGGCGGCAGTTTTGGCTTTTGTTCAAATCGCGGTCGTAGGCGTGCTCTCTTTATTATGGTCCGTCATGGACGGAGGCTTCCAGATTCCTGCTTCTGGATCAGTCATGTCCGCCGTACTCATCATCGGCGTCATAGGCACGGCGGCCGCTTATTTCATTCAAACGAAGGCGCAGATAGCCTCGCCACCAGCAAGAATTGCTCTGATTCTAGTGTTGGAACCAGTGTTTGGTGGGGTTTTTGGGTACTTTCTAGGAGGTGACAGGCTAGGAGTAGTAAATCTCGTAGGTGCATGCCTGATAGTCGCGGGAATGGTAGTAACAGAGTTTGAAGCTGAAGCCGTAAGAAAATGGCGTATTCGCACTATGAAGTTAAAAAACTAATCATAATGGATCTCGGAGAGCTTTATGTCTGCTAATCAAGCACTGCCAGGCGAAAGCAAATTACCTTCCGCCTCTGAACTCTTTTTGATTGTGAACAACAATCTTACTCCTCTACCACTTTAAGCAGTGGGCCAATGATATTATTAAAGAAGGCTATGCGATCATTACTGTATCACCTTCAATGATGGCTGATTTCAAGTCGATGCAAGATGAAATAAAAAATATTTCAACAACTGTTCGGAAGACATTCAGTTTTGTTGAGCGCACGGACGGGTTCTATCCTGTAGGTTATTCTTATCTCGAGTCGGTGGTAAATTCTGATTTGTGCGAAACTTTCAATTACTGGGGGAAACACAAAACTGAACATAAGCAATGGGAGTTCAGTAGAAGTGAATTTTATGCGCGTGCGGAGCGCTACGAGACACAAGCAGAGAAATATGGACAAGGAATTTTGGATGCAATTCGGGAGTATTACGGATACGAAACCAAGCTTTCTATAAAAAATGATTCTTACCTGCAGTTCAATCATTATCGTGAAGATTTGCGATTGCAGGGTAATAAATATTTGCAAAATAAACATGAGGATGGCCACCTATTGACCATCATCAAGCCCAACGGCTCTGGTCTTGTCGTGTACAAAAATGATCAAGAGTGCTTGGTAGAGTTGAGCAGGGATCAAGCTATTGTTATTCCGGGATCTTTGCTGACTAGGTTGACAGAAGGGCAGGTTGAACCGATGTATCACGCAGTTATAAATTTCACGCTGCCTGCATCGAGATGTTCAATTATGTACAACATCAACATACTTTCTAACAGTTTGCCGGGGATGCGGACGGGTACCGAGGTACAGATTTTCGAAGCTGCGAACATGCAACATATGCAATTCGGACATAATCCTCTGTTTGTGCCGACCTGATAATAGATGTAGTTTGTTTATAATCTATAAACTAGGACTATTTTGTAAGGTTTAGACCTGAGACCCCCGCTCTGCGGGGGTTTTGTATTTCTTGGCTGAAAAAATATTCTGAAATAGCCGTCAGCACCGGCGCTTTGAAGCCACAGAACGGTGTAATTCTCCATCATCCGAAGTGGCTTCTCCCTTTGCTTATGGTTCACACCACTCCACAGCGGCCTCTCACATCTCATCAGCTTTCCTAAATCCGCTCTCCCGTAATGAATCCTGCTCGTACGCTACAGGTCCCGGCTGGCCTGCCCTGCATTGTGTGGGCGACCCCGTTCATATATTCCTCTATCGCCCCTATAGGCTCATCCAATTTGGTACTCGCGGTTCTCGCCACTAGGGTTAGGGACCTGTACACATCATAAGAACCGTGAGGGATTTACCATGAAAAACAGAAGCTTATCCGGGTACGCGGTCAGCATGCTGGCCCTGAGTATGTTGTTGCCATCAGCCTTTGCTGACACGTTGACTCGCGACAATGGTGCCGCGGTGGGTGATAACCAGAATTCGCAGACTGCTGGCGCCAATGGGCCGGCCCTGCTGCAAGACGTGCAGTTGCTGCAGAAACTCCAACGCTTTGATCGTGAGCGAATCCCGGAGCGCGTCGTGCATGCTCGCGGCACGGGCGTACACGGTGAGTTCGTCGCCTCCAGCAACATCAGCGATTTGAGCAAGGCAAAGGTGTTCACCCCTGGCACCCATACGCCGGTTTTCGTGCGTTTCTCTGCGGTGGTTCACGGCAACCATTCTCCAGAAACCCTGCGCGACCCTCGCGGTTTCGCCACCAAGTTCTATACCGCCGACGGCAACTGGGATTTGGTAGGGAACAACTTCCCGACTTTCTTCATCCGCGACGCGATCAAATTCCCGGACATGGTTCACGCGTTCAAGCCAGATCCGCGCACCAACCTGGACAATGACTCGCGTCGTTTCGATTTCTTCTCTCACGTCCCGGAAGCCACGCGTACCCTCACGCAACTGTACTCCAATGAAGGCACCCCAGCGGGCTACCGCTTCATGGACGGCAACGGCGTACATGCTTACAAGCTGGTTAACGCCAAGGGCGAAGTGCACTACGTGAAATTCCACTGGAAGAGTCTGCAAGGTCTGAAAAACCTGGACCCGGCCCAAGTGGTGCAAACCCAGGGCAAGGACTACGCCCACATGACTCACGATCTGGTCACTGCCATCGACAAGGGCGACTACCCCAAGTGGGACCTGTACATCCAGGTGCTTAAGCCTGAAGACCTGGCCAAGTTCGCTTTCGATCCGCTGGACGCTACCAAGATCTGGCCTGACGTGCCGGAGCAGAAGATCGGCCAGATGGTGCTGAACAAGAACGTGGACAACTTCTTCCAGGAAACCGAGCAGGTGGCCATGGCACCGTCCAACGTCGTGCCGGGCATCGAGCCTTCCGAGGACAGGCTGTTGCAAGGTCGGGTGTTCTCCTACGCCGATACGCAGATGTATCGCCTTGGCGCCAACGGCTTGAGCCTGCCTGTTAACCGTCCACTGGTGACGGTCAACAATGGCAATCAGGACGGTGCGCTCAATAGCGGCCACACTACCGGTAGCGTGAATTACGAGCCGAGTCGCCTGAATCCACGACCTGCCGATGACAATGCGCGTTACAGCCAGATGGCCGTAAGCGGCAAGACCCAGCAGGCGAAGATCCAGCGCGAGCAGAACTTCAAGCAGGCCGGTGACCTGTACCGCTCTTACTCGCCCAAGGAGCAGCAGGACCTGATCAACAGCTTTGGTGAGTCCCTCGCCGATACGGATACTGAAAGCAAGAACATCATGCTTTCGTACCTCTACAAAGCCGACCCCGCCTATGGGACGGGCGTGACCAAAGTCGCCAAAGGTGATTTGGCCAAGGTCAAGCAATTGGCCGCCAACCTTCAGGACTGACCCCTGCGTTCACCGGCCGTGTAACCACGGCCGGTGATCTTCTCCAAGGAAAAGACTATGCGAAATCTCATCCTTGGGATGCTGTCAGCCATGCTGGCTTCAACCGTCATGGCTGATGACATCCCTTCTCCCGACACTCGCCAGCAACTCCAGGCGTTGTATTTCGAGGCCGCTCGTGAGGGCAGCACCGATCGGCTGGGCGCTTTCATCGATGCTCACTATGACTTGGACACGCGCGATGAAAACGGCTATACGGCGTTGATCCTTGCGGCCTATCACGGCCAACAGGCTGCTGTGGAGCAACTGCTGCACGCCGGTGCCAATGCGTGTAGCCAGGACAAGCGTGGCAACACCGCGCTGATGGGCGCCATTTTCAAAGGTGAAGTCAGCATCGCACGCCGGTTGGTCAACGCCGACTGCGCCACTGATGAACGCAATCATTCAGGCCAGACGGCTGCCATGTACGCTGCGTTGTTTCAGCGCAAGGACATTCTTGACGCTTTGGCAGCCAAGGGCGCAGACCTGAACGCACGCGATGCGATGGGCAACGATGTGCGCTCTTTGGAGCAAGGTCGTTTCAGTCCGCCGCCCGTGCGTTGACGCGCCAGCCACAGTTGTCAACCTCGCAACGGTCCGGTTCCAGCCATAGCGGTGATTGAGCATTCGTTGTGTCTACAGTCCCAGCTCAGATAAACCTGGATGGTCATCGGGACGGCGCCCCAACGGCCAGTGGAATTTGCGCTCCGACTCCTTGATTGGCATGTCGTTGATGCAAGCGAATCGGCGGTGCATCAAACCGTCCTCGGCGAACTCCCAGTTTTCGTTACCGTACGAGCGGAACCAGTTTCCTGAATCGTCATGCCATTCGTAGGCGTAGCGCACCGCAATGCGATTGTCGGTGAAGGCCCACAGCTCTTTGATCAGGCGATAGTCGAGTTCCTTTTTCCATTTACGAGTCAGAAATCCCTTGGCCTCTTCGCGATTGCTGGCGAACTCGGCGCGGTTGCGCCATTGGGTGTGGAGGGTATAGGCCAGGGATACTTTTTCCGGGTCTCGGCTGTTCCAGCCATCTTCGGCCAGGCGGATTTTTTCGATGGCCGTTTCGCGAGTGAAGGGGGGAAGTGGCGGGCGAGTCTGGGCGTTGGACATGGCGGAGCCTCCAGGCAAATTACGGATTGTCGAATAAAGCGTTAGTAAAGCTCAGGCTTTTAGGGTGAAACCTGATTCAACAACAGCTGCGCAATGTCTCTTGCGCTGTCGGCGGCGCTGTAGTCGCCCATCACGCGGGCGGTGGTGATCGCGCCTTCCATCAGAATCAGCAACTGTCTGGCCAGTGCTGTCGGTTGCTCGATGTTCAGTTGCTTGGTCAGCTCAACGGTGTAGTCGAGCAACTTCTGTTTGTGCAGTTTGGCGATCAGCCGAATCGGGTCATTCGGATCGCCAACCTCTCCGGCTGTATTGATGAAAGCGCAGCCGCAAAAGCCCTCTGATTCGAACCAGTTTTTGAGTACGGCGAACATATTCAGGATGCGCTCGCGAGGTGTGCCAGCCTTGTCGGATTCGGTCTTGAACCACTGCATCCAGCGCACATCCCGGGCATTGAGCGCCGCAGCAGCGATTTCGTCCTTGGTTGCGAAGTGGCGGTAGATGCTTTTCCTGGCGACGCCCGAAGTCTTCACCAACAGGTCCATACCCGTGGCATGAATCCCGTTCTGGTAGATGAGTTGCTCGGCGGTCGCGAGAATTTTTTCGCGGGTATCGTGGGTCTGTGTGCTCATGGCGCTTACGGTAGAACGATCGTTCTCCAGCGTCAAGTGGCATCCGTGAGTGCTGCGTACGTCGCTCGCGGCACACCGATATGTATTCAGCTTTGCGGTGCAGGCGAACTTGCGGGGCGAATATCGATCAGTTTCTCTGGGCATTGATTCCGCCGTCCCTCATGACTGAAAGGAGTGACCTGCGTTTTGTCGAACTTCAAATCTGTCCTGCTGCTGTGTGTGATGCTCTGTTTCGGTAGTTTCACCGTCCAAGCGGCTGATGCGCCTGCGGCCAGTACCGCACAATCAAGCGCACCGGCTGACCCGCCACCGGCCACCGAGCCCGCCAAACCTGAGATTCTGGTCAAGGGGGGCTTGCTCGGCGCCATCAGTTCCAGCATCGATAGCGTGCAAGACAAGCTGGATCTGAATGGCCATTTGCTCGACTCGTGGCGCTTGCGAGCTGACCGCGCCGCCGATGAACTGGACGCCCTGGTCAACAAACCGTCCTCTCGCTCGGCTTGGGCTATGGCCGGGGACTTTCTGGTCCTTTCGTTCGTCTGGATCGGCGCATTCCTGATCCTCAACCGGGTGGGTGTGCTTATCGCCAAGCGTGTGTCCCGGTATCAGCTGCTGCAAAAGTACGGCCGGATCCAAGGCGTGCTGGGCTATGTGCTGCCGTTCACCGTTGCGGCGCTGATCTGTCTGCCGCTGACACTGTATGTCAGTCATTTCATACCGATATCCGTTGGCCGGGCGCTGGCGCTGTGCCTGGCGTACTCCACCAGCAGCGGCATTTTTTCGACTTCGGTGCTGATGTCATTGGTCATGCTGTTCAACGCCGGACACAAGCGGCCTGCGGTTCGCATCATTCGTGAGTACGCGCCGCATCCGCTGTTCATCGTCGGCTTTTTCGCGGCGTTGAGTGATGCGCTCACCAGCCCGCAGATTGCCCGGCAGTTGGGCGGCAACGTGACCACCAGTGTGGCCGCGTTTACCGGGCTGATGGCCTCGGTCATGTTCTGCATGGTGGTGATTCGCATGCGTCGCCCCGTGGCGCATCTGATCCGCAATCGCCCGCTGGCCGCTCGGCTGGCTCGCCCGGCAGTGCAGCAGACGTTGAAGGTTTTTTCGAGCCTCTGGCATCTGCCGATTCTGCTGATGATTCTGGTCTCGGCCGTCAATCTGGTCGGGGCAGGCGAGGACAGTCAGGAGGCGTTGCGCTGCGCCATTCTCACCACGGTATTGCTGATCGGGGCGGTGTTTCTCAGCACGCTGTTCCAGCACATGCTCAAGCCCGCCGAAGCCCACAGTTCAAGTGTTTACAAAGAGCGTTTGCTTAGCCTGCTGCATGCCGTGCTGCGCATCGCCCTGGCGGTAGGGTTCATTGAAGTGCTGGGCAGGATCTGGGGCTTTTCGATGTTCGAGTTTGCCCAGCGCAACGCGTTGGGCAAAGTGATCAGTGATTCGCTGAGCAGCATCGGGATGATTTTTCTGGTGACCTGGCTGCTGTGGGTGGTGATGGACACCGCTATTCAGGAAGCGTTGAAGCCGCCCACTAACCATCGCTCCTCGCGTCAGCCCAGTACTCGGGTCAAGACCATCCTGCCGCTGCTGCGTAACGCGATGAAAATCATTTTGGTGGTGATTTGTACGATCACCACCATGGCCAATCTCGGGATCAATGTGGCGCCCCTGTTGGCCGGTGCTGGTGTCGTCGGTCTGGCCATCGGTTTCGGTTCGCAGCAACTGGTTCAGGACGTGATCACCGGGCTGTTCATCATCATCGAGGACACGATTTCCATCGGCGACTGGGTGGTGCTCGATTCCGGCCATGCCGGTACGGTGGAAAGCCTGACCATTCGCACGCTGCGTCTGCGTGACGGCAAGGGTTTCGTGCATTCGGTGCCGTTCGGTCAGATCAAGGCGGTGACCAACCAGTCCCGGCAATTTGCCTACGCGTTCTTCTCGTTCCAGTTCACCTACGACTCGGATGTGGATTCGGCAACTTCGCTGATCCGCGAAGCCGGGCAAGCGATCAGTGACGACTTCCTGCTGGCGAGCAAGTTGCAAGGGCCGCTGGAGGTGTTTGGCCTGGACCGTATGGACATGAATGGCATCGTCATCACTGCGCAATTCCGTACGTCGTCGGGCGGGCAGTACGCAGTGAGCCGCGCGTTCAATGACAAGCTCAAGCGCCTTGTGGATAAGTCCGACGACGTGAGATTCGCGCAGACTTATCCACAGCTGGTCATGAGCCCGCACAACGGGCAGGCGCCGCTTACGGACGAAGGGGGGACGCAGCAACCGATTCCTGGGAAGGCAACTCTGGTCAATAAGGATGGCTCGGAAAGCCCCGTTCGAACCTAGGACTTATTGATCGCTAAGGGTTCTATAGGCATGAGCTTGCTCGCGAACGCATGGGTTCAGACACCAAATCGGTGACTGACACAGCACCTTCGCGAGCAAGCCGGCTCACTAGATTGATATCGATCACGGGATGCGGTTATCTGAACAATCGGTCTCGTACCTGCAGCATCATCCCGGCGTCCAGCTCGCCCCAATACTGGGGCTTACCCGCCACGATTGCCGCGATGGGTACGCCGTCGCGATACACCAACCGATTGCCCACCACCGCCGCGACCTTTGCGCCCGGCAGCAAAGTGCCCGCCAGGTTCAGCGGATCGACACCACTCACCCCGATCAGACTGCCGTCCAGAAGCCGTTTACGAACCTCTCTGAGTACAGGAATCGCCTCTGGCAGAGCGAACTGCTCGCCCGCAAGCCCGGCAATGAATCGCCCGCCACGAATGTCACCTCGCGCTTCCAGACGATGAAAAGTGCGCAGCAACTCGCGCCAGCTCGGCAGCCAGTCCGCTTCGCGCTCCAGCAGGCGCCAGAACACCACGCCATAGCGACGCAGCAACGTCATGGCGATGTGCTCCAGCGTATCGCTGTCCAGCCGTCGCGGCGATGTGGTGTCGGCAGCAGGCGCTCGACGCAACAAGGCCCAGCGTCCCGCGTCGTCCATGCCTCCAATGAACGCCCCGCGATTGCGCCGCCTGGTGTGGGTAGCGCGCTTGCTGGCGGGGGTAATCAGGGCGCGCAGTCCGGCAAAGCTGTCGGCGTTCACCAGGCCTGCGCCGACCAGTTCCTGCAAGGCGTTCTCCAGTTCGGCGCGTAGCAGATGGGCTTCGCCCGTCAGTTCATCGAAGAACATCGCGCCCTGGGTCGCCAGCACTTCATGAACCCGTTGGGCACGCAAAGACAATTCGGTGGGCTCCGGTTGTTCGGTCAGGCCGCTCCATAGGCGCACCTGCGAGCGGGGTAGCAAAACGATGGGCGTACTGCGCAACGCAGCGCTGCCCACTTTGCTGCGATTGGTCAGACGCATCCACACCACTTTGCCGGACCGGCACAGATCATCCAGCCAGTTCTGGGAGTAATCCTTCAGCCGCGCCGGCAGAATATCGCTGTCCCATGCGCCCGCTGCTGCCGAAAAGCCTTCCAACTGATCGACGACTTGCGGCAATGCCGCTTTGCCCTGGTTCTGTGTCGAGGCAGACAGGTGCTGCCAGTCGAATAGAAAACGCATGAAATCCTGCAGGGAGACAGGCTCGATTTCCCGACGCAGGCGCTTGACCGTGTAGCGATGAATGCGCGACAGCAGATGCCGTTCACACCATTGCTCTTCGCTGGCGCCGGGGCTGAAACGGCCGCGCAGCACATAACCTTCGCTTTCCAGCCGGGCCAATGCCTGAGCGACATCAAGGGGAGCCAGCCCCAGCGGCTGGGCGATGTCCGGCAAGGTCAAAGGCCCGAAGCCGCTCAGACGGGCGCGGACGATTTCAACCTGGGCATCGTCTTCGCTCCAGGCTTCATCGAAGCCCGGCAACACGACCAGGGGCGGATGCATTTCAGCTGCCGGGTAAACCGCCTGCAGGCAGGCCAAGCGCTCCAGAGCAATCCACAGCGCCTGTTCAGGCATGACTTGCAGACGTGTGGCGCGCCCGGAACGGGCCAGGCTCTCCAGCCACTTCATCCAGTCACTTTGGTCACGTGCCTCCGAGCCGCTGATACAGCCCAGACTCATCAACGCCTCGTGCATTTCGTCGATGTTCTGCGGCTGCGGCCAGGCTTCGTCAGCCACCGCAACGATGGCCTCAGCGTCCAGCGCGCCCAGATCGTCGGTCGACTCCGGGTCGCTCCAGCGGCGATTAAGCACAGCTTGAGTGCGACGTTCTTCCAGCGGCGCATCGTCAAGGAAGGTGTAAGGTTTGGCGTTGAGAATTTCCGCCGCCAGCGGGGAGGGTGCAGGCAGGTCGCGGGCGACCAGGCGTACCTCGCCTGTTTCCATGCGCCGCAACAGGGCCAGCCAGCCCTCGGCGTCCATGGCTTCGTGCAGGCAGTCATCCAGGGTCTGTTCGACCAATGGATGCTCGGGCACTTCGCGTTCGCCGACCAGGTTTTCCAGGCAGGCGATCTGGTCCGGAAATACCGTCGCGATCAGGTCTTCGCTTTTCATGCGTTGCAGTTGTGGCGCGACTTTCCGGCCGCCCGCGTAACGCGGCAGGGCCAGCGCAACCCCAGCGTTCCACCGCCAGCGCACGTTGAACAACGGCGCATCCAGTACCGCTTGAGTCAGGATGTGCTCGGCGCTGTTGGAATGCAGGTAACGCCAGACTTCATCCAGCGCAAAGCTGTGGCTGGTGGACAGCGACAGTACGATGGCATCTTCGCTGGCAGCGGCCTGCAGTTCGAAATTAAAGGTGCGACAGAAGCGCTTGCGCAGCGCCAGGCCCCAGGCGCGGTTGATGCGACTGCCGAACGGCGTGTGGATCACCAGTTGCGTACCGCCGGACTCATCGAAGAAGCGCTCCATCACCAGCGTATCCTGCGATGGCAAAGCGCCGAGGGCAGAGCGCGCTCGCGCCAGGTATTCTACCAACTGCTCGGCGCTGTCCAGACCCAGGCCCAACGTGGTCATCAGCCAGTCAACGCAGGGCCGCAGATTGCCCGGATGCTCGCCAAGCCGCTGATCGATATCGGCCTGCAAGCGTGCCACTGCAAATGACAGTTCATCGCTGCGCCCCGGCGCTTCGCCCATCCAGAACGGAATATTCGGCGGCATGCCTTGCGCGTCTTCGACCCGCACACGTCCCGATTCGATGCGTAGAATCCGGTACGAGGTGTTGCCCAGCTGGAAGATGTCGCCGGCGAGGCTTTCCACTGCAAAGTCTTCATTGACCGTGCCGATGTTCAGCGCTTGCGGTTCAAGAACCACGCTGTAGTCGGCATTGTCCGGGATTGTGCCGCCGCTGGTGACGGCAGTCAGTTTGCTGCCACGCCTTCCCCGCAGCGTACGGGTCAAGGCGTCGCGATGCAGATAAGCCGCGCGCACGCCCTGGCGCCCGCTGTAGCCTTCGGCAAGCATGCTCAACAGGGCCTGATAATGGCCTTCGTCGAGTTCGGCATAGGGCGACGCCTTGCGAAACATAGTTAGTAGCGCCTGTTCTTCCCACTCCTGACAACTGACCTCGGCAATGATCTGCTGCGCTACCACATCCAGCGGTGCCTTGGGGATCAGCAAGGTGTCGAGTTCGCCACGGCGTACGCAATCGAGTAAGGCTGCGCACTCGATCAGATCATCGCGGGAGATGGCGAATAGTCGGCCCTTTGGCGTGCCACCCACATGGTGGCCGGAACGTCCGACACGTTGCAGGAATGCTGCGATGGAGCGCGGCGAACTGATCTGACAAACCAGATCGACATCGCCGATATCAATACCCAATTCCAGTGAGGCGGTGGCGATCAGCACCTGCAGATCGCCGCGTTTAAGCCGCTGCTCGGCATCCAGCCGCTGTTCCTTGGCCAGGCTGCCGTGGTGCGCTGCCACCGCTTCCTTGCCCAGACGCTCGCTCAAAAAGCGCGCCATGCGCTCGGCCAAACGCCGGGTGTTGACGAAGATCAGCGTGGTGCGGTGTTCGCGCGCGAGTTCTGCGAGACGGTCGTACACCAGTTGCCAGACATCATTGGACATGACCGCCGTCAGCGGCACGGGAGGCACTTCAATGGCCAGGTCTCGCGGTCGTGCATGGCCGATATCGACGATGGCGCAAGGCCGGCTGACCGGATCGCTGCCCACCAGGAAACGCGACACCCGCTCGATGGGCTTTTGCGTGGCCGAGAGCCCGATGCGCAACAGCGGCGTGTTACACAATGCCTGCAACCGCTCCAGGCTCAGCGCCAGATGACTGCCGCGCTTGCTGCCGGCGATGGCATGGATTTCATCGACGATTACCGTTTGCGTGCTCGACAGCATGCGCCGACCGGAATCGGAACCCAGCAGCACATACAGCGATTCCGGGGTGGTGACCAGAATGTGCGGCGCCGTCTTGCGCATCGCATTGCGCTCTTTCTGCGGGGTATCACCGGTGCGCACGGCGGTACTGATGCGCAACCCCGGCAGGCCCTGCTGTTCGAGCTGTGCGGTGATGCCGGCAAGCGGGTTTTGCAGGTTGATCTGGATGTCGTTGGACAGCGCCTTGAGCGGCGAGATGTAAATCACCAGAGTCTGATCCGGCAGCTTGCCTCCCATCTCCAGACCCTGATGGACCAGATCATCGATCACCGCCAGGAACGCGGTCAGGGTTTTACCGGAACCGGTGGGCGCGGCGATCAAGGTCGATTGACGGCGCTTGATCAACGGCCACGCCTGGGCCTGAGCAGCGGTAACCGCCGGGAAGGTCTGGCCGAACCAGGCGCTGACGGCTGGATGAAAGCCGTCGAGCCCTTGGGTAAGCGTCTGGGGTAGGTTCATGCCTCTGTTTATGAGGGTGGACGTCAGGGGATGCAAGGGCCGGTGATCGGCGGCGGTCTCAAGGGCGGGTTATTGGGCGAAACGCCTACAACGTGTTATGTTTGCGACCGTTTTTCACCTATTTTTCCAATTGAATTCCAAGACCGAGCCTGCTGACTCTATGCGAATGCGCCTTATGCTGTTGGGCGGCGGGAATGCCCTTGGGCAGGCGTTGATTCGTCTGGGTGCCGAGGAGGACATTGGCTTCCTCGCACCGCGTCCACCGCAAGACGGGTGGGATGCGGCAAGCCTGACGCAACTGCTCGATGACACCCGCCCGGATGCCTTGATCAACCTTGCTTACTACTTCGACTGGTTTCAGGCGCAAAGGGTAAGCGCGCAAAAGCTGGACGCCCAGGAGCATTCCGTTGGGCGCCTGGCTGAGCTATGCCAGCACCACAACATTGTTCTGGTCCAGCCTTCCAGCTACCGGGTATTCGACGGCTCACGGGCGACTGCCTACAGCGAAAAGGACGAACCTGTCCCGCTGGGCTCTCGTGGTCAGGCGCTGTGGCGCATAGAACAGAGCGTGCGCGCCACCTGCCCGCAACACGTGCTGTTGCGCTTCGGCTGGCTGCTCGACGACAGCGCTGATGGTGTGCTCGGGCGCTTCCTGACCCGCGCACAGACCCCCGGAGAACTGTTGCTGGCCGATGATCGCCGTGGCAACCCAACGCCTGTCGATGACGCCGCACGGGTGATCATTTCTGTGCTCAAGCAACTCGATTGTGCCGCGCCGCTGTGGGGCACATATCACTACGCCGGCCACGAGGCCACGACGCCGCTGGCGCTGGGGCAGGCAGTTCTCACCGAGGCACGTCCGATGCGCCCCCTGGCCATCGAAGCGCCGACTGCCCAGGCCCATGCCGCCAGCCCCGACGTGGCCGAAGAGCCGCAGAATGCCGTGCTGGCGTGCAAGAAAATCCTTCACACTTTTGGTATCAAACCCCGCGCATGGCGTGCCGGTTTGCCAAGCTTACTGGACCGCTATTACCGTCATGTCTGATGCTCCTGTCCTCATCACCGGCGGCGCCGGTTTCATCGGTTCGCATCTGGTCGACGCGCTGCTTGCCAAAGGCTACGCAGTGCGCGTGCTCGACGACTTGTCTGCCGGTAAGCGCAGCAACCTGCCGCTGGACAACCCTGGGGTCGAACTGATCGAGGGCGACGTGGCCGATGCCGCATTGGTAGCGCAGGCAGCAAGGGGTTGTCAGGCAGTCGCGCATCTGGCGGCTGTGGCCTCGGTACAAGCTTCGGTGGATGATCCGGTCAAGACCCACCAGAGTAATTTCATCGGCACGTTGAACGTCTGCGAGGCCATGCGTCAGGCAGGCATCAAACGCGTGGTGTTTGCCTCCAGCGCTGCCGTGTACGGCAACAATGGCGAAGGCGAAGCCATCACCGAAGACACGCCCAAAGCCCCGCTGACGCCGTACGCCTCGGACAAACTGGCCAGTGAGCACTACCTGGATTTTTACCGACGCCAGCATGGCCTGGAGCCAGTGATATTTCGCTTCTTCAACATTTTTGGACCTCGTCAGGACCCTTCTTCGCCGTATTCCGGGGTGATCAGCATTTTTGCCGAACGCGCCGAGAAGGGGCTACCCATTTCGATTTTCGGGGACGGTGAGCAGACGCGGGATTTTTTTTACGTTGAAGATCTCGTGGATATCGTGGTTCAGGGCTTCGAGCTGCCTGTCGTTGATGAGGGTGCGGTCAATGTCGGCCTGAATGCCACCACCTCATTGAACGAGCTGCTGGCGGCCTTTGGCAGTGTAGTCGGCAAGCTACCGCCCGTGACGCATCTGCCCGCGCGTTCCGGAGACATCAAACACTCCCGGGCTGACAACCGGCGCCTGCTCGCACGCTTCAAGGTCCCGGAACCGACGCCGCTATCTGCAGGGCTGGCGCGCCTGATGGGGCGCTGAGTCCGTAGCGTAACGCCCCAAAGCCCAAAGGCACCGTGAGGTGCCTTTTTATTTGGCGTCGGCTTGGCTTGAAACGTCGCAATAATAGGGAGATAAAGTTTCAGAAGTTGTTATCTGTGCTGCTTATTATCAATGAGCTGTAAGTTGTTTATTGTTTGTGTGACCAGGTATTGATTTGTTGAAGCTTAGAATTCATATTGCTCGTGAATCACCTGGCTTTGCCTAATCCGCAACTCATTACTAACATCTGTAGTCGATGTTGTTTGACGCCGAATCACTCAAGGAATACTCATGAATATTAACGGAGCATCTCACGCGCAGGCTCTTATCGCAGTTTCCCCGACTAAAACGCCAGCCTCCGGAGCATCTGGCGCAGTGGCCGCTTCGGGAGAAGTGGCAGATGACGTGGGAAAGAAAGACACCGTCAGCCTTTCCTATTCGGCGATTGCGGCAGCTCAACAAGATGATGACGGTCAGGCAGCTAAGGTGCCTTCGAAGT
>NZ_SOCT01000017.1 GCF_004364435.1 Pseudomonas sp. LP_7_YM | reverse complement strand
TTCCGGGCACGTCGACTGGACGGATTGGTCGACCAACCTGGGCGTGGACGCAAGTCGTCTTTGCCTGAGGAAACGGTTCGCCGGGTCTTGGAACAAGTCACCCGACCCCGCATCGGAGAGCCGCGCTGGAGCTGTCGGAGCATGGCAAGGGCAGCGGGAATTTCCTCGACCACCGTCCATAAACTGTGGGCTGCCAACGATTTAAAGCCTCACCTGACACGCACATTCAAGCTGTCCAACGATCCGCAGTTTGACGAGAAATTCTGGGATGTGATCGGGCTTTATCTGGCCCCACCGGATAAGGCTTTGGTGTTGTGCTGTGATGAGAAAAGCCAGGTTCAGGCGTTGGAGCGAACACAGCCGGGCTTACCTTTGGGCATCGGTCATATCCAGACTAAATCCCATGATTACACCCGTCATGGCACGGTCACGTTATTCGCCGCACTGGATTATCTCCAAGGGAAATTGATCAGCAGCATCGAGCGTCAGCACCGGCATCAAGAGTGGCTGGCCTTTCTCAAGAAGATCAATAAAGAAACGCCCAAGCACCTCCAGCTTCATCTGATCGTCGATAACTATGCGACCCACAAGCATGCTGCGGTGAAAGCCTGGCTGGCGAAGCATCCGCGTTTTCATATTCATTTCACCCCAACCTCCAGCTCCTGGATGAACATGGTTGAGCGCTTCTTTCGAGACATCACCGTGTACTTGCGCGACGGCAGTTTTGCCTCCGTGCGAGAGTTAGAAAGCTCCATCACAACGTTTATGGCGTTACGAAATGCTCGGCCGACCCGGTACGTTTGGAACGCAAAGGGAGAGGAGATTTTGAACAAAATTCAACGTGCGCGTGAGGCGCTTGAAACTGCACAAGAAAATTAAGTTATTTCGAAAACAGTACACTAGGTCAGGTTCTGTAATCTTGAGCTTACGGGCCAGAACAATTGAATGCCTGCGGTCGACGGCGTGATGCGGTTTTGGCGTCAACTTGTCATAGCCGAAGTAAGTAATTTGCTGTTCTACCGCATGCCCATCCTGCTTACGGTAGATGCGTTCCGATTCGATGTGGCAGTTGAAGCCGATCTCATCGCCTGGGTAATCAATAGCTACCGGCAAGCTGAAAGCGGTCGTTGCGTAGTTGTTCTGGCTGTAGGCTTCAAAGCTCGTGAATTGGGCTATTTGGCTGGTGGTGAACGATGTATGTTCCAGAACGGTTCCTGTAAGCGCTCCTCTAAATAAATTTTTTAAAACTGTTTCTACGATGGTAATAGCGCCGGATGACAATTGGGCAAGATCTTTAGCGACTGAGTAATGAGTGTAATTGTTGAAATAGGTCCACTCAGTCACATTGTCGCCGCGAGCAAGGGAAATCAGATTACCCTCGACATCAAATTCGGCGACGGTGTTGTCTACAGGTTGGCCATCGATATGATGGCTAGTATGGAGTACTGCTACGTTGCGAGACTCGTCAGCCTGCAGATCGTACTGGACAGTGGAAATCGATTCTCCTATTTGAACGGTTTGCTTGCGCAGCTGATTATCAACGATTTCGAAGAGCGTCCTCGATAAGGTAGCATCGCCCTTGCTCAAAACAACGGTGGTGCCCTTCTCGTCATAGGTATAGGTTTTTCTCAATTCAATGCTGCTATTCTGTGATTGAACGCTGTAGCTTGATATTTTTTCAGCATGGTAAGTAAGTGACTCTCTGCTCTCGCGAGTAAAGTTGTCCGAATAACGGGTTTCGCATGAAACGGTTTGAATTTTATTATCACCAATCTGTATTTTGTAGATCATCTTTTCTGCTATCGGATCACTGCCCGTGATAATGATATTTACACTGTTAGCCGAATACACGCATTCATAAGTGATTTGCTCGTCGCTGTCTGGAAAGAGTACCAGATCCTTCAGTTCCGCCCTGTTATCATCTCTAATCCAACTCGCGGTCAGCAGCGTGCCGGCGGCATCCGCGATTCTGACAATTCTTGGGTGTTTCTCCTTTGATTCCCAAGTGAATGTCAGCCCCAGTCCGGACGGTTGCAGCAACTCCGTCATCAGGACGTTATCCTGGCCGGCTTTAAACGCCTCGCCCGCGCATTCGAACACTTGGGCCATGCCGTTCTTATGCAGAATGGACACGAATTGATCGGCAAGCGGTTTGCTTTGAAAATCACTGGAGCCCTCGGGAAAAGCCTTGCGGCGCTTGGTCAGTAACGGCGATGCATCAACAACGTAGTTCGGCCCCACCGTTCTGTCGTTTGTGCGGCTGGAAAGCTTGGCGTTAATGGTGTGGCCCTGATAAAGAGGGACGTCAATCAGATCCACACCGGTGCTTGGATAGTTATGTCCCCCAGTCCCTGCCCAGCGACCGTGGTCAAAGATATTCAGAGTGAGTCTGCCGTCATCGGCATCGAGACCAGCGGTAATATTGAGTTCAAAGGGCGCGCCTCCACCTTGCTCCAGAAAGTGCCTGACAGGCAGGCGGAACACTCCTTGTCCGGTGTGCTCGTTGATGACGATACAACTTGGGCCTGCCGCATGATCAACGCTTTCCTGGCCCAAAGCTTTATCGTCTGTTGAAGAAGGGGCCTCCGGTATATCAATGTCGTTCAGGACGTATAGTTTTAATATTTCGAAGATGTAAATGCTCTTGCTTTCTACTTGCCTAGCATACGTCAACAAACCAAAGTGCGGTTTCAGCGCGGAGTACGTTTCTCGAGTTTGCCCTTCGCTATGCAAAGTTAATTGCCAGCTTGCCTTTCCTGAAAGGCTACTTTTTATTTCTTCAATTCGCTCAACATTGCCATAAAAATAACCGTCTTCTTCTACCTCTATCAGCACCGGTCCAGAGGGTAGTGGAAGGAAGTGTATGTCATCGGATTTGACTGCTTTTGCGCCGTCTTCAAGTAGGCGTTTCACCTGTGCCGGTTCTTCGGATTTTTTTTTATCCAGCTCCGGGATGCTTTTGATTTTCTGATAGTCAAACTTTTGCGTCTCAGGTGTACCGAGGTGAATTTCATTTCCAAAGATCCCGTTAAAAATTCCTTCGTTACTGTCAACGGTAATGGAATCTCCCGGTGTGAGAAATTTTCTAATATCGTGTTTTGTATAATTCATTATGGTGTCCGTTTGTTGGGGTAAGTATTGAGTTAAAACTTCAACGTATAATACTTGCTAGCTGGGTGTTCATCTGAATGGTGCTGCTGTATCAGCAGCAATCAATACGTCTATAAGCAGCTAGCGCCTGAATATATTCGAGCGCGGCATCTATGTATTTATCTTGCTTTTTGCTTTTGCTATGGGTTATTGGTTCGGTTATGAATTTGCTGGAGTGATGAGTATAAGGAGCACTGCTCCGGTGAGTAATTGACCGCCTCAGTTCAAAGACTAGCAGCGTCGACAGCGTATGGAGAGAAATGGCCAGACGGATTAGCAATAATGTGTATAGCCAATCGCTATAGGGCCAAAGTGCGCTGTCCCATTGTGGAAATAACGCACGAAAAGCCGCCGGCGATGTATCGTCGGCAGCTGTGTGATTGGTACTTGAAGTTAATACGTGGCGGCAGTGCCCTGTAAGGCTTCGGCGTAATATTTCCCAAGTGAGCGTGGTGAAAGCTGTCGTCTCCCAGGGTTTTGCTTTGCGGCGAACGACCGAATGGCCCTAGAATCCAGCGTCAGCGTTATCGCTCAACCGAAGCCAACATCGCATCCACTCCAAGGGCCCGGATGCTTTCAGCCGCCGCTTCCGCCAGGCCGCCGACGCAGGAACGGTTTGGGTGGTCCAGCAGGCCGCCGGTGTGAATCACATCCACATGGGTCGCATCTGCCAGCGCATTGACCACGCCGAAGTCGTTGGTGACCACCGTCATGCCTGATAGCGCGACAATGTACGGCACGATTCCAACGTGCTGGTGCCGGCATCCAGATACACCGTCATCTTCGGGTGCAGCAGCCCGGCGGCCAGTTCCGCCATGTGCTTGTGCGGCAGTTCGATGACCGCCTTGGACTGATGGGCTAGGCTCGCTATGAACCTGACTGGTGATATGCACGCCACCGGTCACCGAATAAGCGCGGCCACTCTGTTCGCGCAAGGCAATGTCTTCTTCGCTGGACATTCAGGCTCCTGGGGCATTGGCACGCTTTCACGGTGGCTGGCATCTTAGCCAATCATTCGCGTTGTAGCAGCACTCAAGATGGCGCCGCAAAATGGGTGGCTGCATTGCGATGCGTTAAATCCATCTATCCTTCGCGACGCGCAGGCCACTGGCCGATCCGCCGAGGTCGTGGGCGGCTCGCTTACACGCCATGTCGAAGAACCTTTCGCTGCGCGGTGGCTCTTAGCTGTAGGCAGGTAATGCCCGAAATGCTTCTGATGAAGTTCAAAATTCAAAAGGATGATGCAAATGACCGTTGCTTTCTGGTGCGTGTTGATCGTGATTCTGTTGCCGCTGGTGTGCACCTCGATTGCCAAGTTCAGCAGCGGCAAGTTCGGGTCCCGGCAAAACCACAACCCGCGGGATTTCCTCGATAAGCTCGAAGGTCTGCCGCGCCGTGCCCATGCTGCGCAACAGAACAGTTTCGAAGCGATTCCCGGATTTGCCGCCGGGGTGATCATCGCCCACGTGGCAGGGGGCGCGCAGTTGGTGACCATCGACGTGCTGGCGGTGTTGTTCGTCACCAGCCGCCTGCTGTACATCATCTTCTATCTGGCGGATCTCGCGGCGCTGCGCTCGCTGGTATGGTTCATCGGCCTGGCGCTGGTGGTTGCGTTGTTTGGCGTTTCCGTCTGATCGTTCGGTCATTGGTTTTCATGGCGCAGGTTCAGGCGATCCATTTTTTTAGCGTGGGGATGCCGCGCCCTCCAAGAGCGTTGCCGTGAAAAGATCGCTGAGCAGTTCGTGGTTAAAGGTCACAGGGATGGTGCTGGTCGCCGGTTTGACGCTTGTCGCCTGCGGTGGAGTCGACCCTGATTCGCCGTTGGGCCAGCGCAAGGCCATCTTCAAGCAGATGCTCAAGACCAGTGAGGACACCGGCGGCATGTTGCGCGGCCGCTTGCCGTTCGACGGCGCCAGGTTCGCCGAAGGTGCAGTCAGGCTCGACGCACTTTCGCACGAACCGTGGAAGCATTTCCCTGCGGTGAAAGAGGCCGAGCACACAAGCGCCAAGGACGCCGTCTGGCAACGGCAGGCGCGGTTTCAGGAATTGGCTCGGGCGCTGGAGGCCCGAACCGGCGAACTGGTGCTAGCCACGCAGCAATCGCAGTTGAGCCCGGCAAACATGATCGCGCCGATGAACAACGTCGAAGATGCGTGCGATGCGTGTCACAAGGAGTTTCGGAATCACTGACGCTTGGCCGTTCAGGTAAACGTTATTCGTCATCTTCATCGGGCTGTAATTGCTCCAGCTTCTGCTGTTCGTCCTGCAATTCCTTGCGCGATTCGGCCAGCTTGTCCTTACGCTTGTTGATCTTGTCCGGATCGCCTTTTTTCATGGCCTTGTCCAGATCGGACTGCCGGGTGCTGACCTCGCGCTTGGCGTCGAGCACTTTCTTTTCCTGCTCCTTGAGCAGGCTGGCCTCGGTACAGTTGGCGGTGACTTCGCTCAATGCTTTTTCCAGCCCGGCCTGTTGATCGCTGTTGCCTGCGGTCTTGGCCTGTTCGATCCTGGCGCTGATGTCCTGCCGTTTGGCCGCACAGCCGCTCGGCTCGGGCGCAGAGTCGGCGGCAAGTGCGCAGGCCGTAAAGAGGCTCAATGCGGTGAACACCATCGCTGGTGAGAAGAACTTCATGATGACTCCTTAAAAAAACAGATAACCCGGACCGTCGATACGTCGTCCGGGGTAACAATGACTAAAACCCCTTGATGCCTTGCTCTCGCAATTGCCTGCTCAGCAACTGCACAGGCGGGTCCTGAAAAAATGCATATAACTGCCGGGCACGACCGGGACCTATGCCGGGCTCGGCTTGCCAGTCATCGATATTGCGAGCCGATAACGCCGCCCATGAATCACCCAGATCCGCACCGGCGGTAGGCGGTAAACCGAGGGCTTTGAGCCAGGTTTCGAACGATTGTTCGCGCGCCCCCTGAAAAGTCTCCGACAGTCTAGACCCGCTCAGCTCACCAAGGCCGGGAATATTACGCAGCTGTGCAGCGTCCAGCCGCATCCAGTCAAGCAAACCCTCAACCACGCCGGCTTTGATCAGCTTGTCCCAGGTGCCGGGTCCCACGCCGCTCAGAGCCAGGCCTTTCTTGCTGCCGAGCCATTTCAAGCGTTCCCGGAACTGGCCTTCGCAGCCCTCGGTGGGCTGCCAGCAACTGAGCGGGTGGTAGTCTGCCGCATGGGGTACAGGTAACGGCATACGGTCGACACTTCGTGTGACAACTTCGTCCAGTCGCGCAATGGTCAGGCCGGCCAGGCTGATGCTCACCTGATCACCAGGACGAATGTCCATCTTTTGCCAGCGCTTGAGCGATCCCACACTGACGCGGCTGATCTTCCGATCATCCAGCCGCACCGGCGCGAGATCCAGCACGGGCGTTATTTTGCCGCTGCGGCCCACGTTGAAGTTCACTCTGCGCACGTCGGCCAGCACCCGCGCGAAGGGGTATTTCCATGCGGCGATCCAGTACGGCGCTTTCGCCTGCCAGCGCTGCGTCGGCGGGCGCTCGCCCTGGCGGATCACCACGCCATCGGTGGCGAATGGCAATGGATGGGTGTACCAGTGTTCCCGCCAGTTTTTGGCTTGGGCAAAGCCCTGCATCGGTTCGCTGAAACGCAGACTGTCTTCAAAGCCCAACGCCCGCAGGCTGGCCAGGCGCTCGCGCATGGTTGCAGGCCCGTCCGGCCAATCCCAGACAAACAGGCCAAGCTGCGCACCCTCGTCTTCGTTGATGGTATTGCGCGCAAGCAACCCCGCTGCCTTACTGCGAGCGTTCAGACTTCCTGCCTTCGCCTGTACATGGTCCGACAGCCGCCAGTACAGCTCGCCCTGCAGCACCAGGGTGTTTTCCCAGGCGATATGCCGAGGAATCGCCTCAATCTGATGAGCATGTCTGGTCCAGTCCTGCCCCTTGACCCCATCACCGCGACTGATCGCCTGCACCAGCTTGCCTTTGTCATAAACCAGCGTGACTGCCACACCATCGACCTTGGGCTGAATCCACACGTCCTTTCGTCCCTTGAGCCAGGACCGTACGGCGACTTCGTCCGGCAACTTGTTCAGGCCGGTATGAGGAATCGGGTGAGGAACCGGGCCGCCAGCGGTTTTCAGCGGGTTGTCGACCCTTTCAGGTGGCGTGGCAAAACAGGTACGCAGGTATTTGAGGCGCTGGCGCGATTGGTCGTATAGCTCGTCCGCCACCTGCGACACACCCAAGCGGTGGTAGCTGTCGTCCCATTGTTCGATTTGCGCCTGGTGCAGAGCGATCTCGCTGCGGGCTTTTACCGGTGACCAGTCAGGACAGGTTTGAGCCCCGGCCAAGCTAGACGTGGCGGCGAACAAAGTGAAAGCGGTCCAGCGGAGGGAGAGGGGCATTTGAGCGTCCTTGCCTGGGGATAAGCGAGCAAGGCTAAGCCGTGCCAACGCAACATTCCCGTCTGCGTGGTTACCGCATTTGTCGATGGCTGATCCACTGTTCGCGCATGGCAACATGCCTGCATTGAAGCCTCTGGACGCCGCGAAACGTACTGCTTTCTGCCCTCGTATGACCATCCGTCACTCTCGGCGAACTCTGTGTGTTTCTCCTTGCTCAATCCTTTGTAACGAGTGTGTTGTCCGGTACGAACCGCGACGGTAACCCGACCGTATCCAGATGCCGTGCGCGCCTTTTCTTTAGATGGAAGATGGTGAATGACATGCCTACTACGTACGAGACCTCCCAAGGCGAAGAACGCCGGACACCACCCCCCTCCGAGCACTTACAGGACCTGCAGGATGACGCCCAGGCCCTGTTGAATACCGCTCGCGAGCAAGGTTCGGCCAAGCTCGACGAATACCGCGGCACCGCAGCCGACCAGCTCGAAAGCCTGGCCCAGACTGCGCAATCGGCCGCCGAGCAGATGCAGGACAAAGACACGTTGGGCCTCTCGAACTACGTGACCGATGCAGCGCAAAGCCTGACCACGCTGGCTGACAACCTGCGCAGCAAAAGCGCCGAAGAACTGTTGCAGCAGACCGGGCAGCTGGCTCGCGACAATCCGGCGTTGTTCCTGGCAGGCAGCATTGCGCTGGGCTTCGGTCTGTCACGCTTCTTGCGAGCTTCTAAACCCGACATCAACGCAAGTGCAAGCCGAACCCGCGACAACGATTTCCAGCAGGGCGGCGCCTGGGGGCGTAATGAACCCGGACACGCCGCAGGTCCGCAGGGCACTGACGATGGGTTTACCGCAAGTAGTGCGGATGGGCATCACAGTAGCCAGCCAGGGACGGCGAACCCCGCGCAGAGTCAGTCCTCTGCGACCGCAGGGACCACTGAACCGGGTATCAAGCCTTCTGGCGCAGAACTGGGCAGTTTCGAGAGCAGCGCTCACCCCGCAGCTTCCGCCTCTGATGAGCATTCGCACAGCGTCATTCCTATACAGCCCACGCCGAAACGTGAAGGGGAACTGTGATGGCCGTTAATTCTGATCTGCCCCCTCGCGAGGGCGTTGAAGGCGATACCTCGGTGCTGGGCCTGATTCGTCAGCTGGCTCACGAAGTACCGGTATTGGTCGGCAAGGAACTGGCGCTGGCAAAGGCTGAGATACGCGCCTCAATCGAAACCACCAAGGCGGGTGTAAGTGCGGTCGCAGGCGGTGCGGTGGTTATGCTCGCCGGGCTGGTGATTTTGCTGATGGCAGCGGTGTATGCCTTGGCAATGGTCCTGGCGCCGTGGCTGGCTGCACTGATCGTGGGCGTCGTGGCGATGCTGGTTGGCTATTTGATGATCAAGGCCGGCAAGAAGCAGTTCGAACCCTCCCATTTCACGCCCGAACGCACCATGAATTCCTTGCATAAAGACAAGGAAGCTATTCAGAGGAAAGTCTGATGAACAACGACAACAGTTTCGCTAATCAAGACAGTCTCGACAGCACAACCCGGTTCGAAGCCGATTCGCAAAAGACTCCTGAAGAACTGGAGCTGGAGATCGATCAACGCAGGGCCAGTATCGGCAGTTTGGTGGACGCTCTGGAAAGCAAGCTCTCACCGGGGCAGATGGTCGACCAGGCGCTGGCTTATGCCAAAGGCAACGGCGGGGAGTTTTTCACCAATCTGGGCAATACCGTCAAAGCCAATCCTTTACCGACCGTTCTCACTTCGGTGGGCCTGCTATGGCTGGCGCTGGGGCAAAATCGCAAGCCTGCTAGCGATGAAGGCTCAGTGTTTGGCGGGCTTGCTGATCGCGCCAGCGGTATCGCCGAACAGGTGGGTGACACCTTTGGCAATGCCAAGGCACGGGTTCAGGAAACCGCTGCCAAAATGAAGGCCAAAGCCAGTCACGTGTCCGATCAGGCCAGTGGTTTGGGCGACAGTGTCAGTGACCTCGGGCACCGTGCTCAGGATGGCTTGTCCGACGCCAACGCCCGCCTGCACTCGGGTGCACAACAGGCAGGCGAAACCCTGCGCCGCCAGGGGCAAAATCTGCAGTCCAGCCTGACTTACATGCTGCGCGAGCAACCCTTGGCAGTTGCCGCCATCGGCGTCGCGTTGGGTGCCGCACTTGGCGCCGCACTGCCTGCCACGGAGAAGGAAAACCAGCTCATGGGCGCCGCCAGCGACAAGGTGACCGGCCGGGTCAAAGACTTGGCGACCGACACCTATAGCAAGGCCAGCGACATGGGCAAGGATTTCGTCGATAACGTGAAGTCCCAAGCCGCTGCTCAACCGCCGAAACCGGAGGCTGGCAGCGACGCGCCGCCCAACGCGTCGGCGGTTTGATAGCAGTGTCGATAAGGCCGCCTTCCAAGAGGCGGCCTTTATTTTTGAGCGTTCGCGAGCGGTACAGTCCTTCTGTATTTCGCTGCACAGCTGTCTCTTGAGCTCATTCAAACGGCGTGCAAAATGGTGCCTTAATCCTGTGCCTGAAAAGACGCCCAGCAATGGACCTCTCGACCCTCGCCGTTTTCATCCTCGCGGGCTTGTTGGCCGGTGCTGCGTCGTTTTTGCTGGTGGCACGGCGCGCATAACGAAAAAAAACCCTGCTGATCGTCATCGGCAGGGGTTCGGCAAGCGTGCTTTGGGCCGAAAGCGGGCCGCATCAGGTTTTGATGTCTTTACGCAACGTTGTGATTTTATCGACCAGGGCGCTGTCACCGGGCTGCGCGGTGTACACCAGATTGAGTTGGATGTCTGTGACGACCGATTCCCCGTTCGCGTTTATCAGCGACTTGGCGAACTCACTGCCGGGCACCTGCAACTGCCAGTCCGAAATGGCGCCTGTGCCCTCGAACGGCAAGTAACGACCGTCATGAAACATCAGTTCGTACACCCATTCATTCGGCCCAAAGCCCAAGCCGTCTTCCAACGTCGAGGACGACAGGGCGATCTGTTGCTGGGCGCGCAGGTTGCGCTTGATGCTGGCCGGCGATGTGGCGGTCGGTGTGTACAGGTACTCCGCGCCCGCGCTCTCTGGTTTGACGAGCGTGGTGTTGCTGGTCTGGGTGAGGATGGCGGACAGCCCGTTTAACACCGCGCCGGACGCCAGAACGAATGACACCGACACGTGCTTGATCTGCCGCAGATAATGGCCCGGATAATCCTTGTCAAAATCTTCGGCTTTGAAGCTGAACACCAATGGCTCTCTTGCAGCGAGCTTTTTCACTGCCTCCTGCCATTTCCCCGAAAGGGCCTGCTTGAGGCTGAACGTGCGCTTGATCGTCAGCCGTCGTTCGTTGGCCAGCAAATAAGCGTTTTCCATTTCCTGAAGATCGACCAGCAGCGATTCCCCGGCCAGCATGCCTTTGTACGAATCATTCCAGCCCCGAGTCTTGATGAAGGCCTCATGGGTGTAATCGCCGATCTCGTAACGCCAGGCGGCCTCCAGGCCCAGGCACAGGGACAGCACGGCGTCGTACGCCGCGCCATACATCAGTTCCTGGCGGGAAACCAGCCAGTTGTAGATCGGAATAATGACGAAGCCAGTGGTCATGACCTCGTAAGCTTCTTCCAGGTTGGCGCGTTCTTGTCGTGCTTGTGCAAGGCTGATATTGGCAGCGTTGAGTTCGATGTTCGCCTCGGCGATTTGTTGATCGATCATCTGCATGTCCCACTGCGCCTGTTGCAGCTCAAAGTCCCATTCCGAGGCACGTCGCTCGTAGTCGGACTCAAGCAATAGCTGTTCTGATGCGAATTCGGCGATATCGCCCACAATACGGAACGTTGAAGCCATCCGCGCGCTGCCCCCTCCCGGGTGCGAGCCCCCGAAGGCCATGCCAAAAATGGTCGGAATATATTCCTGAATAGCAGCAACAGCCTCCAAAGGCACCGCTGTGGCATTGGACATCCTGGAGGCAATGGCCAGCCCGGTTGCCGCTTCCTCCATGGGCGATTTACCTTCGTCCAGAAGCGCCTGAAGCCGAGCTTTCCTGGCTTGCACCGCGCTGCGGCCCAGCTCCAGGGTGCGCTTGCCGGCTTGCACCGCATTGATCGCTTCCTGCTGCAGCTTCAACGTGAAATCGCAGAGCCTTATTTCCTGTGCCGTGAGCAAGGTGCTGAGCGTGACCTCGGACTCGTCTTCCATCAGCTTCATGTAGTGCCGGCCAAAATCCGCCAACTGGCGGGCAGCGGTACGGGCGGTAGGCAACAGCTGGCGGAAGCGGTACGCCGGGATCGCCGCGCGTTCGCTGTTGTAGCTACCGGCGACAAGGCTCACGGCCCCGCGGGCAGAGGCGAATGGGTCTGCGCCTTCACCTGCCCAGCCCAGATTGGGCAAGGTCTTGCCGTTGATCGTCAGGCCGTGACGCAGGTTATACAGGCGGTTTTCCAGGGTGTTCCTGATGCCTGTTACCCGCTGATTGATCGGAACGCGGAAGTGACCGGCAGTCACCGTGGACAGCGACAGTGGACTCCAGCGAGACACAGCCGTGCGTTCCGGCAAAGGCCCTACCAATTTCATGGCCTGTTGGTAACACAACCAGGCATGGTTCAGGCCGCTCAAGGTGAGCTGGCGGTAATAATGATCGCCTTGCTGTTGCCAGTTCTCCACCAGCGCCAGAAAAACCGACTGCCTGTAATAGCGAGACAGTGTGAAGGCGCGCGACGTTGGGTCCACCGGTTTGAGCAGCTCGGAGTTGAGTGAGCCTACCTCTGCCAGGGGGCGGGTATTCCAATGAGCGGGCCGCCCGGCCTGGTCCGGCTGCGCCCGGTAAGGATCGAACAGGTAGCGCAGGTACCAGACTTCTGCGTCTTCGAACTGTTGCTGTTCGGTGAGCCGAGTGGCGATGAGCGCGGGCAGGTGCAGGAACAGTTCGCGGAAATACAGGCCATTGGCGCCATGAAAGTCCACGGGCGGGTTGGTATTGGCAGCGTCAATGGTCGGCTCCTGCAGTTTCTGCGTCTCCCAGCCAAGGGCGCGTTCGATACTCTCTGTGGCGCGGGCGACCAGTTGTTTGCCGAACAGGGTATTAAGACGCACCTTGTCAGAGGCGAGTTTTGGTGCGTCATTCGAGACCGAGCTCAGGTCAAGGTACTGTGCTTGCTCGTCGTTGTTGATTATCGAGATGTGCCATGATTCGTCGATCACTTGTTCAGAAAGGTTGTAGGTATACTCCATGGTAAATATTCGGCTATCAAGCACGTAAATGAGTTCGAATGTATAGGTGCCAAGTTCTGTGAGTTCATGTTCATATTCATATTCACCTTTAAATTCATTTTCATTTTCATTTTCATAGGCTGACGATGTTTGTGAACTAGGCTTTACTATAATAGTGTGTATTTGGTCGCCGGGTCCTTTAATCGATATTTTAATATTTCGGATTTTTAGTTCGTACGCTTCATTAAAAGACCGGGTGAGGCTGATGGTCTTGCGAGCAGTGCTTAATAGTGTGGCTTTGAATTTGAAAGCGTCTGCGATAAATGCACTCGGTTTGGAGACTTTTAGACCGTTTATATTGATCGCCGTCTGCTTGAGTATCAGCGGTCGACCGTTATAGATATGTTGAATGGTTCTAATGTCTTGATAAGAGTTGTAGGCGGTGGTTGCCAGTTTTTTTTGTTCTGTATCCTTGAGTTTTTTACGCTCAAGTAATAACAGATCACGCATTTCGATAAAGTAATCCTTACCCTCATCGCCTAGTGAGTATTGGCCTTTTTCATTTTTATTACAGTCATATAGAATCACCGTCAGCCATGGATCTAACGGTCTATCTTCCACATTCACGAACGCAATCAGACCGGGTATATAGTTCTCGTCCTTAAGGTAATGGCTGTCCGTATCCTCTACGCGCTTGCCGTTTTTAGTACCATCCAGACTCATGAGTTCATTGGCGGGGCTCCAGAACCCATCACTTTGTCGATAAACATATTGAACCGATATCTTTCTCTTACCCGCAAGGGTCTGATTATTGCCCTTGTTGCTGGGCAAGTCAGTCGTGCTCCGTTCTACCCAGAACACATACGGCCTGCCAGCGATGATAACGGGGCGAATGGCATCAGACGTGTATACACTCCTACTCACCTCTTCTTGAACGGTATTTCCCTTAGCGTCTTTTACTTCTGTTCCGTTCTCGACCTTATTCTGCATCGTTATTTTCTCGTAACGACTCTGAGCAAGCTGCCCGGTGACCGGCAGGGTAATTTTCTCCCATTCGCTCCAGGCCAGCGGGCTCAGGCGCTGCTGGTCATCACGCAGGCCCATGTCCACGGACCGCCAGTAATATTCGGTGGGTGAGGTGTTGGTCTTGCCGATCAGGTAATAGGTGTCGCTTTTAGGGTCGCTGCCGTCCAGGTAACCACTGACGATATGCAGATTGCTCAGCCTCTCGAACTTGGTCAGGTAACTCAGGACCGCCGTTTGCAGCCTTTGGGTATCCAATCTGCCTTGAGAAATCTGATTGACCTCGACTTCAAGGTCCTTGAACGCAGCGCTTTTGTTGGGCCTGCTGGCGTAATAGATCAGGTTTTCCGGATGGTTGAGCTGCGCGCGCCATGCTTTCCAGGTGCCGTAGTGGCTCAGATATTGCTGCCAGTCACGTACGGTATCCAGCGCCAGACTGACCTTTTCATAGCCAGGTTCGAGGTGCGAGAACAGTCGGTAAAGGTAGTGCTGCAGGCTGGCAATAGCCTGGCTCACGGTGGCTGTCTTTCTGGCGTCGCTGCTCACCAGGACATCCGTGAGGAAGTAACTGGACAGGTCATCGAGCGCGGGCATGAACAGTTGCCGTTGCTCAGCGTAGGGCACCCAGTAACCCATCAGATAAGCTGCAAGCGCATCCCTCCACGCTTCCTGCAGGCCGTCCTCAATCACCTCACGTGCGTCATCGCTGCAGGCGCCCAGTAACATCTTTCCAGCGATGTCGATCTGTTCATAGGTCGATTGCTCGCCCAGCAACGCTATATCGCGAAGCGACTGGCACGACAGGCCGGTGATTTCGCATAGTTTTTGCAGACGCATCACCAGATCGATGTGGGTCACCGTTGAGGGGATCACCGGAATATTTTCCGTGCTCACGGGCATCAAGTTATCCTGATATTGCTCAGGTGAATAAACTTCCAGCTTTAACGGCTCTGGATTGGCTGCTTTTCTGCCACCGCTTTCTAACGACGCCTTGAACCTGGCCCATCGTTCGGGCTCGAAGCCATCGTCATATTGTTGTTGAGTGACTTTTAACGTTCCGGGGTTGTCTTTGATAAACTTCAAGAATTTATTGTATTCATTGTTGCTGTCCGCATTTGTATAGCTATTTCCATCGAGCAGGGAATGATAGTTACTAAGGAGTTGCTTGATTCCTCTGCCTGTCTTGTCAAAGTACTGTCGTTCCTCGACACTCAGCGAGTCCAGGAAATCATCAAAGGTTTTAGAGTTGACGTTGGTGTATTTTGCGAGCGTGATCGTCCGCTTGCTCTTTACATTCCTGGTGATCTTGGCCCAGATGTCAGGATGCGTCTCGGGCAAATAGTCCTGTTCGTGAACGATGATCGGCCCCGGATTTTTATCGAGAAATGCAACAAACTTCCTGTAGATCGCATTCGCGTTAGCGTACGTTTCACCGTTGTAGTGATACTTGCTGATCAGTACACCGAGCCCCTTGAGCTCTACTGCTCTGTCGCAATAATTGTAGTAGGCCCTTTCCGAGGGCAGCAGCGTTTGCAAATACGCTTCGAGTGAACTTCTGGCGACAACTTTTTGTGCAGGTGTATTGATCCTCGCATAGGGCACCGCGGCAAGCGTTTCATCTTCATCCCAATCGATAAGTTTCGCTAGCTGTTTGACGGCGTCATGAATGGCACCGGGTTCGGCACTGTCCCGCCGTTTCGACAAATAATCCAGCGCGTCTTTTTCATTGAAGTTGTTAGCCGCACAGGCGCTGATCCAGTCCCGGTAACAGGACAGCTGATACAGCAAGTCAAGGTTGAGCGGCGCTATCGGGGAAATTGCTGTGCCCGCGTCATCGGCTGGATCGCTGACCTGCTCAAGGTCAAACCACGCGGTGTGCTCTACCAAGGCTTCAAGTCCGGCAGGGCTCAAACTCAGCAAACGCACGGCCAGCGCATGTCGAGCCAGGCGGGTCCACAGCTCGAATGAGCTGTTTGGTTGCGCACCCGTGGATGTCGAGTCAGTGGCAGCGTTTGCCGGGGTGATCACCTGGTGCAGTACGTCGAGCGGTGTTTTACCCACCCATTTCAGAAGAGGCAGGGCGTATTCGGAGGTGACACCGGCGAGGCCTGTTACTCTGCCGACCGTCTGCGCAACGATGGATTTGGCCAGATCCTCTTGTTCAACCCGCCGGTTGGTCAACAGAGACGCCAGCGTCACGGCCGCCTCGTTTCGGCTCGTATCGTCACCTTCCAGCTTGCCGTTGAGCAGTGCTGTCAAGGCGGTTGAAAGTTCAGCCTCCGGCGTGAGTTCCGTGTTGATAAAACCTTTCTCGTCCAGATACCCGGCGAGCAGTTCGAGCCACGTGTCGGGGTTGGAGTCCAGCGGCTTGCTCGTCTCGGTTTTGGCACTCTTCTCGGTCGAGGATTCGACGGCAGCAGCGGTCTTGGGCTTTTTCAGTGAGGCGATGTTAACCCCCTTCAAAATCTCCTCTGTCAAACGTGATGTATTGACATTCGCCATCTGTTCTTTGAAGACCTGCTGCACTTGCTTGTCAATGGCGAGACGGTGCTCTTCGGTCTGTGCAGAGGGTGTGATTACCGCCAGTACCGCCTTGGGCGAGAACCGGTTACGGCGCAGCCATCGCTGGAGGTTCGCCAGCGCCACCAGCGCATCGAGGATGTCCGGTTGATCTGCGGCATCGCTGATATTCCCCTTACCGGCGACCGTCTTCAGAAATTGGTTATTGCTGAGGGTCAATATGGTGATCAGGCTATTGCCCTCACTGGCCGGCAATCTCAACAAGCGCGGCAGCCGGCTGAGGCGGTAGAGCGAAGACACTAATGCCAGTGTCATAGCCGGTTTGCTCAACCCATGTGCTGAAGTGGCCTGTTCAAGGTAGTTTCTGGCCAGCCGTTCTTCGGTCCCCAGTGCAAGGCACAAGCGTCCGATCGTCAACTGCGAGGCGTTATCGTCTGTGTCGTCGGCTAAATCAAGTTCACTGCCATCAATGCTCAGCCGGTCTTCGACCTCGGCCAGTTGTCGGGCACCAGGGCCGTCAAGCACGCGATCCAGAAACGGCACGTTCTCGCCCACTGCATACGGCGACACCTCATGAATGAGTGCAGCGAATTGTTCAGCGTTGATGGCGTAGATTTCGTTGAGATAACGAAACACCCCAAGCGCGCGCAGTGTGTTCTCCGTGATCTTGAAATCCCGAGTCTGGCCTTCCGCGCGCAGCGCGGACATCAGCAACAGGTCGACGTCGGCGAAGGGCAGCTTCAGTGCGTGTTGCAGATGAACGAGCTTGTGAATGCGGCCCAAGTGAGCGGCTGTCGCGCCTTTGATGGCCAGCGTAATGCCCGGACCTGCGCGTTTATCCTCCAGTGACAGCGCAGGCGCCACGCCGTTATTGATAAAGGCCGCGCCGTAGAGGTGGCCACTCGGTGCACTGCCCCGCGCAGGTTTGTAGGCGCTGGAACATTTGACGCTGGTATAGCCTTCGCTGGCATCGTCATCGACACCCGAGGTGGCAAGCAGGTCTTGAAGTTGCTCGGGTTTGAGTCCGGTTTTTTTGCAGAAAAATTCGGCATTGCTGAGTTCTTCCAGCGCAGTTTGAGCCGTTTCGGTAGTCCCGAAACGCTCGGCCAGGAATTTTTTTCCAGTGGCCGGGCTGTTATCCAGCAACAGGTTTTGCAGCTCCGGGCTGAAACCGCTCGAGGTGCGCATCACCTGTCGCAATTCTTCGGTACGCAGGTGGGCGTAACAAAAATTGGGAAAGGTATATCCCGAGGTTTGCAGCAATTCGAACAGCGGAAGTTTGTCGTGGCGCAGCACGGCCTGAATCTGCGCCAGCGGATAATGAAACGGCAGTCCAGCGGAGTACTGGGCCTGGCTGATCGCTTGTGCCAGATTGATTTCGGCTCCCGCATGACTCTGCGCCTGGCGGGTGAGGGCATTGATCGAAAGGGTCAGCGGCGGGATCTGTTTTTCCAGGCCCTCCTGATTCAGCAGCAGCTCACCGATGTCGGGCCGGCGTTGCGCCAGCGTGAAGCGTTTTTTCGATTCGCTGGTCGCTTCCAGCGCCAGTGCTTGTTGATACAGGGCGTGCAGGTAGGCGACCGGGCCACTGTTGGCTTCCAGTGCATCGGGTGCACACCGGTCGGCCAATTGCTCGGGAAAGAGCGTGGCGTAGGTGGCAGCGGCGGGCGTCTTGGTAGGGCTTGGCATGACGGATTCTTCCTTGATTCAGTAGTGCACCTAGGGCATTGCGGGTGAGCAGCACAACGCAAACGCCCACGGCGATTGATATCGCCGTGGGCGCAGCCCTGTCAGTGTCAGGAGGTTTTTGCTGGCGCTGCGGGTTCGGCAGCCCGCTTGCGCAGGTCCTTGATGCCTTTTACGAAATCACTTGTACCGGCCAGTGAGCTGTAAACCAGGTTGATCTGAATATCCTTCACAACCGGATTGGCGCCATTGATCAGTAACTTGGCCATATCGCTGTCAGGAATTTCCAACTGCCACTGCGAAATCGCCCCGGTCCCTTCAAAGGGCAGATAACGGCCGTCGTGGAACATCAACTCATAGACCCAATCACCCGGTCCATAGCCCAGCCCGTCCTCCTGTACTTGCGAAGACAGTGCGATCTGCTGCTGCGCCCGCAGATTACGCTTGATGCTCTCAGGTGGTGGCGTTGTGCCTTCGCTGTATAAGTACTCGGCGCCTTGCAGGTCTGGCTCGACCAGCGTCATGTTGGCTGCTTGTGTGAGGATGGCGGACAACTCCTCCAATTGTTGCCCCGACTCCATCACCAGTGACACCGACACGTGCTTGAGCTGACGCAGATAATGACCGGGGTAGTTTTTATCGAACTCGCTGGCTGCAAACCCAAACGCCAGTGAGTCGCCCTGGGCAAGCGTTTTGACGTTGGCCGTCCAACTTTTTTCCGCCAGCAGCTTCCTGAGGCTGAAGGTTTTCTTGATCGTCAGTCGCCGTTCGTTGGCCAGCAAGCAGGCATTTTCCATCTCCTGCAGGTCGACCAACAGCGACTCGCCCGCCAGCATGCCTTTGTAGGAATCACTCCAGGCACTGGTTTTAATGAACGCCTCGCGTTTGTAGTCGCCGATTTCATAGCGCCAGGCCGCTTCCACGCTCAGGCACAGCGACAGCACGGCGTCGTAGGCTGCGCCGTAAAGCAGCTCCTGACGCGCCACCAGCCAGTTGTAGATCGGGATGATGGTGAAGCCGGTGGTCATGGCGACGTAGGCTTGCTCCAGGTTTTTCCGTTCTTGTCGGGCTTGTTGCAGGCTGATAGTGGAAGCATTGAGTTCGATATTGGTTTCCGTGATTTGCTGATCGATCAGTCTCATGTCCCATTCGGCCTGACGCATATCGAACGTCCACCCGGTGGCACGACGTTCGTACCCGGACTCGGTTTGAAGCTGATTGGCCAGGAAGCTCAATGCCGTGCTGGACATCGACATGGCTTTCGATCCCATTCGAGCAAGCTCGGCAGGTCGGGTACCCCCCACAGCCATGCCCAGGATGGTGGGCACCACGCCATCGATGCCTCCGGCAACGATCTCGGCGGGGATGGCCGCGTACTTGAGCACGCCCGCTGTCCAGGTCATTGCTGTCGCGGCTTCCTCTCGGGGTGACCGTCCAACTTCCAGCAAACCGGCCCAATGATTCTTTCTGAATTCAGCAGCCTCAAGACTCAATTCAAGTTCACGTTTTTTTGCCTTTATGGAATTTATGTTTTCTTTACCTAATTGCAGGGTGAAGTCGGAAATCCTGGTTTCCTGGGCCTTGAGTAATACGGACAGCGATGTATTGAACTCATCTTCCATCAGCTTCATATAATGCCGGCCCATATCCAGCAACTGCTGGGCAGCGGCACGGGCTGCGGGCAGCAACTGGCGGAAACGGTAGGCCGGAACCGGTGCGCGATTGCTGTTGTAAGTGCCGGTGATGATGCTCAGCCCACCTTTTGCCGAAGCAAACGGGTCACCTCCTTCGTCGCCCCAGCCCAGGTTTGGCAAGGCCTTGCCGTCCAGGGTCAGGCCATGACGCAGGTTGTACAAACGCCGTTCGAGGAGTTTCCTGGCCTCGATCACCCGTTGGTTGACCGGCATGCGGAAGCTGTTTTCGCTCGCCGAAGCCAAAGGCACCGGGCTCCAGCGCGACACGGCAGCGCGCTCCGGCAGCGGGCCGATCAATTTCAGTGCCTGCTGATAGCACAACCAGGCGTGATTGAGGCTGCTGAGGGTCAGCTGCCGATAATAGTGGTCGCCCTGGCGCTGCCAGTTTTCCACCAGGTTCAGGAACACAGCCTGCCGGTAATAGCGCGACAGGATGAAGGCCCGTGCAACAGGGTCCACGGACTTGCGCAGTTCGGAAGTCAGGCTGCCCACCTCCGCCAGTGGCCGGGTGTTCCAGTAAGCAGGTCGGCCATCCTTCCCGGGCAAGGCACGGTAAGGGTCGAACAGGTAATGCAGGTACCAGCTTTCTGCTTCTTCAAACTGCTGCTGCTCGGTAAGGCGGCTGGCAATCAGCGCCGGCAGGTGCAGGAACAATTCACGGAAGTACAAGCCATTGGCTCCGTGGAAATCAACGCGCGGGTTGGGCTCAGCCTTGTCGATGGTCGGTTCCTTCAACTTTTGAGTGTCCCAACCCAGGGCACGCTCAACGCCTTCGCTGGCACGGGCTACCAGTTGTTTGCCGAACAGAGTATTAAGGCGAACGCTGTTGGATGGAAGTTTGGGGAGAGTTTTGTTTGCCGAACTTAGGTCGAGGAACTGGGCCTGTTCAGTGTTTTTAACGATCATCACATCCCAGAGTTCGTCCGTGTCGCTGGTTGAAAAGTCAAAGACAATTGTTCTAGAACTTGAATTAATAGAGGGGGCATCTAGGGAGAAAAAATAATCTCCTTGTTTGTCAAAGGTAAAATCATAACTTCGTGTCCTTGTTAAGGAGTCGGAGCGTAGTATTGGGCCCTCAACCAATCGCTCGGGGCGGATGCTCCCGGGCGTTTTTACCACAAGTTCAACGTGCTGTAGTCTCTGCGGAATATCGGCCTCAATAATTGCTTTTTTAAGCTGTGGGTTGGTAATTTTTATGGTAAGTCTAAAGAGGTCCAAAGCTAAATCTACAATGCTCGGATTTTTGGGTCTTGCTGTATCGCTCGTAGCGCCAGTCTCTTTTAAAGATACTACTTGGCCGTCATATGTGTGCTGAACTTTTCGTATGTCTTTATACGACTTGAATGCAGTCATTACGAGTCTGTCTCTGCGGTCTTCGCTGTCTTTGCTGTCTTTGATATCCTTTGATACTTGTTTCTTCTCAATCAACAACAAATCCCTTGCTTCGACAAAGTAATCATCGTTCAGCGTACCTAACCCCTCACCTTTTCTCTTGCAGTTATAAAGGATGACGGTAAGCCATGGATCTGATGAGCGTTCTCCCTCTTCATTCACGAACGCCATGAGGCCTGGAATATACGTGTCGTCTTTTAAATAAGGATTGGGTATGTTGTCTTTCTTGTCAGCCAAACGCTCACCGTTTTTTGTGCCGTCCAGACACATTAACTCGTTGGCCGTGCTCCAGAATCCGTCGCTTTGCCGATAAGCATATTGCACGGAGAGTTTCCTGAACTTGGTAGGCGTCTGGTTTTTCTCATCGGCACTGGGCAGGCCGGTGGCGCCTCGTTCCACCCAGAACACATAGGGCCGACCGGCAATGATCACCGGGCGGATAGCGTCGCTGGTGTGAGGGATTGTGATGGTGTTGGACTCCTCCTTGCCAGCGGGATTTTTCACTGTTGTTACTACCGTCTCCTCATAACGGCTCTGCGCGATCTGCCCGCTTACCGGCAGCGTGATCTTTTCCCACTCACTCCAAGCGAGCGGGCTCAGGCGTTGTCGATCATCGCGCAGGCCCATGTCCACCGAGCGCCAGTAATATTCCGGTGGCGAGGTGTTGGTCTTACCGATCAGGTGATAGGTATCGTTTTTCGGATCGTGGCCGTCCAGGTAGCCACTGACAATCTGCAGGTTGCTGAGCTTCTCGAACTTGGTCAGGTAGTTGCACACCGCCGTGTGCAGCAGTTCTGTGTCCAGCTTGCCTTGATTGACCTCAACTTCCAGTTCCTGAAAGGCAGCGGTCTTATTTGGACGGTTGGCGTAATAAATCAGGTTTTCCGGGTGATTGAACTGTGCCTGCCATTCTTTCCATGTGCCGTAGTGGCTCAGGTAGCGCTGCCATGCACTGTCGGCCCCGCCCGGGAAAGGACTGCTGCTATAGCCGGGCTCCAAATGGGAAAACAACCGATGCAGGTAATGCTGCAGGCTTGCGACGGCCTGGGTGATGGCGGTCGTGTCTCTGGCTTGCGAAGTCACGCTGACATCGGTGAGGAAATAGCTGGACAGGTCATCGACGCTGCTCAAAGCGGCTTGACGACCGGCATCTTTTGGCACCCACTCGCTCAGCAGATAATCGACCAGCGCATCGCGCCACTTCACTTGCAGGCCAGGCTCGATGGCTTCTCGTGCCTCATCGGTGCAGGCGCCGAGCAGTAACAAGCCGGCGATATGAAACGCTGCATAGCTCGACGCTTCATCAAGCCATGAGACGCCCAATAGCGATTGGCAAGAAAGGCCTGTGGTGACACTCAGCGACTGCAGGCGTAGTACGACGTCGATATCAAGCATGGTTGTAGGTACACGAGCATCACCTTCTTTAGCGAACACAGTGGGGGCATCTGTCGTTGGGGTAGGCGTTGGAGTTGAAGTTGAAGTGTCAGGTGGCTCTTCAACCGGTGCGCCAATCACTCTTATTTCCAGAGGTTTTGGAAGTACCGGAGTTTTGCCGTCTGCTTTTATTTTCTTAAACTCTGCTTCCCAAAATTTCGGATCATAATCAGCTTCTTTATATTGCTCTGGCGTTAAAAGCAGTGGGCCGGGGTTCTCGGACAAGAATTTTTTAAATTTTCTATTAGTCCCGTCAACTATCGGAGAGTAACTGTGATGACCGTGATTTAAAAAATATGACAGCAATACGCTTGGCATAAAGTGCTTTAATTGCTGATGGGTGTATGCCGTGACCTCCTCTGCTGTTAGCCAAGTAATGAACTCGTCCAGCGTCCCACTTTTCTTCGCAGGTTCCTTGGTTTTAACGGTATTCGTTTCTGGTTTCCGTGTTGTGGAGGTTGTGGAGGTAGATACCATGACATGCGGCAGTGCCCATAACGTCTCTTGCATATCCCAACCAATAAACTTCCCAAGCTGACGGGCTGCGGCCTCGACCGCTGCCGGTTCAGTACTTGCACGCAGGCTCGATAAATAGCCAAGCGCATCGCCTTCCTCAAACCCGTTTTCACGACAGATGCCGATCCAGGCACGGTAGCGTGTGAGTTGGTACAGCAAAGCCAGGCTCAACTCGTTCGAGATGGGAGGTTGTGTGTTGTTCTTTTTAAAGGCGAACCATTGCGGATGCTCCATCAGTGCCTCAAGCCCCGCCGGGCTTAAACCGGTGAGGCTGATCGCGAGCGTGTAGCGCGCCATGTCGCTCCACAATGCGAAGGAGTGAGTGCGTTGTGCCTGGTTGGCAGGTACAGGCACCAGCAGGTCTGAAAGCAGGTCAAGGGGGCTTCTTTTAATCCATCTCAGCAAGGCCAGCGCATAGCTGGACGCAAGGCTTGGCTCCAAACTGTTGGCGAACATGCGCGTAAAGACGTCCTTGGCCAGGTCTTCCTGCTTGATGCGGGCGTTGGTCAGCTCCGTGGCCAGTGCCTGGGCCAAGTCGGCGGCGGCTCTGGCGGTTTCTTTAAGTTTTCCCTTGAGCAGGTTGGCCAGCTCATTCCGTAATATGGGCTCCGCCGGAAGGCGGGGTTTGATCAGGCCGTTTTTGTCGAGGTAATCCTGGAGTACGGTCAGCCAGGTGCTGTCTGTTGCTTCAAACGCTTCATTGGCTTTCGGAACGCTGCGGATGTTTTGCTCTGAAAGGCAGACGCCCGCGACGTCAGGTGGGGCTTGACCCAGGACTTTTTCGCGTGCCGCTTCGATCTGGTTCAGCACCTGATCGGAGGCTTTGGGTGCGCTCAACAGTGCCAAAACTGCCGAAGGCGTCAATTCATTGCGGCGCAACCAGCGTTCGGCGTTGGCCAGTGCCATGAGCACGTCAAGGATGTCTGCCTTGGCCGGGTCGTCGCTGATCTGCCCCTTGCCAGCCACGATGCCCTGCACCTGGTCGTTACCGAGGGTCAGCAGGGCAATCAAGTTGGCACCTTCGTTCGCACTCAAGCGCAGCAGGCGTGGCAAGCGGCTCAGGCGGTAGAGTGAAGACAGCAACGCCAGCGATCGTTTGGGCTTTCTTTGGCCAAGTGCCTTGGTGACCTGTTTCAGATAATCATTGGCCACCTGTTCGCTCAAGCCAAGCGCCCTGCACAAGCGCCCCATCGTCGAGGTGACGGCGCTTTTGCCATCGCCGTCAACCTTTTCAGCCGGGTCAAATGTGCCGTCATCGATGTTCAGCCTGTCGTCGATTTCCGCCAGCTGGCCGCTGCCAGGGCCATCCAGCACGCGGTCGAGCAACGGCACCTTGTCCCCGACGGCGTAGGGCGACACTTCGTGGATCAGCGCAGCGAATTGCTCGACCTTGACGTCGTAGGCTTCATTGAAGAAGCGGAAGACCCCGATCGCCCGCAGGGTATTGGCGGTGATGTGGAAATCCTTGGTCTGACCTTCAGCGCGCAGGGCTGACATCAGCAACAAATCGGTTTCGGCAAAGGACAACTCAAGCGCATGCGCCAGATGGATGAGTTTATGAATACGGGCGTAGTGGGCGGCGGTGGCGTCCGTGATCGCCAATTGGATGCCGGGGCCTGACAGGGTGTCTTTCAGCGAAAGGCTCTTGGATTCGCCGTTGTTGATGAACACCGCGCCGTAATGTTTACCGTCCGCCGTTTTGCTGCCGGCCACCTGGTAAGCGGTGGACGTTTTGACGCTGGTTACCCCTTCGCTGGCGCCGTCGTCGACGCCCGCAATGGCCAGCAAGTCCAATACGTCCTCGGGTTTGAGGCCTGTTTTCTGGCAGAAAAATTCCACCCTGTTCAGTTTAGAGGCTACCGATAGGTTGTTCCCGGTCGTGCTGAAGCGGGTAGCTAAAAAGTTCTCTCTATCGTTCAGGTCATCGTCCTGCAGCAGTTTTTGCAATGCCGGGCTAAAGCCGGTTGCGGTGCGCATGACCTGCCGCAGCTCATCGGTACGCAGGTTGCCATGGCAAAAATTGGGGAAGCTGTATTCAGACTGTTGCAGCAGGTCGAACAGCGGCAGCTTCTTGTGTCGCAACACGGCCTGGATCTGTGCCAGGGGATAGTGAAACGGCAACCCGACACGCTGCTGCGCCTTGCTCACTGTTTCGGCCAAGGGCGTATCCCGCCCTGCATGGGCCTGCGCCTGGCGGGTGAGGGCATTAATTGCCAACGTCAACGCAGGGATCTGTTTTTCCAGGCCCTCCTGATTCAGCAGCAGCTCACCAATGTCGGGTCGGCGTTGCGCCAGCGTGAAGCGTTCGTCCGATTCGCTGGTCGCTTCCAGCGCCAGTGCTTGTTGATACAGGGCGTGCAGGTAGGCGACCGGGCCACTGTTGGCTTCCAGTGCATCGGGTGCACACCGGTCGGCCAATTGTTCGGGAAAGAGCGTGGCGTAGGTGGCGGCGGCGGGCGTGTTGGTAGGGCTTGGCATGACGGATTCTTCCTTGATTCAGAGAGTTGGCGCAGGTGGGGCCAAGGCGCGTCGCGGCTGAACCGCACTGCGTGACGCTGGTTGAAAATTGCGACCTGTTCGGGTCCTCTGAAAAGGCTAGCCGTTCTGTGGCAGGCGCGAAGGCCCCGTGCTAGAAGGGTTCGCGATAGGGTGAATCGCCAATCGCTATATGTAAGCTGCGTGAGCCGCAAAAGAGACGCGCAAAAAAATGCCCCTGACGAAGTGCTGTGTCAGGGGCATTTTTTGCGATGGGCGGCGATGGCTTTTTAGCAGGCCGGATCGCTAGACGGGCGGCGTTCGGGTGGCTTGGGACTGGCGTAAAACATCGCCCAGGCCGGCAATCGAAGCATCCAGCAGCGCCTTGGCGGCTTCGATCTGGTGCACCACGGCTCTGGCCAGGGGGCGGAATTCCGGCGGGCTGTTATCCGCTGATTCATAGGCGGTGGCGGCGGCGCAGTTGAGGTATTCGCTTACAAGTGCGAGGGCGTCTTCGACATGGATACCGGGCTGGACCGTGAACAGGTTCTGGCTGCCGATATTGAGCCCGAAGGGGGTGGATTGGGTGACGGGTATTTCAGGGGGATGCGGCGTGGATCGAATCATTGTGAACTCTCTCTTTGGGTGCCAGATCCATTCCGCTGTCAAACAGAATGGGTGGCAGCTGTACGCGGGTTGACAGACCAGTAGAGAGCAACCTGGCGCACACGAGTGTGCCCCACGTACGGCCGCCATGAGACAGCCCACAGATTCAAAATCTGTGAATGCTCGGCTGACGCTGCGTTGTTCTCTATACGGTCTGTCAAAACCGGTCGCTGGAAGCAGCGACGCGAAAGAGGGTAAGCCCAGATCCATAGAGCCGCAACGCGCGCAGGAGAATAGCGACAATTTTCAGACGCGTCCTACAAAGATGTTTGGTTTTTATTCGTGAATGTGTCCGGAATAAACATTTTGCGGCTCATTACAACGCCGCCGACTGCGTCAATGCGGCAGATGTTTCAGGCCACGAAACGCTTCGGCTGTTGCGTCGCATCGCGAGTGAATTCGCTCTCACGGCTTTTTCATCGGTCTTGCGATAGTCGCAGGCTGCTGCTTCTCGCAGCGAGGGTTGCCGAGCACACGTTCACAAAAAGCCCCTGACGATTTTCATCGTCAGGGGCTTTTCTTACGCTGTATGACTATCGGGCGTTACAAACCGGCAGCAGCGCGCAACGCCTCGGCGCGGTCGGTTTTTTCCCAGGTGAACGTGGTGAAGGTGTCATCGCCCACGGTCCTGGTTTGCGGCGTGCGGCCGAAGTGGCCGTAGGCTGCGGTTTCCTGGTACATCGGGTGCAGCAGGTCGAGCATCTTGGTGATCGCGTACGGACGCAGGTCGAAATGCTCGCGCACCAGTTGCACGATCTTGTCGTCGCTGATCTTGCCGGTGCCGAAGGTGTTCAGCGAGATCGACGTCGGTTGCGCAACGCCGATGGCATAGGAGACCTGAATTTCGCAGCGCTCGGCCAGACCGGCCGCAACGATGTTCTTGGCAACGTAACGCCCGGCGTAGGCCGCCGAACGGTCAACCTTGGACGGGTCCTTGCCGGAGAACGCGCCGCCGCCGTGACGGGCCATGCCGCCGTAGCTGTCGACGATGATCTTGCGACCGGTCAGACCGCAGTCGCCTACCGGGCCACCGATGATGAACTGGCCGGTCGGGTTGATGTGGAATTGGGTGTCCTTGTGCAGCAGTTCGGCAGGCAGCACGTGTTTGACGATCAGCTCCATCACGCCTTCGCGCAGGTCGGCGTAGGCCACTTCCGGGTTGTGCTGGGTCGACAGCACGACGGCATCGATACCGACCACGATGCCGTTTTCATAGCGGCAGGTGACTTGGGATTTGGCGTCCGGGCGCAGCCAGGGCAGCAGGCCCGATTTACGGGCTTCGGCCTGACGGTGCACCAGTTGGTGCGAGAACGCGATCGGCGCAGGCATCAGCGCTGCGGTTTCGTTGCTGGCGTAGCCGAACATCAGGCCCTGGTCGCCCGCGCCCTGATCTTCAGGCTTGGCGCGGTCAACACCCTGGTTGATGTCGGGCGATTGCTTGCCAATGATGTTCATCACGCTGCAGGTTGCGCCGTCGAAGCCGACGTTGGAGCTGGTGTAGCCAATGCCGCTGATCACGTCACGAACGATCTGCTCCAGGTCGACCCAGGCACTGGTGGTGACTTCACCGGCAACGATCGCAACGCCGGTCTTGACCAGGGTTTCCACCGCAACACGTGCGTGTTTGTCCTGAGCAATGATGGCATCCAGCACTGCATCGGAGATCTGGTCGGCGATTTTGTCCGGATGCCCTTCGGACACGGACTCGGAGGTGAAAAGGGAGTATTCGCTCATCTCGACGGGTTTCCTGAGTGTTACCGATGGTGAGTGTCGCCAGCCGGTCGCTGAAAATGGCGGACCTGGATCTGGAAACCATTACGTAAACCTATGTACAGACTTTCCCCGGGGACCAGCCCCGCAGCGATGGCCCAACGGGCCAGATCTTCCTGTTCGAAGCCCAACCAGAGATCGCCACAGGCCTCCCTGGCCCAGCTCTGGTCATGGCTGCATAACTCTGTGACCAACAGGCTCGCGCCCGGTTTCAGCAGGTTGGCCAGCTGTTTGAGTGCTTCGGCCGGCGCCGCAAGGTGGTGAAGCACCATGTTCAAGACGATGCAGTCACCCTGAACATTAGCGTCGGACAACGCATCGGCCAGTTTCAGCTCCACGTTGTGCAATGCCTTCTGCTTACAGAGGCTGCGCGCCAGATCGAGCATGGCCGGGCTGTTGTCCAGCCCCGTGACATGCACAAAGCGCTGCGCCAGATCAGGCAGAAAACCACCGTCACCGGGGCCGACTTCCACGGCGGTGGCTGCGCAGTCGAAGCTGAGTTTGTCCAGCAGCGACAACAGGCTGTCGCGGTACTGGGGCAGTCCTGCGATCAGGTCCTGCTGGGCACGAAACTTTTGCGCAGTGCGTGCGAAAAAGTCCTGACTGGCATTGGCGCGCTGACGGTGCACCAGGCCAATGCGGGCCTGGATATCGTCTGGCAGGCAGAGGCCGTCGACCTCTTCGAGCAGCGCCGCATGAAGCTTGCCGCCGGTCCGTTCGGTGTGGGGCAGGGCGCGGCGATAAAAGATTGCGTTGCCTTCGCGGCGCGTAGCGACCAGATTGGCCTGAGCGAGCACTTTGAGGTGGTGGCTCATGCCCGACTGACCGATGGCGAAGATCTGCGCCAGTTCCAGCACGCCGAACGAATCGTTGAACAGAGCGCGCAGCACATTGAGCCGCAGCGGGTCGCCACCGGCTTTGCACAAGGCAGCCAGTTCGTCGCTTTGATCAGGTTCAAGGGCAGACGCGGGAAGATTCATAAGCGGGCAGTCTAGTTACCGACCCAGTCACTCGCAAGGCCAATATCAAAAAGTTTTGATATTGGCGAATGGTGCCAGGCAACGGGCGCCACGATTACGCCATTTGCAGGTATATCCCACGGACCGCCTGAGAAAAACCTGCTGGACGCGGGAAAATCGCGCATCAGCCTGCATCTCTGATTGCCCCCAGGCAGTGCCTGAGGGAAAATGGCCGCCTTTTTCAGATCCACTTCCTTTCTGTCTCAGGAGATCAGCGATGCCAAGCCGTCGTGAGCGTGCCAATGCCATTCGTGCACTCAGCATGGATGCCGTGCAAAAGGCCAACAGCGGCCACCCCGGTGCCCCGATGGGCATGGCGGATATCGCTGAAGTCCTTTGGCACGATTACCTGAAGCACAACCCGAGCAACCCGATGTTCGCTGACCGTGACCGGTTCATCCTGTCCAACGGTCACGGCTCGATGCTGATCTACTCGCTGCTGCACCTGAGCGGTTACGACCTGTCCATCGAAGACCTGAAAAACTTCCGTCAGTTGCACAGCCGCACGCCGGGTCACCCTGAATACGGTTATACCCCGGGCATTGAAACCACCACCGGCCCACTGGGTCAGGGTTTTGCCAACGCAGTCGGGTTCGCCGTAGCCGAGAAGACCCTGGCGGCGCAGTTCAACCGTCCAGGCCACGCCATCGTCGATCACCACACCTATGTGTTCATGGGTGATGGCTGCATGATGGAAGGCATTTCCCACGAAGTCGCTTCGCTGGCAGGCACGCTGCGGCTGAACAAACTGGTTGCCTTCTACGACGACAACGGCATTTCCATCGACGGCGAAGTCGAAGGCTGGTTCACCGATGACACGCCCAAGCGCTTCGAGGCTTACGGCTGGCTGGTGATTCGTAACGTCGACGGCCATGACGCCGACGAAATCAAGACCGCCATCGACACCGCTCACAAGAGCGACACGCCGACGCTGATCTGCTGCAAGACCACCATCGGTTTCGGCTCGCCGAACAAGCAGGGCAAGGAAGAGTGCCACGGCGCACCACTGGGCAATGACGAAATCGCCCTGACCCGCGCTGCGCTGAAATGGACCCACGGTCCATTCGAAATCCCGACCGACATCTATAAAGAGTGGAACGCCAAGGAAAAAGGTCTGGCGACCGAAGCCGAGTGGGACCAGCGCTTCGCTGCCTATTCCGCTGCATTCCCTGAGCTGGCCAACGAGCTGATCCGTCGCATGAGCGGCGAGCTGCCAGCCGATTTCGCTGAAAAATCTGCAGCCTATGTCGCTGAAGTCAACGCCAAGGGCGATACCATCGCCAGCCGCAAGGCGAGCCAGAACGCACTCAGCGCCTTTGGCCCGTTGCTGCCTGAATTCCTTGGCGGCTCGGCTGACCTGGCCGGCTCCAACCTGACCATCTGGAAAGGCTGCAAGAGCATCTTCGCTGATGACGCCAGCGGCAACTACCTGCACTACGGTGTGCGTGAGTTCGGCATGGGCGCGATCATGAACGGTATCGCCCTGCACGGCGGTTTCGTGCCGTACGGCGCGACCTTCCTGATCTTCATGGAATACGCCCGCAACGCGGTGCGCATGTCGTCGCTGATGAAAAAGCGCGTCATTTACGTGTTCACCCACGACTCCATCGGTTTGGGCGAGGACGGCCCGACTCACCAGCCAATCGAGCAACTGACCAGCCTGCGCACCACGCCGAACCTGGACACCTGGCGCCCGGCCGACGCCGTGGAATCGGCCGTGGCCTGGAAGCACGCCATCGAGCGTAACGACGGTCCGTCAGCGCTGATCTTCTCCCGCCAGAACCTGCAGCACCAGGCACGCGATGCGCTGCAACTGGAAAATATCAACCGGGGCGGTTACGTGCTGCGCGACTGCAGTGGCGAGCCGGATCTGATCCTGATCGCGACCGGTTCGGAAGTCGGTCTGGCGGTTCAGGCGTTCGACAAGCTGACCGCTGAAGGCAAGAACGTGCGTGTGGTTTCCATGCCGTGCACCAGCGTCTTCGAAGCTCAGGACGCGTTGTACAAGCAGTCGGTACTGCCACTGGAAGTCAGCGCTCGTATCGCCATCGAAGCCGCGCACGCTGACTACTGGTACAAATACGTCGGTCTGGAAGGCCGCGTGATCGGCATGACCACCTTCGGCGAGTCGGCCCCTGCGAACCTGCTGTTCGAAGCGTTCGGCTTCACGCTGGAGAACATCCTCTCCACCGCCGAAGAGCTGATGGAAGACTGATCAAATAGTCTGTGCTCCAACCCTGTAGCAGCCCGGCTTGCCGGCGGTGGCATTCTCAAGATGTCACCGCTGGCGAGCCGGACTGCTAAAGGTTAAACGGTAACGTTCAGGTTCTCTGAACACCAAAAAAATTCGAGAACCCCATGCCTCAGCCACGCCCTTATAAAGTCGCCCTCAATGGTTACGGTCGTATCGGCCGCTGTGTACTGCGTGCATTGTGCGAGCGAGGCGCGAAGGCGGGGTTCGATGTGGTGGCGATCAACGATCTGGCCGACATGGCCAGTCTCGAATACCTGACGCGCTTTGACTCCACACATGGCCGGTTTCCTGGCGAGGTGCGGGTCGAAGGCGATTTTCTGCACATCAACGATCACGTCATCAAAGTGTTTCGCAGCGCGACGCCGGAAGGCATCGACTGGGGCGCGCTGGGCGTCGATCTGGTGCTCGAATGCTCTGGCGTCTACAACAGCCGGGCCGACGGCGAGCGTTTCCTCTCGGCGGGGGCGCCGCGTGTGCTGTTCTCCCAGCCAATGGCCAGCGAGGCCGATGTCGATGCCACCGTCGTCTATGGCATCAACCAGCAAACGCTGATCGGCGCGGAGCGTCTTGTTTCAGCGGCGTCCTGCACCACCAATTGCAGCGTGCCGTTGCTGGACTTGCTCAACCGCGCCTTGGGGTTGGAATACGTCACCATCACCACGATTCACTCGGCGATGAACGATCAACCGGTGATCGACGCTTATCATCACGAGGATCTGCGGCGCACACGCTCGGCGTTCCAGTCGATCATTCCGGTGTCCACCGGTCTGGCGCGAGGGATCGAGCGGCTGCTTCCGGAACTTGCAGGCCGAATTCAGGCCAAAGCTGTTCGGGTGCCGACGGTGAACGTCTCATGCCTGGACATCACGATGCAGGTTGCCCGTGATACCGATGCGCAGGAGATCAATCGCATTTTGCGCGAGGCCGCCACCAGCGGCCCGCTCAAGGGGTTGCTGGCTTACACCGAATTGCCCCACGCCAGCTGTGATTTCAACCATGACCCGCATTCGGCAATCGTCGATGCCAGCCAGACACGGGTTTCCGGGCCTCGCCTGGTCAACGTCCTGGCCTGGTTCGACAACGAATGGGGTTTTGCCAACCGCATGCTGGATGTCGCCGATCACTTTTTGCACAGCATCCATAAACAACAGTAATAAACAGGGAACGCCTCATGACCGTGTTGAAGATGTCCGACCTCGACCTGCAAGGTAAGCGTGTACTGATCCGCGAAGACCTCAACGTCCCGGTCAAGGACGGTGTTGTCACCAGCGACGCACGTATTCTTGCTTCGCTGCCGACCATCAAGCTGGCGCTGGAAAAAGGCGCAGCCGTCATGGTCTGCTCGCATCTGGGTCGTCCGACCGAGGGCGAATTTTCCGCCGAGAACAGCCTCAAGCCGGTTGCCGAGTACCTGAGCAAGGCGCTGGGCCGTGATGTGCCGCTGGTGGCCGACTATCTGGACGGCGTGGACGTCAAGGCCGGTGACATCGTGCTGTTCGAAAACGTGCGCTTTAACAAGGGCGAGAAGAAGAACGCCGACGAGTTGGCGCAAAAATACGCGGCACTGTGCGACGTTTTCGTCATGGACGCTTTCGGCACCGCTCACCGCGCCGAAGGTTCGACTCACGGTGTTGCCAAGTTTGCCAAAGTTGCCGCGGCAGGCCCTCTGCTGGCTGCCGAACTCGATGCGCTGGGCAAGGCGCTGGGCGCCCCAGCCAAGCCGATGGCCGCCATCGTTGCCGGTTCCAAGGTGTCGACCAAGCTGGACGTGCTCAACAGCCTGAGCCAGATCTGCGATCAACTGATTGTGGGCGGCGGCATCGCCAATACCTTCCTGGCGGCGGCTGGCCACCCGGTCGGCAAGTCGTTGTACGAACCGGACCTGCTGGACACTGCGCGCGCCATTGCCGCAAAAGTCAGCGTGCCGCTGCCGGTGGATGTGGTGGTCGCCAGCAAGTTTGCCGAAGATGCCGAGGCGACCGTCAAACTGATCGCCGACGTGGCCGATGACGACATGATTCTCGACATTGGCCCGCAAACGGCGGCCCAGTTCGCAGATTTGCTGAAGTCTTCCAAAACGATTCTGTGGAACGGTCCGGTTGGCGTGTTCGAGTTCGACCAGTTCGGTGAAGGCACCAAGACCCTGGCCAAGGCGATTGCCCAGAGCCCGGCGTTCTCCATCGCAGGCGGTGGCGATACGCTGGCTGCTATCGATAAATATGGTGTGAAAGATCAGATTTCGTACATTTCCACCGGCGGCGGCGCGTTCCTCGAGTTCGTCGAGGGCAAGGTGCTGCCTGCCGTGGAAATTCTGGAAAAACGCGCCAAGGCCTGATCCAGGCCAGCGTGAAGGGGAATGAGATGGTCAAGCCATTACCGCTGTTGATCATGGCGGGTTTGTTGGTTGGCTGCGCAAGCAAGCCCGAAGCTCAGACGGCGCAGAGCAATGCGCCCGAACAGCTTCAGGTCAGCTGCTATCAAGCGGGCTGGCAGGCTGAAACCGTACCGATCGTTTACAAGCGCGGCGGTCCTGAGGTTTGGGAAAAATACGAGTTCATGCCCGCGGTTGGGCCGGTCGCCTGTCACTGAATCTGACCTGACGGCGCACTGCAACATCTGAAACCAAAGAGCCTTTGGGCATCGGCGCGACCGACAGGCACCGCGCCCAGCCAGGGCCAGGAGTGGTAATGAAAGGCTTGATTGCCCTTGTGACACTGACGCTGCTGGGCGGTTGCGCCAGCATGAAGTCGTCTGAACCGGTTGCGCCGTGGACCCATTGGGTCTGCGACAGCAAGGCGCAGATTTACTGGCGTTACGCCGATGCTGCGAACAAAGAGGTCGACGTACGCTTGAACGATAGCGAGCAGGTGTTCCGTCTGCAGGTCGAGCCCGGCGCTTCGGGTTCGCTCTATAGCAACGGCGTGCTGGCGTTCGACAACAAGGGCAGCGAAGGCCTGGTCTACTGGGACGCTACCAACGATTTGATCGGTCGCGGATGCAAGGCGCCCTGACGGGCCGGGCATTCAGACCGATGCAGCACCGGGCGGTGACTGAGTCGTACGCCCCTATAATTTGAATAGCCGCCGTTACGGCAGGCACACGCGATCAACGACCCTACCGGGAGAGAAAAAGACAATGGCACTTATCAGCATGCGCCAGATGTTGGACCACGCCGCCGAATTCGGCTATGGCGTTCCTGCATTCAACGTGAACAACCTGGAACAGATGCGCGCCATTATGGAAGCGGCCGACAAGACCGATTCCCCGGTGATCGTTCAGGCATCGGCCGGTGCGCGCAAATACGCAGGCGCCCCGTTCCTGCGTCATCTGATTCTGGCGGCGATTGAAGAGTTTCCGCACATTCCGGTGGTCATGCACCAGGACCACGGCACCAGCCCTGCCATTTGCCAACGTTCGATCCAACTGGGCTTCAGCTCGGTGATGATGGACGGCTCGCTGCGCGAAGACGGCAAAAGCCCGGCGGATTATGAGTACAACGTGCGCGTGACTCAGGAGACCGTAGCCATGGCGCATGCCTGCGGCGTTTCCGTTGAAGGTGAGCTGGGCGTTCTGGGCTCGCTGGAAACCGGTATGGCCGGTGAAGAAGACGGCGTGGGCGCCGAAGGGGTGCTGGATCACAGCCAGATGCTGACTGACCCGGAAGAAGCAGCCGACTTCGTCAAGAAGACTCAGGTTGACGCCCTGGCCATCGCCATCGGCACCAGCCACGGCGCGTACAAGTTCACCAAGCCGCCTACCGGCGACATCCTGGCGATCGAGCGCATCAAAGAGATTCACAAACGCATCCCGAACACTCACCTGGTGATGCACGGTTCTTCGTCGGTTCCGCAGGAATGGCTGAAGATCATCAACGAGTTCGGCGGCGACATCAAAGAAACCTACGGTGTGCCGGTCGAAGAAATCGTTGAAGGCATCAAGCACGGCGTGCGCAAGGTCAACATCGACACTGACCTGCGTCTGGCTTCTACCGGTGCCATTCGCGAGTTCATGGCCAAGAACCCGAGCGAGTTCGACCCGCGCAAATACCTGGCGAAAACCGTCTCGGCCATGCGTGACGTGTGCATCGCCCGTTACGAAGCGTTCGGTACCGCTGGCAACGCTTCGAAGATCAAACCGATCTCCCTGGAGAAGATGTTCGAGCGCTATGCCAACGGCGAGCTGAACGCCAAGGTCAACTGATCGCTTTTTGATCAAAGTAGCCGTTAAGAAGAAGCCCGCAGTGATGCGGGCTTTTTTGTGGGCGAATGTTGGCGGGAGCATCGAAGCGGATCAGGCTTTACCGGGTAAACCTATGACACGACCGGTATAGCGCGGCGTGGGCTGGTCGTGCTGTGCCTCGATGAGCGCGGCAAGGGCGTGCAGCGATTGCTCGCTGAATGGGGCTGCTTTCGGCCCGGCTGCGAGGTCGACGTGCAGCAGCATTTGCTCGCTGGCCGCCAGTTCCTGTTCGCCGCCGGTTTTGTACAGACTGTGATAGAGCTGCACTCGCTTGCTGTCGTGGGCGACGATCTGGGTGCGCACTTCTACCTCTTCGTCGAGTTTGACCTCATGCAGGTAGTTGATGTGCGCCTCCAGGGTGAACAGCGAATGGCCGCTGGCGTCGCGGTCATCGCAGGCCAGGCCGATACGGTCCATGAAGGCGTCAGTGGCGTAGCTGAAGATCAGCAGGTAGAAGGCATCGCGAAGATGGCCGTTGTAATCGACCCAATCGGCGAGGATTGGAGTTTGGTAAGTGCTCAGGGCAGGCATGGGGTCTTCCGGGTTATGTGGATTGATCGTACCCACGCTCTGCGTGGGCACGCCTCGGGTGACGCGCTGCGTCGTAGGGATGCGGAGCGTCCAGAGCTGCATTCCCACGCGCAGCGTGTGGAACGATCAGGCGGTGGCGGGTTGGCGATCAATCCTCAAACGCCATTCCATGCCTGGCCTTGGTGTTGATCGTACCCACGCTCTGCGTGGGCACGCCTCGGGTGACGCGCTGCGTCGTAGGGATGCGGAGCGTCCAGAGCTGCATTCCCACGCGCAGCGTGTGGAACGATCAGGCGGTGGCGGGTTGGCGATCAATCCTCAAACGCCATTCCATGCCTGGCCTTGGTGTTGATCGTACCCACGCTCTGCGTGGGCACGCATCGGGTGACGCTCTGCGTCATAGGGACGATGAGCCTCCAGAGTTGTATTCCCACGCGCAGCGTGTGGAACGATCAGGCGGTGGCGTTGGCGATTACTCCTCAAACGCCATCCCAGTGGATTGATCGTACCCACGCTCTGCGTGGGCACGCCTCGGGTGACGCGCTGCGTCGTAGGGACGCGGAGCGTCCAGAGCTGCATTCCCACGCGCAGCGTGTGGAACGATCAGGCGGTGGCGTTGGCGATTACTCCTCAAACGCCATCCCATGTGGATTGATCGTACCCACGCTCTGCGTGGGCACGCCTCGGGTGACGCGCTGCGTCGTAGGGACGCGGAGCGTCCAGAGCTGCATTCCCACGCGCAGCGTGTGGAACGATCAGGCGGTGGCGGGTTGGCGATCAATCCTCAAACGCCATTCCATGCCTGGCCTTGGTGGTTTTCACGGCTTCCAGCACCGCCAGCAGGCAGTCGTCGCGATAACGTTCCAGTGCCGAGATGCTGTGACTGCCCAGCTGATCACTGGTGCCGTCGACCACATCGTCGATCAGCTTGTCAGTCAACTCTGGGGCAGGCAGGTAGGTCCATGGCAATTGCAGCGCCGGGCCGAATTGCGCCATGAAGTGGCGCATTCCTGCGTCGCCGCCTGCCAGGGTATACGTCAGAAAGGTGCCCATGAACGACCAGCGCAAACCCGCGCCGAAGCGAATGGCGTCGTCAATTTCGCCGGTGGTCGCCACCCCATCGTTGACCAGGTGCAGCGCTTCACGCCATAGGGCTTCGAGCAAACGGTCGGCAATGAAACCAGGCACCTCCTTACGCACATGCAGCGGCCGCATGCCCAGTGACTCATACACCTTGATCGCCGCTTGAACCGCTTCCGGGGCTGTGTGCCTGCCGCCGACCACTTCGACCAGTGGCAATAGATACACCGGGTTGAACGGGTGACCCACCACGCAACGCTCCGGGTGAATCGCATGCTCATAGAACTCCGACGGCAATAACCCCGAGGTGCTGGATCCGATGATCGCGTCAGGTTTGGCAGCGGCGCTGATCTTGTTGTGCAGGTCCAGCTTCAGATCCAGACGCTCCGGCGCGCTTTCCTGAATGAAGTCGGCCTCCCGCACGCACTCTTCGATGGTGGCGACGAAACGCAGGCGATCCTGAGAGGCGCCAACGGCGAGGCCTTTCTGTTCGAGGGCAGGCCAGGCATTGGCAACACGCTTGCGCAATGCAGTCTCGGCACCGGGCGCGGGATCCCATGCCACGACGTCCAGACCGTGGGCGAGGGCGCGCGCAACCCAGCCGCTGCCAATGACACCGCTACCCAGCGCGGCGAAGGTTTTGATGTGGGTGATGAAGATCATGTTGATGTCCTGACGAAAATGCGTTGGTCGATGCGGTCAACTCTGGGAGCGAATGCCTCTGCGAGGGCAGGTACAGCCCACCGATTCGGCGTTTGTTAAACCGCTCCACGAATGAATTCGCTGCTACAGGGGATGTGGTGACACTCGGTGTCAGAAACGTTTTGTCAGCCCCATCTTCACGCGACCCTCGGCCGGGGTCATGACCCGAGCACCCAAACGGTTGAGGATTTCGCTGGCGCGTTCGACCAGCGCGCCGTTACTGGCCAGTACGCCTTTATCCAGCCAGATGTTGTCTTCCAGTCCGACGCGCACGTTGCCGCCCAGCAGCACCGCTTGCGCAGCCATTGGCATCTGCATGCGCCCGATGCCGAAACCGGCCCAGACCGCATCGGCTGGCAAATTGTCGACCATGGCCTTCATGGTCGTGGTGTCTGCCGGTGCGCCCCATGGGATGCCCAGGCACAGCTGGAACAGCGGGTTATCCAGCAAACCTTCTTTCATCATTTGCTTGGCGAACCACAGGTGGCCGGTGTCGAAGATTTCCAGCTCGGCCTTCACGCCCAGCGCCTGAATGCGCCTGGCGCCTGCACGCAGCTGCGCCGGGGTGGACACATAAATGGTGTCGCCGTCGCCGAAGTTCAGCGTGCCGCAATCCAGTGTGCAGATTTCCGGCAGCAGGGCTTCGACGTGCGCCAGCCGCGTCAGCGGGCCGACCAGATCGGTCGCCGGGCCGAAGTAGGTCGGACGTTCGCCCGGGCCGATTTCCAGATCGCCACCCATGCCCGCCGTGAGGTTAACGATGATGTCGATGTCAGCCTCGCGGATGCGCTCCATGACCTCGCGGTACAGCTCGACATCACGGCTGAACTTGCCGGTTTGTGGATCCCGCACATGGCAATGCACGACGGTTGCGCCGGCCTTGGCGGCCTCGACGGCAGCGGCGGCGATCTGCTTCGGGGTGATCGGGACCAGATGGCTTTTCCCGGTCGTGTCGCCAGCACCGGTGAGTGCGCAGGTGATGATGACGTCGTGATTCATGGATGAGGTTCCTTACAGGCCAGGTTCGTTTGCGTCGCAGGCTTTCGGTGCCCGCTTTTGAGGTGCAACGCTACGCAGGCCATGGCGCCTCAACGCGCACAGCGGCGACAAGCTCTTGCACAGCAGCGACCTGCGCTGTTGCCCAGCTTCGGGAACCGGTGTATTGGATTGTGCGTCAGCGGGTGCAATGCCCCTCAAATCCTCAAGGAACGCGCCAACGATGTCCCAGGATTTCTACTTTCTGCTCATGCCCGGTTTTTCGATGATGGGGTTCGTCTCGGCAATCGAACCCCTGCGCGTGGCCAATCGCTTCGGCGGCGAGCTGTATCGCTGGCATGTGCTAAGCGCCGATGGCGGTCCGGTGATTGCCAGCAACGGGATGTCGGTCAATGCCGATGCCGCGCTGGAGCCGCTGAAAAAGGGGGCGACGCTGTGTGTCATGGCCAGCGTCGAGCCGTTGAAGTTTTACACCTCGGCCCTGGAGCACTGGCTGCGGCGCCTGGACCTCGAAGGCGTGACCTTGGGTGCGATTGACACCGGCAGCTTCGTCCTGGCCCAGGCCGGCTTGCTGGAAGGTTATCGCCTGACGCTGCATTGGGAGGCGCTGGGTGCCTTCAAGGAAACTTACCCGAGCCTGCAAGCGACCCAGGAACTCTTCGAAATCGACCGTCGGCGTATCAGCTCGGCAGGCGGCACCGCATCAATTGACCTGATGCTCGACCTGATCGGTCAGGCCCACGGCCCGGGCCTGGCGATCAACGTCTCTGAACAATTCGTGCTGGGCCGCATTCGCCAGCGCAAAGACCACCAACGCCTGCAGATCGCCACGCGCTACGGCATCAATAACAAGAAGCTGGTGCAGGTGATCGGGATGATGGAACAACACACCGAGCCGCCGTTGAGCACCCTGGCGCTGGCCGATGGCATTCAGGTTACTCGCCGTCAGTTGGAGCGCCTGTTTCGCCTGCATTTGAATGACACGCCGAGCAACTTCTATCTCGGGCTGCGGTTGGAGAAAGCCCGGCAACTGCTGCGCCAGAGCGACATGAGCGTGCTGGAAGTCAGCATCGCCTGTGGCTTCGAATCGCCTTCGTATTTCACCCGTAGCTACAAGGCGCGCCATGCGGTGTGTCCACGGGAAGATCGGGGACGGTTGGTGCGGGAGCACAGGCTCGTTTGACTGCGGATTATTGTGAATTATACTCACGACCATAAATTATGGTCGCTGCAATAATTGGGTATAAATCATGACGAAGCGCACTGGCTTTGTATTCAGGCGCGACAGTCTTGCGCTCACTGTCGCGCGAGGGCTCATCGGCGAAGGCTTGCACGATTACGCCTCCGGGCTGTTTCTTGCCGCACCGCGTCGAACCGGCAAGAGCACCTTTCTGCGTGAGGATCTGCTGCCGCAGTGCCTGAAACAGGATTGGCTACCGGTTTATGTCGACCTGTGGGCAGACCGGGAAAAAGATCCCGCCGAGTTGATAAGTTCGGCAATCGCGGTCGCTCTGGTGCCGTACGAGAAAGGTATTCGCAAGCTTGCCAAGTCTGCCGGAATCGAAAAACTCAACTTCCTGCGCACGCTGTCCTGGGATTTTACCCAGCCGCAATTGCCTGAAGGCGCGACGCTGACCCAAGCGTTAGAGCTGCTCAACAATGCGTCGCAGAAGATGATCGTACTGATCATCGATGAAGCCCAGCACGCCCTGACCAGTGAGGCCGGTGTTAACGCAATGTTTGCGTTGAAGGCTGCACGAGATGAGCTTAATCAAGGGTTGGAGCGCGGCAACGGCGGATTGCGTCTGGTGCTCACCGGCTCCAATCGAGACAAGCTGGCGCATCTGGTGTTGAACAAAAATCAGCCTTTCTATGGTTCGAGCATCACGCCGTTCCCGCTATTGGGCAAAGACTTCACCCAGGCTTACACCGCGCACCTGAACAGCCACCTGGCGCAAACCAATCAGTTCTCTGCGGCTAATATTGATGCTGCGTTCGACCTGGTAGGGCGCCGCCCTGAACTGCTGCGTACGATCATCGGCGATGTCGCATTGGAACTTGGAGAGGCGCAAAATCTGGGCGAACTGCTTCGTAACAGTGCCCAACTGCTGCGTGCAGGTGTGTGGGAAGAGTTCGAAAGCACCTACAACGCGTTGACCCTGCCGCAGCGCGCGGTGCTTCGGGTTATGGCTGATCGTGCGTATGACAACCAACCCTTTGCGCCATTTGCCGATACCACGGTGCTGGCGGTGGGCGAGGTGCTGAAGGCTTTGAACAGCGACGTTGTGCCCGGTACACAGACCATTCAGGCGGCCATCGACTCGTTGCGGGAGAAAGAGCTGGTCTGGAAATCCAGTCGCGGGGCCTATGCGTTGGAGGACAAAGCGTTCGGCGAGTGGCTGCGCCAGCGCAGGGGTTAAGAACACCCATGCGTGATTTTGAGGTCCGTAACCCTGCCGCAGTCAAAGCGTTAACAAGGACAGCGTTATTTGATGCCCTTCATCAGCGCCGAACACGCCGCCTTGTACGCCTCATGCTGATATTTGTTCAGCGCGGCAGGCAGTTCGAAGCTGTGCTTTTTCATCTGGGCATTGATGGTCTGCGGTGAGAGCAGCACCACGTCGCAGTCATCCAGCAGTTGGAAAACCGTTTCGATCTTGAAGGTTGTCGGGCCGCCAGCGAATTCGCCTTTCTTGCTGCGTTTCTTGATAGCGATGTGGGCAATACCGTTTTCGCGGACGAATGTCGCGATCTGTTGCGCGAACGCTTTGACATTGCCGGCCTCGTCATCGTCCTCCAGCGCTATCTTCTTGATTGCCAGTGGCAGGTGTTCGAGGGCGCCGGACGCGCGAGTGGCGACAGCGAAGATGGCTTCGCTGCCTTTGATTTCTACGCCGCAGATGTTCATGTGCCTACCTTGAGCTGGTGAAGGGCATCAGGGTAGCGCATTGGTGATTCATTCTGCCTGCAGGATGCTATCCAGATACTCCGACCGCTCGTCGCTCGTGCGCGCTGTGCAATCGTTTTGGCCGATGTTGAATTCCTTGGTGCCTTTTCTGGCCGGGAATACTTCAACCTCGCAGTCGGCGTCGCGCAGAATTTTCCAGGCGTCCTGGGCGGTTTTCAGTTTGGCGATGAAATCATTGGCCTCGGCCTTGTTGGCGCCGTACTGAGTGTTCACACGCTCTATCAGGTTGCCGAAGTTTTCACCGAGCAGTTTCACCGCAGTATCGCGGCTGTAGACCGAGCACTCCAGGGTCTGCTTCCCATTGTCCTCGTCCACGCCGTCGCACGGGGTGGCGTCGGGGTTTGCCGCTGCGTGTGCGCCTGTCGCCAATAGAGCCAGAGCCAGAAAAATCGTCTTCATTGGGGGTTCCCGATTCAGTGATGCTCAGGATTCTCGCCCAAGCGCGCGGCAAAGAACAGTTATCAAATGCGGGGAGCGTCCGTACGAAGTAAGCCGTTGTCGCTTGTTGACGGTTTTGACCATTTTGCGGTCGCATTTGCTCGCCAGGTTTAGGATAGCCAATGCTCTAGGCCGGGCTGCAGCGTTGAGTTTTCGTTGAAAAGACAACCGTCCTGCAGAAAATTCTGAAACTTCCGTCGAGGGTTCGCGTGACGGTTTTCTTCATGTAGGATTCAATCTGCGCTGTTAACACGCGCTCGTAAACGATGACGATCAAGCAACTCAAGGAGAGAACTCATGGCGCTTGACGCGTTTATCCAATTCGACGGCATCCCGGGTGAGAGCCTCGACGACCAGCACAAGAACTGGATCGAAATCCTCGGCTATAACTTTGGCACCCATCAAAGCGCATCGGCAACGGCCAGTTCGGCGGGCGGTGCTTCGTCAGGCCGAACCACTGTTACCACCTTCAACTTCTCTAAATTCCTCGACGCCGCCAGTGCAAAGCTGCTGCAGGCAAGCTGTGCAGGTCAGCACTTTTCAAAGGTGACCATCGCGGTACACCGTGCCGGTGGTGACAAGCTCAAATATTATGAAATCGTCCTCGAGGAAGTGATCATCGCTGACTATGCCCAAAGCGCGAGCGACGGCGTGCCTCGCGAAGTGGTGCAGCTCGATTACGGGCGTATCAAGACCAACTACGTTCAGCAGCGTCGCAGCGATGGTGGTGGGGGCGGCAACGTGACGGGTGGCTGGGACCGTATCAAAAATACAATTTACGCGTGAGGGGTGTTCATGTCCCAGCCCTTCAGTTTCGTTAATGAGCGTATGCAGACGTATCAGGCCATCAAAGCGAGCTTGCCCTTGGGGCGGCGCCTCGCGGAGAAGTTCGATGTAGTCAATGCGCATATCCGTAACAACGTCGTGGTTGCCGGTGAACTCGTCATCATTGGCGATGATTCAACGGCCGCCTGTACGGCTGAAGAAGCGGAGCTTATGCGCCTGGCTGCCGTCACTCATCAAACGCTGGTAGACAATGATGCAGGAGGTGACGACTTCATAGTCGCCAACCACGAGTTCCTGACTCGGCTCATCAGCACTACCTCCATCGGTGTCGATATGGCGCTTGACGGTTGGGAGAAACATCTGGAAAACGTGAAAAAGACGCTTGAAAGCATCGACGTCTTGCACAAGCAGTACCTGACATCGGGTACGGTAATCGAGCGAAACCTGTTCTACACCAAACGCCGCCAGCTCTTTGACCAGCTTGATAAGTTGCTGAAAGGGTTTCTCAAGTTTGGCACCGGTCTGCGTAACACCGGGTCCATCAAACAGATGCTCGGTATCTCGACCAAAAGCTACCTGCACACGGGCGAGATCCGGAATTATGCCGAGAAGCTGGCGGGCGTGGCCCGGGCGTCGAAGCTGATCAAGAGGGGGGCTTACGTGGGGATTGTGCTAGACACGGCCTCGACAGCCATTGATATCAAAACGGCATGTTCTACCGGGCGAGAGGATGAGTGCACGAAGGCTAAATATGTTGAGGGTGGGAAGCTGGTTGGTAGCTTGAGCGGGGCAGCTTTTCTAGGCTCACTAAGTACTGTTGCGGCGACTTTGTTGTGCGTAACAGTGTTAGGGCTGACAACTGGGCCAGGAGCGTTGGCGTGCGGTGTAATCACAGGCGCGACAATGGGGTGGGCGGGCGGTGAGGCAGGAAGTTACGCTGGAGAAAATATAGGTGATTACCTTTATGAGACTATTGAGTAATGACGAACGTTGAACCAGGCTTCATCGCCTTAATCATCATGGTCCCGTTATTGTTGGATCTTGTTGCGATCATAGTTGTAACTTGCTGTGTTAGGCACAAAATAGATGTCTTGCTATCTGATTGCTCTGTGGTTGTGGACCATAAAGTGACGTTCGGGGGGTTGGGCATAATGGGGGACGTTGTGAGGGTGGGCGTGGTCGGTACAATCTTTATGTTTCCAAAGCTCTACTTAAGAAAAGGATTCATCGACCTAAGTCAGGTAGCTGCCTTTCCAAAAAAATTACGATATCTGATTGTTATCCCTTGGGTCATTGCAGTTGTAGTAGCGACGGCGCTAATGTTATTTAGGCTGTGGGGGTATATTTATGACATCAAGCCCGGTAGCTGATTCGGACGGCAAGACACGGCGCCCTCATGTTCGGACACGTCTAAGTTGCTAATGTTTACACTGGTTATTTTGAGTATATGGATCAAATCTTATAATCCGTAACTGGCCTCTCAGCCAATGGATATGTGGTCTTGCATTTGAATGGGAATAATTGATTCGGGGTTGGTTGCTACGATCGTAATGGCATTGATTCTTCTCAGTCTGATCACCCTCGTCATTACAACCTGCGTGGCACGGCGGAGAATCGATACGCTGCTGTCGAGGTGCACTGTTGTAGCTGATCATAAGGCCACGTTTGGGGGGTTAGGGTTTATAGAGGATGTGATAAGGGTGGGAACGGTTTGCACCATTCTCTTAATTCCCAAAGCCTACGCCAGAAAGAACTTCATTGATGAGGAGCAGGTTCAGGAATTTCCATCGGGTCTGAGATTTTTGATTGTGAGTGCTTGGAGCCTGATTTTCATTGCTGCGCTTGCGTTGGTCGCTTTCCGATTTTATATGTACCTCTATGATATTCATCCATCGGGGAAGTGAGCCCATGTGTGAAGCAATATGGGTTGAAGAACCATTGAATAGTAGCTGGCACTGATTCGGCAGCCGGACTGAGTGATCCAGTGCCGGCATCGCAGCTACTTTTTTCAGTTGTCGTCGATCATGAGGCTACATCTTAGGGCTTGGTGTGATGGGTGACGTAGTGCGGGTAGGCGTCTTGGCAATTATTTTTTCTCTCTCCAGAGCCTTTTGTTATGCGAGGAGTCATTGATCTGTGCAGTGCAGATATAAGCTGTGTCGCCGTGATTGCGTCCTTCGCCTTCATTCTAATAATAGTGCAGACGTTGGTTCTCGCTTTTTACTTCAAAAATAAAATAGACGAGTTGCTTGGCAATTGTGAAGCTATAAAGAATCCCAGTTTACTCTTTAGCCAGCCTGGCGTGTGGAACGGAATAACTAAGCTGGGAACCGTTGCCACGATTTTTTTACTGCCAAAGACTATGCTGAAGTATGGTTTTATTGATCCCGTTCAGGTAAAGGCATTTCCTCCAACGTTCAAATACATAATCCTGATCCACTTTTTCATGACCTTATCGGTTTTCTTTGTGTTGGGTATGCTTCGGCTCAGATCCTATCTGTGCGGCGTTTGGAGATTTTCTAGACCTCAAGTGGCGATGCCGTCCCGTACTCGCCTTTGATTTGGTGAAGCTGCAGCGCTTTCGGCCCCATCACCCCCCTTTGTCGTTTCTTGACGCTTTCGGCAATTCCCCTGTCGTTTTTGCACCCGGCTCATCCGACCCTCAGGCATATGCTGGCCCCAAAGCGCCGGCAGACGTTTCGGCGCGTGATTGACCAAAGGGGACAGCCTGATGAGCCCAGCCGAATTGCACGCCGACAGCATCGTTATCGACGGGCTGATCATTGCCAAATGGAACCGTGAGCTGTTCGAGGACATGCGCAAAGGCGGACTGACCATGGCCAACTGCACGGTGTCGGTGTGGGAAGGTTTTCAGCAGACCGTCAACAGCATCGCCTCCAGCCAGAAGCTGATCCGCGAAAACAGCGATCTGGTAATTCAAGTGCGCAATACCGCCGATATCCGCAAGGCCAAGGAACTGGGCAAGACGGGCATCCTGTTCGGTTTCCAGAACGCGCATGCTTTCGAAGATCAGATTGGTTACGTCGAGATCTTCAAGCAACTGGGCGTGGGCATCGTGCAGATGTGCTACAACACCCAGAACCTGGTGGGCACCGGCTGTTACGAGCGCGATGGCGGGCTGTCCGGCTTTGGCCGTGAGATCGTCGCCGAAATGAACCGGGTCGGCGTCATGTGCGACCTGTCCCACGTAGGTTCCAAGACCTCCGAGGAGGTCATCCTCGAATCGAAGAAGCCAGTGACCTATTCCCACTGCCTGCCTTCAGGTCTGAAAGAACACCCACGTAACAAGTCCGACGTCGAGCTGAAATTCATTGCCGACCATGGCGGTTTCGTCGGCGTGACCATGTTCGCCCCGTTCCTGGCCAAGGGTATCGACTCGACCATCGACGACTACGCCGAAGCCATCGAGTACGTAATGAACATTGTCGGTGAAGACGCGATCGGTATCGGCACTGACTTTACCCAGGGCCACGGCCAGGAGTTCTTCGAATACCTGACCCACGACAAGGGCTACGCCCGTCGCCTGACCAACTTCGGCAAGATCATTAACCCGCTGGGCATCCGCACCGTCGGTGAATTCCCGAACCTCACCGAAACCCTGCTCAAGCGCGGCCACCCCGAGCGCGTGGTGCGCAAGATCATGGGCGAGAACTGGGTTCGTGTTTTAGGCGATGTCTGGGGCGAGTAACCCTTGCCCGATCACTGAATGTCTGCCTCTCCCGTTCGCGGAGAGGACATCCAAACGAATTTTTCTGGAGTTAAGTTTCCATGGCCAAGATCGCCCCGCAATTGCCTATCGAAGTCGACAGCGAGACCGGTGTCTGGACCTCCGACGCCCTGCCGATGCTGTACGTGCCTCGGCATTTCTTCGTCAACAACCACATGGGCATCGAAGAAGTATTGGGCGCCGAGGCCTACGCCGAGATTCTTTACAAAGCAGGCTACAAATCCGCCTGGCACTGGTGCGAGAAAGAAGCCGAGTGCCACGGCATCGAGGGTGTTGCAGTGTTCGAGCACTACATGAATCGTCTGTCGCAGCGCGGCTGGGGCCTGTTCAAGATCCAGGAAATCGACCTGGATAAAGGCACCGCCAGCGTCAAGCTGGAGCATTCGGCCTTCGTTTATGTGTACGGCAAGGTTGGCCGTAAGGTCGATTACATGTTCACCGGCTGGTTCGCAGGCGCCATGGACCAGATCCTGGCGGCCAAAGGCAGCTCCGTTCGTACTGTCGCCGAGCAGGTTTACGGCGGATCGGAAGAAGGCCACGAAGATGGCCTGTTTGTCGTAAAACCGTTGTAAGCCGAGGACCGTGTCATGGCTTTCGAAGCAATGTTTCAGCCTATTCAGATCGGCAAACTCACCATCCGCAACCGCGTCCTCAGTACCGCGCACGCCGAGGTCTACGCCACTGATGGCGGCATGACCACCGACCGTTACGTGAAGTACTACGAGGAGAAAGCCAAGGGCGGCATTGGTCTGGCCATTTGTGGCGGCTCCTCCAGCGTTGCGATCGACAGCCCGCAAGGCTGGTGGAAGTCGGTCAACCTGGCGACCGACAAGATCATTCCGCATTTCCAGAACCTGGCTGACGCCATGCACAAGCACGGCGCCAAGATCATGATCCAGATTACCCACATGGGCCGTCGCTCCCGCTGGGATGGCGACCATTGGCCGACCTTGCTGTCGCCGTCGGGCATCCGCGAGCCGGTCCACCGCGCAACCTGCAAAACCATCGAACCGGAAGAGATCTGGCGCGTGATCGGCAACTACGCCAGCGCTGCAGCCCGTGCCAAGGCCGGTGGCCTTGATGGTGTCGAGTTGTCGGCGGTGCACCAGCACATGATTGACCAGTTCTGGAGCCCGCGCGTCAACAAGCGCACCGATGAATGGGGCGGCAGTTTCGAGAACCGCATGCGCTTCGGGCTGGAAGTGATCAAAGCCGTGCGCAAGGAAGTCGGCCCTGACTTCTGTGTGGGCCTGCGTATCTGCGGTGATGAATTCCACCCGGACGGTCTGAGCCACGAAGACATGAAGGAGATCGCCAAGTACTACGATCAGACCGGCATGATCGATTTCATCGGGGTGGTGGGCTCCGGTTGCGACACGCACAACACCCTGGCCAACGTTATCCCCAACATGAGTTATCCACCGGAGCCGTTCCTGCACCTGGCCGCCGGGATCAAGGAGGTGGTCAAGGCGCCGGTCTTGCACGCGCAGAACATCAAGGACCCGAACCAGGCGACGCGTATTCTCGAAGGCGGTTACGTCGATATGGTCGGCATGACCCGCGCGCACATTGCCGACCCGCATCTGATCACCAAGATCAAGATGGGGCAGGTCGACCAGATTCGTCAGTGCGTGGGTGCCAACTACTGCATTGACCGTCAGTATCAGGGCCTGGACGTGCTGTGCATCCAGAATGCTGCGACTTCCCGCGAATACATGGGCGTGCCGCACATCATCGAGAAAACCACCGGCGTCAAACGCAAAGTGGTGATCGTCGGTGCCGGCCCTGCGGGGATGGAAGCGGCGCGGGTATCTGCCGAACGGGGTCACGACGTGACGCTGTTCGAGAAGAAGGACGCGATTGGCGGCCAGATCACCACGGCGTCGAAAGCGCCACAGCGGGACCAGATTGCCGGTATCACCCGTTGGTATCAGCTGGAGCTGGCGCGCCTGAAAGTCGATCTGCGCGTGGGCACGGCGGCGGATATCGCGACCATTCTGGATTTGCGTCCCGATGTGGTGGTGCTGGCCGTCGGCGGTCATCCATACCTTGAGCAGAACGAGCATTGGGGCGCGGCCGAGGGCTTGGTGGTCAGCAGTTGGGATGTGCTCGATGGCAAGGTGGCGCCGGGCAAGAACGTGCTGGTCTACGACACCATCTGTGAATTCACCGGTATGTCGGTCGCCGACTTCATTGCCGACAAGGGCAGCCAGGTCGAGATCGTCACCGATGACATCAAGCCGGGTGTGGCCATTGGCGGTACGTCGTTTCCGACCTACTACCGCAGCATGTACCCCAAAGAAGTGATCATGACCGGCGACATGATGCTGGAGAAGGTCTACCGCGAAGGCGACAAGCTGGTGGCAGTGTTGGAGAACGAATACACCGGCGCCAAAGAGGAGCGGGTGGTCGATCAGGTGGTGATCGAAAACGGCGTGCGCCCCGACGAAGAGCTGTACTACGGTCTGAAGCAGGATTCGCGCAACAAGGGCCAGATCGACATCGACGCCCTGTTCGCCATCCAGCCACAGCCTTCGTTGAGCCAGCCAGGCGATGGCTATTTGCTCTTCCGCATCGGTGATTGCGTGGCGCAGCGCAATACGCACGCGGCCATCTACGACGCGCTGCGGCTCTGTAAAGATTTTTAGGCACCGACGATCGTTCCCACGCTCTGCGTGGGAACGTCCTGATAGGCGCTCTGCGCCCGCTTGGGTGACGCGGAGCGTCATCGAATGCATTCCCACGCAGAGCGCGGGAACGATCAGGCCCTAGCCAAATCCTCGGTCTTTGGGAGCTCCACATGTTAAACACCCTTCTTCCCATCCTGCTGTTCGCGGCCTTGGGGCTGGCGATCCTCGGTGCTCTGCGGCGGGCAGCCATGTGGCGCAACGGGCGTGCGTCAAAGGTCGATTTACTCGGCGGCCTGCTGGCAATGCCCAAGCGCTACATGGTCGATCTGCACCACGTGGTCGCGCGCGACAAATACATCGCCAACACCCACGTTGCGACAGCGGGGGGCGCAGTGGCGTCCATTGTGCTGGCGATTCTGGTCCATGGTTTCGGCCTGCATAACCGCATCCTGGGTTACGCACTGTTGCTGATGTCCGCGGTGATGTTCGTGGGCGCGATTTTCATGTACCTGCGTCGTCGTAACCCCCCGAGCCGTCTGTCGAAAGGCCCGTGGATGAGGCTGCCGAAAAGCCTGCTGGCGTTCTCCGGCTCTTTCTTTCTGGTGACCCTGCCGGTGGCAGGCATCCTTGCGGAGAACTTCGGTGGCTGGCTGCTGGCGATCATTCTCGGGGTCGGTGTGCTGTGGGGCGTTTGCGAGTTGTTCCTGGGCATGACCTGGGGCGGCCCGATGAAGCACGCCTTCGCCGGTGCGCTGCATCTGGCTTGGCACCGACGCGCCGAACGTTTCGGCGGCGGTCGCTCCACTGGCCTTAAACCGCTGGACCTGACAGACCCGAATGCGCCGCTGGGTGTGGGAAAACCCAAGGATTTCACCTGGAACCAGTTGCTGGGTTTCGATGCCTGCGTGCAGTGCGGCAAGTGCGAAGCGGCATGCCCGGCGTTCGCGGCAGGTCAGCCGCTGAACCCTAAAAAGTTGATTCAGGACATGGTGGTGGGTCTGGCGGGAGGCACAGACGCCAGCTTCGCGGGCAGCCCCTATCCGGGTAAAGCCGTGGGCGAGCATGGGGGTAGTCCGCATCAACCGATCGTCAACGGGCTGGTGGACGCCGAAACCCTGTGGTCCTGCACCACCTGCCGCGCATGCGTGGAAGAGTGCCCGATGATGATCGAGCACGTGGATGCCATCGTCGACATGCGCCGCCACCTGACGCTGGAAAAGGGCGCAACCCCGAATAAAGGCGCTGAAGTTCTGGAAAACCTCATCGCCACTGACAACCCCGGCGGTTTCGCACCGGGTGGGCGGATGAACTGGGCGGCGGACTTGAACCTCAATTTGATGAGCGAGAAGAAGGCGGTCGACGTGCTGTTCTGGGTCGGCGATGGCGCGTTCGACATGCGCAACCAGCGCACCCTTCGCGCGTTCGTCAAGGTGCTGAAAGCGGCCAAGGTCGATTTCGCGGTGCTGGGACTTGAAGAGCGTGACAGCGGCGACGTAGCCCGTCGTCTCGGTGATGAGGCGACGTTCCAGATGCTCGCCAGGCGCAATATCCAGACGCTGTCCGGATACAACTTCAAGCGTATCGTTACCTGCGACCCGCACAGCTTCCACGTACTAAAAAATGAATATGGGGCTTTCGATGGCAACTATGTGGTGCTGCACCACAGTACCTACATGGCCGAGCTGATTGGCAACGGTGCGCTGAATCTGGGACAGCACAAAGGCGCCAGCGTGACCTATCACGACCCCTGCTATCTGGGCCGCTACAACGGCGAATACCAAGCACCACGTGACGTGCTCAAGGCATTGGGGATCGAGGTGATGGAGATGCAACGTTCCGGTTTCCGCTCCCGCTGCTGTGGCGGCGGCGGCGGTGCGCCGATCACTGATATTCCCGGCAAGCAGCGTATTCCCGACATGCGTATGGACGACATTCGCGAGACTGGCGCTGAGCTGGTGGCCGTGGGTTGCCCGCAGTGCACGGCGATGCTTGAAGGCGTGGTTGAGCCGCGCCCGATGATCAAGGACATCGCTGAACTGGTGGCCGAAGCGTTGCTTGAGGAGGCCCCGGTCAAACCGGCTGCCGTCAAACGTGAACCTGCGGAGGCCCATTGATGAGCGACATTATCCGCCGCGACCCCCGGGCCGAATGGATCGCCCGTAACCGCTTGCACCCGCTGCACGCCACGATGCAACCCACGCAGAGCAGCTGGATGGGGCCCAATGGCGTCATCCGCAAGAACGTCCACGGCATCGGCTTCATCGGCCCCAACGGCATCAAGCGTATCGACCGCAGCGGCGCGCAGCAGGGCGCAGCGGTCAAGCGTTCTGCGTCTGTTGAAGTGCAATTGCCACTGCATCAGGTCGCCGCGCCGGCTTTCTATATCGCTGTTGTACCCGACATGGTTGGCGGCCGCCTGAGTAGCCACGATCGCGACCTGCTGGGGCTGGCGCATGGCTTGGCGGGCAAGGACGGCGCGGTATTGGCCGTCGTTTTTGGCGAGCACAAAGAGACAGCATTCGACGCGGCGGGTGTGGATCGCCTGCTGGTATTGGAAGGTGGCGAGTTTGCCGGTTACTCCCCTGAGCAACGTGTGCAAGGTTTGCGAGCTGTGGATAACCAGTTCGGCCCGCGCCACTGGCTGCTTCCCGATAGCCGCACGGGCGGCGGTGAATTGGGTCGGCGGTTTGCCGCAAGCATCGGTGAACGCCCAGCGACGCGCGTCTGGCAGGTCAAGGATGAACAAGCCACCGGCCGCGCAGGCGCGGGCCGTGAAGATCTGATGCGGCACGTGTCGCGCCTGATTCTGGCTGCTGCAGAGTGCGCCGAGCCGGTCAGCGAAACCCGTCACGAGGCGTTGCCCGTAGAGTTGTCCACAACCATCGCCCGCAGCTTGCCGCGTATCGAAGACCTGGGTGCAGTGGCGGTCGACCCCTCGCTTATCCCCATGGCCGAAGCGGAATTCATTTTCTCAGGAGGCAATGGTGTCAAGGATTGGGACCTGTTTCACCGCACGGCAGAGGCATTGGGTGCCACCAAGGGCGCCTCTCGCGTTGCCGTGGATGACGGTTTCATGAGTCGCGATCGACAAGTGGGTGCATCCGGGACCTGGGTCACCGCACGGGTTTATGTGGCGGTGGGTATTTCGGGCGCGATCCAGCATCTGCAAGGCATCGGCGCCTGCGACAAGGTAGTGGCGATCAACCTCGACCCCTCCTGCGACATGATCAAACGCGCGGATTTATCAGTGATTGGCGAAAGTGCGGCGATACTCGGTGCACTGATCGACGCCGTCCAGGCCTACCGCAACGGAGCTAAACGCGATGCAGCCTGACAACAAATCGCCTGTGGATAAAAGCTGCATCCATATCATCAGCCTGGTTTCCGTCGGCGCGCACCCGACTTCCGGCCGTCCGCGCCGTGCTGAACAGGACGCCCGGGCGGTCGAGCTGGGGCTGCAACTGGCTGGGGATAACTTGCACGTGCTGCATGCCGGCAATGCACAGGAACCAGCGCTGCGGGCCTATCTGGGCATGGGACTGAACGAGCTGCATGTGCTTGAGCAACCGCAAGATGCCGATGCGCTGCCGGGTCTGGCTGATTACATACGTGAATCCGGCGTGCAACTGGTGCTGACCGGCAGCCAGGCGGAAACCGGAGAAGGCTCCGGGATGCTCCCGTACCTGTTGGCCGAAAAACTGGGCTGGCCGCTGGTAGTAGGCATGGCTGAAGTGGAATCCATGAGCAACGGCACCGCCCAGGTACTCCAAGCATTGCCTCGCGGCCAGCGCCGTCGCCTCAAAGTCCGCCTGCCGTTCCTCGCCACTGTGGACAACGCCGCGCCCAAGCCTCGTCAGAGCGCCTATGGCCCAGCGCAGCGGGGGGTTCTGGACGTTGAGGAGGTGGACGTGGTCATCGACGAGTTATTCACAAGCGCTGAACTGACGCCTGCCAAGCCGAGGCCAAAGCGGTTGAAGGTGATCAAAGCGAAAAGCGGTGCCGATCGCATGAAAGCGGCAACCGCCAAGGCCACTGGCGGCGGTGGGCAAGTGCTCAAGGATGTCAGCCCACAGGAAGGGGCGGCGGCGATCCTGAAGTTGTTGGTGGAGGAGGGGGTGGTACGGTGAGCTAAAAGCCTAATTGGCTAGCCTGAGGCGGGCGACATTAGCCATATCATCCGCCCGCGGCTGTAGGCGCGACGCGCCTAGCTGTCAACAGGATGCGAAATTCGTTTTGATGATGCCGCCTGCTACGACTATGCTGACCGCAAAGGTTGTCAAAAAAATCGTTCTATGAAACTCGTTGAGTTTCTTTTTCCTGTCCTTGCGTAATTTATAAATGATTGGATAAGTTGCACATAATGTACAAGCGCCAATCGCCATTATTAATAGTCCGTCGTTGCATATTATATTCATTGGTCGCGTAATACTTTGGTATGAGCTGAGCGGGCACCCGTCCAGCGGGACTCGCTTTAGGGCTCGAGGTTAGTATCCGCCGCCGCAATAGTTTAATCCAGTAGGATCAGCGGGAGTCGAATCATTGATGATTTTTTCAACACCGCCTCCAATTAGTCCAGCGTGGAAACCAACTTCCGCTCCCGCTACAATGGCCGGAAATGTTGCCGGCCCACCAAAAAAACCAGCAGCAGCCCCCGCTGCGGCGGCGCCTGCAAGGCCCGCAGCACTCCCTTGCCCTGAGCCGATCGCATAGCCGCTGTAGCTGGCAGCACCCACAGCTGCTCCCCCTGCTGCGCCTGCAGGCCCAAAACCTCCTGAAATGATTTTCAAATCTGTGACTGAGAGTTCTCTCATGTTTTATTTACTTCATATAAAAGTAGCTATGGATTTAAATCATTTAGTTTATAAATCTAACTAGCCTGTACGAATATATTTGCTATTTCTCCTCTCTCAAGTTCAATGAATCGCGAGGCTAAAGTGAGGCTCTCCCTACGGTGAGCAATGATAACTATAGTGCAGGAAAGCATTTTTAAAGACGAAATTATATGCTGTTCGCTGTGTAGGTCCAAGTTGTTGATGGCCTCGTCCAATAATAATAGTTTTGGGGTTTTATAGAGCGCTCTTGCTAAGAAAAGCCGCTGCCTCTGCCCTGACGACAGAGTCGAGCAACCATCACTAATAACTGTAAGGTATCCCATTGGAAGCTTGTTGACGATAGCATGAAAGTTTGCAGATTTAGCAGCGTTTTGAATTCTCTGCATGCAGGGGTTTAAATCGAAACCTGATATATTTTCGGAAATTGATCCCGCTAGTACCTGATCTTCTTGCAACACCGTGCCCGTGATGGTGCGTAAGTGCGTGGTGCCAAAATCAGTAGATTTAATACCGTTGATCAGCACTTGGCCCCTACTAGGCTGCAGTACACCTAGGATTATCTTAGCTAAGGTTGATTTGCCACTGCCTGATCTGCCAACTATCGCAAGATGCTCCCCGGGGGATAGTGTCAGGTTTATATCTCTCAAAATCCAAGGCGACAGTGGGCTGTGTCTGAACGATACGTTTATCAGCTCAATTTTTACTGGTGTATCATCCCGGCAGAAATAGTGCGATTCTACATTTTCTGGATCCTGCAGCGCAATATCAGCTAGCCTGTCGCAGTGAACCGACTGCATGCACCAGTCAATAATGATGTTAACCATTTTGGAGAACCGACTGGTGAAGTTTCCTTTAAAGCCGATAAAGGCAACAAGCATGCCTATGCTCATTTGCGACTCAATTATTGCGCCACCTGCAATGTACAGCACACACATCGACTCAACACCAAAAATAAGTGTGTTCACGCCTGAAGCCGTAATATGAATTTTTTGGGTTGCGGTGTCTCTATTCTGCACATCCACAATCATACTATTCCACCGGCTACAGCGGTAAGCAGTATTGCCTAACATTTTCAATGTCAGCACGGATCTAATACTCTCCAAGAAAAAAGCATGCTCGTTGGCTGAAAGTACGAGTCTTTCGGCCGTGGCATTTCTGAGAAATGGGTAAAAGATTGCTTGAGTAGACGCATAGCCAAGGCACGCGACAATGACTACACCCAGCAAGGTTATGCTATATATGCCCATGAAAATTCCGGCGCATATTAAGACTATAAAATCCGTTGTAATGCCGATAGTGATGGTCAGTAAGAAATCCTTAATTGGCCTAAGTGCGGAAAAGCGGCTGCTTATTTCACCCAGCTGCCGGCCCTGGAAGTAGCTCAAAGGCAACCGGATTAAATGTGAAAATAAATTAGATGTCCACTTAAGGCCTATTCGCTGATTGAGTTTGAGTTTTGCAACTTCGCTCAGGACACTGAGCGCGAACTGACATAAGACAAGTAATATACCTCCCATCGCAGCTACTAACAAAAAATCCTTATCATGAGAGGTAATCGCGCCGTCTATCACTACCTGTGAAATTAATGGCATGACCAGTGTTACGGTTTCCAGAATGGCTACCATCAAAATTATGAAGGAGAGCGCTGCGCGCTCATCCTTCAGTCCCCTAACCAAGCTTGTTAACGATATCGCAGGCGAGATCTTCTTCGGGACAAACGCTTCGGATGGCGTCAGTTCTAGTGCTACACCGGTGAATGACTCCGAAAGTACAGCGTGAGAAATGGTTTTTCTTCCGTAGGCGGGGTCCACGATGACGATTTTACTGCCGCTCGCGGATTCTAGGACCACAAAATGATTCATTTTCCAGTGCAATATGCATGGCGTTTTTAACTCTTCCAGTTCATGTGGCTCAAGTCTGAGCACACGACTATTGACTTTGATTTCGTCGGCAAGTTGAACGATATCGTGGGCTGTCATAGCGCTGCCGTGTGTATTTACGCGACCGGCTAACTGACGAACGGTGACGTTTAGTCCGTGATGGCAAGCGATCATTGCGATGCATGCGAGCCCGCAATCATTTGTGCTTTCCTGAAAAATTGGAATTATCATGTTCACGGTTTTTTTCGATTAGGTATACGGACCGATAGTACATCTTGCTTGACCATTTCATTTATGAATGACCTCACATCTGTTTCTGAAGATTCGGGAAAATTCGCTAGTAGCGTGTCTAGCGTTATAACTCTTTTCTCAGAAATAAATTCTACTATGTCTTTGCTCAATCCTGTCACCTTGAGTTTTATGCCGTTGGTTATAAGTTGGTCTCCCCGCCATGCGCGGCAGTCAGTCGCGTTTACACCTATCAAAGTATCGCCTGGAATTGCTGTAGCGTTGGAATTTCCAAAAAACTCGATAGCATAAGGTGACTCTATCCTTTGTTGCGCACTGAACCATTGCAGGAAATCTTGTTGGTTGTTTGTCGCTTCTAAGGCGTCTTTGAGTTCCAGACCTGCTTGCTGGAGACTGCCTGTGCGCAGCAGTTCCTCATCAAACGGAAGTCTGAAAATCTCTGATTCAGACGAGATCCGATCCACTAGCCAGTTTAGATAGTCAGTCACATAAGGCGGGTAGGTACCAACGGCAAGATGAAATGTCTCGTCGCCCGAAGCGGTGACCTCATGCCACCATCCTCGCGGCAAATAAAAGACATCGCCCGCTTCCAGATATATGTCTATTGTAGGAACGTCGGTACATGCCTGCTCCTTTCCTACACTGGAATTCTTGTAGAGCGGATTACCTTCTGTGGGAGCGTAGATCGTCCAGCGCTTTTTACCTATTAGTTGGACTGCAAAGACATCGTGGGTATCCCAATGATTGCCAAAAGATGGCTCGGTTCCGAAGGCTGCATAGCCGCTCACGATGGTCTGCCTTCCGGTAAAGTGGGCAATTTGAGTCCTGACTTGATCAATTTGCGAGCAGTTCTCTATTTTGTTGAGCGCAAGACTTGCTCCTTCGCACATTAAATTATAGAGCCTAGATTTTATTGTTCGGTATTTGGTGGTGAAGACCTCTTGATACTGCTCTAGGGAAACTCTGAAAAAGACTTCCTAATTTGGCAAAATCTCCGGACACCAGTCGCCGAGCTTTTCGATGATGAAACAGATGACCTTCGCCGAC
>NZ_SOCT01000016.1 GCF_004364435.1 Pseudomonas sp. LP_7_YM | reverse complement strand
TTCGCAGCGGCAAGCGGGCGGCGGCGATCATGAGTTTGATCCAATCGGCGCGCATGAATGGGCACGATCCGTATGCCTATCTTAAAGATGTGCTGACGCGGTTGCCGACGCAGCGAGCGAGTGAGATTGAGCAACTGCTGCCGCATCAGTGGGTATCTGCTTAAGTCGTGCAAGGTGACTTCGGCGGACGCTTACGCGCATTGCGCGGCTTTTGTGTTTCTGGGTGGATATATTCACCCGTTCAACGGTCTGTAACCCCATGAACACACCCACGCTCCTACTGCGCCGTATCCTGCGTCCTCTTCTGGACCCGTACCGCCGTTATCGTCACGCGCGTTATATCCACGCCGGGCGCATTGTGGTCGGTCTGTTGGTTTCGATACTGCTAACGACCGGCATCAATCTGCCTCACGGTGAGTGGGCGTCGGTCACAATGCTGATCGTGATCGGCGGGTTGCAGCATCATGGCAATATCGGCAAGAAGTCGGTGGAGCGCGCATACGGGACGTTGATCGGAGCAGCGCTGGGATTGGCGGTGGTGGCGCAGGAGAGTTATCTGGGCATGCCGCTGCTGACCTACCTGATCATGTCGTTGATCTGCGGTTTCTTCGCGTATCACGCCATCGGCAAGGGCGGTTATACCGCGTTGCTGTCGGCGATTACGCTGTTCATCGTTGCTGGGCATGGGGATAACCCTATCACTGACGGCCTTTGGCGCACGGTGGATATTCTGATCGGCATCGGCCTGGCCCTGGCGTTTTCTTTCGCGCTGCCGCTGTATGCGGTGTATTCGTGGCGCTACAACCTGGCCAGTGGTCTGCGCGATTGCGCCAAGGTGTATGAGCGCATCAGCAGCGGACAGTCGATTGCGGCCGATGAACACCGCAAGCTGACCGCACGACTGAACGGGACGATGCTGCAATTGCGTTCGCTGATCCCTTCGGTGTCCAAAGAGGTGAAGATCTCACTGGTCGAGCTGGACGCCATCCAGGGGCATTTCCGCATGTGCCTGAGCACGCTGGAAATCCTCTCGAATCTGCGTCCTGCGGACATGGGCAATGTGGGTATGAACGCGGAACAGCGCCGGATTCGGCGCATATTGGTCGGCATGGCGCGGGCTCTTCAGAGCGGCGCTACAGAGCGTCTGGATCGCCCGACCGAGTCTCTGGCGATGGGCCCGGAAAACCCTGCCGTCTCAGCGGAAGTATTGGGCTATCAGTTGATGAATCGCCAACTGGCGCTGAATATCGAAGGGCTTCAGCAGCGGCTGGCGAAGACTGCGAATAAGTGGAAGATCTGAGCCTTTTTATATCCCTCGCCTGATTTCATCGCACTAGAGCCATCGCCGAACTGAATGCAAATGCATTCGCAAGAATGCTGGCGGCTGCGAATAGAGCTGCCAGTTCGCATCGAAAATGATCTCGTGCACAGATCCCACCCTTGATCAGCCGCCAGCAGTGCCGACATACCAGGGCCGGTTGCGCGGTGGCCGCGCAGGTAGATAGATAGGATGCTGGATCGCGTGGCACCGGATTATAAAAGTTAAGGTTTCTGTCGCGCAGCAAAAGCGCCCCCCTGCGGAAATAAACGCGCTCTGGGTCGACATCGGATGAAGAGCCATCACATCAGCAGCAGATGCCGGTTCTGTAAGTCAGCCCTCGTGAGCTCGCAGGATGATTGTTGCACCTGAATATCTCCCGGTCGGCCACAGAATCTCCTACCATCACCTGCTTGCCGATGGAGATTCGCCCTTGTCCGATAACCGCCCTCCTGCCCTCGATGACATCGACCGTCAATTGATCGCTGCGCTGCAGATCAACGCTCGCGAGCCGGTCGCCAATCTCGCCCGCCAGTTAGGCATCGCCCGCACCACTGTAACGTCGCGGCTGGCTCGTCTGGAAAAGGCCAGAATCATCACCGGCTATGGCGTGCGGCTGAGTCAGCGCCTGGTCGATGGCGGCTTGCAGGCTTATGTCGGAATCACCGTGCAGCCCAGGTCCGGCAAGGAAGTGCTGCGCCGTTTGACTGCTCTGGCGCAGGTACAACAGTTGTGCGCGGTGAGTGGAGAGTTCGATTACGTGGCTTGGCTGCGCACCGATTCGCCAGAGCAACTGGATCAGTTGCTGGACCTGATTGGCAGCGTCGACGGGGTCGAGAAGACCACGACGTCGATCATCCTTAGCAGCAAGATTGATCGTGGGCAGCCGGTCTAGTCCACGCACATGCGCCACGTGAGCGTGTATCATCGTCGCAATTCACTTTCACATCGTCACTTTGCTTAAAAACTCTACAGAACGACGACACTCTGCATCTTATTAACGTCTTAACACTTATTTAAACTTTCCTTTTTCGCGTCACAGTCGAACAAGGTCAGTCATGAAGAATAATCGCCACCCCGTCGACGGCAAAAAACCGATCACCAGTTTTGGCCCGGATTTTCCTTTTGCCTTCGACGATTGGATTGAGCATCCCGCAGGCCTGGGCAGTATTCCGAACGACAACCTTGGCAAGGAAGTGGCCATTGTCGGCGCAGGTATTGCCGGTCTGGTCGCAGCGTATGAGCTGATGAAGCTCGGCCTCAAGCCAGTCGTATACGAAGCTTCGAAAATGGGCGGGCGGCTGCGTTCACAGCAGTTCGAAGGTGCCGAAGGCATCATTGCCGAGTTGGGTGGCATGCGTTTTCCGGTGTCGTCCACGGCGTTCTATCACTACGTGGACAAACTGGGGCTGGAATCAAAACCCTTCCCCAATCCGCTGACCGCTGCATCCGGCAGTACGGTGATCGACCTGGAAGGCAGCACGCATTACGCACAAAAGTTGTCGGACTTGCCTGCGCTGTTTCAGGAAGTGGCTGACGCCTGGGCCGATGCACTGGAAGATGGCGCGCAATTCGCCGACATTCAGCAAGCCATCCGTGATCGTGACGTGCCGCGCCTCAAAGAGCTGTGGGACAGACTGGTGCCGTTGTGGGATGACCGCACGTTTTATGACTTCGTCGCCACTTCCAAGGCCTTTGCCAAGCTGTCCTTCTATCACCGCGAAGTGTTCGGCCAGGTCGGGTTCGGCACCGGTGGCTGGGACTCTGACTTCCCCAACTCGATGCTGGAAATTTTCCGCGTGGTCATGACCAACTGCGACGATCATCAGCACCTGATCGTCGGTGGCGTGGGTCAGGTGCCGATGGGCATCTGGCGGCATGCCCCCGAGCGCTGCGCCCACTGGCCGCAAGGTACCACCCTCTCGAGCCTGCATCGTGGCGCGCCGCGAACCGGTGTGAAACGCATTGCCCGTGCTGCCGACGGGCAATTCGCGGTCACCGACAATCTGGGTGATATCCGGCACTATGATGTGGTCCTGGCGACCTGCCAAAGCTGGTTGCTGACCACTCAGATCGAATGCGAGGAATCACTGTTCTCGCAGAAAATGTGGATGGCCCTGGACCGCACGCGCTACATGCAGTCGTCCAAAACCTTCGTGATGGTCGACCGCCCGTTCTGGAAGGACAAAGACCCGGAAACCGGCCGCGACCTGATGAGCATGACGCTCACCGATCGCCTGACCCGTGGCACGTACCTGTTCGACAACGGCACTTACGCCAATGGCGTGGAAAAGCCAGGGGTGATTTGTCTGTCGTACTCGTGGATGAGCGATGCGCTGAAAATGCTGCCGCACCCGGTGGAAAAGCGCGTCAGCCTGGCACTTGGCTCGTTGAAGAAGATCTATCCGAAAGTGGATATTGCCGCGCGTATCATCGGCGATCCGATCACTGTGTCGTGGGAATCCGATCCGCATTTTCTCGGTGCCTTCAAGGGCGCGCTGCCGGGTCACTATCGCTATAACCAGCGGATGTACGCACATTTCATGCAAAAGGACATGCCCGACGAGCAGCGCGGCATTTTCATCGCCGGTGACGATGTGTCCTGGACCCCGGCCTGGGTCGAGGGCGCGGTGCAGACTTCGCTGAATGCGGTGTGGGGCATCATGACCCACTTTGGGGGCAAGACTCACACCCAAAACCCGGGGCCAGGCGATGCGTTTCATGAGATCGGCCCGATCGCTTTGCCTGAATAAAGGAAACCCTGATGCGCGTAGCCCTCTATCAATGCCTGCCACTGCCGCTGGAAATCCGCAGCAATCTTGCGCGCCTCAAGGCACAGGCAGCCGCGGCCTCGAAGCAAGGCGCCGCGCTGCTGGTTTTCCCGGAGATGTTTTTGAGCGGCTACAACATCGGCGCCAAGGCCGCGCGGGCATTGGCGCAACCCAGCGACGGAGACGCTGCGCTGGAGGTTGCCGAGATAGCCAAGACCAACGGCATTGCGATTCTGTACGGCTACCCTGAGCTGAGCGCCGATGATCAGGTCTACAACGCCGTGCAGTTGATTGACGCGCAAGGCTCACGACGCTGCAATTACCGTAAGACGCATCTGTATGGCGAGCTGGACAAATCCATGTTCAGCGCCGGCGACGAGCATTTTCCTATCGTTGAACTTAACGGCTGGAAGCTGGGGTTTCTCATCTGCTACGACGTGGAGTTTCCTGAGAACACACGCCGGCTGGCATTGGCGGGGGCTGACCTGATTCTGGTGCCGACCGCCAATATGGCGCCCTATGACTTCGTTTGCGAAGTCACCGTGCGTGCCAGAGCCTTCGAAAATCAGTGCTATCTGGTCTATGCCAACTACTGCGGCAGTGAGGGCGACATTCATTACTGCGGTTTGAGCAGCATCAGTGCACCGGACGGCAAGCAAGTCGGGCTTGCTGGACAGGAGGAAAGGTTGGTGGTGGTGGATCTGGATCGACAGGCGATAAGCGAGTCGCAGGCGATCACTACCTATTTCAAGGATCGACGACCGGGGTTTTATTTGGGACTGGTCAAACACTGAGTCCGGGCGATATCCCGACAAAGGCTGATCGTTGCGAAACGCCTCTGTCGGTAGTGCTTCCGCATCGCGAATCAATTCGCGCCTACAGGGCATTTGTGCAGTATCAGGTGATGCGCACAGCCCTACGTCACGTCCTCTGTAATCCGCTAGCATGAGCAGTCTCTTTCCTTCGCCATTGCGGAAATCGTCATGCCTGCGTCCCCTTCCCCCGCCCATCGCTCCCTGACGCTGTCCAACGGGTTGCGCCTGGTGCTGTGTTCGGCGCCAAGGCTCAAGCGATGTGCAGCGGCGTTGCGGGTGGCGGCGGGCAGTCATGATGTCCCGCCCCAATGGCCGGGGCTCGCGCACTTTCTTGAACATCTTTTCTTCCTTGGCACTGCGCGCTTCCCTGCCGAGCAGAACCTGATGACCTACGTCCAGCGTCACGGCGGGCAGGTCAACGCCAGCACCCGCGAACGCACCACCGATTTCTTTTTCGAACTGCCTCCTGGGGCATTTGCCGGTGGGCTGGAGCGTTTATGCGAAATGCTCGTTCATCCGCGTATGACCAAGGCCGATCAGCTGCGTGAGCGTGAAGTCCTGCACGCCGAATTCATTGCATGGGCACGAGACATCGCCGCACGCGATCAATTGAAACTTCTCCAGCCGTTGTCCGCGTTACACCCTTTACGCTGGTTTCATGCGGGCAACCGTTACAGCCTGCCGGTTCCTCGTCCGGCATTTCAGCAGGCATTGCAGGATTTTTATCGGACCTTCTATCAAGCGGGCCAGATGACGTTGAGCCTCGCGGGTCCGCAACCGCTGGATGAGCTACACGCAGTGGCGGCCACGTTCGGTGGATATTTCACTGAAGGCAGCCAGGTTGAGCAGTTGAAACCTCCTGCACTTGTCGATGATCAGCTCGTACCGCAAATACAGACCGATCCTCGTCGGATGCACCTGATTTTCCCCTGCGAAGGGCTTCCAGTCGGTCACGAGCACGCCGCCGCCTTTCTCTGCACCTGGATGCACAACGCACAAGCGGGAGGGCTGGCCGCGCAGTTGCGTGATCGCGAGTTGATCGAGTCGTTTAAGGCCGAGGTGTTGTATGAGTTTGCCGGGCAGGCTTTGCTGCACATCGAGGTTGTCCTTACTGAGAACATTGCATACCTGCCCACGATAAGGCCAAGCCAAACAGCAGAGATCCACCGTCTGATCTTCAGTTGGCTGACTTTCTTCAAAGCCCACCATCGCCAACTGCTGGACGAATACACGCTGCTTGAAACGCGTCGGCTTGCAGTCCTAAGTGCACTGCCCCTGGCCCGTCACTACAGTGCTTCAACCTGCAAGTCCGGTCTTTCGCATCAGGCGATACGCGCACTCGAGGTCCTGCTCGATACTCTCGTGCCGCAATCACTGCTTCAGGCAGCACCTCAATTGCCAAAAGCAGCCTGTGCGGATGCCGAATGGCGTCTGCCCCGGCCCAATCCGTTTCTGTACCCGTCCAACGCGCATTTCCTCCAAACGCCAGCCCCGGCGTCGCTGACCTTCAGCGACAGGATGCCTGCCACTGACGAGGGCACCCTTTACCTGCGCTGGACGCTCTCGACCCCGCAGCCAAACCTGCACCTCATGCTCAACGACAGCCTGCAAACCTTGATTGCCGACGCCGAACAAGCCGGAGTGAGACTGGCGTTCAGCGCTTACGGTGACCATTGGCAGCTGCAGGTAAGCGGCTTGGCAGAACCGCTTCCCGCCGTCCTCGAACAGGCGTTAAACCGGCTGAGCAGTCCCGACAGCCAAACCCGAACACGTTACGGGCAATCAGCCATAGGGCCTGCCTCAATCCCGATTCGACAACTGCTCAAGACACTGCCTGATCATTTTTTAAACAGCCTATGCAGTGCACCAACAGACAACCTGCACAGCGTTTGGGAAACGGCGCGCTGGGTCGGCTTTGCGACGGGCATTCAAGGCGCCAGCCGAGCGGCTCTGATTAACGCCCTGCGCGCGACTCCCGGCACACCTGACGATCAACCGATAACGTTACCCGCATGCACGACGAAGCGTTGGGCAACCGAACCTTCAGACTCATCGGAACAGGCTGTGCTGATGTTTTACCCAACACCGTCTGCAAGCATCGAAGACGAGGCCATGTGGCGCTTTTTTGCTCACGTGGTGCAAGGGCCGTTCTATCAGCGTTTACGCGTCGAACTGCAGTTGGGCTACGCGGTTTTCAGCGGTTTCCGACAGATTGCCGGGCACGGCGGAATGCTGTTCGGGGTGCAGTCCCCCAACGCCAGTGCGATGCAGCTGGCCGAACACATCACGACATTCATGGAGACATTGCCCGGGCGGGTCGAAACGGCCGATATCCCGGCGCAGCGATCAGTCCTGTTAAGCCAGCTCGATCCATTGACCATGGACACTCATCAGGCCGCTGAAATGCTCTGGCAAGCTCATCTCGCCGGGCACGCTGCAGACTACGCGGCGCATCTGCAACATTCTCTTGCACATCTTCATCTTGATGAGTTGCTTGAATCGGCCAGAAGAATCGCTCGTCCTGAAGCCTTTGTCTTCGGTTTGTCCAGCCCCCCCTGACCCTTGGACTCAAAGGCTTTAACGCCCGTAATCATTGCCGTAAATGCAAAAAGCTTTATCGGATATTTGATCATCGGCAGCGCGATATTTTTAGTAACATAGCCCCCTAAGCATTTGAACGTCTCCTCTTGCAGGTGTACTAAAGAAGTGCTCACCCACCGCTGCACTCACCCGGAAGGAGTTTCCTATGTCGTGGACCAAACCTGCTTATACCGATCTGCGTATCGGCTTTGAAGTCACCATGTACTTCGCAAGCCGTTGATTTCTGCGCGGTGAAAAGCCTCGGTTCGCCGGGGCTTTTTTGTTACAGCATCAAAGATTTCAGGGCGCGGCGTTCTGGCGCAACAGTGGGCGCCATTGCCCCATTCGGTACGGAGTACACATGCACATCCAGATTCTCGGCTCGGCTGCGGGCGGCGGTTTTCCTCAGTGGAACTGCAACTGCGTCAACTGCGCAGGCTTTCGCGACGGCAGCTTGAGGGCTCATGCCCGCACGCAGTCGTCCATCGCCCTGTCAGATGACGGCGTTAATTGGATCTTGTGCAACGCCTCCCCGGACATCCGCGCCCAGTTGCAAGGCTTCGCCCCCATGCAGCCCAATCGCGGCCTGCGTGACACCGGGATCAGCGCGATCATTTTGATGGACAGCCAGATTGACCACACCACCGGCCTGCTTAGCCTGCGCGAAGGTTGCCCGCATCAGGTCTGGTGCACGGAGATGGTCCACGAAGACCTGAGCACCGGCTTCCCGCTGTTCAACATGCTCAAGCATTGGAACGGCGGCCTGGTCTGGAATCGCATCGAGCTGGAAGGCAGCTTCGTGATCCCGGCCTGTCCGAACTTGCGCTTTACTCCCTTCCCACTGCGCAGCGCCGCACCGCCCTACTCGCCACACCGATTCGACCCACACCCCGGCGATAACATCGGGCTGATGGTCGAAGACCTGAAAACCGGCGGAAAACTGTTTTACGCGCCGGGTCTGGGCAAGGTCGATGATGCCCTCATGGAAAAAATGAGCGGCGCCGACTGTCTGTTGGTAGACGGCACGATGTGGGATGACGACGAGATGAAACGCCGCGGGGTGGGCACTCGCACTGGCACAGAGATGGGTCATCTGGCGCAGAACGGCCCGGGTGGCATGCTGGAGGTGCTGGAAAAGCTGCCTGAACAGCGCAAAGTGCTTATCCACATCAACAATACCAACCCGATTCTTGATGAAGACTCCGCTGAACGCGCCGAACTGGCCCGCCAGAACGTTGAAGTGGCCTTCGATGGCATGAGCATCGAGCTTTGAGATTGATGAGTCCGAGCATCGAAGGAACCGCGCAAGCGAATTCATTCGCGGAAGATGCCCCAGCCAACCATCGGGTCGACTGTACGGGCGCACCGCGAATGACCTCGCTCCCACAGGGTCAGCCATAAATTCGTAAGGAAGACTGCCGACATGAGCGAAGCAACGCCGCTTTCCCCCGCTGAATTCGAACAGGCCTTGCGTGCCAAGGGCGCGTACTACCACATCTACCACCCTTTCCAGGTGGCGATGTATGAGGGCCGTGCGACCCGTGAGCAGATTCAGGGCTGGGTCGCCAACCGCTTCTATTACCAGGTGAATATTCCGCTTAAAGACGCGGCCATCCTGGCCAACTGCCCGGACCGTGAAATCCGTCGCGAGTGGATTCAGCGCCTGCTGGATCACGACGGTGCGCCCGGTGAAGACGGCGGTATCGAGGCTTGGTTGCGTCTGGGTCAAGCCGTAGGGCTGGACCCAGACCAGTTGCGTTCGCAGGAATTGGTGCTGCCGGGCGTACGATTTGCCGTCGACGCCTATGTGAATTTCGCCCGGCGCGCCAACTGGCAGGAAGCGGCCAGCAGCTCGCTGACCGAATTGTTCGCGCCGCAGATCCATCAGTCGCGCCTGGACAGCTGGCCGCAGCATTACCCGTGGATCGACCCGGCAGGCTATGAATATTTCCGCACCCGTCTGGGTCAGGCCCGGCGTGACGTGGAACATGGCCTGGCGATCACCCTGCAGCACTACACAACGTGGGAAGGCCAGCAGCGCATGCTGGAAATCCTGCAGTTCAAACTCGACATTTTGTGGAGCATGCTGGACGCCATGAGCATGGCCTACGAGCTGCACCGTCCGCCCTACCATAGCGTCACCGATCAACGGGTCTGGCATAAAGGAATCGCCCTATGAGCTTCAACCGTGAACAGGTGCCAAGCTGGCGTCGGGGTTATCGCTTCCAGTTCGAACCGGCGCAGAATGGCCACGTGCTGTTGTACCCGGAAGGCATGATCAAGCTCAACGAGAGCGCGAGTGCGATTGGCGGTTTGATCGACGGCCAGCGCAGCGTCGGCGCAATCATTGCGCTGCTCGACGAGAAATTCCCCGGCGTTCCCGAGCTCGGTCAAGACATCGAGCAATTCATGGAGGTCGCGCGTGTTGAACACTGGATCGAACTTACCCCCATCACTGGCCAATGAGCCTGCAGTGACTGAGCCGCACGTCCCTATTCCACCGACACCCCCCATCGGGCTGCCGCTGTGGCTGCTCGCCGAGCTGACCTATCGCTGTCCGCTGCAATGCCCGTATTGCTCCAACCCGCTGGACTTCGCAAAACAGGGCCAGGAACTGAGCACCGAGCAATGGTTCAAGGTCATGGCCCAAGCACGGCAGATGGGCGCGGCGCAGATCGGCTTCTCCGGTGGCGAACCTCTGGTGCGTCAGGACCTGGCCGAATTGATCGGCGAAGCCCGCCGACTGGGCTTCTACACCAATCTGATCACCTCTGGCATCGGCTTGACCGAGCAGAAGATCATCGATTTCAAGGAAGCAGGTCTGGATCATATTCAGATCAGCTTTCAAGCCAGCGATGAGCAAGTAAACAACATGCTCGCGGGCTCGAAAAAAGCCTTCGCGCAGAAGCTGGAAATGGCTCGGGCAGTAAAAAAGCACGGTTATCCGATGGTGCTGAATTTCGTGACCCACCGGCACAACATCGACAGGATCGACAAGATCATCGAGTTGTGTGTGGCACTGGAAGCGGACTTCGTCGAGCTGGCCACCTGTCAGTTCTACGGCTGGGCGCAACTGAACCGCGTCGGCTTGCTGCCGACCAAGGATCAGTTGGTACGTGCCGAGCGCATTACCAACGAATATCGCGTCACGCTGGCGGCCGAAAATCATCCGGTCAAATTGATCTTCGTCACCCCCGATTATTACGAAGAGCGCCCCAAGGCCTGCATGAATGGCTGGGGCAATCTGTTCCTGACCGTGACCCCGGATGGCACTGCGCTACCTTGCCACGGCGCTCGGCAGATGCCGATCCAGTTCCCCAATGTGCGCGATCACAGCATGCAACACATCTGGTACGAATCCTTCGGCTTCAATCGCTTTCGCGGGTACGAATGGATGCCCGAGCCTTGTCGGTCTTGCGACGAGAAGGAGAAGGACTTTGGAGGTTGCCGCTGTCAGGCCTTCATGCTCACCGGCGATGCGAGCAATGCGGACCCGGTGTGCAGCAAGTCGCCGCAACACAGTCTGATCACCCAAGCGCGCGACGAAGCCGAGTATGCTAGCCAGACCATCGAGCAACTGGCCTTCCGCAATGAACGAAATTCTCGCCTCATCGCCAAATCCTGACCTGTTCTCTGCCGCTCAGGCCGTGGCGGCTGGCACCGATTTTGCCGAACTGAGTGTCAGCCCCGCCGGCCTCTTCTGGAACGAATATCGTCCGCAGGACGCAGCGTCGCGCATCTGGCGCTGGAGTAATGGTGCAACCACGTGCCTGACCCCGGACGGTTTCAGCGTGCGCAGCCGGGTCTACGAATACGGTGGCGGTTCGTTCTGCCTGACCGATGAGTCGCTGGCGTTCGTCAATGAGGCCGATCAGCAGATCTACCTTCAACCCTTTGATGCCCATACCCCGCAAGCCCTGACCCAAAGCGATAAACGCTATGGCGATGTGCGGTTCGCGCGTGGGCAGATTCTGGCGGTTGAGGAAGATCATGACGTGCATCGGCTTGTGGCGATTGACCTCGCGGATGGCCAACGCCATGTACTAGCCGAGGGTGCCGATTTCTATGCCGCGCCAACGCTGAGTCCCGACGGCAATCGGCTGGTATGGGTCGAATGGTGGCGCCCGCATCAACCCTGGACATCGACCAGACTGCTGAGCGTCGAACGTCAACCGGATGCCAATTGGGGTCGTCCGCACTGCCTGGCCGGCGGACTGGGGCTTGAAGCACTGCAACAGCCGCGCTTTGATGCACAAGGCCAACTGTATTGCCTGACCGACCGCGCAGGTTTTTGGCAGCCATGGGTCGAGACGCTGGAAGGCTTCGAAGCATTGCCCGCTGCCGAATCCGACCACGCGCCGGCTCCCTGGCAACTGGGTGGCTCAAGTTGGCTGCCGCTGAATGAGGGCGCCTACGTGGCCAGTTGGTCGCAAGACGGGCTCGGGGTGCTGGGTGTGCGCTTGCCCGACGGCTCGTTTGAAGATTTCAGTGGGCCCTACAGCCGTTTCCGCAGCCTGGCGCTGGATGATCAGTACATCTATTGCATCGCAGCGTCTGCCACGAGCCCGTCCGCCGTCCTGGCGATCAGCCGCGCTGACAAAAGCGTGCAGGTCATGGCTGGAGGTATAGCGCCCTTGCCCGCCGAGCGCATCAGCCTCCCGCAAACCCTGCGCTACCCCAGCGGTTCGGGCGAGGCCCATGGGTATTTTTATCCTTCGATGACCGGCGACGAAAAACCGCCACTGGTTGTATTCATCCATGGTGGGCCGACTTCGGCTTGCTATCCGGTGCTCGACCCGCGCATCCAGTTCTGGACGCAACGCGGGTTCGCCGTCGCTGATCTCAACTACCGTGGCAGCGCCGGTTATGGCCGCGCCTATCGACAAGCGCTGTTCCTGGAATGGGGCGTAGTGGACGTCGAGGACGCCTGCGCGGTGGTCGACTACCTGGGCAATCAGGGCCTTATCGACCCGAGCAAGGCGTTCATTCGCGGCGGCAGCGCGGGTGGCTATACAACCTTGTGCGCGTTGGCGTTCAAGGATGTGTTTCGCGGTGGCGCCAGTCTCTACGGTGTCAGCGATCCATTGGCGTTGGCCAAGGCAACGCACAAGTTCGAGGCAGATTATCTGGACTGGTTGATCGGCGATCCGGACACAGAGATCGCCCGTTATCAGGAACGCACGCCGTTGCTGCACGCCAACCAGATCAAGGTGCCGGTGATCTTCTTTCAGGGCGAACTCGATGCCGTGGTTGTCCCTGCCCAGACCCGCGATATGCTCGCCGCATTACTGGACAACGGCATCCCCGCCGAAGGCCACTTCTACCCTGAAGAACGTCACGGCTTGCGCAAAGCCAGTAATCAGGCCCACGCGCTGGAAACTGAATGGGCTTTTTATAGGAAGGTGATTGATGGTTAAGGCAACGGCTTAAATCGGCAGGCCCATGCCCTCTGGGGGCGAAATCATTCTGGGGGTCATCCGCCGAGCAGTCGTGCAGGTGATAAATCTCCATCGGCTGGGCTATTTTCCGCCAATGAATTCGCTCCCCAACAAGCTTGATCCTCCAGCATGAGGCTGCAGATTTGGAGGCCGTTCTGGACGAAGGTTTTGGGTTCGAAGCAGTCATCGTTGACCGACTCACCTGAGGAGGCGAAAGGTGGCAGCTGTGCGAGGGTTAGCGAACCGGCCTCAAAGATACCGGCAGACCTGAGGGTCTCCGACGCACAGCCGCCATGACACGCGCCTCAAGCAGAGCTTAAGGCAAGAGGCAAACGCTGATGCGCTTTGAGAGATCGGATCGCTAAATCCGGTCATTGATTACAACGACGGGGCGAAGACCAGCGCGGGCTATACGGGTGGACAACCCAGCGGCTTGAATTCAGAAGCGTCCTACAGTCCAGCACACTTTCGGACTTTCGGATGCCGCCAGCTGATAGCCAAGCGGGACTAACAATCTGTGCCTTAGCCAAGGCGCGCACCGAACGGGGGTCGTACTTACTTGCGGCTGGCAATGATGTAGACGGCGTGAATGATGCCGGGGATGTAGCCCAGCAGAGTCAGCAGGATGTTGAGCCAGAATGCGCCAGCGAAGCCGACTTGCAGGAACACGCCCAGGGGTGGCAGGAGGATAGCGAAGATGATGCGGATGATGTCCATGGGTGAAGCTCCGGATTGGGAAATGGCCTACTCGGGCCATACAGCTAATCGACCCTGCGCCGCTACAGGGGTTCCACCCTGCGCGGTGGCCGAATCGTCACTCTCTGGATAAAAAACGCCCCACACCCAGGTCTCCGGTGCAGGGCGAGCGTAAATAACGCAAGACGGTATGAGGTGGCGGCAGGTCCGGTCAGGCCATCAGGCCGGTGGGGACAGGTTGACGCAGCGCTTTAGCTGGCGGGGCCACTGGGGTGGGACGAGAGATCGGCTCATGAACATAGCCCTGCAGCTCTTCGATCTCCGCCGTGCAGGCATGCCCCCGAGCGAGCAAGGCCGAGCATCGCGGGCTGCAGCTGGAGTAATCGCCCAGCACGAGGATATCGGCGCGCACGTTGTAGGTATCTTCGCAAAAAAGGCCGCCACTCTGGCCGCGTGTGCCCCGCGTTTCGTGAAGGATCAGCAAAATATTCAACTCGCGGCAGAGCCTCTCTACGCCCTGAACATAGGCATGCGATGCGGGTGTCACGACGCTGTCGCCCTGCATCGGCTCAAGGATGATCGCCACGGTCCGGGAGTCGACAGCCGCCTCCATCGCCAGCAAGTCATTGAACGGCACGCGACGGAAGTCGCTGACCATCGATTCGATCAACTCATCGAAACGTCCGCCGCAGGCGACCACCACCCCGCACTCGCCACGTCGATGACGCTCGCCCCACTGCCGCGCGAGCGTCATGGCTGCGGCGCAGGCCTGCTGCTCGGCTACGAAAAGCCCGGATTGGTCACTGTCTGTCCGTTGGCGCAGACGCTGCAAGGGAGACAATAAAGGGGACTGCTCGCGCGCACCTTCTTTGGCAACACAATTGCGCAGCAGTCTGGACAGATTCATGCGCGCAGCCCTTCCAGTGGCAGCCCCAACAGACGATCGCTCCAGTCCTCGATGCGACCGGTGCGCAGACGTTTCAAGGCGATGTCGCGCCAGCGGGAAGACAAGGCCGGGCAATCGACCAGTTTTTTCAGACCCGCGTGCTCCAGTGGTTCCTGATAGAAACTGCGTAACGCCCAGGCCACGGTCAAGCCGGGATAACTGCGCTGAATCAGTTCGAACGAATCCTCAGGCTTGACGAAGCCGGGCTTGAGCACTCGATAAACCCAACCGCAGCGGCCAGTGTCCTGCGCGTGTTGCGGCAGTCCTTCGATGCCCCAGCGATGGCTCAACCGATAACACGGCGAGCGCGGCTGACTGATCTGCAGCAGGGCCCCGCCCCAGCGAAACATGTCGCCCAGGCAGACATGCTCTTCAGTCAGTCCGTGGGACGAAAGATTCTCGCCGAACGCTGGCGCGCACCAGTCAATGGCCGGGTAGCGCTTGCGCCAATAGCGGTAGTGCTCGGCGGGATAGTGATGCAGGGCGCGTTCGGGCCCGGTGTGAAAGCGCGGATCGCCGTGCTCGTCGTTGCCCAGGCCCTGAGGCCACAGCCATACGCGTCCATCCATTCGATGCTTGTCGATATCGCTGATCAGTCCATGACCCAGACTTTTCGCTTTACCTATGTAAACGCCTTCAAGCTGGACATTGTTCATCGCGCGGTATGGCCCTGCAGCCCCTTTGATTTGGGCGTAGACTATGCGCCAGCTAGCCGGACAACCATTTCGATTTTCCAGCCATTTCGATAAGAATCACTTATGGATTTCCGTCAACTGCGCTATTTCGTCGCGGTCTACGAAGAAGGCCATGTGGGGCGCGCCGCCGAGCGGCTCTCCTTGTCGCAACCGGCGCTCTCACAGCAGATCCGTTTGCTCGAGCACAGCCTCGACGTCAGCCTGTTCGAGCGCAGCAGCAAGCGCCTGCTCCCGACACTCGCAGCTCACACGCTTTATAACCACGCAGTGCCATTGCTTGAAGGCATGCAGCGTGCTCGCGACGCGTTGCGCAACTTCAAGGGACAATCACAAAGAACCTTGGCCATTGGCGTGATGCAAACGGTGCATTCGAGCCTGGTGCCGCAGATGCTTGAGCAAGTGCGCAAGGCACAGCCTCACCTGGTGGTGCAGATCTACGAGCTGAGCGCGATGGAAATTGAGCGCCGCCTGCTCAACGGTTCGCTGGACATCGGCATTAGCTACCTGCCGCCGCGCCAGCCGGGGTTGCATGGCCTGCTGCTTTATGAAGACGAACTCAAGGTGGTCATTCCCGCCAATCATCCACTGCGTGAATTCAGGAAAGTTTCGGTGAGTCAGGCCGCTGAACTGCCGATGCTGCTGCTCGGGGAAGAATTTCAGGTGCGGCAGATCTGGCAGACGCAACTGGCCAATCTGGGGCGTCGTCCGCATGTACAGGCTGAGCTGAACAATATGTCGGGGATTCTCGACAGTCTTGCGCACATGAAGCTGGCCACGGTACTTCCGGGGCGCGCGCAGGATATTCAAGAAAACGATGAGTTGTTATGGAAGCCGTTGAGCGAGCCTCGGGTACCGTTGCAGATCGGACTAGTGTATCGCGATGCACAAAGGCAGCAGGCAATGGTGGAGTTGCTCAAGTCGGTGCTCGATGAAGTCGAGAAACCGACCGTGGATGGGCTGTCACAGCCCAAGGCGATTTCCTGAAGCCAGATAAAAGAAAACCCCGCCGAAGCGAGGTTTTCCAGACTGTTTCCCTTTTGACTTCCCTTTCTTCCCGCCATCCTGGCAGGCATTCCCTACGTGTCCCTGTTATCTGTTTGCGCATCCTGCGCTACGTCCATGTGTGTAGATTAACTTTGGATCCCATACCGCGATAGAGCAGATTGTCATCGCGTCGTGTAAGCAAAAGCTTACACGAACCCTCCGCCGTCAGAATTGTGACGCCTGGAGCAGATACAGCGACTCACTGCCCGCTTTGACCGATGCTGCAAGCGACTGAATTCTGGGCAGCATGCGTGCGAAATAGAAACGCGCGGTGCCCAGCTTGCCGGCGTAGAAGTCCTCCTCATCCTTGCCCAGCGCGGCCTTCGCCGACATCGCCCACATGTAGGCGTATGCCGTGTAACCGAAAGCGTGCAAATACTCCACCGACGCTGCGCCGATTTCGTTGGGGTTGCTTCGCGCGCGATCCAGTATCCAGTCAGTCAATTCATCCAGGGTGGTCAGCGCTGCGGCCAATGGTTTGGTGAACTCTCCCAGCGAGGGGCCGGACAACTCAATGAAAGCGCGGACTTCATCAGAAAACAGCCGGTAATGCGCCCCCTCGCTGCCAACGATCTTGCGGCCCAGAAGATCCAGCGCCTGAATGCCGTTGGTGCCCTCGTAGATTTGAGTGATGCGCACATCACGGACCAATTGCTCCTGGCCCCACTCACGGATGTAACCGTGGCCGCCGAACACTTGCTGACCGAGGATGGTGATGTCCAGCCCCATATCGGTCAGGAACGCCTTGGCAACCGGTGTCAGCAATGCGACCAACCCATCGGCGCGCTGGCGCACATCAGCGTCTTCGCTGTATTTGGCAGCGTCCAGTTGCAGAGCGACATAGGTAGAAAACGCACGTCCGCCCTCGTTCAGGGCCTTCATGGTCAGCAGCATGCGCCGCACGTCAGGGTGCACGATGATAGGGTCGGCAATAGTGTCCTTGGACTGCGCGCCGGTCGGCGCCCGACTTTGCAGGCGGTCACGGGCGTATTCGATGGCGTTCTGATAAGAGCGCTCGCCGGACGCCAAACCCTGAATACCAACGCCCAAGCGCTCGTAGTTCATCATCGTGAACATCGCCGCCAGCCCTTTGTTTGGCTCGCCGATCAGATAGCCTTCTGCCTGATCGAAGTTCATTACGCACGTCGCGGAGGCCTGGATACCCATTTTGTGCTCGATGGAACCACAGGACACCGCGTTGCGCTCGCCCAGGCTGCCATCACTGTTGACGAAGAATTTCGGCACCAGAAACAGCGAAATGCCCTTCGGGCCAGCAGGCGCGTCCGGCAGTTTGGCCAGGACCAGATGGATGATGTTTTCAGTCAGATCGTGTTCGCCACCGGTAATGAAGATCTTGGTGCCGGTGATCTTGTAGGTGCCGTCGGTCTGCGGCTCGGCCTTGGTGCGGATGATCCCAAGGTCGGTGCCGGCATGCGCTTCGGTCAGGCACATCGAACCGGCCCAGATACCGGCGTACAGATTCGGCAGGTAAGTCGCCTTGAGCTCTTCGCTGGCGTGGGTGTTGATCGAGACGCAGGCGCCCGAGGTCAGCATCGGATAAAGGCCGAAGGCCAGGCTTGATGAGTTGACCATTTCCTCGACCTGAGCCGAAACAGCCTTGGGCATGCCCATGCCGCCGAACTCGGGATTGCCGCCAACCCCCACCCAGCCGCCCTCGGCGTAGGCCTGGTAAGCCTTGACGAAGCCTTGCGGCGTGGTCACCACGGTGTCGTTCCAGTGGCAACCTTCTTCATCGGCTGCGCGGCTGAGCGGGGCCACGGATCTGCTGGTGACCTTGCCCGCCTCTTCTAGAATCGCCTCGACAGTTTCGGCATCCACTGCCTCGGACAGCTCCGGCAGCGTGGCCCAGAGTCTGGAGACTTCGAACACTTCATTGAGGACGAAGCGCATATCGCGCAAAGGCGCTTTGTAGTCAGCCATGGCAAACCTCGCAAACAGCAACAGATACCCGAAAATGAGACGCCGCAGACCGTGAGCAGCATCAATGTGTCAGTGAGTCGGAGTGTACAGGAACGCCATTTAAGACACATAGGGTCAAGTAGTGACTACAAGACAATTTTCGGTCACATATTTCCCGCGCGCACGAGAAAGACCCACCCGCAGACAAAGGTCTCTGACAATAAAGAAGAAGGACGACGCGATCAGCCAGCAGCAGCCATTCTTTCGGCGCCGCGCCTGTTGGTTTGACCGTAGGCAATAACGCAATTTCGGCCCGCGCCTTTGGCCGCATAAAGTGCCTGGTCCGCAGCTTTGAGCACCTCGTCGGGGTTGCGATGCTCCGCCTGACGCTCGGCTACCCCGATACTGACGGTCACCGACACCACCGATGCCGGTGAACCTGCGCGACGTTGACGACCTTGCAGATCGTCCTGTGGCCGGTTGTCCTGATTACGTAAATGGATAGCGTAGTTAGCGATGGTCTCGCGGATGACTTCCAGATGCGGCATGCACTCATCCAGCGTCTTGCCCGCAAAAACGATCGCGAACTCTTCGCCCCCGTAACGATAGGCCCGGCCGCCGCCGTTGGTGATTTTCGATAACTTGCTCGCCACCAGACGCAGCACCTGGTCGCCGACATCGTGGCCGTGGGTGTCGTTGAATTTCTTGAAATGGTCGACGTCACTCATTGCCAGCACGTAGTTTCGGCCCAGGCGCTGCATGCGCTCGTTGAGCGCCCGTCGACCCGGCAATCCTGTCAGCTCATCGCGGAAGGCCATTTGATAGGCCTCATGAGCGACCGCTGCGGCGATCATCAGCATGACCTGACTGCACATGATGTTCAGCGTAAAGGGCAGGATGAAGGTTTTCGGCAAGGCCCAGAACAACCCCAACAGCCCCACCAGTTGAGCGGCATGCAACGGCCTGGGCTTGCGAATGTACTGGACGAGCAGCACGGCGAAGGCAATGAGGAAGGTCACGTAGGAGAGCTGAATAAGGCTCATCCATTCGCCATGCAGCGAGGGCCAGCGAATGTCGGCCAGCCACGCCAGCAGGCTTTGCGGGAAGCTCTGTTCAAGCCCCAAGGCAACGCTGCCGACGGCGACAAGCACCGCCAGCCGCGCGACAAGGTCCTGAAGCAAATGGGTACGCTCTTCCCAGGCAGCGAACAACCCAAACATGACGGGCAGCAACAGGCAACAAAGATGGAACACCACTGCGGCGTCTTCGCGGACTTTGCCGTTGTCGCGGTAGTAATCGGTCTGGGTATCGAGCAGGAAATAGGCGATGTACACCGTAATCGTCAGGAACAGTTCACGCTGGCGCTTATAAACGATGCAGTAGGCACCGCCGAGCAACAGAACCAATGTGGGCAGCACGTTGAACAGCGAGGTGAAGAACACGTTGAGGTCCTTCACGTACGCAGCCGCAAGTCCGGCGATCAACAGCGCCAGTGAAGGTAGAAAATGGCTGAGGTGTGCAGCTGACGGGCGCAGCAAAAGGACTGACTCCTACCCATAACGAACGTGTGTAAATTAAATGGCATTGTGCCTGTATCGACCGGATAGCGAATTTGATGAGGAAAATTGTGAGACAGGTCACTGTTTTTCCGTCAGTGCCCGTATCCGCGCGGTATCGGTTGAGCTGCCTGACAGGCACAAAAAAGCCGCCTGCCCCGAAGGACAAGCGGCTTTAAGGTAAAACAGGCCGGTGACTCAGTAAGCCAGGCCGAAGTGCTCTTCGTTCATGTCCATCAGGTTGCTGGCACCTGACAGCATGGCCGCAACATGTGTGCGGGTACGCGGCAGGATGCGCTGGAAGTAGAAGCGCGCAGTCTGCAGTTTCGCGGTGTAGAAAGCTTCTTCGCTGGTGCCGGCTGCCAGTTTCTCGGCTGCAATGCGGGCCATGTCAGCCCAGAAATACGCCAGGCATACGTAGCCTGAGAACATCAGGTAATCCACCGATGCGGCACCGACTTCTTCGCGATCTTTCATGGCGGCCATGCCGACCTTCATGGTCAGGTCGCCCCACTCCTTGTTCAACGCAGCCAGCGGGGAGACAAATTCGCTGACCGCTTCGTTGCCTTCCTGCGCCTGGCAGAATTTGTGGACGATCCTGGTAAAGCCCTTCAGCGCCTCGCCTTGAGTCATCAGCACTTTACGGCCCAGCAAGTCGAGAGCCTGAACGCCCGTAGTGCCTTCGTACAGCATCGAAATACGGCTGTCGCGCACGTTCTGCTCCATGCCCCATTCCGCGATGAAGCCGTGGCCGCCGTAGATCTGTACGCCGTGGTTGGCGGATTCGAACCCGACTTCTGTCATGAACGCCTTGGCGATCGGGGTCATGAACGCCAGCAGGCCATCGGCTTGCTTTTTAGCATCAGCGTCATCGCTGTATTTGACAATGTCGACCTGCTTGGCGGTGAAGTAAACCATCGCCCGAGTCCCCTCGGCGAACGCCTTCATGGTCAGCAGCATGCGACGCACGTCCGGGTGGACGATGATCGGGTCAGCGGCCTTGTCCGGCGCTTTCGGGCCCGTCAGCGAGCGCATCTGCAAACGTTCACGGGCGTATTTCAGGCCGCCCTGAAAGCCGACTTCAGCGTGGGCAAGACCTTGCAACGCGGTACCCAGACGCGCCGTGTTCATGAAGGTGAACATGCAGTTCAGGCCCTTGTTCGGCGGACCGATCAGAAAGCCGGTGGCGCTGTCGAAATTCATTACGCAGGTAGCGTTGCCGTGGATGCCCATCTTGTGTTCCAGCGAACCACAGCTCACTGCGTTACGCTCGCCGACGCCGCCGTCAGCCGCCGACAGGAACTTGGGAACGATGAACAGCGAAATGCCTTTGGTGCCTGAAGGCGCGTCGGGCAGACGGGCCAGCACGATGTGGACGATGTTATCGGCCATGTCGTGTTCGCCAGCGGAGATGAAAATCTTGGTGCCGGACACCTTGTACGAGCCATCTGCCTGAGGCTCGGCCTTGGTGCGCAACATGCCTAAGTCAGTGCCACAGTGAGGCTCGGTCAGGCACATGGTGCCGGTCCACTCCCCCGAGACCAGTTTGGTCAGGTAGGCATCCTGTTGCTCAGGCGTGCCATGCTCGGAGATGGTGTTCATTGCGCCATGGGACAAGCCGGGGTACATGCCCCACGACCAGTTGGCCTCGCCGACCATTTCACTGACCGCCAGACCCAGCGACTCAGGCAGACCCTGACCACCATGAGCGACGTCGTGGGCCAGACTCGGCCAACCGCCTTCGACGAATTGTTTGTAGGCTTCTTTGAAGCCGGTCGGCGTCTTAACGCCCGATTCGCTCCAGGTGCAGCCTTCGGTATCACCCACACGGTTCAAGGGCGCCAGTACCTGCTCACAAAACTTGGCACCTTCCTCGAGAATGGCGTCGACCATGTCAGGCGTGGCGTCCTGGCACGCTGGCAGGCTCTGATAGTGCGCTTCATAGCCAAGCAGCTCGTCACGAACGAAGCGAATATCACGCAAGGGGGCCTTGTAATCAGGCATAGCGATAAACCTCTGCTGATGAATCCTGGAGTTGGATGACCGTGTGGTCACTGCGGGGACTTGCCCCTTACACCGAGAGTTGTTCTTTGGTCGGCGGTCAAACAGGTGTTTGAAACATACGTTTACGCCCATTTCTTGTCAAGGGTGCGTCACGCACCTTTCATCGTGGACGTCTGAACGTCGCGCAATATGAAGCGCAGAATTCCGGCTCCGAACGAATAGTAGAGGTTAAGTCCAGTTGAGCGGACCTGCACGCAGGCGGCAGAGCACTGGGATTCGCCCGCTTGATGGGCGCTATTCGGAGGGGAAGCACATACGCAAACGTGCGCCGAAGCGCACGTTGAAAGGAGACATATTTCGAAGAGTAATCAGGCGAAGGTGTCGATCAGCGTGCCAAGCATTTCATCGGCGGCCTTTTCGACCTTGACGCCCGCCTGGACCTGAATCTTGCCCTCGGTCAGTTCAACGACATTGGTGGCCATGTCGGAACGTTGCGGGCGATCGACCGAACGCAGGCGCTCAAGCTGAAAGTCCGAAGACTGGCTACGACCCGACACTTCGGTGGCTGGGCTGGCCAGCTGAGTGGCGGCCTGGTCGACACGGTCCTGCCCGACCTGAATGGCGCTCAGGCCTGGATACAGCGTGTTGTTCAGCGAGATTTGCATCAGCAGGACCCTCTGTTCATAAGCGAACAAGGCCATTAAACCAGCAAACGCCACGAAGCATTTAGCAAACGGACTAATGGCATTACGCCTTGTGACGTGGATCACATTGCCGCGATCCCCCGCAGGCAAATGCGCAGTCCGCAGCAAGCTCACTCATCCAGCAATTCCAGGTGCAAATGCTCGGCAACCATTTCCGGGGTAGCTTTCTTCATGTAGGGCACGCGCCCCAGACACGGCGCCGGCAGACGCTCGGCCAAGGTGGCGAGATTTTCTTCCAGGCGCGACGTTTTCGGGTCGATGACGTTAGCCACCCAGCCCGCCAGTTGCAGACCGTCGTTAGCGATGGCTTCGGCAGAGAGCAACGCGTGGCTGATGCAACCCAGACGCACGCCCACCACCAGGATCACCGGCAACCCAAGCGCGATTGCCAGATCGGACAAGTTGGCCTGGTCCGCCAACGGCACGCGCCAGCCTCCCGCACCTTCGATCAGGGTGAAGTCGGCCTGTTTTTCGAGAATGTGGCGCATGGGCCCAAGCAGAGATTGCACGGTCAGCGCGATGCCCGCTTCACGTGCCGCCAGATGCGGGGCGATGGCCGGTTCAAAAGCCACCGGGTTGACCTCGCTGTACGTCAACGCAATCGAACATTCGGCGCGCAAAGCCACCGCGTCGGCATTGCGCAGGCCCTTGGGCCTGACATCGCAGCCCGAGGCCACGGGTTTGCCCGCCGCCGTGCTCCGTCCGGATTGTCGCGCCGCACACAGCAGTCCTGTGGCAATGGTGGTTTTGCCAACATCGGTATCGGTTCCCGCGATGAAATAAGCAGCACTCATCTTGGCGACCATCCGTTTATAAGTTTCAAACTATTGCTCACTCACTATAGCGCCCGGATAAAAAATGCTGGCAGAACTGGTCATTCTTTAACCAGCAGCAGGCTTTTCCAACACGGCGTAAATAACCTGATAGGTCGCAGGCAGACCTTCTTCCTGGCGGAACCCTTCATACGCAGCGATCAACGCCTGAATTCGCGCCCGGCCTGTCAAACCGCCCGGACGACCCGGATTGATGTTGTGGGCGCCCAGCGCTTTGAGTTCGTGGGTCAGGCTGCGCACATCGGGGTAATGCAGGACATGCGGCTGGACGTGCAAACTGCGCACCTGCATGCCGCTGGCAGCACAGAGTCGCTGGTACTCTTCGAACTCGCGAAAGCGATTGACGTGGACCAGGCCATCCACCGCCTGCCAGCTGTCGCGCAGCTCATAAAGGGTTCCAACGCACAAACTGGCAAAGGCAAGAACGCCTCCCGGCTGCAAGACCCGACTGGCCTCGGCGAGCACCGAGGCGAAATCCGAGCACCACTGCAGGGCCAGACTCGAGAACATCAGATCGACGCAGCCATCACGCAGCGGCAGACTTTCCGCATCGCCAGCCACGTAATGCTGAGGGCCTCCCAGCGGTCGGGCATGGGCGAGCATGCCTTGGGCGATATCCAGCGCGACGCCCTCACTTTGCGGAAACCGTTCAGCCAGCATTCGACTGAAATAACCGGTACCACTGCCCAGATCGAGCCAGCGAGCGGGCCTCATCTCGGGTAGAAGCGACATCAACTCGCTGCCCACCGCACGCTGCAACTGCGCAACGCTGTCGTAACTGGCCGCAGCCTTGGAGAAGGATGCTGCGACCTGACGCTTGTCCGGCAGGCGGCTCTGGGCATTGGCCTGTTGCTGTTTCACGGCCTTCAACACCGCGCAATGGGAAAGATCAGTCATCACCGGACTCATGTAGGAATGCCTGGACCGCTGCGGCGACGCCGTGGGGGTTTTCCAGAATGAATGCGTGGCTGGCCTGTTCGATCACGCCCACTTCGATATCGGGCAAGAGATTGAGCAGGTCGGCCGACGCTTCGGCGGGCACCAACGCATCGAGACCACCAAACAAATGCAGCTGCGGGCCGCGATAAGCCTGCAATGCAGCGCGGGTGTCCATGCGCTCAAGCAGCTTCAGGCCTTCGATCAAACCGGCACCGGGGCCGTGGGGGGCGCCTGCCTTCAACTGTCGCGACAGCGCCCGCGGCGCCTCTGCGCCCTGCACACACAACAGACTGAAACGCTTGAGCGTGACCTCAGGATCGGCCTTGCACCCGGCGATGAATGCGTCGAAGTCAGCCTGCGGCATTGCGTTCGGCCACTGACTGCGGGCAACGAAGCACACGTTGCTGGCAAACGTCGCCAAACCACAGCAACGCTCGCCACGCCGCGCTGCCAATTCAGCGGCGAGCATGCCACCCAGGGACCAGCCGCCCAGCCACACGTTATCCGGCAGGGTCGAATCCAGTTCGTCGAGCCAGTCGTTGAGGTCGGCATTGTCCAGGTCTGGCAGCGGCTCGATCTCGACTCGCAAGTGCTCGTCCAGCCCACGCAGCGCTGCCGCTAATGGCTCAAGCGGCGAAACGCCAAGCCCCCAGCCCGGCAGCAGGACCAACCGGTCACGCATGTTGTGGCTCCCCGGTCTCACTCGCACCCAGCAGCGGATAGCACCGCTCCAATGCGTCCAGCAATAGTTGCACCTGCGCCTGACTGTGGGCTGCGGACAGGGTGACGCGCAATCGCGCGCTCCCGGCGGGCACGGTAGGTGGACGAATCGCCGTCACCATCAGCCCGCGCTCGCGCAACATCTGAGACAAGCGCAGGGCCCGACCACTGTCTCCGATCAGGATCGGCTGGATCGGCGTGAAGCTGTCCATCAACGTCAGGCCAAGCGCCTGCGCGCCCTCACGGAACTGTTTGATCAGCGCCTTCAAATGCTCACGACGCCACTGCTCGCTGCGCAGCAGTTCGAGGCTTTTCAGCGTCGCGCAGGCCAGCGCCGGCGGCTGACTGGTGGTGTAGATATAGGGACGGGCGAACTGGATCAGCGTTTCGATCAACTCCTCACTTCCGGCGACGAATGCGCCTGCCGTGCCAAACGATTTGCCGAGGGTGCCGACCAGCACCGGAACGTCCTCCATGCTCAAGCCGAAGTGCTCGACAATCCCCGCGCCGTTGGCGCCAAGCGGCCCGAAGCCATGGGCGTCATCGACCATCAGCCAAGCGTTTTTTGCTCGCGCAACCTTGGCCAGCGCAGGCAAGTCGGCTATGTCGCCATCCATGCTGAACACGCCGTCGGTCACCACCAGCGTATCGCCCACGGCCTTTTCGAGGCGGCTATTCAAGCTATCAGGGTCGTTGTGCAGATAGCGCGAGAAACGGGCGCCGCTCAGCAGACCTGCATCCAGCAGCGAGGCGTGATTGAGGCGATCTTCCAACACGGTATCGCCCTGCCCCACCAACGCCGTGACAGCGCCGAGGTTGGCCATGTAACCATTGGAGAACAACAACGCCCGTGGGCGACCGGTGAGATCGGCCAAGGCTTCTTCAAGTTCGTGATGCGGCGTGCTGTGGCCGATGACCAGGTGCGAAGCTCCGCCACCCACGCCCCAGCGCTCGGCACCGGCTTTCCACGCTGCAACCACGTCGGGGTGATTCGCCAGGCCCATGTAGTCGTTGTTGCAAAAAGCCAACAGCGGCTTGCCGTCAACCACCACCTCGGGGCCCTGCGGGCTCTGTAACAGTGGGCGTTGACGGTAAAGGTGCTCGGCACGACGGGCAGCGAGACGTGCGCTCAGATCGAAAGACATGCAGGCCTCAATTGTTCAGATCGCAGAATTCGGACGAATGCGATACCGGTGGGAGTGAGCGTGCTCACGAATGCGGCATCACATTCAGCATCGATGCCGACTGACCTGACGCTTTCGTGAGCACGCCCACACCCATACTATTTTGCGTTTCAATCAGCCGCATCGGTAAGCGATCAAACCGCCGCGTCGTAAAACATTTCGCTGCTCTTTTGCTCGATCAACGCTTGCTCGATTGCCGCCTCATGCACTTCGTCCGAATGCTCTTCGCGCGCTTGCGGCTGGATACCCAGACGCGAGAACAGCAGCATGTCCTTGTCAGCCTGTGGGTTGGCGGTGGTCAGCAGTTTGTCGCCGTAGAAAATCGAGTTGGCGCCAGCAAAGAACGCCAGGGCCTGCATCTGGTCGTTCATCGCTTCGCGGCCCGCAGACAGACGTACGTGGGATTGCGGCATCAGGATGCGCGCCACGGCCAGCATGCGGATGAAGTCGAAAGGATCGATGTCTTCAGCGTTAGCCAGCGGCGTACCGGCGACTTTTACCAGCATGTTGATCGGCACCGACTCCGGATGCTCTGGCAGGTTGGCCAGTTGAATCAGCAGATTGGCGCGGTCGTCCAGCGACTCGCCCATGCCCAAAATGCCGCCGGAGCAGATCTTCATGCCCGCATCGCGCACATAGGCCAGAGTCTGCAGACGCTCGCTGTAAGTGCGGGTAGTGATGATGCTGGTGTAGAAATCCGGGGAGGTGTCGAGGTTGTGATTGTAGTAATCAAGCCCCGCGTCGGCCAGGGCCTTGGTTTGGTCCTGATCGAGCTTGCCCAGGGTCATGCAGGTTTCCAGGCCCATGGCCTTCACGCCTTTGACCATCTCCAGCACATACGGCATGTCTTTGGCCGAAGGGTGTTTCCAGGCGGCGCCCATGCAGAAACGGGTCGAACCGATGGCTTTGGCCCGCGCAGCTTCTTCCAGCACTTGCTGGACCTGCATCAGCTTTTCTTTCTCAAGCCCGGTGTTGTAGTGACCCGATTGCGGGCAGTACTTGCAGTCTTCCGGGCAGGCGCCGGTCTTGATCGACAGCAGGGTGGAGACTTGAACGCGGTTGGCGTCGAAATGAGCGCGATGCACGGTTTGCGCTTGAAACAGCAGGTCATTGAAAGGCTGTGTAAACAGCGCGCGGACCTCGGCTAGATTCCAGTCGTGACGCAAAGTGGCATTGATGCTGGCGCTCATGGGCGGCTCCTTGATGGTTTGGCGAGTACCCGGGCGGTTCGGCTCGATCGGCAAACCCTAAAGTCCACAGGCGCAACACGGATGTTCGGCATATTTAAGGAAGAGGCATGCGCTGTCAACCTCACTACGGGCATCAGGTTTACATCTGGTTAAAAAACGTACAAATCTGTCTGTTATGCGACGAGCAGACCGACACAGGCTTTCCAATCTGCACGGCGTGCGAGACCGAATTGCCGTGGCTCATCGACCAATGCGAGCGCTGCGCCCTGCCCCTGCCAATGACTGGCCTGACTTGCGCGCAGTGCACGCGTCGCGCTCCGGCCTTCAACGAAGTCATCGCTGCGTGGCTTTACGACTTCCCCATCGACGCACTGGTCACACGCTTCAAGCATCAGGCTAAATGGCCACTGGGGCGATTGATGGCCGAGTTGCTGGGGCAATCGCTGCAACATCGGTTCGAAGAAGGCCTTGCGCGACCCGACATCATGATTCCAGTGCCCTTGGGCAGAAAACGTCTGCGACAACGCGGGTACAACCAGGCCGCGATGCTGGCGAACTGGCTTGGGCGACAATTGCAGCTGCCAGTGAATGAGCGACTGATCGACCGCGTGAAGGAGACGCCTGCGCAACAGGGGCTGGATGCCAGGGCGAGAAAGCGCAATCTGCGCGAAGCGTTTGTTTTGGTCGAGCCTGCTGGCGTGAGGGGTAAGCATGTGGCGCTGATCGATGATGTGCTGACCACTGGCTCCACTGCTGACACCATTGCCCGGCTGCTGGTCGAGGCGGGGGCAAACAGGGTAGATGTGTATTGCCTGGCGCGCACGCCCAAGCCTGAGGGTTGAGTCACGGTCAAAACAGATCACAGGTTCTTGGGCGCGTGCGCTATCTGTACGAGTGAATCCCATGGGTCATGTTTTGCCGCCGCCGATGCCAGGGACGGTCAAGCTTTCGGAGCGAATTGATTCGAAACGGTGCTCAGGTCGCAGACATGTTTCGGATGTGCTGCGAGTTCTCCGTCACTCACCTTCATCAAATCCGCCTCGTCCGGGCAGGCCGGTTTTGGCTTACACTGCGCCCATTATCCCAAGACAAAATCTCTCAGATATGTCCCTACCGCCGTCCCTCACTCAACACATGGTCCGTCGCCCGCACCGCATCGCGCTGTTGCAGCACATTGCCGAGCAAGGTTCGATCACCCGCGCAGCAAAGAGCGCAGGCTTGAGTTATAAGGCGACGTGGGACGCCATCGACGAATTGAACAATCTGGCGCAAAAGCCTCTGGTCGAGCGCAGTGTGGGCGGCCGGGGGGGTGGTGGCGCCAGGTTGTCGGAAGAAGGCGAGCGCGTGCTGCGGCTTTATCAACGCCTGCAGGCGCTACAGACCCAATTGCTGGAAACGCCGGAGCAATCCAGTGATTTGGCGTTGCTCAGTCGCCTGATGCTGCGCACCAGTGCGCGTAATCAGTTGCATGGCCAGGTGTCCAGCATCACCCCATTGGGCCGCAACGACATGATCAGGCTGAACCTTGCAGGCGACCTGTCCATCGACGCACAGATCACTCACGACAGCACGCTTCGGCTGGAGCTGGAGCCGGGCACCGACGTCTTCGCGCTGATCAAGGCCAGCTGGCTGGAATTGCTTGCCTCCGATCAGTCGGTAACAACTGGACATAATTGCCTGAGTGGAAAAATCGAGGAGATTCTGGACGGTGAAGAAGGCCCCAGCGAGGTCAGAATCGGTCTTCCCAGCAGTCAGACCTTATGCGCAGTCGCCGGGCCCGATCACCTCAAAGCATTGAAGTTGAAGGTCGGCAGTGATGTGAAGGTCCAGTTTGCGCCGTCCTATGTGCTGATCGGCACGCCACTTTAAGTTCGCGTCCACCGCCGCATCTCGAGGTAAAAGCGGTCATCGGACCGACACAATAGCGTCATCCGGGTTGAATAAGGTTTGCGCCAAAACCGCAGGAAGCCCGTGATGAAATTACTCGAAGAAAACCAGTCCACCGACCTCGAAACGCTGGTGCTAAAAAACAGCGCCTGCCTCACCCGCCGTGGCTTTATCAGCGCTGGCGCCCTGTGCGGCGCCGCGATGTTTCTGGGCGGCAATCTGCTCAGCCGTAGCGTGATGGCCGCCAGTGTCAGCACCGCAAACAGCACGTTGCTCGGATTCGCCAGCATCCCGTCCTCCACCGCCGATACCATCAGCCTGCCACCGGGCTACACATCCTCCGTCCTGATCAGTTGGGGGCAACCAGTGCATGCGGGTGGCCCGGCCTTCGATCCCAGCGGCAAAGGCACAGCCAAAGCGCAGGAGCAACAATTCGGCGATAACAACGATGGCATGAGCCTGTTCACTTTTCCGGGTGACGATGCCGACAACGCCACGCGCGCGCTGATGGCGATCAATAACGAATACACCAACTACCGCTACCTGTTCGATCACGGCAAAGACCCGCAATCGGCCGATGATGTGCACAAGGCGCTGGCCAGCGAAGGCGTTTCGGTGATCGAAGTGAAGCGCGAAGGCGGTCAGTGGACGTTTGTTCAAGGCTCTGAATACAACCGACGCATTCATGGCAACACGCCGATTCGGCTCAGCGGCCCCGCAGCCGGCCATCAATGGCTGAAAACCGAAGCCGACAAAACAGGCAAAGCGGTGCTGGGCACGTTTCAGAACTGCGCCAACGGCAAGACGCCCTGGGGTACGTACCTGACGTGCGAAGAGAACTTCACCGACTGTTTCGGCAGCAGTAATCCCGCCCAGACCTTCGATGCGCCTTCCAGGCGTTACGGCGTGGTTGCCACCAGCAAGGAAGTGAATTGGCATCCTCACGATCCGCGCTTTGATGTGGCAAAGAGCCCCAACGAATTCAACCGCCACGGCTGGGTGGTGGAAATCGATCCGTTCGACCCGACGTCCACGCCGGTCAAACGCACGGCCTTGGGCCGCTTCAAACACGAAAACGCAGCGCTTACCGAAACCAAGGATGGTCGCGTGGTGGTGTACATGGGCGACGATGAGCGCGGCGAGTTCATTTACAAATTCATCAGCCGCGACAAGGTCGATCACAAGAATCCAAAGGCCAATCGCGACATCCTCGACCACGGCACGTTATATGTGGCCCGGTTCGATGATGGCGACAGCAACCCTGATCGCCCGAAAGGCCGGGGCAAGTGGGTTGAACTGACCCACGGCAAAAACGGCATCGACGCCGCCAGCGGCTTCGCCAGCCAGGCCGAAGTGCTGATCCATGCGCGTCTTGCTGCGAGCGTAGTCAAGGCAACCCGCATGGACCGGCCGGAGTGGATCGTGGTCAGCCCCAAGGATGGTCAGGTCTATTGCACCCTGACCAACAACGCCAGGCGCGGTGAAGAGGGTCAGCCGGTCGGCGGGCCGAATCCGCGTGAGAAGAATCAGTACGGTCAGATTCTGCGCTGGCACGAAGCGGGCGCGGATGCGGCGTCGATGGACTTTGCCTGGGATCTGTTCGTGGTCGCAGGCAATCCCGGTGTCCATGCGGGCAAACCCCAGGCCGGGTCGAGCAACATTACCCCGCAGAACATGTTCAACAGCCCGGATGGCCTGGGTTTCGACAAGCAGGGGCGGCTGTGGATTCTGACCGACGGAGATTACTCGAACGCCGGAGACTTTGCGGGCATGGGCAATAACCAGATGCTCTGCGCCGATCCTGCCAGCGGTGAAATCCGCCGGTTCATGGTCGGGCCCGTGGGCTGTGAAGTGACCGGCATCAGCTTCGCGCCCGACCAGAAAGCGCTGTTCGTGGGCATTCAGCATCCCGGCGAAAAAGGCGGCTCGACCTTCCCCGAGCACCTGCCCAACGGCAAGCCCAGGTCTTCGGTGATGGTGATCACGCGCGAGGATGGCGGCGTCATCGGCGGATAAAGCGCCCCACTCCCTACGCCAGGGACAGCGAAAAAATCTGTGGGAGCGAGCTTGCACACGAATGCCGACTTTCAAACGCTGACGGCGTGGTGAAAGTACCGGCCCCTTCGTGAGCAAGCTCGCTCCCACAGATATCAGCGGCGCCCGCGCAACGCGGTGTGTCAGGCATCCGCTCCTGAGTTACCATGACGGGCCCGACGCGGCAGCCTGCTGCGCGCAGGAGTTAGCATGGCCCACCCGTTTGCAACACTCACACCCGACCTGGTGCTGGATGCCGTCGAAAGCATCGGTTTTGTCAGCGACGCGCGCATCCTTGCGCTCAACAGCTACGAGAATCGCGTTTATCAGGTTGGCATCGACGAAAGCCAGCCACTGATCGCCAAGTTCTACCGCCCGAATCGCTGGACCAGCGAAGCCATTCTCGAAGAGCACAGCTTTACTGCCGAGCTGGCCGACGTGGAAATTCCGGTGGTCGCGCCCCTTGTTCACAATGGCCAGACCCTGTTCGAACACGCCGGGTTTCGGTTCACGCTGTTCCCGCGTCGGGGTGGCCGCGCGCCTGAGCCGGGCAATCTGGATCAGCTGTATCGCCTCGGCCAGTTGCTCGGCCGGATTCATGCCGTCGGCGCCACCCGCCCTTTCGAGCACCGCGAAGCCTTGGGTGTGAAAAACTTCGGCCACGATTCGCTGAATTACCTGCTGGAAAACAACGTCATTCCGCGCAGCCTGCTACCCGCCTACGAGTCGGTGGCCAAGGATCTGCTCAAGCGAGTCGAAGACGTCTATGCCGCCACGCCCCACCAGAACATCCGCATGCACGGCGACTGTCACCCCGGCAACATGATGACCCGCGATGAGATATTTCATATCGTTGACCTTGACGACTGTCGCATGGGCCCCTCTGTACAAGACATCTGGATGATGCTCGCCGGTGATCGTCAGGATTGTCTGAGTCAGTTGTCGGAACTGATGGACGGCTATAACGAATTTAACGATTTCGACCCGCGCGAACTGGCGTTGATCGAACCATTGCGAGCCCTGCGTCTGCTTCATTACAGTGCGTGGCTGGCCCGCCGCTGGGACGATCCGGCGTTTCCTCACAGCTTTTCCTGGTTCGGCACCGAGCGCTACTGGGGCAATCAGGTGCTGGCGTTGCGCGAGCAACTGGCCGCGCTGAACGAGGAGCCGTTGAAGCTGTTTTGAAGCGCGTGGACGCTTCTGCCCAAAGGGCGTAGGCGTTCTCCCTGCTACGGACCTTGATCGGGCGACTTGCCGGGCGCCGGTACTCATTCAGGCGCATTCGTCGAGTCAGTCACACCGCATCTGCCGCTGCGCACAGATCGCCGGCAAGCCAGGCTCCCACGCCTTCGGGCAGCAACAGATCGCATGCAATCGAGTACCTCTTAACACTACAAAAAACTTGCCGAAGGACCACCCATGCAAGCTGCCAACCCGCGTCGCGGGTACATCCTTGGCCTTAGTGCCTACATCATCTGGGGATTGTTTCCGATCTACTTCAAGGTGCTGGCTGAAGTACCTTCTGTGGAAATCATCGTCAATCGCGCAATCTGGTCAGCGATTTTCGGCTCACTGCTGTTGCTGGTGTGGAAGCACCCGGGCTGGTGGCAGGAACTGCGAGACAACCCTCGGCGCCTGGCCGTTCTCGCAGTCAGCGGGTCGCTGATTGCAGCCAATTGGCTGATTTATGTCTGGGCGGTGAACAACAACCACATGGTCGAGGCCAGTTTGGGTTATTTCATCAACCCACTGATCAACGTAATGCTGGGCATGGTGCTGCTGCGCGAAAGGCTGCGTCCGTTGCAGTGGGTGGCGGTCATGCTGGCGCTCATCGGAGTGGTGCAACAGGTCTGGCAGGTCGGCAGCCTGCCGTGGATCTCGCTGGCGCTGGCGTTGACCTTTGGTTTCTACGGGTTGATCCGCAAAAAGGCGCCGGTCGCAGCACTGCCAGGGCTGGTAGTAGAGACCTGGATTCTGGTGCCACTGGCGGCGGGCTGGTTGCTGTTCAACCCCATGGCGCACAGTGCGCAGGCTGAATTCTGGACGACATCCGAAGCTATCTGGCTGGCCGCCGCAGGCCCGGTCACGCTGATACCCCTAGTGTGCTTCAACGCTGCCGCCCGGCACCTGCCCTACGCCACGCTGGGTTTCCTGCAGTACATTGCGCCGACGCTGGTGCTGGCATTGGCGGTAGTGTTCTTCGGTGAGCACATGCCTTCAACCACCGTCGTGACCTTCTGCTTCATCTGGGCAGGTCTGATCATCTACAGCATCGATGCCTGGGTGGCGATCCGCCGCAGCGGCGCACGCTGATCAATAAATGAACAGCGCGTTGTAAGCCACGAAAAACGTGGCTTGCAACGATGTTTGCGCAGGTTATCCACAACCTCATTCATCCTATTTGTGCACAACTTCCTGAAGTTGGCGATTTTTTGATCAATATTGGCAACGCCTTGATTGACGTGACCTGCAGGGCTGTATCCGCAGGTTATCCACAGGCAGGCTCATGAAAAAACTGGATAACTGGACTGAGCCCCTGATGCTCGGCTGGCCGTTCCGCCTGCAGGGCAGCGATGAACCTCGTATCGATCGATTTCACTCAGCTGTATAGAGTACCTCTGATCAATCGTCAGCCTTGATCTTGAGCTCCACCATTAACTCATCCGCCAACGTCTCAAGCCGTTCCTGTAGCGCATCCAGCGATAAGCTCAGGGGTAAACCCAGCAGTGCTTTGGCGCGAAACAAGGTTTCACTGCTCATCGGCGCGGGCTCTACATTCGTCATCAGTTGCTCGACATTCACCCCTTGCTCCGTTAGCAGTCGCGTAACGTCGCGCACGATACCGGGCCGGTCATTGCCTACCAGCTCCATATTGATGGATTTCCAATGTGAAGCCGGCTCGGCCACGATCTCGGCAAACTGCACGCGGATGCCCGTAAGAGGACAGTGCCTGCAAAGCATCACGTAATGCGGCATGAGCCTCTGCCGGCACGTCCACCCTGAGAATGCCGGCGAACTGCCCGGCCATGTGGGTCATGCGGCTTTCCAGCCAATTACCACCGTGATTTGCAACACACGAAGCGATCCGCTCCACCTGTCCGGGCTTATCGGGGGCAAATACGGTGATGATGAGATGATCCACGGTCCACTCCTTATTCTCTTGCGTGTGCACAGGTCGGTTTCCCTCCCTGTGCGGCTGTCGCGCAAGTATAGGCAAGGGCTCGGGGTGTGCCGGAACGCTTTCAGAAAAAAGGATTTGTGTACTATTTCTATAATTTCCTAGAACAATTCGTATATTTTTTGAGAACATCCGCAACGCTGATTTGACCCGCGTAAGAAAATCAGTCGTTCGGTGACATATCGAGTCCGATTTTCACGCAGCAACTCATCATGTAGTATTCCGCCGCGTTCACTACATACTTTGGAAAGATGCCTGACCCAGCATTGCTGCTCGAAACCTTAAAGGTAAGCAGTGATGTCGATGGCTTAAACAAAAGCGCGCGAGATCAAGCGCAGATAGCTGAGCAGAGTGAGGCAAGCAATGACTGAACACGTTCAAGTCGGTGGCCTTCAAGTCGCCAAAGTCCTGCTGGACTTCGTGAACAACGAAGCCCTTCCTGAAACCGGTATCGAAGTCGCCGCGTTCTGGGCCGGAGCCGATAAGCTGATCCATGAGCTGGCGCCGAAGAACAAAGCTTTACTCACCAAGCGCGACGACTTTCAGGCACGCATCGATGCCTGGCACCAGTCCAATGCCGGTCAGGCCCACGACGCCCCCGTGTACAAGGCCTTCCTCCAGGAAATCGGTTATCTGTTGCCAGAAGCAGCGGACTTCCAGGTGACGACGCAGAACGTCGACGAAGAAATCGCTCGCATGGCCGGCCCGCAACTGGTGGTCCCGGTCATGAACGCCCGCTTCGCGCTGAACGCCTCCAATGCCCGGTGGGGTTCACTGTACGACGCGCTGTACGGCACCGATGCCATTTCCGAAGAAGGCGGCGCGCAAAAAGGCAAAGGTTATAACAAGGTTCGCGGCGACAAGGTCATTGCCTTCGCTCGCGCCTTTCTCGACGAAGCCGCACCATTGGCTGCGGGCTCCCATGTCGACTCCACCCACTATAAAGTTGCCGATGGCGTATTGATCGTCGGCCTCAAGGGCGGCAGCAACACGGGCCTGCGTGACGACGCACAGCTCATCGGTTTTCAGGGGGAAGCATCTGCGCCGACGGCGGTTTTGCTCAAGCACAACGGCCTGCATTTCGAAATTCAGATCGATGCCGCAAGTCCTATCGGCCAGACCGACGCAGCGGGCGTCAAAGACGTGCTGATGGAAGCCGCGCTGACCACCATCATGGACTGTGAAGACTCCATCGCTGCGGTCGACGCCGACGACAAGGTGGTGGTCTACCGCAACTGGTTAGGCCTGATGAAGGGCGATCTTTCCGAAGAAGTGTCCAAGGGCGGCACGCGCTTTACCCGCACCATGAACGCCGACCGCGTGTACACCTCGCCGCAGGGCGAGCCGGTGACACTGCACGGCCGTTCATTGCTGTTCGTGCGCAACGTGGGTCACCTGATGACCATCGATGCCATCCTCGACAATCAAGGTCAGGAAGTGCCGGAAGGCATCCTCGACGGCCTGCTGACCAGCCTGGCGGCGATCCATAACCTCAAGGGCAACACCCTGCGCACCAACAGCCGCAGCGGTTCGGTCTACATCGTCAAGCCCAAGATGCACGGCCCCGAAGAAGTGGCGTTCACCAACGAGCTGTTTGGCCGCATCGAAGAGGTGCTGGGCTTGCCGCGCAATACGCTAAAAGTCGGGATCATGGACGAGGAGCGCCGCACCACGGTCAACCTCAAGGCCTGTATCCAGGCCGCCCGTGAGCGTGTGGTGTTCATCAACACCGGCTTCCTGGACCGCACCGGCGACGAAATTCACACCTCCATGGAAGCAGGGCCGGTGGTACGAAAGGCGCAGATGAAGGCTGAGAAATGGATCGGTGCCTATGAAAACTCCAACGTCGATATCGGCTTGAAGTGCGGGCTGCAAGGACGTGCCCAGATCGGTAAAGGCATGTGGGCAATGCCGGATCTGATGGCAGCCATGCTGGAGCAGAAAATCGCTCACCCGCTAGCCGGCGCCAACACCGCGTGGGTGCCTTCGCCGACCGCAGCGGCCCTGCACGCACTGCATTACCACAAGGTCGATGTGTTTGCGCGACAGGCCGAACTGGCGCAGCGCGCGCCTGCGTCGGTCGATGACATCCTGACCCTGCCGCTGGCGCCGAATACCGACTGGACGCCCGAGCAGATCCAGAACGAACTGGACAACAATGCCCAGGGCATTCTCGGTTACGTGGTGCGCTGGATCGATCAGGGCGTGGGTTGCTCCAAGGTGCCGGACATCAACGACATCGGTCTGATGGAGGACCGCGCGACGCTGCGTATTTCCAGCCAGCATATTGCCAACTGGTTACGGCACGGCGTGGTCAGCGAGCAGCAGGTGATGGAGAGCCTCAAGCGTATGGCGCCGGTGGTCGACCGCCAGAACACCGGCGACGCACTGTACCGTCCACTTGCGCCGGACTTCGACAGCAACATCGCCTTTCAGGCGGCGGTAGAGCTGGTCATCGAAGGCACCCGTCAGCCCAACGGCTACACAGAGCCTGTGCTCCATCGTCGTCGCCGTGAGTTCAAGGCGAAGAACGGGTTGTAGTTCAGTAGCAAAAAAGGCGGCGTTCCTGCATGGCACGCCGCCTTTTTCATTACCGACAAATAAATGTAGCTGGGCCGGTGGTGAACTTACTCCATCCCCAACTCCCGCTTCACCAACCGCAACAACTGCTTGGTGTTGATCGGCTTGAGCAGGAAATCCACCACGCTCAGGTGCATGGCATCGATTGCGTCGCGCACATGAGCATCGCCTGAAACGATGATGATGGGCATCGCCGCCCGAGCCGAATCCCTGACCTGCCGGATCAAATCCAGTCCGTCGCACGGCGCCATCCGCAGATCGGTGATCAGCAGCGCAATGGAAGGCCGGGTTTCCAGCAGATGCATGGCACTGGTGCCGCCAGCAGCGGTGATGCAACTGATGTCGTTGAGGCTCAGGATTTCAGCAAGGATTTCCCGAGCATCCCTGTCGTCATCCACGATCAGTACTCTTTGTGGCGATTGCGATGCAGGGGCAAGCATTACCTCATTGAGGGCTTCGCGCTCTTCATCACTCAAAATGTCGTGATCGAACATACCCGTTTCATCTTCCCGTCGACTTCATTCTGACAGCGCAAACAGACTCAAAACCTTGCGCACTTTGTCGGCTTCCTGCCAGGCCATTGCGACCTGCGCATGCTGTGGTTGTACACCACCACGCAATGCGCTCCAACGCGTTTCCCGCGACCTAAGACTTACGTCCAATGGGCACTGCCCGACAAGCCGCCGACCATGAAGCCATAACAACAAGTGGTAACGGTCATGAGCAAAGCGGATGCGTTCACCAAGGCTGGCAGGACGGCCATATTGCAGAACATCCACGGCACCATGCAATTCCTGCAAAAATTCCCGCCGTTCAATCAGATGGAGAACACTCATCTCGCGTATCTGGTCGAGCAATGCCAGCTGCGTTTCTACGCTACGGATGAGAGCATCATCAAGCCTGGCGATGGGCCAGTAGAGCATTTTTATATTGTTAAACAAGGCCGCGTTGTCGGCGAACGACCGCATCCGGCCAAAGGCAGCACTGAAACCACTTTCGAAATCACCCTCGGCGAATGCTTTCCCATTGCCGCACTGTTGGGCGAACGCGCCACGCGCACTGAGCATCTGGCGGCCGAAGACACGTTCTGCCTGCAACTGAACAAACAGGCTTTCATCAAGCTGTTCGCCCTTTCCAGTTGCTTTCGCGACTTTGCCCTGCGCGGTGTCAGTAGTCTGCTGGAACAGGTTAACCAGCAAGTAAAGCAGAAGGCCGTGGAAACACTCGGCACTCAGTATTCGCTGAACACGCGCCTGGGCGATCTGGCCATGCGTCACCCGGTGACCTGCTCGCCAGAAACACCGTTGCGCGAGGCCGTCAGACGGATGGATGAGCAGCAGGTAGGTAGCATCGTGATCGTCGATGAAGCCAAGGCGCCGCTGGGGATTTTTACCCTGCGCGATCTGCGGCAAGTCGTGGCAGACGTCAACGCCGACTTCGGCCAGCCGATCAGTCACAGCATGATTCAGGCGCCCTTCCATCTCAGTCCCGATGCCAGCGCATTCGATGCGGCGTTAGCCATGACTGAACGTCATATCGCGCATGTCTGCCTTGTAAAGGATCAGCGCCTGTGCGGCGTGGTGTCCGAGCGCGACCTGTTTTCCCTGCAACGGGTGGATCTGGTGCACCTGGCGCGGACCATCCGCAACGCGCCGCGCATCGATTCGTTGAGCCATATGCGTGGCGACATCGTGCAGTTGGTGGATCGAATGCTGGCCCATGGCGCCTCGTCCACGCAGATCACCCAGATCATCACCCCGCTCAACGACCACATGGTCTGCCGCGTCATTGAACTGACCCTGGAAGAACAAGGCGATCCGGGCGTCTCGTTCAGTTGGCTGTGCTTTGGCAGCGAGGGCCGATGCGAGCAGACGCTTCATACCGATCAGGACAATGGCATCCTGTTCGAAGCTCCCGACGCCGCCGAAGCTGCGCGCATTCGCGGGCTTTTGCTGCCGATCGCCGAGCGGATCAATCAGGGTTTGGCGCAGTGCGGTTTTGCGTTGTGCAAGGGCGGGATCATGGCCAGCAACCCCGAGTTGTGCCTGTCCCGGACCGAATGGGCACGGCGATTTGGCTCGTTCATTCGTGAAGCGACGCCAGAAAACCTGTTGTCTTCCAGCATCTATTTCGACCTGCGCGTGGTCTGGGGCGATGAACGTGGCGGCGAGCAACTGCGCCAGAGCATTCTGGCGCAGGTCGCGGATAACACGCTGTTTCAACGCATGATGGCCGACAACGCCTTGCGCCAGCGACCGCCGGTGGGACGGTTCAAGGACTTCGTGGTTGTGCGTAAAGGCCACGAGAAGGACACGCTGGACCTCAAGACCCAAGGTCTTACACCGTTCGTCGACGGCGCGCGGTTGCTTGCACTGGCCCACGGCGTCGCGGCGAATAACACCCTGGAGCGTCTGCGCCAGCTGGTCGCCAAAGACGTTATCGACCCACTGGACGGTGCGGCGTATGAAGAGGCCTATCACTTCATCCAGCAGACCCGCATGCAGCAGCATCAACAGCAGAGCCGACAGAACCTGCCGTATTCCAATCGGATTGACCCTGACGTGCTCAACCACCTGGACCGACGAATCCTGCGTGAATCATTTCGTCAGGCGCAACGGCTGCAAATGAGCCTGACCCTGCGCTACCAACTTTAAGCGACCGCCCATGAATCTGTTTCAATGGCTCAAGCCCACCAGACGCGCCAAGGCGCCGGACCTGACACACGAACAAACACAGCGCCGGCTTAAGCTGGCGAGTCCCGCTGTGCTCAGTGAGCAACCACTGCGTGAGCAGCGCTGGGTGGTGCTGGATCTGGAGACCAGCGGGCTGAACATGAACCGCGATCAGGTGCTGTCCATTGGGGCCGTGGTCATCGAGGACAGCGCCATCGATCTTGGCCAGCTGTTTGAGCGCACGTTGTTGCGTGCAGACCACAAGCTCACTCCGAGCGTGCTGATTCATGGTCTGGGCCCAAGCGCTATCGCGGCGGGCAGCGAGCCGGTGGAGGCGCTGCTGGATTTCATGGCGTTCGTGGGTGACAGCCCCTTGCTGGCGTTTCATGCGCCCTTTGACCAGCACATGATCAGCCGCGCATTAAAAGAAAGCCTGGGATACAAACTGCAGCACCCGTTTTTGGATATTGCTGAAATGGCTCCGCTGCTGTGTCCGCACGCGTGCCTGCGCCAAGCGGGACTGGATGACTGGACCGGTTTTTTCGGCCTGCAGGCTCAAGAGCGCCATCACGCCAGCGCCGATGCCCTGGTGACCGCTGAGCTGGCACTGATCCTGTTCAGTCATGCCCGACGCCAGGACATGGACAGCCCGGCGCGGCTGGAACAGAGCCTGGCGAAGTGGCGACGCCGGCAGCAGTCGCATTCGTTTTAGCACGCGGCCACGTCGCCACATCCGATCCGTAACCCTGATCCATAACCCCTGATCTGCGGCCCCTGACCGGATACCTGTGTGAACGAATTCATTCGCGGGGGGCGGTACAGGCAATGCATCTCTAGGGCCGGGTCTATTTTTCGCGAATGAATTCGTTCCCGGAAAGGGTCATCCTCGGGCCCTCAAACATCTTCTGTCCTCATTGCTGCGCAGAAATTTCCCGAAATCAAACCGCTCGGCTCCTTCTTACACGGACCAATTGCCAGCATTCCCTGGCTCTGACACAATCGCGAATAATTCTCGTTAGTTACTTTGTTCTCCTCGGTGCGTACGTGTCGTCACTCCAAAGTCCTCAACATCAGCTAGTCGGAACGCTCTATCGCGATCATCGCAGCTGGTTACTGGCCTGGTTGAAGCGTAATGTCGCCTGCCCGCACCGGGCCGAAGATCTGAGTCAGGACACCTTCACCCGTTTACTGGGCCGAGAGCATCTGGATACGCCACGCGAACCGCGGGCATTCCTGGTGCAAGTGGCCAAGGGGCTGATGTTCGACCATTTCCGTCGCGCAGCCCTCGAACAGGCCTACCTCAACGAACTGATGCTGATTCCGGAAGGCGAACACCCTTCACTTGAAGAACAGCAACTGATCCTCGAAGACCTCAAAGCCATAGACCGCATGCTCGGCAAGCTGTCCAGCAAGGCGCGCGCGGCCTTTCTGTACAACCGGCTGGATGGCTTGAGCCACGCCGTAATCGCCGAGAAGGTTGGCGTTTCCGTACCGCGCGTACGGCAATATCTGACCCAGGGCATTCGTCAGTGCTACATCGCGCTGTATGGCGAACCCATATGAGCATCACCGCGCGCCCGGTTTCTTCGCAGGTGCTGGATGCTGCAATCGCCTGGCAGCTATGTCTGGATGGTGGGCAGGGCAGCGAGACCGAACGCGAGGAGTTCGCCAGGTGGTATGCCGCCAGCGAAGAGCATGCCCGCGCCTGGATGCAATTGGGCATGCTCGATCAGCGACTCGCACGGACCACAGGCCCTGCACGCTCGGCATTGATGCGTTCTCGCGAAGGCGTTGGCCGGAAAGTGAGCAAGCTGGGTCGTGGTGTAGCCGGTATCGCCGTGGCGCTGGGGCTGACCGTTTTTCTGGGCGAGCGCCTGCTGCCGGTGAATTACTGGCTGGCCGACCAGCGCACCGCCACCGGTGAGCAACGCACCATCCGGCTATCGGACAACACCCTCATTCGCCTCAATACCCATAGCGCGCTGGACGTACGATTCGATGCCCGACAGCGTCGGGTCGTCCTTCAGGAGGGAGAGATCTTCGTTGAAACCGGCAGCCACGAGGATCCGCGGCCCTTCATCGTCGAAACCAACGAGGGCCTAATGCGGGCCCTGGGTACCAAATTTCTGGTCAAGCGACGCAACGACGGCACGCTGGTGAGCGTGCTGCAGTCGGCCGTCGCGGCTCATCCACAGGCAACCGATAAAGAAATGATCCTGCATGAAGGCCAGCAGATGCTGATTCAGCGCCATAGCCTGGGCCCGATGGTCGCCATCGCGCCGGGAACGGATGCCTGGATGCGCGGCATGCTGGTGGTGGACAACGCGCCGCTCAGAGACGTGGTTGCGGAAATCAGCCGCTATCGTCAGGGGTATCTGGGCGTTGCAGCGGACGTCGCTGATCTTCGGATTACCGGCAGCTTCCCGCTCAATGACACCGATCTGGCCCTCAAGGCACTGATGCCGACCTTGCCCGTGGAGATCGAGGCGCGCACGCATTGGTGGGTCATGGTGGTGGCGAGCGAGGCAAACACGACGCGCAAGATGTGAAGAATGCGCCTGTGGCCCAAGTTCGTTGCGATGAGCCCCTGCCATTCCCAAATTGTAAATCTAAATTATTTTCGATCAGGCCCTATCACTTTTCAAATCTCGTCCGGCACATAGGCATTGAGCACATTCAACTCAGGAGCCGCCCATGTCCCGCACGCTTCAAACCCTTCTGCGACCGAGCCTGTTGGCAGTCGCCGTTGCCCTTGCCGCACCCCTGGCGAGCACGCAGTCAATGGCGGCTTCTCAGGCCTCCAGTGTTCGTGCCTACAACCTGCCAGCCGCGTCGCTCTCCACCACGCTGACGCAAATCGCCAGCCAGGCTGGTTTGGCACTGTCGCTGGACCCGACGCTGGCCGCAGGGCGCACGTCTTCACCGGTCCAGGGTCAGTTCGACGCGCCGGGCGCGCTGTCACAGGCGTTGCGCGGCACGGGTTTGCAGCTGAGCCAGACCTCGGCCGGGACCTACAGCCTGATCGCCGCACCGGAAGGTGTAATGGCGCTACCGGAAACCAGCATTCAGGGTCGTCAGGAAGCCGTTGAAAGCGCATGGGGGCCGGTTGAAGGCTATGCGGCCACTCGTACGGCCGCAGGCACCAAGACCGACACCGCGCTGGCCGAAGCGCCGCGTTCGATTTCGGTTGCGACCCGTCAGCAGATGCAGGATCGCGGCGTGCAGAATCTCGACGACGCCGTGAAATACATGCCTGGTATTGTTTCCAGCAGCTTCGGCAGCGATACGCGCGCTGATTGGTTGCGCGTCCGAGGCTTTGAACCGACTCAGTTTCTTGATGGCTTACCTCTAGCAAAAGGGGTGTACGCCAACCCGAAACTCGAAACCTGGGATCTGGACCGGGTCGCCCTGTTACGCGGCCCAGCTTCGTCTGTGTACGGCCAGACACCTCCGGGTGGCCTGCTCGACATGGTTAGCCGCCGTCCTCAAGCCGAAACAAATCATGAGATCGAACTGCAGTACGGCAGTGACAACCATCGCCAGATCGACTTCGCCAGTACCGGGAAAATCGATGATGAAGGCCAGTTTCTCTATAGTCTCAGTGGTGTACTGCGGGACAGCGACACCCAAGTCGATCATATCGGGAACAAGCGCTACAACATCGCGCCAAGCCTGACCTGGAATATAGATTCGGATACCAAACTGACCTTCCTCAGCCAATTCACGCGTGACGATACAGGCACCACCAGCCAGTTTTATCCGATTCAAGGCACGAAGATCAGCATGCCCTTCGGTGATGTCTCACATCACAAGAATCTGGGCGACCCGAAATGGGAATATTACGATCGTACCTACTACGCGCTGGGTTACGCGTTCGAGCACCGATTCAACGATACCTGGCAGTTCCGTCAAAATCTGAGGTACACCAAATCGGATCTGTCCTTTCAAGCAATTACACCCGGCTCGTATCCGTTCACTCAGATCGATGACCAAGGAAATCTGGCTTCTCGTACCACCACTAGCACCGATGAGGACATTTCTCAGTTTGCTGTGGACAATAACCTGCAAGGCAACTTCAATACCGGCAGCATCGCTCATACCCTGCTTATCGGACTGGATCAGCAGCGTAACAATACCAACTACACATCAATCTTTGGTACAGCCCCCGGCATCAACGTGAACAACCCTGTTTACGGTCTGCCTATCACTCGTCCGCCACGCTCCTCAGCGTTTTACGATTACGACCAGAAAACTGTCCAGACTGGCGCTTATGTCCAAGATCAGATTGCGCTCGACCAGTGGCGTCTAACGCTTGGTGGACGTGAAGACTGGGTTCATACGGGGACGAAGTTTTTCAACAAGGCCGATGCTACCAATACCGAACGCGACAAAAACTTCAGCGGCAACGCAGCAGTTAGCTACGTGTTCGACTCCGGTCTCGTACCCTATCTGTCCTATGCTGAATCTTTCCAGCCGACTAGCAATGCCACTGCCTCTCCTACTGATTCATTCAAGCCGACTGAGGGTAAGCAGTGGGAACTGGGGATCAAATACCAGCCACCAGGTAGTAAAACTCTGCTCAGTGCAGCCGTTTATGATCTGACACAGAAGAACGTATCGGTCACCTCTACAAACAGTGGTGGCGTCTCGATCACAAGCCAGACCGGCGAAGTGAAGGTTAAGGGTCTGGAGCTGGAGGCCGTCTCTGATGTTACAGATAATCTCAAGGTCATTGCCGCCTACACCTTAGCCAAGTCAGAGGTACAAAAAGGTGAATTCAAGGGCAACCGTCTACAACTGATGCCAAACCAGCAGGCTTCACTGTGGACTGACTACACTTGGCATGAGGGTGCGCTGGATGGTTTCGGTATCGGTGGCGGAGTGCGATATACCGGAAATACTTATGGAGACCAGGCGAATACATGGCTTGGCAAGGCAGATGCCTATACCGTCGTTGATGCGTCAGTGCACTATGAACTGGGTCGCGTAATTAATACACTCAAAGGCACCACCGTTTCGGTCAAGGCAACCAACCTGTTTGACAAGGACTACATCTCCACCTGTGACAGCTACTACTGTTACTACGGCGACCAGCGCAGCGTTGTCGCCAGCGTGAACTACAAATGGTAATCGTTTAAAATCCTGAAGCTGTAAAACAAGGGCCGCTCGAAACAGCGGCCCTTTTGCTTTCGTCCATTTCGGTATGTGCACATGAAGAGCCAAACCATCCGCCGCTGGTCGTTCATCCACACCTGGAGCAGCCTGATCTGCACGCTGTTCCTGCTGATGTTGGCGATTACCGGTTTGCCGCTGGTGTTTCATCACGAGATCGAACATCTGCTGGGCGATGCCCCCGAACTTAGGGAAATGCCCGCCGATACGCCGCGCATGGACCTTCAACAGCTGGTGAAAGCCGCCCAAGCCCACCGCCCCGGCGAGGTGGTGCAGTACTTCGGCTGGGACGAGGATGAGCCGAACGGGCTCTACGCGTTCATGGGCAAAACCGCAGGCGGCGACCCCAACGACACCCATACCTTCATGCTCGACGGACGTACCGGCCAAGCGGTGGAAACACCTTCAGCCAACGGCGGCTTCATGATGGTGATGCTCCGTTTACACGTGGACATGTATGCAGGGCTGCCCGGAAAGCTGCTTTTGGCGTTCATGGGGCTGCTTTTTGTATTAGCGATTGTTTCAGGCGTGGTGCTGTATGCGCCCTTCATGCGCCGTCTGGATTTTGCCACCGTACGCCCGAACAAATCGAACCGTGTGCGTTGGCTCGACCTGCATAACCTGATTGGCGTGGTGACACTCACCTGGGCGTTCGTGGTCGGCTTGACCGGTGTGCTCAATGCCTGCGCTGATCTGGTGATCGCGCAGTGGCGCAACGATGCGCTGGCCGCCATGGTCGCGCCTTACCGTGACGCGCCGCCGCTGACCGATCGAGCGCCTGCGACCCACCTGCTGGACATCGCCCAGGCCACGGTGCCCGGCGCCGAGCCTTCGTTCATCGCATTCCCGGGCTCGCGTTTTTCCAGTGAACACCACTACGCCGTGTTCATGAAAGGCAACACGCACCTGACCTCTCACCTGCTGACGCCCGTGCTGATCGACGCCAAAGACCTCACCGTGACGGCGATCGTCAACAGCCCCTGGTACATGGATGCGCTGCTGCTGTCGCAACCTTTGCACTTCGGTGACTACGGCGGCATGCCGATGAAGGTTCTCTGGGGCGTGCTCGATGTGCTGACCATCATCGTGTTGGGCAGCGGCGTGTATCTGTGGTGGGTAAGGCGCCGCGCGGCTGTGACGGCCAACGCTCGTCAGGCAGTGGAGGCGGCATGACCCGGCACCGGAAACACTCGGCCTTCTGGAAGACCTTCAGCAAACCCACATGGATTGCGTTGCTGACCGCTGCAGGCCTGTTCGCGGCGCTGCTGGGCGACGGTGCCTGGGACGTACTGTCGTGGGTAGGGCTGGGCATCCCCGCATGGCTGAGCATCAAGGGCCTGATGATGCGACGGCGCGGTTGCGGCTGACCGCTTTAATTGCCATTCCCGTCCTCAATTGACGACGCAGAAACCGCAGCCGCACACAGAGCCGCTGCGGGAGCGAATTCATTTGCCAAAGATCTGTCAGGCGTCGCATGTGCATGAACAGTCCTGGCCTCTGGCGAATGTATTCGCTCCCACAGAGTGGGCCTGCGTCGGGCAAAACTGCCTGCTGAATGTGCCCTCGGCGCAGGAATGGACGCGCCTCATCATACGACTGAGCACTTCCTGCTTCAGCGAGAGCCAGATTCATCATCCGCACGCTTTACCCACCGCCCTATATCCCGGTCGCTCCGTCACAACTCTGTGACATACAGAAATACAATCGTGGAAAAAGCAGTTTGCATTGACAACAAAAGCGGCGTTTGCCTAAATCCGCAGTCATACGACGACGTATAACAATCGTCGCAGAATAAAAACAATACTCAGAGTGGACCTGATGAAAATAAAAGGCATCCGTTGGTGGATGGTCGCGCTGATTACAGGCGGGCTTATCGTCAACTACCTGGCTCGCAATACCCTCTCCGTCGCCGCTCCCACCATGATGAGCGAGCTCAATATTTCCACCGAACAGTACTCACACGTCGTGATTGCCTGGCAGATGGGCTATGCCTTCATGCAACCGGTGGCGGGCTATGTGATCGATGCGATCGGCACCAAGATCGGTTTTGCCGTTTTCGCCGTGGCCTGGTCGGTTGCCTGCGCATCGGCAGCCATGGCGACTGGGTGGCAGAGCCTCGCGTTTCTGCGCAGTCTGTTGGGCATCACCGAAGCTGCAGGCTTTCCTGCTGCCATCAAGGCAACCACCGAATGGTTTCCAGCCAAGGAGCGCTCGGTCGCCATCGGCTGGTTCAACATCGGCTCGTCCATCGGTGCATTACTGGCGCCGCCGTTAGTGGTGTGGGCGATCCTGCACAGTGGCTGGCAAGTCGCATTCATCATCGTCGGCGGGCTGGGCCTGTTATGGAGTGCAAGCTGGCTGCTGCTCTACAAGCACCCGCGCAATCAGCGCCTGCTCGGCGATGAAGAGCGTGATTACATCCTCGCCGGACAGGAATCCCACCTCAAGGACGCGCCGACCCAGCGCGCCCGCTGGAAGAAGATCGTCGGCACCCGTAACTTCTATGCCATCGCTTCGGCACGCATGCTTTCGGAGCCGGCCTGGCAGACGTTCAACGCGTGGATTCCGTTGTACCTGATGACCGAGCGGCACATGAACATCAAGGAAATCGCCATGTTCGCCTGGCTGCCTTTCCTCGCGGCCGATATTGGCTGCGTGCTCGGCGGCTACCTGAGCCCGTTTTTCTACAAGCATTTCAAGGTGTCGCTGCTGACCTCACGCAAGATGGTCATGGTCCTGGGTTCGCTGTGCATGATCGGGCCAGGCTGTATCGGTCTGGTGGACAGCCCCTACGTGGCCATTGCCTTGCTCTGTGCTGGCGGCTTCGCCCACCAGACGCTTTCCGGCGCCCTGTATGCCATCACTTCAGACTCCTTCGGCAAGAATGAAGTGGGCACCGCGACAGGCCTGGGCGGCATGTTTGGTTTCCTCGGCGCGGCATTATTCACGCTGGTGCTGGGGATCATGGTGACCAAAGTCGGCTACTCACCGCTGTTCGTAGCCTTGGCTGCCTTCGATCTCGTCGCGGCCGCCATCATCTGGTTTGTGACCAAACCGCTGGTGACGCCCGCCGCGACGGTGCAATCCGGTGAATCACCGTCCGAGTCCCCGGACGGCATCCGCACCGTTTAGACAGTCATCTTTGCGGGGGGCGAGCTTGCTCGCGAAGGCGCAGTCATCCAACTGGACAGACCCGGCGACACGATCGATCTCGCCATCGCGCGCACTGAGAAACATCACCGGCACTTCAGTGAAACGGCGCAACTGCTTGCAGGTTTCGAAGCCGCTGATGTCGGGCAAACCGATGTCGAGGATGATCAGATCGGCAGGAGTATCGCGCTGGTGCTCCCACCGCTGCCAGGCCAAGGTTAGCCATGGGGTGGTGAAACCCTCGTCCTGCAAGGCATAGACAAGGGTATCGGCGATGGCGGCTTGGTCTTCGACAATCAGAGTGTGGGGCATGGCATCCGAGCACTTGGCGTAAAGCCGGAACGGTGCCGGTTATCAGCCCCGCGCGTCAATCAGCACTCGGGCTTATCGGCCGTATAACGGCGTGCAGGGTTTACGGCCGCGCCGAATTCACGCAAGGCCTTGGCACCGATCAGCAGCGGATAGTTGAAGTGGCTGCGATCCACGAGGTTGACCTCGACGGTACGCTTGACGTTGCCCAGGCACAGTTCAAGGTCCACCACCGGGCGTTTGGTCGGGTCGACCGGTTCGTCTTCATCCTCGCCATCGGCGCGGCCTTTGATGCGGCTGATGCGCGAAACCTTGTGTTCGTAGACGTTGTTGTCAGCGTCTTTGGTCGCCAGACGGAAGCGCACCCAGTCATCGCCATCGCGCTTGAACAGCTCGATGTCCTTGGCCGAAAGCGATGCGGTGAGCGCACCGGTGTCCATCTTGGCCTTGAGGGTCTGGCCGATCTCGGAGACCTGGATGTATTCGTAGCGACCATACAACGTCGGTTCGGCGGCCATCACAGGCAACGCCAGCAGAGACAAAAGCGCCAGAAGGGATTTCACGTAGCAGGTTCCTCGCAATGGGTTGGGCGTTGCACGGGCCCGATTTTAGACCGCAACTTTGTGTATCGTTCGCTTACCAAAGAAGGACCTGACGCTACACGCCGGCAGGTGAAACATCTGTCGACGACGGTCGGATTTGGCTACTGCGACCTACCTGCTTATCATTGCCCGCCCATTACATCCGCCACGAGTGTTTTATGCGTCACCTGCTCATTGGAATTGCCGTCACGCTGCTGCTCTTGCTCAACACACTGGTGCTGTTTGGGCCGCTGATGATCTTCGCGCTGCTCAAGCTGGTCTTCCAGAGCGAAATGCGTGATCGCTGCTCATGGGCCGTGATGTGGATTGCCGAGACCTGGGCCGAGATCAACAAGCTGATCTTCAGGTTGTGTATCCCGACGCGCTGGGAGATCAGCGGCCATGAAGGTCTGCGCGGCGATACCTCTTATCTGGTGATCAGCAACCATCAATCGTGGGTGGACATTCCGGCGCTGGTGCAGGCGCTCAATCGTCGCACGCCGTTCTTCAAATTCTTCCTCAAGAAAGAGCTGATCTGGGTGCCGTTTCTGGGCCTGGCGTGGTGGGCCCTCGACTACCCCTTCATGAAGCGCTACACCAGGGCGTTTCTGGCGAACAACCCTGAGCTTAAGGGCAAGGATCTGGAAATCACCAAAGAGGCGTGTGAGCTGTTCAAGCGCCAGCCGGTCACGGTAGTGAATTATCTGGAAGGCACGCGCTTTACGCCCGGCAAACATGCCGAACAGGCATCGCCCTATCGCTACTTGCTCAAGCCCAAGGCAGGTGGCGTCGCCTTTGTGCTGGCAGCAATGGGCGAGCAAATGGACGCTGTGCTGGACGTGACCGTGGCGTACCCGAGCGAGCAGATTCCCGGCTTTTGGGACCTGATTTCGGGCCGGGTGTCTCGGGTGATCGTCGACATCCAGACCCACGAACTCGACCCCGCACTGTGGCAAGGCGACTACGAAAACGACCCGGCGTTTCGAGAGTATGTGCAGGCGTGGGTGAATGGGCTGTGGATCGAGAAGGACGCGCGGATTGCGCAGCTACGAAGCAGGCCGCCAAAGGGCTGATGTGTCGCAGGAGCGCGCTGCCCGCGATTGCAATCTGTCAGAACGTTGAAGAGCACTGACACACCGTGATCGTGGGCAAGCGCGCGCCTACGAGGAACGCGCGGCGGTGAAGATCACTTAGCGCCCCAAACCCCACTCAGCGCCGAGAGCGCCGAACCGCTCGCGCCTTGTTGCCCCAGGTATTGCAGAATCACCGGAACAAACTGACCGACCATGCCGCTGTCCATGCCCAGCGCACTGAACGCATTGTTCACGTCGCCCATGCTCTGCACATTGCCCAGCGCACTATTGACCGCCGAGTTGCTGCTGGATGAGTTGCTGAGCATACCGCTCAGGCCACCCAGACTGCCCAGCGCGGAGGTGCCGGCCAGTTGATCGATGCCCGGCACGGATTTGCTTAGCTGCGAGTAATCGCTGCCACCCAGTTTGTTCTTCGCCAACCCCAACAGCGCGCCTGTGCCGCCGACGGCTTGCTGCGGGGTGACGTTCAATTGGGTGCCCAACGTGTTGAGCAGGCCGGCCGCTTCAGGTGCTGCGGTGGCTTTCTGTTGTCCGCCGGTGGCGTCGGAAACGGCATTCGCCGCGTCGTTCAGATTGAAAGCGAAGACCGGGGTCGCCGCCAGCGCCATCAGCGTCACCAATGCAGCGCCGCATGCTTTTTTCATTGAAACCTTCATCGGGCCCACCTCACTTGCAAAAGAACCGGCCAGGGCCGGAGTAGCTTCGCGTTGGACCGCTGTCCTAATGGAAGTTCCAACGTTGCGGCACACCGAAAACCTGGCAATTCAGCCAGACCGAGGCAAAGTTATTGCCATAAGCGGTTGTTATTTCCAATCGGTTCTAAAACTGTCACTTCTGACAGTAGACCGCGCCACAGCATAAAAGGACCCTCATACATAGGCAGGTAAAGGAGTACCAAATCATGCGAAATGGAATCGCCTGGGCCGCACTGGTGATACTTTTTCTGGCAGGCGAAGCGAGTGCCGAGGGTGATATCTCGGTCTGTCCCGATGTCAGCGCTATCAAGGCATCGGCGTTCAAAAGTGACGTGACGCCAATGCCTGCGCCCTATAACGCAGGGTATGAATACGATGCCGTCACGCCTGACGGGACGAAATGGCACGGTGAAACGCTGGCCACCAAAGACAGTTTCCTCGAGCCGAAATACGAGTTGAGGCCTGATTCGGAGGAAGAGCAGGACAAGAAGATCATCTGTCGCTACCGAGGGACCACGGTCACAAAGGATAAAAACGTTGTGTCGCCCTATCTGAAGTTGATCCGGGAAAAATGAAAAAGGCGACCGAGGTCGCCTTTTAACCCATGCGGACCGTATTACGCTGCGCTGAACAGCTTGTGCGGGTCGATCACGAATTTCTTCGGAACGCCTGCGTCGAACTCACCATAACCGCGCGGTGCGTCGTCCAGACTGATGACTTGCACGCCAACGACTTCGGCGATGTTGATGCGGTCCCACATGATGGCCTGCATCAGTTGGCGGTTGTACTTCATGACCGGGGTCTGACCGGTGTGGAAGCTGTGGGATTTGGCCCAGCCCAAGCCGAAACGAATGCTCAGGCTGCCGATTTTCGCGGCAGCATCGGCAGCGCCAGGGTCCTCGGTGACGTAGAGGCCAGGGATGCCGATCTTGCCCGCTACGCGCACCACGCCCATCAGCGAGTTGAGCACGGTGGCCGGGGCTTCGGCCTTGGCGCCTGCATGACCATGGCCTCGGGCTTCGAAGCCTACTGCGTCGACGGCGCAGTCCACTTCCGGCTCACCCAGCAACTCGGCGATTTGCTCGTGCAGCGGCGTGTCTTTGGACAGGTCGGCGATTTCAAAGCCCTGCGCCTTGGCGTGAGCCAGACGCACGGGGTTGACGTCGCCAACGATCACCACCGCCGCGCCCAGCAGACGTGCGGAGGCGGCAGCCGCCAGCCCCACAGGACCTGCCCCGGCGATGTACACCGAGCTGCCAGGCCCCACGCCAGCCGTCACCGCGCCGTGATAACCGGTCGGCAAAATGTCGGAAAGACAGGTCAGATCGCGGATCTTTTCCATGGCCTTGTCGCGATCAGGCAGTTTGAGCAGGTTGAAATCGGCATACGGCACCAGCACGTATTCGGCCTGGCCACCTGTCCAGTCGCCCATGTCGACGTAGCCATAGGCACCTCCGGCACGCGCTGGGTTGACGGTCAGGCAGACGCCGGTGTGTTGCTCCTTGCATGACCGGCAACGGCCGCATGCAACGTTGAAAGGCACCGACACCAGATCACCAATTTGCAGGTTTTCGACGTCGCTGCCCTTCTCGATCACTTCACCGGTGATCTCATGGCCCAATACCAGGCCGACCTGAGCGGTAGTGCGACCGCGCACCATGTGTTGGTCCGAGCCACAGATGTTGGTGGATACCACGCGCAGAATGACCCCATGCTCGATCTTCTTGCCGCGCGGGTCCTGCATTTTGGGATAGTCGATCCTCTGTACTTCGACCTTGCCAGCGCCGAGATACACCACACCACGATTACCAGACATGCTTTCACCTCGCTGATTGTTGTTATGAATACAGCCGTGTAGCGGAGTTATGCGTTGCTTGGGGATGGCGGCAACGCACTGACTCTTGATCGTTCCCACGCTGCGCGTGGTAATGCAACCCAAGACGCTGCGCGTCACACATCGCACGCAAAGCGTACCAGGCGAGCTCCCACGCGGAGCGTAGGAGCCAACAGTGTCTTACAGGACCACCGTTCGATTGGCATTGAGAAACACCCGCCGCTCAATGTGATAGCCCACCGCGCGGGCCAGGGTCAGGCCTTCGATGTCACGCCCCTTGGCAATCAGGTCCTCGGGGTAGTGGCTATGATCCACGGCCTCGACGCCCTGGGCGATAATCGGGCCCTCGTCCAGATCGTTATTGATGTAATGCGCCGTGGCACCGACCAGCTTCACGCCCTTGTTGTAGGCCTGGTGATAAGGCTTGGCGCCCTTGAAGCCCGGTAACAGCGAGTGATGAATGTTGATCGCTTTGCCATCGAGCTTGCGGCACAGCTCCGGCGACAGCACTTGCATGTATCGGGCAAGCACCACCAGTTCGGCGCCTGAATCTTCGATCACCTGCCAGACCTTGGCTTCCTGGGAAGGCTTGTCGTTAGGGTCGAGTGGGAAATGGTAGTAGGGAATCTCGTGCCAGCGCGCCAAAGGTTCAAGATCAGGGTGATTGGAGACCACGGCGACCACGTCCATCGACAGTTGATTAATACGTTGCCGATAGAGCAGGTCGTTCAGACAGTGGTCGGCCTTGGAGACCATGATCACCACTTTTGGCCGGTAGTTCGGCGCTGTCAGCTCAAAGATCATGCCAAAAGCCTTACCTCGCTCGGCAAGTCCGGTACGGAACGCCGCCTCGTCGAAGCCCTCGGGCTGACGGAATTCGACACGAATGAAAAAGCGGCTGGACAGCCGGTCATCGAAGGAATGGTGCTCAGTGACATAGCAGCCCTGCTCGAACAGATAGCGCGTCACCGCATCCACCGTGCCCAGCATACTGGGGCAGTCGGCGGTCAGAATCCAGGTATCGGGGGCGCGGCTCATGCATATTCCTCTGATCGTTCCCACGCTCCGCGGGGGAGCGCAATTCAGGACGCTGCGCGTCTATCACAATGACGCGAAACATCAGGGGCGGCGTTCCCACGCAAACGGTTCGACGCCTCGACGTGGGAACGATCATTGTAGGCGCGTTAAATCCTCAGGCCGCGACACCAAGCCCGTACTCGGCACTCGCATCCTGCAACCACAACCACCAGTAATCGGCGAAGCTGCGGCGGATGACCAGCTCCCAGGTCTCTTCGCCGGTACGGCGAATCACCAGTTGCGACTTGGCAAACACAGTCCCTACGGCCTTGCCCACCGGGAAATTATTTGGATGCACATCGTAACTGGTGGATTTCATCAGCACTTCGCGCACGTTCGGACCAGTCAGTTCCAGCAGCGATTGACCGCCGCTGACGTTGACGACCGCAATGTGCTGACCCTCCAGCGCTTCGCGCAGTTTCTGCTCGATGGCAAATTCCTCACCGGTAGGCACGATCAGCAGCCACTCATCCGGGCCAAGCCACTGGATCGAGTGATCGCCACTAGACACCAGCGCCAGCGCGCCGGGCAGTTCCATGCCCAATGCCTTATGCACACCAACTGCGAACAGCGGATCATGCCCGTTGCCGCGAAGGGTCAAGTGGCCCAGCAGTTTTTTCTCGCGCAGCACCACACCCGGGTTGGTGCGGCCTTTACCGACCAGGCTTTTCAGATCGGCGTGAAACAGCGGCGACTCGGCTTTGACGTCGGTCGTTGGCCGCTGTTGGTAAACGTTGGCTGTGGTCATAGAGCACCTGTGTTGAATTCTGTCGTTTCATCGGACGAAGCATCGCGGGGCGGCATCGCGAATAAATTCGCCCCCAAAGGACACCGCAGTCCAATGTAGGAGCGAATTTATCCGCGAATCGGTTTACTCCACGTTCTGCCGCTCACCCTTCGGATCAAAGAACACCGAGGACACAATCTCAGCCTCGATCACCGACCCATCCACCTGCGGGGAGAACACCCGTTCACCTATGCGCTTCAGGCCGCCCTTGACCACCCCCATGGCGAATGAGTAACCCAGCGAATTCGCCGCGTAGCTCGACGTCACGTGGCCGACCATCGTCATCGGGATCGACTGTTTAGGATCGAACACCAACTGCGCGCCCTCTGGCAGCCACTTGGTCGGATCGACGGGCTTAAGGCCCACCAGCTGTTTGCGGTCTTCACGCACGCAGTCTTCGCGACTCATTCCGCGCTGGCCGATCCACGAGAACGGCTTGGTACGACCGACACACCAGCCCATGTTCAAGTCGTCCGGCGTCATCGAGCCGTCGGTATCTTGCCCAACGATGATGAAACCCTTCTCGGCCCGTAGGACGTGCATGGTTTCCGTGCCGTACGGCGTCAGGTTGTACGGTTTACCCGCCTCGGCAATTTTTTCCAGAACACCCATGGCGTAGTCGGCCTGAATGTTTACTTCGTAGGAAAGCTCACCAGTGAACGAAATTCGGAACACACGCGCCGGCACGCCACCGACCAGACCTTCCTTCCAGGTCATGAACGGGAAGGCTTCACGCCCCAGGTCGATGTCGGTCACTTCGCTGAGCAGCTTGCGGCTGTTGGGGCCCGACAGAGTCAGGGTCGCGTAATGGTCGGTCACCGAGGTGAAGTACACCTTCAGGTCCGGCCACTCGGTTTGCTGATAGATTTCCAGCCACTGCAGCACACGAGCTGCGCCGCCCGTGGTGGTGGTCATGATGAAGTGGTTGTCGGCAATACAGGCGGTGACGCCGTCGTCGAACACCATGCCGTCTTCCTTGCACATCAGGCCGTAACGGGCCTTGCCCACGTCGAGTTTGGTCCAGGCGTTGGTGTAGATGCGGTTCAGAAACTCCCGTGCATCCGGGCCTTGAATGTCGATCTTGCCGAGGGTCGAGGCGTCCAGCAGACCGACGCTGTCACGTACAGCCTTGCATTCGCGACGCACCGCCGCATGAATATCTTCTCCGGCCTTGGGGAAATACCACGGACGTTTCCACTGACCGACATCTTCGAATTCGGCGCCGTTTCTGACGTGCCAGGCGTGCAGCGCGGTGAAGCGCACAGGCTCGAAGATATGGCCACAGTGCCGACCGGCTACCGCGCCGAAGGTCACGGGCGTGTAGTTCGGGCGGAACATGGTGGTGCCCATTTCCGGGATCGTGACGTTCAGCGAGCGGGCCGCGATGGCCAGACCGTTGACGTTGCCCAGCTTGCCCTGATCGGTGCCGAAACCCAGCGCGGTGTAGCGTTTGACGTGCTCGACCGACTCAAAACCTTCGCGGGTCGCCAGTTCGATGCCAGCGGCAGTCACGTCGTTTTGCAGGTCGACGAATTGCTTCGGCGCACGGGTCGTGGATTTCTCATGCGGCACCTGGAACAGCGCCAATGTCGGCTCTTCGACGCGGCTCAGCGCTTTCGGAATGACGCCTTCGACGGGCTGGAAACCGGCTTCGCTGGCGGCACGAACGCCACCTTCGAAACCGTCGGCAAGCGCATCGCCCAATGCATACACGCCATTCACGCCACCGACGCAGATGCGCTTCTGCGGCGCTTCACCCGGTACGAAACCGAGGATGTCTTCACGCCAGACCGGCTTGCCACCCAGGTGCGAGGCCAGGTGCACGATCGGGCTGTAGCCGCCGGAGCTGGCCACCAGATCGCAGTCCAGCCATTCGCCGGGACTGGTGACCTTGTGCGATTTGACGTCGATGGCTGCAACGCGGGCGCCACTCACGCGCTTGCTGCCGCGGGCTTCGATCACAGCGCTGCCGGTCAGGATGCGGATACCTTTGGCACGCGCCTCTTCCACCAGCGCGCCGCGCGGGTTGTGACGTGCATCGGCCACGGCAACCACCTGCAAACCGGCATCAAGCCAGTCCAGCGCAACGCGATAGGCGTAATCGTTGTTGGTCGATAGCACCAGTTTTTTGCCCGGCGCCACGCCATAGCGGCGGACATAGGTTGAAACAGCTCCGGCCAGCATGTTGCCCGGCACGTCGTTATTGCCATACACCAGCGGACGCTCGTGAGTCCCGCTTGCCAGCACCACACGTTTGGCGCGGACGCGGTGCATGCGCTGACGCACCTGGCCGATGGGCGCGCGATCCCCGAGATGATCGGTCAGGCGCTCATGAATGGTCAGGAAATTGTGGTCGTGATAGCCGTTGACCGTGGCGCGTGGCAGCAGCACCACATTGTCCAGACCCTTGAGCTCGGCAACGACGGTGGCGGCCCACTCCGCTGCGGGCTTGCCATCGAGGCTTTCGCGAGAGTCCAGCAGACTGCCGCCGAATTCTTCCTGCTCGTCGGCAACGATCACCCGGGCACCGGTGCGCGCGGCAGCCAGGGCTGCCGCGAGACCGGCTGGGCCTGCGCCAACCACCAGTACGTCGCAGTGCTGGTTCATGTTGTCGTAGGTATCGGGGTCGATTTCAGTCGGTGAACGCCCAAGGCCTGCAGCCTTGCGAATGTACTTCTCGTAGGTCATCCAGAACGATTGCGGGTACATGAAGGTTTTGTAGTAGAAGCCCGGCGGCATCAGTTTGCCGCCGACCTTTCCAAGAATCCCCATCATGTCGGTGTTCACGCTCGGCCAGCCGTTGGTGCTGGTCGCGACCAGCCCCGCGTACAGCGCCTGTTGCGTGGCGCGCACGTTGGGGATCTGCGTGGCTTCGGTGGCACCGATCTGCAACACCGCGTTGGGCTCTTCGGAACCCGCCGCGAAGATGCCGCGAGGACGCGAGTATTTGAAGCTGCGACCAATGATGTCGACGCCGTTGGCCAGCAGGGCTGCGGCCAGGGTGTCGCCTTCAAAGCCCTGGTAGGTCTGGCCGTTGAAGCTGAAATTCAGGACCTTGCTACGGTCGATGCGACCACCGTTGGGCAGGCGATTGGACTGACTCATACCTGATCTCCCTGCGTGTTCTTGATTGCAGACGCCGGTGTTTCACTGAACTGAGGCTGGGTGCCAATCGGGTAGGTTTCGAGAATTTCGTAGGTCATGGTGTTGCGCGTAGCGTTGAAATACTGACGGCAACCGGCGGCATGAATCCACAGCTCGTGGTGCTGGCCGCGCGAATTGTCGCGAAAGAACATGTAGTCGCCCCACTCGGCGTCGGTGCAGGCCGCCGGGTCCAGTGGACGCGGGATGTGGGCCTGGCCTGACGGGTGGAATTCCTCTTCGGAGCGCAGTTCGCCACAGTGAGGACAGAAGATGTGCAACATAGGAAAACTCTCCTGTTAGTGGTTAGTGAGCTACCGCAGCAGCGCCGTGCTCATCGATGAGCGCGCCGTTGTGGAAACGATCAATGGAGAAAGGTTTGGCCAGCGGGTGCATTTCACCCTGGGCAAGGCTTGCGGCAAACACGTTGCCCGAGCCCGGCGTGGCCTTGAAGCCGCCGGTGCCCCAACCGCAGTTGAAGAACATGTTCGGCACAGGGGTCTTGGAGATGATCGGGCAGGCGTCCGGCGTGGTGTCGACGATGCCGCCCCATTGACGGTTCATCCGCACGCGCGACAGCACCGGGAACATCTCGACGATGGCCTGAATGGTGTGCTCGATCACCGGGTACGAACCACGCTGACCGTAGCCGACCCAGCCGTCGATACCGGCACCGATCACCAGGTCGCCCTTGTCGGACTGGCTGATATACCCGTGCACGGCGTTGGACATGATCACGCTGTCGATAATCGGCTTGATCGGCTCGGACACCAGCGCTTGCAACGGATGGGATTCGACCGGCAGGCGAAAGCCCGCGAGCTTGGCCATATGACCGGAGTTACCGGCCGTCACCACACCGACCCGCTTGGCACCGATGAAGCCCTTGTTGGTTTCCACACCAATGCACACGCCGTTTTCCTTGCGAAAACCGGTCACTTCGGTCTGTTGAATCAGGTCCACGCCCAAGGCGTCGGCGGCGCGGGCATAGCCCCAAGCCACGGCATCGTGACGGGCTACGCCGCCACGACGTTGCACGGTCGCGCCGATGATCGGGTAGCGAGTGTTTCTGGAGCAATCCAGATACGGAATCTCTTCGGCCACTTGCTTGCCGTTGAGCAGTTCGCCGTCTACACCATTCAAACGGTTAGCGCTGACGCGGCGCTCGGAGTCGCGCATGTCCTGCAGCGTATGGCACAGGTTATAGACCCCGCGCTGGGAGAACATGACGTTGTAGTTCAGGTCCTGGGACAGGCCTTCCCACAGTTTCATCGCGTGCTCGTACAGGTGAGCCGATTCGTCCCATAGATAGTTGGATCGCACGATGGTGGTGTTGCGGGCGGTGTTACCGCCGCCCAGCCAGCCCTTCTCGACCACGGCCACATTGGTGATGCCGTGCTCCTTGGCCAGGTAGTAGGCCGTCGCCAGCCCGTGCCCGCCGCCGCCGACGATAACCACGTCGTAGACTTTTTTCGGGGTCGGTGTGCGCCACATGCGTTGCCAGTTTTCGTGGTGGCTGAGGGAGTGTTTTAAGAGGCCAAAGCCTGAGTAATGCTGCATGGTGCTCCTCCTGACTCAGCGGTAAACCGGGAAATCGGCGCACAGCGCGGCAACCTGACCTGCAACGTTGGCCTCGACATCGGCATCGCCAAGGTTATCGAGAATGTCGCAGATCCAGCCGGCCAGCGTGACGCATTGGGTGACTTTGAAACCGCGGGTGGTGACCGCCGGGGTGCCGATGCGCAGGCCCGACGTCACGAACGGTGACTGCGGATCGTTGGGCACGGCGTTCTTGTTCACAGTGATGTGCGCGCGGCCCAACGCGGCATCGGCGTCCTTGCCGGTCAGGCCCTGACGGATCAGGCTGACGAGGAACAAATGGTTGTCGGTGCCGCCGGACACAACGTCGTAACCACGCTCGATAAACACCTGCGCCATGGCCTGGGCGTTATCGATCACTTGCTGCTGATACGCCTTGAAAGTAGGCTCCATCGCCTCTTTGAAACACACCGCCTTGCCCGCGATGACGTGCATCAGCGGGCCGCCTTGGGCGCCGGGGAACACAGCCGAGTTGAGTTTTTTCTCGATTTCCTGGTTGGCCTTGGCCAGGATCAGCCCGCCACGTGGGCCGCGCAGGGTCTTGTGGGTGGTGGTGGTGACCACATCGGCGTAGGGCAGTGGGTTCGGATACAAGCCAGCAGCCACCAGGCCGGCGACGTGGGCCATGTCGACGAACAGCAGCGCGCCGACCTTGTCAGCGATCTGGCGGAAGCGCGGAAAGTCCAGGGTTTTGGAGTAGGCCGAGAAACCGGCAACGATCATTTTCGGCTGGTGCTCGACGGCAAGACGCTCGACTTCGTCGTAATCGATCAGGCCGGTGGTGGTGTCGATGCCGTATTGAACGGCGTTGTACAGCTTGCCCGAAGACGACACTTTCGCACCGTGGGTCAGGTGGCCGCCATGCGCCAGGCTCATGCCCAGGATGGTGTCGCCTGCCTGGATCAGCGCCAGGTAAACAGCGCTGTTGGCCGAAGAACCGGAGTGCGGCTGCACGTTGGCGTAATCGGCACCGAACAGCAGCTTGGCGCGGTCAATGGCCAGTTGTTCGACCTTGTCGACGTGCTCGCAACCGCCGTAGTAACGCTTGCCCGGATAGCCTTCGGCGTATTTATTGGTCAGGCCGCTGCCCTGAGCCTGCATCACGCGCTGGCTGGTGTAGTTCTCCGAGGCGATCAGCTCGATATGATCTTCCTGACGCTGATCTTCGGCGTTCATCGCAGCCAACAGTGCATCGTCATAACCCTGGATCTGGTCTTGCTTGCTGAACATGCGGTTCTCCCAGCGGCGGCGCGGCGCCTGAATGATCGGTAGGGCTTTTGAATTGCCCTTTGGCAGCGATGGTATGGCCGACGCAGACTGCCCAGATGCCTACGCACGCCACACAAAGGCGCGTTTACGACATGGGTTTGCGGGAATACGGGATGCGCGGATGCGACACCGACGTCCTGCAGCAGTCCGACTGCCCGACGGCAGCGGCCCTTGAGCCTGCAACCGCTGGCAAGCCGGACTGCTACAGGGAAATGGAGGGCATCCCCCGGACATGAAAATCCCCGGTCGAGGCCGGGGATTTGGGGGTCGCGAATGTCGTAATCAGACCGACTTTGCAGGCAACTGGCCGTCGGCCCTGAACATCCCACGAATCCCGCGCACCGCCTGACGAATCCGGTCCTGGTTCTCGATCAGGGCGAAACGCACATGATCGTCGCCGTACTCACCAAAACCGATACCTGGCGAGACGCAGACCTTGGCCTCAAGCAGCAGCTTTTTAGCGAACTCCAGCGAACCCATGTGGGCGTAGGCTTCAGGGATCTTGGCCCAGACGTACATCGACGCTTTGGGTATTTCTACCATCCAGCCCAGTTCGTGCAGGCCTTTGACCAGCACGTTGCGACGCTGGCGATATTGCTCAGCGATGTCGAGTACGCATTGTTGATCCCCTTCGAGCGCCGCGATAGCGGCCACTTGCAGCGGGGTGAAGGTGCCGTAATCGTGGTAGCTCTTGATCCGCGCCAAGGCGTTGACCAGCTCCGGGTTACCGACCATGAAACCGATACGCCAGCCGGCCATGTTGTAGCTTTTGGACAGGGTGAAAAACTCCACCGCAATGTCCTTGGCGCCCGGCACCTGCATGATCGATGGCGCCTTCCAGCCGTCGTAGACGATGTCGGCGTAGGCCAGGTCGTGAACCACCAGCACGTCGTACTGCTTGGCCAGCGCGACAACACGCTCGAAGAAATCCAGTTCGACGCATTGCGCGGTCGGGTTGGATGGGAAACCCAGGATCATCATCTTTGGCTTGGGAATCGAGCCGCGAATGGCTTTTTCCAACTCGGCGAAGAAGTCCACGCCCGGCACCAGCGGCACGGAGCGCACTTGCGCGCCAGCGATGACGGCGCCGTAGATGTGAATCGGGTAGCTGGGATTGGGCACCAGCACCGTGTCACCCTGATCGAGGGTGGCAAGCATCAGGTGCGCCAGACCCTCTTTCGAACCAATGGTAACGATGGCTTCGCTCTCAGGGTCGATATCGACCTCGTAGCGCTTTTTGTACCAGTTGGAAATCGCCCGACGCAGACGCGGGATGCCACGCGAAGTCGAGTAGCCGTGAGTGTCTTCACGTTGGGCGACAGTGACCAGTTTTTCGACAATGTGCGGCGGCGTTGCCCCATCGGGGTTGCCCATGCTCAGGTCGATGATGTCCTCACCACGACGACGAGCAGCCATTTTCAGCTCGGCAGTGATGTTGAACACGTAAGGGGGGAGTCGATCGATGCGCGCAAAACGGCGCGGCGAACCTTGATCTGCCATGGAGGCCTCTAAAGACGTAAGCGCCCGGAACCGTCCGAGCGACGCTGGCCACTGCGGTGGCCTGTACGGAAGATAAGGGCGGTAATGGCGGTTTGTCTACAGGGATTTGCAGCCCGCTACGTTTCACCTGTGGGAGCGAATTCATTCGCGATGCAATGTGTCAAACGACCTGTTTACAGCGGATGTACCGCGGTCTCGCGAATGGATTCGCTTGCACAGCCCCCCATTTTGACCCCACTGCGTGGCTAGACAGTCACCATCCGCACCACGAGCAACAGCAAAAAATGCAGCGGATAGATCAGGTACGCCCAGCGCCGCATAGGCCAGACACTGAACGCCGGGCGCCAGCGCAGCAACGCTATACCCAACCACGGCCCCAGCAGACAGGCGATCAGCGCGCCTATGGAAATCGGATCGCCCCAGAGCATGCCATCGATGATCTTCGGCCATTCATTGCTCAACAGGCACACCACGCCGGGCAGCACCGCCAGCCACAGCGACCTGTGCAGTACCAACAGACACGCGGTGGGCAGCAGCACGCCAAAAGCGCCGAACATCAATTGCGCGCTGAAAACAACGCCGATACCCAATGCAACAACACCTGATAGCCGCATGGGCCAGGAGCGGCTGAAAGCCCCCTGCGCCACTAACAGTCCCAACGCCAGCGTTGGCAGGACGTTCAACGTCGTCACTTCCTCAGCCATGTAGAGGCGGTAGGGAAACTCGGCAACGACGGAGAAAACTGCCAGCCATGCCAGATACTTCCAGTCCAGCCTTGGCTGGCTTGCCCGCGCCGCGCCACGCCCGACATTCACCGCAATTGCCAGGCAAAACCAGGCAAACGCAAAGCGTCCCGGCACATAAAGCCCATCGACATGCCAGCCCACATAGCGCAGGTGATCGAGGACCATGCTCAGCACCGCCAGCCACTTGAGCAGGTCCAATGCACGATCACGCACAGGTTGTTCGATTGGATTCGTCTCGCTCATCTCACTTCGCCGTCCGGCTGAATGTTGTGACGCAAGAATGCATGACCAACGTGCCGAAATCTGGTTAAAGTCGCAGCCTTCGATTACAGGGAAGCGGCCATGTCAGACCAAAGCCAGCAGTTTGCCAGCGATAACTATTCGGGAATCTGCCCGGAAGCCTGGGCGGCCATGGAACAAGCCAATCACGGGCATCAGCGTGCCTATGGCGACGACCAATGGACAGCGCGTGCGGCCGATCAATTCCGCCAGTTGTTCGAAACCGACTGCGAAGTCTTCTTCGCCTTCAACGGCACGGCTGCCAACTCACTGGCGCTGTCGTCGCTGTGTCAGAGCTATCACAGCGTTATCTGCTCTGAAACCGCCCACGTCGAGACCGACGAATGCGGCGCGCCGGAGTTTTTCTCCAACGGCTCGAAGCTGCTGACCGCCCGCAGCGAAAACGGCAAGCTGACACCAGAATCTATTCGTGAAGTGGCCCTGAAGCGAGCGGACATCCATTACCCAAAACCGCGCGTCGTCACCCTGACCCAGGCCACCGAAGTCGGCAGCGTGTACCTGCCCGAAGAGCTCAAGGCCATCAGCGACACCTGCAAAGAGCTGGGCCTGAACCTGCACATGGACGGCGCACGCTTCGCCAACGCCTGTGCGTATCTGGGTTGCACCCCGGCAGAACTGACCTGGAAAGCCGGCATCGACGTACTGTGCTTTGGCGGCACCAAAAATGGCATGGCAGTAGGTGAGGCAATTCTGTTCTTCAACCACACCCTGGCCGAAGATTTCGACTATCGCTGCAAGCAGGCCGGGCAACTGGCGTCGAAAATGCGTTTTCTGTCGGCGCCCTGGGTCGGCCTGCTGGAAAACGACGCCTGGCTCAAACATGCACGCCACGCCAATAGCTGCGCGCAACTGCTGGCAGAGCTGGTGAAGGATATTCCGGGTGTGGAGCTGATGTTCCCGGTGCAGGCCAACGGAGTCTTCCTGCAATTATCGGAAGCGGCCATTGCAGCCCTCACCGGCAAAGGCTGGCGTTTCTACACTTTCATCGGCAGCGGTGGCGCCCGCTTCATGTGCTCATGGGACACCGAAGAGGCTCGCGTGCGGGAGTTGGCGGCAGATATCCGGTGGGTGATGGGTGCCTGATGCAACACACCAAACGGTGTGAGGGAGCGCAATAAACTGTGGGAACGAATTCATTCGCCAGACGCCCGTTCAGCCGATAGAGATTTATCGAAAGAACCTGCATCGCGAGTCAATTCACTCCCACAGGATTCATGCAGGGCGGAACATTCGTGCGTGCCCATCAATCCGCAGCAGCACTCACCCCTGCGCAATCACCTTCTCGATCACTCCCACCGTCGCACTGACCTTGTCCTCATAACGGCTCAGCTCTTCGGCATGCTGCTGTTTGAGTTCGATTTGCTTGGAGCACAGGTTCAGCGCCGCCAGTACCAGCAGGCGGTCGCCGATGAGGGTCGGGTAGTTGCGTTTGGTCTCGGACAGCGCCGTCTTGAGCAGGACCACGGCGTCCATCAAGGTCTTCTCCTGCCCTTCAGGCGCCTTGATCGTGTAGTCGTTGCCAAGAATGGAAATGAGCTTGGTGGCGTCGCGGTCGTTGATCATGCGTCGACCGCACTGGCGCTGGTGGCGCGATCAACCAGCGCCTGAATGCGGGCGGCGGTTGCGCCCTGCTTCTCTTCCTGTTCCAGCAGGCTCAACTGCAAGCTGTCGTTGTCATCCCTGGCTTGCTTGAGCGCTTCTGCGAGCGTGCTGTTCGTGTTCTGCAAGTCCTGATTCTGCTGCACCAGGTCAGCGACGAGCTTTTCCAACTGGCTTAGGGATGCTTCCAACATTTTGATTTCTCAGGCAAATTTCAAAGGGCGCGTACGATAAAGAAAAGTCACTCCAGCTACCAGTGAAATCAGGGCTTTGACGCCACTACACCGAACAGACAAGCACTTGTATTACTTCAATTGCGCAAACGCATAACGGACCTGATTGACTGCGTTTTTCCCATCTTGTTCCTGCTATTCGTCAGATCGCCTTCATTGCGAGATAAGTGCACAGCAATGGACCAAAGTGTTCAAGTCTGTGCGGTGGCTACCGATAAGGCATGCATCATCGTGATTATCTCCCCCGCCTCGCATGGATCGCGGCTTTCCCAGGAACCGTCATGTCCCTACGCAATATCAATATCGCGCCCCGCGCCTTCCTTGGTTTTTCCATCATCGGCGTGTTGATGCTGGCGCTTGGCATCTTCGCGTTGATGCAAATGAGCAAGATCAACGACGCGACCGAACAGATGGCGACCAACAGCGTGCCGAGCATCAAGGCTCTGGACAGGTTGACTGAGGCCAGTATTCGCCTGCGCGTGCTCTCCTACCGTCTGTTGCTCAATCGCGATGCCGAAACTCAACGTAAAACCATCGATCTGCTGGCCCAACGCAACAAGCAGATCGAGGACGCGCGCGCTATCTACGTCAAGCTGATTCTGCAGCCGGAAGAACAAGCCGCCTACGCTCAATACGTGAAACTGCTGGGTGACTACCGGCAGCTCGAGGACCGGATGAAGTCCTTGAGCGGCGCCAACAAACTCGACGATTTAACAGCGCTGCTCAACACCGAACTGATGACCAACTCTGACCAGATGAACGTCGTTTTGGCCAAACTGATCGAGATCTGCACTCAGCAGTTCCAAGATGCAAAACAGGTTGCTTCGCAGCAGTATTCGACAGCGATCACGATGGTTGTCACCCTGCTGATCATTGCCAGCGCCTTGACCTTGCTGTTCGCCTGGCTGCTGACCAACAGCATCACACGCCCCATCGCTTCGGCGTTGAACGCGGCTGAGGAAATCGCCGAAGGCGACCTGACCCGCACCATCCAGGTTGATGGCACCGACGAAGCCGGTCGTCTACTCACGGCCATGCTGAAAATGCAGTCCCGGCTGCGCGACACGCTGCAACGCATTTCCGGCTCCGCGACTCAACTGGCCTCTGCGGCAGAAGAGCTCAACGCCGTCACTGATGAAAGCGCTCGTGGCTTGTCGCAGCAGAACAATGAAATCGAACAGGCGGCTACGGCAGTCAACGAAATGACCAGCGCCGTGGAAGAGGTAGCACGCAACGCGGTGAGCACTTCCGAAGCCTCGAAAAACGCGACGACCTCGGCCAGTGACGGGCGTGATCTGGTGCAGGAAACCGTCGGCGCCATCGAGCGCATGAGCAGCGACGTGCAAGGAACTGCAACACTGATCGGCAACCTCGCCGATGAGTCTCGCGACATCGGCAAGGTGCTGGACGTGATTCGTGGCCTGGCGGATCAGACCAACTTGCTCGCGCTTAACGCAGCTATCGAAGCCGCACGCGCCGGTGAAGCCGGTCGTGGCTTTGCGGTAGTCGCCGACGAAGTTCGTGCGCTGGCCCATCGTACCCAGCAATCGACCAGCGAAATCGAGCGCATGATCGGCAGTATCCAGGGCGGTACCGAACAGGCGGTCAACTCTATGCGCAGCAGCACCGAGCGCGCCGAATCGACCCTGAACATCGCCAAGGGCGCAGGCCTTGCGCTGGATACCATTAACAGCGCGGTGGTCGAAATCAACGAGCGCAACCTGGTGATCGCCAGCGCCGCTGAAGAGCAGGCGCAGGTGGCTCGTGAGGTGGACCGTAACCTGGTTAACATCCGTGACCTGTCGACCCAGTCGGCGACCGGCGCCAACCAGACCGTCGCCGCGAGCAATGAACTGTCGCGCCTGGCGGTAGATTTGAATGGAATGGTCGCGCGGTTCAGGTTGTGATCTGCGCCGCCTAACCGGGTCGACGGATCGCGTCTATTAAGGCAGTGGCGGCTAAGGCGGTGGCAGAGAATTCATTCGCGATACGGTTGGTCTGGCGATGAAGATGGCACCGTCTGACCTGACCTCTTGCGAATGAATTAACGCTCACAGGACCACAACCCGGCTACAGGCCGGGTCAGTATTCGATCCGCACATCCCCCTTCGGCACGCTGCAGCAGGACAGGATGTAACCCTCATCCACGTCGTCGTCGGTGATGCCACCGTTGTGGTCCATTTCCACTTCGCCGCTCAGTTTCATCACCTTGCATGTGCCGCAGATGCCCATGCCGCAGGCCTTGGGGATCATCAGCCCGAGCTTGGCGGCGGCGGCGTGCACCGTTTCACCCGGCGCGACACGAATGCTCTTGCCAGTGTCGGTGAACTCGACCTGATGCAGCTCGGCGACATCGATTTCCGGGGCGTCGGCGGCCTGCTCTGCCTGTTCCACCGCGTCGGCCCGGGCTTCCGGCGGCGTCGCACCAAACGACTCTTCGTGGTATTGCTCCATGTTGAAACCGTTGGCCTCCAACAGCCGCTTGACCGCATTCATGTATGGCGTCGGGCCGCAGCAGAACACTTCGCGCTCCATGAAGTCCGGCGCCATCAGTTCCAGCATCTTCTGATTCAGATACCCTCGATACCCTGCCCAGGGCTCGCCCAGCCCATGCTTTTCGCAGACGATATGCAGCGAAAAGTTGTTGATCCGCGACGCCATCTGCTCCAGCTCGCGATGGTAAATGATGTCTTTGGGCGACCGCGAACTGTGGACGAACACCATGTCGACATTGGCGTTGGTGTCGTAGTACCAGCGCGCCATGGACATGACCGGCGTGATGCCGACGCCACCGCTGAGATAGAGAATTTTCGGATTCGGAAAGTCGATGGCATTGAACAGCCCGACCGGCCCGTGAACCGCCAGCTCCTGTCCTTCATGCAGCGTGTCATGCAGCCAGTTGGAGACCTTGCCGCCCGGCACGCGCTTGATGGTGATCGAGAAGCTGTAGGGCACCGAAGGCGAACTGGAAATGGTGTAGGAGCGCATGATCGGCACGCCCTCGATTTCAAGCTCAAGGGTGACGAACTGACCCGGCTTGAAAAAGAACAGGATCGGCTGGTCGGCCATGAAGCAGAAGGTGCGCACGTCCCAGGTTTCCTGGATCACTTTGACGACTCGCACCTGATGGCGGCCATTGGCCCAAGTCTGCGTGTTGACCGGGCTGAGGAAACTCTGGGACATACTCACTCTCCACGGCCGACGGTCGGCCTCTTATGGTGGCGATTCTGCGTAACGCGCGAACCACCTGTTTACCTATCTGCGACATTCACATGCTTATGGCGACCAGCCCCGATCCATCGGGGTTGCGTCGTCGGAAACGGATTCGGCCATGTCGCCCATGGATAAGGTTCGCGCCGCGCCGGGCTACACACTCGCGGTCAATCGAGTACAGATTTTCATCCCTGAGCATGAGCGACAGAACGCACCGCCGCCTTGCCTGCAAAACCACTTACACAACCGTATTGGCCACATTCGTAGACCGATGAGAACGCGGTCTGAGGACTTGAAAGATGGACACCGCAACTCTAAGCCTGGGCGATCCGCTGGAACCCGCACGCAAGGCCACCGCCGAAATGCTGCAAAACCGAGAGCGTACTTACTCGTTGCCGCAGCCTTTCTACAGCGATGAGCGGCTGTTTGAAATCGACATGCAGGAAATCTTTCAGAAAGAGTGGCTGATTGCAGGAATGACCTGCGAGATCCCGGCCAAGGGCAACTTCCTGACCCTGCAGATCGGCAAGAACCCGATCCTGGTGGTGCGCGCTGCGGACGGGTCGGTCAATGCCTTCCACAACGTCTGCCGTCACCGCGGCTCGCGTCTGTGCACCAAGGACAAAGGCAAGGTTGCCAAGCTGGTCTGCCCGTATCACCAGTGGACGTATGAGCTCGACGGCCGCCTGCTGTACGCAGGCACTGAAATGGGCGCGGACTTCGACATGAAGCAGTTCAGCCTCAAGCCTGTGAACTGCAAGGTTGCCGGCGGTTACATTTTCATCAGCCTGGCCAGCAACCCGCCCGCCATCGACGAGTTCCTGCAAACGCTGAACCACTACATGGAACCGTACGACATGGAAAACACCAAGGTGGCGGTGCAAACCACCCTGGTCGAAAAAGCCAACTGGAAGCTGGTGTTGGAAAACAACCGCGAGTGCTACCACTGCAACGCCTCGCACCCTGAACTGTTGAACACCCTGCTGGAATGGGACGACGTTACCGACCCACGCGCCGACCAGGCGTTCAAGGACCACGTCGCCGCCTCCGCCGCCGCTTGGGAAGCCGAGAAGATCCCGTTTGCACACGCCAGCTTCGGCCTGCGCAACCGCATCGTGCGTATGCCACTGCTCAAAGGCACCGTTTCAATGACCATGGACGGCAAACAAGGCAGCAGCAAACTGATGGGGCGCATCAAGAACCCGGACCTGGGCTCGATGCGCATCCTGCATCTTCCGCATTCCTGGAACCACTGCATGGGTGATCACGTGATCGCGTTCACTGTGTGGCCAATCAGCGCGCAGGAAACCCTGGTCACCACCAAATGGCTGGTGCATAAGGACGCCGTTGAGGGCGTGGACTACGACGTCGCGCGCCTGCGTGAGGTCTGGGATGCCACCAACGATCAGGACCGCCGCCTGGCCGAAGAAAACCAGCGCGGCATCAACTCCATCGCTTATCAGCCAGGTCCGTATTCACAGACCTATGAGTTCGGCGTAGTCAACTTCATCGACTGGTACAGCGCCAAGCTGCTGGAAAACATGGGCGCCGAGCCCGCGCCGTATTTGAAGGGTGTGGCGGTTAATCACGAGTAAGCTACGACAGCACGATCACGAGCAAGCTGAACTGGCCTAATGATTTTGGACACCTCAATCGGGCGCTATGATAGCGCCCAAATCCGAGGTGCTTATGGGCATGCGTACTTCTTACTCCAATGAATTCAAACTCAAGGCTGCGGCCATGGTGCTGGACGAGGGGCAATCCGTCCCTTAAGTCGGTGCCAACCTCAGCATAGGCCTTACAGCGCTCCGCCGTTGGGTTGAGCAAGTACGTGATGAGCGCCAGGGAACAATCCCTGTTGGTGCAAAGGCGATCACTGCTGAGCAACTGGAAATCCAGCGACTCACAACCCTGCTCAGGCAAAAAGACCGGGATATCGAAATCCTGGAAAAAAGCCAGTGCTCTTCTGCTTTTGGACTCCAAAAATCATTCGAACTGGTCTGCAAACTGGGCGAGCACTACGGCGTTAACGATTGTTGCCGCGTGTTGGGAGTCAACCGCAGCAGTTTCTACGCCTGGCGTCAGCGCCAGGGTACGGTTAACCCTGCCCGAGTGCGCCTGAGGGAGGCGATAGTGCGCTTTCACAAGGCGTCCAGGGGATCGGCAGGTGCGCTGGCCAGTGATTTACAGAACGAAGGGCATCATGTGGGACGTTATATGGCTCGTAGCCTTATGCGCGAAACGGGGATCGTCAGCTGTCAGCGTCGCCCACACAAATACAAATCGCCCGGCGCAGAGGCGTTGGTAGCACTGCATCTGCTCAAACGAAAGTTTGACGTAGAGGCCCCGAATACCGTGTGGTGCGGGGATGTGACCTACATAAAAGCAGGTGCACGATGGTTATATTTTGCGGCGGTGCTTGACCTGTTTGCGCGCAGGATCGTGAGGTGGTCATTTTCGACGACGCCGGATGCTGCATTGACGTGTGAGGCGTTGCGGATGGCGATAGAGCTACGCGGACACCCTAAGAACGTACTGTTCCACTCGGGCCAGGGCTGTCAGTACACCAGTCATACATTCAGAAATGAGCTGCTGGCTCATGGTTTCAGGCAGAGCATGAGTCTTAAGGGTGAGTGCTGGGACAACGCGGTAATGATGCGTTTCTTCGGCAACCTGAAATCAGAGTGGGTGCCTTCAACGGGATATGAATCAGCTCATGAAGCACGCATGGATGTGCAGGGTTGTGTGATGCGTTACAACAACCAAAGACCTCATAGCTACAACAGCTACCGATCGCCGGTAGCTGTTGAGAAAACGGCGACTTGAGAAACCTAAGCTGGTGTCCAAAATTACTTGACCCGTTCACACAGGCGCCTTACGACTTCAAAGAGCGAGCGTCACCGAACCTGCCCCTCCTCCACCCACAACATCAAGGTCGCCACCGCGCCGTCCTGAAGACTCAGACGCCCTATCAATCCATCCATTAATGAGACGCGCTTGTGGGAATTTATCGATATATCGTCATCTCAATTGTTTCCGATTAATTCAATTCAGATGTGAAAAAGATAATGAACGATAGAGGCAACGCGATGGACAACGGCTTTCAAGCAATATTAGACATTTTTCGCACCCTACAATTGTCGGGGGTATCACATCAGTGAACCATAAGCCATGATTACCGAACCGACTAAATAGATAAAAAAACTGACGGATAAATACAAATCAGCAGAGAAACATCCAAATAAACGCACATTGAAACTGACTTAAAATAACGGGCAGATTAACCACGCCCGATGAAAATTTTAAAATCTGTACCGGGAACTGTCCATATCAGGACAACAGACCGCCAGTTGGTAATATTTTTATCACAAGCAGTAACCGCAGATAATTATGTGGACTACCGCCGGACTACGAAAGCACCGCTGACAGCTATACGCAAAAGGAATATTTATGAATAACGCCGTTAGACCTTATTTCTTTGCCATGGCATGGTCAATCGCTATTTTATATTTAATGTACTGGGATACAAGCCAAAACCCAGGATTACTATTAAAAACAGCAGACTATATTATTTCGATATCCGTGATCGGACACGCACTATACTTGTTCGGTTCGGCGATTAATACCGCCATGACCAAAATCCCAGACTACGCTACCACCAGCCTAAAAAAAACGATCATAGGAAGTTCTCTATTAGCGACCATCAACATTATTGCCGCATGGTTAATCTATAATGATCACACAGGAAAAACCTTGATTGGAGTTTCTTTAGGGTGCTTGATTCCAGCTGCCTCCTTTAACCTTATCCTCTATAGCATTCGCAATAAATTACACAACAAGGAGTAATACTATGAGAGAAATAACTGTTCAAGAGCTCTGTATCGTAACAGGTGCATGTGGGGCAGGCACAACTGCCGGCGCTGCAGGTTTAGGAGGACACATCGGGGCGTCTGCAGGAGGCGGTGCTGGTAGGGTAGTTGGTGGCTACGTGGGCGGTGCAGTCGGGTCTCTGGCTGGGCCAGGAGGTACTGTAGTTGGAGTCGCGGTAGGGCAACAGGTTGGCGGATATGTAGGTACTGGTCTAGGAGCGGGGATGGGTGGGTATGCAGGTAGCGAAATTGCCAGTCATATGTGCCCACCTCCTCCAGAACCTACGGGATTGAATTATTGCGGTGGAGGATACTGATTGGTCGGGCCGAGCAGCGCTGCTCGGTCCTCTAAACCAGCGCTTTGCTGGATACAACAGGACAACCGTAGATATCTACCAAGAAATTGGCAAAGACAAATGGGTAATAATAGACGCGGCGAGGGGCAGGAATCACGCGAGGTTGAAAGTGGAAAACCATCGAATTCACTTGGCTTTTTATTTCGAGATGAATGCATTAATGGAAACTATCCGAATGCGCTTGGCAGGCCTGCCCAGCACCATCGTTCTATGGCCGCAGGGAGAACGGCCTCGGTAGCGATACTATTAATCACCGCAATATTGGCATTCGGATACTTTGGAACCTATACACGTAAAGCCACAGTCAAAGGAGTGCTCGCACCACATCTAGGGACTTCTCATTCGACGTCTCAAACGAGCGGCGTCGTGGAAAAAATATACGTAAAAGAAGGAGAATCCGTGAGGGCGGGACAAAGAATCCTTAAAATATCGAAAGAAAGCACCACATCCAGCGGCCCAACCTTTGCACTTACATCAGAAAAAATCGAAAGCCAGATACGCTCACTTAATTCTAAAAAGAATCTAACGACGCTGAAGCACGATCAAGAGGTGCTGGAGCTTAGCAACATGGCCAGGCAACTTAAAGCTAGAATAACAATACTTAATAAGACTATTCATTTTCAGACCCAGATTGTCGAGGGTAAGAATGAGACAGCAAAAAAATATAATCTGTTGCTGACTGACGGAGCCGTTTCAGTGGTAGCCCATGAAGACGCCAAAAGAGATTATTTGTTGGCTGCGGTAGAGCTACAAAATTCAAAGAAAACATTACACGATATAGTTTCTGAAATTGAAAATATCCCTTTGAAAAAGCGAACCCTCGGTACAGCTTCCGCCATCGCGGTATCTGTGATTAACAGTGAGTTACTGGCCCTTAGCAGAGAACTCCTGAACAATGAGAATTCAAAAGCTGTGTATGTTGTATCGCCCATCGCCGGCACCATTACAGCTATTAACGCCACCGTTGGTCAAACAGTACTACCGGGCACGACGCTAGCGACCACCTATCCCGCCGGAAGTAAACTACAGGCGAATCTCTACACACCGTCTGAAGGAAGGGGATTCGTTGAAAAATCGCAGCGCGCCCATATCAGAATCGCTGCGTTTCCGTTCCAGAAGTATGGAGTCGCGAAAGGAAAAATTATAAGCATTTCAGACACACCTTACCAGAGCAGCGAAATGCCTATACAGCTGGCAGAAATAGTTGACCTCAATAGAAATTACTACAAAACAGTGGTAGAGCTTGAAGAACAACTGATTAGGGCAGACGGCAAGCCCATAAATTTAAGACCCGGCTTGATAGTAGAAGCAGATGTATTACTGGAAACACGAAAAATGTATGAGTGGCTGTTGGCTCCACTTTACTCGTTCACAAAAAAGCATCTCTAAGGACAGGCGGATATGACGATAGATTTTGGAATATCTCGGAATCATTTCGAAAAGCACATTCAAGGTAAAAAACCATACCTATTTAAAAATGCCATATGCAACCATGGTATAGATTGGCACTTAGTTAACCAGTTGATAGGGCGGCACGACCACACCTCGAGTAACTTCAAAATACTGAAGAACGGGCTTATCTTGAAATACGATTACCTAGGGAAGGTCTGAAGTAGCCGGATGTTTTCCGGCTACCGAGTCCTCAGCTCTTTTCAAAAAACGATGCATGTCGAAATTTGCTCAATTCTCTTCGTT
>NZ_SOCT01000015.1 GCF_004364435.1 Pseudomonas sp. LP_7_YM | reverse complement strand
TAGTGTGGGGTTTCCCCATGTGAGAGTAGGTCATCGTCAAGATTGAATTTCAGAACCCCGTCTGCGCAAGCAGGTGGGGTTTTGTTTTTGCGCGCAGAAAACCCAGCGTTCTGCATCCCCCTCGTGGATGCCACGGCAGTGCCCCTCTGTTAGTCTTCCCCCTCTCCAAACACCTAGGAAGCAGCTATGCCAGTGACATCCAACCTCAGCCCAGGGTTCATGGTGGTTCATGGCAATCGCCTGGACGAACTGCGCAGCCTGGTGGTGTCCTGGATGCGGCGTTACCCCTTGACTCCCTTGGAGAATGAAGTCGCTCTGGTGCAAAGCAATGGCATCGCCCAATGGCTGAAACTGGCTTTGGCAGAAGATGCGCAAGATGACGATCAAGGCGGCTGCGGTATCGCTGCGGCAATAGACGTTCAGCTTCCCGGCAGTTTCATGTGGCAGCTGTATCGCGCCGTGCTGGGCAAGGATGATATTCCTGAAACCTCGCTGCTCGACAAGGCACCGCTGACTTGGCGTTTGATGAGACTGCTGCCTGCGCTAATCAATCAACCTCACTTTGAGCCGCTCCAGCGCTTCCTGACCGCCGACACCGACCTTCGCAAGCGCTACCAACTGTCAGAGCGGCTTGCCGACCTGTTCGACCAATATCAGGTGTATCGCGCCGATTGGCTGGAAGACTGGGCCGCTGGCCGACATCAGCTGCGAAACGTGCGAGGAGAGTCCAAACCGCTCAAGCCCGAAAACTGCTGGCAAGCCGAGTTGTGGCGTGCGCTGCTCCACGATGTCGGGGCAAAAGGCATGGCCCAGAGTCGCGCTGGTGTACATCAGCGTTACATCGAAAGCATCAGGACCATGACCGAAGCGCCCGTCGGCTTACCCGCGCGCGTTATCGTATTTGGCATTTCCTCTTTGCCTGCTCAAGCGCTCGAAGCATTGGCCGGGCTGGCTCGCTTCAGTCAGGTGCTGCTCTGCGTACATAACCCGTGCCGCCACCACTGGGCAGACATTGTCGCTGACAAGGATCTGCTGCGACACGAATACAAGCGGCAGTCGCGCAAAGCAGGCGTACCTGTATTGCTTGACCCTGAGTCGCTGCACCAGCACGCTCATCCGTTGCTCGCGGCCTGGGGCAAGCAAGGGCGCGATTACATCAACCTGCTGGACAGTCACGACGACCCTGACAGCTATCGTTCGATTTTCCGCAACGGGCGCATCGACCTGTTCAGCGAGAGCGATCCCCAAACCGTTCTCAACCAACTCCAGGATGACATCCTCGAGCTGCGCCCGTTAAACGAAACCCGCGAGCGGTGGCCTGCGGTTGATGTGAAGACAGACCGGTCCATTCGCTTCCATGTGGCCCACAGTGCCCAGCGCGAAGTGGAGGTGCTGCATGATCAGTTGCTGGCCCGGTTCAGCAAGGATCCGAGTCTGCGCCCTCGGGATGTGATCGTGATGGTGCCGGACATCGACAGCTATGCCCCGCACATTCGCGCCGTATTTGGCCAGCTTGATCGCGATGATCGTCGCTTCATTCCGTTCACGCTGGCAGACCAGGGACAGCGAGGCCGTGACCCTCTCTTGATTGCGGTCGAGCACCTGCTGAAGATTCCTGACAGCCGCTTCCCGGTCAGCGAGATTCTTGATCTGCTGGACGTTCCCGCTCTAAGAGCACGTTTTGGCGTCAACGAACGCGACCTGCCGACCCTGCATCGCTGGATCGAAGGCGCAGGCGTGCGGTGGGGACTTAATGCCAGACAACGTCAAGGTCTCGGCCTGCCTGAGTCGCTTGAGCAAAACAGCTGGCATTTTGGTCTGCGCCGCATGTTGCTGGGATACGCCGTCGGGGCGGGCAGTGCCTATGACGACATCGAACCCTATGACGAAATCGGCGGGCTGGACGCGGCGCTCATCGGCCCGTTGGTTGCGCTGATCGACGCGCTGCAGGTCGCTCATGCCGAACTGTCGCAACCTGCTTCACCCACGGTCTGGGGCACGCGCCTGCAGGCTCTTATGCAGTTGTTCTTCAGTGCAGAAAGCGAGCACGACGACTACCTCCTGGGCCAGCTTGAAGCCCTCCGCGAGACGTGGCTGGAAACCTGCGAAACAGTCGGCTTGGTCGAGGCGCTGCCGCTAACCGTTGTGCGTGAAGCGTGGTTGGCTGGCCTTGATCAAGGACGCCTGTCCCAGCGTTTCCTGGCAGGCTCCGTCAACTTCTGCACGCTGATGCCGATGCGTGCAATCCCGTTCAAGGTTGTCTGTCTGCTGGGTATGAATGACGGCGACTACCCGCGTGCTCAGCCGCCTTTGGATTTCGATCTGATGGGCAGCGACTACCGGCCAGGTGATCGTTCCCGCCGCGAAGACGACCGCTATCTGCTGCTCGAAGCACTGCTGTCGGCTCGCGATCAGCTGTATGTCAGCTGGGTCGGGCGCAGCATTCGCGACAACTCCGAGCGTCCGGCGTCGGTACTCATCGGCCAATTGCGTGATCACCTGGCCAGCGGTTGGCGACTGGCCGCTGCGGTCGAACCGGAAGACGACAAAAAGCGCGATCCCGGCCAGCAACTGCTGCACAGGTTGACCCTCGAACATCCGCTTCAACCCTTCAGCGCCAAGTATTTTCAAGAGAGTCTGGAGTTTTTCAGTTTCGCCCGTGAATGGCAGGTGCTGCATGAGGCTGTCGCCACAGTTGGCTCGATTAAAGCGCTTGAAAAACATGAGCAGGAAGAACCGCTGAGCCTGATGCAGTTGCAGGATTTCTTGCGCAATCCGGTCAAACATTTCTTCAGTCAGCGCCTGAAAATTTTCTTCGAAGGGGCCGAAGCACCCTTGGCCGACGAAGAGCCTTTTGTGCTTGATGCTCTCGAGCGGTATGGATTGAGTGACAGCCTGCTGCAGGCTGCGTTGATCAACCCGGATCACACTGGCGACTCGCTTCGCGCGCAAGCGACTCGGCTGCAAGCCAGTGGGCTGTTGCCCATGGCCGGGTTCGGCACGCTCCTGCAGGACGAGCTTATCGAGCCGTTGCCGGACCTGGTTCAGCGCTACCACGACCTATTGCGCAAATGGCCCGAGCGCCTGCACAGCGCGCTTCCAGTGACCTACGCCCACCAAGGCATCGCGCTTGACGGTTGGCTCGACGGTCTTCATCAGAATGCCCAGAACCAGCTCCTGGCAGTCACCGCCATTCCCAATGCCATTGGCGGCAAGAAAACCCGCAAATGGCATCGGCTGACCCGACCTTGGGTTAACCATCTGGTGGCCTGTGCCTGCGAACTGCCGCTGACCACGGCGTTGGTCGCCAGCGACGAGACGCTGCTGCTGCCACCGCTGGACAAACACAGTGCCGCAGGAATTCTCGATAACCTGCTGCTCGCCTGGCAACAGGGTATGCAACGTCCTCTGCCAGTGGCCGTGAAAACTGCATTCGCATGGGTGGGCCACAGTGATGAGGTCAAAGCCGAAGCGACCGCGCGCAAGACCTATGAAGGTGATGGCCAGAACAGCAAGGGCGAGCGCGCGGAAAGCACCGCGCTGGCACGTCAGTTCCCGGATTTTGACGCGCTGCTCGACAGCGAGGAATTCACAGGCTGGTGTGAGTCGTTATACAAGCCGATTTTCGAAGCGCCCTGGCAATCCCTTTCCAGCGAGGAGGCCGGCGCATGAGCGACGTCCCGCAACCTCCAGCCCAACATCCTTTGGCTTTGCGCTTTCCGCTCAAAGGCAGCCAGCTGATCGAGGCCAGCGCCGGCACCGGCAAAACCTTCACCATCTCGGCGCTGTACCTGCGTCTGGTGCTTGGCCACGGCAGCGAAGTTTCAGGCTTTGGCCAAGAGTTACTGCCGCCGCAAATTCTGGTGGTGACTTTCACCGACGCCGCCACCAAGGAGCTGCGTGATCGTATTCGTACGCGTCTGGCCGAAGCTGCGCGTTTTTTCCGTCAGGAGATCGAAGCGTCCGATGCCCTGATTACCGATCTGCGCAACGACTTTGCCCAAGAGCAATGGGCCGGTTGCGCGAGTCGCCTGGACATCGCCGCGCAGTGGATGGATGAGGCGGCGGTATCGACTATCCACAGCTGGTGTCAGCGTATGTTGCGCGAGCACGCCTTCGACAGCGGCAGCCTGTTTACCCAAAGCCTGGAAACCGACCACAGCGATTTGCTCGGCCAGGTGCTGCGCGATTATTGGCGCAAGTTCTGCTACCCCATGACGGGCGATTCACTCCATTGGGTACGCGATAACTGGAGTGGCCCGGCCGCCTTGTTGCCACGGGTTCGCGCGCTGTTCGGCAGCGAGCGTGGGACCGTCACCCAATCCCCGACGCAACTGATCGAAGCATCCACTCAGGCACGCCGCGACGCGCTGCGAACACTGAAAGCACCTTGGGCCAACTGGGCTGCCGAGTTACACGCCATTTGCCTGGATGGCGTAGCGTGCAAGGTCGTCGATGGCCGCAAGATGCAGGAACGTTATTTCAGGCCATGGTTTGACAAGCTGATCGCTTGGGCCAACGACGACGAGCAGGAGCAACTGGACCTGGGCACTGGCTTCACCCGACTCACCCCTGACGGCATCGCTGAAGCCTGGAAAAACAATCCGCCATCGCATCCGGCGTTCGAGGCAATGGTTGAGCTGAAAGTCGCCCTCGATACGCTGCCAACCCCTGATGCCGCAGTGCTTGAGCACGCAGCGCAATGGGTCGGTGCGCGCTTTGAAGAAGAAAAGCGTCGTCGCGCTGAAATGGGTTTCGACGACATGCTGTTACGCCTGGACGCTGCGCTGCGAGGCTCCGGTGGCGAGCGGCTGGCGACCCTGATCCGCGAGCAGTTTCCGGTTGCTCTGATCGATGAGTTCCAGGACACCGACCCTGTGCAGTACCGGATTTTCGACAGCATTTATCGTTTGCAGCAAAACGATCAAAGCACCGGGCTGTTCCTCATCGGCGACCCCAAGCAGGCGATCTACGCCTTCCGCGGTGCGGACATCTACACCTACCTGCGCGCGCGTTCGGCGACCACCGGGCGCCTGCACACGCTGGGCACCAACTTCCGCTCAAGCCACGCGATGGTCGAGGCGGTGAACCATGTGTTCGTCCGTGCGGAAAAAAGACCCAGCGGGCGCGGCGCTTTTCTGTTTCGCAGTGCCGACGACAATCCGGTGCCGTTCCTCGCAGTAGCCTCCCAAGGCCGTAAGGAAAGCTTGCAGTTCGACGGCGATGTCGTCCCTGCGCTGAACGTCTGGCAACTGGAAAGCGATCAGCCGGTCTCGGGGGCTGCGTATCGTCAGCAGTTGGCCGCCAGCTGCGCCAGCGAGATCGTGCGCTTGCTCAACGCCGGGCAACAGGATCGGGCAGGTTTCGCCAAGACGGGAGAGCCGCTGCAAGGCCTGCGACCTGCCGATATCGCCATTCTTGTGCGCGATGGCAAAGAAGCACAGGCGGTGCGTGCCGAACTGTCGGCCCGTGGCGTGCGCAGTGTTTACCTCTCCGACAAGGATTCGGTATTCGCCGCGCAGGAAGCCCATGACTTGCTGGCCTGGCTTAAGGCCTGTGCCGAACCGGACGCCGAGCGCACCCTGCGCGCCGCACTGGCGTGCATCACCCTCGACCTTCCGCTGGCCGAGCTTGAACGGCTGAACCAGGACGAACTGGCGTGGGAAAATCGCGTCATGCAGTTCCGCGATTATCGCCGCATCTGGCGCAGCCAAGGTGTACTGCCGATGCTGCGTCGGCTGCTGCATGACTTCAAATTGCCTCAGGCATTGATCCAGCGTGTCGATGGCGAACGGGTGCTGACCAATCTGCTGCACCTCTCTGAACTGATGCAGCAGGCCGCCGCTGAACTCGATGGCGAGCAGGCGCTGATTCGTCATCTGGGCGAGCATTTGGCACTGTCCGGGCAAGCGGGTGAGGAGCAGATTCTGCGCCTGGAAAGCGACGAGCAACTGGTCAAGGTCGTGACCATTCACAAGTCCAAAGGACTGGAATATCCGCTGGTGTTCCTGCCGTTCATTTGCTCGACCAAGCCGGTGGATGGCAGCCGCCTGCCGCTGCATTTCCATGACCCCGAAGGGCATGCGCAAATCAGTCTCAAGCCCACCGCCGCGCTGATTGAACAGGCCGATGATGAACGTCTTGCCGAAGATCTGCGGCTGCTGTACGTCGCACTCACGCGTGCGCAGCATGCCTGTTGGCTGGGCGTTGCGGACATCAAGCGTGGCAACACCAACGGCTCGATTTTGCACCGTTCGGCGCTGGGTTATCTGCTGGGCGGTGGAGAGGTTATGGCCGAATCGGCGGGGCTCACTCAATGGCTGCAATCGCTCGTCGACAACCAACCGATGCTGCATGTCCAAGCCATGCCTTTGCCCACCGCCGAGATGTTCAGCGCCCCGCGCAGCGAAGCCGTATTGAGCAGACCGCGCATGCCCCGGCGCAGCGCTCGGGAGAACTGGTGGATCGCTTCCTACAGCGCCTTGCGCATTGGTGACACCATTACCGACAGTGGCGATCAGTCTCCCGACAGCCCACAAGCGCAGAAGCTGTACGACGACGAACGCCTGGACCCGGATGCGCCCCGCGAACTGCTGGTCAGTGGCGGCGACATCCACCGCTTCCCGCGTGGCCCCAACCCTGGCACCTTCCTCCACGGTCTGCTGGAGTGGGCAGGGGAGAAGGGTTTTGCGCGGGTCGCGCATGATTTGGCTGCACTGGAAAAGGTCGTGGCGCAGCGCTGTAACCGACGCGACTGGAAGGGCTGGATCAACACCTTGACCGACTGGTTGGCGCATCTGTTGAACATGCCGCTGCGGTTGGGATCTGATATCCAACCGGTCGCCTTGAGCGAACTGGATCAGCCCAATCAATACCGCGTCGAGATGGAATTCTGGTTCGCATGCTCGAAAGTGGACGTGGCGCAGATGGACGCTTTGGTCCGTCGCCACACCCACGACGGCGCGCCTCGGGCGGCGGCGGAAACCGTTTCGCTCAATGGCATGTTCAAAGGTTTTATCGACCTGACGTTCGAGCATCAGGGCCGATACTACGTAGCCGATTACAAATCCAACTGGCTGGGCGTCGATGACGATGCCTATACAGAAGCGGCAATGGAAAGCGCGATTCTGGAGAACCGTTACGACCTGCAATACGTGCTCTACCTGTTGGCCCTGCATCGTCAGCTCAAAGCGCGTCTGGCCGATTACGACTACGAACAACACATGGGCGGCGCAGTGTATCTGTTCGTGCGTGGCAGTCGCGCAGCAAGCCAGGGCGCGTGGTTTACGCGACCGCCCCGCGAGCTGATCGAGAATCTGGATCTTTTGTTCCAAGGTCGTGCCTTGGTCGACGAAGCCGTGTTGCCGGGAGACTACGCATGAACCGCACCTTCGCACATTTGCTGCCTACGCCCCTGGACGCCGAAAGCCTCGCCGCGCTCAAACCCTTAAGCCGTGTCGATGACCTGCTGCTGTTGCTGGGGCGCTGGGTGGAGCGCGGCTGGTTGCGTGCACTGGACAAAGCGTTCGTCGCGTTTCTGGCGGATCTCGATCCGGCGGCGGACTCGTTGGTCCTGCTGGCAGCGGCATTGACCAGCCATCAGCTCGGGCACGGCCATGTCTGTCTGGACCTTTACGAAACGCTGAAAGAGCCTGACTTTGCCTTGTCGCTGCCGCCTGAGGGCGATGTGTTATCGACACCGATGCTGCTGCCGTCTGCATTGCTCAAGGCCCTGGATGGCGCGACCTGGTGTCAGGCGCTGGCCGATAGCGTGCTGGTGGCTAAGGCGGGCGATCACAGCGAAGCCGCAGCGCAGAAGCCGTTGGTGCTGTCCGACCGTCGCTTGTACCTTCGCCGCTATTGGACCTATGAGCGCAGGATCGACGCAGCGCTGCGTCGTCGCCTGGCTCAGAGCGAACCCGCTCCGAGCGATCTGGCACAGCGTCTGGATGCATTGTTCGGCGCGGCCAACCCTGCGCCTGAGGCCCTGATCGACTGGCAAAAGCTCGCCTGTGCGCTGGCCACGCGTGGCGCGTTCAGCATCATCACCGGTGGCCCCGGTACCGGCAAAACCACCACCGTGGTGCGGTTGCTGGCGCTGCTGCAGTCGCCTGCGGTGGAGCGTGGCAAGCCGCTGCGTATTCGTCTGGCAGCGCCGACCGGCAAAGCGGCAGCGCGGCTGACCGAGTCCATTAGCCATCAGGTGCAGTCGCTGCAAGTACCGGAAGATGTGCGGCAAAAAATCCCTGGTGAAGTGACCACCGTGCATCGCTTGCTGGGCAGTCGTCCCGGCACCCGGCACTTCCGTCACCACGCCGGCAACCCGCTGCCGCTGGACGTGCTGGTGGTCGACGAAGCTTCGATGATCGATCTGGAAATGATGGCTAACTTGCTCGACGCCCTGCCGCCTCATGCACGCATGGTGCTGCTCGGCGACAAGGACCAGCTGGCCTCGGTGGAGGCTGGTGCGGTCTTGGGCGACCTGTGTCGCGACGCCGAAGCAGGCATGTACAGCCCGCAGACTCAGGCATGGCTGGAGTCGGTCAGTGGTGAGGACTTGAGCGGGAGTGGGCTGCAGCAGGGCGATGATCAGCGGCATGCCCTGGCCCAGCAATTGGTGATGCTGCGTCACTCCCGGCGTTTCGTGGCGGGCAGCGGCATCGGGCAACTGGCGAAGCTGGTCAACCGGCAGCAGGATCAGGAGGCTCGTGCCCTGCTCGCGGGACGCAGTCATGCGGATCTGTTTTCCCTAGCGCTCAAAGGCGAACAGGACCGTGCCCTGTCACGGCTGTTGCTGGACGGCCACGGTAACGGCCCGCAGGGTTATCGGCATTATTTGGGCGTGATGCACGCGCAACGGCCACAGAACCTGACTTTGATCGACGACCCACGCTGCATCGAATGGGCACGCGATGTGTTGAATGCGTTCGACGAATTCCAGTTGCTTTGCGCCGTTCGAAAAGGGCCGTGGGGCGTGGAGGGGTTGAACCTGCGCGTGACCCAAACGCTGTTCGCTGCGCAGCTGATCGAGAGTGATCAGCAGTGGTACGAAGGGCGTCCGGTGCTGATGACCCGCAACGATTACGGCCTGGGTTTGATGAATGGCGACATTGGCATTGCCTTGCGTCTGCCGGAAGGGCCGGTGGAAGAACATCGTCAGGCACTGCGTGTCGCCTTCCCGCGCAACGACGGCAGTGGCGGTGTGCGGTTCGTGCTGCCAAGTCGGCTTAACGACGTTGAAACGGTGTACGCCATGACCGTACACAAATCCCAGGGCTCGGAGTTTGCCCACACGGCGTTGATTCTGCCCGAGGCGCTGAACCCGGTGCTGACCAAGGAGCTGATCTACACCGGCATTACCCGGGCGAAGAACTGGTTCAGCCTGATCGAGCCGCGTCAGGGGGTGTTCGAAGAAGCGCTGCGGCGCAAGGTCAAGCGGTTGAGCGGGCTGATGTTGGGGGTATGAGGTGATATAGGCCAGCCCAGATTCAGGGCTGGCGCAAGATGCCTGTGGAAGCGAATTCATTCGCGGTGCATCGGCGCATCTTTAGCGGATGTAGCGGGCGCTCGCGAAGGGATTCGCCCCCAGAGGGTGGTCGTCACCCGCCCGGAGTCCCGACAGTCTCACGCCTCCTTGCGCGCCCGTTCCTCTTGCCCAACCACGCTATCGAGCCCCATGAACCTGCGCACCCGCTCGCCGCACTGATCAGCAAGGATGGCCTGTGGTGAGGCGTCAACCTGCACCACGCCGTTTTCCATGAAGATCACCCGGTCCGAAATCGACAGGGCGAAGTCCATTTCATGGGTGACGATCAGCATGGTCATGCCTTCTTTCGCCAGCGCGCCGATGACTTTGAGCACATCGCCTACCAGCTCCGGGTCCAGCGCTGATGTTGGCTCGTCGAACAGCATGATCTGTGGATCCATCGCCAGGGCGCGGGCAATCGCCACGCGCTGCTGCTGACCGCCCGAGAGCTGGTGCGGGTACTTGTGCGCATGGGCCAGTAGCCCGACCTTGTCGAGCAAGGCGTACGCGCGTTGTTCGCTGATGGCTTTGTCGCGGCCGTGATAACGCGGGGCCAGGGTCACGTTGTCGAGAATGGTCCGGTGAGGGAACAGGTTGAAGTTCTGGAACACCATGCCAATGCGCTGCACGCCACGGCGTATCTGCGGCGCGTTGGGATTGTCCCCGGCATGGATGAAGCCCTCGCCAAACAGGATGATCTCGCCCTTGTCGATGGTTTCAAGGCTGTTCACCGTGCGAATCAACGAAGTTTTGCCTGAGCCTGACGGGCCAATGATCGAGATCACCTGTCCGGTGCCGACCTCCAGATCGATGCCCTTTAGCACTTCGTGATGGCCGTAGCGTTTGTGGATGTTGACCAACTGCAATGCGGGCGCCGACCCGGGACCGGTGGACTGACGGGCTGACGCTGGCTGCGCGCTCAGCGTCGAACGCAAGTGAGTCAAGGCGCTGTTGTCCAGCGTCTGCGGCGTGCGATTGTTCAATTCCAGATGCTGTTCAAGCCAGTGAAACAGCCAGCCGAACAGGGTGACGATCAGCACGTAATACACCGCCACCGCCGACAGGGTTTCCATCACCAGAAAGTTTTGCGCATACAGCCGCTGACCCACGGTCAGCAACTCGGTCAGGGAAATCACCGACACCAGCGAGGTCAGTTTCACCACGGTGATGTATTCGTTGATTAGTGTCGGCAGGGAAATACGGAAGGCTTGCGGGATGACGATCAGGCGCTGCATGCCGAGCAGGCCCACGCCCAGTGCGCGTCCGGCTTCCTTCTGGCCTTTGGCAACCGAGATCAGACCTCCGCGGTGGATCTCGGCCATGTACGCCGCTTCCGTGACGACCAACGCCAGCAGCCCTGCATAGAACGGGTTGGACAACACTTCGCGAGTGATTGGAAACATCTGCGGCAGGTTGTAGGTGAACACCACCAGCACCAACAGCGGGACGCTACGAAAGAACCAGATATAAATCGACGCCGGTACGCTGATCCAGCGCGAGGTCGAGAGTTTGGCTGAGGCCAGCAGGAACCCAAGCAGCATGCCGATGAACCAGCCCAAAGCGCTGAGTTCGATCACCGTGATGCAGGACTCCCAGAAGTCCGAGACCGAGAACAGCGAAAAAAAGTAAGACCATTCAAATTGCATACACACCTCAGCGGGGCAAAACCCTGCGGGGCCCCTTGTCAAACTCGATGTCCGTGGGATTGGGCACGCTCAGGAAAGGGCGCGTACCGCCGTGAAAGAAGGGCTGGATGAACCGGCCTCTTCGTGAGCGCGCTCACTCCCACAGAGGTAAAGCATCAGCCTTTAGTTACCGGGCTCTTCCAGGTTGTACTTTTTCAGCAGCGCGGCGTACTCGCCGGATTTTTTGGCCTCGTCAAAGGCCTTGAGCAGCGCTTGATACAACGCGTCGTTGCCCTTTTTCACGTAGATGCCCAAGGTCTGCTGGTAGATCGAATGCTCGGTGCTGACCACCACGCGACCCTTGGTGCGTTCGGCGATCATGCCGGCCGCGCCGTCGATTTCCACTTGCGCCTGAACGTTGCCCGAGAGCAGCGCCTGGGTCACTTCAGGAGCGGACGGAAACTCGCTGACCGCGATAGCGCCCTTGTTGTTCGGCACGCAGTAGTCGGTGGACAGCTTGTTGAACTGGGCCACCCATGTGGTGCCTTTTTCCAGGCCGACTTTCAGGCCGCAGAGGTCTTCCGGCACCTTGGGTTTAACCGTGCTGTCCTTCAGAACCATGATCGCTGCGCCGGTTTTGGCGTAAGCGATGGTCTGCGCCTGGGTCTGACGCTCAGGGGTGATGTACATCCCCGAAATGATCGCGTCGTAGTGTCCTGCATTGAGGCTCAGGATCAGGCTGGAAAACTTGGTGTCGATGAACTCGGCCTTCAAATCCATGTGCTTGGCCAGCAGGCGCGAAAGGTCGGGATCGGACCCTACGATATTTTTCTTTTCGTCATAGGATTCGAACGGCGGATAGGTGATTTCCATACCGACCTTAAGCTGGTCGGGTGTCACCGTGGTGGCAGCGTGAGCCAAGGTCGCGCCGAGCACGGCGGCCCCTAGAACAGTCAAGCGGACAGCAGTGTTCAAAGTGTTGCGCATCGTCGGTGACTCCACGTCAGGAAGGTAGGGCACGGTGTGTCTGGATGTGTGGTGGCGCATCAGGAAGCATCCTGTGCCTGATTCTTCAAGTGGCCGAAGCTCGAGGGCTTTCGCGCCTTTTCGTACAGTTTCAGCTCGCCGCGCTCGACTTTTCGGCGCAGGTACTGATAGGTCTGCAGGGCCTGACCGAACATGTGCTCGCCAATGGTGATCTCTTCGTATTGCGCCCCTGCATGATCGAATTGAGGGAGCGGCTTGATCTGGGTATGAAAGTCGCAGGCGAAGAACAGCGGAAACGAGTAGCGCTCCTCGCTGACCGTGCGTACCCGATGAGCCGTAGCAACGAACGTACCAGCGGTCATGACTTCCAGCATGTCGCCGATATTGACCACGAACGCGCCCTCAACCGGGGGGGCGTCGATCCACTGGCCCAGATCGTTCATCACTTCCAGCCCCGGTTTATCGGCGAGCAGCATGGTGAAGCACTCGTAATCGGTGTGTGCACCAATACCGGGCGCGTCCTGCGCGGCGTCATCGAACGGGTAATGAATCAGGCGCAGCTTGGAAGGCGGCCGGGTGACCATCGCCTCGAAGTAACCCTCTTCAAGGCCCAACGCGAGGGCAAAGCCGTCGAACAGGCGACGGCCCAGGGCAAACACGGCGGCGTAATACGCTTCGATCGCCGCGCGAAACCCCGGCAGGTCGGGCCATTCATTAGCGCCGATCAACGGGGTTCTGGCGATCACCAGCGGATCTTCGTCACCGACTTCGAAGCCGATGTCGAAGGCTTCCTTATGATCCGGTTTGCCCTTGGCGTACACCTCTTCGCCTTCCGGCACGAAGCCTTTATGGCTGCGCGAGGTGCCGATGTAATACCGCATCTTGTAGTCCAGAGACTGGGCAAACAGCTCCTTGGCAGCCCGACGCAGGCCATCGATCAATGACTGCTCGATACCGTGACTCTTGACGTACAGAAAGCCCACTTCCCGCGCGGCCTTGCCCAATTCGTCGGCCACGGCCTGGCGCTGGGTGATGTCGGCGCTGTAAAGGCCAGCGATGTCGACCACGGGAATTCGGCTGAAATTGGCGACCTTTGGGGCCGTCGCTTGAGATTGTTCAGGCATGGCGAAACGCTCCTTATCGGCTTGTTGTATGGGTGAAGCGCTGAAAATGCTCGCGTTCGGCCTTGCCCATCCACACGTTTAGCGACCATAGATCGGCCACCGGCACGTTGGTGAACGGCAGGTGATGCAGGTAACCGTCAGCACCGAACTCCGGCGTCAGGGTGCTCACCTCAAAGCCCCGTGCCTGCTGCGACGTCCAGACCGCTTCCCAATGCTGCTGATGGAAGGCCAGCTCGGCCGCACGTTCCGGCGCGGCGGGGTGTGGCACTTGTGGGCCCTGGTCGTAGCCCACGCGGGCCTGGATGTGATGAACGCGCTCGACGAAAGCACTGAGGTCGTCTTCGGGGTCGTCGAGCAGGCGCTCGCAGGTGACGACCCAGTGGCTGATGTCGCTGGTAAACCGCAGATCCGGCAGTTGGCGAATCAGCTCCAGCGTGACCCACGGATTGAACAGCGAGCGTGAGCGATGGGTTTCGAACGTGACGGTCTGCCCATGCTTGCGCGCCAGTTCCAGCGCCTGGCCGAAGAAATCGACCTGCTGCGGCAACTGCCAGCGGTCATTGCCGGCCAGCACGTTGACAAAGCGCGGGGCAAGCTCGCTGGACCAGGCGAGTTTCTTTTCCAGATCGACAAGGTGCTCGGCAGTGGTCGCCGATTGTTCAGGCAAGACGTCGTAGGCGGTGAACACAGTGGCGATGTAAGGCAGGTTGTTGGCGCGCAGAAAGGCACCGAACTCGGCACGTTCGACGGGCGTCAGCGGCAGGCGCGCCTCCATGCCGTCGAACCCGGCTTCCAGCAGTTCATCCAGCGCCTGGGCCTTGCTGGCGGCGTAGCCCCACATCGTGCGGAAGATTTCCAGTTTCATCGAGCGTCCTCAAAGATTGCGTCTTGCGACTGACACATGACATAGCTTCGCCACGGCACACAGGCCGAAACGGATTACAGCGGCAGTCACATCAGAAAAAGGCAATCTTCGGGCCGCGTCTCTACCGGACAGGCTCCTTTATTGGAGGCGATCTTAGGTTCGGCCACTGAACGGAAAGAATAGGTAAGCTCAAATGCATAGTTCAGAGATTTCTAAACTATGGTGGCGAGGCGCTTCCTGGAGATTTGCAGTGCTATAACCTGGCAGGGTTTAGATTCGATATGAACGGGGCACGCAGCTGTTAACAGGAGGAGCGTCTCAGTCGGTAAATCGCATATCTCGCGTTTCGCCCAGCAATAACGGGCTATTGAGTTCGGTGACCTCGCGAATGTAATCCCACAACAACGTAATCCGCTTCAACTTGCGCAGATCCTCGCGGCAGTACATCCAGAACTGCCTAGTGATATTAACCTCGCTCTGCAGCACTGGCAGCAACCGGGAATCTTGCGCTGCCAGAAAGCATGGCAGGATCGCCAGTGCCCGGCCCTGCAGCGCCGCGACGTATTGTGCGATGACACTGGTGCTGCGCAGGTTCGCGTGGACACCGGGGAGCAGGTTGTTCAGATAGAGCAGCTCGGGGCTGAATGCCAGGTCGTCGACATAGCTGATGAACGGTTGCCCGGCCAGGTCCTCGATGCTGTTGATCGGCGTGTGGCGGTCCAGGTATGCCTGGGTCGCATACAGTCGCAGGTTGTAGTCGCACAGTTTGCAGCACACATAAGGCCCGTGTTCCGGTCGCTCCAGAGCGATCACGATATCGGCTTCGCGCTTGGACAGGCTGATGAAATGCGGCAGCGGCAGGATGTCTACCGAAATGGCCGGGTAGGTGTCGGTGAAATGACTCAACTGCGGGGTAACGAAGAAACTGCCAAAGCCCTCGGTGCAGCCCATACGCACGTGGCCGGACAACGCGACGCCTGAGCCTGAAACCTGCTCGCAGGCGATGTGCAGGGTGCTTTCGATGGACTCGGCCGAACTCAGCAGACGTTGGCCTTCGGCAGTCAGGGCGAAGCCATTGTTGCGCGACTTTTCGAACAGCAGCGTACCGAGTGAAGACTCCAGCGAATTGATGCGCCGCGACACGGTGGTGTAATCCACTGCCAGCCGCTTGGCCGCTGAACTGGCCTTGCGAGTGCGGGCGACTTCGAGAAAAAACTTCAGGTCATCCCAGTTCAAAGCGCTCAGGGATGTGATGTTTTTTTGCATGTTGGACCTGCTTTTATGTGCGTTTTTATTGGAAGTTTGCACATCTATACTCCGAACTGCGGGCCGAACCAATCATTTACCGGCGCGATCTCCAACTGCACACCGAACCGGTAAGAACGGGCGCACTCGCTCTTACAATGGTCCTCAATGACTTAAGAGAAATACGCCTGACCCAATACCGCATCACCTACATCGCATAACACCCTGCACAACAATAAATAAGCGGAGGAGTTTATGAAGAACGCTATCACGGCGGACGCCAGCGCACTCGATGCCAGTGCCGCAACGAACAATCCGCGATCCTACCGGCTGGCCGGAGCGGCGAGCATGGCCGGCACGACCATTGAGTGGTACGACTTCTTCCTCTATGGCACAGCTGCCGCGCTGATCTTCAACAAAATCTTCTTTCCTGCTCTTGACCCGATCATCGGTGTACTGGCGGCGTTTGCTACCTATGCCGTGGGCTTTCTCGGACGGCCGTTGGGCGGGATCGTGTTCGGCCACTTCGGCGACAGAATCGGTCGAAAATCCATGCTGCTGTTCACCTTGATGCTGATGGGGATTCCAACCATCGTCATCGGCCTGATTCCCACCTATCAGCAGATTGGCTACTGGGCGGCAGTGATTCTGGTGGCCATGCGTTTTCTGCAAGGCATGGCAGTGGGCGGCGAGTGGGGCGGGGCGGTGTTGATGGCAGTCGAGCACGCGCCAGAAGGCAAGAAAGGTTTTTACGGCAGTCTGCCGCAGACCGGTGTCGGCGCCGGGCTGGTATTGGCATCACTGGCCATGGCGCTGGTGGCAAAACTGCCTGAGGCCGACATGCTCAGTTGGGGCTGGCGCCTGCCGTTTCTCGCCAGCGTGGTATTGCTCGGCGTAGGCTGGCTGATTCGCCTGAAGGTCCCGGAGTCACCCGATTTCGAGCAACTGAAAAAGGACAACATCGCGGTCAGGGTGCCGCTGTTCAAGGTGTTCCGCGAGCACCCCAAGGAGACCCTGACCATCATCGGCGCGCGCACTGCCGAGAACGCCTGGTTCTACATGTCGGTGACCTTCGCCCTGGCCTACGCCGCCAACCAGTTGCAGATCCCCCGCGCTGATGTATTGGGAGCGATTACCGCCGGGGCCGCCTTGTCGCTGGTGACCATGCCGCTGTGCGGGCACATTTCCGACCGGGTTGGCCAGAAGCGCTTGTACTTCGCGGGGCTACTGTTGCTCTGCGCCTTCGTTTACCCCTTCTTCGCCATGCTCGGCACGCGTGATCCGGTATGGGTCTGGTGAGCGATGGTGCTGGCGGTGGGCGTGATCTTCCCGATCCTGTATGCACCGGAATCGCTGCTGTTCGCCCGTCAGTTCCCCGCGCAAATCCGCTACAGCGGCATCTCGGTGTCGGTCCAGATGGCAGGCGTTCTGGGTGGAGGCTTCGCGCCGATGATTGCCACCCAACTGCTCACCATGGGCGACGGCAATCCGCATTACGTGATCGTTTACCTGATCGGCATGGCGCTGATTGCACTGATCTGTACAGCGCTGATGAAGCGTGATCCGCCACGTCACCGCGCCCTGTAGCGGTACGGCTATAGGCTGGCATATCGGCATGCCCGAAGGGTGCCACTTCGAATGGAGAAAACTGCAATGAATGCTTCTTTGAACAAGAACAACACCATAGTGGCCCACGTCAAACTGCTGATCGACGGCCAATGGGTCGATTCGCAGACCACCGAATGGCTGGACGTGGTCAACCCCGCGACCCAGCAAGTGCTGGCCAAAGTACCTCTTGCCACTGGCGCTGAAGTAGACGCTGCGGTCGCTGCCGCGCACAAGGCGTTCAAGACCTGGCGCAACACCCCGATTGGCGCACGCATGCGCATCATGCTCAAGCTGCAGGCGTTGATTGGCGAACACTCACAACGCATCGCCGCAGTGCTCAGTGCCGAGCAGGGCAAGACCATTGCCGACGCTGAAGGCGATATTTTCCGCGGGCTGGAAGTGGTCGAGCACGCCTGCTCAATAGGTACCCTGCAAATGGGCGAATTTGCCGAAAACGTTGCAGGGGGTGTCGATACCTACACCCTGCGTCAACCGATAGGTGTCTGCGCCGGCATCACCCCGTTCAACTTCCCGGCGATGATCCCCCTGTGGATGTTCCCGATGGCCATCGCCTGCGGCAATACGTTCGTGCTCAAGCCGTCCGAACAGGACCCGATGTCCACCATGCTGCTGGTCGAACTGGCGGTGGAAGCCGGTGTGCCAGCGGGCGTACTCAACGTGGTGCACGGCGGCAAGGATGTGGTCGATGCGATCTGCACCCACAAGGACATCAAGGCGGTCTCGTTCGTCGGTTCCACGGCAGTCGGCACGCATGTGTACGAGCTGGCTGGCAAGCACGGCAAGCGGGTGCAATCGATGATGGGCGCCAAGAATCATGCCGTGGTGTTGCCCGATGCCAATCGCGAACAGACCCTTAACGCATTAGTGGGCGCAGGTTTCGGCGCCGCTGGTCAGCGTTGCATGGCGACCTCGGCGGTGGTGCTGGTGGGCGCATCGAAGCAATGGGTTCCCGAACTGAAAGCACTGGCACAAAAGCTCAAGGTCAATGCAGGCAGTGAGTCGGGCACTGACGTCGGTCCGGTGATTTCCAAGCGCGCCAGGCAACGGATTCTCGACCTGATCGAAAGCGGTGTGAAGGAGGGCGCGACCTTGGAACTGGACGGGCGTGACATCAAGGTGGTCGGTTATGAAGAGGGCAACTTCGTCGGCCCGACGCTGTTCACCGGCGTGACCACGCAGATGCAGATCTACACTCAGGAAATCTTCGGTCCGGTGCTGGTGGTGCTGGAGGTCGACACCCTGGATCAGGCCATCGAGCTGGTCAACGCCAACCCGTTTGGCAATGGCGTCGGGCTGTTCACTCAAAGCGGGGCGGCGGCGCGCAAATTCCAGAGCGAGATCGACATCGGCCAGGTGGGCATCAACATCCCGATTCCAGTGCCCGTTCCGTTCTTCAGCTTCACCGGTTCACGCGGTTCCAAGCTGGGTGACCTGGGGCCGTACGGTAAACAGGTGGTGCAGTTCTACACGCAGACCAAGACCGTCACCAGCCGCTGGTTCGATGACGACAGCGTGAATGACGGGGTGAATACGACGATCAATTTGCGTTGATTCATTGCCTGGCTAGCAGCGGAAAAAACTGTGCAGCGAATGCCTTCGCGAAAATGCGCCAGACGGCAGACAGGTATCGCATGTCGTCCTGCATCACGACTGAATTCGCTTCCACGGTGAGTTCGCGTTAGCGAAGGGTCACGTGCACCACGCCCAGTCCTGTGCAGTGTTGGGTGAGCCAGTGGATCTGAATCTTATAGAGGGATAAAACATGAAAATCGCATTCATCGGTCTGGGCAATATGGGGGCGCCGATGGCGCGAAATCTCATCCGCGCCGGGCATCAGCTGCACCTGTTCGACCTTAATCAACAGGTGCTGGCTGAATTGGCCGAACTGGGTAGCCGCATCAGCGAATCACCCAAACACGCAGCGCAAGGGGCTGAACTGGTCATCACCATGTTGCCCGCCGCCGCCCACGTTCGTGCGGTTTATCTGAATGATGATGGTGTGCTGGCGGGCATCTGCGCCGGGGTACCTGCCGTGGATTGCAGCACCATCGATCCACAAACCATCCGCGAGGTGGCAGCGGTGGCGGCTCAACAGGGTGTGGTGGTCGGGGATGCGCCCGTGTCCGGTGGAACCGGTGGCGCGCAGGCCGGGACCCTGACCTTCATGGTCGGTGCCAGCCTGGAGCACTTCGCGGCGCTCAAGCCGATCCTCGCGCAGATGGGCCGCAACATTGTGCACTGCGGCGACGTCGGCACCGGCCAGATTGCCAAGATCTGCAACAACATGCTGCTGGGCATTTCCATGATCGGCGTTGCTGAAGCCATGGCCCTTGGCGATGCTCTGGGTATTGATACCGGCGTGCTGGCCAACATCATCAACACCTCGACCGGGCGTTGCTGGAGTTCGGAGATGTACAACCCGTGGCCGGGAGTGGTCCAAACCGCGCCTGCTTCCCGAGGTTACACCGGCGGATTTGGCGCCGAGCTGATGCTCAAGGACCTGGGCCTTGCCACTGAAGCGGCGAGAACCGCTCGACAGCCCGTGATTCTCGGGGCGGTGGCTCAACAGCTGTATCAGGCCATGAGTGCGCGCGGGGATGGCGGGAAGGATTTCTCGGCGGTAATCGAAGGGTATCGGAAGGACACGCAAGTGTGACGTTGCGCGGCGCAAGTCCCGCACCACCCCGGTCAAACCGTGAGCCACAAGGCGATCATCTGTGCCGTTGATAGTAAAGATGCCCTTCTTGCGCAGGGCTATCTTCAGCGCTTCACGTCGAGCACTATCTTGCCCACATGATTGCCCGTCTCCATGTAGGCGTGCGCAGCCGCGACATCGCTCAGCGCAAACACACGGTCTATCACCGGGTGCATACGGCCGCTATTGAGGTGCGGCCAGATGTTCTGCAATACGCCTGCAACAATGGCCTGTTTGGCGGCGACTGAGCGGTCACGCAGTGAAGTGGTATGCAGCGTTGCGCGTTTGCTCATCATCTTGCCCAGATGGATCGATGCTTCCCGACCACTCTGCAGGCCGATCATGACGATACGTCCGTCTGTTGCCAGGGCATCGATATTGCGGGCCAGGTACTCGGCTCCCATGTTGTCGAGGATCACATCGACCCCGCGTCCGTCGGTCAGGCGCTGTACCGCCTCGACGAAATCCTCATGGCGGTAATCGATGGCCGCATCGGCCCCAAACGCCTCGCTGCGGCGCAGCTTTTCCGGCGAACCTGCGGTGGTCAGCACCCGCGCGCCCCAGCAATGAGCCCATTGAACGGCCAGCGAACCAACCCCGCCCGCCCCACCGTGGATCAACACCGTTTCACCACGCTGCAGGCGTGCGATGTCACCCAGATTCGACCACAACGTGCAGGCGGCTTCCGGCAGGGCAGCGGCGTGTAGCAACGGGACGCCCTCCGGGCAGGGCAGCAACTGGGTGGCCGGCACACAGACTCGCTCCCCATAACCGCCGCCCGCCAATAGGGCACAGACCTTGTCGCCTGCTTTCCAGCCACTGACCCCGGTCCCTAATTGCGTGATGATCCCCGAGCATTCGATGCCCAAATGGATCTGGCCGTCAGTCTTCATCACGTAGCTGCCGCGCCTTTGCAACAGGTCGGCGTAGTTGAGCGCGGTGCCCTGGACGTCGATCAGCACCTGGCCTGCTGCCGGATGGGGCTCGGGACGCTCCACCAGGTGCAGTACCTCCGGGCCGCCAACCTGCTCGAAAACCACCACTTTCATGCCGTACTCCCCAGACCGTTACTGACCGCCGTCGACCATGACCTGACTGATGGCCTGGCTCTCAAGATTCCACTTCTTCAGAATCGCCTGATAGGTGCCGTCATTGATCAAAATCTGCAGCCCCTTGGTCAGTTCGTCGCGCACTTCGCTATTGTGTTTTGCGACAGCAAAACCGAAATGGTGGGTCGATAATGGCTGGCCGATCAGTACATAGGTATTGGGCTCCTGGCTCATCAGATATTTGACATACTCAGGCCCAAGCACCACCGCCGCCAGACGATCCTGTTGCAGGTCCAGACGCGAAGCCGATGCACCCGCCGTGCCTTGAATGGTCGCTGCAGCCTTACCGGCCTTCACGCAGTTGCTGTCGTTCCAAGCCATGACTTCCGGGTAGTAGTTGGTGGTACGAGGCGTGCCTATAGCCTTGCCACAGAAGCTTTCGGGGGTTGAGCCGGCGCCGGTGTTCTTGATTGACGTGAACATCTGCGCGCCGGTCTGCAGGTAGTCGACGAACGTCATGTCGGTTCTGCGTTTCGCAAGATCGGTGATCGCAGTGCCGATCACGTCGATGCGTCCGGTACTCAAGCTGCTGGTCAACTGTTCGAAGCTCATTTCCTCAAGCTTGACCCTGACCTTCATTGCGTTGCCCAGCGCCTCAAACAGGTCGATGTTGAAACCCACGCTTTTGTTGGTCGCCGGATCACGATAAGACATCGGCGGATAGGTTGCCTCTACACCAACGATCAACGAGTCTCGGGAGGCCGCTGCCAGCACCGAGGTGCAACAGGTCGCCAGGGTGACGGCGAGCACTCCACGCTTGAGCATCACTACGGTCTTCTTGCTCAGATCCAGCATGATTTAAGTTCCTTGCGTCATTGCGTTCAGGGGATGAGGGCAGAGGCTTCACGTGAAGCGCAACAGGTCCAACAGCGGTTGCAGGTTTTGTTCCTGTTCCAGATTCAGGCACAGGTCGGCCAGTTGCCCGACTTGCGTGGCTGGCAATGCACGGCCTGCCAGTGATTGGAATTTTTCCAGCAGTTGCGCATCGCTGACAGGGTTGAGCGGGCCGCCCAGCGGCGTCTTGACCTGTCGAGTGGCCTGCCGGCCGTCACGGGTGTGTAAGGTAACGAACGGCTCGTCCAGCGCAGCAAGTTCGTGATTGGTGTGCATCTGAATGCGGCTCATGAAGTCGAGTATCCGGGGAGATCGCCGTTCATGTTCTTCGTAGGCGTCCAGCCCCGCATGACCACGCAGACAGCGCACGGCCAGCGCGTAGGGCAGGCTCATTTGTGCGGCGGCAAGGGTGCGCGTATCGACGCCTGAGCACATGCCGACCAGAAAGGCACTGGCGTTGATGTCAATCGACTCGACGTCCTCGGCGCCGACATTCAGCTGGCCGAGCAGATCGCCGATGGCGTCGATTCCCGAGTGAGTGCCGCGACAGGCGGCATAGGGCTTGATCGAGCAGCGCGCCAGTTTCCACACCTGGCCCAAATCTTCGGTCAGCGCCTGGGGCTGTGCGCTGTGACCGGCCAGCGTCTTGAAAAATCCCCCCCATACGTCCTCGAACACCTGTCCTGGGCCGGTGACACCTTGCCTTGCCAGCAGCGCCGCGAGCACACCACCTTCAGCGGGGCGTCCGGCATGCAGTTTCTTACTGTCGGTGCCATCGTGGATGAACGCCCACAAGCCGCCGCTCATGCTTGCCGCCAAACCCAATGCACTAACGGTCTGTGACTCGTCGAGTTTTAGCAGGCGGGCGCAGGCGGCAGCGGCACCGAACACCCCGCAAGTGCCGGTGGAATGCCAGCCGGCTTCATTGTGCGGCGAGTAACCGCCGCAGGCTTCCAGCACGCGTCGGGCGATGTCGTAGCCCAGAACCATGGCGTGGATCAGTTCCTGCCCATTGGGCATCGGATCGCACAACGGCAACACCGCAAGCATGGCAGGCACAACCACGGCGCCTGAGTGATCGCAGCCTCCGGCATCGTCCAGCTCAAGCGCATGCGAGGCCACACCGTTGACGAGGGCGGCATTACGCGGCGACAAACCGCCGGCACTGCCCCAGATAGCAGATGGGCCGGGCGCTTCGCAGGTTTGCAGGGCGCGCAGGCAGCGTTGTGTCAGGTCGGCATTGGCACCGGCCAGTGCGGCGCCAAGGGTATCGAGCAGATGACGTTTGGCTTTCTCGACCAACGGGCCGGGCAAGTCGCGGTAAGCGCTATGGCAGATGAACTGGCTGAGGGTGCGTTGGGCATCAGTCATGGTTCAGGCTCTGCGCATGTCGTGTGTAAACAGCAGCCGGATGGTCGTCGGGCAGATGGCTGTGGTTTTCACTCCACCAGTCGGCCACTTCCTCGGCGCTGGCGAACCACACATCGGGCTGGGCCTTGAGCCAGCTCAGCAGCTCCGTCAGCAGGCCGCTGCGGCCCACGGTGCCGAGGATTTCTGGATGCAGGCGCATGACGTAGCACAGGCCGAAGCGATGGAAGCCGGCAAAGTCCTGTTGCCAGTTTTTCAGAACTTCGGCATAGGACCCGATACGGGCCTGGCTGGCCGGCACCGCAGGCGCCAGGTTGAAGGCGAAGTAAGGCTCGTCTTCCAGCTCGCAGTGCAGGGGCAGCTCAACGAGCGGCGCGGCATCGGCCCGGGTGCAAGGATGCAGGTAGGGCAGATCGTCCCCGGCCCAGGAAGAGGACCAGGTGATGCCTTCGGCGCACAAAGCATCACTCAGGCCCGGCGCGTAGCTTCCCGCTGGCGCGCGGAAGCCGCTTGGGCGCAAGCCGGTCACTTGTTCCAGCACATCGCAACCGCGACGTATCGATTCGCGCTGCTGGGCCAGGGTGAGCAGGGAAAAGTCTTCGTGGCGATAGCCCGCGCAAGCGATCTCATGACCGGCTGCATGGATGGCCCGGACCACCTTTGGGTTTTCTTCGGCAACGATGCCGGGAATGCACCAGCTGGCGCGGATGTTTTGCTCACTCAGCACCTCGAGCACGCGCTGCACTCCGCGGGTGGTCCCGTAACGCCATACCGAAAGGCTTTTGTCGCGCCCGGCCATCGCAGGCACCTGAGTAAGAATGCCGTGGATATCGTTGTAGTCGATGGTGATGACCACCGCGCAACGGTAGGACCCAGGCCAAACGGGCTTGGCATCAGTCATGACCATGCTCCTTGAGCCAGAATTGCGCCACGTCGTGGCAGGTGGCGAACCAGACATCGGCTTTGCTGTGCATGTGCTCCAGAAACCGCTCAAGCAGTGCAATGCGCCCAGGTTTGGCAGAGATCTTGGGGTGGAACAGGGTGGTCATGCACAGGCCTTCGCGATACGTGCCGTCGAACTCCCGGCACCAGTTGTCCAGGGTCTGCTCATAGCTGGCGATGCGATCAAGACCTGAGGGGTAATTCGGGCCGCGGGTATAGGCCAGCGAGGCGTAGTCGTCCAGCTCCCAGCGCCCAGGGATTTCCACCAGGCCGTTGGCGCTGCCGGGTACCTCTATGAAGTAGGGGCGGTCGTCACCGCGCATGCTGCTGGAATAGGTGACGCCGCACTCCATCAGCAGCGCCGGGGTCTCTGTGTGCCAGTCGCCCGAGGGGGTGCGAAAGCCAGTGGCGACGATGCCCAGGTGGCGTTTGAAGAGGTCGGCGCTGATGTTCATGACCTCTCGCTGTTGCGCAAGGTCCAGGGCGAAAAACGACTCATGGCGATAACCGTGGTAGGCGACTTCATGACCCTGTTCGATGATCGCCTGACACTGCCTGGGCCAGTTCTCGACGACCCAGGCCGGGACGAAAAATGTCGCGGGCGTGGCATGTTCCTTGAGCATGTCCAGCAGGCGCGGCAAGGCGCGATACGGGCCGTACCCGCCGAAGGTGAAATACTCAGGCTTGTGCCAGATAGAGCCGTCGAGCATCGCGGCCCCCGTCGGCCCATCCAGATCGAAAGCCAGTGCCACGCTGGCGCGGGCATTGGCTGGCCAGCGCAGATCGTTAGTGCGATGCATAGGGTTGTCCTGCTTTGAACGCAATGAGAAAGACGAATCGCAGGTCCGGGTCCGTCCGGAGTCTTGGCGGTCGGTTTACTTCGCCCCGTTGATTTGCGCCTGAGCCACGGCGCCATCTTCCTGGTCCCACTTCTTGAGGATCTTCTGGTAGCTGCCGTCCTTGATCATGGTGTCGAGGGTGGCGGCAATCGCGGCGCTCAGCGGGGTATTGGTCTTGGCCACGCCCAGCCCGGTCAACTGGCGGGCCAGCGGTTCGCCAATGATTTTGAAAACACCTGGCTCCTGGGACTGGATGTAGGGAAGGGTTTCACTGCCCTGAACGGCCGCATCCAGACGTGCCTGGCGCAGTTGAGCGCGGGCGTCGGCGCTGCCTTCAGTGCCCACCACAGTGATCGCCGGCTTGCCCTTGGCCTCGCAGTTTTGCTCGCTCCATTTGGCGATTTCCACCGGAAAGGTCGTACGGCGGCTGGTACCGACCTTCTTACCGCACAGGTCACTGGCCGCCTTCAGCTCCTTCTGGGTTTCCAGGGTGTAGAACTGTGGGCCGGTGCTGAAGTAATCGACGAAATCGACGGTCTTCTGCCGTTCCGCAGTGTCGGTCATGCCCGATAGCACGATGTCGATGCGGTTGGTCGCCAGGCCGCTGACCATCTGCTCGAAGGCGGTTTCCTGCCAGCGAAATTCGATACCCAGACGCTTGGACATTTCCATGCCCAGATCGTAGTCGACGCCGGTCAGTTGGTTGGTGGCCGGGTCCTTGAAATCCATGGGCGGATAGTTGGGCATGATGCCCGCGGCAATGAAGCCTTTGTCCTTGATGGCCTGTGGCAAAACAGGGGCGTCGGCTGCCCAGCTGCAGGCGCAAAAAAGAGCGGAAATGGCGGCGGTCAGTGCGATAAGTTTCAAATCGGTCATCCTCGAATCGGGGCGGGTTCAGTTCAAAACGGCAGAAATAAAGTCCTGGGTCCGCGCATTGCGCGGGTTCATCAGCACCGCTTCTGGCGAGCCGGTTTCAATGATTTGTCCTGCGTCCATGAACACCACGCGGCTGGCGACTTCCCGAGCAAAGCCCAGCTCGTGAGTCACGACCACCATCGTCATGCCGCTCTTGGCCAGATCGCGCATGACCGACAAAACCTCCCCCACCAGCTCAGGGTCCAGGGCGGAGGTTGGCTCGTCGAACAGCATCAGCTTTGGGCGCATCGCCAATGCGCGGGCAATGGCGACACGTTGCTGCTGGCCCCCTGAAAGCTCGATGGGGTAAGCGTCAGCCTTCGCTTCCAGGCCGACCCGGCGCAGCAGTTCCATCGCCAGCTCACGACATTCTTCCAAAGGACGACGCAGCACCTGACGGGGGCCCTCAATGATGTTTTCCAGCACGGTCATGTGGGCAAATAGATTGAAGCGCTGGAACACCATCCCGGTTTTCAGGCGCTGACGGGCGATCTGCTGATCGCTCAGTTCAATCAGCCTGTGACCGTCGGCGCGATAACCGAGGATTTCGTCATCGACCCATAGGCCGCCCTGGTCGATCTTCTCCAGCTGGTTGATACAGCGCAGCAAGGTACTTTTGCCCGAACCCGATGGGCCGATGATGCACAGCACTTCGCCGTGAGGAATTTCAAGGTCCACGTTCTTGAGCGCGTGGAACTCGCCGAAGAATTTATTCATTGCGACGGCTTTTACGATGTTTCGCATGACAGGACTCCTTGCGCCTGATGGCTCAATTGCGTTTACCGGCGCCGCGTGCGAACCGCCGCTCCAGCCTGCTTTGAGCGAAAGTCAGAACGGTCACCACGGCCAGGTACCAGATGCCTGAAACGATCAGCAGCTCCATGACCCGGGCGTTGGCGTAGTAGATGTTCTGTGCGTTGTGCAACAGCTCCGAGTACTGAATCACGCTGGCAAGACTTGTCATTTTCACCATGCCGATGAACTCGTTGCTCACCGGTGGAATGATGATGCGCATTGCCTGAGGCAGGATAATCCGGCGCAGTGCCTGCAAACGTGGCATGCCAATGGATTTGGCTGCCTCGTACTGGCCGCTGTCCACCGACAGGAGGCCGGCGCGGACCACTTCGGCGGTGTACGCGCCCTGATTAATACCCAGGCCCAGCAACGCGGCCACGAACGGGGTGATCACTTCCACTGTCTTGAATTCGATCAGGCCGGGGATGCCTAGCGTCGGGAAGATCAGGGCCAGGTTGAACCACAGCAGCAACTGCAGGATCAGCGGCGTGCCACGGAACAGCCACGTATAGCTCTGGGCCACGTAACGCAGCAGCGGGTTCTGAGACATGCGCATCACGGCCACCAGCACCCCCAGCAAGACGCCGAGCACCATGGCCAGAATCGACATGGTGATGGTGTTGAGCAGACCGAACATGATCGACTCGGCAGTGAGGAACTGACTGACGAAGGACCATTCGATATTGCCGTGGGCAAAGGCTTGGGCCAGTCCGATCAGTAGCACGACGATCACGACCGCGGCGCTGATGCGGCCGTAGTAACGACGCGGCACGACCTTGTACGCCGAGATGTCGTACTTGGCTTCCAGTGGAGTAAGAGCCCCGTCGGGGGCCCCCGGGATCTGCGTGTTTGCCATGAGCTGCTCCGGCATTGATTTAGCCTCGTGGCCCGGCGTAGTCGTTCGCCCAGCTTTGCTGAGCGCGCAACTGATGTTTAAAGCGTTCGATCTGCTCGGCCACGCGCACCGGCGAGGTTCCGCCCCAACCGCTGCGTGCCGCCAGGGCGGCTTCCAGGGTCAGGCTTTCGAGCACTTGCGGGGTAAGGCGGGCGTCAGTCTGGGCAAGCATTTGCGGGGTCAGCTCTTGGAGGCCGATGTCCTGCGCCTCGCACAGCTGCACCAATTGCCCGGTGATTTCGTGAGCTTCCTTGAACGGCACGCCGCGCACCGCCAGCCAGTCAGCGACTTCGGTGGCCAGGGTGAAACCCAGGGGCGCCTGGCGCAGCAGTTCCTCGGTGCGAACGGTCATCGTGCGGACCATGCCGGCGAAGGCTGGCAGCACCAGATGCACGGTTTCCAAGGTGTCGAGGATTGCGTGCTTGTCTTCGCTCAAGTCGCGGTTGTAGGACAAGGGCTGAGCCTTGAGCACCGAAAGCATGCCAGTGAGCGAGCCGATCAGACGACCGGACTTGCCGCGGGCCAGTTCAGCGATATCGGGGTTCTTTTTCTGCGGCATGATCGAGCTGCCGGTGGCATAGCCATCGTCCAGGTCGACCCAGCGGAACTGCCGAGAGGTCCACAGGCAGAACTCTTCGGCCATTCGCGAGATATTGATGCCCAGCATGCTGCAGCAGAACAGGAACTCGGCCACGTGGTCGCGACTGGCGACCGCGTCGATAGAGTTTTCACACGGGCCGGTGTAGCCCATTTCGGCGGCCGAGCGTTGTGGGTCGCGAGCAATGGCAGAGCCTGCCAGCGCAGCCGCCCCCAGTGGCGAGAGGCTGAAACGTTTGTCGAAATCCTGCAGTCGCTGGATGTCACGGTGAATCGCCTGAGCGTGGGCCATCAAATGGTGGGCGAAGACAATCGGTTGTGCCTGCTGCAGATGAGTGAAGCCTGGCGCGATGGTGTGGATATGCTGCTCGGCCTGACTGACCAGCGCGTCTTGCAGCTCCAGAATGGCCAGGGTCAGTACGCGGACCTGGTCACGTAGAAACAGGCGCATGTCGTTGGCGGATTGATCGTTGCGCGAACGACCGGCGCGCAGCTTGCCTCCCAATGTTCCCAGGCGTTCGGTCAGCAGGCGCTCGATGAAGGTATGCACGTCTTCGTCGGCGGCGATCGGCTCGACCTGGCCAGCTGCGAAATCCTCGTCGATGGAGGTCAGGGCCGCAATGATGCGCTGGGTTTCTTCTGCGTCGAGCAAGCCTGCGCGATTGAGCTCATTGGCATGCGCCTTGGAGCCTGCAACGTCGTAGGGCGTCAAACGGAAATAGGCTTTCGGAGAGCGAGACAGGTTGGCCATGGCCTCGGCTGGACCGGATTTGAACCGTGCGCCCCAAAGACGCTCAGTAGCATCGGACATATACATTCTCCATTGGCACGTTGATTGCTGAAACACCATCAAGCGAGGTGAGAATCGCCAGGTGTGAAGTTCAATGACCGCTGCTTCGTCCTGTTAAGAACAATTAATCGATCACATGAGAGGGATGCTAGAAAAAAACCAACGGCTGGGGAAATGTTTCAAATGGCAAGTCAACTTATAGAAAATGGAAACCTGCCCAAACGAAGTGGAGATGTTGCGATTTCCATGGCCAGCGCCATGGACCTGAAATTGTTCCGGATATTCAGGGCAGTGGTCGAAGCGGGAGGCTTTACCGCAGCGCAAATTGAATTGAATATCAGCCTGGCAGCGATCAGTAAACAAATATCCGATCTGGAAATTCGTTTGGGCATGCGTCTATGTACGCGCGGGCGCGAAAAGTTCTGCCTTACCGAAGAAGGCAAGCTCATTTACGAAGCGAGCCTTGAATTGTTCATGGCACTGGATAACTTTCGCGAGCGGGTTGGCAATGTGCGCGGTGAACTGTTGGGCGACCTCAATATCGCGGTGATCGACAACACCGTTTCCGACGCTGGTTCGCCACTGGTTGCAGCCCTCAAAGCCCTGCAGGAAAAGGCTCCGAAGGCTAGGGTCCGGTTGAACGTAGCGCCTCTTGAAGAGATCGAGCAAGGCATTCTGAAAGGCCGTTTTGCGGTCGGAATAGTGCCAGTTTACAGCGCCAGGGACGAGTTCAAGGTGGTGCCGTTATACGAGGAGAAGTCTGAGCTTTATTGTTCAAATACTCATCCTCTTTTCGCCATGGCAGATGAAGATATTGGCGAAAAGTGTTTGGCTGAGGCCCAATTTATCGATCACGCGTATGCCGTGCACAAAGAAAAATTGAAACTATTGGGGTTGCGCAACGTGACCGCTGTGGCAACTCAGGTAGAGGCCGTAGCCATCCTGATTATGACGGGGCGTTACCTGGGCTATTTGCCCACTCATTGGGCAGAAAGTTATGTACAGCGTGACATGATGCGCTCTATAAAGGCGCACGCATTTAGCATTGCGACGCCGGTCAAACTGCTCTGTAAGCCCAATGCGCCGCACAATCCGCTGCTCGAAGTTTTTCTTGAGACGATGCAAGGCCGTACTGAAAAGTTGTAAGGAAGTTACGGATTGTATATTAATGCCCTGTAGGAGGGCGTTACCGGAATTTCCACCGAATCATGCACCTGATTGGCTCATCAGGGCAAAACCTGCACATTCTGATGCACTGATCGCAGCCGTTGAAGGAAAGCAGTCTCAGCCATGGTCAGGCGCTGATCAAGGTGCCAGAGCAGGTTGATATCGACTTCGCAGACTGCGTCATCAGGCGGTAGTCGCCAAAGGCGTCCGGCGCTGATAGCGTCCTTACAGACATGCTCTGGCAGGCAGCCGATCCCGAATCCCGCCAGCACCAGACGCAACACCTCCTGGGTATTGGCCGACGAGGCGACGATGTGCCCGTTGAGGTTGTGGCGATCGCGAAACTCCGCCAGCGCCGACAGCGTTCCTCCCAGCAAATCACCCGTAAAGCTGATCAGGTTTTCCGCACGCAGGTCATTCAAGCTCAATCCGGGACGACCGAAAAGCGGATGCAGGTCACTGCAATAGAAGCCGTAACGCTCTCGGGTCAAACACTGCTGGCCGAGCCATGCATAGGCTGTGCGATTCACTGCCAGGCCAAAGGTGGCGGTTTTTTGTGAAAGCGCACTGATGATGGCATCGCTGGAGTGCACTTCGATTTCCAGCGTAATGCCGGGATAGTCGCGATGCAGCGTGGCCAGAAAATGGTCATAGGCGGTGCACTGAATGCCGCTGACGGTCAACAGGCGTATCTTGCCCACCACCTGGTCGCTGGACTGCTCCAGCGCGGCGTCAAGCTGGGCGAACTGACCGTAAACCTCGGTGGCCACGCGCAAGGTTTCGATACCTGACGGGGTCAGCATGAAGCGCGGTCCGTGGCGCTCTATAAGTGCGGTCCCGATCTGTTCCTCGAGTCGTTTGAGGGCCTGACTCACCGCTGGTTGAGAGAGGTGAAGGCGTACAGCAGCGCGGCTGATGCTGAGCTCCTGTGCCACCACCTGAAAGGTGCGCAGCAGGTTCCAGTCCACCCGCTCGCTCAGTGGGCGTGACGAGGTTCGAGGTGCAGGGGACGACGAGGGAGTCACAGCTTCAGGCCTTTATTGGTCGGAAAAATAATGAATATAAGCAATGGCACATTGAGTTGCTGGCGCGTTGCTCTTAAAAAGACTGCAGAAAACACGCCATGACCTCTTTCGACGGTAACCAAGATGTCTGAACTCCCCCCGGGAATGTGCCCTAAGGAATGGGCTGCGCGCTGCGAACTGGCGGCGCTGTATAGGCTCATCGCGCACTTGCGCATGACCGACTTGATCGACACCCACATTTCGCTACGCCTGGAAGGGCCTGAAGGGCACTTTCTGATCAACCGGTACGGCACGCTGTTCGAGCGCATGAAGGCGAGCACGTTGGTGAAGATCGACGGTGAAGGCAACGTGGTGGATGAGCACTATCCGGATCACCGGGTCAATCGTGCGGGGTTTGTCATTCACTCGGCCATTCATCTTGCCCGCCCCGATCTGCATTGTGTGATTCATACCCATACCGCCGCCGGTATTGCTGTCTCGGCGCAGGCATCAGGCTTGCTACCGCTGAGTCAACATGCACTTAAGTTCTACAACCGCCTTGCGTATCACGGCTACGAAGGTATTGCGACCCGTACCGCCGAGCGCGAGCAACTGGTCAAGGATCTTGGGCCCCGTCATAAGGCGATGATCCTGCGCAACCACGGTCTGTTGGCTGCCGGAGCGAGTGCCGCAGATGCGTTCATGACGATTTATTTTCTGGAACGTGCCTGTCAGGCTCAGGTTCAGGCGATGGCCGCAGGGGTTGAACTGGTCCAGCCGGATCCTGAAACCTGTGAGTTCACCGCGCGTCAGTTCGAAGCCGATGATGACGAGGGCATCGTGGCGCTGGCGTGGGAGGCGGCGCTGGAAATGATTGTCAGCCAGCGCCAGGAATACTGTTCATGACGCCTCTGGTGCTGCTGGGCAGTGGCAATGGTCTGGGCCGGGTGCGCGAAGCGATGCTTGCGCGACGCCCCGGATTGTCGATTGTCCGGGCAGACGAGGACGGTGCCTGCCAGGCGCAGGTCGCGCTGTGCTGGAACCCCTTGCCCGGTAGCCTGGGTGCCTTGCCGAAGCTGCAAATGATTCATTCCATCGCCGCCGGTGCCGATCAGATTTTCAAGGATCCCAGTCGCCCACCGGGCATTCCTGTGTGCCGTATCGTTGATCCCGATCACCGCTTGGGTATGGTTGAGTACGTGCTGTGGGGCGTATTGCACTATCACCGCAGCTTCGACCAGATGCTCGCCAGGCAGGCCCAGGCCATCTGGGACAGACCTGCCCAGCGACCGGCGCGTGATGTACGGATCGGCGTCATGGGGCTAGGTGAACTGGGTCGCGAGGTCGCACACCGATTGGCCAGCCTGGGGTTCTCAACCCGTGGCTGGGCTCGTCGTGCGCAAGCGCTGGAAGGTATCGAAACCTTTGAATACGCTCGTTTGGACGTCTTCCTCGACGGCCTGGATATGCTGGTTTGCCTGTTGCCGTTGACCCCGCAGACCGCCGGTATCCTGAGCGAAAAAACGTTTTCACGGCTCAACCATGGGGCGGTATTGATCAACTGTGGGCGCGGCGAGCATCTGGTCCGCGATGATCTGGTGGCCGCGCTGCGAAGTGGGCAATTACGAGGGGCATTGCTCGATGTATTCGAAGCCGAGCCCCTGCCGCAGGACGACAGCTTCTGGCGCACGCCATACCTGATCGTGACACCGCACATCGCCTCGTCGGCCTCCTATGAGGTCATAGCCGAACAGATTCTGCACAACCTTGATCGCCTGCATGCGGGCACCGAACTGGCCAATCAGGTCAACCCCGAACACGGCTACTGAGTCAGCAACCGAGCGAGCGGCTACCACGCCGGGGCATCAGACCCTCTCTCGCCGAACCTTCGGGCAGCCTGCCTGCCCGCCAGTGAGTGGCCTTCCTTGACAGGACGTCGAGAACGTTATCGCCACCCGCTGCGCCTCCTGTTTGCCTGCCCACGTTTGAACCCCTGAACCTGACCAACGAGATCACGGCCGCGTGCTGCCTGCTCGTCGGCGGCTGCGTGGGTTCACCTTTTTATCGCATGCCCCTAACAAAAACGTATCGCGAGCTGTATCGGCGAAAAGCTGCATTTGAACACTGCCCAATAACCGGGACTGTCGCCCAATGAAGGCGGCAGCCTGCGATCTCACCCAGGAGCAGCAGTATGAACGTGAACACACTCACCGTATTTGCATGGGCGGTTGCCGCCGGTGTCGTACCCACCGCGTTTGCCGATCAGCAATCTGAGGCGACAGGGTTTGTTGAAGGCTCGAAGCTGAAGATCAAGGCCCGTAACATGTACATGAACCGCGACAACCGTGCCGAGTCAGCGACCCAGAGCTATGGAGAGGAATGGGCACAGGGTTTCATCGGCACGTATGAGTCGGGTTTTACCCAAGGCACCGTCGGCTTTGGGCTTGATGCAATCGGCCTGCTGGGTCTCAAGCTCGATACTGGGGGTGGCCGTACCGGCGGTGGTACTGGCCTATTGGAACAGGACCATGATGGCGCTAAGGACAGCCAGTCGACCTTGGGCGCCGCTGTGAAAATGCGTGTATCCAACACCGTATTGAAGTTTGGTGATCAGATCGTCAACAACCCGGTATTCGCCACTTCCGACAGCCGACTGTTGCCGGAAACGGCGCAAGGCCTGTTGATCACCAGCAGCGAGATTGCGGGTCTCAAACTGCAGGGCGGGCACTTTACCGCGCTGAAAAATCGCAACCAGAGCTCCCACGACAGCGCGCGCCTGACCAGCATTGATTTTGGCGGCGGCTCTTACACATTCACCGACAACCTGCTGGCAAGCCTGTACTACTCGGACGTCGAGGACTACTGGCGCAAGTACTACGGCAGTCTGACCTGGGGCGTTCCTCTGAGCGGCAAAGATGGACTGAAGTTGGACTTCAATCTATACGACACCAAAAGTGTGGGTGAAAAGCTGGGTGGGGAGCTGAACAACCGGATCTGGAGCCTGACGGCTGCCTACACCTTTGGCGCTCACACGGTATTGGTTGGTCGCCAGCAGGTCAGCGGCACCGGCGATTACAAATACGGCGTTGATGGCAACAGTACCGTTTTCGTCGGTAACTCGATCCAGTATTCGGACTTTAACTACGCCGACGAAAAATCCTGGCAGGCACGTTACGATCTGAATATGGCGCCCTATGGCGTTCCGGGTCTGGGCTTCATGGCGCGCTACGTCAAAGGCACCGACTTCGACACCGCCACCACCAAAAACGGCAAGGCCTGGGAGCGCAACATCGAAGCCAGATATGTGGTGCAGTCCGGTCAGGCAAAAGACCTGAGCTTTCGTCTGCGACATGCCAGTTATCGCAGCGCCGATCGTGGCGGTGAAATCGATGAAGTGCGCCTGATCGCCGAGTATCCATTCAACATTCTTTAACCCACAACCTGCCCGGAAAAGCGCCTGAGCCTGCTCTCATCACGGGATCAGGCGTGGGGCCCGCGACCGGATTCGGTCGCGGTGTTGTCACGGTCCTGCGGTCCAGTATCACCAGGCATCGACTCTGCACGATGGCAGCCTGAAGAACCTGATTTCGTCGTGAGTCCGGCGCCGCCAATTCCTGGGTACCGACATAAATGCCTTCTCACGGATAAATTCGTCGCTACAGAAAAGCCACATTGCTGCCCGCTCCAGGGGAGAGCCATTGAGCTCGGCGCCAGGCGGTTAACCATCAAGCAAACACGAAGTACTTACGGACGGTTTCCAACACCTCCCACGTGCCTTTCATGCCCGGCTCGACGATAAATTTATCACCGGCCTTCAAGTGAATGGGCTCCTGGCCTTCAGGGGTGATGATGCAATAGCCTTCCTGGAAATCGCAGTATTCCCATTTAACGTATTCGACCAACCATTTGCCCGGCGTGCAGATCCAGGTGCCCATGATCTTTTGACCGTCGGCGCTTGTGTAGGCGTTGAGGTTGACCGTGTGCGGGTCGCCGCCGATACGCTCCCATTTGCAGGCGTCGACGACAGGCAGTGGCGTGGTGTCGCGAAGAACGGTGATCGGGTTGTTCATGACAGCTCCAGAGATCGATGGCGATAGTTAACGCTCGCACACCTTAAGGGCGGCTGCTTGGCGTCAGTTATCTGGGCTCGACATTGGGGTGTCCAGAAACGCGGTTTGTGCGCGCAGATGACGCACCAACACCTTGGCGTATTGGGGCAGTGTGTCGAAGTCCACAGCACACAAAAGCAGCGTCCGGTCGGCCCAGCTGTCGCTCAGTCGCGCTCGTTTCAATCGCCCGGCGTGGTTGAACCGTTCAACTGCCGCCATCGGCACCACGCCTAGCCCGGCGCCACCTGACACCATGCGCAAGACGCCGTCAAAACTTTCCGCCCGCAAGCGGGTTTTGATTCGTCGGCCCAGATGCAGCGCCTGCTCTTCCAGGTAAATGGCCATCGCGCTGTTCATGCCAAGGCCGATGAATTCGTGGTCCAGCGTCTGGCTGAAACGCAGGCTGGTGTGCCCGGCCAGCGGGTGATCGGTCGGCATGATCAAGGTCAGCGGATCGGCGCAGAAGGGCAGGGTCTGTAGGTGGCCGGTCTCCACTGCGTTGGAAATAATGCCCAGGTCTGCCGTACCGTGGCGCACGGCATGCAGGATGCGCAGGCTGGGGTGTTCTTCCAGATGGATATCGATGTTCGGATGGCCGACCAGGAATTCGGCCAGACGCTCGGGCAGGTATTCGCTCAATGCCGAGGTATTGCCCAGCAGGCGTACCTGACCCTTGAAGCCTTGAGCGTAATCGGTGAGGTCCGCTTGCAGGCGTTGAACCTGTTGCAGAATCAGCCGTGCATGTTGCGCCATGGCCTTGCCCGCTGCGGTTGGAGTGACGCCACGTCGGCCGCGATCGAGCAGCGTCATTCCCAGTGACGTTTCCAGCCCGCGAATCCGGGCACTGGCAGACGCTAGCGAAAGATAACTGCGAGCGGCACCGGCCGTGATGTTGCCGGCTTCGGTTACGTTGAGGAAAAGCTTCAGGTCGATCAGGTCGAAGTGCATGGCTGCTCGCTTAATGCGTTCCCGGAATGACTGACTGCACGATGAACCCTCGTGGGAGCGAGCTTGTTCGTTCCCACTGGCAACGGATTCAGCTGATTTTCATCGTTCTGGCTATGTGCAGGCCGAAGGCAGGCTCAATATATCGCAGATTTTCCGTCACGCCGATCCGGGTCAGCATAGGCCCATGACAACCTTCTTTTCGCTGTATCAAACCATCGGATGGCACCTGACTGTGCTGGTCCTGTTTGCCTTTCTGCTGGCCGGAACGGTGAAGGGCGTGATCGGTATGGGCCTGCCTACCATTGCCATGGGCCTGCTGGGCGTGGCTATGTTGCCGACGCAGGCTGCAGCGCTGCTGCTGATTCCATCGACGGTGACCAACTTCTGGCAACTGGCTGCCGGTGGGCATCTGCGCACGGTGTGCAAACGGCTGTGGCCGCTGCTCGCAATGATCGCCATAGGCACCGGGATTGGCTCCTGCATGCTCGGCATGGGGAGTGCGCATGGCATGGGCCGGGCATTGGGTGCTGCGCTCTTTGTCTATGCGCTGTGTGGACTGTTTCTGCCGACGCTCAAGGTGCCGCCTTGCGCGGAAACCTGGTTGGGGCCTTTGTGCGGTTTGATTACCGGGCTGATCACTTCGGCGACCGGGGTTTTCGTGATTCCGGCTGTACCGTATATCCAGGGGTTGGGCCTGGACCGCAACCAACTGGTGCAGGCGCTGGGAATGTCGTTCACCGTTTCCAGCCTGACCTTGGGCGTAGGGCTGTTTTGCAATGGCGCGCTGGGCGAGGCCGAAATGGGTGCCTCATTGCTGGCGGTTATCCCGGCCTTGCTGGGCATGCTGATCGGCCAGTGGTTGCGTCAGCGTATCAGCGCGCCGGTATTCAAACGGCTGTTCTTTATCGGCTTGGCGCTGCTTGGCCTTCACCTGTTGAACGGGGGCTGACAGCACAAGACAAATGCGCTCCCACAGCCCCCATGTTTAATTAGCCAGCGCGCTCATGTCGTCCGAGCGCTATCGAACTCGGCCTTCAACATGTCTACGAATGCCTCCCGCGCCGGATGGTGTTCGGCGTGTTCGTGCCAGTAAAACAAGTTGTCGATGGAGGTCAGCTCCGGGAATTCATAGCCGACCCAACCCGAACCCTTGTGATACTGCTCGAACACACCCTTGGGCACCAGCGACACGCCCGCACCCGCACTGACGCAGCCGACGATCGTGCCATAGCTGGCAATGCTGATGATCGGCTGGCTCTGGCCGTTGCTCAGCAGCCAGCGCTCCAGTGCGGCGCGGTACGGACAGCCTTCGGGCCACATGAAAATCGATTTGCCTTGCAGGTCTGCGGCGCTGCGTATCGGCCCAAGCGATTGGGCTGCGATCAGCACCAGGTCTTCACGGTACATCGAGGTTCGTTTGAGTTTCGGGCGTTTGACATCAATGGCCACAATCGCGCCGTCGAGCTTGTGATTCAGCGTCGCGTCGAGCAGCTGCGGACCGGTGCCGGTGGTCAGTTCCAGCGAAACATCCGGATAGCGCGCATGAAAGCGCGCAAGCAGCCTGGGCAAGCGCGAGGTTGCCGAGGATTCGATGGCGCCGATGCGCAACGGCCCGGATGGCGTGGCATCGGGATGCACCGCGCGCCTGGCTTCCTCGGCCAGGCCAAGCATGCGTCCTGCATACGTCAGAAAGATTTCCCCTGCCGGGCTGATCCTCAAACCACGCCCGTGACGGAAAAACAGCTCGACCTGCAATTCGGCTTCCAACGACTTGATTCGGGCCGTGATGTTCGACGGTACGCAATGCAATACTTCGGCCGCACGGGCAATGCTGCCAGTGTCGGCCACGGTCTTGAACATGCGGATCTGGGCCAGTTCCATGCGTCACCAAAAGTGAATGATTGAGTCAGTATTGTTCGGTTGTGGTGAGCATAGTTTGTTTCGATACTCACGGCCAAGGGTGCAGGCAAAGGTCTGCCGACGGGGGTGGGAATGAGCGTGGCGAACGATCCGGTCCGGATGGGCATTGAGGCACAGGACACCAGGCTGCGTTGGCAGGGCATCAAAGTCGCGTTGGCGACGTTCTTTGTAATCGCCTGCTGGGGCTTCTCACCCACCGGTATTCGCATCGGGCTGCAGGGCTACGACCCGACTCATCTGGCGCTGCTGCGCTTTCTCATCGCGTCGGTGTTCATGGCGCTGATCGCATCCTCCATGCGCATTTCGCTGCCGCGTCTGAAGGATCTGCCCCTGCTGGCGGTGCTCGGTTTCTTCGCGGTCACTTTGCACCACATTGCGCTTAATTTCGGCCAGGCTGGTGTCAGCGCTGGGGCGTCCAGCGTGCTGATTCAGTCGATGCCGCTGTTCAGTGCATTGCTCGCGCATTTCGTATTCAGCGAACGTGTCAGCGCCTGGCGCTGGACATGCGTGGCGTGGGGGTTGATCGGGGTGGCGATCGTCATTACAGGGGATCGCGGTTTAGGCCACATCGATGCCCGAGGGCTGCTGGTGTTGCTCGCTGCCTTCTCGTGGAGCGTGTACTTCTCTTTGCAAAAGCGCTACAGCCACCGCTATGACGGGCTGACCATGGTCTGTTACACCATCTGGGCGGGTACGTTCTTTCTATTGATCTACCTGCCGGGGCTGATAGGCGAAGTGGTCAATGCGCCGTTGCGGGTCAATATCGCCGTGGGCGTGCTGGGCTTCTTTCCCAGTGCGCTGGCTTATCTGGCATGGGCGTATGTGCTCAAACACATGGAGGTCAGTCGTGCCTCCATGAGCCTGTACCTGACCCCGCCGATGGCGATTGTTATTGCTTCGGTGCTGTTGGGGGAGATGCCGTCACAGTGGGTGATCGCAGGTTCCTTGGTGGTGCTGAGCAGCGTGCTGGCGTTGAATCTGCGACGTGAGCGAGCAGCGCCGTGATTGTCAGGCGAGTGTGCAGATAGACAGCGGGCGGTCATTTGCCTTTGTAGGAAGTTTCATCATTAATGAGGCCCTGGACCGTTAGCCTTGTCAGCACTCAGACAGCCAGCCAATAACAAGTTGTTGCATCAGCCCACAAAGGAAGCCCTATGCGAGTCGTGACACTCAAGACCCTCGCCTTGGCGGTGATATTCGCCGCCAGTTCCCCGGTGTATGCCGTCGCACTCGAAGGCGGCGCTGTTGCAGCCCCCGATCAGTATGGCGCAGAAGTCGCTGCGCAGATCCTGAAAAAGGGTGGCAATGCGGTCGACGCAGCCGTCGCCACTGCCTTCACCCTAGCAGTCACGTACCCCGAGGCGGGCAACATCGGTGGCGGCGGCTTCATGACCCTGTTCATGCACGGCAAGCCGTATTTTCTCGACTATCGCGAGACAGCGCCCAAGGCCGCCAGCCGCACTATGTATCTGGACGACAAGGGCGAGGTGGTGCCCGGCATGAGCCTGGTTGGCGCCCGTGCTTCTGGCGTGCCCGGCACCGTTATGGGCCTTTGGGAGGCTCATCGCAAGTTCGGCAAACTGCCGTGGGCGCAGTTGCTGACGCCAGCCATCGGCTACGCGCGAAACGGTTTCAAGGTGGCCGACAAGCAATACATGTACGGCGAAGCAGCGATCAAACAGCTCAACGGCAAGACCAACTTCAGCGACTACTTTGGCAACCTGAAAGCCGGTGAAACCTTCCGCCAGCCGGAGCTGGCCAAGACTCTGCAGCGCATTGCCGACAGGGGCGCCAGCGAGTTCTATCAGGGTCAGACGGCTGACCTGTTGGTGGCGCAGATGCAGCACGATAGCGGGCTGATCACCAAACAGGACCTGGCCGATTACAAGGCTGTGTGGCGCAAACCGCTGCACGTCAATTTCAACGGCAACACCCTGTACACCGCGCCACTGCCCAGCTCTGGCGGCGTCGCCCTGGCGCAGTTGATGGGCATCAAGGAGCAGTTGGGCGATGACTTCAAGGGCGTCGCGCTGAACTCGGCGCGCTACATCCACCTGTTGGCAGAGATCGAAAAACGCGTGTTCGCTGATCGGGCCAACTATTTGGGCGATCCCGATTTCTCACAGGCACCGGTGAATCAACTGACCGACCACGTCTATCTCGCCGGGCGCGCGCATGAGGTCAATCCAACTGCGATATCCCCGACTGAAAACGTCAAGGCCGGTCTTGAGTCGCACCAGACCACGCACTTCTCCATCGTTGATTCAAAGGGCAATGCAGTCAGCAATACCTACACGCTGAACTGGGATTACGGCAGTGGTGTAGTGGTCAAGGGCGCGGGCTTTTTGATGAACGACGAGATGGACGACTTCAGCGCCAAGCCGGGTGTGGCCAATGCCTTTGGCGTGGTCGGTGGGGATGCCAACGCCATCGAGCCGGGCAAGCGCATGTTGTCGTCAATGAGTCCGAGCCTGGTAACGCGCGATGGTGAAGTGACGCTGGTGTTGGGCACGCCGGGTGGCTCGCGGATTTTCACCACCGTGTTTCAGGTGCTGAACGACCTCTATGACTTCCATATGCCGCTCAAGGAAGCGGTGGCGGCAGGGCGGGTTCATCATCAGTTGTTGCCCAAAGACACGATCTATACCGAGAAATTTGCGCCACTGCCGGCAGCCGTCGCCGATGAATTGAAAGCCATGGGCTACACGCTCAAGGATCAGGGTTGGTCGATGGGCAATGTGCAGGCGATCAGCATCAACGGCACCAAGGTCGAAACCGCGTCCGACCCACGTGGGCGGGGAGTGGGGATGGTAGTGAAGTGAGGAGTGGGCACTTGTAGGCGTGAGCTTGCTCGCGATTGCGGCGATGATCGTTCCCACGCTCTGCGTGGGAACGCATCCCGTGACGCTCCGCGTCCGCTATGAATGACGCGCAGCGTCATGAGCGGCATTCCCACGCGGAGCATGGGAACCATCAGCGCTTGGCCATGAACTTCACGGGTCCTTAATGGTGCTCACGCGTTGCGCGGAATTTCACGTCCGGCCAGCGCTCTTCCATCAACGCCAGGTTGACCCGGGTTGGCGCCAGGTAGGTGAGGTGACCGCCGCCATCCACGGCCAGGTTTTCCACCGCCTTGTTCTCGAATTCCTCCAACTTCTTCTTGTCGCTGCAATCGATCCAGCGCGCGGAATACACGGTGATCGGCTCGTAGGAACATTCCACTTTGTATTCTTCCTTCAGGCGGCTGGCGACGACGTCGAACTGCAGCACACCGACGGCGCCAAGAATGATGTCGTTGCTGCGCGTCGGGAAGAACACCTGGGTGGCGCCTTCTTCGGCCAGCTGTTGCAGGCCCTGACGCAGCTGTTTGGATTTCAGCGGATCGCGCAAACGCACCCGGCGGAACAGTTCCGGGGCGAAGTGCGGGATGCCGGTGAAACCCAGCGCTTCGCCTTCGCTGAAGGTGTCGCCGATCTGGATTGTGCCGTGGTTGTGCAGGCCGATGATGTCGCCGGCGTAGGCTTCTTCCAGCTGTTCACGCTCACTGGAGAAGAACGTCAGCGCGTCGCCGATGCGTACGTCCTTGCCGGTGCGCACGTGGCGCATTTTCATGCCCTTGTCGTACTTGCCCGAACAGATGCGCATGAAGGCAATGCGGTCGCGGTGTTTGGGGTCCATGTTTGCCTGAATCTTGAACACGAAGCCGCTGAACTTCTCTTCGATCGGCTCGACCGTGCGCTCGTTGGCGACACGCGCCAGCGGTTTCGGCGCCCAATCGACGACCGCATCGAGTACGTGATCGACGCCGAAGTTACCCAGCGCGGTTCCAAAGAACACCGGGGTCAGTTGACCGTCGAGGAATTCCTGTTGATTGAATTCATGACAGGCGCCTTGCACCAGCTCCAGTTGCTCGACGAAGCGATCGTATTCATCACCCAAGTGGGCGCGGGCTTCGTCGGAGTCCAGCTTCTCGATGATTTTCACATCGGTGCGCTCATGCCCGTGCCCTGCGGTGTAGACGATGATGTAGTCGTCAGCCAGGTGGTACACGCCCTTGAAGTCGCGATAGCAACCGATCGGCCAGGTGATTGGCGCGGCCTTGATCTTCAGGACCGCTTCGATCTCGTCAAGTAGCTCGATCGGGTCACGGATGTCGCGGTCCAGCTTGTTGATGAAACTGACGATCGGCGTGTCGCGCAGGCGGCAGACGTCCATCAGGGCGATGGTCCGTGGCTCGACGCCCTTACCGCCATCGAGCACCATCAGCGCCGAGTCCACTGCGGTCAGGGTGCGATAGGTGTCTTCGGAGAAGTCTTCGTGGCCCGGGGTGTCGAGCAGGTTGATCATGTGTTCGCGATACGGGAATTGCATGACCGAGGTGGTGATGGAAATACCACGCTGCTTTTCCATCTCCATCCAGTCGGAGGTGGCATGACGGTCGGATTTGCGCGACTTCACGGTACCGGCGATGGCAATGGCCTTGCCCATCAGCAGGAGCTTTTCGGTGATGGTGGTCTTGCCGGCATCGGGGTGAGAAATAATGGCGAAAGTGCGGCGTTTCGCGACTTCGGCAGCCTGTCTGGTCATGGGAAATCGCCCGAGAGGTGATTCAAAAAAAGGGCGGCGATTATAGCCCAAACCAAAGCAATATCCGAACCGTTCAGTCAATCAAGGGTGGCCAAATAGCATCCCACGTGGGAACCTTTGCGGTTCTGGAGACGTCCATTCCTGGCTGCACACGTAGCCAAGGATCGCAAAATCAGCAAGTTAGCTTGACGAAGCTGCGCTCATGGCTTGTGTTTTCGCCGAGGTTAAACCCTTTCCGGCGACCCACCCGCTGCTCTTCGCGAACGTTCACAGGCTGCCTGCAAAGGCCAGTCCCGGTGAAACGCGTTCGCCGACTGAATAAGGAGTCCGCCCGTGGCAAATCGCTATGGCAAGGGGCTATTGGGAGGTGTGATTGTCATCGCGCTTCTGGCCCTGCTGGTCCAATGGATCGGCATCGACACACTCAGGCAGTATCAGGATGATCTGCTGTTTTATCTGCAAGCGCATGTGCTGCTTGTGCTGGCATCGATGCTGGCGGCACTGGTAGTCGGAATCCCGACTGGCATTGCGCTTAGCCGACCGAACATGGTTGGCCGCGCCGAACGCTTCATGCAGATCTTCAACATCGGTAACACCGTTCCTCCTCTTGCAGTTCTGGCCATTGCCCTGGGTGTTCTGGGTATTGGCAGCGGACCTGCCATCTTCGCGTTGTTCCTCGCCTCTCTGTTGCCCATCGTGCGCAACACCTACGAAGGCCTGAAAAACGTTCAGGGCTCACTCAAGGAAGCTGCCACCGGCATCGGCATGACACCGCGTCAGGTGCTGTTGCGTGTCGAGCTGCCCAATGCCGTGCCGATCATCGTTGGCGGCGTGCGAGTCGCGCTGGCGATCAACGTCGGTACCGCGCCGCTTGCCTTCCTGATCGGTGCCAACAGCCTTGGCAGCCTGATCTTCCCTGGTATCGCCCTGAACAATCAGCCACAGCTTGTGCTCGGTGCCGCATGCACTGCGTTGCTGGCCCTGTTGCTCGATGGCGCCGTGACCCTGGCAAGTCGTATCTGGCTGGAACGTGGCCTGGCTCGATAACCGGCCGCGCTGATGAAAGGAATATGAATGAAGAAGTTATGCACATTGATCGTGGGCGCTGGCCTGCTGCTGGCAGGATTCGTCCAGGCGGCCGAAATGCCCGTCTTGCGCATTGGCGCACGGGTCTTTACCGAACAGACCATCCTCGCTGAACTGACCGCGCAATATCTGCGCGACAAGGGCTATCAGGTCCAGATCACCGGTGGGCTGGGCAGTAACCTGGCGCGCAGTGCGCAGGAGTCTGGCCAACTTGACATGCTCTGGGAATACACCGGTGTCTCGCTGGTGGCCTACAACCATGTCGACGAAAAACTCGACAGCGAGCAGACCTACCAGCGGGTCAAGGAACTCGACGCGAAAAAGGGCCTGGTCTGGCTCTCGCCATCGAAGTTCAACAATACCTACGCCCTGGCACTGCCGGACAAGATCGCGCAGCAGTATCCGCAGATCAACAACGTTTCCGAACTGACAACCTTGCTCAAGGATGAGGCCAAGGAGGGTCATATCGTCGCGCTCGACACTGAATTCGCCAACCGTTCCGACGGACTGGTGGGCATGGTCAAGCACTACGACATGAACCTGAGCCGTAAAAACACTCGTCAGATGGACGCCGGGCTGGTCTATACCGCGCTGCACAACGGGCAGGTCTTTGCCGGGCTGGTGTACACCACCGACGGGCGCCTCAATGCCTTCAAGCTCAAGGTCCTGGCCGACGACAAACACTATTTCCCGGACTACACCGCAGCGCCAGTGATCCGCAAGGAGTACCTGGACAATCACCCGCAACTGGCCGAGCAGCTCAAGCCGCTGGCCGCGCTGCTGGATGATCAGACGATGATCGCGCTGAACGCCCGCGTCGACGTCGATCATGAAAATCCTACCGTGGTGGCGGCAGATTTCCTGCGCAGCCATCCGATCAATCCTTCCGCGCAAAGTGTGCCGATCAAGCAGACGCCAGCGGAAAAACAGGAGGAGAAACCATGAGCTTCTGGAGCGCTTTCTCCCATCTTGACTGGAACCAGGTGTTTCACCTGACCCTGCAACACATCACGTTGGTTGGCATCGCGGTTTCGCTGGCGATTCTGGTGGGTGTGCCGCTGGGCGTGCTCATGACCCGCTTTCCCACCCTTGCCGGTCCTCTGCAAGCCAGTGCCACGGTGCTGCTGACCATCCCGTCGATTGCTTTGTTCGGCCTGCTGCTGCCGTTCTATTCCAGGTTTGGGCAGGGCTTGGGTCCGATGCCTGCCATCACCGCTGTGTTTCTGTACTCCTTGTTGCCGATCATGCGTAACACCTACCTGGCACTGACCGGTGTCGAGCCTGGCATCCGCGAAGCCGCCAGGGGCATTGGCATGACCTTCGGCCAGCGTCTGCGCATGGTCGAATTGCCAATCGCCGTGCCGGTGATCCTCGCTGGTGTACGCACGGCCGTGGTCATGAATATCGGCGTCATGACCATTGCTGCGACCATCGGTGCCGGTGGTCTTGGCGTACTCATCCTCGCTTCCATCAGCCGCAGCGACATGTCGATGCTGATCGTCGGCGCCGTACTGGTCAGCATTCTGGCCATCTTCGCTGACCTGCTTCTGCAATGGCTGCAACGCTCGCTGACTCCAAAAGGATTGCTCAAATGATCGAACTTCAAAACCTCACCAAGACTTTCCAAAGCAACGGCAAAGAAGTGAAGGCCGTCGATTCAGTGAGCCTGACCGTCAACGAGGGCGAGATCTGCGTTTTCCTGGGTCCGTCCGGTTGCGGCAAGAGCACGACACTGAAAATGATCAACCGCCTGATCATGCCGACCTCGGGCAAGGTGCTGATCAACGGTGAAGACACCACCGGCCTTGATGAAGTGACCCTGCGCCGTAACATTGGTTATGTGATCCAGCAGATCGGCCTGTTCCCTAACATGACCATCGAAGAAAATATCGTGGTTGTGCCCAAGCTGCTCGGCTGGGACAAACAGAAGTGCCACGACCGCGCTCGCGAGTTGATGAGCATGATCAAGCTCGAGCCCAAGCAATATCTGCATCGTTATCCGCGCGAATTATCCGGTGGCCAGCAGCAGCGCATCGGCGTGATCCGTGCGCTGGCAGCCGATGCCCCCTTGCTGTTGATGGACGAGCCATTCGGCGCCGTGGACCCGATCAACCGCGAGATGATCCAGAACGAATTCTTCGAAATGCAGCGTGCGCTGAACAAGACCGTGATCATGGTCAGCCACGACATCGACGAAGCCATCAAGCTGGGCGACAAGATCGCTATTTTCCGCGCTGGCAAACTGCTGCAGATCGACCACCCGGACACGCTGCTGGCGCACCCGGCAGACGACTTCGTCAGTAACTTTGTCGGCCAGGACAGCACCCTCAAACGCTTGTTGCTGGTCAAGGCCGAAGACGCCGCTGACAACGCGCCGTCCGTTAGTCCGGAAACCCCGGTGGCCGACGCGCTGGAAATCATGGATGAAAACGACCGCCGCTACGTCGTTGTCACCGATGGCAGCAACAAGGCCATGGGCTACGTCCGCCGCCGCGACCTGCACCGCCAGAGCGGCACCTGCGAGCAATACCTGCGGCCGTTCAACGCCACTGCGGCCTACGACGAACACCTGCGCATCCTGCTGTCGCGCATGTACGAATTCAACCGCGCCTGGCTGCCGGTGCTGGATGCGGAGAACGTGTTCCTGGGCGAGGTGACTCAAGAGTCGATTGCTGCGTACCTGAGTTCGGGGCAGTCGCGTGGGAAGAAGACCAGCATTGTTTCGCCAGCTGAGGTGGCGGAGCAGGCGGCTGGCTGAGGCGTGTGATTCTGGCCGTAGGAGCCTTGCCTGCAGGCGATCTGGCGCGACGCGGCAGTAAGACCAGGCTGCATGGTTGTGTCAGGCACACCACATTTCTTCGAATCTACTGCCCTTCGGTCGGTCGTGACCTGGGGCAGATCGGTGGCTAGCCAAGCTCGCCACCTTCGGGCAGAAGCAGGGCAGCAGTCACTGTGCGGGAACATCGTCCTGTCACGTCTGTCGGTTACTACAGGGTGATTGAACGAGCGCGGATGCCCGTCTGGCAAAAACGGGTAGAAACGCGACAGTTTTTGTTGATCTCCAGCCCTTCTGGTCCTACAGTTCGCGCCGAACGTCCATGCTGGAAACGATCCATCCGGCTCAAGTACTGACGACGAGACAGCAAGGCCAACCGGGGGGGCACCACCGGATGGCCTTTTTGCTTTCGGCGAACAGCCTTGGGAAGCAGGCGAACCAACGTGGGGATACGGAGGACGTTCATTTGCACCCATTGATTTTTACCGTTTGCCAACAGGAGTCCCCCGCATGTCGATCCAGGTCGAAGACTATTTCGAGAAAAGCACCTTCGATAAAATGAAGGCGTTCGCCGACAAGCAAGAAACCCCGTTCGTGGTCATCGACACCGCGATGATCAGCAAGGCCTATGACGACCTGCGTGCCGGTTTTGAATTCGCTAAGGTGTATTACGCGGTCAAGGCCAACCCGGCTGTCGAGATTATCGATCTGCTTAAAGACAAGGGGTCGAACTTCGACATCGCCTCTATCTACGAGCTGGATAAAGTGATGAATCAGGGCGTTGGCCCGGATCGCATCAGTTACGGCAACACCATCAAGAAATCCAGGGACATTCGCTACTTCTACGACAAGGGCGTGCGTCTGTACGCGACCGATTCGGAAGCCGACCTGCGCAACATCGCCAAGGCCGCGCCGGGCTCCAAAGTCTATGTGCGTATCCTTACCGAAGGCTCAACCACGGCCGATTGGCCGCTGTCACGCAAATTCGGTTGCCAGACCGATATGGCCATGGATCTGCTGATCCTGGCTCGTGACCTGGGCCTGGTGCCTTACGGCATTTCCTTCCACGTTGGTTCGCAACAACGCGATATCAGCGTGTGGGATGCGGCGATCGCCAAAGTGAAGGTGATCTTCGAGCGGTTGAAAGAAGAAGACGGCATCGAGCTCAAACTGATCAACATGGGTGGCGGCTTCCCGGCCAACTACATCACCCGTACCAACAGCCTCGAAACCTACGCTGAAGAAATCATTCGCTTCCTCAAGGAAGACTTCGGCGATGATCTGCCGGAAATCATTTTGGAACCAGGCCGTTCGTTGATCGCCAACGCCGGTATTTTGGTTAGCGAAGTGGTATTGGTGGCGCGCAAGTCCCGTACCGCCGTCGAGCGTTGGGTGTACACCGATGTAGGCAAGTTCTCCGGCCTGATCGAAACCATGGACGAAGCCATCAAGTTTCCGATCTGGACCGAAAAAAAAGGCGAAATGGAAGAAGTCGTCATCGCTGGCCCGACCTGTGACAGCGCGGACATCATGTATGAGAACTACAAATACGGTCTGCCACTGAATCTGGCTATCGGTGACCGCCTGTACTGGCTGTCTACCGGGGCGTACACCACCAGCTACAGTGCGGTGGAATTCAACGGCTTCCCGCCACTGAAGTCGTTCTACGTTTAAGCTTCGGCTAAGCGAACTGAAAAAAACGGCATCCAATTGGATGCCGTTTTCGTTTCTGAGTCTACAAGCGGAAGCGCAGGATCCGGTCAAACGTCCGTTCGATGAGGCGCAGTGCTTCGTGCGCCGATGCGACGGCCAGCCGGCAAGACAGTCGGTAGCGCCTGGGCGACTGCATCGCGTCCAGGGCTGCCAATGGTTGCACGGTGTTGCTCAAAAGAAGTGACAGGCGTCCGCAATAGGCGGCCATGTTCCCGGCAGAGAGCAGTGCAGTGCTGTAGCAGCGGTAGTTCCACTGCACTGTACGAGTCGCCGATACCAGGTTTTCGTCCGGGGTAAGGCGTCTGTGCAACGTATTTGATGCCTCGCCTCGTGCTCTGCCAGCGAGAAGCCCATGACGTGCGGCGTATTGCACAATCCTTAGATTCATGAAGTCGATGAATCGGGGAATGACCGAAGCGCATTCGATGATGCGTAAGCACTCGGCCCGTTGACGGCTGAATTTCGCTTGGTGGTGTTTAAGCGTTACGATCACTCGCTTCAGGGCCTCGGCCGAAGGCACAGCATTTGTTTGCTCGATTGCCTCGGTGAGCGTGCTGCGTGCCTCCAGATGGAGCGAGCGCAACCGGGTAGCGCTGGAACCCCACATTTTGCTGCCGTCGAGGGCCTGGGCTACCACGCTATTCAGGGCAGTTTCCAGGTATTTGCCGTAGTCGGCAGCAGGCACCAGGCCGAGCTTGATCTTGAAGGCCTCGATACGCCTTGGAAGATCCCGCAGATAGCCCATGTGGAAATCCAGATATGCCGCGTCGTTGTAGTCGATGAAGTGATTGGTCATTAAGTGGCTTCCCTGCCGAAGGGGCCTTGCGAGCAAAGCCCCGGATTCGCTAAACAGATTGCTCAGGAAAGGCCGCCGACGTAATGGGCCAATGCACGCAGCGTCTGTATGATTTCCTCCAGTTTGGCGCCTTCCTTGACGTCGAGGCGCCCGGCATGAACGAGCACGTTATCCAGGGTGGCAAGCACGTTGGTTGCCTCTGCCACAGCTTGCCCACGGCATTCGTCGAACTGATAAACCCCTTTGATCAACTCGATGAACCTCTCGTTGGCTGCCGTCTGGTCTTCGAGAGCCCTTACATCGCGGGTGAACGTGCTCAGGCGATTGGTCATCGAATCGCGCTGCTCGATCAGGTTGAGCAATGTGAAGCCTTTTTCGGCTTCGCCGATCAGTTTGCGGATGACTTCGATGGCGGCCTCGACCTTGGCGGTTTGGGGGGCATCCATCCCGGACTTCAGCAGGTTCTCCGCAGTTAACAGTGTGTCGTTGGCGATGCTGGCGAAATCCGGGCTTTGGATCAGATTGATCGCACTGCTGACTTCGTCTCGACTGGCGCGCAATGCCGTGATTTGGGCCTGGGTCGCTTCGATCTGTTTGCGTTGAAATTGGTTGTCACTTTCGAACGTACCGAGGTAACCGTTCGTTGTCAGGCGGTCAAGAGCGTGCGCGACCGGTGCCAGCGCAGCGTTCAGTTGTTCTGCCTGATGCTTTATCGTGCTGCGGATCGCGGTCATTTCACTCTCAAGGTCTTCAGCAATCTCTTGCAGATCTGCATCGTTAGCGTTGATCTGTTCTTTCTGCAGTTGCTCGAACGACCTCAGCGAAACATCCAGAGAGATGGGCATGACCGTGGCGATCTCTCGTACGCGGGTTTCCAGCTCGACGAGCCTGCGAGCGGCAATGTTTTGGTTACCCACCAGGGAGGGCAGGTACTGAGTGGCGCTGAACAGCGCCTGCGTTGAAGCATTGGCAATTCCGGACAGACGGATGGCATGTCTCATGGCGGAGATATTGCCTGGTTTGAACAAGTTGCCGTCGGTGATATAGGTAATGTTATTCATGTTATTGATGTCCATATTCTGCTCTGTATTCGTCATCGGCTTGTTTGAACACCTCAAGCAACTTTCCCGAATCGCGCTGGATTGTTTTCCAAGGGGCAGCGACCAGATTGAATCCGTTCATCAGTCGACGCAGGGAAAGCGAATCATTGATTTTCTCGGCCTGTCGTACTGACTCCCCGACATAGGTATGCAGAGCGTTCCATACCGTCGTCAGGTTCTTGGTGGCGATGTCGGCATCCAGCACGATAAGTTCCATATCCTGCAAGTGTCTGCGTACACGCTGTAGCGAGCCTTGAATCGTGTTTTTAAGTTCCAGCTCACGAACACTTTTTTCCTGAGCTTGACGCAGCGCATTGAGTTCCTTGCGGACTTTTTCTGCCTCGACGCCAAAGTAAATGCCCAGACCAAGAAGTAAAATACCTGTGGCAACAGCAGTGCCGACCAGCTTCTTGTATTCGCTTTGCTTTTCTTCAATCCGGGTTGCGCGGTCATTTATATCCGTGTTCAGGCGTTGAATATCGGCCGGTAGATTGTTGTTTTTGATGCTTGCCAGCTTGATCTGCACGGTCGGCAAGACTTGGGTGGCCAGGTCTTGCGCAAAGCTGTCCAGCTCGTCCTTTAGACGGTTTGTAGCGTGACTGCGCTGCTCGACCAAATCCGCAATATCGCGGATGTTATCCAGAAAATCGGCGTGGTCGGCTTCGCTGACGGCACCCGGGGGCTGTCTGCGCAGGTCGTCGTAGATTTCTTTTATGCTGTCCTGATAGGTCAGCATCTGGCCGCCGAATACACTTAACTCACTGCTGATATTCAACAGCTGGGTGCGAATCGGGTCCCAGCGCAATGCATGGTTGCGAATGATAGTGAAGCTCTTTTGGAAGTCCGTGGCCTCAAGATTTGGCCCTGCTCCCGTTTCATAACCCAGATACGCGACGACATCCTTGATGGTGACTGGAAGCGCAAGGCCACTTACTTCATAACGTTTGAGATTGATCAACTGTTCTTTTGTAAGTATTAAACCAGGCTCCCGTAATACGTCCGGGGCCGTCCCCGCCGATGCGGAGAAAATCTGGAGGGGGATCTTTTCAGCTGCAAGGAAATTGTCAGTTAGATCGGGCGCATCTTGTATAGCTGCGTTTCTCATATTCATTAGTCCGTTAATGAATGGTAGATGCAGAGGAGATTCCTCTGTTGTGCTGTTTCTGAAGTGAAGAGTAGGCGAGTTTGTTTGGATAATCAAAAGCAACTAGGGCACGCGATGCGTAGGAGTTTTCATCGGCGTTTATGCGAATAAGTTGGCTGTGAAAGTTTGTCTATATTTCACTGGTTTCAGCGAGCAAGATGCTCAGAGCGTCATTATCGTCTCGGTCACCCACTTGGGCTGCTCGTCGATGGTAGTCCAGTGCCAGCGCACGGATGTCGGCGTGGCGGGAGGTCAGCAAGGTTTTGCGGCTGACGCGCAGAAAGCTGAGATTGCCGATGCTCAACGCAGTCCGTAACCAGGACACTGCATCGCCGATCCTGCCTGCATCTGCCAACACTGCGGCATGGCTGAACTGCCCACGGAAGTCCCCGCCTTCAGCCGAGCGCCGATACCAGTCATGGGCCGCCGGCAAATCCTGCTGGCAACACAGGCCTTCTTCCAGATAACGCCCGAGCAGGTTCATCGACTTGGCGTGACCCATTTGCGCGGCCTTTCGGTAGCAGGCCCGGGCCCGGGCTTGATCCTTGTTGACGCCGCGCCCGGTGGCCAGCAGGTTGCCATAATTGTAGAAACCCCAATCAAGCCCGCTCTCGGCGGCCAGGCGATAATACTCGGCGGCTTTGGCGGTGTCGGGCTCACAGCCCCAGCCATGTTCATGGCAACGTCCGGCCATGTTGTTGGCCATTGCGTGGCCGTTACGGGCGGCGATCTGAAACCAGACCAGGGCCAGCGCCGCGTCCTGTTCGATGCCCGTGCCGTCCAGCAGGATCTGCCCGAGCAGGGCCTGGGCGTCGAGCATGTTGGCCTGGGCGGCAATGAGGATGGCTTTCGCAGCATTGGCGGGATTGTCCTGCAGCATGGCACGCAGTTGATCGTCATCGAGCACTTCCTGACGCCGCAGATTCCAGCTCATAACCTACACCTCGACCCATTGGCGCAGCAGGTTATGGTAAGTGCCAGTGAGTTGAATCAGTGAAGGATGATCCGGCACGTCACGGCTCAGTTGCTGGATCGCGCTGTCCATTTCGAACAGCAGGGTGCGATGCCCGTCGTCGCGCACCAGGCTTTGGGTCCAGAAGAATGATGCGTAGCGGGCCCCCCGAGTCACGGCATTGACCTTGTGCAGGCTGGTGGCGGGGTAGAGCAGCATGTCGCCAGCGGGCAGTTTGATCTGACGGGTACCGAAAGTGTGCTGAATCACCAGTTCGCCGCCGTCGTAATCGTCGGGATCGCTGAAGAACAGGGTTGAAGACAGGTCGGTGCGCACGCGCTCGATGCTGCCCTTGGCCTGGCGCACTGAATTGTCGATGTGAAAGTCGAAACTGCCGCCCCCGGTGTAGCAGTTCACCAACGGCGCAAACACTTTGTGCGGCAAGGCGGCGGACATGAACAGCGGGTTCTGCCACAAGCGTTCGAGCATGGCCGCGCCGATTTCCTTGGCCAGTGGATGAGCTTCGGGCAGTTGCAGGTTGTGTTTGGCTTTCGCCGACTGATGCCCGGCGGTGATTTTGCCGTCCGCCCATTCGGCCTGCTCCAGGGCCTGGCGCACACGCAGCACTTCCTCACGGGTAAACAGACCGGGGATGTGTAGAAGCATGGCAGTGCCACTCTGGATCGAAAGAGGAAACGAATGGTAGTGATTCTTATTGTCTGTGTAAAACCCGCGAGCACACGTAGACGGATGACGGTGAAAAACCGTAAAGCGAAATTGTAAAAAATGTAATTTTTCTGCGAATAGCAATCAGTCTCAACTATACTCCGCGACCTCATCGATCCTTGGGAAGGAAACCACCATGTCGCGCCTCACTTTACATCCGTCAGTCAGTTCGCCTCGGCTTCTCGCTTCGGCAATTGGCATGGCCGTCACTGCAATGTCCGCATCGCAGATGGCCCACGCCGCCGAAGAGTCCGAAAAGTCCAACGCGGGCGCAATTTCGCTGGGCGCGACCAGCATCAACGGTGAAGCCCAGTCCACCGACTACAAAACCGAAAAAGGTTCTTCGCCCAAGTACACCGCACCGCTGATCGATACTGCTCGTTCGATCACCGTAGTGCCTCAGCAGGTATTGAAAGACACTGCCGCCGTCTCGCTGCAGGACGCACTGCGTACCGTACCCGGCATTACGTTCGGTGCAGGCGAGGGCGGTAACCCGCAAGGCGACCGTCCGTTCATTCGCGGTTTCGATGCTCAGGGCGACACTTACATCGACGGCGTGCGCGATACCGGTGCGCAGACGCGTGAGATCTTCGACATCGAATCGATCGAAGTCAGCAAGGGGCCGAACTCGGCCATGGGCGGTCGTGGCTCGGCCGGTGGCAGCTTGAATCTGGTCACCAAAATGCCGAAAGCCAACGATTTCACCGATGGCAGCTTCACCTATGGCACCGATCAGACCCGCCGCTACACCCTCGACGTGAACCGCAAGTTCCTCGACGACGCCGCATTCCGTCTGAACCTGATGAGCCACGAACAAAACGTCGCCGGTCGTGACGCGATCAACTATGACCGTTGGGGTGTCGCGCCGTCGCTGACCTTCGGGCTGGGCACCGAAAACCGTTTGAACCTCAGTTATTACCACATGCAGAGCGACGACCTGCCGGATTCGGGCATTCCGTACGGTTACGCCTCGCCGACCGCGACCGCCCACGTGCATGACAAGCCGGACGATGGCGGCAACAGCAACAACTTCTATGGCCTCAAGGACCGGGACTTCCGCAAGACCCGTACTGACATCGCCACCATCAGCTTCGAGCATGACTTCAACGAAGACATGACGCTGAAGAATACTTTCCGCCACGGCAACTCGGGCCAGGATTACATCCTCACTCAACCGGACGACAGCCAGCGCAACGTCAACCGCTACGGCACCGTCTGGCGCCGTGCCAACACTCGCGTCTCCAATACCGATACCACCACCAACCAGACCGATCTGTTCGGTTCGTTCCAGACGCTGGGATTGAAGAACAACTATTCGACCGGTATCGAATTGACCCGCGAGAAGAGTCGCGTCAGCGGCTACACCTACAGCACCAGCGGCCTGCAGAACTGTTCGCCGACCGGTATCGGCAACAGCGTTTCGGGCAACTGCACCTCGCTGGCCAATCCGAACCCGGACGATTTTTACGGTGGCACTACGGCGCGCAACTACACGACAACAGAGACAGCCGCCAACACGCGCTCGATCTATGCATTCGACACCCTGGAATTGACGCCGCAGTGGCTGATCAACGGCGGCGTGCGTTACGACAGCTTCGACGTCACGGCCAATTCGCCAACCGTGCACGCCAGTAGCGACAACAATTTCTGGAACTGGCAGGCGGGCATCACCTACAAACCGGCTGATAACGGCAGCATCTATGCCTCGTTCGCCACCTCAGCCACCCCACCGGGCGGTCTGGTAGGAGAAGGTTCGGACGGCAACCCGCTGACTGCCGGCACGGCGACCAGCGAGCTGGAGCCGGAAACCACCAAGAACTACGAAATCGGCACCAAGTGGGATCTGCTCAACGAGCGCCTTTCGCTGACCGCTGCGGTATTTCGCACCGAGAAAGAAAACACTCGCGTACTGGTCAGCAGCGGTACCTATCAGAACGCCGGTAAGTCCCGCGTCGACGGGGTCGAACTGTCTGCCAGTGGCAAGATCACCGACAAATGGCAGGTATTCGCTGGTTACAGCTACCTCGATAGCGAGTTGGTCAAATCGGGTCTGGTTGGACGTAACGGCGCGGTCAGCGCAGGGGCTGCCTCACAGGACGGCAACGAGATGCCGAACACGCCTAAACACAGCGCCAGCCTGTGGACCACCTATCAAGTCTTGCCGAAGCTGACCATCGGCGGCGGCGCGTTCTATGTCGATGACGTCTGGGGCGACACCGGCAACGCCGTGTATGTACCGTCCTACACCCGTTACGACGCGATGGCGGCGTACAAGCTGACCAAGAACATCGACCTGCAATTGAACGTGCAGAATCTGACCGACAAGACCTATTACGACAAAGCGTATGCCGCGCACTTCGCGACCCAGGCAGCCGGTCGTACGGCCCTGCTGACCACCAGCTTCCACTTCTAACAAAGGCGGAACCGGCAAGCCCTACTCGCCATTGGTGAGTGGGGCTTTTTGTGTATGAAGCAAGCAGGGCTCTTTGTACGAGCGCAGCGTGTCGACAGTGGTGTCCGCAACATCCCTGCCGCCGGCAAGCCCGACGGCTATTAGCGTTGGCGTGTGGCTGATGACGAAGCGTTTTTGTCTGCGAACGAAGAAGAATCAGTCACGGATGAGAATACCTTCCGTTTGTGCGCATAATGCGCGTCGCAGCGGGTTAACGAGGTGATCGAGGGTGTTGAAGAAGGTCCTGTTTCAAGTGCATTGGTTCTTCGGAATCACGGCGGGTCTGGTGTTGGCCGTGATGGGTATCACCGGCGCGTTGTATTCGTTCGAAGACGAAATCACGGACGTACTCAATCCCGAGACGTTATTGGTGCAACCCCGTCAGCACCCATTGCCCCTGGCCGAAATGGTGAACAAACTCCAGGCAAGGTCCAACGACACGGTCTCGATGCTCCGCATTGAAGTCCAAGGCAATCGGGTCGCTCAGGTCTGGTTCAAGCCCCCACCGGGCGAGCGTCGGGGGCAGATGCATAACTTCGATCCGTACACCGGCGAATTCACTAAGGATGCGGTCGGTCAGGATTTTTTCGGCTTTATGCTCAATTTGCACCGGTATCTGGCGGCAGGCGAGTTCGGCAAGCAGATGACTGCGGCCTGCACGCTGATGCTGGTGTTCTTCTGCCTGTCCGGCCTGTACTTGCGCTGGCCCCGTCAAGCACTGAACTGGCGCGCCTGGCTGACTCTGGACTGGGCGAAGAAAGGACGCAGTTTCAATTGGGATCTGCATTCGGTGTTCGGCACCTGGTGCCTGATCATCTATCTGTTGCTGGCGGTCACCGGCCTGATGTGGTCCTACGACTGGTTCAGCAATGGCATGAACAAGCTGATCGGCGACCCGCCAGTGGCTGGCGAACAACGCCGCCGTGGTGGCGGCCCTGTTACGGGAGCGGGTCCCAAGCTCATGGCGCCTGTCGAAGCGCCTGCCGCCGATTACGTGGACATCTGGGACACGATCCAGAAGGCCGCCGGTCCCGACCTCAAAGCCTACAACTTGCGTATGCCACAGGCGCCGGGGCAGATGGCGACGGTTTATTACCTGCTTAAGAACGCGCCACACCCCCGCGCGCTGAACCAGCTCACCCTGGACCCGGCTAACGGTCAGCTCAAGGCCAACTCGCTGTACGCCGACAAGGGCTATGGCGCGCAACTGCTGGTCAGCAACTACGCACTGCATACCGGCAGTTATTGGGGGTTGCCCGGGCGCATTGTGATCACCGTCGCGGCGCTGCTGATGCCGCTGTTCTTCATTACCGGCTGGCTGCTGTATCTGGATCGTCGGCGCAAGAAACGCCAAGTTCGTGCTGCACGTTGGGAAGTCACGTCGGCCGCGGGTGCTCATGGTAATCCGGGACCTGCCTGGTTGATCGGTTTCGCCAGCCAGAGCGGTTTCGCTGAGCAACTGGCCTGGCAGACTGCCGGACAGCTGCAATCGGCGGGTTTGCCCGTGCGTGTGCAGCGTCTGGCGGACATGACCGAACAGGACCTGCATCAGAGCCGCCATGCATTGTTCGTCGTCAGCACGTTCGGTGAGGGTGAAGCCCCGGACAGCGCCCGCGGTTTCGAACGCACGCTGCTGGGCCGTCCATTGTCACTGGAAAACCTGAGTTACGCGGTGTTGGGGTTGGGCGATCGTCAGTATCAGCACTTTTGCGGTTTCGCCCAGCGACTGCATGGCTGGCTGGCTGAACGCGGCGGCAGCACGCTGTTTGCGCCGGTTGAAGTGGACAGTGGTGACAGGACGGCGTTGCAACACTGGCAGCAGCAGCTCGGAGAGCTGACGGGGTCGACATCCGCGAACTCCTGGAAAGCCCCTGATTATGAGAACTGGACATTGACCCAGCGTCAGTGGCTAAACAAAGGAAGCGTCGGGTCGAAAGTGTTTTTGCTGAGCTTGAGCCCAGCCTGCTATGTGCCTTGGGAAGCTGGAGATCTGGTCGAGGTATTGCCGCGCAATGCTGGGCAGGCGGTCGAAGCGTTCCTCGCCGGGCTGGGTATTGCGGCGGATACGCAGGTGGTGGTCGATGGCCTGAACGAAAGCCTCGGTCAGGCGCTGGGCAGTCGTCAGCTGCCTGCCAATCGCAGCCACCTTGTCGGCCTGCATGCGCACGCGTTGGTGGATGCGCTGGTGCCCCTGGCGATGCGTGAATATTCGATTGCGTCCATACCAGAGGACGGTTCGTTGCAGTTGATCGTGCGTCAGGAGTTGCACGCCGATGGCAGTCTCGGCCTGGGTTCGGGCTGGCTGACCGAGCATGCTGTGGTGGGCGACGCGATCAGCCTGAGGGTTCGACGTAACAGCGGTTTTCATTTGCCGAGTGAGCCGCTGCCGATGATTCTGATGGGTAATGGAACGGGGCTCGCGGGGCTACGCAGCTTGCTCAAAGCGCGGATCGCTCAGGGCGAACGGCGTAACTGGCTGCTGTTTGGCGAGCGCAACGTGGCGCATGATTTCCATTGTGCCGAGGAGCTGCGTGGCTGGTTGGCGTCGGGTGATCTGGCGCGTATGGATCTGGCCTTTTCACGGGATCAGGCACAGAAGGTTTACGTGCAGGATCGGCTGCGTGAGGCGGCTGATGAGCTGCGTCGCTGGCTTGCGGACGGGGCGGCGATTTATATCTGCGGCAGTCTGGAGGGTATGGCGACTGGGGTCGATGAGACGCTTAGGGTGCTGCTGGGTGAGGAGGGGGTTCAGGCGCTGATCGAGCAGGGGCGGTATCGACGGGATGTTTATTGATGCATCGGATAGCGCAATGTCAGGCGGCTTGTTTGTAGCTGCCACACCGCGTTCGCTGCCGTCGTAACCTCCGACGTCTGCTACAAAGATCGTGTCGGGCGCTGCAAAGTGCGCGTTCGCCCCCGAACCTGTGGGAGCTGCTGGCGCTGTGCGACAGCGAATGTGCAGTGTCAGACGGCCTGTTTTTTGACGAGTCTAACGAAAATTTTTTGATAGCGAATATATCTAACCTACTGTCAAAACTGACAGTAGACGATGATTATAAAGTCCCTTAGTTTCGTTCGACGTGTTCACTGGTCGAGGGTTAAATATGGACGTTCTTGAAAGTCTGGATATTGATCATGTCGAAGATGACCTGCGTCAGTTATTACTCAGTCGCGGACGGATGAGCGAACTGGCCGGCGTCGATTATTTACTCATATCGAGCCGCGCAAGAGACTACGATCCTCAGCAGGGCGGCCTGGTAGGGGAACTGGCAGAAGCGGGTATTTCTGTTGAGGAACTTGAACAGGACTGTGCACTGGACCTGCGCCCTCTGCTTCCTTGCTGGATTTCCAAGGTTGTCCAGGGACAGCAAGGGCCGGGTTTTAAACGGCTGGTTGTATTTGAACCCGTTAATTCTACCCAGAACGCTCCGTATGAAGTCTGGACGGTATTTCAAGCACTGCGCCTGTTTGCTGGAGAGAAAGCAGGAGCTGACGCCGACATCCAGATCGCTCTGCCGGTGCTGAGCAGTGCGTCTGGTGAAGCCGACTTTTCCGTCATGCTGCGGATGATTTTCTTTGCAGCAGCCAGTTTTGCGTCGAAAGGAAAGTGGGGACGAATCAATATCATGACTTCCAACGACTCGAGTGCATTGGCACAAGCCGAGTTTCAAAAGCATAAGGCTAGCTACTTGTCTCCCCCCCGTGAACCTGAACGTATGAAGGAAGTCGTGGCCTCCATAGCCCGCCAATTTCCGGCCGTAAAAGCTGATAGGCCTGATCCTTCAGAGCTGGGTCTGACCCCTCGCCAGTTCCAGGCCATCAGCAATTACACGCTGGCCTCGTATACCTATTTCAACAGGGCGTTGCGTGCGAATGATGTAAGCGACCCGGAATATATTTATTTTCAGGCGTCACTGGAGGCCTTGAGTTCTGGTCTGGCGAAACTTGAAAACTGTTCTTCCGAGATCCAGCTCAACCGGTTTATAAACAGTTTTGACGGCGTTGAAGATATCTACAAGGTTTCCAACGTTGTTCGCGAGGCAGCCTTTACGAGTACCACTCGCAGAGATAACCTGCCTTGGGGCGGAGAGTACAAGTTGGAGTTGATCGGGCATATTGGTAAGGATATTCAGTCCATATCGGAAAATTTCAACGAGCAGGAGGTACTGTTTGATAGCGCCATGCGTCATTTGATCAGCCGTATAGAGACTGCGGAATACAATGAACGGCTCATCCATATAGTTACGACCCGCGAGTGTGCTATCTCAAAATAAACTTTCCCGGCGGGCGCCTATATCCAGCTGATTTTCATAGAGAAAGTGCTGGTAATCAAAAAAACTTCATTTTGAGACTGCACACGAGGTATTACCTAATACAACCAATATTAATTTTTCACATCTCTGAGGGATTGATGCCATGACGACTTTATCTGCACCCTCCCGAAACGCTGTGGACCACATCCTTGAAAAAGCGCCGGATTTTACACGGTTCCGGACATTATCCGCAGATAAAAGGCAGCAGCTGCTCAGCGACTTTATTGCTGTGATTTATGCTACGGACTTTGTGGCTTCGTTTGACTGGATGACCGAGTTTCCCACGGACGATCCCAGATGGGATGACATTAATTTATTGAAAAAAGCCGACGCCGCACAGGTCAGGGAGTTGCTGATCGCACACTTGAGGCTTGACCGTTTCAGTCACGGGCATCTGGAGCGGGTTATGACTTCGGGTTTTCTTGGGGCTGCTTTGAGTCGGCTGCGCGCCTTGTTCGCTGCTACGCCTTAAAAAACAAAGCCCTCTGCTTCCGAGAGGCAGAGGGCTTTGAATGTTGTTACCGCAGCGTTGCGATGGACTCAATCAAACCACAAACTGCTCCGCATAATGACAAGCCACCTGCCGGTTATCCACTGTGCGCAGCTCTGGAACCTCTACAACACACCGCTCGGTGGCATACGGGCAACGCTTGTGGAAAGCACACCCCGACGGCGGATTCAGCGGGTTGGGCAGTTCCCCGACAATCTTGATCTTCGGCTTCGACGGATCCGGATGAATCGTCGGCGTCGCTGACAGCAAGGCCTGGGTGTAAGGGTGCAACGGCCGGTTGTAGATTTCCTCCTTGGGCCCCATCTCTGCCGGGCGCCCCAGATACATCACCAGCACCGTATCGGCCACATGACGCACTACCGCCAGGTTGTGCGAAATGAACACATAACCGGTGTTGAATTCCTGCTGCAGATCCATGAACAGGTTCAGCACCTGGGCCTGAATCGACACGTCCAGCGCCGACGTGGGTTCGTCCGCCACCAGCACTTTAGGTTGCAGCATCATCGCGCGAGCCAGGGCGATACGCTGACGTTGACCACCCGAAAACATATGCGGATAACGCTGATAATGCTCAGGACGCAAGCCCACCTGCTTCATCATCGCCTGCACTTTCTCGCGACGCTCGGCCGCAGACAGCTTGGTGTTGATCAGCAGCGGCTCGCCCAGTTGATCACCAACTTTCTGGCGTGGGTTGAGCGAGGCGTACGGGCTTTGAAACACCATCTGCACGTCTTTACGCAGCTGCTTGCGTTGAGCCTTGGTTGCGCCATTGACTTCCTGCCCGGCGATTTTCAGTGAGCCGGACGAAGGCTCTTCAATCAGCGTCAGGGCACGGGCGAGGGTGGACTTGCCGCAGCCGGATTCCCCGACCACTGCCAGGGTCTTGCCCGCTTCGAGCTCGAACGAAACGCCGTTGAGGGCGCGCACCGTGGCGTGGGGCTTGAACAGACCCTGGGATACATCGTAGTGACGGGTCAGGTCACGGGCGGTCAATACGATTTCGCTCATTACGCCACCTCCTGATTCAGCGGAAAGAAACAACGCGCCAGACTGTGGGCTTTCGGGTCAAGCGCCGGGCGTTGCTGGCGGCATTTTTCCTGGACGTAGGGGCAGCGCGGCGATAGCAGGCATCCGCTGGGGCGATCGTAGCGACCGGGCACGATGCCCGGCAGCGTCGACAGTCGCGCGGCGCCCATGCTGTGCTCCGGGATCGCGGCCAGCAGAGCTTCGCTGTACGGGTGCGCAGGCACATCGAATAGCCTGGGGACCTGACCGACTTCCACCGCTTGACCGGCGTACATCACGCAAACCCGCTGTGCGGTTTCAGCCACCACGGCCAGGTCGTGAGTAATGAGCACCAATGCCATGTCCTGCTCTTTCTGCAGAGCCAGCAGCAGGTCCATGATCTGCGCCTGAATGGTCACGTCGAGGGCGGTGGTCGGTTCGTCGGCGATCAGCAGCTTCGGCTCGCCGGCAATTGCCATGGCAATCGCAACGCGCTGGCTCATGCCGCCGGACAGTTGATGCGGATAGGCGTCCAGGCGCTGTTCGGCGCCGGGAATCTCGACTTTCTTGAGCAGTTCCAGGGCACGCTGGCGCGCCGCGCGCCCCGACATGCCCAGGTGCGCGCGCAGCACTTCCTGGATCTGGAAGCCTACGGTGTAGCTGGGGTTAAGCGCGGTCATCGGGTCCTGGAAAACCATCGACAGGTCCTTGCCAACGATCTGCCGACGCTGGCGGCCGCTGAGCTTGAGCATGTCCTTGCCGTCAAAGTTCAGGGCGTCGGCGGTGACGATGCCGGGGGGATCGATCAGGCCCATCAGCGCCATCATGGTCACGGATTTACCCGAGCCCGATTCGCCGACGATCGCCAGGACTTCGCCTTTGTCCACGGCCAGGTCCAGGCCGTCGACGACCGGGGTAGCAGTGGCGTCGCCAAAGCGAACGTTGAGGTTCTTGATTTCTAGAAGTGGCATGCGGACGTCCTCAGGCGGCGTTCTTGAGTTTCGGGTCCAGCGCATCGCGCAGACCGTCGCCCATCAGGTTGATTGCCAGCACGCTGAGCAAGATGGTCAGACCGGGGAGGCTTACCACCCACCAGGCGCGTTCGATGTAATCGCGGGCTGAAGCGAGCATGGTGCCCCACTCAGGCGTCGGCGGTTGTACACCCAGACCTAGAAAGCCCAGCGCCGCAGCGTCGAGGATGGCCGAGGAGAAGCTCAAGGTGGCCTGAACGATCAGCGGCGCCATGCAGTTGGGCAGCACGGTGATGAACATCAGGCGCGGCAAGGTGGCACCGGCCAGGCGAGCAGCGGTGACGTAGTCGCGGTTCAGCTCTCCCATCACGGCGGCGCGGGTCAGGCGCACGTAGGACGGCAGCGAAACGATGGCGATGGCGATCACGGTGTTGATCAGGCCAGGGCCGAGGATCGCGACGATGGCAACTGCCAGCAGCAGCGAAGGCAGGGCCAGCATGATGTCCATCAGGCGCATGATGGTCGGCCCGAGGATTTTCGGGAAGAAACCGGCCAGTAGACCCATGAGGATCCCCGGAATCAGCGACATGACCACCGACGACAAACCGATCAGCAACGACAGGCGCGAACCCTGAATCAGGCGCGACAGCAGGTCGCGTCCCAGCTCGTCGGTGCCCAGCAGGAACTGCCATTGGCCGCCCTCGAGCCAGACCGGCGGGGTCAGCAGGAAGTCGCGGTATTGCTCGCTCGGATCATGGGGCGCGACCCAGGGGGCGAAGAGGGCGCAGAAAACGATCAGCAGCATGAACGCCAGGCCTGCGACGGCGCCTTTGTTCTTGGAAAAGTGCTGCCAGAACTCTTTGTAGACGGACGGGTAGAGCAGGCTTTGATCGACTGCTACTACGGGAGTGGATGTGCTCATAAAAGTGATCTCAGCGCTGGTGACGAATGCGTGGATTGGCAAAACCGTAGAGGATGTCCACTACGAAGTTGACCAGAATCACCAGGCAGGCGATTAACAGGATGCCGTTTTGCACGACAGGGTAGTCGCGGGCGCCAATGGCTTCGATCAGCCATTTGCCGATACCCGGCCAGGAGAAGATCGTTTCGGTCAGGACGGCACCGGCGAGCAATGTGCCCACCTGCAAACCGAACACGGTCAGTACTGGAATCAGCGCGTTACGCAAGCCATGGACGAACACCACGCGAGCAGGCGACAGGCCTTTGGCCCGTGCAGTGCGCACGTAATCTTCACGCAGCACTTCGAGCATTGAGGAGCGGGTCATCCGCGCGATCACCGCCAGCGGAATAGTGCCCAGCACGATGGCCGGCAGAATCAGGTGACGCAGTGCGTCGATAAACGAGCCTTCTTCATCGCTGAGCAGGGTGTCGATCAGCATGAATCCGGTTTTTGGAGGAATGTCATACAAAAGGTCGATACGACCCGATACCGGAGTCCAGCCCAGCGATACCGAGAAGAACATGATCAGGATCAGGCCCCACCAGAAGATCGGCATCGAGTATCCCGCAAGCGAGATACCCATGACTCCATGATCGAACAGGGACCCTCGTTTGAGGGCCGCAATAACCCCGGCCAGAAGCCCGAGAATGCCAGCGAATATCAGCGCCGCAATCGACAGTTCCAGGGTGGCCGGGAACAGCGAGGTGAATTCGGTCCACACGCTCGTGCGCGTCCGCAGCGATTCGCCCAGGTCGCCATGGGCGAGCTTGCCGACGTAATCGATGTATTGCGCATAAAGGGGCTTGTTCAGGCCAAGACGTTCCATGGCTTGGGCGTGCATTTCCGGATCGACCCGGCGTTCACCCATCATGACTTCGACCGGGTCGCCCGGAATCAGGCGAATCAATGCGAAGGTCAGCAAGGTGATGCCGAAGAAGGTGGGTATCAGTAACCCCACTCGGCGGGCGATAAAACTAAACATCTTTTCGTGTACCTCATCAGCCGGTCAGGCGTGTTCCGGCGGGTCTCAAGTAAGAGCCCGCCAGATTCTTCTTCTACTTCACTTGGGTGGTAGCGAAGTTATTAGTGGTGAGAGGGCTAATGTAATAACCCTCCACGTTTTTGCGCATTGCAGTGAACATCTTGTTGTGCGCCATGCTTATCCATGGCAGATCCTGATTGAAGATAACCTGCGCCTGCTCATAGAGTGAGGCCCGTTCGGCCGGGTCGGTTTTTTCCCGGGCCTGATCGATCAGCGTCTGGAACTTCGGGTTGCACCAGCGCGCGTAGTTTTCACCATTTTTGGCGGCTTCGCAGCTGAGGTTCGGCGTCAGAAAGTTATCAGGGTCGCCATTGTCGCCTGACCAGCCGGCCGACACCATGTCGTGCTCGCCGTTTCTGGCCCGTTTGAGCATTTCGCCCCATTCCATGACGCGAATATCTAAGTTAATGCCGACTTTCGCTAGATCGGCCTGCATCATTTGTGCACCCAGCATCGGATTCGGGTTGGTTGGCCCGCCGCCGTTGCGGGTGAACAAGGTAAACACGGTGTTCTCTGGTACGCCCGCTTCCTTAAGCAAGGCACGTGCCTTGTCCAGGTCGTGCGCAGGGTTCTTCAGGGCCTTGTTATAGCCCAGCAGCGTATCAGGGTAAGGGTTAACCCCGACGGTAGCATTGCCTTTGCCGAACAGGGCGTTGACGTAGGCCTCTTTGTCGAAGGCGATTTCAATGGCCTTACGCACGCGTACGTCACTCATGTACTTGTGTGTTGTGTTCATGGCGATGTAGGCGGTCGTCATCGCGTTCAGCTCATCGACCTTCAGGTTTGGGTCTTTCTTGGTGTTCGGGATGTCATCGGGCTTGGGGTACAACGCGACCTGACATTCGTTGGCCTTGAGCTTCTGCATGCGTACGTTGTTATCGGTGGCGATGGCCAAAATGAGCGTGTCAGCCGGCGGCTTGCCACGGAAGTAGTCCGGGTTGGCCTTGAAGCGCACCTGGGCGTCCTTGGCGTAGCGCTGGAAGATGAATGGGCCGGTACCGATAGGCTGACTGTTCAGGTTGTCAGTCTTGTTGGCCTTGAGCAATTGATCGGCATACTCGGCCGGGTAGATCGATGCAAAGGCCATGGCCATGTCGACGAGGAACGGTGCTTCGCGGCGGGTGAGGGTGAATTTGACAGTGTTGTCGTCAACCTTCTCGACGTTCTTGAGCAGTTCCTTAAAGCCCATGCTCTCGAAGTATGGATAGCCCACGGCCGATTGTTTATGCCAAGGATGATTCGGGTCCAACTGGCGCTGGAAACTCCAGACCACGTCGTCGGCATTCATGTCGCGGGTTGGTTTGAAGTACTCGGTGGTGTGGAACTTGACGCCTTTGCGCAGATGGAACGTGTAATTGAGCCCGTCTTCACTGATCTCCCACGACTCGGCCAGCGCGGGCTGGATCTCGGTGGTGCCGGGCTTGAAATCCACTAGACGGTTAAAGACGGTTTCCGCTGCCGCGTCGGCAGTGACGGCGGTGGTGTAAAGCACCGGATCGAACCCCTCCGGGCTGGCTTCGGTGCAGACTACCAGTGGCTTGGCCGAGACGCCGACCGCGACGCTGAACAGTGCCAGTGCGACTGCGTTTCGCAATGTTGCGAGTTTGAATGTCGATTTCAAGAAAACGCCCTCCGCAAGTGATGAAGCCATTACTGAGTGGGCGTTTCAAGGCATTAAGTTCTGTCTGGGAACGGCCTCGAAACAGCCCACGGTTGTGGTGATTACAGGATGTTGAACGGAATGGTGGTCACCAGACGGAATTCGTTTATGTTGCCGTCAATTTGCGCGTCAGAGTTTGCGCGGTGGGTTGTGTAGGTCGCGCGCATAGTCGAAGCCTTCAAGGGGCCGGACTGCAGGGTGTATGACGTACCGATGCCGTATTCATAGTGGGCAACAGTGCCGTCCAGACCGGTTTCGTTGTAGGCAGTGCCTTTGTAACCCGAACCGTCGATACCAAAACCGCGAGCCTGATAGATGTTGAATTTCAGCCCCGGCACGCCGTAGTCCGCCATGTTCAACAGGTAGCCCAACTGCACCGACTTCTCGTTCGGGCCGTTGAAGTCCGAGAGCAGGGAGTTGGCCAGGAAGATGGCGTTGGTGTCGTGGAGGTAGTCGAAGTAAGTATCGCCGAAGACTTGCTGGTACGCGATGCTGAAGCTGTGCGCCTTGTGGGTAGCGGTCAACGACAGGCTGTAGGTGTCGTTGTCGATCGGGCCCATCTTCTTCTGCCCGGAATCTTTGGTTTTGTAGTAGTTCAGGTTGGTGCTCAGGCCCAGTACATCGGTGTCGCCCAGCTCATGCAGGAACGAGAAGTAGTACTGGTGCCAGAAGTCCTGAACGTTGGAGACGTAAAAGCTGGTGGTCAGACTCTTGAGCGGCTTGTAGTCCACACCGGCCATGTCCACGCGATCGGCTTCGACATTCGCGTTTGCAGTGTACTCGGAGCGGAATTTGGTCAGGCTCTGTTCGGAGCGCGGTGAAACGCGATCAAAGCTGCCGGCCTGGAATGACAGGTTGTTGAATTCCTCGCTCAGGATGCTCACGCCTTCGAAGCTCGATGGCAGCGCGCGGTTGCCGATATAGGCGATTACCGGCGTGTTCACAGACTGGCGGCCCGCAGTCAGGGTTGTGTTGGAGATACGAGCCTTGACGTTGCCCAGGCCCAGCTTGCTCCACTGACCGACCGCATCACCGTTGTTCCTGGTCAGGGTACGGTTGGCGCCGCCCATCAGGTCGTCTTTGTCGCGATCCAGCGCGACGGCGTTGTAGACCGCCATTTGGGTCGCAAAACCGATAGGACCCTGGGTAAAGCCCGAGCTGTAGTCAACGATGGTGCCCTGCACCCAGTTGATCCGGCGTGGATCACGGTCGACCACGGCGCCGTTCTCGCTACGGCTGAATGTGCCGCCTCGACGCAGCAACTCATTGGCGTACCAGTTCTTGGTCGAACCGGTCACTTTCGAGTCTTCCAGAAAGCCTTTGGCTTCGCTCTGGGCGTTACTTGTTGCCAGGGAGGTCGGTACGAACTCCTGGCTGGTTGGCTCTGCCTGAACCGCGACGCTCAAAGCGAGTGCGGACAGGGCGAATACAGCAGTGCTGGCTTTTTTCACGTTCTTAAGCTCCCGTTTACATCTTTTATAGAGGCCGGTTTTATGAGTGGGCCGGCTTGGGTGAAACGGCCTCGTGGGCCTTTTTGCGCTTGCTCCGCAGATTGCGGATAAAGCAGTGCCAAAGGCGAAGATCACCTGTGGCACGGTTGCCTGGGTCTATTCGGCGATGCTGACGCCCGAGAAGCTGTTGCGTCCGAAGGGGCTGACCAGAAAGTCCTGGACCTGCGTGCGCATAGGCTGGATGACAGTTGAGTGAGCTATCGGCGTGATCGGCACCTGACTTTTCAGGTAGTGCTGGGCCTGCTGGTAGAGACCGATGCGTTGGTCCTTGTTTGCCGTGGAGACAGCGGCCTTGATCAACGCATCGTATTTCTCGTCGCACCACATCGAGTAGTTATTACCACCGATAGAGGCGCAGCTGTAGAGCGTGCCCAGCCAGTTGTCCGGGTCACCGTTGTCGCCGGTCCAGCCGATCAGCGAGATATCGTGCTCGCCGTTCTTGGTGCGCTTGAGGTACTCGCCCCATTCGTAACTGACGATGGTGACCTTGATGCCGACCTTGGCCCAATCTGCCTGGAGCATCTGTGCCATCAGCTTGGCATTGGGGTTGTAGGGCCGCTGCACGGGCATGGCCCAGAGCGTCAGTTCTGTGCCTTCCTTGACCCCTGCGGCGCGCAGCAACTGGCGTGCCTTGTCCGGGTCATACGGCGCGTCCTTGACCGTATCGTCATAGGACCACTGGGTCGGCGGCATGGCGTTCTGCGCTAACTGGCCTGCGCCCTGATACACGGCATCGATGATGGCTTTCTTGTCGACTGCCATGTCCAGCGCCTGACGCACCTGCACGTTGTCCAGCGGTGCGTGACGGACGTTGTAGGCGATGTAGCCAAGGTTGAAGCCAGGCTTGTCGATGACGTTCAATTGTTTGTCCGCCTTGATCGACGCAACATCGGCCGGGCGCGGATTGAGGGTGACCTGGCACTCGTTTTTCTTGAGTTTTTGCACCCGTACCGATGCGTCGGTATTGATGGCAAATATCAGTTGATCGATCTTTACCCGACTCGGGTCCCAAAAGTGTTTATTGGCAACATAGCGGATTTGCGAATCTTTCTGATAACGCTGAAAAACAAAAGGGCCGGTACCAATCGGTGACTGGTTTATTTCACGAACATCGCCCGATGCCATCAGTTTGGCAGCATATTCCGCGGAGAGAATTGAAGCGAAGTTCATTGCGATATTCTGGATAAACGCCGCGTCTACCTTGTTCAAAGTAAACACGACAGTCATTGGCCCGGTTTTTTCGACAGACTTGATGTTCTTGTCCAGCCCCATGCTGGTGAAATAAGGAAACTCGGTTGGATAAGCGAGCCGGAACGGATGATCTTTTTGCAGCATGCGATTGAAGGTAAACAGCACATCGTCAGCATCGAAATCGCGCGTAGGAGTGAACAGCTTGTTGCTATGGAATTTCACCCCTTCGCGCAGGTGAAAAGTGTAGCTCAGGCCGTCCGCAGATACCTCCCAACCTGTGGCCAGGGCAGGGACCACGCTGGTCTGGCCGCGTTCGAACTCAGCGAGACGGTTATAAATCGGCTCGGCTGCATCGTTATCAGTGCCCGATGTGTATTGCGCGATGTCAAAACCGGCAGGGCTGCCCTCGGAGCAGAAGACCAGACTCTTCGTGGCAGCGTGGGACACAGAAACAGCGGCCAGTAGCCCGGCGGTCAATAGCGAATTCAGAACAATGTGCTTAGGCATGACAATCCTTATCGTCTGGAACCTTTAATGATGAAAATTCCAGGGCAATCGTTTGCGCAAATGGACTTTGCGATCAGCAAACCCGATCAACAGATGGACGGCAAATACCAAATGCGGGGGACTGAGACGGTATGTCCGTCAAGCCGCACAGTAAATACTTCTGATTACTTAAAAACTTGTAGGAAAAGTGAATATCGTTAGTAGGAAAATTCTTTCTCGTACTCATCTAACGATATTCATTTTCATTCAGCAGGCACGCACATAACGACACGGTCGCGACACCTGAAGGGATCGCGACCATGAAGTCATGTAGAAGTGTTACTTACCGCTGACGCTCACGCCGTAGAACGAGTTCAGACCGAATGGGCTGATCTTGAAGTCCTGAACTTCCTTGCGCATTGGCTGATAAACAGTGGAGTGCGCAATCGGAGTCATTGGTACGGCATCCTTGAGCAAGTGCTGAGCCTGTTCGTACAGCTCGGTGCGCTTGGCCTGGTCGGTGGTTTCCTTGGCTTCGTGGATCAGCTTGTCGAAAGGTTTGTCACACCATTTGGCGAAGTTGTTGCCGTTCATTGCGTCACAGCCGAACAGGGTGCCCAGCCAGTTGTCCGGGTCACCGTTGTCGCCGCTCCAGCCAATCAGCATGGCGCCGTTTTCACCCGCCTTGGCGCGCTTGATGTACTCGCCCCACTCATAGGAGACGATCTTGGCGTTGATGCCGATCTTCTTCCAGTCGTTCTGCAGCATCTCGGCCATCAGCTTGGCGTTCGGGTTATACGGACGCTGAACCGGCATCGCCCACAGGGTGATTTCGGTACCTTCCTTCACGCCGGCTTTCTTGAGCAGGTCCTTGGCTTTGACGACATCGTATGGCGCGTCCTTGATGGTTTTGTCGTAAGACCACTGAGTCGGCGGCATGGCGTTGACAGCCAGTTGGCCTGCGCCCTGATACACCGCCTCGATGATGGCTTTCTTGTCGACGGCCATGTCCAGTGCCTGACGCACTTTCAGGTCTGCCAGCGGGTTCGGCTTATCGTCACCCTTGATTTTCGGCATCACGTTGTAGGCGATGTAACCCAGGTTGAAGCCTGCCTGATCAGGCATCTTCAGCGCAGGGTCGGCCTTCAACGGCGCCAGATCGGCAGGACGCGGGTAATCGGTGACCTGGCATTCGTTCTTCTTCAGCTTCTGCATGCGAACCGAAGCGTCGGTGGTGATGGCGAAAATCAGATTGTCGACTTTGACGTCTTCAGGCTTCCAGTAGTCCTTGTTTCCGGTGAAACGGATGTTGGAGTCTTTCTGGTAGCTCTTGAATACGAAAGGACCGGTGCCGATCGGCTTCTGGTTGATTTCTTCCGGCTTGCCTTGCTTGAGCAATTGGGCGGCGTATTCAGCTGACTGAATCGAGGCAAAGCTCATGGCCAGGTTCTGAATGAACGCTGCGTCCACCACGCCCAGGGTCATCTTGACCGTGTGATCGTCAATCTTCTCGATCTTGGTGATGTTGGTGTCCATCGCCATGTCGGTGAAGTACGGGAATTCGGTCGGGTACGCCTTACGGAACGGATCGTCCTTGTTGATCATGCGGTTGAACGTAAACAACACGTCGTCGGCATTGAAGGCACGGGTGGGTTTGAAATAGGGCGTGGTGTGGAACTTGACACCTTCACGCAGGTGGAAAGTGTAGCTCAGGCCGTCCGGGGAGACGTCCCAGCTGGTGGCCAGGCCTGGAATAACAGCGGTGCCGCCTCGTTCGAACTGGCTCAAACGGTTGAAAACGGTTTCGGCCGAAGCGTCGAAGTCGGTGCCGGTGGTGTATTGACCTGGGTCGAAACCAGCGGGGCTGCCTTCAGAACAGAACACCAGGTTCGATGCTGCTTGAGCGAAGGGAGCGCTGGCGATCAAACCTGCGCCGAGTAGAAACGGAATGACCGCTTTTTTGAGCATGGTGGCCTCAGTTGTTGTCATTTTTTGGTTGAGGGTACGACCTTATAGGTCGTTCCCGCGGATACTTATGCAGGCGCCATACCCAAAGCAAGATGCTGACGTCTCTCAAGTGTCAAAGAGTGGCACGAACGTACAGGAATGTCGCAAAAGTATAAGTTCTGACGCTGTTGAACGTTTGCGTGTCGCATATCGATATCTTTGTTGCGCTTTTAAGGTGCATCGCAACGTTGCGAATGCACCCGTTTGTATCGTGAGTGTTACTTTGCTGTTGCTTTTCAGTGGGGCTATTTGGCCACGCTCACCCCATAAAAGGGCGTCAGGCCAAACGGACTGAGCTTGAAGTCATGCACCTCTTTACGCATGGGCTGGAACACCTTGGAATTGGCAATCGGAGTGATCGGTACGTCGTTTTTCAGAATGATCTGCGCCTGCTGATACAGCTTGATGCGCTCATCACGGTTGCTGGTCAGCTTGGCCTGGGTGACCAGCTTGTCGTACGCCGGGTTGCACCATTTCGCATAGTTGCTGCCCTTGACCGCCGCGCAGCTGTAGAGCACGCCGAGCCAGTTGTCCGGATCCCCATTGTCACCGGTCCAGCCATAGATCATCACATCGTGTTCGCCGGCCTTGGCGCGCTTGATGTACTCGCCCCATTCGTAGCTGACGATGTTGGCCTTGATGCCAATCTTCGCCCAGTCGGACTGGATCATTTGTGCCGACATGCGCGCATTCGGGTTGGAAGCGCGCTGCACGGTCATCGCCCACAGGTTGATCTGCGTGCCCGGTGCTACGCCAGCTTCCTTGAGCAGTTGTTTGGCTTTTGTGGGGTCATAAGGTGCGTCCTTGATGTTCGGATCATAGCCCCATTGCGCAGGTGGTAAGGCGTTTTGTGCGAGTTGACCTGCGCCCTGGTAGACCGCCTTTATAATGGCCGGCTTGTCGATGGCCATGTCCAGCGCCTGACGCACCTTGAGCTGGTCAAGCGGCGGGTGGGTCACGTTGTAGGCCAAAAAGCCCAGGTTAAAGCCAGCCTGACTCAACACCTTCAGGTTCGGATCTTTCTGTGCTTCGGCGATGTCCTCCGGCCGTGGGTAGCCGCTGATCTGGCACTCGTTGGCCTTGAGTTTCTGCAAGCGTGTGGCGGCGTCGGTATTGATCGAGAAGATTAGGTTGTCGAGCTTCACATCCTCTGGTTTCCAGTAGTCCTTGTTGCCGACGAAGCGGATCTGTGCGTCTTTTTGATAGCGTTTGAACACGAACGGGCCGGTGCCAACGGGCTTTTGATTGATCTCCTCGGCCTTGCCTTCCTTAAGCAGTTGCGCGGCGTATTCGGCGGACTGAATCGAGGCGAAGCTCATGGCCAGGTTCTGAATGAATGCAGCGTCGATATTGTTCAGATGGAACCTGACTGTCTGCTCATCGACCTTCTCCACCTGCTTGATGGTTTTGTTCATGTCCATGTCGGTGAAGTACGGCGATTCGGACGGATAGGCCTTTCGGAACGAATCGTCGGCGTTGAGCAGGCGGTTGAAGGTGAACAGCACGTCGTCAGCGTTGAATTCGCGCGAGGGCTTGAAGTAGTCGGTGGTGTGGAACTTCACGCCTTGGCGCAAATGGAACGTATAAGTCAGGCCGTCTTCGGAAACCTCCCATTGGGTGGCCAGCCCCGGTTCCACTTCAGTGCCGCCGCGCTTGAACTGGGTCAGGCGGTTGAAAACAGTTTCGGCTGAAGCATCGAACTCGGTGCCGCTGGTGTACTGGCTCGGATCGAAACCAGCGGGGCTCGCTTCGGAGCAATACACCAGGGTGCTGGCGGCATGCACCGATGGCACACAGAGGGCCATTGCAGCAGCCAGAAGCAAGGGTTTGACGGTGTTCTCCATGTAGACCTCATAAAAATGCGGCATTCGTGCCTGAAAATCATCGAGTGATGAACGACAGCGCAGAATGCCGTACCCATGAGAGGCCGTACAAGAAGCCCGATAGATCTATTTAATAATGCCCAATAACAGAAGCAGCGTTTTCAACCCGCCGCCGCCGGGGGTCAGGTTGATCAGCGCCCAGAGAGGAGAGTCCTTGTCGAGAAACTCACCACGCATGAAGTTAAGGTAAGCGATGCTGTCTCTCCTCATCTGTTCCAGCGCGTTGCTGCCTGTCATCGCCAGCTGCCTGTTGATCTCGAAAAGTTCGGTTTTTGAGGTGCTGCGTCGCACCTCCCGTGGATTTTCTGCAGCCCAGGTTTCAACCCGTTCATCCTGCCACTCAGTGTCTTGAGGGTGCTTGAAGTAGGACCGGGCCACGGCGATTGGGTCGGCATCTGCATTGCCGGCCCAATATTCCACCATGGCATCGCCTACATCCCTGACGGCGTGGGCGGCCAGCGATGCTGCCAGCAAATGCAGGGGGTGTTCGGCGTGATCCTTGGCCAGTTGCGAATGAGTTGGATCAGTCGAACCATTGTCGTGAGGGTCCTGCCCATACCGAGTCTGCCATTCATCAACGTTTTCCCCGAACAGCATGAGGACATCTTTCATGACAATACCCACGGCATTACCCGGCACAGCGGCAGCGCCTTGCAAGTAAGCCGCACAGCGCTGCAGAAAGGCGGCAAATGGCAGATCGATCCAGGCATCGCGGGCACTCAGGAACTCCTCGAAGATTTGCAGATAGCGTGGATTGTGATGTTCCTGAAGCAGGATCAGCAGTATTTGCTCACGAGGGCTGCGGTCACCAGGTTTCAAAGGCATGTAAGTGACGTCTTCGAGCGAGAAGAGGATCTTGCCCAAGGGGCCCGCCAGGCTCGCCAGCACGTCTGTCGATCCGAACATTCCGGTCACAAGCGGCAGCCCGGCCTTGCAGTCAGCCGGCGAGGTCCAGGGCAGCACGTCGGAATAACCGTTCTTGATCAGAGCCAGCTCGACGAAGTTAGAGTGAGCGAAGAAGTCTTCGAGTACGTGGAGCGCTGAACCGAATGCGCGCAAGCCTGTGTGGCTGTGCTGCTCATTGAGGGTTGTGCGCAGTTCACGTTCCATGAAGTCCACGGAGCGCTCGATGTAGCGTTTCATTGAGGTTTGGTAGTCGACCTCCAGCAGTGGATCGCCCTGCAGCACTACCGGTTCGAAATCAGGGTCGCGTGTAGCAGGGTCCAACTCGTGTGAATCCGTATTTTTCGGATTGTCGATGTGCTCGCTTGGGCGGTACACCCCCAGGAGTTCGGGGGTGACGGTGAACAGGTTGGGTGCGCGTTGACGCAGTTCACCAAACCGTTTGATCGACAGGATGTCGACGATTTTGGTCAGTGCCTCGCGAGACAAGACATCGGGGAAGTTCTTGGGCATGTCCACGGAGCGAACGATCTTTGGGTCGAGCAGCTGCGAGTAGTCCCGCAGCCAGTTGCCGAAATACACCGCTTTGCGCTCGCTCTGTGAAAAGCTGCTTCTGGCCAGAACCTCCTCGATCTCGAGGTGGGTCATATGGTGGTCGTCCCCATCGCCTGCTTCGAAGGCTTCGCGGTCGGGGTGGCTGTGATAGTGCTCGGTATTGCCCAGGCCAGCGTCGTAACGCGTAATGATGGTTTTGTGCGCGGTTTCCCAGTTCACCGTGATGTCCTGAGCCTGGTTGTGTTCCTGGCGCTGGAGGGTGGCAATACGGATATAGATGCTGTCGAACTTGCCCTGCCATGCCATCCAGAATGAGAAACGCGCCCCTTCTTCGCCCGGGGCGTCTTCACTCAGCGGCATTGATTCATCGGCCAGGTGCTCGCTGAAATCATGGCGCAGCACGTTGTCAAGATGGTGGCCGAACTCATGCAGAAGGATGTTCAGAAATTCGGTGGTTCGAACATTGTGAACAACGTTCTCAATCACCGAAGAGTGAATCCGGATCACGCGTTCACGGTTGTCATAATCTGCGAGGTAGTCGCCTTCTCCGATCAGAATGGCCGGGTTTTCGATTTCTCCCGCAATCAGGCGTTTCTGCAACGCCCTATAGATGCTCGCGGGAATCGCCTCGTCAAAGATACGCGCCATGCTCTGACTGAAATCATCGCCTGAAAGATCGGTTGCGATCTGGGTTAGCAGGTCGAGAGCAAAGGTGCTCTGTACGTTTTGTGGCAGGTCATGGGAGCGTAACGTCGCGGATTGGAAAGCCATGGTGGATTCTTCCTTGAATCATTGATAAGCGCTTGGGCTGGCGTCGTTGATCAGCGTGAGCTTGAACAACGGACGCTCCAGACACGCAGTGGTATTGAGTGGTTCGGGGGTTGATTCTATGTATTGCGGGGGACGTGAATATCAGCCACGGCTTCGCCAGACGTAGGACTCGCTGACCCGTCAGGAAAGAAGGCGCTATGTGGTAAGGCTAAACGCGGGGGGGGGGCGAGGGGGCTGGTATCAGCGGCAGCCTCGGCTGCCGCTGGTGTTGGATCAGGGGATGGAAACTTCAATGACGCCATCTGCGGTAACGCTGACCTGGCTGGTGCCCGCTTCGACATCAGGCGTGGGCGCGGCATCGGCGCGGGCGGCTTTCATCATCATGACCGGCGCACGCAAGTAAGGCTGCGGGTAGCCCGATGTATTGAGGTTGAGGTTGACCAGTTTGTAGCCGCTGCCGCCGAGGGCATCGGTGACCAGTTGTGCGCGGGCCTTAAAGGCTGTGACGGCGTCCTTGAGCAAGGTGTCTTCGCTCGCTTTGCGTGCCGGGTTGGAGATGGAGAAGTCCATGCCGCCCATTTTCATGTCGCTGCCCAGCAGTTCGCCGGTCAACTTGGACAGGGCGGCGAAGTTGGGGCTTTCGAGGCGAATCTCGGCACGCTCGCGCCAACCGGTGATCTTCTGGCCCTTGTCGTCGTAGACCGGATAGCTGTTGCGGCTGCCCTGGCGAATGGTGACATCCTTGATCTGACGCGCCTGGTCCAATGCCTTGTTGAGGGTTTCGGTAACCCCCGCGGCCAGTTTGGCCGGGTCGGTATCCTGCGACTCGGTGTAGACGGTGACGGTCATGAGGTCCCGTTGGACCTCCTGATTGACCTCGGCGCGTACGGAGATCTGATTGTAATGAACGTCGTCGGCCATGACGCAGGCACTGGCAAGCGTCGCAGCGCCAAGGGTAAGTAATGTGGCGGTGGAGCGAAGGCTGGACATGTGAAACTCCTTGTTTGGCGAGCCGTTGGACGTGGCTGCACGGCATGGTGGCTGCGCGAGGCATGCCGGACGGATGCCCATGAGACTGTATTTCAAGGGGCTTGTTCCAGGCGAGAATCCACCTCATGGGGCTGGCCTTAGGCGGGGGCATTCTACGCTAACGCTGTGGCGCTTTGACGCACTTTGCCGCTCTTTAACGGAAAGCCGCGTCGCATTGGTTATACTCCCTGCGATTCGCCTGGAGCGCTCATCAGGAGAGCTCATGCTCGCCCCCGTACAACTACTCTCTGCCACGCGCCAGAACCTCTGGCGACTGACGTTCGTCCGCATTCTGGTACTGGGCGCCCAGGCCGGTTCGGTCGGGTTCGCCTATCTGTTCAACCTGCTGCCGCTGCCCTGGCTGCAACTGGACATCACGCTTGGATGTTCCGCAATCGTGTGCCTGTTGACGGCGATCAGGCTGCGCACGTCGTGGCCGGTCACTGAGCTCGAATATGCTGTCCAGCTGGCATTCGACCTGTTTATCCACAGCGCGCTACTGTACTTTTCCGGCGGGTCGACCAACCCGTTCGTTTCCTATTATCTGGTGCCGTTAACCATCGCTGCGGTGACCTTGCCATGGCGCTATTCGCTGATCCTGTCCGGCATCGCCCTGGCGCTGTACACCCTGATGCTCGCCAATTTCTATCCGCTGGAACCCTTCGCCATTGCACGCGAGAAGATGCAGATCTACGGGATGTGGCTGAGCTTCGCGCTGGCTGCCGGGGTCATTACCTTCTTTGCCGCACGTATGGCCGAAGAACTGCGCCGTCAGGAACAGATGCGCGCGTTACGCCGGGAAGAGGGCGCCCGGGATCAGCAACTGCTGGCCGTGGCTACCGAAGCCGCGGGTGCTGCCCACGAACTGGGCACGCCGCTTGCGACCATGAGCGTGCTGCTCAAGGAGATGCAGCAGGACCATAAGGACCCCGCGCTGCAGGAAGACCTCTCGGTGCTGCAGGATCAGGTCAAGCTGTGCAAGGAAACCCTGCAGCAGCTGGTGCGTGCCGCCGAGGCCAATCGACGTCTGTCCGTGCAGGAGCAGACAGTCACCCGCTGGCTTGATCAGGCGCTCAATCGCTGGCACCTCATGCGGCCTGAAGCCAGTTATCGCTTCCAGCGTGTGGGCCAGGGCGAAGTACCGATGGTCGCTCCACCTCCCGATCTGACCCAGGCCCTGCTCAACTTGCTGAACAATGCTGCCGATGCCTGCCCTGAGGGGCTGGAAGTCAACTTGGACTGGAGCGTTGCGGAGATCAGCATCAGCATCCGCGACCACGGCGCAGGCGTACCGTTGGCCGTGGCGGAACAGATCGGCAAACCGTTTTTTACCACCAAGGGCAAGGGCTTCGGCCTGGGCCTGTTCCTGAGCAAAGCCAGCGTTACCCGCGCGGGCGGCTCGGTAAGACTCTATCCTCACGAGGAAGGCGGCACGCTCACCGAGCTGCGCCTGCCACGTAACGCAACAGGAGATGAAGTATGACTGATGAAATCCAGGCCGAAGGCGAAGAGTTGCCGCACCTGTTGCTGGTGGATGACGATGCCACCTTCACCCGCGTCATGGCCAGGGCCATGGCCCGTCGCGGTTTTCGCGTCAGCACCGCCAGTTCCGCCGAAGCAGGCTTGAAGCTGGCCCAGGACGATCTTCCTGACTACGCCGCGGTCGATCTGAAAATGGAGGGCGACTCCGGTCTGGTGCTGTTGCCCAAGCTGCTGGAACTGGACCCTGAAATGCGTGTCCTGATACTGACCGGTTATTCGAGCATCGCCACTGCGGTCGAAGCCATCAAGCGCGGCGCCTGCAATTACCTGTGCAAGCCAGCCGACGCCGACGATGTGCTGGCCGCATTGCTCTCCGAGCATGCCGATCTGGATACGCTGGTGCCGGAAAACCCGATGTCCGTGGATCGCTTGCAGTGGGAACACATTCAGCGGGTGCTCACCGAGCACGAGGGCAACATTTCGGCGACAGCGCGGGCGTTGGGTATGCATCGCAGAACGCTTCAGCGCAAGTTGCAGAAGCGACCGGTCCGTCGTTAATCAGGGATCGCCACATTAAAGATTTCTTCATGGAAGACCGTGTGTGGGGTCTGGCACATTGGTGCCAGCGCCCTTAAATGCCTGCCTCCGAGCCTTTGCCATGAATGTTGATGTCGATGAATCCAGGGTCAATGATGCTGTAACCGGGAGTTTCTTCTCCAGGGTCTGGAAGCTGGTTACGCCGTACTGGCGCAGCGAAGAAAAGGGCATGGCCTGGATACTGCTCGTTGCGGTAATTGCGCTTTCGTTGTTCAGCGTTTTCATCTCTGTGCTGGTCAACAGCTGGTACCGGGACTTTTATAACGCGCTGGAAAAGAAGGATCTGGGCGCCTTCACTCACCTGATCCTGTATTTCTGCGCGATTGCCGCCATTGCCATCCTGGGCGCGGTTTACCGCCTCTACCTGACGCAGATGCTGACCATCCGCTGGCGTCGCTGGCTCACCGAAAAGCATTTCGCCAAGTGGCTGGCCTACAAGAACTATTACCGGCTGGAGCAGGGCGGCTACACCGATAACCCGGACCAGCGTCTGTCCGAAGACCTCAATAACTTCACTTCCGATACGCTGAGCCTGAGCCTTGGCCTGCTGCGTACGCTGGTCAGTCTGGTGTCGTTTTCGGTGATCCTGTGGGGCGTGTCCGGCAGCATCGAGTTGTATGGCGTCACTGTCCCGGGCTACATGTTCTGGGCCGCGCTGCTGTATGCCGCAGTAGGCAGCTGGTTAACCCACCTGATCGGCAAACGCCTGATCTCGCTCAGCAACCAGCAACAGCGCTACGAAGCCGACCTGCGTTTCTCGCTGGTCCGGGTCCGCGAAAACGCTGAAAGCATTGCCTTGTCGGACGGTGAGGCCAATGAAAATCAACGACTGAGCGCACGGTTCGGCATGGTCTGGAGTAACTTCTGGACCATCATGAAAGTACAGAAGCGCCTGACGTTCTTCACCGCAGGCTACTCGCAGATCGCTATCGTGTTTGCCTTCGTCGTCGCTGCACCGCGCTATTTCGCCGGCAAGATCGAACTGGGCGAGCTGATGCAGATCAACTCTGCATTCGGCAATGTGCAGGAGAACTTCAGCTGGTTCATCGATGCGTACACCCAACTGGCATCGTGGCGTGCAACCTGTGATCGTTTGCTCAGCTTCCGTCAGGCCATGGACGAAAACGAAGCTCGCGTGCCAGCGATCAATGTCCGCCATGAGAGCGATGCGCTGCATGTGCAGGGGCTGGATCTTTCGTTGATCGGTGGTCGTCAGCTGCTGAATAACGCCAGCGTGGACATCGCCGCTGGCGAGAAAGTCATGCTCAGCGGTCGCTCCGGCAGCGGCAAAAGTACCTTGCTGCGCGCTATGGGCGGGTTGTGGAACGAGGGGCACGGCGCGGTCAGGTTGCCGGCCAAGCGTGCGTTCTTCCTGCCGCAGAAACCCTATCTGCCCATTGGCACCCTGCGCGAAGCCTTGAGTTATCCACAAGCGCCCGAGGTGTACCCGGCCGAGCGCTTCACTCAAGTGCTGGAGGCCTGCCGTCTAAGCCATCTGGTACCGCGTCTGGATGAGAGCAATCACTGGCAACGCATGTTGTCGCCAGGCGAGCAGCAACGGGTTGCGTTTGCCCGTGCCCTCTTGTTTGCGCCGCACTGGCTGTATCTGGACGAAGCCACCTCGGCGATGGACGAAGAAGACGAGGCTGCGCTTTATCAAACCCTGCTCAACGAACTGCCGGGCGTGACCCTGCTGAGCATTGGGCATCGCAGCAGTCTCAAGCGCTTTCACAGCCGTCATCTGCGGATCGAGGACGGCCAGTTGCGAGAGCAGCCGCATCCACAACCGGCGATTTGAGCACCCGTCGGACAACATGCCGCAAAAACCTACGACCTTGCCGGGTTTGTGATGTGATCGTACAACTCGGTGAGCTATGATTAGCCTTTCGCCGTATTAGAGATCCCTGTTGGATATGGAAAATCAGAGCGCTCCGCCTCGCGCGCGCAGAAAGCACCGCAGTCTTGCGCAGGAACTGGTAACCGAACTCTCCGAGCGCATTCGCAGCGGTCAGCTCAAGCGCGGCGATAAATTGCCCACCGAGTCCGCGATCATGGAAGAGCAGGGCGTGAGCCGCACCGTGGTTCGCGAAGCCATTTCGCGGCTGCAGGCCTCAGGTCTGGTCGAGACCCGTCATGGTATCGGCACCTTTGTGCTCGATACGCCCAGCCCCAGCGGGTTTCGTATTGATCCGGCGACCATCGTCACACTGCGCGATGTCTTGGCGATTCTGGAATTGCGCATCAGTCTTGAAGTCGAATCGGCAGGCCTGGCCGCACACCGCCGCTCGCCGGAACAGCTGGCTGACATGCGCGCCGCACTCGACGCACTCAATGAAAGCGCGGCCCATGCCAGTGACGCCGTAGGCGCCGATTTCCAGTTCCACATGGCAATTGCGCTATCTACCGGTAACCGTTACTTCACCGATATCATGAATCACCTGGGCACCAGCATCATTCCGCGGACTCGATTGAACTCGGCCCGTCTGGCTCACGACGATCATCAGCACTACATGAACCGTCTGAGTCGTGAACACGAAGAAATCTATGACGCTATCGCCCGCCAGGACTCCGATGCTGCCCGCGCCGCGATGCGCCTGCACCTGACCAACAGCCGTGAGCGGTTGCGTCATGCCCATGAACAAGCGGAATCGCAAAGGGCTTGAGGTCGTATGACTTGTCCTGATGAGCGGGACATCTCGGGGTATTCCTGTCCGGTTATACAACCCGTGGCGGTGAGCTTGGTCACAAAGACGTGCTGAAAGCCGCCACCTGATTCGCAAATGGCGGGCTGTTTGTGAGTAGGCTCACTCCCCAAGTGGCCCAGCGTTTACAGACCATCGGTAGTGTGCCGACAGGCTCAACGCCTGCCTCGGCGCTGGCGCGTCACCGTTTATCCCGGCCATCATAAATAATTCCATGTCCCTATTGAGAGATATCATTCCTAGTTGTACGATGACTTACGACATCAGCGCTGGTCTGATGGTCCATTCACGCAATCAGCTCCCCAGGGTGTTCGAATAATGAATCCACAAGAACTTAAGTCCATCCTCTCCCACGGTCTGCTTTCCTTCCCTGTTACCGATTTCAATGCTCAGGGCGATTTCCATCGCGCGGGCTACATCAAGCGTCTGGAGTGGCTGGCCCCCTACGGCGCCTCGGCGTTGTTCGCCGCAGGTGGTACAGGCGAATTCTTCTCCCTGACCGGCGACGAATATTCCGAAATCATCAAGACTGCCGTTGATACCTGCGAAAACTCCGTGCCTATTCTGGCCGGCGTGGGTGGTCCGACCCGTCAAGCCATTCAGATGGCCCAGCAAGCCGAACGCCTGGGTGCCAAAGGCCTGCTGCTGCTGCCGCACTACCTGACCGAAGCCAGCCAGGACGGCGTTGCTGCCCACGTCGAAGCGGTGTGCAAATCGGTCAAGATCGGCGTGGTCGTCTACAACCGCAACGTTTGCCGCCTGACCCCTGTGCTGCTGGAGCGTCTGGGCGAGCGTTGCCCTAACCTGATCGGCTACAAGGACGGTCTGGGCGATATCGAGCTGATGGTTTCGATCCGTCGGCGTCTGGGTGATCGTTTCTCTTATCTGGGCGGTCTGCCGACTGCCGAAGTCTATGCCGCCGCCTACAAGGCGCTGGGCGTGCCGGTTTACTCATCGGCGGTTTTCAACTTCGTACCGAAGCTGGCGATGGACTTCTACCACGCCATTGCCAAAGACGATCACCAAACCGTTGGCAAGCTGATCGACGACTTCTTCCTGCCTTATCTGGACATCCGTAACCGTAAAGCCGGCTACGCCGTCAGCATCGTCAAAGCGGGCGCGAAAATCGCTGGCTACGACGCAGGCCCGGTCCGCGCGCCGCTGACCGACCTCACCGCAGAAGAGGTCGACATGCTTGCCGCGTTGATGGACAAGCAAGGCCGACAGTAATCGCCGACCTGCCGCAAAGCCGCTGAGAGATCAGCGGCTTTTGCCGTAAGGGCTCGGTTTCAGCGTTTGACAGCAATACCGTTTCCGTTTGAACCGTTCGCGCAGGCAGGGCTGCCGCGCTTGAGTTTTACCCCAAGTATCACCGTGACCGCTTGGCTACACCTTTGAAGCACCGCTTCAACGCATCTGGATTCAGCCGCAGCTGCGAACAGCACACACACATAAAAAATCGTTTAACCCGCGCAAAAAAATAATTAGTGGGAGTTTTCGAATATGCAAAAAACCAAGCCGACTCACGTCCGCTATTTGATTCTGCTCATGCTGTTTCTGGTGACCACGATCAACTATGCCGACCGTGCAACCATCGCCATCGCGGGCTCCAGCCTGCAAAAAAGCCTCGGCATCGACGCCGTCACCCTCGGTTATATCTTCTCCGCTTTTGGTTGGGCCTACGTGGCTGGTCAGATCCCTGGCGGCTGGCTACTTGATCGCTTCGGCTCCAAGAAGGTCTACGCCCTGAGCATCTTTACCTGGTCGCTGTTCACCGTGCTGCAAGGCTATGTCGGTGAGTTTGGGCTCTCCACTGCCATCGTTGCGTTGTTCATGCTGCGCTTTCTGGTGGGCCTGGCCGAAGCACCATCCTTCCCCGGTAACGCACGCATCGTCGCGGCCTGGTTTCCGACCTCCGAGCGCGGCACCGCCTCGGCAATCTTCAACTCGGCGCAATACTTCGCCACGGTTCTGTTTGCCCCGATCATGGGCTGGATCGTCTTCACTTTCGGCTGGCAGCATGTGTTCGTGGTCATGGGCGGTGCCGGCGTCGTGTTCTCGCTGGTCTGGCTGAAGGTCATCCACAGCCCGCGTAACCACCCAAAGATCAATCAGGCCGAACTCGATCACATCGCTAACAACGGCGGGATGATCGACATTGATCAGGACGGGAAGGGCAAAAGCGGCGGTCCGAAATGGGACTATGTTCGTCAACTGCTGACCAATCGCATGATGCTGGGGATATACCTGGCCCAGTACTGCATCAACGCCATCACTTATTTCTTCCTGACCTGGTTCCCCGTTTACCTGGTGCAGGAGCGCGGCATGACCATTCTCAAGGCCGGTATTATCGCCTCGCTGCCCGCGATCTGCGGCTTCATTGGTGGCGTGCTCGGCGGGATCATCTCCGATTATCTGCTGCGTCGCGGCAAATCACTGACCTTCGCCCGCAAGGCGCCGATCATTGGTGGTCTGCTGCTGTCGACCTCAATCGTGACCTGCAACTACGTCGATATCGAATGGGTCGTCGTGGGTTTCATGGCCCTGGCCTTCTTCGGCAAGGGTGTCGGTGCGCTGGGCTGGGCAGTGATGTCCGACGCATCACCGAAGCAGATCGCAGGTCTGTCCGGCGCGCTGTTCAACATGTTCGGTAATATCGCTTCGATCACCACCCCCATCGTGATCGGCTACATCATCAGTACCACCGGCTCGTTCAAATGGGCGCTGGTGTTCGTCGGCGCCAACGCCTTGGTGGCGGTGATCAGCTACGTCTTCATCGTGGGCGAGATCAAACGAGTGGAATTGAAGGACACCCCCATGCAGGGTGATCTGCGGGCCAGCGAAGCCAGCAAGCTTTCCCGAGCGAACATCTGAGGAAGATCGTGATGAACTTGATTCAACATGCCGACTCGCCACGTTACATTCGCCTGCACGAGCGCGATAACGTTGTCGTCGTGGTCAACGACCAAGGCGTACCGGCGGGAACAGAATTCGACAATGGTCTGGTGACCCTCGATAACGTGCCGCAAAGCCACAAAGTCAACACCGTGGATATTCCCGAGGGCGGCGCGGTGATTCGTTACGGGCAAGCCATCGGTTATGCCCTGCAGCCGATTCCCCGAGGCAGCTGGGTCAAGGAAGATCAACTGCGCATGCCAAGCGCGCCACCGCTGGACAGCCTGCCGCTCTCCACCGAAGTTCCAGGCAAGGGCGAGCCGCTTGAGGGCTTTACGTTCGAGGGCTATCGCAACGCCGACGGCACGGTCGGTACGCGCAACATCCTCGGTATCACCACCACCGTGCAATGCGTCACCGGCGTGCTGGATTTTGCGGTAAAGCGGATTCGCGAGCAGCTGCTGCCCAAATACCCCAACGTCGATGACGTGGTCGCGATCACCCACACCTATGGTTGTGGCGTGGCGATCACGGCCAGGGACGCCTATATCCCCATCCGCACCGTACGCAATCTGGCGCGCAACCCGAATCTGGGCGGCGAGGCGCTGGTGATCGGTCTGGGGTGCGAAAAACTGCAGGCCGAACAAGTGATGCACCCGAACGATCCGTCGGTCGATCTCAGCGATGAGTGGATGTATCGCTTGCAGGATTCCAAACACGGTTTCAATGAAATGATCGAACAGATCATGGCGCTGGCCGAATCCCGTCTGAAAAAACTCGATCAACGCCGTCGCGAAACCGTACCAGCGTCCGAGCTGATTCTGGGCATGCAATGCGGCGGCAGCGATGCGTTTTCCGGCATCACAGCCAATCCGGCGTTGGGCTATGCTTCTGACCTGCTGCTGCGCGCAGGTGCAACGGTGATGTTCTCCGAAGTCACCGAAGTGCGTGATGCGATCTACTTGCTGACGTCCCGCGCTGAGACCACGCAAGTGGCCGAAGAGTTGGTGCGCGAGATGGATTGGTACGATCGCTATCTGGCCAAAGGCGAAGCCGACCGCAGCGCCAACACGACGCCCGGCAACAAGAAGGGCGGGCTGTCGAACATTGTCGAGAAGTCCCTGGGCTCCATCGTCAAATCCGGCAACAGCGCGATTAACGGCGTGTTGGGACCGGGTGAGCGGGTCAATCGCAAAGGCCTGATCTTCTGCGCAACGCCAGCCAGCGATTTCGTGTGTGGAACGCTGCAACTGGCCGCCGGGATGAACCTCCATGTGTTCACCACTGGACGCGGAACGCCCTACGGGCTGGCGATGTCACCGGTGGTCAAGGTGTCGACACGAACCGAACTGGCACAGCGCTGGCCGGACTTGATCGACATCGACGCCGGACGTATCGCCACGGGCCGCGCCAGCATCGAGGAACTGGGTTGGGAGCTGTTCCATTTCTATCTGGATGTCGCCAGCGGCAGAAAGAAGACCTGGACCGAGCACTATCGTTTGCACAACGACATCACGTTGTTCAACCCTGCGCCCATTACCTGATTAGAGGTGATACGTCCCAGAACCCACTTCAGATTTAGTGCTCAACGCCCCGCTCACAATGAGCGGGTCTCTGGCGTATTAAGATTTGAGATGCCGATAGGAGCGTTTGTCCGCAACGACGATGTGGCGTCAACCCATGCTGTTGCGGACACGCAGTTTTACAGTGCCAATGCACAACGCTGGAACGCCACGCTGCTCAGCGGTGTACTCGTCTTTATTTTAAGTGGAAATTTTCAGTCTCCCGGTTTGTGCTGAAGGAGCCCACTCGGTGTCTTTTACCCTAATTGAACTTAGTCAAGATGTATCTCGGACAAAAGTACCGCTGTTTATAAATTTATAGGTATAAAACGCGAACGTATAACTGCATTAAACATCAAGCCTGCGCGGGCAGTCCCGTCCCCAGCGTCATGGTGTTCGATAACATCGCGCATTCGTTCCCAAAAAGTCATCAGGCGGCCTAGAGTGCTGTTTTCGAAATAATTCACTCATGAACCTGTGAGACCCGCGCCTCACAGGCTGGCTGCATCGTGTTCAAAATAATCCTCCTTTCGAATTTCAGGCGTAGCGCGTCAGCTGAGGATTTCGCAGTGTCAGGCATAGGGTAATCGAACTCTCTAATTTGCGAACCGAGCTGAAAAGGTGCTCACTTCAATACACCGTGATGTCGCGAAAGAAGTGCTCGACTATATTCATCCAAAAAGCGAAAGTCAGGGTGAAACGTCCTGTCGGGCGGGTCGAGATACAGCCCGATCACATCCCATAACTTCTCTTCGAATTGCAGAGCAGTGGACAGTTTTAAAGTGCAGGTCGGTGCGGTTCAACGGGGCTGAGGGCGATTTAGAGGGTGTTCACAACCGCTTCGCCGGATGCTGGATGACGTTGGAGTATAGCCAGGTCGCGGAAATGATATTTTGAGAGCAGCACATCAGGGTGCCAGTTTTCAGCCGGTATTGACTTTGATGTGTCAGGGGTAGACTCTTGGATTCTATGGGGTTCATAGCTGTAATCGGTTCGGAAATTGTTTTTCTGAAGATGCTCAAAGCGTAATTTTATTTCTGTCGCAAAAAAACATTGGTTTGTCTTGCAGTACATATTGCTTTTCATAACCGGAAAATAACAAGATTTTTAGCTGCAATCTGTCTGCAGTTATCAGCAGATGTGAATATTGGTCATGTGTAATGGCCGTGGCAAGATGATTTCGGATCATACGCCTGACTTTTATAATTGATAGTGATTGGTGATCGATAACTTGCCGTTGGTATGGTTCGAGACAAATGGCAGAAGGGGTCAATAGAGAGTGTTTCATGAACATGCACTTGCCTGATGTAGGTGCAATCAATTGATAGAAGTGACCTTGTTCACTTCTGGAGGCAAGGATGCACGACCAAGTTATTTCTGAATACGCTATTCATCTGTGTATTCATCAGCTGTTTGAGGCGCAGGTTGCGCGCAATTCTGAGGCGACGGCGCTGGTCTTCGAAGGCCAGGTGCTCAGCTATGGCGAACTCAACGCCAGAGCGAATCGGTTGGCGCATCAGCTGATTGCTTTGGGTGTCAGGCCTGACCAGCGAGTAGCGATTTGTGTCGAACGCTCCCCGGCGATGGTTATTGGCCTGATGGCGATCCTGAAGGCGGGTGGTGCCTATGTACCGCTCGACCCTGAGTACTCCGGCGAGCGACTGACGTTCATTCTGGGCGATACAGCGCCGGCTCTGGTGCTGGCTGATGCGGCCGG
>NZ_SOCT01000014.1 GCF_004364435.1 Pseudomonas sp. LP_7_YM | reverse complement strand
ATCGGCGAAGGTCATTTGCTTCATCATCGAAAAGCTCGGCGATTGGTGTCCGGGGATTTTGCCAAATCAGGAAGTCTTTTTCAGGATTTCCCTAGCGATTTCAGTCGCAATACTGATAGGCAGCCAACCTTTTTCAACCGCGGCTATCAATCGCACCTCACCTTGGCGCAGCAGTATCAGAATGCCATTAATGTACGTAGGGTCGAGGGTGGTTTTGGCACTGATTTGTTTTGTGGAGTACCCCCGGTCTGACAGCAATTGTATGGCGTATAATAAGTCTTTATTTGAATGCTTACGGCGCGCTAGATTTTCAACGAGGCTAATCAAAAATCGTTCTGCCTCAGTAGCATTTACAACCACACAGGGTATTTCACGCTCACCCAGAGCGCGGAATGCCTCATATCGCCCTTGGCCGCACACCAGTTCAAAGAAACCATTATTGTTAGGGGCGGTACACGGCGTGACAGTGATTGGCCTTTTCAATCCAAGGCTTGAAATATTCTGGATCAATTTCGCAAAGACCTGTGTGTTCCTTGCGCGTGGGTTAAGAATGCGAATCCGGTCGAGATTCACCAGCTCAATCGTTGTGGCTTCCGCCACATGATGTCGGTTTATCGGAGCCTCAGGCATATTCATGCAGCTCTCCCTACCACAGTGCGACGAGACAGCTGCGCAAGCGCTTCGAGGCTGTCATATCTATAGATCTCTAGGTGGGAGGCGTTGTACTCGGCCAGTCGAATCTGTGCTTGCTCGATATCCAGTCTCGGAAAAATATAGTAATCACGTGCTGCCTTGCCGTTGGGCTCCATTCTCACGGCTACGGTGATGTCGGGTGAGAGCCCTGTATCAAACCGAATCTTCCACCTAGAGGTACCTGAGCCTGTGCTTTGGTGACGACATAACACCAAAGAGACCAGCAGCTCGCCGTTCACGATGAGAAGCTCATTGATGGGGTGTACACATACTCTCCCCCCGAGTTGCTGAATCCGCTCTATGGTTTCAGCCAGTACTAACGGGTGCATCAGGCGCAGCTGGTGATTGGCTGCGATGTACGCGTAGTCACGCACCGGCATGTAACCGATGAGTGAGTAGGTTCGCAAAAGGCTACCAAATCTGTATTGATAGGCTGTGCTTGAGGGGCAATCCTCGGATTCATTGATGATGAAGCCAGACAAACAACCACATTTTTCGTACAGTTTTTTCAATCGCTCCAGCATCTCGGCGTCGGGCATGCGGTAGCTACGGGTAAGGATAATTTCCTGCGCCGCAGCGAAGAGGACCGGCGATACCAGCGCTGAAAAAGCCCCATTCGAGCGTATCCACTCCCGTGGTGGATTTCGAACGTGCTCATCCCTCAACTTGAATGAACTACGGTTCCAAACGTTATTACCAATATATTTTTCATTCGTTAGGACCTGGTGGACAGTACCTCTGGACCATGGCCTAGCAAAGTCGGTTCGAGGACTGCGTAGGTTTAGTTGCTCTGCAATCTCTGCCTCCGAGTAACCCGACTCGACAAACTGTCTGTAGATCCATTGAACGGTTTCAATCTCCGACGCCGGACCGGGAATCAGCTTTACACGGTCGGTCTGAATGCTTTTGTGCTCCCCAAACCCTAACTCCCCTTTCGACTGGCCAGAGAAGTCGACAAGCTGGCGGCGAAGTCCGTATCCCGCAACACCGCCTTGTCGAAAGCCCATCTGAATGAGACGAGATTGACCGGCGAAGACCTTAACTGACAACTCGCGACTGTATTCGCCAGCCATCATGCGTTTCAAGTTTTTCACTATGTTGGAAAATGGAGAGCCGTCGTTGGCAAATTGTTCAGCGCAGTAGTGCACAGCCACACCTGCCTGCCGACAACGTACTTCGAAGCTTGCGGCGATATCAGGATCCTGGAAGCGGCCCCACCTACTAACGTCATAAACCAAAATGACGGAAAATTCTACCAGGCCCCCCTCAACGTCTTTGAACAGCTGAATAAGCGAATGACGACCCTCCAGTCTTAGGCCGCTTTTCCCTGTGTCCCTGTAAACCTTTGTGATTTCCAAGCTGTTCGCTGCGGCATAGAGCTTGATGGTGTCGAGCTGATTTTCGGTTGAGTACTGCTGATGCTCAGTAGACATCCGCACATAGGCCACTGCCAGCCGTGGGCCATGTTGAGATTCTTGGATTGAGTTGCCATTGCGACGGCCCATACAAATAGCCCTGCGTGCATCCGCCATGGATGTTTGCTGTAGGGGGCGTTCTATGATGGCTTCTCAAGTCCGCCGTGTAGTCTTATCAACCATAGAAGATTAGGTGGGAAACATGTTTCCGAAAAAGGGCAATACTTTTCCCTCCAGGCAGGATTACGCGCGCGGCGTGGCAGCAGCGCTTCAGCAGGAACTGGGATCAACACACCAAGCTGTAAAAACACTTATTAAATGGACGGATGCGAATGAGCGTACGGCGAAAAACTGGCTGAGTGGTGCTAGTGGACCACGCGGGGAATACCTTGTCCGTTTGGTCATGCACTCAGACCAGGTCCTAGCTTACTTCCTGCTTATTTGTCAGCGAGACGGTCTAGCAGGCGTAATCGCGCTCCCCGCGATTAGAAATGAGCTAGCCAGCGCTTTGGAGTCGATTGATAGATGTTTGTCGCTCAATAACGACGACGGTGACGATGAGCGAAATCCGTTGAAAACCTAGCCCGCGAGGGGGGCATCTGATCAGCTCAGGCACATCTCTAATTTAATTCTACTGCGCTAGGACCTTTCACCACGTTGAGTGGCGGCAGACGATTGCCATGCTCAAGGTAGTACGAATTGATGGCTAATGCCTCGTACCAAAACAAACGCCCGGATTGCATATGGTCCGCCTCAGATTCAAGCAATGGAAAAAACGAGATCATCATTTTTGCCGTCTCTCCTTTCGGCCAGCGCCATGCCGCCGAATGCCCATCGTAACGGTCTTTCCAAAATATGCCGGCTGACGATGCAAATTGAGCCATGCGCGCTTTGAAGTTTTTCGTTTGCCCGATGTATTGCACTTTCGGCTCCTCTGGAATGGGCATCCTGCTGGTTGGACCCCAGGCAATACAGTAAATACCCGCTGCATTTCTGATGCTGGCGAGGCTCGGATTAATAGCGTGAGATCGGCCTCCCTGACCTGGCCAGAAACACTTCTCAACGTCTGCCCAGGGGAACCATCGGCTCCCGTGTGGGATGAGATCAAATTGGTCTGAAGGCATGCTAGGTTTCCACAGTAGCTGGCGGTGATTTTGGAGGGGGGGCCGAGGCTCATTCGTGGTAATTTTAGTACAGATTCCGATAGGCCACTATGGTGTGCAAGAGTTATGGTGACATTAATAGTGGCGGCCATGCTTGCCGTACAACTCAGCCAAGAAGGCTGAGAGCCAAGGAAATTAGGTGATTGAGCCCTTTGATGATTGCGAAATTGAGAGATTTCTTAGATCGAACCCGGGCGTGATGGCAAAGGAAATTGCTCGTCATCTCGGTACACAGAAATCTGTGGTGAACTCACACCTGTACCGCCAACCCCATACTTTTTCGCGGGACGATAAGAGCTGCTGGTTTTTGGTTAACCCGGACCGTATGACTATCACCCTCAAAAACACATGGGTCGATGGTGCATCCTACGAGGAGGCGCTTGCGGTCACCGGGTCACCGTTAGATTTCGACTGCCCGGTCGTCGAGATAGTCATGCCCAAGGGCTGCAAAATCATGATTGATGCGGTTGCGCGCATTCTCGCTTTATGCAATCAATTAATAATGCTGGAAAGGTCAGTATCAAGCGATTCAACGCATGCAAGCAGACGCTGAGCTATTTCAATCGCCTAGGCTTCTTCGACCATCTAGACGGTCAGGTCAACGTGCTCCCCGACAGACCCAGGTGGTCTGCTGCAAAAGTACACCATGGCAACAATGATGGTGTAGTTGAACTGGCGGCGATTGATCATCTATTACCCGATGAGAGCATTCCCAAGCGCTTAGAGACAAGTTTCGTGAATTGTGCTGGAGATCAATTTTCGCAGTCGGCATTCACCGTGATTTCTGAGTTATTCGGGAGCGTCAGGTACCACGCGCAGTCTCAGATATCAGGCTTCGCCACGCTCGAGCATTATCCAAAGGGTCGAAAAATCCAAACGGTAATATCTGACAGTGGCATTGGAATTGTTGGAAGTCTTCAGCCCCTTCTTGAGCAGAAATATCCTAGCATTTGTCGGGAACTTGATTTTTCGAAGCCCGAATCGGGTCCCGAGCTGGTGTTACGTGTGTTTGAGCAGGGGCAGATCTCTAGCTCAAGTGATGATGGTCGCGGCTTGGGTCTCAAACGCAGCGGCGATATCGTTTGTATCAAGTACGGCACCGAGCAATTTTTGTCAAAGAGGCGCGAAGCGGACAAGGTCCGCATTTCCGGGCTCGTCCTCATCTGAATTGCACATTCGCTGCACCTGTGTCTGAACGCGGCGAGGGCGGCGGCGAAGATCAAGACATATTGCGGATCTTGTTCTCCGGGCCATTGCCTGGGAATCAATAACGCGCGAATCCAGTCGTCCATTATGCGCCTGTGGTTCCTGTGCGTCCCTTACGATCAAATCAATAAGTCTGCGCTGGTGGATTTGGACGAATGGCAGCTATCGGCCATTAGCGGTCAGTCATGACTGACTGCTATCGACTCTCAACCGCCGCTGGTGAAGAGCAGCTATAGCTCATGAAGTGCCGGTCGCCGACATTGGCTACAGCATCTGGTTGAAATGTTCGCAGAGACGTCGATTCGCACCGCAAGACTGGGCAGAAATGCCTCAGTGGCCCTCATTTCTGCGGGACGCCGAGGCGATGGAGCCCTCTATCATCAGGAATTTATGTCAACGCTCCACCATTAATACCAGAAGCATTGTTTAACGGTGAGATATATAGTCTGAATATATACCTCCAAGTTCGTGAAGCTGGTTAACCTTTCCACTAATAAGTTGGGATTGCTTTTCATCCAAAATCGACGCAGCCAGAAGGCCTAAGAAAAAGCCATTCAAGCTTGGCGAAGAAGCATCACGCCCCATTCGGCTCTTAAATGATATAAGCAGACTATAGAAGCGTTTGACTGCCGCTGGATCGTGATTTTCGCCCAGATAGCCTTTGACCTCATCAAGGATCCCATTGGCCAGATCGTTGAATGCAGCTTCATAGCGCAACGCTTCAGCACGCCGTTTTTCAATACTACTCGGACGCTCAGAATGCATTTCGTAAAGAGAAATTAATTCTTCACCAGGCAGGGTTGCAGTTAGCCCACGAATAATGATGGATTTCTTCCATTCTTTTGGCAAGTCTGGAAGATGGGCGTGGAAATCAATAACCCCTTCTGAATAAAATCGGAATGCCCCATTATTCTTACCAATAACCCCTACATCCTTACCGTGCAATTTAACCCAACCATCTATGATCCTATAATTCTGAAGAGTCGGATGATCAAATAGATAAATTTTGTCCTTCTGCATTCCCATAAAATCTTCTTCCATAACTGAAGGATGGCTTCGACCGCACTTGCGAAGACGCGACGTGCCAAAAAGCAGGAGTCCGTTGCGCCCTCACTCACTGCATACCAGAACGAGCAATTCTTATCAATCTTGTGCTCGACGACCTCACTCCTTGCGGGCGCACCGCCCCCATGCTCAAGAAGCGCACGTTGATAAAGAGTATTCGAGAGATCCATAGTGCACATCAGCGGCTTGATCGGTGATTCGCCAAAGACTTCTAGATACATCCAAGTGACTGCTTCCAGCTGAACGCGGACCGTGTCTAAGGTCCGCCATGGGTCGGTTTCTACCGGTCAAGGCGTACCCGTGCGCTGGTCAAATTCGATCCATGCGACTGGTCAAGTCGAGTGCAAATGGATGGTCAAGCCCATGTAAGCAAGCAGCTACGCTATTCCACACCTGCTGATGACAAATCAGCAGGGCATCTTTCAATCGGAACAATTGGTCAGTTTTCAATCAGTCCCGACGCTGCACCACTAAACGGGGGAGCGCTTGTCTCTACTGGCTCTTCGTGCTGACGCGTCTATGGAGCGGTGTTCAGAAGCCAGATATCATCCTGCCATGCCCTTCGGCTCATGCACCTGGGTTGGGATGAAAATGCGGCTCCCTTTCTTGATCGCTGCGTCCACTTGAATACCAAACTCGCCACCTGAGGCTTGATCTACTGACACCCCGTCTAGCTGAAGACCTACGACATTCCGGGTTTCGTATACGTCGTTTTTCAGGATGTACAGCTTACTGCCAACAAACACCGTTGCTTCATCCAGGTGCAATATAACTACGCGGCCGTTTTGAAACACTTCGTTGACGACGCCGATCTCGGTCAGCTCAGGCGGTGCGATTTTTACATGCCCGAACCCCAGCAGCTGGGCTCGAACATCTTCCTTGGTAATCAATCCGCGAAGGATGTCAAAATAGGCGTTGTAAAGTTGATACGTCGTGATCAGCCCCCGCTTATCCAGCAGCGCGTCTTTGATCTGGTTTGGAGTAAAAGGCGGGTTCACCCGCCGTTTGGGAGCGACGTATCTTTGGTGGTTCACGATATACAGGGCTGATACGTCCCACGCTTTTCTTTCCTCCTGACGTCTATTCTTGATTTTGGAGATCTGAGCGCATTCTTTGTCTTTGGACGTCCCGCCGATGCCTTTGACCTCTATCACCAAGAGGCCAGGCTCCAGTTCAATCTGAATATCTTCTTCCAGCGTATCTTCGCTGTGTTCATCCATGGCTTTTGCGGAGGTATATCCCAGCCAGACGAGGTATTCACGTACGGCATCTACTAACTCGTCCCCTGTTCCAGACAGCATCACGCGAAGGAAGCTGAATTCACTCTTCAGATCTGCAATGGCGGTCTCATTCGCAGCGACATCGGTTACGTATCGTGCCTCAATCCCTGCACGTTGTTCACGAATTTCAACTTCGCCGGGGAGTGGGTGAGAGCCGTCGTCCAGCCATGAAAACATGCCATTGTACGGAAAAACGTCCGGAAACACTCCTGCAAGATTGTCGAAAAACTCAACCAAAAATTCTGCTTTGCGCACCATCTGCGGAAGGACGAAGACGGCGCCTTTGTCAACAAACGTCGCGTACCCAACGATTTCATCCGCTGCATTGACCAGAATAGGGACAAATTTTTCGTCTGGCTTGTTGGCTCCGTTCTCCCAAACAAAGGGATGGGGAAAGGTCACTTCATAGTATGCGTCTTTCAGGTATTTGCCGATAAAGGAGTGGAATCGTGTCTCTTCTTTATACAGCTCAATTGTCCTTCCAAATTTGTTTTTGAAAACTTTTATGCCGCTGCAAAGGCGTAAGGTCTCGCAGTTAAAGTTATCCACTACACTCGCGCCATGTATTCCGATCTCGACAAGGTCGTAATGAATTTTTTCATTTTCCGCTGCGAAAATCACAACAACCGATTCCTTCTTGAGCACATCCTCGATTTCAGTAGAAAATCTTCTTGCTCCAAATCCCTTCGAATTGAAAACTTGCTCTGGATAGGAACTAACCATCGCATATGCTGTTTTGCCACTGGTGTTTTTCAACTCGGCGCGTGCTTCAGACTCGTCTATGCCGTCTGTCTTCGCTAGGTCGACCACGACCACGTGAAACTCGTGTAGGTTGGAAGGCAGCAGTACCAATGGGCGGAGGTAGGTCTGCATACCCGCTCTGTTTTTGGGCGTCTTTACATCGCCGCCCAGAGTGGCTGTCGTGCAATCGTAGAGTTTCTGGGTTAGCAGATCAGAGACGTCGGGGGCGGTGTCAACCAGGCAGATTTTCGGAACAGCGTTCAGTGGATGTTGCGTCAGTGGCAGCGATGTTACATCTGGCATAAGCTGGGTAGCTTGCGTAACGTTTCTTTTGGCCATTCGCTTTAACCTTCCAGGAAATTTGAGCATTTCGTTGTCCGTATGGCGTCGAGACTGGAAAGGCGACTCGCCATTTCCACAGCACTCAACCCGAAGGGTAATGTGAGTTTGACATCAATCGCAATGGTCTCTCCCCAAGCAGATATGACGCCCAAAAAAAGAGGCTAGCCGACCTCTTTTGGCCGATTCCGGCATTCCGGTGAAAGGCAGCTTTGGGTCGATAGCTGCCTCAGGACGGGTTATTAACATCACGGATGGGCTTGAGCACTATTGCCCCGTTAACCAGCTCGATACTCAGTGAATCACCAAGGTTGAAATTCTTGCTTTCGAGGAGGTGGGAAGGAAGGTTGATTATGACATCCCCGCTGCCATCACCAGGGTCTTGGCATTCCACAGTTGTCCGCGAAGATTCACTCATTGGATGCAGGCCCTGCTCTCTGCTGACGAATCGAGCTTCCATTTTACGCTCGCGAGTTCTCTATCGACAGCTGTCGGCCAGGAAGAGCGCGGATAGGTCAACGTAGGACATTAGCTACAACTCGTTGGTAAGAACTTTGCCAACAACCTCGGCGTACGACGGGCATAAATGTAGCCTGCGTACTTTCGTTGAGCGCTTGAGGGGAACAGCCTGAAGATTAGCAATAACGTCGAGATCGGAGCTGTCACAGATGTGGCTCTTCAACGATGGTTTCATAAAGATCCCTGCTGATCTCCCTATTTTCTCATGATGCGATCGTTTAGCTGAGTCCCCGACCACCACCGCTTGCCATCCTTATGCATCGACCACGGGTTGTAAAACTCTCGTATATCTTGAGGTGTTCGATCTGGCGCAGCCTGCAAGCGCTGGCTTTCGGCGCGGCGAAATGCTCGATGCCAGCAGGCCTTATCAAAAGCTTCTGACTTTGCTGTGGTGATACCGAAGATAGGTGTTTTGCGTCGGCTTCTGCTCATCGGATGCGCTCAGGGCTGAGTAGGGCGCATCTGGGTATGCACCACCCTGAATCTTTCAGAGCCGGCCAGGATATCAAGGAATGGTGAAAACCAAAAGCTTTAGGTTGCCCGGTATGCATGACTGGCTGGCATAAGTCGATCCAAAGCTGACGGTCGCGATAGGCAGAAATCGGCCAAGAGCGGCACAGAGAAAGGCCATGCAGCGTTGGAATTACGTATAGGCAGTGGTGCTCGGCTCGTTGCTGGACCAGTAACGACATTTAATAAGGTCAAAAAACCGCAGTACGACATTAATTAGGGCTCATCTGCGGCATTTATAGTGTCCCTATTCCACGTGGGACCCTGATTCCACCTAGGGCACGCATGACACTTAATATGCCCATCGACAACATTTCTACGCCTTCACAAGGCTCAAAATGTTCACGAATCGTTATCCGTAGCCGAGTAAACAAAAACGCCAACGTTCTACGTTGGCTTTTTTGTGGGCATCAGTTAGTGCAGACGACGGAAGATGTTGAGTTATTGGACGATTGCGCGGTCAGCTAATCAACGGCGCTATTTTGGCGACCTGTACTCAGGATTGAAGATATGACCCAAACTCTGAATGTCGTAGCCATTATGCAAGCCAAGCCGGGACACGAGAAGGAACTCGGTGCGCTGCTTCAAAAAGCGCTGCCAGGTTTCCAGAGTGAGCCTGGTTGTCAGGCGTACGCCGTGCTGCAAGACAAGGAAGATCCCTGCAGATTTCTTTCATACGAAGCCTGGGATAATGAGGCGGCCCTGCTCGTCCACATGAAGGCGCCGACGTTGACTCAAGCCATGCCCGTTCTGGAAAAAATCCTCGCTAAGCCGATGGAGCAAATCCGTTTGATTGCGCTGGATGGCAGCACGGTCTAGAACATTGCTGAGGCCGGAGACATGATGTTGCGTGTGTTTCTGGGTTTGATCTCAAATCAGCACAGGCGACAACTGAAAGAAAGTTGCAGCACCACCTGACGGTTTTCGAGCCTGCTTTCACGGCAGGAACGCGATAGATTGTTCTGCACTCTCCTTGGATATCCAGCCGTTCTGATAGTGTTATTTATGGAAGTGAACATGCCAGCCGATTCCGCCCAAGCAAACCTGCAGCACACCATCGAAGGCTCCCGACTTGGTGCAACAGAGGCCGCACAGTGGCGTGAATGGGGACCCTACCTCAGTGATCGCCAATGGGGCACGGTACGTGAGGATTACAGCGCCGATGGCGATGCATGGGATTATTTTCCTCATGACCACGCACGCAGTCGGGTGTATCGCTGGGGCGAGGACGGTCTGGCCGGTTTCTCGGACAAGGCACAGCATTGGTGCCTGGGCCTTGCGCTATGGAATGAACACGATGCCATTCTCAAGGAACGCTTGTTCGGCCTGGACAATGCCGAAGGCAATCACGGCGAAGACGTCAAAGAGCTGTATTTCCACGTTGATGGCGTGCCGAGCCATGCCTATATGCGCATGCTCTATAAATACCCTCACGCAGCGTTTCCCTATAGCGATCTGGTCGAGGAAAATGCCCGACGGGGATTGGACGATCCTGAGTACGAAGTCCTCGATACCGGCGTGTTCAACGACAACCATTACTTCGACGTGAGTATCGAATACGCCAAGCACACCCCGGACGACATCTTCATGCGTGTAACGGTGGTCAACCGATCTACCCGTTCGGCTCGGCTGCATGTACTTCCGCAACTGTGGGCGCGAGATGTCTGGAGTTGGGTAGCGGAGGGGGAACGCCCTGCCCTGTCACTTGTGGACAACCGGGTCATGGCGCGCCACTCCTCACAACCGCTCAAGGAAGCGACAGCCTGGGGGCATGAGCCGTGCGAGTGGGTGTTCTGCGAGAACCGCACCAACACACCGAAGCTATTCGGCAAGCCGAGTACAGGACCCTTCAAGGATGGCATTAACGACTGGCTACTGGCCGGCGAGACTGATGCAATTCGCCACGACGCCGGTACCAAAGCAGCGGCACATTTTGCGATGACTCTTGAGGGCGGTGCCTCTCACTCGGTCTACTTACGCTTCGCTCCCGCCGATTCGGCGCATGTGAATGCCCGGGCGCTGTTTGAGCAACGTCACAGCGAGGCAGACGAGTTTTACCGTGCCTTACAGCACAACCTCGAAGACGCTGATGCACGCAATGTTCAGCGCCAGGCGCTGGCGGGTTTGTTATGGTCAAAGCAGCTGTACTACTTCGACGTTAAAGCCTGGCTCGAAGGTGACCCCGGGCTACCTCCTCTGCCCGCCAGCCGTTCGCACATTCGCAACAACGAATGGCGGCATCTGTACAACTTTGACATTGTCTCGATGCCGGACAAATGGGAATACCCGTGGTACGCCTCTTGGGATCTTGCCTTCCAAGCCGTGGCGTTCGCGTTGATTGATGTCGACTTCGCCAAGGATCAGCTGTTGCTGCTGGTGAAAGATCGCTTCATGCATCCCAATGGCCAGTTACCGGCGTATGAGTGGCGCTTCGACGACGCAAATCCGCCTGTTCACGCGTGGGCATCGTGGCGTGTCTATCAAATGGAAAAGGCGCAAAAGGGTCAGGGCGATGTGGATTTTCTCGAGCGGGTTTTCCACAAGCTTCTGCTGAACTTCTCTTGGTGGGTCAATCGCAAGGATGCCGAAGGGCACAATATTTTTCAGGGTGGGTTCCTGGGCCTGGATAACATTGGCCTATTCGACCGTTCAGCGGCCCTCGCCCCCGGCTATCAACTTGACCAGGCAGACGGCACTGCCTGGGTCGCCGGGTACGCGTTGGACTTGATGCGCATCGCACTTGAGCTTGCTCAGCACAATGAGGTGTACACCGATATCGCGGTAAAATTTTTCGAGCACTTCCTGTACATAGCGGGTGCGATCAACGAAGTTGATAAGGATGAAGTCGAAGGATTGTGGAATGATCAGGATGGGTTCTTCTACGACGTGCTGCATCGTCCGGACGGGCTTCGTGAGTCGGTCAAGCTGCGCTCATTCGTTGGATTGATCCCCCTGTTTGCCGTGCGTGTGCTAGAGCAGCGAGAACATGAAGGGCTCAAGGATCTGCGAGAGAGGCTGTTGGGTTTTCTGCATCACCGGCCCGATCTGGCTGCCCTGGTGTCGCGCTGGACCGAGCCGGGCAAAGGCAATCGCATGCTGCTGGCGCTGTTGCGTGGCCAACGTACCAAAGACCTGATAAAACGGATGCTCGATGACAGTGAATTTCTCTCGCCCTATGGTGTGCGTTCTTTGTCGCGCCACTATGGTGAAGCGCCTTTCAGCATGCAGATAGACGGCCACGTGCTGTCGGCGGACTATCAGCCAGCGGAATCGCGATCTCGGCTATTTGGCGGCAATTCCAATTGGCGCGGGCCGGTGTGGATGCCGTTGAATTACATGCTCATCGAATCACTGCGTGAGTTTCATCGCTATTACGGCGAGAATTTTTCCGTCGAATACCCCAGTGGTTCCGGCTATCTAGCCTCTCTTGGAGAGGTAGCTGACGGGCTCAGCCACCGCATAAACAGACTGTTCCTACGCAATGAAGAAGGTAATCGCCCTTCCATGGCCAGTTATCCACAACTTGAAATGGACCCTGAGAGCCAGAATCTAGTGCTATTTCACGAATATTTCCACGGCGAGAACGGACGTGGTCTCGGCGCCTCACATCAGACGGGCTGGAGTGCCTTAGTGGCTCTTCTGCTTCAACCGAAGGAATAATGCGTTAGCCGCTTGAAGACGATCGGCCGCGTTGAATCAGGACGAACGCTAATCAAGGAGCTGTTGCGGGATGTCGTTTCGTAAATATCAGAAAGTCCTGGCAATCCCAAGGGTGTTGCCTGCCACGTTATTCATGTTTGTCGCCGGTTTGCCGCTGACGATCATGACCCTCACGCTTAGCCTTCATGTGCTCAATGAAATGGGCCGCAGCTACCTGGATGCGGGAATTGTCGGTACCGCCACGGCATTGGGTTTTGCCGTCGGTTCGCCCTTGCTGGGCCGCATGATTGATCGCCATGGGCTGCGCCCGGTGGTGGCGGTTTGCGGGACTTTATCCACAGTCGCCTGGCTGCTGTTGCCGGTGGTGAGTTATTCGGTCTATGTGGGTCTGGCGTTTGTCGCTGGTGTTTTCACAGTGCCCACCGGTTCGCTCGCAAGACAATTTGTCGCCAGTCTTGTGCCGGAGGACAAGCGCCGCCCGGCCTACTCGCTGAACATGATGTTGATGGAGCTGGGCTTTGTCATCGGTCCGGCGACCGGTATTTTGCTGATCACCAGCTATTCCGCGACTGCGGCCATATTGGGCATTGGTATATGGCGGGCGCTGTCGTATATCGTGCTCTACAAGCTGAACTGGCCGACGCGCTCCCTCGACGAGGTGGCCCAGGAGTCCAGCCGGGTCCGGCCCAAATTGCGCACGTGGATGAGTGGCCGCCTGATGGGTGTGATGTTTGTCAGCGCTGCTGCCTTGTTCGTGCTTTACGGCACAGAGTTGGCCTTGATCGCGGTTTTGCGCAGCAACGATGAGATCGCATTTACCGGTTATGTGATCGCTGCAATGTCAGTCGCTTCCATTGCGGGCGGTTTTGTACATGGCATCGTTCATCGCTCGTGGTCGCAGACACGGCTGGCGCTGGCGATGAGTTTACTGTTGCTGCCTGTCGCGCTGTTCGATCAGGTGTGGTGGTGGCTGATGTTGGCGTTGTTGCCAACAAACTTGCTGTGTACACCGACGCTGGCAGCAGGCTCGGAAGCTGTTGCCAAGCTGGCGCCTGCCAGCGTGCGTGGTGAAGTGATGGGCTTGCATGACTCGGCTTATCGCATCGGTCAAACCCTTTCCGCGCCCCTGGTCGGATTCGCGATCGACAGCCTCTCCCCTGCCATGGGCTTCATTGCAGCGGCATTGGGAGGGCTGGTTCTGATCTCCATGGCGGCGCTGTGCAATCTATGGACATCGCGAAGCGAACAGACTGGGTAGAAATGACATCGGTCTTGGCCTGGGAGGCTCAAGGCCGATGTTCTAGAAGCAGGGAAGTGATGGTCAAAAAAACTTATGCACGTTTTGGGCACGAAACATGCCCAAAACAATAAGTATTTAAATTAAGCGCTTAGCGCGGTTAATGCAAAATTTTGCATATTTGATACACAGGTTATCCACAATTCACGTGGGCGTTTTTTCTGGTGTGGGTGCAGGCGCTGCGGGGGAGCCCAAAGCCTTCTGCGTCTCTGTATTCCAGGCAGAGATTCGGTCGTTGAGGGCAGCAATGGCACGTGGTCCCGAACCTTCTGCGTACATAGGCTCGCCAATCACCACTTCAATCGTCCCGGGCTTTTTACCCCATCCTTCTTTCGGCCAGTATCTGCCGGCGTTGTGAGCAATGGGCAGGACCGGCAGTTCGGCGTTGACTGCCAGGGCCGAGCCGCTTCGCGAGAACTTGCCAACCTGGCCGTAGGGTACTCGAGTGCCTTCAGGGAAGATCAAGACCCATACGCCATCCTTTAACAGCTCGTCTCCCTTCTTCGCGACCACCTTTAGCGCCGCTTTCGGGTTGCTGCGATCAATGGCGATAGGGCGCAGCATTGCCATCGCCCATCCGAAGAACGGAACGTATAGCAGCTCACGCTTGAGCACCTGGCTCAGTGGCTGGAAATGGGCCGACAGAAAGAACGTCTCCCAAGTGCTCTGGTGATTGGATACGATCACGCAGGGCGTCTTTGGTACGTTTTCCTGGCCAGTAATATTGACTTTGATATTGAGAAACACCTTCGTCAGCCAGACCGCGCAGCGACACCAATAAACGTTGATGAAGCGATAACGAACGCGAAAAGGCAGGAAAGGGGCAATAAAGAAACTCAGCGAACACCACAGCAGGGCAGTGGTGCCCAGCAGCAGGTAAAAGATGAAGATCCTGATGGCCTGCACTATCGACATAGCTGCTTTTACCATTACGGGCAGTGCCCGGATTGAGCGTGCCGCTGTACGACCGGTCAGCCGTTCAGCGAGGCGCTATTGTGGATAAGTTCTGCGGCAACTGCCGCCAGATCATCAAAAATCAGAGTGCCCGCAGGTAACGGCGCACTCCGCGTCTTGTGACCCTTTCCCGTCATGACCAGTACAGGTTGAGAGTCGACGGCCACCGCAGCTTGCAAGTCACCCTTGCTGTCACCGACGAACCAGACACCCCGCAGATCCGTGGCGTAATGACCGGCGATGGTCAGCAACATGCCAGGCTTGGGCTTGCGGCACTCACATTCCTGATCCGGCCCGTGGGGACAATAAACGATCAGACCGACCTCGCCGCCCTGCTCCGCTACCAGTTCACGTAATCGTGCGTGCATGGCGTGCAGTGTGGCCAGATCGTAATAACCGCGAGCAATGCCCGACTGGTTGGTAGCGACCGCTACCGTCCAGCCAGCCTTGCTCAGTTGCGCGATTGCCTCGATCGAGCCGGGGATTGGAATCCACTCCTGCACCGACTTGATGTAAGCGTCGGAGTCCTCGTTGATCACCCCATCCCGATCGAGAATCAGCAGCTTCAAATCATCCGCTCCGGTGTTAGTTCAACACAGAGATGTCGGCGACACCGAGGAACAGATTGCGCAGACGTGCCAGCAACGCGTAACGATTGGCTCGCACGCTGGCATCATCGGCATTGACCATCACCGCTTCGAAGAAAGCATCCACAGGCTCACGCAATGCTGCCAGGCGGGCCAACGCTTCGGTGTACTGACGATGGGCCGACATGGGCGCTACCGCCTGATCTGCCTGTTGAATGGCCGAGTACAGCGAGAACTCGTTGGCGTTGTCGAAATACTTGGGTTCAACCGTTTGGGCAATGTTGCCCTCAGCCTTGCCCAGCAGGTTCGATACGCGCTTGTTCACCGCAGCCAGGGCGGCGGCTTCAGGCAACTTGCGGAATGCCTGAACGGCTTGCACGCGCTGGTCGAAATCCAGTGCCGAAGCCGGTTGCAGGGCGCGCACCGACAGATAAACCGAAACGTCGACGCCTTCATCTTCATAGCGCGCACGCAGGCGGTCGAAGATGAACTCCAGCACCTGCTCTGGCAGACCGGCAGGTTTGACCTTGACGCCGAACTGAGCGACCGCGAACTGCACGGTCTTGATCAGGTCCAGGTCCAGCTTCTTCTCGATCAGAATCCGCAGAATGCCCAGCGCTGCGCGACGCAGTGCGTAAGGGTCTTTGCTGCCGGTAGGCAGCATGCCGATACCGAAGATACCGACCAGGGTGTCGAGCTTGTCGGCGATTGCCACTGCAGCGCCTGTCAGTGTGCTTGGCAGTTCAGCGCCCGCGCCGCGCGGCATGTACTGCTCGTTCAACGCCAGAGCCACGTCTTGCGGTTCGCCATCGGCCAGTGCGTAGTAGTAGCCAGCCACGCCCTGCATCTCAGGGAATTCACCGACCATCTCGGTGGCCAGGTCGCACTTGGACAGCAGGCCTGCACGGCCCGCACGCTCAGCGTCGCCACCAATGCGCGGTGCGATGAACGCAGCCAGTTTGGAAACACGCTCGGCCTTGTCGAACACGGTGCCCAGTTGAGCCTGGAAGACCACGTTCTGCAGACGCTGGTTGAAGGTTTCCAACTTCTGCTTCTTGTCCTGCTTAAAGAAGAACTCGGCATCGGTCAGGCGCGGGCGAACGACTTTCTCATTACCCAGCACGATCTGCGACGGGTCCTTGCTCTCGATGTTGGCCACGGTGATGAAGCGCGGCAGCAGCTTGCCCTCGGCATCCAGCAGGCAGAAATATTTCTGGTTGTCCTGCATGGTGGTGATCAACGCTTCCTGCGGCACTTCGAGGAAACGCTCTTCGAACGAACACACCAGCGGTACCGGCCATTCGACCAGCGCGGTCACCTCGTCGAGCAGCGCAGGCGGCACGATCGCGGTGCCTTCATGCTGGGTGGCCAATTCTTCGACACGCTTGCTGATTAGCTGACGGCGCTCGTTGAAATCAGCCAGAACGTGGGCTGCGCGCAGGTCGCTGGCATAGTTGGCCGGCGAGGAAATGCGCACGTTTTCCGGGTGATGGAAACGGTGACCACGGGACTCGCGCCCAGCAGTCTGGGCGAGAATGGTGCAGTCGATCACTTGGTCGCCGTACAGCATGACCAGCCATTGCGTCGGCCGCACGAACTCTTCCTTGCGTGCACCCCAGCGCATGCGCTTTGGAATCGGCAGGTCGTCGAGCGAGTCTTCAATGATGGTGGGCAGCAGGCTGGAAGTCGGCTTGCCGGCAATGCTCTGGCTGTAGCGCAGTTTCGGGCCGCTCTGATCGATTTCGCTCAGATTGACGCCGCACTTCTTGGCGAAGCCCAGCGCTGCCTGAGTCGGGTTGCCTTCGGCGTCGAATGCGGCCTGACGGGGCGGGCCATCCAGATTGACGCTGCGGTCTGGCTGCTGAGTCGCAAGCTCGGTGATCAGCACAGCCAGACGACGCGGCGCGGCATAAACCTGCTTGGCGCTGTAGGTCAGACCGGCTGCCTGCAAGCCTTTTTCGATGCCGGCCATGAACGCATCGGCCAGGGTGTTCAGCGCTTTGGGTGGCAGCTCTTCGGTACCCAGTTCAACCAGGAAATCTTGAGCACTCATTGTGCAGCCTCCAGCTTAGCCAACACTTCATCGCGAATATCGGGTGCGGCCATCGGGAAGCCAAGCTTGGCCCGGGCCGTCAGGTACGCCTGGGCCACGGAGCGAGCCAGGGTGCGCACGCGCAGGATGTATTGCTGACGCGCCGTCACGGAAATTGCGCGACGGGCATCCAGCAGGTTGAAAGTGTGCGAAGCCTTGAGGACCATTTCGTAGCTCGGCAATGGCAGCTCCGCTTCGATCAGGCGCACCGCTTCGCTTTCATAGAAGTCGAACAGTTCGAACAGCTTTTCAACGTTGGCATATTCAAAGTTGTAGGTCGATTGCTCCACTTCGTTCTGGTGGAACACGTCGCCGTAGGTCACTTTGCCAAACGGGCCGTCGGTCCACACCAGGTCATAGACCGTTTCCACGCCCTGCAGATACATCGCCAGACGCTCGAGGCCGTAGGTGATTTCGCCGGTCACCGGGTAGCACTCGATGCCGCCCACTTGCTGGAAATAGGTGAATTGCGAGACTTCCATGCCGTTGAGCCAGATCTCCCAGCCCAGGCCCCAGGCGCCCAGGGTTGGCGATTCCCAGTTGTCTTCGACGAAGCGAACGTCGTGGACAAGCGGGTCCAGGCCTACATGCTTCAGCGAGCCCAGATACAGCTCCTGGAAGTTGTCAGGGTTCGGCTTCAGAACCACCTGAAACTGGTAGTAGTGCTGCAGGCGGTTAGGGTTTTCGCCATAACGGCCATCGGTAGGACGACGGCTCGGTTGTACGTAGGCTGCGTTCCAGGTTTCCGGGCCGATGGCGCGCAGAAACGTGGCAGTGTGGAAAGTGCCGGCGCCCACTTCCATATCGTAGGGCTGAAGTACCACACAACCTTGCTCAGCCCAGTATTGCTGGAGGGCGAGGATCAAGTCTTGGAAGGTACGCACGGCTGGCGTAGGCTGGCTCACGAAATTCACCTGTACTGGGGGGCTGCGATTTAAAGAGCGGGAGTATACCCGATTCGACAGTGCCTCCACCCTTGGGAGCCCTATGCCACGCTGCTTTTGGTGCAACGATGATCCGCTTTATATGGACTACCACGATCAAGAGTGGGGTGTGCCGTTGCGCGATGCGCAGATGTTGTTCGAGTTTTTATTGCTCGAAGGGTTCCAGGCTGGATTATCGTGGATCACCATTCTGAAAAAGCGCGCCCGCTATCGCGAGGTGATGTTCAACTTCGACGTACGCCGGATTGCAGCGATGACCGATACTGAAATCGAGGCGCTGATGCTCGAACCCGGTATCGTCCGCAATCGCCTGAAACTCAATGCCGCACGCAAAAATGCCCAAGCCTGGTTGCGTCTGAAGGACCCTGTCGAGTTTGTCTGGTCGTTCGTCGGCGGCGCCCCTAAGGTCAATCATTTCAAGGACCGCAGCGAAGTCCCCGCCATCACGCCAGAGGCCGAAGCGATGAGCAAGGCTTTGAAGAAGGCAGGGTTTACCTTTGTTGGTCCGACCATCTGCTATGCCTACATGCAGGCTACGGGCATGGTCATGGACCATACCGTTGAGTGCGATCGGTATGCACAGTTGGTCAAAACGTAAGCGATATACCGGTGATAGTCCCTGCGCCGCACGGTCGCGCTGCAAACACGGCCCTCTGTGGGCATTGGGTTCGAAAATGGCAAGCGCAGATGGTTGGGCGATCATTTACCGTCAATGGTTACAATGCCCGCCTCATCAATTCAGGAGTGCTCTGTGGATAAGTTCAAAGGCGCCGTGATGGTCGGCGCGTTGCGGATGTTTGCCCTGCTGCCATGGCGGGCCGTGCAATGGACCGGCACCGCTATTGGCTGGCTGATGTGGAAGCTGCCAAACCGCTCCCGCGAAGTCGCACGTATCAACCTGTCAAAGTGCTTTCCCGAACTGGGCCCTGCCGAACTCGAGGCGTTGGTCGGTCGCAGTCTGATGGATATCGGCAAGACGCTGACCGAAAGCGCCTGCGCATGGATCTGGCCTGCTCAGAAATCGATCAATCTGGTACGCGAAGTCCAAGGGCTGCAAGTGTTGAAAGACGCCTTGGCATCCGGCAAAGGCGTGGTCGGAATTACCAGCCACCTGGGCAACTGGGAAGTGCTCAACCACTTCTATTGCAGCCAGTGCAAACCGATTATTTTCTACCGCCCGCCCAAGCTCAAGGCGGTGGACGACTTGCTGCGCAAACAACGCGTGCAGTTGGGAAATCGAGTGGCAGCCTCCACCAAGGAGGGCATTCTGAGTGTCATCAAGGAAGTGCGCAAAGGTGGCTCAGTGGGTATTCCAGCCGACCCTGAGCCAGCGGAATCAGCCGGAATTTTCGTACCGTTCTGCGGGACCATGGCGCTAACCAGCAAATTCGTGCCGAACATGCTGGCGGGCGGCAAGGCAGTGGGCGTCTTCCTTCACGCCATGCGTCTGGACGATGGCTCAGGCTACAAAGTGGTTCTGGAAGCCGCGCCAGACGACATGTACAGCACCAACACCGAGACCTCGGCGGCGGCAATGAGCAAGGTGGTGGAAAAGTATGTGCGGGCCTATCCAAGCCAGTACATGTGGACCATGAAACGCTTCAAGAAGCGCCCTGAGGGCGAGAAGCGCTGGTATTAAGGCCTGCTCGCGCTATCGCATCACCGCAGGCGCACGCTTGCGGTGTGTCTATGACGTATTTTTGCCTGACGTAACCCATCGCGGACAGCGCGCTCCTATAACGCGTTGTTCCTGCGACCGAGCTTCTTCAAGAACACCGTCATTTCCTTCTCGGCCTGGTTATCGCCATGGGCCGCTGCGGCTTCAAGGCCCCGTTCCCACGCATGGCGGGCCTGGGCGTCATCCCCTGCCGCCAGCCAGGCTTTGCCGAGCAACTTCCATGCTGCTGAGTATTTCGAATCGAATTCGACGCAGCGCTGCAAGTGCTCGACGGCGTTGGTGTGATCTCCAGCGTCCAGATGGCCCTTGCCCAGGCCGAAGCGCAGCAGAGCGTTGTCCACGCCCTTGGCGAGCATTTTTTCCAGTGATACGAGCACGAGGACCCTCCGTCAGAAAAAACTCAACCCCACCTGAAACAGCCGCTCCACGTCGCGAATATGTTTTTTATCCACAAGGAACATGATCACGTGGTCGCCGGATTCGATGACGGTGCTGTCGTGAGCGATAAGTACCCGGTCTGCCCGGGTAATCGCGCCGATGGTGGTGCCAGGTGGCAGGCTGATGTGCATGACCGCCTTGCCGACCACCCTGCTCGACTTCGCATCGCCGTGGGCCACGATCTCGATGGCCTCTGCCGCGCCCCGCCGCAATGAGTGAACGCTGACGATGTCGCCGCGTCGCACGTGGGCCAGCAAGGTGCCAATGGTAACCAGTTGCGGGCTGACCGCGATGTCGATCTCACCGCCCTGCACCAGATCCACATAGGCTGCATTGTTAATGATGGTCATGACTTTCTTCGCCCCCAGCCGCTTGGCCAGCAGCGAAGACATGACGTTGGCTTCGTCGTCGTTGGTCAGGGCCAGGAACAGATCGGTGTTATCGATGTTCTCTTCCATCAGCAGATCGCGGTCTGATGAGCTGCCTTGCAGAACAACGGTGTTGTCGAGTGTGTCCGAGAGATAGCGACAGCGCGCCGGGTTCATCTCGATGATCTTTACCTGATAACGGTTTTCGATGGCCTCGGCCAGGCGTTCACCGATCTGCCCGCCGCCAGCAATGACGATGCGTTTATAGCTGACGTCAAGCTTGCGCATTTCGCCCATCACCGCACGAATGTCCGCCTTGGCCGCAATAAAGAACACTTCGTCATCAACCTCGATGACCGTATCCCCTTGGGGAGTGATCGGACGATCTCGGCGGAAAATGGCGGCAACTCGGGTTTCGACATTGGGCATGTGCGTGCGCAACTGACGCAGTTGCTGGCCAACCAGCGGGCCTCCGTAATAGGCCTTCACCGCCACCATTTGCACCTTGCCTTCGGCAAAGTCGATGACCTGCAGGGCGCTTGGGTATTCGATCAGGCGCTTGATGTAGTTGGTGACGACCTGTTCGGGGCTGATCAGCACGTCAACCGGAATGGCGTCGTTGTTGAAGAGGCCTGCGCGGGTCAGGTAGGCGGATTCGCGCACGCGGGCGATCTTGGTCGGGGTGTGGAACAGGGTGTAGGCGACCTGGCAGGCGACCATGTTGGTTTCGTCGCTGCTGGTAACGGCCACCAGCATGTCTGCGTCGTCGGCACCTGCCTGACGCAATACCGTGGGGTGCGAGCCTCGGCCCTGAATGGTGCGGATATCCAGACGGTCGCCGAGTGCTCGCAGGCGATCAGGGTCGGTATCAACCACCGTGATGTCATTGGCTTCGCTGGCCAGATGCTCAGCCAGCGTGCCGCCCACCTGCCCTGCACCGAGAATGATGATCTTCAATCAGTCTCTCCTTGGAATGTAGATCGCGCCTCGCGCATTCCCCTGTGGGAGGGAGACTGCGCACGAAAGCAATAGGTCAGGCGCCGCGCGCATGTATTAGAATTTGCCGGCCCCTTGGCGAGCAAGCCGCTCTTTGCGAAAGTGTTCAGCCTGAAGGTGCCGCGATCTTGATCAACTTCGCGTAATAAAACCCGTCATGGCCGCCTTCCTGAGCCAGCAACTGCCGACCATGTGGCTGCATCAGGCCGGGCGGCGGGTTGCCTTGCTGACCGGCGATGTCCAACTCTCTGGCTCCTGGTGTGCGCGCAAGGAAAGCGTCGATCACTTCGGTGTTCTCGGTCGGCAGCGTCGAGCAGGTTGCATACAGCAGCATTCCGCCCACTTGCAATGTGGGCCATAGCGCGTCGAGCAGTTCGCCTTGCAGAGTCGCCAGCGCCGGAATGTCATCGGCCTGACGCGTCAGCTTGATGTCAGGATGACGACGAATCACGCCCGTGGCTGAACAGGGCGCATCCAGCAGGATGCGCTGAAATGGCTTGCCATCCCACCATCGATCGGTGGCGCGGGCATCGGCGGCGATCAGTTCGGCACTCAAGCCTAGGCGGTCGAGGTTCTCTTTGACCCGCACCATGCGCTTGGCTTCCAGATCCACTGCGACCACGCCGGACAATCCCGGCTGCACTTCCAGCAGATGACAGGTCTTGCCTCCCGGTGCGCAGCAGGCGTCCAGCACCCGTTGACCCGGTGCCAGTTCCAGCAGATCGGCGGCCAGTTGCGCAGCTTCGTCCTGCACGCTGATCCAGCCATCGGCGAAACCCGGCAGCGCGCGGACATCGCAAGGCTCGGCCAACACGATGCCGTCCTGGCTGAATGTGCTCGCAGTGGCCCCAATCCCCGCTTCTTGTAGCAGATGAAGGTATTGCTGGCGGTTTTTATGGCGACGATTGACCCGCAGAATCATCGGTGGGTGCGCGTTGTTCGCTGCGCAAATCGCTTCCCAGTGCTCGGGCCAGGCCGCCTTGAGCGCCTTCTGCAGCCAACGCGGATGAGCGGTGCGCACGACCGGGTCGTGTTCCAGCTCGCTCAGCAGCGCCTGGCCTTCTCGTTGTGCGCGACGCAGGACCGCGTTCAGCAACGCCTTGGCCCAGGGCTTTTTCAGCTTGTCCGCGCAGCCGACGGTCTCACCAATCGCCGCGTGGGCCGGGATGCGCGAATAAAACAGTTGATACAGGCCTATCAGCAGTAGCGCCTGCACGTCGTTGTCCGCAGCCTTAAAGGGTTTTTGCAGAAGCTTCGCTGCCAGCGCTGACAACCGAGGCTCCCAGCGCGCAGTGCCGAACGCCAGATCCTGCGTCAACCCGCGATCGCGGTCTTCGACCTTGTCCAGTTGAGTCGGCAGCGAGCTGTTCAATGAGGCCTTGCCGCTGAGTACGGCGGCCAGAGCCTTGGCGGCGGCCAGACGCGGATTCATTGTGTGCCCACCGGTTGCCCCAGTACCGTCCCGATCGCGAATTTCTCACGGCGGCTGTTGAACAGGTCAGTGAAGTTCAGTGGCTTGCCGCCGGGCAGTTGCAGACGGGTAAGACGCAGCGCGTTTTGTCCACAGGCCACGATCAGGCCGTCTTTGCTGGCACTGATAATCGTACCCGGCGCGCCCTTCATTTCGGCGACTTGCGCGGTCAGCACCTTGAGCGCTTCGCCACCGAGGGTGCTGTGGCAGATCGGCCACGGATTGAAAGCCCGCACCAGGTGCGCCAGTTCATCGGCCGGACGGGTCCAGTCGATGCGTGCTTCGTCTTTATTGAGCTTGTGGGCATAGGTGGCCAGGGTGTCGTCCTGAACCTCGCCCTCCAGCGTGCCATCGGCAAGACCGCCAATAGCCTGCAAGACGGCAACCGGGCCCAACCCGGCAAGACGATCGTGCAGCGTGCCGCCGGTGTCTTCACCGGTGATCGACGTGGTGACCTTGAGCAGCATGGGACCTGTGTCCAACCCCGCTTCCATACGCATCACGGTCACGCCACTCTCGGCATCGCCCGCCTGCACGGCTCGCTGGATCGGTGCGGCTCCGCGCCAGCGCGGCAGCAACGAGGCATGGCTGTTGATGCAACCCAGGCGCGGAATATCCAGCACCGCCTGCGGCAGGATCAAGCCGTAGGCGACCACCACCAGCAGATCGGGCTTAAGTGCCGCAAGTTCGGCCTGCGCCTCGGGAGCCCGTAAGGTGGGTGGTTGCAGCACCGGGATGTTTTGTTGCAGGGCGAGTTGCTTGACCGGGCTTGGCATCAGCTTTTGGCCGCGGCCCGCCGGGCGATCGGGTTGGGTGTAGACCGCGATCACGTCATAAGGGCTGTCGAGCAGGGCTTTGAGGTGTTCGGCGGCGAATTCGGGGGTGCCGGCGAAGACGATGCGCAGTGGCTCAGTCATGGGCTTCTCGTTTCAGAAAAAGAAAAGGCCTCCAGGAGGCCTTTTGGGGGCGAAGGGATCAAGCGTTCTGCTTGTGCAGCTTTTCCAGCTTTTTCTTGATCCGGTCACGCTTGAGATTAGACAGGTAGTCGACGAACAACTTGCCATTGAGGTGATCGCATTCGTGCTGAATGCATACGGCGAGCAGGCCTTCGGCGATCAGTTCGTAGGGCTGGCCATCGCGGCCCAGCGCCTTGACCTTGACCCTTTGAGGGCGATCGACGTTTTCATAGAAGCCCGGAACCGACAGGCAGCCTTCCTGATACTGATCCATCTCTTCGGTCAGCGGCTCCAGTTCAGGATTGATGAACACCCGGGGTTCGCTGCGATCTTCCGAGAGGTCCATGACAACCACGCGCTTGTGTACGTTAACCTGCGTCGCTGCCAGACCGATGCCAGGCGCTTCGTACATGGTTTCAAACATGTCGTCGACCAACTGGCGAATGCCGTCGTCCACTGCGTCCACCGGTTTGGCGAGGGTGCGCAGGCGCGAATCGGGGAATTCGAGAATGTTTAAAATGGCCATATACGTAAGAGCTGCACTTGTAGGGTAAAGTCGAAATCGGCTGCTAGGCTGGGAAATGTCACCAGCGGGCAGCCCTTGTAAAACAAAAGTCTCGCAAGACTCAACGTTTCACGCGAAGCCAACATGATAAAGGGATTCACCGCATGAGGAAATCACTACTCGCCCTGCTGCTGTTGGCCGCGACAGGCTTTGTTCAGGCGCAAGTACAGCTCAGGGAGGGGCATCCGCAAAGCTATACCGTCGTCACCGGCGACACGCTTTGGGACATTTCCGGAAAGTTTCTCAGCGAGCCCTGGAAGTGGCCACAGCTCTGGAGAGCCAATCCGCAGGTGCATGACCCGGATCTGATCTACCCGGGCGATACCCTGAACCTGATTTACGTAGACGGTCAGCCGAGGATCGTCGCCACCCGCGGTGAATCGCGGGGCACCATCAAATTGTCACCGCGTGTGCGCAGCACGCCGATTGCCGATGCCATTCCAACCATCCCGTTGGGCGCAATCAACGCTTTTCTGTTGAACAACCGGATCATGGACACGCCCGAGCAATTCGAGGATGCACCGTACGTCGTGGCCGGTAACGGCGAGCGGGTGCTCAGTGGCGCAGGGGATCGCATTTATGCGCGCGGTACCTTCAGCCCGGATCACGCGTCGTACGGCATCTTTCGCAAGGGCAAGACCTACTTCGATGCTCAAACCAACAAGCCGTTGGGCATCAATGCCGACGATATCGGCAGCGGTGATGTCGTGGCCCGCGAAGGCGATATCGCAACCTTGCAAATGCAGCGCTCCACTCAGGAAGTGCGCCTGGGAGATCGGCTGTTCGTCAGTGAAGAGCGCGCCATCAACTCCATGTTCGTGCCCAGCGAGCCGAAGCAGGACATTCGCGGCACGATCATCGACGTACCCCGTGGCGTCACGCAGATCGGTGAGTTCGATGTGGTGACGCTGGATCGCGGCAAGCTGGAAGGGCTGGCCGAGGGCAATGTGCTGGCGATCTATAAGGCGGGCGAAACCGTGCGTGACCGGATCACTGGCGACCAGGTCAAGATTCCCGACGAGCGCTCCGGCTTGCTGATGGTGTTCCGCACCTACAACCACTTGAGCTATGCAATGGTTTTGCATGCGAGCCGATCTTTGGCGGTCAGCGACAAGGTCCGCAATCCGTAATGCTATGTATCAGCTCCAGAACACTTTTTTCCACCGGCATGCTTCACTTATCTAAATGTTGTTAACAGAGTTATCCACAGATTCGCCCACTGTTTTAGGTGGGCACAGGATCAAGGAAGATCTCATGCCGCTGTTCGAAAAACCTGGGCATTCGCCTGCCGAACTGGAGGCGCGTCTGCGTCTTCACCGGTTGCCGGAAATCGGTCCCAAGCGCTTCCAGACCCTCATCAATGCCTTCGGCAGCGCGTCTGCCGCACTCAGCGCACCGGCCTCTGCCTGGCGTTCGTTGCGCCTGCCAGCGGCCAGTGCCGATGCACGACGCAGCCCTGATGTGCGCGATGGCGCCAGCGTTGCGTTGGCCTGGCTTGAGCGTGCGGACCAGCATTTGCTGATGTGGGACGACCCCGACTACCCGGCTTTGCTTGCAGAAATTCCCGACCCGCCTCCTCTGTTGTTCGTTGCGGGCAATCGCACTTTGCTTGATCGTCCGCAGTTGGGAATGGTCGGCAGTCGCCGTGCTTCCAAGCCTGGGCTGGATACTGCTGCCGCGTTTGCACGAAGTCTGGCCAGCGCTGGATTCGTGGTTACCAGTGGCCTGGCGCTGGGTATCGACGGTGCTGCTCACCAAGGTGCACTGGATGTAAAAGGCGCGACAATCGGCGTGCTTGGGACGGGGATCGAAAAATTTTATCCACAGCGCCATCGTCAGCTTGCCGCGGCCATGATCGCCCACGGTGGCGCAGTGATTTCGGAATTGCCTCTGGACGCCGAGCCCCACGCCAGCAATTTCCCTCGACGCAATCGCATCATCAGCGGGCTGTCGCTTGGCGTGCTGGTGGTGGAAGCCAGCGTTGCCAGCGGCTCGCTGATTACGGCCAGGCTCGCTGCAGAGCAAGGCCGCGAGGTGTATGCGATTCCGGGATCAATTCATCACCCGGGCGCTCGCGGGTGTCACCAACTGATTCGTGACGGCGCAACGCTCGTCGAAACGGTCGATCACATTCTTGAGGGGTTACAGGGCTGGAAAAGCCTGCCGCCCAGCGCTGCAGCCGAGCCAAATTCCGCAAGCCCCGATCATCCACTGCTGGCTTTGCTGCATGCTGCGCCGCAGACCAGTGAAGCGCTGGCTGCCAACAGCGGCTGGCCTTTGCCAAAAGTGCTGGCAGCATTGACCGAGCTTGAACTCGACAGCAGCGTGGTCTGTGAAGCCGGGCGATGGTTTGCTCGGGCGCGCTGAGGTTAAACTGCCCCCCAGCGTAAATCGGAGAGCGAACAATGGTCAGCAGTTGGCGTGTGCAACAAGCCGCACAAGAGATCCGGGCCGGAGCGGTGATTGCCTATCCAACCGAAGCAGTCTGGGGGCTGGGCTGTGATCCTTGGGATTTCGAGGCGGTTTACCGCTTGCTGGCAATCAAGCAGCGGCCGGTCGGAAAAGGCCTGATCCTGATTGCCGATAACATTCGTCAGTTCGACTTTCTGTTCGAGGACTTCCCTGAGCTTTGGATTGATCGCATGGCCAGCACCTGGCCTGGGCCAAATACCTGGCTGGTACCGCATCAAGGCCTATTGCCGGACTGGATCACCGGCGGTCGCGAAACGGTAGCTCTGCGCGTCAGCGATCATCCCCAGGTGCGTGAGCTGTGCGCCCTGACCGGTCCGCTGGTCTCGACCTCCGCCAACCCCACGGGCCGTCCTGCTGCTCGCACGCGTTTGCGGATCGAGCAGTACTTCCACGGGCAACTTGACCATGTTCTGAACGGCCCCTTGGGCGGACGGCGCAATCCAAGCGTGATTCGTGATCTGGTGACGGCTGAGGTTGTAAGAGCGGGCTGATGGCTCAACCGTTTACACACCTGGGGAGCGAGCTTGCTCAGGACAAGGCCGGTGCCTGCGACACACCTTGTGTCCTGGCTTCAGCATTCACGAGCAAGCTCGCTCCCACCGGTTGTGCGACGAGGCACTGAGGTGATCAAGGCACTAGGATGATTGACCCGGTGGTGCGTCGGGCGGACAGTTCGGTGTGCGCTTGTGCAGCATCCTTCAAGGCGAATTTCTTGATGTCATCGACCTTCACCTTGCCGCTGCTGACCATGGAAAACACCTCGTCGGCCATGGCCTGAAGCGTTTCCGGGGTATTCGCGTAGGAGCCCAGTGTAGGGCGGGTCACATAGAGCGAGCCCTTCTGCGCCAGAATCCCGAGGTTCACGCCGGAAACCGCGCCCGACGCATTACCAAAGCTGACCAGCAAGCCACGCAGTTCAAGGCAGTCCAATGACGTTTCCCACGTGTCTTTGCCGACGCCGTCGTACACCACCGAGACTTTCTTGCCGCCAGTCAGCTCAAGCACCCGCTTGGCCACATCTTCCTTGCTGTAGTCGATGACTTCCCAAGCGCCGTTAGCTTTGGCATGTGCGGCTTTTTCCGGCGAACTGACCGTGCCGATCAGCTTGACCCCCAACGCATTGGCCCACTGGCAGGCGATGGAGCCCACGCCACCGGCTGCAGCGTGGAACAGGATGATTTCTTCGGGACGAATCTCGTAGGTCTGGCGAAACAGGTACTGCACGGTCAAGCCCTTGAGCATGATTGCCGCCGCCTGTTCGAAGCTGATCTCATCAGGCAGTTTGACCACGTTCGCGGCAGGCGCGAGGTGCTGGTCTGCGTAGCTTCCCAGAGGGCCAGTACCGTAAGCCACGCGGTCGCCGACCTTAACGTGTGTGACCTCTGCGCCGACGGCCTCAACAATGCCCGAGCCCTCATTGCCCAGACCCGATGGCATCGAGGCAACGGGATACAGGCCGGTGCGCAAATAAGTCTCGATGAAGTTAACGCCAATCGCTTTGTTGCCCACGAGCACTTCTTTCGGGCCCGGTTTGGCCGGTTCGAAGTCGACGTACTCGAGAACTTCAGGGCCGCCGTGGGCGCGGAATTGGATACGCTTTGCCATGTGCTTTCTCCATCATGAATCGAAACTTTGGGACAAAACCGGGAGTGCGAAAGGCTTCTATCGGACTCCTTCGTTTGGTCCTCGTCAACTGCGGCGCCCGTCAAGGCGGTGTATGCTACGCGCCACTTTCAGAGCTTCGTTCAGGCTCGCGGCGGTCGTGGACCGCAAGCGGCGTGTGCAACGACGCTCCCAAATACCGGTTTTACGTTATTCAGGGTACTGCTATGTCCTTTCGCACCGATGCCGTCAAAGCTTACCTGCTCGATCTGCAAGACCGGATCTGCGCCGCTCTGGAGCAAGAAGACGGCGGCGCCCGCTTCGTCGAGGACGCCTGGGAGCGTCCCGCAGGCGGTGGCGGTCGTACGCGGGTAATCGAAAACGGCGATGTCATCGAAAAAGGCGGGGTCAACTTTTCCCACGTCTTCGGCGCCGGTCTGCCGCCCTCTGCCAGCGCCCATCGTCCGGAACTGGCTGGCCGCGGTTTTGAAGCCCTGGGCGTTTCGCTGGTCATGCATCCGCATAGCCCACATGTTCCGACCTCCCACGCCAACGTGCGTTTCTTCATCGCTGAAAAAGAGGGCGAAGAACCGGTCTGGTGGTTCGGCGGCGGCTTCGATCTGACCCCCTATTACGGCGTCGATGAGGATTGCATACATTGGCACCGCGTGGCCGAACAGGCCTGTGCGCCATTCGGTGCGGACGTCTACCCGCGTTACAAAGCCTGGTGTGACCGCTATTTCCACATCAAGCACCGCAACGAACCACGCGGCGTGGGGGGGTTGTTTTTCGACGACCTGAACGAGTGGGATTTCGACACCAGCTTCGCATTCCTGCGTGCCATCGGTGATGCGTTCGTCCATGCTTATCTGCCGATCGTCCAGCGCCGCAAGGCGACGCCTTATACCCCGCAACAGCGTGAGTTCCAGGAATTCCGCCGCGGTCGCTATGTGGAGTTCAATCTCGTGTACGACCGCGGCACCTTGTTTGGTCTGCAATCGGGGGGGCGTACCGAGTCCATTCTGATGTCGTTACCGCCCCAGGTGCGTTGGGGTTATGACTGGAAAGCTGCGCCGGGCAGTGAAGAGGCGCGCCTGACCGATTATTACCTGCAGGATCGCGACTGGCTGGGTCTCGGAGCGAGTTAACCCTCCTTAGGCAAGCTCGCCTAAAGAGGTCAAGTTCTGCTCAGCTCATCACTGTTGTGGAAGCGAGCAGGCTTGCGAAAGCACCCCGACCCACCCTTAATTGCTGGAGGCTGACTCCAGGTCTGGAATGCACATGGATCACTACGTCGTCTTCGGCCATCCCATTGGCCACAGCAAATCGCCGCTGATTCATCGACTGTTCGCCGAGCAAACTGGACAGACGCTGGATTACCAGGCTGCATTAGCGCCGCTGGACCGCTTCACCGCCTTCGCCAAACACTTTTTCGAGAGCGGCCTTGGCGCCAACGTCACGGTGCCTTTCAAGGAAGAGGCCTATCGGATGGCGGATCTACTGACCGAGCGCGGTCGCAGAGCCGGTGCTGTGAACACCCTCGCGCGTCAGGCAGATGGCAGCCTCTTGGGCGACAACACTGACGGCGCCGGTCTGGTTCGCGACTTGAAGGTCAACCACGGCGTTGCGCTTAAAGACAAACGCATCTTGCTGTTGGGGGCCGGCGGCGCTGTACGCGGCGCGCTGGAGCCGTTACTGACCGAGGAGCCGCATGTGCTCGTGGTCGCCAATCGTACTGTGGAAAAGGCCCAGCAGCTGGCGCAGGAGTTCGCCGACCTGGGGCCGATCCTGCCTGCCGGGTACGACTGGCTGGAAGAGCCGGTTGACATCATCATCAACGCCACATCGGCGAGTCTGTCGGGTGATTTGCCGCCGATCCCGCCGATCCTTGTCCAGCGCGGCGAAACCTTCTGCTACGACATGATGTACGCTCAGGAGCCCACCGCGTTCTGCCGCTGGGCCGTGCAACATCATGCCGGGCAGGCGGTGGATGGGTTGGGGATGCTGGTGGAGCAGGCCGCTGAAGCCTTTTATCTGTGGCGCGGGGTGCGTCCTGATTCGGCACCGGTGCTGGCCGAGTTGCGAAGGTTGATGGCTGAGGGTTAACTTCGTTTTTGCATGCCCCAAGCGCTTATATCCTTGGGTGATCGCTCCTACAGGTCTTTGGGCGACCCTGAGATCAAGCTAGATCCCAAGGTCGCGGATGGCGATTACAAACTGGCTTTGACTGCCGCCAGTGCGTCCTTGTCATCGATGGTTTTAACGCCGTCGAGCCACTTGTCCAGCACCGCCGGATTGGCCTTGATCCACGCCTTCACTGCCTCGGCGTTATTGATCTTTTTGCTGTTGACGTCCTGCATGATGCTGTTTTCCATGTCCAGCGTGAACGTCAGGTTGGAAAACAGTTTAGCCACTTTCGGACAAGCCTCGGCGTAGCCTTTACGCGTCACGGTGTAGACGCTGCCGGTATCGCCGAAGTACTTTTCGCCGCCTTTCAGATAGTGCATGCCTTTAATCTGCACGTTCATCGGGTGGGGGGTCCAGCCGAGGAAGACCACGAACTCTTTCTTCTTCACATTACGCGTCACTTCCGCCAGCATCGCCTGTTCACTGGACTCGATCAGCTTCCAGTCCTTCAGATCGAACTCATTGTTCTTGATGATTTCCTGGATCGACGCGTTGGCCGGAGCGCCCGAGCCAATGCCATAGATCTTCTTGTGAAACTTGTCGGCGAATTTGTTCAGGTCGGCGAAATCATGCACGCCAGCGTCGTAAACGTAATCGGGAACAGCCAGGGTGAATTCGGTGCCTTCCAGGTTCTTCGCGTACTGAGTCACGTCCCCCGTGGCAATGAACTTGTCATAGAAGCCCTGCTGCGCAGGCATCCAGTTACCCAGGAACACGTCTATCTTGCCGTCCTTGAGCCCCCCATAGGCAATCGGCACCGCTAGCGTATCGACCTTGGTTTTGTAACCCATGCCCTCGAGCAGAAACCCCGCCGTGGCGTTGGTTGCAGCAATGTCACTCCAACCTGGGTCGGCCATCCTGACCGTACTGCAACTTTCGTCAGCGGCGTTTGCAACAACGCCGCTCAAGCTCATCACCGTAACCGCCAACGTCGTGAACAATTTCTTCATGGTGTGCCCCTTTTGGTTTTCTAGGTATTGGCAGGGTCAAGGTTGCGGATAACGGGCCTTGCGCTCCAGATCGTCCAGATCAATATGGTTGCGCATGTACTGCTGACTGGCGTCTACCAGCGGCTGGTGATCCCAACTCTTCAGCTTGCCGAGGGCCAGCGATCGGGCAACGAAACGCCGACGACGCTGGCTGGCGAGCACCTGGTGGTGTATCGCCGGAATGTCCCACTTGTCCCTGGCTTGGGCCAGGAACGCATTGAACAGGTCGCGATGAACTTCAGACTGGCTCAGCTCTTCCTGTTCCTTCGGATCATTGGCCACGTCATACAGCAGACATGGGTCCTTTTCCGAATAAATGAATTTATAAGCGCCGCGACGAATCATCATCAACGGGCTATCGGTGCCTTCGGCCATGTACTCGCCGAACACTTCGTCGTGACCGCCCTCGCCTTGCAGATGCGGCAGCAATGAGCGGCCATCGAGCGGCAAACCGGCATCCAGACGACCTTCTGCCAGTGCGACAAACGTGGGCAGCAGGTCGGCGGTCGACACAGCGGCCTTCACGCGACTCGCCTTGAACTGCCCCGGAGCGTACACCAGCAGCGGTACGCGGGCGGACATTTCAAACCAGTGCATTTTGTACCAAAGCCCGCGTTCGCCCAGCATATCGCCGTGGTCGCCGGAGAACACGATGATGGTGTCTTCCGCCAGACCGGTGTCCTCCAGGGTCTTCAGCAATTTGCCAATGTTGTCGTCGATATAGCTGCATGCACCGAAGTAGGCGCGACGGGCGTCACGGATCTTATTCGTTGGCAACGGCTTGTCCCACAGGTCATAGACCTTGAGCAGGCGTTGGGAGTGTGGATCCTGGTCGGCGTGCGCGGGTGGCGCGGACGGCATCGGGATCTCGTCGTCGCTGTAGAGATTCCAGTATTCCTTGGGAATGGTGTACGGGTCGTGCGGATGGGTCATCGATACGGTCAGGCAGAACGGTTGGTCGCCATCCTCGCGCACGTGATCGAACAGGTATTGCTGGGCCTTGAACACCACTTCTTCATCGAAATCCAGCTGATTGGTGCGAACGCAGGGGCCAGCCTGCAGCACTGACGCCATGTTGTGGTACCAGGTCGGGCGAACGTCGGGCTCATCCCAGTTGACTGCCCAACCATAGTCGGCTGGATAGATATCGCTGGTCAGGCGCTCTTCATAGCCATGCAGCTGGTCGGGGCCGCAGAAATGCATCTTGCCCGATAACGCCGTTCGGTAGCCCAGGCTGCGCAGGTAGTGGGCGTAAGTCGGTACGTCGGCAGGGAAATCGGCAGCGTTGTCGTAGGCGCCTATCTTGCTCGGCAGCTGGCCGCTGACCAGTGTAAAACGCGACGGTGCGCATAACGGACTGTTGCAATAGGCAGCGTCGAACACCACGCCTTGGGCGGCGAGGCGGCTCAGATTTGGCATCTTGATTGGAGATGGAGCGTAAATCGGCAACATCGGCGCGGCCATTTGATCGGCCATGATGAAAAGAATGTTCTTGCGCTTCATGTTTTCGCGGCATTCCATAGTGAATATTTATGCGAAATTGCTGATTCAGAGGATGGGACCCATGGCTTCAGCGGTAAAGCCCGTTAAACACAATGTGTAGGATAAGCCACGCTTATGTTTATTTCTCTTGGTGACATGTCGCTGGATTTGCTTCGCGGCTTTGAGGCAGCTGCCCGACTGCGCAGTTTCACGGCTGCCGCCATTGAGCTGGGCACCACCCAGCCGGCTATCAGCCAGCAAATGAAAAGGCTTGAAGAGCAACTCGCAACGCGCCTGTTCGATCGTATCTACCGCGGCATCGAACTCACCGACGCCGGGGAGATTCTGTTCAATCATGTGCAGGCTGGGTTGCAGTCGATGGACGCCGGGCTGAGCCTGATTACCGAGCAGCATCAGCATGAGGTGCTGCAGGTGGCGACGGACTTCGCCTTCGCTGCGTATTGGCTGATGCCGCGTCTGCATCGGTTTCACAAAGACAATCCGGACGTGGATGTCAGTCTGGTGACCAGCGAGCGCAGCCACAGCATGCTGCGCGCGGACATCGACGTCGCCGTACTGTTTGGCGACGGGCGCTTCAAACAGGGCGAAAGCCACTGGCTGTTCAGTGAAGAAGTATTTCCAGTGTGCAGCCCCAAACTACTCGCCGGGCGTGACCTGCCCTTGCCCGTCGAGGCATTGAAAGAATTTGCGTTGCTGCATCTGCGCGGAGAAGGCGGCAATAACTGGTTCGACTGGGGCGGTGTCTTCCGCGCCCTGAACATCGCGCAGATGCCGGCTCCTGGGCAATTGCGGTTCGACAATTACACACTGCTGATTCAAGCGGCGATTGGCGCTCAGGGGGTTGCGATTGGCTGGCGGCACCTGGTCGACGACCTGTTGGAGCAAGGTTTGTTATGCCGTCCCATCGCAGGCACGGCAATTTCCGCTTACGGCTATTACATCGTTCTGCCTCAGCGAAAACGCCGATTGCAGATCGTGCAGCGTTTTGTCGATTGGTTAAAAAGTGAGCAGGCGCTCAATGGGGATTCGTTGGTGGGCAAGCCGCTGCCATCGATTGCGGTGTAGAGGCTCACCGCACTCTCATGCAACCCAATTCACACATTGGCGTGCGTGCAGGTTCAGTTCCAGCTCGTCGGCAATGCCGACGGCCGCCGGTCCCAGCATTTTCAGCGCAGTATCAAGGCTGGTGGCGGCCGTGCGCTGCAAAATGACCCGTTGGGAGCGACTTCATTCGCGAGAGGGCGGCACCTGATAGATATCTTTCAGAGGTACTGCTACATCGCGAATGAATGCGCTCCTGCAGGTTTGTCCCATGTGTCCGGGAAATGCCTTAGTTCAAAACGCCATCCAGGATTTCGTAGACGATTCCGCTGCCAATGGCGACCAGCACGACATCGGTGCCCAGTCGGCGCCATTCATAGCCGTCGTAACGGGGAAGGTACTGCATCGAACGGTCATCCAGTCGACGGCCATAGCCACGCGGCAACGGGCGCCCTTTCTCGACATGAATGTTTGCCGGCAGTGGCTGGCCGCGACCGATGACTTCACGGTGGTCCTGGATCGTGCGACGAACATCGCCGAAGTCCTGCGGTGGGCGCCCGCCGCGACGATCATTGCCTTGGTTGTCCGCGCGATGATCGTTGCCCCGGTCATTGCCCCGGTTTCCTTGCTGGCCACCTTGAGCACCTTGAGCGCCTTGTTCCTGATGCTGACCAGGGCCGTTGTCATCATGGTCGCCACGCTGATCCGGTGGCGCCGCATGGACCAGCGCGCTGGCGCTGACCATTAATACGCCTAACCCTGCGACCAAACGATTCGAGACTTTCATGTAGCGCGCTCCTCAGCGAATTCGAGTCAGCAAAAGGGGCTCAGAACGTAGGTCCGAACCCCTTCACTGTACCGGTTAGTCCACTGACCAAGGCGTAGATTCCTCTGTATCAGGAACTTTACCTTCAGGACACACGTGCCTTACGAACACCTTCGGACAGTTGCGAACACAATTGCAGCACGTTGCTGACAGCCTCATCAGCGGAGTGCGCGTTGGCGATGTGATCGATCAGCGCAGAGCCGACGACCACACCATCGGCAACCCTAGCGATGGCCGCCGCCTGCTCCGGCGTACGAATCCCGAAACCGACGCTGATCGGCAAATCAGAATGACGACGCAGCCGTGCCACCGCTTCCTTGACGTGATCGATGGTGGCAGAGCCTGCACCGGTCACACCGGCCACCGACACGTAATAGATAAAGCCCGAACTGCCGTTGAGTACGGTTGGCAGGCGCTTATCGTCAGTGGTCGGCGTAGTCAGCCGGATGAAGTCCAGACCAGCGTCTTGCGCAGGGTCGCACAGTTCGGCGTTATGCTCCGGCGGCAGGTCAACCACGATCAGCCCGTCGACACCCGACTCATGAGCTTCAGAGATGAAGCGCTCAACGCCATAGTTGTGAATCGGGTTGTAGTAACCCATCAGCACCAAAGGTGTGCTGCTGTCCTCGGTGCGGAACTCGCGCACCATTTGCAGGGTTTTTGCCAGATTCTGCTTAGCGTCCAGCGCGCGAATATTCGCCAGCTGAATCGCCGGCCCATCGGCCATCGGGTCAGTGAACGGCATGCCCAGCTCGATGACATCGGCACCGGCTTTTGGCAGGCCTTTGAGGATCGCCAAAGAGGTGTCGTAAGACGGGTCACCCGCAGTGATAAATGTCACCAGGGCGGCGCGGTTCTGCTCTTTCAGCTCGGCAAAACGGGTTTGCAGGCGGCTCATCAGTGTGTCTCCTGCCTGGACAGATCAAGATGGTGCATAACGGTTTGCATGTCCTTGTCGCCGCGACCGGACAGGTTGACCACCATCAGGTGATCCTTGGGCAAAGTGGGCGCGCGTTTGAAGACTTCGGCCAGGGCATGGGCGCTTTCCAGTGCCGGGATGATGCCTTCCAGACGGCAGCACTGGTGGAAAGCGGCCAGGGCTTCGTTATCGGTGACCGAGGTGTATTCGACGCGTCCGATATCGTGCAACCAGGCGTGCTCCGGGCCAATGCCTGGATAGTCCAGGCCGGCAGAAATCGAGTGGGCGTCGATGATCTGACCGTCGTCATCTTGCAGCAGGAACGTGCGGTTGCCATGCAGCACGCCCGGCACGCCGCCGTTGAGGCTCGCTGCATGTTTACCGGTTTCAATGCCGTGGCCGGCCGCTTCGACACCGATGATGCGCACGCTGGTGTCGTCCAGAAACGGGTGGAACAGGCCCATCGCATTCGAACCGCCGCCAATGCATGCCACCAGGCTGTCGGGCAGACGGCCCTCCTGCTCTTGCAGTTGCTGGCGGGTTTCCTTACCGATCACGGCCTGGAAATCACGGACCATCGCTGGGTAAGGGTGTGGGCCGGCAACAGTACCAATCAGGTAAAAGGTGTTGTCGACGTTGGTCACCCAGTCACGCAGCGCTTCGTTCATCGCGTCTTTCAGGGTGCCGGTGCCCGCAACGACCGGGATCACGGTAGCGCCCAGCAGCTTCATGCGAAACACGTTCGCTTGCTGGCGCTCGATATCGGTAGTGCCCATGTAGATGACGCATTCCAGACCGAACCGTGCGGCTACGGTGGCAGTGGCCACGCCGTGCATGCCTGCGCCGGTTTCGGCAATGATGCGTTTCTTGCCCATGCGCCGTGCCAGCAGAATCTGCCCGATGCAGTTGTTAATCTTGTGCGCGCCAGTGTGGTTCAGCTCTTCGCGCTTGAGATAAATTTTGGCGCCGCCGCAATGCTCGGTCAGACGCTCGGCAAAATAAAGCGGGCTCGGACGACCCACGTAGTCGCGCTGGAAGTAGGCCAGCTCCTTAAGAAATGCAGGATCTTCTTTAGCCGCTTCGTATTCACGGCTCAGGTCGAGGATCAGTGGCATTAGGGTTTCGGCGACATAGCGACCGCCGAACGCGCCGAACATGCCACGGGCATCCGGGCCGTTACGGTATTGGGTCTGGGTCATGGTGGGGCGCTCCAGGGTGACGAATGGGTTAGCCGTCAGGCAGTGAACACACTTTAACGAGCGTCATGATCGATGAAAACCGATAAGATCGCCCTAACCTGTCAGAAAAACTCACAGATACCATGAGCCGAGACCTTCCCCCGCTTAACGCCCTGCGTGCCTTCGAGGCCGCTGCTCGCCTCAACAGCGTCAGTCAGGCTGCAGAGCAGCTGCACGTTACCCACGGCGCCGTCAGTCGGCAGTTGAAAGTGCTGGAGGAGCATCTGGGAGTCGCTTTGTTCAGCAAGGATGGACGCGGCATTAAACTCACAGATGCAGGTGTCAGATTAAGAGACGCCAGTGGGGAGGCATTTGATCGTCTGCGCGGGGTGTGCGCTGAATTGACTCAGGCGAGCGTTGACGCGCCGTTCGTCTTGGGCTGCTCAGGGAGTTTGCTGGCGCGCTGGTTCATTCCGCGACTGGGACGCCTTCATGCGGATCTTCCTGACTTGCGTCTGCATTTGTCTGCCGGAGAAGGTGATCTCGATCCCCGGCGGCCAGGTCTGGACGCGTTGCTGGTATTCGCCGAACCGCCCTGGCCCGCCGACATGCAGGTCTTTGAGCTGGCAAGCGAGCGCATTGGACCTGTATTGAGTCCGCACCTCCCGCGTTTTGAAGCATTGCGTGACGCGCCACTAGAAGCGCTGCTCAGCGAGCCGTTATTGCAAACCATGTCCCGCCTGCAGGCATGGCCCAGTTGGGCACGGCAAAACGGCATCGATCCCGAGGCACTTGTGTACGGACAAGGGTTCGAGCACCTGTATTACTTGCTGGAGGCCGCTGTATCAGGACTTGGGATTGCCATCGCACCTGAACAACTGGTGGCTGACGACTTGAAGGCGGGACGCCTGGCTGCGCCGTGGGGTTTCAGTGAAACCTTGGCGCAACTGGCGTTATGGGTACCTGGACGTGCTGCTAACGGGCGTGCGCTACAACTGGCTCAGTGGCTCAAGCAAGAGCTGACACGGTCAGGCCGGACGTAATCAGTTGCTGCGTTTGCACAGCAAATAGGCAGCCAGCAGACCGACCGCGCCGACAGCAACGCCAGCAGTGGTCCATGGGTGTTCTTGCGCGTAGTCGCGTGTTGCAACGCTGGTTTCGCGGGTCTTCACTTTGACATCCTCATAGACATCGCTCAGCAGACTGCGCGAATGGCTCAGCGCGCTTTCGGCGTTGGCTTTGAGGGTTTTCAGGGTTTTGCGCGACTCGTCCGAAGCGTCCGACTTCAAGCCTTCCAAAGACTTGAGCAGACTTTCGATTTCAGCTTCCATACTTTGCAATGACGCTTTACGGGATGACGTGAATGCCATGATTTAACTCTCCTGCAATGATGAGTGGCGTGTGTTGATTCCGACTACAGCGCTTCCAGAAAGTGCAGTGCGGTTTGCAAGTGCCTTTATTTGTGAACTTTTCGGAGGCTTTTCGCGACTGACGTATAGAGCGATTTCGCTGTTACGGCCATTGAAGACCCCCTGGAGAAACTGCCATGTCTGATCACCACACCTACAAGCTGCTTGAACTGGTCGGCTCGTCGACCACTGGCGTTGACGATGCGATTCAGAATGCAATCGCCCAAGCGGCCGAAACCGTGAAGTTTCTGGAATGGTTCGAAGTGCTGGAAACTCGAGGTCACATCAAGGACGGTAAGGTGGAACACTTTCAGGTGACCATCAAAGTAGGGTTTCGCCTCGACAAGAGTTGATGAACTTTTGCACTGGCTGAATGCCACAACCTTCGCTATACCTACCGCACTGTCGTGAATGCGACACGGGTATTGTGTGACAGGGCCGCTTCTTTCGAGCGGCCTTTACGCTTGCAAAGCGCCTGACGAGGGAGTGTGACTGATGAAGAAGATTCTGTTGGCAGTAGGGTTGTTAAGCATTGCAGGCACCACCATGGCGGCCGGAAAGTCGTGCGATGACGTGAAAGCGGAGATCGACGCAAAGATCAAGGCCAATGGTGCTTCGTCCTACACCCTGGAAGCCGTGGATAAGGGCAGCGCTGCCGATGGCAAAGTCGTCGGGACCTGCGAAGGCGGCACCAAGGAACTGGTATACAAGCGCGGCTGATGTGGTCCGTTGCAGCATACAAAAACCGACGCATTGGCGTCGGTTTTTTTATGGGCCCGGTGAGCGTGCCCTGGGTGAGGTCGTGTCCGACCCTTGAAATCGGGGTCAACCCAGTGTGGGAACGAAGTCATTCGCGAGACGGTGCAACTGATGGACATCCATTAATGCACCCACCCATCGCGAATGAATTCGCTACCACAGTCTGATTGCGCTCAGGAATTTAGCCTCTCGCTACCTGAGCGAGAATCTCATAAGAGCGCAACCGGTCGGCGTGTTCGTACATGTCGCAGGTGAAGATCAACTCGTCGGCGTCGGTCTGTTCCAGCAGTACGTCCAGCTTGGCGCGAATCTTTTCCGGGCCGCCGACCATCGCGATACCGAAGAAGTCCATGACTGCCTCGCGCTCATGGGGCAACCACAACCCGTTCATGCTTTCGACCGGTGGCTTCTGCATCAGACTTTGCCCACGAATCAAGCTCAGGATTCGTTGATACACCGAGGTTGCCAGGTATTCAGCGCGCTCGTCGGTGTCAGCCGCCGCCAACGGTACGCCGAGCATCACATACGGCTTATCCAGCACTGCCGAAGGCTGGAAGTGGTTGCGATAGACGCGAATCGCCTCGTGCATGAAGCGTGGGGCGAAGTGCGAAGCGAAGGCGTAGGGCAAACCGCGTTGCCCGGCCAGTTGCGCGCTGAACAGGCTTGAGCCCAGCAGCCAGATCGGCACGTTGGTGTTGGTGCCTGGCACAGCGATCACCCGTTGGTGCGGCTGGCGCGGGCCAAGATAGCTCATCAACTCTGCGACATCATCCGGGAAGTCGTCGGCGCTGCCGGAGCGTTCACGGCGCAGGGCGCGGGCGGTCATTTGATCGGAACCCGGCGCACGACCCAAGCCCAGGTCGATACGACCGGGATAGAGGCTTGCCAAGGTGCCAAATTGTTCGGCGATCACTAGCGGGGCGTGGTTTGGCAACATGACGCCGCCCGAGCCGACCCGGATAGTTGAGGTGCCGCCTGCCAGATAAGCCAGCAATACCGAAGTTGCGGAGCTGGCGATGCCATCCATATTGTGGTGCTCGGCCACCCAGAACCGGTTGTAACCCCACTTCTCGACGTGTTGAGCCAGGTCCAGGGAGTTGCGCAGCGATTCTGCCGGTCCTTTATCTTCGCGAACCGGCACCAGGTCGAGCGTGGAAATCTTCACATCAGCTAAGCGTTTCATAGGCTGTGATGGATCCTCTTGAGGGCTTGGCCAGGCGCCGCCAGCTCGAAGGCGCGAGAGCAAACCTGCGTTAAGCCTAAATATTTGCGTTAAGGCTTTAGGATAAGGCCGTATTTTCAGGTTGCAATGGGGAAGTAGCAATTTCCTACTAATTTGGTCGGATTTGTCGCGGCGAGAAATCAGCAAATAACGCTGGCCTGTGAGAACCGCGGAACTAAGTTCCGCCTACACTCCTCACACTTTTAGTCCAGTGCGAGCCAATCGCACTTATTTTCACGAGGAGACACCATGAGCATCGTCAAGAAAGCATCCGCACATTGGGAAGGTGACCTGAAGTCTGGTACCGGTAGCATCTCCACTGAAACCGGCGTGCTGCGTGAAGCGCCCTACGGTTTCAAAGCGCGCTTCGAAGGCGGCGAGGGCACCAACCCGGAAGAACTGATCGGCGCAGCCCACGCGGGTTGCTTCTCGATGGCCCTGTCGATGATTCTCGGCGACGCCGGTTTGAAAGCCGACGCCATCGATACGCAGGCTGAAGTGAAACTGGATCAGGTGGATGGTGGTTTCTCTATTACTGCTGTGCACCTGATTCTCAAGGCCAAGATTCCAGGCGCTACCCAAGCGCAGTTCGATGAACTGACCGCCAAAGCCAAAGAAGGCTGCCCGGTGTCCAAGCTACTCTCCGCCAAGATCACCCTGGATGCCACCCTGCTGAGCTGACCCTTCGCTCAGCGCACGACCTCGATGGCCCGCCTATGCGGGTCATCTGCGTTTCCGAGGGCAGAGAACCGGCGGCGGCGAGCAATGTCACATGAGTGGCCGCTGCGTATCGCGCGGCCTCGAAGGAGTCGACCATGAAGCGTTTAGCCGTAACCCTGATCCTCTGCGCACTGACCACCAGTGTGTTCGCCGCCCCCAAACCCTGTGAAGAACTTAAGGCTGAGATCGAGGCCAAGATCCAGGCGCAGAACGTCAGCTCTTACACGCTCGAGATTGTGAGCAATGACGAAGCCAAGGACCCCAACATGGTCAAGGGCACCTGCGACAACGGCACGAAGAAGATCATCTATCAGAATAATGATCGGTAATTTGCAGGCCGGCGCAGAGGGGCGGAAATGACCACAACTGTGGCGTGGCAGAAGACGACTTCGGTGGGAGCGAGCTTACTCGCGGCGTCCGACTCGCAGCCGTTAGTTATGTTGTGAATCTGCGGACCCATACGCAGCAAGCTCGCCTCCACAGGTCATCGATAGCCCCCGATCTGCACGCTCACCGCATCACGGGATACAAAAAACCCGGCCCTCTTGCGCCAGCACTCTGCGCTGCTCGTCACGCAATTGCGCATCGATGCTGTTAGCCACGTGGCGCACGTCCAGCCGATATCGCTGCCCCGCTTCGAAGTGGTCATAGTCGATGGTGACGTAGCAGGTCAGCTCATTGTAAATGTCCATCGACAAGCCCAGTCCGCCGGACGCGTACTCATAGTCGTAGCGAACCTCCAGCGTGTGCTTGCCTGGGGTGACCTGAAAATAACGGCCGTCTTCGGTGCGTACGCCATCGAGCTTGTCGGCCATCAGTGTTTTGCCGGTGAAGGTGTGCAGATCGATCCAGGCCCTCTGAGGATCGACCGCAGGCAGCGGGCCTGCGCATCCCGCCAGCAGACTCAAAGCTATGATTGACAGGGGCAAGCGCATGACAGACTCCGCATTCAGGCAGATGACAATGTTGGTTGCGTCACAGGTCGGCTGTACGGCATAACGGCGGCGGTGGGCAACTTTTGTATTTTGACGTAAAGGCCGCTGCATGAATCGATTGAACATTCCGGGGTTCCGGCGCGCCTTGCCAATGCTGGCGATTTTACTCATTAGCGGTTGCTCCAGTCTTTCCTATTACACGCAATTGGCCAGCGGTCAGCTAGCCCTGTTGCGCGCTCGCGAGCCGGTAGCGCAAGTGATTACCGATCCGCAGCGTGACCCTAACTTGCGCGATCATCTGCTCAAGTCGCAGCAGGCGCGGGACTTCGCCAGCCAGCATTTGCACCTGCCGGATAATAAAAGCTACCGACTGTACGCCGACATCCATCGCCCTTACGTGGTTTGGAACGTCTTCGCCACTGGCGAGTTTTCCCTCGACCCGGTCACCCACTGCTTCCCGATTGCGGGCTGTGTCGCCTACCGCGGTTACTACAGCCAAGGCGCGGCGCGAGGTGAGGCAGCTTTGCAGAAGCGCGACGGCAAGGACGTGTACGTGAGTGGCGTTGAGGCCTATTCGACGCTTGGCTGGTTCAACGACCCGATCATCAGTTCGATGATGGTTTGGGGCGATGAACGCCTGGCCACCCTGATCTTCCATGAGCTGGCGCATCAGCGTTTTTATGTAAAGGACGACAGCGAGTTCAACGAGTCTTACGCCACCTTCGTTGAAGAAGAAGGCACCCGCCAATGGCGCGCGGAACGTGGCATGCCTGCCGAAACTGCGTCATCCGAAACCCGGCGTCGCGATCAATTGACCCGGTTGGTACTCCATACCCGCGAGCGCCTGAAAGCCTTGTATGCCGCGCCGCTGGCCCCACAGGTTATGCGTCAGCGCAAGGCCGCCGAATTCGAGCGTCTGCGCGTGGAGTACCGGCAGCTGCGCGACAGCCAATGGGGCGGCGACAAGCGTTTCGACAGCTGGATCTATGCGCCGATGAACAACGCACGCCTGCTGCCCATCGGGCTGTATGACCAGTGGGTTCCGGCGTTCGAGAGGCTGTTCAATCAGGTCAACGGCGCTTGGCCTGCATTTTTTGATGCCGTCGAACATTTGGGCGGATTGCCCACGGATCAGCGCAAGGCAGCGTTGGCGCGGTTAGCCAAGCCGGGCTGAATACATTTCACCTGTGTGAGCAATTTCGATCAGTGCTGGTCAGGTCTGCTCCTGTGGTTTCAGTGTTTGAGAAACGCCTGATGCAGCGCCTGCAACGACTCGAAATGATAAGTCGGCGCTTCAGCCTGCAACTCTTCACGGCTGCCAAAACCATAGCCCACTGCTGCGACATCCAGCCCGTTGCGCTTGCCGCCAATCAAGTCGTGTTTGCGATCGCCGATCATCAACGTCTGCTTCGGATCAAGCTTTTCCTCGTCCAGCAAATGCCGGATCAGCTCAACCTTGTCGGTCCGTGTGCCGTCCAGCTCGCTGCCATAGATCAGTTTGAAGTGCCGGGCAAAGTCAAAATGGCGGGCGATTTCCCGCGCGAACACCCAGGGCTTGGAGGTGGCGATGAACAGCGTGCGTCCCTGATCAGACAGCAGGTCGAGCAGTTCGAACACGCCATCGAACACCACGTTTTCGTAAAGGCCCGTGACCTTGAAGCGCTCTCGATAGAAGCCTACTGCTTCCCAGGCCTTCGGTTCGTCAAACGCGTAGGCATGCATAAACTGCTCTAACAGGGGCGGACCGATGAAGTGTTCGAGTCGGGTGATGTCGGGTTCATCGATGCCCAGTTTACTCAATGCAAACTGGATCGAACGGGTGATGCCTTCGCGCGGATCGGTCAGGGTGCCGTCCAGGTCGAACAGAATATTCTGGTAATGCATTTCGTCTCTCACGGGCAGCCTTGGATAAACATCTCAGCAGGGTGTATCGAAACCCTCAGCCAGGTGCTGATCCTTGAGCTTGACGTAGTTGGTAGCGCTGTAGGGGAAGAACGCGGTCTCTTTTTCGGTCAGCGGCCGTACTTGTTTGACCGGGCGACCCACATACAGAAAGCCGCTCTCCAGACGCTTTCCCGGAGGAACGAGACTGCCCGCGCCGATAATCACCTCATCTTCGACCACCGCGCCGTCCATGATCGTGCTGCCCATGCCGATCAGAATCCGGCTGCCAATCGAGCAACCGTGCAGCATGACCTTGTGGCCGATGGTCACTTCATCGCCGATCAACAGCGCAAAACCCTCCGGGTTGAAGGGGCCTGCGTGGGTGATGTGCAGCACGCTGCCGTCCTGAACGCTGGTACGGGCGCCGATGCGGATGCGGTGCATGTCGCCGCGGATCACCGTCAGCGGCCAGACCGAGCTGTCGGCGCCGATTTCAACGTCGCCGATGACAATGGCCGAATGATCGACAAAGACCCGCTCGCCAAGGGCTGGCGTGTGATTCTGGAACGTGCGAATAGCCACGATAGGCTCCTTCTCTGGCACTGATAGCTGCGGTCAGCGCCGATTGTAATTAAGATGCTCAAGTGTTTCTTTCTGCCAAGGTGCCAAACCGTGAGCGCGAACAACCCTCTTTTGCAATCCTACGACCTGCCACCTTTCTCGGCGATCCGCGCCGAGCACGTAAAACCTGCCATTGACCAGATTCTGGCAGACAATCGTGTCGCGATCGCGGACCTTCTTGCCAAGCAGGGCAGACAGCCTACATGGGCTGGCCTGGTGCTGGCGATGGACGAGCTCAACGACCGCCTGGGCGCTGCCTGGAGCCCGGTTAGCCATCTTAACGCCGTGTGTAACAGTGCTGAGCTGCGTGAGGCCTATGAGTCTTGCCTGCCTGCGCTGAGCGCCTATTCGACCGAGATGGGCCAGAATCGCGAGCTGTTCCAGGCCTTTGAAGCCTTGGCCAACGGCCCAGAGGCCAGCAGCTACGACGTGGCGCAGAAAACCATTCTGGAACACTCGCTGCGTGATTTCCGACTGTCGGGTATCGACCTGCCGCCCGAGCAGCAGACGCGCTACGCCGAGGTGCAGAGCAAGCTGTCGGAGCTGGGCAGCCAGTTCTCCAATCAGTTGCTCGATGCCACGCAAGCGTGGACCAAACACGTCGCTGATGAAGCCGCTCTCGCCGGTCTGACCGATTCGGCCAAGGGGCAAATGGCGGCAGCCGCCCAGGCCAAGGGCCTGGAAGGCTACCTGATCACTCTGGAATTCCCGAGCTACTACGCGGTGATGACCTACGCTCAGGACCGTGCGCTGCGTGAAGAAGTCTACGCAGCCTACTGCACTCGCGCCTCTGATCAGGGCCCCAATGCAGGCAAAAACGACAATGGCCCGGTGATGGAGCAGATCCTCGATCTGCGCCAGGAGCTGGCCAGGCTGCTGGGCTTTTCCAGCTTCTCAGAGCTGAGTCTGGCGACCAAAATGGCCGAATCCAGCGATCAGGTGCTAAGTTTCCTGCGCGATCTGGCCAAGCGCAGCAAACCATTCGCTGCTCAGGATCTGCAAGAGCTCAAGGCGTATGCCGCTGAACAGGGCTGTGCGGATCTGCAAAGCTGGGACACGGGTTTCTATGGCGAGAAATTGCGTGAACAGCGTTACAGCGTGTCCCAGGAAACCCTTCGCGCCTATTTCCCGATCGACAAAGTGTTGAGCGGCCTGTTTGCCATCGTACAAAAGCTGTACGGCATCGAAATCGCCGAGCAGAAAGGCTTCGATACCTGGCACCCGGATGTTCGCCTGTTTGAGATCAAAGAGAACGGACAGCATGTCGGACGCTTCTTCTTCGATCTCTACGCCCGCGCCAACAAGCGTGGCGGTGCCTGGATGGACGGCGCCCGCGACCGTCGCCGTACCTCCGGTGGCTCCCTGCAAAGCCCTGTTGCCAATCTGGTGTGTAACTTCACTCCGGCGTCACCCGGCAAGCCTGCCCTGCTGACCCACGATGAAGTCACCACCCTGTTCCACGAATTCGGCCATGGCCTGCATCACTTGCTGACCCGCGTTGAACATGCGGGTGCCTCGGGCATCAACGGCGTGGCTTGGGACGCGGTCGAGCTGCCAAGTCAGTTCATGGAGAACTGGTGCTGGGAACCGGACGGTTTGGCACTGATCTCCGGCCACTATGAAACCGGCGAGCCGCTGCCTCAGGATCTGCTGGAGAAGATGCTCGCGGCGAAGAATTTCCAGTCCGGCCTGATGATGGTGCGCCAGCTGGAGTTCTCGCTTTTCGACTTCGAACTGCATGCCACCCATGGCGATGGCCGCACCACGCTGCAAGTCCTCGATGGGGTGCGCGACGAGGTATCGGTGATGCGCCCACCTGCTTACAACCGCTTCCCCAACAGCTTCGCGCACATTTTTGCAGGCGGTTATGCGGCTGGTTACTACAGCTATAAGTGGGCTGAAGTGCTTTCGGCCGACGCTTTCTCCAAGTTCGAAGAAGACGGCGTGCTCAATGCCCAAACCGGGCGCGCTTTCCGTGAAGCGATTCTGGCCCGTGGTGGCTCGCAGGCGCCGATGGTGCTGTTCGTCGACTTCCGCGGACGCGAGCCTTCGATCGATGCACTCCTGCGCCACTGCGGCTTGAGTGAGGACGCGGCAGCATGAGCGACACGCCGCGTGTGATCACCAAGAAGCGCTTCATCGCCGGGGCGGTCTGCCCGGCGTGCAGCGAGCCCGATAAGCTGATGATGTGGAGCGAGGACGACGTTCCGCATCGGGAGTGCGTGCACTGCGGGTATTGCGACACGCTCAACGCTCAGGGTCAGTCGATCCCCAAAGAGTTGGGGACACGCGTCACCAAGGCTGCGGTAAAGCCGGCTGGTCCAAAGGTGCAGGGCGTGCAGTTTTTTCCCAACCCGAAGCTGAAGAAGCCGATTGATCCGAGCTGACACGCTGGCATCAACCTGCAGGAGCCAGCAAGCCGGCTCCTGCAGGCCTCGGCCAGGTCAGAAGGCGTTGTGAAGGCTTACAGCCGCCACAAGATCGTCTGCACCCCCACCACATCGGTTTTTTGAAACCAGCCTTTGAGCGCGCAGCCAGCAAATGCGCTGGTGCTGCACGCGCCGCTGTTAAAGGCGGTTTTCAAGGCGTCTACATCGACCTTATTGATGTACTCGATGCCGTGCTTGAGGCTGTCTACACTGCCATACCCGCCATGTTCCATCTCATCGAGTGCGTCTTGTTTGCTCCAGCCCTGCACGACAATCCTGTACATCGCTGCCACCAGACCGGTACGGTCCAGCCCATGTTTGCAATGCATCAACACCGGGCCTTTTTCCTGGGCGGTCTGAATGGCGCGCAGGCTTTGAATGATGTCCTCGTCATCGATGTGGACGGTCTGCAACGGAATCTGGATCAGCGTCACGGTCGGATCCGACAGCCAGTTGCTGTCGCTTTCCTTGATGAAGTCCACCACGGTCACTACACCGAGCTGCTTGAGCAACGGCTGTGCGTCGGCGTCGGGCTGTCGGCTGCGGTAGAGCGTCGGCGTCATCCGGTACAGGTTGTAATGTGTATCGATCGGCTGCGCCCACTGGCTAGGGCGCGATCCCGACGACGTCGAGTCCTCGGCTGGCGCCGATACGCTGACAGAAATAGCTACGAGCATGGCGACAAGCGGAGCAATCAATCGAAGGCGCATCGAGTCATACCGTGCGAGCGAGCTGTGAGAGAAGTTAGGTAAGTCTCCACGGCCCAGGGTCAATGCAGTGTGAGGGGAATGTCAAAACTTCGTTATGGCCGGACTTCGGCAGGCTTGTTTGCAAAACGGAACCGGGGCGCTGTTGCACCGCCCCGGTTGAGACCGCTATCGACCCCCGTAGAAGTAACCAAAGGAAATTTTTCCATCGATACCCTGGCCGTGGTTCGTCACTTTCACGTTTACGTCCCGATAGGAACGATTGAAGCTTGGAATAACGACAGGAGTGGTGATGTCCCGAAGTACCATCACGTGTGTTCTGCCTTGCCCGGAGCTACCCTCCGGATGGCCGGTCAATGTGAACTCCGTTCCCGCCTTGGCCTTTACTATTCTGGCGGATCGGATCTCGTCATTGGAACAGCCGAAGCCGTTACGCTTCATCCTCACATTGTGGGTGTAATGAAACGGCACGACGCAGTCCAGGTTCTGTTCAGCGTTATTGCCTTCATACAGGGCAATAGACGCATCGGAGAAGTCGGTAGGAGTGGTACCAATTTCCACGCGAGAGACCTTGCCCGCCAGACCGTTGTTACGGACATACACTGCTCGGTAAGCGTCGGTGGTCCGGCTTTGTTCCAGGGTGCCGACGACCACTTTTTCATGAATGCCGATATCTCGTATTACATCAATGATGAGGTGGTCGTCTGCACGGTTGCCGCTCGGGTTGTCGAAGAGCGTGATGCGCGTGCCCTTATCGATACCGGTCAGCGAGAGCGATCGAGCTTCATCGTTTTCGCATCCGTTGGCTGGCAGTCTCAACGTTTGAGCCCGACGGGGAATGACGCAGACGGTGTCGCCCGCTGTGCTGGCGTTATTGCGCTCCCAAAGATAGATGCCTCCCTGACTCAACGCCTGGGTGTAAGGCAGCGTATCGCCATTGCGATAGTTATTGATGCCGATGAAGTTGGGTGTGGTTCCGCAGTTTGCCGTGCGACGCATCAGCCAGGTCAGATTATTGTCGTAGGTGGCCGAATCCGCAGTGGTAGATGTTGCATAGTGAAACTGATTCATCAGAAACAGGCGGTTCCACTGCTTGCCCGTGCGTGCCTCCACCTTGACGGTTGATAGCGGCAGGCTGGTCCACCGGGTCGGACAGGAAAAATCGTGTGCGGCCGAAATGCTGGAGGCAGCTGCTCCTAAGGTTTTCCAGTGGTTCTGCACCAGCCAGTCCTGATCGAAAAGGACCTTGATGGGCCGCCCGCTGACGGTATAAGTGCCGGCGACTTCAGACCTGTCAGTAAAAATGATCAGCCGCTGGTTTTTTTGCGCCATCTGTCCATGAGTCGGCCAGCTGGCGGCCGGGAAGTTATCGGGATTGAACGCTACGTCGGCCACTTGAGGAAAGCTGTGCAAAAACTTCTGAAGTTGGTCGCGGGTAACGTAGGTTTCCAGGAACAGGGTGACGACTTCACTTCTGTTTTTCTTTAGAAAAGGCAGAATTTCGTTACCCAGTTGATTGGCGAAGCTGCCATAGCAGATTTTCTTATGACAGACCCGAATGGCCTCACTGTCTGAGTATTTTTCATCGTGATAAAGATCCAACATGAAGCCACGGACCCCATCGTCCAGTTGCTGCGGAATCTCCCTGAAGTTCTGATTTATTTTCTCGTATGAATTATGAGTGGTAACCCAGCTCAGACGATCAAAAGGCAGGTCTTTCTGAGCGAGTGGGTGAGTACCCGCATGCGCCGTCGTCAATACTGTAAAAAGACCGCCGAAGAGACTGGCGTATCTTTGGAGTTGATTCATGATTGAAATCCTTTTCAAATATCAGCGCTTCATGCACTGAGGGTTTCTCTAGGTGCCCTCCATCCTGGAGTTGAGCGAGAGTATTGGCGGGATATCCGAAACCGGCCATTGTCAAACTGACTGCAATTGTTACGTGGCTTGAGCAATCGGCGCGTCTTGCGCCCAAACCGCCTGTCCGGGCTCTGATAAAGCAGGGGTCTGACTCTGGAACGGTTGCATCGAGTGCGATACTGTATATATAAACAGTTATCGAGAAGCGCGCATGTCCATTTCATTGCCACCCCGTGGCCGCGGCACCGCGACCAATCCCCACAATCGTTTCGCACCGAATCGCTCGGTGGCCCAGGACGATGGCTGGTATCAGGAAGTGCCGGTCACCCAGGGCACTACCGTGACCCTGGAGACCGCCAAGAGCATCATCGCGCGCAATTGCTCCCCCGATATCCCGTTTGATCGCTCGATCAATCCGTACCGTGGCTGCGAGCATGGCTGCATTTACTGTTATGCCCGACCCAGCCATGCCTACTGGGACATGTCACCGGGACTGGATTTCGAGACCAGGCTCATTGCCAAGACCAACGCGGCGGCGCTGCTTGAACAGCAGCTGTCCAAACCCGGCTACAGCGTGGCGCCGATCACCCTCGGGGCCAATACCGATCCATATCAGCCTATCGAGCGCGAATACAAGCTGAGCCGCGCCACATTGGAAGTGCTGCTGCGCTATCGGCATCCGGTGACCATCATCACCAAAGGTTCGTTGATTCTGCGTGATCTGGATCTGTTGGCTGAGCTGGCCAGGCTCAATCTGGTCTCGGTGTTCATCAGCCTGACGACGCTGGATGATGAGCTCAAGCGCATTCTCGAACCGCGGGCCGCGGCGCCCAAGGCGCGACTGCGGGCAATTCGGGTTCTGCGCGATGCCGGCGTACCTGTGGGCGTGCTGCTGGCGCCGATGATCCCGATGATCAACGACATGGAACTGGAAAAGCTTATGACCGAAGCCAAGGCTGCCGGAGCCTTGAGCGCAAGTTACGTGATGCTGCGACTGCCGTTGGAGGTCGCGCCGTTGTTCGAGGAATGGCTACAGGCGCATTACCCTCACCGGGCCGAGCATGTGATGAGCCTGGTCCGGCAGAGTCGCGGCGGTCAGGTGTATGACAGCCGCTTCGGCTCGCGAATGCGTGGCGAAGGCGTATTCGCCCAGTTGCTAGCGCAACGCTACAGTCTTGCGGTGAAGAAACTGGGCCTGAATCACCGGGAGAGCTTCAAGCTCGATTGCCAGGCCTTTTGCCCGCCGGGCGGGCAGATGTCGTTGTTGTGACTCTGATTGCGTCTTAATTCTCGATACGCAGACCTGTAGGGATGCGGAGCGCTCGCGGATTTAGATTTTCTTAAGCAAGACCCGCGATCCAGAGCGATGCATTCAGTTTCAATTAAGTTTCCATCGCTAAGGTGCTACGCAAGTGACCTGCTGGTCGCGTATAGATGGAATTGTCCGTCATGCCAGAAAAAAGTGGGACATCCACGCAAATCACTGGAAACTCCGCTTCAATCCGACAGAGAGGATAAGACATGAGCAACAGGGATAAACAACCGCAGCCGTCGACGACTCAAGCCACGGCAAACGCCGAATCCGCCGAACAGGCGCTGCAACATATCGTCGACGGCTTCAAACATTTTCGTCAGGACGTCTTCCCGCAACAGGAAGAGCTGTTCAAGAAGCTTGCCACGGCACAACATCCGCGGGCCATGTTCATCACCTGCGCCGACTCGCGCATCGTCCCCGAGCTCATCACTCAAAGTTCGCCCGGCGACCTGTTCGTCACGCGTAACGTGGGTAACGTCGTGCCTCCTTATGGCCCGATGAACGGCGGCGTGTCCACTGCCATCGAATACGCGGTGCTGGCGTTGGGCGTGCAGCACATCATTGTCTGTGGTCACTCTGATTGCGGCGCCATGCGCGCGGTGCTCAACCCCGACACCCTGGAAAAAATGCCGACGGTCAAAGCCTGGCTGCGCCATGCCGAAGTCGCCAAAACCGTAGTGCAGGACAACTGCAGTTGCTCCGGAGAGCAGGAAACCATGCACGTGCTCACCGAAGAGAACGTCATTGCCCAATTGCAGCATTTGCGCACCCACCCTTCAGTGGCGTCGAAAATGGCGAGCGGTCAGCTGTTCATTCACGGCTGGGTCTATGACATCGAGACCAGTGAGATTCGCGCTTACGACGCCCAGGAGGATTGCTTCCTACCTCTGGACGGCGAACACAAGACTCCGGTAGCAACCGTACCTCGCGGACGTTATTGATCATCCCGCTGAGCGCAGCGATACCCCCGTAACGCTGCGCCGGCACTGACGGTTCCAACCAATGAAGCTCATAGCGGCCGCGTCTTGCGCAGGCCGTCGGGCGTTGTCACGTCTGAAGAATCTCCGGAGAGTCGTCATGGCTACTACAGATCTCAAATCCTTGTTACCACGGGAGCTGCTGGCTTCCGTGGTGGTTTTTCTGGTGGCCCTGCCGCTGTGCATGGGCATCGCAATCGCGTCCGGCATGCCTCCGGCCAAGGGACTGATCACTGGCATCATTGGTGGCCTCGTGGTCGGCTGGCTGGCCGGTTCCCCGCTGCAAGTCAGCGGCCCGGCCGCGGGTCTGGCGGTGCTGGTGTTCGAATTGGTACGCGAACACGGCATGGCCATGCTCGGCCCGATCCTGCTGCTGGCGGGGCTGCTGCAATTGCTCGCGGGACGTTTCAAACTCGGCTGCTGGTTCAGGGTCACGGCGCCAGCAGTGGTCTACGGCATGCTGGCGGGCATTGGCGTGCTGATCGTGTTATCCCAGGCCCACGTAATGTTCGACAGCGGTCCTAAACCCTCAGGGCTGGATAACCTGATTGCCTTCCCGCAAACGCTGTTCGGCGCCATTGGGCCGGGCAGCGGGATGCAGGCCGGAATGTTGGGTTTGGGCACCATCGCAATCATGTGGTTGTGGGAAAAGTGTCGGCCCCACGCCCTGCGCTTCGTGCCGGGCGCATTGCTTGGTGTAGGCATCGCCACGGGGGTCAGTCTGGCGATGAGCCTTGAGGTCAAACGGGTCGAAGTGCCGGCCAATCTAGCGCAAGCCATCGACTGGCTGCGTCCGGCAGACCTGCTGAGTCTGGCGGATCCGTCGATTCTGATCGCAGCCATTGCCGTGGCTTTCATTGCCAGCGCCGAGACGCTGCTCTCGGCAGCGGCGGTGGACCGGATGCATGACGGGCAGCGCTCGGACTTCGACAGGGAACTCAGCGCCCAAGGTGTCGGCAATATGCTTTGCGGTCTCGTGGGTGCGTTGCCGATGACTGGCGTTATCGTGCGCAGCTCGGCCAATGTGCAGGCGGGCGCCAAAACCCGGCTGTCGGCGATGTTCCACGGCGTGTGGCTGCTGGCTTTCGTGCTGCTGCTGTCCTGCGTGCTGCAGAGCATCCCGGTGGCAAGTCTGGCGGGTGTGCTGGTCTATACCGGCTTCAAGCTGGTGGATCTCAAGGCACTGCGGGGTCTGGGGCGTTATGGGCGCATGCCGATGTTCATCTACGGCGCCACGGCAAGTGCAATCATCCTGACCGACCTGCTCACCGGTGTATTGATCGGCTTTGCACTTACGCTGCTGAAGCTGGCGCTGAACGCATCGCGTCTGAAGATCAATCTGGTGGACCTTGAAGCCGAGGGCGAAATGGAGCTGCGTTTGAACGGTGCGGCCACTTTCCTCAAGGTGCCTGCGCTGACTCAAACCCTGAACAGCGTTCCAACTGGCATCACGCTGCATGTGCCGCTGAGCAACCTCAGCTACATCGACCACTCCTGCCTTGAGCTGCTCGAAGAGTGGGCCCGTGCCAATGCGGCGCAGGGTTCGAAACTGTTGCTGGAACAACGCCTTCTCAAGCGTCGGGTCGAGGGGCGAATTCGTACCTCGATTGGTGGTCCGGCATTGCATTGAAGAGGGTGTGTAAACCTTAAAGCCAGGTCCTGCGTATGTCGCATCCCGAGTACCACGGGAGCAATCACGGAGGGCTTCGCGCGTCTTTGGCCAAGGCGCGCGCTTGGGCCGGCTCTGCGAAAGGCTGCTTCCAGCTTTTTGCATATATTAATTGTCGAAAAGTCACGCCCCAGGCGACGGGATTGCCTTTCTGCGTGGCGCCCTGGTGTTGTACCGTGGCCATCGACTGTAAGCCGCAATCCACATCGCGCTGCCTTGTGAATCATTACCTGATGCTGAATACATGACCCGCACTCAAAAAACCGTCTTCATGCTCGTGGCGATCATTGCATTGCTGCTGGGGTTGTCCGTCAGCCGCGTATTTTCCGGCAAGGACCAGGGTGATCAGACGGCGTTGATCGACGCCGGGGTTATTCTGCTGCCACAAAGCCGCGAAATACCGAGCCTGAAGTTTACGGATCAGGACGGACAACCGGTCTCGCTGGACGTGTTCAAGGACGCATGGACGCTACTGTTTTTTGGCTACACCTTTTGCCCGGACATCTGCCCGACCACCCTCGCCCAACTGCGTCAGATCAAGGGTGAACTCCCCAAAGCTGCCGCTGATAAGTTGCGTGTGGTGCTGGTCAGCGTTGATCCAAACAGGGACACGCCGCAGCAACTCAAAACCTATCTGGGCTATTTCGACAAACAGTTTCTGGGTCTGGTCGCGCCTGTCGAGACCATTCAGAAACTGGCAAACGCGGTAAGCATTCCTTTCATTCCCGCTGATACCAGCAAGCCGAATTACACCGTTGATCACAGCGGCAACCTGGCCCTGCTCGGCCCGGACGGCACTCAACGCGGTTTCATCCGTGCACCGTTCAATACGCGCAAGCTGGGGGCGCAATTACCGGGGTTGCTGGAGAGGAAATAAAACAGGGCGCTCCGCCCCGATAGATCCTGCGCCGTTCGGGCAGGAGCGGCTGTGGGTCTGCCGCATGATCTGCGGCAGACCCACACTCTGATCAGAACGCCGGCACCACGGCGCCTTTGTACTTATCGAGGATGAACTGTCGGGTTTGCGGGCTGTGCAGCGCGGCAACCAGTTTCTGGATAGCAGGCGAATCCTTATTGTCTTCGCGGGTCACCAGAATGTTCGCGTAGGGCGACTCCTGGCCTTCAATGATCAGCGCATCCTTGGTCGGATCGAGCTTGGCCGTCAGTGCGTAGTTGGTATTGATCAACGCCAGATCCACTTGCGTCAGTACGCGCGGCAAAGTAGCTGCTTCCAGCTCGCGGAACTTCAGGTTCTTGGGGTTCTGCTGCACGTCGCTTGGTTTTGCGGTGATGCTGTTCGGGTCCTTCAACGTGATCAGGCCGGCCTTGACCAGGAGCAGGAAAGCGCGGCCCTCGTTGGTTGCATCGTTCGGCAGGGCTACGGTCGCGCCGTCAGGCAGGTCAGCCAGGTTCTTGAGCTTGTCCGAATAGGCGCCGAACGGCTCGACGTGAACCTTCGCCACGCTGACAAGGTTCGTGCCCTTGCCCTTGTTGAATTCATCCAGATACGGCTGGTGCTGGAAGAAGTTGGCGTCCATGCGCTTCTGATCAACTTGCACATTCGGCTGAACGTAGTCGTTGAAAACCTTTATATCCAGTGTCACGCCTTCCTTGGCCAGCGTCGGTTTCACGAACTCGAGAATCTCGGCGTGCGGCACTGCACTGGCAGCGACGGTCAGGGTTTCATCGGCGTGGGCGGACAGCGCAGCCACTGCAGCGAATACGGCCAACAGCTTCTTCATATCTCTCTTGCTCCTCTGATGCGCGCGCGGCGGCAGGCGTATGCCGGTCACCACTTGCACGCGTGCGAAGAGGACCGACGAATCTATTAACGGTGGGAAAAGTGCGCGACCAGCCTGTCGCCCACGGTTTGCAGAATCTGTACCAGCACCAACAGCAATACGACCGTGACGAACATCACATCGTTCTGAAAGCGCTGGTACCCGTAACGAATCGCCAGGTCGCCCAGACCACCCGCGCCCACGGCGCCAGCCATGGCAGTGAATGACACCAGCGCGATCGCGGTGACAGTGATCGCCGCCAGGATGCCAGGACGCGCTTCGGGCAGCAGGGCTTTGACGATGATCTGCCGAGTGGAGGCGCCCATCGCCTGAGTCGCTTCGATGATCCCGCGATCCACCTCGCGTAGCGCAGTTTCGACCAGCCGGGCGAAGAAAGGTGTCGCTCCCGCGATCAGGGGCGGTAACGTGCCGAGAATGCCCAGCGAAGTACCGGTGATGATCTCGGTCAACGGCATCATCACGATCAACAGGATGATGAACGGCAGTGCGCGCAGCATGTTCACGATCAGGCCAATAGTGGAATACACCGGCTTGTTCGCGAGCAACTGACGCGGCGAGGTGAGGAACATCAGCACCCCGAGCGGCAAGCCCAGCAGCACGGTGAATGCCAGAGAAATGCCGAGCATGATCAAGGTGTCGCCCGTGGCAACCCAGATTTCATACCAGTCGACGTTGGAAAACAGAGTGACGAGGGTTTCCATCAGCGCAGGATCTCCATGTGTACGTCAGCAGCGGTGAAGCGCGCGAACGCAGCGTCCATATCGCCGCCGGTGACGGCCAGCGTCAGTTGCCCGTAGGGAGTGTCCTTGATGCGGTCGATACGGCCGGCCAGGATGCTGTAGTCCACCCCGGTTTCGCGAGCGACAGTGCCCAGTAATGGCGCGTAGGTCGCTTCGCCCTGGAACGTCAGACGCACAATGCGACCCTCAACGTGGGCAAAGTCGGAGTTCAGGTCATTTTCGTCGAGCTGCTCATCTTCCTGGACGAAACGGCGAGTGGTCGGGTGTTTGGGATGCAGGAACACATCCGCCACTGCGCCCTGTTCGACGATCACGCCTGCGTCCATCACCGCCACCTGGTCACAGACTCGACGAATCACGTCCATTTCGTGGGTGATCAGGACAATTGTCAGCTTCAACTCGCGGTTGATCTCGGCCAGCAGTTGCAGGACCGACGCTGTGGTTTGAGGGTCCAGCGCACTGGTGGCCTCATCGCACAGCAGTATTTTTGGTTTGGTCGACAAGGCACGTGCGATGCCGACCCGCTGCTTCTGACCCCCTGACAACTGCGCCGGGAATTTCTTCGCATGATCGGACAGGCCCACTCGCGCCAGTAACTCGGCCACTCGCTGATCGATCTGGGTGCGGGACATGTCCCCGGCCAGGGTCAGCGGCATGGCGACGTTATCAGCCACGGTTCTGGAGGACAGCAGGTTGAAGTGCTGGAAGATCATGCCAACCTGCCGCCGAAAGCCGCGCAGACCGTCGGCGTCCAGCGCGGTGACATCGACATCATCGACCAGGATCCTGCCACCGCTCGGGGCTTCCAGGCGGTTAATCAGGCGCAACAGGGTACTTTTACCGGCACCGGAATGGCCAATCAGGCCAAACACCTGGCCGTTTTCGACCTGCAGGCTGGTGGGGTGCAGCGCGGGGATTTCCCTGTCGGCAACGCGATAGGTTTTATGGACGTTTTGAAACTCGATCACTTAGCGAACCTTGTGGGGGCGCGGTAGAAAATTCAGCGTGAGAAAAGGTCTCGAACGCTGCTGGGCGATTTGCAAGATAGAACCGTCTATCGCCTCGGCTGGGTAAACCGGGCGCGCATTTTAGCCTGTCAGGCCCGGATTGGGCCCGCAATTCTTAGCATTTATTTAGCGCAGCACCTGCAGAACGGTCATAACGACGGAGGAAAGGCAGCTTTACAGCAAAGTTTTGAAAAAACACGGAACGGCTATTTTTATCCTCAGTCACTACATAAGCGCTGAAATCTTCCCTGTCTTGGCCGGGAAATTCCTGCTTACCGAGCTCATACCGGCTTTCTCTGCGAAAGACCAAGAAAAGAGCCGCCTGAACCGAGGAGTTTTTGTCCGATGGCTACTAAAAAACCTACACCTGTAACGGCTACACCCAAGAGCGAACTTGCGGGCACCGATACCCTGGATCGGGGTAATACCAACGAAAAACTCGAGAGCCTCGAGCAGTTTCGCTCGGACGCTACCGGTCAGGCTTTGCGAACCAACCAAGGCGTGAAAGTCTCTGACAATCAGAACACCCTGAAAGTCGGCAATCGTGGTCCTTCGCTGCTGGAAGACTTCATCATGCGTGAAAAGATCACGCACTTTGACCATGAGCGCATCCCGGAGCGCATCGTGCATGCCCGCGGTACTGCGGCGCATGGTTACTTCCAGGCGTATGAGAACCACTCGGCACTGAGCAAGGCAGAATTTTTGCGCGATCCAGGCAAGAAAACCCCGGTTTTCGCGCGTTTTTCTACCGTGCAAGGTCCGCGTGGTTCCGGTGACACCGTACGTGATGTGCGTGGTTTTTCGGTGAAGTTCTATACCGGTGAAGGCAACTTCGACCTGGTCGGCAACAACATGCCGGTCTTCTTCATTCAGGATGCCATCAAGTTTCCGGACTTCGTGCACGCTGTAAAACCAGAGCCACACAACGAAATTCCTACCGGCGGCTCGGCGCATGACACATTCTGGGACTTCGTTTCCTTGGTGCCGGAATCCGCGCACATGGTGCTGTGGACCATGTCCGACCGTGCCCTTCCGAAAAGCCTGCGTACCATGCAGGGTTTCGGGATCCATACCTTCCGCATGATCAACACCGAGGGTAAATCGTCGTTCGTCAAGTTCCACTGGAAGCCTAAGTACGGTACTTGCTCCCTGCTGTGGGACGAAGCCCAGAAACTGGCGGGTAAGGACACCGACTTCCATCGTCGCGACCTGTCCGAGTCGATTGAAATGGGTGATTACCCAGAGTGGGAACTGGGTGTGCAGATCGTGGAGGAAAAAGACGAGCACAATTTCGATTTCGACCTGCTTGATCCGACCAAGATCATTCCCGAGGAGCTCGTGCCGGTCACGCTGTTGGGCAAGATGGTGCTCGACCGCAACCCGGATAACTATTTCGCTGAAACCGAGCAGGTTGCGTTCTGCCCAGGCCACATCGTGCCAGGCATTGACTTTTCCAACGACCCGCTGTTGCAAGGTCGTCTGTTCTCCTACACCGATACGCAAATCAGCCGTCTGGGCGGGCCGAACTTCCACGAGATCCCGATCAACCGTCCGATTGCGCCAAATCACAGCAGCCAGCGTGACGCCCAGCATCGCATGACCATTGACAAGGGCCGCGCCTCTTACGAGCCTAACTCCATCGATGGTGGCTGGCCGAAGGAAACGCCGGCAGCACCGCAAGATGGCGGCTTCGAGACGTATCACGAGCGCGTTGAAGCAAACAAGGTTCGCGAGCGCAGCCCTTCGTTTGGTGATCACTTCTCCCAAGCCACGCTGTTTTTCAACAGCATGAGCGAACACGAGAAAGAGCACATCATCGCGGCGTACAGCTTCGAACTGGGCAAAGTGGAACGTGAGCACATTCGGGCACGTCAGGTGAACGAGATCCTCGCCAATATCGACACCACGCTGGCAGCGCGCGTCGCTGCGAACCTTGGCCTGCCTGCGCCAACAGGACCGACCGTCAAGGCTCCGAAAACCGGCAAGCTAACCGTCGACAAGTCGCCGCTGCTGAGCCAAGTCAATCTGCTGTCTGGTGACATTGCTTCCCGCAAGGTCGCGATTCTGGTGGCTGACGGCGTCGATGAAAAAGCCGTGGCAACCATGAAGGCTGCGCTGGAGGCAGAATCGGCTCACGCCAAGGTGCTTGGCCCAACCTCCGCTCCGGTCAAGACGGCTGGCGGTCAAACCCTGGCTGTGGATGCATCGATCGAAGGTTTGCCTTCGATTGCTTTCGATGCAGTGTTCATTCCGGGCGGCGCGGCTTCAGTCAAGGCACTGAGCGGTAATGGCGTGGCTCTGCACTACGTGCTTGAGGCGTATAAGCACCTCAAGGCCATTTCCTACGCAGGCGAAGCCAAGGAACTGATCGACTTGCTGCGTCTGGAAGCCGATGCGGGCTTGCTCGCGGTGTCGGACACCCAGTCGTTCGCCGCTTTCTTCGATGCGATCAAACAGCACCGGGTGTGGGCGCGTGAGCCGAAGGCCAAAGCGATTCCTGCTTAAAGGTATTGCACCTTTTTGTAGGTGAATTCGTTTCCACAGCCGACCTGGTTGGCTGTGGAGCGAAGTCATTCGCCAGAGGTCCGCGTTGCCTGGCTATCTCCGTTGCATGACGCATGCTTAACCAGTGAGTCCGCTCCCAACGGGAGGCCGTGCAACGAGGCTTCAGCCAATAAAAAAGGCGTTACCCGGAAGGGCAACGCCTTTTTTTGAGCAAAAATTGATCAGGATTTTGCAGGTTTCAGGATGATCTGGGCAGGTTCGCTCTTTTCAATCTCACGCTGAATCTGCAATTCGAAATCCGGATTGATCTTCGTTACACGCTTGGCCAGCAGGTTTGCCAGCCAAGGATAGTCATCGGTACGAGGGACCTGAACGGTCACATCGCAGTTGAAAGCAGTCACGTCAGCCGCAATGTCGTTCAACTGGCGACGCAGTTGTTTCGAGTCGGTGATCTTCAGCTCGATAGTGGTGCTTTCTACAGCTGGATCAATGATCCGCGCCGTGCGCCTGGCTTCAGCCGCTTTGAGGTCGGCTTCGGCCTTGTCGAGTTCAGCCTTGCGGGCGTTGGCGATGGCGCCGTTCACACCGCTGGTCAATGCCGGAGCTTTGGGCATCAGCGCCCGGGCGCGGCTCAGCGCAGTGGCTGCAGCGTTGACGTCGCCCTTCTGCAGCACGATCTGGCTGCGGCTCAGATAGGCCTCGGCCAACTGACGTTGATACTGCTCCAGGCGCGGATCGTCGGCGTTCTTGCTCTGCAGAGCGGCAAGCTGATCTTCAGCGGTGGCCAATTCGCTGCTAGCGATATTCTGTTCCAATTGCTGGTAGGCATCGGGTGCCGCGACCGAAACGGGTTGTTCGACCGGCTTGCTCTGACAAGCGCCCAACAGCATGGAAAATGCAGCAAGCAGCAGATAACGGGATGCGTACGGCTTCATTCCTGCGATTCTCTATTTGCGCAAAAAACGAGCAAGTCTACACATAAGTGCCTTGCACCGAAAATAACTGATCGCGATAGGCAACGCTGGATCGAATCATTGCACATTGCCGCCATCCAATTATTGCCGAGTATGACTCTACTTCCTATCCAAGGTTCTACCGCTTGGGCAAAACGAAGCTGAGCAAAAACAAGGCGGCGGCGCAGACCACGATAGACGGGCCTGCCGGCGTATCCTTGAACCACGATAACGCCAGCCCGCCGCAGACCGCGAGAATGCCGATTACGCTGGCGCCAAGGGCCATTTGCTCGGGCGAGCGGGCGTGACGCTGTGCCGCAGCGGCAGGAATGATCAGCAGCGATGTGATCAGCAGCACGCCGACGATTTTCATGGCGACGGCGATGACCACGGCGATCAATAACATCAGCGTCATGCGCAGGGTTGCTACCGGCAACCCTTCGACGGTCGCCAGTTCTTCTTGCACGGTGATTGCCAGCAGCGGACGCCAGAGTGCGCAGATGAGCACCAGAACCGCCGCACTGCCGCCAAGAATCCAGGCCAGGTCGACGGGACTGATTGCCAGCAGATCGCCAAACAGATAACCCATCAGGTCGATGCGCACGTCACGCATGAAGCTCAGGACGACCAGGCCCAGCGATAGCGTGCTGGGCGCAAGAATCCCTAGCAGCGTGTCCGACGCCAGCGGCTGGCGTTGCTGCAGCATCACCAACAGTACGGCGAGCAACAGGCAACCGACTGTTACGGCCAGGGCCGGGCTGATGTCCAGCAAAAAGCCCAGGGCCACGCCGAGTAACGCAGCATGAGACAGGGTGTCGCCAAAATAGGCCATGCGCCGCCAGACCACGAATGAGCCCAATGGGCCGGCCACTACTGCCAGAGCAAGGCCTGCGAGCAAGGCATAGAGTAGAAAGTCAGCCATGCTTGCAGCTGTCCCCGTGGTCATGATCGTGAGTGTGAGGGTGCGAATGGTCGCGAGCGGCGAGCGCGGGCTGGCAGACCCCGCCGTGCAGGTCATGGGCGTGATCGTGATGGTGGTGATAGATCGCCAGGTTTGGCGCATGCTGGCCAAACAGCTCGACGAATGCAGGATCGTTGCTGACCTGTGCAGGATGACCGGAGCAGCAGACGTGGCGATTCAGGCAAACCACCTGGTCGGTGGTGCTCATCACCAGATGCAGGTCGTGCGACACCATTAACACGCCGCAGTTGTGACGATTGCGCAGTTGGGTGATCAGCGCGTAAAGCTCGGCCTGCCCGGCTACATCAACGCCTTGCACGGGTTCATCGAGCACCAGCAGCTCAGGCTCGCGCAGCAGCGCACGCGCCAGCAGGACACGCTGCATCTCGCCCCCGGAAATGCCCTGTAGCGGACTGTCGATAACTTTTCCGGCACCGACTTCCACCAGGGCAGCCCTTGCCTTATTACGATCAACGCCCGGTACCAGGCGCAAAAAACGCAGGACCGACAACGGAAGTGTGGCGTCCACTTGCAGCTTCTGCGGCATGTAGCCGACCCGCAGCTTCGGCTTGCGCCATACGTCGCCCGAATCGGGTTTGAGCAGGCCCAGTACCGCGCGCACCAGTGTTGTCTTGCCTGCGCCATTAGGGCCGATCAGGGTGACAATTTCACCGGATCTGACGCTTAGCTGGATATTTTCCAGCACGCTCTGGCCAGCACGAGTGACGCTGACATCCGTCAGGCGGATCAGTGCATCGCTCATCAGGCGGCCTTGCAACCGGCACATACCCCGACGATTTCCACGGTCTGGGTTTCCACGGCAAAGCCTACTTCGTTGGCGGCCGTCACAATGGATGCACTGATGGCAGCATGCTGCAACTCAATGGCAGCATGGCACTCGCGGCAGATCAGGAACTGGCCTTGGTGCGCGTGCGTTGGGTGGTTGCAGCCGGCGAAGGCGTTGAGCGAAGCAATGCGGTGGACCAAACCGTTTTCCAGCAGGAAATCCAATGCGCGGTACACGGTTGGCGGCGCGGCGCGACGACCGTCTTCTTCGCTCAGCACAGCCAGAATGTCGTAAGCGCCCAGCGGCTTATGGCTCTGCCACACTAATTCCAGCACACGACGACGCAAAGCGGTCAGGCGCAGGCCTTTACCGGCGCACAGCGCATCGGCTTCGGCGAGCGCGCTGTGCACGCAATGAGAGTGATCGTGGGGGCGACTGGCCAGTGGTGTTTTAGACATGGGCGGCGACGGCTTTTGAGAGAGACGTTATTATGTTACCCGTTCCTGCCCTCATGAGTGGTCATCGTGTCCCGACTTTTTTTACTTTTTGTCGTATTCATCTCCGCAATCACCTGCGCCCAGGCCGACGTTCGCGTCCTGACCAGCATCAAGCCGCTGCAGCTGATCGCCGCCGCCGTGCAAGACAGCATCGCGGTGCCGGAAGTGCTGCTCCCGCCCGGCGCGTCGCCACATAACTATGCGTTGCGTCCATCCGACGTGCGGCGCGTTCAGGAAGTCGATCTGCTTTACTGGATCGGTCCTGACATGGAAACCTTCCTGCCACGTGTGCTGACAGGCCGCACCAAGACCTCAGTGCCTGTGCAGTCGCTGCCGGGGATGCACTTGCGTCATTTCACTGCAAGCAGCGATCACGATAACGACGGCGATAAAGACGAGCATGACCACGATCACCGCCCTGGCAGCGTCGATGCTCACTTGTGGCTGTCCTCGGCCAACGCGAGGGTGATTGCTGCGAAAATGGCGGCGGACTTGAGCCAGGCGGATCCGGACAATGCCGACCGTTACGAAAGCAATGTGAACGCTTTCGACGCCCGGCTGGACGCGCTGGATGCCAGAATCAAACAGCGCGTTGCAGGCATTATGGATAAGAAATATTTCGTGTTCCATGAGGCGTTCGATTACTTCGAAGAGGCCTATGGGCTCAAGCATGCCGGGGTATTTGCGGTCAGCGGCGAAGTGCAGCCCGGCGCTCGACACGTGGCAGCGATGCGCGCGCGGTTGACCGAATACGGCAAGACCTGCGTCTTTAGCGAGCCACCCCTGCGCCCACGTCTGGCCGATACCCTCAGTGCCGGCCTGCCGGTGAAACTGGCCGAGCTGGATGGTCTGGGGGGCTATACACCCGCCACGGCTCAGGGCTATGAACAGCTGCTGGACAAGCTGGCGGGTGATCTGGCGGGGTGTCTTGAGAGTTTGTGATGCGCAGCCGCTCTACAGATGGCGTGCATGCGTTGGAGCTTGGGCATTGCACGACATTGCAGGCGCGGTGGACTCGTGAAGGCGGGTGACAGCCGCCATTGTACTGGCCTCCTCGGGAGCAAGCTCCCTCCCACCGCTGAGCCCGTAAGAGGACTTGGTGTTACAACGCAAACGGCAGCGGAATGTGGGTCTCCTGACGCTGCTCCAGGCGTTTGCGGAATTCCCCCGGGTCGTGAATCAAGACGTCCTGGCCAGCGAAACTTTCGGCCGCAATCAGGCGAGACAGCCAGAACCGCACGCAACCTACTCGCAGCATCGTCGACCACAGCTCTGCCTCTGCGGCAGTGAACGGGCGTAACGCCGCGTAGGCACCCAGCAGTGCGCGAGCCCGTGGCGCATCAATCTTGCCGTCTTCGAACGAACACCAGTCATTCACGGCAATCGCCACGTCGTAAAGCATCGGACCTGAGCAGGCGTTGTAGAAGTCGATCACGCCGGTCAGGTGAGTGCCTTCGAACAGGGTATTGTCGCGAAACAGGTCGGCGTGCACGTTGGCGCGCGGCAAGGCCATGATCCTGGCTTTCTGACGCTCGATCTCTTTTACCGAAGCCTGCAGCAGCGCACCTTCGGCCTCGTCCAGATGCGAAATGAAATTGCCGCCCTCCTCCAGCATCCAGTCCAGCCCACGGTCGGTCCGACGTTCGATGGTTTTTTCGCGGGTGGCCAGGTGCATGTGCGCCATCAGCTCGCCAATTTGCGCGCAGTGTTGAGTATTGGGATTGCTTGGGTGTTTGCCCGACAGTCGCGGTTGCAGCAGCGCCGGTTTGCCCTTGAGCTCACGCAGCGCCTGACCGTCAGTGGTGCGCAGCGCATAAGGCACTGGCAGGTCGGCGTCGTGCAGCACGTCCAGAAGCTCGATGAAGAACGGCATTTCCTGCACGGGACCCCGTTCAACCAGCGTCAGTACGAACTCGCCCTGTTCCATGCTGATGAAGAAGTTGGTGTTTTCACTTCCGGCTGCGATGCCCTGGAAATCACGCAGTTGGCCAAGCCCGTACGGGGCGAGAAAAGCTTCCAGCTCGGGCCGAGCCAGGGGAGTAAAAACAGACATATGAACACTGCCAGCAAAAGGTGAATGTAGGGCGTTACCAGCTGAATAATACCCATTGGGGAATCAGCATGTCCGGTTGATCGGCACGAATGAATTGACCGCTGGTGCCGTCGGCGCGCACCAGATAGTACGGTTTGCCGTATTTTGGCGTGATTTTTACCGCGTAAACGAAACCGTTGGCTTTGTATTCCTGAACGAAATTGTCGCCATCGGTGCTGATCGTGACGTCAGGTTCAGGCGATGGAGCGTCGTCATCTTCCGCCAGTGCCATTAATGGGCAAGCAACCGTCAAGCTGACCAGAAACAGGCGATTTAGCGTGCGCATGATAACCTTGTTCCTTTGTCGTCAACGGTCCGCGCATTCTAGCGCCGACCCCGCCGAAAAGGTTGATCCCTCACATGAGTCAAGCGCCTCTCGTCCTGGTGGACGGTTCTTCTTACCTGTACCGCGCCTTCCACGCGCTACCGCCACTCACCACGTCCAAAGGCCTGCCGACCGGCGCGGTCAAGGGTGTGCTGAACATGCTCAAGAGCCTGCGCAAACAGTACCCGGACAGCCCGTTTGCCGTGGTTTTCGATGCCAAGGGCGGCACGTTCCGCGACGAGATGTTCGCCGAGTACAAGGCCAATCGCCCGAGCATGCCCGACGACATGCGCGTTCAGATCGACTTCCTGCACAACTGCGTTCGGGGTCTGGGCTATCCGCTGCTGTGCGTTGAAGGCGTCGAGGCCGATGACGTGATCGGCACGCTGGCACGCAGCAGCGCCGCCGCTGATCGTCCGGTGGTCATCTCTACGGGCGACAAAGACATGGCGCAGTTGGTCGACGGCCACATTACCCTGGTCAACACCATGACCGGCAGCGTGCTGGATGTGGCCGGTGTGAAGGAAAAGTTCGGCGTCGGTCCTGAGCACATCATCGATTACCTGGCGTTGATGGGTGACAAGGTCGATAACATCCCCGGGGTTCCCGGTGTGGGTGAGAAAACCGCCGCCGGTCTGCTGGTAGGCATCAATGGCGGCCTGAAAGAGCTTTACGACAACCTCGACAAAGTGCCGACCCTGGCATTGCGTGGCGCCAAATCGCTGCCCGCCAAGCTGGAAGAGCACAAAGACATGGCATTCCTGTCTTATCAGCTGGCGACCATCAAGATCGACGTGCCGCTGGACATCGAACTGGACGCCCTGCACTTTGGCGAACCGGATCGCGAAGCCTTGCTGGCGCTGTACACCGAGCTTGAATTCAAGAGCTGGATCACCGATCTACAGCGTGAGGCCAGGCAGGAAGGGGCTGAAATCGCTACCGTCGAAGAGCCTGCACCTGTCATCGAGGCCCAATACGAGTTGATTCTCGAGCAGACCCAATTCGACGACTGGCTGCAAAAACTCCAGGCCGCCAAGCTGTTCGCGTTCGTGGTGCAGAGCAACGGCACCGACGCCCAGCGCGCACAAATCGTCGGCTTGTCGTTCGCCATCAAGACCCACGAAGCCTGCTATATCCCGCTGACGCACGCCTACATGGGCGTGCCTCAACAACTGGACCGTGATGCGGTGCTTGAGGCGGTCAAGCCGATGCTTGAGGACGCCAGCAAGGTCAAGGTCGGTCAGCACGCCAAGTTCGCGATCAACTTGCTGGCCAACTGCGCCATCGGTGGGGATCAAAATCAGGGCATCGCTGTGCAGGGCGTCAAGTTCGACACCATGCTCGAATCTTACGTACTCGACTCCACAGCCACGCGCCACGACCGGGACAGTCTGGTCGCCAAATACCTGAGCCACACCCCGGTCAATTTCCAGGAGATCGCAGGCAAAGGCGCCAAGCAATTAAGCTTCGATCAGATCGCCCTGGAACAGGCCGGTATTTATGCCGCCGAGGAAGTCGATCTGACGCTGCGTCTGCACGAAACCTTGCAGGAGAAGCTGGCCAATATTCCAAGTCTGCAACCTGTGCTGAATGACATCGAAATGCCGTTGATGCCGGTATTGGCGCGTATCGAGCGCCAGGGCGCGTTTGTCGATGCCAGATTGCTGGGCAATCAGAGCGTCGAGCTGGGCAACAAGATGACCGAGCTTGAGCGTGAGGCGTTTGCCATTGCGGGGGAAGAGTTCAACCTTGGCTCGCCCAAGCAGCTGGGCGTGATCCTTTACGAAAAGCTGGGCATGCCGATCATCAGCAAGACCGCCACCGGCCAGCCCTCCACGGCTGAAGCGGTGCTGGCCGAACTTGCCGAGCAGGAATTTCCGCTGCCCAAGGTGCTGATGCAGTACCGCTCGATGAGCAAACTGAAAAGCACGTATACCGACCGCTTGCCTGAGCAGATCAACCCGCGTACAGGGCGCATTCACACCTCGTATCACCAGGCAGTGGCAGTGACCGGCCGCCTGTCTTCCAGTGATCCGAATCTGCAGAATATCCCTATCCGCACCGCTGAAGGTCGTCGGATTCGACAGGCATTCGTCGCACCGAAAGGCTACAAGCTGCTGGCGGCGGACTACTCGCAGATCGAACTGCGAATCATGGCGCACCTGGCGAAAGATGAAGGGCTGCTGCACGCCTTCCGCAACGATCTGGACGTACACCGCGCAACCGCGGGCGAAGTATTCGGTGTCGAGCTGGCCGAGGTGACCCATGACATGCGCCGCAGCGCCAAGGCGATCAACTTCGGCTTGATTTACGGCATGAGCGCGTTTGGCCTGGCCAAGCAGATTGGTGTTGATCGCAAGCAGTCCCAAGCTTATGTCGATCGCTATTTCGCCCGCTATCCCGGCGTGCTGGAGTATATGGAGCGCACCCGGACTCAGGCGGCCGAGCGGGGCTATGTCGAGACCATTTTCGGTCGACGCCTGTACCTGCCGGATATCAACGCCAAGAACCAGGCGCTGCGCAAAGGCGCCGAGCGCATGGCGATCAACGCGCCGATGCAAGGCACTGCCGCTGACATCATCAAGCGCGCGATGGTAGCCGTGAACGGTTGGCTGGAAACTTCAGGTCTGGACGCTCGCGTCATTCTCCAGGTTCACGACGAACTGGTGCTGGAAGTGCGTGAGGATCTGGTCGAACAGATCAGCAAGGACATCCGCGTCCATATGAGCGGTGCGGCGAATCTGGACGTGCCGCTGCTGGTGGAAGTAGGCGCAGGGAACAACTGGGATGAGGCGCACTAAGCGCTTGGCGCCCCTGCTGCAGGGGCGCGAAAGCGGTGTCTCGGAAATCGAATCGGGGAGCGGTGATACCGCCGCCGCAGGCTAGCACACGGCTACGGGCGGCGCCTGGAATCAAAAACCACCTGCCCTGCCGACATTAAATTTCCGCGGATTTTGAACTTCCCCGGCTCAGGTTCGGTCAGAGTTTGCGAATGGCTGATGTAGCCATTCATGCTCCTATGTTGTGTTAAGTGTTGGCAGATATCCGGACCCCTCCCTAAGAGGTCTGGGCTTAGACCCCGAACTTCCCCTCCCCATATGAAGTCCGGGGTTTTTTTTGCCTGCAATTCAGGCTGCCGGTGCCTTGTCTTCCAGTTCCATCCAGTCGGCGAGCACGGTGTACGCCTCTTCCAGGCCCATGCGTTTAGGCGCCGAGAACAACTGGATGGTCACGGTATCGCCCCAGCCCTTGCGGATTTCCGACTGGACTTTGAGCAACGTGTTCTTGGCTGCACCGAAAGTCAGTTTGTCGGCTTTGGTCAGCAGAATATGCATCGGCATCCCGCTGGCGATGGCCCAATCGAGCATCAGCAGGTCGAAGTCGGTCATCGGGTGACGGATGTCCATCATCAGAATCAGACCCTTGAGGCTCTCACGGCTGCCCAGATAGGCTTCCAGGTGGCGCTGCCAGTGCTGCTTGAGCGGGATGGGCACCTTCGCATACCCATAACCCGGCAGGTCCACCAGACGGCGGTCGTCATCCAGGCCGAAGAAGTTCAGCAGTTGGGTACGTCCGGGGGTTTTCGACGTACGCGCTAGGCTGGCGTGGGTCAGGGTGTTCAGTGCACTGGATTTACCAGCGTTGGAGCGGCCGGCAAAGGCCACTTCAAAACCTTCGTCGTCCGGGCATTGGTCGACTTTGGCAGCGCTGAGCATGAACTTGGCTTGTTGGCACAAACCGAGGATCGGGTTTTTGAGTTGCATGGGATATCCGGTGAGGGCGTTGCGGCAATCATGCGGCAACGGGGTGTCGTTTTCCGTTCGCTGGCCGCAAGTATATAATGCTGCGGATTTTCGTGTGTGCTTCGTCCCATCCCGCAGGATTGAGTTCGCAGAAGTCGGACTGGCCTTATATCAACAGTGGATATTGGATTAGCCGATGAACAAGCAATGGGTGAGTCTGGTTTTGGTCCTGGGATTCACCAGCGCGGCGCCGGCCGCCGAGGCAGTGGGGGACCCTGTCGCCGGGCAGGCGAAAATTGCAGTGTGTGGCGCCTGTCACGGGCCGGATGGTAACAGCGTAGCGCCTGTTTTTCCGAAGCTGGCCGGACAAGGCCAACGCTATCTGCTCAAGCAACTGCATGAGATCAGGGATGGCAAGCGCGTGATTCTGGAAATGACCGGCATGCTGAGCAACCTGAGCGAGCAGGATCTGGCCGATATGACCGCTTTCTTTTCCGCTCAGAAAGGCACCGTGGGCGTCATTGATGCCGAACTGGCTGCAAAAGGCGAGGCATTGTTTCGTGGCGGCAAGATCGATCAAGGCGTGCCCTCCTGTACCGGTTGCCATGCCCCTGACGGGACGGGTAACGCCGCTGCCGGCTTTCCGCGCCTGAGTGGTCAGCATGCGGACTACGTGAAAAAACAGCTCGAGGCTTTTCGCGAGGGACAGCGAACCAACGATGAGGACACCAGGGTCATGCGCACGATCGCCTCCAGACTTGGCAGCCAGGATATCGACGCGTTGTCGGCTTACATACAGAGTCTGCGTTAAGCGTGGATTAAGGCCTAAAGCCTTGATTCACAGGTGATCCAGGGCTGAATGCTTTTTGCTCGGGCGGGCTAAAAAGGGTAGTGAATGGCTGCCCTTTTTTGTGCCCGCAAGCGTTACACTTGCGAACTCGTATCACCTCAATCGGTCCAACTTCGACCATCGGGGTGACTTTCAAGCCCAGGAGTTAAGCATGCGTAATCTGATTCTCAGCGCCGCTCTGGTGTTCACCAGTCTGTTCGGTCTCACCGCCCAGGCTGCAGAGCCGATCGAAGCCGGCAAGCAATATGTCGAGCTCAAAAGCGCCGTTCCGGTCGCCGAACCGGGCAAGATCGAAGTCGTCGAAATGTTCTGGTACGGCTGCCCGCACTGCTATGCATTCGAGCCGACCATCAACCCATGGATTGAGAAGCTCCCGGCCGATGTTCACTTCATCCGTATTCCAGCCATGTTCGGCGGCCCTTGGGATGCCCATGGTCAGCTGTTCATCACTCTGGATACCATGGACGTGGAGCACAAGGTCCACACCGCCGTGTTCGATGCCATTCAGAAAGGCGGCAAGCGTCTGACTGACAAGAACGACATGGCTGATTTCGTGGCAACCCAGGGTGTCGACAAGACCAAGTTTCTCGAAACCTATGATTCTTTCGCTGTGAAGGGCAAGGTCGCTCAGTACAAGGAACTGGCCAAGAAGTATGAAATCAGTGGCGTTCCAACCATGATCGTCAACGGCAAATACCGGTTCGATCTCGGCACCGCTGGTAGTCCTGAGCAAACGCTGGAGGTGGCCGATCAGTTGATCGCCAAAGAACGCGCCACGCTGACTGCCAAGTAAGCGCCGATCATGAGGCGCTGGGGTACTGAACGCACCGTTGCCCGACACATCCCCAAGGTCAACGAGCGGCATCTGCAGGAAACCGGATTACCGGCCGATGGCCGACTCCGGTTACTCAGCTTCAATATTCAAGTGGGTAATAGCACCGAGCGTTACCGGCACTACCTGACCCGTGGCTGGCAGCATCTGCTGCCTCACAACGGCCGGGCCGGTAATCTGCAAAAGATCGGCACCCTGCTCAACGACTATGATCTGGTTGCATTGCAGGAGGCCGATGGCGGCAGCCTCAGGTCGAACTACGTCAACCAGGTCGAGCACCTTGCCCAGCTTGGCGCCTTCCCGTACTGGTATCAGCAACTCAATCGCAACCTGGGGCGTTTCGCTCAGCACAGCAATGGTGTGCTTAGCCGTCTGCGTCCCTGGGACATCGAAGATCACCCCTTGCCAGGCCCTTCAGGTCGCGGCGCAATCCTTGTGCGCTTCGGCGAAGGCGAGGATGCGTTGGTGGTGGTGGTCATGCATCTGGCGTTAGGCGCCCGTGCTCGAACCCGGCAGCTCGCCTATATCCGTGAGTTGATCGGTGGCTACAAGCATCAGGTGCTGATGGGAGACATGAACACCCATGCAGCCGATTTGCTGGAAAACTCCCCTCTGCGTGATCTGGGCCTGCTTGCGCCACAGATCGAGGCGACATTCCCCAGTTGGCGCCCGCAGCGTTGCCTGGATCATATTCTTCTGAGCCCCACCCTGACGCTTGAAAAAGTGCAGGTGCTGGCCCTGCCTATTTCCGACCACCTGCCGGTTGCGGTGGAGATTCGCTTGCCGGCCTCATTAATGAGTGACTCCCTGCCGATAATAAGCACATCTCCTCGTGAGCTTTAGGAATGAGCGACGAAGTCGAACGCTGGAAAGAAAAGTACTTCAAGAGCATCGAGCAGCAGGACAAGCTTGAAGAGCGCTGGAATGCCCGCCTGGACTTGCTGCGGCGCGGTCTGGTGCGCAGCAGCCTGGCGGCAGAGGGAGCCGACAGGGCCGTCGATCAATGCATGAAGGAAATGCGCGAGGTCGTTCGCAAGGACGACATGGACGCAGGTCTCGCTGCGCTGATCCCGCGGCTGGAAAAGGCGGTGCTGGAGTCCGAACAGCGTCGAGAGCAGCGCGCCGAGCAGATGGGGACGGCGCTGACGGCGCTGGTGACGCAGTTGCAATCGCTGCCACTGCCCAAAGAAGTCACCAAGCCACTCAAGCGCTTCGCCAAGGGCCTCGAAGAGCGCGTCAATCAGGCCCGTGAGTTGCCGCTGCTGCTCAGCGAACTGAGCGGGCTTCAAGGCGAGGCGCTGTCTCGGCTTGAACACGTGCAAGGAGCCGCTCGTCCAGGTTTACTGCAGCGCTTGTTTGGCGGCCGGGAAGCCGTTCAGGAGGTGAGCGCATCTGTATCTGACCTCCCGGATGCAAGAGCGCTGACGCCTGAGATACTGACGCCTGCGCCAGTGGAGGGTGAAGCGCCAAGCGAGCCAAAGGCACAGGCCGCGCAGTGGACCAACGAGGCGCCACCTGCTGCAATCGCTGGTAGTGTCGACGAGCCTACCGCCAGCACAGCGCCGGCTGTTGAAGCTTCTGAGCCAACGATGGCGCCGGAGCCGCCTGCCCCCGTGGTTCCGACACCCGCAACCGAAGCTGACACTGAAGCCAGCGAGCCCGCAATCGAAGTGGAGTCAGACTCGGTTGAACGTGTCGACTCCGTTGTGGGCGCTATCGCGCAAGAACACCCAAAAGAGGTTGCGCCTGCCGAGCCTGAGACCCTGTCCGTAGGACAAACAGACCAAAGCCCTGTCCCCAATGAAGCGGTCGAGGTGAGGGAACAGCGGCCAAAGGAGCATGCCGAAGCAGTAGCAAATGAGGCCGATCAAGAGCCGAATGGCGGCGGTCCCGACGAGGAAGCAACAGTCGAGCCCGAACCTGACCCCGATCTCGCCGGGGACGAAAGCGATGACGAGGGTCCTTACGCTCTGCCCTCTTCCCCCGAGCCGAGCTACAGCTCGGTTGCCGTACATATCGAAGACACCCTGTTGGGGCTGCTCAACGAACTGGCCCTCCCGGAGCATCACCGTCCGCAAGCAGAAGCCATGCGCGTCAGGCTTGAAAATGGTCTGAACTGGTACGAACTGCTGCCGATTCTCGACGATCTTGCCGTGCTTATGCTGGCGATCACCGATAGTGGCCAACACGAGTTCGAGCTGTACCTCAAGCAGTTGAACGAGCGCTTGGTGTCCTTTCAGGCCAACCTGCAGGCCGCCAGTGACGATCACGCCGGTCAGCAGACTGCGTCGCGAGAGCTGAACGATCAACTCCGCGAATACGTAGGGGATTTGCAGAGCAGTGTGCAGGAAGCGGCTGACCTCAGCAGCCTCAAGACAGTGCTGGAAACGCGTCTTGAAAGTTTGCTTGGGACCATGGACGCCCATCAGAAGCAGCGTGACGAGCGCGAGCACGAAGTTGCGTCCCGGCTCCAGGCCCTCGCTAGCCGTGTGGCAACCATGGAGCAGGAGGCGATAGGCATCCACGCGCACCTTGAAGAGCAACGGCAAAAAGCCTTGATCGACACGCTCACCGGGCTACCCAACCGTGCGGCCTGGAACGAGCGGCTGGAGTACGAAGTCGGGCAACTGCACAAACACCGATCCAGCCTGTTGCTGGGAATACTCGATCTGGATCACTTTAAGCGCATCAACGACGGCTATGGTCATCTGGCGGGGGACAAGGTGCTGAAGATCGTTGCCACCCAGTTGAAAAAACACCTGCGTGCTTCTGACTTCATCGCCCGTTTTGGCGGAGAAGAGTTTGTTGTGTTGCTACCCCACACTCAGAGCGACGACGGTATTGCGCTGCTCGAGCGCGTGCGCCAAACCATCGAGCAATGCCCGTTTCACTTCAAGGGTGAGCGGGTGACGATTACGGTGTCGATGGGTATGACCACCTTTAAGCCCGGTGAGCATAGCGATCTTGTACTCAAGCGTGCAGACCAGGCCCTTTATCGCGCCAAGCACGAAGGCCGCAATCGCATCGAGCAGGGTTAGTGACGGTTGTAACGTGTAACCAGATCGGGTGGTAATTTTGAGCGCCACGCTGGCACTACGTTACACTGTTGCATTATTTAGCTATGTATTCTGCCGCTTATGAAGCCTTACTACGCGCTTTGCCTCATCCTTTTGCTGACAGCCTGTTCCAGCGGACCTGCGCTGGATACCAGCCACCCTTCCGTCAATTACGACAGCCGCGCGCAGTTCGTGGTGGTGCATTACACCTCGGCGTCCCTTGAGCGCTCCTTGGCGTTGCTTACCCACGGCGAAGTGAGCTCGCATTATTTGATTGGTGACGGTCCGGCAACCATTTACAAACTCGTGGATGAATCCCAGCGCGCCTGGCACGCCGGGGACAGCGAGTGGGAGGGGCGCACTTGGCTCAACTCCAGCAGCATCGGTATCGAGATCGTTAACCCGGGATACCACGATACGCCGACCGGCCGGCTCTGGTATCCCTACAGCGAGGCGCAGATCAAGGCGCTGATTACGCTGCTCAAAGATATCGTCAAACGTAACAAGCTCGACCCACGCCACGTAATCGGTCATAGCGATATTGCTCCGTTGCGCAAGCTCGATCCGGGTCCGCTTTTCCCTTGGAAGCGGTTGGCGCAGGAAGGGTTGGGTATCTGGCCGGACGAGCGCCAGGTTGTACAGCAGCAGTCGCAAATGATGGGCATAGTGCTCAGTGCAACGTGGTTTCAGCAGCAACTGGCGCTTCTGGGTTATTCGACGCCGCAAACGGGTGAGTGGGACATCGCCACGCGGCATGTTCTGGCGGCATTCCAGATGCACTATCGCGCACAGAAATTCGACGGCGAGCCCGATGTACAGAGCGCAGCTATTCTTCAGGTACTCAACCGCAAGCACTGAATTATCCTTAGTCGTATTTTTTGACGGGCTATGTTCGCGCTTATTGCTATACCTCATTGGCATTCACCTGGATATTGGTCCATGTTCACGGCTCCATCGCAGCTGCGCTCAGTTCTTTATCGCCCTTCGCTCTTGGCTCTGCTGGCGATGGTGCTCAGTATCGTCGTACTGCTGGCTGGTAGTTTCGGGTTGGCGATGCATCAGGCGCGGCAGGAAGAAAGTGCCCAGATGAATGCTCAGGGTGAGCGGTTTCTAGTGCGTCTGGAGCAGCTGTTCAACCAGTTGCGTGCCGGTCTTGACCAGCTTGAAGCGCAGCCGTTGCGCGGCTGCAGCCCACAGATGATTGAGCAGTTGCGCCAGGTCAACTCGCGTTATCGCTTCATTTATGAAGCCGCCTACTTGGGCGCCCCACCGTCCTGCTCCAGCTGGACACTGCAGCGTCGAAGCATGATCGGCGAGCCGCGAGCGCCGGACATCCGTGGGCCGATTTACGATTATTGGCTCAACACCTCGACTCAACCCGATGACAACCTCGCGTCCCTAGTGCTCGGGCGCGGCGACTTCCGCGTGTCGACTTCCCGTGGTCATCTCACCGATGTGGTGGACTTGCCGCCGGGCGGGAGCCTGGTGGTGGTGCTGGATCAAGGCAGGAAGGCGGTGCCGGTCCTGGGCCCGACGCAAACCTGGCCCCCGACGCGAGACTGGACCCTGACATCCGCAGAAACGCTGATGACCACGCAGGACAAGCTGATTTACCGGATGCCTACACAGAGCCCGGAATATCAGTTGGTGCTGATTACGCCGCGCAGTGGCTTGCAGCAGAAAATCACGGGCGCCTGGTGGCTGCTGCTCCCGGCCAGTGTCCTGGTGTCGTTCTGTATAGGTCTGCTGGTGCTGCAACTTGTTCGTCAGCGGCAGTCGCTGGGTGGCGAACTGCAAGGCGCCCTGCGTCGGGGTGAGCTGAAGGTGCTGTATCAACCCATTTTTGACCTCAATACCCGCTTGTGCGTGGGCGCTGAGGCTCTGGTTCGCTGGCGCCGGCCCGACGGTACGCTGACCAGCCCTGACCTGTTCATTCCGCTCGCCGAGAACACCGGCCAGATTCGGCAAATTACCGATTTCGTCCTGCAGCAGTTGCTGGAGCAGCTAGGTCACTTGCTGCGCGCCAATCCGCATCTGTATGTTTCGGTCAATCTCGCGGCCTGCGATGTGATGGCGCCGCGCATCGGCCGTGTCACCGCGAAACTGCTCGCCTTGCATCGCGTAGCGCCTCGGCAGATTGCCTTTGAAGTGACCGAGCGCGGGATGGTTGACGTCATCGTCGCGCGCAACCACCTGCAGGCCTTGCGTGACAGAGGGCATCAGGTGTTGATCGACGATTTCGGGACGGGTTATTGCAGTCTGGCGTATCTGCAGACGCTGCCGGTGGACTGTCTGAAGATCGATAAGGCCTTCATCGATGCGCTGGGGCATGACGCGGCCAGCAGCGGTGTGGCGCCGCACATCATTCGCATGGCCCACGCGCTGCAATTAAAGGTGATCGCCGAGGGCATCGAATTCGAATCTCAAGCCTTGTTGCTAAAAAGCGAGGGTGTTATCTACGGCCAGGGCTGGCTCTTCGCCCGACCGCTGACCGCTGCGAAATTCACCGAACTTGTTACAGGCGGACGGCGCACCGCAGGGCGAAGGGCCGAGGATGTAGCCTGAGCAGGCCTGAAATAGGTCTGCAGCCTCCCTATGCGGCCTTTTACAACGGCAACGCCATGTAGAACTGGGTGCCCTGTCCCGGTCTTGAATACACGCCCATGCGCCCGCCGTGCAGTTGCACGATCTCTTTGCATAAGGCCAATCCCAGACCCGCGCCGCCTTTCTTGCGGCCGACCTGGACAAAGGGTTCGAAAATCCGCGCCTGCTGGCCGTAGGCAATGCCTTCGCCGTTGTCTTCAACGCTGATGATCAACCGCTCGCCATGTCGACGCGCCTGCAGTCGAATGAGCCCGGACCGAGGGGTATGGCGTATGGCGTTGTCCAGCAGGTTATCCAGCACGCGTTCCAGTTGAGTCTTGTCCGCTTGCAGGCGTGGCAGTGGCTCCTGCATCTCCAGCAGCACCGTTACCTCCTGCTCTTGTGCCGACTCGGCAAAACGCTCACGCGCTTCGTGCAGCAGGTCGTTGACGTCGCACGGCGCGAGGGTCAGTTTCTGCAGACCGTTCTGATAGCGGGAGAAGTTCAGCAGGTCGTTAATCAACTGCATCAGGCGCTGCATTTCTTCGTTAACGGTCTGCAGCAGGTCCGTTTCGCGGGACTCCGGAGGGAAGTGCAAACGCTCCTGCAACAGGCCGAAAGCCATGTGCATGCCCGTCACTGGCGTACGCAGCTCGTGAGAAGCGCGCAAGACGAATTCGCTACGGACCCGTTCGAAAGCGCGTTGCTCGGTGACGTCATGCAGCACCATCACCGCACCCAGAATATGACCTTTGGTATGGCTGACGGGCGTCAGGCTGTAGGTCAACAGGCGGGTTTCGCCGTCGATCTCGATAGACAAGTCTTCCGGAGCGCGCTCCAGAGTCCCGCCACGCAAGACCAGATAAAGCTGCTCATCCAGTTCCGGACGCTGCAAGGCCTCGCCGAGTCCTTGACCCAGCCGCCCTTCTTCCCAGCCCAGCTGCCGCTGCGCAACAGGGTTTAAGTGCTCCAGCCGCCCTTGGCGGTCGATCATCAGAAGACCATCGTCGATGCTGTCGAGCACTGCTTGCAGGCGCTGCTGACCGGCGAGCAGCTCATCGACGTTGGTCACCTGATGCTGACGCAGAGCCTCAGCCATGATGCCGAAGCGGCGGGTCAGCTGATTCATCTCGGTAGCGGAGGAAATCGGCAGTGTGACCTCAAAATTGCCGCGCCCGATATTATCAGCAGCCTTTGCCAATGCTTCGATCGGCGCGCCAAAGCGCCGGGCGATGCCGTGAGCCGTTACAAAGCCGATTGCCAGCACGGCGAGCCCGACCAGCCCCAGCAGCGCGGCAACCCAGAGCGCACGGCTGCGCGAAGCGCTTTCGGCGTGGCTGATGTTCTCCAGCGCCTGACGATGGGCGTCGAGCAACCCGTTACGCAGTGAGTTGAAGGATGAGATAACGGCTTTATCGTCGTTTATCGCGTCGGCGGAATCGTTCGTTGCTTTGAGGGAGTCGAGGAACTGCTCGTAATCCGCCCGCGCCTTTTCAAAGCCGCTGGGGGTATTGGTTTGCTGGTCATGATCAATGCCCTTGTCGAGCAGCGTATGAAACTCTTCCTGATGTTGTTTCAGCGCGGCCTCATCGGGCTTGTCCCTGAGCAGCATCACCAACTGGTCACCCAGGTTCTGCCGAAGTTTGAGGCCAATATCGAGCGTGATGAAGTTGTGGCGGATCAAGTCCTCCTGCGATTTGGCCATCTGCATGACGCTGACCAGCCCCAGTAGCAGGCCCAGCAACGCAACCGTTATCAGCGCCGAGATGCTGAGGAACAGTCGGGTGTGCAACTTCATCGCGAGCTTCATGGGCGTCCTGTCACAGGTTGTACTGCTTGCGTTTGCGGTACAACGTCGAGGCATCGATGCCCAACGTTCGTGCGGCCTGATCGAGGGTGTCACTGGTGGCGAGCACCGCCCCGATGTGGGCTTTTTCCAGTTCGTCCAGACTCAGCGCCGCGCCTACGCGCGGGGCGTTGTTGGTCGGCTGCTCGCCCATTCCCAGATGGCTGACTTCGACTTTTTCCTGCGGGCAGATAATGCTCGCCCGTTCGACGACGTTACGCAGTTCTCGAATGTTGCCAGGCCAGCGGTAGTTGATCAGCGCGCTACGTGCCTCTTCGCTGAAGCCCCGGGCGGGACGGCCATACTCTTTGACGAAGCGGGCCAGGAAACGATCTGCCAAGGTCAGGATGTCCTCGCCGCGTTCGCGCAACGGTGGCAAATGCAGCGTGATGACGTTCAGACGATAAAGCAGATCTTCGCGAAAGCGCCCGTCACGGACCATGTCTTCCAGATTCAGATTGGTGGCTGCCAGGATGCGCACGTCAGCGCGGCGCGTCACCGGATCCCCGACGCGCTCATATTCCTTGTCCTGGATAAAGCGCAGCAGCTTGGGCTGCAAGGTCAGCGGGAAATCACCGATTTCGTCGAGAAACAAAGTACCGCCATCGGCCTGATTGACCCGGCCAAGGGTACTTTCGCTGGCACCGGTGAACGCGCCGCGACTGTGGCCGAACAGCTCGCTTTCCATCAATTCCGCCGTCAGCGACGGGCAGTTGATGGTGACGCAGGCTTTTTTCGCACGCTTGCTCCAGCCGTGAATGGCCCGGGCAAGCTCGCCTTTACCGGTGCCTGATTCGCCAAGGATCAGAATATTGGCATCGGTGTTGGCCACCTGACGTGCCGTCTCCAGAATCGCCATCATCGACGGGCTGTGGGAATCGAGGCCGTCCTTGGGCTTGCGTACTTCGCCTTCCAGTGCTTCGAGGCGCGCCGACAGTTGACGGACTTCCAGCTGTTTGGCGGTTGCCAGACGCAATTGGTCGGGACTGCACGGTTTGACCAGATAGTCAGCGGCGCCCGCCTGAATGGCGTCTACTGCGGTGTCGACCGCCGAGTGCGCGGTGACGATAACCACGCGCATCCAGGGTGCTTGAATGCGCATCTGCGCCAACACGTCCAGACCGTTGTCTTCCCCAAGACGCAGATCCAGAAAGCAAACGTCGAACACCTGCCGTTGCAGCAACGCTTCAGCCTGCGCAGCGCTGTTGGCCGTGGCGACGTTGTAGCCTTCATCTTCCAGGCAATAACGGAAGGTGCGAAGGATGGCGGACTCATCGTCCACAAGCAGAATACGGCCCTGATTCTCAGTGGCTGCTTCCATTTTTCCTACGCTCCTAAATGAATGATCTTGGTTAGTCCCGGAAAAATCGGGCAAGTTGCATGGTCCATTCTGATTGATTCGGCGAGTTGCATGGTACCTGTCTGAGAAAAAATCAGGTAACTCCTTGATCTGTGCCTTTTTCTTCTAACATCTGCCTGGCATGGGGATTGAAAACAGCTTTCAGAAAGTGCCGGCCAGACAGAACATCCGAACAAATGAAAAGTCTCTGCAGTAGTCCTTTTGTAACTGTCTGGAGACTTGCCATGCACCCGCTGAAGAAAATCACTCTGGCTGTAGCCACCGCTGGTCTGTTGGGGTTAACGCCCGTTGTTGCTCAGGCGGCCGAGGGGGATTTACAGACGCAGTTGGCCCAGGCGCGCCAGGAAGGTTCGATATGGACAGCATTCGCGCTCAATCGCCATTTGAGTCCATTCAACATTGGCGTGAAGGTCGAGCAAGGTACGGCCACGCTTAACGGCACGGTGGAAAATGAGGTCGACAAGGATCTGGCGACACAAATCGCCGGTGATATCCAAGGCATCACCAAGGTCGATAACCAGTTGCAGATTGACCCTCAAGTCGCTACCGAACCCGGCACCAAGCCCAATATGGCGCAGCGATTCGACGACGCAACGCTCATCGCGACCATCAAATCCAAATTGCTCTGGAACAGCGTTACCGAAGGTCTGAACATCGATGTAACCGCTGCGCGCGGCGTAGTGACGTTGAAGGGCCAGGCGAAAGACGCCCAGGCCAAGCAGCTGGCCGGCAGCCTGGCGAGCAATACCGATGGCGTGACTGACGTCAATAACCTGATCAGCCTCAGCGCTCGCGACACTCAGACCATCAAGGAGCAGAACGCGGCGCAAGCGGACAGTGTGCGTGAGGAGTTCAGCGATGCCTGGATTACCAGCAAGGTCAAATCCTGTCTTATCTACAGCCGTAATCTTGACGGCCTGAATATAAAAGTCGAAACCAAGAGCGGGGTCGTTAGCCTCGATGGCGTTGTCGCCAATTACGCCGAGAAGGAACTGGCGGTGGAAATCGCTCGGAATATTCGAGGCGTAAAAGGCGTGGATGCCGATGCTTTGCGAGTCATGACCCGAAGCGCAGGGTGACGAACAGATAGAGCTACACCTCCTGATGTTAAGGGTCCTGTGTGAGGACCTTTACGTCTGCGGTATGCGCGGCGCCCGCGACAGCTGTTCATCTCCCTTCGTGCAATACGCACGGTGCCAAACGCTCAATCGTGCAGCTTGCGTGTAAGACTCATCTTTCGGTTCAGGTTAACCTATTGATTATTAAAGGTTTTTCTCCAATAAAAAACCTGGCACACAGGCTGCAACATCTGAGGTAACAACGGTCTGAACCGTCGACCGACAAGATTGCCCGGAGCTTGCTGAATGAACACTCAACGTCTTGCTGCACTGCGTATCTCTCCTCTGCATTTGCAGCAAGGTTTGTTCGCGAGTCTGGCGTTGATGATCACGCTGATCGTCGTTCAGCAGTTCGCTCACTGGAATCAAAGCAGGCAGATTACGCACATTCAGCGCATCTACAGCCATTCCGCAACTTTTGCCAAGGCAAGCGCGTTGAAGGCCACGGATGTCGGTTTGAGTCTACAACCGGTTGAAGACGCAACCGATGCCGTTGAGCAGGCACCGCATCAGCAGAGTTGGGTTTTCTGAGCATCGGGTGATGGCAGAGACGCGATCTACGCCAAGGGGTCGAATTCGACACGTGGCTGTAGTTAAAAATTAAAAAACAGTAAGGAGAGTCACCATGTTGAGCTGGGCTATTACATTTCTGATCATCGCTATCGTCGCAGCAGTTCTAGGCTTCGGTGGTATCGCAGGCACCGCCACAGGTATCGCCAAGATTCTCTTTGTCGTCTTCCTGGTAATGTTCGTCGTGTCGTTCTTCTTCGGTCGTCGCGGTCGAGGCTGAACATCATGGTTGGCAAGCATTTTTATGCCCTGACCCTGGCGCTCTTGACGAGCGCCAGCGCCTCTGTGATGGCAGCGAACGACGGACAGTCGCGGGTCAGCGAGTTATTGAGTTCCGATCCGGAGTATCGCCAGACTTGGTCGGCAGTGGTCAAGAAAGAAGAGCGCTTGCCCGATTGGGTGATCAATCTGTCCGGCTCGTCGGAGCAGATGAATGCGGTGACCGAGGATGGTGACAAATACCTGGTAGGGCCTCTTTGCGAAACCCAGGACACGTGCATCAACAAACGGCTCATCGTCGCGTTCAGCCTGAACAAAGCCCATGCGTATGCCATGTTGGTTGAAGTGCCTGCAGGCTTGCCGACGGACAAATCGCCGACGCGCCACGCAGACTATCGCTTCCTTGGTAATCCTGACGAAGGCATGCAAGGCCTTCTGAAAGAACAACTAAAGAAAGATCCTAACTGGTACTGATTCAAATGACGGAAGACCGAATTTCATTGGGTTTTCCTGAAGTCGCGCAGCTCGAGGAGGGTTGCGCGTGACCAAGGGGCTGGCGTGTTCTGATCAAAGGAGTGGTTGCAGCGCGCCAGGTGTACAGGGAGTACTCCCATTCGTGGGCCGGGTCAGGCAGCCGTAACGCAAGCCCATCGTCACATCGCCTCTCATACAGGCATCAGACTTGGGCTTGCGATGCGCAAGCGAGCTATGCACCCCATCCCCCTTTTCGACCGTATATCGAGAAACCCACTTTTCGAATGACGGTTTGGCGTTATGTGACCATTTTGTCACTTGCGTCCTCTCAGCCTTCTCCTCCTCGCCATAGGCGACGTTTTAGCCACTCCTCAGCATATATTTATTCGCGCGAATGTTACGTTTCGTGGCAATTTAATCGAAGTCTTTGATTTGCCTCATGCCGATTTGGCATGAGGTAGGCATTTACGGCATTAGACGTTGAAGGTCTGGATGGGAATAGTTGCGCCCTTTTTCCGCCTGCCGAGAGCTCGGACGCTCGTTTGCAGAGACCTTCTGGACAGATCCAGGGTATCCGCGCATTGACCATGCTTATCAGAGCGATGTCGAACGCGTCGGTGAGAAATGTCCATGCCAACTACAACAAGGTTAAAGACATGAAGAAGGCAAAACTCAGCCTCGCCTGGCAGATTCTGATCGGTCTGGTTTTGGGGGTCGCACTGGGAGCGGTTCTCAATCACTTCAGCGCTGACAAGGCCTGGTGGATCAGCAACATCCTGCAACCGGCAGGTGACATCTTCATTCGCCTGATCAAGATGATCGTCATCCCTATCGTGATCTCGTCTCTGGTAGTGGGCATCGCGGGGGTGGGCGACGCGAAGAAGCTCGGCCGCATCGGCCTGAAGACCATTCTTTACTTTGAGGTCGTCACAACCATTGCCATCGTCGTCGGCCTTTTGCTGGCCAACGTGTTCCACCCGGGCACCGGCATCGACATGAGCACGCTGGGCACGGTGGATATCTCGCAATATGAGAAGACCACTGCTGAAGTGCAGCACGATCACGCGTTCATCGCCACGATCCTCAATCTGATCCCGTCGAACATCTTCGCCGCCGTTGCGCGGGGCGACATGCTGCCGATCATCTTCTTCTCGGTATTCTTCGGTCTGGGTCTGTCCAGTCTGAGTGCCGAGGTACGCGAGCCGCTGGTCAAGGTCTTCCAGGGCGTGTCGGAGACCATGTTCAAAGTCACGCACATGATCATGAACTACGCGCCGATCGGGGTGTTCGCGTTGATTGCGGTGACCGTGGCCAACTTCGGCTTCGCGTCATTGCTGCCGCTGGCCAAACTGGTGATTCTGGTTTACGTCGCCATCGCGTTCTTTGCCTTCGTCGTACTGGGCCTGATTGCTCGTCTCTTCGGTTTCTCGGTGACCAAGCTGATGCGCATCTTCAAGGATGAACTGGTGCTGGCCTACTCCACCGCAAGCTCCGAGACCGTGTTGCCCCGCGTGATCGAGAAGATGGAGGCCTATGGCGCGCCAAAGGCCATCAGCAGCTTCGTGGTGCCGACCGGGTACTCGTTCAACCTTGACGGCTCGACGCTGTATCAGAGTATTGCCGCGCTGTTCATTGCTCAGCTGTACGGCATCGACTTGTCCATCGGCCAGCAGATCATGCTGGTGCTGACCTTGATGGTGACCTCCAAAGGCATCGCGGGTGTTCCTGGCGTATCGTTCGTGGTGCTGCTGGCGACGCTGGGCAGTGTCGGTATTCCGCTGGAAGGACTGGCATTCATCGCTGGCGTCGACCGCATCATGGACATGGCGCGCACCGCCCTGAACGTCATCGGCAATGCCTTGGCGGTATTGGTCATCTCGCGTTGGGAAGGCATGTACGACGACGCCAAGGGCGAGCGCTACTGGAATTCGCTGCCGCACTGGCGCAGCAAGGAATCCTTGCCCGCAGGTCAGTCGACTGTCGATTGATTGCTGATCGGCATTAAACACAAACCCCGGCCTGCCGGGGTTTGTTGTTTGAAGATGCAGCGCCACTGACCCCAGTGGGAGCTTGCGCAGATTAGGCCAACTGCAAAAGTGCTGACCCTGTGTGGGCTTACGCAGATTGTGCCATTGGCAAAGTGCTGAGTCCGTGGGAGGTTACGACGGTGGCGAAGGCGGACTTGCTGACACCGCTTTCGCCACCGTCGTAGTTTTCCGAAGCTTCCACAGCGCTCAACGCAACGTGACAGAGGGTTTGTTGTTTACGCCCCCGCCGCTATCATCGCCGCATCTTGCGAGGGGGGTTAACTGATGCTCAACGGCCTATGGCTTGGTTTTTTCGTGGTCGCGGCGATTTCCGCGCTGACACAGTGGCTGGTTGGCGGTAATTCCGGCGTCTTCGCTGCCATGGTCGAAAGCATTTTCGCGATGGCCAAGCTTTCGGTGGAGGTCATGGTGCTGCTGTTCGGCACCCTGACGCTGTGGCTGGGCTTTCTCAACATTGCCGAAAAAGCCGGGATCGTCGACTGGCTCGGCAAAGTCCTCGCCCCGCTGTTCCACCGTCTCATGCCGGAGGTCCCGCGTGGCCACCCTGCGCTGGGCCTGATCACCCTCAACTTTGCGGCCAATGCACTGGGCCTGGACAACGCCGCGACCCCCATTGGCCTCAAGGCCATGCGCTCGCTGCAGGAACTCAACCCCAGCAAGACAGTGGCCAGCAATGCGCAGATTCTCTTTCTGGTGCTCAACGCCTCCTCGTTGACCCTGCTGCCGGTCACCATCTTCATGTACCGCGCACAGCAAGGCGCGGCGGATCCGACCATGGTGTTTCTGCCGATCCTGCTGGCGACCAGTGCCTCGACCCTGGTCGGCCTGCTGTCCGTGGCCTTCATGCAGCGCCTGCGTCTGTGGGATCCAGTGGTACTGGCTTATCTGATTCCCGGCGCGTTATTGCTGGGCGGCTTCATGGCGATCCTGGCCGGCCTTTCCGCCGCTGCCCTGTCCAGCCTGTCATCGGTCCTCGGCAACGTGACGCTGTTCGGCATCATCATACTGTTCCTGGTGATCGGCGCGTTGCGCAAGGTCAAGGTGTACGAAACCTTTGTCGACGGCGCCAAAGAAGGCTTTGACGTCGCAAAGAATCTGCTGCCGTATCTGGTGGCGATGCTCTGCGCCGTGGGCGTCTTGCGCGCTTCCGGTGCGCTGGACCTGATGCTGGAAGGCATACGCCATGCGGTGCAGTGGACGGGGCTGGACACCCGATTCGTCGATGCCCTGCCCACCGCACTGGTCAAACCGTTCTCAGGCAGCGCCGCGCGGGCGATGCTGATCGAGACCATGAAAACCCAAGGCGTGGACAGTTTTCAGGCGTTGGTCGCGGCGACCGTTCAGGGCAGCACCGAAACCACCTTCTACGTGCTGGCGGTGTACTTCGGTGCGGTCGGTATCCAGCGTGCGCGTCATGCGGTGGGCTGCGCGCTGCTGGCGGAGTTCTCAGGGGTGGTCGCGGCTATCGCGGTCTGCTATTGGTTCTTCGGCTCGGCGGTGTAATGCCTCTGGCCTTGGTCTACGGTCCATTGCAGCACTTGGGCGGTCAGCGTATCGCTGGCCTTCCCGAAGCCCGCCACAACGGCTGGGACCTGCTTGTCGGCGACCGGCTGATGCACCTCGAAACGACGGCTGGCGACAATACGCTGACGATCATCGGCCAGCCGCGCATCCAGTCGAATCACCACCTCGATGGCCTTGCCGCGATATTCACTCTGGAACGCCTGCAGTTCCCCTCCCAGTTCGAAGTCCGCTTGCAGGTTGCTGTCGTCAGTGCTGATCGACGGCACCCGAGCGTCGCGATAAAACGCGTCGGTCAGGTGGTTACGTAGCAGGGCTGGCGACGGATCGCTCCAGCGCGCGCCTTTATAGCTGCTGATCACATCGCCCTGAGGGATGACCGCGATGCGCGGACTGTCCAGGGCTTCGCTGGACTTGGGCCTCGTTACACGCAACGACCAGGAGACCGGTGGTGCGGCCTGGCTGCTGCTTGCCGCCGTCGGCAGGCGATACACGTCCGATGGCGCCTGCTTGGGCAGAATCGAACAGGCGCCCAGCGACAGCAGCGCGCTTGCCGTTAACAGCCGGATAAGAGAGTGATTGGCAGGCCTCATGGCTCGAACTCCTTGTGCTTCTCGCTACCGAGCAGGTAGCCGCTGGGGTTAGCGTTCAAACTACGCGAGATGTTCTTGAGCGAGGCCAGGGTGTCACGCAGTTCGCCAATTGCCGGACCTAATTCACCCAGGCCCTGAAGGCCGCCGTTCACCGAGTCGCGATTGTCCTTGAGCAGCGTATTAATGGTCATGCTGCTCTGCTCCAGGGACTTCATGGCCTGTTGCGCGCTGGCGATGGTCTGTCTGCCGTCAGTGGTCACCAATTGATTGGCATTGCGCATCAGGGTGGAGGTCTGTTCCAGCGTGGCGCCCGCTTGCTTGCTGAGCACCGTCATTTGTTTCAACGCCAGGCGGATATCGTCGCGCTGATCGGCAATTGCCCCTGTCGTCTGCTCAAGGTGTTCGAGGGTTTTGGTGAGGGTCTTCACATTGTCCGAGGAAAACATCTCGTTGGTGTTGTGCAGCAGGCTGGTGATTCCGGTCAGCAGGTCGTTGCTGTCATTGAGTAAACGCGAGATCGGCGATGGCGAGGCGACGATCACTGGCAGATTGCCGTCCTGACTCTTCAGCTCTTCGCTTTGCGGCGTGCCGCCACTGAGCTGAATGAGCGAGGTGCCCGTGATTCCTGCCAAAGCCAGTTTGGCGAAGGTGTCGCGCTTGATCGGGGTTTCCCCTGCCACTCGGATCTGCGCCAGTACGCGGCGTGGGTCCAGCGGATCGAGGCGCAGATTGACCACGTCGCCGACCTTGATCCCGCTGTACTGCACCGGACTGCCGCGGGAGAGACCGGTCACGGCCTCGTTGAACACCACCTGATAATCCTTGAAAGCGGTATCGACACTGGACTTGGCCAGCCACAGACCGAACAAAAGCGCGGCTGCAACCACGATAACCGTGAACAGGCCGATCAAAACGTGATGGGCGCGGGTTTCCATCATGAGACCTCGTGTGGGTGGGTGGCCGCTGCGTAGGCCGAGCGGCCACGCGGGCCATGGAAGTATTCGTGAATCCAGGCGTCCTTGTAAGCCGCCACCTTGTCGATGCTGTCGGCAGCCAGCACGCGTTTCTGCGCCAGGACCGCCACGCGGTCGGTGATGGTGTACAGCGTATCCAGGTCGTGGGTGACCATGAACACGCTCAAGCCCAACGCATCACGTAAGGTCAGGATCAACTGGTCGAACGCGCCTGCGCCGATCGGATCGAGACCGGCTGTGGGTTCGTCGAGAAACAGAATGTCCGGGTCCAGCGCCAGCGCTCTGGCCAGGGCGGCGCGCTTGATCATCCCGCCGGACAACTCCGAGGGGTATTTATGCGCCGCCGACAGTGGTAAGCCGGCCAGAGCCATTTTTATTCCCGCCAGATGCTCAGCGTCTTGCCGACTCAGGCCCGCGTGCTCGATCAGCGGCAGTGCGACGTTCTCGGTAATGGTCAACGAAGAGAACAAGGCGCCTTTCTGAAACAGCACCCCGAAGCGTCGCTCAACCTGTGAGCGATTTTTATCCGATAGATTCAGCAAATCCTGACCCAGGACCTGGACAGTCCCTTCATTCGGCCGCTGCAGTCCGACAATGCTGCGCAGCAACACCGACTTGCCGCTGCCCGAGCCGCCGACCACGGCGAGAATTTCCCCGCGATACACATCCAGATCGAGATTTTCGTGAACCACCTGCGGGCCGAAGCGGTTGCACAGGCCACGTACCTGAATCACCGCCTCGCCGGGTTGAACGCAGCGTCGTGTCACCAGCCCATCTCCATGAAGAACATTGCGGCCAGTGCATCCAGCACAATGACCACGAAAATCGACTGCACCACGCTCGATGTGGTGTGAGCGCCTACCGATTCAGCGCTCCCTTGCACTTTGAAGCCTTCCAGGCAACCAATCGCCGCGATGAAAAAGGCGAAGATCGGCGCTTTGATGATTCCCACCAGAAAATGCTGTACGCCGATATCGGCCTGCATCAGGGAAAGGAACATGGCCGGCGAGATCCCCAGCGACACGGCGCAGACCACGCCGCCGCCCACAATGCCGCAGATCATCGCCAGAAACGTCAGCATCGGCAGCGAGACGAGCAAGGCGAGCACGCGGGGCAGGACCAGTAGTTCTGTAGGGCTCAACCCCAGAGTGCGCAGAGCGTCGAGTTCCTCATTGGCTTTCATCGAGCCGATCTGTGCGGTGAATGCGCTGGCGGTGCGGCCTGCCAGAAGAATCGAGGTCAGCAACACGGCAAATTCCCGCAAAAAGGAAAAGCCGATCAGGTCGACGGTGAAGATGGTTGCGCCGAACGCCTTGAGCACCGTGGCCCCAAGAAACGCCACCACTGCGCCGACCATGAACGTGAGCAGCGCAACGATGGGTGCGGCATCCAGGCCGATCTGCTCGATGTGCGCAATGACCGAGGTGGTGCGCCAGCGCTTGGGGCGCAGCATCGTGGTGACGAAGGTTTGCAGGATCAGCCCGATGAAGCCCAACAGTTGCAGGGTGTCGTTCCAGACCACTTCCACCGCACAGCCGATCCGTGCCAGCAATTGGGTGCCTGTTGCGATTTCCGAGTCTTTCTGCGGTTGGTGGTAATCAGTCAACGCGCTCTGGATGGTCTGCATCAGGGCGCGGCTGGATTCGGGAAGATTGGGCGCCTGAACCGCCAGAAGACGCAGGCGTTGTACGCCGAGCAACTCGACCAGCAGCGAGGCCCCTGCTGTATCCAGCGCGCCCAGCTCGCTCATGTCCACTTGCGCTGAGGCTGCGAAGCCATCGCTGAGCGCATCGGTCTGTTGCCTGAGCTCGTGGTAATGAGCAAGCGTCCAGTCCCCGGCGATTCTCAATTGCGTGGGATGGGTCGACGTATCCAGCGAGACGCTGCCGGCTGTGTTGGCAGCCCTGGTCGCGAGGTAGCTCGATGCGGTCATGGTGGCAGGCTTATTGGGGTTTTGCTGCATCGGACGGCTTCGCCGCCGGCGCGTTGTCGGCATTGTCCGAGCCCGCAGTATCTGCACCGGGCTTCAAACCTGCTGGCGTGATTTTCTTGCGGGTCACCGCTGGCTGATCGGTATCGGTCACTTTAAAGCGTAATACGCCGATCATCTGGCCATCCTCTGTCAGCACCCTCACCTGCCATTTGCCGAGCACATCTGGCGGGAAATTCTGTTTGTGCGTCCACGCACGATAGCCTTCCTTGCGACCGCCGTGGATATCCAGGGCGATGCGATCCACCTCTTCGCCGTTATGGCGCCAGACATGATAGATCCGTTCGTCCAGCCCCCGTGGTGCGTTGATCGAGGTGTAAGCGTACAGGCCACTGCTGCGCAGTTGATTGACGCCGACCTCCTGAATGCTTTCACCAGGGGTTCGGTTCTGGTTGTCGAAGCGCGTGCTCACCGCAACCTCGGTCAGCCACAGCGTCGCGGGCGGCACCCAGGAGCGCAGCAACCAGCCGGCGCCACCGATGGCCAGCGTCAGGAATATCAGCCCGACACCGCGCTTCCAGTTGGTGATCGGAAAACTCGACGCCAGACTCGGGATGGACAGCACCATCGCCGTGACCAGCGCCAGTTTGTAACTCTCGGCGGTGGTCAGGTGCAGGATGATCGGCAACGCGGTGAGCAGCGCGGCGAACAGCGTCAAGGTGTGCAGCGCCATGAACAGCCAGCGGCGCGGCGCGAGCCATTTGTAATACAGCGGGTCAGTGATCGACACCAGTCCTGCGGCTGCCAGCAAGCCTGTGAACGCCAGCTGCCCGCTGTTCCAGGTCGTGGTGACGAAGAAAAATGGCAGCACGAAGAACAGACTTTCCTGATGGATCATCTGTGTGGCGTAACGCAACAGCGGTTGGGGAATTTCGCGTTTGAACAGCCTGGCAATCAGGGCGACGGCGCTGTTCTCGACCATCAGCCAGATCCAGCTCACCAGCATGATCACCGCGATCCAGGTCGCCAGCTTGGCTTGCCGATCCACCAGAATGAAACTGCCAATGCCAGAGCAGAAACCAAAGAACGCAATCAGCCCCGGGTAGCGCTTGATGAACTCCAGCACGCGCTGTACGTAGGAGTTCTGCATGAGGGCGTTAAGGTCCGGCATGGCGGTGTTCACTTTGAAGGGGGGAAAAATCCTTGGCAGGATAGCAATATCCAACACACAGGGCTGTCAGCGTGCGCGCCCACAGGTCGCGTAGACATTTACTCAGCGCGACCGTTTCCTGTACACCCGCCATCGCCATGCAATCAGCAAAACCACCAGCACTGCCAACGTCAAACCGATCTCATACAGCTCGTCATAACCTAGCAACGGCTCTTCGATACGCAGGTAACCCGGTTGAGCCAGCAATTGGCGCATGGCCTTGTTCGCTTGATCCAGACTGACCGCACGAGTGCGCTTTGCCGGATCTTCGAATCGGCCGTCTTCATAATCGTTCAAGGCGCCCCAGTAATAATCGGCCAGCGCGCTGTTCCCTTGCGCCGCCCACGCCTGCTTGGCAATCGAGGCGTGCTGCAAGCGGGCGAAAGTGGCCGGATCCATGCCGTCTTTGCGCAGTCGCTCCAGCATCGAACGGACCGACGTCACCGCCGCGTCGGTCTGGTCGCGGTCCAGATCGGCATTGAGGCTGAGAAAGCCGGTATCGCCAAAGGCCTCGCGATCAGCCCACGGCCCGTAGGAATAGCCCTTTTCCAGACGCAGTTCGCTGTACAGCGCCCAGTCCAGATAAGCCTTGACCAGATCCCACGTTTCGTCGTGCTGCTCACCCATGTCGGGCTCGGGAAACAGCAGGTGTAGCCGCGCACCGTCACCCAGTGTTCCGCGGATCAACGTACGCCCGGGCTCGGCTTTTTGGGTCACGGTGGCAAGAGGCGGATGCTCGGTCGGGTCCACGGCATTGAGCTGGCCGAAGGTACGCTCCAGATAGGCCGGCAGCAGCTTGTCCAGATCGCCGACAATGATCAGCGTCATGTTGTTGGAGGCGTACCAGTTGTCGTGAATGTTCTGGATCTGCTCCAGCGTCAGGTGATCGACTTCAGGGCGCTCGGCGCATTTGAGCCCCAGTTCCACGGCTAGCTGATTGCTGGCGGTGTGCCCCAGGTCACGCTTGTCCAGCCAGCGTTGCAAGTGGGAATAGTGGCCGCCGTCCTCACGCTCGACGATACGTCTGACCGTATCCAGATTGGCCTGATTGATTTGCGTGTGGGTCAGCACATTGAGCAGCAGGTTCAGAACCTTGCGCTGATTGCGCGCCGGTGCCTCGATCACGAACGTGGTGTCGGTATTACTGGTGAATGCATTCCACTCACCGCCCAGCGCCTGCATCTGTTGCTCCAGCCCACCCTCGCCGGAATCGTCGATACCACTGAACAGCAAATGCTCCAGCAGGTGCGGCAGCTCTTTGTCCTCGCAAGGGAAGTCGTCGAAGCCGATACCGACCACCAGGCGTATGGACACATGACCCTTTTCAGCCGGTTTTAGGAGCAACTGCAGGCCGTTGGGCAACACATAGCCCTCCACCTGCAAGCGGTCGATAGCCAGGGATGGAAGGGATGTCAGAAACAGAAAAGCGAACAGCAGGCAACGCATAAAAACGGGCTTCCTAGCGGGCCGGTATGTGTTACAGACTTCCACCCGGCCCTGGCGTTCACCTTGATCAGTCTGGCTGGCTTTCGCTCGGCAAGGCGCCGGTATCGGTGGTTTCAAGAACAGCATAGGCGCTGCTGCAGAACAGTGAATTGAGTCGCTTCATATCGGCGATAAGCTCAAGGTGCAACGAGCTGGTCTCGATACTCTGCACGATCTTGCGTTGCAATCTGCTGACATGGGCATGGGCCAGACGCCGTTCCTGTGCCCGGAAACGTCGTTTCTCACGCAGCAATTGCCGCGCGCTTTCCGGGTCGCCACTGAGGAACACCGACAGGCCCAGTCGCAAGTTCGCCATCAGTTGCGCGTGCAGCCCCGACAACTCTTCCAGGCCGACGTCGGAAAAAGACCGGCGTTGGGAAGTCTTCTGCTGCTGGACCTTGCGCAGCATGCGCTCGATCAGCCCGCTGGCCAGTTCAAGGTTGATCGCAAGCTCAATGATCTCCGCCCAGCGTCGATTGTCCTGATCGCTGAGGTCTTCACGCGGCATCTGCGCCAGATACAGCTTGATCGCGTTGTACAGCACCTCGACATCGTCGTTCAGACGGCGGACTTCCTGCGTCACGGCCGTCTGATTGCCGCGCAGCACTTCCTGCATCGCGCTAAGCATGCTGTCGATCAGATCGCCCATGCGCAGGGTTTCACGTACGGCATTGGCCAGCGCCAGGCTTGGTGTCGCCAGCGCGGTCAGGTCCAGGTGGCGCGGTTTGGTCTGGCCGTTGACCTCGGCGGCCTGCGGCAGGATCGACGCACACAGGCGGCCCATCGGCCCGACGGTCGGCAGCATGATCAGGCAGCGCAGGGAGTTGTAGATCACATGGAAGGTGATCACCAGACTCGAAGGACTGACGTCCAGGGTTTCCATCCAGTGCACCAGCGGCGTCAGCACCGGGATGATCAGCAGCAGGCCGATCAGTTTGTACAGCAGGCTGCCCAGTGCTACCTGGCGACCGGCAACGTTCTGCATGCTGGTACTGAGAAAAGCCAGCAGGCCGCTGCCGATGTTGGCGCCGATCACCAGACCGATCGCAACCGGCAAGCTGATGATTTCCGCCCCCGCAAGGGTCGCGGTCAGCAGAACAGCGGCCAGACTCGAGTAGGAAATCAGCGCAAACATCGCCCCGACCAGGGCATCGAGCAGGATATCGCCGGTCAGCGAGGCGAACAGCACCTTTACCCCGGCCGCTTGCGTGATGGGCGCGGCGGCAGTGACGATCAATTGCAGCGCCAAAATGATCAGCCCCAGGCCGATGCCGACGCGGCCAAGCTGACCAACGCGGGTCTGTTTGCGCGAAAGGAAAAAGATCACACCGAGGAAGATCAGCAGCGGCGAGAGCCACGACAGGTCAAACGTCAGGATTCGCGACATCACCGCCGTACCGACGTCGGCACCCAGCATGATCGCCAAGGCAGGTGTCAGCCCCATCAGGCTCTGACCGACGAAGGAAGTCACCAGCATCGCGGTGGCATTGCTGCTCTGCACCACAGCGGTGACAAGAATCCCGGCGACGAAAGCCAGCGGACGTTTGGACATGTTCTGACTGAGCACACGGCGCAACTGCGAGCCATAAACGCGCAGAATGCCGGTCCGAACGATGTGCGTGCCCCAGATCAACAGCGCGACGGCGGAAAGCAAATCGAGCAGGGTCAGCATACGGAAAGCCCCCTGTTAAATGCCCGGCGGGCCAGAATAGCCAACGCCCGATGGGCAATGATTGAAAATGCAGCGTGTAGTGAGCGAAGACGTCTGGGCATGGCTGCCACAAACACGCTCTGCTATAGCTTTTTAGTCGGCTTGAAGCCTGATTGCCAGCATGGCACAGACGATTATTTCTTGAAACAAATCTGTCATTTATCAGGCATTTGACATCGTGCTAAGCGGCGAAGATTTCCTGCAGGAGCGAATGCATGGGCCAGAGGCCAGATGCACCAACCTCTCGCGAAATGAATTCGCTCCAAACACCCCAGGCACTTCACCGCACAATAAAAAACGGGGCATCACGAATGCCCCGTTTTCTTCATTCAGCTACAACGCATCGGCCATTTTTGACCCTAAACATCGTCGCGAAGTTTCACATCGTCCTTCAATGCCTTCTTTTTGGCCACCGCCGTGCGCATCTTGATGTTGATCGCCTCCACCGCGAGCGAGAACGCCATGGCGAAGTACACATAGCCTTTAGGCACGTGCACGTCGAAAGCTTCGGCGATCAGCACCGTACCGACGACGATCAGGAACGACAGCGCGAGCATTTTCAGCGATGGGTGCTTGTCGATGAAATCGCTGATCACCCCCGAGCACAACATCATGATCAGTACTGCCACGATGATTGCCGCCACCATGACCGGCACGTAGGAGACCATGCCCACCGCCGTGATCACCGAATCCAGCGAGAACACAATGTCGATGATGGCGATCTGGATGATGGTGTACAGGAACAGCCCGCCCTTGCCTTTGGGTTCGTCGATCGCTTCCTCTTCGCCTTCCATGCCGTGATAGATCTCTTGCGAGCTTTTCCACAGCAGGAACAGGCCGCCGAAAAAGAGGATCAGGTCGCGGCCGGAAATACCCTGGCCCAGCACCACGAACAGATCGTCGGTCAAACGCATGACCCAAGTGATCGACAGCAACAGCAGGATTCGCGTGATCATCGCCAGCGCCAGGCCGAAAATCCGAGTACGCGGCTGCATTGCCTTGGGCATGCGGCTGACCAGGATCGAGATCATGATGATGTTGTCGATGCCCAGAACGATCTCAAGGGCGGTCAGGGTGAAGAAAGCAACCCAGATCTCAGGGTTGGTCAGCCATTCCATTAGGTTTTCCTTTGAACTTGTCTGATCCACAGTGCCGCTTGCGCGGCAGCTAGGAGGTTATGTGCGTTATAGACTGCTGTATGCAGGGAATATCCCCATCAGCAGTGCGGCAATCAGGATGCATGCGCAAACCAGCACGGCCCACTTGAGAGTAAAGCGCTGGTGATCGCCGAATTCGATGCCCGCCAGTGCCACCAACAGATAGGTAGACGGGACCAGCGGACTCAACAGATGGACGGGCTGGCCGACGATCGAGGCACGTGCCATTTCTACCGGGCTGATACCGTAGTGCGAAGCGGCTTCTGACAACACCGGCAGGACGCCGTAGTAAAAGGCGTCGTTGGACATGAAGAAGGTGAACGGCATGCTGACAACCGCTGTGATCACCGCCAGATAAGGCCCCATCGCGTCTGGAATCACCGCCAGCAGGCTTTTCGACATCGCGTCGACCATGCCGGTGCCGGACAGGATACCGGTGAAAATGCCTGCGGCGAAGATCAGTCCGACCACGGCCAAGACGCTACCGGCATGAGCCGCGACGCGATCTTTCTGCGCTTGCAGGCATGGGTAATTGACGATCATGGCGATACTGAAGGCGATCATGAACAGTACCGGCAGGGGCAGCAGGCCCATGATCAGCGCGACCATCAGCGCCAATGTCAGTGCAGCGTTGAACCAGATCAATTTCGGACGACGGGCGTCGGGGAACTGCGAGACGCTGATTTCGCTGTGATCGACCTCGTCGCCCGGCAAGTGCAACTCGCCCAGCCGGGCACGCTCACGTTTGCCGTAGCACCAGGCGATCACCAGAATCGCGACCACCCCTGCCAGCATCGCCGGAATCATTGGTACGAAGATGTCCGAAGGGTCGACATGCAGCGCGCTGGCAGCCCGAGCCGTTGGCCCGCCCCAAGGGGTCATGTTCATCACACCGCCTGCCAGAATGATCAGGCCGGCCATGATGCGCGGGCTCATACCCAAGCGGCTGTACAGCGGCAACATGGCCGCGACGCAGATCATGTAAGTGGTGGCGCCATCGCCGTCCAGAGACACCACCAAAGCCAGCACGGCGGTCCCGACCGAGACCTTGACCGGGTCACCTTTGACCAGCTTGAGGATCTTGCGCACGGCCGGGTCGAACAGGCCTGAGTCGATCATGAGCGCGAAATAGAGAATGGCGAACATCAGCATCACGCCAGTGGGCGCAAGCTTGGTAATACCCGCCAGCATCATGGGGCCGATGTCGGCCGCGAAGCCTCCGAACAGGGCGAAGACGATGGGCACGATGATCAGAGCGATCAGCGCTGACAGGCGCTTGCTCATGATCAGGTACATGAAAGCGACAACCATGGCAAAGCCGAGGAAGGTCAACATAGAGATACTCCAGGCGTTACGTGACGTAGGAACAGACGAAACGAAGCAATCAGCTCAAGGCGAGCTGCGCGTGGAGTTGAGGCGCGAGAGAGGGATAAAGCGGAGCATATGCAAGCATCAGAATCACCGAATTGTTGTTGTAGATGGGCCAGGCACCTCATGAAGGATTTGCCTTGGCTCTGCCGGTCTGTTGCCAGCGGTGGGCAGATGCTAAAGCGCTTAGCTTTCAGCCAGCTTTCGATGGTGTGCCGATGATCGATGCAGTAAATATGAAGTAAAAACGCGCAGAGGCAGTCAGACGTTAAACCCCAACCGGAGAACGACCATGAGTGAGACGCACACTGGCGGATGCCATTGCGGCAACCTGCGCTACCACCTCGACGCGCCCTTGCGCGACATCGCCCATTGTCACTGCTCGGTATGCCGACGGACTTCGGGCGGGATTGCCGTGACCTGGATCACCGTGCCGCTGGAGGTGTTCAAATGGACCGCTGGCAGCCCTGCGGCGTACGACTCCAGCCCCACGTGCGTGCGTTATTTCTGCAACAACTGTGGCGCGCAGGTGGCGTTGTTCACCCGCGACAGCCCTGAAACGATGGACGTCATCATCGCCACCCTGGACCACCCCGAACAGGCCCCGGCAGAGCGGCACATCTGGACCGACAGCCGCTTGCCATGGCTGCATCTGGACGAGCACTTGCCCGCCGAGCCGGGTGAGGCTGCCTAGGCCTTGAGCCGGTCGCGGAAGGCAGCATGTGCCCTGCATCTCTGTCGCCCCGCTCGCCGCCTTCGCGGGCAATCTTGCTCCCACAGGTTTGTGCAGGACAGTGGACTTTCGGGTCATGCAGGACAGCAGCTCACTTGAATCAGCCAAAAACGGCGGGACCCCACGGGACCTGTGGGAGCAACCGGAGGTTACGACGGTCGCGAAGAGGCCGGCACGAGTGCCATACCGCTGTCGCCTTGTGAATAACCCCTTCCAGCGGTCTTCAAGGCAACTCAAGCCCACCCGCTGCCTTGTGCAGCGCGCGTAAATGCTCCCCGACCTGCTTGAGGTTGTCTTCGGTGGCGGCGATTTCTGCAGCGCGGCCAGGGTCCAGCAAAGCCCTCACCTCGGTGTCCAGAGCACCGCTGAGCCGTTGCAGCTGTTTCTGCCGCTGGCTGCTCTCGGCTTCCAGACGAACCCACTCACCTTGCTGCGGCAGACCATAGCCGCCGCTGCCGAGTAATTCCGCAGGCCGACTCAAAAAACCACTGTTGGCGAGAATGTCCTGCAGCGTACCGGTGGCTTGGGACACGCGGTTGTCCTTTTTTTCCACAGCGCTCAGATAGCGCTGCTTGACCTCATCCTGAGCCAGCAGCAACTGACGGCGCAGCCCTGCCTGCTCCAGCAACAACATGGCCGCGCTGGTACGCAGATCCGCTTTGGCAAAATACGGCTTCCGATCCTTTGCAGGCAGCGACAGCCAGTCCTCTACCGTCGTCTGCTTCACATCGGTAGCCTTGCGCAGCACGTCGAACATTGCCTGATAGCGATCACGATAGGAGTCAAAGCGATAACCCAGCCGTAACGCTTTCTTTGGGTCGTCCAGCACGCTGGTGTCCGCCAGCCCCCTGCCCTTTAGCACCTCCAGCAAGCCGTTAGGCATGATGCTGTCCAGACCGACAAGGCGCGGATCGTTGGTGCCGCTGCGCAGCAGCTTCAGGTTTTCCACAGCGCAGTTATTGGACAGGAACCAGTAGTCGCCGTCGTAAGCCCAGTGCATTTCGGCCGCATGCCGGACCAGCCCGTCAATCTGCTCGCGCGACAACTTCAGCGGCACTGACGCCAGGCTGCGCAGTTCGGTCTTGGTGTACTCGTCGATGACCTGACCCAACGGCAGCACGAACAGACGTGACGGATAACCCCCGGTCAGACCGGCCCAGCTGGACAGTTGCAAATCGTTGACGAAGGCGCGATAGGACAGCACCAGGTGCTGATCCAGATCCAGACGACAATCCGGCCCTCGCGGCCTTCCCGGTTTGCAGATCACCAGCCGCAGCATGCTGTGGCCCCAACGGCTCACCAGATTCTGGTTGGCCTCGGCCAGCAGGTAGTCGACTTCATACACCCGCTCCGGGTCGAGTTTGCCCAACGGCTCGCGGGCGAAGTCGTTGCCGGCATTGAGGTACGGGTAGAAAGTCGGGCATTCAGTTTTGTCGGCAGGCGCCCAATCAAACAGCTTTCTGTAGTAGTCATACAGCGCAGGACGGCGACAGGCGTACGCCGGATCGAGTAGAAAATACTCCATGTTCACGGCAACGAATTCCAGCGGACTGCTGATTTCGTACATGTCAGGGCTGCGAGCAACCTGGCCGTTACGCTCCTCGCGCGCTCCTCGCCGACCGACGTATTGCGGCCAGCCTGCAAGATCCAGCAATCGCGGATCATCGCTCAAGGTCAAACGCCGCTCCGTTTGACCCCGGCAGCTGTCGCGCAGCCCTACCTTGCCCACGCTTTTGCCCTGACGCGCACATGCAATGATCAGCTTGCGGTCTTCCGGCGACCACAGCTGCGCATGATCATAAATGTGCGTAAGTTCGTGCAGGACAGTGGCGAGCATCTCTTCGCGCACAGTGCCGTGGGGTCGATTGGTTCGAGCGGTGGCTGCACTGCCGTCGGTCAGACCTGCCAACAGGCGTTGATTCAGGTCCAGACGATAAGGCCCATCCGCACGCCCGTAGGCGTTGGAGGGCATGTCATCGGTCCAGTGGACTTCAACTTTGCGGTCGAGCTTGCTGACGAACATGGGCGGCAAGTGCGCCATGGCCTCGTCAAGCAACGTCTGGCTGGCCTGCTGCTGTGCAGGATTAAGCCCGTCGGTGTACAGCGACAGGCTCAGACCGGCAAAGGCGCTCGGGCAAATCAGCGAGAGCGCCGACGCCAGCAGCCAGACGAAGAAGGGCCTCACAGCGCGAGAATGGCTTCGGCCAGATCCTGATCAGTGGCGTTGCGGGCTTCGGGCAGACGCTCGCGCAGGGTGACGAATGCGGCGTCCAGACGGGCACCGTGGATATTGCCATTGCTGGCGACGTAACTGGCGGCGTCGTCCTGAGCTTCCACAACCATCTTCCAGTTGCGAACCGAGGATGTGGTGTCAGAAGTGAAATCGACACTGCGGCCCAAGGCACGCACAACGATATTACTGGTGGCTTTCAGGGTTTGCGCGTGCGCGACGTCGGTCAGCAACAGCAGGCCGAGGGCGGCAGCGATCAGCGGGGTACGCATGGAACGGCTCCAAAATACAGGGGGGGTGTAAAAGGTGATTATTGGACGAGGATTGCCTGCGCCAGTTCAAGGTCGCTTGCATGAAGTTTTGGAGAGGTTTGACGTAGATAAATCAATGCCGACTCCAGCTGTGCTCCTCGCAGTTGGCCATCAGTGGCAATGAACGCTGCTGCATCATCCTGGGCGGCAAGTATCAGCTTGTTATCGAAAGGTCCGGTCGTCACCTGACTGGTGGCGTACCCGGTTTTGATCAGGCTTTGTGTGGTTGTGTCGAATGCTTGGGCTTGAGACATACACATCAGGCTGGCAATCGTTGCAATCAACAGGCGAGACAATGAACGCATGAGTTTTCGGTATCGGCAAAACGAAGCGCAAGGCTAGCGCAATGCCCCGGCAAGAACCAGTGAAGGTAACGGGGCAAGCGTTTCCAAAGCTGTCACGATTTGAATCAGATCGCCAGAATCGCCTGAGCCAGTTGCTCGTCGGTAGCCTTCAAGTCCGGGCTGATTTCGCGAATATGCTGAAAGGCGCCTTCCAGACGAGAACCACGAACGTCACCCTGGCTGGCAACGAAGCTGGCAGCATCATCGCGAGCGGCAAGCACGATCTTGTCGTTATGGAAGGAAGACGAAATGTTCGATGTCGCGTTAGACGAGGCATCCAGTGCACGGACGACGGTATCGGTCGTGACAACGAAGCTGGAAGCCTGGGCTCCGGAGGCTGCGATCAAGAGTGCAGCTACGCTCAACAGACGAAGACGAGGCATGGTGGAACTCCACAAGGGTCAATCGAAAAGCCACACGCAAATCTGGCGATGAGCAAAGCTGTCTCGCAGGCGATAGAGGCACAAGATGCAGCAAGACTAGCGTAACAATCCTTTACGGACTACCCGCGCGTGCCCTCATCGTCCAGACAGAAGAAAGAATTTATGGCTGAAGAGCCTGAAGAATAAGAACTGTAATGGTTGTTTTTAATTTTTGTTTAACTGTATCGTCATGATAGTGATTTTATTGCCGGAGCAGTTTCATCACGAGCCAAGACAACGGAACCTTCGGTTTGCAGGCCCATAAACGACAAGACCCGTCAGCAGTTGCCCGCGACGGGTCTTGTACGAACAATTCGGGTTGCTGGCGAGAGGCTCGTAGCCTGGGACCAGCAGACGCTAAATTAGCGCCAGAACGGCTTGCTCAGCTCTTCGTAACGCTCGGATTCGCTAATACCGGCGTCAGCCAGCAGGCGAGCATCCAGGCGGGCCAGCTGATGGCGGCTGGACAGGCGGCGCTGCCAGAGCATCACATTGGCGAACAGGCGCAGCGGCAACGAGGCTTTAGCGGATTGTGCGGTTTCTTCGTAGAACAGTTCGGAACTTACGGTGCGTTCCATGGTGCTTCTTCCTTCCGCTTGTGGCGGGATTAGAGATTGACTTGATTGGTGCCAATCTTCCTCTCGTTGCGCTTCCCTCTCCAGACACAGTTCATTTGTATTGTGCTGCTCCAGTTAACCGTGAAAGCGCACTGTTTTGTTCATTTAGGGGGCAACTGTACCGGCTGGCACCGAATCAGTGCATTTTGTGCGCTGAAAAAGTGAAATCTGCGTTTCCGTGGCAGAAACGGACCGGTACAGCAGTACAGTTTTGCAAACAAATGGCGTCAGCGACGGGATAACAGCCACGACTGATCACCGGCAGTCACCAACTGTTCTCTCATACTCCGAGCATACGACCGGTCTCTTCCAGCCTGATGTGCCAACCGAGTGCATCGCGCAGCACATGAGGTGTGTGACCGCCAATGGCGCAGGCCCTGCGGAAGTAGTCGTTTAGCGCCTCACGATAGGCGGGATGAACGCAGTTATCGATGACCACGCGCGCGCGCTCGCGAGGCGCCAAACCGCGCAGGTCGGCCAGCCCGTACTCGGTCACGAGGATGTCCACATCATGCTCGGTGTGGTCAACGTGGCTGGCCATTGGCACCACGCTGGAAATCGCCCCGCCTTTGGCAGTGGATTTGGTGACGAAAATGGCTAGGTGCGCATTGCGGGCGAAGTCACCCGAGCCACCGATTCCGTTCATCATTCGCGTGCCGCAAACGTGTGTGGAGTTGACGTTGCCGTAAAGGTCGAACTCCAGTGCCGTATTAATGGCGATGATGCCGAGGCGTCTTACGACTTCGGGGTGGTTGGAAATTTCCTGAGGGCGCAGTAATAGTTTCGGTTTGTATTGTTCGATGTTGCTAAACACCGCATCGTGCATGCGTTCTGACAGCGTGATGGAGCTACCCGAGGCGAAATCCAGCTTGCCGGCCTCGAACAGATCGAAGGTGGAGTCCTGCAGCACTTCGGAATACATGGACATGTTGTGGAAAGGCGAATCGATCAAACCCATCATTACCGCGTTCGCGATGGTGCCAACGCCTGCTTGTAGCGGCATCAACTGATTGGTCAGGCGGTTCTGGCGTACCTCGTTCTTGAAGAACTCCACCAGATGCCCGGCAATGGCCTGGGTTTCATCATCGGCGGGCAGGACAGTTGAAGGTGAATCGGTCTGATCGCTGAATACGATGCCGACGATCTTCGCCGGATCGATCTTCACTGCATGGCTGCCGATGCGGCTGTCTGCCTTGAGTACAGGAATGGGCAGGCGTGTGGGGCGATAGGTCGGTATATAGATGTCGTGCAGACCCTCAAGCTCAAGGGAGTGTGCCGTATTGATTTCGATGATCACTTTCTCGGCGAGAATTGCAAAGCTGGCCGAGTTACCGACCGACGTGCTCAGCACCAGATGCCCTTCTTCAGTGATTGCCACGCATTCGATGACGGCGATATCCACCGACTTGATCTGATGGTTACGCAACTGCTCGACCGTATCGGACAAATGCTGGTCGATGAACATTACCGAGCCGTTGTTGATGGCCTTGCGCAGGGTACTGTCTACTTGAAATGGCATGCGACGGGACAGCACGCCCGCTTCGGTCAGCTGCTTGTCCAGATCGTTGCCCAGGCTGGCGCCGGTCATCAGGCTGATCTTCAGCGGGGTAACTTTCGCCAGTTCGGCCAATGCCCTGGGTACGGCCTTCGCTTCACCGGCGCGGGTAAACCCGCTCATGCCGACGGTCATACCGTCCTTGATCATGGAGGCGGCATCGGCCGCGCTCATTACCTTGCTCATTAAAGAAGGCAGGCGAATACGTTCACGGTGCATGATTTTTCATCTCGTCACGAAGGTGCAAGCGGCCAAGTCTAGAGGCTTGGGCTTTTTTCGTCCCGCGACCAAGGTCGCATTCAAGGGCACTAATTAGAGGGTTTCACGGCAAATCACTTTTGCTTTCGATGTAAAAAACCCTCGACCGATACTCGCGTCGAGGGTTGGCCCTGTCCCTGGGTAAAGCCTTATTCCACTGCTTTAACCATGTCTTCGATGACCTTCTTGGCGTCGCCAAAAACCATCATGGTTTTGTCGAGGTAGAACAGTTCGTTGTCCAGGCCCGCATAGCCGCTGGCCATCGAGCGCTTGTTGACGATGATGGTCTTGGCCTTGAAGGCTTCGAGGATAGGCATGCCAGCGATGGGCGACTTCGGATCGTTCTTCGCAGCCGGGTTTACCACGTCGTTGGCGCCGAGCACCAGCACCACGTCGGCCTGACCGAATTCGGAGTTGATGTCGTCCATCTCGAACACCTGATCGTATGGCACTTCGGCCTCAGCCAGCAGGACATTCATGTGGCCAGGCATTCGGCCAGCCACCGGGTGAATGGCGTATTTAACGGTGACTCCGGCGTGGGTCAGTTTCTCGGTCAGCTCTTTAAGCGCGTGCTGCGCCCGGGCTACCGCCAGGCCGTAGCCGGGAACGATAATCACGGTGTCTGCGTTGGTCAGCAGGAAGGTCGCGTCGTCAGCCGAACCGGATTTCACAGGTCGTGCTTCTTTCGCACCACCCCCGGTGTCTGCACCTGGCGCGCTGCCGAAGCCGCCGCCGATCACGTTGAAGAACGAGCGGTTCATCGCCTTGCACATGATGTAGGAGAGGATCGCACCGGACGAACCCACCAGGGAGCCTGCAATGATCAGCATCGAGTTGTTGAGCGAAAAGCCGATACCGGCCGCCGCCCAGCCCGAGTAACTGTTGAGCATCGACACGACGACCGGCATGTCAGCGCCACCGATCGGGATGATCAGCAGTACGCCGATCACGAACGCAAGAATCAGCATGAGGCTGAACGCAAACAGGTTGCCGGTGAGCATGAAGGTGACGCCGAAGAACAGCGTCGCCAGGCCCAGGATCAGGTTGAGCTTGTGTTGTCCGGCGAACTGTACGGGCGCGCCCTGGAACAAGCGGAACTTGTACTTGCCGGAGAGCTTGCCGAACGCGATGACCGAGCCCGAGAAGGTGATCGCACCGATGGCCGCGCCGAGGAACAACTCCAGGCGGTTACCGGCCGGGATCGAGTCGCCAAGGTGTTGAACGATACCCAACGATTGAGGCTCGACCACCGCCGCGATGGCGATGAACACCGCGGCCAGACCGATCATGCTGTGCATGAAAGCCACCAGCTCAGGCATCTTGGTCATCTCGACACGCTTGGCCATGATAGAACCGGCTGTGCCGCCCACCAGCAAGCCCACGACGATATAACCGATTCCCGCGCTTGCGCCGTCGGTGGACAGTGCCGCAAGTTTGAACACCAGGCCGATCGTGGTCAGCACCGCCAGGCCCATGCCGAGCATGCCGAACAGGTTGCCGCGGCGGGACGTGGTCGGATGCGACAGGCCCTTGAGTGCCTGAATAAAGCAGATCGCCGAGACGAGGTACAGCAGAGTGACAAGGTTCATGCTCATTGCTTGGCATCCTCGGCTTTGGCTTTCGGAGCCTTTTTCTTGAACATTTCCAGCATGCGCCGGGTCACCAGAAAACCACCGAACACATTGACGGCAGCGAGGGCCACTGCCAGCGTGCCCATGGTTTTACCCAGCGGGGTCACGGTCAGGGCGGCAGCGAGCATGGCGCCGACGATAACGATGGCCGAGATAGCGTTGGTCACGGCCATCAGCGGTGTGTGCAGCGCAGGGGTGACGTTCCAGACCACGTGGTAGCCGACGTAGATCGCCAGCACGAAGATGATCAGGTTGTAGACGCCGTGAGAGATCAGCATGTCTTCCATTGTTTTTATCCTCAGCCGTTCTTGCGGACAATCTGACCGTCGCGGCACATCAGGCACGCGGCGACGATGTCGTCTTCGAGGTTGATCTCGAACTGTCCTTCCTTAAAGACCAGCTTCAGGAAGTCCAGCAGGTTGCGTGCATAAAGTGCCGAAGCGTCGGCAGCGACCATGGCGGGCAGGTTGGTATGGCCGACAATGGTCACACCATGTTCGATCACTACCTGATCAGCCACGGTTAGCGGGCAGTTGCCTCCCTGAGCTGCCGCGAGGTCGATGACCACCGAGCCCGGTTTCATCTGCGAGACAGTGTCCGCGCTCAATAGCACGGGCGCCTTACGGCCGGGAATCAGCGCTGTGGTGATCACGATGTCAGCTTGCTTGGCGCGCTCATGGACTGCTACCGCTTGACGCTGCATCCAGCTGGCAGGCATCGGGCGGGCATAACCGCCGACGCCGACAGCGGCTTCGCGCTCTTCGTCAGTCTCGTAAGGTACGTCGACGAACTTGGCGCCCAGCGACTCGATTTGCTCCTTCACCGCCGGGCGAACGTCCGAGGCTTCGATCACGGCGCCAAGACGCTTGGCCGTGGCAATGGCCTGCAGGCCGGCAACGCCCGCTCCGAGGATCAGCACGCGTGCAGCCTTCACTGTACCGGCGGCGGTCATCAGCATCGGCATGAAGCGTGGATAGTGATGCGCGGCCAGCAATACCGATTTGTAACCGGCAATGTTGGCTTGCGAAGAAAGCACATCGAGACTTTGCGCACGGGACGTCCGCGGCGCCGCTTCGAGGGCGAACGCAGTGATGCCACGCTCGGCCATTTTGGCGATGGTCTCGTTGTTGAAGGGGTTGAGCATCCCGATAACGACCGTACCGTTCTTGATCAGAGCCAGCTCGCTGTCGCCGGGCGCGACGACCTTGAGGATCAGCTCGGCGCCGAAGGCATCGACAGCGCTGCCAGTGGTCGCACCTGCCGCCTCATAGGCGCTGTCCGTGACGCTGGCGGCAATGCCTGCACCCGCCTGGACAGTGACCTTGTGGCCTTGGCCAATGAGCTTCTTGATGGTTTCCGGAGTTGCAGCAACCCGAGTTTCGCCGGACTGAGTTTCTAAAGGGACACCGATGTGCACGTCAAAATCTCCTGCGTGATCTTCTTATCTTTTAAAAATAGGCCAGCGCACTGCGGATGGTGCGTCTGGGGCAGCGATCACCACGTTCCACCCGGACAAGACGGGGGCGCGGCATTTTGCAGGCGGAACAGGGAGGCCTTCAAGGGATTCTGTAACGTGACGACAATTTAACTACAAGTCACCCTGTGACCGTTTGCCGCAACAAAGCGCTACAGCCCCTTTTATTAAAGGTTTGTAGAGGTCATGGAAGGGTTTTAAGTTTTTTCATCGTCTGGCAGTGCTTGAACTGCAAATCGGGCTGAAAGCCACGTTTTATAGAGCTCTTAGGATGTTTTAGATAAAGAACACTGCGTTTCTTAAATGCGACATATGCGTATATCTGTAGTGCTTTTTAAGTTAGAGCTACAAATCTGGCATGCTGACGCTTCACCCCTAAGGTCAAGGCAGGGCAAAGGTTGCAGCCTGTTGCACCAGCCAGTCGCGGAAGGCTTTTAATGAAGCTGATTCGACCTTTCGCTCGGGGATCATCAAGTAATAGGCCTTTATGCTCGACAGTATGTGGGCGTTCGCGATCACCAGCCGCTCCTCGGTGAGCTCGCGCTGGATGAGAAATGGCGGTATCAGGGCCACGCCCATTTCATGCATGGCCGCCTGAGCCAGCATGGAAAACAACTCGTACCTCGGGCCTGTCATGTCACGGGCGATATTCATGTCCAGCGAGCCGAACCACTGGCGCCACGCATAGGGCCTGGTGGTTTGTTGCAGCAGTGGCATTTCCGATAAGTCGCCAGCGCTTAGGTAGCGCTTGCTGTCGAGTAAAACAGGACTACACACCGGCATGGGGTTTTCGCTCATCAAACGATGAGATTGCGTACCCGACCAATCAGCATCCCCAAAATAGATGGCAGCGTCGAATTCGGTATCCGCAAACAGAAAGGGCTGGGTGCGATTGGTCAGATTGATGGTCACATCAGGGTTTTGCTGCTGGAAATCTTTAAGGCGAGGCAGAAGCCATTGGGTGCCGAAGGTCGGGACCACTGCGAGCTCGATCACGTTCGCACCTTGATGACCCATGACTGAAAGCGTGTCGCGCTCCACTGCGTCGAGTTGTGTCGCCACGCGCCTGCTGTAGGAAAGCCCGGCCTCTGTCAGCTTCACACCTCTGTGCGAGCGTCGGAAAAGCTCCACGTTAAGGAATTCTTCAAGGCTTCCGATCTGTCGGCAAATAGCACTTTGAGTCAGCGAAAGTTCTTCGGCCGCTTTGGTAAAGCTCTCATGACGCGCGGCAGCCTCGAAGCTGACCAGTGCGGCGGTACTGGGGATCTTGCGACGCATGTACATGAACCTCACTCGTTGGGCGGGAAGCTGGCGCTTTTTACGATTTCGGAGTGAGAAATTAGCACAGCGCTATGCGAAATCCTCGTTTGTCCAAGGCATGGTCGGCACCTAGGATCAACCACGACTTTTCCCGGCGCTGGCCGGGACACTATTGGTAAGGAGAAGATCATGGGCGCCAAGGCAAGCTTCAACTGGATCGATCCATTGTTGCTGGATCAGCAGCTCACTGAAGAAGAGCGCATGGTCCGCGACAGCGCCGAGCAGTTTGCGCAGGACAAGCTCGCCCCTCGCGTTCTGGACGCCTTCCGCCATGAGCACACTGACCCGGCGATCTTCCGTGAGATGGGCGAAGTCGGTCTGTTGGGTGCGACCATTCCTGAGCAATACGGCGGCAGCGGTTTGAACTACGTCTGCTATGGCCTGATTGCTCGTGAGGTCGAGCGTATCGATTCCGGCTACCGCTCGATGATGAGTGTGCAGTCGTCACTGGTGATGGTTCCAATCAATGAATTCGGTACAGAGGCGCAGAAACAGAAATACCTGCCGAAGCTGGCTTCTGGCGAGTGGATCGGTTGCTTTGGCCTGACCGAGCCCAACCACGGTTCCGATCCCGGTGCGATGATTACCCGCGCCAGAAAGGTCGATGGCGGCTACCGGCTGACGGGCAGCAAGATGTGGATTACCAACAGCCCGATCGCTGACGTTTTCGTGGTCTGGGGCAAGGACGATACCGGCGACATCCGTGGCTTCGTACTGGAGAAAGGCTGGCAGGGTCTGACTGCGCCTGCGATTCACGGCAAGGTCGGGCTGCGTGCGTCGATCACCGGTGAGATCGTAATGGACAACGTATTCGTGCCTGAAGAGAACATCTTCCCCGATGTCCGTGGTCTCAAGGGCCCCTTCACCTGTCTCAACTCCGCTCGTTACGGCATCTCATGGGGCGCGCTGGGTGCTGCGGAGTTCTGCTGGCACACCGCTCGCCAGTACACGCTGGACCGTCAGCAATTTGGCCGACCGCTGGCAGCCACCCAGCTTATCCAGAAAAAGCTGGCCGACATGCAGACCGAAATTACTCTGGCTTTGCAAGGCTGCTTGCGTCTGGGGCGTATGAAGGACGAAGGCACCGCCGCAGTGGAGATCACCTCGATCATGAAGCGTAATTCCTGCGGCAAGTCTCTGGACATCGCTCGCATGGCGCGTGACATGCTCGGCGGCAATGGCATTTCCGACGAATTCGGGATTGCTCGCCATCTGGTCAATCTGGAAGTCGTGAACACATATGAAGGCACTCACGATGTGCATGCGCTGATTCTGGGGCGTGCGCAGACCGGCATTCAGGCGTTCTATTAAGGAGCCGACCATGGGCGCGCTGTCGCACTTGCGTGTGCTGGACCTTTCCCGGGTACTGGCCGGACCTTGGGCCGGACAGATTCTCGCGGACCTGGGGGCGGACGTCATCAAAATCGAGCGCCCGGGCAGTGGCGACGATACTCGCGCTTGGGGGCCTCCTTTCCTTAAGGACTCTCGGGGCGAGAATACCTCTGAAGCCGCCTATTACCTGTCGGCCAATCGGAACAAACAGTCGGTCACTATCGATTTCACTCGCCCCGAAGGCCAGAAGCTGGTGCGCGAACTGGCAGCGAAGTCCGACATCGTGATCGAGAACTTCAAGGTCGACGGCCTCAAGGCCTATGGTCTGGATTACGAGTCGTTGCAGGCTGAGAATCCGAGACTGATCTACTGCTCTATCACCGGCTTCGGTCAAACCGGCCCCTATGCGAAACGCGCGGGGTATGACTTCATGATTCAGGCGTTGGGTGGGCTGATGAGTCTGACCGGCCTTCCTGAAGGTGAAGAAGGTGCCGGACCGGTGAAGGTGGGTGTGGCGCTGACCGACATTCTGACCGGACTGTACTCGACATCTGCGATTCTGGCGGCCCTGGCCCACCGTGACCAAGGTGGCGCTGGCCAGCATATCGATATGGCGCTGCTCGATGTGCAGGTCGCCTGCCTGGCGAACCAGGCGATGAACTACCTGACGACCGGAAAGCCGCCGCGGCGTTTGGGCAATGCTCATCCGAATATCGTGCCTTATCAGGACTTTCCCACAGCCGACGGCGATTTTATTCTTACCGTGGGCAATGACAGCCAGTTTCGCAAGTTTGCAGAAGTCGCAGAGCAGCCACAGTGGGCGGAGGATCCGCGCTTTATAACCAATAAGCAGCGTGTCGCGCACAGGGCAGAACTGATCCCGCTTATTCGGCAGGCCACGGTGTTCAAGACCACGAGTGAATGGGTAGTGGCGCTGGAGCGTGCAGGCGTGCCATGCGGGCCTATCAATGATGTTGCGCAGGTGTTTGCCGATCCTCAGGTGCAAGCGCGCGGCTTGAGGCTCGACCTACCCCACGCGTTGGGAGGCATAGTGCCTCAGGTGGCAAGCCCGATTCGGCTTTCGGGCACGCCTGTTGAATACCGTAGGGCGCCGCCATTGCTCGGTGAACATACCCTTGAGGTGCTGACGGGGGTCCTGGGGTTGCCCGAGGAAGCTGTCATGGCCTTACGCAAGGCTGGTGTGCTTTAGGTTTTGCTCCTTATAAGACGATCTTTTGCAGCGTCCTATATAAACAGAAAGAACCGGCTGATTTTCCTCGAGTTTTATCTTTTTCATGGAAACATCAAATTAAGTGTTGACGCCCCTCTGGATGTGTCTATAATTCGCCCCACTTCCGGCGCAGACGAAACGGAAAACTCCTTGATAATCAAAGAGTTGGA
>NZ_SOCT01000013.1 GCF_004364435.1 Pseudomonas sp. LP_7_YM | reverse complement strand
TTTTTGGTAGCTCGCGTAACGCAGGTTTCTTTTTGGTTGGCATACATGCACCTCTTGCTCATGTTATGCCCGAACACAAAATTTCTGACACCCCCGGATTTGATCTACCTTCGTCCAGATGCGCTGCAGTTCGGTCTCGCCAGCAATGTGCATGTTCAGTCCATGCGCTAGGCACAGAGCCGCCAGGGTCACCATTACCCCACCGATTTCCTGAATCTTGTCACCCACCGGGCGGCCGTACACGTAATCGACCAGTTGGTGCGCCTCGCTAGCCGTGGCTCCGCACGCTTGGATAAGCTCAAGCGCTTCCTCGATGAATCGATGATTCCGCTCCTGCTCGTCACCTAAGACTTCTGGACCGAAGCATTCCGCCATCCACGGCCTTACGCGCTGCTGAAACGAGTTCAATGTCAGCTCATCAACCCGCTGATCCGCGACGCTCAAGCGCTGCTGGAGTGCGGCGTTCTCGGCCTGAAGGCGGGCGATGTGGGCGCGGTCTACCAGCGGGAAGGCTTCAGGCACATGCTTGGCCACATCCCCGCGCACGGTCGCGTCGGGCTTGCCGTCTTCGTCCGGCAGGTACCAGGCCAAGACTTCCACCTCCATGCCAAGCGGTGCTGGGGCGGCGGCGAGCATTGCGTTATACCGTGCGGTCGCTCCGTACACTTTCATTCCTGCTGCGATCATGTCGGCCGTAGCGTCGACCGGTACCAATTTGTATTCCTGTCTCATATTTCCTCCTGCGGCGAAACGATGCCGCTCGCTTGAATGACAGCCATGCCCAGGTGGGTGGCCAGTTCGATCTCTACGTTGGCGCCGCGGGACTGACGCCAGTCGGGCAGGAACGCCACGGTATCGCAGGTGAGCATCTGGCGGATGGCGTCACGCATGCACATGTGCCACGGCGCGTCGGCGGCTAGCGGGTTCTCGGCGGGATTCTCGACGGTGTAGCCGAGTGCGCGGAGGCGCGCGGCCTCGGCATTGAATGCCGGGTAGTTGTAATCGGGCAGGCCCGTCATGGGCCCGCTGAGGTATATGCGTTTCATGCGGCCACCTGGTGCTGAACATTGGTACGCCATGGATCGTTGGCGCGGGCGAGGGCGGCCATCGGCGGAGGGCTGACGCTGTTGCCGCACATATGGACCTGCTCGGTCTTCGTGAACGGCTTGCCGTCGGCGCCGTGCGTGATGATGTAGTCCGTCGGGAAGCCCTGCGCCCGGTACAGCTCAGCCGGTTGCAGCATTCGCAGCCGGATGTCGACGATCACATACGGCGTGCCCTTGACCATCACGGTGACCAGTCCGAGCCGATCCTTCGTGGTGATTGTCGGGGCGGGCTGGTCGCAGCGGCTCATGTTCTCGGTGCCGTAGTAGCTGATCAGGAAAGCAGCAACGCGCAGCGCGCCTTCTTCATGCTCGGGAGACAGTTCGAAGCTGACCAACGAGCTCTTGCCTCCGCCGCCCGCCGTGATGGTCGGCGCTGGCTCATCCAGGTGCTGGCCGACGCTGGCGCCGAACTGCCGCTCCATGAATGCCGTCATCAAACCGTGATGCGTGCCACCAGCGCTGACGGTGTGCAGCGGGTCATCCACCGCCCGGGCGTCACAGTTGCCACGCAAATGAAGCAGGCTTGCGCTCACCAGCTGCTGCTGACTGCCGGTATTCGTGACAGTCGTCATTGGATCGTTGAGGCTCTTTGCGTCCGTGGTATTGAATCCGCCATTCATCTGCGCCATGAACGCTGTGGCAATGCCCATGGCGTGCGCGGCGCCTGCAGGACGCTGATAGTTGCCGCCGCTAGTGATGGTCGGCAACGGCTCGTCGAGGGCCTTGCCTTCATCGTCGAAACGAAACTTGACCAGGTGCGCGGCGGCGAGTGCGTGCTTAACGCCACCCGCAACTACTGTGCCGAGTGGCTGATCGAGACCGGGCACGCGCGGTTCTTGCCCTGGCCTTTCTCCGTATCCGCTTTGGATGAGGGTGGCTATGGCCACCGAATGCCCGCCGCTTGCGGTAACTGTTCCAAGAGGTTCGCCGGCGGGCTTTGATCCATCGCCCCAGCGCTGCACGCCGCCGGGCTTACCTTCGCCATGCGCTGCCGTCACCATCACCGGGCTGACCACCGAAAACGCGCCGCCTTTCGGATACGAGGTGACAGTCCGCAGTGGTTGATTGGCCGACTGCACCGTTTCGCCGGACCAGTTGGCAATGGGCACGATGAAGGGTGTCGCGTTGTCGATGACAAATTTCTTCATGCCTTTGGCTACGCGCCGAAGCGTGGCAGGGGCGAGGTCCTTCTTCCGGCCAAAAATGCTTTTCCCCAAATCCGAGAAATCGATGCATTCCGCCGCGGTGCGCCAGGGCTTTTGGCCCTTTACTGGCTTCTTGGAGTGGGTCGGTTCCGGCCAGACGATCGGCTGGCCATCACAACGTGCGAGCATGAACAACCGTTCGCGGCTGGTGGGTGCGCCGAAGTCACAGGCCCTGATCACCTTCCATTCAACGGCGTAGCCCATGCCTTCAAGAAGAGCGACGAACCGGCGCCACGTGCGCCCGCGCTGCTTCGGATCTGGAATCAGGAACTGTTGGTCTACCGGCACGACCTCACCACGTGCGGCGATCGCGCCGTCCAGCTTGATGACGCGTCCGGTCGCCTTGTCGCGCTTCGCAATAAGCCGGCCCCATTGCAGGATCTGCTTCACGTTTTCCAGGCTGATGACTCGAGGCTTCTTCTTGCCGGCCCACTTCAGCCCGATCCATGACAGGTTACGGATCTCGCGCTTGCGCGGCTGTCCGCCAGCGGCCTGGCTGTGGTGGGTGCAGTCCGGCGACATATGGAACCAGCCCACCGCCTTGCCGCCACACTCGGTATCCGGATCACCGTCGAACACGTCAGTGGTGAAGTGCCTAGCACCAGGGTGATTAACGCTGTGCATGCTGATGGCCTTGGCGCTGTGGTTCTTCGCCACGCTGACCTTGCGACCGAGGCCCATTTCCAGGCCGGTACCGGCGCCGCCCCCACCGCAGAAGAAGTCCACGACGATTTCATCGTCTTGCGGATCGAAGCCAAGGCCGTATTGGGTTTTGAAATCAAATGGGTGTTTCTTATGGTTCGCGGACATAGAGTATCCTCTCCGGCATAAGTTGGTTTGATAGGAGGTCGATGATGATAAAAAACAGATTGACATGGCTAATTGGCTTAATGCTTTTCGCAGCCGGTATGATTTGGTCGCAATCTTTCCCAAAAGATTTTTTTAGAGTTCAAAGTATCCATGATCTGTTCGAGATATTTAGCTCTGCAGCCACAGTAATTGCCGTATTAATTGCGTGGGCGACAATGAGCTCATGGCGCAAGCAAGCGCAGGCTGAATATGATCATGCGTTGGCTAGGGACCTCGTCGTGTTACTCCGCAAATACAACGACGAGTTAGTAAAGACATGGCATTACGCAGGTTCTGCGATCACCCATATAGAAAATAGCTCGTGGATCGGTGATGGCGGTTCAGATAGTTTGTTTGTCACTGTATACCAAGCGAGAATCAAAGAGATAGAAGCTGTCAGGGCTGCTCTATCTCCTCTCGAGCTTGAGATATGCGAGGTATGGAGCGAGTCTCTTAAAATACATTTTCTGGAGCTTACTAGCTTGGATGAGTTGCTATGCAGTATTATTAATACATATATTAGGCTGATGGTCAGAGGAACTTTCGATGAAAGGTCGGAATTTGAGTCTACCAACGCTTTAAATAGCTGGGAGGCTATTAACTCGTTAGGGCTGGACACTGCTGTCGCGGCGCAGCAAAAGATCGCGAAAGCTATAGATAAGTTAAAGTCGCCCGCAAAGCGCAGATTAATTGGGTATGGATCAGTCTGATTCAAACCTCAGGCTTCGTGCATTGCGTCGCGAAAAACGTCCATCTGCGCCGCACCATCCCGCCAGGCAGCATTGATACGAGCTCTTGCCATCGCTGCGTAATCAGGGTTCAACTCACATAGGATTGAGCGGCGGCCTTCCTGCATCGATACCAGCGACGTGGTACCGGCCCCGCCAAATGGGTCCAGCACCACGCCACCGCGCGGCGCACCGGCCAGAATGCAAGGCCGGATCAAGTCGGGCGGAAAAGTGGCGAAGTGGGCGCCTTTGAAACTGTGGGTGGCCACCGTCCATACGGAGCGCTTGTTCCGCTCTGTGGGCATGATCGCGAGAGCCGAATTCATCGACTCGTTATCCTTGATCCTACCGCGCTGGCGCTCATTGGCATCCGTGCCATGGCCCCAACCCACGCCATTGGTCTTTCGCGCCGTAGCCTTCATGTTGCCGTTGCTCTTCGTGCCGCCGTTGGCCCGCTCGCTGCCAGTCTGCGCCTGGACGTCCTGAGACAGCCGAGCATGGGTGTTCGGGGAGCAGGGCTCAAGGATGGCTGCCTGGTGGAAGTAGTACTTCTTCGATTTGCTCAGCAGGAAGATGTATTCGTGCGACTTGGTGCACCGGTCGCGCACGCTTTCTGGCATTGGGTTTGGCTTGTTCCAGATGATGTCCTGCCGCAGATACCAGCCGTCGTCCTGCAGGGCGAACGCGAGGCGCCAGGGCATGCCCATCAGGTCCTTGGACTTCATTCCCATCTCACGCCCGCGAACGCCGGTGCCAGACTGAAAGCGGGGGTGCTCGTTGATCTGGCGTGCCGAAGTTACGCTGCGCCCGGACATCTGGCCATCGCCTTGAGGCCTGCCTTGGGCGCCCCAACTACCGGCGTAGCTGTCACCCATATTCACCCAGGCCGTTCCGTCGTCGCGGAGTACTCGACGGACTTCGCGGAACACGTCGACCAGACGCGCGATGAACTCGGCGGGCGTTTCTTCCAGCCCGATCTGGCCCTCAACGCCGTAGTCGCGCAATCCGAAGTAGGGCGGGCTGGTAACGCAGGTGTGAACTGACTTGTCCGGCAGCGTCCGCATCATCTCGATGCAGTCGCCGACCAGGATCTGGTGTTGCTGGCTCATGGTTCGATTCCATGCGATTGAGAGGGCAGCGGATGTGCTGGTGGTGGAGTGATCAGGCTGCGGCTGATTCGGTTTCCGCTGCGGCCCAGGCTGGCAAAATGGCCTTCAGCTCTTCGCCCCTCATAGGCATCAGCACTCCGACGAAGCGGTCGATCAGGTCGTGACTGTTGAACCGCACAACCACAGAGCCTTTGTCTTCACCTGTTTCGAGGTGCATCCCGCCGCCCCCGAAATGCTTCTGACCAGAGAGCATCACGCCAATCTTATTGAAGACTTCCAGGTATTCACCGTTCAGGCACGGATACGATCCTTCAAATTGCTGGCGCTGCTTTGGTACAACGCGCCGCCAGTCGGGAAAAAGACCGTCCACCAGTTCCGTTTTCTCGGTGAGGTGAGAAAACTGGCCGAACAGTTCTGGCTCTTCAGTGGTGTCTGGACAACTGGTGACCAGCGAGAATTTTTCGGAAATCCAAAGCGCAGCTGGTGGCTCGCCGTCCGGCCCTTTCCGTGACGTGCACGCAGACAGCATCCGCTTCGAGACTGTGCCGATCAGCACAGACTTGTGGTCTGGATGAATCCAGCCCTCAGGGTCGTGGATCCCGCCCATAAAGTGCCCGTTGGTGGCGATGATCAGTACGCCACCGGAAGCATGAGGTTCTATGTGGACGGCATTAAGGTAGTAGCGAACATCACCCTTGGCGGCGCAATGGTGGATGGCGGCGAAGTACTTCGGGTTGACGCGGGCGAGGTATTTCATGGGTTTCTCCATTGCATGCGCCGTCCTCCGGTACGGGACGGTGGCGAATAGGTTGGTTGTGGGCTATACGTGGTGACCGGCATGGGGTCGGCTAAGGGAGGGCAAAGTGCTGCATTCCAGCTTTCAAGACCGCTATAAAGACGTTTCCTACAAAATCACTTTCTATAACCACCAGGGTGGCTGGACGACGGAACTGCATATCGAGGGGCTGCCTCGCATTAGAGATAGCGATCATTTCTGGACAAGCAAAGAGGACGCGCACGAAGCCGCTAGGAAGGTTGCCGAGGATATGATTGACGGCTAAATGTGCTGAGCCCGGAGAGCTTTGGCCTGACGCCATCGTGCTTTGTTACGTATGCATGGCAATTGTGGCTGGATGTTATGTAGACATAACTGGTCGAATGCTTCGCGCGATTCCGTCAGTCTTAGTTACGGCACCTTTCTTGATCAGTAGAGCGATGCGATCGCCTATCGCATTCACGTTTACCTGCTGAGCCTTGGCTATTTCTGCAACGGTCGGCGAGTAGCCGTGCTGGGCGATATACCCGGCGATGAATGCCAATGTCTCTGCCTGCACAGGGGTGAGTTCATTCTTCGTCTGCATCGGTGTCCACCTGGGCCATGCCGGCCGCTTTCAACTGGCGCGCTAGGCTTGGGCTAACTACAAAATCTGACGCGCTAGGTTTGCGTAACCGCCGCGCCTGCTCTTCGCGAGGTGCTGCAAGAAATGACAGCGCCAGATCCTGCCACAGCTCCTGGATCTGCTTGTAGCCGTGATCCTTCATCGCAAGCGTCATGCCCGACCGAGTGCCCACTGGAACATCGACCTCCAGAGTTTCGATCCCGAGCTTTTCCTTCTCCTCTTTCTGGCGCCGACGGTAGTCCGCCGAGTGCTTGGCTGCTGCTGTCTTTTCCATCTGGTGGATCTCCGATCTGGTGCGCTGGCATGCGTAGCCAGGTCTGCAGCCGGCGCTGGTTGGCGCACTTGAAGATGCGCCGCATCATTTGGCCGCGGTGAAGGTGATGCCATGCTCTCGGGCGGTGAGTGCGACGGTGCGGGTATCGATGGCGATCTTCATCCCGATCTGGCGGGCGTTCAGGCCGGCCTCTGCCAGTGCCCGAATCCGCGGCGCACGTTTGGCGCGCTTGGCCTTGAGCGTTTCCAGATGATTCGTTGTGCCCAGCAGCGGCGCGTTGGCGCTGACGCCTTGCTCGATGTGCTGGACCCTGTGGCCGGTGGCGAGGGAGTGATCGGTCTGTGCGGCCAGCTGTGCGATCGCCTGCTTGTGCTGGTCTGGCACACTTCCCCCAATCATTGCAGCACCGTCTGCTTGAGCGAGAGCTTCTCACCGTCAGCACGCGCCTCGAGGACCTTCGCGAAGTTGACTGCCTCTTTACAGCTGAAGCGAAAGCCGCGCACCTTGCCGGTTGCGATCTCGACGACGTGGTAAGCGCTGGCGCTCTTGGCGACGACTTGATAGCGAATCTTCTGCGCTGGTGGCTCTTTACCGATCATGGCGTAGAAATCCGCAGTGGCTGAGTGAGTGCGAACGCGCATGGCGTTGAGCCCATCCAGGCGTTGCTGAAGTTGTGGGTGCATGTCCTTTCCTCGATGGTGGCGTGTACTCGTCAGCACTCTGACCGCCTGCTGTCTGCCGGTGGGCTCAGGGGAGAGTGCTGACGGGTAAACGCTGGATGAAAAAAAGCCCTGTCGACGCAGGGCTTATTCTGTATCGCTGGTTCACAACGCCTCCGTACGTGAACCCTGCTTGCCGGCGCCGCCTGATGCGGAAGGCCGGTAGTTATTTGTTATTTCATGGTGGTCATCCTCCGTCGCTCGCTCACTGGGCAGGCAGTGGCCACCTATGGGATGGGTTGATGCAGATGGTAGGTCTGGCGAACCCTAACTGCTTCCCGGCGTTATCACCTCGTCGCGCTTTCAGCTCTGTGGCCGCGATCAGGTATCTGGGGACGAATGGGCAATTCCCGCTATTGCGGTTCATCTGCAGATGCAGGGGGCCGCTTTCGCGGTGTGGACTCGTCCGCATCGGAGAGTGATCGAAACACCAGGGCGCAACCCCTGCTTGTTTCCCGCCGCGTTTTTGGTATTGGCCGTCTCGCTTGTACCGGCTCAGGACATTCACGGGGCTTTGCGATCCTAGCGCTGCAGCCCGCTTGGGCACGCTTCGCTCACTCTCCGATGCGGCCTGGTCAGCGTCGAAGCGTTCCAGGACATCGGGCCCGGGCTTGCACCGGACTTCCACGTCACCATTACTTTTATATGGGGTTCATACGTGTAGTTCGCCCATTTCCGTAGGCTTTCGCCATCCCGCTGCGCACTCTGCGAATGCGCAGGAGGTTGGTTCAATCATCGAAGCCGTAGGAAAAATCGCTCTCTTCGCAGTCGATCAGAAGAATGGCATTGCCGAAGTACAGAGACGCGAGCATTCGTTCCCACTTGCTGTGAACTCTCTTCTTCAGCGAGATTTTTTTCTCGTCGAGCTGGGCGCTGTACACCTGGCCGAACTCAACTTTTGGCCGCCAGCGATCCTCGGTGTCCCGCTCACCCTCGATCATCACGTGGAGGTTGTGTTTCAGCGAATAGTCGCCACGCCTTTCTTGGCTGAAGCTGTATCGACCGCTGCCTTCAGGTGCAGGATCGAAGTAGATATGGACGAATTTCCGGTGATGGGAGTCGTCTTCTGTGATCCGAATTTCTGGCGCGCCCCATTGCTCTTGGGCAGCTTCTTCCTTGTGAGCATCGATGAACTCTTCCAGCAGCGCCTTCAACTGCGAGCTGAGTCCGCGTGCGCTCGACAGATGGAACCCCTCCATCAAGGCGGCCGTGGAGTCAACCAACGACACCATCACCATTTACGGTGTGATCGGCCAGGACTGGTACGGAGAAGGCGTGACCGTCTCGCGCATCGACGCGGCGTTGCGGTCCATCGGCGACAAGCCAGTCGACGTCTATATCAATTCGCCGGGCGGCGACATGTTCGAAGGCCTGGCCATCTATAACCGGCTGCGCGAACACAGCCAGGCGGTGACCACAAAGGTGCTGGGTCTGGCAGCCTCCGCTGCCTCGGTCATCTATATGGCGGGCGAAAAGCGCGAGGTCGCGAGTAGCGGCTTTCTGATGATTCACAACTGCTGGACCGTTGCCGTCGGCAACCGCCACGACCTGCGCAACACCGCGGACACCATGGAAGAGTTCGACGCGGCAATGGCCGACCTGTACGCGGAAGGCAGCGGCCAGGCAGTCGTCGACATCACCGAGATGCTGGATGACGAGACCTTCATCCGCGGCAAACGAGCTATGGAGCTCGGTTTCGCAACCGGACTGCTGTCATCCGACGAGATCACCGAGCAGAAAGACGAGCAAACCCAGCAAAGCAACGCGCTCAAAGCCATGGATGTGGCTCTCGCAAAGGCGGGGATGGCCCGCAGCGAGCGCCGCGAGCTCTTCGCCAATTTCAAGTCCAGCACGCCGCGCGCTGCTGGCGGGGGTACGCAACACGCTACCTCGTCCGACAAGCCTCGCGCTGTCGAGCTCGACCTTGCACCCCTGTCAAAACTCTCTTTCTCAATTCCTGCGTGAGGCTTCACACCATGATGAAATTTCGTCTGTCCCCGGCATTCTTGATGGCGGTGCTGGCCATCGCTTCCATGATTCCGCTGACCTTCGGCGTCACACCCCAAGCCATTGCCGGCGGTGTTTTTCTGGTCGGTTTCGCGACCACGCTCGTTAAGCGCGGCACCTCCCGCTACACCGGCTGGAATGCCCAGATGGGCAAGATCGGTGAGGACGACATCGAAACCCAGTACAAGCAGACTCAGGCCAACCTCAAGGACATCGGCGATCAGCTCAAGGCGCATGCCGAGACGGCGCAGAAGCACGTCGACCGCCACGAGGGTCTGAGCAAGGAAACGTCTGCCAAAGTCGACGAGTTGCTGATGAAGCAGGGCGAGCTCCAGGCCCGTGTGCTCGAAGCCGAGCAAAAGCTGGTAAACGCCAACCGCGATATCCAGCGCCACGAAGCGCCAAAGTCCGCTGGCGAGCTGTTTTGCGCTAGCGAGCAAATGGAAGGCGTCAACTCCTCGTTCCGCGGCTCTCGTCGCGTGTCCGTGCCGCGGGCCGCAATTACCACCACCTCCGCCGGCGGCCTGGCCGCTACAGAGCGCCTTGATACTGTTGTCCTGCCTGGTATGCGCCGTGCCACCGTTCGTGATCTGGTCGCGCCTGGTGAGACCGAAGCGGGTTCTCTCGAATACGTTCGCGAAACGGGCTTCGTCAACAGCGCTGCCCCAGTTGCCGAGGGCGCTGCCAAGCCTTACTCGGAAATCACCACCACTCTGGTGACCGCAAACGTCCGCACCATTGCTCACCTGTTCAAGGCCTCGCGCCAGATTCTGGATGATGCCAAGGCGTTGCAAAGCTATATCGACGCCCGAGCTCGTTACGGTTTGCTGCTGGCCGAAGAGTCTCAGCTGCTTTACGGCAGCGGTGCTGGTGCAAACCTGCAGGGTCTGGTTACGGTCGCAAGCCAATATGCGTCCCCGGCGGGCTGGACGGTCATCGGCGAACAGCGCATCGATCGGCTTCGCCTGGCCTTGTTGCAGGCTGAGCTTTCCGAATTCCCATCGGACGGCATTGTGCTGAATCCGATCGACTGGGCTCTGATTGAGTTGATCAAGGATGGTCAAGGCCGCTACATCATCGGTCAGCCGCAGGAGGGAACCGCAGCGCGCCTGTGGAACCGTCCGGTGGTTGCTACTCAAGCCATGAAGCAGAACGACTTCCTTACTGGCGCATTCAAGCTGGGAGCCCAGATCTTTGATCGCATGGAGGTCGAGGTTCTGATTTCCACCGAGAACGACAAGGACTTTGAGAACAACATGGCCACTCTGCGCGCCGAAGAGCGACTGGCGTTCGCCATCTACCGAACCGAAGCCTTTGTTACCGGCAAGCTCGCTGCAGCTGCGGCCTAACTCCTGCAAGGGCCGGTGATCCCGGTCCATCGAGGTCATACATGTCAGAGCTACTGATTAAGCCGCTGCGGGCTTACGAGGATCGCGGCATCATTCGTGATGTTGAGAATGAGCCCTATGCAGCACCTATTTGGCTCGCAAAGGAGCTCGAGCAACTGAAGCTGTGCAAGATCGTTGGCGAAGCAGTCGACGGTAAACAGGGTAAGGACCCAAGTGATGCGACGCTGACTCTGAAGGTTCAGAAAAAAGGCCAGCGGTGGATTATCGTCGACGGTCAAGGCACTCAGGTCGGTGACTTCATCGGTAAGCAGGAAGAGGCCGAAAGCGAGTTGGCAAAGCTATTGGCATCCACCCGCACGGCGGAGCCAAGCGATTCAGACGATCCGCCTCAGGAGTAAGTGATGCCCGTTATCAGCTTAGAGGTGGCCATTGAGTACTTACGGGCTGAGGATGACGATCGAGATTCTATCCAAGGTTTGCTGGAGGCGGCCGAGGGGGTTGCCCGCAGGTTTATGGGACGCACAATTTACAGCACACAGGAGGCTTTGAACTCAGCCCGAGTGCTTGTTCCTGGCTTGAGGGCGCAAGCGCATGCCGCTCATGCGACGGCCGTCGGTTCGACCCCTCTGATCAATGATTTCGAAGGCCGGGACTTGGTTCTTTCTGATGCTCAATACGTGCTCAGGGAGGCGATGGCTTTGGCTGACGCCATGGTGCGCGGGGTGGTGCTGGATAAAACCATTGAGGCGGCCTGTCTGCTGATACTGGGCCACCTCTACACAAACCGTGAAGACGTCGTTGCTGGTTCGGGCACGGTCAGTGCGATGGAGTTGCCCATGGGCTCCAAGTACCTGCTGGCACCGTACCGCGTTCAGATGGGGGTCTGATGGCGATCAATGAGCCGGGCACCGGCGAACTAAATCGGCGCATTATGTTGCGGCGCCGCGGCGATTTGCCGGCGGCTGATGGCGGGCTTTCCTCTCTCTTCTCGGATGAAAGAAAGCGTTGGGCTCGCATTGAACCAGTCGGTACGGCGATTTACAGCGGCAGCGTTCAGGCCGACAACAAAATCACCCACCGCATTACGCTCCGATATCTAGGAGTCGTGCCCACTGATTTTGAGGTGTTGCACACGGATGTTGTCTATCGGGTGAAACGCGCTACTGACCTCAACGGGCGGCATCGCTTCACAGTGCTTGAAGTGGAAGAACTGGGCCAGCAACAGGTCGGGGGAGGGTTGTATGGCTAGACCCGCTGCCTACTTGCATTTCGGCGAATTCGACAGTTACGGCAAGCTCGATTTCGACAAGAAGGAAATCCGCAAGGCGATGCGCCGGGCGGGCGTGGTTGTGCGCGCAGAGGGGCGCAAGCTTGTCAGCAAGCGAACGGTCTCCGAAAAAGGTCAGTACCCTGGGATGCGTAAGGGTCGCCTCCGCCGGTCGCTAACCTACCGCGTCAGCCGATCAGGGTTTCTGGTCAAGATCGAGCCGCAAAAAACAGCAGATATGAAAGCGTTCTATCCGGCGTTCCTGTGGTACGGGGTACGTCGCGGGGCCAAACGCGGCAAGTCTCATCGCAAGCAGGAGGCCACCGGCGCCTGGCGCATTGCGCCTCGCGAGAACTACATGGTGGACGCCCTGAACAATCGTACTAACGAGGTTCGTTTGATCCTCAAGCGTGCATTCGCCGAAGCCCTGCGCTGAAATCGAGAGACACCCATGAAAATTACCCCTGTGGTGCTGCAGTTGCGGCAGCGCTGCCCTGTGTTCGGTGGAAGGGTGGCGGGCGGCATCGACTTCGACGCGGTGAAGGCCAGTCAGCAAGTTGACCGCCCTGGTGCCTTCGTCATCGCGACCGGTGACGACGCGACCGACAACGACCTGCAGAACGGCATCCGGCAAGACATCACAGACGCTTTTGATGTGGTCGTCATCCTGGATGCCAAGGATCAACGCGGGCAACTGGCGGTGGACGTGCTGCACGACATCCGCTCCGAGCTGTGGCGGGCTTTGGTGGGCTGGAAGCCTGGCGTCCAGTACGAGCCCATCACCTACGACGGTGGCGACTTGGTGCAGATCGACCGCGCGCTGGTGATCTACCGCTATTCGTTCGTTACCGCCTTCCAGTTGGGGCGCAACGCTGAAACAGATCCTGCCGAAACTTGGCATGAGCTTGAACTCGACGGTCTGCCCAAGCTGGAGGGCATGGACATCAATGTGGACTGCATCGACCCGGCAGACCGCAACCTGAAGTACCCCGGCCCAGACGGGCGCATTGAAATTCAACTCAAAGAGGAACTGCCATGAACCGCATCACTGTGGTGCCGGCCAAGGGGCGCGCGGTGCCCGATCCAGAAACCGGGGAACTGCTCCTGCCTGACGGCCGCGAAGTGCCCGATGACGCTTACTGGCGCCGCCGTCTTGCTGATGGCGACGTTGTGATCCCTAACCCGCCCGCTAAAGAGGTCGCGACCAAATGAGCGTAGGATTTCAACAAATTCCCGCGGACATCCGCGTGCCGCTGTTCTATGCCGAGATGGATAATTCCATGGCAAACAGCGCATCCAGCGCTTTGCGCCGGCTGATTGTCGGGCAGGTCAACGACACGTCAACCGCCGATGAGATCGGCAAACTGGTGCTGGTGTCCAGTCTGGCACAGGCCAGGACCATCGGCGGTCAGGGCTCGATGCTCGCGGCGATGTACGACACATGGCGGCAGAATGATCCTGTCGGCGAGATCTGGTGTCTGCCGCTCAAATCGACTGCCGGTGCCGCTGCTACTGGCAAGGTCACGATCACCGGCAGCGCAACTGAATCCGGTCTGATCCATCTGTACGTGGGCGGTACGCGCATTCAGGCCACGGTCGCATCCGGTGCCGCTGCTGCTGTCGCGGCTTCGGCACTGGCGGCCAAGATCAACGCCAGCGCTGATTTGCCGGTCAGCGCTGTGGCCGCCGCTGGCGTCGTCACGTTGACCGCGAAGTGGCTGGGCGATTCCGGTAACGACATCGGGCTGGCACTCAATCGTCTGGGCAAGAGCAACGGCGAGTTCACACCCGGTGGGCTCACGGTGGTATCTACGGCCATGACAGGCGGCGCGGGTACGCCTGATGCCGCAGCGGCGCTTGCGGCGTTGGGCGATGCTTCATTCGAGTTTATCTGTGTGCCGTGGGCGGACACCACCACCCTTGACGCCTGGAAGGTCGCGATGGGGGATGCCAGCGGTCGCTGGTCGTGGGCCAAGCAGCTTTATGGCCATGTCTACGGCGCACTGCGCGGCACGCTGGGTTCTCTGGTCGCCGCCGGGCAGTTGCGCAACGATCAGCACGCCACCATCTTTGGCTTCGAAACCGGTGTCCCGCAGCCGTTCTGGCGCGTTGCCGCTGCTGCTGCCGCGCGGCAGGCGGTGTTCATTTCCGCCGATGCCAGCCGCCCAACGCAAACCGGCGCTCTGGTCGGGATTGACCCAGCAGCTGAAGGCACCCGCTTCACGCTGACCGAGTTCAACTCGCTGCTGCAATACGGCATTGCGACCTTGTTCTACGAAGGCGGCTACATGCGCATTCAGCGCGCGATCACCACCTACCAGAAGAATGCCTATGGTCAGGCTGACGATTCGTACCTGGACAGCGAAACGATGCATCAGAGCGCGTACATCGTCCGCCGCCTCAAAAGCATCATCACCAGCAAGTACGGACGGCACAAGCTGGCGAACGACGGCACCCAGTTCGGCGATGGCCAGCCCATTGTCACCCCGAACGTCATCAAGGGTGAGCTGATCAGCGAGTACGGCAACCTGGAGCGCGACGGCCATGTCGAGAACGCTGCGCTGTTCGCGCAGTACCTGATCGTCGAGCGCGACAGCAACAACCCGAGCCGGGTGAATGTGCTGTATCCGCCGGATTACGTGAACGGGCTGCGCATCTTCGCGCTCCTGAACCAGTTCCGGCAGCAGTACGCCGCTGACGCGACATAACGCTGTCCCATCATCCAGGCCCGCCACGTGCGGGCTTTTTCATTTGGAGGCCCACCCATGGGGCAGAAAGTTGCAGGTACGTGCTACGTCAAGATCGACGGCACGCAGTTGACCCTCAAAGGCGGCGTGGAAGCTCCGCTGATGGACAAGACCCGGGAGACGATCGTGCCCGGTTACTACAAAGAAGAAGACAAGGCCCCCTGGCTGAAGTTTTCTGCCGTGCACACGCCGAACTTCCCGCTCAAGGCATTGACCGAGGGCACGAACATGACCATTACCGCCGAGCTGAAGAACGGCAAGGTCTACACGCTCTCCGGCGCCTACCTGGTCGATCAGCCCAGCTCGAACGGCGAAGAGGGCACCATTGAAATGCAGTTCGACGGCATCAAAGGGGTATGGCTGTGAGCGAATCTTTCAAACTCAGTTTCCCTATTCAGGCGCACGGTGAAGAGCTGACAGCGTTGGATATGCGGCGCCCGACGTCACAGGAAGCTCGGGCGATCAAGGCGTTGCCTTACAAGATCGACGCCGACGAAGCGGTTTGCCTGGATCTCGACGTCGCAGCCAAGTACATCGCCGTATGCGCAGCTATCCCGCCGTCCGCGGTCAACCAGCTGGACCTGGCAGACCTCAATTCGCTGGCGTGGATGGTGGCGGGTTTTTTCATGAGCCCGGCGTCGAAAGCCTCGACAACCTGATCGCTCTGGTCTACGACCTGGCCTACTTCTGGAAGGTTGACCCCGAACAGATGATGGCCAGGCCGCTGGATATCTTTCTTGAATCGCTGGCGCAGGCTCAGCGCATCAACCGCACGCTGCAGGTGGACTGATGGCAGATCAATTTCAGCTCAAGGCGCTGATCACCGGCGTCGACAAGCTGTCGCCGACCTTGGCCGGGATCCGCAAGAACGTTGCCAATTTCCGCAAAGGCTTGCAGAACACGGGCCTCGGTAATCTCAGTTTCCGAGACGTGGTCACAGGCGGTGCGCTCGCGGCGCCCTTCGTCATGGGCACGCGCGCAGCGATTCAGTTCGAGTCGGCCATGGCGGACGTGCGCAAGGTCGTCAATTTCGACACGCCTGATCAATTCAAGGCAATGGGCGAAGACATCACCAAGATGTCGGAGCGCCTGCCAATGGCCGCCAATGACATCGCCAAAATTGTCGCCGCGGGTGGGCAGTCCGGCATCGGTCGCGGCGAGCTGCTGGGCTTCGCTCAGGATGCGGTCAAGATGGGCATCGCTTTCGATCAGACCGCCGAGGAAAGCGGCGACATGATGGCGAAGTGGCGAACCTCTTTCAAAATGACCCAGGCCGAAGTGGTGGGACTTGCCGACAAAATCAACTATCTGGGCAACACGGGCCCGGCCAATACCAAGCAGATTTCCGACATCGTTACCCGGGTGGGCCCTCTGGGTGAAGTCGCGGGCGTAGCGTCGGGCCAGATTGCGGCGCTGGGCGCGACTATGGCTGGCACGGGTGTTGAGCAGGAAGTGGCCGCCACCGGCATCAAGAACTTCATGCTGGCCCTGACCAAGGGCAGCGCCGCAACCAAGTCTCAATCAAGCGCGATGAAGTCGCTCAGGTTGAATTCAAAGGCCGTGGCAGCAGGAATGCAGAAGGATGCTCAAGGCACGATGCTCCAGGTGCTCAAACGCATTGCTGATGTTGATGCGGTCAAGCGGCCGGCCCTACTGACAAACCTGTTCGGCACTGAGTCCGTTGCAGCAATCTCGCCGCTTTTGACCAATCTGGGACTGCTCGAGAGCAATCTGAAAAAAACAGGTGATGCTTCGCAATACGCTGGCTCAATGGAGGCTGAGTACGCCTCGCGAGCGGCCACGACTGAAAACAACCTCACGCTCATGCGCAATGCGGTGAGCCGAGCCGGCATCGCGCTCGGTAACGCCTTTTTGCCTGTGCTCAATGCGGTGGTCGAAAAGCTTCGGCCATTTATCAGTCAGGTGGGCGACTTGATTCAAGCCAACCCGATGTTTGTCAGAGGCTTGGCTGCGGCGGGCGCAGCATTTACGGCAATCCGAGTTGGTGCTTTGGCCGCGATGGTTGCCACGCGTCTGCTGACGCTGGCATTCGCGGCCACACCCATCGGGATTGCTGCTGTGGCCATCGCCGCCGCCGTAGGCTTGATCGTCGCAAACTGGGACACCCTGGCTCCTTACTTCCAGCAGTTATGGGACAGCATCAAGGGCCCGGCCATGATCGTGTGGGGCTGGATGAAAACCGCTTTTAGGTGGTCGCCGGTCGGGCAGATCATTGCCAACTGGCAACCGATCAGCATCTTTCTGGGCGCTCTATGGGACGTCGTCAAGGCAGCTGCCGGGTTGGTCATGGATTTCCTGAAGTCTGCTTTTAACTGGGCGCCCATGACTGTCGTGGCCCGCAATTGGCAACCGCTCTCCGAGTTCTTCAGTGCGTTATGGGATGTGATCCGCGCGGTGACAGCAGCGGCCTGGACTGGAATCAAAGACACGATGTCGGCGGCGTGGGGTTGGATCAAGGAGCAGATCGGATTCGACCCGGTGCAGATCGTCACCGCCGCATGGGATCCGCTGGTGGCCTACTTCAAGGGCTTGTTCGAGAAGATCCGGCCCTTTATCCAGCCGTTGATGGACGCCGGAAACTGGGCTGGCGATAAAGCGGGTGCCGCTTCCGACTGGGTCAAAGGCAAGGCGGGTGAAGTCAGCAACTTCTTCTCGAAAAGTGATCCGACTTCCTTGGGGGCCGACGTGATTAACGACGGCACCCAGGGGCTTCGACGGCTGGCGGTCGGTTTCAACAGACAGGCTGAGCCTGCCCCCGCGATTGGTGGCCCGATACTGAGCACGCCGACACCGCTTCTGCCCGGGGCCGTTCTACCGGCGCCGGGCAATCTGCTTACCGGCGCCTCAAACAAGTCGCAACTCAACGGCGAGCTGGTCATCCGGCTGGAGGGCGACACACGCGGCGTTCGTCCTCAGCCGGCCAAAACCGATCAGCCGGGCTTGAAGGTCAGCACCAATGTCGGTTATCGATCCCTATCAGGAGCGCAGTAGATGGCTGACACCTGGCGCGAGCAGTTACTGCCGGCCTCTTTCCGGGATGTGACCTTCCTCATCGAGGACACTTCGACGCCGGTGGGCCGCAAGGTCCAGTTGCACGAATACCCCAAGCGCGACGAGGCCTACACCGAGCAAATGGGCAAGGTGGCCCGGGTTCATCGGGTCAAGGCCTATGTCATCGGGCCTGACTGCTTCGAGCGGCGCGACAAGCTGCTCAAGGCGCTGGAAACCGAAGGCGAGGGCACGTTAGTGCATCCTTGGCTCGGCCAGATGCTGGTGGTGCCTGGCGCGGCAGAAATGGCGCACAGCCGGCGAGAAGGGGGGATGGTCACTTTCGAATTGACGTTCTACCCCGGCAACGCGCAGGCGAATCCCTCGGTGCGGAGCAACACTGCACGGATGACGGCGCAGACGTCGGCCAGTTATTGGAGCAGTGCGCTTGATCGATACAAGTCGGCCATGGCCAAGGTCGACACTGCGCGAATCAATCTGATCGGCCTGCAGAATGGGCTGACCGGCGTGTTCGTCGTTCTGGCGGGACAGTTCTCGCCCTTGAGCGGTGCCATCGGTTCGGTGCGCTCCTTGGCCCAGATGCTGACCAACACGCCAAGCTCATTATCCAGCCTGTTCAGTGGGTACTTCAGTGATCTGGGGTTGTCGACATTCAAGGGCGCAAGCATCGCCTCGACAAGTGGCGGCGGCAATGCGGGCAGTTCGGCGAGCTCGGCCACGGTGAGTATCGCGACCAGCCCGACCAGCGCCGGTGCCGCGACGTTCGACAGCTACAGCAACGCGGTGGCCACAGTTTCCAGTCACGCCGAAGACGCTGCTTCGATCGACGCCGTGCCGGTGTCCAGCGGTACCGATACCACGGCCGCCGCTCAGGCGCTGGCGAACCTGGTGCAGGATGCGGTGCTGGTTCAAGCCACAGCCACTGTGGCGCAGATGCCTGTTAACGCTGCAGCCGCGGCGCTGGAGAGCACGCCCTCCGTTGACCAACAGTTGATAGATCCGGTCGTTCGCGCCGAGGTACCCGTCGCGCAGGATGTGATCGCGGCTCGGGACTCTCTCGATCAGGCGTTCTGGCAGGCGTCACTCAAGGCGGACGCCACCTACTACCCGACAATCAATGCTGCTCGCCAGCAGGTGGTGCGTCACCTCACCGCCGTGGCCGCGTCAGGGGTCCAGCTGGTCAGCGTGACCCCGCTGGAAACCGTGCCCGCAGTGGTGCTGGCTTACCGCCGATTCGGCGACGCCACTCGCGAAGGCGAAATTGTCCAGCGCAACAAAATCAACCATCCCGGTTTCGTGCCGGCCGCACCTTTGCAAGTCGCCAGGGAGTAACAGCGCATGTCCGATCCGACGACGGCCGTGACCCTGACCGTCGACGGACTGGATTATTCCGGCTGGACCTCGGTCGAGATCAGCACCGGCCTTGAACGCCAGGCGCGCAGCTTCAGCATCGGCATCACCTGGAAGTGGCCGGGCCAGAACATCCTCCGGCCAGTCAAGCAAGGCGCGCGCTGTGAGGTTCACATCGGTGGCGACCTGGTGATCACTGGATGGGTGGACGCCACACCCATCAGCTACGACCACGAAAAGGTCACCACCTCCATCACTGGCCGGTCGCTCACCGCTGACCTCATCGACTGTGGCGCGATCAACCAGCCGGGCCAATGGAAGGTCCAGAGCGTGCAGAAGATCGTTCAGGCGATCGCGGGTGTGTACGGGCTGACCGTGAAAAGCGAAATAGCGGCCACCAGCGGCCTGACCGACCACACCATCGAGCCGGGCGAAACTGCCTTCGAGTCCATTGACCGCTTGCTGACCCTGTTCCGGGTGTTCAGTACCGACAACGCGCAGGGGCACGTGGTGCTGGCCGAGGTGGGGAGCGCGGGCCGCTGTTCTGAGTCGCTGCGGTTGGGTGGCAACGTGCTCAAAGCTGATGCGGCTCTGGATTTCACTCAGGTCTTTTCCGATTACCGGGTCATCGGACAGCGCTCCGGTACCGACGAGGATTTCGCCAAAACCGCCACGGAGGTAAATGCCTCGGTGAGCGATCCGCGAATGACCCGCAAGCGAGTCAAGGTGATTCATGAAAGCGGGCAGCTCACGGACAGGATGGCCGCTGACCGGGCGAACTGGGAGCGAGGGACCGCCCTGGGCAAGGCGCTGGAAACGACCTACGAAGTGCAGGGTTGGCGGCAGGCAAACGGCGCGCTCTGGTTACCCAACACCATCGTCAGGGTGATCGATCCGGTCATTGGATATGACCGCGACATGCTGATCGCGGAAGTGACATACCGCCTCGATGACCAGGGGACTATCTGCCAACTGCGTGTCGGGCCACCCGAAGGATATCTGCAGGAACCAGACGATCCACACAAGCACCGCAAGGTGAAAAAGGGCGACAGCGTCGAATACCTCCTACCAGCGGATTACCAAGATAAATGAGTCGACTAATAAACATGCTGACGCGTGGGGTGGTGGCGCTGGCCAAGTCCACCGGCAAGCTGCAAACCCTGCAGATGCGTCTGACCCACGGCGAAGTGAAGGACGGCATGGAACACCTGGAGCCGTACGGCTTCACCAGTTGCCCCCATGAGGGTGCCGAGGGCTTGGCAGCGTTCATGGGGGGTGACCGGTCGCACGGTGTCGTGGTGGTGGTTGCTGATCGCCGCTACCGGCTCCAGGCGCTGCAGGCGGGCGAAGTGGCGATCTACACCGACGAAGGCGACAAGATCCATTTCAAGCGCGGTCGCATCATCGATATTGAAACCCAGACCCTGAACATCCGCGCGAGCAAGGCGGTGAACTTCGACACGCCATTGATCAGCCAGACCGGACGAATCGTCAGTCAGGGCGACCAGGTCGCCGGGGGCGTCAGCCAGATTAACCATCCTCATACCGGCGTTAAACAAGGCAATGATCAGAGCGGCCCACCAGTCCTGGCAGGTGGCGCATGAGCGTAATCATCAGCGATGACGTTGAGGTCAGCCTGCGCCGAGCAGTCGAGATCAGCCTGTTTACCTGGCGCCGAGCCAACACCTCGGACCGCGCCGATGACGATGAGCGATTCGGCTGGTGGGGTGACAGCTACCCGCTCGTGGCAAACGACCGCATTGGCTCACGGCTCTGGCTGTTGCGCCGCCGCAAGCTCACCACCGAGACCATCGGTGCGGCGGTGATGTATGCCCAGGAGGCGCTGAAGTGGCTGATCGATGATGGCCACGTTGCAGACGTGCAGGTGCTGACGCAGAGAGCGGGGCACTCCCGCTTGAACATGGGGGTGGTCCTGACGCTGCCGAGCGGCGAACGCCTCGACATTTACCCACACGAAGATTGGCAGGTGCTCTATGCCGTTTGAAACCCCCAACTTGCCGACACTGATTGGCCGAACTGCGGCGGATCTGGCAAGCGAGGCTCTGAGAAAGTCGGATGCGCAAGTTTTGGCGCGGGCGTTGAGTGGCGCCGCTTATGGCTTGTACGGGTACATCGACTGGGTCGCCAAACAGATCCTTCCGGACACTGCCGAGGAATCAACGCTCGAGCGTCAGGCGTTGTTGAGGCTCGAAACTCCGCGCATTCCCGCAAAGGCTGCCACCGGTTCCGCGTCATTCCAAGCTGCTGCTGGCGCTGTGCTCGATGCCGACCAAGTACTCCAAGCAACTGACGGGCGTCAGTACCGAGTCGCCGCGGCTGTCACGACAACCGCCGGCAGCAATGTCGCAACGCTGGAAGCAGTTGAAGGGGGCGTGCTTGGGAATGCGGAACCAGGGCTGGTGCTGACTCTGGTGCAACCTGTGGTTGGCGTTGCTGAAACCTTCACTGTCTTGGCGCCGGGCGTCACCGGCGGCACCGACAGGGAGTCGATTGAGTCGCTCCGATCCCGGGTCATTCGTAGTTACAAGGTGATCCCTCACGGCGGCGATGCTGACGATTACGTTACCTGGGCGCTGGAGTGCGCAGGCGTCACGCGCGCATGGACGGTGAAGAATTACATGGGCCCCGGTACCGTCGGCGTTTTTTTTGTTCGCGATGGAGACTCGGTAATCATTCCGGACGCCAGCGAGATCGCCGTAGTTCAGGCGCACGTGCAGAGCAAGGCACCGGTAACGGCCGAGGTTTATGCCTTGGCGCCTGTGCTCAAGGCAGTCAACTACGTCATCCACCTCACACCAGATACGACGACAGTGCGGCAAGCCGTAGCGGCTGCGCTCACGGACTTGCACGCGCGCGAAGCAGGCTTGGGCAAAACGCTTCTGATCAGCCACATCCGTGAGGCGGTGAGTGGCGCGCAAGGGGAGCAAGACAACGTAGTAGTCGCTCCAACTGCCGACGTGACCGCCAATGCCAATCAGTTGCTCACGGTGGGGAATATCACATGGCAGTGAGAACCGCCGAACAGTACAGAATTCAGTTGCGGCAATTGCTCCCCTATGGGCCGGCATGGGACTTGGAGCGTTTGCCCGAGCTGGATCTGGTGCTGGCCGGCCTGTCTGTTGAGTTGGCGTGCGTGGATGCTCGGGTCGTGGCGTTGTACGCGGAGATGGATCCGGCATCAGTCACAGAGTTGGTACCGGATTGGGAGCTGGTGATGGACCTACCGGACTCCTGCCTCGGCGACTCGCCCAGCTTTGGCGATCGGCAATTGTCCGTCCGGCAGCGCCTCACCGCTATCGGTGCCCAGACGCCAGCCTATTTTGTGTCCATCGCCAAAGGGCAGGGCTATCCAGACGCCACCATTACCCAGCATCGAGCGCCGCGCTTTGGGCGCGCTCGGTTTGGCAAAGCCCATTTCGGAACCTGGCGAGTCCAATTCATGTGGACGCTCAATACTGGCGGGCGGCAGCGACTTGGCCGCCGCTTCGGTGTGAGCTACTGGGGGGAGCGGTTTGGGGTGAACCCCGGCAGCGCTATTGAATGCCTTATCCGCCGTTACGCGCCTGCACACACGGTTGTGCACATCAATTACAACTGAGGAAACAAAGTGGATTATCCCAAAAGTGTGCCCAACGTGGGCCTCGTGAACGGCAAGTTTGTGGATGAAAACACAGCGACGGGTGTCGTCGGATCACTTATTCCCTCGACCTGGGGCAACGCGGTTACTGACGAGCTGCTCGCTGTCATCAAGGCGGCTGGGCTTGCTCCGGATGAGGGCAACAATGGCCAGCTATTGGTAGCCATAAAGTCGTTTAAAGGTCGGCAGCGATGCACCTCAAGCGGCTCGTTTCCCGTGCCGGAAGGTGTGACCGAGATCTGGGTTAGCGGGTGTGCGGGCGGCGGCGGCGGCGGCGCCTCTCTTGCGACGAACTCATCCTCGTTTGTTACGGGCGGCTCTGGAGGCGGGGCGGGACTGTTTGTAATTCGAGTCCGTATTCCTGTAATGCCGGGGCAGGTAATACCTTACACAATTGGCGCCGGCGGCATTGGCGCCACCCCAGCCGCCAATAACGCTTCAGATGGCGGCGCGACAACGCTGGGCGTGGACGGATCGCTGCTCAACCTTTTGCCAGGCCAAAGGGGCTTGGTTGGTAGCGGGGGCACCATAGCACCTGGCAATTACCCGGGGCCTCAAGGGGGACTTGGCTACCCTACTGGCGGATATGCGTCGGACACCACAGTGTTCTCGGGTGGTCTCGCGTCCGGTGGCCCTGGTGGTCTTGGCGCAAGTACGCCATTCGGGAATGCCGGGGCACCCGGCCGCGGCGCGGCAGGTTCCAGCCCGCCAGCCTTCCCGGGCTACGGATATGGGGCAGGCGGGAGCGGCGCCGGCGGGGGGTATTCCTCAAGCGTTTCCGCACCGGGCGGCGCGGGTGCCGACGGGCTCCCCGGTTATCTTGAATTGGAATGGTGAGCATAAATGGCTAGATATGCGGTTGTTGAAAACAGCTTGGTTATTAACGTCATGCTCTGGGACGGTGATACCGAAAATTGGGCGCCGCCGGAGGGACAGACAGCGGCTTTGATACCGGAAGGATTGCCGGTGACCAATGGCACCCGGTATGTCGACAGCGAGTTCATTCTCGAAGTGATAGAGCCCGAGCCCCCTCTTGAACCGACTCCCCAAGATATTCTGAGGATCAATGCGGGAACGCGTGATGCTTTGCTGTTAGTGGCTACGACTGCCATCGCTCCGCTTCAGGATGCAGTTGATCTGGATGACGCCACCACTTCAGATGTCGCGCTGCTCAAGAAATGGAAGCAGTACCGGGTCGCCGTCAACCGGATCAATCTGACCCTAAAACCCCCTTCATGGCCCGATCGACCTAAATAACTTACCAGCCGCGTTCAGCGGTTTTTTTTCGTCTGGAGAAAGTGATGACCGTGACTGATAAAGATCGCGATGTACTGGCGCGCACCCTGTGGGGCGAAGCACGCGGCGAGGGATTGGTCGGAATGGTGGCCGTGGCCTGGACGATCCGCAACCGCGTGGACGATGGCAAGGATAAATCATGGTGGGGCGAAGGCTACGCCGGCGTCTGCCAGAAGCCGTACCAGTTCAGCTGCTGGAACCGCAACGACCCTAACTATCAGTTCCTGAGCGGTGCGCGGCAGATCCCATTCCGCGAGCTGGCGCAATGCCGAATCGCGGCTGACCAGGTGATCGACGGCAAGGTCCCAGACCCCACGGGCGGGGCGACCCACTATTACGCGACCACCATGGCGAAGGCGCCGAGTTGGGCGGCCAAGGCGAAGCGGACGCTGAAGCTCGGCAACCATGTCTTCTTCCGCGACGTGCCCTGATCCCATAGATAAACATTGGAAGGGGAGACCCTGACGGAGAGTGCTGTGCAGACGACGACAAAAGAAGAGGCCTTCTCGCGGGCAATGCGCGTGACGCTGGGCGTGAAGGCTAATGGCGGCTCAGTAGCTGTTCAGATCAAAATGGGGGATGCCTGGGTGACGACTGACACGTTCTGGAATGATGGCGCTTACCAACTCAACATTCCACTGGCCACGGTGCGATTCGTACCGGCGGGCGGTGCTGCCTTCGAGGTGTTCGCATGAGCCTCCTTGCCGATGCTCAGCCGACCCGCCGCCGCATCCGTCGCGGTCTGGGCCTATTGGGCGACAGCTTCAGCGCGAACTGCCACACGGTTGACCCTAAGGCATTCGCCACTGAGGCCTATGGATACGCGGGAGCGATCGCGGCGAAGACCGGCCTGTTCCCGAGCTACCTCGACAATCAGGGGAAGGTAGGCGACCACTCCGGACAGTTCATGGCACGGATCCCGTCGTGCCTGACCTCGCTCACCGCCGATCTGTGGATGCTGCTCTCGCGCACCAACGACAGCACCACGGCTGGCATGACGCTGGCCGACAGCAAAGCGAACGTTATGAAGGCGATCACCGCTTTCCAGAGCACGCCGGGCAAGTACCTGATCGTGGGTACTGGCACGCCCCGGTTCGGTACCAAAGCCCTGACGGGCACCGCGCTGGCCGAGGCAATCGCGTACAAGGACTGGGTGCTGAGCTACGTCAGCCAGTTCGTACCGGTGGTCAATATCTGGGATGGCTTTACCGAAGCAATGACCGTGGAAGGCCTGCATCCCAACATTCTCGGCGCTGACTTCATTCAGTCCCGATGCGTGCCGGTCATCACGGCGAACTTCGACTTCCCCGGCATTCCGCTTCCGACCGACTCTGCCGACCTGTACTCGGCGATTCGCCCGTTCGGCTGCCTAAACCTGAACCCACTGATGACTGGCAATACCGGCGTCATCAACGCATCGGCCAACCCGGTCGCGGGATCGGTGCTGGCGGACAGCTACAAGGCGTCTGGCTCTGGCCTGACCGGAATCACGTCGCGCTGGTACAAGGAGGCATCTGCATTCGGCGAGGCGCAGTGCATCGAGCTGGCCGGCACCATGGCGGCGGCTGGCGGCTACATCTATCTGCAGCCCGCCGCAAACGTCACGCTGAGCAATCTTGTCGCGGGTGACATCATTGAGATGGTTTCGGCGCCGGAGATTATTGGCAACAGTCGCGGCATTCTCGGCTGGGAAGCGGAGCTGATCATCACCAAGCCCGTGTCGGGCACGTCCACCACCATCTATTACCGCTCGATGGACAAATATCAGGAACCGTTCACGCTTCCGGCGAATTGGAAAGGGGCGCTGGAGACGCAGCGGTATTCGTGCGACATCACGGAAACGGTCGTCAGCGCGAGGATGGGGCTGTACATCGCCACCGGCATCGCCCAAGATTCCAGGGTGAAGGTCGTTCAATTCGGAATTAGGAAGAACTGATCGATTAACAGGTGGCCAGGGTGTGTTCCAGCAGTGGCACATGCGTTGCTATCCGCCGGACCCTGTCTCACTCCTCCAGCGGATCGATCAGATGACGCCCTTGATTTCCAACATGAATTCACAGTTATTTTTCGTCACATCCATTGCTCTATAAACAGCGAAGCCCGTACTGGTCATGCTTCTCTAGCTTTTCATGTGGTGCGCTTGAGAGGGATTTGAACCCGCGTCTTGCCCCAGAGGACGTCGCTTCCAGCTTGAAGGCTGGCATAAAGCTGTCATTTCTTCAGTTCCGCTACTTTGGTCTCCAGCGATTCAGTCTGGGTAGTCAGTCTGTCGTGCTCCGCTTGCAGGCTGTTGCGAGCCTCTAGGAGGCTATTACGCTCTGCAAGGATCTTGATAATGGATGACTGCGAGTCAGTGGCCTGCCTGAGACCGATGCTATACCGCTTGTACATGTTTTTTAGTTTTTTATTGGTTGCACGCAATGACGCAAGGTTGCCTGGTTTGGTCTGCGAGTACAGTAACGCGTGCATAGCGTTGCTTTCTGTAAACATACACTCTGCATCTCGTAGTTGCTGATCCAGAAATTCTTCAAATTGGATTAGGTCTAAGGTGCGCTCCTGATAGAGGCCAACTTGGGATTTCACTTTCTGAATCGAGCCCATGGTTTGCAAAAGGAGGTCGACATTGTCTGCAGCTAGACTCACATTGGTGTCATAAAGGTTATGTCTCAGCAAATTATTTTCCTTTGCGTTTTTGATCCAAAATATTGCGGTCGCCACCCCGGCGCCGATTAATGCAGCGAGGCTTTTATCGGAAAAAAAGCCAGCCATTAATGCATTTACTAGTTCCATTGAGTCTCCGTCGCCTTAAAGCTATTGTCACCGGCCCATGATAGCTCTGCAGGACCGACTGCATTATTATCCACTGCCGGCATCTACCTGCAGACACGCACGATCCGGCCTTTATTCGTAGGGAGTCGAGGTTCGATCAACCATGTTGATGCAGCAATCGTAGATATGGTCGATCAATGCGCTCAGTTTTTTGGAGCTTCACCACCAGGCTTGATCAGCTCTGGATTGTGAAATCGAAATAGAAAAGGGCCCGTCGTTTACAAGCCATTTTCCTCTCAAGAACGCCCCAAGGTTGACCGCTGTTTTTTCATAGCCTCAATGCGCAGAGCTTCATGGAGGTCCTCAAGCTGTTGGCGGGAGTTTTCCAGTCCACCTATGCGGTTGCCCATAGAAGCGTTTTCCCGAAGGCAGTCAGATAGCCTCGCCTCAGTCTCTTTGAGAGCAATGCGTAGCTTATCCCGCTCGAGCGTGACCTCGTTATGCATGTCGATCAGCTTTGCCTGGTTCTGGCGGTAGCGGCTCAGGTCCTTCTGCAGCATGTGGCATTCCTGAATTAGCAGGCGCGACTGCTGCTCAAGCATTTCTTCGCGGGTGAATTCGTCGGGCCATTCGACGTGTTCTGTGGAGAGCATGGGGCACCACTCAAATACTGTTTTAATATACAGTAATCGAGCTTAGACAAGGAACGCCAGCTTGGCTGACGAACTGCAGGGGGGGGGATGGTGATAAGGTCGACAGAACGCCGGGTGGGAAGGGGCAGAGCGCCTCGGATGGGTGTCTAATACTTTCTCGGCCTATCTCAGTTTTAAAGGCGTCCAGCCCACCTAAATCGACTTTTCATTTTAGACGCTGAATCGCTGGACGCTTTGCCCGGCGTGATTTGCGAGCCGTCTTTTCTACTACTGCTGCATCAGTGGGGTGTAGCTATCGCCAGGGCCCGCTGTGCCCGAGTCGCATGGCGTCTTTCCGTGCGAAAGAAACGTGGGGGAATTTTGGGGGAATGAATCCCCCGAATCGTGTGGAACCATGCTGTGTCATGCTTAGCTGAAAGCGCTGTTTCTAAAGGGATTTATGGATTTTGCCCAATATTAAATGCGGTCGAAAACGGATTCGAAATCCGTTGTACTGGCGACAGTACCTAGGGTTCAAATCCCTATCTCTCCGCCATTATAAATAAAGCCCCGCAGGCAAGCGTCTGCGGGGCTTTTTCGTTTCTGGATTGTACGTATCTTCAGGGGCGGTATTTCGGTAGACGCGGCGATGGCGCTTTGATAGCGTGGCTAGGCTGATCTCCATTAGATCTCGACATTTCGACGAGCATCGTGGAGGTCCAATCTTCCAAGCACGCAAGGAGCGACATTCATTGGCTATTCAAATCTCCCTGTTCAACCACAAAGGCGGGGTAAGTAAGACAACTACCGCATTCAATCTGGGCTGGATGCTAGCTCAGAAGGGTAAGAAGGTCTTGCTCGCTGACTGTGATCCGCAGTGCAATCTAACTGGAATGGTTCTAGGTTTTAAAGGGGGCGATGATTTTGCGGAGATATACACTTCCGATGAAGTGAGGAATATTCGTGATGGTCTAGCGCCAGCTTTTGAATCTCGCCCTGCTCCAATTACTCCTGTTAAGTGCGAGGCAATTGTAGGTCAACCTAATTTGCATCTAATTCCTGGTCATATAGGGCTTGCAGAGTATGAAGTCACCTTGGGTATTGCTCAGGAACTATCCGGCTCGTTAGTGACGCTTCAGAATCTCCCCGGATCCTTTCATCATCTTTTTCAGTTGACCGCTAAGCAATACGACTGCGACTACATTATCGTAGATATGAGTCCAAGTCTTGGCCCTATCAATCAGAATCTTTTGATGACTAGCGATTTTTTCCTAGTCCCCATGAGTCCTGACTACTTCTCTGTAATGGCCACAGACTCATTGTCTAACGTGCTTCCGAAGTGGAAGGCGTGGGCAAATCAAGCTCACTCAACTAACGTTCTGCAAAAAGCTACTTACCCATTTCCGATAATCGAGTCGAAATTTCTCGGGACAGTGATTCAGAAGTACAGGGTCAGGGAGGGAGTTACTGCCTCCGCTGCTTTCCAAAAATGGATCGACGAGATCGAGACGGGTGTTAAGACTAAGCTCGTGCCGGCGCTTGATGCTTGTGGGATGCTGATGGACGCAGAAGCTTACACCTCCATAGGCGTGCAGCCGGGAGAGCCACTACTCCAAATGTCCGATTTCAATGGCCTTATCGCGCTATCCCAGAAGCATAAGGTGCCGGTTTACGCGTTAAGCGATGAGCAGTTAGAGCAGACGGGCATTGTGCTTGAGCGGACAAAGAAATCTATGTTGAAGTTTGGTACTCTTTTTTCGGAGGCAGCTGATAAAATTATCTCGCTGACTGAATATGCAGAAAGCCCTTGAGGCCGCCCGCGAGAGTTTGGTACGAGTAGAGCACCTAGGTGGGCTTTATAGTGCTCTACAATCGCTAACGACGTCAGCAATAGATTCGAGTGACTTACTGAGAGCTCAGGTGGTACTTGCTGTAAGTGCACTGGACTTTTACATCCATGAGCTTACCGTCGCGGGCATGATAGAAGTCATCAAAGCCATCGCCCTTCAACATCTGCCTTCGAAAAGTATCGCGTCTCAGTCGGGGCAATGCTTGGGGGTATTCAGTCAACGACATTTGATTGGTTTGAGGCTGACGTACGAGAGAGGCACAGTTTTCTCTCGTTTCAACAGCCGGACAAGATCGCTGATGCAATTAGGCTCTTTTCCGATATAAAACTATGGGAGGTTGTTGGGAATCAGATTGCAGATAGGGACGTTAAGGAGAGGCTTCGATTGATTGTGGATAGGCGCAATAAGATTGCTCATGAAGCTGATATGTCGCCAACCTATCCGGGTCAAAGATGGCCGATCACGCAATCAGATGTTGCTGACATTCGCCTATTCATCGGACGTGTCGTGGAGGGAATCCACGATAACGTTGTACTGTCTGTACCGTAAGTAAGCAACAGTGAGGTGTTGGGATGCACACTCAGGACGCAGAATGTCCGAAAATGTCGGCCCACTCCTTTCCAAAATCGAGACTTTCCAGTCTTGGTCCCCGGAGTTGAGCTTGCGAGCGGAATATCCAGAGCGGTCTGTGGAGATTCGCTGAAACGTATCCGCTTCACGAACCCCACATTCCAAGGCAATAGCTAATGTCTGATGCTGTGCTCCCGATTTCCATCTGGAGCCAGCACCATGATGCGACCTGACGCCAAAGTCGAAAAAGTTTACCTCTACCCAAAACCTGTGGATTTTCGAAAATCCATTGATGGCTTGGCCGCGCTGGTCGAGTTAAATATTAAAGTTGCCGTGTTCGATCCCGTGCTTTTTGTTTTTCTGAATCGCCACCGTAATCGAGTGCAAATCCTTTACTGGGAGCGCAACGGCTTTTGTCTTTGGCTCAAGCGCCGCGAATCCGAGCGTTTCAACCTCACCTGATGAGGCCGACGAAGCCATTGTGCTGACCGTCGAAGAATTGAATTGGTTGCCTGATGGATTTGATCTCTGCAGAAACCGTCCGCACAAGGTTTTGACTCCAAGATTTGTGGTTTGACGGGTATAATCCAGGGCATGCGACCAGTGCCCGAAAACCTCCCCGACGACCCCTACTTCTCAAACAAATGTTGCTTGAGAGCTATGGCGCGTGCACGGGAGCAGGAAGTTAAAGGCGCTTACGTCACTCACATCGTTGATCTCAAAGAGCAGATCAAGCCAATCACCGGCTACACAACCTTTGACTTGATGGGTACACAGGGCGTCGGCTTCGGTTCGCTCAGTCTGGGGATTCAAAACCTGCTGCACAAGCAGTACAGCACGGTGTGGGGGTAGCGGGCGGCGCTTTTCTATTTCACCGACCTATGGCCCGGAGTACCTGTATGACTATCAGGGGCGTGGGCGTACCTACGCCGTTACCTGGTCAGTGGCTTACTAATCATCGCTCAGGATGCTGCGTCTTCCTTGCCCGCATAGGCTCGAAACAGGCGCAGATCCCTCGCACTTCGCCAGAAGGCGCAGGCGCCCGACGATACGTTCGCCAGCCTGATACGCAAGGTATCAGGCTGCCTCGGGCCAACCACTTACTGGTTGTAGTCCAGATAGGTCACTTTGGTTCGCACATAGGTGCGATAGCCTTGCTCACCATCATCGCCGCCCAGTCCGGAGCGTTTCCAGCCGGCATGGAAACCGTTGATTTCCTCCGGGCCAATGCGATTGACGTAGACCTCACCACTTTCCAATGCGTCCACCAGGCGCATGCTCGTGCCCAGGTCCTGAGTGTAGACATAGGCGCTTAAACCATAGTGGCTGGCATTGGCCCAATCGATGACTTGCTGCTCGTTATCGAACGCAACGATTGGCAGGATGGGTCCGAATACCTCGTCACAGAGAATGTCGGCGTCCGCGCTCACGCCCGTCAGCACGGTCGGGGCCACCCAATAACCTTTGTTCAAAGCGGCGGGCAAGGTCTGCGGACCCCCGGCGGCAATCTGTGCGCCTTGTTCCAGGGCGCGTTTGAGGTGGGTGTTCACGCTGTCGCGCTCGGCCGCGCTGACCTTGGGGCCGATGTCGGTGCTCTCGTCGTGCGGATCGCCCAGTTTCAACTGATTGACCTCACGCACCACCGCTTCGACAAAGCGATCATGAATCGACGCATGCACGTAAGTGCGTTCGTTGGCGATGCATACTTGACCGCAGTTGGTCATGCGCGATGCCACCGCGTCCTTGGCCGCACGCTCGATATCGGCATCGGCCATGACGATGAAAGGCGCTTTGCCGCCCAACTCCAGCGACACCGGCACAATGCTGTCGGCGGCGGCATGGAGGATCTGGGTACCTGCGCGGGTCGAGCCGGTCATGGTCACCAGGTGAGTACCAGGGTGGCGCACCAGTGCATCGCCCAGGGATTTACCCGGCCCGGTTACCACGTTCACGACACCGGCGGGGATGCCCGCTCGCTGACATAGCGTGGCCATGGCCAGTGACGAAAACGGCGTGTTTTCGCTGGGTTTGACCACGATGCAGTTGCCGGCAACGATGGCGGGCGCGACCTTGCGCAGGAACATCGCCAACGGGAAATTCCAGGGAATGATTGCGGCCACAACACCGTAGGGTTCTTCACGGATGCTGATGGTGCGCCCCGGAGTGCCGGAGGCCATGACCTGGCCGGTCTGACGAAAGCCCAGGCCCGCATGGTAGCGCAGCATGGTCAGTGCCATGCCTACTTCGGCTCGGGCCTCTTTGATGGGTTTACCCTGTTCGGTGACCAGCAGGCGAGCCAGCGCTTCGCTGTTTTCCTGTACCTGCTCGAACAGCCGCTGCAAGTGTTCAGCCCGTGCCGCAAGACCCAGCCGGGCCCAGGCTTTTTGCGCCTTTGTGGCATGCTCGATGGCGTGTTCGGCAGTGTGTTCATCGCCATCGGCGACGACTCCAATGGACGCCTCCGTGGCAGGGTTGAACACCTCGCGGGTTTCGCGGCCGGTTTGCCATTGCCCGCCGATGAATTGGGCCGGTTCGCGTGGCAGCAGGGCCTGAATCAGATCGTTGTACATGAATGTCTTCCTCGGTATCAGTGAGCACCACCCTAAGGTTTTGTAGCCGTTGTTGAAATTGAAATATATTGAGTCACCTTTTTCGAAAAAGAGAACAAGTCATGCAGCTTGCTCAACTGCGCGCGTTTTGCGCCGTGGCCCGAACCGGTTCCGTTACGGCAGCGGCCAAGGAATTGCACCGGGTGCCGTCCGGCGTGACCTTGCGCATCCAGCAACTGGAGGAAGACCTGGACTGCAAGCTGTTCGTGCGCGAAAAGCAGCGCCTGACCCTCTCTCCATTCGGGCGTGCGTTATTGGCGCGGGCGCAGCAAATTATCGAACTGAGCGACGGCGCCAAGGCGCTGATCCGCGAGGAACAGGTGGGAGGTCATTTGACGCTGGGCGCGCTGGACGTAGGCCTGGTGGCGTTCATGCCGCAGCTCGTGGGGCGCTTTCGCCAGCGCCACCCACAAGTGAGCATGGATATTCGCAGCGACGTCTCGGAGGTATTGATGGGGCAGGTTGCTGAGGGGTTGCTGGATATCGCCCTGACCGACGGCCCGGTGCAGTCTCCGGCCCTGGACAGCCGTTATGCCTTCTCCGACCATCTGGTGTTGATCACCGAGCAGGCCCATGGGCCGGTGCACGCTGCCAGTGACCTGCGCTGTCGGGAGATTTATGGCTTTCGCCAGAACTGCTCGTTCCGGCTGCGTCTGGATCGTTGGTTGCAGGCGTCCGGAGGGGAGCACTTGCAGATGATCGAGATGGAGTCCTACCACACCATGCTTGCGTGCGTGACCGCAGGCGCGGGAGCTGCCTGGGTGCCGCGAGCGATGCTGCAGACACTGCCAGGTCGGGCGGCGGTGCGGGTGCATTCGCTTGGAGCCGCGGGACGTTCGGACCTGTATTTCGTTTGGCGTGCTGGACATCTGACGGGCAATGCCCAGCGGTTGCTCGGCCTGCAGGATATTGAGGTGTAGGAGAAGGTGGTTGAGGCGTAAGCGGAATCTGCCCGTCCATCGCTCGACTCAGTTACACCAAGCGAGGGCAGGGCGACTGCAGCTGATTCAGACCATACCGGCCAATGCTTTCGCCGCTTCTGGCGTCTGCTCATTCTTCTGATAGTTTTCTGCAAGTGCGTTTTTCGCCATCAGTGCCGGGTTCACTTCGCCCTGCATGACACCTTTAGCGATGCCTTTGACACTGTTTTCAGCGGTTTCAAGACTGCCTGAAACGGCCCCGCTCAACATGCCGCCAATGCTGCCATCAGAGTTCCCGGCGCCCTTGAGCGCATTGCTCAAACCGGGAATCAATGCCGTTGCGTCGCCTAGCTTGGAGGCGATACCCGCCAGACCACCTTTTTTCTCGCCCGAGCCTTCTTCGGTCGATTTTTTACCCAGCAAAGAGGACAGATCGGTACCCGGCTGGCCGCCGAAATTGACCAGGCTGCTGGCGATGCCCGATGGCAAGGCAGTTGGTTTTTTGTGAGCGATTTCGCTGTCCGCGTGGCCTGCGCCGCCCGTGATGCCTGCGCCTGAGATGCCTGGAAGTTTCATGATTGCTCATCCTGTAAGGAATTCGTCTGAGTGGCGCAGTCGATCGTTAACCCATGTACCGACCCCGGCCTGTTTCCTGCCTCCCCCTTTTCGGGAAGTTTCAGTGTGTGGTCGCTGAGGCGCCGCGGGTTCCCGAATCAGGCGAACCGTTTTTGCGGACCGCACTTCAAACAGACCGAAGTTTGGCTTTGGCTAAACCTTGTCCAGTTGCAATAAGTAACGATGATTACCGGGTATTTCGCGTTTGCGATTTTGGCGCTTCAGGGGAAGCAGCGAGCTAGCGGGCCAATGTTTCATATTGCTGACATTGGCATGGCTTAGTGCCACTTTATGCAATTAAATAGCCACTACTTTCGGATGTGTAAATCTTCCATGAATGAAGCTAAATTGAATAATTTCAATGAGTTAATAAAGTTACGATGAATCGAATAAGGGTGGCGCCGATTTTTTGTGTTTGTAACAAGGTTGAAACAAATCAGTTGCCAAGTATGTAACTGCGAATTATGTTCTGGCATCGCTCAATCAAGAGCTAATCATTTGCCAGGTGTGCAGGGATGCAAAAGTCGAAGACTGTGGGTGCTGCGCGTTACTTTTTTAAACCGGCTGCAACGAGCGTACTTTATGCGCTGTCGTTCACGGTTGGGTGTTCCGCTTATGCCGACTACATCGAGCAGGGCAAGTTGGGTGACGCTGCCAGTTGGCGGTCTTCAGAATTCCAAAGCGACTGGGGGCTGGGCCGTATCCAGGCTGATCAGGCCTATGCAGCGGGCATCACAGGCGCCGGTATCAAAATCGGTGCGCTGGACTCCGGTTTCGACCCTTCCCACCCGGAGGCCAGCCCGTCCCGCTATCACGCGGTGACCGCCAGCGGCACCTATGTAGACGGCTCGCCCTTCAGCGTCACCGGCGTGATCAACCCAAACAACGACACTCACGGCACCCACGTCACCGGCACCATGGGCGCGGCACGGGATGGCGTTGGCATGCACGGTGTGGCGTATAACGCGCAGATCTACGTCGCCAACACCAACCAGAGCGACAGCTTTCTGTTCGGACCCAATCCTGACCCGCGTTATTTCAAAGCGGCGTATACGGCACTGGCCGATGCCGGAGTGCGGGCCATCAATAACAGTTGGGGCAGCCAGCCGCCCGACGTGACCTACGCCACGGTCGATGGCGTGTACGCCGCTTACGCTCAGCACTACAACCGTGGCACCTGGCTGGACGAAGCGGCGAATGTTTCGCGTACGGGCGTGATTAACGTGTTCAGCGCCGGCAATAGCGGTTACGCCAACGCCAGCGTGCGCGCTTCGCTGCCTTATTTCGAACCCGATCTGGAAGGTCACTGGCTGGCCGTTTCGGGGCTCGACAGTGCCAACGGTCAACGCTACAACCAGTGTGGGCTCTCCAAGTACTGGTGCATCACCATGCCGGGGCGGTTGATCGACAGCACCGTGCCAGGGGGCGGCTACGCGCTCAAGTCCGGCACCTCGATGTCTGCGCCCCATGCCACAGGAGCCCTGGCGCTGGTGATGGAACGCTACCCGTACATGAACAATGAGCAGGCGCTGCAAGTGCTGCTGACCACGGCGACCCAGCTTGACGGCTCTATCACCCAGGCGCCTAACACCAGCGTGGGCTGGGGCGTGGCGAATCTGGAGCGGGCAATGCACGGTCCGGGTCAGTTGCTCGGCACCTTCAACGCCAACCTGGGCGCTGGCCAGAGCGACGTGTGGAGCAATGGCATCTCCGATCAGGCGCTGATCCAGCGTCAGGCGGAGGATCAGGCCGAGCAGGCCCAATGGCAACAAACGCTGGTGAGCAAAGGCTGGCAGAGCGGCATTGCCAGCACGGCGAGTCAACAGGATCAGACCGACTATGCGGTAGGCACAGCCCGCGCCGCTGCGGCAGCACAGCGGCAGTATCAGGGCAGCCTGATCAAGTCCGGCGCCGGACGATTGATTCTCGAAGGCGCCAATACTTACCGTGGTGACACGCTGGTCGATGGTGGCTTGCTGTCGGTCAATGGCTCACTGGTCTCGGCCGTGCAGGTCAACGCCGAGGGCACGCTGGGCGGCTCGGGTCAGATCGGCGGGTTGACTGCGCACGACGGCGGTATCGTTGCGCCGGGCAATTCCATCGGCACCTTGCAGGTCAACGGCGATGTCAGCTTTGAGCCGGGCTCCACGTATGCAGTGGAGCTTTCTCCCGTAGCCAGTGATCGTATCGTGGCCACCGGCAAGGCCATCGTTTCGGGCGCGAACATGACGCTGGCGCTGGACCAGACGCCGATAGCATTGAACGCCGCCCCGAGCCAGAGCGTTCTGGGTCAGCAGTACAACGTGTTGCAGGCGGCCAACGGCATCAATGGCCAGTTTGGCGAGGTGACGTCCGGCTATGCCTTTCTGAGTGGTCGGCTTGATTACGCGGCCAATGCTGTGGCGTTGAACATCGTGCGCAGTGCGGCATTCAGCAGCGTGGCACAGACGCCGAATCAGGCCGCCGTGGCAACCGCTGCCGAGCAGTTGGGCGCGGGCAATGCGGTGTACGAGAACCTGTTGCTGGCCCAGAGCGCGGCCTCGGCGCGCGACAGCTTCCAGCAGTTGTCGGGGGAGATACACCCGGCGATCGGCACAGTACTGATCAACGACAGCCGCCAGGTGCGGGATGCCGTCGGCGAGCGCTTGGGGGCCAGCGTGTTTGGCACCGGCGACGAGGTGTCTGGACAAAGCAACGTTTGGCTGAAGGCGCTGGGCGCCTGGGGCAAGACCGATTCGCGGCACGACACTGCCGCTTACTCCAGCTCCATTGGCGGCCTGCTTGCAGGCGTTGATGGCAAGGTGGCGGACGACACCCGGCTGGGCGTACTGGCCGGCTACAGCGACAGTTCGTTGAGCATGGGTTCTGGCACCCATTCGCGGTCCTCGGTGGACAGTTACCACCTGGGCGCTTATCTGGGCCATGAAATCGGCGCGCTGCGTGTGACTCTCGGTGGTGCTTATGCCTGGCACCGGATTGATACCCAACGTGATGTGCAGGTCAACGGCGCAAGCGGCCGGGAAAAAACCAAACACGACGCGCAGAGCGGCCAGCTGTTTACCGAGGCTGCCTGGCGCATCCAGTTGCAGCCAGCGACCGTCGAGCCATTCGCCAATCTCGCTTATGTCCACCTGGACACCGACAGTTTTACCGAGAAGGGCGACGCTGCGGCCCTGTCTTCCGGTAGCGACACCCGTGATGCGGTGCTGAGCACTCTGGGCGTGCGAGCGCTGAAGACCATTGCGATCACCGAACGGCAAAAAATCGACCTGTCCGGCAGCCTCGGCTGGCAGCACAACCTGAGCAACACCGACTCCGAACAGCATCTGGCTTTTGCCTCCGGGGGCAGCAACTTCGCCATCGAAAGTTCGCCGCTGGTGCGCGACGCTGCGCTGGTAGGCGCCCATGCCAGCCTGGCGTTGAGCAAGGAAGCCAGGATCAACCTCGACTACAGCGGCCAGCTGGCCAGTCGCGAAAAAAGCCACGGTGTCGGCCTGAGCCTTAACTGGCAGTTCTAGGCACGCCCGCCTGACTCAAGAGAACAACGCGCATGCAAATGCATGCGCGCGCAGATTCGTGTGCGTTAACTAAGGACGGTAGTTTCATGAAAGACGTGTTTAACAGCCGACATGGCTCGGTCATCTCTCTACGTTCGGTCATCCGGGCGATCAATCGCGCTTCTTGCGGCGCACTGGCTTGCTACCTGACCAGCATGGGCGTGGCCCATGCCGCTCCCTATGTGGAAGCAGGGCAGGCGGGCAATGCCGCCAGTTGGCGCAGTGCCGAGTTCAATGCCAACTGGGGGCTGGGCGCAATCAATGCCGATCAGGCCTACGCCGCCGGCTACACCGGCAAGGGCGTCAAACTCGGTATTTTCGATCAGCCGGTGTATGCCCCGCACCCGGAATTCGACAGCCCCGACAAAGTGGTCAATCTGGTCACCAGCGGCATCCGTCAATACACCGACCCGTATATCCCGGTGAAAGCGGGCGATCCCTTTCGCTACGACGGCGCGCCGAGTCTGGATTCCAACGGCAAGCTCGGTAACCACGGCACCCACGTGGGCGGTATCGCCGGGGGTAATCGAGATGGCGGGCCGATGCACGGGGTTGCCTTCAATGCGCAGATCATCAGCGCCGACAATGGCGACCCCGGGCCGGAAGACGGCATCGTGCTGGGCAACGACGGTGCGGTGTATCAAGCGGGTTGGAACGCGCTGGTCGACAGTGGCGCGCGGGTGATCAACAACAGTTGGGGCATCGGCATCACTGACCGGTTCGCCAAGGGCGGCCGCGATCCGGCGTTCCCGCACTTCACCGTTGAGGATGCCCAACTGCAGTTCAATCAGATCCGCCAAATCCTCGGCACTGCACCGGGCGGGGCGTATCAGGGCGCAATCGATGCGGCGCGCAGCGGAGTGGTCACTATTTTCGCTGCGGGTAACGACTACAACCTCAATAACCCCGACGCCATGGCCGGACTTGGCTATTTCGTGCCGGAAATTGCGCCTAACTGGCTGACCGTGGCCGCCCTACAGCAGAACCCGGATGCCGCCGCAGCGGCCACCACGCCTTATACGCTCAGCACGTTCTCTTCGCGCTGCGGTTACACCGCCAGTTTCTGCGTAGCGGCACCGGGAACGCGCATCTACAGTTCGGTGCTTAACGGCACCAGCCTCGAAGACCTGACCGTCGGCTGGGCCAACAAGAACGGCACTTCCATGGCAGCGCCGCACGTGGCGGGCAGCCTGGCGGTGCTGATGGAACGCTTCCCGTACATGACCGGTGCGCAGGTAGCCGAAGTCCTGAAGACCACGGCCACCGACCTTGGCGCGCCGGGCATCGACGCGCTGTATGGCTGGGGCATGATCAATCTGGGCAAGGCAGTCAACGGCCCGGCCATGTTCGTCACCGAGGCGGACATTCCCAGCGAATTCAGGATCAGCGGTGCTTATGGCGACAGCCAGTTCGTTGCAGATTTGCCTGGCGTCGGCGCTGTGGTCGATGCGGGCAAGCCGACCCAGCGCACTTGCAGCGGCCCGCAATGCGGGCTGGATGTCTGGAGCAACGACATTTCCGGACATGGCGGGCTGACCAAGCAGGGCATCGGCACTTTGGTGCTGACCGGCAACAACAGCTATAGCGGCCCGACGCTGGTCAATCAGGGCCGTCTGGCGGTGAACGGTTCACTGGCCTCGGCAGTGACCGTCAATGACAGCGGCATACTGGGCGGCAACGGCAGCGTCGGTTCCCTTACCGCCAACCGTGGCGGTACGGTCGCGCCTGGCAACTCCATCGGCACGCTGCAGGTTGCTGGCGATCTCACGCTGGCCCCAGGTTCGATCTACGCGGTCGAGCTGTCCCCCACCGGCAGTGATCGCATCATCGCGGGCGGCACCGCGACAGTGAGCGGTGCCAACATGACCCTTGCTCTGGACAGCAACGCCTCGTTGCTCAGCAGTGGCCAGACCGCCAGCGTTCTCGGTCGGCAATTCAACGTGCTCCAAGCGACAGGCGGTGTGGAAGGCCAGTTTGGCTCGGTGGCGCAGGACTACACCTTCCTCAGCGGTAATCTGGCGTACACCGGTACTGGCGTAACCCTGGCTGTCGAACGTAACGACGACAGTTTCGCCAGTACCGCGCAAACCACCAACCAGCGCAATGTGGCGCAAGCGGCCGAGCAACTGGGTGCGGGCAATCCGGTGTATGAGAGTGTGATCCTGAGCCAGGACACCGCCACTGCACGTCGCGCGTTTACCCAGTTGTCGGGTGAAGTGCACCCTGCCATCGCCACGCAACTGATCAATGACAGCCGCCAGCTGCGTGATGCCGTAGGGGACCGCCTGCGCGTCGCAGGGCTTTACGAGCCGCCGGCGCCGGGCAGTGAAGACAACTCGGTGTGGGTCAAGGCTCTGGGCGCATGGGGCAAAAACTCGGGGAGCAGTGACAGCGCCAGCTCGGTTTCGTCTCTGGGCGGCTTGCTCGCCGGTGTCGACGGCCTGATCAGCGATCACACGCGTCTGGGTGTGATGGCGGGCTACAGCGACACCTCCCTGAGTCTGGGCGACGACACCCATTCCCGCGCCTCGGCGGACAGCTACCATCTGGGCGCCTACATTGGCCACGAAGAGGGGGCGTTGCGTTTGACTGCCGGTGCCTCCCACAGCTGGCATCGCATCGACGTCAAGCGTGACCTGCAATACGGCGAGTTTTCCGATCGGCAAAAGGTCAAGCGTGATGCCCAGGCGACTCAGGTCTTCACCGAAGCCGCTTACCGCCTGAACCTGCAACCGCTGGCACTGGAACCGTTCGCCAATCTGGCTTATGTGCACCTGGACAGCGATGGCTTCACTGAAAAAGGTGGCGCCACCGCGCTCAAAGGCCATGACGACAACCGCGATACCGTGCTCTCCACACTGGGTGCGCGCGCCAGCAATCGACTCAACCTTAACGACAGTCAGAAACTGGACCTGTCCGCGACCCTCGGCTGGCAACACAACCTGAGCGACATTAACAGCGAACAGCACCTGGCATTTGCCAATGCCAACGCCGGCAACAGCTTCACGGTGCAAGGTGTTTCGATGGATCGCGACGCTGCGGTGGTCGGCGCTCGCGCCAGCCTGATGCTGAGCAGGGAAGCTCGTATCAACTTTGACTACAGCGGCTTGCTCGGCGCCCGCGACAAAACCCACGGCGTGGGGCTGTCTCTGGATTGGCAGTTCTGACAGCAGGCGTCTGCGGGGTTAGCGCCCTGCAGACGCAACCGCGTGGAAGTTGGTGGGGTGGTGTCCGGCCAATGACACGGATATTTGTGTCATTGGCCGGTGCAAGGAAAGCACTTAAGGTGCGCTCGCAACGAGCGCACCTTTCATCAGGCCTTACTCGTCCCAGGGACGATCGCCGTGCTCATCGTTGATACGCGTCGGCAAACCCATCACATCAAGTGCTTTGAGGAACGCCTGGGCAGGCAACTCCTCGACGTTGACCATGCGCTTTACGTCCCACTCGCCACGGGCAACCAGCAGGGCTGCGGCCACTGGCGGCACGCCTGCGGTATAGGAAATACCCTGACTGTCGGTCTCGGCGAAGGCTTCTTCGTGATCGGCGACGTTGTAGATGAACACTTCGCGAGGCTTGCCGTCCTTGGTGCCTTTGACCAGATCACCGATGCAGGTCTTGCCGACATAACCCGGCGCCAGCGAGGCGGGATCAGGCAGCACAGCCTTGACCACTTTCAGCGGCACGATCTCGACGCCTTCGGCGGTTTTGACCGGTTGTTCGGACAGCAGGCCGAGATTCTTCAGGACGGTGAACACATTGATGTAATGGGCACCGAAGCTCATCCAGAATCGCACGTTGGGCACGTCGAGGTTTTTCGACAGCGAGTGCACTTCATCGTGGCCAGTGAGGTAGAGGTCCTGCGAGCCTACGACCGGCAAATCGTCGGTGCGCTTGACTTCGAACATGCTGTTGCTGGTCCACTGGCTGTTCTGCCAGCTCCAGACCTGTCCGGTGAATTCGCGGAAGTTGATTTCCGGATCGAAATTGGTGGCGAAATATTTGCCATGGGAGCCAGCATTGACGTCGAGAATGTCGATCGAATCAATGCGGTCGAAATACTGTTGTTGCGCCAGCGCTGCATAAGCGTTGACCACACCCGGGTCGAAGCCGATGCCGAGGATGGCAGTGACGTTTTTCTGTTGGCATTCCTCGAGGTGTTTCCACTCGTAGTTGCCGTACCAGGGCGGTGTTTCGCAGACCTTGCCCGGCTCTTCGTGGATAGCGGTATCCAGATAAGCCACGCCGGTATCGATACAGGCCCGCAGCACCGACATGTTGAGGAACGAGGAGCCGACGTTGATGACGATTTGCGATTCGGTTTCCAGAATCAACGCTTTGGTCGCTTCGATATCCAGCGCGTTCAGGGCGTAAGCCTTGATTGCCGCGGGCTGCTTGAGACTGCCCTTGGCGTTGACGCTGTCGATGATGGCCTGGCACTTGGAGATGTTGCGCGACGCGATGGCAATACGACCGAGTTCGTCGTTATGCTGCGCGCACTTGTGGGCCACCACCTTGGCGACACCTCCTGCACCAATGATAAGAACGTTCTTCTTCAATTTATTTCTCTCTCCTTTCTGCCAGCTTACGAGAGGCTGGACAGGTAATCGTCGAAACCAAACTCACGAACCACTTCGACGGTGCCGTCGAGTTGTTTCACTGCAATGGACGGCATTTTCAGGCCGTTGAACCAGTTCTTCTTGACCATGGTGTAGCCCGCTGCGTCCACGAACGACAGCCGATCGCCGATAGCCAGCGGACGATCGAATGGGTATTCCCCGAAGATATCTCCGGCCAGGCAGGATTTACCGCACACCATGTAGGTGTGATCGCCTGCGCTGGGGGCCAGCTTGGCGTCCAGGCGGTAGATCAGCAGGTCGAGCATGTGCGCTTCGATGGAGCTGTCGACCACGGCCAGGTGCTTGCCATTGAACAGGGTGTCGAGCACGGTCACTTCCAGCGAGGCGCTTTGAGTGATAGCCGCTTCACCCGGCTCGAGATAAACCTGCACACCGTATTTCTGCGAGAAGGCCTTGAGGCGCGCGCAGAACGCGTCCAGCGGATAGCCTTCGCCCGTGAAGTGAATGCCGCCACCGAGGCTGACCCACTCAACCTTGTGCAGCAGAGGGCCAAAGCGTTCTTCGATGGTCGACAGCATCTGGTCGAACAGACTGAAATCGCCGTTTTCGCAGTTGTTGTGAAACATGAAACCGGAGATCTGCTCGATGACTTTTTCGATCTTCTCAGGGTCCCACTCGCCCAAGCGGCTGAAGGGACGCGCCGGGTCCGCCAGCAGATAATCGGAACTGCTGACCTGTGGGTTGACGCGCAGGCCGCGCACTTTGTCCGTGCAGGCAGGGGCGTGGCGCTCCAGCTGGCTGATGGAGTTGAAGATGATCTTGTCGCAGTTTTCGAGCATCTCTTCGATCTCGTCATCTGCCCAGGCCACGCTGTACGCATGCGTCTCGCCCTCGAACTTCTGGCGACCCAGTTTCAACTCATAGAGCGACGAGGACGTGGTGCCGTCCATGTACTGCTGCATCAGGTCGAACACCGACCAGGTGGCGAAGCACTTGAGCGCCAGCAAGGCCTTTGCACCGGATTGCTCGCGCATGTACGCGATCTTTTCCATGTTGCGCAGCAGTTTTTCTTTATCGATGAGGTAGTACGGCGTTTTGATCATTTCGTGGCCTCCCGCAATGCCAGCCGAAAAAGGACGGCGATTGTGCCTTCACTTGATGGGGATCGAAAGAGTGAAAAGGACTTTTTGCTGCCAAATGCGACGTTCGTTGCCTGATGCGGTGGCTGATGAAACATTTCGTACTCAGGTCGGGCGCGGGTGCGGCATCCTTGCTTGACAACTCCAGCACTGTTTAGCGGCTTTCCTATAGCCATCATTTAGCAATCTAATCAGTGACAAAATGTCGCATTCGCTTCGAGGCGAGTAAGATAGGCACCCTGATTTCCCATCTCCCCTATTTTTTTCGGACGGATCCTGCGTCGAGTGTCGTAAAGCGACCTCCGGGGCACTGTTTCGATGACGTATTGATAGAGCAAATAGAGAAAAGGCGATTACTGATGACCAAGACCGCGCGACCTTTATATATTTCCTACGCTGGCCCTTCACTGCTGGAGATGCCGCTGCTGAACAAAGGCAGCGCCTTCACGCCGCAGGAGCGGGTAGATTTCAATCTGGTCGGCCTGCTGCCGCAGAACGTTGAAACCATCGAAGAGCAGCAAACCCGCGTCTATAGCCAGTACAGGCAGTGCGCGAGCGATCTGGACAAGCATATTTATCTGCGTTCGATTCAGGACAACAACGAAACACTGTTCTTCCGCCTGCTGGACTCGCATCTGGAAGAGATGTTGCCGATCATCTACACCCCGACCGTGGGTCAGGCGTGCCAGGAGTTTTCCAAGATCTACCGCACCCACCGCGGCCTGTTCATTTCTTACCCCGAGCGTGATCGCATTGATGACATCCTGCGCAGCGCCACCAAGGACCGCATCAAAATCATCGTCGTGACTGACAGTGAACGCATTTTGGGTCTGGGCGACCAGGGCATCGGCGGCATGGGTATCCCCATCGGCAAGCTGTCGCTCTACACCGCGTGTGGCGGGATCAGTCCGGCTTACACGTTGCCTATCGTGCTGGACGTCGGCACCAACAACAAAGAACTGCTGGACGACCCCATGTACATGGGCTGGCGCCACGAGCGTGTCACCGGTAAGGAATACGAAGACTTCATCGCGCTGTTCATTGAAGCGGTTCAGCGTCGCTGGCCGGACGTGCTGCTGCAGTTCGAAGATTTCGCCCAGACCAACGCCATGCCGTTGCTGGAGAAGTACCGCGACGAGCTGTGCTGCTTCAACGACGACATTCAGGGCACTGCCTCGGTGGCAGTGGGCACGCTGCTTGCGGCCTGCAAGGCCAAGAATGAAACCCTGGGCCAGCAGCGCGTGGTGTTCCTGGGCGCAGGTTCCGCCGGTTGCGGTATCGCCGAGCACATCATCGCCGCGATGGTCATCGAAGGCCTGAGCGAAGCCGAAGCCCGCAAACGGGTGATGATGGTTGATCGGTTCGGCCTGCTGACCGACAGCATGACCAACCTGCTGGACTTCCAGAAGAACCTGGCGCAGAAGGCCGCGGACGTGGCGGGCTGGTCGAGCGGCGAGGGTTACCCTGAGCTGCTGGACGTGGTCACTCACGGCAAACCGACCGTGCTGATTGGCGTATCGGGGCAGCGTGGCCTGTTCACCGAGCAGGTCATCCGCGAAATGCACAAGCACTGCGCCAAGCCGCTGGTAATGCCGCTGTCCAACCCGACCTCCAAAGTCGAAGTCACGCCGCAGGAGGTACTGACCTGGACCAATGGTGATGCGCTGGTCGCGACGGGCAGTCCATTCGCACCCGTGACGGTAGGCGAGCGCACGTTCCACATCGCGCAGTGCAACAACTCCTACATCTTCCCGGGCATCGGACTGGGTGTGATCGCGGCAAAAGCGACGCGTATCACCGACAAGATGCTGATGGCCGCTTCCAACGCGCTCGCCGAATGCTCGCCGATGGTCACCGGCAAAGGCGATGCGGTACTGCCGCCGTTGAAGGAAATCCAGACTGTGAGCAAGAAGATTGCACTGGCGGTGGCCAAGCAGGCCCAGGCTGAAAACGTCGCGCTGGAAACCACCGAAGAAATGCTGGTGCAAGCCATCGAGCGTAACTTCTGGATGCCGAACTACCGCAGTTATCGTCGCAGCGCGGTTTAAACCCGCTCGGCTAGATAAGGACCGCCCGATGGCAACATGCGGCGGTCTTTTGTTTTGTCGCAAAAGACATCAGGATGGCCCCTCGATAAAAACAAAAACATCGACGAGGGATGCATGCAAACGGACAGTGTGCTCTATGACTATGTGATCGTCGGCGCGGGCCCGGCCGGCTGCCTGCTGGCCAACCGACTGTCACGTAACCCTGCTCATCGTGTGCTGCTGCTCGAAGCGGGCGGGCAGGACAATTACGCCTGGATCCACGTCCCGGTGGGCTACCTCTACTGCATCGGCAACCCTCGCACCGACTGGTGCTTCAAGACCGAGGCCGAGCCTGGCCTGAGCGGACGCGCGCTGAGCTATCCGCGCGGTAAAGTGCTCGGCGGTTGTTCGTCGATCAACGGCATGATCTACATGCGCGGGCAGGCCCGCGACTATGATGGCTGGGCGGCTGAGGGCAATAAGGGCTGGAGCTGGCAGGAGGTGCTGCCGATCTTCAAACGCTCGGAAAGCCATTTCGGCGGAGACGCCGACATGCATGGTGCGCAAGGCGAGTGGCGGGTCGAGCAGCAGCGCCTGTCGTGGACCTTGCTCGATGCCTTTCGCGAGGCTGCGGCGCAGACCGGCATCACCTCGATTGCCGATTTCAACGGCGGCGACAACGAAGGCTGCAGCTACTTTCAGGTTAACCAGCGGCGCGGCGTGCGCTGGAATGCGTCCAAAGCGTTCCTGCGTCCAGTCCTGCAGCGACCAAACCTTTCGGTGATGACCAACGCCGAAGTGTCGCGACTCGAATTCGAAAACGGGCGAGCGAGTGCGGTGCTGGCGAAGGTGGGCGATCAACTACAGAAGCTGCGCGCCAGGCGAGAAATCATTCTGTGTTGCGGATCGATCGGTTCCCCCATGGTCTTGCAGCGCTCAGGGATTGGCCCGCGTGCCTTGCTGGAAAGGCTTGGCATCGGTGTGCGCCATGAATTGCCGGGTGTTGGCGGCAACTTGCAGGACCACTTGCAACTGAGGCTGATCTACAAGGTCAGCAACGGCCATACCCTGAACCAGATGGCGGGCAGCCTGTGGGGCAAGATGCATATGGGGCTGCGTTATGCCTTCAATCGCAGTGGTCCGCTGGCGATGGCGCCGAGTCAGTTGGGCGCGTTCGCTCGTTCCGGGCCGGAGCAGACCTCGGCGAATCTGCAGTATCACGTGCAGCCATTGTCCCTGGAGCGCTTTGGCGAGCCCTTGCACGGCTTCCCCGCATTCACGGCATCGGTGTGCGACCTGCGTCCGCAAAGCCGCGGTACTGTGCAAATCCGCTCGCCACTGGCAGACGCCGTGCCCGTGATTCGCCCGAACTACCTCAGCCACGAAACCGACCTGAAAGTCGCCGCCGACGCAATCCGCCTGACCTGCCGCATCGCCGCCGCGCCTGCTCTGGCAAGTTACCACCCTGTCGAGTATCTGCCTGGGGCCACACTGCAAACCGAGGAAGCGTTGCGCCAGGCCGCCAGTCTCATTGGCACCACCATTTTTCACCCGGTCGGCACGTGCAGGATGGGGCAGGGGCCTGACGCGGTGGTGGACGAGCGTCTGCGGGTTCACGGGGTGGCGGGACTTCGCGTGGTCGACGCCTCGATCATGCCCACCATCACTTCCGGAAACACCTGCTCGCCCACGGTGATGATTGCCGAGAAGGCAGCACAGATGATTATCGAGGATGCCGTGGCGAGCGAGGCTCGTAGCCATAAATCGCGTCACGCCGAAGAAGCGCGTGCGCCGCTGAGCCTGTGAGAGCTGCTGGAGCCGTGCGACAGTGGCGAAAGCTGTGTGTCAGGCGACGTTGCGCTGACTGACCCACCGCTTTCGCTGCCGTCATAACCTCCGCGCTTCCTACAGGAACTGCGACGTGCCTGGGTCGGGTGCCTGCATGCAAACGATCGGTGTAGAAGCCGTCTTGGCAACAGAAAATCCTGCTGCAATAAAACAACCTGAACCCCACCTTCCGTTCTCATCCTTTTCACGAAAAATTTATAGCCGGTTGCCTAAAGTCGGCCGTGTCGAAAGAGTGTCTATCCTCTTGATCGACTATTCTTTCCAGGCACAAAGACCTCTTCATGTTGAACGTAAAAGCAGTTCGTCCCGAGCTTGTGACCGTGCTCGCCAGTATTTTTTTGTTGGCCGGGTTCAACCTCACCCTCTGGCAGCATGTGTTCGCCATTACCGCTTCCGACGGTAGGGGGCTTTTGTTGCGCAGTGCTTTTGCGGTGATGGTTTTTTGTGCGTTCAATATTTTTCTGACGCTCTTTGCTTTCAGGCACATATTAAAACCCGTGTTGATTGCTCTTTTCATGATCAGTGCCGGTGTTGCTTATTTCATGAGCGAGTATGGCGTCATGGTCGACGCGGGCATGTTTCGCAATTTCGCGGAAACCAATGCCACAGAGGTGCTCGATCTGTTGTCCTTCAAACTTGCGGTTTATCTGCTGGTATTGGGGGGCGTGCCGTCACTGATTGTCTGGACGTTACCGGTCACGTACCGTCGCTGGCCGCAAGAGGTGTTGAGCAAAGTGCTTGTCACTGCCGTCTGCGCCTGCGTGATGGGCGGCGTAGCACTGATGAATTATCAGGGTTTGTCGTCGCTGTTTCGCAACCACCACGAATTGCGCCTGATGGTCGTGCCGAGCAATTACATCGGTGCGTCGGCCACCTATTTGAGTGAGCAAGTGAAGTCGGCGCAGCAACCATTCGTCAGCATCGGTCAGGATGCCAAGCTGGCTAACGACTGGCAGCAGCACAAGCGCAAGTCGCTGACAGTATTGGTAATCGGCGAAAGTGCGCGGGCCGAGAACTTCGGCATTCTTGGCTATAACCGCGATACCACCCCGCAATTGAAGAAAGAACCCGGCGTGCTGACCTTTACTGATGTGCATTCCTGCGGCACCGAAACCGCCGTATCGGTGCCGTGCATGTTCTCCAATCTAGGGCGCAAGGATTACGACGCAAGTACGGCGAAAAACAAGGAGGGCATGCTCGACGTTCTCAAGCGCGCCGGTCTGGACGTCATCTGGCGGGATAATCAGTCTGGGTGCAAGGGAACGTGCGACCGCGTGACGCTGCAGGACCTCAGTAACCTCAAGGATCCTGTGCTGTGCGCCAACAACGAATGTCGCGACGAAATCCTGCTACAGGGCCTGCAGCACTTCATTGATAACCTGGACAAAGATACCGTGCTGGTACTTCACCAAATGGGCAGTCATGGCCCTGAGTACTTCAAGCGTTATCCGAAAGCGTTCGAAAAGTTCACGCCGGTCTGTGAAAGCAACGCGCTGAACAACTGTTCGCGGGAAAGTATTATTAATGGTTACGACAATACCCTGCTATATACCGACCATGTACTCGCGTCATTGATTGATATTTTGCGCAGCAATCAGAACAAGGTCGATACCGCAATGTTGTACGTGTCCGACCATGGCGAGTCTCTTGGCGAATACAACCTGTTCTTGCATGGCACGCCTTATATGCTGGCGCCGGACCAACAGAAACACGTGCCGATGATTGCCTGGTTCTCCGACAACTATCAAAAGGCGTTTGCCGTGGACACTCATTGCCTGCAAAAAGAACGCGATGCGCCCTTGAGCCAGGACAACCTGTTTCATTCCATGCTGGGCCTGCTGCAGGTTCGCACCAGCGTCTATAACCCGGCGCTGGATATATTTGTTGGCTGCCGGGGAGTCTACACGGACGGAGTGCTGGCTAATGAATGAGCCCGCGACCGGCGGCGACCAGGGGCGGCCCAACGCAGGGCGCCGGGAGCAGGGGCTGGCCCGACGCTTTAGCCTGTGGCGCGATACTCAGCTGGCGCGCCAGGCCTTGCGTGATGCGGGCGAGCCTGGGCTGGTGCTGGATCTGCCATCGGGATCGGGGCGTTTCTGGCCGGTGCTGGCGGAGCACGCAAACCGGGTGATTCTGGCTGCCAGCCCGTCCACGCAGATGCTCGACATCGCCGAGGCTCAGGCATCAGCAGAGGTACGTACCCGCATTCGCACGTTTCAAAGCTCGGCGTTTTCCATCGAGTTGTCCGCCAACTCGGTGGATTGCATCTTCTGCATGCGGCTGTTCCATCACGTTGCCGACAGTGAGAAACGCGGAGCGATTCTGGAGGAGTTTCACCGAGTCACCCGCGACACCGTAATCATCGCGTTGTGGGTCGACGGCAACGTCACGGCCTGGCGACGCAAGCGGCATGAAGGCCAGAGACGCTCGGTCAGCGGGACACCCGCGCAGCGAACCCGCTTCGTCGCATGCCGTGCTGAGGCGCAGGCCGAGTTTGCCGCAGCCGGTTTCCGGATTGTCGGCCATCATGATTTCCTGCCGGGCTATGCCATGTGGCGCGTTTACATACTGCGCAAGAATGGCTGACCGATCCGATGGGCGGTCGCACTTTTGTGCCTGATCGACAAACCACAAAGATGAAGTTGTTCAAGACTTGCAGGACGGATGCGCGGTAAACGCCTGTGGCGATATATACTGCGCGCCATTCTTCAAGGGAGAGCCGTGTGGCCATCGATATTCACTGGATTCGCGACGACGACAGCCTCGCCCGACATTGCGCGCAGTGGCAGACATTGCCCTATGTCGCGCTCGACACCGAGTTCATGCGTGTCGACACTTTCTATCCCATCGCTGCGCTGCTTCAGATCGGTGATGGTTCGCGTGCCTATCTGATCGATCCATTGCTGATCAGCGAGTGGAAACCTCTGGCCGCGCTGCTGGAAAACCCCGACGTCATCAAGGTGGTTCATGCCTGCAGTGAAGACCTCGAAGTTCTGCTGCGTCTGACTGGCAGTCTGCCCGCACCTTTGTTCGACACCCAACTGGCCGCTGCTTACCTGAACCTCGGTTTCTCGATGGGCTATTCACGGCTGGTACAGGAAGTGCTGAACATCGAGTTGCCCAAGGGCGAAACCCGTTCGGACTGGCTGCAGCGTCCACTGTCGGAAACGCAGATCAGTTACGCCGCCGAAGACGCCGTGCACCTGGCGGAAGTCTACAGCCTGCTGCGTCCGCGCCTGTCCGACGACAAATATGCCTGGGTACTGGAAGACGGCGCAGAACTGGTCGCCAATTTGCGCCGTGAGACCGACCCGTATGAGGTCTACCGTGAAGCCAAGCTGGCCTGGAAGCTCTCCCGCGCGCAGTTGAACGTGCTGCGTGAATTGTGCGCCTGGCGCGAGCAACAAGCCCGCCTGCGTAATCAGCCGCGCAACCGGATATTGCGCGAGCAATCGTTGTGGCCGCTGGCCAAAAGTCAGCCGGACAACCTCGCCGCGCTGGCTAAGATCGAGGACATGCACCCAAAGACCGTGCGCCAGGACGGTGAGTTTCTGCTGGAGTTGATCAAGAAGGCTGGCAGCGTGTCTGCTGATCTGTGGCCGCCGGCAGTGCCCGAGCCGCTGCCGATCGAAGCCTCGAATGTTTTGAAAAGCCTGCGTGCCCTGGGCCAGCAGCAAGCAGAACGCCTCGACATGGCGCCGGAACTGATGCTGCGCAAGAAAACCCTCGAAGCCCTGCTCAAGACCGGTTTCCCTGACGGTCCCTATAAACTGCCCGATTCGCTGCGTGGCTGGCGCCGCGAGTTGATGGGTCAGATGCTGCTCGACAGCCTGGCCAACCCCGGAGAACAGCCTTGAAACGTATCTGCTCCATTTATCGCAGCCCCCGCAGAAACGGTATGTACCTGTATGTGCTCAAGAGCGACGCGCTCGAGCGCGTGCCGGACGAACTGCTTGGCGCATTTGGCAAGCCACAGCATGCGTTCGACCTTGTCCTGACGCCGGAGCGCACCTTGGCCCGCGAGGATATCCACGCGGTTCTGGCCAACCTGGAAAAGCAGGGCTACCACTTGCAGATGCCGCCGGCCGAAGACGAGTACATCGAGCATCTGCCTGAAGAGCTGCTGCGCCGCAACGACCCAATCTGACCGATTTTCCAACCCTGCAATTCAGCGCAGGGGTTCACCGGACCGCTGTGCGTTCCCGGGCTGCCTCGTTTTCAATAAAGCGTGGGCGCCGAAGTCCAGCGGTCGCATGTCCTGTTTCTTTGAGTTTTGAATCCATGCGCGTTCTGATTGCCGAACACGATTACCTTGTTTACACCGAATTACTGCGCAAGGCTGCTCCCCATATCGAAGTGCTCAGCAGCGGCGACTCCGCCGAACTGGCGAAAATGGCTGGCGATGCGCCGGTCTGGCTGGGCCAGCCTGATCTGTTGGCAAACCTGTTGCGTCAGGGTCACAAACCTCGATGGCTGCAATCGACCTGGGCTGGCATCACGCCACTGCTGGCCGAAGGTCTTAACCGTGACTATCGGCTGACCCGTGCGGTAGGGATCTTTGGTCAGGTCATGGCCGAATTCGTGCTGACCTACATGTTGGTGCACGAGCGTGAGGTACTGGCGCGGCTGGTGAGTCAGGTCGAGCGCAAATGGGATGACCGGATGGGCCAGAGCCTGGCCGGACGTAAGGCGCTGGTCGTCGGCACCGGAGATATCGGTGTCAACGTGGCGCAGTTTCTGGTGCCCTTTGGCGTCGAGCTGTACGGCATTGCCTCGACGCCCCGCACGTTGGCGCCTTTCGTTGAAGTCGGCGCGCTCGATGATTTGCCACGGCTGGCGAGCGAGGTCGATTTCGTCATCAACCTGTTGCCCAATACACCGCAGACCCACGATATCTACGACGCGAAGCTGTTCGCCCAATTCAAGCCGTCGGCGTTATTTATAAACGTCGGACGTGGCGTGGCGGTGGTGGATGCCGATCTGGTCAATGCGTTGAAGGAAGGCCATCTGGCGGGCGCAGTGATCGACGTTTGCCGTCAGGAGCCCTTGCCGCAGCGCCATCCATTCTGGACAGCCTGGGGCCTGCTGTTGACGGGCCACAGCTCGGGGCCGAGTTCGCCGCGGGCGATGACCGGGCTGTTCGCTGATAACCTCAAGGCGTTCACTGCGGGTGAGGCGTTGCGTGGGGAAGTGGATTTCGCGAAGGGATATTGAGGCCCGTTGCCTGGAGGCCCTGCGGTAGCGAACTCATTTGCGAAAAAGGAGGCCGACGCTGAATCTGCGTCGCTGTACCCCTGACCGCAAATGAATCCGTTTCCACACTTCGGCTGCACAGATCGCTATACGCCTGCAGATCATCGCGCCGGGTTACAGATTGAAGTCTCCTTCAGCCGCCAGTTCCGCTACCGGACGGCGAGGGCCCGGAGCTTCGCGGGCTTGCAGGTAGTCGGCCAAGCCCGCCTTGTCACCCAGTTTGCCGATCGCGAGCGCGGCATGCAGTGCGTAATTTTCCGGGATTTTCAGTTCGGTGCGGGTCAGCTCCTGATCGAAACCGGCCATGCCGTGGGTGTGCCAGCCGCTAAGGCTGGCTTGCAGTGCCAGATAGCCCCAGGCTGTACCGGTGTCGAAGGTGTGCCAGAGCGCAGGCGTCTCTTCGCTGGCGCCGGGCGCGGTAAAGGTGGTTTTGGAGAGGATGATCACCAGCGCCGATGCATGCTGCGCCCAGCCGCGGTTGAATTCATTGAGCAGACCCAGAAAGCGCTGCCAATCTGGGGTGTCGCGGCGGGCGTAGAGAAAGCGCCAAGGCTGCGAGTTGTATGCCGACGGCGCCCAGCGCGCCGCTTCGAAGAAGCTCAGCAGTGTGTCTTGAGGGATGTTTTCAGCGTTGAAGGCCCGTGGCGACCAGCGCTCGATGAACTGAGGGTGAATGGGGTATTCGGCAACGCGAGAGTTGGCGCTCATGAAATTTCTGATCCTGAAAGGTAGAGGTGGCCGCTCGCCGCAAAGGCGAGGATTGGAATCAATCAGATGGGCCGTGGACGGCAGGCATCGTCGGTACAGGAGGTGGTGCGTTAACGCGAAGGTGCTTTGGCTTGCACTCGCGGGGGCCTAAAACTACTGCGCTGGCTGTCTTCTGACAAGTCTGTGCTTACCGACAGTCGCCAGCGCTTGGCCCCGCTGCGATGTACCTCTAGACTGGCGGCCCTTCCATCACCCGATGCTGATTCCCGCCAAATCATGACCGCCAAAGTCGAACCGTTCTGGATGCATAAAACCCTCACGCAACTCGATCCGGTCGAGTGGGAGTCCCTGTGCGACGGTTGCGGTCTGTGTTGTCTGCACAAGCTTGAGGACGAGGACGACGGCGGCGTCTATTACACCCGCATCGCCTGCAAATTGCTGGACCTGAAAACCTGCCAGTGCAGCGATTATCCGAATCGTCGCGCACTGGTGCCCGACTGCATTCAACTCACCCCGGGCCAGGCTGACGAGTTCAAGTGGTTGCCCCCCACCTGTGGCTATCGGCTGGTCAGCGAGGGTAAGGATTTGCCGCTTTGGCACCCTCTGGTGTGTGGCGACCGGAATCAGGTCCACAAGCAGCGCATTTCTCGATCCGGTCGTATGCTCAGCGAAAAGAGCGTGGCGCAAGACGATTGGGAGGATTACCTGATATTTCGCGCGGGTTGATGCTGCAAGCTGTCAGTTCGGGGCCTGAGCGCACTGACCTGGGGTGGCGGGCCTGCCGAGAGGTCCACCGGGATCGCGGAAAGTGCGCTTCCTGAAACGCGGATCGGGCTTATACGCCCTGCGGGCCGTTGACCGAATCGATGCTCTTCACCACAGCTTCTTCTGCAGCGACTTCTGCCTTGGTCTTGAGCTTGCTCAGCTCGGCGCCCGCTTCTTCAATGCGTGCACGTGCCACGTCCATCTCGCTACGGCTTTTTTCCAGCAAAGACTTGGCCGAGCAGTGGCCAGTGATGCCACGGGCCAGCACTGCACCCCCAATGGCCAGTTGCACCAGGCCGAAAATACCGCCACGGCGCAGACCTTTGCCCATCATCAGCACGCCACCGGCCAGCGAGCCGATACGCTCCCAACCCTGGACGTTTTGCTCTGGTTCATCGCGCAGCGGGCGTTCGACGCGTTTAAGGATCGGGGTATCGCTCATGATGCGGTCTCCATGAAAAGTAAGGTTCCTAAAGCTGACTGCCGCCAGCGCAAACTGTTCAATGCGTTTTCGATCAGGTCCGATCCGTGGCGCGGCCAAACTGTGGCCCGGAACGGGTGTTGTTGCCCTTGGCCATCCGATCGTAAAGCACGACATTGACGGTCGCTGCCAAATTCATGCAGCCGGTGGTAGGGATGTACACCACGTCTTCGCACCAGTCTCGAATCTCTTTATCGAGCGAGCCGTCTTCCGGGCCGAAGATATAGATCGCCCGATCCGGATGGGTGTATTCGGGCAGTGAGCGCGCGCCTTCCACCAACTCGACGGCGACGGGAATGCAGCCCAGGGGGATGATTTTTTTCAAGTCATCGATGCCGATCAGCGGAATGTCCTGATGGATTTTCTTGGTGTCGGTCACGAAATCCCGCGCCCGCTCGTAGCGCTTGCCGGTATAGAACACCGATGCTACGCCGTAGCAGCCTGCCGCACGCATCACCGAACCGACGTTTTCCGGGGATTTGGGGTTGTACAAACCGATACAGGCATAGCGTTTGTTGGCCACGGGGAGGGTGCTCTTCAGAGAAAGCGCAGGATTATACGGCACAAAAGCAGCGCCGAGTTTCGAGCGTCAAGCCGCCAGTTAAAAGCGCAATGCGAGAGAACTACTCACAGGTGCTGCCTTGGCTTGCGGCTTGTAGCTCAAAGCCTGCGGCTTAAGTCTCGTCGCTGTTTTTCATCAGGCCTGCAAGTGCGGCGAAGGGATTGTGGGTGGCCTTGGGGGTTTTCGGGCTGCTGGTCGAGCTGTCGGAGAAGTACTGCTGATCGGTGTAGCGCGAATGTTCATTATCGTGGCAGTAAAGACACAGCAACTCCCAGTTGGAGCCATCCTGTGGATTGTTGTCGTGGTTGTGATCGCGGTGATGCACGGTCAGCTCGCTCAGGCGCTTGCCGGAAAACTCGCGGGCACAGCGGCCGCAGACATGCGGATACATGCGCAGAGCCTTGTCGCGATAACCCATCTCGCGATCACGCTGGGCGTCGGCGAGGATGCGGTCGAGCTTGGAAGTGTTGGTCGGCGTTCCCGAACTCATGTGTCACCTGTTTCGTGTTCTATTGGCAATGGAGCAAGTCTAGCGCTTTGCGCTGCGCTCAGCCCTTGAGTTTTTCTGCGATCCAGATCGTGTGCCGCGTGCCTTTGTTGCCGTGGGCGTAGACCTTGACCTCTTCGGCCTTGAAGCCGGCCTTGCGCAGTTTTTCACTGAAGGCGGCGTCGGCGCTGGCAGACCACACCGCCAATATACCTTTGGAGCGCAAGGCGCTTGCGCAGGCGGCCAGACCACCGGAGGAATACAGCCAGCTGTTGGACCTCTGCGTCAGGCCTTCGGGGCCGTTGTCGACGTCGAGCATGATCGCGTCGAAGCCCTGAGGCTCGCTCTTCAACACCTGGGCCACGTCCTGGATGACCACTTTAGTGCGCGGATCCTGCAGCGGATTGCCGGATTTCTCGCCCAGCGGCCCGCGGTTCCACTCAACCACGCCCGGCACCAGCTCAGCCACTACCGCTTCGCCGTTCTTGCCCAGGTGCTTGAGCGCCGAGGCGAGGGTGAAGCCCATGCCCAATCCGCCGATGAGCACGCGGGGTTGCAGACGTGAGGCAACTTTCTTGCAAGGGATCTCGGCCAGCGCATCCTCGGAGCCGTGCATGCGTGTGTTCATCAACTGGCCGCCGTCGCCGCCCTGAATCTTGATCACGAAATCCTCGCCGTACTCGAACAGGCACAGCGCGCCGCTGTTATCAGGGATCGGGGTGGTGTCGAGCAGAACAAAACGTTTCATGGAGAACTCGGTGGCAGCGTGGCCGGGCGCAGAGCAATTTGTCAGCGCGCAAAGCGCTGCGCAGGAGTAGCCTGAGCGTCCCAGCAAAAGATTGGCACTGGAGGCCAACGATGAAGCGGTCCATTCTAGCGGCGATTGCCTTGACGATGCTTGGCGTATCGCAGGTATTTGCCGAAACGTTGCAGCCTGTCCTCAATACCCCCGAGCCGATTGCCGCGACGTCCGGCTCGCCCGGCACGGCCACGCCGACGCCTTACCCGCAAGTGGCGCCGCCGAGTGTGCCGCGTGCGGGCGGGCAGGGTAATCCGCCGTTGTTGCCGAAAATTCCCCAGCCTGGACCACCGAAGGAGGATGAGCCGTTGCCGGGCATCTCGCCAGCCAAGCCGGGTCCGTAAGGATTGACCACAAAGGCAGGGCCACGACGCCGTGGGAGGTTCTACTCCTGGTGCGCCAACACCTTGCCATCCATCATCCGCAACCGCCTGGACATGGCCACGGCAATCGCGCGGATGATCTTCGCTGCCGCTTTTGGCGCTTCGTTGAGCATTTTTTCCAGCGAATCCTTGCCCAGATTCAGCAGGGTGCAGGAAGAGGCCGCGATACAACTGGCCGAGCGCCGTTCGCCATCCAGCACCGCCATTTCCCCGAACGCCCGACCGCCACGCAAAATGGCGGTTTCCACCTGTTTGCCGTCCGCATTGAGCTTCTGCACCGAGACCGTGCCCGAGTGGATGATGCACATGAAGGTGCCGGCGTCGCCTTCGTTGAAGATGGCGTCGCCTTTTTCGATGCCGCTGATGCTGAAATAGCCCGCTGCTGCAGCAGACTCCGCAGGCGTGAGGGCGAGGAACAGACCGCAGTCCATCAGCATCTCGCGGATTTCCGTGTTCAGTGATGAGGGTGTCGACATGGGAGGTTCTTGTTCTGTATTGAAAGATGACCAGCAAGACAGGCCCGGACCGTACAACGTCCGGATGCCGTCTGATATGACAAAGCGCCGGGAGGGAGTTCCTCAGGCCAGTTGCAATACCTTGAAGATAAAACCGTATTCGAGCGCCACGTCACGCAATCCCTGATAACGACCGCTCATTCCGCCGTGCCCGGCACCCAGTTCGGTCTTGAGCAGCAGCAGGTTGTCGTCGGTTTTGGTATCGCGCAATTTCGCTACCCACTTGGCCGCCTCCCAATACTGCACGCGGCTGTCGTTGTAGCCGGCAATCACCAGCATCGCCGGGTAGGCTTGAGCGATGACGTTCTCGTACGGTGCATAAGCCTTGATGCGAGCGTAGACCTCCGGTTCCTGCGGATTGCCCCATTCGTCGTATTCGGTGACGGTCAGTGGCAGCTCCGGGTCGAGCATGGTGTTGAGCACGTCGACGAACGGCACCTCGGCAATGGCCGCCTTGAACAGCTCAGGGCGCTGGTTAACGACGGCACCGATCAACAGCCCGCCGGCGCTGCCGCCGCTGATCACCAGTTTTTCAGCCGTGGTGAGTTTTTCCGCAATCAGATGTTCGGCGCAGGCAATGAAATCACTGAACGTGTTCTGTTTGTGCTCCTGCTTGCCACTGCGATACCAGGCTTCGCCCAACTCGCCGCCGCCGCGCACGTGAGCGATGGCAAAGGCGATTCCGCGATCAAGCAGACTGAGCCGTGCGTGGGAGAACCACGGGTCGAGACTTTCACCGTAGGCGCCATATCCGTAGAGGTACAACGGCACTGGCTGACCTGCCAGTTCACGCTTTACCACAAGGCTGATCGGTACCTGGGTGCCATCAGCGGCGGTCGCCCACAGGCGCTGACTGACATAGACTTCGGCGTCGAATACGCCCAGCACCGGGGTTTCCTTGAGCACCACTTGCTCTGCGGTCGCCAGGGTCAATTGACGCACCTGTGGCGGACGATTCAGCGATTGATAACGCAGGCGAATCTTGTCGCTGTCGAATTCAAGGGTGTCCTGCACATACAGGTTGTAGGCCGCATCCGGCAATTGCACACGATAAGCCGGCAAACCCTGAGGGTGTACCTCGACGATCGGCAGGCCGCCTTCACGCAAGCTCAAGGTCAGACCCTTGGCGTTAAGACTGAAGCCGTCGAGCATGACCGTATCGCTGTGCAGAATCAGTGTTTGCCAGTCCTTGCGCTCAGGCACACCGCCGGTTTGCTCGACAGCCTGGAACAGGGCGAAGTTGATACCGGCCTGGTTGCTGCGAATCAGCCAGCTCCAGCTACCGTCGATCAGGCCATGGTCCACCGAGTATTCGTGGCCTTCGCTGCGTGGCGCCATGCACACGAACGCTTGCTCGGGTTTACCGGCGTCCAGCACCCAGCTTTCGCTGGTGGTCTTGCTGTCCAGGGCCAGCACCAGTTGGCGCTCGGAGCTGGAGCGATAGCAATGCAGGAAGAACCGTCCGTCCGGCTCTTCGAAGACCAATTGCGCCGAGTCCTCGCCCAGGAGGTGTCGATAAAGCCTGTATGGGCGATGGGTGTCGTCCAGTTCGCCGAAGAACAGAGTCCGGCTGTCATTGGCCCAGGTCATGCTGCCATCGCAGTCTTCGAACGGCAACGTGGTGACGTCGCCTGTGCTCAGTTCCTTGACATGCAGCTGATAAACCTCTTCGCCGCTGGTGTCCAAGCTGTACGCCAGACGCTGATGGTCAGGGCTGATGCTGAAAGCGCCAAGTGAAAAGAAGCTACCATTGGCCAGCGCGTTTGGATCCAGGAGTAGCTCTTCGGCGCGCTCGTCGATCGTCTGCGAATCGTCGGCAGGGCGCGGGCAACGATAGTGGCGGGCGTATTCGTCGCCTTCGGTCGTGCGGGTGTAATACAGGTACGGCCCCCATGGCGAGGGCAGCGACAGGTCGGTTTCAAGGATGCGCCCCTTTATTTCCTGAAACAGGGTTTCGCGCAGGGCCTGTTGATCGTTGAGTTGACGCTCCTGATAGTCGTTTTCCGCCTTGAGGTAATCGAGCACCTCATCGGCGTCGCGATGCTGCAGCCAGGCATACGGATCGGCGCCGTCAGCCTTGCGGGCAAGCGGTGCGCGGGAATCAATGTCGGAAAAAGGCATGCTGGGCTCTCTCAAAAGTGAAGCGGGCCGCTCAGGTGACGCCTGCACGTGGCGTCGCGGACCGATAACTGAAGCCGGGGAAGCCGGGCTTGCGAAAAGTCGTTATCATAAGCGCCTCTCTACCTGCCTTACCACGGACGTCATGACCGACAACGACTATCTGATTGCCTGGGGCCTTTACGCATTTGCTGCGTTGGGCTGTCTGTTGGTGTGGTTCAAGCTGACCGGCTGGATGTGGCGCTACCTGCGCGAACCGCTGCGGGTCATCGGTGCGGTCCTGCTGTTCTGCCCGACCGTCATCGATCCGGTGAAAGAAAAATACGCCCCGGCCCTGGCCATCAGCGCCCTGGATCTCGGCCTCAAGGTCGGCAACAACGTCTGGCGCGCGGCGCTCGACCTGTCCACCTATGGCGCAGTCGCCTTGGGGCTGTACTTCATTTTTGCGCTGATCCGGCTGCCGTTTTTGCGCAAGAAAAAGGCTCGTCAGGCCCATGCCGAAGCCGCTGCCGCACACGCTGCCGCCGAGCAGAAGGAAGATGACCAACCCTTCGCGTCGCAAGATGCCGACCGCTACGCCAGCACGTCCGCCGAGCCCGCCAAGGGCATAAACTCAGCGCCAGGCGGTCGTTACCGGGTCGAGCCCAAGCTGTGACCGGCCTGCACCAGGCCAACATGCTGTTGAATCCATCGAGCGCCGAGCATGTGTGAACTTCTGGGCATGAGTGCCAACGTACCGACCGACATCGTCTTCAGCTTTACCGGGCTCATGCAGCGGGGCGGTCGAACCGGGCCTCACCGTGATGGTTGGGGCATCGGCTTTTACGAAGGACGCGGGTTGCGGCTGTTTCAGGACCCGGCCGCCAGCAGCGAGTCCGAGGTCGCGCAACTGGTACAGCGATACCCGATAAAGAGTGAAGTCGTCATCGGCCATATTCGTCAGGCCAACGTCGGCAGGGTGTGCCTGTCCAATACCCATCCTTTTGTCCGCGAGCTGTGGGGCCGTAACTGGTGCTTCGCGCATAACGGCCAACTGGCGGATTTTCACCCCAGCGTCACGTTCTATCGGCCGGTCGGCGATACGGACAGCGAGGCTGCATTCTGCGACCTGTTGAACCGGGTGCGCGAGGGGTTTCCCGAGCCTGTCGAGATCGAGCGGTTGCTACCGACGCTGGTTCAGGCCTGCAGCGAATATCGAAGCAAAGGCGTGTTCAACGGCCTGCTCAGCGATGGGGACTGGCTGTTCTGTTTCTGCTCCACCAAGTTGGTGCACATCACCCGGCGAGCGCCGTTCGGGCCGGCGCGGCTCAAGGATGTCGACATGATCGTCGACTTCCAGGCAGAGACGACGCCCAACGATGTGGTCACTGTCATCGCCACCGAGCCCTTGACCGAAGATGAAACCTGGAATCGCTACGAGCCGGGGCACTGGAGCCTCTGGCGTCGTGGCGAATGCGTGGCCGAAGGCCGAACCTGACAGAGAGGGATCTATGCTGCGAAGCTATGTGCGACTGGTGTTATTCACGGCAGGCCTGTTGATCGGCGTGCAGATTCCCGGCTTCATCAGCGATTACGGCAAGCGCGTCGAGGCGCATCTGATGGAAGCGCAGCAGAATCTGCGCGGCTACAGCGACACGGCCCAGCGCTTCTTCAATGGCGATGTGCAGGCGCTGATCCAGCATTACCGCAGCAGCGATGACCCGGTTTTTCGCACCGACGCCAACAACATCAGCAATCTGCTGAGCCGCACGCAAATGCTGGATCGTGAATGGCAGGCGCTGCAAGGTCCTTGGTATACGCGGGCCTGGCACGTGCTGACTGCTGCCGATCCAGACATCCGCAATGAGACATGGAACGGCTACACCTGGCAGGTGCTCCTGTCACCGCAAGTCATCGGCTGGGGCCTGATTTGCGCGTTGCTGTTCTCGCTGGTAATCGAAAGCTTCGTCCTGTTTATCGACTGGGTGTTCGTGGGGCGGCATCACGTGCGTCCGGTCAATCGCGACTCGCGTTAAGGGTGCCGTTGTCGGGGTCCTGACAGCAATTCTGTGGGAGCGATTCATACGCAAGCAGCCAGTGCAAGCGACATAAATGCAGGGTTGATCAAGCGCATCGCCAGTGAATTCCCCCACAGAAAATGGCTGCGCGCCTGGGCGCGAGGTCCGTGCAGCGATGAATTCCGGGGCGGATTTCTTCCAGCAGACGACAGCGGTGCCAGCGCTGCAAAGACAAGCGTTGCAGGCGTACACTCAGCGTGTCCTTCACCTTCATCCGCACAGGAGACAAGCCTTGGGCCGCCTGTTATTGAATTGCGATATTGGCGAAAGCTACGGCGCCTGGACCATGGGGCTCGACGCCGAAGTCATGCCTTACATCGATTGCGCCAACATCGCCTGCGGCTTTCACGCCGGAGACCCCAGTGTCATGCGCAAGACGGTGGCCTTGGCGTTGAGTCACAACGTCACCCTCGGCGCGCACCCGGCATACCCCGATCTGGTCGGGTTCGGACGTCGCTCCATGGCGTGCACGACGCAGGAAATCCAGGACCTGCTGCATTATCAGATTGGCGCGCTCGATGGCGTCTGTCGTGCCCAGGGCGGGCGCGTCAGCTATGTCAAACCTCATGGCGCGATGTACAACGACATGATGGCCAATCCCGCCCAGCTGCGTGCGGTGATCGAGGGTATCGCACGCTACAGCCCGCAATTGCCGCTGATGTTGCTGTCGATGCGCGACAACAGCGTAGCGCAGGCCATCGCCGATGAGTTCAGCGTCACGCTGTGGTTCGAAGCCTTTGCCGACCGGGCCTATGACAGTGTTGGCCGGCTGGTTTCACGGACTTTGCCAGGCGCGGTGCATCATGACCCGGAGCTGATCGTTGGTCAGGCCCTTACCTTATCCCGCGGGCAAGCCCTGATCGCCAGCGACGGCAGCGAACTGCTGCTGAAGGTCGATACACTCTGCGTGCACGGTGACAACGCCAGTTCCATCGCGGCGGTGCAGCGCATACGCGAGGCCTTGAGCAAGACGTCCGGTTCATGAATCCGCGTATCGAAGTCGTCGCAATCGACTGCCTGATGGTGCGCCTGTTCGACGCCATAGATGAGGCCAACATGCCGTGGATGCTCGCCGCCAGCCTGCGCCTGCACGAGGGCTTTGGCGCGCATCTGATTGATCTGGTGCCGTCCTACACCACCTTGATGGTGCATTACGACCTGATAGCGCTGGATCCGCAGCAGGCCCGTGAAATCATCGTCAACGTGTTGCACGACCTGTCGCCCGGCGCCGCAAGCGGCGGCAGGCAGCACGTGTTGCCAGTCTGGTACGACCTCAGCGTCGGGCCCGAACTGAGGTTACTGTCCGAGCGCAGCGGGTTGCCGGTGGGCGAAGTGATCAAGCGTCACAGCCAGCGCGAGTATCAGGTGTTCGCCTTGGGTTTCGCGCCGGGCTTCGCGTTTATGGGATTGGTTGAAGACGCCCTCGCCGCGCCACGCATCAAGACCCCGCGCAAACGGGTCGCGGCGGGGAGCGTGGGCATCGCCGAACGGCAGACCGCCGCCTACCCGCTGGAATCGCCCGGCGGCTGGAATATCCTCGGCCGCACCCCGGCCATGCTGTTTGATCGTGAAATTGATGGCTACAGCCTCATGCAGCCCGGCGATATGGTGCGTTTCGCGGCCATCGATCACGACGAATTCATTCGTCTGGGCGGCGACGATACCCCGCTGGAAGCGCTGCTATGAGTGCGCTGACGGTTAAACACAGTACGCCGTTGTGCCAACTGCAGGACGCCGGCCGCTTCGGCGTGCGTCATCTGGGCGTGACCCAAGGCGGCGCGCTGGATTGGGTATCCATGGCCTGGGCCAACAAACTGCTGAACAACCCGCCGCATGCTGCAGTGATCGAAGTGACGCTGGGTGGCCTGACCCTGATTGCCGAAGAGGACTGCTGCCTAGCCCTGGCCGGCGCGGACCTCGGCGCCTTGCTCGACGAGCGCCCGATTACACCGTGGCGCAGCTTTTTTCTGCGCAAGGGCCAGCAACTGCGCTTCATCCAGCCGATTTCCGGCGCGCGGGCCTACCTCGCAGCGCCTGGCGGTTTCGATGCACTCGAGGTACTGGGCAGCTGCGCCACAGTCGGCAGAGAAGGGCTGGGGGGGCTGGACGGCTCCGGCAAGGCGCTGCGCGAAGGTGATCAACTGAACTACTCGGGTACCTCATTTGAGCTGCAAGTGCTTGCCGATCATCTGACCCCCGACTTGAACGATCAGCGGCCTCTGGACGTCGTGCTCGGCGCGCAGATCGGCCAGTTCAGTGGGACGAGTCTGTTCGACGCCTTCAACAGCGACTGGACACTCGACAGCCGCGCTGATCGCATGGGCATGCGTCTGATGGGGCCGGAACTGGTCTACCAGGGCAGACCGATGATCTCCGAAGGCATCCCACTGGGCGCAATTCAGGTTCCACCCGACGGCCAGCCCATCATTCTGCTCAACGACCGGCAGACCATTGGCGGCTACCCAAGGCTGGGCGCTTTGACCCCGCTGTCCCTGGCACGACTGGCGCAGAAACTGCCGGGGACTGTGGTGCGCGTGAGGGCGGTGGTGCAGGAAGTGGCGCGCCGAGAGCAGGTCCGGTTTGTAAAGCGGTTTCAGGTCTGAAGCTGCAGATCGACGTGAAACGTGCACAAGACGTCGCAGGTTACGACGGCAGCGAACGCGGTGAGGTCAGTCAATATCTTCGTGGCTGACACACCGCGTTCCTGCAGTCTCAGCATCACTTCGCCAAATACCGCATCCCTTCTTCCAGCCCGCGCAACGTCAGCGGATACATCTGATCTTCGATCAGATCGCGCACGATGTTGGTCGAGGTGGTGTAGGCCCAGGCGTCCTTGGGATAGGGGTTGATCCAGATGATCTTCTTGAACTTGGCCATGAACCGGTGCATCCAGACGTAGCCTGCTTCTTCGTTCCAGTGCTCGACGCTGCCGCCGGGTTGGGTGATTTCATAAGGCGCCATGGCGGCGTCGCCGATGAAGATCACTTTGTAGTCGGCGCCGTATTTGTGCAGCAGATCCTGGGTGCTGGTGCGTTCGGAGGTGCGGCGCAGGTTGTTCTTCCACACCGATTCGTAGATGAAGTTATGGAAATAGAAATACTCCATGTGCTTGAACTCGGTCTTGCAGGCCGAGAACAACTCTTCGCAGATTTTTACGTGGGCATCCATCGAGCCGCCGATGTCGAACAGCAGCAATAGCTTGATCGTGTTGCGTCGCTCCGGGCGCATCTGGATATTCAGCAGGCCGGCATCGCGGGCGGTGTGGTCGATGGTGCTATCGATGTCCAGCTCGTCAGCGGCGCCTTGGCGGGCAAATTTGCGCAGCCTGCGCAGCGCGACTTTTATATTGCGCGTGCCAAGCTCGACCTGATCATCGAGGTTCTTGTACTCGCGCTGCTCCCAGACCTTGGCCGCCTTGCCCTGGCGCTTGCCTGCGTCGCCGACGCGAATACCTTCAGGGTTATATCCGCCGGAACCGAACGGGCTGGTGCCGCCGGTGCCGATCCACTTGTTGCCACCGGCGTGGCGTTCTTTCTGTTCTTCCAGACGCTTTTTGAATGCTTCGATGAGTTTGTCCAGACCGCCTAGGGACTGAATCTGCGCACGCTCCTCGTCGGTCAACGAACGCTCAAATTCCTTGCGCAGCCAGTCTTCGGGGATCAGCGCCTGCAAATGATCGTCGAGCTTTTCCAGCCCGTTGAAATAGGCGCCGAAGGCCCGGTCGAATTTGTCGAAGTGGCGCTCGTCCTTGACCAGAATCGTGCGCGACAAGTAATAAAACTCGTCCATGTCGGCGAAGGTGACGCGCTGCTTCAAGGCATTGATCAGGTCTAGCAGCTCGCGCACCGAGACCGGCACTTTGGCTGCGCGCATTTCATTGAACAGGTTAAGCAGCATGGCAAACGCCCTTATCGATTACCGCGACGGCTCATGAACGCCAGACGCTCCAACAGCTGGACGTCCTGTTCGTTCTTGACCAGCGCCCCGGCCAGCGGCGGAATGGCCTTGGTCGGATCGCGTTCGCGCAGTACCGCTTCACTAATGTTGTCGGCCATGAGCAGTTTCAGCCAGTCCACCAGCTCGGAGGTCGAAGGTTTTTTCTTCAGGCCCGGCACCTTGCGCACGTCGAAGAACACGTCCAATGCTTCGCTGACCAGATCCTTCTTGATGTCCGGGTAGTGCATATCGACGATCTGCTGCAGCGTACTGCGATCCGGGAAGGCGATGTAGTGAAAGAAGCAGCGACGCAGGAAGGCATCTGGCAGTTCTTTTTCGTTGTTTGAGGTAATGATGATGATCGGGCGCTTTTTGGCCTTGATCGTCTCGTCGGTCTCGTAAACGTAGAACTCCATCTTGTCGAGTTCCTGCAACAGGTCGTTGGGAAACTCGATATCGGCCTTGTCGATTTCATCGATCAGCAGAATCACTCGCTCCTCGGATTCAAAAGCCTCCCAGAGCTTTCCTTTCTTCAGGTAATTGCGTATGTCGTGGACCTTGTCGACACCCATTTGTGAATCACGCAGACGGCTGACCGCATCGTATTCGTACAGCCCCTGATGCGCTTTAGTGGTCGACTTGATATGCCAGGTGATCAACTTCGCGCCAAAGGATTCGGCCAGTTGTTCGGCGAGCATGGTTTTGCCTGTGCCCGGCTCGCCCTTGACCAGCAGTGGGCGCTCAAGCGTGATGGCGGCGTTGACGGCAAGCTTCAGGTCGTCAGTGGCGACGTAGGCGCGGGTGCCTTCGAACTTCATCGAAAAATCCTCGAACAGGGCGTGCGGACCACGGGCCGGACGCCGAAAAGAATGCAGCGACTATAACGCGCACGCTGCTCGGCTGTGAACGCACACGCTTTATTCAGTCGCTCAATGGCGGGTCGCGATTTGACCGCAGAGAAAATTGTAACGCTGATTTCTGTATAGCCAAATTGGCTATGTATTGCGCAGCATGCAATCCAATACAGTGCAGGGGCGGCGACGGATGAGACCACCCGCAGCTTCATCGGCTGGCGCGCGCGGACCGGATTGCCCCTGGTATTGGCGGCTGAAGCGCTCGGAGTCAGCACCCGCAGCATCACTCGTTACAGCAATGCCCGAGAAGCGACGCCGCGCACGTTGCGCCTTGGCGTGTATCGGTTGGGACTCGCTGCAGAGTCAAGGGCAGGGCGGCATTCTTGGTGCAGAACACCGCCCTGTTTATGGCGTTGAGTCAGAGGGCAAGACGGATTGCCAGTCCGTCACTTCGCCTCGCTTTTGCCACTGTCATACCGCGTATTGAATGCCTGAACGAAAGCGTTGCGCAGAATCTGCAGAAACGCCTGAAAGGCACTGATGTCCTGCTTGTGAACACTGCCGCTGAGTTCCACGCGGGTGGCGAACTGGTTCTTGCTCTGATTCTTCAAGAGGGTCTGGCTGCCGCCGACGATGGCTTCCCAGACCGAGCGGAAGAAGCCCTTGTTCTGATTCTCGACGTCCTGCTGCCAGTTGAAGATATCCACGTCGCGCAGCAGGGGTTTGATGTAACCACTGAGCTGACCTTTATTGGCCTGGGCTTCGATGATGAGGTCGCCGTTGCCTGCGTTGAAGTCGAACTTGCCGTAGGCCGAGGCGAAATCGTTCATGCGTTTTAACTGCAGGCCGGTGACCCGCAGTTTGAAATCGAAGTCTTCAAAGTTGCTGAACGGGTCGAACGTGGCGTTGGTTTCCAGTGGTGCATGCCCCAATAGCATGGCCTTGCCCTCGAACCGCGCGTCGCGCTTGCCAGCGGTGTCGACGACGTTGGTCAGGTTATAAAGGCTGGCATTGACCTTGTCGGCCTCGATTTTCACCTTGGGCGTGGAGGTGAAGTTGCTGAACGTGATTTTGCCGTCGTCGATCCGGACCTCGTTAAGCGTAATCGGCAGTAGCTTGTTCAACTGTGCGCGCCAGTCAGTGCCGGCACCGGTCTGCGATTGTTGTTTGTTTGCGCCGCCATCGACGAAATTAAGTTCGGGGCTGACGAACGCGACCTTTGCCACCACCGCATGGTCGTACCAGAGCGAATGCCAGCTGACAGCTATATCGATCACCGGCACCTTGAGCAGCGGCACCGGGACCTTGCCGTCGACCTTGACGATGTTCAGGCCATTGATCTTGTAAGCGCCGCGCCACAATGCCAGATCGACATCCGTCACTTGTCCCCGATAGTCGCCCATGTCGGCGAGTTTTTCGTTGAGGTAGTTACGCACCACGTAGGGCAGCGCGATGTGCAAGGCAATCAACAACACAACCAGTCCCAGGACTGTCCACAGTGGCCAGCTATAGCGACGTTTCATGGCGGTACTCTCCGGTTTTCCTACGTTTGTTGACTACCGACGCCGCCGTCCGTTCGCATGACTGGACTCAATATGCACCCAAGGCATAGGCTTTGCGTTTTTCCCCACCTGCACGAGGACCCGGTCATGAGCCGTATTTACGCAGACAACGCCCATTCCATCGGCAATACGCCGCTGGTGCAGATCAACCGAATCGCGCCGCGCGGGGTCACGATTCTGGCCAAGATCGAAGGGCGTAATCCGGGGTATTCGGTCAAATGCCGTATCGGCGCGAACATGATCTGGGACGCCGAGAGCAGGGGCGCACTCAAGCCCGGCATGACCATCGTCGAGCCGACCTCCGGCAATACCGGTATCGGTCTGGCTTTCGTTGCCGCAGCCCGTGGCTATAAATTGGTGCTGACCATGCCCGCGTCCATGAGCATCGAGCGGCGCAAGGTGCTCAAGGCGCTGGGTGCCGAACTGGAACTGACCGAGCCTGCCAAGGGCATGAAAGGCGCAATCGCCAAGGCTGAAGAACTGGTGGCCAGCGATCCAGGCAAGTACTTCATGCCCGGGCAGTTCGAAAACCCGGCCAACCCGGCGATTCACGAAAAGACCACCGGTCCGGAAATCTGGAACGACACCGACGGCGCAATTGACGTGTTGGTAGCAGGCGTCGGCACGGGCGGCACCATCACCGGCGTATCGCGCTACATCAAGCACACCATGGGCAAGCCGATCACCTCGGTGGCCGTGGAACCGATGATCTCGCCGATCATCACCCAGGCTTTGGCGGGCGAGGAAATCACCCCCAGCCCGCACAAGATCCAGGGGATTGGCGCAGGCTTCATCCCGAAGAATCTTGATCTGTCGATCATCGACAAGGTCGAGTTGGTCAGCGATGAAGAAGCCAAGGCGATGGCGCTGCGCCTGATGCAGGAAGAGGGGATTCTCTGTGGCATTTCCTGCGGCGCGGCGATGCAGGCAGCCGTGCGTCTGGCAGAAAAGCCGGAAATGCAGGGCAAGACCATCGTCGTGATCCTGCCCGACTCTGGCGAGCGCTACCTGTCGAGCATGCTGTTCAGCGACCTGTTCACGGAACAAGAACTGGCCCAATAGTCGTATTGGCGAAGTCTTCGGCTTTTTACCTGGGCGACGAAGGCTTATGATGGCCGCCATTCAGAACCTTTCGTGCACCTGCTCCAGGTCAAGCGACAGGGTTGTGCAGCCATTTAGACTGCCCCATAGCGACGGTCGCCTGTGCTGATACCCGCCTTCGTTTAGACGCTGGCGGTGCGCAGACCAAGCGTTCAACGGATGTCGCCGTTGACGGCGCAACGACACTGTTCCAAGGAGAGCTTCATGACCTTTTCTTTCGCTGCCAAAGCGGCGATTCTGCTGCTGTTCATCGGCAGCACGCTGTACGTGCATCTGCGCGGCAAGGCGCGTCTGCCGGTGCTGCGCCAGTTCGTGAACCACTCCGCATTGTTTGCTCCGTACAACGCCTTGATGTACCTGTTCTCCAGCGTGCCATCCAGACCTTATCTGGATCGCAGCAAGTTCCCTGAACTCGATGTGTTGCGCGACAACTGGGAGACCATTCGCGACGAGGCCATGCACCTCTTTGATGAGGGGTACATTCGCGCCGCCGCCAAGGATAACGACGCCGGTTTCGGTTCGTTCTTCAAAAAAGGCTGGAAGCGGTTTTACCTGAAGTGGTACGACAAACCGCTGCCGTCCGCCGAAACACTGTGCCCGAAGACGGTCGAGCTGGTCAGCCGTATTCCCAACGTCAAGGGCGCGATGTTTGCCCTGTTGCCCGGTGGCAGTCACCTCAACCCGCACCGCGATCCTTTCGCCGGTTCGTTGCGTTACCACCTGGGCCTGTCGACACCCAACTCCGACGATTGCCGGATCTTCGTCGATGGCAAGGTCTACGCCTGGCGCGACGGTGAAGACGTGATGTTCGACGAGACCTACGTGCACTGGGTCAAGAACGAAACCGACGTCACTCGCGTGATCCTGTTCTGTGACATCGAGCGTCCGTTGAGCAACCGCTTCATGACGTCGGTCAACCGCAGCGTCAGCGCTTTCCTCGGCCGCGCCACTGCGCCGCAGAATACCGATGACGAACGCGTCGGCGGGATCAATCAGGCCTATGCCTACAGCAAGCGGTTCAGTAACGGCATCAGCGGCAAGGTCAAACAGTTCAAACGCGCCAACCCCAAGGCCTATCGCATCCTGCGTCCGGTACTGGCAGTCATCGTGCTGGCTTTGCTGGGCTACTGGCTGTTCGGCTGATCACTAGACGTTGCGTCCTGCACCGCGCGCTGGTTATATTCAGCGCCGGTGTTTTGAAACAAGTCGAAACATCCCTCCCCATTTCGAAGAAGACCAGCGCATGCCTGCTTCCCATTCGCCATTCGTGTTCAGGACTGCAGCATTTGCTGTGGGCGAGCCGTGCGGGTGCCAGCAGGCTTTCTACATCACGCGCTATCCACCTCCCTCTCCTGTGACCGGCCCGGTTGCGTGCGTTGTCTCGCCGCCAGCCTTGGTTGTGCTGGGCTGATTGACGGCTCTGATGCTGTCGAATCACGCCTGCAAGCCGCCAACAAAACATCAGTGAATCCGGTTTACGCCGGGTCCGATTTTGTCTGAATCACAGGTGATATCCATGTTTGCTAAGAAAACGCTGGCCTCTATGGCCACGACTACGCTGTTCGTGCTGCTCTGGAGCAGCGGGGCGATTGTCTCCAAGTGGGGCCTGACCCACGCATCGCCTTTCGCATTTCTGTTGTTCCGATTTTTGCTGTCGCTGATGGCGTTGGCGATTCTGATCCCCGCTCTTGGCTACACACTTCCCGTCACGCGCCAATCGATGCGCTACGCCCTGATGACCGGCGCGGTGCTGCTTGGCGCTTACCAGATCTGCTACCTGCTGGCGCTGGACATGAAGGTCGCGCCCGGCGTGATGGCGACCATCATGGGGGTGCAGCCCATCCTCACCGCGGTATTGGTCGAACGCAGCCGCTCGTGGTCACGCACATTTGGCTTGGGCATGGGGCTGGCAGGCTTGGTGCTGGTGGTGTTTCAAGGCATTGGAGACGGCGGCTCGTTGGCCGGAATGCTGTTCGGCGTGCTGGGCATGTTGAGCATGACCGGCGGCTCGATCATGCAGAAACGCATCACCGATAACCCGCTCGGTACACTGCCGGTCCAGTACTTAGCCGGTACGCTTGTCTGCGCGGTGTTTGTGCCTTTCCAGCCGTTTCACTTCGAGCACAGCGTCGGCTTCTATGTGCCGGTCCTGTACATGGCCCTGGTCGTGTCGGTGCTGGCGACCTTCCTGCTGTATCGGCTGATCGCTCAGGGCAATCTGGTCAATGTCACCAGCCTGTTCTATCTGGTGCCAGCGGTGACGGCGATCATGGATTACCTGATCTTCGGCAATCGCCTGGCACTGCTGAGCATGCTGGGCATGGTACTGATTGTGGTGGGACTGGTGTTTGTGTTCAGGAAGGTGAAGTAGGAGGCATCGCCACTTCTAGCGCTGGACGCTAACCGCGCAGGAGCCGACAGCCGGCTCCTGCACGAGGGCGCGTTGCTTGAGCTACAAGACAAACCGCGTCACCAACCCATTCAAATCCACTGCCAGTCGCGACAGCTCCTGGCTGGCGGCGGAGGTTTGCGTGGCGCCCGCCGCAGTCTGGGTCGACAGGTCGCGAATGTTTACCAGGCTGCGATCCACCTCCCGCGCCACCAGCGACTGCTGCTCGGCGGCGCTGGCGATCACCAGGTTGCGCTGGTTGATCTGCGAGATCGCGGCGGTGATCTTTTGCAGTGCCTGGCCTGCGTTGCTCGCCCGTTGCAGCGTCTGTTCGGCCTGACTGGTGCTGTTCTGCATGGCGTCGACCGTATCTTGGGTACCGGTCTGGATGCCGCTGATCATTTCCTCGATTTCCCGGGTTGAATCCTGAGTGCGCTGCGCCAGTGAGCGTACTTCATCAGCGACCACCGCAAACCCGCGGCCTGCCTCACCGGCACGCGCCGCTTCGATGGCCGCGTTGAGCGCCAGCAGGTTGGTCTGCCCGGCGATGCCGCGAATCACTTCCAGCACCTTGCTGATGTCCTGCGACTGACCCGCCAGCCCCTGTGCCTGGGTGGATGCATTCATCACTTCGCCCACCAGCCCCTGGATCGACTCGATGGTTTCGCTCACTTGCCGTTGCCCATGCTGGCTGTCGGCATCGGAAGCTTTTGATGCCTCTGAGGTTGCCACTGCGTTGTTCGCCACTTCGTCCACCGCTGTGCTCATCTGCGTCACGGCGGTTGCGGCCAGCTCGATTTCGTCGTTCTGCGCCTGAAGGCTGCGCGTGCTTTGTTCCATCACCGAGGTCATTTCTTCGGCCGCCGATGCCAGTTGCTGCGATGATTCGCTGATGCCGCGAATGGTCGAGCGCAGGTTTTGTTGCATGGCCGACAAGGCTGTCAGCAGCTGCGCGGGTTCATCGTTGCCCTGATGCTCAAAGGAGGCGGTGAGATTGCCGCCGGCAATGGTTTGCGCCACCTCCAGAGCCTCGCTGATCGGCTGACGATGCTGCGTGTCAGTGCCCAGGCAAGCCATAGGCTCAGGAGCAGGGAGAGAACGATGGCTGAGGCCAGGATGGTTTGCGACCTGTCATACAGGCTGGCGGCGTCTTTGGCGGCGGTGTCGGCGCCTTTCTGATTGAGCTGGATCATGGACTTCAGCGCAGAATCAAGTTTGCCGCCGATGGGGGCCAGTTGCGTATTGAGCAGCGTATTGGCCTGTTCGGTCTGACCGGCGTCGATGTGGGCAGCGACCTGATCGAGTACGCGTTGATACGTGTCAAACACGCCCTGGACATCATTGAGTAGCGCCAGCTCCTGCGCAGAATCGCTGAGCCGTTTGTAGTCGCTGAAATGCCTGCCCCAATTGGCGCGCTCCTCGGCGATCACGGCCTGGCTTTTCCGGTGGCTGGCGGCATCGCTGTTGGCGATCAGGCGCAAGGCCTCGATGCGGATGGTCATGACGTTATCTGCGGCGTCATGTATGGCCTCGATCTTTGGCATCCAGGTTTGTTCGATCACTTCGGCGCTGGTGCGCAATGCGGCCATCTTACCCAGGCTGAATACGCCGAACGACGCCAGCAACACTCCAACCAGCCCGAAACCCAGGCCAGCCCTGATTCCAATACGCATGTTTCTGATGAACATCTACAGCTCCTTCGTTTTTGCATTTCAAGGGTCCTCCAAGCCTTTTCTTGTTTTTAAGGGATGGCTCAGCGCACCTGTATATCAAATGGCCATTGCTTACAGAAGCGCGCGATTTTGATTGCAGAGGGCATTTTTTAGACGTGACGATGCATTGCCGGACTTATAAAGAGGCGCAGCAGGGTGAGGCTGCAAGGAACTCCAGCCAAAACGGCTTAAAGATTCGCAGGCATTTTTTACATCGCTGGCAAGCGCGGGCTCTGTTTTCGAGCTTACGGTCGATCAAAAACATGTATTGCTAAACAATTGCTGGCGTCCGCGTCGAACGGGCGGGTGATTGGGTAGCGCTTGTTGCTGTTCGGGCCAGCCTCAAGGGCTAATTCAAACTCACATGCCGACTCAACAATGCCCGCAGTGCTGCAGGCTTCACCGGTTTGGCCAGGTATTCCAGGCCCGCCGCGTGTACCTGAGCCACCAGTTCGGGTCTGCCGTCGGCGCTGATTAGCACGCCGGGCACCGGCTGGCCCAGCTGTGTACGCAGCCAGGCCATCAGTTCGGTGCCGGTCTCGCCGTGGTCCAGGTGGTAGTCCACCAGGGCCAGGTGGGGACGAATGCCCTGGTCCAGCAGGGCTTGGCATTCCTCCCGGTTGCGCGCTGTCCATACCTGACAACCCCAGCGGCTGAGCAGGCTGTTCATGCCGATCAGGATGCTGTCTTCATTGTCGATGCACAGCACCTGGGTGCCATTGAGCACGGCACGTTGCAGTTCGGCGCTTGCTGATTGCGGCAAGGTCTGGCTTGGCGCCAGCGGCACGGTGACGCTGAACACACTGCCTTTGCCAGACCAGGAGCGCACCTCAAGGGTGTGACCGAGAACCCGACACAAGCCATCGGCAATCGCCAGGCCCAACCCCAGGCCTTTTTCGGCCCGGGTCTGGTGGCTGTCCAGGCGTTTGAATTCCTCGAAAATCACCTGACGCTTGTCCTCCGGGATCCCAGGCCCGCGATCCCAGACTTCCAGGCTAAGGTCGGTGCCCTTGCGCCGCACGCCCAGCAGAATCGGACCCTTCGCATAACGGAAGGCGTTGGTCAGAAAATTCTGCAACACGCGACGCAGCAGCTTCACGTCGCTGGCGATTGGCAGGCGACTGCCTCGAACGCGGAAACTCAAACCCTGCTCCTGAGCCAACGCCTTGAACTCCGCCCCCAAGGTGTCGAACAGCGTGTTAAGCGCAAATGGCGCGAGGGTAGGGGTGAACTTGCCGTTTTCCAGGCGAGAGATATCCAGCAGGTCGCTGATCAAATCCTCGGCCGAGCGCAACGAACTGTCCAGGTGCTGAATCAGCTTTTGTGCTTCGTCGGGAATGTTGTTATCGACGTGCAGTAGCGCAGCGGAGAACAGCCGAGCGGCGTTCATCGGTTGCATCAGGTCATGACTGACCGCCGCCAGAAAACGGGTCTTCGACTGGTTGGCCGCTTCTGCATGGGCCTTGGCATCGGTGAGCGCGACATTCAGTTGTGACAGCTCGCGGGTACGTTCGGCGACGCGCTGTTCCAGGCTTTCGTTAACGCCCTTGAGTGCCTGCTCGGCCTCACGGAAGGCGGTGATGTCGGTAAAACTCATGACAAAACCGCCGCCGGGCATGGGATTGCCGATCAACTCGATCACCCGGCCATTGGGGAACAGCCGCTCGGAGGTGTGCGCACGACCCTGACGCATCCAGTGCAAGCGGCGAGCGACGTGCACTTCGGCCTCGCCCGGCCCGAGCAATCCGCGTTCGGCGTTGTAGCGAATGATATCGGCGATGGGCCGGCCTACGCTGATCAGGCCTTCGGGATAGTTGAACAGCTCCAGATAACGGTCGTTCCAGGCCACCAGTTTGAGCGACTGATCGACCACGCTGATACCTTGGGTGATGTTCTCGATAGCGCCTTGCAACAGCGCGCGGTTGAACTGCAACACCTCGGAGGCTTCGTCGGCGATGCGCACCACATCTTCCAGCTGCATGTCGCGACCTTCGATGGCGGCCTTGACCACGGCGCGGGTCGACGAGGTGCCGAGCACACCGGCCAGCAGGCGCTCGGTGTGGGCGATCCATTCAGCATTGGCATTCTGATTGGGGTTGAAGCCTTTGCCCTGGCGGTAGGCAAAGCGGATGAAACTTTGCTGCGCGCGTTCTTCGCCAACGAAGCGCGCCGAGAGCTTGAGCAGGTCTTCGATCTGCACCGCCAGCAGCGAGCGGTTGTTGTGCCGGGCCTGCAGTTCCTGGCCTATGAAGCGCCCCGCCTGCCAGTGCTCCGAAACCCGGGTGCGCGACAGCAGCGAGACCCAGACGAACAAGATGAAATTGCCCGCCATCGACAGCACCACGCCTTGGGTCAGCGGGGTGATTGGCAGGTTGAGCGGATTGCCATGCAGCCACGCCAGCAGCGGAAAACTGCTCAGTGACCAGCCCATGCTGTGAGCGATCAGCGGCAGCACCAGGGTGTAGAACCAGATGAACACCCCGGCTGCCAGGCCTGCGAACACGCCCCGGCGGTTGGCCGGTTTCCAGTACAGAGCGCCGATCATCGCCGGGGCCAGTTGCGTGATGGCAGCAAAGGCGATCTGGCCGATAGTCGCCAGACTCGCCGTGGAGCCAAGCAACCGGTAGCTGACATAGGCCAGCAACAGGATTGCCACGATGCTGACCCGGCGCACCGAGAGCATCCAGTAGCGGAACACCTCGAACGGACGCTCGGCGGTTTTGCGTCGCAGCAGCCACGGCAGCAGCATGTCGTTGGAGACCATGGTCGACAGGGCGACGCTGGCGACGATCACCATGCCGGTGGCCGCCGATGCGCCACCGATGAACGCCAGCAGCGCCAGCGCCGGGTGAGCATGCGCCAGCGGCACACTGATCACGAAGGAGTCCGGCAGCACCGACCCCGGCAGCAACATTTGCCCGGCCAGCGCGATGGGCACTACGAACAGCCCGGCCAGCAGCAGGTAGATCGGGAAAACCCATTTCGCCAGACGCAGATCCTGTGGCTCGATGTTCTCGACGACGGTCACGTGAAACTGCCGTGGCAGGCAGACGATTGCCATCATTGCCACGCCGGTCTGCACCACCATCGAGGGCCAGTTGATCGTCTCTTTCCAATATTCTTCCAGGCGTGGCGCGAGCATCGCCTGATTGAACAGATCATCGACTCCGTCATACAGGCCGAAGGTCACGAACACGCCCACGGCCATGAACGCGAATAGCTTGACCAGCGCCTCGAACGCAATGGCCAGCACCATGCCGCGGTGGTGTTCGGTGGCGTCCAGATTGCGCGTGCCGAAGACGATGGTGAACAGCGCCAGCACCAGCGACACGATCAGCGCGGTGTCTTGCGCACGGGTGCCGGTAGCGTCCGCACCCGCGCCGATCAGAATGTTCACCCCCAGGACGATGCCTTTGAGTTGCAGTGCGATGTACGGCAGTACACCAATCAGGCAGATCAGCGCGACGACCACGGCCAGTGTCTGGGATTTACCGTAGCGGGCGGCGATGAAGTCGGCGATGGAGGTAATGCTCTCCTGCTTGCTGATCAGCACCATTTTCTGCAGAACCCAGGGTGCCAGCACCATCATCACGATGGGCCCCAGGTAGATCGGCAGGAACGACCATAACTGCTCAGCGGCCTGGCCCACTGCGCCAAAGAAGGTCCAGCTGGTGCAGTACACCGCCAGCGACAAGCTGTACACCCACGCGCGCAGTCGCGGCGGCAAGGCGCCGCTGCGACGGTCGCCATAGAAGGCAATGGCAAACATGATGGCCATATAGGCCAGGGCGACGGCAGCGATCAGCCCGCTGGACAGCGACATGGGGACTCCAGAATCAAGCGATAACGGTTCTGCGATCCGTCGCAGGCCACACAGTCTCGCACGCCGACTGTCGTTCGTCTTTGTCGACCAAGGTCTGAGCGGCGTGGTGTCGCAGGGGCTACCCGGCGGCGGGGCCTTTCGCACATTTTGCAAACGACGATGAGCTGTGGGAGTAAGCTGGCTCACAAAAGCGGTTTTTCATGCGTCATCCAAGCGAAAGTCAATTAGCACTCGAGAGCAAGCCCGCTCACACGGGGGGCTGTCGCTCTGGATAGAGCCGTCAATGCTGCGGGCCGTATTTCCATATCTGCAAAATCTATGACCTATAGTGAAACTACCCGCTTAATAGATAACCGGTCGCGCCGTACCATGGGCACTCCCTCACACGAGGACAGGAGCGCGCCATGAATCCCCGTCAGTTCATCCCGACCAGACCCTTAAACCAACTGACTCATCCTCGGGAAGTCATTCGCCAATTCACTCCCAACTGGTTTGCCGCGACCATGGGCACCGGGATTCTGTCCGCCGTGCTGACCCAGCTTCCGGTGCACATACCTTGTGTGTATCAAGTGGCTGAAGCGCTGTGGGTGCTCAACATCGCTCTGTTCCTGCTTTTCAGTTTTCTGTATGCCGCGCGCTGGGTGCTGTTCTTCGACGAGGCGCGGCGAATCTTCGGGCATTCGACGGTTTCGATGTTCTTCGGCACGATCCCCATGGGCTTGGCGACGATCATCAACGGTCTGCTGACCTTCGGCCTGCCGCGCTGGGGTAGCGGCGTACTCCCCCTGGCCGAGGCACTGTGGTGGCTCGATGTGGCGATGGCCATGGCTTGTGGGGTGGTGATCCCGTTCATGATGTTCACCCGCCAGGAGCATCGCATCGACCAGATGACAGCCGTGTGGCTGCTGCCGGTGGTGGCGGCCGAAGTCGCAGCCGCCAGTGGCGGCTTGCTGGCACCGCATCTGGCTGACAGTCAATTTAGCGTGCTCATCACCTGTTACGTGCTGTGGGGATTGTCGGTGCCCGTGGCGTTCAGCATCCTGACCATCCTGTTGTTGCGCATGGCCCTGCACAAACTGCCTCACGAAAGCATGGCTGCATCGAGTTGGCTGGCGCTGGGCCCGATCAGCACCGGTGCCTTCGGACTGCTGGTGCTCGGCGCCGACGCACCTGCCATCTTCGCGGGTCATGGCATGCGCGGGGCAGGGGAGATCGCCGCAGGACTGGGGTTGATCGCGGGCATTGTTCTCTGGGGCGTTGGCGTGTGGTGGCTGTTGCTGGCCGGGCTGATCACCGCACGCTATCTGCGTAACGGTATCCCGTTCAACCTCGGTTGGTGGGGCTTCACCTTCCCGTTAGGGGTGTTTGCCCTGACCACGCTGAAATTGTATGCCGTGTTGAATCTGGGGTTCTTCGCAGTGCTCGGCAGTTTGTTGGCGGCGGGGTTGGCTGCGCTTTGGCTGATGATCATGAAGCGCACGCTGGTGGGGGCTTATAAAGGAGAGCTATTCGTCTCGCCGTGCATTGCGGGTCTCAAGCCCTGACTGCTTCCTTGTCTTGGCGCGGCACCTGCGAAGAAAGCTTTGGATAGGGGGTTGTGTCTGCCCCTGGTGACTGAATTCGCTGCGACAGAATGTATGCCTATCGACAGGGACGCCGGTTACGTCTTCAATGTGGCTCGGATCGACACCCCGGCGTTCCAATTCCAAAAGCCGATAGCGGCGCCATTAAGGACACGTTTGATGAGTCAGTCGCAATTCAGTCTGTTGGGCAAACGGCGCTTTCTGCCCTTTTTCGTAACCCAGTCCCTTGGGGCGTTCAACGACAACATCTTCAAGCAATCGCTGATCCTCGCCATTCTCTACAAACTGACCATCGACGGCGATCGCTCGATCTACGTCAATCTGTGCGCCATGCTGTTTATCTTGCCGTTCTTCCTGTTCTCGGCGTTGGCCGGGCAGTTTGGCGAAAAGTACCCCAAGGACCGGCTGATCCGCATGATCAAGGTGCTGGAGATCGGCATCATGCTGCTCGGCGCGGTGGGGTTTGTCTTCGGACATCTGTCCTTGATGCTCGCGGCGTTGTTCGCCATGGGCACGCATTCGGCGCTGTTCGGCCCGGTCAAATACTCGATCCTGCCGCAGCACCTGCACGAGAACGAACTGGTGGGCGGCAACGGCCTGGTGGAAATGGGCACCTTCCTGGCGATTCTGGCCGGGACCATAAGCGCCGGCATCATGATGTCCGCCACCCATTACGCGGCCCTTGTCTCGACTGCCATGGTGCTGGTGGCCTGTCTGGGTTACCTCGCCAGCCGCAGCATTCCGCCGGCTGCCGCGGCCAGCCCGGACATGCGCGTGAACTGGAACATCTTCAGCGAATCCTGGGCCACGCTGAAACTGGGCCTGGGTCAGACCCAAGCCGTATCGCGCTCCATCGTTGGCAACTCGTGGTTCTGGTTCGTCGGCGCGATCTACCTGACGCAGATTCCGGCTTATGCCAAGCAATTCCTCTACGGCGATGAAACGGTCGTCACGCTGATTCTTACAGTGTTCTCCATCGGCATCGCGGCAGGCTCGATGCTCTGTGAGCGGCTGTCGGGTCGCAAAGTGGAAATCGGTCTGGTGCCGTTCGGCTCCATGGGGCTGACCGTGTTTGGCCTGCTGCTGTGGTGGCATTCGGGAGAGTTCCCGCAGAACGTCCAGGCCAACGACTGGCTGGCGGTTCTCGGGTACAGGCAAGCCTGGTGGGTGCTGCTGGATATTCTCGGCATCGGTATCTTCGGCGGCTTCTACATCGTGCCGCTGTACGCGCTGATCCAGTCGCGCACGCCGGAGAAAGAGCGCTCGCGGGTGATCGCCTCGAACAACATCCTCAACGCGCTGTTCATGGTGGTGTCGGCGATCGTGTCGATCATTTTTCTGAGCGTGGTGAAGCTGTCGATCCCGCAGCTGTTCCTGGTCATCTCGCTGATGAACATCGCGGTCAACACCTACATCTTCAAGATCGTCCCCGAGTTCACCATGCGCTTCATGATCTGGCTGCTCAGCCACTCCATGTACCGCGTCGAGCACCGCGATCTGGAGCAGATTCCCGATGAAGGCGCAGCTTTATTGGTGTGCAACCACGTGTCGTTCGTTGATGCGTTGCTGATCGCAGGCTCGGTGCGGCGGCCGATCCGTTTTGTCATGTACTACAAGATCTTCAACCTGCCGGTGCTCAACTTCGTCTTCCGCACGGCGGGCGCTATCCCGATTGCCGGTCGCGGCGAAGATGTGCAGATTTACGATCAGGCATTCAAGCGCATCGCCGAGTACCTGAAGGAAGGCGAACTGGTGTGCATTTTTCCGGAAGGCAAGCTGACCATCACCGGCGATATCGACGAGTTCAAGAGCGGCATGACCCGGGTGCTGCAAGAAACCGAGGTGCCGGTGATTCCGATGGCGCTGCAGGGACTATGGGGCAGCTTCTTCAGCCGCGACCCCGATAAGGGCGTGTTTCGCAGGCTGCGGTCGCAGGTGACACTGGTGGCAGGGCCGGCGATCACAGGAGATGAGTCGCGCCCTGCGTTGCTGCGCGAGCGAGTGGCCGAGCTGCGCGGAAACCGTCGGTAGTCGCTTCAGATGAGGGGGCCTCAACGTGCCTGGACTGCCTGACGTATGGGCGGGTGTTTCTGGAACTGTTCCTGGTTTTTGACCACGCATCGATGAGAAGTCTTGTCTTGATGACACGACCTTTAGCTTCAACCCGCCGCCGAGGCCACCACTCCTGCCGTTTCACGTTAAGCGGTGGCCTCGGGTGCCAACTCATCAATAATAAGAGTTCTAATAATTATGGCTTCCGAACACTATCGACAGTTCGTCGATCAAATCTGCCAGCACCTCCTTATCCCCGATGTCGCTGCGCTCTATCACGACACCCACCTGGCGGTGCGCGATGTCAACTTTTCCCTGTATTACCTTGATGACGTCGGGCAGGGGACTGTCTCTGTCCTGTGCGACTTCGGTCCTCTACCGACCCGAAAATCCGAAGAGGTCATGAAGCGTCTGCTGGAAACCAATTTCTATTTGTTCGACAGCCCTGGCGCGCCCGGACTGTCGTTCAATGAGGTGACGCAGCGTGTGGTGCTGGCGTGCCGCGTTCCCCTCAAAGACATCGACGCGCCGACCTTTTCAGGTCTGCTCGGGCAGTTTTCCGATATGGCAAAGGCCTGGCGTTTAAACCATTTTCTGTCTGACTCAGCGAAGGAATCACCCACGCGGGCGTCTGCACCCTTGAGCGCCACACAGCGGGCCCTGCAATCCAGTCCGGCACTGAGGAGCACCTTATGACCATTCCCGGCATGAGCTCGCTTCACCGGACGAGCAGCATCGACAGCATTACCAATGCCAGGGTTGAAGAGGCCAGCACCTCGCGTCAGCCGCCCGCTATCGAAGCGCGTGTTTCCAACCAACCCGTCGCTACCTCTGGCCAGTTGCGTTCAGCTTCATCAGAGCGACGTGACAGTGCCAAGGCTTCTGGCGCGTTGCGTGAGGCGGCCGGCCGATTGGCGGCCAGGTTTCAAAGCGGTGAGCACAGCCTGCAACTGCACATCGAACAGTTCGCATTACAGGGGAAGTTGCTCAAGGCGCTGCCTGACATGCTGTATGAAAATGTCGCGGGCAACCTGCATGAAGACCTGGCGGCCGCGCACGTTCAGGATCATTCGGCATTGGTCGAAAGCGGTCAGCGGGTTAAAGATGCTTTGGAACTCCTGGGCACACAAAAACCCGGATCGGATCTGCAGACACAGGCAGTGGTTCAGGCCTTGGCTGACAGTGATCAGGCCCTGGTCCGCTCGCTGGAAATCAGCCACTCTCGTTATGAGGAAGCGCTCAACTCCGAGGGGCTGAGTCCGGAAGACAAGCGCCATGTCGAGTCCAGCCGGCAGGCCTTCATCGAATATGCGGTTCGTGTCGGGACTAATACCTCGCGCCAGCTCGACGCCTGCATTGGCACCAGTCAGCAACGGTTGACGGATCTGGATGAAGAGCTGAAGAAGGTCAGTAGCGAGCTCAAACAGCAACCTGCACCGGGTGCGCAGTCCAGACAGACTGAACTGCAAGCAGAACGTGGTAACTGGCAGGCCGTGCACGCAACGCTGACTGACATCAAACAAGCCTACAATCCGCCGGAACAGATGAAGGCGGCATTGGGGAATGTGAAGCTGCCGCAGATCCTTGCCAGGTACGAGCAGCAACGCAGTTACGCGAATATTTTGCGCGCCGCTACGCCAGCCGCATTCGCTCAATTGATTGCGTCGGCCCTTCATTTCGGCGCCACTCGCGGCACCATCGAATCGACTCAGGCGGACGAAGGTTTTGCCCGGCGCGTAGGCACGGCGGGACTCGGGCTGGGCGTGGCACACGAGCTGGTCAATAACACCGTTCGTCCTGCCAGTCAGGAAGTGATGGGCGCCATGGGGGGCAAAGGCGTGCGTACGGTTGCCGCCACCGAAGTCATTCCCAATCCTGTGCGCACGTTCACGCGTGACGGTGTGGTCCACACGCGCACCGATGCACAGATGAAGGAGGCGAAGGCCAGCATCGATAAGCTGCGCGCTACTTTTACCCAAGCGCAAAACAACCACAAATTCGGCACCATGAAAGGCGAACTGACAGGCTTTGGCTCATTTGGTGCTGCGCAGCTTGCATTGGAGGCATTGGTCGATGCTGGGGTGCTGCCGAAAAAAAGCATTCCCGCACTGATATTGGCGTCGGCCTCCGGCGGCTTTCTGATGGCTCTGCTGCAAACCTTTAATCAATTGACGACCACGGTGGAAGACGATCAAGGACGCAAACTGCCCACCCATGTACCGAAGGATGTAGACGGTAAGCTGCTGGATCGGCTGGCCAAGGTCGGCAGTGACGGCGTCAAGGCAGTGGACCTGCGCGAAAGGGAAGTGCTGGAAGCCTTCCTGAGCAAGATAGCCGGATCAATCCAGGGTGTAGGCATCTCGACTGCCGTTTCAGACAGCGTGAAGCATCTGGGCCACGATTCTCCGGCGCATATCACCAGCAAGTTGCTGGTGGCCGGCTTTGGCCCATCGCTGACTTTGTCATCGTTTTTTGCGGCCATGCAGACCAAACCGGAGGCTAAAAAGGGCGGAACCGGTCGCATGGGGAACGTGGGCAATAATCTGGTGGCGCCAGGTCGTGACACGTTGCCGCATACCACTGCCGAGGGCACTAAGTCCCGGGCCGTGGAAAATGCCGTTCACCGGGGACGCGGCGTACTGCAGGCACCCTCTCAGGCGGCAGTCGTGGCCACCAGCGCGGGGGTTCGAAAGGTTGGGGAAGGGCTGGCTTATGGAGGAAAGGCGTTAGTCGATTTCATGAAAGGTGAGTCGCAGAGCGGTCAGGAGAGCGATCTGGAGCTGGGCGTCAGGAACCCCCCTCAGGCTTCATAGTCATCCTGGGTAATGGAGCGAGGGCTTTACTCGCTCACTTGCCTACCCAGATCGACTTGCCGCGCGGGCGGCAAGTCGATCACGCTTCACGGACGCTCATTCACCACCGGCTCATCCTGCGCCACTACCCCGTCCGGGGTCATCTTCCTGAAATACGTCGAAAGCAGCGCACCCGAGATGTTATGCCACACGCTGAACAGTGCGCTTGGCACTGCCGCCAACGGTGAGAAATGCGCGGCGGCGAGGGCGGCACCCAGGCCTGAGTTCTGCATGCCGACTTCCAGCGACAGCGACTTGCGCTGGGCCAGCGGCAGCTTGAACAGCTTGCCGGTGAAGTAGCCCAACAGGAAACCGAAGCTGTTGTGCAGGATTACTACGGCCATGATCAGCAGGCCGGATTCGGCGATCCTGCCCTGGCTGGCTGAGACCACTGCGCACACGATCATCACGATGCTCACCACCGAGATCAGCGGCAGCACGTCCACCGCGTATCGCACCTTGTCGCCAAGCAGACGCTGCGCGATGACGCCGAGCACGATGGGTAGCATCACCAATTGCAGAATCGACCAGAACATCTCCATGAAGGACACCGGCAGCCACGCCGAAGCCAGCAACCAGATCAGCGCCGGGGTCAGCAGCGGAGCGAGCAGGGTGGTGACAGCTGCGATGGCCACCGACAGCGCAAGATCCCCTTTGGCCAGCCAGGTCATCACGTTGGACGACGTACCGCTGGGGCAGCAACCTACCAAAATCACACCCACGGCGATTTCGGCTGGCAGATGGAAAGCCTGACACAGCAACCAGGCAACGCCCGGCATGATCATGAAGTGTGCGATCACGCCAAGTGCCACTCGCCACGGATGTCGCACGACTTCGGAGAAGTCGTCCAGTTTCAGGGTCAGCCCCATGCCAAACATGACCAGCCCCAGCAGCGGCACGATCAGAACCTTGAGGCTGATGAACCAGCTCGGGAACAGGAATGCCAGCACAGCGAACAGCAGCACCCAGTACGCAAAGGTGTTACCGACAAAACGACTCAATGCAGCCAGGGCACGCATGGCTTGCTCCTTTTATTGTGGGCTCAGCAACGCCAACTGCGGGAGCCGGCCTGCAATGGGTCCGCTCCTGCAGGGCAGTCCGATCAGATACCTTGCGGAATCTCTTCGCCGCCCAATGCTTCGAACAGTTCCGGCAGGAACTCGCCGAAGGTCAGCATCATCAGGGTGAAGCTGGCATCCTGCTGACCCAGTGCATCGTCACCGCCATCCTGTTCGGCCTGATCCTGCAGCAGGTCTTCGAACTTCAGGCGCTTGACGCCCAGCTTGTCGTCCAGCACGAAAGACAGCTTGTCCTGCCAGGCCAGCGACAGCTGCGTCACCACCTTGCCGGTACTCAGGTGCAGCTGGATTTCATCGCTGGTCAGGTCCTGGCGTTTGCATTTCACAATGCCGCCGTCTTCATGGGTATCGCGAAGCTCGCATTCATCAAGGACGAAGAAGTTCTCGGCGGTCTGACCGCTCTTGACCCACTCGGTCATGACAGCAGTGGGTGCGGTCTTCACGGTGACCGGACGTACGGGCAAGGAGCCAACCACTTCACGCAGGGTGGAGAGCAGGTCTTCGGCGCGTTTGGGGCTCGAAGCGTTGACCAGGATGACGCCTTGCTTGGGCGCGATGGCAGCAAAGGTCATTGAACGACGGATAAAGGCACGCGGCAGGAAGGCCTGGATGATTTCGTCCTTGAGCTGATCGCGTTCCTTTTTATAGACCTTGCGCATTTGCTCGGTCTCGATCTCTTCGACTTTCTCTTTAAGCGCATCATTGACCACGCTGCCCGGCAGGATGCGTTCTTCCTTGCGCGCCGAGACCAGCATGAAATCACCGCTGACGTGGACCAGCGGGGCGTCTTCGCCCTTGCCGAACGGGGCGACAAAACCGTAAGTGGTCAACTCCTGGCTGGCACACGCGCGTGCGGGCTTGGTCGCCAATGCGGTTTCCAGCGCCTCGGCGTCAAATGGCAGGTCCTGGGTCAGGCGATAGACAAGCAGGTTTTTGAACCACATGGGGTACATCTCTCCTTTATACAAAGGGGGGCATTATTCGCTGCCCTGACCCTGCGGCCAACCCTGATGTAAGCCTTTGGTTGGATTATAAAATTATTTGCAAAAGTGCTTGCCAGAGTTTTGAGCGCTCCGTAGAATGCGCGCCACACCGAAGCGAAGGGTGATTAGCTCAGCTGGGAGAGCGTCTGCCTTACAAGCAGAATGTCGGCGGTTCGATCCCGTCATCACCCACCATTCGTTTCATGTGTTACGCGCAGCGGTAGTTCAGTCGGTTAGAATACCGGCCTGTCACGCCGGGGGTCGCGGGTTCGAGTCCCGTCCGCTGCGCCATATTAAGTTGCGAGGCCCTTGAACTCCTCGTAACGACAAAGAAAGCGACCTTAGGGTCGCTTTTTTTGTTTCTGGACCCGTAGCAGCGTGCTGCCCCAAACGGGCTTCAAACCTGGTGGGCTACGCCGCCGGCCCGGTTTCACGATTTCCCGCGCATCGTTTTTTGTTCATCACCATCAGCAAGGAGGCTGCATGCCGGGCAGGGTCACTCCAAAGACGCACTCACCGAAGCTCACGTGTTTGTTGTGCAGGGCAATCTGTGTATCGGTACGGCACTTGCTAGCAGCGGTAGTGATTTGCTTGGGCGTCCGCCAACGGCTTATGAAGACCTCGATGATTGTCCTCATCGTCTCCCTTGGGAAACCGATCCCGCCACTGCTCGACCTGCGCTGAGGGACCTGCCATTACAGTCGTTTCCAACCTGGCCCAAAACCATTGTGCTGGCTCATCGTGCAGGCCTTCCGGGTCTGCGCGGCTACTACCTGCAGGTACGTGAGTGGTACCGCGACAACCTGATGCGGATATTCTTCCGCCTGCACCATGCCATGCCGATCGAAGATCGAGCCCATTGGTTCGCACCCCGGTTACCCGTGAGTACACGATGGTCGATCAGCATTGGACAGAGCAACGATGGATAACGTCGGGTTGCGGTGGACGCCATCGGCTCCTGGGCTGAACCGCAACTGAACAGTTTTCTCGATCAAACCAGAAATCCTTTGGCTACCTGAACTTATCTGACTTTTCCCCCTCTCATGCCGGTAGCCATTGATCGCGGCAGCCTGATAAGCTCGCGGCTTTACTCGTTTGCCCTATTGGCGCATGAACAAGGAAACAGGATGAAACAGCATCGGTTGGCAGCGGCGATTGCCCTGGTTGGTCTGGTACTCGCGGGCTGCGACAAGCAAGCCAGCACCGTTGAGCTGAAAACCCCGGCACAAAAAGCCTCTTATGGCATCGGTCTGAACATGGGCAAAAGCCTGGCTCAGGAAGGTATGGACGATCTGGATTCCAAAGCCGTAGCGCTGGGTATCGAAGATGCGGTCGGCAAGAAAGATCAGAAACTCAAAGATGAAGAGCTGGTAGCAGCTTTCGGCGAGCTGCAAAAGCGTGCTGAAGAGCGCATGACCAAGATGAGCGAAGAGTCGGCGACGGCTGGCAAGAAATTCCTCGAAGAAAACGGCAAGCGCAAGGAAGTGACTACCACCGCTTCCGGTCTGCAGTACGAAGTCATCAAGAAAGCTGACGGCCCGGTGCCCAAGCCTACTGATGTCGTGACCGTTCACTACGAAGGCAAGCTGACTAACGGCAAGGTGTTCGACAGCTCCGTAGAACGCGGCAGCCCGATCGATCTGCCTGTCAGCGGTGTGATCCCTGGCTGGGTTGAAGGTCTGCAACTGATGCATGTCGGCGAGAAAGTCAAACTCTACATTCCCAGCGATCTGGCGTACGGCGCGCAAAGCCCAAGCCCGATGATCCCGGCCAACTCGGTTCTGGTCTTCGACCTTGAACTGTTAGGCATCAAGGATCCGGCAGCAGCAGGTAAGGCTGCAGCTGGCGCGGACGAGGAAGAAGCTGCTCCGGCCGCAGAGCCTGCCAAGCCGGCAGCCAAGAAGTAATCGATTCATAGATTACCGCTTGTATGAAATGCCCCGTCTCGACGGGGCATTTTCATTTCGCCAGAAAAATCGAACCGGCCAGCTCACGTACAGTCCCATTACTGATGACGTAATACGCGAATGCCGGGATATGTCGATCCTTGCTCAGAGCATCGCAGCGGGGTGGTTAGCGCCTGTCAGGTGTTCAAGTCAACGATTTTTTGTGTTTTTTCATGTGAGTAAAAAACGCGCGTTTTGAGCCAAGCCCTGATAATACGGGCGTTTCAGGGCCACATTGCGGCTATGTTCACAAGGTTATCCACAATTTGTGTGGATAACCCTGGCGCGCTATCAGTTGCGCTAACGGGACAGGTTTTTCTACCAGAAGCGATTGACCATTGGTCGATTTTTATCGATATCGCTGGAGCGGATATGAAAGCACCGTGGAATTTCATTCGTTATCTCCCCATGGCCAAGCGCTTGATGGCAGCGGGGCGGTTGCCTGCCTTGCTGTTTGCTGTTGCAGGTAAGGCCGCCAGCGAAGGTAATCGACTGGGCAAGCTCAAGGATGACCTGAAGCTGCTGCAGGCGCTTTGTCTGGCTTATTGGCGCGGCGAATACCGCGCTATCAGTGGCAAAGCAATGCTGTCAGTCGTTGCCGGATTGATGTACTTCCTCAGCCCGCTTGATGCCATCCCCGACTGGATTCCGGGGCTGGGTATGCTTGATGACATCGCCGTGCTGGCGTGGGTGATGAAAAATCTTGACGCAGAGCTCAGCGCCTTTCGCGTCTGGCGTGAGCGGCAGAATCCAGAGAAGTTGGCAGTGGTCGAGCGTCTGCCCGATACGCCCAAATTGCTGGAGCTGGAGAAGAAAGACTAGACTGCGCTGCAAGCCTTTCATTCTCATGAAGGCTTGAACACGCTGATTATTGCGAGAACTCAATGGATTGAGCGCATCCTTTCATCCCTCATCCGCTGTTAAGATGCCGCCCATATCAGCAAACATGACAAGAAACGGATTTTGTCCTACAGGGGGGTGGTATGGATCTTCAGGTTATTCTTCGCAATGGAGAGCCAGAGTACGCGGTGCTGCCGTGGGCGCAATATCAGGCTTTGCTGCAGGAGGCCGGCGTCTGCGGCACCCCTCAGCCAACGCCCGCTGTGCAATGTGACGACAGGGACACTGCTGTTTCCACTGATCTCCCTTCGTTCGACCAACTGGCCTCCCTGCGACAGGCCAAGGGGCTTGATGTGGTGCAATTGGCGCGCGCGGTCGGCATCAGTCGTTCTTATCTGGAGTTGATCGAAACCGGCGCCCGCCAGCCTGATGCAGCCATCCGACGAAGCCTGGCCTGGGAGTTGGGAGTGCCCGGCTGGCGGGGTGAGGCATGAGCGTGCGTATCAGCCGTGTGCATTGGGACGCGTTGCTCAATGAGCTGGAGCTGGTGCGTCAGCAGCGCCATCTGGTCACCTATCGCGCGCTGCTGGAACGCTTGCAGTTGCCCACCCCTGCAATGCAAACCCTGACCGCCGCCCTCGAACACCTTGCCGCTCTCGATGCCCGCGCCGAACAGCCCTTGCGCAGCTCACTGGTTATCAGCCAGGGCGCCAGCCGGCTTCCACGCACGGGTTTTTTCGAATGCGCCGAACGACTGAACCGCTTCTGCGGCCCTTCCGACGGCATCGCCGCCGCTTCATGGCATGCCGCTGAAGTGGTTCGGGTGTTTGAGTTCCAATACCCGCAACCGGCCAAGCCAAAGTAAATGGCGCGTGGATGACAGACTGTGCCGCTTGAAATCCTGCTGCGCTTGGAACGGCAGTGATACGTGCGAAGGTTGCTTTTGAGTACGCCTCCCAGCGTATCTCGGGACAAGAAAAAAGGGGTTCGACGCTTAGCGTCGAACCCCTTTTCTTTCACGACGGGTTCATGACTTTGCAGGGATTATTTGCCGTCCCCGCTGCATCCTGCAAACCGTCGCAATTTCCGGGCCCGGGACGCCGTTAAGCGTGCCCAGGACCCTTTTACCTCACTTCTTCGTCACAGACCCGCTCAGACCCAGATAGTCGATCAGAATCCGCCCTGTTTCGGCCAGGTAAGCGTCGTCTTCCGGTTTGGTCTTGTCGTCGTCCGCTGGCAGCGCGTCTTCGTCTTCCTTCTTCAGCTCCTTGAGCGGTTCTTCGCCCTTGGCCTTGCGACGCACGTTCTCCATTACCAGCTGTTTGCTGTCGATGTCGGCATGCTCGCGGCGACGCTCTGCTTCGTTGAGACTGACGGTTTTTTCGCTCATCAGCTTCTTGGCCAGTGCCAGCTTCTGTTCGACGAACACGAATTCGGCGTCTTTGGCAGAGCGGATGTCGTGACCCGATTGCAACTGGGCCAGGAACGGTTTGAACGGGTCCACCGCTGGTTTGATCGCAGGCTTGATGGTGTCGTAGGCCATCGCTTCCGGAAGTGCGCTTTCGCCGATTTCCTTGGTGTCAATGATCGACGGATAAGCAATGTCCGGCAGTACGCCCTGATGCTGGGTGCTCTGACCGGAAACCCTATAGAACTTCGCCAGTGTCAGTTTCAGCTCACCGTGATTGAGCGGCTGAATGGTTTGTACAGTGCCTTTACCGAAGGTCTGGCCGCCGATGATTAGCGCGCGGTGATAGTCCTGCATGGCACCGGCGAAAATCTCTGAAGCCGAGGCCGAGAGGCGGTTGACCAGCAATGCCATTGGCCCCTTGTAGAACGCGCCGCTGTTTTCATCTTCAAGCACGTCGACCTTACCGTCGGCATTACGCACCAGTACGGTCGGGCCCTTGTCGATAAACAGGCTGGTCAGCTCGGTGGCTTCCTGCAGCGAACCGCCGCCGTTGTTGCGCAGGTCGATGACTACGCCGTCGACTTTGTCGGACTGCAGTTCGGTCAGCAGTTTTTTCACGTCGCGCGTGGTGCTCTTGTATTCGGGATCGCCGGCACGGTACGCCTTGAAGTCCAGATAGAAGGCGGGCACCTCGATTACGCCCAGCTTGTAATCCTTGCCGTCCTGATTGAGGTGCAGGATTGACTTCTTGGCTGCCTGCTCTTCGAGCTTCACCGCTTCGCGGGTGATCGACACGATCTTGGTGGTCTGATCGCTCGGCGCGTTGCTGGCCGGCACGATTTCAAGACGTACGACCGAGCCTTTCGGACCGCGGATCAGTTTGACCACTTCGTCCAGGCGCCAGCCGATCACGTCGACCATCTCTTTATCGCCCTGGGCAACGCCGATGATCTTGTCTGCGGTGGCGACTTGCTTGGTCTTGGCGGCAGGACCGGCCGGCACCAGGCGCACGATCTTGACGTTGTCGTTATCGCTTTGCAGGACGGCGCCGATGCCTTCCAGCGACAGACTCATATTGATATCGAAGTTTTCCGCGCTGTCAGGCGACAGGTAGTTGGTGTGCGGATCGTAGGACATCGCGAAGGTGTTCAGGTATGCCTGAAAGATGTCTTCGCTGCGGGTCTGACCCAGGCGCGCCAGCTGGTTCTTGTAGCGCTTGGTCAGGGTTTCCTGAATCTTCGCCGGGTCTTTGCCCGCGATCTTCAGGCGCAGTACCTCGTCCTTGACGCGCTTGCGCCACAGGTCATCGAGTTCGGCTTCGTTCTTGGGCCAAGGCGCGTCCTTGCGATCGACCAGCAAGGTTTCGTTGGTGGTCAGGTCGATTTTGTCGACGCCTTTATCCAATTGGGCCAGGGCGAAATCCAGACGCGATTTGATGCGGTCCAGATAGCGCTTGTAGATAGTGAATCCCGGGTTCAGATCGCCGCCCTTGAGGAAGTCGTCGAACTGAAAGCGCCACTTGTCGAACTCGACGATGTCGCTGGCCAGAAAGTAACTGCGCGCAGGGTCGAGGAGCTTGAGGTAGCTCTGATAGATAATCTCCGAGCGTTTGTCATCCAGCGGCGGCTTGCTGTAGTGGTGGCGCTTGAGCAGTTCCACGACATTCAGGCTGGCGGTGACTTCATCGCGATCCGGTTGAAGATTGTCCCAGCTATTGGCTGCGAACGTGCTGGCTGACATTGGCAGGGCAGTCAGGCCAATGACTAATGCAAGGGTGCTGCCGGGTAAGAAATGCTTCATGCTGATTCGACGCGGGGACAATTGATAACGCATATTAGGCCGTCTTTGAGGTCGCCGGTTCCTTTCAGGCTCCGTGAAAACGACTGCGCTTGGCTACCTGTGTTGCCGTCGCTCGTGACGTATTTCACACAACCTGGGGCGAAACCCGGTCGCATAATGCAAAAAGCCCGTGTGCCATGAAGCACAACGGGCTCAGTCGAGACTCACTATGGAGGCACCGTGAAAGCATTGCAAGGCGTTGAAGGTCACGTGGTATGGGCTGAACAGCCATCGCCGGCACTGGATGTAGGGCAAGTTCGCATCAAGGTCGCTGCGGCAGGACTCAATCGAGCCGATTTGTTGCAGCGGGCGGGCCTGTATCCGCCACCGCCTGGCGTCACGGAAATCCTGGGTATGGAGTGTTCCGGGGTGATCGCCGAAGTGGGGTCCGGAACCGCGTGGGAAGTCGGAGACCGCGTGTGTGCGCTGGTTGCCGGTGGCGCGATGGCCGAAGAGGTCGTGGTCGACGCGCGGCACGTTTTGCCCGTTCCGCAGGGGATGTCGCTGCACGAGGCTGCCGGCATCCCGGAGGTTTATGCGACGGCCTGGCTCAACCTGTTTCAGTTGGCGGCCTTGAAGCCAGGTGAAAAAGTGTTGTTGCATGCCGGAGCAAGTGGTGTTGGTTCAGCCGCCATTCAGCTGTGCAAGGCATTTGGCAGTCCGTGCTGGGTCAGCGTCGGCTCGGCCGAGCGCCTGGCGTACTGCGAGGAACTGGGGGCGCAGGGCGGAGTGATTCGCAGCGAGAGCCTCGATGCTCTCAGTGATTTCGGACCTTTCAACGTGGTTCTCGATCCGGTGGGCGCCAACTATGCTGCGCTGAACCTTAAGGTGATGGCAAACGACGGGCGTGTGGTGCTGATCGGTCTGATGGGCGGACGCAAGGCCGAAGTGGATTTCGCTCAGGTGCTGAGCAAGCGTATTCACATTCTGGGTTCAACCCTGCGCAGCCGCGATGATCAATTCAAGGCCGACCTGCTCAGCGATCTGGGGCAGCATGTCTGGCCGTTATTCACCGAAGGCCGGTTGAAGCCGCAGCTGGCGCGCAGTTTTCCGATCAGTGCAGCCGAAGAGGCTTACGCGCAACTGGCGACCAATCAGGTGTCGGGCAAGGTGGTGTTGGTGATCGATCCTACGCTGGACTGAGTTCATCGTCAGGTCCGCCGGGTCGACGGTGACCTGGCGCTGCATGGCACGGTGCCAGGTATCGCTTACCACCGCCAGGCACCCATGTCTACTGTCAAGGTTGACAGTAGACATGGATTTTGCAGGCGCATCTAATGAATCCAGTTCTTCTGTCGGCGGCATCTCCATCGTAATACCCGGCAGACAATCCCTTCCATGGACTGGAGTGGCATGTAATGGTCAATGACGACGCTTCAACTGTCAGCGGGTTGGGTCTCTACCTCGAAGTTGACGCCGATTTCTATCTCGATTTCAACTTTGAACCCGTCCCGATGAACCTTGGAGAAGTGGAAGTGGTCGGGGTAATCGATGCGAATGACCCTGAGGGGTTAATGCCTGCCGGCAGTCATCTCAAGGACCTGGAAGTCAAAGTGCCGCTCTGGCCAGTGCCTGCCCCGCCAGGATTTAACGATCAGTTGGTGCTGTATTTCAAAACCGGGCCAGGTGACTATGAAGTCCGGAGCATGTCGTTTCCGGGACCGCTCAATCCCGGAGACTTTCCGTACCCCCTGTTCATCGAAAAATCCGCTTTGCCGACTGACGGACGATGCGAAGTCCGTTACGTGGTCAAAAGTTTCAACGGCTATTTCAGCGGATCGAATATCCGCAACGTTACATTTGACAGCCTGCCGCCGAGTTTCGACAAGCAGCTCCAGCCGCTGCTGCTGCCGGACGATCTGGCGGACGGCAGGGTTACCGAAGAATACCTGGCCGATCATGGCGACCATGTCGAATTGCGCGTCCCCCAGCCGTTGTATCTGGATGCCCGTGAGGGTGACGTCATCAGTCTTTACTGGTCACAGGACAATCCACCGACGTCTGGCCCAATCGATACGAAAACCGTGACGGCGCCGGAGATCGTGTCCGGGGAAATTCGATTGACGCTGTCAGGGGATGCTATTCGATCTTCCGGCAAAGACGGCACGTTTTACCTGACGTATAAAGTCCGTGATCGGGCAGGCAACGAAACCCCCTTTTCGTTGCAAACCGCCGTCGATGTGCAATTGGTACCCATTCCAGAGTTACCCGACTTGCCAGAACCGGAATTTCCGGATGCCACTATTTATGGATACATCAATTGCGCAAATGAACCCTGGAACGGTATCAGGGTTCGGCTGCCTTTCCCGCCAGGGGAAGTCGCTGTGGGCGATGAAATCCTCCTGTCTTGGCAGGGGTATGAAACCCTCAACGGTATAACACCCATCGAGGGCACCGAGGGTGAGTTTCCGGGCACCGTGAGCGCGGCCGACCTGTCGGCAGGTTCCAAGGACATGATGATTGAACCCTATGTGCCCCACATCGAACCTATCCTGGAAGGTTCTGCGATCGCTCGTTATCAATTGAAAAAAAGTAACGGGCAATCGGCTCTTTCTTATGAAGGACTGGTGAAAATCACCCGTAAGTTAGCTGCCGGTGGAACATGCGAGCCCCCCAGGGCTATTTGAATTCCGTGGGTGATGGAGCGCTATTTGGAACCCGTCCGCCGCTTGTCAAGTTGCGTAACAGCAAAGTATTCGTCGTACTCACCGGTGGTCATTTTTTCAAGTACACCCGCGTGCTCGGTTATTCCTGTTTGTGAAGCCCTGCAGTTATTGCGGGAACAGTGAAATGGAAGTTTAAATATCTATATACATGGAGAGTTGTCATGGACGCTCAGCAAAAAATAATCGCTCAATACTATGTAAACCGGTATCTGGAAAAAGGAAATCGCTCACGCAGTGGCGCTGGGGTTCAGGAACTCAGTGCCCCCAAATTACCGGTATGGTGGGGAGGTGATCCGGACTTCGCCGGTCTGGTCCCTCGCGAGGATCAGGAAAAGGACATGGAGATCCAGATTCCCGCTTGGCCTAATGGTTCTCCCGTTCCAGTATTTTCCGACATCCTCACATTCGAATACCGACGCCGCGGTGACCTGACTTGGAGATTGGCGCAGGAGTGTACGATTCCCGGCCCGACGTCTCCGGGTGAACCCGACAAGTCGGTCACCTTCCTCCAAGAGAACTTTCCCGGTCACGGTCAATACCTGCTGCGCTATAGGGTCAAGACCTACAACAATATTGAGGAGGAATCTGTTGAGGTCGCGTTCATCATTGATAAAGAAGCGCCTCACTATGGCGGCCAGTCCCCCGACGTACTAACGTTCCGAGATGATGCGCTGATCAAGGCAGAAGGCGTGACCGATGCATATCTGGCCGCCAATGGCGATAAGCTGGCAGTGGTTATTCCGGCCTATAACGATGAGCAACTGGGCGATACGGTGCAGGTTTTTGTGGGCGCATCGACGCCCGATCCCGACGGGACACCCGCCTATGAGGGGTCATTTAATCCTGCGACTCGCGAAGTGCCCATTCCTGGTGACCGTCTGCGCGCTCTGCCGGACGGGAGACTGTATATAACCTACCGACTGTTGGATAAGGTGGGTAACCGCGGACAGGCGTCCGATGCGGCTGTAGTCGATCTGCTTATCATGCCGTTGCCCATCGAGCCGCTGCCAGCACCCCGTGTACCCGGGATCGAAGACAGCGATACACAGTTCAACCTGGACGATGTGCGCGAGGGGCGCGATAGCGTACTGATCGAGCTGTATGCGAACTGGCTACACAACGATCGTATCGTGGTGACATGGGGAAGCGTCGAAATTGCCCCTTATATTGTTGTTAACCCGGGCGATACGATCCAGGTGAAAATTCCCTACAGTGCTCTGGCGCAGGCTTTCGGAGCTTCCACGACTCCCGTGCCCACACAGGTTGGTTATCGGGTGGAGCGCGGTAGAAGGAGATTCGACTCCGATCTCGTCACCGTCGAAGTGGATCTGTACGTGCCAGGCCCGGTCAACCCCGAAAGGCCCGATCCAATCAACCCGAACCTCAAACCGGTTACGGTTCGCGGGGGCGGTACCAACGCCGAGGACAACAAGATCAACGCCGACGATATTGGCTTGGATGCAACAGCGGTTGTGCAGCTGCATGATCCTATCGACGCGGGTTCTAGGCTGAGATTGTATTGGGGCAATATCGATAACCTGGCCGATGAATATGAGCCAGACGCGGCAGACGCCGGTATGCCTTACACCTTCACCATCGCTTGGGAAACCATCGACAAAGGGCCGGTCAGTACTGATGTGCCGGTGTTCTACACCCTCGATCAGGTCACAGGGGGCAACTATGAGATGTGCCCTCCGACCGGGGTAGATGTCAGTGAGGCGGTGATTGTCGAGTTATCTGCGCCGGATTTCCCGGATGCAGATTTGATGAACGACGGCGTCACCCCCATTCTCAACTGCAGATCTTTCGTCGGTTCAGATCATCATTTGAATGTAGCAATTCCACCTAATCCAGGGGCATTGGAGGAAGGCGATGAAATCGAGGTGATCGTTCAAGGGTACAGCGACTATCTAGGGGATGTGCCGGCCGGTGATGAGTGGAGCGATACCATTACAGTAACGGCTACTCAGATCGAGGAGGGTTTTACGCTGCAAGTGGAACCTTATGAGGATCATCTCCTTCCTATCGGAGCGTTGGGTCTGGTCAAAGTGACCTACCGGACCAGCGGCGCGCCGGTCAAAATTGGCAGGGCACAGATCTATGCATCGACAACCACGCCAGGAGGCACATGCTTTCCGCCTTTCCTTAACAGGAACTAGGCACTAAACAGCAAAGCCGGATGATACATCCGGCTTTGCTTATAGGGTCGGAGTTAGAAAACGTTGCATGCACAGTTCGCTGTTTTACGCATGTGAAATTTAACTTCCTTCCGTCACTGTAGGATGCTTCGCTCATAGACCACGGAAATATCCTACATCTTACTGGCAGTGAGGTCGGTAGTCTTCGCGCCAGTTTCCTTCGACCCTTATTTTTTTCTTGCAGTCGGAGGCCCTCCACTTACTCAAGGAACTCGTTATGCCCGTATTCAAGGCAACACGGATGTCTTTGCTCGTTCGCTCTGCCGTTGGTTCTTTTGTGCTGTTCGGCATCAGCCCGGTCGTTCATGGCTTATCGATCGTCGCCCCTGGGGAGACCCGGACATTGCGTCCCGGAGAGCTGCTGGACAGTTGGGAAGTGCAAAGCGGTGCAACACTCAATGTCAATGGCGCCAACACCCAGTCCATCAGGACCACGGGCGCGACTTTAAATATGACGGACGGCAGTTCAGCGCAAGACATCACCCTCGGTATCGGCTCGCAGGCTGATATCGCAGGCGCGAACATTACCGGTGGTACCGCCAGTACCGGACTTAGACTTACTGCCAGTAGTGCACAAATTCTCAATTCCGATATCAACGCCACAACTAATGCATTCGCCACAGGTCTGGAGTTGAACTCAGCCGCTGCTACTGGCCAAGGCTCCGCTGTAACGATGAGTGGTGGTTCAGTAACGGGCAACCTGGGGGGAGTCAGTACATCGGTCCACAGCACGCTCGTTTTGAACAACGTTCAGGTCAGCGGCGTGCGCGCCGACGGTTTCGGGCTCAGGGCTTTTTCTTCCGAAATCGGCGTGACGGGCGGCTCGGTGCATGGCGGCCTCAACGGCATTCAATACTTCGCTGATCCCACCGCTCCGCGCGAAGGGACAATAAGCCTTTCCGGTACGTCAGTCACAGGCGACAACGGCGCAGCCATCGCCTTCGACGGTTTCGGCCTGGGTCTGGTTGCCAACCTCCAGTTGTTGGACGGCACTACGTTGACGGGTGGCAACGGCAACGCGCTGGAAATCAACGGTGACGCCACGCTCAACGCCCTTGTACGCAACAGTTTGCTCGACGGCACATTCGCTGTCACCAACGGCAGCACGGGCAACTTTACTTTCGATAATGCTTCGCTCACCGGCGACATCACCGCTGACCAGACCAGCAGCGCGCACGTGACGATGGCCAACAACTCCAGCCTGACCGGCAACCTGATCAATGTCGACAGTGCGGCGCTGGATGGCAGCTCGTTCACCGGTGAATACATGGTCAATGATAGCCGTGCTGCCAACCTGACCCTTCAGAACGGCTCGCAGTTCACCGGCAACCTGATCAATGTCGACCGTGCCACGCTGGACAGCAGTTCGTTCGAGGGTGATTACACCATCAGTGACACTCGCATGGGCGACCTCGCGTTGCGCAATGGCTCTCAGTTCAATGGCAACGTGAGCAACGTTGACAGCGTTGCGCTGGAGCGCAGTGCGTTTACAGGCGATTACACGATCGCCGACGGTCGTAACGGCACTCTGACGCTGCAGAACGGCTCGCAGTTCAGCGGCAACCTGATCAATGTCGACCGTGCCACGCTGGACGGCAGTTCGTTCGAGGGTAATTACGCGATCAGTGACACCCGCACGGGCGACCTCACGTTGCGCAATGGCTCGCAGTTCAATGGCAACGTGGACAACGTTGACAGCGTCGCGCTGGAGCGCAGTGCGTTTACAGGCGATTACACGATCACTGACGGTCGTAACGGCACTCTGACGCTGCAGAACGGCTCCCAGTTCACCGGCAACCTGCTCAATGTTGAAGGCCTTACGCTGGCTGATCAGTCAATTTGGAACATGGTTGCTTCCAACAGTGTTGGCGTTCTGTCCATCAACGACAGTACGGTGAAGTTCGGAGCCCCCAATGAGTTCTTCCAGCTGGATGTCGGAACCCTGGCCGGTAACGGCACTTTCGTCATGGATGTTGATTTCGCCACCAACCAGCATGACGTTCTGAACGTGACGGGGTCTGCCACAGGCACCCATTCGCTGCTGATCGCCGGTTCCGGTGTCGACCCGGTGTCGCCCGAGCCACTGACGGTGGTGCGCACCGGCGGCGGGGATGCCACATTTGCCCTGGCGGGGGCAGGGGTGGTGGACGTTGGCACTTTTTCATATGCACTGGGTTCAGTGGACAACGGTTCCAGCGGTACTGATTGGTTCCTCGATCCGAGTACCAAGACCATCAGCCCCGGTACGGCTTCAGTGCTGGCGCTTTTCAACACCGCGCCGACCGTCTGGTACGGCGAGCTGACCTCGTTGCGCAGCCGTATGGGTGAACTGCGTTTTAACGGAGGCAAGGCCGGTGGCTGGGTTCGGACCTACGGCAACAAGTACGATGTGAGTGAGTCGTCGGGCGTTGGCTATCAGCAGACGCAGCAGGGTTTCTCGCTGGGTGCCGATGCGCCGCTGCCGGTCGGCGACGGTCACTGGCTGGTCGGTGTGCTTGCTGGTCACAGCAAGTCTGATCTTGATCTGAATCGTGGCACATCAGGCACCGTGAAAAGCTACTACGCGGGCGTCTACACCACCTGGCTGGATCAGGACAGCGGTTACTATTTCGACGGCGTGATCAAGGCCAACCGCTTTCGCAACGACTCGAAAGTGAGCATCAGCGACGGCACCCGTGCCAAGGGTGACTATGACAACCTTGGGGTGGGTGGCTCGGTGGAGTTCGGCCGGCATATCAAACTGGACGACGGCTATTTCGTCGAACCGTTCACCCAGTTCTCTTCGGTGGTGATCCAGGGCAAGGACTACCGTCTGAACAACGACATGCAGGCCGAAGGTGATCGTACGCGTTCGTTGCTGGGCAAGGCCGGCGCCACCGCAGGTCGCAATTTCACCCTCAGCGATGGCAAGGTGGTGCAGCCTTACGTTCGGGCAGCCGGTGTGCATGAGTTCGCCAAAAACAACAAGGTTCAGGTCAACAACAACACGTTCAACAACGACCTGTCCGGTTCCCGTGCGGAGCTGGGCGCCGGTGTTGCGGTTGCCTTCTCCGATAACCTGCAGTTGCACGCCGACTTCGATTACTCCAATGGTCAGCATATCGAACAGCCATTCGGCGCGAACGTCGGTTTGCGGTATAGCTGGTAAAAAGTGACCCCGCCGTTACTGGCGGGGTCACTTTAGTGATCAGCCTTCAGTTCACGTATCCAGAGGCGTGCCAATTGTCAATTCCAGTACTCTCGAATACTGGTACATCCCTGTATTCGCTAGTTTCAAGCTGTAGTACACCTTCACCGTCTTGCCGATGTTAGGTTCGATCACCGCTCTGGGAACGTAGAACGTTACCGGCTTGCCGGCGGTCAAGGTGGTAGTGGGAACCCAATCACTGGCGCTGCCGCTTAGCGAATCACCTTGCCAGTACCAGGTCAGGATATCGTTTACGACAGTGCCGGTGTAGGCCACCTGCAGCGTGGCTTGCACAGGCACCCGCGCAGGATCCAGCAGGCCGCCAGCGGCTTCGTCCACGGACGGGGCGGGCAGTTGCGCGTCGCGTTGAGTGACGTTGAATATTTCGTGGTCCGAAACGCGCACGTCAAGGGCGGCCAGGTTGTCGTTGGATACCCGGTAACTGAGATCCAGCTCACCATTGGCGAGCGGAAGGATATGTGCCGCCGCGATCTGAATATGAATCACTACGCCAACCTCGTTGGCCGACACAAATCGCTCTGCCTCATAAAGGTACGGTGTGCCGTTTTGCAGTGTGCCTAGCCAGATGACGTTGATCAGGTCGCCATCCGCCATTAGAGGATAAACGGGGATCTGCACATGGGCCCGCTCAAGGTTCGGATCGAGTGTATCGCCGACGGCCTCAAAGACCGTCGCGGCGGGCAGTCTGATTTGTCCTGTGATTCTGGCAGTTGCTCGTCTGGACGATTGCGGTGCCGAACCATCGGCCTTGTTCAGCACATAGGACGCGATTGCACGTCCACCCAGGATGGCGCGGACAGTTGCATTGGGAACTTTGGCTTCAAAAATCGTAGGGATGTTGTCCAGGATGAAGGTCTGCGTGTAATTCACCGGCGAGCCCGTTGCGCTCGTACCTGCCCAGGTCATGGTGACCGAGTCACGAAGTGCGAACGGCGGGCCCCCTAGGTTTATCTCGATGGTGACATCGCGAGTGCCCAACTGGCCAAGATCTATGATGCTGTTTACGGCTTCAGCGATAAAGGGCGCCCGCAGCTGTTGCGCACCGGCTTCTACGCTTACGGTGGTATAGCGGGACCAGTCTGTGGCGAAATTCCATACCTCATCAAACACCTCGTAGATCACTCTGAGTTGAGGATCATCCCCCCCGGCCAGAATCGTTGCCTGATCGACATTGATGGTAATGGACGTTGTATCTGCGGCTTCTGATGGCGTGACAACACGAGAAATCTCGGCCGCGCCCCACTCGAGTCTTATCGTGTCCTGAGCGGCTCGCCCAGGGTAGGCGGCGATCTGGACGGGTACACCGGCGGCGGCCCATTTCTCATCGACACCATTGTCGATTACCTCTTTTGGCAGAACGGGGGAAAGGAGCTCCGAGTGACCTGGCAGGTGCGGCTCTCTGTCTGTTCCGGCGGGCAGGTCAAGCTTGACTCTGATCCTTAATGGCGCTGAGTCCTCGGAGGTTGTGGAGCCTTGGCGGGTCACCCGATAAAACACCTTTTCCGCCCATTCCGGAACGACCAGATCCTTGGGAATGAAAAACAGAACCCTTTCATCTACTTCTTCCGGACGCCCGATCAGGCGTTCAGCTGCCTTGATATCGTCCCAATAAACAGCGACATGATCTCCTATCGACATGGACCGCCAAGGGTCCACGCTGACCAGCAGACCCGACGGTCTTGAGACCATTTGCGCGTTGACCCCGCCATCGCCGCCGACTACCGGCGTGACCAGGTCGCTGATCAATAATGGTCGCAATACGAGTGTCGAGAGCCCAGTATCCGGGGCGGGAAATAGCGTTAATGAGTAGCGTCTCATGGTGATCTCCTTATCTGCAGCGATGGTGGAGCGTGAGCTGATGCTTATTGGTATGGGGTCTGTGGGGTGTCACTCGGTTGCACCGCACTATGGCGGTGGGACTGTGCTTTGCGGTCTGGTGCCAAATGAACTCAGCGAAGGCGCCCCAGGCGCAAGTTGTTGCGCAGGATCATAAGAGAACATCACTCCGCCTGGTGCTCCCAGATTCATAGTCATGATCGGAAGAAAGCGTCCGGTCTGCTGGAAATAGTCATTCTGGATGAACTGGGCATTGGGCAATCCGCCGCTGTCGCTTTGGTAATACAAAGACTCCAGCGGTAACTGGTTTGGAATGCTTAGAGGCCACGCCGCCAGCATGATTTCGTTCCAGTCGACTCTGTTGGGAATGGCTTTGCGTACGTCGATGCTCAACTGAAACTGTTCGGCGTCGGCGCTGAATGCGCACCCCAAAATAGGATTGCCGCGATAGCGAGCGAGCCACAAGTCCACGCTGGTTATACCAATGGCGCTGCATACCTGGCGGAAGGTGCAGGGGTCAGGGCTCCCGCTGGTCCCTGCATCGTACGGATATGCGCAGCGGAGGGTGGGGGTATAAACGGCGGGAGCGGCCAGTTCCTTGAAGGTGAAGCCAAAGTGCCGGTTGTAGACCACGCTGCTAATCACGATATCGCTGCGGATATAAGAAAACGACACACCATTATTTCTCACCGAGCCGGGGCTTGGGTCCCAGGCATGGAAGGCAGTGGTTGCAGCATTCGAACGGAATAATATTCCGTTGCAGAAATACGCCGCCTGTTGATTCGAGCATTCGGGGCGCGTGTCGGTATAGCGTGCGTTCATGCCTGCGGCAATCGCGTAGCCGACGTACAGCTGGTCCTGGCCATTGAAGCCAAATACTTGTCCATCGCTGTCGTTCAGGTTCATACGCAACACAGGCAGCCACTGGCCGGTGGCGTTAAAGTAATCGCGCTGGTCCTTCTGTGCGGCGGTCAGCGTACCCACTTGATTGATGTCATAGAACAGCGCTTGCACAGGCACTCTCTGAGGGATGCTGGCGTCCCAGTTGCGTACTTGTAAGCGATTGGCTCTTGCCGACCATTCACTGCCCAACCCTCGGTGGGCCTTGAGGCTGGCATCAAATTGTTGAGGCAACAGACTGCTCAGTGAACATTGCTGTGCCGGCTGATTGCCCGATTGTTGAAAATGCGCAAGCCAGGTCGGACTGTCGGTCACTCCCAGGGCTGCGCAGGAACTCACATCGGCGGTCGTCGCTGAGGTCATCAGGGCGCAACCGTAATCGCTTCGGCTGGCGTCCAGCTCCTGAGTGAAAGGGTAGGCACAGAGCACGTCCAGCGTCTTGCCTTCGCCGATGGCCGTGAACAGGTCACTGAAGATCACGCCGTTGGCTTGAGTGAGTTGGGATATGCCCAGATCCTTGCGTAGATAGACCACGCCTTCGGCGCCCAGGGCTGTGGCGTTGCTGTCATGCTGCCAGAACGGCTGGCCTGCTACAGGTGTTCGCGTTTTCACCAGTACGCCGTTGCAATACCAGGCAGGTTTGCTGGCTGCGCAGGTGGTAGTGGTGCTCTGGTAGCGGTTGTTGAGTAGCTGCGTCGTTTCCGGGCCGGTGAGGGCAGCCTGGGCGTTGAGTGCGTAGAGTAATAGCAACAGGGCCACCCTCTTGATGGCGGTCGATAGCATGTTCATCGTCGTCCTGACATAAGTGTGCAAAGCCGCAGAACCGCCCGGCCCAATAGACCGGGCGGATACCTTTGTGGTTACTGCTGACCAGTTGCGGGCGCAGCTGAAACTCCTGCTCCTGTCCGTGAGATGCCCAGTGCCTGCATGGGCAACTCTGCGTCTGCGGCACTGGCGTTCTGATTGATGTCGCTGCCGCTTAGGTCGTAGGTCCAGTACGTACCTGCTCCAGCTGAGTCGTTCGTCCAGAACGGATAATTAAGCCATCCCAGGTATGTGGTAACCGGCAAGCTATCGGCGTAGCGGCTCCACAGCGCCTTGATGTCAGTTAGCGAAACCGGCTCCAGGCCAAGCTGCGCGCACGTACTCTGCATCACCGCCCATGTGGCACTGGCGGTCACGAAGTGAACGACGACGATCCCCTGCACGGTAAGGGTGTAGCTGGCAGTCGTACCGACGCTGTCTTCGGCGGTGATTGTGGTTTTGCCGTTGGCCAGAGCAGTGACTGTCCCACTGCTATTCACGGTGGCGATACTCTCGTCGGAGCTGGTGTAGGTATAGGGCCCGGTCCCCCAGTCGCCGGTTCGGGTCACTTGCGCAAAATCCGGAATCTTTGCAGGCGCTTTGGCTTCTGCGACAACATAGTTGTGGGCGCTGAGGTCCAGCGTGGCGTCGTCCTCAAATCCACCGCTGATGGTCAGCAGCAGAATGTCGGAGGGTTGCTCCTCAGTGTCACCGCTAGGCACGACGCCGTACCACACTCGCATTTGTCCGCCGGTATAAGCTATGAACTCGCTGGCCGGTACATCGTATTCAATACCATTGCCAGGGCCGTTGCGCCCCACGATGGCGTAGTCGAACAGGTCATCCTCGATGTACAGGTTGACCCGATCCCTGTATTGGAGCGCCCCCGGTGGCACCGCTACCACGATGGGACGATCAGGGCTGTTGCCTGGATCCAGCAGATCGCCCGGCGCTTCACTGATCCGGGGTTTGGCCCACTGGGAAAGGCTCAACGAGAAGGCGCTGAGCGATGACATTGATCGGGTAGACTTCGATCCGGCGGGAGAGCTGATTGAACGCCGCGTTTGATTAAGCACGCCTTGTGACCTGAGTGCCTGACTGCTGACGGCCAGGCTACGTTCATACGATACCCGATTGCGCAGCAGCGACTGGACAGCACTGCTGTCACCGCCACCGGCCGCATTGCCCCAAGTGACGATTTCACCATCGGACCTCAAGGCGACGAAACTCTGACTATTGGCGTAGACCGCTTTCACCTTGATCAATTGAGTCACTACCGCGGCGGTATTGCCGCCAACCGTTGCGTCTCCCCATGCGACCACTGTCCCATTGCGGCGTAGTGCCGCGAATGCCTTGGAATTGCCAACCACCTGCACAATGTCGTTCAGGGTCGCGATATCGGGGGGTACGATTCCGCCTGCAGCGTCGACGCCCCAAGCAACCACTCGGCCATTGCCCCGCAATGCCGCAAAAGCCTGCCAGGTTGCGCTGACCTCCCGGATATCGGTAAAGGTCCTGATGTCAGCGGGCACATTGCCGCCGTAGGTCAGATCGCCCCAAGCCACAACCTGCCCGGAGGTGGTGATTAACGAGAAAGCACGAGCGGTGCTGGCACCCAACTGGGCGACGGTGGCTGCGGCGGCTTCCTGGCTCACTGTACCGCCATTGGCGGCAGTACCCCATGCCACCACTCGGCCATTGCGTCGCAGAGCCGCGAAGGCAGTGAAGTTGCCGGAAACCTTGATGATGTCGGTGAAGGTTCCGATGTCTGGAGGAACTACCCCGCCCGCCGCCGGCGTCCCCCAAGCGACTACCTGACCGGTGTTGCGAATTGCGGCAAATGCGGTTCCCGCGCCTATTATCTGGGTAATATCGCTGAAAGCCTGAATAGGGTCTGGAACCGTACCGCCTGCCGCAGCATTACCCCATCCATAGACTTTGCCATCGGCCTTGATACCGGCGAAGGCAATGCTGTTACTTGAAAGCGAGACGAAATTATCAGATGCTACCGCGCCCAATGAGCCGCCCTCGACAGTATTTCCCCACGCCACCACATGGCTATTCTCGCGACGCGCGGCATAAGCACTGCGTGTGCAGCACACTTCGACGATATCGTCCATGGTGATGATCGTGGCCGGGATCGCGCCGCCATAGGCCGCATGGCCCCAACCCACCACATCACCTATATCGCGATGAGCAACCTGCGCTGCGTCACCGGCAGTGGTGGTGTCGTTGCCGTTACCAATAAAATTGATAGGTTTAAGCACTACATGGTCGTCGCTGGTGCGCACATGCAGCTCAATCTCAGGGCGGGTGTCCTCCCAGGTGTTGCCTTGAATCCAGGTGGTGTCGTCCTGGTATTGCCATTCGGCGACCAGTGGATTACCAGTGGTATCGTTAAAGGCGCTGATCCTGCTCGGGCCTGCCGATGCCCTATACGTGCCACGGCAGAATCGGGCCCCCATGACGTTAAGCAGCCCCGGGGCAATGGCGCTTTTGACATCATATTTGTTGGCGGGTGAGGGGCCTTCAGCCGTGCCATCAGCACGTCTGACGGTGTAGCTGAGAGTGACCTGGAAGCCGTCGTTGGCTTTCACCGTGGCATACGCGATCGGAATCAACAACTCGCCATTCGAAACGACCGGTTGAGTCGGTTTAACGCTGCCGTTACCCGGCTGTCCTGCCCAGGTCAGTGTCACCGAATCGCCGGTCTTGAGCTGAGCCTCGACTGCGATGCGCACTTTGGCTCCGTTGAGCACGTTTTCGGGGTCCAGTAGGCCGCCGACGGCTTCAACGATGACCGGTAAGGGCAGCTGGATTGGTAATTCATCGCGAACATCGAACGAATGAATCTGAGAGGAGAAATCGCCGCCCTCTAGGGGTTCGACCCGATAGCTGACGCTCACATTACCGTTAACGTTCTTCGTCACCTCGACCAGTGGCACCGTGAAAGTTATGTCTGTACCTAGGTCGCTGCCTCGAATTGATCTGTCTAGCGTGAAGGCAGGTGTATCCTGATCATCGGCCCAGGTCATGTAAACCTGGTCACCAACGGCCATATCAAGCCAGGCGGCGATTACAACCGACGCACCATTGGGCACTTCTGCCAGATCCAGCGTGCCGTCCTCGCTGCCGGGCACTCTCGGTGGTGGCAGAAGCTGTTGCTCCGTGCCGACCTTGAATTCGAGAATCTCGGAATTGCTGCGCCGCCCTTCGATACGGTCTACCCAGTACGAAGCGGCTACGCTGCCTTCTTCGTTGCCCTTGATGAATTCGGCCTCAATGTTGAAAACGACGTCCTTGTCTTTGCTGAACGATGTAATTCTGAGAGAGTCCTCCAGTTCTTCGGTATGGGTGCCATCCCACAGGTAATGCACTACATCGCCAATCTGCATGTTCGAATAACGTGGAGCGGTGAGCGTGGTGCCCGGCAGGTCCGGGTTTATTACGCCGTCTTCGACACCCTCCACAATGGGTAGGGGCAATTCGGCTCGCGGCGCACCGACGGCCAGTAAGGTAGCCCTGGCAGACTCTCGCACGACAGGTCCTTCGGGAGTGTCCTTGGCCAGTTCGAAAAACAGCTGCAACGTACCCCCGTCAATCGCTCTGAGGTGGACACCGTCCACAATGATGGAAAGGGGGAGTTTGTTGGCCTCATCGCGACCGGTGATGGAGCGTGGGGCCAAGACGGGGTCGTAGACCGTGAGGTCAGCGCGGATGCCGATCCAGCGCAAAGTGACTTGATCGCCTGAGGCCATGTTGTCATCCCAGGGGATCTCGATATAGGTTCTTGTCAGCTCAGGGGCGAGTGCGCCCTGTACCGCATCCTTGGCGATAGGCGCCGCCATACCGACAGCGCTGCCTATGACGTTGACGAATTGGCTACGCGAGCGGGTAATGTTGCCTGCTCGGGTTCGGGTGTAGGAAAAAACCGCCTGCGTTTTGGCCAGACGACGAACGATCGCGTTTGGGATCTGTATCACGTAGACCCGGTTGAGTGCGTTAACGGTTACGGCGGGTGACTCATAACTCACCAGCGCGCCGTCGTCGGCGGTCCCTGAGACCCTCCCGATCAGTTGGTCACCAAGGGCGAAGTTAGCACTGGCTGCCCAGATTTGCAGTGTTGCAACTGCGGCTCCCAGAACATCCAGATCCAATGTACCGTTCACGGCCTCTTCGACGAAGGGGGCATCCAGGCGTGAGTTACCTGTATCAACAGTGATACGCTTTTCGGCGCTCCAGTCAGAAGAGCGGTTGAGTACCAGATCATAGACTTCGAACGTTACCGACAATCCTGGATCGTCGACGTCACCCGCCGCGAGAATGGTTTGCTCGTCGATGATGATCTTGATGTCCTTGTTGATTTCCGCCTGGCTGACCGGATGATGATGGACAAACTGGCCGCCCCAGGACAACTTGATGTCATCACCTTCGGCCATATTCGGATAAGGATGGATGGTGGCGATCACGCCGGCCTTGGCATCCGCAGCGTCCACGCCGCCTTGCTCTATGTTGTCGGGGAGCGAGAAATTCAGCTCCGAATGTCCGGGCGTACTGCCATCCTCATCAACCCCTCCCGGGGCATTTTGTTTGACGGTTAGTTGTAGCTCGCCAGACTGCTCGGGGTTTTGTCCGGGGCGCCGAATAACATAGCTCAAGCTATGCTGACCGCTAGCGTTGATCAGGTTTGAGCTGGGCACGAACGCGACTACGCGCGCGTTTGCCTCACCTTCTCCGAGGACACCCGAAGCTACTTGTCTGTTGTCGAGCATAATCTGATAGCTGTTGCCAGTGGCCATGTCAGACCAGGGCTGGATGTACAACTGCAGGCCCTGCAGGGGGAAGTTGGTCTGTGCTGCGGCGATGTTGATCCCCAAAGACCCGTCTGGGAGAGGGCCTATGGCGCCGGGAATCTCCAAGTCCATCAATGCGTGGAAAGCAAGAGGAGTGAGAGCTGAAGATGAGGTAGGGGTGGCATCCATTGGAATGACTCCGTGTCAGTTAGACAGAGGAGTAATTAAGCGCTGGAGTGCAGATTCTGCCTACTGTCAGAAATGACAGGTTTTGCTACCGTCGGTCCGGCCATAACGGGCTGCAAGCGGGCAGCCCCGGGTGCTTACCTCCAGTGATGAATCGGCCACCCGGCCTCTTCTGCAACCTCGCGCAACGCAGGGTCGGGATTGACTGCATGGGGGAAATCCACCTTCTGCAGCAGCGGTAAATCATTGCGCGAATCGGAATAGAAACTCGCGCCTTCGAGGTTTTCGCCTTCCTGATCCAGCCACTGCAGCAGGCGAGTGATCTTGCCTTCGCGGTAGGTGAGCACGCCTGTGGTTTGGCCGCTGTAGACACCGTGGATGATTTCCAGGTCGATGGCCAGCACTTCATCCACACCGATGCGCTCGGCGATGGCCTTTACCAGATGCATGCCGGAGGCGGAAATGATCAGGATGCGGTCGCCGGCGGCACGGTGTTGGGCGATGGCTTTGGTCGCGTCGCTAAAGATGATCGGCTCGATGAAGTCCTCGACCCACGGGCCCACCAGGAACTCCACCTCCTGCGGCGTGCGGCCAATCATCGGATCCAGGCTGAAGACCATGTAGTCCTCCATCGCCAGCTCGCCCTTGCTGTAGGCCTCCATCAGCTGATGGTCTTTGTTCATGAACGACTCGGGATCGACCCAGCCCAGCCGGCCCATCTGCTCGCTCCAGAGGCTTGAGCAGTCGCCGTGAATCAGGGTTTCGTCCAGGTCAAAAATGGCTAACGCCATGCGCGCGCTCCTTAAAACATTGTCGATGGGGCCGGTGTACGGCGCACAGTGGCAAGTTTCGAGCGGCGAGTTGCAAGAGGGAGCCGCAGTAATGCGGTTTTTCTTGTAGCTTGCAGCTCGTCACTTGTCGCTACTCTTTAAGCGACTTCACACAGCGCTGACGCTTCGATGTGCAGGGTGACGCGTCGACCGTTGGGGTGCAAGTCATTGGCCGAGCGGTTGAGCACATCGACCACCAGTTCGACGCCGCGCGCCTCGACCCGGTAGCGGATCACGTTACCCAGCAGGCTGTGGCTGCGCACTTCACCTTCCAGCGCGCCGGTCAGGCTCAACTCAATTGCTTCCGGGCGTATCGCAACGCGGCTGTTGATCGGGCGCTGCATCAGACGGCTGGCGTCGTCAGGTTCGAGCAGGTTGTAGTTGCCGATGAAGCCTGCGGCGAATGCATCGACCGGTGCGGTGTACAGGGTTTCCGCGTCGCCGCTCTGCACGATCCGGCCCTGATTCATCAGGAAGATCCGGTCGGACAGGGTCAGCGCTTCTTCCTGGTCGTGGGTGACGAAGATAGTGGTCAGGCCCAATTCCTGCTGAATGGCGCGAATCTGTTCACGCAAGTGCTTGCGAATCCGTGCGTCCAGTGCTGACAGGGGCTCATCGAGCAGCAACAGGCGAGGGCGCGTCACCAGTGAGCGTGCCAACGCCACGCGCTGACATTGCCCACCGGACATCTGGTGCGGGTAACGCTTGGCCAACTCGCTCAGCTCTACCAGCTTCAGCACTTGGGCGACGCGTTGCTTCGTTTCTTCGGCGCTGACCTTTTGCATGCGCAGTCCGAAGGCGACGTTCTGCTCCACGTTCATGTTGGGAAACAGCGCGTAGCTCTGGAACACCATGCCGATGCCGCGTCTCTGCGGCGACACCGGAACAACGTTCTTGCCGTCGAGAAAGATCCGGCCACGGGTCACCGGGGTCAGCCCTGCGATGCAGCGCAGCAGGGTGGATTTGCCGCAGCCGGAAGGGCCGAGCAGGGTGACGAACTCGCCCTTGTTGATCACGCAGTTGATATCGCTGAAGACGGCGGTGCTGGCGTAGTTCTTTTGCAGGTTTTCGACAGTGACGAAGCTCATATCAGTCTTTGTCCTTGTTCAGACGGTTGGCCGCCCAGGTCAGCAGCAACACGAAGAGGAAGTAGGAAATCACCAGCGCACTGTTGAAGTGGCCGCTGCTGTTGCGCATGTTGTTCAGGTAAACCTGCAGCGTCTCGTAGCGTGTGCCCACCAGCAGGTTGGCGAACACGAACTCGCCGAACAGGAAGGAGAACGACAGCAGCAAAGCGATCATCAGGCCCTTGCGCAGATTCGGCAGCACCACCAGAAACGCCGCCTGAAACGTGTTGGCGCCGAGCAGTTGCGCGGCGTCCATCAGGTCGACGAGGTTGATTGCCTGCAAATTGTTGGTGATTGCCCGATACATGAATGGCAAGGCGATGGTGAAGTAGCAGCCGATCAGAATCCAAGGCGTGCCGACCATCGCCAGCGGCCCGGCACCGTAAAGCTGCAACAAGCCCACCGAGGACACCACGGGCGGTACGGCGAACGGCAGCAGGATCAGGATGTTCATCAGCGCGTCGAGTTTCGGGAAGTGGTAATGCACCACGAACAGCAGTGGCAGAATCAGCACCACCGACAGGATCAGCGCACCGACGCAGACCAGTAACGACTGCGCGAACGCCATGAGAAAGCGTGGATCGCTCCAGAGCGCCACGTACCACTTGTAAGTGAAGCCTGCGGGCAGAATGGTCGCCGACCAACTGGTGGCGATCGAGTAAACGAAGGTGCCCAGCAGCGGCGCCAGCAGAATCAGAAACAGGATGTACACCACCACCCGGTGGTAAAGCCCGACCGGCCTATGTTCAGCGCGAGACATGGTAGCTCCTCTTCAACAGCCACTGATGGACCACCGTGACCAGGGTCATCATGCCTACCAGAATCATGGCCAGCGCGCTGGCCATGTTCGGGTCCAGCGTGATGTCACCGGCGACCATCGCTGCGATGCGAATCGGCAGCACGTTGAAGTTGCCGGTGGTCAGCGCATACACCGTGGCATAGGCGCCCAGCGCGTTGGCCAGCAGGATGACGAAGGTGCCGAGCAGGGCAGGGGTGAGCACCGGAATCCCGATGTGCCGCCAGAAGTCCCAGCTGCTGGCACCCAGCAGCGATGCGGATTCACGCCAGTCTTCGCGCAGCGCATCAAAGGCCGGGTACAGCAGCAGCACGCCCAGGGGAATCTGGAAGTAGGTGTAGAGAATGATCAGGCCGGTCTTGGAGTACAGGTTGAAGTCGTCGATGATCCCGGCCTGCTTCAGAATCAGCGTCAGTGCACCGTTGAAACCCAGCAGGATGATGAAAGCGAACGCCAACGGCACGCCGGAAAAGTTGCTGGTCATGTTGGCGAAGGCGCTGACGAAGTCCCGCAGCCGCCCCGGCACTTTTCGCAGTGAATAACTGCCGAGGATGGCGATGAAGATGCCGATCAGGCTCGACCAGAAACTTATCTCCAGGCTGTATTGCATTGCCTGGCGGTAGAAGCGCGAGTGGAACGCCTTGACGAAGTTGTCCAGGCCCCAGCCCGCGTCCGAGTGCAGGCTGTTGACCGCGACCCAGGCCAGCGGCGCGATCTGAAACGCGATGAAGAAAATCGCAAACGGCACCAGGCACAACAGCCCCAGCCATTTGCCGCGACTCTGTGAATTCACTTGAGCACCTCTGTGCAGACAGGTTTGTCGTGGGGCACGCCCAGCAGTTCGCACACCATTCCGCAAACCTCAGTCTGTTTGGGTTTTGCCCCCGGATCGAGGCTGAAGGCATCGCCGATGACGAACAGCGGCACTTCACGTTCCTCGGGCAAGATGCCGTTGTGCGAGCGGTCATTGTTCATGCCGTGGTCGGCGGTCACCAGCACCTGATATCCGGCGTCCAGCCAGCGCTGCAGGTACTCGGCGAGAATCACATCGGCAGAGCGTGCGCTGTTGCGGTATTGCGGGCTGTCCAGGCCGTGTTTGTGGCCCGCGTCGTCGATGTTCATCGGGTGAACAAAGAGGAAATGCGGCTGATGCGTTACGCGCAAATGGTCGGCATCGTCGAACACGTGCGAGTCGGGATAGTGATCGACGTAGTAGAAGTGGCCGTGCTGGATAGGCAGTCCGGGGTCATCGGTATGGCGGTCGCGGGCTGCAACGAACGGGCTGCGGTTGTACAGCTCACTGACCCAGTGGTAGGCCGCCGCGGCGGTCGTCAGGCCAGCTGCGGCGGCATAATGAAACACGCTGCGCTGGTTGGACAGGCGCGATACATGGTTGTGCACGATGCCGCTGTCGATCGGTGCAACGCCGGTGAGAATGGATTCGTAAAGCGGTCGGGACAAGGCGGGTAATTCACATTCGAGCTTGTACAGTGCTGCGCGGTCTGCGTTCCGGTAGGCCAGCAAATGCCCCATCGCGTGCTGCGCCACGCTGTAACTCAGGCCGTCCAGCAGAATCAGGATGACGTTGTGTTTCATGGCCTCTCCGGGGGTGTTCGAATTCTCTGTGCGGGTCGTCGCAGACCCTGGTAGCAGTCCGGCTTGCCGGCAGTGGCGATATTGCGGACGCCACCGTGGGCAAGCCGGACTGCTACAGGATCATTTCTATACGCTGAACGGCAGCGTGTTATCCGTGATACACCACGGCGCGAATCACTGCATCTCCACAATGACTTGCTCGTTCCACTGCTGCGGCAGGGCCTTCGAGGTTTTTTCCCACGCTGCCGGGTCTTTGATCGGCGTCACGTTCTTGTACTGCTCGTTGGGCAGCAGCTTGGCCTGTACTTCAGGCGGCAGCTTCAGGTGTTCGGCGCGGATCGGGCGGGCGTTACCGTTTGCCAGGTTGATCTGGCCGGCATCACTGAAGATGTACTCGCGCGCCAGCTTGGCGGCGTTCGGGTGCTTGGCGTACTTGTTGATGAGGGTGGTGTAACCGGAAATCACCGAGCCATCAGATGGGATCAGCACCACGTAGTCATCCGGGTTGGCCATCTTGGCCTTGTAGCTCAGGCCGTTGAAGTCCCACACCACGCCGACTTCCACTTCGCCTTTTTCCAGGGTCTGGATGGTCGGGTTGTTGATGCCCAGACGTTTCTGTTTGGCCAACTCGGTGAACAGTTGCAGGCCGGGCGCGACATTGGTTTCGTCGCCTTTCATCGCGATGGCCGCAGCCAGCACGCCATTCGCTGCTTGGGCCGCGGTGCCCACGTCGCCGATGGTGACTTTGTATTTCCCGGTTTTAAGGTCAGCCCAGGATTTCGGCACGTCGGAACCGTGCAGCAACTTTTTGTTGACGATGAAAGCGATGGTGCCGGTATAGGCCAGTGCCCAATGGCCGTCTTTATCCTTGGCCCAGTCCGGCACCTGATCCCAAGTGGTCGGTTTGTAGGGCTGGGTTACGTCCTTGGCAACGGCGATGGGGCCGAAGGCGGCACCCACGTCACCGATATCGGCGCTGGCGTTATCCTTTTCCGCGTCGAACTTGGCCACCTCCTGTGCCGAACTCATGTCGGTGTCCATGTGCACCAGGCCGTATTTGGCGGTCAGGTCGGTCCAGGTGCCTTTCCAGTTGGCCCAGTCATCGGGCATACCCACGCTGTTGACCGCGCCTTCGGCTTTGGCGGCAGCTTCCAGCGTTTTGAGGTCGGTGTCCGCGGCCATGGCCGATGTGCTCAGCGCGATAGCCGAACCCAGGAGTGATGCCAGCAAAAGGTGTTTCATTCGAAGCTCCTTCGTACACTTCTCGATACCGCTATGGAAAGGGTCAGTGAAGTGTTCATTGCGGGTGGGATGTCGTGTGGATACGCCTAGAGAGCTGGTCTAGGTCAGCAATACCTGAGCCAGGTTAGGCCGGTTACATGACATTTTCATGTCTGGACCGACTCTTGCTGATGAAAGCGCAGGCTTGGGCTATGGCTGTGAAGTAAGCGTAGACCATGGCCAACTCGCTGATCTGAAAGGGTAAAGGCCCGTATAAGATCAGGCAGCCCAAGCGGTTCAAGCTGGATTGTCACGCAACGGTCATCTACGCTGCCTAGGCTTTATGGCACCGACAAGGGCCAGGCAGCGGTGTATCTTGCCCCTGAATAGCGCTGGTCTAGTCCAGATAGGTAACGTAATGCGCCAAGAAGTGCCTCGAGCGGTGACGACCATCTGCAACGCCTTGCAGGAGCAGATCGAGCACGGTCTGTTGCCACCGGGCAGCAAGTTGCCTGCGGAACGCAAGCTCAGCGAAGTCTTCGATACCACACGCATCACCTTGCGCGAGGCATTGGTGCAACTCGAGGCGCGGGGCCTGATTTATCGGGAAGAACGTCGCGGATGGTTCGTCTCGCCGCCGCGCCTGGCCTATGACCTGATGCGTCGCAGCCATTTTCACGCCATGGTTCAGGCCCAGGGCCGGGTCCCGGCAACCCAGGTCATCTCCGCGCGCCTGCAACCGGCCTCGGCGGTCGTTTGCGGATTGCTGCAACTGCCCGCGCTGTCCAGTGTGATCCAGATCAGCCGCGCACGGCGCATCGATGAGCGACTGGTTCTGTACGTCGAGCATTACCTCAACCCGCAATACTTTCCCGGCATTCTGAAGTTCGATCTGAATCAGTCATTGACCGAGCTGTACGCCAGTCATTACCAGACGCTTTACGGTCAGGTGCGTTTCGAGATAGTCCCCACAGCATTGCCCGTAGAAGCTGCGGCGGCGCTGAAGGTTTCCATTGGCAGCCCCGGTTTGCGCATTGCCAGGGTCAACCATGATCAGCGTGGTCGCCTGATCGATTGCGATCTGGAGTATTGGCGGCACGATGCGATTCATGTCAGCGCGGTGGTGGGGGAGATTTGAGAATCAAGCATTGCGGCTGCAAATGGCAGAGTTCTCTGCGGATTAACTTGCTCAGGAAAGCGGCACTCCACCCACAGCCTCTGCGGGATGAAATGCCGTCTTCGCAAGCAAGCTCAAGCCCACGGGCTGCGTCAGTTAGCTGAAGCCTCTTCCTTCTTCCCGCGAACCCCGGTCACGCTCCCGCCACTGGTGCTCACCTGTACATTCAGACGCGGCGTTGCCAGATCCATCCCGGCTTCATCCATATAACGCTTGAGTGACAGGTTGAACGCGCGGGACACCTCCCACTGCTTGATCGGCGCGGTCTTGAAGCGTGCACGCAGGATTGCGTTGCCGGCATCGAAACTTTCAACACCCTGAATCTCCAGCGCAGACCAGATGTTGCGGCGCTGCAACGGGTCGGTGCGCATCTTCTGGCCGACGTCGCGGATCATCTTTAAGGCGTCGTCGATGTTCATGTTCGACGGAATGGCGATGCGGAAGATCGCGTAACCGAACTCGCGGGAGTAGTTCTGGATGCTCTTGATTTCGCTGAACGGAATGGTGTGGACGATGCCGTCGATGTCGCGCAGACGCACGGTACGAATGGTCAATCCTTCGACCGTACCCAGATGCCCGCCGACATCTACGTAATCGTCGATGGCTAGCGAGTCCTCGATGATGATGAAAAGCCCGGTGATCAAATCCGCCACCAGGGACTGCGCGCCGAAACCGATGGCCAGACCGATGACACCGGCACCGGCCAGCAGTGGCGTCACGTTCATGCCCATGTTCGCCAGCGCGACGATCACGGCGATGATCAGGATCGTCACGAACAACACGTTGCGAATCAGCGGCATCATGGTCTGCGCGCGGGCATTGGCCAGGCCTTTGCGCGAACGGGTCAAGGCGTGGTGAATCGCGGTGTCCGCCAGAATCCAGACCAGCCAGGCAAACATCAGCGTGGTTGCCAGGCCCAGGATACGCACGCTGATGTCATGGCCATCGCCCTCGGAGAAGCGGATCAGCGACAGGCCCCAGACGCGCAGGCCCAGCTCGATGAACAACAGCCAGACCAGCAGATGCGCCACGGTGTAGCAAAAGTTTTTCAGACGCTCGGAGTACAGCGCATGGCGTTTATGGCCATGCGCAGGTTTTTGCGAGTGGCGATGCACCAGACCGTTGATGACCATGCACAGCACCAGCAGCACCGTGCAGATCAGCGACTGGCGCAGGGCGGTGCTGGTGTCCCCGGCCGAGAAAAAGGTAGCGAACAGCGATACGCCCACCAGCACCAGTGCGGGCAGATACCAGAAGCTGCCAAGGATCTCGATGGTATCGCTCAGCGCACGGCGTTTCAGGCGACGGGACAACGGCTGATTGCGGATCAGGTGTGCGATCGGCCTGCGGAAACGGATGATGAACAACCCTGTGGAGATCGCCGCCATGACGTTGGCCAGGGTCGCTGCGGTGTGTGCCAGATGCACGCCAAGACTGGCGACCAGACGCGGATCGCTCAGCGCCTCACCGAATGCGGCAAAGCTGCCGATCCACCACAGCGGACGAAACGCCTGATGCCGCAGGATGTAAAGCGCCCGATGACGATGCGGGCCGTCGAGCAGCGAAAAGGCGATCACGCAGATGGCCGAGAACAGCGTGCCGATCACCAGCGCATACGCCAGCACCATGGCCAGGTCACGACCCAGGGATGGCGGTAGCGAGTAGCTGAGATAGATCGTGATCACCAGAGCGATCAACCACGGGCCCAGCTTGCGCAAGGCGAAACGCAGCATGTCTGTGGGACGCGGATGTTGCGGCAGTTCTTCCGACAGCCCAAAACGCACCCTGACCCGGTGACTGAGCCAGATCAGGGCTGCGGCGAGCAGACTCCACAGTGCGATCACCACCGCAAAGCTGAAGATGATCGGCCACCACTGACTGGCAGGGAGCATCAGGCCGACGAGCTCCTGTTCGGCCAGCGCCACTTCATCCCCCCAGCGGCTGAGGGGGCTGTCGTCGCCGGTGAACTGCCTTTCGAATTCAGACAGCGTGCCGCCGATCAAGCCCAGAACCCCTTGTGCGGTGCCGGGTTGGGCTTTTTTGGTGGCGTCGCGCAGTTTCTTGAGGTCGTCCAGCAATTTGCTGCGCTGTTGATCGTTCTCCAGGGACGTGATCACCTCGTCCAGCGACTGACCTAAAGGTTCCTGCGCCTGAGGCTGGGATTTTTGACTGTTCAGCAGCCCGGGCAGACCGGCCGCCTGGGTCACCGCGACAGGGAGAAACGCCAGCAGACAGATCAACAACAGACGCGGCAAAGCGGAAAGGCGGGCGGAAGCAATCACCAGGCAATGAACCTCAAATCGACAAGCACCAGACGCCGCGATGCGAAGCTAGCCGGGCGTTGGCAGGACTGATGAGTTTACGAGGGGTGTCCGGTATTTGGCGAGGGGCATTTTCGGCATGTCCAAAGACTTGGCGAGCAGCCCAAGACCTGTCGCAGAACTCGCGGGTTACGGCGGCAGCGAATGCGGGGGTCAGTCGATACCTGCTCAGCTGCCCCCCGCAATCGCGCTCGCGCACATGAGCGCGCTCATCCCCCTCAGCGCTTAGGGCAATTCGGCGCTCGCGTAAAACGCCGTCAATACCTTCACCAGATGCGCCAGGTCCTGGCTGCCTGCCAGCTCGCGGATCGAGTGCATGGCGAAGGTTGGCAGGCCGATGTCCACGGTACGTACGCCCAGATGACCTGCGGTGATCGGGCCAATGGTCGAGCCACACGCCATGTCGCTGCGCACCACGAAGCTCTGCACCGGCACTTCTTCGGCCATGCACAGATGACGGAAAAACCCCGCCGTTTCGCTGTTGGTGGCGTAGCGCTGGTTGCTGTTGACCTTGATCACCGGCCCGGCATTGAGCTTGGGTCCGTGATTGCCGTCATGCTTCTCTGCGTAGTTGGGGTGCACCCCGTGGGCATTGTCGGCAGAGATCAGGAGGGACTTCTGGATGGTGCGCACGTAGTCGTCGCTTTCGGGCAGCAGACGTTGCAGCACTTGCTCCAGCATCGGGCCGTCAGCGCCACAGGCGGACGTGGAGCCGACTTCTTCGTGGTCAGTGCAGATCAACAGGCAGGTCTCGTCGCCATCGGCGTTGAGCAGTGCCTGCAGACCGGCGAAGCATGACAGCAGGTTGTCCAGACGCGCGCCAGCGATGAAGTCGCCGTTCAGGCCGATCACTGCGGCGCTCTGGGTGTCGTAGAAGCTCAACTCATAGTCGAGCACCACATCGGCGTTGAGGCCGTGCTCACGTGCAAGCTGATCGGTCAGCAGGGCACGGAAGTCGGCACGTTCGTCGCCCGCGACCTGGGCGAGGATCGGCGGCAGTTCGTTCTGCGGGTTGATCGGCCAGCCTTCGTTGGCAGTGCGGTTAAGGTGAATCGCCAGATTGGGGATGATCGCGATGGGCAGCTTGAAGTCGATCAGCTGGCTTTCGACTTTGCCGTCGCGGCGGAAGGTCACGCGGCCGGCGAGCGAGAGGTCACGGTCGAACCACGGCGCGAGCAGGGCGCCGCCATAGACTTCGACGCCCAGTTGCCAGAAACCCTGACGTTGCAGTTCAGGTTGCGGTTTGACCCGCAGGCAGGGACTGTCGGTGTGGGCACCCACCAGACGGATGCCGCCAATCAGGGGTGACAGGCGACCGAGTTTGAAGGCGACGATGGAGGAGTCGTTGCGGGTGACGTAATAGCGGCCGCCGGTTTCTGTATGCCACGGCTCGCGTTCGTCCAGGCGCTGATAGCCTGCGCCTTCGAGCCGTTGCACCAGGCTTGCGGTAGCGTGAAACGGGGTAGGGGAGGCCTTGAGGAAGTCGATCAGGCCTTGGTTCAGCTCTTCGCGCATAAGTTACTCCAGACAGCAATGGCGCGAGTTTACAGGCCAATCTGTGTGGGGGCGAGCGCTTGTGGTGGGTGGCTTCTCAGGTGCTGTGTATGGGTGATTGTCCGTTATCCAGTTTGACGCTGATATCGGTTCCACTCTTACAGCGGGTTACTTCTGTCGCTTTTCAAAAGTAGCTCGACGAAGTCGAAACGCTTCGGGCGTTAGGGCGAATCGATACCAGGGGGTGTCAGAAATTTTGTGTTCGGGCATAACATGAGCAAGAGGTGCATGTATGCCAACCAAAAAGAAACCTGCGTTACGCGAGCTACCAAAAA
>NZ_SOCT01000012.1 GCF_004364435.1 Pseudomonas sp. LP_7_YM | reverse complement strand
GCCTACTTCGTCCAACTCTTTGATTATCAAGGAGTTTTCCGTTTCGTCTGCGCCGGAAGTGGGGCGAATTATAGACACATCCAGAGGGGCGTCAACACTTAATTTTAAAAAGCTGAAAGTTTCTGTCGGCAAGCAGCAAGAATGGCCCGTACGCCACTCATTGCCGCCTCAATCCCAAAGCTGGCGACGGCTTTTAAAGGCTCGGGAACGCGAACTGCGACGCCTCGTGATTCGCTCGCTGAGGCCAGCGTTGGGTGATTGCCTTGCGACGCGTGTAGAACCGCACACCATCAGGACCGTAGGCGTGCAGGTCACCAAACAACGAGCGCTTCCAGCCGCCGAAGCTATGGTAGGCAACCGGTACCGGAAGCGGCACGTTGACGCCCACCATACCGACCTCGATCTCGTCACAGAACAAACGCGCCGCTTCGCCATCACGCGTGAAGATGCAGGTGCCATTGCCATACTCATGATCGTTGATCAGTTGCATGGCCTGCTCCAGGCTTTGTACACGGACGATGCACAATACCGGTCCAAAGATCTCTTCTTTATAGATACGCATTTCTGCCGTGACCTGGTCGAACAGGCAACCGCCCAAAAAGAAGCCGTCTTCATGCCCCGAAACAGTCAGGCCACGACCATCGACCACTAATTTCGCACCTGCCTCGACGCCATCTTCTATATAGCCAGTGACCTTGTCGCGGTGCTGACCGGTCACCAACGGCCCCATATCAAGACCGCAAGTTGTTCCGGCGCCAATCTTCAAGGCCTGGATTTGCGGAACCAGCTTGGTAACCAATGCATCGGCAACTTGATCACCGACGCACACCGCAACCGAAATCGCCATGCAACGCTCGCCGCATGAATCGTAAGCAGCGCCCATCAGTGCACTCACTGCGTTGTCCAGATCCACATCCGGCATCAGCACCGCGTGATTCTTCGCACCACCCAGGGCCTGAACACGCTTACCGCGAGCAGTGGCCTCCTTATAGATGTACTCGGCAATCGGCGTTGAGCCGACGAAACTCAATGCCTTCACCTCTGGCGCCTCGATCAGCGCATCGACCGCCGCTTTGTCGCCGTGGACCACATTGAGCACTCCTTTGGGCAGCCCAGCCTCATGCAGAAGTTGAGCAACCAGCAGGGTCGAACTTGGATCACGCTCGGACGGTTTGAGGATGAAGCAGTTGCCGCAAGCGATAGCCAACGGGTACATCCACAACGGCACCATGGCCGGGAAGTTAAACGGGGTGATGCCGGCTACCACGCCCAACGGTTGAAAGTCAGACCATGCGTCGATGTTCGGACCGACATTGCGGCTGTATTCGCCCTTGAGGATTTCCGGCGCGGCGCAGGCGTACTCGACGTTCTCAATACCGCGCTTGAGCTCCCCCGCGGCGTCTTCCAACGTTTTGCCGTGCTCTTCGCTGATGAGTTGGGCGATGCGCGCCTCGTTTTGCTCAAGCAGTTGCTTAAAGCGGAACATCACCTGCGCACGCTTGGCTGGCGGCGTGTTGCGCCATGCCGGGAACGCAGCTTTGGCCGAGTCGATGGCCTGCTGTACAGTTTCGCGGCTGGCCAAGGGAACGGTGCGAATGGCCTGACCGGTGGACGGGTTGAACACGTCAGTCGTGCGGCCGTTACCATTGACCCACTCGCCATGGATCAGGTGTTGAATGGTACTCATGCGTAACTCCGAAAAGATGCCTGCAGACGCACTCGGCGCGCCTGTTTGTATGGTTGTATGGAAGAAGGGTCAGTCGATCTGATTGAGCGCTTCGCCCACCGCATCGAACATGCGATCCAGATCCTGCGGCTTGCTGTTGAATGTTGGCCCAAACTGCAGGGTGTCGCCGCCGAAGCGAACATAGAAACCGGCCTTCCACAGTTTCATCGCCGCTTCGAACGGCCGAACAATAGCGTCGCCATCACGACCAGCGATCTGAATGGCGCCCGCAAGACCGTAGTTACGGATGTCCACAACGTTTTTGCTGCCCTTAAGCCCGTGCAATGAGTTCTCGAAATGTGGCGCTGTCTCTGCCACTTGCTGCACAAGATTTTCGCGTTTGAGTATCTCCAAAGCCGCCAGACCCGCCGCACAGGCTACCGGGTGCGCCGAATAGGTGTATCCATGGGGGAATTCAACGGCATATTCAGGCGTCGGCTGATTCATGAATGTCTGGTAAATCTCGCTACTGGCGATCACTGCGCCCATGGGGATCGCGCCATTAGTGACTTGTTTGGCGATGCACATCAGGTCCGGCGTCACACCGAAGCTGTCTGCACCGAACATCGAGCCGGTCCGACCAAAGCCGGTGATCACTTCGTCAAAGATCAACAGTATGTTGTGCTGATCACAGATCTCGCGCAGACGCTTGAGGTAGCCCTGGGGCGGAACGATTACACCGGCAGAGCCCGCCATCGGTTCGACAATGACCGCCGCGATGTTGGACGCATCGTGCAACTCAATCAGCTTGAGCATCTCGTCGGCCAGCGTTATCCCCCCTTGCTCCGGCATACCGCGGCAATAGGCATTACTCGCCAGCAGAGTGTGCGGCAGATGATCGACATCCATCAGTTGACCAAACATTTTGCGATTGCCATTCACCCCACCCAGGCTTGTGCCTGCGATGTTCACGCCGTGATAGCCCCGTGCACGACCGATCATTTTGGTCTTGGTCGCCTGGCCTTTGAGACGCCAGTAGGCTCGCACCATCTTTACTGCCGTATCCGCGCACTCGGACCCGGAGTCGGTGTAGAACACATGGTTCAGGTTGCCTGGGGTCAGATCAGTGATTTTTTCGGCCAATTGAAATGACAACGGATGCCCGAACTGAAAGCCCGGCGAGTAGTCGAGAATGCCGAGCTGCCTGGCGACGGCCTCCTGGATCTCCTTGCGGGTGTGACCGGCCCCACAGGTCCACAGACCGGAAAGGCCATCGTAGATCCTGCGGCCCTTGTCGTCTGTCAGATAACTGCCCTCCGCCGCCACGATCAGTCGGGGATCGCGCTTGAAATTACGGTTCGCGGTGTAGGGCATCCAGTGCGCGTCCAGCTTGAGTTGGCTGGCCAGAGACATATCGGAGGATTCGGGCAAGTTCATTGGATGTGACCTCTCAAGGAGTGGGTTCGCCTGTCTTCACTCCCTCTTGGGGAGTCCGGACGGGGCCGTATTGCAGCTACGTTGCCACGGGCATAAAGTCGCTAAAATCCTGCATTTATGATCTTCACTTTGTGGACCACTAAACAATGAGCACACGCCGTTCCGATCCTCTCGCGCAAGTCAGCGACTTCGATATCCGGCTTTTGCGCATCTTTCGCAGCGTAGTCGAATCGGGGGGGTTCTCTGCAGCCGAAAGCGCGCTCGGCATCGGTCGCTCGGCCATCAGCCAGCAAATGAGCGACCTGGAGCAGCGCTTGGGTTTACGCCTTTGTCAGCGTGGCCGAGCGGGGTTTTCCCTGACAGAGGAAGGCCGCGAGGTTTATCAGTCATCGCTGCAGCTGTTGAGCGCTGTGGAAAGCTTTCGTACAGAGGTGAACGGCCTCCACCGACATTTACGCGGCGAGCTGAATATCGGTCTGACCGACAATCTGGTCACCCTTCCGCATATGCGCATCACCCACGCACTTTCGCAGCTCAAAGAGCGCGGCCCGGATGTGCACATCAATATCCGCATGATCGCGCCCAACGAAGTCGAGCAAGGCGTGCTCGATGGCAGTCTGCATGTTGGCGTAGTGCCGCGGGCCAGTGCCTTGTCGGGCCTGGAATATCAATCGCTCTACAGTGAGCGCTCGTTGCTGTACTGCGCGGAGGGTCACCCGCTGTTTTATACAGAGGACGCTCACCTAGGCGACGAGCGACTGGCATGCCAGGAAGCGATTGCCCCAACCTTCCGGCTGCCGGCCGATATCCAGGCCCACTATCAGGCGCTCAGGTGCACCGCCAGCGCTTCGGATCGTGAAGGCATGGCGTTCCTGATTCTGACGGGACGCTACATTGGCTATCTACCGGACCATTACGCGATGTTCTGGGTGCAGCAAGGTCGGCTGCGCGCCTTGAACCCTCAGGCTCGCTTCTACGATTTGAGTCTGGTAAGCGTCACTCGCAAGGGCCGTCGCCCTCATTTGGTGCTGGAGAGTTTTCTGGAGGGTCTGGCTGCTACACGATGAGGCTTGCGGATAAAAATACCCAGACGGCCACGCCCTGCTGATTCATCGCTTAAATGTTTAATTCTATATTTTTCAAAGGGATAAGGAGAAGCTGCACGGTACTACCTGATCAGTTGGACAGGTTTTTGCAATAACGGCTGATGTCGGTGAGATATTTCGTGGCAGCCTCTGCTCTTTTTATGCCGCGCACCAAAACCATCGTGCGCACGTCGGACAGCAGGATCGGCGACACGTATAAGCAGCAGGCTCACCGACATGCCCAAATCCAATCCGAGATTCCAGCATGCAGCCTGAAGCGCCAGACGCCCACGACCTGATTTACGGCCTCACCGACCGGCCCAAACCTGCGCCTGCAATTCTGGCTGCTCTGCAACATGTACTCGCGGCATTCGTGGGGATCATTACGCCGCCGTTGATCATCGGATCAGCACTGGGGCTGGGTGCGTATTTACCGTACCTGATCAGTATGGCGCTGATGGTTTCCGGTGTAGGTACTTTCATTCAGGCTCGTCGTCCATTCGGCATAGGCGCGGGGATGATCTGTCTGCAAGGCACCAGCTTTGCTTTTCTGGGCGCCGTGCTGTCTGCCGGGTTCATGGTCAAGCAGCGTGGTGGCAGTCCCGAAGACATCATGGCCATGGTATTCGGTGTGTGCTTTTTCGGCTCAATCGTGCAGATGGTACTCAGTCGGTTCATCGGCCAGTTGCGTCGTGTGATCACGCCACTGGTGACGGGCATCGTTATCACCCTGATTGGCGTGAGCTTGATCAAGGTCGGGATGACCGACCTGGGTGGCGGCCTCAACGCTCCTGATTTCGGCGAACCGATCAATCTGGCGCTTGGCGTCTTCGTGCTGTTGGTGATCATTCTGCTGAACCGTTCGAACACGCCCTGGGTGCGTTTGTCCGCCATCATCATTGGCTTGGCCGCAGGCAGCATTGCAGCGTGGTTTGGCGGCAAGCTGGACCCTCGTTCAATCAGCGATGTAGCGCTGATCAGCATGCCTGTGCCCTTGCGCTTTGGTTTCAGCTTTGATTGGGCAGCGTTCCTTCCCATCGCGCTGATCTATCTGATCAGCAGCATTGAAACCGTGGGCGACCTTACTGCCAACTGCATGCTTTCCCGCGAACCCATCAAGGGACCTGGCTACATTGCTCGCCTCAAGGGCGGCGTACTGGGCGACGGCGTCAGTTGCATGCTGGCCGCGACGTTCAGCGCCTTTCCCAATACCACATTCGCGCAGAACAACGGCGTGATTCAGTTGACCGGTGTGGCCAGTCGGTATGTCGGCCTCTATATCGGAGCGATCCTTTTTCTACTCGGTCTTTTTCCTGTGATCGGTGCGATTCTTCAGCAGATTCCCAAAGCGGTTCTCGGCGGCGCGACGCTGGTGATGTTCGGCAGCGTCGCCGCAGCGGGTGTTCGCATCCTGGCCCAATCACCGCTGGATCGTCGCAGCATGCTGATCATCGCCACCTCGCTCGGCGTCGGCCTGGGCATCGCCGCACAGCCGACGTTGCTGCATCATCTCCCGCAACTGGCGCAAAACCTGTTCGACTCGGCGATCACCAGTGGCGGCCTGACGGCGATCGTCATGAGCTTGCTCCTGCCGGAAGGCAAAGAGGCCATCGCTGTAAAAAAGCAGGAACCGCAGGCCCTTGAACATTAATTTCCATTGCCAACGCTTGTCGGATCGTCGCCGCTGAGTTATCTGTTCACCCGTCGTACCCAACGATCCGTCTGGAACCGCACATGACCCTTGAAGTCCCTGCTCACAGCGTCAGCGCCACCAAACCGGCGAGCCGTATTCGGCAACAGAATGAAGAAGCGATCCTGAAGGCGGCCGAGGACGAATTCGCTCGGCATGGCTTCAAAGGCACCAGCATGAACACCATCGCGCAAAATGCCGGACTGCCCAAAGCCAATCTGCACTACTACTTCACTAATAAACTGGGGCTGTATATCGCGGTTCTGAGCAACATCATCGAGTTGTGGGACAGCACGTTCAATAATCTGAAGGCCGAAGACGATCCGGCCCAGGCGCTGACCCATTACATACGCGCAAAGATGGAGTTCTCCCGACGTCAGCCAAAAGCCTCACGCATCTTCGCGATGGAGATCATCAGCGGTGGCGAATGCCTGACTGAATATTTCAGCCAGGGTTACCGGGCCTGGTTTCAGGGACGCGCTTCAGTGTTCCAGGCGTGGATCGACGCGGGCAAAATGGACTCGGTAGATCCGGTTCACCTGATCTTCCTGCTGTGGGGCAGCACTCAGCATTACGCCGACTTTGCCACCCAGATCTGTCAGGTCACCGGGCGTACGCGCTTGACCCGGCAGGATATGGAAGAGGCGGGCGATAACCTGATTCGCATCATTCTCAAAGGTTGCGGGTTGACCGCCCCGATCTGAACCCCTAGCACAACTCTGATTTTCAGCCGGAATCGTCATGTCTTCTACCCTCGTCGGCCCTTGTGAATTTCGTGAGGAGATTCGCAAGAGCCGCTTCATCACCCTCGCCGCCCCCATCAGCAGTCCCGCCGACGCCCAAGCGTTCATTGAGCAGCACAGTGACCTCAATGCCACGCACAATTGCTGGGCCTGGAAGCTGGGCGCGCAATACCGCAGCATGGACGATGGAGAACCCGGCGGTACTGCAGGCCGCCCTATTCTCGCCGCCATCGAAGCCCAAGAGTTCGATCAGGTCGTGGTCCTGGTGATTCGCTGGTATGGCGGCACTCAGCTAGGCACCGGCGGGCTGGCGCGAGCCTATGGCGGGGGTGCAAACAAGTGCCTGCAACAGGCTGCGCGTCTGCCACTGATCAACCGCGTGCCGCTGAAATTCGATTGCAGTTTCAGTGAACTGGCATTGGTCAAGCTGCGCCTGGCGGAACTCAATGGTCTGGTGCAACAGGAGGACTTCACCGCCGTAGGCGTAGACCTGCTGGTCGCCCTGGGCCCGGAGCAGATCGAAACCTTTCAACGTCAGCTCTCGGATATCAGCCGCGGCCGCATCGTGCTGCAACCGCAGTAAGGCGCCTGGCCATTTGCGTGGGACGTTTCCTTCTTTCAGACTGCCCACACTTACTGTGCAGCTGCCTGTGGACAAGCTGAGCACAATCGCCTGTAGGCCATATAAAACGTGGGCTTGAGCTTTCTGATCATTATTTGATCAATTTAGTTATCCACTGCAGCATTCTGCGAAAAAACAACAGGTTATGGCGTCTTATCGCGAGTAGCTTCAAGACAACTCGCGTTTATAACGAAGATTTGCGTTTGCACACATTAACTGTGGAGCAACCTGTGGATAACACGTGCAAGGTCGGCCAGAACGCCGGGGGTACCTCGCCTTCGGGAAATTGATCATTTTTTATGCAACATTGCTGAACCAAATTGATTCGCTGCGCTTTTTAACGCCCTTATCCAGTGCTGAACTGCAAGCGCAGGGTCGCGCATCTGCTGAAAGTGACGTCGGATTTACCAGGATCTCGTGCAATGAGAGACAGTAACTACGGGAAAGCGGGTTCCCAAGAATGGGAATCGCGGAAAACCTGACCGGCTGGCCAAGAAATTGCTACGTGCATGGGTGATCCTCTTTCCGCCGAGCCCTTCATGCCCGATTCAACGAACCACGCGCGCCTGCAACTGCGCCAGATCACCAAGCGATACCCGGGTTGTCTTGCCAATGATGCAATAGATCTGACTATCCAGCCGGGCGAGATCCATGCCTTGCTCGGGGAGAACGGCGCGGGCAAGAGCACGCTGATGAAGATCATTTATGGGGTGGTGCAGCCTGATGCGGGCCAGATTGTCTGGCAAGGCAAGCCGTTGACCATGCGTACCCCTGCCCAAGCGCGGGAACTGGGCGTGGGCATGGTGTTCCAGCATTTCTCGCTGTTCGAAACGTTGACCGTTGCACAAAACATAGCGTTGGCAATGGGGTCGGCGGCCGGTACGCCGAAGCAGCTGGAACCCAGGATTCGTGAAGTATCGCAGCGCTATGGCATGGCGCTCGAGCCCCAGCGTCTGGTGCACAGCCTGTCCATCGGCGAGCGGCAAAAGGTCGAGATCATTCGCTGCCTGATGCAGGATATTCGTCTGCTGATTCTCGACGAGCCAACGTCGGTGCTCACGCCTCAGGAAGCGGAAGATCTGTTCATCACCCTGCGTCGACTGGCCGATGAGGGCTGCAGCATTCTGTTCATCAGTCACAAACTGGGTGAGGTGCGCGCGCTTTGTCACAGCGCCACCGTACTGCGTGGCGGCAAGGTTTCGGGGCATTGCGTGCCAGCCGAGTGCAGCGATCTGCAACTGGCACGCTTGATGGTTGGCGATGCCGAAGGGCTGGTTGCGCACTACCCGAAAGCGCTTGGAGATACGCCTTTTTTGCAGGTCGACACGCTGTCGTGGCACAACCCTGATCCATTTGGCTGTTCGCTGGTCGATGTGAATCTTGAGGTACGCCGCGGCGAGATCGTTGCCATCGCAGGCGTCGCAGGAAATGGCCAGGACGAATTGCTGGCGCTGCTCAGCGGCGAACAGACCCTGAGCAAATCCCAGGCTCAGCTTATTCGTTTTGCTGGTCAGGCCGTCGCCCATTTGCGCCCGGACGCAAGACGCAGAAAGGGCCTGGCCTTTGTACCCGCCGAGCGCCTTGGCCATGGCGCGGTGCCAGAAATGAGCCTGGCGGACAACGCGCTACTCACAGCATTTCAGCGCGGGCTTGTGAGCAAAGGGTTGATCCAGCGCAGCAAGGTTCAAGCGCTGGCTGAAGCCATCATCCAGCGTTTCGCCGTGAAGACACCCGATGCACAGACCCCTGCCCGCAGCCTGTCGGGCGGCAATCTGCAAAAATTCATCCTCGGTCGCGAAATTCTGCAAAACCCGAAACTGTTGGTGGCCGCTCACCCGACCTGGGGGGTGGATGTCGGTGCAGCGGCGGCCATTCATCGCGCGCTGATTGCCTTGCGCGACGCAGGCGCGGCCATTCTGGTGATTTCCGAAGACCTCGATGAACTGTTTCAAATCAGTGACCGGCTGGCGGCACTGTCAGGCGGCCGACTGTCAGCCCTGGCACCGACAGTGCAGACCAGCCATGCGCAAATCGGCGGCTGGATGGCCGGTCAGTTCGACGCCATTCCCTCTCAATCCGAAGCGGCCCCGTTGATCTGACGGCCGTACTGACTCTTCATATAACGGAGATGGCCATGTTGCTTTCACTGGAGCCGCGCGGGCGGGAATCGCGAGCCATGTTGTGGTTTTCCCCGCTCCTCGCAGCCGTGCTGACCCTGGTTTCGGGGTCGCTGCTGTTTATAGCACTGGGGCTCGACCCGCTGCTGACCTTGCACACGTTACTGATCGCGCCGGTCAGCGACCTGTATGGGGTGTCCGAATTGATGGTCAAGACGCTGCCGATCCTGCTCTGCGCGCTTGGTCTGGCGGTAGCTTATCAAGCGCGTATCTGGAACATCGGCGCCGAAGGCCAATTGCTGCTCGGGGCGCTGGCAGGCAGTGCAGTGGCGGTCAATATGATTGACATCGACAGCCGCTGGGTATTGGCACTGATTCTGTTGGTTGGCGTAGCCGCCGGCGCGGCATGGGCAGGGCTGACCGCGTGGTTACGAACCCGCTTCAATGCCAACGAAATCCTTACCAGCATCATGCTCAATTACGTCGCCCTCAACCTGCTGCTGTATTTCGTACACGGCCCGCTGAAAGATCCCGCAGGCATGAACTTCCCTGAATCGGCGATGTTCGGCGACGCCAGTCGGCTGCCATTGCTGACCACAGAGGGGCGTGTACATGTCGGGGTGTATTTCGCATTGCTGGCGCTGGTGGCGGTGTGGGTTTTGCTGCAACGCAGTTTCGTCGGTTTTCAAATCAAGGTCCTCGGGCTGGACAAACGTGCAGCCCGATTCGTCGGTTTTCGTGAGAAAGGTCTGATCTGGCTGGCGCTGTTGATCAGTGGCGGCTTGGCCGGGCTGGCTGGCGTGTGTGAAGTCACCGGACCGATCGGTCAGCTGGTGCCGCAGGTTTCGCCGGGGTATGGCTATGCGGCCATTACCGTGGCGTTTCTCGGGCGACTGAATCCACTGGGGATCTTGTTCTCGAGCCTGCTGATGGCGTTGCTGTATCTGGGCGGTGAAAGCGCGCAGATGAGCCTCAATCTGCCTCAGGCCATCACCCAACTGTTTCAAGGGATGATGCTGTTCTTCCTGTTGGCCTGCGATGTACTGATTCTGTACCGCCCGCGCCTCAAATGTCGCTGGGCCCGCCGCCAGATGGCCGCTGCGCCGGGGGCCGTGTGATGGATATCGATCTGTTGAGTAACGTTTTCTTTGCGACCGTGCGGTGCGGCACACCGCTGCTTCTGGTTGCTTTGGGTGAACTGGTCTGTGAGAAGAGCGGCGTTCTGAATCTCGGACAGGAGGGCATGATGCTGTTTGGCGCGGTGATCGGTTTCATCGTCGCCTTCAGCACCGGCAGCCTATGGCTTGGCGTGCTGCTGGCCATGCTGGCGGGCATGCTCCTTTCGTCACTTTTCGCCTTGGTCGCCCTGGTGTTCAATGCCAACCAGGTGGCGACCGGACTGGCCCTGACGATTTTTGGAGTCGGCCTGTCGAGTTTCGTCGGCGCGGCCTGGGTCGGTAAACCGCTCACCGGCTTCGAACCCCTTGCGATTCCGTGGCTGAGTGACATTCCGCTGATAGGCCGAATGTTCTTTGCGCAAGACATTCTGGTCTACCTCTCCTTCGCCCTGTTCGCCGGCGTGGCATGGATGCTTCTGAAAAGTCGTGTAGGACTGATCATTCAGGCCGTAGGAGAAAACCCTAATGCCGCCAGCGCGATGGGGCTTCCGGTGTTACTCGTGCGCACGCTGGCGGTGCTTTTCGGCGGCGCGATGGCCGGGCTCGCAGGGGCTTATCTGTCACTGGCTTATACGCCAATGTGGGCGGAAAACATGAGCGCAGGCAGAGGCTGGATCGCGTTGGCCCTGGTGGTGTTCGCCAGTTGGCGGGTATGGCGATTGCTGCTGGGCGCCTATCTGTTCGGCTTCGCCAGCATTCTGTATCTGGTCGCTCAAGGCGTGGGGCTGGCGATTCCTTCCACCCTGTTGGCGATGTTGCCGTATGTCGCAACGATCCTGGTACTGGTGTTACTGTCGCGCGATGCACTGCGCACCCGGCTGTACGCACCGGTATCCCTTGGGCAACCCTGGCAGTCGGGGCACTGAGGGTTGGCAGTGGGTGACCGTTGCGCCGGAAAAACAAATTCCTGATGGCTTGCGCGGTCAACCCTGCTAACGCTGCTTCGTTTCGTTCTTCAAGGAGTAACATTCATGCCTGCCAACAAAACCGCGCTGATCATCGGCGCCTCCCGCGGCCTGGGCCTCGGGCTGGTACAGCGCCTGACTGAAAAAGGCTGGGAGGTGACCGCCACGGTACGCGACCAGAACAACGCAGATGAGCTGAAAGCCATCGCAGGCGTCCACATTCAGACGCTGGATATGGATGAGCAATCGTCGCTGGAGGTGCTGGCGCTCAATCTCAAGGATCGGGTGTACGACCTGTTGTTCGTCAACGCCGGGATCATGGGACCCCTGCACACCAACCCTACCGATGCCACGGCTGGTGAACTTGGCCAGTTGTTCCTGACCAACGCTGTGGCGCCCATTCGTCTGGCCAAGCGTTTCGTTGGTCAGATTCGCCCCGAGACCGGTGTCATCGCCTTCATGAGTTCGGTGCTCGGCAGCATCACCATGCCCGACGCCCCGGAAATGGCGTTGTACAAGGCCAGCAAGGCAGCATTGAACTCGATGACCAACACGTTCGTCAGCCAGTTGGGCGAACACAAACCCACTGTGCTGTCGGTGCATCCAGGCTGGGTTCGCACGTCGATGGGAGGGGATGGTGCTGACATTGACGTCAAGACCAGTGTGAGCGGGATCGTTGAGCAACTCGAACGATTTGCCGGCTATGGCGGCCATCATTTCGTCAACTACAAGGGCGAGACGATTCCCTGGTAAGAACGTTCTCAACTTGGCCAAACTTGATCCGCATACTGTCCCACCCTAAACTCACCACCTTCGCCGCGCGTAACCATCGACGTCGCGGCGGACCCTGGATCAGCAGACAGGGCAAAACTGAGCTGGCTACCTGAACCCACTTTCAGAGGAGCCGGCCAATGCCCGCGATCCGTATCTGGTTGAAAAATCCCCTTGCCGTGTTCACTGCCAACAACCTCGATGCCCGGGGCGGACTGGTGGTTGAAGATGGCGTGATCGTCGAACTGCTCGCCGCAGGCCAGTCGCCCGCACAGCCCTGTGATCAGGTCTTTGATGCCCGCGAACATGTGCTGCTGCCGGGCCTGATCAATACCCATCATCACTTCTATCAAACCCTGACCCGAGCCTGGGCGCCGGTGGTCAATCAGCCGCTGTTTGCGTGGCTGAAGACGCTGTACCCGGTGTGGGCGCGACTGACCCCTGCAAAACTGGCGCTGGCGAGCAAAGTCGCACTGACCGAGTTGCTTCTGTCCGGTTGCACCACGGCGGCGGATCATCACTATCTGTTCCCGGACGGGCTGGAACATGCCATCGATGTGCAGGTTGAGAGTGTTCGCGAACTGGGCATGCGCGCCATGTTGACGCGCGGTTCGATGAGTATGGGCGAGGCCGATGGCGGGCTGCCGCCGCAACAGACCGTTCAGCAGGGCCAGGTGATTCTTGAGGATAGCCTGCGCTTGATCGAGCGGTATCACCAACGCGGCGACGGCGCGCAGATTCAGATAGCGCTAGCGCCCTGCTCACCGTTTTCAGTGACCACCGAGATCATGACCGAAAGTGCCGCACTGGCAGAAAAACTCGATGTTCGTCTGCATACGCACCTGGCCGAAACGCTTGATGAGGAACAATTCTGCCTGCAGCGATTCGGCCTGCGCACGGTGGATTATCTGGACAGCGTCAATTGGCTCGGTCCGCGCACCTGGCTGGCTCACGGCATTCATTTCAACGGACAGGAAATCGCGCGACTGGGCGCAGTCGGCGTGGGGGTTTGTCATTGCCCAAGCTCGAACATGCGCCTGGCCTCGGGCATCTGTCCGACACTGGACCTGACCGAAGCGGGCGCACCGATCGGCTTGGGCGTTGACGGCTCGGCGTCCAACGATGCGTCGAACATGATTCTGGAAGCCAGGCAGGCGCTGTATCTGCAGCGGCTGCGCTATGGCGCCGAGAAGATCACCCCGGAGCTTGTTTTGGGCTGGTCGACGCGAGGCTCGGCGAGATTGTTGGGAAGAAACGACATTGGCGAACTGGCCGTGGGTAAACAGGCGGACCTGGCGTTGTTCAAGCTCGACGAACTGCGTTTTTCAGGCAGTCATGATCCGCTGTCGGCGTTGCTGCTGTGCGGAGCCGACCGTGCGGACCGGGTGATGATTGGCGGCCAATGGCGGGTGGTTGATCGTCAGGTGCAGGGGCTGGATCTGAAGGGGCTGATTGCCGATCACAGGCAGGCGGCGCAAGAACTGATCAGAGGATGAAAGCCCTGCAGGGGCCGGCTTGCTGGCGAACCGGCTCCTGCAGATTTGCAGCGTTAGGTGAAGCCTGGGCTCACAAGCCCATCAGTGACAGCATCACGAACGTAGCGAACAGCACAAAGTGAGTCATGCCCTCGATGGCATTGGTCTCGCCATCGTTGAGGTTGATGGCGCTGACCAACAGGGTGACGAAGATCATCACCGTTTGCACCGGCGTCATCGCCATCTGGAACGGCTGGCCGGTGTACAGCGCCATCGCTTCCATCACCGGGACAGTCAGAATCACGGTGGACAACGAAGCGCCCAATGCAATGTTCACCACCGACTGCATACGATTGGCCAGCGCCGCACGCAGGGCCGTGAGGATCTCGGGCGCCGCGGAAATCGCTGCAACCAGAATCGCTGTCATCACCGGAGGCGCACCGCTGCCTTCAAGACCGAGGTCTACGGTCTTGGACATCACCTCGGCCAGGGCACCGATAATCACCACGCCGAACACCAGAATGCCGATGGACAGCGGCAGGTTTGCCTCTTTCTCGACGTGTTCAGGCTGTGCCTTGCGTCGTTTCTTGTCGGGATAGCTGTAGCTGAAAAAGTAGCTGTGCGGGCCCACCTGCATGCGCAGAAACAGCCCATACAGCAACATCATCGCGCCAATGGTGAAAGCCGAATACATCTTCCAGTTCGATTCGGGAATAAACTCGGGCACCACCATCGACACGGCCATGGCGGTCAGGATCATCACGCTGTAAGAGCGTGCCGAATCATCGTTGTAGGATTGCTCGCCATGCTTGAGCCCGCCCATCAATGCGGCGAGACCGAGAATGCCGTTGACATCGAGCATGACCGCCGAATAGATGGTGTCGCGCACCAGCGTAGGGGACGGCTCGTTGCTCATCATGATCGCCAGGATCACCACTTCGACCAGCACCGCAGACAAGGTCAGAATCATCGTGCCGTAAGGATCGCCGACCTTCTCGGCGAGCAATTCGGCGTGGTGGGCAACGCGCATCGATGCACAGACGATGAAGCCTACCAGGACAATACCGGCGATCAGCGCGACGCTATTGCCGTGGCTGAGTAACTGGTGCTCGAACGGATACGCGAAACAGGTCGCGATCAGCGCCAACAGTAGAAATTTTTCTTGCTTGAGAATCGTGCCCATCGCTGCCTTTTACCCTTGCGACCGATGCCGCACGTCCATGAAGTGAAACTGCTTAAGGCGATGAGAGTGCTTGTTGCAAACAAAGGTTTCAAGGCAAGCGTGCGTTACCTTGACGCGGTGCCCGGTGGGCGCGAACGAATTCGCGCCCACCGGGTAGTGAGCCAACCTGCAAAGTGGCGCCACGCTGCACCAGTTCGCGGCGTGGGCTTCTAACCAAGCACCTTCAGTGATCATGGGAAACACCCCCTGCACTCTTGCGCGCATCAAGTCCCGGCTCAAAACGAGACCTGTCTTGTTGGTCAGTTTTTTGCATTGAGTCGAACGCCTTGCCCAGATGGCCCGGCCCACAAGACCAAAGGAGCTCGACCTGCATGCTTTCCATCCTTCACTCACGTCGTCCGCTGAAAAAACTGATGTGCGCCATGGCTGCTGTCGTTGGCCTGAGCGCAAGCCTCATGGCAATTGCGGCGGATCCCCTGAAAGTCGGCTTTGTGTATATCGGCCCCATTGGCGACCACGGATGGACTTATCAGCATGAGCAAGGCCATCAAGCCCTGGTCAAGGCACTCGGCGACAAGGTGATCACCAGTTATGTCGAAAACGTCCCGGAAGGCGCGGACGCCGAGCGGGTCATCCGCAACATGGCCAAGGGTGGCTACGACCTGGTGTTCACCACCTCGTTCGGCTACATGAACCCGACGCTCAAAGTCGCCAGGCAATTCCCCAAAGTGACCTTCGAACACGCGACCGGCTACAAGCAGGACAGGAACATGGGCACCTATCTGGCCCGCACCTATGAAGGCCGTTACGTCAGTGGCTTCCTTGCGGCGAAGATGACCAAGACCAAAAAGATCGGTTATGTCGCCTCGTTCCCGATTCCGGAAGTGTTGCGCGACATCAATGCCATCCAGCTGGCGCTTAACAAATACAACCCCGGTACCGAGCTCAAGGTGGTGTGGGTCAACGCATGGTTCGACCCGGGCAAGGAAGCGGATGCCGCCAACGCATTGATCGATCAGGGCGTCGACGTGATCTTCCAGCACACCGACAGTCCGGCACCGATTCAGGCGGCTGAGCGGCGCGGCGTGTATGCAGTCGGCTACGCCTCGGACATGGCGCATTTCGGGCCAAAGGCAGTGCTGACTTCGATCGTCAACAACTGGGGGCCACATTACATAGAGGCCACCCAAGCAGTCATCGACGGCACCTGGAAGCCCCAGGACTACTGGGGTGGCTTGAAGGAGGGTACTGTCGAGTTGCCCATCAGCGATCTGGTGCCGGCAGACGTGAAAAGCGAGGCACAGCAGATCATCGCCGACATCGAAAGCGGCGCGTTCCATCCGTTCACGGGCCCGATCAAGGACCAGACAGGTGCGGTGAAAATTCCGGCAGGCAGCGTGGCGAGCAACGCGGAACTGGCCTCGATGAACTATTACGTCGAGGGCGTGACAGCGGACTTGCCAAAGTAAGGCGAAGTCCTTTTATGAAGGTGCAGGAGCGGCACTGCCCGCGAGAGGGTATGTCAGGTTCAGACGCGTTGACCGACAAATGCAGCCACGCCCGGACACCCTGATCGAATGCCTGCCCGGATGCGCTGACGCGCAACATCCAGCGCTGTATCCGCCGACCACCTGTGCCGAGTTTCTGCTATCGCGTTTTGCCCAGACGTACGCCTACAGAAGAGCGCCGCAGGTCGAGGTCTGAACCTTTCGGTCAGGTTTTTAACCAGTCGACGTACATGACTCTGTAGAATGCCCACGATTGCACCTGATGAGAAAAGCACATGTACGACTGGTTGAACGCCCTGCCCAAGGCTGAACTGCACCTGCATCTGGAGGGCTCGCTGGAGCCTGAATTGCTGTTCGCTCTGGCCGAACGCAACAAGATCGCCCTGCCCTGGTCTGACGTCGAAACCCTGCGCAAGGCCTATGCCTTCAATAATCTGCAGGAATTTCTCGACCTCTATTACCGGGGCGCGGATGTGCTGCGTACCGAGCAGGACTTCTACGACCTGACCTGGGCCTATCTGCAACGCTGCAAGGCACAGAATGTCATTCACACCGAACCGTTTTTCGATCCCCAGACCCACACCGATCGCGGGATTGCCTTCGAAGTGGTACTCAACGGTATTTCCAGAGCCCTGAAAGACGGCAAGGAGCAACTGGGTATCGGCAGCGGTCTGATCCTGAGCTTCTTGCGTCACCTGAGCGAAGACGAGGCGCAAAAGACCCTGGACATGGCACTGCCATACCGTGACACCTTTGTCGCAGTGGGCCTGGACAGTTCGGAGATGGGTCACCCGCCGAGCAAGTTCAAGCGCGTGTTCGATCGCGCCCGCAGCGAAGGCTTTTTGACGGTTGCCCATGCGGGCGAAGAAGGACCGCCCGAGTACATCTGGGAAGCCTTGGACCTGCTGAAGATTCAGCGCATCGACCACGGCGTCCGTGCCATCGAAGACGAGCGGTTGATGCAGCGCATCATTGACGAGCAGATCCCGTTGACCGTCTGCCCGCTGTCGAACACCAAGCTCTGCGTGTTCGATCACATGGGCCAGCACAACATTCTGGATATGCTCGAACGTGGCGTGAAAGTCACCGTGAATTCCGATGACCCGGCCTATTTCGGCGGGTACGTGACAGAGAACTTCCAGGCGCTGCACGAGCACGTGGGCATGACTCAGGATCAAGCCAGACGTATGGCCCAGAACAGCCTGGATGCGCGGTTGGTGAAGCCGTAATACAGGAGTGTGGTTTTCAAGATGATTCTCTGTGGACGCGGACACGCTCGCGTCCCCAGACCGGCCTGATGTTTCAGGATCTTCATACACCCGCGCAGCGCTTCACTTTCTGATCCGACTCACGCCGCCGATGCGATCTTGTCGATCTCCCGCTGCCCATTGGACGACACCTGCAAGGTGCTGGCTTCTTCCGTCGGCCTTACCCACCCCAGTTGCATGAACAATTGCAGCAGCCCCGCCCCCAATGCTCCTCCCAGATGCGGACTGACATCACTGCAGCCAGCACACGCACATACGGTTTCACGCTGCCGGTGCGCCAACGCCGGGACGAAGATGCCACACTCGGCAAACCGGGAGATACCGATATTGGTCACTTCCAGACGCTGGTCACTCTGCTCGATCCAGCCGGCTCCAAGCATCCTCTGATACAACTCGGTCGCAAGCTCTCCGCCCAGATGATCGGCGCAGACACTCGCACGACGTGATGGCGAAGCCAGCAAAGGCTGCGCGATGCTGCGACCGACGACTTGCGCACTGATTATCGAGGCACAGGCCAACGCCTGCACCGCAGCACCGACTTCCGGGGCCGCCAATCTGAAAAAACGCTTCTTGCCCCGGGTTTCCAATTTGAGCAGCCCCCCGGAAGCAAGTCGCGCCAGATGCGACCCCGCCGAAGAGGGGGACAATCCCGCGAGCAGCGCCAGTTCGTCTGCCGCCCTGGAGGTCCCATCCATCAATGCCCACATCATCGCGCTGCGTTTAGGATCCGCCAGCAATGCGGCAATCTGACTGATACAAGGTGCATGTTCCATGTTTTCACTCCCTGTCGAAACATTCGTCTAACGATGAGCGGGTCGCCACATACGGCATGCAGCCAACATTGTTGCCATGAACGAATGCTGGCCTTTGATCTACATCACTTACTGAGAACTCTATTGAATGGAAGTCGCGGCACAATACAGATTCGTCTGCATGCAGCGACAGTTCGATGTTTTGTCATAAATCGGATCCATAGTGGCGCCATAGTATAAGCGCTGTATCACTATCAAGAACTGATTTGGCAGTAACAGATGAGAAAGTTATCAGCCTGATAGGCAAAAGGTAGAGCAAAAGTCCTCCCGATCTTATTGTCGGACAAAGATCTTAGCTCGGCAAAAGTACGCTAAAAACAAGGCTTCGCGAGATAAACGGCATGCAGCCTCAGAAAAAACCACGGCAATTGCCTACAATGAATACTCAAAAAACTTTCAAAAAAAACATCCTCTACTATAGCTTTCGATGCGCAGTTTTCAGCCTGAATAAAGTGTGTGTTTTCGTCGTCTGAAAAACGGATGTAAGAAATTTCGTAATTTTAAGCAGTAAAAGCCAACGGCTTAGTTTGATTATTCAACCTTTTGAACAGTTCTGTACAGGTTTAAACACACAACACAGCGTACATAATGACCGGAGCGAAAATACTGCGACGCTAGTGCGCCGCAGCCGCAATCAAATACGCACGTCGGCATGTGGAGTCAACGCATCCCTTTTTTTCTGCGAGCGCCGGGTAACCATTGCCAACGTCACCGTGAGCACACCGCAGAGTGTGATGACAGTCGCCATCGGCACCGCGGTTCCGTCATGGAGAACCCCCACCAAAGCCGCAGCTCCCGCCGCTACGCTGAATTGCAGACAGCCCAGCAGCGCCGATGCACTGCCCGCGCGCTTGCCCTGGCCATCCATGGCGCAGGCGGAAGCGTTGGGAAGGATGCAGCCCAGACTCGCGATATAGACGAACAGGGGGATTAGCAGCGGCCACAGTTTTTCAGTGTGCAGCGTGGCAATTGTGAGGAGTACCACGGCCCCGCCCAAGTACACCCAGACCGCCCGGGACAACATCCATGCCGGTCCAAAACGACCTACCAGCCGTGCGTTGATCTGCGCCACCAGGATGAAGCCTGCAGCGTTGATGCCGAACAGCCAACCATAGTGCTCCGCGGGCACTCCATACAGCTTGATGAATACGAAGGGCGAGCCTGCGATGTAAGAGAACATACCGGCAATGGCAATGCCGCCCGTCAATGCGTGGCCGAGGAATATCCGGTCGCCCAACAGCCTCCAATAGGACCCCAATGCGCCAGACAACGGCAGCCGCGGATGTCCGCAGGGCATGCTTTCAGGCAGACCGAGGGCGACGGCCAGGGCGGTGAGCGCACTGAACAGGGTCAGCGTTATGAAGATCGCCTGCCAACCATAGACATTCACCAGCAAGCCGCCGAGCATCGGCGCAAGGATCGGCGCAAGGCCCATCACCAGCATCAGTTGGGAAAATACTTTCGCCGAGTCTATGGGAGAGCATTTGTCGCTGACGATCGCTCGAGACAGGACCATGCCCGCGCACCCACCCAATGCCTGAACGAAACGCGCCACGATCAGCCATTCCAGGCTGGGCGCAAAGGCACAGGCCAAGGACGCAAGGGTAAACAGCACGACACCAAATAACAGCGGCAAGCGGCGGCCAAAACGGTCGGCAATGGGCCCATATGCCAGCTGTCCGATGCTCAGGCCCAAAAAATACGAGGCAAGGGTCAGCTGCACATGTTTCTCGTCAGTGCCAAAGGCCAACGCGATTGCAGGAAAACCGGGTAGATAAAAGTCGATGGCCATCGGGCCGAAGGCGCTGAGTGCGCCGAGAATCAGGATTGTTCTGAGGTTCATTAATCTTCCTAGGCTATTTAGCGCAGCGCGACAGTTTAACAACCTTGAATCTTCTCTGGCCGCCAAGAGGAAAATTACTAAAAGAATTTTCATGCAATCCTGCCGTCAGGCGGATATCGGGAACTAAATCCGCGTGACCGGGCATCGGTTAATGGATTTCTCACGCCTCTTTTACGAATAACTCACGGATCCGCTTCTAGACTTTATGTAAGTCGAGGAGACGCCAATGAATACGCGCTGGGCTGGGCTGTGCTGCTGTTTGGTTGTCGCTGGTTGTCAGTCTACCCACGACCAGTTGCTGGCTGAAGGGTACTCACCGACGTTCGCAGATGGGTTTGAGGATGGATGCAGCAGCGGGCGACAGTCCATCGACGCAATGAAAGGACAGTACAAAAAAGATGTGCCGCGTTATCTGCGCGACACGATTTATGCACAGGGTTGGAGCGACGGGTTCCGGCAGTGCCAGGCGCAGTTGGCGACCAAGGGTGTTCAGGATCAGGGCAGAGACAGTATCTGGAACGACCGTGACCGGAACTGGGATCAACAGAAAACCCAAGACGCCGCAAAAGCCTATCGTTCCCAGTGACTTCTTGTCGCAAGCAGACATTCAGGGAAACTTATGGAATGTGAACATGGCCCAACCCTGATTGAGCCATGATCAGGAGCACGCCATGAGTCGGGCCTTCGTCAATGAAGACCACGCCGCCGCGCAGGCCAGCCAGCCGGTAGAACGCCAGATTAGCGCACAACCCAATTATGTCACCGCCAGCGGGCTGGCCCAGCTGCAGGCGCAGGTGGCTGCATTGCAAGCGCAGCACAGTGAGCAGACCGCCCTGGGCGAAGGTGCGGACAAGCAGCGTCAGGCTGATATCGAACGTGACCTGCGTTACTTCAATCAGCGGCTGCAGACCGCTCAGGTGGTAACGCCTGCCATTTGCACCGAAAAAGTCCAGATTGGCAGTTGGGTGACCTTTGCCGACGAAGAAGACCGCCAGCAACGCGTGCAGTTGGTAGGCGAGGATCAAGCCCACGCCGCGAGCCAACTGATCAACTGGGCCTCTCCCTTGGGCAAGGCGCTGTTGGGCACGCAGGTCGGTGACGAAGCGACCTGGGAACGTCCGGTCGGAGATCAGGTGATCGAGGTTCTGCAAATCGAGGGGGATGTTTGAAAGCAGCAAGAGCATGACCGGCTTGCTGGGGAGTGTGATCGGACGCGCCCGCGGCGTCAGGCAGTTCACCTGTAGCTGAGCCGCCACGTTCGCTGCCAGCTTCTTGTACAAGTTGTGCGTTACGCGAATGTGCAGCAGGTTGGCACCAAAGGATCAGCAAACCAGCATCTGCGGCAATCATCTGTCATCAGCGGCGCAAGATAACGCATAAAAAAAACGGAGCCCGAAGGCTCCGTTTCTTGTGTCGCCGACCTGAATCAGGCCAGTTTCTTGTGACGCACGCGGTGTGGTTGCGCAGCGGCCTCGCCCAAGCGTTTCTTGCGGTCGACTTCGTATTCGGTGTAGTTGCCTTCGAAGAACACGGCCTGCGAATCGTCTTCGTACGCCAGGATGTGAGTCGCCACGCGGTCAAGGAACCACCGATCGTGAGAGATCACAATAGCAGCGCCCGGGAAGTCCAGCAGGGCCTCTTCCAGCGATCGCAGGGTTTCAACGTCGAGGTCGTTGGACGGTTCGTCGAGCAGCAGGACATTGCCCCCTTCCTTGAGCGTCAGCGCCAGATGCAAACGACCACGCTCACCACCGGAGAGGTCCTTGACGAACTTCTGCTGGTCACCGCCCTTGAAGTTGAAGCGGCCGACGTACGTGCGCGACGGGATCTCGTAGTTGCCGATCTTGATCTGGTCGGAACCGTCAGAAATCTGCGCAAACACGGTTTTGCTGCCGTCCAGATCGTCACGGCTCTGATCAACGCAGGCCAGTTGCACGGTTTCACCGATCTCTATAGAGCCTGAGTCCGGTTGCTCCTTGCCCATCAGCATGCGAAACAGGGTCGATTTACCTGCACCGTTGCCACCGATCACGCCGACGATGGCGCCCTTGGGCATGGCGAACGACAGGTTGTCGATCAGCACACGATCACCGTAGCCTTTGCTGACGTTCTTGAATTCGATGACCTTGTCGCCCAGACGCGGACCGGCCGGGATGTAGATCTCGTTGGTTTCGCTGCGCTTCTGGAATTCCTGCGATTGCATCTCCTCGAAGCGTTGCAGACGCGCCTTGGATTTGGACTGACGAGCCTTGGCGCCTTTGCGCACCCACTCCAGCTCTTCCTTCATGGCCTTTTCATGAGCCGACTGCTGCTTGGACTCCTGGGCCAGACGGTCGGACTTGGCCTCAAGCCAGCCAGAGTAGTTGCCCTCGTAAGGAATACCGGCGCCGCGGTCGAGTTCCAGAATCCAGCCAGCGACGTTGTCCAGGAAGTACCGGTCGTGCGTAATCGCAACCACGGTGCCCGGGAAGTCATGCAGGAAGTGCTCAAGCCAGGCGACGGAGTCGGCATCCAGGTGGTTGGTCGGTTCGTCGAGCAGCAACATGTCGGGCGCGGACAGCAGCAGGCGGCACAACGCCACGCGACGCTTCTCGCCGCCGGACAGGTGCTCGACCTTCGCGTCCCAGGCTGGCAGACGTAACGCATCGGCCGCAACTTCCAGCTGACGTTCGAGGTTGTGACCATCGCTGGCCTGCAGAATGGCTTCGAGCTTGGCCTGTTCGGCGGCGAGCTTATCGAAGTCGGCATCCGGCTCGGCGTAGGCAGCGTACACCTCGTCCAGACGCGCCTGGGCGTCCTTGATAACGCTGACCGCTTCCTCGACCACTTCACGTACGGTCTTGTTCGGATCAAGCTGGGGTTCTTGCGGCAGATAGCCGATGTTCAATTCCGGCATCGGGCGCGCTTCGCCATCGAACTCGGTGTCGACACCGGCCATGATTTTCAGCAGCGTTGATTTACCCGAACCGTTGAGGCCGAGAACGCCGATCTTGGCGCCCGGGAAGAAAGACAGGGAGATATTTTTCAGGATTTCCCGCTTCGGCGGAACAACCTTGCTCAGCCGATGCATGGTGAAGACGTATTGAGCCATGGAATGAAAACCTGGTTAGGACTGTGAATAAAGACGCGAGCCCGGCCTGATACGAAAAGTGGCTGCCATCAGTGGCACTACGTTGAATCAGGCTCGAAGGCTCATCAAGAGCGTGGGCGTCGACCGCGATCCCGGCCGTCGTTCGGCTGTTTGCCTTGCCTGATTTTGCTCGCCGACTTGTCGGACAAACCCGGTGCTTCGTCGCAAAAACCGCTTTTATTTATCTACGCAACTTGCCGTCCGGGCCTTCCGGGCCTTGAATTGATCAAGGCATAGCGAGAACAGTCACGATGATGCTTCAGGGTACCGGGCATGAAGCTGGAGCAATGTTTGCAGGCATTGTGCTGGTGTTGCAGAAATCGGGCACATCGCGCGTGGCGCAAAGCTACCCGAATGCGGTCGGCAGGGCAAACCGTGCAGGCCTTTTTGGCTGGCACTTAGCCACAAGTCAGGGCATGCTAACCGCTCTTTGGGCGTCAAGCTTATAGTGCATTTCGCACACGCTGATTCAGTCCAGCAGTCAGGATCACAGTTTGTCCACACCAACACCCACCTCTCAATTGCGCGCCTCAAGAAGCGCGAAGGCCGTGCCTTTTCGAGGCTCGCTGAAAGGCGCGCTGGCGATACTGGTGCTGCTGATGCTCGTGCTTTTGTTGTGGCAGCTGTTCGAACAGTTTCAGCAGACCCAAGAGCGCCAGTACCAACGCAGCGTCGATTACAGCATCCAGCTCGCCGACCGACTGAGCCTGAACATGGCGCTCAATGCTCAAGTGGCGCTGAACATTCTGGATGACGCCAAGACCGCACCACGCACCACCGACCAGCACGTTGCCACCCTGGAACGCTTGCGTCAGGCGCTGCCAGGGTTGCACAGCGTGGCCTGGCTCGACGAGCGTGGGAATATCGTCGCCGATAGCGCACAGGGCAGCACAGACGCCAGCTTTTTGACTCAAGCGTGCGGGCGTCTCAAGGGTCATACCTACTATTACGCCAATGGCCCGGGCGACTCGTTTTTCTATCTATTCGTCCGCCAGCCTGGCAATGAAACCGAGCGCTTCTGGGCCATCCGTCTGGACTCACAGGCATTGAAATCCCTGTCCCGACAAAACGATCAGGATTTCAAGGCGGCCTGGCAGCTGGAGAACCCTGCAACGCAACGCGTGATCTATCAGGCGGATACCAGCGCCGCCGGGCCTTCGGACAGCGTTAAGCAGACGGTCCTGCTGGATCCGCTGACCAACTCCGACTGGCAACTGCGTGGCCTGTTCGATGCGGGCAAAGCGCGCCAGGTCCTCATCGCTCCGCTGGTCGGCAAGTGTGTGATCGCCCTGCTCTGCTCGATCCTGCCGCTGCTTGCGCTGCGCAGCCTGCGTCGCCGTCAATTGCAGTTGCACCACAGTCGTCGTCGCTACAAGGACATCTTCGAAGGGACCGGTGTGGCCCTGTGCGTGCTGGACCTTTCCAGCTTGCCCGAGTATTTGCAAAACCTGCGGCTGAGCACGAGCGACGAACTGTACCAGCGCCTGCTCAAGCATCCGGAACAGCTAAGGGGATTGCTCCACCAACTGCGCATCACCGAGGTCAATCAGGTAGCGGCTCATCTGCTTCGCGCTGAATCCGCCGCTCAGGTATGGCAGCAACTGATCGAAGGATGCCCACGTTCACGGCAGGGCATCGGCGTCCAACTGATCAGCGCCGTACTCGACCGCCAGCCTCAAATGGAACTGGAAATACTGCTGCCTCACGCTCAGGGCAGCGATCAGCATTTGTGGCTGGTGGTGCGGCTGCCCGAGCACCCGGAAGACTTCAATGCAGTGATCCTGAGTATCAACGACATCACCAACCGCAAGCAGGCCGAACTGGCGCTACAGGAGCGAGAAAGTTTCTGGTCGGACGTGGTGCATACCGTTCCCGATCATCTCTACGTCCAGGACGTCGTCAGCCGGCACATGATCTATAGCAACCACCATCTGGGGCGAACGTTAGGCTATAGCAAACAAGAACTGCAGGAGATGGGCGATCGTTTCTGGGAAATCCTGCTGCACCCCGATGACGCCGAGCCCTATGAGCAACTGCGGCTGAACCGCAGCCGAGAATACGTACGCGACCTCTCCGAATGCCACTTGCGTTTCAGTGACCGCAACGGTCATTGGCGGCGTTTCGACATACGCGAGCGGGCCCTGTCCCCTGACGAGAATGGCCGGGTAACCCGCATTATCGGGGTGGCCAAGGACGTCACCGAGCAGGTTGAGGCCAGCCAGTCCTTGCGCGACAGCGAGCAGCGCTATCGCATGTTGGCCGAAAGCATCAGCGACGTCATCTTCTCCACCGATCAGACACTGCGTCCGAATTACGTCAGCCCTTCGCTGACCACCGTGCTGGGCTACAGCGCAGAGTGGATCATGCAGAACGGCTGGAATTCGATCATCGCCAACCCGCAACAGCTGACAGACCTGCAAATCCTGCTGCTGCGCGTCGGAAAGGCCCTGCATAAGCCCGAAACCCTGGCAGAGCTGCGTGCCGAAATGCCGAACCAGTTATACCTGCTGGACTGCCTGCGCGCCGACGGTCGCAAGATTCCCGTTGAGCTGCGCCTGGTATTGGTGTGGGACGAATCCGGCGCTTTCGAAGGCATTCTCGGTGTCGGGCGTGACATCAGCCAGCAACGTCGTGCAGAAAAAGACCTGCGCATGGCAGCGACGGTATTCGAACATTCCACTTCGGCGATTCTGATCACCGACCCTGCCGGTTACATCGTGCAGGCCAACGATGCGTTCAGTCGGGTGAGTGGCTATGCCGTTTCCCAAGTCCTGGATCAGTTCCCGTCGATGCTGACCGCCGAAGATCAGCAGCAAGCCCAATTGGGCTACATCCTCAAGCAACTGAATCAGCACGGCACTTGGGAAGGCGAGCTGTGGCTCAAACGGCGCGATGGCGAACACTACCCGGCGTGGGTCGGTATCACTGCGGTGCTGGACAATGAGGGCGACCTGGCCAGCTACGTGTGTTTCTTCACCGATATCAGCGAGCGCAAGGCCAGCGAGCAGCGCATCCACCGACTGGCGTACTACGACGCCCTGACCCACTTGCCCAACCGCACGCTGTTCCAGGACCGCCTGCACAGCGCTCTGCTGCATGCCGAGCGCCAGCAGGCCTGGGTGGTGCTGATGTTCCTCGATCTGGATCGCTTCAAACCGATCAACGACTCCCTCGGCCATGCCGCCGGAGACCGCATGCTCAAGGACATGGCCGCGCGACTGCTCGAATGCGTCGCCAAAGACGACACCGTGGCCCGCATGGGCGGAGACGAGTTCACGCTGCTACTGCAGCCGGGCGCTTCGCAGCAGGCGGCGATGAATCGCGCCATTCATGTCGCCGAGCAGATCCTCGGCAGCCTGGTGAGGCCGTTCGTGCTCGAAGGCCGGGAGTTCTTCGTGACGGCCAGTATCGGTATCGCGCTGAGCCCGCAGGACGGTAAGGAACTGAGCCAGTTGATGAAGAACGCCGACACGGCGATGTACTACGCCAAGGAGCGCGGCAAAAACAACTTCCAGTTCTATCAGGCAGACATGAACGCCAGTGCGCTGGAGCGTCTGGAGCTGGAAAGCGATCTGCGTCACGCCTTGGAACAGAAAGAATTCACCCTGTATTACCAGCCGCAATTCAGCGGCGACGGCAAGCGCCTGACCGGCGCCGAAGCGTTGTTGCGCTGGCGCCATCCGACCCGCGGACTGGTTCCGCCAGGTGATTTCATTCCGGTCCTCGAAGAGCTAGGGCTGGTGGTCGAAGTCGGCGAATGGGTGCTCATGGAAGCCTGTCGCCAACTGCGCGAATGGCACAAGGCCAAAGTTCGCGTGCCGAAGGTGTCGGTCAATATCTCGGCCCGGCAGTTTTCCGACGGCCAACTGGGCACGCGTATCGCCAACATCCTGCAGGAAACCGAGCTGCCTCCTGCCTGTCTTGAACTGGAGCTGACTGAAAGTATCCTGATGCGCGAGGTCAGCGAGGCGATGATGATTCTCGACGGCCTCAAACGTCTGGGCCTAAGCATCGCGGTGGACGATTTCGGCACCGGCTACTCGTCGCTGAACTATCTCAAGCAGTTTCCCATTGATGTGTTGAAGATCGACCGCACCTTCGTCGATGGCCTGCCCTCCGGCGAACAGGACGCTCAGATCGCCCGCGCGATTATCGCCATGGCCCACAGCCTCAACCTGGCCGTCATCGCAGAGGGTGTGGAAACCTACGAACAGCTGGAGTTCCTGCGCGAACACGGCTGTGACGAAGTGCAGGGCTACCTGTTCGGCCGTCCTATGACGCCGTCACGGTTTGAAGCGCAGTTCAGCAACGATGCGCTGTTCATGCTGGACTAGTGTGGTGTTTCAAGCCATAAGCCGCCGGCAGAAACCCACAGGCGTAAAGCGGCTGGTTTGCGGCTCGCTGCATTGCATGGAAGCTGCATTGCGCTCATCACGCGCATGACCGGCTTTCATATGCCAGATAAAAGCCGATGTTGTAGAATGCCCCCCTTTTCAATTGCCCGATCCCCGAGGACCGCCATGTTCAGCCGTCATTTGACTATCGCCAAGTACGACTCCGACCTGTATGCCGCTATGGAACAAGAAGCCAAGCGCCAGGAAGAGCACATCGAGCTGATCGCCTCGGAAAACTACACCAGCCCCGCTGTCATGGAAGCGCAAGGCTCGGTACTGACCAACAAGTACGCCGAGGGCTACCCGGGCAAGCGTTACTACGGCGGTTGCGAATACGTCGATATCGTCGAGCAACTGGCCATCGACCGCGCCAAGGAGCTGTTCGGCGCCGATTACGCCAACGTCCAGCCGCACGCCGGCTCCCAGGCCAACAGCGCAGTCTATCTGGCCCTGCTGAGCGCTGGCGATACCATCCTGGGCATGAGCCTGGCCCACGGCGGTCACCTGACCCACGGCGCCAGCGTTTCGTCCTCCGGCAAGCTGTACAACGCCGTACAATACGGCATCGACGGCAACGGCTTGATCGACTACGACGAAGTCGAGCGTCTGGCAGTCGAACACAAGCCGAAAATGATCGTGGCCGGCTTCTCGGCTTACTCGCAGATACTGGACTTCCCGCGCTTCCGCGCCATCGCAGACAAGGTCGGTGCGTACCTGTTCGTCGACATGGCGCACGTGGCCGGTCTGGTCGCCGCAGGCGTCTATCCGAACCCGGTTCCTTTCGCTGACGTCGTCACCACCACCACCCACAAGACCCTGCGTGGTCCACGTGGCGGCCTGATCCTGGCTCGCGCCAACGCCGAGATCGAAAAGAAGCTGAACTCCGCGGTATTCCCGGGCGGCCAGGGCGGTCCGCTGGAGCACGTGATCGCGGCCAAGGCGATCTGCTTCAAGGAAGCGCTGCAGCCTGAGTTCAAGACCTACCAGCAACAAGTGGTCAAGAACGCCAAGACAATGGCCGAAGTGTTCATCGAGCGCGGTTTCGACGTAGTGTCCGGCGGCACCGAGAACCACCTGTTCCTGTTGTCCCTGATCAAACAGGACATCTCCGGCAAAGACGCCGACGCGGCCCTGGGCAAGGCGTTCATCACCGTGAACAAAAACTCGGTGCCAAACGACCCTCGCTCCCCATTCGTCACTTCCGGCCTGCGTTTCGGCACTCCGGCTGTGACCACTCGCGGCTTCAAGGAAGCAGAGTGCAAGGAACTGGCAGGCTGGATCTGCGACATCCTGGCTGACTTGAACAACGAAGCGGTGATCGACGCCGTTCGCGAGAAGGTCAAAGCCGTCTGCGCCAAGCTGCCGGTTTACGGCGCTTGATAGCAGCCGCTTGACGCGAAAAAGCCCGGCTCCAGAGCCGGGCTTTTTTATGGGTGACTGGTGATCAACCTGTGGGAGCGGAACGCTCGCTCCCACAGGTTTATCGTTCGGCAAGGGCTAGGGGTGTAACAGAGCCGTAGGGTGAACCACTGATTCAATCTGCTGCCACCCTGGCAAACCCTTCGCGAATCTTTTCTTCGGGCAAGTCATCGGCGATAAACACGATCACGCTTTCACGCCGCTCATCCGCGCCCCACTCCAGGTCGAAATCAAAGCCGTACAACTTCAATACGCCCTGGAAAACCAGCTTGCGGTCTTCGCCAGCGATGTTGAGCACACCCTTGTAGCGCAGCAACTGCTTGCCATGTTCTTCAAGCAGGTCGTTCATGAAGCTGCTGAGCCGGTCGATGTCCAGCGCCTTGTCGCTGCGCAGTACCACGCTGCTGATGCGGTCGATGGAGCGTCCCGCAGGTGCCGCCGGGCGCAAAGTCATGCCGCCGACATCGGCGTTGAGGTTGAAGCCACGCACATCCAGCAGCTCGGCCAGATCGATCTGGCCATGCTCGACCACGCGAATAGGCGCACGACGGTTGATGCGAGTCAGGCGCTCGCTCAGGGCTTTGAATGCAGAGTCATCCACCAGATCGGTCTTGCTCACCAGCAAGCGGTCGGCAAAACCGATCTGCGCCTGAGCGATGGTCTGCTCCAGATGCGTATCGGCATGCGCGGCATCGACCAGGGTGATGATGCCGTCAAGGATGTAGCGCTCGCGCAGTTCTTCGTCGATGAAAAAGGTCTGCGCCACGGGTGCAGGATCGGCAAGGCCGGTGCACTCGATCACCAGCCGATCGAACGCGATCTCGCCGCTGTCCAGGCGCTCCAGCAGCAGGACCAGTGCCTTGGTCAGGTCGGTGTGAATGGTGCAGCACACGCAGCCGTTGGACAGGGTCATCACCTGCACCGGCTCATTGCCCAGCAATTGCGTATCGATCCCGGCATCGCTGAATTCGTTTTCGATCACGGCGATCTTCAGACCGTGCTCTGCCTTGAGCAGATGACGCAACAACGTGGTCTTGCCCGAGCCGAGAAAACCACTCAGAACGGTGACGGGAATCGGTGGCGAAACGGTCATGCCTACTCCTGCTTTTCGATTTTTTGCTAACGGCGCGCTCCTGAAAGAACCCCGCAAATGAAAACGCGCCACGATAGGCGTGGCGCGTCAGGTCAAACCGGCTCGACAGCCTGAACCGTTAACAGCATTTCGGCCCGCCTTTGCCGCCGTAACGTGCATCCTGGCGCTCGCGGAAAAACGCCTCATACGACATCACCGGCTTGTCCGGATGAGTGTTCTGCATATGCTCGACGTAGGTGTCGTAGTCGGGCATGCCGACCATCAAGCGCGCAGCCTGACCCAGATACTTACCCAGACGACTCAGGTCATTGAACATTTGCACCTCCTCGCCTCACAGCGCACTCAGTGGGTTTTCGGGAAGGCCTGAAACGGCGCTTCCTTGTCGGTACGCTCTTTCTTGATCCAGGCCGCGCGACCGACCTTGAGCGCGTAGAACAGGATGCTCAGTACCACGAACAGGAACAGTGCGGTCAAAACCGCGTTGGTGTACGCGTTGAAGATCACGTGCTGCATCTGCTCAACGCTTTTGGCCGGTGCCAGAACCTGCCCGGCATCGGCCGCCGCGCTATATTTGCGGGCCAGCGCCAGGAAGCCAACCGCAGGACTCGGATCGAACAGCTTGATGAAGCCCGCTGTTACGGTGCAAATCAACAGCCACGACGCCGGGAGTATGGTGACCCAGATGTACTGCTGACGTTTCATCTTGATCAGCACCACCGTCGCCAGCATCAGCGCAATACCCGCCAGCATCTGGTTGGAGATACCGAACAGCGGCCACAAGGTATTGATGCCACCGAGCGGATCGATCACGCCTTGATACAGCAGATACCCCCACAACGCCACGCAGCCACCGGTGCCGATGGCGTTGGCGGTCCAGGACTCGGTGCGTTTGAGCGAAGGCACGAAACTGCCGAGCAGGTCCTGCAACATGAAGCGGCCGGCACGGGTACCGGCGTCAACTGCGGTGAGGATGAACAGCGCTTCGAACAGGATCGCGAAGTGGTACCAGAACGCCATGCTGTTCTGGCCGGGAAACGCCTGGTGCAGGATCTGCGCGATGCCCACCGCCAGCGTAGGTGCACCGCCAGCGCGGGCCAGTACGGTGTTTTCGCCAATGTCTTTGGCGACTGCAGTCAATTGATCCGGGGTGATCACGAAGCCCCAGCTGCTGACCATCTGCGCGACCGAGGTGACATCAGCACCGACCACTGCTGCCGGGCTGTTCATGGCGAAATAGACGCCAGGCTCGATGACCGATGCGGCCACCATGGCCATGATCGCGACGAAAGACTCCATCAGCATGCCGCCGTAGCCGATGTAACGCGCGTTGACTTCGTTATCCAGCAGCTTGGGCGTGGTGCCCGAGGAAATCAGAGCGTGGAAGCCGGACACCGCGCCACAGGCGATGGTGATGAACAGGAATGGAAACAACGCACCCTTCCATACCGGGCCGGTGCCGTCGGTGAACTGCGTCAGGGCCGGCATTTTCAGCTCGGGCGCCAGAATCAGAATGCCGATCGCCAGCGCGACGATGGTGCCGATTTTCAGGAACGTCGAGAGGTAGTCACGCGGCGCCAGCACCAGCCATACCGGCAGCATGGCGGCAACAAAACCGTAACCGACCAGCATCCAGGTGATCTGCACGCCCGTAAAGGTGAACAGCGGCGCCCACTCGGGACTGGCCGCAACCTGACCGCCAAGCCAGATCGACAGCAGCAACAGTACAACGCCCACCAGCGAGATTTCGCCAATGCGGCCCGGACGAATGAAGCGCATGTAGATGCCCATGAACATCGCGATCGGGATAGTCGCCATGACCGTGAACATGCCCCATGGGCTCTCGGCCAAGGCCTTGACCACGATCAGCGCCAGCACCGCGAGAATGATGATCATGATCAGGAAGCAGCCGAACAGGGCGATGGTGCCGGGCACGCGGCCCATTTCCTCGCGAACCATGTCACCCAGCGAGCGGCCGTTACGACGGGTCGACAGGAACAGGATCATGAAGTCCTGCACCGCCCCGGCCAGCACCACGCCAGCAATCAGCCAAAGAGTACCGGGCAGATAGCCCATCTGCGCAGCCAACACCGGACCGACCAGCGGACCTGCGCCGGCAATGGCGGCAAAGTGGTGGCCGAAAAGAATGTGTTTGTTGGTCGGAACATAATCCAGACCGTCGTTGTTCAGCACCGCCGGGGTGGCCCGGTCAGGGTCCAGCTGCATGACACGACTGGCAATGAACAGGCTGTAGTAGCGATAAGCGACCAGATAGATGGCAACCGCAGCGACCACGATCCAGAGTGCGTTGATTGCCTCTCCCCGACGCAAGGCAACCACTCCCAGAGCCCAGGCCCCGAGAATCGCAACGATCAGCCAAGGCACATGGCGCAGCAGACTATTATTATTTTTCATTTTTTATTTCCAGCAGAGTGGACATGTTTGAAATGGCTGACAGAGTTTAGCGTTGCTGGAGCGAAAGGCCACCCCCCACAATGGTCTAGCCCGGGATTTGGCCTATAGTCAGAGCATCTGTAGCCCAGTCGGGGGTCCGGTCGTCCAGGCCCCTGCTGCCGAACCCAAGGAGAAGTCGTGCCATGCCAGATTCTCACGAAGATCGCCGTCGTTTTAAACGTATATCGTTCAACGCCAAGACCGAGCTGGCGCAAGGTGCCGGGATCTGGCCGGTGCAACTGCTCGACCTGTCGCTCAATGGCTTGCTGATCCAGCGCCCCGAGCCATGGCAGGGTAATCCCGACGAGACTTTCATCGTCGATATTCATCTGGATGCGAGTACCCATGTGCGCATGGAGGTGCGGCTGACCCATGACGACCACAATCACCTGGGTTTCGCCTGTGAACACATTGATCTGGATTCAATCACGCACCTGCGCCGTTTTGTCGAGCTGAACCTGGCCGATCAGGATGAGCTGGACCGGGAGCTGGCGGCGTTACTGGAGGTGTGAAGACTGCGGGGAAATTTCCCGACCGACGCACGCCGCTGTGTAGGCGCGAGCTTGCTCGCGAGGGCCTGGTTACCTTTAACACACCCTTCGCGGCGAGCTCAGTCCTCGCAAGCAGGCTTGCTCCACGGGAGTCAAGTCGGCGCTTATACGGGCATTTACAATGCGCCTATTCCTCAAACAATGCGTCCAGCGCCTGATCCAGCCGGGTCACGGCAATCACGGTCAGACCCGGTGGCGATTCTTTCGGCGCATTGCCCTTGGGCACGATGGCGCGTTTGAAGCCGTGTTTGGCGGCCTCTTTCAGACGCTCCTGCCCGCTCGGCACAGGTCGCACTTCGCCGGACAATCCGACTTCCCCGAACACCAGCAAATCTCCAGGCAGCGCCCGGTTGCGCAAGCTGGACATCACCGCCGCCATCAAGGCCAGGTCGGAGGCGGTTTCCAGCACCTTGACCCCGCCGACCACGTTAAGGAACACATCCTGGTCGTGGGTCGGAATGCCGCCATGCCGATGCAGAACCGCCAGCAACATCGCCAGCCTGTTTTGATCCAGACCCAGGGTCACACGGCGCGGATTGGACAGGTGGCTGTCGTCCACCAGCGCCTGCACTTCGACCAGCATCGGTCGGGTACCTTCCCACGTGGCCATGACCACGCTTCCTGCAACGGCTTCCTGCGCGCGGGTCAGAAAAATCGCTGAAGGGTTGGAGACTTCTTTCAGGCCCTTGTCGGTCATGCCGAACACGCCCAGTTCATTGACGGCGCCGAAACGGTTCTTCACTGCCCGCAGTAAACGCAGACGCCCGTCCGATTCGCCCTCGAAATACAGCACAGTGTCGACCATGTGTTCGAGTACCCGCGGCCCGGCCAGCGCCCCTTCCTTGGTCACATGTCCCACCAGAAAGATCGCGGTGCCGCTCTGCTTGGCGTAACGCACCAGCAGCGCCGCGCTCTCACGTACCTGCGACACGCCACCAGGAGCCGATTGCAGTTGCTCGGTGAAAATGGTCTGGATCGAGTCGATCACCATGACCTTCGGCTGTTCGATCCGGGCCGTCGCGATGATGCTTTCGATGCAGGTTTCGGTCATCACCCGCAGTTTTTCCTGCGGCAGCCCCAGCCGGCGGGCGCGCATGGCGACCTGCTGCTGCGATTCCTCACCGGTCACATACAGCGCGGGCATGCGCTCGGCAATGGCGCACAGCGTCTGCAGTAGAATCGTCGATTTACCGATACCCGGATCACCGCCGATCAACACCACCGAACCATCGACCAGACCACCGCCGAGTACGCGGTCCAGCTCGGCGGAATTGGTGGAAAAGCGCGGGATCTCTTCAACACTGACTTCAGCCAGGGTTTTGATCTGCGCCTGCTGGCCGGTCCAGCCAGCACGACCGCTGGGCGCCGCTGCAGCGCCGCTTTCAATGACCGTCTCGACCAGGGTGTTCCATGCGCCGCATTCACCGCATTGCCCGGCCCATTTGGGAAAGGTCGCGCCGCACTCGGTGCAGCCATACATGCGCTTGGCCTTGGCCATGAAACCCCCGCCGCAAAAAAGAGCCAATCATACCCCATGACTTGGACACACGCCCGGGATGGCCCGCGCAGACACCTTTCTGAACGAATCGATAAAACTTACCCGTACAAAGCCGGTCGATTGCATGGATTACGCGAGATGCAGTTAGCTGACTACACTGCGTTGGACACTTTCATTTGCAACAAAGGAACACACCATGAGCGTACTAAGCGAGTTCAAAGCCTTTGCCGTCAAAGGAAACGTCGTCGACATGGCCGTCGGCATCATCATCGGCGCAGCATTCGGCAAGATCGTTTCGTCGTTCGTCGGCGATGTAATCATGCCTCCGCTGGGTCTGCTGATTGGTGGCGTGGACTTCAGTGACCTGGCAATTACCTTGCGCGCAGCCGTGGGAGACGCCCCGGCCGTAGTGCTGGCCTATGGCAAGTTCATCCAGACGGTGGTCGACTTCCTCATCGTAGCCTTCGCCATCTTCATGGGTGTGAAGGCGATCAACCGCCTGAAACACCAGGAAGCCAAAGCCCCGACGCTGCCAGCAACACCTAGCAAGGAAGAAACCCTGCTGACCGAGATTCGTGATCTGCTCAAAGAGCAGAACAGCAAACCGGCTGCGTCGCTGCCGGTGAATCCTGATCGGTTGGTTTAAGGCACTTCGCCCCTGCGGGAGTGAGCCTGCTCGCGAAAGCATCTGTGCATACAACACATGCTTGGCGACGGGCTCAGTCCTGGCGAGCAAGCTCTCTCGCAAGCTTCTCTGGCCGTAGCCATCAGCGCGGAGCCAGCAAGCAGCTCCTTTACCAATAGTTCTCTACTGCCACCTGACCAGGCTTGCGGGTCAGCGCCAGACGCATATCACGAGTCTTCAGCAGCGCTCGGGTGTCATCGATCATTTGCGGATTACCGCAGAGCATGACCCGGGAATGCTCAGGGGCAAGGTCCACCCCCGCAGCTTTTTCCAGCTCGCCGTTTTCGATCAGCGTGGTGATGCGGCCATGCAAGGCCCCCGGGTGCTCTTCGCGGGTCACTGTGGCGATGAACTGAAACTTGTGGGCGTACTCGGCCAGATAATCGCGTTGCATCAATTCGGCGATCAACGGCTGATAAGCAAGCTCCTGCGCCTCCCGAACGCTGTACACCAGAATGATGCGTTCGAATTTTTCCCATACCTCGAAGTTCTGCAAGATCGACAGAAACGGCGCCACCCCGGTCCCTGTCGATAACATCCACAGATCTCGGCCATCGGTGAAGCGATCGAGGGTCAAATAGCCGACCGCCTGTTTCTCGACCATCAACGTGTCACCCACCTGCAGGCGGCTCAGCTCGCTGGTGAACTCCCCGCCCGGCACGACGATGGAAAAAAACTCGAGAAACTCATCGAACGGCGACGACACCACCGAATACGCGCGCCACACCGTGCTGCCATCAGCCTTGGTCACCCCCAGCCGCGCAAACTGCCCTGCCGTGAAGCGAAACCCCGGGTCGCGGGTGGTGCGCAAGGTGAACAGGCTTGGGGTCAACGGGGTCACGTCGAGCAGCGTTTGCCGGGTGAACTTCTCTGCACTGGCAGTCATGGGCGCTCCTGGCTCCTTTCACTCATTCAGGTGCGCACAGTTTCCCGCAAACCGCCGTCGATAAACACCGCGGGTTTGTAGTGGTATCTGGCAATGAAAGTCGGGGGCTCAAAACTGGCCATTTTTTAGAGCATTTCGCAATTGGGGTTATCGCGACCGGTTAGATCGTCCGCGCAACGACGTCGTAACCTTTTGATTGGCCGCGAGTTGCGAAATCTGCGTTGACCCGAGCGCCTTTCCGCTGGTCAGCAAGCGACAGACCAGAGCCGAACCACAGGGGATTCCTTTCCTAGACTTCAATCAAAACGGTAATGAATCAGATCAGCCATGGAGGCTTGGAATGGAATACATGAAACTGGACCTGCTACGGATGAGCCGAGCCGTCCCCCTGATCCACAGTGGCCTGACATTCAGGGAGATCGAAGTACTCAAGTGGTCGGCAGAGGGCAAAACTGCCGCTGAGGTGGCGATGATTCTGAATGTGAAGCTACGCACGGTGAATTTCCATATCGGCAGTGCCATTCGCAAAATGGGCGTCACCAACAAAACGTCGGCGGTGGTGCAGGCCGCGCTGCATGGCGTGTTCCAGCCTTAGTTTCGATAGTACTGGAAATGACAACGAAACCCCGGGTGCTAAGCCATAGCAAAACCACGTAAAATCGCCGGTTTCGCGAATCGGGATCAGGGGCGCTGTGTTCACAGGTGCCGAGTCACGGCTCGCGTCGCCCACGAATGGAATTCTCCAGCTCATGCCCCTGCTTAACTCGCCTTTCGCCCAGCTCGACCTGATTCGCCAGCCGGAGCAGTCGGACGAACCGTTACAGGCCTTCGATGCCGCCGACGAGTACCTGCTCAATCACCTCGCCGAGCATGGCCTGACACTGCAGACGCGTGTGTTGATCCTCAATGACAGTTTCGGCGCGCTGGCCGCAAGCCTTGCGCCGCATGCTGCGGTATCGAGCAGCACCGATTCGTTTCTGGCGGCACAGGCACTGGAAAAGAATCTGGTGCGCAACGGGCAGGCTTATGACGCCGTGCCGGTGATCCCGGCCAGCGCGCCCTTCGAAGGGCCGTTCGATTGGGTGTTGATTCGCGTGCCGAAAACCCTGGCACTGCTCGAAGAACAACTGATTCGTCTGCAGGGAAAGCTGGCGCCGGGAGCCAGGGTGGTTGCTGCGGGGATGATCAAACACCTGCCGCGTTCGGCCGGTGAGCTGATGGAAGAATACATCGGCCCGGTGCAGGCTTCGCTGGCGGTCAAGAAAGCACGGTTGCTGTTTTGTTCGCCTGAAGCGAAAGCCAACCAGCCCTCGCCTTTCCCGACCCGCTACACCGTGGACGACCCGAAGATCGAGCTGATCAACCACGCCAACGTGTTCTGCCGTGACGGCCTGGACATCGGTACGCGGGCGTTTTTACCCCACCTGCCGAAAAACCTCGGTGAGGCACGGGTGGCGGACCTGGGATGCGGCAACGGCATATTGGCCATTGCCAGCGCGCTGCAAAACCCTGACGCGCACTACACGTTGGTGGACGAATCGTTCATGGCGGTGCAGTCAGCGCAAGAGAACTGGCAGTTGGCGCTGGGTGATCGGGAAGTGCGGATTCGCGCCGATGACGGCCTGGCGGGCCAGACGCCTGATTCGCTGGACGTGGTGCTGTGCAACCCGCCGTTCCATCAGCAGCAAGTGGTGGGGGATTTTCTCGCGTGGCGCATGTTCCAGCAGGCGCGCGCAGCGCTGGTGACAGGCGGTGCCTTGTACATCGTGGGCAATCGACACCTGGGGTATCACAGCAAACTGGCGCGGCTGTTTCGCGGGGTGGAGCAAGTGGCAGCGACGCCCAAGTTCGTCATCCTCAGGGCCCGAAAATAACCGTATTCCTTGTATCGTGCTGCAACTTAATGGGACTTCATGCCCGCCGCGGTCATGAACATCCGCAACAGCATGGCGACGACGAACAGCGCCAATACACTGCCTGTCCAGATGATGACTAGCCAGCCAAGGCGCTGCCAAAGCGGTTTTCCCAGCGCCAAGTCTTCATCAGGCACAGATCGGTCGGAAAAAGATTCTTTACCGGACATCGTTAAACCCTCTTCTTGGAAACAGCGGCCCCGGTGCCCTCATAGAGATGTCACCGGGACCTTTGCTCACTAGTGGTAACCGTCTTCGTGGGTGACCTTGCCGCGGAACACGTAATAGCTCCAGAACGTATACCCAAGGATCAACGGGATGATGAACAAGGTGCCGACCAGGATGAAGCCCTGGCTCTGCGGCGGCGACGCGGCGTCCCAGATTGAGACCGAGGGCGGAATAATGTTCGGCCACAGGCTGATGCCCAAACCGCTGTAGCCGAGGAAGATCAGCACCAACGTCAACAGGAACGGCGTGTAGTGCGCGTTACGCTCCACCGCCTTGAACAACCCGTAGATGGTTGCCAGCACTAACGCTGGCACCGGCATGAACCAGATCAGATTCGGCGCACTGAACCAGCGATCGGCGATGTCCTGATGCGCCAGCGGAGTCCACAGACTGACAATGCCAATCACCACAAGGATGGCAAGTGCCAGAGGACGCGCCAGATCGTGCATGGCCTTCTGCAAGGCGCCTTCGGTTTTCATGATCAGCCAGGTGCAGCCGAGCAACGCGTAGGCCACGATCAGCGCCAGACCGCAGAACAGCGAGAAAGGCGTCAGCCAGTCGAGCCCGCCCCCGGCGTACTGGCGGTTAACCACCGGTATGCCGTCGATGTACGCCCCCAGCGCCACGCCCTGAAAGAAGGTTGCCACCAGCGAACCGCCGATGAATGCCTTGTCCCAGAGATGGCGTTTGGCATCGGTCGCCTTGAAGCGGAACTCAAATGCCACGCCTCGGAAAATCAGCCCGATGAGCATGAAAATCAGCGGCAGATACAAGGCCTCCAGCACCACCGAATAGGCCAGCGGGAAAGCGCCGAACAGTCCTGCGCCGCCCAGCACCAGCCAGGTTTCATTGCCGTCCCAGACAGGCGCAACGGTGTTCATCATGACGTCGCGGTCGGTCTTGTCCTTCATGAACGGAAAGAGAATCCCGATGCCCAGGTCAAAGCCGTCCATGACGACGTACATCATGATGCCGAAGATGATGATCACGGCCCAGATCAGTGGAAGATCGATACCCATGACTCAATTCCCCTCGCGCAGGCTGTCTTTATGGCCTTCTACGCTGCTTTCGTCAGCAGCGGAGAGAGGACGTGCTGGAGTGCGTTTCTGGCCGGGACCACCGTGGGGCGTGTCATCGCCTTCGTGCGTTTTCGGCCCCTTGCGCACCAGCCGCATCATGTAGCCGAAGCCGGTGCCGAACAGCATGAAATAGACCACCACGAACAGCACCAGGGTGATCGTCAGTTGCCCCACGCTATGGTGCGACGACGCGTTGGCGGTGCGCATCAGCCCATAGACCACCCACGGCTGACGGCCGACTTCGGTGGTGAACCAGCCCGCCAGCATGGCAATCAGGCCGGCAGGCCCCATGCACATGACCAGCCTCAGGAACAGACGATTGGTGTACAGCCCGCCACGCCAGCGCAACCAGGCGCTCCACAGGCCGACCGCAATCATCAGCATGCCCAGCGCGACCATGACCCGGAATGACCAGAAGATGATCAGCGAATTCGGTCGATCCTCAGGTGGGAATGACTTCAGCGCGGGGATCTGTTTATCCAGGCTGTGAGTCAGGATGAGGCTGCCCAGGTAGGGAATCTCTACCGCGTATTTGGTCCGCTCTTCCTTCATGTCAGGGATGCCGAACAGAATCAGCGGCGTCGGTTCGTTACCAATGTTTTCCCAGTGACCTTCGATGGCGGCGATCTTGGCCGGCTGGTGCTCCAGCGTGTTCAAGCCATGAGCGTCACCTACCACGGCCTGGACCGGTGCGACGATCAACGCCATCCACATGGCCATCGAAAGCATGCGGCGAATGGCCGGGTTATCGCGGCCACGCAACAGATGCCAGGCCGCCGAGGCACCGACGAAGAACGCGGTTGCAACGAATGCGGCAATTGCCATGTGCGCCAGGCGGTAGGGGAAGGACGGATTGAAGATCACCGCCAGCCAATCGACGGGTATGACCCGGCCGTCGACAATGTCAAAACCCTGTGGCGTCTGCATCCAGCTGTTGGAGGCGAGAATCCAGAACGTCGAGATCAGTGTGCCGATGGCCACCATGACGGTGGCAAAGAAGTGCAGTCCACGACCGACGCGATTCCAGCCAAAGAGCATGACTCCCAGAAAACCGGCTTCCAGGAAGAATGCGGTAAGGACCTCATAGGTCAGCAATGGCCCCGTCACCGCGCCGGCGAAATCGGAGAATCGGCTCCAGTTGGTGCCGAACTCGTACGCCATGACCAGACCGGAGACCACACCCATGCCGAAGTTGACGGCGAAAATCTTCGACCAGAAGTGGTACAGATCGCGGTAGGTATTGTCGTGAGTCTTGAGCCACAGGCCTTCGAGCACCGCAAGGAAGCTCGCCAGACCAATGGTGATGGCAGGGAAAAGAATGTGAAACGAAACAGTGAACGCAAACTGAATTCGGGCGAGATCGAGCGCCTCTAAACCGAACATAGGTCTTCCTCTATCAGGTTATACCGGCTTCAGACGCGAGCCTTCAGCCACTGCCCCACAGCCTGTCGATGACGACGCGCGATTGTTCTTTTGGTTTCGCGCCCATGTTTGACCGGACAAAAATGACTCAGGGGGTGTGTCCAGATGCACGATCAATCAACGCTCAAGGCTGTATTGACGCAGATCAACTGACTCAGAAAGAGTAGTCCCATTTCGGCACTTGAACCGCGTGGTCTTTTGTCGCGTGACGAGTTGTCTCACCCTACAGGTATCTGCACGCCATTCATTCCCTTCGGTCGCGGCCATGGCGATATCGCGTTTGGCATCGATCTGGCTGGCGATGGCGTTGATGTCGCGTCCCGCTTGTACCGAGAGGTCTCGGCCTGCGCTGACGGTAGAGCCGATCTGGGTGATGTCGCTGTTGGTGTGTTTGCTGTTCAGCACGAGGCTGTCAGTCAATTGGGTTGCGGCGGTGTTGACGTCTCGGCCGGCGTTCAGCGTCATGTCGCGACCGGCTTGCAAGGTGCTGCCGATGTTGTTGATGTCTCGCCCGGCAGAAACGCTCAGGTCGTTGGCGGCTTCGATGCGGGCGGCGTTATCGGCGTACTCCTTGTGCAGTTGGCCCCGCACGTCGCTGTCGAGCGAAGCGACGCTGCGCTCGTTGGTGACATCGCCGCCGATGGCGGTGACAGTGACATCGCGACCGGCGATGATGCCGCCCGCCTTGTTGGTGACGTCGTTGCCCGCGAGCAGGTCCAGACGGTTGCCGGCGGAGATCAGGCCGCTGTTCAACAGGTCATTGCCAGCGGTGGCGGACAGGTTGTTGGTGGCCTTGAGGGTGCCGACGTTGTCGAGGTTCTGGCCGGCAATGAGGGTCACGTCCTTGCCGGCGATCAGCGCGCCGTTCGGGGCGAGACGACCAATTGCCTGGCTCACGAATCACCTTCACTTAAATATTTTAATTCCCTACTCATCAAACATTTTCTGTGTTCTATCAGCCTGAGCCTTCGCAGTTACTTCCCAGCACGCAGTTAAACTGTTTTGACTTAACACGTTAGGCCAGCCAAAGGAAGGGAGGTTTACACTAAGTAGATAAAACAACACCAGCACGAAGCCGGTGTTAGATTAATCGAAACCTCTACACATTAAGTACACCTACTAAAAGCCAAGCGCAGGGCCGCACCTATATCAGAAGGGCTACTACCGCTGGGGATAGTGACATAGTTACTCTCACTTATACCCTTACCACTCCAGGCTTCTAGCTTTTCGTGATGACTGGGGCGAATAGTGATCTGATCACTCTTACTTTCGATACTGCATTTTTTCATATCTTTAAATAATGCACGCTTGGTCTTGTAGCCATAGCGCTCCAAAGTGTTGCCAACCCATTGATCATACCGTTCATTGGTCAGGTTGTAGTCGTAGAGTTCCATATCAAAAGTAGCTTCAGGATGAATCCAAACATCCTTTCGCGGCTCGGGAAGCACAAATCGGCTATGAGCCAAGGCGTCAAGCACAGCAAGGCCTAGCTCTTTATCGGCAGCGTCAGGGCTGAAAAAATGCTCCACACCTTGCGGATCTGCTTGGCTACTTCGATAGCCAGAAAAAGTTTTTACGGAAATGAAATCTTTATTCATTTTCGCATCTGCCCAAGCTGTTTTTACGACATCACTCATCTTAATCTACCTTGGTAATTTTCACCGTAACGCCTTTGCTCTGACCATACTCAATAGCTCTATTAATTTGATCCCACTGAGCACTCGTCGTAGCCTTTGGAACTGCCACTTGCAATTCACGACTAGTAATTTGACTAGAGGATACTGTTACGTCTTTCAAACCGTACTCAGTAAACCCTGCGGCGGTATCAATATTTCCTTTGAGTGATGAATATACCTGGCTCGGATTGGCCATTTTAGCCACAGTGGTCGTATCAAGTGTTTTTGCACTAGTCGCAACACCGGTCGTTCTATCAAAAAAGTCAAATGTCTTAAAGTTTGGGGGTAGTCGAGAGCCAGCTGGCAGTTGCGTCCCAAGGTAATCCTCCCAAGGCATGCCCTGTCCTTGGATACCCTTACCCCACTCAATCCCAGTAGTAGCACGGTCTACCGCTCCGCCAGTTGCTTTTGCACCAACAGCAAACCCTGAACTAGCCTTCCCCAGTATAGCCCCTAATCCTAAGCCAGAAAGCTCTCCGGCCATGAACTCGCCCCACGCTTTAACGAACTCGGTCGCTGGCTGGACACCTTCAAACCCTTCACCCCGCGCGAGCGCTCGTCCGGCATCAGCCATCTTTTCAGCTGAGTATCCCTGGCTTTGCATGTACTCCATTTGGGTAGTAGCGGCTTGCCCATACGCGGCTAAACCTGGCGGCAGATGATCGCCGAAGTTGTACTGGGTACCGTTCTGCGCCACCCAGGCGCCGGTTTTCAAGCTTTCACCATCGGCGCCACTCTGGGTGGATGCGGCAAGTAAACCGACCAACTGCGAGCTCATGCTGAGCAGATTAGGATTGCCTTTCACCAACTCATTGAGCTCGGCCACTACGGCCTCATTAGCCCCAGCTGCCAAAGCACCAGTCTTGAAGTCACCACCGCTGACTTTGGCCAACAGCCCGCCGACCATGGCGTGAACCATGATCTTTTGAAGGCTGCCGTCGGCAGCTGGAACATAATCCCCCACGGCGTGGAAGCTGGCCGCAGCCAAGGTATTGAACAACGTGCTTTGCAGTGCATCACCCAGATCACCGCCTTGGCCCATTATCTTGCTCAGTGCCGCCGAGGTGCCATTCTGTAAGCCCTGATTGATCGCGAACTGACCAATTCCTTTCCAGGTACTGAGGTTGGTGGTGATTTTGCCAGTCACAGGGTCGGTGGTGACACCGGTCCATTCATCGAAATAGCTAGCGGTCATCCCCGCCGTGACGCCCGAAATGACATACCCTTTAAGGGCTTCGGTTGAGGTCACGTCTCTTATGACAGCACCTAGATTGCCCTTATTGTTGATCGTACTGACGGCAGCACCACCAGCGGCAGAGCTTGCCACCGCCGTTAGCGCTACGTTGCCCCATCCAGCGGCAGTTGCCATTCCCGCAGCGGAGGTCCCAGCGGCGGCCATGGCGGTACCAGAACCTGCTGTGGCACCGGCTACTGTGCCCAATGCCGCACTCGCTGCGCCAGCGGTAAGAACCGTCACAATAATGATGATCGCCAGCATTGCGCCCTGGCCCAAGCTCGAGTTGCTGTACTTATAGGCGTCGTGAGTTTCCTTGATCAGCTTCCAATCAACATCCCCCCGCTTCTCCGCATCCTTCAACCAGCCCAGATCGGGATCAGCCTTGACCATCGCATCAATCGCCTGGCTAACCGTCTGCTGATTAACCTGCTTGACCTCGATATGCAGGCCATCCACCGCATTGATTGCCACTGCGCCTTTGGCGATCAGCTCACTCTGTCTAAGGGTCTCATCGGTCTTGCCCTTGCCGGACATCGAGTTCCACGCAAGGCTGCTATTGCTCTTCTCATGACTCTCCTGATGAAGGTCCTTTACGCCCTCGAAGTTGATCGCCCCGCCGCTGTTAATCGTCAGGTCGTTACCGCTATTGAGCTTCGCGACCTGATACTGCTGATCGCCGCCACTCATCAGCACGAGGTTGCCGCCAGAAGAGATTTCACTGCTGACGTTGGTGACTTGCGTCACTTCGTCGTGCTTGGTTTTCTTGGCGCCGAAGGAGCCTTTTTTCTTCATGTCGTAGAGCGAGTAATCGTTGTCCTGCGCGGCCAGGACTTCGAGTTTGTTGCCTGCTGCCAGATAGGCCTCGTCGTTGGCGGCGATGCGGCTGGAGGTGACGGCCAGGTTTTGCCCGGCACTCACTGCAACACTGCCACCTGCCGTGATCTCGGTCTGGACCTGGCTGACGTGGTCTTCCTGGCGCTTGACCTTCTTGCTCTTGCTGTACGAGTGCTCTTCGTCCGCCGCCGAGCTGATGGTGACGTCTTCGGTCGCGGCCATGGCGATATCGCGTTTGGCATCGATCTGGCTGGCGATGGCGTTGATGTCGCGTCCCGCTTGTACCGAGAGGTCTCGGCCTGCGCTGACGGTAGAGCCGATCTGGGTGATGTCGCTGTTGGTGTGTTTGCTGTTCAGCACGAGGCTGTCAGTCAGTTGGGTCGAGGCTGTGTTGACGTCTCGGCCGGCGTTCAGCGTCATGTCGCGACCGGCTTGCAAGGTACTGCCGATGTTGTTGATGTCACGCCCGGCAGAAACGCTCAGGTCGTTGGCGGCTTCGATGCGGGCGGCGTTGTCGGCGTATTCCTTATGCAGTTGGCCCCGCACGTCGCTGTCCAGCGAAGTGACACTGCGCTCGTTGGTGACATCTCCGCCGATGGCCGTCACGGTGACGTCGCGACCGGCGATGATGCCGCCCGCCTTGTTGGTGACGTCGTTGCCCGCGAGCAGGTCCAGACGGTTGCCGGCGGAGATCAGGCCGCTGTTCACCAGGTCATTGCCGGCGGTGGCGGACAGGTTGTTGGTGGCCTTGAGGGTGCCGACGTTGTCCAGGTTCCGGCCGGCAATGAGGGTCACGTCCTTGCCGGCGATAAGCGCGCCGTTCGGGGCAAGGCGACCATCGGCTTGAGCCAGATACAGCACCGGCACCAGCACGTTTTCGCCATTCACTTCGCGCTCTTCGAGCCAGACGATGTCGTGGGTCAGTGCCGCCACTTGCTCGGACGTCAGCGATATGCCGACGGTCAGATTGAGTTGGGTTTTGCTGGCGATGGCGTTGTTCATCAGGTACTTGAACTGATCCTCGTTGGAGGTCTGTCCATCGATGAATGCCTGGCCGGTGCGCGAGGTGACGGCTTGCTGCACCAGACGCTGTTCGTAGAGGCCGTCGCCGAGGCGCTTGGCGCTTTCGTCGGGGTTGTAGCCCAGGCCCGCGAGCAGGTAATCCGAGCTCATGAATTGCTTGAGGTCGGTGAGCACCGGGTTGGTTTCGATCAGGTATTTGCCGGTGTTGGGCGTGGCTGCGGTGGAGGGCAGGCCCTGAACCCTTTCGACCGTCTGCGCGCTCGCCGACTGGCCTGGGCTGATGCCGGTGGGGTTGGCGCCACTGATGACGCTGATGCCGGGAATGGGGGTAACGCCTGTCGAGCCCGGAATTCCTGAGGCGCCAGTAACGCCTGTTACGCCTGTGACACCGGTAATTCCGCTGACACCTGCTACGCCTCTCACACCTGTAACGCTTTCGACACCTGCGACTTGGTCGACGGCTGCAATGCCGCCAGCGCCCGCCTGGTGGCTGGGAACCGAGAACCCGCCGCTGCCGGAATCGCCCGGTGTGGAGATGTTGAATGCCGATGCATCGGCGTTAATGGCCGAGGGATTTCGAGATAAATCGCCGAGCTGCCGACTTGTGCTGAGTGCCTGATTCGCGGAGGCGATTTGCAGGCTGCTGCCCTGCCCGACCGGAATGGCTTGGTCGCGCTGAGCGGTTGAAACACTGGCGCCTGTCATGGTCCAGCTTTGCGGTGCGGCGGTGGGTGCAGCAACAGTGGCGTTACTGCTGCCCTGCCCGCTCAGGCGGAACAGGCCGTTCTGACCGGTGGGGAGGCTGAATCCCGGAAGCGCGGTGGGGTCGACCTGCTTTTGCGCGAGGTCGGGAGGCAGTTGTGCGTTCAAGCGAACGACGACGGTCTGACCGGTGCCGTTGGCGTGGGTGTCGGCGACTTTGTTGGTGCCGCCGGCTGAAGCGTAGTCTTCGTGAATGACGCTGTTCTGCAGGTCTTTGGTGGCGGTGATCGCCACATTTCCCCCCGCCTGGATGACGGCGCTGCGGCCGGCGTTGCCGGTGCCGTCCTTGGCGACTTCGACGTCGCTGACGAGCTGATACTTCGTTATTGTAGAAGGTAGCTGTTGAAGATTACTGCGATCATACTTCGACTGTGGGACTTTCCAATCAGCTTCATAGGGTACCAGGGCGTTTAGTAAGTACTGCTGAGTAATCGCATCCTTCGCAACCCAGGAATATATTGGAGAAGGACTATCGCCACCGGTCAGCCCCTCCTCAATCATAAATATTCCTTTACGTAAGTTGCCTTGACTATCTCCGTAATAAAAACCAGGGAAGTCAGGATCATTACTTTGATTATAGCTAGCTACCGAAGCAGATGAGCGATAGTAGGTTCCGTCGCTAATATCACCAGAAGAAAAAATCCTAGTTCTTTCGACCGTGCCACTCACCGCTCCTATATTTTTCACGTTGTCAGCTTGAATGGAAATATTACCGCGCGCGCTCACGGTACTTTTACTGTTTATGAAGCTGCTGCCAGTAAAACTTAGGTCACTACCAGCAGTAATCAGTGAGGATGCACTGGTATCGCTATCCTGGCCTGCGTCGTAGTTCTCCCGCGCAATGTAATTCACCCGGTAAGTGTCACCTCTGCAGTCAAGGCACTGCACCGCAATAAACCCGCTCACCAGGGTGCGGCCGACCGCAAAGTTCTGCGCGCCGCCGGAACCCTCGGTGCGGTTCTCGAATGCCGTGGCATTGATGGTGAACGTGCTACCACTCTCCATCGAACCGGAGACATTAGAGACTTGGTCGGCACGTGCAGTCCCGTAACCGCCAATGGTGAGATCACGCAGGCTATAGAAATCGCCTTTCGTGTTGGTCAAGGCCCCGGTGTTCAGCTGCATGTTCGCGCCGCTGAAGATCAGCCCCTGATTGTTGTTGAGCATAGGCGTCGTGATCGCGAGGGATTGGCCCGCGCCCAACGAGCCGGAGTTGGTGACGCTGCCCGCATTAACGAACAGATCCGCACTTGAAGTCAGGCGGCCGTAGTTGGTTACAGACCCGGCCACATTGATATCCGTCCGCCCCCCCCCCGCAATGGAGGTCGGCGCATTCAGATCCAGTCGATTCGCGCTCAGGCCCAACGTCCCCAGGCTGGTCAGTCGGCCGTTGCCCGAATACCCGCCCGACAACGAGACATTCATTGCTCCGTCGCTGGCAATCAGCCCATCGTTGACCCAGTTCCCGCCGGTCCCGACAAACGCCGTGGACGCCAGCAGCTGACCCGCTGCGGTCTGGGTGAAGTTGTTGACGTTGACGTTCAACGTGCCGGCCTGAAGGACGCTGCTGTTGGTCCAGGTGTCGGCGTTGAGGGTCAGCACGCCGCGAGTGACCAGGCTGCCGCCGGCGTTCATGACGTTGTCGGTGGACACGCCGAAGTTGCCGCTGCCGACATGCAGAATGCTGCCGCCACCGTTGAGGAGGCTGCCGACGCCCACAGCGAGGTCGGTGTTGGCGGTTTCCAGAGCACCGTTGCGGTTGTCGAACAGGCCGCTGATTTGCAGGTTGGTCAGGCCGCTGGTGCCGAGGGCGCGCAGTTTGCCGGTCTGGTTGTCGAGGCTGGCGGCGCTGATGCTGAGGGTGCTGTCGCTCTCGATGATGCCGAGTCGGTTGTTCAACGCGCCGGCGAGGCTGAGGTCGATTTGTTGGCCGGCGATCTGCCCGTCATTGTCGCCGCTGTTGTCGAAATTGTTGCCGGTGACGTTGATTCGCTGCCTGGCGTACAGGCCGCCGTTACGGTTGTCGAAGTTGCCGCTACCGGTGTTGATCAGCGCGTCGCCGCCTTGAGCCGACACCCGGCCGCCATAGTTGTCGATGCCGGCCAGCGCGCGGATGTCGAGGCTTTGCGCCTGGGTGATGCCGCCCTGACGATTGACGTCGTAGCCGTTTTTCAGCACGCCGGTGATGCGCGCGACGAAGGCGCTCTGCAGGCTCGACAGCACGCCGCCACGGTTGTCGACATTGTTGGCGGTCAGGTTGAGGTTGCCGGCCTGGGCGATGATCCGGCCGTTCTGGCCGTCGATGTCGCCGTTGACGGTCAGGTCCAGCGCGCCCTGGCTTTGCAGGGTGCCGCTGGCGTTCGCGAGGCTCGCGGCTTGCAGTCTGAGGTTGGCGTTTTTGCTGTAGATCAGGCCGTCGTTGGCGTTCTGTACGGCGCCGCTGGCGTTGACCTGAAGCTGGTCGTTGGCGGCCACGGTGCCGCGATTGCTATTGTCCAGACCGCCGGTGGTAAGGGTCAGCGCCCGTTGGCTGGCCAGTTGACCGCCCTGGTTGTTGATCTGGGCGGCGCGCTGAATCAGCAGATCCCCTGCGCTGGCGAGCTTGCCATTGGTGTTGGTCAGGGTGCCGAGCAGGTCGAGGGTGACGGCGGCGTTGCCCGCGACGGTGCCCGCGCTGTTGTCCAGGTCGGTGCCGGTGAAGCTGATGTTCTGTTGCGCGTTGACCGTGCCTGCCGCGTTGCCGAGGCCGGCGGCATTGATGATCAGGGCAGCGCCACTGTCGATCAGGCCGTTCTGGCCGTTGTCCAGCACGCCGCTGACGTTGAACGTCTGGCCGCCGCCGCTGGACAGGATCCCGCCGCGGTTATCGACACTGGCGGCGCGAACGCTGAGGGCTTTCTGGCTGACCAGCGCTCCGGCTGCGCCATTGAGCAGCGCGCCCGTCAGGTTGACGCCGACGTCGCCGCTACGGCTGGAGAGTGTGCCGCTGTTGCGGTTGTCCAGTGTTGCGCCACTGACGTTCAACCCTGCCCAACCAGAGATGAGACCGGCCTGATTGACCAGCGTAGTGGCGTTGAGCACCAGGTTCTGGTTGCTGATCAGTCGGCCGCTGCTGTTATCCAGCGTTCGGCCGGTCAACGAAAAACCCTGGGCGCTGGACATCTCGCCAGCCTGGTTGTTGAAGTCGCGCATCCGGTTGACGTTCAAGGCGCCTTTCGACGTGATAAGCCCGCGCTGGTTGTTCAGGTCGGCGCCGTTGAGGTCCAGCGTCACGGCGCCGTCACCCAGCAGCCGTCCGCCGTTCTGGGTCAGGCTGTTGAGCGTGAGGGTCATGTCGCCCTTGGCCGAGACTTCACCGCCGTCGCTGGAATCCAGCGACTGAGCGTTCACATGCAGCGTGCCCTTGCTGTTGATCAGGCCGGTGGTGCGGTTGTCCAGCGAACCGGTGTGCAGAGTCAGGTCAGTGCCGGCGAGCAGCAGGCCGCCGCGGTTGTCGAGATCGACGGCGGTGGCGTCGAGCGCACCGGTCGCGTTGATGAGCCCGTTGCTCTGATTGGTCAGCAGGCCGTGAACATTCAGGCCGAAGTCGCTGCGGCTGGTCAGGGTGCCGGCGCTGTTGTTCAGCGAGCCTGCATCGATGTTCAGGCCGGCGGCGGCGATCATGCCCTTGACGTTGGTCAACGCCTGGGCGAGGCGGACGGTCAGCGGCTGGTTGCTGAGCAGTTTGCCGTTGCTGTTGTCGAGGCTGTCGGCGCTGAAGGTGAAGCCCTGAGCGCTGGAAATTTCACCCTTCTGGTTGTTCACGCCAACCAGGTTTTTCAACAACAGAATGCCGGGGGCGTTGATCAGACCGTTCTGGTTATTCAGCTGGCCGTGATTCAGGTCGAGGGTCAGGTCGGTGTTGCTGAAGAGCATCCCGCCTTGTTGATCCAGCCCGGTGACACTGGCCGAGAGCGCGCCGTTACTGCCGATGCTGCCGCCGTCGAGGTTGCTGACCTGAGCCGCCACCATCTCCAGGGTCGAGGCGCTGCTGACGCGGCCGTTCTGGCTGTTATTGAAGTCGCCGGTGTGCAACAACAGCGCGCCTTTGCCGCTGATGCTGCCACTCTGGCTGTTGTCGAGGGTGCTGCTGTTGAGGGTCAAGCCGCCATCGGTGACCAGCTTGCCACCTTGGTTGCTGACCGCCCCGCTGCTGGTCACGGTCAACGCACCGGCACTGGAAAGACTGCCGCCGTTGTTGGCAACCGAAGCGCTGCGCACGTTCAGGGTGCCTTCGCTGTCGATCAGGCCCTGGCTGTTGAGCAAGACGCCGCTGAGGCCCAGGTCAATTTTCTGCTGACTGACCAGATTGCCGCCGCTGTTGTCCAGCTGCGTGCCGGTGACCGTCAGCAATGACTTGCCGGACAACACGCCGTTGGTGCGGTTGAGCAGCTGATCGACGGTCAGGGTCAGGGACTTCTGGCCGATGACGCGGCCTGCATCGCTGTTTTCCAGACGCTGGCCGGTGACGCTGATGTCGTCCTGGCTGGACAGCTCACCGCCGCGGTTATCGATGTTATTGACGTTCAAGGTCATGACGCCGTTGGCGCTGACCAGGCCGTCCTGGCGGTTGTCGAGGCTTGCGCCGGTGAGGTTCAGCGCGCCCAGGGCGATCAACTGGCCGCCTTGTTGTTGCAGGCCGCCGATGTTGGCGATCAGGTCCTGTTTGCTGGCGATCTGGCCCAGGCCATTGTCGACGCTGGCGGCATTGAAGGTCAGCTTGCCGTCGGCCACCAACGTGGCGTTGTGGTTGTTCAGGGCGTTGCTCACGGCGAGGTCAAACGCACCTCGGCTGCTGAGCAGGCCGTCGGTGTTGTCGAGGCTGTCGCTGCGGGCGTCGAGGGCCGCGGCGGAAATCACGCCTTTGACGTTGTTGAGCGCATGGGCAACACGCACGATCAGGGCTTGATCGCTGAGCAGTTTGCCGTTGCTGTTGTCGAGGCGGTCGGCGCTGAAGGTGAAGCCCTGGGTGCTGGAAATCTCGCCGTTCTGGTTGTTCACACCGACCAGATTTTTCAACAACAAGGCGCCGAAAGAGTTGATCAGGCCGTTCTGGTTGTTGAGCTGGCCGTGGTTGAGATCGAGGGTCAAGGCGCCGTTGCTGAACAGTTCACCGCCCTGTTGATCAAGGCCGGTCACGCTCGCGCTGACCGATTTAGTCGCGGCGATGCGCGCGCCATCCTGATTGGTGACCTGGCCTGCGCTGAGGGTCAGGGTGTCGGCGCTGGTGAGCTGGCCGCCGTGGCTGTTATCAAAGGCGCCGGTGTTGATTACCGCGCCGGTTTTGCCGGAGATCACGCCCTGATTGCGGTTGTCGAGGCTGGCACTGGCGAGGGTCAGGCCGCCATCAGTGGTGATCGAGCCTTGCTGGTTATTGACCGCGCCGGGGGTGGCGATCGTCAGCGCGCCCGCGCTAGACACACTGCCTGCGGCGTTCGACAGCGATGTCGCCTTGAGGCTGAGCGCGGCTTCGCTGCTGAGCAAACCTGCGTCGTTGAGCAGCACGCCGTCAAGGTCGACGGCCAGACCGTTCTGGCTCGCCAGGGTACCGGCGCTATTGTCCAGCGTTGAGCCGGTCAGTTGCAGGGTGTCGCCGAACAACATCCCTTTGGCGCGGTTGATCAGACGATCAACGTTGAGCTGCAACGCCGTGCCGGCGATGACTTTGCCGGCATCGCTGTTGTCCAGTTGCTGCGCGGTGATCGTTACGTCCTGCTGGCTGGACAGCTCGCCGCCACGGTTAGTCACGTTGCCGACGGTGAGTTTCAGCGCTTTTGTGGCGCCGACCAATCCTGCGCCACTGTTATCGAGGGTGTTGCCGGTCAGCGTCAGATTGCCCTGAGCAACAAACTCACCGCCCTGCTGAGCGAGGTCGCCGACGTTGGCGACCAGATCCGCCTGGCTGGTGATGCGGCCAGCGGCGTTACGCACGCTGTCGGCCTGGATCTGCAACAAACCGGCTGCACTGAGCAGGCCGTTCTGGTTACTCAATTGCTGGCCAAGGAACGCAATCCCGCCCTTGCCGCTGATCAAACCCTTTTGACTGTTATCCAGCGCATCGATGAACAGCTGCATGTCCTTGGTGGCACGCACCGAGCCGCCGCGGTTATCGACCGTGACGCTGCGCAGGGTCAATGCGTTCTGGGTCGAAATAACGCCGCCGCGGTTGTCCAGCGACCGGCTTTGCAGCACCATTGCGCCTTTGGCCTGAATGCTGCCGCCCGCCTGATTGTTCAGCGCGCCGGTCAGTGTGAGGGTGACATCACCGTCGGACACCACCGTGCCCGACTGACTGTTGTCCAGACTGCTCGCGGTGACGGTCACGCCATCGGCGGCACCCAGCGTTCCGCTCTGACTATTGATCGCGCCGCCGACGCCCAGGGTCAGGCGTTCATCGGCGGTGATCTGACCGCCAGCGTTGTTCAGACTGGCCGCCGTGACATTGCCGATCTGCGCAGCGGACAGCTCGCCGTTCTGGTTCGACAGCGCAGCGCCGACCACGACATTCAACGCTGCATCGCTGCTGATGCTGCCATCGTCGTTGAGCAGCGTGCCGGTTTGCAGGTCGATGCCCTTGCCGGAGATCAGTCCGCGCAGGTTGCTCAACTGTCTATTAACCCGAACGCTCAACGCTTGTTTGCTGATCAGCGAGCCGTCGTCGTTTTGCAGGTCGTCAGCTGCGAGGGCGAACGCGTTGAGGCTGGAAATTTCGCCGGAGCGGTTGTCGACGCGGGTTAGGTTTTTCAGCAGCAACTGCCCCGGCGCCGTGATCAAGCCACTCTGGTTGTTGAGCAGCCCGCCGTGGAGGTCCAGGCTGACATCGCCGTTGCTGTAAAGGTGGCCGCCGTTGTGCTGGTCCAACCCGGTCACAGACGCCGTCAACACGTTCGCACTGGCAATGCGCCCTGCGTCGCTGTTATCGACGTGCTCCGCTGTGAGCAGCAGTGTGCCGGTGCTGGTGAGTGTCCCGTTGCGGTTGTTGAACGCAGCGGTGTTGAGAGTGACGCCAGCCCCTGCGATTCGACCGCCGTTGCTGTTGTACGCCTCGCCGGTTTGCAGGTTCAGCTCACTGACGCTGGTCAGCGCGCCCCTGCGGTTATCCAGGCTGGCGGCGTTGATGCGTGTGCTGCCGTTGGCGGTGACCGTTCCCGAACCGTTGAGCAGTTGCCCGGCAATGTCCGCCGACAGGGCGCCAACACTGGTTACCTTGCCCTTCTGGCTGTTGTCGAAGGTTTGCGCAGTGATCGCCAGATTGCCGTTGCTGGTGATCAGGCCACCGCTGGCGTTCCACAGTTGGCTGGCGGCTATCGACAGATCGCCCTGGCTCAACACCTGACCGGCTTGGCGGTTATCAAGACTGGCTGCCTTGAGCTGCACACCGTTGGCGGTGATCACCCCGGTTTGATTGAGCAGCTGCCCGGAAATGTCCGCAGACAAGGCGGCAACACTCGATACTTTGCCCTCTTGGCTGTTATCGAGATCCTGCGCGGTGATCGAGAGACTGCCGTTGCTCGTAATGAGACCGCCGCTGGCGTTCCATACCTGAGGGGCTGTAATGGTCAGCGCGCCCAGACTCGCCACCTGACCTGACTGGCGGTTATCCAGGGCGTTCGTGTTGATCTGCACACCGCTGGCAGTGATCAAGCCGCCGCTGTTATTCAGCAGTGGACCGGAAATGTCCGCGAACAAGGCCGCGAGGCTCGACACCTTGCCCTGTTGGCTGTTGTCGAGGTTTTGAGCGGTGATCAACAGGTTACCGTTGCTGGTGATCACACCGCTGCTGGCGTTCTTCAGCTGACTGGCGGCTATCGAGAGAATGCCCTGGCTCAACACCTGCCCACCCTCGCGGTTATCCAGGGTCGTCGCGTTGATCTGCACACCGTTGGCGGTGATCGACCCGCCGCCGTTATTGAGCAGCTGTCCGGAAATATCCGCTGACAACGCTGCCACACTCGACACCCGGCCCTGCTGGCTGTTGTCGAGCTCTTGCGCGGTGATCGACAGATTGCCGTTGCTCGCAATGAGACCACCACTGGCGTTCCACACTTGAGTGGCCGCAAGGGTCAGCGCGCCCTGACTCGACACCTGAGCGCCTTGGCGGTTATCCAGACTGGCTGTTTTGACCTGCACGTCACCTTTGCCGGTGATCGACCCTGCGCTGTTGAGCAGTTCTTCGGAAATGTCCGCAGACAACGCCGCCGCACTCGACACCTGGCCCTGCTGGCTATTGTCGAGCTTTCGCGCGGTGATCGAGAGGTTGCCGTTGCTGGTGATGACCCCACCGCTGGCGTTCCACACTTGAGTAGCCGCAAGGGTCATACCGCCCTGGCTCAACAGCTGACCCGCCTCGCGGTTATCCAGGCTGGCTGCCTTTACCTGCACGTCGCCGTTGGCGGTGATCAACCCGGCGCCGTTATTGAGCAGTTGTCCGGAAATATCCGCCGACAATGCCGCCACACTCGAGATATTGCCCTGTGTGCTGTTGTCGAGATCCTGCGCAGTGATCGCCAGATTGCCGTTGCTGGCGATCACGCCACTGTTGCCATTCAAAAGCTGACCTGACGCGATGGTCAGACCGCCCTGACTCAACACCTGACCGGCCTGGCGGTTGTCCAGGGTCGCCGCTTTGATCTGCGCGCCATTAGCCGTGATCAAACCGGCGCTGTTGAGCAACTGCCCGGAAATGTCCGCTGACAACGCCGCTGCACTCGAGATTTTGCCCTGCTGGCTGTTGTCGAGGTTTTGCGCAGTGATCGACAGGTTGCCGTTGCTCGCGATAAGGCCGCCGCTGGCGTTCCATACTTGAGTGGCCATAAGGGTCAGGCCGCCCTGACTCAGCACACGACCGGCCTGGCGGTTATCCAGGCTGGCGGCGGTCAGTTGCGTACCGGCCTGGCCGCTCAATGTGCCGCCCTGGTTATTGATGGATTGCCCAGCGCTGACCTGTAGCGTTCGGCTGGCGACCACGTTGCCGGCGTTGCGTAGGTCCTGCGCGCTGATCGTCACATCGCCGGCGCCGTTGCGGCTGTTGTCGGCATTTACGCCGGCTTCGACGATGGCGGTGTTGGTCAGCTGACCACTGGTGGATAGCTTGATCTGGTCACGGGCGGCGACGTTCTGCTGAATGTTCAGTTCATCGCGGCCTTGCAGGTCGACGCTGCTGCCATACACCGGGCCCTGAACCTGAGCGTTGAGGGCCTTGACGTTGACGGCGCCGGTCGCGGCGGACTGGGCCATGTTCAGCTGGCCGTTGGCGTCGATCTGGATGTCGCCGGCGCTGGCCGCCAGATTACCGGCCACTTTCACGCCGACCCCAGCTTCGGTACCGACCAGACGAATGGCGCCGGCATACATGCCACCCAGCGCAGAACTGTCGATGGCCAGTTGCGGTTTGGCGCTGCCGTCGTCAGCCAGTGCCGTGGCGTTCAGGGTCTGCGCGTCGACGTTGTTGCGACCCGCGATGATGTTGAGTTTGTTGGCGTGCAGCTCGGCGTTGATCTTCGCGCTGCGGGTGATGATGTCGAACTGATCGAGGTTGCTGGCATCCAGCCCTCCCCCTTCGATGGACACGCTGCCGCCTTCGACGCGGAAATGATCGAGACGGCCGTTGTCCAGCACCGGCGTGCCGGTGGTGAGGGTCGCCCGCGGCGTGTTGATGAACCCGCAACCGTTGCAACTGATGCCATAGGGGTTGGCGACGATGACGTGAGCGGCCTGCCCGGCCACTTCGGTATAGCCGTTGAGCTGACTGGCGTTGGCGCCGGTGACTTCGTTGAGGATGATCGACGCGGCCCGACCGTTAAGGTTCGGGTTGCCCACCACGATGCCGCCCAACTGCGTGCTCTGGGTGCGGGCGGTGGCGTTGTTGAGGATCACGCCCTGGGTGCCGACGTTGTACTGCTGATACTGGTTGTGGGAAAGACCGCTAGCATTGGGCGCCGCGATGTTGACGATGGGCACGCCGTTCCCTGCCTGACCCAGGGTGGTGTTGGTGGTGCCGCTCACCGCGATGCCGTCGGCTTGGGCCAACAGCGGTTGCCAGAACATGGCGTTGGCCAGAATCAAGGCGATCCCGCGCTTGGGCATGCCCCAGAAGCGCGGGCGCTCAGTCAGCGCAGCAGAAGGCTGACGCACGAGGAAATCGAAGTGGCGGACGTCCATGTCAGGTATCTCGGTCAAACGTTAGAGAAAAAAATCCAAGCGGAAATAGATCGGCGACTCGCGCTCGATCAGGCCGCCCGGGCGCTCCAGAGAGTGGGCAAAGGTGACCGTCGTGGCGACGTGCTGACCTCGGGCAAAGCATTCGAGCGCGTTGCTGGACAGGCGCCCGTGTTCTTCGCCGTTGTAGCGATCGTTGGTGATCACGCCCTGGTCGTAAGACGCTGCAATGCCGTAATCGCTGAAGGCCGGGCGCAGCCAGTCGAGGGTGATGGGCCGGGTCAGGCGCAGCTCGTTGCGCCAGTAGCCGCCGCTGTCGCCGGCCAGAAGTTGGTCCTTGTAGCCGCGCACCGAAGATGACCCGCCGAGGCTCATGCGCTGAGGGCTGAACAGCACATCTTCGCTGCGCTGCCCAGTGGCGAGGCTGGTGAAGGTGAAGCTCTCGTCCCACAGCTTGAACGGCTGCAGATAACTTACGGTGCCGGTGTATTTGCGGTAGCGCGCATTGGCTTCGCCAGGCCCGGGGTGGTTGTTGTCTTGGGCGCCAAACGCGCTGATGCCTTGTTGCATGCCAAGGTCAATGTTGAGAAACGCCGAGCCCACGCGCCGTCCGTGGTTGATGCCGTACTGCACTTCGCTGATGTGGTTGCTGCTGTCGGCCAGCCGGCTGCCTTCGATGTAGTTGTTGCTGCGCAGGTTGGAGACGCCGACGTTCAGCGAGGTCTTGCTCAGGGCGTCACGGTAGATGACCCGCTCAGCACGCAGTTGATGGGTCTGGCTATCGCCGTTCTGCTTGAAATCGAACCCGTTCGCCTGAGCCTGTGAGCGGTATTCGCTTTCGCTGTAGCTGTAACTGAAATTCCACCAGCCCCACGGCAGGTTGTAGGCCAACCCGGTGTTGTGCGAGGTGTGCAGGTGGTCGGTCATAGCGTCGTGGCCGCCGCGCAGGCTCAGCTGATCCGCGAGACCCAGCGGGCTGTCCCACTCAAGTCCGGAGTTCCACTGTTGCTCGCCGGTGCTGCGCTGGCCATCGTTGTTGCGCGACAGGCTCACGCGCCACGGCTTTTGCGGGGTGTTCTTGACCAGCACGTCGCTGCCGCCGACTTCCTGGCCCGGCGTCAGCTCCATCTGCGCCTGATTGGACGGCAGGCGATTGAGCTGATCGACCATCTGCTCGATCTCGCGCAGATTGACCAACTGCCCTTCCCGCCCCGGAAACGCCATCGCCAGTTCACGCTCGCTCAAGCCACCGTCGGCAGCGCTGCGCAGTTTTTCCAACTGGCCTTCGACCACCAGCACCTGCAGTTGCCCCTTGGACAGATCCTGCTGGGGGAGATAGGCGCGGCTGGTCACCAGCCCTTTCGCGATGTACAGGTTGGTGATGGTCTTGAGCAATTCGTTGAGTTGAGAAACACCTAGGCATTGGTGCAGATAGGGCTGTATCAACCCCGCGCGCTCTTTGACAGACAGCGCGTCTGCACCATTGAGTTCAATGGTTTGGATACGGAAGCAGTGGGGGTCGGCAGATGCCCTGAGCGTGGCGGATACTGCCTGCTTGCCTGGCAGATCCTTGAGTTGGTCGAGGCGGCGTTGCTGTTCTTCAAGCAACTGCTGCTGACGGTCACGAATAAGGTCTTGCTCGCCAGGCGCCGGTGCAGCATAAGAAGAAAGGGCCGTTGCGCTCAGCAGGCCGAGCGCCGCGATTCGAATGGCAAAACAGTTCACAAATCGTCCTTGATATAGCGCATTGACATCATTGAAGGCGGCGACTTTAACGAGACAAAACAATGGCGTCAATTAATACGAAGGCTTTTTTAGGGATGAACGATTCGGCAGGTCGTGCGCTGAGGGTCATTACATGCCCCGCACCTCCGATCTGAGGTAGAGGAGAAAATCGAACCGCGATAGCCCGCCTTGATACGGTGGCAGTTGCAATGCTGGCTGTATATGAGTCCCCAGCTATAGGGGACAAGTCACAGGGCTAGGCAAGGAGCCGAGAAAGTGCAGCGGTCAGTCGTCGATAAACCGCACCCGCTTCCGGCACCTGGCCTTTGCCCCTCAGGCTACCATGCACCAGCCCAAGGCCCGGATCGAACTCGGTGGCCACGCCCGCTTCGCGCAGCGCCCTCTCATAACGGACGCCGTCGTCACGCAGCGGGTCGAATTGCGCGACGGCGATGAACGCTGGCGCCAAGCCTCTGAAATCCGCAGCGTTGAGCGGCATGGCATAAGGCGAGCGCTGGTCCTGCGGTGAGTACAACCGCCGATAGAAGGCCAGCTCCGTCATGCTGAGCAAGGGCGCATCGAAACATTCGCTGCGCGACGGCAAATCATCAGGGCCACCCAGCTCGGGGTAAATCAGCGCCTGGCCCGCTGGCTGTCGCTCGCCGGCATCGCGCAGGGCCAGACACACCGCCGCTGCCAGGTTACCGCCTGAACTGTCGCCGGCAATCGCAATTCGGCCCGGGTCGATGTCAAGCCGCTGCGCTTGAATCTGCAGTGCATGCCAAACCGCCAAACTATCGCCGAAACCCGTCGGAAACGGATGCTCAGGCGCCAATCGGTAATCCGCGGCGATGACCACGGCGTTGAGGTCCGATGCCAGCGCAGCTGTGAGGAAGTCATGGGAGTCCAGATCGCCCACGACCCAACCGCCACCGTGCAGGTACAGCACGCAAGGTGCAAGACGCTCAGGGGAAAGCAGATGAGGTCGATAGCAGCGCACCGGCACCCCCGCCAATTCAAAGTTCGTGACCTCAAGGTCAACTGGCCGGGCCGGATTGAAGGCGTCGCACATGCGTGAATAGGCCCGCCGCTGCACCTCGATCTCCGGCGAATCGACGCTGAAACTCAAGGTCTGCTCGATGAATCGGAGCATTTCGGGTGACAGCGGATAGCGAGTGGGCATTTGCGCCTCCATTGCGCCTGGATACCGGAATCCAGGGGTACACAGGATGAGAGGGTGCTGCAAAACCTGTGGGAGCAAATCATTCGCGATTCGGTATTCCAGCCACCCTACAGGTGGGCAGGGCTAACGTCTCGTAAATGAATTGGCGCCCACAGGCCGAATCTACAGCGTTCCTGAGAGCACCGACTATTTGTTAACAGCCCTCTGCACCGTAGCCGCCGCATCCTTGCCGTCAAAGGTGGTCACGCCCTCGAGCCAGCGCCGGGTGTCTTGCGGGTGATCCTTGAGCCACTGTCTGGCGACATCGGTCGGCGCCTTGCGGTCCATGATCGGCACCATCATCTGGCTCTCCTGAGCGGCGGTGAACTTCAGGTTGCCCAGCAGCGTGTTGACGTTCGGACAACGGGTCGCATAATCCGGCGCGGTGACCACTGAAACCGTTGCCGCGCCCTCCCCCGGTCCGAACACGTCTTCGCTGCCCGTCAGGTAAGCGATCTTCATGTTGATGTTCATGGGATGCGGGGTCCAGCCCACGAAGACCACCCACTCCTTGCGATCCACCGCGCGCTTGACCGCGGCGAGCATCCCGGCCTCACCCGACTCCACCAACTGGAAACCCTTTAGGCCGAACTGATCCTTATCGATCATGCCTTTGATGTTAGCGTTGGCGCCGGTGCCCGGTTCGATGCCGTAGATCTTGCCGCCAAGTTTGTCTTTGAACCGGACAATATCGGCAAAGGTTTTCAGCCCCGCATCCGCCTCGAACTGCGGCACAGCGAGGGTTGCCTGCGCGTCGCTCATGCTCGGGGTGTCAAAGACCTTGACCTGATTGGCGGCGACGAACGGCGCAATGTTCTTGTCCATCGCCGGCTTCCAGTAGCCGAGGAACACATCCAGCCGGTCATCGCGCAGGCCACCGAAGACGATTTGCTGTGCGGCACTGGTCTGCTTGACCTCATACCCCATGTTTTGCAGCAGCACTTCGGCCACCGCACTGGTGGCGATCACATCCGTCCAGTTGACCACCCCCATCCGCACGCTTTGACACTTGGCAGGCTCGGCTGCCATCAGGGCAGTGCTGCCCAGCATCAGCACACTGCAACTGATCTGAAGAATAATTTTTTTCATGCGTGCTCCTCGGGTCGGCTCGTTTTGATCAGCTCTTTTCGGCAGTTTTTCAAGGCTTCAAGACCCACGGCAATCCGAATGCTGCCGCGTGCAGGCAACTTACGCAGCGGCACTTTGCATGACGCGCACCAGCGCGACCTGTGGTTGCACTGGAGCGACATTGGACGTATCGCCGATTTTTAGAGAGGGAGCAGGCTGATGAAGATCCACCGTGGGCGCGGATTCATTCGCCTGAGGCCGCCTCCGTGAGCACGCTCCCCCGCACAGCCTCGCAGCCCAGCAGTGGGCTGCGATTAATCCCGGGTGGGTTCAGAGCACCTTATCCAGCGTCACCGGAAACTCCCGAACGCGCTTGCCAGTGGCGTGGTAGACGGCATTGGCAATCGCCGATGCCACTGCGACGATACCGATCTCGCCGACGCCTTTGGAACCGAGTTCGTTAACGATGTCGTCGTTCTCTTCGACGAACACCACATCGATATCGTTGATATCCGCATTTACCGGGATGTGGTACTCGGCAAGGCTGTGATTCATGAAGCGCCCCAGATGATGATCGGTCTGGGTCTCTTCCTGCATCGCCTGGCTGATGCCCCACACCACGCCACCGAGGATCTGGCTGCGCGCGGTTTTAGGATTGACCACCTTGCCCGCCGCTACCGCACTAACCACCCGGTTGACCCGGATACTGCCCAAGTCTTCGTCGACCAACACTTCGACGAATACCGCCGAGTGCGTTGCCGTGGAGTAGGCGTTGCGCTTCTCGTCGGGTTCGGCGTCGACCTGCACTTCGAGCACGTCATGGGACGATTGGCGAACAATATCGGCGTAGGCAAAATGCTGATCCTTGACGATCAGATAGCCGTCACCGAATCCCACTTCCTCCATACCCACTACGGCAAATTGCGGATGGGCCATACGTAGCGCGTCAAGCAACTTGGCGCGCAGGGCACGGCAGGCCTGTTGCACGGCCGTACCGACCGACGACACCGTGAACGAGCCACCTTGCAGCGGCGCGGTGGGCAACGAGGAGTCACCCAGCACAAAAATGACGTCATCGGGCATCACGCCCGCCGCTTCGGCGGCAATCTGCACCATGACCGTGTAGGTGCCGGTGCCAATGTCAGTGGTTGCACTGCTGACGGTCAGCTTGCCATTGTGATCAATGCTGGCTTTGGCGCTGGCCTTCATCTGCATGGCCTCCCACACGCCGCCCGCCATGCCCCAACCGACCAACTGGCGCCCGTTGCGCATGCTGCGCGGTTCAGGGTTGCGCTGGCTCCAGCCAAACCGTTCGGCCCCCTGCGTATAACAGGCAAGCAGCTCCTTGCTGGAATAGGGTTTGTCTTCGTTACCGTTGCGCTCGGCAAAGTTGATCACGCGCAACTGCACCGGATCGATACCCGCCGCACAGGCCAGCTCGTCCAGCGCGCATTCCAGCCCTACCATGCCCGACGCCGCGCCAGGTGCACGCATGTCCAGCGGTGTGTAAACGTCCAGGGGCGCCAATTTGTAGGTCAGCTGCACGTTGTCGCACTGATAGAGCATGCCGCTCCACTCGACCACGTGCTCGACGAAGTCTTCGAAACGCGAGGTCTGGCCGATGACGTCGTGCCCCACGGCGACCAACTTGCCTTCGGGGGTGGCACCCAATCGCAGGTGCTGCAGCGTATTGGGCCGGTAGCCAAAGGTGAACATCTGTTGGCGGGTGAGGGTCACGCGCACCGAGCGTTTCAAATGCAATGCCGCCATCACCGCCAAAGGCAGTTGATATTGCGGGCGCAGTCCAGAGCCGAACGCGCCGCCGACGAATGCGGCGAAGACCCGAATCTTCTCCTTATCGAGTCCGAACACCTTGTGCAGGTAGTCCTGACAGTTCTGCGGGCCCTGGGTCTTGTCGTGAACGTGGAGACTGCCATCGTCCTGATACAGCACAGTCGAGGCATGAGGCTCCATCGGATTGTGGTGCTCATTGGGCGTGCTGTAGTGCGCGTCGACAGTGAACGCCGCACCGGCAAAGCCAGCCTGAAAATCACCCCGCGGCTTCGGCGTTTCTGCCGGAGCGGTGTGGGCATTTTCCTGAGCGACGATCAGATTCGTCTCATGATCCTGCGCCTGATACTCGATGCGGATCAGCGAACCCGCGTAGCGGGCCAGCTCCAGGGTATCGGCCACCACCAGCGCCAACGGCTGACCGCTGTACAGCACGCGGTCGTTATAGAAAGGACGAAACGGCGAGCCTTCGGCGGCGTCGGCGTCTTCGTAGTTTTCATCGTAGCTGGCGATGTGAGGGCGATTGGTGTGGTCAATGACCGTTACCACACCCGGCACCTGCAGCGCCGCCGAGGTGTCGATCTTGAGGATGCGCCCACAGGCGATCGTGCTGGAAACCACGCTGCCGTGCAGCAAGCCCAATTCCGGGTACTCACCTGCGTAGCGAGCCTGACCGGTCACTTTCAACAATCCATCCACGCGATCGAGTGGCTGGCCTACTGGCGAGCTTTTAGCGGGTGGAGACATTTTGGCGTTCATCAGGCGTTCCCTCCCACGGCGGCGTCGCTCAAGGCTCGAACGATTGCGCGACGCGCCAGTTTGATCTTGAAGGCGTTGTGCTCAAGCGGCTGCGCATCGCGAAGCATGGCATCGGCCGCCGCGACGAAATTCTCCCGGGAAACCGGCTGGCCCTTGAGCAACTGCTCAACGGTCTTGTCGCGCCATGGCTTGTGGGCCACGCCCCCCAGCGCCAGGCGCACGTCCTTGATGACGTCGCCGTCCAGCTCCAGAGCTGCGGCCACGGAAACCAGGGCGAAGGCGTAAGAAGCACGGTCACGGATCTTCAAGTAATGGCTGTGCTGCTGAAACTTCGCAGGCGGCAGCTCGATGGCGGTGATCAGTTCGTCGTCAGCCAACTGGTTATCGCGCTGCGGTGAATCGGCCGGCAGTCGATGGAAATCAGCGAACTCGATGGTGCGTTTGCCTGCCCGCCCTTCCACATGCACCACCGCTTCAAGGGCGGCCAATGCCACGCACATGTCCGAGGGGTGGGTCGCGACGCATTCATCGCTGGCGCCAAGAATCGCGTGAATCCGGTTCAGCCCCTCTTTCGCCGGGCAGCCTGAGCCAGGCTCACGCTTATTGCAGGGCACCGTCGAATCGTAGAAGTAGTAGCAACGGGTGCGTTGCAGCAGATTGCCTCCGGTGCTGGCCATGTTGCGCAACTGTGGCGACGCTCCGGCGAGCACAGCCTGAGACAGCAACGGATAGCGACTTTCCACCAGCGGATGCCAGGCCAGGTCGGCGTTGCTGACCAACGCACCGATCATCAGTCCGCCATTGGCGGTCTCTCGCACATCCTTTAAAGGCAGGCCGGTGATGTCGATCAGGTGCTCAGGCCGGGCGATGTTCTCTTTCATCAAGTCCAGCAGATTAGTGCCGCCTGCGATGAAGCAGCTGGCTGGACCCGCCAGATTGATCGCCTGGTTGACGTCTGCAGGCTTGCTGTAGCTGAAGGGGTTCATGACTGGCGCCCTCCCTGGTCGGGCGCCGCGTTCAGTTGCGGCAGTACTTCCACCACCGCTGCGCGAATGTTGCTGTAGGCGCCACAGCGGCAGAGGTTGCCACTCATCAGTTCTTTGACCTGGTCGTCGGTTTTCGCTCGCCCTTCATTGGCCAGCCCTACGGCCGAGCAAATCTGCCCCGGCGTGCAATAGCCGCACTGAAATGCATCGTGCTTGATGAAGGCACGCTGCATCGGGTGCAGCGCATCGCCCTCTGCAAGCCCTTCGATAGTGGTCAGTTCGGCTCCGTCGCACATGATGGCCAGCGTCAGGCAGGCATTGATGCGTTTGCCGTCGCGCAACACCGTGCAGGCACCGCACTGGCCGTGGTCGCAGCCCTTCTTGGTGCCGACCAGATCCAGCTGTTCGCGCAGCAGGTCCAGCAAGGTGGTCCAGGGCTGGACATTCAGCTGTCGGGGTTGGCCGTTAAGCGTCAGGGCAATGGAATGCCCTGCGAAAGCCTGTGGGTTAGTCGCACTCATGGAAAGCCTCACGGTTGATACTTGTCAGCGCAGTTGATCTGCGTCTATGGGGGTACGACTTGCGGGTTTTGGCAATCGTTCAGGGATTTTGATGAGAGCGTTGCCTGGTTTCAGTGACCGCAGCCGCGGTCCTGCGACCTATGGAAGCGAAGTCACTCGCGAAAATGTGTCAGGCAATGGATCTGCGTCGACTGAACCGACCAATCGGCCAATACCCCATAGCGCCAAGCCAGCAGCCACAGCGACGGGACGCTGGTATGATGCGCGGCTTTTTGCGACTGGCAGAATTTGTGCAGGCTGTTTCGGCGAGCTGTGCTTTGCTGTTTGAGTCGATTTCATTAATGGCGCGATGCGTCACCGGGGAGCCACACATGCTGGAGCGGCTGTTTCAACTCAAGGCACATAACACCAATGTGCGCACCGAAATCCTGGCCGGAATCACGACGTTCCTCGCCATGGCCTACATCCTGTTCGTCAACCCGAGCATTCTCGGTGAAACCGGCATGGACAAAGGCGCCATCTTCGTTGCGACCTGCCTGGCTGCCGCCATCGGCTCCACGGTCATGGGCCTGATCGCTAACTATCCGATTGCGCTGGCGCCGGGCATGGGCCTCAACGCGTTCTTCACCTACACCGTGGTCCTGCACATGGGCCATACCTGGCAGGTGGCGCTGGGGGCGGTGTTCATTTCGGCGGTCATGTTTTTCATGCTGTCGATCTTCCGCATTCGCGAGTGGATCATTAACAGCATCCCGCTGCCGTTGCGCTCGGCCATCGCCGCTGGTATTGGCCTGTTCCTGGCGCTGATCGCCATGCAGAAATCCGGGATCGTTGTGAGCAACCCGGCCACGCTGGTCGGCTTGGGCGATCTGGCCAAACCGGAACCGATTCTCGCGGCCCTGGGGTTTGCCATGATCGTGGCACTGGAAGCGCTGAAAGTGCGTGGCGCGGTATTGATCGGCATCCTTGCCGTGACCATCGCCTCCATTGTGCTTGGGTATTCACCCTTTGCTGGCGTGGTTTCGATGCCGCCCTCGCTGGCTCCGACCTTTCTGCAACTGGACATTCCAGGGGCGCTGAACATTGGCCTGGTGAGCGTGATCTTCTCGTTTCTCTTCGTTGATCTGTTCGATAACTCCGGCACCCTGATCGGCGTCGCCAAGCGCGCGGGCCTGATGGGCAAGGATGGGCACATGCCGAAAATAGGCAACGCCCTGATCGCCGACAGTACCGCCGCCATGGCCGGTTCGCTGCTGGGCACGTCGACCACCACCAGTTATGTCGAGTCGGCAGCGGGCGTGAGTGCCGGGGGCCGTACCGGTCTGACAGCCATCGTCGTGGCGGTGATGTTTCTGCTGGCGCTGTTTTTTTCGCCATTGGCAGGCAGCGTTCCGCCATTCGCCACCGCCCCGGCCCTGTTGTTCGTGGCAGTGCTGATGACCTCCGGTCTGGCGGAAATCAACTGGGACGACATCACCGAGGCAGCCCCCGTGGTGATCACTGCGCTGGCCATGCCGTTCACCTACTCCATCGCCAATGGCATCGCCTTTGGTTTCATTTCCTGGACAGTGATCAAGCTGTTGTCAGGCCGCGCCCGTGAGCTGAATTCGGCTCTGGTGGTGCTGTCGATCCTGTTCGTGATCAAGCTGGGCTTTTACCCATGAGTGCTACGTTCGACCCTGCACACTATAGCCAGCAGCTCGATGACAAGGCAGACCGCCTGCGCGAATTGCTTAAGCCGTTCGACGCCCCGCAGCCCCAGGTATTCGACTCACCCCGGGAACATTACCGCCTGCGCGCTGAATTCCGTCTCTGGCGCGACGAGGGTAAGCGGCACTACGCAATGTTCGCGCCGGGCGACAAACACACGCCGATCCTGATCAACGACTTTCCTGTCGCAAGCCTGCAGATCAACGCGCTGATGCCAGTGCTGCGTGATCGTTGGGAGGCCAGCAAGACCCTCAATCACAAGCTGTTTCAGGTGGATTTCCTGACCACTCTGGCCGGCGACGGCATGATCACGCTCTGCTATCACCGCCCGCTGGACGACGCCTGGAAACGGGAAGCCGAGCAACTGGCTGCCGAGCTTAAGGTCAGTGTGATCGGTCGCTCCAAGGGTCAGCGACTGGTGATCGGTCGCGATTACGTGACTGAAGAGCTGGAAGTCGCCGGGCGTACTTTCAGTTATCGCCAGCCGGAAGGCGCATTCACCCAGCCCAACGGCACGGTGAACCAGAAGATGTTGAGCTGGGCTTATGAAGCGCTGGGCGAGCGTCAGGATGATTTGCTGGAGCTGTACTGCGGCAATGGCAACTTCACCCTGCCGCTGGCAACACGGGTGCGCAAAGTGCTGGCCACCGAGATCAGCAAAACCTCGGTGAACGCGGCGCTGAGCAATCTGGCCGATAACGCGGTGGATAACGTCTCGCTGGTGCGGCTGTCGGCCGAAGAGCTGACCGAGGCGCTCAATGAGGTGCGTCCGTTCCGCCGTCTGGCCGGTGTCGACCTGAAAAGCTATGACTTCGGCAGCGTTTTCGTTGATCCCCCGCGTGCGGGCATGGACCCGGATACCTGTGAGCTGACCCGGCGTTTCGAGCGCATCCTGTACATTTCCTGCAACCCGGAAACCCTGGCCGCCAACATCGCCCAACTGCACGATACCCATCGAGTCGAGCGTTGCGCGCTGTTCGATCAGTTTCCGTATACGCACCATATGGAATCGGGCGTATTGCTGGTTCGGCGTTGAGATCAGTTGCTACGGCAACGCATGCAACCTGTGGACGCGCTTGCTCGCGAAGGCGTTGTGTCGGTTAACACCGTTGACACACCAGACAGCCATCGCGGCAAGCGCGGTCCAACAGATTGGCGCCATGCATCTGCCATGCACAACCGTCATATCTCCCACCGCCCATCATTAAATTTCCGACAGTAAGCGGCACACATTTGTTTACAGGTGTATTACAGTCGGCCGTCTTTCGCTTCGATGGATGCCCTGCCTTGAGCTCCGATACGCCTGCCTCACCTTCCGAATCCACCTCTGGAAGCGCCCTCAAGCAGCCCGGTTTCTTTGCCTTCCTGAGTGCCCGTCTCGCTGCCGTCTTTGCCATGCAGATTCAGGCCGTGGTGGTCGCCTGGCAAGTCTATGACATGACCCGCAGCCCGATTTCACTGGCTTATGTGGGGCTGGCGCAGTTCATTCCGATGCTGCTGTTGCTGATGCCTGCAGGCGATCTGATCGATCGCTACGACCGCAAACTGATTCTCACCATCAGCTGGAGCGTGCAGGCGCTGTGCAGCCTGATGCTGATGCTGTTTTCGGTGACTCATCATCAGGACACCCGGCTGATCTACGCGACTCTGGCGCTGTTCGGTTGCGCCCGTGCGTTCACCGGTCCCGCCCTGCAAAGCCTGCTGCCACAGGTGGTGCCCCGGGAAAAACTCGCATCGGCAATCGCCACCAACAGCATGATCATGCGCATTGCGACCATCGCCGGACCGCTGGTGGGCGGCGGACTGTATGCGGCAGGCGGCGGTGGGCTGACCTACTCGGTGTGCATGGCCAGCTTCATCACCGGCGTGTTGCTGCTGATCCGGGTGCCGGTGCTGTATGCCGGTAAAAAGCAGATTCTGGAATCCACGGCGTGGAAACGCTTCACGGCGGGCATCGCCTTTATTCGCTCGCGTCCGATCATCCTCGGCACCATTTCCCTGGACCTGTTCGCTGTGCTGCTGGGCGGCGTAGTGGCACTATTACCGATCTACGCCCATGAAGTGCTGCATCTGGGGCCACAGGGTCTGGGCGCATTGCGCAGTGCGATGAGCCTGGGCGAAGTCGGCACCGGCTTGTACCTGAGCGTGCGCCCGTTCGATCGTCACGTCGGCATGGTGATGTTCATCGCTGTAGCAGTGTTTGGCCTGGCCAACCTGGTGTTTGCCCTGTCCACGCTGTTCTGGCTGTCGTTACTGGCGTTGATGATCGCGGGCGCGGCGGACATGGTCAGCGTCTACATCCGCTCGACGCTGGTGCAATTCTCGACACCGGACGACATGCGCGGCCGAGTGAATGCGGTGAATATGCTGTTCATCGGCTCCTCCAACGAACTGGGCGAATTCCGCGCTGGCAGCAGCGCTGCGCTGTTCGGCGCAGTGCCTGCCGCGATTCTTGGCGGGTTGTGCACCTTGGGCGTGGTGGGCGCGTGGATGTGGGGCTTCAAACCGCTGCGGCAAGTCAATCACTTCGCCGACGCCTCGCCTGCTGAAACGACGCAGAAGCAGACCGCGCAGGTTTAACCCCATTCTATTGCCCTGAAGAACAGCGATGCGGGCAGCGCACGCCGGTCGCCAGATCAAACTGGACGCAATGCCGTGCACATCCCGACGTCACCAAAGCGGCTGGCTCGGAGGCGATTTTCAGTGCGCCGACGAGCAATCGCATTGGCGGAACGACGATAGCTTTGTCGCAGAACAACCCGCTGACAGACCTTCAGCAACATCCTATAGCCCAAGTGTTTCCTGCCTGTGGATTCTTTAGGCAAGAACCAATGACTCGCAGAAGGCGAGTACAAAAAGCGGGGTTTCAAGAACTATTCCCCCCTTCCCACCTCTTAACTCCAGCAAGTCAGACAACCGGCCTTCCCCGCTGTCTACAGTTCCTACACGACTAGAAGAGGATTCACCCCATGCTGTGGAAAAAAGGACGTCGCAGTGACAACGTCGTCGACGCGCGCGATGACACCGGCGGCGGGGGTGGCGGGGGCATGCGCATCGGCGGTAAGGGCCTGGGCATCGGCGGGATCGTGATCATCGTCGCCATCGGGCTGCTGACCGGGCAGGACCCGATGCAGATTCTCGGACAGATCGCAGGCCAGATGGACACGCAGCAAACCAGCGCAGTCAGCCCTCAGACACGCCAGGCCCCACCCGCCAATGACGAGCAGGCGGATTTCGTACGGGCGATTCTGGGCGATACCGAGGACACCTGGGGCCAGATCCTTCAGCAAGGGGGCCGACAGTATAAGAATCCGACGTTGATTCTGTTCCGCGGCCAGGTGCAGTCGGCCTGCGGGTTTGCCTCTTCTGCCAGCGGCCCTTTTTACTGCCCTGCGGATCAGCGCGTGTACCTGGACATGGATTTCTTCCGCGAAATGAGCCAGCGCTTCAAAGCCGCCGGAGATTTTGCGCAGGCCTATGTCATTGCACATGAAGTTGGTCATCACGTGCAGACCTTGCTTGGGGTTTCAGCTAAAGTTGACGCGGCCCGTCAGCGCGGTATGCGCATGGAAGGTGACAGTGGTCTGCTGGTGCGTCAGGAGCTGCAAGCCGACTGCTTTGCCGGCGTTTGGGCCAATAACGCGCAAAAGCGTTTGAACTGGCTTGAGCCCGGTGATATTGAGGAGGCGCTGAATGCGGCCAACGCCATTGGCGACGACCGCTTGCAGCAGCAAAGCCAGGGGCGTGTAGTGCCGGACTCGTTTACCCACGGGACGTCTGCCCAGCGTGTTCGCTGGTTCAAGACAGGTTTTGCGCAGGGACAAATCAACCAATGCGATACATTCGCCGCCAAGAGCCTCTGATCACATGATGAAACCGCTTTCGATCCTGTTGTTGGGCACCCTGATGAGCGCGGCCGCTCATGCTGCGGATCAGGCGGTCAAAGCCATCAGCCCCGACCGTCTGCTGATCAACGGAACGTCTCAGGCCACCCTCGGCCTGAGCCAGAATTGGGTGCGCCCCAACCCGCAGATTCAGCGAGTGGTCATCATCTTCCATGGCCGTTTGCGCAATGCCCAGACCTACCTGCGCAGTGCCGAACGGGCGGCCAATCTGTCCAAGCAACGGCCCAGGACCCTGCTGATTGCACCGCAATTCCTCGATGAGAAGGACGTTGCGGCGCACCATCTGCCGGAAACGGTGCTGCGCTGGCACACCAACGACTGGATGGCGGGTGACAAGTCTCTGGGAGCCAGGCCGATCAGCTCGTTCGTGGTCATCGACCATATTCTCAAGCGCCTGAGCGACAGCAAGTTGTTCCCGAATCTGAAAGAGATCGTGATTGCTGGTCATTCCGGCGGTGGGCAGGTGGTGCAGCGTTACGCGGTCATCGGGGGCAAACAGGACGCGCTGCTTAAGAAGGAAGGGATCAAGCTGCGCTATGTGATTGCCAATCCATCGTCGTATGCCTACTTCGACGCGACACGCCCCATGCCGGTAGACGCAAAAACATGCCCGAACTTCGACACGTGGAAATACGGCATGAACAAGCTTGCGGCCTATGCGGGTAAAGACACGCCAGCGGAACTGGAAGCTGCGTATGTGAAGCGCGATATCACCTATCTGCTGGGCGAACTGGACACCGATCCGAACCATCCTGCACTGGATAAAGACTGTGGCGCCGAGGCACAAGGCCCCTACCGCCTGGTGCGTGGGCACAACTTCTTTGACTACCTGAGCAAGCGTCATCCGGAAGGCTTGAACCAGCGTCTGGTTGAGGTCAAAGGCGTGGGTCACAGCGGCGACGGGATATTCACCTCGCCTGAAGGGCAGGCGGCGTTGTTCAAGGGCAATTGATTGCGCGACCTACCGGGAAGCGAGCTTGCTTACGACTGCGGTGGGTCAGGCATCCGGCTATTGCCTGACATCTCGCATCCGCTGCCGTCGTAACCTGCGACATCTCCTACCGGTTTTGCGGCGACTGGAGCAATCCAGCAGGGACGTCAGTCCTTGAGCATCTTGCGCAACGCCACGCAATCATCGACGTGCCAGTCGGTCAGCTCAGGCCATGGATTTTCCGGTAGGTTGACCAGCACGGTGTGGGTCCCGGCCGCTTTTGCGCAGGCGAGGTCGAAGTGGTAATCCCCCACCATGACCATCTGTGATGGCTCGATGCCCCAGCGCCGGGCCAGATTGATCAAGCCACCTGGATCAGGCTTCGGTGGCGCTTCGTCGCGCCCCAACACATCTTGCGCGTCGAAACAATCAGCGATGCCGATGGCTTCCAGTGTGACGTGGGCCAACTCTTTGGCGTTGCGCGTAAGGATGCCCAGCCGATAGCCGCGCCCCACCAGTTCGCGCACCAATTCAACGGCCCCTGCCGCCGCCTTCGACGCCAGTGCCAATTTTCGCTCATGCTCAAGCAGCCATGCATGTTTGGTCGCCGCCACGTTGGCAGGCAGAGCAGCCAGGTGACCGAGAATGTCATCCTCTTGGGGAATGCCCAGTGCGCGCTTGATCGCGGGAAAGTCATGCACGGCAATGGTCAGGGTGCCGTCCATATCGAACACCCAATGGCGCAGGCCAGCCAGGCTCATTCCCAGTCCTTGCGATGGCGAATCAGACCTTCCTGAGTGACCGATGCCACCAGTTGCCCCGCCCGGTTATAAACACTGCCGCGGGTGAAACCGCGAGAGTTGCCCGCCCAAGGGCTGTCCATTGCGTAGAGCAGCCACTCATCGGCACGCAGTTCGCCGTGGAACCACAGGGAGTGGTCGAGGCTGGCGATCTGCATGTCCTTCTGCCAAACCGTCTTGCCATGGGGCAGCAGTGAAGTGGTCAGCAAGTTGAAGTCCGAGGCATAGGCGAGCATGTATTTGTGCAGCGCGGGGATGTCCGGCAAGGTGCCGTCAGCGCGAAACCAGACGTACTTCACCGGATCGGTCGGTTCGGGGTCGTACGGGTCAGTCTCGGTCACAGGGCGAAACTCGATGGGTGTCGGACACAGCAGCTTGTCCTTCATGTGCGCCGGAATCAGGTGTTCACGCTGACGCATCAATTCGAGTTCAGAGGGCAGGTTTTCCGGACCGACGACCTGCGGCATCGAGGTCTGATGCTCGAAGCCTTCTTCGTCGTACTGAAACGAAGCGCTGCAGGTGAAGATCGGATTGCCCTTCTGGATCGCCGTCACACGGCGGGTGCTGAAGCTGCCACCATCGCGCACGCGGTCGACCTGGTAGACCACTGGCAGATGCGCATCGCCGGGGCGCAGGAAATAGCCGTGGAGCGAGTGAACATGACGCTCGTCTTCGACGGTCTTGCTCGCCGCCGACAGCGACTGCCCGAGTACCTGCCCGCCAAACAGCTGGCGAAAGCCAAGGTCCTGGCTGCGTCCTCGGAAGAGGTTTTCTTCGATCGGCTCAAGGCTCAACAGCGCCACCAGATCATCCAGCACATGGCTCATTCGGGGTTCCTCACACGATCATCACATACACATTACAGCCACGGGCGCCCATCAGCGGCGATCACGGGATCGGGCGAGATGATACAGATCTTTGCCGACTGATTCCCGCGATTCACAGCGTGGCGAGCCACTGTTGCCGATTGATCCGGTACAACACGTGACGCCTCAGCCCATGGCCCTCGGGAAGGTTGGGGTGATCGAAATCATCGGCTGGGTCATTGTGCATGCCGATGGCCTGCATGACCTTTTGCGAGGGCAAATTGCTGACCGCCGTAAAGGACACGATCTGCTCCAGCTCAAGATGCTCGAAGCCGCAGCCCAGTACCGTCCACGCAGCCTCGCTGGCGTAGCCAAGGCCCCAGTGCTCCCTGGCAAGGCGCCAGCCGATTTCCACCGCCGGGGAGAATGCTGCATCGAACCCCACCACGCTCAGGCCGGTAAAGCCGATGAATTCGCCGGTGTCCTTGCGCTCCAGTGCCCACAGGCCGAAACCGTATTCAGCGAAGTGACCGCGAATGCGCCCGATCAGCTTGGCGCTTTCCAGGCGCGTCAACACTCGCGGAAAGTAACGCATGACCTGTGGATCGGCGCACATGTGCGCAAAGGCCGGCAGATCGTTATCCCGCCACTGACGCATCAACAAGCGGGCACTGCCGAGTTCAAGTATCGGTTGCATTGCCCATTTCCCTCCTCCTTAATTTGCTCGCCGGCGTCTGTGCGTCTGTCCAAAAAGCCCGGTCAAATCGCTGTGCCGAGGCCATCATTGCTGGCAAGATTCCCTTTCGAACCTGACGCGTACACACCATGTCCCTGCCGCTGATCTACCACGAAGATTACAGCCCGGCGTTTGCGCCCGACCATCGTTTCCCGATGGATAAATTCCGGCTGCTTCATGACCACCTTATCGACAGCGGCCTGACCACGGATGCTCAACTGTTCCGCCCGCAGGTTTGTCCGGACGATATTCTCGCGCTGGCCCACGACCCTTCTTATATACGTCGCTACATGGACGGCGAGCTTTCCCGGGAGGATCAGCGCCGGTTGGGCCTGCCCTGGAGCGAGGACCTGGCCCGACGTACGGTGCGCGCCGTGGGCGGTTCGTTGCTGACGGCGCAAAAGGCCCTTGAGCATGGCCTGGCCTGTCATCTGGCCGGGGGCACTCATCACGCTCACTACGACTACCCCGCCGGATTCTGTGTTTTCAACGACTTGGCCATCATCAGCCATTACCTGCTGCAGAGCGGTCGGGTGGACCGTGTGCTGATCTTCGACTGCGACGTGCATCAGGGCGACGGCACCGCACGTATCCTCGAACACACCGAAGATGCGATCACCGTGTCGCTGCATTGCGAAAAGAACTTTCCCGCGCGCAAGGCCCAGAGTGACTGGGACATTGCGCTGCCAATGGGCATGGAAGACGATGATTACCTGAACGTAGTCGATGACACGCTCAATTACCTCCTGCCGCTGTATCGGCCCGACCTGGTGCTGTACGACGCTGGCGTCGATGTCCACAAGGACGATGCGCTGGGGTATTTGCAGTTGACTGACGAAGGGGTGGCCCGCCGCGACGAAGCCGTAATGCGACATTGCCTGGGACGGGACATCCCCGTGATGGGGGTGATTGGCGGCGGCTATAGCAAGGATCGCCAGGCGCTGGCGCGGCGCCACGGGATACTGCATCACAGCGCACAGCGGGTGTGGCTGTCGGAAGGGCTTTGACCCGTTCGCAGGACACCGAAACTCACACTGGCTCGTCAGGCGACCCGAAGATCGCTGCCGGTCAGTTACCCACATCCCCTGTGGAACCGCCTGTGGATAACCTGAGTGCAAGGCTGCAGACCCCATACAGCCCGAGGCTTGCACGCCGCTGTACGTTTTTTGATCAATAGTTTTCCACAGGCTGCTCGTTTGTGCCGAGGCTCGGGTAGAATGCGCGGCCCAGTTCACTGATCCGCAGTTCGCCCATGACTTCCCTACCCTCTACCTTCCCTCAATCAGTCGCTGTCATCGGTGGGGGACCTGCCGGACTGATGGCAGCCGAAGTGTTGAGTCAATCAGGCTTGAAGGTCGATCTCTACGACGGCATGCCTTCGGTGGGGCGCAAGTTTCTGCTGGCCGGGGTGGGCGGCATGAACATTACCCATTCCGAAGCTTACCCGGCGTTCGTGTCGCGCTATGCCGAACGCGCACCGATGGTCGCTCCCCTGCTTCGAGGCTTTGGTGCCCAGGCACTGTGCGAGTGGATTCACGGGCTGGGCATCAATACCTTCGTCGGCAGCTCAGGCCGCGTATTTCCCTCCGACATGAAAGCTGCACCGCTGCTGCGTGCCTGGCTCAAGCGCTTGCGTGATGCCGGTGTGGTTATCCACACCCGCCATCGCTGGCTGGGCTGGAACGCAGACAACAGCCTGCGTATCGCAAGCCCCGAAGGCGAACTGAGCATCGCTCCCGCCGCCACGCTATTGGCACTGGGTGGGGCCAGTTGGGCGCGTCTGGGTTCGGACGGTGCGTGGTTGCCTGTGCTCGAGCAGTGCGGCGTGGGAGTCGCGCCGCTTCAAGCCGCCAATTGCGGATTTGAAGTATCGGCCTGGAGCGAATTGTTGCGCAGTAAATTCGCAGGCGCCCCACTGAAGAACGTCGCCATGGGCCTGCCGGGACACACGCTACGCCTGGGCGAGTGCGTTCTGACGCAGACGGGCGTCGAGGGCAGTCTGGTGTATGCGTTGTCGGCGCAGATTCGTGAGGCGATTAATCAGTCGGGCGCAGCCTGCGTCGAGATCGACCTGCTGCCGGGCAAGAGCCTGGCTGACGTACAGAAAGCACTCGGCAAACCACGGGGCTCACGCTCGATGTCCAAACATCTGCACAGTCAGTTGGGCATCGACGGAGTCAAGGCTGCCTTGTTGCGCGAACTGGCGCCCAACGGGGCATTTGCCGATCCGCAGTTGCTGGGCAGGGCCGTTAAATGCCTGCCGCTGATCTTGATAAAACCTCGCCCTATAGACGAGGCCATCAGCACCGCTGGCGGAGTGAAATTCGAGGCGATGGACCCGCGGCTGATGCTCAAAGCGCTGCCCGGCGTGTTCTGCGCCGGGGAAATGCTCGACTGGGAAGCGCCCACCGGCGGCTACCTGCTGACAGCCTGCTTCGCCAGCGGACGGACGGCGGGCCTGGGGATGGTTGACTGGTTGCGAGGTCGCCTGGAGCAAACCCCGTAGCCTTCACGCCGCCCGATCGGCCCGTGGCGCCAACGCGGCTCCAGACTGGGGTTTATCCACAGGCGCTCGGGCCTTGGTTGAGTGGCCCATGAGGCGTTTGCCTGCCTCGTATGCTTTCAACTCGATGTATTTATGCGCGAAGAAAGCCAGCACGACCGAGAGGATGGTGACCGCTACCACGAACAGGGTATTGCCCGGCACGGAGCCGGTGTCCATGAAACGCTGCCCTGCGATCATCGGCGCCAGCGCCAGCCCGGTCACTTTCTGCGCCACGATGAAGACTGTCGACAGACCGAACAACAGCGCAGCGTGCGTCATGTAAATCGAGTAAGACAGCTTCCCCAGCAGGACAAACACGCCGGTTTTGAGAAACGCAGACACCCGTCCTCCCTCGAATGCAAACAGCAACACCAGCACGCAAAACGCCAGGCTGCCGATAGGCGAACGGTGGTCGAAATCATTCATCACGATCCAGTAGGTGGCGTACATCATGGCGCATTCGAGCACCGTCATCAGCCACGGCCTGAGCCTCCACCTATTGCGAATCAGCAGGTACACCAGATAGGTGATATTGCCCGCGAAAAAGCAGGACAGTCCAAGCATCGCGCGCTCAACCAGCGGTTCGTGCCCGCAAAAGATCAACGCGAAAGTCGCCATCGATACGGCGGCGAACAGCAGAAAGCGATTTCTCATGGAGAACATGCACAGGGCACCAAACAGCATATAGATGTAGAACTCGATGCTGATGGTCCAGGACGGGTAGTTGAACGACATGGTTTCGGTAAAAGGGGTCCACGCTTGAACCAGCAGCAGATTGGGCAGGATCTCGGTCGGTGCAAACGTTCCGGTGAAAGGCACGTTATTGAGCTGGAAACCATTCTGGTAAGCGATCCACCGCGCCATCTCAAACAGGACGAAAAACCCGAGCATCACCAGATGCAGCGGGTACAGACGGAAAATACGAGAGATAAAAAAGGATTTGAAGGAGAGATTGGGCTTCATGCCATAGGTGTGAGCAAGGACGAAACCGCTGAGCACAAAGAAGAAATTGAGCAGGACTTCATCTCGTCGCAAGAACGGCAGTTGAACGAACGTATTAACCACATGCAGATGAAAGAACACTACAAGCAACGCGCAAATCCCTCTGAAACTGTCGAGTGTGGTGAATCGCTGCACAGGTTTCATCACGCAACTTCCGCTCTGGCTGGGAGCCCACCCTCGATGATCGAGGGTGGCGCCCGCACACGGTATTGAGTTCCTTATACCCTGGACAGTTGAAATATTTCATCCCCGACACATTCATGAGTAGGAAATTTGACGCCAGCCGTCGCCACCTGTGACTTTGAAGTCAGCACCGGACTGAAGAGTATTAAATCGCCAAAAAAATGGCCTTTTACTATCTTGCTAACGCATAGGCCGTGGATCTAAAAATCGCCAGTATGTTGCTACTGCAAAAATGCGCCTTCAGAACCTGATCCGGCCTGCATAAAATCGACCGTCACTTTCCCGACATTCGTTTCAGATTTCCACCCCGTGGCCGATGCACTCCTACGTTTAAGTGTTTCGCTGGCCCTACAACAACAACGCTCCAGCTAACGACTTCGAAAAATGGACCTTCTGGAGAATTGAGATGAAGAGCTGGTTCGCGAACATCAGCGTTAATATGAAGCTGACCTTAGGGTTCGGCGTTGTACTTGTTTTTACTGCCCTGCTTGCCCTTATCGGTTGGACCAGCCTGGGTAACATGACCTATCGCAGCGATCGTGTTGCGGACATCATGCAGCTCAATAACCGGCTGAGCGACCTGCGCATCACGCGCTTGCAATACATGATCAGCAATGGCGACGAAGCCGTTGCGCAAAACGTGCAGACCGCGCTTGACACGTTCAAGGCTCAACAACAGTTTCTGCAAGGCACGTTCACCAACCCGGCGAACGTCGTGCCGATCAAGGCACTGGGTGAGCAAATCCGGGCGTACGAGGTTTCGCTGAACAAAATGCGTGAGGGCTACAGAGCCAGCACCCAGGTGCGCGCCGACATGGGTGTCGACGCGGTCAAGGCCGCTGGGCTGATCGCCGCGATCAATGACGACGTGACGAAGCTGGACGCTGCCGATGAGCGCCGCTTCGCCCAATACCAGGCCGCCATCAAGGCCCGGGAAGACGTGATGCTGGTGCGCTACGAGGTGCGCGGCTACACCGCCAACCCCAACGACAAGACCGAAGATGCCGCCGCACGTCAACTGGACACCGCCATCAGCGGTCTGGAGCAACTCAACGCTACGTTCGGCAGCGCGCAGGCCGACCGCCTGAAACAGCTGGAAACCTCGCTGACCGGCTACCGCACCTCGGTTCTGGGCTTCAAGGCTGCCAACGACAGCATCAACACCGCACGCGCCGAGATGACGGACGAAGGCGCGGCCATCGTCAAGCTCAGTCAACAGCTGGTTGACTTGCAAACCACGCTGGGCAATGCCGATACGCACCAGGCCCGCATGCTGCAGATTGGCGGCACATTGCTTGCCCTGATCTTCGGCGCGCTGGCGGCAGTGATCATTACGCGTCAGATCACCCGCCCTCTGCAGGAAACCCTGGAAGTCGTCGACCGCATCGCAGGCGGCGATCTGACCCATAACCTGATCGTGACCCGTCGTGACGAACTCGGCGTATTGCAAACCGGCATCCAGCGTATGGGTACCACCTTGCGCGAGCTGATCGGCGGAATTCGCGACAGCGTCACGCAGATCGCCAGCGCTGCCGAGGAGCTGTCTGCAGTCACCGAACAGACCAGTGCCGGCGTCAACAGCCAGAAAGTCGAAACCGATCAGGTCGCCACGGCGATGCACGAGATGTCGGCCACCGTGCATGAAGTCGCACGCAATGCAGAGCAGGCCTCGGTTGCAGCCTCCGATGCCGACAAGCAGGCACGTGATGGTGACAGGGTCGTGGGTGAAGCGATCACCCAGATCGAGAAGCTGGCCAGCGAGGTGTTGCGCTCCACCGACGCCATGAGCGTGCTGGAACAGGAAAGCAACAAGATCGGCAAAGTGATGGACGTGATCAAGGCGGTGGCCGAGCAGACCAACCTGCTGGCCCTCAACGCCGCCATCGAAGCTGCCCGCGCCGGTGAGGCCGGACGTGGTTTTGCGGTGGTGGCCGACGAAGTACGTGGTCTGGCCCAACGCACTCAGCAGTCGACCGAGGAGATCGAAGGGCTGGTGGCCGGTTTGCAGAACGGCACCCGTCAGGTATCGGACATCATGCTCAGCAGCCGCAACCTGACCGAAAGCAGTGTGGCCCTGACGCGCAAGGCCGGCACATCACTGGAAAGCATTACCAACACCGTGTCCAACATCCAGGCCATGAACCAGCAGATCGCTGCCGCCGCCGAGCAGCAAAGCTCGGTGGCCGAGGAGATCAGCCGCAGCATTCTGAATGTGCGCGACGTGTCGGAACAGACCGCCGCCGCCAGCGAGGAAACCGCTGCCTCCAGTGTCGAACTGGCCCGTTTGGGCAACCAGTTGCAGATGCTGGTCAGCCACTTCAGGGTATAAAACACGAAAGCCGTGCCGGGGGATCATATTCCTCGGCACGGCTTTTTGATGACTCCAGGATCATGCGCAATTTCGATAAACCGCGATGCTGCTGATGCGCTGGATGATCGAACCGATCAGCGGGGACTGCTTGTCCAGCGCGCCAATGCGGTCGGCCGCCTGCTCCATGTGCCGGGCCAGTTCCCGAATGACCTCGACGGTCGCTGGACCACGGCTGCGCGCTGCCATCGGTCTGTTGCGAGGTGCACGCGATACTCGCAGCTGCGGCCACGGCGCTTTCCCGATTGACCTGATCAGTGATGATCGTTGCGAACTTGACCACTTTGTATAACCGGTCGTGAGCATCGGTAATCGGGTTGTAGGACGCCTCCAGCCAAACGTTGTGGCCGTGACTGGAGACGCTTAAAGCAGCCGGTGACGAATTCGCCCCGGCGCAGCTTGCGCCCAGAACCCCTGGTATTCGGGCCAATTGTATTCCTCCGCTTCGCAGAACAACCGGTGATGTTGCCCCTGAATTTTCGCCAGGGTGTAACCCATCGCATTCAGAAAACGCTCGTTGCGGTGAGCACTTGACCATTGAGATTGAACTCGATCACGGCGGTGGAGCGTTGCAGCGCCTCGATCAGGTTCTCGTGCTCGCGTGAGTTCTCGATGGTGCGGGTCAGATCGCTCGAGTGGGTGGTGAAGTAACTCACCCGCCCGCTACTGTCGCGCACCGGTTGCACGATCGAACGCAGCCAGGCCTCCTGAACGTTGCCACGCAGCAAGCGCGAAGCGCCGCTCAAGTGTTCGCAGGGCAGCCAACTCTTTCTTGAGGCGTTTATTGAACATGGTCGGCGAACATCCACAGAGATGAGAGGGATCAATCTGAGCATCGGCTTGACCGGTTCTTTCTTAAGACTCAGCCGACCGAGCGTCGTGACCTGCTAGCGGCGGCAGACTGAACCTGGGGCAGGAAATGCCCTCTTTGATTGGTTGACTTCAACAAAGGGATTTATTCGTCGCCCAATTACCACATACTGCCCGCGCTGTTTTATTTCCTCAGCGCCATTTTCAACATCGCCAGGTTCATCTTCATGAAAAAAATTCTGCCTTATCTTCTGAGCGCCGCCGTCGCCTTTATTCCAGCCGCTTTTACTCAGGCCGCAACATCTCCAGCCCCGGTTCAACTGATCGTATTGAGCTCCGGCGGCATCATGGCCGCATTCAAGGCCATCACCCCCGATTACGAACAACGGGTGGGTGTCAAACTGCTGGGCGAAGTCGCGCCCTCGATGGGCACTACCCCGCAAGCCATTCCCAATCGCCTCGCACGCCAGGAGCCCGCCGATGTCGTGCTGATGGTGAGCGCGGCAATGGACAAGCTGATCAAGGACGGCCAGGTCGATCCGAAGACCCGTGTGGATTTGGGCAAGTCCTACATCGCCATGGCGGTAAAACAGGGCGCGCCGCATCCTGACATCAGCACGATGGAGGCCTTCAAGCAGACGCTGCTCGACGCCAGGAGCATCGCCTATTCCGACAGCGCCAGCGGTATGTACCTGTCACGCGTGCTGTTCAATCAGATACACGTTGCCGACCGTATTCAGAACAAAAGCCACATGATTCCCGCCGAACCTGTGGGTGAAGTGATCGCTCGCGGCGATGCGCAAATAGGCTTTCAGCAGTTGAGCGAATTGAAGCCGGTGGATGGCATCGACATCGTCGGCCTGATCCCCGACCAGGCCCAGCAAATGACCCTGTATTCGGCCGGTGTCGTGACCCGAAGCAAGCACCCCGAGCAGGCAAAGCAGCTCCTGGATTTCCTGAGCTCATCGGCCGCCGCCCCGGCGATCAAGGCCAGCGGGCTGGACCCGATTGCGAAGTAATTGAACGCGGGATGGACTTCATCGGCTAGGGATAGTCCCTGTGGGAGCGACTTCATTCGCGAAAATCGTGCAGCCTATAGAGATGCGTTAGCTGCACCGAAGTCTCGCGAATGAATTCGCTCTCACAGTTCTTGTATCAGGCTAATCGGGTTGCAACTCAATCAGCTCGCCCCGGATGTCGAGCCCGTCGATGTGCAGGATACCGACGCTAATCGGCAACTTGAAACGCCGAGGTCCGGCACTGCCGGGGTTGATGAAGAGCATGCCGTGGCGTGTCTGCTGCAGCGGCTTGTGCGAATGCCCGGTCACTACCACCCGGACATCCGGCGGCAATGTGTCGGGCACGTCGGCAAGGATGTGGGCGACGTAAATCCCCACCAACCCCACACGCAGCACGGCCTCGGACGGCACATCGGCGGCCCAGGCGTCATCGGTGTCGTTGTTGCCGCGAACGACGGTCAGCGGCGCGATTTGTTTGAGCGTGTCGAGAATCCCCGGCTTGCCGATATCGCCGCCATGAATCAGATAATCACAGTCACGCAACGCTTCCAGCGCCTGGGGACGCAGCAAACCGTGGGTATCCGAGATCAGCCCGACCTTTATCCCCATCGCTCAACTCCCGGACGGCGTAATGGCCGCTTGACGAGCCTGTACGCGCTTCATGCTGATCATCGCCAGCAACGCCACCACTGCCACCAGCGAGGCAAAGAACTCACCGACATGCGGCAAACCGAATGCCTGCACGCTGAAACCGACAGCGACTACCGGCAGTGAAATCGAGATGTAGAGCACGACAAAAAACGCTGACGTCACTGCGGCTTTCTGATTCGGCGGGCTGCTCGCCGTCACCGCGCCCATGCCGGCACGCAGAATCATGCCCTGCCCCACGCCTGCCATGAGACCGGCACAGACCAACAGCAGCAGTTGCGCGGTGGCGATACTCAGGCCCAGACACACCATTCCAAGGATCAAACCGACGCAACCAAGGGTCATGTGCAACCCCTTGGGTAACCATTGCAGCAACGTCTGGCCAATGATCGAAGACACGAAAAACAACCCGATCACCGCGCCAATCAATAGCCCGCCATGAACCTGCATGATGTGAATCATCACCGACGGCACCATGCTGGTGAACAACCCAGCAACGCTGAACCCGGCCAGGCCGGCGATCGAGGCCGAGATGAACACACTGCGTACCGACGCCGGAACCGAGGGCTTCTGGATGCGCAGTTTCAGCTGTGCCGGGCGCTGCACGGTTTCGCGAATCACGGCCACACCGACCGCCGCCAGCAACAGCAGCGCAAGGTGCACGTAGAAAATCAGATGCAGGGGATCGGCCAGGTTTTGTGAGGTGAACCCTGCCAACAAAGGCCCGAGCCCTAAGCCCAGCATGTTGGCTGCAGTGGCCATGAGTGTGGCGTTCTTCCAGGTTTTCGGCGCCAGCTCGATTACCGCTACAGTCGCAGTGCCGGTCATGATGCCTGCCGAGAACCCGGAAAAAAGCCGACCGATCAGCAGACCGCCAATCGAATCGGAGAACAGGAATATCAAGGCACTGACCGCGCCCATGCACAGCCCCGCCAGCAGCAGCGGCCGACGTCCCAGCTGGTCCGACCAACTGCCTACCACCAACAGCGCTGCGATCACCCCTGCCGCATAGATGGAAAAGATGAGGGTCAGCCAGCTCGCGTCGAACCCCAGCTTTTGCTGATAGATCGCGTAGAGCGGCGTCGGCAATGTGGTGCCGAGCATGGCGATCAACAGCGCCGCAGCGGCGATGAAGAAATCGCGAGAAGAGGATGAAGCCGGCGAGGTCATGAGTTCTCCAGACCAATTAAGAGGGGTGCACATTATTCGCGCTTTGCGCAGGGCACGGCGGAAAAACTGCAGTAGCGAGTTGACCGCAGCACAAACCGTTGCGTTCGATGCGTTATGCCCGTCGCCGACAGCGCCACGCGCGCTTGCGATGAAAACGATAACACCCGACCCGCCTGACTCGCCGCTTTGCCGCCCCAACCGTGCTAGCCTTGGCCAATTCAGCGCTAATGCGGCCGCCCCGCACGCTGCCCCGATCCAAGGCCGCCAGAAGTCCATGAGCAAAAAGACCCCCGTCACCATTTCCGACATCGCCCGGCGTGTGAACATGACCCCCGTCACCGTTTCCCGGGCCTTGAACAAACCCGATCTGGTCAAGCCCGCGACCCTGGCGCGCATCCTGGAAGTGGCCGAGGAACTGGATTACGTGCCCAATGCATTTGCCCGCAGTCTCAAGCGCAGCGAGAGCATGATCATCGGCGTCATTACCGCCTCTGTGGACAACCCGTTCTACAGCGAGATGATCAAAGCCATTTCCCGCGAAGCGAAAAAGCATGGCTACACCATCATGCTGGTGGACACCGACAGTTCGCAGGAGCTGGAGCGCAAGGCGGTGGACACCCTGCTCGGTTACCGGGTGGCGGGGATCGTGTTGTCGCCGGTGTCCGACGAGCCGACTTATCAGCCCGGTTATCTGAGCCGCCTGAGCAATGGCGATATTCCCGTGGTGCAACTGGACCGTGCATTGCACGACAGCCCGTTCAGCCACGTGGTGCTGGACAACTACCACAGCGGCCTGAAAGGTGCGGGGTATCTGCTGGCCACAAATCCGCAGATGAAACGCCTGCTGGTATTGACCGGGCCTGCGCATTCGCGGATCTCCGAAGAGCGCCTCAAGGGCGTGAAAGCGGCGCTGACGCAAAGCGGCAAACAGGTGCAACTGGATGTGTTCGCCGGGGATTACACGCTGCAACCGGCCTATCAAAGCACCCTCGATTTCCTGCAGGCGCACCCGCTGCCGGATGCCATTTTCGGTTTCAACCAGTTGATTACGCTGGGGGCGATGAAGGCCTTGCGTGACTGCGGTATTGCCCACGAAAGCCTGCCCATCTGCGGCATCGACCGACTGCCTTTCGCCGACATCTTCGGCATCCCCATCGCCTGCATCGCCCACGACGCATCCCTGGCCGGCAGCAGCGCGGTGAAGATGCTGTTCGAGCGGATTCAGGACCGGTATCTGCCGAAGGCGAAGGTAGTGATTGTGGGACGGTTGGAGAATGGCTCGATCTCGCAGCGTCCACCTGCTCTGCCTGACCCCGCGCAGGCTCACCCACACTGAAGGCTCAATCGGCACCGCACTTGTAGAAGCGAATTCATTCGCCAAGGATCGTACAAGCACCGCATTCCTGTCGCCCGTACCATTTTTCGCGAATCAATTTTCTCCCACAGTGGGTATGCATACGGCCTGCAACTGAGCGCCTGATTTGATGACTACCGGCTGGTATACCCACCATCAATCGGCAACGACACGCCGCTGATCATCGATGCTGCGCTGCTGAGCAGGAACAGAATCGGTGCGGCGACTTCAGACGTCTCGGCAAAACGCCCAAGCGGAATCGCAGCCAGTGCCGGGTCACGCTTGCTCGGTTCGCTCCACGCCATCATGGCCATGGGCGTGAGGGTGACGGTCGGGTTGACGCTGTTGACGCGAATGCCGTGCCGACCCCATTCACCGCACTGCACACGAGTCATGGCGTCCATCGCGCCTTTCGACGCGCAGTAACTCAAGTGATCGTCCAGCGCCACCAATGACGCCTGGCTGGAGACGTTGACGATGCTGCCCGCCACGCCCTGCGCGAGCATCTTTTTCGCCACACTCGCCGCAACCATTGCTGCCGCCCGTACATTGACCGTCATGACCTGATCGAATGCGGCGGCGCTGACGTCTGTGGCGGCTTCAAGAATGGAAATCCCCGCGCAATTGACCAGACCGTGCATCACTGGCAAATCCGCGAGCAATGCGGTCAGTTGCAGATGATCGCCGATCTCCACGCGCAGCACGTGACAGCCTTGGGCTTCCAGTTGTTGCAGCGCCCCTGGATCACGCCCGAGGGCATACACCTGGGCACCGCTGATGAGCAATTGCCGGGCGACTTCCCAGCCGATGCCGCTGCTGGCGCCGGTCACCAGAATGCGCTGGCCGCTGAAATCGAAATGGGCGGTATTCACAGTCAGGCTCCCTGCAGACGATGCATGATGGGTTTAAGCGCCGGATACAGCGCCACGTAATCGGCGAACAAGCGTGAATACAGCGCTACGTTGTGGGCCTGCGGTTCGGCCCTGCGCTGCAGTTGCACCCAGCCTTTATGCACCTGCGTCTCGTCCACCAGCCCGCCTGCGTAGGCTGCGAGCAACGCTGCACCGAAGGCCGCCTCCACTTCCTGAACGATGGTGTAGACCGGAAAGTGGGTGACGTCAGCGATGATCTGCATCCACAGATCCGAATGGCTGGCGCCGCCGACCACGATCAGTCGCGGGTCCAGGGATTGCGCGCCTTTGGTGCCAGCTTCGATGTTGTGACGCAGGGCGAAGGTGACGCCTTCCAGCACCGCGCGATACAGGTGAATACGGGTGTGGTAGAGGTTGAGACCGACGAAACTACCGCTGGCTTTGGCATCCCACACCGGGCTGCGCTCGCCCATCAGGTAGGGCTGGAAAAGCACGCCGTCGCTGCCTGCAGGAATCTGCGTCGCGGCGCGTTCGAGAATGGCGTGGCTGTCTTCACCCGTTTCGCGGCCCTCTTGCTCTTCGGCCTGACAGAACTGTTCGCGAAACCAGCTCACCGACGCGCCTGCGGTAATCGCGCCGCCAAAGATATAGAGGTCTTTCGCACCGTTGAAGACGTGGGGAAAACTCACAAGCCCGTGCCGGGCATCGACCTGCTGATTGAGGTAACCCCAGCACATGCTGGTGCCAATCATGGCCACGTGGTTGCCGGCCTGGGTCACGCCCGCCGCGAACGTCGCCATGGCCGCATCCACGCCGCCGCCGAGCAAGGGTATCCCCGCCGACAGCCCCAGGCATTCGGCCCACTCAGCCAGCAACCCGCCGACCACATCGCCGGAGTACACCAGACGCTCAGGCATCATCGACGACGGGATGCCAAGTGCGTCGAGCATTTCCGCTGACCAGCTTCGCGCCTGGATGTCATAGACGCCGCCGATGTTGCCAGCAGCGCTGTGGTCCACTGCGATCTCGCCAGTGAGGCAGTAATTGATATAGCTGTTGGGCGGCAGCAGCAAGCGCGTCTGGGCCCAGATGTGCGGCTGTTTATCCTTGAGCCAGAGCATCTTGGTGAAACCGTAATAGCTGTCCACCGAGTTGCCGGTGATCGCGTGCAGCCGCTCGAGATCGACATGCTGATTGACCCACCCGACCTGCTCTTCGGCGCGCCGATCCATCCAGATCAGACACGGATACAGCGGCTTGACCTGCGCGTCGACGGCAATACCCGAGCCGCCGTACAGGCTGCTGATGCAGAGGGCTTTGACGCTGTCTTTGGGCACGCCGCCCTGGCGCATGCAGCCTGCGACACAGGTCTGGACGGCATCGAGCCACACCTGCGGCCATTGTTCGGCCCAGCGAGGTTTTGGCGTGTCGACCTTATAGCCATGGCTGTGCTGCGCGACGATGCGGCCCTGAGCGTCGACCAGCAGTGCCTTGGTGCTCTGGGTGCCGATGTCGACCCCGATGACATATTCCATCTTTGTGCGCTCTCTTGTTGTTGGATACACCACCTGATCTGCGACGCTCCAAGCGCATCATCGCGAATGAATCCGCACCCACAGGAGAGCGCACTCTAGCTGTGGGTGTAAATTCATTCGCCAGACGGCATCAAGCGCGGCACACATTCAGACCCCGGTTGCAGGCTTGAGCAACACCTTGATCGACTTCGTCGAGTTCGCCAGTTCGAACGCCTCGGCGTAGTCATCCAGCCCGAAGTCATGGGTGACGATGCCTGCGGAGGTCACCAGTCCACGCTCGAACAGGTCGATGGCAATCGGGTAGCAATACGGGCCCAGATGGGCGCCGCGCACGTCCAGCTCCTTGCGGTCGCCGATGATCGACCAGTCGGCGCTGGTCTCGGCACCGAACACGCTGAACTCGACGAAACGACCCAGCTTGCGAATCAGGTCCAGTCCTTGAGTCACACCCACCGGCACGCCGGTGGTCTCGATATACACATCACAGCCATAACCATCGGTAAGGCCGTTAATAATCTCTTTCGCGTTGTCGCGGCCGGGGTTGATCACTACGTCGGCACCGAATGTCTTCGCCAGCTCCAGACGCTCGTCGACCATGTCGATGACCACCAGTTTCCTCGGCGTTTTCAGGGCCGCAACCTGCACCATGCACAGGCCCAGCGTGCCTGCGCCAGCGATCACCAGGACGTCATCGAGTTGCACCTCACCCCGGTTGACGGTGTGGATCGAGCAGGCCATCGGCTCGACCAGCGCGGAGTCTTCCAGCGACACCGACTCGGGAATCCTGTGCACGATGGCCGTCTTCGGAATGCGCATGTATTGCGCCATGCCGCCTTCGGCCACATCCTTCTGGAAGCCGAAAATGTTGTGCACTTCGCACATCCAGTACTTGCCGGATTTGCAGAACCTGCACTTCTCGCAGGGCACGATCTGCTCGGCGATGACCTTGTCGCCGAGCTTCACACCGAAGTGTTCTTCAGCGCCCTCGCCGACCGAGTCGACGTAGCCGAAGAATTCGTGGCCTGGCACCACCGGCGCCTTGACCCAAGGGCTTTCACCACCCCAGAACATTGCCGCCCCCGAATGGCATTTGCAGTCGCTGGCACAGATACCGCAGGCGCCGATGCGAATCACCAGTTCATTGGCGCGGGCCACGGGTTTGCTGATGCGCTCCAGACGATAGTCCTTCGGTGCATGGCAGACGACGGCTTGCATGGTGGTTTTTGTGTTTTGTTCCATGTCGGTTCACCTGTTGGGTTATTCGGTCGGCTGATTTGGCCGCAGATTCAATTTCGATTCGTTGGTGACTGCAGCGGCCCTTTCATGAGCAAGCTCATGAAAGGGCCGCCACATGCCTTATTTATGCCGCTGCCGACTGATGAAAATCGCCAGCAAAATGATTGCGCCCTTGATCACGCTCTGTACGTACGGCGACACGCCAAGCATGTTCAGCCCGTTGTTGAGCACGCCCAACAACAGCGCGCCCACCAGCGTGCCGATGATCACGCCGCGTCCGCCCGCAATCGACGCACCGCCCAATACGACGGCAGCAATCGCATCCAACTCGAAACCAATCCCGGCATTCGGCTGGCCACTCATCAGGCGCGAGGACAGCACCAGCCCGGCAATCGCCGCCGTCAGGCCGCTGATCGAATACACCAGCAGCTTGAAGCGCGAAGCACGCACGCCAGACAGGCGCACAGCTTCCTCGTTGCCACCAATGGCATACACGTAGCGACCGATGCGCGTGTGCTGCAACAACACCCAGGCGACGAAGTAGGTCAGCAGCATGATCAGGATCGGCACTTGAATACCGAACAAGGTGCCGCGACCGAACCAGGCGAACCACTCCGGCATGCCTGCAATCGGGTAGCCGTCGGTGTACATCAGGCCCAGGCCGCGAGCGATGCCCATGGTCGCGAGGGTGACGATGATCGGTGGCATTTTCAGGTAGGCGACAAAGACACCGTTACCCACCCCGAAGCCCACACCCACCAGCAAGCCAATGAGAATCGCAATGGGCGCAGGGACACCCGCGACCATCAACCCCGTCGTCAGCGTGCCAGACAGCGCCATGACAGGCCCCACCGACAAATCGATGCCGCCGGTGAGAATCACGCAAGTCATGCCGACGGCGATGATCGCGTTGATCGACACCTGGCGCGCGATGTTTTCCAGGTTCGCACCGGTGAGGAATTTGTCGCTGGCAAAGATCATGAAGACGGTCACCAGCAATAGCCCGACAAAGGGATAAAGCGCCGGCGAGCGGATCAGTCGGGCAACGTTGTGCTTCGTCCGGCCAGGTTGCGCGGTCATGGTTTTAGTGGAGGTGTTCACTGTTCAGACTCCCGGTGGCGTGACGCATCACTTCTTGCGGGTTGATGGCCGTTGACTCCAGTACATTGACGATGGCGCCCTTGTTGAAGACGGCCACGCGGTCGCACATGCCGATGATTTCCGGCAGTTCCGAAGAGATCATGATGATCGCGTAGCCTTGTTCGGTGAGTGTGCGCATCAGGGTGTAAATCTCCGCCTTGGCACCGACGTCGATGCCGCGGGTCGGTTCGTCGAAGATCAGAATGTCGCAGTGGTGATTGAGCCAGCGCGCGATCACCACCTTCTGCTGATTACCGCCGCTCAAGTTGAGCACCCGGCTTTCGCAGGTGGGCGCCTTGATCGACAGCTGCTTCATCAACTCATCGGTGGTGGTGTCTTCCTTGTGCCGGTCGAGCAGATGCGCCACGCCTTCGTACTTGCCCAGATTATTCAGCGAGATGTTTTCACGAATGCTGAAATCGACGATCAGCCCTTCACTCTTGCGGCTTTCCGGCAGCAGGCCGATGCCATTGGCCAGCGCATGGGCCGGGTCACTGAGATTGACCGACTGGCCGCGCAGCAGTACGTCCTTACTCATCACCGGCAACGCGCCAATCACCCCCAGCGCCAGCTCCGTACGCCCCGAACCGACCAGCCCGGCAAAGCCGAGAATCTCGCCTTTATGCAGAGTGAAACTGTTGTGCGGGCCGTTGCGGGTCAGTTGAATATCACGCACCTGCAAAACCACATCGCCGCGCGGCCGGCTTGGCTTGGGTGGGAAACTGGCCTCCAGACGCCGACCCACCATCATCTCCACCAACGTATCGATATCGCTGTCGGCCACGGTCAACGCGCCAACGTTGGCGCCGTCGCGCAACACGCTGATGCGGTCGCAGACCTGAAAGATTTCCTCCAGGTGATGGGAGATGAAAATCACCGCCACGCCCTGGCTTTTCAGCTCGCGCATGATGTCGAACAGCAGCTCGGCCTCGGACGGCGTCAGAGTCGCGGTCGGCTCATCGAGAATCAGCAGACGCGCCTCAAGGGCCAGCGCTTTGGCAATCTCGACGAACTGCTGCTCGGCGACGCTCAGATGCTGCACCGAACACTCCAGATTGATCCTCACGCCAAGACGGTCAAACAATGCGATGGCCTTTTCACGCATCTCACTTTTACGCAGCCAGCCCAAGCCGTTAACGATCTCATGACCGAGGAAAATGTTTTCCACGGCATCGAGGTAGGGAATCAGGCTGAATTCCTGAAAGACGATGCCGATGCCCGCCGCCACCGCTTCGTTGTAGGTCGCGAAGTGCTGCTCGGCGCCATTGATGCGAATGCTGCCTTTGTCCTGATGTTCGACACCGGCCAAGATCTTCATCAGCGTGGATTTGCCCGCGCCGTTCTCGCCGAGCAGTGCATGAATTTCGCCGCACTCGACCTCAAGGTTGATCGACTTGAGCGCATGCACGCCGGGGTAGCTTTTACAGATGTTTTCCAGTTGCAGAAGGCAGCTCATGGGCACCTCGCCAAAGCAGAAACTCGCTTGAATCGGCGGTGCTTGCCGGACCGCAAACGATCAGGCAAGCAGCGACAGTCCGGTTACCAGGAAAAGGTTTTGGCCTTGGCCTGATCCACCAGGAGGATGTCCACGGGAACGGTGGCCGGGACTTGCGAGCCCCACTTTCTGGCAAGCGCCAGCCCCAGGGCCAGACGCACCTGATCGCGCGGGTATTGGGCGGAGGTGGCGATGAACTTGCTATCGGCCTTCTGGATTTCCTTGATCGCTTCCGGCGCGCCGTCGACGCTGGTTAACTTGACGTCCATGCCGCTGGATTCGATGGCGGCCAGTGCGCCAAGCGAGCCATTGTCGTTGACGCTGAACAGGCCTTTGAGAGTGGGCTGCGCCTGGAGCATGTTCTCGGTCACGCTCAGTGCCTGATCACGTTCCTGTTTGCCGTTCTGAATGCTGACGATTTTGATGTCCGGGTACTTGCCCAATGCTTCCTTGCAGCCGCGAACCCGCTCCAGGATCGGCACCACGGCGATACCGTCGAGAATACCGACGTCGCCCTTGCCGCCGATGTTTTTGGCCAGGTAGTCACAGGCCTGAACGCCTGCGTCAAAGTTCTTCGAGCCGACGAACGAATCCAGCGGGCCATTGGCCTGAGCGTCGACCGCAACAACCACAACACCCTTGTCGTGAGCCTCTTTGACGGCGGACTGAACACCCACCGAATCGGTCGGGTTGATGATCAGAATATCGATGCCTTTTTGCAGCATGTCTTCGATGTCGCTGATCTGCTTGGAAACGTCGTGACGCGCATCGGTCACCAGCAACGTCGCGCCGATGCTGCGGGTGGCGTCCTGCAGCGCGTCCTTCATGGTCACGAAATAGGGGTTGTTGATCTCTTGAAACGAGGCACCGATCTTCAGCGGAGCGTTTTTGGCGTCTGCGGCGTGGGCGGTTGTAAAGCTGGCGCACGCTACTGCTATAGCGAGCGAACAAAAGACGGCAGGGAAGCCCTTCTTGAGGCGAGTTGTCATGGCGAGAAATCCTGTTGTTTTTATTGTTAAACCGGAAATGTCATCGTTAACATTCCGGAAATTAGCAGAGAAACTGGAGGTCCGCAACAACCGTCAAACGGCATGCATGCTTCCCTTACCGCGTTGACATTTTTTGCAACGAATGCGGATAATCCGGTCACATGTCATACGACAACGGATGACACCAATAACAACAACATTTCAATCAGGGCTTGCTCACGATGACTCAATCAAGTGCCCACACCCCGTTCAACCGCCTGCTGCTCACCGGTGCGGCTGGCGGACTTGGCAAGGTACTGCGCGAAAGCCTGCGCCCCTATGCCCGAATCCTGCGTCTTTCCGACATCACCGAAATGGCCCCCGCCGCTGGCGAGCATGAAGAAGTGCAGATTGGCGACCTGGCGGACAAGACCGCTGTCGATCATCTGGTCGAAGGCGTCGATGCCATCGTGCATTTCGGCGGCGTCTCCACGGAGCGTTCGTTCGAAGACATTCTCGGCCCCAATATCTGTGGCATTTTCCATATCTACGAAGCGGCGCGTCGTCACGGCGTGAAGCGCGTGGTGTTTGCCAGTTCCAATCATGTGATTGGCTTCTATCGCCAGGACCAGACCATCGACGCCAGCGCTGCACGGCGTCCAGACAGTTACTACGGCCTTTCCAAGTCCTACGGTGAAGATCTCGCCAGCTTCTACTTTGATCGCTATGGCATTGAAACCGTGAGCATCCGCATCGGCTCCTCGTTCTCCGAAGCGCAGAACCTTCGGATGATGAACACCTGGCTGAGCTATGACGACCTCACTCAGTTGGTCGAGCGTGGCTTGTTCACCCCCAATGTCGGTCATACCGTGGTGTACGGCGCGTCCAACAACGCCCATGTCTGGTGGGACAACCGTCTGGCTAATCATCTGGATTACCAGCCCAAGGACAGCTCCGAGCAGTTCCGTGCCAAGGTCCAGGCGCAGCCAATGCCGGCGTCGGACGATCCGCTGATGGTCTATCAGGGTGGCGCGTTTGTGGCGGCAGGCCCGTTCGACGACAAGTGAAACTGCGTTGAAAGCGGCCGGCCAGGTTGGCCGTCCCGCCCTCTTGAACCTCACAGGTGGTCATCATGCAGGCTGAGCTGATCCTCGACTCATGCAACGTTACTGGCGAATGTCCGGTCTGGCATGCCGGTGAGCAAGCGCTGTACTGGGTGGATATCCCGGCGCGAACACTCAACCGCTGGAGTGCGCTGGATAATCAGGCTTGCAGCTGGGAAGCGCCGCAGATGCTGGCGTGCGTCGCCAGCTATGGCGACGGTAGCTGGCTGGCGGGTATGGAGGACGGCTTGTTCCGCGTTCGCCCGCAAGAGGACGGAACGCTCGCCTCGCAACGGCTGGCGGGTGTCAAACACGCGCGGCCAAACATGCGCTTCAACGATGGTCGCTGCGACCGCCAAGGACGTTTCTGGGCAGGCACGATGTTCATGGACATGGCCGAGACGTCCGCGGTGGGCGCGTTGTATCGCTACGCAAGCGGCCAACGTGAAGCGCTCAGCGCCAGCGTTACGGACATGATCGTACCCAACGGGCTTGGCTTCAGTCCTGACGGCGCGCTCATGTACCTTTCTGACTCTCACCCCTCGGTGCAGAAAGTCTGGGTGTTCGACTACGACGTCGACAGCGGTACGCCGCACAATCGCCGCCTGTTCATCGACATGAATCAACATCCCGGCCGTCCTGATGGCGCGGCGGTGGACGCCGATGGCTGCTATTGGATTTGCGGCAATGACGCAGGCCTGGTCCACCGTTTCACGCCCGCAGGGAAACTGGATCGTTCCATGCCAGTGCCGGTGAAGAAGCCGTCCATGTGTGCTTTCGGAGGTCGCGATCTGGACACGCTGTTTGTGACCTCGATTCGTCCCGATGGAGACCTCAGCGATCAGCCTCTGGCTGGCGGAGTGTTTGCCTTGCGGCCAGGCGTTCAGGGGCTTGAAGAACCGCTGTTCGGCAAGGGATCTGCCAGGTGAACCCTGACATCACCTCATGAACATGCGATGACCGCTTTTTCATCGCATCGCGTTAGAAGATACCGCCTGCCATTCCGAAATAACCTTATGAAGTTTGGTTATCTTCATAAAGCTCCTGCATAAACTCCTCTTCTATATTTATGACAAAAGGTGATTAGCGATTCACTGATTTATATCTTTATGATCTGAGCCATAACAACCTGAACAGGAGTGAAGGACATGGCGATTCAGATCAAACCCGTAGCAGGCAGGATTGGCGCCGAGTTGAGTGGCATCAAACTTTCCGGTGATATCAACACGCAAGATTTCGACTTCATCAACCGCGCGCTGCTGGAGCACAAGGTCCTGTTCTTGCGCGAGCAGTTCCTCACCGATGAGCAGCACGAAAGCTTCTCCCGGCGCTTTGGCGATCAAGTGCCACATCCGACCGTACCTTCTGCCAGGCAGAGCAACGCCATCCTGCATCTGGACGCCAGGGAGACCCGTGCCAACTCCTGGCACACCGACGTCACCTTCGTCGCCAATTACCCGAAGATTTCCATTCTGCGTGGCGTGGTCATTCCTCCCTACGGCGGCGATACCGTATGGGCCAACACAGCTGCCGCATACGCCGACCTGCCTGCGCCACTGAAGACGCTGGCGGACAGTCTGCGGGCCTTGCACACCAATCTCTACGATTACGCGGCGCCGCGAGACACCGGCGATGCCGGGGTAAAGCGCTATCGCGAGCAGTTCACTGCGCAGGTTTACGAAACCGAACATCCGCTGGTACGCGTGCATCCCGAAACCGGCGAGCGCAGCCTGCTGCTCGGGCACTTCGTCAAACAGATTCAAGGTCTCAGCAGCAATGATTCCAAACAACTGATCCGCCTGTTCCACGACCGCATCACTCATCTGGACAACACCGTACGCTGGCGCTGGAGCGAGGGCGATGTGGTGATCTGGGACAACCGCGCTACTCAGCACATCGCAATCAACGACTACGGCAACGCTGAACGTATCGTGCGTCGCACAACCGTGGCCGGCGACATCCCGGTAGGCGTCGATGGACGCGCGAGCCAGGCGATCAAGCCCACCTCCGACACCCTTTCCCCGCCGACAGAAGCCGACAAAAAGCATCTGGCCGCCTGACTCCCCGTCGCTCAATTCTCAAGGAAAAAACGTCATGGCAAAGACCAAGCGCCCCTCTGTATTGAGTACGAAAAGTGTAGCTACCGCACTGGCGGCGCTGCTGATGGTGCCCTTGGCCGAGGCCGACGTGCTGCGCATTGGCGTGGCCAGCGCGGGGGGCGGCGATCCGGTTACCTTCAGCGGCTCGCCCTTGGGCATCGTGCGCAACCAGCAGCTTCTGGAAAAAGCCTTCGAGGGCACCGGCACCGAAATTCAATGGTTTTTCTTCAAGGGCGCAGGCCCTGCGGTGAACGAGGCGCTCTCGAATCAGCAGCTGGATTTCGCCTACGAAGGCGACCTGCCGCAAGTAGTCGGGCGTGCCAACGGCCTGGACACCAAACTGCTGGCCGCCATCGGTGTGCGCTCCAACGTGTACCTGGCAGTGCCGAAAGGCTCGGACATCAAGACCATCGAAGACCTCAAGGGCAAGAAAGTCGCAGTGTTCCGGGGCACCAACGGCCATCTGGTGTCGATCAACCTGTTGGCCGATCACGGTCTGACCGAACGCGATTTGAAAGTGATCAACCTCGACAGCGGCAGCAGCCAGGCCGCCCTCGCGTCTAAAGGAGTCGATGCCGCATTCGGCGGTCGTGAGCTGTTCAAGCTGCGCGATCAGGGGCTTGCGGACATCATCTTCGATAACCCGAACAACGACGTACGCTACACCCGCCAGTGCGCTCTTGTGGTTCGCGGCGCCTATGAAAAGGAACACGCGGACAACGTGCAGAAGGTGATCAACACCTTGGTTGATGCCGCCAAATGGGAGTCCGAAGAGAGCAACCGCGACGCCGTGCTCAGCGAGTGGGCCAAGACCAACGAACCGCTGGCCTCGCTCAAGGCCGATTTCGGGCATATCACCTTGCGCGACAGTGCCTCGCCATTGGTGGATGAATTCCTGCGCACGCGTTATCAGGCAGTCGCCGATCAGGCCAAGGACGAGAAGATGATTCGCCGTCCGGTGACCATCGACGGCTGGTTCGAAACCAAATACCTGGAAAACGCGCTGAAAGCCAAAGGCCTTGAGCATTACTGGACAGCCTATGGCGCGGACGGCAAGGCACCCGCGAACAACGCGACGGCGTCATCGGACAAAACCCTCAACAACGGAGGCTGATGCCATGGCCAGAGCCACCGCAACCGCGCTCGATCCACGACAGTCGCCAGCCAAGACACTGGCGCCTGTGGAACGTCTGCCTAACGTCCCGGCTCGCCCGCCACGGCGCGTGGCCACTGCTGCGCGTCCTCGTAAAGCCTGGCAAATCCGCACGCTGAACCTCGCGCTGTCGTGGCTGCTGCCCGCCGCGCTGCTGGGCCTCTGGTATCTGGGCACCGAGCGCGGATGGCTTTCCGAGCAGGTACTGCCGCCGCCAGCTTACGTCTATCAAACGCTGACGGATCTGTTCACCACCGGCGATCTTTGGCTCAACGCCTCGGCCAGTCTGCAAAGGGTACTGGCGGGTTTTCTGATCGGCTCCGGGCTTGGTGTAACGCTGGGGCTGTGCATGGGGCTGTCGAAGACCGTCGAGGACTACCTGCTGCCCACCTTCAACGCACTGGTGCAGATCCCGGTGTTGGGCTGGATGCCCTTCGCCCTGCTGCTGTTCGGCATCGGCGAGCCCTTAAAATACGTACTTATCGCCCATGCAGCGCTAGTGCCGGTCACCCTGTGTACCTTGCAGGCGTTTAATCAAGCGCCCAAGCGCCTGCTGGAAGTGGGTCAGGCTTACGGCTTCAGTCAGCGTCAGATCGTCACCGACATCGTCCTGCCATGCGCGATTGCGCCGATCTTCACCGGGCTGCGCCTGGGCTTCACCAAAGCCTGGCTGTCGCTGGTGGTGGTCGAGCTGCTCGCCTCCAGTGAAGGCCTGGGCTATCTGATTGCTTACGGACGTCAGTTGTTTCAGCTGGATCTGGTGATGGCGGCGGTTGTAGTGGTCGGCACCGTCGGGCTGTTGATCGATCGTGGGTTCGAAGTCATCGAGCGGCGTCTCAACAAGGGTCGGACAGTGACGCCGGGGAGATTGGCATGAGTTCATTGGCAGTCACACCCACCTCTGGGCAACATCGCTATCGCGGCTGGGTCGTGCCCGTGGCAGGTGTCGCCCTTTGGTGGCTGGCGGCGAACCAGGGCTGGAGTGATTCGGGCCTGCTGGTGTCGCCGCAGACGGTCGCGGTTACCGCCTGGGAACAGGTGACTTCTGGCCAGTTCTGGCGGGCGATTTCGTCGAGTCTGGCACGCGACCTCAGCGGCTTTTTCATCGGCACTGTACTGGGCCTGGTCCTCGGCTGCCTGCTGGGCTTCTCGCGATTGTTCGAGCGGCTGGTGGGACCAAGTTTCAATACGTTCAAGCAGATTTCGTTGTTCGCCTGGATCCCGCTGATTTCGGTGTGGTTCGGCCTGGGTGACGTGGCCAAGGTGGTCTTTCTTTCTCTGGCGGCACTGGTGCCCGTGGTGGTCAACACCTGCGACGGTCTGCGCAACGTACCCAACGCGTTTGTGGAAGTGGCCAAGGTGTATGGCTTCAGTCGCTGGCAAACCATCGTCGGGGTGATGCTGCCCGCAGCGCTGCCTTCGATCTTTACCGGGATTTATCTGGCGCTGGTGTACTCATGGCTTGCCACCATCGGCGCTGAATACCTGCTGGTCTCAGGCGACGGCATCGGCAACACGCTGATCGACGGCAGCGAGCATTTCATGATGGATCTGGTGCTGTTCGGCATGGTCATCATCGGGCTGGTCGGTTGGGGGCTAAACGTTCTGGCACGCCGACTGGAGCGTCGTATGCAACGGCTGTACGGCATCGCACCTCGCTAGTCTTTCCTCTCGACCATTACGCATTCAAAGGAATCCACCATGTCTGCCAGTCAACCGCTTCCCCTTTCAACACCGCAAGGCAACGGGCTGCGTCTGGAGCACATCAGCAAGCACTTCTCCGGCACCGGCAACGACACGCCGCTGCACGTGCTGGACAACATTCAGCTGGACATCGCTCCTGGCGAATTCATTACCATCGTCGGCGCCAGCGGTTGCGGCAAATCGACCCTGCTGCGGCTGATTCTGGGGCTTGATGAGGAATTCGACGGGCGCCTCCTGCTCGATGACAGACCGATCAAGGGCACGGGGCTTGAGCGCGGCATCGTGTTTCAGGATCATCGTCTGTTCCCGTGGCTGACCGTGGAACAGAACGTCGCCGTGGGGTTGAAAAACGCGCCGCTGACACCTGCGCAAAAGCGCGAAACCGTACGCGAGCATATTCATCTGGTGGGTCTCCAGGACTTCACCGAGTCCTATCCGCATCAGATTTCCGGCGGCATGGCGCAACGCGTGGCAATCGCCCGCGGCTTGGTGAATCGTCCCAGTGTGTTGTTACTGGACGAGCCTTTCGGCGCGCTCGATGCATTGACCCGCACTCGCCTGCAACGCGAACTGCAGAACATCTGGCAGCAGGAAAAAATCACCATGGTCCACGTGACCCATGATGTGGATGAGGCGGTGTATCTGGGTGATCGTGTGGTGGTCATGCAACCGCATCCGGGGCGGATTCGGCGCATCCTCGACATCGACTTGCCACGCCCACGCAATCGCAGCGATGCGCGGTTCATTGCGCTGCGTGACGATGTGCTGAGTGATTTTGCAGAAGTGTCGTGAGGCACTGATGACTCGGCAGAATGCATCTGTAACAGGGTCGCTTCATGCTGCGACACAGGCTGCGTTCATTTCGCTTGAGTTAGCCAGCCCCTGAATAAAACAAGCCCCGACGCGAGCGCCAGGGCTTGTAATGGCCACATCCTTGTGGCCTTCGCATGAACCTTCAATCGATCGACTGACGACCTCCCTGGCCTTCAATCGCCCGTTCGTACGGTTCCTGGAAATTGATTACTCAGCTTTCAGGCCGTCAGCCGAAACGGCTTTTACGCCTTTGATTTTCTTGGTGATAGCAACGGCGGTAGCCTTTTGAGCATCAGTGACAGCGACGGTCGACGACAGGGAAACCACGCCTTTGTTGGTCTCAACCTTGATATCGGAACCTGGGATGCCTTTCTCAGTCAGCAGGTCGGATTTGACTTTGGTAGTGATCCAGGTGTCAGCAGTGGCTTCTTTAGTTTTATTGACTTCGCCTGAAGCAACCGTCATAGGCGCTTGAGCTTGAGTAGAGGTCTGAGCCATGGCTACGTTAGCCAGAGTCAGGGTCAGAGCAGTGGCGGTAGCAGCAGCGATAGCGAACTTCTTCATACGAGTAACTCCTGTTTTTCTCAGAAACTGCGCCAACCTCGTTGGCCGCAGGGTTACTGGTATATCGCAATCGCTGTGCCACATCTCGATGAGCTGTTTTTACCTTATAAATCAGCAGGTTAAAAAACTTCCAGTTCACTACCGTCGTGCAGATTGCCCGTTTATCAAAAGTTCCGCTTGCAAGATGCATGTTCGCGTCTGCCGACGGAGTGCCTTCCTACGCTGTAAGCCATTAATTGCAATCGAAAAAAAAGGGCCCTATACGGGCCCTTTTTACAGCCGGAGCTATATAGCGTTAGACGCCCGAAGCTTTGGCAGCTGCTACGTCTTTGATCGACAGCTTGATGCGGCCGCGGTTATCAACGTCCAGTACCAGCACTTCGACTTCCTGACCTTCTTTCAGAATGTCGGTCACTTTCTCTACTCGAGCATCGCTCAGCATGGAAATGTGAACCAGGCCATCTTTACCCGGCAAGATATTGACGAATGCGCCGAAGTCGACGATGCGTTCAACCTTGCCGACGTAGATCTTGCCGATCTCGGCCTCAGCGGTGATGCCCAGAACGCGCTGACGTGCTGCTTCAGCCGCTTCCTTGGTTTCGCCGAAGATCTTGATCGAGCCGTCGTCTTCGATGTCGATCGAAGCCTTGGTTTCTTCGCAGATGGCGCGGATGGTTGCACCACCTTTACCAATGACGTCACGGATCTTGTCGGTGTCGATCTTCATCGCGATCATGGTCGGAGCATTTTCCGACAGCTCGGTACGCGACTGACCGATGATGGTGTTCATCTGGCCGAGGATATTCAGGCGAGCTTCCAGGGCCTGGCCCAGGGCGATCTCCATGATCTCTTCGGTGATGCCCTTGATCTTGATGTCCATCTGCAGCGCGGTGACGCCTTTGGCGGTACCGGCTACTTTGAAGTCCATGTCGCCGAGGTGGTCTTCGTCACCCAGGATGTCGGTCAAGATGGCGAACTTCTCGCCTTCCTTGACCAGACCCATGGCGATACCGGCAACCGGTGCCTTCATCGGCACACCGGCGTCCATCAGTGCCAGGGAAGCGCCGCAGACCGAAGCCATGGAACTGGAACCGTTGGACTCGGTGATTTCCGATACGACGCGGATGGTGTACGGGAACACATCAGCGGCTGGCAGCATGGCCTGAACCGAACGACGGGCCAGGCGGCCGTGACCGATTTCACGACGACCAGCGCCGCCCATGCGACCACACTCGCCCACCGAGAACGGAGGGAAGTTGTAGTGCAGCATGAAGGGGTCTTTCTTCTCGCCTTCAAGGGTGTCAAGCAACTGCGCGTCACGTGCGGTACCCAGGGTGGCAACGACCAGCGCCTGAGTTTCGCCACGAGTGAACAATGCCGAACCGTGGGTCTTTGGCAGAACGCCAACTTCGATGTTCAGCGGACGCACGGTACGGGTGTCGCGACCGTCAATACGAGGCTTGCCGTTAACGATGTTTTCGCGAACGGTGCGGTATTCGATTTCACCGAATGCGGCTTTGACTTCGGAGGCAGACGGGCTGCCCTCTTCGACAGCCAGCTTGGCAACGATCTGATCCTTCAACTCGCCCAGGCGAGCGTAGCGGTCGGCCTTGACGGTAATGGTGTAGGCCTCGGAGATGGCAGCGCCGAACTCGGAGCGGATAGCGCCCAGCAATTCGGTCGCTTCAGCTTTCGGAGCCCAATTCCAGACAGGCTTGGCGGCTTCGGCTGCCAGCTCTTTGACGGCCTTGATCACCGACTGGAATTCATCGTGGGCGAACAGCACGGCGCCCAGCATCTGGTCTTCGGTCAGCTCTTTGGCTTCGGATTCGACCATCAGTACCGCTTCTTCGGTACCGGCTACAACCATGTCCAGGCTCGATGCCTTGAGTTGCTCGTAAGTCGGGTTCAGCAGGTAGCCGGTGCTTTCATGGAAAGCCACACGCGCGGCACCGATCGGGCCGTCGAAAGGAATACCGGAGATTGCCAGCGCTGCCGACGTACCGATCATCGCAGCGATATCCGGATCGGTTTTCTTGCTGGTGGAAACGACGGTGCAGACAACCTGCACTTCGTTCATGAAGCCTTCGGGAAACAGGGGGCGGATCGGACGGTCGATCAAACGCGAAGTGAGGGTTTCTTTTTCCGAAGGACGGCCTTCACGCTTGAAGAAACCGCCTGGGATCTTGCCGGCAGCGTAGGTTTTTTCCTGATAGTGAACGGAAAGTGGGAAGAAGCCTTTGCCGGCGTCTGCTTGCTTGGCGCCGACCACAGTCACGAGCACGGTGACGTCGTCGTCAACGGTGACCAATACCGCACCAGAAGCTTGACGGGCGATGCGGCCTGTCTCCAGGGTTACGGTCGATTGACCGAATTGAAATTTCTTGATTACCGGGTTCACGGTTTCCTACCTTCTTTGTGGCTCTTGGGGGAACTAGTTTCTTGCGAATTCTTGGGCAGCGAGGGGAATCGGCCCCTTCGGCAGTCCAGATAAAACTAGAGGCTGGAGGCCTGTCAGAAACCCCGGTAAACCGGCGAATACTGGCAGACGACCAACCTCTTACTGCGACGTTATTAGCGACGCAGACCCAGACGACCGATCAGGGCGCTGTAACGGCTAACGTCCTTACCTTTCAGGTAATCCAGCAGCTTACGACGCTGGTTTACCATACGGATCAGACCACGACGGGAGTGGTGGTCCTTACCGTTGGCCTTGAAGTGGCCTTGCAGTTTGTTGATGTTGATGGTCAGCAGTGCAACTTGCACTTCTGGCGAACCCGTGTCACCAACAGCTTGCTGGTAGTCGGTTACGATCTGAGCTTTTTCTTCAACGCTGAGTGCCATGTGGGCATTCCTTTATCAGGAAACCGCTCCAGAGAGAGGTTTCAACAGGCCGAGAGCAGACTCTCGTATTAAAAAGTGAGGAGTGACCATGCCTGTTAACAGCCACCCTCAACCGCCATGTCAGAAACCTGTCATGACGGGTCCGGTCATTCCGACCGAATCAGTCGACGCGGCGCAATCCGCCCGTCTTCGCTCACTTCACCGATTCCGATGAAGCGTCCTTCATGATCCTGCACCCGCACCATGCCAAACTTCGGCGCGTCCGGGGCGCGGACTGGCTGACCATGCAACCAGTAAAACGAACTGTGCTCGGAAAACTTCAACAGAGGCCAGTCGAGCAAGCCGCTGTCGGAAGGCATCAGGAAACGATCAACCGCCTCATTTCCCCCCTCGGCATGCACTGCTTCCAGCTCTTCGAGCGTTACCGTCTGCGCGAGGGTGAAAGGGCCTGCCTGGGTACGACGCAACTGGGCAACATACGCACCACAGCCAAGTTGCTCACCGATATCCTCCACGAGGGTACGGATATAGGTGCCTTTGCTGCAGTCGACGGCCAGTCTCGCGGTTTCGCCTTCGCTCGCCAATAATTCCAGGCGCGCAATAGTAACAGAACGCGGTTCACGCTCCACCACTTCCCCTGCACGAGCCAACTTGTACAACGGCTGGCCATCACGTTTGAGAGCGGAGTACATCGGCGGTATCTGGCTGATTTGTCCGCGAAAACCGGGCAGCGCAGCCTCGATATCGGAGCGACCAACGGTCACCGGGCGAGTTTGTAACACCTCGCCTTCGGCGTCTGCCGTCGTTGTGGTCTTGCCCAACTGCATCAGGGTTTCGTAACCCTTGTCGGAATCGAGCAGGTATTGGGAGAACTTGGTCGCCTCGCCGAAGCATAACGGCAGCACACCGGTCGCCAATGGATCGAGGCTACCGGTGTGGCCGGCCTTTTCCGCATTGAGCAGCCAACGAACCTTCTGCAGGGCCGCATTGGAAGTGAACCCCAAAGGCTTGTCGAGCAGGATGATGCCGCTGACATTGCGGCGGATACGCTTGACCTGAGCCACGCCTTTACTCCTCCGGACCGTCTTGCTTGGGAGTTGGCTCATGCTGACCGTCTTCTGCCACTGCACGCTCGATCAATGCCGACAGATGTGCACCGCGCACGACGCTTTCGTCGTAATGAAAGTGCAGCTGAGGCACGCTGCGCAGCTTCATTTCCCGGGCCAGTTGCATGCGCAGGAAGCCCGCAGCGGAGTTCAGCACCTTGATGGACTGGGCAATGTCTTCGGCATTGTCCTGGCCCATCACGGTGATGAAGACCTTTGCGTGGCCCACGTCACGGCTGACGTCGACTGCGGTGATGGTGACCAGACCCACACGCGGGTCTTTCACTTCGCGGCGAATCAACTGAGCCAGTTCGCGTTGCATCTGATCGCCGATACGTTGAGTACGGCTGTATTCTTTTGCCATGTCTTGTTACCTGTCACTGACTCACAGCAAAAGCTGTGCAGTCTGAAAGCGGCAAACGCCCGGCCTGGCAGAAGCCGGACCGGGCGTTGCGTTTAGAGTCCATGATGCGCCAGGCATTTGCATGCGATGGCAGCATGGCTCCTGAAGCTCGCGGTTTAGAGGCTGCGAGCCACTTGGACCTTCTCGAAGACTTCGATCTTGTCGCCGACCTTGACGTCGTTGTAGCTCTTGACGCCGATACCGCATTCCATGCCGGCACGTACTTCGGAAGCGTCATCCTTGAAGCGGCGCAGGGATTCCAGCTCGCCTTCGAAGATCACGATGTCTTCACGCAGTACACGGATCGGACGGTTGCGGAATACAACGCCTTCGATGACCATGCAACCGGCGATCGCACCAAACTTCGGCGAACGGAATACGTCGCGAACTTCGGCAATACCCAGGATGTTCTCCCGGACGTCGCTGCCAAGCATGCCGGTGAGGGCTTTCTTGACATCTTCGATGATGTCGTAGATGACGTTGTAGTAACGCATGTCCAGACCTTCCTGCTCGACGATCTTGCGCGCGCCAGCATCAGCACGCACGTTGAAGCCGAACAGAACAGCGTTGGAAGCCAGCGCCAGGTTGGCATCGCTCTCGGTGATACCACCGACGCCGCCGCCCACTACGCGTACCTGTACTTCGTCGTTGCCCAGGCCATTCAAAGCGCCCTGCAAAGCTTCCAGAGAACCACGGACGTCGGATTTGAGGACGATGTTGAGCGTCTTCTTCTCTTCCTGCCCCATGTTCTCGAAGATGTTTTCCAGCTTGCCTGCGTGTGCACGGGCCAGCTTGACTTCGCGGAACTTGCCTTGACGGAACAGAGCCACTTCGCGGGCCCGCTTCTCGTCAGCCACTACGCTCATCTCGTCGCCGGCGTCCGGTGTACCGTCCAGGCCGAGGATCTCGACAGGGATCGATGGACCGGCTTCCTTGATAGGCTTGCCGTTCTCGTCGAGCATGGCGCGAACACGACCATAGTTGGAGCCGACCAGCACCATGTCGCCCTGACGCAATGTACCATCCTGAACCAGAACGGTCGCAACCGGACCACGGCCCTTGTCCAGGCGAGACTCGACGACGACACCACGGCCAGGCGCCGATGGGGTGGCAACCAGCTCAAGCACTTCGGCCTGCAGCAGCACGGCTTCGAGCAGATCGTCGACACCGGTACCCATCTTCGCAGACACCGAAACGAAAGGCGTTTCACCGCCCCACTCTTCGGAGGTCACGCCGTGAACCGACAGCTCGCTGCGAATACGATCGAGATCAGCGCCAGGCTTGTCGATCTTGTTCACGGCAACAACCAGCGGAACACCGGCAGCCTTGGCGTGTTGCACGGCTTCGATGGTCTGTGGCATCACGCCGTCGTCGGCAGCGACAACCAGAATCACGATATCGGTAGCCTTGGCACCACGAGCACGCATGGCTGTAAACGCCGCGTGACCTGGGGTGTCAAGGAAGGTCACCATGCCGCGCTCGGTTTCCACGTGGTACGCACCGATGTGCTGGGTTATACCACCGGCTTCGCCAGCGGCAACCTTGGCACGACGGATGTAGTCAAGCAGCGAGGTCTTACCATGGTCAACGTGACCCATGACGGTAACAACCGGTGCACGGGAGAACGTTTCACCTTCGAACTTCAGGGACTCGGCCAGGGAATCTTCCAGGGCTGTGTCGCTGACCAGGGTCACTTTGTGGCCCAGCTCTTCGGCGACCAGTTGGGCAGTTTCCTGATCCAGTACCTGGTTGATGGTGGCTGGAGTGCCCAGCTTGAACATGAACTTGATGATTTCAGCGGCTTTGACCGACATCTGTTGAGCGAGATCGCCCACGGTGATGGTCTCGCCGATCTTCACTTCACGAACCACAGGACCGGTCGGGCTCTGGAAGCCATGAGCGTTACGCTTCTTCAGTTTGGCTTTGCCACGACCGCCGCGACGGAAGCCATCGCTTTCTTCATCGGTAGTGCGCGGCGCAACGCGTGGCGTTGGCGCCTTTTCCTTGACCGAAGCACGGTGTGGAGCGTTCTTGCGCTCACTATCGCCACCACCACCGCGACGACTGTTGTCGTCATTGCGTGGCTTGTCAGGACGACGTTGCTCATCCTTCTTGCGATCAGCGACCGGCGCAGGGGCAGCGGCAGGCGCTTCCTGAACAGGCCGGGCCTGCGCTGCCGGTTCGGCTGCAGGTGCGCTGGCAGCTACCGCGTCGCCAGCCTGCGCAGAAGCAGACGGCTGACGGCGTGCTTCTTCGGAACGCTGACGGGCTTCTTCTTCAGTCTTTTGACGAGCGGCATTTTCTACCGCACGACGTTCGTCCTGCTCGCGCTTGCGCTCGGCTTCGATTTCTTCCGGGCTGCGCTGTACGAAGACTTTCTTTTTGCGCACTTCTACGCTGATGCTTTTGCTGCCAGCAACGCGCAGGGTGCTGGTGGTTTTACGCTGCAAAGTGATCTTGCGCGGTTCTTCCACTTTAGCCTTGTGGCCGCTTTTCAGGTGCGTCAACAAGGCTTGTTTTTCGTTATCGGTCACAACTTGCTCGGCGGCGGTGTGCGGCAGACCTGCCTCACGCATCTGCTGTAACAGGCGCTCTACCGGTGTGTCGACCGTTTTGGCCAGTTCTTTCACCGTGACTTGCGTCATGCACTTCTCTCCTCAGGCCGCATCTACTTACTCGAACCAATGGGCTCGGGCGGCCATGATCAACTTGCCGGCACGATCATCGTCAATGCCGTCGATGTCGAGCAGATCGTCAATAGACTGCTCGGCCAGGTCTTCGCGGGTAATTACGCCGCGCACCGCCAGTTCCATCGCCAAATCCTTGTCCATACCCTCAAGCGAGAGCAGGTCTTCGGCCGGATGGGCGTCTGCCAGCTTTTCCTCAGTAGCGATGGCTTTGGTCAACAAACGATCCTTGGCGCGAGCACGAAGCTCGTTGACGATATCTTCGTCAAAGCCGTCGATGTTGAGCATTTCTTCCAACGGTACGTAGGCAATCTCTTCCAGGCTGGTGAAGCCTTCGTCTACCAGTACCTGAGCAAGTTCTTCGTCGACTTCCAGCTCGTCAATGAAGTTGCGCAGGATGTCACCGGTTTCCGCTTGCTGCTTGGCCTGGATGTCCGATTCGGTCATCACATTCAAGGTCCAGCCAGTCAATTGACTCGCCAGACGCACGTTCTGACCACCGCGGCCAATCGCCTGGGCCAGATTATCTGCACCTACAGCGATATCCATGGCGTGGGCGTCTTCATCAACGATGATCGCTGCCACTTCGGCAGGCGACATGGCGTTGATGACGAACTGAGCCGGGTTGTCATCCCAAAGCACGATATCCACACGCTCGCCGCCCAACTCGCCGGAAACAGCCTGGACACGCGAACCACGCATGCCGATGCAAGCGCCTTGCGGGTCGATGCGTTTGTCCTTGGAGCGAACTGCTATCTTTGCACGCGAGCCAGGATCACGAGAGGCAGCCATCACCTCGATGAGACCTTCGGCAATTTCCGGAACTTCAATCCGGAACAGCTCGATCAGCATTTCCGGCGCAGTACGCGACAGGATCAGCTGAGGACCGCGGTTTTCAGTGCGGATTTCTTTTAGCAATGCACGAACGCGGACACCAACACGGAAAGTTTCCCGGGAAATGATGTCTTCACGCGCCAGCAGAGCCTCGGCATTGTTACCCAAGTCGACGATGACGTTGTCACGTGTGACTTTTTTAACAGTGCCGGAGATGATTTCGCCCAGACGCTCACGATAAGCGTCTACCACTTGAGCACGCTCGGCTTCGCGAACCTTCTGCACAATGACCTGTTTGGCAGTCTGCGCAGCGATACGGCCGAACTCGATGGAATCGATCTTTTCTTCTACGACGTCGCCAACGTTGGCGCCCGGATGCGTCTCGGCGACTTTGCTCGGCCAGGTTTCGATGGCCGGATCATCAAGATCGTCTTCTGCAACGACTGTCCAGCGACGGAAAGTCTCGTATGCACCCGTGTGGCGATTGATTTCCACGCGAAGGTCAACTTCGTCTTCGAAACGCTTTTTGGTGGCCGTGGCCAGAGCTATCTCAAGCGCTTCAAAAATAACACCGGCCGGTACGCCTTTTTCATTGGATACCGACTCAACAACCAGCAGTACTTCTTTGCTCATCGTACGCCTCGCCTTTCGCAAGCCATTGGATCCGCGGGATCCGCGTCTCAGTCAAACGTGGGAATAATGTTGGCTTTGTCGATCAGATCGATCGGCAACAGGTATTCGTGATCATCCACCTGCACCACGACATCCTGCTCCTCCACCCCGCGGAGAAGGCCTTGAAAGTTGCGTCGACCGTCGAAGGGCGAACGCAGCTTTATCTTCACTTGTTTCCCGGCAAAGCGTGCAAACTGCTCGATCGTGAACAGCGGGCGTTCCATGCCAGGAGAAGAAACTTCGAGCGTATATTCGGAGCTGATCGGATCTTCTACGTCCAGAACACCGCTGATCTGACGGCTGACGATGGCACAATCGTCCACCAGCACGCCGTCCTCTTTATCGATATAAACGCGCAACATTGAGTGACGGCCTTGTGCCGAAAACTCGATACCCCAGCATTCATAGCCCAGGGCCACGATTACCGGGGCCAACAAGGCCTGCAACTGTTCTAGCTTGCTCGACACCTGAACCCCCTCGTGCATGCTGTGCAAATAAAAAATGGGCAAAGCGCCCATCATGAAAAACACCGTCGAACAGCGGCGTAATAAAGTGTCCAGCTAACAAAAAGCCCCTGAAAAGGGGCTCCGCTAAAACTGGTTGCGGGGGCTGGATTTGAACCAACGACCTTCGGGTTATGAGCCCGACGAGCTACCAGACTGCTCCACCCCGCGACAAAGCTGGGGCGGAAGTATACGACCGATCCCGATTTGGGTCAATCCGACACATCCACCTACAAGAAAGCCCGCTACTGCGGGCTAACTTGTTAATTGGTACCGAGAAGGGGACTCGAACCCCTACACCCTATGGGCACAACCACCTCAAGGTTGCGTGTCTACCAATTCCACCACCTCGGCATTACAACTCTTTTGCAGCCCCAATATCGACTGCGAATCCTGTGTTACTTCTGGTCAGGAGCAGCGGGCACGTCAGCTGGTACAACGGCTGGCTTTTGCTGCCCTTCCAGAACCGGAACATCATCTGCCGCCGGCTTTTGTTTAACTTCCAACACTGCGGGATCTGGCAAACCTGCTTGAGTCAGCTGATGAGCTTTCTCTTTAGCAAAGTATCCTAACCCCAAGCTAGTTATGAAGAAACAGGCGGCTAGTATAGCAGTAAACTTACTAAGAAAGGTAGAGGAACCTTGGCCTCCGAAGACAGTATTTGATGCACCTGCTCCGAACGACGCGCCAGCGTCCGCACCTTTACCCTGCTGCAGCAATACCAGAGCAACAACGCCCAGTGCACCCAGCAGATGAAGAACGACTACGACTGTTTCCAGCATTTTTTCAGTTTCCCGCGGCGCGAACGATCGCACCGAACTCATCTGCATTCAGGGAAGCTCCACCAATGAGCCCCCCATCGATATCCGGCATGCCGAACAGTTCGACCGCATTGGCCGCCTTCACGCTGCCGCCATATAGAAGCCGCACACCTTGCGCGACCTCAGAATTCTCTTCCGCCAACTGCGCACGAATGGCTGCGTGCACTTCCTGCGCCTGCTCAGGCGAGGCTGTCAGCCCGGTGCCAATCGCCCAGACCGGCTCGTAAGCGATTACCGCATTTACAAAAGCATCGATACCCAGCTCTTCGATGATGCTATCGAGCTGCTGCCCGACCACCTCAAGCGTTTTACCGGCTTGGCGCTGCTCAAGTGTTTCACCAATGCAAAGCACCGGTGTCAGACCGCTTTCCTGGGCTGCCGCAAATTTACGACTGAGGACCTTGTTGCTCTCGCCCATTATCTGGCGACGCTCGGAGTGCCCTACAAGCACCAGCCTGCAACCCGCATCCGCCAGCTGAGTCGGCGAAATTTCACCGGTCAGTGCACCCTGCCCTGCTTCGTGCGCGCTGTTCTGCGCACCCACAGCAATCGACTGACCTTCCAGACAATCAACCACAAGGCTGATGTGCAGGTTCGACGGAAACACCGCGACGTCGACACCGTTCGGAAGGGCCAGGTTTGCAAGGCCCTCGATCAGCTCAGCGACGCTGGCGCGGGTACCGTGCATCTTCCAGTTACCAGCTACCATAGGGCGACGCATGCTGTACCTCGTCGGTCAAAGTGGGCGCAGATGTTACCCAACAGTTTCAACACTGGCAAGCCGAAATCAGGCGCAAACTTCAGCGACCAGTTTTGCCAGTTCATCGGCATAGCCCGCAACCAATGCTTCGTCTTCGCCCTCGACCATGACGCGCACCAGAGGCTCGGTGCCGGACTTGCGCAGCAATACCCGCCCACGACCGCCCATTGCCGATGTAACGCGGTCACATGCTTCCTTGACGGCCGGGTGTTTGACAGGATCGACACCGCCGCCGTCGAAGCGCACGTTGACCAATACCTGCGGGCACTTTTTCAAGCCCTGACGCGCCTCGGCCAGACTCTGCCCCGAGCGTTTAAGCGCCAATAGTACCTGTAACGCCGCAATGATCGCATCGCCTGTGGTGGTGTGCTGGAAGCAGACAATGTGGCCGGAGTTTTCGCCACCTACCTGCCAGTTGCGCTCCAGCAACTCGGCGATGACATAACGGTCACCGACATTGGCACGCACGAACGGGATATTCAGATCCGCCAGAGCAAGCTCCAGACCCAGGTTGCTCATCAGCGTTCCCACAACACCACCCTGCAGGCGTCCGAGCTCATGCAGATCGCGAGCGATGATGTAGAGCAACTCGTCACCATCCACGATCGCACCGGTGTGATCGACCATCAGCACCCGATCGCCGTCGCCATCAAAACCGATACCCAGGTCCGCCTTTTCGGCTGCCACGGCAGCCTGCAGGTTGCCCATATGCGTCGATCCGCAGTCGTCGTTGATGTTCAGGCCGTTAGGCGTTGCAGAAAGGACGGTGACCTGGGCACCCAGTTCGCGGAACACGTTGGGCGCTACCTTGTAGGTCGCACCGTGCGCACAGTCGACGACCAGCTTGAGACCGGCGAAATCCGTACTGGTCGGAACGCTGCTCTTGCAGAACTCGATATAGCGGCCCGCCGCGTCGTTGATCCGGGACACCTTGCCGAGCTTGTCCGACTCGGCCACCGTCATCGGCGCGTCCAGCAGCTCCTCGATCATCATCTCGATCTCGTCCGGTAACTTGGTGCCCTGACCCGAGAAAAACTTGATGCCGTTGTCGTGGTGCGGATTGTGCGATGCGCTGATTACGATGCCGGCTTCAGCGTGGAAAGTGCGGGTCAGATACGCGATTGCCGGCGTCGGCATCGGCCCGAGCAGCATCACATCAGCTCCGGCAGCGGACAGACCTGCTTCTAGCGCGGATTCGAACATGTACCCCGAGATGCGTGTGTCCTTCCCAACAAGGATTCGGCAGGCGCCCATCTTGCGAAACGCCATGCCAGCCGCCCAGCCAAGCTTGAGCATGAAATCCGGAGTGATCGGGAATTGACCTACACGACCGCGAATGCCGTCGGTGCCGAAATATTTTTTCTTGCTCATGGGTGATCCAACCTTCTTATTTTGCCGAATCGACGGCGGCAATCATGCGTACGACGTCGACAGTTTCCGCCACATCGTGCACGCGTAAAATTCTGGCGCCTTGAATCATGGCCATCGCGGCCAGACCAAGTGCACCGTAAAGGCGCTGATCGACAGGCTTGTCGAGCACCTTACCGATCATGCTTTTGCGCGATACACCGACCAACAATGGCCGGCCCAGAGAATGCAGGGCTTGCATATGTTTGAAGAGGCTCAGGTTGTGATCGAGCGTCTTGGCGAAGCCGTAGCCAGGATCCAGAATGATCTTCTCCGCTGCGATCCCCGCGTCAATGCAAGCAGTCATTCGCTCATTGAGGAACGACCCCACCTCGCTCACTATGTCGTCGTAGCGTGGATCATCCTGCATATCGGTAGGCTCACCGCGCATGTGCATCAGACACACAGGCAAACCGGCTGCAACCGCAGCATCCAATGCGCCATCACGGCGTAACGAACGAACATCGTTGATAAGGCCCGCACCAAGCCGGGCCGTCTCACGAATGACCGCCGGGGTCGACGTATCCACCGATATGATCACGTCAAGTTCGCGGTGGATCGCCTCAACGATGGGAGCAACTCGTTCCAACTCCTCGACGGGTGACACCGCCCGAGCACCTGGGCGAGTAGACTCACCGCCCACGTCGACCAGGGTCGCCCCGGCCGTCATCATTGCTTCGGCGTGCCTCAAGGCAAGATCGCGATGGGCAAAACGACCACCGTCGGAGAAAGAATCTGGGGTGATGTTTAGAATTCCCATGACGTGCGTCCGGGATAAATCAAGAACCCGATTGCCGCAAAGCAACCGGGTTGGGTACAGCGCAGAAGTCATGTCAGGCCTTAGTGCTCAGCAGCGGGACCGCCGATCGGTGTCTCCGGGCGCGGACCGACCGGAGCGGTTGGCGTACCGGATGTACCCGAGCCGCCTTCCCAGTCACGAGGTTCGCGAGGTGTGCGACCCGCCATGATGTCATCGATCTGTTCAGCGTCGATGGTCTCATACTTCATCAGCGCATCGGCCATTGCGTCCAGCTTGTCACGGTTATCAGTGAGGATCTGCTTCGCCGTGCCGTAGCACTGATCGATGATGCTACGAACTTCCGAGTCGATCAGGCGGGCAGTATCTGCCGACAGGCTGGCGGTTTGACCGCCACCGCCGCGCCCCAGATACCCACCCTCTTCATCTTCTGAATACATCAACGGGCCGAGTTTCTCGGAAAGCCCCCATTTGGTGACCATGTTCCGAGCGATCTGGCTGGCACGCATGATGTCGTTGGACGCGCCAGTCGTCACACCATCAAAGCCCAAGGTCATTTCTTCAGCAATACGACCGCCGTATAGCGAGCAGATCTGACTGATCAACGCTCGCTTGGACAGGCTGTAGCGATCTTCCTCGGGGAGAAACATCGTCACACCTAACGCACGACCGCGCGGGATAATCGAAACCTTATAGACCGGGTCATGCTCAGGCACGACACGACCGACGATAGCGTGACCCGCTTCGTGATAAGCAGTGTTCTGTTTCTCTTTTTCCGACATGACCATGGATTTGCGCTCGGCGCCCATCATGATCTTGTCCTTGGCCAGCTCGAACTCTTTCATCTCGACAATGCGCTTGCCCATACGAGCCGCGAACAAAGAGGCTTCGTTCACCAGGTTGGCCAGATCAGCACCAGAGAATCCCGGTGTCCCCCGAGCGATGACGGCAGCATTGACGTCGTCACCCATAGGCACTTTGCGCATGTGTACTTTCAGAATCTGTTCGCGACCACGGATATCTGGCAGGCCGACAACAACCTGACGGTCGAAACGGCCCGGACGCAGCAGCGCAGGGTCCAGAACGTCAGGACGGTTTGTAGCGGCAATCACGATGATCCCATCGTTCATCTCGAAGCCATCCATCTCAACCAGCAGCTGGTTGAGAGTCTGCTCGCGTTCGTCATGACCACCGCCCATGCCGGCGCCCCGATGGCGACCTACGGCATCGATCTCGTCGATGAAGATAATACAAGGTGCGTGTTTCTTGGCTTGTTCAAACATGTCGCGGACGCGACTTGCACCGACACCCACGAACATTTCGACAAAGTCAGAACCAGAAATAGTGAAAAACGGTACTTTCGCTTCGCCTGCAATCGCCTTGGCGAGCAGGGTCTTACCGGTACCAGGAGGGCCGACCATCAGCACGCCGCGAGGAATACGGCCGCCCAGACGCTGGAATTTGCCCGGATCCCGGAGGAACTCGACGAGCTCACCGACCTCCTCCTTCGCTTCGTCGCAACCTGCCACATCAGCCAAGGTTGTCTTGACCTGATCTTCTGAAAGCAGACGCGCCTTGCTTTTGCCGAAACTCATCGGCCCACCCTTGCCTCCTGCACCACCCTGCATCTGGCGCATAAAAAACATGAAGACGGCAATGATGACCAGAATCGGGAAGCTCGCTACCAGCAACTGAGTCCAGATGCTCTGCTGCTCAGGCTGCTTGCCTTCGATAACGACATTGTTGTCGACCAAATCACCAATCAGGCCATTGTCTTGAATCGCTGGACGAATGGTCTTAAAGGCATCGCCGTCGCTACGCTTGCCCGTGATGACGTAACCGTCCACGGCAACTTTTTCGACCTTGCCATCCTTCACTTGCTGGATGAACTCGGAATAGTTGAGGGTCTGCGGCTCATTCGGGCTGGAGAAGTTGTTCATCACGGTCACCAGGACCGCAGCAATGATCAACCACAGGATCAAATTCTTTGCCATATCGTTCAATTAGCTACCCTCTGAAGCAAGCTCCACGCTGGAGCGTGCCTCGCATGATATTCACCGGCCTAACTTACTACAGATCCTACAGGCGTGGCAGGCGGCGTCTGTAACCCTTTGTGAGACTTTGACTACAAGATGTTCATTACGCTTCATAAATAAAGCCATTTGAAAAAAGCTTAAGCCTTCACTCGACATCGCCCGGTGCCTCGTAGCCGCCCTTGAAACCACGGCCTAGCAAGTACTGCTCGCGAGAGCGGTCACGGGAGGACAGAGGCTTGCGCATCTGTACCTTGTCGAACATCTTGCGAACATCCTTGTGGTACACATCAAAGCCTTCACCCTGGAAGACCTTGATCAGAAAATCGCCACCTGGACGCAGTACCCGACCCGCCAGGTCGAGTGCCAATTCACAAAGGAACATGGCGCGTGGCATATCCACAGCGCTCAATCCACTCATATTGGGGGCCATATCGGAAATCACAAGGTCTACCTGTGCATTGCCGATCGCCGCGAGGATTTCCTTGAAGACGCCGTCTTCAGTAAAGTCCCCTTGAATAAAGGTCACATCGGGGATGCTGTCCATCTCCAGAATGTCGGATGCGATCAGGCGACCTTTACCGCCAATCAGACGACTGGTCACCTGAGACCAGCCCCCTGGCGCTGCGCCCAGGTCGACAACCGTCATCCCGGGACGAATGATTTTGTCTTTCTCCTGGATCTCCAGAAGCTTGTAGCTGGCGCGGGAACGGTAGCCATCTTTCTGTGCCATTTTGACGTACTTGTCGTCGAAATGTTCTCTCAGCCAGTTATGGCTGCTCTTGGAACGCTGCGCCACTGGGCACCTCGATGATATGCGTCGTGATTAACTGGGCGGAGCCACGGGCCCTCGGGTAAAATGGCCGCCAATTTACAGAATCAGACGAAAAGGGTCAGATTATGCCGCTCACTAACGAGCAGAAGAAACAGTACAAATCCATTGGACATGACCTGAAGCCGGTCCTGATGGTTGCCGGCAACGGTCTGAACGAAGGCGTATTAGCCGAGCTGGACCGTGCTTTGGTCGATCATGAACTGATCAAGGTTCAGATCAAGCTGGAAGACCGCGACGATCGCCGCGCCGTGATCGATGAACTGTGCAAAAAAGGTCGAGCTGACCTGGTACAGACAATCGGCAAGATGGCATTGATCTACCGCAAGAATCCGCAGCCTAACAAACAACTGTCCAACATACATCGCTTCAAATAATGCTGATGCCCGTCAGCGGCGCGACTCTCGCGCCCTGACCGGATCACAGCCTCACTACTCACAGCCGAGCAGAAGTCCGGTGCAGCGAAACAAACCCCTTCGCCGTCACTCACGCCCAACACTGGAAACCACCCCCCCAGGGATGGCATCCGCACTCATGATCAGATGTGTTTAACCTCAACGATCTCGTACTCGATAACACCACTTGGCGTTTTCACTGTAACGACGTCACCTTCTTCCTTGGCGATCAACGCACGCGCAATCGGCGAACCCACTGAGATCTTGCCAAGCTTGATGTCAGCTTCATCTTCGCCAACGATCTGATAGGTCACGCTCTCGTCGGTCTCGACGTTAGCGATCTCCACAGTAGAGCCAAAAATGACTTTGCCAGTGTGAGCAATCGTTGTGACGTCGATGATCACAGCATTTTGCATGCGACCTTCGATATCACGAATACGCGCCTCAACCATTCCTTGCTGTTCGCGGGCGGCATGGTATTCGGCGTTTTCCTTCAAATCACCCAACTCACGCGCAGTACCGATGTCCTGGCTTAGCTTTGGACGAACCACTTTAGTCAGATGGGTCAGTTCTTCTTCCAGAGCGCGAGCGCCCTGGACGGTCATTGGATACTTGATCATGCTTTCAATCCTGCATGTAGATCCTGCAAGCGACGTACGGTTTTTTCAGGACCGAACTTCAGCGCTTCACAGATGGCTTCGCCCGCAGCAATGGTAGTGGTGCAGTAAATCTTGTGCTGCAGGGCATTACGACGGATGGAGTAGGAATCGGCGATCGACTGGCGACCCTCGGTAGTATTGATGATCAGGGTGACTTCGTCATTCTTGATCATGTCGACAACATGAGGACGACCTTCGGTTACCTTGTTCACGCGACGTACTTTCAGGCCGGCATCCTCGATCAGTCGCGCAGTGCCTGCGGTAGCAACGATTTCAAAGCCCAGCTCGATCAGATCACGCGCAACGCCAGCCACCAGTGGCTTGTCGTCGTCACGCACGCTGATGAAGGCGGTGCCGCCGGTCGGCAGCACTTCGCTGGCGCCCATTTGCGCCTTGGCGAACGCTTCGCCGAAGGTGTCGCCAACACCCATGACTTCGCCGGTGGACTTCATCTCCGGGCCGAGAATCGGGTCGACACCCGGGAACTTGGCGAACGGGAAAACCGCTTCTTTCACGCTGTAGAAATTTGGGATGATTTCCTTGGTGAAGCCCAGTTCTTTCAGGGTTTTACCCGCCATGACACGGGCCGCGATCATCGCCAGGGAAACACCGATGCACTTGGACACGAACGGCACGGTACGCGAAGCCCGTGGGTTCACTTCAATGACGTAGATATCCTCGCCCTGAAGTGCCAGCTGTACGTTCATCAGGCCGACGACACCCAGCTCCAGGGCCATCTTCTTGACCTGGTCACGCATCTCGTCCTGGATGTGCGCCGGCAGCGAATACGGCGGCAGCGAGCACGCAGAGTCACCGGAGTGAACGCCAGCCTGCTCGATATGCTGCATGATCGCGCCGATTACTACATCGGTGCCGTCGCAGACCGCGTCCACGTCCATTTCGATGGCGCAGTTGAGGAAGTGATCCAGCAGCACCGGGCTGTCGTTGGACACCTGAACAGCCTCGCGCAGGTAGCGCTTGAGCTCTTCTTCCTCGTAGACGATCTCCATCGCGCGGCCGCCCAGTACGTAGGACGGGCGAACGACCAGTGGATAACCTATCTTCGCTGCAGCGCGGATCGCTTCGTCTTCGCTGCGCACAGTGGCGTTCGGCGGCTGACGCAGGTTCAGGCGCTCGACCATCTGCTGAAAACGCTCACGGTCTTCGGCACGGTCAATGGCGTCAGGGCTGGTACCGATGATCGGTACGCCTGCAGCTTCCAGAGCACGAGCCAGCTTCAACGGAGTCTGGCCACCGTACTGGACGATCACACCTTTCGGCTTTTCGACGCGAACGATTTCCAGCACGTCTTCCAGGGTCACTGGTTCGAAGTAAAGGCGATCAGAGGTGTCGTAGTCGGTCGAAACGGTTTCCGGGTTGCAGTTGACCATGATGGTCTCGTACCCGTCTTCGCGCAGCGCCAGTGCGGCGTGTACGCAGCAGTAGTCGAACTCGATGCCCTGACCGATACGGTTGGGACCGCCGCCCAGAATCATGATCTTGTCGCGATTCGAAGGATTGGCTTCGCACTCTTCCTCGTACGTGGAGTACATGTACGCAGTGTCGGTGGCGAACTCGGCCGCGCAGGTGTCGACGCGCTTGTAGACCGGGTAGATATCGAGCTTGTGGCGATGCGTGCGCAGGTTTTTCTCGGTGACGCCCAGCAGCTTGGCCAGACGCGCATCGGAGAAGCCTTTACGCTTGAGACGGAACATCAGGTCACGGTCGATAGCGGACAGACCGAGGGTCTTGACCTTCTCTTCGTCCTTGATCAGGTCTTCGATCTGCACCAGGAACCAAGGGTCGATCATGTTCATGCCGAAGATCTGCTCGACCGTCATGCCTGCGCGGAACGCGTCGGCCACATACCAGATGCGCTCCGCGCCCGGCACGGTCAGTTCGCGCTTGAGGATGCTGGCGCTCTCAGGATTGCTCAGGTCAAGTTTCGGATCGAGACCGCTAACGCCCACTTCAAGGCCACGCAGGGCTTTCTGCAAGGACTCCTGGAAGGTACGACCGATGGCCATGACTTCACCGACCGACTTCATCTGGGTGGTCAGGCGAGCATCAGCCTTGGCGAATTTCTCGAAGGCGAAACGCGGCAGCTTGGTCACGACATAGTCGATGGAAGGCTCGAACGAGGCGGGAGTTTTGCCGCCGGTGATGTCATTCTGCAGTTCATCCAGGGTATAGCCCACAGCCAGCTTGGCGGCGACCTTGGCGATCGGGAAGCCGGTGGCCTTGGAAGCAAGTGCCGAGGAGCGGGAAACCCGCGGGTTCATCTCGATCACGACCATGCGGCCGGTGTCCGGGCAGATACCGAACTGCACGTTGGAGCCGCCGGTTTCAACACCGATCTCACGCAGAACCGCCAGTGAGGCGTTACGCAGAATCTGGTATTCCTTGTCGCTCAGGGTCTGCGCTGGCGCTACGGTGATCGAATCGCCGGTGTGCACGCCCATCGGGTCGAAGTTTTCGATGGAGCAGACGATGATGCAATTGTCCTTTTTGTCGCGGACAACTTCCATTTCGTACTCTTTCCAGCCGATCAGGGATTCATCGATCAGCAGCTCTTTGGTCGGCGACAGGTCCAGACCACGGGCGCAGATTTCTTCAAATTCTTCGCGGTTGTAGGCGATACCGCCGCCCGTGCCGCCCATGGTGAAGGACGGCCGGATGATGCACGGAAAGCCCAGCTTTTCGAGGACCACATTGGCCTCTTCCATGCTATGGGCGATGCCGGAGCGCGGACATGCAAGGCCAATAGCCTTCATGGCCTTGTCGAAACGTGAGCGGTCCTCAGCCTTGTCGATGGTATCGGCGTTAGCCCCGATCATCTCTACGCCGAACTTCTCCAGAACGCCTTCACGCTCCAGATCCAGTGCGCAATTCAGCGCGGTTTGCCCACCCATGGTCGGCAGCAGTGCGTCAGGGCGTTCTTTCTCGATGATCTTGGCAACAGTCGCCCACTTGATCGGCTCGATGTAGGTCGCATCGGCCATGGACGGGTCGGTCATGATAGTGGCTGGGTTGGAGTTAACCAGGATGACGCGGTAGCCCTCTTCGCGCAGAGCCTTGCAGGCCTGGGCGCCAGAGTAGTCGAATTCACAGGCCTGGCCGATCACGATCGGGCCAGCACCAAGAATCAGGATGCTTTTAATGTCTGTACGTTTTGGCATGGGTTGTCACTCGAATCCTGTGTCAGTCGGCAAGCCGTCTTGAACATTCTCTGAGGTGGCTGGGAGGCTGTCGGATCAGGTCCGGCCATCGCAGCCACTTCCTCGCTACAGTCGCAAGTCAGCTGCTCAGCGGCGCTTGGACATGGCTTTGATGAAGCGATCAAACAGCGGCGCTACGTCGTTCGGGCCCGGGCTCGCCTCGGGGTGCCCCTGGAAGCTGAACGCCTCCTTGTCCGTACGCTCGATGCCCTGCAGCGTGCCGTCGAACAGCGATTTGTGGATCGCCCGCACGTTGCTCGGCAACGTGGCTTCGTCTACCGCAAAACCGTGGTTCTGACTGGTGATCATGACCACACCGGTGTCCAGATCCTGCACCGGGTGGTTTGCACCATGGTGTCCATGGCCCATCTTGACGGTCTTGGCACCGGAAGCGAGCGCCAGCAACTGATGTCCCAGACAAATGCCGAACACCGGAATCTCGGTTTGTAGCACATCCTTGATCGCCTGAATTGCATAATCGCACGGCTCGGGATCACCTGGGCCGTTGGACAGGAATACGCCATCAGGATTGAGGGCAAGAACTTCACTGGCAGGGGTCTGGGCAGGCACCACGGTCACGCGGCAGCCGCGCTCGACCAGCATGCGCAGAATATTGGTCTTCACCCCGTAATCGAAGGCCACCACGTTGTACGGCAAATCGGCAGCGGCGATTTGCGGGCAGCTGTCGGTTTTCAGGCTCCAGACACTGGACCGCCACTCATAAGTCTTTTTGGTGCTGACTTCTTTCGCCAGATCCATGCCTTTCAGGCCAGGGAAGCCGCGCGCGGCTGCGATGGCCGCTTCTTCGGAGATGTTGTCGCCGGCCATGATGCAACCATTCTGCGCGCCTTTCTCACGCAGAATGCGGGTCAGGCGGCGAGTGTCGAGGCCGGCGATGGCGACGACGTTGTTGGCTTTCAAATAGTCAGCCAGAGGCATCTTGTTACGCCAGTTGCTCGCTACCAATGGCAGGTCGCGTATCACCAGACCCGCCGACCATACGCGGTCAGACTCAGCGTCTTCCGGCGTGGTGCCGGTGTTGCCGATGTGAGGGTAGGTCAGAGTGACGATTTGCTGGGCATAGGAGGGATCGGTAAGGATTTCCTGATAGCCGGTCATTGCGGTGTTGAACACCACCTCACCAACGGTTTGACCGTCGGCTCCAATGGCTTCGCCGCGAAAAATGCTGCCATCAGCAAGGGCGAGTATGGCTGGCTTAGTCAAGAAGACCTCCCGTAATAAAGCCTGAAAGGGCGATCGCAGGTTGTAAAAAAGCGGAATGACGTATGGACACGTCACCCCGCTTTTTTCATCGAATTCTCTGCGCGCTTTTAGTGGACACACTAAAGCTGTAGCTTACAGAAAAAGGCTTTTCTAATCCACCGCTAAAACGTCTTTAAGACTGGAGAATGCGACAGGACATCGCGTGACGGCGAGAAACTGCGGGCAGGATACAGGTAAAGCACCTCTTCTACCCGCTGTCACATGGCTCAATGCAGGTTGAGCACGTCCCGCATGTCATAAAGCCCCGACTGTCTGCCATCGAGCCACAGTGCCGCACGAACTGCGCCTTTAGCGAAGGTCATTCGGCTGGACGCCTTGTGGGTGATTTCCAGACGCTCGCCTTCTGCAGCGAACAGAACAGTGTGATCGCCGACCACGTCACCGCCACGTACGGTAGCGAAGCCGATCGTGTCGCGCTCGCGCGCACCGGTATGGCCTTCCCGCCCATAAACCGCCACTTTGTTCAGGTCACGGCCCAATGCCTTGGCCACTACCTCGCCCATGCTGACTGCGGTACCGGAAGGCGCATCAACCTTGTTACGGTGATGCGCTTCGATGATCTCGATATCGGCGTCCTCACCCATCACCCGTGCCGCCAACTCCAGCAGCTTGAATGAAAGGTTGACGCCGACACTGAAGTTGGACGCAAAGACGATCGGAATATCCTTGCTCGCCTCAACCAGCAAACGCTTCTGCTCAGCATTCAGCCCTGTGGTGCCGATAACCATCGCCTTGCCCGCCTTGCGGCAGAACGCGAGGTTTTTAAGCATCACCTCTGGCAACGTGAAGTCGATCAGGACGTCAAATTCATCCGCAACCTGCTGCAGATTGCCGGTCAACTGCACACCGATGCGACCCAGCGAGGCCAACTCACCTGCATCAGCCCCGATCATCGTACTACCCGGACGAACGATCGCCGCCGTTAAACCCGTCATCGGTGTGCGCTCTTGAACCGCCTCGATCAGATGCTTGCCCATGCGTCCGGCAGCACCCATCACAGCAATACGCCGCATGCCCAGCTCCTTAGAGATCACCGAAGAAACGCTTCACGCCTTCGAACCAGCCGCTGGCCTTTGGCGAATGAGAGCTGTCGCCTTCCAGCGAAGCGCGAAACTCTTCGAGCAGCTCACGCTGACGTCGGCCAAGATTGACCGGTGTTTCCACCGCAACACGGCACATCAGGTCGCCCGCCCCACCACCACGCACAGGCGCCACGCCCTTGCCGCGCAGACGGAACTGCTTGCCGGTCTGAGTGCCCTCAGGAATCTTAAGTTTGACCCGACCGTCCAGGGTCGGCACTTCCAGCTCGCCACCCAACGCGGCATCGGTAAAGCTGATAGGTACTTCGCAGTACAGGTGCTTGCCGTCGCGCTGGAAGATGGCGTGCTCGGCCACGTTGATCACGACGTACAGATCGCCAGTCGGACCGCCCTGCACGCCAGCCTCGCCCTCGCCGGAAAGACGAATGCGGTCGCCAGTGTCGACACCCGCAGGCACTTTGACCGAGAGGGTTTTGTATTCTTCGACACGGCCTTCGCCATGGCAGGAATCGCAAGGGTCGGAAATGATTTTCCCGTTACCGTGGCAGCGCGGGCAGGTCTGCTGTACAGAGAAGAATCCCTGCTGCATGCGCACCTGGCCAATACCGCCGCACGTTGGGCAGGTCACCGGGGACGAGCCCTTCTTCGCGCCGCTGCCATCGCACGGCTTGCAATTGACCAGCGTTGGCACACGAATGCTCACGGTAGTACCGCGAACCGCTTCTTCCAGATTCAGCTCCAGGGTGTAGCGCAGATCGCTGCCGCGCTGAGCGCCGCCACGACCACCGCCACCTGCACGACCACCCCCGAAGAAGTCACTGAAGACATCACCAAAGATGTCGGAGAAGTTGGCGCCGCCGCCGCCGAATCCGCCGCCGCCGCCCTGATCCACACCGGCGTGGCCGTACTGGTCGTAAGCCGCGCGTTTACTTGCGTCGGACAGTACTTCGTAGGCTTCGTTAGCTTCCTTGAACGCATCTTCCGAGGCCTTGTCGCCCGGGTTGCGATCAGGGTGATATTTCATGGCGAGCCGGCGGTACGCCTTTTTCAGGTCCGCCTCACTGGAGCCACGCTCCACCCCCAATACTTCGTAATAATCACGCTTTGACATAAGTTTTCTGCACTCTTGAGGACGTTCGACATAACCCTCCTGAGCTTGTCGAACTCGTTGAGCCCCTTTCAGGCCCGGACCCAACTCACGTCAATTAAACGATCCTGGTCTTGGTTCAACGGCCTTCAATCGACCGGTAAAAAGCGGCACAACAAGCCCGATTGCAGGAGCATCAGGCTTTGCCGCAAAGTCCGCGAAACAACGTCGCAAACCCTTGAAAATTTGGGTGCTCCAGACACGCCAACGCGGGAGCAAGCTCCCGCGCGGCGACATCCTACCAGCGACTACTCGAAAGCGGTCAACCGGCGATCAAGTGAGCCTGCGCCTACTTGTGATCAATCACTTCTGGTCTTTCACTTCTTCAAACTCAGCATCGACAACATCGTCAGCTGGTTTGCTTTCTTCCTGCGCGGCCTGTGCACCGTCTTCAGGTTTCTCGGCTTGTTCGGCGTACATTTTCTGAGCCACTGGCGCGGAGACTTTCGACAGCTCTTCGACCTTGGCGTCGATGGCGGCCTTGTCCTCACCTTTGACAGCAGCTTCCAGTGCAACCAGCGCAGCTTCGATGGCAGTCTTTTCTTCGGCAGTGACCTTGTCACCAGCGTCAGCGACCATCTTGCGAGTCGAGTGGACCAGTGCATCACCCTGATTACGGGCAGAGGCCAGCTCTTCGAACTTGCGGTCTTCGTCCGAGTTCGCTTCCGCGTCGCGGATCATCTGCTGGATTTCTTCGTCCGACAGACCCGAGTTGGCTTTGATCACGATCGACTGAGTCTTGCCGGTGGCCTTGTCTTTCGCGCCGACGTGCAGGATGCCATTGGCGTCGATGTCGAAAGTCACTTCGATCTGAGGCACACCGCGTGGAGATGGCGGAATCTCGGCCAGATCGAACTTGCCCAGCGATTTGTTCTGAGTGGCTTGCTTACGCTCGCCCTGCAGAACGTGAATGGTCACAGCGCTCTGGTTGTCATCGGCGGTCGAGAACACTTGCGATTTCTTGGTAGGAATCGTGGTGTTTTTCTCGATCAGCGCAGTCATAACGCCGCCCATGGTTTCGATACCCAATGTCAACGGGCTGACGTCCAGCAGCAGAACGTCTTTCACATCACCGGCCAGTACCGCACCTTGAATCGCAGCACCCATCGCGACCGCTTCGTCAGGGTTGACGTCCTTGCGGGCTTCTTTGCCGAAAAATTCGGTCACTGTTTTCTGAACCAGTGGCATACGGGTCTGACCACCGACCAGGATCACGTCGTTGATGGCGCTAACGTCGATACCCGAGTCTTTCAGCGCGATGCGGCAAGGCTCGATGGTGCGCTGAACCAGATCCTCTACCAGCGCTTCAAGCTTGGCGCGGGAGATTTTCACGTTCAAGTGCTTAGGACCAGTGGCGTCTGCGGTGATGTAAGGCAGGTTCACGTCAGTCTGCAGGCTGGAAGACAGCTCGATCTTGGCTTTCTCAGCACCTTCTTTCAGGCGCTGCATGGCCAGCGGGTCACCTTTGAGGCTCATGCCGCTTTCTTTCTTGAATTCGTCCACGAGGTAGTCGATCAGACGAATGTCGAAGTCCTCACCACCCAGGAAGGTATCGCCGTTGGTGGCTAACACTTCGAACTGGTGCTCGCCGTCAACTTCAGCGATTTCGATGACCGAAACGTCGAAAGTACCGCCACCCAGGTCATAAACAATGACGGTGTGATCGCCTTTCGCCTTGTCCATACCGTAAGCCAGAGCAGCTGCAGTAGGTTCGTTGATGATGCGTTTTACGTCCAGACCAGCGATCCGACCAGCGTCTTTGGTTGCCTGACGCTGACTGTCGTTGAAGTAGGCCGGAACGGTGATGACGGCTTCGGTGACGGCCTCACCGAGGTAGTCTTCAGCAGTCTTTTTCATCTTCTTCAGGATTTCCGCAGAAATCTGAGGAGGCGACATTTTCTTGTCGTTGACCGAGACCCAAGCGTCACCGTTATCGGCCTTGGCAATGGTGTAAGGCACCATCTTGATGTCTTTCTGCACGACTTCTTCGTCGAACTTGCGACCGATCAGACGCTTGACCGCGTACAACGTATTGTGCGGATTGGTGACAGCCTGACGCTTGGCCGATTGACCAACCAGGGTCTCGCCATCATTGGCGTAAGCGATGATCGAAGGGGTGGTACGAGCGCCTTCGGCGTTTTCGATAACCTTCGCAACACCGTTTTCCAGAACCGAAACGCAGGAGTTGGTGGTCCCCAGGTCGATGCCGATAATCTTGCCCATGTCTTGATTCTCCAGAAACTTAATTAGGTTGCCGCAACTGCGTTTACAAATTGCGGTAATTTTTTAATGCATGGCCTTTTAATGGGGGCCACTCAGCTGATTTCAAGCCTGCTCGTCAATTGATGGCGCTGCTGGCGATGGCGCCTTGCTGACCACGACCATGGCCGGGCGCAACAAACGACCGTTAAGCTGATAACCCTTCTGAAACACTTTCAGCACGCTGTTCGGCTCGACATCAGCGCTTTCCTGCATCGCCATTGCCTGATGATGTTCGGCGTTGAACGGCTGGCCATGCGGGTCGATGGCTTCCAGCTGATAACGCTTGAGGGTGTCGCCAAACATTTTCAGGGTCAGTTCGATGCCTTCACGCATCGGTCGGATGCTCTCGTCATCCGGGCTGGACAGGTCCAGGCCACGCTCCAGGCTGTCGACAATCGGCAGCAGATCACCAGCGAACTTTTCCAGAGCGAATTTGTGGGCCTTTTCCACGTCCTGCTCTGCACGGCGGCGGACGTTTTGCAGATCCGCAGCGACACGCAGAGACTGGTCCGTGGCGGCAGCCAGTTTCTCTTCGAGCCCTCGCACGCGAGTTGCCAAATCTTCTCCGGAATTCGCGACGTCGGCAGCATGATCCTGAGCCTGCGTATCCGGGTTCTGTTCGTCAGCCATAGTTCTCTCCTTCCAATTACTTCCGTGAGCTCGACTCACGCTTCTGCCGGCTATATGGGGTCGTAATTTTCCGCTTCAAGGGGTTTGGTTGCAGGAGAAGGCGAATAACCCTACAAATTTGCCGACTAGGCTCGCCTTGGGTGGAAGCCGCCAAAACGCTGGATCGGTGCTAAAAATTTTTTACCGCCTGTCAAATCGTTACCAGAAGGGGCATTGTCAGTCCACCGCAAAACACTGTATAAATAACCAGACAAATCGCTTGGGAGCCGCCCTTATGCTGCTGCACCTGTCCATACATAACTACGCTATCGTGGAACACCTCGATCTCGAACTGGATCGCGGCATGAGCGTCATCACCGGGGAAACCGGGGCCGGCAAGTCGATCATGCTCGACGCCCTGGGTCTGACCCTGGGTGATCGCGCTGACAGCGGCGTAGTGAGACCGGGTGCCGACAAGGCCGATATCCTGGCCACCTTCGATGTTGCCGACATTCCTGAAGCTCGCGCCTGGCTTGCCGAGCGTGACCTGGAAACCGACGGGCCGTGCATCCTGCGCAGAGTCATCACCGCCGAAGGTCGCTCACGCTCCTATATAAATGGCACTCCATGCCCTCAGGGCGATCTGAAAGCGCTGGGCGAACTGGTGATCGACATCCACAGCCAGCACGAACATCAGTCCCTGCTCAAGACCGACACTCATCGCCGCCTGCTGGACGAATACGCTGGCGCCACCGACCTTGCGCGTCAGGTTCATTTGGCAGCTCAGCGCTGGCGTCAGACCCGTCACGAACTGGAGCGCCTATCCAACTCCGGCGATGAACAGCGTGCCAAACACCAGTTGCTCAGCTATCAGCTCGAAGAACTCGAAGGCGTGAGCCTGGGTGAGAACGAACTGGAGTTGCTCGAACAGGAACACGCGACGCTGACCAACGCCGAAAGCCTGCTCGGTATTTGCCGCCAAGTGGTCGAGCTATGCAGCGAAAGCGACTCAGGCAACGCGCTGAATGCGCTGACGGCCAGCCTTAATCGTCTGACCAGTGTGAACAACTCGCCGGATGCGCTGAACGAGGCGACCAATCTGCTTTCCAGTGCGCAGATTCAGGTCGAGGAAGCGGTCGGCGAGATCAACCGTTTTCTGGATCGCTTCGAGGCAGATCCGGCGCGCCTGCAACAGATCGAAGAACGACTGGACACCATCTATACGCTGGCGCGCAAGCACCGGGTACAGCCGACTGAAGTTCCGGCGCTGCATCAGAAGCTGCTGGACGAAATCGAAACGTTGAATGCCAACGACGAAGCCATTGAGCGCCTTGAGCATGAGCTGGCTTCTTACGCCCGACACTATCAGGAAAAGGCCCGCGAATTGAGCGACCTGCGTCATCGCGCAGCACCGGAACTGGCGCATGCGGTGGAACATGAAATCCAGCGACTGGGCATGCCCGGCGGACGCTTCAATATTGAGCTGCGCAAAAACGTCGACAAAGAGCTGTCGCCTAACGGCCTCGAACAGGTTGAACTGCTGGTAAGCGCCAACCCCGGCCAACCACTGAAGGCACTGGCAAAAGTGGCATCGGGCGGCGAGCTGTCGCGAATCAGCCTGGCGATCCAGGTGATCACTGCACAGACTTCCCGTATTCCAACCCTGGTGTTCGACGAAGTGGATGTCGGTATCGGTGGTCCGACTGCAGAGATTGTCGGGCAGTTACTGCGTCGACTGGGCGAACGCGGTCAGGTCATGACCGTTACTCACTTGCCGCAGGTGGCTGCACAGGGTCACCAGCATTTGTTCGTGCACAAGGTTCGCGAAGAAGAAGCCACGCGCACAGCAGTTTCCAAACTCAGCAAGAGCGAAAGGGTGGAAGAAGTGGCGAGGATGCTGGGCGGGATCGATCTGACCAAGGAATCGCTGGCTCATGCCAAAAAAATGGTCGTGGCGGCAAGGTCCTGAGACGCTTTCATTGAATGTATTACGCGAGTCGGGCAACTGATCCACCCGTCTCGCCAACACGCTGCCACTCTAGGCTTCATAACGCTGCCCATCAGATGCATGCATCTGAAACAAGAAAGGCGACCACAGGGTCGCCTTTCTTGTGTATCAGAAAAAAACTTACGCTTTTTTCTTGCGTACGTAGAGCACCAGATTGTGGTCCACCAGCTCGAAGCCGTGCTTGACCACAATGGCTTTCTGCAGCTTTTCGATTTCTTCGTCGAAAAACTCGATCACCTCACCGGACTCCACGTTGACCATATGGTCGTGGTGGCCTCCATCGGCCAGCTCGAACACGGCATGACCGCCGTCGAAGTTGTGGCGTACCACCAACCCGGCTGCTTCGAACTGAGTCAAAACGCGGTAAACCGTTGCCAGACCGACGTCTTCGTTGGCCTCCATAAGCGCCTTGTAGACGTCCTCCGCACTCATGTGGCGCTGCTCTGCAGAATCGAGCATTTGAAGGATCTTCACCCGCGGCAGGGTCACTTTTAGTCCAGCTTTGCGTAGTTCGCTATTTTCAACCATGGTCAGCTTTCTCGCAGACGCTGCTTCGCAGCTTCTCTTAATGCAGGTATGATCGGGGTTTACGTTGTCCCAGCCAAGATAGTGGAAGTCGCCCACCGATGCAAAACACCAAGCTCTTGCTAACCAGTTTCACCTTCGTGGGACTGCTCGCACTCGCCGGTTGTTCATTCCCCGGGGTTTATAAAATCGACATCCAACAGGGCAATGTCGTCACGCAGGACATGATAGACCAGTTGCGTCCGGGAATGACCCGACGGCAAGTACGGTTTATCATGGGCAACCCCTTGCTGAGCGACACCTTTCACCCTGATCGCTGGGACTACCTGTACAGCCTTCAGCCAGGTGGGGGTGAGCGCCAGCAGGAACGGGTCAGCCTGATCTTCGACGGTAGCGATCAGTTGGCCAGCCTTTCCGGCGACTTCAAGCCAGGTGTAAGCCGCGACGAGGCCATCCTCGGAAAAGGCAGCGACACCACTGTAGCCCCCGAAAACAAAGGCGATCAGCCTCAGAAGGAAGAGCCGCCGAAGCCTGGCTCCCTGCTTGAGCAAATCCAGAACGACGTCGACAAAGTCGAAACCGTTCCAGTCCCGACTCAGGAACCGCTGGATACCGATCCACGCTGATCCTCGCTGCTTCCCCAAATCAGCAGCACTAAAAAGCCCGGCAATGCCGGGTTTTTTTACGTCTGCCAAATCGAGCCGATGCAAAATTTAAATCGATCTGGCCTGCTTTTTCGCCAGCGCAGCCTTCTGTGCACGTAGGCGGCGTACTTCTTTTGGGTCGGCAAACAGCGGTCGGTAGAGTTCCACCCGGTCACCGGATTCAAGACGCCGTATCTCAGGAGCCGTTAAAACCTGGCCAAAAATACCGAGAGGGCACTGGGTAAGATCCAGCTCTGGAAAACGCCGGGCCATACCCGAAAGCTGGACAGCCTCCAGCGCGGTCGTTCCGGCAGGCACGTCAAGCGCAATCAGCTCCTGGCGCTCAGCTGTCCCATACACCACTTCGACGACGATCTTCGGCTCAGCCATGCAACTCTTTGGCGCGCTGGCAAAAAGCATCGACCAGGGTATTGGCAGCCTGATTGAACAGAGGTCCGAGCGTTGCACGCACGATAGAGCCGGAATAGTCGAAGGACAGGTCGAGACTGATCTTGCAGGCCTTCTCGTTCAAAGCCTTGAACGTCCAGACACCATGCAGTTGGCTGAACGGCCCTTCCTCAAGATTCATCTCGATGGTCTGCCCCGGTGTCAGCGTATTGCGAGTGACAAAATGCTGACTCAGCCCGCCCTTTGCCACTTCGACCCGTGCACGCATGGACGTGTCGCTCTGGTCGAGAACGGTAGCGCCGGAGCACCACGGCAGAAACTCCGAATAGCGGGCTACATCGTTGACCAGGTCATACAGCGCCTGTGCCGGGTAGGGCAAAAGAGCCGAACGTTGAATATGCGTAGTCATGTCAGCGTTATTTCCAAAGCTGAGCGGCAAATACAATCAGAATGCCGATCGGCGCCACGTAGCGCATCAAAAAGAACGTCAAAGCGAACAGAGCCGGGCTGCGTACCGACAATTCGTCGCGCACTGCCTCACGCCCCATCACCCAACCTGCGAAAATCACAAAACACAATCCACCCAGCGGCAGCATGATCCTGGACGTGAAGAAATCGATCACGCCAAAGAAGTCCAGCCCCGCCGTCGCACCCCACTGGTAGAGGTGAAAGATACCGCCTTCGTTCACGAAAAATTTCGCCTGTTTCCAGATGTTGAACGAAAACACCGTCCCCAAGCCCACGAACCAGCAGATGAAAGACAGCCAGAAGGTTACCCAGCCGCGGCGTACCTTCGTACGCTCCACCAGATACGCCACCATCGGTTCCAGCAGCGAAATCGCCGAGCTCCACGCTGCTACAGCGACAAGAATGAAGAACAACACACCCATTACGGTGCCGAAGGCCACGTTACCAAACGCGTAAGGCAAGGTGACGAACATCAGGCCAGGCCCTTCGCCAGGGTTCAGGCCTGCAGCGAAGACGATCGGGAACAGTGCAAGGCCGGCCAGCAGCGAAACAAAGGTGTCCAGCAGCGCCACACCGACTACGGTCGCACTGATCGACGCCTCCTTGGTCATGTAAGCGCCGTAGATCATGATCGAGCCCACGCCGACACTCAGTGAGAAGAACGCGTGACCCATGGCCGGCAGCAGGCCATCCATGATTTTTTCCGGCTTGAAGTCGAACATGAAATGCACGCCTTCCATAAAGTGCCCGGTTGTCAGGCTGTAGCCCAGCAGGATCAGCATCAGCAGGAACAGCAGCGGCATCAGGACACGCAAGCTGCGCTCCAGACCTGCGTTGACGCCCTTGGCGATCGTGATTGCCGACAGCAGCATGAACAGCGTGTGCCACGCCACCAGACGCCAAGGGTCGGCAATCATCTCAGCGAAAAAGGCGCCGACACCGTCAGGCGTCACTGCATGGAAATCGCCCTTGCCAACATCGACGATGTACTCCAGCGACCAGCCGCCCACCACGCTATAAAAAGAAAGAATCAACAGCGCGGTGATCATTCCGGCAAACGCACCCCAAGACCATTTGCTCGAATGACCCGCTTCCAGCGCCAGGACCTTCAAGGCGTTGGCCGGGCTTTGCCGGGCACGCCTGCCAATCAGGGTCTCGGCCATCATCACCGGAATACCGATCAGCGCGATGCATGCCAGAAACACGATCACGAACGCGCCGCCGCCGTAGACGCCGACCATGTAGGGGAATTTCCATATACTGCCCAACCCCACCGCAGAGCCTGTGGCGGCCAGAATGAATACCCAGCGACTCGCCCAGCTACCGTGGACTGAAACCTTGTCCGTCGACATCGTTGACACGCCCAACACGCAAAAAAGATCGCGCATTGTCCGGGATTCGCTCATCGTGCTCAAGCACGTAGCTTTAGAGGAGCGCAGCCCATAGCCTAGAGCCGCGTTGATCCCTATAATGCGTCGCCTATGGCCAAGCTCAAGAAACATCCCACAGGGACCATCGCGCAGAATAAAAAGGCGCGACACGATTACTTCATCGAACACAAGTTCGAGGCCGGTCTGGTCCTGGCCGGTTGGGAAGTAAAAAGCCTGCGTGCCAACAAGGTGCAGTTGGTGGACAGTTACGTGCTGCTCAAGGACGGTGAGGCCTGGCTGATGGGTTGCCATATCTCGCCGTTGACCACAGCCAGTACCCACGTCATCGCTGACCCGACACGCACCCGTAAACTGTTGCTCAACAAGCGTGAGCTGGACAAGCTCATCACGGCTGTTTCGCAAAAAGGCTATGCGTCCGTCGCGCTCTCCCTTTACTGGAAGCAGCACTTGATCAAGTGCGAGATTGCGCTGGGCAAGGGTAAGAAGGAATACGACAAGCGCCACACCGAGCGCGAGCGCGATTCCGATCGCGAGTTGCAACGTGCTGTGCGCACCAAGGGCAAGGACGACTGATGTGTCACGCATCACTCACAGGTTCTGAATCACTCAGAATCTGTGGGAGTGCGCGTGCTCACGCATAGAAAAACACAGTCAAAACGTCGCCAGCGGCTGTAACTACGCTTTCGTGAGCAAGCTCACTCCCACATGTTCAGCTCACAGCTGGAGACACATCAAATCCCGTTACGCCGCTCGGCCCGGGCAGTTCGCTCAACCTGCTGGCGGACCTCTTCAAGCACCTCCTGCACATACAGCAAATGACGACTCGATACCTCACGAGCGTCGTCCGCACGCCCTTCGATGATCGCCGCGTACAACTCGCGATGCTGATTGATCAGCATGTCGCGGGTCTCCGCACGCTGCTTGTACATCCCTCCGATGTTTGTCACCACGTTACGCTTGAGCAGATCGAACAGCCCGCGAATGGTGTGCAGCAGCACAGCATTGTGGCTGGCTTCGGCAATGGCGAGATGAAAGTTCGCATCGGCCGCGCCTTCTTCCGCACGGCTTACCTCATCGACCCTGCTGTAGCAGTCCTGCAGGGTATCGAACGCTTCGCGTAGCCGAGTACGATCGACATCGGTGGCGCGAATCGCGGCGTAATAGGCACACGACGCCTCAAGGGTATGGCGAAATTCCAGCAGGTCACGTTGCGCGTCCGAACTGCTTTCCAAAAGATGCAGCAGCGGATCGCTAAACGTTGAACCCAGGCTCTCCACGACGTAGTTGCCACCGCCCTGACGGCTGACCAGCAGGCCCTTGGCGGTCAGTTTCTGAATGGCCTCACGCAGGGAAGGACGCGACACGCCGAACTGCTCGGCCAGCGCGCGCTCGGCTGGCAAGCGTCCTCCCGCCCTCAGCGTGCCTTCCAGAATCATTCTTTCGAGCTGCTCGACAATATCGTCAGACAAACGCCGCTGACGCACCTGATCAAAGCCCATACCTCTTCACCCCACATCCCCGGTAGCCCCCCTGACATGCAGCGGGGGCACATATTTTTCACTGATTGTGCACAGACGTTCACGCGGCAGAGGCAGAACAAATAGCCAACTCAGACACCCAACCGAGCATGTACTACAAAAGTTTTAGTGCCATAAATTGACACGCCAACGCCGAGGCTTTTAACCTAGCGCCAAGACATTGTAAATTGGTATTACCAATTTACAGATGCCGGCGACAGGTGGCTATCGACCTCCCCGCCGCAAGCCAGTCACGGCGGTGATCGGCTTGAGCTGGTGAGCTGTGCGACTCGTTCGTCAGCGCCCGCAGGACGACAGGCATTCAGTCGTCGCTTGCAGGAGCCGCGCACGTACGACATGGACACCGGGCCTAACCAAAAACAACTAGGGGCCTCCAACATGCAAACCTGGCAACAGCTCTACACACCTTTCGGCAGCCTGGGCCTTTCGGCACTGGTTGCAGTGATTCCCATCGTGTTCTTCTTTCTGGCACTGGCAGTGTTCCGGCTAAAAGGGCACGTGGCGGGTACCATCACCCTCGTGCTCGCGGTGCTGATCGCGATCCTTGCGTTTCAGATGCCAGCCGACATGGCCATTGCCTCGGCGATCTACGGCTTCCTCTACGGTCTGTGGCCCATCGCGTGGATCATTGTCGCGGCGGTATTCCTCTACAAACTCACCGTCAAAAGTGGCCAGTTCGAGATCATCCGCAGCTCGGTCATGTCGATCACTGACGACCAGCGCTTGCAGGTCTTGCTCATCGGCTTCTGCTTCGGTGCCTTTCTGGAAGGCGCGGCAGGCTTCGGTGCGCCCGTGGCGATCACTGCAGCCTTGCTGGTGGGTCTGGGGTTGAACCCGCTGTACGCGGCAGGGCTGTGCCTGATCGCCAACACCGCGCCGGTAGCATTCGGCGCACTGGGGATCCCGGTCATCGTGGCGGGTCAGGTTTCCGGGATCGACGCCTTTAAAATCGGCGCGATGGCAGGCCGCCAGTTGCCGCTGCTGTCGATGTTCGTGCCGTTCTGGCTGATGTTCATGATGGACGGTATGAAAGGTGTCAAAGAAACCTGGCCAGCGGCGTTGGTGGCGGGTGGCAGCTTTGCCATTGTGCAGTTCCTGACCTCCAACTTCATCGGCCCGGAACTGCCAGACATCACCTCGGCACTGGTCAGCCTGATCTCGCTGACCTGCTTTCTCAAGGTCTGGCAACCGGCCCGCGCCGCAGTCACGCAAGCGGCCGGTGCGGAAGGTGGCGCGAGCGTGATCGCCGGTGCGCCGGGCGGCTTCGGACAGCCACGCACCTCCACCCAGTCTCCCTACTCCATCGCCACCATCATCAAGGCCTGGTCACCTTTCCTGATTCTCACCGCAGTGGTAACGATCTGGACGCTGAAGCCGTTCAAGGCGCTGTTCGCCGCAGGAGGTGCGTTGCAGGCACTGACCATGAGTTTCCCGGTGCCGCACCTGGACAACCTGGTAATGAAGGTTGCGCCTATCGTTGCCAATCCAGTCGCGATGCCTGCCGTTTACAAATTCGACCTGCTCGCAGCGACGGGCAGCGCGATTCTGGTTTCGGCAATACTGGCAATGATCGTCCTGCGCATCGGGGTGAAAACCGGCCTTACCACTTTCAAAGAGACATTGACCGAGCTGCGCTGGGCCATTATGTCCATCGGCATGGTGTTGTCGTTCGCGTTTGTCATGAACTACTCGGGCATGTCCACCACCCTGGCACTCGTGCTGGCGGCAACGGGTTCTGCATTCCCGTTCTTTTCGCCGTTTCTGGGTTGGCTGGGCGTGTTCCTGACCGGTTCGGATACATCATCCAACGCTCTGTTCGGCTCGCTGCAAGCGACGACCGCGCATCAGGTGGGCGTCAGTGACGTGTTGATGGTGGCGGCCAATTCCAGCGGCGGCGTGACCGGCAAAATGATCTCACCGCAATCGATTGCCGTTGCCTGCGCGGCCACCGGCCTGGTCGGCAAAGAGTCGGACCTGTTCCGCTTCACCCTCAAGCACAGCATCTTCTTCGCCGCTATCGTCGGCTGCATCACGTACGTTCAGGCGTACTGGCTGACCGGCATGTTGGTCCATTAACGAGAGCAGCATCGGGCGCGTCCGTATGCGCCCGACCGCTGCCCCGCTCACTCAACGTTGCGAGATCCCATGATCATTTCCGCATCCACCGACTATCGCGCAGCCGCGCAACGCAAACTTCCGCCCTTCCTGTTCCACTACGCGGACGGCGGCGCCTACGCTGAGCACACCCTGCGCCACAACGTTTCGGACCTCGCCAGCATTGCCCTGCGCCAGCGCGTACTGAAGAACATGTCCGAATTGAGCCTGCAGACCACCCTGTTCAATGAAACCCTGAGCATGCCCGTGGCACTGGCGCCAGTCGGCCTGTGCGGCATGTATGCCCGTCGCGGAGAAGTGCAGGCTGCACGCGCGGCGGCGGCCAAAGGCATTCCATTTACCTTGTCGACGGTGTCGCTTTGCCCCATCGAAGAAGTCGCTCCGGCCATCGACCGTCCCATGTGGTTTCAGCTTTACGTGCTAAAAGATCGCGGCTTCATGCGCAATGCCCTCGAGCGTGCCAAGGCTGCCGGGGTCAAGACGCTGGTGTTTACGGTAGACATGCCGGTACCCGGTGCGCGCTACCGGGATCTTCACTCCGGCATGAGCGGCAAGAACGGCCCGCTTCGTCGCGTCCTGCAAGCCATGACTCACCCGCAATGGGCCTGGGATGTTGGCGTCAACGGCCGCCCCCACGACCTGGGCAACGTGTCGGCCTATCGCGGCAACCCCACCGGGCTGACGGATTACATTGCCTGGCTGGGCAACAACTTCGACCCCTCGATCTCATGGAAAGACCTGGAATGGATCCGCGACTCCTGGGACGGTTCGATGCTGATCAAAGGCATCCTTGATCCCGAAGATGCCCGCGACGCCGTGAAATTCGGCGCAGACGGTATCGTCGTTTCCAACCACGGTGGTCGTCAGCTCGATGGCGTGCTGTCCAGCGCCCGGGCACTGCCCGCCATCGCCGATGCGGTGAAGGGCGAGCTGAAGATCCTCGCCGACTCAGGCATTCGCAGCGGCCTGGATGTGGTGAGGATGATCGCACTGGGTGCCGATACCGTGCTGATCGGGCGCGCATTCATCTATGCCCTGGCCACCCATGGCGAGGCAGGCGTGAAAAATCTGCTGGATTTGTTCGAGAAGGAAATGCGCGTGGCAATGGTGCTGACCGGTGCCAAATCCATCAGCGAAATCACTCGTGATTCACTGGTCCGTGAACAACTGGCCTGATCGCCCCTACGCATGCGGCACGTCAGATGCCGCGGCGCCACCTGATGATTGAATGGAACACCGCATGACCCTGCCCGCCGCCTTCCTGTCCGATGTAAAGCGCTTGATCCCCGCCGAACGCCGGTTCGATGACCCGTTATCGACCCTTTCTTTCGGCACCGACGCCAGCTTTTACCGGCTGATTCCCAAGCTGGTGATCCGCGTCGAATCCGAGGGTGAAGTGATAGCGCTGCTCAAACTGGCGCAGATCGACCGCGTCCCTGTGACATTCCGCGCGGCAGGTACCAGTCTTTCCGGCCAGGCCCTCAGCGACTCGGTGTTGCTGGTCCTTGGTGATAACTGGAACGGCCGGGAAATCCGCCGCGAGGGCGAGCAGATTCGTCTGCAGCCGGGCGTGATCGGCGCGCAGGCCAATGTCTGGCTGGCCCCTTTCGGACGCAAGATCGGTCCAGATCCGGCCTCGATCAATGCCGCAAAGATCGGCGGTATCGTCGCCAACAACTCCAGCGGCATGTGCTGCGGTACCGCACAGAACACCTATCACACGCTGGCCGGCATGCGTCTGGTGCTGGCCGATGGCACCCGCGTCGACACTGAAGACACCGATAGCGTGGCGGCTTTTCGTATCAGCCATGCAGACCTGCTGGAGCGTCTGGCACAACTGGGACGCGAGACGCGCGCCAACGCAACACTCGCCGCAAGAATTCGCCACAAATACCGCCTGAAAAACACCACCGGTCTGTCACTCAACGCCCTGGTCGACTTCGACCAGCCGATGGATATCCTGAGCCACTTGTTGGTCGGCTCTGAAGGCACGCTAGGGTTCATCAGCGCAGTGACCTACGACACCGTGCCTGATCACCCCAACAAAGCCTCGGCCCTGATCGTGTTCGCAGATGTTGAAACCTGCTGTCACGCGGTGACCGTCCTGAAAACCCAGCCGGTGTCTGCGGTGGAGTTGCTTGACCGACGCAGCATGCGCTCGGTGCAAGACAAGCCGGGCATGCCGTCTTTTGTACGCGAACTGTCGGAAAATGCTTGCGCGCTGCTCATCGAAGCACGCGCCGCTACACGGCCTCTGTTGCACGAACAACTTGCGCTGATCATGGGCTCGATCGCGCATTTTGCCGTGGAGAAACAGGTCGACTTCACCGAAGACCCGCTGGAAAACGCCCGCCTCTGGGCGATTCGCAAGGACACTTTTCCGGCTGTGGGCGCCGTCCGTGAAACCGGCACCACGGTGATCATCGAAGACGTGACCTTCCCCGTGGAACAGTTGGCCATCGGCGTGCGCCGGCTGATCCAGCTGTTCGACAAACACCATTACGACGAAGCGATCCTGTTCGGCCACGCGCTGGAGGGCAATCTGCACTTCGTCTTCACCCAGAGCTTCAACGACCCGCAAGCAGTGGCGCGCTATTCGGCATTCATGGACGACGTCACCCAATTGGTGGCGGTGGAGTTCAACGGCTCGCTCAAGGCCGAACACGGCACAGGCCGCAACATGGCGCCCTTCGTCGAGCTTGAGTGGGGCAGCGATGCTTACCGATTGATGTGGCAACTCAAGCGCCTGCTCGACCCAAACGGCATCCTCAACCCGGACGTGGTGCTCAGCGAAGATCCACAGATCCACAGATCCACCTCAAGCATCTCAAGCCGATGCCTGCCGCCGACGCGCTTGTGGATAAGTGCATCGAATGCGGATTCTGTGAGCCGGTCTGCCCCTCGAAAGGCATGACCCTCAGCCCTCGCCAGCGCATCGTCATGTGGCGTGACATCCAGGCGAAGAAACGCGCAGGCACAGACACCACCGAGCTGGAGCGCGACTATCAATACCAGGGCATCGACACCTGCGCCGCCACCGGTCTTTGCGCGCAACGCTGCCCGGTCGGGATCAATACCGCAGACCTGGTGAAGAAACTGCGCGGGCAGCAAGCCACTCATGGCAAAGCCGCAACATGGCTCGCCAGGCACTTCACCGCCGCACTCAAGGGAGCGAGACTCACCCTGCATGCCGCCAACGGCGCGCGCATGTTGTTAGGCGCGCCGAGACTGGCCAAGCTCTCGGCCTCGCTGACCCAAGCCTCATCCCATCGTCTCCCGCAATGGACCCCGGCCATACCGCAACCGGAAAACGCGATTGATTTCACCCCGCCGATCAAGGATCAGCGCCCGCGTGTGGTGTACCTCGCCGCCTGTGTATCGCGGGTCATGGGGCCGACAGCGACGGATCGTGAACAGATGTCGCTGATGGACAAAACCCGCAGGCTGCTGGAAAAAGCCGGCTATCAGGTGGTGTTCCCCGAGGATCAGGACAGCCTGTGCTGCGGCCAACCCTTTGCGTCAAAAGGCTATGCCGAGCAGGCTGAGCAGAAGCGCCAGCAGCTGCTCGCCGCGCTGACCAAAGCGAGCCGCGGCGGTCTGGACCCGATTTACTGTGATACCAGCCCATGCACCCTGCGGCTGATTCAGGATCGCCAGGAAACCCGCCTGGACCTTTACGACCCTGTGCGTTTCATCCGCACTCACCTGCTCGACAAACTGGTCTTCACGCCTCAACAGGAGGCCGTTGCGGTGCATGTCACCTGCAGCACCCAACACCTCGGCGAAAGCCAGGCGCTGATCGAACTGGCGCGATTGTGCAGCGTCAATGTCGTCATTCCCGAAGGCATTCATTGCTGCGGCTTTGCGGGCGACAAGGGTTTCACCACACCCGAGCTGAATGCCCACTCACTGCGCACTTTGAAAGGTGCCGTGCAGCGTTGCAGCGAGGGCATTTCCACCAGCCGTACCTGTGAAATCGGCCTCACCCGGCATGGCGGAATCGACTACCACGGACTGGTCTATCTCGTGGACCGTGTCACTCGGCCAAGACCGGCTTGATGCACACAAATGGGGCGACGTTCGCCCCATTTTTGCCGACACATCCTGCAATATGGCTTTTTCACATTAGCTGCAAAATAAATAGAACCCCGGCACTGGCCCGCAGTCCATCTCTTTAAGCGCCACGACCGGAGGGCGCTTTTTCCTCTATCTCGGAGACCGCCCCATAGAGCGGCTACACCGAGTCCACAGGCTCAAGGAGATACACATGAAGCGCACAGCATTGACTGGCTTGTTCCTTACCGCTGCACTGTTGGGGTCCCCTGTATTCGCTGCTGACGACCTGTGCGGCGCAAATCTGCAGACGCTAAAGGATGCTCAGAAATCCTCGTCATCCAACCTGGGCGCAGACACCAAGGACGAAAGCGAGTCAGCCTACGATAAAGGCCTGGCTCAGCAAAAAGCTGGCGACGACAAAGCCTGTATCGAAACCACCACCAAGGCTATCGCCGAGCTGAAACGTCTCGGCTCCGGCAGCGAAGGCGGCGCAGCGAAGTAACAACGCGGCTCGGCCGGCACAAGCCGGCCATACCACCGCGTGCAGGTTGAAGGTCGACGTATCCCATTGATTCGGGTACACTCCGCGGCCTGACTGCTAAAGCAGCAGAATTGGGGCCGATTAGGATTCGACGCCGGTGATGAAACTCTAGGGGCATGCCGACTTGGTAACAGAAGTCGTAAATCCACTGTTGCAACTTTCTATAGTTGCCAATGACGAAACCTACGGGGAACAAGCTCTCGCTGCGTAAGCGGCGCTAGCCTTCCTTCTGGTAGCTTCGGCTCCAGCAATCATCAGGGGATGCCTGTAAACCCAAAATGATTGTCATACAGAACAGGATCGCCGTGCAGTACGCTGTGGACGAATCGGCTAAAACTTACACAGCTCGCCCAAAGCACCCTGCCCGTCGGGTCGCTGAGGGTTAACTTAATAGACACGGCTAAGCATGTAGGCCCGAAAGCGGAGTACTGGCGGACGGGGGTTCAAATCCCCCCGGCTCCACCACACAAGCATTACAAGTCAAGCACTTAGCGATCATCGCAAGTGCTTTTTTTGTGTCATTTGGGGCTGTTTTGGCTCCGTAATGCCAGCTTAATGACAGCTGGCGGCTTCTAGGGGATGGAAGTGGGCGCCGAAATAGATCGAGTAAAGCAACGCAAGGAAAGCAGGGAGCTGATCAATGCCCTATTTCAAGACTCAACCCGCGTATACGTGATCCATTATTCGTGTGAATCCTTCTATGAGGGATCGACTGGCGCGTCGAAAAGGGTGACGTCGATTGCCGTGCGAAATCTGAAGACCGGGCAGACCAGCTCTTGGTCTCTTCATAAGTCCGCGGAGCTGGACGGCCAGCTGGAGTCGATGCATGAGAATCTGGACCGTTATGAAAAGTCGATGCTCGATGGTTATTTCACGTTTCTAGAGCAGCATAGCGGCTGCCGATTCATCCACTGGAACATGCGAGACGAGCATTTCGGATTCTATGCTTTGGAGCACAGATACAGAGTCCTGAAGGGCGTTCCATATGAGCTACAAGACGACAAGAAAGTGGACCTAGCGAGGGTTCTAGTCGATCTGTTCGGTAAAAAGTACGCTCCTCATGAAGACAGTAAGGGTAGAAGCGGGCGCATTATGAGCTTGGCCGAGCTCAACAAAGTTACCGATAAAGATGCTCTCAGCGGCAAGGAGGAAGCAGCGGCCTTCGTCACGGGAGACTTTTTGAAAATGCATCGTTCAACGCTGCGGAAGTTGGATATGTTTGCCAATTTCTTCGAGAGAACGCACAAAGGCGACCTAGTCACTAAGGCGTCCTGGCTAGATCGGGTGGGAGTGCATCCAGTTGCTGTGATCGAATGGCTGAAATCACACCCGGTGGTCAGCGGTTTCATCCTGATAGGTGCGATCCTGGGGGCGATCGTTAAATACGAAGCTGCGTGGCAGTGGGCCAGATCGCTTTTCTGAGCAGACTTTCCGCTCAGCCCGATCCTGCCGTGCGTAGCTGGTGTAAGAAGAATGCGCTTAAAGGGGCGTCCCAGCGCAGTCAGAACACCCTGAAAACCCCTGTTGGGACACTGATTGGTACAAAAAGTGGTACGAGCTCTTGACCGCCGACTATCTCCTTAGCCTTTCAAAAGTGTGACTGCCATGACCACCGACGACCTCGTTATGCCTGCCGCTGTTCGCCAGGAGCTGGATCATCTGCTAGCCACAATCAAGCGCGCCACGACAAGCGATGAAGCAGAGCGAGCCGGCCTCCGTGCAGAAGGCTTGTTCTGGGCGTCGAGCGATTGAAGGCGCTCCAACCTGTCTCCATCGAGGCGCTATACCTGCTTGTTGAGCAGCCTGTGGAGTTGCGCTCCGGAGACCTAATAGCTCAAAAGTAGGCAGAGTCGCGACTGAAGTCTTTACCCTGCACGTGCTCGTGGTTACGATGCTAGCTCAAAGCCATCGGAGACCTGCACATGGACGCAAAAGCTCGCCTGATTCAAAAAATAAAAGAACGCGACCGCGAGATTGAAACAGCAGCCGCTACCCGTAACAGCGCTTTGAATTCGTTCAACAAGGACCTTGCCGAGTTGCATAACATGCTCCGAAACCTCGTAGAGGATCTGCCGTCCGTCAAAATCGAATCGCTGGCGTCGATTGTCGATGGAGAAACCTTCAAGGATGGCAGCCTTTCAATCGAGCTTTATGGAAATGTCATGACGTTTGACGTTGCGAAAGAGGCGGGTAAGTGTAAGCGTCCGCCGAAGTCACCTTGCACGATTTAGGCAGATACCCACTGATGCGGCAGCAGTTGCTCAATCTCACTCGCTCGCTGCGTCGGCAACCGCGTCAGCACATCTTTGAGATAGGCATACGGATCGTGCCCATTCATGCGCGCCGATTGGATCAAACTCATGATCGCCGCCGCCCGCGTGCCGCTGCGAAGCGACCCGGCAAACAACCAGTTGGAACGTCCAAGTGCCCACGGCCGAATCTGGTTTTCGACTGCGTTGTTGTCTATGGGTACA
>NZ_SOCT01000011.1 GCF_004364435.1 Pseudomonas sp. LP_7_YM | reverse complement strand
CGGCATCGGCGAAGGTCATTTGCTTCATCATCGAAAAGCTCGGCGATTGGTGTCCGGGGATTTTGCCAAATCAGGAAGTCTTTTTCAGGATTTCCCTAGATCTTGTCGGGTCGCGAGCAGCAAGGGTGTTCCAATTGATATGTTTTTTTCTCTTCTTGTATGAGTGACTCTGTGTCACCTCAAATCAGGTTACACATGTCACACAGTCACCTGACGCGAGCGCATGCATGCCACCCTGTCACGTGACTGGCGGTCCTGTGTATAACTCATGTCTTGGTCGCCTTGCGCTCCCGGATCGAGTTCCGGATAGACAGCAGCTTGGTGTAGATGTCCGGATTGCTCTCGGCCAAATGATCCAAGTCAGCTTGGCTAATCTGGAAGCCGATGTTGGTCTGGTTCTCGATGATCTGTAGGTTTTCGATGTGAATACCTTGGCCGACTGCCTCCCTGTTGAAGAGCATACGTTTCAGCTCATCAACCGTGCTTTTGATCTGGGCGGGGCGATACTCCCACTGTGCTTGGCCTCTGGGTCTGCCTTGCGAGTCGCTGATCGCGATTTTTTCCGTGAGCTTGTATTCGTTATGTTTACGGGACCGCGTCCTGCTGATGTAGCCCCGGGTTTCGAGCGTTTTGATCTCGCGCATGGCCTGGCGTGGACTGATCCCAGCTTTGCGAGCAATGGTTGGGATTGAAGGAATCGACAGTCCCGTTCTGATGTCGCAGTGGGATTTGATAACGCAGTAAACCGCGAATGCATACGGTCCTAGCTTTGCGAGTTCGTGATCCACCATGGCCTGGAAAATGTGAAACCAATAGGTGTTGGATTTCAATTGATCCTGTGGTTCCTGCCCGGTTGCGGCATGAACCGATAATTCCAGCTCACTCATTTCCGAGCCTCCACCTGAGACTTCTTGGTAGGGCGCCCGACTTTATGTGGTCCTTCGGTCGAGGCTTGCTTGAGGAGAGGAGCCGATGTGATTGCCCCGGTACGCATCCACTGTCTGAGATCACCTAGCCGCCATCGCAAGCGTGACAGGCCGGGAACGGGCTCAAGCCCCGGCAATTTGCGCTGACGCACGGTCAGAGCGCTGAAGCCTGTCAATGCAGCGACCTCGGCAACGCCGATCAGTACGTCATCTGCTAGCTTCTGAATTTTTTGAATGGTTTCGTAATCGATGCTCATCGTGACTGTCGCTCGGCTGCTATGGAATGCCTCCAGCTTTCGCCATGCGACTGCGGAATCACTAGGACACCTTTTTGACAGATGCGCGAATAAGCCAAAGAATGGCTCTATGCAGCCACACATTCCCGATGCAGATGTCGACCCGGATGAAGCCTTCCAGCTTGTTTTTCGTGAACTGAAACGTCATGAGGAAACGGGCCGGAGAAACTTTGTGGTCCGCGTCCCCGTGGATCTGCTTGAGTACCTGTTCTCAGCCATTTTGCGCAAGTCGGGGATGTCGCGGGTGGCCCTTGAGCGGCTGCTGACGGAGCTGGGAGTTTATGGATTCAAAGACGCGGACGGCCGGATTCTCCGACGGTATTTGAGCGGCCACACACGTATGGCGTGGTCCACCTATCAGCGTTTGATGCTATGGGCGTTATCAAGCGACTTGATCAGCATGTGGGCTTTCCGCGATTTGGCTTTTCGTTCATATGAGCGAGAAGCTGCTCAGCTCTGCGCACGCAAAATAGTGAACACCCTCAAACGCCGGACGACGCTGCCTGAGTTGACCAAGGCGCAGGTTGTCGAGTGCTTTTATGAGATTTATCAGCTTAGGCAGCGTGAGCGCGATGAGGCTGCGGCTACTCGATTGCGAACCGACTCAGGTACTAGAGAGCTTGTTCTGTCCCTAGATGAGTAATTGCATGGACTTGACCGTCCGTTTGCATTCGATTTGACCAGCATACTGGGTGTCATTGATCGACTAAATTCGACCCAAAGCCGCCATTCGCCGAGGTCGGCTAACAGCCAAAGGCGGACGTTTTTTGGCCCCTCGCTCCGGTGAAAAATATCCTGCCTATGCAAATGGTGCCTTCGTGCTGAGTAAAGGTAAGGACCCGGCCATGCGCTACGAGATTTATAGGAGGTGCCTCGACCTCGGCAGACCTATTTCTGCCGTGCGGCGTAACCCACGTGCAATAGACACGCTTCCTGCGGATCGAGTAGAGTTGGGAAGGGATTTGCTGCCGCACTTTCAAGCCGCAAGCTTCGCTCACTCAGGACGGGCTAAAGCCCGCCCCTCAACCAAATACTAGTCCCAGAAACGTGCCTTAAAGCAAAAGGAAATTGTAATGGCAAAATCGTATCCGCCTTATATGAACGCCACTGGGTTAGTAGCCAAGGTGCTGGAGAAAATAAAAGTAGCAGCCACTCCTGACAGATTTACACAAGACTATTTGGCTACTGAGCTTGGATTTAGCGGAGGCAGTGCTAGAGCCTTTATATCGCTAGCAAAGAAAATAGCATTTCTTTCAAGCGATGGTAGTCCTACAGATCTATATAAGCAATTCAGGAACACTAATAAAGCAATTTCAAAAGCGGCCATGGCAGAAGCGATTCGAAAAGGATACTCCGACATATACTCTCGAAACGAATACGCGCATAGCCTCAGTAAATCTGATCTTGAGGGGCTGATTGTCGAAATGACAGGATCAGAAAAAGGCAACAAAACGGTACAAGCAGTCGTCGGTACGTTTGAAGCATTGAAGGGTTTCGCAGATTTCAAAATCTCCACGTCCGACATTGTCCATGAGAAACCGTTAGTAAATGAAGAGACCGAGCTACCCGAGCGACTGAAAACAAACGGCTCTCAAAATATTGCAGAGGAATTTGGCTTGAGTCTTTCCTATACAATAAACTTAGTGCTGCCTAAAACCGATGATGTGGCTGTTTTCAACGCCATCTTCAAAAGCCTGCGAGAAAATTTACTGAAGAAATCATGATGGAAGACAAGATAAAGCTATTCGCAATTTCGAACCAGATGGCAGAGAGGTCTCTTGACCATGTTGAGCGAGATCTGAAAATAGATTTAGGTAGAGACATACATTTATCAGAAGAGAAAGATGATGAATACTACCCGCAGTTTCAGCACCTAATACGCGTGGAAGCACGAGAAATGGCGGTTCATTATGAATTATTCTACTGCCTAGAGGTTTCTATCAGAAAAATGATTAATGAAAAATTACTTTCAGAGCTAGGTGATGACTGGTGGGAAACAGCAGATATACCGGATCAAACTCGTAAGAACGTAAAGGACAATATTCAGAGAGAAATTGATTCGGCTTTCACTCAAAGATCCGAAGATGAATTAGATTATACTACATTCGGTGAGCTTGGTGAGATTGTGCGAAAAAACTGGGAAAAGTTTGGTGACCTTTTTAATAGTCAAAAAGGATTCAACCGAGTCATGAGCAACCTAAATCTTTTGCGGGGGCCAATAGCGCACTGTAGTCCTCTGGCCGAAGATGAAGTTGTCAGGTTGAAGCTTACTGTCCGAGATTGGTTTAGGCTAATGGAATGATAAACCAATAAATAGTTGCAGCAGATAAAATATGCTGGGCATTTTTTACCGCCAAATTTAGCAATCTACCCCAAGGAGGGTACCATGCCGAACTCACAGCTCGATTATGACTTATTAGATTGGCAATAGATCGACGGCGAAAACTTAAAGTCATTATTGCTCGGCAATAGTTCAGCATGAATGCTTGGGAGGTCTTTGGTTATAAAAGTCTCTATGAAGTAGCTCGGAGGCAATACATACGGACAAATCTTTTGCCAAGAAATCATCGCCCTATTTTTATCATATTGGCAGTTTTAGTTTAGAAGATGTTTTGAGATTTATCAATCCAAGCTTGTCGGGCAATAGCTTGGAAGTCCGCAGCACGACCAAATTGATCTATATTTTTTCGAGCCTCAGGAAGACCAGCTCAACCCCAATGAGACCGTCCGCTTCTGGCCGATTGCTGCCTGTTGTGAAGGGTGGAAAGCGGCCGACGCTGTGTAAAAACGTTTTTAGGAAAGAATTGACAATCGGAACAAAAATCGCGCTCCTACGCAAAATTCTGGTCTGCTGATTAACCAAGCCGCTGGCAGACTTTACGTAGCAAAGCAGACTTTAAAACGATGCATGCGTTTTTACACAGCCTGGACCCTATAACGGACGGGGGGATAGTTGTCTCTCCGTCCGCACGGATATTCTGGATTATACTTCAACAGATTTTCGGTTAACCTTTTCTGAGTGGAAAGTGTCAGGGTCAATGACCCAGAAATCAGTGCTTTCATACCCAAGAAGAGGGCGTCCTTGTATATAAACAGAACCGCTAGCTCGATCAGGCCAAAAAACACCCAAAGGCAGTGCATTCATATGCTGATAAACCTTAACTACCTGAAGGGCTCCGCCGATACTGTCATTTTTGTTGCTGCTGCGCAGCATATCTCTTACGACCTCAAGTGGCTCCATATCGAAAGCGCTGTTGACTGCCTTGCTACCAACTAAGGCTCCCTTTCTTTGCATAAGCTTAACCAAGTTTTTGTTGGCTTCCTTGGCTTTATCGCCGCCGAATAATACTGGATCCATTCCACCAACCCAGCTATTCACATGTCTTGCAATAAAACACTTTTCTTTTTTTGCGTATCTAATTCCCCAAATATCAAAGCACTTGTTTATCCACGAGTAACCACCCAGCAGGAATGATACGTCAGGATCTTTCATTTCTGGAATATCACTGAAAATAGATGATGCCATGCTGTTCAAGACTTTAATGCTATGTGTCTTAAGTTCGCGTATATCCATGGCGCGGGTCTTAGCGCGATTGTAGGATGAAATTGCGAGGGAAATTTGATGCATCAAGGGGTAAGCCATATCGGTTTCCCCGGCAAAAGCAATTGCGCAATCTGATCTAGCAAGAGTAATGATCTTTGGCGAGTAATCTAGATTTCTGCCGCCCGACAAGCGACTATCTGAAACGAACATCAGTTCTTCGCATTTACCGATCTTTCTGATCCATGCTGCACAAATAGTCATTGTGTACCCTTGATTTTGCTCAGTGTTTAACTGGGTTTAGTGCAAAGTGTCTGCCGATTGTTCGGGGTTATTCAGTGTAATGAAAAAGTTCGAAGCAACGAGGTAAGTGGTCGATGCTTTTAGCGCGTTATAGTTAGATTGATCCAATGTTTAGATTGTAAACTGGCGGAAGATGGATGAATAGCTTATTGTGAAGTGCTACCAAGTTTTGAATGATTGATCCAATCTTGTTCTAAAGGAGTCTGGAGACGGCGCGTTCATGATTTGGGATGATGCCGACCTTGCCGACCTTGCCGACCTTGCCGGTTTTGCCGTGGGCAACGGCTTGACTGGGTGGCTGGTAGACCGCGCCTCTTAAACGCAGTGGGTACTCTAAGACATTTCCTTTTTCTTCTTATCCCAGTCGAAGAAAACGTCCAAGGAGAGACACCGGGCGATGTCCGAGTCTTCCTCGGCGTACAGGCTCTTCACCCATGGTCTGATTATTTTGGTCAACTTCGCAGCATCGCTTCTGCTAAAGGCGAACCCTTCCACTTCCTTCAGCTTTCGTACCATGACAAGTGAAGACGTATGGCCGACTGCGTTCTTGAATGACCTGTCCATAAATGGTATCCGCTCGCAGGCCCCGCTTACGGACACGCCCTTATTTGGTGAGTAATACACCGAGATAATCGCCTTATCGGTGGGCAGGGGCTCGTCATAGTCCTCTGGCCAATCTTCGTACCAGTCTACCTGTGTGTTTCTTGCTCCCAGCATACCGTCTCGCTGCGCGTCGCTGATAGCCTCAGCCGCAGCTTCCTCGGCTTCTACACTGGCGTCTAACCGGTGTACCTCAACATAAATGCCGCGACCATCTAGCTCACCTGCTTCAAGTGCTTGGTAGAAGCCTTTGGACAGCTTGGGACGGCTGGCGCGATTGTTGTCCCATTGGATTTGCGCTGCTGTCAGGCGCTCGTCTGTTACTGCCTCTCCACGAGCCCACAGGGCGTCGAACCATCCCTGCACCTCAGCCACCTGCGCACTGTCATCAATCTGCACGCCAGCTTCCTTCCAGCCAGCACACTCCGAACCTTCAAGACCAAGGCCGTTAACAGATACGTTGGCTGATCCAACTATCGCAGCGGTTTCGCTGATTGCTACCTTGGCATGTAGGTCGTCGGCTATCAGTAACTCGAGCCCTGGTAAGCCTAGGTCTAAAAGATCACGGATGACCTGAGGATTGGTACCGCCATTGCCAAAATTGAAAAGAATACGTAAGGAAATGCCGGCCCACACGTCCTCAATCAATTTATCCGCTCCCCGCCCCCAGAAGGCAACAGCAAGCGATACGCTGGTACCGCTCTCGATGAGGCGGCGAAACTGAGCTAGGTAATTCTCTGTAGAGAGAAACATGGGCGGTCCGCGCTAAATTTAAGCGCCAGCTTACAGATCCTATCGCTGAAAGTGACAGAACTGAAAAGCTGGAAAAGGAAGCTGATGAAATTCGTGAATGATTATTCACAGGCGTACCAGAATTGTAATAGCTGAAGCTTTTTAAAAAAACTAGCGATGGGCGCGCGACGCCGAACCACTAACCGCACCAGTCTAATCGGTCGTCCGGCCGCTTCTGGTCGATTCTGTTGAAAAAGTCGGAGGTGGTTTTCACGGCAGAAAAGTGAGCGCATGAGATTGAAATCTTGAAGTGCCGCACAGGCATCCGTACACAGATTTCACGTAACAACGCGCAAAAAACGCTTCTCCACCGGTGAGATTTCTGGCAATTCGAGAGACCCGACTGTTTTCAACAGAATCGGCAGACTTCTGCCGGTCAAAAACACCCAGTGTGTTGGCCTCATCCGATGCACACGACTGGCTCAGCCGTGCGCAATGATGTTCCGTCAGTGCAATTACCGACACCGTCGGGTGTGGTTCGATCAAGCCAGCTTGGCCGCCAGCTCCTCCGCAGTAATGTTGTAATACCGCTTCAGCATGTTCACCTCCCGATGCCCCGTCACGCTCGCAAGCTCAATCAAATTCGGCAGCTTGGTCGCAAGCCGACAGGTCGCTTCATGCCGCAGGTCGTGGAAGCGCAGATTGATCAGGAAGTCTTCCTGAGGCATTACCTGCGCCACTTCGCAATCTCCCAAGTATTTCAGCCTGGCTCGCTCCAGGCCTCGCACAAAGACCTTTTTGAGTGCATCAGCCGTGGTGGGGAAGACGCGACCGCACAGCGAGCGTGGCAAATCCTTCAGCAGATGAATGGCCTTTGGTGAAAGCGGGACGGTTCTGGGCAGGCCGTTCTTCGTCGCAGGAAGGTGCGCGGTTCTACGTTCCAGGTTCACATGCTTCCAGCGCAGCTCGAAAATCTCGCCACGGCGCATGGCGGTCTCAATCGCCAGTTGGACGATGGGCCGTATCCAGGGATTGTGTGATGCATCGGCGTAGGTCCCATCAGCACGTCGCTCACGAAGCTCTAACGCGCCAAGCATGTATTGCTCTTCAATTGGGTCGAGCCGTCGCGAGCGTTCGTCGTTGTAGCTGGGACGGCTGACCATCCTGACCGGATTCTCGGCAAGATGAATTCCCCACTCACGACGAGCAACCTCAATCACGCATTGGAACAACGCGAGTTCACGCTTCACCGTGTTGCCCTTACGGATCTTCAAGCGCTCGTCACGGTAGCGGGCAAAATCTGAAGAGGTAAGGGTCGCAACGATGCGTGTCGCCAGCGGATGACGCTTGAGTGCTTCCAGGCGTTTGATTTCTGAATACGCGCCTTTGTGCTTCGGAGCAATTTCGGAGATGTAGCGATCGATGAGTTGATGAAAGGCAGTGCGTTCAGCCTCGACGCGAGAGACAAAGATGCCTCGGTCGATTTCGCTTTCGATCATGCGTGCCCAGGCTTGGGCATCGGATTTGGTTTCGAAGGTTTTTCGCTGGGCTGGATAGCCCTTACGGCGAATTTGCGCTTCCCACTGATACTCGCCGCGATTCCTGATTGTTGCCATTTCGACCATTCCCGCCACACTTGAGTGTGGCAAATTTGTGGCAAAAACGACTTTCAGGACTAGGACAGGTTTCTGGCAGTGGAGCTAACCCCTTGTAATACAAGGGATAGAAGATGGTGCACCAGACGGGATTCGAACCCATGACCCCTGCCTTCGGAGGGCAGTACTCTATCCAGCTGAGCTACAGGTGCAACGCGGGCGCCATAATACCCATCTACGTCCAAAGCGTCCAATGCATTGACTTGCCGTGTGTATCGCGTTGAGACATGACCTTGCGGATTCGGGCACGGGACTATTGATACCTTGCGTACTGGTGAGCCTTTGATGGCGCTGCGTGTGCCCGTAAAGTACGTATTCATCACCTAATCGGAGCGCGTCTTTCAAGGCGATCAAGGGCACTGGCAGCTGCAACCGATTAGCCGCTGTTTCATGGTTTTGGCGCGTTTGTTCTTTTTTTCGAACACCCTATTGTCCTTTAGGCGCGTTGATCCTAGGATTCGTTTGAGATTTCAAACGCTCCCGCTCAGCCGTCCGCGCTTTTCGCGATCTGTGCGTGCGGGGCCTGGCGAATGTTTTCCTGACGGCAGCCTCAACCGAAGGCGCCTTTAATAATCAACAATTGCTCCGCCTTGCGCGGTGCTGTTTAGGAGGCCGACATGCAGCTCAAAGATTCGAAGTTGTTCCGCCAGCAGGCGTACATCAATGGCGCCTGGGCTGATGCCGACAGCGGCCAGACCATCAAGGTCAACAATCCGTCGAGCAACGAGATTCTGGGTACCGTGCCTAAAATGGGCGCCGCTGAAACCCGTCGTGCCATCGAAGCTGCCGACAAGGCCCTGCCGGCCTGGCGTGCGCTGACCGCCAAAGAGCGCGGTGCCAAGCTGCGTCGCTGGTTCGAACTGATGATTGAAAATCAGGACGATCTCGGTCGTCTGATGACCCTGGAGCAGGGTAAGCCGCTGGCTGAAGCCAAGGGCGAAATTGTTTACGCCGCATCCTTCATCGAGTGGTTCTCTGAAGAAGCCAAGCGTGTCTACGGTGATGTAATTCCCGGCCACCAGCCGGACAAGCGCCTGATCGTGCTCAAGCAGCCCATCGGCGTCACCGCTGCGATCACCCCTTGGAACTTCCCGGCTGCGATGATCACCCGTAAGGCGGGCCCTGCACTGGCTGCCGGCTGCACCATGGTGCTCAAACCTGCTTCGCAAACGCCCTTTTCTGCTTTGGCGCTGGCTGAGCTGGCCGAGCGCGCGGGCATTCCGGCCGGCGTGTTCAGCGTGGTTACCGGCAGTGCGGGTGACATCGGCTCTGAACTGACCAGCAACCCGATCGTGCGCAAGCTGTCGTTCACTGGCTCGACCGATATTGGCCGCCAGTTGATGGCCGAGTGCGCCCATGACATCAAGAAAGTCTCGTTGGAGCTTGGCGGCAACGCACCGTTCATCGTGTTCGACGACGCGGACCTGGATAAGGCCGTCGAAGGCGCGATCATCTCCAAATACCGCAACAACGGTCAGACGTGCGTCTGTGCCAACCGCATCTATGTGCAGGATTCGGTATACGACGCCTTCGCCGAGAAGCTCAAAGCCGCCGTTGCCAAGCTGAAAGTCGGCGACGGCCTGACGGAAGGCACCACCACCGGCCCGTTGATCGATGAAAAAGCGGTGGCCAAGGTCAAGGAACACATTGTCGACGCGCTCAGTAAAGGCGCCAAGGTGCTCAGCGGCGGTAATAGCCTGGAAGGCAATTTCTTCGAGCCGACGATTCTGATCAACGTTCCGAAAGACGCGGCGGTCGCCAAAGAAGAAACCTTCGGCCCGCTGGCACCGTTGTTCCGCTTCAAAGATGAAGCTGAAGTGATTGCCATGGCTAACGACACCGAGTTCGGCCTGGCATCGTACTTCTACGCGCAGAACCTGAGCCGCGTGTTCCGCGTTGCCGAGGCGCTGGAATACGGCATGGTGGGCATCAACACCGGCCTGATCTCCAACGAGGTCGCGCCGTTCGGCGGTGTGAAAGCGTCGGGCCTGGGTCGTGAAGGTTCGAAATACGGCATCGAAGATTACCTGGAGATCAAATACCTCTGCCTTTCTATTTAAGGCACCGGTATTGCGCCTGCGCGACGCGAGAGCGACGTTGCGCAGGTTTTTTGCAGCACTCAAACCCTATTTGCTGGCCGGGAGGCCGCGGCAGTCGATCATCGTATGCTGCCGTTGTTGACCCCCGCCGCTCCTTGAACCACGCCGCTCGATGAGCGGTGAATGAGGAAACCATGAGCAAAACCAACGCATCCCTGATGAAACGCCGCGAAGCCGCTGTCCCGCGTGGCGTTGGTCAAATTCACCCGATCTTCGCCGAGTCGGCGCAGAACGCTACTGTCACCGATGTTGAAGGCCGTGAGTTCATCGACTTCGCTGGTGGTATCGCAGTACTGAACACCGGTCACCTGCACCCGAAAATCGTCGCAGCGGTTCAAGAGCAACTGACCAAGCTGACCCACACTTGCTTCCAGGTGCTGGCGTACGAGCCTTACGTCGAGCTGTGCGAAAAAATCAACGCCAAGGTTCCGGGCGATTTCGACAAGAAAACCCTGCTGGTTACCACCGGTTCGGAAGCTGTGGAAAACGCCGTCAAGATTGCCCGTGCTGCTACGGGCCGTGCCGGGGTGATCGCTTTCACTGGCGCGTACCACGGTCGCACCATGATGACGCTGGGTCTGACCGGCAAGGTTGTGCCTTACTCGGCAGGCATGGGCCTGATGCCGGGCGGCATTTTCCGCGCGCTGTATCCGAACGAATTGCACGGTGTGAGCGTTGACGACTCCATCGCCAGCATCGAGCGAATTTTCAAGAACGACGCCGAGCCCAAGGACATCGCCGCGATCATCATCGAGCCGGTTCAGGGCGAAGGTGGGTTCTACGTTGCGCCGAAAGCCTTCATGGCTCGCTTGCGCGAACTCTGCGACAAGCACGGCATCCTGTTGATTGCCGACGAAGTTCAGACCGGCGCTGGCCGTACCGGTACGTTCTTCGCCATGGAGCAGATGGGTGTCACCGCCGACCTGACCACGTTCGCCAAATCCATCGCTGGTGGCTTCCCGCTGGCCGGTGTGTGCGGCAAGGCTGAATACATGGACGCCATCGCCCCGGGCGGTCTGGGCGGCACCTATGCGGGCAGCCCAATCGCTTGCGCCGCAGCGCTGGCGGTCATGGACGTGTTCGAAGAAGAGCATCTGCTGGACCGCTGCAAGGCGGTGGGCGAGCGTCTGGTCACTGGCCTGCGCGCCATCCAGGCCAAGCACCCGGTCATTGGCGAAGTGCGTGCCTTGGGTGCGATGATCGCGGTCGAGTGTTTCGAAAACGGTGATACTCATAAGCCGAATGCCGCTGCTGTAGCGCAAGTGATTGCCAAAGCGCGTGACAAGGGCCTGATCCTGCTGTCTTGCGGCACCTACGGCAACGTGTTGCGCGTGCTGGTCCCGCTGACCTCGCCGGACGAGCAACTGGACAAGGGGCTGAAGATCATCGAAGAGTGCTTCGCTGAGATCGCCTGATGGCCAGATGACGGCCGGTCACGGGTGATCAGAATGTGATCGGATCGTTAGAAAAAAACCTGCTTCGGCAGGTTTTTTTGTGGCTCAAACCAACACGATCTGATTCTTGCCCTGGCGCTTGGCCTGATACATCCCTGCATCAGCGCGGGCAAAGAGGGCTTCCAGATTCTGGTCTTCAGGGCTCAGATTGGTCAGGCCCTGGCTGGCAGTGATGCCGAACGTCCTGTCAACGCGCTGGAAGCTCAGGCGCTGGATTTCCCGTTGCAGGCGTTCGGCGATCTGCCTGGCCATGTCCGGCGCACAGCCGATAAAGACCGCTGCAAATTCCTCGCCGCCGATCCGTCCGAACAGGTCGCCGCGCCGCAGGGTCTTGCGCCCGCATTCGGCAATGCCCTGCAGCACCAGATCGCCCTGCTGGTGACCATAGGTGTCGTTGACCAGTTTGAAGTCATCCACATCGAGCAACAGAAACGCCATCGGCGTACCTTGCAAGCGCGCCTGCTCGAATTCGCGCTGGGCGCATTCGAAGAAGTGACGACGGTTGCTGCTCTGGGTCAGCACGTCGGTAGTGGCCAGGCGCTGAAGCTCGTCTTCCAGCTGCTTCTTCTCGGTGATGTCTTCGGCAATGCCCACCACGATCAGGCGCTGGCTGTGTTCTGCCTGATGGCTGACGAAGCATTTGTCGCTCAGCCAGCGTACCTGTCCGTCGGCACGGATGATCCGATACTCGCGGTCTTCGATGGAGCCTTTTTCCAGCACTTCACAGAGGCTGCGCTCGGCGTAATCGAGGTCATCGGGGTATATGCTGTCACGCCATTCGTTGTAATCGGCCAGCAACAGCCCTGCCGAACGACCGAAAATCCGCTCGTAAGCCGGGCTGACGTAGATCATGCGCTGGGTCTGCCAATCGTAGGCCCAAAGCACTGCGTTAACACTCACCAGCAACGAACTGAACAGCTGTTCACGCTCACTCAGGCGCGCGACTTCCGCTTGGGCGTGCATCAGTGCCAAAAGGGTTTCTGCGGGAGCTGGAGTGTCGATCGAGGGGGTCTGGTTGTCCATGAGCACTGCATCTCAAAATAAGGTGCGGCGCATGCCACAACATGTCACACAGCATAGTGCGAAGGTGATAATGAGATTGGCGTAGTGACTCTAAGTTCCGATCGGCGCACGCCCATAGAGCCTGCGCCGATCAACGGCTCAGGTGTGTTGGGGGCGGAGCGAGTAGGTTTTCAACTGATCGGCGAAGTCGCGCAGGGATTGAATCCCGCTTGCTTCGGCTTCGTGTACCCAGTCCTTGACAGCTGCGAGCATGTCATGGCCGTTGCTACTGGTCCTGACCCAGATCTGCTGCAGCGCCAGACGCTTCTCGTAGATCACTTTCAGGGCCTGGCTGTGCTCCAGCATGTTCTGGATGCGCACTTGGTGCCTGTCTTCCAGCAGGCTGGTTTCCCGCGATAGCAGCCGCTTGGCGCGGCGGAACTGGTGACGAACCGACGCATCGGCCTTGGCCAGTTCCTGCTGCACCAGTGGAGCGATCACCAGCTTGCGGTACTGCGCCATGATCTGGAACCGGTTGTTGAGGATCGCCATGGCGGTGTCCATGTCCACGTGGCCTTTGCCTTCGACCCGATGGGCAATGGGTGCAACGCGCTGCACCTTCGCCAGACGCAGCCAGCAGAACAGCTTGATCCAGGCCCAGCCCATGTCGAACTCCCAGCGCTTGACCGACAGCTTCGCCGAATTGGGGTAGGTGTGATGGTTGTTATGCAACTCTTCGCCGCCAATCAGGATGCCCCACGGCACCAGATTGGTCGCAGCATCCCGGCACTCGAAGTTGCGATAGCCCACCGCATGCCCCAATCCGTTGACCACACCTGCCGCCCACACCGGTATCCACATCATCTGGATGGCCCAGACGGTGATGCCGATGACGCCGAACAGCGCGAGGTCGATTACACCCATGATGACCACGCCAAGACGCGGGTACCGCGAATACAGATTGCGTTCGATCCAGTCTTCCGGGCAGTTCTTGCCGTAGATGCGCAGCGTCTCCGGGTTTTCCGCTTCGGCGCGATAAAGCTCGGCACCTTTGCGCAGCACGGTGGACAAACCTTTTATGACGGGGCTGTGCGGGTCGTCTACAGTTTCACATTTGGCGTGATGCTTGCGGTGAATGGCTGTCCACTCGCGGGTGTTCTGTGCCGTGGTCAGCCACAGCCAGAAACGGAAAAAGTGCTTGAGTCCGGCATTGAGTTCCAGCGAGCGATGAGCTGAATAGCGATGGAGATAGACTGTGACGCCGACGATGGTGACGTGAGTCATCGCCAGAATGACTGCGACCAATTGCCAGACGGACAGGTCGAGCAGACCGTTGTTCCACATAGGCTGAGTTGCCCTCTGTTGTAACGCATGCAAAGTGTGCAGGACGCGCTTGGCGCGGTTCCTGATTCGGCAGCGCATTATCACTTAGCCACGAGATAAAAACAGTCGGCGTTTTAGATAAGCGTCGCAGGATGTTTCTTACCTTATAATCCCGTGCTTTTGTAAGGCTTTTGGTTTACATGACAGCGATTACCCGAGATGCGCTCAAAACCGCACTGTCGTATGGGGTACTGTCGATTTTCTGGTTGGCGTTCACCGACTTCGTGCTCCCCCTTTTGATCGACGATCCGATTTGGCTGCCCCGCGCCCAACTGATGAGCGGTTACGCATGGCTTGTGCTCAGCGCTGCGTGCGTCTACCTCGCACGATCCAGGCTGCTGGGGTTCTTGGGAGTCAAGGACCGCAAGCAGCAGGACGAAGACCTGCAACGGCTGCGTCTGGCGGCGGCGGTTTTCGACAGCACCCTGGAAGGTGTGTTGGTCACCGATGCCACCGGTGTGATCGTGCACGTGAACCGGGCATTCATGGAGATCACGGGTTATCAGCAGGACGAAGTGCTGGGCCTGACACCCAGCAAGTTCAAGTCCGGTCGCCACGGCCCTGAATTTTACGAGCGCATGTACAAGGTCATTCTCAGCGCCGGGCAGTGGAGCGGCGAGATCTGGAACCGGCGCAAGAGCGGCGAAATCTATCCGCAATGGCAGAGCATCCGCCTGATCAGGGATGACCACGGCGCTATCACCCATTTCGTGGCGGTCTTTTCCGACATCTCCACAATCAAGCATTCCGAGCGTGAACTGGCCTATTTGGCCCATTACGACGCGCTGACCAGCCTGCCAAACCGACTGTTGTTCACCGACCGGGCCGAACAGGCGCAAACCCATGCCCGGCGCAGCAAGCAGAATCTGGCACTTTTACTGATCGATCTGGACCACTTCAAGCACATCAACGACAGCCTGGGGCATAACGTTGGCGATGAGGTGCTCAAAGCGGTCAGTGAGCGGCTGAACAGCCTGCTTGAGAAAGGCCTGACCCTGGCGCGGCTGGGTGGCGATGAATTCGCCGTGCTGGTGGAAAATCCGCACCAGCCCGTGCAGGCGGCGGAACTTGCTCAAGGTGTACTGGAAGCGCTGCACGAGCCGTTTGTAATCGACAGCCAACCGCTGTTTCTGTCGGCCAGCATCGGCATCAGCGTCTTTCCCCATGATGCCTTGAGCGCCGAGCAACTGCTGCGCAATGCCGATGCGGCATTGTTTCTGGCCAAGAGTCAGGGCCGCGAACGCTATGCCCTGTACACCGAGGAGCTGACCGCCCATGCGCGACGTCGTGTGGAACTGGCCAGCGAACTGCGCCGCGCCATCGTGCAGGGCGAGTTGCGGGTGTTTTACCAGCCGATCCACAACCTGCGCACGCGCCGCATCGAAGGGGTCGAAGCGCTGGTGCGTTGGCAGCATCCGCAGCATGGCATGGTATCGCCGGGCGAGTTCATACCCATTGCCGAGCAGAGCGGGCTGATTGCCGATATTGATCATTGGGTACTGACCGAGGCCTGTCAGCAGATGCGTCAGTGGCTTGAGGGTGGTGTGCAGGCATCATTCGTTGCTGTGAATGTGTCCAGTCGTCTGTTTGGTCGTGGAGACCTGGATCGTCGAGTGGCGCAAGTATTGGATGAAACGGGCCTGGCACCGGGGTATCTGGAGCTGGAGGTGACCGAAAGCGCAGTCATGGATGATCCCGAGCGCGCCATTGAGCAGATGCACCGGTTGCGCGAACTGGGCTTGAAATTGTCCATCGATGATTTCGGTACGGGCTACTCGTCGCTGTTGCGCCTCAAGCGCATGCCGGTGCAGACATTGAAGATCGATCAGGGGTTCGTCGCAGGCTTGCCGGAGGACGATGACGACATTGCCATCGTCCGGGCAATCATTGCGCTGGCCCGGTCAATGGGCATGCGCGTACTGGCGGAGGGGATCGAACAGGCCGACCAGGCGGAGTTTCTGCTGCAAAACCAATGTGAATTGGGCCAAGGCTATTGGTTCGCCCGACCGATGCCTGCGACGCAGATCGATTGGCAGCATGCGCCGGTGTTCCCTGCGGTTTAGGGACGCATAGGCATGCGATAGGGAGAATCAAGTCGCGACAGGACGCTGTATCCGTCGCGCTGATTCGTCTGTCACCTGTTCCTCGCAGAGGTTTCCCCCACACGATCGGCATACGCGTACACCCCTTGCGATGCCGCCAATCCCGCTAAATTCATTTTGGTTATATCTGCATTCTTAAATAGTATTTTTAAGAATAACCCTCCCTCTCTACTATCCCTCCTACGCCACGAGCAGCCGCCCTCCCACCGTCGCTGCGGGCAACTCTTTCAAGGAGCACGATAAATGAGCGCATCTCTACGTAGCGTCGATGGCCAGGACGAAGCAACCATTTTGCGAGAAATTCAGAGCGCGCTGCGTGACCTGCGGTTTGGCGCGGTTGAAATCACTGTGCACAACGCGCAAGTGGTGCAGATCGAGCGCAAGGAAAAATTCCGTTTGCACAATCCAGGCAAACAGCAGGGTTGATGACGCTGGGAGCCGGGATTGATATAGACCGCCTACACAAATCAAAAAAATTAGAAAAGCCAACAACACATCATTTCCAGGAGCTTGATACATGTCCATTCGTCGTTACGCGCTGGCCGCTCTCGCCAGTGCCGTGTTTGCCGGTTCTGCTGTAGCAAAGGATTTCACCCTGCTCAACGTGTCGTATGACCCGACTCGCGAGCTGTACCAGGACTACAACGCCGAATTCATCAACTTCTGGAAAAAATCCCATCCTGGCGACACCGTCAAGATCAACCAGTCCCATGGCGGCTCGGGCAAGCAGGGCCGTTCAGTGATCGATGGTTCGCCAGCCGATGTGGTGACGCTCGCACTGGCCGGCGACATTGATGAAATCGCCAAACTGGGCAAGAGCCTCCCGGAAAACTGGCAGACCAAGCTGCCGGATGCCAGCACCCCGTACACCTCCACCATCGTATTCCTGGTGCGCAAGGGCAATCCCAAAGGCATCAAGGACTGGGACGATCTGATCAAGGATGGCGTGTCGGTCATTACGCCTAACCCGAAAACCTCGGGCGGTGCGCGCTGGAATTTTCTCGCCGCCTACGGCTATGGCTTGAAGGCTGGCGGTGGTGATGAAGCCAAGGCTAACGACTACATCAGCAAGCTCTTCAAGCACGTGCCTGTACTGGATACCGGCGCTCGCGGCTCCACCATTACCTTCGTCAACAACGGTCAGGGCGACGTGTTGCTGGCGTGGGAAAACGAAGCGTTTCTAGCGCTGAAAGAAGATGGCGGCGCCGACAAGTTCGACATCGTCGTACCTTCACTGTCGATCCTGGCCGAGCCGCCCGTCGCTGTGGTCGAGAAGAACGCCGAAAAGCACGGCACCACGGAAATCGCTACTGAATACCTCAAGCATCTGTACAGCAAGGAAGGCCAGGAGATTGCGGCGAAGAACTTCTACCGTCCGCGTGATGCGCAGGTGGCTGCCAAGTACGAGAAGCAGTTCCCCAAGCTGAACTTGCTGACCATCGACAAGGACTTCGGCGGCTGGAAATCGGCTCAGCCTAAATTCTTCGACGACGGCGGTGTGTTCGACAAGATCTACATCCCGCAATAACCTCTCGCGTTTGTGCAACAGAACCAACCGACCCGGACCCGCTCCGGGTCACGTGTGTTAATCAAGGACTCTTATGTCTCGACGCATATCCCCCGTCATACCCGGCTTCGGGCTGACGCTGGGCTACACCCTGGTGTACCTCAGCTTGATTGTGCTGATACCGCTTGCGGCCATGTTCATTCACGCGTCCCAGCTAAGCGCCGCGCAGTTCTGGAATATCGTCACGGCACCTCGCGTGCTGGCTGCACTCAAATTGAGCTTCGGCACGGCGTTCTTTGCAGCGATCATCAACGGCGTCATCGGTACGCTGCTGGCTTGGGTGCTTGTGCGCTACACCTTCCCCGGGCGCAAGATCATCGACGCCATGATCGACCTGCCGTTCGCGCTGCCCACCGCCGTCGCCGGCATTGCCCTGACGGCGTTGTACACGCCAACGGGCTTAGTGGGGCAGTTCGCTGCGGACCTGGGCATCAAGATCGCCTATTCCCCGCTTGGCATTACCCTGGCACTGACCTTCGTTACCCTGCCATTCGTGGTGCGCACGGTGCAGCCGGTACTGGCCGACATTCCCCGTGAAGTCGAAGAAGCTGCGGCCTGCCTGGGTGCGCGCCCGATTCAGGTGTTTCGCTACATTTTGGTCCCCGCTTTGCTGCCTGCCTGGCTGACCGGTTTCGCGCTGGCTTTTGCTCGTGGTGTGGGTGAGTACGGGTCGGTGATCTTCATTGCCGGCAACATGCCGATGAAGACAGAAATCTTGCCGCTGCTGATCATGGTCAAGCTCGATCAGTACGACTATGCGGGCGCCACGGCCATCGGCGTGATGATGCTGGTGGTGTCGTTCATCCTGTTGCTGCTGATCAACCTGCTGCAGCGACGCATCGAAACCCCTAACTGAGGAGACGCACGTATGTCGGGTCCATCGCTTATTGCTGCGTCCTCCGCCAATGCTGCCCGTCGTGGCAGCGCGGGTTCGCGGCGCATCCTGATCGGCCTTGCCTGGCTGGTCTTCGCGCTGTTTCTGTTGTTGCCGCTGTTGGTGGTCGTCAGTCAAGGCCTGAAAAATGGCTTGGGTGGCTTCTTTACGGCGATTCTTGAGCCCGACGCGCTCTCGGCGCTCAAGCTCACGGTGTACGCGGTGCTGATTTCCGTGCCGTTGAACGTCGTGTTTGGTGTCGCCGCGGCCTGGTGCGTGAGCAAGTACTCGTTCCGTGGTAAAGCAATTCTGGTGACCCTGATCGACCTGCCGTTCTCGGTGTCACCGGTGATCGCCGGTCTGGTCTACATCCTGATGTTTGGCGCCCGTGGCATCTTCGGCCCATGGTTGCAGGATCACGACATTCAGATCGTCTTCGCCTTGCCGGGCATTGTGCTGGCGACCATCTTCGTGACCGTACCTTTCGTCGCGCGTGAACTCATCCCGCTGATGCAGGAGCAGGGCACGCAGGAGGAGGAAGCCGCCCGGCTGCTGGGCGCCAACGGCTGGCAGATGTTCTGGCATGTGACCGTGCCGAATATCAAATGGGGCCTGATCTATGGCGTGGTGCTGTGTACCGCCCGGGCGATGGGCGAGTTCGGCGCGGTGTCGGTGGTGTCCGGCCACATTCGCGGCGTGACCAACACCCTGCCACTGCATGTCGAGATTCTCTACAACGAGTACAACCACGTGGCTGCATTTGCCGTGGCGAGCCTGTTATTGATCCTTGCGCTGTTCATCCTGCTGCTCAAGCAGTGGAGCGAAGCGCGCATTAGCCGTCTGCGCCAAAGCGCGGCGGAGGAATAATTCATGTCGATCGAAGTTCGTAACGTCAGCAAGAATTTCAACGCCTTCAAGGCCCTCAACAGCATCAATCTGGACATCCAGAGTGGCGAGCTGGTGGCGTTGCTCGGCCCGTCCGGCTGCGGCAAAACCACGCTGCTGCGCATTATTGCCGGTCTGGAAACGCCCGATCAGGGCAACATCGTGTTCCACGGGGAAGACGTCTCCGGCCACGATGTGCGAGATCGCAACGTCGGGTTCGTGTTCCAGCACTACGCTTTGTTCCGCCACATGACGGTGTTCGACAACGTGGCCTTCGGCTTGCGCATGAAGCCCAAGAAGCAGCGTCCGAATGAATCGCAGATCGCGATGAAGGTGCATGAGCTGCTGAACATGGTGCAGCTGGACTGGCTGGCCGACCGTTATCCGGAGCAGTTGTCCGGTGGTCAGCGTCAACGTATCGCGCTGGCTCGTGTGCTGGCGGTAGAACCCAAGGTGCTGCTGCTGGACGAGCCGTTCGGTGCGCTGGACGCCAAGGTGCGCAAGGAGCTGCGTCGCTGGCTGGCGCGTTTGCACGAAGACATCAACCTGACCTCGGTTTTCGTGACTCACGACCAGGAAGAGGCCATGGAAGTGGCCGACCGTATCGTGGTGATGAACAAGGGTGTGATCGAGCAGATAGGCTCGCCGGGCGAGGTCTACGAGAATCCGGCCAGCGATTTCGTCTACCACTTCCTCGGCGATTCCAACCGCCTGCATCTGGGCGACGACAACCACGTGTTGTTCCGTCCTCATGAAGTGTCATTGTCGCGCCATGAAGTGGAAGGGCACCACGTTGCTCAAGTGCGTGACATCCGCCCGTTGGGCGCGACCACCCGCGTGACGCTCAAGGTCGAAGGCCAACCGGAGCTGATCGAAGCCGAAGTGGTCAAGGACCACGACAGCCTGATCGACCTGGCGCGCGGGGAGACCTTGTTCTTCAAGCCCAAGGTCTGGCAGAAGGTTACCAATGTCTAACCCTTTTTGGAGCCAGGTAATTCACTCAATCATCGGGTGATTCAACGTTGTGGGAGTGAGCTTGCTCGCGAAAAAGGCCGGGACATCCAGGGCAGCCTGGGAGCCTGAAAGTCAGTCGTCGTGAGCGATCTCACTCCACAGGACGTAATTCATGCCGGGGATTTTTTGTGATTGCGCTTGTGCGTACGGCCTGCCTTACCTTCGATGCTGCTCTGCAGCTTGCTCCTCATTCCCAGCAAGAACGCCGCTTCCGCTACCACGAACAGCGGGCCAATGATCAGGCCTGAGAGGTCGTCGACGAACGCCGGCTTGCGACCCTCGTAATAATGGCCGATGAATTGAATCACCCAGCCCACCACGAACAGCCCGATCCCGGTGCTGAGCCAGACCATGGTTGTCTGTTGCGCAAGGCAGGCGCCCGCCCACAGGCACAGCGCAAGCAAAACGCCCATCAGCACGCCGAATGGCCGGTCCAGCCGCAAGTAAAAAAGGGTGGCCGCCGACGTCGCCAGCAGCGCCGGTGAAATCCACAAGCCACCCAGCGAGACGCTGCTCCAACCGGGCCGCGATAACAACACTGCCACCGCGAGGACGATCAGCGGAATGCCGACGAAGTGCGTGATGATATTGCGCATGTCGCGGTGGTAGGCCGCGTATTGGCTGAGATGATCGATGAGGTTTTTCATTGTTAGTCCTCTTTTGTTACGTGGACCATTGCGCTGGTTTTTAGGCAGGGCCAGGCATCTGGCTCAACCTGCAATAAAACGCCAGCGAGAAAAAGAAGATTCACGTGACGAATGGAGCGCAATGTCGCTCTTGGTTGATCAACGATCACGGGTTCAGCCCTTTACCCTTCATTGCAGGATAGCCCCCTGCTTGGCATGCAGCAGCGACGCTTCACGTCCGGCAAACCGGTCTCCCTCCGACCGTGTGTCTGCACTGGAAACCATTGTGCATAAAGATTCTGTAACAACTGCCCCGTATGCTCTACCCATCCCCGGCGAGTTGGGGCGGGCATTGTGATTTTTCAGGGCTACTCCTCAAGGCAGGGGGTGGCCCTCTTTTTTCCCTGCGCAGTAGCGGGTGATGACGGCATATGTTTTTGAGCTATTAACAAATATCTTCTTATTCTTTTTCGAATATATGTCGCGTCCCTATACTCGCCACCATGAACGCAAAAGATGCAGGAGGCGAAGGCCATGCACAACGAATCGATCCGTTACCTGATCGTGCCAGGCTGGCAAGGATCTGCCGAAGACCATTGGCAAACGCACTGGCAGAACAGCCTGCCGAACAGTACGCGCGTGGAGCAGGCCGACTGGCTCAAGCCGCGTCGCGAAGACTGGGTGGGCGAGCTGCAGCGGGCGATTGCCGCCGATAACTCACCGGTTATTTTGATCGCGCACAGCCTGGGCTGCGTGACCGTCGCTCACTGGGCGCAATTGGCCCCGCTGGACACCCTGCGGCAAGTCCGTGGCGCTTTGCTGGTGGCACCTGCCGATGTCGAACGACCTAACTGCCCACCGGCGATCCGCCATTTCGCGCCTGTACCTGAACAGCTGTTGCCGTTTCCGGCGCAGGTGGTCAGCTCCGACAACGACGCTGCCGTCAGCGCGTTGCGTGCGATGGAAATGGCCCGCAACTGGGGTGCCGAGATCGGCATCCTCAGCGGTGCCGGGCATATCAATGTCAAATCCGGGCACCAGCGCTGGGAGCAGGGTTTCGCTTATCTGTATCGCCTTCAGGGGCGGATCGAGCAACTCACACGCCGTCGCGCATGAAGGCAGGTGCGCGACAGGGGTCGCGTCTGAAAATACGCCGATCACGATTTTTTTCGCCGCAGTGAACCGACAGGCGCTGCGGCCTTTTTTTAACGCCCAGGCAATGATGGCTTGGGCGGGAGTTTGCCATGAGTCATTCCGCGTCCTCACAACAGCCCCTTAGCCAACCTCTGCTGACGTTCCCCGACGCCGAAAAGAGTCCTCTGAGCATTCGCGCCAAGGCGCTGGTGTTTTTCGACCCGCGCTCCCGGCGCCTGCGCGAGGAAATGGAGCAACTTGCGCCCCTGGAACTACCCGTGCTGATCCGTGGCGAACCCGGAACCGGGAAAGAGTTACTGGCCAGGCATATTCACCGAGGCAGCGACCGTCCGGGGTTGTTTGTCTCAGTCAATTGCGGCGCTGTCAGTCCGACCTACGCCGATGCCGAATTATTTGGCTATACGGCAGGTGCGCACAGCGGTTCGGTAAGCAGTCGGGCTGGCTGGTTCGGCTCTGCCACAGGCGGGACATTGTATCTGGATGAAATCGCCGACTTGCCGATGTCCATCCAGACAAAGCTGCTCTCGGCCCTGGAGAACCACGAGGTCACCCGCGTAGGGGCATCACAGCCAAGCCCGGTGGACGTTCGATTGGTGGCTGCGACCAGCATCGATCTGAGTCTTGCAGTGGCTGCCGGAAAGTTTCACGAGCGGCTTTACCGCTACCTGAGTGAGGGGCGGCTGGATTTGCCCGCATTGCGCGAACAGCCTGGGAACATCCTGCCGTTGGCTGAATATTTTCTGGGCATCTACAGCCAGCGTTTGGGTTTTGAGATGCCGCTGATCAGCGAGGCCGCGCAAAAGCTGCTCGAAGCGCATTACTGGCCGGGCAACACCAGGGAGCTTGAGAATGTCATTCATTTTGCGTTGCTGGTCAGCAGCGGGACGGAGATTCTGCCGCAGCATTTGAATCTACCGACCCGCTGATACCGGGGCATCGGTGGGGCAAAGGCCGTGGCAGCCTGTCCCACCTGACACTGTGCGGCGGCGTCTTCACAGCGTCCAAACGAGTGGCTAAACGCTTTTTGAGAACCAAAAAGAATAAACCTCCGCATAAAAAGTATTGTCTCGGAATAAAAAATCTCGGTAATGTCTGCTTCAGCCGCCACCCTCCAAAGGTCGTGCCCGCGGCATCAAGACAAAGTTGCCCACAAGGCGACCAGAATTTCTCTAAGGACATCGCATGAAAAAGACGTTTTTGTTCACCGCACTGGCGGCTGCCCTCTCTTTCGGTATCAGCGCTGCACAAGCTGCCGAGAAACTGGTCGTCGGCGCAACTGCCGTTCCGCACGCCGAGATCCTGGAGCTGATCAAGCCTGAACTGGCCAAAGAAGGCGTGGATCTGGAGATCAAGGTGTTCACTGACTACGTACAGCCCAACGTGCAGTTGAACGAGAAACGCCTGGACGCCAATTACTTCCAGACCAAACCTTATCTGGAGGGCTTCAACAAGGGCAAAGGCGCCAATCTGGTGACTGGCGTAGGCGTCCACGTTGAACCGTTCGGCGGTTACTCCAAAAAATGGAAGTCCATCGATCAGTTGCCTGAAGGCGCAACCGTTGCCATTCCTAACGAAGGCAGCAACGCCGGTCGTGCCCTGCTCCTGCTGCAGAAGAATGGTCTGATTACCCTGAAAGACCCGACTAACGCGCTGGCGACTCCGAAAGACATCGCCACCAACCCGAAAAAGCTGAAATTCCGCGAGCTGGAATCCGCTCTGCTACCGCGCGCATTGGACCAGGTTGATCTGGACTTGATTAACACCAACTACGCGCTGGACGCCAAGCTGAACCCGAAGAAAGACGCGCTGATCATCGAAGGTGCTGATTCGCCGTACGTGAACTTCCTCGTAACCCGCGCCGATAACGCCCACACCGACGCGATCGAGAAGCTGTCCAAGGCGCTGACCAGCCAGCAAGTCAAAGACTTCATCAACAAGAAGTACGATGGCGCGGTATTGCCAGCGTTCTGATGAGCGCAAAGGTTTCGCAGTTCAAACGGTGGGAGCGCGCTTGCTCGCGATGGCGGTGATTGACACACCACTTTCGCGACCGTCATGACCCCCGATACCGCCACAGGGCTACGATGACTGCTCCACGTTTTCGCGCCGACGGCTTGTTCATGCGTCGGCGTTTTTGTATATGCATTGAGCCGCTGCTAGTCCATTCAGCGCTATCCATATTCTCTATCGGTATTTAAATTTAAGTTCTTATATCTATAAAGTTCCGACTCCACGGTCACACTCATTCTGGAGTTGGAGTTCTCATGCCCGCAGCCTCCCTGGCTTCTACCTCCGAGCAAGCGCCGGACCAGCAGTTCGATGTGTGTCCATTCACCGAAAAGGTGGGCGCGGAAATCGTCGGGCTGGACCTGTCTCGTCCGCTCAATGACGCCGATTTCGCCCGCGTGCATCGCGCGCATCTGGATCACCACGTTGTGGTGTTCCGTGATCAGCGGATCACCCCGCAGCAGCAGATCGATTTCAGCCGTCGTTTTGGCGTCTTGCAGATTCACGTACTCAAGCAGTTCCTGCTCGCCAATCATCCAGAAATCCTGATCGTCTCCAACATCGTCGAGAACGGCCAACCGGTGGGGCTGGGTGATGCGGGCAAATACTGGCACTCGGACCTGTCCTATAAAGAACTCCCAAGCCTGGGCTCCATGCTCTATGCCCAGGAATTGCCGAGCGAAGGGGGCGACACACTGTTTGCGGACATGCACCAGGCCTGGGAAACCCTGCCTGAACACCTGCGCAAGGCTGTCGAAGGGCGCAGCGCCGTGCACAGTTACACCTCGCGCTACAGCGACGGCCGCAATGCCGAGAACTGGCGTCCGACCTTGAGTGCCGAGCAGTTGGCGCAAGTAGCCGTGGTCAGTCATCCGATCGTGCGCACGCACCCGGAAAACGGCCGCAAGGCGCTGTTCGTCAGCGAGGGTTTCACCACCCATATCGTCGGTCTTCCCGAAGACGAAAGTCGCGCAATTCTGGACGAGCTCTATGCGCACAGCGTGCGTGCGCAAAACGTCTACCGCCACCGATGGCAGGAAAATGACATGGTGTTCTGGGACAACCGTTCCCTGATCCACCTGGCAGGCGGCACCCCTGATCATCTGCGCCGTCGCCTGCACCGCACCACCATTCAGGGCGACGCTCCGTTCTGATTCATGCACTGCTTTCTGCCCTGAATGAAGGAGCCCCGTTTTCATGAACGCTGTTCTGCAAAGCCACACGGCTAGCAATCGCCCAAATGCGCAACAGGCCAATCAGCCTACCGCTGAAGCGCTATTGCAAGTCCAGGGCGTGAGCCTTGAATACCGCACGCCGGAACGCGTGGTGCGGGCCACTCATCAAGTCAGTTTCGAAATCGATCCGGCGGACCGCTTCGTCCTGCTCGGCCCATCGGGTTGCGGCAAATCGACGTTGCTCAAGGCCGTTGCCGGCTTCATCAAGCCCAGCGAAGGACAGATCCGTCTGGCCGGTCAGCAGGTCAGGGAGCCAGGGCCGGACCGGATCGTGGTGTTTCAGGAGTTTGACCAGTTGCCACCGTGGAAAACGGTGATCGAGAACGTCATGTTCCCATTGCTGGCCTCGCGCACGCTCAAGCGTCGCGAGGCCGAAGAGCGCGCCCGGCATTATCTGGAGAAGGTCGGTTTGAGCGCGTTCGCCAATGCGTATCCGCACACCTTGTCCGGCGGCATGAAGGCGCGAGTGGCGATTGCCCGCGCACTGGCGATGCAGCCGAAAATCCTGTTGATGGATGAGCCGTTCGCCGCGCTCGATGCCTTGACCCGGCGCAAGATGCAGGAGGAGTTGCTGGAGCTGTGGGAAGAGGTGCGGTTCACCTTGTTGTTCGTCACTCACTCCATCGAAGAAGCGCTGGTGGTGGGCAACCGGATTTTGCTGCTGTCGCCGCATCCGGGGCGCGTACGGGCCGAGATCAACAGCCATCAATACGGCTTGAAAAGCCTTGGCGGCTTCGACTTCCAGGCCTCCGCGCAGCGCATCCACCGGCTGTTGTTCGATGAGGGCGAAGCGCCCGCGCCGGAACAGGATCTGCGCTTTCAGGATATTCGTATCGCGTATTGAGGCGGGCACACACAAGCCCCGCATCCCGGCATTGAACGCGTCTCAGCAGGAGCCATCCGGCGCTTGCAGGGACTGAGTCGACTCCAAAAGAGATTCCCACCATGAGCCTTTCACCCCCCATTCGCGAGGAGTATGAAGTCGCGCTGGAGCCTTTCACTCAGGAAGACCTGGCCCGCGACATCCCTCTCGTGCAACGCATCTGGCAGCAGAGCTGGGTGCGCAAAAGCGTCATCTTGATTGCCCTGGCGGTGCTCTGGGAAATCGTTGCGCGCATTCAAGGCAACGACTTGCTGTTGCCCAGTTTTCTCGATACCGCCAAGGCCTTTATCGATGGCATTGTCACCGGCGAGCTGCTGGCCAAGGTATGGATTTCCCTGACCGTGCTGATCAAGGGCTACCTGATCGGCATCGTTCTGGCATTCGGACTGACCACACTGGCTGTCTCTACCCAGCTGGGTCGCGATCTGCTCGGCACGCTGACCGCAATGTTCAACCCGCTGCCGGCCATCGCGCTGCTGCCTCTGTCGCTGCTGTGGTTCGGCCTTGGCGAAAACAGTCTGATCTTCGTGCTGGTGCATTCGGTGTTGTGGGCGCTGGCGCTGAACACATATGCGGGCTTTCTCGGGGTTTCGGAAACTCAGCGCATGGCCGGGCGCAACTATGGCCTCAAGGGCTTGCGCTTCGTCTGGTACATCCTGATTCCCGCTGCGCTGCCCTCGATTCTGGCTGGAATGAAAATCGGCTGGGCATTCGCCTGGCGCACCCTGATCGCCGCAGAGTTGGTGTTTGGTGCGTCGTCGGGCAAGGGCGGTCTGGGCTGGTACATCTTCCAGAACCGCAACGAGCTGTACACCGACAAAGTGTTCGCGGGTCTCGCGGCGGTGATCATCATCGGTCTGCTGGTGGAAAACCTGCTGTTCAGCAACGTCGAGCGCCTGACCGTCAAGCGCTGGGGCATGCAGCGCTGAGCAGACGATAAAAAGACAACAAGCTGAGTGCGCGGCATGACCGGCCACCCAGCCCTTCGATACTTCCGCTTCAATGTGAGGATTTCATGGGGACATCTACCAAACGCCCGGCGCTCACTGCACTGGCCGCCACACTGGGCTTGGCTGGGGCTCTGCTGAGCAGCGCGTCCCATGCCGAGGGCAAGATCAGCATCGCCCAACAGTTCGGTATCGGCTATCTGATCCTCGACGTGGTGCAGCAGCAGAAGCTGATCGAGAAGCACGGTAAGGAAGAAGGCATCGACATCAAGGTCGACTGGAACAGCATTTCCGGCGCAACCGCGATGAACGAAGCGCTGCTGGCCGGTGCTCTGGATGTGGTGTCGGCCGGTGTACCGCCGATGCTGACCATCTGGGACCGGACAAAGGGCAAACAGAACGTCAAGGCGATCGCTTCGCTAGGTTCGATGCCCAATTACCTCCTGAGCAACAAGCCTGAGGTGAAGACCCTGAACGACTTCACCGACAAGGACCGCATTGCTGTGCCTGCGGCGGGCGTGGGCTTCCAGTCGCGCACCTTGCAGATCGAGACCGCGAAACAGTTCGGGAACGATAACTACAAGAAGTTCGACAACATCTCCGTCAGCCTGCCGCACCCGGACGCTACTGCGGCATTGATTGCGGGCGGTTCGGAAATCAGCGCGCACTTCTCCAGCCCGCCATTCCAGTATCAGGAGCTGGAAAACCCGAAGGTGCATAAAGTGCTGAGTTCTTACGACGTGCTGGGCGGTCAAGCCTCGTTCAACGTGCTCTACACCACGCAGAAATTCCACGACGAAAACCCGAAAACCTACAAAGCCTTCTACGACGCGCTGGCAGAAGCCGAGCAGATCATCAAAGCCGACAAGGCTGCAGCGGCGAAGACGTACATCGACGTCGAGAAGTCCAAACTGCCGCTGCCATTGGTAGAGAAGATCGTCTCAGACCCGGAAATCGACTTCACCGTGGTTCCGCAGCGCACCTTCATCTACGCCGAGAAACTGCACGAGATCGGCGTGCTGAAAAACAAGGCCGACAGCTGGAAGGACTTCTTCTTCGAAGAAGCCCATGCTGGCGCGGGCAGCTGAGTTGTTGGGCAGCTGAGTTGTTGGGTCGCTGAGTTGTTGGACTGCTACAGGGGATTGTGGCGTTCTGACGTTGTGCCTCCGGCAGAAATCGATCGTTCCCACGCTCTGCGTGGAAACGCCGCCTTCGACGCTCAGCGTCGGCTGCTTCTAGTGACGCGGAGCGTCACGGTATGGGTTACCACGTGGAACGTGGGAACGATCAGCGGCCAATGATTTTCCGCAGGTGGCGGGCAGCGGCGACGTACCTCAGCGCTTAATCCGGCCAATGCCATGCTGGCTGATCGAGCATTCCTTGGCCGATGATTCCGGTCTGGCCGATTTCTTTTTCGAGCACGATGCAGTTGCATTCCGGATCCCGCTCCAGCGCGGCGATCAGGCGGCTGGCGTGGGACACGACCCAGACCTGACAGCGCAGTGAAGCACTAATGATCAGTCTCGCCAACGCGGGCAACAGGTCGGGATGCAGGCTGGTTTCCGGCTCGTTGAGGACCATCATGGTGGGCGGGCGAGGTGTCAGCAGGGCGGCGATCAGCAGCAGGTAACGCAGCGTCCCGTCCGACAACTCGGCCGCCGACAAGGGTCGCAACAACCCTTGCTGATAGAACTCCAGTGCAAACAACCCGCCGCCTTGAGCATTGATTTCGATGCGTGCGCCAGGGAAGGCATCGCTGATCGCGGCATCCAGCGCTTCGGGCTCGCCAATTTCGCGAATTGTCTGCAAGGCGGCAGCCAGATCCCGCCCATCGTGGTGCAGAACAGGGGTGCGGGTCCCCAACTGTGCCTTGCGCGCAGGCGCGTCGGCGTCGCTGCGAAAGTGATCATAAAATCGCCAGCCGCGAATACTCTCGCGCAACTGCAGCACTTCCGGCGACGAGCGCAGGTTACCCACTTGGTCGAACAGGCTGTCGTAGGTCGGCGTGTGTTGCGCCAAGACATCCCAACTACGGCCTCCGCGAGCACGGATCATGGGGCCTGCACGGTCGACCAGCAGACTGGCGGGCCGATACACCGCACCGGCCCAGATGCACTCGCGCTTGATCTCAGGGTCCAGGCCGAAGGCTGTCGGCGCGTTGGGCGGCGAGGGCAGGCCCAGTGAAATCGCATAGCTGAAATCCTCGGCAGCGAAGCCCAGACGCAGTCGGACGACGTCCTTGCGCGGCCCGCCCTGAACGTCGACTTCGCCATTACGCATGCGCCGACTGATCGTTTCCGGTCCGGCCCAGAATGTCGACTTCAACCCGCCTTCGCGAGCCAGTGCATTGATGACGCCACCTTGGGCCGTTTCAGCGAGCAAGCGCAACGCGCGATACAAATTGGACTTGCCGCTGCCATTGGGCCCGGTGATCAGGTTCAGGCGCGCAAGTGGCATCACCAGCGTGTTGATTGAGCGGTAGTGGGCGACGGCGAGGGTGGTGAGCATCGAGCGTTCCTTGCTGTTAATGTGCGCAGCGGGCGAGGCGGGTCGGCAGAGTTTAGCGGCGCGAGGAACCCTGATCCACGCTCACAGTCGCATAGTCACCTCTCGACGCCGCTCGGCGGCGGGCGCACGCGTTGGCACTGGCACAAGGAGCTTGCATGCCTGCTAAACCCTCGGTTCTTCAAAATAGTCTGACTGCCTTGACGCTCGGCCTGTGCCTGGCGTTGGTGTCTGGCTGCGGCAAGGAAAAACCCAAGGACCCGGTTCTGCCGCGTGTGCAGGTGCAGGAGGTTAAAACCGCCGGGTTTGCCGCAGCCGTGGCACTGACCGGCGACATCCAGGCCCGCGTGCAGACGCAGTTATCGTTTCGCGTCGGCGGCAAGATCATCCAGCGCATGGTCGACGTCGGTGATCGCATCAGCGCCAGACAAGTGCTGGCCAAGCTCGATCCCAAGGACTTGCAGACCAACGTGGACTCGGCCATTGCCGCTCAGGCTGCCGAACAGGCTCGTGTGAATCAGACCGCCGCAGCCTTTGTACGTCAGCAAAAGCTGCTGCCTAAAGGCTATACCAGCAAAAGCGAGTACGACTCCGCTCAAGCACAGCTGCGTGGCAGCCAGAGCGCGTTGAAGGCGGCTCAGGCGCAGCTCGCCAACGCCCGCGAGCAACTGGGCTACACCTCGCTGATTGCCGAAGCGCCGGGCATCATCACTGCGCGTCAGGCCGAAGTCGGTCAAGTGGTGCAAGCCACCCTGCCGATTTTCAGTCTGGCGCGCGACGGTGAGCGCGATGCCGTGTTCAACGTCTACGAGTCGCTGTTCGTCAATCCGCCAACCGACCAGCCGGTCGAGGTCACGCTGTTGGACAACCCGCAAATCAAAGTCAACGGCAGAGTCCGTGAAGTCACGCCATCGGTCTCGGCACAAACCGGCACGCTGCAGGTGAAAATCGCGCTGGACGCGTTGCCTCAGGGCATGCAACTGGGCTCGGTGGTCAGCGCTGCATTGAAAGTCCCCGCCAAACAGAGCGTCGAGCTGCCGTGGTCGGCGTTGACCAAAGGCCTGGGCGATCAGCTCGGCCAGCCTGCGGTGTGGGTGGTCGACGACCAGAACAAGGCCAGCCTGCGCGGGGTTACAGTGGGCCGCTACCTGACCGGCAAGGTGATCATCATCGATGGCCTGAAGAACGGCGAAAAAGTGGTCGTCGCAGGTAATCAGTTGCTGCACCCGGACATGCAGGTCGAGCTGGCCGACGTCCAGAACTCCACAGGAGCGCAGCCATGAAGCGCCTTTCAGGAGTCGCGTTGGCCGGATTGCTGATCAGCGCCTGCGGCAAGGAAGAACCGCCACCTGAGCCGGTGCGCCCGGTGCTGTTCATGGAAGTGAAGCCTCAGGCCGAGGAAAGCCTGGGTCGGTTTGCCGGCAATATCGCCGCACGATATGAGAGCACGCTGGGGTTCCGCGTCTCTGGCCGCATTGCCCAGCGCAGCGTTGATGTCGGCGCCGAAGTGAAGAAGGGCGACATGCTTGCCGTGCTCGATCCCACCGACCAGCAAAACCAGGTGCGTTCAACCCAGGGTGATCTGGCCCGGGTTCAGGCGCAGCTCATCAATTCCCAGGCCAATGCCCGCCGTCAGCAGGAACTGTTCGACCGTGGCGTCGGCGCTCAAGCCGCGCTGGACGTCGCGGTAACTGACCTGAAAACTTCGCAGTCCTCCTATGAACAAGCCAGGGCCGCAACCCAACAGGCCAAAGATCAGTTGAGCTACAGCCAACTGCGGGCCGATCACGATGCTGTCGTGACCGAGTGGAAAGTCGAAGCCGGGCAGGTGGTCAGCGCTGGCGAACAGGTGGTCACACTGGCCCGACCGGATATCAAGGAAGCGGTCATCGATCTACCGGGCTCGCTGGCAGAGCAATTGCCCAAGGGCGTGGTATTCAAGGTTGCCAGTCAGCTGGACCCCGAGATCAACACCACCGCCACCATACGCGAACTGGAGCCGCAGGCTGAAAGCACGACCCGCACGCGGCGGGCCCGTTTGACCCTGGCGGATACGCCAGCGTCGTTCCGGCTTGGCACGGCGATCAGCGTGACCCTCAGTTCAGCCATCGCGCCGCGCATTGAGCTGCCTGCCAATGTCGTGCAGCAAGTCGATGGCAAGACCCGGATCTGGATCGTCGATACGCAGAACCAGACCGTATCGCCACGCCCTGTCACTGTGGTCAGCCGCGATAACGACAGCGTAGTTCTGGCCGGTGGTGTCAAAAGCGGCGAGCGGGTGGTAACGGCCGGTGTGAACAGCCTCAAACCGGGGCAGAAAGTTAAAGTCGATAAGGACAGCCCACGATGAAAGGAAAGTTCAACCTCTCCGATTGGGCGCTCAAGCATCAATCTTTCGTCTGGTACCTGATGTTCGTCGGCTTGCTGATGGGCGTGTTCTCGTACATGAATTTGGGGCGCGAGGAAGACCCCTCGTTCACCATCAAGACCATGGTCATCCAGACCCGCTGGCCGGGTGCGACAGTGGACGAGACCCTTGAGCAGGTGACCGACCGCATCGAGAAAAAACTCGAAGAACTCGACTCCCTCGACTACGTGAAAAGCTACACCCGACCGGGCGAATCGACGGTCTTCGTCTACCTGCGCGACACCACCAGTGCCTCGGCGATTCCGGACATCTGGTACCAGGTGCGCAAAAAGATCGATGACATTCGCGGCACCTTTCCCCAAGGGCTGCAAGGGCCTTCGTTCAACGATGAGTTCGGTGACGTCTACGGCTCGATCTACGCCTTCACTGCCGATGGCCTGACCATGCGTCAGCTGCGTGATTACGTCGAACAGGTGCGGGTGCAAATCCGCGACGTACCGGGGCTGGGCAAGGTCGAGATGATTGGCCAGCAGGACGAAGTGCTGTACCTGAATTTCTCCACTCGAAAACTGGCTGCATTGGGGCTCGATCAACGTCAGGTGGTGCAGAGCCTGCAGTCTCAGAACGCAGTGACCCCGGCGGGCGTGATCGAGGCCGGGCCCGAGCGGATTTCGGTGCGCACCTCCGGGCAGTTCGCCTCGGAGAAGGACCTGGCGAAGGTCAATCTTCGCCTCAACGACCGCTTCTACCGCTTGAGCGACATCGCCGAGATCACTCGTGGTTATGTCGACCCGCCCAAACCGTTGTTCCGCTTCAATGGCAAACCGGCCATCGGTCTGGCGGTCGCGATGAAGAAGGGCGGTAACGTCCAGGAGTTCGGCAAACAGCTGCACGAACGCATGGATGCCGCGACGGCTGACCTGCCTATCGGCGTCGGCGTGAACAACGTTTCGGATCAGGCACAGGTGGTGCAAAAAGCCGTTGGCGGCTTCACCAGCGCCCTGTTCGAAGCGGTGGTGATCGTGTTGATCGTCAGCTTCATCAGCCTCGGCATGCGCGCGGGACTGGTGGTGGCGTGCTCGATTCCGCTGGTGCTGGCGATGGTCTTCGTGTTCATGGAGTACAGCGGCATCACCATGCAGCGGATCTCGCTCGGTGCGCTGATCATTGCCCTCGGCCTGCTGGTGGACGACGCCATGATCACCGTGGAGATGATGGTCTCGCGCCTGGAAAAGGGCGAGTCCAAGGAGCAGGCTGCGACCTACGCCTACACGTCCACGGCGTTCCCGATGCTGACCGGCACGCTGGTGACAGTGGCCGGTTTCGTGCCCATCGGTCTGAATGCCAGCTCAGCGGGGGAATACACCTTCACTCTGTTCGCGGTGATTGCCGTGGCGATGCTGGTGTCGTGGGTAGTGGCGGTGCTGTTCGCGCCAGTGATTGCGGTGCACATCCTTAGCGAGAACGTGAAGAAGAAAGATGAGCACGACAAGCCGGGCCGCATTGCGCGTGCGTTCAATGGCTCGATGTTCTGGGCCATGCGTCACCGCTGGCTGACCATCATCATTACCGTATTGCTCTTCGCGACCTCGGTGTTTTGCATGCGCTACGTGCAGAACCAGTTCTTCCCGTCTTCGGACCGCCCCGAGATTCTGGTCGACCTCAACCTGCCGCAGAACGCCTCGATCAATGAGACGCGCAAGGCCGTGGACAGGCTCGAAGCGACGCTTAAGGATGATCCGGACATCGTGCGCTGGAGCACTTACATCGGGCAGGGCGCGGTGCGTTTCTACCTGCCACTGGATCAGCAGTTGGAAAACCCCTATTACGCGCAGTTGGTGATCGTCAGCAAAGGCCTGGAGGAACGTGCGGGGCTGATGGATCGCATTAACAAGCGCCTGCGTAACGACTTCGTCGGCATCGGCACCTATGTCCAGCCACTGGAAATGGGCCCCCCGGTAGGGCGCCCGATTCAATACCGCGTCAGCGGCGAAAACATCGACAAGGTCCGCCAGCACGCCATCGATCTGGCGACTCTGCTCGGCAAGAACCCGCACATCGGCGAGATGATCTACGACTGGAACGAGCCGGGCAAAGTCCTGCGCATCGACATCAATCAGGACAAAGCGCGGCAGCTGGGACTGTCCTCCGAGGACGTGGCGCAGCTGATGAACAGCATCGTCACCGGCTCTGCCGTCACTCAGGTGCGTGATGACATTTATCTGATCAACGTCGTCGGACGCGCTGTGGACATTGAGCGTGACTCCCCGGAGACCCTGCAGAACCTGCAGATCGTCACGCCGCAGGGCACCTCGATTCCGCTGCTGGCTTTCGCCAATGTGCGCTATGAAATGGAGCAGCCGCTGGTCTGGCGCCGCGACCGCAAGCCGACCATTACCCTCAAGGCTGCCGTGCGCGACGAGATGCAGCCGACGGACCTGGTGCAGGAGTTGAAGCCCGAAATCGACAAATTCGCTGCAAGCTTGCCGGTCGGCTACAAGATCGCCACCGGCGGCACGGTAGAGGAAAGCGGCAAGGCCCAGGGACCGATCACCAAGGTCGTGCCGCTGATGATCTTCCTTATGGCAACCTTCCTGATGATCCAGCTACAGAGCGTGCAGAAGATGTTTCTGGTCGCCAGTGTCGCGCCGCTGGGCCTGATTGGCGTGGTGCTGGCACTGGTGCCGACGGGAACGCCGATGGGCTTCGTGGCGATTCTCGGGATTCTGGCGCTGATCGGCATCATCATTCGCAACTCGGTGATTCTGGTCACGCAGATCCATGAGTATGAAATCGCCGGCTACCTGCCATGGGACGCTGTCGCCGAAGCCACCGAGCATCGGCGCAGACCGATTCTGCTCACCGCCGCAGCGGCCAGTCTGGGCATGATTCCCATTGCCCGTGAGGTGTTCTGGGGACCGATGGCTTACGCAATGATTGGCGGCATCATCATCGCGACCTTGCTGACGTTGCTGTTCCTGCCAGCGCTCTACGTCGCTTGGTACAAGATCAAGGAGCCGACCCAAGAGCAGCGGGAGAAAGCTGAACAGGACAAGCAGCACAACGCCGAGGAAAAGGGCGCCGACGATGAGGGGAATCAGGGTGAGCCAGCGCCTACGCGCTGAGTTGCGAGGGCCTTCGTGATTTTAGGACGTGTCTGAGAGACGTGTGCAGGCGTTGCGGTTAGGGTCGACACCCTCCATGGCTCAGGGGGTGTCGATATGGTGGGGTTTCTGTTACGCGCCGTTTGCGGGTTCTGCGCTGTCGTATGCGCGAATGCATTGGCCGGTGAGACGCTGGACAACGCGCTCTGGCGGGTTGGTCTGGATCCGTCGACGTTAGCGATTCAGGTTCAGCCTGCCGGGCAAATGCGGGTAGAGGTCTCCACGGGTGTTGCTGCGCACCCTGTCAGCCACCTTGAGCGAACAGCAGATCGACTCACGTGGCAGTGGAGTGGGGGCTCCTGGTCGCTCGAAGCGCGTCTCGATCAGCATGAGTTGCTGCTGACCATCAAGGCCCGCGAGGCGGGCGTTCTGGAATTTCTGAATCAGCCCGCTGATGCGATGGGCGAGGCGCTGATATGGCCGCTTGCCGAAGGGCATTACGTGCCCCGGGGTAATGGCGTGTGGCAGCGGTTTCTGGTCGAGCAGGGTGAACTCAATACCACGCAGGATCTCAGCCTGCCGCTGTGGGGCATGGACCACGGAGCGTTCAGTCTCACCTGGGTACTGACCCAACCGTTCAACAATCGGCTAAGGCTCAAGGCCAAGGGCAATGCCCTGGCGATTTCCGCCCGGCATGAATTCACCTCGCTTGATCCTCAAGCGCCCATGACTTTTCGCCTGCACTTGGGAGACCCGGACCCACTGGCCGGTGCGCGTCATTATAGGCAATGGCTGATCGACACTGGGGCATACCAGACCCTCGAGGAAAAGCTCGCCGTAACCCCCGAGGCCTACAAGTTGCTAGGCGCTGCGCATGTCTATCTATGGGGCAATGATTTGCTGGGCCCGGACGATGTGAGGTCCTGGCCCAGGCTGGTCGAGGCGCTTGCGTCGTCGGCACCGCTGGCCGGTCGGCTGCGCAGGCTTATGGATGCCGAGGCGAGCGCGATTCTTCACCGCCAAAGCGCACCGGTGCAGCATTGGGAGCAAAACCTGGTGCTGCGCGGTTTGAACCAAGCATTCAACTCAGTGGCCCGAGACCAATGGCAGTCTGACGCGAGGCCGAACATGCGGCGCCTGGCGGGGAGCTATGGCGAGCTGCGAGCGCAAGTTGCCCAGCTTTTTGGCGCAGCCCTCACGGATGACCCTTCCACGTGGGGCGGCATGCTGTCCGCGAAGAACATCGATGCGATGCGTGCTGCCGGTCTTACGCACTTATGGCTAGGCCTCGGCGAAGGGTGGGAGGGCGGCCTGTGGCATCCCGAAGCGGTTCGAGCGGCCGTGCAGGCGGGCTATTTGATTGCGCCCTACGACTCATATGAGACGGCGCTTTCCGACAACGAGAATCCAGACTGGACCACCGCCCATCTGGGCAGCGATGCGCACCGCGACTGCGGGATCGTCCTTAAGGACGGCAGGCCCAGGAGCGGCTTTCAGCAATCCGGGCGATACACCGATCCGCGCTGTGTCCGGCCTTTGCTTGAGGCACGCGTGCAAGCCATCCGTGAGGTGGCCGGGTTCAACAGCTGGTTTCTCGATGCCTACGCCACAGGGATGGTGTTCGACAGTTACCGTCCCGGTGCGACACTGACTCAAGCGCAGAACGCAGAAGCCAACGTCGATGGGGCGCGGTGGATCGCCGGGTCACAGGGGCTGACTGTCGGCTCCGAGGACGGCAACGCGAGCACGTCCCAGGGCATCCTCTTTGCTCATGGAATGCAAACGCCGGTGATTGGCTGGGGTGACCCTGACCTGGCCCGCAACAGGACCTCACCCTGGTATCTGGGCAGTTGGTATCCCCCCGAACAGCCTGCCGTTTTCTTTAAGCCGGTGCCGATCAAGGAGCCTTATCGCCGCGTGCACTTCGATCCGACGACCCGTGTGCCGCTCTATCAGACGGTGTTCCACGGCTCGGTCATCACCACCCACCATTGGCTGTTCGACAGCCTCAAGCTCAGCAACGTCCAGGTTGAGAACGAACTGACGCAACTGCTCTACAACGTGCCGCCTCTTTACCACTTGAGTCGTGACACGCTGAGCAAACGGTTGAAGGCGATACAGCGCCAGGACGCTTTTTTCCGCCCTTTGCATGAGCGTCTTGGGACGCAAGCATTGACCGGATTCCAGTGGTTGACTCACGACAAGCGAGTTCAACAAACCACGTTCGCCGATGGCACACGGCTGGTGGCGAATTTTGATAGCCAAGCCAGGGACGTTGGCGGCCAGGCATTCGGGCCGCACAGTGTGACGGCGATTGGGCCCGATGCAACGGTGGTGACCTATCAGGCTCTGCGCCAGACGCTCGCCAGCCAGGGTTGCTGCTCCCTGGGCAAGCCTTCTGGCCGGTAGTAATGCTCGACTTCGACAAACCCTGCAGCGCTCAGCAGCGCACGCCATGACTCCAGATCATGAAACGCACCATAACGCTCGCCTTTCCAGCCTTCCTGGTTGTTGCCGCGCGGATTGGAACTGAGCAACACGCCGCCGGGTTTCAACGCTGCGCACAACTCCCGCAGCACCCGTGGCAGCTCCTGTCCAGGAACGTGAAACAGTGAGGCATTGGCAAAGATGCCGTCGAAGCGTTCGGAGGGTAGGTCGAGCTCCAGAAAATTCTGCTGCAGCACCTCACACCCGCTGTCGGCGCGGGCCATCTCGGCGAAGCGTTGCGAACCGTCCAGCCCGACGGCGATATGCCCCAAAGCCGTGAACGTGCGCAAATCTCGCCCTGGCCCACAGCCGAAATCGAGAATTTGAAAGGGTGTCGTGCTTTGAACATTACGCAACAGCGCGTCGATGTTCTGGCTGACATCGTGATCCCGAGTGCCTTCGCGAAAGCTCTCGGCCACGTCGTTATAGTTGCCCAGCGTCATGGCGGTTATCTGAGCGAGGACCTGCGGATCGAGTTTCATGCGCGAAGGAGTCTGAGCGGAAGAAGCCGCCAATATACTCCGGCGCGGGATCACGGTCGGGGCCACGATGAAAAACGGTGGGAGTGAGCTTGCTCACGAAGCGTTCGCACAGCCATCTGATGCTTCGGGCCTCATGAGCAGGCGCTCCTCACAGGTGAGCCAGTGGTAGTGTGCGAGCAGCTCAGCTATCGATCTTCTTCATCGCTTGTTCAACCGAAGCGCCAGCCGATCCCCGCCCAGCTGAATCGCTGCCACCAGCACCACCAACAACACGATCACCGTCAGCATCACCTGCGTATCAAAGCGCTGATACCCATAGCGATAAGCGATGTCACCCAAGCCACCCGCGCCGATGGCACCGGCCATTGCAGACGAGTTGATCATGGTCACCAACGTGATGGTGAAACCGCCAACGATACCCGGCAGTGCTTCAGGCAACAGCACGTGCCAGACGATGTGCCAGCGCCGGCACCCCATTGCCTGCGCGGCTTCGATCAAGCCGTGATCGACTTCACGCAGGCTGACTTCGGCGATGCGCGCGAAGAAGGGTGTAGCTGCGATAGTCAGCGGCACGACTGCCGCCCAGACGCCGTAGGTGGTGCCGACGATCAACCGGGTGAAGGGGATCAGCGCGACCATCAGGATCAGAAACGGCACCGAGCGAAAGATGTTCACGAACGCCCCCAGCACCCGATTGATATTCGGCGCTTCGAAGATTCCGCCCTTGCTGCTGGTGACCAGAATCACCGCCAGCGGAATGCCCAGAACCAGCGCGATCAGCGATGACACGCCGACCATCAGAAACGTATCGATAACGCCTTGCCATAAACGATCAAGCCACATAACCCAGTACCTTTGCATGTTGCGCTTGTTTGCGAGCGCGCAGGAGCAGCTCTTCGGGCGACAACGGCGAGTGGCTAACGGCCAGAAGCAAATGCCCCAGCGCTCGTCCCTGAATGCGCTCCACACCGCCGTGCAGCAGGCTGACGCGCCCGCCAAACGCACTGAACAGCGCTGACAGATCCGGCTCGTTGCCGTCGCTGCCGGTGAATTGCAGATCGAGCACGACGCTGGCGTTGTTGCCCGAAGGCTGCGCGTGTAAGCGAGCCTGCAGGTCTTGCGGCAACGCGTGTTGCAACGGCGCCAGCAGCGTCTTGCTGACCTCATGTTGCGGATCGCCGAACACCTGCCATACCGGGCCTTGCTCGACGACCTGTCCGCCTTCCAGTATCACCACCCGATCACAGATTTCCCGGATCACCGCCATTTCGTGGGTGATAAGAATGATCGTCAGCCCCAGACGCTGATTGATCTCGCGCAGCAGGCCCAGAATCGATTGCGTGGTTTCCGGATCCAGCGCCGAGGTGGCTTCATCACACAGGAGAATCTGCGGATCATGTACCAGCGCTCGGGCAATACCGACGCGCTGTTTCTGCCCACCCGACAACTGCGCCGGGTAGGCCTTGTGTTTGTCCTGCAAGCCGACCAGCTCCAGCAGTTCGGCAACCTTGCGCTGGCGCTGCTCCTTGGGAACGCCAGCCACCTTGAGCGGCAGCTCGACGTTCTTCCACACGGTTTTGGCCGACATCAGGTTGAAGTGCTGGAAGATCATGCCGATGTTTCGGCGCAGCTCCACCAGCTTGTCTTCGTTAAAGGCAGCAATGTCGACCTGATCGATCAACACCCGCCCACTGCTGGGTTGCTCCAGGCGATTGATGGTGCGGATCAGCGACGATTTACCCGCGCCGCTGCGACCAATGATGCCGAATATCTCGCCGCGCTGGATATCCAGATCGATGCCTTGCAGAGCCGCTACCGGTCCTTGCTGGCCTTGATAAACCTTGCCCAGCTGGCTGAAACGCACATGGGCGTCGGCCTTCTGCGGGTGCAAGCGCGCCTGTGCGGCGCAATGCGCAGCGGGCTCTTCCAGTGATAGGGAGCGTTGCACGGTTGCATTCATGTTCAGTTCTTCCAGCCAACCTGATATAGCGAGCCATTCACTTTATCCAGTGAAGCGCGCACCACAGGGGAGTGTTGGTAGATGTCGATGAATTTGGCCAGGCGCGGGTCGTCCTTGTGGTCCGGTTTGATCACGAACTGAATGACGTATTCCGGGTGGTCCAGGCCGTCGAACAGGATCGCCGAGCCGGCATCGAAGGTTTTCGCCAGGCGAATGTAGGCCGGATAGCCCTGCACCAGATCGGCGTCGTCATAGGCGCGGACCAGTTGCACCGCCTCGACCTGAATCAGCTTGATCTTCTTCGGATTGGCGGTGATGTCGTCTTCGGTGGCCTTGTAACCGACACCCGACTTGAGTGTGATCAGGCCAGCCTTGGCCAGTAATTGCAGGCCGCGTCCGCTGTTGATCGGGTCGTTGGCAATGGCCACGGTGGCGCCCACGGGCAGCTCATCGAAGCTTTTGTACTTTTTGGAATACAGGCCAACGTTGTTGATGATGCCCGGCGCGTAAGGCACCAGGTCGAAGCCCGACGCGGCCTTGGCGTTTTCCAGGAACGGGATGTGCTGAAAGTAGTTCACATCGATGTCGCCCGCGTTGAGGCTGACGTTTGGCGCGATCCAGTCGGTGAACTCCACCAGCTCGACCTTCAGGCCTTGCTTGTCGGCTTCAGCCACGGCGGTTTCCAGAGGAATGGCGAAAGCGGCGGTGGTGCCCACCTTGAGTGGCTGATCCGCCGCCTGGCTGATGCCGGTGAACAGGCCAAAGGAAAGGGCCAGGGTCAGAAGGGTTTTGCGCATGGTGTGGTGTCCGAGTCAGTGTTCAGATTTTTAGTTTTTCAGGCACTTGCAAGACCGCTTTCGTGAGCAAGCTCACGAAGACGTCAAGTCAAGCGATCTGAATCATTGGTTTGATACTCGGTAGCTCGCCCCGACATGCCGCTGCGGCAACTGCGCATCACCCCCGGCGAACAGCTTTTCGCGCAAGGTCCCGCGCTCGTAAGCGGTCTTGTACGAACCGCGCCGTTGCAATTGCGGAATCACCAGATCGATGAAGTCTTCATAGCTCTCGGGCGTGACGATGCGGGTCAGGTTAAAGCCGTCCAGACCGGTTTCAGCGATCCACGATTCCAGCTCGTCTGCCACCTGCTCGGGCGAGCCGATCACGGTGATGTAGCGACCGCCCAGCGCGTGCTGGTCCAGCAGTTTCTGCCGGGTCCAGTCGTTGCTCTTGAGGATTTTCGTCGCTGATTGAATGGCGTTGCCTTTGACGTGCTGGATGGGCTCGTCCAGTTCGTAGTCGGCGAAGTCGATGCCTGTCGAGGCGGCAAAGTGCGCAAGCCCGGCCTCGGCGCTGGCGTACTTCAGATACTCCGCGTGCTTGGCGTGCGCCGCTTCTTCAGTCGCTCCGACGATGACGTTGAGGCCCATGAACACTTTGATATCGTCCGCGTTACGACCGGCCGCCACGGCGCTGGCGCGTACCTTGTCCACTTGCTCGCGGGTCGCGGGTTTGTTCTGCGCGCTGATGAACACGCATTCGGCATTGCTGCCAGCAAACTGCAAACCGCGTTCGGAACTGCCCGCCTGAAACAGCACCGGGGTGCGCTGCGGCGATGGCTCGCACAGGTGATAACCCTCCACCTGATAGAACTCGCCGTGGTGGCGCACGCGGTGCACTTTTTCCGGTTGGGCGTAGATGCGCGCCTGGCGATCCTCGATCACCGCGTCGTCTTCCCAGCTGCCTTCCCAGAGCTTGTACAGCACCTCCAGGTATTCGTCGGCCTGGTCGTAACGACGGTCATGCTCGATCTGCTCCGTGAGGCCCATGGCTTTGGCGGCGCTGTCCAGATAACCGGTGACAATGTTCCAGCCCACGCGCCCGCGCGTCAGGTGATCGAGCGTCGACATGCGGCGGGCGAACAGATAGGGCGCTTCATAGGTGAGATTGGCGGTCAGGCCGAAACCGAGGTTTTTCGTCACCGCGGCCATGGCTGAGACCAGCAGCAGCGGGTCGTTGACCGGCAACTGAATCGACTCCTTCAACGTCACATCAACCGATTTCTGATAGACGTCGTAGACCCCGACGATATCGGCAATGAACAGTCCGTCGAACAGCCCGCGCTCCAGCAACTGAGCCAGCCGGGTCCAGTACTCGAGGGTCTTGTATTGGGTCGAGGTGTCGCGGGGGTGGGTCCAGAAACCGTGGTTGATGTGCCCGATGCAGTTCATGTTGAACGCATTGAGCAGGATTTTTTTCTTGCTCATCAGATCGTCCCTCGACGTGGAGGATTGACCTCGTTGAGGTAGAAATTGCCGATGGCGTGGTGCTTCCAGCGGACAGGGTCATGAAGGGTGTGGACCCGCGCGTTGCGCCAATGACGATCCAGCCCGTGTTCGGCCAGGGTCGCCTGCGAGCCTGCCAGTTCGAACAGCGTGCTGCTGGCCGCCAGCGAAATCTCGGTGCTGATGGCGCGGGCTTCGGCTACGGCAATTGAGGCTTGTGCCACGTTCTCGGCAGTGCTCTGGGCCTGCGCCCGGTCCAGATAGTCGCCGGCGCGTTCGAGCAAGGCTTCGGCGGCATGAAGGCGGATGCCTAGCTTGCCGAAACTGTGCAGGGTCAAAGGGTCATCCACGGCCTTTTCGATGCCCGAATCGATCCAGGGACGGGTGCGAGTGCGCACGAAATGCAGGGCGTCTTCATAAGCCGCGCGGGCGATGCCGGTGTCGATAGCCGCATGAAGAATCTGCGCCAACGGGCCGACGGTCGTCGGGCGCTCGAACGCCGTCTGAAACGGCACCACATCCTCAACGCTGACAAACACGTTGTCGAACACCACCGAGCCACTACCGGTGGTGCGTTGGCCGAAGCCGCTCCAGTCATCGATCACGTTAAGGCCCGCCGCATCAGCCGGGACGAACGCCAGTCGTTGAATGCCAACGTCATCGATCACCGACGTTGGGATGCGCTGCGCGTATAGCGCACCCGTGGCGTAGAATTTGCGACCGTTGATGCGCCAGCCCTTGCCCTCACTATTAAGGTCCGGGCTCAGGCGCGTAGTGCGGTCGTGGGCGGTCTTGGTCCCAAGCTCAGCCAGCGCATTGCCAAAGCGCTGGCCCGCAAGTACCTCGGCGTACAGACGCTTCTGCTGCTCGGGGCTGCCGTTCACGCGCAGCACTTCGAGGGCGTAGAAGTGGTTCTGTGGAATCTGCCCCAGCGAGCCATCGGCCGCCGAGATGAGGCGGATGACTTCGGCCAGGGTGACGCTGGAAACCCCCGCGCCGCCAAAGGCTTTCGGCACGCTGATACCCCACAGCCCCGATCGGGAAAATTGCTCCAGCTCAAGATGCGGCATACGACGTTCGCGATCACGAATGGCGCTCTGCTCTTTGAAGATTTCGGCCTGGGCGTGGGCAATTTGCAGCGCCTGGGTGTCATCTTTGATGATCGCGACAGCCGCCTGCGTGTCACGCGGCAAGGATTGAAGGCTCATAGGTATGTTTCCAGTTGTCTGGTTCAGATCCAGGAATGGCGGGCAGGCAGGGTGCCGTTGAGATTCCACGCACCGACGGCGTGAATTTTCCAGCGCACCGGGTCGTGCAAGGTGTGGACGCGGGCGTTGCGCCAGTGGCGATCGAGATTGAATTCGGCCAGCGTCGCGCGGCTGCCAGACAGCTCGAACAGCTTTTCACTGGCCTGCAGGGCAATTTCGGTAGTGAGCACCTTGGCTTCGGCCACTACGATGGACGCTCGCGCAGCGGATTGCGCGTCGATGGGCGCGGCGGCGATTTCATCCAGCACGCGACCGGCTTTGTCCAGCAACGCTTCGGCTGCGTGCAGCTCCAATTTGAGCTTTCCGATATCGGCAATGACGTACAGATCGTCGCTGGCGCGCTCGACATTGGCGTCGATCCACGGACGCGAGCGCTCACGCACAAAGCGGACGGTCTCGTCGATGGCTTCACGGGCAATCCCGGCATCGATGGCCGCTTGAATCAGTTGCGAAACCGCGCCCTGAATACCGGGCGCCAGGGCAAGCCTCCAGTTTTCGATGACCAGTTCGCCGCTGATCCGCACGTTCTCCAGCAGCACACTGCCACTGGCGGTGGTGCGCTGGCCGAAGCCGGACCAGTCGTCGATGATGTGCAGCCCCGGCGTGCCGCGAGGCACGAAGACCAGCACCTGTTTACCGTCGTCGTTGATCGCCTTGACGGCAACCCAGTGGGCGAACAGTGCCCCGGTGGAGTAGAACTTACGGCCATTGAGCAAAAACTGATCACCGTCGGCGGTCAGGCGCGTCTTCACTTCAAGCGTATTTTTTGTGCCACGTTCAGGGCCGCCGTTACCGATGCGCGCGCCGTGTAGAACGCTGGCGAACAGCACCTTCTTCTGCGCTTCGCTGGCGCTGCCGACCAGTGAATTGAGAATGCCGAAATGATTCTGCGGGATCTGCCCGACTGCAGGGTCTGCCGCTGACAAAATGGCAAATACCTTCGCTACGGTGGCAAATGATACCTGCGGCCCGCCATAAGCACGCGGTACGCAAATACTGCCCAGGCCGCTGCGGGTAAACAGTTCGATTTCGGTCCATGGCAACTGTCGCTCGCGATCACGCGTCGCAGCCGCAGGCCGCACAAGGTCTGCAAGTTCGTAGGCAGCGGCGATCGCCTGCGCGTCGTCGCGCAGTACTTTAACGGGCAGCAGAGGGGGAGCAATGTCCAGGGTGTGCTGGACAGAAAGTGCGTTTGGATCAGTCATGGTGGCGACTTCCTCTAACGCGCAATGCCCTGGCGTTATGCACTGGGGTAATTGTGTACGTGACCATTGGGACCTCAAATCAACACCGCGATGGCGGCAGGAAGTGTTGCGGGGTCCGGTGGTCCGGTGCATATACCCTAAGCGTGTATAAACATTTAATAAACTTGCATTTGGGAATAAGCATAGAAGTAGAGCGTGTGCTTTGAGATGCGTTGATTGAGCGCCTCATGGGACCTCAAGCACCGTCGACTCAAAGCTTTGCTCGTCTCGACGGTGCTTTAAGATCAACGTCAGGACTTTGCCATATCGTTCGTGCTGACGTTGATGGAACGGGCAGGAGCCCAGAGTGAGTTGTTGCCCACTCGATCAATGACGCAATAGGTCACTTCCTGATGCAGGTCGTCCCCGGCCTCGCGGATCAATGTCGGCGGCACATGAACGTCAATAGCCTTACCCACCTGTTGCTCCGTCAGCGCTGGCAGATCCATTCGGACATCACCCCAGCGCAAGGTGATTTCGTCATACGCCTCCATATGAGGATAAACATCGATCGTGATTTGAATGCCGTCCTTCAAATGCTGACTGCTCAACCCTTGGCTCATGACCGACTCCGGAAACGTTAACGGGGCCAGCCCCTGGTTCTCTTTACCATCGGCGCTGAGCAAATGACCGCCGGGTGTCTCCAGTTTGACCCACACTTTGCAACTGGGAGACCTGACGGACTCGCTGCCGATTTTCGTAACCCGATAGTAGGTTTTGACCTTGCCGCTCTGTAGAAAACTTTCGGGTATATGTAGGACAGATGTATGTCCAATGTCAGCACTCGATAAAAGTGTTGACGCGACATAACAATCTCCCCAGAACAGCTCAATCAGATCCCCGCATTCCATCTCCGGGTAAGGATCGATATGCACCAATAGCCTGCTTGCGGCCAGGGCGCCGATGCCTTGTCGGTTGGACTGCGGTAAATAAGGCGCGAGAAGGTTTAGCCGCATACGGCTGACAGGGGTGTGGATCATCTGGGTTCTCACTCAATGTTGGGCTTGAGATAAGGCCTGTGAAGACATCCGCCATCACAGGCGCTCTTTAATTCGATGTCACTAGTACACGCTCGATGTGCATTGTTGGCAAACCATACAAACGGTTCCAGATTCGGACTTGCCATTTCGTTACCGAAGTATGTGATAGTTATTTCGAGCTAATTGTGTTGCCAGATGTCTGTCAATGACTTAAAAGAATTAAGCGTCTATGTGCAGAATAAACAGACGTTTCCTACGGCATGGTCTAGTGTGTCAATGCTTGCGATCAGCATGTGTCCTACTTGTAACTGCTAACAGTCTGATAAGTCAGATGACGCACTTCCTTAAAAAAGATTTCTGAGTTATTTGTAGGACGATCAAAAGTCAATGTACGCAATGGGCAAATGACGGCGGGGCCCATGGGTTCAATTAAGAAAGTCGATAAGATGTATGCCGTGAGGCAGGGCGTGATTAGAACGATTCGCTAAATCCAAACTTTTCCAAATGTTGGGCGTAAAGAAAACGGCGCTAAAGAGCGCCGTTTGTTAACACATGGGTTGTAGGACTAGTTTCTACTACGCTCCAGAAACTGCCTGGTGCGCTCTTGCCTGGGGTTGGCGAACAGTTCTTTGGCATCGCCCTGCTCCACGATCACGCCCTTATCGATGAACACCACCCGGTTGGCCACATCCCGGGCGAATTTCATTTCGTGGGTGACAATGACCATCGTGCGGTTTTCTTCGGCCAACGCGCGGATGGTGTTGAGCACTTCGCCGACCAACTCCGGGTCAAGCGCCGAGGTCGGTTCATCGAACAGAATGACCTCCGGCTCCATCGCCAGCGCCCTTGCGATCGCGACCCGCTGCTGCTGCCCACCGGACAGACGACGCGGATAGGCGTCTTCCTTGCCCGCCAGGCCGACCTTTGCCAGCAGCGAGCGTCCCAGTTCGAGCGCCTGTTCGCGTGGCATCTTCTTGACCACGATAGGGCCTTCGACGACGTTTTCCAGCGCCGTGCGATGGGGGAACAGGTTGAAGTTCTGGAACACGAAACCCACGTGCTGGCGCAGTTGGCGGATCAAGCCTTGTTGCTGGCTCAGCGGCCGACTGCCGTCGATCCGGATGTCGCCGACGACGATGCTGCCGCTGCTGGGTTCTTCGAGGAAGTTCAGGCAGCGCAGCAGCGTGGTTTTACCGGACCCGCTAGGGCCGATGATGGCGACGACTTCGCCAGGCCTGACCTGCAGGTCAATGCCTTTGAGAACTTCGTTGCCCTTGAATTGCTTGGTCAGTTTTTCAACCGTGATCATGCCTCAGGACTCCACGTCATGGCGGTTGGCCCGTGCTTCCAGACGGTTCTGGAAATGCGCCAGCACGCTGCACAGCACCCAGTAGATCACTGCAACGGTGAGATACATGGTGAAGACTTCCAGCGTTCTCGACGAAATCAGCTGGGCCTGACGGAACACTTCCGGCACCTGAATAGTGGCGGCCATTGCCGTGTCCTTGACCAGCGAAATGAAGCTGTTGCCCAAGGGCGGCAATGCGGTGCGGGCGGCCTGCGGCAGGATCGCCCGGCGCATGGTCTGGGCACGGGTCATGCCGACACTGGCAGCGGCTTCCCATTGGCCTTTGTCCACCGAGCCAATGGCAGCGCGCAGGATTTCGCAGGCGTAGGCGGCCATGTTCAACGACAGGCCGATGAGTGCCGCACTGATGGCATCCAGTTCGATGCCCAGATCGGGCAGCCCGTAATAGATCATGAACAGCTGGACCAATAGGGGGGTGCCGCGAAAGAACGACACATAGACTCGGGCGATGGCGCTGACGATCCACACCTTCGACAAACGCATCAGTGCCAGGCCGAAGCCCAGCACCAATCCGAAGAACATCGATCCCAAACTCAGGCCTACCGTGTAATACGCGCCCTTGAGAAGAAAAGGCGCGGAGTCCAGCGCGAGCTGCAGGCTCTCTGGAATCATTTGGTCACATCAGCCTTGAAGTATTTCTGCGACAGCTTGGCAAGGGTACCGTCGGCACGCAGCTTGTCGATGGCTTTATTGAGAGCGTCCAGCAGTTCAGGTTCGCCCTTGCGCAGTACAATACCGGCCTCCTGACGGGAGAAGGGCTCCCCGGAAACGGCCAGTTTGTCCTTGGTCTTGGCGATCAGATCCAGCGCGGCGAGACGATCGACCAGAATGGCGTCGATGCGGCCCACGCGTAGATCCTGATACTTGGTCGGATCATCGTTATAGGTCTCGACGATGGCGCCATCAACATTTTTCGTCAGCCATTCTTCGTAGTTGGTACCCAGGCCGACGCCCACCTTCTTGCCTTTAAGGTCGTCAGCCGTCTTGATCGTGCCAGCGTTTTTGGTTTGCACCAAAGTTTGAATGCCGGACACGGTGTACGGTTCAGAGAAGTCGTATTTCTTCTTGCGCTCGTCGGAAATGGTCACCTGGTTGATGACCACGTCCAGACGCTTGGATTCCAGCGCCGCGAGGATGCCTGCCCATGGCGTTGCAGTCAGCTTGACCTTGACGCCCAGTTCCTTGGCCAGAGCCTCGGAGAATTCGACCTCGAAACCGTTCAGCTTGCCGTCTTCGCCGACGAAGCTGAAGGGCGGGTAGGTGCCTTCCAGACCGACGTTAAGCGTGCCGTTCTTTTTGACGGTATCCAGTTGCTCGCCAGCGACGGCGTGAGTGACCAGACCGGTGCCGAGCACCAGACTGAAGGCCGATAGCAGGAAAGTGCGGCGGATTGCAGACATGTTCATGTAAGTCCCCAGTTCTAATTGGTATGTCAGGCAAGCTTCAGACCTGACGAAACTACTGTGGCATCGCAGCTTTATCCAGCTTTTTCAGTGCCCTGTCGGGTACTGGCCGGGCTGCTGGCGGCGATCATAAGAGCGGTTGTTCAGGATGAAAAATAATTAAAAACTTACGCCTTAGTGTTTTTTCGCATAAATAAATATTGCCGGGAGCCTGAGCTGTAGGGGCCGGCTTGCTGGAGAGCCCGGGGTGATCCGTTGAATCCAGGTCCGGCACGTGGCTGAGGGAGCGAACTGCTCGCGAAGAGCCGATACAGCCGGACAAGTACTGAAACATCTTATGCCGCGTTCGCGAGCAAGCGCTTTCCCCCGGGATCAGGTGCGAGCTGAAAGTGGCTTACTGCGTTGAAAAGACATCCGGGTACGCGAACAGTGCCGGTGCGCCGCCGGTGTGCAGGAAGATGATCGGACCGTCGTCCACACGCTGGCGCCCTATCCCGTCCAGCAATCCGGCCATGGCCTTACCGGTGTAGACCGGGTCCAGCAGCAGGCCTTCCTGGCTGGCCACCAGCTTGATCGCCGCCAGGGTGCCCGCGTTCGGTTCACCGTAGCGTGGGCCGTAATATTCGTCCCATAAGTTCACCTTGAAGGCTGCAGGCAGCGGCTCGCCGAGCAACTGCGCAGTGCGTTCTGCCAGCCCCTGAACCTTGGGTGTCTGGGTTTCTTCGGGGCGCGATACGGTGACGCCGATGACCGGCAATTGCGGCAATGCTTCAGCCAGCGCCAGTGCCAGGCCGCTGTGGGTGCCCGCGCTGCCGGACGCCAGGACGAGCGCCGTGAATTGCACGCCGCTTTGCTCGATCTGTTCGGCCAGCTCAAAACCGGCCCTCACATAGCCCAGCGCCCCGATGGGACTGGAGCCACCGATCGGCACCAGATAGGGTTTCTTGCCGCTCGTGCTCAAGCGTGCGGCCAGCGCCTGGAGTTGCTCGTCGGCGTTATCGAGGTTCTCTACTAGCTCGACCCTGGCGCCGAACAGGTCCAGCAGCAGTCGGTTGCCATTGCCAAGGTAATTGCGGTCCTCGGTGGCAATCGGATTTTCCAGCAATGCGACGCAACTCAACCCCAGCCTGGCGGCCAGCGCAGCGGTTTGGCGAACATGATTGGACTGTATCGCCCCCGCAGTGATCAGCGTGTCAGCCCCTTGGGCCAGTGCGTCCGCCGCCAGGTATTCAAGTTTGCGCAGCTTATTGCCGCCCATGGCCAGTGGAGTGATGTCGTCGCGTTTGACATAAATATCGCGACCGGCCCAGGCCGACAGACGTTGCAATTTCTCCAGCGGCGTTGGCGCGTCCAGCAGTTTGAGGCGGTCAAAACGTTCGAGCTGTTGTTTGATCATGGTCGTATCGAGCCATCCACAGTGAGTCGCAGGACTATAAGTAGACGACTCGGACAGGGCAACCGGAGGATTTACTGCACGTGCCGGGGTATAGACTCACGAAAAACTGCTATTTATTTGCGACAAATGTGGCCGTAGAGTGATCAAACCTTCGGCCCAGCCCGTTGAACTGAGGAGAAACCTGCGTGAGCACTATTCCCGACCTGTCCCCGCAAGACTGCGCCGAAGGATTGACCGGCCACTGGCAGTTGCAGCGGATTGTGGGTGAATTGCGCGCTGCGCGTGATGAGTGGCGCAGCCGCAACGGTCGTGTCAGCGGAGAGAAGGGTGGCCGTGAGCTGCCGTCCCGCGAGGCCATGCGCGACATCCTTGAGGCGCTGGGCGGTGCATTGTTCCCCATGCGCCTGGGGCCTGTAGACCTGCGTGAAGAGAGTGAAGACTTTTACGTCGGGCATACCCTCGACGTGGCGTTGAACTCGCTGCTGGATCAGGCACGGCTTGAACTGCGTTACGTCGCCCGCCAGCGCGGCGAGGATGCCACCTGCGCCGACGTGCACGGCGAGCGCCTGATTCAGGACTTTGCCAGCGCATTGCCGAACATTCGGCGCATCCTCGACACTGACGTACTGGCGGCTTACCAGGGTGACCCGGCGGCGCGCAGTGTCGATGAGGTGCTGCTGTGCTATCCGGGGATTCTGGCGGTGATCCATCATCGCCTGGCCCATCACCTTTACAACAATGGTCTGCCGCTGCTGGCGCGAATCAGTTCGGAGCTAGCCCATTCGGCCACTGGCATCGATATTCACCCGGGTGCCCGCATCGGTCCGAGCTTCTTCATCGATCACGGGACCGGGGTCGTCATTGGCGAAACCGCGATCATCGGTGAGGGTGTGCGGATTTATCAGGCCGTCACTCTGGGCGCGAAGCGCTTCCCGGCTGACGACGACGGTCAATTGCAGAAGGGCCACGCTCGCCACCCTATCGTTGAGGACGATGTGGTGATCTACGCTGGCGCGACCATTCTGGGACGCATCACCATTGGCAAGGGCTCGACCATCGGCGGTAACGTCTGGCTGACCCGAAGCGTACCGCCGGACAGCAACGTGAATCAGGCCAATCTGCAGCATGACGACGGTGCGCAAAAGTAAGGTCCGATCAAGCAGATTCGCCATAGGAGTGAGCGGGCTTACGAAAGCTAGATGACAGCCGCCGAAATGCTGCGGATGTTCTGGCTCACGGGTTCGACGGCAGCCTGAACAGGCTCACTCCTACAGGTTTTTTCCAGCAATCATTCATCGCTCAAACCCCCGGAACAAACGCCTTGCCGCGTACGTCATACCCCCGCGTGAGCTAACGTCCAGAGGACTGCAATTGGTCCTCAACCTTCATTCCGTGTTTTAATTGAACGTTCAATCAAGTTAAACCGGTGGTTCGCTGCCCGCTCACACCAGGAGGCCTACCCTTGCCGCATCAGCTTTGCATGAACGATTTCGCTACCCTCAGGGGGGTATTCGCATGAGTGCTTCAAGTGCGCAAAACAGCTCGCCGGTGCGCATGAATGCTCCCGTCTTCTACTTCGCTGCCAGCTTCATTCTGATTTTCGGACTGGTCGTCATCAGCTTTCCCGAAGCGTCGGGCCAGTGGTTGCTCGCGGCTCAAACCTGGGCGGCCAACACCGTTGGCTGGTATTACATGCTGGCCATGACCCTGTATCTGGTGTTCGTGGTCGTCACGGCACTCTCCGGGTACGGCAAGATCAAGCTCGGGGCCGACCATGACGAACCCGAGTTCAGCTATCTGTCATGGGCCGGGATGCTGTTCGCTGCGGGAATCAGTATCACGCTGTTTTTCTTCTGCGTCTCCGAGCCCTTGACCCACATGCTGCAACCGCCGCAAGGCGAGGGCGGCACCACCGAGTCGGCACGTCAGGCCATGCAGCTGCTGTTTCTGCACTGGGGTTTGCACGGCTGGGGCGTGTTTGCTTTCGTCGGCATGGCTTTGGCTTATTTTGCCTATCGGCATAACCTGCCGCTGGCGCTGCGTTCGGCGCTGTACCCGCTGATTGGCAAGCGCATCAACGGCCCCATTGGCTACGCGGTGGACGGCTTCGGCATCATCGCCACCATCTTCGGTCTCGGCGCAGACATGGGTTTTGGCGTGCTGCACCTCAATGCCGGGCTTGATTACCTGTTCGGTGTCGCGCATACCCACTGGATTCAGGTCGGGCTCATCACATTGATGATGGGCGCGGCGATTCTGGTGGCCGTGGCTGGCGTCGACAAGGGCGTGCGGGTCATGTCCGACATCAACATGCTGCTGGCCTGTGCGCTTTTGCTGTTTGTACTGTTTGCCGGGCCGACGCAGCATCTGCTCAATACATTGGTGCAGAACATTGGCGATTACCTCGGCGCGCTGCCGACCAAGAGTTTCGACGTCTATGCCTACAACGGCCCAAGCGAATGGTTGGGTGGCTGGACGGTGTTCTATTGGGCCTGGTGGATTGCCTGGTCGCCCTTTGTTGGACTTTTCATTGCTCGCATCTCGCGCGGTCGCACCATTCGTGAGTTTGTCTGCGGCGTGCTGTTGATTCCCCTGGGTTTCACCCTCGCCTGGATGTCGATCTTCGGCAACAGTGCCATCGACCTGGTGCTCAATCACGGTATGGCGGCCCTGGGGCAGTCGGCCATTGATGACCCGTCCATGACCCTGTACCTGATGCTGCAAAACTACCCGTGGAGTAAAACCGTCATTGCGGTCACGGTGTTTATCAGCTTCGTGTTCTTCGTGACCTCGGCCGATTCCGGCACGGTGGTGTTGTCTACGCTGTCGGCCAAAGGTGGCAGCCCGGATGAAGACGGCCCGAAATGGCTGCGTGTGTTCTGGGGCGTGATGACCGCGCTGATCACCAGCGGTCTGCTGTTTTCCGGAAGCATCGATGCGCTGAAGTCTGCGGTGGTCCTGACCTCGCTGCCGTTCTCGCTGATCCTGCTGACCATGATGTGGGGCCTGCAAAAGGCGTTTCATATGGAGTCGCAGCGGCAGATCGCTCAGCTCTACTCGCTGGCTCCGGTTTCAGGGGCTCGACGTGGAGGCTGGCGTCAGCGTCTGAGTCAAGCGGTGCATTTCCCGTCCCGCGATGAGGTGTATCGCTTCCTCGAGCAGACTGTCCGCCCGGCCATCGAAGACGTCACCGGCGTGTTCGTTGAAAAGGGCCTGACCGTGGTGACGCAACCCGATCCGGCCAATCATACGGTCGGGCTGGAAATCGGCCACGGTGAAGAACGGCCTTTCATCTACCAGGTGACCATGCGTGGCTATTTCACGCCGTCCTTCGCCCGCGCGGGAATGGGCTCCAAGCAGCTCAACAACCGGCGCTATTACCGGGCCGAGGTGCACCTGAGCGAAGGCAGTCAGGACTATGACCTTGTGGGGTACACCAAGGAGCAAGTGATCAACGACATTCTTGATCAGTACGAGCGGCACATGCAGTTCTTGCATCTGGTGCGCTAGCTCATTCCTGCAATGCGACGGTTTTCGAATGCGAGTAGTCTCGCAAGGCTGCTTAGCCATTCAGACAAGAAGAGAGGATTGAATGACCTACATCGCTGCCGAAAACCGTTATGAACGCATTCCCTATCGTCGCGTAGGCCTCAGCGGGCTGGTGCTGCCCGCGCTGTCGATGGGCCTGTGGCACAACTTCGGTGACAGCACGCCGCTGGATACCCAGCGCGCGATGTTGCGTACCGCGTTCGATCATGGCATCAACCACTTCGACCTTGCCAACAACTACGGCCCGCCGTATGGCAGCGCTGAGATCAATTTCGGTCGTTTGCTGCGTGAGGACTTTCAGCAGTACCGCGACGAACTGATCATTTCCACCAAGGCAGGCTGGGACATGTGGCCCGGCCCGTATGGGCAGGGTGGCGGTTCGCGCAAGTACGTGCTGGCCAGCCTCGATCAAAGCCTGCAGCGCATGGGCCTGGATTATGTGGATATCTTTTATTCGCATCGCTTTGACCCGGATACCCCGCTGGAAGAAACCGCAGGCGCACTGGCGACAGCCGTGCAGCAAGGCAAGGCGCTGTACATCGGAATCTCGTCGTACTCGGGCGCCAAGACTCGGGAAATTGCCGGCCTGCTCAAAGAGTGGAAGGTGCCATTGCTGATCCATCAGCCGGCCTACAATCTGCTCAATCGCTGGGTCGAAAAAGACCTGCTGGACACCACCGACGAACTGGGCTCGGGCGTCATTGCCTTTACCGCGCTGGCGCAGGGGCTGCTGTCAGACAAATACCTGAACGGGATTCCAAAGGATGCGCGGGTCAATCGTCCTGGCGGTGATTCGCTGCAGGCTTCGCATTTGTCCGAGCAGAACATCGAGCATGTGCGCGCGCTGAACGAGATCGCCAAGCGTCGCGGTCAAAGCCTGGCGCAAATGGCCCTGGCCTGGACCCTGCGGGATCCACGTGTGACGTCGGCATTGATTGGCGCGAGCCGTCCCGAACAGATCATCGAGAACGTCGGAGCGCTGGATAATCTGGCGTTCAGCCAGGAAGAACTGGCCGAAATCGACCGCTTCGCAGTGGAAGGCGGGATCAACCTGTGGGAAAAGCCGTCGTCGGCTGAATAACGACTGATCAAACCTGGAATGCTGAATCTGTGGGAGCTACCGGAGGTTACGACGGCGGCGAAGGCGGTCGACCTGACACACCGCCTTTGCCAGCGGTTGTAACCTCTTGAGCCTCCACAGGTCACTGCGAGTTCAGCGAGAACTTATTAGCCCTCTTCCCCCTCATCATCATCCCCGCCATCGATCTTCATCCCCAGTTCCTTGATTTTGCGCGTCAAGGTGTTGCGTCCCCAGCCCAGCAACACGGCAGCGTCGCGACGACGGCCAGCGGTGTGCTTCAGAGCCGTCTCGATCATGATGCGTTCGAAAGTGGGTACCGCGCTGTCCAGCAGGCTAGATTGCCCGCGAGCCAAGGCTTGGTCGGCCCATTGACGCAGCGCCTGCTCCCAGTTGGTGACCGGAGCGGCCTCCTGCGGCAGGCTGAGCAACTCGGGCGGCAGGTCGCTGACGTGTACTTCGCGACCCGAGGCCATGACCGTGATCCAGCGGCAGGTGTTTTCCAGCTGCCGTACGTTGCCCGGCCAAGGCAGATGCTTGAGGTATTCCTCGGTCTCGGCCTTCAGCAGTTTCGGCTCGACCGCCAGCTCCTGCGCCGCCCGGCTCAGGAAGTGTTTGGCCAGGGTCGGAATGTCTTCGCGACGATCGGACATACGCGGAATGTGGATACGGATCACGTTCAGACGGTGGAACAAGTCCTCCCGAAACTTGCCTGCCTGCACCAGGGTTTCCAGATTCTGGTGAGTGGCCGCGATGATGCGCACGTCCACCTTGACCGGTACATGACCGCCAACGCGGTAGAACTCACCGTCCGCCAGCACGCGCAGCAGGCGCGTCTGGGTGTCGGCAGGCATATCGCCGATTTCGTCGAGGAACAACGTGCCGCCATCGGCTTGTTCAAACCGCCCTCGTCGCAGGTTGGCCGCGCCAGTGAAGGCACCTTTTTCGTGGCCGAACAGCTCGGATTCCATCAGGTCTTTCGGAATTGCCGCCATGTTCAGCGCAATGAACGGCGAGGCCGAACGCGGGCTGTGGCGGTGCAGGGCATGGGCGACCAGCTCTTTACCGGTGCCCGATTCGCCGTTGATCAGCACGGTGATATTGGAGTGACTCAAACGGCCGATGGCCCGAAACACTTCCTGCATCGCTGGCGCTTCGCCGATGATTTCCGGGGTGCGGGTCAGGGTCGGCGCAACGTCCATGCCCTGTTGTTCCTGAGCGTGCTGATTGGCACGTTTGACCAGCGACACTGCCTCGTCCACGTCGAACGGCTTTGGCAGGTATTCAAAGGCGCCGCCTTGATACGACGCCACGGCGCTGTCCAGGTCCGAATGGGCGGTCATGATGATCACGGGCAGGCGCGGGTGCTGTTCGCGGATCCGCGCCAGCAGGTCCAGGCCGCTGGCGCCAGGCATGCGAATGTCGGAAATGATCACGTCCGGTTGCTGGCGCGCCAGGCGGCTCATCACGCCATCGGCGCTGTCGAAGCTTTGCGTGGTCATGCCCTCTTGCTGCAAGGCCTTTTCCAGTACCCAGCGGATGGAACGATCGTCGTCGACGATCCAGACAGTTTCACTACGGCTCATGTCGAAGCTGCTCCTTGTTCCAGCGGCAAGAAGATCGAGAATGTTGTATGGCCAGGATGGCTGTCACACTCGATCAGCCCCTGGTGCTGACTGATGATGTTCTGGGTGATGGCAAGGCCCAACCCGGTGCCATCCGGGCGGCCACTGACCATTGGGTAGAAGATGGTTTCCTGAAGTTCGGCCGGAATGCCGGGGCCGTTGTCGATGATTTCGATCTTGCTCACCAGGCGATGGCGCACATGGCCGATAGTGAACTGGCGCATGGCGCGAGTACGCAAACTGATGCGCCCCAGGCGCAGCTCGTTCTGACCGCTGATCGCCTGCATGGCATTGCGCACGATATTGAGCACGGCCTGAATCATTTGTTCGCGGTCGATCAACACGTCCGGGATACTCGGATCATAGTCACGCACCAATGTGATGCAACCCTGGCTTTCCGCCTCCACCAGACTGCACACACGCTCCAGCACTTCGTGGACATTGGTCATTGCCAGCGACGGCAGCTTGTTCGAACCCAGCATCCGGTCGACTAGGTTTCGCAGGCGATCGGCTTCTTCGATGATGACGTTGGTGTAGTCCTTGAGGCTTTCTTCCGGCAGCTCGCGGGCCAGCAATTGCGCCGCGCCGCGAATCCCGCCCAGCGGATTCTTGATCTCGTGGGCCAGCCCGCGGACCAGCATCTTGGTGGTCTCCTGCTTGGACAGCTGCGCCTCTTCCTTGGTGATGCGCAGCAGGCGATCACGGGGGTGGACTTCCAGCAGAAGCATGGTTTCGCCTTGCGCCAGTATTGGCGTTACGGCGTAATCGACCGTCAGCGTCTGACCCGTGAGCGCGGTCAGCATGGCTTCGCGTTTGGTGAACGGGTGGGCCTGTTCCACCGCCTGGCGAAGCGAACTCAGCGCTTCTGCAGACTCGGTGAAAAGCTCACTGATGAACTGCCCATGACTGCGCTGACCGCTGATGGCCAGCAGCATCTCGGCTGCCGGATTCATGTATTCCAGGCGCAGGTCAGCGTTGAGCAGAATCGTGGCAGTGGTCAGGTTGTCGAGTAACAATCGGTGCAACGTATCGCTGATAGTCATGAATCTCGTTGACCTCTTTTGGCACATCGCACAGGGAGCGATCCCGGATTGCAGGCTTTGATTGGTCTCTTCGCCCCGTTAGAGCGGCTGGCTTGGTGCTTGACCATTACTAATGGGTAAGAAAATGCAAAAAACAAACCAAGCTCCGAAAAGAAGCGCGGAAAGACGCGATTCGGGCTTTTTTTGGACAGCAAGCGAATGCACGGCGTGGGTTGTAGTGATTCATGAACCAAAATGGGAGTTTAATCGGAGTGCTCGTTCAATCTGTGCACTATTTTGGAGCGCGGCCATCCACACAGCACCTTGTCAGAAAAAAGGCAGGATGCTGCTTTCTTCAGGTGGTTTGTCCTTGAGGGGACACTCAGGCCGTAAGCCAAAATCGTTGGTTTTGCAGGGTTGAGCGAGGCGCTTCTGTGCAAGCGAGATGCGCATCATGTGGAAGGGTTGGTTGGGCGTGCGTTCCGCTATGCGGCCGAACTCGTCGACGATCTCGATCGACACCTGATGCGTGCCGCGATCAATGTTGGTCATCGGGAACACCGGGCTATGGCCGGCATTGCCGTAAGGCTCGCCGTCAAGCAGCAGACGGTAGGTGTGACCGGGTTGAAGCTGCGGGTCATTGGTGACGGTCACCATCACGTTGCCCTGCATGTCCCGGATAGTGGCGTCCGGTTCGGGCGCAAGAATGCGCAGCAGCTGATAGTGAAACAGCGGCCCAGGTTTGGGTTTCATGCTGGAGGACTGACCTGGCTTTTTAGGTGTGGACCTGATCTGGTTGCTGGGAGCAATGTCGATCTTTTTTGCGTTTTTGTGGGGCTGGTCGGTAAAAACCCGATTCCCCTCGGAATCGATGTAGGTGTAAACCTCAGCGATTGCCAACTGACCGACAAGCATGAGCAGGCAAATGACCGGGTAACGCAGCCACTGCTTGTTAACGTTTGCCGACATGAGCTCGCTGCACTGTCAGGTTGATCGTTTCGCTTTGCTGGATTATCTGAGCGCCTTGCACCACCTGGACGGACAGGCTGTGTTCGCCTCGGTCCAGCTCAGTGACCTGGACGCGAGGGACGTTGGTGGGCTGGCCATAGGGTTTGCCGTCCACCAGCAGTTGCAGCAGGTGACCGGGCTGCAAACGCGGTTGAATCATCACCCCGGCGATGAAAGAGCCGTTGTTGGCACGCAGGGCCTCGTCGTTGGGCAAGTCGGTCAGTCGCAGCGTTTCATAAGTCGCGCTGGCCGGTTGTGGCGGAGTCTGACTTTGCGAAGGCGCTGACGTTGGCGGGGCAGGCGCAGCGTCACCGACACTGTTGAGTGGCGGCAGATCCACCGTTTCCACTTTCGTCCCGTCGGGCGGCTGACTGCTGAAGGCCGTGTTGCCGTTGGCGTCAGTGTATTTGTAGATCTGGGCGACTGCGGGAAGCGCAAGCAACAGCAGTACAAGGGCAAGGCTTTGACGCATGAAAACTCCGGTACCACGATCAGGAGAACGACCGCTCGGGCCATGCCAACTCGGATGCAAGGCGCAGTCGCCAGCATAGAGCAAAACCGGGCTGGCGGTGTGCCCGGCCCACTGCTGCGCTCAGCCCTTGTTGGTAGTGGCGCACAAATTACTTGCAGCACGTTGCAGCGCAGTCACAAGGGTCGGATCCGCTGTCTGACGCTCAATGTCGGCTTGTACCCAGCGTTGGCAGGCAGGGTCCTTGCGATACGGCACAAACGCTGCGTATTTCTCCATCAGTACCGGTTGCAGCGTGTCCAGGCGAGTGCGAATCCCGGTCGTCAGGCTGGTGCTGGGCTGCTCCGGCGGCTGAGCGTCTGCGTGCCATTGTGCGAGTCGCGCGTACTGCACCATCTTGTTGGCTTCGATCTGTGCCGTCATGAACAAGCGAACGTCACTTTTGTCGAGCTTGTACGCTGCGGCCTGGGCTTGGGCATTGGCGATCACCTGGCGCTCGCGCTCGGTGTCCTGAACGGGTTTACCGCTGTAGAACTTGCTCTGTGCAACGTCGTTGGCAATAGCGAGCCGCTGGCCCATGGCCTCGATGAGTGGGCTTAAAGCGGCAGGCGCGGGGGATGATGAAGCAGCGTTGATGCAGCCAGACGTCAGGGGAACGATCAGGAGCATGAGCCAGAGTGGTTTTGGCATGTGGGATCCTTGTAAGTCAGCGCAGCGTAAGAGCGCGCTGCGAATGGGGCAGTATCCGGAAAAAATCGTTGGAAAGGCGATAACCCTATACCACCCGTGATAGGACTTTACGACTTCGCACATCTTGAATACGTAGCCGCCTGTTTCAAAAGCATAAAAAAGGCCTCCCGAAGGAGGCCTTTCTTTCACGCCGCGTTCGCTGGCGTGACTGGATCAGCAGCTGTAGTACAGCTCGTATTCCAGTGGGTGTACGAAGGTACGGACCTTGATTTCTTCTTCCGACTTCAGAGCGATGTAGGCGTCGATGAAGTCGTCGCTGAATACGCCGCCTTTGGTCAGGAACGCACGGCCCTTATCCAGCTCTTCCAGGGCTTCTTTCAGGCTGCCGCACACTTGCGGGATCTCTGCTGCTTCTTCTGGCGGCAGGTCATACAGATTTTTGTCGGCGGCGTCGCCTGGGTGGATCTTGTTCTGGATGCCGTCCAGGCCAGCCATCAACAATGCAGCAAAGGCCAGGTATGGGTTGGCCGATGGATCCGGGAAACGGGCTTCGATACGACGGCCGCGTGGGCTGGAGACGTAAGGAATACGGATCGAAGCGGAACGGTTACGGGCCGAGTAGGCCAGCATGACCGGGGCTTCGAAACCTGGGACCAGACGTTTATAGGAGTTGGTCGACGGGTTGGTGAAGCCGTTCAACGCCTTGCCGTGCTTGATGATACCGCCGATGAAGTACAGGGCGGTATCGGACAGACCGGCATAGCCTTCGCCAGCAAAGGTGTTCTTGCCATCTTTGGAGATGGACATGTGGACGTGCATACCCGAGCCGTTATCGCCGTACAGAGGCTTGGGCATGAAGGTAGCGGTGCGGCCGTAAGCGTCGGCAACGTTGTGGACAACGTATTTCAGGGTCTGAACTTCATCGGCCTTCTTGACCAGCGTGTTGAATTTCACGCCGATTTCGTTCTGGCCAGCCGTTGCCACTTCGTGGTGGTGAACTTCGACGACCTGACCCATTTCTTCCAGGGCGTTGCACATTGCGGTGCGGATTTCGTGGTCGTGGTCGAACGGAGGAACCGGGAAGTAGCCGCCTTTGATGCCCGGACGGTGGCCTTTGTTACCGCCTTCGATGTCCGCGTCGGACATCCACGAACCTTGTTCGGAGAAAATCTTGAACATCGAGCCCGAGATGTCGGACTTGAATTTCACTTCGTCGAAGATGAAGAATTCTGGCTCTGGACCTGCAAATACGGTGTCACCGATACCGGTGGATTTGAGGTATTCCTCGGCGCGATGAGCAATGGCGCGTGGGTCGCGATCGTAACCTTGCATGGTCGAAGGTTCGATGATGTCGCAGACCAGGATCAGGGTCGGTTCTTCGGTGAACGGGTCCAGAACGGCGCTTTCGTCGTCTGGCAGCAAGATCATGTCGGAGGCTTCGATGCCTTTCCAGCCGGAGATGGAGGAGCCGTCGAACATTTTGCCGACTTCGAAGAAGTCGTCTTCCAGCGCATCGCGAGCCGGCATGGTCACGTGGTGCTGAGTGCCTTTGGTGTCCGTGAAGCGCAGATCAATCCACTTAACGTCATGATCTTTGATGAGTTGAACCGACTTCGACATGTTGTCCTCCGGGGTGGCTTAGGGCCGGCAGTGGTGGGCCCTTAATAGGGGGTGATGCCGGCGCGATAGTCGGCCAAGGCAACCTGCCTCACAAGGGAGCAATTTGCATGCCAGTGCCCTGTGTTGGGTTTTTCCTGAAAAACGCCGGGTTTTGGCACGTTAAAGTTCGCATTTGCAAAAAAGCATCGCACCGCATTGGTGCGCCTGGATTGTATGCAGTCCCATTCCGGTGCGCCGATGATTGGCTATACGATAACTGGTTAAACCTTGAGCAATTTCCGCTATAATCCGCGCCCCCCTTTTTTGACCGGCACCTCGCGCGCTGTTTTCATGAAACTAATCGTTAAAGTTTTCCCGGAAATCACCATCAAAAGCCGGCCAGTGCGCAAGCGCTTCATCAAGCAACTGGCCAAAAACATCCGCACCGTGCTCCGCGATCTGGACCCGGCGCTGGTGGTCGATGGCGTGTGGGACAACCTCGAGGTCGAGAGCAGGGTCCAAGATCCGAAGATCCTGCACGAAATGACCGAGCGCCTGAGCTGCATGCCGGGCATCGCACACTTTCTGCAGGTTGATCAGTACCCGCTGGGCGACATGGATGACATTTACGAGAAGTGCAAACTGCACTTCGGTCATGCGTTGCCCGGCAAGATTTTCTCGGTACGCTGCAAGCGCGCCGGTCATCACGACTTTAGCTCCATGGACGTCGAGAAGTACGTTGGCAGCAGGCTGCGCCGTGAGTGCAACGCTGCCGGCATTTCGCTCAAGACGCCGCAAGTCGAGGTGCGGATGGAAATCCGCGACAAGCGCTTGTTCGTGATTCACAGTCAGCACAACAGCATTGGCGGCTACCCGCTGGGCTCTTTGGAGCAGACGCTGGTGCTGATGTCCGGCGGTTTCGATTCCACCGTGGCTGCGTACCAGATGATGCGTCGTGGCTTGATGAGCCATTTCTGCTTCTTCAATCTGGGCGGCAGGGCTCATGAACTGGGTGTGATGGAAGTCGCGCACTTCATCTGGAAAAAATACGGCAGTTCGCAGCGGGTGCTGTTCGTCAGCGTACCGTTCGAGGAAGTTCTGGGAGAAATTCTCGGAAAAGTCGATAACAGTCATATGGGCGTAGTTTTGAAGCGTATGATGTTGCGCGCTGCGACCAATATCGCCGACAGACTTGAAATCGACGCGCTGGTAACCGGCGAGGCGATTTCCCAGGTGTCCAGCCAGACACTGCCGAACCTGTCGGTTATCGATTGCGTGACGGAAAAGCTGGTCCTGCGCCCGCTGATCGCCAGTCACAAGCAGGACATCATCGACCAGGCCGACCAGATCGGCACCGGCGATTTTGCCCGGCACATGCCCGAATACTGTGGGGTGATCTCGGTCAATCCAAAGACCGCGGCCAAACGTAACCGCGTCGAGCATGAAGAAAAAGAGTTCGACATGGCCGTGCTCGAGCGTGCGCTCGAAAACGCCCGTCTGGTGCCTATCGATCGGGTGATCGAGGAGTTGGGTCAGGACGTTCGGGTCGAAGAAGTCGGTCAGGCCCTGGCCGGGCAAGTGATCATCGACATCCGCCACCCGGATGAAACCGAAGACCGCCCGCTGGAACTGACAGACATCGAAGTACAAACGCTGCCGTTCTTTGCATTGAACAGCCGTTTCAAGGAACTGGATGACACGCGCCAGTACCTGCTTTATTGCGACAAAGGCGTCATGAGTCGCCTGCATGCTCATCATTTGCTCAGTGAGGGACATGCCAATGTGCGCGTTTATCGACCGAGCTAAGTGCCCGGGGCTGTTTGCCTGTGGCTTGCGTCACCGGCCCCCCGACACCAGTCGTCAGCCGTAACGGCTGCAGACCCGAACAGGGTCTCGCCGACTGTACCGTTCATAGCTGTCTGCAATCAGTCAGCTGACCGAATCCTCTGATCGAGATACACAAGTGATCGAAAATCTACGTAACATCGCCATCATTGCTCACGTTGACCACGGTAAAACCACCCTCGTCGACAAGCTTTTGCGTCAGTCCGGCACCCTGGAACGCGGCGAGCTCAACGACGAACGCGTGATGGACTCCAACGACCAGGAAAAAGAGCGCGGTATCACCATTCTCGCGAAGAACACCGCGATCAACTGGAATGGCTACCACATCAACATCGTTGACACCCCGGGCCACGCCGACTTCGGTGGTGAAGTAGAGCGCGTGATGTCGATGGTTGACTCCGTTCTGCTGCTGGTCGACGCTCAAGACGGCCCTATGCCGCAAACCCGTTTCGTGACCAAGAAGGCTTTCGAAGCCGGCCTGCGTCCAATCGTGGTCATCAACAAGGTCGACCGTCCAGGCGCGCGTCCGGACTGGGTTCTGGATCAGATCTTCGACCTGTTCGACAACCTCGGTGCTACCGAAGAACAGCTGGACTTCAAAGTCGTCTACGCCTCGGCCCTGAACGGTATTGCCGGTCTGGAACACACCGCCATGGCTGAAGACATGACCCCGCTGTACCAGTCGATCGTCGACAACGTACCTGCGCCGAAAGTTGACCGTGATGGTCCGTTCCAGATGCAAATCTCGGCACTGGACTACAACAGCTTCCTGGGCATCATCGGCGTTGGCCGTATTGCCCGTGGCAAGGTCAAGCCGAACACCCAGGTTGTGGCTATTGACGCCAACGGCAAGCGCCGTAACGGTCGTATCCTCAAGCTGATGGGTCACCACGGTCTGCACCGTGTAGACGTGGAAGAAGCTGCTGCCGGCGACATCGTCTGCATCAGCGGCTTCGAAGAGCTGTTCATCTCCGACACCCTGTGCGACCCACAGAATGTTGAAGCGATGAAGCCGCTGACCGTTGACGAACCTACCGTATCCATGACCTTCCAGGTCAACGATTCGCCTTTCTGCGGTCGAGAAGGCAAGTTCGTCACCAGCCGTAACATCAAAGAGCGTCTGGACAAAGAGCTGCTGTACAACGTTGCACTGCGCGTTGAAGAAGGCGACACCGCTGACAAGTTCAAGGTCTCTGGCCGTGGTGAGCTGCACCTCTCGGTACTGATCGAAACCATGCGTCGCGAAGGCTTCGAAATGGGTGTTGGTCGTCCTGAGGTGATCATCCGCATGGTTGATGGCGTCAAGCACGAACCGTACGAAAACGTCACCATCGACCTGCCGGAAGAATCGCAGGGCGCAATCATGGAACAGATCGGTATCCGTAAGGGCGATCTGACCAACATGGTTCCGGATGGCAAGGGCCGTGTTCGCCTTGAGTACAATATCCCGGCACGTGGCTTGATCGGTTTCCGTAACGAGTTCCTGACCCTGACGTCCGGTGCAGGCATCCTGACCTCGATCTTCGACCGTTACGACGTGATGAAGTCCGGCGACATGTCCGGCCGTCAGAACGGCGTGCTGGTTTCGGTTGCTACCGGTAAGGCTCTGACTTACTCGCTGGAAACCCTGCAAGCTCGCGGCAAACTGTTCCTGGGTCACGGCGAAGACGTGTACGAAGGTCAGATCGTCGGCATCAACAGCCGCGACAACGACCTGGGCGTCAACCCAACCAAAGGCAAGAAGCTCGACAACATGCGTGCTTCCGGTAAAGACGAAACCATTGCTCTGGTTCCGCCTATCCGCTTCACGCTGGAACAAGCACTCGAGTTCGTTCAAGAAGACGAGCTGTGCGAAGTGACGCCGAAGTCGATCCGCCTGCGTAAGAAAATTCTTGGCGAAAGCGAGCGTACCCGCGCTGCCAAGAAAAGCGGCAACTGATTAACGTTTAGTCAGCCGTAAAAAAACGCCCCCGACTGCAAGGTCGGGGGCGTTTTTGTTTGTGTGGGATTTGGTTTGGACGCTGCCTATCGCTGCGAGAGCGATGCCGCTCAATCCGCCTCTTCCCGGCTAAAGCCGGTCCCACTGAAGCCCGCGCGTCTTTGGTAGGTCCGGCTTCAGCCGGGAAAACGCACGCGAACCCGATAGAGGCTTTAGAACTTCAACGGCACCCGGCCGGAGTTCGAATTCAGCGTGCCGGTGCTTTCGCGCACGACTTCTTTCGGCTTGTAAGCGCAATAACCCGGCCGTGGGCCGATCTTGGGGTGGTTACGGCAGGTGTCGGGGCGCTTATCGTAGATGGTGCACAGCCGGCTCTTGCGATCCAGATACAGGCAGTCGTCGTTGCTCATGCGTTGGAGCGTGAAGATCCCCGACTTCTGGTTGAAGCGCTCGATGATGCCTTCCTTCTGCAAGCGCTTGGCAATGTTTTTCGGGTTATCACCGATCTCGAATTCGTCGACGACGCCGATGCGGATCAGGTCCTTGATCTTCGCTTCCACTGGCAGGGTGCAACAGCTGGAGATACAACCCCCGCACATATGGCTGGAGTATTTCTGCCAGGTCTCGAGACGGTCGAGCTCTGCTGCAGCGATCAAGGTGGGTTTCATGCGCGTGTGCTTCCGGGTGTATCGGGCGCGCGATCATACCGGGCCACGCGCATTTCCCCTACCGTAAAATGCGCAGGGCGACTGCCGGCAGATGCTTATCCGGCCACCACCGACCTGGCCAGCGCTTCGACCTGCTCGTGGCGTTCACTCTGATTGAGCTTCGAATGCGGGTTCAGCGACGACCACTGCGGGTATGCCCGCGCCTTGTGCAGGGCTTCCGGCAGCTTGCCCTCGCGCCAGGATTTATCCTGTGGAGTGTTCAGCCTGATGCTATCCATCGCCGCATGACCTCGTGCCTCAAGGGCCGCCAACAACTGCCGTTGCCGCAATGCCAGCAAGCGCAACACCGCATCATCGACCGTCAGCTCACGCTGGCCTTTGAGCTTGCCCAGCAAGCGTGCGCCGTAACTACGCGCGGTCTGCAAGGCGCCCCCGGCAATGGCGCCAACCAGCGCCGCCGCGCCCAGGGTGATGCCCCCTACCAATAGGTCCACACCCGCGCCTGCCGCGGCCCCGGCAGCGATGCCACCGCCGACCCGCACACCTAACAGTTTCAGGGTTTGCGGGTTGAACAGGTCGTCCCCCCAGCGCCCGTCCAGCAGCGGCAGATCGCTGGCTGAAGCGTCTTCACGCCGGAACGCGTACAGCTTGAGCAGCGTTTCGACGCAGCGTTGTTCGCGTTGACGCACAGACTTGTGCAGATCATCGATAGCCGTCTGCACCTGATCAGACGCTGCAGCAACGCCGCGCCGGCAGGCCGCGCAATCGACCAGCAGTTCGGCGATCAACCGTGCCGCGCTATGCCTGCGAACCTCACGCTGAGCCTGCTGATCCAGGATCAGCCGCTCCAGCTGCGGGCGCGAGGCTTCCAGTAACAGCGCCAGGCTTTCATACAGTCGCCGTTCGCCGTCCTCCGGTGGCGCCACGCTGTCGAAGCGCACCAGTGCGTGCAGCCCCAAGCGTGCCAGTGCTTCGCGCCATTCCGGTTCGCGATGGTGCGCGCTGCTGACGAAATTGAGCACCGGCAAAAGCGGTTTGCCGCAACTGGCGAGTACGGCAAGTTCGTCGCGGTATTTGGCAAGCACCGGCTCCCGGGCGTCGATCACATAAAGACCAGCATCGGAGCCCTGCAACTGGCGCAGCACTTTGGCTTCCTGCTCAAAGCGTTGGCGGGCTTCACTGCCGTCGAGAAAACGCGCCAGCCGCGCCGGACCGTCGAGGCGTTCGCCCGGGCGGTCGAGGCGTTCCAGAAAGTCGAGCAGGGCGATGGCGTCTTCCAGGCCGGGGGTGTCGTACAACTCCAGCAACGACTCGCCGTCCACCGAAAGCCGCGCGCCCTCCACGTGGCGTGTAGTGCTGGGGCGATGGGAGACTTCACCGAAGCCGACATCACGGGTCAGGGTGCGCAGCAGCGATGTCTTACCGACGTTCGTATGACCGACCACTGCAAGTTTGAGCGGGCGGACCCGGTTCTTTTCAATCATGTCCGGTCTCCAGCCAGGTCAATGGCGCGCTGTCGGTCCATATCAGCTCAAGCGGGTGCAGCGCGTTGTGCCAGTCACTCAGGCGGTGGACATCCAGCGCTTCACCGAGTGGCGCGGCAAGCAACCAGATGCGGGTGGCGGCTGCGCATCGAGCCAGTTCGGCAATCAGTGCAAGGCTGCCGCGATCAGGCGATCGATGAGGGTCGCAGGCAACCACCAGGCGTGCGGGCGGGTAACGCGTCAGTTGGTCAAGCAAAGCGCGACGGGATTCGCGGTTGTCCAGAACACCTGCATCTATCACGGTTGCGGGAAGCGATGGCGGCCACGGGCGCTGGTCATCCAGTTCGATGGCCACCAGCAATGCCCCCTCGCTCTCTGTGGCAGCAGGGCCGCTCTGCACTGAATGAAGTTGTTCAGGCGCCGCATCGTTGACGCCGAGGCGTTCGCTGCTGGGCATCAGTCGTTCGCGCAACTCGACAAAGCCGGGCTCGGTCAGGTCCAGCGTCAAGTGCTCGCGGCCTGCACGCCAGCGCCCGTAGCACAATAGGGTCAACAGCAGTCGAGGCGCGATCCCGTAGAGCACCAGCACGCCCACCAGCCACGCGGCCCAAGCCTGACGGGCGTTCTCGATCACCAGTGCACTGTCGCCGCTGGCGCGGATCATGTTTTCGCTGGGTACTGTGAAGCCCAACAGCGATGGCAGTGTGCCGAGGCCTTGGGTCAGGCTGACGAAAGTGTCGCTGCCCAGAATCGTGGTTTCCCAGACAAAGCCGTAGCGACGGGTGGCCATCAGTAACAGCAGCAGAGTCAGCGCACTTAGCAATGCCAGCAGCCACAGACCGTTGACGCAAGTCCCTAGCAGCCAGCGGTTCAGTCGTTTGCGTTGCAGCAGCAAAATCAGCGCGGGTGCCAACTGCGCAGCTTGCGCATCGCGGGATAGTTTTTCGCTGAGCCACAACCACAGACGCCCGAGGCTAGCGGTGCTCTCTCCTGCGAAGATCAGTCCCAACGCCCAGCCGAGCAACAGAATCAGGTTCAATCCAAGCAGGCTGCCCAGGGCCCAGAACACGTTGACCGGCGTCTGGCCGTCGCCCAGCGCCGCGAAGGCAAGTCCGGCGCCACTGATGACCGCGAAGACGCCCAGCAGGATCAGTGACAGGCGCGCGCCTTGTTTCCAATGCCGCAACGCTGCGAGCATGCTGTCACGCTCAGCCAGCCACAGGGCGCGATTCTTGATGCGTGTCGCTAGATCGCCCGCACTGGTGCGGGCGCGGCGGCTGGCCTCGTCATCTTCAAGCGGGCCTGCGTGTTGCTCGCGCAGGCGTACCGCTTCGGTCAGCCATAATTCATCGAGTGGGGTCAGTGCAGTCACACGGCATCTCGTTGGTGAAGTCAGGAGTGAGCATACCCGTTGTGGCTGTAATCGCGCAGAGCTGCACGTGTACCCATACCTGGATACGACTCCCTCCCGCACCTCTGCTATCCTCGCCGCCATGAAAAAACATCTCCCTCTCAGCCTGATTGCCGCCCTGGGTGAAAACCGGGTCATCGGCGTCGACAATTCCATGCCCTGGCACCTGCCGGGAGATTTCAAGTATTTCAAGGCGACGACCCTCGGCAAGCCGATCATCATGGGTCGCAAAACCTGGGATTCGCTGGGCCGTCCGCTTCCTGGTCGGTTGAATATCGTCGTCACCCGTCAGGCGGGCCTCACGCTTGAGGGGGCCGAAGTGTTCACTTCGCTCGAAGCCGCTGTGGAACGCGCCAATGCGTGGGCAGCTGAGCAGGGTGCCGGCGAGGTCATGTTGATCGGCGGCGCGCAGCTTTATGCCCAAGGCCTGGCTCAGGCGGACCGCCTGTACCTGACCCGTGTGGCGTTGAGTCCTGATGGGGATGCCTGGTTTCCTGAGTTCGATCAGGCTGAGTGGGCACTGGCCTCCAATAGCGAAAACCCGGCAGTGGATGGCAAGCCGGCTTACAACTTTGAGGTATGGGAACGACGGTAAACACCGGGCGCGAGGTTGGGACAAATGAAAATGTGGGAATGGGTCTTGGGGGGAGTGGGGAAGTCGACAGCGATTATCGACCTGATGCCGCATCGCGAGTGAATTCGCTCCTGCAGTCTGTCCTCTGCCGCCGGCATGGTTGTCCCCCGAATGTCGTTTTTATGTCATCTGTCGCGAACCGTACCAACGTGGCGGCATCAGAACGTGTGCCGTCGTTGACGCATCCAAACAGTAACGGGTTTTTGTTACGGTCCAGCCTTAAACCATATGAAGGGAGGAACCGTTATGAAGCTCGCACCAAAGCTGTTGGCCGCTGCGCTGTGTCTGGGGCTTGCCGGGCAGGTATTTTCCACGGAGCTGACGCACTGGCCCGCACCGGCAGCCAAGCAGCTCGACCAGATGATTGCGGCCAATGCCAATAAGGGTAACTTCGCCGTTTTCGACATGGACAACACCAGCTATCGCTATGACCTGGAAGAGTCGCTGTTGCCCTACATGGAAAACAAAGGGCTGATCACCCGCGAAACGCTCGATCCTTCTCTCAAACTGATTCCGTTCAAGGACACCGCCGACCACAAGGAAAGCCTGTTCAGCTATTACTACCGGCTCTGTGAAATCGACGACATGGTCTGCTATCCGTGGGTCGCGCAGGTCTTCTCGGGCTTCACGCTCAAGGAGCTCAAGGGGTATGTCGACGAATTGATGGCATCGGGCAAGGCTGTGCCGAGCACCTACTACGATGGCGATGTGGTCAAGAGCATCAATGTCGAGCCGCCAAAAGTCTTCACAGGCCAGGCGGAGCTGTTCAACAAGCTGATGGAAAACGGCATCGAGGTCTACGTCATGACCGCGGCGTCCGAGGAACTGGTGCGCATGGTCGCCTCTGATCCTAAATACGGCTACAACGTCAAACCGCAGAACGTAATCGGTGTGACCACGTTGCTGAAAAATCGCGACACCGGCGAACTGACCACCGCGCGCAAGCAGATCAGCGCAGGCAAGTACGACGAGAAAGCCAACCTCGGTCTTGAGCTGACGCCGTACCTCTGGACCCCGGCGACCTGGATGGCGGGCAAGCAGGCAGCGATCCTGACCTACATCGATCAATGGAAAAAACCGGTAATCGTCGGCGGTGATACGCCCACCAGCGATGGCTACATGTTGTTCCATGGCGTCGATGTCAGTAAGGGTGGCATCCACTTGTGGATCAATCGCAAGGACAAGTACATGACTCAGCTCGAAGGCATGATGAAGTCCAATGCCGAGGCCCAAGCCAAGGAAGGTTTGCCGGTGACGGCGGACAAGAACTGGGTGATCGTCAAACCGGATGAGATTCAGTAAGGCTGGCACTACTCAACGTGTAGGAAGGCGCTTGCCCGCGATTGCGTTTCGTCAGTCCCCCTGCGGTGCCGGACCCGACGCGTCGCGAGCAAGCTCGCTTCCACAGCACGGGTGGCGTTTCTGATACCCAATAAAAAGCCCGGCATTGCCGCCGGGCTTTTTGCTTGCTGCCTGCTGAGCCGCTTACGGCACCAGTTTGTCCAGCAGCGCCTTGTCACGCACAGCGCCCTTGTCGGCACTGGTCGCCAGCAGGGCGTAGGCCTTGAGGGCCGTGGTCACTTTGCGTGGGCGGGTTTCCACCGGTTTCCAGCCCTTCTTGTCCTGCTCGGCACGACGCTCCGCCATCTCAGCATCGTCGATCAGCAGATTGATCGAGCGGTTGGGAATGTCAATCAGCACCTTGTCGCCATCTCGTACCAGACCAATCGCGCCGCCAGCAGCCGCTTCAGGCGAAGCGTGACCAATGGACAGACCCGAAGTGCCCCCTGAGAACCGGCCATCGGTCAACAACGCACAGGCTTTACCCAAACCTTTGGATTTCAGGTAGGAGGTCGGGTAGAGCATCTCCTGCATGCCCGGGCCGCCTTTCGGGCCTTCGTAGCGGATGATCACGATGTCGCCGGCCTTGACCTCATCAGCGAGGATGCCACGCACGGCGCTGTCCTGACTTTCGAAGATCTTCGCGTTGCCTTCGAACACGTGGATCGATTCGTCCACGCCAGCGGTCTTCACCACGCAGCCGTCCAGTGCGATGTTGCCATACAGCACCGCCAGGCCACCTTCCTGTGAATAGGCATGCTCGACGCTGCGGATGCAGCCGTTCTCGCGGTCGTCATCCAGCGTGTCCCAGCGGGTCGACTGGCTGAATGCGGTTTGCGTCGGGATACCGGCAGGGCCTGCCTTGAAGAAGTGATGCACCGCCTCGTCGTCGGTCTGGGTGATATCCCACTTGGCGATGGCTTCTTCCATCGATTTGGCGTGCACGGTTGGCAGGTTGGTGTGCAGCAATCCGCCTCGGGCGAGCGAGCCGAGAATGCTGAAAATGCCGCCTGCGCGGTGCACGTCTTCCATGTGGTACTTCTGGATGTTCGGCGCGACCTTGCACAGTTGCGGCACACGGCGCGACAGGCGATCGATGTCACGCAGGTCGAACGCGATCTCCGCTTCTTGAGCGGCGGCCAGCAAGTGCAAGATGGTGTTGGTCGAGCCGCCCATCGCAATGTCCAGGGTCATCGCGTTTTCAAAGGCCTTGAAATTGGCAATGTTGCGCGGTAGCACCGAGTCGTCATTATCGCGGTAGTAGGTTTGGCACAGCTCGACGATGGTGCGGCCGGCCTGCAGGAACAGTTGCTCGCGATCACTGTGGGTCGCCAAGGTCGAGCCGTTGCCCGGCAACGCAAGGCCCAAAGCCTCGGTCAGGCAATTCATCGAGTTGGCGGTAAACATGCCGGAGCACGAGCCACAAGTCGGGCAGGCGCTGCGCTCGTATTCAGCGACTTTCTCGTCTGAAGCGGTGGAGTCCGCGGCGATGACCATGGCATCGACCAGGTCCAGGCCGTGGCTGGCGAGTTTGGTCTTGCCGGCCTCCATCGGGCCGCCGGAAACGAAGATCACCGGAATGTTCAGGCGCAGGGCAGCCATCAGCATCCCAGGGGTGATCTTGTCGCAGTTGGAAATGCAGACGATAGCGTCCGCACAGTGGGCGTTGACCATGTACTCCACGGAGTCGGCGATGATCTCGCGGCTGGGCAGCGAGTACAGCATGCCATCGTGACCCATGGCGATGCCGTCATCGACCGCGATGGTGTTGAATTCCTTGGCCACGCCACCGGCCCGCTCGATCTCGCGAGCCACCAGTTGACCCAAATCCTTGAGGTGTACGTGGCCCGGTACGAACTGAGTGAAGGAGTTGGCGATGGCGATGATCGGTTTTTTGAAGTCTTCGTCCTTCATCCCCGTGGCGCGCCACAAGGCACGCGCACCGGCCATATTGCGGCCGTGGGTAGACGTTTTCGAGCGGTAATCAGGCATTGGAGCACTCCGGGCGGCTAATCAGGTTCAGTAAGGGAGTGAGCTTCTCTTGGTCCATTGCAACGGCGACGGGTCGCGGCCGCTGCGGATGAGGTCGGTGACGCCACAGGATCGCTGCGTGCTCGACCGGAGCTCATAAACCCGCCGGGGGATGATTGGCGATGAATAGGCCGATTCTACACCGCTGGCGGCGGGATGGAATGCCAAGACCGATCATGGGGCTTTAGTCGTGAGTGTGTAGGAAATGTCTGAGTTTTTTCCTTCGGGTTTTTTAGCCTTGCGTGCTTGGTTAATATCCCCGCGCCGCATGTGCGGTCAACGAGAAAGCATCTTAATGGACCACCCCGGTTTAAGTTCCTCGAGAACACACAATCTGGCCCGACCGCAACGGTGGCGGCCTTGTCTGTGAGCTGATGCGTCCGCTCTCCAGGCAGGCACGCGCCGTTGTCTGGAGAACACCATGACCACTTTGAACTTCGCTCAACTGCTTCGCGCTTCCCTGCAAGAGCACCACCTCAAGCCACAGGCTGTCGCCAGCCATCTGCTTTCAGCTGACATTGCCCGCTACCTGGACCAACTGGAACTGGCCGATATTACCCGCCTGCTCAATGAACTGCCCCTGCAGAAGCGCGCCGAGGTCTTCGGCTACTTTCCCTTGGAGCGTCAGGCCGCACTGGCCGAAACATTGCCCCGCAGCGCTCAGGTTGCCTTGATCGCCGCGATGTCATCGGACGAACGCGCCGACCTATTCAACCGCATCAGTCAGCCAGCCCGGGATGCTCTACTGCCGGCGCTGGCTCATGTGCAGCGCGAAGACCTGCGCAACCTGGCCAGCTATGCTGAGGGCACCGCTGGCGCCGTGATGACCAGTGAATACTCTGCGATTGGCGCCGGACTCACGGCCGCACAGGCTATCGACGCGCTTCGTCGCGAGGCAGCGGATGCGGAGACTATCTACCAGACTTATGTGCTCGACGATCAACGCCAGTTGCTTGGCACCGTGTCGTTGCGCGAATTGATCCTTGCTGCGCCGCACGTGCCGGTGACACAGCTGATGATCAAGCCGGTCATCAGCGCGCGCGTTGACACCGATCAGGAAGACGTCGCGCGCCTGATCAGCCATTACGACCTGCTTGCCTTGCCTATCGTTAACGCCGAGGGCGCTCTGGTGGGCATCGTGACCTGCGATGACGCCATGGATGTGGTGGTCGAGGAAGCCACCGAGGACTTCCACAAAGGCGCGCTGATCGGCAAGCATCTGGGCAACATTGCTACGGCTTCGGCGGCCATGCTCTACCGCAAGCGGGTGTTCTGGCTGGTGCTGCTGGTCTTCGGCAATCTGTTTTCAGGTGCGGGCATTGCCGTGTTCGAAGACGTGATAGCGGCCAACATCGTGCTGGTGTTCTTCCTGCCGCTTCTGGTGGACAGCGGCGGCAACGCCGGCGCGCAGTCGGCGACCCTGATGGTCCGGGCACTGGCCACCGGCGAGGTGGTCCTTAAAGATTGGCTGCGCCTGCTATGGCGCGAATGCTCGGTCGCCCTGGCGCTGGGCGTCACAATGGCGGTAGCAGTAGCCTTTTTGGGGGCGGTGCGTGGCGGCTGGGAAATTTCAATGGTGGTGGCCAGCAGCATGCTGGTCATCGTATTGATCGGCAGCCTCATTGGCATGAGTCTGCCCTTCATGTTCAGCCGCCTGCGGATGGACCCGGCGGTGGCCAGCGGCCCGCTGATCACATCGATTGCCGATGCGGCCGGGGTGTTGGTGTACTTCGGAATTGCTTCTGCGGTCCTGGAGCTTTGACCAACCAGTGAGGGCCGTTGTCGAGAGCGTGACCACAGTTGGCCGGTTTGTCTGCTATCACACGGCCAACTATATGACGCGTTTCTCCCGATGGCGTCCTGTTGAATCCCGACCTCAGCTGTTAGGCAACAACCGGCACGTAATGCTCTTGATATAGCGCGTTTCCGGAATCGCCGGGTGTACCGGGTGGTCCGGGCCTTGGCCGCCGCGTTCCAGCAACTGGATATTGCGGTCCAGATGGCGGGCGCTGGTCAGGAGGATGTTCTGCAGATCGTCTTCGGGCAGGTGCATCGAGCACGAGGCGCTGACCAGAATGCCGTCCTTGCTGAGCAGGCGCATGGCCTGTTCGTTTAGGCGGCGGTAGGCGCCTTCGCCGTTTTTCAGGTCTTTCTTGCGTTTGATGAACGCAGGCGGGTCGGCCACGATCACGTCGAAACGCTCCTCAGCCGCTTTCAGTTCTTTCAGGGCCTCGAACACGTCGCCCTCGATGCAGGTCACTTTCTCAGCGAAACCGTTCAGCGCTGCGTTGCGTTCAACCCCATCGAGCGCGAAGCTCGACGCGTCGACGCAGAACACTTCGCTGGCGCCGAAGGCACCGGCTTGCACGCCCCAGCCACCGATATAGCTGAACAGATCCAGCACGCGCTTGCCCTTGGCGTATGGCGCCAGGCGCGCACGGTTCATGCGGTGGTCATAGAACCAGCCGGTTTTCTGGCCTTCCATCACCGGCGCTTCGAATTTCACACCATTCTCTTCCAGCGCTACCCACTCCGGCACCAGGCCAAACGCCGTTTCGACGTAGCGATTCAGGCCCTCGGCATCACGAGCCGCCGAGTCATTCTTAAGCAAGATGCCGCTTGGCTTGAGCACCTGAATCAGCGCGGCCAGAACATCGTCCTTGTGCTGCTCCATGGTGGCAGAGGCGAGCTGCACCACCAGAATGTCGCCGAAGCGGTCAACCACCAGACCTGGCAGCAGGTCCGAGTCGCCGTACACCAGGCGATAGAACGGTTTGTCGAACAGGCGCTCGCGCAGGGACAGGCAGACGTTCAGGCGGTGCACCAGCAGCGACTTATCCATCGGCAATTTGACGTCACGCGATAGCAGGCGCGCGCAGATCAGGTTGTTCGGGCTCATGGCGACGATGCCCAGCGCTTTGCCGCCTGCTGCTTCAAGAATCGCTTGAGCGCCTGGAGCAAAGCCGTTGAGCGGGGTGGTAGCAACGTCGATCTCGTTGCTGTAGATCCACAGGTGGCCGGCGCGCAGACGACGGTCGGCGTTGGGCTTGAGGCGCAAGCTGGGCAGGGACATGACGTCGCTCCGAAAAAAAGAGCGGGAGTATAACGCGTCATCCTGCCCGCAGGCGTACTGGATGAATTAACCCGACAGCTGCCTGTCGGATGTTTTGAAGGGTTCAATGGTTGTCGACCCATGGGCGGTAAGCGGTAGAATCACCCCTCGACCTTGAGTGTTTACCTATGTCCCAAGAGCTTACCTCCGAGCAGATCCAGCAGGCCTTGCAAGGCATCACCGTGCCGCCCCAGCCGCAAATCATGGTGGATTTGCAGATGGAGCAGTACATGCCTGACCCTGATCTGGGTGTGATTGCCCGGCTGATCTCGCAAGATCCGGGGCTTTCCGGGGCTTTGCTGAAAATTGTCAACTCGGCTCACTATGGCTTGACCAACAAGATTGCCTCGATTCAACGGGCCGTAAACCTGTTGGGCAGCCGCTCCGTCATCAACCTGATCAACGCTCAGTCGATCAAAGGTGAAATGAGCGATGAAACGATCGTGGTGCTCAACCGCTTCTGGGATACCGCGCAGGACGTCGCCATGACGAGTCTGACGTTGGCCAAGCGCATTGGCTCGCAGACTGTCGACGAATCCTACGCATTGGGTCTGTTTCACGACTGTGGCGTGCCACTGATGCTCAAGCGCTTTCCCGAGTACATGAACGTGTTGGAAGACGCTTATGCCAAAGCCGGACCGGATTGCCGGGTAGTCGACACGGAAAACCGGATCCTCAATACCAACCATGCTGTTGTCGGCTATTTCACTGCCAGGTCGTGGCGGTTGCCCGAACATGTCAGCAGTGCCATTGCCAATCACCATAACGCGCTGGCCATTTTTCAGGATGATTCAAGCCGCAACGCGCCATTGAAGAACCTGCTGGCGATCCTGAAAATGGCAGAGCATGTCTGCGAGTCCCACCGCGTGTTGGGTAATCAGCCCGACGATTATGAGTGGGACAGCATCGGTCACCTGATTCTCGATTACGTGGGTCTGTCTGGCTATGACTTTGAAAACCTCAAGGAAAGTATTCGCGAGCTGAGCGCCCACTGACCTTAGCGTTCGCGTTTCGCCCGCCATCGAGTTGCCCATGCCTGAATTACCCGAAGTGGAAACTACCCGTCGCGGGATCGCGCCTCATCTGGAAGGACAGCGCGTGAGTCGCGTGATCGTGCGTGACCGCCGGTTACGTTGGCCCATCCCGGAGGATCTGGACATACGGCTGTCCGGTCAAAAAATCGTGGTGGTCGAGCGGCGTGCCAAATACCTGCTTATTCAAGCCGAAGTTGGCACATTGATCAGCCATTTGGGCATGTCCGGCAACTTGCGGCTGGTCCAAGCAGGGTTGCCTGCGCTTAAGCATGAGCATGTGGATATCGAGCTGGAGTCCGGGCTGGCCCTGCGTTATACCGATCCGCGACGCTTCGGCGCGATGTTGTGGAGTCTGGACCCGCACAATCACGAACTGCTGACCCGCTTGGGACCTGAGCCGTTGACCGACCTGTTCGACGGGCTGCGTCTCTACGAGCTGTCGCGTGGGCGTTCGATGGCGGTCAAGCCATTCATCATGGACAACGCAGTCGTGGTCGGCGTCGGGAACATTTATGCGACCGAAGCGCTGTTTGCCGCGGGTATCGATCCGCGTCGTGAAGCCAAAAGCATTTCCAAGGCGCGCTATATAAAACTGGCGATCGAGATCAAACGCATTCTTGCCGCTGCCATCGAGCGTGGCGGCACAACCTTGCGTGATTTCATCGGCGGCGATGGCCAGCCGGGCTACTTTCAGCAGGAGTTGTTCGCCTATGGACGTGGCGAGAAGCCATGCAAGGTCTGCGGCACAAACATGCGTGAGGTCAAGCTGGGGCAGCGGGCAAGCGTTTATTGCCCTAAATGTCAGAAATAAGGACGAGTGTGCGACACGGCCTTCGTTAGCAAGCCGGTTCCGGCAGCCGCATGGTGCTCTTGACGCCGAGTTACGATAATTGCGCCGCTCCTCCCTTGCTTAACCCTAATGCCTGTTTATAGTGAGCAGCATCACCTTTCCTGCTGCGCCTGAAGGATCACGCCATGAGCCCTTTTCGTATTTTCGCTGTCACGCTGGCCCTGTTTTTTGGCCTGCAAACGACCCCGGCAATGGCGCAAGTCGAGGCTTCAGGCAGTGGCGATCCGGTGTATCAGATCCAGAACCCTCCTGCTTACGCGATGATCGGTGACCTGCTGATCGCTCGTCCGTTGCTGATCGTAGCAACAGTGGCTGGCGCGGTGCTGTTCGTGGTGGCGTCGCCATTCGCAGCCGCCGGAGGCAACCTCGGCGCCACCGGCAAAGCGCTGGTGGTCGATCCGGGCAAGGCCGCATTTGTGCGCTGCCTGGGTTGCACCACCAGCGGCTATGGCAAACAGGATTGATCGGAGCAACTGCGTACCGGGTTCAACGGCGCCTGCGCTCGGAAAACCGCTGAAACGCCCACCCCGCGAGGATCGCTTGCGGCTTCCACGCTAGCGTTGTTCTTGCGCCACAGAACAACCTGCACATTGCCGAAGTCGCGCGTGGCCTCTTTGACGGCATATCCGCGCTCGCGCAAATCGCTCAACTGCGCATTTGTAAACGCTCCTGGCTCATATTCCACCGCGTCGGTCATGTCCCGGTAATGAGAGCGAGGGGCTGATGTCCAGTTGGTCACGAACTGATCGTCCAGATATTGCAGCATCGACAGCAGCACAATGCTGGGGATCCGACTGCCGCCCGGGGTGCCGAAGGACGTGAAGGCGTGGGGGCTTTCGATGAAGCTGGGGCTCATGCTCGAAAGCGGTCGCTTGCCGGGTCCAATGGTGTTCGCCTGTCCGCTCACCGGACCCGAGATACCACTGCCCTTGGAGTCCAGGGCGAAATCGCCCATTTCGTCGTTGAGCACGACCCCTGTGCCCGGCACCGTAAATGTCGAGCCGAATGGCAAATTCACAGGCAGCGTCGCCGCAACAGCGTTGCCCTGGTTATCGAGTACCGAGGGAACGAAGTCGGGGTCGCCGAACAGTCCACGATCACGGTAGGCGCGGCGAAGCGCTTCCACCACGTAATGGGCCCGTTGCACACTCCCGGATTCGCGCCGCGGCAGCTGTTGCAGGCATGGACAGGCTTTGCGCCAGCGCCACCCCTCCGGCAGAGGGCAGCGGGGCGCTGATCAGTTCGCGTTGATCGACTGGCTGGAAGTGCAAGGTGTTCGGGTGACGACGTCGTATTCTTCGAAGTCGTGGTGATTCCAGCTCCCACCTGCGGTCCGAACGCTGCTGACCATTGCCTGCGCGGTCAGACCTCTATCAAAACCGGCCCGGCGATTCAACGTTTGCGCCAGTTCCGGCTGCCTGATGATTTCGCCCAGATTCGGCACGTCACCGTTACGCAGGAACAGCCGGGCACTTTCCTTGTTGGGGCGCAAGGCGAACAGCCGCCAGCCAGCGCGCTGACGATACACCGCGTCTACCCTGAAACCGCTATAGGCAACCCGAATAGCGGATGCCATGGAAATATTCAGCGGCAAACGGCCATAGCGCTCGGCCATTTCAACCAATGCGGCAGGCAAGCCAGGGATGGCAGCCGCTAACGGACCGTTCAGGGACAAATCCGGCTGCACGACGCCGTGGCGGTTGAACATCTTGAGTCTTGACTTGAGCGGGGCTTTTTCTCGGGCATCGAGAAACTGGTACTGCACCGGTTCTCCCGCCTGACGCAACAGAAAGAAACCGCCGCCTCCCAAGCCGCAAGCGTAGGGTTCGATGACAGCAAGGGTTGCGTTGATCGCGATGGCGGCGTCAAAGGCGTTACCGCCTTCGATCAGAGTTTCCCGACCTGCTGCGGTCGCAAGGGGGTGAGACGTGGCGATGGCGGCCTGATCCGGATGATCGGGGTTGGCTTGAGCCGTGCGCAGAGCAAAACAGCGGCGCCCAACGAGGACGGAATCCACGCAAGCTTCGATTCATACGTATCTCGCTGAGGTCAACAGGCATTAAAGCCAGTGCCTTCGGCGAAAGCGCATATGCCGACAGGGTATGCCTTCGTTATGCCTTGCTTGTGATCAACTGATATTTAGCCATCAGCTCATCCTTGCTCTCGACGTGGTTTTCGTCCAGAGGGATGCAGTCCACAGGGCAGACTTGCTGGCACTGCGGCTCGTCATAATGCCCGACGCATTCGGTGCACAGGTTCGGGTTGATCACGTAAATCTCTTCGCCCTGGGAAATCGCTTCGTTCGGGCACTCGGGTTCGCAGACGTCGCAATTGATGCAATCGTCGGTGATGATCAAGGACATGGAGACTCCTGCCACGGTCGACGCCGAGGCATTTGAAAACTAATGCGGCGAATTGTGCCGCATTAACGTCCGGTGTGCACCTGAACATCGCTCACGAACCCGGCTTGAAACGTTCCTTGAGTGCCTGGGCGACGGCCGGATGCACGAATTTGGTGATATCCCCGCCCAACGCTGCAATTTCTCTGACCAACGTAGACGAAATGAATGAATAGCGCTCGGACGGGGTCAGAAAAAGACTTTCCACATCCGGCGCCAGCTGTTTATTCATGTTCGCCAGCTGGAATTCATACTCGAAATCCGAAACGGCACGCAGCCCGCGCAGCAGAATATTGGCGTTCTGTTCCTGCGCGAAATGCGCAAGCAGGGTCGAGAAGCCGACAACTTCGACGTTCGGCAGGTGTTTGGTTGCTTCGCGAGCCAGTTCGACACGTTGTTCCAGAGGGAACAACGGGTTTTTCTTGGGGCTGGCGGCAACGGCGATGACCACCTGATCGAACAGGCGCGAGGCTCGCTCGACCAGATCGCCATGGCCCTTGGTGATCGGATCGAAGGTGCCTGGGTACAACACTCGGTTCATCGCGTCGTCCTGGTCGGAGTTCGTAGGGAACCGGGATGGTATCGCAGCGTGGCGGGGCGGCCAAGTCGCGGCAATGCCGGGAATGAGCGAACTCTGGAGTGAGCCCTGTAGCAGCCGCCGGAGGTTACTACGGCAGTGAAAGCGATAGGCCAGTGACGAAGGTATTCACTGACACTGCATGGGCAAGTAAGCCTGGCTCTGCGGTCGAGTACGCATTGGGATTGGGCGCAGACCCCGAGCTCAACGAACGAAAAGCGTGTAGATCAGCTTCTGAATCGCCTTGCCATAGGGCGGATAAATCACCCGCGCGGCGTTAAAGCGTTGTTTGATGAACACACCTTTGGCCTTGCTGAAGGTCAGAAATCCTTCATGCCCGTGATACTGGCCCATGCCAGAGGGGCCAATCCCGCCAAAGGGCAAGTCGTCCTGCGCGACATGCAGCAGGGTGTCGTTCAGACAGACCCCGCCGGAATGCGTCTGCTCCAGCACCCGCTGTTGTTCAGCCTTGTTGTAGCCGAAGTAATAAAGCGCAAGCGGGCGCGGGCGCTGATTGATGTAGTCAAAGGCCTGCTCAATACGTCGATACGGCACGATAGGCAGCAGCGGGCCGAAGATTTCATCCTGCATGACCAGCATGTCGTCGCGCACGTCCAGCAACAGGCTGAACGGCATCCGTCGTCCCTGGCCCTGCTCATACAACGAAATAATCCGTGCGCCTTTGTTGCTGGCGTCGTCCAGATAGCTATTAAGGCGTGCCACCTGCCGGACATTGATGATGGCTGTGTAGTCAGGATTATCAGTCAGTGCCGGATAAAGCCGGTTCACCACCTGTCTGTAGGCCTCGACGAACTCATCGACTCGATTTTCGGGCACCAGCACGTAATCTGGCGCCACACACGTTTGCCCGGCATTCAGTGTCTTGCCGAAAGCGATACGTTCGGCAGCGTGCGCGATTGGCACGTCTTGGGAAACAATGGCCGGGGATTTGCCGCCCAGCTCCAGGGTCAGCGGCGTCAGATTTTCCGCCGCCGCGCGCATGACATGGCGCCCGATGCTGGTGGCCCCGGTGAACAATAAATGATCAAACGGCAGGCCGGAGAATGCCACGCCCACATCGGCTTCGCCCAAGACCACAGCGACCAGATCCTCAGGAAAGACCTTGGCCAACAGCGCTTTGAGCAGCGCTCCCGTGGCTGGCGTCGACTCACTGAGCTTGAGCATCACCCGGTTGCCCGCCGCCAACGCACCCACCAGCGGGCCGATTGCCAGATACAACGGGTAATTCCACGGCACGATGACCCCGACAACTCCCAGCGGCTGGTAGATGACCTTCGCCGATGCTGGCTGAAACGCCAGACCCACGCTGCGCCGCGAAGCGCGCATCCACGTCTTCAAATGACGACGGGCGTGATGAATGTTGTGAAGGCTCGGCATCAATTCGGCAAGCAGTGTCTCGTCGGCGCTGCGATGACTAAAGTCGGCGCTGATCGCGTCGATCAGGGGCTGGCGTTCGTCGCTAAGCAGTCTGCGCAGGCTGTCGAGCCACTGAAGGCGCTGACTGGCGACCGGCATGGGGTTCGCTGCGAACGCCTGACGTTGCGTGTCGAACATTCGTTCAAGGTCAGTGCGGGTAGCTGAAGCCTCATCAGGCAAGGGTGAGGGCACGGATTCAGCAGGCATCGCAGCAGTTCCTTCAGAGGTCATGGGACGTTTCTAGAGTCAATACTCTAAAAAGTCAAATGGACGCGCCTGATCTACCTGTTGTACTTGCGTTAAGATCCAGCACATCTGGGTTACATTCACACGCTTGAGTCGAGTATGGCGCCGCGCATCAAAACTCTACGCATCAAGACTCGCGAGCGCATCGTGCAGAACAGCCTGGGGCTGTTCAATCTGCAAGGCGAGCGCAGTGTCAGCACCAATCACATCGCTGCGCACATGGAGATTTCGCCGGGTAATCTGTACTACCACTTTCCCAACAAGCAGGCGATCATCGCCGAGCTGTTCAGCGAGTATGAAGCGCTGGTCGACGGCTTTCTGCACCCGCCGAACGGTCGCCCGCCCAATGTCGAAGACAAACGCCATTATCTGGTGGCCATACTCGATGGCATGTGGCGCTATCGTTTCCTGCATCGTGACCTCGAACACTTACTTGATGCTGACCCAGAGCTTGCGGCGCGCTATCGGCGGTTCTCTCAGCATTGCCTGATCAAGGCGATGGCGATTTACGGCGGTTTCGTCGAGGCCGGAATACTGAACATGGACAAGGTGCAGATCGAGTCGCTGACGCTCAATGCCTGGATCATTCTCACATCGTGGGTACGGTTTCTCTGTACGACGCGGGAAAACGCCACGCACCTGAATGAAGACGCCATCCGTCGTGGCGTCTACCAGGTGCTGATGCTGGAGCTGGCCTACGTCACTCCTCAGGCGCAGGAAGCGGTGCATGCCCTGTGCGCGGAGTTTTATGTGCCATTGAACAAAGCACTCGGGGACGCCAATTGAATTGCATCCTTTGCGCCGAATAGCTTGTCTATCGCTTAGCCACTTTCATTGTCTGCAGGAGCCCTTCATGTCCATCGCGCAATTGATCAGCCCGCAACGACTGGCCGAACGGCAAAAAGAGCCAAACCTTGTGATTCTGGATTGCCGTTCTTCCCTTGAGGACTTGGACTACGGCCAACGTAGCTATGCGGAAGGGCATATCGACGGATCGTCCTACGCTGATCTGCTCAACGACCTGAGCGGGCCGATTATCAAAGGCGTCACTGGCCGTCATCCGTTGCCTCATGCTCAGACTCTGACCGAGCGCCTGCGATTCTGGGGCGTGAACAACGACAGCACCATCGTGCTCTACGGCGACGGCTCCGGCGCTTATGCCGCTCGCGCATGGTGGCTGCTGGCCTGGCTGGGCAAACGTGATGGCTTATATATCCTCGATGGCGGCCTTAAGGCTTGGCACGCAGCGGGGCAGCCCCTGAGCTTGAACCCGCCCGAGCATCTGAAGGGACGCTTCGAAGGCGAGCCTGACGATTCACGGGTGCTGAACGCTGCCGACGTACAGCGCACGCGAGATCAGCCGGAGGTGACGTTGATCGACGCTCGTGCGCCGGCACGTTTTCGCGGAGAGGTAGAGCCGATCGACCCGATTGCCGGCCATATTCCGGGCGCGCAGTGTGCCGCGTTCACCGACAACCTCGGGCCGGACGGTCGTTTTTTGTCTGCGGATCAGCTCAAGCAACGTTTCGCTAAGACCCTGAATGGGCGACCGCCGGAGAAGCTGGTCGCCTATTGCGGCTCAGGGGTGACGGCTTGTCACAACCTCTTCGCTTTGTGCCTGGCCGGGTATCCGTTGGGGCGTTTGTATGCCGGATCCTGGAGCGAATGGATCAACGACCCGCAGCGTGGGATAGCGACCGGCGAATAAGGTTAACCGCCTCGCCGCTAACGCTCCACGCTGGCATGTCGCAAACCTGATCGTGTGTAGGAGTGAGCTTGCTCACGATGGTGGTAGTACATCCACAGCGGGTGGGTTCTGGACGTCACCCCTGGCGAGCAGGTTCACCGGCGCATCCTATGGGGTGGCAGCTATCGGCCATACCTGCCCCATGCACATCCACCAACCACTGCGCAATCCGCTGTTCCAGGTAATAGGTCGGCGTTCTGATCGTGCCGCCGACGAATCCCACATGACCACCATGATGCTGCAGGTCGAACCGGGTGCTTGCGGATAACTCGCTCAGGTCAGGTAGGCTATGTTTGAACACGAATGGGTCATCCAGGGCCTGCACCAGCAGTGTCGGCGTGCGAATCGCGCCGAGGTAATAACGGCTTGACGCGCGCCGGTAATAATCCTGAGCATCGACAAACCCGTTGAGTGGCGCCGTCACCCGGCCATCGAACTCCCAGAAAGTCCGCATCTTGTCCAGCGAGCCAAGCGCCGCCAGCGCTGCCAGCCCATCACTCAACCCTTCATGCTCAAAGCGCCGTTGCTTGTCCTTGATGTAGCCGACCATCTCGCGCATGAAATGCCGCTGGTACACCCTGGAAAAACCCAGGCCGATGCGATCAGCACACTCATCCAGACGGAAAGGCACGGACACTGCTGCTGCACCTTGCAAATGGCTATCCAGGCCCGACTCACCCAGGTACTTGAGCAGAATGTTGCCGCCCAGCGAATACCCGGCGGCATACAGCGGTGCCAGTGGACGAGCCGCTCGCAGGTGCGCGATGACCTCTGCCAGATCTTCGGTGGCGCCGGAATGATAGCTGCGGGGCAGCAAATTGGGCTCGCCCGAACAACCCCGCCAGTTCAGGGCGACGCTGGACCAGCCACGCGTCTGCATCGCTTGCTGCAGGCCCACCACGTAAGGCGAGTTGGACGAGCCGGTCAGACCGTGCAGCACCAGAACTACTGGCGCTGTCGCGTCGTGCGGCCCGTGCCAGTCCATGTCGAGAAAGTCGCCATCTTGCAGCCAAAGACGCTCACGGCGGCGCTGCAGATGGATGGTTTTGCGCCACAGCGGCCCCCACAGCGTTTGCAGGTGAGGGTTGCCCAGACCGATCGCCGGTACAAACGTGCGACCGTCAGCTGGCGACGACACTTCGTTCCCACAGTGCGTAGTAGACCTGGCCGGCTTTCTTCTCCCGGTGCAGGCGCCAGTTGCCCGGCATGCCGAGTGCCGACGGCGCGGTTTCGCTTTCGGTGTAGATCCACGCGTTGTCTGCCAGCCAGTTGCGCTCTTCCAGCAGCGTGCACGCGGGCGCCAGCAGATTCTGATGGAAGGGCGGATCAAGGAAGATTACGTCGAACTGCTCGGCAGGCTGGGTTTCGAGATAACGCAGGGCGTCGCCCGTGGAGGTCTTGCCGACCGTGCAACGCAGCGTTCCCAAGTGCTCGCGCAGGTTGGAAATGGCCGCTGAGTTGGTATCCAGCGCCAGACCCATGCTGGCGCCACGGGACAATGCCTCCAGGTACAGCGCGCCACTGCCCGCGAACGGATCGAGCACGCGGGCGCCTTCAATGTATGGGGCCAGCCAGTTGAACAGGGTTTCCCGAACCCGGTCCGGCGTCGGACGCAGGCCCGGGGCATCAGGAAAACTCAGACGCCGACTGCGCCATTGGCCGCCGATAATCCGCAATTGGCCCAGGCCCGTGTGGATTTTGTGCCCTTTGTGAATACGCGGCGGCTTGGAAGTCGAGGTCATTAGTGCTCCGGAACGCCGAGAGGTTGTTCGGCTGGTTTAGCTGTAGGGGGCGGCAGAGGCTTCTGCGCGATGGTAGGGCCTGCGGTGACGATGACCAGTTTGTCCACGTTCAGATGCTTGCTCATGACGGCCTTGATCTGCTCGACGGTAACGCTCTGCGACTGCGTCATGAAATCTTCGAGAAAGGTCAGCGGCAGATTATAGAAGCCGATGGCACCCAGTTGGCCAACGATTGCCGAGTTGCTTGCGGTAGAAAGCGGAAAACTGCCTGCCAGTTCGCGCTTGGCGTCGTCGAGTTCTTTCTGGGTCGGGCCGTTGACGAGAAAGTCGCGTGTGATGTCCTTGACCAGCTTGAGTGTGTTTTCACTCAATTCGGCGCGGGTTTGCAGGGCGATCATGAATGGGCCCTGCGCCTGCATTGGCGTGAAACCCGATGAGACGCCGTAGGTCAGGCCGCGCTTCTCGCGTACTTCGGTCATCAAGCGACTGCCGAAACCGCCGCCGCCGAGGATCGAATTCCCCAACGACAACGCTGCGTAGTCCGGGTCGGCCCGGTCGATGCCCAATTGCGCCAGCATCAGATGAGTCTGCTTGGACGGAAATTCGATGTGGGTTTGGCCTGATTGGGGTTCGGTCGGCTCGATTGTCTTGGCCAGTGCAGGGCCTTTGGGCAGGGAAGCAGAGACCTGAGCGGCGACCGCTTCTGCTTCGGTACGAGACAGATCTCCGGCCAGCGCGATGACCGCATTGCCAGCGGCATACGCCTTGGCGTGGAAGGCCTTCAACTGAGCGAGGGTAATGGGCGTGATGCTTTTTGCCGTGCCCATGCTCGGGTGCGCATACGGGTGATCGCTGTACAGACGCTTGAACAGTTCATCGCCCGCCAGGCTGCCGGGATTCTGCTTCTGGTATTCGAAGCTGGCCATCAACTGGTTCTTGATTCGCGCCAACGAGTCGGCAGGGAATGTCGGCTTGCCGACAACTTCCGAGAACAGCTTGAGGGCCGGGTCACGCTTGTCCGGCGCACTCAGGCTGCGCAACGAAGCGAGCGCCATATCGCGATAGGAGCCGTTGCTAAAGTCGGCACCCAATCCTTCGAAGCCTTCGGCAATGGCACTGACGTTCTTGCCTTTGACGCCTTCGTTGAGCATGGCGTTGGTGATCAACGCGATACCCGGCGTAGCGCCGTCCTGACTGCTGCCCGCCGCGAACAGCAGGCGCATGTCGAACATCGGCAGCTCATGAGCCTCGACGAACAGTACCCGAGCCCCTTCAGCCGTGTTCCAGGACTGAATCTTCAGCTCGCGCCTGGCCGGGGCCTTGCCGTCCAGTTCTTTCAACGATTCAAGGGTGTTGGCTGCCTTGTCGATGGCCTTGGGGGCCTCTATGGGCGTATCGGCCATGACAGAGGTGGCACCGAGCAGGCCCAGAGTCACGGTCAGCAGCAGTGCGTTGGCCCGCGTTCGCGCAATGCGTGTCTCGTTGCGCTTACTCATGGGTTTTCTCCTCAGGCAAAACATGCGCAACGGCCAGGCGTTCGCGAGTGAAATAAGTACGTGCGGCTTTCTGGATGTCTTCCGGGGTGACGCTTTGCAATGCTGCCAGCTCGCCGTCGATCAGCTTCCAGGACAGGCCGACGGTTTCCAGCTGGCCAATGGCACTGGCCTGACTGGTGATGGAATCACGCTCAAATACCAGGCCTGCAATCACCTGGGCACGAACCCGCTCGAGTTCCTCTTTGGTCGGCGGCTTGTTTTTCAGCTCGTCCAGCAGGCGCCAGATACCGGCTTCGGTGTCGGCCAGGGTTTTCTTCTTCTGCATGTTCGGCGTGGCGCTGATGGTGAACAGACTGTCGCCCCGTGTGTAGGCGTCGTAATCCGAGGATGCGGCGGTGACCAGCTCTTCCCCGCGTTCGAGGCGGGTCGGAATGCGCGCGCTGTAACCGCCGTCGAGCAGCGCGGAGATCAGGCGCAGCGCATTCACCGATTGCGGGTCGGTGGCGGTGGACAGGCTGGGTACGTTGAAGCCGTACATCAGGCCGGGCACCTGCGTGGCCACGTGCACGGTAATCTGGCGCAGGCCCGGGTCTGGCAGTTCCAAGGGTTTTTTCGACGGTGGAACGTCACGGCGCGGGATGGGCCCGAAGAAGCGCTCAGCCAATGCTTTCACTTCGTCTGGCTTCACGTCGCCGACCACCACCAGCGTGGCGTTGTTCGGCACGTACCAGGATTCATACCAGTGGCGCAGCTCTTCAACCTTCATGCGGTCCAGGTCAGCCATCCAGCCAATGGTAGGCGTGTGATAGCCGCTGGCCGGGTAGGCGAGGGCCTTGAAGCGTTCGTAGGCCTTGGCGTTGGGCTTGTCGTCGGTACGCAAGCGGCGTTCTTCCTTGATGACTTCGATCTCGCGAGCGAATTCTTCCGGCGGCAGGCGCAGGCTGGCCATGCGATCAGCCTCAAGCTCGAAAGCCACGCCCAGACGGTCGCGGGCCAGCACCTGGTAATAAGCCGTGTAGTCATCACTGGTGAAGGCGTTCTCTTGCGCGCCCAGGTCGCGCAGGATCAAGGAGGCTTCACCGGGGCCGGCCTTGGAGCTGCCTTTGAACATCATGTGTTCCAGCGCATGGGAAAGGCCGGTCTGGCCTGGCGTCTCATAGCTGGAGCCCACCTTGTACCAGACCTGGGACACCACCACCGGTGCGCGGTGGTCTTCACGCACGACGATTTTCAGGCCGTTATCCAGCGTGAATTCGGAAGTGGGTTGTGGGTCGGCGGCGAGAGCAGCAAGGGGCAAACACAATGTGCCGATCAGAAGGCCTGCGGCACGGCGGGCAATAGCATTCATTCGTAATTTGAACCTTCGAGACGGCCTGCTTGAACTTAGCGTCGGCGGGCGCGGGGGTGTTAGGATAGCGGCCAGTTTGCCCGGCGACCACGACTAAGATGTAGGAGTTTTCGGATACGGCATAGCCCGAAGGTAGACTCACGGCAGATGCCACTGAAAGCTGTGAGGTGATTTCAGCCTTTCACTCCAACGGTCAGCAGATGAACAAGCGGACATAAAAGCAGTCTGTTTCGCATACAGAATTTTTCAGAGGCGCCGCTCTGGCGCGTCGCTACCTTGAGATAGCCGTCCTCCATGTTTGGTTCCAACGACGACAAGAAGACCCCAGCCCCGGCTGGCGAGAAGAAAGGCCTGTTCGGATGGCTGCGCAAAAAGCCGCAGGAAACCGTCGACGAGCAGCCCCAAGACTTATCGACACCAGCGTCTGAGCCCATCGTCGAATCGACGCCGATGGCCGCTGAGCCGCAGATCGCACCGAGCATTCCTCCCGCGCCTCCCGCCCCTGTGCCGCCTGCCGTAACGGTCGCAGCGCCTGCACGAGTCAAGGACGAGCAGCCGACCTCCGAGCCCTGGCTGAAATTGCCGGTCGCCGAAGAACCGGTTGCACTGGTCGCCGAAACCGAGCTCCACGTCACGCCACAGATTCCGGCCCATACCGCGTCTCACGTGCAACCCGCGATCGTTACCGAGCAGGCTCAGATTCAGCCTGCTGTCGCCGCTACGCCTGCGCCGCAACTGCCTCCTGTGATCGAACCTGTGCCAGTTGCCGCGCCTGATGCTGTTGCAGGCCACGATCTGCCCGCTTTACTGCAACCGTCTCCGGTCATCGCACCTGTCATGGCGTCTGCGCTTGCACCTGTCGCAGATACCCAGCCAGCCGTGTTCGCGCCCGAAACTCCAGTCGAGCCTGTCGAGCCGAAGCAGCCCGGTTTCTTCGCACGGCTCAAGCAAGGCTTATCCAAGACCAGCGCCAGTCTCGGCGAGGGCATGGCCAGTCTGTTTCTGGGCAAGAAAGCCATCGACGACGACATGCTCGAAGAGTTGGAGACACGCCTGCTGACCGCTGACGTCGGCGTTGAGGCGACGTCGTTGATCGTGCGCAACTTGACACAGAAAGTGGCGCGTAAACAGCTGACGGACAGCGACGCTCTGTATAAGTCACTGCAAAGCGAACTCACCGAGATGCTCAAGCCGGTCGAAGCGCCGCTGGTCATCGGTTCGCAGAACAAGCCGTTCGTGATCCTGGTGGTCGGCGTCAATGGTGCTGGCAAGACCACCACCATCGGCAAACTGGCCAAGAAGCTTCAACTCGAAGGCAAGAAAGTCATGCTGGCGGCCGGCGATACTTTCCGTGCAGCGGCTGTCGAGCAGCTTCAGGTCTGGGGTGAGCGCAACAAGATCCCGGTGATCGCCCAGCACACCGGCGCTGATTCTGCTTCGGTCATCTTCGATGCAGTGCAGGCTGCCAAGGCCCGCGGCATTGACGTGCTGATCGCCGACACGGCCGGGCGTCTGCACACCAAGGACAACCTGATGGAGGAGCTGAAGAAGGTGCGCCGCGTGATCGGCAAGCTCGACGAAGCAGCCCCGCATGAAGTGCTGCTGGTGCTCGACGCGGGCACCGGTCAGAACGCCATCAACCAGACCAAGCAGTTCAACCAGACCGTGAGCTTGACCGGCCTGGCGCTGACTAAGCTCGACGGTACCGCAAAGGGTGGGGTGATCTTCGCCCTGGCCAAGCAGTTTGGGCTGCCGATCCGTTACATCGGCGTCGGCGAAGGCATCGACGACTTGCGGACTTTCGAGGCCGAACCCTTTGTTCAGGCTCTATTCGCCGAGCGGGAGCGCACATGATTCGTTTCGAACAGGTCGGTAAACGCTATCCGAACGGACACGTCGGCTTGCATGAGCTGAGCTTTCGAGTACGTCGTGGCGAGTTTCTGTTTGTGACCGGCCACTCCGGCGCCGGTAAAAGTACCCTGCTGCGTCTGCTGTTGGCCATGGAACGCCCGACCACCGGCAAATTGCTGCTGGCGGGACAGGATCTGGGGCAGATCAGTACCGCGCAGATCCCGTTTCTGCGCCGTCAGATCGGCGTGGTTTTTCAGAATCACCAGTTGCTGTTCGATCGCACGGTGTTCAATAACATCGCCCTGCCGTTGCAGATTCTCGGCTTGTCCAAGATCGAGGTGACCAAGCGCGTCGACTCGGCACTGGAGCGCGTGGCGCTGTCCGACAAGGCCGAGCTTTACCCCGGCGACTTGTCCACAGGGCAGCAGCAGCGTGTCGGTATCGCTCGCGCCATCGTTCACCGTCCGGCCTTGCTGCTGGCGGACGAACCCACGGGTAACCTCGACCCCCGGCTGGCAGCGGAAATCATGGGCGTGTTCGAAGACATCAATCGCCTGGGCACCAGCGTACTCATCGCCAGTCACGACCTGGCGCTGATTGCGCGTATGCGCCATCGCATGCTGACCCTGCAGCGTGGTCGATTGATCGGCGACGGGGAGGCTGGGGTATGAGTGCCACACGCAGTCCCAAGGTTTCCGAGCGCGTTGCGCCAAAAGCGTCCGCGCCAGGTCCGCAGAAGAAAAAGAAGCACGACGATGACGACGGTCCCGGCTTTGCTGCGCTGTTCAATGCCTGGGTCGAGGCGCATCGCTCCAGCATGGCCGACAGCTTGCGGCGTCTGGGCAAGCAGCCGATTGGTAGCTTCTTTACCTGTCTGGTCATGGCGGTTGCGTTGAGTCTGCCGATGGGTTTGTCGTTATTGTTGAGCAACGTCGAGCGTCTGGGTGGGTCGTGGCAGCGTGCCGCGCAAATCTCCCTTTATTTGCAACTGGATGCTTCGTCCTCAGAGGGGCAGGGCCTGGTCACGCAAATCAAAGGAATGCCCGGAGTCGCCGAAGCGGAGTACATCTCCCGCGATCAGGCTTTGAACGAGTTTCAGCAGCAGTCCGGTTTGGGCGAGGCGCTCAAGGAGTTGCCAGAAAACCCTCTGCCTGGCGTCGTGCTGGTGACGCCGCAGGAGGTTGACAAAGCTGTATTGGAAGCATTACGTACACGTCTTGCCGAATTGCCCAAGGTTCAGCAGGCCCAACTGGATCTGGTGTGGGTTGAGCGCCTGGCGGCTATCCTCAAGCTTGGCGACCGTTTTGTGTTTGGCCTGACGGTGTTGTTGGTGGTGGCCTTGTTGCTGGTCATCGGTAATACCATTCGTCTGCACATCGAGAACCGTCGTACCGAGATTGAAGTCATCAAATTGGTAGGCGGCACCGATAGCTACGTGCGCAGGCCCTTCCTTTATATGGGCGCGCTGTATGGCTTTGGTGCAGGCATTCTCTCGTGGGGCGTATTGGCCTTCGGGCTGGATTGGCTTAACGAGGCCGTTGTCCGTTTGGCAGGCCTTTATGGCAGCAACTTTTCGCTGGCCGGCGTGCCGGTGGCGGATGGGTTGTCGCTCTTGCTTGGAGCGGTGCTGTTGGGGTATATCGGTGCGTGGATTGCGGTAGCGCGGCATTTGAGAGAGCTGGCACCGCGTTGAGTGTTTAAGGTTCAGGTAATGTTTGCAGTGTAAATTTTGTTTCACCTATTGACTTTTCAGCGAAGGGAACTTGTTTAGCGGTTCCCGGTCAATTTTCGCAGTGCTGAACTGCACGAGTCATGTGTCGGAGGTTTTTTCGTATGACCAATTCTTTGCAACCTGCTTATGCCTTGGTTCCGGGTGCAAACCTGGAAGCCTATGTGCACACGGTTAACAGCATTCCACTGCTGACGCCTGAGCAGGAGCGCGAACTGGCCGAGAGTCTCTATTACGAGCAGGATCTAGGGGCGGCTCGGCAGATGGTGCTCGCCCACCTGCGCTTCGTTGTGCATATCGCACGCAGTTACTCCGGTTACGGGCTGGCTCAGGCTGACCTGATTCAGGAAGGTAACGTCGGCTTGATGAAAGCCGTTAAACGGTTCAACCCTGAGATGGGGGTTCGTCTGGTGTCCTTTGCAGTGCACTGGATCAAAGCCGAAATTCACGAGTTCATTTTGCGCAATTGGCGCATCGTTAAGGTCGCGACCACCAAGGCTCAGCGCAAGCTGTTCTTCAACCTGCGCAGCCAGAAGAAGCGTTTGGCGTGGCTGAACAACGAAGAAGTGCATCGTGTGGCTGAAAGCCTCGGTGTCGAGCCGCGCGAAGTGCGCGAAATGGAAAGCCGTCTGACCGGCCATGACATGGCGTTCGACCCGGCAGCCGAAGCCGACGACGACAGCGCGTTCCAGTCGCCAGCCAACTACCTGGAAGACCATCGTTACGATCCGGCGCGTCAGCTGGAGGATGCCGACTGGACCGACAGCTCGACGGCCAACCTGCACGAAGCGCTTAACGTGCTCGACGAACGCAGCCGCGACATTCTCTATCAGCGTTGGCTGGCTGAAGAGAAGGCCACACTGCACGATCTGGCCGAGAAGTATAAGGTCTCTGCTGAGCGTATTCGTCAGCTCGAAAAGAGCGCGATGAACAAGCTGAAGCTATCGATTGCTGCATAAGCGGTAAGCCGGAACATGAAACGCCCCGAGATGATCGGGGCGTTTTTGTTTGGGTGCTGAAAGTGTGCGGTTGTTGTCACGCTTGGCGCCACAGTGCTCAGGTTACCACCGGCGACTGTGATTCAACCCCACCAGGTACTCATCCCCACCCAATTGACGCATCTGCTGGCGAATCCAACCGGCGCGCCGCGAAACGTAGCTGCTTGGATGGCTAGCGCTCCATTCCCGTGGGTTGGGCAGCACCGCCGCGAGATAACTGGCCTGTTGCGTCGAAAGCTGGTTGGCATTGATATGGAAGTGGTGCTGCGCGGCAGCCTGGGCGCCGAACACGCCGTCATCCCACTCCACGCTGTTGACGTACACCTCGAGAATTCGCTGCTTGGACCAGAACACCTCGATCAGCGCCGTGAACCAGGCTTCCAGTCCCTTGCGCAGATAACTGCGTCCCGACCACAGAAACAGGTTCTTCGAAACCTGCTGGCTCAGCGTGCTGGCGCCCCGAATGGAACCGCCGCGTTCGTTATGCAGCAACGCGGCCTGAATGGCGTCGACATCGAAACCCCAGTGCTCGGCGAACTTCTGGTCTTCCCCGGCAATGACCGCAATCTTCAGGTCATCGGAGATCTTGTCCCACGGCTGCCAATCGCGCTGCAGGTCGATGGGCTGGCCATCGAACCAGGATTCAATCTTGCGTTCGACCATTAGTGCGGTGAAAGGCGGGGGCACGAAGCGGAAGATCAACACCAGCACGACACTTGCCACTGCGAACCAGAGCGTGCCTTTTGCGATACGAAGAAGTAGGAAACGCAGCATAGAGATGGCTTGGCCGAACCGGTTGAGCGGGCCATTATACAGACCACGCGCCATCGAACGACTTTGCCTGGAGTTACACATGTTACGAACCTTTCTGATGCTGGCTGCTTTCTTCGGATTTACCGGTGTTGCGCTGGGTGCGTTCGCGGCCCATGGGCTGAAAAACCGCCTCACCGCCGAATACCTGGCGATCTTTCATACTGGTGTGCTGTACCAGTTGATTCACACGCTGGCGATTTTCGGTGTGGCAATCCTGGCCACCCGGATCCAGGGCCGCCTGATCACTTACGCCGGTGTCGCGTTTACGCTGGGCATCCTGTTGTTCTCCGGCAGCCTTTACCTCTTGACCCTGACCGGCATCAGCAAGCTGGGCATCATCACGCCCATCGGTGGGCTGTGCTTGCTGATTGGCTGGTTCATCCTTGGCTGGACGGCCTGGCGCCTGGGGCTCGATACGCTTTAAGAATCTCGACAGGTTCGGGGGCGCCGAGACGAGTGGCGCGCCTTTGCCTTGGTCATCCCGGCTGATCGGGCTAGAATGCTCGCCCCTAAATGATGGCTGCCCTTCGCATGCGCATTCAGTTGAACGGTGAATCCTTTGAACTGCCCGACGGAGAAACCGTTGCGGCGTTGCTGACCCGTCTGGACCTGACCGGGCGTCGAGTCGCGGTCGAGCTCAATCTGGATATCGTCCCGCGCAGCCAGCAGGCTTGCACGACGCTGAACGAAGGCGATCAGGTCGAAGTGGTGCATGCCATCGGTGGTGGCTAGGCCCTGATGCCCATCGCAGCAGCCGATACAGATGAACTGCAAGAACCTCAACCGTAAAGAGGATTTCCGATGAGCAACGTTCGTAGCGACAAGCCGTTCACCGTGGCCGGTCGGACTTTCCAGTCGCGCCTGCTAGTGGGGACCGGCAAGTACAAGGACATGGAAGAAACCCGCCTGGCCATCGAAGCCTCGGGTGCCGAGATCGTTACCGTCGCCGTGCGCCGCACCAACTTGGGCCAAAACCCGGGTGAACCGAACCTGCTCGATGTGCTGCCACCGGATCGCTACACCATCCTGCCCAACACCGCAGGTTGCTACGACGCTATTGAGGCCGTGCGTACCTGCCGTCTGGCGCGTGAGCTGCTCGATGGTCATAACCTGGTCAAGCTCGAAGTGTTGGCTGACCAGAAGACCCTGTTCCCCAACGTGATCGAAACCCTCAAGGCTGCAGAAACGCTGGTCAAGGACGGTTTCGACGTGATGGTCTACACCAGCGATGACCCGATCATCGCGCGCCAGCTGGCAGAAATCGGCTGCTGCGCGGTGATGCCGCTGGCAGGCCTGATCGGCACGGGCCTTGGGATCTGCAACCCTTACAACCTGCAGATCATCCTCGAAGAATCGAAAGTCCCAGTGCTTGTCGATGCCGGTGTTGGCACCGCATCCGATGCGACCATCGCCATGGAACTGGGTTGTGAAGGGGTGCTGATGAACTCGGCCATCGCCCACGCGCAACAACCGGTGCTGATGGCCGAAGCCATGAAACACGCCATCCTGGCAGGCCGTATGGCTTACCTGGCCGGCCGCATGCAGAAAAAACTCTACGCCAGCGCGTCCTCACCGCTGGATGGTCTGATCAAGTAAGAGCCTGTTGATGATTGATTCGCAAACGCCCGACCCACTTCCGGACGACGAAGTGATGAACGACCCAGACGCCGAAGCTCAGGGCGATGACAGCCATCATCGGCGCATCAAGAGCTTCGTCATGCGTGCCGGTCGCATGACCGAAGGCCAGCAACGTGGTCTGGATCAGGGCAAACCCTTGTTTGTCCTGCCACTGGCCGATGCGCCCGTGGATTTCGATCAGGTGTTCGGTCGTTCGGCGCCGCGCACCCTTGAGATCGGTTTCGGCATGGGCCACTCGTTGCTGGAAATGGCAGCGGCTGCACCGGAGCAGGACTTCATTGGTGTGGAAGTGCATCGTCCAGGCGTGGGCGCGTTGCTCAATGGCGTGCTGACTCAGGGCCTGACCAACGTGCGGGTTTACGATTGCGATGCGATCGAAGTGCTCAACCGTTGCGTGGCCGATAACAGCCTTGATCGGCTGATGCTGTTTTTTCCGGACCCCTGGCACAAGGCGCGTCACCACAAGCGCCGCATCGTGCAGGCCGAGTTCGCAGCGTTGGTGCGTAGCAAGCTCAAGCCAGGTGGCATTCTGCACATGGCCACCGACTGGGAACCTTATGCCCAATACATGCTGGAAGTGATGAACGTTGCGCCGGGTTATCGCAACGTGGCTGAAGACGGCAAGTGCGTACCTCGCCCGGCCGAGCGCCCGATCACCAAGTTCGAGCGACGGGGTGAGCGTTTAGGACACGGTGTGTGGGATTTGAAGTTTGAGAAAACAGCCTGACCCTGCGGAAGCCGGCTTGCTGCACGCCGGCTCCTGCAACTGATTGCGCTCAGTTCACTTCCTGTCCGCTACAACGCCGATCAACACCAGCACCACCAACAACACTGGCGCCAGGCTGTAGTTGTTGAACTGGCTTAGCCCACGCACCACCCAAGGCGTTGCATAGATCAGCGCCGCGCCGCTGCCGATGGTGCACAGCAAGGCCATGACCGGCACGCGCAGGGCCCCGGCAAAGCTGCTCAGACGACCCTCGATCCAGCCTTTGATATCTGCGCCGAACAGGATCAGCAAACAGCCTACCAACGCCAGAGCGATTTCCGAGAGGTTGCCGCGACTCCAGCGCGAAACGCTGGCCAGCAGGTCGAGTACGTGGTCCATTCAGTTTCCTTTGCGTTAAGCCTTAAATAAGAAAGTATTGCAGCAGGTCATTGAGAAACAGCTGACCTCGGGCCGTCGCCACCAGCCGCGCTGGATCGTCTTCCAGCAAGCCCCGTTGTTCGGCCTGTCGGCGCGCACTGTCGAGCGAATCGACGCTTAGACCGGTGCGGCCCTGAAATAATGCAGCGTCCACGCCATTTGTCAGGCGCAGCGCATTCATCAGGAATTCGAAAGGCATTTCGTTCATTGGCAACAGTTTCTCGCCCGCCTTAAACGCCTTCGCCGGATTCAGGTAATCCTTGGGCAGCCGCGTCTTCCAGGTGCGCATGATGCGCCCGTCGGGATGGCTGAGTTTGCCGTGTGCGCCAGCGCCGATGCCGATGAAGTCCCCGAAGCTCCAGTAGTTCAGGTTGTGGCGTGCAGTACGGCCTGCCTGCGCATAGGCTGACACCTCGTATTGGGCGTAGCCGTTTTCCCGGAGCAGCGTTTGCCCGGCCTCCTGAATGTCCCAGAGGATATCGTCCTCCGGCAGCGTCGGTGGCTGGTTCCAGAACACGGTGTTGGGTTCCAGGGTCAGTTGATACCAGGACAGGTGCGTCGGCGCCAATGCGATGGCTTGGCGCAAATCGCCGAGAGCGTCGTCCTGTGACTGATTCGGCAGCCCGTGCATCAGGTCCAGGTTAAAGTTATCGAAACCGGCCTGGCGCGCCATATCGGCAGCGCGCACAGCTTCATTGCCATTGTGGATGCGGCCCAACGCCTTGAGTTTGGCTTCCTGAAAACTCTGAATGCCGATGGACAGGCGATTGATACCCAGGCCGCGGTAGGCGCTGAACTTGTCCTGTTCGAAGGTGCCAGGGTTTGCCTCCAGCGTTATTTCGATGTCCGGCGCAAAGCGAATGCGCTGCTCGACCCCGCTCAGCAAACGGCCCAAAGCGTCGGCGCTGAACAAGCTCGGCGTGCCTCCACCGAAGAAAATCGTGCTCAGCTCGCGCCCATAAACATGAGGCATGTCCTGATCGAGGTCGGCCAACAACGCATCGACGTACTCCTGCTCGGGAAGTACGGCGCTGGCGGTGTGGGAGTTGAAGTCGCAGTACGGGCATTTGCGCACGCACCACGGAATATGGATGTACAGCGACAGCGGCGGCAGCTCGGGCAGGGGCGGTCTTGGCTGCTGCGAGCTGAAACCGGCCGCGCCGAGAATCAGCGGCCGGGTGGTGGAGTCCTGAGTCATTTCAGGTCAGGGCTCAGATTCAGGTGCTCACGCAGGATGGCCATGGCGCGGGCGCGATGGCTGATCTGATTCTTGTCGGCTGGGGTCAGTTCGGCGCTGGACAGGCTGCGCTCCGGCACCCAGAACAGCGGATCGTAACCAAAGCCGTGCTCGCCACTGGCGGCGGTCAGAATACGCCCGTGCCAGAGGCCTTCGCAGAGAATCGGCAGCGGATCGTCGGCATGCCGGACCAGCGCCAATACGCAGACGAACTGCGCGCCACGTTGTTCTTCAGGTACGTCTTGGAGCGCGTCGAGCAATTTGGCGTTATTGGCCGCATCGCCCTTGCCATCGGCATAACGCGCCGAATAGATGCCTGGCGCGCCACCGAGAAAATCCACCGCCAGACCCGAATCATCGGCCAGTGCCGGCAGCCCGGAAATACGCGCCGCATTGCGGGCCTTGAGAATTGCGTTTTCGACGAACGACAGGCCGGTTTCGTCCGGCTCGATGCTGCTGAACTCGCCGATCGACCGCAGCTGGACGCTGCCGCCGAGCATGGCCTGGAGTTCCTTGAGTTTGCCGGCGTTGTGGCTGGCCAGTACGAGTTGGGTGAAATTCATGTGAGGTCCGTGAAAAGGTGCGGGCTGAAACTGTAGGAGCAGCAGTGCTGTGGCGTGTGTCTTAAGGTCAACGTCACACGGCGACCTGATGGTCCTGCAGGCCCGGACTGCTGACCCGGTAGATGCCGATCTCACCCAACAGATTAGGCCAACGCTTGCTGGCCCAACCGTGACGATGCTGTTGATCCACCGCCAGCCGATCAATGACCTTCGCCGAACGACCCCGGCACAACGCCTCGAAGTCTTCGAAGGTGCAGAAGTGGATGTTGGGCGTGTTGTACCACGTGTAGGGGAGAAACTCGGAAACCGGCATCCGGCCCTTGCTCGCCAGATACCAGCGGCAGCGCCAGTGACCGAAGTTAGGGAAGGTAATGATGCACTGGCGACCGACCCGCAGCATTTCGTCGAGAATACGGTCAGGGTAATGCACGGCCTGCAGCGCCTGCGTCATGACCACGACGTCGAAGCTGTTGCTGGCGAAATTACCCAGGCCCTTGTCCAGGTCCTGTTCGATGACATTGACGCCCCGCGCCACACAGCGCGCGATGTTGTCGGCGTCGTTTTCCAGGCCGTAGCCGGTCACTTGCTTGTTGTCCTGCAGCCAGGCCAGCAATTCGCCGTCGCCACAGCCGAGGTCGAGCACGCGGCTGCCTGCCGGTATCCAGTCTTGGATGATTTCCAGGTCGGCTCTCATGGTGTCCTCAGAGTGCAATACGGTTCATGTAGCTGGTGAAGGCCTGCAGGTAGCGCGGGATCGGCATCAGGAAGGCGTCATGGCCTTGCGGTGCGTCGATCTCCAGATAGCAGACGTCCTTTTTCGCCGCCATCAACGCATCCACCAGTTCTCGCGAGCGGGCCGGCGAAAAGCGCCAGTCGGTGGTGAACGACATCACGCAAAATTTCGACGTGGCATTGGCGAAGGTTGCCGCCAGGTTGTCGTCGAAGCTGGCGGCAGGGTCGAAGTAATCCAGCGCCTTGGTCATCAGCAGGTAGGTGTTGGCATCGAAACGCCCGGAGAACTCTTCGCCCTGATAGCGCAGATAGCTCTCGACCTGAAACTCGACGCTGTGGAAGTCGTAGTTCAGGTTTTCGTTTTTCAGGCCCCGGCCGAATTTCTCGCCCATGGAGTCATCGGACAGGTAGGTAATGTGGCCGACCATGCGCGCCAGCATCAGACCGCGCTTGGGGATCACGCCCATTTCCTGGAACGACCCGCCATGGAATTCCGGGTCGGTGAGGATTGCCTGACGCGCGACTTCGTTGAACGCGATGTTCTGCGCCGACAGCTTGGGCGCCGACGCGATGGCCAGACAGTGACGCACGCGATCAGGGTGGGTGATCGTCCACTGCAGAGCCTGCATGCCACCCAGACTGCCGCCCACAACGGCCGCCCATTGCTGGATGCCCAACGTGTCGGCCAGACGCGCCTGGCTGTGGACCCAGTCTTCAACCGTCAGAACAGGAAAGTCAGCACCGAACGGCTTGCCGGTTTCCGGGTTGAGGCTGCTTGGGCCGGTGGAGCCGTTGCAGCCGCCAAGGTTGTTCAGGCTGACGACAAAGAATTTAGTGGTATCGATTGGCTTACCGGGGCCGATGCAACTGTCCCACCAGCCGGGCTTGCGGTCTTCAGTGCTGTGGTAGCCGGCGGCGTGGTGATGGCCGGACAAGGCGTGACAGATCAGCACCGCGTTGCTTTTGGCAGCGTTGAGTTCGCCGTAGGTTTCGTAGATGAGGTCGTAGGCAGCCAGCGAGCGGCCGCAGGCCAGCGCCAGCGGCTCGCTGAAATGCGCCGTGTGCGGCGTGACTAGACCGACAGAATCTTCGGGAAAGACCGTGGACATCGACCCTGCTCTCGCTGAAATGAGGCGTAAGTCTAAAGATCAGGCGGGGTAGCGGCAAGCAAACAACAGGCCGGTTGGCTGGATGAAAATGTGTGGGAGCGCGCATGCTCGCGAACGCTGCCCATCAGCCGCCGCTAAACCTGCAGATAGCGCGGTTTACTGCGGGAGCGAATTCATTCGCCAGAGGCTGGTGCATCCGATGGAGATCGGTCGGATGGGCACCGCATCGCCAATGAGTTTGCTCCCACAGGGGAAACCCACGCGTGGGATCAGATCAACCGCCACAGCTCCTGCGGCATGGCCGCGTAGGCCGCCAGTTCAGGCATGACGTACGACTGCAGCACCTGGATCGCCAGAAACGCGAAGATCGGTGAAATATCCATGCCGCCGAGGTTGGGGATGATGCGGCGGAACGGCGCCAGAATCGGCTCGCTGATCTGGTAGGCCAGCTCGGCTGCCGGGTTGTGCGAGCCCGGTGCGATCCAGGACACGATTACCATGATGATCATCGCCACCCAGAAGATCTTCAGCAGCAGTGAAGTGACACCGATGATCGACCACATCAGCAGATGCGGTACATCGCCGATGGTGCCGTAGGTCATCATCAGCACGAACGCCATCAACAGCGCCTGAATCACGATCGCCAGCAACAGCGATGATGTATCCAGGCCGAAGACGCTCGGGACGACACGGCGAATGGGCTTGAGCAGCGGCTGGGTCGCGCGTACCGCGAACTGGCTGAGCGGGTTGTAGAAGTTGGCTTTGACCAACTGCAGCACGAAGCGCAGCAGAACGATGGTCAGGTACAGACTGATCAGCGTCTGGATGACGAAAATCGTGGCGCCGGTGAGTGCATTCATAAATTGCTCCTTATTTGCCCAGCTGTTCGGCAAGCTCGGCTGAGCGATGCGCGGCGGCGGTCAACGCCTTCTCGACGATCGCTTCGAAACCATTTGCCTGGAACGATTTGATCGCGGCTTCGGTAGTGCCCGCAGGTGAGGTCACGCGACGACGCAGCTCGGCAGCATCGACGTCGCTACCGGTCGCCATTCGGGCGGCGCCCAAGGCCGTCTGTTCGGCCAGCTTCTCGGCGACGTCGTGCGACAGGCCCAGCTTCACACCGGCTGCGGTCATGGCTTCGATCAGCAGGAAGAAATACGCAGGGCCGCTGCCGGAGACGGCGGTCACCGCATCGATTTGGTTCTCCTGGTCCACCCACAGCGCGATGCCGACGGCGGACAACAGGTTTTCAGCCTGCTCGCGCTGGGTCGCAGACACGTCAGCCGTGGCATACAGCCCACTCACGCCCTGACGTAGCAGTGCCGGGGTATTGGGCATGCAACGCACCAGAGGCTGCTCGCCCAGCCAGGCCTTCATGCTGGCACAGGTGATGCCGGCGGCAATGGAAACCACCAGCTGATTGGGCTTCAACGCTGGCTTAAGCGCTTCACACACGGCTTTCATCATCTGTGGCTTGACCGCCAGCAGCACCACATCGGCGCCCTCGACAGCTTCGGCATTATCAGCCATGACCTTGATACCGTGTTCTTTGGCGATGCGCTCGCGGGTTTCTGCGCCAGGATCACTGGCACGGATCAGGTCAGCGTCGACGCCTTGGGTACGCATGCCGCCAATCAGGCTGGCGGCCATGTTTCCGGCACCGATAAACGCGATACGGGTGTTGCTCATGAACGATTTCCTGTCAGGCAAAAGTTAAGGCTGCCCATAGTTACGGGCGCCGAAGAGGGCCGTGCCGATCCGAACCCAGGTTGCGCCTTGTGCAATGGCGACCTCCAGGTCGTGGCTCATGCCCATGGAAAGGGTGTCCAGCGGCAGTTTGAGTTGGTCTTGCAGATGGCGTACGGCAGCAAAGGCAGCGTTCTGTTCGTCGCTGTCCTCGGTCGGCTCGGGAATGGCCATCAGCCCACGCAATCTGAGATTGGGCAGAGCGCTGATCGCTTGCGCCAGCGCAGGCAGGTCCTCAGGGCTGCAGCCGGACTTGCTGGCTTCGCCACTGACGTTGACCTGAATGCAGATGTTGAGTGGTGGCAGTTCGGCGGGGCGTTGTTCGGACAGACGTTGTGCGATTTTCAGCCGATCCACGGAGTGCACCCAGGCAAAATGCTCGGCGATGGCGCGAGTCTTGTTTGACTGGATGGGGCCGATGAAATGCCAGATCAAGGGCAGATCGCTCAATTCGACCTGTTTACCGAGGGCCTCCTGCAGGTAGTTCTCGCCGAAATCGCGCAATCCGGCGGCGTAGGCTTCGCGCAGATCGTTCGCCGGTTTGGTCTTGCTCACGGCCAGCAGGCCGACGGACGCTGGATCGCGCTGTGCCGCCTGCGCTGCGCTGCGAATTCGCTCTGCGAGCGTTGAAACGTTCTCTGCTATCGTGGACATTGATTTGCGCCAGCAGGGCTAAAGTCTGCGGCATTCTATGTGATGAGGAGCTGTATGGATATTACCGAGCTGCTTGCCTTCAGTGCCAAGCAGGGTGCGTCGGACTTACACCTCTCTGCCGGCCTGCCGCCGATGATTCGCGTCGACGGCGATGTGCGGCGGATCAACCTGCCAGCACTGGACCAGAAAGAAGTCCAGGAGCTGATCTACGACATCATGAACGACAAGCAGCGCAAAGACTTCGAAGAAGATCTGGAAACCGACTTTTCGTTCGAAGTGCCTGGCGTTGCGCGTTTCAGGGTCAATGCATTCAACCAGAATCGCGGTGCAGGGGCCGTCTTCCGGACCATTCCGTCGAAGGTCCTGAGCATGGAAGACCTGGGCATGGGGGAAGTGTTTCGCAAGATTACGGACGTTCCTCGCGGACTCGTGCTGGTGACCGGTCCCACCGGCTCGGGCAAGTCCACGACGCTCGCAGCGATGGTCGATTACCTCAATGCCAACAAGCATCATCACATCCTGACCATTGAAGATCCGATTGAATTCGTCCACGAGTCCAAGAAGAGCCTTATCAACCAGCGTGAAGTTCACCGCGACACCCACGGATTCGCCGAAGCATTGCGTTCAGCGTTGCGGGAAGACCCGGACGTGATTCTGGTGGGCGAGCTGCGTGACCTGGAGACTATTCGTCTGGCATTGACCGCTGCCGAAACCGGGCACCTGGTTTTCGGCACCCTGCACACCACCTCGGCGGCGAAAAGCATCGACCGGATCGTCGACGTGTTCCCGGCTCAGGAAAAATCCATGATTCGCTCAATGCTTTCCGAGTCGTTGCACGCCATCGTGTCCCAAGCGTTGCTTAAGAAAGTCGGGGGCGGCCGGGTCGCGGCTCACGAAATCATGATCGGCACTTCGGCGATTCGTAACCTGATCCGCGAAGACAAGGTGGCGCAGATGTACTCGTCAATCCAGACCGGGGGCGCGCTGGGCATGCAGACACTGGATATGTGCCTGAAAGATCTGGTGACCAAGGGACTGATCACCCGGGAGAGCGCTCGCGAGAAAGCGAAGACGCCGGATAATTTTTGATTCAGGGGACTGAACAACGGTGGGAGCGAGTTTGCTCGCGAAGAGGCCGAGACATCCACCGGATACTCATCGGCAGTCAGTCAGTCAGTCAGTCAGTCAGTCTTCGCGAGCACGCTCGCACCCACAGGTCTTGCGTTGTCACCTATCACCCGTCGCTGGGCGGGAGGTTACGTCTCAGCGCTGCGCGATCCGCACAGTGCCTTTGCTGCTTGGCAATTGCTTGGGCAGGACGCGCTTGGCAACCACGTAATGGCTGTCCCAGTACGGCTTTTTCAGTGTGTCGATCGTTACCGACTTGCCACGGCGAGGCGCATGCACAAAGCGATCGTCACCCAGATAAATGGCGACGTGGTTCACCTGGCGGCTCTTGATGTTGAAGAACAGCAAGTCGCCCGGTTTCAGATCCTTGCGATCGACCTTCTGTCCATGACCTTCGGCCATGGCGTTGGAGGTGCGCGGCAGATCCACTTCGCTGACGTCGTTGAACGCATATTTCACCAGGCCGCTGCAGTCAAAACCTTTTGCCGGGCTGGTTCCGCCCCAACGATAAGGAGTACCGATAGCCTTGACGGCACGGTTGACAACGTTGCTGCTCTGTTTGGTGCCCATCAACCCAGGCGTGGCCAGGGCGACAGTGTTTTGCGAAATCGTGCGGGAGCCTTGGCCTTGGGACTTCTTGCCCTTGGTCACTCGCGATTTTTTGCCTGATGTCTCAAGCGGGGTTGCTGTTTCTTCAAGTGCGGCCATTGCTGAGCGTTGAGCGGCAATGTTGCGGGAAACGACTTCGGGCGATTCTGTTCTGGCAGTGAAGCCGGTGAAGCTTGAAGGAAGCGGTTGCTCACGGTTGGTGGCGTGGGCGGCCAATGGCATAAATAGGCAAATGGTTAGCCATGTCTTGAAAAATGGACGCATTAGGCAGGGCTCATAGTGGTCAGCGCGCAACTTTATAACAGCTTTTTCATGATTTCCGAGGCCTTTTGTCGAACAATTTACGGCGCCGGGAGTCAGATCTGATCGCAAAGCTGTCATGTCACTAGGGTCTTCACCTTGTAGAACAAGGGTTTGCAAAGATGAATAGAGGTTCAAACCATACGTCGGACAGGGTCCTTAAAGTCACAAGACGTACGCATATTTTTTTCTATCGACGCAAAGAGGTCAGCAATGAACACCTATTACCCTGATGGGCAGCGTCCAGACACTCACAGCAAACTGATGGGTTATCTGCTGTGGATCGTCGGCTTTACCGGATCTCATCGCTTTTATTACGGCAAGCCTGTGACCGGGACGATCTGGTTTTTCACCTTGGGTCTGCTGGGGATTGGCTGGCTGATCGACCTGTTTCTGATTCCGTCGATGGATCGCGAAGCGGACATGAGATTCAACGCCGGTGATACCGACTACAGCCTTGCCTGGATTCTGTTGACGTTTCTCGGCGTATTTGGCGTACATCGCATGTATCAGGGCAAGTGGTTCAGCGCAATCGTCTATCTGCTGACAGGCGGCCTGTTCTTTCTAGGCGTGCTGTATGACTTCTGGACGTTGAACGATCAGATCTCGGTGAGGAACGCACAGCGTCGGTAAATGCCGGTGTATAGAAGCGCCTGTCCGCAATGTGCCAGACCTGAATAGGAAGGGTTCTGACACACCGCCGTCGCGGGTTAGCGCGCTCCTACGACACCAAGCGGTCCTTGGGCGATCAAGCGCTGTAGCTGATCCGGCCATCGACGAAGGTGTATTTCACCGCGCCTGGCAGGCAGTGGCCGAGGAACGGGCAGTTTTCGCCTTTGGACAGCCATTTTTCGCCCGCCACGGTTGAAGCGGCAGGGTCGAACAGCACCAGATCCGCCGCAGCACCAGCCGCCAGTTTCCCGGCAGGCAGGCGCAGGGCTGCTGCAGGACCGGTACTGAGACGCGATAACAGGGTCGTCAGGTCCAGCAGGCCATCCTCCACTAATGTCATCGCCAGCGGCAGCAAGAGTTCGACGCTGCTGATGCCCGGCTCGGTCGCGCCGAACGGTGCCAGCTTGGCATCGCGCTCGTGTGGCTGGTGATGGCTGGAAATCGCCTGAACCACCCCCGACTTGACCGCTTCACGCAAGGCATCGCGGTCGGCGCGGGTGCGCAGCGGCGGTTGCACGTGGTAGAGGCTGGAGAAGTCGATCAGCGCCTCGTCGGTCAGAATCAGTTGATACAGCGCCACATCCGCAGTCACCGGCAGGCCGCGGGCTTGCGCCTGAGCGATCAGGGCAACGCCACGAGCGCTGGTCAACTGAGTGAAGTGGGCACGCACGCCACTTTGCTCGACCAGCAACAAATCGCGAGCCAGTGCCACGGTTTCGGCCGTTTCCGGAATGCCCGGCAGCCCGAGGAATGCTGCCGTCGAGCCGTCATGAGCCAGACCGCCGGCGGCCAGATCATGATCCTGCGAGTTGAAGATCACCGTCAGGTCGAACGTCGCGGCGTATTCCAGCGCCCGGCAAAGGGTGCGATTGTTGCTGAACTGGGTCAGACCGTTGGTAAACGCTACACAGCCGGCGTCGCGCAGGGCGATCAGCTCGGCCAGTTGCTCGCCTTCCAGCCCTTTGCTCAGTGCACCGATGGGGAACACCTTGCTGTGACCGGCTTCGCGGGCGCGATCAAGGATCAGCTCGGCAACGGCTGAGGTGTCGAGTACCGGTTTGGTGCGCGGCGGGCAGCACAGGCTGGTGACGCCGCCGGCCGCTGCCGCACGGGTTTCGCTGGCAATACTGCCTTTGCGGCTGTAACCCGGCTCACGCAGAGACACATTCAGGTCCACCAGCCCGGGCGCTGCGACCAGGCCCTGTGCGTCGATGGTCTGCGAGGGGCTGAACCCGGCAGGCGCTGCGCCCAGGGCGAGAAGCTTGCCAGCTTCCAGGTGAACGTCGATGGCTTGGTCCAGACCACTGGCAGGGTCGATGACGCGAGCGCCGAGGATACTGAACTTCACTGCGCGTTCTCCTGCTCGAACTGACGTTGGGCGGTTTGGCCACTCATGGCCATGGACAGCACGGCCATTCGCACTGCGATGCCGTAGGTCACTTGATTGAGAATGACCGAATGGGGGCCATCGGCCACTGCCGACTCGATCTCCACGCCCCGGTTGATCGGGCCGGGGTGCATGACGATCGCATCAGGCTTGGCGCCGGCAAGGCGTGCGGTGGTCAGCCCGAATAGACGGTAGAACTCAGCCTCGCTCGGCAGCAGGCCACCGGACATGCGTTCGCGTTGCAGGCGCAGCATGATCACCACATCGACATCTTTAAGGCCTTGCGTCAGATCGGTGTAGACCTTGACGCCATACTGTTCGACGCCAACCGGCAGCAGGGTTTTCGGTGCGACCACGCGGATGTCCGGGCAGCCCAGGGCCTTGAGGGCGATCATGTTCGAGCGCGCCACCCGGGAGTGCAGGATGTCGCCAACGATGGCCACCGAGAGATTCTTGAAATCACCCTTGTGGCGGCGGATGGTCAGCATGTCGAGCATGCCCTGCGTCGGGTGCGCGTGACGCCCATCGCCACCATTGATAACCGCCACCTGCGGGCACACGTGCTCGGCAATGAAGTGCGCCGCGCCCGAGTCGCCGTGACGCACGACGAACATGTCGGCGGCCATGGCCTCAAGGTTACGCAGCGTGTCGAACAGGGTTTCGCCCTTGCTCGTCGAAGAGGTCGAAACGTTCAACGTGATGACGTCCGCCGACAGCCGTTGTGCCGCCAGTTCGAACGTGGTGCGGGTGCGGGTCGAGTTCTCGAAGAACACGTTGCACACGGTCTTGCCGCGCAGCAACGGGACTTTTTTCACCGCCCGGGCGCCTACTTCGAGGAACGAGTCGGCGGTGTCGAGGATTTCGGTGAGCAGTTCGCGGGGCAAACCGTCGAGCGAGAGAAAATGTTGCAACTGACCCTGATGGTTCAGTTGCAGCGGGCGCTTGGCGTCGAGAGGCGTCATCGCAAAGGACTCTTAGAGGGCGGCGGAATCGGTCGAAAGGTCTTGCAGTTCTAGCGTCAGCGGCGTCGGGCCGGACAGCTTGACGCGTTCCGTTGGAGACAGGTTCAGCGTCGCACCGGTCACATTGGGAAGAATCGGCAGTTCTGCAGCGTTCAGATCCAACAGCGACACCAGGGTCACGCTGGCCGGGCGACCGTAGTCGAACAGTTCGTTGAGGGCCGCGCGAATGGTTCGGCCGCTCATCAATACGTCATCGATCAACACCAAATGCTGGCCTTCGATTTCGAACGGCAGTTCCGAGGGGCGCACCTGCGGGTGCAGGCCGTTCTGGCTGAAGTCGTCGCGATAGAAGGAAACGTCGAGCATGCCCAGCGGCGACTGGCTGTTCAGCGCTTGGAGCAGCGCTTGGGCAACCCATACGCCGCCGGTACGGATACCGATGAAGCGGGGCTCGCCGATGCCACGTTTATTCAGGTGCGCGTTCAGATCAATCGCCATCTGACTGATCAGTTCGGCAGGATTGGGCAGGGTCATGATTGCTCCTTCATAGGCCCGACCGTGTTCCTTGTCGGCGCGGGCTAAAGCTGGAATTCAGTGCTGTTCAATTCGGTGCAGTGTAAGGCTCAGGTGTCAAACAGTGCGCTGTTTTCTTCCAGCCAGCTTTGCAGCAAGAGCGCTGCGGCGATGGCGTCCACCGGGTTGTCGCGGTAGCTGCCCCGTTGACCGCCACGGGACATGCGCTCGCCCTTGGCTTCAAAGGTGGTCAGGCGTTCGTCCTGGGTGTAGACGGGCAGATTGAAGCGGCCATTGAGCTTGCGCGAAAACTTCTCGGCGCGGGCGCTCATTTCACTCGGCGTGCCGTCCATGTTCAGGGGCAGGCCGACTATGATCGCATCGGGCTTCCACTCGGTGATCAAGGCTTGCACCTTGTCCCAATCCGGCACGCCGTTTTGTGCCTTCAACGTGCAGAGCTCACGGGCCTGGCCGGTAATGATCTGGCCGACCGCAACGCCAATCTGTTTGCTGCCGTAATCGAAACCCAATAACAGGCGCAATGCGGCCATCAGGCGTGGCCCGCCTGACTGGTCAACAGGTTCAGGTTGATCCCGAGCTTTGCGGCGGCGGCGTCGAGGCGTTGCTCGCTTTCGAGTTCAAACAGGATGGCCGGATCGAATGCGCAATTGAGCCAGGCGTTGGCGGCGAATTCGGCCTCCAGCTGCCCGGCATCCCAGCCTGCGTAACCTAAGGTGATCAAATTTTGATCAGGTCCGTAGCCGTCGGCGATGGAGAACAGGATGTCTTGGGAGGTGGAGAGCGAGACGCCGCCCAGATCGACCGTGGCCTGAAAGACCTGCCCCGGCGGATGCAGGACAAAACCGCGATCAGTTTGCACCGGCCCGCCGACGTGGATTGGAATCTGCTCGCAACGCGACGGGGGCGGCAGTTCGGGGCGCAGCTGTTCAAGGATGTCTGCCAGCGATAGGCTTTGCGGTCGGTTGATGATCAGGCCCATGGCGCCATTGGCGTTGTGCTCGACGATATAAGTCAAGGTCTGCGCAAAGTTCTCATCGTGCATGTGAGGCATGGCGATCAGAAATTGGTGTTTTAGGTAAGACGGAGTGACGTTTTTCATGAGCCCTAGTGTGGCGCTGCGTGGCTGCCGTGACAACTGGCAGAACCGACGCGGCAGTGGATAAATCGCGACGCAGGTCAGGTTTCATGTTTATGTCAAAACGTGTCGAGGGAGTTTTACGCTGACCTTCTTTGGCGGCCCGGTTCTCCGACGGTAGCGATCTGGACCGTGGCACGCGGGCGGCTCCAGGGAGCCTCCTTGGTGTCAGTTACTGAAGAGCTTATCCCCGCGAGCGAACTTCCAGGTGCGGATGATCTCCAGCCGGTCGATGTCTGTCAGGTCGCCGCTGAACGGCGCAAAAGGTGCGGCCAGTCGTACGATTTTCTGCGCTGCCTGATCCAGCAATGGCTGGCCGGACGATTCAAGCACCAGCACCTCATATAAGGAGCCGTCGTGGTTGATCGATACCATCATCCGCAGGCTGCCGTAAATCTGTTTGCGTCGAGCCTCCTCGGGATAGTTGAGATTGCCGATGCGCTCGATCTTCTTGCGCCAGTCCTCCTTGTACCAGGCGCCCTTGTCGCGCATGGTCGAGGCCGCGCTCAGGCGGTGAATCTTCGGGCGTTTCGCGTAGGCCTGCTGTTCGTCGGCCAGCTCTGCTTCAAGGCTGGCGATTTCGTTGTTCAACTGCGAGCTGTCGAACGTCGGCGTGGCTTTCTTTTGTTCATCCGGTTTGACTTCGTCGTGTTTTGCGACGGTTTTTTGCGGTGTCTGAGCCTTGGTTGCCACGGCAGTCTTCGGCGCCTCCTGCTTGATCACCGGTTTGGCGGCGGGAGGCGGCGTTACTTTGTTGATCTGGGTGTCCTGATACGGCGCAATTTCCGTGGTCTTGGGCACCGCTTTCTTGTCGAGTGTGCCGCTGCCCTGCTGGTTTTCCTGAGCCAGGAAATCCGCGTCCTTGGGCTTGGTGTCGCTTTTGAAGGGGGCGAGGGTGATTTCCAGGGTCTGGCTGATCTTCTCCGGTTTGGCGTAGGTAAACCCCACACCGAGGATCACCGCCAGATGCACGAGCGCAGCGATCATCAGGGTAAAACCCAGGCGATCAGCCGGGCGCACGCGGGTGCGGGTCAGGTCTATCGGGAGATCATTGTCGAGCGCAGCGTTCATCAACACTCCGCAATCACATGAACCAGCATTGCTAAAACCCACCTAAGGCGAAATTCAGGCCGCGCATGATAACGCAATGTCAGAGGCCGCTTGGGTTTTGATGCCTGCGGACCGATTAGAGGGCGGTGAACCCGATCTGTGGTGAGGGGCAGGCCACCTGTGGGTATGAATTCATTCGCGATGCGGTGGTACATCCGTCGGGAATCCATTGTAAGTACCGGCCATTCGCGAATGAACTCGCTGCCACAAGGATTGCCCGCGCAAGGCCGGGCGATCCCATGATCGCTTTGATGCGGCTTATCGGGCCTTGAGCTTCTTCTCGATCACATCCATTAGCATCCCGCCGATATCCGTACCGAACGCATTGTCGATTTCACGGATGCACGTCGGGCTGGTGACGTTAATCTCCGTAAGGTGCTCACCAATGACGTCCAGCCCCACGAACAGCAGGCCTTTTTCACGCAGGGTCGGGCCAATTTCGGCGGCGATCCAGCGGTCACGTTCGGTGAGCGGACGGGCTTCGCCACGACCACCGGCCGCCAGGTTGCCACGGGTCTCGCCCGCAGCCGGGATACGCGCCAGGCAATACGGCACCGGTTCGCCATCGACCATCAGAATGCGCTTGTCGCCATCCTTGATCGCTGGCAGGTAGGCTTGGGCCATGATCTGCTGCTGACCGTGCTGGGTCAGGGTCTCCAGAATCACTGACAGGTTCGGATCGCCGACGCGATGGCGGAAGATCGATGCGCCACCCATGCCGTCCAGAGGTTTGAGGATCACGTCGCCGTGTTTGGCGGCGAACTCACGCAGAATGTCCGCGCGACGGCTGACCAGCGTTGGCGGTGTGCACTGCGGGAAGAGCGTAGCGAACAGCTTCTCGTTGCAGTCGCGCAGACTCTGCGGCTTGTTGACCACCAGCACGCCTGCACGCTCGGCCTGCTCCAGCAAATAGGTGGCGTAGACGAACTCCATGTCGAACGGCGGATCCTTGCGCATCAGGATCACGTCCAGATCGTCCAGTCCGCTGTCGATTTCGGCTTCGAATTCGAACCAGTGTGCCGGGTCAGCAAAGACTTTCAGCGGCTTCATGCGGGCTCGCGCCTGCCCCGCGTCCTGATACAGGTCGTGTTGCTCCATATAGAACAGTGACCAGCCGCGCGCTTGCGCCGCAAGGAGCATGGCCAGCGAGCTGTCCTTTTTATAGGCGATGCAGTCAATGGGGTCCATGACAATTCCCAGGCGAATGCTCATGGGCGATATCCTCTGATCGGTAAGGGCCACAACGGGCCGAAAACAGGCGTCAGGGTGGCGCTGCGCCGGCTTGCGGTCAAGGGGCAAGCGTGGCGGACATGCTTTATGGATTGAGTGTCTGGAGTGTGCTAAAAAGGCTCGGCATCTGGCGCCGCGCCGGTTGTCCGACGCCCCTGAACGGGGTTCAGCGATTCAACGGCACCGCAAGCCCGGCAGAAGGCAAACCCATCTGAATCGCCGCGGCGATGGTAGAGCAGATATGGAACAGCATTCAGCCCCATTGAAGGTCATGGTCATCGATGACTCGCGCACGATTCGTCGCACCGCCGAGACCTTGTTGAAGAATGTCGGCTGTGAAGTGATCACGGCTGTCGATGGCTTCGATGCCCTGGCCAAGATCGCCGATAATCATCCTCGAATCATCTTCGTCGACATCATGATGCCCAGGCTTGACGGGTATCAGACCTGTGCGCTGATCAAGAACAACCGGGCATTCAAGTCTACGCCGGTGATCATGCTGTCCTCCCGGGACGGGCTGTTCGATAAGGCCAAGGGGCGTATCGTCGGGTCTGATCAGTTTTTGACCAAGCCGTTTAGCAAGGAAGAACTGCTGGGGGCAATCAAGGCTCACGTGCCGGGGTTTGTTGCAGTAGAACAACAACTATCTTGATGTCGTTCCTTTAGTTAAGGGGCGGCTGTTTCTATGGGGAAGCACCATGGCTCGAATTCTGATCGTCGATGATTCGCCGACCGAAATGTACAAGCTGACCGGGATGCTGGAAAAGCACGGTCATGAGGTCCTCAAGGCGGAAAACGGTGCCGACGGCGTAGCCCTGGCGCGTCAGGAAAAACCCGATGCGGTGTTGATGGACATCGTCATGCCGGGTCTCAATGGCTTCCAGGCGACTCGTCAACTGACCAAGGACCCCGACACCAGCATGATCCCGGTAATCATGATCACCACCAAGGATCAGGAAACCGACAAGGTCTGGGGCAAGCGCCAGGGCGCACGGGATTACCTGACCAAACCGGTGGACGAAGAAACCCTGTTGAAAACCCTGAACGCGGTTCTGGCAGGCTGAGCGCCGGCCAGCATTCATGGCTCAGTCGAAAACCGCCTTTCAGCTGCTGCTCGACATCGATCAGCGGTGCCGCTCGCTGGCTGCCGGGTTGCCATTGCAGGAGACCCGACCACAGGGCTGGAGCGGCATCGGCTTTCGCATGGGCGAGCGCTTTTACGTGGCGCCGATGGGCGAGGTCGACGAAATCCTCCATGAACCCCGTTACGCCGCGCTGCCGGGGGTCAAGCCCTGGATCAGGGGCATCGCCAATCTGCGCGGACGGCTGCTGCCGATTATGGACCTGCATGCCTTCTTTGGTCGTGAGCTCTCACCGTCGCGCAAGCCGCGTCGGGTGCTGGTGATCGATCACCAGGACGTCTTCGTCGGTCTGCTGGTCGACGAGGTGCTGGGCATGCAGCACTTCAATGAGCGCAGTTTGATGCCCGAATTGCCCGATGACAGCGAGCCCGATATCGCCCCCTACAGTCAGGGTCTTTTTCTGCGCGAGCAGGCGTGGCGAGTTTTCAGTCCCAGAGCGCTGGTGCAGTCGCCGGGTTTCATGGATGTCGCACTTTAATGCGGGTTGGCAGCACAGCGTGGACGTTCATCGTCTCCACAGGCATACGGTTGTCCGTCGCAGCTCCGGCTTTTGTAGTGAGTCGCGCGCGTCAGCTGTACATGAGTCGCCTGGCACTGCGGGTTCGCCAGCAAGCCAGATCCTGCAGTGCCGTTGTGTACCTGCCGACTCAACACAAACCCAACTTCAGGCGGAGCCCTGAGCCATGAGTAGTACCGGCAAATCCCTGGAAGCCGCGCGCAGTCGCTCGCAAATCATCGCGTTGTTCGTTTGCCTGATCGTTTTCATCATGCTGCTGTTCGTCAACTTTGCGTACCTGAGCACGCAGTCCAACTACGACAAGCAGTACATCGGTCATGCCGGTGAGCTGCGTGTGCTTTCCCAGCGGATTGCCAAGAATGCCACCGAAGCCGCCGCCGGTAAGGCCGCAGCCTTCAAGCTGCTGGCCGATGCGCGCAACGATTTTGACGCGCGCTGGGAATACCTGAAGAAGGGCGACAAGCATACCGGTCTGCCAGCAGCGCCTTCCGCCGTCGCCGACGAGCTGAAAGCAGTGCAGAACGATTGGGAGAACCTGCGCAAAAGTACCGACGTCATCCTTGCACGCGAACAAACCGTGCTGTCGTTGCATCAGGTCGCGGCCACACTGGCCGAAACCATCCCGCAACTGCAGAGCGAGTCAGAGAAGGTTGTCGGGATTCTGCTGCAAACCCGCGCATCTGCCGCTCAGGTGGCCCTTGCCCAGCGTCAGTCTCTGTTGGCAGAGCGAATCCTAGGCGCGGTGAATACCGTGCTGTCGGGCGATGAAACCGCAGTCCAGGCGGCCGACGCGTTCGGACGCGACGCCGGTCAGTTCGGTCGTGTGCTCAACGGTATGCTCGAAGGCAATGCGGCCCTGAAGATCACTCAGGTTGAGGATCGCGACGCTCGCGCCCGATTGGCGGAAATTGCCGAGCTGTTCCAGTTCGTGTCGGGATCGGTTGACGAAATTCTGGAAACGTCGCCGGAATTGCTCGATGTTCGTGAGGCGGCAGGGAGCATCTTTACGCTCTCCCAGACGCTGCTCGACGAGGCCTCGGTGCTGGCCAACAGCTTTGAGCACATGGCCGGCGGTCGGGCTGCAAATACTTACGTGGGTTATGTTCTGGGCTTGCTGGCGCTGGCGTCGATCATCCTGATCGGGCTGGTGATGGTTCGAGAAACCAATCGCCAGTTGCGGGAAACCGCCAAAAAGAACGAGCGTAACCAGAATGCGATCATGCGATTGCTCGACGAAATCGAAGACCTGGCCGATGGCAATCTGACCGTTGCCGCGTCCGTGACCGAGGACTTTACCGGCGCCATTGCCGACTCCATCAACTATTCCATCGATCAACTGCGCGAGCTGGTTGCGACCATTAACCTGACTGCCGAGCAGGTCTTCGGCGCGGTCAAGGATACCCAGACCACTGCCACCCAGCTTGCCGCTGCTTCCGAGCATCAGGCCCTGCAGATCGCCGTAGCATCCAACGCGGTCAATGACATGACCCGTTCAGTCCAACAGGTGTCGGCCAACGCATCCGAGTCGGTAGCAGTGGCCGAGCGTTCCGTGGCGATTGCCAACAAAGGCAACGAAGTGGTGCACAACACCATCAACGGCATGGACAACATTCGTGAGCAGATTCAGGACACCTCCAAGCGCATCAAACGGCTGGGTGAGTCTTCGCAGGAAATCGGCGACATCGTCAGCCTGATCGATGACATTGCCGACCAGACCAACATCCTGGCACTCAATGCCGCCATCCAGGCCTCCATGGCCGGCGACGCCGGTCGCGGTTTTGCGGTGGTGGCGGACGAGGTGCAGCGTCTGGCCGAGCGTTCTTCGTCAGCCACCAAGCAGATCGAGACGCTGGTCCGGGCGATTCAAAACGACACGAACGAAGCGGTCATTTCCATGGAACAGACCACCACCGAAGTGGTGCGGGGCGCCCGATTGGCGCACGATGCCGGTGTTGCCCTGGAAGAGATCGAAGGCGTTTCCAAGGTGCTGGCGGCGCTGGTCGAGAGCATTACCAACGCGGCCCGGCAGCAGGCAGCGCTGGGCCAGCAGATTTCCGCGACCATGACCGTGATCCAGCAGACCACTACGCAAACCACCTCAGGAACGGCGGCCACTGCGCAGAGCATGGGCAACCTGGCGAAAATGGCCAGCGAGATGCGTCGTTCGGTGTCCGGTTTTACACTACCGGCTTCACGGGATCAGCATTGATCTTGGGGGCACCAGATTTGGGCAAGCGGAGTCACCATGCCTGACCGTCACGACTATGTGGCCCTGGAGTGGGTCAAGGGTGAGATAGCCGAAACCCTCAAGCATGCCCGCCAGTCGCTGGACGCCTTCGTCGCGTCTGCGCACGCGCCTGCTGCGCTGCAAACCTGCCTGGACCTCATCCATCAGGTGCATGGCAGCCTGCAGATGGTCGAGTTCTACGGCGCGGCGCTGTTCGCCGAAGAAATCGAACAGTTGGCGCTGGCCCTGCAGCAGGGGCGTGTGGCTCAGGAAACTGAAGCCATCCAGTTGCTGGAACAGGCGATGAGCCAGTTGCCGGTCTATCTGGACCGCGTGCATTCGGCACGGCGCGACCTGCCACTTGTGGTGCTGCCATTGCTCAACGACTTGCGCAGCGCTCGCGGTGAAAGCCTGCTTTCGGAAACCAGCCTGTTTTCACCCCAGCTGCTGTCGACTGCCGGACTCGACGAGCAGGCCCTGGCCCGGCGTGACAGCCCGGAATTACCCACGAAACTGCGCAAGCTGCGCCAGACCCTGCAAACCGCGCTGGTCGGCCTGTTGCGCGAGCAGGATGTTCAGACCCAGTTGGGTTATATGAGCAAGGTGTTCGCCCGTCTTGAGGCGCTGTGCAAGGACGCGCCGCTTGAGCCCTTATGGCGCATCGCTTCGGCGCTGGTCGAGACCATGGCCAGCGGCAATTTTACCAATAGCCCCGCGTTGCGCAGCTTGTTCAAGGATGCCGACAAGGAACTCAAGCGTTTGTTGGAGCAAGGCATCGCCGGGATCAATCAGCCAGCACCGGATGAGTTGCTCAAAAGCCTGCTGTTCTATATCGCCAAATCCGACAGTCAGGCCCAGAGGATGATCGAATTGAAAGATCAATATGGCTTGGCCGACGCCTTGCCGGAAAGCGCGCTGGTGGATGAAGAGCGCGCGCGCATGGCCGGCCCTGACCGCGACGCGATGCACTCGGTGATCATCGCGCTCTGTGACGAATTGGTACGGACCAAGGAGCGGCTCGATGTTTTCGTGCGCGGTGATCGCCAGCACATCAGCGAACTCAACGCTCTGTTGCCGCCACTTCGGCAGATCGCCGACACCTTGGCGGTCCTGGGCTTTGGCCAGCCGCGCAAGGTCATCATCGACCAGTTGGCCGTCGTTCAGGGCATGGCCCAGGGCCAACGCGAGCCCGCCGATGCCACGCTGATGGATGTCGCAGGTGCTTTGCTGTATGTCGAGGCGACACTGGCGGGCATGGCCGGCACCGTTGACCAGCGCAGTCCCGAAGAGAGCCGCCTGCCCACCACCGATCTGAGTCAGATTCATCAATTGGTGATCAAGGAAGCCCGGGTCGTACTGCAGCAGGCCAAGGATGTGATCGACGATTACATTGATGGCGAACTTGACCACCAACGCCTGGCGCCGGTCTCCGAGCAGTTGACACAGGTGCGCGGCGCGTTGGCGATGATCCCGCTGGCCCGCGCTTCCGGCTTGCTGGCGGCGTGCAACGAATACATCGCCGAACACTTGTTGCAGGGTGGGGAGCGCCCGGCGTGGTCGCAGCTGGACCATCTGGCCGACGTCCTTATCGGTATCGAATACTACCTGGAGCGCATGGCTGAAGACCCGGAGGCGCCGGGCGAGCATGTGCTCGATCTGGCTCAGGACAGCCTGGCCAGGCTCGGTTATGCCCCCGTTCCCGATACAGCGGACGTGCCGTTACTCGACGAGGTGATCAGCCCGGAAGAACTTGAGCAACTGCGCGAACAACAGGCCAGCGCCAGCCCTGGCCCAAGCATTGCCGAAGTTCTCGCCAGTCCGGTGTCCGCCGTCAACCCACCGGCGCGGCATGTGCCCGCCAGTCTGTTGCCGCCGCCCAAGGGCGAGCAGTCGGTGGACGATGAACTGCGAGACGTATTTCTTGAAGAAACCGACGAGGTGCTCGGAGCGCTGCTTGAGTACCTGCCGCGCTGGGTGGCCGATACCGCTAACCTTTCGGCGCTGGGTGAAATTCGCCGCGCCTTTCACACACTCAAAGGCAGCGGGCGCATGGTCCGGGCGCTGGTGCTCGGCGAACTGGCCTGGTCGGTTGAAAACCTTCTCAATCGTGTGCTGGAGGGCAGCGTCGAGCCGAATGCACAGGTTCATCAGCTGCTTGAAGATGTGCTGGCGCTGCTGCCGGAGGTCGTCCGTGATTTTGCCGAAGACGTTCAACGTCAGCGCGATGATGTGGATGTGTTGGCCGCTCGCGCCCATGCGCTAGCCCAAGGAGAGGACGATGAGCCCGCAGTACCCTTGCCGGCAGGCCGCGGCAAAGCTGAGCCTGAAGGCTTTGACCCGCAATTGCTGGAGATCTTTCGCCAGGAAGCGCAGACCCACCTGGACGTGCTTCATCACTACCTGGAAGCAGCGCAGCACGCCCTGTCGCCGTCATTCAACGATGAGTTGCTGCGAGCGCTGCACACCCTCAAGGGCAGCGCCTACATGGCCGGTGTGTTGCCGATGGCCGAGCTGGCAAGCCCGCTGGATCAGTTGGTGCGTGAGTTCAAGACCAACCTGATCGCCGTGGGTCAGCCTGAGATCGACCTGTTGCGATCAGCCGAACCGCTCTTTCATCAAGGCCTGGCGCAGCTCAATGTTGACCCGTTGATGTCGATCGAGGGCGCCGCACCGCTCATTGCCACCGCTCACGAGTTGCTGGACGAACGTATGGCCGCAGCCTTGAACGCCGACAACAATGGCCTGCGTATACGTCGCAACCCGCAGTTGATCGCCAACTTTCTGACCGACGGCATGGACATCCTGCTGGATGCCGAAAATCTGCTCAAACGCTGGCGAGAGCATCCGGGGGAGCGGCAGCCGCTCAATGCCCTGCTCGATGAACTAACCATGCTGGGCCACGGCGCGCACATGGCCGACCTGCCTCAGGTGGATGAGTTGTGTGAAGCGCTGCTTGATCTGTACGGCGCAGTGGAAGAAAGCAGCCTGGCGGTCAGTGAGCGGTTTTTCCATGAGGCCGCCAATGCCCACGAAGCGTTGATTAACATGCTCGATCAGATTGCCGCCGGGCAACAGGTCGAGCCGTGCCCGGAAGGCGTGCGGGCATTACGGGATTTGCTCGAACAAGCCCTGGACCCTGACGCCATGGGGGTGATCAAAAGCGATGGCGGCCTGGCGACCAGCGTCACAGAGCTGAGCCAGGCCACCGATAGCCTCGATGCTCAAGCGCAGCTTGCGAGGCAGCCTGCGCGAGACGCTATCGATCAGGAAATCGTCGATATCTTCCTCGAAGAGGCCGTCGATATCCTCGACAGTGCAGGCCATGCCTTGCAACGCTGGCTGGCTGAACCGGAAGACCTGCTGCCGTTGTCGTCGCTGCAACGTGATCTGCATACGCTCAAGGGCGGCGCACGGATGGCCGAAATCGGTCCGGTGGGGGATCTGGGGCATGAGCTTGAGTCGCTGTATGAAGGTTTGATCGACCGACGCTGCAGTTACACGCCGGCACTGGTCGACTTGCTGACCCGCAGCCACGATCATCTGGCGGCGATGCTGGAGCAGTTGCATGACCGCCTAGAGCTGACATCCCCTGCAGCGCTGATCGAATCGATTCGCGACTTCCGCCAGTCGAGCAGCAACCTTGGCGCTAGCGATGGCGAGCCGCGCAGCGTTGGATCGATGATCCAGCCGCTGGACGAGCGTGATCCTGAGTTGCTGGAGATTTTTCTCGAAGAAGCCGAAGACATCATTGAAAGTTCGAGTTCTGCCTTGGTGCGCTGGCAGGCCGATCCGCAAAGCAGCGTGGAAGTGGAAAACCTGTTGCGCGACCTGCATACCCTCAAGGGGGGTGCGCGCATGGTGGAAATCGCCCCCATCGGTGATCTGGCCCATGAGCTGGAGTCCTTGTACGAAGGGCTGGCGAGTGGAGGCCTGAAAAACAGTGCATTGCTCAATGGCCTGTTGCAGAGCGGTCACGACATGCTTGCCGACATGGTCGACGCCGTTCGTGGTTACGAGCCGTTGCCCAACCCGATGCTGCTGATCGAAAGCATCACGCATTACTCGTCAGCGGGCGAGGTTCAAGAGCGTGTCGACCAACCCGCGCCAGCGCCGACGCCAGCCGTTTTCGAACCCCCACCGGCGGCACCCGACGCCGACGTCGAGCGGGCGGGACCAGAAATGGTCAAGGTGCCTGCCGAGCAACTGGAGGACTTGGTCAACCTGGCCGGTGAAACCTCGATCTTCCGCGGTCGCATCGAGCAACAGGTCAGCGATGCTCAGGTCACCCTGATCGAAATGGAAACCACCATTGAACGCATGCGCGATCAGTTGCGGCGGCTGGACATCGAAACCCAGGGGCGCATTCTCAGTCGTGATCATCAGACCGAGCGGTTGGGCTATGAAGAGTTCGACCCGTTGGAAATGGACCGCCACTCCCAACTCCAGCAGCTGTCCCGGGCCTTGTTCGAGTCTGCGTCCGACCTGATGGACCTCAAGGAAACCCTCGACACCCGCGCCCATGACGCCGAAACGCTGCTGTTGCAGCAGGCACGGGTCAACACCGAGCTTCAGGAAAACCTGATGCGCACACGGATGGTCCCCTTCGAGCGTATGGTGCCGCGCCTGCGCAGGATCGTGCGGCAGGTGTCGGGCGAGCTGCACAAGAAGGTCAATTTTGACGTGCTCAATGCCGAGGGCGAAATGGACCGCAATGTGCTGGAGCGCATGGTCGCTCCACTGGAGCACATGCTGCGTAACGCCATCGATCATGGGCTGGAAAGCACGGAAAAACGCCTGGCGGCGGGCAAGCCGGAAGAGGGGTGCATTTCCCTGAGTCTTGCCCATGAAGGTGGCGACATCGTCATTGAAATGAGCGACGACGGTGCCGGTGTGGATTTCGAAGCAGTGCGACGCAAGGCAATCAAACGTGGATTGATCGCCTCTGATGCCCAATTGAGCGAGCACGATACGCTGCAGTTCATTCTGCAAGCCGGCTTTTCCACGGCGCAAACCATCACCCAGATTTCCGGACGCGGCGTGGGTATGGACGTCGTGCATGCAGAGGTCAAGCAACTGGGCGGTTCGATGGTCATCGACTCGAAATCGGGGCAAGGTGCGCGTTTTCGCATTCGCTTGCCGTTCTCGGTATCGGTGAACCGGGCGCTGATGGTGCAGTGCGGCGAAGAGCAATACGCGGTGCCGTTGAACAGCGTCGAAGGCATCGTGCGGGTCATGCCCAGCGAGCTGGAGGGTTGCTACCAGACCACCCCGCCACGTTACCAATATGGCGGGCGCACCTATGAACTGCGCTACCTGGGGGAACTGCTCAACAATGGTCAGCCGCCAAAACTGATCGGCCAGACCCAGCCGCTCCCGGTGCTGCTGGTTCATGTGCACGACCAATGGGTGGCGGTGCAGGTAGACGCGCTGGCAGGGGCGCGGGAAATCGTGGTGAAAAACCTCGGCCCGCAGTTCGCCGGGGTACAGGGGATTTCCGGGGCGACCATCCTGGGCGATGGCCGCGTGGTGCTGATTCTCGATCTGTTCGCCCACATTCGCCGTCTGCACACGCAACTGCTGGCTTTGCAGATATCCGGTCAGGCGCCGCAGCGCCATGTCGAGGCGGTACAGGCCCGAAGGTTGCTGGTGATGGTGGTGGACGATTCGGTCACCGTTCGCAAGGTGACCGGCCGCCTGCTCGAGCGCAACGGCATGAACGTGCTGACCGCCAAGGATGGGGTCGATGCCATGGCGTTGCTGCTTGAGCACACGCCGGATGTCATGTTGCTGGACATCGAAATGCCGCGCATGGACGGCTTTGAAGTCGCCAGCAGGGTGCGCGAAGACGCTGCGCTCAAGCACCTGCCGATCATCATGATCACGTCCCGTTCGGGCCAGAAACACCGCGACCGCGCCATGGCCGTTGGGGTAAACGAATACATGAGCAAGCCATACCAGGAAGCGGCCCTGCTGGCGAGCATCGCTCACTGGAGCCACGCGCATGGCTGATACCACTACCCAAACCTCGCGTCTGACTAGCCTGACCGGACTGCTTATTCCTCTGAGTGACCGGCATCTGCTGTTGCCCAACGTCGCCATCGCCGAATTGATCGACTATCAGGACAGCATCGCTGACCCCGCCGCGCCGCAGTGGTACCTGGGCCCGATCAACTGGCGCCACCGCAGCTTGCCGCTGCTTAGCTTCGAAGCCGCCTGCGGCAGCCGCGCGCTGGTGGGGGGGCGAGCGCGAATCGTCATTCTCAATGCCCTGGGCGGGCGACCCGGTCTGAAATTCATCGCCCTGCTGACCCAAGGCATTCCGCGCTCCTGCAAGCTCGACAGCCAGCTGAGCTACGTGGACGTACCGCTTGCCGAACTGGAACTGGCGGCGGTACAGGTGGGCGAGACCGTGGCACGCATCCCGGACCTGGTGATACTGGAGCAATGGCTGGTGGACGCGGGGTTGGTGCAGGTGGCGAGCCACGAGGGTTGAAGTGCGGGCGATGGCAATCATTACCCCAACCGTAACGATCCAACCTTTTGCTTGATTGATGCCCGCAACCCATAGCGCCTAATGTGGCCCACGACAGCGAACTCGTGGAGTCAGCATGACGACAACAACGAAACTTGACCCGCGCTGGTCGCGTCGTCGCAGCGAAAAGCAGCGACGGCTCGAGCAAGTGCGTTCCCTCGCCGATGGCGTGGTTCTGCCCACCGACAAGATTGTCGCGGCGCTGGAGGCGCTGATTGCGCCCGGCGACCGTGTGGTGCTTGAAGGCAACAACCAGAAGCAGGCCGATTTTCTTTCCCGCTCACTGGTCAAGGCCGATCCGGCCAAGCTGCACGACCTGCACATGATCATGCCCAGCGTCGGTCGCGCCGAACACCTGGATCTCTTCGAACGCGGCATCGCCCGCAAACTCGACTTCTCTTTTGCCGGCACGCAAAGTCTGCGCATCAGCCAGTTGCTCGAAGACGGCCTGCTGGAAGTGGGTGCGATTCATACCTATATCGAGCTGTATTCGCGCCTGCTGGTCGACCTGATTCCTAATGTCGTGCTGTCTGCAGGATTCATGGCCGACCGCGCGGGCAACATTTATACCGGCGCCAGCACCGAAGACACCCCAGCGCTGATCGAGCCAGCCGCGTTCAGCGACGGCATCGTCATCGTGCAGGTCAACCAACTGGTGGACGACGTCAGCGATCTGCCGCGAGTAGACATTCCGGCGTCCTGGGTCGATTTCGTGGTGGTGGCCGACAAGCCTTTCTACATCGAGCCGCTGTTCACCCGCGACCCGCGCCATATCAAGCCAGTCCACGTGTTGATGGCGATGATGGCGATTCGCGGGATCTACGAAAAACACAACGTTCAGTCGCTCAACCACGGCATCGGTTTCAACACCGCTGCGATTGAGTTGATCTTGCCGACCTACGGAGAATCCCTTGGGCTCAGGGGCAAGATTTGCCGTAACTGGACGCTCAACCCGCACCCGACATTGATTCCCGCCATCGAAAGCGGCTGGGTCGAGAGCGTGCACTGCTTCGGCACCGAACTGGGCATGGAGAATTACCTCGCGGCGCGCCCGGATGTGTTCTTCACCGGCCGCGATGGCTCGATGCGCTCCAACCGCATGATGTGCCAACTGGCCGGCCAATACGCGGTGGACCTGTTCATCGGCGCTACCTTGCAAGTGGACGGCGACGGCCATTCCTCGACGGTGACCCGCGGGCGGCTGGCCGGTTTCGGTGGCGCGCCGAACATGGGCCATGACCCACACGGCCGCCGTCACAGTACGCCTGCCTGGCTGGACATGCGCCAGCAGAACCCGGGCGCCGACGCCTACCTTGAACGCGGCAAAAAACTTGTCGTGCAGATGGTCGAGACATTCCAGGAGGGCGGCAAACCCACGTTCGTCGAAACCCTTGATGCCGTCGACGTGGCCAGGAAAAGCGGCATGCCGCTGGCGCCGATCATGATCTACGGTGACGACGTGACCCACTTGCTAACCGAAGAAGGCATCGCCTATCTGTACAAGGCGCGCAGTCTGGAAGAGCGTCAGGCAATGATCGCCGCCGTGGCAGGCGTGACGGTTATTGGCCTGCGCCACAACCCCAAAGACACTGCGCGCATGCGCCGCGAAGGATTGATTGCGCTGCCTGAGGATCTGGGCATCCGCCGCACCGACGCCAGCCGCGAACTGCTCGCCGCTAAAAGCATCGCCGAGTTGGTGGAGTGGTCCGGTGGTTTGTACAACCCGCCTGCGAAATTCAGGAGTTGGTAATGCTCGCACTTAACGTAGCGTTCACGGATACGCCACGCGGGCTGCCCCTCGCAGAGCGCTTGGCCGATCTGGCGGTGGATGCACTGATCGATGAAGCCGATCTGTCGCCCAAGCCCGCGCTGGTCGACCGCCGCAGCAGTGGTGCGCACAAGGATTTGCACTTGGGCCTGATGCACGCGTCAGCGCTGTCGCTCTGGCCCGCGTTCAGGGAAATGGCTGAAGTCGCCATTCAGATCGGCGAGATAGGCCAGCCTTTGCGAGAAGCGATTGGCCGCATTGGTCGTGAGGGCGAAGCGGCAATGATGCGCACCACCGATGGCGTGAACACCCATCGCGGCGCGATCTGGGCGCTTGGCTTGCTGGTCACGGCGGCTGCGCTGGACCCTTCGGATCTGACGCCGGCCGGGCTGGGGCTGCGTGCCGGGTGCCTCGCGCTGATCGAGGACCGTAACCAAGTCTCGAACACGCAGAGCCACGGCGCTGAAGTCGCTCGCCAATACGGGGCAATGGGCGCACGGGAGCAGGCGCAAATGGGCTTCCCTGCGGTGATTCAAACCGGCCTGCCACAGCTCAAGCGCAGCCGTGCGGCTCGTCACGGCGAGCAAAACGCCCGGCTCGACGCGCTGCTGGCAATCATGACCGAGCTCTCGGACACCTGCGTGTTGTATCGCGCTGGCGAACAAGGTTTGCTCGCTATGCAGCAAGGTGCACAGCGCGTGCTGGATGTTGGCGGCAGCGCGTCCCTCAGCGGTCGTCGTGCGCTGCATGATCTGGATCAGCAACTGCTTGGCCTGAATGCCTCCCCCGGTGGCGCTGCTGATCTGCTTGCCGCTTGCCTGTTTATCGATTGCCTTGAGCCTGCGCTCGGCGATCAAGCGAGGACTCTCTGAAATGGAAACCCTGTCTTTTGAATTTCCAGCGGGCCAGCCGCCTCTGCGCCGCGCGCTGGTGGGGTGCGTCGGCTCCGGCGACCTCGAAGTGCTGCTCGAACCCGGTTTGCCGGGCACATTGACCATTCAGGTGCTGACCTCGGTCAACGGCAGTTCGGCGCGCTGGCAGCATCTGTTCGAGCGCATGTTCGACGGGCAAACGCCGCCTGCGCTGAGCATCGACATCCACGACTTCGGCGCGACGCCCGGTGTCGTGCGTCTGCGTCTGGAGCAAGGCTTCGAGGAGATCGGCCATGACTGACAGCGCTCGCCTTCTGAAACAACACAGCTTCGTCGAGCTGGGCGCCCGTCAGCGTGCCCGTGCCTTGCTTGATGAGGGCAGCTTTCGTGAACTGATCGACCCGTTTATGCGCATCACATCGCCCTGGCTGGCCAAACAAGGCGTGGTGCCGCAAGCCGATGACGGTGTAATCGTTGCCAAAGGCGCTATTGGCGGTCATCCGGTGGTGATCTGCGCCATTGAAGGGGTCTTTCAGGGCGGCAGCATGGGCGAGGTCGGCGGCGCAAAAATGGCCGGAGCGTTGGAACTGGCCGCCGAAGACAACCGCCAAGGCATCCCGACCGCTGCCGTGCTGCTACTGGAAACCGGTGGTGTGCGCTTGCAGGAGGCCAATCTGGGTCTTGCTGCTATTGCTGAAATTCACGCGGCCATTGTCGATCTGCGTCGCTATCAGCCCGTCATCGGGGTGGTGGCGGGCAGTGTCGGTTGCTTTGGTGGCATGTCCATCGCTGCCGGGCTGTGCAGTTATCTGGTGGTGACTCGAGAGGCGCGTCTGGGGTTGAACGGCCCGCAAGTGATCGAGCAGGAAGCCGGAATCCAGGAATATGACTCACGCGACCGGCCCTTCATCTGGAGCCTGACCGGGGGTGAGCAGCGTTTTGCCAGCGGGCTGGTAGACGCCTATGTCGCCGACGACGTCGCGGCTATTCAGCAAGAGGTACAAGGCCTGTTGCACACAGGTAGGCCCCAGCAGGAGCGCAGCAGCCAGTACGCATTGTTTCTACAACGGCTCTCTGACCTGGACACCTCTACCCAGATCGATCCCGCCGCTGTGCGCAGCCTGTATCAAGGAGAACAGCCGTGAGCGAGCAAAAAACAGTGAGCGAAGACGCAGAAAGCAGTTACTCCACCCGAGGTCTGAACTGGTTCAAGGCGCTGAGCGCGGGCGCCGTCGAGGTGGGCGGACTGCCCGCTTCGGTGAAAGCTGCCGACGGCCAATTGGGTGATCAGCCTGCACGTTTTCTGGCTGTGGTCGCCGATCCTGCCAATCGCTTTCCTCGCGCACAAAAGGGTGAAGTCGGCCTGCTGGAAGGCTGGGGGCTGGCGAAAGCCGTCGACGCGGCCATTGAACTGGACCACCACAATCTGCAGAAACGCGCGCTGATCGCGATCATCGATGTGCCGAGCCAGGCATACGGCCGCCGCGAAGAGGCGTTGGGCATTCATCAGGCGCTGGCGGGCGCTGTAGACGCCTATGCTCGCGCGCGTCTGGCCGGGCATGCAGTGATTGGGCTGCTGGTGGGCAAGGCGATGTCAGGGGCATTTCTCGCTCACGGATACCAAGCCAATCGGCTGATTGCCTTGCGTGATCCGGGCGTGATGGTTCACGCCATGGGCAAGGCGTCGGCTGCGCGGGTCACATTACGCAGTGTCGAAGAGCTGGAAAAGCTCGCCGCCAGCATTCCGCCCATGGCGTATGACATCGACAGTTATGCCGGGCTGGGGTTGCTCTGGGAAACGCTCTCGGTGAGCCAGATCGAACAGCCCTCCGACGCTGACATCGCCGCCGTCCAGCAATGCCTGGTCGCAGCGATCAAGGATGTTCAGGGCAGCGACAATGGCTTGGGCTCGCGGCTGGGCGCGGCCAATCGCAGTGCCTCATCCAAGGTGCGTGAACTGCTGCGGGCGCAGTGGTAATGCGCGTCAACCTGCCCGTACAGCCCCACGATTTGTTGTGGGGCATGCCCATGGCGACTGTGCCTGCCGATGCTCCGGCGTGGGTGTTTGAGGTGATAACGCTTGGGCATCCGGTGGTGGTCCGTCGCGCGCAGGTCGCGCAGGGCTGGGTGGCCGTTGGTGTGCGGGGTCATTCGCGTGATCAGCGTTTTGCGACGCTGATGAGCGGCGCCGATATCGCATGGCGGGTACAGCCTGAGCAGCTGGTCGACGCGGTGGATAACGTCGTAGCGGACTGGCCGGCCTTGCAAGCGCTGCGGCAGATTCGTTCTCTGATGAACGCGCTGGGTTTGCCTTGGGGCGTAGCGGGCGGTGCCGGATTCGAGCTGGCGACCGGCATTCAGGTGCTGCATCAGGACAGTGATCTGGATTTGATCCTGCGCACTGACGATTTCTTCAGCCGCGAACAATCGGCTGGACTGGTCGAAGCGCTGGATAACGCGCTCTGGCGCATTGACCTGCAGCTGCAAACCCCGGCAGGCGCCGTGGCATTGCGTGAGTGGGCAGGGGCAGCGCGTAAGGTATTGCTCAAGGCTGACGACGGCGCCCGGTTGGTGGACAACCCCTGGCAGCTTCAGGAGCACGCGGCATGAGCAGCTTCTGGGTATTTCCGGGCCAGGGCGCGCAGCAGCCGGGCATGCTGCACGCACTGCCGAGCGACGCCCTGATTAGCCAATGCCTGCGCGAAGCCAGCGATGCGTTGAATGAAAACGTTCTGGATCTGGACACCCCTGACGCGTTGCAATCGACCCGTGCGGTGCAACTGTGCCTGTTGATCGCCGGAGTTGCCTGTTCTCGCGTGTTGATGGCTCAGGGCTGTACCCCGGACTACGTCGCGGGCCTGTCGATTGGTGCGTACCCGGCCGCGGTGGTCGCCGGTGCGCTGAGCTTCGTTGATGCGGTGCGGCTGGTGGCGCTGCGCGGCGAACTGATGCAGCACGCTTATCCAAAAGGCTATGGCATGACGGCATTGATCGGCTTGGACCAACGCACCGTTGAAGCGCTTGTCCAGCGAATCCATCGCGAGCACACCCCGGTCTATCTGGCCAACATCAATGCCGAGAACCAGTTCGTCATCGCCGGTAGCGATCAGGCGATGGCCGAAGTGGCGTCATTGGCGAAAGAGCAGGGTGCCGCTGCTGCGAAACGCCTCGCGGTCAGCGTGCCTTCCCATTGCGAGCTGTTGAGCGAACCTGCGCACGTGCTGGCCGAGGCCTTCGCCAATGTCAGGGTCCAGGCGCCGAATCTGAAATACCTGAGCGGCAGCACCGCGCGGCCGGTCATCACGCCCGACAAACTGCGCGACGACCTGGCGTTCAACATGTGCCGGGTCGTCGACTGGCGCAGCACCGTGCAGACCGCTTACGAGCGCGGGGTACGTCTGCAAATCGAATTGCCGCCTGGCACCGTGCTCACGGGACTGGCGCGACGCGTCTTTGAACAAGGATCCGCCATTGCCTTTCAGGGCGCCCGGCTGGATACCCTGAGCGCGCTGTCGCAAGAGGAGGAACATCGCCACTCATAGACCGGTTGCTGCTTTCGAAGAACACAAAAACAACAACTTCGACGATGCAAATTGAGGATAAGAACAATGGTTATCTATGGCGTTGCGTTACTGGCTATCTGCACCCTCGCGGGGGTGATTCTCGGTGATCTGCTCGGTGTGCTGCTGGGCGTCAAATCCAACGTGGGCGGTGTCGGGATCGCGATGATTCTGCTGATCTGCGCCCGTCTCTACATGCAAAAACGCGGTGGCATGAGCGAAGGCTACGAAATGGGCGTCGGCTTCTGGGGCGCCATGTACATTCCGGTGGTCGTGGCCATGGCCGCCCAGCAAAACGTCGTCACAGCCTTGAAAGGCGGCCCGATTGCCGTCATCGCCGCCATCGGTTCGGTGGTGATCTGTGGCTGCACGATTGCTGTCATCAGCCGCACCAACAAGGGCGAGCCACTGCCCAGAGAAGACGAGCTCGTCGCTCAAGCCCCGGTGATCCCGCCGACTGTTACGCCAGCCGGAGGCCGCTGATATGTGGGAGCTCATTCAGAAAGACCTGGTCAGTCAGGGTCTGGTCACTGCCTTCGCAGTCGTGGGCGTGGTGATGTGGATTTCCGTGGTGCTGTCCAGGCGCCTGACGTTCGGTCGCATTCATGGTTCGGCCATCGCTATCGTGATCGGTCTGGTGCTGGCGTGGGTCGGCGGCACCCTGACGGGCGGGCAGAAGGGGCTGGCAGACCTGGCGCTGTTTTCCGGTATCGGCTTGATGGGCGGCGCAATGCTGCGCGATTTTGCCATTGTCGCCACCGCGTTCGAGGTGCAGGCCACCGAAGCGAAAAAAGCCGGTTTGATTGGCGCGATCTCACTGTTTCTCGGCACGGCGCTGCCGTTTATCGTCGGCTCATGCGTGGCCTATGCGTTCGGTTATCGCGATGCGGTAAGTATTACCACCATTGGCGCGGGCGCAGTGACGTACATCGTCGGGCCGGTGACGGGGGCTGCATTGGGGGCCAGCTCGGACGTGATGGCGCTGTCGATAGCGACAGGGTTGATCAAGGCGATTCTGGTGATGGTCGGCACACCGATGGCCGCGCGCTGGATGGGGCTGGACAACCCGCGCTCGGCGATGGTGTTCGGTGGACTGGCCGGCACGGTGAGTGGCGTGACGGCCGGGCTTGCCGCGACAGATCGACGTCTGGTGCCGTATGGCGCGCTGACTGCGACCTTTCACACCGGGCTAGGCTGCCTGCTCGGTCCTTCGCTGCTGTATTTCATCGTGCGGGGGATTTTGGAATAAGAACCCTGGCTTGCGACCTATCTAAAAATAGATGCGCGTGCTGCATTCGCTCCTGCAGGTCGAACCGCGCATGGCACATGGGGCAGGGAGGCTGCCTAACCCTGCTCCAACTGATTCGAATACATCCGGCATTCCGCCAACAGCGCCAGCAGATTCGGGTCGCGCTCGCGGGCTTTGAGAAACACCAGCCCGATGTGCTGCAGCATGCGATACCGCGTCTGCAGCGGGACCAGGCGCACGCGGTTTTCGTACACGGCTGCGATCCTGCCGGGCAGCAGTGCATAGCCCACCCCGGAACTGACCATGCTCAGCAGCGTGAAGATGTCATTGACCTGCATCGCCACCTTCGGCTCGAACCCGGCTTGCTGAAACACCCGCGCACCGTCGCGGTGAGTGGCAAAGCCTTGGGTCAGGGTGATGAACGTCGCCTCGCGCAGATCGCTCAGGTCCACCTCGGCCTGTTGCGCAAAGGGCGAGTCGACAGGACAGGCGAGGAAGATATCGTCGGAGAACAGCGGCAACTGCTCGCAATCCGGGTCGTTGACGCTCTCGTTGAGAGAGACCAGGATCGCGTCAACTTCCATGTTCTTCAGCTTGTAGAACAGGTCGATGTTCGAGCCCAGAATCAAATCGATATTCAGCTCGCTGCGGCGGATCTTCAGCCCCATGATCAGCTGCGGCACGGTCTTGACCGTCAGCGAGTACAACGCGCCAAGCTTGAACCGCGCGGCAGAAAACCCGGCAGCGGCACGGGTCTGCTCAACGGTACTCAAGACGTCCTGCACCAGTTTCTGTGCTCTTTCTTCCAGCACATAGGCACCTTCCAGCGGCGTCAGGTTGCGCCCTTCATGCTTGAACAGCGGGCAGCGCAGCGCGTTTTCCAGTGAATGAATCGCTCGATGAACGCTGACGGTGCTGGTCTGCAATTCCGCCGCCGCGCGCGCCAGATTGCCGGTGCGCATGAACGCTAGAAAGATCTCCAGCTTCTTGAGGGTCAGTTCGTCGTCGATCTGCATCGTGTGGTTTCCGCAGCTCATTCTTGTTCTTCGAACGGCCGATTGTGCCGAACTCGAAGGTGGCTGGCTGCATTAAATGCTCATTAACCCTGACACATGCATTGCGCTTTTGGGTCATAAGCGGGAGCCTTGTCCACTGTCGTGCAACTGAGAGAGGTTTATTGCGGATGTACTACGGAGAAAAATTCAACGCCTGGACTCACCTCGTGGGTGCGGTGCTGGCGTGCATCGGTGCCGTGTGGCTGCTGGTGATCGCCAGCCTGGCCGGTGATGTGTGGAAAATCGTCAGCGTGGCGGTGTATGGCGTGGCGCTGGTGGTGCTGTACAGCGCCTCGACGGTGTACCACAGCGTGCGCGGTCGGGCGAAGGTCATCATGCAGAAGGTTGATCACTTTTCGATCTATCTGCTGATTGCAGGCAGTTACACGCCATTTTGTCTGGTCACCCTGCGCGGGCCCTGGGGCTGGGCCTTGTTCGGGATCGTCTGGGGGTTGGCGCTGATCGGGATCCTGCAGGAGATCAAACCGCGTTCAGAAGCGCGGGTGATGTCCATCGTGATCTACGCCGTCATGGGCTGGATCGTACTGGTGGCGGTCAAGCCGCTGGTGGCTGCGTTGGGCACTGCCGGGTTTACCTGGCTGGCGCTGGGAGGGGTTTTCTACACGGTGGGGATTATTTTCTTTGCCTATGACAAACGCTTTCGGCACTGGCACGGCATCTGGCATCTGTTCGTGATTGCCGGGAGTCTGCTGCATTTCGTGGCAATCACTCGTTACGTTCTTTGAACGTTCGGGCGCGCTGTCGTAGCCCGTCGCGAAACCGGTGGGAGCGAATTCATTCGCCAGAGGCCGGTACATTCAACACACTTCTGTGAGCTGAACGACCGCATCGCGAATGAATTCGCCTTCACAGGATGGGTTGCGCCGCCATGAACTAAAAATCCCCCCACAGCTGCTGCGCGACGCTCAAAGCCACGACCGGCGCCGTTTCCGTGCGCAGCACACGGGGGCCAAGGCGGGCGGCGTGGAAGCCTGCGTCCTGAGCCTGGTCCACCTCGGCCTCGTTCAAACCGCCTTCCGGCCCGATCAGGAACGCCAGCGTCCGGGGTTTTTCATGACTCACCAATGGTTCGGCAACCGGATGCAGTACCAGCTTCAGATCCGCTTCCGTGTGTTTGAGCCAGTCGCTCAGCGTTACAGGGGGATTGACCACTGGCACCACGGAACGCCCGCACTGCTCACACGCGCTGATCGCGATCTGTTGCCAATGGGTCTGACGTTTTTCGGCCCGCTCGTCTTTGAGGCGAACTTCGCAGCGCTCACTGAGAATCGGGGTGATTTGCGTGACGCCCAATTCGGTAGCTTTCTGGATCGCCCAGTCCATGCGCTCACCACGGGAAAGCCCTTGCCCGAGATGGATCTGCAGCGGCGACTCAACCAGGCCCGGGAAGCTTTCGGTTACCTGAACGCGCACATGCTTTTTGCCGACCTCGGCCAATGTGGCATGAAACTCCAGGCCTGAGCCGTCGAACAGCTGCACCGCATCACCCTCGGTCATGCGCAACACCCGGCTGATGTAATGCGCCTGGGCTTCGGGCAGTGCGTGTTCACCTGTGCTTAGGGTGGCGTCTATGAAAAAGCGCGAGAGTCTCATGGTTGTTTCTCTGTAAATTCTTCAGTTGCGGCATTTGCACTGTGGGCGCGAGTTCATGCGCGATAGGGCGTAGCGGCTGACACGGCGCTATCGGGGTTACGATTTTTCGCGAATGCATTCGCGCCCACAGGTTGGTTTGTTCGCTCAATCAACCCGGATCACGGAAATCCGGATGGAAATTCTCTCTCACGGCCACGCTGACGCTGCTGCGCGTGGCGATGTCGATGCCTTCGCTGGCCACTTCTGCCAGAAAGTCGATCTGCTCAGGCGTGATCACGTACGGCGGCAGGAAGTACACCACACTGCCCAGAGGTCGCAGCAATGCACCGCGGGTCAGAGCGTGCTCGAAGACCTTCAGCCCACGACGCTCCTGCCAGGGGTACGCCGCTTTGGTCGCCTTGTCCTGCACCATCTCGATAGCCAGGGCCATACCGGTCTGCCGGACTTCGGCCACGTGCGGGTGATCCTGCAGATGCGCCGTCGCGCTCTTCATGCGTTGCGCCAGCGCCTTGTTGTTCTCAATGACGTTGTCCTGCTCGAAGATATCCAGTGTTGCCAGTGCAGCGGCGCAGGCCAATGGGTTACCGGTGTAACTGTGCGAGTGCAGAAAGGCGCGCAGGGTCGGGTAGTCGTCATAGAAAGCAGCGTAGACGTCATCGGTGGTAAGGCACGCCGCCAGCGGCAGGTAGCCACCGGTCAACGCTTTGGACAGGCACAGAAAGTCCGGGCGGATGCCGGCTTGCTCGCAGGCAAACATCGTTCCGGTACGACCGAAGCCGACGGCGATTTCATCGTGAATCAGATGCACGCCGTACCGATCACAGGCCTCGCGCAGCAGCTTGAGGTAGATCGGGTCATACATGCGCATGCCGCCGGCGCCCTGAATCAGCGGCTCGATGATCACCGCCGCGACTGTATCGTGATGCTCGGCCAGTGTCTGCTCCATCACCGCGAACATCGTACGGGTGTGCTCCTCCCAGCTCACGCCTTGGGGGCGGTGGTAGCAGTCCGGGCTCGGCACCTTGATCGTGTCCAGCAGCAGCGCCTTGTACGTCTCGGTAAACAGCGGCACGTCGCCGACCGACATCGCTGCCACCGTCTCACCGTGGTAGCTGTTGGTCAGCGTCACGTAGCGTTTCTTGTCCGGCTTGCCGCGATTGAGCCAGTAATGAAAGCTCATTTTCAGCGCGACTTCGATGCAGGACGAACCGTTGTCGGCGTAGAAACACCGCGTCAGGCCCTCCGGCGTCATCGCCACCAGACGCTCCGATAACTCGATCACCGGCTGATGGCTGAAACCCGCCAGGATCACATGCTCCAGCTGATCGACCTGATCCTTGATGCGCTGGTTGATGCGCGGATTGGCATGGCCGAAAACGTTGACCCACCAGGAGCTGACGGCGTCGAGGTAACGCTTGCCCTCGAAGTCTTCCAGCCAGACCCCCTCACCGCGCTTGATCGGTATCAGCGGCAGGTTTTCGTGGTCTTTCATCTGGGTGCAGGGGTGCCACAGGACTTTAAGGTCGCGCTGCATCCAGTCGTTGTTAAGGCCCATCGGTAATCTCCAGCTAACGGCTCGCACGGGGCGAGGGCAGACAATCGCGCAAGCCTATGCAAAGCGTGACAGCGGGACAACCTTTAGCGCCTTCTTTTCTTATGTGTCGGGCGGCGCAAATACGCGCGACGGACATTGCTGGCGGGCGTATCACCGCTGGCGTATCCTGCGCGCTCTTCGAAGAATCGGGCAACAAAATCCGACAATTCCCTCTTTTATTCCGGAGTTCGCTGAATGCTTTCTGGTTGGCTGCGCGCCTGTGCGTTGGTGATGGTTGGGCTGGTGAGCGCTTCGGCGCTTGCCGTGGATAAGCCGCATACGGCGATCGTCGTCGGCGGCGGCCTTGCGGGTCTGACGGCGGCTTACGAGCTGCAAAACAAGGGCTGGCAAGTCACCTTGCTGGAAGCCAAACCGAATGTCGGCGGACGTTCCGGGCTTGCCGGCGGCGAGTGGATCGGCAATGCCAAGGCGCAACCGGTGCTCAATCAGTATCTGGATCGCTTCAAGCTCAAATCCATCCCTGCGCCTGAATACGTGCGTACCCCGGGCTACCTGATCGAAGGTGAGTATTTCTCTGCTGCGGATCTGGCGACCAGGCAACCCGCAACCGCTGAAGCGATCAAGCGCTACGAGGCGGCCATCGATGACATCGCCCGGTCGATCACGGACCCGGAAAACCCGGCCGCCAACAGCACGCTGTTCGCCCTTGACCAGATCAACGTCGCCAACTGGCTGGACCGCCTGGCCTTGCCGCCGACCGCGCGGCAGTTGATCAACCAGCAGATTCGCACTCGCTATGACGAGCCTTCGCGGCTGTCGTTGCTGTATCTGGCACAGCAGGCACGCGTTAATCGCGATATTGACGAACGTGACCGTCGCGCCGCGCGCCTGCCGGGTGGCAGCGTCGTGCTGGCCGAGGAGTTTGTCAAACAACTGAAAGTGATCAAGACCAATTCGCCGGTATCGGCCATCAGCCAGGACAAGGACGGCGTGACCGTCAAAGTTGGCGCTTTGGGTTATCAGGCCGATTATGTGGTCCTCGCCGTGCCACTGCGCGCGCTGGGCAAGATCCAACTGACCCCGGCGCTGGACGCTCAGCATCAGGGCGCAATCAAGAGCACCAACTACGGCTGGCATGACCAGATCATGCTCAAGTTCAAGACGCCGGTCTGGGACAGCAAAGCGCGCATGTCCGGTGAAATCTATAGCAACACTGGCCTCGGCATGCTGTGGATCGAACCGGCCTTGAAGGGCGGCGCCAACGCGGTCATCAACCTGTCGGGCGACAATGCGCGGATCATGCAGTCCTTCGCCGACAAGCAGATGGTCGACCAGGTGCTGATTCGTCTGCACGCGTTCTATCCTCAGGCGCGTGGTGCCTTCACCGGCTACGAGATCCGTCGCTCAAGCGTCGACCCTTCGACCGGTGGTGCCTACCTGGCCTTCGGTCCGGGGCAAATCAGCAAGTACTGGCGTTTGTGGGAAAAACCGCTGCAGCGCGTAGCTTTTGCCGGTGAGCATACCGACAGTCTTTACCCTGGCACGCTGGAAGGTGCATTGCGCACGGGGCAGCGTGCTGCCAGCCAGGTGCAGGACCTGGCGGCGGGCAAATCCTTCGAGCCTGTGAAGGCCGCACCCGCCAAAGCGCCTGAGCCTGCGAAAGCAAGCGGCGGCGGCATCGGCGGCTTCTTCTCGAACCTGTTCGGCGGCTCCAAGCCGGAACCCAAGCCTGCCGAAAAAGCACCGGAGCCTGCTCCTGCACCGGTCCCAGCGCCGGTTATGCCGCCACCTGCCCCGGTGGTCGAGCCGGCCAAGCCAGCGGTCGAGCCTGCGAAAAAGGCACCGGCGAAGAAAGAGCCTACCAAGAAAGCGCCTGTGAAGAAGGCGCCAGCCAAGCCGGCTGCGACGCACAAGGCCCCAACCAAGGCCGAAGCGGCGAAGAAAGCCCCGGCCAAGGCCACAAGCGACAACGCAGCGACCCCGGCCACCGACAGCAAAAACTGATGCTCAATGGCTGAAATTAGAAGGCGCGGTTAATACCGCGCCTTTTTTTCGTCTGATGAACAAGCGCCGGCTCTGGGGCGTTTTTATACCTGTGGGAGTGAATTTATTCGCGACGGGTCGGTAATCCGACAGATCTTTATCGGCTGTACCGCTGTACCGCTGCATCGCGAATGAATACGCTTGCGCGGTGAACCGTGAGACCCACGCCCCGCATAACGTTGTGTTAACCCTCTGAGGGGAAAAATATAAGAGGAAATTTCAATCGTATTTCCTGATATTTCACAGCGAAAATTTGCGCTTTCTTTCGATAGGTAAACGGCTAGTCTTTCTCTCGGAATTTATAGGGACTCACACATGCAGTTACGCAACTCTTCTTCTCGATATGGCTGGGTCAGCATCGTTTTGCATTGGGGCGTCGCGCTGACTGTGTTCGGCATGTTTGCGCTGGGTTTGTGGATGGTCGGCCTGGGTTACTACGACAGCTGGCGCAAGGCTGGCCCTGATCTGCACAAGAGCATCGGCATCGTGCTGTTTCTTTTCATGCTGATTCGCGTGGTCTGGCGCTGTGTCAGCCCGCCGCCGCCGGCGCCGGTCAACCACACCCGGTTTATACGGGTTGCTGCCAGACTGGGGCATGCGTTTCTCTACTTGGACTTGTTTCTGGTGATGTTCGCCGGTTACCTGATTTCCACCGCCGATGGCGTCGGAATATCGGTGTTTGGACTGTTCGAAGTCCCTGCTTTGATCAGCGGACTGCCTGACCAGGCAGACGTTGCAGGTCAAGTGCACTTGTACCTGGCCTGGACCTTGGTGATTTTTGCGGTACTCCACGGACTGGCCGCTTTGAAGCATCACTTCATCGACCGTGATGCGACGCTGATTCGGATGCTGGGTCGCAAGGCCTGATGCTCACTCTCAACTCAAAAGGAACACAACACATGTTGAAAAAGACGCTTGCTGTATTGGCTCTCGGTACTGCACTGCTCTCGGCTGGCCAGGCTATGGCTGCTGACTACACCATCGACAAGGAAGGCCAGCACGCCTTCATCAACTTCAAGATCAGCCACCTGGGCTACAGCTTCATCTACGGCACGTTCAAGGACTGGAGCGGTACGTTCAGCTTCGATGCCGCCAAGCCTGAAGACAGCAAGATCAAGATCGACGTGAAGACCGCCAGTGTTTTCACCAACCATGCCGAGCGCGACAAGCACATCAGCAGCAAGGACTTCCTGGACGTCGCGACCTATCCTGACGCCAAGTTCGTGTCCACCAAGGTCACCAACGTCGGCAAGAACGCCGACGGCAAGACCACCGCTGATGTCATCGGCGACCTGACGTTGCACGGCGTGACCAAGCCTGTGACCGTCGCAACCACCTTCCTGGGTGAGGGCAAGGATCCGTGGGGCGGCTACCGTGCAGGTTTTGAAGGCACCACCACGATCAAGCGTTCTGATTTCGGCAAGATGATGGACCTGGGTCCACAGTCCGACACCATGACCCTGGACATCACCTTCGAAGGCGTCAAAGCCAAGTAAGACGGGTTGTTGCAATGAACAACGCCGACCTCAGGGTCGGCGTTTTTCGTGAAGAGCTCCATATTCCGGGTTGGAGCGCGCTTGCAGAGCCACAAACAACAACGCCCCGAACCAGTCGGGGCGTTGTTGTTTCAGCTTGGCTTAACCCTCGCGATTACGGGTCAGCAGGGCTGGCTTTTCACCACGTGGGCGATTCGGCAACTCGTCGAGCAGGTCGGCCGAGGGGAAACGATCGCTCTTCGACTCCTTGTGCATGATCTTCGGTGCTGGCTGCCCATCGCGAGGGCCACGAACGGCCGGCTCTTGACGTGCAGGCTGATCATCACGCGCCGGGCGGCGATTACGCGGCTGCTCGTCGCGATGAGGCTGACCCTCACGGCCTGAGCCTGTACGTGGACCGCTACGCTTGGCCGGCGCGCCGGCGCCGGTGCTTGCTCCGTCAGTCGAACCGTTGCGCGGGCCGCTGCGGCCTGGTGCCTGACCACGAGGGGCCGGAGCCGAGCCTGTGGCCGGAGCGCCAGGACGACGGTTGCGCCCTTGCTGGTTCTTGCCTTGATAGGGGCTGACGTAGTCGGCGCGGTTACCGAAGTTATCCACTTCGTCATCGAGGAACTCGTCCGGGGCGCGGTCTGAACGCTGTGCAGCCGGTTGCGATGGACGTGCTTCGGCCGATGGCGTGCCCTGACGAGGCTTCTGCTGGCGAGCCGGACGTGCTGGACGTTCGCCCGCCGCCGCGGCAGCCGGTTTTTCCTTGCCCTTGTCTTTGCCTTTGTCCTTGCGACCGCCACCACCACCGCCGCCATTGGGACCGTCGCCACGCGGGCCACGGGCGTTGCGCGGGTTGCGCACGTCAGGGCGTTCGCGGACTTCCGGCTTCTCGGCCTCGACGGCGTTGATGTCGAAGCCCATCAGATCACCGTCGGCGATCTTCTGTTTGGTCATGCGCTCGATGCTCTTGAGCAGTTTCTCTTCGTCCGGTGCGACCAGCGAAATAGCTTCACCGGAACGTCCCGCACGACCGGTACGGCCGATGCGGTGTACATAGTCTTCATCGACGTTCGGCAGCTCGAAGTTGACCACGTGCGGCAGTTGGTCGATGTCCAGGCCCCGCGCGGCGATGTCGGTGGCGACCATGATGCGAACAGTGCCAGCCTTGAAGTCGGCCAGCGCTTTGGTACGGGCGTTCTGGCTCTTGTTACCGTGAATGGCCACAGCGCTCAGGCCGTGCTTGTCCAGGTACTCGGCCAGACGATTGGCGCCGTGCTTGGTGCGGGTGAATACCAGTATCTGCTCCCACGCGCCCTGAGTGATCAGGTGCGCCAGCAACGAGCGCTTGTGGTTGGCAGGCAGGCGGAACACGCGCTGCTCGATGCGCTCGACCGTGGTGTTGGGCGGCGTGACTTCGATGCGTTCCGGGTTGTGCAGCAGCTTGCCGGCCAGAGCGGTGATGTCCGACGAAAACGTGGCCGAGAACAGCAGGTTTTGGCGCTTGGAAGGCAGGCGGGCGAGGACTTTCTTCACGTCGTGAACGAAGCCCATGTCGAGCATGCGGTCAGCTTCGTCGAGGACGAGGATTTCCACATGAGACAGGTCGACACTGCCTTGACCGGCCAGGTCCAGCAGGCGACCTGGGCAGGCGACCAGTACATCGACGCCGCGGGCCATGGCCTGAACCTGTGGGTTCGTGCCGACACCGCCGAAGATGCAGGCGCTGACGAACTTGAGGTTTTTGGCGTAGATCTTGAAGCTGTCGTGAACCTGGGCTGCGAGTTCACGGGTAGGGGTCAGGACCAGTACGCGGGGTTGGCGCGGGCCGTGACGCTGGGATTTGTCCGGGTGACCGGCGGGGAACAGGCGCTCCAGAATCGGAAGCGCGAAACCGCCGGTTTTACCTGTACCTGTCTGAGCGGCGACCATCAGATCGCGGCCTTGCAACACGGCGGGAATGGCCCGCTGTTGCACCGGAGTAGGCTGGGTATAGCCAGCAGCCTCGATGGCGCTGACTAAAGCCTCGGAGAGACCGAGGGAAGCAAAGGACATGAGTAATCCTGTCTTGAGTTGGGGCAATTAGGGCCCGAATAGGAATGATCTGCTCGGCGCGAATTGGTCATCGAATGGCGCGATCCCGAGGTCTGTAAGTTCAACTCGTGGCATGAGCGCGTGAAAGAAAGTGCGCTGTTGACGTGATCGAGAAGTCTTCTGTGAGACCGAGCGTCCGGGCGTAAGCCTGGCGGGAACGCCCGAGTATAACAGAGCTATCACAACGCGCTGCTTTCATGCTGCTCAACGGTTTTGCCGACGCCGATTGCCCGGTGCGCGGTTGACACAGTCGGCGGTATCACTGGCGTCTCGCCGGTATAGTGCGTGACCAGTTGCGCATAAGCCGGCTCGCGCTTGAACCGCTTCAGTTCGTCATTGAAGCGTTGCAGCAACGCATCCATCCCTGCGTTACGCCGTAGCGCGAGAAACTGCTCGCGTGTGGTCAGCACATTGGACAACTGGCTGATCTGCCCCCGCAGCTTGAGCTGATCGAGCGTCTTTTGACCCAGTCGCCGGTCCGTGATCAACAGATCGATGCGTCCGCGCACCAGTTTGCCGAAGTTCGCCTGATGGCTCGGCGCAGGTTCACGAATGAACGAGGTCGAGCTGTCGAATTGCGGTGTGTACAAGTAACCCGGTGAGACACCAATGATCAGCCCCTTGAGATCTTCAAGGGTTTCGAAATGGTGGGGTCGGTCATCTGCCTGAAACAGCACCCAGTTGACGTCGGACATCGGCTCGCTCGGATACTCCAGCAGGCTGTCACGTTCCCTGGCCTTGAAGACATCCAGCACCCCGTCGGCTTCACCCTGCTGGAGCATGCGCAAGCAGCGTTTCCACGGCAGGAACTGCCACTGCACCTCGACCCCCATACGTTGAAACACGATGGTCGTGGTGTCGTAGTCCAGACCGGACGGCTTACCGTTTTCCATCATCGCGTAGGGCATCCACGGCTCTGTGACAAGGCGCAGCTTCTCGCCCACAGCGTTGAAGCTCAGGCAGGCAAGGAGAGGGGCGAACAGAAGGCGGAAGATCAGGGGCATGAGGCGAGATTACGACGCTCGCCCGGCAAAGAGAAGAGGCGGGAACGGCGACCATGCGAACGTCTGATGGTTTAGCTGGCGGCCAAGCCTCGGGGCCGGGCCTTGACCAGATGCTGGTACACGGCAGAACGTCTGCGCCCGAGCAGCGTGCGCACAGCCCAGTGTTCCAGCCATTGATGCAGTTGCGCAGGCGCGATCGGTTTTTTCATGCGCTTCTCTGCATTATTGAAGGCTTTCTCCCACCACACTGACGAACAGGCCTGGTCGAACTCATTGGCATGTTCGCAGCAACCGTAGAGCACCTCGCGCACGAACTGGCGCTGAGGCTTGGGCACGGCCAGCGTCGCGCTTTTATACATCAGTCGCTGCCAGGTAGCGGGCCGGGGAACCTGGGCCGACACCTTGCCCGTGTCCTCCAGAGCCTTGATGCTGATCGGGTTGTGCTGGTGTTTGCTCAGCCAGGCGCGAACCTTGGCGCGGAACAACTCCTTACGACTCCAATAGTGGTGAATCACCTCGGTGCACTGATCGATGCGCAGCGAGCGGTAAGCGGCCACCCCCAGACAGAACTCCTCCAGGGTGACGGCGCCCGGAGTGATAGGGAAGAACTCGTCCATCAGCTCAATGGATGTATCCAGCGTCGCCGTGTTGTTGCGGGTCAGCCCGATAACCCCCGAATTGACCAGCATCATCTGGTCATCTGCCAGCCCGCGTTCGGTCAGTGTTTCGGCCAGGGCGGTATAGAGCACGGTCTCTCGACACTCGTCGTAGCGCAGTTGGAAAGCATTGCACAGCAAGGTGTCGGGACGAACCTTTTCGAACAGCCTCATCGGGCTGTCCAGAAAGAACGTGTCGGTGTCGATCAGGACTGCTTTTTCCGAGGTCTCCAGCACCTTGCGCGCCAGCACGTGTTTGCAGCGGAAATGGTAATGATGCGGGCCGCTCCAGTCGCGACGCATCTGGACATCCAGAGCGTGGACACGCACGGGCAATTGTCGATAGGGCTGCGGGTTGTCGCTGAACACCTGGATGTCGAATGCACGGGCGTCGGCATCCCCCGCTTGCGCAAGAGCGCTGGCGATGCTGAAAACCGCTTCCTGATGGTAGGTATCGGTGCCGAAAACCAGATAAACCAGTTGGGGGCGCGAAAGGATCTGTCTGAATGAAGTCAACTGGATGTCCGTCACGATTAAGGCTTCAGCAAGGTTCGCCATGACGAACCTTGCTGGAGAAACGTTGCCTTAGTGTGACCGGATCATCCCGAGCGAATTCCGACCGCTTAGCGGGGCAGTTGCAGGTTATTCCAGATGGCCAGGCTCGGTTCGGCCTGATTCAGCGTGTAGAAGTGCAGACCGGGGGCTCCGCCTTGTAACAAGCGGTCACACATCTCTGTGATGACCTGCTCCCCAAACGCCTGGATGCTCGCTGAATCGTCGCCGTAGGCTTCCAGCTGCTTGCGAATCCAGCGCGGGATTTCCGCACCGCACGCATCGGAAAAACGCGCCAGCTTGCTGTAATTGGTGATCGGCATGATGCCCGGCACGATCGGAATGCTGACACCCATCTTCTGGACGCGCTCAACGAAGTGAAAATAGCTGTCTGCGTTGAAAAAATACTGGGTGATAGCACTGTTGGCGCCAGCGTTGGCTTTGCGCACGAAGTTCTGCAGATCGTCTTCGAAATTACGGGCCTGCGGGTGCATTTCCGGGTAGGCGGCCACTTCGAGGTGAAAGTGGCTGCCGGTTTCTTCACGGATGAAGCTCACCAGATCGTTGGCATAACGCAGTTCGCCGCTGGCCATGCCCATACCGGAGGGCAGGTCGCCGCGCAGCGCGACGATACGGCTGATGCCGGCTTCCTTGTATTGGCTCAGCAGCGTGCGCAGATCGGCCTTGCTGTCACCGACACAGGAAAGGTGCGGGGCAGCGGGAATGTTCACTTCCTGTTCCAGCTGCAGCACGGTGTTGATCGTGCGGTCACGCGTGGAACCACCGGCACCGTAGGTGCAGGAGAAAAAGTCAGGGTTGTAGCCAGCCAGCGTGCGAGCGGTGGCAAGCAATTTTTCATGACCAGCGTCGGTCTTCGTGGGGAAGAATTCGAAGCTGTAGCGACGGTCTTGGGACATCGGAGGGGACCTCCAGCTGCAAGCTACAAGCTTCAAGCGACAAGAGGGCGGTACGCCTGAGTCTGTCGCTTGAGACTTGAGGTTTGGTGCTGCTAGTGCGTGAAGATGATGATGTGCAAGCTCTGGCGCGGCAAGTGAAGCGACACGTGTCGCTTTCACTTGCAGCGTGTAGCTTGCCGCTCAAACTGCTGTTAGTAGCGGTAAGCGTGCGGCTTGAACGGGCCTTCGACGGTCACGCCGATATAGTCGGCCTGGGTCTTGGTCAGTTTGGTCACGACGCCGCCGAAGCCACGGACCATTTCCAGCGCCACTTCTTCGTCCAGCTTCTTGGGCAGCACTTCGACGGTCAGACGCTCGGCTTTCTGAGCGGGGCTCAGATCGGCGTATTTCTGCTCGAACAGGAAGATCTGGGCCAGCACCTGGTTGGCGAACGAACCGTCCATGATGCGGCTTGGGTGACCGGTGGCGTTGCCCAGGTTCACCAGACGGCCTTCGGCCAGCAGGATCAGGTAGTCGTCGTTCTGCGCGTCGAACTGGCCAGGACCGGTGCGGTGGATCTTGTGCACCTGTGGCTTCACTTCTTCCCATGCCCAGTTCTTGCGCATGAAAGCCGTGTCGATTTCGTTGTCGAAGTGACCGATGTTGCAGACTACTGCGCGTTTTTTCAGCGCCTTGAGCATGTTCGCATCGCAGACGTTGACGTTACCGGTGGTGGTCACGATCAGGTCGATCCTGCCCAGCAGTGCTTTGTCGATGCTGGCTTCGGTGCCGTCGTTTTCACCGTTGATGAACGGCGAAACCAGCTCGAAACCGTCCATGCAGGCTTGCATGGCGCAGATCGGGTCGACTTCGGAAACCTTGACGATCATGCCTTCCTGACGCAGCGACTGAGACGAGCCCTTGCCCACATCACCGTAACCGATGACCAGGGCTTGCTTGCCGGACAGCAGGTGGTCGGTACCGCGCTTGATCGCATCGTTCAGGCTATGACGGCAGCCGTACTTGTTGTCGTTCTTGCTCTTGGTAACCGAGTCGTTGACGTTGATCGCAGGGATTTTCAGCTCGCCCTTGGCCAGCATGTCCAGCAGACGGTGAACGCCCGTGGTGGTTTCTTCGGTCACGCCGTGCATTTTTTCCAGCATGGCCGGGTATTTCTTGTGCAGGATCTCGGTCAGGTCGCCGCCGTCGTCGAGGATCATGTTGGCGTCCCAAGGCTGACCGTCCTTGAGGATGGTCTGCTCGATGCACCACTCGTACTCTTGTTCGGTCTCGCCTTTCCAGGCGAAAACAGGGATACCGGCAGCGGCGATGGCGGCAGCGGCCTGATCCTGAGTCGAGAAGATGTTGCAGGACGACCAGCGTACTTCGGCACCCAGGGCAACCAGGGTTTCGATCAGCACGGCAGTCTGGATGGTCATGTGGATGCAGCCGAGAATCTTCGCGCCCTTGAGCGGTTGCTCACCGGCGTATTTGCGACGCAGGCCCATCAGGGCAGGCATTTCGGATTCAGCGATGATGGTCTCGCGACGGCCCCAGGCAGCCAGGGACATGTCGGCAACCTTGTAGTCGTTGAAATCATTGGGCGTCAGTACAGCGCTCATAAGAGTCTCCATTCGTAGTGTGCGAATGGGCGCCGTTGTGCGTTTAAGGCTTGATCGGCTGACAGCCGGACCAAACAACGCCCTCTCCGAGCCTGACAGGTCTGACCTGCTGCAGCGCCCCTCGGACAGGTGGCGGGAAACGGTCTCAAGCGGTAATGACCGTTTTTTGAAGCGGTGGCGATTATAACGGCCCCGGAGAAATAGCCCAATAGGTCGTTTCAGATAAATGACGGACGACTAATCAAGACCATAGTCGATGTTCAATGGAGGTAGATGCCGCGGGCTGGCACTATGCTCGGCATCAAAAGGCAGATGACTGGAGCACACCATGAATTTCCACACTCGCAAATGGGTAAAACCCGAAGACCTCAACCCTAACGGCACGCTGTTCGGTGGCAGTCTGCTGCGCTGGATCGACGAAGAGGCAGCGATCTACGCCATCGTGCAACTGGGTAATCAGCGGGTGGTGACCAAGTACATCTCCGAGATCAACTTCGTTAGCGCTTCGCGTCAGGGCGACATCATCGAGCTGGGCATCACCGCCACCGAGTTTGGCCGCACGTCCATCACCCTGACCTGCCAGGTACGCAACAAAATCACCCGCAAAAGCATTCTGACGGTCGAGAAAATGGTCTTTGTGAACTTGGGCGAAGATGGCTTGCCCGCCCCGCATGGCAAGACCGAAATCACCTACGTGAAAGATCAGTTCAAGGAAGAAAACATCAACGAGTGATGCCCGCGCGGCATTGACGCAGATGTGTGATCAGTGCAAAAACCTGTAGGAGCCGGGGCTGTCCCTTCTGCGGTACACACGTCCGAGTCGCAAGTGCTTGTTCAGTCGGATTTGTCGGGGTTGTTGGCGATGCGGTGACGTTTTTGCTGGTGGCGCAGCCGGGTTCAGGTCATACGAGGGTTCCGTGTCATTTAGCTCTGGCGCGCTTACCTGCCTGCCACATCAGCCTATAGACTGGAAGAAAAGGGAAATCAGGAAACCGCTGGCGATGCTTGCCGCCAGCGGGTTTAATCCGATCAGAAAAGCTTGAGTGTTTCTGTCCAAGGAGACTCATATGGAATTTTTGACGGTCCCCATAGCTCTGGTAGTCCGACGGCATGGGGTGAGGGAATATGTCTGGCCGGCCTGTAAAATTCCCCCAATTTTCCAGCCAGGAAATCCGGCACTACGGCGACCTGCGCTGGTAAAGAGGGAGCAAGATTTGAATATGTATCAGGATGGAGTGGTTTCAGCTGGTAGTAATCTGCGATGGGCCCAACGCCCCCCAGAACGTCTTGGTCTACGGAGCTGTGACAGAACGCCATGATAGAGTGATCAGCCTCGCCCATTGATCGCCACATTTCACTACGCATCATCGGGCGCGGTTCTAATCCTGCCTCCGGAGCGTATTGGCCTACATTAAAAACAGTGATGTCGGCCTTATCCCTATATAGGCTCGCAATTTGTTCGTCCGCTGCATAAAACTCAGGCATCTCCATTCGCAGGCCCTCAAATGGGTTGTCTATGAAGCGACCGTCGACTTCTAAGCGCTTGTACATCCGGACTCCGTAGGGGCTGCCATGAGTTCCTGAAAAAATGTTGATTCGCGGCCTGACACCGGGGGCGGTACCCTTAAAAATTCTCAGTAATGTTTTTTCAGTTACTTCGGAATTTGTCGTTAGGGGCGTCATCCATATTGTGTTGCCGCTGGGACCCATTCGAGGCTGCATGTAAGCATTCATCGCGGCCTGATATCGAATATCTCCGGATCCTCCTTCAAACTTCATGGTTCTCGTCTCGTTTATACGCAATGCATTCCCGTCTAGGTATCTGCCGGTTTTGAGCTTTCCAAATCCGCGCACGCCTCTTTCAGGCATGCGTGCTGTAGCTACGATTTCTGCTGCCATACCGCCTAAGCCTGCCGCGAATCCTAAAACGCCGAGCGTCGAAGCAAGTTCGGGATCACTTTCCTCCAGTACGATAGAGGCGATTTCCAAGCCGGCTCCCAACACCGCCCAGCCGGTTGTCATCACAATAGTCAACGAGCCCCCGCCGGTTAGCGGTGCTAAGGCGACGCCTGCAACAGCCATCGCAATCCGAAACTCCTTGGTATTCATGACCGGGCCGGACTGTACATAACTGAACGTTGATTCACGGCTGTAGCCGCTGGGGTCGTGGTAATTGACCGGGTCGCCCTCGCAGAATGCATAAGCTGCAGGGCCACCGGGCCCGAAGGGACTCAATGGGTCCGGGGTGCGAAAGCTCATCAGCTTAGGGTCGTAAAGCCGGTTGCTGCCCAGGTAGTACTGGCCATCCCAGAGCTGTGGCTCACCCTTAAAACCAAGCCAGTGTGCCGACTTTTCATCAAATATCCTGGAGCCATATGGGGTATAGCTGTGATATTCGATTCCCCCTTTTTCGTCAATTGTCGCGAATACCGTTCCGGCAGCGTCACGAAGTTCAAAGCTCGTGGAGACCGATTCCACACTTTCCCCATTTTTAGTACGGTTTTGTTGCAAATAACATCCACGACTTTCATTGAGAAGAATTAGATGTCGATACTTCTCCGTTCTTGCATAGATATTCCCTAGACGATAGTGGAACTGATAGCCATGCTCGATGTTATTTCCGCTTATTGGAAATTGCCCGCGTATACGGCCAAGGTCATCGTACCCATAAGCCAGCATGGAGTCTCTGAAGAACCGGGTGCCGGCCCATCGGCTGGTCCTTACTTTGCCGTTATCGTAGTAACTCACATCTTTTGAGGTAAGGCGTCCTTCAGAGTCGCTGCTGATAGTATCGCCGCCGTGCTTACTAAGCAGGCCCGGCTTGCCGGCAACGAACTCTTGATCATACCTCGGTTTAGCGGTATAGCCGTTTGTCTTCTCATATTCCAGCTGTGTTTGCGTGACGTGTCCCAAGAGGTCATAGGTGAAGGACTGCCCAATAAGGGGAACATCACCCTTCACGATGACATGACCCTTATTCGTGCACGTCCAGCCAATCAAACGCTTGTTCGCGTCATAAGTGTAGTGGTCGCTGGAATCCTGCTTACCATTGACTTTGAGCGTACTGCAGGCCAAACGGCCATCCACTGTCAACTCGCGCTCCAGAGTATGGGTGGCCATGCCTTGGCCGCTGAACGTGCGAGATGTCTCCCTGCCCAGTAGGTCATACACGTAAGTCACGGTAAGGCTGCGCTTACCTGTCAGATCCTGGATGGTTTCTGTCGCCAGTCGACCGTTATCTGCATAACTGAACACGTTACGGCATACTGCGCTGATAGTGTTAATTAGCCTGTCATACGCATCGTAGGTGTAGGTTGTGACCTGACCCGCTATGTCAGTCAGCTTCAGCACCTGCCCTCTGAAGCTCAGGAGGGTCGATGTCGAAAGCGTATTGGTGTCACTGCCGTCCAACGTATCGCGAACAGGGCAAGTCTCGGTGTAAGTGTGTGTTGCCTGGTCCCACATGGATACGTAACCACTGAGCACTTCCGGCCCTTGTCTGGCTTCTCGCTCAGGAAGCCGTGACCCCCCTTTGTACAGGTAGGTTTCGGTATGACTATTGGCAGCGCGTTCGCTGAGCCGGGACAGAGCATCGACAACCTGTGTGCCTAGGACAATGGCCGAATCGTTGCCGGGGCCGCCCTCAACGGTTGCTTCGCTGGCGATGGGCACCACCTTACCGTCGGGGTAACTGTTGCGAATTACGACGCCATTCTTGTCCTGACTCAATAAACGATCGTACTGGTCGTATTCGTAACGGGTTGTACTTCCCAAACTATCCGTTTGGCTGACAAGTCTGTGATTTGCGTCATAAACGAAGGCGTCGTTGGCGAGTGACTTTTCCTTCTCTCCCTTCACAGAAAACCGATCCACTGAGACTAGTCGACCTCCTTCGTTATATACCCCTTTGGTTTTGAGCGTGCCATCGGCTCCACCTGCGCCGCGCTCGATCAGCTCCACGGTGCGACTTTTAACGTCATAGCGGGCCTGTTTGCTGAATGATCCCTGGGTAATCGTGGTGCCGTCCGTGTCAACCTTGAGCACCTCCACTTTGCGGTCTATTACGACATCCTTGGCATCCGCCAGCACAACAGTTTTAGTACACGTATTAGCCCGCGTATCCCAGACCCAGGTCGTGGTGAGGGTGCTGTGCTTGTCACTCGATGCCGTGTAGTCACGCTCAAGCACGCAGTTTATGTGACCTTGCTCGTCGTAGTTCACTGTAGTGAGAGGCAGCTGTTTGTCGGCGTCTGTGAAGCCATACTTAACCAGACTGACGACCCGTCCGGCGCCGTCATGCTGGTATTCGCTCGCGCACAGCCACTCCCCACTTGCGTCGCGCCTGATCAGGTTCTGCACGTCCCGGCCATACTCATCTACGATCACTCGGTCGCCCATACCCGATTCTTCAAAAGAGATTTCAAACTGATGCTGACGAGTCTCGGGGATCAGGGTGTGCGATTTGGTAATGGTGGACAGCGTCTTTCCACCTTGCTTTATGGTTTCCGATACTTGTAGCCATTTCTGATAGCTGAATATTTTTTGCAGGCCCTGAGTATCAGTGCTTTCAACCAGCCGTTGGAAAAAGCCTTCCCGCGTCTGGCTGGACACTAGCTCAGCGGTGTTAGCAGTTTTGACGGTAGTCTTGAGGGTGATTTTGCGTTTGTTTTTGCTGTCAACGCTGTAGTCGAAGGATGTATCGACCTCAGAATCAACGATTTTTTTGCCCTCGGCACTCAGACGATAACTTTTAGTCGACTTCACATGACCAAATCCAGGGTCGCTTTGCTTCGATTGGTAAGAGAGTTCCTGAACCTCCATCGAGCCAGCTTTCATGCTCGCCAACTTGAAGCCTCGGCTGTTGCGCTTGCTTTGCTCCTCGACTGTAGACTTGATGCCGTCGATCAGCGTCTTGAACCCTTCTTGAACGTAGTCATCGCCTTCATTCTTGTCGTAGCTCTCCTGAAGGGCATCCAATATGCCTTGTACTGCCTCTTGAGCAACTTTCTTTTGCTGCGTGGTGATATCAACTACCTCTAGTGTGCTGTTCGCAAAATAGCTTTTCGTTAGTCTCGGCTACACTTCAGATGTCATTCCAGCCTTGGAGAGCTTATCGTGAGCGCTCTGGACA
>NZ_SOCT01000010.1 GCF_004364435.1 Pseudomonas sp. LP_7_YM | reverse complement strand
AACGAAGAGAATTGAGCAAATTTCGACATGCATCGTTTTTTGAAAAGAGCTGAGGACTCGGTAGCCGGAAAACATCCGGCTACTTCAGACCTTCCTTAGGGGATCGGGTCGTGTCTTGGACGAAGGAATAACGTGGTCGATCAATCCGCCAATTATCGGAAAATCAAATTGGGGCGTTTCAATCGTGATCGTTGCAGCGCGCAGTTCCACAAACAATTTCTCAATCTGTGAGAAGCTATAGCGGCTGTCGGAAATCGTTTTTCTCACTTGAGCGGGATCTACTAGAAGTTCCACACCGCCATCTGAGACAGGGCGTTGCCGTTCTGCGCAATACAAGACTGCCTCAACAATATCGGCGTGCCTCTGGCCTAGTCGACCTAGCACGCGACAACGCCCAAATGATGTATCTATCCAATCGCCTTGGCGATGCTGTGGACGCAGGCTAGGCTGATAAATCCTCAATCGGGCCAGTGAGGTAGTACTGGTGGGGACTACGGCGTTACCACCGCTCATCGTCATTCCCACTTACAACGTGCAAAGCGCGTTCCCTCTTCACCGCCTCCAATTCCACCGGCACAAGCACGCCACCGTCGTGGCGCTTGTACCATTGATCGAGCGGAGTGGCATCGTAGTTCTGTTTGCTAACACCAAAACGAACAAAGAAACCTCTTCGGTCATTACCGATGGGTTGCCGATCATAGCTGCGGTCGCTGAGAATTTTGGCCTGTTCCTCAGTCATCTTGGCGACGAAGCCGCACCAGCGGGCGTTGTCGATCAGAGCGGACGCACCTCGTGCTGCCTGCTGCTGATCGGCTTGCCCCTCGCGGGCGCTGCCCTTGCTGACATGATGCAGGTACAGGACTGATGCCCCGGTATGGGTAGCGACGTGCTCAAGCGTGGCGATAAGCCGCGACATGTCGCCGTTGCTGTTCTCGTCTCGGTCGTGAACTCGGCTTAGAGTATCCAGCACGATCAACCGGGCACCTTCGCAAAACTCGGTGATACGGACAAGATGCCGGTCATCCATGACGTTCAGCCGTTTACCCATGATCGACTCAAGGATGAGGTTCTTCGCGATGGCCTCGCGTGCCTGCTGATTCAAGTGCTGGCCTATGGCATGGATGCGGCGCACCAATGCAACTTCCGGGTCTTCCCCAGCGAAATAGACCACACGGCCAGCGCATGCGGGGGCAAGCCCAACAAGATCACCGCCGGCAACGCTGCATGCGATAGCCATTGCCGCTTCCAGCGCCCAGAAGCTCTTCCCTGTGGCTCCGGGAGCTACCAAGGCCCCTACTGTCCCAGCAAGAAAGCCCGGCCAAATGAAGTCTAGAGTGGGCGGCTCGTTCTCGAACGCAGCCCGTAAGTCAATCGCCACAATTCAGGCCCCCATTCCGGGCCGGGGAGCCGGACCGGCCCCCTTGCACGCATCAATCCATTCCTCGACTTCCCCCAAATCCCACACGACCTTACGGCTGCTGAGAGCAATACGGCGAGGGAATTTTCCCTGCTTTTCAAGGTTGTAGATCGTGCGCTCGCACAACGGGATCATTGCCAGCAACTGTTTCTTGCTGATCAGGACTTTTCTCGATTCTTTCTCCACACCGAATACCTCGTTTCGTGATCATTCGAGGTTCGATTATTGCCCCACATTTCTGGTATTTTCCAGCATTTTTAGACAATTTCCCCATATAAATCAATCAGTTAGGTGTCCGTCAAACGTCCGGTTTCGGGACGGGGATAATCACCCAATCTCTTGTTTTATCGGTAGTTTTTTTAAACGAAATTCAGAGAAAATAAGTGTCCCTAAAACGTGCGTTTCGGGACAAAAAAAAGCCCACCGAAGTGGGCGTTTCGCCACAAACGAACGGGCGCCATGTGCTCTGTAGTCCACGAAGCTCGGTATCAGCCCTCGGAGCGCGGTCTCCTAAGCGTCCACTCGTCGATCATGTCCGCCCAATCCTGCAGCATCGCCCGACGCTGATCTCGATATTCGGCCTTGTTGTAAACCGCTCGCACACCCTTCTGTTCGTGTGCGAGGCACTTCTCGATCCAATCGGTGTTATAGCCAGCCTCATGTAACAATGTGCTGGCAGTCCGGCGCAAGTCGTGCGGCCCGAACTTGCCTAGCGACTGCCCCTCTTTCTGAGCGAGGCGATAGGTCAGCGTTAGCACTTGATTGAGAGTGGCACTGCTCATCGGTAAGTCAGAGTCATAGCGCGATGGAAGAACATATTCCGAGCCACCCGCAAAGGTTTTCAAGGCAATGAAAATATCAAGCGCTTGCCTGGACAGGAACACCAAATGCGGATTACGGCGCTTCATCCGCTCTTTGGGAACTGTCCAGACTGCTTCGCTGAAATTGATTTCGCTCCAAGTCGCATTGGTCAGTTCACTTTTGCGAACCATGGTTAGCAACAGCAACTTAGCCGCAACACGCACCGAAGAAGCGGTACCAATGCGTTCCATGTACTGATACATCAAGGCGATTTCATCAGGAGTCAAGGCCCGATCGCGCGGCTCGAATTTTGCGATGCTGGTAGGCCGCACCAGATCAGCCGGGTTCTCAACCTTCTGACCACGTTCGATTGCCCATCGAAAGACCTGCATCACAATCTCCCGCGAGTGAACTGCTGTTGCCGGAGCACCTCGCTCAACGATGCTGTCAGTCAGCGCTCGCAGGTCCTCATGCGTAATTTCAGCGAGTTTCTGGTTGCCAAATTTCGGCTTTAGCTCTCGTTCGAAAACCGAGCGGCGCATATCGCGGGTGGAATCAGCCATTTGGTACCCACGCAGCCATTTTTCAGCCCAAGCCCCGAACGTCTCCGCATCCCTGACGCGGCCCTTTTCTCTGGCCTTCTCTTTGGCTGGCGACTTCCCAGCGGCGATCATCTTTTTTGCCTCGCCGAGCCGTTCCCGGGCTTCCGCTAGGGTGATGCCCCCTACACCGTAACGGCCGAAGGTGATGGTCTCCTGCCTACCGTGGATCGAGTAGTTGTAGCGGAATGAAATCGAACCCGCAGGTGTGATGGCCACGTAGAGGCCGTCACGGTCGTTCACTTTGTAGAGCTTGTCCTTTGGCTTGAGGTTGCGCAGCTTGGTATCAGTCAGCATGGTCGTGTTGGGTTTCCTTTTAAAAATACCATGCTCAAATTTCCCCGCATTTAATCTAAAAATTGCTTATAGATCAGCCAGTTAATCACATTCAGTACCATGAGAGGCTTATCAGGGGCAACATGGTATCAAGTGCCGGACATGGCCTCAGTTTCAGATCGTACCATCTATCGTGCCATAGGAACGGGGTGCTTGGCCATGCGAAAATTTGCCAGACAGTGCCAAGCTCGGAATAAAGCTCGGAATGAAAAAGCCCGCATTTACGCGGGCTTAGAGGAGTGTTAATGCTCTTTAGTGCCGGTCTATGCCGGATGCGGGATCATTCCCACATCATTCCCACTCAATCGTCGCCGGTGGCTTGCTCGACACGTCGTACGTCACGCGGGAGATGCCTTCGATTTCGTTGATGATGCGGCCGCTGACGGTTTCCAGCAGTTCATAAGGCAGGTGTGCCCAACGTGCGGTCATGAAGTCGATGGTTTCGACGGCGCGCAGGGCTACGACCCAGGCGTAGCGGCGGCCATCGCCTACCACGCCAACCGATTTGACCGGCTGGAACACGACGAATGCCTGGCTGACCTTGTGGTACCAGTCGGCTTTGCGCAGTTCTTCGATGAAGATGTGGTCGGCGCGGCGCAGCAGGTCGGCGTACTCTTTCTTCACTTCGCCGAGGATGCGGACTCCCAGGCCCGGACCCGGGAACGGGTGACGGTAGACCATGTCGTACGGCAGGCCCAGTTCCAGGCCCAGACGACGAACCTCGTCCTTGAACAGCTCGCGCAGTGGCTCGACCAGTTTCAGGTTCATTTCTTCCGGCAGGCCGCCCACGTTGTGGTGCGACTTGATCACGTGAGCCTTGCCGCTTTTGGCGCCAGCGGACTCGATCACGTCAGGGTAAATGGTGCCCTGTGCCAGGTACTTGATGTTGTCCAGCTTGGTCGATTCGGCATCGAAGACGTCGATGAAGGTGCGACCGATGATCTTGCGCTTCTTCTCCGGGTCGCTTTCGCCTGCCAGATTGTCGAGGAACTGCGCTTCGGCATTGGCGCGGATCACCTTGACGCCCATGTTCTCGGCGAACATGGCCATTACCTGCTCGCCTTCGTGCAGACGCAGCAGGCCGTTATCGACGAAAACACAGGTCAGCTGATCGCCAATGGCCTTGTGCAGCAGTGCCGCGACGACCGAGGAGTCAACACCGCCGGACAGGCCCAGCAGCACATTGTCGGTGCCGACCTGAGCGCGAACCTGAGCGATGGCGTCTTCAGCAATCTTCGAAGGGGTCCATAGGGCTTCACAGCCGCAGATGTCGAGGATGAAGCGCGACAGGATGCGACCGCCCTGTTTGGTGTGGGTCACTTCCGGGTGGAACTGCACGCCATAGTAGCCGCGGATGTCGTCGGCCATGCCGGCGATAGGGCAGCTCGGGGTGCTGGCCAGCACATGAAACTCTGCAGGCAGCTTGGTGACCTTGTCACCATGGCTCATCCACACGTCCAGGCCGAAAAGACCGTCCGCATCGATATGGTCTTCGATGCCATCGAGCAGGCGGCTCTTGCCGACGACGTCGACACGGGCATAACCAAACTCGCGCAGCTGGGAGCCTTCAACCTTGCCACCCAGTTGCTCGGCCATGGTCTGCATACCGTAGCAGATACCGAAGACCGGGACGCCCAGATCAAATACCGCTTGCGGGCAGCGCGGGCTGTCAGCTTCGTGCACGGACTCGGGGCCACCGGCGAGGATGACGCCTTTTGGAGCGAATTCGCGAATCGCTTCATCGTCCATGTCGAACGGGTGCAGCTCGCAATACACACCGATCTCACGTACTCGACGAGCGATCAGTTGGGTGTACTGGGAACCGAAGTCCAGGATCAGGATGCGGTGGGCGTGAATGTCGAGGGCCATTAGTCATTCTCGTCGAAAATCAGAAACAAGACGGGGCTGTAATGAACAGCCCCGCTACACAATGCTTGAAATGGGCCTGAAGCATCAGGCGCATTTCGGTCAACCTACGCGATAGTTCGGTGCTTCCTTGGTGATCTGCACGTCGTGGACGTGAGATTCGGCCATACCGGCGCCGGTGATGCGCACGAACTCAGGCTTGGTGCGCATTTCCTGAATGTGGGCGCTGCCGGTATAACCCATGGAAGAACGCAGGCCACCCATCAGTTGATGAATGATGGCGGCCAGCGAGCCTTTATAGGCAACGCGGCCTTCGATGCCTTCCGGCACTAGCTTCTCTGCGCCTTCGGACGAGTCCTGGAAGTAGCGGTCGGAAGAGCCTTGCGCCTGGGACATCGCACCCAGCGAACCCATGCCGCGGTAGGCCTTGTAGGAGCGACCCTGGAACAGTTCGATTTCGCCTGGCGCCTCTTCGGTACCGGCGAACATCGAGCCCATCATCACGCAATAGGCACCGGCTACGATGGCCTTGGACAGGTCACCGGAGAAACGGATGCCACCGTCGGCGATCAGCGGAACGTCAGTCCCTTCCAGCGCAGAAGCGACGTTGGCAATGGCGCTGATTTGCGGCACGCCGACACCGGCAACGATACGGGTGGTGCAGATTGAGCCAGGGCCGATACCGACCTTGACGCCGTCAGCGCCAGCTTCGACCAGTGCGCGAGCAGCAGCGCCGGTCGCGATATTGCCGCCGATGACCTGTACGTCAGGGAAGTTCTGCTTGACCCAGCGAACGCGGTCGATCACGCCTTTGGAGTGACCGTGAGCGGTGTCGACAACGATAACGTCGACGCCTGCAGCGACCAGGGCGCTGACGCGCTCGCCGGTGTCCTTACCGGTGCCGACCGCAGCGCCGACGCGCAGGCGACCTTGATCGTCCTTGCTGGCCAACGGGTAGGCTTTGGATTTCTCGATGTCCTTGACGGTCATCATGCCCTTGAGCGCGAACTTGTCGTCGACGATCAGGACTTTTTCCAGGCGGTGCTTGTGCAGCAGCTCGCGGACTTCGTACTTATCGGCACCTTCGCGAACAGTGACCAGACGCTCTTTGGGCGTCATCACTTCACGTACTGGCACATCAAGACGATTTTCGAAACGAACGTCGCGAGAAGTCACGATGCCGACGAGTTCGCCGTCGTGCAGGACCGGCACGCCGGAAATGTTGTGTTGACGGGTCAGTTCGAACAAATCGCGAACCGTGGCGTCAGCCTCGATGGTGATCGGGTCCTTGACCACACCCGCTTCGAACTTCTTGACCTTGCGCACTTCGGCAGCTTGCTGCTCGACGGTCATGTTCTTGTGGATGATGCCGATACCGCCTTCCTGAGCCATGGCGATGGCCAGACGGGCTTCAGTGACGGTGTCCATAGCGGCGGAAACGAGGGGGATGTTCAGTTCGATGCCACGGGTCAATCGGGTTTTCAGACTGACTTCGTTGGGAAGCACCTCGGAATAACCGGGCACAAGGAGAATGTCGTCGAATGTAAGGGCTTCTTGGCTGATACGCAGCATCGCTGGGCTCCCGAGCGGGAAAATGGAAGCGCGCCATTATACCCAGACAAGTGCCCTTGCTCAATGTAAAGATCAGTCTATTTGCGAATCCCGATCAGGGGCCAGACGCTACATTTATAGTCGTGCTTTGACGTAGGACACGGGGCGATCCAGACGTTCGGCGAACTCTTCCACGAAACTCGTCTTCAACCCCGCATCCAGCCAGTCACTGAAGATGAATCCGAGGTTGGAAAAGCCGCATGGATCGAGAAAAAGAAAGCCATTAATGTCGTCTTCATGACGGCATTCCGGACAAATGAAGTTGTCCGTATGGCCCGGCATCCACTCTTCCAGACTGTCGAACAAGGCCTCACCTATCTCGCGACGGCATTCGGGGCACCCGGCCTCCTCCTTGAAACCTTGCTGCGGGGTATAGATGCAGCGCTTGAGCACGATCTCCAGGCCATTGACCGACTGGCCGTACGGCAACGCATCGGGGTGTTCGACAAAGCGCCGTGCCCCGGGGGCTATCGCATAGGCCATTCGGTTGAAGCTGCGCCCGCAGGTGGTCAGGTTTTGCTCTACAACGTCGAGCTTCACCAGCCAGCGCAGAATCGCCCGCGCCTTTGCCTCATGGGCAGGAAAGCTGGAGATTTGCGGGACGATGATGCTTTGGCTGTTCATGACGGGCCTGTATGACGTGTGATCGAGGGCGGCAGCTTAATACGCCCGCCCGCGAGGTCAAGCACAACGCTCAACCCGCCAGGTAACGACCAATCAGCACGACGCCGCTGACCAGAACCATCCAGGTGACCAGACGCACGAACGTCTCACGGGACAAGCGCATGACCAGGCGACGACCGATCCACGAGCCGACGATCATCGCTGGCAGCAAGCAGACCGCCAGCACCAGCAGCGAAACCTGCGCATATACACCGGTAATCACGAACAGGCTCAGCCGCACCAGGGTGCTGCAACTGATGAGTGCATTTTGCGTAGCGCGAGCCTGGGCCTTGTCGGTCAGACGGCCATTGAGATAGATCGCATATAAAAAGCCGCCACTGCCGAACAGAGCCCCGAACAGCCCGCCCATCGTCCCCATCGGCACCGACCAAAGTGCCGACAGCTGCGTCGGACGTACTTTCACGGCCAGGCTGTAAAGCGAATAACCAACCAGGAACAAGCCCATCATTAATAGAAGAACATCGGACTTTAAGTTGAGCAGAAACAGCACGCCCAAGGTACAGCCGACCGCCATGCACGGGATCATGCGCAGCAGCTCGTTACGCACCACCGACTCCCGGGATGGCAAGAGGTGACTGAAAGCGGCAAGGAAATCCAGCATCACCAGCAGCGGAATGATCCGCGACAGCGGCATGAAGTGGATCAGGATGGGCGCTGCGACCAGAGCCGTACCGAAACCGGCGATGGCGAAGACTACGTAGGCGGCGATAACCCCACCTTCTATGAACAGCCAGCCCAATGGGGTCAGTCCCAACGATTCGACGACGCCCGACAATTCGGCGAGGGTGGTGAGCATTTTTTCGTCCTTGGATAAAACGGCGGCGTACAGCATATCCCGAGATGAATAAACGGTCAGGGCAATACGTAATCGCTCACCCAGGTTTTGCGCCTGCGCCTATTAATCTGGTGACCTGTCCCCCAATGCCTTTATCATGCCTGCCATGATCAAAGACCCCTTCGCAAGACTCGGCCTTGACCGGGAAGTCCTTACTGTCAGCCAGCTCAACGGCCGCGCGCGCGTGCTGCTGGAAGATGTGTTTTCCAACATCTGGGTCGAGGGCGAGATTTCCAACCTGTCGCGTCCGGCATCTGGTCATGTGTATTTCACGCTCAAGGACACCGGCGCGCAGGTACGTTGCGCGCTGTTTCGCAGTAACGCTGCGCGGGTGCGTCAGGCGCTGAAAGATGGGCTCGCGGTCAAGGTGCGTGGCAAGGTTTCGCTGTTCGAAGGGCGTGGCGACTATCAGCTGATCCTCGATACCGTCGAACCGGCGGGTGACGGCGCTCTGCGTCTGGCGTTCGACGCACTGAAAGAAAAACTCGACGCAGAAGGCCTGTTCAGCGCCGAGCGCAAGGTCCCCCTGCCCCTGCACCCACAGCGCATCGGCATCGTCAGCTCGCCCACGGGCGCGGTGATTCGCGACATCATCAGCGTGTTCCGTCGCCGCGCGCCGCAGGTCGAACTGACGCTGATTCCGACTGCGGTGCAGGGCCGCGAAGCGATCAATCAGATCGTCCGCGCGCTGAAACTCGCTGATTCCCGTGGCTTCGACGCGCTTATTCTGGCCCGTGGCGGCGGCTCACTGGAGGACTTGTGGTGCTTCAACGAAGAAGCCGTGGCCCGCGCCATCGATGCCTGCGTGACGCCGATCGTCAGTGCGGTCGGCCATGAAACCGACGTTTCCATCAGTGACTTCGTCGCCGACATACGCGCGCCTACGCCGTCTGCTGCTGCCGAGCTGCTGGCCCCTGACTCCAGCGACCTGCATCGTCGCGTCGAGAGCCTGCAGCGCCGCCTGATCAGCCGCATGCAGGATCGGCTGATGCGCGAGCAACTGCGCCTGGACGGCATCTCTCGCCGCTTGCGTCATCCAGGTGAGCGTTTACGCCAACGCGCCCAGCGCCTGGACGATCTGGACATGCGCATGCGCCGGGCGTTCGAACAGCAGATGCACAAACGCCAGGTGCGCATGAGCCACCTGCAAAGCCGTCTGGCTGCACAACATCCGGGACGCACCCTGGCATTCCTGCGTCAGCGCCTGAATGTGCTGGCCGAGCGTCTTCCCCGAGCTATCAGGGAAGACCTCAAGACCCGTCGCCTGCAATTGCAAAGTCAGGTGCAAACGCTGAACGTGGTCAGCCCGCTTGCAACGCTCGGTCGTGGTTACAGCATTTTGCTGGACGAACGCGGCAGGGCCATTCGGGCCGCCGAGCAGACTCACACAGGCCAGCGTCTCACGGCAAAGCTGGGCGATGGCGAGTTGCAAGTGCGGGTCGAGGACAATCATTTGACACCCGTCACCCTTTCTCTTCTGGATTGAACGATGCTGCCTCTTATCTCCCGCTCGTTTGTCGCTGCCGCTCTCGCCTTATGTCTGGCGCTACCTGCCTATGCCGACAGCTACATAGCACGCCTGCTGAACAAGCCCGTACCCGGCGGCGTTGCGGTCGTGGACCTGGGCCCGGCCATTCAGGCACCGAAAGCGACCTTTCAGGGTAAACCGGTGCTGGTGGTCAAGGATCAGGATGCACACTGGCTGGCGATCGTCGGTATCCCGTTAAGCGTCAAACCCGGCACTTCACAGCAGGTCATCAGCGCGGGCCGCAACTTGCCCTTCACGGTCGGTAACAAGAAATACCCGGAACAGCACATCACGTTGAAGAATCAGCGCCAGGTCAATCCAAACCCGGACGACTTGAAACGCATCGAGCAAGAGCTGGATATACAGGTTCGCGCCTATCGCAGCTTCAGCCCGGTCACGCCAAGCAACCTGCTGCTGGATAAGCCCGTCGATGGTCCGCTCTCCAGCAAATTCGGTGTACGGCGCTTCTTCAATGGCGAAGAACGCAATCCCCACGCAGGCCTGGACTTCGCCGTTCCAGCGGGCACGCCGATCAAGTCCCCTGCCGCGGGCAAAGTCATTCTGATTGGCAACTACTTCTTCAACGGCAACACGGTATTCGTCGACCACGGACAAGGCTTCATCAGCATGTTTTGCCACATGTCGAAGATTGACGTGAAAGTCGGCGACGCGGTGCCTCGCGGCGGTGTGGTGGGACGCGTAGGCTCGACGGGCCGTGCAACCGGGCCGCATATGCACTGGAATGTGAGTCTGAACGATGCGCGGGTTGACCCGGCCATTTTTATCAACGCTTTCCAGCCCTAAAACTCAACCCAATGCACGTTGAAAACATAGGGCAGTGAGCTTGCGCACGAAAGCGACATCACGTTGGCCAGGATGCTGAATAGGCCGACGCCGTCGTGAGCAAGCGCTCTCTCACAGAGGCGGCATTGCGCTTTGCAAAATCAACCGACAACAAATAGCCGAAAAACGTCCATTAACGGTTAAAAAATTGCGCTAATTTGCACGTTTCTGAATTTCCTCCCATTTTTTTTCAACTGCTTGCCAGCTTTCACCCCATTGGTTACGGTTGCTGACATGAAAAACGCTCACACCCTCATTCTGCCGCGTCAGCATCGCTGCCTCAGTCTCGTCAGTGCACGACTGCCGGGCTGATTCGCAGTGCCTCGACCCTGTCCGTCTTATTAATCGGTTGGCCGCTCTCTCCCGGCCCTGAGTACAAAAAGGATTATTCACATGACCATGCTCAAAGATCCCTCGACGAAATACCGTGCGTTTCCGACCATCGATTTGCCTGACCGTACCTGGCCTACCAAGACCATTATCGAGGTGCCGATCTGGTGCAGTTCCGACTTGCGTGACGGTAACCAGTCGCTGATCGAGCCGATGGATTCGGTCAAGAAACTGCGCTTTTGGAAAACCCTGGTTCAAGTGGGCGTGAAAGAAATCGAAGCCTCCTTTCCCGCCGCATCGCAAACCGATTTCGACTTCGTGCGTACCTTGATCGAAGACGGCCACATCCCGGACGACACCACGATTCAGGTGCTGACCCAGGGCCGTGAGGACCTGATCGCCCGCACTTTTGAATCCCTGCGCGGCGCCAAAAAGGCCATCGTGCATTTGTATAACGCTACGTCGCCGTCATTCCGTCGCATCGTCTTCAATCAGGACAAGGACGGAGTCAAGGCCATCGCGGTCAACGCCGCCAAGCTGTTCGTCAAATACGCAGCCCAACAGCCAGAAACCCAGTGGCAATTCGAGTACTCGCCCGAAACCTTCAGCGCCACCGAGCTGGACTTCGCCAAGGAAGTTTGCGACGCGGTGATCGAGGTCTGGAACGCTACACCGCAGAACAAAGTGATCCTTAACCTGCCAGCGACGGTTGAAGTCGCGACGCCGAACATTTACGCCGATCAGATCGAGTGGTTCAGCCGCAACATCACCCGTCGCGACAGCGTGATCATCAGCCTGCACACCCATAACGATCGCGGCACAGGTGTTGCCGCGACCGAACTGGGGCTGATGGCCGGTGCCGATCGTGTCGAAGGCTGCCTGTTCGGTAACGGCGAGCGCACCGGTAACGTCGATTTGGTGACTGTTGCCCTGAACATGTACACCCAGGGGCTGAACCCGCAACTGGACTTTTCCGACATCGACGGCGTGCGCAAGGTTGTTGAGGAGTGCAACCAGATTCCGGTTCACCCTCGTCACCCCTACGTCGGCGACCTGGTCCATACCGCGTTCTCCGGCTCGCACCAGGACGCTATCCGCAAAGGCTTCACCCAGCAGAAAGAGGATGCGCTGTGGGAAGTGCCCTACCTGCCCATCGACCCGGCGGACATCGGCCGCAGCTACGAGGCAGTGATTCGCGTAAACAGCCAGTCCGGCAAAGGCGGTATCACCTATCTGCTGGAACAGGAATACGGCATCTCGCTGCCGCGCCGCATGCAGATCGAGTTCAGCCAGGTGGTTCAGGGTGAAACCGATCGTCTGGGCCTGGAAATGACGGCGCAGCAGATTTACTCGCTGTTCAAGACTGAGTACCTGCAGGCTAACAAGCCGTACGCGCTGGTCAGCCATCGTCTGCAGGAAGAAAACGGCCATAGCGCCGTTGAAGTCGAAGTCACTGGCAAGGGTGATGGCGAAAGCAATCTGCATTGGAAAGGCCGCGGCAACGGTGCGCTGGAAGCACTGGTTGCGGGTTTGCCGGTCAAGGCAGAAATCATGGACTACAACGAGCACGCCATCGGTGCAGGCACCACGGCCAAGGCCGCAGCCTATATCGAACTGCGCGTGAACGGCGAGCGCGCTGTCCACGGTGTCGGTATCGACGAGAACATCACTACCGCCAGCTTCAAGGCATTGTTCAGTGCCTTGAACCGAGCATTGATGCAAGCCGAAACCACCCAGGCAGCGTAATAGTAGGCGGGGGTGCGGGGGCCGCTGGGCTGCTGTGGGAATGAGCCTGCTCACGCGGACGGATGACAGACGCCTGGATGCAGTGCAAGTCCTGGCCCTTCGGTGACCAAGCTCGTTCCCACAGGTCTTGAGGCATGAGCCAATAAACGATTCGGATGACCTCCAACTGGAGCGTTAACCGCTTACATTCATGTGCCATGACAACAAAAAAGGCCCTGAAGCCAACGCTTCAGGGCCTTTTCATTGATGGCTTTACGATCAAGCGGTGGTGCTGACCGTGCCCTTCATCAGTTCCAGCAAAGCCGCCTGCTGGGCGTTCAGCTGCGCCATGGTTCCAGCAATCTGCTGCTGGACCGCCATCACTTGCTGTGCTTTCTCTTCTTCGGGCGCCTTACTGTTCTGCGCCACCGCCAGTTGGGCCTGCTGTTGCTGGAGGATCTTTTGAGTCTGCTTGATCTGTTCCTGTAATTGCTCAATGGCTTGATCGGACGGCGACGAGGGCTGCTCGTCAGCCCTGCCGGTGCCTTTGGCCTGTGGATCCTTGTAGACGCTCCCCCGCAGATTGACATTGACCGTGGCGGCGTCGCCTTTGGTCGACTCGTCATTTTTGAGGGCAGCAGTGAAGACGCTGGAATAGGCACTCAACGAACTGGTATTGATTGTGGTCATGATGGACTCCTGTTCTGTGCTCTTTGTATCGACCCGCTTACAAAGAACTGAAGAGCATCATTTCACGCGCGCGAAAACGCCCCACAGCCAACGACTATGGAGCGCTTTCGCGTTGGAGGATCAAGCGGTGGTGTTGATGCTGCCGGACTTCTCCAACTGCACCAAAGCGGCTTCCTGGGTGGCAAGAGTGGCAGAAGTAGACGAAATCTGGCCCTGAATGGCCATTGCGCGCTGGGCTTTTTCTTCGTCGGAGCCTTTGCTGGCCTGAGCGGCCGCCAGTTGCTCTTCCTGTTCCTGCAACTGCTTCTGGGTTTCCTTGATCTGCGCTTCGAGCTTCTCGATCGCTTGCTCGCTTTCGCTGGACGAACTCGAGCTGCCGCCTGCCCCGCCTGCAGGAGCGGCGCCGCCGGCCTGCGTGGTAGAACTGGTCGAAGCATCTGTCGCCGTGATGGAGGTATCGCTGTCAGTGCTGGCGGTCGTGGTGGCGTCTTTCTTGATCGCAACAGTGAAGCTGCTGGAGTAAGACGCAAGTGAGGACATACTGATGGTGGTCATACCGATCTCCTGTTTTGGTACAACGCTATCGACCGCTCTACCTACAAACTCTATGACTTTAGTGTATCTGGAATGTATCAGCGTCGAGATATGCCGGGAAACTCTGCCGATATGCGTCCAGACGCTGCGCACACAGGCTCACCTGAAACACGCCATCGGCCTCACAGACGTTCAATACGCTCTCACCCTGAAAGTCCAGAACCTGGCTGTCGCCCGTGTAAGCGACGCCCTTGCCGTCGATGCCAATCCGGTTAACCGCAGCGACGTAGCACAGGTTTTCGATGGCCCGCGCCGGTAACAGACGATTCCAGTGCTGTCGCCGAGCCCCCGGCCAATTGGCGGTATACAGCAACAGATCGGTGTCCTGCACACCTCGGCTCCACACAGGGAAACGCAGGTCGTAGCAGATCAGCGGACGGATCCGCCAGCCTTTGAGTTCGAACTGCACCTGACGCTCGCCCGGACTGTAATGTTCGTGTTCGCCCGCCATCCGGAATAGATGACGCTTGTCGTAGTGCAACAGCTCACCGTCGGGGCGCGCCCACAGCAGGCGATTACGATGACTGCCATCGGCAGCGCGAATGATGATGCTGCCGGTCACCACTGCATCCAGGCGCCTGGCCTGATCCAGCAACCACCGGGAGGTGATACCGTTTTCAGGCTCGGCGAGCACTTCGGACTCCATGGAAAACCCAGTGGTGAACATCTCTGGCAAGATCACCAGGTCTGCGCCTTGCGCCTGTAACAACAGCTCTTGGAAGTGCGCATGATTGGCCTGGCAGTCATGCCAGGCCAGGGTGGTCTGCACCAGAGCGATGTTCAGGTTTTCCAGCTGGCTTAAATCGCGCATAGTTTTTCCGCTGCCAGACGCAGCGTCTCCTCACGCTTGGCAAAGCACAGGCGAATCAAACGCTGACCTGGCAGCGGACTCTGATAGAACACCGACGGCGGGATGCTCGCCACCCCGTGCTCTCGGGTCATCCAAAGCGACATCTCGACGTCATTCAGATCAGGTCGAATCTGCGAATAATCGACCAGCTGAAAATAAGTCCCGGCAGCGCGCGTGAAGGTGAAGCGCGAGGTTTGCAGCCGGTCGCAGAAGAAATCACGCTTGGCCTGATAGAACGCTGGCAGTTCTTCGACATGTTCCGGGCACGCGGCCATGAAATCGGCCAAGGCCCATTGCAGCGGGGTAACGCCGCAGAAAGCGACGAACTGATGGACCTTGCGCATTTCGGCAGTCAGCGCCGGCGGTGCTATCAGGTAACCGGTTTTCCAGCCGGTCACATGATAGGTCTTGCCGAACGAACTGATTACGAAAGCACGCTCATAAAGCTCTTCATGCGCCAGGACGCTGACGTGCTTCACCCCGTCGAATACCAGATGTTCGTACACCTCGTCACTGACAAGGTAAATGTCCCGGTCGCGGATCAACGCTGCCAACCGGTCCAGTTCCTCACGGGTGATCAGGGCGCCACTGGGGTTGTGCGGAGTGTTGATGACGATCATGCGGGTCTTGGGGCTCAGCGCCGCGCCGAGCTGTTTCCAATCGATGGAGAACTCGCCGTCCTTGAGTTGCACGTGCACGCAACGCCCGCCCGCCAGCTCGACCGAAGGCTCGTAGCTGTCATAACACGGGTCGAACACGATGACTTCATCGCCCGTGCGCACGACGGCCTGAATCGCGCAAAAGATTGCGTGGGTCGCACCGGGCGTGATGGTGACTTCGGTGTCGGCATTGACCTGACGACCGTAGGAGCGCTCGATCTTGGCTGCGACCTGCTGCCGTAATGCGGGCAGTCCGGCCGACGGCGCATATTGGTTGAACCCGTCCATGATCCGGCGGCAGAGGGCTTCGCGCAGCGCGTCGGGCCCATCGAAATCCGGAAAGCCCTGGGACAGATTGATCGCTCCGGTATCGGCTGCAAGCTGGGACATCACACTGAAGATAGTGGTGCCTACGTTCGGCAATTTGCTGGTGATCATCGGGTTTTCCTGCTCCACACCCGGCTCCAGGACGGCACGGGGACTCGCAGAATAGCCCAGACAACACCCACAAAAAAGGCGCTATACGCGCCTTTTCCAGGAAAGTCCGTGACCCGTTCAGCGCTTGTCGCGGCGCTTCTTGTCGGCTTTCTTGTGGTGCGACATCATCCGACGCTTCTTGTTGACCTGACGATCAGTAAGGGTGTTCTTGTTGCCTTCGTACGGGTTCTCGCCGCCCTTGAACTCGATACGGATAGGCGTACCTACCAGCTTGAGCACACGCCGGTAGGTATTCTCCAGATAGCGCACATACGACTTCGGCACTTTTTCGACCTGGTTGCCGTGGATCACGATCAGCGGTGGGTTCGCACCGCCCAAGTGAGCGTAACGCAGCTTGATACGACGGCTGCCGACCATCGGTGGCGCGTGTTCACTGACCGCGTCTTCGAGGATCTGGGTCAGACGGCTGGTCGGCCAGCGAGTAACAGCCGACTTGAACGAGTTCTGCACCGACTGGTACAGGTTACCCACCCCCGTGCCATGCAGCGCCGAGATGAAGTGGATATCTGCGAAATCAACGAAGAACAACCGCCGCTCCAGCTCGATCTTCACGTAGTCGCGCTCGCTCGGCACCATGCCATCCCACTTGTTCAGCGCGATGACAAGCGCACGACCGGCTTCCAGCGCAAAGCCCAGCAGGTTCAGGTCGTGGTCGACGACACCCTCACGGGCGTCCATCACAAAGATCACCACGTTGGCGTCCTTGATGGCCTGCAGGGTTTTAACCACGGAGAATTTTTCGACTTCCTCGTGGATCTTGCCGCGCTTGCGCACACCCGCGGTGTCGATCAGCGTGTACTTTTCGTCGTTACGTTCGAACGGGATATAGATGCTGTCACGCGTGGTGCCGGGCTGATCGTAGACGATGACACGGTCTTCACCGAGCATGCGATTGACCAGCGTCGACTTGCCGACATTCGGGCGGCCGATGATGGCAATCTTGATGCCGTCTTTTTCGCTCGGACCTGGAATGCGCTTGGCTTCTTCGCCTTCGGCGACGACTTCCTCTTCGCCCTCTTCCACTTCATCGGCGTCTTTGGGGAACTCGCGCAGGGCAATTTCCAGCATCTGCGTGATGCCGCGACCATGAGCACCGGCTACCGGAATGGCATCACCCATGCCCAATGGGGCGAACTCGGCACGCGCCATGTCAGGGTCGATGTTGTCGACCTTGTTGGCGACCACATACGAGGTCTTGTTGCGCTTGCGCAAGTGCTCGCCAATCATCTGGTCGGCGGCGGTAAAGCCCGCTTTGGCATCTACCAGGAACAACACGACATCGGCTTCTTCGATGGCCAGCAGCGACTGCTCGGCCATCTTTTCGTCCATACCGTGTTCATCACCGGAAATACCGCCAGTGTCGATCAGGATGTAGGTACGCCCTTGCCACTTGGCCTCACCGTATTGGCGATCACGGGTCAGACCGGACAAGTCGCCAACGATGGCGTCGCGAGTCCTGGTCAGGCGGTTGAACAAGGTGGACTTGCCGACGTTCGGTCGACCCACCAGGGCGATTACGGGAACCATGCGGCTCTCCACTTCGTTATTTCAGAAAATACAAAAGCCGCTGCAAGGCAGCGGCCGGAGTTCGGAGCGGCACCCGAAGTGCCGCAAGCCCCGTCAGAGCGGGGCTGCCAGAGGAACCCGTTGCCACGGATCGCCTCCAGCATGGACAGCCGTCACTTGATCGTCAGGGCTTCCAGCTTGCCACTGTTACCAAAAACGTAAATGGTGTTACCCGATACCAGAGGGCGGGCACGCAGACCATCGCTGTCGATCTTTTCCCGGCCAACGAAGTGACCGTCGACCTGGCTGAGCAGATGCAGATAGCCTTCCATGTCGCCGACGGCTACGTAGCTGGAGAACACTTCAGGCGAACCCAACTGACGGCGAGCCAGCGAGTCGTTGCTCCACAGTGCCGTGGACGAACGTTCATCGACCCCTTCCACGGTGCCGTTGGCCAGGGAAACGTAAACGCTGCCAAAGCCCTGGGCCACGCCCGAATAGCTCGACGCATCACGTTGCCACAGTACGCGACCGCTTTGCAGTTCCAGACCCGCAACGCGGCCCTGATAGGTCGCAACGTACAGCGTGCTGCCGGACAGCAACAGGCCACCATCGATATCGACCACTCGATCCAGCTCCGAGCGACCTTGTGGAATAGCGACACGCTGCTCCCAGACCGGTACGCCGTTGGTGGTGTCCAGTGCCACGACCTTACCGGTCGACAAACCAGCGATAGCCAGTTGCGAAGTGACGATCGGCGCACCGGTGCCACGCAGGGTCAGTACCGCAGGACTGCTTTCGTAGATCCAGCGCTGATCGCCAGTGGTGGCATCGTAACCGATAACCTTGTCGTCCTGAGTCTGGGCAACGACCACATCACCATTGGTGGCTGGAGCGGACAGCACTTCGCTGGTCGCCTTGGCCTTCCATTTCTGCTCGCCGGTCGATTCGTCGAGAACGATGACTTCGCCACGCAACGTGCCGAGCATGATCATGCCGGAACCTACGCCAACTGCACCTGAAACAGGCTGCTCGAGCTCTTTCTTCCAGACCACGTCACCGTTGCTGCGGTTGATCGCCATGACCAGACCTTTAGCGTCGGCAGCGTAGATGTTCTCGCCGTCGATGGCTGGAACCAGCATGTTGTAGATGTCGCCCTGGCCGTCACCGACCGAACGGCTCCACAGCTTCTGCAGGGACACTTCAGCCTTGAAGTCCGTCAACTCGGCCGGAGGCAATTCCTTTTTGCTGTTGCTGCTGCAACCCGCGGCCACAATGGCCAGGGCCAGCAATGCTGCATGTTTCCAACGAATCACGTCACGCATCCCCTTTCGCCAGATCGTCGAGCTTCATTTGCAGGCCGCCCACTGCCGATTGCTCGGACAGTACAGCCTTGGCCTTTTTGTATGCAGCGTAGGCCTCATCGGTACGACCCAACTGCACCAGCAGGTCGCCACGCAGTTCTTCACGGGCAGCTTCGAAAGACTTGTCGACGTCACCGTCGAGCAGCTTCAGTGCATCTTCTGCCTTGTTCTGTGCAGCAAGCACGCGAGCCAGGCGCTGACGGGCGATTTCGCCCAGGGTCGGGCTGGCTGGCTTGTCGCTGACAGCCTTCAATTCGTTTGCCGCATCATCCAGCTTGCCAGTGTCGACCGCGACCTTGGCCACGAACAGGCTGCCGTACTGAGCGTAGGCCGTGCCACCGAATTCGCTTTTCAGCTTGCCGGCGATTTCGGCAACCTGACCGGCATCCGCCTGACCGCTTGGCGTCAGCGCCGTTTCCAGCAGCTGCTGGTACAAAGCTGAAGCACCTTGAGCCTGATTGTTCTGATAGCGGTGCCAGAACTGCCAGCCCAACACTACGATCACCGCAAGCAGAGCACCGGTGACCAATGGCTTGCCGTTACGCTGCCACCAGTCCTTCACCGCCACCAGCTCTTCATCATCGGTACTTGACACCCCAATACTCCTATTCGCAAAAACAGCTTCCGAAGTGGCTGCGCTCGATCATGCTGCGTTGAAAACAGGCTCGTAATGCCTGTTTTGACCTTGCCTGACCTTCGCTCGTCGACTTCTCGTTAAATGCCTGTGGCTTCAACCCTGCACAATGCAGGCGCCCAGGTGCTCCGAAAGAGCATCCCAGGCAATGTTCTGTTGCTCACCCTGCCCGCGCAAAGGCTTGACGCCCACTTCCTTACGGGCCAGCTCTTCGTCACCGAGAATCAGCGCGCAGAGCGCGCCGCTCTTATCGGCTTTTTTGAACTGGCTCTTGAAGCTGCCCGCTCCGGCATTGACCTGCAGGCGCAGATTCGGCGCCTGATCACGCAAGCGCTCCGACAACCCCAGTGCAGCCAGTTCGGCAGCTTCGCCAAAGGCGCAAACGTATACGTCGATGGTGCGCGAGATTTCTTCCGGGACCTGTTCCAGGGTTTCCAGCAGCAGCACCAGACGCTCAATGCCCATGGCGAAACCGACACCTGTGGTCGGCTTGCCGCCCATCTGCTCGACCAGACCGTCATAACGACCGCCCGCGCAGACAGTACCCTGAGCACCCAGTTGATCGGTGACCCATTCGAAAACCGTCTTGCTGTAGTAATCCAGCCCGCGTACCAGTTTCGGATTGATCACATAGGGAATTGCGGCCGCGTCCAGACGCGATTTCAGACCCTCGAAATGAATCCGCGATTCATCATCCAGATAGTCCGCCAGCTTCGGCGCATCCACCAGCACGGCCTGGGTTTCAGGGTGCTTGGTGTCGAGTACACGCAGCGGGTTGGTCTTCAGACGGCGTTGGCTGTCTTCGTCCAGTTGCTCCAGGCGTGCCGAAAGGTACTCCACCAGCGCTTCACGATAGCGGGCACGCGCCTCACTGGTGCCCAGGCTGTTCAACTCGAGTTTGACCGCGCTACGGATGCCCAGCAGGCCCCAGAGGCGCCAGGTCAGCACGATCAACTCGGCGTCGATATCCGGGCCATCGAGGTTGAAGACTTCGCAGCCAATCTGGTGGAACTGGCGATATCGGCCTTTCTGTGGGCGTTCGTGACGGAACATCGGGCCGATGTACCAGAGTTTCTGCACCTGGCCGCCACCAGTGATGCCGTGTTCCAGCACTGCGCGCACGCAGGCCGCCGTGCCTTCAGGGCGTAGGGTCAGCGAGTCACCGTTGCGGTCGGCAAAGGTGTACATCTCTTTTTCGACGATGTCGGTGACTTCGCCGATGGAGCGCTTGAACAGGTCGGTGAACTCGACGATCGGCATGCGGATCTGCCGGTAACCGTAGTTATCCAGCAAACGCGATACCGTGCCTTCGAAATAGCGCCACAGTGGCGTCTGATCCGGCAGGATGTCGTTCATGCCACGAATGGCTTGCAGAGACTTACTCACAAAAATTCCTTGGAAACTGGGTTAGCCGCGCGCGATCAGCGCTGCGTCGGCCTGGACCTTTTCGGCCGCTTTCTTACGGATCAAGCGCTCGAGCTCATCCACAAGATTGTCATTGGTCAGCTTTTGTGACGGCTTGCCATCGATGTAGATCAGGTTAGGCGTACCGCCGGTGAGGCCGACATGGGCCTCCTTGGCTTCGCCAGGACCGTTCACTACGCAGCCGATTACCGCGACATCCAGCGGGACCAGCAGATCTTCAAGACGCCCCTCCAGCTCGTTCATGGTCTTGACCACATCGAAGTTCTGCCGCGAACAGCTTGGGCAGGCGATGAAGTTGATGCCACGAGAACGCAGGTGCAGCGACTTGAGGATGTCGTAACCGACTTTCACTTCCTCGACAGGATCGGCAGCCAGCGAGATACGGATGGTATCGCCAATTCCTTCGGCCAGCAGCATACCTAGGCCGACGGCCGATTTCACTGTGCCTGAACGCAAACCACCCGCTTCGGTGATACCCAGGTGCAGCGGCTGGACAATTTGTCTGGCCAGCAAGCGGTAGGCTTCAACGGCCATGAACACATCCGAAGCCTTGACGCTGACCTTGAAGTCCTGGAAATCCAGACGATCGAGATGTTCGACGTGACGCAACGCCGACTCGACCAGCGCAGCCGGAGTAGGCTCGCCATATTTTTTCTGCAGATCCTTTTCCAGTGAACCGGCGTTGACGCCGATGCGAATCGGAATGCCGCGATCACGGGCTGCATCGACCACCGCCCGCACGCGGTCCTCGCGACCGATGTTGCCCGGGTTGATGCGTAGGCAATCAACGCCCAGCTCGGCCACGCGCAACGCGATCTTGTAGTCGAAATGGATATCGGCGACCAGAGGCACCTTGACCAGTTGCTTGATACGACCGAATGCCTCGGCGGCATCCATATCGGGTACGGAAATGCGAACGATGTCCACGCCTGCGGCTTCCAGACGGTTGATCTGGGCGACGGTGGCTGCGACATCGTTGGTATCGCTGTTGGTCATGCTCTGCACCGCAATTGGCGCATCGCCGCCGACCGGCACGGAGCCGACCCAGATTTTACGAGATTCGCGACGTTTGATCGGAGATTCGCCGTGCATGACTTATTGCCCCAGCTTCATGCGAGCCGTCTGGCCCGAGGTGAAAGGTGTGACATCCACCGGCTGACCGTTGTAGCTGACCTGCGCGGCACGGGCCACGCCCAGACGCACGGCCAAAGGCGGCTTGCCACTGACGTCCACGTTATCGCCCGCACGCTTGAGCCCGCTGGTCAGCACCTTGCCGTTACTGTCGGTCACCTGGAACCAGCAATCGGCGGTGAACTGCAATTGCACCCGACCGAAACCTGCCGGAGCCGGCGCGACCTCAGCGGCCGCTGGCGCCTGAGACGCAGCGGGTGCAGAAACGGCGGCAGCGGCCGGAGCGGCTGGCGTGCTGTGGGCAGGCGGTGCCGCAGATGTGCTATGGGCCGGCGCCGCGGATGCTGCTGGCGCAGTGGTGACCGGCGCAGGTGTGGTTGGCGCAGCGGATGTCACAGGTGTTTGAGCGGAGGAGTCCGTGTTGTTCAGTGGCAGCGGCGCCGTGTTGCTCTGCCCTTGCTCGATCGCCTGATCTTCTGGCTCGTCCAGAGGGTGAATCTGGGTAGTGCCGTCGGCGCTTTCGACTTCGACGTGTTCCATGCCCGGACTGGCCGGCTCCTTGCCGCGCGAGCTCGGTTGATCCTGCAGCCAGACGAAACCGCCGCCGATCAACGCCACCAGCAACAGCAGGCTGACGATGCGCAGAATGTTATGGGACAGCCGCACCGGCTCTTCGATGCGGCCCAGTGCATGCACGTCACTGCCCCTGCCGTCGGTGCCGGTGTACTGGTCGAACTGACTGACCAATGCACTCTGATCCAGGCCAATGAGTTTCGCATAGGCACGAATGTAGCCCCGGGCGAAGGTGTGGCCCGGAAGCTTGTCGAAGTCGCCCGACTCCACATAACCCAGGGAAGTCGTGGTGAGGTTAAGCCTCAAAGCCACATCTGGTAGCGACCAGTTTTTACTCTCGCGTGCCTGGCGCAACGTTTCACCGGGGTTCGTGCGAGTGGCTGCTACAACTTCGGGATGCGCCGCTTTCATCATTGCTCCGACAGGTATTGCTGATATTCCGGCGTACCGGGATAGAGTCTTTTTAGTTGCAGGCCATAGCTGGCTGCCTTGTTGCGATCGTCATAGATCTTCGCCAGACGCGTACCGAGCAACAGGCTACGTGCATTCTGCTCGCTAAGCTGGCTGAAACGGTCGTAGTAGTCACGCGAGGGCACATAATGCCTGTCTTCGTAAGACAACTCAGCCATTTCCAGCAAAGCTCGCGGTTGCTGACGATCAAGCCTCAGGGCCTTGCTGAACTGGTCCAGCGCCGCCTCACGATTACCCAGCATCAGCGATGTCATGCCCAGGTTCTCGAAAACCCTGGCGCGCTCGGCGTAGAGATTATCATCGGCTGCCTGCTCGAAGCGCTCGTAAGCTTCCTTGTAATGCTTCTGCTCGTAGAGAAAGCTGCCGTAGTTGTTGAGGATACGGGCATCCTTCGGGCGGGAGGACAGCGCTTTTGTGTAGTACTGGCCGGCAAGCTCCGGCTCGGCCTCGGCCTGAAACACCAGGCCCAGCGCTGCATTGGCGTCCGCATCGGAACTGTCCAGTTCCAGGGCCTTCTTCAGCGGTGCCTTGGCGCGCTCCATCTGCCCTTGCTGCAGGTAGCCAAGGCCCAATTGCACATAAGCCTGACGAGCATCTTCGCGTCCCTTGCCGGTACTCAGCGGATCGACGTTGCCCGTGGAAACACAACCCACCAGCGACGTGGCAAAACACAGCAGCAGCGCAGCGCGCAGAGACATGGAGATCCTCTCAGTCAATTTCGCAGTCAGGTGCGGGCCGAAGCCACCTGAACCCCTTCGCTCTCGGCACTGAGTTCGCGCACAGCGATGTAGCGTTCGCTGCGGCGAGTACGGTCCATCACCTGCCCGACCAACTGACCACAGGCAGCGTCGATATCCTCACCGCGCGTGGTGCGTACGGTAACGTTGAATCCGGCCTGATGCAGCAGATCCTGGAAACGACGAATCGCGTTGTTGCTGGGACGCTCGTATCCCGAATGCGGAAACGGGTTGAACGGGATCAGGTTGATCTTGCAAGGCGTGTCCTTGAGCAGCTCGATCATCTCGACCGCATGCTCGGGCCTGTCGTTGATATCCTTGAGCAGGGTGTACTCGATTGTCAGCACGCGTTTCTCGCCCAGCGCCGACATGTAGTTGCGGCACGACTCAAGGAGCATTTTGAGCGGGTACTTCTTGTTGATCGGTACCAACTGGTTGCGCAGTGCATCGTTTGGCGCGTGCAGCGAAAGCGCCAGCGAGACGTCGATATGCTTGGCCAGTTGATCGATCATCGGCACCACGCCCGAGGTGGACAAGGTCACCCGGCGCTTGGAAATGCCGTACCCCAGGTCATCCATCATCAGATGCATGGCCGAGATAACGTTGTCGAAGTTCAGCAATGGCTCGCCCATCCCCATCATCACCACGTTGGTGATGGCACGGTCGATGGTCGCCGGGACACTGCCGAAGGATTTATTGGCAATCCACACCTGACCGATGACTTCGGCGGCGGTGAGGTTGCTATTGAAGCCTTGCTTGCCGGTCGAGCAGAAACTGCAATCCAGCGCACAGCCCGCCTGGGAAGAGACACACAAGGTGCCGCGTTTACCCTGTGGGATGTAAACGGTCTCGACGCAGCTGCCGGACTCCACGCGCACCACCCATTTACGGGTGCCGTCGCTGGAGATGTCCTCGCTGACGACTTCAGGACCACGAATTTCGGCACGACGCTCGAGCTTTTCGCGCAGCGCCTTGCCGACGTTCGTCATGGCTTCGAAGTTATCGACGCCAAAGTGGTGAATCCACTTCATGACCTGACCGGCGCGGAAGCGTTTCTCCCCGATGGACTCGAAGAATTTTTCCATTTCCGGCTGGGTCAGACCCAACAGGTTGATTTTGCCAGTCGTATCAGTCATGGATTCACCCTCACTCGCAGCAGCAGCTTAGCGAGTGGTTACCTCGGTAGCAGCGAAGAAGTAAGCGATTTCGCGAGCCGCAGCAGCTTCGGAGTCGGAGCCGTGAACAGCGTTGGCATCGATGGAGTCAGCGAAGTCGGCACGGATGGTACCGGCAGCAGCTTCTTTAGGGTTGGTAGCGCCCATCAGCTCACGGTTCAGAGCGATGGCGTTTTCGCCTTCCAGAACCTGAACGACAACCGGACCGGAGATCATGAAGGCAACCAGGTCACCGAAGAAACCACGGGCGCTGTGTTCAGCGTAGAAACCTTCTGCTTCAGCTTTGGACAGTTGCTTCAGCTTGGAAGCAACGACGCGCAGACCGGCTTTTTCAAAGCGGGTGGTGATCTCGCCGATTACGTTTTTTGCAACGGCGTCAGGCTTGATGATCGAGAAAGTACGTTGAACAGCCATGGTGGAACTCCAGAAACGATGATTATTGCGAAAAATTAAACCCGCGAATTATACGCGGGTTCTGGTGTATTGCCTAACGTGCAAAGATGATCAGTCTATTTCGTCGGCCCAAAGGGTCTGGACCGCTTCCAGCACCTTCTCGCCGACCCTGCCGGAAGTGTCGTCGAATTCGGGCAACTGCCGGATCATCTTTTGCAGTTTGGTGAAACCAACCGAATATGGATCAACTTCCGGGTGGGCTTCCGCCAATTGTTCAGCGATGCGCTGTACGTCATTCCAACCGTAATTCATGACAACTTCCTGAATCAGTGCGGCGCTTCAGCTGCGTGGTTAAGCGAGTACTTCGGTATTTCGACCGTCAGGTCTTCAGTACCGACCTTGGCCTGACAGGCCAGACGCGATGTCGGTTCCAATCCCCACGCACGATCAAGATAGTCCTCTTCCAGCTCGTCAGCCTCTTCCAGTGAGTTGAAACCCTCACGGATAACGCAGTGGCATGTGGTGCAGGCACAGACACCGCCACACGCGCTTTCCATTTCGATGTGATGTTCGTGAGCAAGCTCAAGAATCGATATGCCTGGCTTGGCCTCGACAACCAGTCCCTCCGGGCAAAACTCCTTGTGGGGCAGAAAAATCACCTGCGGCATCTGTTATTCCTCAATCTCATTCAGGTTGCGTCCTGACAGGGCGGCTTTTACCGTCGAGTCCAGGCGGCGGGCCGCGAACGCGTCGGTCACCTGCGACAGACGCTTGGTCTGCTGCTCGATGGCCGCACCGTCGGTGCCCTTCATCAATTCACGGAGTTCTTCGACCTGCATCTCGATGACCATGCGCTCTTCGGCATCGAGCAAACGCTCGCCATCGGCCTGCAAAGCCCCTTCCACGGCTTCGACCAGACGCTGGGCATCGACCTGCTGCTCGCGCAATACCCGCGCGACCTTGTCGTCGCCGGCGTACTGGAACGAATCCTTGAGCATGCGGGCGACTTCGCCATCGGTCAGGCCATAGGAAGGTTTAACCTGGATACTGGACTCCACGCCGGACGCCAGCTCGCGCGCGGAAACGCTCAGCAGACCATCGGCATCGACCTGGAAGGTAACCCGAATCTTCGCCGCACCCGCGACCATCGCCGGAATGCCGCGCAGATCGAAACGTGCCAGAGAGCGGCAATCGCTGATCAATTCACGCTCACCTTGCAGCACGTGAATCATCATGGCCGACTGACCGTCCTTATAGGTGGTGAACTCCTGAGCGCGGGCCACGGGAATCGTGGTGTTACGCGGGATCACCTTTTCCATCAGCCCACCCATGGTTTCAAGGCCGAGGGACAGCGGAATAACGTCCAGCAACAACAGTTCGCCACCATCGCGCTTGTTGCCCGCGAGTGTATCGGCCTGAATTGCAGCACCAATGGCGACGACCTGATCCGGGTCGATTTCGGTCAGCGGCTGGCGGCCAAAGAGCGCGGCAACCGCCTCACGTACACGCGGCACGCGAGTCGAGCCACCGACCATTACCACCGCTTCCACTTCGTCCAACTCGATACCGCAGTCACGCACAGCTCGACGGCAAGCCTTGAGGCTGCGAGCGATCATCGGCTCGATCAGCGCATTGAAAGCGCCGCGAGTCAGCACACCCTTCCAGGCGCCATGCACGACGTCGACCGAATCTGTATCGGTGAGGGCTTCTTTGGCAATGCAGGCGGTCTGCATCAGGCTGCGCTGGGCAGACGGGTCGATGTCCCCCGACAGACCGGCTTCAACGATGATCCAGCTAGCAATGGCGTGATCGAAATCATCACCGCCCAGCGCGCTGTCACCGCCCGTGGCCATGACTTCGAAAACACCACCGGTCAGGCGCAAAATTGAAATATCAAAGGTACCTCCGCCCAGATCATAGATCGCAACAACGCCTTCGGCATTCTGATCAAGACCATATGCCACTGCAGCGGCCGTCGGCTCGTTGAGCAGACGCAGTACGGTCAAGCCTGCCAGCCTGGCGGCGTCCTTGGTGGCTTGACGCTGGGCATCGTCGAAATACGCGGGAACGGTAATCACCGCACCCACCAGATCGCCACCCAGCGTCGCCTCGGCGCGCTGACGCAGCACCTTGAGGATGTCAGCGGACACTTCCACAGGGCTTTTTGCGCCCTGGACGGTCTCGATGAACGGCATGTGCGATTCGCCACCGATGAAACGATAGGGCAACTGGTCACCCAGATGCTTCACATCGGATATGCCACGGCCCATGAGGCGCTTGACCGAAATAATGGTATTCAGGGGGTCCAAGGCTGCGGCGTCCTTGGCGGACTGGCCGACTTCGACGCGATCAGCGTGATAACGAACTGCGGACGGCAGGATGATCTGCCCATTGTGATCGGGAAGAGGCTCACTGATACCACTGCGTAATGCAGCGACCAGCGAGTTGGTGGTGCCGAGATCAATCCCGACGGCCAGACGACGCTGATGAGGTTGTGGACTTTGGCCGGGTTCGGCGATCTGCAGTAGAGCCATTGCTTTTCTGATATCACTGGCGCGCCGCCCAGGAGGCGGCGCGGGGTTAATCGTCGAGGCGCTCTTCCAGCTGGCGCACTTCGTAGGAGAGCTTGTCGAGGAACTGCATGCGACGCATCAGCCTTTCGGCCTGCTCACGCTGTGCAGCATCGTCCCAACAGGCCGCGAAGCTTTCGTTCAGTTCTTCCTGCGCAACCTTGAGCCGACGCTTGAAAGTCGCCACGCCGTCCAGATCCGCTTCATCCTGCAGGTCTTCGAGTTCTTCGCGCCACTGCATCTGCTGCATCAGGAACTCAGGATCCTGCACAGTGATTTCCAGCGGAACTTCGCCCTTGAGCGCCAACAGGTAGCGCGCACGTTTCGGCGCACTCTTGAGGGTCTGGTAGGCATCGTTCAGGCTCGCCGAGCGCTCCAGCGCAACACGCTGCTCACGCGCCGGGGCGTCAGCGAAACGGTCGGGGTGCACGCTACGGGCAAGCTCGCGATAACGCGTGGCAAGCAGGTTCAGATCCAGGCGGAAACCCGGCTGCAGGTCGAATAGAGCGAAGTGACAAGGAGTACCCACAATAAGCCTCAGACGTTGAAGCTTTCGCCGCAGCCACATTCACCGCGCGAGTTGGGGTTGGTGAACTTGAAGCCTTCGTTCAACCCTTCCTTGACGAAATCGAGTTCGGTGCCGTCCAGGTAAACCAGGCTCTTGGGATCGATGATCACCTTGACGCCATGATGTTCGAACACAGTGTCTTCACTGTCTGGCGCATCGACGAACTCAAGTACGTACGCCAGGCCAGAACAACCCGTGGTGCGAACACCCAGACGAATGCCATCACCTTTGCCGCGCCCTTCGAGGGAACGACGCACGTGATTGGCGGCAGCTTCGGTCATGCTGATAGCCATCGTGACTCCTTACTTACTTGCAAGCGGGGCGAAGACTGCTCAGAGCAGGCCTTTCTTCTGCTTGTAATCGTGAACGGCGGCCTTGATGGCGTCTTCGGCGAGTACCGAGCAGTGAATTTTCACCGGCGGCAGCGCCAGTTCCTCAGCCAGCTGAGTGTTCTTGATGGTCTCTGCTTCGGCCAGAGTCTTGCCCTTCATCCACTCAGTTGCCAGGGAGCTGGAAGCGATGGCAGAACCGCAACCGTAGGTCTTGAACTTGGCGTCTTCGATAATGCCTTGCTCGTTCACCTTGATCTGCAGGCGCATGACGTCGCCGCAAGCCGGAGCGCCGACCATGCCAGTGCCGACGTCAGGATCTTCCGCGTTCATCTTGCCGACGTTGCGCGGGTTCTCGTAGTGGTCGATGACCTTTTCGCTGTAAGCCATGATTCAAATCCTCATCAGTTACGCCTGTCGCTCTCGCGACACTTCAAAAACCCTGTTTTCAAAGCGCCGCATTCATGTGGCGACTTTAAATTAGTGTGCTGCCCACTCGATCTTCGAGATGTCAACGCCGTCTTTGAACATGTCCCACAGCGGTGACAGAGCACGCAGCTTGGTGACAGCCTCGCAGACTTTCTGCGCGGCCCAATCGATTTCTTCTTCAGTGGTGAAACGGCCGAAGGTGAAACGGATCGAGCTGTGTGCCAGCTCGTCGTTGCGACCCAGGGCGCGCAGCACGTAGGAAGGCTCCAGAGAAGCCGAGGTGCATGCAGAGCCGGAGGAAACCGCCAGATCCTTGAGCGCCATGATCAGCGACTCGCCTTCAACGTAGTTGAAGCTCAGGTTCAGGTTGTGCGGCACGCGGGCAGTCAGGCTGCCGTTGACGTACAGCTCTTCGAGATTCTCGACCTGTTTGTAGAAGCGGTCGCTGAGTGCCTTGATGCGCACGTTTTCCGCAGCCATGTCTTCCTTGGCGACACGGAAGGCTTCACCCATACCGACGATCTGGTGGGTTGCCAGCGTGCCGGAACGCATGCCGCGCTCATGACCGCCGCCGTGCATGGTGGCTTCGATACGCACGCGAGGCTTGCGGCTGACGTACAGCGCGCCAATACCTTTCGGCCCGTAGGTCTTGTGGGCGGAGAAGGACATCATGTCGACTTTCAGGCTGGACAGATCGATGTCGACCTTGCCGGTAGACTGAGCAGCATCGACATGGAACAGCACGCCACGCGAGCGGGTCAGTTCGCCAATCGCCGCGATGTCGTTGATGGTGCCGATCTCGTTGTTCACATGCATGATCGAAACCAGAATGGTGTCGTCGCGCAGAACAGCTTCGATCATCGCCGGAGTGATCAGACCGTCAGTGGTCGGCTCCAGATAGGTGACTTCGAAACCCTCACGCTCCAGTTGGCGCATGGTATCGAGGACAGCCTTGTGTTCGATCTTGCTGGTGATCAGGTGCTTGCCTTTGCTGGCATAAAAATGCGCCGCGCCTTTGATCGCCAGGTTGTCAGACTCGGTGGCACCGGAGGTCCAGACAATTTCGCGCGGGTCGGCATTAACCAGATCAGCGACCTGGCGACGTGCGTTCTCGACCGCCTCTTCGGCTTTCCAGCCAAAGACGTGGGAGCGCGAGGCCGGGTTACCGAAGTTGCCATCAACCAGCAGGCAATCGCTCATCTTCTGCGCAACACGCGGATCGACCGGGGTCGTCGCGGAATAATCGAGGTAAATCGGCAATCTCATTGAATATCTCCTATCGGGCAGGCGCGCCGCGCGTGCATCTGCGTTCACTCAACGGCGGATGTTTCAATCTTGTCCAGAAGCTGCGCTCTGCTATTGCAACGACGCAGGTCCTGACGTTGGGCGACTTCCTGCACTTCACGGCGAGTGACGAGGTCGGCCAGGCTGATACCGCTTAGAAATTCGTGAATCTGCTGGCTGAGGTCGCACCACAGATGGTGGGTCAGACAGGTATCGCCAGCATGACAATCACCGAGTCCCTGGCAGCGTGTCGCGTCGACCGATTCGTTGACTGCATCGATCACTTGCGCCACCTGAATTCCCTGCATGGCTCGGGACAGCTGGTAGCCACCACCGGGCCCACGCACGCTGGACACCAGATTGCTGCGACGCAGCTTGGCGAACAGTTGCTCGAGATAGGAAAGGGAGATCCCTTGCCGCTCGGAGATATCGGCCAGGGACACTGGCCCATGCTGCGCGTGCAACGCCAGGTCGAGCATGGCGGTAACGGCGTATCGGCCCTTTGTAGTCAGTCGCATGACATGTACCGCGGAGGTTCGGAATGAAGGCGAGTATGCTATTCCCGAGTATTTAAGTCAACTATAAGACCTAGTGAAACAGTCGGGATTACGCGCAAAAATAGCGGCGGCATGATAGCAAAGCCAAGGCTGAAATGGGATGCCCGGCTTACGCCCCGCTGCACGGAAAGCTTATTCCTGAGCGCTCCTGCCCTCGCCGCGTTCCTCGATGCAGTCGAAAACTTCCTTGCGCAGCTCTGGCAGCTCTTTCTCGCGGTACTCGCACCCCAGGCTTTTGAGCGCTTTACCCATGTCTTCCATGCGTACGTCGACGGCCTGCAGATGGTCGAGCAGCTGCCCGATCGCTCTGGCAACCGGGTCCGGCATGTCTTCGCTGACGCCGTAGGCATCGAAGCCGATCTTCTCGGCCATCGCCTTGCGCCTGGATTCGGTCGTACTTTCCTGAGCACCGCTTTCATCCGCTTTGACGATGATCCGCCCAGGAATGCCCACCACGGTTGCACCCGCCGGAACAGGCTTGGTGACCACGGCGTTGGAGCCGACCTTCGCGCCCGCGCCCACCGTGAACGGACCCAGGACCTTGGCGCCCGCCCCCACCACGACGCCCGACTCCAGGGTCGGATGGCGCTTGCCTTTGTTCCAACTGGTGCCGCCCAGCGTCACGCCCTGATAGAGCGTCACGTCATCACCGATCTCGGCCGTCTCGCCAATGACGATGCCCATGCCATGATCAATGAAGAAGCGTCTGCCGACCTTGGCACCGGGATGAATCTCGATACCGGTCAACCAGCGACCGAAGTTGGATACCATGCGCGCCGGCCATTTCAAATCCTTGCGCCACAACCAGCCGGAAAATCGATGCAACCAGATCGCGTGCATGCCGGGGTAGCAGGTCAGCACTTCGAATGCGTTTCGGGCTGCCGGATCGCGGTGAAATACGCTTTGAATATCTTCGCGCAGACGCTCGATCATCACTGATCCTTCCGTTTGTAGGGCTCGCCGTTGGCCGCTTTCTGGGTTTCGGTGAGGATGCCACGCAAAATGCTCATCTCAGAACGATTGACGGCCGAACGCCCGTAAAGCCTGCGCAGCCGTGCCATCAAGTGTCGAGGCTTCTCTGGATCGAGGAAGCCGATGTTGACCAGTGTGGCTTGCAGATGCTCATAGAATTTCTCCATCTCATCCATCGTTGCCAATTCGGTACTGCGCACCGAGTTCACTTCGAACTTCTCGATCTTGCTCGCCTGCCCTTCACTCGCCAGCCACGCCATGCGCGCCTCATAACTGAGCACCTGCACAGCGGCGGCAAGGTTCAACGAGCTGAATTCGGGGTCGGAGGGAATATGCACATGGAAGTGACAGCGCTGCAGCTCCTCGTTGGTCAGTCCGGCGTATTCACGACCAAATACCAACGCGATCTCCTCACCCAGCGCAGCGTGCTCTATCGTCTTGATGCCGGCTTCGCGGGGGTCCAGCAGCGGCCAGGGGATGCGACGATCCCGGGCGCTTGTGCCCATCACCAGATTGCAGCCAACCAAGGCATCTTCCAGGGTCGCCACCACGTGGGCGTTCTGCAAAATGTCGCCGGCACCGGAAGCGCGGGCATCAGCTTCGTGGTGGGGAAACATGGCCGGGTCAACCAGCACCAGACGCGAAAGCCCCATGTTCTTCATGGCACGCGCCGCGCCACCGATATTTCCCGGATGGCTGGTTCCGACCAAAACAACACGAATATTTTGCAGCACTGGTGAGGTCTCGCTTGCAGATGGAAAGGGGGTCGAATCTTACAGAAACGCCCGGCCCAAGGCTACGAACCCTTGCACCACAGGCTCTACATACACGGTTGAAGCGCCGCATACCCGACACCATCGACTCAGGACGAGGCGACCGGACGCAGGGTAAAAACGGTGGAGTTGCGCTGGAAATCGTCGACAAGAACCCATAGAATGCCCGGCTCTCTTTAACGACCTAGGTGATACATCCATGCAGCCCATGCTGAATATCGCGCTGCGCGCCGCCCGCAGCGCCAGCGAATTGATTTTCCGCTCCATCGAGCGCCTGGATACCATCAAGGTCGATGAAAAAGACGCGAAAGACTACGTAACCGAAGTTGATCGCGCCGCAGAAAAAGTCATCATCGACGCGCTGCTCAAGGCTTACCCGACCCACGGCATCCTGGGTGAAGAAACCGGCCTGAAAGAAGGCACAGGTGAAGGCGCAGACTACCTGTGGGTCATCGACCCGCTGGATGGCACCACCAACTTCGTACGTGGCGTTCCGCATTTCGCAGTCAGCATCGCCTGCAAATACCGTGGTCGCCTTGAGCACGCCGTCGTGCTCGATCCCGTTCGCCAGGAAGAATTCACAGCCTCTCGTGGTCGTGGCGCTCAACTGAACGGCCGTCGTCTGCGTGTCAGCCCACGCAAGGGTCTGGAAGGCGCTCTGCTCGGCACCGGCTTTCCGTTCCGCGAGAATCAGCTCGATAACCTCGAAAACTACATGAACATGTTCCGCTCGCTGGTGGGCCAGACTGCGGGCATCCGCCGAGCTGGCGCAGCAAGCCTGGACCTGGCCTATGTTGCGGCCGGTCGCTTCGATGCGTTCTGGGAGTCGGGCCTGTCGGAGTGGGACATGGCTGCTGGCGCTCTGCTGATTCAGGAAGCAGGCGGTCTGGTCAGCGATTTCAATGGCGGTCACGACTTCCTCGAAAAGGGCCACATCGTTGCAGGCAACACCAAGTGCTTCAAAGCCGTCCTGACTTCCATCGCTCCATTCGTACCCGCGTCGCTGAAGCGTTAAGCTTCGCCGCTGCCGTTTACAGAAAACACCGCCACTGTACGAATTCGTCGTATCAGGTACATGCGCGGCGACCGGCCTGCCGAGTTCGCTGCCGTCGTAACCTCCGACGTCTGCACGGGACCAGCGGCGCGTGTCGATGTGAGGTACAACCCGGACATGAGCGTTAACGCAGTGTGATTTTCCGCCCGCTCAACTCTCGGGACAGATCAATGAAATTCTGCAGCGGCGGCAGCTGGTTGAAACTGCGGCACACCAGCGTGATGGGCGCATGCAGTCGAGGCTTGGCGTTACCGATCCGGCAGTAGACGACGCTTTCCTTGTGCACATCCTTCATCGAGGCAGGCACGATGGAAATCCCCGCCCCTGCAGCCACGAGACTGACATTGGTGAGCATGCGCTCGACCTCGAAAGCGATCTTCGGGTTGAAGCCTGCGTTCTGACAGGCCTTGATCAGATTGGCGTACATGCCCGGTGCACCTGGGCGACGGACGAGAATGAACTGCTCGCCAGCAAGATCCGGCAGAGAGATGACAGGCGCTTCATCTCCCGCCGCATGTCCTGCGAGTAACCCATGCCCTACCGGCAATGTCAGCAACATTTCTTCATTGAGCAGCCGATGAAACTCGATGCTCTGATGACGACTGACCGGCGCGCGCAAAATACCGACATCCACGCTGCCCTCGATGGTCGCATCCGTCAGTTGTTGGGCACTGCCCTCCTTGAGTGAAACAGCCACCCCCGCAAAGCGTTCGCGATAGGCGCGGATGATGCGCGGGATCAATGGATGAGCCGCTGCCGAGCTGGTGAAGCCGACACACAGCTGGCCCTCTATGCCACTGGCAGCGCGTGAGGCCTTGAGCGCCCCTTCTTTGACCCGCGTCAGAATGTCCTGCGCCTCTTGCAGGAATACCTGCCCGCCAGCAGTCAGATCCACGCCTTTGGGGTGACGCTTGAACAGCTCGAAGCCCAGTTCATCTTCCAGCGCACGAATCTGCTGGCTGAGCGGCGGCTGCTGCATATTCAGCCGTGCTGCCGCGCGAGTGAAATGGCGCTCTTGGGCCACCATCACGAAATAGCGCAGATGACGAAGCTCCATGTGGTCTATCCCGTGGAGAGATTTTATGATTGCCGCCGATCAATGCGACACTGGCCGGCAAGCGTGCCCAATCGCCACCTCACTGGCAAGGCACGCTCATAACAATAAGCACGCCACTTACGGATCATTGATGCCTGACAGGCTCCTGCGCAGCACGACTCTGCACCTTCTTCTGGCCATCGTCTGTGGCGCGCTTCTGGGTGTCTTCGATCCTGGGCTCGCGATGGAGATGAAACCGCTGAGCGATGGGTTTATCCGCGTCATCGGGTGGCTGATGCCGTTCATGATGTTCCTGTTGATCGCGTCCGGCGTCGCGGGCCTGCAGGTCAGGCAGCGTGGGCTGGGTGTCAGGGTGTGGCTTTACTTTCAAAGCATGGCGCTGCTTTCTCTGGCGCTGGGCTGCCTGGTTACCCAGCTCACGCACCCCGGCACTGGAACGGGCTTGGGTGTTTCGGCGCTTGCGACGAATTTCGACATTGCGCCGCCATCATCAACCGCCTTTGCCTGGGCAGCCGCAGGCTCAATGCTGACTCGCGCACTGACGCAAAATCCTATTCTGCAAGTGATGCTCGCGGGTCTGCTGACAGGAACCTTGATGGCGCGAGCCCGCGGTCGTCGTCATGTCGATGCAGCGCGACTGATGCTGGAAAAAATCGTCGACGTGCTGTTCAAGGGCTTGAGGCAGGTCCTTCGATTCGCCCCCATTGCCGCGTTCGGCGCCATCGCGTTCACCGTCGGCAGGTTCGGCCCGGCCTCCGCGCTGCCGCTGCTCAAGTTCGTGGCCGTCATGTACCTGGCCTGTGGCGCGTTTGTTCTGCTGATATTAACGCCCATAGCACGAGCGTGCGGCACCTCGCTGTGGTCATTGGTCATTCATCTCAAGGATGAGCTGTTGCTGGTCACCTTCACCGGCTCTTCAGTCGCGGCGCTGCCGGGGCTGATCGAGAAGATGCAGGCAGCGGGCTGCGACCGGCAAGTGACGCGCCTGGTTCTTACTACGGGCTACACCTTCAACCTCAGCGGTTCGAATATCTACCTGATCACGGCAGTGCTGTTTCTGGCGCAGATGTCAGCCATCGACCTGTCGGCGACCGACTTGCTGACGCTGCTGCTGATTGCTCTGGTAACGTCGCTGGGGTCTACCAGTATGGCGGGATCGGCCTTTTTCACCTTGATCGTAACGTTGAATCTGCTGCACGTAGTGCCTGTGGAGGGCGTGGGATTACTGCTGGGCGTGGAGCGTCTAATGAAATGCCGCGTGCTGACCAATGTCTTGGGCAACTGCGTGGCCTGTCTCGCGATTGCGAGGTGGCAAAATGCATTGATCCTCTGGGAGCGAATTAATCCGCGAGAAGGCAGCGTGGTCGATGAACCTCCATCGCCCAAAGCACCCAATCGCGAATGAACTCGTTCCCACAGAACCTGCACCTGCCGGCTCTGCGGCGCTCCCTCGCCAGCAGTCTTACCCCTTGGACGACAACAGTTTCTCGAAGGCCCGATCCAGATTACCTTCAGCCTGGGTCAGCTTTTCCCTACGCTCGCGAAGCCATGTCTGATCAGCGTCCAGCGTCTTGTGCGCTTCGGCAAGCATGCGCTTGACCTCTTCCGGTTGCGGACCGCCAGTGCCTTTGCGGGTCTTGACCATATTCTCCGGCGACAGCGAGGCACGGAAGGTCGCTTCGTCCAGCGGCAAGGTGTTTTGCTTCCACTGATACTTGTCCGCGGCCTTGGTGAAGAGCTTCTGTGCATCGGCATAGGGGAAGGTTTTCGGGGTCAGGCCTTCGCTGCGCGCCTGCTCGACGATCAGCGACGCAAAGCTGTGACCAATACGGAAGGGCACCTTCTGCGTACGCTCCAGCGTGTCAGCCAGTTCCATGGAAGTCGTCCACTCGTTCTCCAGCTCTTCGCGGGCACGCTGCGGATTGACCTGCAATGCATCGAGCACCGCATCCATGGCGCCGAACATGTCCTTGGTTGAATCGAAGATGCCGAGCGAGTCGAAAGCGAACTTGTAGTCAGTCATGCCGGTGGTCACGTTGTGCGCACGCAAGGTGACCGTCTGCGCCAGTCCTACAACGTCCGAGGCGGTTTCACGAGTTCGCATCAGCAAACCCGGATTACGTTTCTGCGGCATCGCGCTGCTGGTGTAGGTTTTTTCCTCGTCCAGCAGCAACCACGGACGGATCTGGTGGTACTGAGTGTGGATATCGCCAATCATCGCCCCGACCCGGATGGCCGAAGACGAGGCGATGTTCGCCGCCTCGATAGGAATGTCATAGGTCGAGACCTGGCTGGAATCCAGTGAGTTTTCCCGCACGCCGTCGAAGCCCAACAGTTCGGCCAGGCGCTCGCGGTTAAGCGGATACGCCGAATTGGCCAGCACTGCGGTGCCCATCGGGCTCTGGTTCAAGCGCTGATACAGCTCGCGAATGCGCTGGCCGTCGCGATCGAAGGCCGCCTCGAACGCCAGCAGGTAATGCGCGTAGGTAATCGGCATTGCTTGGACGCCGTTGGTGTACGCCGGAATCAGCGTATCAACATTTTTATCTGCAAGATCCAGCAGGCGTTTACGCGTCGCGTTCATCGCTTCGCTGTAGGCCAGAACGTCGGAACGCAACTTGGCCAGCCGGTAAGTGGCGAGCATGTCCTGACGGCTGCGACCGGAGTGGATCAGCGAGGCTTCCGGGCCGATCTTGTCGGTCATGATTTCCTCCAACTGCAGCACGTCGCTGGGGCGCTTGCCGTTTGGCTGATCCGCCTGGTCGATGGCATAGCGCACACCCGTGGCGATCTTCTGGCCCATTTCGGGTTTGACGATCCCCTCCTCTGTCAGCATGACGATTGAAGCTTTGTTGATCCGGTTCAGCCAGGAAAACTGGCTTTCGGTCTTGCTGCCCTTGGTCTTCGACTTATCCACCGACGCGCCGATTTTTGCGGCCTGCGCCGCGCACTCTTCGGTGGTCTTGCACGGCAGGTCCGCAGTATTGGCCGCGTAGGCGCCATAACTGTTGAACAGGGCAAAAGCCACGGCCAGGTGGATAAGGGTTTTTCTTGTTAGCATCTTCAGGCTCCAATGCGGCGAAGGCCGCGGGTAAGCGGTGTGGGGTCTTGTGCAAAAAGTCAGGACTTACAACAACGGCAATGTGTAGCTAACGATCACGCGGTTCTGGTCAATGTTGCTGCCGCCATTGCTTCGATAGCTGCCGTTGCGCCACTTCAACTCGAGGTTTTTCAGAGCGCCGCTCTGGAACACGTAGGCGATATCGGTGTTGCGTTCCCATTCGGTGCCTTCCTTGCTGCCGCGAGCGAAGTTGTCGCCTTTGAGGTAACGAGTCATGAAGGTCAGGCCCGGCACCCCGACGGTGGCAAAGTTGTAATCGTAGCGAGCCTGCCATGAACGCTCTTCAGGATTGGCAAAGTCAGGGGAGATCATCACGTAGTTGACGAGAAACGAGTCGGTACCCGCCAGATGAGGGAAGCCGGTTTCGCCATTCATGCGCTGATACGCCACGCCGAAACTATGGCCGCTGATGTTGTAGGTGAATTTGGCGCCGATGGCCGTGTTGTCGACGTTGGTGTTGCCGTCCTTGAGCGAGCGTGCGTAGCGCAGGTCGCTCTTGATCGACTGCGATTCACTCAAGGGAAAGCTGTGCAGCAGCGTGACAATGTGTTGTTTGTAATTGTTCTCAAGGCCGCCGTAGTTGTAGGACGTGGTCAGGCCTTTGCTCCAGTTGAAGCTGGCACTGGCGAAGTCGAACCTCTCACTGGGACGACCGCCCTTGATGCTTTTGCCGGTAGCTTCAATGTCCTCGTGGCCGCTGTCGTTGCGCTCGGTATTGCTGGTCAGGCGCCCGACATTAAGGGTCATATCGTTAATGTCTTTTGAGGTCAGTTGAGCACCGCGAAAGGTTTGCGGTAACAGGCGTCCATCGTTGGGCAGAACCGTGGGTAATTTGGGCATTAAGGTGCCGACGCGCAACACGCTCTTGGAGATTCTGGCCTTGGCGGTCACGCCTGAACGGCCATAGTCGTCGGGCGCTTTTTGGTCACCGACCGGCAGCAGACCCGTGTTGCGGCGATCAGGACCTGAGTCCAGTTTCAGGCCGAAGAGCCCAATGGCGTCCACGCCAAAGCCCACCGCACCTTCAGTAAACCCGGACTCGAACTTGAGAATCAGGCCCTGGGCCCATTCATCGCGCTTGGACTGACTCGCGCCTTCCTGGCGGTAGTCGCTGTTGAAATAAAAATTTCGAAATTCCAGATCGGCTTTGCTGTCTTCGAAGAAATCGGCTTCGGCAAAACCTGGACAGGTCAGACTCAAACCCAAGGTAGCAGTCTTAAGGCCTATGGAAACAGGGCTTTTATGCATTTTTATATCCCGCGTGGTGTTGCTGATTTTTATTAGAGTTATGCAGTGGACTCACAGGCACAGACGCCAAAAGCCACCTGAAAAAGCTTACGCGGCAGGGTTTCGGATTAAAAATATATAGTTACTACCCATTCGATACTTAATACATATGGGATCACAAAGGCGAGTTGGCACATCTACAGGAGCAGGCTTGCAGAGCCCGTGTATAAAACCGGGCACAAAAAAACGCCCTTGCATGTAGGGCGTTTTTTGAACTGCGTGAACCAGAGGCTTTATTGACCCGCCTGACTCAATTCCAGCTGCCCCTCTTTATTAACCGGAATCTGGCTGCCCGGATCACGATCCATGCGCACTTGGCCGACCTTGTCGTTGAGCTTGTACTTCACGTTGTAGCCCACCACCTTGTCGCTGATGTCATTGACGGTATTGCAGCGCGATTCGCTCGTGGTGTAGGTATCGCGGTTCTGCATGCCTTCCTGAACCTTGTTACCGGCGTAGCCACCCCCGACAGCACCGGCAACGGTCATGACTTTCTTGCCGTTACCGCCCCCGATCTGGTTACCGAGCAAGCCACCCGCTACAGCACCGATGACGCTACCCACGATCTGATGCTGATCCTTGACCGGAGCGCGATGCGTGACGGCGACGTCCTTGCACACTTGACGAGGGGTTTTGATCTGTTCTTTTACAGGCTCGACGGCGAGTACGTCTGCGTACTCCGGACCGTTTGATTTAACGAGGCTATAGGTGGCCAAAGCGCCACCGGCGGTGACACCGACAGCACCCAATACCGCACCAACTAGCAACGATTTGTTCACGTGAACCTCCTGACCCTATTCAGCGCAATTGCTCACGCTACTCCCAGCCTTGGAGCACAAAAAAAGGCGCGAGTTCATACTCGCGCCTTTTTAGTGTGCCGGCTGACCAGAACAATCGTTATGGCCGATCGTCAACTTTCTCAGCGGTCACAGGAGGCAACAGGTCCTCGGAGCGCAGGTTCAGCCAGATCAGCACCACGTTGGCGATGTAAATCGACGAGTAGGTACCGGCAAGAACGCCGATGAACAGGGCAACGGAAAAACCGTGCAGGCTGTCGCCACCGAAAATCCACAGTGCGCCGATTGCCAACAGCGTGGAGATCGAGGTGGCCATGGTCCGCAGCAGGGTCTGAGTGGTCGAGATGTTGATGTTCTCGATCAGCGAAGCCTTGCGCAGCAAGCGGAAGTTCTCACGCACCCGGTCGAATACCACGATGGTGTCGTTGAGCGAGTAACCGATGATCGCCAGCACAGCTGCGAGTACGGTCAGGTCGAACGTCACCTGGAAGAACGACAGGATGCCCATCGTCACCACCACGTCGTGGATCAGCGAAACGATGGCGCCGACCGCGAACTTCCACTGAAAGCGGAAAGCCAGGTAGATCAGAACACCGCCAAGCGCCAGCAACATGCCGATGCCACCCTGGTCACGCAGTTCCTCACCCACTTGCGGGCCGACGAACTCGACGCGCTTGACCGTTACCGGGTTATCGGCACCAGTCTTGCGCAGCGCTTGGGCCACCTGAGCACCCAGTTGCGGATCCTCACCCGGCATCCGCACCAACAGGTCGGTGGTCGCGCCGAAGCTCTGCACGATGGCTTCGTGGTAACCCGAAGAAGCCAGCTCCCGGCGCACTTTGCCCAGATCGGCAGGGTGCTCGTAAGTCAGCTCGATCAGCGTACCGCCGGTGAAGTCCAGACCGAAGTTGAGCCCTTTATGGAACCAGCTGAACAACGCCAGCACGGTGAGGAGCATGGTAATACCGAACGCAATGTTGCGAACGCCCATGAAGTTGATCGTACGTTTCATGTCAGCCCCTTAAATCCACAGCTTCTTGACGTCACGACCGCCATAAATCAGGTTGACCATTGCGCGGGTCACCATGATGGCTGTGAACATCGAGGTAAAGATCCCGAGGGACATGGTCACGGCGAAACCTTTGACTGGCCCTGTGCCCATGGCATAGAGAATGCCGCCGACCAGAAGCGAAGTCAGGTTGGCGTCGAGAATCGCAGTGTAGGCGCGGTCGAAACCTTCGTTGATCGCACGCTGCACGCTCATGCCGTTGCCCAGTTCCTCACGAATCCGCGAGAAGATCAGTACGTTGGCGTCTACCGCCATGCCCATGGTCAAGACGATACCGGCGATGCCTGGCAGAGTCAGTGTTGCCCCCAGCAGCGACATCAGGGCCAGCAGCATGACCATGTTCAAAGCCAGTGCCACCGTCGCGATCAGACCGAAGAAACGGTAGATGGCGATGATGAAGATCGACACGAACAGCATGCCCCAAAGGGATGCGTCGATACCTTTGGTGATGTTGTCGGCACCCAGGCTCGGGCCGATTGTGCGCTCTTCAGCGAAGTACATCGGTGCGGCCAGACCACCGGCACGCAACAACAGCGCCAGTTCGGACGACTCACCCTGGCCATTCAGACCGGTGATCCGGAACTGAGCACCCAGCGGCGACTGAATGGTCGCCAGGCTGATGATTTTCTTCTCTTCCTTGAAAGTCTGCACCGGCACGTCTTTCTCGACGCCATCCACAACCTGCTTGGTGTAGGTGGTGGTCGGTTTCTGCTCGATGAAGATCACCGCCATGCTGCGACCAACGTTAGCGCGGGTGGCACGACTCATCAGATCGCCGCCGTGGCCATCAAGCTTAATGTTCACCTGAGGACGACCGTGCTCGTCAAAGCCAGCCTTGGCATCGGTCACCTGATCACCGGTGATGATCAGGCCGCGCTCGACCGCAGCGGCTGGACGACCGCCTTCGCGGAATTCGAACATCTCGGTGGTGGCTCTGGAGTCATCCGGGCCTGCGCCCAGACGGAACTCAAGGTTGGCAGTCTTACCGAGAATACGCTTGGCCTCGGCAGTGTCCTGCACGCCTGGCAGCTCGACCACGATGCGATTGGCACCCTGACGCTGAACCAGTGGCTCGGCCACGCCCAACTCATTGACGCGGTTACGTACCGTGGTCAGGTTCTGCTTGATCGAGTATTCGCGGATCTCGGCGATCTTGGCCTGGGTCATTGCCAGACGCAGGACCGGCATCTCGCCACGATCGGTCGTGGTGATATCGAAATCGCTGTAATCCTTGCGGATCAGGGCACGGGCCTGTTCGCGGGAATCGGTGTCACTGAAGCCCAGCTGAATGGCGTTGCCATCCTGCGGCAGGCTGCGATAGCGCAGTTTATCCTTGCGCAGCAGGCTTTTCACTTCGCCTTCATAGACATTCAGACGGGCGCTCAGGGCCTTATCCATGTCGACTTCAAGCAGGAAGTGAACGCCGCCGGATAAGTCCAGACCCAGCTTCATCGGGGTCGCGCCAATGCTGCGCAGCCACTTGGGCGTGGTCTGAGCCAGGTTCAACGCCACGACATAGTCGTCGCCCAGCGCCTTGCGGGTGACGTCCTTGGCTGGCAGCTGGTCTTCCTGTTTGGTCAGACGCAACAAACCGCCCTTGCCATTCTCGGCAAGAGACGCGCCCTTGACCGCGATGCCAGCATCGGTAAGCGCCTTGCTTACGCGATCCAGATCAGCCTGATTGACTTGCAGCGCAGTGCTTGCGCCGCTGACCTGAATAGCCGGGTCATCAGGGTAGAGATTGGGTGCGGAATAAATAAAGCCGATCGCCAGCACTGCCAGGATCAGGATGTATTTCCACAGAGGGTATTTGTTCAACATCACGCCGCCTGCTTATAACGCGGGGCGCCTTGCGCGCCCCGTCGATTGGTAAAAGACTGGAATCAGATGGCTTTCAGAGTGCCTTTAGGCAGGGTGGCAGCGATGGCACCCTTCTGGATCTTCAGTTCTACAGTGTCGGAAACTTCGATAACAACGAAGTCGTCGGTCACTTTGTTGATCTTGCCCGCGATACCGCCGGAAGTGACGACTTCATCGCCCTTCTGCAAGTTGCCCAGCAGATTCTTCTGCTCTTTGGCGCGCTTGGCCTGCGGACGCCAGATCATCAGATAGAAGATGGCCACGAAGCCGACCAGAAATATCCACTCGAAACCACCGCCCATTGGGCCTGCGGCAGCAGGTGCAGCCGCATCCGCGAAAGCGGAAGAGATGAAAAAGCTCATTTAACACTCCAGTTGCATACTTTTAATAATAAGAAGCGGTAAGACCGGCTGTCATTCAGTCCAGCAGCGGCGTCGCAAGCCCGCGTTTGGCATAGAAGGTGTCGACAAAGGCGGCCAATGTACCCTGTTGAATAGCCTCGCGCAAACCAGCCATAAGCAGCTGGTAATGCCGCAAATTGTGGATCGTATTGAGCATGCTCCCCAGCATTTCGCCACACTTGTCCAAGTGGTGCAGATAAGCACGGGAGAAGTTTTTGCAGGTGTAGCAATCGCAGGTCGGATCCAGCGGCGAATCATCGTGGCGATGAAACGCATTACGAATCTTCAGCACACCGGTGTCGATGAACAGATGACCGTTGCGAGCATTGCGCGTTGGCATGACGCAGTCGAACATGTCAATGCCGCGGCGCACACCTTCAACCAGGTCTTCGGGCTTGCCTACACCCATAAGGTAACGAGGTTTTTCAGCCGGCATCCGGCCTGGCAGATAATCCAGGACCTTGATCATCTCGTGCTTGGGCTCGCCCACCGACAGACCACCGATGGCCAGACCGTCGAAATCCAGCTCGTTCAAGCCGTCCAGCGAGCGCATGCGCAAGTTCTCGTGCATGCCGCCCTGAACGATGCCGAACAGCGCTGCGGTGTTCTCGCCATGGGCGATTTTCGAGCGTTTGGCCCAGCGCAGTGACAGCTCCATCGACGTACGCGCAACATCCTCGTCAGCAGGGTAAGGCGTGCATTCGTCGAAGATCATCACGATGTCAGACCCCAGGTCGCGCTGCACCTGCATCGACTCTTCGGGCCCCATGAACACCTTCGCGCCATCTACAGGAGAGGCAAAGGTCACGCCCTCCTCCTTGATCTTGCGCATGGCGCCGAGGCTAAACACCTGAAAACCGCCGGAATCGGTCAGGATCGGGCCTTTCCACTGCATGAAATCGTGCAGGTCGCCGTGGCCCTTGATCACTTCGGTGCCAGGGCGCAGCCACAGGTGGAAGGTATTGCCGAGGATGATCTGCGCACCCGTGGCCTCGATGTCTCGGGGCAGCATGCCCTTGACTGTGCCATAGGTGCCCACCGGCATGAACGCCGGGGTTTCGACCACGCCACGCGGGAAGGTCAGACGACCACGACGCGCCTTGCCATCGGTAGCAAGCAGCTCGAAAGACATACGACAGGTGCGACTCATGCTTGATCCTCTGAGGCCGAGTCCTTGGGAGCCGTCGGCGCGGGATTGCGGGTGATGAACATGGCATCCCCGTAACTGAAGAAGCGGTAACCGTTTTCCACCGCCGCCGCGTAGGCCGCCATGGTTTCCGGGTAACCGGCGAATGCCGAAACCAGCATCAACAACGTGGATTCAGGCAGATGGAAGTTGGTCACCAAGGCATCGACCACATGAAACGGTCGCCCCGGATAGATAAAGATATCGGTGTCGCCACTGAACGGCTTGAGCACGCCATCGCGAGCTGCACTCTCCAGCGAGCGGACACTGGTCGTTCCGACCGCGATCACCCGACCACCGCGTGCGCGACAGGCAGCAACAGCGTCGACCACGTCCTGAGTGACTTCCAGCCACTCATTGTGCATATGGTGGTCCTCGACACGCTCAACGCGCACCGGCTGAAACGTCCCCGCCCCCACGTGCAACGTGACGAACGCCGTCTCGACACCTTTCTCGGCAATTGCATCCATCATCGTCTGATCGAAATGCAACCCCGCCGTCGGCGCAGCCACCGCACCGGCACGCTGCGCATACACCGTCTGATAACGCTCACGGTCGGCGGCGTCATCCGGGCGATCTATATAAGGAGGCAACGGCATATGCCCGACTCGTTCCAACAAGGGCAAGACCGGCTCGGCAAAGTGCAGCTCGAACAGCGCATCGTGGCGCGCGACCATCCCGGCCTCGCCACCGCCATCGATGAGGATCGTCGAACCCGCCTTCGGCGACTTGCTGGAACGCACATGGGCCAGCACGCGATGCTGATCCAGCACCCGCTCCACCAGAATCTCCAGCTTGCCGCCAGAGGCTTTCTGCCCGAACAAACGCGCGGGAATTACCCGGGTGTTGTTGAAAACCATGAGATCGCCAGGGCGCAAATGCTCCAGCAGATCAGTAAATTGGCGATGAGCCAGCGCACCGCTCGGCCCGTCGAGGGTCAGCAAACGGCTGCTGCGACGCTCCGCCAAAGGATGGCGAGCGATCAATGCATCAGGGAGTTCGAAGGTAAAGTCGGCGACACGCATGATGGGGTTCGTCTAGCAGGGCCGCGAAGTTTAGCCGAAAACCTGAAAATTGACCATCAAACATGATTGACCAACGGTCGTCTCATCTCTATACTTCGCCGCCATTGAGCCCTGATGGCGGAATTGGTAGACGCGGCGGATTCAAAATCCGTTTTCGAAAGAAGTGGGAGTTCGATTCTCCCTCGGGGCACCACCAAATTGAAAAAAGACCTTGATTTTCAAGGTCTTTTTTTTCGTCTGGCGTAAATTTTGCGTAATCAGTATGCGGCTTACAGAGCCGAAAAGCGCCGCTCCCCCCTCATATGTCCGGGGAATAGAATCACAAGGCTCTGTACATAAAGTATTGTCGCAAGCATCGCATCGCATACACATGCCAATGAGACCATCGTCGCAAAACGTGTTGCGAGTTTGTCGAAGCGCGTCACGATGCGTCTGTTCTCCTTCTGCCAGCCGAACATGCGTTCGATGATGTTTCTTGTCAGCCAGCAACCAACGGCAGCGCTTGCGCGGGCGACCACGCAGGCTGGGAATGCAAGCCTGATCGAGTAGCGGTTGGGCATAGGCAATATCGCTGGCTTGTCCGCCCGACAACAGGAAACGCAGAGGCACACCATTGGCGTCGCACAGCATGTGAATCTTGGTTGTCAGACCGCCCCGACCGCGCCCGAGCGCGTGGTCTTGCGGTTCTTTGCACCCCCTTTTTTCCCGGCACTTGATGAGGCCCGGGTTGCTCGTACGGCAGTGGAGTTGATCATCCATGTTTCCAGGTCAATCAAACCCTGCTCATTCAAGCGGATATGAAGACGCTTGAGCATCAGCTCAAAAGCTCCGCAATCACGCCATTCCCGGAACCGCTGATAAATCGTTGACCAAGGACCGAATCGCTCGGGCACCTCGCCATGCTGCGCCAGAGCAAGGCCCCAAAAGGATACAGCGTATGATGTGCAGCCAGAATGAGCAGATCCGCGAGATTTAAGCCTCGCTTGGGTAAACCGCATCAAGGCGGAATCTAAAGCGAGGTACCAATGCCCGCGGCCGACTATTCAGATGAAGGTTTTCACCCTGTATCTCTGCCGTAGCTGAGACTTCCAATCATAGCTACGCCTCCAGAATGCAGCACAATCTGCTCTGGCTGAAAGAAGTGCCCCGGATTGAGTAAGATCTCATCCTCAGTAGCGAGACGATCAGGTTCAACGTCAGGGTAAGCACTTGCTTTAGTGGCATTAATACTGATACCGGCTACGTTATTGCTTTTAAAGTAATATAAAATGGAGTCAGTATCGCACTCCTTGCTTTGCACAAATCTAAGTGCAGTACGCCGTAGTACTTCTGACTCCTCGGAGTTGCTGTTGAGATCCACCGTAAACATGGGAGTGCCTAAATCTTCAGCCGCAGTCAAACCGGCAAACTCCAGTGCAACGCTAAAGTCTGCAGTCGTGCTGAGAAAGCCATTGAAATTTATGGCTTGACCGTTAAGGGCCGATATAACTGTGTCAGCACCGTTAACTTGCGTTGTGACCGGATTATCCGTGCCGGTAGCACCCTTCAGAAGAGGAATGCTCGAGAGGCGCGGACCTGTATGAATGAAATTTTTTAAAATACTGGTAGGCTCAGCCAGGCGATCGGTCAAGCGAGTCTTGATCTCGTCCATATCATCTTCGGTCAGGTCTGAGGCATCTGTATGTCTATCGGTAAATTCGCGGATGAACGTTTCTACCGCATGCGTCCCTCTGACCCCTGTGCTATCAAGATAATGCTCGAGCGATGGGTACCCCATAGCGCTTACGTTCATAAGAAAGTTGTCGCCGTATTGCGCCTGGTAGTCGTCTAACGCCTCAACTATCGTGTCAATATCAGACCGAGAAAAACGCGCGATATGATTTTTACTCATGAGAGATATGATTTCGTAGGTTGCCTCTAAACCACGAAGTTCAAGTGTTGCTATTGCGTGCATGTCCCTGGCAGCCTTTTGTGACAAATCTCGAGTGTTAGCCAGGATCTGCTGCGCATTGCGCGCAGAGATTGCGAGACGCGCGCGGTGTGCTACCACGGAGGTCTGCTGTGTTGAAAACGCAGAAGTAAAGCCTGATCGACTTAGCGGCGCCATGCTTACTTGCTGTCCATTAACACTGCCTATACCAGCACCTGGGCGCATAACCGGACGAGGAGCAGCTTGAGGTACCGAGCGAGCGGCCTCAGCATGAGCGTTGATATATGGATTAAAGTCGTTAGCGTTGTTAATCGGGAATGACATTTCTAAAATTCCGTTAGGACAAAGTATTTAAACCCCCTATCATAGAGGATCAAACTTGAAGTAAGCGCTGAAATAATAATGGAGAGTTTTCCCCAATATCGGGTAACGTCGTCGTGACTGACTTGCGGTGACAGACATGACATACGGCAGGTAAATGTTCATCCTCGTTATTCGTGTCATACCAGCGCGCTACCTGGATTTGCAGCGCACTGAGTAGCGTTAAGACTCATCTCAACTGCGCTGTGGAAGGTGCTAAAGCCCGCTCGACGATATGGGCAAATAATGAAGAGCTATTAATGTTCAACCTGACGGCATGTATCTTCTCTCAGGGCATTGTCATACAGCATGAGTGGTAGCCAGCGGCAAATCGGTTCCCTTGTGGCCTCAGGAAACAACTCACCACGCACTCAAGCCTCACATGTTGGCCCGACCGTCGTAATCGATTAGCGCACGAATCCTTCATGTAATCCGCATCATCGGATAGGGATTCATAACGTCACAACCAATCTCGTCACCTCTGCCCCGCCGAGTCCTTGATGACGAGCACAGTGAGACCTCGCTGCCTGGAATCGACCCAATGCCATTCCTCGCTCGTCCTGTTGTGGTAGCAGGCAGCTCTTGGAGGATGCCGTACGAAACAGTAGCCAGGTCACACGCTAAGACATTTCACTGCACATCAACACATATACACATTCGAATGTGTTAATGTGTCGACCTCTTCCCTGAACTGCCCGGATTCGAAATGACCGACTCAAGCTTGTTTGAACCGCTTTCCTTTGCTGGTTTCACGCTCAGAAACAGAATCGCCTTACCGCCTTTGACTCGTTCGCGAAGCACGCAGCCCGGCGACATCCCCAATGCTTTGATGAGCGAGTATTACAGGCAACGTGCTGCCGCAGGCTTCATGGTGACTGAGGGTACGCAGATCGAGCCACGGGGCCAGGGTTATGCCTGGACGCCCGGTATTTATAGTCAAGAACAGGTCAAAGGCTGGAAGCAGATCACCAGCGCGGTTCATGAGCAAGGCGCCGTGATTTTTTGCCAGCTGTGGCACGTGGGTCGGGTTTCGCACATCAGCTTGCAGCCTGACTCACAGCCTCCTGTCGCGCCCTCTGCGATCAAAGCGACGGCCGTTAAAGTGTTTATCGAGACTGGCCCGGCATCAGGCGCTTTGGCGGACCCAAGCCTGCCCCGTGAGCTGACGACTCAGGAGGTCAGGGAGTTGGTCGAGCTTTATCGGCTGGCGGCGGTCAATGCGAAAGAAGCGGGTTTCGACGGCGTTGAGTTGCATTCGGCCAATGGCTATCTGCTCAACCAATTCATTTCCGAGCACACCAACCATCGCACTGATGAATATGGCGGATCGCTGGATAATCGCCTGCGCTTCTTACGCGAAGTGACCGAAGCCGTTATCTCTGTTTTCGGAGCGCAGCGCGTAGGTGTGCGGTTCTCGCCGCTGTTTGAAACCACCACTGAGGCGCGCGTTTATCTGGGTCTTGTGGAAAGCGACCCACACGCCACTTACATTCAGGCCGCGTCCATGCTCAATGGCTTGGGCATCGGTTATCTGTCCATTGCTGAAGCTGATTGGGATAATTGCCCTGACCTGCCGCTGTCCTTTCGCCAGTCGCTGCGTGAGGTCTTTACCAAGCCCATCATGTACTCCGGGTGCTACACCGAAGAGAAAGCCAAGCGCATGCTGGCTGACGGTTATGGAGACCTGTTCGGGTTTGGTCGGACGTTTATTGCCAATCCCGATCTCCCTTACCGATTCAAAAACGGCGTACCGCTTAACCCGGTCGATCACGCGACGCTTTATGGTGGCGGCAAGGAAGGCTATATCGACTATCCATTTAGTAAGCCATAAACTGCCGCCCTCAATGGCGAGACTGTCTCGTCGACAAGGGGCGAGTATTGAAATGCAGGAGTTGAACGAGACGCTCAAGGTGCTCGCCAACCCGACACGGCGAGCCGTGCTGGGTTGGCTTAAAGACCCGCACGAGTCCTTTAAAGGTTGCCCGCAGCTGTATGACTTCAGCGTGTACGGTGTCTGTGCGAGCCTGATCCAGGAGAAAAGCGGGCTCTCACAACCCGCCACCTCGATTTGCTTGAAGTCCTTACATGACCAAGGTCTGGTAAAGGCAAGCAAGGTCGGCAAGTGGACGTATTACAAGCGCGATGAAAATCGCTTGGCCGCTGCAATTACCGGGCTTTTGGACGATATAGGGGTCGATCTTCAACAATGATTGCAGATGATGAGCTTGCCTCATCATCTCGATCTGAGGGGAAGATCCAGGGGGCTGCGAGCACGCCCGCTTTACTTGCGCCAGCCGTTCCCGCTACAGTCCGGACCTGGGCGTTTGCTGCGCCTGCGGTCCGCGCGAAGGGTTCACCCAAAGCATGCTTCCCACATTTTTCATTCCAGCTCCTGGCTTGTCGGCGGACCGAGCCCTGTAAGGAGTTGGCATGCCTGCCACTAATACTTCCCGTCATCACGGTCTTCTGGATTTACCCTCCCTGCGTAAACGCGCCAAGCGTCTTTTGAAGGCACTGAAAAACAACGAGGCTGACGAGGCCCGGGCGCAGCTTCAAGCACTGGGCTTGCCTGGCCCCGACTATCGACTTGCCGATGCACAATGGCTACTGGCACGCGAAATGGGCTTCGCCAGTTGGCCCAAGCTGATCTCACACGTTGACAGTATCGCGTTCGCGGCACGCCATCCCGGCTCGCAGCACGCAGTGAAGCGTCGGTTCAGCACTGGCGCTGCGGAAACGACATCGAGCACAGCCTGCGAATAGCCGGCTTCTCAGGCTCGTTTCACATGTTCGATGATCCGATGGTCATGGGCCCGGTCCCCGCTCTACCTGACGATGAGTACTGGTCGGTGCGGGCAGCTTTCGCAGAACAGGTATTCGGGTTGCCCTCCCGAGATATCCAACAGCGCCAGGCCGGGCAACGTGACGCATTAGCGCGGCTGAATACTGATAGCGAACTGGTGCTGTGGTGCGAGGCAGACGCCTACGATCAATTGTTTCTGGTGCGGCTATTGGCAAGCCTGCCCGCGTTGCCGCGCAGACTAGAACTGATCGAGATCAACCAAGTGCCCGGCGTGGAGCGATTTGTAGGTATAGGGCAACTGGCCCCGGACCTGCTCGCCTGGCTCTGGCCAAAACGCCGTCCGCTCGGCGAGAACGTGCTGGCACTGGCACGTGAAGCATGGGCCGCCTACACCGCAGCAGACCCAAGTGCCTGGGCCAGGCTCGCCGCACAGCAGCATCCCGTACTGCCGCTGTTAGGACCTGCTCTGACGCGGCAATTGCAAGAGCTTCCCGGCGCGATGGATGGTCTGAGCCTGACTCAGCGCCTGACACTGCGCATCCTCGCCGAGCATGGCGAGCTGCCCTCCGGCAAAGTCTTCGATCACCTGATGACGAGCTACGAACCGCTTCCCTATTTGGGGGATTTGATGTTCAACGCACTGCTGCAACCGCTGATTCATGCGCCGCATCCGTTGGTGTACGAACAGCCAGCAAACCAATGGCAGAAACGTGCTGTTCGAATCACTCCATTGGGCGAGCAAATTCTGCGAGGACAAGCCCACTGGCTCGATCACGCGCCAGCAGAACGTTGGGTTGGCGGGGTGCATATCGTTGCGGACCAAGCGCCTTGGGTGGTGGGTAACGACGGGAGGGTGTGGCGTCGCTGACTTGGGTCTTTGTAGGGGTTCATGGCGCCGCTGGACGGCGCTTTTATAGAGGCAAGCGCTGGGAGCTGTAGTGGCTTCCAGCACTTGAATGCAATCAGGCATAAGAGGTCGCTGAATTCAGCGGGCTTCGTATTTATCAACGAGGCATTGTTACGAGCGTGTTGAGGAAAATTCTCCCCCAACCATGCATGTCTTTTCTACGATGCAGACACCTTAGACACGCAGAATCCCCTCGATACGCTGACGAGCAGCACCGGTAAGTCGTTTAACGCCGAGCAGCCTAGCGACCTCCAAAGCACGGTCAGCCGCATCAGTAATACTCGCAGCAATACGCAGCTCCTCCGGCGCAATCTCTTCGATAGAACGCATATCACTGGCCGAAGCCGGAACACGGTACGTCGACCACGCCTTTACATCGTCTTCGGCATGCCAGATGAATACCTCTTCAAAATCCGCCTGCTTAACGTGATGATGCTGTTCGGCTAACTCCATCACCCTATCCCGAATGAGCCGACCTGATCGTTGGAAACCGTGTGCCCGCGCGACGCGCTGGACCAAGAGTGCATCGAGAATCGGCGCCTCTTGGCGCAGTACTTCTTCGATGATCTGACACAGCACTGGCGTGTACTCGGGCATATGAAATTGCTCGGCCCGGATCAACGGGGCGAGAGGTGAAAAATCGGTGATCCGGTATTCACCCTGCCGTGCTGCAGCGGTTTGGTCGCCGTAAGAGCGCGCTATCCGAACCTCTGCGATCTCTGCTGGCAGCTCGACCACTGAAGCAGGCAGCGATTCACTGAGGATTTCACTCATCTCAGCCTGAACCGCGAAGTCAATAACCACTGGTACTGCTCCCTGTTCATCAGTCTGGACAGGAACCGCCTCCAATCGGGATTGAGCCAGAAGATCGTTCAGAGCTGCGTGCAGTTTCTGCAGAGCGCCTTCCTTGTTGACCCACCACTCCGTGGACCAGAGGCGGACCAGGTTCCAGCCTAAGCCCTTGAGAATAGCGCCTCGTACTTTGTCGCGATCCCGAGCGGTGGCGGCGCTATGGTAGGTAGCACCATCGCATTCAACGCCGGCCAGGTAGTCACCCGGACGATCAGGGTGAACAATCCCCAGATCGATACGGAAGCGCGACACGCCGATCTGCGGCACCACCTGCCAACCGAGACGCCGCAGCGCTTGGGCGACGGCTTCTTCGAAGGGCGAGTCATAACCACCTACAGATCCTTGTATCGCCTCAGCCAAAGCCCTTGGACCACGTTGAGCAAACTCTATGAAGTGCTTCAGGTCGCGAACGGCGCGAGCGTTGGTTCGGTTGAGGTCGATCATCGACGGGTCGAACGATGTGAATACCAACATCTCTCGTCTTGACCGGGTGATCGCGACGTTAAGCCTGCGCCACCCACCGTCTTTGTTGAGAGGGCCAAAGTTCATGGACATGACCGGCGCGCCCGCCTCGGTTGGGCCATAGCCTATGCCGAGCATTATCAGGTCGCGCTCATCGCCCTGGACCGTTTCCAGGTTCTTGACGACCACAGGTTCAGTCTGGGTGTCCTGGAAGAACGGCTCAATCTGGGGGTATTGCTTTCGGGCCGTGTCCAGCAGATCGTTAATCAGCTTTTGCTGATCAGAATTAAGCGTGATGATCCCGATTGAATGCCCAGCCGCTACGAAGGCAGGATCAGTAAGACGCTTCACGGTTTCGCTGACAATGGCCTCAGCTTCGGCTTGGTTGTAGCGCCCTTTTCCTTTTGCATAAACACCTTCGACCCTGCGCCACTCGACCGCGCTTGCACGGGTCTCTGCCGCAGGAAAAGTAATCAGGTTGCTGTCGTAGTAACGGTGATTGGAGAACGCAATCAGGCTTTCATGGCGACTACGGTAGTGCCAGCTCAGACTGTGGCTCGGCACCCCGGCGCCCAGGCATTCGTCCAGAATGCTCTCCATGTCTTCTGCTGTATCGTCGTCTCCAGCATTCGGACCACGGCTGAAGAAGTTCGTGGGTGGCATCTGACGCGGGTCGCCAGCGATAACCACCTGATTGCCCCGGGCTATCGAACCGATTGCATCCCACGGAGCAATCTGCGAGGCCTCGTCGAAAATGACCAGATCGAATGGAGGCTGATCGGCAGGCAGGAACTGCGCAATCGACAGAGGACTCATGAGCATGCACGGAGCCAGGCGATTCAATGCATCGCCCATCTCAATGGCCAACTGCCGCACTGGTTTGTGTCGACGAGACTTCTGCAATTCATGCTTGAGGATGGCGAAACCGCTGCTCTTGGGGATGTCATTCTTCGAAGGAACCAGACCGCAGAGTTTCGCCCGGATATAACGCACCGTCAGTTTCGCCAGTTCGTCGTCCAGGCGGACGAAAGCGCCTATATCACTCATGTGTTCGGCAGCGACGAAGTTTCTCAGAAGCGGTTCGCTGTCGATGCCTTGGGTCGCAAACCAGTGTGCATAAGCAGTGACAAAAGCTTCCTCACAGGCGGTTGGCAATAGACTCCCTGCTTCCAATGCCTGCGCCAGACTGCCCAGACCAACCTCGGTAGCTTGTTCGCGCACCCGGCACCAATCGCACCAGGCCTTGAGCTGCTCTTCTTGCTGCTGAATGGAAAGTGACGTAGCCCGCAATGCGGCAACGCTCAGGTGGGCGTTGGTGCTTGTCGCGGCCAGCCCAGCAAACCGCCGGGCTTGGTCGGCATAGCGGGACAAGGCCTGTTGCAGCGTCGTTAACGCAGCACCAATGTGCCCGCCCGGCGCCAGCATGTCGTTCGCATCAATGACCAAACGCGCAACTGTGCCGCGCAATGACACCAAGTGGTCGGGCGATTCCGCCAGCGCACTCAGTAGCCCACGCAGATTCTCGGCCAATATAACGGCGCGCAGTATTTGGGAGGTGTCGCTGGCCAGCCCTTGCCAGCCTGGGATCGACTGCATGTCACTCGACAACGCGTCCAGCGCCAGTAGCTGCGAACTCAGGCGCTCGAAAACAGCGAGGTCGCCCAGCATGTCTGGAAGGCCCGATGCGCCCCCTAAAGCGGCCAATTTCTTCGCCACCTTTTTCTTGGCGGATGTCGCCAGGAACCAGAACTTGCCTTCTGCCTCTCGCCACTCGCTGCGCATCTGCTCGACCGGAATGCGACGGCACGCCTGATCGGCGTAATCCAGTGAAAGGCTTTGCTCAAGCTCCCGATAGCCCTCGATCAATTGACAAGCACGTCGGGCTGACTCCATACGCGCGATAGCATCGGGGGCAAAAGCGAATGAAAGGTTCTGTCCATAGGATTGCGCAATCAGGGCTGCCAAATCGCTCAGCTGCTGGACCTGTATCACTTCAGCTATCGGCAACGGCAGGTGCGTCAGGACAACCAGCCTTTCGCCTGCGCCATTCAGTGCATCCAGCGCCTCAGGCAATTCGCGCGAGGCGCTGGCGATCTGCGCCTGCCAGGCGTTCGACCATTGGGTCTGCGCCAGAGCGCCGAACTTGCCAGACAAATCGCGTGCGGTGGCACCATTGAGGCCAAGACGACGTGCAAGGTCAAGCATTTGGCCGTACTCGACTGCATTGTGTTCCGTGCCAGGCGGCCAAGCCAATCTGGGTGTCTGAGAGCCATGGTCACGAACGACACGACCTATCGACTGGTGCAGGGAAAGACCATTCCCCCTGCGGCGATGCAGGACTTCGACCAACTGGTTGAGTCGCGAGCGCAGCGTCTGCAATCGAGTGGCTTCACGCTCCCATTCTTCGGCGCTCAACGCGTCGCTAACATCCCAGGCGCGATCCAACTGCTTGAGCACTTCAACTTTCGACGCCTTACTTGAATGCAGCTCCAGGCAGAACTCGCCCAGCCCCTTCTCTGCCAGGCGACGATAAACAACGTCGAGTGCCGCACGTTTTTCTGCCACGAATAGTACGCGACGCCCGAGCGCCAGATTGTGGGCAATCATGTTGGCAATGGTCTGCGACTTACCGGTTCCGGGAGGTCCATCCATTACAAAACTATGCGTGCTGGCAGATGCCACGACGGCTGATAGCTGCGAGGAGTCTGCCGGCAATGGTGCAAAAAGCTGAGCAGGCGTTACTGATGAGTCCAACTGCTCAGGTCTAGGAAATTCGTCCGAGCCGGAGAAGCCATTACCTGTTTCGCTTGGCGCTAACAGATGCTTGACCAAAGGGCTTTGCATCAACTGCGCCGCATTGGCATTCAGATCTTTCCACATCAAATATTTGGCAAACGAGAAGGTGCCCAAAACCAGTTCTGTGCTTACCTCGAATCCTGGCACGTCGCGTACCGCTCGCCGCACCATGTTCCAGATGCCGGTCACATCGATACCGCTTTCATCACTTGGTAATTCGCCATCGAGGCCTGGAATCATCAATTCAAAATCATGACGCAGCAGTTCAAGCAACGTCAGGTTGAAGCGCGGCTCCTCGTCCAGCAGGCTAAGCGTCACGCCAGACAGGGCACTTTTGCGTTCGAGTTTGACCGGCAGCAAAATCAGTGGGGCGGAGTAGGTTTTGGGATCTTCTGCGCTTTTCTTCCACTTGAGAAAGCCGATGGCCAAGAACAGGGTGTTTGCCCCACCCTCCTCCTGATCGCTACGCGCCTTGCGGAACAGATCAACCAGTGTTGCTTCAAGCTTGACCTTCTCAAGGCTGGCGAGCACCTCGCCCCGAGCGAGTGCCTGACGAGCGACTTCGTCGACCAGGCTTTCATTATTTTGCTGCTCGTACAGAGCCATATCACGGCCACTGCTTTTCAGGTCAGGTACCGGGACCACGCGAATACGCCCGCCACTGGAAAGTAAATCTTCAAGAGCGGCGGGGTCCGGGCAAAGAAGACGCACGCCTTTAGCACTATCGGGGAGGTGCAGGAGACGGTTGCGAGTTGTCAGATCGAGGAGTTTGCGTTGCCACAGGGTGAGTTTGTCGGCAGGACCTTTGTTGCCTTCATTGATTTCGACATCGAAACCTGGGAGTACCGGAGCTTCCTCCAAACCTTCAGCGGTCGGCGGTGAGTAATCACTCCCATCAGATGCGTTCACTGCGGATGCTAATGTCATAGGGCGAATCTTCTGCATCCGGGCACGGTGCAGATCGATGGCCATGAGGAACTGCTCGTCATCGAGTTGCCGCTCAGCCGCTGCGACCGCTTGAGAGAAGCTGGGCGCAGGCGCTTGTGTAGCGAGGGTAGTCTCGAAAACCACCATCTCCTTCAAATCGAGACGCTTGCGTACTGCTGACGCTTCATCGGTCAGCAACTGGGCAAATTCTTGAGGCTGCAACCAAACGCCTGCGAACGCGTGCCCCTTGGTCATGATGAGCAAGGCATTCAACCCAGCCTGTTCCAGAGCTGCCGCGAACAACAATGCAGTGTCCAGACAGGTCGCCACCCCATTTTCCAGAACCAGACCAGGAGGTCTGACTTTCTGACCCTGTTGCTCAAAACTTGCTGGTGGTAACGCATAGCTCAACTGAAAGCTGCACACCCCAGACCATATGGCGGAGGCAAGCTCCCAAGTGCGTGTGCGCGATTTGCTCTCATATCCATCAATGCCGTCCTTCTTTCCTGCACGTTGCAAGACTTGAGAAGCCGCTTTGAGTACCCGATCCACTGCCGGATCGTTGGGCATGCAGAAAGCAGCCAGCAACTCCGGCATGGCACTCAAACCGCCCCATTCGGTGCGAGCGAGCAATTCGGTCGGAAACCGCTGCTCGATGAGCAGATTGTCACCCTGGGACAAGCGCATTACGACATCGGCGTTCAAGCTTTCAGTCAGTCCAGACAGGTAACCGGCATTAAGCTTGATGTCGCGTTCAGAGATGCTGAGACGATCACCGGCGTTGAGGCGGTCAATATGCCAGGTTCGGCTTTCGACGAAATCCGGGTCGGTGCTCAACGTCAGGAGCAGGCTTTCAAAGTTTGTTTGTTCCTGGTTCCAGAGGCTCAACTCACGTACGAGTGGAACGGCATTCTGGTGAGAGGCGAAACCGATTTTGCGGGCGATCAGCGCCTCAATCTTGATGTTCATTCACGGGCTCCTGCAACTGAGAGCGCTGGCCTCACGAAGAGGCCGCCAATTGGCGCCTATAGTCCATGAGTAATCGATGGTTGGGAATTTGTTTATCGTAGAATCCAGCGGATTGGAAAGCCGCCGATATCCACAGGCAGGCGTACTTGCGAGACAACCCGGCCAGCTTCCGGGGTAAGCCCATGAGGATGCTGAGACCAAGCCCCAATCTCTACGAATAGGGAGTGCTACGCTAACAACCCTTCGCCTCACGCCCCGGACAACATGTTGGAAAATACCAAATGCTGACCTCAACACCATGCTCGTAATCGCAGCGCCCTCCAACCTCGGGCTAAGCCCTCTGCGGCCAAACCATGAGCCTGGTACATGGAGGGCTCCTGCTGCGCTGATCACTGCCGGGCTGCTCCAGATGACTGGGCCTCATACATTCAAAGAATTGCCGCGCCTCGTTTATTCAACACAGGCGCAAGCAGGCACACGGTTGCGTAACGGTTATGCCATGCGCGAATTCAATCTGGCCCTTGCGGACCTGGTGCGTGGCGCATCCCGGAACGGTGACTTTGCGCTCGTTATTGGAGGGGATTGCTCAATTCTTTTGGGGGCACTCGCAGGCGCGCGTGACGCAGGCCCGCTTTCGCTCATTCATATCGATGGGCACAGCGACTTCCGCCACCCAGATAACTACGACCCGGAGCAAAGCCTGGGGGCTGTAGCGGGCATGGACCTGGCAATGGCGACCGGTCGTGGCGACTCGCTCGCGACTGAATGGCCAGACATCGCCGGTCCGCTGGTTGCTGAGGCTGATGTCATTCAATTGGGCGAACGCGAAAACCGCGATGATGACTTCGCCTGGCCCGACATAAACAGCACCGCTATCACCCGGATCGATGTCTTCGAGGCTGTGATGATAGGTCCGGCGGCAGTCATTGAACGCATTCGTACTACGCTCGACAAAGTGCCTGATCAGGGTTTCTGGATACATCTGGACGTTGATGTTTTGGATCAGGCAGTTATGCCGGCCGTCGATTGCCCGGGCTCTCCGGGGATTCCAATTGACGACCTGGTGAGCATCATGAGCCCATTCGTGGCTGATTCTCGTTGCCGGGGGATGACCGTCACGGTATTCGACCCTGACCTGGACCCCGACGGTCGCTTTGCCGCCACCCTCATTGGGATGATGGCGCGGCTGCCGCTCCCGGACTAAATGGCTACTTTCGACCGATTCTGTTGAAAAAGTCGATTTTTCAGGAAACGTGACGCTGAGCTTGGCCTCATCAAAGAACCTATTCACCACTGTTAAGTGGTTTTTCGGTACTTCGTTGACCGTTGCTGCTTTGTCAGTGGGTTAATTTGAGGTTTTTTGCTGATTTCGGGCGCACCTATCCTGTGGTTGGCGGCCCGTGAGAGCTGAGTTTGGCCAGTCGGCGCAGGTTCTGTACCGCAGCCGCTAACGTAAATTCATCGGTAGCGCCACTCATCCCTCGTAGTCGCAAGCGATCCAGTTTCAAGATGCGCTTGAGGTGGGCAAATAACATTTCTACCTTCTTACGTTCGTGACGAGAGCGCACATATTCCGGCGTCTTCGCGATTTGCCGAGCCACATCGCGAGCCGCTTCATGAACACTGCGGGCGATCTTACGAACCGCAGTGTTCGGGCAGCACTTGGCTTTCATCGGACATGTCGCGCAGTCGGTTTGGCTGGATCGGAAGTTGATGGTGTTGGCTTTCGTCACGTGTGAGCGCAGGTTCTTGAAAGCTCGCCATTCGCTACGTAATGCCTTGCCAGCAGGACAGCGATACTCCTCAGCGTCTTTATTCCAGTGGAAGTCGCTGATCGAAAAACTGTCGCCCTTACGCTCGGTTTTATCCCACACCGGCACATGCGGCTCGATATCTTTCTCTTCCACCATCCAGGCCAACATCGGTGCTGTGCCGTAAGCGGTATCGCCGATTAAGCGATCCGGTTTGATGTCGAACAACTCTTCGACTCGATCAATCATGGTCTTGGTGCTCTCGACCTCGGCGGTTCGATGAGCTGGTGTCGGCTCTACGTCCATGATCACGCCATGCTCGACATCAATCAGGTAGTTCGTGGAGTAGGCGAAAAACGCTGGGCCACCCGGGGCCGCCGTCCAACGGGATAGGGGATAGGGGATCAGTCAGCGATAAGCGCTTGGGAAGTGCTTCAGTCAGCGCCTCTTCATCGAGTGCTTCGAGGTACTCACGGACAGCACGAGTGCTCAGAGACGGGTCGCGCCAGTTGATCTCTTCATCGCCAGGCACGCCACGCTGCCGACTCGCGTGCGCCTTGATAATGCTGGCGTCCACGGCAAAGCCTTCGCCCTTGACCAGACCCGCGTCCATGCAGCGACGTAACACTTCATTAAACAGCCAGCGAAACAGATCGCTGTCCCGGAAACGGCCGTGTCGATTCTTGGAAAACGTCGAGTGATTGGGAACTTCATCCTCAAGGCTTAACCGGCAGAACCAGCGATACGCCAAGTTCAAATGGGCCTCTTCACACAAGCGCCGTTCGGAGCGAATGCCATAGCAATAGCCCACGACCAGCATGCGGATCATCAACTCAGGATCAATCGAAGGACGCCCAATCGGGCTATAGAAATCGGCGAGATAGTGGCGCAGGTCGCTCAGATCGAGACACCGATCAATGCTGCGCAGCAGGTGATTTGTTGGGATGTGGTCTTCAAGGTTGAACGAGTAAAACAGCCGATCCTGCCCACTCGATAACTGTCCCATCATGCTGCGTACTCTCCCGCTGGCCGATGAGCAGATTTTGCCTCAGGTCAAGCAGGAGAGCTACTTTTTCAACAGAATCGGCCGATGGCCGCCATTGCACGTGGTCCAGTCAAGGCAGCATTAACAAGCAAGGTTTCAGGGCCCGCCAAACGCCCCGAAGCGTTGAGCACAGGTGAATTCGACGGACACATTGGTAAACGTTAGCCTCTATCGATGTCAGCCTACAGCCTCAAGCGCCTCGGTTTCCTGAGCAAGGGTGGTGACCCGCGCAAAGGTCTTGAGGATGGTCGTCGCATGCTGGTGCAACGTCGCCTCAGACAGCCCGTCGGCAGCCAGTGCCGCTGTGGCGTCCTTGACCAAGGCAACGCGGTAACCCCGATGGTAGCTATCTACGATGGTCGAAAGGCAGCACATCGTTGTGCCGTAGCCGATCACTACGAGTTCGTGATCGGCATGTTCTTTCGCGAACTCCACGAAGGCCGGAGACGAAAAAGACGAATAATTGCCTTTCACGGCGTGGGATTCACCGACTTGCGGGGTGAACCCGTCGATGAAGTCCGCGGCGTCCGAATCGCGGTTAAACAGGTCGCCGTCTTGCAGATGCTGAACATGGATGATCGGCCAGTTGGCTTCGCGCGCAAACTGCAGCATTGAATAAGCGTTTTGCAGCGAGGGGCCTATGGACTCGATATGAAACTTGCGGCCTGCCGCGATATATTCGCGTTGAATATCTATTACGATCAATGCTTTCACGGAGTGGTCCTCGTTGCTGGGTTTAGTTTTCTGATAAGAGCCGTGGCAAAAATCAAACGCTCTTGATAGGACGATAACTGCATGAATTCCTTCTCCGAATGCATGCCATCCCCGTACGGGCCCAATCCGACCAATATCTGGATATTCGGACTGGCTATATTATTGCCGTCGCTGCCATAGCCAACGGCGCGGGCCTTGAACGTCTGCCCGAGAGATTTCGCCACCTCACTGCCCAGGTTGACCAGTTCGCGGCTGCCGGTGGCTGGCAGCACGGGCATTTCGGCGAGCTTGACCCATTCGCTATGGGTACCTTGCTTCAACTTTTGATTGTAGATATCGACATGGCCGCTGTTCTCGTCCAACACGGTGACGGTATGGTCCCAGTCCTTCAGTTGCTGGAAGCGCACATCGATCGTCACGCTGGCCTTGTCGCAGACTACGTTGGGTTTAGTGCCGCCTTCGATGACCCCTGGGTTGATCAGCAGATTTTCGTCCGGTCGAGCCAGTGCGGGCAATTTTCTGCACTTTGATCGCAAGGTCGAGGCAGGCGTCGATGCCGTTTTCAGGTTCGAGCCCTGCATGCGAGGCCTTACCTGTGGTCGTTAATTTCACCCAGCGAATACCCGACTGACTGCTGACGTAGGCGCCATCCTCCAGGCCCGGCTCAAACACCAGCCCGTACGCCAGTCCCTGCGACAGCTAACGAACCGGCCCAGACGCCCGAGGCTGACCAAAGCGGTGCGCAGATTGATGATCTCCTCCAGCTTATTGCTCAACTTTGAGTAGTACGGAATGAACAGGCCGACAAAGGCACTCAGTAAGGCAAGCACCGGATTGGCAAAAGCGGCATGCGCCAGGCCGTAACTGCAATACATCAGTACGCCAATACTCAGTCCTAATTGGACCGAAGGGCTGGTCAAGTGGCTAGTTAGTTTCACGACTGGCGTACCTTTCGTTCGTTAACCCGGATGCGGCTGTGGGTGAGCCGCACTAATGACTGCGCTCTGACCGACTGAAACCTGCGAATTTGCTGAACGTTCAACTTGTCACTCCTGTACGTAACCCGCGGCGAGAGGGCGATGGTGATCCGCGGCCTCGAAGGGCTCAAACGACTATTTGGCAGGTATTGAATGCGGTCCGGGAATACGTGAAACGCGGCGAGGCATGCGAGGCGATTTTGAGGGTGGTCAGAAGAATGTAGCGGTGTGGAAAATATTCTCAGGATCGGTTGGCCCCTGAGTTTTGGAAGGTGCATAATAAATTTGTTTCAAGAAGTATCTGCATGAAGTTTCCCGCGCTACTCGACCCGGTCGGTGGGCGCAGTGCTTCTGACCTGTGCAGTACAGATATTGGCAAGGCCCTGCGTCAGCCTCGGAACCACAAGTAACGACGTTTGCCCGCAACCAATCCGCCATGCGCTGTGCGCGCTGGTGTAATGAGTTGATGATCAAAGGACGATTATGATTCGCTACGCTTTCAACGCGGGCGTCCGGAACTTGGGAAAAGTGATCCGTGCCCTGCAGCAGTGCTATGAACAACTGAACGGGTGGACGACCCCGGTCGAAGAGGAGAGGCTGGCGAATGCGTAGGCCACTACCCCCCCTTGATCTTTTGATCGGCTTCGAGGCAGCCGCTCGGCAGCTGAGTTTTTCAAAGGCAGGCGACGAAGTCTTCGTGACACAGTCCGCTATCAGTCGCCAGGTAAAGAAACTCGAAGATTTCTTGGGCATCGCACTCTTCGAGCGTCGGCATCGTTCGCTGGAGTTGACGCAAGCAGGTCGCGAACTATTCGATGTCGTCAACGTCACCCTCGCACAGCTGGCGCAGACCGTGGACGGCCTGCGCAAGGACCCCGCCCAGTTGAGCGTCAAGATTTCCACCACCACCGCTTTCGCGTCACTTTGGTTAGTGCCGCGTCTGGCGCATTTTCGAGATATGCACCCCGAAATCGCCATTCACCTCGAAGCAGATAACCGGATCATCGACCTCAAGCAGGATGTTGCTGATCTCGCCATCCGTTACTGCGGACCCGACCAGATAGACCCGACGACTGATGTTCGGCTGGCGGTCGAGAAGGTTTTTCCGGTATGTAGCCCTTCATTGTTACGCCGAGAGGGGCGGGCTCTGGATTGCATTCAGGATTTGTACCGACACACGCTGCTACACCTGAGCGATTCGCAGAATGCCTGGCCTTGGTTGCAGTGGGGGCACTGGTTGACGGCTTGCCATGCTGTCGCCCCCGTCCACCAGGTGGGGCTACGGTTCAGTCATTTCGATCAGATGATCCATGCCGCCACGATGGGGCATGGCGTTGCTCTGGGGAGCTCACCGTTGGTCAATCATCTGATTGAAACAGGCTCGCTGATAGCGCCTTTGGGAATCCGTGTCGAAAGTCCCCGTGCTTTCTATATCTGCCGCGGCCCTGGTCACAATGAAGCTGTGGAGGTCTTCATACAGTGGCTGTTGACAAGCATGACCAGCCCTCTGAGCGTGTCGCCGACTCCGGTCGAAGGCTTGCCCTATCGGATCGGGGCCAGCCTGCGGATTAGCTCTATGGCGATATAGCGGAAGTTATCGGCTCAACCGAAAGGGGTCGCTCCGATAACCCTGCGCTGCGAGACGCAGCGCCAGACGCTCGCCGACCGTGGCGATTGAGGCCATACGGGAAGGATTCATGTGGGCGCGAAGGTCGGTCTCCAGATGGACCCACCCATCTGTCGAGTAACTTGCACAGACGTCGAAGGCCTCAGCAAGCTCCCGCTCATTGCCGATGCCCTTGAACACCCATTCCGGCATAACCACCCCCTCACCCGGATCTTGCGGAACGACCAGCACTTTGATCTGCGGCCAGCCGATCGTTCTCAGTAAAGCTTGTACTTCGGGGGCGTTAATGTCTGGAGGCACCCGCCCCTTGTCGAAGCGTGTCGGCGTATCGGTCACATATTCGACACATTCGAAGCCGGTTTCACGGTCGACAAACGCCAGCAGTTCGGCGTTTCGAGCGCCTGGAAACAAAGCTTGAGATGGACGGTACGTGCCCTCACTGGACACCGCGCGGGCCACTCCGGTGGCATCACAAGCGCGCCTGGCTTTCTCGAGCGCCGCTTCGAAAGCCGTGCCCGGCCGTCGCACATCACCTGAAAACGTCCCTAGCGCATCCGTGTCGTAACCGATTGGGAGCATTACCTGAAAACCCAATGCGGCCAGTGTCGGGCCTAGGACCGCTTCTTTACCGTGCATGGTCGCGATCAGAACAGGGAGACCGGTTTCGCTACCGGCAACCTTTTGCACCAGAACGGCAGGGGATTGAGCAGGATCGATAGCGCTTGATGCCGACGTGCTTAAAAAGGCAGATGTCATGGCTGAGTCCATTGGGCTAGGGGTTCGCGGTAAGGAGCCTAGGCGCCGAGGATATTCAGGCGCAAATGACATTTGAGTAACGCTGGCATGCCTGGCTGGAATGCAACTTTCATATCGGCAGTCGTAAACACTCGATGCAGAACGCATTGGACCGAGGTCGCCGGTCGTGAAAGGCTCCATACGACCCAAAGCAGACCTACCGAACTGCATGGGCGTCCTTTTCCCAAGCAAGGAACCGTAGCTCGCTGCGCTTAGCCACACTGTTTGCAGGTCGTGCTCTCTAGGTAATGTTCTCCCCAGGACTTCATCGCTTCCAGTGTCGGAGCCAGGGTGCTTCCGAGCGCCGTCAGCGTGTACTCCACCCGTGGAGGCACTTCGGCAAATACTTCACGGCTGACAATGCCGTTTGCTTCAAGCTCGCGCAGCTGCAACGTCAACGAGCGCTGCGTGACCCCGCCGATCAGCTTTTTCAGTTCCCCGAAACGCTTGGTTCCGCTCAGCAGGTAGTGAATGATCAACGGCTTCCATTTGCCGCCCGCGATGTGGACGGTGATTTCGACTGTGCATCGGTATTGATCGAGCTTGCCACGCGTCATGACGCTACCTCGGTTCAGATAAAGCCTCAATAGTATGCTTTTTATCCTTATGTATAAAGTGTGTGCCTACTTGTAAAAATATACTTAATTTCGATAATAGTGCCTCACTGAAGCATGCCTTCTACGTCGGAGAACATATCCATGAAAGCCGCTTTTTACGAGCGTCAAGGCCCCGCACATGAAGTGCTTTGCGTCGCCGAAATCCCCGACCCCCAACCCGGCCCCGGAGAAGTCCGAGTGCGGGTGCACGTGTCGGGACTGAACCCTACTGACCTCAAGGCCCGCACGGGGTTCTCCTCCGCGATGCCGTTCTCGCGAATCATTCCGCACCAGGACGGCGCGGGCGTCATTGACGCCGTGGGCGATCCGAAAGAGGCTAGTCGGGTAGGCCAGCGGGTATGGATCTATGAAGCGCAGTACGGCAGGCCCACAGGAACCGCAGCCGACTATGTCGTGGTGCCGTCGGCGCAGGCCGTGCCACTGCCTGATAACGTGTCTTTCGAGGTCGGCGCATCACTCGGCATCCCGGCCCTGACTGCTCATCGTTGTCTCTTCGCCGATGGCGACATCCGCAGCAGGAATGTACTGGTGCAGGGCGGAGCGGGCGTGGTCGGCACTGCCGCCATCCTCCTGGCAAAGTGGGCGGGCGCGTGGGTAGCGGCCACCGTCATGAATGAAGAGCAGGCCGCCGTCGCTCGGGCGGCGGGGGCAGACGTGGTATTGGATCGTCTAAATGAAGATGTTGCCGAGGTAGTCAAAGCACGCACGGGCAATACGGGTGTTGACCGCATCGTTGACGTTAACGTGAAAGCGAACCTGGATATAGACATTGCATGCCTGGCGCCTGGGGGGATCATCAGTTCCTACGCGATGACGCATGCCACCGACGAGCTCACGTTACCGCTATTAAGCGCGATGGTGCACGGATGCGTGCTGCGCTTCGTGTTTATCTATTCGGTACCCGTGGCGGCGAAAATCGAAGCGATCAGGGACATCAGCGCCTGCCTGGCCAGTGGCAACTATGCGCCCCATATCGGGATGAGTGTGCCGCTGGAGAGGATCGCCGACGCGCATTTCGCTCTTGAATCGGCATCCGTTATGGGCAAGGTACTCGTCGCTTTGTGAGCGGGTCAGTCACATAGCCGGCATCGCTAAGCGCTGCAAGTGGCCGATTCTGTTGAAAAAGTAGCTCTCTCGCTTGGCCTGGGGCAAATCCAGCGGGAGAGTACGCAGCATGATGGGACAGTTATCGAGCGGGCAGGATCAGCTGTCTTACTCGTTCAGCCTTGAAGATCACATCCCCTCCAATCACCTTCTGTGCAGCATTGATCGGTGTCTCGATCTGAGCGATCTGCACCACTACCTCGCCGATCTCTATAGCCCGATTGGGCGCCCTTCGATTGATCCTGAGCTGATGACCGCATGCTAGTCGCGGGTTATTGCTATGGCATTCGCTCCGAACGGCGCTTGTATGAGGAGGCCCATTTGAACCTGGCGTATTGCTGGTTTTGTCGGTTGAGCCTTGAGGATGAATGAAAAGGCGCAAGAGTATCGCTGCCCTTCCGGCAACGTACTGCGCAGCGAATAGCGAGCCTTCAAGAACGAATGCTCGCACCTCACAAAGCCAACACCATCATCTTCCGATCCAGACAAACCGACTGCGCGACCTGTCCGATGAAAGCCAGTGCTGCCCGAACACTTCGGTTCGAACATCGCCCGCAACGTTCCTGACGCGGCTCGTCATGTGGCTCGGCGAGTCGCGAACACGCCGGAATATGTGCGCTCTCGTCACGAACGTAAGAAAGGCGAAATGTTGTTCGCCCGTTGGGTACAGGTGTCTATGGCGATCCGCGTAATCTGATGTTTTCGCTGAAGGGTCGCTCTGATTTAGGCCTCACATCGCAGTTGCGGCGCAGATGCACTGAACGCTTGAGCTTGATGTCGCTCCAAATCTTGCCCAGACGCTCACATGCAGCGTATCGCGTCGATGGGTGTTTCAATCCTCTGCCTAACCAAGGAACTCCCATGACCGACCCACGTAACGTCGCCCACGACAAAAAAGTCCAGCAAGAGAAAAAGAATCACGGCGAAGAAATCGCACCCAATGCCGAGCACGCCCCCCAGCCAGGCCTAAAGCCGGCACTCAAGCACGACGATGACAAGGAAGACGAGCAGGCTTGAGCCAAGCACTGACCTGACCTGAGATTGCCGTTGGCGGCGCTGGCTGAAGCCGGCCGCCGCCACATCGCCGCGTATTCACGTTGCATGCAAAAACTCTGGCGCAAGAGCGCTTGATGCCCACCTATCAGATGAAAAGTGAGCAATAAACTCCCACGTTTCTATCGCCTCAACCAAGTGGCGCGCCAAAGCTGCAAAAACTTGTTGAGCAGCCCCGTGCCGCTCTTGGCGAGGGGCCTTGCGATCACGTCCGGCAGATCCCTCAACCTTACCCAGTAATCACTCTGCCATTCCAGCAACCCCACCGAGCTTCCCGCCCATCGCATCGAGTTCATATTAGGTTCGTGCGGCTCGACCTTGTCGCGCAGTACCGGCAGTACCTCGTGCGTGAGCCAATACCGCAGCGCGCGGTTCTCGGGAACATAGTGATGAACCAGCATGGTGAACAGGCCGGATTCGCTGATGAGAAGTTGTTTGGTTGATTGGCCGTGGGCGTCGAGCCAAGCGGTTTTGCGCTGGTCGGGATCGAGCTTCCAGGTGGCGCGTTCGTCGAGGGGTTTGCCCATGAGCCGGGCGACGTCCTGCAGGCAGAACCAGGCCTGGTTTTCCAGTTGAAGAGCGCGGAGTTGGCGTTGGTGGCGGGTGAAAATTTGAGGTTCGAAGTGGTCGGTCATTGCGTCATCTCACATTGGAAAGAGCGCGAGATGGAATGCCTAAAACGGGCTTGCGATGCCTGCATGAATAAAGCTCCTTGGTTTGAGCAGCCACCCCATGTCGTCAGGCATGAGGGTGGCGACTGTGCGAAGGTTGACGAACCGGCCCAAGGAATCCGGCAGACCCGAAGGTCTCCGACGCACAGCCGCCATAGCACGGACCTCAAGCAATAGCTTAAGTCATGATGAGCAACGCTGAGCGCCTTGAGAACAGATCGTCAAATCCGGTCGTTGCAATGAACGACGGCGGGGAGACTAGCGTGCACATTTCTGGTGAACAACCCGCATCCGGGAAATCAGAAACGTCCTACGTGCCAGCACCTGTCAACTCAATCACGCTGGCGTCCAGTTCTCCCCCTGCGAGCCCATAACTTTGGCCGAAGCGTCATCGCTCGGCACTCGCTCGCCTTTGAGCTTAAAGGACTTGGGTTCGAGCTGGTTCTTGCCGTAGTCGAAATTCACCTCCCCTTGCAGACGCTCCATGGCCAGGGAGCTACTGCTACTGTAGTTAACCCACGGCGTGGGAAGCACAAATGAATCCTCCTTGGTCACCGCCTTGAACACTGCGATGCTGCTGATGCGCAGGTTCTTGCGGTCGGTGACTAGCCGCTTGAGCTCCTCATCGTCAAGGGTGCCGTTGGCTGCGGCTTTTTCGATCTGTTCCTTGATCTCGTCGTTCAATTCCAGAATGACTTCAGCTCGCGTCCCTGTGCCTCTCTGCAAGGTGTCGAGCAGCGATTTTAGCTGCGGATCCTTGGCCATGAGGTCCTGGATGATTTCCGCGTTGCCTTGATGACCTTCACGGAAACACTGAGTCGTCCAGTCGACAGCACGTTTGGTATTGCTCGCCGAGCCAACTCGTCTGATGTTGTTATGGGTCACGGTCATGTCCATCATCGTCATTAGCACGCCGCCATTTTTCGCTGCAGTGATCTGACGCTCCATCTGTCTCAGGCTTTTCAACGCCGCGTACTGACTGTCGTCCTCGGTCCGGGACGCCTGCCCATAAGCTGTGTTCAGCGCATCAAAGCGCTTCAGTGGGTCCGGTTTCTCTGCTTCGTCGGCCTCGCCCGGCGCCTTGATGTCGGGGAACGCCTCCTTCAGGCTCTTTTCCAGCGCATCCACTTCACTCTGCTGCGGTGGTAAAGCGGCCTTGAACCTTGAATCAAAGGACTTCCCGGTCTTGGAGTTCAGTACCAGACTGGCGCTGATACCCATGGGAATACCGCCTGACACAAAAGCGCCGGCAGGCTGGGCGACGAATGCCGTGTCGAACAGCCGCGCATAACCGTTGAGCTTGGTCTGCTCGAGAAAACGCGGACGATTATCGCTGCTGATTCTGGTGTTGAGCCCATCGTCTCCGCGACCTGCTGTGCGCTGACGTTCCACGCCGAGCAGGTTCTGGGTCGCGACCAGACCGGCACCAAAGCGCATGAAGCCGGAGACCGGCTTGGCTTTGGTCTGCCCGAGACTGACGCGAAACTCTGCCGCTGCTGTGGTTTGGACGTCGAGATTGTATTTCTGCCCGGTTCGCACTTCGTGCTCGACCCCGCGCTCGATCAGCGACATCGGTCGCAAACCGTTCGCTCTCGAGGCCTTGCTGCTGTTGAGCGGAGCAGAGGTGAGGTCGGCAATGAAAGCGTCCATTTCATCCTCACGCACGAAGAAGCTCAGCGCCTGGGTCTGGGTGAACTTGTTCTTGATGTCCACCGAGCCACCGAAACGCCCGCCAACCGTCATGTGTTTCTGGTGATCACCCACGGAGCTGGACTGATGGACCTCGGTGCTGCCGGGAACGTTGCCAGCGTTACCGGCGTTTTTGCCGGTGGCCACACCGCCTGCTATCAATGAAGTCCCTAGTGTGAGCGCGCCGTCGCGACCGATTGTCACTTTCACACCTCGGTCGAAGCGCGTGATGGTCAAGGCATAGGTGCGCTCGGGATCGACGCTCAGTCGCGGACCCAACACAGCGATGCCCGCGTCGAAACCCATCGTCGCCGCCCCGCCACCGCTATAGACCCGGTTGATCTTGATGTTTTCCCTTGGCTCCAGCTCGCGGATTGCCGCCAGCAACTTCTGGCCGATACCGGCCTGATTGGTCTCCAATCCCTGACGTAGGTTCATCGACACCGGGTGATGTTCTTTGCGCAGGTACTTGAGAATGCTCTTGAGTGCGTCGTAGTCGGCTTCCAGTTGCGTGTGATTATTGAAGCCTGCGTCCGTCAGTTGCTTGAGTTGGTTATTGCCCCACTGCGTGTTGTGCAGTTCCGCCAGCTGGCGGGCAACGGTTGGCAATCGATCCGGCTGGGCGCCGGCGTCGACTGGCGTTGCAGCCCCGGCAGCCAAATCACTTTCCAGGCTCGTCAGGTGGTTGTTGATGTTGTTTAACAACACAGCGTCATGCGCCAACCGCGCTTTAACCAGCGACATGTTGTCGTGAGCATCGCGACGACTGCCCGGTAGCTTGGCGGACGAGCGTTCGATCACCACCTGATTCGATCTCATCTGGTCGAGCAATTTGCGAGCGGGGTTATCGCGCGGCAGCCCTATGCCCCGCAGCGCGCCATGCATCTGTTCGACAAGATTGTCCTGCTGTCGCGAAGACGGCCGATAGTCAGGATTCGGGCCGCTGTTGAGCTTCAACGGATTGGCGGTACTCAAGCCGATGCCGGGTGAATGCTCTCCCAGCGTGCGCAGCTGCAAATGAATACTGTCGCTGACCTCTTTGCTCAGCCACTCGAACAGCTGCACAAGCTCCTGAGTGGCAGGGTCGTCATGTTGGGTCTTGAGAGCGCGAATTCGTTCGTCGAAATGGTGCGTCGGCAACTGTGCGTGGCTGTCAGTTTGCTGTTGCGTTGCCCTGAGCGCATCGAAAGCTGCCAGCGCATCTTCTTGCGCCTTATAAACCTCGCTTAGACCGGCGCGTCCCCGGTATTTATGCTCGACGTAATCTCCGGCGACCTTGAGCATTGCCGGCGTTTTGAAGAGGCGGCTGGGTAACAGGTGGGCCTTGAGGAACCCCATCTGCGTCGGGGCCAGTTCCTTGGCGTGTAGCTGTTGGGCGTTGCCACGGCCAAACACCGTGGTATCAAACTTGGCAGTCGGGTTGAGTTTGGAAAGGTGCCCCACCGTGGGCACTCCAAACAGTTCTTCACGATGCTTCAGCGCGCCGAAGCTTGCATGACTGGACTGCGACCTGGCCGGGCTGTCGACAGCGCGTTGCCAGGTCTGACCCTTCAACGTGAATTCGCCTTCAGCCGTCTTGGCCAGCACCTGCCCTTCGCTGCCCGTGCGCAACTGCGTCACCTGACGGCCATCCAGGCCTGCGAGGGCGACCTCGTGCCAAGCGTCTACCGCGCGTGGCGTGATGTCGTTCGAAGCCCATGTTGCGCCGTCCATGCGATGAATCTTGTTGCCAGACATGACGAACAGATCCTTGCCGCCAGTGGCCAGGGAGGTGATCGCTGCGTCTCCCGGCGTTGCGGGCAATTGATGCAGGGGACGCTTTTGATCATGCACGCGCAGCTTGCCTTCGCTCAGGGTGACAAAGCGCTGATCATTGAGCACCGCGATCTTTTCCGCCTTGATTCCCCCAAGCCCTGGCATTGGCGAGCCGGCCTTGATCTCGGTGGTGCGCCCCGGCAGATTGAGATCCGGCCCGTCGTTGAACTGATGGCTGGCCGATTGCTGATTGACCACCAGCGGCTTGACCTCGCCCTCCTTGGTCACGATGTAGGCGTTCTTGTCCTGACCGATCTGCACGTCTTGCAGGTCTTTCTCTTTTGCTTTTTTCCACAGGCCCGTGCGGGTATCCAGCACCATCAGTTGTTGGTCACGCGCGGCAATGCTGCCGTTGGGCAAGTGCAATTGTTCGTGGGCCTCGGGCGTGTTGCCGGGCAGACCCCGGCGACTGTCCAGCCTCATGGCCTGCGTCATGTTCCAGCCGGGCTGGAAGGCAGGTCTGGTCTGGCTGCCATCCTGCATCGGACAGGCATGCTCCTGACCGTTGGCGCCTTTGACCTTGGCGTACAACGTGCCGTTGCTGTCTGTGAATAACCCGGTGAAGCGATGTGCGCCAAGCGCCGTGGTCAGCGACGGCTGGTCGCGAACCGGGCTGAAACGCAAGGGCTGGCGTTTCAGGTCGGCGCTCAACAATTTGCCGTTGGCGGTGGCGACAAAAACGCTGCCGCCCGCAACGGCCAATGCCTTGGGTGCGTCGCCACTGCCCAGCGGGGCGGTTCGTCCGGCGATGTCGAACGGTTGAACCTGGCTGGCAGCGCCGCTCTTTAACACTTCGATGTTGAAGGTATCGTCCTGTTTGGTGATCGCCAGATGCTCGCCGCGAGCTGTCATGGCCACGTCGCTGGCCTTGTGCACAAAGGCCAGGGGTTGTTGCGGGTGTTGCAGCGGGCGAACCTTGCCGGAATCATCGATGCCATAAACAGCATCCCGACCCAGGCTGTGCAGGCTGCTGTAATCGCGGTCGGCGTCTTTCGCCTCCCAGCCCGCAGCGGTCAGTTGATAGAGCTTCTTGTCCTCCGTGCGCCAATGTTTACCGTGCCCCTGATGCACACCGCTGATCTGCGCCTGCAGCCCGGACTCCGGCAGTTTCAGGCCGGTGCCAGTGGCTGACACCGCGTTGCGCCCGACCTGAATGCCATTGCCGCCAACGCTCAAATGACCGTTTTCCGGTGGCATCCGGCTGCTCAATGGGACGCTCGCCTTAAGCACGGTGATTGCGCCGGGGCCGGCATGGGCGTGCAGTAACCGGTTTGCCGTGTCGAGCAGCAGATGATGCTGCTGATCGAGCAACTGAAAGCGGTTCTCAGGTTTGCCCATAACCGCTTTCATCAGGTTATCCAGCGGCGTGGTACCCATCTGCAACTGTTGATCGCGCAGGCTCATCGTCATGGTTGGCGCGGTCAGCGGCGCAGTCGTTGCCATCGCGTCCGCAGGCTTCGGCGCTGGCGGTGCCCGCCCGAGCCTTTCCAACTGTTGGCGAATGGGACTGAGTCCGGTGCGCTGCGAACGGCCAGGGTCATCTGCCGGCTGCTTGAGCCTCTGCATGAGGGACGCTGGCTCGCTGTCGGCCTCCATGCGATCGGTCAATTGATCGAGCATGGTGCTTGGGGTGGTGGCCTCCAGCAACTGCTGGCGCAGTGGGCTGTTGGTCGAACGCGTTGACAGGCCGCTGGGCGTGGGCGCCTCCATCATCTGCTCAAGTGATGCACCGTGATCAGGCGCCTCCATGCGGTCGGTCAAAAACCCTAGCGCTGCGTTCAGATCCGATCCCGGCGAGGCGCCCAAACCTGGTGCCGATTGGGTAGGCCTTATCGAGCGCGGTAGATTGTGCGCGTCCTGGCCACGACGCTGGCGGGCGGAAGACATATCCACGCTGGCACTGCGCCCGACCGTCGCTAACGATGAGCTGCCAGCGGCCATCCGGGGCGGGACGGCGGGACGTTGGGTCAGAGTGCTCGCACCCTCGTCCAGGGATGGAGCGCTGCTAGTGACCGCAGTCGTTGTAGGTCGCGTGACGGGGGTCAACATGAGTAACTACCTGAATCCTTATCCTCATCATGAGTGAGTGGCTGGAGCTCGAAGACGGTTCCACGATGCAGGCGCACATTGATGTTACCCCAGGTACGGAGTGGCGCATGGCGCCGAGAACCGATATCAACTTGAGGCCATAGCGCGAGCACCAAACACTGTATGGCAAGCGGGGTCGCGTCAGCTTCGAGCACTTCGCGGCGATGAGTCCTTCTGAACAGAGCCTGTTCGATAAAGTCATCCTGAGTGGTGTTGGGCGGGGCCGCGCTTCCAGGCAGCGCGTTCGTCGAGGGTTACCCAGATCGCGAAAATCAGAAAAACCCTGCAAATCACCCGCTGACTGACATCACGGTGATGTTGGGTACTCCGGCAACCAGCCCAGGCCAGGCCAGGGCCATTGGGAACACCCTACTCACCCGACCAGGAGCCACCCAGCGCAGCTTGCAGTTGCACGCTGGTGACCAACTGCGTCGCAACGAGGCTGAGCAGGGTCTGGCGTTCGTTGAGGCTGGTGGCCTGGGTGGTGGCGACGTCCAGGTAGTCGATGACCCCGGCTTCATATTGATCGCGGCTGACAGAGGCCGAGTCTTCCGCCGACTGTGCAGCGTTACGCCGCGCTTCTAGTTCCGGCTGCAGCGTGCGCAATTCCACCAGATAGTCTTCAACCTCGCCCAATCCGGTCAGTACGGTTTGCCGATAGGTCGCGACCCTCGCATCGTAAGCGTGGCGGGCCTGTTCCACGTTGGCGCGGGTGGCACCAAAGTCGATGATGGTGCCGGTCAGGCTGGGGCCAATGGACCAGAAGCGGTTGGGTAAGGAAAACAGATTGCTCAGGGTCGAGCTTTGGTAGCCACCGCTGGCGCTGAGGGTCAGGTCTGGATAGTACGCGGCGGTGGCGACGCCGACAGCGGCGTTGGCGGCGGCCATTGCACGTTCGGCCGCAGCGATGTCCGGGCGGCGTTCAAGCAGGCGGCTGGGCACGCCCAGCGGCACAGTGGGAATGTGGTATTGCCAGGCCGGGTCGCTCACCAGCGCGAAATCGGCCGGTGCCTTGCCGATCAGCAGGGCGATGGCGTGCTCGTATTGCGCGCGTTGCCATTGCAGGTCGAGCATCGACGCCTGAGCGCTTTGCAGTTGGGTCTTGCCGGTGGCCAGATCGGCCCGCGAAGAGATCTGCTCGTCGTATTTGTTCTGGATGATGTGCAGGTAGCGTTCGTAACCGGTGATGGTCTCGCGGTACAGCGCAATCCGTTGATCGAGCAGGCGCAACTGGAAGTAATCCTGAGCCAGGGACGACTGCGCGCTGAGGGTGGCGTTGGCAAGGTCTGCGGCGCTGGCCTGGGCGCTGGCACGATCCTCTTCCACCGTGCGACGCAGCTTGCCCCAGATGTCGGCCTCCCAACTGAGGCTCAGGCTGGCCGAGTGTTCTTTTCTGACCCCGGCGGCACTGCTGGTGCTGGAGGACGAGCCTGTGGCCGTCTCGCTGCGCGTGCTTGATGCAGTGCCGCTGAGGGTCGGCAACTGCTCGGCGCGGGATTCGCGCACCAGAGCCAGGGCCTGAAGGTACTGAGCGGCGTAAAGCGCCACGTTCTGGTTATTGAGTTGCACCTGCGCCACCAGCGCGTTCAGCTGCGGGTCCTGATACAGCTCCCACCACGGGCCCTTGGGCAATTCGTCCTGGGGGTTTGCCGCTTTCCAGCCTTCGGCTTCTTTGAACGTAGTAGAAACCGGCGCAGTCGGGCGCTGGTAATCAGGCCCGACCATGCAGCCTCCCAGAAGGCTGGAGGCCAGCAGCAAAGCGATGCAGAGGCGGGACGGCAATAGAGTGTTCATTCATTCAACCTTCATTCAGCCGGATACATGGGTGCGGCGAATACACGTGTGCCAGAAACGCCGCGAGCCACGGCTCAGGCGGTCAAGATAGAGGTACACCACCGGGGTGGTGAACAGCGTCAGCAATTGGCTCAGCACCAGGCCACCTGCGATGGCGACCCCCAAAGGCTTGCGCAAGTCAGCATCGCCACCGCTGCCCAAGGCCAAAGGCAAGGCGCCGAAAAAGGCCGCCAGGGTGGTCATCATGATGGGCCGGAAACGCATGCGGCAGGCTTCGATGATCGCCTGCTCAGGGGGCATTTTGCGGTCGCGCTCGGCCATCAGGGCGAAGTCGATCATCATGATGGCGTTCTTCTTGACGATACCGATCAGCAACAGGATGCCGATCAAGGCGATGACCGTGAGCTGCATGTTGACCGCCTTGAGCAACAACAACGCTCCGACGCCCGCGGACGGCAAGGTCGACAGGATGGTCAGCGGGTGGATATAGCTCTCGTACAACACCCCCAGCACGATGTACACCGCCAGCAACGCCGCCGCGATCAGCCATGGCATGCTCGCCGCCAGCGCTGCATAGGCCTGGGCGGTGCCAGCGAAACCGAACTGGATGTCACGCGGCAATCCAACCTTGTCAACGGCGTTGTTGATGGCAGCGGTGGCCTGCTCAAGGGACACGCCGTCCTGAAGGTTGAAGGCAATGGTGCTGGTGGCCGACTGTCCCTGATGTGCCACGGCCAGCGGAGCGTTGTCCGGGCTGAAGGTGGCGAATGCGGTCAGCGGCACCTGTTGGTTGTCGCTGTTGATCACGTACATGCGCTCGAGCATCGTCGAGTCACTGGTGTAGACCGGGTCCAGTCCCATCACCACATGGTATTGGTTGAGCGTCTTGTAGAGGGTCGCGACCTGACGCTGGCTGTAAGCGTTGTTCAACAGGTTGTCGATGTCGCTGACGCTCACCCCCAGACGCGCAGCGGCGGCGCGGTCGATGTGCAGCTTGAGCTCCTGGCCGCCGGTCTGCGAGTCCGAGTCGATCCCGGTCAGTTGCGGCAACGCGCGCAACGCCGCCTCAACCTTGGGTTCCCACACGCGCAGCAGGTCCAGGTCATCGGCCTGCAGGCTGAACTGGTAGGTGGCATTGGCACTGCGCCCGCCTACACGAATGTCTTCGGCGGGCATGAGAAATACCTGGATGCCCGCCACCTTGTTGTTCGCTCGGGTCAGGCGGTTGGCCACTGCGGCGGCGCTGCTGGTCCTCTGCTTGTAGTCCTTGAGCCGAACAAAGAAATCACCGGTGTTGCGCGACCCCGCCCTGCCGCTGCCGGTGGACGACATTACCGCCTCGACATCGGGATCGGCGGCCAGGTCATGAGCGATTTGCAGCAAATGCGGCTTGAGTGCCTGGAACGAAATGTTCTGGTCGGCGCGAACAGCACCCATCAAGACGCCGGTGTCCTGCGCCGGGAAGAAACCTTTCTGCACGGTGGCGTAGAGGTAGACGTTGAGCCCCACAGTCAGCAGCAGGCTGAACAGGGTCAACAAGCGATGGCGCATCACCCAGGCAAGCGCCCTCAGATAGGCGCCCTGCATACGCGCGAGCCCTGCCTCGATCCAGCGATATAGACGCGGCTCGCGGGCGTCGTGAGCAGGCTGACGCAAAAGCAGCACGCACAGCACCGGCGTCAAGCTCAGGGACACGATCATCGACAGGCCCAGCGCAATGCTCAGGGTCACCGCAAACTCGCGGAACAGGCGACCGACAATGCTGCCCATCAGCAGGATGGGGATGAACACCGCAATCAGCGACAGGGTCATCGACAGTACGGTGAACCCCACCTCGCGGGTGCCCATCAGCGCAGCCCGCAACGGCCGCATGCCTTGTTCCTGATAACGCGCGATGTTCTCCAGCACGACGATGGCATCGTCGACCACGAAACCGGTGCAGATGATCAGCGCCATCAGGGACAGGTTGTCCAGGCTATATCCCAGCAGGTACATGATCGAGCACGTGCCAATCAGCGAGACAGGTAGCACCACCGCCGGAATCAAGGTTGCACGCAGATTGCGCAGGAATACGAAGACCACGGCGATCACCAGCAGCGTGGCAATCAGCAGCGTTTCTTCGGTGTCGTGCAAGGACGAGCGCACGGTTGGGCCACGGTCGATGACGCTGATCAGTTGCACATCACCCGGAATTTCCCGCTGCAACTCAGGCAACAGCGCCTTGATGCTGTCGATGGTCTGCAGCATGTTGGCACCGGCCTGGCGCGTGACGCCCAGAGTCACCGAGGGCTGGCCGTTGTAGTAGCCGCCAACGAAGGTGTCCTCCACCGAATCGTAGACGTTGGCTACATCACGCAAGTGTATGGCGGCGCCGTTCCGGTAGGTGATCACCAATGCCTGATAGTCGCTGGCCTTGTCGATCTGGTCGTTGCCGTCGATCACCCAACTTTGCCCCTCCCCTTGCAGAATCCCTTTGGGCTTGGCCTTGGTGGCGTTATTGATCGCCTCGCGGACTGTCTCCAGCGAGATGCCTGCGTGGTTCAGCAGGTTGGGCTGAACATCGATGCGCACGGCCGGTAACGCACCCCCACGCACCGACACTTCGCCCACGCCGTTCACCTGAGCGATTTTCTGTTGCAGCTTGCTGTAGGCCAGGTCGTAGAGTTCACCGGGGCTGCGGGTCGATGAAGTCAGCGCCAGCATCAACACCGGCGCCTCGGAAGGGTTGGCCTTGCGGTAAGTGGGCAGTGACGGCATGGAACTGGGCAGTAGGCTGCGCGAGGCGTTGATGGCCGCCTGCACGTCGCGGGCTGCGCCATTGATGTCGCGGTCCAGTTCAAATTGCAGGATCAGCGTGGTGGATCCCTGGCTGCTGGTGGACGTCATCTCGGTGATGCCGGCGATCTGACCCAGACTGCGCTCCAGTGGCGTGGCCACCGTGGCGGCCATGGTTTCAGGGCTGGCCCCGGGCAGCGAGGCGCTGACCATGATGGTAGGGAAATCCACCTGGGGCAGCGGCGCCACCGGCAGCAATGTGTAACCCAGAATCCCGGCCAGTGTGATGCTCAGGCTGAGCAACAGGGTCGCTACCGGACGCCGGATAAACAGCCGTGAAAGGTTCATGCAGACGCCCTTCCCCGACTAAAGCGAGCCTTGGCGCGCTCGGACAGGCGATCGAACATGAGATAGATCACCGGCGTGGTGAACAATGTCAGCACTTGGCTGAGCATGAGACCGCCGACGATCACCAAGCCCAGCGGTCGACGCAGTTCGGCTCCCGCACCCGTGGCCAGCATCAGTGGCAAGGCACCGAACAGCGCCGCCAGGGTGGTCATCAGGATAGGCCGCAGCCTCATCAACGCTGCCCGGTGGATGGCATCACGGGCGTTGAGGCGCTGCTGCTGACGCCCCTCAAGCGCGAAGTCGATCATCATGATGGCGTTTTTCTTGACGATGCCGATCAGCAGAATCACCCCGATCAACGCGATCAGACTGAATTCGGTGCCCGTCAATAACAACGCCAGCAACGCCCCGATAGCCGCCGATGGCAGCGTCGACAGGATCGTGACCGGGTGGATGAAACTCTCGTAAAGCATGCCGAGCACGATGTACATGGTCACCAGCGCTGCCAGAATCAGCCACAGCGTGTTCCCGGTTGCGGTCTGGAAGGCCTCGGCCGCGCCTTGATACCGCAGGGTGATGCTGCTCGGCGCATCCAGCTCGGTCATTACCTGGCTGATCGCCTGTTGCGCCTGCTCCAACGAATAGCCGTCTGCCAGGTTGAACGACACGGTCACCGCGGGGAACTGGTCCAGGCGGCTGAGTGACAGTGAGCCGGTGCGCTGGCCGATTTTGGCGAAGTCCGTCAGGCGCACCATCTGCGCGGCGGTGCTGCTCGTCGTCGTGGGGCCGGTGGTGCTCGACGCTGTGCTGCTGGAAGTGGTTGTGCTCGCGGTACCGGTGGTGGCCGCCAGATAGATGTTGTCGAACGACGCCAGCGACTGCTGGAACTTGCCCGGCACCTGCAGCACCACGCGGTACTGGTTGGACTGGGTGAAGATGGTGGAAATCAGACGCTGACCGAAGGCGTTGTATAACGCTGTGTCGACGTCCGAAGCGCTGATGCCGTAACGCATGGCCGCCGCGCGATCCAGCTCGACGTAGGCCACCAGGCCCTGGTCCTGCAGATTGTCGATGACGTCGCTCATTTCCGGGCGGTGCTGCAATTTCTCCATCAGCCTGGGGACCAGTGCGGACAGGTGGGCGCTTTCCGAATCGTCCAGGGTGAACTGGTACTGGCTGGGAGTGAGCTGATCATCGACAGTGAGGTCCTGGGACGACACCAGATTCAGCTGCATACCGGAAACGGCGCTCGCGGATTTTTCCAGGCGGGCAATGACCTCAGTCGCGGTGTCGTCGCGGTCTTCGAAGCCCTTGAGTTCGATCTGCAAGCGGCCGTTGTTCAGCGAGTTATTGTTGCCATCGACGCCAATGGTGGATGACACCGACTCCACGGCAGGGTCCTGGCGCACGACCTCGACCATGGCTTGCTGACGACGCGCCATTTCGCTGAACGAGACATCCTGGGAGGCGCGGGTGTAGCCCTGAATCAAGCCCGTGTCCTGAGTGGGAAAGAACCCCTTGGGCACGATCAGATAGAGCAAGCCGGTCAGCACCACTGTGCCGATCGCTACCAGCAGGGTCAGACGCTGGTGGTCCAGCACCCAGATCAGGCCGCGGTCATAAGCGTTTAGCACTTTCTGATACTGACGATCACCCCAGGCCGCGAAACGCCCCTTGCCGTCCTCCGGCACGTGACGCAGCAGATGGGCACAGAGCATCGGCGTGAGGGTCAGGGACACAATCATCGAGACCAGTATCGCCACCGCCAGGGTGATCGCGAACTCGCGGAACAGCCGACCCACCACGTCGCCCATGAACAGCAACGGGATCAGCACGGCAATCAACGAGAAAGTCAGCGAAATAATGGTGAAGCCGATTTCCTGCGAGCCTTTCAAAGCCGCCGCCATCGGCTCTTCGCCCTCCTCCAGATGCCGGGAGATGTTTTCGACGACCACGATGGCATCGTCGATGACGAAACCGGTGGCGACGGTCAGCGCCATCAGCGTCAGGTTGTTCACGCTGAATCCCGCCAGGTACATGACGCCGAAAGTGCCGATCAGCGACAGCGGTACCGCAAGGCTTGGAATCAACGTTGCGGTGAAGTTGCCGAGAAAGGCGAAGGTCACCAGCACCACCAGGGCGATGGACAGCAGCAGCTCGATCTGCACGTCTTTGATGGAGGCGCGGATGGTCTGCGTGCGGTCGCTGATCACGCTCAGCTTGACCGAGTCAGGCAATGCCGTTTGCAGCACCGCCAGCTTCGCCTTGATGCTGTCCACCACTTCGATGACGTTCGCGCCGGGCTGACGCTGCACGGCAATGACGATTGCCGGTTGGCCATTGGCCGTGGCTTGCAGGTATTGGTCTTGGGGCGCTTCGGCGGTGGTCGCGACATCCTTGAGGCGCAGGGCTGCGCCGTTTTCGTAGGCCAGCACCAGTTCGCCGTATTCCACCGCGTCACGCAGCTGGTCGTTGGCGTCGATGGTGATGGAATGCGAGGGGCCGTCGAAACCGCCTTTGGAGCCGTTCACGTTGGCGGCATTGACCTTGTCATAGACGTCTTCCAGGGTCAGGCCGTGAGCTGCGAGGCTGGTGGGATTGACTTCGATCTTCACCGCTGGCTGCTGACCGCCCGCCAGGCTGACCATGCCCACGCCGGAAATCTGCGAGAGCTTGAGCGCCACGCGGGTGTTCACCAGGTCCTGCACCCGGGTCAGCGGCAGACTGTCGGACGTGGCCGCCAGCGTCAGCACGGCGGTGTCGGCCGGGTTGACCTTTTTATAAGTGGGCGGGTTGGGCAGGTCATTAGGCAGCAGGCTGTTGGCGGCGTTGATGGCCGCCTGCACTTCCTGCTCGGCGACATCCAGAGACAGGTCCAGAGAGAATTTCAGGGTGATCACCGATGCGCCGGCCGAACTGGTCGAGTACATCTGCGACAAGCCCGACATCTGCCCCAACTGGCGCTCCAGCGGCGCAGTCACCGCGGAGGCCAGCACGCTGGAGCTGGCACCCGGGTACAGCGTGCTGACCTGGATGGTCGGGTAATCGACTTCCGGCAGCGCCGACGTGGACAGCAGGCGATAAGCAAAAATACCGGCCAGCATGACCGCCAGCATCAGCAGCATGGTGGCGACCGGGCGCTGGATGAACAGTCTCGATGGGTTCATGGGGCGACATTGCCTGTGGCGGGCGTGGCGGATTGAGCCGCAGCCTGTTCCGCAGGTTTTTCAACCTCTACCTTGCTGCCTTCACGCAGATGGTCAATGCCGCGGGTAACGACCTGTTCGCCCTTGTCCACGCCTTGGGTAATCACCCTCTGGCCGCCCATCGCCGGGCCGACCTTGACGCTACGGCGAGTGACCTTGCCGTCTTTAACCACATACAGAAATTCGCCATCACTGCTCAGTTGCACGGCAGCCGATGGCACCACGACGGCGTTATGCAGGATGTCGGTGGTCAGCTTCACGTTGACGAACTGGTTAGGGTAGAGCTTCTCGTCCGGGTTCTCGAACAGCGCTTTCAACTTGATGCTGCCGGTGGCGGTGTCGATTTCGTTGCTGATGAATTTGAGCGTGCCATTGGCCAAGGGCGTGGTGCCCAACGGGTCAAGGGCCTGCACGCTCAATGACTCACCCTTGCGCACCTTGGGCAGCAGCGTCGCCAACTGGGCCTGGGGCAAGCTGAAAGTGACTGCGATCGGGTTGGTCTGAGTCACGGTAACGATGCCGGTCGTGCTGCTGGACGACACGATGTTGCCCGGGTCAACAAGGCGCAGGCCGACGTAGCCGTCGATGGGCGAGACGATTTTGGCGTAGACCAGATTGAGTTTGGCTGCATTGATCTGGCCCTCATCGGCCTTTACCGCACCTGCATATTGGCCGACGGTGGCGGTCTGCGTGTCCAGGTCCTGCTTGGCGATGGAGTCCTTGGCGAACAAGCGTTTGTAACGTTCGACGGTCAGCTGCGCGCTTTTGAGCAGCGCCTGATTCTGGGCCATTTCACCCTGATACTGGTCCAGCGTGGCCTGATAGGCGCGCGGGTCGATCTGCGCCAGTAACTGACCCTTTTTCACGTACTGACCTTCGGTGAAGTAAACAGCCATGAGTTCGCCGTCGACGCGGCTGGTGACTGTCACGGAATAGTTCGGGATGACCGTGCCCAGCGCCTGTTGGATCACCGGCACGTCAGCGGCGCTTGCGGTGCCTGCGGCAACGCTGACCGCTGCATTGGGATCTGACATGCCCGGCCCGGCGCGACGCCCGCCGGGGCCAGCGGCAGCAGTACTGCCGGCATCGGCTGCCGACGGGGTTGACGGTGTGTGCTTGAGGTAGACAAAAACAGCGCCAATGGCTGCGGCTATCAAAAGCGCAAATACAAGGCGCTTGCGTGAGCGGGCTGCTGAAATCTGGGTCATTGGGCACTTCTGCATGGACAAGAGGCAAGGGTGGGATGGGCAACAATCTTATGCACAACATTCACCGGTCAGCATAGGACCCGTTTGCCGCTGGCACCGGCTATATCAAGCAGTCGAAAGGCCCCGTCGACCGGTGATGTTTCAAACTGTTGCGTCATTTAGCCCTGCGCAAAAGATGCGAACAAGTGAGGGGCCCGACCTTTGCAGATTATTTACACTCCCTGACCCGCGCACAGCGCTCATGCCGCCGACAAAGCCACGGCAATATCCGCGCACCGCTTGCGACAGCCTTCTCAGGCCAGAGGCAAAACGCGATAGAACTGTTCGCGCCCCGGTTTGGTCGAACGGCATGCCCCCGCCGGATGATCCAGCGGCTGTTTTTCCACTGCGAGGCCGCCGGTTCTCATGTTCGAACATCTCGACATCAATTATCTGCTCGTCAACTACGGCTATTGGGCTGTGTTCATTGGTTGCCTGCTGGAAGGCGAAACCATTCTGATCCTCGGTGGACTGGCGGCTCACCAGACGTCTCTGCGACTGATCGATGTCATCGCCGTTGCCACGCTGGGCGGGATGGTGGGCGACCAGATCCTGTTCTGGGTCGGGCGCTATTACGGTCCTCGAATACTGCCGCGCCTGCACCGGCAGCAAGCAGCGATTGACCGGGTTTCCGGCTTGATTGAGCGCTACCCCACGGCATCGATCTTTTCCGTGCGGTTTCTCTACGGCATGCGGCTGGTCGGGCCGCTGGTGATTGGCGCGAGCCGCCTGTCTCCGGTTCGGTTTTCTCTGGTCAACCTGCTGGGCGCCGCTGTGTGGGCGACTCTGTTTGTCATGGGCGGTTACTGGGCCGGCGACGCCCTTGAGAACCTGCTGGGCAACCTCAAGCCTTACCGTCTGCCGATCCTCATCGGCGTGGTCGTGATTGCCACAGCGGTTGCGTTTTATCGGCATCACCGGTCGAAGGCCCGGGCCGCGCGGTCACAGCAAAAATGACGTACGGTAGCCTCACCGATCTGCTGAAAAGCCAATCGCGCCGCTACCGAATCTGCAGCCGTTGCTTCCCTTCCTCTGCCCTCGCCTCTATAACGGCTACCTGAAACGTTGGATTCACAGGGGTCGACACGATGAACACACGTATTAGCGCCAGTCTGTTGCTGGGGTTGTTTGGCGTCGCGCAGGTGCAGGCAGCCGAGGTTTCGCACCTGGATACCGTGCAGCAGAAGGGTGAGCTGGCGGTGTGTACCACCGGTGACTACAAGCCCTACACCTTTCTCAAATCTGACGGACAGTACGAGGGTATCGACATCGAACTGGCTCAGTCGCTGGCGCAGAGTTTAGGGGTGAAGGTGCAGTGGGTGCCGACGACCTGGAAAACCCTGATGACGGACTTCAGTGCAGGCAAATGCGACATCGCAGTGGGCGGTATTTCGGTGACGTTGGAGCGGCAAAAGCACGCGTTTTTCAGCAACACCCTGGATGTCGACGGCAAGGTGCCGCTGGTGCGTTGCGAGGATGAGTCGAAGTACCAAAGCATCGCGCAGATCAATCGGCCTGATGTGCGGCTGATCGAACCACAGGGCGGGACCAACGAGGCGTTTGCAAGGACTTACCTGCCCGACGCGAAGCTGGAGTTTCACGACAACAAAACCATCTTTCAGCAACTGCTGGACAAGAAGGCGGACGTGATGATCACCGACGCATCGGAAGCGTTGTACCAGCAGAAGCGCCTGTCGGGCCTGTGTACGGTGAATCCGTCGCGGTACATGCAATATGGCGAGAAGGCGTACCTGTTGCCGCGTGATGATGTCAGCTGGAAATCGTATGTGGATCAGTGGCTGCACCTGTCGAAGGCCACGGGCGCCTATCACAAGGTGGTGGCGCAGTGGTTGGCCCTGCCCTCGGAGTGACAACTTCCATCCCTGTGACAGTCGGCTTGCCAACGGCGACGTGATCGCAATCTTCGGCGAGCGATATTCTTAAAGGGCTTGTGCAGTCCTGTGGCGATTCAGCATCATGCCTGCCTGTCATCCGGCGAAGGACTCGGCCGCATTCATGAAGACCAGCAAGAACATCACCCGCGCGTTTTGTGTCGAGTTGCAGCAGGAGCTTTCGATCGTTGCCGCGCGACGTGAATATTTCTCTCAGGAGCCCCCTCGCGCACGCTTCAACTTCTTGTGCTCGACGCAAGCCTGCCGGGCGCAAGGCGTGAAAATCACCGGCGTGCGTTATGACGTCAAGCCCCAGGAGCATCCGACTTTCGTCTGCGCGCACTTCAGGGCCAACGCCAATTACGAGCACCATGTGGATTGTGAGTGGGTCGATGAGGCTGAGCCCGTCGAAGACATGCCTGAACGTCAGGAGACCGAGACGCAAAGTGCAGTGCGCAAGGCCAAGCGCAAACTGGATGACTACATCGACGTGTTCGATCCGGCGCTCAAGGAGCGGGTGAAAGCACAGCCCGCTGCCGCCAGACCTGACGAAGGGGAAGATGCGAAACCTGCAGAGGTAAGCGCTGTTTCCGACACTCCAAAAATCAAACAGTCCGCCGAAACTCGCACCACCAACCTTGAGCGTCTGGTGGACAGTTTCCGTCAGGCTCAGGCGCAACTCACCAAGGAAGAGTTCGCCTTGCTGAGCCTGCGCGTTCCGGGTCAGGGCGAGGTGTCGCTGCGCTCGTATTTCCGACACATCAAATTTGCCCAGTTGGGCAACGAGCGTCGGGTGCTTTATGGCGGCGGTCTGGTGGAGCGCTATGGCACCGGCTTCAAATTCAAATTCTTTGATCGGCTGCAGGGCAAGCGGGTGACGCTGTACGTGTCGCCCGCACAGATGCAAGCCTATCGCTCCAGCCGTTACATCAGCGAGCTGTTGAGCCACGCCGATGAGATTCGATTCTTTACCGTGTTTGCCTTAGGCACGCTGAAAGCCAGCCCATTGGGCAAAAGCTTCACTGTGGAAATCGAGGATTTGCGCCATTTGGCAATCGTGTTGGGACCCGCAAAAAACCCGGACAGCGCCGAGGCGCAATAGCCCGAAACTCACGCAAATCCCATTAGCGCTGGCCTGTCACCACGGTTCAGGCCGCCTTGCGTGACCTGAGGTAGTTCAGAAAAGCGCTCAGATCCGACCCTGAGAGCATTCTGGCAACCGACTTGACCTCTTCCATCGGCCAATCCCACCACGCAGCCTGAAGCAGCCGCTCGCGAACCTCTTCGTCGAAGCGCCAGCGGATGAATTTGCAGGGATTGCCACCCACTACCGCAAAAGGCGGCACATCCCGGGCCACCACCGCACCGGCGGCGACGATAGCACCGTGGCCGATGGTGACGCCCGACAGAATGGTCGCTCCGGCACAGATCCAGCAATCGCTGCCAATCACCACATCGCCTTTGCTGGGGGCGTAGTCCTTGATGTCTTCCAGGCCCTTCATCATCGCCGGGAATGGGTAAGTGGTCAGCCAGTCGGTGCGATGCTCGCCACCGAGCAGGATCTTCACTCCAGCGGCAATCGAGGTGTACGAGCCGACCCGCAGGAGGGTGTCATCACCGAATTCGAACACCTCCGGGATGCCGTAGGTGCCTGTGCCCACAACGTAGTGCGGGTAACGCAGGCGGATTCTTTCCGGCTCGCGTTCGAGTTTATCCAGGCTGCGCAGATGCTTTCTGGTTTTGCGGGTCTTGAGCAATTCGAAGAATTTCATGCGAGGGTCCGGGGCGAAAGCAGGCGCACTGGTTTTCGGGTTAACTGCTTTGGCGGTGCAGCAACAGGCGCTTGAAGCGGCGAAAGGTGGTCTTGTTGAATTGTCGAAGCGGAATCGAGCGCAACAGGGTCCACGCGTACTTCTTGTCGTTGACCACTGCGTACTTCAACGCCTTGTTGATGATCGCAGTGAAACCACGGTTGTAGGCCGGATGCGCCCGATAAGGGGCAATGGTGCGCATATCTGCGTCCAGAAGCACCTTGTAGCGACGCGACAGGTTGTTCGGATGGCGGCGATAGCGCGTGACGTTCATCGGCAAAACATGGACTTCATAGCCCCTGTTGGCGATCTTGAGGGTCATCTGAAAATCCTGAACCCTGATCTGTGGGTCATAGAAATCCACCGCCTTCATGGCATCCATCCGGTAAAGCGAAACCGGTGCACCGACGACGATGGCGTCTCCGAGGATCTCATCGAAACTGAGCTTTCTGATACCCGCTAGCTTCTGGGTCTTGGTGTCGTTGCCGTCCGAATCCATGTAGATGATCAGCGCACCTACGCAGCCTACTTCAGGGTGCTGGTTCAGGTAGTCCGCACGCAACCGCACCGACGAGGGCAGCATGATGTCGTCCAGATCGGGCGTGCACACGTATTCGCCGCGAGCGTACCGAAGCCCGTGATTCAAAGCGGCACTGACACCTTGATTGGGCTGAGCATAGAGCTGGAAATCGTACGTGCTTTGGAGCGCCTGAAGCATCGCGACGCTGTTATCGCTCGAACCATCATCGACGATAATGACTTCGAAGTTTTGGTAGTCCTGGGCAAAGATGCTGGCAATGGCAGCGTCCAGATACCTTTCTGCGTTGTAGCAGGGCGCGATGATCGATACGAGAGGCATCGAGTCATTCCGGGGCAGGCGTTCTGGAGTGATTTGGTCAGTCATAATTCTGATTGTTGTGTCTCTACGACTGGATCGAAGGCATTTCGCTACGATCCCTGTACAAAACAGACACATGATGCGGCAAAGCGATGGCTTTTGTCATGGAGGATTAAGCGTTACGAACGGAAAAAGCGGATTTGCCCTACAGCGCATTGCGACCATCTGCGTAGCACTACGGGCGGCGAGGCAATAAAAAACCCCGCTGCTCTGTTGAACAGCGGGGTTTTTTATGTTCGGTTCAGGTGATCAAGGAGCTGCGTATGTCACCAGCAATTCCTTAGTTACCTGAAAATCCAGCGACATTGCCACGCTCAAGGCTGTGATCGTGAAGATGGAGAACACGAACAGCTTGCGTGCCCAAACGGTGTCATCTTTGGCTTTGTAACCTGTCCAGGCCATGTACAACCAGTACATGCCCATGGCAGCGGCGACGGCCAGATAGTTGAGCCCGGCGTAACCGCCAAACGTCAGCATCAGAGTCGCCAGCAGGAAGGCCAGGATGTAGATCAGGATATGGCGTTTTGCAACCCGGATGCCGCGTTTGACCGGAAGAACCGGAATCGAGGCAGCCAGATAGTCATTGAAGCGGAAGATTGCGATGGCATAAGAGTGAGGCATCTGCCACAGACTGAACATGACCAGCAAGGTCAGCGCAGCCAGGTCAAAGCTGTTACTCACTGCGACATAGCCGATGACGGGAGGCATCGCTCCGGACAGACTGCCAACCAATGTTCCGTGAACGGATTTGCGTTTCAGGTACAGGCTGTAGAAGCCGACGTAGATCACAAAACCGATCACTGCGAACAGTGCCGCCAGCGCATTGGCCTTGAAGTACAGCAGGCCCACACCGACTACACCCAGCACCACGGCGTAGGTCAGGGCCAGTTTCAACGAAACCAGTCCCTGAACCAGCACTCGGTTCCTGGTGCGCTCCATCTTCAGATCGATGTCGCGGTCGATGCAGTTGTTAAAGACACAACCGGACGCTACGACCAGCGACGTACCAATCATCGCTACGAGGAACAGGCCGAAATCGACATGCCCCTTGGACGCCAGAAAAAAGCCACCGGCCACCGAAAGCACGTTACCGAAAATGATCCCCGGTTTGGTGATTTGGATAAAGTGCTTCAGTGACATCAGGTTTTCCTCACTTCGCCATCATGGCGGTGTGAATGCTGAACATGATCCAGACAGTCAGGCCCACCAGCAGGAAGATAACCAGCGTTGCGAACGCGAAAGCAACCATGTTGTTGCGCTGTCCACTCGAACGATCCAGGTGCAGGAAATACACCAGATGAACCAGAACCTGCACAACTGCGAAGATCAGTACGACCCACAAGGTGGCGATTTTCGAGATTGTCGGGAACATCACCAGACCGAAAGGAACCGCGGTCAGGATGATCGACAGTACGAAACCGACCATGTACGACTTGTAGCTGCCGTGGCTGGAGTCGTCATGAGATTGATGTGAATTCGCCATTTAGATGGTCCCCATCAGATAGACAACGGTGAACACGCAGATCCAGACCACGTCCAGGAAGTGCCAGAACAGGCTGAGCATGCTCAGGCGCGTCTGGTTGGACGGCGTCAGCCCATTCTTGCTGACCTGATACATCATGACCGCCATCCAGATCAGACCACTGGTAACGTGCAGACCGTGGGTGCCCACCAGCGTGAAGAACGCCGAGAGGAAACCGCTGCGGTTAGGACCGTAGCCTTCGGAGATCAGGGTATGGAACTCATTGATCTCCATCCCGATGAAGCCCAGACCGAACAGGAAGGTCACGAACAACCAGCCCAGGACGCCCGACTTGTTGCCTCTGTGCATCGCCAGCATGGCGAAGCCGTAGGTGATCGAACTGAGCAACAGGCAGGCGGTTTCGCCAAGCACGTAAGGCAGTTCGAAAATATCGTGGCCCGAAGGACCACCGGCAACGTTGTTAACCAGTACTGCGTAGGCGGCGAAGATCGACGCGAACAGAATGCAGTCGGTCATCAGGTACAGCCAGAAGCCGAAGATTTTCATCTCACCGGCGTCGTGATGGCCGTGGTCATGCGCGTGGTCGTGACCCTTCGCACTATCAAATACTAAGTTCGACATTGTTTACGCCTGCTCCAGCTTGTTGACAGGAGTGTTTGCCTGGGCATTGCGGACCGATTCCAGGACCCTGTGGTGCTCGCCTTCGATACGTGCCACTTCAGAAGCAGGAACCATGAAGCCCTGATCGTCACGTGCAGCATGAATGACGAAATAGATGATCGTGCCAGCAAGGCTTGCGATCGACAGCCACCAGATGTGCCAGATCATCGCGAAACCGAAAATGGTCAGCAGTGCACCCATTATCAGCCCGGTTGCGGTGTTGTTCGGCATGTGGATGTCAGAGTACCTGGCCGGAACCTTGTACGCTTCGCCATCACGCTTGGCCGCGTAGAACGCATCGATTTCTTCAGCCTTCGGCATTTCTGCGAAGTTGTAGAACGGAGGTGGCGACGAGGTCGACCATTCCAGAGTGTGGCCATTCCATGGGTCGCCGGTCACGTCGCGATTCTGCTCACGGTCACGGATACTCACGTACAGCTGGATCAACTGGCAGGCAACACCTACCGCGATCAGCATGGCGCCCCAGAAGGCAACGTGCAGGTAAGGTGTCCAGTCCGGGTTATCGGTGGTATTCAGACGACGAGTCATGCCCATGAAGCCCAGTGCGTACAGCGGCATGAATGCCACGTAGAAGCCCGAGATCCAGAACCAGAACGCTGCCTTGCCCCACTTCTCGTTCAGCTTGAAGCCGAACGCTTTCGGGAACCAGAACGCGAAGCCCGCGATGTAACCGAATACGGCACCACCGATGATCACGTTGTGGAAGTGCGCGATTACGAACAGGCTGTTATGCAGTACGAAGTCAGCGCCCGGCACCGCCAGCAGCACGCCCGTCATACCACCGATGGAGAAGGTCACCATGAAGCCCAGGGTCCACATGACCGGCGCGGTGAAGCGCAGGCGGCCCTGGTAGATGGTGAACAGCCAGTTGAACAGCTTCACCCCCGTCGGGATGGAAATCAGCATCGTCGCCAGTCCGAAGAAGGCATTGACGCTTGCACCCGAGCCCATGGTGAAGAAGTGGTGCAGCCAGACCATGAAGCCCAGTACGGAGATCGCACCCGAGGCGTAGATCATCGAATGGTGGCCGAACAGGCGCTTGCCGGTGAACGTCGAGATAACTTCGGAGAACACACCGAATGCCGGCAGCACGAGGATGTAAACCTCAGGGTGACCCCATGCCCAGAACAGGTTCACGTACATCATTGGGTTACCACCCAGTTCGTTCGTGAAGATGTGGAAGTCCAGGTAACGATCAAGGGTCAGCAACGCCAGGGTGGCGGTCAGGATCGGGAACGAAGCCACGATCAGGACGTTTGCCCAGGTGCAGGTCCAGGTGAAGATCGGCATGTCCATCATTTTCATGCCGGGTGCACGCATTTTCAGGACGGTAACCAGGAAGTTCACGCCCGTCAGTGTCGTACCCAGACCCGATAGCTGAAGTGCCCAGATGTAGTAATCCACACCTACGCCCGGGCTATACCCCAGTTCAGACAGCGGCGGATAGGCAACCCAACCGGTACGTGCGAATTCGCCGACACCCAGAGAAATGTTCACCAGAACCACGCCAGAGATCAGCAGGTACAGGGACAGGGAGTTCAGGAACGGGAAGGCAACGTCGCGAGCGCCGATCTGCAAAGGCAGAACGATGTTCATCAGACCGGTGAAGAACGGCATCGCCATGAAGATGATCATGATCACACCGTGGGCGGTGAAGATCTGGTCATAGTGTTCAGGCGGCAGATAGCCAGGCGAACCCTCGGTGGCCAGGGCCAGCTGGGAACGCATCATCACGGCGTCAGCAAAGCCACGAATCAGCATGACCATGGCGATGGCGATGTACATCACACCGATTTTCTTGTGGTCAACCGAAGTCAGCCACTCGGTCCAAAGGTAGGTCCATTTCTTGAAATATGTAATCAGACCGAATACCGCCACGCCGCCTATAGCGATCATGGCAAGCGTGATCATGACTATCGGTTCGTGAAACGGTATCGCGTCCAGACTTAATTTACCAAACATCGTTTACTCCTCTGCCTGCGCAGCTGAATGCTTACCCATGTCCATCACTTCCGTACCGGCCACTTCTTTCTTCTCGTGAACAATCTTGCCCGGCTTCATACCTTCATACTTATCGATGATAGTCTGGAACAGGTTTGGGGCGACTGCAGAGTAGAGTTCAACGGGGTTGCGTTCGCTAGGTTTGGCCAATGCAGCGTATTCAGCCGTTCCCAGCTGTTTAGGTGAACTCTTGACCTCGGCAACCCAGGCATCGAAATCTGCCTGTGAGGTGGCGGTTGCCTTGAATTTCATGCCGGTGAAACCCGCGCCACTGTAGTTGGCGGAGATACCGTCGAATTCGCCATTTTCATTGGCGATCAAGTGCAACTTGGTCTGCATGCCGGCCATGGCGTAAATCTGGCCGCCCAATGCCGGAATGAAGAACGAGTTCATGACCGCATCGGAAGTGATGCGGAAATTGACCGGCGTGTTGGCCGGGAACACGATCTTGTTGACGGTAGCAATGCCTTGTTCCGGGTAGATGAACAACCACTTCCAGTCCAGCGCCACGACTTCGATAGTCACCGGCTTGACGTCAGACTCGAGCGGACGGTAAGGGTCCAGGGCGTGAGTCGACTTGTAGGTGAAGTAGCCGAGAATGGCGATGATGATCATCGGGATCACCCAGACAACCAGTTCGATTCTGGTCGAATGTGCCCAGTCAGGGGTGTAGGTGGCGTTCTTGTTCGACGCGCGATACTTCCAGGCGAAGATGATGGTCATGCAAATGACCGGCACCACCACCAGCAGCATGAGCAACGTAGCGGTGACAATCAGGTCACGCTCTTGCACGCCAATATGGCCCTTGGGATTCAGCAAGGTGTAATCGCACCCGCTGAGCAGGAGCATGCTGAAAAGGGCCAAGAAGCCAAAAAACCTGGGGTACCTTTTTTTACTCATCTCACGACCTCTAAAAGCAGCTTTCGCATCGCAGTTGGGTTTCGACCGCCAACACTTCACCCTGCCAGGTGCTGGCAAATTTTTGGGATTGAACAGGGGCCTGTCAAGAAGCTTGCGGCCTCGTAACAAATCCGGGTTGAGCTGTGGTTTCTTATTCGAATGGTGGCAACCGCAAAGCGGTACAAATCCCTTGGCGCATACATTCGGATTCGACTCAAAGAGGCCATCCAGACGGCGTCTACAAAGGCGTAAAAACGCTTTCCGACCTCGATTTACGACGTCCATCAAGTGATGGGGGCGTTAAGTGGGGGCGATTGTAGATACGTAAAGTTTTATTGACTATGAGTTTCTGCGCAACAGTTAATTTCCGATTCGGTAATAATGAACCCCTATGCCGCACCTGAAAATCCAGCAAAGGCCCCATATTCCCTAAGGAATTGGGGCTTCGTTTTGTGCAACACTTTGTAATTAACGCGCTTTCATGCGGTTTCGAACGACACCTACGGGTACCAGAATTACCGTAAGAACAAAAGCCATCAATGCCCACTGCGCCAACGAAAGTCCGAAGACTGGCGGATATGGCGTCTCGCAGAAACCACCCACTTGAAAGCCAAGCGGAAACAGCGATGCCAACGGCAGCCCGTCAACGATGGGCTGCAGCACGTCGATACCGCAGCTTTCGGTGGGATGAGTCTGAATCCAGACATGGCGCCCTGCCGCGACCATTCCCCCAACCGCGCTGAGGGTGACCAGCAGTTCGCAAACGCTAAGGCTCATACGGCTCGGCATCGCAGCGCCGATGAACGCGAAAATGGCAATAAACAACAAGGCATAGCGCTGCAGGATGCACAGCGGGCAAGGCGCCTCGCCCAATACCACCTGCATGTACAGCGCCCCGCCGATGAGGGCCAGACAGATGATACCCAGCAGTACCAGAAACTGCTTTTCACGTTGCAGGAAAAAAATCTTGTCAGTCATTCACATGCCCTTTGAATGTGGTGTCCATCCAGATCGAGAAGATCTGTCTTCGCGCGCGCCCCGAAGTGGGCGGGAAAGCCGGCAATTCTACCATCGTCGCATCCGCACGCCGGCGCCGATGGTGAACACACGGCCATTAGCCAAACATTAACCAAACCCGCGCAACAACCCACGGACGAAAATTCAGATTCTTCTATATAGGTGGAGTGCGACGCTTTGCCGCAGAGACCTAATGCCGCACGCCCTCTTTATATAGAAAGCGTGCGTCTATTTGTCGCAGCGAACTGCGCTCTCCTGACGTTTATTCAGATCACTCCAGCGCGGTTGCAGGCCCGAAGAATTCATAGTGGACCTGCTCGTCTGGCACACCCGCCGCCCTCAGCTGACGCTTGACGGCGGCCATGAAACCTTGCGGCCCGAGCAAGTAGGCATCCAGGTCACGACTTTCTGGCAGCCACTGTTCGAGGCGCGACTGATCCAGCAACCCTGTAGCGTCGGCAGGCGGACTGGCGTGGTCCTCTTCATCGTAAATGTAAAAGCGTTTGAGCTGAGAATGCTTGCTGACCAGTTCTTCGATCCAGTCCCGGAACGCATGGACAGAACCATTGCGTGCACAGTGGATGAAATGAATGGGCCGTGGACCCTCCAGCGCCGCTTGCAGCATGGCCAGGGTCGGCGTGATGCCGACTCCGCCACTGATCAGGACCAACGGCTTGTCACTTTGCCTGAGCGTGAATTCGCCCGACGGCGTGAACAGGTTGATGCTATCGCCTATATTCAATTCATCGTGCAGGTGGCTGGAGACGCGACCACCGTTTTCGCGCTTGACGCTGATCCGGTACTGGTTATCCCGCACCAACCCGGAGAGCGAGTAATTGCGACGAAGCTCTTCCCCCCCCAGAAACAGTTGCAGCCCGATGTACTGGCCCGCGATGAACTCAACAATTGGCTGCCCGTCAGCCGGGGCGAGATAGAACGAAGTGATCTCGGCACTCTCCGGCACTTTGGCCACCAGCTTGAATTCGCGAGCTCCACGCCAGCCGCCCGGTGCCCGGGCTTTTTCCTCATAGATGTCCTTTTCGGCTCCGATCAGGATATTGGCCAGTTGCCAGTAGGCATTCCCCCAAGCGGCAATGACCGCATCGGTCGCGACCTGGGCGCCGAGCACGTCACGGATGGCCTCTAACAAGCACTCGCCAACCAAGGGGTAATGCTCTGGCAATATCTGCAAAGCAACATGCTTGTTGATGATCCTGGTGACCAGCTCGCCCAACTCCTGGAGTTGGTCTATATGGCGGGCATAGATCAATACGGCATTAGCCAACGCACGGGGTTGGGCGCCACTGGCCTGATGCGCCTGATTGAACAGCGGACGCACCTGCGGGTATCTGCCAAGCAATTTCTTGTAGAAATGAGTGGCCAGCGCCTCACCGCCGCTTTCCAGTAATGGCACAGTAGCTTTGACGATGGCACGATCTGAAGCATTCAACATGGGAGTCCCCTGAGACTGGAAGATGAGTACCCCTCTGTATCAGAATGCGTGCCAGCTTTAATATTCAATAAAATCAGTTAGATAACTGACAAATGTCATTATGACCAAGCCTGCGCGTAGTCATTACGACTCCTTACTGGTCATTTTGACTACGGGCGGCGCTGACAGCAGATACCGGTATCTGCCAAAAAGGTTAAAGGCTGCCTTTCAGGGGTCGATACACCGTTACCGACAGCTGTAGCGCCAAGCGCATACAGACACTGCATGACAGAAGGTTCATATGTCCAAAAACGTTCGAGCAGATTCGCTCTCGCTTCTGCTGTTCACGTTACGCAGCGGAAAGCTGATGGCGATCAACCTGCTCAAGGTCAGTGAAATCATCCCCTGCCCTACTCTCACCCGCATGCCGGAATCGCATCCGCACGTCAAAGGGATCGCAACATTGCGCGGCAATTCGCTATCGGTGATCGACCTGAGCCGGGCCATCGGCGAACGTCCGCTGATCGACCCGGACGGCGGCTGCCTGATCGTCACGGATGTCAGCCGCTCGAAACAGGGGCTGCACGTGCAGGCTGTAAGCAAGATCGTGCATTGCCTGACCACCGATATCCGTCCGCCGCCATTTGGCTCTGGCAACAAGTCGTTCATTACCGGTGTCACCCAGGTGGATGGCACCCTTGTTCAGGTGCTGGATATCGAAAAGGTTATCCACGGCATCGCCCCGGCGAGGATAGAAGCACACTCCAACGAACTCAGCCCTGCGGAAGCCGAGGTTCTGAGCAAGGCACGCATTCTGGTAGTCGATGACAGTCAGGTTGCGCTGCAGCAATCGGTCATCACCCTCCGCAATCTGGGCATCGAGTGCCATACGGCGCGCAGTGCTCGCGAGGCGATTGATCAATTGCTGGATCTGCAAGGCACCGAGCAGCAGATCAACGTGGTGGTATCGGATATCGAGATGTCGGAGATGGACGGCTACGCACTCACCCGCACCTTGCGCGAGACGCCCGATTTCCATGAACTGTACGTCTTGTTGCACACTTCGCTGGACAGCGCGATGAACGCCGAAAAGGCCAAGGCGGCCGGTGCCAACGCTGTACTGACCAAATTTTCCTCACCCGAGCTGACACGATGCTTGATCGAAGCCGCCCGTACGGTCGAAGCCCAAGGGATCTGAGACCCACCCCGGACGCTGCATCCACCAGTCATTACTGGCTGATGCGACGCGACCTCAGCTCGCCTCACCGCACTGAGGACGGGCCCTCCTCGCTAAGCCTGGCGGCCCTCAGCGTCGAAAACGCTGGGGAGGCTCACCGGTTGCTGGCGCTGGGCACCGAACTGGGCGGTGGGCGGGTGCCTGACTTCGAGCCATGGCTGCGCGGCTTCGAGGACGATCCTGAATTTGATCGGCACCTGTGTTTTCTTGTAGGGGATGCAGCGGGACTGGTAGCGGTAGCCCACTGCTGGACCAGCGCGTTCATCCGCAATCTGGTGGTTCATCCCCGGGCGCAAGGCCGTGGGATAGGCCTTGCGCTGCTGGGTCAGGTATTCGAGACCTTTGCCGAGCGCCGTGAAAGGCATGTCGATCTCAAGGTCAGGGAAAGCAACCTGACGGCCCGCCGCCTGTATGAGCGTGCCGGGATGCACTACGTTCAGCGCTGCGAACTGGAACCGCGATGAGGCATGGGCACTTGCTTCTGGCAGGCGCTGGCTGAGAGGAGTCCGTCAGCGCTTGCCCATCGAACGACGAGTGCCGGAAGGAGCGGCGCCGGGGCGTTTATCGTGGTTCGACTTCCCGGGCCCTTTGTAATACGAGGCATCCTTTTTCGCCTGCATCAGCTCTCCCGGCTTGAACGGGAAACCGAAGGTCGGGATCACCGGTTTCTGTTCACCGGCTTCCGCATGGGCCTCGGGTTCGGCGACATTGTCGGGAGCTGGCGTATGTTCGGGGGTGGTCATGAAAGCTCCGTATCGCAAAACGGTCGATGGGTGACAGGCTCGGCCTGTAAGCGGCGCAGCATACCTGAATCCCCGTCCCATCGCCCGCAGCAAGCGATCAATGATTACTTGTAGAACAGATCCACCATCACCTCCGCCGAGAACGGCCCGGCCACCGGCGTACGGGTCTGCCATACCAGTTCGGCATTGAAATCGGCGGTGGCGGAGTACGTGCCATCCGGCAGGTCGATTACACGAAACGGCTCGTTGAAACGAATCGGCCGATGCGCCGGTGCATGGGTGATGCGGATGCCGATACTGGCGTTGCCCGTCGGTAGCAATACGTCACCGGACAACCTCCCGGACACCGGCGTGAACCGCGCATCGAGGCTGAACGGCGAGTCGCAAGTGCGGCTGGCCGCAAGGGCGAATCGCTGAAACGCCGCCACCTCGCCCACGCGTACGTCCTTGATTGGCACCGGACCAAACTCCACTGTCTCCGGCAGCAACCGCATATGCGCATTGCAGGCAACGAATCGAAGGCCGCTCAGGTTGTTGATGACGTAGTTGAGGTTGGTATCCGGCAGCGGGTGCATGCCGTTGGCGCTGTCGACCTGAAACATCCGATAGTTGAGCAGATCGCTGGCAATGCCTGATGGCGGCGTAGAACCGTACTTCTCGATAAATACCGAAAACGGCAGGCTGAAAGTGACCTTTGGACATGCCTGGATGTTGCTGGCGCCCTCGATGCAGGCCGGAACTACCTGTTGCGTGGGAATCCGTCCGGCGCTTTGCACGTAGTCGATACCGTTGAGCGTAAGCCCTGCCCGGATGCCCTGGCCGATCCGCAGGTTTTCAGGGTTCAGATACAGCACGACATCCTCCGCAGGCCCGGGGTGCTCTCGTGCGCATTCAATGCTCAGATGTTCCCGCGCCGAGCGCCAGACCACGCTGCCGTCCGGCAGCGTCGAGGGGATAGCGACCGTGCTGCCCAGGTCGGCATGCACGACGGTCTCCCTCGCCCCCTGGGTTTTGCAGGTCATGCCCATCGATGCGGCGGGTACCAGCAGAAAAAGCACAAGCGCTGAGCACCCGCGTAAAAGAGAGAGGGTGATCATGGTTGACATGTCCCTATGGATGATTGAACGGCGGGTGGGCGTAGCCAGGCGTTGAATGACGAGCTGCCTCGCGATTGCGCACAGAAGTCGCGCAGCCCGCCGTAATCGGTCAGCGCCTTGAAATACAAAGCTCCTTCCCCGGCGTGTCCTTCCAGCGCTTTCGGCAGCGGCAGTGAATGCGTCGAAAAAGGTTCGAGCATGAGGTCCTCTGCGATCCCGACCTCGTTAAAGGCCAGCCGGTGCAACGACACATGGAACGGAGTCGGGTTGTGCACCGTCAGCGTGGCGCGTGCGGCCTCATCCCATCGCCAGGAAAGCTTCTGCGCCGCGTCGGGGGGATCGCCAGGCAGCCCGGCCGGGCGATAGAACACGTTGATGCGCTGGCGTACGGCAATGCTCAACTGTTGGCTGGCCTCACTGCGACGCGGCACTTCCAGCACATACAGATGCAGCAGCGATTCGCGATCAGCAGGCATGCCGACTCCCTGGTAAAGCAGGCGTAACGTCTGCCTGTCGTGGGCGCGTAACCGCACCAGATGGGGAGTCAGCGCGAACGGCAGATTGGGCACGGCAGCCGTACCAGTGCGCGGGTCCGCCAGCCATGCCTGAATCAGCACGTGAGAGTTGCCGGGGTTGCTGACGTCAATCGTCGTCTCGTGGAACCGGCCATCGAACACCAAGCGAGTCCCGGCCAACGACACCACCGCATCGGCGTCGCTGCAAAAAAACGCGATGGCCACAAACACCGTCGTCGGCCACTTCACAGGCAGGCCACCTTGATCCTGTCATAGGTGCGTTGCGGGTCTCGGGGAGGAAGATCGAAATGCGCGCGACATTGCTGATCGGACCATTTCACGACCAACTCCCCGCTCTCCTCCTCGCTCAACACCAAAGCGCGGCTGGCAGGATCAATGGCCGCCAGCGGCTTGCCGTGTTGATCCTCAACCACAGCACCCATAGGCAAACCGCTGCCATCGTTGCGCACCAGTTCGAACTGTACTCGCCGCCCGACCTGGGCCCTGAAAGCGACCACCGGCACAGCACCCCGGCGCGGTATGACCTGGGTCAAGGCGTTCTCCAGTTCAATGTCGGCGCCCAATTGACGGGTATCGAGGCTGACCCAATTGGCGCGATAAGGCTGGGTGTAAGGAACAATGGCGTAGCCGTTGCCGGCCGTTTCGACGTTGCTGTGATTGCCCAGGCGAGCGCCGGCAACATTCCTGACCTGCACCAGGGCGAACGTTTCACCCAGCGGCTGGCCAACATTTATACCCCCCGCGTGGGCGACCACCGAGCCGCTTGCGCCAACGTTTACGGTGCGGTAGTCACGGCCCTGACCATACCCGGCATCGAAGCGCCCGAACGATGCCGTCGTGTTGATCTTGCCGAAACCGCTGGTCCCTGAGCGGCTGTCATTCCCGGCCTGCAAGGCGTAAAAAGTGTCACGGTCATCGAATGCCTGCCCGTTGATACCGCCCTGCATATTGGCGCCGCCCGTGCTGTCACGCACGGCATTGAAGAAAATCCGTGAAGAAGACGAGCTGCCCCCCAGCGGCAGGTTCAATGTGAGCGCGATGCGGTTGTCGGATTGCCTCTGGCCGTCGTGCTGCAACGTCTGATTGTGCTCCAGCGAAATGCCATAGGCGAGGCTGCCCCAGGCGGCACTCCACGACAGGTAAAGCTGCCGGCTCTTGGCCGCCGAGTCCCAATAGCGCTGTTCGGAACCTGTGAAGCTCAACGAGGCAGACTGCGCGGCCAGCGACTGCGTCAGGTTGAATTCAAGGCGATCCTTGGCCCGTCCTGAGGCAGTTCCGCGAAGTGGCTGCCGTTCTTCGACATGCTCATCCAAGGTGCGGTAATGATCGGTGAAGCGGCGATAACCGGCCAACGCCAACGTGGTGTTGGTCAGGTTCAACGTATTGGCGTAGCGCACTCGCAGGCTTTGCCCCGAGTAGGACCGGTGCTGTTGCTGGCTGACGGACTGGGTGAGGTCCGATGAGACCGCACCCAGCCCGGTATTGATACCCGCGCCGATGTTGCCCGCCTGAAAATCTTCGGCCACTTGAGCACCGCCGGCGACGGTGAGCCAGTCCGTCAAACCATGAACCAGCGTTGCGCTGGTGAATGCGGGCGACGCTGCGGACTCATTATGGCTGTCGTAATGACCAGCGGCGAGGCTGTAACGCGACGCACCCTTGGGCACCATGATTGGCAACGACGCGTAGGCTTGAATGAATACGCGTCTGCGCCCGTCTGCCTCGATCACGGTAACTTCCAGATCGCCGTTCGAGCCACTGGGGTAGATGTCGGATACCTCGAACGGCCCCGGCGACACGCTACTGCTGTACAGCAAGAATCCGTTCTGACGTACTTCCACGGTCGAGTTGGTTTCGGCAATCCCCCGAATGGTCGGCGCGTAAACCCGCTCGCCGTCGGGAAGCATGCCCTCATCCGAAGCGAGCATCGCGCCAATGAAGCGCACACTGTCGAACACCTGCGAATCGGTAAAGGTTTCCCCCAGCGTCAGTTGGCTCTTGAGCGCAGTTATATCGCGCTGGACGAAAGTGCGGTTGCTGCGAAAACGATACGGCTGACCGGCACCGTAGCCCAGCGTAGACTCGTTGCGCAGCCGCCATGCTCCCAGGTTCAATCCGTTACGCAGGCCGAGATGGTATTGATCCTGAGTCTGACTGGCACGGGTCCGACGCGCGCCGCTGAAGTTGTAATTGACGAACGCGGCTGTCCCGCCCTCGTCCCACAACTCCGGCGATACATAGCCACGCGTGCTGCGCAACATCCTCGCCTGGGGGATGCTGATATTCAGCCGCAGCCGGTCGGGTTGGTACTCGACATGGGCGAATTCGACCTTCGCCGACAGATCGAAACACGAGTCGACCGCACCGTTTGCGCGGTTCAGACCGGAGATGTCCATCCCGAACTGCGCCAGCATTTCCAGGTTCAGGCAGGGCTCGATCGCACCGCTGGCCGGGTTCGCCATAAAGCTGATGTCACGCCGTCCACTCAGTACCCGGTTGACGAAGATGTCGACTCGGTAAGTGCCTGGCACCACGCTGTTACCTTGAAGAAAACTGTCCAGATCCATGGGTTGCTCCGTGCCTTGAATGAACGCAGTGTTGAACTTCACTCCGACTGATGCCGAAGCCGGGGCACCCCTTTCATTGGCGCTGTCGGCCACTGCCATGGCGCTGGAACCGAACACCCATGCGGCGAGAGCGGCGATGCGAATGGACAACGGGTGATGCGGTGGCTTGGTCTCCGGTCTCGATGCGGACCTGCGGCTGCATGACAGAACGCGTCTGGAATGACATCCCTTGGTGCTTTTGTCTCGCCGTTCCATTCGCTGATTTCACTCGTACACTGAGTGTCGATGCACTGCAGATCCTTTCTTACAGGCGTGCGACGCTGAAGCCGGATGTACATCCAGCTAAAGGGGTCAAAAAAACATGTCGACCGGCGTGGCGGTTAGTCAGGCCGTGAATCAGCCCTGTAGGCCTCAATCGCTTGCTCACCGGAGACTTTGGCGCGGTAAGGCTCCTGAGCACCGAAATCGTTGATGCTGATGAACGTAAGGTCCACAGGTCCTGATTGTTTCATCGGCTTCAACGGCAGTTGCACTCGCGCCCCGGGCGCAAGCATCCGGCTGTCCTCCTTAAGGGCTACCTGCCCCTGGCGGGCGACAGAAAGCTTGATCATCGAGACGTGATAAGGCCCGGGGTTCGTGACCTCGAGATGCCCATCGCTGAGCTGCCATCGCAGTGATTGAGCAGCCTTGAGCGGATCCTCGACCAGCCCTTGTGGCCGATAGAACAACTTGATGCGTTGCCGAACGGCGATCTGCAGTTCGTTCTCACGGGCGGTCTGGGGTATTTCCTGGACATTGAGCCAGAGCACTGACTCGCGGTCGGTCGCAAGGCCCTCGCCGGAGTAGATGATCCTGATCAATTGCCTGGCATTTCCGGGCAGTCGCGCAAGAGACGGTGTGACCGCGAACAATGGACTGATCACCGAAGGGCCATCGCTGTCGGTCTCGAGCCAGGACTGCGCCAGGATTTCGCCGGTGCCGGTGTTGTGCACCTGGAGGTTCACCTCCTTGTCGGTAGCCGGGTAGATGACGCGTGTCGTGTTCAGCACGATGCCCGCCTGGGCATGGGCGGCCAGCGTCGTTGCCAAAGCTGAGCACGACCACAGCACCACGCGTCGAAGATGGGGAAAGAACATGGTGGGGGCTTCTCGAAATCAGAGGGCGGCAGGACGAGCCGGGCTCGTCCGCCGGTGGGATCACTGATAGTCCATCACAAACGGCAGGAAGCCATCGGCGTTGCCAGGATTGGTGGCGGCAGTGTTGAGTACATACACCGCACCGAAGTTGAGTTCAGCCGTGGCACCACCCGCGCCGTCCTGAATCAGCGGGGCGGGGATGGTTTCATTACCGCTCAGATCCATCAGTTGGTAAGAAGAGTTCAGCAGGCCGATGCCCACACCGTCGGCCGCGCCAGTGGTGCGCAGCAGTCGTTGATCGCGGGTATCCAGACCGCTGCCCTGACGCGCGACGAAGCGCATGGTCACGGTGTCGTACGCTGCAGCGCCGCCGGTGCAGGTCACCAGCAATTGAATCGGCGATGCAGTCTCCAGTTTGTTGTCCGCAAACCGGCCGATGTCTGCGAACGATACGTTACCCAGGTCGACGTTGATGTCACCCGGATTGCTGCCCGCACTTGCACCGGCACCTGCGCCGATATCACAAGTGATATCTGTCAGGGTGCCGTTGAAGACCAGCCGCCCATTGTTTGCCGCATTGGCAGTGCCTGCCAAGGTGAAACCCATTGCGGCTACGACAGCCAAAGAAAGAGAAATCTTTTTCATGCTCACGACGTTCCTTGTGTCATTTCGTGTGTGCCCAAAAGGACGACGAAACTATAAGCAGGCGCTCCATAACAGGATGTCAGGCTCCCTACCTGGAACTTGTGGAAACGACAGTGGCGTATGACAGAATTTTCTGTATGACGTGAGCGACCAAACCTTCCCCCTCGAAACAAGCGGCTTTGCAAAAGCTCATCAAAAAAAGGTTTGGCCAATCTTTATCAGGAAGGTGTGAGACGTCGAAAACTGACGAATACATAAAACCGTCCCGACCGGACTCCCTGACGCGGCTTTCTCACTCTGGCACTTTCCCACTCTGGCAGTGGGTACTTTCTGGATTACTGATAGGTCAAGGTCACGATGCCGCAACGTGCATCGACCACACGTGATACTCGCTCGGCGTAAGCCGCTGACACAGGCACTGCCATGCTGTCGCACGCATCATCGTGACTGATCAACTCGAGGCTGAGGCTCTCGTTCACTTTGAGGAATTTGAGTCCGTTTAACTCTTGTGGATTGCTGAGCAGCCGGGTATCACATCCAGCGTTGACCAGTTGTCCGTGGAACAGGAAAGCACGTTCCCCTGCTACTGCAGCCAGTGGCGTGAACAGGAAGAAGGTTTTGATAAAAAAGATCGAAAAAAGCGTCCAGCCGGCCTTTTTACGTTTCGCTGGGGCATACCGGAGTAACGCCCACGCATAACAATCATCCAAGTCCCAAACACTCGATCAGAATTTACGAACCTACGTGTAGGAATTTCTATCATCCGAAGGATCGCTGTTGCGCATCCTTTCTCTACCCGACTTCATGGTGCTCTCTTGTTCAACTGACAATATTGACAGGTAGCAGTCATTTTGCTGACCGGGTCGAAGGTTTATAAAGAGGGCTACCGATTGTCCGCCTTCCCATGCATCTGCTGGCGTTATCCCTGTATGTACAAAAAAAATAAATCTGTGCTGGCCGTCGCCACTCTTGCGCTGTTGCTAGCCGTAGGTGTCTGGTCGATCAAGCGTCCTGCCGAAAAAAAGGCCAGTACGCCGGCACCGGTGCCGGTTCAGGTCATCAACGTGGTCAGGCACGATGTGCCGCGCTACGTCACCGGTATCGGCTCGGTGTTATCGCTGCAAAGTGTGGTAATCCGCCCGCAGGTCGACGGCATATTGACCAGACTGATGGTCAAGGAAGGTCAGCAGGTCAAGGCAGGGGAACTGTTGGCGACCATTGACGACCGCGCCATTCGGGCCACGCTGGAACAGGCCAGGGCGCTATTGGGCCAGAGTCAGGCGCAACTGGACGTCGCCGAAATCAACCTCAAACGCTACACATTGCTGAGCGCCGACAATGGCATCTCCAAACAGCAATACGACCAGCAACAAGCGCTGGTCAATCAGCTTAAGGCCACCGTGCTGGGCAATCAGGCGTCGATCAATGCCTCGCAGGTACAACTTTCCTACACCCAGATTCGCTCCCCGGTCACCGGCCGCGTCGGCATTCGCAATGTCGACGAAGGCAATTTTCTGCGGGTCAGCGATGCGACCGGCCTGTTCTCGGTGACCCAGATCGACCCAGTCTCCGTGGAATTTTCCCTGCCGCAACAAATGCTCCCCACGCTGCACAACCTGCTCGCCTCCCCTGCTCCAGCCAAGGTCAGCGCGTACGCAGGCGAAGGTGCCAGCGGTACGTTACTGGGCGAGGGCGAGCTTGCCCTGATAGACAATCAGGTGGCCGCCACCACAGGCACCATTCGCGCCAAAGCGGTGTTCGAGAACGCTGCCGAAAAACTGTGGCCCGGGCAGCTGGTCACCGTGCGGATTCAGACAGCCATTGATCGCGACGCCCTGAAAGTCCCACCGCAAGTCGTGCAGCGCGGTATGGATCAGCACTTCGTGTATCGAGTCAAGGGCGACAGCGTTGAAGTGGTGCCGGTCACGGTGCTGTATCAGGACAGCGACCTGGTGCTGATCAGCGGTGTGAACGCCAATGATGTGCTGGTCAGCGATGGCCAGTCGCGACTCAAGAACGGCTCGCGCATCGAGGTGGTGAATGCTGAGCCCGTGGACACCCTGGCAGCCTCCGCAACTGCTGGAGCGGCTAAATGAAGGGCCATGGATCAATTTCCGCGTGGTGCGTGAATCACCCCATCGCCACCGCCTTGCTGAGCTTGGCCCTGGTTCTGTTGGGTTGCATCGCCTTTCCACGGCTGCCGGTCGCGCCGTTGCCGGAAGCCGAATTCCCCACCATTCAAGTCTCTGCAACCCTGCCCGGGGCTAGCCCGGAAACCATGGCCTCGTCGGTGGCGACGCCCCTTGAAGTGCAATTCAGCGCCATCCCCGGCATGACCCAGATGACGTCCAGCAGTGCCTTGGGTTCGACCAACCTGACCCTGCAATTCGTGCTGAACAAGAGCATCGATACCGCCGCTCAAGAGGTCCAGGCCGCGATCAACACCGCATCGGGTCGGCTGCCGGTCGATTTGCCGACGGCGCCAACCTGGCGCAAGGTCAACCCCGCCGACAGCCCGGCGCTGATTCTCAGCGTCAGCTCCAGCCTGATGCCGGCCACCGAACTCAGCGATATCACCGAATCGCTGCTGGCCCGGCAACTGAGTCAGATCAACGGCGTCGGCCAGGTCGCCATCACCGGTCAACGGCGCCCTGCCATTCGGGTGCAGGCAGCGCCGGAAAAACTGGCCTCCCGTGGCCTGACCCTGGCCGACTTGCGCAGCACCTTGCAACTGACCAGCCTCAACCTGGCCAAGGGCGCGCTGTACGGCAAGGACAGCATCTCGACACTGGCGTCTAACGACCAGCTGTTTCAGGCTCAGGATTACGAACAACTGATCGTTTCCTACAAGGATGGCGCCCCGGTTCACTTGCGCGATGTCGCGCGCGTCATCAACGGCTCGGAAAACGCCTACGTCAACGCTTGGTCGGGGGATCAGCAAGGCGTGAACGTCGTGGTCTTCCGCCAGCCGGGCGCCAACATCGTCGAGACTGTGGATCGGGTACTGGGAGAGCTGCCGCGCTTGCAGGAAATGCTTCCGGCATCGGTGGACGTCACGGTACTCAGCGACCGCACCAAGACCATCCGCGCCTCGTTGCACGAAGTGGAAATGACCCTGCTGATCGCTATCGTGCTGGTGATCGCGGTAATGGCACTGTTCCTGCGCCAGTGGTCGGCAACGCTGATCGTCACCGCCGTATTGGGCGTTTCGCTGGTGGCCAGTTTCGCTCTGATGTATGTCCTGGGATTTAGCCTGAATAACCTGACGCTGGTCGCGATCGTGGTGGCTGTCGGTTTCGTGGTCGACGACGCGATCGTGGTGGTGGAAAACATCCACCGGCACCTGGAAGCCGGCGAAAGCATGCGTGATGCAGCGATCAAGGGCGCCGGCGAGATCGGCTTTACCGTGGTGTCGATCAGCTTCTCGCTGATTGCCGCGTTCATTCCACTGCTGTTCATGGGCGGGGTGGTCGGACGGTTGTTCAAGGAATTTGCGCTGACCGCAACCTCGACCATTCTGATCTCGGTGCTGGTCTCGCTGACCCTGGCACCGACCCTCGCCGCGCTGTTCATGCGCGCGCCGAAACACGACCCCAGCACCACGCCCGGTTTCGGCGAAAAACTATTGGCTCACTACGCCCGTGGTGTGCGCTATGCCCTCGCTCACCAACGCCTGATGCTGGGCCTTTTCGGCCTGACCCTGATGCTGGCGGTGGCAGGCTATGTGCTGATCCCCAAAGGCTTCTTTCCGGTTCAGGACACTGGCATGGTGTTGGGCACCAGCGAGGCCGCGGCAGATATTTCCTATCCGGACATGGTGGAGAAACATAAACAGCTGGCAAAAATCATCGGTGCCGACCCGGCAGTCAAAGCCTTCTCTCACTCGGTAGGCGTCAGTGGCAGCAATCAGACCATCGCCAATGGCCGGGTGTGGATTGCGCTGAAGGATCGTGAGCACCGCGACGTTTCTGCCAGCGAGTTCATCGACCGCATTCGCCCCAAGCTGGCAAAAATCCCCGGCATCGTGCTGTACCTGCGCGCCGGGCAGGACATCAACCTGAGCTCCGGTCCGAGCCGTGCGCAGTATCAATATGTACTCAAGAGCAATAACGGCGCACTGCTTAACGAATGGACGCAAAAGCTTACAGAGAAGCTGAGAACGAGCCCCGCCTTTCGCGACCTGTCCAACGATCTGCAATTGGGCGGCAGCGTCACTCATCTGGATATAGACCGCAGCGCCGCAGCACGTTTTGGCCTGACCACCGCTGACGTCGATCAGGCGTTGTACGACGCATTCGGCCAGCGGCAGATCAACGAATACCAGACCGACATCAACCAGTACAAAGTCATTCTCGAACTCGACCCTTCACAGCGTGGCAAGGCCGAAAGCCTGAACTACTTCTACCTGCGCTCGACGCTGACTCACGAAATGGTGCCGTTGTCGGCACTGGCCAAGGTCGGAGCGCCGAAGATGGGGCCACTGTCGATCAGCCACGACGGCATGTTCCCGGCCGCCAACCTGTCGTTCAACCTGTCGCCGGGCGTGGCCCTGGGCGATGCGGTGCAGTTACTCGATCAGGCCAAGAACGAGATTGGCATGCCAGCCTCTATCATCGGCAACTTTCAAGGCGCAGCTCAGGCGTTTCAGAGTTCGCTGGCCAATCAGCCCTGGCTGATCCTTGCGGCGCTGGTGGCGGTGTACATCATACTTGGCGTGCTGTATGAGAGCTTCGTGCATCCGCTGACTATCATCTCTACCCTGCCCTCCGCCGGCATCGGCGCGCTGTTGCTGTTGTGGCTGATGGGCCAGGATTTCTCGATCATGGGCCTTATCGGTATCGTGTTGCTGATCGGCATCGTCAAGAAAAACGGCATTCTGCTGGTGGACTTCGCGCTGGAGGGCCAGCGACAGCGAGGGCTTTCGCCGCAGGACGCCATTTATGAGGCGTGTATCACCCGTTTCCGGCCCATCATCATGACCACTCTGGCGGCACTGCTTGGCGCCCTGCCGCTTATGCTCGGCTACGGTGTCGGTGCCGAGTTGCGTCAGCCGCTGGGTATTGCGGTGGTAGGTGGTTTGCTGGTGAGCCAGGCGCTAACGCTGTTCACCACGCCAGTGATTTACCTGCAACTGGAGCGAATCTTCCATCGCAGGCATCCGACAGCGACTCCGATTCCCCCTTCAACGGGCCAAAAAACTGCTGCGACACTTACGACTGAACAATAAGCATAGAAAAGTGAGAGTGGGCCGATGCGTGTCCTGATAATCGAAGACGAAGAAAAGACCGCTGATTACCTGCACCGCGGCCTGACCGAGCAGGGTTACACCACGGACGTTGCTCGGGATGGCATCGAAGGTTTGCACATGGCGTTGGAGAACGAGTATGCGGTGATCATTCTCGACGTCATGCTTCCCGGGATCGATGGCTATGGCGTGCTGCGTGCGCTGCGCGCGCGCAAGCAAACACCGGTGATCATGCTCACGGCCCGCGAAAACGTCGATGATCGCATCCGCGGCTTGCGCGAAGGCGCGGATGATTATCTGGGCAAGCCGTTTTCCTTTCTGGAGTTGGTGGCCCGCCTACAGGCGTTGACTCGCCGCAGTGGCGGGCATGAGCCGGTGCAGATCAGCATCGCCGACCTGTGGATCGACCTGATCAGCCGCAGGGCCACGCGTTCGGGTTCGCGTCTGGACCTGACCGCCAAAGAATTCTCACTGCTCAGTGTGCTGGCTCGTCGTCAGGGTGAAATCCTCTCCAAGACCTCGATTGCCGAGATGGTCTGGGACATCAATTTCGACAGTGACGCCAACGTAGTCGAAGTGGCGATCAAACGCTTGCGTGCCAAGCTCGACGGGCCCTTCGAGCAAAAACTGCTGCACACCATTCGCGGCATGGGCTACGTGCTGGAGAGCCGTCGTGGCGAGTAATTCCATCGCCCTGCGCCTGAGCGGCATGTTCGCCCTGGTGGCGTTGCTGGTGTTCCTGCTGATCGGTTGGGCCTTGTATCTTCAAGTGGACAAGGGCCTGGGCCTGCTTCCGGCGGCTGAAGTCGATGCGCGTTACAGCGTGCTCGAATCGGCGGTGCAGCGTTATGGCAATCCCGAACACTGGACCAAGATCAACGCCAAGCTCAAGCTGCTCAGCGAAGAAGACAAGCGCCTGCGCTTCTGGGTTGTCAGTGACAACCCCACCTACGAATTCGGCAACCCCGACGACGAAATCCGCCAGTTCGCCAATGGTTCGCTGGGTATGCGCAATCTGAATCTGCGCGGGCACGACTATCCGTTCAAAGTCCTGGTCAGCCAGTTCCCGCCCAAGGATCAGCGACCCCCATTACGCTTTCTCACCGCTATCGACACCCAAACCTTCTGGCAGACCCAGCACTCGCTGTTGATCGCCCTGATCAGTCTGGCGGCTGTCGGTATCGCGCTGGCGTCGGCGCTGGGTTACTGGGTAGCGCGCATCGGTCTCAAGCCGTTGCTCGACCTGTCTTTGGAAGCGCGCAAACTGGCGCCGCCGCGGTTGTCCGGGCGCCTGCGCTTGTCATCGTTGCCACCTGAACTGGATCAGTTCGTGACCTCGTTCAACTCCACGCTCGAACGCGTCGAGCAAGCGTATTCGCGGCTGGAGTCGTTCAACGCCGACGTCGCCCACGAACTGCGCTCGCCGTTGACCAACCTGATCGGCCAGACCCAGGTAGCACTGACCCGCGGGCGTTCTGCCGAGCATTATTTCGAAGTCCTGCAATCAAATCTGGAAGAGTTGGAGCGACTGCGTTCGATCATCAATGACATGTTGTTCCTGGCCAGCGCCGATCAAGGCAGCAAGGCCACCGAGCTGACGGAGTCGTCACTGGCCGAGGAAGTTGCCACTACCCTCGATTATCTGGACTTCATTCTGGAAGACGCGCAGGTGCGGGTTCAGGTGCGCGGCGATGCCAGCGCGCCCATTGAAAAAGCCCATCTGCGGCGCGCGCTGATCAACCTGCTGCACAACGCGGTGCAGCACACCCTGCCGGGACAGGTCATTCATGTGGATATCGCTGAAGAGAGGAATCACGTGAGTATCGGCGTGGCCAACCCCGGTGCGCAGATTTGCGGTGAGCACTTGCCCAAGTTGTTCGAGCGCTTCTACCGGGTCGACGCCTCACGCAGCAACAGCGGTGCCAATCATGGCCTGGGGCTGGCGATCGTTAAAGCCATTGCACTGATGCACGGCGGCACGGTATTCGTGCGCAGTGAAGACGGTGTGAATACGTTCGGGATGAAGTTGCCGGGGATGAGCGACTAGCCGCGCGCAGCTGTTGCAAGGGCTTCAGCCGCTCGCATAGGCCTGGGGCGGATCAGGACAGTCAGCCATGCAACCGGCAGGCTATCGTGGGTCGATGCTGTCGCAAAGGCAGTGATCGTTCCGCACGCTCAGCGTGGGAACGCAGCCTTCAACGCTGCGCGTCGGCCTGGAGTGGACGCAGAGCGTCCAAGGCGGTGTTACCACGCGCAGCGTGGGAACAATCATCAACTTGCAGGCTATCGTGGGTCGATGCTGTCGCAAAGGCAGTGATCGTTCCGCACGCTCAGCGTGGGAACGCAGCCTTTAACGCTGCGCGCTGGCTTGAGTGGACGCAGAGCGTCCAATGCGGTGTTACCACGCGGAGCGTGGGAACAATCATCAGGCGGTGTTACCACGCGCAGCGTGGGAACAATCATCAGGCGGTGTTACCACGCGCAGCGTGGGAACAATCATTCGCCGGCAAGCGCGCTCCTACACATGCGCGCTTCAACCCTTCTTCACGAACTCCGACTTCAGCTTCATCGCGCCGATGCCGTCGATTTTGCAGTCGATGTCGTGGTCGCCGTCCACAAGGCGGATATTCTTGACCTTGGTGCCGACCTTGACCACCAGCGATGAACCCTTGACCTTCAGGTCCTTGATCACGGTCACGGTGTCGCCGTCCTGCAGGGTATTGCCGACCGCGTCCTTGATGATCTTGACTTCATCGCTGGCCTCGGCCACGCCGTCGGCGGACCACTCGTGGGCGCATTCCGGGCAGACCAGCTGGGTGCCGTCTTCATAGGTGTACTCGGAATTGCATTTTGGGCACGGCGGTAAGCTCACGGCAGATCTCGCATCAGGAAGAAATAGACGCAGGATTATAAGGGTTTTTATAGGCGCACGGGCAACGCCCCTGAAAAGGCCGTGAACCCTGCGCGTCATGGCAGTCTTATTACTTATGCGCTGTCGCTGGCAGCGCCGTTGATGCGGGAGACTCCAAATGAACGATGAATACGACCTGCAACGCTTTCTCGATGCCCAAGAACCTGTCTTTGAAACAGCTCTGTCGCAGCTGTGCAACGGGCGCAAACGCAGTCACTGGATGTGGTTCGTCTTTCCCCAATTGAAGGGGCTCGGTCACAGCGAAATGGCGCAGCGCTATGGCATTTCAGGTCGCGAAGAGGCACTGGCGTATTTGCAGCATCCCTGCCTGGGTGCGCGGCTGGAAAGTTGCTGCAGCGCTCTGCTTCAATGGCGCCAGCGCAGCGCTACCGAAATCATGGGCTCGCCGGACGACCTGAAGCTACGTTCGAGCATGACGTTGTTTGCCAGCGTCGCCCCGCAGAGTCCGCTGTTTCAAAAGGTGATTGATGCGTTCTTTGGCGGCACGCCGGACAGCGCAACAGTGTCCAGGCTCAGGCAAGGTTGAAACCTCCAAGAGCCCCATGCGCCATCCAGCAGCAAACACAGCACCTGTATGAGCGAACTCATTCGCGATTGGCCAGTACAGACGATACATCTCGGCCAGCCATACCGCTGCTTCGCAAATGAGTTCGCTCCACAGGTCATCCACATTCACGCCAACGCCGTATCCATCACCATCATCAGACAAAAACCAAGCAGCAGCCCGAGGCTGGCGATCTTGTCGTGCCCGTTGCGGCGCGATTCGGGGATGATTTCATGAGTCACCACCAACAGCATCGCGCCCGCCGCCAGGGCCAGACCGATAGGCAGCAGCCACGTGGCAATTTCCACCAGCCAGGCACAGAGCACGGCAAAAACCGGCTCGACCAAACCCGAAGCAGCACCGATCAGAAAGGCATTGAGCCGCGACATACCCGCTGCAGCGAGCACCAGCGCAATGACCAGGCCCTCAGGCACGTCCTGCAACGCAATGCCCATCGCCAGACTGTCGGCATGGGCCAGACCGCCCCCCGCCGACACGCCAACCGCCATGCCTTCGGGAATGTTATGGGCAATGATGGCGATGACGAATAGCCAGATATTGGAGGGGATCGCCGGTTTTTCTGCGACATCGGCCAGGTGTGGCCCCTGCGAGACCAACGTGTCGACGACGAACAGCCCGACCGCCCCGGCGAGGATGCCGAAGCTGATCAAGGCGCCAGCGCCCCACTGCGAGAAACCCAGGCCCTGAGCAGCGTTCAGCCCCGGCACGATCAAGGAGAACGCGGTCGCAGCGAGCATGATCCCGGCGCCAAACCCCAATAAGCCGTCGGATACCGCCACCGGCATGCCGCGAATCACCAGTACCGGCACCGCGCCCAGAGCGGTGCCCAGGGCGCAGATTGCTCCGCCCTGCAGCGCTCGCAGCATCCCAGGCTCAAGACTCAAACACGAAAGCCCTTGTGCGATCAGTAATCCCGTACCGGCCAGTAACAGAATCGAACCCACGGCCAGACGCAACAACCGTCCGCTGCTGATGGTGAGAAACGCCGAGCGCATAAACCGCCTTACTTGTTGTTATGAATCGCTCAGCCAATAGCCGACAGATAGCGCTTGGCGACTTCGTCCCAATTCACGACGTTGTAAAACGCGGCGATGTATTCCGGGCGACGATTCTGGTAACGCAGGTAATAAGCGTGTTCCCAGACGTCGAGGCCAAGAATCGGCGTGTTGCCATTCATCAGCGGACTGTCTTGGTTACCGCTGCTTTCAACCACCAGTTTTTTCTCAGGGGTAACGCTCAGCCAGGCCCAACCACTGCCAAAACGGGTCAGCGCGGCTTTGGTGAACGCCTCCTTGAAGGCCTTGATGCCACCCAGTTGCGCATCAATGGCCTCGGCCAGGCCGCCCGTTGGTAGGCCACCGCCTTTGGGGCTCATGACGTCCCAGAACAGCGAGTGGTTGGCATGACCGCCGCCTTGGTTGATGACCGTCGGGCGCAGCTTTTCCGGCAACTGACCGACGCTGGCGACCAGCTTTTCAATCGGCCACTCAGCGAATTCAGTGCCCTCGACGGCAGCGTTGAGGTTGTTGATGTAGGTCTGATGGTGCTTGGTGTAGTGGATTTCCATGGTCTGCGCATCGATGTGCGGCTCAAGGGCGTCGTAGGCGTATGGCAAGGCAGGCAAGGTATACGGCATATCAATGGACTCCGAATGACAAGGTGCCGGCGGCTGCGGCGTTGCGCTGTAGCGCCGAGCATGAGTATTCGCCGCTGCTATCGAGCAGGCGTTGGGTGCGCGGGTATTCACCGTGTTCGTTGATGAAGCCCGACAGTTCGCTGTATGTCTTGTTGCTGTGGCGAAACGCGGTCTGACGTAATGCAGGCGTCAGGTGCGAACTCGGGATCACTTGCAGCAGGCATTGATGCGCCGAACACAGGTATTCGGCGCTCTCCTCCGGCTGATTGAGGCTCAGTTGCAAATCCGCAAGGTTGTGATGGGGAATCACGAAGGCCACCACCGCCTCATCAGGGTCAAGGGCACAGCGAACCCGTAGACTCAGCGCACGCCAGTTTTCCAGATAAGGCGACTCGTGCAGGACAGTACCCATGACCTCGGCTCACTTAGCGAATGATATTCATTATTAAATGAGTTTAAGAATCAAAACAACCCCAACGAAGGGAGGATGGGTCTCAGCTGTGTGAATGCGGTTGATCGTCCTCACGCTCTGCCTAGGGATGCAACCCAGACGCTGGGCGTCAGTTTGAGGTGGACGCAGAGCGGCCGGGGAGGTGTTACCACGAGGAGCGTGGGAACAATCAAGTGGGGACAATCCAGTCCCCTTGTGGGATTAGGCCGATTGACGCGCAATAAAAAGGCCTGCACCGAAACCGGTGCAGGCCTTTGGGGAGTGCCTTGAATTTGGGGACGATCAGCTCCCCGCCACCATCATCTTCTCGATCAACACCGACCCGGTGCGGATGTTGCTGCGCAGTTCCAGATCGCTGCCAACGGCGACGATCTGCTTGAACATATCTCGCATGTTGCCGGCAATGGTTACTTCCTGAACCGGAAACTGGATCTCGCCGTTTTCCACCCAGAACCCTGCCGCACCGCGCGAATAATCGCCAGTCACCATATTCAGCCCACTGCCCATCAGCTCGGTGACCAGTAGTCCACGGCCCATACGGCGGATCAGCGCAGCCTGACCTTCGGTGCCATGGGAGACGAACAGGTTATGCACGCCGCCTGCGTTCGCTGTACTGGGCAGGCCCAGCTTGCGGCCCGAGTAGGTGCTGAGGATGTAAGACACCAGCTCGCCGTTTTCGACGAAGGGCTTGGCGTACGTCGCAAGGCCATCACCGTCGAACGCCGAGCTGCCCATGGCACGCATCAGATGCGGGCGCTCATCGATGGTCATCCATTCCGGAAACAGACGCTGCCCCATGGCGCCCTCCAGAAACGACGACTTGCGGTACAGGGTGCCGCCGGAAATGGCACCCAGGAAACTGCCGAACAGCCCGCCTGCCAGTTCAGCCGAAAACAGCACCGGGACTTCGCAGGTCGGCACCGGGCGCGCGCCCAGACGGCTTGCTGCACGCTCGGCAGCTTTCTGACCAATCAACCGGCCATCCATTAGCAACTCGCCCTGACGGCTAACGTCGTACCAGTAATCGCGCTGCATCTGGCCATCTTTTTCGGCGATCATCACGCAGCTCAGGCTGTGACGAGTCGATGCATAGCCGCCGATAAAGCCATGACTGTTGCCATACACGCGGCAGCCTTGATGCACGTTCAGCGTGGTGCCATCGGCATTCTTGATCCGGCTGTCCGCATCGAATGCGGCCGCTTCACAGGTCAGCGCTCGCTCGATCGCTTCTTCCGGAGTGATATTCCAGGGGTGGAACAGGTCAAAGTCCGGTTGTTCCTTGGCCATCAACGCGGCATCGGCAAGACCTGAACTCTCGTCTTCGGAGGTGTGCTTGGCGATGGCCAAGGCAGCGGCGACGGTTTCACGAATCGCGTCAGGGCCGCTGGCCGAGGTGCTGGCCGAGCCTTTGCGCTGGCCAACGTACAAGGTGATGCCGAAACCCTGATCGCGATTGAACTCGACGGTTTCCACTTCACGCTGGCGAACCGAGGTCGATAGCCCTTGATCCACGGACACCGCCACTTCGCAGGCCGTCGCGCCCTGACGCCTGGCTTCGGCGACGATTTGCTCAACCTGCTGTTGCAGTGCCGGCAAGGCCTGCGGGCCGACGCTTTCTGATGCACTCATGACTTACTCCATCAAATTCCGATTTCGGCAGCCGGGCCGGACAATTGGCCCCTGACTGGTTATCATGGCGGCGTTTATTTGCGGACTGCCCCCATGGTTGATTCTTACGACGACTCCTTCGACGGAGAGAAAAGCAAAACCCAGATCAAAAAAGAGCTGCACGCTCTGGTGGATCTGGGCGAACGCTTGACGACATTCAAGCCCGATGTGCTGGCCAAGCTGCCGCTGACCGACGAATTGCGTCGGGCACTGGCCGATGCTCCAAAGCACACCGCGCATATCGCGCGCAAACGCCACATCTCGTTCATCGGCCGGCTGATGCGCGATCAGAACCTGGACGAGATCCTGGTTCTGCTCGACCAGCTCGACGCTTCCACGCGCCAGTACAACGAGCGCTTTCACAATCTGGAGCGCTGGCGCGATCGTCTGGTAACCGGTACTGACGAGGTGCTTGAACAGTTCGTCGTCGAATACCCGGACGCCGACCGTCAGCACCTGCGCTCCCTCATCCGTCACGCCCAGCACGAGGCCAGGCAGAGCAAGGCCCCTACTGCGATCCGCAAAATCTTCAAATACATCCGCGAACTGGACGAAGCCAAGCGCGGACTGCGTTAAAGCTGCTGCGCCGGGTGACATAGCACCCGGCGCAATACCAAACAAGGCCTGATCAAGCGCCTGTGCCACCCACAGTGATCGCATCGATTTTCAAGGTCGGCTGGCCCACACCCACCGGCAACGACTGCCCGTCCTTGCCGCAAGTACCCACGCCGCTGTCCAGCGACAGGTCGTTACCGACCATCGACACCCGGCTCATGCATTCAGGACCGTTGCCAATCAGCGTCGCGCCTTTGACCGGCGTGGTAATTTTGCCGTCCTCGATCAAATAGGCTTCGCTGGTGGAAAAGACGAACTTGCCGCTGGTGATATCGACCTGACCGCCGCCCAGGTTGGCGCAGTAGATGCCCTTCTTCACCGAGGCGATGATTTCCGCCGGATCACTCTGACCGCCGAGCATGTAGGTGTTGGTCATGCGTGGCATTGGCAGGTGGGCGTACGACTCGCGACGACCATTGCCGGTGCGGGCAACGCCCATCAGCCGCGCGTTCAACTTGTCCTGCATGTAACCTTTGAGCACCCCGTTTTCGATCAGCGTGGTGCATTCGGTTTTGGTACCTTCGTCGTCCACACTCAGGGAGCCGCGACGACCGGCCAGAGTGCCGTCATCGACAATGGTGCAGAGTTTGGAAGCGACCCTCTCGCCCATGCGACCGCTGTAGGCCGAACTGCCCTTGCGGTTGAAGTCGCCTTCCAGACCATGCCCCACCGCTTCGTGCAACAGCACGCCGGACCAGCCCGAACCCAGCACCACCGGCAGCGTACCCGCTGGTGCAGGGATCGCTTCGAGATTGACCAGCGCCTGGCGCAAGGCTTCGCGGGCATAGCTCATGGCGCGATCGTCGCTTAGGAAGTAGCGGTAGTCGGTACGGCCACCACCGCCATGCCCACCGCGCTCGCGACGGCCGTTCTGCTCGACGATCACGCTGACGTTGAAGCGCACTAGCGGGCGAACGTCGGCAGCCAATCCGCCATCGGTGGAGGCGACAAGAATGCGCTCCCATACACCGGCCATGCTAACGGTAACCTGCTGAATGCGAGGGTCCAGCGCCCGGGTGGCGGCGTCGACACGCTTGAGCAGCTCGACCTTCTCGGCGCGGCTGATGACTTCCAGCGGGTTATCCGGCGCGTACAACTGGGTGACGTCTTGAGTGGTGAACGCCTGCACACGACCATTCTGCCCGGCGCGGGAAATCGAACGGGCAGCGCGTGCGGCCTGACTCAATGCATCGGGGGTGATCGCGTTACTGTAGGCGAAGCCGGTTTTCTCACCAGACTGTGCCCGCACGCCAACGCCTTGGTCAAGGTTGAAACTGCCTTCCTTGACGATGCCGTCTTCCAGCGCCCAGGACTCGGAAATCTGGCCCTGGAAATACAGGTCAGCGGCGTCGATCCCGGGACCGGCAAGCTCTCCCAGCACCGATTGCAGGCTGTCGATGCTCAGGCCGCCTGGCGCCAGAAGGTGTTCGCTGACAGAGGACAAGTCGCTCATATTCACTCCGGGGTGTTGGCAGGCCGCAAGGCGTCCTGCAAAAAAAATCGCCGGTGGTTGGTAACCGGCATTCGCGCCCGTATGGACGCTTGTTCTTCACTGTCTCGTTCGGCCAGCAGCACAGCTTCACCTTGTGCCTGCTCGGCCAGCACGCGGCCCCATGGGTCTATGATCGCCGCGTGTCCAAATGTTTCCCTTGGCCCCGGGTGCACGCCGCCTTGCGCGGCCGCCAGCAGGTAACACTGGGTTTCGATGGCACGCGCACGCAGCAGGACTTCCCAGTGCGCCGCGCCGGTCACGGCAGTAAAGGCCGACGGCGCGGTAATCAGTTCAGCTCCGGCGTCACGCAGGGCGGTATACAGTTCGGGGAAGCGCAGGTCGTAACACACGGTCAGGCCCAGCTTTCCCACAGGTGTATCGGCGACGACCACGTTGCTGCCATGAGCATAGTCGTCGGATTCACGATAACGCCCCCGTGTATCGGCCACATCCACGTCGAACAGGTGCAGTTTGTCATAGCGCGCAACCTGCTCGCCCCGATCATCGACCAACAGCGAGCACGCCGTGACTTTGCCTTCCGGCTGGCCTTCAGGCGGCAGCGGCAATGTCCCGGCGACAATCCATAACGTGAGGTCGCGAGCAGCAAGTTTCAACCACGGCAGGATCGGGCCTTCACCCACTGCCTCGGCGCGTCCGATGGCAGCAATGTCGCGACGACCCATGGCCGCAAAGTTTTCCGGCAACACCGCAAGCTTCGCACCGGACGCCGCGGCCTGCTCCAGCAGCGCACGAGCTTTATCCAGATTGCCCTGGACATCACTCTGGCTGACCATCTGAATCACAGCGAAGGACATAGGCGCTCCTTGATCGGTAAAACTGCACTGTACTCCGAGATCTGCAGCGAACAAGAACACCTGAGAGAGTGAGCCTGGTCGGGCCGCCATCGGCAGAAGGCTGGCTTGAGACCCTGCATCCGCTAAAGATGTAATGGCCCCTATCGTGAACAGCCTCACTCCCACCGATCTGCATACGCCCTATCAACGAACGCAAGGGCCTGCGTTTCGCTTACTGCGGCTTTTCGAACGGCTTATCGAACGTGAGTTTAGGGTCCTTCACCGGGCCTTGGACCTTGTACTGCACGCTGGCAAAACGCGCCACGCGATCACCCAGTAACTTGTCGACCAAAAACAGCGCGCCACCAATCGCTGGCGCACCCACGATCAGCGCGGCAATCGGCAGGTTGTTGGTCACGGGCAACGTTACAAGCAATTTGGCATCAATGCGGTCACGCACCATATCCAGTGTGCCATTGAGTTCAAGATTGCTCGACGGTCCAGTCATGGTGATCGGGTCGCGCGTGACATAGACGCCGTTGCTGGCGACCAACAGTCCCTTGACCCGGTCATAACTGAGGCCCTTGTCCAGCAAATCGGAGAAATCCAGGCGCAGACGGCGACCGATGGAGTTGAAGTTGAGCAGCCCGAACACGCGCAGAGCCTGAGCACCGCCCTCCACTTCGACGAACTGACCGTTTTTCAGCGTGGCATCGAGACTGCCTGAGTAACGTTTGAGGCCCACCCACGCAGGCGAACCCGGCCAGCGGCCATCAGCGTTCATCTCGAACTCCCGACTGGTCACCGTCGGCGCGAACCCCCAGGCCTTCAGTACGTCCGCGAGATTCTTGCCAGCTACCCGCCCCTTGAACCAACTGCTGGTCGATCCGGGGGCGCCTTCCCAACCGGCGTTGCCGAGCAGCGATATTCCCTTGAGGCCAAGATCCAGGTCGTTGAGCTGAAGGCCGTTGGCGGTCGGACGTGCCTTCAGCGACCAGGCACCGATCAGATCATTGCCCTGGAACAACTGAGTGATCTTAATGTTCAGCGCTGGGATGTTACGAGGGTCAACGTCGGCCAGTGGATCAGGCGCATTTTCGACGACGACGGGTTTGGGATCCGTTGCTGGCAACCGCACGTACAACAGATCGATATCCGTCGGCGTGGCTTTGTTGTCTGGCAGCGTTACCGTGCCTTTTATCTTCGAGCTGTCCAGCGACAGGCCCCAACTGGCGTTGTTGCGCTTGAGTTGAACATTGGCCTGATCCAGGGTTGTGCCCATGGCTGTCAACTTGCCGATTTGCAGATCGACGCTGCTGAGCAGCTGTTTGGCGCCGCCACCGGAATCATTACCTGCATACCGTTCGACCATTGCCTGCCACGGCGCGATGTCCAGTTCCGATAACGAGCCGCGGACGCGCAGCCCCTTGCTGTCAGGCACGACAGCGCCGCCCTCTCCAAGGAACAGTTCGCCGCGTGCATCCGCGAACTTGCCCCCTGGCGCGGCGAGCGCCAGATTCGCGAGGTTGCCGTAACCTACAGTGATGCGCCGCTCGGGCCCCTGCAGGTTCATACGAAAATCGGTGTCGCGACTCTCATCCGCAGTTTTGCCGAAAGGCGCTGGCAGATCGACAGCCACACCTTTGAGATTGGAATTGATCTGTAACGGGCTCTCTGCGCCGTTGAGGGTCAACTGCAGTTGGTACGGCAAGTCACCCGAGACTGGCAACGGTTGGGTAACGTCCAACCAGTCGGTCAGCCGCTTGACGGTAATCTGGCTGTTGGCCGTGATGCGCGTCACCGGGGCCCCCGGTTTACCCTCGGCGAAGATCTCGGCAGCGACCGGTCTGTCGAACGCCGTCGCTTTGATGTTCTTGCCGCTCAGGCCTTTGTCGTAATCAAACCGGAAGTTGCCCTTGAGCTGGGTCAGGTCAAGCACCGGATCAGCCAGCTTCAAACGCGCATTGCTGGTGTTGAAGTCCACCACGACCTTGGGCTCCTGGCCTTTGACCAGCAGGATGTCCAGATTGATATGGCCTTGCAGCGGCCCGTCGGCCTGCCAGCCGGCGAAGGTCTGACCGGTGCCGATGGGCGCCTCCTGCAGAATCTTCATGCCGTCCTGCAGGCGGCCGTCGAAGTCGCCGTCCACCAGCAGATGGCTGGTCTGGCCGGTCGCCACATGAGGTACGTCCACTGCGACATTACGCACTTGAGTGCCCAGCAACTGGCCCTTGGTGGCGCGGATACGCACGCCGCTGTTTTCCACGAACACGTTGCCGTCCACCCCTGTCAGTTGCGGCCAGCCCGGCTGGAACGCCAGATCGGCATTGCGAACCTTGAAGAACAGGCTGATGACCCGTGCGACGTCCGAAGCATCGTGATTGAGCGAGCCTTGATACTGGAAAAAACTCTGATCGACGTGACCGCTGAGTATCGCGGTGCGCAGCCACTGGTCCAGCGCGGGACTGAGAACCGCTGGCAGGTATTTGGAGGTATAGCGTCCGTCGGCGTCGACCAGACCGACGCGCAGGTCCATGTAGTCCTCCTGGCTTTGATCGAAATGCAGGCGAATCAGGAAGTCGCTGGCAATCTTGCCTTCATCACCGACCACCTTGATGTAAGGGGCTATGAGGGTGAAGCCCTTGTCGTCCAACGCCCAGGTCAGGCGCGCCTCGGCGTGATGGTAATTCCAGGCATTCTTGAAGATTGGGTCCAGATGCAACATGAAGTCGTCGGTGTTCAGGCGCAGTTCACCCCGTCCCAGATCGCCGCTGATGGCACCACTGACGTTTCCGGCGCCTGGAGCACCGTGGTAAGCGCTGAATCCGACCTTGTCCAGATTGGCAGCAAAGCTCAGACGCTTGGCGCCTTCAGCGTGCGGGCGGTAGTCCACCAGAACGTTGCGCATGCCACCGGTAACCTTCAGGTGATCGAGCACCACCATCAGCTTTTCCGGCAATGGCGCCAGAGAATCAAGCAACGGGGTGACGGGCGTCAGATCCAACCGATCAGCCTGTACGTGCCACAACTCTTCGCTGTCGGACGTCGCTGCGGTTTGCCTGAGCTGAACCTGGCTTTCCCAACGTTTGCCAGCGATGTCCATCGCCAGGGAATCCAGCAACAGCGCGGCACCGGTGTCGTCGCGCTGAAACCAGGCATTGAGCGCAAGATTGTCGATCTTCGCCGCCTTGCGTTCGGCGTAAGCCCCCTTGAACTGCGGGGCGTTGAGCCGGGCCACGGCCGACTGCAGATGGCCCTTGCCCCAAGTCAACCAGAACTCTCCACCGGCCTTGAGATTCTTGACAGTCCAGTCGCGTGTCACGCTTTTGGGCAGCCATTTGGACCATTCACTTTGTGGCAGGCTCAAATACGCTTCAGCCTCTGCATCGCGCCAGGCGTCAGCACGGATTCTTGAGCGCACGTTCAGCGACAGCGGCTGGCCATCAGGCAATGTCACCCTGGCGTCCAGACGCTGGTGAAAGCGCCCGGTCTTGAGGGTCATGCTGGCGTAGGTGAGGGTCAGCGGCGACTGTTGATAAGGCTGCAGGGTGATCTGGCTGTCGAACAACGACAGCGTCGCGATCGTCTGCATCTGTTTCAGCACCTGGCCGGGATCGAAAGGCTTGTCATCCTGCACCGGGAAGCCTTGCAGCGCCCAGTGGCCGTCCTTGTCCTCCTTGAGCCCTAATTGCACGCCGTCCAGTTCAAGCCGGGCGATGCGCACTTGCCGGGCCCTGATGCTGCCCCAGAGATCGGGCACCGCGCGCACCTGATCCAGACGCAACGCCGACGAGCCCTGCCCGACCGTTACATCCCGCGCGACGAAGATCGGCGCAAAGCCGCTCCAGCTGCCCTCAAGACGACCAATGCTGACCGGCATACCGACGGCTGCCTGGGCCTTGTTTTCCACATCCGCACGATACTCGGCGACCATCGGCGCCAATTGACGGCCGACGCTGACGTACAACGCGATCACCACCAGAACCAGCGCGCACAGGCTCAGGCCCCAACGCGTCAGCGCGCCGAAGAATCGCATCAGACGTTCCATGTGGCCACGCCCCCAGACAGTGAGCCTGCAAGCGGCATCTGGCTCATTCGTGCGGTCGGGAGACAGTCCCGGAAAAGCTCATTGGCCACGCATCATTCTCTTTGAAGGGCATCGCTGCCGTCGGCCCATTGGGCTTTTTCCATCGGTTCAATAACCGCACGAAGCCCGGCGCGGTGCTTTCAAGCAACATTTTGAGCAGAATCAGAGCAGTACAACGTCGTATTGTTCCTGGCAATACATGGTTTCAACCTGAAATCGAATGGTCCTGCCGATGAACACTTCGAGTTCCGCCACGTTGCCGGACTCTTCATCAAGCAGCCGGTCGACAACCTTCTGGTTGGCCAGCACCCGATACCCCACCGCCTGATAGGCCCTCGCCTCGCGCAGGATCTCGCGGAATATCTCGTAGCAGATGGTTTCTGGGGTCTTCAGCTTGCCGCGGCCCTGACAGCTGCTGCACGGTTCGCACAGCACCTGTTCAAGGCTTTCGCGGGTGCGCTTGCGGGTCATCTGCACCAGACCCAGTTCGGTGATGCCGATGATGTTGGTTTTGGCGTGGTCGCGCTCCAGCTGCTTTTCCAGTGTGCGCAGAACCTGACGCTGATGTTCGCCATCTTCCATGTCTATGAAGTCGATGATGATGATCCCGCCCAGGTTGCGCAGCCGCAGTTGCCGGGCAATGGCGGTCGCCGCTTCCAGGTTGGTCTTGAAAATTGTTTCTTCCAGGTTGCGATGGCCAACGAATGCGCCAGTGTTGACGTCGATCGTGCTCATCGCCTCGGCAGGGTCGATCACCAGGTAGCCGCCGGACTTAAGGGGCACCTTACGCTCCAGGGCCTTCTGGATTTCGTCTTCCACGCCGTAGAGGTCGAAAATCGGCCGCTCGCCTGGATAGTGCTCAAGACGGTCGGCGATTTCCGGCATCAGCTCCGCGACGAACTGAGTGGTTTTCTGGAAGGTCTCCCGAGAGTCGATACGGATTTTCTCGGTACGCGGACTGACCAGATCACGCAGGGTGCGCAGCGCCAGACCGAGGTCTTCATAGATCACGGTGGCGGGGCCAATGGTCTTGATCTGCTCGCCAATCTGATCCCAGAGACGGCGCAGGTAGCGGATGTCCATCATGATCTCATCGGTGCCAGCGCCTTCGGCCGCCGTGCGCAGGATGAAACCGCCCTTTTCCTTGATCCCTTCTTTGGCCACGCAATCGCTGACGACCTGCTTGAGGCGTTCCCGCTCGGCCTCGTCCTCGATTTTCAGGGAGATGCCGACGTGGGCCGTGCGTGGCATGTAAACAAGATACCGCGAGGGGATGGACAACTGAGTGGTCAGGCGCGCGCCCTTGGTGCCGATCGGGTCTTTGGTAACCTGCACTACCAGACTCTGGCCTTCATGGACCAGCGAGCTGATGGTCTCCACCGCAGGCCCCTCGCGCATTGAAATTTCCGAGGCGTGGATGAAGGCCGCGCGATCCAGACCGATATCGATAAATGCCGCCTGCATCCCCGGCAGCACACGTACGACCTTGCCTTTGTAGATATTGCCGACGATCCCGCGACGCTGGGTCCGCTCGACATGCACTTCCTGCAAAACCCCGTTCTCGACGACGGCCACGCGCGACTCCATCGGCGTGATGTTGATCAGAATCTCTTCACTCATGGCTTGTCACCTTCCAGGCATTGCCAACAGGGTATGCCGAAACGCTGCAGGAGTTCTGCGGTTTCGCACAACGGCAGGCCAACCACAGCGGAATAACTGCCGCTGAGGCTTTCCACGAACACCGCCCCCAGTCCTTGAATCCCATAACTGCCTGCCTTGTCCTGTGGCTCGCCACTGGCCCAGTAAGCCCGCGCCTCTTGCACAGAAATCGAACGAAAACGCACGCGGCTGCTGACCACGCGGGTTTCACAGTGCTGCTCGTCCACCACCGCGATGGCGGTCAGCACTTCGTGTTCGCGATGGGACAGGGCAGCGAGCATGGCCAGGGCGTCAGCTTGGTCGACAGGCTTGCCGAGAATGCGCCCATCGAGCACGAGGGCAGTGTCGGCGCCAAGTACGCAGGCGGTGGAGTAGGCAGAGTCGTTGACCAACTGCAGCAGACCGGCTTCGGCCTTGCTGCGGGCCAGACGCTGGACATAGGCCAATGCCGCTTCGTCCTTGAGCGGGGTTTCGTCGATATCCGCACTGAGCGTGATATACGGCACACCTATCTGAGTCAGCAGTTCACGACGGCGCGGGGAGCCGGAGGCGAGAAGAAGTTGGGGCATGGGACGTCTCCGTGTCAGTAATCACAAGCTTGGGCGTTGCGTGAAAACATCCGTTACCCGACAAGCGCACATTCAAACGGGCACCCCAGTCTCTGCGTGAGCCAATTCATTCGCGATGCAAGCGCTCAGACGAAGAACTCCCGACAGAAGTACGGGCCAGACCGTTTTACGGGTAAAGCCTCAGTTGATCTTCAATCGCGAGCGCAAGCCGCGCAGACCGTAGCTGACCCATGGCCACAACAATGCACTGACCAATGCAGGCAAGACCAGCGCCAGGGTCGGCTGACGGTTGCCGGTCAGGGCGCTGAGCCACAGCTGGATCAACTGCGCGATGCCGAAGATCACCAGAATCACCAGGCACTGCTGCCACATCGGGAACATCCGCAAGCGTTGTTGCAGGGACAGGACCAGAAAGGTAATCAACGTCAGGATCAACGCGTTCTGCCCCAGCAATGTCCCGTAAAGCACGTCTTCAGCCAGACCGAGCATCCACGCAGTGACCATGCCGATCCTGTGTGGCAGCGTGAGCGCCCAGAATGCCAGCAGCAGCGCGAGCCACAGCGGACGGAAGATTTCCATGAATTGCGGCAGCGGCGAGACGCTGAGCAGCAGGCCGATGGCGAAGGTCAACCAGACCACCCAGCCATTTCGTGCAGGAGCATGACGAACCATTATTCCTCCCTCTCACGCGGGGCTGCAGGAGTCGCTGTCGGCGTGGCCGGTTTGGCGGGCCTGGCCTGAGGCTTGGCGGCAGGTTTACTCGCCGCAGGCCTGGCAGGCGTAGCAGCAGGCACAGGCGCAGCCGCCGGAGCTGATGAGGTGCTGTGACCGGTCTCGGCGGGTTTAGGCACGGTGGCGGGTACAACCGGTTTGTTCGGGGTCGTCGCAGGCGTAGCACCGGGTACCGTCGCCGAAGGCACTGCAGAAGGGTCGGCGGTCTGACGCTCGAGCGATTCTTGCTGCTGCGCAGCATCAGCCGCACGCTCTTCAGGCGAACGGCCATCGGAAAAGACCAGCAACAGATAACGGCTGCGGTTCAGCGCGGCGGTAGGCACCGCCCGCACGATGGCAAACGGCTGGCCGGAATCGTGAATCACTTCCTTCACCGTCGCCACCGGATAACCGGCCGGGAAACGCTGCCCCAGCCCGGAACTCACCAGCAGGTCGCCTTCCTTGATGTCGGCGGTATCGGCCACATGGCGCAACTCCAGACGCTCGGGATTACCGGTGCCACTGGCGATCGCACGCAGGCCATTACGGTTCACCTGCACGGGAATGCTGTGGGTGGTGTCGGTGAGCAGCAGGACTCGGGAGGTGTAGGGCATCAACTCGACGACCTGCCCCATCAAACCGCGCGCATCAAGCACCGGCTGACCCAGTACCACGCCGTCGCGCTCACCCTTGTTGATGATGATGCGATGGGTGAAGGGGTTGGGGTCCATGCCGATCAGTTCGGCCACTTCAACCTTCTCGTTGACCAGCGCGGATGAATTGAGCAATTCGCGCAGCCGAACGTTCTGCTCGGTCAAGGCAGCCAGCTTTTGCAGGCGGCCCTGCAGCAGCAGGTTCTCGGTTTTGAGTTTCTCGTTTTCGGCGGCAAGCTCGGTGCGACTGCCGAACTGGCTGGCGACACCCTGATACAAACGCTCGGGCAGATCGGCAATCCAGTAGGACTGCATCAGCACCAGCGACATCTGACTGCGCACAGGCTTGAGTAGCGTGAAGCGTGCATCCACCACCATGACGGCCACGGAGAGGACGACCAGCACCAAGAGACGAACGCCCAACGACGGGCCCTTTGAGAAAAGCGGTTTAATGGGCCGCTCCTTCCAGGGATGCTTGTGTTTGGCTGTGCTTATTCATGGGACATGAAACCGGCCTGGTGCGGTTGATGGAAATACGGAGTGCCAGACTTGCAGCATCGAGCTTTCAATACAGCAGCAGGACATCAGCAGATCAGACACGAACAGGCAGCACCGCAAAGTGCCACCCGTTCAGCTCACACAGTAGCAATCCGGCGACTTATTCGCTGGAGAGCAGGTCCATGGTGTGCTTGTCCATCATTTCCAGCGCACGACCACCGCCACGCGCAACGCAGGTCAGTGGGTCTTCGGCGACGATCACCGGCAGGCCGGTTTCCTGTGCCAGCAGTTTGTCCAGGTCACGCAGCAGTGCGCCGCCACCGGTCAGCACCAGACCGCGCTCGGCGATGTCCGAGGCCAGCTCCGGAGGCGATTGCTCCAGCGCGCTCTTGACTGCCTGAACGATGGTTGCCAAAGATTCCTGCAACGCTTCCAGCACTTCGTTGGAGTTCAGGGTGAAGGCACGTGGCACACCTTCGGCCAGGTTACGACCGCGTACGTCGACTTCACGCACTTCGCCGCCGGGATAGGCCGTGCCGATTTCCTGCTTGATGCGCTCTGCGGTGGACTCGCCGATCAGGCTGCCGTAGTTACGACGGACATAGGTGATGATCGCTTCGTCGAAGCGGTCGCCGCCGACGCGCACGGATTCGGCATAAACGACGCCATTGAGCGAGATCAGAGCGATTTCGGTGGTACCACCACCGATGTCGACGACCATCGAGCCGCGGGCTTCTTCGACCGGCAGGCCGGCACCGATGGCAGCGGCCATCGGCTCTTCGATCAGAAATACTTCACGTGCACCTGCACCCAGGGCCGATTCGCGAATGGCGCGACGCTCAACCTGGGTGGATTTGCACGGTACGCAGATCAGCACGCGCGGGCTTGGCTGCAGGAAACTGTTTTCGTGAACCTTGTTGATGAAATACTGCAGCATCTTTTCGCACACGCTGAAGTCGGCGATCACGCCGTCTTTCATCGGGCGAATGGCCGCGATGTTGCCCGGGGTACGGCCCAGCATACGCTTGGCTTCCATCCCGACAGCAACAACGCTCTTCTGATTTCCGTGGGTCCGGATGGCCACAACCGATGGCTCGTTCAGGACAATACCGCGCTCACGCACGTAAATAAGGGTGTTGGCAGTGCCCAGGTCGATGGAAAGATCACTGGAAAACATGCCACGCAGTTTCTTGAACATGGGAAAGGGACCCTAGGGAACGCGTGGGTAAAAAAGTGCGGCAAACTCTAACAACGACAGGGATTTTGGGCAAGGAGCCAATATGCTAAATTGGCGGTTTTCCGAGCACTACCCTCGACGATCGCGGCGTTATGACCGTCTAAATCGCGTAGTGTTCCGCAATCTGACGTACGGCGCATTCCGTACGCATTCCACTGGAGAACCCCATGGCGCTTGATCGCTCCGACGTGGAAAAAATCGCTCATCTGGCTCGACTGGGCCTCAATGACGCCGATATCCCGCGTACTACTGAAGCACTGAACAGCATTCTCGGGCTGATTGACCAGATGCAGGCGGTCGACACAACCGGCATCGAACCTCTAGCGCACCCGCTTGAAGCCTCGCAACGCCTGCGTGAAGACGTGGTCAGCGAGACCAATCACCGCGAATCCTATCAAGCCATCGCACCAGCGGTCGAAGACGGCCTTTATCTGGTTCCGAAAGTCCTCGACTAAGGGAATGAGCCTGCAATGCATCAAATGACTCTGGCCGAGATCGCTCGCGGACTCGCCGAAAAAAAGTTTTCCTCCGAAGAACTGACCCGCACCCTGCTGGCGCGTATCGCGCAGGTGGATCCGCAGGTCAACAGCTTCATTTCCATCACTGAAGACCTGGCCATTACCCAAGCCCAGGCCGCCGATGCCCGTCGTGCCGCAGGCGAAACCGGCGCGCTGCTGGGTGCCCCGCTGGCGCACAAGGACCTGTTCTGCACCAAGGGCATCCGCACCAGCTGCGGCTCCAGGATGCTCGACAACTTCAAGGCGCCGTATGACGCCACCGTCGTCGCCAGACTGGCTGCTGCGGGCACTGTGACGCTGGGCAAGACCAACATGGACGAATTCGCGATGGGTTCGGCCAACGAGTCCAGCCATTACGGCGCAGTGAAAAACCCGTGGAATCTGGACCACGTGCCAGGTGGCTCTTCCGGCGGTTCGGCTGCTGCCGTTGCCGCACGCCTGCTGCCTGCCGCGACCGGCACCGACACCGGCGGTTCGATTCGCCAGCCTGCTGCGCTGACCAACCTCACCGGTTTGAAACCGACTTACGGCCGGGTGTCCCGCTGGGGCATGATCGCCTACGCGTCGAGCCTCGATCAGGCCGGACCGATGGCACGCACCGCCGAAGACTGCGCGCTGCTGCTGCAGGGCATGGCCGGTTTCGACATCAACGACTCCACCAGCATCGAGCAGGCAGTCCCTGATTACAGCGCCAGCCTCGACGGTTCGCTGCAGGGCCTGCGCATCGGCGTGCCGAAGGAATATTTCAGCGCCGGTCTCGATCCGCGCATTGCCGATCTGGTCCAGGCCTGCGTCGAGGAGCTTAAAAAGCTCGGCGCAGTGGTCAAGGAAGTCAGCCTGCCGAATCTGCAGCATGCAATCCCTGCCTACTACGTGATCGCCCCCGCAGAAGCGTCTTCCAACCTGTCGCGTTTTGACGGCGTACGCTTCGGCTATCGCTGCGAAGACCCGAAAGACCTCACTGACCTGTACAAGCGCTCCCGTGGCGAAGGCTTTGGCCCTGAAGTGCAGCGCCGGATCATGGTCGGTGCCTATGCCCTGTCCGCCGGTTACTACGACGCTTATTACGTGCAGGCACAGAAGATTCGTCGCTTGATCAAGAACGACTTCATGAACGCGTTCAAGGACGTCGACGTAATCCTCGGCCCGACCACGCCGAACCCGGCCTGGAAAATCGGCGCCAAGAACGCCGACCCGATCGCCGAATACCTGGAAGACTTCTACACCATCACCGCCAACCTCGCGGGCCTGCCTGGCCTGTCGATGCCAGCCGGTTTCGCCGACGGCTTGCCGGTGGGCGTGCAACTGCTCGCGCCGTACTTCGAGGAAGGCCGCCTGCTTAATGTCGCTCACCAATATCAGTTGGTAACCGACTGGCACACCCGCTCGCCGGCCGGCTTCTAAGGAGAAAACACATGCAATGGGAAGTCGTCATCGGGCTGGAGATTCACACCCAGCTCACCACCCAATCGAAGATTTTCTCCGGTAGCGCCACCACGTTCGGCTCCGAGCCCAACACCCAGGCCAGCCTCGTCGATCTGGGCATGCCCGGCACGCTGCCAGTGCTGAACAAGGAAGCGGTGCAGATGGCGGTCAAGTTCGGCCTGGCCATCGACGCCGAAATCGGCCAGCACAACGTGTTCGCCCGCAAGAACTACTTCTACCCGGACCTGCCCAAGGGCTATCAGATCAGCCAGATGGAGTTGCCGATTGTCGGCAAGGGTCACCTGGACATCACCCTGGAAGACGGCACCATCAAGCGTATTGGCGTCACCCGCGCGCACCTTGAAGAAGACGCCGGCAAGAGCCTGCACGAAGACTACAGCGGCATGACCGGTATCGACCTGAACCGCGCTGGCACGCCATTGCTGGAAATCGTTTCCGAGCCGGACATGCGTTCGGCCAAGGAAGCCGTTGCCTACGTCAAGGCAATGCACGCACTGGTGCGCTACCTGGGTATCTGCGACGGCAACATGGCCGAAGGTTCGCTGCGTTGCGACTGCAACGTGTCGATTCGCCCGATAGGCCAGGTCGAATACGGTACGCGCTGCGAGATCAAAAACGTCAACTCGTTCCGCTTCATCGAGAAGGCGATCAACAGCGAAATCCAGCGTCAGATCGACCTGATCGAAGACGGTGGCAAGGTCATTCAGCAAACCCGCCTGTACGACCCGAACACCAACGAAACCCGCGCCATGCGCAGCAAGGAAGAAGCCAACGACTACCGTTACTTCCCCGACCCTGACCTGCTGCCGGTGATCATTGAGGATTCGTTCCTTGAGCAGACCCGCGCCACGCTGCCGGAATTGCCACCGCAGAAGCGCGAGCGCTTCCAGTCGCAATTCGGCTTGTCGCTGTATGACGCCAGCGTGCTGGCCTCCAGCCGTGAACAGGCGGATTACTTCGAGAAGGTAGTCAGCATCGGCGGTGACGCGAAGCTTGCCGCCAACTGGGTCATGGTCGAACTGGGTTCACTGCTGAACAAGCAAGGCGTGGAGATCGACGAATCGCCGGTCAGCGCCGAGCAACTGGGTGGCATGCTGCAACGCATCACTGACAACACCATCTCCGGCAAGATCGCCAAAATGGTCTTTGAGGCGATGGCCAATGGTGAAGGCAGCGCTGACGAGATCATCGAACAGCGCGGCCTGAAGCAAGTGACCGACAGCGGCGCCATCGAGTCGATTCTCGACGACATGCTGACGGCCAACGCCGAGCAGGTCGAACAGTACCGCGCAGCCGATGAAGCCAAGCGCGGCAAGATGTTCGGTTTCTTCGTCGGACAAGCCATGAAAGCGTCCAGAGGCAAAGCCAACCCGCAGCAGGTCAACGAACTGCTCAAGCGCAAGCTGGAAGGTTAACGCCCGACCTGTGTTTGCTCGTTCCCACGTTCAGCGTGGGAACGGCCCTTCCGACGCTCCGCGTCCGTTTTTTGCGACGCGCAGCATCACGAGCTATATGCCTACGCGGAGCGTGGGCACGATCAGGACTGCGACCCATGTGGAGGCTCCTTGGCGCTTTTGCGCTGCTCTCTTTGCTGGCCGGTTGCGCCAGTGAAGGCATCATCGATCCACACGGTTACAACGCTACCGGAACGGCCTCGTATTACGGTTCGCGTCATCAGGGCAAACGCACTGCCAGTGGTGAACGCCTGGACCAGAATTCCCTGACTGCCGCTCACCGCCAACTGCCATTTGGCACCCGCGTGCAAGTCACCAACCTGGACAACGATCGCAAGGTCATCGTCCGTATCAATGATCGCGGCCCGCATGTTCGCGGGCGATTGATCGACGTATCCCGCGCAGCCGCCGAACAATTGGGTATGCTGCGCAGCGGAACCGCCCAAGTGCGCGTTCAAGCTCTCGACTGAAAGGTGCCCTGAATTCTCGCGCTATCAAACCTGCCGCTGCCGACCCTGATCGCCCTGTCAGGCGGCCTGCTGTTGATGATTATCGGTGCCGACCTGTCGGTGCGTGCCGCCGTAGCGCTGGCTGCCCTGCTGAAAACCCGTCCGCTGTTTCTGGGCCTGACCGTTGTCGCCCTCGGGAGCAGCGCGCCGCAGATGGCCGTCGGCTTGCAAGCGGCGCTAACCGACAGCACCGACATCGCGGTGGGCAGCGTCATCGGCAGCAACATCTTCAATATTCTGGTGACCCTCGGCCTGTCGGCGCTGATCATCCCGCTGCGCGTGGCCCGGCAACTGGTGCGAGTCGACCTGCCATTGATGATCGGCGCTACCGCTCTGGTTACCGGGCTGGCCTGGAATGGCGTGTTGAGCAAGTTGGACGGGGTCATTCTGTTGTTGGCCATGGCCGGCTATCTGGCGGTGGTGGTACGACAGTTCGCTCACGGCGCACGACATTTCAGCGCCCACGACGAGACCACGCGGCGTAAGGTCTGGCCGATTCTCGGCCGCCTGGGGTTGATGGCCTGCGGACTGACGCTGCTGATTCTAGGCAGTCACCTGCTGGTGGAGTCTGCAGTAGTAGTTGCCCAGGATCTGGGGCTGTCGGAGCGGGTCATCGGCCTGACGGTCATTGCCGTAGCCACTTCGCTTCCCGCACTGATGACCTCGCTGATCGCCGCACTGCGCAGGGAACGGGATATCGCAGTGGGCAACATCATCGGCAGCAACCTGTTCAACCTGTTGGGCGTGCTCGGGCTCACTTCGCTGATCGCATCAGGGCCGCTGTCGATCTCTCCCAATGCAATGGATTTCGATCTGCCGGTGATGCTTGGCGTCGCCGTGCTGTGCCTGCCACTGTTTTATTCCGGGTATCGGATCACTCGGCTCGAGGGGCTGCTGCTGCTGGGGCTATATGCGGTATATGGGCTGCATATCATCTCGTTCGCCACCGGCATGCCGCTGGCGGAGCGGCTGGAGCGCCTGATGACTCACTATGCGTTGCCGACGTTGGGTGTGTGCGTGCTGGTCAGCACCGTTCGCGCATGGCGACGGCAGCACTGAACCAACCCTCGACAGTGCTCCCGCGGAATGCGGCGTCCACGTCAGATCCACCCGCCCCACTGCAGAATGAAAATCCCGATATTGGTGGTGACCGCTGCCGCCAGCGTGGTCATGACGATGATCGACGCAGCCAGGGCATGGTTGCCCTCAGCGGCACGGGCCATGACGAAGCTGGCCGATGCCGTCGGCGCGCCGAAGTACAGAAACAGAATGCCCAGTTCGGCATGACGGAAACCCAGCAACCAGGCGCCTAAAGTACAGACCAGCGGCAGCCAGACCATCTTCATCATGCTCGCGCTCACTGCAAGCCCGCCGCTCTCTCGCAGGGACTTGAGCGACAGCGTGCCCCCAATGCACATCAGCGCCAGCGGCAGGGTCATCTGCGCCAGATAGTTGCCGGACGTATCGAGCCATTTCGGCAAGCCGATGCCGAAGTAGGCGAAGGGGGTCGCTGCGACGATGCTGATGATCAGCGGATTGGCCACGACGCTTTTGCAGATGCTCCACGGGTCGGATTTGATCACCGGGCTGTAGACCGCCAGCACCACCGTCGAGAGGGTGTTGTAGAACAGGATCACCAGTGCGGCGAGGATGGCGCCGAGGGAGATGCCGTAATCGCCATACATGCTCGCCGCCAGCGCGAGGCCGATGACGCCGTTATTGCCGCGAAACGCGCCTTGCACGTAGATGCCGCGTTCGATGAAAGGCACACGATAGATCGCCCAGCCCCAGACCAGCGCGAACCCCAGCACCGTCGCAATGATGAAATAGATCAGCACACCCGGTTGCAAAGCCGCCTGCAGGTCGGCGTGGATGATGCCCAGGAACAGCAGTGCAGGCATGGTGCAATTGAACACCAGCGAGGATGCGGTGTGAATGAAGCTATCGTTGATCCAGCCTACCCGCTTGAGCACCACGCCCAGAAACAGCATGGCGAATACCGGTGCGGTGATGTTCAGGGTTTCCCAAAAAATTGCCAGCATGCACGCCAAACCCTGAGCCGTTGTTAGGTGGCTAATGATAGGCCAGCGAGGTGGTAAGTGTTACCAGGTTTTGCGCAGTTGTCGTACAACCGCAAAAAGATACAGGGGCAAAGTCTTGTATAGGTGTAAATTCATTTGCGAGAGGCCATTTCCAGACGCAGGGTTTTCAATGTCTGGAACAACGCCTCGCAAGCTTGCGGTAAATCCGACCGCCATTGTCGGCGCTTTGCAGGCGCTTTGGCGCATATTCCAGAAATGCCTGGCGTTCACGCGCGGCCAGCAGTTGAATGTCCTTGACCTTGTAGCGTTCGTCCAGCTGCTTGCTCGGAGACCAGTTGTTGCTCACCTCATGGTCGTCCCACTGCCAGATCTGCGGAACTTCGGCGTTGAAGCGGCGCAGGTTTTCGTCCATCAGGTTGTAGCGATAGGCGCCGCGGTATTCGTCGAGGGTTTCGGCGACCTTGCTCTTTTCTTCGGTGGTGATATTGCGCCAGATACGCCCGCCTTCGGTAACCACTTCGGCAGGCACCGGGCCGTCGGCGTAAATGGTGTCGCCGCTGTGGATAAAGAAGTCCGGCAGACGCAGGCGCATGGCTTCGTAGATGCGCATCCCGCCAATATCGGGGTTGATGCCGAAGCCCTGCCCCACCGTGTCGCCACTCCAGACAAAACGAATGTCGCGCTGGGCCTGCGGTACGCTGCGCAAATGCCCGAACCAAGGCTCGCTGGCAACGCCGCTTTGCGCATCTTCGAAGAACACTCGGTAGTAGATCGCTTGATCGGCGGGCAAGCCGGTCAGCTCCACACGTGCTGTGAAATCGTTGCGTTGATCGGCAAGCGTTGAAACTACGCGGCGCGGATTGCTGAACATGCTGCGGGTGTCCCATTCCACCACCATGCGCGAAGGCCGATCGCCGCGGCTCCAGACCATGGCGCGATCTCCCAGCAGGTCGCCGGACTGCACGCCGTCGGTCATTTTCGGTCGATCCTTGAACGACGCGATGACCGCAGGCGCCAAGCCCGGCAACAGGAATCCAGCGCCAGCGGCTTGAATGATGCGGCGGCGTGTCAGGTCCAACTGAGTCATTTTCATCCCCCTCAAGCGAATGCCAAAGAAGGGAACCTAACAATGGATTGTTGGGAGAATGTGACAACGGGCTCACGCAGATGCTTCTGGCCGCAGCGCGTGGGAGTCCGGCTGACCGGCGCTGGCGCCAGGCGGTAGCAAATCCGGAACACGCGGCATGACAGCCACACCGCGTCAGCCGGTTCTGTGGCCGCTGCGCACCCCCTCCCTGGCAAGCCGGACTCCCCTTTGCGCAGAAGCCAGAAATCAGGCCCCCGCTGGCACCGCGTCCAGTTCAACCACCTCAGGTCGTTTCAGCAGCGCATACAACACGCCCGTCACCACACTGCCAACGACGATAGCCAGCAGATACAACAACGCGTGGTTGATCGCATTGGGGATCAGCAGCACGAACAGTCCGCCGTGGGGCGCCATGAGTTTGCAGCCGAAGAACATCGACAGTGCCCCGGTCAGTGCGCCACCGACGACACTGGCCGGGATCACCCGCAACGGGTCTTTCGCAGCGAACGGGATCGCGCCTTCGGAGATGAAGCACAGCCCCAGCACGAACGACGCCTTGCCTGCTTCGCGTTCACTCTGGGCGAACTTGCCGCGTGCAATCAGCGCGGCAATGCCCATCCCGATGGGCGGCACCATACCGGCGGCCATGGTCGCCGCCATAGGTGCGCCGCTGCTCGATGCCAGCAACCCTACGGAGAACGCGTATGAAGCCTTGTTGATCGGTCCACCGAAGTCGACGCACATCATGGCCCCGAGCAAAACACCCAGCAAAACAGCGTTGGCGGTGCCCATGGTATCGAGGAAGTGGGTCAGACCTTCCAGCATGTCCGCCACTGGTTTACCGACCACATAGATCATCACCAGACCGGTGAACAGGCTGGCGAGCAGTGGAATGATGAGGATCGGTTTGAGAGCTTCGACGCTGGCCGGCAGCCGCGCATAGCGATTGACCAGCGCTGCGCTGTAGCCCGCCAGAAACCCTGCGATGATCCCGCCGATGAAGCCGGCACCCAGGGTCGTCGCCAGCATTCCGCCGATCATCCCCGGCGCCAGCCCTGGACGATCAGCGATGGAATAGGCGATGTAACCCGCCAACAGCGGCACCATCAACTGAAAGGCTGCACCGGCGCCGATCTGTTTCAACGCGGCCGCCAGCGTGCCCGGCTCTTCGGCGGCATGAATCCCGAAAACGAATGACAGCGCAATCAACAGACCACCCGCCACCACCATCGGCAGCATAAACGACACACCGGTCAGCAAGTGCTTGTAGACCCCGGTCTTTTCTTTTTTGGCGGGTGCCGATGAGGCTGCTGCGGTGGATTCGACCGCAGCTTCAGCCAAGGCTTTTTTCAATGTCGTTTCGGACTGTTTGAGCGCAATTCCGGTGCCGCAACGATAAATGCGCTTGCCTGCGAATCGTTCAGTGGCGACTTCGATATCGGCGGCCAGCAGCACCACGTCGGCGTCGGCAATGGCCTGATCGCTAAGCGGGTTACGTGCGCCGACCGAGCCTTGGGTTTCCACCTGCAGGTCATAGCCGAGTTTCCTGGCCGCCTGCTGGATCGCCTCGGCAGCCATGAATGTGTGCGCCACGCCGGTTGGGCAGGCTGTTACCGCCACCAGACGCGGCGTCTTGGCGGCAGTAGCGACGGCGACTGTTTCGGCGCTTTCGCTGGCGGTATACAGCGTTGCCAGTTCGCCCGCCGACCCCATGAAGGCATCGATATCCTGCAATGCTCGGGAAGGCGTCGCTTGATACAGACGTTTGCCTGCGAAACGGGTCAGGTCCAGCGGCCCGGTATTGACCACCAGCACCCAGTCGGCGCTTTCGACTTCCTGCGCGCTGAGGCGCTTTTCGGGATGGCGAGGGTCATGCACCTCGACGCAGGTACTCCAGCCCTGACGCTGGGCCGCGGCGTCGAGCAGTCGTGCACTGAGGACACTGCTGATCTTGCCGTTCGGACATGCCGTGACAATGGCTAACTTCATCACACTTCCTCTCTTCTTATTCGGTCATGGCGCGCACATTGACGCCGCCTTCCAGCCGCTTGAGTTGCACAGTGTCATTGATGCCGAAACCGATCTGGGTCACCGCCATCGCGGCAATCGCAGTGGCGGTGCGCAGCGTCTGCTCGGGCTTGTGTCCGCTGAGCAGACCGTGAACCATCCCTGCCAGCAGTGAATCGCCCGCACCTACAGTGCTCGCCACACTGACCTTGGGCGGCAGTGCCTGCAATGCTACGTCGGCACTGAACCAATGCACGCCTTCGGAGCCTTGCGAAATCACCACATGCTCGATCCCGCGCTGCCGCAGGGCAGCTGCAGCCTGAGCCTGGGCGGCGATGGAAATGATCGGGGCATCCAGCGCGTCGGCCAGTTCTTCGGTGTTGGGTTTGATCAGCCAGGGCGAGGCTTGCAGTCCTGCACGCAAGGCCTGGCCACTGGTGTCCAGCGCGACCTTCAGGCCCATCGCCTTGAGTCGCAGCAGCAAGGTTTTAAGCCACTGCGCATCGACCCCTCTGGGCAGACTGCCTGCGACCACCACGGCATCGAAGTCGCCCGCAATCTGTTCGATACGGGTCGCCAACGACTGTTGCGCCTGAAGGCTCACCTGCGGGCCGGGGCCGTTCAGATCGGTGATCCGACCGCTGCTTTCGGCCAACTTGATGTTGCTCCGGGTTTCCCCCGGCACGCGTACGAACTCATCGACGAAACCGCGCCGGTCAAACAGCGACTCGAACGGCTGTTGATTATCGACCCCCAGAAAGCCCGCCACGGTCAGTGTATGCCCAAGGTCTGCCAGCACCTGGGCGACGTTGATGCCCTTGCCCGCCGCGTGGCTGAGCATCGCTTCGCTGCGGTTGACCTGCCCCACTTGCAACGGGCCCAACTGCACCGTCAGGTCCAGGGCCGGGTTAGTGGTCAATGTCAGAATTTTCGCCATTACAACCCCTCCACGAGGGCACGCACTTCAGCGGCACTGCCGACGGCCAACGCGGCTTGCGCAAGCTTTCGGGCACCGGTCACATTCAATTCACGTACGCAGGCTTTGACCTCGCCAATACTGCGCGCTGCGACACTCAACTCATCCACGCCCAGACCAACCAGCACCGGTACGGCCAGAGGGTCCGCTGCGAGCTCGCCGCAAACACCGACCCATTTACCGTGGGCGTGGGCGGCCCGCACGGTGATGTCGATCAGCTGTAACACCGCTGGATGCAAACCATCGGCCTGAGCTGACAGGGTTGGATGCCCACGGTCGATGGCCAGGGTGTACTGCGTCAGGTCGTTGGTGCCGACGCTGAAAAAGTCCACTTCCCTGGCCAGCACAGGAGCCAGCAGTGCTGCCGATGGCACTTCGATCATGATGCCCAGTTGCAGGTCTGCCACCGGAATTTCCGCACGCAAGCGTTCGGCCATGTCCCGCGCCAGACGCCATTCTTCGACGGTACCGACCATAGGGAACATGATTCGTAGCGCACGGTTGTCAGCCGCGCGAAGAAGCGCACGCAGTTGGCTCTCCATTACCTCGGGGCGTTGCAGGGTCAGACGAATCCCGCGCACGCCCAGAAACGGGTTTTCTTCCTTGTCGATCGGCCAGTAAGGCAAGGGTTTGTCGCCCCCGACATCAAGGGTTCGCACCACCAGTGGCCGGCCCTGAAGATCATCAAGCACGCGGCGGTATTCGGCCTCTTGCGTGGCTTCATCGGGAGCAGCGCTGTGGGCCATGAACAGCAGCTCCGTACGCAGCAGGCCAATACCCTCGGCACCTTCCTCGACCGCAGCGGGGGTCCCGGCGCTATCACCGATATTGGCAAACACCTCGACAGCGTGGCCGTCTCTGGTGATAGCCGGCTCCTTGCGCAAGGCAGCCGCCGCTTTCAGCCGACGCTCACGGGTGTCGCGGTCGAGCAATGCGCGTTGCAACGTCTGCTCGTCCGGCGCTACATCGAGGCGGCCGCGCTGGCCATCGATCAGCAGGACTGTGCCGGATTTGATCAACAGCACTGCATCACCGGCCCCTACCAGCGCCGGAATACCCAGCGCTCGGGCGACGATTGCGCTGTGGGAGGTGGCGCCACCGCGTGCGGTGACGATTCCGGCAACGCGTGCCGGATCGAGCCGGGCCACGTCGGAAGGACCGACTTCTTCCATAACCAGAATGTAGGGTTCTTCGGGCTCGACCAGATCATCGACACCGCAGATCTGTGCCAATACGCGGCGACCGACATCACGCAGATCCGCAGCGCGCTCGGCCAGCAATGCGTCTTTAAGCTTTTCCTGTTGCCGGGCAGCGGACTCGATCACTTGCGCCCACGCAGCGGCAGCGCTTTGACCCTGCTTGAGGCGCAGAACGACTTCATCCACCAGCTCGGGGTCGTCGAGCATTTCCTGGTGTGTGATGAAAATCTCGCGGATGGCCTTGGCGGTGCTGCGCTGGATCAGCCCTTCGATGTCCTCGCGGACTTGCGCCAGCGCGCCATGCAGACGCTCTCGCTCGACATGGTGGGATTGGCCCGTCAACGGGTAATCAAACTCCGCCAACACGTGCACATGAGCCGGACCCGTGGTGATCCCGGGCGCGGCCGGGACGGCCTGGACGTGCGAACCGGCGACGGGAGCGCTCAGGTGCTTTTCCACTGCAGCGGGAATTGGCGCTGGGATCGTTTCGCTCGGCAGGGGTTCGATTTCTTCTCCCAGGCCTTCGAGCACCGCCGCGATCAGTGCCGGCAAGGCATCCCCCGCGATGGTGGGCTCGGCGATGAACTCCAGCTGCTGGCCACGACGGACGCCCAGGCTCAGCAGCTTGCTCAGGCTCTTGGCTGACACCGGACTTTCGGTGCTGTCGACGATGCGTACGCGCACTTCGCCTTCGAAACCCTTGGCCAGTTGCGCCAGCACTTTTGCCGGCCGCGCATGCAGCCCGTGGGAGTTCGCCACCGTGACGCGCTGGCTCGGCCAGTCAGGCGGCACCTCGCCCCCCAGTGCTTGAAGCACGGCGCGGCTGCTGGTGGCCTGCCCCAGCTCCTGACCACGGCCCTCGATCAGCAGCGCGCAAAGGCGCTCCAGCAGCGCCTGATGAGACTCCCCCAGGCTAGCCAGACAGAACAGACCACTAAGCGGCTGCCCCAGATGACGCATCGGCTTGTCCGGGGTGACGAATGCCAGACCCGGTTTATTGACCATCTGTTCGCTGTGCAACCACCACAGGCCATCGCCCAACGGCAGCGGTTCAACTTGTTGCAGCACGGCGGCAAAGCCATTGTGGACGCATTCGGCGCGACGTAACAGCCGCGCGCCGTTCCAGACCAGTTCTTCGAAATCATCGACCGAGGCGCCAAGACTGATCATCTGCGCGTCCAGCGCCAGCTCCTGCGGCGCGCCTTGCAGCAGCTTGAGCAGCGACTCTGGATCCTGCGCCTGACGCAATGCTTGGCCCAGATCGTTTTCACCCAGGGCGCGGGTCAACAGTTGCAGGAGGCGCAGGTGTTCGTCGGACTTGGCGGCAATGCCGATGGCCAGATAAACCATCTGCCCTTCGCCCCAATCCACGCCTTGCGGAAACTGCATCAGACGCACGCCGGTGGCATACACCTGATCGCGGGTTTGCGGCGTACCGTGGGGAATTGCGATGCCCTGCCCCAGAAAGGTCGAGCCCTGCTGCTCACGCGCCTGCAGGCCTTGCAGATAACCGGGGGCCACCAGACCGTCGGCCACCAGCAGATCAGCAAGCAATCGCAACGCGGCGAGTTTGTCCACGGCCGATTGGCCCATGGAAATTTGCTCAACGGTCAGCTCGAGCATCGCTTTCTCCTGATTCTTGTTTTGAGGCCTCGAATGGCCAATGACTGCAGCGTTGGTGTTAAACGTTAGACCCGCATTGTGGACCGTTTACCGCCACAAACCTGTTTGCTGAATCGTTTAATCTAAATGCGCCGGCACGTTACTCGATATTCTCGGCGGAATGAAGCACTGCCGGTCGATTGATTCAAGCCGCGTCCGAAAAATCCGGACTGACGCAGGTCTGCTGTAATGATGACCATGAATCGATGAAAATCCTGCCCGCATTCCGTCCAAAGAATAAAAGGAACGTCCGCTTGAAACTCATTGATATTGCACGTCTGGCCGGTGTATCCGTCACTACCGCCAGTTACGTGATCAACGGCAAGGCCGAACAGCAGCGCATCAGCAATGCGACGGTCGAGCGCGTGCGTGCGGTGGTCGAGGCCCATGGCTTCCGTCCAAACCCGCAAGCTGCAGGCCTGCGCAGCCGGCACACGCGCACACTGGGTTTCATCCTGCCGGACCTGGAAAACCCCAGCTACGCGCGCATCGCCAAGCAGCTGGAACAGGGCGCACGTGCCCGCGGGTATCAGTTGCTCATTGCCAGTTCCGACGATGATCCCATCAGCGAGTTGCAATTGTTGCAGCTGTTTCGTGCTCGTCGATGCGATGCGCTGTTTGTCGCCAGTTGCCTGCCTGCCAGCGATGACAGCTATCGTGACCTGCAAAAACACGGCATTCCAGTCATCGCCATTGACCGTGAAATGGACCCCGAGCACTTCTGCTCGGTGGTCAGCGACGACCACGACGCCAGTCAACAACTGACTCGCAGCCTGCTGGAAACCCGACCAAGGCATATCTCGCTGATCGGTGCGCGCCCGGAGCTTAGTGTGAGCAAGGCCCGGGCCGACGGTTTCAAGGACGCGCTGGACAACTTTAACGGCTCGGTCATCGTCGAGCATGGCGAATCCTTCAGCCGCGAATGCGGGCTGCGCATTGCCGGCGAAATGCTGGACCGCCTGGGCTACTTTCCCGACGCTCTGATCACCACTTCCTATGTTTTGTTACAGGGAGTATTCGACCTGCTGCACGCCCGCGGCTTGAACCCCGCCCAGCTGCATCTGGGCACGTTCGGCGATACGCAGTTGCTGGACTTCTTGCCGCTGCCCGTCAATGCCATGGCGCAGCAACACCATTTGATTGCCGAGAAAGCACTGACACTGGCGCTGTCCGCCGTCGAGCAGGCTCAGTACGAACCTGGTGTCCATGCCATCGTGCGTACTTTCAAACAGCGCATTCACGAGGCCTGAGCGTGATGTTGATCGACACCCACACGCATCTGGATTTCGAGGATTTCGACGCCGATCGTCAAGCCGTGCTCAGTCATTGCCGAGCGCTGCAAGTAGATCGCATCGTGGTGCTGGGGGTCCATCAGCGCAATCTGCAACGGGTGTGGGATCTGGCACTCAGCGAACCTTCCATTTACGCCGCGCTGGGCCTGCATCCGATCTATCTGGATGAGCATCGATCCGAGCACGTGGAGGATTTACGTGACCGGCTCGCCAGGTACGCGGGGCACCCCAAGCTCTGTGCGGTGGGCGAAATCGGCCTCGACTACTTCGTCGAGTCACTGGACAGAGCGCAGCAGCAAGCGCTGTTCGACAACCAGCTCAAGATGGCCGCTGATCTCAATCTTCCTGCCTTGCTCCACGTGCGTCGCAGCCACGCCGACACCATTGCCACGCTCAAGCGCTTCAAACTCAAGCGAAGCGGGATCGTGCATGCCTTCTCAGGCAGTCGTGAGGAGGCCAGGGAGTACATCAAACTGGGGTTCAAACTCGGACTGGGCGGAGCCGCAACCTGGCCTCAGGCGTTACGCATGCACCGGGTTCTCACCGAGCTGCCACTGAACAGCGTTGTGCTGGAAACCGATGCCCCGGACATGGCGCCGGCGATGTTTCCCGGCCAGCGCAACAGCCCCGAACATTTACCGAAAATCTGTGCGGCACTGGCCGGCATCATGAACGTTTCGGCCGAGCGACTGGCCCAGGCCAGCAGCGAAAATGCCTGCGCAATTTTCGGCTGGTTGTGAAGTCATCCGCAGATTTCATGTTGTAAAAAGAAATTTCGAAGCCGTCCGGGGGTCCCTTGAATATCAACCCTGATAGCTAAGGACACTGGCAATGAAATTCTCCAAATTCGCGCAAGCATTATCGAAATGGACCGGGAGCCCTCGTACCTTTCTCGTCGCGATTCTGTTGATTTGCGTGTGGGCTGCAACGGGTCCGCTGTTTCATTACAACGACACCTGGCAGTTGATCATCAATACCTCTACCACCATCATCACCTTCCTCATGGTGTTCCTGATACAAAATACTCAAAACCGCGACACCGACCAGATGCACATCAAGATCGATGAACTGTTGCGTGTGACCAAGGACGCGCAGAACGCCGTATTGAGCCTGGACAATCTGGATCAGAAAGAACTGCACGAGTTACGCAAGAAGTACCGGGCGATGGGTGAGATGGAAGAAATGGATCACACCAAACCGTTTCCTGAGTGTGAGGCCGACGCAGTCCACAACACTTTGGATCAGACCGCGACCGTTGAGCAGCCGTCTAGGAACTCTACGGTTTAGTTCTCCGCCTACCTGATAAGCCTGCGCGAGGCTTATGCCCCATAACCGAATAAATAGTGTAAGCAAAAATTTGCGAATCTCACTAACACCTCTCTCGACGGGGTGTTTTTTTCGTGAAGGGGCATTGTCCATGGCCGACAGATCGATGCCCCGACGAAGTCCAGAGTGCTGATCACTAGAAGTTCAGCTCGGCACAAACCGCAGACGTGGCACGAAGTGTACGCAGGCCCAAAAGCACGATCACCACCATAGACACGCCCGCCACAATCGCAACACCGAACCCTGCCTGCGCGCCATAGGCGTCGATGACCAGGCCCGCCAATACGCCACCGAGCGCTACGCCGATGCTGATGCCTGTCGTCATCCACGTAAGTCCTTCGGTGATCCTGGACGGTGGAACAATGATCGTACCGAGATTCATGACGACGACCATCGTTGGCGCAAATGACATACCTGCCACAAACAGCATCCCGGAAAGGATGTAGACGTCCGGTGAAAGAATGGGCAGCACCGCAGTGGCTGCCGTTATCAGCACCCCGCTAAAGAACTGCTTTTCAATCGGCAAAGCAATCCTTAAAGCGCCGAACGTCAGACCCGCGATCATTGAGCCGAGCGCATAGGCTGCCAGGATGAAACTGGCTGACGCCGGCCAGCCCTGTGCGTTGGCGAAGGCAACAACCGCCACGTCGACGGATCCACCAATCACACCCATCGCCAAGAGCGCCAGCACGATAGTGCGAACGCCGGGGATAAGCAGGGTTGAGTTTGCGCTCCGTTTAATGCCCAAGACCACCTTCGGCTCTGTCTGCCGCTGCATAAGAAAAGCAGTCACGCCGACAACCAGCAACAGGACGGCTACAAGAGGCCCGGCTTCGGCGAAAAAGCTGACGCTCAAACCAATGGCAAGTGGTGGGCCAATGATAAAGGCGAGTTCAGTTAGAACCGTGTCCAAAGAGAAGGCCGTGTGTAACTGTGGCTTGCCACGGAAAAGCTGCGTCCAGCGTGCTCTTATCATGGCGGGCATGCTTGGCATCGTGCCCGCCAATACCGCAAGAATAAACAGCAGTGTGGCGGGAGCCCTCATATAGACGGCAATGATCAGCGCAAGCAACATACCAATGCTGAAGGCCGTCACAAAGGGCAAAACCCGGCGTTGCCCCCGCATATCAACAAGTTTCGACACCTGTGGACCGATAAGCGCGTTCGCCAAGGTAAAAGTACCGGCGACCGAGCCCGCCAGCCAATAAAGACCCGTCTGCTGCACCAACATGGTAATGATGCCGATGCCGATCATTGCCTGTGGCAGACGGGCAATGGAACTTGCGATCACTAACCCCATCACACCCGGAGTGTTGATAAGTTCGCGGTAGGGATTCGCCATAATTGCTCCTTTTTTATAATTTAACGCTGATGAATAGCCCGCTGCAGGCGACGCACTAATGGAGCAGTAGACAGGCGCCTGAGTGGTTACTTGAGCAAATATACAAGTGGGCAGTGACAAGCCCACCTGCACGTAAATGAGCGAAACGCTCAATCATTACCGCTTACAAAGTGCTCGATTCAATGCTTCAGCCAAGTACATGCGATTACCGACGTCCTCCATCATGGAGACATGCCCTCCAGGAATAGAAACATGATTAATCGCCAAGTCAGGTAAACGCTCTCTCCACCCACCTGCCATATCAACCTGCGGCAGAGAGGTGCGCTCACGGTCAGCCGCGTAGAAATGATGGATATTGACCTGCAATGGAGAGGGTGTATAGGCGCCAGCGATCTGCGAAAAATGATAAATGGCTTGCCATTTGACTGTTTCCACCGAGATGTCGGCATTTAAATCATAGCCTCCCAAACCCTGTGCTTTCTTAAGCAACTCAGCAAATTCATCCCCGGGATTTAAAATATCGAATTTAGGACGCTCCGCCTCAGGCGCCACAGCCTTAACATGCTCGATAAAGTAGTGCTTAATATCCTGATTCTTATAAAGCAACTTATGCGGCGCAGGAACATCAATAAAGCCTAAAAATTCAACGCTGGCCTTTTTGCACATAAGCGCATGGACGATGGCATAAGCAAGAATCCCTCCAGAGGAATATCCCGCGATCCGATAGGGCCCTTCAGGCTGGATCGCCCGGATGAGCGGTATCATTCTTTCGGCCATGTCCTCCATTGAATGAGGCAGGGAATCGCCAATGGCCGACCACGGCAGTACATGGACCGGGCAGCTGGCGCGGATATTTTGGGCCAGCGATATAGCATACGAATAATCGGCTAATCCCGAGGGCACGAAAAAGACCGGGGGCTCAGTCCCGCCAGCGCGCACCGTGATCGCCCCGTTCTGCAGGTTGAGCACAGGAGACTGCGCAATCTGAGTGGCAAGGTTAGCCAATCGAGGGTGTTCAAAAATGTCGCTCAACGAGCACTCCAAACCATAACTCCTGGCTTTCTGCATCAGTTGGACGGCCATGAGCGAATGGCCGCCGAGGACGAAGAAGTTGTCATGGCGACCGACCTGCTCAAGCCGAAGCAATCCTGACCAAATCGCAGCCAGGATCGTCTCGATCTCACCTTGCGGTGCCTCATACGCCTCATGGGCAAAGGCCTCCCCCTCGGGAACAGGCAATGCTCGCCTATCAAGCTTGCCATTCGGGGTTAGCGGCAAGCGTTCAATCAGTACAAAAGCAGACGGCACCATGTAGTCGGGTAGACGTTCACTCAAGTAATCACGCAGTCGTCCAGCTAGCGATAGACCCACCCCGGAGTCGGCGCTGAGTATAAAGACATCATTTACCCAGGCCTCTGGCCGAGCCACCACGTAAGCAACCAGTCGCTTGTCCAAGTCCACCCCTTGTACCTCTACAACCGCCTCGCGGATGAAAGGATGCTCGGTCAGTCTGGCCGCAATTTCACCCGGCTCGATCCGCAAACCGCGGATCTTGATCTGGTCGTCATTGCGGCCCAGGAACACCAGGTTCCCGTTCGGCAGGTAACGAGCCAAGTCCCCCGTCTTATACATTCGCGCGTCGGGCTTGCCGGCAAATGGATCGAGCGAGAAGCGCTCATCCGTCAGTTCGGCCAAGTTCAGATATCCACGCGCAACGCCCATGCCCCCGATGTACATCTCACCCACCGCACCCAGCGGAACAGGCTCGCCATACGCGTCCAGAAGGTAAATTCGTGTGTTTGAAATCGGACGACCTATCGGAACCGGATCAACGTCATCAGAGGAACAGCGATGGACCGCCGCCCAGATTGTCGCCTCCGTCGGGCCATACTCATTGAATAATTCAACCGCAGTAAATGCTGAGGTCACTTCCTGGACCAACTTCGCAGGACACACTTCACCTGCCACGATTACCTGACGCAGTTGTCCATATCCAAGTTGGGCGACTTGCGGCAAAACCAATCTTGCGAGAGATGGCACCAGCAGCACTGAGGTGACTTTGTTTTCAATCAAAAGGCGGCTGATGATGTGTGGGTCTACGACAGCTTTACTGCCTGGTAAACACAAGGCCCCCCCGGTTGTTAACGTTCCGAAAATGCCTGCCGCGGAACTGTCAAACGCCATGGATGACAGCAGTAAAAATACAGTGTCTAAACTTGGCTTGTATACCGTGGTTCTTGCCAATGTCGATGCGACTAATCCACGATGTTCAATCATCACGCCTTTGGGTTGTCCGGTTGAACCCGAGGTATAGATCAGATAAGCGAGGTTGCGGGGTGTCAAGCCGGTCACCTGGAAATTAGCATCAGCCTTCGTCGAGATCTCATTGGGATCAAGCACGGTATAGGGCTGCAATGCCTCACCTAGCACCTGCCGCCCGGCCGCATCGGCCAGTACCAGAACCGGCACCGTATCGGTAAGAATGTAAGCCAGTCGATCTCCCGGATAAGCCGGATCAAGCGGTACATAGGTGCCGCCTGACTTAAGGATCGCCATAAGCCCAACAACCATCGCTGTCGAGCGCTCGACACAGATCGCCACCCGTTGGTCTGGCCCGACGCCCCGCTCAACCAGTTGATGTGCCAGTCGATTGGCCCTGGCATTAAGCTCAGCATAACTGAGCGCCTCGCCCTCAAAGATCAGCGCCGTTGCCCTTGGAGTGCGCGCCACCTGCGCCTCAAACAAATGATGAATGCACAGATGATCCGGGCTGGATGCATCCGTCGCGTTCCACGTATTGAGCAGCACTGTACGTTCGGACGCAGGCAAAATATTCAGCTGTCGAACCGGGCGGTGCGGCGAGCGCTCCAGAGTCTGCGCCAGGCTGTGCAACGCCTGCTCCATGTAGCCACACACACGATCAGAATCGAACGGTGTGACTACTTGAGCGGTCAACCCTAAGGACTGACCGAAATCTTCAACTGACAATGTGAACGGATAATTGGTCCGCTCTTGTTCACTCAGGAACTCAACACCTGGCATTTGCTCCATGGTCTGGACAATGTTGTCTGCACCCGCAAGGTCATTGTGCCGATAGTTGAGCAACGCGCTGAACAGCGGCGTGCCTGTAGCGACCCCACTGCACCTTTGTGCCAGCGCCAGCGAAGCATGCTCGTGAGCGAGCAACTCAGCCAGACAGGCATGAGCCTGCTGGACACTCCCAGCGGTATCAATGCCGCTTGAGTCAAATCGGATCGGCAGCGTGTTGATGAACATGCCCATGGCTCGATCTGACCCGTGGCCCGCTTGCATTCGTCCAAACAGTACAGTACCAAACACGACCTTTTCCTGGCCGCTGGTGCGCACCAGTACCTGGGCAAAAGCAACGTGACACAGACTGGCGAGACTCACATTCAATCGCCTGGCCTGCGCCCGCAACCGGTCATTGAGCTCAGCCGAAATCATGCGGTGGGTCTGCCCCACCTGCGCGCCGTCCAAATGCACTTCTGCCAATCCAAAGGGCAACGTCGGCTCTTCTAAGTCAGCCAGCATAGACCTGAAGAAACATTCATGTTCGGCCACGCTTTTACCCGACCGCACCTGACCGATCAGGTTGCGGAACGGTTGAGGCGACGGCAGTTTCTCACCGCGATCGGCGAGGAAAGCCTGCACTTCGTTATAAAAAAATTGCAATGAAGAAGCATCGTCAATCAAGTGATGCTGCAGCTGCATCAGAATGAAGCGGTCTGTAGCAGGGTCATGGGTGACGATAAAGCGCAGCACCGGCGCCTGGGTCAGGTCAATCCGGTGCCGACAAGAATCAAAGCGCCGGGAAAGCTGCTCGGTAACGGGGCCGTCCGCCGGATCAAGAACAATATCAGTGATGGAGATTGGAGCCTGTCGCCAGACAACTTGCGCGGCTCCAGACAACCCATCCCAAACAAAGGAGGTACGCAAAATGTCGTGACGGTCTACCACCTGCTGAACCGCGCAGAGATAGCGTTCCAGGGTTTCACGATCAGAAAAGGCCATCTGGGCAACCAGCAAATAGGGGTCACCCTCTTTTGCCAACATGTGGTGGAACAGAATGCCGTCCTGCATGGGTGAGAGCGCGTAGATATCCTGGATGTTGGCTGCCCCTCCAGGTACCTGTGAAACGATAACGTCGATATCCGATTGGTCGAGATCGATTAATGGCAGCAGGTCGGGCGTGATTCTACACGTCTCGGGCTTGATCAAATTGGGCGGCACTACCACCTCGCGGTGTTGGCCAAGGGTGCTAGCCAGCACCGATAACACCGGCGTCTGAAATAGATCACGCACAGCAAGGCTCAAGCCCTGCCGGCGCAACCGCTCGATCAACCGCACCGCCAAAAGTGAATGGCCGCCAAGGGCAAAGAAGTTGTCATGGCGACCAACTTGTTCGACGCCAAGCAATTCTGACCATATCAAGGCAAGGGTGACCTCGATCTCGCCCAACGGCGCCTCGTAGACCGCATGCGCAAAATCATTGCCCTCCGGAACCGGCAACGCCCGCCGATCAAGCTTGCCATTGCCTGTCAGCGGTAAACTTTCCATTCGCACAAAAGCAGAAGGCACCATGTAGTCAGGTAAACGGCTACTCAGGTAATCACGCAGCGCGCCCGCTAGCGCAACGCCAGACTCGGAGTCTATCGGCGTATCCTGTACTTCGGACTGCGCCACCACGTAAGCTACCAGACGCTTATTGGTATCCTCGCCTTGCGCCACTACAACCGCCTCGCGGACGGAGCAATGCTCGGCCAATCGGGCTGCAATTTCACCCAGCTCAATCCGGAAACCACGGATCTTGACCTGGTCGTCATTGCGACCCAGAAACGCCAGATTGC
>NZ_SOCT01000009.1 GCF_004364435.1 Pseudomonas sp. LP_7_YM | reverse complement strand
TCCAACTCTTTGATTATCAAGGAGTTTTCCGTTTCGTCTGCGCCGGAAGTGGGGCGAATTATAGACACATCCAGAGGGGCGTCAAGCACTTATTTGAACTTTATTCCAAATTCAATGTGACACGCCCGAAAGCCTTCTTCCCGGCCTGACAGACATGAGTCGCGCCCACCTTAAAGATGAAGCCACGGTCGATCACTTCACCATCTATACGAACACCGCCGGAAGCCAGCAGGTCACGCGCGATTGCAGAGTTCTTGACCAGACCGGCCTTGTTAAGGACGGCAGCGATAGGCATGTCCTCGGCACCGGATACGGATATCTCCGGCAGATCCTCTGGCAGCTCGCCCTCCTTCATACGGTTGCCCGCAGAACGATGCGCGCTCGCTGCCGCTTCTTCACCATGGAAACGCGCAACGATTTCTTCGGCCAGTTTGATCTTGATATCCCGCGGATTCGCTCCAGCCTCGCACTCGGCCTTGAAACCTGCGATCTCCTCTATGGAGCGGAAGCTCAGCAACTCAAAGTAACGCCACATCAGTGCATCAGGAATGGAAACCAGCTTGCTGTACATGATGCCCGGCGCTTCCTGGATACCCACGTAGTTACCCAATGACTTGGACATCTTCTTGACGCCGTCCAACCCCTCGAGCAACGGCATGGTCAGGACGCACTGAGCCTCCTGCCCATATGCGCGCTGCAACTCACGCCCCATCAGCAGGTTGAACTTCTGGTCGGTACCGCCCAGCTCGACATCGGCACGCAGCGCGACCGAATCGTAGCCCTGGACCAGAGGATAGAGAAACTCATGAATTGCGATCGACTGGTTCGACTTGTAACGCTTGTCGAAGTCATCGCGTTCCAGCATGCGCGCCACGGTGTACTGGGAGGACAGGCGAATGAAGTCAGCCGGACTCAACTGATCCATCCAGGTGGAGTTGAACGCCACCTCGGTCTTGGCTGGATCGAGAATCTTGAATACCTGAGCTTTATAGGTCTCTGCATAGTCGAGGACCTGCTCACGGGTCAGCGGTGGGCGTGTGGCGCTTTTACCACTCGGATCACCGATCATGCCGGTGAAGTCACCGATCAGGAAGATGACCTGATGGCCCAGCTCCTGAAATTGCCGCAGCTTATTAATGAGCACCGTGTGCCCCAGGTGCAGATCAGGCGCAGTTGGGTCGAAACCGGCCTTGATACGCAGCGGCTGACCACGCTTAAGCTTGGCGACCAATTCCGACTCGACCAGGAGTTCATCTGCGCCGCGCTTGATCAGCGCTAACTGCTCTTCAACCGACTTCATTTCAGCCCCGCAATGCCTTATTTCAAAGGGAAACAACCATACAAGATCAGCGCCCAAATACAAGTTCCGGCAGCACCAGGTCGACGAATCAGGAATCGACCCGCACGCAAGCTTGCCTCAGGCATGATTTGGTTATATTTTATACAGTTATTTCATCTTCATCATGTCATTCATCTTTTCCATTTCATCTTTTTTCAAAGTCAAAATTACCTATGAACGACACTCCGCCTAAAGCGCCTCCGCTTTATCCGAAGAGCCACCTGCTCGCTGCCAGCGGTATCGCAGCCCTTTTGAGCCTGGCCCTTCTGGTTTTTCCATCCAGTGATGTCGAAGCCAAAAAAACCAATCTCAGCCTCGAACTGGACACACCAGTCGATCAACTCAAGCAACAGGAAGACGCTCAAGAACAGATCCAGGCCACAGAGCCAGCTACAGATTCTCCGTTCGCACAAATCGACAACGCAGGCGAAGAACCGGAGCACACCGCTGAAACCGATCTCGCCCCTTCCAAAAAGGAAGTGGCTGCCGCCAAGATCTCGACTCACCGGGAAGTCGTCGTATCCAAAGGCGATACGCTGTCCACTCTGTTCGAAAAGGTCGGTCTTCCACCGGCAGCAGTCCATGAGGTAATCGCCAGCGACAAACAGGCCAAGCAATTCAGTCAGTTGAAGAACGGCCAGATTCTTCAGTTCGAGTTGTCCCCTGAGGGCCAGCTCAAGCAATTGCACAGCAAACTCAATGACCTGGAAAGCATCAGCCTCTCCAGAACCGACAAGGGTTACACCTTCACACGTGATGTCAGCAAGCCGAACGTTCGCACCGCCTATGTTCACGGCGTGATCAACAATTCCCTGTCGCAATCGGCACAGCGCGCCGGTCTCAGTCATAACATGACCATGGACATGGCCACCATCTTCGGTTACGACGTGGACTTCGCTCAGGACATCCGCAAGGGTGACGAATTCGACGTGATCTACGAGCAAAAAGTGGTAAACGGCAAGACCGTCGGCACTGGCAACATCCTGTCCGCCCGCTTCACCAACCGCGGCAAGACCTATACCGCAGTTCGCTACACCAACAAGCAAGGCAACACTAATTACTACACCGCAGACGGCAACAGCATGCGTAAAGCGTTCATTCGCACCCCGGTGGAATACGCGCGCATCAGTTCGTTGTTTTCGATGGGACGTAAACATCCGATCCTGAACAAGATCCGTGCTCATAAAGGCATCGACTATGCGGCACCTCGCGGTACACCGATCAAAGCAACCGGCGATGGCAAGGTCATTCTGGCAGGCCGTCGCGGCGGTTACGGCAATACCGTGATCATTCAGCATGGTGAGACTTACCGCACGCTCTACGGCCACATGCAAGGCTTTGCCAAAGACATTCAAAATGGATCGAGCGTTAAGCAAGGTCAGGTGATCGGTTATATTGGAACGACCGGCCTTTCTACAGGTCCGCATGTACATTACGAGTTTCAGGTTAATGGCGTTCACGTTGATCCATTGGGCCAGAAGCTGCCGATGGCTGATCCGATCGCCAAATCCGAAAAACAGCGGTTCATGCAGCAGAGCCAACCTTTGATGGCGCGCATGAACCAGGAAAAGGCCACCATGCTGGCCTCGGGTAAGCGCTGACCTATGACTTTATATGTAGGTGTAATGTCTGGAAGCAGCCTGGACGGGCTCGACTTCGCACTCGTAAAACACGATCACCGGCCACGGCTGCTCGGTACCCATTACATTCCTATGCCCGATGAACTACGCGCTGAACTGCTTGGCCTTTGCTCCAGCGGTCAGGACGAACTGACCCGCGCTGCCATCGTCGAACAGAAATGGGTGCGTCTTGCTGCGCAGGGTGTACAAGCCCTGCTGGATCAGCAAGAAGTGCAGTCTGTTGAGATTCGCGCCATCGGCAGCCATGGCCAGACGATCCGCCATGAGCCCGCTCGCGGCTTTACCATACAAATCGGCAATCCGGCACTGCTGGCGGAGTTGACCGGGATCACCGTGGTCAGCGACTTCCGCAAGCGAGATATTGCTGCCGGGGGTCAGGGCGCTCCGCTGGTACCTGCCTTTCATCAGGCGCTGTTCGACGATAACAAAGACTATCGTGCAGTCCTCAACATTGGCGGGTTCAGCAATCTCAGCCTGATAGAGATCGACAAGCCGGTATCCGGGTTCGACTCTGGTCCTGGCAATGTCTTGCTTGATGCCTGGATTCATGCCCAACGCGGCCTGAGCTACGACAAGGATGGCGTTTGGGGCGAGAGCGGTACGGTGAACGCAGAACTGCTCAAATCCATGCTCAGCGACCAGTTCTTCCAGACCAAAGGCCCGAAAAGTACGGGTCGCGAAATTTTCAACCTTGGTTGGGTACATCATCACTTGTTCCAGCTGCCGACGTTGAAGCCTGAAGATGTGCAGGCGACGTTGCTGGAAGTTACCGCATTGAGCATTACCGAGTCGTTGCAATCGGCCCAGGCGCAGACGAAGGAGTTGTTGGTGTGCGGCGGAGGTGTCCACAACAAGGCGCTTATGGCTCGTCTGGCGACATTGCTACCGAACACCAAGGTGTCAAGCACTGCCGAGTTCGGCGTCGACCCCGACTGGGTCGAGGCCATGGCTTTTGCTTGGCTCGCCCACTGTGCGCTGGAAGGCGTACCAGCCAATCGCCCTAGCGTTACGGGTGCGGCTGGCTTGCGTGTGTTGGGGGCCATCTACCCTGCATAACACCTGCAAGAATGAAAAACGCCGCGCATATGCGCGGCGTTTTCTTGTGAACAGGTTTAAACCAGCGCTTCAAATCGAGAATGAAGAACCGCAACCGCAAGTAGTGGCGGCATTCGGATTCTTGATGACGAAACGAGAACCCTCAAGACCCTCCTGATAATCCACCTCCGCGCCTGCCAGATACTGGAAGCTCATCGGATCGACCACCAGGCTGACGCCTTCGCGCTCGACGATGGTGTCATCATCGGCCACATCTTCATCGAAGGTGAAACCGTACTGGAAACCGGAACAGCCGCCGCCCGTGACAAACACCCTCAGTTTCAGGCGATCATTGCCCTCTTCGTCGACCAGAGTCTTCACTTTGTGCGCTGCACCTGGAGTGAATTCCAGAGCCGTAGGAGTAAAAGATTCAACGCTCATGCTCAAATATCTCCCGGCGATAAGCCGTCATAATGCGTAATGACGGGCATTATCCTCTTCTCCTAGAAAATCGGTCAACTATTCTCAAAGCAGCCACGCGCTGCGAGCGACAGTCTGCAAGTGAACAGCACGCGATCAGGCTTCGCTACCCTTATGGCAGCAGGGCAGCGTGGGACAGTCCCATACGCTCGTCGAGTTCAAACATGATGTTCATGTTCTGTACCGCCTGACCCGATGCGCCCTTGACCAGATTGTCGATGACAGACAACACCACCACCAGATCACCATCCTGTGGACGATGCACTGCGATGCGGCAGACGTTGGCGCCGCGCACGCTGCGGGTTTCGGGGTGACTGCCTGCAGGCATAACGTCGACAAAGGGCTCATTGGCGTAGCGTTTTTCGAACAGCGCCTGCAAATCAATCGACTTGTCGACCACGGTTGCATACAGGGTTGCATGTATGCCGCGAATCATCGGCGTCAAATGCGGCACGAACGTCAGACCGATGTCGCCACCCGCCGCACGCCGTAAGCCTTGGCTGATTTCTGGCAGGTGACGGTGGCCCTTCACGGCATATGCCTTGAAGCTCTCGCTGCTTTCGGAATACAGCGAGCCGACACTGGCGCCACGTCCGGCGCCGCTGACACCCGACTTGCAATCAGCGATCAACCGCGTCGGATCAGCCAGCCCGGCTTCCAGCAGCGGCAGAAAGCCCAGCTGTGTCGCGGTCGGATAGCAACCCGGGACGGCAATCAGGCGCGCGCCTTTGATGCTCTCGCGATTGACTTCCGGCAGACCGTAAACCGCTTCGTCCAGCAGCTGCGGGGCGCCGTGTGGCTGGTTGTACCATTTGGCCCACTCGACCGGGTCTTGCAGGCGAAAATCGGCAGACAGGTCGATGACCTTGGTGCCCGCAGCCAGCAGCTCGCCGGCCAATGCGTGAGCGACGCCGTGTGGCGTGGCAAAAAACACGACATCGCAGGCGCCCAGCACTTTGACGTCCGGCACGCTGAACGCCAGCCCGTCGTAGTGGCCACGTAGGTTCGGATACATGTCGGCCACTGGCAGGCCTGCTTCGGAGCGCGAAGTGATCGCAACCACTTCAGCCTCTGGATGCTGCGCCAGAAGACGCAGCAACTCGACGCCGGTGTAACCCGTGCCACCGACGATACCGACCTTGACCATAACCTGCCCCTCAACGAAACCACTGGAAAGCCGTTGATAATAGGAGCCCAGCGCCTGCGGGACAACCGTGAACGTGACGTATAGGCCCACAAGCCACTACTATTTGCGCCACCGTGACCCTGGAAAAAAACCAAAATGCTCTATCTATGGATAAAAGCGCTGCACATTGTTGCCATCGTCTGCTGGTTCGCCGGCCTGTTTTATCTCCCCCGACTGTTCGTGTACCACTCCATGAGTGAAGACGCCGCCAGTCGTGAGCGGTTCTGCGTCATGGAGCGCAAGCTTTATCGCGCAATCATGGGACCTGCGATGATCGCCACACTGGTGTTCGGCATCTGGCTGCTTACACTCACCCCCGGCTTTCTCCAGCAAGGCTGGATGCACGCGAAACTGACGCTGGTGGTCATATTGATCGGCTATCACCACATGTGCGGCGCGCAGGTCAAACGCTTCGCGCGTGGCGAAAATGGCCGCAGTCATGTGTTTTATCGCTGGTTCAACGAAGTTCCGGTACTGATCCTGTTAGCAATCGTCATCCTGGTAGTCGTCAAACCGTTCTGATCTCTGTGGCAAGAGACGCATTTAACCCAAGACAAGGAAGCCAAGCATGGCCGAACACTTCAAGATCGTTTTCGAAGGACAACTGCGAACGGGCGTAGACCCGCAAACTGCGCGTCTGAACCTGGCGCAGCTGTTCAAGAGCGATGTGTCCGGCATAGACCGGCTGTTCAGCGGTCAACCCGTGACTCTCAAACATAGCCTGACCTATGACGACGCCATGCGGTATCTGGACGCGCTGAACAACGCTGGCGTGGAGGGCCGGATCGAGCCAGAACTGCCAGTCAGCTGGTCGCTCGGAGAGATCGGGCAGGCTGCACCCGCCAGACCGGCATTTGAACCCGCTGCTTCGCCTTATGCACCTCCAAGGACCTCGGTTGCCGACGATTGGCCTGCTGAAGGGGGGCTTAAGGTGTTCACCGTTCAGGGGCGCATCGGGCGGCTACGTTATCTGGCCTGGAGCATGGTGCTGAGCTTCGTGGCGCTGTTACTCGCGGCGCTGTGTATCGGGGTCTTGAGCATGTCGCTGATTGCCGGCGGCCTGCTTGGGGCCATTATGGTTGTCGCGTTCATCGTGGTGAGTGTTCAAATCGGCTCACAGCGTGTGCATGACGCAGGCTGGTCCGCGTGGTTGCTGCTACTGAATCTGGTGCCAGTGGTTGGCAGCTTCTTCCCGCTGATGATGGTGCTGGTTCCCGGCAGTATCGGTCCTAATCGCTTCGGCCCACCGCCGCCGAAAAATAACCGGTCAGTGAAAGTCCTGGCTGTACTCTGGGTTGCGTTCATTACGCTGGTGTTCGTCGGTGCGATGGTGGGCGGATGGCAGAAGCTCAAACAGGAAATCGAAACGACGACTGGCGATTATGAGCAATCCTTGCCCTATGACGACGACTCCAATGAGGCCGCGCAACCCGATGTTCCTGCCGACCCGGCATACGCGCCCGAGGCAGACGACTCATCCGACAACACCGAAGATCAATAACAGCCTGGCAGCAAGGAAGCGGTCTCAACACCTGCAACACGCTCATTGGAGAACAGCATGACCCGTTACGCCCTGGTCACAGGCGCATCCAGCGGCATCGGCCTGGCCATTGCCGAAGCCCTCGCGCGCCGTGGTCGCAACCTGATTCTGGTTTCCCGTCATCGGGACATGCTGGAACGTATTGCGATCGAATTTACCCAACGCTTCGGCGTCGAGGTGCTGTTCCGGGCCTGTGACCTGGGAGAGCCCCTGCGACTGTCGGGTTTTTTGATCGAGATTGAAGAAGGCGACCGCCAGATCGACTTGCTGGTCAATTGCGCCGGCATTGGCAATAGCGGGCCGTTTCTCGCGCAGGAATGGGCGCAGGAGCAGGACTTGCTGGACCTCAATGTCCTGGCGTTGACCCGCCTGTGTCATACCGTGGGCAATCTCATGGCCGTGCAGGGCGGCGGTCAGATCCTCAATGTCGCTTCAATCATGGGTTTCCAGCCAGGGCCGTGGATGAGCACCTATGCGGCGAGCAAGGCATTCGTGCTGCATTTTTCGGAAGGCCTGCGCGAAGAGCTGAAAAAGACCGGCGTGAAGATTTCGGTATTGTGCCCCGGACCTACGCCAACATCGTTCTTCCGCACCGCGCAGCTCAATGCGGATAAATTCATCGACGACAAAACAATGAGCGCCGAAGAGATCGCGCTTTATACCGTGCGCGCACTCGACAGGAACCGTGCCGTGATCATCCCCGGCTGGCGAAACCGCTTCCTGTCCCGCCTTCCGCGTTTTGCAGGACGCTGGATGACCCGCAAGATCTGGGGCTCGATGCTCAAGTCACGCACTTGAGCCTAAGACACTGTCTGCAAATAAACGGCTGGGCGTGATTCGACACGCTCAGTACACTCGGCCCACCATCCCGAAAACGGAGCAACAAGGCTGTGGAGACTCTGTTCACCAAAATCATCAACCGGGAAATTCCGGCGAAGATCATCTACGAAGATGATCAAGTGCTGGCCTTTCACGATATTGCCCCTCAGGCGCCAGTCCACTTTCTGGTGATCCCGAAAAAACCGATTGCGACCCTCAACGATGTGACGGAGGAAGACAAAGGCTTGCTGGGTCATATTCTCTTCACCGCGCAGCGTCTGGCCAAAGAGCAAGGCTGCGAGGATGGCTTTCGCGTGGTCATGAATACCAATGAAAACGGCGGCCAGACCGTCTATCACATTCACATGCACGTGCTGGGTCAACGTCAGATGAACTGGCCCCCGGGCTGAGCCGGGCCTTCAATATTCAATTCAGCCGCCGAACGTCTACCACAGGCTTCGGCGGGCTGACGCAAGACAACCCTCACCGCAATGATTGAGGTAGACTGGCCGCCGTGGATTTACCCGGAGATGCCCATGGCTACCGAACGTCACTACTCCCCTATCGACCGCTTCCTTCTGCAGGCCGACGCCGCGATGAAAACGCTGCTGCCCGTCAGCGCGCACGCTCATCGTCCCTCGCCTGCCATCGTTAAACCCGATACCAAAATGAGCGAGACCGACACCCAACACGTCGCAGGTCTGATGCGCATCAATCATACTGGCGAAGTCTGTGCCCAGGCGCTGTATCAGGGACAGGCCCTGACAGCCAAGTTGCCCCACGTCCGCAAAGCCATGGAGCATGCCGCCGGAGAAGAAATCGACCATCTGGTGTGGTGTGAACAACGCATTCATCAGCTGGGTAGCCACACCAGCGTACTCAACCCACTGTTCTACGGCATGTCTTTCGGGATTGGCGCAGTGGCCGGCCTGATCAGCGACCGAGTCAGCCTGGGCTTCGTGGCGGCCACTGAAGATCAGGTCTGCAAGCACCTGAACGAGCATTTGGTTCAGCTTCCGGTCGAGGACGAGAAATCCCGGGCGATTCTGGAGCAGATGCGGACCGATGAAGAGCAGCACGCCGAGGGCGCCATTCAGGCAGGCGGCTTCCGTTTCCCGACCCCGGTCAAATTCGGCATGAGCATGTTGGCCAAGGTGATGACCAAGAGCACGTACCGGATCTAAGTAAATGTGCACCCACAAAAAAGGCGCCTCGACAGGCGCCTTTTTTGTTTATGGCTCGGCTGTTTATCAACCCAACTCGATGATTTCGTAATCGTGGGTGATTTCAACACCCGCGTTACCAAGCATGATCGACGCCGAGCAATATTTTTCAGCCGACAGCTCGATGGCACGCTTGACCTGAGTCTCCTTCAGCCCACGACCCTTGACCACGAAGTGCAGGTGAATTTTGGTGAATACCTTGGGGTCTTCGGTGGCGCGCTTGGCTTCAAGAAAAGCTTCGCAGCTTTCAACCGGCTGACGCGCTTTCTTCAAAATGCTGACGACATCGAAGTTGCTGCAACCGCCCAAGCCAAGCAGCAGCATTTCCATCGGGCGTACACCCAGGTTGCGACCGCCGCTCTCGGGGGGGCCGTCCATCACGACGACGTGACCGCTGCCCGACTCGCCGAGGAACATGGCTTCACCCGCCCATTGAATACGCGCTTTCATCCCCAGGACTCCAATGCTTGAAAAAAGGGACCAGCTTAGCACACGGTCGGGTGGTCGCTGAGTGAAGCGAAATAGCCAAGAAACGATAGAAAAGTAGGAAATTTCTGAAAAACTGGCGAATAGCCGCTGCCTAACTGTGACAAATCAGAAATACTGCCGATACCTCTAAGAATGCCCGAGGGCGCAGTTTTTTGACGGGACACCCCCATGGTTACCATGACTCCACCGAACACAGTAAAGCTGATCGATAAGCTTCTCCCCCATGCACAAAGAAAGCGTTGCGCCGCCAAGAGCAACATCATTTGTGCAGGCGAGCAATCCGAGTCGCTGTACCTGATCATCAAGGGTTCGGTGACGATTTTGATCGAAGACACCGATGGCCGCGAGATGATTGTCGCCTACCTCAATAGTGGTGACTTCTTTGGCGAACTGGGGCTCTTCCAGCAAACCAACTCCGACCCGCAGCGCAGCGCCTGGGTGCGTGCTAAGACCGAATGCGAAGTGGCCGAGATCAGCTATGCCAAATTCCGCGAGCTGAGTCAGCACGATCCCGAGCTGATGTATACGCTGGGTGGCCAGATCGCTGAGCGTCTGCGCAATACCACGCGCAAGGTGGGCGATCTGGCGTTTCTCGATGTGACCGGACGAGTCGCCCGTAGCCTGCTGGACCTGTGCAAGCAACCAGACGCCATGACGCACCCGGACGGTATGCAGATCAAGATCACGCGGCAGGAAATCGGCCGAATCGTGGGTTGCTCACGGGAAATGGTGGGACGTGTGCTCAAGTCGCTGGAAGAACAGAAGCTGGTTCACGTGCGCGGCAAGACCATGGTGGTGTTCGGCACACGCTAGCAACGACTACAGCTGAGCGAAAACGCAGGCGTAGCGTTCGGCCAACCGTTCGAGAAAGTCCGGTGCAGCGAACGATTCATGCAGCGCAATATGACTGTTCGCGTGGCAGCGCTGCTGCAGATCACACATCTGATTGAAGCGGTTAACGGCATTTACCATGTTGGCCCGCTCGTCCTCCAGCAACATCGCCCCATGGGCCAATACCACCGGCCTCTGTCCACCTTGACTCTGCCGCCAGCGCTGAGCGGTGCCGACCATCTTGCGGCCATCGAGATTGACGTTGAAGCGGCCGTCGCAGAACGCTCCTTCTACCGCCCCCAAAGACGCAACGCCGCCCAGTTCGCTCAACACATCGAGCATGGGCTGGCACAGACGCAGGTAGGCGTTTTCGATGCGGTCGCGGTCCGGATCCGTCTTGGGCTGAACGTAGACCAGCGCCACGTTTACAGTGGCTGGCGATTGCGGTACCGGCTCACCACCGCTTTCACGCAGCAGTACCGGCCACCCCATGTCGGCCAGCGCTTCACTGGCTTCGGTGAAGCCCGCAAGGCGACTGAGACGACGCGGCATGACCAGCGCATGATCGCGGGGTCGCCAGAACAGTAATCCGTAATCGGCATCCCCGGCGCAGACTGCGGCCAACACGTCCTGCTCGGCCTTGAGGCCCGCTTCAACGCAAATGTCGATTATCGGTGTGGTCATGCGCAATCCTCGTGGAGACTCATCTACAGGAATTGGCTTGCTGTCGACGCCGATGCGCAAACCTGCGCCAGCAAGCCGAGCTGCTAGCGCGGCCACATCAATCCAGCGTGCTGGCTTTGATCGCGGCCGGTCCCTTCTCCGGGAAGAACAGGCGCTGCAATTCCACGCCCGGTTTTTCGGCGCGCATGAACGCTTCGCCGACCAGGAACGAATACACTTCGCTGATTTCCATCAACTCGACATCGGCACGGTTGAGAATGCCGCTTTCGGTGATCACCAGACGATCGCTTGGAATACGTGGCAGCAGGTCCAGTGTGGTGTCCAGACTCACTTCAAAGGTGTGCAGGTTACGATTATTGATGCCCACCAGCGGCGTATCGAGGGTCTTGAGTGCACGCTCCAGTTCCTCGCCGTCGTGGACTTCGACCAGCACATCGAGCTTATTGGCTTTGGCGACGGCGGCCAGTTCGGCCATCTGCACGTCGTCCAGCGCCGAGACGATCAGCAAAATGCAATCGGCGCCCAGCGCGCGGGCCTCGATGACCTGATAGGGATCGATCATGAAGTCCTTGCGGATCACCGGCAATTTGCAAGCGCCACGGGCCTCTTTCAGATACGCGTCGGCACCCTGGAAGAAATCGATGTCGGTCAGCACGGACAGGCAGGTCGCCCCGCCCGCCTCATAACTCTTGGCAATCTCGGCAGGATGGAAGTTTTCGCGAATCACCCCCTTGCTGGGCGAGGCCTTCTTGATCTCGGCAATCACTGCCGGTTGCTTGCGCTTGGCCTGATTGATCAGTGCCAGCGCAAAACCGCGTGGCGTGTCGGCGGCGGCAACCAGGGCTTGAAGTTCGGACAAGCTGACGCTGGCGCGGCGCGCAGCGACCTCTTGGGCCTTACGGGCCAGAATCTTTTCCAGTACCGTCGGCACACTCATCCTTCATTCTCCTGTTTGAATACCGCCGTAAAGGCACCCAACTCTTCCAGCTTCTCGCGAGCCAGACCGGTATGCAGTGCATCGTGAGCCAGTTCCACGCCTTCTTTCAACGTCGAAGCGTGGTCAGCAGCATAGAGCGCGGCGCCGGCGTTGAGCACGATCATTTCGGCAGCCTTCTGACCGTTCTCGGTCTTGCGGCGACCCAGCGCGTCGCGAATCAACTCCAGGGATTGCTGCGGGCTGTCGACCACCAGACCGAACAGGCTCTGGCTCTTCATGCCCAGGTCTTCCGGCTGTACCCAATACTCGGTGACCTCGCCATTCTTCAGTTCCGCGACGAACGTTGGCGCGGCCAGGCTGAATTCGTCCAGACCGTCCTGGGAATGAACCACCAATACGTGTTTGCTGCCCAGACGCAGTAAGACCTCAGCCAGCGGACGGCACAGGGCCTGATTGAATACACCGACCACCTGGTGCTTCACGCCCGCCGGGTTGGTCAGCGGACCGAGCATATTGAACAGGGTGCGCAGCCCCAGATCCTTGCGCGGGCCTGCAGCGTGTTTCATGGCCTGATGGTGGGTCTGGGCAAACATAAAGCCGATGCCAACGCTGTCGATGCAGCGCGCCACCTGCACCGGCGTCAGGTTCAGATACACCCCCGCCGCTTCGAGCAGATCGGCACTGCCACTTTTGCCGGAAACCGCGCGGTTGCCGTGCTTGGCCACCGTGCAACCCGCCGCCGCGATGACCAACGAGGCCGCTGTGGATACGTTGAAGATGTTCGCGCCGTCGCCGCCGGTGCCGACGATGTCTACAACCCGGTCCAGGGTATTGAGTTCGACCTGATCGGCCAGCTCGCGCATGACCGACACAGCACCGACAATCTCGTCGATCGTCTCGCTCTTCATGCGCATGCCCATCAGGAACGCGCCAATCTGCGCCTGCGTGCATTGGCCGGTCATGATTTCACGCATGACGTCACGCATTTCGTCGGTGCTCAGGTCCAGTTGATTCACAACCCGGCCCAGCGCCGTCTTGATATCCATTGCCATATCGAAGTGCCCTTAACCCTGACGAGTGCCGCCGGTCTGCTTGAGGAAGTTGGCGAACAGCTCGTGGCCCTGCTCGGAGAGAATCGACTCGGGGTGAAATTGCACGCCCTCGACATTCAATGTCTTGTGACGCAGGCCCATGATTTCATCGACCGAGCCGTCTTCGAGCTGAGTCCATGCGGTCATTTCCAGGCAATCGGGCAACGTTTCGCGCTTGACCACCAGCGAGTGATAGCGGGTCACCGTCAACGGATGATTCAACCCTTCGAAAACGCCTTTGTCTTCATGGATCAGCTCGCTGGTCTTGCCGTGCATCACCTGGCGGGCGCGTACCACATCGCCACCGAACGCCTGGCCAATAGACTGATGGCCCAGGCACACGCCCAGCACCGGCAGCTTGCCAGCGAAATGCTTGATCACGTCGATGGACACACCGGCTTCGTTCGGCGTGCATGGCCCAGGGGAAACCACAATGCGCTCGGGTTTCAGGGCCTCGATTTCGGCGACGGTCATCTCATCGTTACGAATCACTTTGACGTCGGCGCCCAACTCGCCCAGGTACTGCACGACGTTGTAGGTGAAAGAGTCATAGTTATCGATCATCAGCAGCATTTTGTGCTTAACCTTTTGAATTACTGACTTCTAACGAGGCCTTCCGTTTCATGCCCACAATTGCGCCGATGGGTCGCAGGAGGGAGTCCGGCGAGACGGCGCTAAACCGTGGCTTGAGAAGGCATATCAATACAGGTCCGGCATGGCCGGCAGGGAAATAGTCAGGCGCGCCAACGCCAACGGGCGTGAGCCTTGATAACACGCATCAAGAAGCTGCTGACAATCGACACAGGGAAGGTCTCGTTCATACGTTGCCGCACAGTAGCGTACCGCCGCATGTGGCGCAATATCGTAGTGCCCGGGTGACCGCTGTGCGAGGGCATTTGGCGGCAGTTGGCGGCAGTTGGCGGGTGACAAGGTGCAGATCTACTCCGCCAGACCGGTACACAATGGCGCAGCCAATTGATCCGTGACATGCCGACGTGTATCGAGGCTGCTACCTTCCGGTACGGCAATACAAAACAAGAAAGGATCTCTCCATGCTCAAAGCAACTCTGTGCTGGCCGTTCGCAGTTGGCCTGCTCTCTTTCGCGTGCTCAACGGCTGCGGCGGCCGCTCCCTACTCGACCATGATCGTCTTCGGCGACAGCCTTGCCGATGCCGGCCAGTTTCCCGACGCGGGCGGGCCTGCCGGTGCGACGCTACGCTTCACCAACCGCACCGGCCCGACCTATCTGAACGGCAGCGGCGAGCTCTACGGCCTGAACTCATCGACATTGCTGGGCGGCATGCTCGGCGTCGCCCCCGCTGACTTGCAGGCCTCGACCTCGCCGGTGCATGCTGCCCAAGGCCTGGCCGACGGCAACAACTGGGCGGTCGGAGGGGATCGCACGGACCAGATCCTTGCGGCCATCACCACGCAGTCGCAAGTGGCGAACACCGACAGTGCCACAGGGGTCACGACTGTTTTGCGCACCCGACCAGGCTATCTGCTGGAAAACAATTTCCGCGCTGACCCGAACGCCTTGTACTACCTGACCGGTGGAGGAAACGACTTTCTGCAAGGCCGGGTGTTGAGCGCGCAGCAAGCGGTGGGCGCCGCCAACAACCTTGCAGCCGGCGCGCAGGCGCTGTCGCAGACCGGAGCGCGTTACATCATGGTCTGGTTGCTGCCCGACATTGGCCAAACGCCTGCTGTTTCCGGGACACCTCTGCAAATCCCGTCCACGCTGCTCAGCGGCGTGTTCAATCAACAACTGGTCAATCGGCTGGGGCAGATCGATGCTGAGGTCATTCCTTTGAACGTCCCAGGCCTTATTCATGACGTTCTCGATGATCCGGCGCGTTTCGGCCTCGCTGCCAATCAGAATCTCACAGGCACCTGCTTCAGCGGCAACAGCTGCACCGCCAACAGCGTGTATGGGATCAACGGCAGCACGCCCGACCCGACCAAATTGCTGTTCAACGATGGTGTGCACCCTACCGTCGCTGGTCAGCGCCTGATTGCCGACTATGGCTACTCGATTCTTTCCGCACCATGGGAAATCACCCTGCTGCCGGAGATGGCCAACGGCACCTTGCGCGCTCAGCAAGATGAGCTTCGTGGTCAGTGGCTTGCCGATTGGGGCAATTGGCAGAACATCGGAGAGTGGCGCGCCATCGTCGCGGGCGGCGGTCAGAAGATGGACTTCGATTCGCAAAGCAATTCCGCAAGCGCTGACGGTCATGGCTATAACCTGACCCTCGGTGGCAGCTACCGTTTCGCCGAAGACTGGCGTGCAGGGCTGGTGGCCGGGGCTTATCGACAAACGCTGGAAGCGGGACCACGAGATTCGGATTACAAACTCAACAGTTATATCGCAACGGCATTCGTGCAGTTTCATGCGAATCACTGGTGGGCCGATCTGGCGGTATCGGGTGGAAAGCTGGACTACGACAGCCTCAAGCGCAAGTTCGCTCTGGGCATCAGCGAAGGCGCAGAGAAAGGCAACACCGACGGCAATGTGTGGGCGCTCAGCGGTCGGTTGGGCTTCGATCTTGCCGAGCAAACCAACCGCTGGCATTTCTCGCCATTCATCAGCGCCGATTATTCCCGCGCCGAGGTCGATGGCTATTCGGAAAACAGCACCCGCTCCACCGCGCTGAACTATGAAGATCAGACCCGCAGGTCAAAACGGCTGGGCGCGGGCTTGCAGGGTAAATTCGCTATCACGCCGCAGACCCAACTGTTTGGTGAAGTAGCCCACGAGCGGGAGTTCGATACCGACCAGCAAGACGTAACCATCGCGCTGAACAGCGTGCCAGGGGTGGATTTCACTCTGCAGGGTTATGAGCCGCAACGCAGTTTGAATCGGGCGAGTGTGGGCTTGAGTCAAAAGCTGGCACCGGACCTGACTCTGCGGGCGGGTTACAACTGGCGCAAGAACGACGCAGTCACGCAGCAGGGGGTGAATCTGGCACTGAGTCTGGATTTCTAGCGCGAATATTGTGGATGACTCGGCCTGACGATGAATCCGTCGTCAGGCCGAGATCTCTCTGAGGAGTGAATTTATTCGCGATTGGCCGTCCAGCGATGCATCTTCATCGTCTGGTCCATCCTTCGCGAATGAACTCGCACCTACAGGGAACCAGCGCCACCTCCACGATCACGCCTCTGGCGCTTGCTCGGCCAAGGCCACGGCGCGGAACATGGCGCGGCGTTTATTCAGCGTTTCTTCCCACTCCAGCGCAGGAACAGAGTCGGCCACGATGCCGCCGCCCGCCTGGACGTGCAGTTCGCCGTTCTTGATCACTGCCGTGCGGATGGCAATCGCGGTGTCCATGTTGCCGTTCCACGCCAGATAACCCACCGCGCCGCCGTACACGCCGCGCTTGACCGGCTCCAACTCGTCGATGATTTCCATCGCTCGAATCTTCGGTGCGCCAGACAAAGTGCCCGCCGGGAGAATCGCCCGTAGCGCGTCCATTGCCGTCAGCCCGCTTTTGAGCTGGCCGGTGACGTTGGAGACGATGTGCATCACGTTGGAATAACGCTCGATCACCATCTTTTCGGTCAATTTCACCGAACCGATTTCCGAGACACGCCCCGTGTCATTGCGGCCCAGATCGATGAGCATCAAGTGCTCGGCGATTTCCTTGTCGTCGGACAGCAGATCGACTTCCAACGCACGGTCCGCTTCCTCGGTCGCGCCGCGAGGGCGAGTGCCGGCAATCGGGCGCACGGTAATCAGGTTGTCCTCAACCCGCACCAGCACTTCCGGCGAACTGCCGACGACGTGGAAGTCGCCGAAGTTGAAGAAGTACATGTAAGGCGTCGGGTTGAAGCAGCGCAGCGCGCGATACAGGTCGATGGGTGCGGCTTTGAAGTCGATGGACATGCGCTGCGACGGCACGACCTGCATGCAGTCGCCCGCCAGGATGTATTCCTTGATGGTGTCGACGGCTTTTTCGTAGTCGCTCTGGGTGAAGCTCGAGCGGAAGACCGGGTCGGCCGCCTGCGGTCGGGTCAGGTCCAGACCCGGACGCGGCGCGATCGGCTGACGCAGTTTTTTCATCAGGGCTTGCAGACGCGCCAGCCCGTTTTCGTAGGCTTGCGGCTGCGCGGGATCGACCAGCACGATAGCGTGCATCTTGCCCGCCAGATTGTCGAATACCACCACCGCGTCGGACACCATCAGCAGAATGTCCGGGACGCCCAATGGGTCAGGATTCGGGCACTTGCCAAGGCGCGGCTCTACGTAACGCACGCAGTCATACCCAAAATAACCGACCAGACCACCATTGAAGCGCGGCAGGCCGGCAACGGTCGGCACGTTGTAACGGGCCTTGAAAGCTTCAACGAAGGCCAGCGGATCTTCGGTCTCAAGGCGCTCCACCTCAACGCCGTCATGGGTCACGCTGACGGTGTGGTCATGCACACGCATCACGGTACGGCACGGAAGGCCGATGATCGAGTAACGGCCCCACTTCTCGCCGCCCTGTACCGACTCCAGCAGATAGGAATTGGGTTCGTCGGCCAGTTTCAGATAGATCGATAAGGGCGTGTCGAAGTCGGCAATGGTTTCGAGTGCAAGCGGAATGCGGTTATAGCCTTCAGCGGCCAGGCGCAGGAATTCTTCGCGGGTCATGATCAGCCTCGTGGTCTGAGGGTAAAACGGTCAGGTGTGCAAACGTGCCGCAGGTTCGGCCAGATTCAAGTCAGGCGCGCCAACGCCAGCGGGCCAGGGCCTTGATGACTTTCATCCAGAGTTTGCGAGTGACCACCACGATGGAATCTCTAAAGGAGGGGGGTTTGACGTCGGGCAACGTTATCTCAGCCCCAACATCTAAGCAACCGGGAATCAATTTGCGCAGATCGTCGATCACCAGCGCCGGAGATTCCTCGGCAATCGGACGTCCGTGGTTATAGCCGTAGCTCATTGCCACGCAAGCAACCCCGGCGGCTTTGGCGGCCAACACGTCATTGCGCGAATCGCCCACGAACAGCGATTGCGAGCCCGGCGCGCCGGCCATTTTCATCACGAAGAACAGTGCCGCGGGATCGGGCTTCTGCTGCGGCAAGGTGTCGCCCCCGACGATCCAGCGGAAGAACCGCCCCAGCTTCATTTCGTCTAGCAACGGCGCAACGAAGCGCTCCGGTTTGTTGGTGATCAGGGCCATTTCAACGCCGCGCTTCTGCAGCCATTTGAGGGTTTCACGCACGCCAGGATAAACCTTCGTCAGCGCGTGACGCTCGCTGTAGGCCTCCATGAAAATCGCCAGCGCCGCCTCGGTAGACGCTTCGTCGACAGCGCTGTGATCGAGGCTGTTGGCCAAGGCGCGCCGCACCAGCACACGCACGCCGTTGCCAACCCAATCGCGCACGGCGTCGATACCGGCGGGCGGGCGTCCGAGCTGAACCAGCGTTTTATCCACAGCTGCGGCCAGGTCCGGCACCGAGTCGACCAATGTCCCATCCAGATCGAACATGATCAGTTTGGGCAGGCGACCCGGGAACAGCTGTTCGAAGCCGCTCATCAACGAGCCAACGCCAGTTCTGCACGCATTTTTTCAATGACCTCTTGGTAATCGGGCGCATTGAAGATCGCCGAGCCTGCAACGAACGTGTCGGCGCCGGCAGCAGCAATTTCACGAATGTTGTTCACGTTGACGCCGCCGTCGATTTCCAGACGGATGTCACGACCCGAGGCGTCAATCAACGCACGGGCTTCGCGCAGCTTGTTGAGTGTGCCGGGGATGAATTTCTGACCGCCGAAGCCCGGGTTGACGCTCATGAGCAGGATCATGTCGACCTTGTCCATGACGTATTCGAGCAGGTTCAGCGGGGTGGCCGGGTTGAACACCAGGCCAGCCTTGCAGCCGCCTTCGCGGATCAGTTGCAGGGAGCGATCGATGTGCTGGGTCGCTTCCGGGTGGAAGGTGATGAAGGTCGCGCCCGCTTCGATGAAGTCGCCGATGATGCGATCCACGGGGCTGACCATCAGGTGCACGTCAATCGGCGCAGTGATGCCGTACTTGCGCAACGCCGCGCAGACCATCGGACCTATGGTTAGGTTGGGGACGTAGTGGTTGTCCATGACGTCGAAGTGGACGATGTCGGCTCCCGCGGCCAGAACATTGTCGACTTCCTGACCCAAACGGGCGAAATCGGCGGACAGAATCGACGGAGCAATAGCGAAGGGCTGCATGAGGCACCTTTTTGAGCGAAATCACGGTGGCGCGCATTGTACTCCAAGAGTCCGGAGCGTGGCTCGGGTGACGGATGAATGCCGTCGTTCCCCCCCCCAGATACGGGCATTGCCGGGTGATTTCCATGAGCCACTGAGGCCGAACCCTCAAATGCGCCCTTGCAACGCGGCGCAAGAGCATGCTCGACTTGTCCCGCACGGCAGCAGATGAGCTTAAGGCTCACAGAAGGATTCACTGTCGCTTTAAGACCGGTATTTCATGGAGGCGCCAGGCGCGAGCATCGCAATGACAGTTCATTCATCCACTACAGCTCCTCGTACCCGCCGCGCACCGAAAGGCGAAAAGCGTCGGGAGGAGCTGCTGGACGCAGCGCTTCAGCTGTTTTCCCTCGAAGGCTACACCGGGGCATCCATTGCCCGTATCGCGGATATCGTCGGCATATCGGTGGCCGGCGTGCTGCATCACTTCCCCAGCAAAGTGGCACTGCTGATGGGGGTCCTGGCGCGACGAGACGAGATCAACCACCGTATTGTCGATCAGTTGCAGAGCGAGCCGACACTGCGCAGCTTTCTGCACGGGCTGCAGGAGATAAACCGCTCGAACGCGACTGCGCCCGGAGTCATTCGCGCGTTTAGTATTCTCAATGCCGAAAGTCTGGTGCACAGCCATCCCGCCTGGGAATGGTTCCAGTCCCGCTACACGGCGATTCACGGTCGAATGCGTGAGCGACTGGAAATGCTGGTGGAAAAAGGGGAGGTGCGTGGGGACGTGGATCTGGATGCAACGATCCATCAACTGCTGGCGATGATGGACGGTCTGCAGCTGCAGTGGCTGCGGTTTCCCGGGACGGTGGATCTGGTAACGCGCTTTGACGGGTATGTGGCGCAAGTGGAAAGGGACATCCGCCCCTGACCACTGGCCACACTGTATCGGTACCTTCCTACCGGCGAAGCTGGAGCGCGGCCATCCGGCACATCAGGTCATGAATGCCCCTGATGCGCCCTCCTCTGGCGGCACCTGCCTCGTCGCTGGATCAGTAGTCGGTGTTGTCGTAATCGCTGCTGCCAGTGCTTTCGTCGACACTTTCGCTTTGATCGAACACACCGCCTGTCTTGACCGCTGGCAAGGTCACCTTGGTCGAGTTCAGCGCTGAACGCGGCAACGGGTTGCTTGTAGTGGTCGAGAGCTCCTGACGGAACGAGTTGACCAGTTTCGCGTTGAGTCGAATGTCATCCGACGCAGCACCCAGACTGATGTTGAAGGTGTCGGCGTCGATCACCCATTGCTTGCTCGCCTCGTCGAAATACGCCAACGAACGATCATTCAGTTCGATGGTGACGTGACGTGTTTCACCCGGCTGCAGGAAGACCTTCTTGTAGCCCTTGAGCTCCTTGACGGCACGTTCCACTGTCGGATTTTGCTGACCGACATATAGCTCGGCCACTTCGGAGCCGGCACGTTTGCCGCTGTTGGTCAGATCGAACGACACCTTGATGGGCGTGTTGCCCACCGCAACGCCAGGCGTGACGGAAATGTTGTTGTAGGTGAACTGGGTGTACGACAGGCCGTGACCGAAGGCGAACAGCGGCTTGGTGCCCTTCTTGTCGTAACCGCGATAGCCCAGCATCGTCAGGTCGTGCTTGTAGCTGATTTCCTTGAGCGTGCGGGTGTTGTCGAACTTAGGGAAGTCCGGATAGAGCGGGTTGTCTTCGACACTTCGCTCGATACTGATTGGCAGCTTGCCCGACGGGTTGACTTTGCCGAACAGAATCTCGGCAAGTGCCTGACCACCGTTCTGCCCTGGGTAGAAAGCGTGCAGTGCTGCTGGCACCTGATCGATCCAGTCGCTCATCTTCAGCGCAGTACCGCCGTGCATGGTCACCACGGTGTTCGGGTTGGCCTTGGCGATGTTCTGGATCAGCTCGTTCTGATATTCGGGCAGGTCGAAACTGTGGTCGAAACCTTCGCCTTCGTATTCATTGCTGTTACCCACAGCCACCACGACCGCGTCATAGGCCGACAGATCCTGCGGGGCAGTAAGCGATGCCCAGGCCATCTGTACACCCACCATGCCGCCCATGGTCGACAGGTAGCCGTCACGGCGCGAATACTCAAGCTTCACGTCGTACGCTTTGCCTGCTTCCAGCTTGATCTTGCCGGACACCGGGATGGTCGGAGGAATACTCTTGTTGGTGATGTTTTCGCCATCACCGTTGTCGATGATCTTCTCGCCGTTGACCCACACGCGAACCGCGCCATCGGCACGCACCTTGAACACCTGATCGCCGCTGGTGGTCGGGGTGACCTTGCCGCTCCAGCGGATCGAAGTGTTGGAGGTGTCGCCATTGCTCGGGATGTCATCGGTGGACCAATCCATATCAACGTGGCTGTCGATACGGGTGGCGGAAGGGTCGCCCGACCAGTTGGCATTGGTGAAGAACTCGGTCTTCATGCCGCTGACTTCGTTGCCCTTGCTGTCGGTGGTGGTCCACGGCGAGGCTGCCGGGTCAAGGGACAGGCCGTCGAGGAACTCGACCTTGGCATTCGGGGCCATTTGCGTCAGGCCACTGAGCTCGCTGATGTAGTGCGTAGCGTCAACATGGGCACTGCCGAAACCGGTTGGCGGTGCGTACTTGGCCAGGTTACCCACGACAGCGATGCGCTTGACCTTGGACTTGTCCAGCGGCAGCACGTCGTTCTGGTTCTTCAGCAACACGATGCCTTCGCGGGCGATGTTCAGCGCGACCTTGTTGCTGGTTGCGCTGTTCATGTTGTGCGTGGTCAGCGGCGCGAACTTGTCGAACTGGTACAGGTAGATGTTCTTGAGGATGCGGCGGACCTTGTCATCGATGGTCGCCATGTCCAGCTCACCGCTGTCCAGGTAAGGCTTCAACACCGAGCTGTTCATCTGGCCACCCATCATGTCCAGATCGGTACCCGCCTGCGCTGCTGGCAAGCCATGCACGACTGCGTTGTAGTCGCTCTGTACCAGCCCCTTGTAGCCCCATTCCTTTTTTAGGATCCCGTCGATCAGGTGCTTGTTTTCGCACGCATACTCGCCGTTCACTTTCTGGAACGAGCACATCATCATCGCTACGGTGCCGTTCTTGGTCGCCGACTCAAAAGGCGGCAGCGTCATTTCGCGCAGTACACGCTCGGGCATGACCTGATTGAGGATGAAGCGATTGGTTTCCTGATCGTTGCCCGCATAGTGCTTGGCTTCAGCCCACACGCGGCGCTGCTGGATGCCGTTGATCACTGCCGGACCCAGGCTGGCACCCAGGAATGGATCTTCACCGGACAGGTACTCGAATGCGCGGCCGCTCCACGGCATGCGGTACAGGTTCATGCCTGGCCCTGTGACGAACTGATAGCCGCCGGTGGCGGTGTCATAGCCCAGGGCGCGGCCGAAATCGATGGCGCGGCGCGGGTTGAAGGTGGCGGCCAGGTTAGGGCCGGACGGGTAAACCACGCCCGAATCGTTGCCCTGGCTGGTATAGCGAATGCCCGCGCCGCCATCGGCACCGTGAATCTGAGGAACGCCGTACTGACTCAGCGGCTTGACGTCCCAACCGCCGATCCCGCCGATGTAGGCCAGTTTTTCTTCCTGGGTCATCTTGGCCAGTGTCTTTTCGGCCGCCTTGTCGGCGCGTACTTCTTTGGCCGCCAGCAGCTCCTGCGTGGTGGCGTCGGCAGCATTGGCGTGACCAATTGCCAAGCTCAACAGGGCTAGAGCCGAATGGGCACCCAATGTTTTACGGTTTCGCATACACACATTCTCCAGATATCGCCCGCGCTGTTTTGTCACAGTTGACACGCTGAAACCGTTGATTTTGGGCAATAGTTTGCCTATACCGAAGTTTCTAACTAGCAACAACGGACGACGGAAGACAGCGGGCCGAACTAGCGACCAACTTTTGACGACACACTCTTAACTACTAAGGTTAATGGCAATAAGCCACTGATTAGCACGGGAATACCCGCTGCATTTAAATTAAGGCTTTTGTTTTCAGGCGAAGTCAAACAAAAAACAGACGACCGGTAAAACTTGTAATTTTTTGACACAACCACTGAACTACCGCTAAACCGACAGGTCTGTAGGTTTAGTGATTTTTCTGGATTCTGCCTGCAAACCTTGCAGGATGGGGTTTCCAGGCGGCAGAAGCGCCGCACCCAGCCCTTTTTCGGGGCCTGACACGTATTTCAAGCACGATATAAACACTGGAGACTACCCCATGAAAATGCCAATACTCGGCGCCCTTGCAGCAGTAACGATTGCGCTTTCCGGTGCGACTTTCGCTGCCGATTCCGATACACAGGAAAACGTTTCCGGCGCGTCTGACTCAACTGTAATGACTCAATCTCAAGATGCGAAAGTCGAGAAAAAACAGCATAAGCAAAATCAGGCTGATGAAAACAAACGCGGTCGCCCGGCAAATAAAACAGCACCTGCGTCAAACTAACGCATGCCCTTTATTCGCGCGTAACTCATCACCAAAGGGGGTCTCGAAAGAGGCCTCCGTTATTTGAAGCCCGCTGTGTCCATAACGTTGCCCCCCATCAATAGCCAAGACCTGACCGCACTTTCTGCCGAAGCGCTGTGTGGCTGGCTGCTGGCCCATGTAGGGCTCAAGACAGCTGACCTCGACCGCGCCCGACGGTTGGCGCAGGATGCCGACGGCAGCTCGCTGACCGAAATGTTGACGCGTCTGGGGCTGGTCTCGGAAATGGACCTGGCACGCGCCTGGGCATCGACCCTGAATGCACCGCTGCTCATGGCCGACGCCGTGCCGCTGCCCGCTGATGCCCTGCCAGCGCTCAGCGAGCGCTTCCTGCGGCACTATCGCCTATTGCCCATTGGCAAGCATGCCGATGGCGTTCATGTACTTGCGGCCAACCCCGGCAATGCCTATGCCTTCGACGCGCTGCGCTACGCCTGCCAGTTGCCGGTGTACGTCTCGGTGGGTGCCGCGAGCGAAGTGGACGGGCTGATCGAGCGCTTCTACGGCCAGGGTCGCTCGGCGATGGGCTCCTTGATCGAAACGCTGGATGAGCACAGTGGCGCCGAAGAGGACATTGAACATCTCAAGGACCTGGCGTCCGAGGCTCCGGTCATCCGCCTGGTCAACCTGATCCTGCAGCGCGCGGTCGAACAGCGCGCCTCCGACGTTCACATCGAACCCTTTGAAAGCCATCTCAAGGTGCGTTATCGCATCGACGGTGTGCTGCATGAAGCGGAAGCCCCACCGTCCAGTTCTTCGGCAGCGATCATTTCACGCCTCAAGATCATGGCCCGGCTGGATATTGCCGAACGGCGCCTGCCTCAGGATGGCCGCATCATGCTGCGCATTCAGGGCAAGGAGCTGGACTTGCGCGTCAGCACCGTGCCTACCAGTTTCGGCGAGTCGGTGGTCATGCGTCTGCTCGACCGCCAGACCGTGAGTTTTGACTTCCCAAGCCTGGGCATGGACGGCGAGCGTCTGCAGACTTTTCTCGACGTGCTGGAAAACCCCCACGGCATTCTGCTCGTTACCGGCCCCACCGGCTCCGGCAAAACCACCACGCTGTACACCGCGCTGTCGCGCCTGAATACCGCCGAACGCAAGATCATTACCGTAGAAGACCCGGTGGAATACCAGCTGGAAGGCATCAACCAGATTCAGGTGAAACCCGCCATCGGCCTGGACTTCGCCGGAGCCCTGCGCTCCATCGTGCGTCAGGACCCGGACGTGATCATGATCGGTGAGATGCGCGACCTGGAAACCTGCCGTATCGCGATCCAGTCCTCGCTGACCGGCCACCTGGTGCTTTCCACCCTGCACACCAACAGCGCTGCGGCGAGTATCACCCGGCTGCTGGACATGGGCGTCGAAAGCTACCTGATCGCCTCGACCGTCAAAGGCATTCTGGCCCAGCGTCTGGTGCGCAGGCTCGACCCTGTTACGCGAATCGCCTTTGAAGCGCCGCCACAGTTGGTGGCTGAACATGGTCTGGAACGTTTCACCGACCAGCGGCCGATTCTCCTCTATCGCCCGGCCAGCGAGTTGCCCGGCGGCGGCTATCACGGGCGCAGCGCAATCACCGAGTTGCTGGTGATGAACGAAGAGCTGCGTTCGCTACTGATGCGTCAGGCTGACGCCGCCACGCTGGAGCAAGCCGCCCGCCGCGGCGGGTTACGCACACTCTATGAAGAGGGTTTGCGCCAGGCTGTTGCAGGCGTCACTTCGCTTGAAGAGGTGCTGCGCGTTACGCGCGGCGACTGACCATGGCGCATTTCAAATACCGTGCACTGGATGCCGAAGGCGCCGTTCAGAAGGGTGCGCTGGAAGCCAGCGACCAAACAGCTGCGCTGACCACCCTGCAACAGCGTGGCCTGCTGGTATTGAGCCTGGACGCCAGTGCCGGTAGCGACTTGCGCGCCGTTATGCGTCGCAGTGCCATGAATGGCGCCGCGCTGGTCAGCTTCACCCAGCAACTGGCGACGCTGCTGGGCGCCGGTCAGCCGCTGGAGCGCGCGCTGGGCATTCTGCTCAGACAGACCCATGAGCCCAAACGCCAGGCATTGCTGGAGCGGGTGCGCGAACAGGTCAAGGCTGGCAAGCCGTTGAGTCAGGCGCTGGAAGAAGAACACGGCCAGTTTTCAGGCCTGTACATCAGCATGGTGCGTGCCGGTGAGGCCGGTGGGTCGCTGGAACACACGCTGCGTCAGCTCTCCGATTACCTTGAGCGCAGCCAGATGCTGCGCGGCGAAGTCATCAACGCGCTGATTTACCCGATCTTTCTGGTGGTCGGCGTGCTCGGCTCCCTGGCACTGCTGCTGGCTTACGTAGTGCCGCAGTTCGTACCGATTTTCCGCGACCTCGGCGTGCCCATCCCGCTGATCACCCAAGCCATTCTCTGGCTGGGCGAATTTCTCAGCGCCTATGGCCTGTTGTTGCTGGCAGCGATTGTGGTGTCGATCTGGAGCATCGCCATCATGCGTCGGGATCCGAAGCGACGTCAGCGTCACGACCGCCGCGTACTCCTGATCAAGGTCATCGGCCCGTTGCTGCAACGGGTGGAGGCCGCCCGACTGGCCCGCACCCTGGGCACCCTGCTGAGCAATGGCGTGGCGCTGTTGCAGGCGATGACCATCGTCCGTCAGGTGTGCGGCAACCACGCATTGCGCGCTCAGGTCGAGCACGCCACCGATTGGGTCAAGGGCGGCGGCACGCTGGCCCAGGCCTTCGGGGAACACCCGCTGCTGCCGGAACTGGCACTGCAAATGATCGAGGTCGGTGAGCAGGCCGGCAACCTGGACAGCATGTTGCTCAAGGTCGCCGACGTGTTCGACGTCGAGGCCAAGCGCGGCATAGACCGCCTGCTCGCGGCCCTTGTACCCACTCTGACCGTGGTCATGGCGGTGATGGTGGCGGTGATCATGCTCGCCATCATGCTGCCGCTGATGAGCCTTACCAGTAACATTTGAGGAAACACCCATGTCTCGTTTCAATCTTGCCCGCGGCCAGCGCCAGGGCGGTTTCACCCTGTTGGAAATGCTCGCCGTGATCGTGCTGCTGGGCATCGTCGCCACCATCGTCGTGCGCCAGGTCGGCGGTAATGTCGACAAAGGCAAATACGGTGCAGGCAAGGCGCAACTGGCCAGCCTGGGCATGAAGATCGAAAGTTATGGCCTGGATGTCGGCACCCCTCCGGCGAACTTGCAGCAACTGGTCAGCAAACCGGCGAACGCTCCAGGCTGGGCAGGTCCCTACGCCAAGCCATCGGACCTCAAGGACCCGTTCGGACATGCCTTCGGCTATCGCTACCCCGGCGAGCACGGCAGCTTTGACCTGATTTTCTATGGTCAGGACGGCCAGCCAGGCGGCGAAGGCTACAAGGCCGACATCGGTAACTGGGAATAAACATGCACGCCCTGCCCCGCGCCCGCGGCTTCACCCTGTTCGAACTGTTGGTGGTGATCGTGTTGATCGGCATCAGCGTCGCTCTGGTGGGCTATGGCGTGGGCAAAGGGTTGCAGGCCGCAGGTGAGCGCCGTGCGTTAAGCGCGACGGTTCAGGCGCTGCGCGCAGCCCGGGTGCAGGCCATTGTCACCGGGCAACCGGCACAGACTCGCTTTGACCTGCGTAACGGACGCTTTCAGGGTCCGCGACAAAAGGTTCAGCAGTTGCCGCGTGACATGCGGCTTACCTTGCAGACGGCCGATGGCCTGGGCTCGGCATTCGAGTTCTACCCCGATGGCGGCTCCAGCGGTGGTCACCTGCTGCTGTCACGCGGCGACAAACGTTGGCGCATCGACATCAACTGGCTGACGGGCAACGTTCAGTTGCGCACGCTCAATTGACCGCCCAGCGCGGCTTTACGTTGTTGGAAATGCTCGCTGCACTGGCTGTGCTGGCGCTGTGCAGCAGCGTGCTGGTGGTCGCATTCGGGCAAAGCGCGCGAGCGTTGCAGCAGGCGCAGCGCAGTGACCGATTGAGTCTGGCGGCGCGCTCATTGATGGATGAAGCCAGCGCCGGTCGCCTGGAATCAGGACGTACCGAAGGCCATTGGAGCGGCGTGAAGTGGCAACTGGATGTGAGCAGCCTGCCTGCCGGCAATGTCTCGGCACAGGCGTGGCGCCTGAACTTGTTAGTCAGTGATGGAGCCCGCCAGGCGCACTTCAGCAGTCTCCAAGTGCGCAGCGCGGGTTCGGGGGCCACTCGATGACACGCCGAATGCAGGGCTTCACGTTGCTCGAAGTACTGGTGGTGATCAGCCTGCTGGGCGTGCTGCTGACCCTGATCGGCGCCGCCATCACTGGTGCCAATCGCGCCATGGCCAAGGCTGAGCGCTACAGCACGCGTCTGGACGAAGTGCGCTCGACGCAGAATTTTCTGCATCGCGTAGTGGGTCAGGCGTTGCCCCTGGCAGCAGGTGCGCCGGGCGCTGAACAGTCCCCGATATTCACAGGCGATGCGCAGAGCATGACGTTCTACGCGCCGCTGCCGGCAACGCTGGGGGGAGGCTTGTATCGCTACAGCCTGGCGCTGGCCGCCGGCCACCGCTTGCAGGTCAGTCTGGAGCGCCTGCAAGGTCAGGCATTGCTGCCGATGGATGAACCGCAAGTGCTGCTGCATCAGGTGCAGAGCGTGCAGTTCAGCTACCGCGGCGTATCGCCCAAGGGTGAGGCCAGTGGCTGGCTGGACCAGTGGCCGTGGCCGGGGCGCCTGCCGCTTGGCGTGCGTATCAATGCTCAGCTTTCAGGTCCCGTGCCTTGGCCGATGCAGAGCATTGCCGTGCGCCTGGACTTGTCCGGCGAGGCCCATGCGCTATGAAGCGCCAACGCGGCGTCGCGCTGCTGCTGGTGCTGTGGGTACTGGCGCTGCTGAGCACCTTGCTGGCCGGATTGCTGGGCTGGGTGCACCTGCAGAACTGTCAGGCACTGTGGCAGCGGCAACAGACTCAGTCATTGCTGGCCGCTCAGGCGGGTATCGGCATGGCGGTGCTGGCGCAACTGGACCGCGATCCCGAGCGGCATTGGATTGCCGACGGTCAGGCCCATGAGTTGCGCTTTGACGATGCGCAACTGGCGGTCAGCCTGAACAGCGAGAAAGGCAAGCTGGATTTGAACACCGCCCCGGCCGAGGCGTTCGCGCATCTGGTAATGGCGTGCGGGGCAGCGCCGGAGCTGTCGCAGCGAATGGCGCAGTCACTGGAGCAACGTCGCGGTAGCGGGCGTGCGCCGTTGCGCATGATCGAAGAACTGCGCGAGCTGTCCGGCATGACCCAACCGCTGTATCAGTGCGCGGCCGACAACGTGACCCTATGGAGCGGCCAAACGATGCCGGATGCGCGCATGGCCTCGGCCTGGCTGCGCCGCGCGTTGAGCCTGCCGCAGGTCGCAGGCTTCACCCGGGATGCAGGTCCCGTGATCACCATCAGCAGTCAGGCGACATTGCCCGGCGGACACACCACGACGCTAAGCGTCACGCTCTTACTGAACCCATCGAAGGAGGGGACTCGACCTTACCGGGTCCTGCGCTGGCAAGAATGAAGCAATTACTTTTACAGCGTCTGACGCCCCTGCTCTCCCGGGTGCAGCGACATTGGCGCGACAGCCCGGCGCAACGTCTCTGGCAAGCCTGGCTGCGCGAACTGCAAGCGCTGCTGCCAGTGAGTGCGCGCGCCCGCTTGCTGCCGCAGGTTCGCGAACAGCAGGTCGGCTGGCCGCTGCCCGCCTCGTTTCATCCGCATGCAGGCGAACGCTTGGTTTTGCTGTTACCGGCCAGCATGGTTTTGGCGCAGCCACTGCAACTGCCGCTGGCTGCCCTGCGCGATCTGCACAGCGTGGTCGGCTTCGAACTGGACAAATACACCCCCTACCCGCGTGAGCAGATGCAGTACGTTGCGCGGGTGCTCGGCAAAGGCAAAACCCTGGCGCAGGTGCTACTGGTTGCCATCCTGCGTGAGCGTTTGCAGACGATTCTGGACAGCTGCGCAGAACAAGCGCTGGTCTTGCACCGCGTGGATTGCCGCAACGCCGACGGCCAGCCGCTGGGCATCGACTTATTGCCCGCCGGGCTCAAACCGCCACGCGTACGCAGTGCGCGTCTGCCACGTTATCTGGGCTGGGCCTGTGGCGTCTTGCTGCTGACCTGCATGGTGCTGTGGTTGGATGCTCGCTCGGCCATGGTTCTGAACATGCAGCACAGTGTCGAGCAACAGCGCACGCAGGTGCAGCAGGTACAGGAGTTGCGTCGTGAACTGAGCAATACGCAAGGTGCCGCGCGCTATCTGGCCCAGCAGAAGGCTGCCCAGCCGACGCTGAGCAGCGTGCTGGTGGACCTGACCGGCTGCCTGGGCGCCGACACGTGGGTGGAGCAGCTGGAAATATCGGACAGCGGCGCGGTTTCCATTACGGGTCAGAGCGCCGGAGCCAGCGCCTTGATCAGCCGCATGAAAGGCTGCAAGACCCTTCGCGACGTGCAGTTCCAGGGCATCATCCAGCCCGACGCGCAGACCGGGAAAGAACACTTTTCACTGCGCGCCCAATTACACCGGGAGGCCGCCGATGCGTCGTGATCTCAGCGCCCGCGAGCGACGCGGCGCCGCACTCATTGGCCTGGCCTTCGTGCTGGCAGCCGCATGGTGGCTGTTGGTGCAAAGCTGGTTCCTCGACCCCTTGCTGGCGTTAGAGGACCAGGCCGACACGCTGCGCGAACAGCAGCAGCGTTACGCCGGGGTCGTGGACCAACGCGAGACGCTGCAGCAGCAATTACAGGCAGCCCGCCGCGATCCTTCCAGCCGCAGCAGCCTGTTGCCCGGCGAAGACCCCAGCGCCGTGGCCGCCGAATTGATGCAGCGCACGCTGGACAAGGTCAAGGCCCATGCCAATGAAGGCCCTGGCTGCGAAGTGACGCAACGCATGCCGATCATGCCGGAGTCGGACAGTGCCGAGCCCTATCGACAGGTGAAGGTCAGCCTGACGCTGGAATGCGCCATGGAGCCGCTGACCAACCTGCTGCACGAACTGGAATACGCCCAGCCGTTTCTGTTCATCGACAACCTGAGCATTCGCCGCGCGACGACAGCACCGTCCAGAGGAGCTGCAGGCCGTCTACAAGTGCATCTGCTTTTACGCGGCTATCTGCAACAGGCCAAGGCTGCACAACCTCCGGCACCTTCATCTGCGCCCAAGGAGCCTGAAGCATGAAGCTCGACATCCTGACCCTCGGCCTGTTGGGCTCCGCCGCTTTGCTGGCGGGTGCAGCGGTGAGCCTGGCAAGCGGCGCAGGGCAGTCCGCGTCCTGGTTACCGCCCAGCCAGGCCCGCGAGACAGTCAACGTGGCGGCACCTGCGCCAATGGCAGACATGCCTGCGCAAGCGCTGGCACTGACGTGGCAGCAATCGATGTTCAGCCCTGATCGCCAGCCTGATCCGGTCAACGGCACTGCCGGCACCTCTTCGCTGGACGGCACGCGTCTGACCGGGGTGATCATCGACGGCCAGGCCCAGTGGGTGCTGCTGCAATTACCGGACAAACGCAACATAAAGCTTGCGGTCGGTAGCGCATTGGACAGTGGCTGGACCCTGACCGGCGTCACCCCGCAGCAAGCCACCTTTACCGGTCAAGGCCAGACTCGCCAACTGCGCCTGACCCTGCTTCGCCTTCCTCCGCCATCAAAAGCACATCCCATTACTCTTCCAAACGTACCCACACCATGAACAATCGCTACCCTGAGTTTTCCCGTTTGCGCAGCCCGCTGCTGTGCCTGGCCACCGCCGTGGCACTGGCCGGTTGCGCCTCTACCCCGGAGCGTTTCGACAACGACCCGGCCCTGATGCAGGAAGCACTCAATGGCACAGGTTCGCAGCGCGCCCCTGTGAGCGACGCACCCGTCGTCGCAGCGAACCCGGCGGCGGCGCCAGCCACCGCATCGGCCCGCCGGCAGATCATCCGCGGCAGCCAGACCTTCGTCCACGGCCCCGGCTCGGCCAAAGCCGTGCCCAATGCGCAAGGCACTGCCGATGCCAAGGCCGACATCGTTTTCAACTTCACCAATCAGCCCATCGAAGCCGTCATCAACAGCGTGATGGGTGACTTGCTGCATGAGAACTACAGCATCGCCCAAGGCGTGAAAGGCGACGTCAGCTTTTCCACCTCGCAGGCGGTCAACAAGCAACAGGCGCTATCGATTCTGGAGACCCTGCTGTCGTGGACCGACAATGCCATGATCCGCCAGGGTGATCGCTATGTGATCCTGCCAGCGAATCAGGCAGTGGCCGGTAAGCTGGTGCCCGAGATGCCGGTGTCCAGGCCCGCCAGCGGTTTGTCGGCGCGCCTCTACCCGCTGCGCTATATCTCGGCCACCGAGATGCAGAAGCTGCTCAAGCCCTTTGCCCGTGACAACGCGTTTCTGCTGGTCGATCCAGCGCGCAACGTGCTCAGCCTCGCAGGCACACCGGACGAGTTGGCCAATTATCAGGACACCATCGACACCTTCGACGTGGACTGGCTCAAAGGTATGTCGATCGGTGTGTACGGCTTGCAACGCGCCACCGTCGGCGAGCTGATGCCAGAGCTTCAGAAGATGTTCGGCCCTAACAGCGGCATGCCCCTGGCGGGCATGGTGCGTTTTCTGCCGATCGAACGGACCAATTCGGTGGTGGCCATTTCCGCGCAGCCCGCTTACCTGAGTGAAGTCGGCGACTGGATTCACACCATTGATGAAGGCGGCGGCAACGAGCCGCAAATGTACGTCTATGACGTGCGCAACATGAAGGCGTCCGATCTGGCCAAGTACTTGCGGCAGATCTACGGCAACGGGCAGATCAAGGACGATACGGCCGCCAAAGTGGCGCCGGGCCTGCGCACCCGCTCCTTGTCTTCACTTAACGGCAGCAGCACCAGCAGCGGCTCGGGCGTGGGCAGCATGAGCGGAACCGGCATGGGGGGAACGGGCCAAGGCCTGGGCTCGACCACGGGCAGCGGCAACAGTCAGGCCGGCCTGCAACAGGGCAGCGACGACTCGGACAACGACGACGCCGATGAAAGCGCCGACAGCAGCACCGCAGACCAGAGCACAGGCGGCACGGGCGGCACAGGCACTGCCGCCGCCAGCCAGCGTCTGGACGATAGCACGCGTATCACCGCCCAGAAGAGCAGCAATCAGTTGCTGGTTCGCACCCGTCCTGCGCAATGGGCAGAGATCGAAGCAGCCATCAAACGTCTGGATAACGCGCCGCTGCAGGTGCAGATCGAGACCCGCATTCTGGAAGTCAACCTCAGCGGTGAGCTGGACCTGGGCGTGCAGTGGTATCTGGGGCGTCTGGCGGGTAATTCCACCAGCACCACCGTTGCCAACACGACAGGCAGTCAAGGCGCGCTGGGCGGGGGCGGTGCCGGGTTGGGTACGACGGATTCGCTGTTCTATTCATTCGTCAGCAGCAATTTGCAGTTTGCCCTGCACGCCCTGGAAACCAGCGGGCGCACGCAAGTGCTGTCGGCGCCGTCGCTGGTGGTGATGAACAATCAGCAGGCGCAGATTCAGGTAGGCGACAACATTCCGATCAGCCAGACCACCGTCAACACCAGTACATCGGACACCACGCTGAGCAGCGTCGAATACGTGCAGACCGGGGTGATTCTGGATGTCGTGCCGCGCATCAACCCGGGTGGCCTTGTGTACATGGATATCCAGCAGCAGGTCAGCGATGCCGACAGCACCGCGACCACCGACACCAACGGCAACCCGCGCATCTCTACCCGGTCGGTGTCGACCCAGGTCGCGGTACAAAGTGGACAGACCGTGTTGCTGGGCGGGTTGATCAAGCAGGACAACAGCGACACGGTGTCGGCAGTGCCTTACCTGGGACGCGTACCTGGCCTGCGCTGGCTGTTCGGCAACACCAGCAAGACCAAGAAGCGCACGGAGTTGATCGTGCTGATCACGCCGCGAGTTGTCACCAGCAGCAGTCAAGCGCGACAAGTGACGGATGATTACCGCCAGCAGTTGCAATTGATCAGACCTGCGCAGAGCGTGCAGCCCATGTAAGCCTGGCAAGGCCTTGCGACACCTGAGCCCGGCTTGTGCCAGGCTCAGACCTCAAAGGGCCGGGCCGTATCAATCCACCAACGCGTCTTCCTTGAGGCGTTCGGCGTTGGCAACGGGCTTGGCATCGGGCGCTATCAAGTCTCTGGCAAAGGTGCCGTCCACTTCGCCCTTGAAGAAGTTCTTGCCGTAAATCAGCAGGCACAGCACCACGCCAATTCCGAAATATTCGAAGCCCTGCAGCCTTCGCGCAGTGTTTCCCGCGGTGGCCGGATGCTGATACTACCTCGCACGCAAGTCGTGATGGCGGCATATCTGCTCGGGCCCGAGCGGCGGAGCCTGTCATTGAACGTGTGAACCTGCTTCGCGCAGCAGGATGGCGCTCACAGCATTGCGCTGCTGAGGCGGAGTAAGGGGTCTATCGCGGACAACCACCAGCTGTCGTGTAGCGAGGATAGGGTCAAGACGACGCGGAAGTTTTGCATCGCTACGAGCTCAACGGGGTCTTCAACGCATAATGCTGGGGATCACCGTCATGTCTGACTTCAATGATCAGGAGGGTATTGGCTCTCTCGACAAGCAGCTTGTCTATTGCATTCCTGTGCCAGGGATCCAGATTGGCATCCCACTCATCCAAAAATAATACGTTCAAGTTTTGCTGCAGTGCCTGGGTAATCTGATATAGGCGTTGTTCCCCAGTGGACAACCCCTCCTCCCCCTCAAAAAGCGCAACATCAGACAGTAGCAGGATCGATTCCGGAAGCATGGACTTGATCGTTTTTAACAACGAGGTTTTACCCGATCCATTTCGTCCGACCACCAAAAATCGTCCAGACGATACTGTTGAACCACACAACTGACTAAGAAAAAGAGAAGGCTCGACAAGCTGATCCGTATGAAGATCCCTGATCAATAGCTCGTGATGTTTAATTTGCTCGCTAAACTGTTGCTGATCCAGAGATCCAAAAAAACCGGCCAGGTTGCTGATCTTTTTTCGGTACAGGATGAATTTACTCGCATAGAGACTCATCGAGTGCACACTACCGAACAGCTGTAGGGAGCGAGGCAGTATCGCAATGATTACCCCCCACTCTGACTCGCGCCCGGGAAAAACAATGACATAGCTTACAAGAGCGATTACTGCGATGAATATTGGTCCACACGCTACTGTCTGCTCAAGCCTGGCGTAGGCACTGCGCCCGAGCGCATAGTCATCCGCCCTTGTACGGAACGTCTCAGATGCTTCCAGCCGCATAGCTGAGTTTCCGTTCAAACTCTTGGACCAAAGAGCGTCAATCCCATTGACCACCTGAAGTCGCCGCCTTTGAATTTCCGTTGCCCAGCGTCCAATTCTTTCCTTGCCAACCCTGACAAAAACATAGGACACCAAAATGGTTGCAGCAATGAGCAGGGTGACAATCCCGCCGAGTAAAACGTGGAAAACATATAGCGTAAACACGACACTTGAAGTGACACTGATGAGGCCATAGTAAATCGAAATTGCGCCATCCATTGTGGCCGGCGCCTCACTGCCCAACCAACCTTGTATTACCATTCGATTTTTGGCAGATGAGTATGTTTGCTGGTTACCTACACTATTAATAACTGCACATGCGTAGTCGCGCCACAAGCAGGCTTTCAATCGCGCGGCAACCAACTCAATGAAAGCGCTTACCACATAGGCGGCAAGAGCGATCAAAAAAAAGGCAATTATTTTATCTTTCAGCAGATCCAGGTTATTCAGTGCCAAGGCTTTCCCCGCGCCACCAGTTGATAGGTGGATACAGCCCTTAACGCCTGCTGCACCAGGATCAATATCACACCGAATAAAAAGCTGGAGTTTTTCCAGATCATCACTCAACCTCTAAAACAGAAAAATATAATGCAACCTACTGCCAGCGCACAACATATGAGCTTTAATGCATGTCGCCATAGCTCCCACCTGCACCCATTTAGTTTTTTCCGAGCAAGCTTCACTTGAAGTAGTTCATGTTGGGATGCTGCCGGGATATAAAATCGTTTGATGAAAGACTTTAAAAATTTCATTCTGGCCAGTACGTTATAATGTGAGGGCTCAAGAAACATGAGATCACCCGCCGTAATTTCTCTAATCACAGCGTTGGGCTGGGCGTCCGGAGAGGAAAAAAATCCGCCGAATGCAAACTTTTAGCGTTACTTTCTTTATAAAGAGCGCCCAGCATAAGAAAAGACATTACACACTTAATCTTATTTCTTACATGTATATTCAGCAATGTTTCAATATCAAAATTTTCAGGCAGCAGGATAATGATTGCACGCCCATACTTGGTTTGATCGCTTCGGAGTGACTGCATGAAGGACACACATTGATCTATATGCGCACCCCACTCTAAATCACTGGCATGATTACCATAGCTAAAATAAATATTATTACTCCTTATTGCGCCTACGACAAACGGACAAACTGATCCATTCCTATGCGGCTGCTTATCCGTAAGAAATCCTGTCACATACGGTTTATTTTTTCAAATGCAGTGATAGCAAAGGTAAGCTTTGACATACCTTCGAACTTTGACATCTCCGCTATAGGTGTTGACATAAATAACTCCCAGGATCAGATTCCCCGGAATTTCCCGGGGAATGGTTTCAGTTTAAAGTTTCATTACCACTTCCAACCTTCACATCCCCCAGCCACAGATTCGGTACAAATGGAGGTTTGAAAAAATATGCGGGAAAGAAGACTACGCTTCCTCGTAGGAAATGCCAGATCATCTCTTTTGTGAGAAAACGCCTGAGAACTTGCTTGTGAAAAGTCGTTTGTCATTTTTTTTCTTCCTTAGTTAGGTAGGCTCCTAGACGATTGATAATCAGTGGGCTTAGGAGCCAGGCGGTGCCCATTTATTGCCGTCCTAATGATGTGCTGCTGGTTATCAATTTTTATAGTGGCTCTTTTGTTATATGCATATGCAATATTGGCCCAGGCATGGGACGGCGGCACAGGCTACGCAAACGAGACGAGTCACAAATTCGGTCAACGTTGCACGCACACAGCCGATACCCTGAAAACAACGGGTGCGCATGCTCGACCTGTGTTCTCTTCGCCCCTGAGGCAGGATCGGTTATTTGAAGCGCGCGATGCCTGGAAAACAGGCGCCCACATGCGGACTGACAAACAGTCATCAACCCATTAGGCTGCCGGAATTGTTTCCGGCCTTTGGAATATTCAATGCCCTACACCATTCGCGCACTATTTCCCGCGATTTGCCTGACGCTGATACTGCCGTGCTGGCAGGTCGCAATGGCAGCAGATCCTGCTCCAGACAAAGACGCCAAGGCCGCCGAGCCCCCGGTCGAGCGCGCAGCGTTACCATCTCGTAGCGAGGAAGACAAGCTGGTGCTGGAGCGTCAGGTGCCCAAAGCCGAGCAGCAGCAACTCCAGGCCGGTGAGGAGAACTATCTGGCCCTGTGGAAACCTGCAAACACCGACGACCCCAAAGGCGCGGTGGTGATCGTGCCGGGTGCCGATGAATCCCCGGACTGGCCGAATGCCGTTGGCCCGTTGCGACGCAAGTTGCCGGATGTGGGCTGGTCCAGCCTGAGCCTGAGCCTGCCGGATGCCTACGACGATGGTATTTTCGCTCGCGCAGCGGATACACCGGCTACAGCCGACAAAGCCGCTGCTGACAAAGACAAATCCAAGGACACACCCGCCAAAGCACCCGATCCGGCAGCCAGCGCCGAAGCCGATGCCGCAGCGGCCGCAGCGCAGGCGGCTGCCCAGGCTGAGTTGACCAAGGCCAACGCCGAGAAGATATTCGCGCGCATAGACAGCGCCATTGCCTTCGCTCAGCAGAACAAGGCCCATACCATCGCGTTGCTGGGGCATGGCACCGGCGCCTACTGGGTCGCGCGCTACATGAGCGAGCGCCCATCGCCCACCGTGCAGAAACTGGTGATGGTCACAGCGGCAGATACCGGCAAGGACACGCCGTCATTACTGGAAATAGTGCCGACATTGAAAGTTGCGACTGCGGACTTTGTCGACAGGGACAAGACAATACCCCGCCAGCAAGCACAGGATCGCCTGGACGCCAGCAAGCGCGTAAAAAACGCCCGCTTCACCCAGGTGGCATTGAGCGCGATTCCGGGCAATACCGCGATGGAACAGGATCAGCTGTTTCGCCGCGTACGGGGATGGCTGGAGGCGCAATAACAAAACCCGAATCCGTATGACACCCTGTGCAGCAAGCAAGCAAGCAAGCATGCTCGCGAATGCGGCGGCCAATCGATGCCTTTCTAGCTGGCACGACGCCTTCACGACACGCTCTCTACTACGGGTTATGAATGCCTGCCTGACGCCACGGGCGAAATTCAAACGGCAAAGGGATCAGTCACCGAAAGCCGCGCTTCTCTCGAATCACCGCATAGGCGGCATGCAATTCGCGGGTCCGTTCGGTGGCGTCCCGCACCTGCAGCTGACTGGCCCCGGAGCCTGCAACCTTGTCCGGGTGGTGCCGGCTCAATAGACGACGATACGCGCGCTTGATCTGCGCAGGTTCCGAGTCTGTCCGCACACCAAGCAGGCGTAGCGCGTCCGGGTATTGGTTCGCGCTGCTGGCGGGTGCGCGCATTCGGTGTTCGTCTTCGGTCGAAGACAGCGCTTCGACCCTTTCCGCCGTCCAGCCCAGCCACTTGCCCCACAGCACGATCAACTCGCGCTCGGCCCTCGACGCCTTGCCATCGGCCCACGCCATGCGCCAACAGGCACGTAACAGGCCTTCGGCAGCATGCGGCTGGGTTTTCAGGCGTTTGAGGTGCGCCCGCAGCTTGTCGCGGCCATCCTTGCCACGATTGAAAGCCGCAATTGCGCGACGCGTCGCCGGTTCGCTCAAATCCAGACGGCGCATCTCGACCCGGGCTTGCTGAATATGACCATCGAGCACCCGGCCATCCCGCTTGGCCAGGCGACCGAGCAGGATGAAAATCAGCTCGTCATCACGCGGCACCTTTTGTCCACCGAAGTGCTCGCGCAGTTCGGCAAGGCTCTGCACCTGCAGGCGTCGGTCCAGCGCCTGCCCGAGCAACGCCCCCAGCATCGCACCGGGTATGCTGGCAATCGCGTACCCGGCACCTGCGCCGACCAAAGTGAATGGCCAAAGCATTTAGGATTTCACCGCAAGGATCCGCTCGACTTCCGCCAACCGTTCGTGAGTGCCGACGTCCACCCAGCGCCCCTTGAAATGCTCACCGGTCACCTGCCCCTTGGCCATCGCATCGCGCAACACAGGTGCCAGCTTGAAGGCACCCTCGCTGCACGTGGCGAACAGCTGCGGGTGCAGAACAGCGATGCCGCTGTAGGTCAGACGCGGCAGGCTGGCGTCATCCCGCACTTCGCCATCCACCAATGCAAAATCGCCGGCGGGATGATGCAGCGGATTGTCCACCAGCACCAGATGCGCAAGCTCCTGGATCGGCGCGCCGCTTCTCGATGAGTTCAACGCCGTGAAATCGCAATCGGTCCAGATATCGCCGTTGACCACCAGAAACGGCTCATCACCCAGCAGCGAGAGGGCGCGGAAAATCCCGCCACCGGTTTCCAGCGGTTCGCCTTCGGGTGAGTAACGAATGCATAAACCCAGCTGCCGACCGTCGCCCAGAAAGTCCTCGATCTGCTGACCCAGCCAGGCGTGGTTGATCACGACCTCGGTAAACCCCGCAGTTTTCAGGGCACGCAGGTGATATTCGATCAATGCACTGCCACCGGCGCGGACCAGCGGCTTGGGCGTGTGCAGTGTCAAAGGACGCAGACGCTCGCCTTTGCCCGCCGCCAGAATCATCGCTTTCATGCATCCCTCTTCAAGACAGTCTTCACATCCATTCCTTTACACGGCGGCTTGTTGTTTTGGCCGACCCAGACTGGTCAGCAGGCTGCTCAACTCGACCAGTTCGGGCCGACGCCCCAGCACTGCGTCTATATAAGAGAAGAAGCGCGGCACATCAGCGATGTAACGCGGCTTGCCGTCACGGTGGCAGATCCGCGCAAAAATCCCGATGACTTTCAAATGACGCTGCACTCCCATCAGGTCACTGGCACGATGGAATTCTTCAAAATCATCCTGCACGACAATACCCAGTGCTCCGGCTTTCTCCCAATAAGCCCTGAGCCAGCTCGCAACACGCTCTTCCGGCCAACTCAGGAACGCGTCCTTGAACAGGCAGGTGATGTCATAAGTCACCGGACCATAGACCGCATCCTGGAAATCCAGCACGCCGGGGTTCGGCTCACTGATCATCAGGTTGCGTGGCATATAGTCGCGGTGCACCAGAACCTTGGGCTGCGCCATCGCGCTTTCGATCAGCAGATCGCTGACCCGCTGCCAATTGGCTTGCTGCGCCTGGTCAAACTCGATGCCCAGATGTTGCTTCACATACCACTCGGGAAACAGCTCCAGTTCACGACGCAAAAGGGCGACGTCATAGCTGGGCAGTGACGTATCCATCGGCAACTGCTGATAGGCCAGTAATGCTTCGATGGCATCGGCGAACAATTGATCTGCATTTTTTTCGTCGATGACATCCAGATAGGTTTTTCGACCCAGGTCATTGAGCAACAGAAAGCCCTGATTCAGGTCTTCGGCATAAATTTTCGGAACATTAATTCTCGATTTGCTCAATAAATGAGCAATGTCGACAAAGGGTTTACAGTTTTCTTGAGGGGGGGGAGCATCCATGACGATAAAAGTGCGACCCTCGCCTTCCCAGCGGAAGTAGCGACGGAAACTTGCGTCGCTACTGGCCGCAGTCAACGTGGCCGGGGGGACGGCGCCCCAGCCTTGAGCTATGAACAACTTTGGCAGCTGCTCATCGAGCCAAACTTTGAGGTGTTGCAGGCGTACATCTTGATCTGGCATTACAAGGGTCTCCGACGGCGCTAGCCGTCAAGCGGGTCATGCTTTATTATCCGACATCTTTTTCAGCCCATCGAGAGGCGTGCGGCCCCCCCGCGGGCAGATGGCGCGCAGGAAGCCCGGACTAATAAGATGGCATTGAAATCCCCCGCGTTTCGTAAAAAATTTCCGTTGCTCGTAACCGGCAGTTTGCTGGCGATGCAACCTCTGGCCACTCAGTACGTGGTTGCAGCTGAGCAGTATGACTGTTCGGTGTCTGCAACAGGTGCCTGGGATTGCTCCCCGAAAACCAATGCAGCCCAGTTGCCTCCGCGGCCGGTGCACGACGCCAACAGCGTGTCGTCCAACAGCAGCACGGCGAACGGGTCCACCACGATCACCGAGAACGGTGAAGTCGTGCCTAAAACGATGCTGGTCACCGAGGCCAAGGGCCGTGGCCTGAAATCGCGCAGCGCAGACTACAGCCACCTGGACTGGGTGCCACGCGAGAAGCTGACCGCTGCCCAACTGGCAGAGACCGGCCCTTACTGCTCAGGCGCCTATATCGAGCCGATTCGTCCAGGCATGGATGACAAGACCGCGAAAAGCGACGCCCCGACGTTCATCGGTGCCAAGGCTTCGCGGTATCAGCAGGAAGAGCAGATCGCGAGTCTGGCCGGTGATGTGGTACTGCGCCAAGGCTCCATGCAGGTCGAAGCCGACGAAGCCAGCCTGCATCAGGCCGAAAACCGTGGCGAGCTGAACGGCGATGTCCGTCTGCGCGACAACGGCGCCCTGATTGTCGGTGATCACGCCGAAGTGCAGCTGGACACCGGTGAGGCGAAAGTCGATAACGCCGAATACGTGCTGCACAAATCCAATGTGCGTGGTAACGCGCTGTATGCTCGCCGTGCAGAGAACGCGATCATCCGCCTCAAGGACGGTACGTACACCACGTGCGAGCCGAGCAGCAACGCCTGGACGGTCAAGGGCAACAATATCACCCTGAACCCGGCCACCGGTTTCGGTACCGCGACCAACGCAACATTGCGCGTACACGACATCCCGGTCCTGTACACGCCGTACATCTATTTCCCGATCGACGATCGGCGCCAGTCCGGCTTCCTGCCACCGAGCATCGGCGCCAGTACCGACACCGGCTTCTCGTTGCTTACGCCTTACTACTTCAACCTGGCGCCGAACTACGACGCCACGCTGTACCCGACCTACATGGCCAAGCGCGGCCTGTTGCTCGAAGGCGAATTCCGCTACCTGACCAAAAGCAGCGAAGGTCAGTTCGGCGCGGCTTACCTGAATGACCAGAACGACGATCGCAAGCAGCAGTCTGACTACAAAGACACCCGCTGGCTGATCAATTGGCAGAACCGCAGCGGCCTGGATGAACGCCTGACCGCGCACGTCGATTACACCAAGGTCAGCGACCCCTACTACTTCAAGGACCTGAAAAGCGGCCAGGAAGGCGTGAGCACTCACGACTACCTGAATCAGCAGGGCGATCTTACGTACCGTGGCGACAGTTATGTCGCGCGCATGAATGCCCAGCAGTACCAACTGACCACAATTACCGCGATCACGCCCTACGCACGCCTGCCTCAGTTAACGCTGAACGGCACGCTGCCCTTCAATCCGGGCGGGTTAAAGTTTGATTACGAGTCCGAATTGGTACGGTTCGATCGCGACCTGCGCACCGGTAACTATCTGGATGAAAACGGTGGCCCAATTAACTACAACGCGGACGGTACCTTGGCTGCGCCTGGTACGCCACGTCTGGACACCCATGTTGCCGGCCTTGCACGTGCTAACGGCGACAGGCTCAATCTGGCACCTTCCATCAGTTTGCCTTTGAGCACCAGCTACGGTTTCGTGACCCCGAAACTCAAGTACGTTTATACCAAGTACGATCTGGACCTGGATGCTGACGGTAAGCGGACCTTGCTGGCAGACGAAACGTACAACAGTTCGCAAGACCGCTCCGTACCGATCTTCAGTGTAGACAGCGGCCTTTACTTCGATCGCAACACCAACTGGTTCGGCAAAGACTACCGCCAGACCCTCGAACCGCGGCTGTACTACCTTTATGTGCCCTACAGGGATCAGAGCGACATCCCGGTCTTCGACTCGGGTGAGACGACCTTCAACTACGCCTCGCTGTTTCGCGACAACCGCTTCGTTGGCTCCGACCGTATCGGTGACGAGAACAAGCTGTCGCTGGGCGTGACCAACCGCTGGATCGAAGACAACGGTTTCGAACGCCAACGCGTGAGCGTCGGTCAGGCGGTTTACTTTGCTGATCGCAAGGTGCAGTTGCCAGGTATCAGCTATGAGGAACGCAAGGACGCCCAGTCCGACGTTTCCCCGTACGCACTCGAATATGAATACCGTTTCAACCGCGACTGGCGGGCCACGTCGGACTTCAACTGGGACCCGGACAGCCGCAGCACTCGCTCCGGCAGCGCAATGGTTCACTACCAGCCTGAAGACAACCCGGGCAAGATCATCAACGCCGGTTACCGTTACCGTAACGACCAGGTTCGTTACGACCAGACTACCGGCAAGTGGATGGTGGGCAATGGTAACGCGACCCTTCCCGATGGATCGATCATCAAGGACTACTACAAGATCCAGCAGCACGACTTCTCGGTCATCTGGCCCGTCGCGCCGCAATGGAGCGCCATCGGTCGCTGGCAGTATGACTACAACCGCAACCGTACCCTCGAAGCCTTTGGTGGCTTTGAGTACGACAACTGCTGCTGGAAGCTGCGTCTGATCAACCGGTACTGGGTTGACTACGACGAAAACTCCCAAGAGGTGGCGCAAAACGAAAAAGGCGACCGCGGCGTCTTCCTACAAATCGTGTTGAAGGGACTTGGTGGCGTTGTTGGCCAGAAAGTTGAAAGCTTCCTCGACCAAGGCATCCAAGGTTATCGTGAACGTGAAGACCAAGCTTTCTGATTGTCTGCGCCCGCTGATGCTGGGCGCGTTGCTCATCGGTACGGTGGCGCACGCTGAAGTGCGCACCATCGACAAGGTCGTGGCCATTGTCGACAACGACGTGGTCATGCAAAGCCAGCTCGACCAGCGCACCCGTGAAGTTCAACAAACCATTGCCAAGCGTGGCCAGGGTGTTCCGCCATCCAGTGCCCTGGAGTCTCAGGTCCTTGATCGTCTGATTCTGGAAAACCTGCAGCTGCAGATCGGTGACCGCTCCGGCATTCGCATCAGCGATGAAGAGTTGAACCAAGCGGTTGGCACCATTGCTCAACGTAACAACATGAGCATCGAACAGTTCAAGGCTGCGCTGACCCACGACGGTCTGTCGTACAACAGCGCCCGTGAACAGATTCGTCGGGAAATGATCATCAGCCGCGTGCGTCAGCGTCGCGTGGCCGAGCGCATACAGGTGTCGGAACAGGAAGTGAAAAACTTCCTGGCCTCGGATCTGGGCAAGGCGCAGTTCTCGGAAGAGTTCCACCTGGCCAACATCCTGGTTCCCACACCTGACAGTGCTACCTCGGACCAGATCCAGGCGGCAGCGGCCAAGGCAAAGGATATCTACGGCAAACTGCAGCAGGGTGCGAACTTCGAGCAGTTGGCGATCTCTGCCTCGGCCAGCGAAAGCGCCCTGGATGGCGGTGACATGGGCTGGCGTAAAGCCGCTCAGTTGCCACCCCCATTCGGCGACATGCTCAATTCGATGAGTCCGGGCCAGGTCACGCCTCCAGCCCTTACTCCAGGCGGCTTCATCATTCTCAAGCTGCTTGAAAAGCGCGGCGGCGAAAATCAAACCCAGATGCGCGACGAAGTCCATGTTCGTCACATCCTGATCAAGCCCAGTGAAATCCGCAGCGAAGCGGAAACCGAGAAGCTGGCCAAGCGTATTTACGACCGCATCCAGAACGGCGAGGATTTCGGCGAACTGGCGAAGAGCTTCTCCGAGGATCCGGGCTCCGCGCTCAACGGTGGCGACATGAACTGGGTCGACCCGCGTTCGCTGGTGCCGGAATTCCGCGATGTCATGAACGAGACTCCGCAAGGCGTGGTGTCCAAGCCCTTCAAGACTCAGTTCGGCTGGCACGTGCTGGAAGTCCTTGGCCGGCGTGCAACTGACAGCACCAGCCAGGCGCGCGAGCAACAGGCGATGACCGTATTGCGTAACCGCAAGTACGACGAAGAGCTGCAAACCTGGCTGCGTCAGATCCGCGACGAAGCCTATGTTGAAATCAAGCTCCCTGGCGCAGACCAGGCGGCCAAGTGAAACCCCGGCGTTTCGCCCTGACGCCCGGCGAGCCCGCTGGCATCGGCCCTGACCTTTGCCTGCTGCTCGCCGCGCAGTCCCAGCCCCATCCCCTGATCGCCATTACCAGTTGCGACCTGCTCAACGAGCGGGCAGCACAACTGGGCGTGGTCGTCAGCCTGATTCCTGTCCTGCCGCCCACATGGCCTGACATCCCTGCGCCGGCCGGAAGCCTGTATGTGTGGGACACCCCCCTCAATACTTCCGTGGTCACAGGGCAATTGAATGAAGCCAACGGCGCATTCGTCCTTGAAACACTTACCCGAGCGGGGCAAGGTTGCCTCGACGGCGATTTCGCCGGAATGATCACTGCCCCCGTACATAAGGGCGTGATCAACGAAAGCGGAATCGCCTTTTCCGGCCACACCGAGTTTCTGGCCGAACTGACCCGGACCGAGCAGGTAGTCATGATGCTCGCCACCGGCGACTTGCGCGTGGCACTGGTGACCACTCACCTGCCTCTGCGCAACGTTGCAGATGCCATTACTGCTGAGCGGCTGGAGCGGGTTACACGCATCCTGCATGCGGATCTGGTCAACAAGTTCGGCATCTCCCACCCAAGGATTCTGGTCTGCGGACTGAATCCCCATGCGGGCGAAAGCGGCCATCTGGGTCGCGAAGAAATCGACATCATCGAACCCACTCTGGAGCGTCTGCGCAGCGAGGGCCTTGATCTGCGCGGCCCGCTGCCCGCCGATACTCTGTTTACCCCCAAATATCTGGAGCACTGCGATGCAGTGCTGGCGATGTACCACGACCAGGGCCTACCGGTGCTCAAGTACAAAGGCTTCGGCGCCGCCGTCAATGTCACGCTCGGCCTGCCGATCATTCGCACGTCTGTGGATCACGGTACTGCGCTGGATCTGGCCGGCAGCGGCAAGGTCGACACCGGCAGCCTCAAGGTCGCTCTGGAAACCGCCTATAAGATGGCTGAGACCCGTAAATGACTGAGCAATACCAACACAAGGCGCGTAAGCGCTTCGGCCAGAATTTTCTGCACGATGCGGGGGTGATCGACAAGATCCTGCGCTCGATTCGTGCCAAGGCCGATGACCGCCTGCTGGAAATCGGCCCGGGTCAGGGTGCCTTGACCGAAGGCTTGCTGGGCAGCGGCGCACAACTGGATGTCGTGGAGCTGGACAAGGACCTCGTACCCATCCTGATGCAACAGTTCGGCAGCATGCCGAATTTCAACCTGCACCAAGGCGACGCGCTCAAGTTCGACTTCACTAGCCTAAACGCAGCGCCCAACAGCCTGCGCGTGGTCGGCAACCTGCCCTATAACATCTCCACGCCGTTGATTTTCCATCTACTGCAAAACGCACACCTGATTCGCGACATGCACTTCATGCTGCAGAAGGAAGTGGTTGAGCGTCTGGCAGCAGGCCCGGGCGGTGGCGACTGGGGGCGGCTGTCGATCATGGTTCAGTACCATTGCCGCGTCGAACATCTGTTCAATGTCGGTCCCGGCGCGTTCAATCCACCGCCCAAAGTCGACTCGGCGATTGTCCGGCTAGTCCCTCACGAGACCCTGCCCCACCCGGCCAAGGACCACCGCACGCTGGAACGCGTCGTTCGCGAGGCGTTCAACCAGCGCCGCAAAACCCTGCGCAACACCTTGAAAGCGCTGCTGACCAGCGAAGAGATCACGCAAGCAAGCGTGGACGGCAGCTTGCGCCCCGAGCAGCTGGATCTGGCTGCATTCGTGCGTCTGGCTGACACGCTCACCGATAAACCTGTCGTCGGTTGATACCCTCAGGACATGCCCGGCCGAAGCACCAATTGGTTGTTAAGCCGTCACATGTCCTAGACTCATTCTTCTCCGGGCTTTTCCGGCTTTTTCCGCCCCCGCTTTTAAGGCCTCTTGCATGTCCGATCCTCGTTACCAGGTCGACGTCAGCGTCGTCACCCGCTTCCTTACAGAACAGTCAGAGCCGGAGCAAAATCGTTTTGCCTTCGCCTATACCGTCACGGTTCACAACAGCGGCGAGCTGTCGGCCAAGTTGTTGTCGCGCCACTGGGTGATCACCGATGGCGACGGAAATGTCGAAGAAGTTCGCGGTGAGGGTGTGGTGGGCCAGCAACCGCTGATTCAAGCGGGACAAAGCCATACCTACAGCAGCGGCACAGTCATGACCACCAAGGTCGGCAACATGCAGGGCACGTATCAAATGCTCGCCGAAGACGGTGAACGCTTCGACGCGATCATCGCGCCTTTCCGGCTGGCTGTACCAGGGGCGCTTCACTGATGTCAGTGTACGCAGTCGGCGATCTGCAAGGTTGTCTCGAACCGCTGAAATGTCTGCTGCGACACGTGTCGTTCGATCCGGCGAAAGACAAACTGTGGCTAGTGGGCGATCTGGTGAACCGAGGACCACAGTCTCTGGAAACCCTGCGCTTTCTTTACGCCATGCGCGACTCCATTGTCTGCGTGCTCGGCAACCATGACCTGCACCTGCTCGCCGCTGGCCGCAATATCGAACGCCTGAAGAAAGGCGATACGCTGCGGGAAGTACTCGAAGCTCCTGACGCCAATGAATTGCTCGAGTGGCTGCGCCATCAAAAGCTGATGCACTACGATGCCGAGCGCGATATGGCCCTCGTGCACGCCGGCATCCCGCCGCAATGGACCCTGAAAAAGGCCCTGCGCTGCGCCGAGGAAGTCGAAGAAGCCTTGCGCGATGACAACCTGCTCAAACCATTCCTGGACGGCATGTACGGTAACGAACCCGCCATATGGGACAAGGATCTACAGGGCGTCACCCGGCTGCGCGTGATCACCAACTACTTCACGCGCATGCGCTTCTGTACAAGCGACGGCAAGCTCGACCTCAAGAGCAAGGAAGGTCTGGACAGCGCACCTGCCGGATACGCGCCCTGGTTCAGCCACCAGGATCGCAAGACCAAGGGCTTGAACATCATCTTCGGGCATTGGGCTGCATTGGAGGGTCGCTGCAGCGAGCCCGGCGTTTACGCGCTCGACACTGGCTGCGTATGGGGTGGCGCGATGACGATGCTCAACGTCGACACGCGAGAACTGATTCATTGCGATTGTGATGGACAGGGCAACCTCGCCTCCCCTGCAGCGTATGACTCAACGGCTAAGGACCGTGCCGACCCGCAACGTTAGAATATTTCTTCCCGTTCTCGGCAATCCGGGAACATAACGGCCCAGGAGCCCACCTCATGACCGATTTCAAACGCATTCCGCCGGAGCAGGCCCAGGCCCTGCGTGAAAAAGGAGCCGTGCTGGTCGACGTCCGCGATGCACAGACCTACGCCAGCCACCACATCCCGAATTCGCACCATCTGGACAACCACTCCATCGCCGACTTCATTCGCCAGGCTGACCTCGACAAACCGCTCGTCGTCCTTTGCTACCACGGCAATTCAAGTCAGAGCGCAGCGGCCTATCTTGTCGGCCAGGGCTTCTCCGAGGTCTACAGCATGGATGGTGGCTTCGAACTGTGGAAAAACACTTTTCCGGACGAAACCGCGCAAGGCTGATCGAAAAATATTTTTTCGATGCGCGGAGCCGCGTCCTGTGCGGCCTCGCGCATACAACTGTCGCACGGTACCCCCACATTCATCCGCCTTCCTTCTTTCTGTGCGCGAATCCGAACTATCCTTAGCCTCAGGCCATCCGAATCAGGGGAGAGCCGGTACACCGGCGCGTGGGTCATCGGTAGCTACTTTTAGGGTGTTTGGGGGGTAAATGACCGCTGAGTCATCAGCGGTCATCCAGCATCGACTGACGATCCGCCGCCGGCTCAACGTATCGAGCGAGGTGACGTCATGAGTATTTTTAGCCACTTCCAACAACGCTTTGAATCTACACGCCAGGAAGAGCTCTCGTTACAGGAGTACCTGGAGCTCTGCAAACAGGATCCCAGAACCTATGCCTCTGCGGCAGAACGTCTTCTGCTGGCCATTGGCGAGCCTGAGTTGCTCGACACGTCGACCAATTCGCGTCTTTCCCGAATTTTCTCCAACAAGGTGATCCGACGCTATCCAGCCTTTGCCGATTTCCATGGCATGGAAGAGTGCATCGAGCAGATCGTTTCATATTTCCGCCATGCCGCTCAGGGTCTGGAGGAAAAGAAACAAATCCTCTACCTGCTTGGTCCGGTCGGTGGCGGTAAGTCTTCCCTGGCCGAAAAGCTTAAACAGCTGATTGAAAAAGTCCCTTTCTATGCCATCAAGGGTTCGCCGGTCTTCGAGTCACCGCTTGGGCTGTTCAACGCCACGGAAGACGGCGCGATCCTCGAAGAAGACTTCGGCATCCCCCGTCGCTACCTGAGCACCATCATGTCGCCCTGGGCGACCAAACGCCTGGCAGAATTCGGTGGCGATATCAGCCAGTTCAAGGTAGTCAAACTGTATCCGTCGATCCTCAATCAGATTGCTGTCGCCAAGACCGAGCCGGGTGACGAAAACAACCAGGACATCTCCGCGCTGGTGGGCAAGGTCGATATCCGCAAACTCGAAGACTATTCACAGAACGACGCCGACGCTTATAGCTATTCCGGCGCGCTGTGCCGGGCCAACCAGGGCCTGATGGAATTCGTGGAGATGTTCAAAGCGCCGATCAAGGTGCTGCACCCATTGCTCACCGCCACTCAGGAAGGTAACTACAACAGTACCGAAGGCCTGGGGGCTATCCCGTTCAACGGCGTTCTGTTGGCCCACTCCAACGAATCGGAATGGCACAGCTTCCGCCACAACAAGAATAACGAGGCCTTCATCGACCGGATCTACATCGTCAAGGTGCCGTACTGCCTGCGTGTTAGCGATGAGATCAAGATCTACGACAAGCTGCTGTTCAACAGTTCCCTGTCCAAGGCCCACTGCGCCCCGGACACCCTGAAAATGCTGGCGCAGTTCACCACCCTGTCGCGCCTCAAGGAACCGGAAAACTCGAACATCTATTCCAAGATGCGGGTTTACGACGGCGAGAATCTCAAGGACACCGATCCGAAGGCCAAGTCGATTCAGGAGTACCGTGACAGCGCGGGCGTCGACGAGGGCATGAATGGACTGTCCACCCGTTTTGCGTTCAAGATCCTCTCGAAAGTCTTCAACTTCGACCCACACGAAATCGCAGCCAACCCGGTGCACCTGCTGTATGTGCTCGAACAGCAGATCGAGCAGGAACAGTTCCAGGCAGAAACCCGCGAGCGGTACCTGCGCTTCATCAAGGAATACATGGCCCCTCGCTACATCGAGTTCATCGGCAAGGAAATCCAGACGGCATACCTGGAGTCCTACAGCGAGTATGGGCAGAACATTTTTGATCGCTACGTCTTGTATGCCGACTTCTGGATTCAGGATCAGGAATACCGCGACCCGGAAACCGGCGAAATTCTCAACCGCGTCGCACTCAACGAAGAACTGGAGAAGATCGAAAAACCGGCAGGTATCAGCAATCCAAAGGATTTCCGTAACGAAATCGTCAACTTCGTCTTGCGTGCACGCGCCAACAACAATGGGAAGAATCCAACATGGCTCAGCTACGAGAAGCTGCGCGTGGTGATCGAGAAGAAGATGTTCTCCAATACCGAGGACCTTCTTCCCGTCATCAGTTTCAACGCCAAAGCCAGTAAAGAGGATCAGCAAAAGCACAACGACTTCGTTACCCGGATGGTCGAGCGGGGCTACACCGATAAACAGGTACGTCTGCTGTCCGAGTGGTACCTGCGCGTCAGGAAGTCGCAATAAAGCAGCTGTAAGCTACAAGCTTCAAGCTTCAAGCTTCAAGCTTCAAGCTTCAAGCAGCAGGCTGAAGGGGTCAGCGTCCGAATACCTGGCCAGGATCAGCTTGCAGCTTGTGGCTGTTTTTTTCTTGTAGCTGCCCGGAGGGCCTATGAGCTATGTGATCGACCGACGTCTCAATGGCAAGAACAAGAGCACGGTAAATCGGCAGCGCTTTCTGCGTCGTTACCGTGATCACATCAAGAAAGCAGTCGAAGAAGCAGTCAGCCGCCGTTCTATCACTGACATGGAGCATGGCGAACAAATCAGCATCCCTGGCCGCGATATCGACGAGCCAGTGCTGCACCATGGTCGCGGCGGTAAACAAACCGTCGTTCACCCCGGCAACAAGGAATTCACCAGCGGCGAACATATTGCCCGCCCGCAAGGCGGCGGCGCAGGTAAAGGGCCCGGTAAGGCGAGCAATTCCGGCGAAGGCATGGATGAGTTCGTGTTCCAGATCACTCAGGAAGAATTCCTCGAGTTCATGTTCGAGGACCTGGAACTTCCCAATCTGGTCAAACGCAATCTGGCAGGCACCGAAACCTTTAAAACCGTACGTGCAGGCATCAGTAACGAAGGCAATCCCTCGCGGATCAATATCGTTCGTACGCTGCGCTCGGCACACGCCCGACGTATCGCGTTATCGGGCAGCAGCCGCGCCAAACTCAAAGAGATACTCACCGAAGTTGAGCGACTGAAGCGCGAAGAACCCGACAATTTTGGCGACATTCAAGCCTTGGAGCTTGAGGCACAACGCTTGCAGGCGCGAATCAAGCGCGTTCCTTATCTGGACACGTTCGACCTCAAGTACAACCTGCTGGTCAAACAACCCAACCCCAGCTCCAAGGCAGTGATGTTTTGCCTGATGGACGTCTCTGGCTCCATGACTCAGGCCACAAAAGACATCGCCAAACGATTTTTCATTCTGCTTTACCTGTTTCTGAAGCGAAATTACGACAAGATCGAAGTCGTGTTCATCCGCCACCACACCAGCGCGCGCGAAGTCGACGAGGAGGAGTTTTTCTATTCGAGGGAAACCGGCGGCACAATCGTGTCCAGCGCTTTGAAACTGATGCAGGAGATCATGGCCCAGCGCTATCCGGCCAACGAATGGAACATCTATGGGGCGCAGGCATCAGACGGTGACAACTGGAACGACGACTCGCCCATCTGCCGCGACATCCTGATCAAACAGATCATGCCCTTCGTGCAGTACTACACCTACGTCGAAATTACCCCGCGCGAGCATCAGGCGCTGTGGTTCGAATACGAACGCATCGGCGATGCTTTCGCTGACACGTTTGTCCAGCAGCAGCTGGTCTCTGCCGGTGATATCTATCCGGTTTTCCGTGAACTCTTCCAGCGCAGGTTAGTGACATGACCGCCAGAGAGCATAAACGCCAACCCCTTTCCACGGGTTCAGAGTGGACATTCGAACTGATCCAGGCGTACGACCGGGAGATAAGCCGCATCGCCGAGCGCTACGCCCTGGACACTTACCCCAACCAGATCGAAGTGATCACCGCCGAGCAGATGATGGATGCCTACGCATCGGTCGGCATGCCGCTGGGTTATCACCACTGGTCTTACGGCAAGCATTTTCTCAGCACCGAAAAATCCTACTCACGCGGTCAGATGGGACTGGCATACGAGATCGTCATCAACTCAGATCCGTGCATCGCTTATCTGATGGAAGAAAACACCATTTGCATGCAGGCGCTGGTCGTGGCGCACGCCTGTTATGGCCATAACAGCTTCTTCAAGGGCAATTACCTGTTCCGCACCTGGACCGACGCCAGTTCGATTATTGACTACCTGGTGTTCGCCAAGCACTTCATCATGCAATGTGAAGAACGCCACGGCATCGACGCCGTTGAAGACCTTCTCGACTCCTGCCATGCGTTGATGAATTACGGCGTGGATCGCTACAAACGGCCCTATCCGATTTCGGCGGAAGAAGAGCGCCAACGGATGAAGGACAGGGAAGAGCACCTGCAAAAGCAAATCAACGATCTATGGCGCACCATTCCCAAGAATGCCAACAAGAACGACAGGGAAGACAACGCCCGCTTCCCTCCCGAGCCTCAGGAAAACATCCTTTACTTCATCGAGAAGCACGCTCCTTTGCTGGAGCCATGGCAGCGGGAAGTCGTGCGCATCGTGCGCAAGATCGCCCAGTATTTCTATCCGCAACGCCAGACCCAGGTGATGAACGAGGGATGGGCCACCTTCTGGCATTACACGTTAATGAATGATCTGTACGACGAAGGCCTGGTGACTGACGGATTCATGCTCGAATTCCTGCAGTCGCACACCAGCGTGGTTTTCCAGCCCGGTTTCGACAGTCCCTATTACAGCGGCATCAATCCCTACACGCTGGGTTTTGCGATGTATCAGGACATTCGACGGATGTGCGAGCACCCAACCGATGAGGATCGCCAATGGTTTCCGGATCTGGCGGGCACCGATTGGCTCACGGCAATCAAATTTGCGATGAGCAGCTTCAAGGATGAGAGCTTCATCTTGCAGTACCTGTCGCCTAAGGTGATCCGCGATCTCAAGCTGTTCAGCATTTTGGATGATGATCAGAAGGACGATCTCATGGTGCCTGCCATCCACGACGAAACAGGCTACAGGACGATCCGGCAGACCCTCGCTGCGCAATACAACCTGGGCAACCGCGAACCTAACGTGCAGATCTACAGCATCGACCGCCGTGGTGATCGCTCGCTGACCCTGCGCCATCAGCAACACGACCGTAAGCCACTGGGTGATTCAACCGACGAAGTGCTCAAACACCTGCACCGCCTTTGGGGCTTCGATATCCATCTGGAGACGCTACAAGGCGATCAGGTGATGAAAACCCATCACGTGCCACCGAAAAGCGAGCATGCCGACAGTGACTATCCCCGGCTCGATATGGCGGTCGTTCACCTATAGAGACCAAAGCGGGACCTGAGAAAAATGCACCTCCACAGGCGCGACGTTAGGTTTATCCTGTCGCGCTCACGGAGGTTTTTTATGCAGATCTATAAAGTTGGCGGCGCCGTTCGCGATCGCCTGCTTGGTAAAACGGTTGCGGACACTGATTGGGTCGTGGTCGGCGCGACGACCGATGAAATGCTGGTCAAGGGCTATCGCCCCGTAGGGACGGACTTTCCGGTATTTCTGCATCCTCTGACCGGCGAGGAATATGCGCTAGCGCGCACAGAGCGCAAGACCGGACGCGGGTATGGCGGGTTTGTGTTTCACGCCTCCCCAGACGTTACCCTGGAACAGGACCTGATCCGCCGCGACTTGACGATCAATGCCATCGCCGAAGACAAAGAGGGTCATCTGACAGACCCCTACCAAGGGCAGCGCGACTTGCAGGAACGCATCTTGCGCCACGTTTCTCCAGCGTTCGCGGAAGACCCTTTGCGAGTGTTGCGGGTCGCCCGCTTTGCAGCCCGGTATGCACCCGAAGGTTTCATCATCGCCCCCGAAACGCTGTCCTTGATGCGCCAGCTCAGCGCATCGGGTGAGCTGGAAGCGCTGACCCCGGAGCGCAGCTGGAAAGAGATTTCCCGCGCACTGATGGAACGGGAGCCGCAGGTGTTTATTCAGGTTCTGCGCGAATGCGGGGCGCTCAAAGTGCTGATGCCGGAAATCGATGCGCTGTTCGGCGTGCCTCAACCCGAAGCCCATCACCCGGAAATCGACACCGGCCTGCACGTGCTTGGCGTTGTGCATCAGTCAGCGCTGCACCACCAGCCGCTTGCGGTCCGCTGGGCCTGCCTGCTGCACGACCTGGGCAAAGGACTGACTCCTGAGGAGGAGTGGCCCCGGCATATCGCACACGAGCAAAAGGGACTCAAAGCCATCAAGGCCGTTAGCCTGCGCTTCAAGGTGCCAAGGGATTGCCAGGAACTGGCGCTACTGGTCGGCGAATATCACACCCACGGTCATCGCGCGCTGGAATTGCGGCCTTCGACCTTGCTCGACCTGTTGCAAAGTTTCGACGTCTACCGCCGTCCCCAGCGTTTCGAGGAGTTCATCGTCGCGTGCGAAATGGACGCGCGAGGCCGTAGGGGATTCGAGTATCGCAGCTATCCACAGGCTGAATACCTGCGAGGCGCGGCCGATGCAGCCAGACGAGTATCCGTGCAGCCGCTGCTGGACAAGGGTTATCAAGGGCAGCAACTGGGCGAGGCGCTTAAACGGGAGCGGCTGGATACGCTGACGGTTTATAAGGCGACATATCAAGCTTGAGTGCATGACACTGCGGGATTTCGCGGCCCCGTGTGGCAGTGACCTCACTGCCAAGGTGAACGGGGGATGCCGGCTAAATCGGGGGCAACATCGCAGCCGGCGTCAGCTGCTCACCTCGCCACTCAAACCCGACCGGCCAAAGCTGCTGGTCAATTTGAGCGTTTTCCCACAAGCGGGCGACCGTCATGCCTGCTGCCGGGTGCACTTGTTCAGGCGCGATCAGAGACAAAGGCCACAGCACGAAGGCATTCTTCAGAATCTCCGCACGCGGCAGAATCAATCCGTCGAAGTTGCCCACCTGGTCGCCATACAGCAACACATCGATATCCAGCGGCAAACCCTTACGGGCCGGCGCATAGCGACCATTGTCGGCTTCGATGAATTTCAGGCGACGATCCAGTTCGATCAATGGCAGATCAGTCAGCGCCGATACCACCAGATTGATAAAGGGCCCACTCTTGATCCCCACCGGATGACTCTCGAATACCGGCGAGCAGGACATATCGGTGAGGATCTCGGCTAGCGCATCGAGTCCGGCACACAGGTGCTGGTGACGGTCGATATTGCTACCCAGGCCCAGAAAAATTCGTGTCAGCGACATCCGCGCTCAATCTCCACGCCTACACCCTTGGCCGCTGGCACGGCTCCGGGCTTGGTCAGCTTCAAGTGCAGCCAGGGGATATTGAATTCACTCATCAACACCTCGGTCAGACGCTCGGCAAAGGTTTCGACCAACTGGAATTGCGAGACCTCGGCAAAAGCCTGAATCCGCGTGGAGACGCTGGCGTAGTCAAGTGCCTTGCTCAGGTCGTCACCCGCCGCTGCCGGCCGAATGTCCCAGGCAAAACTCAGGTCCAGACGCAGGCACTGACGAATGCCGCGCTCCCAGTCGTAGGCACCGATCACCGTATCGACCTCCAGACCCTCAATGAAAACTCTGTCCAAGCCTTTCTCTCCGCTGCACGACAAGGGCGCAATGCGCCGTTAGAATCAGGGCATCCCCGCCCGGAATGGTTAGCATGTTTTGGTTACTGGCGATCCTCGCCTACCTGCTCGGCTCGCTGTCCTTCGCCATCCTGCTCAGCCGCATCACTGGCAGTCCGGACCCACGTGTCAGTGGCTCGGGCAACGCAGGCGCCACCAACATGCTACGTCTGGCCGGCAGGAAGCTCGCTATCCTGACCCTGATCGGCGACGCCTGCAAAGGTTTGCTCCCGGTGCTGATCGCCGCAGCAGCCGGGCTCGACCCTCGTCAGCAAGCCTGGGTCGGACTTTATGCCGTGCTCGGCCATCTCTTTCCACTGTACTTTCGTTTCCGTGGCGGCAAAGGCGTCGCCACCGCTGCAGGCATGCTGTTGGGTCTTTACCCGCCTGCCGCCTTGCTTGCGATCACGACCTGGCTGCTGACCTTTTATCTCACTCGAACCAGTTCTCTGGCATCGCTGATCGCCACGCCGTTAACCCTGCCGCTGCTGGCCTGGCAGGAGCCTCATGCGCTGATGCCCATGAGTCTGCTGACCTTGCTGATCGTATGGCGCCACCGCGGCAATCTACGCGACCTGTTTGCCGGGCGCGAACGGCATTTCTGAATGCAAAAACTGAAAAAGGCTCATTCGAGCCTTTTTTCATCACACTGTTATTCATCAAAGACCTGGCAATTGCTCCATCGGCCAGCGAGCCTGAACGCTGATGCTCAGGCTTTCTTTCTGCCCCGCCTGCAGGCGCTGGCACCCAGCGAAGGCGATCATCGCCCCGTTGTCGGTGCAGAACTCGGGCCGGGCGTAATACACATTGCCACCAAGGCCACCGAGCATCTGCTCAAGGGATTGACGCAAAGCCTTGTTCGCGCTTACGCCCCCGGCGATTACCAGACGCTTGAGCCCAGTTTGCTTAAGGGCACGTTTGCACTTGATGGTCAGAGTCTCCACCACCGCCTGCTGGAAGGCCAGCGCGATGTCGCAACGGGTTTGCTCGCCGTCGTCCCCAGCGCTTTGGCATTGCTGCCAGGTGTTCAGCGCGAAGGTTTTCAGACCGCTGAAGCTGAAATCCAGACCGGGGCGATCGGTCATGGGTCGCGGGAAGGTAAACCGACCAGCCACTCCGCTGAGCGCCAGCCGGGAAATCTCGGGACCACCAGGGTAATGAAGGCCCATCATCTTCGCGGTCTTGTCGAACGCTTCACCGGCAGCGTCATCCAGTGTCTCGCCCAAAAGCTCATACAGGCCGATGCCATCGACCCGCACCAGCTGTGTGTGACCACCTGAAACCAACAAAGCGACGAACGGAAACTCAGGTGGTTGCGCTTCCAGCATGGGGGCCAGCAAATGGCCTTCCATGTGGTGAACGCCCAGCGCCGGAATATCCCAGGCAAAGGCCAGCGCCTGGGCACAGGAAGCCCCAACCAGCAGCGCTCCGACCAGGCCAGGACCTGCTGTATAAGCAATCGCATCGATCTCGGTGGCGGCACAGTCGGCCTCGGCCAAAACCTGACGAATCAAGGGCAGCATGCGTTTTACGTGATCGCGGGAGGCCAGTTCAGGCACCACACCGCCATAAACGCGGTGCAGGTCGATCTGGCTGAATAATGCATCGGCGAGCAGGCCGCGTTCGCTGTCGTACAGCGCAACGCCGGTCTCGTCGCAGGAAGTTTCCAATCCCAGTACTAGCATGGGGTACGCCTTGTAGAGGCTAAATTCGAAGGCGCGCATAATAGTCGCCGCTCAGGCCTGCGACCAGCGGTTTTCGATCAGAGGCTTTGCATTCCTCGCGCCGAGGGGTTAACATCCGCAACCCTTAAAACCGGCGTACTTAGTGCAAGTGTTGTGCGAGGCGTCGACCCCGGTAATGAATGAAGGTAGCTCTGGATGCCAGCCGTCAAAGTTAAAGAGAATGAACCCTTCGACGTAGCTCTGCGTCGTTTCAAGCGCTCCTGCGAGAAAGCCGGCACTCTGGCCGAAGTTCGTAGCCGCGAATTTTACGAGAAGCCAACTTCCAAGCGTAAGCGTATGGCAGCTGCTGCTGTTAAACGTCACGCCAAGAAAGTTCAGCGCGAACAGCGCCGCGCCGTTCGTCTGTATTAATACAGGCGTCCGTTGCAAGCTTCTGCCTTGCCCGGTCTTAAAGCCGGGCTGTCGGCAGTTGCAGTTTTAGCTCCACGCAGCACAGATAGAGACTGTCGATGTCGCGGATGCGGCAAGACAAAATCCGTCTAACTCTTTCAGCCTGATTCAGGCAGCGTTAACCGTCTACACTGACCAAGCACCGTCGTTACGCTTTGGATTCGCCATGATCTTTCTGGCGGGGCGCCTGATGATGAGAACGCCATGGCCGGACTGATTCCCCAAGGTTTTATTGACGACCTTCTGAACCGCACCGACATCGTCGATGTTGTCAGCTCTCGCGTTCAATTAAAGAAAACCGGCAAGAATTTCAGTGCCTGCTGCCCTTTCCACAAGGAAAAGACACCCTCGTTCAGCGTCAGCCCTGACAAGCAGTTCTACTACTGTTTTGGTTGTGGCGCAGGTGGCAATGCCCTTGGCTTCATCATGGACCACGACAATCTGGATTTCCCCCAGGCAGTCGAGGAACTGGCCAAAGCCGCTGGCATGGAGGTACCCCGCGAACAGGGCGTCAGAGGCCAAAAGCCCCGACAGCCTACTGATTCGCCGCTTTACCCGCTATTGACTGCTGCCGCCGACTTTTACCGTGCCGCACTGAAAAGTCACCCGACACGCAAATTCGCAGTGGACTACCTGAAAGGCCGTGGCCTCTCGGGCGAAATTGCCCGCGATTTCGGGCTGGGGTTCGCCCCGCCCGGCTGGGACAATCTGTACAAGCATTTGAGCAGCGACACTCTTCAGCAAAAGGCCATGATCGATGCCGGCCTGCTGATTGAGAATGCCGAAACCGGCAAGCGTTACGACCGCTTTCGCGACCGAGTGATGTTTCCCATTCGCGACAGTCGGGGTCGGGTCATTGCTTTTGGCGGTCGCGTACTGGGTGACGACAAACCGAAGTATCTGAACTCGCCCGAGACGCCGGTATTTCACAAGGGCCAGGAGCTGTACGGCCTGTTCGAGGCGCGCAAATACAATCGCAACCTTGACGAAATCATCGTTGTTGAAGGCTACATGGACGTCATTGCGCTGGCGCAGCAAGGCTTGCGCAACGCTGTCGCAACATTGGGCACCGCCACCAGCGAAGAGCACCTTAAAAGGCTGTTTCGCGTAGTGCCAAACGTTCTGTTCTGCTTCGACGGAGACCAGGCAGGGCGCAATGCCGCATGGCGAGCGCTGGAGGCAACACTTACCAGCCTTCAGGATGGTCGCCGCGCGCGCTTTCTGTTTTTACCCGAAGGTGAAGACCCGGACACGCTGGTTCGCGCCGAAGGTACCGATGCGTTCAAGGCAAGGATCAACCAGCACGCGCAACCGCTGGCCGACTATTTTTTCGAGCAGTTAACCAAAGAAGCAGATCCACGCTCGCTGGAAGGCAAGGCGCATATGGTCACCCTGGCTGCGCCACTGATCGAAAAAGTCCCGGGCGCCAACTTGCGCGAGCTTATGCGTCGCCGGCTTAAGGAAATTACCGGGCTGGACACCGCAGCGGTAAATCAACTGGTGCAAAGCGCTCCGCCGGAGACACAACCGGTTTACGATCCGGGCTTCGACTACGATTCGGTGCCTGATTACGGCGACTATCAACCCCACGATGCGTATGAGTCGCAGCAGCAATGGACACCTGGCGCAACGGGTGGGCAACAGACGAAATGGGATAAAAAACCGTGGGACAAGCGCAAGAAGTGGGACAGGAACGGTAAACGCCCGGACTACGAACCACGTGCCCCGCGGACACCGGCAACCGTCGAACCTCCTACACTGACAGCACTCAGGACGTTGCTTCATCATCCTGACCTGTCGCAAAAGGTGGAAGATACCAGTTACTTTGCGGCCGAAGACAACGTTTACTCGCAGTTGCTGGTGGCATTGCTCGAAGCGTTGCAGAAAAACCCCAAGCTGCGATCGCTGCAATTGATCGCTCGCTGGCATGGAACCGATCAGGGACGATTATTACGACAACTTGCGGAAAAGGAATGGCTTATCTCGGCCGATAACCTTGAACAACAGTTTTTCGACACTATAACTAGCTTGTCCGCCCGCCAACGCGAGCGAAGCCTGGATCAATTGATCAGGAAGGAACGGCAGACCGGGCTGAGCGCAGAGGAAAAAGTTCAGCTGCTCAACCTGTTAAATCGCAAAGTTCCTGCACAAACCCCGACCTCAACTGGCGCGTGAGGTCCGAGCTCGGGTATAATCCTCGGCTTGTTTTTTGCCCGCCAAGACCTTCAGTGGATAGGGTGTTATGTCCGGAAAAGCGCAACAACAGTCTCGTATCAAAGAGTTGATCACCCTGGGTCGTGAGCAGAAATATCTGACTTACGCAGAGGTCAACGACCACCTGCCGGAAGATATTTCTGATCCGGAGCAGGTGGAAGACATCATCCGCATGATTAATGACATGGGGATCCCGGTACACGAGAGCGCTCCGGATGCGGACGCCCTTATGCTTGCCGATGCCGACACCGACGAGGCGGCCGCTGAAGAAGCGGCCGCAGCGTTGGCGGCGGTTGAAACCGACATCGGCCGTACGACGGACCCGGTGCGCATGTATATGCGCGAAATGGGTACTGTCGAGCTTCTGACACGTGAAGGCGAGATCGAAATCGCCAAACGTATCGAAGAAGGCATCCGTGAAGTCATGGGTGCGATTGCGCACTTCCCTGGCACGGTCGAGCATATTCTCTCCGAATACACTCGGGTTACCACCGAAGGTGGCCGGCTGTCCGACGTCCTGAGCGGCTATATCGATCCGGACGACGGCATCGCACCGCCTGCCGAGGCACCGCCACCTGTCGATCCGAAAGCCGAAAAAGCTGATGCAGCTGACGACGACGATGACGAATCTGACAGCGATGACGAGGAAGAGGCCGAAAGCGGCCCGGACCCGGTCATTGCAGCTCAGCGCTTCGGTGCGGTCTCCGATCAGATGGCAATCGCCCTCAAGATCCTGAAAAAGCACGGTCGCGGCAGCAAGCAGGCCAACGAAGAGCTACTGGCTCTGGCCGAGCTGTTCATGCCGATCAAGCTGGTTCCTAAACAGTTTGAAGGTCTGGTCGAACGCGTTCGCGGTGCTTTGGAGCGTTTGCGTGCACAAGAACGCGCCATCATGCAGCTATGTGTGCGTGATGCCCGCATGCCGCGTGCCGACTTCCTGCGCCATTTCCCGGGCAACGAAGTCGATCAGAGCTGGACCGACGCGCTGGCCAAAGGCAAAAGCAAATATGCCGAAGCCATTGGCCGCCTGCAGACCGATATTCAGCGTTGCCAGCAGAAGCTGACCGCACTGCAAGAAGAAACCGGCCTGACCGTGCTGGAAATCAAGGACATCAACCGTCGCATGTCGATCGGTGAGGCCAAGGCCCGCCGCGCGAAGAAAGAGATGGTTGAAGCGAACTTGCGTCTGGTGATCTCGATCGCCAAGAAGTACACCAACCGCGGCCTGCAGTTCCTGGATCTGATTCAGGAAGGCAACATCGGTTTGATGAAGGCGGTGGACAAGTTCGAATACCGTCGCGGTTACAAGTTCTCGACTTATGCCACCTGGTGGATTCGTCAGGCGATCACTCGCTCGATCGCGGACCAGGCTCGCACCATCCGCATTCCGGTGCACATGATCGAGACGATCAACAAGCTCAACCGTATTTCCCGCCAGATGCTGCAGGAAATGGGTCGCGAACCGACGCCGGAAGAGCTGGGCGAACGCATGGAAATGCCTGAGGACAAGATCCGCAAGGTATTGAAGATCGCCAAAGAACCGATCTCCATGGAAACGCCGATTGGTGACGACGAAGATTCGCATCTGGGTGACTTCATCGAAGATTCGACCATGCAGTCGCCTATCGACGTCGCCACCGTTGAGAGCCTGAAAGAAGCGACGCGTGAAGTTCTCTCGGGCCTTACCGCCCGTGAAGCCAAAGTGCTGCGTATGCGTTTCGGCATCGACATGAATACTGACCACACCCTTGAGGAAGTCGGTAAACAGTTCGATGTAACCCGTGAGCGTATTCGTCAGATAGAAGCGAAGGCGTTGCGCAAGCTACGCCATCCGACGAGAAGCGAACACCTGCGTTCGTTCCTCGACGAGTAAGCTTAACGCGCCTACCACAAGATCCCCGGCATGCCGGGGTTTTTTGCATTTCAGGGAACACGTATTTGGCAGTGTGCCACCTTCCTGAAGCACAGCTACACTCGAGGCTGAGCTGCCGCAGGTGGACTCTGAAAAACCGGCGATAAGATCGCGCTTTCGAACCGACCCGATTCTGGCGGGCGCTCGTGATTTACGAGCTTGCAGGGCTGCTGCTAGCGACCGTTCTGGCGGTGGTGGTCCGAACCAATCGCGGGCTCATCGAGAGCACGGCCGAAGGGGTACTATCACCGACACGCGTCAACATCAACGCCGTTAATCGTGCTACCAGTGAAATCACTGGCTACAGCGAGGCCGAAGCCCTCGGTAAGACTCCCCACCTGCTCGCCTCCGGACTGCACGACAGCGCATTTTACGCTGCCATGTGGTATCAACTGACTGCAGAAGGCCACTGGCAGGGAGAAATCTGTAATCGTAGTGAAGAACGGTGAAATTTACCCTAGCTGGCTAACCATCAGCGCGGTGCGCAACCGCGACAGGTTCATTACTCATTTCGTCGCAGTCTTCACCAATATCTCAAGCCTTAAACACGCTCAAGCGCAGCTCGACTATCAAGCGCACCACGACCCACTGACCGGTCTGCCGAACCGCACACTGTTCGAGAACCGCCTGCAGGCAGCCCTTGCTCACAGCACCGAATCGCAAAGCGTCGGCGCAGTGCTGTTTCTTGATCTGGACCGTTTCAAGCACATCAATGACAGCCTTGGACACCCGGTCGGGGACTTGCTGCTCAAGGGCATCGCCCAACGGTTGAAGGAAAACCTGCGCGATATCGACACCGTCGCCCGACTGGGCGGCGATGAATTCATTATCTTGCTCCCGGGCCTGCAAAGCGGCAGCGACTCCAAAGCCATTGCCACCACGCTGCTGAACAGCTTCTCGGCGCCCTTCCAGGCCGGCGAGCACGAGTTTCCATCAGCACCAGTATCGGCACCGCGCTGTTCCCCTCTGACGGCGCCGAAGTCGCCACGCTCATCAAAAACGCCGATGCCGCGATGTACCGCTCCAAGGCAAAAGGCCGCAACCGCGTCGAAAGTTACACCCGTGATCTCACCGCCAAGCCAGCGAGCGCATCGCGCTGGAGCATGAACTACGACGCGCCATCGAGCGCAACGAATTCACCCTCTCCTACCAGCCTAAAGTCAGCCTGCTGACACAACGTTTGGTCGGGGCTGAAGCGCTTATTTCGCTGGACCCATCCCACGTTCGGCGAAGTCTCACCCGAGCGGTTCATTCCTCTGGCAGAAGAAAACGGCATGATCCTGCAGATCGGCGAATGGGTGCTGGAAACAGCCTGTCAGCAACTCCATCAGGGGAACCGGGCCTACGACGTCTTCGGCTCGCTCTCGGTTGACCTGGCAGGGGCCCAGCTGCGTCAGCCCAATCTGCTCAACCGTATCGAGCAACTCCTTACCCGGTACGAATTGCAACCCGAGTGCCTGCAACTGGAAATCACCGAAAACTTCATCATGTCCCAGACAGAAGAAGCACTCTCGGTGCTGCACCGCCTCAAAACACTCGGCGTGCAACTGGCAATCGATGACTTCGGCACCGGCTATTCTTCGCTCAGCTACCTCAAGCGCCTGCCATTGGATAGCCTCAAGATCGACCAGTCATTCGTGCGAGGCTTGCCGGAAGACCCTCACGACGTCGCCATCGTGCGCGCCATCATCGCGCTGGGTCGCAGCATGCAACTGACCGTCATCGCCGAAGGCGTGGAAACCGTCGAACAACAGCAATTTCTCGCCGACGAGGGCTGCGAACAGATCCAGGGCTACATCGTCAGCCTGCCCTTACGCCCCGAAGAATTCTGCTCGACGTTTCTTCGTATGACCGTTTCAGACTTTTCGGATAGCACAGCACGCAAACCATCGTTATAATCCGCCGCCTGACTGAGGGCCTATAGCTCAGTTGGTTAGAGCAGAGGACTCATAATCCTTTGGTCCACGGTTCGAGTCCGTGTGGGCCCACCACCTTCAAAAGCCGCGCATTGCGCGGCTTTTGTGTTTCTGGGTGGTTCTCCACAAATACAGTCCTATGGTCCAAAGGTACAAAATCGGTACAGTGCTGGTGTGCCAGTACACCTTTGGAGTCCTTTCAGATGGCAACACTAGTCAACCCCCCTTCCGGCACACGGAAGACACTCATTCTCAAAACTGGCTGGCCCACCCTGTAGTGGTCGACTAATCCCGGACACGACGTTAAGTTTTTCCTCGGCCCGAGCTGGCGCCAGCCCACCGTTGAACTGGTGAGGCCGAATCCAGTTGTAACGATGCATCAAGAAATGGCTGATATCCCGCTGGGCTTCTTGAGCAGTTCGATACCCCAGGGTCGGTATCCATTCTGTTTTCAAGCTGCGAAATACCCGCTCCATCGGAGCATTATCCCAGCAATTTCCTCGGTGGCTCATGCTCTGGCGCATGCGGTAGCGCCACAACCGTTGGCGAAATTGGCGGCTTTCGTATGCGATCCTTGATCCGAGTGAAACAGTAACCCTTGAGGCTTTCCACGTTGCTCGTAAGCGACGTCCAGTGCCTTGACCACTAGGTTTGCATCCGGCTTTTCTGATAACGCCCAGCCCACCACTCGGCGGGCGTAAAGATCCATAACAACCGCAAGGTAGTACCATTTTCCCTGTGCCCAGATGTAGGTGATATCGCCGCACCAAACCTGGTTCGGCGCTTCGACGTCAAACCCCCGGTTCAAGACATTTGGTATATCAGGCCGCTCCACTGTCGCCTTTTTATAGGCGTGTGATCCCGGCTGTTTGCTGACTCCAGTTCACGCATCAGCCGGCGTACCTTGAAACGTCCAATTTGCTCACCCTCTTCTTGCATCATTAACATGATGCTTCGACTGCCCGGAGCACTTCGTCCCTGAGTGAACAACTCGTTTACTCGGCTACGCAGCCTGAGTCGCTCAATGTCTGGTGTTCGCCGCCTTAGACGATGCGCGTAGTACCCCGAGCGAGCGACCTCAAACGCCTCGCACAAGCAGTCAACAGGCTCATGGACACTTAGCTGATTGATCAGCGCGTACGCTCGAGATCTTCCGACATCAAGAGCGCGGTAGCCTTTTTTAATATTGATTTCTCGCGTTCAAGGCGAGCAATCCGAGCTTCCAACTCCTGGATTTTTTGCTGCTCTGGTGTCAGGGCCTTGCTTTGGGCCGTGACGCCGGTGCGCTCTTGCTGAAGCTGGTCGACCCAACGACGCAGCGCCGACTCACCCACGCTCAGTGAGCGACTGGCTTCGATGAAACTGTAGCTTTGCTTGAGCACGAGGTCGGCAGCCTCGCGTTTGAATTCAGGGGGAAAAGTACGGCGTTGTTTGCTCATTTGACACCTCAGTCTGGCGGGTATTCTCGCCTAAATGGGTGTCCGGTTTCATTAGACCACTACAGAGCCACCCGATCAGCCACAGTAGGAATACCCAGCTTGCATTTGCCTCCTGATTGCTTCGGAATCTCTACCTGCCGAACCGGCGGCGGTAAGTAGGAACCTGATGACATCCGATTCCACAGCTTGTAGAGGTTCCGTTGCAGCTTCTGCTCGAACTGGGCAATAGATTGTTCGTCTATCCCAGCGGCTCCTCGATTGGCTTTCACACGCTGGTAAGCCTCCCAAACTGTCAGTTTGGAAATGCTGTACGACTTTGCTGTACTCATGCCACTCCTCCCCACCAAAGCGGGTTGATGGCATGAGCCAGCTGGGCAACGCCATCCCTTCGCTCCATTCTCATTACAAGAATTTCATCACTACTACGAATGGCTCCGCCCCTCGGCCTTTGCATCGGTATTCTTCCTTGCGGTGGTAGCCGCTTGTCATTTCCCTTGGCATCAAAGGCGAGGTTCTCACGTTCCGAATCAAAGCCTGTATTGAGTTCATGCCGCCTATACACCGGCTGCCATCTGGACAGTAGACAGGTAGCTTCCAGACTGATCCCGAGGCTACTGGGCGACCTCGGCTTTGACAGCATTTGAATACTTAACGATGCGTCTTCGGACGGTTTGCTTTCGCTCATCTTCTCAATACGTACCTGACACTATCATTGGCGCCTTTTCCAACGGTCGCTCACCACCACGCCTTTTGAACGCAGCAGCACCGGGTGGTTTGAAGCCAGCTCCTGCAAGCAGACTCCGGGAGACCTACTCCCATCTTTGATACAGCATCGCTGACTGACGTCAGCGTTCGTGACACACCCCAATACAGCACTTTGACTCGGTTGCGGTGGCGATTCAGGAAAACGAAAAGTACGGGGTCAAACACCGCCACTTTAATATCGAGTTCGACCAGCGCAGCCAAGCCGTCGATGGATTTTCTAAAGTCGACGGGTTTCGGGTAGAGGTACACTTTTTCGACTTTGGCGTCGGGTCGCATCATGGCGGATGAGCTCCTGAGAAAAATCAGGAGTACAGCATCCGGCATTAGCCAAGCGGATTGAATGTGGGGTTCATGGAGCGCTTACGTTTCTACGCTGGCTGTGAGCGGGTATTTTGCCCTGATCTAGTTAAAACGCCGATCGTTGTACTGAGTAATAATGACTCATGTGTAATTGCCCGCAGCTGCGACGCCAAGCCCCTCGTGAAGAGGTCGCACCCGCGTGTCGAGAGCCGATTCATCGAGTCGGCTCTCGACAATCACAGATACGCTGGAAAAGTCCGGGGCTGCAGGATACTTGGAGTTAGACCTATTCAGACATGTTTCTTGGAGGCCCCGCCGTCGAACGTGGGGCCGAGCCGTAGGAGAGACGCGGTTTTGCGTCCATTGAGCGAGAGAACGATGATGCGAGTTTTGATTTCGATTGTTAAGGCGGTACTCGGAATTTCAGGAGTGATTGCCTATGCCGTTGGTTTTACCGTCTTGCTGAACTCGATAGCAATTGTTGCTCACCTTGCGGATGGATTCTGGTTCGGTAAGAACATGATCGGGAGTGTAAAGGCAATAGCCGGTATTTTTACTGGTGTAGCATGCGCTTGTTTTGCTTGGGTCGTGTGGCATGCTGACCGGCTAATAAAACCGAAGATTATTGAGCATCAGACCAGATAGGAAATGCTCATCTACGCGAAATACAGCGACAAAGCGCAGCTCCATAGCGATGGGCCACTCGGTTTTCCTGATGCTACGCGATAGCAAAAACGGGCGATTTGCAGCCGCAGGCTGCCAATTTCTTAAACCAAGGCGATCGCCATTCTGGCTTGAGTACGTTTTTAACGCCACCTTTGTTGCGCTCTTTGCGGAACTCCAAGTCCAGCGCGACCACACACCATGCTATTCCAGTGTTTCAGGATATAGTCATGATCAATTCAGCATCGCGTTTCAACCCCGCTCAAATGCCGACGCTCGCAGTCCCTGTCAATGCCGAGGGGCAGGAGCCAAAACATGCCAGCGCTGGCGCCACGAACGTTTTATCTGCGCCTGCGGCAGCAGTGGAGCGCAATCCGGAGCGTGCTCGTTTGGGCAAGATGGTTTACAGGCTCAAGCATCGTGATCACGGTGAGATGACATTGACACGCCGGCCCAAAGATTCGGCAAGCAAGGCAGTGACATTCGACCTGGCGTTATGCAGTCCGTCGGGCAAGAAGAGTCGAGCGACGCAGTCTGTTTATGTCACAGAGCAGGATGATGATCACTCTGGCCAGTCGACCATCGGTTACGGTGATATATGCTTCCCTTCCCAAATGCAAGGCAAGGGCATGAGTTACGCGTTTCATCGAGCCCTTGCTGATGCGGGCGAGTTGCTGGGGGTGGATAAGGTAGCGATCGACAGCGTCGTGTCGCCCCATCTCGAGGCCGCCTGTGACAAGATGCGCATGGGATATGGCGACAATCCAGGCAGTTATAATCTGTCCCCAGAACAGTTGAAAAAGAACTGCGACGCTATCCTGTCGGAGAAAAACTGGAGCACTGAGCCTGAACAGGCATCACGCACACGGCTGTTGCCGAAATCCATCGCGGCACTGGACGACCTTTTCGCAGACCTGGACGCGAACCGCGGATGACCACAGTTCGCCAACCCGCCACTTCAAGGTGTGGAGTCAGGGCTCCAGTGGCGCGCTGACCCAACCTTGAACTCCGCACATAATTGCAGGTGCTATGCGCTCATCAGGCGCTTGATATCGCTTATCTTGAGGTCAGCAGGTGAGTCGCGATTCAGCCGGGCGAGCAGGACTTGCACGATTTTGTTCGCCCGAAGGGTCATTTCGGCCGGTTCAAGTCCGCCTAATTCGTAGATGCGTCCTGCAATGGCATGCGCAAGATTGCTCGCGCCGAAGCCGTCATAGCCCCACGCATGGCCACCCTGGCATTGGAACAGATCACGTCGGGTTGGCAGTAGCTCAGCCGCGGTGGCTTCCGACGATACACGGCGACGCCTGCACCCTTGAGAATTTTCTGGAGGATCACACGCCTATAAAAAAGCGACAGTCGAGCGGCCTGATATACCAAATGTCTTGAACAGGAAGTTTGGTATCGAAGCGCCTAACCAGCTCTGGTGCGGCAACATCACCTATATCTTGGCAGGGGGGGAAATGACACTACCTTGCGGCTGTCATGGATCTCTACGCTCGCCGAATGGTGGGCTGGGCGTTATCGGAAAAGCCGGATGCAGACCTGGTGATGAAGGCGCTGGACGTAGCTTACGAGCAACGCGGCATGCCTCAAGGCCTGCTATTTCACTCCCACAAGGGATCGCAATATGGCAGCCGCAACTTTCGCCAACGGCTGAGGCGCGACCGCATGCGTCAGAGCATGAGTCGCCCAGGAAACTGCCGGGACAATGCGCCGATGGAAAGGGTGTTTCGCAGCTTGAAAACAGAATGGATACCAGCCACCGGCTACATGACCGGCTAGCAGACTCAGAGCGACATCAGCCAGTACTGATGCATCACTACAACTGGATCAGACCGCATCAATTTAACGATGGGTTGGCCCCGGCGAAAACTGAAGAAAAACTTAAAACCGTGTCTGGGATCAGTTGACCACTACAGGCTTTCAAATCGTCGGCCGTGCAGCGCTTGCTTTCGCTGTACTCCCGCGATCCCATTGAAAGCAGCTTTACGAGAGCGATTGCTTCGTCGCGGCTTTTGCGTTCGGCGAAAGATTCCACGACATAGGCCGGAATGCCGTTCTGAGTGATCACCATGGGCTCTTCCAGATCGAGATCGGCAGCATGGCCTTTCAGGTAGCCAATGGTCTCAACTCTCATTGGCCGGTACCGCATTTTCTTCGAGATCTATGAAGAGCAGCGCGACGTCGTCGTCCACTTGGTACTCAGGCATAAACAAAGCTCAGGACAGGCATTGATCCGCTACTGCCTCATCGGTCCCATCTTCTGGTAACTGCCCGCTCGCCGTGGTTCGTGCAATGCAGCGTTGCACACTAGGCGGCGAGCATTTGCATTTGTCACGCGACGGTGTAGGCCTCAACTGGAAAAAACTTGCAGTGCACATAAGGAGCTTTCAGGTTCGAGACGTCCGTTCGAAAGCGGCGAGCGAAATTGAACACCTGACCCTCGCTAGCGAGGCGTGGGGCACTTCTACAGACGCAGCATACATACCGTGTATCGACGTGTGGGCGAGATCGTCGCACCAACGAAATAGCCCTCGGCAATCGCAGAATTTTGGAGCGCGTCCATTAATTTCGGAACGCCGCCCCGTTGGACGCGAGGCAAAGCCCAAACGCCAGAAACGAAAAAGCCCTGAAAAATCAGGGCCTTGACGTACAAAATATGGCGGAGGCGCAGAGATTCGAACTCAGGGACCTGTTACAGTCGGCAGTTTTCAAGACTGCTGCCTTAAACCACTCGGCCACACCTCCATTGCGTTGCGGGCGTCATAATACCGGAATGAAACAAGCTGTCAAACTCTCTGACTCGCGTCTGAGTGCAGCTCTGTTATGATCTTTGCAACTTGAGATTTCAGACCACCCTTTCAGTCATCAGGAGTAGCGCCATGCGCGAACAGGATTACGCAGTTAACAACCGCGTGCAGGTCGAGCAGCTAGAGGTTAGCCGCGTCCTGCGCAACACGTACGGCCTTCTGGCCCTTACCCTTGCTTTCAGCGGGATCATGGCGTTCGTCGCGCAGCAGATGCACGTGCGCTACCCGAACGTCTTCGTGGTGCTGATCGGCTTTTACGGCCTGTTCTTCCTCACCAACAAGCTGCGCGATTCGGCGTGGGGTCTGGTCTCTGCATTCGCGCTGACCGGCTTCATGGGTTTCATCCTCGGTCCGATCCTCAACCGCTACCTGGGCATGCAGGGCGGCGCAGAAGTCGTTGCTTCGGCCTTCGCAATGACGGCTCTGGTGTTCGGTGGCCTATCGGCTTACGTGCTGATCACCCGCAAGGACATGAGTTTCCTGGGCGGCTTCATCACCGCAGGCTTCTTCGTCCTGCTGGCGGCAGTGTTGGCGAGTATGTTTTTCCAGATCAGCGGTCTGCAACTGGCGATCAGCGCAGGCTTCGTGCTGTTCTCTTCGGTGTGCATCCTGTTCCAGACCAGCGCCATCATTCAGGGCGGTGAGCGTAACTACATCATGGCGACCATCAGCCTGTATGTATCGATCTACAACCTGTTCATCAGCCTGTTGCAGATCTTCGGCATCATGGGTCGCGACGACTGATAACGGTCACAGCCTTAACAAAAAGCCCGCTTCGGCGGGCTTTTTGCTGCCTCGTGCCTTTGAATTCTTTATCATTGGCCACATTCACCCTGTCACCCTGCTGAACGAGCCGCCCCATGAAGTTCGCCATTGTCCTCCATTCACCGGCCCACGCGCCCTCTTCGCGCCGCGCGTTGCTGTTCGCGCAGGCCGTGCTGGCAGGTGGGCATGAAATCGTACGGTTGTTCTTTTATCAGGACGGGGTTCACAGCGCGTCGACCAATGTCGTCACACCTCAGGACGAACTGGACATCCCTGCACAGTGGCGAGACTTTGTTGTCTCTCATCACCTCGATGGCGTGGTTTGTATTGCCGCTGCCCTGCGTCGCGGGGTGCTGGATGAAACGCAAGCCGAGCGCTACGCCCGTCCTGCGGCCAATATCGCTGCTCCGTGGGAGCTGTCGGGCCTGGGGCAATTGCACGATGCGGTGCAAACCGCAGACCGTTTGATCTGCTTCGGAGGGCCTTGAAATGCCCAGGTCATTACTGATTATCAGCCGCCAGTCGCCTTGGTCCGGGCCGAGCGCACGCGAAGCGCTGGACATCGCACTGGCCGGTGGCGCATTCGATTTGCCTTTGGCCATGCTGTTTCTGGACGACGGTGTTCTGCAGTTGTTGCCCGCCCAGAGCGCCATCCAGTTACAACAGAAAGACATCACGGCCAATCTGCAAGCGCTGTCGATGTTCGGGGTCGAAGACCTCTTCGCCTGCCGCACGAGCCTCGCCGAACGCGGCATGCTGCCGGACGAACTGAGCATGGAGCCGCTGCACGTCTTGCGCGATCAGGAAATCGCTGCGCTCATTGACCGATACGACCAGGTGATCACGATCTGATGTCGACCTTGCATGTGTTATCTCACTCCCCCTTCGCAGATTCACGCCTTAGCAGCTGCTTGCGCCTGCTCGGCAGCCAGGACGCCGTTCTGCTGTGCGGCGATGCGACTTATGCATTAACAGCATCCACAGCTGCGCGCCAGACCTTGGACACCCAGGCCGACCACCTCAAGCTATTCGTACTCGCTGAGGACCTCAAGGCGCGAAACCTGACGCTGCCCCACTGGGTGGGCAGTGTTGATTACACAGGATTCGTAGAATTGTCAGTGCACTACGACAAGGTCAACACCTGGCTATGAAGCAGCTGATCGTCAACGAGCGAATCATCGTACTGGACAAAGACGGCTACCTCACAGACCTGCACGAATGGTCCCACGATGTCGCCGGGGCTTTGGCGCTTGGAGAAGGAATCGCCCTGACCCCTGAACATTGGGAAATCCTCGAACTGCTTCGGGCGTTCCATGCTGAATTCCAACTGTCTCCAGCGACCCGCCCGCTGGTGAAATACACGGCTTTGAAGCTCGGTACGGAGAAAGGCAACAGCCTGCACCTGAATCGTTTATTCAACGGCACTCCTGCCAAACTTGCCGCCAAGCTGGCGGGCCTGCCAAAGCCGACCAACTGCTTATGACCGACTACATTCCCCTCGTTACCGAAACCCCTGCCGAGCACCCGTTTGCACAGTTCGTGCGCATTCTAGGCAAGGGCAAACGCGGCGCTCGCAATTTGACCCGCGAAGAAGCCCGCGAGGCGATGGGCATGGTGCTTGATGAGCAAGTTGAGGACACCCAGCTAGGTGCGTTCCTGATGCTGCTGCGCCACAAGGAAGAGAGCCCTGAGGAGCTGGCAGGCTTTACCGAAGCAGTGCGTGAGCGTTTGACTGCACCGCCCATGGTGGTGGATATCGATTGGCCCACCTATGCGGGCAAGAAAAGGCATCTGCCCTGGTATCTGCTGGCCGTCAAATGCCTGGCGAACAATGGGGTGAAAGTACTGATGCACGGTGGCGGCGCGCATACTGCCGGACGGCTTTATAGCGAACAATTGCTGGGGTTGCTTGGCATCCCCCTCTGCCGCACCTGGCAATCAGTGGGTGAAGCGCTGGATCAGCACAACCTTGCGTTCATCCCGCTGGGATATTGGGCGCCACAGTTACAGCGGATGATCGACCTGCGCAATACCCTGGGGTTGCGTTCGCCAATTCACTCTCTGGCCCGGATTCTCAATCCCTTGGGCGCACGATGCGGTTTGCAAAGTATTTTCCATCCGGGTTATCAATCCGTGCATCGCGACGCCAGCAGTCTGTTGGGCGATCACGCCATCGTGATCAAAGGCGATGGCGGGGAGGTGGAAATCAATCCTGACACGATTAGCCACCTGTACGGCACCACCGAGGGACAGCCCTGGGATGAGGAATGGCCAGCACTGTCGGACCGCCGCCACGTCAAACCGGCGACCCTCGATCCTCAACAGCTCGTCGCCATCTGGAAAGGCGAAATCGTGGACAGTTATCCGCAGCTCGCGTTGATCGCCACCATGGCCCTCGCGTTGCGCGGTCTGGGAATGTCCCGCGAGGAAGCCTTCCAACAGGCCGAGCAATACTGGGCCACCCGAAACCGATCTATTTAGCCGATCATTACTCCCGAGTCTTTGCGTTAGTCGCTCGAACGATTGCCTTTACACTGACCTCCAACGCACGAATGAACACCTTCTGGAGTCGGAAAATGGGCCTTCTAGTCGAGGGACGCTGGCAAGACCGGTGGTATGAAAGCAGCAAAGACGGGGCATTTCAGCGCGAGCAGGCCCAACGCCGCAATTGGGTAACCCGCGACGGTAGCCCAGGCCCTTCAGGCGAAGGCGGCTTCAAAGCCGAGGCCGCTCGCTACCATCTCTATGTTTCGCTGGCATGCCCCTGGGCGCACCGCACGCTGATTGTGCGCAAGCTAAAAGGCCTTGAAGGGCTGGTCGACGTGTCAGTCGTTAGCTGGCTGATGCGCGAAAACGGCTGGACGTTCGACACCCAGGCCGGCTCGACCGGTGATCCGCTCGACAGCCACAGGTTCATGTACGAGCGTTATCTGGCGGACACCCCCACCTACACGGGTCGTGTGACCGTGCCGGTGCTGTGGGACAAAAAGCTGCAGCGCATTGTCAGCAACGAGTCTTCGGAAATCATTCGGATGTTTAACTCGGCGTTCGACGATATAACCGGAAATCGTCTGGATCTCTACCCTGAAGCGTTGCGTTCCGAGATCAACCGCTTGAATGATGCGATTTACCCAGCGGTGAATAACGGCGTATACCGCGCAGGCTTTGCGACCTCGCAAGGTGCCTATGAGGAAGCCTTCGACCAGGTGTTTGCCGAGCTGGACAGCCTGGAAAAACTATTGAGTGCAAAGCGCTATCTGACCGGCGAATACCTGACCGAGGCCGATGTGCGCCTGTTCACCACACTGATCCGCTTCGACGCCGTCTACCACGGCCACTTCAAGTGCAACCTACGCCGCATCACTGACTATCCAAATCTTAGCAACGGGGTGCGAGAGCTGTATCAGTTGCCGGGTGTGGCCGAGACTGTGGACTTCGTGCATATCAAGCACCACTACTACGCCAGCCATGCCACCATCAATCCAACCGCAATCGTGCCCAAAGGGCCCGCCCAGGATTTCAATGGTGAGCATGATCGCGAGCGTTTGAACGGGGGCGGGATTTGGCAGAACGCCTGAGCAAGCCCCTCTGCGACCTGCTTCTGCCAAAGGCGGGAGCCTGGCTTGCTGCGAACCGGCACAGCGCAAACAAGCTAGCTCCCACGGCCCGAATCAAAACGACCTGCACCCTACCGTGTCAACGACCGTTATGATCAAACGCTCGCCTGAGCCCCTTCGAACCACGCCAGCTTGTCCCGCAACCTCACCACTTCGCCCACGATTACCAGGGTCGGCGCATGAACCTCATGCTCCGCCACAAGCTGCGGCAGGTTGGCCAGCGTGCCGGTGAAAACGCGCTGGTTCATGGTAGTGCCTTGCTGAATCAGCGCCGCAGGGGTGTCAGCCGAACGTCCATGCCTGATCAGCTCACTGCAAATGATCGGAAGACCAATCAGGCCCATGTAGAACACCAGGGTCTGGGCCGGAGAAACCAGATCTTGCCACGGCAGATCAGTGGTGCCGTTTTTCAAATGCCCGGTCACGAATCGCACTGACTGCGCGTGATCACGGTGGGTCAGTGGAATCCCGGCATAAGCCGCACAACCACTGGCCGCAGTGATGCCAGGCACCACCTGAAACGGAATCCCGTGGGCCGCCAGCTCTTCGATTTCCTCGCCACCACGGCCGAAGATGAACGGATCGCCCCCCTTGAGCCGAACCACGCGCTTGCCCTCTTTGGCCAGCGTAACCAATTGCTGGTTGATCTGCTCCTGGGGCAACGCATGATCCGCGCGCTGCTTACCGACATAGATCCGATCAGCATCGCGCCGACACAATTCGAGAATCGCTGGCGCAACCAGCCTGTCGTAGAGCACAACATCCGCCTGCTGCATCAGACGCAAGGCCTTAAAAGTCAGCAGATCCGGGTCACCAGGCCCCGCACCCACAAGGTAAACCTCACCCGCATCGCTCGGTGCGTCGCCTTCGATCTTGGCCCTGAGCAGACGCTCGGCTTCGCCGCCCTGCCCCGCCAGTTGACGATCGGCGATCGGCCCCTGGAAGACGTCTTCCCAGAATGCTCGGCGCTGCCGTACGTTTGGAAAAAGGTTTTTTACCTGATGCCGGAAGCGTGCCGCCAGCCCGGCCAGATGACCATAGGTCGGCGGAATCCAGGTCTCCAGCTTGGCCCGGATCAGGCGTGCCAGCACCGGCGCATCGCCGCCGCTGGACACTGCAATCACCAAGGGCGAACGGTCAACAATGGCCGGGAAGATCACGCTGCACAGGGCGGGCGCATCCACCACGTTCACTGGCACGCCGCGCCGACGAGCGTCAGCGGAAACCTGAGCATTGAGCGATTCGTCATCCGTGGCAGCTATGATCAGCACGCAGTCGTCAAGATCCACTTCGCTGTAGCCCCGTAGAATCTGTTCGCCACCGCTGCTGTTAATCAGCTCGCGCAGTTCTGTTCCGATCGCGGGTGCAACCACCCGCAGCACCGCACCGGCATCGGCCAGCAGGCGAGACTTGCGCAAGGCAATCTCGCCGCCGCCCACCACCAGCACCCTGGCACCGCGCAGGTTGTGGAACAGTGGCAGGAATTCCATTTAGCCGATGACCTCGATGCCGCCCATCCAAGGTTTGAGTACTTCCGGCACACGGATCGAGCCGTCGGCCTGCTGGTAATTCTCCAGCACCGCGACCAGCGTACGACCGACCGCCAGGCCAGAGCCGTTAAGGGTGTGAACCAGCTCAGGCTTGCCGGTTTCCGGATTACGCCAGCGAGCCTGCATGCGGCGTGCCTGGAAGTCGCCGCAGTTGGAGCACGACGAGATCTCGCGGTATTTGTCCTGGCTTGGAATCCAGACTTCCAGGTCGTAGGTCTTCACCGCACTGAAGCCCATATCACCTGTACACAACGCCAATACGCGGTACGGCAGCTCCAGCAGCTGCAGGACACGCTCGGCGTTGCCGGTCAGGCTTTCCAGCGCTTGGAGGGATTTTTCCGGCGCGACGATCTGCACCATCTCGACCTTGTCGAACTGGTGCTGACGGATCATGCCGCGGGTATCACGACCCGACGCTCCGGCCTCGCTGCGGAAACACGGGGTGTGCGCGACGAACTTCAAGGGCAACTGTTTGGCATCGAGGATCTCGCCAGCGACGATGTTGGTCAGCGACACCTCTGCAGTGGGGATCAGATACAGGTCGGCTTCGCCTTCGCGAGCGATCTTGAACAGGTCTTCTTCGAATTTTGGCAGCTGGCCGGTGCCTTGCAATGCAGGCGCCTGGACCAGATAAGGCGTGTAAGCCTCTTCGTAGCCATGCTCATTGATGTGCAGGGTGATCATGAACTGCGCCAGTGCGCGGTGCAGGCGGGCGATGGGGCCACGCAGCAGCGCGAAACGGGCACCGGACAGCTTGGCGGCGGTTTCGAAATCCAGCCAGCCGAATTTCTCGCCCAACGCAACGTGATCCTTGACCTCGAAGTCGAACGAAGCAGGCGTGCCCCACTTGCGCACTTCAACGTTTTCTTCTTCGTCAGCGCCAACCGGCACCGACTCGTGCGGCAGGTTCGGCATGCTCAGGAGCATGGCGTCCAGTTCGGACTGAATGGCGTCGAGCTCTTTCTTGCCAGTGCTCAACTCTTGCGCCATGCGGTCGATGTCAGCCATCAGCGGGGATATGTCTTCGCCGCGCTGCTTGGCCTGGCCAATGGATTTGGAACGGGCGTTACGCTCGGCCTGAAGCTGCTCAGTGCGGGTCTGCACGGTTTTGCGCTGGTTTTCCAGCGCTTCGATGCGAGCCACGTCCAGTGTGAAACCACGGGAAGCCAGGCGATCCGCTACGTCCTGAAGCTGGGTACGTAACAGTTTGGAATCGAGCATATCGTTCTCTCGTCTATTAAATTCGGGTCAAAGACAGGCCGGCCCAGGTTGCGAGCAGCCCGCCAACCACACTGATGGCTGCGTAGCCGATGGCCAGTGGTGCCTGCCCGCTTTCCAGCAAGCGCAGCGTATCCAGGGAAAACGACGAAAAGGTCGTCAGTCCGCCGACAAAGCCGACGATCAGACCGGCTCGAATTTCAATCGGCACTTCCGGGCGCAAAAGAAACCAGCCATACAGCAGTCCGATGATCAGGCAGCCAACCAGATTGACTGCCAGCGTCGCCGTGTAGAAATATTTTGGCCAATTGGCAGACACCCAGGTGGCTGCCGCAAAACGCAATAATGTACCAGCGATGCCCGCAAGCGACACCGCAAGAATGGTCTGAATCACTATTTTCTCCGCTGACGGGGACTGGCACGATCGAGGGAGGCCAGATGTTTGAGTTTTTCGCCGATCTTTAGCTCAAGACCGCGAGGCACCGGCTGGTAATACTGGCGCGGCTCGAGCTCGTCAGGAAAGTAGTCTTCGCCCGCAGCGTAGGCATCCGGCTCGTCGTGGGCGTAACGGTATTCTTCGCCGTAACCGAGTTGTTTCATGAGCTTTGTCGGGGCGTTGCGCAGGTGCAGAGGCACCTCCAGCGAACCGTGTTCGGTCGCTTCGCGCATGGCCATTTTGAAGCCCATATAAACCGCATTGCTTTTCGGGGCACACGCCAGATAGACGATGGCCTGGGCGACGGCCAACTCCCCTTCCGGGCTACCCAGTCGCTCCTGAACGTCCCATGCGGACATGCAAAGCGGCAACGCACGCGGATCGGCGTTGCCGATGTCCTCACTGGCCATACGCACCACACGCCGAGCCAGATACAAAGGGTCGCAACCGCCATCAATCATGCGTGCGAACCAATATAGCGCTGCGTCAGGGTTCGATCCGCGAATGGATTTGTGCAACGCGGAAATCTGGTCGTAGAACGCTTCGCCCCCCTTGTCGAAGCGACGCCGACTGTCGCCTAGCAGGCTCTGCAACAGCGCGGGCTCGATTTCGCTGCCATCCTCGGCCAAATCCGAAGCGTTCTCCAGCAGATTGAGCATCCGACGCCCGTCGCCATCGGCAGCAGCAAGCAGGGTCTTGAAGGCTTCATCGCCCAATGTGAGATGACGATTGCCCAATCCGCGCTCTTCAGTCAATGCGCGGTCGACCAACTGACGCAAAGCCGCCTCATCCAGGCTTTTGAGGACATATACCCGCGCGCGGGAAAGCAGCGCGTTGTTCAGTTCAAAGGAAGGGTTTTCAGTGGTCGCACCGATAAAAATCAGCGTGCCATCTTCGACGTAAGGCAGAAACGCATCCTGCTGCGACTTGTTGAAGCGGTGCACTTCGTCGACGAACAGGATCGTACGGCGACCGTATTGCCCTGCCTGCTGCTTGGCGATTTCCACCGCCTGCCGGATCTCTTTCACCCCCGCCAACACCGCCGAAACAGTCTCGAAGTGCGCGTCCGAAACTTTCGCCAGAAGCCGCGCCAGCGTGGTTTTACCGACGCCGGGCGGGCCCCAGAAAATCATCGAGTGCAGCGCACCTTGCTCCAACGCCTCGCGCAGGGGCTTGCCGTGAGCGAGCAAGTGCTGTTGACCTACGTATTCATCCAGATTGGCCGCCCGCAATCGGGCTGCCAGGGGCTGGGCAATCGGCTCACTGCTGAACAGGTCCATGCTGGACTCTCGAACCTCTTATTCCTGAATGACGTCAGCGCCCTTCGGGACCTGGAACTGGAATTTGCTCGCCGCGACGGGCTCGTTGGCCTTGACGCCAGTGAACAGGATATTGGTGCGCTGACCGACGCTGTCGATCAGTTGCATGTCGTTGATCATGCCGTTACGGAAGGACAGGCGCAGATTATCGAACAGCGTGTCCTTGGATTTGGGCTTGAGCACGAAATCAATTACGCCGCCCGCTTCCTTGGCGCTGATATCGAAGCTTTCACTGATTTTCGACACGTCGCCGGACAGCAGCAAGGCTGGGGTCTGGGTCAGGCGCTGATCGAGGGTCTTGATGGTGACCTGTTCAAGATCCGGGTCCCAAAGAGTGACCTTCTTGCCATCTGAGACCATCGTTTGTTCCTGAGGCGCGTTGGTGTGCCAGTAGAACAGACCGGGACGCTGCAAGGTCATCTCACCCGAGGTCTCCTGCAACTGTGTGCCGCCACCATCGAGCGTCAACTGCGAGAAGTTACCGGTGAGGGTTTTCGAGTTTTCGAGAAGCTGAGTCAGGCGCGCCACGTCCTTGCTGTCGGCGTGGGCCGGGAGAGCGGAAATAGCCAGTGCAGATACCAACAACATGCGGATAAGACGCATGGGATTCCTCTTTGAGTTCGGTTAAGGCCGAATAGCGCCTGTTCAGGCGCCATCGGCCCATGAACGCGCAAAAACCACTACGCGAGTGACGTTTTTACACGCGCTGGTCCATATAGATGAAGTGTCAGTCACGCATCGGGGCTGGCGCAATGACTTCCCGCGAGCCATTGGTGTTCATCGCGGTCACAACCCCGGCCATTTCCATGGATTCAATCATCCGCGCTGCGCGGTTGTAGCCAATCTTGAGCTTGCGCTGCACGGCCGAGATTGAGGCGCGGCGGCTTTCCAACACGAATTTGACCGCTTCGTCGTACAAGGCATCGCTTTCGCTTTCTTCGCCATCGCCACCGCCCCCCTCAAAGCCGCTGCCAGCCTCTTCGACGCCTGCGAGAATGTCATCGTTATAGTTCGGCGTGCCGCGCAATTTCCAGGCCTCGACGACACGGTGAACCTCGTCATCAGACACGAATGCGCCGTGAACCCGGATCGGCAGGCTGGTGCCCGGAGGCATATAGAGCATATCGCCGTGGCCAAGCAGTTGCTCGGCGCCACCCTGGTCGATGATGGTCCGAGAGTCGATCTTGCTCGACACCTGGAATGCCATACGGGTGGGAATGTTGGCTTTGATCAAACCGGTGATGACGTCGACAGACGGACGCTGGGTCGCGAGGATCAGGTGAATACCCGCGGCCCGAGCTTTCTGTGCGATACGGGCGATCAGCTCTTCGACCTTCTTGCCCACGATCATCATCATGTCGGCGAATTCGTCGACCACCACGACAATGGTTGGCAGCTTGGTCAGCAGCGGCGCTTCGTCGTGAATGCTTTCGCGGTGATAGAGCGGATCCGAGAGTGGCGTCCCGGCCTCCTCGGCCTCCCGGACCTTTTGGTTGAAGCCAGAGAGGTTACGCACGCCCATCTTGGCCATCAATTTGTAGCGCCGCTCCATTTCGGCCACCGACCAGCGCAAGGCATTGGCGGCATCCTTCATGTCGGTCACTACCGGACAGAGCAGATGCGGAATGCCTTCATAGATCGACAGCTCAAGCATTTTCGGGTCGATCATGATCAGCTTGGCGTCTTCCGGACCAGACTTGAACAGGATCGACAGGATCATCGCGTTCACACCCACCGATTTACCGGAACCGGTGGTACCGGCCACCAACAGGTGCGGCATCTTGGCCAAATCGGTGATGACCGGCTTGCCACCGATATCGTGGCCCAGGGCCAAGGTGACCGGGGATTTGGCGTCATCATACTCGGGCGTCGACAGGACCTCCGAGAAGCGCACGATCTGCCGGTCCTCGTTGGGAATCTCGATGCCTACGGTGGTCTTGCCCGGAATCACCTCGACCACCCGCACGCTGGTCACCGCCAGAGAGCGCGCAAGGTCTTTGGCCAGATTGGAAATGCGGCTGACCTTGACGCCAGCGGCCGGCTGGATTTCGTAACGAGTGATCACAGGGCCCGGATGGATCGAGTCAACCGAAACCTCGACGCCGAACTCCTTGAGCTTGATCTCCAGCAGATGCCCGACAGCCGCCAGGGATTCAGGCGAATAGTTGAGTTGTTTCTTTTCTGCAGGATCGAGGATGGAGATCGGAGGCAATGTGCCTTCCACGGCGCTGTCGACGAACAACGGAGCCTGTTTCTCCTTCTGCACGCGCTTGCTCGGCTCAGGCGCCTTGGCTGGAGCGGGAGCAATCACCGCCGGAACATGCTTCTCACGAGCGCTCATGTGCTCGCTCAAGGCCTGTTCGCGCTCGATCAAACGCTCCTTCGCTCTGGCCTGCTCACGGCGATCCGGCACTACCGGTGCAACCACTTCATCGACACGCATATCGACTTCGCGCAGTTGGGCAACCATTTGCTTGCGTTCGCGACGCTCGGTCCACCACCGATTGAGGGCACCCTGAAATACCTCGAAAAGGTCCAGAGTGATTTTGCCGGTAGTGTCCATGACCTTGAACCAGGACAAATCGGTGAACACCGTCAGGCCGAACAGAAACAAGGCAATGAACAGCAAAGTGCTGCCCTGTACGTTCAGTGCACGTTTGGCCAGGTCGCCAAGTACCTCGCCCAGCACGCCGCCCGCAGAGCCCGGCAGGCCCGTAGCGGAATGGAAGTGGATATGCGCCAGCGCGGCACCGGCCAGAATCAGGAACACCAGACCGATCATTCGCCAGGAAAACAGCCAGCCGCTCCACTGCCACGGCTCATGACGATGCCGGAATACCTGGTACGCCTTCACGCCCAACAGGATCGGGAATATGTAAGCAAAGTAGCCCAGCACCATGAACAGAATGTCGGCGGAGAACGCCCCGGCACGCCCGGCGGCGTTCTGCACCTGCACAGAGCTACTGGTGTGGCTCCAGCCCGGATCGGCCTGGTCGTAGGTCACCAGGGCCATCATCAGGTACAGACACAAGAAACCAAATGCGATCAGGGCACCTTCCTTGAGTCGGTAGTGCAAATGCTGCCGCCAGAGCGGTACGGGGCTGGGTGCTGCGGTGGATTTCTTCAAAACGCTTCAATTCCTGCGCGCTAGCGCGAACATCTGATGGTGATTGACTATGTATGACTGCATCGACAAACAGGGCCGAGTGATTCCTGATCATCGCGAAACGCGAACCAGGTTAAACGCACGCTCGACAGGTGACTTGAAATGAGGTTAAACAACATCGGGCATTGTACGGATTTGCACGCTGCGCGCCACGATAGTCTGGCGTGGAGCTTGCAGATCTTCAAGTATCGATGAAAACAGGTAATTTCATCACGTATTCTGTTTTCTGACAAAAGCTTATGAGCTTTTCTTCTCGCACCCTATAACTGTCGAATGGCCATGATTCCATTGAAAAGATTCCATCTGCCCCGCGCACTCCGTTGCTGCAATGGTCAGCGGCTTGTGACCACGTTAACGGCGCGTAGTTGCACCTGCGCCGGCACTCCCCTCCCCTCTTGGAAAGTCGGAACGCCATGCTGACCTGGTTACAACGCGACACCCTGGATTTTCCGCCGCTGGACAAGGCTATGCGCGAACCCAATGGACTTCTGGCAGGGGGCGGTGATCTTTCGGCGGATCGACTTATCCGGGCTTACCGTCACGGCTGCTTTCCGTGGTACCAGCAAGGTCAGCCCATTCTCTGGTGGTCACCGGATCCACGCACAGTGCTGTTTCCGGACGAATTGCACGTTTCTCGCAGCCTGGCAAAAGTACTGCGCCAGCAGCGTTACCAGGTGACCTTCGATCAGGATTTTCCGACCGTGATACGCGCCTGCGCTGAGCCGCGCGCCTACGCCGATGGCACCTGGATCACCGGCTCGATGCAAGCGGCTTATATCGAACTGCACGCGAGGGGTCACGCCCACAGTGTCGAGGTTCGGGAAAACGGAGAACTGGTGGGCGGTCTGTATGGCCTGGCCATGGGGCAGCTGTTTTTTGGTGAGTCCATGTTCAGTCGGGCTGACAACGCCTCCAAAGTCGGTTTTGCGATACTGGTCGAACATCTCAGGGACTGGGGATTCGTCCTGATCGATTGCCAAATGCCTACTCAGCACTTGCAAAGCCTCGGAGCCCGTTCGATTCCCAGGCAAAGCTTTGCAGCCTACCTGCACAATCACCTGGATCTGACAAACTCAGCCGACTGGTTACCCAGGCGAGTTTGATTGGGCTGGCATACACTCTTATCTATAGTTTTCCTCGAGGGTTGATCATGACCGAGCTGGCGCGGCTTAAGTTTTATGCCACTCAACCCCACTCCTGCAGCTACCTGCCCGAAGAGCAAGCCACAACGCTGTTCCTCGATCCCAGCCAGCCAATGGATGTCGAAGTCTATGCCGACCTTTCCGACATGGGGTTTCGCCGTAGCGGCGATCATCTCTACCGCCCGCACTGTCAGAACTGCAGTGCCTGCGTACCTGCCCGGATCCCGGTAGGCATCTTCGCCCCCGACCGCCAGCAAAAACGTATCGTCAAGAAGAACACCGACATTGAAGTCACCAGCGTCAAGCCTCACTTCAACGAAGAATATTTTGACCTGTACCAGCGATACATTGAACAGCGGCATGCAGACGGCGATATGTATCCACCGAGCCGCGAGCAGTTCTCGACCTTTCTGGTCCGCGACCTGCCCTTCTCCCGTTTTTACGAGTTCCGCCTGGAAAACCGGCTTCTCGCGGTCGCGGTAACCGACTTGCTACCCAATGGCCTGTCAGCGGTGTATACCTTTTACGAGCCAGGCGAAGAACGGCGCAGCCTGGGACGCTATGCCATCCTCTGGCAAATAGCCGAAGCGGCACGCCTGCAGCTGCAAGCGGTGTACCTGGGTTACTGGATAAAGAACTGCAAAAAGATGAATTACAAGACCCAATATCGCCCCATCGAACTGCTCACTAATCAAAGATGGGTCACTCTTTACTGAATCCCTTGGCTTGAACCCCATTTTTCGGGCACAATGCAGCCCGCTTTTGCCTGGCTGCCGTTTGCACCGGGCCATTCACTGGATACCGAGGGCTTTACTGCATGTCGAAAGAAGACAGCTTCGAAATGGAAGGCACTGTCGTCGACACCCTGCCCAACACCATGTTCCGTGTGGAGTTGGAAAATGGGCACGTCGTAACCGCGCACATCTCCGGCAAGATGCGCAAGAACTACATTCGTATTCTTACCGGCGATAAGGTTCGGGTTGAACTGACGCCCTACGACTTGAGCAAAGGGCGCATTACTTACCGCGCTCGCTAACAGGTCTTAACAAAAACGCCCGGCATCTGTCGGGCGTTTTTGTTGCTGCAATTTATTGGGCGCTTGAGTTCACTCCAGTATTTCAAGTGCTTGCAGATAGTGACAGGCAATAAAAAGGCGCCTGAATCGGCGCCCTTTTATCGTGCTTCAATGAAACGTCAGGCCATTTCCGCCGTGGTTTCATAGTCGAACGTGATCTCGCCATCCTTCAGGTCGATGTGTACGACACCGCCATGTTCGGACAACTCGCCGAAGAGAATCTCTTCAGCCAGTGGACGCTTGATCTTGTCCTGAATCAGACGTGCCATTGGGCGAGCGCCCATCTGCGCATCGTAACCACCTTCCGCCAGCCAGCTGCGCGCTGCATCGGAGACTTCGAGCAATACCCGCTTGTCCTCCAGCTGCGCCTGGAGTTCGGTGAGGAACTTGTCCACCACACTCTTGATAACCTCGTGGCTGAGACGACCAAATTGAATGATAGTGTCCAGACGGTTGCGAAACTCCGGCGTGAAGCTCTTCTTGATGACTTCCATGGCATCGGACGAATGATCCTGATGCGTGAAGCCGATCGAAGCGCGCGCTGCGGTTTCTGCACCGGCATTGGTGGTCATGATGACGATCACATTGCGAAAGTCCGCCTTGCGGCCGTTGTTGTCGGTCAAGGTGCCATGGTCCATCACCTGCAGCAGCAGGTTGAAGACCTCCGGGTGCGCTTTTTCGATCTCATCGAGCAGCAACACGCAGTGAGGCTGCTTGGTGATGGCTTCGGTCAGCAGACCGCCCTGATCGAAACCTACATAGCCCGGTGGCGCACCGATCAGACGCGATACGGTATGACGCTCCATATACTCGGACATGTCGAAACGCACCAGCTCGATGCCCAGCGCCTTGGCCAACTGACGCGCAGCCTCAGTCTTGCCAACGCCGGTCGGGCCTGCGAACAGGAACGAGCCTACAGGCTTATCCGGCGATTTGAGGCCTGCACGGGACAGCTTGATTGCAGTGGACAACGAATCGATCGCCGCGTCCTGGCCAAACACGGTCAGTTTGAGGTCGCGTTCAAGGTTACGCAGCAGCTCCTTATCGGAACTGTTGACGTGCTTCGGCGGAATCCGCGCGATTTTCGCGACGATATCTTCAACCTGGGGTACTTCTATACGCTTGACGCGAAGCTCAACTGGCTGCAAACGCTGGTAAGCACCCGCCTCGTCGATGACGTCAATTGCCTTGTCCGGCATATGGCGATCATTGATATAGCGTGAGGCAAGTTCAGCCGCCGCACGCAGCGCTTCATCACTGTATTCAATGCTGTGGTGCTGTTCGAAACGACCTTTCAGACCACGCAGGATGCCGATGGTGTCTTCAACCGAGGGCTCAGATACATCGACTTTCTGGAAGCGACGAGCCAGCGCACGGTCTTTTTCGAAGATCCCGCGGAATTCCTGGAACGTGGTCGAACCGATGCAACGGATATCACCCGAGGACAGCAGCGGCTTCAGCAGATTGGAAGCATCCATCACACCACCCGACGCCGCCCCGGCACCAATGATGGTGTGGATTTCGTCGATGAACAAAATGGCATGCGGACGCTTCTTCAACTCACCGAGCAGCGCCTTGAAGCGCTTCTCGAAGTCACCGCGGTACTTGGTACCGGCCAGCAAGGCACCCAGATCCAGGGAATAGACGACGCTGTTAGCCAGCAGGTCGGGCACCTGATTGTCGACGATACGCTTGGCCAGACCTTCGGCGATGGCGGTTTTACCGACACCGGCCTCGCCGACCAGCAGAGGGTTGTTCTTGCGACGGCGCGCGAGAATCTGAGCAACGCGCTCGACTTCCAGCTCACGACCGACCAGAGGATCGATGCGGCCCTGACGGGCCAGCTCATTCAGGTTGCTGGCATAGGCATCCAGAGGATTGCCCGAAGAAGATGACTCACCGCCCTCATCATCCTGCATATCTTGCTCACCTTCAGAGTGATCGCCATGCCCAGGCACCTTGGATATGCCATGAGCGATGTAGTTGACTACATCGATACGAGCAACGCTCTGCTGCTTGAGCAGAAACACCGCCTGACTCTCCTGCTCACTGAAAATAGCCACCAGAACATTGGCACCGGTGACCTCACGCTTGCCGGAACTCTGCACATGGAACACGGCACGTTGAAGCACACGCTGAAAGCCCAAGGTCGGCTGGGTCTCGCGATCCTCGTCGTGTACGGGAATCAGCGGCGTGGTGGAGTCGATGAACTCCTGAAGGTCGTGTTTAAGTTTGTCGAGGTTTGCGCCGCAGGCACGCAGAACAGTGGCGGCAGCCTCATTGTCCAATAGGGCGAGCAAAAGGTGCTCTACGGTCATGAACTCATGACGTTTGGAGCGGGCCTCCTTGAAAGCCAAATTGAGGGTGACTTCGAGCTCACGGTTTAACATAGCTTCACCTCATACCCAAGTGTCCGGCGTTAACCGTCCTTCTCGATCTCACAGAGTAGCGGATGCTGGCTTTCCCTGGCGTATTGGTTGACCTGCATTGCCTTGGTCTCGGCGATGTCGCGGGTAAACAATCCGCAGACTGCCCGTCCCTCTGTATGGACGGCCAGCATGACCTTGGTTGCCAGCTCACGATTCAGGTTGAAGAACACCTCGAGCACTTCGACCACAAAATCCATCGGGGTGTAGTCATCGTTGAATAAAACCACCTTATACATCGGTGGCACCTGCAATGTCGGCTTGGCTTCCTGTACAGCGATGCCCGCAGCTTCGTCCTCATGGGATTGCGGATCATCCTGATTGAATGTTAGTCGAATCTTGCTGATTGCATGCATGGTAAAGAAGGTTCGTAGGGGACGTAATTGAAATAAGTAGTCACGGCCATGCAGGTTTTCAACTGGACCGCCGCGAGACCTTGACTATCGGCTAATCGGTGTTACAAAGAATAGAACCCACATTGGGTAAAAAGGGTCCGCGCAGTCAACCAAAATTTTTTAGGTCCGGCGGATGAGAGTTGATGATACTCCCCATCGGAGTCCTTTGCAGAGGGATGTGACTATGTCAAGCGGTAAGGTCAAGTGGTTCAATAACGCCAAGGGGTATGGCTTCATCAATGAGGAGGGCAAGACCGAAGACCTCTTTGCTCACTACTCGGCGATCAACATGGGTGGCTACAAGACGCTCAAGGCTGGCCAGTTGGTTAAATTCGAAATCATTCAGGGCCCGAAGGGACTGCACGCCGTCCAGATCGAGGAGGATAAGGATAGAGTAGCGTCCAGTCCGAATCAGGAAGCACCGTCCCCCCATCAACAGCAGCATGAGCATAGCTAAACTTTCCACCTGAGCCAGACCGTTCAGCGCGAGACCCGGGAAGCCGGTCATCACCTACCCTGTGCTGACCGGTTTTTTCTTTCTCCCTCTCCACTTCTACGTCTATGGGACGCGAACGAAGACGGATGCTATTCCCCGCTGACTCATCACAGGTTCAGGTCCGAGTACGCCTTTAGTCGAAATCCGACTTGTGATTCAGTTCCCCTTCGCCAAGCTCGAATCACTGCGACAGTCTGCCGCAGGCCCCATGGGACGCGGGCTTCAAGGATTCGCGGATTTTTCAAGGTGGCACTCAGGCCGATTAATCGCTCAACACGAGTGTCAAGCGTTCACGCTGCTATCGTATTAATGGGCGGGACCGGTGGTATACTTGCCGCCGGTGACCATTGGGTCATCGGGGGCCGAGCCATCTGAAACGAGACTTTCAGCCCTCGAAAGGCCGCACTCTCAACCGGAGTCCGGCCGCTTGATGCTCGACTGATGCACCCCATATCACGCGACGAAATTCTCGACTTTCGGCTCATCGATATCTTGGGCGAAAGTGCCTATTCTGCGCATCTCGAAATTTTGTGTACGCTCAGCAAAGAAGAGAGTTATCCCGAAAATGTCCAACCGCTCGAAGATCATCTATACCTTCACCGACGAAGCTCCTGCCCTCGCCACCTACTCACTGCTTCCTATCATCGAAGCGTTCACCGCCTCCGCAGACATCACCGTCGAAACCCGCGACATCTCTCTTGCAGCCCGTATCCTGGCCAGCTTTCCCGAGCGCCTGGGTGACAAGAAGGTTTCCGACGATCTGGCAGAGCTTGGCGAACTGGCGACGACTCCAGAAGCGAACATCATCAAGCTGCCGAACATCAGCGCTTCGGTCCCGCAATTGAAAGCGGCGATCAAGGAACTGCAGGCCAAGGGCTACGATGTCCCGGACTATCCGGATGAAGTCGTGACCGAAGCTGACAAGGTCGCTCGTGCTGGCTACGACAAGGTAAAAGGCAGTGCCGTAAATCCGGTTCTGCGTGAAGGTAACTCTGATCGCCGCGCACCGCTTTCCGTCAAGAACTACGCACGCAAGCACCCGCACAAGATGGGCGCCTGGGCTGCAGACTCCAAGTCCCACGTTGCTCACATGGACAACGGTGACTTCTACGGCAGCGAGAAATCCTCGCTGATCGAAGCTGCGGGCTCGGTCAAGATCGAATTGGTCGGCAACAACGGCAGCACAACCGTACTCAAGGACAAGACTTCGGTGCTGGCCGGTGAAATCATCGACTGCGCCATCATGAGCAAGAAAGCTCTGCGCGCATTCGTGGCCAAAGAGATCGAGGACGCCAAGAAACTGGGCGTACTGTTCTCCGTTCACCTGAAAGCCACCATGATGAAGGTCTCCGACCCGATCATGTTTGGCGAATTCGTTGCCGAGTACTATCAGGATGCGCTGAACAAGCACGCTGACGTCCTGAAGGAAATCGGTTTCAATCTGCACAACGGCATCGGCGATCTGTACACCCGCATCAAAGACCTGCCAGCCGATCAGCAGGCGCAAATCGAAGCGGACGTCAAAGCCGTCTACGCCACCCGCCCTCCTCTGGCAATGGTCAACTCCGACAAGGGCATTACCAACCTGCACGTGCCAAGCGACGTCATCGTCGACGCCTCGATGCCTGCGATGATTCGTGATTCCGGCAAGATGTGGAACAACGACGGTGTCCTGCAGGACACCAAGGCGGTGATCCCGGATCGCTGCTACGCCACGATCTACCAGGCGGTCATCGAAGACTGCAAGAAACACGGCGCCTTCGATCCGACCACCATGGGCAGCGTGCCGAACGTTGGCCTGATGGCGCAGAAAGCCGAAGAGTACGGGTCGCACAACAAGACCTTCCAGATCGAAACCGACGGCGTGGTCCGCGTCACCGATGACAAAGGTCAGGTGCTGATGGAGCAGACCGTCGATGCCGGCGATATCTGGCGCATGTGCCAGACCAAGGACGCGCCGATCCAGGACTGGGTCAAACTGGCGGTCAACCGTTCGCGCCTGAGCAATACGCCAGCTATCTTCTGGCTGGATCCGGAGCGGGCCCACGACGCCGTCATGATCAAGAAGGTCGAGCAATACCTGAAGGATTACGACACCACGGGCCTGGACATCACCATCAAATCACCTGACGACGCGATGAAGGTTTCCCTGGAGCGTATTCGCGCTGGCAAGGACACCATCTCGGTGACCGGTAACGTGCTGCGTGACTACCTGACCGACCTGTTCCCGATCATGGAACTGGGCACGAGCGCCAAGATGCTGTCGATCGTCCCTCTCATGAATGGCGGCGGTCTGTTCGAAACCGGCGCTGGCGGTTCGGCCCCCAAGCACGTTCAACAGCTCAACGAAGAAAACTTCCTGCGCTGGGACTCGCTGGGTGAATTTCTGGCGCTGGCGGCTTCGCTGGAGCACTTGGGCAACAACTACGGCAACAAGAAAGCACTGATACTTGCCACTGCCCTGGACAAGGCCACCGGCCAGTTCCTGGACAACAACAAGTCGCCATCGCGCAAAGTTGGCGGGATCGACAACCGTGGCAGCCATTTCTACCTGGCGACTTACTGGGCCCAGGCCCTGGCTTCCCAGACCGACGATACGGAACTGCAAGCCAAGTTCACCGAGCTGGCGAAAACCCTGGCGGACAACGAAGCGACCATCGTCGCCGAGCTGAACAGCGTACAGGGCAAGCCTCTGGACATTGGCGGTTACTATTTTGCGACGCCAGAACTGGCCAGCAACGCCATGCGCCCTAGCAAGACCCTGAACGATGCGATCAACGCGCTGAAGTAAGGCTTGCTGGATCGACGGTTAATGCCGCCGAACGCAACATGAAAGCCCCGGCCCTGCGCCGGGGCTTTCTTTTAATGTGTACACGACTACGGCCAACCTTGATCCTCGGTGCAGCTTGCACAGGTTACGACGGTGGCGAATGCACCCGGTCAGGTGAAAATCCGGTGACTGACCCGCCGCCTTCGCTGCCGTCGTAACCTCCGGTGTCTCTCCTACTAGGAACTGCGTCGGATTGGAGATTTTGCCGCCGCATACGATCCGCACGAGCACTCATGGAGATTTGCAATGACCTGGCAACCTCACATCACAGTCGCCACCGTTATCGAAGACAACGGCCTTTTTCTGTTCGTCGAAGAATTGAAGAACAACAAGCTGGTGCTGAATCAGCCCGCCGGACACCTTGAACCTGACGAAACCCTGCGCGAAGCGGCCATACGCGAAACGCTTGAGGAAACCGGCTGGGACGTCGAACTGACCGGCGTGGTCGGCATTTACCTGTACACCGCTCCGAGCAACGGCGTGACGTATCAGCGGGTCTGCTTTGCTGCCAAAGCCGTCAAACACCATCCCGAGCGCGCTCTGGACACCGGCATCATCGGCGCTCCGTGGCTCACCCGCGAGGAGCTGGCCAGCCAGCCCGAACGCTGGCGCAGCCATCTGGTTCTGGATTGCATCGACGATTACCTCGCAGGGCCCGTTCATAGCCTGGATGTCGTGCGCAAATGAATAGCTTTTAGCCTTGGGGCCGACACCCTGCTAGAATCGCGTCCTTTTCCAGGCTACCCATCGAATACCTATGTCTGATTCAGCCTTTTCCAATCCAGAGAAGAAGCGCGTCATCGTCGGCATGTCCGGCGGCGTGGATTCTTCGGTCTCCGCTCTTCTGCTCATCGAGCAGGGTTATCAGGTGGAAGGCCTTTTCATGAAGAACTGGGAAGAAGACGACGGAACGGAATACTGTACCGCCATGGACGACCTCGCGGACGCCCAAGCCGTGTGCGACCGGATCGGTATCACGCTGCACACGGTGAACTTCGCCGCCGAGTACTGGGATAACGTCTTCGAGCACTTTCTCGAAGAGTACAAGGCCGGGCGCACACCGAACCCGGACATCCTGTGCAACCGTGAGATCAAGTTCAAAGCCTTTCTGGATTACGCCTTCATGCTCGGCGCCGACCTGATCGCCACCGGCCACTATGTGCGTCGTCGCGACATTGATGGTTGTACCGAACTGCTCAAGGGTCTGGACCCGAACAAGGACCAGAGCTACTTCCTGCACGCTGTCGCTGGTGAGCAGATCGCCAAGACCCTGTTCCCGGTCGGCGAGCTCGAGAAACCCGAAGTCAGGGCGATTGCAGAGAAGTATGAACTGGCGACCGCCAACAAGAAGGATTCCACCGGAATCTGCTTCATCGGCGAGCGTCGCTTTACTGATTTCCTAAAGCAGTACCTGCCTGCGCAGCCGGGCGAGATCAAGACCACGACTGGCGAAGTCATCGGCCGTCACGCTGGCCTGATGTACCACACCATCGGCCAGCGTCAGGGCTTGGGTATCGGCGGGCTCAAGGATGCCGGCGATGAGCCGTGGTACGTGCTGAAAAAAGACCTGGCACGCAACGAACTGATCGTCGGTCAAGGCAATGAACACCCATGGCTGTTCTCCCGCGCCCTGCTGGCCTCGGAAATCTACTGGGTCAATCCCGTCGACCTGAGCACGCAGCGCGCGCTGACCGCCAAGGTTCGCTATCGCCAGGGCGACCAGAGCTGCACGTTGGAACGCACCGCCAACGGCTACCGCGCCACCTTCGATGAGCCGCAACGAGCCGTGACACCCGGCCAGTCGGTGGTGTTCTACGATGGGGAAATCTGCCTTGGCGGCGGCGTCATCGAAACTGCCGAACCTTGGCACAGCCAGGACCTTCACTGATGAGTCCGATCCAGGAGCAACTCACCGCGCTGGGCGGCGTCTTCCAGGCTGCCGTACTGGTGGACCGGATTGCCAAGACCGGCCAGGCCAGCGAAGCCACTGTTGGCTGCCTGCTCGGGGGGTTGCTGGTGATGGACCCCAAGGACACGCTGGACGTGTTCGGCGGCGACGACCTCAATCTGCGCGAAGGCTATCGCGCCCTCGCCAGCGCCCTGGAGCGCGACCCCGGCACCCTGCAGCGTGAGCCGCTGCGCTACGCTCTGGCGATGCTCGGCCTGGAGCGTCAACTGTCCAAGCGTGACGACATGCTCGACACCATCGGCAGGCGCCTGCCGCAGATCAAATCCCAGGTCGAACACTTCGGTATCGTTCACGAGAACGTTATCGCCGCCAGCGGTGCGCTGTATCAGGAAACCCTCAGTACCTTGCGCCAGCGGATTCAGGTCCATGGCGACATGCGCAACCTGCAGCAACCCAACAATGCCTCGAAAATCCGCGCCCTTCTCTTGGCCGGTATTCGCTGTGCGCGACTTTGGCGACAAGTGGGCGGTCATCGTTGGCAGTTGGTCCTCAACCGTCGCAAGTTATTGAAAGAATTGTATCCCTTGATGCACGGCTGATTGCCGAGCGCCCAGAAACAACGGATTTTACCCATCATGGCGCGGTGGATCTGGCTCAGTCGGTCTCGGCTGATCAGGATTTTCATGTATGATACGCGCCCCATTTCGTTGCCCGACTGTCCGAGAACACCCCATGCAGCTTTCTTCGCTCACTGCGGTTTCCCCTGTAGACGGCCGCTACGCCGGCAAAACCCAGGCCCTGCGCCCTATTTTCAGCGAATACGGCCTGATCCGTTTCCGCGCTATGGTAGAAGTCCGTTGGCTCCAGCGCCTGGCGGCTCACCCGCAAATTCCGGAAGTCCCAGCGTTTTCTGCCCAAGCCAATGCTCTGCTCGACATACTGGCCACAGACTTCGCGCTGGAGCACGCCGAGCGTGTGAAAGAGATCGAACGCACCACCAACCACGACGTCAAGGCCATCGAGTACCTGCTCAAGGAGCAGGCGGCCAAATTGCCGGAACTGGCCAAGGTCAGCGAATTCATCCACTTCGCCTGCACCAGTGAAGACATCAATAACCTGTCCCATGCGCTGATGCTGCGTGAAGGCCGCGACACTGTGCTGCTGCCGCTGATGCGTCAGATTGCCGAGTCCATTCGCGAGCTGGCGATCCGTTTCGCCGCCGTGCCGATGCTCTCGCGCACCCACGGTCAGCCTGCTTCGCCCACCACCCTGGGCAAGGAACTGGCCAACGTCGTCTATCGCCTGGAGCGCCAGATCGCGCAGGTCGCTGCCGTGCCGCTGCTGGGCAAGATCAATGGCGCCGTCGGCAACTACAACGCACACCTGTCGGCCTACCCGGATATCGACTGGGAAGCCAACGCCCGCGCCTTCATCGAAGACGAACTGGGCCTGGGTTTCAACCCCTACACCACGCAGATCGAACCGCACGACTACATTGCCGAGTTGTTCGACGCGATCGCCCGCTACAACACCATCCTGATCGACTTTGACCGCGACATCTGGGGCTACATCTCCTTGGGCTACTTCAAGCAGAGGACCGTCGCAGGCGAAATCGGCTCCTCGACCATGCCCCACAAGGTCAACCCGATCGACTTCGAAAACTCCGAAGGCAACCTGGGTATCGCCAATGCACTGTTTCAGCACCTGGCCAGCAAACTGCCGATCTCCCGCTGGCAGCGCGACCTGACCGACTCCACCGTGCTGCGCAACCTCGGCGTGGGCTTTGCTCACAGCGTGATTGCGTACGAAGCGAGCCTCAAAGGTATCGGCAAGCTGGAGCTGAACGAGCAGAAAATCGCTGCTGACCTGGACGCTTGCTGGGAAGTGCTTGCCGAGCCGATCCAGACCGTCATGCGTCGCTACGACATCGAAAACCCCTACGAGAAACTCAAGGAATTGACACGCGGCAAGGGCATCAGCCCTGAAGCGTTGCAGACTTTCATCGATGGGCTGGATATGCCGCCCGAAGCTCGCGCGGAGCTGAAAAGACTCACCCCTGCCAATTACATTGGCAGCGCAGTTGCTCAAGCCAAGCGCATCTGATCCTACGCATTTGCTCTGCACGCCCGGCTGAGCCGGGCGTTTTTATTCCAGTCTGGAAAATACGTTTTTTCAATAGGTTACACATGAATCCTGATATTCCTCTGCAGTTGCTTGGTGGCATTACGGCGCGCGAATTCCTGCGTGATTACTGGCAGAAAAAACCGCTGCTTATTCGTCAGGCAATCCCTGACTTCGAAAGCCCGATCGATCCTGACGAGCTGGCAGGCCTGACCCTGGAAGAAGAGATTGAATCGCGCCTGATCATCGAGAACGGTGTGCGTCCCTGGGAGTTGCGGCGCGGCCCTTTCGCCGAAGATGAGTTCAGCAAGCTTCCAGAGACCGAATGGACCCTGCTGGTTCAGGCCGTTGATCAATTCGTTCCGGAAGTCAGCGAACTGCTGGACAACTTCCGCTTTCTGCCAAGCTGGCGCATAGACGACGTGATGATCAGCTACGCCGCGCCAGGTGGCAGCGTGGGCCCACACTTCGATAACTACGACGTGTTCCTGCTGCAAGGCCACGGTAAGCGTCACTGGAAGATCGGCCAGATGTGCGACACCGACAGCCCGCTGCTGGAGCATGCGGACCTGCGCATCCTCGCCGACTTCCAGGGCAGCGACGAATGGACTCTGGAACCGGGCGACATGCTCTACCTGCCGCCGCGACTGGCTCACTGGGGCGTTGCGGTGGATGACTGCCTGACATATTCGGTAGGTTTCCGCGCACCGAGTGCCGCCGAAGTTTTGACCCACTTCACCGACTTCCTCAGTCAGTTCATGTCTGACGAAGAGCGTTACACCGATGCTGATGTGCAGCCGGTCAGCGATCCGCACCAGATTCAGCGCGATGCCCTTGATCGCTTGAAAGCGCTGCTGGCCGAGCACATGGGCGATGAGCGCTTGCTACTGACCTGGTTCGGCCAGTTCATGACCGAGCCGCGCTACCCGGAAATGGTAACCGGCCCGGAACTGGACGAGGCCGAACTGCTCGACAGCCTGGAGCAGGGTGCAATCCTGATTCGCAACCCGAGCGCACGCCTGGCCTGGTCCGAGGTCGACGAAGACCTGCTGCTGTTCGCCAGCGGCCAAAGCCGATTGCTGCCCGGTCGTCTGCGCGAGCTGTTGAAACTGGTCTGCGCAGCCGATGCACTGCATATCGATAATCTGGGCCAATGGCTGGCAAATGACGATGCTCGTAACCTGCTCTGCGAGCTGGTCAAACAAGGAAGTCTGGGGTTTGCTGATGAATAAGATCCATGTACGGGTAGCCGACTGGCAGAAAGAAATCGCCGATATCCGGCGTATTCGCGAAGCCGTCTTCATTGCCGAACAATCGGTACCGCCCGAACTGGAATGGGATGCCGAGGACGCGGGCGCCCTGCACTTTTTGGCCCTGGAAGGCGATTATCCGATCGGCACGGCACGCCTGTTGCCGGACGGTGAAATTGGCAGGCTGTCGGTCCTCAAGGACTGGCGCGGCTTGAATGTCGGTGATGCGCTGTTGCAGTTCGTGATCACCGAAGCGGAAAGCCGCAACCTCAAGCAGCAGAAACTCAGCGCCCAGGTATATGCCACTGCTTTCTATGAGCGTTTTGGCTTCACCGTCGTCAGCGAAGAGTTTCTCGAAGCCGGCCTCCCCCACGTGGACATGGTGCGTAACTCACCTTAAGCGATGGACCGCCACGCCATAGAACGCCCCGTCGTTATCGCCTCAGCGGGCTATGCTGAAACGAAGATGCCGGGGCGTTCTGCTGCCTGCGATTCAATTTGTTCATAGACAGGCCGACAAACTGGCACACTCAACGCTTTGACGCGCCCCTTTCGGAGATCACCCCGATGTCGTTACGCACCCTGCTCGCTTCTGTTCTGTTGGCTTGCAGCTTCACGACCGCTGCCGCCACCGAAGTCATCCCCTTGAACTACCGCACCAGCGATGATCTGATGCCTGCCGTCAAATCATTCCTGGGTAACGAAGGCAGCGTCAACGCCTACGGCAACAAGCTCATCGTCAATGCAGAGCCGGGAAAAATCAGTGAGCTTCACGATCTTCTGGCTCAACTCGATACCGCGCCCAAACGCCTGTTGATCAGCGTCGACACCAGCGATAACACCCTGCAGAGCGACCAGGGCTATTCGGTCAACGGCACGGTACGCTCGCGGAATGGCGGCGTCACTGCCGATGGCAATACCCGAATCATCAACTACGGCACTGCCAGTCGCGATGGCGGCGTGCAGCAGGTTCAAGCCAACGAAGGCACTCCTGCGCTGATTCAGGTCGGGCAGAGTGTCCCGATCACCAACGTACAGACCGACTCGTACGGTTATGCGCAAACCAACACCCAATACCGCAACGTCACCCGTGGCTTCTATGTCACCGCGAGCATTACCGGTGATGTCGTTCACCTGAACATCAGCACCAACAACGACCGCATGAGCCAGCAGCAGGCCGACGCGATCAAGGTGCAGAGCACCGACTCTCAGGTCAGCGGGCGTCTGGGCGAGTGGATCACCCTGGCAGGCGTGAGTGACCAGTCTCGCGCTGACGAACAGGGCGTAACCCGGCGCTATTCGACTCAGGGTCGCGATGACATGACGTTGCGGGTTAAGGTCGACAGCCTCGATTGAGGCGACCTAAAAGAAACGCTGCATCTTTGGGCGTGAGCTTGCCCATTCCCACAGATTCTCATTCCTCGCCAAAAAATGTAGTGCCCATACAAATCGCTACATATCCCGCATCCCTCCTGAACGAACAGTACCGCAGCTGACGTGCCCTTCCCTGGACCTAAAAGCCTGAAACTGACTGATGAGTCGGCCCAGACAAATATGTAGTGATCATAAATAACCACTACAAAATATTTGACGACGAAAAAAAGCCGAGGCATGATGGCCTCGCTCTCACTGATAGGCGCACCTGCAGAAAGACTCTAAATCGTGCGACAACGCTACCAAGTTGAGCCTATTTGATGCTTTTAAGCCCAAAAGGCAGTTTCAGCGTCTCATCATCGTGAGGCGTAAAAAATCCCGATCCGACGCAATGCTTTCCAATCCAGTGAGCAGCCTTAAGTGCGTCCTGGAAAACCCCAGGCGCCCGTACCGCGAACAGTTTCACCTCAAGACCCACAAGACCAAGCGACGAGGTTTACCCCATGGCACAGACACGCGAACAACAAATTGCAGCCATCGAGAAAGATTGGGCCGAGAACCCACGCTGGAAAGGCGTGACCCGCACCTACTCCGCTGCAGACGTCGTCCGCCTGCGTGGCTCGGTTCAACCTGAACACACCTTCGCCAAGCGGGGCGCTGAAAAGCTCTGGAATCTGGTCACTCAGGGCGCCAAGCCGTCTTTCCGTCCCGACAAGGATTTCGTCAACTGCATGGGCGCCCTGACAGGCGGGCAGGCGGTACAGCAAGTCAAGGCGGGCATCCAGGCAATTTACCTGTCCGGGTGGCAAGTGGCGGCGGATAACAATTCGGCTGAGTCGATGTACCCGGATCAGTCGCTATACCCGGTGGATTCGGTTCCGACAGTGGTCAAGCGCATCAACAACTCGTTCCGCCGCGCAGACCAGATCCAGTGGAAAGCCGGGAAGAATCCGGGGGACGAAGGTTATATCGACTACTTCGCGCCAATCGTGGCCGACGCAGAAGCCGGTTTCGGCGGCGTATTGAACGCCTATGAATTGATGAAGAGCATGATCGAGGCAGGTGCTGCTGGCGTGCACTTCGAAGATCAACTGGCCTCGGTGAAAAAATGTGGCCATATGGGCGGCAAGGTGCTGGTGCCTACCCAGGAAGCGGTGCAGAAACTGGTTGCAGCGCGTCTCGCAGCTGACGTCGCAGGCGTTCCGACCATCATTCTGGCGCGCACCGACGCAAACGCTGCCGACCTGCTGACTTCCGACTGCGACCCGTACGACAAACCATTCGTGACCGGCACTCGCACCCCGGAAGGCTTCTATAAAGTACGCGCCGGTCTGGACCAAGCCATCGCTCGCGGCCTGGCCTATGCGCCCTATGCCGATCTGATCTGGTGCGAAACGGCCAAGCCGGATCTGGATGAAGCCCGTCGCTTCGCCGAAGCGATCAAAAAGGAGTACCCGGACCAATTGCTGTCCTACAACTGCTCACCTTCTTTCAACTGGAAGAAGAATCTGGACGACGCGACCATTGCCAAATTCCAGCGCGAGCTGTCGGCGATGGGCTACAAGCATCAGTTCATCACCCTGGCGGGCATTCACAATATGTGGCACAGCATGTTCAACCTGGCGCACGACTATGCCCGCAATGACATGACTGCCTACGTGAAGCTGCAGGAGCAGGAGTTCGCCGACGCTGCCAAGGGCTACACCTTTGTGGCACACCAGCAGGAAGTGGGCACTGGCTATTTCGACGACATGACCACGGTGATCCAGGGCGGCAAATCCTCGGTCACCGCCCTGACCGGTTCCACCGAAGAAGAGCAGTTCCACTGAGTTTGCGCTTCTGCCAGAGGCCGCCTTCGGGCGGCCTTTTTGTCATTCAAAAGCCTTAATACCCTACCAAAGTAGTCGGTTATTGCCCGATAGGCGCCCTGAATCGACATGCGAATGTTAATTAAAGACGCTGCTTAATAAGTCTTTCTTTTGACAGCGTGCAATAACGCCAACTTCGTCACCTTCCACCGATATCCCCCAAACAAACTTTCAAATGATATTAATTATCATTTCTTCTGGGCGTTTTTCGTTACCGTTTAGAGGAAATATAATTAGTTAAAAGCGCCGTAATGCCCGCCTGGTAAGGGCTCAATCAAAGAAAGCGTGATCTGGCTCATTAATCCTGTGAATAAATTTCATGTAGAAAATTTACTTGCTCTTCTTTTGCACATAAAATCCCGGAATTGATCGCACTGCGACATATCGTCACTGCTTCTAATCTTTTCAAGCTCAGAGACCTTTGCTCTCTGTTAAGGACTGCCAGCATGCCCGAATCGACAGGTTTGATTGCCCACAACTGGGGCTTCGCCATTTTCCTTTTGGGCGTCATCGGCCTTTGCGCCTTCATGCTCGGCCTGTCCAGCCTGCTGGGTTCCAAAGCCTGGGGCCGGAGCAAGAACGAACCTTTCGAATCCGGCATGCTGCCCACCGGTGGCGCGCGCCTGCGACTGTCCGCAAAGTTTTATCTGGTCGCGATGCTCTTCGTGATTTTCGATATTGAAGCCCTCTTTCTGTACGCTTGGTCTGTGTCCGTCCGCGAAAGCGGCTGGACCGGCTTCGCCGAAGCGCTCGTTTTCATAGCAATTCTGTTGGCAGGTCTTGTCTACCTATGGCGGGTAGGGGCGCTCGATTGGGCTCCCGTTGGTCGTCGTAACCGGCAGGCGAAGCTAAAACAATGAGGCTTTGGCAATGCAATACAATCTCACCAGGATCGACCCGGATGCTCCTAACGAGCAGTACCCCATCGGCGAGCGGGAAACCGTTGCCGATCCGTTAGAGGATCAAGTCCACAAAAACATTTTCATGGGCAAGCTTGAGGACGTATTGAGCGGTGCTGTCAACTGGGGGCGCAAGAACTCCCTTTGGCCGTACAACTTCGGTCTGTCCTGCTGCTACGTGGAAATGACCACCGCTTTCACGGCACCCCACGACATTGCGCGCTTCGGCGCGGAAGTGATCCGGGCATCGCCGCGTCAGGCGGATTTCATGGTTATCGCCGGTACCTGCTTCATCAAGATGGCGCCGATCATCCAGCGTCTCTACGAGCAAATGCTTGAGCCTAAATGGGTCATTTCCATGGGTTCGTGCGCCAACTCCGGTGGCATGTATGACATCTACTCCGTCGTACAGGGCGTGGACAAGTTCCTGCCTGTGGATGTTTACGTGCCCGGCTGCCCGCCCCGTCCAGAGGCGTTTCTGCAAGGCCTGATGCTGTTGCAGGAATCCATTGGCAAGGAGCGTCGCCCTCTCTCCTGGGTCGTCGGCGACCAAGGCGTGTACCGCGCCGAGATGCCTTCGCAAAAGGAACAGCGCCGCGAACAGCGTATTCAGGTCACAAACCTGCGCAGCCCCGACGAAGTCTGATCCAGTTTTCTTTTACAAAAAGAAGCCTGAACCTGGGTTCATTCTGTACGTTGACCGATAGCGATCGAGACCTATGACTGCAGACACCGCTCTGTACATCCCGCCTTACAAGGCTGACGACCAAGATGTCGTCGTTGAACTGCACAACCGTTTTGGTGCAGAAGCATTTACCGCTCAACCCACTGTTACCGGCATGCCTGTGCTGTGGGTCGCTCGCGCCAGGCTGTTCGAAATCCTCAACTTCCTGCGCAACGTGCCAAAACCGTACTCGATGCTGTACGACCTGCACGGCGTGGACGAACGCCTGCGGACCAAGCGCCGTGGCTTGCCGGACGCCGACTTCACTGTGTTCTATCACCTACTGTCGATAGAGCGTAACAGCGACGTCATGATCAAGGTGGCCTTGTCCGAGAGCGACCTCAGCGTGCCGACCATTACCAGTATCTGGCCGAATGCCAACTGGTACGAGCGCGAAGTGTGGGACATGTTCGGGATCGACTTCCCGGGCCACCCGCACCTGAGCCGCATCATGATGCCGCCGACCTGGGAAGGTCATCCGCTGCGCAAGGACTATCCTGCTCGCGCTACCGAATTCGACCCGTACAGCCTGACGCTGGCCAAGCAGCAACTGGAAGAAGAAGCCGCGCGCTTCCGTCCGGAAGACTGGGGCATGAAGCGTTCGGGCACCAATGAGGACTACATGTTCCTCAACCTGGGGCCGAACCACCCTTCCGCTCACGGTGCGTTCCGAATCGTGCTGCAATTGGATGGTGAAGAGATCGTCGACTGTGTGCCTGACATCGGTTACCACCACCGTGGTGCCGAGAAGATGGCCGAGCGTCAGTCCTGGCACAGCTTCATTCCGTACACCGACCGCATCGATTATCTGGGCGGGGTGATGAACAACCTGCCGTACGTGCTTTCGGTCGAGAAGCTGGCGGGCATCAAGGTGCCGCAGAAGGTCGACGTCATCCGCATCATGATGGCCGAGTTCTTCCGTATCACCAGCCACCTGCTGTTCCTGGGCACCTACATCCAGGACGTGGGTGCGATGACCCCGGTGTTCTTCACCTTCACCGACCGGCAGAAAGCCTACACCGTGATCGAAGCCATCACCGGTTTCCGCCTGCACCCGGCCTGGTATCGCATCGGCGGCGTCGCCCATGACCTGCCGCGCGGCTGGGACAAGCTGGTCAAGGACTTCGTCGAGTGGTTGCCGAAACGGCTGGATGAGTACACCAAGGCTGCTTTGCAGAACAGCATCCTCAAGGGCCGTACCGTCGGCGTCGCCGCCTACAACACCAAAGAGGCCCTGGAATGGGGCGTCACCGGGGCCGGCCTGCGTTCTACCGGTTGTGACTTCGACCTGCGTAAGGCTCGCCCGTACTCCGGGTACGAGAACTTCGAATTCGAAGTGCCGCTGGCCGTCAATGGCGATGCCTATGATCGCTGCATGGTCCGCGTCGAAGAGATGCGTCAGAGCATCAGGATCATCGACCAGTGCATGCGCAACATGCCGGAAGGCCCGTACAAGGCTGATCACCCGCTGACCACGCCGCCGCCCAAAGAGCGCACCCTGCAGCACATCGAAACCTTGATCACGCACTTCCTGCAGGTTTCGTGGGGCCCGGTCATGCCGGCCAACGAATCTTTCCAGATGATTGAAGCGACCAAGGGCATCAACAGTTATTACCTGACGAGCGACGGCGGCACCATGAGCTACCGTACCCGGATTCGCACCCCAAGCTACCCGCACCTGCAGCAGATCCCTTCGGTGATCAAAGGCAGCATGGTCGCGGACTTGATTGCGTATCTGGGTAGTATCGACTTCGTTATGGCCGACGTGGACCGCTAAGCATGAACAGCACGCTTATCCAGACAGACCGTTTCGCCCTGAGCGAATCCGAGCGCTCGGCCATCGAGCACGAAATGCATCACTACGAGGACCCGCGGGCGGCGTCCATCGAAGCCCTGAAGATCGTTCAGAAGGAGCGAGGCTGGGTACCGGACGGCGCCATCTACGCAATCGGCGAAGTGCTGGGCATTCCTGCCAGCGACGTCGAAGGCGTTGCGACGTTCTACAGTCAGATCTTCCGTCAGCCAGTGGGCCGCCACATCATTCGCGTCTGCAACAGCATGGTCTGCTTCATTGCCGGTCACGAAGACATCGTCGGCGAAATTCAGAGCAAGCTGGGCATCGGCCTGGGCCAGACCACTGCCGACGGTCGCTTCACCCTGCTGCCGGCCTGCTGCCTGGGCAACTGCGACAAGGCGCCGGCGGTGATGATCGACGACGATACTTTCGGCAATCTGCAGCCTGCGGGCGTGGCCCAGCTGCTGGAGGGTTACGTATGACCATCACTTCCTTCGGCCCGGCCAACCTGATCCAGCGCGCGCCGGAAACCCATCCATTGACCTGGCGTCTTCGCGACGACGGCGAGCCGATCTGGTTTGACGAATATGTAGCCAAAGATGGCTATGCCGCTGCACGCAAGGCCTTCGCCCAGCAATCGCCCGATGAAATCGTCCAGGCGGTCAAGGACTCCGGCCTCAAAGGCCGCGGCGGTGCAGGCTTCCCTACTGGCGTGAAGTGGGGCCTGATGCCCAAAGACGAATCCATGAACATCCGCTACCTGCTGTGCAACGCGGACGAAATGGAACCCAACACCTGGAAAGACCGCATGCTGATGGAGCAACTGCCCCATCTGCTGGTAGAGGGCATGCTGATCAGCGCCCGTGCGCTGAAAGCCTATCGCGGTTATATCTTCCTGCGTGGTGAGTACGTCACTGCGGCCAAACACCTGAACCGCGCCGTGGCCGAAGCCAAGGCCGCCGGTCTGTTGGGCAAAAACATTCTAGGCACCGGCTTCGACTTTGAGCTGTTCGTCCACACCGGCGCCGGGCGTTACATCTGCGGTGAGGAAACCGCACTGATCAACTCTCTGGAAGGCCGTCGCGCCAACCCGCGCTCCAAGCCGCCCTTCCCGGCCGCTGTGGGCGTGTGGGGCAAACCAACCTGCGTGAACAACGTCGAAACCCTGTGCAACGTCCCGGCGATCGTCAACAACGGCAACGACTGGTACAAGTCGCTGGCCCGCGAAGGCAGCGAAGACCAGGGCACCAAGCTGATGGGCTTCTCCGGCAAGGTGAAGAACCCCGGCCTGTGGGAGTTGCCATTCGGCCTGCCCGCGCGTGAGCTGTTCGAGGACTACGCTGGCGGCATGCGCGACGGCTACAAGCTCAAGTGCTGGCAGCCAGGTGGCGCCGGTACCGGCTTCCTGCTCCCTGAACATCTCGATTGCCAGTTTTACGCCGGTGGCGTGGCCAAGGTTGGTACCCGGATGGGTACGGGCCTGGCAATGGCGGTGGACGACGAGGTGAACATGGTGTCGATGATGCGCAATCTGGAGGAGTTCTTCGCTCAAGAGTCGTGCGGTTTCTGTACCCCGTGCCGCGATGGCCTGCCGTGGAGCGTGAAGATTCTGCGCGCCATCGAGAAGGGCCAGGGTCAACCCGGCGACATCGAGACGCTGCTGGGCCTGGTCAACTTCCTCGGCCCGGGCAAGACCTTCTGCGCCCACGCACCGGGCGCAGTGGAACCTCTGGGCAGTGCCATCAAGTACTTCCGGTCTGAGTTCGAGGCAGGCATCGCACCGGTAAGTGCGGGCGACCTCTATCAGGTCAAGAGTCCGACGATAGCGGGCGCATAAAAAAGACAGACCGGTCGGTGGCCCTGAGGCCGCCGTCCAACGCTGCGGTTGCGCCGCAAGGCTGTTTGAACCGCAGCGGCACCGAGATTCCATTAGCCACGCCCGCTGACAACGGGCCAACGAAGACCTTTGAACCATGGCTACTATCCACGTAGACGGCAAAGCGCTCGAAGTCGATGGCGCAGACAACCTGTTACAGGCATGTCTGTCGCTGGGCCTCGACATCCCTTATTTCTGCTGGCATCCAGCCCTTGGCAGCGTTGGCGCCTGTCGCCAGTGCGCGGTCAAGCAGTACACCGACGAAAACGACACCCGTGGTCGTATCGTCATGTCCTGCATGACACCCGCCACGGATAACACCTGGATTTCCATCGACGACGCCGAATCCAAGGCGTTCCGCGCCAGCGTCGTCGAATGGCTGATGACCAACCACCCGCACGACTGCCCGGTCTGCGAGGAAGGCGGGCACTGTCATTTGCAGGACATGACCGTGATGACCGGCCATAACGAGCGCCGGTATCGTTTCACCAAACGGACTCACCAGAACCAGGATCTGGGCCCGTTCGTCGCGCACGAGATGAACCGCTGCATCGCTTGCTACCGCTGTGTGCGCTTCTATAAAGACTACGCCGGCGGCACCGACCTGGGCGTCTTCGGCGCCCACGACAACGTGTACTTCGGTCGCGTTGAAAGCGGAACCCTGGAAAGCGAGTTCTCCGGCAACCTCACCGAGGTCTGCCCGACCGGTGTGTTCACCGACAAAACCCACTCCGAGCGCTACAACCGCAAGTGGGACATGCAGTTCTCGCCGAGCATCTGCCACGGCTGCTCCAGCGGGTGCAACATCAGCCCCGGTGAGCGTTATGGCGAAATCCGCCGTATCGAGAACCGCTACAACGGCTCGGTCAACCAGTACTTCCTGTGCGACCGCGGCCGTTTCGGTTATGGCTACGTCAACCGCACCGACCGTCCGCGTCAGCCGCTGCTGACCCAAGGCAACGTCAAGCTGAGCCTGGACCAGGCGCTGGACAAGGCCGCCGAGATGCTACGCGGTCGCAACATCGTCGGCATCGGTTCCCCACGCGCCAGCCTGGAAAGCAACTACGCCCTGCGTGAACTGGTCGGTGCCGAGCATTTCTATTCGGGTATCGAAACCGGTGAACTGGAGCGTCTGCGCCTGGTTGCCCAGGTGCTCAGGGACAGCCCGCTGCCGATTCCGACCCTGCGCGAAGTCGAAGAACACGACGCTGTGTTCATCCTTGGCGAAGACGTCACCCAGACCGCCGCGCGCATGGCCCTGGGCTTGCGCCAGTCGGTGAAGAACAAGGCCGAAGACATGGCCGCTGCCATGAAGGTTCAGCCTTGGCTCGATGCCGCGGTGAAGAACATTGGTCAGCACGAGCTCAACCCGCTGTTCATCGCCAGCCTCACTGACACCCGCCTGGACGACATCGCCGAAGAGTGCGTGCACGCCGCTCCCGACGACCTGGCGCGCATCGGGTTCGCCGTGGCTCATGCCATCGACACAAGCGCGCCAGCGGTAACCGGGCTGGACAACGAGGCGCTGGAGCTGGCGGGACGCATCGCTACCGCATTGCTGCAAGCCAAGCGTCCACTGATCGTCTCCGGCGCTTCTCTGGGTTCGAGCGCGCTGATTGAGGCCGCGGCGAACATCGCCAAAGCCCTGAAGCTGCGCGACAAGAACGGCTCCCTCAGCCTGATCGTGCCGGAAGCCAACAGCATGGGCCTGACCCTGTTCGGTGGTGATTCGGTCGATGCTGCGCTGCAGCAGGTGATCTCGGGCAAGGCCGACGCCATTGTCGTGCTGGAAAACGACCTGTTCACCCGTATCAATGCCGCCACTGTCGAAGCCGCACTGCAAGCCGCGAAGGTGGTGATCGTTGCCGACCATCAGAAGACCGCGACCACTGACCGCGCCGACCTCGTGCTGCCCGCCGCCAGCTTCGCAGAAGGCGACGGCACCCTGGTCAGCCAGGAAGGCCGAGCCCAGCGCTTTTTCCAGGTCTACGATCCGACCTACCTGGACGCCAGCATCAAGATTCACGAAGGCTGGCGCTGGCTGCATGCCCTGCGCGCAACGCTGCTGAACCAGCCGGTGGACTGGACGCAACTGGACCACGTCACCGAAGCCTGTGCCGCGCACAACCCGCAACTGGCTGGCATCGTCGGTGCAGCGCCTTCGGCCAGCTTCCGAATCAAGGGTCTGAAACTGGCGCGCGAACCCCTGCGTTACAGCGGCCGTACCGCCATGCGTGCCAACATCAGTGTGCACGAACCGCGCACCTCGCAGGACAAGGACAGTGCGTTCTCGTTCTCGATGGAAGGTTACTCCGGCTCCGCCGAACCGCGCTCGCAGGTGCCTTTCGCCTGGTCTCCGGGCTGGAACTCGCCGCAAGCATGGAACAAGTTCCAGGACGAAGTCGGCGGTCACCTGCGCGCGGGCGATCCGGGCGTGCGCCTGATCGAAAGCACTGGCGACAAACTCAGCTGGTTCGCCAGCGCGCCTCGCGCCTTCTCCCCTGCTCAAGGCACCTGGCAGGTCGTGCCGTTCTTTCATCTGTTCGGCAGTGAGGAAAACTCCTCGAAAGCTGCGCCGGTTCAAGAGCGCATTCCGCAAGCCTATGTCGCACTGGCCAAGTCCGAAGCGGACCGCCTGGGCGTCAATGACGGTGCCATGCTCAGCCTCAATGTTGCCGGTCAGACCCTGCGTCTGCCCTTGCGCATCGACGAAGAGCTGGGCGCGGGCCTGGTGGCGCTGCCATCGGGTCTGGCCGGCATTCCTCCGGCGCTGGCCGGGAAAACCGTTGAGGGTCTGCAGGAGGCAGCACAATGACGTGGTTTACCCCTGAAGTGATCGACTCGATCATCGCTGCCCTCAAGGCCATCGTGGTGCTGCTTGCCGTTGTGGTCTGTGGCGCGCTGCTCAGTTTCGTCGAACGCCGCCTGCTGGGCTGGTGGCAGGACCGCTACGGTCCTAACCGCGTCGGCCCGTTCGGCATGTTCCAGATCGCTGCCGACATGCTCAAGATGTTCTTCAAGGAAGACTGGAACCCGCCCTTCGTCGACAAGGTAATTTTCACCCTGGCGCCGGTGGTGGCCATGAGCGCCTTGCTGATCGCCTTCTCGATCATCCCGGTCACCCAGACCTGGGTCGTTGCCGACCTGAACATCGGCCTGCTGTTCTTCTTCGCCATGGCCGGTCTTTCGGTCTACGCGGTGCTGTTCGCAGGTTGGTCGTCGAACAACAAGTACGCCCTGCTGGGCAGCTTGCGGGCGTCGGCGCAGACCGTGTCGTACGAAGTGTTCCTGGGCCTGTCGCTGATGGGCATCGTGGTGCAGGTCGGTTCATTCAACATGGGCGACATCGTTAACTACCAGGCCGAACACCTGTGGTTCATCATTCCGCAGTTCTTCGGCTTCTGTACCTTCTTCATAGCAGGCGTGGCCGTGACTCACCGTCACCCCTTCGACCAGCCGGAAGCGGAACAGGAACTGGCCGACGGCTACCACATTGAATACGCTGGCATGAAATGGGGCATGTTCTTCGTCGGTGAATACATCGGCATCATCCTGATCTCGGCGCTGCTGGTGACCCTGTTCTTCGGCGGCTGGCACGGCCCGTTCAACATTCTGCCGCACCTGTCGTTTATGTGGTTCGCCCTGAAAACTTCGTTCTTCATCATGCTGTTCGTCCTGCTGCGTGCTTCGATCCCTCGTCCACGTTATGACCAGGTGATGGATTTCAGCTGGAAGTTCTGCCTGCCACTGACCCTGATCAATTTGCTGGTGACCGCTGCGGTCGTCTTGGCGGCTCAGTGAGGATTTGACCCATGTTCAAATATATTGGCGACATCGTTAAGGGTACCGGTACCCAGTTACGCAGCCTGATCATGGTCTTCGGCCATGGCTTCCGTAAGCGTGACACCCTGCAATACCCGGAAGAGGCGGTTTACCTGCCGCCGCGTTACCGTGGCCGTATCGTGCTGACTCGCGACCCCGACGGCGAAGAGCGCTGCGTGGCCTGCAACCTATGCGCCGTGGCCTGTCCGGTTGGCTGCATCTCGCTGCAGAAAGCCGAGACCGAAGACGGCCGCTGGTACCCGGACTTCTTCCGCATCAACTTCTCGCGTTGCATCTTCTGCGGTCTCTGTGAAGAAGCCTGCCCGACCACTGCGATCCAGCTCACGCCGGACTTCGAAATGGCCGAGTTCAAGCGTCAGGATCTGGTGTACGAGAAGGAAGATCTGTTGATCTCCGGTCCCGGCAAGAACCCTGACTACAACTTCTACCGCGTTGCGGGTATGGCGATCGCTGGCAAGCCGAAAGGTGCTGCGCAGAATGAAGCCGAGCCGATCAACGTCAAGAGCTTGCTGCCTTAAGGAAGAAAGATGGAATTCGCTTTCTATTTCGCATCCGGGATCGCTGTTGTCGCCACCCTGCGGGTGATTACCAACACGAACCCGGTGCACGCCCTGCTCTACCTGATCATTTCGCTGATCGCCGTGGCCATGACCTTTTTCAGCCTCGGCGCACCGTTCGCCGGTGCCCTGGAAGTGATCGCCTACGCTGGCGCCATCATGGTGCTGTTCGTGTTCGTGGTGATGATGCTGAATCTGGGCCCGGCCTCGGTGCAGCAAGAACGCGCCTGGCTCAAACCCGGAATCTGGCTGGGCCCGATCCTGCTGGGAGGCTTGCTGCTGGCAGAACTGCTGTACGTGCTGTTCGCCAATTCCACCGGTGCCGGTATCGGTCACACCACGGTGGATGCCAAGGCAGTGGGCATCAGCCTGTTCGGCCCTTACCTGCTGGTGGTGGAACTCGCCTCGATGCTGCTGCTTGCGGCAGCCGTCACGGCGTTCCATGTCGGCCGCAACGAGGCGAAGGAGTAACCCCATGAATGCAGCAATTCCTCTGGAACACGGGCTGGCGGTCGCCGGCATTCTGTTCTGCCTCGGCCTGGCGGGCCTGTTGGTACGCCGCAACATTCTATTCGTGTTGATGAGCCTGGAAGTGATGATGAACGCAGCCGCCCTGGCTTTCGTCGTGGCGGGTAGCCGCTGGGCGCAGCCTGACGGCCAGATCATGTTCATCCTGGTGATCAGCCTTGCCGCAGCCGAGGCCAGCATTGGCCTGGCGATCCTGCTGCAACTGTATCGCCGCTTCCACACGCTCGATATCGACGCTGCCAGCGAGATGCGCGGATGAACCTACTCTTTCTGACTTTCGTATTCCCCCTGATCGGCTTTGTGCTGCTGTCGTTTTCCCGCGGCAGATGGTCGGAGAACCTGTCAGCCCTGATCGGTGTCGGCTCCATTGGCCTGTCGGCCATCGTCGCGGCCTATGTGATCTGGCAATTCAACGTCGCGCCACCGCAAGACGGTCATCTGACCATGGTGCTGTGGCGCTGGATGGCGGTCGATGGCTTCGAGCCGAACCTGGCCCTGTATGTCGATGGCCTGTCTATCACCATGCTCGGCGTCGTGGTCGGCGTGGGCTTTCTGATTCACCTGTTCGCGTCCTGGTACATGCGCGGTGACGAGGGCTACTCGCGGTTCTTCTCCTACACCAACCTGTTCATCGCCAGCATGTTGTTCCTGATCCTGGGTGACAACCTGCTGTTCATCTACTTCGGTTGGGAAGGCGTGGGCCTGTGCTCGTACCTGTTGATCGGTTTCTATTACAGCAACCGCAACAACGGCAACGCAGCACTCAAAGCCTTCATCGTGACCCGCATCGGTGACGTGTTCATGGCCATCGGCCTGTTCATCCTGTTCCACCAACTGGGCACGCTGAACATTCAGGAACTGCTGGTGCGCGCGCCACAGCACTTCAAGGTCGGCGACTTCTGGATTGTGCTGGCAACCCTGATGCTGCTGGGTGGCGCCGTCGGTAAATCCGCGCAACTGCCACTGCAAACCTGGCTGGCGGACGCGATGGCCGGTCCTACCCCGGTCTCGGCACTGATCCACGCTGCGACCATGGTAACTGCGGGCGTTTACCTGATTGCCCGTACCCACGGGCTGTTCGTCCTGGCGCCGGACATCCTGCACCTGGTCGGCATCGTCGGTGCTACCACGCTGGTGCTGGCAGGTTTTGCGGCACTGGTGCAGACCGACATCAAACGTATCCTCGCCTACTCGACCATGAGCCAGATCGGCTACATGTTCCTGGCGCTGGGTGTGGGTGCCTGGGACGGCGCAATCTTCCACCTGATGACCCACGCCTTCTTCAAGGCCCTGCTGTTCCTTGCCTCCGGTGCGGTGATCGTTGCCTGCCACCACGAGCAGAACATCTTCAAGATGGGCGGCCTGTGGAGGAAGCTGCCACTGGCCTACGCCAGTTTCATCGTCGGCGGCGCGGCGCTGTCTGCCCTGCCTCTGGTGACTGCGGGCTTCTACTCCAAGGACGAGATTCTCTGGGAAGCATTCGCCAGCGGACATGAGTATCTGCTGTATGCAGGTCTGGTCGGTGCCTTCATGACCTCGCTGTACACTTTCCGCCTGATCTTCATCGCCTTCCACGGCGAAGCGAAGACCGAAGCTCATGCCGGCCACGGGATCTCCCACTGGCTGCCGTTGGGCGTGCTGATCGTGCTGTCGACCTTCGTTGGCGCCTGGATTCATCCACCGCTGGCTGGCGTACTGCCGGAGAGTGCCGGTCATGCCGGTGGCGAAGCCAAGCACAGTCTGGAAATCGCTTCGGGCGCCATCGCCCTTGCCGGTATCCTGCTGGCCGCGCTGCTGTTTCTCGGCAAGCGTCGCCTGGTCACGGCCATCGCCAACAGCGGTCCGGGTCGTTTCCTGTCCGCCTGGTGGTTCGCGGCATGGGGCTTCGACTGGCTTTACGACATGCTGTTCGTCAAACCTTACCTGGCTATCAGTCACCTCCTGCGTGGCGACCCGCTCGATCACACGATCGGTCTGATTCCACGTCTGGTCAAAGCCGGTAACGGCTTGATGAGCCGTACTGAAACCGGTCAGCTGCGCTGGTACGCCGCTTCAATCGCCGCAGGTGCCGTACTGGTACTCGGCGCGATTGTGCTGGTCTGATGAGTCTATCTGACATGAACCTTGCGACTTTGCGAAAGGAATTGAGCCCGTCATGATTCTGCCTTGGCTAATCCTGATCCCCTTTATCGGCGGCCTGCTGTGCTGGCAAGGTGAGCGCTTCGGCTCTACCCTGCCGCGCTGGATCGCGCTGTTGACCATGTCTCTTGAGACGATTCTCGGCCTGTGGCTGTGGAGCACCGGTGCTTTTACCTACGCCCCTGCCCCCGGCGCCGACCCGACCTGGGCGCTTGAATTCAAGCTGCAGTGGATTCAGCGCTTCGGCATCAGCGTTCACTTGGCGCTTGATGGCCTGTCGCTGCTGATGATTCTGCTGACCGGCCTGCTGGGTATCCTCTCGGTACTCTGCTCCTGGAAAGAGATTCAGCGTAACGTCGGTTTCTTCCACCTGAACCTGATGTGGATCCTGGGCGGTGTGGTCGGCGTGTTCCTCGCCATCGACCTGTTCATGTTCTTCTTCTTCTGGGAAATGATGCTGGTGCCGATGTACTTCCTCATCGCGCTCTGGGGTCACAGCTCGGCAGACGGCAAGAAAACCCGTATCTACGCGGCAACCAAGTTCTTCATCTTCACCCAGGCCAGCGGTCTGATCATGTTGGTGGCGATCCTCGGTCTGGTGCTGGTGCACTTCAACCAGACCGGCGTGATCACCTTCGCCTATGCCGACCTGTTGAAGACCCAGCTGTCCCACAGCACCGAGTACATACTGATGCTGGGCTTCTTCATCGCGTTCGCGGTGAAGTTGCCGATCGTGCCGCTGCACTCCTGGCTGCCTGATGCTCACGCCCAGGCACCGACCGCAGGCTCCGTGGATCTGGCAGGTATCCTGCTGAAGACTGCGGCTTACGGCCTACTGCGCTTCGCACTGCCGCTGTTCCCCAATGCATCGGCAGAGTTCGCGCCAATCGCAATGATCCTCGGCCTGATCGGCATCTTCTACGGGGCCTTCCTGGCCTTTGCCCAGACCGATATCAAGCGCCTGATCGCCTTCTCCAGCGTCTCGCACATGGGCTTTGTGCTGATCGGTATCTACTCCGGCAGTCTGCAAGCGCTGCAAGGTGTGGTGGTGCAGATGCTGGCCCACGGTCTGTCGGCTGCAGCGTTGTTTATCCTCAGCGGCCAGCTTTACGAGCGTACTCATACCCGTGACATGCGTGAGATGGGCGGCCTTTGGAACAAGATCGCTTACTTGCCGGCCATCAGCCTGTTCTTCGCAGCCGCCTCCCTGGGCCTGCCGGGCACCGGTAACTTCGTCGGTGAGTTCCTGATCCTGCTCGGCACCTTCATCCACGCACCCTGGATCACTGCCATCGCCACTTCCGGTTTGGTCTTCGGTTCAGTCTACTCGCTGATCATGATCCACCGTGTCTACTTCGGCCCTGCAAAGACCGAAGAGATTCTCAAGGGCATGGATGGACGGGAATTGATCATGGTGCTGGGTCTGGCTGTGCTGCTGGTCCTGCTGGGCGTTTACCCGCAGCCAATCCTGGACACTTCCTCGGCGACCATGCATGGCGTGCAGCAATGGCTCGGCACCGCCTTCACTCAACTCGCTTCGGCCCGGTAAGAGCGCTATGGACCTGACGATTCAACACTTTATTGCGCTGGCGCCGCTGCTGATTACCAGCCTCACCGTTGTAGTGGTGATGCTGGGGATCGCATGGCGTCGCAATCACTCGCAATCGTTCCTGCTGACCGTGGCAGGACTCAACCTGGCTCTGTTGTCGATTTACCCGGCCCTCAAGGTCGCGCCGCTGGTGGTCACTCCCCTGCTGCAGATCGACAACTTCTCTTGCCTGTACATGGCGATCATCCTCGTCTCGACCTTGGCCTGTGTGACGCTGGCTCACGCCTATCTGGGTGAAGACAAGGTTGGCTATCCGGGCAACCGCGAAGAGCTTTACCTGCTGATCCTGATGGCCGCCGCCGGTGGCATGGTGCTGGTCGCCTCGCAACACCTGGCCAGCCTGTTCATCGGTCTGGAGTTGCTGTCGGTGCCGGTCTACGGTCTGGTGGCCTACGCGTTCTTCAACAAGCGCTCGCTGGAAGCCGGCATCAAGTACATGGTGCTGTCGGCTGCAGGTTCTGCGTTCCTGCTGTTTGGCATGGCGCTGCTGTACGCCGACGCCGGTAGCCTGGGCTTCAGCGAAATCGGCAAGGCCTTGGCGGCCACCGGGCTGCCAAGCCCGATTGCCAGCCTGGGTCTGGGCATGATGCTGGTGGGCCTTGGCTTCAAACTGTCGCTGGTGCCCTTTCACCTGTGGACCCCGGACGTGTACGAAGGCGCCCCTGCCCCGGTGGCGGCGTTCCTCGCCACCGCCAGCAAGGTCGCGGTGTTCGGTGTGCTGGTTCGCCTGTTCCAGATCTCGCCTGCCGCTACCAGCGGTGTGCTGACCGATGTCATGTCGGTCATCGCCGTAGCATCGATCATCATCGGTAACCTGCTGGCCCTGACACAGACCAACCTCAAGCGTTTGCTGGGCTACTCGTCCATCGCGCACTTCGGCTACCTGATGATCGCGATGGTGGCGAGCAAGGGTATGGCCGTCGAGGCGATCAGTGTTTATCTGGTCACTTATGTGCTGACCAGCCTGGGTGCCTTCGGCGTCATCACCTTGATGTCGTCGCCGTACAGCGGTCGTGATGCCGATGCGATGTTCGAATACCGTGGCCTGTTCTGGCGTCGCCCGTACCTGACTGCCGTGCTGACGGTCATGATGCTGTCGCTGGCGGGTATCCCGCTCACTGCTGGCTTCATCGGTAAGTTCTACATCATTGCCACGGGTGTCGAAGCGCATCTGTGGTGGCTGACCGGTTCGTTGGTGGTAGGTAGTGCGATTGGTGTTTTCTACTACCTGAGGGTGATGGTGACGCTGTATCTGCAAGACTCGAAGATCCAACGCCACGATGCGCCGTTCAACTGGGCCCAACGTGCAGGCGGTGTGATGTTGTTGGGGATTTCGCTGCTGGCATTCTTCTTGGGTGTTTATCCGCAACCGCTGTTGAATCTGGTGCAGCACGCCGGGTTGTAATGGTTCGTTGAGATGTGAAAAGCCCTGCTCTTTAGCAGGCCTTTTTATTGTCTGGGTCGCGCTAATGGGCCTGGCTAACGCCAGACCTGTTTCGCCTTCGGCGAGTTACTTTTGGGGCGTTTGCCAAAAGCGACCCGCTGTAAGAGCGCAACCGTAATCTGCGCCACAACCCATAATTGATTGTTCCCGCGCTCCGCGTGGTAACGCCTGACGGGACGCTCTGCGTCTGACATGCTGCTTGACGCAGCGCGTCAGGGAATACGTTCCCACGCAAGAGCGTGGGCACGATCAATAGCACTCATTGGCCCCCTTATGACTCCAGTAACTCGCCGAAGGCGAAACAGGGCTGGCGTTAGCCAGTCCCATATCGGTGCCAGGAGAGATAACGGATCCGCACGCGATACAAGCGCCACCACATACTCAGCGAAGCAAACTCACCCCGGCAATCTCACTGTCTTCTTGGCACTGGTAAACAATCCCCACGTCGACATGAACAGCGCCGCGATCATCGGCCCGATCACAAACCCGTTCAGCCCGAATACCGCCATCCCACCCAATGTGGAAATCAGAATCAGATAATCCGGCATCCGCGTGTCCTTCCCTACCAGAATCGGGCGCAGGACGTTATCCACCAGACCAATCACGAACACTCCGAACAGCCCCAGCACCACGCCCTGCCAGATCATGCCGCTGAGCAGGAAGTAAACCGCTACCGGTCCCCATACGATCCCTGCCCCCACTGCCGGCAACAGCGACAGAAAGGCCATGGCCACCGCCCAAAGCAGTGCACTCGGAATATCCAGCGCCCAGAAAATGAACCCACCCAGTGCACCCTGCGTGATCGCCACCACCACGTTGCCCTTGACCGTGGCCCGAACCACACGCGTGAACTTCAGTTGCAGGCGGCGCTTCTGCGGTTCGGCCAATGGTACGGCGATACGGATCCGACGGGTCAGGTCCTGACCGTCACGCAGGAAGAAGAACAGCAGGTACAACATGATGAAGAAGCTCACCACAAAATCGAAGGTGCCCTGACCGAAGCTGAATGCCTGCGTCGCCAGGTATTGGCTGCCTTGCATCGCCGCCTTGGAAATCTTGTCCTGCAGGCCGTTGAAGTCGCCCATGCCCAGATGGTCCAGCCAGTGTTGCGTAGCGTTCGGCAGCAGGGCTTTGAACTCGGCCAGGTATTTGGGAATATCCAGTTGGCCGCTTTCCACGTTCTTATAAAGCGCCGCGCCTTCCTGAACCATCAACATGCTGATGATGATCACCGGCAGGATCGCGATCAGCAGACAAATCGCCAGTGTGCACAGTGAAGCCAGATTACGCTGCCAGCCCAGGCGCGCCAGCAGTCGACGTTGCAGCGGCGCGAAGATGATGCCAAGCACTACGGCCCAGAACACCGCGCCGTAGAACGGCAACAGAATCCAGATGAATGCGAGGGTCACCAGCACGAGCAGCAGCATCAGGGTTTTGTTTTGTAGCGATGTTTCGTTCATGTTTCTTCCATCTCATTGAGCCACGCTGAGCGCATGGCCTGATGATTAGTCAGCCAATCATTACAGGAGTGCCTGTAACGCTGGCGAAACATGCCTGGAGCCGAAAAAGAAAGATCACGGCAGGCCATTGCGACCCGCCATGGAGGCAATGCCAAGCCTCGTCAAATGCGGAACTGCCCCACCAGTTGACCAAGACGTTGATTGAGTCCGGTCAGGCTGCGCGAGGTGTTGGCGCTGTGGCGGGTTTCGTCGGCAACGCTTTCCACCGCCACAGCGATCTGATGCACGCTGCGATTGATCTCTTCGGCCACGGCCGTCTGCTCTTCTGCGGCACTGGCGATCTGCGCGTTCATCGAGTTGATGGTGCCGATCAATTGACCGATGGTGTCCAGCGACGCACCCGCTTCGTTGGCGCGCGCCGAAGTACCGTCGCCGGCCTCGCTGGAACGACGCATTGCCGCCACCGCCCCCTGTGTGCCCTGTTGCAGGCGGTCGATCATGCCCTGGATTTCCTGGGTGCTCTGCTGCGTACGGCTGGCAAGCGCGCGAACTTCATCGGCCACGACAGCAAAGCCACGTCCCGCTTCCCCCGCCCGCGCGGCTTCGATGGCCGCGTTGAGGGCCAGCAGATTTGTCTGATCGGCGATGGAGCGAATGACCCCCAGTACGCCGACGATCGAGGTCACGTCTTTCTGCAGGCTGTCCAGCGACGTACCGCTATGGCGGATGTCATTGACCAGCGCATGGATCTGCTGAATGCTGCCATCGACCACGCGCTTGGCGGCCTGCCCTTCTTGATCGGTCTGCTGCGCAGCCACCGAGGCGCCTTGGGCACTCTTGGCGACCTCCTGCGCGGCTGCCGACATTTGATTGATCGCCGTCGCCACCTGATCGGTCTCGTGACGCTGACGCTCCATCGCGTGCTCGGAGCGCTGCGCCTGGTCCGTGACTTCACCAACGAGACCCGTCAGCTGTGAGGTCATCTCCGCAATCTGCCTGACCAGTCCATGGATCTTGTCGACGAAGCGGTTGAACGAGCTCGCCAGGTCGCCAAGTTCGTCCTGGGAGGTCACCACCAAACGCCGGGTCAGGTCGCCCTCACCTGCAGCAATGTCGTCCAGGTTGGCTTTCATCAAACGCAGTGGACGCAGGATACTGCCGGCGATCCACACGCCGATCACGGCAATGATCACCAGCACTGCCGCAGCCATACCAATAATCGTAATCAGCATCTCTTCCATGCGATCAATAACGCCCTGACGGACTTCGGCAACCGTGGCATCGATGTTGTCGATGTTCACCGAGGAGCCGAAGGCCATGTCCCATTTGGGCAGGTATTCGGTGTAGCCCAGTTTGGGCACCAGCTCACTGGTCCCCGGCAGCGGCGACGAATATTCGAGGAAGTGGGTGCCTGATTTCGCGACGTCGACCAGCCCACTGTTGACGTAAACCCCATTGGGATCGCGAGCATCCTTAAAGCTCTTGCCTATGCCATCCGGGCTGTCACCCTTGAACAGGCGCACGGCCTGAGAATCGTAGCCGAAGAAGTAACCGTCTTTGGCGTATTTGACCTGGGAGAGCAATTTGATGACTTGCGCGCGAGCCTCCATGTCCCCCGGGGCCGAGGCGTCATAGAGCGGCTTGATGGTGCCAAGCGCCACCGCAACGTAACTTTGCAATGTCGCTTTGGCTTCAGCCAGCAAGTGCTGACGGGTTTCTTCGACCTCTCGGTTGGCCTGCTGGCGCAACATAAAGACGGTACTGACGCTGATGATCAGCGCGAACAACAGCACCGGAAGCACCGCCAGAGCGAGGACTTTGGCTTTCAGATTTAGCCGCATAGGTATCGTGACCTTTTTTATTGTGTGCGTTACGCCGTAGGGCTCCTTTTCGGTTAACGGCGCGCGTCGACAAAAGTTGAGGTCACCAAGATTTTTCTACCGGCTACTGGACCCCTTGCTGCACAGCCTGCCGGTCAGGCAAGTCGATACGCACCTGCAAACCGCCCAGTGCACTGTCCAGCAACTGAATCTTTCCGCCCCAAGCTGCGACGATATCCTTGACGATGCCAAGGCCCAGCCCGTGCCCGGTGACCTGCTCGTCAAGGCGGCTGCCGCGCCCGAGCACTTCAGCGCGCTGCCCCTCGGGGATTCCGGGACCGTCATCTTCAATCAGCAGGCAGTAACCACCAGGCGGCTGGGTGACAGACAGGCACACCAGGCTGTCAGCCCATTTGCAGGCGTTGTCCAGCAAATTGCCCAGCAACTCCAGAAGGTCTTCCCTGTCCCAGGGCAGGATCAGTCCCGGAGCAGCACGGTTACTCAATTGCAGATGTTCGCCGTGAATCATCCGCAACGTGGAAAACAGCCCCGGTAGCTCCGCATCACAGTCCAAACGTGCCCCCGGCAAAGCATCGCCCGATAAACGCGCGCGGTTGAGTTCACGCTCCAGACGCTGCTGAATCTGCTGCAGTTGCTCGCGTAATGTGGCTCGCAGTTGCGGGTGCTGGTCGAGCGTCTGTCCTTCGGCGAGGCTCAGCAATACGGCCAGTGGGGTCTTCAGGGCATGGCCCAGATTGCCCAGTGCATTGCGCGAACGCTTGAGGCTGTTTTCGGTGTGAGCCAGCAGATGGTTGATCTGAGCGACCAGCGGCTCAAGTTCCAGCGGCACCTGTTCATCGAGCTGCGAGCGTTGACCCTGTTGCAACTGGAATATCTGCTCGCGCGCCCTGTCCAGTGGGCGCAGCGCCCGGCGAACGGTTATCCGTTGCAGCACTAGAATCAGAATCAGACCGGCCAGCCCCAGACCAAGGCCGATGCGCTGCACAAGGGCGAAACTGGCCTGCACCGGGGTGTAATCCCGAGCGACCGTGATAGAGATTTGCTGCCCGAACTTGCGGTATTCGGAATGCAGGAGCAGTAGCGACTGATTGCTCTTTTCCAGCTCAAGGTCGGCGTGCAGACCGGTTTCTTCGGGCTGTGGCAATTCAAGGTCCCATAACGATCGCGAACGCCAGTGCCCGCCGTCGAAGTCAATCCGGAAGTAATGGCCAGAATACGGACGCAGATAGCCTGGAGACAATCGATGCTCGTCCAGTTGCAGGCCGTTGGGGCCGCGGACGATGGCCACCAGCAGCAATTCGGCATCGTTGCGCAACCCCGATTCCAGATAGCGCTGCAGGCCGACTTCGAACAGCCACAGACTGATCTGTGCCAGCACCAGCCCGATAATCAGCAGAACGCTGATCAGACCAAGGCTCAAACGCCGCTGAATCGACCTCACCCGCCGCTCCCGCCGAATCGGTAGCCCTGACCGCGGCGTGTCTGGACGACAGTGCGCCCCAGCTTGCGACGCAGATGATTGACGTGCACCTCGATCACATTGGAGCCACGCTCGTTTTCACCGTCGTACAGATGTTCGGCCAGATGGCTCTTGGAGAGGATCTGTTCGGGGTGCAGCATGAAATAGCGCAGCAGACGAAATTCGGCCGCAGTGAGCGGGATGTCTTCACCGTCACGACTCACGCATTGACGGCCCTCATCCAGATGCAAGCCCGCCGCTTCGAGCTTCGGCTGATTGGCCAGTCCGCGAGCCCGACGCAGCAGGCCCTGAATGCGCAGTTGCAGTTCTTCGGGGTGAAAGGGCTTGGTCAGGTAATCATCCGCCCCGGCCTTGAGCCCCTCGATCCGCTCAGCCCAGGAGCCGCGAGCCGTCAGAACCAGCACCGGCGTCGACAGGCCGCCAGCGCGCCACTTCTGCAGAACCTCAAGCCCTGGAAGACCGGGCAGCCCCAGGTCGAGCACGATCAGATCGTATGGCTCGCTCGCCCCTTGATGAATCGCGTCACGCCCGTCCGCCAGCCAGTCCACGGCATAGCCCTGGCGGTTAAGCGTGCCGACCAGCTCATCCGCCAGAGGGACGTTGTCTTCAACCAGTAACAGACGCATCAATCATCTTCCTTGTCTTCGAGCAGATGGCTGTTGCGGGCATCGAACTTCAACTCACGCACCACGTGATCCGAGGTCAGCAACTCGATCTCATAGACCAGCACATCGTGTTTTTCCTCCAGCTCCGCTTCCAGGAGCCTGGAGCCGGGGTAACGTCCCAATGCCTGTTCGATGAATTGCTCCAGCGGCAGGATCACACCCTGCTGCCGGAGCCTGAGTGCCTCATCCTGGTTCAGGTCTCGCGCCCAAGACGCAGCGCAGGCCATGACGGCGCAAGTCCCGAGCAGGCAGTAAACGAAACGTTCGGCGAGACGCTTACTGGCAATCATCAGGTGTCCTGATGATCTTTGAGTATCTGGCCTTGGGTGGCATCGAGTTCGACGTCCCACTCGACGCCTTTGGCATCGCGCAGTTCGACCTGATAAACGTATTTGCCATATTCCTGTTCCAGCTCGGTCTCGGTGATGGTCGAACCCGGGTGTTTTGCCAAGGCCGTCGTGTTGAGTCTTTCGAAAGACTGGATAGTACCTGCATCTCGCAGCCGGAGCGCTTCATCCGGGCCCAGATCCTTGGCGTGTACGTAACCGGCGGTGACGGCGAAGGCGGATGCAGCAATAAGGGCAGTCAAGGTTTTCATGGTGAATCTCCGTTGTGGTGTCTTGTGGACGCAAACAACGATACCCAGCCCAACTTAATTGAAACTGAAATGCTCAGGCCACATGCCATCATGATTGGCAGGGCACCCGCTTTCTGATTGCTCGCCAGCGGATATAATTTGCCCCTGTTCAATCCCGGAGCCTCCATGAGCGTCATTCAGATCAAGACCTCCATGCTGACGATCAAGGCCGGCAAGCGTGCACTGGCACGTATTCGCGATCACGGCTTGGCCCCGGCAGATGTCGGCATTATTCCCGGCGCCGCAGGCGGGCCCAAGGCCCTGGGCATTCAAGGCCTGGACCTGGCGCTATTTGGCGAATGGCTGCCGCGCTTCGAACGCGAGCGCTCGTTGATTGGCGCGTCCATCGGCGCCTGGCGCTTCGCCAGCGTCTGCCTGCCCGATCCAGTGGCAGGCATCGAGTTGCTGGGCAAGCTCTACAACGAGCAGAGTTTCGCCAAGGGCGTGACCATGGCCGAAGTCAGCCAGAGCTGCATAAAGATGCTGGACGACCTGTTGCAGGGCCGCGATGCCAGCGTGCTGAGCAACCCGCATTACCGCCTCAATATCATGATCGTCAAAAGTCACGGGTTACTGGCACTGGACCACAGAGGCGGCCTGGGACTGGGGCTGGGATCGGTCATCGCCAACAACCTGTTGGGGCGGGCACGACTATCGCGGCATTTCGAACGGTTGATCATGCACGACGCGCGACTGGCGCCCCCGCTTTCAACGTTAACGGATTTTCCATCCCGTTGCGTGCACCTCGATACCGCCAATCTGCGTCAGGCCTTGCTGGCCTCCGGCTCGATCCCGATGGTGATGCAAGGCGTAATGGATATTCCGGGCGTCGGGCCGGGCACATTCCGCGACGGTGGACTGCTGGACTATCACCTCGACCTGCCCTACAGCGGCAGCGATATCGTGCTGTATCCACATTTCACCGACAAAATCGTCCCCGGCTGGTTCGACAAAACATTGCCTTGGCGACGCGGCGATCAGGAGCGGTTGCAAGACGTCTTGCTGCTGGCACCCTCCCGGGACTACCTGGCGACCCTGCCGTTGGGCAAGCTGCCGGATCGCAGCGACTTCAAACGTTTCCTCGGCAAGGATCAGGAGCGTCAGCGTTATTGGCGCACCGCCATGGAACAGAGCCGACGGTTGGGCGATGAATTTATCGATCTGGCAGACGGTGGACGTTTGGCCGAAAGGCTTGAGGCGCTGGTTTAAGAGAAAGGGGTCAACCTGACGGGCTAGGCACCGACTTCAGCGGCTACCGCCTTGATATAGGACTTGGTGTCATTCTCCACTCCGAGCGCCCACCGCTGATCATCTCTCATACAGTGTCGATCCCGAGACCATCTGCACCATCTTTTCCACCGTAGACCAGCAGAGTTTGGCCAGCGCCCGGATTTCCCGTCAATAGAGGAATGGCGAGATTTATAATCGACGCCACCCTCGCGACGAATCTATATCCAGAGGGGGCGTCGGCCACTCCACAGATACCGGAAAGCCAGATTGCATGTGAATTCTATTTAGCGCTATGCGGTATCTTTTCCACAACACCAGCATTTTTCCCTCCTCCTCACTGGCATCATCAAAATCTGCCGCATCTTGAAGCGGCGAGATTCGGACAGCTGCTACTCCAAGTAAATAGTCCCGATGCTTCAATGCCAGAGTAGCAAGCTCATCGTACGTTAGCGGTGGAGGGTCCATTAAGATTGGCCTTCCGCGCACATCCGGACAAATCACCTTGCCCATCGACTGGCCATCAAGCAGTCGCATATGCTCATCATCAGTCACCTCGACTGCGTCAACAGGTAGAGATGCTGAAACTTCAGAATCATAAAAGAGGCCAGTCTGCGCGCTATACAAAATCATGTCCGTACCCCTCATGTCCCAATCGCAATCCAGTTGAATGCTAACGAGGCTGCTACGCCCGGGCTGCCAGAAGATCCTGAAGTGGTGTAAGCACGAAAGGATCCGTTGCTCACAATGTTGAATCCGAGGGAGACGTTACTTGCTGCTGAAATAGCCAAGGCCCCTACAATGCTTTTAGGGGGTGCGGAGAATGAAATCGGCATGGATACCAGCAAGACGCCACTGGCATTTGTAGTGGCGGCGCCCCATTGAATAATCAATCCACCTGGCAGCTTCTGGAATCCGTTAGCAGTGAGCTGCTGTCCTACTGTGAATTGCTGCGCGATAAAAGCAGCTGTCGCCTCGGCCGCAACGTCCCATTTCGAAACCCCATCTGAAACCAACATGATTGAATCGTTGGTCGCAAGCACAGCGGTATTGCCACCAGCCCCCGCGGAGCCGCCGATGGTGTCAGAGCCATTCCCCTTGATGATATTGCTTGAAGCGAGTGAATTATTTGCGCGCAGCCCAATCAACGCACCCGCCGTTACGGAACTTGCGGCCGGCAGAATCAGCGTACCACCGCCAGAGCCCGTGATGCCTATGATTGATCCGGCGTCTGCGCTCACAAGACTGACAGTGGCCCCGCTGAGTGCAATGTTTCGAAAATTGTTAGCCTGCACCCCTGCCGCTTTTAGAGTGTTCGCATTCACCAGCGCGTCACCTACGGCGAAGCGCGTGAGGTCAGGTGCAGTGGGCTTGCCAGTCATTGCAGGTGAATTAAGGGCTGCAAACTCTCGCCACGACGACCAGGTGCCGCCTGCTTGAGATCTGTAGAAAATCCTGACCGTATCTACGCTGCCACCCGCCAAAATCGCGCAGATCTGGAGGCACCCGCCGTTGTTGTACGGGGCGGTCATAACCGAAAGATTGGAGGATGCTGGCGTATTCAGCGTCGCGCTGGTTGTCCGGTAAAAACCTCCATTGGTCGCCAGATTCAGATCATTGGAGGGCGGCAACGGGCCCAGGAGCGTACCAACACCAAATGTGGCCAATGCACTCTGAACAAATGAAGTGTTCGCAATAGAAAGATCGTTATCCCCAACAGCCGCCGTTGGGGCTTTTGGATCGCCAGTGAACGAGGGCGAGTCCAGCATTGAAAACTCTTTCCAGGCATTCCAAGACCCGCTGGATTTGGTCCGATAGCAAATGCGCACTGGTGGCGACAAAGCGCAGCAGATCTGGAGTGCAGCACTCCCGTCGCTATAGGGAATATGGATTAACGAGGAGTTTGCTGAGATGGGCAGATTCAAGGCAGTCGAAATTGCGAAATACATCCCACCGTTACTCACCGCGTTCAAATCGGTGACTTGCGGACCGTTGACGGCGCCCAAGCCAAATGCTGCCATGCCCTGCAGGATCGACATCATGGTCGCGACTTGATTGCTGTTGGTCCCCACGGCAGCAGTCGGGGCCTGTGGTGTGCCAGTCAGTACGGGACTGATGAAGTCAGTCTGTTGCAGCGATATGTTTGAGCCATCGCAGAAGATGTTCGTCGTGGTCCCGCGAGTCACCGTTACTCCATTGCCGTTTGCCGTTTTGAGGGTAACGGTGAACGCGCCGGTGGTGGTGTTGATGACCTGCCAGTGGCCGGATATTGCCGGGAAAATGACCGATTTGTCCGCAGTGAGCGCACCGGTCAGGGAGATGATGGCCATACCATACTGAGCTTGAGTTAAAGTAGTGGCGGCCGAGCCAGCGATGTTGACGTTAACCATCCCGTTCACAGCGGTCTGAACGAACGCGTCAGTGGCTAACAACGTAGAACTGTCGCCGGCCGTCTGGGTTGGTGCCCTTGGTGTCCCTGCCAGACTGGGCGAGTCGATGGGCGCAGCGCCAAGGTTGCTGAGAGCGCCAGGCGCGGTATTCGACCCGGTTCCGCCTTTGAGGATCGGCATCACCCCGGATACATGGTCCACTGTGGTTGGCCATTGCCCCGGACGAAGCAGGCTCCAAATGCCAACATCTCCCGCGCCTTGGGGTGTAATGCCAGTGTTGGCGGAAATGGCCTGGAACAGATTACTGGCATAAAAGACAAAGGCGCCTGCCCTGTATGCCACATCGCCACGCCACGACAGGCACCCTTGGCGTTCAAGTTCCTGCAGGCCCAGGTCAACCCTGATCTGCCAGTAGTTCTGCATCCGCGCAGTGGGCGGCTCCGCTGTTGCACTGCCAACCCATCCTTCCTCGATAACGCTCTGGTCAGCAGTGGCGGACTCTCCACCCATTTGGTCTGCGGCAGCATCTTCTGCCCATACGCGGTTGTAACTTGCAGGACGAGTCATTAACTGCCTCCATTGATAGAAGTGATTTCAACGCCCATCGGTTTCGGGATGAGGTCGTAGTTGACGGCGAGGTAGTAAAGAACACTGCTATAGCTGGTTGTGTTCAGATTGATGGTCATGGTCATGTCCTTGTTATCGATGACCGTGCACGAGATGCCGAAGATGTCGTCTACGGCTTGCTTGACCGAGTCGATGGTGCAAAGAATCGAGTTTTTGTAAATCTTGCCCTTGATCACCGATCTGAACGCGTAGTCGGGAATAGGGATGGTCTGGGTGGCGGCCGAGGCGTCGTAATACGGCGCCTGGTTGTAGCCCTTGGCAATGAGGTCTCCCCGATAGCCAAAATACTCAAGCGCCCCCATCGAGATGCGCGGCCGCTCGGTGATGCCCACGATGCGACCGACGATGTCGAGCATGACGCCTGAGACATTCTGGTAGTCGAGGATGTAGTTCAGAATCTGAAGCGGGTTTTCCAGGCTTGATGCAACGAGAGACGGGATGGTGTCGATCCAGCGGACCAGTTTCGGCCCCCTCTGGTACCACCCGTATATGCGCGACTCAGCCTTCGACACGTAATCGAAATTGGCGTCCGGCATTGGGTTTTACTCGTAGTCGATGTTGATATTCGCAGCGGTAATAACCGCGAGCTGATTGAAGGCGATGGGCACCGTCAGCAGGTTGATCGCGCTGAGGCTTGTCCCGATGTAAAGCGAGTTGATCATCCCTGCCCCAGCAACAACGAAATTGGCCGGTGTATAGAGGCGACCGGCGGTAACGCTCTCGCCGATCTGGAACCCGCGCTTGATGAAGCCACTGGTCTGAGTGAAGCCTTCCAGGGAGTAGGAGACGGTTTGATTTTTGATCGTGGCTTTGTCGGTATCGGAAAGCGTGGTGCTTGTGATCGACATGTGTTCGTAGATCGTGACCAACTGCGGCCTGTAGAAACTCAACGTGATCGGATTTCCGGCGGGTGTAGCAGTCAGCCCTGTCACTCTGTAGGCCATCAAGTCCGTACGGTCCGAGTTATCGCCGCAACCTGGCGATTTTACGGAGGCGAAGGCCTTGAGGATGTCAGCGTCCGCTCCACCATCAACGATCAGCATGATCGACTTCGGCATCAGGCCGTTACCGTCCGTGACGGTACGCGTGTTTTCGTAGATCCTGACCTGCTTGACCCCCGTCACCAGGTAAACCACCGAGTACAAAGCGTCGATGACATTGCTTGATCGGGTAGCCACCGCCACATTCCTTCGGAAACGGTAGTCGGGGTCGCCTTCCTGAGCATCGCCCACCGAGGCAGCTACAGGGTTTGTCACGCTGGTTACGCCCGCTGGCACTGACCCGTAGATGGCCGATAACTCCCCCACATTCGCTGGCTGTGCACCCGACGTGGTACAGGTAACGCCGACAGTGCCGGTGCCACTGCTGTCCAGCTTTATCGCTCCGTCTGTCGCCCACAATGTGTCGGTCAGGGTGTTGCGGATGGTGGTCCCCGCCGGCACCGTCGCGCCCGTGTTTCCCTTGAAGGCTGCGGTGCACGTCGAGTAAGTGGCCACTGCGCGAGGGATATTGCTGATCGCGCCGATCCGGTCCAGTTGCAAGCCAACCGCGCTATTGGGGTCCAGCGTGTTATAGACCGCCGTTACCAACTCATCCAGGTTGGCAAGGGTCTCTGACCATATCTGCAACGCCATACCGTCAGGCGCGGACGAATCCAGATCCCACGCAGAGTCGATACCCCGGTACTTGGACTTGAGCGCGGTGAGATATTCCTGCGTGGTGGTCAGAGTAACGCCGCTGCTGGTTACTTCTGCCATATGTTTACTCCGATGTTGTATAGGTGACAGTGGCAACGATGCCGGATTCATTGGTTACGGTCATGGCCACGCTGTAAGTGCGCGTGGCCTTGTCCACGTTGAGGGTGAAGTCGGTGATCTGCGTGACCTTCGCCGATTGCAGAACCGACTGTTTGAGCAGAATTTCCACCATTGCCGGATCGGTCTTGCCCAGCAGTCCATCAAACCAAGGCGTACCTTTGGACTGGTTCAGAAAATCCTCTGTAAGAATCTGGCGCAGCAGGTAAACAACTCCCGCTGCTAACTCTTCTTTGTCAGACAGAAAGACACCGGGGCCGCTCGTCACGAGGTCGGTCCCGTCAAATGTTCGAATCATGGGAGTCTCGATCGGTTTAAGGTATTGGCGGTCCAGAGATCGCATTGCCTGCCATGACGCCGCTGTGGGTGTGCGTGGCGCCGATGTTCACACCGTTATGAAAGAGTCCGGACGCCGATAGCACGAGCGTCTGCCCGCCGACAGTAAGCGTCACATCATTGTTGGTTGAAACAATTGCGGTGCCGCCGACCTTCAGATCAATCGCGCTATCGGTGGCCGTGATGGAGACATTACCGCTTTTGTTGGCCAAACCTGCGCCGGCGCTGGGCATGGGAGCGAACGCTGTAACGGCTGATCTCAGGCCGGGCTGGAACATCGCATCGGTGGCGTTGAACATGCGCAGGCTGGATGGCTGTACCGATGCGCCAGCGGCCAGCCAATCATCAATGCATCGTTGAGAGAAATGCGCCCACCCCTCATCGCCTTGACTCAATGCATAAAAAAAGGCCCACGATTGTGAGCCTGGGAACACGACCGGAACATCGACAAGGACTGATAGGTCCTTCCACACTCCCTGCTGCTTTCTTTTCACTCCAAGCTGGATCTGAGCTCGCTGCGTAGCTGGATCAAAAGCGATCAGCGTAGCGGGCATACTCGTGTAGATCTTCGCGAGACCGCTCTTGAAAGACATTTCGAGCATATCGCTGACATTCAGATGGCGATCAACCATTGGCGTCCCCCTTGGTGACTGGATTCCAGCCTACTCCACGGGAATCACCCTGAATGGAGGTGGACCATGCATCCGAGTAGAAATCTCCGGTATGCATGATCGAGCCGACGTAATACTTGCCTGATTTGACCTGAGTGAGCTGTGACTGGTCGGAGAAACTAGCGTCTTGGGCCGAGGCCACGCTATAGCGACTCTTCACCACAATTTCATCACCTGGGAGGATCTTGGTGTTAATACGTGTCACCACATTGACCGTTGACCCCGAGGTGAAAAGCGGCGAGCCTTCCATGCCGTTTTCTGCCGAAATCTCATGGCTGTTTCCACTCCCCCCGCCGGACACAGGAATGATCAGAACCTTGTTGACCAAACGGTAAACGACGAAACCGAAAGACCTTCCCAAATCGTCGAGAACTGCATACGGCGGCGCTGCCGCTGATAGCTTCGCCACTCGCCCCAACGAGGGCCAGAAGTTGTTGCTTGTGGAATCTATCGCAGGAGCGAAGACATAGGGCACCCCCAGGTCTGCAGCGACCTCTTGAACAATGTCACAGACCCTGGTACCACTCCCCCACGTCTTGTTGATACGTGCGTCGGTTTCCACCTGGCTGATCATCGAGCAATGGAGAAGCAGATACTGCTCAGGCCCTGACCTGCCCTTGCTAGGGATGAAAACATTGCCGTCGAAAATCGTGTCAAAGCTGTCGTTGTATCCGGCCACCAGCTTGACCCGATCATACTTACTGATGATCTGGTCCATGGACGTGACATTCAGTCCATATATCGTGATCTGTGCTGTGCCCTTGATTGAGCCCGTTCCAGAGTAATAGCTGACCTCAAACTTCACTTGCACAGGCGCCGTGATCTTCAAATATTCGCTGCTGAACCGGGAGTAGAGTGTCAACTCGTAATAGCGTCCATAGAGAACTCCCATATCAATACTCCCAAGTGAGAACGTTAGTCATACCAAGGTTGGCAACGGTGGCGGGCTCGCCAACCAGGTAAAGCCTCCCCAAGCCAAGCTGCAGCCCTGAAAGCAGATCCATACCAGGATGCAAACCGCGCCCCTGAAAAACGGGTGTGCCTGACGAGTCATACAGGCTGACCACGTAATAGGAGAACCGGGTAAGCCACCGAAAACTGAATGTGTAGGCATTGCTGCCGAGCGAGGACTGAAAGGTGAAGTAGCTATAGCTGCTGGGTAGCGAAAGCGTCTTGGTCGTCATGACGGCACCACCGTCCCGGCGTTCACCGAACTTTGCCCCTGCGTAGACTCAGTACCATCACCGAGGGTTGTAATGACTGAGCCAGTACCGGTATTGGACATGATCATGGGCTGAGCCAGGTCAATCTGAAAAGTGGCTCCAAGCTCTGATTCTTTGTCGAGCACCGAGCGCACGCCGATGACGACCACATTTTTATAGGTCTCCCTGGTGCCTACGAAATTGATCAATGCGCCGCTGACCTTCAGATAATGAAGTGCGTTTTTGACTGTCGTAGAGCGGGTGGATGAAGAACTGGAGAGAGTTGCCCCCATGCCAAGCCCCAGCAATGTCAGTGCAGTACCACTGAACTTTGCCACGACCGCGCCTGCCGCCGCCCCCATTAACGCGGCCCCCGCCGTCGACGCCGCAACAGAACTCGATGCCGTGAGCACCTTGAATGGATTGTCACTCACACCAACAGTCACGCTGAGCACGTTCGGATTCTGAATGGAGTGATCGGAGGCAATGGCTCCGCTTTCCAACGGGTACTGCGACATCTTGGCAGAGACATGCTGCGTCTCGGAAATGATCGCATCGAAGATGATCGGCGCGAATCCATTCCCGCCGAGGGTGGGCACTTTGTTGAGGAAAATTGCTGCAAGGCTCATTGATCAAGGTCCGTGCTGAAGTGAGACATCGCGACCGTCATCTGCCCTTGAAAGTAATCGCTGGCAGCGCGCATCGCTTCGCTGGTGATGTGGTGAACATCCGTCGAACCGCGAGCGTCGATGTGCACAATATTCCCTTCTGAACCGGCGGGCTGGGCCTGCGCGGCATCCGCCGAGGGCGGAGTCGGAGGGTTGGCAACCATGTTGTAAGCCTCTGGCGTGTCGGCCGGTAGAGCATCCGATGATGGAAGGAGATAAGGCAGGGTCGAGTGCGTCCTATCTACTGACAGTCTCTGCGACTGTTCAGCAACCGCCTGAGTCTTGATCAGCAATGCATCTAGAGTTTGCTGATCAAAGCGTTTCTCTGTCGCGCGCTGCTCTTCATTCCTTTGCTGGAGTGAGGGCGCAGCAGGTAGAACTTCTGATGCCAGCGCTGCGACCTTTGGAACATCGCCTCGATCGTTCAATGCGGAGCCCTTTTGACCAGCAGTAGCGGTGCTTTGAACAGGTTCGGGAAGCATCTGATAAGAGACTCTCCCAGCCGCTAGAGCAGGCTCAGATCTACCGGAAAGCACCGGCAACTTTTGCTCAATCTGCCGAACCTGATCATGTTGAGTCGTCTCTGTTTTCGGCTCATGCCGATCACCAAGTTGCTCGGAGAGCTGATTACGCCGATCAGCATTTTCAGGGTTGTCTGCCGGTCGCTCGTACATTTGGCGGAAGACATCAGAGGCCCTTCGCGCCGTCTTTGCCTTGGAAAGTGCGTCCCCCGCTGCTCTCTCCTTGTTTCGCAACTCGAACAGCACGAACTCAAGCTGCTCTTTTTCATTGGACTGGTGAATATCCTTACCATATTCAGCCTCAAAATCCTGCTGCCGTTCCGGTTGCCATTGGGCCAGACCGTATGCTTTTCCATTACCACCCACGGCGTCCGGCCGCATTCCACTTTCAGCGCTCAGGTTCGCCACGATGCCGTAGGATTGCGGGCGGGTGTAGCCATTTTCAGTGAAGAATTTAATCGCGCGCTGATGAGCATCAAGCTTGTTGTTTCCGAGCCGACGGAGGTCTTGTTTAGTTTGACTGTTGTCGGTATCAGGCCTCTGTTGCTTACCGAGTTTTTTTTCGATCTCGGGGCGCAGAGGTTTTTCGGGGTCATCGTCGATATGGGCGCTCGGCATTTTTTCGTAAAACTGGCGCTCGGCGGCGTCAAAACCCTCACCGAGCAAGCTTTTCGCAGTTGGAAATTGCTCTCCAATACTGCCGAAGTAACCCTTGACCGCTCCTGTGTACGCGCTGACCACACCACCTTTATCCCACCCTTCGGTTGCTCCAAGATAAGTCCCCTTGACAACCTCCAGCATCGGGACATGGTCATGAACGAAGGTCGAAACTGCACTTTTGACATCCGGGTCCTTGAGTGCATCAGCAGTCCCTTTGAAGTCGCCTTTACCCACCGTCTCAGCAAAATGCATGACCTTGTCGGCGATCCCATTCTGTACAAGAAGCCCGTCTACGCGCTTTATGAAGCCATCCAAAGAAGGCAGGAATTCAGCTCCCAACTTATTGCGCAACCGCTCAAAGTCGATAGTCAGATCAACCAGCGAGTTCTCGAACGCTCGAGCATTGGCTACATCCTGATCGGTGTAAGTCGAACCCGGCTTGTCAGACTGCTTGATGCCAGTGCGGTAATCCTCGCCCAACGTCACGATTGCCGACTGACTGAGTCCGAGGGAGCTCCCGATACCTTGTTTTATCAGGGGATCGGGCGCGCGCACTAACTGCTTCTGGAAAGTATCGACCACATCCATGGTTGGACGCTCAAAGGCGTCCGTAAAGTCAGAGGGCACGCCGCCATAACGCGCAATATCGGTCGGAGTTTTGCCTAGTAAGGAATCGGCCTTGACCTTCTGGGCTGCCTGGAGAATCTGCGTTCCGACATCGTCATCACCGGTAATCTTCTTACCGAACCTGTTGAGGTTCTGGAAATCAGCTTTGGAGACGCCGTAAGCGCCAGCACTTACCTCGGTCTTAAGCGCCCCACTAGCATATTTCATGGAGTTTGACGCAAGTCCTTCAATACCCGCAGTTGCAAGAGCCAGAGGGCTGCCGCCAGCCAGCATATTGGTTACGCTGCCAGATAAAGGGCCAAGGCCCGCTGCTGAAGCGCCGCTTGAAAGCAGTCCTACAACCGCTTGCATCTCACTTCGCAAGCTTCCCATTTGCTGCGTGGCAGACCCCAACCGCGCCTGCAGCGCACTCATGGATTGAGGGACGCGGATCAAGGTTTTGTCGAGCTGGCCCATATCCTGTTCGAGATGACGTGCGGTAGCACCAGCTTCAGCCAGGTTTTTGCTGATCCTATCAAGGCTGATCTTTTCTCGATTGCGCATGACCTTGTTGATAGCGTCGTCCAAGTCAGTGACCGCTTGAGCGCCCTTTTCCAAACTGGCTTCATCGACTGTGACGCCAAGCCTGAGCAGCAGCGTATCGATTACTTTTTCCGACATTTTTTCTCCAGAGAGCAAATAGCTATCAGATTGGCATGCTGCTCGATTCAGGAGAGTTCGAGGCTAAACATGGCTTTGATCAATTGCGACGAGTGTGGTGGGAGGCTATCTACCGGGGGTAAAAAGCTGCCCTCACTGTGGCGCAGTCAGGGAAAGGCGACAGATCGAAATCCGCCATGTAGAAGCTGGCGGAAGAGTCTGTCCGGCAAGAGGAAAGTTCTCATTGTTAATGGATGAGTGACCATATTTTCGGTCTCTATGAATGATTACTTAGTTAACTTTTTATAGGAGATGCCCTGAAGTAAAAAACATATACTGCGCTTATAGGCGCAGTAAGCATGAATGTGACTTTGACTCTCGAACCAACTCCATACTTAACGTAGATGTTTCTGAAGGGCGGCTTTAAGGGCTTTAACGGCGCGCATTCATCGTCCGTGTGTACATCGCTTCCATTTCGTCCATGACAACATGCATCTGCATGACGTCGCCCAAATCAAGCGTTCCATCAATCATTTGCTCATAGCGCGCCAGCGGCGCCGTGCAAGCAGCCGACGCCAGGCATGGTCGCCAGAGAAACCAGTTGACCCCGCTTACGCTGCGTCCTGCTGCTCTCCGGCGCTTTGAGGGAGCAGCTCGAAAAAACCCTTAAGGTTCTCGCGAAGAACGTATGCCACCAGAAGGTAGTAATACTGGATGTTGTCCTGAAACAGATTGGGCCCGATCGGAAGGACAATGTTGCCTTGGCCGTCGTCGCGCATGATCAGGTCGGCGGCACCGTTACGTAGCGCCAACGCGGCGAGGCGTTGCAGTGCTTCGAACGGGGCGCGGAGAAGCGCTAAAACAAGCTCGGCATCACCTGAAGGGTTTTTTTCACTCAAGAAAGAGATCAGGCCCACGTTGACGGACAGATGCAGCATCTCTTCCTGGGCCTTGGCTGGGGCAGTAGTGCCGCCATACTCCACATTGGCAATCTGGAATTTAAGTTGACGAGCCATGGTATTCCTCGGGAATTTGGCCGCCGGAGCGGCCAGTGGATGGATGTCAGATTTCTTCGGAATCGTTGAATTCGAAGATGAACTGATCGTCGGACACACTTGTTTTACCGCCACGACCGATCGGGCCGCGCTTGGTGAGGATGCCGCCATAGAACACCAGAGACTCACCCGATCCAGACTGGTTGAACGCCCCGTAGAAATCGACGCGGGCCTTGTCCAGAGCGATGATCTGCCGTGCTTCATCAGATCCCGGAAGCAGGTTTACGGTTAACTGCTTTGCACGGGTCACATTGTCGAGGCGTATGGAACCGCCGCTCGTGCCGCGCTTTAGCGCGGCACGAGGCTCAATATCTTCGATTACGATCGGCGGATCGGTGTCGCCAAATGAGCTGATCGTTATTCCGTTGAGGGACAGGTTCGATCCAGCAGGTCCGTAGTTGAACATTGCCATGTGTATTACTCCACGTAGAGGCTGACAGGGATGAGGTGCGCCGCGCCATTGCGCAGCACGTAAACGTTCAGCACCGGATAGGTACGCTGCTGACGCTCTGCGGTGGTAAGACTCTCCACATCGGTAGGGTCGTTATTGATGTAAAAACCGTTGGCCAGATACAGCTCCTTTCCCGTGTCCGGATCGACGATGCTGCCCGCCCCCAGAAAACCGTTATCGAAGTATTGCTTACAGACATTCCCGGCCTCGGTGATCGCACCTGAGAAATTCTTTGCATCCAGCCCGCGCTTGGTCTGCGGCTGAACCAGCCAATTGAACAGGCCTACCTGCAGTGCATTGGCCAGCATGTCTACACCGATCACGTCATCGATCCATTCGCCGTAAGCGGAGGGTGACTGCGTGTTCATTGCCATGCAGCCAGTAGCGCTACCGCTGGAGACAACCTTGGAGAAATATGCGCATTTCTTGGCCCTGAGGATTCCGATCGCAGTAGGCGACAATCCATCGGCAGTAACGCTGGCCAGGTTCTGGTACTCGCCGGTGATAGCCGTGTTGGTGCCCGCAGGGTTCCACTTTGTAAACTTGCCCGCCAAGGCGTTCATCGGGTAACCCTGAGTGACGTCAGCGGCCAGGGTAGAAGGTGCGCGGAAGCCCTGGAACACGTGGCGAGCGCCAAGCTCGGAGATGACAGATGCCAAATCCGTCGTGGAGCCCGCAGTAATAGCGGCGGCATCGCTGACGGTTACCCATACAGCACGGTTTGAGGCATCCGCCCAGCTCGCGAGTGCCGGAACGTTGTCTGTTTTGATATCAGAGTTCTTGAAGAAGTGGTTGTATCGCCATACGCCGGATGCGGCGACTTGCGATGCCGCAGCAGTTGGGTCGACCGAAGCGCTGGATTTCATGAAGACCGTGAACACCGGGGAGCGTGTCTTGTTCGCGAAGTACGAGGACGCGAGATAGTAGATCTCGGAACTGGTGCCAAACGTAGTGACGATGTCGGTGAGCGTGGTGTAATCCCGGTATGTGTTCACCGGGAAAGTCACGCCAGCGGCGAGGTCAGTGAGGTCAGCAAATGCCACCGAGCTGGTGAAATCTGCATCTGCCAGCCCTGCCGATGAGATCGAAACCGAGATGGGAACGATGTTGGATATATCAACTGCCATAGTATTTTCCTGATTGGAGTGTGTGTTGAGTCACGGCGTCGGACACTTCGAACTTGAAGCCAGCGGCGCGCAAGATGGTGTAAGTAGTCACGACCTCGGCATAGAGCGTGAGATCGCATTGATGACGAGACTGCAGACTGACGTCTTGTAAGGCACTCAAGTCGCCAGACTGATTCGTTTGAAACCATCCAACTTTATTTCTACGCAAGAGCGAGGCAATGTCAGGACGAAAGTTACCGTTGGGGATCATCATCGCCGCTGTCGCCGCTCCTTCGTTAAACAGGTTTACTGAAAGCTGGAAAATCATTGTGGAATTCATCGCGACTTCGTAGTCGGTCGAGTACATAAAAGTGCGATCAATGGGCTCTAAAGCCGGAGCGTCGATGTAATCGAAGTTAGGGCAGCCATAAGCGCGAACGGGAGTCAGTGAGTATGACGCCGAGAGATCTGTTCCATCCGGCATAGATCGCCCTTGATTAGCAGCGATTACGCGGTCAGGCGCCACACCCGTCAGGGAGCAGATCATCTGTTCCCAGATAGGGTTGAGTTCATCGATATTCTTCATAGGGTACCTCTGTGGCGCTCAACTGTTGTTTGGCAACAACCACGCCACGGTCTGTTATTACGCCGGCAGAACCGCCATCGATACACGGCCGATCGTCTAACAACTCGAGTAGACCAATAAGCACGCCTGATTTATCCTGATAATGGTTGCCCCCTGAATATGTGCATGATTCTCAGATTCTGTGAGTTAGAAAACCCAAAGCCGATTGCCACGGCCTCCGCGTTTGAAAAATATTACCGAGTTTTTAACAGTGCTAATTAACTGCATGAGTCAATGTTGGATTGCAGCTATCAACGCCGCACCCGTTATATTCTTGGATATTTGGCAGCAGCATCAGAGGAGGCAAGAAATGTTTCATAAGTTGAGTTCCACGTACCCGAGGCACAAAACACGACTGTGATATCGGAAACCATCGTAGGCTGCAGCTGCTGCGCGAGGATTTTGTAACCCGTGCCGTACATATTGAAGTTATCGAAGGACTGAATAGCGGCTTCCAGAGTCGTGGCCACTGCTGAGAGTCTACGCCGTTTTCCAGCAAGTAACTCTTCGGTAGGCGCCCAGTAGACATACCAGTTTTCTTGGCCTTTCCAATTCCAACCATTGCTCATAGTTTCTCCAGGCACATAAAAATAGCCCTTTCGGGATATGAATCAATCTTGGTTTTGATCTTCCCAGTCAGAACGCCGTTTGCAAGTGCAGCCAACAGGGTAAGCGTGCTCATGAATCCCAGCGACACGACGCACGCAACTGTAACTCTTCCAAACCGAACGTATGCCGATCGGTGAAGCTGCTCGATGAGCCGGGTTTTCTAACTGCCTATCGGTCGTGCCCTTTAAACGATTCCCTCGACGATTTGGCGACGGACCTCGTTAATTTTTTCCAAGTGATAATGCTCACGCACGTGCTCGGCCAACTGCTGCCCCCGCTCTAAGCGATAACCCTCGTCATATATCAATCGGGCGGTGCGCTTTCGCCATTCACTACCATCTGATGCGTATTCAACGACGTCATAGTCAGTGCAATTCTGATAGGGGTGAACATTGGATACCACAATGGGAATGCCCTTCGCACCGGCCTCAAGCACCTTGAGGTTCGACTTGCACCGATTGAAGCTGGTATCCACAAGCGGTGCCAAAGCCAGCGCATGACCTTCGTACAGGTTCATGTACTGGTCAATCGAGGTTTCTGCCTTGTAGTTAATGTTGGGACCAAACAAGGCCTCGATCTTGCGCCACTCTTTGCGCTCAGGGTTATGCCCGGCCACAGTGAGGTGTTGTTCGTCTACGTGGCCTGCGAACAGCATTATGTCGTGCCGGTGGGTCGTGCCAGCCACATACACGATGGGACGGTCACTCTCGGTGTCCTGAGACAACGTGAACTGACCTTGATCGAATGGCAGCGCGTTGGGCAGAATCTCAACGCGCTTGGCATACGGGGCTATGGCCTTGGCAAGTTCCGTGTTGGTGCAGGTCACCAGATCGGCCAGCATCATCGATTGCTGGATGATCTCGGCGACCTTGTTGCGCTTGAACAGCTCATAGAGCACGTGGTCCGGACCCACTTCGAAGTGGTCGTCCAAATCACAGATGATCTTGATCCCGGCCTGCTTCATTGCCACAAGCGAGCGGATGCCATGGGATGGCTGGCGGTTGAAGACAAACACTGGTGCCTTTGGGTCCGCCTTGAGGTGGCCGTAGGGCATGATGATTCTGTGGAAGTCGCATGAGGTATGCGGCCGGATGTCGAGCATCAGATTACCGCGACGCGCGACTGGGCTGATCGAGGCGTTCATTCCGCGTCCTGGGCAAAGGGGTAGTAAATTTGGTCGCTGTTCAGCTCGGCTTCGAGGACCACGCGGTTAACTTCGATGTAGGCACCCTTCTCTTCCCAGGTCAGATTGTGCATGGCCGTCACGCCATACACGTCCTCTGAATGGATATAGCCAAGGGTGCGGATCGGCGACGGAAAGCCAGTCTTGTTCCCAGCCAGTCCCGACCGCAGGGCGCGAAACGTGTACCCATTATCTTCGTGGCCGTACCGGTCATACCCGGTGTTGTAGAACCCCACCTGTTCGAGCAGCGTTCGGGTGTACATCGCGAACTGCACAAGCATGCCATTCCAATAGACCACCTCACCCTCCGTGCCATTTACCTCTGCGTTGAAGATGTCCGGCAGCCCGAACAGATGAATCCCGGTCTTCAGGTGTTGCTCAACGAAATATGACTCCCATCCATGACGGGTTGGGTAGCAGTCATCGTCAAACACGAACAGCAGGTCACAGCCGTCATCGCTCATGGCTTTTAGCACCCGATTGCGTGCGAAAGCAGGCCCTTTGCGCTCAACGTCGGTATAGACATGAAAGTGTGTTCCAGAAGCCAGCTTGTAATCTTGGATGGGCCTCACACCCATAGTAATGACGCCAACACCAATTCGCATTGCTTACCTGCGCTTCGTTATAAATGCTTCAGTTGATGAATTGTCTGGCTGTACAGCCGCGGCTTACTCACCCGGTCACATTCAACGCGCCCACAAAAAACCCAGCGGTCAGACTGGGCTTTGATGAAAGGCTTGTCCCGGGCAAAAGCAATAGCTCGGGGATCGTGGTATTACTAAATTACTTGCAATAAAGAGCTCCGAATTCGTCGGCAATGCTGTTCGCTTAAGCCGCTGACCGAAGGCTTTTGTTTCGGTGTTGCGGCGAAACCTAAAAAAATGGCGCTTTCTCATTTCTGGGTAAGCGCCGTTTTTTCTTAAGTGAACAGCATTGCGAATTCGTCATTGCCGGGTGTGTAGAGGACTTTCACCTCCAAGCGCCCGCTTGACCACCACAGCCAAGCTGGATGCGCTAGCGCACAACGCGCCATGCTTGGTGCACCCAATAAAAAGCCCGACACAATGGCCGGGCTTTGACGTGTCAATCTTCAACGTTCGCAGAAATGACAGGATGACGTGAATAATGATGCTGTGATGGGAGCTTGTCAATAGGCATTACGCAGTTGATGCAAAAAACGTATCCCTGCTCCTAGATGACATCGTCCGCACTCAACGCCCATTCACCGTCTTGCTGAGAATGCCTGAATCTTGCGCCACCACTCACGGCGGGCAGGCTTAAAACCAGCTTCCGTTGTCCCATGTGGTCATGTCCTAGAACTCGGCGGACAGCATGATCATATTGGTGGATAGATTGATGGAGCTTTGTCTATCGCCCCATTCGCCGCCATGACTCTTTTCAATGTGTATTTGCTTTATGAACGCCTTGAGTTCCGCATCCGCCCTGGCGTATCGGCTTGCAAGCTCATGCCTGAACGATTCTGCTGCTCCCGCAGCGATTGCGCTGATGAGGTGCTTTACATTGGCCTGAGTCAGAACATGTTGCATCGAAGAATCAGGAAGGGCACATTTCGAAACAGGTTAGAATACGCCCCAACTCGGTCGTATGGCGTCAGTCCGCTATCCTCTCAGTGGATGACGAATCTGGCGCTCGGCAACGACCAATCAGTACACCGAACACGGGGCTTTTACTGGAAGCCCCCGGTTTTCCAGATATACAGGTCAAACATTGGAAATCTTCAAAGAATTTACCTTCGAATCCGCCCACCGCCTCCCCCACGTACCGGAAGGCCACAAGTGCGGGCGCTTGCATGGGCACTCCTTTAGGGTCGCGATCTATCTACAAGGCGAGCCTGATCCGCATACCGGCTGGATCCGCGACTTCTCCGAGATCAAAAGCATCTTCAAGCCGCTTTACGAGCGCCTGGATCATAACTACCTCAACGACATTCCGGGCCTTGAAAACCCGACCAGTGAAGTGTTGGTGAAGTGGATCTGGAACGAACTCAAACCGCTGCTGCCAGAGCTGTCGGCTATTCGCATTCATGAAACTTGCACCAGTGGCTGCGTTTATCGCGGCGACTGACCTGTTGTGGATTAAAAGGCAGCCTGCCTTGAAGGTCGCGTGAACACACTAAGCGCGCGACCAAAACAAACGCCCCGCTCTGTCGGGGCGTTTGTTTTTGCTTGGTCAGCTCAACGGGCGTTGAGGCCGATCAATCTTCCGCGCTTGAGACATTGCTTCGCGAACGAACTCGCTCCAACAGTTGGAGCCTGCAGTTACCGGTAGATCGGGCGGACCTTTCGATAGCTGCGTCAGACCGCGCCGAGCTCAGCTACGTCGCTCTCCAGCCAGACAATTTCAGCCATGCGATGCGCGCCGTATATATGTGTGTGGGGCGCATACGACGGCAGTCCGTGCGAGGCACAAAAAAGGGCCGCCTGCATGTGCAGGCAGCCCTTCTATTCAAAAGCCCGCTTGCATCAGGCCAGGCTTTTGCTCACCACCTCAAACACATCAGGCGACAACTGCCCCGAGGCCCGAATGCGCTCCAGTTCGCCCTTCATCAACGCCTGACGCTTATCGTCATACTTGCGCCAGCGAGTCAGCGGTGCCAATTGACGAGACGCAATCTGCGGGTTGAACCCGTTCAGTTCGATCACAAGATCCGCCAGGAAGCGATAGCCCGATCCGTCTGCCGCGTGGAAGTTGATCAGGTTTTGCCCCGCGAATGCACCCATCAGTGCACGCACCTTGTTCGGATTCTTCATCGTGAACGCCGGATGCTGCATCAGTGCTTTCACCCGCTCAAGACCGCCGGGCAAGGTGCTGCCAGCTTGAACGCTGAACCACTGGTCCATGACCAGCGCGTTGTCCTTGAAGTTCTCGGCAAACACGGCGAGTGCCTTGGCTTTCTCGTCTTCGAACGGCGAGTTGACCAGCACCGCCAGCGCGGTCAGACGCTCGGTCATATTGTCGGCGCTGTCGAACTGCTCGATGGCAGCAGCCAGCACCTGCGGTTTGCCGGTGAGCATCAAATAGGACAGCGCGATGTTCTGCAGGGCACGGCGAGCAAAGTGCTCGGACTCGGCCACGTATGCGGTCTTCTTCGACAGCTCGCGGTTAGTCTGATAACGCTTCCACAGCGCGTCATGCAGGCTGTTGGCCAGTTGTAGACGGGCGAACTCGCGGGCCGCGTGAATGGCATCGACATCGGCCACTTCACTGATCTCGGTGAGGTAGGCCTCACCGGGAAGCGAGAGCATTTCCGCGACCATGGCCTGGTCCAGACGCTCGTCGGCCAGCACCGTGCCCAGCGCCGTCACCAGACGTTGATCCAGCACCAGCGGCTCGCCTTGCTGATGCTGAGCGATCAGCTCCTGCAACACCTGAACCGACAATTGCTGACCGGCATCCCAGCGATTGAAGCCATCGCTGTCGTGCTGCATCAAAAACATCAGTTGATCACGGTTGTACGCAAAGCTCAGTTTCACCGGCGCCGAGAACCCGCGCAGCAGCGATGGCAGTGGATGTTCGGCCACGTCAACGAAGGTGAAGGTCTGGTCGGCTTCGGTCACCGCAATCACACGTGAAGTACCGGTTGCCGAGGACTCGCCCTGCAAACGCAAGGCAATTTCCTGACCTTGCTTGTCCAGCAGGCCCAGCGAAACCGGAATGACGAACGGCTTTTTCGCATCCCCTGGCTGCCCAGGGGTGGTCGGCGCGCTCTGGCGGAAGGTCAGGCTATAGGTTTTGGCCGGCGCGTCGTAGGCCTCGGTCACGGCCAGACGCGGGGTGCCGGCTTGCGAATACCAGCGCTTGAACTGGGTCAGGTCGATGCCATTGGCGTCTTCCATGGCCCTGACGAAGTCGTCGCAGGTCACGGCCTGACCGTCGTGGCGCTCGAAATACAGGTCGCTGCCTTTGCGGAAACCTTCGGCACCCAGCAGGGTATGAATCATGCCGACGACTTCCGAGCCCTTTTCGTACACGGTGAGGGTGTAGAAGTTGGAAATCTCGATGAAGCTGTCCGGGCGTACGGCGTGAGCCATGGGACCGGCGTCTTCGGCGAACTGGTGGGTGCGCAGGTAGGCGACGTCCTGAATGCGCTTGACCGTGGCCGAGTTCATGTCGGCCGAGAAGCCGGAATCACGGAATACAGTAAAGCCTTCCTTGAGCGACAGCTGGAACCAGTCGCGGCAGGTCACGCGGTTGCCCGACCAGTTGTGGAAGTACTCGTGGGCAACGATGGCCTCGACCCGCTGGTGCGCGGCGTCGGTGGCGGTTTCGGCGCGAGCCAGCACGGCGCTGGAGTTGAAGATGTTCAGGCCCTTGTTTTCCATGGCGCCCATGTTGAAATCGTTGACCGCCACGATCATGAAGATGTCCAGATCGTACTCGCGACCGTAGACCTCTTCGTCCCAGCGCATGGATTTTTTCAGGCTGTCCATGGCGTGCTGGCATTTGTCGATGTTTTCCGGTTCGACGAAGATGCGCAAGGTCACCTTGCGCTCAGTCATGGTGACGAAGGTGTCTTCGACACACCACAGATCACCGGCCACCAGTGCGAACAGGTAGGCGGGCTTCTTGAACGGGTCCTTCCAGGTCACCCAGTGGCGATCATCGCCTTCCGGCCCGAGGTCGATCAGGTTGCCGTTGGACAGCAGAATCGGGAAGTCCTGCTGGCTGGCAATGACCGTGGTCGTGAAAGTGCTCATCACGTCCGGGCGGTCGAGGTAATAGGTGATCCTGCGGAAACCCTCGGCCTCGCACTGCGTGCAGAACATACCGCTGGACTTGTACAACCCCTCAAGCGCGGTGTTGGTCTCCGGGTGGATCTTCACGCTGGTGTCCAGGGTGAATGTGGCGCAGTTCGGCTGGACGGTGAGGCTGTCCGGGGTCAGCTGGTAATCGCCTTCAGCCAGATCGACGTCGGCCAGCTTGACCGAAAGCAGCTCCAGCAGCTGGCCGTCCAGCACCAACGGCGGCAGGTCAGCACCGCGCTCGGGATTGCGGCGCATGACCAACTGCGCATGGACCAGGGTGTGATCGTCAAACAATTCGAAGGTCAGGTGCGTCTCGTCAATGAGGTACTCAGGCGCCTGATAATCCTTCAGGTAAATCATTTTCGGCTGTTCGGTGCGCATGATGCTGTCCTTATCCTTTGAGCTACTCGCTACGAAATAAAACGGCTACTCGCTACTGATGCACGGCGAGCTGATACGCCGTGTATTTGCGGATATTGATCACGCCGGTGTCGAAGATCAGATATTGACCCTTGATGCCCAGCAACGTGCCCTCGGCAATAGGGTCTTTGTCCAGGTTGAAACTGACGATCTTGGTCGGATACGCCTGAACCGGATACTTGATCTCGATGGGTTCGACATCGTTCAGCAACTGAATCGCTTGCAGCCCAAAACGCGCTTGCAGCGCGGCGAGGCCCTCGGCGCAGGATTCGAACAGTTGCTGACGGATGGCTGCCAGGTCAACCGCCGGCGCATCGCCCTTGAGCAGCGCGCGCCAGTTGGTGCGGTCGGCGACCTGACTGCGAAACAGATCCTCCACGAAGCCCGATTGCTGACGGGTTGCCACGCGTACGATGGGCAGCGCCTGACTTGCACCCTGATCCAGCCAGCGGGTCGGCAGCTGAGTGGCACGGGTAATACCGACTTTCACACCTGACGAGTTGGCCAGGTAGACAATGTGATCGGTCATGCAAAACTGCTGACCCCAAGAAGGATCCCGGCAGGTGCCGTGCTCGTGATGGCATCTCTCCGGGCTCATCATGCAGATGTCGCACTGCGCCAGCTTCTGCATGCAGGGGTAGCAATACCCCTGGCTGAAGCTGGTCTTGGTACGGCGGCCGCAATGGTTGCAGTGAATCGCGCCCAGATACTCAAGGCGTACGGTCTTGCCGATCAGCGGATTGACCGGGATTTCCGAATTGCCCAGGCGAAATGCATATTCAACCCGCGTGGCATCAAGTCGTGTGGACATCTTATTGACGCAGCCGCGAGCAATCTCGATCAATGGATGGCATCCGATTTGAACAGAATATTAGGCACTGGCTCCGATTTGGAAGCGCACTCCTGCGGGCCCATGTAGCCAATGCGCTGCTCCTCGGGCACGTTGCGCACTTCCCAGGCAATCAGCGCCTGCAGCGACAGTTCGCGTTGCTCCTGAGTCAGCTTGCGCCCATCGGACCATTTGCCGATTTCCACGGCCAGTTTCAGGCTCTCGTAGATGTCTGGCGTGATGTTTTCAATCATTTCGACAAAAGAGGACATTGGGCTCTCCCAGAATTAAGCGGGCAATTTTAATGTTTACGGCGCGCTATTGCACCGCCCACAAGGCCGGTTGCACAACCGATGATCAGACCGCCGACGTGAGCGCCGTTGGCGATTTCGCCAAAACCCAGCAGGCTGATCAGACCAGTCATGCACAGCACCAGCCACCCCAGCATCATCACCAGTACGCCGCGTGGCAGACGGTAAATGGGGTTGGGCGCCAGTAACTGGAAGATCCAGCAATGACCGAGCAAACCATAAAGCACACCGGACAGGCCGCCGAACAGGCTCGGGCCGCTCCAGAAATACTGGCCGTAGTTGGAAAATGCGCTGATGGCCAGGGTCAAACCCAGTAATTGCCAACTGCCCTGGCGCATTTCGATACGCCGCCCCAGCTCCCAGAACCACAGGGCGTTCATCACCAGATGCAGCACACCGAAGTGGATCAGCATCGGCGAAATCACGCGCCACCACTGCCCCGCTGCCAAGGTCGTCTCGACCGGGGTAAACATGACGTAATCGCCATTGACCCGAAAATCATTGAAGGTCAGCCAGCTCAGCGCCTGATAATTGTCTCCCAGCAAGGTCACGCCCGCGACGATCAAGCACAGCAACAGGACGATGCTGGTCACCGGACTGCTGCGCACCTGCACCAGAGGGCTGGGGCGCGTCACGGCCAGTACTTCGCGGCCTGGGGGCAATTGCGCGGTGGGATCGCCGTCGGGGTATTGCTGATACAGGTGGCGGATGTCGTCGGCCAATTGAGGCGCATCCGGTACCCACAGCACTTGTTCGCCCGCTTCTTCGCTGACCCGGTGCGGCACGTTGAGGCGTCGCAGCAAGTCGACGAAGCCGCTCAGATCGGTGTTCAACGGCAGGCGCAATACGGCAACCGGGTTCATCGGGCTGTCTCCGGTCGAGTGACATCAACCCAGACGAACTTGCCCGGATCTATTTGAGTTTCCTGATCGAGCCGGTACGCCACCAGCTTGCCGTACAGTACGGCGCTGTAATCAAGGCACGCCAGGTTGGGTCGGATCGCTGCGGGAATTCCGCTGCGCCAGTAATGCCCGACAAACAACAACGGCTCATCAGCGCCATAGCGCAGCAAGGCATTTTTCTCGCTGTCTGACAGCGGCCGTTTGGCCACCGGTTCCGGCAGGGCGTCAGGCTGGAAGACCACGTCGCCGTAGGTCTGCGGGTTGTCTTCCCAGAATTTGGTGCGGAACGACGCCCGCGTCAGCCCGTCGCCACCGGTGAGCGTCATGCCATGGGGCAAGCGCATGTCGGTGCCGCGCAGCAGCCTGTCGAACACGGCGCTGGCAAAACTGCCCTGTTCAGCGGAGACCTGCACGAAGTGCTGGTCGATCCGGCCATCGCCATGCGCACTGCGCAGCGCTTCGATGAGGTTGGCGTCCCAGCAGGCATGCACCAGGCGGAAGCGCTCGGCATCAATGAACAGTGGCAGTTCATAGAACCACTTGAGGAAATCGTTCCAGTCACCGGGATGCTGCTCGAATTGCGCCAGGGTTTCGCCCAATAGCCGGGCATGTCGCGGCGTGTGTTCGCGCACGAACTGCTTGCCGCTTTCCTTGGCTGCGGGCGTGCTCCAGCCCAGCGCGTTGAATTCATGGTTGCCCATGATGCAGAACGCCTGCCCGGCCACGACCATATCGTGAACGATATGCAGCGCCTCGCGAATGCGCGGGCCGCGGTCAATGATGTCGCCCAGAAACAGGGCGATGCGCTCGGGGTGGCGCCAGACACCGGACACAAAGCGATAACCAAGGGTGTCGAGCAAGTGCTCAAGGGTCTGGGCACACCCGTGCACGTCACCGATCAGGTCGTAGCTACGCGCGGGATCGAGCATCAGTCGCCCCTGCCGCCAAGCCGACTGCCCCAACCGAGTTTGGTCCGGCAGACTTCGTAGTAGTTGTGGTCGAGCGGGTGAATCAGACGCAGTTTTTGCGGTTTCTTTTTCACCGTCACGGTGTCACCCGGCGCGCAGGTGAAGTGGTTTTGTCCATCGCAGGAGACCTGTGGATAAATCGTCATATCCTTTGAGACAACGATTTTCAGCTCGCTGTTGCCGTCAACGACAATCGGCCGCCCCGACAGGGTGTGCGGGTACATCGGCACGATGACGATGGCGTCCAGTTTGGGGTGCATGATCGGCCCGCCTGCCGACAATGCATAGGCGGTGGAACCGGTCGGCGTCGCGACGATTAGTCCGTCAGCCTTCTGGCTGCAGACGAATTGCCCGTCAATATAGATCTCGAATTCGATCATGCGCGTGGATTTGCCGGGGTGCAGCACCACGTCATTGAGTGCGTCGCCCTGCCCGATGGCTTCGCCGTGACGACGGACCTCCGCTTGCAGCAAGAAGCGGTTTTCCACCAGATAGTGGCCGTCCAGCACCTCGGCGACCTTCACCTCCAGCTCGTCCGGGCGGATGTCGGTCAGAAAACCCAGACTACCCCGGTTGATCCCCAACACCGGCACGTTGTGCTTGGCCAGTGCACGGGCGGCGCCCAATAAACTGCCATCGCCACCGACGACGATGACCATGTCGCAGACTTCCCCCAGCATCTTGCGCGAAGAGGTCTGCATGCCGTGGCCAGGCAGTACTTCGGCAATGGTGTCTTCGAGGATCACATGCAGATGCCGCGACATCAGGAATTTCTTGAGTCGGCGAACGGTCTCGAGCGCTTGAGTACTGCCGAGGCGACCAATGATGCCGATGTTACGAAATTGCTCCATGGGGCTCCCGCAGGGTTCATGCATGTAAAGAACGCGATTATGGGCGAAGGGGTCGGCAGCGGCAAACGCGCAGCGACGACCATGCGCTTCAACCCGTGAGCACTGCTCAACGAGCATGATCTTTTTACGAGGGCCAGTCAGTCAAAAAACTCCATCTGGCTATAAGGATGGATGCGGCATTTCGCCAACCGTGATTTCAGATCACCCACATGCGCCTCCAGTTGATGACCATCTGGATCAAGGAAGTAGAGAGAGTCACCTTCACTTTTGTCTTGCTTCCACAGCGGCACGTTCAGCCCACGCAGACGTTGCGCGAACTCGGCGAAGTTTTGCTGATCGATGGAAAAAGCATAGTGCGTGTAATGACGCTGCATGTCTTCGGCATGCAAGGTATCGCTGGACAGGCAAAGCCAGAGTTCGCCCAGGCTGAGGTAGGCCCCGGTCTTCCAGCGCGCCGAGAGTTTGAAGCCTAGGGTCTGCTCATAAAAGACAATGCTGCGTGTCAAACAGCCTACAGCGAGGGTGAGATGGTTGAAGCCAGTCAGCATAAAAATCGCCTGAGACAAATCGACGGAGGGAATGTAGATCAGACCTTATGAATTCGCTCACACAGAAAAACTGCGGAGGCGAAACTTCAAGGCCATTGCAAAAGTGCCACTGCGTCACTGCTATTCTCAGCCAATGAATCCATTCCCGACCCTCACCGCCCTGCCCCGTCAACTGCGCACGCCTGCGGTGCGCGATCTGGCGTGGATAATTCTATCGCCGCCCATGCTGGCGGTGACCGCATGGCCGCAACGCCATCCCTTGAGCGGCAGCGATTGGGTGCAGAGTCCCCAGGCGCTGGAGGACTTTTTACAGCGTCTGGACCGTGACAGCAGCACTCTGGATGAATGGCTATCGCGCAGTTCGATTCGCCGCCTGGGGCTGTACTACGAGCGACTCTGGCAGTTTGCGATCCAGCACGCGCCTGGCGTGGAGATGATCGCCGCCAATCTGCCAATCCGGATCGGGGGTCACACATTGGGTGAACTGGACATGCTGCTGCAAGACAACGATGGCGTGCACCATGTGGAGCTGGCGATCAAGTTTTACCTCGGCCTGCAGGCTACAGATGGCAAGGATCCGGCAAACTGGCTGGGCCCTGGCAGCCTCGACAGGCTGGACTTGAAACTGGCTCACCTCACTCAGCATCAATTGCCGATCTCGGCGTGCGAGCAGAGTCGTGAGGCATTGGCGGCGCTGGGAATCGCGTCTCTGAACGCCGAGTTATGGCTGGGCGGCTATCTGTTTTATCCCTGGCAAGGTGCGGCTCCGTCACCGCAAGGTGTTCACGATGATCATCTGCGTGGGCTTTGGGTGCATCGTAAAGACTGGCCTGCCTTCGCCTGTCAACGCCCCGCAGGTCGCTGGCACGTGCTACCGCGCCATGCCTGGCTGGCGCCGGCGCGATATGAGCACATCTGGAGCGACGATGAATTCCAGCTGTGGCGCCGGCAACTCGATCCCAAGACACAAGCACAATTACTGGTGCGCCTGATGCAAAGCCCCGAGGGGTATTGGGAAGAAATTGAACGGGTGTTTCTGGTACCGGACCTGTGGCCGGCAGTCGCGGAAAACAGCGACGTCAGATACTCAATCGCACCACCAGCGCCGCCAGCGTGATCAACAGCACCGGCAACGTGAGCACAACACCCACGCCAACGTAATAGCCCCAGCCGAGGGTGACGCCCTTGCCCGCCAGAACGTGCAGCCACAGCAGGGTGGCCAAACTGCCGATCAGAGTGATTTTCGGCCCCAGGTCGCTGCCGATGACGTGGGCGTCAATCATCGCTTCCTGCCGTTGACCGTGAGCCTGGCTGGCGTCGATAGACAGCAGCCCCCGATCAACGCTGATGACGATCAACGCGATGAACGTGCCCGTGGCGTTCCAGATGATACGCCAGACCTGAGGGGTGTCCCCCAGGTTTACCACCCCGAAAAGCAATGCCAGAACGGCGCCGAACGTTGCGCTCCAACCCACTCCCACACCCTTTGACCGCCAGATGACCAGGGTGATGGTGAACAGGAAAATCAGCGCGGCTGTAAGCATTTAACGATGGGTTCTGGGGAGCAGGATGGCCAGGACGCCCAGCAACGGCAGGAATGAGCACAGCGTGTAGACGTAGACGATGCCGCGAAGGTCCGCCAGGTGGCCCAAAAGCGCTGCGCCAATCCCGCCGAAGCCGAACATCAGGCCGAAAAAGATCCCGGCGATCATCCCGACGTTACCCGGCACCAATTCTTGCGCGTAAACCACAATGGCCGAAAACGCCGAAGCCAGAATGAAACCGATGATCACGCTGAGCACACTGGTCCAGAACAGGTCGGCGTAGGGCAACGCCAGGGTGAACGGCGCCGCACCGAGGATCGAGAACCAGATCACCGCCTTGCGCCCGATCCTGTCGCCGATCGGACCACCGAAGAAGGTGCCCGCCGCCACCGCACCAAGGAAGAGAAACAGATGCAGTTGGGAGCTGGCGACCGAGATATCGAAGCGCTCGATCAGGTAGAAAGTGAAGTAGCTGGTAATGCTGGTCATGTAGAAAAACTTGGAAAACACCAGAAACGCCAGCACCGACAGCGCGACGATGACACGGGTCTTCGACAACCCGTGGGTCGCTGCGTGACCGGCCTTGAGCGTGAACAGACTCAGGTGCGATGTGTACCAACGGCTGATGGCGTACAGCAGGCCGACGGAAAACAGCGCGAACAACCCGAAATACGCGACATGGCCCTGGCCGAACGGAATGATGATCGCCGCCGCGAGCAATGGGCCAAATGCCGACCCCGTGTTGCCTCCGACCTGGAACGTTGATTGCGCTAACCCGAAACGTCCGCCTGAGGCCAGTCGGGCGATGCGCGAGGCTTCAGGGTGGAAGGTCGAAGAGCCGACGCCGATCAGCGCGGATGCCAGCAGAATCATCGGAAAACTGCCCACCATGGACAGCATCAGGATGCCGATCAAGGTGCAGATCGAGCCTACCGGCAGCACCAGCGGATTGGGATGGCGATCAGTGTAATAACCCACCCAGGGCTGCAACAGGGAAGCGGTGATCTGAAACGTCAGGGTGATCAGCCCTACCTCTGTGAAGGTCAGGCCGTAGTTGGCCTTGAGCATCGGGTAGATCGACGGCAACACTGATTGGATAAGGTCATTGATCAAATGCGCCAGAGCCACAGCCCCAATGATGCGCATGACCAAAGGGTTGGATTGAGAGGTCGCGGTCGAAGGGCTGGTGACGGCCATTTGAGTTCATCCATCGAACAGTGGGGTGTGCCGCCCGCAAATTCATTGCATGAGATTTCAGCGGCACAATGGGGTCGCCAATGTGCCAGTTTTTGGGGCAGTGGTGCCATGTTTTGTTGCGAACTCAGGCCATCGTTTGAAGCGCAGAACGACGCCCTGAGGAACCCTGGACCTCATGCAGTGACACCTTCGACGTTTCTGGCAACGCCAGCCCGCCCACCAGCCCCAGCACCGCCACCACGATCAGATACAAGGCAGGCGACAGGTTGCTACCGGTCATGCCGATCAGCCAGGTCGCCATGAGTGGCGCGGTACCGCCGAAAATCGTGTAAGCAATGTTGTAGGTGATCGCCGAGGCGGTGTAACGGGTGCGCGTCGGAAAGGTTTCGGATAACAACGCTGCAGTGACCACGTTGCACAGCACTGCCCCGGTCGCCAGCAGCATCACCCCGACGATGGAACCTGCGAACGAGCCGGAACTGGCCATCAGGAACGACGGATAAACCATCACCGCCAGCAGGACACATGCCGTGACGACCGTCGCTCGACGCCCGACCCTGTCGGAAAATGCTCCCGCCACCGGACACAGTGCCGAGGCGAAACACAGGGCGATCAGCGACACCAGCAAGGCCGTTGCGCGGTTCAGGCCCCCGGCTACTTGCAGGTAAGTCGCAAAGTAAGTGGTGAACATGTAGAACGACAGTGCCGTGAGTGAGATGAACGCGCCCAGTGCGAGGATGGCCCGGCCATGATCGCGCAGGGTGTCCTTGAGGGACGAGTGAGCAACCGTGTGCTCTTCGGCGACGGCCTGGAACGCCGGGGTTTCATCCAGTTTCCAGCGCAGATACAAGCCGATAAGCCCGAGGGGCGCTGCGACCAGAAACGGCAGGCGCCACCCCCAACTGCTCATGGCCTCAGTTGAAAGCGAGGCCTCCAGCGCATAGGCAAAGATCGCTGCCGACGCGAAGGCCGCAAAGGTCGACACCGGCACGAAGCTGCCATACCAGGCGCGTTTGCCACGCGGTGCGTGTTCCATGAGGTACGCGCAGGCACCGGCGTACTCGCCTCCGGCCGAAAAGCCCTGAGCACAGCGGATGATGGTCAGCAGCACAGGCGCGGCCACGCCGATCGCAGCGTAAGTGGGTAACAGCCCGATAACGGTGGTCGCTCCAGCCATTAGCAGGATTGTGAAGGCCAGGGTGCGTTTGCGTCCGATCCTGTCGCCTAGCATCCCGAAGAACAACCCGCCCAGCGGCCTGAAGGCAAAGGCCACCGCGAACACGGCGAAGGTCTTGAGCAACGCCACGCTGGCGTCACCGCTGGGAAAGAATTGCTGAGCGATGGTGGTGGCGAGAAAGCCATAAACCGCGAAGTCGAACCATTCGACGAAGTTGCCGATACTGGCCGCGACGATGACTTTTCTCAAAGTAGCAGGATCGACCTGCTCGATGGCTGGGGTGGTCATGTTGAACCTCGGCGCGCAGGGGAAGACCCAATTATCGGTACAGCGCCTGAGCGACTTCACTCCAGAAGTGTCGTCGACGTGCTCAGGACCGACCTGTCGGGTATTCAGGCGGCAGGATTCATGCCAGAGGCACAGAGGCGCCGCGCCTTCTTCGTATAAAGAAAGTTCGCCGATAGCCCGCCACCACGTTCCCTATGACAGTGAGCTTGCTCACGAAATCGGTGTTCCAGCCCCGGAAGCTTTAGCGGCTGTACTCATCTTTTCGTGAGCACGCGCACTCCAAAGAGAACCGCGTTTGCTGCGCGACAACCCGACACGTCAGCGACGGGACACCGCATAAAGTCCTCATGCGCGCCGGTCGGTTTTAATCCAACATCGCGCCCGATGCCCGCTTACCTTGCAAGCCGCCGGTATGAACAAAGATCATCCGCGAGCCTTTGGGGCAGTGACCAACCTCGACAGCCTGTTGCAGCGCCAGCAGGGCCTTGCCGGTATAGAGAGGTTCCAGCGCAACGCCGCTCTGCGCTTCGCACGCTGAGATGAACGCGAGCAACTGGGCATCGGTTTTGGCGAAACCACCGCGGCTGGCATCGAGCAATTGATACCTGCAGGGGCAATCGGTCCCGACAATATCAGCGACGTTTTCGGCCACCCCATGCCCCGCAGGCACTGCCATCGCCCCATACACCTTGTGCCGCCCTGCCTCGGCCAATACCAGGCCGGCCAAGGTGGTGCCGGTGCCACACGCCAGCCACCAGCCGTCGTAATCGTCCCAGCCGACGTCAGAAAGCTGGGCACGGGCTTGATTGACGATTTCGGCACAGCCCAACGCGCCGTCCAGCCCACCGCCGCCTTCGGGCACTGGATGAAGCCTTGGATAGCGCTCCAGCCAAGGTGCCCAAAACCCGGGCTCATGCCGAGTACGATAGCCGGCGTACCCCAACCACTGCAGCTCCATGCCAAAGGCCTGGAGGTCCAGCACCGTCGGGGTTTGCACAGGATGCCCGCGCAACAGCCCGACCGTGGAAAAGCCAAAACGCTTACCCGCCGCGGCCATCGCATGCAGATGATTGGAGTGCGCCCCGCCCAGGCTGATCAGCCCCTCGGCCCCGGCGTTTCTGGCGGCAGCAAGGTGATGGGTCAGCTTGAACCACTTGTTGCCGCTGATCAGCGGGTCGATCAGGTCCAGCCGCAGGATAGCCACTTCGACGCCTGCTGCGATGAGCCAGCGGAGATTGAGGGGTTGCAGGGGGGCTTGAGGGAGCATGGCGCAGGGCATGAGGCAAGGGACGCAAAGTCTAACCTGCCCGCCTGCAATGCGCTAAACCCTTCGGGAACGAATGCATTCCGAGCGGCCTTGCGACCAAAAGCAGTGCAGGCGGCAGCGCTTTATCGGCTGCACAACCCATCGCGAACGCATTCGCTCCCACAGAGATCACTTCCTGACAACCGCTGACAGGCAGTACTCCCCTTACAGCTCAGCTGCCAATCGCGACCCCTGACTGATCGCCCGCTTGGCATCCAGCTCTGCCGCGACGTCTGCGCCTCCGATCAAGTGCACGCTCTGCCCCGCCGCTTGCAAGCCGTCGTAGAGCTCGCGCAGCGGATCCTGCCCGGCACAGATCACGATGTTGTCCACCGGCAGCAGTTTTTCTTCACCGTCGGCGCCAATCCGTATGTGCAGCCCCGCATCATCGATCTTCAGGTACTCGACACTGTTAAGCATCTGCACCTGTTTGTTCTTCAGGCCTGTGCGATGAATCCAGCCAGTGGTTTTGCCCAACCCGTCGCCGACCTTTGAAGTCTTGCGCTGCAGCAGGAAGACCTGACGCGCCGGCGCGTGAGGATGCGGTTTGATCCCGGCCACACCGCCACGCGCCCGCAGCGCCGCATCGATGCCCCATTCGTCCCAGAACGCATCGCGATCGAGGCTGGTGGCCACGCCCTGGTGCACCAGAAACTCCGAAACGTCAAAACCGATACCGCCTGCGCCGATCACCGCCACTGACTTGCCAACCGGTTTGCGCTCCAGAATCACATCCAGATAACTCAGCACCCTGGCATTCTCGACGCCGGGAATCGCTGGCGTGCGCGGTGCGACGCCGGTGGCCAGAAGCACTTCGTCATAGCCTTTGCCCAGCAAATCCTCCACAACCACACGCGTGTTCAGGCGCAGATCTACGCCCGTGGTCTGCAACTTGCGACCGAAATAGCGCAGCGTTTCAAAAAACTCTTCCTTGCCCGGAATACGCTTGGCGATGTTGAACTGGCCGCCAATTTCGCTGGCCGAATCGAACAGCGTCACCTCATGCCCGCGCTCGGCGGCCACCGTGGCCGCTGCCAGTCCCGCAGGGCCAGCACCAATAACGGCAATTTTCTTCACCTGCGTAACCGGCAGGTAATTGAGTTCGGTTTCGTGGCAGGCGCGCGGGTTGACCAGACAGCTGGTGAGTTTGCCGCCGAAGGTGTGGTCCAGACACGCCTGGTTGCAGGCGATGCAGGTGTTGATCTCATCGCCGCGACCGGCAGCGGCTTTATTGACGAATTCAGGATCGGCGAGGAAAGGACGCGCCATCGACACCATGTCTGCATCGCCTTCGGCCAGCACCTGCTCGGCCACTTCGGGGGTATTGATACGGTTGGTGGTGATCAGAGGAATCGACACCGAGCCGCGCATTTTGGCCGTGACCTTGGCGAACGCCGCACGCGGGACCTTGGTGGCAATGGTCGGAATCCGTGCTTCGTGCCAGCCGATGCCGGTGTTGATCAGGGTCGCGCCCGCCTGCTCGATGGCCTGGGCCAGTTGCACCACTTCTTCCCAGGTGCTGCCACCTTCGATCAGGTCAAGCATCGACAGGCGATAAATGATGATGAAATTCGGGCCCACGGCTTCACGCACGCGGCGCACGATTTCCACTGGCAGGCGCATGCGGTTTGCGTAGCTGCCGCCCCATCGGTCGGTGCGGTGGTTGGTGTGAGCGACCAGAAACTGGTTAATGAAATAACCTTCCGAGCCCATGATCTCGACGCCGTCATATTCGGCGGTCTGGGCCAGGGTCGCGCAGGTGACGAAATCCTGAATCTGTTTCTCGATCCCCTCCTCGTCCAGTTCCTTGGGCTTGAACGGGTTGATGGGGGCCTGAATGGCACTGGGTGCGACCTGTTTCGGGCTGTAAGCATAGCGACCGGCGTGAAGAATCTGCAGGCATATCTTGCCGCCCGCCTCATGCACGGCTTGGGTGACAACCCGGTGCTGCTCAGCTTCTTGCGCAGTGGTCAGTTTGGCAGCGCCGGAGTAAACGCCACCCTCGGCATTGGGTGCAATGCCGCCGGTGACCATCAGACCGACTCCACCACGGGCACGCTCGGCGAAATAGACCGCCATACGCTCAAAGCCCCCGGGCTTTTCTTCAAGACCGGTGTGCATGGACCCCATCAGGGTACGATTGCGCAGCGTGGTGAACCCCAGGTCCAGCGGGGCCAGCAAATGCGGGTATTGGACGGCGGCCATTTTGAAACTCCATCAAGCATCATCACGTAGGCGCGAGCGCTCTTGGGCACTCATCGATTTATTCAGGGAAGGCAAGCCTGATCCCTCTTCATGATGCAGACAGTAAACAGCATCGCAGCCACGCTCAATGACCGGATATGACAAGTTAATGATCGTAACGCGCAGCGTGACGACGCAATATCGTTGAACGACGGATTTGCGCGTCGCTCTGCTTAACGGCAACGGCTTGCCCGCGACGGCGATCCAACCCCTCGCCCTCGCCAGCATGCCTTGCTGCTAAAGGGGATGGTTGCAATGGCGCCGCTGCTAACGGCGCCGAAGCGTTTCCCCCGCCGTCAGAAGTTGTAAGTGACCTTGCCGTAGTAAAACGCGCCACTATAGCCGTAAGGCGAGAACGTACTGTAGGCCAGGTTGCCGCCGCTGGAGGCGTAGGCATCAAGCTTTTCGGGGTATTTGTCGGTCACGTTGTCGCCGCCGAGGGTAAATACCCAGTTCTTGAGTGTGTAATCGACAGCCAGGTCCAGCAGCCACGCGGCACTGAAAGTCTGGTCGTTGACCTTGTCGGCCTGATAACTGGTGTACTCGCCGTAGCGCACCAGATTGGAGTGCAGCGCCCAGTTACCGTATTCGAAATCGTTGGCAAGGCTGAGTTTGTGCTGCGGCGTCGTATCGCCCAACAGGCCGATGCGTTCGCGACGATCCACGCGAACCAGATTCACACCCAACTGATCGAGAATCGCCGGGTTGGCTTTTACATCGGTCACTTTGGTGTGGTTGTAGTTGTAGCCCACCGTGCTGTTCCAATGCACGCCGTTATCGAACGCGTACCGATAGTTGGCCACCAGATCGACACCGTCGGTGCTGGTATCGGTAGCGTTAGTGAAATACCGGGCGCTGGTGTAATTGATATCACCGACGCCATTGGCCTTCAGGTGATTGATGGCCGCAGTGTTCAGCACCAGGTTGGAGGACAACGACACGCGGTCGCGAATGTCGATGCGATAGACATCGGCGGTGACCGTCAGGTGATCCAGCGGCTTGAGCACCAGACCCACGCTGTAGTTACGCGACTTCTCGGCCTGCAGATCATCCGCCCCCAGCAGCTTGGCGACCTTGCTGTTAGCCGGGAAGGTGCCGGACTCCTGAATCGTGCTGCCGATCAATTGCGAAGAGGTAAATGCAAAGTTCTGCTGGGCCAGCGAGGGTGCTCGGAAACCGGTGGATACACTGCCGCGCAAGGCCACTTGCGGTGTGAAATCATAACGCGCCGACAACGAGCCACTGACGTTGGAACCGAAGTCGCTGTAGTCCTCGTGACGCACCGCCGCCGAGACACCCAGCTTTTCGGTCAGGTTGGTTTCCAGGTCCAGGTACTGGGCGAAGTTGTGCCGTGAGGTGCTGCCAGCGTCCGAATCGCGGAACCCCCCCAGTCCGGAGCTACCGGTCTGGTAGTAGGACTCGGCTTGGCCGGCCTCGATCTGGTAACCCTGACGCAGGTACTCGGCCCCGAACGCCACCGAAACCGGGTACGGCAGAATGCCAATGTTGAACTCGCGGGAAAGGTCCAGCGACAGTTGCCGCTGATCGTTGGTCAGGGTGCCGTTATCGAACGACAGCGGCGTATTCAGGCCCAGCGAGGTGTTGAGCGTACGGGTGTGGATCTCGTAGGAGTTCTTGCCGTAGTTGGCCGACACGTCGTAGTGCCAGTCATTGCTCAGCTCACCGCGCAGACCGGCGACCAACGAGGTGTCTTCCAAGGTGCCGCGAATCAGCGGCAAATAGCCGTTGGGGTGAATCGCTGCAATGTTGTTGGAAGCATTGCTTGGCCGGTAGAACGCCGCAGTTTCGCCGCGCCGCTTGCTATAGCCCCCGAAGGTGTAGAACTCTGCCGCGTCGTTGAAGCTGTATTCGGAGTTGAATTGCAGCTTGCCTTCGTCGGTGGCCGGTTCGCCTTGGCGAAACACATGCTGACCGTAGGTGGTCGAGCCGACGCTCGATGCGCGGTAATCGTCCCCCGCCCGGTCGGTGTAATCATTGTTGGCGCCCTCGCCCGAAAGGTTTATGAAACCGTTGGAACCCAGCGCGAAACCTGTATTGCCTGCCACCTGGCGTTGAATGCCATCGCCCTTTTTGTACTCCCCCCACTTGGTCGATATCGACCCGCCGTGGTCGGCGGTCTTGAGGATGATATTGATCACCCCCGCAATTGCATCGGAGCCATAGCGGGCCGAAGCGCCATCACGCAACACCTCAATGTGATCGATCGCCGACAGCGGGATGGCGTTGAGATCCGCAGGCGCGGAGCCACGTCCCACTGCACCACCCAGATTGACAAATGCAGACGTGTGGCGACGCTTGCCATTGACCAGCACCAGTACCTGATCGGGCGAAAGGCCCCGCAGTTGCGCAGGACGGGTCAGCTCGGCGCCGTCCACCAGACTGGGTCGTGGAAAGTTGATCGACGGGATGAGGCGCGCGAGCACGGTTCCCAACTCGTCCGAACCACTGCTGCGCAGGCTGTCGCCGGAGATGACATCAATCGGTGAGAGTGAAGCACTGGCCGTGCGTTCTTGAGCGCGCGTACCGGTGACGATGACAGTGTCCAGTTGCGAGTCGCTGCTTTCGGTCGACTCTTCTGCAATGGCCCGGCCACTCCAAAGAGCGAAACCTGCAACGTTGACCAAAACGATTGCCCTGGATAAAAGATCCCTTTTGTAATTCCCCATACCGCTTCCTTAACGTTGAATCCATGGCACGGCCATGGACTCGGACGAGCGATCCGCGTGGCAGACGGTGGCGATCATCAATCTTATTAAAGGGGGTCCAGCTGTCCGGTCATATACTCTAATAGCGCATAACAAAAAAATTTAAATACCGATATGGAATATACGGAGGTATATGGCCCTGTCCACACACGCCAAAGCAGAAAATGACGTTAACCGGGCACGCATGAAAAACGACTGCCTGCAGCTAAAATACTTCGGTAAGTTACTGTTTTCCCGTAGCCTTGGTGTTATCCACTCCAAGTAATACAGGCTTATCAAGGCAAGCTCCTCATCCCTCATGCGCAAAGTCCTAGGCTCACTCACCGCGGTCGTGCTGGTAATTCTTCTTACTAGCTATGGCCTGTGGACAAGCAAGCGCCATGTCGGCCACTACCTCACCGATCTGCGTATTCAACTGGTCATCAATGACGGTGAGCCGGGTGATCGCGGCAACCTGCTGGGCATTCAGCCGGAGCTGTTTGCGTCGGATTATTCAAGCGTCAAGCGCTTGCATCGCAAACTGGCGGCGTACCTGCAACAGGCTCACGACCGCGGTCTGATCAATGACAAGACCATCGTTGTCCTGCCGGAGCACATCGGCACCTGGTTATTTGCGGTAGATGAGAAGTCGCAGTTCTATCAGGCGGCGACCATTGAAGAGGCGATGAACTGGCTGGCGTTCAGTAACCCGCTGCTGTTCCTCGACGCGATGCTGCATGCCCGGGGTGAAAAACGTCTGGAGGATGCGCACCTGCGCATGAAGGCGCAAAGCATGGCCCGGAACTATCAAAGCCTGTTCGGTGGGCTGGCCAGGGAATTCGCAGTGACACTGGTGGCCGGGTCGATCGTGCTCCCAAGCCCTGAGGTGCGCGACGGGCAATTGCAGGTCGGCAAAGGTGCGCTGTACAACAGCAGCCTGGTGTTCGGCCGCGAGGGGATTCCCCTCGGACAACCGCAGCGTCAGCTGTTCCCTTCCTGGTATCAGCGTGGCTATATCCGCTCTGGCAAAGATACGCCGTTGAATGTCGTCGACACGCCGGCCGGCCGGCTGGCCACGCTGATTGGCAGCGACAGTTGGTACCCGGACAACTACGTGCGACTGAACGCAGCCGGTGCAGAGCTGATCGCCGTACCCGCTTTCGTCGCCGGTAACGGCAGTTGGTCGCAGCCGTGGCGCAGCGACAAACATCAACAGCTGTCCAGCCGTCTGGATCTGGGGTCCAAGCCATTGACCCAGGGAGAAGCCTGGCGGCGTCTGGCGCTGGGGCCAATCAGCACAGCCAGGGCGGGCATCAGCGTGTTCATGCGCGGCCAGCTCTGGGATCAGGGCAGCGCCGGGCATAGCTTCGCCAGCCGTGGCGGACAAAGCGTTGCCGAACAGTCCATCAGCGCGGCCCCCAAAGGCGCCAAACCCGGTCACGGGGCGCGCCTGATCAATCTTTGGTTGTGATCGATGAGCGCGCCTAGGGTACGGCTGGGCGATCTGTCGGTGGGCTTTGTCCACAGCCTGGTCGATGCCGTGCGCAGTCTTGGTCAGGATCCGCAACCCTTGCTCGATCAGTACGGCCTGGATGCCGCACGCCTTGCCGAAGCCGGAGCACGACTGTCGATCCCGCGCTACATGCGCCTGGGCCATGCGGCGATTCAACTTTCAGGAACACCGGGCCTGGGCTTGCGCATGGGTCAGCTGAGCCGCTTGAGTCAAGCGGGGATTGCCGGTATGACCGCAGCACAGGCGCCTAACGTCCGAGAGGCGGCGCGCACGCTGATTCGCTTCGAAGCGCTGTACGGCTCCAATTATCGCGGGCAATCGAGTTTTCACGAAGACAGTGAAGGGGCATGGCTAAGGTTTTACTCCATTAGCCCCTACAACGACTACAACCGATTTGTTGTCGATTCGATTCTCGCCGGGTGGGTGCATCAGCTTTCGACTCTTGCGGGCGCAAGGGTGACGCCCGAGCGGGTCGACATCGAATTCGAAGCCCCGCCGTATGCCGCCGACTATGCAGTGCTGAGCGAGCAAGCGGTGAACTTCGGCGCGGGCGTCAACCAACTGCGTCTGACTCAGCAGAGTCTCGGGCTGCGCAACCCCGATCATGTACCGAGCACCTGGCGTCATCTGCTGCAACTGTGTGAACGGGAACTGGAACAGCTGACGCGCACCCGCAGCCTGCGTGAACGTATTACCCGGTTGCTGGGGCCTTTGCTCAATGGCGGGAGGGAACCGGATCTGGAGGAAGTGGCGGCCCGGCTGAAATTACCAACCTGGACCCTGCGGCGCAGGCTGGCAGAGGAAGGGACGCGCTTTCGCGCAGTCCTCAACGACACTCGCCGGGACCTGGCGATGACCTACATCCGCGACACGGAACTGGCGTTCGGAGAGATCGCCTATTTGCTGGGTTTTGCATCGGCCGAAGCCTTTCAACGTGCCTTCAAACGGTGGAACGGACAGACGCCTGGGGAGTACCGCCGTAGCCATCGTCAGTCAGTCTGATACGCCCAAACCAGGCGCTGTACGAAAAGTGGCTGCGCTCGGGATGCCGCGTTAAAAACAGGCTCGCAATGCTCATTTAAAACACGTAGCGTCGAACGCGACTCCGACCTTTCCTCGCTGTTTTTGCCTTATCTGGCCTTCGTTCGCCGACTTTTCGTACAGGGCCTACAGCTCGGTCGCATCCTCCGCAGGCTCGAGCGGGTCAAGTTCGTATGCCTGATATTCCAGTAGTTCTTCCTGATAATCGTCCATCACTCATTGCCCTCATGGCTTCTTGCGCTGCGGGAAACTGTTCCGTCGATTCAGCGACTGGTTCACTGACCACGACCTTCACCCTAAAGTGCCCTCATGAATGAAACATGAAGGCTTCTTGAACAATCAACGAAGGTGAATTCGGAAAAATGACCGACGCATCCTTGTCAGCGCTCTGGGGCGAGTCCGTAGCGAGCTTTTGAATATTTAGCGCAGGCGTAAGACATGTGCACATCGTCGGCGCAGCCCGCAGGAGTCAGCTTGCTCAAGAAAACTGGGCATCAGGCTCGCAAAAAAGCCGGGAATATCAGCGTCTGTTTGTACAACTTCAGTGCCGAGGATAAGCAGGTGGCTCTTGACGATCACCGTCGCCTCACCATAGTCTTCGATCCATGAACGTAATCAAACATTTCTTCGGCCAGATAATTATTACCGCCATTCCAGTCATGGCGGGTTAGCCGACGTTTGCACCGAACCCGCCCTAGAGGCGGGTTTTTTCTTTCTGTCTCCCGGGCCCCGAACCTCGACCAGGAGTCAGACATGTCCATCATCCGCCCTTCCTTCACTGCCGTTGCTCCCTGCCTGATCGTCATCACCTCTGCGACGGGGACGACACGATGAGTCATACGTCCCACGACACTCCGGTTAGCAGCCAGCAGTTGCTGAAGTTCTACGCCAGAAAAATCCTCACCTCCCGCGTCTACGACATCGCCGTGGAAACCCCGCTGCAGGGCGCGCGTCAGCTGTCCGAACGGCTGGGCAATCAGGTGCTGCTCAAGCGCGAAGACCTGCAGCCGGTGTTCTCCTTCAAGATTCGTGGCGCGTACAACAAGCTGGCGCAACTGAGCGCCCAAGAACTGGCCCG
>NZ_SOCT01000008.1 GCF_004364435.1 Pseudomonas sp. LP_7_YM | reverse complement strand
CGTCCAACTCTTTGATTATCAAGGAGTTTTCCGTTTCGTCTGCGCCGGAAGTGGGGCGAATTATAGACACATCCAGAGGGGCGTCAAGCACTTATTTAAGCTTTTGTTACAGCCGATGCTCTTTTACCCATCCGACGCGGGATTCGTCTCGCAAGCACAGGGATTCTCAGGATCAACAGAAAAGCGCCCATCGCTGCATAGACAGCCCATTCTTTAAGGTCGGCCCTGACGATCCACAGCATATGCAGTAAACCAAGCCCCAGAATGAGATAGCTCAGGCGATGCAGCTTCTTCCATCCGGCACCCAATCGACGCTGGCTATAACGATTGGAGGTAACCGCCAATGTCAATAGACAGCAGAACGCGAAGCTGCCGACGATGATATAAGGACGCTTGACCAACTCGACCCCCAACTGAGCCCAGTCGAACCCGAGAATAAAGAAGCCATACCCCAGCATGTGCAGCAGCGCATAGGTAAAGCACCACAGACCAAGCTGACGCCGAACGCGCAGCCACCCTGTCCAACCGCTGATCCGCTGCAGCGGGGTCAGCGTCAAAGTGATCAACAACAGCACAAGCGTGCCCAGCCCAAACCGGTCGACCAGAACTTTCCCGGGATCAGGCCCCAGATCGAGCACCCACGCCTGATACAACCAGATGACCGGGGGAACGCATACCGCGCTGAAGACGGCCAGACGCCAAAGCAGATAACGCATCAATAGTTCTTCCGCAGATCCATACCCGAATAGAGAGAAGCGACCTGCTCCCCGTACCCGTTGAACATTTCCGTTGACCGGATATTGGGGCTGAACAATCCGCTTGGCAGACGACGCTCCCGGGCCTGAGTCCAGCGCGGGTGATCAACCGTAGGGTTTACGTTGGCATAGAAGCCATATTCATTAGCCGCGATGCTTTGCCATGTCGTCTTTGGCTGCTCACTGACCAGACTGATGCGCACAATCGACTTCACACTCTTGAACCCGTACTTCCAAGGGACAACCAGCCGCAAAGGCGCGCCGTTCTGGCTAGGTAACTCGCGGCCGTACATGCCTACTGCCAGGATCGCCAAAGGATTCATCGCCTCATCCAGCCGCAGGCCTTCAACATATGGCCAATCGATCAGCGCAAAACCAGAGCGTTGCCCTGGCATCGTCTTTGGATCCTGCAGCGTTTCGAATCGGATGTATTTGGCGTTTGCCGTCGGCTCGACTTGCCTGAGCAGTTCGGAAATCGGGAAGCCCATCCACGGGATTACCATCGACCACGCCTCGACACAACGCAAACGGTAGATCCGCTCTTCAAGCCGGTAGGGCTTCATGAAGTCTTCGAGTGCATAGCGACCGGGCTTGCCCACCTCACCATCGATGACCACGGTCCATGGCTCGGTTTTCAGCGAGCCGGCATTTTGCGCCGGATCGCCCTTATCAGTGCCGAACTCGTAGAAGTTGTTGTAGTGGGTAGCGTCCTTGAAAGGCGTTATGGCTTCACCCTCGACGGTCACTGCCCCCCACTCGGCTGAAGGAAGCTTTTCTTTGAACCAGGCCGGCGCATTCCCAGCCTCGACCCCGTCGTAGTGCGAAGGATCGGCGGCTCGCGCCCAGTTGGGCAGAGCACTTAGCGCGACTCCTGCCATAGACGCGCCCAAAAGGGATCGGCGTGAGAGATAAATGGCTTCAGGCGTGACATCCGACTCATTACAGGCGGATGCGGCTGGGATCTTGATGAGCATGGTCACTCCACAGTCGGCAGATGGATGCACCTTATAGACTGTGGAGTATGGGGGGAAATGAATCTCTGGGACTATTTGTGACGACGAAGTCGCAACAGATACTGCACAGGACCCGACGCGGCGTAGCCAAGGAAAATCAGCAACAGGATGCGCGGCGGATCGCTAAACACCACAGCGAACACCAGCACGACTGCCAGAATGGCAACGAAAGGCACACGCCCCTTCAGGTCCAGCTCCTTGAAGCTGTTGTACTTGATATTGCTGACCATCAGCATTCCCGCAGCCGCTACCAGAAGTGCTACCAGAAACGACAGCCTGGAACCCTGGATGCCGTAATCGCTGAACGCCCACACGGTTCCGGCTACGACACCCGCCGCTGCCGGACTTGCCAGACCGATGAAGTAACGTTTGTCAGCCTTGCCCACCTGAGTGTTGAAACGTGCCAGACGCAGCGCTGCGCCTGCCACATAGATGAAGGCGACCATCCAGCCCACCTTGCCCATGTCACCCAGCGCCCAACCGAACGCCAGCAGCGCGGGAGCCACACCGAAGGCCACCATGTCCGACAGGGAATCGTACTCAGCACCAAACGCGCTCTGCGTATTGGTCATGCGCGCAACGCGTCCATCCAGACCATCGAGAACCATGGCCACGAAAATAGCGATGGCCGCGAAAGCGAAGTACTTGCTCGCTCCCGCCTGATCACCAGCACTCATGGCGCTCTGAGCACTCATCGCGCTGATGATGGCGTAGAAACCGGCAAACAGATTCGCGGTGGTGAACAGGTTGGGTAGCAGATAGATGCCGCGATGCCTGACCTGGCGCCCTTCAGCATCATGGCCGTCTTCTATATGTTCATCGATCGGTAGCAGGCTTTCGGCGTCAGAAGCCTTGCTCGGCTCTTCGGGACGTTCGCTCATGGACAATACCTTGCAGCTATGAATTTTCGACAAGTGCTCGCGGCGACATCGCGCCAGCAAGCGATGCAGCTTTATACCAGATGAGCCCCCAGAACAAAAAAACGCGACCCGAAGGCCGCGCTTTTTCATAAACCGGAACCCGCTTCAGAAGCTTAGTTCTTGGCTTGGTCGACGATTTTGTTCTTCGCGATCCAAGGCATCATCGAACGCAGTTGCTCACCGATGATTTCAATGCCGTGAGCCTTGTTGTTACGACGCTTGGCAGTCATTGACGGATAGTTGCTGGCACCTTCAGCGATGAACATCTTCGCGTACTCGCCGTCCTGAATGCGCTTGAGCGCGTTGCGCATGGCCTGACGGGATTCGGCGTTGATAACCTCAGGGCCGGTCACGTATTCGCCGTATTCGGCGTTGTTGGAGATCGAGTAGTTCATGTTGGCGATACCGCCTTCGTACATGAGGTCAACGATCAGCTTCAGTTCGTGCAGGCACTCGAAGTAGGCCATTTCCGGCGCGTAGCCCGCTTCAACCAGGGTATCGAAACCGGCCTTGACCAGTTCGACGGTACCCCCGCACAGTACGGCTTGCTCGCCGAACAGGTCGGTTTCGGTTTCGTCCTTGAACGTGGTTTCGATGATGCCGGTACGACCGCCGCCAACGCCAGAAGCGTAGGACAGAGCAACGTTCTTGGCGTTGCCTGAGGCGTCCTGGTAGATGGCGATCAGGTCAGGGATACCGCCGCCCTTGACGAATTCGGTACGTACGGTGTGGCCTGGCGCTTTTGGCGCGATCATGATCACGTCCAGGTCCGCGCGAGGCACGACCTGGTTGTAGTGGATCGCGAAGCCGTGGGAGAAGGCCAGAGTAGCGCCTTGCTTGATGTTCGGCTCGATTTCGTTCTTATACAGCTGCGCCTGGAATTCGTCCGGGGTCAGGATCATGACCAGGTCGGCAGCGGCAACGGCGGAAGCAACGTCGGTCACTTTCAGGCCGTGGGCCTCGGCCTTGGCGACAGTCGCCGAACCTTTACGCAGGCCAACGGTGACATCAACGCCGGAGTCTTTCAGGTTGCACGCTTGGGCGTGGCCTTGGGAGCCGTAACCGATGATGGCTACTTTCTTGCCCTGGATGATCGAAAGGTCGCAGTCTTTGTCGTAATAAACTTTCATGAAATTCCCCTGTTATCTTGGCCTTCTGGGCCATTCGCTAAATATAAGTAGGTTAGATGCTCAGCACTTTGTCGCCGCGGGCAATGCCCGTAACGCCGCTGCGTACGGTTTCAAGGATGGCGGTAGTGCCAATTGCCTGGATGAAGCTGTCCAGTTTGTCGCTTGTCCCTGTCAACTGCACGGTGTAGACACTGCTGGTCACATCAACGATCTGGCCGCGGAAGATGTCCGTGGTGCGCTTGATCTCGGCGCGCTGGGCGCCAGTGGCCTTGACCTTGATCAGCATCAGCTCGCGCTCGATGTGGGCGCTTTCCGACAGATCGACCAGCTTGACCACTTCGACCAGCTTATTGAGGTTCTTGGTGATCTGCTCGATCACCTCATCATGACCGACAGTGGTCAGCGTCAGACGCGACAGGGTCGGGTCTTCGGTCGGCGCCACAGTCAGGCTTTCGATGTTGTAGTTGCGCTGCGAAAAAAGGCCAACAACGCGAGACAACGCACCCGGTTCGTTTTCCAGCAATAGCGAAATGATATGCCGCATGATTAAGTCCGCTCCGTCTTGCTCAGCCACATATCGCGCATCGAGCCGTCTCTGATCTGCATCGGATAGACATGCTCGCTGACGTCGACCTGGATATCGAGGAACACCAGGCGATCCTTCATAGCGAACGCTTCTTCCATCTTCGGCTTCAAGTCTTTCAGATCGGTGATCTTCATACCGACGTGACCATAGGCCTCAACCAGCTTCACGAAGTCAGGCAGCGACTCCATGTAGGAGTGCGAGTGACGGCCGCTGTAGCTCATGTCCTGCCACTGACGGACCATGCCCAGCACACCGTTGTTGAGCAGGATGATCTTCACCGGCAGGTTGTATTGCAGGCAGGTCGACAATTCCTGAATGTTCATCTGGATGCTGCCCTCACCGGTCACGCAGGCAACCTGCGCATCCGGGAAGCTCAGCGCAACACCCATCGCGGCGGGAAGGCCAAAACCCATGGTGCCCAGGCCGCCGGAGTTGATCCACCGATTAGGCTTGTTGAAGCGGTAGTACTGCGCCGCGAACATCTGGTGCTGACCGACGTCGGACGAAACGTAGGCATCCCCTTTGGTGACTTCGCACAGGGTCTCGATCACGGTCTGCGGCTTGATGACGCTACCGTCGCCACGGTTGTACGGGAACAGGTCACCGCCCGCGCGCCACTCCTCGATCTGCTTCCACCAGGTCGCAACCGAGTCCTTGTCGGGGGTCTCGCCGATTTCCTTGAGGGTGGCAACCATTTCGGTCAGCACGCTCTCCACAGGACCTACAATCGGCACGTCGGCCTTGATGGTCTTGGAGATCGAAGCGGGGTCGATATCGATATGGATGATCTTGGCGCCCGGGCAGAAACGCGACGGGCCATTGATGACGCGGTCATCGAAGCGCGCGCCCACAGCCAGAATCACGTCGGCATGGTGCATCGCCAAATTGGCGGTATAGCTGCCGTGCATGCCGAGCATACCGACGAATTGACGATCAGTACCCGGATAGGCGCCAAGGCCCATCAGGGTATTGGTGACCGGCGCGTTCAACAGCTGAGCCAGTTCGGTCAGTGACGCGGAACCGTTGCCCATGACCACGCCACCACCGGCGTAAATGACCGGGCGTTTGCCTGCCACGAACATCTCCACAGCCTTGCGGATCTGCCCGGAGTGACCACGGACAGCCGGACTGTAGGAACGCAGCTTGGCTTTCTTCGGGAAGACGTACTCAAACTTCTCCGCCGGGTTGGTCATGTCTTTCGGGATGTCGACCACAACCGGGCCTGGACGACCGGACTGCGCCAGGTAGAAGGCTTTCTTCAACACTTCCGGGATTTCCGACGGATGCTTGATCATGAAACTGTGCTTCACGATTGGCCGGGAGATCCCGATCATGTCGGTCTCTTGAAACGCGTCGGTACCGACCATAGTGCTCGCGACCTGGCCCGACAGAACGACCATCGGAATGGAGTCCATATAGGCAGTTGCGATACCGGTGATGGCATTGGTAGCACCTGGACCGGAAGTCACCAGCACCACACCCGCCTTGCCGGTGGCGCGGGCATAACCGTCAGCCATATGAGTGGCAGCCTGTTCGTGACGAACGAGGATGTGGCTCACAGCCGGTTCTTTGAACAGCGCGTCATAAATATGCAGGAGGGCACCGCCGGGGTACCCATAGATATGCTCTACGCCTTCGTCGCGCAAAAAGCGGACGACCATTTCAGCGCCAGATAAAAGCTCCACGTTGTTCACCTCTAAAACGCCAGAATACCGTCCACACTAACGAGAAGACGGGTCTTGATAGGTTTACTGCCAGCAGAGCATGAGCGACGGTGGTCGCCGACTACGTCAGCACTGACTGAGCAAGTATTGGGAGCTCCCCTAAGTGTTTCGGGGTCATCCCACCCAGCGCGAGGTAACGCGTTGCGGGTGTAACAGGTCGGCGCGGATGTGCGCCTCATGATCTACCGAGACGGTCTGCTTCTGGCAGTCCCTCTACAGCGAGCTTTGGATTGTTCTGATTCGCCCCCCGCAAGTCAAGTCATCGATGCGCTTTCTTCTACCCACCGGCCACGAAAAAGCACCCAATGAGGTCGTTCAAGCACGCCTGTGATAGGTTTCACCCGAACAACACACGACGTGAAGGAAGCCATATGCGCTGGATGATTCTCGCCGCCACCCTGACGCTGGCATCAGGCTCTGCGACGGCTCAAGCCGCACAGATCTATAAATGGGTCGATGCACAGGGCGTTACCCATTTCGACGCGCAGCCGCCAGCCGGACAGCCCGCGCAGGAGCTGGATACGCAAAAGCCAGTCGCCCCGCCGCCTTCGGCACATTCACGACCGGAGTCGGCGCAAGAACAACTGGATGTCGACGCCAAAGTGAGGAGGCAGGTAGCGGCCCAGGAAGCAAAGCGCAAGGACTACTGCGCAACCCAACGCACCAACCTTGCGCAATTGCAGAACAACCCTCGCGTGCGTCAGGAGGTGAACGGGGAGTTCAGGCGTTTTACTGAGCCAGAGCGTCAGGCACGTATCGCCCAGGTCAAGAAATCCCTCGACGATACCTGCAACTAAAGGTCAGTTTGACTCAGTGATCAGGCGGTCAAACTGCGCCAGCAGCTCCTGCAGATGGCGCGTCTCACGGGCACGATTGGCATATACCATCTGCGCCATTTCAAGGATCCCCGACGCATTGGGCAGCGCCAGGTCCTGCTCCAGGATGGTTTTCATTCGGGGCAGAAATATCCATTGCAGCCATTGATCGAAATCCAGCGTATCGACGCAAAACGGCTCGCGGCTCGCCAGAGCCTCGTCGCTGGGCGGCATGTCTGTCCACCAGTCCAGAACACGCAACTCGCGCTCGATCAGCAGTAAGTGATCAGCGATGGCCGGGAAACGCTTATCCATTGGCCTTCTGCCGTGCCAGCGCCGCGCCTGCGGCATCGCCCTGCTTCTCACGGGCCTGCGCAATCAACCCCCACAAGCTGGCTTGCAGACTGGCGCGGCCATTGGCATAGGTCAGACCGCGACGCGCCAGTTGCTCGGCCTGTGGAGCGTCACCCTGAGCCAGACGCACCTGCGCCAGCTTATAGAGAACCTGAGGTTCGCGGGGAGCGACACGCTGAGCGCGTTCCAGGCTCGAGGATGCGCCATTGAGATCACCACTGCTCTGCTGTTGCTGGGCGGTGGTCAGCAGCGCGAGGACCGGACCATCGAGTTGCTCATCAGCAGACAGGCCGCCAGCAGACGCCGACGGAATACCGGTCGGGGCGGAGGCTGGCATGTTGTAAGTGTTACTGGTTGCTGCCGGTGGCGCGTATGCGTTGTTAGCCGGCGTCTGGCTAACCGGTGTCGTGCTGATCGGCGCCGCAGTCGGCGGAACGAAGGTCGAAATCGGCGCAGCGCTGGCGTTTGCCCCCCCCGGGATCATCACCGTGACACCGGAGTCTTCCTGGATCGCCCGAGACTGGGCCTGTGACGCAGCCTGCACCGGAGCGCGCGCGGCGCCGTTGCGGCTAGCCGAGACATGCTCGCCATTGGAAATACGCGAACCGGCGTCCACCACCGGAATCGCGCTGCGCGTCTGGGTCGCACAACCGTTAAGCAAAGCCAGAGCCGTTAAAGCCGGAATCCACCACTTGTTCACTTCACATCCTCTTCGCTTAATTCAACCAGCCTTTGACCCAATCCATCACCGAGTCGGCAGGCGCTGCAGGTCCGCCACACGTCGGCCCGGGTTGTGGCTCACTGCCGCGAATATACGGCATCTGCACGGCGCCCGGGCAGCTCGCATCAGTGCCCTGTCCGGTAGACGCATTGACCCATGCCTGAACCACGTTATCAGGCATGGCCATGTCCAGCGGCAATGGATCTGCTTTTTTCATGAAGCTGGTCCAGATCTGCAACGCGCCGGTGGCGCCGGTGAAAGGCGTCTTGCCGTTATCGTCGCGCCCCATCCAGACAATCGCCAGCAGATCCTGGCTGAAGCCTGCAAACCAGCTGTCACGGGAATCGTTGGTCGTGCCCGACTTGCCGGCCAGATTCAGCGTGCTTGGCAGCACGTTGTATACCGACCTGCCCGTACCTTCACGCATGACGCGCTGCATGGCGTTTTGCAGCAAATAGATGGAACCCGGATCGAAGCGCTGCTGAATCTGGAACGGGTAACGCTTGAGCGGCTCACCCTCGGCGGTCAGCACACTGCGAATACCGCGCAACGGCGTATTGAAACCGCCACTGGCAATCGTCTGGTACATCGTTGCCACTTCGATCGGGCTCAATGCCCCGGCTCCCAGCAACATCGACGGAAAGGCCGGCCACTCACGAGTAACGCCCAGCTTGGTCAGCGTCTTGAAGACATTCGGCACGCCCAGATCCAGGCCCAACTTGGCGCTGGACAGGTTGTAGGAATGCGCCAGCCCCTGGTACAGGAAGATGTTGCCGTGTGCTTTATGATCGAAGTTCTGCGGTTTCCAGATCTGACCGTCCGCGCCTTTGACCTGGAACGGCTCATCCGGCACCCAAGTGGTCAAGGTGTATTGCTGCGGACGCTCCAGCGCCGTCAGATAAATCGCCGGCTTGACCAAAGAACCGATTGGCCGAATGGCATCCAGCGCGCGGTTGAAGCCTGCGAAGCCTGCCTGACGGCTGCCGATAAGCGCCTGCACCTCACCGGTCTCCGGGTTGGTCACCACCATGGCCGTTTCCATTTCGTCCGCACCTTTACGGCCAGAAATCCGGGCGAAGCTCTCGCGAACGGCTGCCTCGGACTTCATCTGCAGAATCGGGTCGAAACTGGTGAAAATGCGCAGCCCCTCTTCGGTCAAGTCTTCGTCGCGGTAATCCTGACGCAACTGACGTTTGACCAGATCCAGGAAGTCTGGAAACGAGCTGTCTGCCAGCGACCCGGTTTTGGTCACGCCCAGTGGCATTTTCTTCGCCGCCGCGACGGCGTCGGCCGAGGCGACACCTTGCTGCTCAAGCAGGTCGAGCACCAGGTTGCGTCGTTCCAGCGCACGGTCCGGGTTGCGCCGCGGGTTGTAATAGGAAGGCCCTTTGACCAGACCAACCAGCAACGCGACCTGATGGAGTTTGAGCTCCGACAAGGGTTGGCTAAAGAAGTACTGGCTGGCAAGACCGAAACCGTGCACTGCGCGCTGACCGTCCTGCCCGACGAATACCTCGTTCAGGTACGCCTCAAGAATCTCCTGTTTGCTGTAGTGAATCTCCAGCAGGATGGCCATCATGGCCTCGGTCAATTTTCGAGTAATGCTGCGCTCATTGGTGAGATAGAAGTTCTTGACCAGTTGCTGCGTCAGGGTAGAACCGCCCTGGCGCATCTGGCCCGCCGAAGCGTTGACCCAGAAAGCGCGTGCGATGGATTTGGGCGATACCCCGAGGTGATGATAGAAGTCACGGTCTTCGACCGTTACAAGCGTATCGAGCAGATAAGGAGGCGCCTGATCAAGCTTGATCAGAATGCGGTCTTCCAGGTTTTTCGGATAAAGACCGCCAATCATCAAGGGTTCGAGGCGTGCCACCGCCAGTTTTGCGCCATTGGCAGCCGTCAGGTCGGCGACGTAATCGCCGGAAAAACGCACGTGAATCTGCTGAGCAGGATCGGCGCCTTCGTAAAATTGAAAACCGCGGGTATTGAGATCGACACTGTTACCGTTCACGGCTGCCGCGCCCGGACCGTTGGCAACGCTTTCACGGCGATAGCCCAAGGCATCGAGTTCGAGCAGGAAGTCGTCGCGAGACAACTTCTGGCCAACGAACAATTCAAGCGGACGCGCGTAAACCTTGGCAGGGATGGTCCAGCGCTTGCCGGAGAATTTTTCCTGGACGATGGAGTCCAGGTAAACGGCGAAGCAGGCCAGAATCACCAGGCCGACGAGGCTGAGTTTCAGGGCCCAGCCCAACAGGCTGCGAAGGCGGTTGTTGGTGGGTTTGGAGGATTTTTTCGAAGTGCGGGATCGAGTCATGGCGGCGGATTATACGCACTTTCAGGGCCGTCGGCAGACCACCCTCGCAGCGGTTTGCAGCAATGCGCCGAGCGGCCATAATGGCCACCTTTAGTCACATCACTATCGACTTATCACCTTCAAGGACCGTCCGTGAGCCAGACACTGATAGCAGCGCTGCAAAATCCTGCCCTGTTCCCCCATCCGGTGGAGCAATTTCAGGTCATCGAGACGCATATTTCCTGGGTGCTGCTCACCGGCCCCTACGTATACAAGATCAAGAAACCGATGAACTTCGGTTTTCTCGACTTCACGACGCTGACCGCTCGCGAGCATTTCTGCCAGCAGGAGCTGAAGCTCAATCAGCGCCTGACCGAAAATTTGTATCTGGAAGTGTTACCCATCACCGGAAGCGCTGAGGCTCCACAACTGGGTGGCACCGGGGACGCGATCGAATACGCGTTGAAAATCCGTCAATTTCCACAGGAAGGTCTGCTCAGCACCTTGCAGGTCAAAGGCGAGCTGACCACTTCGCACATCGACGAGATGGCGCGGCAGATTGCCGAATTCCATCAACAGACGCCCCGTGTGCCTGCAGATAACCCGCTAGGCTCGCCGGAAAGCGCGATGGCGCCGGTCACGCAGAACTTCGAACAGATTCTGCCATTCCTGAGCGAAAAAGCAGACCTGACCCAACTGCATGCCCTGGAGGCGTGGGCCAATGCCAGCTACCAGCGTCTCAAGCCTTTGATGGGTCGGCGCAAGGCCGACGGTTTCATTCGCGAATGCCATGGCGATATCCATTTGGGCAACATCACCCTGATTGACGGCAAGGTGGTGATTTTCGACTGCATCGAGTTCAACGAACCGTTCCGCATGACTGACGTTTACGCCGACATCGGCTTCCTGGCAATGGACCTGGAAGATCGCGGGCTCAAGAGCCTGTCGCGTCGCCTGATCAGCCAGTATCTGGAACACACCGGCGATTATGCGGGTCTGCAATTGCTGAACTTCTACAAGGCCTATCGCGCCCTGGTGCGGGCAAAGGTCGCGCTGTTCAGCCTGTCGGCGGACGCCGATCATGTGCAGCGCGCCGCGACCCTGCGTCAATACCGCAACTACGCCAACCTGGCAGAAAGCTACAGCGCGATACCGTCGAACTTCCTCGCTATCACTCACGGTGTTTCTGCCGTGGGCAAAAGCCATGTCGCCATGCGTCTGGTCGAGGCGCTCGGCGCGATCCGCCTGCGTTCGGACGTCGAGCGCAAGCGGCAGTTCGGTGACAGCCGGGATCTTTATTCGGAAGAAACCAGTACCGCCACCTACAAGCGCCTGAATGACCTGGCGGCAATTGTGCTGCATGCCGGCTTCCCGGTGATAATCGATGCCACCTACCTGAAGCTGGAGCAGCGTCATGCAACAGCGCAAGTGGCCGAAGCCTCCGGCGCACCATTCCTGATCCTCGACTGCGCAGCGCCAAAGGCGGTCATCCAAGGCTGGCTGGCGCAACGGCAGGCCCAGAATGACGATCCTTCTGATGCCACCATGGAAGTCATCGAGGCTCAACTGGCAAAACGTGAGGTACTGACCGCAGACGAAACACTGCGCAGCCGCCACGTTGAAACCAACATCAGCAGCGACCTGGACAAGCTGGTCGATGACATTCGTCAGTACCTGCCGGGCCTGTAAAGAAAGCTGATCACCAGTCATCGAATCGTGGAGGCGGTTCTTCGCTATTCGATGGTGGTGGCATTACACTGGCGTCAGAATTCCAACAAGGAGGCGCCAGATGACTCAGCCCAAACAGCTCGACTCGCCGCTTTTTGCCTTGCTGCGAGCAGACGACATAAATGCTTTCAACCTTCAGCGGCCCAGCACAGGCCCTATCGATCTGGCGGGAGGTGATTTCCGCGGTCTGGATCTACGTGATCTTAATGCCGAAGACATCGACTTCACCGATGCCTACTTCCGCTCCGCCGATCTGCGCGGCGTCGATTTGCGAACCGCCACGCTAGAAGGTGCAAGCATCGCTCACGCGCAAATCTCCGGAGCATACTTTCCCGCCGAACTGAGCGCCGACGAGATTCTCATGTCGGTCAATTTCGGTACTCGTCTGCGCTACCGCACTCGCTAATCCAGAAGCGTCTCTCGCCCTGCACGAGTGTGCAGTCTCCCTCGTCCTGCATGCGCTGACATTCCAGATCTGCAACGCTTGAATTTCCTTCGAATACTACCGTCCGGCGGTTAAAGCCGTTTTTTTTGCTCATAAATCGAGAGAGTGCCAACGGGCATCTACACTCATTCCATGGCTTGCATCTGCAGTTTTTACAAGTCCAGGAGGTTAAAAAATACGGAGTTACACCTGCAGGAGGCAACATGGAAGACGAATTGTTACAGATGAAAAATCTGGGCAAAACAACGACCCAATGGCTGCATGCGGCGGGAATTCACAATGCCGCAGACCTTCGCCGACTCGGCGCCATCCACGCTTATCAAGCCATTAGAACCCGAGGTTTCCGCACCTCGAGGACCCTGCTCTATGCCATCGAGGGCGCACTCAGGGACAAGGATTGGCTCAGCCTCTCCGCCACTGAGAAGGCGTTACTGAATCAACAATTGGCCAGCCCGGAGAAGTAGCCGGACTGCCCCTTTTAGCCCTCTCGGGGAAAAGTTTTAGATTGCCTGTTGACATACAAATGAGAATCACTATGATTATCACATCCGGTCGCGAGACTGGCTGGTAAACTGAAAGGCTCCTTGGTTCGGACTCTCAGATTATCTCCTCATCAGGCTAATCACGGTTTTTGACCCGGCTCTTGCCGGGTCTTTTTTTGCCTGTGATTTGGCCTGGCGCCGAATCGGGCCGCCTCACAGACGATGGAAACAGGCGCTATCCATCCTGTCGATTCTGCTCAGCGGGCAATGATCAGCGGGTGTCCTCGCTCCGGGTGTGGCTGCACCAGCACCTCAAGGCCGAACACGCTTCTGAGCGTCTCCGGTACCAGGACTTCCTGCGGCGTGCCCAATGCAAAGGTCCGGCCTGACTCCAGCAATAACACGCGGTCGCAATAGCGTGCCGCAAGGTTGAGATCGTGCAGAATCACCATCACCGCTCCTCCTCGATTGGCAAACGCGCGCACCGCCTGCAGGATGGTGTGCTGATGCAGGGGATCGAGCATGGACGTCGGCTCGTCGAGCATGAGCGTCAGCCCGCCTTCCCCCGGCCACAATTGCGCCAATACCCGAGCCAGATGCACTCGCTGACGCTCACCGCCTGACAGCGCAAGGTAACTGCGGTCATACAGATGCAGTGCATCGGCAGCCTCGAGCGCCGCCTTTACGATCTCGGCGTCACGCTGCTGTCCGCTGTCATGAGGCAAGCGGCCCATGGCTACGACTTCATGAACCTCGAAGGCGAAGCTCAGCGTCGAGCTCTGAGGCAATACCGCCAAACGCCGGGCCCGTTGCTGGCCTGTCCAGTGAGTCAATGGTTGATCATCCAGCCAGAGCTGGCCCGATGTCGGTTTCAGCTCTGCGCACAACGCACTCAACAATGTGCTCTTGCCAGCACCGTTAGGGCCCAGCACCCCCAGGATTTCGCCAGGCTTGAGCGTCAGGTCGATATCGGCCAGCACGCACTTGCCGTCGCGATGAACGCTGATCTTTTCCGCTTTGATCATCAAGCCCGGCCTCGAACCAGCAGAAACAGAAAGAATGGCGCTCCGATGAACACCGTCACGATTCCGATTGGCAGCTCGGCCGGGGCCAGCACCAGGCGGGCGAATACATCGGCGAACAGCAGCAGACTCGCACCCGCCAGCGCTGAAGCGGGCAAAACTACGCGATGGTCAGGGCCAGCGATCAAGCGCACCAGGTGCGGCACCACCAGCCCGACGAAACCGATCAGGCCTGCCGCCGCGACTGCCGCGCCCACGCCCAGCGCAATGCACAAAATCAACTCGCGCTTGAGCCGCTCGACCTCAACACCCAGATGCCGGGCTTCCGACTCCCCCAGCAGCAGCGCATTCAGCGCCTTGGCCCGGCGCGGCAGCCACAGGATCACCAGCGCGCACACCAGCAGCAGCGGCCACAATCGTGCGTAGCTTGCGCCATTGAGGGTCCCCAGGTTCCAGAAGGTCAGGGTGCGCAGCGAAGCATCGTCAGCCAGATAAGTGAACAGACCAATGATCGAACCGGCCAGAGCGGTCATTGCAACGCCGGCCAGAAGCATGATGCCGACGCTGGTCTGGCCATCCCGGCGGCCCAATCGATAGACGATAGCGGTCACCATCAGCCCGCCCGTGAAGGCGCAGATCGACAGCAGATAGGGTGCCAGGAATTCGGGCATAGCGCCGCCCAGGGATGCGCCAGCGACAATTGCCACGGCTGCACCCAACGCCGCCCCGCTGGACACACCCACCAGGCCGGGGTCGGCCAGAGGATTACGAAACAGCCCCTGCATCCCCACGCCCGACAATGCCAGCACGGCGCCCACTGCAAGCCCGAGCAAGGTTCGAGGAACGCGAATCTGCCCGAGAATCAGCTCGGCCTGCTGCAAGTCTTCGCCAGCAACGGGCCAGCCCATCAAGCGCAGCCCTGCGCGCAGCAAATCCGCCAGCGGCAGGCTGACCGGCCCCAACGCCAGCGACAGCCACACAGCGAGCAGGCAGGCAATACTCAATACGATGAACAGCGCTCTGGGCGGAAGATGGGTCCTCATTGGCCGGATATAGCCTTGGCACCGAACGGGGTTTCGGTCGGATAGAAGGCTTCACTCAGGGTTTTGATGGCGTCAGGCAGACGCGGCCCCAGACCGCCGGCCAGCAGAGTCGGATCGACCTCGACTAAACGTTTGTCCTGGGCCGCCCGCGTCGCTGCCAGCAGCGGATTTTTCCTGAACAGCGCTTCTCGCGAAGGTGCACCGCTCTGCGCGCGATCGGTAAATACCAATACTTCGGGATCCAGTCCGGCCATCGCTTCAGCCGAGAACACCTTGTAACCGGCGTGAGTCGCCAGGTTACGCCCACCTGCCTGCTTGATCAGCCAGTCACCCACCGTGCCGGTTCCTGCCACCATCGGCGCCGCACCGGCGTGGCTGACCAGCAGCAATACACCCGGCGCAGCTTGACGCTGTTGCGCCTGCACCACCCAGTGGTGCTGGTCGGCCAACCGTTTGGCGTACTGCTCGGCCAACTCACGGGCTTGAGCTTCCTTGCCCAGCAGGACGCCGAGCGTTTGCAGATTGCCCTGTAGCGCACTTACATCAGCTGCAGCAGACAGCACGTCGACTTTTACCCCCGCAGCACGCAATTGCTCTAGCACCGGCGGCGGCCCCATTTCTTCAGTGCCCACCAGAATACTCGGACGCAAGCTCAGGATGCCTTCGGACGATAACTGGCGCTGATAGCCAATGCTCGGCAGGGCTTTTATTGATTCCGGATGCTGGCTGGTGGTGTCGATACCCACCAGCCGGGACTCGCCGCCCAACGCAACAACCCATTCGGTTAATGCGCCACCTGCACTGATCCAGCGGGCAGGCGGCTGCGTGTCAGCCAATGCCAGCTGGGTCAATAGAATCCCGGTCAGGATGGCGATCAGCTTGGCAACGAAGCGCATGAGCAAAGAGTCCTTTTATATAGAAGAAGCGCGTCTGCCGAGTCACTTAGGGCAGGGACCGGCCGGATCGACGCTTCATTTGCAAGTCTGTCAGACTAGGCCGCTCGTGACAGCCGGGCAATTTGATAATGACTTGCATTTACACGTCAAGCGAGAAGGAGATCCGTGCTGATTTACTTGTGTGACAAAAACGCACTCGCTGAAGGACAAAGCCGTGGTTTCGAGATGGCCGGCTTGCAACTGCTGGCCGTGAGACGCGCCGGGCAGGTGTACGCCTATCACAATCGCTGCCCCCATCGCGCCGTACCCCTGCACTGGCAACCCGACCAGTTTCTCGATGCCAGCGCCAGCCTGATCCAGTGCGCCACCCACGGCGCACTGTTTCTGATAGAAAGCGGGGAATGCATCGCCGGGCCGTGTGAGGGCAAATCCCTGAACGCCATCGAGTGCGGCGAAAACGCCCAAGGAATATGGGTCAAACTGCCGGAACAGGACTGAGCGCGCGCGGCTAGTCAGGTGTCTGGGTCAGGTGAACCTCAAGCCGACGGTCAACTCGCACTTCTTCAGGCGTCAGTTGCACGCCATACGCCAGCACTTCCACGCCAGCCGCCACCGCTTCTCTGAGCGCGGCCGCATAAGCGGCGTCGATTTCTTCGGCTGGCCTGACCGCTTCGACTCCGGTCAGGTTGACGCAATACAGCAAAACCGCACGCACACCCTCTCGCGCCAGCGTGGCCAACTCACGCAAATGCCTGGCCCCACGCTGAGTGACCGCATCGGGAAAAGCCGCAACATCGCTGTCATCAAAGCCCAGCGTCACGCTCTTCACTTCGAGAAATAACGGACCGTCCGGGTAATCCAGACGGAAATCGACGCGGCTGTTCTCCTGGCCGTATGCCACTTCCCGCTTGAGCGAAGTAAAGCCGTTCAACTCAGTGATCACGCCCGCCAGCAGTGCTTCCTCGACTAGCCTGTTGGCACGCGCCGTGTTGACACAGGCGAAGCGCCCTTGTGGGGTCTCGCTGATCTCCCAAGTGCCGGGCAACTTGCGTTTGGGGTCGTTGGAGCGGCTGAACCAGATACGCCCACCGGGCATCATGCAATTGAACATCGAGCCCGTATTGGGGCAGTGGATGGTCAGTCGTTCGCCACTGGGCGTTTCGATATCGGCCAAAAAGCGTTTGTAGCGTTGCAGCAGGCGACCTTCTTCAAGTTCGGGGGAGAATCGCATCAGCCTTGCCAGCTCCGCAGTCCGCGTTTTATCCGTTCAACCGCTTCCTGCAGACGCTGGAGATTTTGGGTGTAGGCGAAACGTACGTGGTGACCGGCCTGATAACGCCCGAAATCCAGCCCCGGCGTAAACGCAACGTGCTCGGTTTCCAGAAAATGCCGGCAGAACGCGAAGGCATCGCCACCGAACGCACTGACGTCTGCATAAAGATAGAAAGCGCCCTCGGGTTCAACGGCAATGTTGAACCCCAGTTCGCGCAGGGCCGGGAGCAGGAAGTCCCGGCGCTTGCCGAACTCGGCGCGACGCTGTTCGAGAATCTCGATCGTTTGCGGCGCGAAGCAGGCCAGCGCCGCAGTTTGCGCCATGCTGGGCGCGCTGATGTACAGGTTCTGCGCGAGCTTTTCCAGATCCCTGACAGCCGCTTCAGGCGCCACCAACCAGCCGAGACGCCAGCCGGTCATGCCGAAGTACTTGGAAAAACTGTTGAGGACAAAGGCGTCGTTATCCACCTCCAGCACGCTGGCGGCGTCGGTGCCGTAGGTCAGGCCGTGGTAAATCTCATCCACCACCAGATGACCTTCACGAGCCTTTAGCGATGCGGACAACGCAGCCAGCTCGTCGCGATGCAGCAAGGTGCCCGTGGGGTTGGCCGGCGAGGCGACCAACGCGCCTACGCTGTCCTGATTCCAGTGCTGTGCAATCAGCTCCGGGGTCAATTGGTACCGCACCTGCGGTCCGACCGGCACCAACTGCGCCGCGCCTTCTACCAGGCGCAGAAAATGCCGGTTGCAGGGGTAGCCCGGATCCGCCAGCAGCCAATGTTTGCCCGGATCGACCAGCAGACTGGTGGCCAACAGCAACGCCCCGGAGCCACCTGGAGTGATCAGAATCCGTTCCGGGTCGATGCCGAGGCCGTAACGCTGCTGATAGAAACCCGAAATGGCCTGACGCAGCTCAGGCAAACCGCGGGCTGCGGTGTAACGGGTTTTGCCCGCAGCCAACGCCGCCTGACCTGCCTTGATGATTGGTTCGGCAGTGTCGAAGTCGGGCTCGCCAATCTCCAGATGGATGACGTCATGCCCTGCCGCCTGCAATTCATTGGCGCGGGCCAGCAGCGCCATGACATGAAAGGGTTCGATGGCGCGGCTGCGCGCACTATAGGGCTGAGGCATGGGGCTTCCTTTAGTCGCTTGTGTCGGAACAGAAGCCGATTCTACCCAACCGCCTTCGGTGCCACAGGTTTTATCGATGCATTCGAAGGCAGCTTTCGGTGAGCCGCAAACACAGATGATGTCGCAAGAGGGGCTAGAATGATGGCAATGCAAAATAATATAAAACCGCGCGCTTTTGCTGCGGTCATAGTCCGCAGACGCGCTACCGGGCCAAGCTCGACAACCGGGAGTAGCGCGCCCTGATTCGATCTGGTAAGTTCGCCCGCTTGCAGCCGCAGGGCCGGCAGGCGTCGGCGATGGATCTTTACCCTGCGCAATGGCTTAGAAGAGTGAGAGGCGGTCCGTTCATGCCCACCGAAGAAAAGCAAAAAAGCAATCAAACGATTAGCGGTTTCGAACCCTACGTTCCGACGAAGGGCGAGGAGTACATGGGCGAGCCCATGCGCAAACACTTCACCAAGATCCTGACTAAATGGAAACAGGACTTGATGCAGGAAGTCGACCGCACGGTCGATCACATGAAAGACGAAGCGGCCAACTTCCCTGATCCTGCTGACCGTGCCAGTCAGGAAGAAGAGTTCGCTCTGGAATTGCGCGCCCGTGACCGTGAGCGCAAGCTGATCAAGAAGATCGACAAGACGCTGCAGCTGATCACCGACGAAGAATATGGCTGGTGCGAATCCTGCGGCATCGAGATCGGCGTCAAGCGCCTTGAAGCCCGTCCAACGGCTGACATGTGCGTTGACTGCAAGAATCTGGCTGAGATAAAGGAAAAACAGGTCGGTAAATGATCCTGTTTTCGAGCACGACAAAAGACGCTTCGGCGTCTTTTGTCGTTGGTGCGCCTTACCGATCTCGCATCAATCTCGTCGCAGCCAGGCTGCCGGCGGTAAGACCTGAAAACCGCTACCGACGGCGAGCCGTGGCGCTACAGCGCTCACAATGGTGTCCTGCACGAACCAGCATAGCGTCCGGTTTTTCGTACATTCGATTTCCAGTACCATCAGCCCCATGAAATCCCCCTCTTATATAGGGCGCTTTGCGCCAACTCCCAGCGGTTACCTGCACTTCGGCTCGCTGGTCGCGGCGCTGGCGTCTTATCTCGACGCGCGTGCAGCCGGTGGCCAGTGGCTGATGCGCATGGAAGACCTGGACCCACCACGCGAAGAGCCCGGCGCCCAGACAGCCATTCTCAACACGCTTGAAACTTATGGTTTCGAGTGGGATGGCGAACTGGTCAAGCAAAGCGACCGGCACGGTGCCTATCAAGACATCCTCAATCGCTGGTTCAGCCACGGGCTGGCCTATGCCTGTACCTGTTCGCGCAAGCAACTGGAAAATTTTCAGGGCCTCTATCCGGGTTTGTGCCGTAACGCCGGGCACTGGCCGGAAAATGCGGCGATCCGGATTCGGGTGCCCGAACTGGAATACCGCTTCGAAGATAGAGTGCAGGGCGAATTTGGCCAGCATCTGGGCCGCGACGTCGGCGACTTCGTGATTCGCCGCCGCGACGGCTTGTACGCCTATCAACTGGCAGTGGTGCTCGACGATGGCTGGCAAGGCGTTACCGACATCGTGCGCGGCGCCGACCTGCTGGACTCCACGCCACGCCAGCTGTACCTGCAGGCGTTGCTAGGCCTGCCCCAGCCTCGTTATTTGCACGTTCCATTGATCACTCAACCCGACGGCCACAAGCTGGGCAAATCCTATCGTTCTCCGCCCCTCGCCGCCGGCGAAGCCACGCCGTTATTGATTCGAGCGTTGCGCGCGCTGGGTCAATCGCCTCCGGCCGAGCTGTCATTCGGCACCCCGCGCGAGGTGCTCCACTGGGGAATCACTCACTGGAGCGCAGATTTGATTCCACGGGTCACTGCCCTGGAAGAAGCTCGAATAGACTGAGCCAGAGCGGTTGCCGAAAATCGCAGCACAAGGGTGGCAGAAACGTCGCTTGCAGCCTGAGAACCATCCGTTACCATGCCGCTCCTTCGGCTCACGTCCTGTCGCACTCAACCCGGGAGGCCAAATGTATATTTATCGATTGGTCCTGCTATTGGTGGTGGGCATCTATCTCTTCTCACCGGCCATCATGGACTGGTGGATCGACGCGACAGGCGCCTGGTATCGGCCTTACATGCTGTGGCTGATCCTGATCGTGGTGACATTCATATTGCAGAGCCAACGAGATGCCGATGAGCTTTAGCCTGACCCAGATGATTCTGGTCAGCGCCGCCTACTTGCTGGTGCTGTTCGGCGTTGCCTGGATCAGCGAACGTGGGCTGGTCCCGCGCTGGATCATTCGCCACCCCTTGACCTACACGCTGTCGCTGGGCGTCTATGCCAGCGCCTGGGCGTTCTATGGCACCGTAGGCCTGGCTTACGAATACGGCTACGGTTTTCTTTCCAGTTACCTGGGGGTGTCCGGGGCATTCCTCCTGGCCCCGGTGCTGCTTTATCCGATTCTGAAAATCACCCGCACCTATCAGCTTTCATCGCTGGCTGATTTGTTCGCTTTCCGCTTTCGCAGCACCTGGGCCGGGGCGCTGACGACAATCTTCATGCTGATCGGTGTTCTGCCGCTGCTGGCCCTGCAAATTCAGGCCGTCGCAGACTCGATCAGTATCCTCACCCGCGAACCGGTGCGCGACTATGTCGCGCTGGCCTTCTGCATCCTGATTATTCTGTTCACCCTCTTCTTCGGTTCGCGCCACCTCGCCACCCGAGAAAAACACGAGGGGCTGGTGTTCGCCATCGCCTTCGAGTCGTTGATCAAGCTGATTGCCATCGGCGGCATCGGTATCTATGCGCTGTACGGCGTCTTCGATGGCCCGCAGAGCCTAGAGCAATGGCTGTTACAAAACCAGAGTGCGCTGGCCGCCTTGCACACCCCGTTGCAGGAAGGCCCGTGGCGTACCTTACTGCTGGTGTTTTTCGCGTCGGCCATCGTGATGCCGCACATGTATCACATGACCTTCACCGAAAACCTCAACCCGCGCTCGCTGGTCAGTGCCAGTTGGGGGCTGCCATTGTTCCTGCTGCTGATGAGCCTGGCGGTGCCGCTGGTGTTGTGGGCCGGATTGAAACTGGGCGCCACCACCAGCCCCGAATATTTCACCCTCGGCATCGGCATCGCAGCGCACAACAAGTCGCTGGCGCTGCTGGGTTACATTGGCGGCTTGTCGGCTGCCAGCGGCCTGATCATTGTCACCACGCTGGCGCTTTCGGGCATGGCGCTCAACCATCTGGTCCTGCCGCTCTATCAACCGCCCGCCGAAGGCAATATCTACCGCTGGCTGAAGTGGACACGCCGTGGCCTGATCGTGGCCATTATCATGGCGGGCTACGGCTTCTACCTGCTGCTGGGCGCCAAACAGAACCTCGCCAACCTCGGCATCGTCGCCTTCGTCGCGACCTTGCAGTTCCTGCCCGGGGTGCTGTCGGTGCTGTATTGGCCTGCCGCTAATCGCCGGGGTTTCATGGCGGGGTTGATCGCCGGGATCGTGGTGTGGATGCTCAGCATGCTGCTCCCACTGATCGGCAACTTTCAGGGCTTCTACATCCCGCTGCTGAACATGATCTACGTGCTGGACGACACCAGCTGGCACATGGCGGCGATTGCTTCGCTGGCTGTGAACGTGCTGGTCTTCACCCTGATTTCACTGTTCAGCAATCCCAGCCCGGAAGAGGCCAGCGCCGCGGAGGCTTGCGCCGTGGACAATGTGCGTCGTCCGCAGCGTCGCGAACTGCACGCCGTTTCCCCTCAGGAGTTCGCCACGCAGCTGGCCAAACCGCTTGGGGCCAAAGCTGCGCAAAAGGAAGTCGAGCAGGCGCTGCGCGACCTTTACCTGCCGTTCGATGAGCGTCGCCCCTATGCCCTGCGCCGCCTGCGGGACCGGATCGAGGCCAACCTCTCCGGGTTGATGGGCCCAAGCGTCGCTCAGGACATGGTCGAAACCTTCCTGCCGTATAAATCCGGCAGCGAAAACTACGTCACTGAAGACATTCACTTCATCGAAAGCCGACTTGAGGATTATCACTCACGCCTGACAGGTCTGGCCGCCGAGCTCGATGCCCTGCGCCGCTATCATCGCCAGACCCTTCAGGAACTGCCCATGGGCGTGTGCTCACTGGCCAAGGATCAAGAGATCCTGATGTGGAACAAGGCCATGGAAGAGTTGACCGGCATCGGCGCCCAGCGAGTGGTGGGGTCGCGTCTGGAAACTATCGCCGATCCATGGCGACAGTTGCTGCTCGGCTTCATCAATGTGCCGGACGAACACTTGCACAAACAACGCCTGGGCCTGGACGGCCAGACCCGCTGGCTGAACCTGCACAAAGCCGCCATCGACGAACCTCTTGCTCCGGGTAACAGCGGTCTGGTGATTCTGGTCGAAGACCTGACCGACACCCAGATGCTTGAAGACAAGCTTGTCCATTCCGAACGCCTTGCCAGCATTGGTCGCCTTGCGGCGGGTGTAGCGCATGAAATCGGTAACCCGATTACCGGCATCGCTTGCCTGGCGCAGAACCTTCGCGAGGAACGTGAAGAGGACGGCGAACTGACCGAAATCAGCAGCCAGATCATCGAGCAGACCAAACGCGTCTCGCGCATCGTGCAGTCGCTGATGAGCTTCGCTCACGCTGGCGGTCATCAACACGCCGATGAAGCTGTCTGTCTGGCCGAGGTCGCTCAGGATGCCATTGGCCTGCTGGCCCTGAACCGGCGCAATTTCGAAGTGCAATTCTATAACCTGTGCAATCCTGACCATTGGGTCGACGGCGATCCGCAGCGGCTGGCACAGGTGCTGATAAACTTGCTCTCCAATGCTCGGGACGCCTCGCCTGCGGGCAGCGCGGTACGGGTCAGGAGCGAAGCGTCCGAACACACGGTCGATCTGATCGTTGAAGACGAAGGCACCGGAATTCCAAAAGCAATCATGGACCGCTTGTTCGAACCGTTCTTCACCACCAAGGATCCAGGGGAAGGAACGGGCCTTGGGCTCGCACTGGTCTATTCCATCGTTGAAGAGCATTATGGACAAATCACCATCGACAGCCCGGCTGACCCCGAGCAGCAACGCGGAACCCGTATTCGGGTGACATTACCGCGACATGTCGAAGCGACGTCCGCCGTGAACTGAGACCGTCGAGAGTATCGAATCAATGCCGCACATTTTGATCGTCGAAGATGAAACCATCATCCGCTCTGCCTTGCGTCGTCTGCTGGAACGTAATCAGTACCAGGTCAGCGAAGCCGGGTCCGTGCAGGAAGCTCAGGAACGTTTCAGCATCCCCTCGTTCGACCTGATCGTGAGCGATTTGCGCCTGCCCGGTGCGCCCGGTACCGAGCTGATCAAGCTGGGTCAAGGCAAGCCCGTGCTGATCATGACCAGCTACGCCAGCCTGCGCTCGGCCGTGGACTCGATGAAGATGGGTGCGGTCGATTACATCGCCAAACCGTTCGATCATGACGAGATGCTGCAGGCAGTTTCGCGCATCCTGCGTGATCGGCAGACAGTGCAGAGCATTCAGGCCGAACGCGCCGCCAGCGCTGGCAAGGCTTCTGCCTCCGACAAAGCGGCACCCGACAACAGCAATGGTGAAATCGGGATCATTGGTTCGTGCCCACCCATGCAGGATCTTTACAGCAAGATTCGCAAGGTCGCACCGACCGACTCCAACGTGCTGATCCAGGGCGAGTCCGGCACAGGTAAAGAGCTGGTGGCCCGTGCCCTGCACAACCTGTCACGCCGAGCAAAAGCGCCGATGATTTCCGTCAACTGCGCGGCGATCCCTGAAACGCTGATCGAGTCTGAGTTGTTTGGCCACGAGAAAGGCGCGTTCACAGGCGCCAGCGCCGGACGTGCGGGTTTGGTCGAGGCCGCCGATGGCGGCACCCTGTTTCTCGACGAGATCGGCGAACTGCCGCTTGAGGCACAGGCTCGCCTGTTGCGCGTGCTGCAGGAAGGCGAAATTCGCCGGGTCGGTTCGGTGCAGTCGCAAAAGGTCGACGTGCGCCTGATTGCAGCGACCCACCGCGACCTCAAGAGCCTGGCCAAGGTCGGCCAATTCCGTGAAGACCTCTACTACCGTCTGCACGTCATTGCCCTGAAGCTGCCGGCCTTGCGCGAACGCGGCACCGACGTCAATGAAATCGCCAGTGCATTTCTGGCCCGCCAAAGTGCCAAGGCGGGACGCAGCGATCTGCGATTTGCCCCGGACGCCGAGCAGGCCATTCGTCATTACTCTTGGCCGGGTAACGTGCGCGAACTGGAGAACGCAGTCGAGCGGGCCGTCATTCTGTGTGAGAGTCCTGATATCACGGCCGACCTCTTGGGTATCGATATCGAGCTGAGCGATCTGAATGTCAATGAATTCATCGGCCTTGCACCCCAGCAGGCGGGGTCCAGTTCCACCGCCCACGAGCCGACCGAAGATTTATCCCTGGAGGACTACTTCCAGCATTTCGTTCTTGAACATCAGGACCACATGACTGAAACCGAGCTCGCCCGCAAGCTTGGCGTTAGCCGTAAATGCCTGTGGGAGCGTCGCCAGCGCCTGGGCATTCCCCGCCGCAAGACCGGTGTTGCCAGCGAAACCTGATGCTTCTTCCCGTGTTTTTTCGGCAGCGGCGGTCTCAAGGTCGCCGCCTGCCAACTTCCCCCGCCAAGGACTCGCCAACCCTCCCCAAGGCTCTGGAACGCGCTTTACCGAATTTGTGAAAAAACTGTTACTTCGTCAACGATGCGTAACAAAAGCCGGGGTGTACGGTAACGTCACCCCGGCTTTTTCTTACTCATGCAAGATAGCGTCGTTTTGCCACACCCCTGCATTCAGGGTCCTGCAGCGTTTTTCACAAAAGTTGGCACACCTCCTGCTATATATATCGGTACAAGAACAACAAAAATCAGTCACCCGCAAAACCAACATAACAAGAACAATACGAACCGACTCACGCATAACAAAAACAACACGGCGGAGGCGTAGCTAACTGATTCTTTTGGAGAGGCGTTGCATTAGGGATTCGTCCCGCAACCAGGCTGAGAACAACAAAAACTACCCTGAGGTAGTGCCTGAACTGGTTGGATCGATTGATTACTGCAGCACAGCGACCAAAGCAATCCGTTTGCTCTTGGCTCCCGATTGGGAGATTTCACAGGCGAAAGCCGTGAATTGGGCGCTCAACAAAAATAAAAAGCCCAGCAGACAATAAAAATAAGAGCACACACTTTGGGGGAGCTTCGGCTCCCCCAGTAGCTTGCGAAACAGCGATTTAGAGCGGCATACCTGCTTCAACGCCTCGCATATTGTGCCCCCGCCCGAACCGCCTCCACACAGCCTTCGCGCTGCGTCCTACACCATCCCTCGACTAAATGCTAGAATCCCCGCCCATCGTGCGGTCATTCTTCGTCATTGGCCGAATATTCCTTCAAACAGTGCATCCCATGCTGAAGAAGCTGTTCCAGTCATTCCGTTCTCCACCGCGCAAACCGCAGCATCACATGCGTACAACGCCTGAAGTGCTGAGCAGCAGCCAGCATTCGCTGCAGCGCAACCAATTCAGCCGCTACGCGGTGAATATCGTCGAGCGTCTGCAAAACGCAGGCTACCAGGCCTATCTGGTCGGTGGCTGCGTTCGGGACATGATGCTGGGCATCACACCGAAGGACTTCGACGTCGCCACCAGCGCCACGCCTGAGCAAGTCCGCGCCGAGTTCCGTAACGCGCGCATCATCGGTCGCCGGTTCAAACTGGTTCACATCCACTTCGGGCGCGAGATCATCGAAGTGGCGACTTTCCGCGCCAATCATCCTCAGGATGATGAGGAAGAAGACAGCAACCAGTCTTCTCGCAACGAGAGCGGACGGATTCTGCGCGACAACGTCTACGGCACGCTGGAGGACGACGCTCAGCGTCGCGACTTCACCATCAATGCCCTGTACTACGACCCGGTCACTGAACGGGTGCTTGATTACGCCAACGGCGTACACGACATCCGCAATCGTCTGATCCGCCTGATTGGTGATCCTGAGCAGCGCTATAAGGAAGACCCGGTACGCATGCTGCGTGCCGTGCGCTTCGCCGCCAAGCTTGATTTCGGCATCGAAAAACACAGCGCCACGCCGATTCGTCAACTGGCGCCGATGTTGCGCGACATCCCTTCGGCCCGCCTGTTTGAAGAAGTGCTAAAGCTGTTCCTGTCCGGTTACGCCGAGGCAAGCTTCGAGATGCTGGTTGATCTGGAATTGTTCGAACCGCTATTCCCGGCCAGTTCCAGAGCCCTGGAATACAACCCGACCTATACCCACACGTTGATCAGCGAGGCCCTGGCCAATACCGATCTACGCGTGCGCCAGACCAAACCGGTAACCCCGGCATTCCTGTTTGCCGCCTTGCTGTGGCCTGCCCTGCCTGCGCGCGTGCTGCGTCTGCAGGAACGAGGCGCGCCACCTATTCAGGCGATGAACGACGCCGCCCATGAACTGATTGCCGAGCAATGCCAGCGCATCGCGATTCCGAAACGCTTTACCCTGCCTATCCGCGAAATCTGGGACATGCAGGAACGGCTGCCACGCCGTTCGGGCAAGCGTGCTGACTTGCTGCTGGATAACTCGCGGTTCCGTGCCGGTTACGATTTCCTATTGCTGCGTGAATCCGCAGGCGAGGAAACCGACGGTCTGGGCGATTGGTGGACCGAGTATCAGGACGCCAACGACTCAGGCCGTCGCGACATGATTCGCGATCTGGGCAGCAAGTCCGAAGCCACCGGTCAGGGTCCGCGCAAGCGTCGTCGCAGCGGCGTGGGCAAGCGTAAACGCGCGGGTGCCGACGCATCGGAATGATCTCGGGGCAATCGAGCATGGAACGTGTCTACATCGGCATGGGCAGCAACCTGGCCGCCCCTGCGGAGCAACTGCGCGGAGCGCTCAAGGCGATGGCGCAGCTGCCTGACTCCAGCCTTTCGGGCGTTTCCTCGTTTTATGTCAGCGACTCTCTTCTGCCTGGTCAGCCGCGTTACACCAATGCAGTCGCCGCGCTGGATACGGCGCTGGCGCCACTGGCCCTGCTGGATGCCTTGCAGGACATCGAGAATGGCCAGGGCCGCGAACGCCTTGAACGATGGGGCCCGCGCACCCTGGATCTGGACATCCTGCTATTCGGTGATCAACTGATCGACGAGCCCCGGTTAAAAACTCCGCACTATCACATGCAGGCCCGGGCGTTCGTGCTCTACCCACTTGCCGAGCTGGCTCCCGGCATTACCTTGGCTGACGGGCGCAAGCTGAACGAGTTGCTTGCCGATTGCCCGTTTGAAGGGCTGGAGCGCTTGTCAGGCTGACGCCTGGATATGATCGACATAACGACTCCGCTGCCGTAACCCCATCGGTAACATCCCGTTCAAACCGGTAGCACACGCAATTGACTTCCCGTCCCCTCCTCACGAAGATAAGCGTCCCGAAGCCGGACCACCGGCTTGCTAGGCGCCAGACAGGCCTTTTCAAACATCGCGAAACGACGATGTGCCTGGATTTGCAGAATGAATCACGCGTTGCTCGCCGTAGTATTCACAGCGCCTGAATGAGGATTTTTTTCATGCCGGATATCACCGTTACGTCCCTGCTGGGTCTGAAGCAGAAAGGTGAAAAGATCGCCATGCTGACCTGCTATGACGCAACCTTCGCCCACACCGCCAGCCAGGCGGGTGTGGAGGTGCTGCTGGTCGGCGACTCGCTGGGCATGGTCCTTCAGGGCCACGACAGCACGCTCCCTGTGACCACTGCCGAGATGGCGTACCATGTTGCCAGCGTCAAGCGCGGTAACAACGGGGCTCTGATTCTCGCCGACCTGCCGTTCATGGCCTACGCCACCGCCGAGCAAACCTTCGCCAACAGCGCGACGTTGATGCAGGCTGGCGCGCACATGATCAAGGTAGAGGGGGCGGCGTGGTTGGGCGAGTCCATTCGTTTGCTGGCCGAGCGCGGTATTCCGGTATGCGCGCACATGGGCCTGACCCCGCAGGCAGTTAACGTGTTGGGTGGCTATAAAGTGCAAGGTCGCCAGGAATCCCAGGCACGGCAGATGCGCGCCGATGCCATCACCCTGGAGCAGGCCGGTGCAGCGATGATTCTGCTGGAATGCGTACCCAGCGAGTTGGCGCAGGAAATCACTCACGCGGTAAAGATTCCGGTCATCGGCATTGGCGCGGGCAGCGCCACCGATGGTCAGGTGCTGGTGCTGCACGACATGCTCGGCCTGTCCATCACTGGCCGTGTTCCCAAATTCGTGAAGAACTTCATGGCAGGCCAGCCTGACATTCAGTCAGCCATTAGCGCCTATGTCGGTGCCGTCAAAGCTGTCAGCTTCCCCGCTCCCGAACACGGATTCTCTGCATGAACACAGTCAAAACCGTACGCGAACTGCGCGCTGCCATGGCCCGCGCGCGCAGCGAAGGCAAACGTATTGCGCTGGTCCCGACCATGGGTAACCTGCACAGCGGCCACATCGCTCTGGTCACCAAGGCAGCTCAACGCGCCGACTTCGTAGTGGCGAGTATTTTCGTCAATCCGCTGCAGTTCGGTCCCAGCGAAGATCTGGCCAGCTACCCGCGCACGCTGGCGGCCGATCAGGAAAAGCTGCTGCAAGCCGGTTGTCACCTGCTGTTCACGCCCACCGTTGAAGAAATGTACCCCCACGGCATGGCCGATCAGACCATCGTTCGTGTGCCTGTGGTTTCCGAGGGCCTGTGTGGCGGAAGCCGGCCGGGGCATTTCGATGGCGTGTCCACCGTCGTCAGCAAGCTGTTCAACATGGTTCAGCCTGACATCGCCGTCTTCGGCCAGAAAGACTTTCAGCAACTGGCGGTGGTCAGCGCGCTGGTGCGCGATCTGAACATGCCCATTCAGATCATCGGCGAACCCACGGCGCGAGCCGCTGACGGTCTGGCGCTGTCGTCGCGTAACGGCTATCTGACCGATGCTGAACGTGCCACCGCCCCCACGCTGTATCGTGTGATCCAACAGATCGGCGATGCGCTGGATAGCGGTGAGCCTAACCATGAACAGCTGCTGGCCGAGGGCAGGAAACAACTCGAAGCCGCTGGCTTGCGCCCCGACTATCTGGAAATCCGCCAGGCCGTAACCTTGCGCCCAGCCGCAGTGGGAGATCAGGATCTGGTAGTGCTCGGCGCGGTATTCCTGGGCAAGACGCGCCTGATCGATAATTTGCACCTGCCCCGGGAGCAATGACCGGCACAGCATGGAAGGCATTGTGCGATTGGCAGCTATGCTCACCATTCGATACCGGGTTTATGAAACTTTGCGCCATGGATGCCCTATCTGGCGCCGGGCAGTGAACTTTAGCCGCGGCCACAATGCCATATCGGTACAGGTCGCCTGAGTGGGCGACACCATCTTGTTAGAAAAAGTACCAAGCAAAGGGAAAACCAGGCGCAGACATCCGTGTTGTCGGGGATTAGTCTCTGTCTCCTTAAGAATTCAGTCCGGTCCTGGCTTTTCAGTGTCCAAAAGGCAGTCCAAGTACAAGGAAACCTGCAGCGATGGCGTACTACCGCACTCCTCATGACGTCACTACCCTGCCCGCCTGGCAGGCGCTCGAAGCACATCGCAAAGCGATGCAGAATTTCAGCATGCGCGATGCATTCAACGAAGATCCCCAGCGTTTCAATGAATTCACCCTCAGCAGTGCCGGCCTGTTTCTCGACTATTCGAAAAACCTGATCACCACCGAGACGCGCGAGCTGTTGGTCAATCTGGCCAATGAAGTGGGCCTGAAAGACGCGATCAAGGCGCAGTACGACGGCGAACTGGTCAATGCGTCCGAAGGCCGCCCGGCATTGCATACCGCGCTGCGCCGTCCGGTGGGCGACAAGCTGCAGGTCAACGGCATCAACGTAATGCCTGAAGTGCACAAGGTGCTGAACCAGATGACCGATCTGGTGGGCCGGATTCACGATGGTCTGTGGCGTGGCTATACCGAAAAACCGATTACCGACGTGGTCAACATCGGTATCGGTGGCTCATTCCTCGGCCCTGAGCTGGTGTCCGAAGCGTTGCTGTCCTACGCGCAGAAAGGCGTACGCTGCCATTATCTGGCGAACATCGACGGCACAGAGCTGCATGAGCTGACCAGCAAACTGCGCGCCGAAACCACGCTGTTCATCGTCTCGTCGAAGACCTTCAGCACGCTGGAAACGCTGAAGAACGCGACCGCTGCTCGGGCCTGGTATCTGGCCCAGGGCGGCTCCGAAGCCGAACTGCATCGTCACTTCATCGCCGTCTCGAGCAATAACGCTGCTGCGGTGGCTTTCGGTATTCGCGAAGAAAACATCTTCCCGATGTGGGACTGGGTCGGCGGTCGCTACTCTTTGTGGTCGGCCATCGGCTTGCCTATCGCTCTGGCCATCGGCATGTCGAATTTCAAGGAGTTGCTGTCCGGGGCCTACACCATGGACCAGCATTTCCAGAACGCATCGTTCGAGGAAAACATGCCGGTGCTGATGGGCCTGCTGGGTGTGTGGTACGGCAACTTCTGGGGTGCGCAGAGCCATGCGATTCTGCCGTACGACCACTACCTGCGTAACATCACCAAGCACCTGCAGCAGCTGGACATGGAATCCAACGGTAAAAGCGTGCGCCAGGACGGCGTGCCGGTAACCGTAGATACCGGACCTGTCATCTGGGGCGGTGTCGGCGCCAACGGTCAACATGCTTATCACCAGTTGCTGCACCAAGGCACGCTGCTGATTCCAGCCGACTTCATCGTACCCATCGTCAGCTTCAATCCGGTCTCCGACCACCATCAGTGGCTGTACGCCAACTGCCTGTCGCAAAGCCAGGCACTGATGCAGGGCAAGACCCGCGCCGAGGCCGAGGCCGAGCTGCGCGCCAAGGGCGTGCCGGAAGAAGAAGTGCAGCGTGTCGCGCCGCACAAGGTTATTCCGGGTAACCGTCCGAGCAACACCATTGTCGTCGAGCGCATCAGCCCTCGCCGCCTGGGTGCTCTGGTTGCGATGTACGAGCACAAGGTCTTCGTACAGAGCGTGGTCTGGGGCACCAATGCCTTCGACCAATGGGGCGTCGAACTGGGCAAGGAACTGGGCAAGGGTGTCTACAGCCGCCTGGTCGGTACTGAAGAGACCGCCGCCGAAGATGCATCGACTCAAGGCCTGATCAACTACTTCCGTGGTCGTCACCGCGGCTGATCCTGCCCTTTCACTGCAGCACCTAAAACCCGCCGGCTCGCAAGAGCGGACGGGTTTTGTGTTTCTGAGCCCTGTAGCAGTGCAGCTCACCGGCGGTGGCGTTATTGCAATCGCACTGCGGGTCGGCCGTTCTGATAAAGATGGTGCTTACCCACAGCCTGGCGTACCTGGAGCCTATGGAATTCATCCGCACTCGCATCGAAACTCAGGTCATGAGCATGACCGGTCTGGCCCTCGGGCAACTGGACATGGAAAACCCCAAAGGCGATCCCGGACTGTTCGGACCGCAGGCGGTGTGCTGGCAGGTGCATGGCGACTTTCCCAGCATGCTCATCGGCGGAATCTGCGCGTTAATGCTGCAAATGCTGCATTCACGGGTACTGGCGGGGGTGTGGGATCATTCGAATTTTCGCGAAGACATGCTCGGTCGACTGCGACGCACGGGGCAATTCATCTCCGGCACAACGTTCGGCTCGACCCACGACGCCAACTGGCTGATCGACAAGGTGCTGCATATTCATTCGAAGGTCAGCGGCATTGCGCCCGACGGCAGCGCCTATGCCGCCGATGATCCGCAGCTACTGACCTGGGTGCATGTAGCCGAAGTGAGCAGTTTCATGGCTGCGCACCTGCGCTACCTCAATCCTGACCTATCGCGTGCAGAGCAGGACCGTTATTACGCCGAAACCGCTGTCGTGGCTGCGCGTCTGGGCGCTCGCGACATCCCCTGCTCGACGGGTGAGATCGCCGATTACCTGCAGCACATGCGTGCGCAGTTGCTGTGCGATGAGCGTACGCGGGAAGTGCATCGCATCCTGCACAATGCCCCGGCGCCGAGTCGGCTGGCCAAACCGATGGGCAACCTGATGATGCAGGCCGGAGTAGAGCTAATGCCGGAGTGGGCCAGCGCAATGTTCGATATTCAGATGACCGATTTCAAGCGCAAAATGATTCGCGTCGCGGTGAACCGCACGGCGCCGATTCTGCGCTGGGCGGTGCGCAATGCGTCGGTGCATCGCGCCCGACGCAGAATGGGGATGGTTTGAGATCCACCTCTGCCCGGCAGAGTCAACGTCAGAATGCAGCCATCTGCTAACAATAATGAGGATTCGTACATGCAAGACGTCGTAATCGTTGCCGCTACCCGCACCGCAGTGGGCAGCTTCCAGGGTTCGCTGGCGAATATTCCTGCTGTCGATCTTGGCGCTGCCGTCATCCGCCAACTGTTGGCCCAGACCAGTCTGGACCCGGCCCTGATAGATGAAGTGATCATGGGTCAGGTGCTCACTGCCGGCGCCGGGCAGAACCCTGCGCGGCAGGCGGCAATCAAGGCCGGGCTGCCGTTTGCCGTACCCGCCATGACGTTGAACAAGGTCTGCGGTTCGGGCCTCAAGGCGCTGCATCTGGGCGCTCAGGCGATTCGTTGCGGTGACGCCGAGGTGATCGTCGCAGGAGGCCAGGAAAACATGAGCCTGGCCAATTACGTGTTGCCGGGCGCACGCACCGGCTTGCGCATGGGTCACGCAACCATGATTGACACCCTGATCAGCGACGGCCTGTGGGACGCGTTCAACGATTACCACATGGGCATCACCGCCGAGAACCTTGCGCAAAAGTACGAAATCAGTCGTGAGGCGCAGGATGCCTTTGCCGCATCCTCCCAGCAGAAAGCCGTAGCAGCCATTGAGGCTGGACGCTTCGTCGACCAAATCACCACGATCCTGATCCCTCAGCGCAAGGGCGAACCGATCCCGTTTGCCACCGACGAACAGCCACGTGCCGGAACCACTTCCGAATCCCTGGACAGGCTTAAACCAGCGTTCAAGAAAGACGGCAGCGTCACTGCGGGCAATGCTTCTTCGTTGAACGACGGCGCGGCTGCGGTGATTCTGATGAGCGCAAGGAAAGCCGAGGAATTGGGCTTGCCGGTCCTGGCGCGGATTGCGGCTTACAGCAACGCGGGTGTCGACCCGGCCATCATGGGCATTGGACCTGTCAGCGCAACACGTCGCTGCCTGGACAAGGCGGGTTGGTCGCTGGACGAACTGGACCTGATCGAAGCCAACGAAGCCTTCGCCGCTCAGTCGCTGTCAGTGGCAAAGGAGCTGGGTTGGGATATGGCGAAAGTTAACGTCAACGGCGGCGCCATCGCACTAGGCCACCCGATCGGTGCCTCGGGCTGCCGCGTGCTGGTGACCCTGCTGCATGAAATGATCAAGCGCGATGCCAAGAAAGGCCTGGCGACCCTGTGCATTGGCGGCGGGCAAGGTGTGGCGCTGGCGCTGGCGCGGTAATCCCTTACGCCGCGGATGGCTATGTGGGAGATTCATTCGCCAAAGGTGTTCCTGACCTAGGCCCAACAAGCCCTTGGCGAATAAATTTCCACTCAGCGATGTGCCGTCTTTCACAAGGTTGGCGGGTGGATCACTGCCAGCCAAACCTGCGCACATAAAACCCTTTCACTGCCTGAGTCAGCGCGACATAGGCCAGTAGAATCAGCGGCAGGATGACGAAGTACAACGGTGGCAGCGCCTGCAATTTGAAGTAGTGCGCCAGCGGCCCCATCGGCAGGAAGATACCCACTGCCATGATCATCCCGGTCATCACCATTAACGGCAGGGCCGCGCGGCTTTGCAGGAAGGGGATTTTCGGCGTACGGATCATGTGCACGATGAGCGTTTGGGTCAGCAGCCCCACGACAAACCAGCCGGACTGAAACAGGGTCTGATGTTCCGGCGTATTGGCGCCGAATACGTACCACATGACCGCAAAGGTGGTGATGTCGAAGATCGAGCTGATCGGCCCGAAAAACAGCATGAACCGCCCGACATCCGCAGGCTGCCAGCGCTGTGGTTTTTTCAGTAGCTCCTGGTCGACGTTATCGAACGGAATGGCGATCTGCGAGATGTCGTACAGCAGGTTCTGCACCAGCAGATGCATTGGGAGCATCGGCAGGAACGGAATAAACGCACTGGCCACCAGCACCGAGAACACGTTGCCGAAGTTGGAGCTGGCAGTCATCTTGATGTACTTGAGCATGTTGGCAAATGTCCGGCGCCCTTCCAGTACGCCCTCCTCCAGCACCATCAGGCTCTTTTCCAGCAGGATGATATCGGCTGCCTCCTTGGCAATGTCCACTGCGCTGTCCACGGAAATCCCGATGTCGGCAGTGCGCAGTGCAGGCGCGTCATTGATGCCATCGCCCATGAAGCCGACCACATGCCCGTTCGCCTTGAGCTGCCGTACGATGCGCTCCTTGTGCGAGGGCGTGAGCTTGGCGAACACGTTGGTGGTCTCAACTGCCACCGCCAGTTCAGCATCGCTCATGCGCTCGATATCGCCGCCCAGCAGCAAGCCTTGGCGCTCAAGTCCGACTTCACGGCAGATCTTTGCCGTTACCCGCTCGTTGTCACCGGTCAGCACCTTCACTGCTACGCCGTGTTCGGCCAGCGCTTTCAAAGCCGGCGCCGTGCTCTCCTTGGGCGGATCGAGGAAGGCCACGTAACCGATCAGCGTCAGATCGCTCTCGTCAGTCAGGCCATAGGTGTCACGCCCGGCTTGCATCGAGCGCGCAGCCACCGCCACCACGCGCAGGCCTTCTTCGTTGAACCCTGCGGTGACCTGAAGAATCCGTTCGAGCAGCTCGGGCGTCAGTGCTTCTTCGGCCTCGCCGTGACGCACGCGCTGGCACACGCTCAGCACTTCTTCCAGCGCGCCCTTGCACACCAGCAGATGCGGTTGACCCTGCTCCTGCACCACCACCGACATGCGCCGACGGTTGAAATCGAACGGCACTTCGTCGACCTTGCTGAACGCCGTACCGACCTGCAGTTCTCGATGAACCTCCACGTGTTCCAGCACGGCCACATCAAGCAGGTTTTTCAGGCCGGTCTGGTAGTAGCTGTTCAGGTAGGCCATTTCCAGCACGTCATCGGACTCGTCACCCCAGATATCCACATGGCGGGCCAGAAAGATTTTGTCCTGGGTCAGGGTCCCGGTCTTGTCGGTGCACAGCACATCCATGGCACCGAAGTTCTGGATCGCATCCAGGCGCTTGACGATAACTTTCTTGCGCGACAGAAACACCGCACCCTTGGCCAGGGTCGAGGTGACGATCATCGGCAGCATTTCCGGGGTCAGGCCCACGGCGATGGACAGCGCGAATAGCAGCGCCTGCGTCCAGTCGCCCTTGGTGAACCCGTTGATGAACAGCACCAGCGGTGCCATGACGAACATGAAGCGGATGAGCAGCCAGCTGACCTTGTTGACCCCGGCCTGGAATGACGTCGGCGCACGATCGGTAGCGCTGACCCGTTGCGCCAGCGCGCCGAAATAGGTGTGGTTACCGGTGGCGAGGATCACCCCGGTGGCGGCACCGGAAACAACGTTGGTGCCCATGAACAGGATGTTCTCCAGATCCAGCGGGTTGCCGGTATCGGCCTCCTGACGGCGGGCAAATTTCTCCACCGGCATCGACTCTCCGGTCATTGCCGCCTGGCTGACGAACAGATCCTTGGCACTCAATACGCGGCAGTCGGCAGGGATCATGTCACCGGCAGACAACACGATCAGGTCACCCGGCACCAGTTGCCGGATGGGCAGTTCGAGACGCTGTTGCTTGCCGCCTTGAGCCACATCCCGCGGCGCGTCCGCACGGCGCAGCACGGTCGCGGTATTGCTGACCATCGCCTTGAGCGCATCGGCCGCCTGATTGGATCGGGTTTCCTGCCCGAAACGCAGCAGAGTCGAGAGCACCACCATGGAGAAGATCACGGTGGCAGCCTTCATGTCCTCGGTCAGCCACGAGATGAGCGCCAGCAAGGTCAGCAGCAGGTTGAACGGGTTTCTGTAGCAGTGCCACAGATGCTCCCACCAAGGCAGCGGCTGCTCGTGCTCGACCTCATTGAGGCCATGTTGCTGACGCAGCGCCAAGGCTTCGGCCTCGCTCAGGCCATCGTGGTGACTGCCCAGACGCGCGAGCAATTCGGGCACCTCACTTGCGGCGCCACGGGTGAGGGTTTGCGCCAGTGTCGGCGGTACTTCGCGGCTGACGGTGGCATCGGTCAGGCTGTCGAGCATCGCCAGCCGACGGAAGTGCCGACCGAAGTGACGGGTCCGCAGAAAGCCTGCGAAGAACTCTTTAAGGAGGGCGAGCTTCATGGTGGTGAGCTTCATGGCTTTGTCCCCTGGACTGAAGGCTGAAGTTGCAAAGCGCTGCAAAAGTCCCAGGCAGGTACGACCGACCGTACGCGAAGCTCCGCAGAAGCGACACGCATAGCCCGGCCCGCAGCGCTAAAGGCTGCGCGGGTGTGACATCAGGAAAGGGACAGGGGCGATGGCTCTGGCTATTCGGCCTGCCAGCGATGGTCTCAAGGACGGCACCGCAGGCAAATCATGCTGCTGCAGGAACGATCGGCACCGCCGTTTCTCGCGCTTATCGGCGAGACAACGGCAGCGAAAAGACTGCGCGTTACCTTGCCGAGAATTGGCCGGTCATTGAAACCGGCTGACGTCTGTCACTCGAACAAGTACCCACTGTGGGTCTCCGCATTGGTTGAAAACGGGTGAAGAATACGTCCGGTTTTCATGAGAGTAAACCGCCATCATCAAGGCTGCCGAGACTTTTGCGCGGGGCTTCAGGGACGGTTCAGGAAAGCCATTTTTTGCAGTGTGATGTCGACCCACCGTGGGAGCGAACTCATTCGCGAGACATCTGCATGGGCGACATAGTGCTTGGCGTGTGGCGGCCTAGCGAATGAATTCGCTCCCGCAGACCTGCATCGGCCTGTGAGCCATGTGGCAGGCCGAAGACCGCAACACTGCTTACTGTTAAACTCGCACGCCTTTATTCCTGCCCCAAGGCGCCGAGCATGTCTTCCTTGAATCAGGCGCTCAGCGTCGCCCTCGACAATCGCCACTCCCTGCTTGCTGAGCTGCATGCCCAAGGCACGGACTGCTATCGCCTGTTTCACGGCAGTCAGGAAGGTGCCAGCGGTTTGACTGTTGATCGTTACGGCCCGCAATTGCTGGTGCAGAGTTTTCATAACAGCCTTGATCGCGACTCGCTGCTGACCCTGCAGGCGGCCATCCAGAAACACCTTGGCCTTGAACTGATGCTGGTCTACAACGACCGCTCCCACGGTAACTCCCGGGTTGATCGCAGCGACCCTGTCTATAAAGCCGACGACGCGGCGCTGGAAGATCTGGTCGGCCATGAGTGGGGCCTGAACTATCGGGTTCGGGGTCGTCACGCCGGACAGGACCCGTTGCTGTTTCTGGACCTGCGTACGGCCAGAGGCTGGGTCAAGGACCACGCCAAAGGCAAACGTGTGCTCAACCTGTTCGCCTACACCTGCGGCGTCGGCCTGAGCGCAGCAGCAGGCGGTGCGCGGGAGGTGTGCAACCTGGATTTTGCCGAAGGCAACCTCCTCGTTGGCCGCGAGAACGGCAAGCTGAACCCTCAGTTACCAGAGATGCAGTTCATTCAGTCCGACTACTTCCCGGCCATTCGCCAACTGGCGGGGCTGCCTGTTGCCTCACGTCGCAGCCAGAAGCTGCCGAGCTACGTGCGTCTTGAACAGCGCCAGTTTGATCTGGTTCTGCTCGACCCACCGGCGTGGGCCAAGAGCGCATTCGGCACCGTTGACCTGTTGCGCGACTATCAAAGCCTGCTTAAACCTGCGCTGCTGACCACAGCCGAAGACGGGGTACTGATCTGCTGCAACAATCTGGCTAAGGTCAGCATGGAAGATTGGCGTGATCAGGTATTGCGCTGCGCCAGCAAAATCAGTCGCCCGGTTCGCGACTGGCAGGTGCTCACGCCCGGCGCCGACTTTCCGTCAATGGACCAGCAACCGCCGCTCAAGACCTTGATCTTGCAGCTTTGATTGCGCGTTGAACCTGAGGGGTTTTCCTACAGGTATTGAGGCAACCGCCTTCGGAACCAGATTGACGTGCCATACTCAAAGGCACCTCACATCGAGAGAGTTGGCGACCTACATGCCCAAAGGATTGAAACGCGTCATCGGCGCGCTGCTGGCCATCTTCGCCATTTACAGCCTGTTGGGATTTTTCATCCTGCCCGGCATCGCGTTGCGTGTGATCAATCAGCAACTGGCCGATTACGCCACTGTCCCGGCAAAGCTGGACCGTCTGGAGCTTAATCCCTATACCCTGGAAGTGACGCTGTGGGGCCTGAACATCGGTGTTCCGGGCAAGGAGCAGATCGGTTTCGAGCGGCTTTATGCCAACCTGCAGATCGACAGCCTGTGGACCAGGGCTTTGCATCTTGAATCGGTGGAGCTGGACAAACCCAAGACCCAGCTGCTGTTTTCCAAAGACGGCAAGCTCAATCTGGCCGGGCTGTTCAAGCTGCCGGCCAGCGAACCGGCCAAAGCTGACGAGCCGCCGGGCAAACCCTTCCCGCTGCGTATCGGTGAAATCAAACTGGCCGATGGCTATGTGCACTTTCAGGATCTACGCCCCAGCGAGCCCATCGAGTTTCTCTACGACACGTTGAATTTCGAGCTGAAAAACCTCAGCACGCTCTCCGAAGACAACGCCGACATGACCTTGGTCGCGGCAGGCCCGGAAGGCGGAAAGATCGACTGGGTTGGCCGCATCAGTCTGATTCCGATCACTTCCGAAGGCACCCTGAAAGTCACCGACGGCAAGATGAAAGTCTGGTGGCCCTATGTGCGTGACGCCTTGCCGCTGGCGCTGAAAGACGGCGTACTGAATTTCGATACTCATTACAAGCTCAGTCTGGCGAAGGAAACCGAGCTGCTGCTGGACAAAACCAACCTCAGAATCGCGCCCTTTGCCATCGACACGCCGGATGGCCGACCGCTGGTTCGCCTGAAGAGTCTCGACGTCAGCGACACCTCCATCGACCTTGCCAAACAGCGGGTGACCGTCGGCAAGATCCGCAGCCAGGGCCTGGAAACCTGGGCCGCGCGTGAGGCGGATGGTCAACTGGACTGGCAGAAACTGTTCACCAGTCAGCCCTCAAGAGCCGAACAGAAAAAAGTCGAAGCCTATAAACAGCAACCCGCCACGGCATTGACTTCGCAAACCACTGCAAGCCAAGAGCCTGCCGCGCCGGGCAAGCCGTGGCAGGTTCTGCTGCACGATACCCAGCTGCGCGATTACCGGGTGCACCTCACCGACAAGGTTCCCAAAGCGCCTGTCGCGCTGGACGTCGGCCCACTCAATCTGGACATGACCGACTTCGACAGCCTCAATAAATCGCCTTTCCATCTCAAGCTCGACACCGGCCTGGGTAAGCAGGGCAAGCTGACGGCCGAGGGAGAGGTGAATCTCGCACCAGTACGCGCCAGACTCAATGTCACCACCCGCGACATCGACCTGCGCGTGGCTCAGTCGTATGTCACCCCGTTCATTCGGCTTGAAGTACGCAGCGGCATGCTCAATACCGATCTGGCCGTTGACCTGAAAAGTACCGAGCCATTGGCGCTGGGCATCACTGGTAAAGCTCAGGTCGATCAACTGCACACCCTCGACACCCTGAAATCCCGGGACTTCGTGAAGTGGCAGCGGTTGAATGTCGAAGGCTTGAACTTCCAGCTCGGCGACAGCCTGAGCATCGCCACCCTCAACATCGAACAACCCTACGCACGCTTCGTCATCGCCGACGACCGCACCACCAACATTGACGACTTGCTGGTTCCGCAACCAGCAGACGGTGCCCCTGCGACGTCGAAAACCGCCTCCAGCCCGAAAGCCGCCTCCACCGACAAACCGATGGGCATTCGTATCGGTGAGGTGAATATCAATAATGGCTCGGCCAATTTCGCCGACTTCAGCCTCACCCCGAACTTCGCGACCGCCGTGCAGCAGCTCAACGGCAAAATTGGCACCCTGGACAATCGCCAGGACAAACCGGCGCCGGTGAGCATTCAGGGTAAGGTCGATCGGTATGCGCCTGTGACCATCAAGGGTGCCCTCAACCCGTTCAACCCGCTGGCTAGCCTGGACATCACTACCAGCTTCCGCCGCGTCGAGCTGACCACGCTGACGCCCTACTCCGGCAAATTCGCCGGTTATCGCATTCGCAAGGGCCGCTTGAACCTGGACCTGCACTACCTGATCACCAAAGGCCAGCTCAAGGCAGAAAACAAAGTGGTGGTCGAGCAGCTGCAACTGGGCGAGAAGGTCGACAGCCCGGACGCGGTGAACCTGCCGCTGAAACTGGCGGTTGCCCTGCTCAAGGACGTCGACGGCAAGATCTCAATCGAACTGCCAGTAACCGGCGATCTGAACAACCCGCAGTTCAGCGTCATGCCGATTGTCTGGCAGACGTTGCGCAATCTGGTGGTCAAAGCCGCCGCCGCGCCGTTCAAGTTCATTGGTGGGCTGGTGAGCGGCGGCGGCTCGCAAGACCTGGGTACCGTAGCCTTTGCGCCGGGCTCGGACGAATTGAGCGGCGAAGCGCAGGCGTCGCTGAACAAGCTGGCCGCCGCCCTGAAAGAACGCCCTGCCCTGCGCCTGGAAATCGAAGGCACCAGCGCCGAGGCCAGCGACGGCCCGCTGCTTGCCCAGCAACGGCTGGAGCGTGAATACCAAAGCACGTACTACAAGATTCTGCAGCGCCGCGGCGACAAGGTCCCGGCTCAGGCGGGGGATCTGAAAGTGCCTGAGGACGAAAAACCACCGATGCTTGAAGGCATCTACCGCACTCGACTGAAGCAGCAACCGCCGGGCGAATGGGTCAGCCTGGGCAAGGAAGAGCGTCAGAACAAGCTGCGCGATGCTGTGCTCAAATCCTGGAGTTCCAGCGCGCTGTTGCTGCGCCAGTTGGGGCAGGCACGGGCCGGGAGCATCAAGGACTATCTGGTGGACAAGGGACAACTGGCGGACGAGCGGGTCTATTTTGTCGATGCGTCGCTGGGCAAACCGGAAAAAGACGGTCGCGTCATCAGCCCCCTGCATCTGGATAGCGAGTAACGAATTTTGAAGAATGTAATAACCAGGACCGTGGCGATGATCGGTCTGGCAGCGCTGGCCGGCTTTGCACACGCAGACTCGCTGCGTTGCGGCAGCCAGCTGATCAGCGTCGGTGATCGGATGTTCGAGGTGCAGCAGAAATGCGGCCAGCCGGTCAGTCAGGACATTGTTGGCTACAAGGAAACGGTCAACCACTTCCGTCAGGTCGATCAGGTACAGGTGCAGGAATGGGTCTATGGCCCGAACAGCGGGATGTATCAATATCTGCGATTCGAGGGCGGTCGACTGGTGCAGATTGACAGTAAACGGGGACGTTAATCCCGCGCCCTTGACTGCCGATCAGCAATCCATGGAAATGACCCTGCCCCATCAACGCTCGTGCAGTGCCTCGGCCCGCGCTTTCAGGACCGGCTTTAGCAGATAACTGAGAATGTTCTTCTCGCCGGTGATGATGTGCACCGAGGCCACCATGCCCGGGATGATCAGCAATGGGGGCTCATCGGCACCCAGGTGACTGCGTTCGGTGCGCAGTTTGATCACGTAGAAGGTGCTCTTCTTTTCTTCGTCCTGGAATGGTGTTGGCGCCGATCTGTTCCAGCTTGCCTTTCAGACCGCCATAAATGGTGTAGTCGTAGGCCGTGAACTTGATCATCGCCGGGTCGTCAATTTTATTGGTGAGCGTCAACGCGTCCATACCGCCGCTGTTCAGCGCTTTCCGGAAACTTGCGCGGTACACGTCGCGACTCAGCAATACATCCAGACGATTGCTGATGCGCACCATGATGCGCGACCGCACCCACTCCAGCGAACCCAACGTCAGCATCAGAATGGTGAGAATGAGGGTGAGCATGATCAGCGTGGACGTGCTGCTTCTGGGCACCACCCATCCCGAGACTTGAATCATGTAAAAGGTCGGAACCAGCATCAACGTGTTGACGAAAAGACTGAAGAACCCGACCGAGAGGAAACTCCCGCGACAAGCCTTGAGCGCCACTTGCATGTTATTTTCGTGTGAGCGGTTCATAGAATCCATGACTGAGGATAGAAGGCTGCGAAGGCGAGGAAGTGCGGCAACGGCTAAGGCCGGCAGCTTCAGAGCCGTCCACCGACGTAGCGTTCCGCGTTCAGATTCTTTTCCTGCTATCTCGACACTGGACAACTGATGTTATTCGTTGCGGGGCTGTAGACCCGACGAGCTGTCGACCCGTCACTCGCCCCGCTCAGGTACGGCGGATGCCGGTTCGATAGTGAAGCGGTTGGGGATGGCGTACCACTACCGTTGCTCGTTTACATTGAGCCGGGCCATTGGCTCAACAAGCGCCCCACACCATCGCTAGCCAACAGACAAATCCAGAACGCAATGACGAGGTTGGGGCAGCAATGTCGCGGCGAGATAATCAATCATTAGCGCCATCACCATCCTTTCAACATCAGGTTCTGATGAGCAGGCAGGCAATCAATGACATAGCGAGCCCGATGAGTACTGGCTGATCGAAAATCGAGCCCAGAATCAGCACTGGAATGCCCACTAAGACGATTGGGCTACGAAGGTGATTTAAATGCTTCACAACAAAATTCCCGGTTATAGAGGACCAGATTAGCTCACTGCGAGATAACCCGACATCGGTAGCGGTAGCGGTAGCGGTAGCGGACGTCAAGTCTGTGCTGACGATAATCCGAGCTGCAGGTAAGATACCGACCTGTCTTGGCAAATGCCTCATCAACATTCTTAACGGACGAGGTCCAGTCACTGGTGTTGGATCAGATTGAAGAACAAGGTTCGAGCGCCTCCACCACTTCTGGCGGAACGGCTCGACCGACTATTGCCATCCTTATGTGCACATTCAATGGCGGCCGGTTTTTGAGGGAGCAGTTCGACTCCTTCGAAACACAGAGCCTCACCGACTGGGTTTTATACATCTCCGATGATGGCTCGACAGACACGACCTTGCAGATCATCGATGAATATCAAAGCCGTTGGGGTGCCCGGCGCCTCATCTGTTTCGAAGGACCTAGAGCTGGCTTCGCTCAGAATTTTCTCTCTCTGATCCGTCGGAGCGCGGTAAATGCGGATTACTTTGCCTTCAGTGATCAAGACGACGTTTGGCTTGACGACAAGCTCAGCAGGGCCCTTTCCGCCCTTCAATATCTGCCCCTCGAGCGGCCAAACCTCTACTGTTCCAGAACCCGGTTGGTCAATGAGACTGGCAGTGTCATTGGACATTCACCTCTGTTTCACAAGCCTCCCTCCTTTTTTAACGCATTGGTGCAGAGTATAGCCGGGGCCAACACGATGCTTATCAATGACTCTGCTCGCCGGATCTTGAAGCAAGTGCCGCCGAGCATGGGGGTGGTCGCGCACGATTGGCTCACCTATCTTTTGGTAAGCGGGTGTGGCGGACAAGTTATTTACGATCCCCAGCCAAGTCTGGACTACCGCCAGCACGGAAATAACCTGATCGGCTCTCAAACGACGTGGAGGGACCGGGTTCGGCGGCTGGGCGGCTTATGGTCTGGACAACGACAGGCCTGGACTGACGCCAACCTCCATGTCATGGAAAGCATTGATGCGCCGCTAACGGTTGAAGCGCGCACGACTTTGATGCACTTCAAGCGAGGACGCAGCTTGGGCTTGCCGACCCGGCTGTACGAGATAAAGAAATCAGGGGTCTACCGGCAAACCCTTGCAGGCAGCTTGAGCTTGTACCTTGCTGCATGCATGGGAAAGGTGTGACAAGTGTCGGAAATTTCCGAATTGCTATTGGCAGCTGAAATACTCTTGCAGGCGGAACGTTAAAACCTTACCTTCGCCAGCGTTTTGCTTGCACCAATATGCCAAGAATCGCACGGGCGGTCAGCGGCCGGGCCAGAGTCGTGGTGTGATAATCTGCCGCCTGCAAGCCGCGTCATCACACGCTGCTACTTACCCAAACCGCCGATGTACAGAACAAGTGATGCGCTTTGCGGTCTGAGGGCCATGCACAAAACCAGCACAGGATAGAAAGAAGTCATTTGGCAAACCGTGATCACTGGCCAGCGCACTCCGAAGCGCGTTCTGCAGAACACCTGCAATGACCGCTTTGTTGGATGGCATCGGGCTCTAGGGGTGTACGCGATCCGGCACAGCCGCGACTTCTGATGCCCACTCACCGCGTACACCAAACAGCTCCGCCCTCATTGCGCGACGGCTTATCGAACAGGGATGTTCAGCGGCCCGTGCCGCTTGGCGCGCGGGGCGCATTTCAAGACAGTTTTTTATTTTCACCAGCGGAGCCGATAACCCCGGCCCTGGTCGTACATTGGAGATACAGAAGCAATGAGAGCCACCCCCCTCGCCATTCCGGACGTTGTCCTTTTCGAACCCAACGTCTTCGGTGATGAGCGCGGCTTCTTTTACGAAAGCTTCAACCAGATGGTTTTCGAGGAGGCGGTCCGCCGTCCAGTAAGTTTCGTACAGGACAACCACTCCCGATCGGTCAAGGGGGTACTGCGTGGCCTGCATTATCAAATTCAGCAAGCTCAGGGCAAGCTCGTTCGCGTCACTCAGGGGGAGGTGTTTGATGTCGCTGTGGACCTACGCCGCAGCTCCGCCACATTCGGTAAATGGGTAGGCGTGCATTTGAGTGCGACCAACCGTTCTCAACTCTGGATACCTGAGGGCTTCGCCCACGGTTTCGTTGTCCTTTCGGAAAGCGCAGAGTTCCTTTACAAGACCACTGACTATTGGGCGCCCGAATACGAACGCAGCCTTGCCTGGGACGACCCTACCGTGGCGATCCAATGGCCGTACCTTGGTCAGCCAACCTTATCGGCAAAAGACGCCGTCGCTGTGAATTTGCCTGAAGCTGAGGTGTTCCCATAGTGAACCCTCATCTCAGTCCTTCAGCGGGGCCTGTCAGCCTCGCGATCAGCCTCTGGAAAAACAGATCGTTGATCTCGCAGATGACAAAGCGAGAGGTTATCGGGCGTTACCGTGGCTCCGTCATGGGATTGACGTGGTCGTTTTTCAACCCAATCCTGATGCTGGCCGTCTACACGTTCGTGTTTTCGGAGATTTTCAAATCGCGCTGGGTAGGCGTTGATACCGGCAAGGGCGGCTTCGCGATTCTGCTTTTTGTGGGGATGATCGTTCACGGTCTTTTTGCCGAATGCGCCAATCGCGCGCCCTCTCTCGTCATGAGCAACAGCAATTACGTCAAGAAGGTGGTATTTCCGCTGGAGATCCTGCCAGTTATCACTCTCGGCTCCGCGCTGTTCCATAGCTGCATTAGCCTTTTGGTTTTGCTGATCGCTCAACTCCTGATCGTGGGCACGCTGTCTTGGACCGCATTGCTGTTCCCTTTGATACTTGTGCCGTTGATCCTCGCTACGTTGGGGATCAGCTGGCTACTGGCATCCTTAGGCGTTTACTTGAGAGATGTGGGCCATGTGATCACCGTTCTGACAACCGTCCTGCTGTTTCTTTCGCCAGTGCTTTATCCTGTGGCCGCACTCCCTGCCGCGTACCAGCCATGGCTAAAGCTCAACCCGCTGACGTACATCATTGAGGAGAGCCGGAGCGTGCTGCTCTTTGGTAACTTGCCAGACTGGGGCAGCCTAGCCATCGCAATTGCGGTCGGTGCGCTGATCGCAACTGTCGGTTTTTGGTTTTTCCAAAAAACACGCAAAGGATTCGCTGATGTCATCTGATGAATCGGTTATCAGCGTTCGTAACGTTTCCAAATGCTTTTATAGCTATGACAAACCTCACGATCGCTTGAAGCAGGCTATCGTCCCTAGATTCCAACGCTGGGCTGGCGATCAGGTCACTACTTATGGCAGAGAGTTCTGGGCGCTGCGTGACGTTAGTTTTGATGTCAGAAAAGGCGAAACCGTAGGTATCGTTGGCCGCAATGGTTCGGGGAAATCCACGCTGCTGCAAATCATCTGCGGGACTCTAACGCCGACCTTGGGCGAAATCGAGACACGGGGCCGCATCGCTGCACTTCTAGAGCTTGGTTCAGGCTTTAACCCCGAATTTACGGGCCGTGAAAATGTGTATCTGAACGCGGCCGTGCTCGGATTGACGCGTGATGAAGTGAATGAGCGCTTTGATGCCATCGCTGGCTTTGCAGATATCGGGGAATTTCTCGACCACCCTGTTAAAACCTATTCAAGCGGTATGGCGGTTCGGCTGGCGTTCGCTGTTCAGGCACAGGTTGAGCCTGAAATCCTGGTAGTGGACGAGGCGTTATCCGTTGGCGACGCACGCTTTCAGGCTAAATGCTTCGAACGTCTAAGGCAGTTGAAAGAAAACGGCACTAGCATTCTGCTCGTTACTCACTCCAGCGAGCAGGTTGTGACGCACTGCAACCGCGCCATTCTGCTGGAAAAAAGTCGCGTGGAAATGATCGGTGAATCACGTCCTGTTGTTAACCGATATACCGATATTCTCTTCGGCAGAGAAAAACAGGGCGAAACACTAGCCACAGGCTCCGAAGTTACGCTAGCGCCAGCGAATGTCACCGAAATTCCGACAGATGAGCTCTCGCTATCTCACGACGTGGATGTATATAGCACTCGACCTGGCTACAACCAACATGAGTACCGTTGGGGCGACGGTGGTGCAACTCTTACGGACTTCCACCTTAGCGCCGCCGGGAAATCTTACCCCAGCAGCGTCGAGCCAGGCGATGACATCACGCTAACGCTGGCATTCAGCTTTAGTCAGCAGATCATAAATCCCATATTAGGCTTCACGATCAAAACAAAGGAAGGCGTCACGGTTTACGGCACAAACTCCTATCTCCTTGATTGCCAAGAAGCCCGGGAGATGGCTGAGGCCGGCGCTCGCGTCCGTGCACGGTTGCAGTTCAAGAACAGGCTCGCGACCGGCGACTACTTCATTTCTATCGGTCTTGCCTCCAGAGAAGGCGAAGAAATTGTTCCTCATGACCGTCGATACGACTCCATTCACTTTGTCGTTGAGCCAACGCCCCGACTCTTGGGCCTGATCGATCTAGCTCTCACCATGGAAATCACCCGGTAAGCCCACGATGCATACACTAGAACAATATGGTTATACCAAAGACAGCGCTACTGGCGTGTGGGTGCGCTCTGATTTCCAAGGGATTGCCTACAGCGACGGCGATGATGCTGAAACGGAGTTGGCGAAGATCATTAGCGAAGCTGATGACGTTTCGGTCTTATCCGATGAATTACCGCAGTACTGCACTGATTGGGCAAAGCTCTACCACCTAAGCTCCACGCGGGGAAACATTCTCCGGCCATTCGAGCACGTGCTCCAAGGTCGAGTTCTTGAAATCGGCGCAGGCTGCGGAGCCATTAGCCGGTATCTGGGTGAATGTGGAGCCGATCTGCTTTGCCTGGAAGGGAGCCCGCGCAGAGCAGCCATTGCGGCAAGTCGGACACGTGACTTGCCCAATGTAACCGTACTCGCCGAACGCTTTGACGACTTCAAGGTAGAGGAAAAATTCGATGTAGTAACCCTCATCGGTGTCCTCGAGTACGCGAGCATGTTCAGCAGCGCGTCAGATCCGGCGCTCGCTATGTTGATGCGGATCAGGGAGTTGTTGAAGCCTGACGGCCATCTTTTCATCGCCATCGAAAATCAGCTGGGTCTGAAATATTTCGCAGGCGCTCCAGAAGACCATATTGGCGTGACCATGTACGGTATCGAAGGCCGTTATGAACATGGTCAACCAAAGACCTTCGGCAAAAGCGAACTTGAAAGGCTTATCGCGTCAGCAGGCTTCGCGACATCAGAGTTTCTGGCTCCAAGTCCTGACTACAAGCTACCTAATTCGATCATTACCGAGTCGGGCTTCAAGTGCACCGGCTTTGACGCAGCCGCACTAGCTTGGCAGAACGTGAAGAAAGACCCTCAGCTGCCGGAAGCAACCACATTCAACCTTGAAAAGGCTTGGCCTGTAGTCGTCAACAATCGACTGGGCATGGACCTTGCGAATTCGTTCTTGGTTGTCGCTGCCTGCCAGACGAGCGAGCCATTGGCGAAGAACATTCTCGCTTATCACTACAGCACTGGCAGGAGGACCCGTTATTGCAAGGAGTCTCTGTTCGTCAACACACCGCAGGGCATCCAGGTCAAATACAGGAAACTGGGCAAGCCCGAACGCCATCCGGTTGATGAAGAGCCGGGGAATTCCTTCAGGTACGTGCTGCCCAGGATCGATACCTATGTAAGTGGCAAGGTTCTGAGCCTTGAGTTTCTGGATATCGCCGCACGCCGAGACTGGAACATCGAGAGTTTCGTGCCGTTTTTGAATGAATATATCCTCGCGCTCAAAAGCCTGCTCGCAGATGATGGAGCCAGCCAGGACCTAAGCACCGTACATTCCGTGCTTCCTGGGAAATATATAGACGCGGTCCCACAAAACATTGTCATTACAGCGGACGGCACCCCGCAGCTGATTGATGTCGAATGGGAGATGATGGACGGCGTTGAACTTGGCCATCTGTTGATGCGTGCGCTTTTATTGCTTATGGCTGCCGCTAACCCTTTCTACCCGAGCGCAGCATCGTTCAGCAGGCAAGAATTTGTCACCAAGCTATTAGCCAGTGCCGGACTGAACATCAATTCAGAAGACTGTGATCGATACATCGCCATGGAGGCTGTGTTTCAGGAGAAGGTGACGGGAGCCAAGGCCGACCAGTTTCTAAACTGGGCACCCGAAGCCCATATTCACAAAGTGGGTGGAGCGAATGCGGCTCCACCTAAATATTCGAGCTTGTACATCAGCGACGATAATGGTGATTTCTCAGAGCAATCGGCGCTGCACCAGAAAGTAGAGTACGGGCAGCAGCGCGTGAGGTTCTCCCTTCCGGACCAGCTACCAGCATGCAGGATCCTACGTTTCGACCCGGTGAATCAGCGGCAAGGGTTTTCCATTGGTGCCATCACGGTATACTCTCGCTCAGAACCGGTCTGGGAATGGCAAGGTGATATCAACGACCCCCTTGTAGCCGCATTCGCAGTGAAGATCGCCCAGCTGGGGAATGACACGCTTTATCTGGCGCTGAGTGATGACCCTAGTGTGACGCTTCCCCTGACTGGTGAATCGCTCCAAGGCACAGACTCGCTTGAGCTGGAAGTAAGCCTCACTATATTCACGGAAGAGCAACTGGCTCACGAGATCAACGTGCTAAATGAATCTGGGCTCCTTAGCCCACACGCAGACTTGCAAAGCAAACTCGACCTCATCGTCGGCTCGAACAAAGAAATCGCAGATGCCCTGGAGTTTGTAAAAGCCTCAGTGAGCAGCACCGGCACCATAAGCGAGCTGAACCAATCGCTGCTCGAGAAGGAAAGAAAGCTCCGCGAGCTGCATGATGAGCGTCAGCGGATGGTTCAGGAGCACGAATCGCAGATTCAGGTGCTGACCGATCAAAAGCAGTTGGAGCTACAGGCGAAAGACCTGCAAGTGCAAGAGCTCATCGGATCAAAAGCTTTGGACAACGCTAACTCCGAGGAGGAGCGGCTTCAAATCATTGAGGCCCTCAGCGACCAGATTACTCTGAAAGACGAAGCGCTTCAGGCCACCTTGGATAAATGGCAGGAATCGCTTTCAGAAAAAGACGTTCACATCCGAAATCTGGAAGAACAGCTTCGCGTACAGCAGGTCGAGAAAGACACGCATATCCATAATCTCAACCTGCACCTTATAGCCATCCAGTCGTCTGCGAGCTGGAAAGCAATGGGCCCTGCCCGCAAAGCCAAAAGAATCGCTCGTCGTCTAAAGAAAGCGTCCTCTCTTTTGCCTTCTGTCATACGTCGGGGCGGCGGATTGCAAAATACAATCCGCAAGGCTATTGCCGTGTGGCGCCAGCAGGGCACCGCGGGGCTGGTAGCACGTGTCCGCTGGATCGCTGGGACAAGCAATTTTGAGTTCGTGGGCCAGGAAACCCGCGAGGTACTCAACCGTCACGACTATTCGACTTGGGTTAAGTACTACGACACCATGGATGACAGCGCTCGCTGGAGGATCAATGAGGAGATTCGAAAGTGGAAATCCAAACCGCTTATCTCGATCATCATGCCCGTGTATAACCCTCCGCTCTCTATGTTGCGTGAGGCAGTCAATAGCATTAGCTCGCAGTTGTACAAAGACTGGGAACTCTGTATCGCGGACGACGCATCCTCTGACCCTGAGGTCACTGCGTATCTTAAATCATTGCAAAAGCAGGATCGCCGCTTCAAAGTGGTGTTCCGTAAGGAAAATGGTCATATTTCCAACGCCAGCAATTCGGCGCTGGAGTTGGCATCGGGCAGATTCATCGCCCTGATGGACAATGACGATTTGCTTCCCGAAAACGCGCTGTACTGGGTAGCGCGAGCCATTCACGACAATCCTGACGTCGGGCTTATCTACTCCGATGAAGACAAGATCGACAATTCGGGCCAGCGTAGTTCGCCTTACTTCAAATCTGACTGGAATGAATTCCTGTTCCGCTCGCAAAATATGGTTTGCCACTTGGGCGTTTATAAGCTCGATTTGGTCAAGCAAGTAGGCGGGTTCCGCCCAGGTTTCGAGGGCGCACAGGATTACGATCTTGCTTTGCGTTGCGCAGAGCATTTGCAGCGTGACCAGATCGTTCACATACCTCGAGTTCTTTACCACTGGCGGATTCACTCCGGCAGCACAGCCCTCGGAGGCAGTGAAAAGCCATATGCAGCATTGGCCGGCGTTAAGGCACTAGACGAACACTTGCAACGCAAAGGCAACATCGGTATTACGGAACTCCTTCCGATGGGTATGTATCGCGTACGCTACATGCAGCCTACCGTAGCCCCGCTGGTCTCATTGATCATCCCTACCCGCAACGCATATGCGCTCGTCAAGCAGTGCATCGACAGCATCGAACAACTGACGACATACCCTAATTACGAGATCATTCTCATCGATAATGGATCCGATGATCCGGTGTCGCTGGAGTACTTCGCGGAGCTTGATCAGCAGGAAAACATCCGCGTAATGCGTGATGACGGTCCGTTCAATTACTCAGCGCTCAACAATAAGGCTGTACAGCTGGCACGCGGTGAGCTGGTCGGGCTTGTAAATAATGACATTGAAGTCATCACCCCTGAATGGCTTGATGAGATGGTGTCAATCGCTCTTCAACCCAATGTGGGCGCGGTGGGCGCACGTCTTTGGTATCCGGACAACCGTTTGCAACACGGTGGTGTGGTCGTCGGCGTTGGCGGAGTGGCTGGCCACTCTCATAAATATCTGCCAAAGGGTGATTATGGGTACTTCTGCCGGGCCTCGCTCATTCAGGAATTTTCCGCCGTCACTGCAGCCTGCCTGATCATCAAAAAATCAATCTTCGAGCAGGTCAACGGTCTGGATGAAGAAAACCTGAAGATCGCCTTCAATGACGTTGATTTTTGCTTACGGGTGCAGGAGGCGGGCTACATCAACGTCTGGACCCCTTTCGCCGAGTTGTACCATCACGAATCAGCAACCCGAGGTCTGGAAGATACGCCCGAGAAGAAGGAGCGGTTTTCCAAAGAGGTGCTGTACATTCAAGCGCGCTGGCCCAAAATCCAGGAAGACTACACGTACAATCCAAATCTTACACTTGATCACGAAGATTTCGGCTTGGCGTGGCCTCCGAGAGTCAAGATATAAATAAATAAAGATTTCCAAACTTTACAGGGCTTCTATAGTGCTTCAGCCACAGATCACCAACAGTTCCCCTGGACTAAATGACTTCCGCTGCCAGCTTTTGCTGGCAGCCTTTTATTTAATCTTGGTTTGTGCTTGGTCGATAGGAATCGCATTCAATGGCGCACCTGATGAATCGACTCATTTTTTCCTGCTGGAATTTTTGAATAAGTTCCACACACTACCGTCCGCCGTGGAGCCTCGAGAGCCGTTGCTTGGTTTGATTTCAGGGCGCACATGGCAACCCGGCGAATTCTGGTACCACGGACTTCCTTTCCCGCACGTGCTAGGTGCTTGGATCACGACAAAAATCAGCGCGTGGTTTCTGCCTGCCGACGTGCTCTACATAGGGGCTAGGAGTTTCAACTGGATCTTGGGCGGGATTTTCATTAGTTCACTATTTCGCGCTGCGCGCTCCCTAGGTTCTCCTCTCCTAATCTCGGCATTAATCGCGGCCTGCATTTCACTTATCCCACAAGTGACCTTTGTCTTTTCGTACTTCAACAGCGACGGCTATGGGCTGACCAGCATTGCTCTTTTATTGAGCACATCGATTAGTTTTATAAATTCACCAACGCGGAAAAGGGCGCTCTACCTAGGTCTCGCCATCGGGATGATGCTGATGGCAAAACTGTATTTTTTACCGGCACTTGTATTTGTGGTGGTTAATCTCTTGACTAACAGAGCATTCAAAAATAAGCGCCTGTTTGTGCACTTACCTACATCGATTATCGCTGCCAGCGTGGTAGCTGCCCCTATGCTGCTGCTTGTTTATTCAAGCTATGGAGAGATATCGGGGGTCTCTGGGCAGATCGACTTTGTAAACATGCATAAGACTAATCCTGCAGCAGGCTTTGGCACCTGCTATATTTTTTGCGGAGGTCAAACGCTCAATTACAGCAACCTACTCTCCTGGCTGGGTTTGACGCTCAGAAGCTATTTCTCTGTTACAGGGTGGATGAATATTTTTATTCCCAGTATTTACTACCCTGTTGCCGCCTCAATATTCTTACTGGCAGTGTTAGCCTCGCTGTACCAAGCCAGGCGAATGGGCAAGTCAGAGTCAAGTAAAGACATGGTGGTGAACTTCGTCCTCCCGGTCGTCATGATTTTGGGCCTGTATCCAGCCATGATCCTTTTAAGCCTCATTGCGTCGCAGAACTCTCTTCCACAGCCTCAAGGCAGATACCTGTTTGTCACCATTCCTTTCCTCGCCTTTCTGTTATCCATAACGACTCAACGCATACTGGAGAGGACAAACCATGAGCATGCGTAGCTATAAGTCTCACGCGTTAAAAAAGAGAATGTCCGTAATTCTGCTGCTCATTTTTCTTTTTCTCGCCGCAGCTAACATGGCCACGTGGAAGGAAAACATAACTTCACTATCCAATGCCCAGAACTCCGTCTTGGGGCGCTTCGCTCAGGAGGCTCTGGCCGCAGGCGACAAATCTACGACCGATCTGGGACTAACGCTGAGTGAGGCGGACCTCGTCGATCGTACGATGATTCCCGCGATTGAACACGCCACTCTGCTTTTGCCCGCGACGAGCAACACCGCGACAGTCGGCAGCATTGATGAAATCAGAAGAACAGATAAAGGCTGGGCGGTAAGGGGCTGGAGCTTTCCGACCGACACCGGCGAGCGCCCGGAATTCTTGATCGCGAGTCAGAACGGCAAGGTTATCGGCGCACTTAGGTTCAATCAAAAGCGGCCCGACGTCGTGAAAGCTCTGGGGCGACAAGACGCTTTGCTCTCTGGCTTTTCGGGCCAGATCACTACCGCGACGAAGCCAGCGGACTGTAGTATCACGCTTTTTACTTTAAGCTCTTCTCTTAAGCTTTACCCTATGCCTGACGCGTGTGAAAAAGCCGCTCACCCTATTCCCTGATTCGGACATACCATGGAAAATATTGTTCTTTTCTCCGCCACCAAGGCAAACGCAGGCATCGACTTCGTCACGCCTCTTAAAAAAGTTTTGGATAGCCACTGGTACATTCTTGGCAACGAAGTAAAGCTTTTTGAGGAAGAATTCGCGAGCTATGTGGGCGTTGAGCATTGCGTGAGCGTCGCAAACGGCTCAGAAGCGCTGGAATTGGCGCTTCGCGGGCTGGGTGTGGAGCAGGGCAACCGCGTCGTAGCGATCGCCAATGCAGGCTTCTATAGCAGTACCGCGATCCACGCGATCGGCGCAGAACCGGTATACATTGACGTTGACGCTGATACATTGACCATGTGTCCCAAGGCATTAGCATTAGTCATTGATACCAAACCCGCAGCAATCATCGTCACACATCTGTACGGCCAACTGGCAAACATCGAAGAGATTGTGCGCATTGCATCGGCTGCAGGTGTGCCAGTGCTGGAAGACTGCGCTCAATCCCATGGGGCTCGCCGTAATGGCAAGCAGGCAGGCAGCTTCGGAAACATCGCCTGCTTCAGCTTTTACCCCACCAAAAACCTCGGTGCTTTGGGCGACGGCGGTGCCGTTGTCACTCGTGACGATCAGCTCGCCGCCCGCATTCGCCAGTTACGTCAGTATGGATGGTCACAAAAGTATGAAGTCGCAATTCCTGGTGGCCGTAATAGCCGACTGGATGAAATGCAAGCTGCAATACTGCGCGTGAAATTACCCCTCCTTGACGAGTGGAATGCTCAGCGCCGTTCAATTGCTCAACGGTACAACACCGCATTTGCATCGCTGGATATGCAACTGCCGTCCTTCACCGCTGAAGACTACGTTGCCCATCTGTATGTGGTACGCCTCAACAATCGCGCGAAGTTCGCAGCGGCACTGAAAGAGAAATCGATCAACACCGATATTCACTATCCAATCGCCGACCATCGACAACCTGCGTACCATGCTTCACCAACAAATTCTCTCGCTGTCACAGAGCAGGCTTGTGACACTGTGATTTCGCTGCCTTGCTACCCAGGCCTTACGGATGAGGAAGTGGATCGCGTCATTGAGTCAGTAACGGCTTACTTCTCAAAGGAGCAATAATTTTGCTGACGCTGGTCATCCCGGTCTACCGCAACGAGAGCAACTTGCCGGATCTGCTGCTTGCGGTGTCGGCTCTCAACGTGCAGCTGCACAATGATCTGGAAGTCGTGTTCGTCGTCGACGGCAGCCCCGACCGCTGCTACGAGATTCTTAGGGCAGAACTGCCGCTGCAGCCATTCCGCTCCAAGCTCATTTTGCTATCTCGCAACTTCGGCTCGTTCATGGCAATACGCACCGGACTGCAGAATGGCAGTGGCGATCGATTTGCGGTGATGGCTGCGGATTTGCAAGAACCTCCAGAGCTGGTTCTGAAAATGAACCGTGTTCTGATGCGTCAGGATATCGACGTTGTGGTTGGAGTACGTGAGGGCCGTCAGGATCCATGGGCAACGCGTACGGCATCGAGGATTTTCTGGGGCCTTTATCGCCGTTACGTAATACCTGAGATTCCGCCTGGCGGCGTTGACATGTTTGCGTGCAACAAGGCATTCAGAGACACATTGCTCACTCTGGATGAACGTCACAGTTCTTTGATTGCGCAGATTTTCTGGTTAGGGTATCGCCGCGAGGTTGTCACTTATACTCGCCAAGAGCGAGTCCACGGTAAGTCGGCCTGGACATTACGCAAGAAAGTCAATTACCTGATGGACAGTGTCTTTTCATTCACTGATTTGCCCATCAGACTGCTAACCCGCGTAGGAGCCTTCGGATCTGCGTTGGCGGCGCTATTTGGCGTTTTCACCTTGATTGCCAAGCTAGATGGCATGATTGAGGTGCCTGGATACGCGATGATAATGCTCGCGATCACCTTTTTGGGCTGCCTGAATCTCTTGGGACTCGGTATCGTTGGCTCTTATGCGTGGCGCACTTACGAGAATACAAAGAACCGGCCATTGGCGATTCCAATGCGGGTTGAAGATTTTGGAGACAGGCATGAGCACTACTAGGGATTTCTTCGTCCATAGCCACGCGCTGTGCGAATCGGAAACAATTGGCAAGGAGAGCCGGGTGTGGGCGTTTGCTCACATATTGCCTGGCGCCACACTGGGCAGCGAGTGCAACGTCTGCGATAACGTTTTCATCGAAAACGACGTGGTTATCGGCGACCGAGTTACGTTGAAGTGCGGCGTGCAAGTCTGGGATGGCATCACCATCGAGGACGACGTCTTTATTGGCCCTAACGCGACCTTCACTAATGACCTCTTTCCTCGCAGCAAGGTCTATCCAGAGACATTCGCTCGCACGATCATCAGGCGTGGTGCTTCACTGGGCGCTAACTGCACTATTCTGCCCGGTATTACCATCGGCATAAACGCGATGGTTGGCGCCGGCGCCGTTGTCACCCGTTCAGTGCCGCCTAATGCAATCGTGGTTGGCAATCCCGCCAAGATCATCGGGTATGTTGACGCCAAGCCGGTTACCGCCAGTGTTGAAGGCATGCAGCAGGCAGATAAACCCGGTTCACTTCAAACATCCGTGAAAGGCGTCACGCTGCACACAATGAACGAAGTTGCAGACATACGCGGGAGTTTGTCAGCGGGAGAGTTCGAGCGCTCCGTGCCGTTCAGGACAGAGCGCTACTTTCTGGTCTATGACGTACCTACCGCTGAAACCCGCGGGGAGCATGCACATCGCCGTTGCCATCAGTTCCTGGTCGCGGTCAAAGGTTCCGTTCACGTCGTAGCAGACGATGGGGTAAATCGAGAAGAGTTCGTGCTAGACAAGCCGAACGTCGGTATTCACTTACCACCTATGACATGGGGCATCCAGTACCGCTACTCTGCTGACGCCGTGCTAATGGTCTTCGCATCCCACTACTATGATGCGGATGACTACATTCGGAATTACGATGAATTCAAGTCACTGATTCAAAGAAGTAGCTAGCCAGATGCTCAATCTGGCTCTATCTAAGCTTATGAAATTGGACTTTGCCCGATTCTTAGTTTCGGGCGGTTTCAATACCGTCCTTACTTATGGCATCTATTTATTACTGCTATTGGTCATACCTTATACGGCCAGCTACACCATATCCTATGCAATAGGCATATTGCTTGCTTATATTTTAAACAGGTTTTTTGTATTCAAAAGTCATCGCGGCTTGCAATCGGCCCTGCTTTTACCGCTGATTTACGGAATACAGTATGGTCTAAGCATGCTGATACTTTGGTTTTGGGTGGAGAAATTCGATCTCGATGAAAGGCTCGCGCCAATTGCCGCCGTTGTGATCACATTTCCCATTACTTATATTTTTTCGAAAATTGCCTTTTCAGATAAAGCAAAAAATATTGCAGATTGAAAAAAACGACATATCTGAGGCACATGCCCTTCTGCGTAGCGGACAGCATGTGTTTTAGAGAGCTCACTGCAACTGGCTTAAATGAGCGAGAGCCGATTGCCCAGCACCGTGATCGACAGTAATTAACGTCGCAAAAAAGCCCGGTACACCTGTTATGAAGTTATGTATCCAGCGCTTGCTTGGTAAGCGTCCGGGCATCACGCCTTGCGTGATTAAAACGGTTGCCAGTTATGCGGCAGCAGTTGGTCGATTTCACTCGCCCGCTGAGTCGGCAGCCGCGTGAGAACATCCTTCAGATACGCATACGGATCATGGCCATTCAGGCACGCAGACTGGATCAAACTCATGATCGCTGCCGCCCGTTTGCCGCTGCGCAACGACCCTGCAAAGAGCCAGTTCTTACGTCCAAGAGCCCATGGTCGGATCTGGTTCTCTGCCCAGTTGTTGTCTATGGGTACAGCCCCGTCATCGAGGTAGCGCGACAGCGCTGCCCAGCGTTTCAGGCTGTAATCGAGAGCTTTACTGATGGCCGAACCTTCAGGCACGAGGGCACGCTGGACGATCATCCAGACATGCAGCATATCCATTACCGGGACGGCTTTTTCTTGCCGTATTCGGCGTCGTAAGTCTGGTTCCAGGTCGCGAACTTCACTTTCGATTTCATACAGCAACTGGATGTAGCGCAGGGCTTGCTCGGCAAGCGTGCTTTTATTCGTAGCGTGCAGCTCGAAGAACTTGCGCCGTGCATGAGCCATGCAGCCGACTTCGGTCACGCCGAGTTCAAAGCTGGCCTTGTAGCCACCAAAATCGTCACAGACCAACTTACCTTTCCAGTCATCGGTATCCATAGGAATCCGAATGAAAAAGACAGTCTAGTCGCGGCTCTATAAGCAGCTTAACAACAGTCTGAGCCACCCGATCAGCCACAGTAGGAATACCCAGCTTGCGTTTGCCTCCTGATTGCTTCGGAATCTCTACCTGCCGAACCGGCGGCGGTAAGTAGGAACCTGATGACATCCGATTCCACAGCTTGTAGAGGTTCCATTGCAGCTTCTGCTCGAACTGGGCAATAGATTGTTCGTCTATCCCAGCGGCTCCTCGATTGGCTTTCACACGCTGGTAAGCCTCCCAAACTGTCAGTTTGGAAATGCTGTACGACTTTGCTGTACTCATACCACTCCTCCCCACCAAAGCGGGTTGATGGCATGAGCCAGCTGGGCAACGCCATCCCTTCGCTCCATTCTCATTACAAGAATTTCATCACTACTACGAATGGCTCCGCCACTCGGCCTTTGCATCGGTATTCTTCCTTGCGGTGGTAGCCGCTTGTCATTTCCCTTGGCATCAAAGGCGAGGTTCTCACGTTCCGAATCAAAGCCTGTATTGAGCTCATGCCGCCTATACACCGGCTGCCATCTGGACAGTAGACAGGTAGCTTCCGGACTGATCCCGAGGCTACTGGGCGACCTCGGTTTTGACAGCATTTGAATACTTAACGATGCGTCTTCGGACGGTTTGCTTTCGCTCATCTTCTCAATACGTACCTGACACCATCATTGGCGCCTTTTCCAACGGTCGCTCGCCACCACGCCTTTTGAACGCAGCAGCACCGGGTGGTTTGAAGCCAGCTCCTGCAAGCAGACTCCGGGAGACCTACTCCCATCTTTGATACAGCATCGCTGACTGACGTCAGCGTTCGTGACACACCCCAATACAGCACTTTGACTCGGTTGCGGTGGCGATTCAGGAAAACGAAAAGTACGGGGTCAAACACCGCCACCTTGATATCCAGTTCGACCAAGGCAGCCAAGCCGTCGATGGACTTTCGAAAGTCGACGGGTTTCGGGTAGAGGTACACTTTTTCAACTTTGGCATCGGGGCGCATCATGACGGCGGGCTCCTGAAGGATATCGGGAGCCCAGCATCAGGCGTCAAATGGCAGCTTTGAATGTGTAGGCGATGGATCGCTTACGTTATACCTGCCAAAGGCCTGCTGTTTGATCCCCGCAGCACCAGTCTGCGCTTTGGGATGTAGCGCGCGCTGAACTCGCTTTAGCTCTCAGGACCTTGATTGCGGGGTGATACCCTACGCGATCTCAATATAGGTACCACCTATCTACTACTGAACTACCAAGACTTTTTTTGGCTGGCACACCAGGAGCGAGTTTCCGTCTGGTATTTCTAATATGATGCCATAGCCGCCTGGTTCAAGCTTCGAAAGATCTGCTCTAAAGTTAAAACCCGTCTTGAGGAGCTTATCGTTGTTATAAGCCTTAACAACGTCCGGTCGGTCTGTCATGGTCGGGCCATCAAACGTAAAGGGAACTCCGGCAGCTCCGGTCAAGCGCAGTCTCAGTTTTTTGGGCGATATCCTCTTTGATGCGTCAATTGCCCATCCGGCAAAAACCACTGTGTCCCGATGAACATAGACTGTGGTATCGGGTTTGCCGCCAATGACATCTAGCGAGCAAAGATCCGTAGAATAGTGGGTGACGTTCTTATTCTCGACTTTGCTATCGCACCCTGCGATAGCCGTCAAACCAATGGCCAGCACACTGATAGTCGCTAAAGTTTTATGCATACTATTTCCCGATCTTGAATGTAGTTGAAATCGCTCAGTTCCAGAGCCTTCGCGTCTTATGGCTGTACGTAACTTATACCGCATGCTTCTTTAGGCTGGAGCCGAAAAGCTTCGCCATTAGGTAGAGAGCGGGAAAAATGAGCTGATCACGACGCTTTCGCCGACAGTCGCGGGACATTTGAAAGATCTGCCCGCATCTCAAACGTATGAACGAACTGTTATCCAAAAAACCTTTCACATCTTTTAACACCAACGAGCGAGTCAGCTCTATTTGCTGATACCACCAACCGTCGACTATTCGATGAAGTCTTGAAATGCCGGATGAGATTCCAGAGTTCACACCAATATGGTTATCCGCATGCTGCCGATAATCCATCCCGGGTACCGGATCAATAAACCACTTAAACCCATGGCTGCGCGCATATGCATAGCAAAACCAATCATGTAAAGCGATCTCCTGCACCCTTTCCCACTTATCCACGATCAGCTGCTTGAACCCTGATGCCAGCGCAGGCTTGAGCACATACGTGCATCCCGGCCCCGCTGCTTCGAACAGGTAATCCCATTGCACTTGAGGCTGGGCCTTGTCGACAAGCATTCTTCGGCCATTGGGCCAAAACGCGACGACGTTGCTGGAGTAACCATCGATATGGTCCGAGCGCAGTGTTGCAATCGCACGCTCAAGCTTGTCGGGGTACCAGATGTCGTCTTGGTCGGAGAAGGATACGAAGTGATACGCACTGAAGTCGACGTCGCGTATCAATCGGAAGAAGTTGCGCGCGGCTCCTTTGAATGGCCCGACAGGCGGGAGCAAGGTGACATTGGGATGGCTCAGCGCGTATTTGGCGCACCAGCTCTCGGTGCCATCGGTCGAGGGGTCGACGCTGATGTAGATGCTGACGTGGACATTGGTCTGCGCGAGGATAGAGGCCAGTTGCTCCTCTATCCACGGCATGCCGTTATAGGCAGCCAACAGCACAGCGACTTCGGGTAACTCAAAAGACATGCTGTTGGTAACCTGCTTGGTAAGGTTATTTATCAATCGACGCCGTGGTCCAGCATTTGCTGCAGGTATTGACCGTAACCGGTTTTCTTCAGCTTCTCGGCTTGGGAGGCAACCTGTTGTTTAGTGATCCAGCCGTTGGCGTAACCGATCTCTTCGAGGCATGCCACTTTCCAGCCTTGACGCTGTTCGATGGTGTGCACGAAATGGCTGGCTTCCAGCAGCGATTCATGGGTACCGGTGTCCAGCCAGGCAAAGCCGCGACCCAGCATCTGCACGGTCAGGCTCTTCTGCTCAAGGTATGCACGGTTTACGTCGGTAATTTCAAGCTCGCCGCGCTCGGAAGGCTTGATGCCTTTGGCGATCTCGACGACCTGGTTGTCGTAGAAGTACAAGCCGGTCACCGCATAGCTAGATTTCGGCGCGGTTGGCTTTTCTTCTATGCTCAGCGCTCGGCCGTCTTTGTCGAACTCGACAACACCAAAACGCTCTGGGTCATTTACGTGGTAGCCGAACACGGTTGCGCCTTCAGTCTGCTCGCCTGCAGCGCGCAGGTTGTCCGAGAAGTGTTGGCCGTAAAAGATGTTGTCGCCCAGAATCAGGCAGCAAGGGTCTTTACCAATGAACTCTTCGCCTATGATGAAAGCTTGGGCCAGGCCATCCGGGTTGGGCTGTTCGGCGTAGGTCAGTTCGATGCCGTACTGGCTGCCATCACCCAGCAATTTGCGGAAGCTGGGTAAATCTTCTGGCGTCGAGATGATCAGGATCTCACGCATGCCAGCCAGCATCAGAACCGACAACGGGTAGAAGATCATTGGCTTGTCGTAGATTGGAAGCATTTGCTTGGAAACGCCCAGGGTTAGCGGATGCAAACGCGTGCCCGAACCGCCGGCCAGAATGATTCCTTTACGATTGGTCGTGTTCATTTGTTAAGAGCTTCCATAAGCATGCGGGTTATGCCACTTTGCCAGTCCGGCAAGTGTAGAGAAAAGGTGTCGCGAAGCTTGTCCGTTGCAAGACGGGAATTCAAGGGACGGCTGGCTGGTGTGGGGTACTCGGTGGTCGCAATTGGATTAATCGTCTCGACCGCGAGTATCTCACCGTTGGCGCGAGCGAAATCAATTACGTAGGTCGCGTAGGCGTGCCATGACGTTTCACCTGTTGGCGTCAGATGATAGATGCCGCACAACTCAACGTTTACCAACGCTTTCTGCAATGCGGCAACGGCGACGTCGGCCAACAGATCGGCGCCTGTCGGCACGCCGATCTGATCCGAAATCACGTTCAGCGATGCCCGATCTTTCGCCAGCCGCAGCATGGTTTTGGCAAAGTTGTTGCCTCGCGCCGCATAAACCCAACTGGTGCGGAATATCAAATGCTTGCAGCCCGAGGCGACAATCAACTGTTCGCCTTCCAGCTTGGTGGCGCCATAGTAGTTAACCGGCGCAACGGCGTCGATTTCTTTCCATGGCGTCACACCGCTGCCGTCGAACACGTAGTCGGTCGAGTAATGCATAAGCAGAGCGTCGAGACGTTTCGCCTCTTCGGCCAACACCTGGCTGGCCAACGCGTTGATCGTATGCGCAAGTTCCCGTTCGGTTTCGGCCTTGTCCACGGCGGTGTAAGCAGCAGCATTGACGATGACCTGCGGCGACACGCTGCGAATGGCTTCGCGCAGACCGGCGAGGTCCGACAGGTCACCCACGAGGGTGCCGTAAGCGGTAGAAGTCGGGTGGCGATCCAGTGCAGTCACTTCACCCAACACGCTCAACGCGCGCTGCAATTCCCAACCGACCTGGCCGTTCTTGCCAAGCAGAAGGATCTTCATGGCGTGTCTTCTCGGGCTGCGTAGTTCTTGTCGATCCACTGCTGGTAGCTGCCGCTTTTGACGTGCGCCACCCACTCAGGATTGTCGAGGTACCACTGCACCGTTTTGCGGATGCCGGATTCGAAGGTTTCTTCCGGAACCCAACCCAGCTCGCGCTGAATCTTGCTGGCATCAATCGCATAACGCAGATCGTGACCCGGACGGTCCTGAACGTAGGTCAGCAGATCGACGTGAGGACGGAAGGCCGAATCAGGGCGCATCTCATCGAGCAACGCACAAACGGTGCGGACGACTTCGATGTTCTGCTTCTCATTATGGCCGCCGATGTTGTAGGTCTCGCCTACTTCGCCTTCGGTGACCACTTTGTAAAGGGCGCGGGCATGGTCTTCCACAAATAGCCAATCGCGGATCTGGTCACCTTTGCCATAGATCGGCAGCGGCTTGCCTTCCAGCGCGTTGAGGATGACCAACGGGATCAGCTTCTCGGGGAAGTGAAACGGTCCGTAGTTGTTCGAGCAGTTTGTGACCAGAGTCGGCAAGCCGTAAGTACGGGCCCAGGCTCGAACCAGGTGGTCAGAGCTAGCCTTGCTGGCCGAGTAAGGCGAGCTTGGCTGATACGGGGTGGTTTCGGTGAAGAGATCTTCCGGCCCATGGAGATCGCCGTACACTTCGTCGGTCGAAACGTGGTGGAAACGAAAGGCGCCCTTCCGGGCTTCGTCCAGCGACGACCAGTAGCCGCGCGCAGCTTCCAACAGCACGTAAGTGCCAATGATGTTGGTCTGAATGAACTCGGACGGCCCGCTGATGGAGCGGTCAACATGGGACTCGGCCGCCAAGTGCATAACAGCGTCAGGTTGATGTTCGCGGAACACGCGATCAAGGTCTTCGCGGTTGCAGATATCGACGTGTTCGAACGCGTAGCGATCGCTCTGATCAACTGTCTGCAGCGACTCGAGGTTACCCGCGTAAGTCAGCTTGTCGACGTTGACGACCGAATCGGTGGTGTTGGCAATGATGTGCCGTACGACTGCTGAGCCGATGAAGCCTGCGCCGCCAGTAACTAAGATCTTCACGCGAATTTCATACCCTGATTGTTGGCAGCGTGGGAGCTGCCGGATCCATGAAAAGCAAAGCTGACAGCGAACGATCAGCCATTTATGCAGTTCGTCTCTCGGATACGTCTCAACATTGACGCCTACGATCAACGAAATTAACAGACCGCATTTTAGCCTCAACGTCCGTTATTACTACAGCGGATTTGGATGACTCTTACGGCTTGCGCTTGCGCGGCCCGGTGTTGAACACAGGGACTTTCCTCACCGGTTTCGCAGCCGGCGCTTCGGCCACGCTTTCGCCGCTGTCGACCCACTTGCCGAGGTTGCGTTTGCCGCTACCGCCGCTGGTCTTGGGTTTCTTAGGCTTTTTCGGCTTTTTCAGAATCTGGCCGCTGGTGTCGGTGGCCGGCACACGATGTTCCGGCTCGAAATCCGGTTCTTCTCGGCGCTGCAGCGTCTGGCGAGTCAGCACCTCAATGGCGCTGAGCAACTCGACTTCGTCGGCGCATACCAACGAGATCGCCTCGCCCGTCTGCCCGGCACGACCGGTGCGGCCGATGCGGTGCACATAATCTTCAGCAACGATGGGCAAGTCGAGGTTGACCACGGTCGGCAGATCTTCAATGTCCAACCCGCGCGCTGCGACGTCGGTCGCGACGAGAATCTGCACTTCTCCGGCCTTGAAACGATCCAGCGCCCGTTGGCGAGTGGCTTGAGGTTTATCACCGTGGATGCCATCGGCATTGATGCTCAGGCCCTGAAGGCGCTCCACCAGTTGATCGACGCCCACACGGGTTTTGGCAAAGACCAGTACCTGGCTCCAGCGTTGTTTCTTGAGCAGGTGAATGAACAGCTCGCTCTTGCGCTTCTTGTCGACCGTCACCACCCACTGCTTGACCGACGACGCTGCGACATTACGTGGGCTGACTTCGATGCTCAGTGGGTTGTCGAGCATTTGCCCGGCCAGCGCGCGGATCGAATCGGAAAAGGTCGCCGAAAACAGCAGGGTCTGCCGACGCTTCGGAAGCGCAGCGTAGATATCGCGTAGCTCTTCGGAGAAGCCAAGATCGAGCATGCGATCGGCTTCGTCGAGAATCAGTGTCTGGACCTGGGAAAATTTCACTGCGTTCTGACGGTGCAGGTCAAGCAACCGGCCCGGTGTCGCCACCAGCACGTCGACGCCACGGCGCAGCTTCATCATCTGCGGGTTGATGCTGACCCCGCCATAAACGGCGTAGGTGCTCAGCGGCAGGTGCTCGGCGTATTGGCGAATCGCCTCATGAACCTGCTCAGCCAACTCGCGGGTGGGGACCAGTATCAGTGCCCGCACCGAATTGGCAGCGGCTTTCGGGCCTTCCATGGTCAGGCGTTGCAGCACAGGCAAGGCAAAACCCGCTGTCTTGCCGGTGCCGGTCTGGGCAGCCGCCATCAGGTCGCGACCCTCCAGCACCGGCGGGATCGCCTTGGCCTGAACAGGGGTTGGCGTCTGGTAGCCGAGCGTTTCAAGGGCGCGCAGCAGGGGTTCGATCAGGCCGAGTGAAGCGAATGTCATGGGAATACCGTTGGAAAAAGGTCAGCGCACGAGGGGCTGCGGATAGACAATGGCGCGCAGTTTACCCTTTCTGCACAGGTTTCTGCTTGCGCCACTGCGGCAGGCCGATCAGCACCACTGCGCTGATGATAACGGCCATGGCTGCGGCTTCCGGCGGGCCGATATGCTCATCGGCAAAGAGCACGCCCAGCATCACTGCCACTGCGGGATTGACATAGGCATAGCTGGTGGCTGCTGCCGGTCGCACGTTTTTCAGCAGGTACATATAAGCGCTGAATGCGACGATGGAGCCGAATATCACCAGGTAAGCCATGACCAGCCAGCCGGAAAGCCCCGGCGTTTGAGTCAGGCGCTCGCCGCTCAGGTAGCTGCCGATCAGCATCATAGCTCCGGCTATCAGCATTTCGCAGGCACTGGCCATCGGCCCGGGAGGCAGCGGCAGGTAACGACTCCATACCGAGCCGAACGACCAGGTGGCCGCAGCCAGAATGACCAGCGCCGCACCCAGCGGGCTGGCTTGCAGGTTCGAGCCAAAGTTGAGCAATGCGATGCCGATCAGGCCCAACACGATCCCAGCCCACTCAAGCCCGGTATTGCGATGCCCCCACAACAGACCGAACAGCAGCGTGAACAGCGGCACCACGGCAATCGCCAGCGCGGCGACACTTGAGGCAACGCCTGCATGTTCAGCCAGGGTTACTCCACCATTGCCACACGCCAGCAACAGGAAACCGATCATCCCCGCCGCTTTCCACTGTTTCCAGGTCGGCATGGGCGCACCGCGAAAACGCATGAACGCGAAAAGAATTGCGCCTGCGAGGGTAAAACGCACGCCCGCCATCATCAGTGGAGGCCAGGTTTGAACACCGATGCGAATGGCCAGGTAGGTGGAGCCCCAAATCACGTACAGCGCGAAAAAGGCCCCGATGAGCAGCAAGGGGAAACGGCGAGAGGCAGGCATGACAGGCTCGACTTTTTGTTCTGTGGCTGAGCCCAAGACAGCGGCTGGCAACCAGATTCTTTTGGAGCACCATCTTAGGAAAGCCAGGCACAGAGGATCAGTAACAAATAAGGTTTATTCGACCCGTACACTTTCCAGGGGCCTCGGGCAGCGCGTTAAACGCTGCGATGTTTGCTGATGGCCTCAGCGATTTTTTTCGCAGGAACCTTCTGTAAGGTGCAAAGCAAACGATGTGAAACCCCGCCAAGGCCATGGGTGTGGCGCAGCTCGCGACTCAGGTGCACCGTGAGATTGGCAGCCATTTCAGCATCGGCCATAGCCCGGTGAGCCTTTCCCGTATGCGGCAATCCTGCCCAAGAGGTCAGCGTGCCGAGTTTGTGGTTCGGTGCGCCGGGCATAAGGCGTCGCGCCAGGAGCATCGAACAGGCGAAACTCTGCTGACGATTGCGCTTGATGCGGGACAGCTCGTAGTCCCAGAACTTCTGGTCGAAAGACGCGTTGTGTGCCACCAGCGGCGTCAGCCCGACGAACTCTGCGACCTCGTTCATGACCCGATCGGCCGGCGGCGCAGTGCGCAGCATGCTGTTGCTGATCCCCGTCAGCGATTCGATGAACGATGGAATCCGCACGCCGGCGTTCATCAGGCTCTGATACCGCTCGACGATAACGCCCTGCTCCATGATCACCACGGCAATTTCAGTCGCGCGGCAGCTGTTGCCGGGAGAAATGCCGGTGGTTTCGAAGTCGATGACGGCGATGCGTTCCTGCATGGGGTTAAGCCTTTAACGGTGAAAGTTTTAATGGGCGTCGACTCATCCGAGGTCACCTGTCTTCGAGCGATGGGAATACGTCGAAGGGGCCGATGCCTGGCGAATGAACTCGCTTTGCAGGGCTGCATTTTTCCAAAAGAATCTCAGCTCTTGAGCAGCAAGCCGCCCTCGATTGGCACGTAACGACTGGCTGCACGGATCAGGGAGTTGGCCGTCAGCCCCGGCACGCCATACGCCACAGCTTCGACGCCGTGCTTGCTGATAATGCGGTCGAGCAGCAGGTCAAAATCCCCGTCACCCGACGCCAGCACGACCTCGTCAACATGGGGCGCAACGTCCATGATGTCGATGGTGATGCCTACGTCCCAGTCGCCCTTGGCCGAGCCATCGCTGCGCTGGATGTAGGGTTTGAGTTTGACGGTAAAACCGAGGTTGCGCAGGATCTGCTGGAATTGCTGCTGCTTGCTGTCACCGCGATCAATAGCGTATGCGTACGCTTCGACGATCTGCCCGCGCTGGCTGATATCCGCCCACAAAGCGGAATAGTTGAAGTGACACCCATGGGCTTGGCGCACGGTGTAATACAGGTTCTGTACGTCGGCGAACACCGCAATTCTTCTCACCAGGACTCCTCGATGCGCTGACAGGCGACGATGGCCCGCACATCGGGCCGGCGCTCAGTATGCCAGCTTGGGGAGGGATTGAAGAGAGGCGTCGGATTTATCCAGAGGCGCACAAACGGCTGTGGGGGCCAGCTTGCCCCCACAGGTCTTGCGCCAGCCTGGAAGTTATCGGTCAGACGTAAGAATCGTCATCATCTGCGCCAAACATACCGCTGTCATCGCTGCCGTAATCCGTATTCGCTATGCCGCCCGAATCATTGCCCCAGCCACCGTTGTCGGTCACGCGCTGCTGATCGTCGCCCCAGCCGCCGTTGCCGCTGTTGCTTTCACTGGCAGGCTGCGCCGGTTGCTGCTCGATGATCTCGACGATTTCCTGTGGCTGGCTGTTGTGGTGAAACAGACTGCTGATCCCTTCGGCCAGCATCACACCGCCTGCCACACCTGCCGCCGTTTTCAGGGCGCCGCCAAGAAAGCCTCTGCCCATCGGCGCGGCGGGCGCCTGCTGTGGCGCAGAGGCGTAGTTTGCCTGCTGCGGCGCGTTGTACGGTGGCGGGCTGCCCGGGCCGCTGTCACGCCAACCACCGGCAGACGGCTGCGCGCTGGCAGACCGGGAAAAGGGCGCCGCCGGCTGCTGGGCCTGTGGCTCGCGCGAGCCACCGCCAAAGATACTCGACAGAAACCCGCCACTGCCTTGCGCGGGTGCAGGCTGCGCCTTGGCGCGCTGAAGTTCGGCCTGCAACTGTTGAATCTGCTCGTCGCGCTGACGGCTCTGGGTTTCCAGCTGTTTGATCGCGACTTCCTGAACCAGGATCGCCTGCGCCATGTAGTAAGGCGCGGCAGGCTGGCGTGTCAGGTGCTCCTTGATCAGCGCCTCGGCTTGAGCGTCACGGGGGGCAGAGTCGGTTTCCGCTTGCTTGAGTTTGCCAAACAAGCCGTCGATCAGGGTTTGTTCTTCGCTGTTCATGGCGACCTCGTTAGATTGCCGTAGGAATTCTGTGACTGACCAGTGTCAGACACGAACAGTAATGGGGCGTTTCAAAGGCGTTTCAATAGGATGTAGAAAAAGTTAACTGCGCCCGCCACCGCCCGTCCGAAGGGCCAGCTTGGCCCGCCTGGCGCCTCTACGTTAGAGTGTCCGCCTGCTTTTACCTGTGACCCTTTCATGAATCCGCTGACGATCGTCCAAGACTCGCTGTACTTTTTTCGACGCAATGTGGTCAGCATTCTCGCGCTGTGCCTTCCGTTGGTGATCCTTGAGGCCCTGACCAGGCAAATGCTGTCCGGCGCCACGGACACTGACGGCTCAACGAGCTGGCAACTGCTGATCGGCCTGCTGTTCTACCCGCTCTATACCGGCGTGCTGATCCTGTTCATGAGCGCCAAAACCCGCGGCGATGTGCCAGCCAAACGCCATCTGCTGGCCACAACCTTGCGTATGTGGCCCACCTTCGCGGTCCTGACCGCCCTGAGCACCCTGCTGATCATGGCTGGGCTGTCGCTGTTCATCCTCCCCGGCGTGTGGGTGATGATCAAGCTGGTGTTTGCTGAGTATCTGCTGGTGCTGCACGGTCTTGGGCCGCTGGAGGCGATGCGTCAGAGTTTCCGCATGACGCAGGGCCATATGATGCGGATTCTGGGGTGTGTGCTGTTCGTGTACCTCCCGCTCGGGGTGCTCGAAGGCTTGAGCTACTACGTGCTGCCGGGCCAGCAAAGCCCTGCGTTGTCACTGGCTGTCGATAGCATTTCCAGTTTCCTGCAGCTGTTCATCAGCGTGGTGATGTTTCGACTGTTCATGCTGATCGACAAACCCGCGCGACCAGCCTGAGGAGCGCCGATGCAACGTTCAATGCGCTACATCGTTGCTTTTGCGCTGTTGATCGCGCTGGCTGCCGGGCTCCTATACGACGTCACCTGGCACCCGGCCAAGCATGAAAAGTCGCCGGTCACCTGCAACGCCAAAGACGCCCCACCTCCCCTGCTGGCGTCGGGTCAAGCGCTGAAAGTCATGACCTGGAACATCCAGCATCTGGCCGGCAAACGCTATGTATTCTGGTACGACATGGCCGACGGAAGCGGCCCGGACGAACGCCCTACCCCCGAAGACATCGCCTATAACCTGGACGAAGTGGCGCGGGTGATTCGAGATGAGCAACCGGATATCGTGCTGTTGCAGGACGTGGACGATGGCGCCAAAAACACTGACTACACCGATCAGTTGGCACTGCTGCAGGAACGCGTCACCGATCTGTATCCATGCAGTACCGAGGCGTTTTACTGGAAGGCCGATTTTGTTCCCAACCCGCATATTTACGGAAGTGTCGGCACCAAGCTGGCGATGCTCAGCCGTTATCGGGTAGATCGGGCCGAGCGTCTGCGACTGCCATCGCCCAAGGGCAATCTGCTCAGTCGCCAGTTCGAGCCTAAACGCGCTTTGCTGGTGAGTTATCTGCCGCTGCGCAACGGCGGGCAGCTGGCAGTGGTGAACACGCATCTGGGGGATTTGCGCCTTGGCGATGACACGTTGCAGCGCCAAGTGTCAGCGACGATCCAGCTCATGGAGAGCTTCGAACGCAGCGGGACGCTTTGGATCAGCGGCGGCGATTTCAATCTGCTGCCCAAAGGGCAATATGAACGCCTGCCTGTCGAGCAACGAGCGCCATATGCCCCACACAGCGAGCTGGGTGCTCTGTGGGAGAAATACCCGATGATCCCTAGTAACGACGACGTCAATGATGAGGATCGTGGCAAGTGGTACACCCGGTTCCCCAATGACCCACGGGTAAGCGGGCCGGATCGTACGCTGGATTACCTGTTCTACAGCCCGGCATTACAGCGGGTCGATGCGCAAGTGCGGCGGACCGATACGCTGCTGATTTCCGACCATCTGCCAGTGATCGGGCGGTTTTTGCTGCCGCTTGGAAGGTAGTTTCGAATGTGGCTTCCAAGGCAGCTCCGAGGTCACTCCAGCCCTCGTTGGGAGCGCGCTCATTCGCAAGCTGTCGTCAACGGTGGCATGGGTTAAAACGGTTGTACCGGCCTCTGGTGAACCCGCTGGCTTTTACAGAGTGATTGAGACCGGACGACAGCTCGCGGTTCAGTTTCTCGGCTTCACCCGCGCCGTCGGCTCTGCAATCAACGGGTCATCCGGCCAATAATGCTTGGGATATCGTCCCTTCAAATCCTTCTTCACCTCGGCGTAAGTGCTGCGCCAGAAGTTCGCCAGATCCTGAGTAACCTGCACCGGCCTGCGCGCCGGAGATAACAGGTGCAGCTTGACGATCTGCCGTCCGCCCGCAATCCGAGGCGTGTCGCACAGGCCGAACAACTCCTGCAGCCGCACCGCCAAAATGGGCGGGTGTTCGCTGTAATCCACACGCACCGACGACCCCGATGGCACACGCAAATGATGCGGCGCCTGTTCGTCCAGTCGTTGCGGCAGCGGCCAGGGCAACAGGTTATGCAGGATCGAAGACAGGTCCAGATTACTGAAATGGCTCAGCCGGGTGACCTTGCCCAGATACGGCAGAAGCCAGTGTTCAAGCGTCGCCAGCAATGCCTGGTTGCTGACATCCGGCCACTCACTGCTGTCCTGTTTCTGCAGATCCAGTTGCCGAAGCAAGCCGATCCGCGCTTGCCATTGGCGCAACTCTGCGGTCCAGGGCAACAGTTCCAGCCCCTTGCGTCGCACCAATGTCAGCAGCGCCTGACCGCGAGCGGCGTCATCCAGCCCGGATAAGGGCTCACGACTGATGATCAGCTCACCGGCTTTGCGCTGACGTTCGGCGCGAAACACACCTTCGCGCTCGTCCCAGTCCAGCTGATCAAGGAGAGTGACCTGCTCGGCAAGGATCGAACCGAAGAGTGCAGAATCGAACTCGGCCGCCAGATAGATGCGCTCTTCCCTCTGACCCTGACGGCTGCCCAGGTCCGCGACCACCAGCCACGGCTGTTTCATCAGCGCGTCGGGTTCTGCGAACAGCGCAGCGCGACCATTGGCCAGTCGGTATTCGGCGCCTCCAGCCTTGCGCTGTTGAGCAACGCGATCAGGGTACGCCAGCGCCAGCAAGGCGCCGAGCCAGCGTGGATGATCGGGATCGACCACCGGCTGCTTTGGGGAGACTTTCACATAGCTGCGATATTGCCGGGCCAGCTGTTTGGCCCGCTGCACCCCGCCTTGAGCGCCACGCGCTGCGCGTTCGGTGCCCGCCAACAGTGTCAATCGGCTGTGCAGGTCCGCCCCCGCACCGCGCAAGATGTCGCGCTCGCCCAGCAATGCCGCAACGTCACAGGCCAAGGCGCCAAGCCCCAGCTCCTGGCCGCGCAGCAGCAGATGAGCGATGCGCGGATGGGCCGGGACTTCAGCCATCGCCTGCCCGTGTGGCGTGAGTTTCCAGTCTTCGCCCGGCTTGCGGGAAAGCGCGCCGAGACGACCGAGCAAATCCTGAGCCTGTGCGTAAGCCGCAGCCGGAGGCGTGTCCAGCCAAGTCAGATGGGAAGGCTCGACACCCCAACGTGCCAGTTGCAATGCCAGAGCTGCGAGATCGGCCTGAAGGATTTCCGCAGCGCCATAGGCCGCAAGCTGGTCATGCTGTGCTTCTGACCAAAGGCGATAACACACGCCGGGCTCCAGACGCCCGGCCCGACCGGCACGCTGCGTGGCACTGGCGCGGGAGATGCGCTGGGTATCGAGTCGGGTCATGCCGCTGCCCGGATCGAAACGTGGCACCCGCGCCAACCCTGCGTCGATCACCACCCGCACGCCGTCGATGGTCAGGCTGGTCTCGGCGATGTTGGTCGCCAGCACCACCTTGCGCACGCCGGGCGGAGCCTGCTCGATGGCCGCACGCTGCGCATTTATGTCCAGTTCGCCGTGCAATGGACACAGCATCACATCGCTGCGCTCGCCCAGCATGTCAGCCAGCTGTTGATTGACCCGACGAATCTCCGCCTGCCCCGGAAGAAACACCAGCAGGCTTCCCGTTTCATTGCCCAGCGCGTCGAGAATGGTCTGGACGACCCGCGGCTCTATGAATTCGCCCGACTGGAATGGCCGCCCCCACTGCATCGTCACCGGGAACATGCGTCCTTTACTGCTGATCACCGGCGCGCCATCAAGCAGGCTCGACAGCCGCTCGCCTTCCAGGGTTGCCGACATCAGCAGGATCTTCAGCGGCTGTTCGTCGCGAAACAGCGCCCTGCCGTTCAGGCTCAATGCCAAGGCAAGATCAGCATCGAGACTGCGCTCGTGGTACTCGTCGAAGATCAGCAGGCCGACGCCCTCCAGCGACGGGTCTTCCTGCAGGCGACGGGTGAGGATCCCTTCGGTGACGACTTCGATCCGGGTATCGGGGCCGACCTTGCTATCCAGCCGGATCCTGTAGCCAACGGTCTGGCCAACCCGCTCGCCCAGCTCCGACGCCAACCGCTCCGCCGCCGCCCGCGCTGCAAGCCGCCTGGGCTCGAGCATAAGAATGCTTTGCCCGGTGAGCCATGACTCGTTCAGCAGAGCCAATGGCACGCGTGTGGTTTTGCCTGCGCCGGGAGGCGCCTGTAATACAACATCAGGGTGTTGACGCAAGGCTTGAAGCAGCGACGGCAAGGCGCTGTCGATGGGTAGAAAACTCATGATCACTCCCGAACAGGTGGCGCAGTATACGCCGTGCCGGGGTGGCCTATGCGAGGGTTAAACCGGTGCTGGTGCCAGTCCCAAAGGCATCAGGCTTCGCCGACCAGTTGATCGATGGCCGTCTTCAGTTCGCTCATCGCAAAAGGCTTTGGCAGCCAATGCACCCGCCCCTCTTCGAATGCCGCAGTGGGTACGGAGTTTTCAGAGAAGCCTGAGATAAACAGCACCTTGAGGCCCGGACATTTCTGCATCGCCAGCGATGCCAGTTCGTCCCCGCCGATACCTCCGGGCAGTCCGATGTCAGTGATCAGCAGCCTCAAGGTCGCTAGTTCGGGCAACAGTCTCAAGGCCTCGGTCGCTGTGGCCGCTTCGGTGACGAGGTAACCGATATCCTGCAGCGCCTCACCCACATGATCACGGATGCCAGCTTCGTCATCAACCACCAGCACCGCGCCCTGCGAACTGGAACCGGCGTCATTGGCAGCCACCCCGGTGCCCGGGACAACCGCTGGCAATACGCCTTGATACACCGGTAACAACAGGCTAACGGTGGTGCCCTGCCCCACCACCGAATCGATCTGAGCCTCGCCAGCGGATTGACGAGCAAAACCCTGGACCATCGACAGCCCCAAACCGGTGCCGGCTCCCCGCGGCTTGGTGGTGAAGAAAGGATCGAATGCTCGCTGCAGAACGCTGCCGGGCATGCCAAGGCCGGTATCGGTCACGCGGATCTGCGCATAGTCACCCTCGGGCAGCACCGCAGTGGCCTGCTGCGCAGCGATTTTGACCTCACTGACTTCAATGCGCAGCCGTCCACCCCGAGGCATGGCATCACGGGCATTGATGCACAGGTTCAATACCGCATTTTCCAGCTGATGCGCATCGCACAGGCACAGCAAGGCGGTAGCCGGTGCCAGCAATTGGAATTCGATGCGCGGCGTCAGTGTGCGGCACAGGTTGCAGACCATGGCCATTGCCAGGCTGACCAGACCAGACCAGACCCAAGCTGAACGTATTGACCCAACTGAACCAGTCGCTCTCGAAGCCCTTCGGGCCGATGAAAAAATACTGCGCTGCAAGTACTGCCAGCGCACAGCCCAACACCGACGCACCGGCACCGGCACCGGCACCGGCACCGAACCAGAATCCACAAAACATGAGCCCGGGAATAAAAAACAGGTAAGGCAGTGCCGTGCTGGGCATCTGGGCTCGTAACAAACCGCAAAGCGCGACGACAGCGATTGTCCCCAGATAGCGCGCAGCAGGACCGGGGTGCGTGCGCACCGGGCGACGGCCTTTATGCAGAATCGAAGCAAACAAATCGTTCACCAGCAGACGTTTGAAGGAGCCAGTCGATTCGGACATGCACTCGCCCCTCGGAGATCGGTTTGGCATGGGCGACAGTTAATGCCATCCCATGCCAGCGCGCTTACAGGATATCGGCAAAAACTACTCTAGACTTGAGTCGATCGTCGCCAACAGCCATGATGGCCATCTGATAGTCTTTGTCGAAGTACTCCAGTGAAAAGTCTGATTAGGCGTCGGGTTGGGTCATGGATAAGCTGCCCGAAATGAATGGGCCCTCATCCGACCCTGGCCGCCCCATTACGAATTACCTCAGGAAGGATCCATGCACAGCTCCAGCTCAACTCTCGACGAACGAGCACGTCTGGCTGAAGTCGATCGCCTGACCGCGGATCTGTCAAACGGCTCTGACCCTGTACTCAACAGCGTAGTGGCGATGATTTCGGCGCATTTTGGCGTCGCCACCGCGCTGGTCAGCATCGTTGACCGTGATTTCCAGATTTTCAAGGCCAAGATAGGCCTTGAATTACAGCGAACATCGCGAGAAGCGTCCTTCTGCGCCCACAGTCTTGGCGACGCCGACGTGCTGGAAGTATGTGATACGCATACCGATGCCCGTTTCGCCGACAACCCTCTGGTCTGTGGCGCACCTTTTGTTCGTTACTACGCCGGCGCCCCTCTGGTTGTTCAGCCAGGGCTGGCGCTGGGCAGCCTGTGCGTGATCGACCAGACGAAACGAGCGCCCATGAGCGCTCAGGACAAGGCTTTTCTGCAAAATGCAGCGGGCGTGGTGGTAGCCCGCCTGCAATCCATACATTCGCAGCACTTCTTCGATCAGATGACTGGCCTGCCCAACCGGCAACGCTTCGAGCTGGACATCCACAGTGTGAGCGACCCGCAATCGCAACGGGCGGCGATCCTGATCGAGCCATTGTCTGCGGTGGGCATGGACAGGCTGGTCAAGTCGCTGGGTCTGGATTTCTTTGTTGACTTCATGCGGGCGGTCAAAGAACTGCTGCTCGGGTTATTGCCCCCCGGCGTGAAGCTGTATCGGACCAATACTTTATGCTTCGCCATAATAGCGGACTGTCGTGTCCTGGACTCTCTGCCCCGCTTGCTTGACAGCATTACCGAAGCCCTCGGACGGCCAGTGAACAGCGGTAATGTACCGGTCCTGGCCGATGTCGGCATCGGCGTGCTGAATTTCGGTGCAGAAGGTCAAGTACCTGTTGATAGCTTGCGGTTGATGGCCAGCATTACGGATGCAGCGCGCAAGTGCACCCACCGCTGGCTTCACTACGATCCGGCGATCGATGCATCGTTACGCCGCAGCGTGACGTTGCTCAATGCGATCGAACCCGCATTGCTGGCCCCTGACCAATTGCGACTGGCTTATCAGCCTCGCGTTGACCTGAGCAGCGACCGCTGCGCGTCTGCTGAAGCGTTGCTGCGCTGGACTCACCCGACGCTGGGCGAAGTCAGCCCGGCAGAATTCATCGGCTTGGCCGAAACCACCGCCTCGATACGCAATATCACTCGGTGGGTCGTGCGCAACGTGTGTCAACAGCTGGCGCAATGGCGTAACCAAGGATTGACCATCAAGATCTCGTTGAACGTTTCGGCGCTGGATCTGACCGACGGCAGATTGTTCGATGAACTGACTCAGGCTCTGGACACCTACGGTATCGACCCGCAGTACCTTGAACTCGAGTTCACTGAAAACGTTCTGGTAACCGACTTTGCCGCCGTCCGTGAACAGCTTCTGCGCTTGCGTCGCTTGGGTGTAGCCGTGGGCATCGACGACTTCGGCAGCGGTTACAGCAACTGGACCTACCTGCGGCAGATCCCCGCCACCAGCGTGAAGCTGGATCGCTCGCTACTGGCCGACCTCCAACCGGGCAGCAGCGACTGGCACATCGTGCGCGGCTTGATCAGCCTGGCCAGGGACCTGAATCTCACCGTGGTGGCAGAAGGGATTGAAACCGAACTTCATTACCACCTGTTGCGCGGCTGGGGTTGCCACGAGGGTCAGGGTTACTACTTCGCAAAACCCCTTGCGCCTGAACAATTGGTCGATTGGCTGGCCAATGGACGTTGGCCCTCCAGCATTCCCATGACCGTACTCAACAGCGATCTCTGAAATTCGGTCTCTTCATACAGAACCGTCCAGTGCGCCGGATAGTCTTATTGCTTAGGCATTTGCCTTGTATAGTTGCGACTTTCTCTGAGGGGATCTCCATGCCAATCACTTCCCGTTTGATCGGCGGCGCTCTGGCCGTAAGCCTGCTGGCTCAACTGACCGCCTGCGGCAGTATTTTCTACCCTGACCGTCGCGGTCAGATTCAGGGCAATGGCCGGATGGACCCGGCAATCGTAGTGCTCGATGCTGTCGGTCTTTTGTTCTACATCATTCCCGGCGTCATCGCCTTTGCTGTCGACTTCGCGACCGGTGCAATCTATCTGCCTTCCGGTAAACAGGCCCGGATAGACCCGCAGAAACTGCAACCTGCCGTTAAGGCCGACGGTTCGGTGGACAACGCCAAGCTGCAAGCGATCATCCAGACCGAGCTGGGCCGCACACTGCCGCTGGACGATCCCCGCCTGATTCAGCACAAAGGCAGCGCGCAGCAACTGGCCTCGCTGGGTCTGGCACCGTCCGCTTGATGTCTTCGACGTTCTGCCTGAAGGAAGCACCATGAGCACCAGCCCTGAACATGCCCGGTTACTGCGTCTGGCGACGCGGGCATCGCTGGCGGTCGCCAGCATTCTGATCGTCGCCAAGGCCGTGGCCTGGTGGATGAGTGGCTCGGTCAGCCTGCTGGCGGGGCTGACCGACTCGCTGCTCGACGGCGCAGCGTCGTTCCTCAATCTGCTGGCGGTGCATTACGCGCTGCGTCCTGCCGATGATGATCATCGGTACGGGCATGGCAAGGCCGAGGCATTGTCGGGCATGGCTCAGTCCTTGTTCATCGCAGTCAGTGCATTTCTGATCGGTTTTCAGGCCTTCGAGCGCATTCAGCATCCGCAGCCTCTTGGGGCGCCGGGATTGGGCATTTTAGTGATGCTGTTGTCGATCGCCCTTACCATTGCCCTGCTGACGTTCCAGCATAAGGTGGTGAAGGAAACCGGCTCGGCGGCCATTCGTGCTGACTCGCTGCACTACCGTTCCGACCTGCTGCTCAATATCAGCATCATGGTGGCGCTGGGCCTGGCGTACTTCGGGTATGACCAGCTGGATGCGTATTTTGGTCTGGTGATCGCGTTCTACATCCTGTGGAGCGCGGTGTCGATTGCCCGGGAAACGATCTCGGTGCTAATGGATGCCGAGCTTGAACCCGGGGTCAGCGCAAAAATGCTGGAGCTGGCGCAGAACGTACCCGGCGTGCTCGGCGCTCATGACCTGCGTACGCGTATCTCCGGCAATCACTGGTTCGTGCAGCTGCATCTGGAATTGCCTGGGGCGCTGACGCTTCGGGTTGCGCACGGCCTGTGCGAGCAGGTCGAGCGCGCGATCATCGCCGAATACCCCAAAGCCGAGGTGCTGGTACACGCCGATCCACAGGAAGTACTGCAGGCCAATGGCCCGGTATTGAACTGATCTAACGTGCAGTGAAGATGATCGCCTGTGCAAGTGAGCCTCACTCGCACAGGCGGATCATCGGGTCATCACTGCTGAACGCTATACCCCCGCCCCGCATAACACCCGGCCATGGCCTGACGATAAACCCCGACCACGTCAGGCGCAGGCTGGTATGTGGCAGCCGCCGGATCAAAGTTGCTTTGCTGCACGGCATAGCGGTAGCAATCATAACGGTCCTGCTCGACCTGCTGCTGCGTCTGGCCATTGCCTGGGTACGCAGCCACGTCATAGGGGTCAGCAGGCTGTTGGATCTGTTGCGGCGAGTATACCGGCTGCGCACCCTGCGGCGGTTCGGCCACGATGTATTCGTTGGTACTCTGCTCGTAGCTGTAATAGGTGCCCGCTGCCAGGAAGAACAGAGCGCTGCCCAGCCAGACTTGCTGCGCGTAATCCGGCAGGTAGCGTACCCGCACACCACGCGGCGGAGCGATGACTACGTAACGCGGGCCTTGTGGGCGATACCAGTAGCCACCTGAATAGAAATAATCGTTACCGCGATACGGCACGCGCGAGTAGCCACCCGGCATGCGGTCTATCTCGTAGCCAGGCCTATAGCGCGGCCCGCCGCCCCAGCCATCACCACCAGGCTGACCGTTGCCTGGACGATGCTCACCGCCACGCCAGGGATTGTTTTCACGGGGCTGATCGCGGTAGAAGCCCTGACGCGGCTCTTGGGTCTGCACCACGGTGTCGGGGCGACCCTGGATCGGCAGGCTGCTCTGGCGATCCTGCAACTGGCGCTGCTGCAATTGTTGTTGCTGCTGGCGTTGCTGTTGTTGCTGTTGTTGCTGATTACGCTCGCGGTCCTGCTGCTGGCGCTGTTGATCGGCACGCTGTTGCTGGTTCTGCTGAACCTGACGCTGCTGCTGCTGCTGCTGCTGCTGCTGCTGCTGCTGTTGTTGGTTAAAGCTGCGCTGCTGATTCTGTTGCTGCTGACGCTGCTGCTCGAAGCCACGCTGCTGTTGCTGGCGTTGCTGCTGCTCATTGTGCTGTTGCTGCTCATGCTGTTGCTGTTGCTGTTGCTGTTGATTGTTATCGTCGGCCAGCACCTGAGCACTGATGCTCAAGGCCAGAAGACTGACACCTGTCAAACGCCAGATGCACGTGCTCATGCTTTCCTCACTGCGGCGCGGATACCTGTTGATAGGACTGCATTGTGGATGCGCCGTTCGCCGCACTGTATCAGCGCGCTGATCGAAACTGTAGGCACGCGCTTGCCCGCGATGGCGTTGAATCAACAAAAGATTCATCGGCTGACACACCGCAATCGCGTCCAGGCGCGCTATCAAGATCGTCTTTGCATAAATCGCAGGCACAAAAAAGAGGGCTCATCGGCCCTCTCGCGAATATTTCGTCCTGGCTCGACGCTTTTGACGCCGGCTCACCTCGCATCGTCTTCTGGACAGTGCGTAGCCCGGTGGCCTGATCAACCCTGTGGGGCTGGAGGCCGCGGCTGGCCTGATTCGGCGGGCCGCGCTGGACGCTGTGTCCGGGCAGTGATTCTGGTTAAAAGAATAGGCTTGGAAGCGCGCCACAGGATTGCGAATATTGCTGACTAAAACACCGCTTGCGCAATTTTTCACTTCGGATGAATAATTCGGCGCAATCGTTCTTAAAAAGGTGCCTTCCGTGAGCAAGCTCGATAGATATGACCTGAGTATTTTGGCCGAACTGCAGCGTGACGCACGCATCTCCAATCAGGAGCTGGCAGAACGCATCGGCCTCTCGCCATCGCCTTGCTCGCGACGGGTCAAACAGTTGGAAGACGATGGCTATATCGTTCGTCAGGTCGCGCTGCTGGATCGCAAAAAACTGGGGCTGAGTCTGACGGCCTATGTGTTGATCGGCATGGACCGCCACACCCCTGACCGTTTCGAGAACTTCGAGCAGCAGATACGCAATCTGCCGCAAGTTCTCGAATGCAGCCTGGTAACCGGTGTCGATGCCGACTATCAACTGAAAGTGGTGGTGCCGGACATGGACCACTATCAGAAATTCCTGCTAGGCCATCTGACCCGTATCGACGGGGTCACCAGCGTACGCTCGAGTTTCGTGCTCAATCAGGTTCTGGCCAGTACCGAACTGCCGCTGGTGCACCTGCGCAACTGATGTCTGCACGTGTTCTAACGTCAACGTCCGAGCACTCCATGGAGATGAGCGTGGAAACCGAGTTATTCGAACAATGGATGATGACCATTCTGATTACTGTGCTGGTCGGTTTCATGGGCTTCATCGTCTGGGACCTGGCGAAAAAATCCCAGGCAGGCCGTTATGGCACGGTGATTCTCTTCGCAGTGCTAGGCCTGGGCGTGCTGGCGTTCGTGATCAAGAGTGTGGTGATTGCTTATCTTGAACAGCATCCATAACCCTCTATTTCACGATTCTTAATGGGCGCAAATTCATTCGCGAAAAATGTTTCAGGCTACGAGGGCGGTTGGCTGTTCAATCCCATCGCGAATAATTTCGCTCCCATATGGGGTTGTGAACAACCTCGCAGAAACGTGATCGCCTGATCCACCCTTACAACTTCGCCGGCACTTCGCGCCACTGCCCTTGATCCAGATCCTCGATGCTCCAGTCGCCAATTCGCACCCTGACCAGCCGTAGGGTAGGCAGCCCGACCGCTGCAGTCATCCGGCGCACCTGCCGATTCCGGCCTTCTTTGATCACCAGTTCCAGCCAATGCGTCGGGACACTTTTGCGAAAGCGTACCGGCGGATTACGCGGCCAGAGATCGGGTTCGTCCAGTCGCCTGGCTTCTGCGGGCAACGTCGGGCCGTCGTTGAGCTCGACGCCCTCGCGCAGTTTTTGCAGCTGCTCCTCGCAAGGCTCACCTTCCACCTGCACCCAATACGTCTTGGCCAATTTGTGTTTGGGATCGGCGATGCGCGCCTGCAACTGACCGTCGTTGGTCAGCAAGAGCAGGCCTTCGCTGTCACGGTCCAGCCGTCCGGCCGGGTAGATTCCGGGGATCTCGATGAAATCCTTAAGCGTCGCCCGGCCTTCGCCATCGCTGAATTGGGTCAACACATCGAACGGCTTGTTGAACAGGATTAACCGGGGCTCTGCAGGCGGAGCCTTGGCGACACGGCGGGGTGCCCCGGAAGCATTCGGTGCCGGGCGGCGGGAGACAGGACGTTGATGGCGGGGCATATCGGCTCAAAGCATGAAAACGGAAAGGGCCACTGTAGTGGCCCTTTCCCTGAACAGCCAGCAAATCAGCGGAACGGCGGCTCATCGAAGCTGCGCAGTTTGCGCGAGTGCAGCGAGTTGAGCTGGGTGCGCATCAGGTCCAGTGCCGCAATGCCGATCTTCAAATGCTGAGTCACGGCGCGCTCGTAGAAGGCGTTGGCCGAGCCTGGCAACTTGATTTCGCTGTGCAACGGCTTGTCGGAGACACAGAGCAAAGTCCCGTACGGGACGCGCAAACGATAGCCCTGAGCGGCAATGGTGCCGCTTTCCATGTCCACAGCCACGGCGCGCGACAGGTTGATCAGTGGTCGCTCCTGCGCCCAGCGCAGTTCCCAGTTACGGTCGTCGTAAGTCAGCACGGTGCCGGTGCGCAGGCGTTTTTTCAGGTCCTCGCCACGCTCGCCCGTGATCTGCGCTGCCGATTCCTGCAAGGCCAACTGCACTTCGGCCAGGGCGGGGATCGGGATGTTCGGTGGCAGTACACGATCAAGAATGCCGTCACGACGCATATAGGCGTGGGCCAGCACGTAATCGCCGATGGTTTGCGACTGACGCAGCCCGCCACAGTGACCGATCATCAGCCAGCAATGCGGTCGCAGCACGGCCAGGTGGTCGGTGATGTTTTTGGCATTGGATGGGCCGACACCAATGTTGACCAGGGTGACGCCGTGACCGTCATCAGCGATCAGGTGATAGGCCGGCATCTGATAACGGTGCCAGACCACGCTTGCGACGATGGCCTGGGCCTCGCCGTAATCCATGCTTTTGTCGACGATGACATTGCCCGGCAGGACCATTTTCACGAAACGCGGATCGTCACGCAGTTTCTCAAGGCCGTGGACGATGAACTGGTCGACGTAGCGGTGGTAGTTGGTCAGCAAAATCCACGGCTGCACATGGCGCCAGTCGCTGCCGGTGTAGTGCACCAGCCGGCGCAGCGAGAAGTCCACACGGGCCGCATCGAACAGTGCCAGTGGCAGCGGGTCGGTGTTGGCCCAGTCGTACAGGCCATCGGCGATGCCATCGGTGGCAGCAGACAGGTCGGTACTTGGGAACACACGGGCAAGCGTCGCGGCGGTAACGCCAGTGCCCGCCAGTTCGTCGCCCTGCTCGACCACATACGGGTAAGGAATGTTCTGCTCGCTGACCCCGACTTCGATCGTCACGGTGTAGTCGTTCATCAGCGGCACGAGCTGTTCGAGCAAGTATTTGCGGAACGCTGCCGGGTGGGTGACGGTGATGCTGTAAGTGCCAGGCAGTTGAACCTTGGCATAGGCGCGAGTGGTCAGCGGCACGTCGCCGTGGCAGTGATAGGTCAGACGCAATTCGGGGTAGCGGAACAGCAGACGCTCGGCGGCGTCGGGCTCGACGCGGTCTTTGAGATAACGCTTGAGCGCCTGGCTCAAGGCGCTGGTTGCACGACCGTGCAACTGGGCAAGCCGGTCCACAGCTTGCTCGGCGGTTTCTACGACAATAAAAGCTTCAGTCACAATGCGCATCCTTCTGTTCTTGCAAGGCCCCATCTTGCCTGCAACAGCGGGAGAAGACACGAGCGGCGTTGACGAGAAACAAAACCGGGCGCGGCATTCCCCAGGTGCGGCGAATTCATTCGCAAAGCGGTGGGAGATCCGAAACACAGGTGTCGCTCATGCCGACGTATCGCGAATGGATTGTCGATCAGGCCATTGTCGGGGACGAGCGCGCCACCAGTGCCTGGACATCCACCCCTCGCGGCAGCGTGCCGTAGACCCGGCCGGGGTGCTGCAAACGCCCGGCGATAAAGCCGTCACTGACCACCGAATTACCCGCTTCCAGCAGCAACTTGGCTTGAAGTCCGACGGCAATGTCCTCTGTCAGCTGCCGGGCGCGGTACTGGATGTCATGGGTGTCCTTGAACGCCGTCTTCAACTGACTAATGTGCGCCGCCAGACGCGCGTCGCCATGTCCGTCGCCCAGCTCATCGAACAATGCATCCAGCACGCCCGGCTCCTTCGACAACGCACGCAGTACGTCCAGGCATTGCACGTTGCCCGAGCCTTCCCACGTCGAGTTCACCGGCGCCTCCCTATAAAGACGCGGCAGGATGGTGTCTTCGATGTACCCGGCACCGCCCATACACTCGGCAGCTTCATTGATCATTGCCGGGGCCCGTTTGCAGATCCAGTACTTACCCACCGCCGTCACCAGCCGGGCGAAACGCGCTTCGTGGGCGTCGTCCAGACGTTCCAGAGCACGCCCCATGCGCAGGGTCAGTGCCAGCGCGGCCTCACTCTCCAGCGCCAGATCGGCCAACACGTTCTGCATCAACGGTTGCTCGCTGAGTACACGCCCGCTGACCGTGCGATGCGCGCAATGATGCGCAGCCTGAGTCAGCGCCTGACGCATCAAGGCGCTGGAACCGGCCATGCAATCAAAGCGGGTCATGGCGACCATCTCGATGATCGTCGGCACGCCGCGCCCTTCTTCGCCAACCATCCACGCCAGCGCACCCCGAAACTCCACTTCGCTGGAAGCGTTGGACCAGTTGCCCAGCTTGTTCTTCAGGCGCTGTATGCAGAACGCGTTAGGTGTGTCATCCGGGCGGTGGCGCGGCAGCAGGAAACAGGTTAGGCCCTTGTCCGTCTGGGCCAGGGTGAGGAAGGCATCGCACATGGGGGCAGAGCAAAACCACTTGTGGCCCACCAGCTCGTAAGCCTGACCGGGCCCAGGCTGACCGACCGGATAAGCCCGGGTGGTGTTGGCCCGCACGTCGGTGCCACCCTGCTTCTCGGTCATCGCCATGCCAATAGTGACCCCGGTTTTATGAGCGATCCCGACGTTGCGCGGGTCGTACTGAGTCGCGAAGATTTTCGGCAGCCAGATGTCGGCCAGCTCAGGCTGCAATCTCAGGGCCGGAACGCTGGCGAAGGTCATGGTCAGCGGACAGCCGCTCCCCGCCTCGGCCTGAGTGTGCAGGTAACTCATGCACGCGCGGGCAACGTGAGCGCCTTCCCGTGGATCCGTCCAGGGCAGCGAAGCAATACCGTGTTCGACAGCGGTCTGCATCAACTGATGGTAAGCGGGATGAAACTCCACCAGATCGATGCGATGACCGTAGCGGTCATGGCTGACGAACACCGGCTTGTTCTGGTTGGCGAGAAACCCCGCCTCCATCAGCGGCCCGCCTGCCAACGCGCCGTAGGCATCGATTTTCGCCTGCGCCCAGCCCGCACCGAAACGCCTCGACCATTGCTGCAACGGCAGGTCGATGCGGTAAAGATTGGTTCCGTCCAGCGACGGCGGCTGATTGGTGACTTCGTGGGTTTCGGCGAACTGATGCAGATTCATGAGCGGGCTCCGGTTCGAGTTGGCGCGCAGCGCCAGCGGATGCGAACCAGTGAATCACGCAGCGGAAGACGAAAAAAGCGCCATAGCCGACTAAATGACGGCGCTTTTGCCCTGTCAGTCAGCAAGCGGGCTCCCATAGGTAGTGCGCAGTTACCTCACTCTGACTGCGATCAAACCACCGGCGGCGCCCCTCGCTGTACGTCCAGACTCAACCTGAACTGACTGCCATTGCCTGGCTCGGACTGATGGCTCAAACGGCCACCCAGCAATTCGATCAATTGACGGCAGATCCCCAGCCCAATGCCAAGGCCACCGTACTCGCGGGTCATCGATCCATCCACCTGATAGAAGTTGGCGTAAAGGGTTTCTTCGTCCCGAACGAAGCCAATGCCGGTGTCGATGACATCGATCAGCAAGCGCACCTGCTGATCGTCGGTGTGACCCTTTACGCAAATCCTGACCGAACCGTGCCGGGTGAACTTGATGGCGTTGTCGGTCAGGCACTCCAGGCACTGACGCAATTTCAGCGCATCGCCCTGCAAGCTGTCCGGCAGTTCTTCATCGAGCTCGACGCTCAAGGCCAGGCCCTTGCCGCGGGCCACAGGCTCGAACGTGCTGCGTATCCGAAACAGTAAATGCCGCAGGCCAAAGGCTTGGCTCTGCACCGTGACGCGGCCGGCCTGCAACTCGGTGAGGGTCAGAATGCCGTTGACGATGCCCATCATGTTCTGCGCGGAGTCGGCCGCGGTCTGGCGGTACAACTGGATATCATGCTCGGCTGCGTCCAGCTGCATCAGTTCAAGCGAGCCGATGACGCCATTCATCGGCGTGCGCAGTTCGTGAGTGAGCGTGGCCAGAAACTCGTCTTTCAAGCGGTTGCTGACAGCCAATTGCTGGTTGAGCTTCTCCAGGTCCTTGCTCGACTGCGCCAGAATCTGCGTCTGGCGCTCCCGCAGAGTGTTGATGCGATCGGCCAATGCCAGCGACAGCAGTGCAACTTCCACTACCGAACCGATCTGACTGGCGTACATGGTCCAGAAATTATTCGGCAGTAGGCCCAGCAACATGGTGGCGTTGACGACGCCGCCCAGCAGAAACGCCGACCAGCCGAAGATGAAGTAACGTGCGACACGGCGGCCCTTGAGCCAGGCAACGATGCCAATCAGCAGAATCACCGGGGTAAACACAAACACCAGGCCCGTGACCAGGCGCAGCGCTATGCCGTAATCCAGCGTTAAGGAGAGCACCATGATCACCGCCGCGCAGGCCATCATCAGCCACAGCGGAACATCCAGCCACCGCCCCAGCCTTCGGGTTTGCAGGAATTTACGGGCGAACTGGCTGGCGAAAAGGATCGCTGCGGCAATCAGGTAAGTGGTCGATGTGTTGGCCCACCAGGGATTGTCCGGCCACAAAAATTCGATCCCGGCGCCATTGACCGACACCTGATACAGCCCGAAACAGGTGATATAGCAGATGTAATAGAGGTAGCTGGTGTCACGCACGCTCATATAGATGAACAGGTTGTAGACCAGCATCACCGCCAGTACGCCGTAGATCATGCCGAGAATATAAAGCCGCGCCGGTTGATCCTCGATGTACGCATGACTGGCCCAGAGATTGAGCGGGGCCTGCACCGAGCCATGGCTGGAAATGCGCACGTAGGCAGTCTTGCTTTCGTTGGGCGCAAGGTTCAGTTCAAACAGGTAGTTGTTCTGTTTTACCTGACGGCTGTCAAAGGGCAGCATGTCGCCGGTCTGCCAGGTCAGGCTTGGCTCGGCTGTGTCGCTCGCCAGGTACAGATCAACGTGATCCATCGGAGGATACGCAAGCTCCAGTAACCAGTCGGCAAAGGCCACCGGATTGACCGGCCGGTAGGTCAGTTGCACCTTCAACCAGAACACCGATTTTGAAAAACCTGCGTTAAGCGCGTTACCTTCCAGCGCGCGAAACCGGGACTGACCTTCGGGCGACGCCACTTCCTTGATCGTGGCAACGCCTGTCGCATCTTCGAATACCTGGGTCGCGGAACCCAATGCCAGCATGCGCGTGGTCTCATCAAACTCCACAGCGCTGGCCAGTGTCGGCAGCAGGATCAGCAGCAGGGTCAGAAAAAGACGCATGCAACCCCGCCAACCGTACTCTGAGCGGCGAGCTGATACCCTTGATCCATGGGAGGCAACATTCGATTCAGGACCGAAATTTCGGCCAGTCTGCTTAACGGGTAAAGCACTTGCGCTCACTCTTTTGACGGAAAAAACGGCATACCGTCCGACAGCATAACGACTGATAGCTGCTTGACACTATCTGTATCGTCACCCGACATACTTTCATGACGCTTTCAGGTCAATTGGTACTATCGTGCCTGCGAGCGTTGAATTAGAGCCTTCCAGTCCGGCTGCTTGAAAAATCTGCCAGCGACCGGCAGCCCGCCAAAAGCTTTAGTGGTAAGCTCGCGCACCATGAATATCTATAGCTCCCGCCCTGTTGTCCTCTGTTTCTCCGGCCACGATCCCAGTGGCGGTGCCGGCTTGCAGGCCGATATCGAAGCACTGCTCGCTCAGGGTTGTCACGCTGCGCCAACGATCACTGCGCTGACGATTCAGGACACCGTGAACGTTACCGACTTTCGGGTGCTGGATCGCGAATGGGTCCTTGCACAGGCTAATGCCGTGCTTAACGACTCACCGGTCGCTGCCGTGAAGCTGGGAATGCTCGGCTCGCTGGAGATGGTCGACACCGTGGTCGGTTTGCTCCAGGCCAATCCGCATCTGCCCACGGTCTGCGACCCTGTCCTGCGTGCCGGGGGCGGCGGGCGGCTTGGCAGGGATGAAGTGGGCTATGCCATGCGCGAGCGTCTGCTGCCGTTGGCGACCATAGCCACGCCGAACCTGCCTGAGGCGCGGATTCTGGCTGAACTGCCCGAGGGCAGCGCCGACGAATGCGCCGAAAAACTCCTGCCGTTCTGCGAGCATTTGCTGATCACAGGTGGGCACGGCGACGAGCACGAGGTTCACAACCGCCTCTACATACGCAACGCAAAGCCGCGCACCTTCACCTGCCAGCGGCTGCCAGGCAGTTATCACGGCTCCGGCTGCACACTGGCAAGCGCGCTGGCCGGTCGTTTGGCGCTGGGGCAGGACCTGATCGGGGCTGTGCAAATAGCACTGGACTACACTTGGCGCACGTTGCGCGACGCAGAGCAACTGGGCAAGGGGCAGTTCGTGCCCCGGCGCCTGCCGTTGGATTTCTGCTCGTAACGCCACGAAAAAAGAGGCACCCCTGATGAAACTACGTGGCCTGTATGCCGTTACCGACAGCCAGCTACTGGCTGGCAAATTTCTGGCCTATGTCAAAGCAGCACTCGACGGCGGCGTGACACTTCTGCAATACCGCGACAAATCCGGTGACGAGACTCACCGCCTGCGCGAGGCCTCGGAACTGCTGAAACTGTGCGAGTGCTACAAGACCCGCTTGATCATCAACGATGACGCCGAAGTCGCCGCACGGCTTGGCGTCGGGGTGCACCTGGGGCAAACCGACGGCTCACTGCCGGACGCCCGCGCTCTGCTCGGTCACAAGGCCATCGTGGGTGCCACCTGCCATGCGCAGCTTGAACTGGCGGAAAAAGCCAGGGTCGACGGAGCCACCTACGTCGCATTCGGCCGCTTCTTCAACTCCAGCACAAAGCCCGGCGCGCCCGCGTGCAGCCTGGAAATGCTGGCCGAAGCACGTCAGCGCATCAAGTTGCCCATCGCTGTCATCGGTGGCATCACCCTGGAAAACGCCGCGCCACTGGTGGCTCACGGCGCTGACCTGCTCGCGGTGGTGCATGGCTTGTTCGGCGCCGAGACGACCCAGGAAGTGACGCGCCGCGCCCGTGCCTTCAACGACCTCTTCAAACCGGCCTGACCTGACGTCGGGCCGGTTCATCTCATTCGATTCAAGCAGAGACCTTCATCATGTCCCGTTCTGAAACCCTGTTCGCCAACGCCCAGAAACACATCCCAGGCGGCGTCAACTCGCCGGTTCGCGCATTCAAAAGCGTCGGTGGCACGCCGTTGTTCTTCAAACATGCCGCTGGCGCCTACGTCACCGACGAAGACGACAAACGCTATGTGGATTACGTGGGCTCTTGGGGGCCGATGATTCTCGGCCACAGTCACCCGGATGTACTGGATGCCGTGCGCAAGCAGCTGGAACACGGTTTGTCCTACGGCGCACCGACCGCGATGGAGACCGAGATGGCCGATCTGGTCTGCTCGATCGTGCCGTCGATGGAAATGGTGCGCATGGTCAGCTCCGGCACTGAAGCCACCATGAGCGCAATCCGGCTGGCCCGTGGTTATACCGGCCGCGACAGCATCATCAAATTCGAAGGTTGCTACCACGGCCACTCCGACAGCCTGCTGGTCAAGGCCGGTTCAGGTGCGCTGACGCTGGGAGTGCCGAGTTCGCCGGGCGTTCCCGCTGCATTCGCCAAACATACGCTAACCCTGCCGTTCAACGACATCGACGCCGTTAAGGCGATGCTGGCTGAAGTGGGCCAGGAAGTGGCCTGCATCATCGTCGAGCCGGTTGCTGGCAACATGAACTGCGTGCCACCGGCGCCGGGGTTCCTGCAAGGCCTGCGCCAAGCATGCGACGAACACGGTGTGGTGCTGATTTTCGACGAAGTGATGACCGGCTTCCGTGTCGCCCTCGGTGGCGCCCAGGCTCACTACGGCGTGAAGCCTGATCTGAGCACCTTCGGCAAAATCATCGGCGGCGGCATGCCGGTGGGTTGCTTCGGCGGCAAACGCGAGATCATGTCGCACATCGCGCCGCTGGGGCCGGTGTATCAGGCAGGCACGTTGTCGGGTAACCCGCTGGCCATGGCGGCGGGCCTGACCACGCTGCGCCTGATCAGCCGTCCCGGTTTTCATGACGAACTGAGCGCTTACACCACGCGCATGCTTGAGGGGCTGCAACAACGCGCGGACGCTGCGGGCATCCCGTTCGTGACCACTCAGGCGGGCGGTATGTTCGGCTTGTACTTCACCGACGCCAAACAGATCGTCACCTTTGAGGACGTCATGAGCAGCGACGCCGATCGCTTTAAGCGCTTCTTCCATCTGATGCTCGATGGCGGCGTGTATCTGGCGCCAAGCGCGTTCGAAGCCGGCTTCACCTCCATCGCCCACGGCGAGGCAGAGTTGCAACACACACTGGATGCCGCCGAGAAGGCATTCGCGCAGTTGAAATAAAGCAGGTCAACACGAGCCGATTGGCTGATTGCGACCGGGCACCGTGGGGGGCAATTCGAAAAAGCGCTGCACAACCTGAGTAGACGTCGGAGACTCCGACGACAGCGAATGCGGTGGGCCGGTCAATAAGGTGACTGGCACAGCGCATTCGCCAGCAAGCCAGCGACTAAAAAAGCTGATTGGCTCGCGGAAGATGCGTTGAAAACCAAGCCTGGCGGCGGCCCGGTCGCCTGAATACAGGCCAATCAGACCCGTGCAGCAGAAAATCAGTAAAGACTTTGTAAGGTTGGCCCTGCTTATTTCATAATGCGCAGTCAGCACGTTTAGCTGGACGGCTTGCCCGCACCCTTTTCAGAGGTAAATCGACTTCCATGAACCGCACCGGCCGCGCCCTTGCATTGGGCTGCCTGTTGCTTCTTCATCCCCTGCTGGCGAATGCAGGTGGCAACTCGTTGTTAATACCAGCGGTGGGTCGCTGCACCCTGAATACCCAGCCAGACAACCTGCCGGCGGCGTTGTCGACCTGTCAACAGGCGGCGCAAGGCGGTGATGCCCAGGCACAATACGAGTTGGGACAGTTCTATTACGACGGCAAAAGTGCGCCGCGTGATCTCACCCAGGCACTCAACTACTTCGAACAGGCCTCATTGCAGGGCCATCCGCAGGCGCAGTATCAACTGGGTCTGATGTTCTTCCGTGGAGAAGGGGTGCAGGCCAATAACATCCAGGCCTATATCGTGCTGAAGATGGCAGCGGTCAATGGCTCGGAAGATGCGCTTGATCAGGCCGACGAAGTATCAGCGCAAATGAAGAAAGAGGACCTTGAAGTTGCCACCCAGGTGCTGGGGCAAATCTTCCGCAAATACCTGCTGGAACTGCAAACCGCCGAAGGGCGCACACCTTTCGCGCCCTTTCCTGACAGCGCCAAGCCCTGATTTCAGGGCCCGCCGCCAAAGGTGTCTCGCAGAAACTATTTGTCCGGCATCGGCATTGGAAACGGCATGACATTGCCGGTCTGACGCGCTTCGCTGATCTTCGCTGTGCCCATGCGCTCGACTTCATCGATACGCACGATCGAATGCATCGGCACGAAGCTGCGCACCACACCGTCGAACTGCGCCTTCAACTTCTCTTCGCTCGGGTCTACCACAACGGTCGTACGCTCGCCGAAGACGAACTCCTCCACCTCCAGAAATCCCCACAGATCGCTTTGATAGATCTGCTTGGCGTACATCTCGTACACCTGTCCCTGATTGAGAAAAATCACCTTGTAGATTGGAGCTTCGCGTTTGGTCATAACAGGCAGGCAATGATCGGTGTTTTGAAAAGGGCGCGAACTATAGCATGCCGCGGGTTACGCAACGCTAGGAAGCTGGGGCCATGGTCCCTATAATGCGCGGTTCTTCGAATCACCTGATGAATCCGAACCCGTATGGCCAAGAAGCTTTACATTGAAACCCACGGCTGCCAGATGAACGAGTACGACAGTTCGCGCATGGTTGACCTGCTGGGTGAACATCAGGCACTGGAAGTCACCGCCCGTGCGGAGGACGCCGATGTCATCCTGCTCAACACGTGCTCGATTCGCGAGCGGGCGCAGGATCGCGTCTATTCCCAGCTTGGCCGCTGGCGTGAGCTTAAGCTGGCAAATCCGGAAATGGTGATCGCCGTCGGTGGCTGCGTCGCCAGTCAGGAGGGTGCGGCGATCCGTGATCGCGCGCCTTACGTCGATGTGGTGTTCGGTCCGCAGACCCTGCACCGCCTGCCGGAGATGATCGATGCCGCGCGCATCACTCGCCTGCCGCAGGTCGACGTCTCGTTTCCGGAAATCGAAAAGTTCGATCATTTACCCGAACCACGTGTCGATGGCCCTTGCGCCTATGTGTCGGTGATGGAAGGCTGCAGCAAGTACTGCACGTTTTGCGTGGTGCCCTACACCCGCGGCGAGGAAGTCAGTCGTCCGTTCGATGACGTAATCACCGAAGTCATTCACCTGGCCGAGAACGGCGTGCGTGAAGTCACGCTCCTTGGGCAGAACGTCAATGGCTATCGCGGCGTGACCCACGAAGGGCGCGTGGCCGACCTTGCCGAGCTGATTCGCGTCGTGGCTGCCATCGACGGCATCGACCGCATTCGCTACACCACCTCGCACCCGCTGGAGTTTTCCGACAGCCTGATCCAGGCCCACGCTGAAGTCCCGGAACTCGTCAAACACCTGCATCTACCGGTGCAATCGGGTTCGGACCGGATTCTAGCGGCCATGAAACGCAATCACACCGTCCTCGAATACAAGTCGCGCCTGCGCAAGCTGCGGGCGGCGGTGCCGGACATCTGCATCAGCTCGGACTTCATCGTCGGGTTCCCCGGCGAAACCGAGAAGGACCATCTGCAGACCATGAAGCTGGTAGAAGACGTGGGTATGGACTTCTCCTATTCGTTCGTCTACAGCTCGCGGCCCGGCACACCGGCGGCGGATCTTGCCGACGACACCTCGGAAGAAACCAAGAAAGAACGCCTCAAGCAGCTGCAGGATCTGATCAACCGCCAGGGCTACGAGATCAGCCGCAAGATGGCTGGCACCGTGCAGCGCATTCTGGTGACCGACTACTCGAAGAAAGACCCCGGCGAGCTGCAAGGTCGCACCGAGAACAACCGCATCGTCAACTTCCGCTGCGACAACCCCAAGCTCATCGGCCAGTTCGCCGACGTCTACATCGACAGCGCGCAGCCGCACTCACTGCGTGGGTCATTGTTGCAACAGGCCGTGGCCGCGCACGAGCTGCGGTAGCGAATTCATTCGCGATGGGGCCGTACATCCGCCCCCTCCCTGCCGGACTTAACGGCGTTTCGCGAATGAATTCGCCCCCACAGGGCTGATCTGTCCGGCGCGGCACCCCAGGCCAAACCTGTCACCACCCAACCATTAGTAAGTGAGCCCTTTCGGACACTGCCCACAGGGGTTATCCTTCGTTTCACATTCACTGCCGTCGGGCGGCTAAAAACCACTTTGAACGCACCTATCGAACCACATCGCTTCAGCCTTGAACCTATCGAGGCACATCGCTTCGCCAATCTGTGCGGCCAGTTCGACGAGCACTTGCGCTTGATCGAACAACGTCTGGACATCGTGATCCGCAATCGCGGAGGACAGTTCGAGATGATTGGTGATTCCAAACACACCACTTCGGCCGAAAACCTGTTGCGTCGGCTGTATCGGGAAACCAAAAGTACCGAGCTGTCACCGGACATGGTCCATCTGTTTCTGCAGGAATCCGGCGTCCAAGAGCTGGACAACCACCCCGCAGCCGAAGTCGGCGTAGCCCTGCGTACCAAAAAAGGCATGATTCGCCCGCGTGGCTTGAATCAGCAACGGTACGTGAAGGAAATCCTCGCCAACGATATCAACTTCGGCATTGGCCCTGCCGGTACCGGCAAGACCTACCTTGCCGTGGCAGCCGCTGTCGACGCGCTTGAGCGCGAGCAGATCCGTCGCATTCTGCTGGTTCGTCCTGCCGTTGAAGCAGGCGAAAAACTCGGCTTCCTGCCCGGCGATCTGTCGCAGAAGATCGACCCATACCTGCGTCCGCTCTACGACGCTCTGTACGAGATGCTGGGCTTTGAATACGTGGCCAAGCTGATCGAAAAACAGGTCATCGAAGTTGCGCCGCTGGCTTATATGCGCGGCCGTACGCTTAATAACAGCTTCATCATTCTCGACGAGAGCCAGAACACCACCGTCGAGCAGATGAAGATGTTCCTGACCCGTATCGGCTTCGGTTCCACCGCCGTGATCACCGGTGACATCACCCAGATCGACCTGCCGAAAGGCACAAAATCCGGGTTGAACCACGTCATCGAAGTGCTCAAGGACGTGCCGGGCATCAGCTTTACCCACTTCAAGCCCAAGGACGTCGTGCGCCATCCGCTGGTGCAGCGCATCGTCGAAGCCTACGAGCGCTTCGAAGAACGCAATGATCAGAGCGGGTCACGGGACACCCGCCGCGATGCTTGAGCTGGATCTGCAAACGGCCACTCAAGCCAGCGCCCCAAGCGAAGCCCAATTCCGCCTTTGGTGCGAAATGGGCCTGCGCCAGCGCTCGGCGGATTCAGAGATGACCATTCGGCTGGTCGACGAAGCCGAAGGCCGGGAACTGAACCACACCTGGCGTCACAAAGACTACGCCACGAACGTGCTGTCGTTTCCAGCGGACGTGCCTGATGAGTTCCTCGATATCCCGCTGCTGGGCGATCTGGTGATCTGCGTTCCTGTCGTCGCCCGCGAGGCCGCCGAACAGGGTAAGGCACTGGACGCACACTGGGCGCATCTGGTGATTCATGGCTGTCTACATTTGTTGGGCTACGATCACATCGACGATGATGAAGCCCGGGAGATGGAAGCGCTGGAACAAGAGTTGCTTTCAGAGTTGGGCTATCCCGATCCCTACGCCGACGACGAGCTCGTCGGCACACCACCTACAGAAACACCCGGCAAGGACCACGAGTAAGGGCTATGAGCGAAGACCGATCGAGCAACGGGCAAAAGTCATGGTTGGGCAAACTGACCCAGGCATTTGCCCATGAGCCGAAAAACCGTCAGGAGCTGCTGGAGCTGCTGCGCGAAGCCCATCAGAACAAACTGCTGGACAGCGAAGCGCTGGCCATTGTCGAGGGCGCCATTCAGGTCGCAGACCTGCAGGTGCGCGACATCATGGTGCCGCGTTCGCAAATGATCAGCATCAAGGCCAGCCAGAGCCCACGTGAGTTTCTACCTGCGGTGATTGATTCCGCACACTCGCGCTATCCAGTCATCGGTGAAAGCCACGACGATGTGCTCGGCGTACTGCTGGCCAAAGACTTGCTGCCGCTGATTCTCAAGGACGACGGCGGTGCCGCCGACGTCAAGAATCTGCTGCGCCCGGCGACGTTCGTCCCCGAATCCAAGCGCCTGAACGTGCTGTTGCGTGAATTTCGCGCCAACCACAACCACATGGCCATCGTCATCGACGAATACGGCGGCGTGGCGGGTCTGGTCACCATCGAGGATGTGCTGGAGCAGATCGTCGGCGACATCGAAGACGAACACGACGTCGAGGAAGACAGCTACATCAAACCGCTGCCCAGCGGTGACTTCCTGGTCAAGGCGCTGACGCCGATCGAAAGCTTCAACCAGTTCTTCGACAGCGAATTCTCCGATGATGAATTCGACACCGTAGGCGGTCTGGTGATGAATGCATTCGGGCATCTGCCCAAGCGTAATGAAATCACTGAAATCGGCGCGTATCGTTTCCGCATCCTGAACGCCGACAGCCGTCGTATTCACCTGTTGCGCCTGAGTCCGATCTCCCGCTCGTAACATTGTTTTGTCATAAGGAATATCAATGCGCTGGATCACCCGCCCCGGCTGGCCCGGTAACCTGCTGGCTGTGGTGGCTGGCGCGCTGATCACCCTGGCCCTGGCGCCGTTCGATATCTGGCCACTGGCGATTGTTGCGCTGGTGCTCTTCTATCTTGGCCTGCGTGACCTGAAACCTCGCCAGGCCCTGTGGCGCGGCTGGTGCTACGGCTTCGGGCTGTTCGGCGGTGGCACCAGCTGGATCTACGTCAGTATTCACACCTACGGTGAAGCGCCAGTCTGGCTGGCGGGCTTCCTGATGGTGCTGTTCTGCGCCTCGGTTGCCTTCTTCTTTGCCCTCCCTGCCTGGATCTGGGCACGCTGGATCCGCCGCAACGAAGCGCCGCTGGCCGATGCCATGGCATTCGCAGCGCTTTGGTTCGCTCAGGAAATGTTTCGCGGCTGGTTCCTTACCGGCTTTCCCTGGCTTTATTCCGGTTACAGCCAGCTCGACGGCCCACTCAAAGGCCTGGCGCCTCTGGGCGGCATGTGGTTGATCTCGTTCAGTTTGGCGCTGACTGCCGCGCTGCTGTGCAACCTGCCTCGTCTGCGTGTACGTAAAAGCTTTATGGCAGTGGGTATCGTGCTGTTACTGGCGCCGTGGGTAGTCGGGCTGACGCTCAAAAGTCACCCCTGGACGGAGCCATCCGGCGCTCCCTTGAAAGTCGCCGCCATGCAGGGCAACGTCGAGCAAAGCATGAAGTGGGACCCGGCCGCACTGAATGCGCAATTGGCCCTGTACCGCGACATGACTTTCACCTCGCAAAAGGCTGACCTGATCATCTGGCCCGAGACCGCCGTTCCGGTACTCAAGGACTCCGTTGATGGTTACCTTTCGATGATGGGCAAATTCGCCGCCGATCGTGATTCGGCGCTGATTACCGGTGTTCCTCTACGGCAGAAAGGCGGGCGCGGTGAAAACCGTTACTACAACGCCATTACCGTGACCGGCGAAGGCGATGGCACCTATCTGAAACAGAAGCTGGTGCCTTTCGGTGAGTACGTGCCTTTGCAGGACCTGCTGCGCGGCGTGATTTCCTTCTTCGATTTGCCAATGTCGGACTTCGCGCGTGGCCCGGCCGAACAGCCATTGCTGCAAGCCAAGGGTTACCAGATCGCGCCGTTCATTTGTTACGAAGTGGTGTACCCGGAGTTCGCCGCCGAGCTGTCGTCGCAAAGCGATTTGCTGCTGACAGTCAGCAACGACACGTGGTTTGGCACCTCCATCGGCCCCCTGCAGCACCTGCAAATGGCACAGATGCGCGCACTGGAAGCGGGGCGCTGGATGATTCGCGCGACCAACAACGGTGTCAGTGCGCTGATCGATCCGTTCGGCAAGATCACCACCACCGTGCCGCAGTTCGAACGCGCGGTGATGTATGGCGAAGTCACGCCCATGCAAAAGCTCACGCCGTATCTGCACTGGCGCTCGTGGCCGCTGATCATTTTGTCGGTGCTGTTGATCGGCTGGGCGCTGTTGGCAAGCCGAATTGCGAAGACGGTTTGACGCAACATCTTGCCAGGTAAAACCGACCTGTAATGACCGTTCCCACGCTCAGTGTGGGAACGATCAGTGGGTTCACCGATAAAACACCCGATACCCCAACCACCCCGCCGCTTCGTTCAACAGCTGGCCCATTTGCCAGACGGCTTTGGACTCAGGCATCCAGCCACCGAAGGGTCTGGCGTTGTCCACGCTCAAAAACCCGACAGGCGCAGCCACGACGCTGAAACCGGCTTGCTCGAAACTCCACACTGAGCGCGGCATGTGCCACGCCTGAGTCACCACGACCACGCGCTTGATGCCCGACGGCAGCAAAATCGCAGCGCTCATCGTGGCGTTTTCCCACGTGGTACGGCTCTGCCCTTCCTGCCAGCGCACCGTTACACCGAAGTCGTCGCGCAGGGATGCGGCCATGATCGCCGCTTCGCTGGGGGGCTCGCCGTAATGCAGCCCACCCGTGACGAGGACAGGAAGCCCGGAGGCCTTGGACAGACGCGCCGCATAGCGCATGCGTTCAAGCGCAACACCGGTGGGAATATCGGTTCCCCAGCTTGGATCATTGCGCTCGCGTCCGGAACCCAACACCACGATGGCATCGGCCCGCTGCGCTAACGTCGACCATTCGCTCTGAGACAGCGGCGGGATCCTTTCGATCCCCTTCGCCGACCATTGCACCGCCACTGGCAGGCTCATCAGCCACATCCCGCCCAGCCCGATCACAAACAGCGCACGCGCCAGACGCGGCCTGGTATTGCGCACCAACCAGGCAGTCAGCAGAAGCAGCAGCAAGAGGCCGGGTGGCAAAAGCAGGTTTTTGATGAAGTAGCGAAAAGGCATCGGGCATCTCCAGAGATGCCGAAGCCTAAAAGGATTGACGCTAAGCAACAATGCTTAATCAGACGGGCTCAGGGCCCGTAGTCGTTACTGCTTGAAATGTTTGCTGGAACTGTAGCGACTCAGCTTTGCTGATACCTCGGCGCGACGCTGATCCCTCAACCAGATGACATTGGGCGAAGAGTGCGAAGCGCGGACCGGCTCCGAAGACTCTCGTACGCCGCTGGAATTCCGTTTCCTCGTGCCTGGCGAATCCATCGCCACGACGTTTTCGCTCGCATCGCTTCTGTCCAGATACGCCTCGATGATCTGAAATTCGGCGTGACTCAACCCACGCAGTTCCAGTTCGACAGGATGTTCATTACGAAGCCGGACTGACGTTTTCGCCATGTCCAGGGCAAGCCCTAGACGCTCGATCAAACGGTCATACAGATCAGCTTGCTTGTTTATAGGGTGCGCCAGCTCTGTCATCCGTTCACCTCACTGAAGATAAAGACATACCCTCGCCCAAGAGCTTAGCGGCACTGCGAAAAGCGGCGCGATGCCGCGACCAACGGCCAATGGAGGGCGACGAGCGCCCGAACCATGCAATCAGGGTTTCCCTAGTAACTCGGCGCTCATGTATGCTACGGCGCTTCCTGTAATTCCACTTCCGCTCAACCGGGCTCGCACCCGTCGCGCTGCCAAAGGCATCATCTGACAAGCGATGGCCATCAGGTCCGGCACCGCAGCGAAGAGGTCAAGGGTCACCAATCTCTAGTAAAAAGTAGCCATGCACGAACTCTATCAGCCCCGCGAAATCGAAGCCGCCGCCCAGACCTTCTGGGAAGAGCAAAAGTCTTTTGAAGTCAGTGAACAGCCAGGCAAGGACACCTTCTATTGCCTGTCGATGTTCCCTTACCCCAGCGGCAAGCTACACATGGGTCACGTGCGCAACTACACCATCGGTGACGTAATCGCCCGCTATCAGCGCATGCAGGGCAAAAATGTCCTGCAGCCGATGGGGTGGGACGCGTTCGGCATGCCGGCGGAAAACGCCGCGATGAAAAACAATGTCGCGCCCGCCAAATGGACCTACGAAAACATCGCCTACATGAAGACCCAGCTCAAGAGCCTGGGCCTGGCCATCGACTGGTCGCGTGAAGTCACCACCTGCAAGCCGGATTACTATCGCTGGGAACAATGGCTGTTTACTCGCCTGTTCGAAAAGGGCGTGATCTACCGCAAGAACGGCACCGTGAACTGGGACCCGGTTGACCAGACCGTTCTGGCAAACGAACAGGTGATCGACGGCCGTGGCTGGCGTTCGGGCGCGTTGATCGAAAAGCGTGAAATCCCGATGTATTACTTCAAGATCACGGCCTATGCCGATGAGCTGCTGGAGAGCCTCGACGCGTTGCCGGGCTGGCCTGAACAGGTCAAGACCATGCAGCGCAACTGGATCGGTAAATCCCGCGGCATGGAAGTGCAATTCCCGTACGATCAGGCCTCGATCGGCGAAGCCGGTGCTCTGAAAGTTTTCACCACCCGCCCGGATACACTGATGGGCGCTACTTATGTAGCCGTTGCCGCCGAGCACCCGCTGGCCTCTCTCGCCCTTAAAAGCATGCCTGCGGATAAAGCGGCTGAGCTGCAAGCCTTCATCGATGAATGCAAAAGCGGGAGCGTCGCCGAAGCCGACGTTGCCACCCAGGAAAAGAAAGGCCTGCCGACCCCGCTGTTCGTCGAGCACCCACTGACCGGCGAAAACCTGCCGGTGTGGGTCGCCAACTACGTGCTCATGCACTACGGCGACGGCGCCGTGATGGCCGTACCGGCCCACGACGAGCGCGATTTCGAATTCGCGACCAAATACAACCTGCCGGTCAAGGCAGTAGTGCGCACCAGCGCGGGCAATGAAACGCCAGCGCCTTGGCAGGATGCATACAACGAACACGGTCAGTTGATCAATTCCGGTGAGTTCGACGGCCTGAACTTCGCTGGAGCCTTCGACGCTATCGAAGCCGCCCTGATCAAGAAAGAACTCGGCAAGTCGCGCACCCAGTTCCGTCTGCGTGACTGGGGCATCAGCCGTCAACGCTACTGGGGTTGCCCGATCCCGATCATCCACTGTGATGCTTGCGGCGACGTGCCGGTCCCTGAAGACCAGTTGCCCGTCAAGCTGCCGGAAGACGTAGTGCCGGACGGTGCTGGTTCGCCACTGGCGCGCATGCCCGAATTCTACGAGTGCAACTGCCCGAAATGCGGCGCGCCAGCCAAGCGCGAAACCGACACCATGGACACTTTCGTAGAGTCCTCGTGGTACTTCGCCCGCTATGCCTCGCCTCATTACGAAGGCGGGATGGTCGACCCGAAGGCTGCTAACCACTGGCTGCCGGTTGATCAATACATCGGCGGTATCGAGCACGCGATCCTGCACCTGCTCTACGCACGCTTCTTCCACAAACTGATGCGCGATGAAGGCCTGGTCAGCTCCAACGAGCCGTTCAAGAACCTGCTGACTCAAGGGATGGTGGTCGCGGAGACCTTCTATCGCCTGGAAGCCAACGGCAGCAAGAGCTGGTTCAACCCGGCCGATGTCGAGTTCGAGCGTGACAGCAAGGCCAAGATCATTGGCGCCAAGCTGATTGCCGACGGTCTCCCGGTGGAAATCGGCGGCATCGAGAAAATGGCCAAGTCGAAGAACAATGGTGTCGATCCGCAATCAATGATCGACCAGTACGGTGCCGACACCTGCCGTCTGTTTATGATGTTCGCTTCGCCGCCTGACATGAGCCTGGAATGGTCCGACTCCGGCGTAGAAGGCTCGCACCGTTTCCTCAAGCGCGTATGGCGTCTGGCTCAGGCTCACGTCAGCGCGGGCTTGCCGGGTGCGCTGGACAAGCCCACGCTGAACGATGAGCACAAAGCCGTACGTCGTGCCATTCACCTGGCGATCAGGCAAGCCGGTCAGGACGTCGGGCAGCATCACAAATTCAACACCGCCATCGCTCAGGTGATGACGCTGATGAACGTGCTGGAAAAAGCACCGCAAGCCTCGGAGCAAGACCGCGCCTTATTGCAGGAGGGTCTGGAAACCGTCGCCTTGCTGTTGGCGCCCATCACCCCGCACATCAGCCATGAGCTGTGGAATGTCCTGGGCCATGTAGACCCGGTCATCGACGCTGGCTGGCCCGTGGTCGATGAGTCGGCACTGGTACAAGACACGCTGCAGCTGGTGATACAGGTCAACGGCAAGCTGCGCGGCCAGATCGAAATGCCTGCCAGCGCCAGCCGCGAAGATGTCGAGGCCGCTGCCCGCACCAACGAAAACGTTCTGCGCTTCATCGACGGCCTGACGATCCGCAAGGTCATCGTGGTGCCCGGCAAACTGGTGAATATCGTTGCCAGCTGAATGGACCAGGCGCCTGGCACTGCCGGGCGCTGAACACACTTCCAGATCCCGCACTTCGGGCTCAAACGGATTCAAGGGGAACAACAAGATGATCAAACGCAATCTGCTGGTAATGGGCCTCGCGGTGTTGCTGAGCGCCTGCGGTTTCCAGCTGCGCGGCACCGGAACCAACGCCTTGTCGATCAAGGAGCTGGACCTCAGCGCACGTGATGCTTACGGCGAAGTTGTCACCCAGCTGCGTCAGACCTTGAGTAACAGCGGTGTTCATGTCTACACCGGCGCTCAGTACAAGCTGTTCCTGGCCCGCGAAGATGAAACCCAGCGTACTGCCAGCTATGCAGGCTCCGGCCGTTCGGCTGAGTATGAGCTGACTAACGTCATGCAGTACGAGATTCACGGTACCAAGAACGTCCTGCTCCTGAGCGACAACGTGCAATCGACCAAAACCTTCGTGCACGACGGCAACAACCTGATCGGTTCCGATCAGGAAGCCGACCAGATCCGCAAGGAAATGCGCAGCGATCTGGTGCAGAAGATGATCGCCCGCCTGCAACAGCTGAGCCCGGAACGTCTGGACGAGCTGCAAGCCAAGGCTGATGCCGCTGCCCGCGCGCAAGCCGACGCAGAAGCTGCCGCTCAGCGTATTCGTGACGAGACGCCACAACAGTCTCCGATCGAAATCCCCTCCAAGTGATGGCATCGGGGCCGGTTCGCCGGCCCCGATCATTTCTGATCGATGAAACTCGCCCCCGCCCAGCTTTCCAAACATCTTCAGGGTGCACTGTCGCCTGTCTACATTGTCAGCGGCGATGATCCGCTGCAATGCCAGGAAGCCTGTGACGCCATTCGGGCTGCAGCCCGGCAGCAAGGTTTCGATGAGCGTCAGGTGTTCAGTGCCGACGCCAGTTTTGACTGGGGTACGCTGCTGCAGGCCGGTGCCAGCATGTCCTTGTTTGCCGAACGGCGCCTGCTGGAATTGCGCCTGCCCTCAGGCAAGCCGGGCGATAAAGGCGCTGCCGCTCTGCTCGAATACTGCAACCGTCCTGCCGAAGACACCCTGCTACTGATCAGCCTGCCCAAGCTTGATGGCTCCGCGCAGAAAACCAAGTGGGGCAAAGCCCTGGTCGAAGGTGCGCAGACCCAATTCGTGCAGATCTGGCCGGTGGACGCCAGCCAACTGCCGCAGTGGATACGTCAGCGCCTGGCGCAAGCGGGCCTGGCCGCGAGCCCTGATGCGATAGAACTGATCGCCGCGCGCGTAGAGGGCAACCTGCTCGCCGCGGCTCAGGAAATCGAAAAGCTCAAGCTGATGGCCGAGCAGGGTCAGATCACGGTGGAAACCGTGCAGGCCGCGGTGGCCGACAGTGCGCGTTTCGACGTGTTCGGCCTGACCGATGCCATCCTCAACGGCGAAGCATCACACGCCCTGCGCATCCTCGAAGGCCTGCGCGGCGAAGGTGTCGAGCCTCCAGTGATTCTCTGGGCGCTGTCGAGGGAATTGCGCGTGCTCGCAAACCTGGCGCTGCAATACAGCCAGGGGGTGCCGCTGGACAAGGCGTTCAGTCAGGCCCGCCCGCCCATCTGGGACAAGCGCAAGCCCCTGATGAGCAAAGCCCTGCAACGGCACTCTGCTAGCCGCTGGGGTCAGCTGTTGATGGACGCCCAACACATCGACGCGCAAATCAAAGGCCAGGCCGAAGGTTCTGCGTGGAGCAGCCTGAGCCGGCTGTCGCTATTAATGGCCGGACAGCGGCTGGGCTTGCCGTCGGAATAAATTACATATCCAAGTTGGACAAACCGTGGGGCTGCCGCTCGGAAACACGGTTTCCGTGAAAGCGAATTCACCGCGAAGGGGCCGCTCAGCTGAGGTCTCCATTGCCTGGCATGTGCTCGCGAATGAATTCGCCCATGCAGATAGACCTGATAGGTCGCGACTAACCCGCCATAGCACAGATCAATTAGACCCCCGCCGGAATCTGTCCGATCATCTGCGCGGTTTCACCATTCATCACGGGGAGCACCACCATGAGCAAAGCCAAAAAACGGCCAAACATGGCCAAATCCATCGTCGCCCAGCCATTGTTCCGCAGCCGTCAGGAACAACCTACCAAGGGCAAAGGCAGCTACCGCCGCGAAGCCTTCCAGTCGAGAGATTGGGAGGCTTCTTCCGTTATGGCGGCTTGATTCCTAAATTACGGAATAGCCACCGCTGATCGCCTGGAACGAATCTAAACGTGGCTTCATCACTTAAAGTGGCAGGAAGCGTTAGGGAAATAATAGGTATGGCTATGCCGGTCAGAGCGTAGAACCTCTGCTGATCCGACCGCGAACTGCTCAATCCTGCATTTGCCGGGGGACAGACAACGTTTCTTGGTCAACGAAAACACTTCAGGTTACTGACCGGCGCCCCGTCCGCTGGGTCGACATGTTAAGGTCTGCACCTTACGGTTTATCCCTGTGGACCCCAGAATGCCCCATAGCTTTCCTCGTCGCTGGCATGTCCGCCAGATGATCGCCGCCTCCAGCCTCTTCGTGCTGGTCGCGTGTGCGGAGCAACCCACCGCCGCCGTCGCCACCCCTCTTCAAGCCGCTTCTCTGGTTGCGAAAACCGCACCCTCCACTGCGGTGGCTCAGCCGGATGACGCCAATTTCGAAATTCAGCCTGCGATGACCTTTGCTGAATGGCAGTCCATGTTTCGCGCCCAGGCATTGAGCGCAGGCATTCGTTCCGATGTGTTCGATAAGGCTTTTGCAGGCGTCACGCCAGACATGAGCGTGGTCAAGGCTGACCGAAGCCAGCCCGAGTTTTCTCGTCCCGTCTGGGAGTACCTCGACAGCGCGATATCTGCCGTGCGGGTGCGCAAGGGCCAGGCATTGCTGGCGCAATATGCCGACACGCTGACTCAGATCGAACAGCGCTACGGCGTTGATCGTCAGGCGTTGGTTGCCGTGTGGGGCATGGAGAGCAGCTTTGGCCAGTTTCAGGGTACGCAATCGGTCATCCGCTCTCTGGCGACGCTGGCGTATGAAGGACGCCGGCCGCAATTCGCTCAGGAGCAATTGATCGCCGCATTGCAAATCATCCAGCATGGCGATATCGATGCACCGAGCATGTTGGGCTCGTGGGCCGGAGCCATGGGTCAGACCCAATTCATTCCCACCACTTACAACACTCATGCTGTCGACTTCGACGGCGACGGGCGCCGCGATATCTGGAACTCGCCAGTCGATGCTCTGGCTTCAACCGCGCATTACTTGCAAAGCTCTGGGTGGCAGAAAGGTCAGCCTTGGGGCTTTGAAGTACAACTACGCCAAGGTTTTGATTACGCCCTGGCTGACGCCTCAACGCGCAAGACCGTCGCTGAATGGCAACAACTAGGCCTGACATTACCTAATGGCTCAGCGCTCCCGGCCAATGAAATGCAACAGCAGGCAGCGTTGTTGCTGCCAGCGGGCTACAAAGGCCCGGCGTTTCTTGTGCTGGATAACTTCCGCGCGATTCTGAAGTACAACAACTCGTCTTCTTATGCACTGGGAATTGGCCTGTTGTCCGAGCGTTTCTCTGGCGGCGGCTCCGTGCTTGGCCAATGGCCACGCGGCGACCGCCCTCTGAGCCGCTCCGAGCGCATCGAGTTGCAAACCCTGCTCTCGGCACGCCAGTACGACGCCGGCGCCCCGGACGGCATTATCGGTGCCAACACGCGCAAGGCCATCCGCAATGCTCAACAGTCGTTGGGCTGGCCCGCAGACGGCTATCCGACACAGGAGTTGCTGGAGAGTCTGCGCAAGCCGTAGTGGCGCCTGTGTGCATGGGGCTTGGTCGTGTTCGCCAGCAAGCCGGCCCCTACAGGTTCTACGTCAGCCAGACTTTAGGCGTCAGCAAACAAAAAATGGGCCGGATAGTGATATCCGGCCCATTTTTGTCTGATCATTCCCACGCTCCGCGTGGTGACACAGCCCCGCACGCCTTGCGTCCAGAGCCGATAACCCATCAACCCGCAGTCAACAACGACTTCACGAGCTTGGCCTGTTCGTCGGCGTGATAAGAGGAACGAACCAGAGGCCCCGAGGCGACGTTCTTGAAGCCCATCTTGTAACCTTCCTCGGCGAACCAGGCGAAGATGTCCGGGTGCACGAAACGCTGAACCGGCAAGTGACTGCGGGAGGGTTGCAGGTACTGGCCCAGGGTCAGCATGTCGATGTTGTGCTCGCGCATGCGCTGCATCACTTCAATGACCTCGTCGTCGGTTTCACCCAGACCCAGCATAAGGCCGGATTTGGTTGGCACGTGAGGGACCATTTCCTTGAAGCGTTGCAGCAACGTCAGCGACCACTGGTAATCTGAACCCGGACGCGCGGCCTTGTACAGGCGCGGCACCGTTTCCAGGTTGTGGTTGAACACGTCCGGTGGCGTGGCGGCAGTGATTTCGAGGGCGATGTCCATGCGGCCCCGGTAGTCCGGCACCAGCGTTTCCAGTTGCACATTAGGCGACAGCAAACGGATCTCGCGGATGCAGTCGGCAAAATGCTGGGCACCACCGTCACGCAGGTCGTCGCGGTCAACCGACGTGATCACCACATACTTGAGTTTAAGGTCAGCGATGGCAACGGCCAGATTCTTCGGCTCGTCTACGTCAAGCGCTTTTGGACGACCATGACCGACATCGCAGAACGGGCAGCGGCGGGTGCAAATGTCGCCCATGATCATGAAGGTAGCGGTGCCGCCGGAGAAGCACTCACCCAGGTTCGGGCAAGAGGCCTCTTCGCAAACGCTGTGCAGCTTGTGCTTACGCAACAGCGCCTTGATACGGTCGACTTCGGGCGAGACCGGGATGCGGACGCGAATCCAGTCCGGCTTTTTCGGCAGTTCAACCGTGGGAATGATCTTCACCGGGATGCGTGCAACTTTTTCAGCGCCGCGCAGCTTTACGCCAGCTTCTACTTTCGGACGTGACGCACGTTCAGGGGTGCTCTCGTTCACTGTCGGGATCAGGGTTTGCACGGCGTCTGCCGCCTCATGCGCAGTAGTCATATCAGTCGATTCCGCCCGTTAGGGTCGTCTGCTCAGCATAGTCGAGGTGTTTGACGAGCTGCGCACGCAGCCGGGCACTAACCTCGGCAAATTCAATCGGGCCTGCCTGTTCACGCAGCTGGGTCATTGCCAGCCCCGCATACCCGCAGGGATTAATCCGTTTAAACGGGTCCAGATCCATGTCGACGTTCAATGCCAATCCATGAAACGAACGACCGTTGCGGATACGAAGGCCCAACGAAGCGATCTTCGCCCCGTCGACATAGACCCCCGGCGCATCGGGTTTGGCAGCGGCCGCTACACCATAACTGGCCAGCAACTCGATCAGGCCAAGCTCGATCCGGGTCACCAGTTCGCGCACGCCAAAGCCCAGGCGACGCACATCCAGCAGCAGGTAAGCCACCAGTTGGCCTGGGCCATGATAAGTCACTTGCCCACCGCGATCGACCTGTACGACCGGAATATCACCAGGAAGTAGAAGATGTTCGGGTTTACCGGACTGGCCCTGAGTAAAAATCGGAGGATGCTGGACCAGCCATACTTCGTCCGGCGTGTCGCGGCCGCGACCGTCGGTGAAGCGTTGCATGGACTGCCAGGTGGGCTCGTAATCGATCAAGCCAAGATCGCGAAAGCCCAGACGCTCGCCCATCACAACACCATGTGCACTTTGCCCGTGGCGCGTAGCTCGCTGTTGATGTCGTAAAGCTGGTCTTGACCGGTGGCGACGATATGCAGCTGCAAGGTGGTGTATTTGCCGTTGCTGCTTTGGCGCTCGGCCTGTTTTTCGTGCAGGATCGTCGCATGTTTCTTGACGATCTCAATCACAGTGTCTGTAAAGCCCACGCCGGTATCGCCGATGATCTTGATCGGATAGTCGGCACATGGGAATTCGATTTTTGGCGCTTTAACGTCGGAATCTGTCATGGCAGTAACGGCCTCGTAAGCCGGAAAACGGACAGTCCCCCGCCGCGATGAACGGCAGGGGGCGTAAGGAGCAACAGTCAGTCAGTGATCAAGAAGTGATCAGTTGAACAGGCTGTAGAAGAACATGCGAACGCTGTCCCACAGGCGGCGGAAGATACCACCTTCGTCAACGGCGTCCATCGCAATGAGATTAGCAGTGCGCACGACTTTGTCTTCCAGCTTGACCTCGACCTGACCGATCACGTCGCCCTTGGCGATGGGTGCGACCAGTTTCGGGTTGATGGTCATGCTGGCGGTGAGCTTCTTGATCTCGCCTTTTGGCATGGTCATGGACAGATCGTCAGCCAGACCGGCCTTGACCAGACGCTCGGTGCCTTTCCAGACGGGTGCCTGGGCCAGCTCAGTGCCTTTCTGGTAGAAGGTCTGGGTTTCGAAGAAACGGAAACCGTAGGTCAGCAGCTTCTGCGTCTCGGCAGCACGAGCCTGCTCGCTATTGGTACCGAATACCACGGCGATCAGACGCATGCCGTCACGAACGGCCGAGGACACCATGCAGTAACCCGCTTCCTCGGTGTGACCGGTTTTCAGACCGTCAACGGTCTTATCACGCCACAGCAGCAGGTTGCGGTTCGGTTGCTTGATGCCGTTCCAGAAGAACTCTTTCTGCGAGTAAATCGCATAGTGCGCCGGATCTTCGTGGATGATCGCCCGAGCCAGCAGTGCCATGTCGTGCGCTGTTGCGTAGTGATCCGGGTTTGGCAGACCAGTCGGGTTCATGAAGTGGCTGTTGACCATTCCCAGATCGCCAGCCGTCTTGTTCATCATGTCGGCGAACGCGTCTTCGCTACCGGCGATGTGCTCGGAGAGCGCAACACTGGCGTCGTTACCCGACTGAATGATGATGCCGTGCAGCAGATCGCTGACGGTCACCTGACTGCCGACCTTGATGAACATCCGCGAGCCGCCGGTGCGCCAGGCGTTTTCACTGACGGTCACCGGATCGTTTTCGCCGATCTGGCCACGACGAATTTCCAGCGTGGCGATGTAAGCGGTCATCAGCTTGGTCAGACTGGCCGGGGGCAGGCGCTGGTCACCGTTGTTTTCGACCAGAACGTTGCCACTGTTGGCATCCATCAGCACGTAAGCCTTGGCAGCCAATTGCGGTGGCGATGGCGTCATCTGTTCTGCCGCGAACGCGGCAGGCGCGACGAATAGCGGGATAAGCAGGCAAAGGCGTTTTGCAAAGGTGGTGATGTTCATCCGTCTCTCGAAAATGCTAATGGGCAAACATGCCCTCGCGGGCAAAGCGGTAGTGCCAGGCTGCCCTGGCGAACGGGATGACATTGTACAGATGCCCCCGCGAAAAGCTGCTGACAACGCTTGCTCTGGGGCAAGTCGTCTGCCAGGCAACTTCGATTCGACCTCACTGACGAAGTTCGAACCCTTGATTTCGGTACTGACCGGGCGCTACTGGTCCGATGTGACGACGCTCGGCGAACCCAGATTGGCCGACCTTACACTGTTCTGCAATTGCTGAGCTTCACCCGGCGTGTCGACCGGCCCCAACCGTACCCGATAAAGCGTCTGTTGATTGCGCGCTATCGAGCTGACGAAAACCGGGGCCCGCACCATCCCGCTCAGCTTGGACCTCAGGAGTTCCGCAGCGTCCGGGTTGGCGAAAGCTCCCACCTGGAGAAACAGCCCAGACGCTTGTCCGGAAACGTTTTTTTTTGCGTCGATCGCGACTGGCGACACCGGCGCGGCATGCTGCTGCGGTGGCGGCGTCCATTGTTCGATCGTGCCTGCCGAGGCAGTAATAACCGGTGCCGGGGCCTGTTGCCGAAGAGGCGGGTTACTGGCCACCTGCGGCTGATCGAGCATCAACGGCGCAGGCTTGCCACGCTGAGCCCAGTATTGCGCAGGGTCGATGCCTTCGACCTTCACTCGCGCAGTACCGATCTCGGCATAACCGAGCTTTTTGGCGGCCGCATAGGACAGGTCGATAATGCGATCGGAGTAAAACGGACCGCGATCGTTGACCCGCAGAATCACCGTGCGGTTATTGTCCAGATTGGTCACACGCACGTAGCTGGGCAATGGCAACGTCTTGTGTGCCGCGCTCATGCCGTACAGGTCATACACCTCGCCGTTGGCGGTGTTCTGCCCATGGAACTTGGTGCCGTACCAGGACGCGGTCCCGGTCTGTGCATACGTGCTGGAATCACTGAGCGGGAAGTAGGTCTTGCCCAGCACCGTGTAAGGATTAGCCTTGTAAGGCCCTGTATGCAGGGTCGGAACGGCATCGGGAATACGCGAGACATCGACATCCCACCACGGCGCACCGTCTTTGTGGGCGCGGTTGATGTCCAGGCCCGGTTGCGCGCGAATGACATTGCCCTGCTGCGCAGTCCGGCCTGTCGGTCGACTGGTGGAGCAACTGACGACCAGCAATGTCAGTGCCACGAAGGCCATCAGTTTCAATGGTTGTTGGATCGGCAATGACCGCATTACTTGACGCCCCGAGCTTGAACAAGCATTTCAGACAGCTGATGCACGGCCATGGCGTACATCACACTGCGGTTGTAACGCGTAATTGCGTAAAAATTTTTCAAACCCATCCAGTACTCAGGGCCAGCGTCGCCTTCCAAACGAAAAGCCGTGACCGGCATATCATCACGCAGCGCATCATGACTCGCCCACCCCAAAGCTCGCAACTCCCCGACGGTCTTCACCGGCTCGATTCCCGGGCTCAGCCCTTCATCGACGTGATCACCGCGCACGCTGGCACGGCTGACCACAGATTCACCCGCCACCCAGCCATGACGCCTGAAATAGCTGGCAACACTGCCGATGGCATCATCAGGGTCATTCCAGATGTTGATGTGGCCGTCGCCGTCAAAATCCACTGCGTAGGCGCGAAAACTGCTTGGCATGAACTGCGGCAAACCCATCGCACCTGCATACGAGCCTTTGAGCGTCAGTGGATCCACCTGCTCTTCGCGAGCCAACAACAGAAACTCGCGCAATTCCTTGCGGAAGAAGTCGGCGCGGGGAGGATAGTCGAAACTAAGCGTCGATAACGCATCGATTACCCGATAATTTCCGGTGTTACGGCCAAAAAATGTTTCAACCCCAATGATCGCCACGATCACCTGTGCGGGTACGCCGTACTCTTGTTCAGCGCGAGCCAACGCCGTTTCGTGCTGCCGCCAGAAGTCCACACCCCGCGCGACACGCGCGTCGGTCAGAAACATCGGACGGTAATCCTTCCACGGTTTGACCCGTTCGGCAGGCCGGGATATCGCATCGAGAATCGACTGCTTGCGCTCCACATTGCGAAAAACCTCTATCAACTGTTCGCCGGCAAACCCGTAATCACGGGTCATGTCGCTGACGAACTGGGCAACCTGAGGAGAGCCTTCATAGTCACCGGCAAGCGACTCCTGCACTGACCCGAGGATGCCCATCAGACCGACCAGCGGCGCATATCGAGCAGCCCAGCCACGCACTACTTGCATTGAATTGTTCACCTTAATCAAACCTGAGCGATCCACTTGCGATGGGTATGGATCGACATCAAAACCCCAAACGCTGACAGCAGCGTAACCAGCGAAGTTCCGCCGTAACTAATGAAGGGCAACGGCACCCCCACGACCGGCAGCAGACCGCTGACCATACCGATGTTGACGAAAACATAAACAAAAAACGTCATGGTCAGGCTGCCCGCAAGCAACTTGCCATAGAGCGTCTGTGCCTGGGCGGTAATGACCAGCCCGCGACCGATCAGCAGTAGATAAATCAGCAGCAGCGCGCAAATGCCCACCAGGCCGAACTCCTCCCCCAGCACCGCGATAATGAAGTCGGTATGGCTTTCAGGCAGAAAGTCCAGGTGCGACTGCGTACCCAGCAGCCAGCCCTTGCCGAAGACGCCGCCGGAACCAATTGCAGCCTTGGATTGGATGATGTTCCACCCGGTGCCCAGCGGATCGCTTTCCGGATCGAGAAAGGTCAGGATCCGCTGCTTCTGGTAGTCATGCATGAAGAAAAACCACATCGCCACTGCAACCGGCACTGCCGCTGCGATTACGCCGATGATCCAGCGCCAGCGCAGGCCCGCCATGAACAGCACGAAGGTGCCGGAAGCAAGAATCAGCAAGGAAGTGCCAAGGTCGGGCTGGCGCACGATCAGAATGAACGGCAGACCGATCAGCCCAAGGCTCACGGCCACGTGTTTCAAATGCGGCGGTAACGTGCGCTTGGACAGGTACCAGGCGATGGTCGCCGGCATGATGATCTTCATAAACTCTGAAGGCTGGAAGCGGATCACGCCCGGTATGTTGATCCAGCGCGTCGCGCCCATGGCGTTGTGGCCCATGACGTCCACCGCCACCAGCAGCAACACGCCGAAGACATAGGCAATCGGCACCCAGCGCGCCATGAAGCGCGGCTCCAGCTGGGCAATGACGAACATCGAGACCAGCCCGATGCCGAACGAGGTGGCCTGCTTGATCAACAGGTCCCAGCTCTTGCCGCTGGCCGAATAAAGAACGAACAGACTGCCGGCGGCCAGTGTCAGCAGCAGGATCAGTAACGGACCGTCGACGTGGATTTTCTGCAGGAAAGTGGCGCGACGGCGCATCACATCTTCACTGGAGAGGATGCGGTCGAAATTACTCTTCACGGGCCGCGGTCTCCGGAGGCTGTGTATTGCTGACGTATTCGGATTTCAGGCGACCCTGCGGGTCAAGCAGCCAGGCATCCATCACCCGACGCACGACAGGCGCCGCCACTCCAGAACCGGACTCGCCGTTCTCGATCATCACCGCAACGACGATCTTCGGGTTGTCAGCGGGTGCGAAGCCCACGAACAAGGCATGGTCTCGGTGACGTTCCTGTATTTTTGAACGGTCATATTTTTCGCCTTGGCGAATAGCGACGACCTGGGCCGTGCCGCTCTTGCCCGCTATGCGGTATTGAGAGCCAATAGCGGCCTTGCGTGCCGTGCCCCGCGCACCGTGCATGACCTGCTGCATGCCGTGGTTGACCTTGGCCCAGTCGGACGGGTCGCGCAGGACAATATCGGGCATGGGGTTTTCATCCATGGGCTTCTGGCCTTCGACAGTCCTGGCCAGATGCGGACGGTTCCATTTGCCCTTGTTCGCCACCAGCGCCGTCGCCTGAGCCAACTGCAGCGGGGTTGCCTGCATATAGCCCTGGCCGATCCCGAGAATCAGTGTTTCACCCGGAAACCAGGCCTGACGGCGGGTGACGCGCTTCCAGTCGCGGGACGGCATCAGCCCTGGCGACTCTTCAAACATGTCCAGCGAGACTTTCTGCCCGATGCCGAATTTGTTCAGGTACGTAGACAGCCGATCGATACCGACCTTGTGCGCCAGATCGTAGAAGTAGGTGTCGTTGGAACGCATGATCGCCGTATCCAGATCCACCCAGCCATCGCCAGTACGGTTCCAGTTGCGGTATTTGTGATCGTAATTGGGCAGCATGTAGTAGCCGGGGTCGAACACCCGTGTACTGGCCGTTACCACCCCGGTATCCAGCCCTGCAATGGCCACCGCCGGCTTGATGGTAGAGCCCGGGGGATAAAGACCTCGCAAGATGCGATTGAACAGCGGGCGGTCGACCGAATCGCGCAATTCCGAGTAAGCCTTGAAGCTGATGCCGGTGACGAACAGGTTCGGATCGAAGCTCGGCTGACTGACCATCGCCAACACCTCACCGTTGTTCGGGTCCAGCGCCACGACCGCGCCACGGCGCCCGGCGAGCGCGGCTTCCGCGGCTTCCTGCAGTTGAATGTCCAGACTCAGGACGATGTCCTTGCCCGGCACCGGGTCGGTTCTTTTCAAAACGCGCAGCACCCGACCGCGGGCATTGGTCTCGACTTCTTCATAACCCACCTGACCATGCAGTTCGGGCTCGTAAAAACGCTCGATGCCGGTCTTGCCCATGTGGTGAGTACCACTGTAGTTGACCGAATCGAGCGTTTTGAGCTCCTTCTCGTTGATGCGGCCCATGTAGCCGACCGAGTGAGCGAAATGCTGCCCCTGTGGATAGTGGCGAACCAGTTGCGCGACCACTTCCACCCCAGGCAGGCGGAACTGGTTGACGGCAATCCGGGCGATCTGCTCCTCAGTCAGCTCGAACAGGATCGGCACCGGTTCGAAGGGGCGGCGCCCCTGTTTCATGCGCTTTTCGAAGATGATCCGGTCATCCGGCGTCAGCTCGAGCACCTGAACGATGGTGTCCAGCACCTGGGCCCAATCGCCGGAACGCTCACGGGTCATGCTCAGGCTGAAACTGGGACGGTTGTCGGCGATCACGACACCGTTGCGGTCAAAGATCAGTCCGCGACTCGGTGGAATCGGCTGCACATGCACCCGATTGTTTTCCGAAAGGGTCGAGTGATAGTCGTACTGGATGACTTGCAGGAAATACAGCCGGGCCACCAGCACGCAAATCAGCACAATGACTGCCACGGCACCGACCACGACCCGGCTGCGCACCAGGCGAGCGTCCTTTTCGTGATCTTTCAGGCGAATCGGCTGAGACATTCAGGGCGTGTTCACAGTGAGGGCAGCGGCGCTACTTGTGATAAGGGTGACCGGACAACACTGTCCAGGCACGATAAATCTGCTCACCGATGAGGATGCGCACCAGCGGATGCGGCAACGTCAACGGTGACAACGACCAGCGCTGCTCGGCACGGGCGCAGACTTCCGGCGCCAGCCCTTCAGGACCGCCCACCATCAGATTGACCGTGCGCGAATCCAGCCGCCAGCGATCGAGTTCCACTGCCAGTTGCTCGGTGCTCCACGGCTTGCCGTGAACCTCGAGCGTGACGATCCGCTCGCTCGGTTGCACCTTCGCCAGCATGGCCTCGCCTTCCTGACGAATCAGTCGCGCCACGTCGGCATTCTTGCCACGGGTGTTGAGCGGAATCTCTATCAGCTCGAGCGCCAGTTCGGACGGCAGGCGCTTGGCGTATTCATGCCAGCCTTCTTCCACCCACTTGGGCATGCGCGAACCGACAGCAATCAGACGCAGACGCACAGTGAGACCTTATTCCTGACCTTTGTTGAGCTTGGTGAAATGCTCATGGGTATTTTCCGGGCTGTGATGCGCAGCGCTGAGCGACCTGCTCTGCTCGGCACCCGCCCACAGGCGCTCCAGGTCGTAGAACTGACGCGCCGAGGCAGTCATCATGTGAACGATGGCAATGTCCAGGTCCAGCAACACCCAGTCACTGTCGCCCTTGCCTTCTTCACCCAACGGCTTGAGGCCGTTTTTCTTCACCTCTTCGCGCACCTTATCGAGCATCGCGTTGATCTGGCGATTCGAGGTGCCCGTGGCAATGATCATGTAATCAGTGATGCTCTGCTTGTCGCGCACGTCCAGGACCTGGATATCCTGGGCCTTCACATCTTCCAGGGCATCGGTGATCACTTTGATCATCGGGTTTTCGATTACTGCATCTTTGCTCGTCATATAAAACTCATTAGCTCTTGTGTTTGGGCGTCTCTTCGCGCTCTTGGCAGCGTCGAAACATACCTCAGTTCAATTAGGCGCGCGGTACAGCCCGTGCGCCTCGATATAGGCCAGTACTGCGTCTGGCACCAGAAAACGTACCGACTTCCCGCTGGCCAGCAGTTGGCGGATCTGGGTGGCAGACACCGCGAGCGGCGTCTGCCAGACGAATGTAATGTTCCCGCCAGGGCCTTTGAGGGCCTTCGGATCGCTGACCGCGCGCGCCGCCAGCAGGTTACGCATGGCGTCCGGCGACTCGCTGTCGGCGTCCGGGCGTTGCAGCACCACGATATGGCAGTACTCCAGCAGTTCTTCCCAACGATGCCAGGTCGGCAGCCCGCAAAAGGCGTCCCATCCCAGCAACAGAAACAGCTGATCATCGGCGGCCAGTTCGGCGCGCATCGATTCCAGCGTGTCGAGGGTGTACGACGGTCTGTCGCGCAACAGCTCGCGGTCGTCCACCGTCAATGGCGACACCCCCTGCACGGCGCTGCGGACCATCGCCAGACGGTCCTGCGCCGACACACTGGGCGTGTCGCGATGAGGCGGCCTGGCGCTGGGCGTCAGGCGCAACTCATCGAGTTCAAGCAATGCCGCGACTTCCAGTGCGCCGCGCAAATGACCGATGTGCACAGGGTCGAAAGTTCCGCCCAGCATGCCGATACGCTTCGGCGCGCACGAGACACAAGCCGCATCCTTGCCGGACTCGGCTACCGCTTTCGCTTGACTGCCTGCGTGCTGCCGATTGTCGGCCAAGTCAGGCTGGCTCCTGCCCGCGCAACTGGCGTCCGTCGCCAACGACGATGTACTTCTCGCACGTCAGGCCCTCCAGCCCAACCGGGCCACGGGCGTGGATCTTGTCGGTGGAAATGCCGATCTCCGCACCCAGGCCGTATTCGAAGCCGTCCGCAAAACAGGTCGGCGCATTGATCATCACCGAGCTGGAGTCGACCTCGGCCATGAAGCGGCGCGTCTGAGCCTGGGAGTCGGAAATGATGGCGTCACTGTGATGCGAGCCATAACGGTTGATGTGCTCGATGGCCTGGTCCAGCCCGGTCACGATGCGGATCGACAGAATCGGCGCCAGGTATTCGGTGTGCCAGTCTTCTTCGGTCGCCGCGATTGCGTCGATCAGTTCGCGAGTGCGCTCGCAGCCACGCAGTTCGACGCCTTTCTCACGGAACCGGACAGCCATTTGCGGCAGGAAATCGACCGCGATGGCCTGATCCACCAGCAGCGTTTCCATGGCGCCGCAGATACCGTAACGATAAGTCTTGGCGTTGAAGGCGATACGTTGTGCGGCCTCCAGATCGGCATGTGCACTGACATAGACATGGCAGATGCCATCCAGATGCTTGATGACGGGCACCCTGGCGTCGCGGCTCACACGCTCGATCAAACCCTTGCCGCCACGCGGAACGATAACGTCAACGTACTCGGGCATGGTGATCAGGGCACCCACGGCAGCGCGGTCGGTGGTTTCGACCACTTGCACCACGGCAGCCGGCAGCCCCGCTTCGTCCAGGCCGCGCTGAATGCAGGTAGCGATAGCCCGATTGGAATGAATGGCCTCGGAACCGCCACGCAGGATGGTCGCATTACCCGACTTTAGGCACAGGCTGGCCGCATCGATGGTCACGTTCGGACGCGACTCGTAAATGATGCCCACCACGCCCAGCGGCACGCGCATCTTGCCGACCTGAATACCGGACGGCTGGAAGTTCATGGCACGGATAGTCCCGATCGGGTCCGGCAGACTGGCGACCTGACGCAAACCGGCGATCATGCTGTCGATACGAGCCGGGGTCAGGGCAAGACGTTCGAGCAGGGCCGGTTCAAGACCATTGGCACGACCTGCGGCGAGGTCCTGCTCGTTGGCAGCCATCAACTCTGCGCGGGCAGCATCCAGCGCGGCGGCGGTAGCGTCCAGCGCGCGGTTTTTCTGCGCGGTGCTGGCGCGGCCGATCACGCGCGAAGCTTCGCGGGCGGCGCGACCCAGGCGGGTCATATAGTCAAGAACGGACTCAGTCATGGTCTCAGAGGTCTTGGCGGAGAAGAAAGCGGCCGATTATAGCTGTCGGGCGGGCCGAACGACAGCGGCGACAGGCGGATGGTCGATATAAGCTGGATTTGCTGAGTGAAACCACGATATGAATCTGTGAACACCTGCAGCAGCCGGCTTGCTGCGGGCCGCGATCAGGCGAACCCGTGGTGCTTGTTGACGTCCAGGCGGCTGAGGCTCAGCGTTCGCCAGCAAGACGGCTCCGACATTAAGGTGCGGCCGCTCAAGCCATTCAGCTGCAATTAAGCCCCAGATTGTTATCATCGTCGGCCACCCCTCCATGTTGCTCACTTATGCCCAACAACTCCCCAGGTGCCCTGCCCGACCGTTTCTTCAACCGCGACGCCCAGACCCTTGCCCGTGATCTGCTTGGCAAAGTGATCCGTCACAAGGTCGGCGAATTGTGGTTATCGGCGCGCATCATAGAGACAGAAGCGTATTACCTCGAGGAAAAAGGCAGTCACTCGTCCTTGGGCTATACAGAGAAACGTAAGGCTTTGTTTCTGGATGGGGGCCACATTTATATGTACTACGCGCGAGGTGGCGACTCACTGAATTTCAGTGCGGGCGGCCCAGGCAACGCGGTGCTGATCAAATCGGCCTATCCATGGGTCGACGGTCGCTCGGGCGAGAACAGTCTCGCGCAGATGTTGCTGAACAACCCCGACGCCAGCGGCAATATTCGCTCGCCCGAGCGCTTGTGCGCCGGACAGACCCTGCTGTGCAAGGCCCTTGGTCTGAAGGTGCCGATGTGGGATGCCAAGCGCTTCGATCACGAGCAGATTTTCGTCGAAGACCTGGGCCAATACCCGCCGCACATCATCCAGACCACCCGCCTGGGCATACCCGCCGGGCGCGACGAGCAACTGATGTACCGCTTCGTGGATGCCGCTTATGCGCGGTTCTGCACGCGGAACCCGATCAGGCGCGGGCAAGTTGAAGGACGCGACTATTTCATCCTCGAGCAAGGAAACTGACCCATGGGCCCATGGCTCGACAGCATCACCGCATGGTTGAGTGCCAACCCGTCCTGGCTGGGCGCGGCAGTCTTTCTGGTTTCATTCGTCGAATGCCTGGCCATTGCCGGGATCATCGTTCCCGGTACGGTCTTGCTATTCGCAATCGCGGCGCTGGCGGGCAGCGGGATCCTGCCGTTGGGCGAAGCCTTATTACTGGGCTTCCTGGGTGGGTTACTGGGTGACTTCGTGTCCTACTTTCTGGGCCGACGATTCCACCAGAATATTCGCAGGCTGCCGGGGCTGCGCCAGCACCCGGAGTGGATAGCAGGGGCTGAAACCTACTTCCAGCGTTACGGTATCGCCAGTCTCCTGGTCGGTCGCTTCATCGGCCCACTGCGCCCGATGCTGCCGATGGTAGCCGGAATGTTCGACATGCCCCTCGTCCGATTCGCTGCGGTGAGCGTGGTTGCGGCAGCGGGCTGGTCGGTGGCATACATCCTGCCGGGCTGGGCGACCGGAGCCGCGATTCGTCTACCCCTGCCAGAAGGCTTCTGGCCCGAGGCTGCGGTGGTCGGCGCGGGACTGGCGGTGTTGCTGGGCGTGGCGATTCAAAGCAGCGTGCGCGCCAAGCCTTACGCGACCTGGCTGATCGCGCTGACCTGCCTGATTCTGCTGATCGGTGTGTTTCTCGGCTGGCCGTATCTGGCGCACCTGGATCAGGGCGTGATGACACTGGTGCAGGAGCATCGCAGTGAAGCTGCTGAAAATTTCGTGGTGCTGGTCACGGGCCTGGGGGACTTCAAGACGCAATTCTGCGCCGCGGCGTTGCTATTGATTGTCCTGGTTATCACGCGTCAGTGGCGACACGCGGTATTCGCCTGCTCGACGACCCTGGGCTCGGCCATCATTAACCAATGCATGAAGCACACGTTCGCTCGCGCCCGCCCTGAAGTGTTGGCCGAGCCTTTGTCCAGTTACAGCATGCCCAGCGGACATGCGTCGGCATCGTTTGCGCTGTTCATGACGCTTGCCGTACTCGCAGGCCGCGGGCAGCCTGTTCGCTTGCGGTTGACCTGGCTGGTGCTGGGCGTGATTCCTGCGGCGTCGATTTGTGTGTCACGGGTGTATCTGGGCGTGCATTGGCCAACTGACGTGCTGGCCGGAATGCTGCTGGCGTTTTTTGCCTGCGCCACGAGCCTGGCGTTCGTGGAGAACAAACAGCCGCTGCCCGCCCTGCCGCTACGCGTATGGTGGTTGCTGTTACCGGTGATCTTCGCGGTACTGGTCGGGTTCGCGGCTCATTCGCTGACACATGGGCTGATTCGATACGAGTATTAATGCCTGCAACGAGCAACAGCCGAGCATCTGTGACGGCATGGGCAGTCGGCGGCGACTTCAGGATGCCGCCGTCGGCAAGCCGGACCGTTACAGGAAGCCGGTCAGGCCTGCCTATCACCCTGCATCTCATCGAGCAGGTTCTGAATCGCATCGAGCCGCTCTTCGGCATCGTCGATTTCCAGCAACTCAATCTTGTCTTCTTCGGCAAACGGCAGCAGGTACGCCAGTTGATTGGCCAGTGAATGCTGCCCGCCGGCCTCCAGCCCCATGTTCAAGGCGGCGACCATCGGGTGTTCGGCTAACGCGGCCAGCAATGCCACCAGATCGTCGTCCTCTTCCTGCAACGGCTGCTCCTGAGGCAATTCCAGCCACTGCACCTCGGCGACCAGCAGATTGTCGCGCTGGGCGTCAGCGCTGATCACGCGAAAACGCCGACCGCCAACCACGCGAATGCCCAGCAGACCGTTGTCCTGTTGCTGAAAGTCGGTCACCCGCGCTTCGCAGCCGATCTGCGAGAAACCTTCAGGCACATCTCCGGTTTCGCCGCCTTCGGTGATGCACACCACGCCAAAGCCTTGGCCCTGTTTCATGCAGCGGCCAATCATGTCCAGATAGCGCGCTTCGAAAATCTGCAGATCGAGCACACACCCCGGGAACAGCACAGCGTTCAGCGCAAACAACGGCAACGACATAGACACACCCTCAAGCAACCAGCGACACCGCCAACGGCAGGAACAACGCTGTGGCAACACCCATCAAACTCATGGCAAGCGCCGCAAAGGCGCCACACTCCTCCCCTTCCTGCAAAGCCGCCGACGTCCCTACCGCGTGGGCCGTCAGCCCCAAGGCCATGCCTCTGGCTTCCGGACTGCGGACACCCGCCAAGGTCAATAGACCGGGGCCAAATATGCCGCCGATGACCCCCGTAATCAACACGAAAACCGCTGCCAGGGCTGCCACGCCGCCGATCTGCTCGGCCACCAGCATGGCAATCGGTGAGGTAACCGACTTCGGCGCCATGGTCATCAGGATCATGTGATTGGCGCCCAGCACCCAGCCCAGCCCCACACAAAGCGCGGTCCCCAGTACGCCGCCAACCACCAGCGTAGTCAAGACAGGCCAGAACAGCTGCCGGATACGCCGCAGATTCAGATAAAGCGGCACCGCCAGCGCGACCGTCGCAGGGCCGAGCAAAACGCTGAGAATTTCGGTGCTCTTGCGGTACTCGGCGTATTCCAGCCCGCAGCTCACCAGAACGCCAATCACCACCAACATAGAGACCAGCACCGGCTGCAGAAACACCCAACGGGTTTTCTCGTATCCGGCCAGAACCACCTGATAGGCTCCCAGCGTGATGGCGATGCCGAACAACGGATGATGAATGACCGATAGCCAGGCGCCATGCCAATCCAGACTCATGACGGCTCCCGGCGGCTGGTTTGACGGTCCATGAGTTTTTGCATCAACCAGCCGGCGAACGTGAGCGAGATCATCAGCGACAAAACCAGTGCACCGACGATGGCCCAGAAATCGTCGGCAATCTGACCGGCATAGACCATAACACCCACGGCTGGCGGCACCAGCAACAAAGGCAGATAGCGCAGCAGACTGCTGGCCGCCAGGCTGATGGGCTCACTGACTTCACCACGCACCATCAGGTAAATCATCAACAGCACCAGACCAATGATCGGTCCGGGCAGGATCGACAGGAATAAATGATTCAGCGCCGTTCCCACTAACTGGAATAGCACCAGCCACGTCAGGCCTCTTAGCAACATAAAAACTCCAGCAAATTCGCAGCGACATTATAAGCACGCAGCCCCCAGCCTATGAGGGGGTATTCGCAAGCCGATTGTTTGCTGACCCCGCTTGCGAGGCATGCAGACTTTTGCATTCTGGCGCAACGCTTCTACAGGGGCTGCCGATGCGATGCCCAAACAGTGATGCAATAAAAAAGCCGATAGCCGCCCAGGTTTGAATACAAACGCGATCCCACAAGGAGAGTATCGATGCCCCGCGTACCCGTTGCAGAGCTTAAGCACTATGAAGGCAAGGAGCTGGGAAGTTCCGAATGGCTGCTTATCGACCAGGCGCGCATCAATCTGTTCGCCGAAGCCACGGGCGACTTTCAGTTCATCCATGTCGATCCGGTCAAAGCCGCGCAGACCCCGTTCGGTTCCACCATTGCCCACGGGTTTCTCTCGCTGTCGCTCATCCCCAAGCTGATGGAGTCGCTTATGGTCCTCCCGGAAGGCATGAAGATGGCGATCAACTATGGGCTGGACAGTGTGCGTTTCATCCAGCCGGTCAAAGTCGACTCGCGCGTTCGTCTAAAAGTTACCCTCGCCGAAGTCACCGCGAAAAAGCCCGGCCAATGGCTGCTCAAAGCCACTGCAATGCTTGAGATCGAGGGGCAGGACAAGCCTGCGTTCATCGCCGAACCCCTCTCTCTATTCTTCGTGTAAACCCTGTAAAACATGAAACAGTCGAAAGAGAATGTTTCATGACGCTTCCCGGCTGCGGCATACTCGGCGCGGCTGTGTGAGCGACTCGACAAGTACGCGATCTGATCACGCCGAAACACCTCTCTTTCGGGATCTACCATGCGCGCGCTTGCTCCTTTGGCCCTTACCCTTCTGATTACCGCATGCGGTGACGGCGAATCATTGCTGCCGCCGGACGCACGCCTGCCCGATGGCGGGCGCTATCGCGGTGAGGTGGTCAACGGCGTCCTGCAAGGCAACGGCCGCATCGATTACCCCAATGGCAGCTGGTATGCCGGGGAATTCAGAAACGGTCAGTGGAACGGCCAGGGCGAATGGCACGCCAGCAACGGCGACGTCTATAAAGGTGGCTTTCAGGACGGTCTGTTTTACGACCAAGGTCAGCTGACCACCAGCGCCGGCAGCTATGTCGGCGGCTACAAACTGGGGCGGCGCGATGGCGAAGGCACGCTCAAAGAGCATGGCATGAGTTATCGCGGCGAGTTCAAGGCCGACCTGTACGACGGCTTGGGCCATCTGGTGCTGGAGGACGGCAGCGAGTATCAGGGCCAGTTCGCTCACGGCAAACCCAACGGCGAGGGCCAGCGCAGCGATGCCGCGGGCAATCAGTTCAGCGGCAAGTTTGTCGATGGCCAACTGCAGGGCGTCGGCAACTTCAACAGCGCCGATGGCGATCAATACGTAGGCGGCTTCCACGACAACCAGCTCAATGGTCGCGGGCGCTACGAAAACGCCGATGGCGACGTGTGGTCCGGCCAATTCAAGGACGGCGCATTCACCGGCAAGGGCGAGTTGATCGGCTCCGACGGCACCAGTTATCAAGGGCAATTCCGCAACTGGCGTTTCGCCGGCGAAGGTCGCCTCAAGCTCCCGGACGACAGCATTTACATCGGTCACTTCGACAATGACACCTATCAGGGTCAGGGCGTTCTGACATCTGCCGACGGCAGCGTGCAGAGTGGGACCTGGTCCAACGGACAGCGCGTACGCGATGCGCAGGGCAAGTTGCTGCCTGATCCGCTGGAAGTCGGTCTGCTCGCGCAGGGTGCGCTGCTGGACAAGGCGCTGGCCGCGGTTCCGCCCTCCACACCGGCGGTCGAGCTGTACAGCCTGGTGGTCGGCGGCGACGGCAAGCAGAGCGTGTTTCTGCGCGAGGCCGATTACGTCAACAACCTGCTGGCGACCCGGTTCGGCGCGTTCGGGCAGATTTCGCTGGTCAACCATCGTGACCACATAGCCGACAGGCCGCTGGCGACCCGCGAGAACATCAGCCGTGCCGTGCAGACGCTGGCCCAGCGCAGTGGCCCGGAAGATCTGGTCTTCATCTACCTCACCAGCCACGGCACCCATGAGCATGAGTTGGTGCTTGATCAGCCGCGCCTGGAGTTATCGGACCTGCCCGCCAACGAGATGGCCGGTGTGCTCGCGCCACTGAAGAACCGCGACAAGATCGTGGTGATCTCCGCTTGTTATTCGGGCGGTTTCATTCCGGCGATCAAGGACGAAAAAACCATGGTGATCACGGCCTCCCGAGAGGACCGCGTTTCGTTCGGTTGTTCGGAAGAGGCCGATTTCACCTACTTTGGCGAGGCGCTGTTCGACAAGGCTCTGGTGGAAACCGACGACCTGCAACAGGCGTTCAACGACGCCAAAGCCATCGTCGCCCAGCGGGAAATCGAGGAAAACTTCGAGGCCTCCGAGCCACAGATATGGGCGCCCAAAGGGGTCATCGCGCACTGGCAAAAACTGCGCAAGAGTCAGGCAGAGCGTGCGTTGAATACCGTTTCGATCGGCGTGACCGCCAAGGCAGTCGTCCACAGTCACTGAAAAAACCTTTATGTCGGCGGGCCTGGCCTTCATCCAGAATCAAAAGCGGCCACCGCGGTACCGTCATATGCCATGGGCAATGTCTATGAGGGCGGGCATTGCTGGATGAATATTTGACGACCTGGTGAAACCAGCCAGCCCAGCGCGCAGTCTGTTGGGTTAGAACGCCTATGCTTGTGGCGTATCAAGGGAGAAAGATCATGTACTTGACGCCGCAACACATCCTGCTGGCCGGTGCGACCGGTTTGACGGGCGAGCATCTGCTCGATCGCCTGCTCAATGAACCCACCGTCAGCCGCGTCCTGGCGCCGAGCCGCAGGCCTCTGGCTGAACACCCTCATCTGGAAAACCCGGTGGGCGACTTCACTTCGCTGCTGCCCACACTGTCGGGTCGAGTCGATATCGCCTTTTGCTGCCTGGGCAGCACGATTAAACAGGCAGGCTCCAAAGACGCTTTTCGCGCCGTGGACATGGACATGGTCGTGGCCTTCGGCCAACGCGCGTGCGAACTGGGCGCCCGCCATCTGCTGGTGATCAGTGCGGTGAACGCCGACCCTGAGTCGAGCGTTTTCTACAGTCGCGTCAAGGGTGAAATGGAAGAAGCGCTCAAGGCGCAGGACTGGCCGCAACTGACCATTGCCCGGCCTTCACTGCTGATCGGTGAGCGGCAGGATCAGCGTCTGGTCGAGCAGCTGGCCGGCCCCATCGCCAAACTGATCCCCGGCAAATACGGCGGCATTGAGGCCTGCCAACTGGCCCGAGCGCTCTGGCGCCTGGCGCTGGAAGAACAGAATGGGGTGCGGGTTGTGGAGTCCGATGAGCTGCGGCGCTTAGGGAAATAGCAGGTTTTCAGTCGCTGCGCATTTATCTGGCGCATGTGTCCTTCACTGAGGGAGCGAAGTCATTCACGAGGCGCAGGACATCCGCTGTACTCATGCTGGATGTACCGCTGCCTCGCGAATGAATTCGCTCCTACAGGCTAAAAGGTGCGGCTACTCACATAACTGAGTTACATCCCGCCCGTGGCCTGATACCCCACACCCAGGACCGTCAACACCGACAACGGCAATAAAACGGTATCGAGCAAGGCGCTGCCCGGCAGATCCAGCATCGGGTATTTCGGCGCCTCGACACCGAAGCGCTCCTTCTCGCAGCATCCGCCCTCTATGGCATACAGATCCAGCCGGGTGCCGGAATACACCACTGGCGCGCCGGGCTGATTGGCGTCCAGCGTGCGCACGGTGGAACAACCGGTCGCCAGTACCAGACCGAGTGCCAGAACAAACAGTTTCTTATTCATCGGCGCCAAAATGATGCTCGCCCCAGCGCGGCAGCATGTCCTGAGGAATGTTCAACAGGTTGAGAACCCGCGCGACGACGAAATCGATCAGGTCATCGATAGTCTGCGGCTGATGATAGAAACCCGGCGATGCAGGAAGAATCACCGCGCCCAGGTTCGACAACTTGAGCATGTTCTCCAGATGAATGCTGGAAAACGGCGCCTCGCGAGGCACCAGAATCAGCTGCCGGCGTTCCTTGAGTGTCACATCGGCGGCACGTTCGATCAGGTTATTGCAGGCACCGGTCGCGATAGCCGACAAGGTGCCAGTGGAGCAAGGCACCACGACCATCGCACTGGGCGAGCCCGAGCCGGACGCCACTGGCGACATCCAGTCCTCTTTGCCATAGACCCTGATCTGCCCGGCTGCGGCGCCAGTGTACTCGGTCAGGAACGCCTGCATCATCTGCGGCTTGGGCGGCAGCGAGACGTCGGTTTCGGTTGCCATGACCAGTTGCGCGGCCTTGGAAATCAGGAAGTGCACTTCACGATCTTCCCGCACCAGGCAGTCGAGCAAGCGCAGGCCGTATGGCGCGCCGGACGCGCCGGTCATCGCCAGGGTAATGCGTTCCGGGCCACTCATTTCAGCGCCTCGGCCAGCTTGCCGTGCAGACCGCCAAAACCGCCATTGCTCATGATCACCACATGAGTGCCGGGCAGCGCCTGACTTTTCACGCGTTCGATGATGGCCTCCAGCGAATCGCAAACCACCGAAGGTACTGTGCACAGCGCGGCCGTCGCGGCCAGGTCCCAGCCCAGATTGGCCGGTGCGTACCAGATCACCTGATCGGCCTGATCGATGCTTTCCGGCAAGCCCTCGCGGTGCGCGCCGAGCTTCATGGAATTGGAGCGCGGCTCGACGATGGCGATGACAGGCGAATCACCGACCTTCTTGCGCAGGCCGTCGAGCGTGGTGGCAATGGCCGTTGGGTGATGGGCGAAGTCATCGTAAATGGTGATACCACGCACATCGGCGACCTTTTCCATCCGGCGCTTGACGCTTTTGAACGCGCTCAAGGCCTCGACACCCTGATGCGGCACGACGCCAACGTGCCGCGCTGCAGCCAGGGTTGCCAGTGCGTTGGCGACGTTGTGCTGACCGGTCATGCCCCAGTCCACGATGCCTTGAGCGACGCCCTCGAAACTCACCTCGAACGTCGAACCGTCTTCGCTGAGCAGCCTGGCCTGCCACTGGCCGCCCTGACCGGTGGTTTGCACCGGGGTCCAGCAACCCATTTCGATCACCCGCTCAAGAGCCGGCTCGGTGGTCGGATGAATCACCAGTCCTTCGCTTGGGATAGTGCGCACCAAATGGTGGAACTGGCGCTCGATGGCAGGCAGGTCAGGGAAAATATCCGCGTGGTCGAATTCAAGGTTGTTGAGGATCGCGGTGCGCGGGCCGTAGTGGACGAACTTGGAACGCTTGTCAAAGAAGGCGCTGTCATATTCGTCGGCTTCAACCACGAAGAACGGAGTATCGCCCAGACGCGCAGACACCGAGAAGTTTTGCGGAACGCCGCCGATGAGAAAGCCCGGCGCCATGCCCGCGTGCTCCAGCACCCAAGCGAGCATGCTGCTGGTGGTGGTCTTGCCGTGCGTCCCGGCCACAGCCAGCACCCAGCGGCCGCGCAGTACGTGATCGGCCAGCCACTGCGGACCGGAAACGTAAGGCAAGCCTTTGTTCAGGACGTACTCGACAGCCGGATTGCCGCGCGACAGAGCATTGCCAACCACCACCAGGTCCGGTGCCGGTTCCAGATGCGAAGGATCGTAACCCTGCATCAACTCGATGCCCTGCGCCTGGAGCTGCGTGCTCATCGGCGGGTAGACATTGGCGTCGGAGCCTGTGACTTTATGGCCCAAATCCTTGGCGAGAACCGCCAGCGAACCCATGAACGTGCCGCAAATACCCAGAATATGAATGTGCATGACCAACCTCTTAAACCATGGACGCAGGTTAGCGTAGAAGGTGGGCAATGCGCACGGGGCAATTGAAGGGAGTGACCGATCTCGTCGAACATCGAACCAGGGGAGTGAATTCATTGGCGGGACGTCGGTACAGACGACAAAACCCCAACCCGCGACAGGACTCATCGCCAATGATGTCACGCCCTCTGGGCGACCGCGCCGCGCACAGTGCTAACGCGCAATCCCATGCTTACGCAGCTTTCTATATAAGGTGTTGCGACTGACCCCCAACGCTCGCGCCGCGTGGGTCATGTGCCAGCGCTGGGTATCGAGCACTGCGATCAGCGCTGAACGCTCGGCATCGTCCAGTGGTGAATCGCTCCGCAACGGCGCATCCATTTGTTGCGCCGCCTGTTGCTGGCGCACCACGGTGGGCAAGTCGTCGAGACGGATTACATCGTCTTCGCATAGCGCCGCTAACGTGCGGAGCACATTGCGCATCTGCCGCACATTCCCCGGCCAGCTGAAATGCAGCAGCGCACGCCTGGCCTCAGCATCCATCGTCACCGGCTGCCCGCCCGCCTCTTCTTCCAGCAGAACGTCCAGCAACTGCGACTTGTCACTGCGTTCACGCAACGCCGGCAGCGCGATCTCCAGACCGTTGAGGCGATAGTAGAGGTCCTCGCGAAAGCTCCCGTCCTCCACGCGCCCCAGAAGATTGCGGTGCGTCGCACTGATGATTCGCACATCGACGGCCTGCGGCTCGCCGCCGATCGGCACCACCAGACGGTCCTCCAGCACCCGCAGCAGACGCGTTTGCAGGGCCACCGGCATGTCACCGATTTCATCGAGAAATAAGGTGCCGCCATCAGCCTGCTGCAGTTTGCCGCGCATGCCTTCCTTGCGCGCGCCGGTGAAACTGCCGCCGCGATAACCGAACAGCTCGCTTTCGATAAGGCTTTCCGGAATGGCTGCGCAGTTGAGCGCCACGAACGGTCTGCCTGTTCGTTGGCTGGCCTGATGCACAGCCTTGGCGAAAGCCTCTTTGCCAGAACCGGTTTCGCCATTGATAAGCAGCGGCACGTCGCGCTCGAAGACCTTCAGGGCGCGACGAAAATCGGCTTGCAGCGCAGCATCGCCCAGGCAAATCACGCCTGGGGCTGGTTGTGCAGGATGTTTGACAAAAACAGGCGCAGAAACGGATTTGATCACAGGCCGCGATGGGCCACGCAGCACCGCAAAAAAACCGCGCCCGTCGCACGTACGCAGCGGCCAGCTCGTCACTGCATCAGGTGTTGCGCGACTCATCAGTTCATCCAGCGAGCAATCGAACAGCGATTCCACCGGCTGACCAATCAGATCAGCGCGGCCCAAGCTGAGTAAATTCAACGCACTCTGGTTAAGCGCACGAACGCGCCCCTCCTCATCAAACGTCAGTAGACCTTCGCTGAACAGCCCGACCGAGTCCGCCTGCAAATGAAAACGCAGCAGCCATTGACCGTTGAAGTGGCGCAGAAAATAGCTGCTTTCGATCATTTTTGCCGAGAGGTTGACCAGCGCCATGGTGTGGAACTGACTTTGCCGCGACACATCATGCCGCGCCGAGGACACATCGAGCACAGCCAACAGGTCGCCGTGCGGGTCGAATACCGGACTGGCCGAGCAGGTAAGGCCGGTGTGCCGACCGCGGAAGTGTTCATCGCGATGAATGGTCACCGGCTGGCGCTCCACCAGACAGGTGCCAATCCCGTTGGTCCCTTCCCGCGACTCGCTCCAGTCAGCACCCAGCCAGAGGCCCGCGCGCTCGAAAATCTTGCGCTCGCCAGGCTCGGTGACGCAGTTGAGGATCACCCCGCGATCATCGGTCAACAGCACTGCATGGCCACCGGAAAGCTGCTCAAGCAGACGGTTCATCTCGCCACCGGCGATGGTCAGCACCTGCTGCAGACGCTCGCGACTTTCCAGTACCCGAGCATGCTCCAACACTGTCGGGGCCATGGGTTGAGCGGGGTCCAGATGATAGTCCTCAACGCAACGCGCCCATGACCGGGCAATCGAGGGGTCGGTACTTGGGCTAGAGCGATGAGTCGACTTGCCTTGGGCGACGGTCAGAACTTGCTGTGCGTGTCGGGTGAAGTGATTGCTGTGCATTTTTATTGTGCTTCCAAGGTGCTCCCGGGGAGTTGCAGACCAGCATCCTCCTGGCCTTTATCCATTGCAATGCTTGCAAAGGCGCATGCGAGCGAATGGCCCCATATTCGATACAAAATGTCACGCTGGCCGTATCGCTGCTGGCGCACAACAGTCGCTCAGGCATCTGATGATCTGGCGAAGGCCTGATAAACCGGGGCTTTAACAGCGGTGGCCCAAGCTTTGCTCTACGCTTTAACCAAGCGCAGCCATACCCAATGAAGCAATGCGTTATCCCCACACAATCACAAGAGCGGAGATATTCACCATGCATTACGCCCATCCCGGTACTGAAGGCTCCATCGTTACCTTCAAGACCCAGTACGGCAACTACATCGGTGGCGAATTCGTCCCGCCGGTCAAAGGCCAGTATTTTGAAAACACCTCGCCGGTCACCGGCAAACTGATCGCCCAATTCCCCCGCTCGACTGCCGAAGACATCGATAAAGCGCTGGACGCCGCCCACGCCGCTGCCGATGCGTGGGGCAAGACCTCCGTTCAGGAACGATCGCTGACCTTGCTGAAAATCGCCGACCGCATCGAGCAAAACCTGGAACTGCTGGCTGTCACCGAAACCTGGGACAACGGCAAGGCGGTGCGCGAAACCCTCAACGCCGACATTCCGCTGGCGGTCGATCACTTCCGCTACTTCGCAGGCGTGCTGCGTGCGCAGGAAGGCAGCGCTGCCGAAATCGACGGCAATACCGTGGCGTACCACATCCATGAACCGCTGGGCGTGGTCGGTCAGATCATCCCGTGGAACTTCCCGCTGCTGATGGCTGCCTGGAAGCTTGCCCCCGCCCTTGCTGCCGGTAACTGCATTGTGCTCAAACCCGCCGAGCAAACCCCACTGGGCATCACCGTGCTGATGGAAGTGATTGGCGATCTGCTGCCAAAAGGCGTCCTCAACGTGGTGCAAGGTTTTGGCCGCGAAGCCGGTGAAGCGCTGGCCAGCAGCAAGCGCATCGCCAAAATCGCCTTCACCGGCTCCACGCCCGTGGGCTCACACATCATGAAACTGGCGGCCGACAGCATTATCCCGTCCACCGTCGAACTGGGCGGCAAGTCGCCGAACATCTACTTCGAAGACATCATGAGCGCCGAGCCCGAGTTCATTGACAAAGCCGCCGAAGGCGTAGTGCTGGCGTTCTTTAACCAGGGCGAGGTTTGCACCTGTCCTTCACGTTGCCTGGTGCAGGAATCGATTTACCCGCAGTTCATGGAAGCGGTGATGAAGAAGGTGCTGAAGATCAAACGCGGCGACCCGCTGGATACCGAAACCATGGTCGGTGCTCAGGCATCACAGCAGCAATTCGACAAGATTCTCTCCTACCTCGATATCGCCCAGGATGAAGGCGCCGAGCTGTTGACCGGCGGCAAGGTCGAAAAGCTGGAAGGCTCGCTGGCGACCGGCTATTACATCCAGCCGACGCTGCTCAAAGGCAACAACAAGATGCGCGTGTTCCAGGAAGAAATCTTCGGCCCGGTGGTCAGCGTGACCACCTTCAAGGATGAAGCCGAAGCCTTGGCCATCGCCAACGACACCGAATTCGGCCTCGGCGCCGGCGTCTGGACCCGCGACATCAACCGCGCCTACCGTGTCGGGCGCGCCATCAAGGCCGGTCGCGTCTGGACTAACTGCTACCACCTGTACCCGGCGCACGCTGCGTTCGGTGGTTACAAAAAATCCGGCGTAGGCCGCGAGACCCACAAAATCGCGCTGGAGCACTACCAACAGACCAAAAACCTGCTGGTGAGTTACGACATCAATCCGCTGGGCTTCTTCTGATCCGGTAATCGCCTGCTAAAGACGGCCTCTTCGCAGGCCGTCTTTTTTCAGCTGCACATGCAAAGGTGCGAAACCTGTGCAAGCGAATTCGTTCGCCATCAGGCGTCACAGCCCAGCCGTCTCTGTCGCTTTGCCCCTCTTTCGCAAATGAATTTTCTGCCACAGCTTCGGCCAAGCCAAGCGAGCGCCATCGTTACCAAATCTTTCAATCTTGATACAGCCCCAGCGACATCCCGATTCTTCCCTCTATAATGCGCCCCAATCAGCAGTCATCATCGGGCCCGGATCGGGCTTTTCAATCAGGTACCGTACATGGATTTCCACCCGCTCGACCTCATCCTTCACCTCGACGTCTACCTCGACTTGTTGGTAACCAACTACGGCACATGGGTCTACGCGATCCTATTCCTGGTGATCTTCTGTGAGACCGGTCTGGTGGTCACGCCGTTTCTGCCGGGTGATTCCCTGCTCTTCATTGCAGGCGCGGTCGCGGCCGGGGGTGGCCTGGACCCGGTCCTGCTCGGCTGCCTGTTGACGGCTGCGGCGATCCTGGGCGACAGCACCAACTACGTGATCGGGCGCACCCTCGGCGACCGACTGTTCAAAAATCCGGATTCGAAGTTCTTTCGCCGCGACTACCTGAGCAAAACCCACGAATTCTACGCACGCCATGGCGGCAAGACCGTAACCCTGGCGCGCTTCCTGCCGATCATCCGCACCTTCGCCCCCTTTGTAGCGGGGCTTGGCAAGATGCACTACCTGCGCTTTCTGGGTTTCAGTGTGCTGGGTTCGCTCCTGTGGGTAGCCGGTCTGGTCACCCTCGGTTATTTCTTCGGCAACATCCCGTTCATCAAGAAAAACCTTACGTTGCTGGTGTTGGCGATCATTGTGCTGTCGCTGCTGCCGATGATCATCGGCCTGGTTCGCAGCCGCACGGGCCGCTCAGCCACAGCGCGCTGAATCATGTGGTCGCTCAGCGGCTGGCTGAAACACCGCACGCTGGCGCGTAACCCGGTCGACCCGGATCTGTGGAGTCGGGTGCGCCAGCGCTTGCCGATCCTCGACGGACTGACTGCCGAAGAGGATCGCTACTTGCTCGACAGCTGCGTGCTGTTTCTGCATGGCAAACATCTCACGGCACTGGAAGGCGTCACTCTGGACGACGAGTCGCGTCTGTTTCTGGCCGCGCAGGCGCAATTGCCACTCCTGGCGTTAGGTGACCTGAACTGGTATCAGGGCTTTCACGAAATCGTCCTCTATGGTCACGACTTCATCAGCCCGCAAAAACACCGCGACGCCAGCGGCATTGAGCACGAATGGAACGGCGAGCACAGCGGTGAAGCCTGGTTGCAGGGGCCGGTCATCCTGGCGTGGCCCGGCGTTCTCGCCAGCGGCGGCTGGGAAGCCTACAACCTGGTGATCCACGAACTGGCGCACAAGCTGGACATGCTCAACGGCGATGCCAACGGCCACCCGCCACTGCATAACGACATGCGCATCGCCGATTGGGTCGGCGCCATGCAAGGCGCATTCGATGACCTGAATCGACAACTGGACGCCAACCCGGACGCCGATACCGCAATCGACCCTTACGCGGCGGAAAACCCCGCAGAGTTTTTCGCCGTCACCAGCGAATACTTCTTCAGCGGCCCGGATTTGCTGGTCCAGGCGTACCCGCAGGTCTACCAGCAACTCAAAGCCTTCTACCGGCAGGATCCTCTTACCCGCCTCACGGCACTTCAGGCAGGCACTTAAGTCTGAAACGCCGGTCTATCAGGCTCGACACGACGTTTGGAAGCTGACCGCCACGCATGGCAACGCTTCTGGAATGTGCCTATAATCCGGGCCACTTTTTGGCGTTGGACGCCAGATTCTGAATGGTCAACCAAGGGGGCAAAGCCCAATGAGCTACAGCAAGATTCCGGCCGGCAAAGACCTGCCGAATGACATCTACGTCGCAATCGAGATCCCGGCCAACCACGCGCCGATCAAGTATGAAATCGACAAAGAAAGCGACGCGCTGTTCGTTGACCGTTTCATGGCCACCCCGATGTTCTACCCGGCCAACTACGGTTTCATCCCGAACACCCTGGCTGATGACGGCGACCCCCTCGACGTTCTGGTCGTCACGCCTTACCCGGTCGCCCCTGGCTCGGTCATCCGCGCCCGTCCAGTCGGCGTGCTGAACATGACCGACGACGGCGGCGGCGATGCCAAAATCATCGCCGTGCCACACGACAAACTGTCCCAGTTGTACGTCGACGTGAAGGAATACACCGACCTGCCGCCGCTGCTGATCCAGCAAATCGAGCACTTCTTTGCCAACTACAAAGACCTCGAAAAAGGCAAATGGGTGAAGATCGAAGGCTGGGCTGGCGCAGACGCCGCTCGCGAAGCCATCACCAAATCGGTTGCTGCCTACAAGGGCTGATCCGATTCGCTACCTCCGAAGCGTTGATCGCTTCGGAGGTAGCCCCTCCTCTACCCGCCTCAGCTCACACTTCAGAATGATTTTCCTGCCTTGCACCCCTCTGTGTGACCCAAGGCCTGAGACGAACACCTCCCCAAATTGTGAGAGCGATTTCATTTGCGGTCGGCTGCCCACCAGTCGCAAAAATCAATCACCCGGTCTTATTCGAAACCATCCCTCTCTCGCCAAGCAGTTTCTGCTATATTTTTTTCGGGCAAATGTTTAAATCTGCGCCACGCCAAACACTTCGTTTATTCCGAACAGCCACTTCGCCTGTTAGAACAACAATTGATACAAGTCCCCGCCGTAACTACCGCTCTGCCTCGAAACTTTTACCACGAGCACGCTACAAGCAGCGCATTACGGAACTGTTGAACGAAACAAAATAGTTAAGGAAATTTCCTACAACAACACTCGCCACTGGCAATGACCATAATCACCTTTAACCTTGACCGCTCGCTCATTTGAACACTTCGTTCATTTAAACTCACTTGAAGCGCACGTAAACTTCGATCCATGAATACATCAGGTGATCGACTACGCATCCTTCTGCGAGAGTGCCATCTCTCCGCAACCGACTTCGCCGTCAACCGCAAGGTTACGCCGCAGCACGTGAACAATTGGTTCAAGCGTGGCATCCCCCTTGCTCGCATGGAAGAAGTCGCCGAACTGTTGAGCGTCAACGTACGTTGGCTGCGCAGCGGCGAGGGTCCGAAGCACCCGGGAGAAGACCGCGACAAACGCCGCCTGGAAGACGTCGCCCGGCAACGCTCTGACCGCGCCAGTATGCGCGAAGAGCTAGAGATGCCTTTCTATACCGAACGCCAGACCCAGAACTGCGGCCGGACAGCCGTCAGCGAAATGCCCAACCGTAAGGTCCGTTTGGCAAGACGCGTTTTCGACGCCATGGACGTCGAACTGCACAACGCGATCTGCGTCGCCATGAGCGGCAACAGCATGGCCGACAAGATTCAGGACGGATCGCTCATCGGCATAGACCGCGGCCGCATCAACGTCATCGATGGCGAAATGTACGCCCTCGAGCACGACGGCATGCTGCGCGTGAAATACCTCTACCGGCTCCCCGGTGGCGGCCTGCGCCTGCGCAGCCACAACGCCGGCGAATACCCCGATGAAATCTTCACCGCCGAACAGATCCTCGAACAACACATCCACGTCATCGGCTGGATCTTCTGGTGGTCCACCCTCAACAACCGGCGCCACCCCGCAACCCTCCCCTGACGCGTAAATAAAGGGCACGCGTTTGACGGGGTGTAAGAGGCGAATGGACGGTCACGACTGGGCAGACGAAGCAAGAGTGAGTATCCTGCACGCCTTCGCTTCACCACCCACCGGCTATCCGCTGATGAGTGCTCGACCCGGTAACGTCATAGCGACCTGCCTCGTCTATCTCACAAGCGCCTGCCTCGCAGCGCGCACTTTTGCGGACGGGTGCGGTTAGTCAAAAACCAATCAAACCCGTCACCGAGAAGCCGGCCACAAGCCGGCTTTTTAGTACGCCAGCGACCGATACTTGCCTCCTCCAAAACACTCCCTGACCTTGATAGATTCAGCCTATTTTGCTACCTGCGAGATTCTTTGTTCATCCAGCGAATTCCACGCCAAAGAGGGGACCCAGTGAGGGGCTACAAACCAAAAATCATGGACAAGTTGACGCCTTTGTTTGTCGAAAATGTGATCGCCACAGGGACCTAAAAACACCGGGACGGCTTGTGGTTGGTCGTGACGGCCACCGGTAGAATAAAAATGGATTCTGCGTTTTCAAGTAGGTGGCAAGCGCCGGGAATTGGCATGGCGGATGTCCGAGCCTTGATCTGAAAAAACGCGATCATCGGCGTGTGAAATTGCACAGGCGCTCAATGGCGATGACCGATTCACTAAGCGCCAAGCTGGCTGATCAGGCTCTAGTGTGTACCAGGCTCTGTACGAAAAGTGGCTGCGCTCGGTGATGCTGCGTTAAAAACAGGCGCGCAATGTTCATTTAAAACAGACTCCGCTTCCTCGCCTGTTTGTGGCTCGCCTGACCTTCGCTCGCCAACTTTACGTGCAGGCGTAGGCATGCCTAACTGATCAAATGGTGATCAAAGCCCTGTTTCACCAAGTATTCCCAAGCCTGCTCAACCTCCTTTGGGATGACCTGCTCAATTTGAAATCCCTTCTGTGGGTAAAGCATGATTCGCTGGATATCACCGACCATCTCTTCAATGACCCCAAGCACTCCAACATTATTAGATACCTCCTCAGGAAAGCTGTAATTCGGAGCGTCAACCCACGCCTCTAGTCCAGGCCATTGAATAGGCAACGTTGACACGACACGGAGAGTGGAGTTTGGCTTCGTGAGGAATGTCGCACTCCTTACATCGGGAAACATAGCCCTGGCGAACGAAATGTTCTCGGCGAAATTAGTCGCCCTGTCTTCCAGACTGAACTGCTCGGGCCTTACACCGTTTTTGAGGGCTCGCTGGGCGAATATACTTGCCTCAGTGTTTTCCCATAAGTGTTTGGTCCAATTTCCGGTATTACCTGTGAACAGTAAGTGTTCCGCAATGCCTTTTGCCAGCAGTTCACAAGCGTAATCGCAAACCCGAAGATCGTAGGAGCCACAGACAACGATCAATTCAGAGCGCTGGTGTCCGCGACCGGATGAAAGAAACTCCCAAAGAACGATAGCGTTTTTCAGCGTAGGGGTCATTATCAGAGTAATCTCTTTGTGATGTGGGAGCTTAGCATCAGGCTACTGCCATCAAATACATTTTTGATTACCGGTCGTGATACAACAGGCAATGCGTTGAAATCTACATATACCGCTGCTGCGCCCTCTACTAAAAGTGAGGGATCAGTGCCGATCCCAAGGCATAGCGCTCCGCTGCTCACTGCTGAACGTACGCCGCTGGAAGAGTCTTCAAACACCAGACATTGGCGGCTCTGACAATTCAGTTTTTCTGCTGCTAACTCATAGCATTCTGGCGAAGGCTTGCCATTGGGCACATCCTCACGTGAAATTACATAGTCAAAGGCTCCTTCCAAGCCATGCTGCTGAAGCACATTATCAATGCGCTCGGGCCAACTGCTGGTAACCAATGCCAAAGGCACCTTGCTCTCCCGCAGTTGATCAATCAGCCTAGATACGCCGGGCACCAGCTTGCACAGCGCATTCTCCTCGGCTGCATCCACCTGCTGTTTGATGTTGTACCGCTGGCTCGGATCAAAATCGCCGAAAAGCGTCCGAAGTGTATATTCGCCTGGACGACCATGAATATGATCCTTGATGAACTTTTCACTCACTGTAATACCATACTCGTGGGCTACGCCGGTCCATGCTCGCTCAATCACCTCGCGTGACTGTATAAGCACGCCATCCATATCAAAGCAGACGGCTGAAAAGTTTACTGCTATCATTTTCGTCACTTCGCATTTTATAGTGAGCGGTTAAGGCCAGGAATGTTCCCACCAAGGCTAAAAGGGCCATTACACAATACGCCCAGGACTGCACGATTTCGTACAGATAACCCGAAATCGGCGTAGCGAGTCCCATTGGCAGTGCAACAGCAAGCGAGTAATAAACACCCTGAGTAAAGACTTGAATATCCGCCGGGGCGTTATCGCGTACAAATCGCATTAACGCCGAGTGATAGGCCGCGAAACTTAACGCGTGCATGCATTGACCTAATACAATCAGTGTCAAGTCATCGCTACTGGAAAATAAAATCCATCGTATGGCTGCACAACCGCCTGAAAACATCACTACTGGCAACGGTGCCCAACGCGCCAGAATTTTATTGGAGAAAGCAAAATAAATAATCTCAGCCAGCACAGCGACGGACCAGAACATTCCTATGGTTGTCGACGAATAGCCCTTGCTCCCCCAGCTTATAGATGCCGTAGAAAAATACAAAGTGTGACTCAGCTGTATAAAACCAGCCGCAGCGATTGTAAGCAATAAAAATTTATTTTCAAATAGGCGCCTCCACTCAGGTCGCTTAAACTCTCCGCCCACTAATGGAGTATGTATTTTGGTCACTCGACGCCCCAACCATAAGCAACTTAGCCCAGTAAAAAACATGCTTGAAGCGATTACGATGGGCACCCATGATTGACCGTAGTAGGTAAATATCACGCCCCCAAAGATAGAAGTTAGAATGAACGCCGACGAGCCCACTGCACGTACCAATCCATAGTTCTGCAATGCCTGTTTATCGCGCTTCAGCAGATATGACTCAGTCAATGGCAAAACCACCATCCACAGTCCGCCAAATATAATACTCAGCGCGACAAACACGGACAGTGATGCGGGGAGGAAATAAAAAAACAAAGTGATGAATGCTGCTGAGAAACCCAATATGGCAGCCAGGCGAAGTTGATCTATTCGCCAGTCTGCGACGTAGGTAACCAATATACCGCTCACCACCTGAGGCCAGTATACCGCCGCAATCAGCAGACCAATCTGGCCTGTGCTGAAGCCGAGGGAGTCTAACCAAGTGGGCCAAAATGGATAGATAATGCCCTCTGCTGCAAAAAATCCAAAAAAAATCAAATACATGAGTCACCAGAGAATGGGCTCCCGGAGAGCCCATGGCCTATGAGTTTATTCGAAGTACTGTTGGGCGAAACTATTCTTCCCTCGGTGCCAGACGATCAATGACTCGCTCATGATTACCAAGTCAACAATGCCTTCATTTAGAGCTGCCAAAGCATCTTGAGACGAGCAAACAATTGGCTCTTCATGACGGTTGAATGAGGTGTTGATTAGAGCAGATTGCCCGGTTCGGTCGTACCAAGCATTAAGCAACCGGTGCATAAAATCATCTGCCTGAGGACGGACCACCTGCGGCCTGGCAGTACCATCGATGTGTACAACAGCAGGACTTGCCTTGATAAAATCAGGATGACAATCGTACGTCATTGTCATCGTATCAGCAGCCACTTGCTCAGCGGTCCAGCCAATATAGCACTCTGCTGCTTGATCAATTGCGGTTACGGGACCAAATGGCATGAATTCAGTGCGGTGCATTCGTTTGTTAAGCCAGTCGTTAACATCTGCATCCTTGGCGTGGTAAATAATACTTCGGTTACAAAGTGAGCGCGGACCGAACTCCATTTTCCCCTTGAACATACCCAATACCTGGTTTTGCATAAGGGCTTCCACAAGCGTTTCTATCATATCAGCAGGCTTATGGTAATTAAGCTGTGGATAATCACGATTTAAAAGATTTATATTTTGGGATATACTCCGCGCCTCTGGCCCCAAAGTCATTGCCGGGTTCTTGAAACGAGTACCATTTATCAAGTATGCCGTGCCAACTGCCGCAGCCAGCGCTAGTCCGCCATCGCCCATGCAAGGCAGCACGTAGACGTCTTTTACGCCAGGAATTTCGCGCAGACGCTGGTTGAGCTTAACGTTGCCAAACACTCCACCCGCCAAGCAAAGATTACTGCTGCCCCGTTGGTTCAGATGATGCGTGATGATCGCTACAAGCAAATCCTCTGTATGCTGCTGTACCGCAGCAGCGATATCCTCTTTTTTTTCGTTTGAGAAGAACGCCTGCAAGGGCTCGCTGTAATCTTGATAAGAAGGTATGAACATGTCTCCGCACGTGGCCTTGATACGCCCATCTTCAAATCTAATCATTTTCTGCATTATGCCTAGCAGTTTATTCGGCTCACCGAACGCTGCCAGGCCGGTAATTTTTCCTTCATGACGATTGGGCTTATAACCTATTAAATGGGTAATTCGGCCGTAAAAATAACCCAAGCTGTCGATACTTGTTTCACGCTGCAGTACAGTAGTTTCACCAGGACTATAATGGGTAAGTGTCAAAGCCTGAAAGTCGCCTCGACCGTCACATGTTAGCGTTAATGCTTCATCAAAAGGTGAGCAGACATATGCCCCTAACGCATGACACTCATGATGATCAATGTAGTAAGCTTTGCCACTCATACGTTGATTCGAGATATAAGCATCAAACTCAGCCCTTTTCTCCTTATCGTTTTTAATCTCGTCGGTCATGCGCTTGCGGAATAGAGAAAGGCCTTCTGGATTAGTCTTGACCTCTTCAACGATTCGATCAAAATACAGTGGCAGATGCTTCTCCGCATTAAAGCCTGCACTCCAACCATAGGCCACATAATCGACATCATTTATTGTTATGCCCGCTTGGCCAAGGACGAAATCAATGGATTGGCTTGGCCAGACCTTATGGTCTTTGATACGAGTAAAACGCTCTTCACTGACAGCCGACAGTATTTGATTATCACGAACCAAACAAGCTCCTGATAAATCATTGTTGGTGATTCCCAATACGATCATAACAACTCCATGTTGTGTTCGCAGGTGGTTATACCAGAGGGGTTTGCGTCATGGGACCACCTAAATTCCGTCCTCTGGATTTACACCGCAGGCCATTAGCCATCGACGATTTGTCTGGGCAGGCAGTCTTCATCCATGCGAAAACCAGCGTAGCACCCATTTGGAAAGTTGATAGGTCTTCTCACCTTATTTACGTTGCTGCGCCGTCGTACGGAAATTGGGGCGTAATAAAATTGCATCGCGCAGGCGGGGTCGAACACGTAGGCCGGCCCTATATTTAGGTCTATGCTGTGTACCCGCTATCTTTTTAACAAGCTTCAAATGCCGTGTTTTTAGGCGTGTTTCATGGGTAAGGAACGGAACCTATAACACTGACAGGCCTGCGACATATCAGAAAACCTTTACGTGCAAAGTTTCGGAGTCCTATAGCTTCCCTGACACGTCATGCGGTTCTGACACGGGGCCTGCACGCCTCCAGAAGTGATGACCAAAGCATTTAATGCGTTTTTTACCGGTTATGCGGAAAATGTATTGCTGAACAAGGTGAGCTTGACCCCGGCATGTCGTAGTGCATTCCAAAGGCCCAATTATCCTAATCGTGTTGCTCAAATCCATTCGCAGCTCAAGCCACCAACGCCCCCGCTTCAATCTTGCCCAACGCGCAAAGCAGCGCATTGATCTGCTCGGAATCAAACAAGCCATCCGGCCCACTCGGGGTGATATCCGTAAACGGCGACTCATAAAGACGTGCAGCGCTCATGACCCCATGCTCGGTCAGATGCTGGATGACCAGGTTGCTGAACTCGATCTGGTTAGCGCTGAATGCCTCTCCGGCGAGAAACCCTGAGAGTGCGTCGCAAGCCGCGCCCAGGTCCATGCCCACCAAAGAGCGGATGAACAACCCCAGCCCCTTGGCCTGCTCCTTTGCCTTGCTGATCTCACCCGCGCCGCCGCCACTCTCGATCAGCATCTGTTCCAGCGCCTCAAGATCCAAAGGTGTCAGCGGTTGATTGCGACGCAGCTTCCGGAGCGACAGGTGGTCCAGATGCGCCCGCAAAAACGTACGCGCTTTCTCGCGAAAGCGCTCGAAACTGGCCGGGTTGACCATCGACGGCATCAGCACCTCATCGATGCACCCTAGCTCATCTTCGAAATCCGTATACACCGTCACGCCGCGGCCCTTCTCCAGCAGCTTGATCAAGCCACGCAGCTTGCGGCGTGCCTGCTCCAGCATTGAAACCGTGACATCTTCCCACCACGCTTGCCCGGCGACCGCCTCGATCAGCAGCGCATGTTTCGCAATATCCGGAATGTTCGTCTGCCCCAGAAGCGCTTCGGCTAAATCCCTAACCTTTTCACTCAAGCGCGCAAAACCCGGCTCCCCATTGAGAATGCACAACTGCAACCGCAGCAACAGAAGGTCGAAGCGCTTGGCCTCTTCGTCTTCCTCGACAACCCTCGAAGGCAAACCGGAAACGTGCTCCGCTATTTCTTGCAGCTGCGTGTCACTCAGCGTCTTCCACGGGCCAGCGGCCGCGTAAAGTTCGACCCAGCGCCGTTTCGGGCGGACGACAACATTATCGAGCGTCATCGACGAGACGCGCTCATGCAGGCTTTGCGCGATGTCATCGCGTAGCTGATCATCGCTGAACGCGCCTTCATAAGGCATGGGTATTTCTGCGACCTGAACACTGGCGCGTCTGCGATCCAGCGCCGCCAACATCTCCAGACGCGACTTGAACAGGCGCTGCCCAAGCGGCTCGCTCAGCGTGCCCTCGGTGGGCTCAGGGTTGTGGTTGAAAAACTCCAGGTTCTGACAGAAATCGAAGATGAAGAAGTCCTCTTTATCCTGGCCCGGCCCGAAAAGATTTTTGCACAAGCGAGTGCCGCGCCCGACCATCTGCCAGAACTTGGCCTTGGAGCGCACGATCTTGAAGAACACCAGGTTGACCACTTCCGGCACGTCGATCCCGGTGTCGAGCATGTCGACTGAAACTGCGATGTGCGGTGCTTTGTCTTTGATGGAGAAATCATCGATGAGCGTTTGCGCGTATTTCGTCTCGTACGTAATGACCCGCGCAAAGGCCCCCGCCTTGTCTGGGTAGTTCTCATCGAACCGCTTGGCAATAAACAGCGCGTGGGCATTGTTCTTGGCAAAAATAATGGTTTTGCCCAGCCGGTCGCCACCCGCCACTGCATGGCCACGCTCCATTAACGCTTGCAGCATCTTGTCGACAGTGTCGGTATTGAACAACCAACGGTTGACCGCATCGGCGTTCACCTCGTCCGGCACCTCCTGTTCTTCACCCCACTCCAGCGCGTCCCACTGATCCTTCTCATCTTCGCCAAGATCATCGTAGCGAATGCCGTCACGCTGGAATTTGAGCGGCACCGAAACGCCCCGGGGCCTGACCAGATAGCCTTCGGCAATAGCGTCTTCAAGGGTGTAGGCGTCAGTCGGCACGCCGCTTTCCAGGTTGAACAGGCTGTAGGTGTTGCGGTCGATCTCGTCTTTTGGGGTAGCCGTCAGCCCGACGAGCAGCGCGTCAAAGTAGGAAAAAATCGCCCGGTACTTCTGATACACCGAGCGGTGAGCCTCATCGATGATGATCAGGTCGAAATGGCCAGAACCGAACCTGCGCTGTCCATCTTGCTTTTCATCGATCAGCCCCATCATCGTCGGATAGGTCGATACGTAAATGCGGCCTTCAGAGTGCTTTTCAGTGACCAGATTCACCGGCGCCGCGCTGGGCAGAAAGCGCTTGAATGCGTTGGCGGCTTGATTGACCAGCGCCACCCGATCAGCGAGAAACAGAATGCGTTTGGCCCAGTTGCAGCGCATCAGTAAATCGCTCAGCGCGATGACGGTTCGGGTTTTGCCTGCACCGGTCGCCATCACCACTAACGCCTTGCGTTGACGGTCGCGCTCGAAGGTTTCACTGATTCGCCGGATCGCCCGGTGCTGGTAATGCCGCTCGACGATCACTTCATTAATAGTCGCCATGCCCAGCGCCTTGCGGCGGGTGCGGCGTTGGATCAGCAGTTCAAGCTCGGCCTTTTTGTGAAAGCCCTGAATCATCCGCGGCGGGTACATCAGGTCATCCCACAGCCAGTGCTCGTAGCCATTGGTGAAATAGATCAGCGGGCGCTGGCCGTACATCTGCTCCAGGCAATCGGCATACAGCTTGGCTTGCTGCTGCCCTTGATGAGCATCGCGTTGCGTACGCTTGGCTTCGATCAAGGCCATGGGTTTGCCGTCGTCGCCCCAAAGTACGTAATCAACGTAGCCCTTGCCCTGACCGCTCGGCATACCCGCGACTTCATACTCGCAATCACGGGCTGCATCCAGCGCCCAACCGGCTTCGTGCAGCAATTGGTCAATGAACAGATCCCGGGTCTGGGCTTCGTTGTAGTCGTGGGTATCGGGCTGAACGGCGTTGGCCACCTTGGCCTTCTCAACCTCGGCACGCAACGCGGCAAGTTCGCGATCCAGGTCTGCGTTTTTCTTTTGCGCCTGCACCAGCGCGGCATCGCGCAACGCCAGCTCTTTTTCCAGTGCCTGCAGTTGGGCTTGGCTTTGGATCGCTCCGGCGTGCGGGGGCTTGGGTATGAGCGCAGGATTGAAGCGTAACGCGGCGTCGGGTTTGCCGGCCGCGCTGCGGGCGAAACGTCGTCCCAGCCAGTAAGCCACGTGAAACAGCTCGCTTAGCACCGCCTGAGCATCTTGCTCACGCACGTGCCGAGCGCTATGCACGGCATCGTTACCGCGCTTGCGGATCACCTCCATTTTGGCGTGCAACATCGGCCCGGTCAGCGCCTTGAAACTGGGCTCGAAGAGGAATGCCGAGAGGTCGCTTTTGTAAGGCAGCTTCAAGCTGCGGTCAGCCTGGAACAGCCATGCCACCAGCAGCTCCAGCGTGCGTCGGGCATAAAAACAGGAGGATCTGGGGTCCGCCAGAACGTTGGCTTCGGCGTTGATCGCCTCAGCGTAGAGACCCGGCCATTCAGTGCGCAGGAAGGCAAAGTTACTCATATCAACGTCCTTGAAATAAGGCGGCAGCGTCCAGCCGGTCGGTCAGGTAAGGGGTAAAGCCGGTGAACAGAATACAAAGTGCCAGCATATCGCGCATCTCTATCTTGCCCTCCACGCTGCCGGGCTTGCCGCCATGGCGGATGCCCGGGTAGTCGCAGGTGAAGCTGTAGAGGTTTTTCAGCGACTGCCGCACTTTGATGTGCGGCCAGTGGGGCAACTGATCGCAGATGCTCGACAAGGCATATTCATCAACCTGCGGATGAACCCGGCCGAGTGCTTCCAGCAGGTTGATGTGTTTTTGCAGGCAGGTCTTGATGCGCCCTTCGCCACCCTTGTCGTGCAGGTCACGGAAGGCGTCATCGAAGTCGCGTTGCAGGGTGTGCAGATGGGGATGCCCGGCATGGGTGTCGCGCAGGCCTTGAACCATGCCAGCGAACAGGCCCGGCAGCGTAGGATAAAGCCGGCAGGGGCGACGTAATTCGTACCGCAGGTTGTAGGTGGTGATGAAGTGTTCGAGGCGGTTGAAGTAGGCATTGGCCAGCGCCTCGCCTGCCAGATCATTGAGGACCGCATGTACGTTTTGCAAAAACGCCAGCAGTCCAGGCTCGTCGATCAGGGCAGAGGCATTGAGCCGCCTGAAGGCGTGGCGGGCCAGCGGTGGGTCGTCGATGATTTCGGCCAGCACCGACATCGACGGGGGCGTTTTCAGGGCAGGCAGCAATGCCCGGTACAACTCGCAGAACACATCAGCTGGCGCTGCCGCGTGGCGCGCCAACGGGCTCCAAACCTCGCGCCATGTTCGGGACCAGACGGGGAGTATGGCGCCGCGCATGGGTTAGAGTTCGCCTCGGAAGGCGCGGTGTTGGAGGGAGGCGAACAGGTCATTTAGAAGGACAGAGCTTTTGACAAGCTTCTGTCTTTGGACTTCAATTTCGTTTATCCGAGACACGAACTTTCTCTGAAGCTCAATTGGAGGAACCTCAATTAAGGTATTTTTAAGATTGGCTTTAGATATATTCGGCATCGACCCTGAAGAACCACTAGCGAGCTTTTGAATTGATTTTCGTTTTGACGGAAATACTAATAATGCGTGAAGAAACTGAGGAAGTATTTTTGTATCTTCCGGAAACCTAAATCTGAACATAAGGTCAGGAATCAGCAGATTTGGAGGCGTTTCCCTAACATAGGCACATGCAGCTACATGATCGTGGGTATTCTTTCGAGAAAACAATAGATCACCAGATTTTACTTCCAAATACTTACTGGAAAAATTTTCGGTGGGAAGAGCTTTGTTTTCCGTCGAAATATACGAACATTTGGTAATGGCGCCTAATTTTAAGACACCCCATTCTGAATTTCGCACACGCCTATCCAGACAGACGGGACTATGTCCACTTTCGACTTCTTCTATCAGCTCTGCCAAGGCCATTCTTGGCCATGTCATTAAATTCGGCAGTGGATCCCCGAACATTTTCATAAATATGGATTGTTCAAGACGATCAAGAAGTCTAATCGTTTCACGACGCCTATGATTCAGCTCGCTAGCCTTGTCCAAAATAGACGCGACACGCCTTTGTTCAGACAAACATGGCAGCTCAACAAGCAAAGACAAACAGCGACCAATATTTAAATTGGAGATACTCGTCGTTTTATTACCGAAGCTTCTTACAAGCGCTTGGACTCGCTTCGAGGAAAACCACCAGTACAAAAATCGCGGTAGAATTCTTTCAGGGTCAGCGCGTAAAACCGTTACAAACCCGCCAAAGCTGGTCTCTTTAGGAAGTTCCGGTATCCAATTACACTTCCCGATTAAATTCCAACTATTTGCGCTAGACACTAATATATCGCCAAATTGCAAAAACTGATCTGGCCGCCGCACCAGACTTTTATTTACCGCCCAGACATCTGACAACTCAAGTTCAGACTGGATGTTTTTCGTTCGAAGACAAGCGACAGAGTTTTTGGCGTCAGCTGAGACAATATCTTCAGGCTTGAAACTTATACCACGAACAAATTTAGCCACATCGCCTAACTTGACGCTCGTAGGTGAGGTCATCCGAACATACCTCGAAGGCTCTGCATATCATTCTGAATCTCAAGTTCAAGCCCGACGAGCTCATCGAGGATTTGTTGAGGAGATCGATGTTCAATTTCCTCATGCACAACGTCTTTGTAGCGACTAATACTGAGGTCGTATTCTTGCGCAATTATTTCCTCCTTGGTGACGCGGAAACTCTGGTTCGTACGAGAACGCTCCATCTCTCCACCGTTACGCTCTTTCCACCGCGCAACTACATCCGGCAAATTATTCTTCGCATGCTCCCCATCACTCAACGCCACCTTCGGCGCAACGCCCAACTTATCCTCACTGAGCAGCGGCGTACGCTTGTCATCCAAACTCATGCCATCCGCCTGCACATCATAGAACCAGACGTTGTCAGTACCGCCGGAATTGGTTTTGGTGAACAACAGAATTGAAGTAGCAACACCCGCGTAAGGCTTGAACACACCACTCGGCAACTTCACCACGCCATCAAGCTTGTGATCTTCAATGATCATCCGGCGCAGTTCTTTGTGCGCCTTGCTCGAACCGAACATCACGCCGTCCGGCACGATCACTGCAGCACGGCCACCGGGCTTGAGCAAGCGCAGGAACAACGCCAGAAACAGCAATTCGGTCTTTTTGGTTTTAACGATGCGCTGCAGGTCTTTGGCGGTGCTTTCGTAATCCAGGCTGCCCGCAAACGGCGGGTTGGCCAGGATCAGGCTGTAGTGCTCGGCCTCGCCTGCTGTGTCTTCGGCCAGGGAATCGCGATAACGGATGTCCGGGTTTTCCACCCCGTGCAGCAACATGTTCATGCTGCCGATGCGCAACATGGTGTTATCAAAGTCGAAGCCGTGGAACATGCCGTGGTGAAAGTGCTGACGCTGGGTAGCGTCCAGCAGCAAACCCGGATTCTGCTCGCGCAGGTACTCACCTGCGGCCACCAGAAAACCACAGGTGCCGCTGGCCGGGTCACAAATCACATCGTTGGGCTTGGGTGCCGTCAGTTCGACCATCAACTGAATGATGTGCCTCGGCGTGCGAAATTGACCGTTCTGCCCTGCGCTGGCGATCTTGCCCAGCATGTACTCGTAGACATCGCCCTTGGTGTCGCGATCCTCCATAGGGATGTCGTCGAGCAAGTCCACCACTTTGGCCAGCAAGGCAGGCTTGGGAATGGTGAAGCGTGCATCGCGCATGTGGTGGCTGTAAGTAGAGCCGTCACTGCCGATGGTTTTCAGGAAAGGGAACACATGCTCGCCCACCACTTCGAACATCGTCTCCGGGGGCAGGTGTTTGAAGCACGACCAGCGATAGTCGTTGTAATTGCACCCCCGTGGGTCCAGCCCTTCAGGGAAGATACGACGCTCCATCGGCTGCTTCAGGCGATTGGCCTTGTTCTCTTCCAGGATGTGCAACTCATCAAGACGACGCAGGAACAGCAGGTACGTCAGTTGCTCCATGACTTCCATCGGGTTGGAAATGCCACCCGACCAGAACGCATTCCAGATAGCGTCAATCTTGCTCTTGAGTTCGCCGGTGATCACCGTCAGTTGCTCCATAGCTCACGCGCCCATTGGGCAGGCGCTGAAAAAGTGGGGGATGATAGCGCCTGCGCGAACAGCGCGCTGTCGGAAGGCGACATTAATTGCGCAAGAATCGGCTGTAAGAACAGCCTTGGGGCTTGGGCTGCGATCCAAATCCACCGGTCATAAGTCAAGCCGTGACCCGTGTGTGGAAAGAGATCATTCCCCGCTATCATCCGCCGAAAAAACTGCCTTCAATCGCTCAATTGTCCAACGCCATTTTGGGCGTGCTTGGGCGACAAATCGTGTTTTGATTCTAAACAATCGTCTTACATACGCCGCCACCTTATCCCCTGTCCAGGATCAGCCCCAGAGCGATGTAATGGGTCCTACTCTTGTTCAGGCGCCTGGAGGACTGGCTCCTGATCTTTGCCATGCATGACAAACCACACCGCGCGCACGAGCCTACTTCGGCCTTCTTGGCGCCAGCAGTTCAGAACGCCCGATCTGCACGCGTCCACTCTCCGCTGATCGGGGGCCAGAGACGCCCGCTTCGGTAATGGCTGCGTCCAACCCTCGCAGATGGGCTGCCGTTTACGCACTGCGCAACGTTTCCACCCCTTGGTTCCATGCGTGCACCATGTGCTTGGCAACGTCCCGCCAGGCCGGTAGAGCCGGGCAACCTTGTTTGGCCCCACGTGCACATTAAGCAGCATCATTCGGACGCTCCCGAACGTTGCTCGGCGAGGATGTCTTCCACCGTTCTCTGATGACCGGCTTTGACCAGCTTCAAATCATAGCCAGCGGCCTCCAGTAAACGGACGAGGGCAGAGACGCTCATGTCGCCCTTGGCCATGGTTGCCATGCGTGCGACGGTGGAGCGCGAAACCCCCGCGCGGGTAGCGATAGCTTCTTGACTCAGTCGGGCACCGCCGCGAGCGTGTTTCAGCATCTCGGAAACGTCGTTGAGCGTTGACAATTTGTAGCCCTCGAGCATCAAAAGGTGCATTAAAGGGCTTTTTTGTAGCCTCGGAGCATCAACGATGCGCGCAAATCAACCCGCCAGCAAATGCTCAAGAAACAACCTCGCGGCCGTCGACAACCCTTCCCGCGATCTCACGCACACGCTGAGTTCGCGGCGGGCCCAATCTTCGTTTAGCTGCACGACTTTAGCGCCCTTGAGCTTATAAATCGCCACGCTGCCTTCGGGCATGATGCCGATGCCCACACCTGCCTGAACCATCAGGCACAGGGCGTCGTAGCTGGCGACTTCCATGCGGATTTTCAGGGAGCGGCCCAGGTCGTTGGCGGCTTTGATGAGCTGGAAATGGAGGTGGGTGCCGCTGCGCAGGGTGACGTATTGATGGTCGAGGGTTTCGTTGAAGGTGACGCTTGCGCGCGCGGCCAGCGGGTGGTCGTTGGGCACCAGCAGGACCAATTGATCGGTGCGAAACGGAAAGACTTCGATGTCAGCGCCGTGTGGCAAGCGGGTGAAGATGCCGATGTCGGCGCGGTTTTCAGCGACGGCTTTGGTGATTGCCAGGCTTGGCTGTTCTTCGAGGCTGACGTTGATCAGCGGGTATTGCGCCATGAACGAGGTGAGCAGGCTGGGCATGAATTGGGTGATGGCCGAGATGTTGGCCAGAATGTTGACCGAGCCGCGACGACCGTGGGAGTAGTCGCGCATTTGCACGACGATTTCATTGAGGTTGTTCAGTGCACTGCGGGCCATGAACAGCAGCGACAGCCCGGCGTCGGTCGGGGTGATGCCTTTGTTGGTGCGGTTGAGCAGCCTGGAGTCGAGCAGTTCTTCCAGTTCGCTGAGCCGCTTGCTCACCGCTGCCGCCGCAATGTGTTCGCGTTTGGCAGCAGCGGCGATGGTGCCTTCTTCGACGACACTGACGAAAAGGCGCAGCGAAACGGGGTCGAGCTTCATGGGAGTACCGCGCGTGGGCCTGCGTGGTCGCCATAGTACCTCGTCAGGGATGGACTCAGAATGCGCCGGACAACAGATGACCGGCGTTGGGCACCTGCGCCTTGAGGCCGAGGGTTTTGAGCATCTGGTAAACGGTGGCGACGGAAGCCGACAACACCGGTTTGTCGAGGCGATCCTGCACCACTTGAATCGCAGGCAGTGAAGGCATCTGCACGCAGCAGGACAGCACGACGCCATCGGCTTGTCCGATATTGAGCTTGTCGGCGTGGGCCACCAGATTCATGGGGTCCAGACGACCGACTTCAAGGTTGTCCGACACTTCCAGACTGATGGCGTCGACGACTTCGATCCCTGCCGCTTCGATGTAGTCGATGACCTGCCGGGTCAGGGGCTTCATGTACGGAGTGATGATCGAGACCGTCTTGTGGTCGAGCATCTTCAGGCTGTCGATCAATGCGCCGGCCGAGCTGAGAACCGGGGCATTCGACTTATTACCAGCGACGGTTTTGCCCAACCGCTCTTGCGAGACTGTGTGGTAGCCCGCGCCTTGGCACATGATCGCCACCAGGCAGGCGTAGGCCATGACATCCACCCGCGCATCGCTTAGTTCCAGCGCGCAACGATCACTGTCAATGTCCATTTTTTTCAGCTCTTCGGGGCTGACGTGCATCATGCGCATGCGCGAGGAATGGAAGGTGAAGCGCTCATCCGGCAACAGCGGATAACGCGAGGTCAGCATCGCCGGGATTTCGGTTTCCATGGTGGTGTTGGAGCTGGGGACAATCTGGCCGATTCGGAAGTTTTTCATAAGTTCTCCTGTCATTTCGCATGCAGCGCTGGGCGTGTGCGACGGATGTTAGGAGTGGCGAACCGAGGCGTACATCAAGCATTGGTGAGCCTGCCATCGCGGATGGCGATGGCAATAAGCGCCAGTAGGCATGGGATCAAGCGTTGCCGATTCGGCGCATGCGCCTGGCACATAAAATTTACGACCGACATCACAACAACTGCGGCAAACCTTTCTCCATCTCGACGAACCGGCTCTTGAGCAGCGAGTGCAACTGCTGCACGGCAGGCGAGAACTGTTTGCGATGGGGATATACCAGCTTCAGCGGCGCGGGCTCGCCGGGGTAATCCGGCAGCAGCAGTTCCAGGTGTCCGGCCAGCACATCTGCCCTCACGTCGACCCAGGACTTGTATGCAATGCCCTCGCCCGCCACGGCCCAGCGCCTTACCAGATCAGCATCGTCAGTCAACAGCGGACCAGACACCGTGACTATCCGCCCTCCCAGCGGCCATTTGTCGTAGACGCGACCGTTCAGGATGTAAAGCAGGCAGTCATGCCGCATCAGGTCTTCGGTGTCCAGAGGTCGCCCTTTTCGCGACAGGTACTCAGGCGAGGCCACCAGCACACGGCGATTCCAGGGTGCGAGCGGCAAGGCAATGTAGTTGGCTTCCTCGATCACCCCGCTGCGGATCGCCACGTCCACCGGATCGCGAAACATGTCAGCAACCTGATCGGAGACAAACAGGCGCAAGTTCAGCGCCGGGTGCTGGCGGCGAAACCCGGTCAGCCATTCCAGCATCACGTTACGTCCGAGGTCCGACGGCAGCGCCACTTGCAGCATACCCTGCAGTTGCGCGCTTTCGCGGCGCAGTTTCTCGCGCCCCTCCCTCAATGCATCGAGCACCTTTTGCGCGGTCGGCAGGTATTGCTCGCCCTCGGCGGTCAGCCGCAGGCTGCGTGTCGAGCGGATGAACAGGCGGATGTCCACATCGCGCTCCAGACGCTTGATCGCTGCAGCGACCTGGCCCGGCAGCAAGTCAACCTCGCGTGCGGCATTGGAGAAACTGCCGAGCGCTGCTGTCCGAACGAACAGAGCAAGATCGTCGATGCGGATCATTTTCACTGCTGCTGTGAAAGTGTTGGCGCGTTGTTCAGGTTTTTCTTGTTGGCGCAGAAGAACAAGATAAACGCCGTACCCGAACACGTTTCTTCATCATTTTCAGAGAGAACCCCATGAAAGCCATTGCCTTCACCCAACACGGCCTGCCCATCGAAGATCCAAACTCGCTGATGGACATGGACCTGCCCAAGCCCACCCCTGGCCCGCGTGATTTGCTGGTGCAAGTGCGCGCCGTTTCCGTCAACCCGGTGGACACCAAAGTGCGTGCAGGCTCGGCGGCCACTGAGCCCAGGGTCCTGGGTTGGGATGCGGTGGGCGTCGTGCGCGAAACTGGCAGCGAGGTCACGCTGTTCAAGGCCGGTGACGAAGTGTTCTATGCGGGCTCCATCGCGCGCCCCGGCAATTACAGCGAATTCCATCTGGTGGACGAGCGTATCGTCGGCCACAAGCCGAAATCCATCGACGACGCTCATGCTGCCGCGCTGCCGTTAACGTCGATCACCGCGTGGGAGTTGCTGTTCGACCGCCTCGGCGTGCAGGAAGGCGCCGGTGAAGGCGATAGCCTGCTGATTATCGGTGCAGGCGGCGGGGTCGGCTCGATTCTTGTCCAGTTGGCGCGCCAATTGACCAAGCTCACCGTCATCGGTACTGCGTCCCGCCCGGAAACCCAGGAATGGGTGAAAAACCTCGGTGCGCATCACGTGATCGACCACAGCCAGCCGCTGGTGGAGCAACTGGAAAAAATCGGCGTTGGTCAGGTCAGTCATGTCGCGAGCCTCACTCACACCGACAGCTACCTGACGCAGCTGATCGACGCACTGCGCCCGCAAGGCAAGCTGGCGCTGATCGATGACCCGAAGACCCTCGACGTGATGCCCATGAAGCGCAAGGCACTGTCGCTGCATTGGGAACTGATGTTTACCCGCGCGCTTTTCGAAACGTCGGACATGATTGCCCAGCATGAGTTGCTCGACCGCGTGTCGAGCCTGATCGACCAAGGCGTGCTGAAGACCACGCTGGGTGAGCACTTGGGCACCATCAACGCCGAAAATCTGCGCCGCGCCCATGCCGTGATCGAAAGCGGCAAGGCCAAAGGCAAGATTGTTCTCGAAGGTTTCTGAGTACATTGCTTCGGGCAGGCGAGAGTTTGCGGCAGGTGCACCCAGGCACCTGCAACTCCCCGCCCGGCACCTCTCATTTGCCCCAATGCTGTCGCTCTGCTAGTGTCGCGCCGGTTTAACGTCTACCGGGATAGCCGCCATGGCCCGCAAGAAAGCTGCACTGGATTTCGAACAATCCCTCACGGATCTGCAAACGCTGGTCGAGCGTCTGGAGAACGGTGAGCTGTCGCTGGAAGATTCATTGACCGCCTTCGAACAAGGCATCCGTCTGACGCGTGAGTGCCAGAGCGCGCTGGCGCAGGCCGAGCAGAAGGTCCAGGTGTTGCTGGAACGCGATGGCGAACTGGCCGAGGAACCCTTCGACGCGGAACAGCCGCAATGATCGCCGAGTATCAGGCGCTCAGTCAGGCTCGCGTCAACGCAGCGCTGGAGAGCCTGTTCAGCGCACCTTCCACTGAATTGACCCGTCTTTACCAGGCCATGCGCTACAGCGTCACCAATGGTGGCAAGCGCGTGCGTCCGCTGCTGGTATACGGCGCCTGCGAAGCCTTGGGCGGCGATGCAGAGCAAGCCAACGGCGCTGCCTGTGCGGTTGAGCTCATCCATGCTTACTCGCTGGTTCACGACGATCTGCCCGCCATGGACGACGACGATCTGCGTCGCGGCCTGCCGACCACTCATAAGGCCTTTGACGAGGCCTGTGCGATTCTGGCCGGCGATGGCCTGCAAACCTTGGCATTCAGCGTGCTCAGCGATAGCAGCCTGACGCCGCAAGATGCCGAAACCCGCTTGAAGATGGTTGACACCCTGGCTCACGCCGCAGGTCCGGCGGGCATGGTGGGCGGCCAGGCAATCGATCTGGGTTCGGTGGGTTTGAAACTCGACCAGACGGCGCTGGAGTTCATGCACCGGCACAAGACTGGCGCGCTGATCGAGGCCAGTGTCCGGTTGGGTGCCCTGTCCAGTGGTCGTGCCAGCCAGGTCCACCTCGACTCGCTGCAGATCTATGCGCGCGCCGTCGGTCTGGCATTTCAGGTGCAGGACGACATCCTCGACGTCGAAAGCGACACCGCAACCCTTGGCAAACGCCAGGGCGCCGATATCGCCCGCGACAAGCCGACCTATCCGGCCTTGCTGGGTCTGGATGAGGCCAAACATTACGCGCTGGAACTGCGCGATCAGGCACTCGTAGCGCTGCAGCCCTTCGACTCGGCAGCCGAACCTTTGCGCGCGCTGGCGCGATACATCGTCGAGCGGCGCCACTGACGCGTCCTGCCCTGTTTATTACAGGTACCGGGTCCGACCGCACCCGATGAAACTACTGGAGTATCCTGCGATTTTCGTAATCTGATGGACTTATCGCGGGCAGGCGCGCTCCTACAAAGAGACACGCTGTTGTATCCGCGCCCGCTGCCTGCATTTGAACCGTCATCGACTTCGGTTCATGGGCAGCTTGCGATGCATCAGGTAAACTGCCGCCTCTTTCACTATAACGATTCGCCTGATGCCCACGACGTTCAAAGAGATTCCCCGCGAGCGCCCGTCCACGCCACTGCTTGACAAGGCAGTGACGCCGGACGGCCTGCGTCGGTTAGGTGACGCCGAGCTCGAAGCTCTGGCTGACGAACTGCGCCTGGAGCTGCTCTACACCGTTGGCCAGACCGGAGGACACTTCGGTGCCGGGCTTGGCGTGATCGAGCTGACCGTGGCCCTGCACTACGTCTTCGATACTCCCGACGACCGGCTGGTCTGGGACGTCGGTCATCAGGCGTACCCGCACAAGATCCTCACCGGTCGCCGTGAACAGATGTCGACGCTGCGCCAGAAAGGCGGAGTGGCGGCCTTCCCGCGGCGCAGCGAGAGTGAGTACGACACCTTCGGCGTCGGTCACTCCAGCACCTCTATCAGTGCTGCGCTGGGCATGGCCATTGCCGCCCGCCTGCAAGGCAGCCAGCGTAAATCCATCGCCGTCATCGGCGACGGTGCGTTGACTGCGGGCATGGCTTTCGAGGCGTTGAACCACGCCCCTGAAGTCAACGCCGACATGCTGGTGATCCTCAACGACAACGACATGTCGATCTCGCGCAACGTCGGCGGCCTGTCGAACTATCTGGCGAAGATTCTCTCCAGCCGCACTTATACCAGCATGCGCGAAGGCAGCAAGAAAGTGCTGTCGCGTCTGCCCGGGGCTTGGGAAATCGCCCGCCGCACCGAGGAATATGCCAAAGGCATGTTGGTGCCGGGCACGTTGTTCGAAGAGCTGGGCTGGAACTATATCGGTCCTATCGATGGCCACGACCTGCCAACGCTGGTCGCCACGCTGCGTAACATGCGCGACCTCAAAGGCCCGCAGTTCTTGCATGTCGTCACCAAAAAGGGGAAAGGTTTCGCCCCGGCCGAGGTCGATCCGATCGGCTATCACGCGATCACCAAGCTCGACCCACTGGACGCGCCTGCTGCGCCGAAAAAGGCCAGCGGCCCGAAATACTCCGGTGTGTTCGGCCAATGGCTGTGCGACATGGCCGAGGCTGATGAGCGTCTGGTCGGTATCACCCCGGCGATGAAAGAAGGCTCGGACCTGGTAGCATTCAGCGAACGCTTCCCTGAGCGTTACTTTGACGTAGCGATTGCCGAGCAGCATGCGGTGACCCTGGCTGCAGGCATGGCCTGCGAAGGCGCCAAGCCTGTTGTAGCGATCTATTCGACCTTCCTGCAGCGCGGTTACGATCAGCTGATTCACGACGTTGCGGTGCAGAATCTGGACGTGCTTTTCGCCATCGACCGCGCAGGTCTGGTCGGCGAAGACGGGCCGACACACGCCGGCAGCTTCGATCTGTCCTTCTTGCGCTGCATCCCCAATATGCTGGTGATGACCCCGAGCGACGAAAACGAACTGCGCAAAATGCTGAGCACCGGCCATCACTTCAATGGCCCGGCGGCCGTGCGCTATCCGCGCGGCACTGGACCGAATGCCGTGATCGACAACGACCTGGAACCGCTGGAAATCGGCAAAGGCATCGTCCGTCGCCAAGGCACTAACGTGGCGATGCTGGTGTTTGGCGTACAACTGGCTGACGCCTTGAAAGTCGCTGAGAAGATCAACGCTACAGTGGTCGACATGCGTTTCGTCAAGCCGCTGGACGAGGCCTTGGTACGTGAAGTCGCCGCCAGCCACGATCTGCTGGTAACGATCGAGGAAAACGCCATCATGGGCGGTGCCGGTGCAGCGGTCAGTGAGTTTCTGGCGCGGGAAAACATTCTCAAGTCAGTGCTGCACTTGGGATTGCCGGATCTCTACGTCGAACACGCCAAACCGGCGCAAATGCTTGCGCAGTGCGGGCTTGATGCGGATGGGATCGAAGCGTCGATCCGTGCGCGTCTGGCGAAAATCTGACGCTACTGACAGTGATCGTTCCGACGCTCTGCGTGGGAATGCAGCCGAGTCGCTCCGCGCCATTGCCGCGGAGCGTGCCTAACTGCGTTACCACGCGGAGCGCCGGAATGATCATCAACGACATGAATATATGACGCTGCCCCGCATCGCTTTCGCCATTTCCCTGCTCCCCGCCGCCCAAGCCTTCGCCGATCTACCTGATCGCGAGGACGCCTTGAAGCTACCCAATGTCGTCATCAGCGCCAACCGCCAGGTTGAACAGCGTGACGTCAGCACGGCAGCCAACACCGTCTTCACCCGCGCTGATATAGAGCGTCTGCAACCGACCAGCGTCACCGACTTGCTCAATCGCGTGCCCGGCGTGCAGGTGGCGCCAAGCGGCGGACGTGGCAGCCTGCCGGGGATTTACATACGAGGGACCAAATCTGCCCAGAGCCTGGTGCTGGTCGACGGCCAGCGCATCGCCAATGCCACGTCCGCCGACAGCGCCTTGCAATACCTCAATATCGAGCAGATAGAGCGGGTCGAAGTGTTGCGAGGCTCGCGCTCGGTTATTTACGGGGCTGATGCCATCGGCGGGGTAATCCAGATTTTCACCCGCCGTGGCGCCGATCAAGGCCTGCAAGCGCGGCTGCACAGCGGATTCGGCAATCGCAATATCGGGCAATACAGCCTTGGGCTGTCGGGTGGCGATCAAAGAACTCATTTCAACCTCAGCACCAGCCTTGACGAAACTGCAGGCATCGACCGCACTGGCCCCTCGTTCGCCAGCGATGGCGATCACGATGCCTACCGCAACAAGTCCTACAGCCTGAACCTGAGTCATTGGCTGAACGATGACGTGGAAATCGGCTTCAACGCGCTGGATAACACAGGCACGACCGAGTTCGACAACCCATTCGGCCTGTTCGACCCGGCGTCCTTCGACAGTGTCGGGCAGCGGCCATACAGCGATTTCGAACTCAGCAGCGTGGGCACTTACATCGATGCCCGGATCAACGAGCGCTGGAAAACCCGTCTGGAAATGGGCCACAGCGAAAATCGTGAGAAGACCTTCGACACGCTCAGCGATGACCGCTCCGTGTTCAACACCTATCGCGACTCGGTCAACTGGCAGAACGACCTTACGCTGGATGAGCGCAACAGCCTGATGCTCGGCGGCGACGGGTATCAGGATCGGGTCAACAGCAGCACGTCCTTTTACGAAGACAGCCGTTGGAATCGCGCGGCGTTCCTTCAGCATCGTTTCAAGGGCGACGGGTTTTCCACTGAACTGGGCCTTCGTCATGACCAGAACCAGCAGTTCGGCAACCAGAACACCTGGAGCGGCACACTGACTGCGCCAATCAACGAGACCAATGCAGTGCTGCTTTCCTACAGCGAAGGCTTCCGCGCGCCCACATTCAATGACCTGTATTACCCGGGCTTCAGCAACCCGACCCTCAAGCCTGAGCACTCTAAAAGCTACGAACTGCAATGGCGCAGTCACTTGAGCGAGACCAGCAAACTCGAGGCATCGCTATACCGTACCGATCTGCAAGACGCTATCGCCCTGGACGGTAACTTCCGCCCGGAAAACATAGGCTCGGCGCGGATCAACGGGTTAGAGGCATCGCTTGAGCAACAGTTGTTCGGCTGGACCGGCAAACTAGGTGCCTCGATCATCAATCCTCGTGACCGCGACACCGGTCACACGCTAAACCGGCGCGCACGTCGGACCTTGAATCTGGACGTCGATCGTCAGTTTGATCGCCTTGGCGTTGGCGCCAGCTGGCAGGCGGTGAGCAATAGCTATAACGATGAGGCCAACACCCAGAACATCGGCGGCTATGCGCTGTTTGGTTTGCGCAGCAGTTGGAAGGCCAACGATGAAGTGAGGCTGGAGTTCAAGCTGGATAACGCCCTGGACAAGCGCTACAGCCGTACGCTGTACAGCTTCGATGGCAATAGTTATGGGTATCGCGAAGAAGGCCGGACCTGGATGTTCGGCATGACCTGGACGCCTGACCTGTAGGCCGCTCAGAGGATGCACGGCCATCAATGGGGGCCAATTCATTCGCGATGCAGTGTATCGGGTGAAAGGTAGGTTCGGCTTTGCCGGGCTTTCGCGATGGATCGCTGCCACGTGAGCCATTCAGCGATCTGGCGATATCACTGCACATAACTTCGCCACCGCCTCCAGCATCTGCCCACTCGGCCGCTCGATGCCTTTGTCCGGCACCACCAGCAATCGGGCGCTGAGCGACGGCCAGGACTTCCAGATATTCAGCTGAGAAGTCGACCCTGCGACCACGGCCTCGGGATTTCGCTGCAAAACAGCCTCAAGGCTGACTTGGGGGGCAGGCTGGTTTACCTCGGCAAATACGTTTCGTGCACCGCAGACGCCCAGCGCATCGCTGATGATCTGCGCGCCGCCGACGGTGTACAGCGGCTGATCCCATACCTGATAGAACACGCTCACAGGCTTATCCCGATGGTAGCGTTGTCTCAGTTCGGATAGCCTCTGACGAAACGTCCCTGCCACCTGCCGTCCGCGTTCGGCACGCCCAAGTCGCTCGCCTATCTGTTCGATCTGATCGGCCAACTGTTCCAGTGTGTGGGGTTCGGCGGTGTAGGTGGGGATGTTCAAACGCTGCAACTGATCGCGCTGAGCGGCACTCACACTGCCTGGCCATAGCAACAAAAGATCAGGGCGCAGACTGAGCAACCGCTCCATTTCCAGCTGCCCGTAGCGACCCACCGAGGGCAGGCTTGAGACAGACACCGGACGATCTCCGCCATCCAGCACGCCGACCAGCAGACTGGCAGCGCCGAGTTCAATGACGACCTCGGTCAGCGACGGTGCCAAGCTAACGACGCGCTCGGCTGCATTGATATGGCAGGCCGCTAATGCCAGCAGCACGGCGATCAGGCGCCGCACCACGTCAACTGCCGAAGGAGGAGAAAGACGAACGAGCGACGTTCGGCAGCGCCAGACGTCGTCTCGCGTTCTCGCGTGTCACGCCGGGTCGACCTCACTCTGGTGTTCGTTGCCCATCATGTGGCCGAGCTTGCCGGCCTTGGTAGCCAGGTACAGTTTGTTGTGAGGGTTCTGGCCGGTATGCAGCGGCACGCGTTCGGCAACAGCGATGCCCATGTCGGTCAAGGCCTTAACCTTACGCGGGTTATTGGTCATCAGACGCAGCGACTTCACGCCCAAGTGCTCCAGCATCGGCAGGCAGATGGCGTAATCGCGCTGGTCAGCGGCAAAACCCAGACGCTCGTTGGCCTCGACGGTGTCGGCACCGCCGTCCTGCAATTCATAGGCACGAATTTTGTTCATCAAGCCAATGCCACGCCCTTCCTGGCGCAGGTACAACAGGACGCCCCGGCCTTCGGACGCAATGGCACGCATGGCCGCTTCGAGTTGAGAACCACAATCGCAGCGCTGGCTGAACAGCGCATCGCCGGTCAGGCATTCCGAATGCACACGACCGAGAACCGGGGCGCCGTCCGAGACGTCGCCAAGACTGAGGACCACGTGTTCACGACCGGTTTCCTGCTCGAGGAAGCCACTCATGGTGAACGTGGCAAAAGGGGTAGGCAGCTTGGAAGCCGCGACAAATACGACGGGCACCGTGTGCTCCTGATCAGTATGGGGGCTGGAAACTCGCAAGCGGGCATTGTAACAGCAGGCTCCGGCGCACGCTTAGGCTGAATTGTCGGCCGTTCAGATCAGGAAGTTTGATCATTGCCCCCCGCACCGCCTATGCGTGGCTGCCTATATAACGGCCCATAGCCAGACCAGCCCCTGCATCGCCAGCCACGCAAAGACACCGGCCAGGACGTCGTCGAGCATGATGCCGACACCGCCATGAACGTGTTTGTCGATCCAGTGGATGGGCCACGGCTTGAGGATGTCGAAGAAGCGGAACATCAGAAAACCCACCAGTAGCCAGACCCAACCTTCAGGCACCAGCCACAACGTAATCCACATACCGACCATCTCATCCCAGACGATGCCTTCATGGTCGTGCACGCGCAGGTCGTCAGCCACCTTGCCGCACAGCCAGAAGCCGAACAGCATGGTGATGCCCAGCATCAGCCAATAGCCCCAGTCCGGCAGCATCTGCCATAACGGAATGAACGGCACAGCGACCATGGACCCCCAGGTTCCCGGGGCCTTGGGCAATGTACCGGAGCCAAAACCGAAGGCCAGGAAATGCCAGGGGTTGGTCCACACTGAGGGCGGAACGTTCTCCGCCGGGACCTGATTAGGATGATCTGTCACCGTGTCTCCCGAAAATGTTGATAACCCCGAGTCAACGGAGTGACGTCCTGCCCTTGATTGTCGATCAGCCCCACGCCCTGCCCCTCGACCACCCGACCGATCACGAAAATCGGCCATCCAGTGGCAGTCAGGTCAGCCAGCAATGATGACGGTAGCGTGAACGCCAGCCTGTAGTCGTCGCCGCCGCTAACTGCGGCATTGAGCGCCTCATCTGCGTTGAAAAATGCCAGCAACGCGTCAGACATCGGCACTTTTTCACGCTCCACGAGCAAGCGTACGCCGGACGCCAATGCGATATGTCCGCAATCTGCGAGCAATCCGTCGGAGATATCCAGCGCCGATGTCGCCTTGCCACGCAATGCCAGTCCCAAGTCAAACTGCGGCTGCGGTGACCAGTAACGCGAGAGCAAGGCCTGAGTGGTAGACGTCTCGGTGCTGCGCTGGTTCAACACCAACGGCAACGCTGCGGCGCCGTCGCCCAGCGGTCCGCCCACGCACAGCAAATCCCCCGGTTGTGCGCCACTGCGGGTCAGCGCCTGCCCCGCAGGCACCGAGCCGAATACGGTCAAGGTGAGGCTCAAGGGGCCGCGCGTAGTGTCGCCGCCAATCAGGCGCATGGAGCAGGCTTGGGCCATCTGGTTCAAACCGCGGGCGAACGCCTGCAGCCAGTCGGCGGACACTTCCGGCAAGGTCAGGGCAAGGGTAAAGGCGAGGGGGCTGGCGCCCATGGCGGCCAGATCGCTGGCGGAGACGCCAAGGGCACGCTGACCCAGCAGGAAAGGATCGCTGACGTCGGGAAAATGCACCCCGGCGACCAGCGTGTCAGTGGAGATCGCCAGCTGTTCGCCGGGGCTCACTGATAACAGGGCGCAGTCGTCGCCAATCCCCAGCGCGACACCTTCGCCAGGCTGCGCACATGGCGCAGCGGCAAAGTAATTGCGGATCAGCTCGAACTCGCCCATGGCGTAAACGCTAGAGAATCTGGAGGCCCAGACGCCTTAGCGCTTGTGAGCCTTGACTTCGACTTCGCGCAGACGCGGAGCCAGCTTGTCGAGCACCCCGTTGACGAACTTGTGACCGTCGGTGGAACCGTAGACTTTCGCCAGTTCGATCCCTTCGTTGATGACCACGCGGTACGGCACGTCGATGCGATCGAGCAGCTCCCAGGCCGACAGGCGCAAAACGGCCAGTTCAACCGGGTCCAGGTCGTCGATGGCGATGTCCAGGCAAGGCGTCAGCGCCGTGTCGATCTCAACCTTTTTGGCCGGGACCCCGTGCAGGATTTCATGGAAGTAAGCGGCATCGACATCACTGAAGTCGTTGTCGACGCGAAACTGCGCTTCGATCTCGTTCAACGACTGCTTGGCCATGTGCCATTGGTAAAGCGCCTGCATGGCAAGCGTGCGGGCAGCGCGGCGCTTTTCACTTTTCGATGGCTTGCCAGCGTCCGCCGGGCGGGGGTCGCGCGGGTTGAACTGATCGCTTTCGTCGTTAATCACTTGGCCTCCAACTGTGCCAACAGGCTGACCATCTCGATGGCGGACAGGGCAGCTTCCGCGCCTTTGTTACCGGCCTTGGTGCCGGAACGTTCGATGGCTTGTTCGATGGAGTCAACCGTCAGCACACCAAAGGCGACTGGAACACCGAACTCCATGGAGACCTGAGACAGGCCCTTGGTGCACTCGCCGGCGACGTATTCGAAGTGCGGAGTGCCGCCACGAATGACTGCGCCCAAGGCTATGATCGCGGCGAACTCGCTGCGTTGAGCGACCTTCTGTACGACCAGCGGGATTTCGAACGCGCCCGGTGCGCGGATGATGGTGATGTCGCTTTCGCTCACGCCGTGGCGAACCAGGGCATCAACGGCACCGCTCACCAGGCTTTCCACGACGAAGCTGTTGAAGCGGCCAACCACCAGGGCATAGCGACCTTGGGGGGCGATGAAGGTACCTTCGATGGTCTTCAGGGTCATTGGGCTGAGTCTCATGTTCTCGTATTAAAGAGCAAGCAAGCGCGCATCAGGCGCGCGCTTGCAGGGATTTTAGGCCACGAATCAGCGACCGCAGGGACAAAAACCGTGAAAGCATCCACGCTTGCACGGTTGATCAACTGCCGGTCTTATTCGGAGGGCACGTATTCTACAACTTCCAGATCGAAACCGGATATCGCATTGAACTTCATTGGCGAACTCATCAGGCGCATTTTGCGTACGCCCAGGTCGCGAAGGATCTGCGAACCGGCACCGACGGTGCTGTAAGTGGTCGGCGTCTTGACCGGCGCAGCACCCGCGGTTTCCCGCACATGGGCCAGTACGGCGTCGCCATCGAGGGGATGACCCAGGAGCAGAACCACACCGCTGCCCGCCTCTGCCACCGCAGTCATGGCAGCGCGCAAGCTCCAGCGGCCGGGCTGCTTGACCAGCAGCAGGTCGCGCAACGGGTCCATGTTATGGACGCGAACCAGGGTTGGCTCTTCTGCGCAGATCTTGCCCAGGGTCAGCGCCAGGTGGACGTCACCCTCGACCGAATCGCGGAAGGTCACCAGATTGAACTGGCCTTGCTCGGTATCCAGCGGCTGCTCGGCAATCCGCTGAACGGTACGTTCGTGGATCATCCGGTAGTGGATCAGGTCGGCAATGGTGCCGATCTTGATGTTGTGCTCAGCGGCAAACGCTTCGAGTTCCGTGCGACGGGACATGGTGCCGTCGTCGTTCATTACTTCGCAGATCACCCCCGTGGGCTCGAAATCTGCCATGCGCGCCAGATCGCACGCCGCTTCGGTATGGCCTGCGCGCGATAGCGTGCCACCCGCCTGCGCCATCAGCGGGAAGATGTGCCCTGGGCTGACGATGTCATCGGCCCTGGCATCCTTGGCGGCGGCGGCCTGTACGGTCCGTGCGCGATCGGCAGCGGAGATGCCGGTGGTCACCCCGGTAGCGGCTTCGATGGAGACAGTGAACTTGGTGCCGAAACCCGAACCATTGCGCGGCGCCATCAGCGGCAGTTTCAGGGCTTCGCAACGCTCGCGGGTCATCGGCATGCAGATCAGGCCACGGGCATAACGCGCCATGAAGTTGATGTGCTCGGCTTTGACACACTCGGAGGCCATGATCAGATCGCCTTCGTTCTCGCGATCTTCGTCATCCATGAGGATGACCATCTTGCCTTGGCGAATGTCTTCAACCAGTTCTTCGATGCTATTGAGCGCCACTCGGCACCCCCTTCGATTCAGGATTTGAGGTAGCCGTTGGCGGCCAGAAAGCTTTCGGTGATGTTGCCGCCCTGGGCCGGAGTCGGGTCGGCGGCCTTGTCACCGAGCAGCAGACGCTCCAGGTAACGCGCCAGCAGATCCACTTCCAGGTTGATCTTACGGCCAGGACGGTAGTCACCCATGATGGTCTCGGCCAGCGTGTGCGGCACGATGGTCAGTTCGAACTCGGCGCCGTTGACGGCATTCACGGTCAGGCTGGTGCCGTCGACCGTGATCGAGCCCTTGTGCGAGATGTACTTGGCCAGCTCACGGGGCGCACGCATACGGAACTGGATCGCACGGGCGTTTTCCTCGCGGGACAGCACTTCGCCAACGCCATCGACGTGACCGCTGACCAGATGGCCGCCCAGGCGGGTGGTTGGGGTCAGGGCCTTTTCCAGGTTCACCCGGCTGCCGGTCTTCAAGTCGACGAACGCGGTGACGTCAAGGGTTTCGCGACTGACGTCGGCCCAGAAACCGTCGCCTGGCAGCTCGACGGCGGTCAGACACACGCCGTTGACCGCGATGCTATCGCCGAGCTTGACGTCGGAAAGGTCGAGTTTGCCAGTCTCTACGTAAACGCGAACATCGCCGCCTTTAGGCGTCAGGGCGCGGATGCTGCCAATGGATTCGATAATGCCGGTAAACATGGGTCCTCCGGGAGAACAAGGCCAGCGCTTAAAGCGAAAGCCGCAATTATACGCCTGGGTCGAGGGCAGGTACCGCAATGACTCGCCAGTCATTGCCCACGGCACGCATTTCAATGATTTTCAGCTCCAATGCCTCGCTCATTTGCGCCAGCGGCAGCTCTAGCAACGGACGCGCGGATGAGCCCATGAACTTGCCCGCCACGAAGAGCTGGAACTCATCGACCAGGCCCAGTTGCGTGAAGGCACCGGCGAGCTTCGGCCCGGCTTCGACCAGCAGCTCGTTTACACCTCGCGCTGCCAACTCGAGCATCAGCTTGCGCAGGTCGACATGGCCGCCACTGCTGGGCAGCGCCAGGAGTTCATGCCCCTGCTCTTGATAACGCTCGCGTGCCGACGCGGCGGCGCAGGTCACGACCAGCACATTGCCGGCCTTGAAGAACGGCGCATCCAGCGGGACACGCAGGCGACCATCGATCAACACGCGCAACGGCGCACGGGTCACGGCCAGCGCAGTCAGTTCAGCGTCCAGACCCAGTTCGTCGGGGCGCACGGTGAGTCGGGCGTCGTCAGCCAATAGGGTGTCAGCCCCGGTCAGCACCGCACTCGATTGCGCTCGCAGCCGCTGTACCGCTGATCGCGCCTCAGGGCCGGTAATCCATTTGCTTTCTCCACTGGCCATCGCCGTACGGCCGTCGAGACTCATCGCCAGCTTGACCCGCACGTATGGCAGGCCATGTTCCATGCGTTTGAGAAAACCCTTGTTGATCGCCCGCGCCTCGTTTTCCAGCACGCCGCTCTGCACGGCGATGCCCGCGTTCATCAGCCGCAGCAGGCCACGTCCGGCGACGTCGGGATTGGGATCCTGCATGGCCGCAACCACGCGAGCGACACCAGCATTGACCAGCGCGTCGGCACACGGCGGGGTCCGCCCATGATGGCTGCAGGGTTCCAGGGTGACGTAAGCGGTGGCGCCTTTGGCCTGTTCCCCCGCCTGACGCAGGGCGTGGACTTCGGCGTGAGGCTCGCCTGCGCGCACGTGCCAACCTTCGCCGACGATCTGGCCATCGCGCACGATCACGCAGCCAACCCGAGGATTGGGATGCGTCGAGTAGACGCCCTTGCGCGCCAGCTCAAGCGCTCGCGCCATATAAAAAGCGTCGAGTACGCTCTGCTCTGTGGAGGACATGCTCACTCTTTAACCGGCTCGCGGGCCAGTCGGTCGATTTCTTCGCGGAATTCGTTAAGGTCCTGGAACCGCCGGTACACCGAAGCAAAGCGGATATAAGCCACTTCGTCGAGCTTTTGCAGTTCAGTCATCACCAGTTCACCGACGATCAACGACTTGACCTCACGTTCACCGGTCGCTCGCAGCTTGCTCTTAATATGAGCCAGCGCCGCTTCGAGGCGCTCGACGCTGACCGGACGCTTCTCCAGTGCGCGCTGCATACCGGCGCGCAGCTTTTCTTCGTCGAAGGGCTGACGGCTGCCGTCTTGCTTGATCAACCGGGGCAGGACCAGTTCGGCGGTTTCAAAGGTGGTGAAACGCTCGCCGCAGGCAACGCATTCACGACGGCGGCGAACTTGATCGCCTTCGGCAACAAGGCGCGAGTCAATGACTTTGGTGTCGTTGGCACCGCAAAAGGGACAGTGCATGGTGGCAGGCAACAAAAAAAGGGAGGGCCATGGTAGCGCATCCCGCCCGCAAGACAAGTCCGGGACTTTGAGGTATATACACGCGCATTCAGTGCAGCCAAATTCCTCACCCTCGGCGATACTGCGTCACCCCACCCGTATTTCTGTTTTGCTGGAGCTGTACATGTCGCTACGTTCGCTTGCTGTAATCAGCCTGCTCGGTTTGCTCGCCGCCTGTAGCTCCACAGAGCCGCCCAAAACCGCCGCCCCTGCCAAACCTGCACCCAACGCGATCAAACTGCCTGAAAGCGCAGGCCCGTTGCTGCCCTATCAACGCCAATTGAGCGGCCAGTTACTGGGCGTGCCGGCCGGTGCGGAAGTCGAACTGGCGCTCTTGGTCATCGATGATCGCAATCGTCCGCAGAAGCTGCTGAGCAGCACCAAACTCACGGGCAACAACCAATCGCTGCCGTTCCAGCTGCGCTTCAATCCCGAAGCTTTCCCGGCGGGAGCCCGGGTCGAACTGCGTGGGCGCGCCAGCCAGTCCGGCGTGTTGACGCTGCATCTGCCCTCGGTATTGATCGCCAGACCCGATACCCAATCGCTAGGCCAGTTGCAGTTCTTCAAAGCGCCATGACACCCCCGCCTCATCTGCAGGCGTCGTTAAACGAACTGTTAGGGGACGCCCGACTGGTGGCCGAGCCGCTGCCAGGGACCGACCTCAAGCTGTGGCTGCTCGACGCCGTGAACATGGACCGCGCATTCAGCCCGCAAGAAACCCGCCGCATTCTGGAGGAGCCACCGTATTGGAGTTTCTGCTGGGCCAGCGGCCTGGCCCTGGCGCGCTTTCTCGTCGAACTGCCGCAGTGGGTCGCGGGCAAGCGTGTACTGGACTTTGGCGCAGGTTCGGGCGTGGCGGGCATTGCAGCGATGAAAGCCGGAGCGTTGGAGGTTGTTGCATGCGATCTCGATCCGGTCGCAATCCAGTCCTGCAAGGCCAATGCGCAACTCAATGGAGTGAGGCTTGGCTATTCCATGGATTTCTTCGCCGAAGCGGATCGTTTCGATCTTATTCTGGTAGCCGATGTGTTGTATGACCGCGCCAATCTGCCACTGCTTGACCAGTTTCTAAGTCGCGGCAAGGAAGTGTTGGTGGCCGATTCGCGGGTCAGGGACTTCCAGCACCCGGCTTATGAGCGGTTGGGGGTTCTGGAAGCCCTGACCTTGCCGGACCTGGCAGAGCCATGGGAGTTTCGGCAGGTGAGTCTGTATCACGCAATGCGATGAACACGACAGTGCTGTGCTTCTGGCCGCAGGCCGTGGGAGTTCGGCTTGTTCCCGCGGCCTGCGGCCAGAATCGAAAACAACCATGTGCATCATCCATTCGCTGGCAGATCTTTCGCCCCGCTTCCGACAATCCCCCCAGCCCTTTATAGTTGCCGCCATTGAGTCTTTTTCCGAGAGTTGCGATGAGCCAGGACACGCCGTACATCTTCGATGCGACCACCGCCACGTTCGATCAGTTGGTCATCGAGAATTCGTTTCACAAACCCGTGCTGGTGGATTTCTGGGCTGAGTGGTGCGCGCCGTGCAAGGTGCTGATGCCGCTGCTACAACAGATAGCCGAGAGTTATCAGGGTGAGTTGCTGTTGGCCAAGGTCGATTGCGATGCCGAGCAGGATATCGTCGGGCGCTTCGGCATCCGCAGCCTGCCAACCGTAGTGCTGTTCAAGGACGGTCAGCCCGTCGATGGTTTTGCCGGGGCGCAACCGGAGTCGGAAATACGCAAACTGCTCGAACCTCATGTGCAGCTGCCGCCGCCTGCCGCTGCCGACCCATTGGAACTGGCCCAGGCCATGTTCGCCGAGAGCCACTTCGCCGAAGCGCAAGCTGTTCTGCAGACCATTCTGAGCGAGGACAACACCAACGAAGCGGCACTGATTCTTTATGCGCGTTGCCTGGCAGAGCGTGGCGAATTGACGGAAGCCCGCAGCGTGCTGGATGCAGTCAAAGGCGATGATCACAAGGCAGCGCTGGCGGGCGTCAAAGCTCAGTTGACCTTCCTTGGCGAAGCGGCTGCGCTGCCGGATGTCGCCGACCTCAAAGCCCGTCTGGCGCAAAACCCGCAGGACGACGAAGCGGCGCATCAACTGGCGATTCAGCAACTGTCGCGCCAGCAATACGACGCTGCGCTGGAAGGCCTGCTCAGACTGTTCATCCGCAACCGCGGCTACAACGAAGGACAGCCGCACAAAACGCTGCTGCAGGTGTTCGACCTGCTGGGCAACGATCACCCACTGGTGACGACCTATCGCCGCAAGCTGTTCGCTGCGTTGTACTGACGTCGCGATTCAGGAGACTGCCCCTCCTCCCTCTGCGGGAGCGAGTTCACTCGCGAAAAATCGCAACCGATACACGTGCGTCGTCTGGAATGCATCGCGAATGAGCTCGCTCTCACAGGAGGTCGTGCTCCTGTCCTGAAACAATCATTCCACCCAGTGATACTCAGGCGCATCGCCCTGGCTTTCGACCCTGACGTTGGCGCTGTGGCGCATGCGCACCATCAGACGCTTGCCTGCCGCTGTGCTCCCCGCCAGCCCTTCCAGCTGTCCGAGCAGCTCAGGGCCGCTCATATGCCCGGCCTTGCGCAGCAGCTCCTGAGCGATGTCCCAGACGGCATCGTTACGGGTGGCCAACGGTTTGACCGGCGCGGTACTTTGCGGATTGCTGTCTTGCAATGGGGTCCCGAACTGCGCGCCCAGCTTCGCCCAATCGCCGTCGTCCATCTCCACAGTCAGATCCACCGGCAGGTCGCCGACGGTTCCACGGATTCGCAGCATGATGTGTTTCCTCTGATTGGCGATGTGGCATGGTCCCACAGCACGCCGCCTGCAAACAAAAAAGTTAAGAAGTTGCGCAACGTATTGTTATAAGATCACATAACAATTTTTAGACCCTTTTCTGGAGCCCTTCCTCATGCGCTGTTTGCTACTCGCCCTGCCTCTCGCGCTGCTTCCTTTTGCCATCGCCTGCGCCGCAGATGCGCATGACCACGATCATGAGCACGGCAGCCTGGGCGCGCATGTGCATGGCGCAGCGCGTCTGGACATGGCACTGGAAGGCCGCACGCTGGCGCTGGAACTGGACACCCCGGCCATGAACGTCGTCGGCTTCGAACACCCCGCTACCTCTGATGCAGACAAGGCGACGCTGGCGCTAGCGCGCGAAACCCTGCTCAAACCTCATGGCCTGTTCAGCATTCCTGAAGCTGCCGAGTGCACGGTGATCAAGCAGACGCTGGAAGGCCCGCTGTTCGGCGACAAAGCCGATGATCATGGTCATGACAATGGCGACGCCGACGAGCATGAACACAGCGATATCAAAGGTCATTATCAGTTGACCTGCGCTGTGCCGGCCGTACTGAACAAACTTGACCTGACCCAGCTGTTCAAAAGCTTCCCTGCTTTCCAGACCATTCAGGTACAGCTGGTGACACAGAAACGCCAGCTGGGCGCCGAGGTACGGCCGAGCAACCCTGTAGTCAAGTTCTAAGCGCCACCTCTGCTCGCACGACCGGACTTTTCCGGTCGTTCACTTTCCAGAAATGACTCAGGCCATGACTCAAGCACTCATCGAGCTGTCCGACCTCGGCTTCACCTGGCCGGGCCACGCACCGCTATTGGACGTTCCGACATTTCGCCTTGAACCCGGCGAAACCCTGTTCCTCAAGGGCCCGAGTGGCAGCGGCAAAACCACGCTTCTGGGCTTGCTTGGCGGTGTGCAAAAGCCTGATCGTGGCAGCATCCGTCTGCTCGGTCAGGAGCTGGCACAGCTCTCGGCCGGTGCGCGTGACCGCTTTCGCGTCGATCACACCGGCTACATCTTTCAGCAATTCAATCTGCTGCCGTTCCTCTGCGTGCGGGAAAACGTAGAACTGCCCTGCCACTTTTCGAAACTGCGTGCTCAACGGGCGACGCAGCGCCACGGCAGCGTTAACAAGGCCGCTGCCACCTTGCTCGCGCACTTGGGTTTAAAAGATGCGCAATTGCTCGACCGCCGCGCCGATGCACTTTCCATCGGCCAGCAACAGCGCGTCGCCGCCGCTCGCGCGCTGATCGGTCAACCCGAGCTGGTGATCGCCGATGAACCGACTTCGGCGCTGGATGCCGACGCCCGGGAAGCCTTCATTAAGCTGTTGTTTGCCGAATGCCGCGAGGCCGGCTCCAGCCTGTTGTTCGTCAGCCATGATCAAAGCCTGGCGCCGTTGTTCGACCGCAGCCTGTCACTGGCCGAACTCAATCGCGCCGCCATCGCCACCGAGGTTTGAGATGTATCTTCTTCGCCTGGCACTGGCCAGTCTCGCCAACCGCCGCTTTACCGCCTTTCTCACGGCCTTCGCCATCGCTTTGTCGGTCTGCCTGCTGCTGGCGGTGGAGCGGGTACGTACCGAGGCCCGCGCCAGTTTTGCCAGCACCATCAGCGGAACAGACCTGATCGTCGGCGCCCGCTCCGGCTCGGTCAATCTGCTGCTGTATTCGGTGTTTCGTATCGGCAACGCCACCAACAACATCCGCTGGGACAGTTTCGAGCATTTCGCCAGCAGCCAGCAGGTGAAGTGGGCGATTCCGATTTCCCTTGGCGACAGCCATCGCGGCTATCGGGTAATGGGCACGAACGAAGCGTATTTCGAGCACTATCAGTACGGTCGCCAGCAGCATTTGGAGCTGGCCGATGGGCGAGCGTTCGCGACCGATCCGTTCGAGGTGGTGCTGGGTGCCGAAGTGGCCGATGCACTGCATTACAAGCTCGGCGACAAGCTGGTGCTGGCCCATGGCGTAGCGGTGGTAAGCCTGGTCAAGCACGACGACAAGCCATTCACCGTGGTCGGCATTCTCAAGCGCACGGGCACTCCGGTCGACCGCACGCTGCACATCAGCCTCGGCGGCATGGAGGCGATTCACATCGACTGGCACAACGGCATGCCGGCCCGGGGCGACGGACGTATCAGCGCTGATCAGGCGCGCAACATGGACCTGACACCCACCGCCATCACGGCCTTCATGCTCGGGCTCAACAGCAAGATTTCCACGTTCGCCCTGCAGCGCGAGATCAACGAATTCCGCGGCGAGCCGATGCTGGCAATCCTTCCGGGAGTGGCGTTGCAGGAGCTGTGGAGCCTGATGGGCACGGCAGAAAAGGCGCTGTTCGTGATTTCGCTATTCGTGGTATTGACCGGACTGATCGGCATGCTCACCGCGATTCTCACCAGCCTCAACGAACGGCGCCGAGAGATGGCCATTCTGCGCTCGGTCGGCGCACGGCCGTGGCATGTTGCGAGCCTGCTGATTCTTGAAGCATTTGCCCTGGCGCTTGCGGGTGCGGTCAGCGGTCTGGCGCTGCTGTACATCGGCATCGCCGCCGCGCAGGGTTACGTACAGGCCAATTACGGTCTGTACTTGCCACTGTCACTGCCCAGCGCTTACGAATGGACGCTGCTCGGCGGCATTCTCTGCGCAGCGCTGCTGATGGGCATCGTGCCTGCGTGGCGCGCCTATCGCCAGTCGCTGGCCGATGGCCTGTCGATTCGCTTATGAGGACGTTGTGATGCGCAGGTTGTGGGTAATGCTGTCCTTGCTGCTTGCGTCCAGCGCCTGGGGACAGGACTTACGGGTGCTGACGTGGCAGGAAATGATCCCGCCCGACGCGCCGCCAGTAAAGCTGATCACGGCGCCTATCCACGACTTGTCGAAAATGGCCGATGCATTGTCGATGGAAGCCGCGCCCGCGGCTCATCAGTTGGCCCCAGATGCGCCGGTGGTGAAATCCCTCAACGGCCAAAGGGTGCGCCTGCCCGGATACATCGTGCCCCTGGAGGTCAGCGAAGAGGGCCGCGTGATCGAATTTCTGCTGGTGCCGTACTTTGGCGCCTGTATTCACGTTCCTCCACCGCCGCCAAACCAGATCGTCCACGTCACCAGTGAACTTGGGGTCAAGGTCGACGAGCTTTATCAGCCGTACTGGATCGAAGGGCCGATGCAGGTCAAATCCAGCACCAGTGAACTGGCCGATGCGGGTTATCAGATGGAAGCGGACAAGATTTTGGTTTATGAGCTGGCGGATCAGTAATGATCGCCGAGCCCCACAGCGTTCGCGCCCTCTCAAAAGTTTCACCGGATTCAGGTTAATCGCCCATCCATTGAGCCAAGTCAAAAACCCGGGTTTAGACGCTTCGTAACATAAGGCATCCATTTTTTAATGCCTTTACGGAGCTCCCATGAACAAGTCCCTGCTCGGCGCATCTCTCGTTGCGCTTGCCCTCTGCACACCGATGGCTGCGCAGGCCCACGAGGCTGGCGACATCATCGTGCGCGCAGGCGCGGCGCGGGTGAATCCTAACGAAGACAGCGGCAATATCAAGCTCGACGGCACCAAGGTTTCCGGCACAAAAGCCACAGCTGACAACTCGACACAGCTGGGCCTGACTTTCGCTTACATGCTGACCGACCATGTAGGTCTTGAACTGCTGGCCGCCACACCTTTCAGCCACACCATTGGCGTGAAAGGGCTGGGCCCGGGGCTGGACGGCAAGCTGGCAGACGTCAAGCAACTGCCTCCGACACTGTCGCTGCAGTACTACCCGATGGACGCTTCGTCGAAATTCCAGCCTTACGCCGGTATCGGCCTGAACTACACCAAGTTCTTCGACACCGATCTGAGCGGCGAGCGCAAGGAACAGGGCTTCAGCAACCTCAAGCTCAAGGATTCGGTCGGCCTGGCCGGTCAGATCGGTATGGACTACATGCTCACCGACCGCATCATGCTTAACGCCTCGGTCTGGTATGTCGACATCGACACCAAAGCCAGCGTAGACGGCCCATCGGCACTGAGCGTCGGCAAAACCAAGGTGGATGTGGACATCGACCCGTGGGTGTACATGCTCGGTGTTGGTTACAAGTTCTAAAAGCCGAGAATGGCACGACGCCAGACCCTGTGGCGTGATACATCAAAGCCCGGCACACGCCGGGCTTTCTGGTGTGCGGGGGCTTGAGCCGCATCACGACGGGCATAAGTCATCGGTTGATCCACGTTTGCTGCAGCGATCTTGCCGTCTCCCTTTCAGGCGCTACATTGTGGCTCTCTGGGAGGTTCAGCCCGTGGGCGTCGGGTAGCCCGAAGCCAGCGCGCTCGACAATCAGGGTTTCTCCGTTCCACTGCTCTAACAGCTCGAAAAGCGGCATCCTGAGATGTCCACGGCTTGGGTCGGCGAGAAAAGCCCGCCCTTGGCTAACGCCTTTCAAGATCACGAAATGATTCAGCTCCGCGTTTCGTAGAAGAATGATCACCGGCCCCTTGAGCGCATTGACCGCGTCCGCAGGTAACATCACGCCCTGTGCGCCATAGCCCAGATGGTGCGCAGCACGTTTGAGGTCCAGCATGGAAAACCCCGTATAGACACGATCAGCAGCTTCTTCAGGTGGCAGCCTGAAAACCATATCCGCGAGCACCTGTCGCTCTTGCACAGGGTCTTCAAAATACTGCCGCAGCAGGATCGCAAGCGCAGCAGCACCGCACGAGTAATCAAGTGTCTGACGCTGAATACCCTGCAGAGGTATCTGCTTGATCGACATCAGTCGTGGGCCCGCATCGGCCTGCGCCGCTTGGCTGACAAGCGTACTCCACACAATCATCAGGCTGGTCAGGACCGCACGCCCAGTCAATTGAAGCGCCTTCTGAAGTTCAGCGACAGCGTGGCAGGCCCTGCGTCGTCATTGAGGCCAAACGTCAACTCGGGAGAAGCAACCCAGTCACCAGACAGTCGATAAGAGGCGCTGACAGAGAGGTCCAGGGGATCAGCATCGGATCCATAAATCGTTTCCCCGTCAGCGGTCAATTTCGAGCTGTACGCATAGGAAAGCCGCGAGCCCACGGAGAGCTTCTCGTTCAAGGCCAACCCCGCCCCCGCATAACTGTTGATCATCCAGCCGGGTTTTAAACGGTAGCCATCAATCGTTTCTGGAAAAAAGTGCCGGTAACTCAAGCCGCCGAACAGGATCGCAGGGTCGGTGCTGCGCACGAAGGCAAGCCCCGGTGCGACGCTCCAATGACCGGAGCCGTTATTCAGCGGATCCTTCCAGTTATTGAGGGCATCGTTGTAGCGCTTTCGTCCCGTCGGCGCAGTGACGTCGAAGGTCAACGACACTGCAGGCCTGGCAAGACTTTCCTCAATCAACTGGTATTGAACGCCAAACCCGAGGTCGCCCATCTCCCACGCGTCGGTGTCGCGCACGTATTCGTTTGTAGAAACATCCTGAACCGTACTGTAGGTAACAGGAACGGTCACATATCCCTCGAGACCTTCGTCTAACCCGGCGCGAAGGGAAGTCCGCAGCTCCAGACGTCTGGCCACATAGGAGGACTTCTGAAAATAGCCACCCAGCGAATATTGGCTACGGTTTTGCGTGTAGGCAGCGCCCATATCAAGTTCGAACTGTCCGGGAGCCAGAAGAACAGTAGAGCCTGTCAGGAAGTCCAAAGGCGCCTGCTCGTACATGTCCTCGCCATATTGTTGAGCGGCGGGACCCACGTTGGCCTTATCGGCTTGCTTGCCGACGGATTTTTCATCGGCGAAATCACGGGTCAGTGCCTGAATGATGTCCACGTCAACGGATACCAGGCCAAACGTGGGAGAGTTCAGCCGCGTGGTGCCGTCGGGGGCGAGTTGCAGGCGACCTGCGGCGGTATCGCCATTGATGAAATGGACAGTGTAGGAAGCGTCAGCCGCCATCGACTTCATTTCACTCGTCGATACCCAGACTGCGGCGCCGTATTTCGTGTCGAAGATGCAGAGGCCGTTCTGCAACGAGATTATTTTGCCGGAGAATATATCTCCGTTTTTAAGATGAACCGTGTCAGCCAGCGTGACGTCGTTGATGAATGCGTACAGCGTGCATCCAAAAACTGCGCGCACTGATTTGAAGCCGCCGATCATTGTGCGTCCTTTGTTGATGGGAAAAAATGGCCGCGAACATAAGTCGCGGCTGTGAGGCTGCGCTAGGGAACTACCATCTGAAGGTTGAGATGGGCCGATTCCAGCTGGTTGTGCGCCAGCCGAAGTTCATGGGTTGGCCGGTGGTCTTGTCTAGGGCCTGAAGATGCGAGTCTATTCGAACCGAATAAGCCGAGTTCCACGTGTTTGGATTACTGATTCTATCTGCGAACCAAACGTCACCGGCAACATCGTGAACTACCTCATTCTCAACCACGGTGTTTCTCACACCCGGATTATAGGAAAAACCATGCCTGATGTAAGATCGATAATCATCCATAGCTCCGAACTGCTTCCAGGTAACGTGATAGGTTTTTAATCCCAAGGTGACGCTGGGCAGCGGTTGACCGAGAATTTTCGCAGCGCCTCTGATTTCATCGAGTTTTTGATCACTCATCATCGAGAGATCAGCTCTTTGAGATTTTAGTGCTAGTAATATCGAGCTTTCAGCATGAGCCGATATAGACGCAATACAGAAGAAAGCGGCGAGCGAAGTTGTAATTATTTTCGTCATCTTTGCCTTTGCACTTTTATCGAGTAATATTGTTCAAGACAGGCTTATGCCTAACCGGCTCATAACTTCCATCATCTCTGGATCAGAGCTAACACTTTCCGTAAATGCTTGGTGCAGCTTCTCATTCAGACTCGGGTCATTTTTCAAGGCGTAATAGCACTCCGCAGTATTGCCCAAGCCACTGTTGTCGTAGAGCTCTCGAATATGAGACTGAAGAAGCGCAGCATACGCCGCCTGGTCCTGCGGGGACCCTTCCATATATGCGACATTCTCAGGTGGTACGTAATTATAAGGCAACCCCATGGTTAACATATAAGTTATATCGTTATAATAGCCGGCCATCCAGTTAGGCACAGCATAAGCCTCATCCGGCAGTCCAGGCACGAACCCTGAAGACTTCGAAGACACCTTCGCTGCCAGATCGTCATCATCTTGTTGAGCTGCCGCAATCGCCGAATAGGAAAGGCTGACGGTGTCTTTCTTTCCCACTCCATCTGCCACTTCTGTCGAAGCGGCAACAGTGTCGGAAGTTCCGGAGGCTGGCGCTTTGGTTGGGAGCGCCGCAACGAGAGCCTGGGTGGATAATGAACCATTAATATTCATGGACGTCCTCGCGATATTTTAAATGTCGATCAAGATCACACCCACTGGACCAGTGATGAATAGTGAGCTCGACAATACTAGATCATTAGCAACGCGATTTGAATCAGAAAACCCGATAAAAACAGTTTATCAAACAGAAGAAGACAATGTATTACAGACAATCAACCACATACAGTACAGATAGTAATCTCCGACACCTTACAAGTCTGTCACTGCTACTTTCAATTATCGCAGGGTCCGAATAGCAGAGGATTTCAAGACCGCTTTCTTCACGTCACCGTTCTCACAGTTGTGATACGGCGGCTCGGACTACGCAGCTAGGCCGATCAGGTGGTGCGCATCTGCCAGCGCGACATCATTGGTCAACACATAAGGCGCACACTGAAAACCGCACGCTCACTTGAAGCGGGTAACTATCGTGCGTCCTCTTTATGTAAAAAAGGAACAGCCGCATACGATACCATTCTTTACAACCGACCCAACATCCCACGGACTGTAGTTATTTTCTGCAAGCCGGCAAGAGCAATAATCGTCCAAAGCACCGAATTTCTTCCAGATTACTTGATACGATTTAAAGCCTAGCGTAACGCTTGGCAACGGCTGACCAATTATTTTCGCACCTCCTTTGATTTAATTTAATCGCTCATCCTCCATCATGCCAAATTGCACACCTTGATCGATCAGTACTGAAAGGAGGAAACTTCAGCAACGCTGGTTGTAGAAGTGGCCAGTACAACCTTGATTACTTTATTCATACACCTTTTTATGTCCTGTCGAAAACCAGGGAATGCTCTAAGATACGTTTACACCCATTTTATTCATCAAACTTATTATCTCCGGATCAGCGCTCACGCTGTCGGTGAAGGCCTGGTGCAGCTTCTCATTTAGGCTCGGATCAATTTTTAATGCGTAATAGCGTTCCGCAGCATTGCCTAGACCGCTATTTTCATAGACAGCCTGAATATGAGTTTGTAGAAGCGATGCGTAGGCCTTCATATCATTTTGTGAACTAGCTGCAAACGCGAGGTTCTGAGGTGGAACATAATTGCCAGGTATGCCCATGGTCAATTTGTAAGTTAAATCCCGGTAGTAACCTGCCATCCAGCTCGGAACAGCATAAGCCTCATCCGGTAGCTCAGGCACGCCCCCTGAAGACTTCGAAGGCACCTTAGCTGCCTGACCGTCATCATCTTGTTGAGCTGCCGCAATCGCCGAATAGGAAAGGCTGACGGTGTCTTTCTTTCCCACGCCATCTGCCACTTCTGTCGAAGCGGCAGCAGTGTCGGAAGTTACGGAGGCAGGCGCTTTGGTTGGGAGAGCCGCAACGAGAGCCTGTGTGGATAATGAACTGTTAATATTCATGGACGTCCTTGCGATATTTTAAATGTCGATCAAGATCACACCCACTGGACCAGTGATGAATAGTGAGCTTGACAAGACTAGATCATTAGCAACGCGATTTGAATCAGAAAAACCGATAAAAACAGTTTATCAAACAGAAGAAGACAATGTATTACAGACAATCAACCACATACAGTACAGATAGTAATCTCCGACACCTTATAAGTCTGTCAC
>NZ_SOCT01000007.1 GCF_004364435.1 Pseudomonas sp. LP_7_YM | reverse complement strand
GTACGGAGATCGATTTATCAGGCCGACCTGGTAAAAGCACGGACTGCCTGACGGCAGGCCGTTACCGGCCCGCACACAAAAAATCTGACAGTCCCTCAAATCCGGGCGAAGCAGGCCGCCAAGCCAAAGCATTCGCCACTCCCGCAGTAAACCCGCCACCCTTTCACCCTCACCCTCACCCTCACCCTATCCCTATTGCCTGCTGCGTATGCGGCGAGGCGGAGCTTTGCCAATGGAACTTGAAGCCATAACCACGGAGACACAGCTGTGCGCGGTATTCATGCTGGAGTTCAACAGCCTGCCTGGCTGGACTTGCCATCCAGAGGCAGCAGGGTTTGACGTATTGGTCGTGCATGAGGACGGCCGTCAGATCGGCGTGGAAGCCAAGCTCGCGCTGAACGCGAAGGTTGCCGATCAAATCCTTCCATCACTGGGTGATGAGTTTTACGGTCGGCCCGGTCCAGATCACCGCCTCGTCATCGTCAGCAAAATATCGGATGCAAGCGAAGGCATCAGGAAGATGCTCGATCATCTGGGAGTGCGCGTTCTAGTGGCGAGCAAATACTCCAGAGTGAAAGGCTGCTCACATGGGTTCAGCATCGAATCCGAGCTGTTCTGGCCCGAGAAGACGATTCCACGTTGGGGTTATGCAAACCGAATGTTCGACTGGTGGCCCACTGAGCGCTGCCGAGTGCCTTCCGTTGTCACCAATCTCCCGGCCGGCGTGCCGTCTCCTACTCGGCTAACGCCATGGAAAGAGTCAGCCCTTCGAGTGATCGCGCAGATGCGCCAGCAGGGATTTATCACCGCCAAACAGATTGCCTCCTATGGCATCGGTGTGACGGCGTGGACCCAGGCACCCGGCAGTAATCCCGGATGGCTGGCTCGCGGGACTGCACGTGGACAATGGATTGAGACAGAGCATATGCCCGCTTTCGATAAACAGCACCCCGACGTCTACGCCTTGGCTGTCGCCGAAGTTGCCGCGAAAGCTTTAGAACCATTGGAGCTGACTCCATGAGCGCAATAATCAGCGATTGCGGCTTGTACCGCTACCGGCTTGAACGTGACTGCGGCCTGCCGTTCGAAGGCAGCAAGGTGTTTGCCTACTTCGGCATCAACCCATCCACTGCCGACGCCACGCTAGACGACGCCACCGTGCGCAAGTGGCGTGGCTTCACCGTCCGCAACGGCGGCCATCGGTTCATCGTCGGAAATGTCTTTTGCTACCGCGCGACGGACCCGCGCGATATCGGATTCTCGAACGACCTTCGAACTTACGTAAATGGGCTGCCCACCCCTTCCAACCACCAGGTGAACCTGGCACACATCCGCCAGATGATTGACGAGGCCGATGTGCTGGTTCCGTGCTGGGGCAACACCATCAAGGTCGCCAAGGGCGTCAGGTACTGTTTTGCGGAGATGCTTGCGCTACTTGCTGACAGCGGCAAGCCGGTGCTGCACTTCGGCACTACCAAATCAGGCCAGCCTCAGCACCCGCTAATGCTTGGGTACAACACCCCTCTCCTCCCTTGGGCAGCGTCATGAGCAGACGAGCGGTTCACCTCTGCAGCTGGGATGGCGGGACCGAGACCGATCAGGATCCGCCCGAGCATGTCTACTGCGGCACCGAGGGGAGCATGGAAGACGAGCAGCTGACAAACGACTGGCGTTACGTGACCTGCAAGCGCTGCCTGAGGGTCCGGGCAAAGGAGCTGTCGACCCGGGCAGCAGAGGACTTAGATCGGAAGGTGCGCCTGTTCGACGAGGCTCACGCAATCACCACCACCCTTGGGCACGGGAACATCTCAACTGCGCTCAAATGCCTGATCAGGGAGCGCGACCAACTCAGGGCCGAGCGGGATAACCTCCGCGAAGATCGAGATGGTCTTCTGGAAGCTGGAGCGCACCTCCTATGATCCCGAAAACCGGCTACGTTCGTCGTCGACTCGAGGCTGCGCTAATCCTTCTGGCGGCATGGCTGCTCGCCGGACGCAACGTCCGGCGCTCCGGCGTCGTCTCCCGCCGCGACAACAACGACATGGGGTACATGGCCGAAAAGCTGGAAGGTATCGCCGACCGCATCAAGCGCCAGTACCCGTAACCCCTTCCCCATCTATCCACATGCCTGCCGGTGTACGGCGGGCGGGAGATCGTATGCAAACGAAACACACACCTGGTCCGTGGTGCGCATGGCAATCGTCTGGCGGTGAGCGCGGCGTCGGAAAAGCCTACACAGACGAAGACGATCTGTTCTACGTGGCCAATCCAGAAAATCGACCTGATATAGAGAATGAGGCGAACATGCAACTGGCCGCAACGGCGCCGGAACTGCTGGAGGTTACGCGACGCCTCGTCCAGTGGGATCTGGGCTACCCCGTCAATTGCCACAACGGCTACGCGGGGCTTGAGGCCCTGAACAAGATCATCGCCGACGCCAAGGCTGCTATCGCCAAAGCGACGCAACCACTCAACCCCGCATAGACCCCGGACGGAGGCACCATGTCTGAAGAATCAGAGGTAGTGAAGGTGGACGGTCTGGCAAAAATGCTGGGGCGTACCGAAGCATCAATCAGAGAAGGGATTCGCCGAGGCGTGGACTGGCTGCCCCAAAGCTTCAAAATGGGCGGCAAGCACTGCTGGCTGAAGGATGATGTACGCAAGTTCCTTCGCGAGTTCCGCGATGGCGAGCACGCATTACCAAAGGTGGGCCGGAAGCGGAAGACGCCGCCGACGTTGAGGAATGTTGCTTGATGCGGCCCTACCCCAGCTTCTCGGCCAGGTCCTGGGGGCTCAGGTGGGTGTAGCGCTTGAGCATCGCCAGCGTCTTATGACCGGTAATGCTGGCCACTTCCATAAGCGTGAAGCCGCGCTCGAACAGGCGGCTCGTCGCTTCATGGCGCAAGTCGTGAAGCCGCAAGTCAGTGATCTTGGCTTTCTCGCAAACGCGCGGGAAGTAGTTGCTGATCGTATTCAGTTTGAGGTTGAAGTACCTGCCGCCGGCGATTGGCGTCGGCAATCCCTCCAAGAGTGCCAGGGCCCGCGATGATAGCGGGACCGACCGGCGCTCGCCGTTCTTCGTGTCTTCGAGGTACGCAACCTTCCCCCGCACCTGATCTTTACGCAGCATCATCAATTCGGATCGGCGCATAGCCGTTTCAACCGCCAGTTCGAAGATGACCGGAAGCACCGGATTTATCTCACCGGCAAATTTGTAGATGGCTTTCAGTTCCTCAGCAGTCGGCCGGCGCTCGCGCTGCTTGCTTCCCTTGGGCATACGAATCGCCCGGCACGGGTTTGTCAGACCTTCAATACCCCAGTCCTTTGCCGCCACGGTGTACAGGTGACTAATCACAGCCAGGTCAAGCCGCACCGTAGCCGTGGACTTCCCCGCTTTGATTTCGGCGTCGCGGTACGCAGCCATGTCGCTGGACCTCAAAGAGGCGAGAGACTTATGGGCAAGGTCAGAGTCCTGCCATTTCTGGATGCGAACCTTTTCTTGCTTCTCACCCTTCTTGCCGACCGACACCTCAGACTGGTACCGCTTCAGCGCTTCAAAGAGCGTAGTGGATTCGGCCTCGCGGATATCCACAAATCGCGCGCGCGACATATCGCCTTCAATCTCGGCGGCCCAGCGCTGGGCTTCTGCCTTGGTGTCGAAGGACGCAGAGAGAGGGTGGGATATCCTTTGCGGCGGATCTGGGCGCGCCAGCTCTCGCCACGTTTTTCGTAGTAGGCCATGCGGGGAATCATAACCGGTGGCTGGTGGAATCGCACGTTCCCCCACTCCCCCAAAATTCCCCCAAATGAAAAAGGCCCCGAGCGCTACAAACGCTCGGGGCCTTATATATGGCGGAGAGATAGGGATTTGAACCCTAGGTACTGTCGCCAGTACAACGGATTTCGAATCCGTCCCGTTCGGCCACTCCGGCATCTCTCCAACGGCGCGCATCATAACAGTTTGGCGAAAAAACGCGAATAATTTTTTCAGAATTTCTACGCTTTTTCAGATGCTTGCGGCGCTTTTGCTTTCACCCGGCTGGATTAAAGAGGCACGCCCAGACGCTTGGCGACTTCTTCGTAGGCTTCGATGACGTCACCCAGGCCTTGGCGGAAGCGGTCCTTGTCCATTTTCTTCTTGGTGTCCTTGTCCCACAGGCGGCAGCCGTCCGGGCTGAATTCGTCGCCCAGGACGATGGAGCCGTCGCTGAACACGCCGAATTCCAGTTTGAAGTCGACCAGCAGCAGGCCTGCGTCGTCGAACAGCTTGGTCAGGACGTCGTTGACCTTGAGCGACAACTCCTTCATGCGTACGAGCTGTTCAGCGGTGCCCCAGCCGAATGCAACGACGTGAGACTCGTTGATGAACGGGTCGCCTTTGGCGTCGTCCTTCAGGAACAGCTCGAAGGTGTACGGGTTGAGCTTCATGCCCTCCTCGACACCCAGGCGCTTGACCAGGCTGCCGGCGGCGTAGTTACGCACGACGCATTCGACCGGAATCATGTCGAGCTTCTTGACCAGGACTTCGTTGTCGGCCAGCAATTTATCGAACTGGGTCGGGATACCGGCCGCTTCGAGCTTTTGCATGATGAAGGCATTGAACTTGTTGTTCACCATGCCCTTGCGGTCGAGCTGTTCGATGCGCTTGCCGTCGAACGCCGAGGTGTCGTTGCGAAACAGCAGGATCAAGCGGTCAGCGTCATCGGTCTTGTAAACCGACTTGGCTTTGCCGCGGTAGAGTTCTTCACGTTTTTCCATGATGGGCTCCGCTTGCGAAATACTTGGGCCAGACGCCCATTGAATAATTGGGGCGAGACGCCCCTAATAAAGCAGGGTCGTCGACGCGTTTGGGACGTCAGGCGATTTCGCGCCAGTCGAGCCCTGAATCCTGATCGGCCAATTGCAGCCAGTCCGGGTCGCACCCGAGGGTGTCGACGAAACATTGCCGGGCCAGATGCGGCAGATTGTTCTTGCTGCTCAGGTGGGCCAGTACCAGATGCTGCAGATCCTGCCATCCAAGCTCGTTCACCAGACCGGCAGCCTGATGATTGTTCAGGTGTCCGTACTCCCCGCCCACCCGCTGCTTTAAAAAGTAGGGGTATTGTCCACGCGCGAGCAGATCACGACAGTGATTGGACTCGATCATAAGGGCATCCAGGCCACGATAGCTGTCGAGTATCGACGGACAGTAGGACCCCAGATCGGTCAACAGGCCAAAGCGTTTGCGGCCATCATTGAAGACAAACTGCGTCGGCTCCTGCGCGTCGTGGGCCACGGACACTACGTCGATATTCAGGCTGCCGATCTGCACACCCTGACCGCCCTCCAGCCTGACACCCGCTTCGACCGGCTTGCGCATGCCGCGCAAGGTGCCGTCGCTGAGGTACACCGGCACGTCGTAGCGTCGAGACAGCAGACCCACGCCATGCACATGATCGGCATGCTCGTGGGTGACCAGAATCGCGCTCAGCTGATTGCCGCTGACGCCCAGCCTGTCCAGCCGCCGCTCGGTTTCCCTCAGGGAGAAACCGCAGTCGACCAGCACGTACGTGTCATTGCTCGCAATCAGCGTACCGTTACCCCGGCTGCCACTGCCCAGAACTGCGAAACGCACTTAACCGAGGTTGTCCTGAATGACGCTCAACACGCGACGGGCGACTTCTGTCGGGGCGACGGTGTTGATGTTCTTCTCGACCGTGACCTGAACGTTCTCACCGACCTTGCTCAGGCGAACCTGATAGCGCTCGGCGCGGGCTTCTTTCTGTTCCTTGGTATCTTCGCTACCGAACATGCGAGCGAAGACGCCAGGCTTGTTCTCAGGCTTGTCGGCTTTTTCGGCAAGGTTGATGTAGTAAAGACCCAGGCTGCGGTTGATGTCTTCAACACGCCAGTCACCCTGGTTAAGCGCGCGACCCACACTGGACCAGGCGCGATCGAGGTCCGCGCCCAGGTTCAGCACAGGGTTGCCGCTGCCATCTTCGCTGAGCGATACGCGGCTTGGGGTGTCGAAATCACGCGCCGCCAGCAGCGATACCGAACCACCCTTCTCGGCGGTACGGCTCAAGCTCGCCAGCATGTCGTCGGTCAATACCGAATCCAGGCCGACGTTGGTGCTGCGCGATGGGAAAGCAGGCTCGTCCCTGCTGCCAGCCGGACGTTGAACGCTGACGATATAGACTTCACTGGTATTGCGCTGCACGCCCGGCTCGATGCGAACACGAACGCGGGTTTCGATGCTGGCATTATCGCCAGCGCCGCCCATGCGCTTGGCAACGGACGCGGACAGCTCGTCCATGTGCTGCCAGCTGGTGTTGAATTCACCGGTCTGCGGACGATCTTCTGCGATGCGGAAACCGTTGTCTTCGAAATACTGGTGAGCCACAGGCCAGACTTCGGCCGGGGCGCGCTGAGCCAGAATCCAGCGGTTGTCGCCGCTCTTCTGCAGGGTGTAATCACCAGAGTCCTGAACAGTAGACAGCGGCTGCGGACGCGGCACGTTGAACTCACCCTTCTGGGTATCGTCGGCAACGTTACGCGGGATCGGCAGAAGCGGGTCCAGTCGTTTGGTTTCCTGGACGCCTTCAGGCAACTGCATCGGCGGTTTCTGGGTTGCTTCCAGATAATCGCTGCTGCGATCGCGGAAGTACCCGTCCTGCCCAAACAACCAGCTGCAACCGCTGGTGCTGGAGATAATCAAAGCTAGTGCGGAAAGTCCGGCCAGTCGCTTCATTGCGTAGTGCTTCCTCATTAAACCAATACACCGGACTGGCGCAGGGCCTGACGCAGCGGCTCGTGGCAGGACTCGCTGAGCCAGGTAAGCGGCAGACGGATACCGTCCGGCATCAAACCCATCTCATGCAGGGCCCATTTCACGGGAATAGGGTTCGATTCGATGAACAGGGTCTTGTTCAGCGGTTTCAGTTTTTCGTGGATCGCCCGGGCAGTCTCGGCATCACCGGCAATGGCTGCCTTGCACAGGTCGGCCATCTGACGCGGGGCGACGTTGGCGGTCACGGAGATATTGCCCTTGCCGCCGAGCAGCATCAGCTCGACCGCAGTGGCGTCGTCACCGGAGTACACCAGGAAATCGCTGCTGACGCCGGCCAGGATGTCCCTGGCGCGCTGCAGGTCACCGGTGGCTTCCTTGATGGCGATGATGTTCTTGACTTTGGACAGGCGGATGACGGTCTCGGCAGACATGTCGCAAGCGGTACGGCCTGGCACGTTGTAGAGGATCTGCGGGATGTCGACGGCTTCGGCGATGTGCTTGAAGTGCCGGTACAAACCTTCCTGGGTCGGCTTGTTGTAGTACGGTGTGACCAGCAGGCAGGCATCGGCACCGGCATTCCTGGCGTTGGTGGTCAGCTCGACCGCTTCGCGAGTGGAGTTGGCGCCCGTGCCGGCGATCACCGGGATGCGCCCGGCGACCTGCTGAACCACGCGGCGAATGACTTCGATGTGCTCGTTGACGTCGAGCGTCGCGGACTCACCTGTGGTGCCGACGGCAACAATGGCGTTGGTGCCCTCTTGCAGGTGAAGGTCCACCAGTTTGCTCAGGCTGTCCCAGTCGAGACGACCCTGCGCATCCATAGGTGTGACAAGTGCCACCATACTGCCCGCAATCATGCAAACCGCTCCTGCCGGAAAAAGAGAGCGGTAATGGTACTGGCGCCATGATCCTTGCACAAGGCGAGCATTCCCCTGAGCGACGGTTTTCGCTACCCTTCTGTCTTTGATCGGTACTGGTCATCTGCGCAGCTCGTTCGACTGATCGTTTTCGTCGTCGCAAACCCCGCCCCTGCCTCGCTTCACCTGTATGTGACCGGTTCACATCATCGGTGAGCGACAACGGTCAGGGTTGAAGTTGCGAGTCGTTCATTCGCCGGACCCGCTGCACAAGCCAACAATGTACCGACCGCTCATCGCTTAGGAATGCTGCATGTCGTCCATCCCCACAGTTCGCGAACAATTCCTTGTCATCAGTGCCCTTGGCGCCAACCCAATGGAGCTGACCAACGTCCTGTGCCGCGCCAGTCATGAAAACCGCTGCTCGGTCGTCAGCTCGCGTCTCACCCGCCACGGCGAATGCAGTGCCCTGATTCTGCAGGTATCCGGCAGCTGGGATGCCCTGGCGCGTCTGGAAACCGGTCTGCCAAACCTGTCCAAGAAACATGACTTCACAGTCAATGTGGTACGCAGCGCTTCGCTGGAGAACCGTCCGGAAGCCTTGCCCTACGTGGCTTATGTCAGTTCGGCGTATCGCCCGGACATCATCAACGAGCTGTGCCAGTTCTTCATCGACCATAACGTCGAACTGGAAAACCTGATCTGCGATACCTATCAGGCACCGCAGACCGGCGGCACGATGCTCAATGCCACGTTTACCGTGACCCTGCCGGCCGGCACTCAGATCAGTTGGCTGCGCGACCAGTTTCTGGACTTTGCCGACGCCCTCAACCTCGATGCGCTGATCGAACCCTGGCGCCCGCAAGCCCCAATGTAAGGAACACCGCATGGCAGTAGAACTGGACAAACCCGTTGCCGACTTTCAGGTGCAAGCCACCAGCGAACAGGCGGTAAGCCTGTCCGCGATCAAAGGTCAGCAGGTGGTCATTTATTTCTACCCCAAGGACAGCACCCCTGGCTGCACCACGCAAGGCCAAGGCTTCCGCGATCATCATGCCGACTTCAGGGCTGCCAACACCCTGGTTTTCGGCGTATCCCGCGACAGCCTGAAGTCCCACGAAAACTTCAAGGCCAAGCAGGCATTTCCGTTCGAGCTGATTTCGGACAAGGATGAATCGCTGTGCCAGCTGTTCGACGTGATCAAGCTGAAGAAGCTGTACGGCAAGGAATACCTGGGCGTGGATCGCAGCACCTTCCTGATCGACAAGAACGGTGTACTGCGCAAGCAATGGCGTGGCGTGAAGGTGCCGGGGCATGTGGCCGCAGTGCTAGAAGCGGCTCAGGCGTTGAACACCTGACCCCTTCAAGTCCCACCGTGATCGTCCCACGCTCTGCGTGGGAATGCATTTCCTGACGCTCCCCGTCAGCAGCCGTGGACGCGAAGCGTCATATGCGGCGTTCCCACGCAAAGCGTGGGAACGATCAATCCGCCTTGCGCGCTACAACAACGGCGCAACCGTCGGCTCGTTTCTCGGCCAGGCATCCAGCACCGCCTTGAACAGCGTCGCCAGCGGAATCGCGAAAAAGATTCCCCAGAACCCCCACAGGCCGCCAAACAAAAGCACTGCGCAAATGATTGCCACCGGGTGCAGGCTCACGGTCTGGGAGAACAGCAGCGGCACCAGTACGTTGCCATCCAGCGTCTGGATGATTCCGTAGACCGCCATCAAATAGATGAACTGGTCGCTCCAGCCCCACTGAAACAGTGCGATCAGCGCCACTGGCACCGTTACCACTACGGCACCCACATACGGCACCACGACGGAAATCCCCACCAGCATCGCCAGCAACGCCGAGTAGTTCAGCCCCATCGTCACGAACGCGATGTAGGTCACGACGCCGCAGATGAAGATCTCGATGACTTTGCCGCGGATATAATTGGCGATCTGCCGGTTCATTTCTTCGGCCACGCGGGTGATCAGCGTACGTTCCTTCGGCAGATAACCTCTGGCCCAGCGACCAATCATCCGGCGGTCCTTGAGGAAGAAGAACACCAGAATCGGCACCAGCACCAGATAGATCATCATGTTGACCAGCAGCGGCAGGCTCGACAGCGAAAACGTCAGCGCCCATTGGCCGAACTTGCCTATCTCGCCACGGGCCGCTTCGATGGCCTGCAGCACTTGCTCGTCGGACACCAGATGCGGATAGCGCTCAGGCAGCAGCAACAAGAGCGACTGCCATTTGGCGAGCATCCCCGGCAGCTCGTTGAACAGCGTGATCAATTGGTGCCAGAGCAGCGGCACAAGAACCAGCAGAAACAACGCCAATGCGCCCATGAACAGCGCAAAGACCACCCCTACCGCAGCGCCTTCGGGCATGTGCAAGCGTTCGAGCTGGACCACCAAGCCCTGCATCAGAAATGCCAGTACCAGCCCTGCAAGGACCGGGGCAAGCATGCCGCCCAGCGTCAGGACGATCGTGAAAGCCAGAACCAACAACACCGCCAGCACCACGGCCTCCTCATCCGAGAAGTAGCGCTGTATCCAGTCGCGAAGCACTTTGAACATCAATCAACCTTTAAGACGAAGGGGTGAACGCTCAGGCCTTGCGTAACCAATACCGATAAACGCCATCGACGGCTTCTTCATGCAACAACGCATGCCCGGCCAGCCTGGCGAAAGTGTGGAAATCACGCTGTGAGCCGGCATCGGTCGCGATCACCTGAAGCACTGCACCGCTGGCCAGGCGATTGAGTTCCATTTTGGCTTTGAGCAACGGCAACGGGCAATTTAGACCACTGGCGTCCAGCTCGGCATCGCACGTCGCGGGGCGCCCTACAGCGTCAGACATCGTTTCTCTCCGGGTAGGCACATCCAATCGCACACAAAATGCCCGCTGGATGAAGAATCTTCGTACGAGTTTGCAAGAATACCCCACTCTGGTCAGCAAGCCATTGAGCCAGCTACAGTAACGACTTTCTGCCTCAGAGTTTCGTGCATGAACTTTCTGCGCCCCACACTGCTGACGCTTGCATGCCTGCTGGCGACCCCGACGTTTGCAGACGACCTGCCTTCGCTCGGCGACGCCAGTTCGTCCATCGTTTCGCCGCAACAGGAACATGACCTGGGCCGTGCATGGCTGGGGCTGCTGCGTGCGCAGGTGCCTCAGCTCTCCGATGCGCAGCTCAAAGACTTCGTCGAAGCATCGGTCTATCGCCTGGCCGAAACCAGCCAGGTGCAGGATCGCCGGCTGGAGTTCATCCTGATCAACACGCCGGAAATCAACGCCTTCGCGGCGCCCGGCGGGATCATCGGGGTCAACGGCGGTCTGTTCCTGCATGCCGAAACCGAAGGCGAGTACGCCGCCGTTCTCGCCCACGAACTGGCTCACTTGTCGCAACGCCACTTCGCCCGGGGCGTTCAGGCGCAACAACGCATGCAGGTGCCGGTAATGGCCGCGCTGCTCGCCGGTATCGTCATGGCTGCAGCAGGAGCAGGTGACGCCGGTATCGCGACCATCGCCGGTACCCAGGCTGCGGCGATTCAGGAACAGGCACGCTTCTCGCGGCAGAACGAAGCCGAGGCCGACCGCATCGGTATTCTCAATCTGGAAAAAGCGGGCTACGACCCGCGCAACATGCCGACCATGTTCGAGCGTCTGGCCCGTCAGTACCGTTATGACGCCAAGCCACCCGAGTTCCTGATGAGTCACCCGGTCACCGAATCGCGTATTGCCGACACGCGTAACCGCGCAGAACAGGCCAAGCCGGGCGGCAAGGAAGACAGCCTTGCCTATCAATTGATGCGCGCACGGGTCACGCTGATCTACGAAGAGACTCCAGGTATGGCTGCCAAACGCTTCCGCGCCCAGTTGACCGAAAATCCGAAAAACGACGCTGCTCGCTACGGCCTGGTCCTTGCGCAAACCAAAGCCGGGCAGTTGAACGAGTCCCGCGACAACCTGAAGCCGTTGCTGGACAAGGCGCCGGACAACATCACCTACAATCTGGCGGCGATCAATCTGGACATCACCAACAATCGCTTTCCCGATGCACAGCAACGGGTTAACCGGATGCTGGAGCTTTATCCGGACGATTACCCTCTGAATCAGGCCAGGGTCGATGTGTTGCTCAAGCAGTCCAAAGCCCCCGAAGCCTTGAAATCACTGGAAACCCTGCTCAAGAGCCGCCCGGACGATCCCGACATCTGGAATCAGGTGGCCGACACCCGGGGGCTCGCTGGCAACACCATCGGCTCCCATCAGGCCCGTGCCGAGTATTTCGCGCTGATGGGCGATTTCAAACAGGCGGTGCAACAGCTGGAATTCGCCAAGCGTCGGGCGAACAACAACTTTCAGCTGGCTTCGCGAATCGACGCACGTCAGCAGGAAATCATTGCTCAGGAGCGGGCGGTCAAAGAGATGATGAATTAGGAGCAGCTTCGAGTTTGACCCTCAAGCCTCAAGCCTCAAGCCTCAAGCCTCAAGCCTCAAGCCTCAAAAGCGACCGCAGTGAAACGGCGTTTTCTTGCTTGAGGCACCAGGCTTGGCGCTGCTTTCAAGCATTTCCCGAGCGCTTCAACCGCGCCGCCTGAGTGAAATCCAGCATCCGCTGCAGAGGTCGTATGGCATGGGGAATGATTGCCGGGTCGACGAGTATCTCATTGGTCCCTTCACGCAAGCACTGCAGGGTACGCGCCAGCGTATTCATGGCCATCCACGGGCAGTGCGCGCAACTGCGGCAGGCGGCGCCGTTGCCAGCAGTCGGGGCTTCGATAAAGATCTTGTCCGGGCACAACTGCTGCATCTTGTAGAAAATACCGCGATCGGTGGCCACGATGAACGTGCTGTTCGGTAGCGTCTGTGCGGCATTGATCAACTGGCTGGTGGAGCCCACGGCATCGGCCAGATCGATCACCGATTCGGGAGACTCGGGATGCACCAGAATGGCTGCATCCGGGTACAGCGCTTTCATGTCCTCCAACTGCCGGGACTTGAATTCCTCATGCACGATGCACGCGCCATCCCACAGCAGCATGTCGGCACCGGTTGCACGCTGGACGTAACGACCCAGATGTTTATCCGGCCCCCAGATGATCTTCTCGCCATTGTCCATAAGGCTTTCGACGATCTCCAGCGCGCAGCTTGAGGTCACGACCCAATCGGCGCGCGCCTTCACTGCGGCAGACGTATTGGCATAAACCACCACGGTTCGCTCGGGGTGCAGGTCGCAGAACGCAGTGAACGCTTCGACACTGCAGCCCAAATCCAGCGAGCACGTCGCTTCAAGGGTTGGCATCAGAATGCGCTTCTCAGGCGTCAGAATCTTCGCGGTTTCACCCATGAAACGGACGCCGGCGACCAGCACGGTCCGGGATGAATGGTCCCTGCCGAAGCGGGCCATTTCCAGGGAGTCGGAAACGCAGCCGCCGGTTTCTTCCGCCAATGCTTGAATCACCGGATCGCAATAATAATGAGCGACCAGTACTGCGTCCTGAGCCTTAAGTTCGGCAGCGATCAGACGGCGGTATTCGGCCTCCTCTTCAGGGCCCAGCGGTTTGGCCTGCTGGGCGTCCAGGTGCGCTTGTACCAGAAGGCGTTCGGAAATCTGAGTCATGTTCGCAAGACCTGAAAGCGCGTAAGCGCGAACGTCGTGTTTACACCTGGGCTGCAGGCAACGAATGAAGCCGCAAACCCTCACGGTAATGAAGTTTCCGGCCCTGTATGCGCATCGTAGCGCGCATATCAATAAGGAGTTCGCCGCGTGGTTCTCCCTTGCCGGGTCATCGTTTCAAGGACACCGGACAAGGGCTCTGGCGAAGCGGCGCGAATGTATCACGTGGCTTGTTGAGCAATCACTTACCGACGGCCACTCGTAAGCCAAGGCGTATTGCACCCCTCGGTTTCATCGGCACAGGCCGCATTGGCGCTGGCTACACGCTCTCTCAAGGCCGGGAAGCGATCTCGTCCAGATGAGCGAGCAAATCCGCTGCATCCTCATACACCCTCAATGCACCGGCGCGCTCAAGCTCGCCGATGTCGTAACCGCCGGACAGCAGACCGATGCCGGTCGCCTTGCAGCGGCGGGCCGCGAGCATGTCCCAGATGGCATCGCCGATCACCAGGCAGTCTTCAATGGGTACGCCCATGCGCTCGGCGGCTGCCAGGAACAGGTCCGGGTCAGGCTTGCCGTATTTGACGTCGTCGCGGGTGATGAGCTTGATCTCTTCGGCCTTCAGGCCCAGAGCCTTGAGATTGATGTGTGCGGTGTCGCTACCCCCGCTTGTGGCGATGCACCATTGCAGGCCGCTGCGGCTGAGTTCATTGAGCAGTTCGACCGCGCCAGGCAGCGCGGTGATCTGATGTTGAAGCCGGTCATAGGCCTCAGCGTGTTTGTCGCTGAGTTTTTTGGCCTGGTCTTCGCTGATGGCCTGACCCGTTTCACGAGACAGGGACTTGAGCATCAGCCCGCCGCTCATGCCGATCTTGCGGTGGATACGCCACATCGCCAAAGGAATTTGCTCAGAGTCAAGGGCCTCCTTCCAGGCAGCGACATTCTGGTAAACGCTGTCGGTCAGGGTGCCGTCCAGGTCAAAGATGAACGAGGTTTTCTGGCGCATGGAACTCTCCGTGGGTGAATCATCGCCCCGTTCTTAAAAACAACTCGATTCGGGGCGACGAGCACTGATGTTCAAAGGTACGGCTGACGGACTGGCTGCATGGGACCGCCGTTCGTGTTGTGTGCAAATAAACCGATGAAAGGTCACGCAGTTCGCTTGGCCCTGCATCTTGAAACGGCTTCGATACCACCGGCTACTTCACGGCACCGAGTAATTGCATGGCCCGGTGCAACGGATGACAGGAAGCGCGGCTGCCTTCACCATCGGCGTAACCGAAGACCCCTGCCGGACAATATCGACCGTCGTCCCAGCCCGGATAATCCAGAAACGGATACCAGCACAACCCTTCGATGGATACTCCGCGCGTGCTTGCCAACGCCAGCTGACTGGTGACGTAATTCAGCCAAGGCACCCGGTCATCACCTTCGGCCCCTGTTTCCGAGAGCAGCACCGGACGCCGATAACGCTGATGGACTTCCGCCAGCATGCCCGCCAGCGGGCGAAAATGCGGGTCGCCCTTGAGTACCTTGCCGGCATTGAGAAACCACTGATTGTGCGGATAGAAATTCGCGCCGATGACATCCAGGCAATCCTCGCGACCTCCCAACCCGGGCCATTGGCGCCCCGCCAGCAGATCCCAGGCCTCGAACTGCGACAGTCGATAGCCTTCGGCTCTGGCGATCTCGTGCGCACGACTTGAGCCAGCAATCACATGGATCAGCGGCTCGCATTGAACGAAGCGAGCATCAGGCGCGTGCTGACGGATGGCGTCGATTGCCGCGATGGAGGCCCGCACCAATTGATGCTTAAGCTCCTGCCCTCGCCCATGCGCGCAAGGGTTGAAATAACCCACCTCCCCGCCCGCCCAACTCCAAAACGAAATCTCGTTCACCGGCGAGTAAATCGGGCCGACCACGCCCTCCTCGACCATTAGCCTGGCGACGGCTGCTGCGAATCGGGCAAATCGTTCAACGAACTCTGGCTTCCAGATGTCCAGTCCGTCGGGATAGCCGTAGTGGCAAAGATCCCAGATCACCTGAATGCCGTGATCTCGGGCGGCGTGCAACAGCGGCAGGAAACTGCTCCAGTCGTAATGCCCCGGTCGCGATTCGATCAAATGCCAACGCAGCCCGTCACGCGCGCAGGCAATGCCGAGTCCGGCGAGCTGGCGATAGTCGTTGTCCACCCAACGGGCATGCCCGGTCGCGTGCTGCAGGTCGAGACGCCGACCGTCCGGTCGGCGTTGAGTCGCGCATTCGTAACCTGCCATCAGAAAGGAGTTGAACACGCCTGATCCGGATGTGCCCCCGCCTCCCATCGCCGCCGTCCGCTCGTCGTACTGCCCGCAGGTCACCCGGCCTCCAGCTTGACGGCACGGGGATTGCCTTGCAGTTCAGCCTCGATCCGTTGATAGAGCGCCAGTGCCTGACCCACCACCTGATCCATGTTGTAGTACTTGTAGGTGCCTAGCCGACCGAGAAAAGTCACGCCTGGCGTGTTGTCGGCCAGCGTGTTGTAGCGCTTGTACAACTCGGCATTCTCAGGACGGGGAATCGGGTAATAGGGCTCGCCTTCGGCACAGGGAAATTCATAGCTGATGCTGGTGTGGGCGTGAATCTGTCCCGTCAGGTGCTTGTATTCGGTAATGCGCGTATGGGGCACGGCAGGATCGGGGAAATTCACTACCGCTACATCCTGCAGCTGCGTTTGAGGCAGCGTTTCGTGCTGGAAGCGCAGCGACCGATACGGCAGTTTGCCAAAGCAGTGATCGAAGAACTCATCGATAGGACCGCAATAAATCAACTGTTTGTACTGCACCCGGTCCCGCACCACATTGAAGTCGGTGGCGAGCAGCAGATCGATACGCGAATGATCCAGCATTTGCTCGAACATGTGCGTGTAGCCCTGCGCAGGCATCATCTGGAAGGTGTCAGTGAAGTAACGGTCATCAGTGTTGGTTCGCGTCGGCACGCGAGACGTCACCGACCTGTCCAGCTCCGAGGGATCGAGCCCCCACTGTTTGCGGGTGTAGCCGCGGAAGAACTTCTCGTACAGCTCGCGTCCGATCTGGTTGATCACCACGTCTTCGGAGGTACGGATATTCGCCACAGGCTCGGCACGACTGGCGAGGAACGCTTGCGCCTGTTCTTCGTTCATCGACAGACCGAACAGCTCGTTCAGCGTGGTCAGGTTGATCGGTATCGGCACCAGATGCTCATCAACGCTCGCCAATACCCGATGCTCGTAGGGGCGCCACTCGGTAAATTGCGACAGATAATCGACAATTCGCTGGGCGTTGGTATGAAAGATATGCGGACCGTAGCGATGGATCATGATTCCCGCTGCGTCCTTGCAATCGTAGGCGTTGCCAGCGATGTGTTCGCGCCTGTCGATCAGCAGAACGTTCTGCCCCAGCCCCGCTGCCAGACGCTCGGCGATGACACTGCCAGCGAAGCCCGCTCCGACGATCAAATAATCGTAGGGCTGGTTGTCATGCAGGTGCGAAGGCCCGTCAATAGCCTCCTCCAGTGTTATCGCAGGCATTCGATGTGCCCCCTCATCGCCGAGCAGGTCGCATCCCAGGACATGCCCTCAAGCACCCTGTCTATGCGCGGCAGAAAGTCATCATCCTGTCTGGCAATCAGGGCCGCCTCGATTGCCAGGATGAACTCGCCAGCAGATTCAGCGATGGTCACCACGCCACTGTCGCCGTAACCCCGAACGACATCGCGCACCGGCGTGGACACCACAGGGCATCCACCCGCCAGGTATTCCGGGGTCTTGGTCGGGCTGATAAACCGTGTGGATTCGTTAATGGCAAACGGCATGAGCGTCACATCCCAGCCTGACAGATAGGCGGGCAATTGCGGATAACCCTTGCCACCCAGGTAATGAATGTTCGGTCTACGCGGGAGGGAGCCGGGATCGATCTTCACCACCGGGCCAATAATGACCACCTGCCAATCCGGCCGCTGCGCTGCCAGTTCGTCAACAAGGGCGATATCGAAGCGCTCATCGATCACGCCGAAAAAACCCAGTCGTGGATGGCCGATACCCGCCTGATCCGCAGGCTCGGGCAACGTCTGGCGGGCTGTAGCGAAATGCGCAATGTCGACACTGCTGGGCAGCGAGTAAGCGTTGCCGTGTTGTTCGCGCTTGGCCTCCCACAGGCTGTGTCCGCCCGTGAAAACCACATCGGCCCTGGCCATGAGCTGCCGCTCTTTCTCCAGCAGATCCGGAGGAGCGCCCTTAAAGGCCGAGAGCTCGTCCATGCAATCGAAAATAGTGACGCTCGCCTTTAGATGCTCGGTGAAGATCAGGCTCATCGGCGTCAGGTACCACAGCAGTAGCTCACTCGCGGCATGCTGCTTCAGATATTCATCGAGCAGCACGCGTTGCGCATCGGCGATTTGCTGCGGATGCAGCCCGTGAGGCAGGTGGGGCACCAGCAAGGTAATGCCCGGGACAGGCGAAGACACTTCAAGCCGCTGCTGCGGAGCATCAGTGAATATTGGCTCCTCGAAAAAAAGCACGTCGTAGTGCGTCGAAAGGTGGGACATGACGTGCTGCGGACGTTGATACACAAAGCCCCAGCGCAGATGTGACAAGCACAGCAGCGTGGGTCTGGCCAATGTCGCCTGCACGGAGCCTGCGTTAATACGCTCGGGAAGGAGTTGTGACGGCTGGGTTGCAAGGTTCATATCGAATTCCTTATCAGGGATGGAATCGAGACTGAAACCCACATTACCCAGGCTTCGACGGCACTCGTGTGCTGCAAATGTCGCCGCGTGATCGAGCTTCACGAGGTAACACTTCAAAACGTTTGAGGCTTTAGCTTCACACCCCGTTCAATACGCTGGCCGAAAAAACCGATGAAGCGTCTACCAGCGAGCATTTCGCTTGAACTCCTGAATCAGCATAGCGCCCTAATGCATAAGCGCTGATATCGCCCATCGGGTACAGGACGAATCAGCACATCCGGCAGTTCGCAGTCGCCGAGCCAACGGGTAAACGGAGACTGCAATGATTTTGATCACCGGCGGCATGGGGTACATCGGTACCCATCTGGTCCTTGAACTGATGAGCGGCGGCGAAGACGTCGTCATCCTCGATAATCTTTGCAACAGTTCACGTTCCACACTCCAACGGATTGTCCGCGTGGCAGGCAAGGCACCTGCATTCATCGAGGGGGATGTTCGACATCGCAAGACACTTGATCATCTGTTCAAGCGCTATCCAATCGATGCGGTGATCCATTGCGCCGGGCTAAAGGCTGTGGGTGAGAGCGTTCGGGAACCTCTGAGGTACTACGACACCAATCTGGGCGGCACCTTGACCCTTTGCCAGGCGATGGCGGGTGCCGGCGTTTTCACATTGGTGTTCAGCTCATCGGCCACCGTCTATGACGATTGCGCGATAATGCCCATTAACGAACGGTGCCGCACCGGCCACCCTTCCAGCCCCTACGGGCAGTCCAAACTGATGGCTGAAAATGTCATGAAAAGCATGGCGGAGGCCGACCCGCGCTGGTCCGTGGCCTTGTTGCGCTACTTCAACCCGATCGGTGCGCATGACTCGGGTCAGGTCGGGGAAATGCCTGCGCTGATGCCCAATAATCTGTTGCCCTATCTGCTTCAGGTGGCAAGCGGCCAACGCCCTTCCCTGTCTGTTTTCGGCAGTGATTACCAAACGCCTGATGGCACCGGTATTCGCGACTACATCCATGTGATGGATTTGGCCGAGGGTCATATCAAAGCGCTGCAAGCATTGAGATGCGCCCAGGGTCTTCACATCTGGAACCTGGGCACCGGGTTGGGACATTCGGTACTTGAGGTGGTCAAGGCGTTCGAGCGGGTCAGCGGCGTTGCTGTGCCCTTGGCATTCAAGCCGCGACGCGCAGGGGATATCGCCCAGTGCTGGGCCGATCCCGTGAAAGCGTCGAAAGAACTTGGCTGGAGAGCCCATCGCTCACTCGACTGCATGCTGGACGATGCCTGGCGCTGGCAGATGAGCTATCGGCGTGATGCCGCAGAGGTGCTGTTACCTGTCATTACCGGCACGCCGAGTCTGACAACGAGCGCTGGATCGCTATCGATATGAACCCTCCATCCACCGTTTTTTTCTTAATCAATGCTACGGCGGTCAGACGCCGTGAACTAAAAACCTCGCCGACAACTCCGCTGAGTAGTCATCCATAAAAACCGGAGAACCAAGATGAGAGCACTTACCTATCACGGCGTTCACGACGTCAAAGTCGACACCGTCGCCGATCCCGTCATTGAAGAAGCGGATGACATTATTCTGCGCGTGACCGCCACCGCCATCTGCGGATCGGATCTGCACCTGTACCGGGGCAAGATTCCGACTGTCGAGCATGGCGATATCTTCGGCCACGAGTTCATGGGTATCGTAGAAGAGGCCGGCACGGGGGTGACCGCTGTGAAGAAGGGTGATCGCGTTGTCATTCCTTTCGTGATTGCCTGCGGCGACTGTTTTTTCTGTCAGATGAACCTTTATGCAGCCTGCGAAACCACGAATACCGGGCGCGGCGCCATCATGAACAAGAAGGCCATACCGCCAGGCGCGGCGCTGTTTGGTTTCAGCCATCTCTACGGCGGCATACCCGGTGGCCAAGCCGAGTATGTACGCGTACCGAAAGCCAACATTGGCCCGTTCAAGGTGCCCGGCACACTGGCTGACGAAAAAGTCCTGTTTCTCTCGGACATTTTGCCGACGGCCTATCAAGCGGTGACCAACACCGGAATCGGCCCAGGTTCGAGCATCGCGATTTATGGCGCAGGCCCGGTTGGCCTTCTCTGCGCAGCCGTCGCCAAGATGCTCGGCGCCACACGCATCTTCATGGTCGATCATCACCCATACCGCCTCGATTACGCCCAACGTACCTACGGGGTCATTTCGATCAACTTCGATGAAGATGATGATCCGGCTGACACGATCATTCGCCAGACGCCAGGCATGCGCGGGGTTGACGGGGTAGTCGATGCCGTAGGTTTCGAAGCCAAGGGCAGCACCACCGAGACCGTTCTGGCAACGCTCAAGCTTGAAGGCAGCAGCGGTAAAGCCTTGCGTCAGTGCATTGCTGCCGTTCGCCGCGGCGGAACGGTCAGTGTTCCGGGCGTCTACGCCGGCTTCATCCACGGTTTCCTGTTCGGGGACGCCTTCGACAAGGGGCTGACCTTCAAGATGGGACAAACCCACGTGCAGCGCTTTCTGCCCGAACTGCTGGAGCATATCGAAAAGGGCGACCTGTCTCCCGAGGTCATCATCAGTCACCGCATGTCGCTGGAGCAGGCGGCTGAGGGTTACAAGATTTTTGACAAGAAACAGGAAGATTGTCGCAAGGTCATTCTGACGCCAGGCAGCAGTGCAATCCCGGCCCTGGAACCGCAAGCTTTCGACGGCGTACCGGCGTTGTAACGAACCTGCATGCAGAGGCGAATGATATGGAGATGACCGTGTTCTGGGTAGCGGCCGCTGTGATCGTGCTGGTTCTCGATCTGTGGGCCATTGCCAGCATCTGGCGAACCACACGCACGCAAGCAACCAAGCTGGGATGGACCGTGCTGATACTGGTGCTACCTGTCATCGGCGTCGCTATCTGGGGCATCGCTGGCCCCCGCGGCATCGCCGAACCGCCCTCCTCCGACGAGCACAGCAAGGGCTAGAGTCGAGGGACACAGCCGCACCACCAGGTGCGGCATTCCTTCTCGTAAAACGATTCAATCGCCTTCGGCAGCACCCTCTCTCTTCGCATTACCCTGGGCTCGCATCGTCGAGCAGCGCTTGGCCTCCTGCGCGGCAAGCAGCCAGCGGCAAGCGCCTCAATGTCCAGCGCTCTTGCTAGGCAACACCACCGATGAGCGTCGCGACAAGTTCCAGATACGCTCTGCCCAGTATTCCGGCGTGTGCGATGGATTCGCTGTAGACCTGCGTCTTGGTCTGAAAGTGATGGTAGAACGCACCACGTGTAGAGCGACCGTAGCCGTCGTAATGCAGGGACACTGCCAGGCGCGTCGTGTTGCCACTCATAAAAGAGACAACATCACCTGTAGACATGAAACCTATGGCGTCGGTCATTCCAGCGACGAATGAAAGGCCAGCCACCAGGCAGAGCCCGACGCGTCCCTGGAGCAGGGCTTCACGCCTTGATTCAGCGCTGACATCTACAATTTCGGGTAGCACCTCTACCTCGCCGGTTCGAATGAATGGGAGCCAGGCCGAGCTCGGTATGAATTGCTGAACCGAGCAGGCCACCGTTAAAGACAGACGCTGCGGCACAGCGCCTGCATTTCAACCGGATCAACGCATAAGCGCCGGCGCTGGGGCTCACAAATGATGCGTGAATCGCTCCACCGCCCCAACAACCTGGCGCGCGCCTTCCTGGATTTCCACAATCACACTGCCGGCCTGGTTGGCCAAGGACAGCCCGTGCTCGGCGTGCGCCCGGCTATTGCCCATGTCTCGTACCGTTTCGTCGACGAGTTTCTGATTCTGCTGTACCACGGCAACAATCTCTTCGGTCGCCGTGCTGGTTCGTCCCGCCAGCTGGCGCACTTCATCAGCGACGACCGCAAACCCTCGCCCCTGCTCACCTGCCCGGGCTGCCTCAATGGCCGCGTTCAATGCCAAAAGATTGGTCTGCTGCGCAATGCCGCCAATGGTCTGAACGATGGTGCTGATCAGCAGCGATTGCTTGCCAAGCGCCTCCATCCCGGATGAAGCAGAAAGCATCTGATCTGCAATCTCGGTCATGGTCTGCACAGTATCCTTAATGACGACGGCGCCGCGCTGAGCGCAAACGTCGGTTTGCTGAGAGACTTCGTAGGCAGTGCCTGCGGCGACGTTTATCTCTTCTTCCCGACGAACCTGGTCGGTAATTTCCGTCGCGAACTTGACGACCTTATAGAGGTGCCCCTGGGTATCGTGAACCGGATTATAGGTAGCCTCCAGCCAGATCTCTCGACCGTGGCTGTCCAGGCGCTTGAAACGATCGGCAACGTATTCCCCGGTGTTCAGGGTTTTCCAAAAAGCGGCGTATTCACTCGAAGAAGCGTATTTAGGGTCGCAGAAGATGCTGTGATGCTTGTTCTTGATTTGATCAAGCTTGTAGCCCATCACCTGCAGGAAAGCGTCGTTGGCGTTGAGTACTTTGCCTTCGAGATCAAATTCGATAATCGCGGTAGAACGTAAAAGCGCATTGATGAACGCTTCGTTTTCCCGGGCTTTATTAATAGCAACGGTCACGTCAGTGGCGAGGCATTTCATGTACAGCACGTTGCCCGCATCGTCCTTTATCGGCGACCAGGTCGCGTGTAACCAGATCAGCGAGCCATTCTTGTGTATGAACCGATAGTCGTCCGTTACAGCCACGCCTTTGGAGCTCGCGGATTTGAGGTTTCTGAAGCAAGGAAGAGAGGAAACGTAACCCGGGACTATATCAATCATGGGCTTACCGACTAACGCGGCAGCCTCATAACCGATCGCAGTGCAGAACTTTTCGTTGACCTCGGCAAGCCTGAAATCGGAGTCGACGGTAATTGACACCATTTCCGAGGAGAATGCCTCCTGCAGACGACGTAGCGAAACGAGCTCCGCTTCCATTCCATTAAGCTGGGCTTTGAGTTTTCTACTGAACATTTCAGTCCTGCCTGTAAGGGGAACCGCTAACGTTGTGTCGGCGCGTTACGCCACAAGTTTAGCCAGTCCAAAACCCTTCGCATGACTGAGTAGTGAAAACGTGCACAGCCGCTAATTTCTGGCTGAATAAGGAAGACGCCACGCCATCGAGAACCGGATTCGGCGCGTCAGGGTGCAGGCAGAATCAGCAAATGGTCTCAGGTTCAGGCAGTGCCTGCGTCAGATTGGCATAGAAAACACAACCTAGCCGGGTAAACAGACCCAGTGCTTCACGCAGATCTTCATCCTCGAACGTGACCGGATCGGATCGGAGTCGAGTACGCAGAGTGCGAGCTTCAGGACGTTGGTAGTGGCTTCTATTTCCGCAATCGCGCACCGCTCCTCCACCCAGAGCAACCGATGCGCAGACGTCAGTTCAGCAAGCATGCACGTTCTCCGGTAGTTAAGCCGCCTAGGGTGGTCGGCCCACGATACACAGTGGAGGAGAAAGCCGACGAGACAGAAGCGTACCGGAGTTTGGCGGCAAGACCGCTCGATCCTGACCGCTACAAAGGCGCTTGCGCACGCCCCTCACACTATGAGGCTGCTACCTGAAAGATCGCTACTCGTTGCGTCAGGCGGTCGGCCAGCGCGGTCAGTTCCTGACTCGCAGAAGCTATCTGCAGCGAGCCTGTGGCCGAGTGAAGGGTCGAATCGTGGATGCGGCTGACGTTTTGCGCGACGTCCTCAGCCACGGTTTTCTGCTGGATGGCAGCACTGGCTATCTGCGCATTCATTTGATTGATCTCGCCCACCACGCGGCTGATTTTCGACAGCGAAGATTGTGCGTTGCGCGTCTGATCCACCGTACGGCTGGCCAGTTCACAGCTGCCTCGCATGGTCTGGGCAGCGGCCTCGGTGCCCTCCTGCAAGGTGCTGATCATTTCGCGGATTTCCTCGGTCGACTGCTGGGTGCGAGTCGCCAGTGACCGGACTTCATCGGCCACCACTGCGAAGCCGCGACCGTATTCACCGGCGCGCGCGGCTTCAATGGCAGCATTGAGCGCCAGCAGGTTGGTCTGGGCAGCAATCGAGTTGATGACCCCGACGACCTTGTCAATCTGCTCGCTGTGCCTGGCCACCTGCTCTACCGTAGAGGTGGTGTCTGCCAGGGTTTCGGCCAGCTCTTCGATCGCTTTCGCCGTTTGTGCAACCAGAAGATTGCCGCTACTGACCTCTTCATGGGCTTGACGGGTGGCTTGAGCCGCCTGCGATGCATAACCCGACACTTCAGCGACGGTCGCGGCCATCTGCGTGATAGCCGTGGAAATCTGCTCGGCCTCGTAGGACTGCGCGTTGATCCGCTCATTGTTTGCGCCAGAAACCCTCGACAGCTCCTCCGAGGAAAGATTGACCTCTTGTGCGGCGAAACGGACCTGCGTAACGGTTTGCGCCAATTGATCAAGGGCGGTTTTCAGCACCCCCATAACGCTGGCCGGGTACTTCGTGACGATGGACTGGTGCAGATTGCCCGCCGCCAGCTGTTCGATCGCTCGGGCAACCTCGGCAGGTTCGGCCCCCAGCGTGGATTTGACAAAGCGGATGGTGAATACCGACAGCCCTAGGCTCAGCAGTAACGCAATGGCCGTTGCCACCAGCATGAGCCCACTGAAATGGCCTGCGGTTTTCTGCACCAGGTCAAGCTGCGATCTGATCGAGCCTTCCTCGAAATCAATCAGCAGATTAACGCGCTTGAGCCACTCGCCATAAAGCGCGGAGGTCTGGCTGAGCAACAGTGTCTGGGCCTGCGCGATGTTGCCGCTGCGGCGAAGTTCGATCACGTGTTGGGTCGAGGCCAGCGTGTCTTTCTCGATGTCCTTGATGGCCTGCAGCAATTGCTGCTCATGAGTGCTGGCGTTCGCGCCCCTCATTATCTGGTCCATCGGTGCGGCGGAGTCGACATACACCTGTTCCAGGTGTTTGATCTCGGCCAAATGACGCTCAAGATCGGCATCACCGGTGACCAGCACCGCGTCACGAATGGAAATCGCGCGGTTGTGCACGCTCCCACGAAAATTGATCGCGTAGCGCTGTATTTTTGCCGCGTTGGCGCTGACGTTGGTCAGGGTGGAGTCCATCAGCCCAACGCGCTGAATGCCCACAGCGGTGATGAGCACCAGCAGCGATACAACCATCGCGTAACCGAGACCGATGCGCGCAGCAAGTGATATTGGTTTTTTCATGATAAGTCTCAGGAGGTACGGAGGATGTATCAATAGGCCATCATCTGTGCGCAAAGATACCGGTTGGTTCCTGTCGAGCCCAATCTATATTTGCGCTCGTGGCGATAGAATTGACCAATGGACTTTTCAAGCCGTTAATCAATTACCGTCCTTGCAACTGCCCGACATCCACAGAGGAAGCGTGCTGGAAATGGATCCAACTGATCACTTCCAATGATTGCATTAACGCGCCACACCCACCTTCCGTCGGCAGCAAAGTGGATAACTTGAACGCAACGCGCTGACGTTAGGTCGAGTAACTGGCTGGCAGCAGTTGAATATCAGGTCAGCAATCCCCTAAACGTTACCGGACGAGATAAATAAAAATGGCCAGAACTACGATAGAAGACCTGTTTATCCACGAGCTATCCGACGTATACAGCGCAGAGAAACAGATCACTAAAGCATTACCCAGGCTGGCACGGGCTTCGACTAACCCCACACTTGCCGAGGCGTTCAAATCGCATCTGGAGGAAACTCAAGGCCAGATCGAGCGTATTGATCAAATCGTTGAAATAACAGGTTTCAAACTCAAGCGAATGAAGTGTGTAGCCATGGAAGGGCTGGTTGAAGAGAGCAAAGAGCTTCTCGATGAAATCGAAAAGGGCGAAGTGCTTGATGCAGCACTCATCGGCGCCTGCCAGAAGGTTGAGCACTATGAGATAGCGTCCTACGGCACATTGATCGCGATGGCTAAACATCTCGGCAAAGACGACGTCGCAGCACTTCTAACAGCAACCCTTGCAGAAGAAAAAGGGGCAGATGAGAAATTGTCGGCCATTGCCGAGCAAGGCGGTAATCAAGCTGCGACCCTGACAAAAAAGAAGGCCTGAGGGAATAAACCCGTTCGTTAAACACGAACGTGTAGATTCTCTCGACAGCCCGTGCCTTGCGCGGGCTGTTTTTTTGAGCAGGACGTTTTAGCAACATGCCGCCCGCCGCGGCCATCAGGGAGCAGGACATGAAATCATCGGAGCATCAGCCGAGCAACGCGTTGAAGCGTGCAGTGAACGGCCCCATGCTGCTGCTGTTTATTTTGGGCGACGTATTGGGCGCAGGGGTATATGCACTGGCGGGCACCATTGCCGGCGAGGTAGGAGGGGCGGTCTGGGTTCCCCTGCTGATTGCATTGTGCTTTGCGCTGCTGACAGCTGGCTCGTATGCCGAACTGGTGACCAAATACCCGCATGCTGGCGCTTCAGCAGTCTTCGCCGGTAAAGCGTTCAATTCTCCCCTTCTCTCTTTTCTGGTCGGCTTTTGCATGCTCGCTGCGGGCGTCACCAGCGCGGCGGGACTGTCAGTGGCCTTCGCTGGCGACTACCTGGCTCCGTTCATCGATATCTCGCCGAATATCGCAGCATTGGTGTTCCTGGTGATCATCGCCCTGCTCAACGCGCGAGGGATCAAGGAATCGCTGACGGCGAATGTGGTGATGACTGTCATAGAGGTCTCGGGCCTGCTGCTCGTCGTGCTCGCTGGCGCTTGGTTTTTTCGCAGCGGGCATGCCGATATTGGACGGGCGCTGGAGTTCAAGGCGGGGATCAACCCTACGCTCGCCGTGCTCAGCGCTGCACTGCTGGCCTTCTATTCCTACGTCGGGTTCGAGACTTCAGCCAACCTGGCCGAAGAGATCCGGGATGTGCGCAAGACCTATCCCCGTGCGCTGTTTGGGGCATTGCTGATCGCTGGTGCGATCTACATGGCAGTCGCAATCGCTGCCGCGGCGGTCATGCCGGTGGAGCGTCTGGCTACCTCCTCAGCGCCACTGCTGGAAGTGGTGAAGGCCTCAGGCTTGGGCATCCCGCCATTGCTGTTTGCCTTTATTGCGCTGGTCGCCGTGGCCAATGGCGCATTGTTGACGATGATCATGTCCAGCAGACTGGCCTACGGGATGGCGCGACAAGGCCTTCTGCCGCAGGCCCTGTCGAGGGTTCTGCCGCAGCGCCGCACCCCGTGGGTAGCGATTCTCGCCACCACTGCCGTGGCAATAGTGCTTACCCTGACCGGCTCACTGGCAACCCTGGCGCAGACGGTGGTGTTGCTCCTGCTGTTCGTGTTCATCAGTACCAATCTGGCAGTTCTGGTGCTGCGCCGGGATGTGGTGGAAGCCAAGCATTTTCGGGTCCCGACCTGGGTTCCCGTGCTCGCCATCGCCTCATGCCTTCTGCTGCTGACCCAGCAGACCGCGGATACCTGGCTGAGAGCAGGCGCCATGCTGCTGGTCGGTGTGCTGATGTATGCCCTGACCCGTGCCGGCGGTTTACGTCCGGTCACCAACGATAACTTCCAGGCACCCGGTGAGTCGGAAGGCTGAGCCTGTGCTGCAAGATCTGCCTATTGAGCTGCTTTGCAGACGACTGGTCAGATAGCTTCACAAATACGAGGAACTCGGCGTCAAGCTTTCTCTCCCTTCTGTATCAGGCAGTGCGAAGCAATTCATGGCCTGAGAAAACGGCGATGCCACCCCTGCGGGGTGTCGCCCCACGTTGCACCCACCCGCACGCTCATTGCGCTAATGGGCGCCTCCATTTTCAAAGGAAAAAATCATGAAGATTGCATGTCTTGGGTGGGGATCGTTGATCTGGAAGCCGGGTGTGCTGCCGGTCGCTTCGCACTGGTTTAATGATGGTCCGGAACTTCCGATCGAGTTTTCCCGGGTAGGTGATGGGGGCGAGCTGGCAACAGCGATTTGCCTGAATGCGCCTGCGTGTCAGGTGCTGTGGGCGATGCTGGCGACAGAGTCTCTGGATGAAGCAGTGCGAGCGCTGCGCGTGCGCGAGCAAATCCCTGCGGAGCGCTCAGATGGCGTGGGCATTTTCACCATCAACAGTTCAACCGTCGGCCTGCTCGGAAAGTGGGCTGCGGATCGGCAGCTGGATGCAGTGATCTGGACTGCCCTGCCGCCTCGGTTTGACGACAACGAAGGGTTGATTCCGTCGCTGGATGATGTACTGGCCTACCTCATCTCGCTGGACGGTGACACGCTGGAACACGCCAAATCCTACATGGAACAGGTGCCTGAACAGATAGACACGCCTTATCGGCGCGAAATCAAAAAGCTAGGATGGGATTGACGCACAATGGGCAGGCCCCCTGAATGATGGTTAACGCTTTGGTATTTTTCGCGACGTTCCTGGGAATGGAGGGCTTCGCCTGGTTTGCCCATAAATATATGATGCACGGCTGGGGCTGGGGCTGGCATCGCTCCCATCACGAACCCGGAACCGGCTGGTTCGAGAAAAATGATCTGTACGCTGCGGTGTTCGCCGCGTTCGCGATCCTGCTGATTGCCCTCGGGACCCAAGGCGTGCATCCGTTAGAGTGGGTTGGCGCTGGCATGACGGCTTACGGAGTCGTGTATTTCCTGGTGCACGATGGGCTTGTGCACAAGCGCTGGCCGTTCAGGTTCGTGCCCAGGCACGGCTATCTCAAACGCCTTTATCAAGCTCACCGGATGCATCATGCCGTCTCTGGAAAAGAGCGTTGCGTCTCTTTCGGTTTTCTCTATGCCCCGTCCATCACTCGGCTTCGGGGTCAGCTGCGCGAACTGCATGGTGGGTCGCTGAACAACCGTGAAGGGGACGTTGCCACAGGTCAGCCGGGCGCGGCGGCCATTGACGACCACGGGAAATAACGGCGCGCCACAACCCGGCGAGCACCAGGCGAACCTTGTCGAGCTTCGAGGTCGAGACCCGGGTATCCCAGGCGTTTGCCCCGCGCTTGCTGACATTGATGCCGATTTCTCGGTACACACCGCTGGCCGTCGCCACCGCCCAGGCTGAGCGCCACGGCAATGCGGTCAAACCTGCCTGCGCGCTCGCGTAAAACGGCTCCGCCATGTTCACGAGTCGCCGGGCGAGCACGGCCAACGAGTCGCGATACTGAATCTGGTCAAGGCCCTGCTGCGGAATCGAGAACTCGGCCAGCCACGCGCGCGGCAGATAACAACGGCCTACGCTGGCGTCCTCGACGATGTCGCGGGCGATATTGGTCAGTTGAAAGCCCATTCCCAGGTCACAGGCGCGATCCAGTGTGCGCTCATCGCTTGCGCCCATGACCTGGGCCATCATCAGCCCGACCACGCCCGCAACGTGGTAGCAATAATCCAGCGTGTCTTCAATGGATTCGTAGCGCCGTTGCTGGACATCCATCGCAAAGCCGGACAGGTGCTCCAGCGCATAGGTCTCTTGAATCTGGTGCTCAATCACCACTTCACGAAACGCTGCGAATGCCTCGTTCTCAACCGCAAGCCCTGCATAGACTGCGTGAGTCTGCGCCACTAGTCCCGCAAGACGCTGATTGACCTCGTCCTGCCCGATGACCGTCGCCGAGTGCCCCGCTTCCTGCCCATCGATCACGTCGTCACAATGCCGACACCAGGCATAGAGCATCACCGCACTGCGGCGAGTGGCCGGGTCGAACAGACGCGAGGCCGCCGCAAAGCTTTTCGAGCCGACAGCAATGCTGCGGGTCGCGTGATCGAGCAACTGCTGATCGTTAACCCCGACTGCGCTCACTGGTGCAAATCCTCCACCATCAAGCCCGCCGTGGCTTTTGCCGAGCCAATGACACCCGGCACCCCGGCTCCCGGATGAGTGCCTGCGCCCACCAGATACAGGTTACTCAGATTCGCATCGCGGTTGTGCGGACGGAACCAGGCGCTTTGGGTGAGGATCGGTTCGAGAGAAAACGCCGACCCGAGATGGGCATTCAACTCACTGCGAAAATCGTCAGGCGTGAAAATGCGATTGGTCACCAGGTCATCGCGCAGGCCCGGTATGTAGTGTTTTTCCAGGTAGGCGAAAATTCGGTCTCGATAACGCGGCCCCTCTGTCGCCCAATCAATGGCTGCGTTGCCAAGGTGCGGCACCGGCGACAGCACGTAATGACTGGAGCAGCCGTCTGGCGCCAGGCTCGGATCGGTCACGCTAGGCGCATGCAGGTACAGGGAAAAGTCCTCGGCCAATGCCTGACCCTTGAAGATCTCCTGAATCAGCGCGCGATAGCGTGGCCCGAAGCACACCGTGTGATGCTGCAATTGCGGCTGCGGGCGCTTGAGACCAAAGTGAATGACGAACAGCGAGTTGCTGAAGCGCTTGCCTTTGAGCCGGGCGCTTTCCTGCACGCCCCTTGGGTGCCCGCCGAGTAATTTGGCGTAGGTATGCACCACATCGGCATTTGAAGCGACGCTGTCGGCCAGGAGTTGCCGACCGCCCGCCAGACGTACCCCTGTGGCTTTGCCGGCCTCAACCTCGATGCTGGCGACATCTGCATTGAGTTCAAAACGACCGCCAATGTCTTCGAACAGTTTGACCAGCGCATTGACCAGCGCGCCCGTCCCCCCTTTGGGAAACCAAACCCCCCACTCTCGCTCCAGGGCATGGATCAAGGTGTAGATCGAGGATGTCGAGAACGGATTTCCGCCCACCAGCAATGAGTGAAAGGAAAACGCCTGGCGCAGCTTATCGTCTTCAATGAACCGCGAAACCATCGAATAGACACTGCGCCAGGCCTGCAGACGAGCGAGCTGCGGGCCGGCCTGGATCATGTCGCGAAACGACAGAAAAGGCACAGCCCCCAGCTTCAGATAACCCTCGCGAAACACCGCTTTCGAGTAGGCCAGGAATCGTTGGTAGCCTGCGACGTCGCTTGGGTTGAACGTGGCGATCTGACGATCCAGAGACGCCTGATCATTGGCGTAATCGAAGCGCGAACCGTCTTCCCAGCACAGCTGGTAGAACGGCGACACCGGCAGCAGCTCGACATAGTCGCGCATCGACTTGCCCGCAGCCGTGAATAGCTCCTCGATGGCGGTGGGGTCGGTAATAACCGTTGGCCCCGCATCAAACGTGAACCCCTGGTCCTGATACACGTAAGCGCGGCCACCGGGCTTGTCACGCTTTTCCAGCAACGTCGTCTGGATGCCTGCGGCCTGGAGCCTGATGGCCAGCGCCAGCCCGCCAAACCCTGCGCCAATCACAATGGCTTTTTTCGCGTCAGTCATTCTTGGTTCTCGTAATGTCCAGGCAGGTAACGGAGCATGGCACGAAGGGCCTCGTTGACCGGCACCGGCGGCTTGCCCGAGACCACGCGCAGCTTGTCTGCAAGGTTGCTGTCGCCGGCATAAAAGCGGCTGATCAGCCCATCGGACAACCCATAGAATCGCTGCATGACCTGCCAGCGATTCCGGGGTCGCCCTGCCAGAAACAGCATGCGGTTGAGCAGGCGATAGAAGCGTTGGCCGCGCCATGCCTGATGAGCAAACTCACGCATGCCTTGCGCCAATGAGTCGGCACGAAGATCCTTTTGCAGCGCAATCCAGTCAGCCAGACGCACGGCATGGGGCAATGAATACCCGGTGGTGCAGTGGAACAAACCGGCGCGCAGTCCTGAACGGGGCTGTCCCGGCGCTTCGTTCCAGAATTCGGCAAAATCGCCTGCAAGGGTGATCGGCAACACGCCCTCTTCTTCGCGCAAACAGGCAGTGACAGCCCATCCCTGTTCATGCACGTACTCGCTGATATGGGTGCGTAGCTGCTCGGCAGAGAGCGCGTGATGATCCACGTAATGAGTGTCTTCAACCAGGACGGTGTCCGCTGAAAACGGCAGAATGTAGACGAAGCGATAACCCTCCCCTTGTGCCACCCGCGCATCCATGATGATCGGGCCGTCCAGCCCATGCGGTGCCTGTAGCTGCAACACTTGGCCCAGAAACGCCTGATGTCCCAGCACCAGATGCTTGCTGTCCCTGATGCCACGGCCGTCGATAACGGCATCGGCTTCAAGGCGCTCGCCACTGGTCAGCACTACCGAGCGCGGGTTGACCTGCGCGATGGATTGCCCTGTACGCAAGTCATTACCCAGCGCCGGCGTGATGATTTGCGCGAAGCGTTCGCAGGTAACGCTGGCGTAACCTGAGGTGAGTCGACGCGAACGGTCCGGGAAATGCACGTCATAGCAAGGCCATCTGTGCACCACCAGCGGGCTGAGCCATTGGTGCTGCGCTGCGCTCAGGTCGCCATCGTGAAACGACCAGGTGTGGTTGCCTCCGATAATCGACTGCTCTTCAACACACAGAACCCGCAACTTGGGTCTCAGCTGTTTGAGTCGCCAGGCAATCAGCCCGTTGGCCAGGCCGCCACCGGCGAGAATCAGGTCGTATTTCATGAGACGTCACTCGCCACTACCGGCTCGCCCGTGCGCACGACCCTTTCAACAATGTCCGCAGCGCGCCGGGTTCCACCGGCCTGCTCCAGCGCTGCGGCGAGTCGATGCAGGGGCTCAAGCGGAAATTTCAGCAGGTGCGCCAGTGCGTCGTGGATCTGTCCAGCCCCGGCCCGGCGGCTCAACTTCAGCCCCACGCCCGCATGGCTGACCCGCGCGGCGACACCGGGCTGATCGAAACCAATCGGCATGACCAGCATCGGCGTTCGGGCCTGGATCGCATCCATCACGGTATTGAGGCCGCCGTGAGTCACCACCGCATCGGCGTTTGCGAGTGCCCACTGCTGGGGCGCGAAATCCGTGACCCACGTCGCCCCCTTGCGCTTGAGTTCGGCTTCCTGCGTCACATTGAGTCCGCCGCAGTGCGCTACCAGCAATTGCGCTTTCAAGCGTATGCATGCCTTGGCCACCTGACGAAAGATGCCCATGCGTCCACCCTGCAACGTACCCAGGCTGGCAAACACGAACGGGCGCTCAGGATCGAGGGCCAACTCGCCCTCTACAGACTGCGTCGGCGTGCGCAACGGGCCTACTGCATGAAAGGTGGCTGGCAAGCGAGTCCGCGGCAGGTCGAACCCTTCAACGGTCTGACTGATCTGCGCGTAGGGCGACAGACATTGATCAAGCCCATCACGCGGCTCGAGGGCGAACTGCCGACACGCCTCACGGATAACCTCGCGCTGTGGGCGCATCAGCCAGTCGTACACCTGCTGGCTGCCTTCATACATTCTTAGGCTGCGCGCGTCCTGGCTGTACGCAAATGGCATCACGGCCAGCGGAACCCCAGGCTCGCGGTTGACCGGGAGTGCGCAGGCTACGGAAATGAATGGCAGGCCCATGGCTTGTGCTACCAAACCGCCGGCGGCTTCCATTTGATCGCAGAGCAACGCATCGACCCCTCTTTGGTTCAGCGCAGCTGGCAGTTCGCTGCAGAGCATCTGAGTGGTCGCACACAAATCACGGATCACGCCACGCAAGCGCAAGGGGTTGTTCGAACAGGCAGCCCGCTGCAACGATAGCTCAAGGCTGCCGGGCGGATGACTCAGGGCGCCGAGGGCGTGAAACCCGATGCGCGGGTCCGTCAACCAGCGCCGGGCATCGGCCTGTTGAAAAAAGGTAACGTGGTGACCGCGCTCGATCAGCTCTGATGCCAGTGCATGAAATGCCTGGAAATGGCTATAAAAAGCAGGGGCAACGACGCCGAAATGACTCATGGGCGGGTCAGGAGTGACGGTTCGGTGGACAACAGACGCGCCTTTCGCAATGCGGCGAGATCAGCCGAACCGGTGCAGAAGCAGGCAATCCGCAATTGTCTGATCACCACGTCGAAATGCTCGATGACAGCGGCCGTCGACAGCGTCGCATCACGCAGCACGCCTGCTGCCTGTCCCACCAGGTCGGCTCCCAGACAGATAGCCTTGGCCGCGTCGACGCCGTTACGGATGCCGCCGGAAGCGATCAGGGTCACGTCAGGAAGCGCCTGGCGAACCATCTTGAGACTGGTCGCCGTGGGGATGCCCCAGTTCCTGAACGCCATAGCCACTTCGCGGTCGCCGGGACGTACCGCGCGCTCGGCCTCGACCGCCGCCCAGCTTGTGCCGCCCAGGCCTGCGACGTCGATCACCTGCACCCCTGCCTGTACCAGCGCCAGCGCAACCTGTGACGATATCCCGGCTCCGACTTCTTTTACGATAACCGGCACCCCGACCGTCTCAACCGTACGCCGTATGGCCTCCAGTACTCCGCGCCAATTCCTGTCACCGCCTGGCTGCACGGCTTCCTGCAGGGGATTGAGATGGATGATCAGCGCATCAGCCTGCAGCGAGTCCACCGAGCGACGCGCGAGGTCCAGACCGTCATGCTCCAACAGTTGAGCGGCGCCGATATTGCCCAGCAGCGGCACATCAGGCGCCAGACGACGCAACTCGCGGGTCAACCCCTGGTCATTGCCGCTCCTGAGGCCTACCCGTTGCGAACCGACGCCCATGGCAATGCCCAGCGCTTGAGCCGCTTCAGCCAGGTGGCGGTTGATGGCAGACGAGCGGTCCACGCCGCCGGTCATGGAGCTGATCAGCAATGGGGCGTGCAGTGACTTGCCGGCCAGAGCACTTCGAAGATCGACCGCGTCCAGGTCCAGCTCAGGTAAGGCACAGTGCTCGAACTGCAGCGCATCGAACCCGGTTGCAGCACCCTGACCGCCTGCACGCCTGTCCAACACGATATTCAGGTGATCGTCCTTGCGTCGACTCAGATCGCTTTCACTCATTACAAGCCCCAGATTGCTTGAATCATTTCATGCCGAGCGTGGTCATTTAGCTGAGCAAAGTTGTACAACTATGGCAATCAACACAGCTTTTGTACAAGATTGCTGAGGCTGAGGCACCAGACATACGGAGTCGTTCCACGTTTCTGGCGTCTGCAAGCTCAAAGGACAGGGTCGAACCGCTCAATCGTCACAGAGGTAACAACACCGATGACAATGGACTCAGACGCCACCATCAACGACGGATACAAAGAGCGTCTTGAACAGGTGCGCGCTTGCATCGAAAAGCGTCTGGATGAGTTGTTGCCGGAAAGTGGCAACGAGCGGGATCTGGTCGCATTGGCGATGCGCGAATCGACGCTGGCCCCCGGCAAACGCATGCGCCCTATTCTGCTGATGCTTACTGCCGAAGGGTTGGGACACGACGGCACCTGGGGATTGGACCTGGGCTGTGCTGTGGAAATGATTCATGCCGCATCGCTGGTGCTGGACGACATGCCGTGCATGGACAACGCCTCACTCAGGCGCGGTCGACCCACCGTGCATTTGAAGTTCGGCGAAGACATTGCGATCTTGACCGCCATCGCCTTGCTGAGCCGTGCATTCGGCGTGATTGCCGCGATCAGTGACCTGGCGCCCACCATCAGAACTCAGCTTGTCGAGGTGGCAGCCAATGCGGTGGGCATGCGCGGTCTGGTGCGCGGTCAGTTTCAGGACCTGCGTGACGGACAGCAATCGCGCCGCCCCGAAGAGATAGCCGTGACCAACAACCTCAAGACCGGCGTGTTATTCGGGGCCATCGTCGATATGGCGTGGCTGATCAGCAGCGCTGAGGACAGCGTCAGACCCATGCTGCAGACGTTTGCCATGGAGTTGGGGCAGGCATTCCAGATGTACGACGATTTACGCGACACCTGCCCTGGCAGCGAAAAGGATCAGGGCAAGGATGTCGGCAAATCCACATTCGTGTCGCTGTACGGCGAAGACAAAGTGAGGCAGCAACTGTTTGTCCACCTCTGCAATGCTGAACTGAGCCTTCGTCAGGTCTTCGGTGATTCGGGCCTGATCGCCGATTACATGAGAATGGTCTTCAAACAGGCAGCGCTTACGCACTGATCACGGATGCGCCTGATCAGCGATGGCTTGCTTGAGTTTCGAGCCATCGGTATAACGCGTTTCCTGTACCACCGCGCCGTTTTTCAGAGTCAGCCACTGAACGGACTCACGATCCCCCTGATAGCCACTTGCGACCCTGCCCTCGCGATCCAGCAGAATTCTGTATTTAGCGGAGCGCATGGCGGGCACCGCCACCACTTGTACCAATGAAGGCATCTTTTCGATATCCGCGACGTAAATCATATGTCGCGCTTCCAGATAGCCTGCAGGTGCATCCTCTACTGCTGCGTTGAGCAGTCTGGCTGCCGACATGCTACGTGCAACCAGCAGCACTTGTGCATCGTCATCAAGGGTGTAGGCCTTATCGTTCTGATCCAGCAGCGTCCACTTTTTTATAGGCTCAATCGCGTTATCAGCCCACGCACTAAAGCAGAGGAGGACACCGGTGACGAGAACTAAACGCCGCATTGTTCAAACCCCTTGATACAAAAAATTGAGGTGTATCTTATTCCAGCCACGCCCGTTGCGCTTGATCGACGTCAGTCATCCCCTCAGCCAGGTCCATGGCGAACGATCGAAGGCCTCCCGCTTTCGCAAGCCGGAAAAATCTTTGAACCATGTTTAATAGCCATCTGCCCTACTCACGCGCGGAATAACCGCCCCTATCGATCTCCAATAGCCTCCTCAATAAATGAAAAACTACTGATCGCTGCGTTCTGCTGTCCTGCCTGGCCATCAACGCCCAAGCCGCGGAAATCTCCGGCGCCCTGGGTGCCACGACTCAAGGCGGCCCGACCGCACGCATCTAGCTTGGCCTGCACTAAAGAGCCCAATGACGGAATCGAGTCCTACGCGCTGTTTTACAGCCACTCGAGCTAACGCTCATATGCCACAGGTGGCCGCCCTGGAGCAGCCACGTTCAATCTTCAAGTGCGCCGGCAGGCACGGTGCATTTATTCTGAGGCCACTGACACCACGGATATGACCGGCGGTCTGAAACCATCCATTTGAATACAGTTTTATTGCCAAGCCGTTAAACCGACTTCGCGCCCCGCCGATATCCCGGTGAGCGAACGCAAAAATCCGCTCTCATCCGAAGCAACCACGGGGAACATCATCGGCTATGACCAGATCATTGAAATTCAGCCACAAGATACTTCTAGCAGCCTCCCTCGTCGTTATTGCTGCGTTCACGCTATTTACGCTTTACAGCAACTACCTCCAACGAAATGCTACGACAACCCAGCTAAAAGAAAGCTTGAGAGAGACGAGCAAAGGCACCGCAGGCAACATTCAGAGCTGGCTGTCCGGCAAGATCCTGCTGGTAGAGAGCGCCGCGGAGGCTCTCGGGTCGGCGCCAACTGCCGATGGGCAAACCCTCGTACTTAAGCAAAAGACCCTGTTGGCCAACTTCATGACCCTTTCTCTGGGTCAGAGTGATGGCTCTTTCCTCACGCAGCCGCCTGATGAAATGCCGGCCGGCTATGACCCGCGCACCCGGCCCTGGTACAAGGGCGCGATCAGCGCCGCAAAGACCACGCTCACCGAACCCTATCTTGATGCCGTGACCAAAGGGCTGATCGTTACCATCGCAACCCCCGTCAAAAACGTCACCGGGCAGCAGGGCGTGGTGGGTGGCGATCTGAGTCTGGAAACACTTGTCAACATGATCAGTTCGCTGCGCGTACAAGGCGACGGCTACGCGTTTCTGGTCGACGCCAGTGGCCGTATTCTGGTGCACCCGGACACTTCGCTGGTGATGAAAACCCTGGCCGAGGTCTATCCAACCGACACCCCCAAGCTCTCCAGGGACATCAGTGAAAGTACGCTGGCTGGCAAAACCCAGATCCTCACCTTCGCCCAGGTCGATGGTCTGCCCTCCGTCAACTGGTACGTCGGTGTGGCGGTAGACAAGGCCAAAGCCTACGGAATGCTGAGTCAATTCCGCAACTCGGCCATCATCGCGACCATTATTGCCGTGGTGTTGATCATTATTCTGCTCGGCATGCTCCTGAGCTTCCTGATGCGCCCTTTGAACCTGATGGGCAAAGCCATGCACGATATCGCTGCAGGTGAAGGCGACCTGACCAAGCGCCTGGAGATTCAGAGCCAGGACGAGTTCGGCTATCTCGGCAATGGCTTCAACCTGTTCGTCGAACGCATTCACCAATCGATGCGTGAAGTCGCCTCCTCCACCGTGCAGCTCAACGAAGTCGCGCTCAGGGTCGTGAGTGCCTCCAACTCATCGATGCTCAACTCGGACCAGCAGGCCAACCGTACAAACAGCGTGGCGGCTGCGATCAACCAATTGGGCGCAGCCGCTCAGGAGATCGCACAAAACGCCGCCCGTGCCTCCGGTCATTCCAGCGATGCGCGCAGTCTCGCTTTTGACGGGCAGGAAGTGGTCGGGCTGAACATTCAGGCCATGAACCGTTTGTCCACCCGGATCAGCGGCGCGAGTGAACAGATCGAACAGCTGAATACCAAAACGGCGAACATCGGCCAGATTCTTGAAGTGATCACGGGCATTTCCCAGCAGACCAATCTGCTGGCGCTCAACGCGGCTATTGAAGCAGCCCGTGCGGGTGAAGCGGGACGCGGCTTTGCCGTGGTTGCGGATGAAGTGCGCAGTCTGGCCCATCGTACGCAGGAGTCGGCAAGCCAGGTGCAAAGAATGATCGAAGAGCTGCAGTTGGGTGCCCGCGAAGCGGTGGCGATCATGAACGAGAGCCAGCGCGAAAGTAACGAAAGCGTGAGCATCGCCAACCGCGCAGGTGGCAGCCTGGAAAGCGTTACGGCACGCATCGGCGAGATCGACGGGATGAATCAGTCCGTTGCAACCGCGACCGAGGAGCAGACCGCGGTCGTTGAAGCCATCAATATGGACATCACCGAGATCAACACACTGAACCAGGAGGGCGTGGAAAACCTGCAGGCGACCTTGCGTGCCTGTACCGACCTGGAACAACAATCCTCGCGTTTAAAGCAGCTGGTGGGCAGCTTCCGCATCTAGCCATGCGACGCCGCGCGATATTAACGCGGTGCAAAATCGCAGAGCAGCCTGGCGCCCAAAGCGGCGAAAGGCTGCTTTGGGCGGGCGTGCAAACTGCAGTGTGTTACTGCAACCGAGCGGCTACCTGCCAGCGCTGTCGCTCATGAAGCTCAACTGTGCTGATAATTGCCGACGAACTGCATTTAATACTTGGAATCTGGAGGCCCCCACCCTGTCGTATAAAAAATGCCTAAGGAAGACAGAGTATGGATTCGATCATCGTTGTTGAGGACGAGCAGCTGATTCTCGAGCTGGTGGTCGACGTGCTGGAGATGTACGGGTACAAAGTTCGCCCCTTTCACGATGCGGACGAGGCCTGGTGCTTCATTCGAGATTGCAACTACCCACCGCGCCTGCTGATCACGGATCTGAACATGCCCGGAAAGATAGACGGTGTGGAACTGATCAGGCGTGTTCTGGACGTTCAGCCGCAGATGCCGGTCATTGTTGCCTCGGGTTTTCACTCCGCCTCGGAAGACATTGCTGATCAGAGCGTGTTCTGGCTGCCCAAGCCGTTCAACATTGATCAGCTGCATTCGATATGCATCAAGCTTGCACCTTTGCATTGAAAACCGTTTCCTATGGCCTCAATGAAAAGGCCGAGCCATTTGAAATGGCCGGGCTCATTGGCCAGCCGGTGCACCTGCACAACAACCAGGCCGGCCTGGAACCCTGGCGATCTCAGCGATTTATCAGCACGGTTATTCGGACTCATCCTGTACACCGCGTTTGAGCAAATACGTGTCCATGATCCAGCCATTCGCCTCACGAGCGGCATTGCGCACGCGCTCGATCTCGTCGGCAACTTCACTTAACTTCCCCGAAATCAAAATCTCATCGGGCGTCCCCAGGTAGGCCCCCCAAAAGATCTCGACAGCCTGATCAGCCAGCGCCTTGTAGGCATTTTCAGCGTCCAGCATCACCACCAGACTGTCGACATTATCTGGAAAGCCTCGAGCAAGTCGTCTACCCGTGGTGATCTCGACCGAGTGGCCAATATTGTTAAGGGGCACTTTATGTTGTGCCGTCAGTGCCTGAACGCTGGTAATGCCGGGAATGACCTCGTACTCAATGACGTGCTGACCGGCCTTGATAATCGCGTTGAGTATGCGAATGGTGCTGTCATAGAGCGACGGATCACCCCAGACCAGAAAAGCGCCACAATCTCCGTCATCGAGTTCTTCAGCAATCAACCGCTCGAAGACGTGCTGCTTTTCGGCGTTCAGGTTGTCCACTGCTTTTAAATAGCCAAGCCCTTCTCCTTGCCGCTCAGGCGTGGTCGCTTCAACGATCCGGTAATTGCGGTCAGTGATGTAGCGCTTGCAGATTTCCCGGCGCAGGTGGTTGAGCTTTTCCTTGCTCACGCCTTTGTCCATGAGGAAGAACACATCCACCCGATTCAGTGCCTTGACTGCCTGCACGGTGATGTACTCGGGATTCCCTGCGCCGATACCGATGACCAGGATTTTTTTCATCGGAGCACTCCGGGCGATTGGGGTGGATGAATCATATCCAAATGCTTCTACCGGGGACTTACCGAAAAACCATATGGATGCTTAAACTGCGCTTTCCCATGGGCTAAGAGACTGCTGTTCGTCTGGAACGAGGAAGGAAACGCCGTACATTACACTGCGTGATCATCCATACCGCAAACCCAACGTGATGCAAGGGCATAAATGATTAATCTCTCTGTAGCAGCACTTTTCGCGGGCGCTTGTCTGGCGCTTACACTGACGCCGGGCCCTGATATGTTACTGATCGCTTCCCGGAGCATAAGCCAGGGCCGGGCCTCGGGTTTCGTTTCTCTGGCAGGTATTCAGGCAGGCACCTACTGTCACGCCTTCGCTGCTGCTTTGGGGCTTTCACAATTGTTGATCAATGTCCCTGCTGCATACGACGCCGTCCGGTTTGCCGGTGCTGCGTATCTGGCATTCCTTGCCTGGAAAGCATTCAACGCCACTGCCTCTGCTCTGCAAGCCGATGCAACCCTCGCGTCTACGCCTTTGCCGAGTATTTTCAAGCAGGGAGTGATAACCAATCTGCTGAACCCAAAAATGGCACTTTTTGTCCTGTCGCTGTTTCCGCAGTTTGTTGATCCCGCGAAAGGTTCGATAGTCGCTCAGATGCTTGTATTTGCGACCATCTTGAACTTCATCGGCTTGCTCGTGAATGGATCGGTGATTCTGTTAGCGAGCAAAATAGGGATCACGCTGGCTGCCAACGCTCGGATTGCCAAGCGCCTGAATCAAGTATTGGGGGCGGTGTTCGTTGGATTGGCTTGCCGCATGGCACTGGTGTCCGGGAGATGAGTGGTCAGGCTACGGGGTGTTTGCCACCCCGTCTGCCGTAAACGTCTTACCGGCCATTGAAATGATCAAGAGCGCGCATGGCCATAAGGCAGCAACCCGGTAATCATCCGCCGTATATACGCTATGCCTGATTCCCTACCGGCTTTGGCCCTGCCTGAGCGACCAGCGTCTTAAGCGCCGATTTGCCGTCCCAGCTTTTTCTCATACAGCTCTAGAAAGTAAGCCCAATGCGCATCGCTCCACGGCGAATGCCTGCGAAGCTGGGGGATATCGTGACGCGCGGCATTTAACGCTGTCTTTCTTGGCCGCGATTTTTCCAGGTCCAATAACGCCAGACTGAATTGACTGCCATCCTCGGCGTTCCCGGAATTGATAAAGATGTGCTTGGATCGCATGCAGCCATGCTGTTGACGGGCGTGATGCATCTTCGCGAGCAAGACTGCCAGGTTCTGCAGAATAGCCAGATGATCTTGTTCGGTCAGTTGTGCCGCTGCTTGCTCGGCATACCACGTATCCAGGTCCTGATATCCCTGCAATTCATGGGTGACCAGCAGACCGTGCCAGGTGCCGCCGATTTTACGTGCACCGAAATAGATAGGTTTAGGTGCCAATACCCCTAGCTGATCCAGTCGCGAAAGCGCTGCACCTTCACGTAGAACGGTGGGTCTGCCCATGGGGTAGCGAAGACTACGGAACGTATGCCCGGTCTGACGTTTTACGTAAACAGTGACGCCATCATGAGTGACTCTCTGAACGCCACTCATGCCTTTACGACGATAGTTTGGCTCCTCAACCCAAGGCCCTTCGGTATTCCACCAACGGTCAAAATCTTCGTCGGTCACGCGCTTCATGTTAGTCCAGCCTTATATAAAACAAATATTGATGCAAACTTCGAACCTTGCCGGGACAACGCCCCACAAAAATTGATTTTCGCAGCCACGAATTTTGAACGTACTTTCAGCAGCGCGCCCCAGCCTCATTGAGCACTCGGTGCATCGCAAATCAAACAGGGGGCTGGCAATTACCCGCTGCTTGAGGGGCGCCGCCCAATTGGAGCGCTGGCGATTGAACCTCAAATCATCCCGCCCTGCACGCTTAATTACTCATTAGTCTCGCCATAAGATGGGGCAATCCTGACAGTTGAAGCATGGGTACGCGCTCCAAGACCTGTGAGCACAATACAATAACCCCAATTATCCTTACTCACTTAGTCCGACTAGCCCGGCTGGTTCCTGATGCAGGGGTTTCAGACAAGCTGCCGGTTACAACTTTCATCAAGTGGGCGGATGCGTAGTATCCGCGCAGGCCGATGCTGCCCGCCGCTCGCTCCCGAAGGGAAGGTGAAAGCATATTTTCCCCCATCCTGTCGCATCTCTCTTGATAGTCGAGGTTTGGCAACGCGAGCACCAGAACGCTTCGACTCAAGGAGAAGTAATGATTTCAATCCAGAAAGCCAAGCAGATGGCCAAGCACCTGCGTGTTTCATTGGGCAAGCACCATCAGGAGGTCTCCCACTCCACGGCACTCGAACTGGTCGCGCAACAGCTGGGCTATAAAGACTGGAACACCGCCTCAGCGATGCTTGCAGATGAAAGCGCTCTACCCGCCATTACATTCGATAAATCAATTCCGATCCTGCGTATCTTCGATGAGGCCAAAGCCTGCGAATTCTACGTTGATTTCCTGGGTTTCAAGGTCGAATTCGAGCATCGATTCGAACCGACGCTCCCCCTGTATCTAGGGGTCATGCGCAACGGGCTGCAGTTGCACTTATCCGAACACCACGGCGACGCGAGCCCAGGTTCAACGCTGTTTGTTCCGATGCAGAACATCGAAATGCTTCGCGATGAGTTACGCGAAAAACGCTACGGATACGGACGTCCCGATATTGTTCAGCAAGAATGGGGGCAAGTTCTGGAAGTTTACGATCCATTCGGCAATCGCATTCGCTTCTGCCAGAGCTGATTTTACCGAGCAGACGTATTGATGTGATTCGCCCGCCCTTGCTGCCTGAGCAATGGAACGCTCCCAGGCGACATCAAGGGTGGTCGAATAAGGGCAATGCCATTCGCAGGGAGCTTTCCGCGCGCGCCGATTGGCTGCATCGATGGGGTACTGCGTGAATCTTCAGCCGCTAACGCTGAAACGTCTGACCTAGGGCTTCCAGGCGCATGGCCAATGGAGGAAGTCGCTGACTGCTCTGCGCCAGCACGTCAACATTGCTCGCGGTACGCTCGGCAATACCCTGCAAGGCGCGCAATTGCTCGGCGATCTCTGCGCTCGCAGCTGATTGCTCGGTTGTAGTTGCGGCAATCAGCCCGTTGATCTGATCGATATGCTGGATGTCTTCGCCGACCGCATGCAGGGCTTGTGAGGCGAGCTGACTGTTTTCGACGCAACGGATGACGCTTTCGCGGCTATCGTGCATGGCTGTGGCGGCCTGGTGGCTGCCCTGCTGCAGATCCTGGATGATCGTTTGTATTTCCTGAGTCGACACCGCTGTACGCTGGGCCAGGTTACGAACCTCGTCGGCGACCACGGCAAACCCCCTGCCCTGCTCACCCGCGCGGGCGGCCTCGATGGCAGCGTTCAACGCCAATAAATTGGTCTGCTGCGCAATGCTGCCGATGACATCCAGCACTTTCCCGATCTGTTGGGCCTGACCGGCGAGCGCTTGCACCGTCACATCAGTGCCATTGATGCGTTCGGCCAACTGGGTAATTTCCTGGCGGGCACGATCAACGCTTTCACGGCCACGATTCACTTCGCTGCTGGCCTGGCCGGCGCGCTGCACGGCCTGATCCACCTGCTGGGCGATGTGCGCCATGGCATCTCCCATGCGCTGAATCGCAATACTCATGCGCGCCACTTCAGTCAGCTGGGTTTTGGCCCCGGATTCCAGGGTATCGCTGGCTTGCGCGAGCTGGTGACTGAGGTCTCCAAGGCCGGAGGTGTCGCGCACGACGCCGTCGACAAGCCCAGCGATCTGCCCAATAAACTGATCGAAGCGCTGCGCCAGGGAAACTGGCGGCGCTGCACTACCTTTGCCATGGGCGGACGAACTAAAAGCGGAAGCCGTGACGAGCATCTTGTCCAGCAAATCCTGGCTCTCGCGGGCATCGGCCTGATTTTGCACGCTCAAATACAACAGAATGGCACTCTCTGCGACCACATACAGCGCGTGCACGACGACCATGGTCCAGCCGCCATGCTGCTGCATTACGAATACAGGAAAGCCTTGAAGCTGAAGGATATGAAAGATCACATGGTGCAAGGCAATCGTAACGGCCGCCACGACGATGGTCAGCCAGTCGCGGTAAAAGGTAAGAATCGCCAGCAAGGCGAAGATGCCGAAGTGAATTTCAATCACGCCTTGGGCCTGATTGATGTGCAGTGCGGTCATCACCATCATGGCAGCGGCGATCAGACAACGCATCACGCGGCTTCCGCCAATGCTGCGATACGCCAGGGTCAATGCCAAGGTCGTGCCGCCCCCTATCACGATGGCCTGTATCCAGGTGTCGTGCCAGAAAGCCAGGCCCAAGGCATAGACCAGCAATAACCACAAGACGCCCAACATGATCCGATCAGCTTTGCGGTAATGGTCGGTAAACCGGGGTCGAGGCGACATAGATGCAATTTCCTTGTACAGATGCGGGGTGCATCAGGCGGCGCCTGGGTTCCAGACAGTAGATTATCGGCGGCTTTGAGCTGAGGTTTAACAGGTTTTACAGCGCGGACCCCATCCGGGATATGCAGACTTTGAATTTCATCCACTGCAACCTGCCGTGCAAATCAGCCAATCTAGCGGACAACAGGTGAATGAATCGTTCCCTTCCCAAGGTTGGCTCGGCGTCGTGTCGGGCGCAGGCTCGTTGGTAACTTGGCATCCGTCCGATGATGGGGAACCGAATCGTCAAATCAGGCTCACATCCTTTACAACGCCTGGACGGGCGGCTTTGCAGTACCACACGTCATGGAGGCATCGATGTCAGGCACGACCCTTTATCGCGGTATCATCCCGCCCTACATTCTCAAACACTTGATCGCCAATGGCAGCGAGCCACAGCGCGCCAAAGCCGAGGTGACCCTGCGTCACGTCAACAGTTTGCGCGGTAACCCCGGCCCACCCAAAGCTTCGGCGCAACAGGCTGCCGTTGCCAAAGGCGGCGTAAAAGGCCAATTGACGCGCAGCGTGTACGACGCTCATCACGGCACCCGGCTACCCGGTAAAAAAGTGCGGGCCGAAGGACAGCCAGCCAGCGCCGACCCGGCAGTTGACGAAGCTTATGACGCCCTTGGCGCTACCCATGATTTCTTCTGGAAGGTCTATGGCCGCGACTCCATCGACAACCATGGCTTGGCCCTGCTGGGCACGGTGCACTACGACAAGGACTACCAGAACGCCTTTTGGAATGGCGAGCAGATGGTCTTTGGTGACGGCGACGGCGAGATCTTCCAGCGCTTCACCCGCTCGCTGGATGTAGTGGCTCACGAGTTGACCCACGGTGTAACGGAAAGCGAAGCAGGCCTGGTTTATGCTCACCAGTCGGGGGCATTGAACGAGTCCATGTCGGATGTCTTTGGCGTCCTGACCAAACAGTACGTTAACAAGCAGACCGCCGAAGAAGCCGATTGGCTGGTGGGTGCTGAATTGCTCACCGATCAGGTCAAAGGCGTTGCCCTGCGCTCCATGAAGGCGCCGGGCACGGCGTACGATGACCCGGTACTGGGCAAGGATCCGCAGCCTGCAGACATGGCTCATTACATCCAGACCCAGGATGATAACGGCGGTGTGCATTTGAACTCCGGAATCCCCAACCGGGCGTTTTATCTGGCAGCGGTGGCCATCGGCGGAAATGCCTGGGAGCGCGCCGGACAGGTCTGGTACGACACGCTGTGCGACAAACAGCTAAGTAACGTTGCCGAGTTCAGTGACTTCGCCGCCTTGACCTTGAAAAATGCCAAAAGCCGTTTCAGCGCCGAACCCCATGTTGCCCAAGCGATCGAAAAGGCCTGGAAACAGGTGGGCGTCCAACCGAGGAAGTAGAGCAAATGAAAGAGCTTCCCGAACTGGGTGACAACGCGTTCGTGCGTCTGTCTCGCCAGGGCGGGGTCGCCGCCATGCCGGGGCTTGCCCGTCCGCGAGAAATCGAATTCGCCCAATGCGATCCCCAGCAGCGTACGCAGATCTGCTCGCTGCTGTCCGACTGCATGCCGTTGGTGGCAGACACCAATTCAGCCGGGCACGGCGACCAGCGTTTTTACCAGATCGAGTTGCATTACCGCATCCAGGATCGGGAAGAAAAGCAAATCCTCAAAGTCCCGGAGTGCAACGCCCCGAGCGGGTTGGTGCGGCTCTGGGATAAGGGGGAAGTACCTTGATGTGCACGCTCATCGGGAGCCGGTTGCCGCTACGCCCGCGACAACCGGCTTCGGCCTGCGAAGTCAGCGGCACCTTGCATACCTTCAGGCTGATACGAGGCAAAGCTCAAAGCAATCAGTCGCTCCCCTTTTACGCGTTGCGGCGCACCCAAGCGGGATAGCTTGACCCCATTGCGCAAGAAATAACGTTCCAGTGACTGCGTTGTTACCGCCACCACTGAATTTGCACCCATCAGCCAGGCACGGTGCAGGCTGTACCAAAACACCTGCATGGCAAGCCCGGGCGTGAGTTCGCCGCTGGCGGAAAAGCGGGAGATTTCCCAAATATTGCCATCCGCTGGCGGGTCGTTGTCGCATAAATAACCGAACACCTCGCCTAACAGATACGGCTCCCGTGTGGGCAACAATCGCGCACAACCCCGAACCTGAGCATGATCATCCACGGCAATGATGTGGTGTGTCCCTTCATGATCGAATTGGTCGAACTCGCGATCCGGCAACGGCGATGTGGACGTGACGTCCCAGCCCAGCCTTTGGATGAAGACCTGATGACGGTAGCAACCCAACGCATCGCGTAATGGGCCCGATAGCTCTGCATGGCGCTTGCAGACGACGTTTACCATCTTCCAGACCCTTATCGCTAAATCATTCCCAGGACAGCAGCGTAGGCAACTGCCAACGTTTTGTTGGGCGCCCTGAACTTCTTCTGGATGGCTTTGAGGTGGAAATTAACGGTGTTGATCGAAATGCTCAGGATCAACGCGATTTCGCCCGAACTCTTGCCGTCAGCCGTCCACTGCAGGATCTCTCGTTCACGCTGGCTGATGCCGATCTGCTGCGAGGTCAGCATCGGATGCTGCAATTCATGAAGGCGCTGTATGACGCCTTCAATCAGGCAATGCAGATGAGAGCTGATCCGGTCGCTCTCGATGACCGTGATTGCGTCATGCGCTCGGGCCACGGACAAAACGCTCAACGCATGATTGCTGGTACGCAGCGGAAACGTGGCGCCGACCCTGAGCCTGTGCTCACGAGCTTCTCCCCACAGGTTGCGACACGTATTGAACAGCTTGTCACCCCAGACAACCATCTTTCGTGAATGCAGACCGTTGAGAAATGCGGGATCAACTGCCGCGTATTGCTGCTCCCGGTAATGGTTTACCCAATCGTCGGGGTAGGAGCCGAGAATCTCGGTAGGAGGTCGGGTGAACGGAATGACGTGACGAATCGCACAGGCATAGTATTCAAAACCCAAGCGATGCACTTCACGCTCAAGCAGTTCGAAAACGCCACCGGTTTCGCGCTGCGAGAGTATTTCGTGATGCAAATCATCACTCCATACCCCCCACCCTGGTCCATTAGTCACGGCACAGCTCCCGGTTCAACAACTCCTTGAATCTAGCGCAGGACCGCTCTATGTCAATGGTTCCGTCAGATCAGCCGGCTTTTTTAAGCGTGCGCGCCTGATGAAGCGCATGACAACGCTCCATCAAGTCGACAGCTATGTCACATGCCGTCGCCGAAGGCGCCGTGCGTAATTGCAAGCGCTTGCAGGTGAAGGTGATGCCGGGGTCTTCAAGAACATGCTTCATGGCATTGAACATATCGTCCTCACCCAGCGGCGTGCGAAGACTCACGCCAGCACCCAGGCTCACGAGGCGTGCTGCGTTATCAAACTGATCATGGGCGACCGGCATCGCGACCTGCGCAATACCGCAAGCCAGCGCCAGACTCATGGCGCCGATCCCGGCGGGATGCACCAGCGCCGTGCACTGCGGAAGCAGGCTTGCCATGGGCACATACGCGCGTTGAAATATCGTCGGCGGCAGGTCGTCGAGGGCGCACGGTTACCGATCAGAAAGATGCCTCGCATGCCCAATTGCGCCAAGGTGCGTTGCGCAACCGTGTAAAAGTGCTCGTCAACATGCGTCGTCGATCCCTGGGTGAATACCACAGGCGCAGGACCTGCCTGCAAGAACGCCGTCAGCTCGGCATCCAGCGGCACGTCGCCGGCACCGTCGAACAGGGTAAAACCACTCATCGTCAAAGGTCTCGGCCAGTCCGGTTGAGGTTCGGCGAACCAGGCTGGAAACAGGCACAGCACACCCTCCGGCGAATGCAGCCACCGGCTGAAGACACGCTGCACGCTTCCTTTCAGGCCGACCCGATGACGCAAATGATTGATCGCCGGTGCGCATACCCTGTCGAGGCTGAGGTATTCGATCCCGCGCCACAATATTTGGCGCATGATCAGCGGAATGCCAGCCGGGACGTTAAATGTGGGATGAACGGGGGGCAAATGCGCCGACAGCAAGGTCGATGGCGATACCTGAACCGACAGATAAGGGATTGCATGACGCTCTTGGGCGATTCGTGCACCGAGCGCCCATAGCGATCCTACGACCAGGATGTCTTCGTGACGCCGGGAGACCACGTAGCCGATAGACCGGCTCAAGCATCTGAGCGATAGCGTGCCAAAGCCTGGGTAATGAGGTCTTCGGATCCCACAGCTTTGGGTCAGCCATGGCTTGCACGTAGGTTTGCTCATCGCACACCGGCACGAAGGGCAGCCCGTGCTGCTCAATGACCGATTGGAATACCGGCATGCTGCACAGCGTTACGCCGTGACCACGCTTGAGCAGCGTGCGACCCAGCCCAATGAACGGGTACACATCACCCGCCGAGCCGATTGCAATCAGTACCACGTGCATGCCATATCCTCCTTGATATCTGTCTGTGGGATTACGCGTAACACGCCTTCGCCGACTCTTCGTGGCCGACCAAAAGCTGATCGAGCAACGCCCGATGCACGCGTTCAGCTGCCGTACGAGACTCCAGATCCAGAAAATGCCCGACGCCTTCCAGACTCGAAAAGCTGCAGTTTCTGAGGTGTCGCCGGAAACCTCGGGCATCCTGGACCGTGGTGTATTCGTCCCACAGTCCGTTGATGAAATGAACGTGGCTGTCGATCCGGTTCAGGCGATTGAGGTAATTTCCGTTGCCCAGCAACATCACCTGATTGATATGAAAGCGCGCCTGGCTGTACTCGGCGCTGGCCAACGACGCCATGTGTTGGTGATTGCTGGCCTTGAGCCTGGGTGGCAAGTGCTTGCCAACCGTTTCGTTCAGCAAATGACCTATGGCGGACTTGTCATCCAGATCAATCAGCTGTTGGGCGCGCTGGACATACTCAAGCATGGCCCGATTGAGGCCAGGGGCAAAGGCCATGACCACCGAGCTTTCGATGGACGCAGGATTGTGGCTAAGTGCAAGCAGGCTCGATATCCCCCCCCATGACGCCGAAACCAGGTGATTAACATCAAAATGGTTGACCAGTTCCAGCAGGATCTGAATCTCGTCGTCCTTGGTCACCAGCATCTGCGACGGGTTGTGTTGGCGCGAGCGACCGGCGAACGGCAGGTCGAACATGACAACATTGAAATATTGCGACAGACAACGGCTGGTGCGTGCGAATGAAGCCGTGGTGGACATCGCACCATTGACCAGCAGTACCGTCTTCCTGCGCGGATCATTGCCGATTCGTTCGACGTAGATGGCGTACTTTTTAAACACCTGCCCGATGACAACATTGTCGTGGCGCATTCTCACCTCCAGCACTGCATTCCTTTACGCGTATAGAGACCCTTAGCTTCCGTTCATGGGGAGGCTGTGAGCTTGGGGAGGTCTTATTCTTGTAGGAAGACAGGGCTTGCTCGCAGCGACATTCATCTGCGCTACGCCTGCCGAGGGTGTGATTCTCAAAGCTTGAGTGTGTATAAACAACTACCTGATCTGGTAGGGAGGAGTCTTTAGTTACGAGCCGAGCGCCTGCGCAGGACGCAAAATACCAAGCTTTACTTAGTAAAATAAACGGACCGGTACTTTTTTGGTATGCAGGTTATCTGAGCAGTTGCATCCAATCCATTGTGAAGCCAGCTTCTATTTGGCGCTGGAACAGCTGATTTTTTTTATCGTGGCGTTGCAAGCGAACTTTTTTGACCAAGTTATCCTGATTCAAAAGCTGCGGAAATTCCGAGAGAGTCAATGCCAGGTATGAATCGCGAGGAACGCTAAGTAAGTCGAGACAAACCCATTCCCTTCTTGTCCAAAAACAGTCGCACAGCCCTCAATGGCGCTTGAGCACGTTTATGAATCCTGGTGAAACCGTCACTTATCTGAAGCAACACAGCCTGTAATTGGCCCATGACAAGGAGTTAAGAATGGACAGGATGCATCCATCCGAGCAGCGAACGGTCATCAAACTGCCGTTAACCATACTTGCAGCGGTGGCTATCGCCGGTTGCGCAGGTAACAACAGCGTGTCCAATGTGAACGCTCCTGGCGCGCCTGAGAAGGCCTCTACCAAGGCCCTTGAAGTCGGGGCCGACATGCTCCAGTCCCGCCCGCCAATCGATGCGCTGAATGCCTATCTGGACGGCTTCCATTTCTACAATGGCCACCTCCACTCGCAGATGGAGGCTCACCACTATTGTTCGATTTTGAATGAAGAGGTCATCCAGTGCGTCATCTACGACGGTAACGTCAAGGATGCCAAGCTGATGGGGGTTGAATACATCATTAGCGAGCCGTTGTTCGCCAAGCTTCCGCCCACAGAGAAGGCTCTTTGGCACAGTCATGTGCATGAGGTGAAATCAGGCCAGCTCATCGCTCCAGGGATTCCTGAGCCAGCCGAGCATGCACTCATGGACAAGCTTGTGCATACCTATGGCAAGACGTGGCACACCTGGCACACCGACCTTGATAAAGATCTGCCGCTGGGTGTACCGCAACTGATGATGGGGTTCACCGCCGATGGCCAGGTGGATGCCACATTGGTTCAGAAACGCGATAAACGATTCGGCATCGACAGCGCCGAAAAGGAAAAAAACCGGGCTGACATCCCCACACCGACCGTGGATAACGGCGCCGATGCCTGGAGCAAAGGGAATACATTTCAGATCAAGGATCCCACGGGCAGTCATACCCACTAGTCGTATCCCGCAAGCAATGACCTGTCAGGCTGCCCGCTGAAACGCATGGGAACTTGCGGTTCAGCCTGTCCGTCTGCTGTAACTGGGCACGCACGTGAGCGAGACGATGGACGCTCCGCCAACCCCTCGCCAAAGGACAGCAATGCAATGACACGACCCGATGGTGATATGCACAGTCAGGAATTCAGCAGCAGGTCATACCCGATCCAGGAGGATATGGCGCAGCAACGCAAAGCATGGCGCTTCGAGCGCATCGGCTGGGTAGGCCTGATTCTGCTCATCGGGCTGACACTTGCCGGATTATTCTCCAAGGGGCCATTGAGCCAGGTGGAACCCGCCACCGCAGATGGAAGACTGCAAGTGAAGTATGAGCGTTTCAGCCGCAACGGTGCTCAGGATGACCTGATCATCACGTCCAAAGGCGCTGCATATGAAATCCTTTATCTGGTGCTGGGAAGCGAACTTCTTGAAGGTGTTTCTATCGAGGGCCTCAATCCCCAGCCTGAACCGCTTCGCAGTGAGGGCCGTGATCTGGTCATTCCGATGAAGGCGGACAGAAACGGTCTAGCGACCTTGTATCTGACTGTTCGCAGCAATGGCGTGGGGCTTTACCGAGGGTCAATGCATTTGATCGGCGGCGAAAACCTGCCAGTGCCCAAGTTTATCTATCCATAGACGGAGTAACTTATGGATGCCGTGCTTCGAGCCGCAGCGATGTACTTTGTATTGATGGTCTTGTTTCGTATTGCAGGGCGCCGCTCCCTCACCGAGCTGACAACGTTCGACTTCGTGCTATTGCTGATTATTGGTGAGGCGACCCAGCAGGCTCTGCTCGGAGATGATTTCTCGGTAACCAACGCGGTGCTTATCATTGCCACGCTTATTGCTATCGACGTCGGCTTTTCGCTGGCCAAGCAGCGGTCAAAGCGTCTGGCAAAGTTCCTGGATGGTGGCCCGACTGTTGTTGTAGAGAACGGCAAGCCATTGATACATCGCATGAAGCAAGCCCGCATCACTGAGGCAGATGTCATGGAGGCTGCGCGTTCTACCCAAGGGGTCCTGGAGATGAAGGACATCAAATACGCGATCATGGAAAGAAACGGGGCAATCTCGATTATTACCGGACAGTAAGAGACTTCTCGATGCGCTCGCATCTTACTAACCATCACAAAAGGTGAATAAAGCTGTCACAGCATGGAACTGGAGTCACAGGCCTGCCACACACCTGTGACTCTCCCCCCAAAAGGCCATGGCCATGCGTGTCTCCCATTACAACTCGACTCCAGGCACGTCCATCGGCCCGGGAGAAATCGCACCTGAGCATTCACAAGCCCAGTCGGCGTCGACCAAAAACCTCGCGTCTGCTAACAACTCGATCCATTTTGGCAATGGCGAGTCAAGCGGTGGTGCCCCACCTCAAGCCGCCAACGATATCACCAAGACCTCAACACTGGCCCCCCTCGGTAAGCTGCTGAGCCGACTGTTCACGGCAAAAGCCGAGAGCCCGAACGGTCCCGAGTCGGTGCAAAAAGCACAGGTGTCGAAAGAACAGAAGCCTGCGGGTGAAGTAGCGGCCGACAGCGCGAAGACGCCAGTCAACGCAACGCCCGCCGTCCAGCAAGGACCGAGCCCTGAGCAGCAACAAGCGATCGATGGTGAGTCCACCGACATTCCCTCGCCCGATGAAAAGGCGCCTCCCGGTTTCGACGTGAAGAAGATCAACGAGCTCAACGGCGGCCTGCTGGGCAAATTGGGCAATAACCAGGAGGTGAAGAAGGACGATAAAAGTGTCGGCAACCTGCGCGATGTGTTGGCCAAGGACCCCAATGTGCATGGCGACATCGACAACGACCCTGACGCCGCTTGGCGGGCCTACAAGGTGCTGACTGCGGTCAAAAATGAAAAAAATCCGGATGACTCCGACAAACCGACCGACTTCCGTCATAACGGCAGCATCGGTGGCTATACCAAAGGCAGTTGGGGAGATGCGGCCGGCGGATCGGAAGCCGGTACCCTGCAGGACTACCTGGTCAAAGGCCGTACCCCCTCCAGGCGCGAAGACCAGCGCGACCCGCATTGCGGCAGTAACGGCGGCGGCACCAACGGCCTGCAGACCTTTGGCAACATGGTCAAATATGGCTTCGAAGACTTCGGCAAGATGATCGTCGACAGCGCCAAGAAAGTCGGTAAAGCCTTCTCTGATCTGGGTCACGACATTGCTAATGGCTTTAATCACTTCGGCCAGATGGTCAAGCACGGGTTCGAAGGCATTGGCGACTGGATCCGGGGTGACAATGAAGCCAAGGAAAAAGAGTGGGCCGAGGCCCGGGATAACGGTTCCAAACTGGGCGACGACATCAAGGACGGCTTCAAACAGCTGGGTACCATCGGCGAAGAACTTGGCCCACTGCTGCTCAACGCAATCCCCGGCGTCGGTACCGAGTTGTCCGTTGCCGTGACGGCGGCCAAGTTTGGCGCCGAGATGGCCTTGAAGGCTGGCTTGAAGGCAGGGACCAAGGAGTTTGTCGACATGGCCCTCAAGGAAGGCACCAAAGAACTGGCCAAAGGTACCGCGAAAGCGGCCGGTAAGGCGGAAGCCAAAGCAGCCGGCGAGCAGGTGTATGAGGACATCACCGGTGAGAAGCCCAGCGACACTGCCAAGGACGTGGCCGGGGATGCGAAGGACAGGATCGAGCCCGTTGCAGGCGAGATGAAGAAGGACGTCAGGTCCGTGGCCTGACGCCTGAGCAGTGCCCGGTCGATGGAACAGAAGCCGTTCGCGCCGGATCAGGACCATTCGCAGCTCCACGCCTCAACTCCGAACAGCAACTGACGAAGATGACCCAGGCTTTACCGGGGCCGCTGGATGCTTAACGTCAACGTCCAGTCCTGTCTTAGCGCTCAGCCCCGGGCGCGTGACCAAAATACGCCTTGTAAGCATGGTTGAAGTTAGCGGGATTGGCGTAGCCGAGCCGGTGGCGATCGGCGCCACATGCCATTTGCGCTGACGAAGCAGGGTGCGAGCCAGTGCCATGCGCTGCTGGCGCACATAATCCAGCATCGACTGACCATAGACTCGATTGAAGCCTCAGGGCAGCGTGGTCTCCCCCTACCCCCAGGCTCCGAGCGAGTACCTGAGTACCCGGCGGGTTCATGAGGTCCGGCTGACGACCTCGATGTCCGGCACTTGCGTAATAGGCTGATCGAGACAAAAAAACCAAATGCAGTCATTGAGCGTCCATCATTTTTCAGTTTGGTAAAACACTTGGGTGGGGTTTGGTATTCAGCGACAGGAACTATCTTTCCTGTTATTTCGCAAGGTAATTGCTGAGTGAAAGGCACTTTCGCATTGAACCAATCGAGCCTGACGCGTTTCGAACAGGTCCATTGTATAAAGGCGCTCAGAATGACTAACAAATTTACCCTGCCGTTGCTGTTGATTGCTGCAATGGGTCTTGCCGGTTGTGACAAGTCATCCGAAGACCATGTGCAGGATGCTAACAAGCACGTAGAGACTGCCGATCAGAAACAGGCTGAGGGCAACCCTCAGCAAGCTGCGGATGAGAAGACGCAGGCAGACAAGGATTATGCAGCGGCTCGCGACGCACGTGCGACCGAAGATCGTCACCAACCCCCTTCTCTGGCTTCGCCTGGTTATATAAAAGAGCCGGAAAAAAAATGAGACAGGGCGCAAGCCTCCTGCACGAATAGGTGAGTCTGCGTGGGCTGCACAGGCTTATGCTAGCCGATCATGTTGCGTTCCAGACTGGCGAGGCCGGTCAATGGCACTCGAACCCGCTGGTATGCCCACGCTGCCAGCGAGCAACAGGGTGGTCACCTGGGTCTCGCTCAAGGGCCGGCTGAACAGGTAGCCCTGCCCTTCCTGACAACCATGTTGTCGCAAAAAGCCCAACTCCAGAGAGTCCTCGATACCTTCGGCAACCACGCAGTGCTGCAGGCTTTTACCCATGGCGAGAATCGCGGCAACCACCGCAGAATTATCTGTGCGCAAGTTAACGTGGCGAATGAAGGATTGGTCGATCTTCAATACGTCGAAAGGCAGTTGGGTCAAATAGGCCAGACTGGAAGCTCCGGTGCCAAAGTCGTCCAGCGCCAGGCTAAGCCCGGCAGCCTTGAGACGCGAGAGCACCTGAAAATTGAATGGCAGATCGGACATCAGCACCGTTTCCGTCAACTCCAGCTGCAAGGCCCCCGGTGCGATGCCAGTTTCTTTGAGAATGGCCAGGATATTGTCGACGTAACAGGTCTGCAGTAATTCAATGGTCGACACGTTTACTGCGACACAGACATTGTCCAGACCTTGCTCGCCCCATTTGCGTATCTGTTGGCAAGCGGTGCGTACAACCCAGTCGCCAATCGGGATGATCAACTTGCTGTCTTCGGCGATACCGATAAAACGCGAGGGTGAAATCATTCCCTCACGTGGGTGACACCAGCGCACCAACGCTTCGACGCCGGTGATTCGCCCGCTGCTCAGATCCACCTTCGGCTGATAATGCAGAATGAACTGTCCAAGATCGATGGCGCTGCGCAGATCCGCTTCGATGAGCTGGCGTTCCACAGCCTTGGCGTTCATCGCCGGCATGAAGAATTGATAACGATTGCGGCCCTTTATTTTTGCATCGTAGAGCGCTGTGTCCGCATGTTTGATCAGGTCTTCGACGTTGGTGGCGTCAGAGGGGTAAAAACTGATACCGATACTGGCCGAGATATAAAGCGTTCGTTCATTTAACTGATGTCCCTCGGTAACGCCCTGCAGGATCTTCCTGGCAATGACTTCGACATCCTCATCCACCTGCAATGTCGGCAGCAGTACCACGAATTCATCACCGCCCTGACGACTTACGGTGTCCGAAGCGCGGACACTGCGGGTCAGGGTTTTGGCCACCGAGACCAAGAGTTGGTCGCCTACCGCATGTCCAAGGGAGTCATTGATATGTTTGAAGTTGTCCAGATCAATGAACATCACCGCAAGGCGTTGGCGATGACGCCGCGCAGCGCGAACCGCCTGCTCCAGGCGATCCTGGAACAGCACGCGATTGGGGAGCTGAGTGAGGTAGTCGTGCTCGGCCAGGTAGGTCATTTTCACTTTCATGGCACGCTCTACCGAGACGTCATGAAACACCACCACCGCCCCGGTCAGGTTGCCGCGATAATCGATGATCGGGGCCACCGAATCTTCTATATCCACCCGACTGCCGTCGCGCTTGACTAACACCGCGCCTGCACTGAGACCCGTCGTAGAGCGCTTTTGCAGGGCCATTTGCACCGGATGTGGCTCGTATCCCAAAGAATCATCGAGATCGATGGACATCACCTTGCCGATTGGTTGCCCTGTGGCCGAGGACTTGGACCAGCCGGTCAGCACCTCGGCTGCCGGATTGATAAAGTCGATATTGCCATCGGTGTCAGCGCCGATCACCCCGTCACTGATGGCATTGAGCGTGACCTCGGCTCGCACCGCGCTGCTCTTGAGCTGACTATGCAGCCGAAAACGCAGGACCAGATCACGAACGATCTGGACACTGGCAAGGCTATCTTTTGCATCGCAACTGCCAAAACCTTGCGCCCCGCAGGCGATGAAGGCCTCAGCGGCGCAGCGTTGATGCTCAGCGCCACTCATTAAAACGGGCATATGGGACATGGCATCATAAAATCGACTGAATCTGGCCAGGTCCTTGAATCGACCCCGAGCCATACTGACGATAATAACATCGGCTGAGTGTTTTTTTAGATGGCGAATAACTGAGGCGGAAGTCTGGAAAAACGTTATCAGCCAATCTTCATCATTGGCAGCAAACTGCTTAATAAAGGTAGCGTTTTCGCGAACTCCACAAAGTATAAATATCGGGATAGCCATGCATCCATGCTCCGAGAGACTTCAAGAAAGTATGAAATCAAAATGCCAGTGCGGCCATAATTCGGAGTATGACGCACAGCGAACTAACGTCGCACTTTTACAAATAAATAGATATACAGACCCGGACCGCCGGTCCGAGTTTATTATTAGCCAGCTAAGTAAGTGCAATCCACACATGACCGCTCATCCAGACTTTAGTCTTTATAATCCGTCTTTGCGCAAAAAGGTCATGCTCGGATCAGCACTAACGCGAACCTGGAAAAAGGAAAAGTGACTGACATTGCCAAGGCTCTGAACCAGGGCTTCCACTGCCCTTCGTACCGTGTTGCATGAACTCGGCCGTGAGTGTTCTTGAGTAGAGCAGCGGCTGCCAAAGCGATTACCCTTCGGACTGCTGAGAAGTGTCAACGTCCACTGTCGAACTTGCTTGAGGACGGAATCAACAACTCCGGCAGTCTGGAAAGATCCTTGAGCACCGCGTCAGGTTGCCAGGCAGCATGAAGGGGCTCTCCTTCCCGGTCGATCCAGACAGACCGGATGCCGAGTTCGTGGCAAACCTTCAGGTCAGAGAACTGACCCATGGCTACGTGGATCGTTTCTTCTTTCGTGATCCCCATGAGGGAATAGGCATGGAGGAATAGACGGTGATCGGGTTTGTAGGCTTGCGCCTGCTGGGCAGTCACCACGAAATCAACGGGCGTGCCGATCGCATTGACGGTTCCAGCGATAAGTTTGTCACTGGTGTTGCTGATAATGGCGATCCGGTAATGTTCGCGCAGGCGGCTGAGCGCGGCTGGCACTTCAGGATGGGGCGCGATTCTTCCCAACGTTGCCAACAGCGTATCCAGGTCTTGCGCCGTAGCTTCATGACCATTTTCAGACAATGCCTCGTTGAGACTGGCTTTCAGGACCGCCTCGTACTCGCGAAAGGGAGACCGCTGTTGGTGCTCCATCGCTATCCCTCGCAGCCGGTCTGCCAAGCCGGTGGCTTGTTCCTGCGTCGCTATGGCCCCCAGGTGCTTGTTGAGAATTGCGCCGGCAGCCTGGCGCATTGCTTGATGCCATTGGACGAGAGTGCCGTAGCAGTCGAAGGTAATGACTTGGGGAAGGGGATCGAGTTCAAGCATGGAAATGTTCTCAGATAGGAGACCTCATCATGCATCGTGCTGATTACACACGGCAAGGCTGCTGGCCTTTGGCACTTGGGGAGTTTTCCTGAACTCGGCACCTTTCTTTGGCTGGCCGCGCGTTGCACAGCTTTATCGTGCGCCCTGATTCGGCCATGTCGTCATGCCAGGTCCATGCAAAACCAAATGCAGTGGGATCGTGTCTCTGCATTTGGCCGATCACCATGACCGGCCTCAATGGCCTGTCCTAAACCTTGAAGCGCGACACCAACTGGTTCAAATTGACCGCCAGACTGGACATCTCGCCGCACGCACTGGCCGTTTGGCTCCCCGCTGCAGCGCTCTGCGACGACAAGTCGCGAATGCTTGTGAGGTTGCGGTCCACTTCCCGCGCCACCTGAGCCTGCTCCTCGGTGGCCGCTGCGATCAGCAAGTTGCGATCGTTGATCTGGGCAATGGCTTCAGCGATCTGGCGCAACGAGACGTCAGCGTTCTGTGCCACTGCGATGGAGTTGGCAGCCATCTCGGTACTCAAGCTCATGGCGCTCACCGCTTGGCTGGAATCGCTCTGGATGGCGGTGATCATTTGTTCGATTTCCTGGGTCGACTGCTGAGTGCGATAGGCCAGGGCTCTGACCTCGTCGGCCACCACTGCGAAACCGCGACCCTGCTCCCCCGCACGAGCGGCTTCGATCGCTGCGTTCAAGGCCAATAGATTGGTCTGTTCAGCAATTGCCCGGATGACTTCCACCACTTTGCCGATGTCCTGGGCCCGGCTCGACAAGGTTCTGACCTGCGCATCAGTGACGGCAACGTTGCCAGCCAACCCCTCGATGGCTTTGAGGGTCTGCGCGACATTTTCGATGCCGGTACGGGTGAACTCCTGGGATTGGCGCGAAGCTTTCGAAGCCTCTTCGGCGTTGCGCGCCACCTCATCCACCGCTGCACTCATTTCGTTAACGGCTGTGGCTGCTTGATTGACTTCATCGTTTTGGCGGGCCAGACCGTGACTGGCATCTTCGGTCACAGCTGTCATTTCCTCGGAAGCGGAGGCCAGTTGCGTGGAGGAATCGGCGATATGAGCGATGGTGTTCTTGAGGTTCGTTTGCATCTTCGCAAGCGCACTTAGCAGCCGGCCGGCTTCGTCATGGCCGCTGGACTGAATTTCCCGCGACAGATCACTGCCTGCAATACGCTCGGCCACCGCCAGCGCCGCACTGATCGGTGAGGTGATGCTACGAGTCAGCAATGTTGCCAGCACTACGGTGAGGAGCACGGCGCAACTGACCAGCGTAATGACCAGCGTAATACCGCTGGAGTAAACATGTGCGGCAGTCATCCCGGCCTGTTTGGCCCCCTCATTGTTGAAGGCGGTTAGCTGGCCAACCTGCTCCATCAGTCGATTCGCCAATGGGCGGATGTCGTTGTTGATTGACGCTGAGGCGGCGGCGTTGTCCCCGGCGTGAAGCAGGGTTTCCAAAGCATCCAGCACTTTCCCGTAATCCGCAGAAGTGGCCTGGATGCCTTGATAAAGCGCCCTGTCCTTATCATTGGCAACCAGCGACCCGTAACCCTGAAGGGCATTGACGTAAGCGGTCCTGAAACCGCCGAAAGTGCTTAACGTCTCCTGGCGGAGCTGCGGGTCAGTGGCGGTGCTGGCGCGCAGACTTTCCAATCGCAGACGCAGCAGGCTGCCATCTATCTGCGCGGTCTGGCGGATGCTGGCCATCCAGTTGGTCTCAACGTCCTGCTCGGTGGCGCGCAGTTTGCCCATTTGCAATGCGGCCACCGTCCCCAGTGCGAATACCACGAGCACGATCAGGGAAAAGAAAACAGCTGCTCTCGGCGCCAGGTTCATCGTACGTATGTTCATGCGGTGTGTTTTTCTCCGATCCATGAGTGAGCCATTACCTTCATATCGGCTAACGCAATACGGCCTTAATTCAGGCCGACGAAAGGTGCAGTGGACCGCAGAAATCAGCGCTAAAAAAGCAGCCCGTGGGCTGCTCAAGGTTAACGCTGTGTGTTTAGTGCATCCCGCCGATCAGGCCAAGAGAGCGCGGCACGTCATCGGATTGCAAGTGGGTGATCGGACTGACCATCTTGCCGCCCTGCTCGACCCACCCCATGAAGTTTTCGCCCGCATCCCAGCCCAGCAAGCGCTGCACTTCTTCGGGCAAGCCTTTGAGCACGTCGAACGGTATCGACAGGTATTGGTTCTCTTCCTGACGAATGCAGCCCTGGTCGATACCCATGGTCAAGCCCAGACGCGGCTTGTCGCTGCTGTTGGTCCCGTGGTAGGTGGATCCGATGAACAGCAAGGCTGAACCCACTGCCATGACCGCGTCCACGGTTTCCTCAGGTTCGGGGCGACGCTCGTCGTCCCATTTGTGGCTGCCCGGGATGACCTTGGTAGCGCCGGTCTCTTGCGTGAACTCGGTCATTGCCAACATGATCTGCAGACGCGCCTCGCAGGCATAGTTGGGATGGCGCCAAAGAAAGCGGGTGTCGTCCCGGTGCAACGGCTGCTTGCCCTGGCCCGGATGGATCTCGATGGCCTGGGTCATGCCTATCTGGATCTGCGGGTGATGGTGATGCGCTCGTGGCCAAACCACACCGACACCGGCTTTTGCAGAATCTTCCTGGCGGCCCCCAGGTACAGCGGGTGGAGAACCACATCGACCATACGTGGGAATATAGAGCGGTGGCTGCGGGGGTTACAGGTTGGTGCCAGACATAAACAGGTGAATAACGGCCACCGCGCATTTGCTCATCGACGATGCCGTTGGGCTGCTGGATCAGAACGTCCAAGTCACCAGGGTTTCAAACAGACTCGATACCTTATCGTCGCCGTAGACCTGCCTGGCGCCGTCGCCTGGCTTGGCCACACCGTACACCGCAGTCAGGGTCACCGCCGGAGTCACGGTCCAGTTGGCATACAGATCCAGTTCCTCGGTGAAATCACGGCTGGTCGCATGGTCAGGCTTTTGTCGAACTGAAACCTGGAGCCCATCACGCCAAAGTTCAGGTCCTGACGCGGGATCACGGCCAGCCTGAGCATGTCGATATCGACATTGCTGTTGAACAGCATGTACTCACCGTACGATTCCGCCCTGATACCAGGTGCCATACTCACCGCCATAACCGTAGGTCATCGGATCGTAGGTCTGCGATTTCTTAAAGCCGGTAAGCCATAACGAGCTGCAGCCGGCTGGCACCGATAAGCAGTACGCGCCATCCGTCCCCGACAATGCAACAGGGAGTGTCATAAGGAGGACGCCGTGTGGTGCGGATCATTGCCACACCGCACCTATATGACGTTTTGTCCCTGTATGACGATTTGTGAATCGATCTGTATCTCGCCGCTTCGCATAAAACCTCTCACAATCCTTCCTGAAGGCTATTGGCGATATCTAACGTTGAGATTATGTTCAGGAGCAAATTATGTCTTGCGACCAACAATTTATCGGCGTTTTGGAGCAGTTGGGTTATTCGTTCGAAGCCGGGTTGAAGCGGGGTGGCGATTATTCGGCAACTGTGCGGGACGGTGACAACATCTACGTCAGCGGACAGATACCGCGAATAGCCGACGAGATTGTTAACCCTGGCAGGGTTGGTGCTGACATCAGCCTGAGTCAGGCGCAGGAGGCAGCGACGATCTGTGCGCTTCGTTGCCTTGCGTTACTGCAAGAGCAGGCAGGCTCTTTGGATAAGATCAAGGCCATCGTTCGTATGACCGTCTTTGTACAATCGGCCGACAGCTTCGTGGATCAAAGTGAAGTGGCCAATAGCGCATCGCATATCCTTCACCGTGTGCTAGGTGATGCCGGTATTCATACCCGCACCTCGGTAGGCGTGTACCAATTACCCAAAAACGCGCCCGTAGAGATCGATTTGATTGCCGTGACGAAATAGACGGGACTCGCCTTATCGAAAGAGCGGACGTTGCCCATCCCCTTGAGGGATTTCATGCGATGGCTACTGGTGCAGCCACCCCCTGATGGCCTATCCCAGTAGCCATAATGCTGACAGAGCAATGCTCTGCACATCCTTACGCACTGAGATGAATACTGATGTCACGTCAGCTCAAAACGGTGGTGGGCAACAGATGGCTGCGCGCCCATGTAAGTTTGTAAACTTTCAGAGAAAAGCCAGCACTCGCCCCGCTTTCCTTCAGACGAAAAAAAACCCGGAAATCCACACTTTCGTGGGCCTTCCGGGTTTTGAAGATGGTGGGTCGTGTGGGATTCGAACCTACGACCAATTGGTTAAAAGCCAACTGCTCTACCAACTGAGCTAACGACCCGCTTCGTGGTGGCGCGTATATTACTGATTTTTCTCAGTAATTCAACACCTGATTTGAAAATAATTTAAAAATAACGCGTAGGGTCGGTAACACCGGCCGCTGCGAAGCCTTCTGCACGCAGGCGGCAGCTGTCGCATTTGGCGCATGCGCGGCCCTGATCATCAGCTTGGTAGCAGGAAACCGTCAGTGCGTAATCCACGCCCAGACGCGTGCCTGCCCTAACGATATCGGCCTTGCTCAGCATCTGCAGCGGCGCCTGAATCGTGAAACCCTGGCCCTCTACCCCGGCCTTGGTCGCGAGGTTGGCCATGCGTTCGAAGGATTCTACGAACTCGGGACGGCAGTCCGGGTAACCGGAGTAATCGACCGCGTTTACCCCGATGAAGATGTCTCGCGCGCCCAGTACTTCGGCCCAGCCCAATGCCAGCGACAAAAAAACCGTGTTGCGTGCAGGAACGTAGGTCACCGGGATGCCTTCACCCGGGGTTTCCGGCACGGCAATGTTGGTGTCGGTGAGGGCTGATCCGCCGATACCATTCAGATTGAGACCGATCACCTTGTGCTCGGTCACTCCCAGATCTTTCGCCACTCGCTCGGCCGCTTGCAACTCGGCACGGTGCCGCTGGCCGTAATCGAAGCTCATGGTGTAGCAGCTGAATCCATCGGCCTTGGCCATGGCCACCACGGTTGCCGAATCCAGACCGCCAGACAACAGGATTACCGCTCTTTTATCAGTCATCGTTGATTCACCCATGTCAGCGTCCCGGTTCATCGTTCCAGAGAATTTTATGCAGCTGCAGTTGCAGACGCACCGGTAGGTTGTCGGCAACGATCCAGTCCGCTAGGTCGCGAACATTCAAATCGCGATGCACGGGAGAGAACAACACTTCGCCCGCGCGACGCTCAAGGCCGTACTGAATGATCTTGGACACGGCCCATTCATAGTCTTCCCTTGAGCAGATCACGAACTTGACCTGATCATTGGCGGTTAGTAGATCAATATTTTCATACCGATTGCGCGCGACTTCCTTCGAACCGGGTGTCTTCAAATCGACCACACGGCTGACGCGAGGGTCGACTCTGGAAATATCCAGGGCACCGCTGGTTTCCAGAGAAACCTCGTAGCCTGCGTCACACAGGCGCTGGAGCAACCCAATGGCGTTCGGCTGAGCCAGAGGCTCGCCGCCGGTGACGCAGACATACCGCGGACGGTAGCTGGCCACCTGCTCCATGAGCGAGTCAAGAGTTTGAATAGTGCCGCCGCTGAAGGCGTATTCGCTGTCGCAATAGTCGCAGCGCAGCGGACAGCCAGTCAGACGCACGAATACGGTAGGCAAACCTGCCGTTCGCGTTTCACCCTGCAATGAGTAAAAAACTTCGGTGATGCGTAATGTGTCTTGCATAGGGGCCACGGGCGTAACGGCTAAACAGGCCATCCGCCTCCGTCAGGCACTTGTGCACACTCTGCGCTCGCAGAATCCACACAAGCGTAATCAATACCGGAATTTCGGGTGCGGAATTCTAACGAAAAAAGCCGCGCAACGCGCGGCTTTCTTGAATCGAAATTCAAACGGTCTGGCGATCAAAGACGCTGGAGATCACGCTGAGCCAGTTGTGCGGCCGAAGTCCCAGGGTACTGGGCAACGACTTGCTGCAGAATGCCCTTGACCTTGTCGGTATGACCCAAACGGCGCTCGACATCTGCCAGCTTGTAAAGGGAGTCAGGCACCTTGGCGTGCTTTGGGTAAAGCTGACTCACCTTGGCAAAAGCCTGGCCGGCGCCTTGGAGGTCGCCTTTGGCCAGATTCACCTCGCCCAGCCAATACTGAGCATTGCCCGCGTATTGGCTGTTGGGGTATTTGCGCAAAAAAGCAGAGAAAGCCTGACTGGCCTTGTCGAAATCCTTGGCCTTGATCAGGTCGAAAGCAGCATCGTAATAAAGCTTCTCTTTCGCCGGATCGCCCGGCTCGCTGTTGGCCTGTGGGGCTTGGGCGGCAGCAGGCGCTGCGGATGCTCCGCCGGCGTTTACACCACCGTCGGAAGCTGAATTGTTGGCAGCTGGTGCAGCAGGTGCGCCGCCAGCTCCTATGCGAGAATCGAGATCCTTGTAACGATCCAGCGCTTCTTGCTTCATTTGCCGGATGTCGTTCTGCTGGACTTCGACAACTCCGCGCAAGCGCGAAATTTCATCCTGCATTTGTTGCAACTGCATGAACAGCTGACCTTGCGCCGAAGGCTGGGCAGTAGCCCCGCCTCCGGCGTAGGCGCCCGCCGTACCATAACCCGATGGCGGATAACTGCTGCCAGCGGAGCCAGAGTTGTCATCGACCACAGGAACCGCACCCACCGCTGCAAGAGGAAGGGTGAGAGCCAAAACGGTTAAAGCACGGCGGCACGTTCGCATGTCAAATTACTTACGCAGTTCGACGCGACGGTTTTGAGCCCAGGACTGCTCATCGTTACCGGTAGCAACTGGACGCTCTTCACCGTAGGAAACGAGTTCCAGCTGTGCTGGCGAAACGCCTTGCAGAACCAGGTAGCGCTGAACGGCTTTCGCACGACGCTCGCCCAGTGCCAGGTTGTATTCGCGAGTACCGCGTTCGTCAGTGTTACCTTCCAGAACAACGCGAGCGCCGTTAGCTTTCAGGTCCTTGGCGTGAACGTCCAGAGCGCGCATGGCCTCTGGCTTCAGGTCAGAACTGTCGTATTCGAAGTAGAACGTGGTGATAGCGCGCAGAGCAGCTTCTTCGCTCAGGCTGCCGTCAACAGCACCCGTGTTAGCGCCGTAACCGGCGTTTGGATCTACAGCAGCCCCGCCTTGACCGGCATTATCGCCGCCTTTGGACGAGCAACCTACAGCTACAGCCATGGCCAGAGCCAGCGCAGCAAACTTACCAAACTTCAGCATTTCCATCGTGAAACTCCTAATGAACCCCAGTGTGTTAAGTACAACGTATAGCGCCGCGTCAGTTCAGGTAAGGGGACCAGGAAGGTTCTCTGACTTCGCCTTGAGCGGTAGGAAGCGGGAGCCTTACGCGTCCGTTGATGGACACGAGCATCAAGACTCCCCGGCCCTGCTGGCGGGTGGCGTAGATTACCATGGTGCCGTTGGGCGCAACAGTAGGCGACTCATCAAGGTTGCTGTCTGTGAGGATTTTTACGCTACCGCGCTGCAAATCCTGAGCCGCTACCTTGAAGTTGGTGAAGCCATCCTGACGATGGATCATCACCAGAGTCTTTTCATCGGCCGACAATTTAGGGTTGGCGTTATAGTTGCCGATGAAAGTGACGCGCTCAGCGCCGCCACCGTTAATGCTCGTTTTATAGATCTGTGGTTTGCCGCCACGATCAGACGTGAAATAAATGGTCGAGCCATCTTTACCAAAGAAAGGTTCGGTATCGATGGAAGAATCATTCGTGACCCGCGAAAGCTGACGCGACGCCAGGTTCATCACGTAAATTTCAGGGTTGCCATCTTTGGACAGAACCATTGCCAGCTTGCTGCCATCAGGCGACCAGGCAGGTGCACCGTTAAGCCCCTCGAAGTTGGTGATCTGCTCGCGGCGACCGGTATCGATATGCTGGACGAAGATGCGCGGACGCTTCTGTTCGAACGACACGTAGGCGATGCGCTTGCCATCCGGTGCAAATCTCGGCGACAGGATAGGCTCACGCGATTGCAGCAGTGTTACCGCACGCGCACCGTCGTAGTCAGAACGTTGCAAGGTATAACGGGTGTTGTCAGTACTGAAACGCTCAGCGGTGACATACAACATGCGAGTCGAAAACGCGCCTTTGATACCGGTCAGTTTTTCAAACGACTGGTCAGAGATGTAATGCGCCATGTCGCGTAGCTGGTCGGTGGTACCCGACACGTTGCCCGTCAGCACTTGCTGTTCGGTGGCCACATTAAAGAGTGCATATTGCACTTGAAGGCGACCACCGGCAGGCGTGATGCTGCCGACCATGACGTATTGGGCTCCTAACGCTTTCCAGTCACGGAAAATCACTTCGCTCGCCTGGCTTGGCTGGCTGATCATGTTTTCTTTTGGAATCGGTGAGTAATAGCCCGAATTCAGCAAGTCATTGCCGATGATCTTAGCCATGTCTTCCGGCAATACGCTGCCACCCTGCAGGCCGAAAGGCACGACTGCGATAGGCGTGGCACGGTCACTGCCGCTGGTGACCAGAATGTTCTTTTCGTCGGCAGCGGCGAATCCCGCTGCGCAACAAAGAACGACAAGCAATCCTCGAAGAAGGTTAATCACAAGGCTAGATCCTCAGGTGTGAATGTCATCTTGAATGAACGGTAAGGCGCAAAATCCGAAGGTTTCAGCCCCTGCATCTCTGTCAAACGACCAATATTCTTGACCGCTGCTACTGCCGAACTGTCGAAAGGGCCATCGCCGCTGGACTTGCTGACATTCACCGAAGTAACGGTTCCGTCCGGCAACATGGCGATCTGCAACACGACGGTCATGCCTTTGCGCGCTGAAGGAGGACGTGCCCAGCCTTCTGCAGCTCGCGAGCGAATCAAGTCATCAAAGCTGCCAGCGACCTCATCACCCTTCTCATCGGCCAGCGCCTGCTGGCGTTCGGGCTTGTCGGAGAGCAGGTCAGCCAGTGCTTGCGCCTTCTTCTCTTCCGCCGATTTACGGGCAGCATCCTGGGCTTTCTTCTTGGTGTCGTCTGCAGCTTTCTTCTTGGCATCCTCAGCCGCTTTTTTCTTCGCGTCTTCGGCAGCTTTTTTCTTCGCGTCGTCAGCAGCCTGCTTCTTCGCATCCTCGGCAGCCTTTTTCTTGGCTTCTTCGGTAGCGGCGCGCTTGGCGTCTTCCTCGGCTTTTTTCTTCGCGTCGTCTTCAGCTTTCTTCTTGGCTATATCAGCCAATTGTTTCTCTTCAGCGGTTTTCTTGGCGTCATCCGCTTTTTTGGCCTCGGCCTTCTTTGCATCATCGGCAGCTTTCTTTGCGTCATCGGCCTTTTTGGCGTCTTCCGCTTTCTTCGCTTCCTCAGCCTTTTGATCCTCGGCCTTTTGAGCGGCATCGGCTTTCTTTTGTTCCGCCGCTTTTATGGCTTCCTGCTCAACTTTTTTCTGCTCCATCTGCTCGACTTCTGTTTGCCGCGCAGCGGATTTCTTTGCCTCGCCAGCAAGCTTCTGGTTGGTCTGGGTCGTCGCCTGGCTTTTCGACTTCAGCTGATAAAGCGTGGCCTGCACAATCGGCTTGGCTTCAGGCAACTCCGGCGTCATCGCAAAGCTGACGAACAACAAACCGAAAATCAGAACATGCAATGCCACAGCCCAGACCGAGGGCCAGAAGTAGCTTTCCGAGGCTGACGGCTCTCGAATCGGCTGCATCAGGGTGCCTCGGTAATCAGACCAACGTTCCCGACTCCGGCCTTCTGCAACCCGCCCATGGTGCCCATCACGGCACCGTAGTCCACGGTTTTGTCGCCACGGATGAACACTTGGGTCTGCTTGCCAGCATCACGACCGGCGGCAATGATCTTGGTCACGGCGCTGGTCAGTTGCGGCAAGGTCATGGCCTTGTCCATCTGTTTGTCGGTATCGACTTCGCTGCCAAGGTTCCAGTAATAGGTCTTGTCAGCCTTGATCGAAATGGTCAGGACTTGATTGTTGTTGTCCTGCGGCAAGGCCTCGCTGGAGACCTTGGGCAGATCCACTTTCACGCCCTGGTTAATCATCGGAGCCGTCACCATGAAGATGACCAGCAGCACCAACATCACGTCGATGTAAGGCACCACGTTCATTTCGGCGACCGGCTTGCGTTTGGCGCGTCGACCGCGAGCGATTAAAGCCATTGGGAAATACCTGCTTATTCTTCGCTGGTGTGCACTTTACGGTGCAGGATGGCCTGGAACTCGTCGGCGAATGTGTAGTAACGGCCGATCAGGCTCTCGCCGCGAGCGGCGAAACGGTTGTAGGCAATTACTGCAGGGATTGCTGCGAACAGACCGATGGCGGTAGCGATCAGTGCTTCGGCGATACCCGGTGCAACGGTGGCAAGAGTGGCTTGTTGTGCAGTGGCCAGGCCACGGAAGGAGTTCATGATCCCCCATACCGTACCGAACAGACCGACATACGGGCTGGTGGAGCCTACGGTTGCCAGGAACGGCAAGCTCTGTTCGAGCTTCTCTTCCTCACGGGAGATTGCCACGCGCATGGCACGCGCGACACCTTCCATCACGGCATCAGGGTCTACACCTGGCTGTTGGCGCAGGCGTGAAAACTCCTTGAACCCGGCACGGAAGATCTGCTCCACGCCCGAATCCGGGTCAGGGTTGCTGCCAGCCTGACGATACAGCTTGGACAGGTCGATACCCGACCAGAAGCGCTCCTCGAAACTGTCCAGCGCACGGCGCCCGGCGCGCAGCATGGCGCTGCGCTGAAAAATCATGATCCACGAGGTGACCGATGCGGCCACCAGGATCAGCATCACCAACTGAACCACCACGCTGGCATTGCTGACCAAACTCCACATGGAGGTATGGTCGACGACGTTAGCTTCCACGCTGTATCTCCTGCTCTGAATGTGTACCCGCGCCACTCTGGTCGGCGAAGGCCGTGCGCAGAGTTTCGGGAATGGCCCGGGGTTTCAAACTATCGGCGCGCACACACGCCACCAAAAACTGCCCCTCACAGAGCAGCACATTATCCGCAGCCCGCCTGACCTGTTGCTGGAAGCGCAGGCTGGCACGGTTCAATTCGGTCACTTCGGCGCTAACCAGAAGTTCGTCGTCCAGTCGCGCTGGCTTGTGATAGCGGGCCTCGCTGGAATGCACGACGAACAACAGGTTCTCGTTCCCGGCCATCGCAGATTGAGCAAAGCCCAACTCCCGCAGCCGCTCGGTCCGAGCCCGCTCCATGAATTTCAGATAATTGACGTAGTAAACGATGCCGCCAGCATCGGTGTCTTCGTAGTAAACGCGACACCGATGTGCGAACGACTGACCCCCGTTTTGCGCGCGCATACTCTAGTGCTTACTCCTCAGGTTGCCAATCCGGCAGGCAACTGTTTTTCATCGTTTCTAATGTCAGACGCAAGACTGAATGCGGTGACTGCCCGTCAGACCACCAAACCGCCGAATAAATCGATCAATTCGCCGTTATTCGTCAGCACCATCAATCAATTCATCAGGAATCGACCGTTCGCCCATTCGAGACGGAATGTTGAGGCCGAAATGCAGATACGCATGCCGCGTCACCATGCGGCCACGAGGTGTGCGCATCATATAGCCTTGCTGAATCAAATAGGGCTCGAGCACATCCTCGATGGTGTGGCGCTCTTCGCTGATCGCCGCCGCAAGGTTGTCCACCCCTACAGGGCCCCCGTCGAACTTCTCGATCATGGTCAGCAGCAATCGCCGGTCCTGATGGTCAAACCCACGCTCATCGACATTCAGCAGATTCAGCGCCAGATCGGCGATAGGCTTGGTGATCTGACCATTGGCACGAACCTCGGCAAAATCCCGCACCCGACGCAACAGGCGGTTGGCGATACGCGGCGTACCCCGCGCACGACGGGCGATCTCGAAAGCCCCTTGATCTTCGATGTGCAGTCCCAGGATCCCGGCCGAACGCGACACGATGGTCGCCAGATCGGCGGTACTGTAGAACTCAAGGCGTTGCACGATACCGAAGCGGTCACGCAGCGGATTGGTCAGCATCCCCGCCCGGGTCGTGGCGCCGACAAGCGTGAACGGAGGCAAATCCAGCTTGATCGAGCGAGCGGCAGGACCTTCGCCGATCATGATGTCCAGTTGGAAATCTTCCATGGCCGGATACAGCACTTCTTCGACAATGGGCGAGAGGCGGTGAATCTCATCGATAAACAGCACGTCGTGGGGCTCGAGATTGGTCAGAATCGCCGCCAGATCACCGGGACGTTCAAGCACCGGCCCCGAGGTACTCTTGATCGAAACCGACATCTCTTGCGCGATGATGTTGGCCAGCGTCGTTTTACCCAGCCCCGGTGGGCCGAAGATCAGCGTGTGGTCAAGCGCTTCGTTGCGCCCGCGAGCGGCCTGGATGAACAGCTCCATCTGCTCCCGGACGGGAGGCTGGCCGATGTAGTCCGCAAGACTCAACGGCCGGATGGCTCGATCCAGTTGCTCGTCACGGTCGCGGCCGGTAGCGGCGATCAGGCGGTCGGCTTCGATCACTTACATCATCCCCTTGAGTGCGCGGCGAATCAGATCTTCACTGCTCAAATTCTTGTCTTTTATGGCGGTTACAGCCTTGCTGGCCTCCTGAGGTTTATAGCCCAGGGAGATCAGTGCACTGACCGCGTCGTCCTCGGCAGTCGCCACTGGCACCGCGCCACCCGGACCTTCGGAAACCAGCGCAAATGTGCCGGGCAGCGCGTCCCAGGCCTTGAACCGGTCCTTGAGTTCGACCAACAGACGTTCTGCGGTCTTTTTGCCGACGCCCGGTACGCGCGTCAGCGCCGAAGTGTCCTGCGCCTGAACGCAGCGCACCAGTTCATCGACTTCCAGCGTAGACATCAGCGCCAGCGCCAGCTTGGGTCCGACCCCGTTGAGACGGATCAGCTCGCGAAACATCTGGCGGTCACGCTTCTCGTAGAAGCCGAACAGCAGATGCGCGTCTTCCCTAACCACCAGATGAGTGTGCAGAGTCACCGCCTCGCCCAAGTGTGGCAGGCGATAAAGCGTTGTCATGGGGACTTCTATCTCATAGCCCACACCATTGACATCGAGCACCAGGTACGGAGGCTGCTTTTCGACCAGCGCACCGCGCAAACGTCCAATCACGTATCAGATCCTTTCAAATAACCTGGCACTGCCAGAAACACGGTCAAAACCCTGGTCGCCATGTTTGCAGGACTCACATGAGCTGCAAGTGAAAACTTATAAGCGAATGATGCTATCAGAGCCGCAGGCGACCACCACGGCTGCGCGCAGTCGTCAGACCGTGGGGAATCAGACTGGAGCGGGTATGAGCGTGACACAAGGCAATTGCCAGTGCGTCAGAGGCGTCGATCTGCGGCTTCTTGGTCAACTTAAGAAGGTGCATGACCATCATCATCACCTGATCCTTGTTCGCCCCGCCCGTTCCCGCGACAGCCTGCTTGACTTGCGTCGCTGTGTACTCTGCGATCTCCAGACTTTCTTCCGCACCTGCGACGATCGCTGCGCCTCGCGCCTGACCCAGCTTGAGCGCCGAATCTGGGTTACGCGCCATGAACACTTTCTCGATCCCCATGGTCACCGGGCCGTAAGTCTGGATCACCTCGCGCACACCGCGATAGACAATCTGCAACCGTTCATGCAACAAACCGCTGCCGGTGCGAATACAACCCGAGGCCACGTATTCGCAACCACGCCCGGTGTCGCGTACAACGCCAAAGCCGGTAATTCGCGAACCGGGGTCGATACCTAAAATAAGAGTCATAACGCCTGCAGCTTGAGAAGTGACGCGCACAATTGAACGCAGCATAAAGGCAGAAGCCGGAGGCCGATAGCGCTGATCGAATCAGCGCTTCGTACCCCCGGCCTCAGGTCCTGACGAGAATGAGTGTCAGCCAAGCTGCTCCATCACCTCATCCGGGATATCCGCATTGGAATAAACGTTTTGTACGTCATCCAGGTCCTCGAGCATATCGATCAGCTTGAGTACCTTTTCCGCCATCTCAAGATCAAGCACGGCACTGGTGGTGGGCTGCATGACAATTTCCGCGTCCGCCGCCTTGAAACCTGCAAGTTCCAAGGCATTGCGCACGGCATAGAAACCGGCGAACGATGTAAAGACGTCGATGGACCCATCTTCATGGGTCACGACATCATCGGCATCCGCCTCCATTGCCGCTTCCATGAGTGCGTCTTCATCAGTGCCGGTCGCGAAGGATATCTGCCCCCTGCGCTCGAACAGATACGATACCGACCCATCGGTCCCCAGGTTGCCGCCACACTTGCTGAACGCATGGCGAATGGCAGCTGCAGTGCGATTGCGGTTATCCGTCATCGCCTCGACCATGACCGCCACGCCCCCAGGGCCATAACCTTCATAGCCCAGCTCGACCATATCGTCGGCATCGGCGGCACCCGCACCGCGAGCAATGGCCCGGTCGATGATGTCGCGGCTCATGTTCGCAGCAAGCGCCTTGTCCTGAGCCAGACGCAAGCGCGGATTCGATGCAGGATCACCGCCACCCTGGCGGGCAGCGACGGTCAGCTCACGAATCCACTTGGTGAAAATCTTGCCCTTCTTGGCATCCTGACGCTCTTTGCGATGCTTGATGTTCGCCCACTTGGAATGACCAGCCATAACACGCTCCAAACTTTGAAACACGCACGTCACGCTCGATCAATAGACCGTAACGCTTCACTCGAATCTTTACTCGGCCAGATGAAGGGGCAGAGCGAATCGCCCTGCCCCCTTTGCGCAAAAGCTGTATTACTCGGCCTTCGGCGTTTCACGCAGGCGAATGTGCAATTCGCGCAGCTGCTTGGCATCGACCAGTCCCGGCGCCTGAGTCATGACGTCCGCAGCGCTCTGGGTTTTCGGGAAGGCAATGACTTCGCGAATCGACTGAGCACCCGTCATCAGCATGACCAGACGGTCCAGACCGAATGCCAGACCGCCGTGCGGCGGCGCACCATACTTCAGGGCATCAAGCAGGAAGCCGAATTTCTCCTGTTGCTCACCTTCGGAGATGCCCAACAGACGGAATACCGCCTGCTGCATTTCCTTGCGGTGGATACGGATCGAACCGCCCCCCAGCTCAGTGCCGTTCAAAACCATGTCGTAAGCGCGCGACAAAGCGGTAGCCGGGTTGGCTTCCAGTTCTTCGGGCGAGCACTTGGGTGCCGTGAACGGATGGTGCAATGCGGTGAAGCTGCCGTCCTCGTTCTCTTCGAACATCGGGAAGTCAACAACCCACATCGGCGCCCACTCACAGGTAAGCAGATTGAGATCGTGACCGAGCTTGATACGCAGCGCACCCAGCGCTTCGCTGACGACCTTGAACTTGTCGGCACCGAAGAACACGATATCGCCGTCCACTGCACCAACGCGATCCAGGATCACGTTCAGGTTGGCTTCCGGAATGTTCTTGACGATAGGCGACTGCAGGCCTTCGACGCCTTTGGTGCGCTCGTTGACCTTTATGTAGGCCAGCCCTCTGGCGCCGTAGATGCCGACGAACTTGGTGTAGTCGTCGATCTTGCTGCGAGGCATGCTCGCGCCGCCCGGAACGCGCAATGCAGTCACACGGCATTTAGGATCATTGGCCGGGCCACTGAATACCTTGAATTCCACGTCCTTGAGCTGGTCGGCGACGTCTACCAGTTCCAGAGGGTTGCGCAGGTCTGGCTTGTCGGACCCGTAACGGCGCATGGCTTCTTCGAAGGTCATGTGCGGGAAGTCGCCGAACTCCAGGTCCAGAACTTCCTTGAACAGCTTGCGAATCATGCTCTCGGTGAGACCCATGATGTCGGATTCGTTAAGGAAGCTGGTCTCGATGTCGATCTGAGTGAATTCAGGCTGACGGTCGGCACGCAGGTCTTCATCCCGGAAGCATTTGGCAATCTGGTAATAGCGGTCAAAACCGGCAACCATCAACAGCTGCTTGAACAGTTGAGGTGACTGCGGCAGAGCGAAGAAACTGCCTGCATGCGTACGGCTCGGTACCAGATAGTCGCGAGCACCTTCCGGGGTGGCCCGAGTCAGGATCGGGGTTTCGACATCAAGGAAACCGTGGCCATCCAGGAAGCCACGGATGCTGGAAGTGATGCGCGAGCGCAAACGCAGCTTCTCGGCCATTTCAGGACGACGCAGATCGATGAAGCGATAGCGCAGGCGCGTTTCTTCACCAACGTCGGAGTATTCGTTCAAAGGGAACGGCGGAGTTTCCGACTCGTTCAGGACTTCGAGTTCATAACCCAGGACCTCAATGGCACCAGAAGCCATGTTCGGGTTGACGGCGCCAGCCGGGCGAGCGCGGACCTTGCCGGTCAGTTTGACGACGTATTCACTGCGGACACGGTCAGCAATGGCAAAAGTATCAGCGCGATCCGGATCGAAGACCACTTGAGCCAAACCCTCACGATCGCGTATGTCGAGGAAAATCACACCCCCGTGATCACGACGGCGGTGGACCCATCCGCAAAGGGTAATTTCCTGACCTTCCAGGCTTTCGTTCAGTTGGCCGCAATAATGGCTGCGCATCATGATCGTGTATTCACTTCTCTTAATTCGGAATTCAGTGGAGCTCTCGCCCGTCGCCAGTGCGCAATGGTGCAGGAGCCTTGGCGTGCAGTTCAACCCGACGGTCAGTTCCTGCGCTCCATAGTTAGGCGGGGGATTATATAGGGTTAATCAAGGCTGTGCAGCCGCACCGGGCGCCAGGGATGAAGAAGTCGCCCGCAGCGGGTATTTCCCGCTCCCGGACGACCGCCGTGTTACACGGGCCCGCCGTTCGCGTACCCGCAAGAATGAGCGCCTTCGAGTTCAGGCAGACGAGAGTCGAAAGCCTTCGGCCTTCAAAAGGTGCGTGACGCACACCACACGAATCAACCCGCTGAAATTCTTCACACCGCCGTAACGCAGGTGCACTTCTCGATCAACGTAGGACAAAACCGCATTAATCGAACAACTATTACAACTTGCGATCTCCGACAGGATATTCCAGTAGACCCCCTCCAGGCGCAAACAGGTAGCCAGGCCGTTGAGCCTTACCGAGCGCGACTGTGGCTGAGCCAGGTCCATATTGAAGTTCTCGACGAACGGATCACTGAGAATTTTGCTACATCGGTGTACATCCTTGACCTCCCTTGCGGCATTTTGACTCATAAAAACCCCCTTGATGCAATTTCTAGCAGAGCGACAGAAACATTTGAAAATCAAATAAACGACATGTCTATCAAGCCCTATTCACAGGGGGTTAACCAGTGGAAGTAACACTTATGAAATGTAGGACATCACCACAATTACAAGGCGAAAACCGAATGATCACTAAGCGAAGCCAGCGGAATATAAAAATGGTGTTACATATGTATGCCTTGGGGAATGATGACCAAGTGGCAGGACTGAAGAATAGTTCTAATTAATCAGACGTTATCGGTCACTAAATCGATTCAGCTAAAAGCTTTACTTATGAAACTTCCAAAAAAGTATGCTCATTGCCTGAAACGGCTTAGGCGCGAGGCCCAAGGGAGTCGTCATCGAAAGGCGGGGGGCTGTGAGCGGCATTACCCACCGCTCACAGTGGACAGTTACTTGCTTTCGAGCATCGCACGCAACATCCACGCGGTCTTTTCATGGACCTGCATGCGCTGGGTCAGCAGGTCAGCCGTAGGTTCGTCGCTAACCTTGTCCAGCAACGGGAAGATCCCGCGGGCCGTACGCGTGACGGCCTCTTGCCCGTTTACCAGCGAACGGATCATGTCCTCGGCACCGGGAACACCCTCTTCTTCCTTGATAGAGGACAGACGCGCATAAGTCGAGTACGTCCCGGGAGCCGGAAAGCCCAGTGCACGGATGCGCTCTGCGATCAGGTCAACCGCCAGTGCCAGTTCGTTGTATTGCTCCTCGAACATCAGGTGCAAGGTGCGAAACATAGGGCCTGTGACGTTCCAATGGAAATTATGGGTTTTCAGATACAACACATAGGTATCTGCCAGCAGGCGTGAAAGGCCGTCCACGATTGATTTGCGGTCTTCCTCGCTAATGCCGATATCAATTGCCATGCTAATTCCTCTTCATATGATGACGTTTCAAGAAAGCTGCTGACACTCTAGCAAGACGTGAGAAACCGCGCAGCCATCTGTAAGGAGTCGCATTGCGCCAGACACCCGCACATGCCCTTTGCGTGGGATGCTGACCGGCGGCGAAGGAATTGGCAGACAGCCGCAACGCTCTCTGGCAGATATCCTGACTGGCGACCGAGAGGGCTCTGGAACACGCCTCCAGCCAGCTGCCATGAGCGCCATGCAATCGTCGGTGTGTTCCGCAATCGGGGGCGCTAAGCGCTTGATTTGAGTAGCTCTGCGCTTTGCTGTTAAATACAGATGTGTCGTTACTGAAAAGCCAACAGGCTGTAGCGCATAGGCTGAGTCGGCGCTCGTGCATCACGCCTCCCTTTTTTCAGAAGCGTACCGGGAGTCGCCAGCTTCTTCTTTTGTTCCATCTTAATGTGAGTCATTGAAATGTTGAAAATAGTCCACTTGCTAACGGGCGCAGCTGCCCTGCTGCTGTCATTCATACCTAGCCTGCGTAGTGAAGCGCTGTCTTCTTACCTGTCCCAACCGGATGCGCTGTATCTTGCCCTCTTCGGCCTGATCAATCTGGTCATTGCACCTGTGATTCCTTACTGGAACAGAGGCCTGCGCCATCAACTGCAAAATCTGGTCAGCGTGCTGCTGGTGCTGGCCGTTGTTCTTCAAATCCTCACGCTGCTCGTTCCGCTCGAAACCATTGCTGGCCAACCTGCCGTACTCGTCAGCCTGCTGGCGATCGTGGTCGCTGTGGCAATCCATTTGGGTGTCAGTTTTTACCGATCTTCACCTTCGGTGATTCCACAGCAACATGAAGCGGGCCAGCGCGATACCGGCACAGTGAAGTGGTTCAATACTTCCAAGGGTTTCGGCTTTATCTCGCGCGACTCGGGTGACGATATCTTCGTGCATTTTCGCGCAATTCGCGGTGAAGGTCATCGCGTGCTGGTCGAGGGTCAGCGTGTCGAGTTTTCCGTAATGAACCGCGACAAGGGCTTGCAGGCTGAAGACGTCATCGCAGCGCTTCCGCGCCGCTAACCGTGAAAAAAACGCGCTCTGAGAGCGCGTTTTTTTGTGCCTTTGCTTTCTTTGTGCCTTTGCTTTCAATAATGCGGCGGCGGCGCGTCCTCTTCGAAAGCCTCGAACTGCCCGCTCATTTCTTCCTGGCGCTTGAGCAAGGCCGCCATCTGCAATTGCATGCGCTCGACGCTTCGTTGCTGGGCGACCAGCACATCGTTGAGCGCCTGGATAGTGTCATCCTGAAATGCCAGGCGACTTTCGAGATCCATCACTCGCTCTTCAAGATTCATGATTGCAGCTCTTCAAAAGACAGATCGTCGGTAAAGGTTGCCTTCACTCGGGTAATAACGTCGCCTGAATGTTCAGCAGAATAAGGCACTGCGGGAAACTTGCCCCAGACCGGAGCAGGCCATGCGACATCATGTTTATGACGGACAATGACATGCATGTGCAACTGACTCACCACGTTCCCCAGCGCCGCGACATTCATCTTATCGGCGACGAAAACCTGCTCAAGCGTACTGGACAGTGCAGTGGTTTCTTTCCACAACTGCAACTGCTCCGTGTCGGACAGCTGGAATATTTCCGTTATGTCCGGCTTGCGCGGTACGAGAATAAACCAAGGGTATTGGGCGTCGTTAGACAATAGCAGTCGACAAAGTGGGAAGTCTCCCACCGGCACGGTGTCTTGCACTAATCGCTGATCCAGAACAAACACGCATCAACTCCTGATCACGGGTTGGGTTTCGATGTTTTCGCGTAATGCTCGAACACCTCAATGCTGAGCAGGATACTAGGGAATAGAAAGTGAATCACCTCGATGCGTCTTATGAGGCCATTCTGCGTAATCGCTGTTGGTTTCGGGACAGCCGTCCCACGGCAACGCCTGCACCAGTAACGTCCGCTTTTCCCGGGGGTGCACACAGTTGAGGCAACCATTGCGAAGACCAGGGTCGGCTGTTGCAGCTCCCACAAAAAATCATGCACCTACTTACTCAAAAAACTTAAGTCGCTGCCATGTCTCGCCCTCCCTATCCATCAGTCACATCAGCCTGACCAACTACGACAGCTGTACCAAATACAGGCGGAAATCGCGGCGTGCGCACCAAAAAGACTCACCTCGGAGGACACACCCTGCATTACCTATCCGTGATTTACCCACATTGCGGGGCTCACAGGTAACGTCAGTGACATTTTTGAGCGTTAAGCTGCTTCTCAATCAAGCAACAATCGACTTCCATAGATGTTTTTTGTCATTAAATTACAAGGAGTTAGCCAGAATTTTGAATGCATTTACACCCCTGACGACATTTTTTTCACACCCTGTGGAGCTTTGAGCACGGTTGTTGCTTTGTCACACACAGGATCGCAGCGCCAGCTTCCAATAGCAGGTATGCAGGCCGGGAAGGCGTCGTACAAGCAAATGGACGTTCGAAAAAACGACGGGAGCCAGGTCACTGCGCACATGAATCCAAAGGAACGGAGGGCCGTGTTGCAGTTGCTTATTTTTAGAGCATGAACAGCTCGGTAGCGACACAGAAGTAACTGTTCTGCGACATGGCCGTAAAGAATTTGAAAGGATAGGTTCGTAACTGTCGTCAACAATGTCAGCGTGATATAAGTTCCGCCGACGCCAAAAAAGAAAGAGCCGACCAGATAAAAAAACAGGTGGACGGCAGTACTCTTCATAAAACCAAAGGAGCAAAGTCACGATGAGAGTGATGAAGTGGAGCGCAATCGCCCTGGCAGTTACTGCGGCCAGTATCCAATTGGCATCGGCTGCGGCATTCGTAAGCGATCAGTCCGAAGCAACTGGTTTTGTTGAAGGTAGCAAGCTTGACGTCAAGGCCCGCAACTACTATTTCAACCGTGATCGCAAGAACGGTGGCGTTGATTCCAAAGACTGGACTCAAGGTTTCTGGGGCAACTACAGTTCCGGTTACACCCAAGGGCTGATCGGCGTAGGTATTGACGCGTTTGGCTATGCGGGATTCAAGCTTGACGGTGAAAACCACTACTCGGGTTCCGGCAACCTGTCGACCGACAGCGATGGCGACAACCACGACAGCTTTGGCAAAGCCGGCGCCGCCGTTAAGTTCCGCATCTCGAAAACCGAGCTGAAAATCGGCGATATGCAGCCACAAGCGCCTGTATTCGCAGTTGGCGGCTCCCGTCTGTTGCCACAGACGGCTACCGGCGTCTCCCTGCAGAGCAGCGAAATAAAAGGTCTGGACGTAGAAGCAGGTCGCTTCACTTCCGGTACAAGCCAAGATGAAACGAATCGCGACGGTAATATCTGGGCTCAATACGCTAACGTATCATCCCGCTCGGCTACCTACGGGGGTGGCAAGTACTCGATAAACGATCAACTGGGTGTAGGCTTTTACTACGCTAAGCTGGAAGACGTGTGGAACCAGTACTATGGCAACGTCAACTACGCGCTGTCCTTGACCGACGATCAGTCTCTTGCGTTCGACGTCAACTACTACAACACCCAAGACACTGGCAGCAAGCGTGCCGGTGAAATCAACAACAATACCTACTCCGTATCCGCCGCCTATTCGTTCCTGGCTGCCCATACCCTGACCCTGGCTTTCCAGAAGGTGAATGGTGATACACCGTTCGACTACATCGGTATTGGCGACAACAACAGCGGTGGCGACTCGATCTTTCTGGCCAACTCCATCCAGTACTCCGACTTCAACGGTCCTGGCGAGAAATCCTGGCAAGCTCGTTATGACCTGAACATGGCGCCCTATGGTGTACCGGGCCTGAGTTTCATGACCCGTTATATCAGCGGTAAAGACATCGACGGCGACAAAATGGCGCTGAACAGTCCATATCGTGCGTACGGCTACGGTGCCGATGGCAGCCACCACGAGACCAACCTTGAAGCCAAATACGTCGTTCAGACCGGTCCAGCAAAAGACCTGGCATTCCGTATTCGTCAAGCGTGGCACCGCGCCAATGCCGATCAGGCTGAAGGCGATATCAACGAGTTCCGTCTGATCGTCGACTACCCGATTTCGGTTCTGTAATCGCGCTGTCTGACACTCGTTAAAGAAAAGCCCGGCCTTGTGCCGGGCTTTTTCATGTCTGCAAGAAGGCCAATCCGACCGCCTCCATAGGCCAGGCGCCCTGTACGCGACCGTAGCACCACCGTACAATGCCAGGTCATTTCCCAGTCACAGCAACCGACAACGGCCGACCATGCGTACCAGTCAATATTTGCTCGCCACACAAAAAGAAACGCCGAACGATGCGGTCGTGATCAGCCATCAGCTGATGCTCCGCGCCGGCATGATCCGCAAGCTGGCTTCTGGTCTTTACACGTGGTTGCCCATGGGCCTGCGTGTTCTGCGCAAGGTCGAAGCCGTGGTCCGCGAAGAAATGGATGCCGCCGGCGCACTGGAAGTATTGATGCCGGGTATCCAGCCAGCTGAACTGTGGCAGGAATCCGGCCGCTGGGAAGAATACGGCCCGGAACTGCTGCGATTGAAAGATCGCCATAATCGTGAATTCTGCGCGGGCCCGACCCATGAGGAAGTGATCACTGATCTGGCTCGCAATGAATTGAGCAGCTATAAACAGCTGCCGATCAACATGTACCAGATCCAGACCAAATTCCGTGACGAAATCCGCCCACGCTTCGGTTTGATGCGTGGTCGCGAATTCATCATGAAGGACGCCTATTCGTTCCATGCGAGTCAGGATTCCCTGCAGGAAACTTACGATCGCATGCATCAGGCCTACTGCAATATTTTCAGACGCCTGGGTCTGAATTTCCGTCCGGTGGTGGCCGATAACGGCTCGATTGGCGGCGCAGGCTCGCATGAATTCCATGTGCTGGCGGAGTCTGGCGAAGACGACATCGTGTTCAGCGATACCTCCGATTACGCCGCCAATATAGAAAAGGCCGAGGCGATCCCTCGCGAGACAGCTCGCGGCGCTGCGACTGAAGAACTGCGACTGGTTGACACACCTGATACGAAAACCATTGCTGCACTGGTTGAGAAATTCGGCCTGTCCATCGAAAAAACCGTGAAGACGCTGGTGGTCCACGCAGCCGAAGAAGGCAAACTGATTGCCCTCATCATCCGGGGCGACCATGAGCTCAACGAGATCAAGGCCTCCAACCACTCGCTGGTTGCCAGCCCTCTGGTCATGGCCAGCGAAGCTGAGTTGCGTGCGGCCATCGGCGCGGGTGCGGGCTCCCTGGGTCCATTGAACTTGCCGCTGCCGTGCATCATCGACCGCTCTGTGGAGCTGATGAACGATTTTGGCATTGGCGCCAACATCGACGACAAGCACTATTTCGGCGTGAACTGGGAACGTGACCTGCCTGTTCCGGAAGTCGCTGATCTGCGTAATGTCGTTGAAGGCGATCCAAGCCCGGACGGCCAAGGCACAGTGATCATCAAGCGCGGCATCGAAGTGGGACATATCTTCCAGCTGGGCACCAAGTACAGCGACGCGATGAAGTGTCAGGTGCTGGGCGAAAACGGCAAGCCGGTCAACTTGAGCATGGGTTGCTACGGCATTGGTGTTTCCCGTGTAGTCGCTGCTGCCATCGAGCAAAACAACGATGACAACGGCATCATCTGGAGCGATGCGCTCGCACCCTTCCAGATTGCTCTGGTACCGCTGCGCTATGAAACCGACGCCGTGCGCGAGGCGACCGACAAGCTCTATGCAGAGTTGACTGCTGCCGGCTTCGAGGTACTGCTGGATGACCGCGACAAGAAAACCAGCCCGGGCATAAAGTTCGCAGACATGGAACTGATCGGTATTCCGCATCGCATTGTCGTCAGCGACCGTGGCTTGGCAGAAGGCAATCTGGAGTACAAGAGCCGTACCGAGTCTGAAGCTCAGGCTCTGCCAGTGGCTGATGTGCTGTCGTTCATCAAGGGCCGGATCAACAACTGAGTCGACGACGCGCCCCAGGCGGGCGCGTCTTTTATCAAGCTGTGTTGTCGTGCCCTCCCCGCACCAAGAGATCCCATGTTCAAGCGAAGTTCCTCAAGCCTCGCGAGCGCCGCGCTGTGCAGCAGTCTGCTCGTCAGCGGTTGCGCCAACCACCTGTCTCAACGCAGCGAACACGAAGAGCGGGTCGATCGCAAACTGCTCGATCACAGCTTTCAAATAGACGTTGGCGAACCCGATACTCTGGAGTTGCCGCAGCGCCGTATCCGCATCCACGAGCTGAAAACCTTCGATATCACCGAGTACGAAGTCACTCGACATTACGACCGCTATACCCCGTACCAACCCTGGCGCGAAATCTACGAAATCCCGCTGGGTGCGGTGGCGATCGTCGCCGGCGTCGGGGCCAATGTAGTGAACGTACTGACATTCGGCAGCCTGCCGGACAGCGTGACCAAGGACTGGCTCAGCTATGGCATTGCGGGCATTAACCCGTTCATGAACGCTCCCTCCCACGGCCGCGCCCAGCAAAACCTGGCAGGCATAGAGGAAATCCAGCGGGATCACCGGGTCGAGCATACGAGCCTGCTGTGGAGCGAAAGCCCGGTCGAAGTCAAATCAGGAAAAAACACCAACGAACTGAACACTGACCGCAATGGCGTACTGCGCCTCAACCTGCTGGACAATCCGTTTGCCGAGCAAGACCTGAGGCACGTTACCCGACTGGAGCTCAAAGTGCAGGACGACCAATCCGACGTGCAGGCCAATGTCAGCCTGCCGCTGAGCAAATCATTACGCGGCAAGCTGATCGAGGCCCACGGCCTGATCTACGACGATCTCGAAGACGACGATGTGAATCAGTGGGTACACCGAGTCAAACGCCTGTCTGAACTCGGACTGGAAGAGGAGGCCAGCGACCTTGAGCAGTCACTGATCGAACTGACCCGTAACGACCCGCAGTTGCAGCACGAGTTTTTGCGCTCGCTGGCCAGAGACGCCGGGCGCCTGGTCGCGGTGCCCGCAGGCAGCGACTAAACAGTCCTTCAGGTAAATAGCTGCAGTTGCTCATGAGCACCGCGCAGATCATGCAAGCGCACACCTATACCCAGCAGTCGCACGGGTTTGCCGCCGCGTGCGAACGCTTGAGCCAGCAATTGTTGGTAACTTTCCAAATCCCTCCCCGCCCCCGCTTGCTCCAGCGTTGTCTGGGTGAAATCGTGAAATTTCACTTTCACGAAAGGCTTGCCTGGACGGTAGAGCGTATCGATTCGGGAGAGCCGCCCGTTAAGGTTTTCCAGTAAATCAGGGAGCTTCTCCAGGCAACTCGGCAAATCAGGCAGATCCGTATCGTAGGTATTTTCCACACTGACGGACTGACGCCGACTGTCGTTCTGCACTACACGCTCATCAATGCCGTGAGCCAGGTTCCACAGTCGCTCACCGAAGGAGCCGAATTCACGCACCAGTGATAACTTGCTCCAGCCCCGCAAGTCAGCGCAGCTGACGATCCCTAAACGGCCCAATTTATCGGCGGTCACCTTACCCACACCGTGCAGCTTGGAAACCGGCAGGTCAGCGACGAAGCCCTCTACCTGATCCGGCGTGATGACAAACAACCCGTTAGGCTTGCGCCAGTCGCTGGCGATCTTGGCGAGAAACTTGTTGGGAGCGACCCCGGCAGAAACGGTGATGTGCAGCTGGTTGGACACGCGCTTGCGGATGTCCTGGGCGATACGCGTGGCGCTGCCTGCAAAATGGCTGCACTCGGAAACGTCCAGGAAAGCCTCATCCAGCGATAAAGGCTCGATCAGATCGGTGTAATCGCGAAAGATCGTGAGGATTTCCTTCGAAGCTTCTTTATAAGCATCCATTCGCGGCTTGACGATGGTCAGGTCCGGACAAAGCGTCAAAGCATGCCGTGACGACATGGCAGAACGCACGCCATACGCCCGCGCTTCATAGTTACACGTGGCAATGACCCCGCGCCGGTCTGCTGACCCACCAACCGCCAACGGCTTGCCCGCCAGCTTGGGATCATCACGCATCTCAATGGCGGCATAAAAACAGTCACAGTCTATATGGATGATTTTGCGCTGCGGCATGACATGCGGTCGTGGGGAACGGTTGTGCAGTATCTCACTCAAGGGCCGATCTGACACCCGCAGTGCAAAACAGTACACTGATTTGACCACGCCCATGGGCTCGAGCCCCGTGCAACAAGGCCTATATGGCCTCATCACCCCTCGCCTTAGCGCTAACCGTTTGAAGAAAAAGCACTTTTTTTCACACTGTGCTTGACACTCCCGCGTTCCTCTGTAGAATGCCGCCACACAGACGCGGGATGGAGCAGTCTGGTAGCTCGTCGGGCTCATAACCCGAAGGTCGTCGGTTCAAATCCGGCTCCCGCAACCAAACATCAAAAAAGCCACTCAACAGAGTGGCTTTTTTGTGCGTGTATGAAAATCGTATCCCCTGAGCCAGGTGAAACATCTTTCATGACTGAAGATGCGACCGCCCTGCGCTTCGTACAGAAAAGCCTTGTACGACTGCAACTTAGGCATGCCGGCGCGACGAAGTCAGTTATTTTGCCAATATTTAGGTTTAAAGGTTGACAGCTTGTCGTTCGGCTGTAGAATGCCGCCACACAGACGCGGGATGGAGCAGTCTGGTAGCTCGTCGGGCTCATAACCCGAAGGTCGTCGGTTCAAATCCGGCTCCCGCAACCAACATCTAAAAAGGCTACTCGAAAGAGTGGCCTTTTTTTTGCTTCGGCAAAACGCGCCGAACAGCGCGGACAATTGCTTGTCCCATCCCGTTGTCGAATCAATTTCTTCACAACCCGTTTGTTACCATATGTTTCTCGACACAACAGATTCCGTGCCCGTTGCCGATAGGTAGGCGAGCAAACAGAATCCGATCATGAAACATGTTCTGCCGTATTCGCCCGTTAGACGTTGAAGCGCTAACATCCTGAATTATTTTTTGCGTAGGGATTGGTAACTTGGCTGTATACCTCCATTCTGTCGCGCACGATCCAAGGAGTGATTAATGCGCGCTAACCCATCCGACACAAACGAAGCAGTTCCGGAAGCTCCTCCGGCGCCCCCTGCCCGACTGCGCGTACGCGATCTAGTGAGCAAATATCGCCAACCGATCGGGCTGGCTGTGACCATCATTCTGTTCGCGCTGGCGTTGATCGCCTGTCGGCACATGCTCACCGAGCTCGACATTTATGCCCTGCAGGATTCCTTGCTGAGTGTGCCTATGCCCTCACTGGCCGGCGCGGTATTGGCGACGGTCATCGGCTTCACCATTTTGCTGGGTTACGAATGGTCCGCCAGCAAATATGCCAACGTCGACCTGCCTCGCAAATCCTTGGTGATGGGCGGTTTTTGCGCGTTCGCCATTGGCAACGCGGTGGGACTGTCGATGCTTTCTGGCGGGTCTGTGCGCTATCGCCTTTATTCACGCTTAGGCATTGGCGCGGGCGAAGTCGCTCATATGACCCTGTTCGCCAGCCTTTCGCTTGGCTGCGCACTTCCTCCCCTGGCCGCGCTTGCGACACTGAGCGACCTGCCGGCGGCATCGCTGGCGCTGCACCTTTCGGTTCCGCTGCTGGCAACGATTGCCATTGCAGTACTGGTGATCAGCATGATTATCGGGTTTGCCGTTTATCGTCGCCGATTACCCGAACAGACTATTGCGCATAACCTGCTGGTTCGTGCCGGTCGCCGCACCCTTCGTTTGCCAGGCTTGCGCCTGACCTTGATACAACTGGTCATCACTGCGCTGGACGTCGCCGCTGCTGCGGCGGTCCTTTACCTGCTACTGCCTTCCGCTCCACCGTTCGGTGCATTTCTGCTGGTGTATCTGTTGGCGCTGGCGGCCGGCGTTCTGAGCCATGTGCCCGGAGGCGTTGGGGTATTCGAAGCCATTCTGCTCACAGCCTTCGCCGACGAACTCGGTGCAGCGCCTCTGGCCGCAGCGCTGCTGCTGTATCGCTTGATTTACGTGGTGCTTCCGTTGTTGATCGCGTGCCTGGTGCTGTTGTTCAGCGAAGCCAAGCGGTTTCTGTTTGCCCGTCAGGCCATGCGTGTTGCCTCCGGCCTTGGCGCACCGATTCTGGCATTACTGGTATTTCTGTCTGGCGTTGTGCTGTTGTTTTCCGGTGCTACACCGGAGATCGACACACGCCTGGAAAGCCTGGGGTTCCTGATCCCTCATCGCCTGATCGATGCGTCACACTTTGGCGCCAGCCTGATCGGCGTGCTCTGCCTGCTGCTTGCCCAAGGCCTGCGTCGACGGCTATCTGCGGCGTGGATGCTGACCACCGTTCTGTTGTTCGTCGGCTCCATCCTCTCGATCCTCAAAGGGTTTGATTGGGCGGAAGCAAGCCTGCTACTCCTGACAGCCTGCTTGTTGGCCATCTTCCGTCGCTCGTTCTACCGTCCGAGCCGCCTGCTGGAACTGCCCTTTTCTCCGCTCTATCTGGTGGCGAGCATTTGCGTGCTAGGGGCTTCGTTCTGGTTATTGCTGTTTGCCTATCAAGACGTGCCGTACAGCCATCAGCTGTGGTGGCAATTCACCCTCGACGCCGATGCTCCGCGCGGCCTGCGCTCGGCTCTGGGCAGCGCGGTGCTACTGGTCATCGTCTCGCTGACCTGGTTGCTGCGCACGGCCCGCCCGCAGATCGACCTGCCCGACGACGCACAACTGGCCAAGGCCGCCGAAATCATCAAAGCCTCCAATCAGCCTGACGGCGGCCTCGTACTGACCGGCGATAAGGCCGTGCTGCTGCACCCGGATGGCAATGCGTTCCTGATGTACGCTCATCGCGGTCGCAGCCTGGTGGCGTTGTACGATCCCATTGGCCCGACCCAACAGCGCGCCGAGCTGATCTGGCAATTCCGCGACCTGTGTGACGTGCACCACGCCCGTCCCGTGTTCTATCAGGTACGCGCCGAAAATCTGCCTTTCTATATGGACATCGGCCTGACTGCCATCAAGCTGGGCGAAGAGGCCCGCGTCGACCTGCATAAATTCGACATCGATGCCAAGGGTAAGGAGATGAAGGACTTGCGCTACACCTGGAACAGGGGTGGTCGCGACGGTCTTTCGCTGGAAATCTACGAAGTCGGTCAAGCGCCGATGGATGAACTGAAGGTGATTTCCGACGCTTGGCTGACCGGTAAGAACGTGCGCGAAAAAGGCTTCTCACTGGGTCGTTTCAGCCTGGATTACCTTAAGCATTTCCGTATTGCCATCATCCATTTCGAAGGCAAACCGGTTGCTTTCGCTAACCTGCTGGAAACCTCACGCACCGACCTGGCGAGTCTGGACCTGATGCGCTCGCATCCGGAGGCGCCCAAGCTAACCATGGAGTTCATGATGGTTGGTCTGATCCTGCATTACAAAAAGGAAGGTTACGCGCGCTTCAGCCTGGGCATGGTGCCGTTGTCAGGCCTGCAGCCGAGACGTGGCGCACCCTTGACCCAGCGCCTGGGTTCAATGGTCTTCAGTCGCGGCGAGCAGCTCTACAACTTTCAGGGCTTGCGTCGATTCAAAGACAAATTCCAGCCTGACTGGGAACCTCGTTATATGGCCGTGCCCGCAGGACTTGATCCTCTGGTGGCACTGGCAGATACCGCCGCCCTCATCGCGGGCGGCCTGACTGGATTGGTGAAACGCTGATGATTCAACGCTACTGGCGCTTTTTGCTTGCAGCCCTGGTAATTCTGGTGGTGGCATTGGGTTTCTGGCTGTGGAACCGCCCCGCCGCGCAACCGACTCTGGAACACATGACACTGGAGAATGGCTCGGCACTGATTCGCGCCACTCCGTCGACCAAGGTCAAGACTCGAGTCGCTCTGGCCGTAACCAGCGATGACGCGATGACCGAGAAGCAGGTCCTGGCCCTGAGCTACGATGCATCGGCTCAGGTGATTCAGGTAATCCTGCCAAAAGACGACTGCCAATTGCAGGACAAAAGCTTCAACGCCGCGCTGCAAAAGCTCGATGGTGCCCCGGACGTGGTCGCGGGCATAAGCGCGGGCGGCTCTGTAGCGTGGGACTGGCTCGCGGGTCAGAACAACGACCAGGCTCGGGCCATTTCCGTGAATTTCGTTCTCAAGCAGCCGGACTGCAAAACACCGGCGCCAAAAGCTGCGGCCCATGGCAAATGGACCGTGGCCTGGAACGATGGCCCGGACGATGAGACTGCAGTGTTCGTGCGGGACACGCCCAACGCCGAAACCAGCATCAGCGACTACGACATCAAATACCCCCAGATTCTGAACACCGAAGTCCGTCATCTGCTGATTGCCGACGACGCCAATGGCGGGCTGAACATCCCTGTGGTGGAAGTGCCTTCCAGCCAGCCATCGGACACCGTCACGCTATTCCTCTCCGGCGACGGCGGCTGGCGCGACCTGGACAAGGACGTGGCAGGTGACATGGCGAAGTCGGGGGGCTACCCGGTCGTTGGCATCGACACCCTGCGTTACTACTGGGAACACAAATCACCGGAACAGACCGCAACCGACCTGAGCGAACTGATGGCGCACTATCGGCAGAAATGGGGTGCCAAGCACTTTGTCCTCGCCGGCTATTCCTTCGGCGCCGACGTATTGCCTGCCATTTACAACCGACTGCCGGAAGAAGACAAAGCCCGCGTCGACGGCATCATCCTGCTGGCCTTCGCACGCAGCGGCAGCTTCGAGATCGCAGTTGAAGGTTGGCTCGGCGCATCCGGCAAAGAAGCCGCTACCGGGCCGGAAATGGCCAAGCTGCCGGGTGACAAGGTGTTCTGCGTCTATGGCGTAGAGGAGAAGGATGAAAGCGGTTGTACCGAAGCAACTGCCCCCGGCCAGAAGCAAGAGCTACCGGGCGGGCACCACTTCGACGAGGACTACCCCGCCCTGGCCAAGCGGTTGATTGCCGTCATCGACAAGTGGAAAGGCAAGGAAGCGCCGGAATCGGCAAGCGCTGACTGACCTCACCATAAAAAATCCCCGCACTCTCACGACCGCGGGGATTTTTTATGTCTGGAGCCGTGGGCTTTCAAACTCCAGCGCGGCCTGTGCGCTTACATCTCCACCTGAGTGCCCAACTCGATCACCCGGTTGAACGGCAGCTTGAAGAATCGCAGGTTGCCGTTGGCGTTCTTCAACATGAAGGCGAACAGATTTTCACGCCAACGGGCCATCCCGACCAACTTGGACGACACCACGGTCTCGCGGCTCAGGAAGTACGTAGTGCGCATCGGGCTGAAGTCCAGCTCGGCCAGGTGACACAGCTTCAGTGCCGCTGGCACGTCCGGTTCGTCGATGAAGCCGAAGTGCAGGATCACCCTGAAAAATCCTTCGCCATAAGCTTCGACTTCGAAGCGCTGCGCCGCAGGAACGCGTGGGGTGTCCTCATAGACCACCGTCAGCAAAACGACCTGCTCATGCAGCACCTGGTTGTGCAGCAGGTTGTGCAACAGTGCATGAGGCACGGCATCAGGGCGGGCAGTGAGGAACACCGCAGTGCCCTGTACGCGATGGGGTGGCTGCACGCGGATGCTGCTGATGAAAATCGGCAGCGGCAGGCCACCCTCGTTAATACGATCCACCAGCAATTGCTTGCCACGCTTCCAGGTGGTCATCAGGATGAACAGGACGATCCCGGCCAGGAAAGGGAACGCCCCACCTTGTACGACCTTAGGCACGTTAGCGGCGAAGAACATGCCATCGACGAACAGGCAGCCCACCAGGATCGGCACTGCCAGCAACGGTGGCCATTTCCACGCCAGCAGCATGACCGACGCTACAAGGATGGTGGTACACAGCATCGTACCTGTCACGGCCACACCATAAGCCGAAGCCAGGGCACCGGACGACTCGAAACCCAGCACAAGCAGGATCACGCCGACCATCAACGCCCAGTTCACCGCACCGATATAAATCTGGCCCTGAGCATTACTGGAGGTGTGCTGAATGTGCATGCGCGGGATGTAACCAAGCTGAATCGCCTGCAATGTCATGGAGAACGCGCCGGAAATCACCGCCTGAGACGCAATAATGGTCGCCAGCGTAGAGAGGCCGATCAGCGGCAGGAGCGCCCAGCCTGGCGCCAACAGGTAGAACGGGTTGCGCACGGCCTCGGGATTCTCGATCACCACCGCGCCCTGCCCGAAATAGTTGAGCACCAAAGCAGGCAGCACCAGCGCAAACCAGGCCCGGGAAATCGGCTTGCGTCCGAAATGCCCCATATCCGCGTACAAGGCCTCGGCACCTGTCAGTGCAAGCACCACCGCACCCAGTACAGCGACGCCAATCCCCGGGTGATCGATGAAGAAGCGAAGCGCCCAGACCGGATTGATTGCGTGCAGCACTTCAGGTTGCTGAACGATCCCGTGGATGCCGAGTACGCCAAGGGTCACGAACCACAGCACCATGATCGGGCCGAACATCACGCCGATCCGGGCGGTCCCGTGGCGCTGGATCAAAAACAGACCCACCAGCACGATCAAGGCAATCGGCACCACCCAGTGGTCCAGGCCATCGAACGCCAGCTCCATGCCCTCGACCGCTGACAGCACGGAGATGGCCGGGGTGATCATGCTGTCGCCATAGAACAGCGCAGCACCGAACAGGCCGAAGACGATCATGGTCGCTTGCAGCTTCGGGTATTTCGAGGAGGCACGACGGGCCAGCGCCGTAAGGGCCATGATGCCGCCCTCACCGTCGTTATCGGCGCGCAGCACCAGCGCCATGTACTTGAACGAAACGACCCAGATCAGCGCCCAGAAAATCAGTGACAGAATTCCCAGCACCGAATCGTGCCCCGCCTGCACACCGTACCCGCCAGCGAACACTTCCTTGATCGTGTACAGCGGACTCGTACCGATGTCGCCATACGCCACCCCTACCGCTCCCACTAGCAGACTCAGTGGCTTGACCGAGGTATTTCCGGCCTCTGCCTGACTACTTGCGTGACCCATTTACCACTCCTGAACCATGACTCGAGCACCGCGACTGGCTGCTGCCGGATGGACCCGCAGCATACCGGTGAATTCCGATGCACCCGGCCGACAAGGGCCACCGGGTTCAACGCCGCGAAGCATAGCGCAGCACTCGTCGTAATTCTCGGTATAACGCTGGTCAATCGCTGCTCTCATCGCTAGAATTGCGCACTTTTTGATCAGAGGCGCACCAAGCGCCCAGTCAGTGCCGGGCCAACTGCCCAGGCATACCCACGCCGAGGTTAGTCAATGTCCACCGTCACCACGCCTGCCGCCCCCAAGGTCGGGTTCGTTTCTCTGGGTTGCCCGAAGGCGCTCGTCGATTCGGAGCGCATCCTCACTCAGTTGCGCATGGAAGGCTATCAGGTCGTGCCGACTTACGAGGACGCCGACGTGGTGGTGGTCAATACCTGCGGTTTCATCGACAGCGCCAAGGCCGAGTCCCTGGACACCATCGGTGAAGCCATCGCCGAAAACGGCAAGGTCATCGTGACCGGCTGCATGGGCGTGGACGAGAGCGTTATCCGCAGCGTTCACCCCAGTGTGCTGGCCGTCACCGGCCCGCACCAATACGAACAAGTGATCAACGCCGTGCACGATGCCGCACCGCCGAAGCTCGATCACAACCCGCTGATCGATCTGGTGCCGCCACAAGGAATCAAGCTGACGCCGCGTCATTACGCCTACCTGAAGATTTCCGAAGGCTGCAACCACAGCTGCAGTTTCTGCATCATTCCGTCGATGCGCGGCAAACTGGTCAGCCGTCCGGTGGGCGATGTGCTGGACGAAGCCCAGCGCCTGGCCAAGGCCGGCGTCAAAGAGCTGCTGGTGATCTCCCAGGACACCAGCGCCTACGGCGTAGATGTCAAGTACCGCACCGGCTTCTGGAACGGCCAGCCGGTCAAGACCCGCATGACCGAGCTCTGCCAGGCCCTGAGTTCGCTGGGTATCTGGGTTCGCCTGCATTACGTCTATCCGTATCCGCATGTCGACGAGATCATCCCGTTGATGGCTGAAGGCAAGATCCTTCCGTACCTGGACATTCCATTCCAGCACGCCAGCCCGAAAATCCTCAAGCTGATGAAGCGCCCGGCCTTCGAAGACAAGACGCTGGCGCGCATCAAGAAGTGGCGCGAGCAGTGTCCGGATCTGATTATCCGTTCGACCTTCATCGTCGGCTTCCCGGGCGAAACCGAAGAGGACTTCCAGTACTTGCTGGACTGGCTGACTGAAGCACAGCTGGATCGCGTGGGTTGCTTCCAGTACTCGCCGGTCGAGGGCGCGCCTGCCAACCTTCTGGACGCTGCAATGGTGCCGGAAGACATCAAGCAGGAACGCTGGGACCGCTTCATGGCGCACCAACAGGCCATCAGTGCTGCACGCCTGCAAATGAAGATCGGCAAAGAAATCGAAGTGCTGATCGACGAAGTCGACGAGCAGGGTTTTGTGGGCCGTTCATTCTTCGATGCGCCGGAAATCGACGGCAACGTATTCGTGGAAAGCGATCTGGACCTCAAGCCGGGCGACAAGATCATGTGCCGCGTGGTCGATGCCGATGAATACGACCTGTGGGCCGAGACGATCTAAAAGCGTGCTGACGAACTGATTCGTCACTTGCTGAGATCCACCTGACCCCGTCCAGTAACCGGCGGGGTTTGTTTTTTCTGGCTATCGTCTCCACATAAGGAAAAACGACAAGACAGGAGATGAGGCAACATGACCCAGCACCCGGTCATTTACCTGCCCAAAAAGCACGACTACGCTGAACTGACCCGTGTATGGGAAGCATCCGTTCGCGCGACGCATGATTTTCTGCCGGAGAACTACATCACGCTGCTCAGGAATCTGCTGGAGACCCAGTACCTGGACGCCGTAAACCTGTTCTGCACGCGCGATTCGCAACTGCACATCACCGGATTCGGGGGCACGACGCCTGGCAAACTCGAAATGCTGTTCATCGCGCCGCAATACCGGGGCATGGGACTGGGAAAAAAGCTGCTGGACTATTCCATCGAACACTTTCAGGTAACCGAACTGGACGTGAACGAACAGAATCCGCAGGCCTTGGGATTTTATGAAAAGCAGGGATTCGAGGTGACCGGCCGCTCCAAAGTCGATGGTTTGGGCAGGCCGTATCCGATGTTGCGGATGCGATTAAAAGCCATTCGATAGGCACATCGCCAATTCTGCTCGCAGGTTATCCTTGCTATGGTCGTTCACGGCTGAAAGCTATTGCCGCAAACTTTCCAACAACACCCGGTTGAACTGCTGCGGGTCCTGGATTTGCGGCGCATGCCCCAGCCCGGCGAATTCTATAAGCGTTGCCTGCGCGATACGCTTGGCAACCGCCTTGCCCAGTTCAGGGTAGTTGCCCAGCGTCTTGCGCAGCTCCTGGGGCGCAGCATCCTTGGCAATCGCTGTGTTGTCTTTCTGCCCGATGAACAGCACCGTCGGCATCTTCAACTTTTCGAAGTCATAGAACACCGGTTGGTTGAAAATCATCCCGTACGTCCGCGCCGACGCCCGAGCAACCTCCTCCTTGCCCTTGCCGTTGAACATTCCGGCCTGCATGTCGACCCAGCGATCGAATTCAGGTCGCCATTGGCCAGCGTAATAAGTGGACTGCTGATACTTGCGAATGCTCTCGGCATTGGTCTTCAGTTCCCGTGCGTACCAGTCATCGAAACTGCGATCCGGCACGCCCTTGGCCTTCCAGTCTTCAAGACCGATCGGGTTGACCAGCAGCAACTGCTCTACCTGATCCGGATACATCAGCGCGAAACGGGTCGCCAGCATACCGCCCATGGAGTGGCCGACCACAGTCACATGATCGATCCCCAGACGGGTCAACAGCGCTTTGGTGTTCTTGGCCAGCTGTTCGAAAGAATACGTATAATCCGCCGGTTTGCTGGAGCGGCAAAACCCGATCTGGTCTGGCGCGACCACCCGATAACCTGCCGCCGTGAGCGCACGGATGCTGCCTTCCCAAGTCGCGCCGCAGAAGTTCTTGCCATGCAGCATCAATACGCTTCGGCCATTAGACGTGCCGGTCGGCTTGATATCCATGTAACCCATTTGCACCTGGGCACCTTGGGACTCAAAATCGAAGTTCTGCGCCGGGAAGGGGTATTGAAAACCTTCCAGCTGCGGGCCATAGGACGGCGCCTGTGCTGCCATCAGCGGCAGGCTGACGCTCATCAGCAATGCAGATAGCCATTTGTTCACGGAAAAACTCCAGACAGAGTGGGAATCAAGAGCAGACCAGCGTCGCGCTCGAAAAAATCCCGCAAGTGAACGCTGATTCAAGAAGCATTTTCAATGTTGCCGCGATTAACGGTGTCCGCATAGGTACAATGGGCGCCTTTCCCTTCTGTTACGGCTTTTCTCATGACTGACCCCATTCGCCTCTCCAAACGCCTTATCGAGCTGGTCGGCTGCTCCCGTCGCGAAGCCGAGCTGTTCATCGAAGGCGGCTGGGTTACGGTGGACGGCGTTGTCGTCGACGAACCGCAGTCCAAGGTCGAGAACCAGACCGTCGTGCTTAACCCCGAGGCCAAGGCCGACACCCCGGAAGCCGTGACCATCCTGTTCAACGCGGCCGCTGGCATGAACCCGGAGCAGGCCTTGCCATTGATTACACCGGGCACGCTATCGCCCGAACACAGCATCGGTAAACGCCCACTCAAGGGCCATTTCCTGCGTTTGGAAGCGATCTCGACCCTGCAGACCAACGCCAGCGGCCTGATGGTGTTCAGCCAGGACTGGAAGATTTTGCGCAAGCTCACCGATGACCGCAGCAAGATCGAGCAGGAATACGTGGTGGAAATCAACGGCGAAATGGTTGCCCACGGCCTCAACCGTCTAAACCACGGCCTGATGTACAAGGGCAAAGAGCTGCCGAAGGTCAAAGCCAGCTGGCAGAACGAAAACCGCCTGCGTTTCGCCATGAAGAATCCGCAACCCGGTGTAATCGCGCTGATGTGCGAGGCCGTAGGGCTAAAGGTCGTGTCCGTGCGGCGCATCCGCATCGGCGGCGTCTCCATTGGCAAAGTACCGGAAGGCCACTGGCGCTACATGACCGACAAAGAAAAGTTCTGAACCTTTTTTTCAGCGCCGCCCTCCCCCTGCGTGCGCTTACACCCGATTGATCAGGAAACACGCATCATGATGAACAATGACGTACTGCGTAGCATCCGCTACATGCTCGATATCAGCGACACCAAGGTGGTGGACATTATCAAGCTGGGTGGCATCGACGTCACCAAAGCTCAGGTAATGGCTTTTATGAAGAAGGACGAGGAAGAAGGCTTCGAGCCCTGCAGCGACGAGGTTATGGCGCACTTCCTTGACGGCCTGGTGTTCTTCAAGCGCGGCAAGGACGAGAGCCGCCCGCCCCTGCCGATCGAAATGCCCATAACCAACAACATCGTATTGAAGAAATTGCGCGTAGCGTTCGAGCTCAAGGAGGAGGATATGCACGCGATCCTCAAGGCCGCAGAGTTTCCGGTGTCCAAGCCGGAGCTGAGCGCCCTGTTCCGTAAGGCCGGCCACAACAACTATCGTTTGTGTGGTGATCAACTGCTGCGAAACTTCCTGCGCGGCCTGACCCTGCGCGTTCGCGGTTGAGCATTAGCCCCCTGTGCTAAACCTGCCTCGATGAAGCAAAGCTACGGCGTTTCGCCCATTGGCTTCGTACGCTCCTGTTTCAAGGAGAAGTTCGCCATTCCGCGCCAGCCACAGCTGGCCCCTGCCGCACGGGGCGTCATGGAGCTGGTGCCGCCGTTCGATCAGGGCGGCGCGGTTCAGGGCCTGGAACAGGTCAGTCACGTCTGGCTGCTGTTCCTGTTTCACGAAGCACTGGAAGAAAAGCCGCGCCTCAAAGTGCGGCCGCCGCGCTTGGGCGGCAATCAGACCATGGGCGTGTTCGCGACCCGTGCCACACACCGTCCGAACGGTATCGGTCAGTCAGTGGTCAAGTTGGAGAGGGTCGAGCCCGGTCGTCTGTGGCTGTCGGGAATCGACCTGCTGGATGGCACCCCGGTTCTGGACATCAAACCGTACGTGCCCTACGCCGACATCGTCGTCGAGGCCAGCAACGACATGGCGGCAGCAGCGCCAGAACTGATCCCCGTTTACTGGGATGAAAGCGCCCTGTTACAGGCCCGCCAACATGCCCTGCGCCTGAGCGAGCCACTGGTGGAGTTGATCGAGCAGTGCCTGACTCAGGATCCGCGGCCGGCTTATCAAGTGCCTGCGCCTGAGCGTCGCTACGGCGCGCAGTTCTGGGATCTGGATGTGCGTTGGCATTATCCCCAAACGGGGCAGATACGCGTGCTGGAAGTCGTGCCTGCTGCCGTCTGAATCATGCCCACAAAAAAACCGCCTGGTCCGTGACCTCCAGGCGGTTTTTTTGTCAGGCGCTAAACCTCTAGCACCCGCACTGACCTCTTCGCGAGCAAGCTCGCCCTCACCGCGGACTCCTGATGAAGTCCAGACATTCAGCTACGCATAACCCTGTGAGACCGAGCTTGCTCGGGAAGGGGTGGCATCAGACGCTGAACGTCTTCAGTCAGAAAAATCTTCCGCAGATTCGAAAACCTGCGGGGTCAGTATTACTTCTCGACGAATGCCCGCTCGATCAGGTAATCACCCGGCTCGCGCATACGCGGCGAGACGATAAGGCCGAAGCTGTTAAGCACCTCGCTGGTTTCGTCCAGCATGCTCGGGCTGCCGCACAGCATTGCGCGGTCGTCCTGCGGGTTGATCGGTGGCAGACCAATGTCGCTGAACAGCTTGCCGTTGCGCATCAGGTCGGTCAGGCGCCCTTCGTTTTCGAAAGGTTCGCGGGTGACGGTCGGGTAGTAGATCAACTTGTCGCGCAGCGCTTGGCCGAAGAACTCGTTCTGCGGAAGATGCTCGGTGATGAACTCGCGGTAGGCGACTTCATTCACGTAACGCACGCCGTGGCACAGGATGACCTTTTCGAAACGCTCGTAGGTTTCCGGGTCCTGAATGACGCTCATGAAAGGCGCCAGACCGGTGCCGGTGCTGAGCAGATAAAGATGTTTGCCCGGCTTCAGGTCATCAAGAACCAGCGTGCCGGTAGGCTTTTTGCTGATGATGATCTCGTCGCCTTCCTTCAGGTGTTGCAATTGCGAGGTCAGCGGGCCGTCCGGCACCTTGATGCTGAAAAACTCCAGATGCTCTTCCCAATTCGGGCTGGCGATAGAGTAAGCACGCATGAGCGGGCGCCCGTTTGGCTGCTGCAGACCGATCATGACGAACTGACCGTTCTCGAAGCGCAGACCTGGATCACGGGTGCACTTGAAACTGAAGAGCGTGTCGTTCCAGTGATGAACGCTGAGGACACGCTCGTGATTCATGTTGCTCATGTACGTGGAAACTCCTGAAATGTGCGCACACCGGTCACGGCGTCATTGCGCGATATTCTAGTGGCAGACACAATATCTGTTAACTGGATTATCAAGATATGGGTTATCGGTTATATAGATATGCGATTCACTCTCCGTCAGCTACAAGTATTCGTCGCCGTCGCCCAGCAGGAAAGCGTTTCCCGCGCTGCCGTGCACCTGTCGTTATCGCAATCTGCGGCCAGTACGTCCATTACCGAACTTGAGCGCCAGTCCAGTTGCCAGCTGTTTGACCGCGCGGGCAAACGTCTGAGCCTGAATGCCACCGGGCGGCAATTGCTGCCTCAGGCCGTTGCCCTTCTGGATCAGGCCAAAGAGATCGAGGACCTGCTCAACGGCAAGGCCGGCTTCGGCTCGCTGGCCGTCGGAGCGACCCTGACCATTGGCAATTACCTGGCGACGCTGCTGATCGGCAGCTTCATGCAGCGTCATCCGGAAAGCCAGGTGAAGCTGCATGTACAAAACACAGCCAATATCGTGCAGCAGGTCGCGCACTATGAAATAGACCTTGGGTTGATAGAGGGCGACTGCAGCCACCCCGATATCGAAGTGCAGACGTGGGTCGAAGATGAACTGGTGGTGTTCTGTGCGCCTCAGCACCCGCTGGCCAAACGAGGGCATGCGACGCTGGCCGAGCTGACTCAAGAAGCCTGGATTCTGCGCGAACAGGGTTCGGGCACGCGCCTGACCTTCGATCAATCCATGCGTCATCATCTCAACAGCCTGAACGTACGTCTTGAGCTTGAGCACACCGAAGCGATCAAGCGTGCCGTCGAGTCAGGTCTGGGGATCGGCTGCATTTCCCGGCTGGCGCTGCGCGACGCATTCCGCCGGGGAAGCTTGGTGGCAGTGGAGACGCCTGAACTGGATCTGGTGCGCCAGTTCTATTTCATCTGGCACAAGCAGAAGTACCAGACTTCAGCTATTCGGGAGTTTCTCGATCTGTGCCGCGCGTTCACTGCGGGAGTCCGACGCAGCGACGAGATTGTGCTGCCCAGCATTGCCTGAAGGGCTTGCGAGATAAAACGCGATTAGCCGAGCAAAATCAGCGCCCATACCGCAGCAACCAGGACCAACGCGACGAACTGTGCCGCGCTGCCCATGTCCTTGGCATTCTTGGACAGTGGGTGGCGGTCCAGAGAAATCCGGTCGATGGCCGCTTCAATGGCCGAGTTCAGCAATTCCACAATCAACGCCAGCAGGCATACGGCAATCAGGATTGCCCGTTCGCCGCGACTGACGTGAAACACGAACGACAGCGGTATCAAGATGACGTTGAGCAGCACCAACTGACGAAACGCAGCCTCACCCTTGAAGGCAGCGGTCAGACCGTCGAGTGAATAACCGCAAGCGTTAAGAATACGTTTGAGGCCGGTGTGGCCCTTGAAAGGTGAGGTCATAAAGGGAACTACTGATCCATGAAGACGGTGCAGACTAGTTCAGCGGCGGTCAAAAAAGTGTGAAGAACAGCCGCTGGACATCCTTGTAAAGCGCCGGAACAGGGGCATCAGTTCGGCGAAATCGATTCCAGCTGTTGCAACAGCAATGCCGCCTGGGTCCGGGTACGCACGTTCAGCTTGCGAAAAATCGCCGTTACGTGCGCCTTGATGGTCGCTTCAGACACGCTGAGCTCATAGGCAATCTGCTTGTTGAGCAAGCCTTCGCAGACCATGGTCAAAACGCGGAACTGCTGAGGGGTCAGGCTGGCGAGTCCTTCGCTGGCTGCTTTCGCCTCCGGCGAGACATTGACACTTTCGTTAACCTGCGCCGGCCACCAGACGTCGCCATCGAGCACCGTGCGCACGGCTTGCTGGATGGTTTCCAGCGAACTGGATTTGGGGATGAAGCCGCTCGCGCCGAATTCGCGGGATTTGACCACGACTGCCGCCTCCTCCTGAGCCGAAACCATCATCACCGGCACTTGAGGGTACTGACCGCGCAGCAGGACCAGCCCGGAGAAGCCGTACGCGCCGGGCATGTTCAGATCCAGCAGTACCAGATCCCAATCGGACTTTTCGGTCAGGCGTGCTTCCAGATCAGCAATGCTTTCCGCCTCGACCAGCCGGGCGTCGGGGCCCAGGCCGATGCTCAGTGCTTGATGCAGGGCACTGCGAAACAAGGGATGGTCATCGGCGATCAGGATTTCGTAATTCATTTCATGATCCTGTTTATAAGGAAGCGCTGACGGATTCAGGCCGCACGCCGCGAACAAGCTCGCGGGTGCGGCCTGGCGCTAAAATCAAAAGCGGCCAATCCGGTGAACGTAAAGCCACCCGGTTTATATAAAACCTTTCAAATAGCTGTGCGGCGCATCGTCCGGGTCGACCGGCAGTTGAAACTTCGCGCCCAGATAATGAGCACTGAATACATCCAGATACGCATCCAACACCCTGGCCGCCTGCTGATCGTCCGCGAGTTCCAAACACAACGCCGCCACTTCAGCGGTGCAGAAATGATCGTCGCGCTTCGAACGTCGCAGACGATAACGCGACATCTGCTCCGGCTCCAGACTCAATACCGGCAAACGATCAAGATATGGGCTCTTGCGGAACATCTTGCGTGCCTCCGGCCAGGTCGCATCGAGCAGGACAAACAGCGGGCGCTTGCCCGGAGCCAGATTGACCTGGGTTACGACACGTTCTGCAGCGACAAACTCGCCAGGAAACACGATATAGGGCTGCCATTGCGGATCGTTGAGCAACGCGGGGAGTTTTTCATCCACATCGATTCGAGACCAGCCGAAAGCCTCGGTTTCCTTGATCACGTCGGCGATCAACCAGCCGGTATTGGTAGGCTTCAGCGGCTCGGTGTCATACATCAATAGACACATTCCTGATTTAGCCGGGACGGTCGGTTTCCATGCACACAGGCAGTAACTTTCGATCACCCTACACCCGGGACAACGCGGCGCCCGGGAACCGCGAGCGATGAAGGGTTTGGTGCTGCGGGCCAGTCGTTCGGCGCGTAGACGTGAGACAGCGTGGCTCATGAGTCGCAGCACCTGCGCGACGAACCTGGGCGAAACAAAGGCAGCACCACGACGAATATCCGGCATTGAAATGTCGGCAGTCTACCAGAGCTGCCCGGTTCTCTGGTGTCTGTCGAGGCGACTCACCTATACTGCCCGACCTTCAAAGCCCCAACTCACCAGTGAACGCAAGCGGTTGCATCCGGTCCAACGACGTTCACTGCCCCAGGAGAGTCTAATGCTGCGCCTTATCGCCCCTACCCTCACGCTTTTGCTCGTCGCTCCGCTGTGCGCCAACGCGGCGTCCAAACAGGATTACGAACTGAATAAAGAGCTGGAACAAGTCGCGGCGAAAAGCAACGTCGGAAAGCCCAACGCCCTTAGCGAGGACATTCTTGACCAAGGTTACACCGTCGACGGGAAGATCCTGATCGACCACCTCAGCGTTCAAGCCGGCCAGGCCGAGCAAATGCGTGAGAACCCCGAACTTGTTGGTCGTCAATTGGGCACCAGCGTTTGTCGTAACACCGGCTATCGCCAGTTGATGGCCAAGGGCGCAATACTTCGCTACGAGTTCCGGGAATACAAAACCGATCACTTGATCACTACCCAGCAGATCACCGCAGCCGATTGCAACGCAAAACTGCCTGCCAGGAAAAAGTAATCGGTTGGTTGAACAAGCCGTGCGACAAGGCTAGTCCTTGGCACATAACCAACCGGCGCCTGACCCTCACAAGAATGCTTGCCGTTCTGACTCAGGCGCCTGATGCACTCCCGCTGCACATTCTGAAGTCCTCTACGCGCGGCCTCGGCCATTACGCGACCTCGGTATTGACCAACCGACTCGGCTCGCCCCTTCAAATGGGCATTGCCAGCATTTATGTTCCGGCACATCATCAGGCTTTTGCGAGCGCTCACGTTTCCGAGGCAAAAAAGGGTTGCCCGGCGCTGTCGTTGCGCTCAATGTTTCTTTATCCCAACCATGGACACAAGCAGAGTCACTGTGGCGCAACTCTGTCGCCAACCGTACCTGACCATTCTTAGAGTGGGCTAGCAGCAGCGATGCAGGATGCGTCGTGATCCTGTCGCCGTCGACAGGATTGTTGATTCTGCCCAAGGAGAAAGTTTGCATGCCTTACGTACCTAACGATGCGTTGTCTCTTCACTTCCAAAGCAACGGAGTCGACCTCAGCAAGATCGAGGAACAACTCAACCTGGTTGCACCCAACAGCCCCAACCTTCCGCTTTACCACGATATGATGCTGACCGTCCTGCGCATGGCTCACGATGATCGCAATCGCTGGAACGCCAAAATCACCTTGCAAGCCCTGCGCGAACTGGACAACGCTTTTCGCGTGCTTGAACAGTTCCGTGGACGGCGCAAGGTAACGGTATTCGGCTCTGCCCGTACGCCGCTGGAACATCCGCTGTATGCCTTGGCTCGCGAGTTGGGCACAAAGCTTGCGGCAGCTGATCTGATGGTCATCACCGGTGCCGGTGGCGGGATCATGGCGGCGGCCCATGAAGGTGCGGGGTTGGATCACAGCCTGGGCTTCAATATCACGCTGCCCTTTGAGCAACATGCCAATGCCACGGTCGATGGCACCGGCAACCTGTTGCCCTTCCACTTTTTCTTTACCCGCAAGCTGTTCTTCGTCAAGGAGGCCGACGCACTGGTGCTATGCCCTGGTGGTTTCGGCACGCTGGATGAAGCACTAGAGGTGTTGACTCTGATCCAGACTGGCAAAAGCCCGCTGGTGCCAATCGTTCTGCTGGATGCCCCCGGGGGCACGTTCTGGGAAGTGGCGTTGAGTTTCATCAGGAACGAGCTGGAGGCCAACCGCTATATCCTTCCAACCGACCTGAACCTGCTCAGGCTGGTCTACAGCGCAGAAGAAGCCGTAGCGGAGATCAATCAGTTCTACAGCAACTTTCATTCAAGCCGCTGGCTGAAAAACACCTTCGTGATTCGAATGCATCATGCGCTTAGCGAAACTGCCTTGGCCCATATGCAACGAGAGTTCGCCGATCTGCATCTGAGCGATGATTTCCAGCAGTACGGGCATCAGGACGAATACGATGAAGAGCAGTTCAGCCACCTCACCCGGCTCGCGTTCAAGTTCAATGGTCGCAATCACGGGCGCCTGCGAGCGCTGGTGGATTATATCAATTTGCGCGAAAACTGGGCACAGCCGTTGTAACCGCGGCCAGTCCGAGGCCGAGAACCAGTGAAGGCAACCGACTAGCTCTGGGGGTAACACTTGCGGTGCAGTAATCGAGTAATGCCGGGCGGCATCGTCAGTCGTCGTAGCCTTTGCCGCTCAGCAGCCGCCTGATCAGATCTGGAGGATAGCCGCGATAACTCAGAAATCGCATCTGCTGACCTCGCTCGCGCGCGTCTTTGGGGAGCCGCCCCCCAAACTTGCGATGCCAGGATTCCTGCAGCTTTTCTCGCCAGTCGACACCGCATTCGCGAAGTGCCAACTCGATGTCTGGACGCTGCAATCCGCGCTGCCCCAACTCCTCGCGAATACGCAATGGACCGTAGCCAGAACGAGCACGATAGGAAACAAAGCTTTCGAGGTAACGAGATTCGGATAGCAAACCCTCATCCGTTAGACGGTCGAGGGCAGCGTCGATCAATTCAGGCGGGGCGCCGCGCTGACGCAGTTTACGCGTCAGCTCGACCCGACCATGCTCGCGACGTGCGAGCAGGTCCATTGCAGTACGCCGTACGGCGAGGGGCGTGTCAAGCTCTACCGACATGACTGAAATCAGATGTCAGCATCTTCGACTTCGGCCACGTCGCCTTCAGCAACGCGAGACGATTGAGCTTTGACGTCAGGCTTGGCAGTCAGAAGCTTTTCACGGATTTGTCTCTCCAGGGTTGCACCGATTTCCGGATTGTCCTGCAGGAACTTGGCCGAGTTGGCTTTACCCTGACCTATCTTGTTGCCCTGATAGCTGTACCATGCACCGGATTTCTCCAGCAGACCATGCAACACGCCCAGGTCGATGATCTCGCCGTTACGGTAGATGCCCTTGCCGTACAGAATCTGGAATTCAGCCTGACGGAACGGAGGAGCGACCTTGTTCTTGACGACCTTGACGCGAGTCTCGCTGCCGACCACTTCGTCGCCATCTTTAACCGCGCCGGTGCGACGGATATCCAGACGAACCGAGGCATAGAACTTCAGCGCGTTACCACCGGTAGTGGTTTCCGGGCTGCCGAACATGACGCCGATCTTCATACGGATCTGGTTGATGAAGATAACCAGACAGTTGGCGTTCTTGATGTTACCAGTGATCTTGCGCAGCGCCTGGGACATCAGACGGGCTTGAAGGCCAACGTGCATGTCGCCCATTTCGCCTTCGATCTCGGCCTTCGGCACCAAGGCAGCCACAGAGTCGACGACGATGACGTCAATGGCGTTGGAACGCACCAGCATGTCGGTGATTTCAAGCGCCTGCTCACCGGTGTCCGGCTGCGATACCAACAGGTCGTCAACGTTGACGCCCAGCTTGCCAGCGTACTCAGGGTCGAGGGCGTGTTCCGCATCGACGAATGCACAGGTGGCGCCCATCTTTTGGGCTTCGGCAATGACCGACAGGGTCATGGTGGTTTTGCCGGAAGACTCAGGACCGTAGATTTCAACGATCCGGCCTTTTGGCAGGCCGCCGATACCCAGTGCGATATCGAGACCCAGCGAGCCGGTAGAGATAGCAGGAATAGCCTGGCGGTCATGGTCACCCATGCGCATTACGGCACCTTTGCCGAACTGGCGCTCGATCTGACCCAAGGCCGCAGCCAAGGCTTTCTTCTTGTTGTCGTCCATTGAAGTCCTCTCGTGATAGGTTAGGCCTGACGGCCGATATAACTGTATAAGTAGACAGTATTATTCCACAGGGTTAAGCGCGCGCCTACCCCCGATTTGGTATTTCTCCACACGTGAGCCGGATCAGCCCTTCCAGAGCGGACTTCACCGTCTGTCGACGCACCGCGTCGCGATCTCCGGTGAACTGAAAGCGCTCGGTGATCAGCTGTTCGTCCACGCCCCAACAAATCCATACGGTGCCCACCGGCTTTTGTGCAGAGCCACCGTCTGGGCCGGCGACGCCGCTGACCGCAACCGAGAACCGTGCGCAGCTGTTGACCTGGGCGCCCCGCGCCATGGCTTCGACGACTTCCCGACTGACGGCACCGACACGCCCAAATAACTCTCCATCGACACCGAGTTGGCAGGTCTTCTGCCGATTGGAGTAAGTCACATAACCGGCTTCGAACCAGGCCGAACTGCCGGCGATACGTGTAATGGCCTCAGCGATACCGCCGCCGGTGCAGGATTCGGCGGTGCTCACCTGCGCCCGGGCTTGCAGCAGGTGCTTGCCCAATGCAGCTGCCAGTTGAGTGATATTGTCCACAGAAACTCTCCGTAACATTAGAGCGACAGGGATACGCTACACGAGCGCAGCGCTTGCGCAAGACAGACGCGGCGTGGATGGCAACCGCGCCTGCCAGATCATCTAAGCAGACTCCTGTTGCTTGGCGAGCGGTTTCTTCTCTTTCGGACAGGGTTTCCTGACCGTTTCAACGATTGTTTCCCGAGGACGCTGCTGTGCCTCTTCAAGCGTGATGAAGCGCCCATTGGTTGCGTCCCTACCCCGTTTACGTCGCATATAAAGCTCCTTTTTTGACAACGCCGTTCCGAATCGGACAGCTGCCCCCGTAGCCTAGACAGCTACGCGAGCCTTATATAGAGGCTGAAACGAGTGGTGACGAATGAGCCAAACCTGCGGCTGACGAACGTGCGTGGTAACCTTGCGCCCATCGCAAAAGCAATCGGACCCGGCGTTGGCCCACGTAGGTGGCGTCCCACGCGGCACTCCCCATTTGCCCAAATCTTCCAACGAATTTGCCTAAAGAACTGATGAATAAAGCAATTTCCGATCTCTCTTCGCACACCCCAATGATGCAACAGTACTGGAGGCTGAAAAACCAGCATCCGGAACAGCTGATGTTCTATCGAATGGGCGACTTCTATGAAATTTTCTACGAAGACGCCAAGAAGGCTGCCAAGCTGCTGGACATTACCCTAACCGCACGCGGCCAATCGGCAGGCCAAAGCATTCCCATGTGCGGAATTCCTTATCATGCCGCCGAAGGCTATCTGGCCAAGCTGGTGAAGCTGGGCGAATCGGTGGTGATCTGTGAGCAAATCGGCGATCCGGCCACCAGCAAAGGCCCCGTCGAACGTCAAGTGGTACGTATCATCACCCCAGGGACTGTGAGCGATGAAGCCTTGCTCGACGAACGTCGCGACAACCTGATCGCTGCCGTGCTGGGTGACGAACGTCTGTTTGGCCTGGCGGTGCTGGACATCACCAGCGGTAACTTCACCGTTCAGGAAATCAAGGGCTGGGAGAATCTGCTGGCCGAACTCGAACGCATTAACCCGGTTGAATTACTTATCCCGGATGACTGGCCTCAGGGTCTGCCCGCCGAGAAGCGCCGGGGCTCTCGTCGTCGCGCGCCTTGGGATTTCGAACGGGACACGGCGCATAAGAGTCTGTGTCAACAATTCTCGACACAGGACCTCAAAGGCTTCGGTTGTGAAGCGCTGACCCTGGCCATCGGCGCAGCTGGCTGCCTATTAGGCTATGCAAAGGAGACTCAGCGTACTGCCCTACCCCACTTGCGCAGCCTGCGTCACGAGCGTATGGACGACACGGTTATCCTTGACGGCGCCAGTCGTCGCAATCTGGAGCTGGACATCAACCTGGCCGGAGGTCGCGACAATACATTGCAGTCAGTCATGGACTGCTGCCAGACCGCGATGGCGACCCGGCTGCTGACCCGCTGGCTGAATCGGCCGCTGCGTGATTTGAAAGTGCTACAGGCGCGGCAGGAATCGATCGGCTGCTTCCTCGAACGCTACCGATTCGAGAATCTGCAACCCCAGCTCAAGGAAATCGGCGATATCGAGCGGATTCTTGCCCGAATCGGTTTACGTAATGCCCGGCCACGGGATCTGGCGCGCCTGCGTGACGCCCTTGGGGCACTGCCAGAGTTGCAACTGGCGCTGGCCGAGCTCGAGGCTCCTCATATCCAACAGCTGGCCAAAACGGCTGGCACCTACCCGGAACTCGCCGATCTGCTGCAGCGGGCGATCATTGACAACCCACCTGCGGTCATCCGCGACGGTGGCGTGCTGAAAACCGGCTACGACGGCGAACTGGACGAATTGCTGTCGCTCAGCGAAAACGCCGGTCAGTTCCTGATTGATCTGGAAACCCGCGAGAAGGCCCGTACAGGACTTGCCAATCTCAAGGTCGGCTACAACCGTGTACACGGCTACTTCATCGAGCTGCCGAGCAAGCAGGCCGAGCAGGCGCCCGCCGACTACATTCGTCGCCAGACGCTCAAGGGCGCCGAACGCTTCATCACACCGGAGCTGAAAGAGTTCGAAGACAAAGCCTTGTCCGCCAAAAGTCGCGCTCTGGCTCGGGAAAAGATGCTTTACGAAGCACTGCTGGAGGACCTTATCGGCCATCTCGCGCCACTGCAGGACACTGCTGCGGCCCTGGCCGAACTGGATGTCTTGAGCAATCTTGCAGAGCGAGCGCTGAGTCTGGACTTGAACTGCCCACGCTTTACCGACGAACCCTGCATGCGCATCGAGCAAGGGCGTCATCCGGTGGTCGAACAGGTTCTGACGTCACCCTTCGTGGCCAATGATCTGGATTTGAACGACAACACCCGCATGTTAGTGATCACCGGTCCCAACATGGGCGGTAAATCCACCTACATGCGTCAGACCGCCTTGATCGTGCTGCTGGCCCACATCGGCAGTTTCGTTCCGGCCGCCAGCTGCGAGCTGTCCCTGGTCGACCGCATTTTCACCCGCATCGGCTCCAGCGATGACCTGGCCGGTGGCCGGTCGACATTCATGGTGGAAATGAGCGAAACGGCCAACATCCTGCACAACGCTACCGACAAGAGTCTGGTGCTAATGGATGAAGTCGGACGCGGGACCAGCACGTTCGACGGTCTATCGTTGGCCTGGGCGGCGGCAGAGTGTCTGGCCCAGCTTCGCGCCTACACCCTGTTCGCCACCCATTATTTCGAGCTGACAGTGCTCCCGGATAGCGAACCTTTGGTGGCAAACGTGCACCTCAACGCCACCGAACATAACGAGCGCATCGTGTTTCTGCACCGCGTGCTCCCAGGGCCTGCGAGCCAAAGCTATGGGTTGGCCGTGGCGCAACTGGCGGGGGTTCCAGCCAAAGTGATCACCCGCGCCAAAGAGCATTTGCAGCGCCTGGAAACAACCAGCCTGCCCCATGAGCAGCACAAACCAAAATCCGGTAAGGCGCCTGCACCGCAGCAGGCCGACATGTTCGCTGTCCTGCCGCACCCTGTCCTGGAGGAGCTGTCGACGCTGAAAATCGACGACATGACGCCGCGCCAGGCAATCGAATGGTTATATGGACTGCAAAACCGGATCTAACGGTATGCGCAACAAGCTGTTAGAATCCCGCGCGGTTTGGGTACGGTGCGGTCTTGCGCCTTACTGTACGGGTTCCGAGCCGCGTTCGAACATGGCGAACCAAACCATGCCCTTGTGTCCTGTTGACAGAGGGCGGGGCTGACTGTGTTCTGAATGGCCCGGGATCGATCCCAACCGAGCAACCCTGACGTGAAGGGCTCTGCTGCCGCCGCCTGAGGAGAAAATTAGAAATGACCTTCGTCGTCACCGACAACTGCATCAAGTGCAAGTACACCGACTGCGTAGAAGTCTGTCCGGTGGACTGCTTTTACGAAGGCCCAAACTTCCTGGTAATTCACCCGGACGAGTGCATCGATTGCGCGCTTTGCGAGCCTGAATGCCCTGCCGTCGCGATTTTCTCGGAAGACGAGATTCCGGCCGGCATGGAGAGTTTCATTGAGCTTAACGCTGAGCTTGCAGATGTCTGGCCCAACATTACCGAGAAAAAAGATTCACTGCCGGATGCTGCGGAGTGGGATGGCAAGCCTGGCAAGATCGCTAACCTGGAGCGATAAGCTCTTTAACGACGCCCGGAAATGTAAAAAGGCCCACCGGGGCCTTTTTACATTGAACCTGAGTCTGAGGTAACTCGCATCATGCGAGTAAGAAAAAGGGGCGGTTTGACCCGCCCACATTTTCCGTAATCCCTTCATTCCTTTTCCATCATCCTGATGAATCGCATCCTGCGATGTCCGTGAGCAGTCTTCCGTGACCGCCTGTACCCATCCGTTGGTACAGTTCCGATCTTAGTGAATTATCGGACCATGGCAATAGCCCGGAGTTTGCAAAACAATACCGGGATCCATTAATCGCAAAAAATAAATACGACCTAAATCAAACAGATACACCACATCGCTCTTTGCAAAGCGGCGCTCACTGGCAGGAAATAGTGCATTAACTGACACCTCACGTAAGAAGTTTCTCACAACCAAAGTTAGAAAAACTCACATCTGGACCGAGCATTGAGCCGACGTGATGGTTGAGCTTTTAAGTCTCCACACCACGTGTCCAGATTGATCAGCCACAATGAAAGAAGCCCCAACTAATTGGAGCTTCTGATGAGCTAATTCGCTATTAATTGTGGGAATGGAGTGCTAGTTCATTGGAAAAGGGACTCACTGGACAACCCGTTCTTTTCTAGAATTTCCCGTAAGCGCTTCAGCCCCTCGACCTGAATCTGCCGCACGCGCTCGCGAGTCAGGCCGATCTCAAGACCTACGTCTTCCAGTGTGCTGCTCTCATGCCCGCGCAAGCCGAAACGACGTATAACCACTTCACGTTGTTTGTCAGTCAACTCGGACAACCACTGATCGATGCTCTGGGAAAGATCATCGTCCTGCAGCAACTCGCACGGGTCGGTAGGCCGATCATCGGTCAGCGTGTCGAGCAACGTCTTGTCGGAGTCAGGGCCAAGAGACACATCCACCGAGGACACCCGCTCATTGAGGCCCAACATACGCTTGACTTCGCCTACCGGCTTTTCGAGCAGGTTGGCGATCTCTTCCGGTGAAGGCTCGTGATCGAGTTTCTGGGTCAACTCCCGCGCTGCCCGCAGGTAGACATTGAGCTCTTTGACCACATGAATCGGCAGGCGGATGGTCCGCGTCTGATTCATGATCGCGCGCTCGATGGTCTGACGGATCCACCAGGTTGCATATGTCGAGAATCGGAAACCACGCTCCGGATCGAATTTCTCAACCGCCCGGATGAGGCCAAGGTTGCCCTCCTCAATGAGATCCAGCAACGAAAGGCCACGATTGACATAGCGTCTGGCAATTTTAACCACTAGCCGCAGATTGCTCTCAATCATGCGCTTGCGCCCGGCCGGGTCCCCTTTTTGCGACAATCGCGCAAAATGAACCTCTTCTTCCGGAGACAGTAAAGGGGAGAAGCCGATCTCGTTGAGGTAAAGCTGCGTGGCATCCAGTGCCCGCGTGTAATCGATGTATTTGTGTTGCTTGAGTGCTGCGGAGTTTTTGGTCCTTGCACGAACAGAAGGTGTAGCTGGCTTCTCATCCGCTGCAGAATCCAGGACGATCTCGGGCTCCATAAGGAGAACCTCATCGTCTATGTCAAACTCCGGCAATTCTCTGTTGAGAGCCATTGTTATAGTCCTTTGGTGAGTTCGACCTCAAGCTCCAGTGGCGCCTTTTTCCTTGGCATCACCTGAGCCTGTCCCCTCTACGACAGGAACAGACTGGTAACCGATCAACGACGTGGCAAGAATTCCAGTGGGTCTACCGGCTTACCCTGACGGCGAATCTCAAAATGCAGCTTCACTCGGTCAGTCCCCGTGGACCCCATCTCGGCAATTGCCTGCCCTGCCTTGACCTGTTGCCCCTCCCGAACCAAGAGCCTGCGGTTGTGACCGTAAGCACTGACGTAGGTATCGCTGTGTTTGATGATGATTAATTCGCCGTAGCCCCGCAATCCACTCCCGGCGTATACCACTGAACCATCAGACGCTGCCAAAACAGGCTGTCCCAAATCACCCGCGATATCAATGCCTTTATTCAAACTACCGTTTGAAGAAAATTTACTGATTAAAACACCGCTCGCAGGCCACGCCCAACCGCTCGCCGACCGCGCTCCAGCAACGACCGGAGTGTTTACAGGCGTGTTTATCGGGCTTGTCGATGGCGCCCCATTGCCACCTGAACTGCCCTCAACAGGCCGTGTAATCACCGTGGTTTTAATTGACCCGGAAGCAGAGCTGGAATTGCCGGTGGTGGTTTGAGGAACAACCACCGGGGCGCCAACAACCGCGGTAGAAGATGAATTCGAACGCCCATCGAAGCGAATCGTCTGACCGACATGAATGGTGTAGGGCTCGGGAACATTGTTACGGGCGGCCAAGGCTTTCCAGTCCCAACCGTAACGGAAAGCAATGGAAAACAGCGTATCGCCGCGCTTAACGACATACTGACCGGTCGTCACGGGTTGCCGAGTGGGTGCCGCCGTTTTACCGCCATTGCGATCGACGACACGCACTCCTCCCTTTGGTGTGCTGGAGCAGCCGACCAGAAGGACACTCAGGGCAATGCCAATCACCAGACGTGGAAAACTTGCTGAAAACGTACGCTGCCGAATGACTGTGAGACTCACCCGCCACTCCCTTTACCGGTGACTGAATTAAAGCTGCCTATTGTGTCGTGAAGATGACGGGCAGCCATGGGGAAACTGATTACGAAAAACTTCAAGACGACGAGCGGCGAGTCGGCCAGGCCCTGATTGAAAATCGCCTGCCTGTAGACCGATGGCGCGTCGCGGAATTCATTGCAGCTGTAAAACAGTACTTATGCCAACGGGCCATTGAGCAATGGCACAAATCTCACCGCGCCCAGGACATGCCGGGAGAAGCCTTTGTCTTCGCGAATAATCAACATCAGTTGCTGTACTTCCCCTGATCCAACCGGAATCACCAGGCGCCCGCCCGGTGCCAGTTGGTCCAGCAGGGCCTGAGGCACATCGGTCGCCACCGCGGTCACAATAATGCCATTGTAAGGCGCCAGCGCTGGCCAGCCCTCCCAGCCGTCCCCCCAGCGAAACACCATGTTGCGCAGGTTGAGTTCGAGAAGACGCTCCTTTGCCCGGTCCTGCAACCCCTTGATGCGCTCGACAGAGAACACCCGCTCCACCAATTGCGCCAGAATGGCGGTCTGATAACCCGAGCCAGTACCAATCTCCAGCACCTTGTCCAGCGGTCCTGCCGCCAACAGCAGCTCGCTCATGCGTGCAACCATGTAAGGCTGGGAAATGGTCTGGTTGTTACCGATTGGTAAAGCGGTGTCTTCATAGGCGCGATGCGCCAGCGCCTCGTCCACGAACAGATGACGAGGCGTCTTGCAAATGACGTCCAGAACATCAGTGTTGCTGATGCCCTCTTCGTATAGCCGCTGAATCAAACGCTCGCGGGTGCGCTGCGAGGTAAACCCCACACCACGCCGTAACAGATCATCTTGTTCACGCGACATCAGGCCATTCCCTCAAGCCAAGCGTTCAGGCTGTTGAAACCGTCCTGATAGGTTCGATCCAGTTGTAACGGTGTAATCGAAACATACCCCTGCATCACGGCATGGAAATCGGTGCCCGGCCCGCCGTCCTCAGCATCGCCGGCAGCGGCAATCCAGTAACCGGCCCTGCCACGCGGGTCGACCACGCGAATCGGTGCCGCGGCGCGGGTACGATGCCCCAACCGAGTCAACTGGATGCCTCGCACGTGGTCAAGCGGCAAGTTCGGAATATTCACGTTCAATACGGTACGCGGTGGAAGGTCGAGTTGCTCGTGCGCCTCGACCAGAAGCCGGGCGTAGTGCGCGGCGGTTGCCAGGTTATCGACCTGACGTGACAGAAATGAAAAGGCGAACGATGGACGTCGCAGGAACCGCCCCTCCAGCGCCGCGGCCACGGTGCCGGAATACAGCACGTCATCCCCCAGATTGGCGCCCAGGTTGATGCCGGATACAACCATGTCCGGGTTATGCTCAAGCAGACCGTGGATGCCCAGATGTACGCAGTCGGTGGGCGTACCGTTGACGCTGATGAAACCGTTGTCCAACTGATGAGGGTGCAGCGGGCGATCGAGGGTCAGCGAACTGCTGGCGCCACTCCTGTCTCGATCGGGAGCGATGACCGTGCACTCGGCATAGTCCGCCAGCGCTTCATGGAGCGCAGTCAGTCCGGGTGCCGAGACCCCATCATCATTTGAAATCAGAATACGCATGGGCTGTCCGTCTGTCCTGCGGGCGCCAGATCGACGAGCTCGCGCACCAATGCGGTGGCGAAGCATCCGGCTGGCAGGACGAATTCCAGTTGCAGAATGTCAGGCTCGGGATAATGCCACGTCAACCGCCCGATGGGCAGTCGCAGGATGCGACGTTCGTGTTCCATTCCTGCCTTTATCAACCAGTTACAGAGCAAAGATTCACTCAGGGCGATACGGTTTTCCAGCTCGGCAGTGGCGCCAGCAGCCGGGGAGCCACCCTCGCCCCACTGTGGACCGGTGGGATGCAGATCGAGGATCGCCAGACGCGGGTCGCTGCACTCGGCCTCGCCGGCAGGAAAGAAGCTTCTACTGTCGGTAAATGCCAACAGATCGCCGACCTGGGCCCATTGCCAGCTGCCATCGGCAACCCGCGCGGCCAGCACTTTATTGAACAGATAACTGCGCGCCGTGGAGAGCAAGCGCGAGCGCACATTGCGCTGCTCCGGCAGGGCCTGGCGTTCGGCATAGTGCCGGGCCTCCCCGACGTTGCCGCCTTTGTAGCCAAAGCGCTGGGCACCAAAATAATTGGGGATGCCCCGCAGCTTGATGGTTTCCAGGCGCTTGTCGAGTTCGGTCCGGTCGCCCTTCAGCTGGGTCAAGCGCAGAGAAAAGCCGTTAGCGGCATGGGCGCCACGCTGCAATTTGCGTTTGTGACGCTTGCTGTCTAGGAGCTTCAGCGTTTCGTTTTCGGCGCTCGACATGTCGGGGTCGGCCTTACCCGGCAGCTGGATGCTGAACCACTGGCGCGTCAGCGCCTGGCGGTCCTTCAAACCTGCGTAAGCCACGGTGCGCAGCGGCACACCGGCAGCCTTGGCCAGACGGCGCGCAGCTTCTTCGGTGTTAAGCCCGCGCTTCTCGACCCAAAACCACAGATGCTCGCCGTCGCCGGACAACGGAATGTCCAGCACTTCATCTACCTGAAAATCTTCGGCAGTGGCTTTCAGCACTGCTGTGCCAAGCGTATCGCCATAGGCGCGCGGGCCCAGGAGTTCGGATTCGGTCATGCGGCGATCAACAATGCGACGGCGTGAACCGCAATGCCTTCCTCACGGCCGGTAAAACCCAGCTTTTCGGTGGTCGTCGCCTTGACGTTAACTTGATCGAGCTCTACCTGCAGGTCTTCGGCGATCAGCGCGCGCATGGTATCGATGTGTGGCGCCATTTTCGGGGCTTGAGCAACGATAGTGGCGTCGACGTTGCCGACCTTCCAACCCTTGGCCTTCACTTGCTTGAGCACATGACGCAGCAGCACGCGGCTGTCTGCGCCCTTGAACTGCGGGTCCGTATCGGGGAAATGCTTGCCAATGTCGCCGAGTGCAGCTGCGCCCAGCAAGGCATCGCTCAGTGCATGCAACAGGACGTCACCGTCGGAATGGGCGAGCAAACCGGACGTGTGCGCGATCCGCAGCCCACCCAAGGTAACGAAATCGCCTTCAGCGAAGCGGTGCACATCATAGCCGTGGCCAATACGCATAAAAAAACGCCCTGAAAAAGTCAGGGCGTGATTCTACCTACTTTGTTGACTATTAGGGCGTCCAGCTGCCTGAGACGCAGCTTGTCAGGCATTGACCCAGGCACCGTGGGAACACGCTCGCTCTCGAGGGCTAAGTTTGAGCCTCACATTCAAAGGAAAGATACTGGTCCTTCTCTCGATAGCAGCAAGTTCACCTCACCCACTCATCGCCCTGCCAGGGCCAGGGCGTGATAGCGCAGGTGATCTTCTATGAAGCTGGCGATGAAGTAATAGCTGTGGTCATAACCGGGCTGCAGACGCAGCTCAAGCGGATGGCCCACGGCTTTGGCCGCCTTCGCCAGCGCTTCGGGCTTGAGCTGATTGGCTAGAAAGTCATCACGATCGCCCTGATCCACCAGTAACGGCAGACGTTCGGTTGCCTCGGCGATCAGCACGCTAGCATCCCATTCGCGCCAGCGCGAGTGGTCTTCACCCAGATAGCGGGAGAACGCCTTCTGGCCCCAGGGACAGTCCATTGGGTTGGCAATCGGCGAGAAAGCCGATACCGATTGGTATCGCCCCGGATTGCGCAACGCGCAGACCAAAGCGCCATGACCGCCCATGGAATGACCGCTGATACTGCGGTTCTCCGAGGCCGGAAAGTGTGCTTCGATCAGCGCAGGCAGTTCGCTGACCACGTAGTCGTACATGCGGTAATGCCGAGCCCAGGGTTGCTGGATGGCGTTCAGGTAGAAGCCTGCGCCCAAACCGAAATCATAGGCGTTGTCCGGGTCATCCGGCACATCGGCGCCACGGGGGCTGGTATCCGGCACCACAATGATCAATCCGAGCTCGGCGGCGATGCGCAGAGCGCCGGCCTTCTGCATGAAGTTCTCATCGGTGCAGGTCAGACCCGACAGCCAGTACACCACCGGCAACCTGGCACCCTGCTCGGCCTGTGGCGGAAGATAAACAGCAAACACCATGTCGCAACCGAGCACATCGGAGTGATGTTTGTAACGCTTGTGCCAGCCGCCAAAGCTTTTCTGGCACGAAATGTTTTCCAGACTCATGGGTCGCTCCTCTCAGTTGCAAGCTTCGAGCAGTTGCAAGCTTCAAGCCGCAAGCTGCAAGAAGGGACAGCGGCGCGCCCTCTTGCAGCTGGAAGCTTGTAGCTCGTCACTGCTTCTCAGAAATGGATGACCGAACGAATGCTCTTGCCTTCGTGCATCAGGTCGAACGCTTCATTGATCCTGTCCAGGCCCATGGTGTGGGTGATGAAGGTGTCCAGCGGAATCTCACCCGTCTGCGCTTTTTCGACATAGCTTGGTAGCTCGGTACGGCCCTTTACTCCGCCGAATGCCGACCCGCGCCAGACGCGACCGGTAACCAGCTGGAACGGGCGGGTAGCAATTTCCTGACCCGAAGGTGCGACGCCAATGATGACTGACTCACCCCAACCCTTATGGCAGCATTCCAGCGCCGCACGCATGAGTTTCACGTTACCGATGCATTCGAAGCTGTAATCCACGCCACCGTCGGTCAATTCAACGATGACGTCCTGAATCGGCTTGCCGTGTTCTTTCGGGTTGATGAAGTCAGTGGCGCCCAGTTCGCGTGCCACATCGAACTTCGCCGGGTTGATGTCGATAGCGATGATGCGCGACGCCTTGGCCATTTTTGCGCCGATGATCGCCGCAAGCCCGATACCGCCCAGCCCGAAGATCGCAACGGTTGCACCCTCTTCAACCTTGGCCGTGTTCAGAACGGCACCGATACCGGTAGTTACGCCGCAACCGAGCAGGCAGACCTTCTCTAGAGGGGCTTCCTTGGGGATTTTCGCCAAAGAGATTTCCGGGACCACGGTGTACTCGGAAAACGTCGAGCAACCCATGTAGTGGTAAACCGGCTCGCCGTTGTAGCTGAAACGGGTCGTTCCATCGGGCATCAGGCCCTTGCCTTGGGTAGCACGTACTTTCTGGCAGAGATTGGTTTTACCGGACTTGCAGAATTTGCACTCGCGACACTCGGCCGTGTAGAGCGGAATGACGTGGTCGCCTACAGCCAGCGATGTCACGCCTGCGCCCACGGCCTCGACGATACCGCCACCCTCGTGGCCCAGGATGCACGGGAACACGCCTTCCGAGTCGGCACCGGACAGGGTATAGGCATCGGTATGACAGACACCGGATGCAACGGTACGAATCAGCACCTCGCCAGCCTTCGGCGCTTCAACGTCCACTTCGACGATTTGCAGCGGTTGGTTGGGCGCGAACGCTACGGCAGCACGTGACTTGATCATCATCATCTCCAGCGAGGTAAAAACAAGTCAGGAGTGTAAACCAGTGTCGTTTGATTAATAATCCTTCGAAAAGCAAAACATTAATGCTGTGTAGGGATAATCGATGTACACCAATCGCTGGCATGGACTGGACGAATTCGTCGCAGTGGCCGAATGCGGACAGTTTTCAGCAGCGGCCGAGCGCATGGGCGTCTCTTCCTCACACATCAGTCGACAGATTGCACGGCTGGAAGAGCGACTGCAGACACGCCTGTTTTACCGCAGCACACGCAAAGTGGTGCTGACCGAGGCCGGTCAGACGTTTTTGCACCACTGCCAACGGTTGCAAGATGGTCGTGAAGAAGCTCTGCGTGCAATGGGCGATCTGACCAGCGAGCCGAAAGGTTTGTTGCGCCTAACCTGTGCGGTGGCCTACGGCGAGCGCTTCATCGTGCCCCTGGTCAATCGGTTCATGGATGATTACCCACAACTGCGCGTCGATATCGAACTCACCAATAACACGCTGGATCTGGTGCACGAAGGGATGGACCTGGCAATTCGTCTCGGTCGCTTGCAGGAGTCGCGACTGGTGGCCACCCGTCTTGCGCCCCGACGCATGTACCTGTGCGCCTCACCTTCCTATGTGGAGCGTTACAGTCGGCCCCACAGTCTGTCGGAGCTAAACCGGCATAACTGCCTGATCGGCAGCTCCGACAGTTGGTTGCTACAGCAGAATGGGCGCGAGTTTTCCCAACGGGTGCAGGGAAACTGGCGCTGCAACAGTGGGCAGGCGGTACTGGACGCTGCATTGCAAGGCATGGGCTTGTGTCAGTTGCCGGATTATTACGTGCTGGAACATTTGAAAAGCGGAGCCCTGATCTCTTTGCTCGACGCCCATCAGCCGCCCAGCACGGCGGTATGGGCGCTGTACCCACAGCAGCGGCACCTTTCGCCGAAAGTCAGGAAGCTGGTGGACTGTCTGAAAACCGGGTTGGCGTTGCGGGACGAATACAGCCAGTGAAATCAGATGATGAATCCACTGGGAGCGAATTTATTCGCTGGAGGCCGGGACAAACAACCTATCCATGTCGTCTGGAAGATTTCGCGAATGAATTCGCTCCAGTAGTCAGTACAGCGGGATACCCATCAGCGGTTGAACTCACTGCGTCGCAGCCGCAGCCATTCCAGATCTTCCGGGCGGGTGATCTTGATATTGTCGGCGCGGCCTTCAATCAGCCGTGGCGACTGCCCAGCCCATTCAATTGCGGAGGCTTCATCGGTAATTGAAACATTCGACACCAGGCTGTCCGCCAACGCCCGATGCAAAACGCCCAGCCGAAACATCTGCGGTGTATACGCCTGCCAGATCAGACTGCGATCAACGGTTTCGGTCACTCGCCCATTGGCATCGGCACGCTTCAAGGTGTCTTTTGCGGGAACCGCCAACAGCCCGCCGACGGGATCATCCGCAAGCTCACTCAGCAGATTGTCCAGATCGGAGCGGGCCAGATTCGGGCGCGCGGCGTCGTGCACCAGCACCCAGTCACTGTCATCGGCGCCATTAGCGTGCAGATGCAGCAGTGCATTGAGTACTGAGTGCGCCCGCTCCTTGCCGCCAGCGACCTGCTGAATTCGCGAGTCAAGCGCACAAGGCAACGTGGGCCAGTAAGGGTCATCCACAGCCAGACTGATCACCAACCCCTTGAGGCGGGGGTGATCGAGAAAGCAAAGCAGGCTGTGTTCAAGAATTGTGAGGCCGCCCAATTGCAGATACTGCTTGGGACGATCCGCCGCCATACGGGCACCCACACCCGCTGCGGGAATCACTGCCCAGAAGGCAGGAAGGGATTGTGTCATTTACGCCAACATCACTGTGCCAACTGATAGAGAGTCTCGCCGTCCTTGACCATGCCAAGCTCGTGCCGAGCCCGCTCCTCAACGGTCTCCAGGCCTTTTTTCAACTCCAGCACTTCGGCGTCCAGGACCCGGTTGCGTTCAAGCAAAGCATCGTTTTCGGCGTGCTGATCGGCGATTTGCTGGGTCAGGCTCGCCACCTGTGCAAGACTGCCATTACCCACCCATAAGCGGTATTGCAGGCCTGCGAGCAGCAAGAGCAGAACGAGGAACAACCAGTTAGGACTGCGCATTATGAATATCTGTTACCCGGTGGAAAGACAGCAAATACCGACCATTTCAAATGCCCAAGAGCCCGGTGGTCGCCGGGCTCCTGGATCAGGGCATCAGGATAAAACGCTTTCAGCGAATTGCCCTACAGTGCCTGCTGCCTTTTTACCATCTTGCAATCAGCCGCGAAACTCACCGCGACCACGGTATACCGCTTTGGCGCCCAGTTGCTCTTCAATACGCAGCAACTGGTTGTATTTGGCAATACGGTCGGAACGGCTCAACGAGCCGGTCTTGATCTGGCCGGCAGCCGTACCCACAGCCAGGTCGGCAATGGTCGAATCTTCGGTCTCGCCGGAGCGGTGGGAGATTACTGCCGTATAGCCGGCGGCCTTGGCCATCTGGATGGCTTCAAGGGTTTCGGTCAGGGTGCCGATCTGGTTGAACTTGATCAGGATAGAGTTACCGATTTTCTTCTCGATACCTTCTTTCAAAATCTTGGTGTTGGTCACGAACAAGTCATCGCCCACCAACTGGATCTTGTCGCCGATCTTGTCGGTGAGCATCTTCCAGCCATCCCAATCGGACTCGTCCAGGCCGTCTTCGACGGAGATGATCGGGTGCTTGCTGACCAGATCGGCCAGATAGTCGGCGAAACCGGCGGAATCGTATTCGCCTTCTTCGCTGAGGGTGTACTTGCCGTCCTTGTAGAACTCGCTCGCTGCGCAGTCCAGCGCCAGGGTCACATCCGTGCCCAGCTTGTAGCCGGCGTTTTTCACGGCTTCGGCAATGGCGTCGAGGGCATCGGCGTTGGATTTCAGGTTCGGTGCGAAACCGCCTTCATCACCCACTGCGGTGTTCAGGCCGCGGGCCTTCAGAACAGCCTTCAGGTGGTGAAAAATCTCGGTGCCCCAGCGCAGGCCTTCGGAGAAGGTCTTGGCGCCGACCGGCTGAATCATGAATTCCTGGATGTCGATGTTGTTATCGGCGTGCTCGCCGCCGTTGATGATGTTCATCATCGGTACCGGCATCGAGTAAACGCCCGGCGTGCCGTTCAGATTGGCGATGTGCGCGTACAGCGGCAGATCCTGATCCTGAGCAGCGGCCTTGGCAGCGGCCAGGGACACGGCGAGGATAGCGTTGGCGCCAAGGCTTGCCTTGTTTTCGGTGCCGTCGAGCTGAATCATTGCGTGATCCAGGGCCTTCTGGTCAACCGGGTCCTTGCCCAGCAGCAGGTCGCGGATCGGGCCATTGATGTTGGCCACAGCCTTCAGAACGCCCTTGCCCAGATAACGGCTCTTGTCGCCGTCGCGCAGTTCAAGTGCTTCACGCGAGCCGGTAGAAGCACCGGAAGGCGCGCAGGCACTGCCGATGATGCCGTTGTCGAGGAGCACATCGGCTTCCACGGTGGGATTACCACGTGAGTCGAGAACTTCACGACCTTTGATGTCGACGATTTTTGCCATTGTTGTTAACACTCCAAGATTGACGAAAACGACGCAGCTGGGAAAAAACGACTGACATCAGGGGCACTAGACAGCGGGCAGGCCCCAGATGACAGAATTTCCCGACCCGTTGGTCGGGAAACAAACGAGCGGCACTGTACCGGAGGCCATCGTGCCGGAGAAGCGGGTTTATGCCGTTTCTATCGTCGGGAAAGCTTTGACCAGATCATCGAGCGCCTTGAGCTGGGTCAGGAACGGCTCCAGCTTGTTCAGGCGCAATGCGCAGGGCCCATCGCATTTGGCGTTGTCCGGGTCCGGGTGCGCCTCGAGGAACAGCCCTGCCAGACCCTGGCTGATACCAGCCTTAGCCAGATCCGTCACCTGCGCACGACGACCGCCTGCGGAATCGGAGCGCCCACCCGGCATTTGCAGCGCGTGGGTCACGTCGAAGAATACCGGGTATTCGAAGGCCTTCATGATGCCGAAGCCGAGCATGTCCACCACGAGGTTGTTGTAGCCGAAGCTCGAACCGCGCTCGCACAGGATCAACTGATCGTTACCTGCCTCTTCGCACTTGTTCAGGATGTGTTTCATTTCCTGAGGCGCGAGGAACTGGGCTTTCTTGATGTTGATGACGGCGCCGGTTTTCGCCATCGCCACCACCAGATCGGTCTGCCGGGACAGAAAAGCTGGCAGCTGGATGATGTCGCAGACTTCGGCAACGGCTGCGGCCTGGTGCGGCTCATGCACGTCGGTGATCACGGGCACGCCGAAGGTGCTCTTGATCTCTTCGAAGATACGCATGCCCGCTTCCAGACCAGGCCCCCGGTAAGACGTCACGGAAGAACGGTTGGCTTTGTCGAAGCTGGCCTTGAAGACGTACGGGATACCCAGCTTCTGGGTAACACGCACGTACTCTTCGCAGACCTGCATGGCCATGTCCCGCGACTCAAGGACATTCATGCCGCCGAACAAGACCATGGGCTTGTCATTGGCAATGTCGATGGAGCCGACGCGGATGATTTTCTGTGCCATGTAATGAATTCCCTATCAGGCGTTCTTCTGATGTTGAGCGAGCGCTGCCTTGACGAAGCCACTGAACAGCGGGTGACCATCGCGAGGCGTGGAGGTGAATTCAGGGTGGAACTGGCAAGCGACGAACCATGGATGATCCAGTGACTCGACCACTTCGACCAGCGCGCCGTCACCGGAGCGACCGGACACCTTCAGGCCAGCCTCGATCAGCTGTGGCAGCAGCTTATTGTTCACTTCATAACGATGACGGTGACGTTCGACGATCACCTCGTTGGCGTAGCAGTCGTGCACCAGTGAGCCCGGCTCCAGCTGGCAGTCCTGCGCGCCCAGGCGCATGGTGCCACCCAGATCGGATGTTTCGGTACGGGTTTCGACAGCGCCAGTGGCGTCTTCCCACTCGGTGATCAGACCGACCACAGGGTGCGGGCTGCTGCGATCGAATTCGGTAGAGTTGGCGTCCTTCCAGCCCAGCACGTTACGTGCAAACTCGATGACGGCCACTTGCATGCCCAGACAGATACCCAGGTACGGAACCTTGTTCTCACGCGCGAACTGAACGGCAGTGATCTTGCCTTCGACGCCGCGCAGACCGAAGCCGCCCGGTACCAGAATCGCGTCCACGCCTTCCAGCAGGCCGGTACCCTGATTTTCGATGTCTTCGGAATCGATGTAACGCAGGTTGACCTTGGTACGGTTGGTGATGCCGGCATGACTCATTGCTTCGATCAGCGACTTGTAGGCGTCCAGCAACTCCATGTACTTGCCGACCATGGCGATGGTGACTTCGTGCTCAGGATTGAGTTTGGCGTCGACAACCTTGTCCCACTCGGACAGGTCGGCGCCTGCACACTGCAAGCCAAAACGCTCGACGACGAAATCATCCAGGCCCTGAGAGTGCAGGATGCCCGGGATCTTGTAGATGGTGTCGGCGTCTTCCAGCGCAATGACTGCACGCTCTTCAACGTTGGTGAACTGGGCAATCTTGCGGCGCGACGATAGGTCGATGGCGTGGTCGGAACGGCAAACCAGCACGTCGGGTTGCAGACCGATGGAGCGCAATTCCTTTACCGAATGCTGAGTCGGTTTGGTCTTGGTTTCGCCAGCGGTAGCGATGTATGGGACAAGCGTCAGGTGCATCAGCATCGCGCGCTTGGCGCCGACTTCGAAGCGCAATTGACGGATGGCCTCCAGAAACGGCTGCGACTCGATGTCACCGACGGTGCCACCGATCTCGACCAGAGCTACGTCGGCATCGCCTGCGCCCTTGATGATGCGGCGCTTGATTTCGTCGGTGATGTGCGGAATCACCTGAATGGTCGCGCCCAGATAATCACCACGGCGCTCTTTGCGCAGGACGTGTTCGTACACACGGCCGGTGGTGAAGTTGTTGTTTTGGGTCATGGTGGTGCGAATGAAACGCTCGTAGTGACCCAGGTCCAGGTCGGTTTCGGCGCCGTCGTGGGTGACGAACACTTCACCGTGCTGGAACGGGCTCATGGTGCCCGGATCGACGTTGATGTAGGGGTCCAGCTTGAGCATGGTGACCTTAAGTCCCCTCGCCTCCAGGATGGCTGCCAATGAAGCCGAGGCAATGCCTTTCCCCAATGAAGAAACAACACCGCCCGTGACGAAGATGTAGCGCGTCATGAAAAACCCTAGAAGTCTGCGTTAAAGCGGTCAGAGCCGCCGGGGAAAGCGAAGGAAGGCCGAAGCCCCCGATGACCTGCGTGTTTTACAAAGCATTTCCGAATCTGCTGCGTTGATCGCGACTGGCCGTTTCCGAACCTGTCAGTGACTCGCCACATTTGAGAATTGCCCAGTAAAGACTGGCTGGTAATCGGCAACTTGCGTCGCTCCGAAAGGATCGACATAAGCTGTATCAAGAAGGGAGCGTAGTCTACCGGAAACGGGCTCTCATCTCAAACTGTGGTCGTTCGTCGGTGGCTGCCAGTGCAATCGCCAGTCGCCACGGGGGTCGGCGTCGAGCCCGGGCAGGTTGGCAACAGCCAGCAACTGCTCGCCTCGATACAGCAGCGGCAATCGGCCGCGGAGAAACACCGGTACGCCCTTCTCATTGAGCAGCCTTTTAAGATCCCGGCGCCCACGATCCGGCACCTCCAGTACCTCACCCCCCTGTCGATAGTGCACGTGCAATCCGCCGCGTGGAATATCCCCGAGAATCTGCAACATGCCATTACCCGGCAATTGCAGCGGCTGCGAGGCCGTGGACCAATACTGCGTGCCAGCAACAGCCTTGAGCCAGATGCCGGACAGCCACCAGATACGCCCTTCGGCACGGTGCAGCTGACCATCGGTGAGTCGCCAGATCGGCCGACCATCAAGCCCGGCGTCTCTTAACGAATCCCAACCGGCCCAATGGTCGCTGTCCGGCAGGCGGGTGAATGCGCTCAGCCAATGGCGCAAGGCATTGCGTTGGCGGGCAGCAGACAATGCCTCAAGCGGCGCCAGCTCCAGTGATGGCAGACCCAGCCAGGGCCAGGGACAAGGCGTATCGGCAAGCGATAGATCCTGCAGTGCAAGCTCTTCCAGCAAGCCTTGCGCCTCAGCCAGATGTGCGGCGCTGCGCGTCATGCTGAGCACCGACTGGGGCCAGCGGACATTCAGCATCGGCAGCACCTGGTTGCGCAGGTAATTGCGGGAGAAACGGCTGTCGCTGTTACTTGGATCTTCAATCCAGCTCAGGCCTTCCTCTTGCGCATAACGCTCGAGCAACGCACGCGGCTCGTCCAGCAAGGGTCTGAACAGACGCCCCTTGCCCAACTCGCGCTGCGACGGCATGGCTGCCAACCCTCGTACGCCGGCACCGCGTAACAGACGAAACAGCAGGGTTTCGGCCTGATCGTCTCGATGCTGGGCAGTCAGCAGCACCTCCCCGGTTTGCAGGACTTCATTGAACGCGGCGTAACGTGCATCCCGGGCAGCTTGCTCCAGACTTGCCCCGGCGCGCACCTGTACGTCGATTACCTGTAATGGCACGCCCAGAATCTGACAGACCTGGCGACAATGCCCCGGCCACGACGCAGCAACAGCCTGTAAGCCGTGATGGATATGGACAGCAATCAGAGGGGGTAGACGCTGGCGCCTGGAAAGCTCAGTCAGCAAATGCAACAGAACGGTGGAATCAAGCCCACCCGAGAAGGCAACGCGCCAAGCGGCTGCGTCGCGCCATGGATCAAGGCGCGACAGCAGTCGACTGGATAACGCTTTCTTGCAACTGTCCGCCTTGCTCATGCTGGGTAACCCTGGGCGTCAAGCTGGCCGGACCTCGTCGAACAAACTGCGATCAGATGCCGTAGCTCATCAAGCGATCGTAACGACGAACCAGCAGCTCTTCGTTATTGAATTGCTTGAGCATGGCCAACTGGCTGCTGAGCGCCTCACGAATGGATGCCGAGGCTGCGGCCGGGTCACGATGCGCGCCGCCCAATGGCTCATCAATCACCTTGTCAACAATACCCAAGCCTTTGAGACGTTCAGCCGTGATGCCCATGGCCTCAGCGGCGTCCGGTGCCTTCTCGGCAGTCTTCCACAGAATCGAGGCGCAGCCTTCCGGTGAAATCACCGCATAGGTGGAGTATTGCAGCATGTTCAGTTGGTCGCAGACGCCAATGGCCAGAGCACCACCGGAGCCGCCTTCACCGATTACGGTGGCAATGATGGGAGTCTTCAGACGCGCCATCACTCGCAGGTTCCAGGCGATGGCCTCACTCTGGTTGCGCTCTTCGGCGTCGATACCCGGATAGGCACCCGGCGTATCGATGAAGGTCAGGATCGGCATTTTGAAACGCTCGGCCATCTCCATCAGACGGCACGCCTTGCGGTAGCCCTCAGGACGCGGCATGCCGAAGTTGCGACGCACTTTTTCGCGCACCTCGCGGCCTTTCTGGTGACCGATCACCATGACTGGCTGGTCATCCAGCCGCGCGATGCCGCCCACGATGGCAGCGTCGTCGGAGAAATGCCGATCACCATGCAGTTCATCGAACTCGGTGAAGATGTGCTGGATGTAGTCCAGCGTGTACGGACGACGCGGATGACGCGCCATGCGCGCGATCTGCCAACTGGTCAGGTTGCCGAAAATGCTTTCGGTGAGCGTATTGCTCTTCTCTTGCAGTCGAGAGATTTCATCGCCGATGTTCAGCGAGTTGTCATTGCCAACCAGACGCAGCTCTTCAATTTTGGCTTGCAGGTCAGCAATCGGCTGTTCGAAATCCAGAAAATTCGGGTTCATAGGCATCCGTCTTGGGTCGACGGCCAAGAGGCCGGCCGGTTGATCCGTAAGCGCCATACCTTAATGGAGCAGGCGCCTTGCGGTCGAGTTTAAATAATTCGTAGGGTCAGCTTTCAGCGATACTGCAGGAAGACGTTCTCTCGTCCGAACTGGTCACGCAGCGCCTGAATCAGGCTGTCTGCGGGATCGATTCGCCACGCTTCACCAAACTGCAGCAGCGCCCGGGCCTCCTGCCCGGTGTAATCGAGCGTGATCGGACACGCTCCCCGATGCTTCTTGCACAGGTCTCCCAGCCAGCGTAGACGATCACCCTTGAGCGCCTCGCTACGCACGGCCAGGCGTAAACTTTCGGCAAGTCCCGTCCGCGCTTCCTCCAGACTCATGACGCGCTTGGCGCGCAGGCGCAAGCCACCGGAGAAATCATCGGAACTGACCTCGCCCTCCACCACCACCATTGCGTCGGTCTGCAACAGCGACTGAGCGGCCTGGAACGAGTCGGCAAACAACGATGCCTCGATCCGGCCAGAGCGGTCGTCGAGGGTGATGAAACCCATCTTGTCGCCTTTTTTGTTCTTCATGACCCGTAAGGCGATGATCAGGCCGGCAACGGTCTGGGTGTCACGGGCCGGTTTCAGATCGACGATGCGCTGGCGAGCAAAGCGACGAATCTCACCTTCATATTCATCGATCGGATGCCCTGTCAGGTACAGGCCCAGCGTCTCTTTTTCACCTCGCAGACGCTCCTTGAGAGTGACCTCCTTGGCACCGCGATGGTTCGCGTAAACGTCCGCGTCAGCTTCAACGAACAGTCCGCCGAACAGGTCTGCGTGGCCACTGTCATGGCTGCGCGCTGTCTGCTCGGCGGCCTGGATTGCCCCTTCCAGAGCTGCAAGCAGCACGCCGCGGTTGCGGTCGATATTGGCCTGGTACTGTTTTGGCTCATCGAAAAAGAACGGACCGAGACGATCCAGCGCACCACTGCGAATCAGGCCATCGAGGGTTCGTTTGTTGACGCGCTTGAGATCAACGCGCGCGCAGAAGTCGAACAGATCCTTGAATGGACCTGCCTGCCGCGCCTCGGTAATCGCCTCGACCGGGCCCTCACCTACACCCTTGATCGCGCCAAGGCCGTAAACGATGCGACCTTCGTCGTTCACGGTGAATTTGAATTCGGAGTTGTTCACGTCCGGCGCATCGAGGCGCAACTTCATGGTCCGCACTTCTTCGATCAAGGTCACGACCTTGTCGGTGTTGTGCATGTCCGCCGACAGAACCGCGGCCATGAAGGGTGCCGGGTAGTGCTTCTTCAGCCACGCCGTCTGATACGAGACCAGCCCGTAAGCGGCAGAGTGAGATTTGTTGAAGCCGTATCCGGCGAATTTCTCTACCAGATCGAAAATATTACCGGCAAGGTCGGGGTCGATATTGTTGGTCTTGCAGCCGTCGATGAAACCACCGCGCTGCTTGGCCATTTCCTCGGGCTTCTTCTTACCCATGGCGCGACGCAGCATGTCCGCACCACCGAGGGTGTAACCGGCCATGACCTGAGCGATCTGCATCACCTGTTCCTGATACAGGATGATGCCGTAGGTAGGCGCCAGCACGGGCTTGAGGCCTTCGTACTGGTAGTCGACGTGCGGGTAGGACAGCTCGGCGCGACCATGCTTACGGTTGATGAAGTCATCCACCATGCCAGATTGCAGCGGGCCGGGACGAAACAGCGCCACCAGTGCAATGAGGTCTTCCAGGCAGTCGGGCTTGAGCTTTTTGATCAGTTCCTTCATGCCGCGAGATTCAAGCTGGAACACTGCAGTGGTTTCAGCTTTCTGCAGCAGGTCGTAGGTCGGAGCGTCATCCAGCGCAATGAACGCGATGTCCAGTGGCTCCTCGCCGACCTTGGCGCGTTCGCGATTGATGGTCTTCATCGCCCAGTCGATGATGGTCAGCGTACGCAGACCGAGGAAGTCGAACTTCACAAGACCCGCCGCTTCGACGTCATCCTTGTCGAACTGGGTGACCAGGCCGCTGCCCTCTTCATCGCAATAAATAGCCGAGAAGTCGGTCAGCTTGGTCGGCGCGATGACCACACCACCGGCGTGCTTGCCGACGTTACGCACCACGCCTTCGAGCTTGCGGGCCATCTCCCAGATTTCCGCCCCTTCCTCATCGGTCTTGAGGAAATCGCGCAGGATCTCTTCCTGCTCGTAGGCCTTTTCAAGGGTCATGCCGACTTCAAACGGAATCATCTTCGATAGACGATCGGCCAGGCCGTAGGATTTACCCTGCACCCGCGCCACGTCGCGCACCACCGCCTTGGCTGCCATCGAACCGAACGTGATGATCTGGCTGACCGCGTTGCGGCCGTATTTCTCGGCCACGTAATCGATCACGCGGTCGCGACCGTCCATGCAGAAGTCGACGTCGAAGTCAGGCATGGAAACCCGCTCGGGGTTAAGGAAGCGTTCGAACAGCAGGTCATACTGCAGCGGGTCGAGGTCGGTAATCTTCTGCACATAGGCCACCAGCGAACCGGCACCCGACCCCCGGCCAGGGCCCACCGGCACGCCATTGCTCTTGGCCCACTGGATGAAGTCCATCACGATCAGGAAGTAACCGGGGAAACCCATCTGAATGATGATGTCCAGCTCGAAATTCAGCCGGTCGACATAGATCTGACGCTTGGCCTCGTAGTCTGGCGTGGTTTCCTTCGGCCACAGTACCGCCAGACGCTCTTCGAGACCTTCGAAGGACACCTTGCGGAAATACTCGTCCATGGTCAGCCCATCGGGAATCGGGAAGTTGGGCAGAAAGTGCGTGCCCAGCTTGACTTCGATGTTGCAGCGCTTGGCGATCTCGACGGTGTTGGCCAGCGCGTCGGGCAGGTCGCTGAACAGCTCGGCCATTTCCTCGGCGCTTTTGAGGTACTGCTGATCGCTGTAGTTGTGCGAGCGACGCGGATCGTCCAGCGCCCGGCCTTCGCCGATGCACACACGGGTTTCGTGGGCTTCGAAGTCTTCCTGCTTGATGAAGCGCACATCGTTGGTCGCCACCAGCGGCGCGCCATGACGCTCGGCCAGGGCGACAGCGGCGTGCAGATGCTCTTCGTCATTGACGCGATGGGTGCGCTGGATCTCTACATAGAAACGGTCGGGGAACACCGACATCCATTCCTTGAGCAACTCATCGGCCTCGGCAGGGTTGCCGCCCAGCAGGGCCATGCCGATTTCGCCTTCTTTCGCCGCGGACAGGGCAATCAGACCCTCACTGGCCTGCGCTACCCATTCGCGATCCATGATCACCAGGCCATTGCGCTGCCCGTCCATGAAGCCGCGGGAGATCAACTCGGTGAGGTTCAGATAGCCTTTGGGATTGATCACCAACAGGCTCATGCGGCTCAGCGGCGCATCGCGATCGCGGCCCGCGAGCCAGATGTCGGCACCGCAGATCGGCTTGATCCCCGCACCCATCGCGGCTTTATAGAATTTGACCAATGAACAGAGGTTGTTCTGGTCGGTCACCGCTACCGCAGGCATGTTCATGCCGCTCAGCGCCTTGACCAACGGCTTGACCCGGACCAGACCATCAACCAGGGAATATTCGGTGTGCAGGCGCAGATGAACAAAAGAAGCCGGCATGGGTGATCCTATAGCGCACAGAAAACGAAGGCCGGATTGTACCGGCCTCTCATGAAAACATCAGCCTGCGATCAGTTGAACGGCAACGACGAAAAGCCGGTAGAGATCATCATGTCCCGAGCCTCATAGGCAGCACGCACCGGAGCGAAGGAGCGTCGATGAATTGGCGTCGGCCCCAAGCGCGCCAACGCTTCCAGATGGACCGGCGTCGGATAACCCTTGTGCCCCCCAATGCCATAACCGGGATAGACCAGTTCCAGTGCGCCCATCTCCCGATCACGAGCGACCTTGGCCAGAATTGATGCTGCAGCGATGGCCGGCACCTGGGCATCGCCCTGAATGACCGGAGCGCTGGGCACCGACAGTTGCGGGCAACGATTGCCGTCGATCAATGCCAGCCTGGGCGTGATCAGCAGGCCTTCCACCGCACGTTTCATGGCCAGCATCGTGGCGTGCAGGATGTTGAGTTCGTCGATCTCGTGCACTTCAGCCCGCGCGATATGCCAGCACAGGGCTTTTTCGCAGATCTCGTCGAACAGCCTTTCGCGTTTGGCTTCTGTAAGTTTTTTAGAATCGTTAAGGCCCAGGATAGGGCGCTTGGGATCGAGTATCACCGCTGCGGTGACCACAGCGCCGCACAGCGGACCACGGCCCACTTCGTCAACACCGGCGACCAGATCCTCGACCAGATTGAAATCCAGGCCCATTTGCATTGTCTTCCCGCTCATCGTTAAAGCGACCGGCCAATCAGGCTCAAGACCGCATCGGCGGCCTGATTGGACGCATCGCGACGCAAGGTTCGGTGAATGGCGTCGAAGCCGGCGGTCTGCTCCGCGCCATTGTCAAGCAACGGCAGCAAGGTTTGCGCCAAGGCGTCGGCGGTCGCCGCATCTTGCAGAAGCTCGGGAACCAGCAAGCGCTGGGCCAGCAGGTTCGGCAAGGACACGTACGGACTTTTCACCATCCGCTTGAGTATCCAGTAAGTCAGCGGCGCCAGACGATAGGCAACCACCATCGGTCGTTTGTACAGCAGCGCCTCCAGGGTCGCGGTTCCCGAAGCGATCAGGACCGCATTGCAGGCCGCCAACGCGACATGGGAGCGACCGTCGAGCAGGGTCAAAGGCAGATCGCGTCCTTGCAGCAGTTGTTCGATCTGCAGACGACGCTGTGGGCTGGCGCAAGGCAAGACGAAACGCAGGTCCGGACGCTGTGCAAGCAGCCGTTGCGCGGTATCGAAGAACAATGCGCCCAGGCGGTCGACTTCACCACCGCGGCTGCCCGGCATCAATGCGATAACCGGGCCGTCGCCCAATCCCAACTCGGCACGGGCACTCTGGCGATCAGCCTGAAGAGCAATGGTGTCAGCCAGCGGGTGCCCCACGAAGCGCACCGGTACGCCTTTTTCTTCGTAAAATCGTGCCTCAAAAGGCAGCAGGGTCAGCATCAGATCGCAGCCTTCGCGAATCTTCAACACCCTTTTCTGCCGCCATGCCCACACCGAAGGACTGACGTAGTGCACGGTCTTGATGCCGGACTGACGCAGTTTGAGTTCGATATGGAGGGTGAAATCCGGGGCATCAATACCGATGAAGACATCAGGCTTCTCTTCGATCAGGGTCTGGATCAGCAACTTGCGCCGAGCCAGTAATTCCTTGAGGCGACCCAGTACTTCCACCAGGCCCATGACCGAAAGACGCTCCATGGGGAAAAAGGAGGTCATGCCTTCGGCCTCCATGAGCGGGCCGCCGACACCAATGAATTGCACGTCAGGATGTCGGGCCTTGATGGCACGCATCAAACCCGACCCTAGGATGTCGCCAGAGGCCTCTCCGGCGACCAGTGCGATACGCAGAACACTCATGATTAACGGGTGATGCCGCGAGTCGAGTTCTGGATGGACTCAAGAAACGCCGCAACTTCCGGAAACTGCCCGGCGGGTTCGGCGAGTTCCAAAACCGCCTGCTCCACCGTCAGACCTTGACGATAGACCGTCTTGTAAGCTCGACGCAGGGCATGAATCGTATCGTCTGAAAAACCACGACGACGCATGCCTTCAAAGTTCATGCTGCGAGCTTCCGCCGGATTGCCAAACACGGTGACAAACGCAGGAACATCCTTGCCAATGGCAGTGCCCATGCCGGAAAAGCTGTGCACGCCGATGTGGCAATACTGATGGACCAGAGTGAAGCCGGACAGGATTGCCCAGTCGCCCACATGGACATGGCCCGCCAACGCAGTGTTGTTGACCAGGATGCAGTGATTGCCGATAACGCTGTCGTGACCGATGTGGGCATAGGCCATGATCAGATTGTGATCACCGATCGTGGTTTCGGCACGGTCCTGAACGGTCCCACGGTGAATCGTGACACCTTCGCGGATCACGTTGTGATCACCGATCACCAGACGTGTTGCCTCGCCTTTATATTTGAGATCAGGGGTGTCTTCACCTACCGAAGAAAACTGGTAGATGTGATTGTGCTTGCCGATTTTGGTCGGGCCGCGCAGGATCACATGGGGACCGATCACCGTACCCTCGCCAACTTCCACACCGGGTCCGACGATCGACCAGGGGCCGACCTCCACATTGTCGGCCAGCATGGCCGTCGGATCGATGATTGCGCGAGGGTCAATCAAACTCATAGTTTACGTTCCGCACAGATGATTTCTGCGGAGCATACAGGCTTGCCATCTACCGAAGCCTGGCACTCGAACTTCCAGATCTGACGTTTGCAGCTGAGAAACTTCGCTTCAAGTATCAGTTGGTCGCCTGGCAACACTGGCTGGCGGAAGCGCAATTTGTCGGAGCCTACGAAGTAATACAGGGTTCCGTCAGCAGGCTTCACGTCCAGCATTTTGAAACCGAGAATCCCCGCAGCCTGAGCCATCGCTTCAATGATCAGAACGCCCGGCATGATGGGATGCTGGGGAAAATGCCCATTGAAAAAGGGTTCATTGATGCTGACATTCTTGTAAGCACGAATGCTTTTATTCTCAACATCCAGCTCCACTACCCGATCCACCAGCAGAAACGGATAACGGTGGGGCAGATATTCACGAATTTCGTTGATGTCCATCATTTCGAGAGCAAGCCTGTAGTAAAGATTGGGAGTGCGCGACGAATGCGCGACACTCCTCTAGCAAATCAAGGAGGCAGTTTATCGGCTGTGCACACTTGATAAGAAAAAGGTATCAGCCATCAGATGATGCTTTACCGCCTGAGGTCACTGCCTCGACAATCTTTTCCAGCTGCTGCAGGCGCCGCGACATGTCGTCGAGCTGGCGAATCCGTGCGGCACTTTTGCGCCATTCTGCAGCGGGCTGCATAGCGGTTCCGGAAGAATAGGAACCAGGCTCGGTAATCGAACGAGTCACCATGGTCATGCCGGTGATGAACACGTTGTCGCAAATCTCGATATGCCCGACCAGCCCGACACCGCCGGCGAGCATACAGTGTTTGCCGATCTTCGCGCTGCCGGAAATGCCAACGCACGCTGCCATTGCCGTGTGATCGCCCACTTGAACGTTATGGGCAATCTGAATCTGGTTATCGAGCTTCACGCCGTTGCCGATCCGAGTGTCGTCCATCGCGCCGCGGTCGATGGCGGTGTTCACGCCGATCTCCACGTCGTCGCCAATGGTGACGCCGCCGATCTGCGCAATCTTGCGCCAGATGCCCTTCTCGTTGGCAAAACCGAAGCCCTCGCCACCGATGACTGCGCCAGATTGAATCGTCACCCGCTGGCCAATACGCACATCGTGATAGAGGGTCACCCGAGGTGCAAGCCAGCCACCCTCGCCAATGACACTGCGCGCACCGATGTAGCAGTGGGCACCGAGGGTCACGCCTGCGGCGATACGTGCACCACTTTCAATGACAACATAAGGACCTACGCTGGCACTCGGATCGACCGTCGCGTCCGCGGCCACGGTAGCGCTGGCATGAATACCGGCCTCGGCTATGGGCTTGGGATCGAACAGATGAGAAATGCGCGCATACGCCAGATAGGGATCGGTGATCAGCAGTGCATCTCCCGCGTAGCCTTCGGCATCAGCGGGCTTGAGAAGCACCGCAGCGGCTTGGGTCGTCGAGAGAAATTTACGATATTGGGGATTGGCCAGAAAGCTGACCTGACCGGGACCCGCCTCCTGCAAGGTGGCCAGTCCGGTTATTCGCTTGTTCTGAGCGCCACGCAACGTGGCACCCAGGAACTCGGCCAGATAGCCGAGGGTGATGGGCGCAGTCATGAAGTTACTTCAGCTGGTTCATGCGCTCGATGACCTGGCGAGTGACGTCGTACTGTGGCTTGACGTCAATCACCGCACCGCGCTCGAATACCAGGTCGAAGCCGCCTTTCTTGATCACTTCCTCAACGGCCTGATCCAGCTTTGGCTTGAGCTGTTTGAGCATTTCGCGGTCGGCAACGGCCTTGGCTTCGTTCAGCTCCTTGGACTGGAACTGGAAGTCACGGGCCTTCTGCTTGAAGTCCAGTTCCAGCTTCTCACGCTCCGGCTGGGCCATCTTGTCACCACCGGCTACCAGACGATCCTGGATACCTTTGGCGCTACTTTCCAGTGCCTTGAGCTTGGTCAACTGAGGGCCGAATTTCTTTTCGGCGTCGACTGCATACCTTTTGGCAGCGTCCGATTCCAGCAGTGCCATCTGATAGTTCAGAACGGCGATTTTCATGTCAGCGAATGCGGGGCCTGCGATCAGAACAGTTGCCAGCAGTGCCAATTGGGTCAACTTACGCACGGTGTAACTCCTACAGAATTCGTTGTCGTGATCGGTGATCAGACCCTTAGAAGGTCTGACCGAGAGAGAATTGGAAGACTTGGGTTTCGGTATCGTTGTCCGGTTTCTTGACGGGCATCGCAAGAGCGAAACTGAGTGGACCCAAGGCCGTGACCCAAGTAACACCTACGCCGACTGAGCTTGCAAGACCCGACAGTTCAGGTCCGTTGCATTGGATCTTCTCACCGCTGAGGGTGGTCTTGGCGTTGTCGCAGTTGGTGTTGAATACGTTACCCACGTCCCAGAACAAGGAGGTGCGCAACGAGCGTTGATCTTTGACGAATGGCAGCGGGAACAGGATTTCAGCACCGCCGGTGATCAACACGTTGCCGCCAAATGGTAGCGGATCCTGATCCGGGTCAGCGATCGTGCCAGGCTTGCCACCGTTGGCTGCACCACGACTCGGCGTACTGCGCGGGCCCAAGGTACTATCCTTGAAGCCACGTACCGAATTGAAGCCGCCTGCATAGTAGTTCTCGTAGAACGGCAGACCCGAGGTCGAACCATAGCCGTCACCGTAGCCCAACTCCGAGTGCAGACGCAGCGTCGTATTGGTGGTGATCGGGTGGAACAACTGGCCACGGTAATCGATCTTATAGAACGACAGGTCGCTGCCGGGAATCGTGGTTTCCAAGGTCAGGCTTTGAGACGAACCACGGGTCGGCAGGGTGCCTTTGTTCAGGGTCGATTCGGACCAGCCAACGGAGGCCTTGAAGTTGGTGAAGCTGTCGCCTTCCTTGTCGATGAAGTCGAAGATTTCATCGACGGTATAGGTACCGGTGCTCAGGGAGTCACGCTGTACGGACAGGCCGAAGTTCAGACGCGATGTCTCGCTAATTGGGTAGCCCATATTGATACCGGCACCCAGGCTATCCACCGAATAGCTTGCCACGTCGACATCGAGGTCATCGTAGTCGGTCTTGCGGTAGAACGCGCTGTAACCAAGGCTCACACCGTCCGGCGTGAAATACGGATTGACGTAGCTGAAGTTGTAACGAGTCTGGTATTCACTTTTGGTCAGGCCGATGCTCACCTTGTTACCAGTACCCAGGAAGTTGTTCTGGCTGATCGAACCCCCGAGGATCAGACCGGCGCTCTGGGCAAAGCCGACGCTGGCGGTGATCGAACCGGAAGCCTGCTCTTCCACGGCGTAGTTGACGTCAACCTGATCGTCGGTGCCCGGTACTGCAGGCGTTTCAACGTTCACTTCCTTGAAGAAGCCCAAACGGTCCAGACGTGTCTTGGACTGGTCGATCAGGTAGGTAGACGCCCAACCGCCTTCCATCTGACGCATCTCGCGACGCAGCACCTCATCCGCAGTCTTGGTGTTGCCGCGGAAATTGATGCGGTTCACGTAAGCACGCTTGCCAGGGTCGACAGCGAAAGTGATGTCCACCGTGTGGTCTTCATCGTTCGGCGTCGGGATGCCATTGACGTTGGCGAAGGTGTAACCCTCGTTACCCAGACGACGAGTGATCAGTTCGGACGTGGTGGTCATGACCTTGCGCGAAAATACCTGCCCCGGCTTGACCAACAGCAGCGACTTGACCTGATCTTCAGGCACTTTGAGGTCGCCACTCAACTTGACGGACTTGACGCTGTACTTCTCGCCTTCATGGATATTGACGGTGATGTACACGCTCTTCTTGTCAGGCGTGATGGATACCTGGGTCGAGGCGATATCCATGTTGATATAGCCGCGGTCGAGGTAGTAGGAACGCAGACGTTCCAGGTCGCCGGACAGTTTTTCCCGGGCGTACTTGTCGTCGTTCTTGAAGAAGGAAAGCCAGTTGGTGGTTTTCAGTTCGAACAGGTCGACCAGATCCTGCTCGGGGAAGACCGAATTGCCCACCACATTGATGTGCTGGATCGCGGCTACCGCGCCTTCATTGATGTTGATCTTCAGGCCCACACGATTACGCGGCTGAGGCACGACCTCGGTGGCGACTTCTGCCGAGTAGCGGCCTTGAGCTACGTACTGACGCTGCAGTTCGTTACGAACACCTTCCAGCGTTGCGCGCTGGAAGATTTCGCCTTCCGCCAGACCGGACTGTTTCAGGCCCTTCATCAGGTCTTCTGTGGTAATCGCCTTGTTGCCTTCGATCTCGATGCTCGAAACCGACGGTCGCTCGACCACGGTGATAACCAGAACGTCGCCTTCGCGGCCCAGCTGGATGTCCTGGAAGAATCCGGTTTTGAACAGCGCACGCGTTGCGTCGACAAGACGCGCGTCATCGGCCTGTTCACCCACGTTCAACGGCAACGCGCCAAAGACACTGCCGGCGGACACCCGCTGCAGGCCGTTGACACGGATATCGGAGATAGTGAAGGACTCGGCGTGAACTTCGGCGATCATCAGTACGGCAAGAACCGCAGTTAGCAGCAGACGTTTCATGAAGTCCTTTCTTATTCCAACTGGCAATAAACAAACTGCCGCAAAATGCGGCAGATTCACAATTCGGTGTAGCTTTACAGTCGTCCCAGATCGTTGACCAGCGCGAGCAACATGACTCCGACCACCAGACTTATCCCGATCTGAACCCCCCAGCCTTGTACCCGCTCCGGCAGCGGACGACCACGCACCCACTCAATCAGATAGAACAGCAAGTGCCCCCCGTCCAGCACTGGAATGGGCAGCAAATTGAGAACTCCAAGGCTTATGCTCAGATAAGCAAGGAAATTCAGGAAGTCACCTATACCTGACTGGGCCGAAGCGCCCGCCACTTTAGCAATGGTTATCGGTCCGCTCAAGTTTTTTACCGAGAGCTCGCCGAACAACATTTTCTTCAGCGAATCGAGCGTCAGTACGCTCATGGTCCATGTACGTCGCGCGCCCTCTGCCACGGCGGCCACAGGCCCGTAACTGACTTCGCGGAGCATTTCTGGTGGCCAATCGATACCTTTGACTCCGGCCCCCAGGTACCCGCTTGCCGCGTCGCCCTCACCCCGAGTGGCCAGCGTGACCGGCACGTCTATTGTCACACCGTCACGCTCGACGCTCAGGGAAACTTTGGTACCAGGACGGACACGGACCTGGTCCACCACCTGCTGCCATTCGCGGAGCGGCTGGCCATCCAGCGCAAGCAAGCGGTCACCGGTTTTCAGACCGGCGGCCTGCGCCGGCCCAGCGGAATCCAGTTCTGCCAGAACAGGTGGCAGCGCCGGACGCCATGGACGGATGCCAAGTGAGCGAATCGGATCCGGCTCGGCAGAGCCCTTGAGCCAGTTATCCAGGACCAGCGAGCGTGGGATTTCCACGTCCGATCCCTGATCGCGAACTTTCAGTGCGATGCTGCCTGTCTCGCCAAGGCGACGTACCAACTGCAGATTGACGGCGGACCAACCTGTCGTTGGCTGGCCATCCACGGAAACTATTTCCTGACCCGAATTGAGCCCGGCCTTTTGCGCAATGCTGCCTTCCTCGACGCCGCCAATGACTGGTCGCACCTGCTGGCTGCCCAGCATCGCCAGTAACCAGAAAAATACAATTGCCAGCAAAAAGTTGGCCACAGGCCCTGCAATGACGATGGCAATGCGTTGGTACACGGTCTTGCGATTGAAGGACTGATCGGCCAGTTCGGCAGGCACCTCGCCTTCACGCTCGTCGAGCATCTTCACGTAGCCGCCCAACGGAATGGCAGCTACGACGTACTCAGTACCCTTGCGGTCATGCCAGCGCAACAACGGCATACCGAAGCCCACCGAGAAGCGCAGCACTTTGACGCCACAGCGCCGGGCTACCCAAAAGTGGCCGAACTCGTGAAAGGTCACCAGCACACCCAAGGTAACCAGGGTGCCGACAATCATATATAGCGCACTCATCGCTGTTCTCCGGATACCGGTTTGCCGTTGCTGGCTGAGCCCCTTCGGCGCTTAGCCCAGTTCGATGAAATTGTGCGAACTGGCATTCGCGGGTTAACGGGCATTACGACTCAACCACTGCCTGGCCAACGCTCGCGCCTTCGCGTCGACTTCAAACACCGCCTCCAGCTCGCTTACCGCGACAACAGGCTCAAGGTTCAAGACCTCATCGATCATACCCGCGATTTCCGGAAAGCGAATGCGCCGATCCAGAAACGCCGTAACCGCAATCTCGTTGACCGCGTTCAACACTGCGGGGGCACTGCCACCCGCTTGCGCAGCTTGCCGCGCCAGACGCAGGCAAGGGAAGCGCGATTCGTCTGGCGCCTGAAAATCGAGTCGCGCAATGCTGAAGAGGTCCAGGGGCGCAACACCGGATTCAATACGTTCCGGCCATGCCAGCGCATGTGCGATCGGCGTACGCATGTCCGGATTACCCAACTGAGCGAGCACCGAACCGTCCAGGTAATCCACCATGGAGTGGATCACGCTTTGAGGATGGATCACTACTTCTATATGCGCCGGCGTGGTATCGAACAACCAGCAGGCTTCGATCAGTTCGAGCCCCTTGTTCATCATGCTCGCAGAGTCGACGGAAATCTTGCGCCCCATCGACCAGTTCGGGTGCGCGCACGCCTGTTCGGGCGACACGTGCTCCAGCTGTGGCAAAGGCGTTTCACGAAACGGCCCGCCAGATGCCGTCAGCAGTATGCGGCGCACGCCGATCGCACCAAGGCCATCGGCGTAGTTGCCGGGCAGACATTGAAAGATCGCGTTGTGCTCGCTGTCCAGCGGCAACAGGACCGTGCCGCTGCGCCGAACCGCTTGCATGAACAAGGCGCCCGACATGACCAGAGCTTCCTTGTTGGCCAACAGAACCTTCTTGCCAGCCTCTACAGCGGCCAGCGTCGGTCGCAATCCCGCCGCTCCGACAATGGCCGCAAGCACAGTATCGACCAGAGGGTGAGCGCTCACTTCGCACAGTCCGCCCTCCCCGACCAATACCCGGGTGTCGAGACCTGCAGCATGCAGGTCATCCTGCAATTGGCGAGCGCCGGCGGTCGTCGGCACTACCGCGAATTGCGGCGCATGACGGACGCACAGTGCCAGCAACTCGTCCAGCCGCGTGAAACCGGTCAGCGCGAACACTTTGTAACGCGATGGATGACGCGCGATGACGTCCAGAGTGCTCAGGCCGACCGAGCCGGTCGCACCCAGCACGGTAATCTGTTGAGGCTGAGTCACAGCATGCCCCAGTCTTTTGCCGTCCACAGCAGCAAGGCAAACACCGGAATCGCCGCCGTCAGGCTGTCGATCCGGTCGAGAACGCCGCCATGCCCGGGTAGCAGATTGCTGCTGTCCTTCACGCCGGATTTGCGCTTGAACATGCTCTCGGTAAGATCGCCCACGACGGAAATCAGCACCACGATCGCTGCGCCCACCAATGCGAAGAGGATCTCAGAAACTGCCCAGCCACGATTGATCCCGACCGCCAGGGTGATCAGCAGACACGCAACCAGGCCGCCGTACAGGCCTTCCCAGCTTTTCCCCGGACTGACTTTGGGCGCCAGTTTGCGCTTGCCGAATGCCTTGCCGGAAAAGTAGGCACCGATATCCGCGCCCCAGACCAACACCATGACCGAGAGAATCAGCCAGTTGCCCATCGGTGCAAGCTTGATGAGAACCAGACCCTGCCAGGCAGGCAGCAAAATCAACAGGCCAATGACCAGCTTGCAGAGGACGCTGGACCAGTGCCCGCTTGACTCGGGATAGGTCAGCACCAGCCAGGTTGCTACCAGCCACCAGATCAAAGCCGCGACGAGAATCCACGGCGCAAGACCCGGCAGCAGGTAAAGCATGAACAGCAGTGCCGCAACCACCACCGCATACGCCACGCGAATCGGCTGACGTTCAAAGCCGGCCAGACGCGCCCATTCCCAGGCACCCAAAGCAACCACTGCGCCGATGAACAGTGCAAAACTGCCCCCTTCGAGCAGGAAGAAGCCGCATAGGGCCAGCGGCGCAAGGATCAGCGCTGTAATGATTCGTTGTTTGAGCATTAAGCACGGGCTCCAGCTTCTACCTGCTCGCTGGTTTTCCCGAAGCGGCGTTGGCGAGAAGCGAAATCGGCCAGCGCATGGCGCATGGCGTCGTGTTTGAAGTCCGGCCAGAACAGGTCGGAGAAGTACAGCTCGGCGTAAGCCAGCTGCCAAAGCAGAAAATTACTGATGCGGTGTTCACCCCCTGTGCGTATGCACAGGTCCGGCAACGGCAAATCACCCGTTGCCAGACAGGCCTGCAAAAGCTCGGGAGTGATGTCGTCCGGGCGCAGATGGCCAGCCTGTACCTCACGCGCAAGACGCTGCGCCGCCTGAGCAATATCCCACTGACCGCCATAGTTGGCGGCGATCTGCAGCACAAAACGGGCGTTACCGGCAGTCCGTGCCTCAGCCTCACGAATGGCAGTCTGAAGCTCGGGATGGAAACGCGAGCGATCGCCAATGATACGCAGGCTGATGCCGTTTTCGTTCAGGCGCCTGGTCTCGCGTCGCAGGGCGGTGAAGAACAGCTCCATCAGCGCCCCGACCTCTTCAGCCGGACGCTGCCAGTTCTCGCTGGAGAAGGCGAACAGCGTCAGCACCTCGACCTTGGCCTCGGCACACACCTCGATAACTGCCCGGACGGCATCCACGCCAGCCTTGTGGCCCGCCACGCCTGGCAACAGACGCTTTTTAGCCCAGCGATTGTTCCCGTCCATGATGATCGCGATGTGACGCGGTACCGAGGACGGCACTCCCAGCTTTGTCTTGTCCATGAAAGCTTCCTGACCCTTATACAGCCATCAGGTCTTTTTCTTTCTCTTCGGTGGCCTTGGTGATCTGAGCCTCGAAGTCTTTGGTCAATTTGTCGATCTCAGCAGTACCACGACGATCTTCGTCTTCGCTGATTTCCTTGTCCTTGACCAGTTTCTTCAGGTCACCCAATGCATCGCGGCGAATGTTGCGTACGGCAACACGTGCATCTTCGGCTGCACTGCGGGCTTGCTTGGTGAAGCCTTTGCGGGTCTCTTCAGTCAAGGCAGGCATGGAGATCAACAGCAATTCGCCAAGGTTGGTCGGATTGAGGTTCAACCCGGCGCTTTGAATCGCCTTGTCGACAGCTGCGAGCATGTTACGCTCAAAGGCAACCACCTGCAGGGTCCGCGAATCTTTCACGGTAACGTTTGCGACACCGCTCAAAGGCGTATCAGCGCCGTAGTAAGGCACCATCACGCTGCCCAGGATGCTCGGGTGGGCCTTGCCGGTACGAATCTGGCCAAACGCATGGCTCAAGGATTCGAGGGATTTCTGCATACGCTCTTGAGCGTCTTTCTTGATTTCGTTGATCATTGTTCGCCTTCCTCGATCAAGGTTCCTTCCGCGCCACCATGCACGATGTTGAGCAGGGCACCGGGTTTATTCATATTAAAGACACGCAGCGGCATCTTGTGGTCACGGCACAGGCAGATGGCCGTCAGATCCATTACGCCCAGCTTGCGATCCAGCACTTCATCGTAGGTCAGATGATCGAACTTCTCGGCATGCGGGTCTTTGAATGGATCGGCAGTGTACACACCATCGACCTTGGTTGCTTTCAACACGACATCAGCATCGATTTCGATTGCACGCAGGCAGGCGGCAGAATCGGTGGTGAAGAACGGGTTGCCGGTGCCTGCCGCGAAAATCACCACTTCCTTGGCATTCAAGTGTCGCATGGCCTTGCGACGATCATAGTGATCGGTCACACCGACCATCGAAATGGCTGACATCACGATGGCGGAAATATTGGCCCGCTCCAGCGCATCGCGCATGGCCAGGGCATTCATCACAGTCGCCAGCATGCCCATGTGATCACCCGTAACCCGATCCATACCGGCCGCACTGAGTGCTGCGCCGCGGAACAGGTTGCCGCCACCAATGACCAGGCCGACCTGAACACCGATGCCCACCAGCTGACCGACTTCAAGCGCCATGCGATCCAGCACTTTCGGGTCGATACCGAACTCTTCGGCCCCCATCAGGGCCTCGCCGCTAAGCTTGAGTAGAATGCGTTTATAGCGAGCTTGATAACCACTGCCCTGCTGAGCCATTGCGAATCTCTCCTGCGGCGTTTAAAAAAAATCTGCGGCCATTTTCAGCCTGCGTTAACTCTAGGTTACTTCATCGGCAATCCGCAGCCTCATGAGCTGCGCACCCCTGAAAATAAATTCCGTCTGCCGCTTTGACAAAGAGGCTGCGCGCGTGAGCGGGCAGCCTCTTTGGTCGGCAGTTGGAGAACCGTCTTATTGCTTGCTGGCAGCCACTTGAGCAGCGACTTCTTCAGCGAAGTTGTCGACTGGCTTTTCAATGCCTTCACCTACTTTGAAGTAAGTGAAAGAAACAATTTCAGCACCAGCTTTCCTGGCCAGTTCACCGACCTTGATTTCAGGGTTCTTGACGAACGCCTGCTCAACCAGGCTGGCTTCAGCCAGGAACTTGTTGATGCGGCCCTGAACCATTTTCTCGGCGATCTCGGCAGGCTTGTCCTTGAGCTTGTCTTCGTTCAGTTGCATGAAGACATTCTTCTCACGCTCGATCGCTTCAGGAGAAACATCCGAAGTCAGCAGGAACTCAGGGTTGAGCGCTGCAACGTGCATCGCAATGTTCTTGGCCAGTTCAGCATCGCCGCCTTTCAGAACAACAACGACGCCGATCTTGTTGCCGTGCAGGTAAGAGCCGAGCACGTCGCCCTCAACGCGAACAAGACGACGAATGTTGACGTTCTCGCCTACTTTGGCAATCAAAGCGGTGCGCTCGGTTTCCTGAGCATCGATCAACGGCGCTACATCAGTCATTTTGTCCGCGAAAGCTTTTTCAACGCTATTGGCGACGAAGTTCTTGAAGTCGCTCTGCAGGGCCAGGAAGTCGGTCTGCGAGTTGATTTCGATCAGGACAGCGGCTTTACCGTCATCCTTGATTGCGATAGCGCCTTCAGCAGCAACGTTGCCTGCTTTCTTGGCGGCCTTGATTGCGCCCGAAGCACGCATGTCGTCGATAGCTTTTTCGATGTCGCCGTCAGCCTTGGCCAAGGCCTTTTTGCAGTCCATCATGCCTTCGCCTGTACGCTCGCGCAGTTCTTTGACCAACGCTGCAGTAATCTCTGCCATTTCAAAATCCTCTTGGATAGGTCTTCAACCATTCCACCCGCCGGGCGGGCGTGCAAATTCTTGGAAATCCATGATGACAGCTGCGCATGACAATCAAGGCCCATGGCAATGCCAGATGGTTTTCGAGGTGGCAAAAAGGGGGCAGAGCCCCCTTTTTTGCGAACTGAGTAAACGCTAGGCGTTTGCTACTCAGCCTTCAACAGCTGCTGCTGGAGCTTCTTCAACGTAAACGTCGGTGCCGCCAGCAAGATTGTTGCGACCACGGATAACGGCGTCAGCCATCGAACCCATGTACAGCTGGATGGCGCGGATGGCATCATCGTTACCTGGGATGATGTAGTCAACGCCTTCCGGGCTGCTGTTGGTGTCGACTACGCCGATGACCGGGATACCCAGCTTGTTGGCTTCGGTGATCGCGATGCGCTCGTGGTCAACGTCGATAACGAACAGGGCGTCTGGCAGACCGCCCATGTCCTTGATACCACCCAGGCTACGATCCAGCTTTTCCAGGTCGCGAGTACGCATCAGCGCCTCTTTCTTGGTCAGCTTGGCGAAAGTACCGTCTTCTGCCTGAATTTCCAGCTCGCGCAGACGCTTGATGGAAGCACGGATGGTTTTGAAGTTGGTAAGCATACCGCCCAACCAGCGGTGATCGACGTACGGCGAACCGCAACGCGCTGCTTCTTCAGCAACGATCTTGCCAGCGGAACGCTTGGTGCCGACGAACAGAATCTTGTTTTTGCCCTGAGCCAGGCGCTCAACGAAAGTCAGCGCTTCGTTGAACATAGGCAGGGTTTTTTCAAGGTTGATGATGTGGATCTTGTTACGCGCGCCGAAAATGTACTTGCCCATTTTCGGGTTCCAGTAACGGGTCTGGTGACCGAAGTGCACACCGGCCTTCAGCATATCGCGCATATTGACTTGGGACATGATAGTTCCTTGATAAGTCGGGTTAAGCCTCCACGTATCCCAATGACCAACCAGCGGCGTGAGCCGAGGGCACCCAGGTCATCGTGTCGACACGTGTGTGGGTTTGAGCTTTCAGGGCATACCCTGGAAAGCGGCGCATTTTATATCACAAAAGTCTGGATAACGGAACTGGAAATAAGACGCTGTTTTGCGGACGCTTTTGCCCGCCCTGGACGCCTTGTTGCACGCCCAGCGGGCCTCTATATAAGGATGCGATGATAACCCGCCTCGCAGTGGTCTGGTAGAATCGCTTTTTTCCGTGTTTTAGCTGCGGCCCGGCCGCGCCGAGAGAGCCTTGTATGACTGTTAGCATCAAAACCCCTGAAGACATCGAAAAGATGCGCATCGCCGGTCGTCTGGCCGCAGAGGTCCTGGAAATGATCGGGCCGTACGTCAAACCGGGCGTCACCACCGAAGAGCTGGACCGCCTGTGCCATGACTATATCGTTAACGAACAGAAGGCGATCCCTGCCCCGCTTAACTACAAGGGCTTCCCCAAATCCATCTGCACCTCCATCAATCACGTCGTCTGCCACGGCATCCCGAGCGACAAGCCACTCAAGGCAGGCGATGTGCTGAACATTGACGTGACCGTCATCAAAGACGGTTACCACGGCGATACCAGCAAGATGTTCCATGTGGGCAAGGTACCGGAGTGGGCCGAACGTCTGTCGCGCATTACCCAGGAGTGCTTGTATAAAGGCATCGAGTTGGTCAAGCCGGGTGCACACCTGGGCGATATCGGCGAGGTTATCCAGAAGCACGCCGAGAAAAGCGGCTTCTCGGTCGTTCGGGAATACTGTGGTCACGGTATTGGCAAAGTGTTCCACGAAGAGCCGCAGGTGCTGCACTACGGCAAGGCAGGCGATGGCCTGGAACTCAAGGAAGGCATGACCTTCACCATAGAACCAATGATCAATCAGGGCAAAGCCGACACCAAGCTCTTGGGCGACGGCTGGACGGCCATCACCAAGGACCGCAAGCTCTCGGCACAGTGGGAGCACACCATCCTGGTCACCGCCACCGGCTACGAGATCTTCACCCTGCGCAGCGATGACACCATCGCTCGCACGTCGGCCTGAAGAAGCCCCCGCCGCAACCTGGTCGATATAGATAGAAGGAAAGCAGCCCCATGCCGCAGGTGGACCCAGATTTGTTCGATCGCGGCCAGTTCCAGGCCGAACTGGCATTGAAGGCAAGCCCTATAGCCGCCTTCAAGAAAGCCATTCGTCAGGCGCGCGAGGTGCTGGATGAACGCTTCAAATCGGGCCGGGAGATTCGTCGGCTGATCGAAGATCGCGCCTGGTTCGTCGACAATATCCTGCAGCAAGCCTGGGAGCAGTTCGACTGGAGCGAGGACGCCGATATCGCGCTGCTCGCCGTCGGTGGCTACGGCCGGGGCGAACTGCACCCCTACTCGGACATCGACCTGCTGATTCTCCTGGACAGCGCCGACCACGAAGTTTTCCGCGACTCCATCGAGCGCTTTCTGACCCTTCTGTGGGATATCGGTCTTGAAGTCGGTCAGAGCGTGCGTTCCATCGACGAGTGCGTAACCGAAGCCCGCGCCGACCTGACAGTGATCACCAACCTGATGGAAAGCCGCACCATCGCCGGCCCGGAGCCTCTGCGTCAACGCATGCTGCAAGTCACAAGCCCACGGGAGATGTGGCCGAGCAAGGAGTTCTTCCTGGCCAAGCGCGCCGAGCAGAAGACCCGGCATCACAAGTATTTCGACACCGAATACAACCTTGAGCCCAACGTCAAAGGCTCGCCTGGCGGCTTGCGCGACATTCAGACCATTCTCTGGGTCGCTCGTCGACAATACGGCACGCTGAACCTGCACGCGCTGGCCGATCAGGGGTTTCTGCTGGAAAGTGAAAACGATCTGCTCGCCTCCTCCCAAGAGTTTCTGTGGAAGGTGCGCTACGCCTTGCACATGCTGGCCGGCCGCTCCGAAGACCGTCTGCTGTTCGACTATCAGACCAGCATCGCACGCCTGCTGGGTTACCAGGACAACGACGCGAAACTGGCCATCGAACGCTTCATGCAGAAGTATTACCGCGTGGTGATGAGCATCGCCCAGTTAAGCGACCTGATCATCCAGCACTTCGAGGAAGTGATTCTTTCGGACGACGAAAACACCGTCACCGAATCGATCAACTCCCGCTTCCAGTTGCATGACGGCTACATCGAGGCAACCAACCCGAACGTATTCAAGCGCACGCCATTCGCCATGCTCGAGATTTTCGTGCTGATGGCGCAACACCCTGAAATCAAAGGTGTGCGTGCCGACACCATACGTCTGCTGCGCGAGCATCGGCACCTGATCAACGACGATTTCCGCCACGACATTCGCAACACCAGCCTGTTTATCGAGCTGTTCAAATGCAAGATCGGTATTCATCGCAACCTGCGTCGAATGAACCGCTACGGCATTCTCGGCCTTTATCTGCCCGAGTTCGGGCACATCGTCGGGCAAATGCAACATGACCTGTTCCACATTTATACGGTTGATGCTCACACCCTGAACCTGATCAAGCACCTGCGTAAGCTTCAGTACACGCAGGTATCCGAGAAATTTCCGCTGGCCAGCAAGCTCATGGGCAAACTGCCCAAGCCCGAGTTGATCTATCTGGCTGGTCTGTACCACGACATCGGTAAAGGACGCGGGGGCGATCACTCCGAGCTGGGCGCGATCGACGCCGAGGCATTCGGCGTGCGTCATCACCTGCCCGATTGGGACACCCGGTTGATCGTCTGGCTGGTGCTGAACCACCTGGTGATGTCCACCACGGCCCAGCGCAAGGACCTGTCCGACCCACAGGTGATTCACGATTTCGCCCAGTTCGTCGGCGATGAAGTGCACCTGGATTACCTCTATGTGCTGACCATCGCAGACATCAATGCGACCAATCCGACCCTGTGGAATTCCTGGCGCGCCAGCCTCCTGCGTCAGCTCTACACAGAAACCAAGCGCGCACTCAAACGCGGTCTGGAGAATCCCGTCGACCGTGAAGAACAGATCCGCCGCACACAGAGCGCAGCGCTGGATATTCTGGTGCGCAGCGGCACCGACCCGGATGATGTCGAACAGCTCTGGTCGCAACTGGGCGATGACTATTTCCTGCGTCACACCGCTGGCGACGTGGCCTGGCACAGCGATGCCATTTTGCAGCAGCCAGCCGATGGCGGGCCTTTGGTGCTGATCAAGGAAACCACGCAGCGGGAATTCGAAGGCGGCACGCAGATTTTCATCTATGCGCCGGACCAGCATGATTTCTTTGCCGTGACCGTGGCGGCGATGGATCAGCTGAACCTGAACATTCATGACGCGCGGGTCATTACCTCGACCAGTCAGTTCACCCTCGACACCTATATCGTGCTCGACAGCGACGGCGGCTCGATTGGCGAAAACCCGGAGCGCATCAAGGCCATCCGTGAAGGCCTGACCGAAGCCCTGCGCAATCCGGACGAATACCCGACCATCATCAAACGTCGCGTGCCGCGCCAGCTCAAGCACTTCGCGTTCGCGCCCGTGGTGACGATTTCCAATGATGCCCAACGCCCGGTGACCGTGCTCGAACTCAGCGCGCCGGATCGCCCGGGGTTGCTGGCGCGCATTGGCAAGATTTTTCTGGAGTTTGACGTTTCGCTGCAGAACGCCAAGATCGCCACCCTTGGCGAGCGCGTTGAGGACGTGTTCTTTCTCACCGACGAGAACAATCAGCCGCTGTCCGATCCGCAGCTGTGCAGCCGCTTGCAGGATGCAATCGTGCAGCAGCTCAGCGTGAATGCGGAGCCCGCCAGCGAACTGCGCATCAGCATCTGAAAAGACACTCTGCAAGATATTCAACGGCGCCTGCTGCCTGTGCAGGAACAGGCGCCCCGCTCCTTGAGACCCATTGCTCATGAATAACGCTCTGCAACAGCTTCAGCCCTACCCGTTCGAAAAACTTCGCGCCTTACTCGGGGACGTCACGCCAAACCCGGACAAACGTCCTATCGCTCTGTCGATCGGAGAACCCAAGCACACGTCGCCGGCGTTCGTCGCCAAGGCACTGGCCGACAATCTGGACAAGATGGCTGTCTACCCAACGACCGCAGGCATACCCGCCCTGCGTGAAGGCATCGTCAAATGGTGCGAGCGTCGTTTCAGCATCCCGCAAGGCTGGCTGGATGCGGGCAAACATGTACTGCCCGTGAACGGCACCCGCGAAGCGCTCTTCGCCTTCACTCAGACAGTGGTCAATCGTAGCGATGACGCGCTGGTAGTCAGTCCGAACCCTTTTTATCAAATCTACGAAGGCGCAGCGTTTCTGGCTGGCGCCAAACCGCATTATCTGCCTTGCCAGGCGGAACACGGCTTCAATCCGGATTTCGATGCCGTGCCTGCCGATATCTGGAAACGCTGCCAGATTCTGTTCCTCTGCTCGCCAGGCAACCCGACTGGTGCGCTGATCCCACTGGAAACCTTGAAAAAGCTCATCGCCCTGGCTGACGAATACGATTTCGTGATCGCTGCGGATGAATGCTACAGCGAGCTGTATTTCGACGAACACACGCCACCGCCGGGCCTGCTGACCGCGTGCGCTGAACTGGGCCGTAGAGACTTCAAGCGCTGCGTGGTTTTCCACAGCCTGTCCAAGCGCTCCAACCTGCCAGGCCTGCGCTCGGGCTTCGTCGCCGGTGACGCCGATATCCTCAGGAATTTCCTGCTGTATCGCACCTACCACGGCTGCGCCATGCCCGTTCAGACTCAACTGGCAAGCATCGCGGCCTGGGGCGACGAAGAACATGTGCGCGCCAACCGTGACCTGTACCGCGAGAAGTACGACGCCGTGTTGAGCATCCTCTCCCCTGTGCTGGACGTGCAGCGCCCGGACGGCAGCTTTTACCTGTGGCCGAACGTCGGGGGCGACGATACGCGGTTCTGTCGTGACCTGTTCGAGGCCGAACACGTGACCGTAGTGCCGGGTTCGTATCTGTCACGAGACGTCGATGGTTTCAATCCGGGCGCCGGGCGTGTACGCATGGCACTGGTCGCCCCACTAGCGGAGTGTGTCGAAGCCGCAGAACGAATTCGTGACTTCGTCAGCAAACGTTGAAGGCACCTGGTGACAGGGTCAGCATCACGCTGGCATGACCCCGTAATGCGTTCCTGACGCTCAAGCTGCATATCCTTCGTGAGTGTTCAAGACGGGTCTGAATCGCAGACCCGGCCATCTCACGAAAGGAGTCCACGGTGGCTACCCCAAAGCGCCTGACTCACCCTATTCGCTCAGCGCTGATTCGGTCATCGCCTGGGCCATGGCCGATCAGCGCTGACGCAGCACTCGTACGGATATTTCATGTAAGAGCTTTTGTTGTACAACAATCAAGAGCCAGTGATAGAAGCCATAGAGCGACAATTAGTTAGAGCAAAAACCCACCCGACTGAATATCGCCAAACGGCACGAATGGATGGATTAAAGGGCATATCCTAATCTCAATCCACCAAACCTATTGAAGGGTCAAATTCAATTCATCTGATCAGTTGTAAAAACTTATACAACGCCTTGAACGCTGTTCAATAAAAGTTCGCGAACCTCACTCCGATTGAAGGGAAAGGGGATGCGCTGAATGGCTCTACATCGTCTGCTGCAGCCCCCTTTCAATCGCTTACCGTGAAGCCTTCCCGACAGCCGGTAACTATCTGACGTCAAGTTTTCAGGGCGGGTTCAGATACAGAGTTACACGCAAACTCATACAGCAAATCGCTCTATTTGATGGATCGCCTATGAACTTTCACGGAAAAACAACTGCTGTGGGTATTGTCGGCCTTGGCATGATCTTTGGCTTAGCTTCATTCGCAGTTCTCTCCCTGCAAGTTGTTACGACTGTTTCCTGGCCTTCACTACTGTTGGGCATTCTGGTTCCTGTATTAATCTCTACTCTGTATGCGGCGGGGCGGATAAGAAAGATTGAGTCTCAGGCGTACCTGATGGCCAAAGATCTGGAACAGGCCCAGGCCCGGTTGAATCACGAAGTCTCGCGACCGGTGGCAGAAGACTTGTTCCAGCACACTCTGCCCGTCTGGGTTCGCCAACTGGAGACCGCCGGGTCGCAGACTGAACAGGCAATCACCGACCTGACGGCGCGCTTCGTCGATATCTCACATCGCCTGGACCACACCGTCCAGGCGTCGCAGGCTGCGGCAGGCAATGGCACCGAGGGCGCCGGAGGACTCAGCACGAGCGAAAGCGAGCTGTACCAGGTCGTAGAATCGCTGCACGTCGCTCAGCAGAGCCGTGACGAGATGGTCAAGGAAGTCGGCGCGCTGACAGCCTACACCGGTGAACTACGCTCCATGGCCGCCGATGTCGCCGCCATTGCTGCACAGACCAACCTTCTGGCCCTCAACGCCGCCATCGAGGCAGCCCGTGCGGGTGAAGCGGGACGTGGCTTTGCGGTGGTCGCCGATGCTGTGCGGACGCTGTCGAGCCAATCCAGCGAGACCGGCCAGAAAATGTCGGCCAAGGTGGACATCATCAACGCCGCCGTGAATCGCCTTGTGGAAGTGGCAGGCGAAAGCAGCGAACGCAGTCAGGGCCAGGTCAGTGCCTCGCAGAGCACGATTGAAAGCGTCCTGGGACGTTTCAGCACGATCACGGGGCAACTGCGCGAGTCGGCCGACGGCCTGCTCAACGAAAGCGCAGGCATCAGTCAGGAAATCAATCAGGTGCTGGTGGCGCTGCAATTCCAGGACCGGGTCAGCCAGATGCTCGGTCAGGTGCGCGAACGCATGAGCGCCCTGCACAGCGAATTGCAGCAGGCCGAGCACAGTGGACAACCGCTGATGCTGGACGTCAAAGCGTGGATGGCCGACATGGAGCGCGGATACGCCATGCGCGAACAGCGCCAGAACCACCACGGCAAGGTTGTAAAAGCCGCCGACGACAACGCAATCACTTTTTTCTAAGGAGAAAACAATGGCCAAGACCATATTAGTGGTCGACGACTCGGCAAGTATTCGCCAGGTCGTGGGGATCACCCTCAAGGGTGCCGGTTATGACGTGATCGAGGGCAGCGACGGCAAGGATGCACTGAGCAAGCTCACCGGGCAGAAAGTGCACCTGATCATCAGCGATGTAAACATGCCGAACATGGACGGCATCACCTTCGTCAAGGAGGTGAAGAAACTGCCGGCCTACAAATTCACGCCGATCATCATGCTCACCACCGAATCCCAGGAAAGCCGCAAGCAGGAAGGACAGGCGGCCGGCGCAAGAGCGTGGGTCGTCAAGCCCTTCCAGCCAGCCCAAATGATGGCCGCGGTGGCCAAGCTGATTCTGCCGTGATCACCGTCGACAGCCGGGAGGGCATCACCCACATGACAGTGCACGGGGAGATGACCATCTACAGCGCCGCCGAGCTTGCGGCGCTGTGGATGCCCTGGCTCACCGAGGCGCAAAACTGGCAACTGGACCTGAGCGAAGTAGCAGAGATCGACGGTGCGGGTTTGCAACTCCTGTTGCTGGCCCGACGAGAACTCGGCGCCGCCGGCGCAACGCTGCAACTGACGGCACAGAGTCCGGCCGTGGAGCAGGTGCTGCAACTGTGCCAACTCAGCGAGCAGTTCAGCTCCCGACACTAAGGACACCAAAGGGTCCACGGCTCTTTGACAGAGGACAGTCGCCTTGAATATCAACCTCGACCAGGCCTTGCAAACCTTCATCGCTGAAGCGCGTGAGCTGCTGCAGGATATGGAGCAGTCCCTGTTGCAGCTTGAGCACGCCCCCAAAGACGCGGACCAACTGGCCAGCATCTTCAGAGCGGCGCATACCATCAAAGGCTCGGCCGGCCTGTTCGGGCTTGATCCGATCGTCAGCTTTGCGCACGTGGTCGAGGATGTGCTGGACCGCCTGCGCGACGGTCAGGTACTTGCCGACCGGAATCTGATTGCACTGATGCTGGAGTGCAACGACCACCTGGTGGAGTTGATAGAAGTGGTGGCAGTCCAGCGTTCGACACTGGCTGCACAAGCGCTCGATCACCAGGCTCAGCTACGCCAACGCCTGGACAGCTATCGCCAGACACAGGCATCGGTGCCGCTTGTGCCAGAGGCCGCGTCAGCCCACGCGACCTGGCACATCTCGGTGCGCTTTGGCACTGACATGCTGCGCAACGGCATGGACCCGTTGTCGTTCCTGCGTTATCTGGCGACCCTTGGCGAATTGCTAGGCGTCGTGACCTGCTACGAAAACCTGCCAGCGGCTGCGCAAATGGACGCCGAAAGCTGCTATCTGGGTTTCGAGATCAGGCTGTTGTCCGAAAAAGACGAAGCAAGCATCGCAGAAGCATTCGAGTTCGTACGGGACGACTGCCGGTTGTTCATCTTTGCCCCCGACACTCCCGCGCAACAATACCGCCAATGGTTGCAGGAGATGGGCGCGGAAGCCGCGGGGCTCGCCGACGCCCTCGTTCACTGCGGCAGCGTTACCGCCGAAGACCTGCTGGAGCCGGCGGACGCTGTCTCTGTTGTCGCCGCCACAGCAGCACCCGCAGCCGACAAAGTGGTCGTGGAGAACAAGAGTCAGCGCTTCATCCGGGTGCGCGCCGACCAGCTGGAAACCTTGATCGATCTGGCGGGCGAATTGATCACCGCCAGTGCCGGCGCGCAGTTGATGGCCCGGCAACGCGCTGACGAGAATCTGATGGAAGCGACCTCGGTGGTTGCCGGACTGGTTGAGCAATTGCTCGACGGCGCCCTGGCAATGCGCATGGTCCCCATCGGCGATACGTTCAATCGTTTCCAGCGGGTCGTGCGCGACGTCAGCGGGGAACTGGGCAAGGACATCGAGCTGCTGATCAGCGGCGCCGACACGGAACTGGATAAAGCGCTGGTGGAGCGTATCGGCGACCCGCTGATGCACCTTCTGCGCAACGCGATGGACCATGGCATCGAATCCCCGGATGTGCGGTTGGCTGCAGGCAAGCCAGCCCGTGGCACCTTGCGCCTGAATGCTTTTCACGACTCAGGCAGCATCGTCCTCGAATTGCTTGACGACGGTGCCGGTCTGAACCGCGAGCGCATTCTCGCCAAAGCGCGCGAACGAGGCTTGGTGGGCGCTACCGACCCCAGCGACCGTGACCTGCTCAACCTGATTTTCGAACCCGGATTTTCGACCGCCGAAGCGGTCACCAATCTGTCGGGACGTGGCGTCGGCATGGACGTGGTGAAGCGTAATATCACCAGCCTGCGCGGCACCATCGACCTGTACAGCGAGCCCGGCCAGGGCACCACAGTGCGCATACGCCTGCCGCTGACCCTGGCGATGATCAATGGCTTGCTGGTGGAAGTGGCCGGAGGCGGCTTCGTCGTTCCCCTGGACGTGGTGCATGAATGCATCGAACTGCCGCCGGGGCAGCGCGACATCCTGCACCAGCGTGGCCATATCGACCTGCGCGGCGAAGTCTTGCCACTGGTGTTCCTGCGCGAGCAACTGGCGCTGGAAGGCAGCGTTGCGCGTAGGGAAAACGTGGTGGTGGTCAAGGCTCAAGGCCAGACGGCGGGGCTGGTGGTCGATCACCTGATGGGCGAACACCAAACCGTCATCAAGCCGCTGGGGCCGCTGTTCGGCAGCCTGCGCGGCATCAGCGGATCGAGCATCCTGGGCAACGGCAGTGTGGCGCTGATTCTGGATATTCCCGCATTACTCAAGACCCTGATCGAACAGGATAACCAGCGTCGGCTGGGTTCGACCGGACATTCATCGATCACTCGTAACGCCATCTAGGCCGGGCCTGCCCCAAGGAAGTCACCATGCAATGGTTCTACAACCTGAAAATATCCACCAAGCTGCTGACCTCGTTCATTGCAGTGCTGTCGCTCAGCGTCGTCATGGGCGCGTTTGCCATCATTGAACTGGCCAAGGTCAACGATACATCCACCCAGATGAAAGAGAACTGGATTCCGTCGATGCGCGCGGCCTCCGGCATGCGTTTCTACATGGCCGAATACCGCACCCGTGAAGCGCGCCATGTACTGTCCGACGAGCAGGAAAAGGCCAGCATCGAAGGTCAACTCGCGCAGTCGCGCAGCGACGCCGAGAAGCGTCTGGCCGACTACAGCCCCTTGATCAGCAGCCCGGAAGAACAACAGCTGTTCGACATCGTCAGCGCCGACATGACCGGTTACTTCAACGCCAGCAAGACCCTGCTCGACTTCTCGCGGCAAAACCAGATGGATCAGTCGCGTATCCTGCTCAACGGCAGCTCAAAGGTGGTGTTTGATCGGATCTCCGCCAATCTGGCGCGTCTGGTACAGGTCAACAACGATGGTGCTGCGGCCTCCAGCGCTGAGGGTGACAGGGTCTATGCCAGCGCCCGCATCGCCATCATTGCAGTGCTGAGCGGTGCCCTGTTCCTCGGTCTGTTTCTGGCCTGGTTCGTGTCGCGCACCATTTCCCGTCCGTTGAAACAGGCTGCCGAACTGGCCCAACGCTTGGCCGAAGGCGACCTCACCGTACACACCACGGTAACCAGCCGTGACGAAACGGGCCAGTTGATGGGCTCGATGCAGAACATGATCGGTAAACTGGCACGCATCATCGGTGAAGTCCGGCATGCTGCCGATGGCCTGGCCAGCGCCTCCGAAGAGGTCAGCGCCACCGCCCAGTCGATGAGCCAGGCCACCAGTGAGCAAGCGGCCAGTGTCGAACAGACCAGCGCTTCGGTGGAGCAGATCAGCGCCAGCATCAACCAGAACACCGACAACGCCAAAGTCACCGATGGCATGGCCAGCAAAGCTGCGCGCGAGGCCAGAGAAGGCGGTGAATCGGTGGACCAGACCGTTGCTGCCATGAAGAAAATTGCCCAACGCATTGGCATCATCGACGACATCGCTTACCAGACCAACCTGTTGGCGCTCAACGCCGCGATTGAAGCTGCGCGCGCCGGGGAACATGGCAAGGGCTTTGCCGTAGTGGCCGCCGAGGTGCGCAAACTGGCTGAACGCAGCCAGGTCGCTGCCCAGGAAATCGGTGAGCTGTCTACCAGCAGCGTCGAACTGGCTGAACACGCCGGCTCCCTGCTCGGTGAAATGGTCCCCTCGATCACCAAGACTTCCGACCTGGTTCAGGAAATCAGCGCCGCTTCCGAAGAACAGGCCGCAGGCGTCTCGCAGATCAATATCGCCATGGTTCAACTCAGCCAGGTTACTCAGCAGAACGCGTCGAGCAGCGAAGAGCTGGCCGCCACCGCCGAGGAAATGAGCAGTCAGGCCGAGCAACTGCAAAGCGCCATGAGCTTCTTCACGCTGGAAGCCAGCCAGGAGGAAACGGCCGTCGCCATGCTTGCTCGTAGCCAGACCAGGAGCCAACGGTCTGCACCCGCTCGCGCCCAACAGCGTCGTGCACAGCCAGCGCTGGAAATCAACGAAGCCGAATTCACTCACTTTTAAGGACGCAATCATGTCCACTGTAGAGAAAACAGCCTCCAGCGACGGCCAGGACAATCAGTACCTCACCTTTACCCTGGGCGAGGAGCTGTATGCCCTGGCGATCCCGGGCATCAAGGAAATCATCGAGTTCGGCCAGTTCACCGTGGTGCCGCTGATGCCTGACTACGTGCGCGGCGTGATCAATCTGCGCGGCGCCGTGGTTCCGGTTGTCGATCTGGCCGCGCGTTTCGGCCAACCGCGCTCGAAGATCAGTCGACGCAGCTGCACAGTGATCATCGAAGTTCATAACGATGACGGTGAGCGCCAGGTGTTCGGGCTTTTGGTGGATGCAGTGTCAGCGGTGCTGGACATTCCTCCTGAAGCGATCGAGCCGCCACCGAGCTTCGGCTCACGCATCCGCACCGAGTTCATCAGCGGGATGGCCCGCATCGACGGGCGATTCGTGATCGCTCTGGATGTCGATCATGTACTCAGCGTCGAAGACATGGTTGCCCTGGCCAGCGTCAGTTCGGAACATGCCGCATGAATGGCATAGCCCTGAAGGACAAGGAGTTCCAGCAGTTTCAGGCGTGGTTGCACGGCGTTGCCGGTATCCACATGGCCGAGGGAAAAAAGGCTTTGGTCGCAGGTCGTCTGTCCAAGCGCCTGCGTCACCACGACATGACCAGCTACGGTGATTACTTTCGCCTGATCAGCAGCCATGAAGGCGCCGCCGAATCCGTGGTGGCGCTGGACATGCTGACGACCAACGAAACCTACTTCTTCCGCGAGCCCAAGCATTTCCAGTTTTTGCGCGAACAGATCCTGCCCCACGCCTCCAGCACCCGACCGTTTCGGGTGTGGAGCGCCGCCTGTTCCAGTGGCGAAGAGCCTTACAGCCTGGCCATGACGCTGGCAGACAGTCTGGGCACCAGCCCATGGGAGATCCTGGCTTCGGACATCAGCACCCAGGTGCTGGCCAAGGCTCGCGCAGGGCACTACCCGATGGAACGCGCACATAATCTGTCCCACGATCTGCTCAGCCGCCACTGCCTCAAGGGCGTAGGCCCGCAAGCCGGCACCTTGCTGGTGGAGCGGCGCTTGCGCGAGCGGGTGCAGTTCAGTCGTATCAACCTCAACGAGCCTTTGCCTCATCTGGGCGAGTTCGACCTGATCCTGCTGCGCAACGTAATGATCTATTTCGACATGCCCACCAAGCGCAAGGTCGTGCAGCGTTTACTGCCCCATCTGCGGCGTGGCGGCTACTTTCTGGTCAGTCACTCGGAGAGCCTCAACGGCGTGTGCGAGAGCCTAGATGTCATTTCCCCTTCGATTTACCGCAAGCCATGAACAAGATCAAAGTCATGGTGGTCGACGATTCGGCGGTGGTGCGTCAGGTGATGCAAAGCATCCTTGAGGCCGAGCCGGACTTTCAGGTCCTGGGCGCGGCCAGTGACCCGCTGTTTGCCATGGATAAAATGGCCAAGCAGTGGCCCGACGTCATCGTGCTCGACATCGAGATGCCGCGCATGGACGGGCTGACCTTTCTGCGCAAGCTCATGAACGAACGGCCCACTGCCGTGGTGATCTGCTCGTCCTTGACCGAAAAAGGTACGCAGACTGCCCTGCAAGCCATGGCGGCCGGAGCGGTTGAAGTCATCACCAAGCCACGCAGCAGCCTTAAGGATTTTCTTCATCAGTCGGCGTCGGAGCTGGTCGGTGCGGTACGCGCTGCCGCCAAAGCCAACCTGAATGCGTTGAAGGCGCGTGCTCGCCCGATGGTAGCGGTGCCGCAGCGCTGCGATGCCGATGTCATTCTGTCGGCCGGCAGCAAGGCCATGGCACAGACCACCGAGCGCGTAGTGGCTATCGGCACCTCCACCGGAGGCACCCAGGCGCTGGAGCACGTGCTGACGCGCTTGCCCCGGGTGTGTCCCGGCCTGGTGATCGTGCAGCACATGCCGGAGAAATTCACAGCGTCGTTCGCAGAGCGACTGAACAGCCTATGTGCCATCGAAGTGCGCGAAGCCCGCAATAACGATCGGGTGTTGCCGGGCCTGGCGCTGATTGCCCCCGGTGGCAAGCACATGGTGCTCAAGCGCGACGGCGCCATGTATCACGTGCAGGTGCTCGATGGCCCACACGTCAATCGGCATCGGCCTTCGGTAGATGTGCTGTTCCGCTCGGTCGCCCGATTCGCCGGACGCAACGCCACCGGCATCATCATGACGGGCATGGGTGATGATGGTGCGCGCGGGATGAAGGAGATGTTCGACGCTGGCGCTGAAACCTATGCCCAGGATGAGGCCAGTTGCGTGGTGTTTGGCATGCCGCGCGAGGCCATAAAGCTCGGCGGCGTCGATCACGTGGTGGCCCTTGACGACATTGCCGCAAGAGTCGTGGCCAGCGGCAGAAGGCAACCGGCCTGACGCTGAAGTCTGAGAACGCCGCAGAGGTCGAGCAGCCCCTCGGCGCCCTCGACTTACAGCACCCAGGCTACTTGCCCAACCCCAGATTGGCTTCGTTGAGGTCAAGCTCAGCCAATACCAGGCGCAGCACGTCATCGCCGATCTGGCGATGGCGATGCAGGTTGTACAGTTCCAGCCGCTGGGCACGCAGGGCGCTGATGCGCATGCGTTTTTCCAGTTGATCCATCTGGAACGCCAGTGCCTGGGCCTCGGCGGTGTCGTTGAAGATCTCCAGACGATGGCGGTACTCGGACATGATCCGCGCCTTCACCTCGGTGGCCAGCACTTCCTGGGCCGCGTCGGGTGTCGCCGTGGTGTCGTTGAGCCCTTCGTTCTCCAATGCATGGATCGCCGCCTCGGCAGTACGCTTCCAGGCGTCACGCACTTCACGCTTCATGCGCAAGTCCGGCTCGCTGGCGATGCCGCGCAACAGCAACGGCAGGCTGATACAGGCCACTCCCAACGACAGCAGAATCACCCCGGCGGCAATGAAGACCAGCAGGTCGCGCTCAGGGAACGCCACACCGGCACTGATCAGAATCGGCACCGACAAGGTACCGGCCAGCGTTACCGCACCGCGTACCCCGCCGACCGTCAGCAGCATCGAGGAGCGCCGGGACAGCTCCAGCGAATCATCGGCACGCCCGCGCCAGCGACGTATCTGAACCATCAGCCGCCAGACACTGCGCACCCAGACATAGCGCAACGCCGCCAACACCACGAAAATCGCCAGTACATCCAGGCAGCGCCACAGCAGGGTCGGCCACAGCGTGACCTCGTTATGGGTCACTGCGGTGACGATGTCCGGCAACTGCAGGCCAAGCAGCAGGAAGATCAGGCCGTTGAAGGCAAACTCCAGCAGGGCCCAGACGCTGCGATTGAGCAAACGGGTGGTGGTCTGACGCGGCAACAGATCAACCCAGCTTTGCATCATCCCCGCGGCCACCGCCGAGAGGATGCCGGACATCTCAAGTCGCTCCGCCAACACGTAAGCGGCAAACGGCAACAGCAACATAAACACCACGTGGGTCGCCGGATCGTCCCAGCCGCGGGCAATCATCCAGCCGCGCAGGCGCCCCACCAGCCAGCTCAGGGCAACGCCCACCGCCAGGCCGCCACACGCGACCATGAGGAACGTGAGGCTGGCATCGGTGATGGAAAAAATGCCGGTCATGGCGGCTGCCAGGGCGAACTTGAAGGTCACCAGACCGGTTGCGTCGTTCATCAACGCTTCGCCCTGAAGCATGCGCATGATCGGAACAGGCAGCCGGTCCTCGGCAATGGCCGATACAGCCACGGCGTCCGTCGGTGACAGGACAGCCGCCAGGGCGAATGCGACCGGCAGCGGGATCGTTGGCAGCAGCCAGTGAATGAAAAAGCCGGCGCCGACCACGGTGAAGATGACCAAGCCCACTGCCAGCGTCAGAATCGGTCCGCGATACCGCCACAGGTCCCGCTTGGGCATGCGCCAGCCGTCCGAGAACAAGAGCGGCGGCAGGAAAAGAAAGAGGAACAAATCGGGGTCAAGCGCAACATGCAAGCCCAGGCTGGGCCAGGCAAGCAAGGCCCCAGCAGCGATCTGGACCAGCGGCAGAGGGATGGGAATCACGCGGGCCATCAATCGCGAGACACCTACCAGCGTCAACAAGATAAGGACGGTATAGGCTGTCTGCATGGTGTATTTCTCCAACGGCGACTTGAACTGACTCCCGTAACGGACCCGGGTTGAGCGTCGAAGTGCCCTATTAAAGGCTTAAAACTGTCGCCTCGGGTGGATAACCGGGTCGTCATACACACAAAAAAACCCGGCAAACTGACACAAAGCATCCCCGGCCTGCGCCAAGCGGCGTGTCCGTGGCATAATCCTTCACCGTTTTTTTTGCGTCATCCCGGAGGGGCAAGTTCATGAGCAGTACCCACGCGTTGCACCTGTACGGGATAAAAGCCTGCGACACCATGAAAAAGGCTCGCACCTGGCTCGATGAAAAGTCGGTGAACTACGATTTCCATGACTACAAGACGCAGGGCATCGACCGCGACCACCTGACCCGGTGGTGCAACGAGCACGGCTGGCAGACGGTGTTGAACCGTGCTGGCACGACCTTTCGCAAACTGGATGAGGCGCAGAAAGCCGACCTCAACCAGAGCAAAGCCATCGAGCTGATGCTTGCCCAGCCGTCGATGATCAAGCGCCCCGTGCTGGATCTCGGCGACAAGACCCTGATTGGCTTCAAACCCGAATTGTACGCAGCAGCTATCGCCTGAACAGGCCGTTCGAAAACGTAGCGAGCGAAGGCAAGACAAGGCAAAAAGGGGCGAAGAAGCGGAGTTTAGGTTTTCTAAATGAGCATTTTTCGTCCGTTTTTAACGCAGTATTGACGAGCGCAGCAGTTTTCAAACGCCTGTGATTGAGATAGCCATTAAAGAGGTATTCGCATGTCCACTTCCCTGTTCAGCCTGGCCTTCGGCGTCGGCACTCAAAATCGTCAAGGCACCTGGCTGGAAGTCTTCTACGCCTTGCCATTGCTCAATCCATCGGCTGATATCGTTGCCGCCATCGCGCCGATCCTGGGGTATACCGGTGGTAACCAGGCCATCGCGTTCAACACTGACCTGGCTTCGAAACTGGCGGACGCACTGAAATCGATAGATGCCGACCAAGCTGCGCTGCTGACCCGTCTGGCGGAAAGCCACAAGCCCCTGGTAGCGACCGTTCTGGCCGAAGACGCCGCACTGACGTCCACGCCTGAGGCCTACCTCAAGCTGCACCTGTTGTCCCATCGCTTGGTCAAACCCCACGGGCTGAGCCTGGCGGGCGTTTTCCCGTTGCTGCCGAACGTGGCCTGGACCAGCCAGGGCGCAATTGACCTGGGCGAACTGGCTCAGCGTCAGCTCGAAGCGCGTCTCAAAGGCGAGCTGCTGGAAGTGTTTTCGGTGGACAAGTTCCCGAAAATGACCGACTACGTCGTGCCTGCAGGCGTACGCATCGCTGACACCGCGCGTGTTCGTCTGGGCGCTTACATCGGCGAAGGCACCACGGTCATGCACGAAGGTTTCGTCAACTTCAACGGCGGCACCGAAGGCCCGGGCATGATCGAAGGTCGTGTGTCGGCTGGCGTGTTCGTCGGCAAGGGCTCTGACCTTGGCGGCGGCTGTTCGACCATGGGCACCCTGTCCGGCGGTGGCAACCTCGTGATCAAGGTCGGCGAAGGCTGCCTGATCGGCGCGAACGCCGGTATCGGTATCCCGCTGGGCGACCGCAACACCGTCGAATCCGGTCTGTACGTCACTGCTGGCACCAAAGTGGCGCTGCTGGACGAGAACAACGAACTGGTCAAGGTGTTGAAGGCCCGCGAGCTGGCGGGTCAGCCGGACCTGCTGTTCCGTCGCAACTCGCAAACCGGCGCTGTAGAGTGCAAATCGCACAAATCTGCAATCGAGCTGAACGAAGCGCTGCACGCTCACAACTGATTGAGCGATGAAGGACGGGCGCCCTCCCCGGGCTCCCGTCTCATTACAGAGTCTGAATGTCATGTCCCTCATTTCCCCCTGGCGCGCTGACTTCCCTGCACTCGATGCACTCGGACGGCAAGGCCAGACCTATCTGGACAGCGCCGCCACCGCACAAAAACCCCAAGCCCTGATTGATGCGATGACGCATTACTACGCCAATGGCGCGGCTAACGTGCATCGCGCTCAGCACCTTCCGGGCGCGACGGCAACTCAGGCCTTCGAGGACACCCGTCGTAAGGCTGGCGAATGGCTGAATGCCGAAAAATCCGGGCAAATCGTCTTCACCCACGGCGCCACATCGGCGTTCAATCTGCTCGCTTATGGGCTGGAGCATCTGTTTCAGGCTGGCGACGAAATCGTCATCAGCGCGCTCGAACATCACGCCAATCTGCTGCCTTGGCAGCAATTGGCCAAACGTCGGGAGCTGAAGCTGGTTGTGCTACCGCTGACGACCGAGGGCGTGATTGACCTCGATGCAGCGGCGAGCCTGATCACCTTGCGCACCCGATTGCTGGCAGTGAGTCAGCTGTCGAATGTGCTGGGCACCTGGCAGCCCGTTGCTGAACTGGTGGCGCTGGCCAAGGCCCATGGCGCGCTGACCGTGATCGATGGGGCGCAAGGGATCGTCCACGGCCGACACGATGTGCAGGCGCTGGGCTGCGACTTTTATGTGTTTTCCAGCCACAAATTGTACGGCCCGGACGGAGTGGGCGTGTTGTTTGGCCGCCACCAGGCGCTGTCGCACCTGCGCCACTGGCAGTTCGGCGGCGAAATGGTGCTTCAAGCGGGGTATCTCGATGCGACGTTCCGCCCTGCCCCGCTAGGCTTCGAAGCCGGGACGCCGCCCATTTCCGGAGTCATCGGGCTGGGCGCAACGCTCGATTATCTGAACGCCGTCAATCACGCCGCCGCTGCCGACCATGAAGCCCGGCTCCATGACTTGCTGTGCACCGGGCTGAGGCTGCGTGAGGGCATACAGCTGGTAGGTACTCCGCAGGTGGCCCTGGCGAGCTTTGTGGTCGAGGGTGTGCACAACGCCGATCTGGCTCATCTGCTGACCGAGCAAGGCATCGCGGTACGCGCCGGTCATCATTGCGCGATCCCGCTGATCAGCAGCCTGGGGCTGTCGGGAGCGATCCGGGTTTCTCTGGCGCTGTACAACGATTCCACAGATATTGAGCGATTCTTCAACGCACTGGATCAGGCGCTGGAGCTGCTGCGATGAATCTGCCGGCAGAGGCACAAACCGCGCTCGACACGTTCAACGCTTCGCTGAGCTGGGAGCAACGCGCGCGGCTTTTGATGCAGTGGGGCGAACGATTGCCTGCGCTGACCGACGCTGAAATGACCGATGAACAGCTGGTAGATGGCTGCGAGAGCAAGGTCTGGTTGCTGGGAGATTTACTTGAGGATCACTGGCAGTTTCGTGCCGCCAGTGATGCCCGCCTGATACGCGGGTTGGTGGCGTTGCTGCTGGCGCGGGTCAATGGCCTGTCGGCGCAGGAACTGCAGCGGATGGATCTGCCGGACTGGTTCAATCAACTCGGCCTGAGCCGCCAGCTATCCGCGTCACGCAGCAACGGCCTGAATGCGGTACTGCAGAAGATGCGGCAGTTGGCGAGTTGAACATTGGTCGCGCTTACAGGGGATGTGCAGGTTCAGCCGGGTCAGGGCTGAGCTGCATCTTTGGCCTTGACCCGCTCTGCCGGGCGCCGTACGCCTGCCACGATCTTCTCCACCGCCTTGGTGGCGGCGACCATACCGAAGGTTGCCGTGACCATCATGACTGCGCCGAAACCACCGGCACAGTCGAGTTTGACGCCATCGCCGACAAAGCTTTTTTGCAGGCAGATGCTGCCATCCGGCTTGGGGTAGCGCAGTTGTTCGGTCGAGAACACGCAAGGCACGCTGTAGTGCCGGGTCACGGTGCGGGAGAAGCCGTAGTCGCGGCGCAGGGTTGAGCGCACTTTGGAGGCCAGCGGGTCGTTGTAGGTGCGGTTCAGATCGCACACCTGAATCAGCGTGGGATCGATCTGCCCGCCCGCGCCGCCGGTCGTGATGATCTGAATCTTGCGCCGCTTGCACCAGGCGATCAGCGCCGCCTTGGCGTTGACGCTGTCGATGCAGTCCAGCACGCAGTCGATGTTCGGCGTGATGTACTCGGCCATGGTCTCGCGGGTCACGAAATCGGCCACGGCATGCACCACACAATCAGGGTTGATCTCCCGCAGGCGCTCGGCCATGACCTCGACTTTCGCACGACCGACAGTGCTGCTCAGGGCATGCAACTGGCGGTTGCTGTTGCTGACGCAGACGTCGTCCAGATCGAACAGGGAAATCTCCCCCACGCCGCAGCGCGCCATGGCTTCCGCCGCCCACGACCCCACTCCGCCGATGCCAACGACCGCCACATGGGCCACGCGCAGGCGCTCCAGGCCCTCAATGCCATACAGACGGGCGACGCCAGCAAATCGCGGATCTTCTGTGCTCATGACCAATACCCCAAAAAACCGGCGCGCATTATAGGCCGTGTCAGAGATAGGGACAGCCGTCTGCCGGGTATTTGGTCTGAAATTGATAAGTGTCTGGCGTGAATCACAGGAGCCGGCTTGCTGGCGCCTGCAATGCCCCTGCACCATCATGAATCCCTACAGAGGCCGAAGCCTCGTCTTACATTTGTTCAGGAATAGAACTTCAACCTTTGTCAGCTGCCCAAGTTCGTGCCGGCTGACGTCCGTCAGCTCCTCCCTGTTCCCGTCTAGGAACCTGAAGTACCTATGCCATCGCGTAAATTTGGTTTGAATCTGGTGGTCGTCGTGGCGATCGCTGCGCTGTTTACCGGTTTCTGGGCGTTAATCAACCGCCCGGTGACTGCTCCCAACTGGCCCGAACACATTTCAGGGTTCTCCTACTCGCCTTTCCGTCTGGGCCAAAACCCGCAGAAAGGCCTGTACCCGTCCGACGATGAAATGCGTCAGGACCTGGAGCTGATGAGCAAGTCCACAGACAACATCCGTATCTATTCGGTAGACGGCAGCCTTCAGGACATCCCGAAACTGGCCGAAGAATTCGGCCTGCGCGTCACCCTCGGCATCTGGATCAGCCCTGACCAGGAACGCAACGAGCGGGAAATCAATACGGCCATCGAACTGGCCAATACCACGCGCAGCGTAGTGCGTGTGGTGGTGGGTAACGAAGCGTTATACCGGGAAGAGATCAAACCCAAAGAGCTGATGGCGATCCTCGACCGCGTGCGCGCTGCGGTGAAGGTGCCGGTGACCACCTCCGAGCAATGGCACATCTGGGAGAAATACCCGGAGCTGGCCAAGCACGTCGACCTGATCGCGGCGCACATTCTGCCGTACTGGGAATACATCCCTGTGGACAAGGCCGGGCAGTACGTTTTCGACCGCGCCCGTGAACTGAAACACCTGTTTCCGAAAAAGCCACTGTTGCTGTCCGAAGTGGGTTGGCCGAGCAATGGCCACATGCGTGGCGGCGCTGACGCGACCCAGGCCGATCAGGCGATTTATCTGCGTGGTCTGGTCAACAAACTCAATCGTCAGGGCTTCAACTACTTCGTGATCGAAGCATTCGACCAGCCCTGGAAAGCCAGCGATGAAGGCTCGGTCGGCGCCTATTGGGGCGTCTACAACGCTGCCCGCCAGCAGAAATTCAACTTCGACGGCCCTGTCGTCGCCATCCCGCAATGGCGCGTACTGGCGATCGGCTCAGCGGTCCTGGCCCTGCTCGCATTGGCATTGCTGCTGATCGACGGCTCGGCCCTGCGCCAGCGCGGCCGCACCTTCCTGACCTTCATCGCCTTCCTCTGCGGGTCAGTGCTGGTGTGGATCGGCTACGACTACAGCCAGCAGTACAGCACCTGGTTCAGCCTGCTTGTAGGATTCTTGCTGGCACTTGGCGCGTTCGGGGTGTTCATCGTACTGATGACCGAGGCACATGAGCTGGCCGAGGCGGTCTGGACGCACAAACGTCGTCGAGAATTCCTGCCTGTCGATACGGATTCGGCCTACAGACCGAAAGTCTCGGTGCACGTGCCCTGCTACAACGAGCCGCCCGAAATGGTGAAGCAAACCCTCAACGCGCTGGCGGCGCTGGACTACCCGGACTTCGAAGTGTTGCTGATCGACAACAACACCAAGGACCCGGCCGTGTGGGAACCGGTCAAAGCCCATTGCGAGATGCTCGGCGAGCGCTTTAAGTTCTTCCACGTGGCGCCGCTGGCAGGTTTCAAGGGCGGCGCGTTGAACTACCTGATTCCGCACACTGCAAAGGACGCCGAAGTGATCGCGGTGATCGACTCGGACTACTGCGTCGACCGCAACTGGCTCAAGCACATGGTTCCGCATTTCGCCGACCCGAAAATCGCCGTGGTGCAGTCGCCGCAGGATTATCGCGACCAGCATGAAAGCGCGTTCAAGAAGCTCTGCTACTCGGAATACAAAGGCTTCTTTTACATCGGCATGGTGACCCGCAACGACCGCGACGCAATCATTCAGCACGGCACCATGACCATGACCCGCCGCTCGGTGCTCGAAGAGCTGGGCTGGGCCGACTGGTGCATCTGCGAGGACGCCGAACTGGGCCTGCGGGTCTTCGAAAAAGGCTACTCGGCGGCCTACGCCCACAACAGCTACGGCAAGGGCCTGATGCCGGACACCTTCATCGACTTCAAGAAGCAGCGCTTCCGCTGGGCTTATGGCGCGATTCAGATCATCAAACGCCACACCGCAAGCCTGCTGCGTGGCAAGGACACCGAGCTGACGCGTGGCCAGCGCTATCACTTTCTGGCCGGCTGGTTGCCGTGGGTGGCCGATGGCATGAACATTTTCTTCACCGTAGGCGCCTTGTTGTGGTCGGCAGCGATGATCATCGTGCCTAACCGGGTCGATCCGCCGTTGCTGATTTTCGCGATTCCGCCCCTGGCGCTGTTCTTTTTCAAGGTCGGCAAGATCATCTTCCTGTATCGCCGCGCGGTGGGCGTGAACCTCAAGGATGCGTTCTATGCCGCGCTGGCCGGGTTGGCGCTGTCGCACACCATCGCCAAAGCGGTGCTCTACGGCTTCTTCACGACCAGCATTCCGTTCTTCCGCACCCCGAAAAATGCCGACAGTCATGGCTTGCTGGTGGCGATCTCCGAGGCCCGCGAAGAACTGTTCATCATGTTGCTGCTGTGGGGCGCAGCGCTGGGCATCTGTTTGGTCCAGGGTCTGCCAAGCAACGACATGCGGCTCTGGGTGATCATGCTGCTGGTGCAGTCGCTGCCGTATCTGGCGGCGCTGATCATGGCGTTTCTCTCGTCGCTGCCCAAACCCAAGGCAGAGAGCGAACCGGCCACGGCCTGAAACAATTGTGCGCTGTACTAAACGGCGGCCTTCGGGTCGCCGTTTTGCTTTAAGATGTCTGCCGTTTTACGGCCCTACACTCAACTGCGCGGACCTTTCATGACAGCCCCAGCCGATCTCTCGCCTACCCTGCAACTCGCCTGCGACCTGATCCGTCGTCCATCGGTCACGCCGCTCGACGCCGACTGTCAGGCAGTGATGATGAAACGCCTGGGCGATGCCGGTTTCGCGCTGGAGCCGATGCGAATCGAAGACGTCGATAATTTCTGGGCCACCCACGGCACTGAGGACGGCCCGGTGCTTTGCTTTGCCGGTCATACCGATGTAGTGCCAACCGGGCCGGTGAAAGCCTGGCAGAGCGACCCGTTCGACGCACGGGTCGACGAAGACGGCATGCTTTGCGGGCGCGGCGCGGCGGACATGAAAGGCAGCCTGGCGTCGATGATCATCGCCACCGAGCGTTTCGTCGCTGATTACCCGAATCACAAGGGCAAGGTCGCTTACCTGATCACCAGCGACGAGGAAGGCCCGGCGCATCACGGCACCAAAGCGGTGATCGAACGTTTGGCCGCACGCAAGGAACGTCTGGACTGGTGCATCGTCGGCGAGCCATCAAGCACCACGCTGGTGGGTGATGTGGTCAAGAATGGCCGTCGCGGCTCCCTCGGCGCTACCCTGACAGTCAAGGGAAAACAGGGCCACGTCGCGTATCCGCATCTGGCGAAGAACCCGATCCATCTGGCATCGCCGGCGCTGGCCGAGCTCGCCGCCGAACATTGGGACGCAGGCAATGCTTTTTTCCCACCGACCAGCTTCCAGATCTCCAATCTCAATTCCGGCACCGGCGCGACCAACGTGATTCCCGGCGACCTGACGGCGGTGTTCAATTTCCGGTTTTCCACCGAGTCCACCGTCGAAGGTTTGCAGAAACGCGTCGCCGATATTCTCGACAAGCATGGTCTGGAGTGGCACGTGGAGTGGGCCCTGTCGGGTCTGCCGTTCCTGACCGAACCGGGCGCGTTGCTCGATGCGGTATCGGCCAGCATCAATAGCGTCACCGGGCGCGAAACCAAGGCGTCCACCAGCGGCGGCACCTCGGACGGCCGTTTCATCGCCACCCTCGGCACACAGGTGGTCGAGCTGGGGCCGGTCAACGCGACAATCCATCAGGTCAACGAGCGCATTCTGGCCAGTGATCTCGACGTGCTGACCGAGATCTACTACCAGACTCTGGTCAAGTTGCTCGCCTGATGCTCACTTGCCCGATTTGCTCAGCCCCGCTCGACGCAGCGGATAACGGCGTGGTCTGCCCGGTGGGCCATCGCTTCGACCGCGCCCGCCAGGGTTACCTGAACCTGCTGCCCGTGCAGCACAAGAACAGCCGCGACCCTGGCGACAACCAGGCGATGGTCGAGGCGCGGCGGGATTTTCTCAACGCCGGACATTACGCACCGGTGGCCAAACGTCTGGCTGACTTGGCCGCCGAACGTGCGCCGGCCCACTGGCTGGACATCGGTTGTGGCGAAGGCTATTACACCGCGCAGATCGCCGACGCGCTGCCGGGTGCTGAAGGCTACGCGCTGGATATCTCCCGCGAAGCGGTCAAGCGCGCGTGTAAACGCAACCCTCAACTGACCTGGTTGATCGCCAGCATGGCCCGCGTGCCCCTGCCGGACGCCAGCATTCAGTTCATCGCCAGCGTGTTCAGCCCGCTGGACTGGGACGAGGCCAAGCGCCTTTTGTCGCCCGGTGGCGGCCTGATGCGTGTAGGACCCACCAGCGAGCATCTGATGGAACTGCGTCAGCGTCTGTACGACGAAGTCCGCGATTACGCCGACGACAAGCATCTGGCGCTGGTCCCCGAAGGCATGAGCCTGCAACACAGCGAAACCCTACGCTTCAAACTGACACTGGTGGAGGGCCAGGCCCGCGCCAACCTGCTGGCCATGACACCCCACGGCTGGCGCGCCAGTGCCGAGCGGCGGGCCAGCGTCATCGAACAGTCGGAGCCTTTCGAAGTTACCGTGTCCATGCGCTACGATTATTTCGTTTTGCAGTGATTGCTCGACCACCTGGACCGAATGAATCCGCGAATGGATTTTCCAGAACAACCCAGAGGTATCCATGCGCCAACCCGATATCGAGATTTACCTGAAAGACGCTGACGTTGACCACAAAGCCATCACCGCCTGGCTCAACGCAGACGTCGGCCCGTGCAGCGAATGGGTACAGAAAGGCCAGACCTGGAAGTGCAAGGCCGGCGACATCCCGGTGACCTGGATTCCCAAGGCCGTCGGCAAATGGAACAGCTTGTGCCTGGACAGCGACAAGACGCCGTGGCACGACGATATCGCCTGCGCCCGTGCCGCCTTCGCCACGCTCAACGTGGAACTGCGTTGCGCACCGGGGACATGGGTCGAGGAAGAAAACGACGAAGACGCCGATCGCTGGATTCGCATCAGTGCCGATGGTGAGGAAGAGATCACCTGGCGGACCTCTTAAAAGAACCACGCCGCAACCTCAGGCTCAGGCTCACCACAATCCACTGGGGGGAGCCGGCTTGGCGAATGCGATGTGTCTGCACCCTAAAGGGTGACTGGCACACAGCATTCGCCCGCAAGCCAGCGCCTGCGGCCTTCGCCCAGAAGCCAGATTGCGCTGCATCCGCAATAACGGCGCGCCCCCTGCGCTCTTTGCCCATCCCCGTCATATACGGCAAACTGGCGGCCTCGTGGGCTTTGCCCCTTTGCGCAGAATTCGTATGACCCGCTCCCCGTTTCGTCGTCTTGTATTTGGCACCTTGCGTCGCCTGCTGTACCTGTGGGTGCGTTCGGAAACGATCAATCAGTCGTCTTTGACCCTCAATCTGGACCGCAGCCGCCCGGTGTTCTACGCGCTGCAAAACCCGTCGCTGAGTGATCTGGCCGTTCTCGATACCGAATGCAGAAAAGCCGGTCTGCCGCGCCCTGTGCTGTCCGTTGCGGTCGGCGAGCTGAAAGAACCGGTAGCCTTCTTTTACCTGACGCCGGAACCCGACTGGCTGGGCCGTCAGGACAAACGCGGTGCGCCGCCGACACTGGAAAGGCTGGTGGGCGCTGTGACCCAGAATGCCGCCGAGGATGCGCAGATCATCCCGGTCAGCGTGTTCTGGGGGCAGTCGCCGGACAAGGAGGACAGCCCATGGAAACTGCTGTTCGCCGACAGTTGGGCCGTTACCGGGCGCTTGCGGCGCTTGATCACGATTCTGATTCTTGGGCGCAAGACCCGCGTGCAATTCTCTGCGCCCATTCACCTGCGTGAACTGGTGGACGAAAACAAGGGCTACGAGCGCACCGTGCGCATGGCTCAGCGTCTGCTGCGGGTGCATTTCCGCAACCTGAAAACCGCCACAATAGGCCCGGACCTGTCACACCGGCGTAACCTGGTCAAGGGCCTGCTCGCCGATCCGCTGGTCAAACAGGCGATTCTCGACGAAGCCACACGGGAGAAGATTCCAGAGTCCAAGGCGCGGGAAAAGGCGCTGCATTACGGCAATGAGATCGCTTCGGACTACACCTACACCGCCATCCGCTTTCTGGAAGTGGTGCTCAGCTGGTTCTGGAACAAGATCTACGACGGTATCAAGGTCAGTCACCTGGAGGGCGTGCAGAACGTCGCTCAGGGCAACGAAATCATTTACGTGCCGTGCCATCGCAGCCACATCGATTACCTGTTGCTGTCGTACCTGCTGTTCCGCAATGGGCTGACGCCGCCGCATATCGCCGCGGGCATCAACCTCAACATGCCGGTGATCGGCAGTCTGCTGCGCCGTGGCGGCGCGTTTTTCATGCGCCGCACGTTCAAGGGCAACCCGCTGTATACCGCTGTTTTCAACGAATACCTGCACACCCTGTTCACCAAGGGGTTTCCGGTCGAGTACTTCGTCGAAGGCGGACGCTCGCGCACCGGACGCATGTTGCAACCCAAGACCGGCATGCTCGCCATCACCCTGCGCAGCTACCTGCGCAACTCGCGCACGCCAATCGTGTTCGTGCCGGTGTACATCGGTTACGAGCGTGTGCTGGAAGGCCGAACCTATCTGGGCGAATTACGCGGCACAGCGAAGAAGAAAGAATCGATTTTCGACATCTTCAAGGTCATTGGCGCGCTCAAGCAGCGCTTCGGTCAGGTCTCGGTCAATTTCGGCGAGCCGATCAAGCTTGCCGAATTTCTCGACCACGAACAGCCGGACTGGCGTACCCAGCAGCTTGCCCCGGTATTCAAGCCTGATTGGCTTAACGCAACGACCCATCGGCTGGGCGAGCAAGTGGCCCGCCACCTGAATGAAGCCGCTGCGGTCAATCCGGTGAATCTGGTGGCGCTGGCACTGTTGTCGACCAATAAACATGCGCTGGACAATCGAGCGTTGGCGCGGGTACTCGACCTCTATCTGGCCTTGCTGCGCAGCGTGCCGTACGCGCCGCACACCACGCTGCCGGAAGGCGATGGCCTGGCGCTGATCGAGCATGTCAAAGGCATGGATCTGCTGTCCGAGCAGAACGACGCACTGGGCAAGATTGTTTATCTGGACCAGCAGAACGCCGTTCTGATGACCTATTACCGCAACAACGTGCTGCATATCTTTGCGCTGCCGTCGTTGTTGGCGAGTTTCTTTCAGAGTTCGTCACGCATGAGCCGCGAACAGGTGCTGCGTTACGTGCGTGCACTGTATCCATACCTGCAATCGGAGCTGTTCATCCGCTGGTCGCTGGACGAGCTGGATGCCGTCATCGATCAGTGGCTGGCGGCGTTTGTCGAACAGGGGCTGTTGCGCTTCGAGAACGAGGTTTACCTGCGCCCCGCTCCGAGCTCGCGGCATTTCGTGCTGCTGACGCTTTTGTCACGCGCCATCGCGCAGACCCTGCAACGTTTTTACATGGCAATCTCGCTGTTGCTCAACAGCGGGCAGCGCAGCCTGACCGCTGAAGAGCTGGAGGACCTGAGCACGATCATGGCTCAGCGCCTGTCGATACTGCACGGTCTGAATGCCCCGGAATTTTTCGACAAAAGCCTGTTCCGCCATTTCATCCAGACGCTGCTGGATCAGGATGTCTTGCGCAAGAACGACGACGGCAAGCTGAGCTATCACGAATTATTGGGCGAGTTGGCCGAAGGCGCGGCCAAGCGGGTGTTGCCGGCGGAGATTCGCCTGTCGATTCGCCAGGTCGCATTGCATCGCAATGAAGAAGTGCTGGATGCCGGCCCGAGTGTCTGATTAGCACGCCTCAATGCACTAAGGAGATTCGCATGATGAAACACCTGATACTGACCCTGATGACCACCGTTCTGGCGGCCTGCGCCCATACCCCGGACACGCCCTCCGGCACTGTCGACGGCGAGGTGTTTTATCTGCAGCGCATGGCCCTGCCACCCACAGCGACGTTGAAGGTGACGCTGCAGGATGTGTCGCTGGCCGACGCACCGGCACAGACCCTTGCCAGCGAGAGCGGGCCAATCAAAGGCCAGGTCCCGCTGCCGTTTCATCTGACCTACGATCACAAGCAGGTCAAAGAGGGCCACACCTATGCTGTTAACGCGCGTATCGAAGTCGACGGCAAATTGCTGCTGATCAGCACCGAACGCTACGCCGTGGACCTGACGCTGGAGGAAAAACCGCCGGTCAGGATTCGCGTGAACCCGGCCAGCTAAAGCGTCTGTACCTGATTTTTGTACTATTTCCGCAAAGGACCTTACCCATGTTGTCTCGCTCTCTCTCGTTCACTGGCGTGTGCGCCGGACTGCTGTTGTCAGCCAGTGTGTTCGCATTGTCTTTGGGCGACCTGTCACAATCGGACGCCACCGGTGGCCTCAAGGATGCGCTGACTCAGGGCGCGCAGATCGCCGTCAAGCAACTCGGCGTGCCCGGCGGGTTCAGCAACAACAAGGATGTGCGCATCGAGCTGCCTGGCAAACTCGGCAAGGTGGCGAGCAAGATGAAGCAGTTCGGCATGGGCGCCCAGGTCGAGCAGCTGGAAACCAGCATGAACCAGGCCGCAGAGGCGGCAGTGCCTCAGGCTCAGACCCTGCTGGTGGATGCCGTGAAGAGAATGAGCGTGTCTGATGCCAAGGGCATTCTCAGCGGCGGCAAGGATTCGGCGACCCAGTACCTGGACAAGACCAGCCGCCAGCAGATCCGCGCCAGGTTCCTGCCGATCGTCAAGCAGGCCACCGATAAGGTCGGCTTGGCGCAGAAGTACAACGCCTTTGCCGGGCAAGCCGCGAGCCTGGGTGTTGTCGATGCGAAAGCCTCGAACGTCGAAGGTTACGTGACCGAAAAAGCCCTCGACGGCCTGTTCGAAATGATCGCCCAACAGGAAGAAGACATCCGCGCCAATCCGGCGGCTGCGGCGACGAGTCTGGCGAAGAAGGTGTTCGGCGCGCTGTAAACCCATCGCCTCAACCGAAACGAAAAAAGCCCCGGCGCTCAAAACGCCGGGGCTTTTCGTTGCAGCCTGTCAAAGATTTAACCAGGCCATCACGCCCAACAGGACACTCACCCCGCCCGCGCCAATGGACACCTTTTGCAGCCACTCCTTGCGGGTGAGCAGGGTAATCGCAGCCAGGGAAATCGCCATCTGAATCGCCATCATCGCTTGCGCCCAGCGGTGATGGGAATGGAGCACCTGCTCGGATTTCTCGTCCCACACCTTCGCCTCGACCTCAAGGGCTTCAGCCTTGGCGCGGGCCGCTTCCTTGTCCACCTTGTAGCGCTGCACCTGCTCGGTGTAATGCACCGCATCCAGACCGGGGATATGGCTGGCCAGGTCCGCAAGGTTCTCGCGACTGGACTTGGCCTGATAGTAGTTCCATTGATTGGATGCCTCAGTCTTCTTGATCGCCGCGTTGTTCTTGTCCATCGCCGCCTCGCTCTCGGTCGAGCCGGCTTGATAACTAAGCAAGGCACCGACGGTGGCCATGATAGCCGTCATCACTGCGATCCTTCCGGCAAATCGGTCGCCCGTGGCATGCGCGTGTTCGACATGGTGTTCATGGGGGCTGGGAACTTCGAAAGACTCGGACATGGACTTCTATCGCCTGAAACGACCTTGACACGGATGGTGCTTGAGCAGCGGGAGCTGGCGGCCGGGACTATAGGAGAAATCCCCGGGACAGTGAAGCCAGACAATCAGTCTGTTCAGTGAGTAGAAAGGCGGCGGCACTCAACAGGCCTGCAACCGGCCGCGTGAGTGCCAATTTTCTACAGCCGCACGGCATGTCGGCAGGATTATCGCAATCGCCACTGCGGCCAAACCGTGCTGCTACAGGGTCGGCAGCGACTTCAAATCTAGGTTTTCAACGCCTTCTTCGGATAGATGTCATAGCGGCTTGACTTGCCGTCCAGCGCATAGCCGGGTTTCACGCCTTCGATGCACGGTGCCTTGCGCGGGCGTTTGACCACCACACGATGGGTAGCCAGCGCCAGCGCCGCTTCAAGCAGCGCTGGCGCGTCCATGTCGTCACCCACCAAGGGCCTGAACAGGCGCATTTCCTTCTTCACCAATGCGGTTTTCTCGCGATGGGGGAACATCGGATCGAGGTAAATCACTTGCGGCGGTTCACCTTCCCACTGGCGAATCAGGTCGATCGAGTTGCCGGTCAGCAGGCGCATCTGACCAATGATCCCGCCCACGTCCAGGTCCTGAGCACCACGCGCCAACCCGTCTTCGAGCAATGCGGCAATGATCGGCTGACGTTCGATCAGACTCATTTCGCAGCCCAGGCTCGCCAGAACGAATGCGTCCTTGCCCAGGCCCGCCGTCGCATCCAGCACCCGCGGACGAACACCGGGTTGAACGCCGACCGCCTTGGCGATCATCTGCCCGCTGCCCCCGCCGAACAGCCGCCGATGGGCCGCCTTGCCTTCAACGAAATTCACCCGGACCGGCCCCGGCGCATCTTCACCTAGCTGCTGCAATTGCAGACCGTCGCCACTGACCTGCAGGGCAAAATCGGCTTCGGCATCATCGAGCGGCAAGCCCAGACGCGCAGCCCATTGCAGCGCTTTCTCCTGTCCCTCTGACGTCAGGGTTTCTACCCGGATGCGGCTGCCCGCTTGCTGCTCACTCATGGTGTCCACACGTTCTAAATTTCTTAATGATTGGCAACATCTGCCGATAACGAAGTATCCGGCATTTTGCCAGACCCACGGCATGTACTGAGCGCTTATGTCAGACATTCAGCAAACATCCTCGATAGGCTATTTGACGTACGCAGGCGATTACAGCGTACGCAATACCCAAACCCTGAGCGGCGTCACGCAGCTCTGGCAGGATGCGTTTGCCCGGGCGATGGCCCAGCAGGTAGACGACAACGCTGGCACCGCCCCTGAGTACAGCCCGACGGTTACAGCCGACAGTTTGACCGACGAGCCCGTCGCTGGCGCCACCACCCTTGGCAAAATTGTCGAGCAGCGCGAATTCCCGGTGCAAGACAAAGAGGTCGCGCCGCCAGAGCCTCTGTTTCTGCCAATCGCCGAATTCGAATGGAATCTGGCGGACAAGCCTGCGCTGCCCTTCAGCGCCAGCGCACTGATCGCGCAGCAACGCAATCTGGAATTCGACAGCAGCTGGGTCCGCCCGACGGTGCTCAACCCTTACGACGACAGCGTCGAGCCAGGCCCCGGCCCTCAGCCGCGCCCTCTGTTCCTGCCAATCGCCGAGCTCGAATGGGACTTGGCCGACAAACCCGCCACGCCTTACAGCGCTGATGAAATGACCGAACAGCAGCGAAACCTGGAATTCGACAATGGCTGGGCGCGGCCAATCGTGTTGCAGAACCTGCGTATCGCCGCCTGATACCTGGGCATGACCCACCACGCTGATGGGTATCAAACAGGGCATAGGCCACCGCCAAGGGGCAACTGGAGAGAAAGCTGCTACTGAGCGCTACATCAGGCGGCCAGGCCTGCGCTGATTAAAGCAATGCCAGTAACAAGGTCAAACCGCGCATAAGGGCACGGTTTCCGTCATGAGGAACAGGGTGTGTCCCTAATCGACATCACAGCAGCCCGAGTTGCTCCACTTCCGGCCCACGCTCCAGCGCCGGCAAGTCAGGCAGGCCCGGCAACAAGGTCATCAACTGCCGATGGAATCGCCGGGCCAGCTCAGGGGCCTGGATATTGTCTGGCGTGTGCAGAAAGACATAGGGCGTGCGACCTTCTTCGATCCAGCCAGCCACCTTGATGGCCCACTGCTCGACAAAGCCGTCATTTGCTTCAAGCTCCGGGCGGCCAATGAAGCGCACCTGCGGAAACTGCGTCAGCGCAGCGGGACGGACGGGGACTTTCGGTTTCTTCGATTGCGCGTCCAAGACAGCCGGATCGCTGGAGACGCAACTGAACAGCGGTCTGGAATCCAGGCAAATGCGCTCGACGCCCCGATCCAGCAACAGACGATTGAGCAAACGCTCGCCCTCGCCCTTGTCGAAAAACCCCATATGGCGCACCTCCACTGCCAGCGCCCGGCCCTCCAGCGCATCGAGGAAGGTGCGCAACTCGCCAATCCGGTTGGGCGAGAAGCTCGCGGGCAATTGCAGCCACAAGGGCTGAACCCTCGCGCCAAGGGGTGCCAGCAATTGCAGAAAGTCCTCGGCTGCGCTCAGGTGCTCGCGCAGGTCGCCAGCGTGGCTGATGTCACCGGGAAACTTGGCGGTGAGGCGAAAATGCTCGGGCAAGACCTGCGCCCAGCGCTCTATGGTGGTGTCTTTGGGGCGTGCGTAGAACGTGGTGTTGCCTTCAACGGCGTTGAACACCTGGGCATACAGCTCAAGGAAGTCGGTCGCGCGCGCTTCTGGCGGATACAGCGACTGACGCCAGGCGTTTTCACTCCAGGACGGGCAACCGATGTAATAAGGGGGGTTGGCGATATTCAAACGTGTAAATCGAGCCCAGAGACTTCAAGATCCCAATCGACGAAGGTGGACGTCGTCAGATAGCTGCTAAGCGCGTGGGCAACCCGCGAACTCATGGCGCGCGGGAAGATGATGTCCTGCTGGCGGGCCGGCACATTGGCCGTGCTGCCGGTTTGACGGCGAGCAGTCTGTGGCACCACTTCGATTACGTCGTCGATCACTTCTTCGGAAGCGTTATCGATCGTCGCCGAGCCTTTGCGTGGCTTGCGCTTGATCGGATACGAACGTTGTGAAGGACCGGTGATACGCATCGATGCTTACTCGGCGTCTTATAGCGGCAATGTAACTACACGAATGCAGTGAAGCAAGTTTGTGAACGATTACTAGACCACAGTTATTACCGAATGTTAGAGCAGCGGTAAAAAAAATCGAAGGTTATCGCCCAACGGTAGTGAGTACTGTGACTTGTGTCGCAATCAGGGGCCGTATTGAAATCAACCTTAAAGGGCCAACTTGCTGGTCGATTCAGCAAGTCAGTCGACGTCTGCCTTGCCTGTCCGCATGTCGCCAATCTATTCCTGCACTGTCGCTGGCAGTTATAGCTTCAGCGCGCCTTGGGGGTTGCGACCTTATCGCGCAGATACACCGGCTGGGCATCGTCCGCCACCACCGCCTCGCCGCGATTCCAAGCGAAAGTACCAAGCGTCAGCAGATCCTGCGCATGGGGCAGCAGGGTCGCGTCGTGACCGGACAGGTTCACCGCAATACGGTCGGCGTAGCCCCAGCCCGTACCGGCTCCGAACCATTGCCCGCAAGCATTACCTGCAAGCGCGGCCTGCTCCGGCGGCATCACGGCTTCCGCGCCCACAAGCCCCATTTCCCCGGCTGCCTCGCGATAGCAGCCCCAGTACACCTCGTCCATACGGGCATCAATGGCAGCAGCCACCTGCCTGACGCCGTGCTCGCGAAACGCACGCTGGGCCAGAACCGCCAGGTTGGACACCGGCAACACCGGCCGATCCAGGCCGAACGCCAGCCCCTGAACCACGCCGATAGCAATGCGCACCCCGGTAAACGCACCCGGGCCGCGACCGAATGCAATCGCATCCAGCGCCGACAGGCCGATCCCTGCTTCGGCAAGCAAGTCCTTGATCATGGGCAAGAGTTTCTGCGCGTGCAGACGCGGGATCACCTCGTAGTGAGTCAGCACTTTGCCGTCATGCAGCAAAGCGACTGAGCAGGCTTCAGTGGCAGTGTCCAGGGCCAGCAAGGTCGTCATCGAGGTTTCCACGGTTATGCGAATGAGGGAGTGCAAAAAAGGGCCGCATTATAAACAACAACGACCCACAAGCGGGCCGTCGTTCGTTGCATATGGCACCTGGCTCAGCTCAGTGCTGCGAGCACCTTGCCGGTGATCGACTCTACCGAGCCCAGGCCCTCGATATGGCTGTACGTGGGTGTGCCGTCCTGTTCCTGCAGCTTCTGGTAGAACGCCACCAGCGGCTTGGTCTGCGAATGATAGACCGACAGACGATGGCGCACGGTGGCCTCCACATCGTCCTTGCGCTGCACCAGCGGCTCGCCGGTCACATCGTCCACACCCTCAACTTTCGGCGGGTTGTAGACAACGTGATAGACGCGGCCCGAACCTTCGTGAACACGACGACCGGAAATACGCTGAACGATCTCTTCGTCGTCGACGTTGATCTCGATCACGTGATCGATTGCCAGGCCAGCGTTCTTCAGGGCTTCAGCCTGAGGAATGGTGCGGGGAAAGCCGTCGAACAGACAACCATTGGCACAGTCAGGCTGCGACAGGCGGTCCTTGATCAGCCCAATGATCAGGTCGTCGGATACCAGACCACCGCTGTCCATCACGCTTTTGGCTTTCAAGCCCAGCTCTGTGCCGGCCTTGACCGCCGCACGCAGCATGTCGCCAGTGGAGATTTGCGGAATGCCGAACTTCTCGGTGATGAACTTCGCCTGAGTACCTTTACCGGCCCCGGGAGCTCCCAGCAGAATCACGCGCATTGTTATGCTCCTCAATTTTTTATAGAAATTTCGTCGGATTCGCCTGAATGGGGCCAATCGCGTAAAAAATGAACTGACCAAACGGCCAAAGGCTGATCAAGATACACAGCCGATTCATGCCGCACAAGACGCCAAAAGTCGCAGCAACCCGCGAAAAACCAGTCACTTGCTGTCGATCAATACTTCGCTGCGAGGCCCTGCAACTTTAGCGGGACATCGCGTTGCCGGTCGGCCATGCGCCGCGCGATGAGAGCCATTACCCCCACTTGCGGCGCAACAGTCGTATCAGCCGGTATTGCGTAAACCGGCGGCAATGCCTGCCACAGACACTAGCAGAGCCTGTACCAAAGGACTGTCCAGACTGGCCTCATGACTGCGGGACCGGGCCAGAAGCTCGGCCTGCAATAGATGAAGCGGATCCAGATAGGTGTTACGCAGGCTGATGAACTTGAGCGTTTCGGGACTGTGGGCCAGCAACTGCGACTGACCGGTGAGACCCAGCACCACGTCGCACGCCTGCGACAATAGGTCGCGTAAATGTGCACCTAACTGCAGCAATTGCGGCTCAACCAGACGTTCGTCATAAAGTTGCGCGATATCGCTGTCGGCTTTGGCGAGCACCATTTCCAGCATGTCGATACGTGTGCGGAAGAACGGCCAACGTTCACGCATCTGTCCCAAAAGCTCGCCCTGCCCGCGTTCAAGGGCCTTGTTCAGGGCGTTTTCCCAGCCAAGCCAGGCCGGCAGCATCAGGCGTGTCTGGGTCCAGGCGAAGATCCAGGGAATCGCGCGCAGGCTTTCGACGCCGCCTTCGCGACGCTTGGCCGGACGACTGCCCAGCGGCAAGCGTCCCAACTCCTGTTCGGGGGTGGCCTGCCGAAAGTATTCGACGAACTCAGGGTTTTCCCGCACGACCGCGCGGTAGGCACTCACGCCATCTGCGGCCAGGTCATCCATCATTTGCCGCCATGCTGGCTCAGGTGGGGGTGGCGGCTGAAGGGTCGCCTCCAGTACAGCGGCCAGGTACAGATTGAGGTTCTGCTCGGCGATGTCCGGCAAGCCGAATTTGAAGCGGATCATCTCGCCCTGTTCGGTGGTGCGCAAACGCCCGGCGACCGACCCCGGTGGTTGCGACAGAATCGCCGCATGGGCAGGTCCACCACCGCGTCCAACGGTTCCGCCCCGGCCGTGGAACAACAACAGTTCGACTTGCTGGGCGCGGCAGATGTCCACCAGGTTCTCCTGAGCGCGATACTGCGCCCAGGCCGCCGCAGTAGTGCCAGCGTCCTTGGCCGAGTCGGAATAGCCGATCATGACCTCTTGCGGGCCGTGGAGCCCCGCGCGATAGCCGGGAAGGCTCAGCAGCTTCTCGATCACAGGCCCGGCGTTATCCAGGTCAGCGAGGGTCTCGAACAGCGGCACGACGCGCATGGGCCGCTGCAGGCCAGCCTCTTTGAGCAGCAGTTGCACAGCCAGCACATCGGACGCCGCACCGGCCATGGAGATCACGTAAGAGCCAAGCGAAGCCGCAGGCGCAGCGGCTACCACACGGCAGGTCGCCAGCACTTCAGCAGTGTCTTCGGCCGGTTCGAAATAGGCAGGCAGGAGTGGGCGTCTGTTGTCCAGTTCACGCAACAGGAACTCGATACGCGCCCCTTCGTCCCACTCGTCGTAGCGGCTAAGTCCCAGGTATTCGGTGATCTCGCTCATCGCAGCACGGTGGCGAGTCGAATCCTGGCGAACATCGAGCTTGACCAGAAACAGGCCAAAGGTGACGGCCCGACGCAGGCAGTCGAGTAGCGGGCCGTCGGCGATCACGCCCATGCCGCACTCGTGTAATGACTGGAAACATAACTGTAGAGGTTCAAGCAACTCCTCGTTATTGTTCAAGACGTCTTGCGGTGCAGGCTGGGTGACGCTCAAGGAGGCATGGGCCCAGTTGCGCGTGGCCCGCAGACGCTCACGCAGTCGTTTCAGCACGCTGCGATAAGGCTCGACGCTGTCACCGGCCACCGCCAGCAACGCAGGGCTTGCCTGCTGCATTGACAGCTCGGCCGCCAGTTGATCGACATCGCGCAGGTAAAGATCCGCAGCCATCCAGCGCGCCAGCAACAGCACTTCGCAGGTGACGGCAGCTGTCACATTGGGGTTGCCGTCGCGGTCCCCGCCCATCCAGGAGGCAAAGCGAATCGGTGCAGCGTGCAAGGGCAGGTGCAGGCCGGTGGCGGCATGCAGCGCATGATCGGCTTTGCGCAGGTAGTTGGGGACTGCCTGCCACAGCGAGTTTTCAATGACCGCAAAGCCCCACTTCGCCTCGTCCACCGGAGTGGGACGAACACGTCGAATTTCCTCGGTATGCCAGGCTTCAGCGATCAGCCGCTGCAGCCGCTCGGTGATCTGTTCACGCTCCTGGCGATTCAGGTCTCGATGATCGAGAGCGGCGAGTTGCGCGGCGATGGCGTCGTACTTCTGAATCAGCGTGCGACGCGCCACTTCAGTAGGGTGCGCAGTCAGCACCAACTCGATTTCCAGCTCGCCCAATTGCTGCGCCAGGGCCTCAGTTGACTGTCCGGCCTGCTTCAAACGCTCCAGCAATTCGGGGAGTACCCGCGACTCGAAAGGCTGCGGTTTGCTGTCATCGCGTCGATGGATCAGTTGATATTGCTCGGCGATGTTGGCCAGGTTGAGGAACTGGTTGAAAGCACGAGCCACCGGCAGCAGCTCGTCTTCATTCAGGCTTTCAAGGTTGGAACTCAATTGCTCGGTGTTTTGGGTCGAGCCATGACGTCCGGCCTTGGCGCTTTTGCGGATGCGCTCGATCTTTTCCAGAAAATCAGCCCCATGCTGATCGCGAATGGTATTGCCCAACAGCTCACCCAACAGGTGAACATCCTCGCGCAATCGTGCGTCGATATCAGCCATCCAGCCTTCTCCTTCAGCGTTTTGTTGTTCTTTCCTGAGTCAGTCCGATGATCCGGAACTGAACGTCCTCACAGGTTTTGTCTCTATTTGTGTGTATAGAGCGACAAACGCATGCCCCGGCGCAAGCCTTTGCCTTGCATCTGCCGGAGCAAGCCATCTCCTCACCGGGCTGCATGAGGATTGGAAAATTCTTCTGCGCCCGTCTTCACGTACATCTCTCAAGAGGTCTCCATGAAAATCCGCGAGCTTGCGAAACACTGGGAAGATTGCGCCAAAGGTCGCCTGACCAACACCGGATATGCGGTTCATCTGGATGTCGAAGCCGCAGCCCGGCTGGCCGCGATCGCCGACATGTACCCCAAACGCTCGGCCCAAGAGCTGCTCGGCGAGCTGATCGGCGCAGCGCTCGAAGAACTGGAAGCCAGCTTTCCGTACATTCAGGGCCAGCATGTGGTCGCGACCGACGAGGAAGGTAACCCGTTGTATGAAGACGTAGGTCCGACACCGCGATTCCTCGCGCTGTCACGGCGTCATCTGGAAGCACTGTCGGATCAGCAGGACACGTCGTCGCACTGATTTGCGACGTCGCTTTCAGAGCACTCGGATCGACGCTGCAGCCCTTTGAAACCGGGCGTGTGGCGTTTTCTTCTGTGTCAATATTCAAGCGCCATATTTACAAATGGCGACAAAAGACCCGCCGTTAAATACAAAAAGGTCTGAACTATTCAAAAAACGCGCAGGTCCGAGCAGTTAGCCATTACAGAAAAGCCGACACAGGTGGCAGCGGAAATTGATCCTGTTCATGCCCCCGCCCAGGCCAGCACTGAAATGGAAAAAATCTAGCTTTCAGGAGTTTCACAATGGAGTTGACTACCATGAACACCAGTACTGCCACTAACACGTTCAAAAGCCTGCGCGGGCTGAAAATGGCCGCGCTGGCCGTGGGCACCAGCCTCCTGCTCGCCGGTTGCGCGGGTAAGCCTCCTAGTGAGCAATACGCCGTGACCCAATCTGCGGTAAATGCTGCCGTCAGCGCCGGTGGCACCGAGTACGCCGCCGTTGAAATGAAGTCGGCTCAAGACAAGTTCAAGCAAGCCGAACTGGCCATGCAGGAAAAGAAATACGACGAAGCTCGCAAATACGCCGAGCAAGCTGAATGGGACGCTCGTGTAGCCGAGCGTAAAGCTCAGGCGGCGAAGGCACAGAAAGCGGTGCAGGATGCTCGTCAGGGCGTCAACGAACTGCGTGAAGAAGGTCTGCGCCAGGTTCAACCGGTCAGCCAGTAACGCTTCGCACTTCTGCATTGCCATCGATTTAAAGGACGAAACTATTATGCGTAAACAAGTATTGATCCCTGCCCTGCTGGCCCTGAGTGTTGGTCTGGCTGCCTGTGCCTCGAAACCGAACGTGAACCTGGAACAGGCACGTACCAACTATTCGGCGCTGCAAAGCAACCCGAAATCCAATGAGCTCGCCGCTCTGGAAACCAAGGACGCCAGCGACTGGCTGAACAAGGCTGACGCTGCCTATCGCGATAACGAAAACGAGAAGAAGGTCGATCAGCTGGCTTACCTGACCAACCAGCGCGTTGAGCTGGCCAAGCAGACCATTAACCTGAAGACCTCTGAAAACGATCTGAAAAACGCAGCGGCTCAACGTGCCCAAGCCCGTCTGGACGCTCGCGACGCACAGATCAAGGCTCTGCAGAACAGCCTGAACGCCAAGCAAACCGAGCGCGGTACGCTGGTAACATTCGGTGACGTGCTGTTCGACCTGAACAAGGCTGATCTGAAGTCGTCCGGTCTGGTCAACGTCAACAAACTGGCCAAGTTCCTTCAGGAAAACCCAGATCGCAAGGTGATCGTCGAGGGTTACACCGACAGCACCGGTTCGGACAGCCACAACCAATCGTTGTCTGAGCGTCGTGCAGGTTCCGTGCGTATGGCGCTGGTGAAGATGGGCGTCAGCCCTGATCGCGTCGTCTCGCAGGGTTATGGCAAGGAATATCCGGTCGCTGACAACACCAGCGCCTCGGGCCGTGCCATGAACCGTCGTGTGGAAGTGACCATTTCCAACGACAACCAACCGGTCGCCCCACGCTCTTCGATGCACTAAAACCGGTTGTAGCAACATGTTGCAAACCCCGCCTGCTCATGAGCAGGCGGGGTTTTTTTTGGGTGCCGTTTGGGACCAGGGCGTAGGGAATTCATTAGAAAGGTAGGGCAGGCGCTGGGCATGGGCTGAATGTACTATCGCATCGCGAATGAATTCGCTGACACAGTTCAGGCTCGCTCCCATAGGTATATCGCCATCCGAATAGCTGATACTCCTGCTGCGCGAGGATGCCTATCGCAGCTGCTGTGGGGTCTGCTGCCCCAGACAACGTACCGCCTGCTTGCGCTCATTGACCAGAACCCCGGTCAGCCCCTTGCGCTCGGTATCGAACAACACCAACACCCCCTGAATGCACTGCGCCACCTGCGGCGCAGGCTCGAGCGCGACCTTGTAGTCCTCGCCGGGCAGGGTCTTGAGCAGGGTGAACTGGCTCAGCTCCAGAGCATCCTCAGGCTTGGCGAAATGCAGGTAGCCGTAATACCACAGCACCCCTACCGTTGCGAACACACAGGCAATGCCGGTGAGCATCTGGGGGATGAGATTGCGTTCTTCGCTCATTGCTCAGCCTCTGCTGATCCACTTTGCGACGGCGCAGCGCTGTTCTTGCCCCTATCCGCGTCAGGGTAATTGGGGATTTCGCCCAGACGCCGCAGGCCGTTGAAATGCAATGGGTCATCAAGGTAACGCAGCATGACTTCGCGCCAGGTCGGATCGGCAAATGTCTGCACATGAGGCCCACGAACCAGTTGCAGCACGCGCGGCGGCGGCGCGGCTTGATACAGCCTGATGCCGTTCTGCAGCGGGACCAGAGTGTCATCCAGGCTATGGAAGAACAGCATCGGCGTCCCCTTGAGTTGCGCGATGCTGTCAATCGCGCTGTCGCCATCGGGTATCACCCAGGACAGCGGGCGCTTGAATGGCCAGGTCAGCCAGGAAGTGCCGAGGGTATAACGCGCCATGTCGCGATAACTGGCAGGCACGCCATCGAGCACAAGCGCTTTGACTCGCGAACGTTGCTGGGGATGCTCGGCCAGATAATGCACGCCCAATGAACCGCCGATACTCTGCCCCAGGACCACCAACGGCTTGCCCCGGACTTCAGGCGCCTTGTTCAGCCAGTCGAATGCCGCGTCAAGGTCCTGATAAATCGCAGGCAGGCTGGGCTCGCCTTCGGATCGGCCATAACCGCGATAGTCGAGCAACAAGACCTGGTAACCGTGCTCAGGCAACCACCAGCTGCCGCCCAGGTGCCAGGCCATGTTGCCGCCGTTACCGTGCAGGTGCAGCACGGTACCCTTGACCGGCACGCCTTCCTTTGCCGGCAGCCACCAGGCATTGAGCCGGGTGCCATCGGCCGCTGTGAGGGTGATTTCACGCCAGGCCAGATGAGCCGCCGCCGGGGTCAGCGGTACGTCGCGCTCGGGGTAGAACAGCAATTGGCTGCAGCCGGTCAGGCAAAACAGAAGAGCCAGTAAGGAGAGCAGCTTCAAACGCGAAATCCTTCGTTGTTCAAATGAGAGACACCTTTGCCGGGTAAATCGGCGATGCCCTGCTGGGGCCTGCTTGCTGGCAGAGCTGGCGTGTCAGATGACTCCGAGGTGACTGACCCGCCGCCTGCGCCAAGCCATCTGGCGATCAGAGAATATTGGAGTAGTCCGCCTCAATCCGGTCCAGGCTCAGATGGTTGAGGAAGTTGGAGAAACACATCCAGGCCGAGAGCGCGTTCATGTCACGGAACTGGTCCGGCAGGTATTTGGGTGGCACCACCAGCCCTTCATCCACCAACTGACGCAAGGTGCGCATGTCTTCCAGCGTGGTCTTGCCGCAGAAAAGAAGCGGCACCTGCTCCAGCTTGCCTTTTCTCACGGCCAACTGGATGTAGTTGTAAACCATGATGAAGCCTTTCAGGTAGGACAGGTCCTTGGTGAACGGCAGGCCATTGGGCACCGAGCCACGGAAAACGCGACTGGCATTGCCATAGCTTTCCGGCATGCCAAAGCCCTGCTCGCGATAGAACTCGAAGACCTGCAGGAAATCAGCGCCGCCTTCGGCCATGTGAATGGCGCGGGTACGGTTGGTGAGCTTGCGCAGACGGCTTGGATAGGAAGCGAACCCGATCACCTCCATCAGAATCGCCAGCCCTTCCTGGGTGACGGTGGACGATGGCGGGCCTTTCGCTAGAAAGGTACAGATCGGCTGGTTCAGCCCGTTGAGCGTCGTGCCCACATGCACCAGCCCTTCATGGAACTCCAGCGCCCGCACGTCACGCTCGTTGAACATCGCGTCGCTGCGAATCTTGATGTAATCGGCGCCCGCTGCGGCGTCGGCGACGATACCGTCGGACTCAAACACCCGAATGGTCTCTTCCGCCTCGCCGAACGTTCTGTTCAAACGGCTTTGCAGCATGGCCACCGCGTCCTTGGCATCCAGGGTCTTGGGCTCATCCTTGAGGTCGCCACGCCCGGCGATGTTGTCAAGGTAATCGGAGAGCATCAGGCCAAGATCGGCCAGCGTCGGGTCTCCGGCGTGAAACGCGTCGGAAGCGGCGCCGTACAGTTCCTGAGAGATAAGGCCGAAATCCGGCGTACCGCGTGCTTCGAGCATACGAATGACCATGCGGTATTCCCTGCACATGCGGCGCATGATCTGACCGACCGGGTTGAACTGTCCCAGTTGCCGGGTGACGTCACGTTCGATGTTCTGAAATTCGAGCTTCAGCGCCCCTGAGTCAAAACCCAATGGGCGATTCTCGTAATAAGCGCGGTCGACTTCGGGCATTTGCTTGCCCTCGGCGGCGAGGAAAGTCTTGCGGATGCTGTCGTCCCACTTCACCGCGTCGAGCACGCGAATCGGCGTCTGCGCCAGCACGATACGGTCCGATAACGTGCGAATGGTCTGCTGGTATTCGTCCACCCGGTGCCCCTTATTAACCCGTTGCGCTATTTGCTCATGCGCTGATATTGAGCTGCCTTAAGGAAGACGTCGGAATTGGCGGTATCGTCCAGATAGACGAACACCTTGTCCATGGGGCTACTGATCAGCACGCCGTCGCCTTTCTCGGTTTCGATTGCCTGGCCTGCGAACGCCTTCTGCTCCACCAGTTGTTGCATGCGTTCAAGATCCAGGTCGTAGATCACCAACTCGTCGGCGGCATTTTCATTGTCGATCAGGTCGAAACCGGCGATCGCATAATTGGCACCGTACTTCTGCGGCAACGCAGCGGATACATACCAACGGCCGCCATGCCGGGAGACGGTGAATGTGTACTCGTCACGGTTCTTGCGGTCGCCCTTGCGGTAGCTGACTGCCTTGTACTGATTGGCGCCGGCACGGCTGATTTCCAGTTCCAGCGGTTCGCCCCAGGCGTTCTTGCTGGACCAGGTGCCAAGCAGTTTCGACGGAGCCGTGTCGCGGGTCGGAATCGGATCCTTGAAAGTCACCAGACAGCCGCTCAACAAGGCGAACGACAGGGCGAGCAATACGCTCCAGACTTTCATCGTTTCTCCTGAAGGTGATTCCAGAAATAAAGGTTCTCAACCAGCCATTGGCCGTGCAGTGCCCAATACCAGATGCATCTGACGTGTAAGAATAGCGAGCATTTCCCGGTCTGCGTCGGGACGTGGCCCTTCGAGCAAGCCTTGATATTCCATCCGCCCGATAATCCCCGTCAACACCTGAGCATCCAGTTGCGCCTGGCTGGAGCCCATCACCTCGAGAAACTGGGCACTTCCCTGCAAGAGAATTTCCTGATGCGCGGCGACCAAAGGCGCCAGACGCGGGTTGATCAATGCTTCCAGGCGAAAAGCATGCTCGGCAATCAACTGGTCGCGGCGGGTCAGCAACTGGTGGCGCACGTACTCCATCGTCATGCTTGCGATTTCGTCCGCCAGCCGCGCGCGTGCCTCGGCGCTGCCGTCGTTACGCGCAACCATCTCCCGTAACAGGTTTTCAGTGTTGGTCCACAGCTTGGCCATGTAGGCAGCGCTGCGCTCGACGTATTGCGCGAAGGCGTCGGTGAGCAGGTCGTCGATGTCCTTGAAGTAATAGGTGGTGGCCGATAACGGCACCTGCGCCTCGGCTGCCACCGCACGGTGACGCACCGCTCGCACACCGTCACGAATAAGAATGCGCATAGCGGCGTCGAGAATGAGCTGGCGACGCTGCTCACTGCCCTGTCGACTGGCCTTGCGGCCTTGGTACTGAACACTCTGCGCGACTGCCGTGGCGAGGCCGGCGGCCCCCTTTTGAGCGATCATGCGATTCACGACAGGTTTTCCTTTCTGTGGTCTGTGCTTGAAATAACCGGAAGAAAATGTCCGGCCCATCGAGGAGCGATCCGCGGGAGCGAATTCATTCGCAAAAAAAACAGGTCCGTCGATGCAGATGCAACGACCGAACGTCCATCTCGCCAATGAATTGGCGCCCACAGAAGCCTCAGCGTTCGCAAACGGGCAAAAAAAAGCCGCCCTTGCTCAGGCGGCTTTTTCAGTAACGCTTAGGCTTGCGGCCGCATGTGCGGGAACAGGATCACATCACGGATCGATGGCGAGTTGGTCAGCAGCATGACCAGACGGTCGATACCGATACCCTCTCCCGCTGTCGGCGGCATGCCGTATTCCAGGGCGCGAACGAAGTCGGCATCGTAATGCATCGCTTCATCGTCGCCGGCGTCCTTGTCGGCCACCTGAGCCATGAAGCGTTCGGCCTGATCTTCGGCATCGTTCAGCTCGGAGTAGGCGTTGGCGATTTCACGGCCACCGATGAACAGCTCGAAACGGTCGGTGACGTTTGGGTTTTCGTCGTTGCGACGTGCCAGCGGCGACACTTCGAACGGGTACTGGGTGATGAAGTGCGGCTGTTCCAGCTTGTGCTCGACCAGCTCTTCGAAAATCATCACTTGCAGCTTGCCCAGACCTTCGAAGCCCAGCACCTTGGCGCCAGCTTTCTTGGCAATGGCACGCGCCCTGTCGATGTCATTCAGGTCGTCGGCAGTCAGTTCGGGGTTGTACTTGAGGATCGAATCGAACACCGACAGACGCACGAACGGCTCACCGAAGTGAAACACCTTGTCGCCGTACGGCACGTCGGTGCTGCCCAGAACCAGTTGAGCCAGTTCGCGGAACAGCTCTTCGGTCAGGTCCATGTTGTCTTCGTAGTCGGCGTAAGCCTGGTAGAACTCCAACATGGTGAATTCGGGGTTGTGACGCGTCGAGACGCCTTCGTTACGGAAGTTGCGGTTGATCTCGAACACCTTCTCGAAACCACCGACTACCAGGCGCTTGAGGTACAACTCAGGCGCGATACGCAGGAACATCGGCAGGTCGAGTGCGTTGTGGTGAGTCTCGAACGGCTTGGCCGCGGCACCGCCGGGAATGGTCTGCAGCATCGGCGTCTCGACTTCAAGGAAGTCGCGCTTCATCAGGAAGCTGCGGATGTGGGCGATCACCTGCGAGCGCACGCGGAATGTGTCGCGTACGTCTTCGTTGACGATCAGGTCGACGTAGCGCTGACGATAGCGCTGTTCGGTGTCGGTCAAGCCGTGGTGTTTGTCAGGCAACGGACGCAGCGACTTGGTCAGCAGACGCACGCTGGTCATCTCAACGTACAGGTCGCCCTTGCCGGAACGGGCCAGAGTGCCTTCGGCGGCGATGATGTCGCCCATGTCCCAGGTCTTCACCGAGGCCAGGGTTTCTTCCGGGAGCGTCTTTCGATTGACGTAGACCTGGATGCGACCGGTCATGTCCTGAATCACCATGAACGAGCCACGGTTGAGCATGATGCGACCTGCAACCTTGACCGGAATCGCCGCTTCTGCCAACTCTTCCTTGGTCTTGTCCGCATACTGCTTCTGCAGGTCGTTGCAGTAGTTTTCGCGGCGGAAGTCGTTCGGGAAGGCGTTGCCCCTGGCGCGCTCGGCAGCAAGCTTTTCCTTGCGCAGGGCGATCAGGGTGTTTTCTTCCTGTTGCTGGGCTTGCGGGTCGAGTTGTTGGTCGCTCATGTCTTTGAATTTTCCATCACGGTTTCGTTGCCCCTCGCCAGCCCGGTGTGTGCGACAAGGGATCGCGGGTCGCGTGCGTCATATGACGCGGCAACCCGCAACGGTGGTGTCGCGGTTACAGCCCCTGCTTGAGGCTCGCGATCAGGTATTCGTCGAGATCGCCGTCGAGCACCTTGTCGCAGTCGCTGCGTTCGACGCTGGTACGCAGATCCTTGATGCGCGAGGCATCGAGTACGTAGGAGCGGATCTGGTGACCCCAGCCGATATCGGACTTGGTGTCTTCCAGCGCCTGAGAGGCTGCGTTGCGCTTCTGCACTTCCTGCTCGTACAACCTGGCCCGCAGCATTTTCATGGCGGTGTCCTTGTTGGCGTGCTGGGAGCGTTCGTTCTGGCAGCTGACCACGGTATTGGTCGGCACGTGGGTGATACGCACTGCCGAATCGGTGGTGTTGACGTGCTGACCGCCGGCACCGGAGGAACGGTAGGTGTCGATGCGCAGATCTGACGGGTTGATGTCGATTTCGATGTTGTCATCGATCTCAGGCGATACGAACACCGCCGAGAACGAGGTATGACGGCGGTTGCCGGAGTCGAACGGGCTCTTGCGCACCAAACGGTGTACGCCGATCTCGGTGCGCAGCCAGCCAAAGGCGTATTCGCCCTTGATGTGGACCGTCGCGCCCTTGATACCGGCGACTTCACCGGCGGACAGTTCCATGATGGTCGCGTCGAAGCCGCGCTTGTCGGCCCAGCGCAGGTACATGCGCAGCAGAATATTGGCCCAGTCCTGAGCCTCGGTGCCACCCGAACCGGCCTGAATGTCGAGGTAGGCGTTGTTCGCATCCATCTCGCCGCTGAACATACGGCGAAATTCGAGCTTTTCCAGCGACTCGCGCAGGCGGTCGACTTCAGTGACGACATCGGCGACAGCGCCTTCGTCTTCTTCTTCGACAGCCATGTCCAGCAGGTCTTTGGCATCGGTCAGACCGGAACTCATTTCGTCGAGCGTGTCGACGATCTGCGCAAGCAATGAACGCTCACGGCCCAGTTCCTGAGCATATGACGGGTTGTTCCAGACGGCCGGGTCTTCGAGCTCGCGGTTGACTTCGGTCAGACGATCACTTTTGTGATCGTAGTCAAAGATACCCCCGAATGGTTTCGGAGCGCTCGGACAGGTCCTTGATGCTGTTTAGGATCGGGTTGATTTCCATGGTGGGCAGCACTCGCAGGCGAAATTTACAAAGCCGGCGAGTATACCTGAGCCGCTGTCGGGATGGCAGCCCGTTGGGCAGCGGTTGTGGCTGAGCAGGAACGGGGCCGAACATTCCACCACCCTGCGGGAGTGGGCTTGCCCGCGCAGTGCAATGGATGGCGGGTTTACCCCACCACCACCTGATTGCGCCCGTTATTCTTGGCCGCGTACAAACCTTGATCCGCGCTCTGGATCAGCTGGCGACTGTGACTGCCAACCTGCGGCACCAGCGTCGCCAGACCGATGCTGACCGTCAGGTTCGAGCCTTCGTGGGGAACGATGTGTGGAATATTCATGCCGGCCACGGTCTGGCGCAGTTTTTCGGCCAGCAGCCGGGCGCCGCCGGGGGAGGTGTTGGGCAGCACCAGTGCGAACTCTTCACCGCCGTAGCGCGCAGGCAAGTCGGAGGGGCGACTGCAACTTGAGCGAATGGCCTTGGCCACCTGACGCAGCGCCTCATCACCGTCCAGATGACCGAAGTTGTCGTTGTACGCCTTGAAGTAATCGACATCGATCATCATTAGCGACATCTGAGTCTGCTCGCGAATCGCCCGTCGCCATTCCAGCTCCAGGTATTCGTCGAAATGGCGACGGTTCGACAGACCGGTCAGCCCATCGGAGTTCATCAGCCGCTGCAGCACCAGATTGGTGTCCAGCAACTGCTGCTGGCTGACACGCAGTGCACGATATGCCTCGTCACGCTGCAGCAACGTCATGTAGGAACGCGAGTGGTAACGGATGCGTGCGACCAGCTCGATATTATCCGGCAGTTTGACCAGATAATCGTTGGCACCGGCGGCGAACGCTGCGCTTCTGACCAGCGGGTCCTCCTCGGTCGAGAGCACGATGATCGGAATGTCGCGGGTCAGCGCATTGCTGCGGTACTCACGCACCAGCGTCAGGCCGTCCAGACCCGGCATGACCAGGTCCTGCAGAATCACCGTCGGCTTGATCCGGATCGCCTGGGCGATGGCCTGATGCGGATCGGCGCAAAAATGAAAATCAATGTTTTCCTGGCTCGCCAGCCCGCGGCGGACCGCCTCGACGATCATCGCCTGATCGTTGACCAGCAACACCATGGCCGCGTTTTCGTCCGTGGCGTTAATTTCGTCCACCTGCAAATCTTGCATTCAGGGTCTCCTGATCACAGGCGGGCTGTGAAATCACCTGGAAAATCATTGTGGAAATACCTCCTTCAAACGAGGCGCGATAGTGTTCAAGAGGCGAATCTCAATGGCAGCGTCAATGGCGGCTGCCGCCTTCGGCATTCCATATACGACGCAGCTTTGCTGATCCTAAGCGATGGTCAGGAACCCCCGCTGACGCATCAGCTTGAGCCCTTGAGCCCCGTCCCGGCCCATACCGGTCAACAGAACGCCCACTGCATCATTGCTCCAATAGCTGGCCACACTCTCGAAAAACACGTCGATAGAGGGCCTGTGTATCTCATTCACCGGCTCGGCGGTATATGCCAGCGTGCCGTTTTTCAACAGACGGATATGGTGATTGGTGCCTGCCAGCAACACTCCGCCACTCTGTGGTGGCTCGCCTTCGCACGCCAGTCGCACCAGCAGCCCCGAAGAGCTGCTCAACCACTGCGCTATGCCGGCAGCGAAAACCTGATTCACATGCTGCACCAGCACGATAGCGGCCGGAAAATCCTTGGACAGCTCGTTGAGCAATACCTCCCGAGCGACCGGGCCGCCTGCGGACGATTCCGATGGCGACCCGTCCGTTACGCTGCACGGCCACTCCAAACGGCGCCGGGGTCGGGCGCACATGGCTGTTACGCTGACCAACAAGCCAGCCTATATTAAGAATCTTGCGCAATAAAGGTGCAGCCGCCTCCTTAGGGTCGCCAGCGCCGATAGCCGGCGTGTCGATGACGTCCATGGCGCCGTGGCCCATCGCTTTGAACACGCGGTGCATGTTCTGTTCGCGGTCGACGGTAACAATCACAATGGCGCAGGGCGTGGCCGCACCCGTCGCTGGTCATCCAGCGACTGGGTTTGGCGACCCGCTATAGGAACTAAGCCGTATTACGAATGCGGGCAGTGACCTGCCCGCATATTCGTTATGGCAGCTGTGTATGGGAGACCTTCGGGTCTGCCGGGTACCTATAACCGGTATGCACAGCTGCCACCCTGCTCGTTTGGCGACGTTCTGCGGTGGCTCCACCTTATAGGATCCGCAGTCATGACCGAGCACTTCGTCCCCACGTTTTACACCGTCACCAGCGCCCGCTTCATGCCGTTCTACTGGAACTTCTGGCCTGGTTTTCCGCGCAGGGTCTCGGCCATTGGAAAGCCTGATATTCGAATGGATGATGCCTGCGGCTGCAACCGTCTCTGAAAAGCCTTGATTGCAAGCATGACGGCGTTGGCTGCAAGCGCATCCATCAACCGCTCGGTAAGCTGGCTTGCTGCGCCACACCCTGCGTAGAATTTGATGCCACCACGCAACCCCTGCGGTTAGCGATGGTCAATGCTCTTTGAGGCAGCCCGGCTCTGTGAGGGCATTTGGAATTCGCATACCGATGAGATGGCTATCTCATCGAGCGGCCGCTATTCAGACGGATGTAAAGGGTAAGGATAACCAGTCCGGCTGCGTACACTGATTTCCCATAATGGAGCGTGTGTCGTTGAACCGATATTCCCGTTTTCCCGCCGGTGACAGCGAGGCAGCTCGTACCATCGCCGAGATCGACTGGCGCGCCACTTCGCTTGGGCCTATCGAGCATTGGCCTGTCGCGCTGAAAATTCATTTAAACCTGATCCTCAATTCCCCCGAATCCATGTACCTGGTCTGGGGGCCTGATCGGCTGTTTTTCCACAACGATGCGTATGCCCCCGTGCTTGGACCCCGGCTGACGCATGCGATGGGTGCGCAGTTTCAACAGCTGTGGTCGGACGTCTGGGATCAGGTGCAGCCCTTCGCGGAAATGGCGCTGAAGGGGCACTCATACCAATGCGAGGACCTGCCGCTGACAATGGCACGCTACGGCGTGACGGAACGTACATGGTGGTCGTTTTCCTTCTCGCCGGTGATCGACGAGCACAATGAGGTCGTGGGCCTGCTCTGCGTGACCAACGAAACCACCCGCAGGGTGCTCGATCAACGTGCCCTGAGGGCAAGCGAAGAGCGCAGGCTGGAGTTGATTGCCTCGCTTGAGCGTCAGGTCATCGAGCGCTCGCATGAGCGCGGACTGACGTGGCAGGTCAGCCCTGACCTGCTCTCGATCATGACCGCCGAGCTGCGTTTCGTCACCACCAACCCTGCGTGGCGTTCGGCGCTTGGCTGGTCCGACGACGATCTGGCCGCCTTTTCATTCACCGATCTGATTCATCCCGACGACGTAGAGAAAAGCCAGCAAGCCTTTACTGCGCTGGCCCGCAACTATCCAGTACTGAACCTGGAAAACCGCTATCGCCACAGGGATGGCAGTTATCGCTGGCTGTCCTGGGTCGCAGTGCCCGAGGGCGGCAAGATGTATTGCAGCGCCAGGGACATCACCACGGAAAAGCGCCAAGCGCAGGCACTGGCTGCCAGGACCGCCGAGTTGAACTGCCTGTGGGATATTTCGCCGGACCTGCTGGCGATGATGGATTTCAATGGGCGGTTTCTACGCGTCAATCCGGCATGGTCGACCATTCTGGGTTACCAGCCAGCCGAACTGATCGGGACGCACATACTGTCCCTGACGCATCCCGAGGATATCGAAGCGACCCAACGCGCGCTGAAGAAGGCGGTCACGGGCGCACTTCCGCTGTTCGAGAATCGCTATCGGCACAAGGACGGCACCTACCGCTGGATCGGCTGGACCGCAGCGCCGGATACCGGGCGGGTGTTCGCCCTGGGTAAACACATGACCGTGGAAAAGGAGCGCTCCGAAGCCCTGCGCTCTGCCGAGGAAGCGCTGCGACAATCGCAGAAGATGGAAGCGGTCGGACAGCTCACGGGTGGTCTGGCCCACGACTTCAATAACTTGCTGATGGGGGTCAGTGGCAATATCGAACTGCTGAAAAGCCGCGTCGACAAAGGCCAGACCGAAAATCTCGGGCGCTATATAAATGCAGCGATGGAGGGCTCGCGTCGCGCGGCGGCGCTGACGCATCGACTGCTGGCATTTTCACGAAGACAGACGCTGGACCCCAAGCCCACCGATATCGATCACCTGGTCGAAGGCATGGCCGAACTGATTCGCGGTACCGTCGGCCCCTCCATTGCCATGGACGTGATTGGCACGCCGGGGTTGTGGGCAACGCTGGTGGACTCGCATCAGCTGGAAAACGCCCTGCTCAACCTATGTCTCAACGCCCGGGATGCGATGCCCGACGGCGGGCAGTTGCTGATCGAGACCTGTAACAAAACCGTCGACGCTGCCGACACCCTCGAACTTGAACTGCCCGAGGGCCGCTATGTGGCGCTATGCGTCAGCGACAACGGCAGTGGCATGAGCAGCGAAGTGGTCAAGCGGGCGTTCGACCCGTTTTTCACCACCAAGCCTATCGGCATGGGCACCGGACTGGGATTGTCGATGATCTACGGATTTGCGCGACAGTCTGGTGGCTGCGTGCGCATTCAGTCAAAGCCGGGAAAAGGTACGCAAGTGTGCATCTTCCTTCCGGCTCAAAGCGATGTCCTGGCAGTGGTCCCGCAGCAAGCTACCCCGCATGAACCCACGCCCCACATTGCTGGGGGCGAAACGGTGCTGGTGGTGGACGATGAGCCAGCGGTACGCGCACTGGTGGCTGAGGTCCTGGCCGATCATGGCTATCGCGTGCTGGAAGCAGATAATGGCGCAGCGGCTCTGGAGATTCTGCAAACCCGGCAGGCGATCGACCTGCTGGTGTCGGACGTCGGGCTGCCCGGTGGCATGAACGGCCGACAACTGGCCGACGCCGCCCGCTCATTGCGCCCAAGGCTCAAAGTGCTGTTTGTCACGGGCTATGCGCAAAACGCTGCGCTGGGCAAGGGGCGTCTGGACCCGGGCATGCATGTGCTGACCAAGCCCTTCTCGATACCGATACTCAGTGAGCGCGTAAAGGGGTTGCTGGAGGAATAATCCAGCACGCTCACTCCCACATGGTAATGCATGACTCCATTGTGACTAGCCAAGCCAGTACCGCAGCCAATCGGCTGCGGTACTGCAACAGGGTCAATTCACCTGGCAATTCAATCGCGCAGATCCGACTCGTGAATCGGCTGATCACGGTGAGTCGCACGTTGATACTGCGCCGGCCATACCGCCTGCCGTCCGCCCAGATCGTCATCGGCGTGCAGCGGCCAGTAAGGATCACGCAGCAGCTCCCGTGCCAGCAGGATCAGGTCGGCCTGCCCGGTGCGCAGAATGTGTTCGGCCTGCGCCGGGTCAGTGATCATGCCCACGGTGCCGGACGCAATCTCTGCTTCCTTCTTCACCCGTTCGGCGAAGTGTGTCTGATACCCCGGCCCTACTGGAATCTCGGCGCTGGCAGCGGTGCCGCCCGAGGACACGTCCACCAGATCGACACCCAGGGTTTTCAAACGCTTGGCCAGTTCAACGGTTTCGTCAGCATCCCAGCCATCTTCCACCCAATCGGTGGCTGATACGCGCACAAACAGCGGCAATTCCTGCGGCCAAACCTCGCGCACCGCCTTGGTCACTTCCAGCGTCAGGCGAATACGGTTTTCGAACGAGCCGCCGTATTGGTCCTGCCGCTGATTGCTCAATGGCGAGAGGAACTGGTGCAGGAGATAACCGTGGGCGGCGTGGATTTCCACCACCTTGAAGCCCGCCGTCAAGGCACGTTTGGCAGCCGCGACGAACGCTTGAATCACCTCCTGGATCTGTTGCTCATCCAGAGGGACCGGTGACGTGTGCTTGGCATCGAAAGCGATATCGGAAGGCCCGAACGGCGTCCAGCCGCCCTGATCGGCTGGAACGCTGCCCTGCCTGCCCAGCCACGGACGCCAGGTGCTGGCCTTGCGTCCGGCATGGGCCAGCTGAATGCCGGCGACGGCGCCCTGCGTGGTGATGAAACGGGTAATGCGTTGCAGCGGCTCGATCTGGTCATCGTTCCAGATGCCAAGGTCTTCCGGCGTGATGCGGCCGTCCCGGGTGACAGCGGCCGCCTCGGTGAAGATCAGCCCGGCGCCGCCCACGGCACGGCTGCCCAGATGGACCAGATGCCAGTCATTGGCCAGGCCATCGGCGCAGCAGTACTGACACATCGGTGACACCACGATGCGGTTGCGCAGGGTCAGTTGACGCAGGGTATAGGGTTCTAGCAGCAGGCTCATGGGCACCTCTTGAGTCGTAGGAGAAGGTTCCGTGTTGATTCGAACCTGGAAACCAATCGACAACCCGATGGCGGCAGCGGTTCCAGCTGTCAGTCGGCAGGCCGTCAGCGCGGCGAAATGTGCGCCACCATCAGCTGCACGGTTTCATTGCCGCGAAACTCATTGAGGTCAAGCTTGTACGCCAGTTCGACCCAGCGCACGCTCGGATTGGGCCAGACATCGCGATCAACGCTAAATGCGATGCCATCGAGCTTCACCGTGCCGCACTCGGTCTTGAGAACCATCTTCAGATGCCGCTCGCCGACCACACGCTGCTCCACCAGCTGGAACACACCGTGAAAAAGCGGCTCGGGAAAATGCTGCCCCCAAGGCCCGGCATTGCGCAGCGCGCGTGCAAGTTCAAGGTGGAATTCTTCAACCGCCAGGGTGCCGTCCGATACCAGGCGCCCGGTGAGGTCTTCTTCAGTCATCTGGCGCCGCACCTCGGCATCGAAGGCTTCAGCGAACGCTGGAAAGTGCTCGGCGGGCAGCGACAACCCGGCAGCCATCGCATGGCCACCAAACTTGCTGATCAACTCGGGGTGTTGCGCCGCCACCGCATCCAGCGCATCGCGAATGTGGAAACCCGGCACCGAACGCGCCGAACCTTTCAATACGCCCGCCCCGGCGCTGGCGAAGGCGATGGTTGGCCGGTGGTAACGCTCTTTCAGGCGCGAGGCAAGAATGCCGATCACACCCTGGTGCCATTCGGCCTCGTACAGGCACAAGCCAAACGGCATCGACTCCACGGGCAAGTCCTTGAGCTGGGCCAAGGCCTCGCGCTGCATGCCCTGCTCGATGGATTTACGGTCCTGATTGAGCTCGTCCAGTTGCACGGCCATTTCACGCGCCAGCGTCTCGTCATCGCACAGCAGGCATTCGATGCCCAGGCTCATATCGTCCAGCCGTCCCGCTGCGTTCAGGCGCGGACCAAGGATGAAGCCCAAATCAGTGGAGGTGATGCGCGAAGGCTCACGCCGCGCGACCTCCAGAATGGCGCGCAGACCGGGGCGGGCCCGACCGGCACGAATGCGCATCAGGCCCTGATGCACCAGAATGCGGTTGTTGGCGTCCAGAGGCACCACGTCAGCGACGCTCCCCAGCGCGACCAGATCCAGCAACTCGCCGAGATTGGGCTGCGCGCGACCGTTGGCCTCGAACCAGCCGATATCGCGCAAGCGCGCACGCAAGGCCATCAACACGTAGAAGATCACACCGACACCGGCCAATGCTTTGCTCGGGAAGGTGCAGCCCGGCTGGTTAGGGTTGACGATGGCGTCGGCGGCGGGCAGTTCGTGGCCCGGCAAGTGGTGATCGGTCACCAACACCTGAAGGCCGGCGGCCTTGGCAGCTGCCACGCCCTCGACACTGGAAATCCCGTTGTCCACGGTCATCAGCAGGTCGGGCTGGCGCTCCAGTGCGACCTTGACGATTTCCGGTGTCAGGCCGTACCCGTATTCGAAGCGGTTCGGCACCAGATAATCGACATGCGCGGCGCCGAGCAGACGCAGCCCCAACACACCGACCGTACTGGCGGTGGCGCCATCGGCATCGAAATCGCCGACGATCAAAATGCGCTGACGTTGCTGCAGTGCCGTCACCAGCAGATCAACCGCCGCGTCAATGCCCTTGAGCTGCTGATACGGAATCAGCCGCGCCAGGCCCTTGTCCAGTTCCTCCTGGGACAGCACACCGCGAGCGGCGTACAGACGGGTCAACAGGGGCGGCAGATCGCCGAGAAAAGGCAGGGTGTCGGGCAACTGGCGTGATTCGATGCGCATTCGGGTTCCGCTGATGTGTTCGGGTGGAGCTGAGTCAGTCATTCCGGGAACGTCGGCGATCAGCCGCGCTCACCGGCCAGCCATTGCAATTGCACTTCGTGCTGACCACGGTCGTCGGTCACGAAAATCGTGCCTTCGCTGATCATCACGTCCCATTTGATGACCCGGGGCATGTCCTTGGCCAAAATCTCCAACACTTCCTGAGGCACGGCGGCAATGTTGACGTTCTTCAGGTTTTTCACCGCTGGCACGACCTTGCCTTCCCAGACGCGCAGGCTGCCGTAGGCCAGCAGGCTGGTGCGCTCGGTGCGACGGGAGCACCAGGTCAGACGATCGGCATCCGGCTGGCCGACTTCGATCCAGTGCAGAACGCGGTCATCCAGGCTTTTTTCCCACAGCGCCGGTTCGTCAACATCCGACAGACCGCGACCAAACGACAGCTGCTCGTTGTACCAGAACGCATACGCCAGCAAGCGCACGGTCATGCGCTCTTCGGTTTCCGATGGGTGACGGGCGATGGTCTGTTTGACGTTTTCGTAAACCCCGCGATCAAGGTCGGTGAGGTTCAGTTCGAATTTGTAGGTCGTGGACGGCTGGGCCATGAACGGGCTTCTAAAGACAGGGAAGGCGCCAAGTCTACCCGATGCGCGCGCCCTTGAACGACCGAACTCAATGATTGATCGACCTCGTTGAGCAAATCCGCCCTGTGCGCGTTCTTCAGGGTGCTTTACTGATCTTAAAGTCACGAGTGTTAAACAAATGCTCTACAACGCCGATACCTTACTGCGAGACCCTCCAGCATGAAGGTCATAAGGTGGTCCGTCGCGAATTCAGCCCCCCTGGGGCGTGGTTGCAGCGCCGTCATTCAGTTTTTTCGGGGTTTGCATCAACGGATGGTCAATCGTTATTCACGCCATCGCAAACACGGCCTGCTGGTCCTGTTACTGGCCGCGGTCCTGGGCAGCCTGCCTGATGATGCCTGCGCCAGGGAAACCCTCATCTGGCTGCTGCGCGACTTCCCTCCCCTGACCATCTTCGCCGGCACTCAGAGCGGTCAGGGCGCCATCGACCAACTGATGCCGGAACTGATCGCGCGGATGCCGCAGTACGACCATCAGATCATGCACGTCAACCGTGCTCGCGGAACGCAAATGCTGCAGGACCCTGAGGTGTTCGCCTGCGATCCGACCTTGTTGTGGACGCCGAAACGCGAGAAGACCACTCTCTTTTCGATTCCCATCTACGCAATAAACGGCAACGGTGTGACCATCGAGCGCAGCAAGCATGCGCTGTTTGCGCCTTTCCTCAGAGCAGACGGGCATCTTGATCTGGCTGCGCTGCTGGAAAGCAATACCGTCAAGACCGGCATCGTCGCCGAGCGCAGCTATGGCCCGGTCATCGACGACATCCTGCGCAACACCACCCGGCCCGAGAACCTGATCCTGCATTACGGCAATTCGGCTGTGGGCAGCATGGTGCAGATGGAGCGTCTCGGGCGCTTTCAGGCGATCATCAGTTATTGGCCAGAGGCTCGCTACCAGGCCCAGCAACAGGGCATTGCGCCGGATGAGCTGGAGTTCTTCCCGGTCAAAGACACGCCCAAGTACCAGTTCGCGCACATCGGCTGCTCGAAAACCGACAAGGGCCGCGAGGCAGTCGCGATCATAAACCGCGAAATGCGCACATTGCGCACCACCCGACTGATCCCGTTCTTTACCCAGTGGGCCATCGACAAGCAGCAATACCGGCAAGACGCGCTGACCTTTTTCGATCAGTCACAGCACTGACAAACGGCAGGCAAAAAGAAACCCCGAGCAGCGGGGAGACTACTCGGGGTCAACCGTGGCCCATCTTGGACCCGTACGGCAGGCAGCATGAACACCGGAGCACAATGCCTGCGCCTGCCGTAATAAATAGGAGCCTACTCAACCCATAAGGTTCCCCGGCACTCAGACAAATCCACGAGCGGCAGTAAAAGCATGTGCCTGTGCGGCATTGCGCATGGCGGCGATGACACAAGGCTCGATTCGCCCTTCGGCGACCATCAGGTCACGATGCAGGCCGTCGACCACATCGGTCAGCTGACGCTTGTCACACAACTGGGCAGCGGAATAAACGCGTTCGATCACGATCGCACCGGCTGCATTTTTCAGCGTCACCAGACGCTCGCCATTCACACCGGCCACTCCCAGGCTTGCCTGATAAGGTGCCAGCGCTTCGCTCAACAGTAAGCTGATATTTTCCATCTGGATCACCACTCAACAGTTTGAATGCAAAGGTGCTTACCAATGACCATCGACCGCAGCGCAAAGTTCTTTTCCTCCCCAGTTTCTGCCGTGAACCGGGTGATTATCGCAACCTGATACTGTAGAACCCGACCGCTCAGCCCGCCATGCTCTGTGTCCCATGACGATTTTGCGCGGTAACTTCCATTTCAGGATGATTGACTGAATGTCTGTGCCAGCGCCGCCGCCAGATATACAGGATGCATCCGGATCTTTATGCAAAGGAGCTGCAGGCATGGCCGCCAAAGAAAAAGCGATGCGCGTGATCCTGGCCGACGACCACCCGATATTTCTGATCGGGTTGAAAGTGGTGATCGAGCAGAATCCGCATGCCAGGGTCATTGCCCAGGCCAGTGCGCCGGATGAGCTGATGCAGACCCTCGGAAATGAGCCGTGCGATCTGCTGGTGACGGACTTCATGATGCCGGTTCAGGATCAGAACGACGGTTTGCGCCTGCTTGAACGAATCCGCCGCGAACATCCGGCGTTACCTATCATCGTGGTGACCATGCTCAACAATGTCGGGCTGTTCCGCTCGATGCTCGCCCTAAACGTCAACGGAGTGCTGAGCAAGGCGAGCATGGCCAACGAGCTGCCCGCCGCCATCGCCTGCGTGAGCACCGGCAACACCTTCATCGCCGATTCGGTGCGACGCATGTTGCGGGAGGCCAGCGATCACAGTTCCGACACACTGGTCGCGCTGCGTGACCTTTCGCCCCGTGAACTGGAAGTCGTGCGTCTGCTCGCTGCAGGCAATGCGGTCGGCACCATCGCCGCACAACTGCATCGCAGCAAGCAGACAGTCAGCGCACAGAAGGTCAGTGCGATGCGCAAGCTGGGACTGGTAAACGACGCAGCGCTGTTCATTTACCTGCAGGAGCACGGTCTGGCCTGATCGACCGAAACGCCAACACGTGTTCCGGACGGTGCTCAAGATCATCCAGCCAGTTCATCAAATCGGCCTCGCCCATTGGCCGAGCGATGAAATAGCCCTGAATGGCCGGGCTACCCAGCATTGACACTGCCGCATAGTCCTCGGCCGTTTCAACGCCTTCCACCACAACGTCCAGGGCCATTCTTTTTGCCATGAACAGGGCGCCACCGACCACGGCCGACTTGCGTCGATCCTCGGCCATCCCCCGGACGAACTCCGCAGGGATTTTCAGTTCGTTGAATGGCAGTTCCAGGAGCCGCTGGATGTTTGATGCGCCGGTGCCAAAGTCGTCGATGGACAGTCGACAACCGGCCATGCGCAGCCTCAGCAAATTCTCGAATTGCACAACCGCCATTTGCCGCGCCGACTGCTCGATCACTTCCAGGGTCAGCATCTGCGGCTGAACCGCAAAGCGCTCCAGCAGCAATTGCAGCCCGGGAACGAAATCCGGCTGATCAAGCAACTGTGGTGGAATGTTCACGGCCACCGGCAGCGCGCGCCCGCGAGACATCAACAACCGATGGGACAGGCTCAGCGCCAGCTCCAGCATGTGCCAGGTCAAAACGGTGATCAAACCTGCCTGCTCCAGCTGCGGCAGGAAACGGCCTGGCGCCAACAGACCCAGCGTAGGATGCTGCCAGCGGGCCAATAATTCGACGCCAACCAGTTCACCGCCCGCTCCTACCTTTGGCTGGAAATAAGGGATCCACTGAGCACGATAGTCGTGGGCGCTGTCGAGCGGCGGTAATGCCGTCGGCTCGGTGTATTCAAACCGGGCGGTCTCTGGCGCCCCGGCAAGCGATAGCCGCTGCGCCAACAGCGCGCCGATGGCGGCCGCCGAGGCAGGCTTTTGTAGCGCCCCCAGAATCCTGACGCCACGCTGCCGGGCCAGTTGCGCCGCGCTATCGAGTACCGAAGCTTCGGCGCTGCTGAGGATGATCACCGCCCCCGCCTGCCCCGTGTCAGCGAGGTAGCCAATCAGCGAAAGACCGTCCTCGCCGTCCATGTGCAGGTCACATAGGGCGATATCCACAGGGCCGCGCTGTTCCAGTTCACACAGTGCCGCTTCGACGCTGCCTGCGGTCAGCACGTCGAATACCTGATTGGCGTTGAGCATCTGATGCAACGCCATCCGCTGGAATGGATTGTCTTCGAGTATCAGAACCTTGAGCGAATGCACGCTTGACCCCCTGCAATCAAAGCCTGATCCGGCTTTGGGACGATGCATTTTAAGGAGCTGGCGGCGTGCCCGACATAGGACACGTCTTAAAGTGCGGGCACCTCGTCCAGGTGAGTTTCAAGAGACTGACTCAGCGCCTGCAGGGTCGCGTCAAGCAACTGCCAGGCGCTGTCAATCGGGCCGGGGGCCCGTGCGCGAACGTCGCTGTCCAGTTGCGCGCAGGCCCTGGCCAACGGCACAGCATCTATCAGGCAGGCCACGCCCTTGAGCCGATGCAGGCAGGCGCTCAGGGTTTTCCAGTCGCGCACGGCGACCGCAGGCTCAAGGATTTCCCGTTCCTGGCGCAGGTTTTTCCACAGCTCGGCGAGCATTTTTTGAATCTGTGACTCATTGGCCTGAGTCATGTGATGCAAAACCTGAATATTGAACTGGCGTGCAGCCGCTTCCTTCGAGGGCACTACCTCCTCAAGCTTTTCAGCCAACTGCGCCAGCGACACCGGTTTGATCAACAAGGCGTCCATTCCCGCCTCCTCACAACGCCCCCTCTCCTCGTGCATGGCATTGGCCGTGCAACCGATGATCGGGCGGCTTACCCATTGCTCCAGACGCTCGATGTCGCGCAGCGTTCGCGTCAGTTCATAACCGTCCATGCCCGGCATGTTGCAATCGGTTATCAGCGCATCGAAATAGTCGTTGCGCCACCTCTGGAGCGCCGCTTCCCCGCTGTCGACCGCGATGACCTGATGGCCCAGCAATTCAAGTTGCCCGGTCAGCACCAGGCGAGTGGCCGACAGATCATCGGCCACGAGAATTCGCAGCGCCGTTGCGGCTGCGCGCGGCCGATCCGGCGGCGGCTGTGGCGTGAGCGAAGCGTGTGCCGCCATCACTGGCAGATCGAATCTGACCCGAGTTCCCTCACCCAGAGCGCTGGTGACGGAGATTTCACCGTCCATCAACTCCACCAGCTGCTTGCAGATGCTCAGGCCAAGACCGCTGCCACCAAACTGCCGGGCGGTCTGCGCATCGGCCTGCGCGAAGGGTCGAAATACGCGCCCCTGCTGTTCTGCACTCATGCCCATCCCGGAGTCCACCACCTCAAAGCGCAGCCCCGGCGGCGTCTGGCCATCGGGCCGAGTGCCCACATGAATCGTCACTGCGCCCTGGGAGGTGAATTTCAGCGCATTGCCGATCAGGTTATGCAAGATCTGCCGCAGACGCAGCGGGTCGACCCAATAAGCTTCTGCGACCTGTGGGTCGCGATGCAAGGTGAGCTGCAACCCGCGTTCGCGCGCCTGAACTTCGAACAACTGGTAAACCCCGTTCAGCAAGGGCTGCAATGAGGTGACCACGGTCGACAACTGCATCTGCCCGGATTCGATTTTTGCCAGATCCAGGCTCTCACCGATCAGCTCCACCAACTCCCGTGCAGAACGACGGGCGACCTCCAGCCCCTCGGACGGCGCTCCACCACGCAGCAATGTGTGTTCGCGCTCAAGCTCCAGCAAACCAACGATGGCTGACAGCGGCGTACGAATATCGTGGCTCATGTTGGCCAGAAACGTACTCTTGGCCCGGTTCGCCTGCTCGGCCTGCTTACGGGCCAGGGTCAACTCGCGTTCGAGTCGTTTACGCTCGGTGATGTCGATCCATCCCCCCAACAGCCCCTGTAGCTGTCCATCGGCACTGTGAAAGGGAACGGTCCATTGCCAGGCCTCGATAGGATGCCCGCCAAGTACCATGCTGCGGTCGACGAACACGGGCTCCTGCGTCTGCAGCAAGCTCATGTAATCGGCGTGCATGAGCTCGGCGGTTTCACGAGGGATCAGATCAACATCAATCAAGCGCCGACCGTTCATTTGCTCATAGCTGATGCCGAAGCTTTCCTCGTAGCTGCGATTGCACGACACCAGCCGCCCCTGAATGTCGCGAACATAGATAGGGTTGGGAATGCCGTCGAACAGCGCGCGCTTGAATGCAAGCTGGTCGCTGAGCTGCGCTTCGGCCCGCAGTCGGTGATGAATCTGCAGTTTCAGGCGGCTGCTCCAGATGAGCGATACCAGCCCCACCAGCAAGGCCAGGGCCAGCAGCCAATAGAGCCAGGAAGGAATACGCTGCAAGAGTGTAGGCTGGGCCAGCATTGCGCCAAGCCACCTCATGCGGATCGCCCGCATTTCCGCGACTGGAAACTCATCCAGCGCCTTGTTGAGAATGCTCAATAGTTCCGGTTCGGTCTTGATCACGGCAAAACGGTCAGGCGACCATTTGCCCTCAACGCTACGCCCGACTTTCAAGCCATCAGGTGGGGACATCCAGGCGCCTGCCTCGTTCTGGATGGTCGCCTCGGCCTGCCCGGTCTCCACCAACTGACGAGCATCGGCGTAGGTCGGCACAAGCCTTAACTGCACGTCTGGGTAATCGGTTCGAATGAACTCCAGCAGCGCGTGACTTGCCGGCATCGCCAGAACCTTCCCGGACATTTCGGCCAGACTGACCGAAGACTTGTTGTCCGCTCGAACCACATAGACCCAGCTGTTGCCGCCGTAGGCATAGCTGAAGTCCAGAATGGTCCTGCGTTCAGCGGTATCGGCAAGGGTGGTGTTCATGTCGGCTTCCCCCGAAGCCAGGGTATCCAGCGCCGCCTGTGTGGAAGGCATTGCCTGGTGCACGAACTTGAGCCCGGTCATGCGGGAAATACGGTTGAGGATGTCAATATTCAGGCCCTGCCAATGACCGCCGGCGTCCTGATAGATGTAGGGCGGATGCAAGGTAGAGGCGACCGTGACCTGAGAGTGTCGGCTGACCCATTGACGCTCGTCCGCACTGAGGCGGATACGCCGGCCCTGAACATCTGCGCCAAGGCCAACCGTCCAGCGGCCCTGAATTTCCCGGCTGACCGAGTCATCCAGATCGCCAAGTGCGCGGTTCAGCAACCCCAGCAACTTCCCGTCTTCCTTACGGGTGGCGAACGCAAATCCTCCAGGAGGCAGGAGGCTTTCGAACCTGATTTGCAAGCCCAGATAAGGTCGCAGAGCGTTATAGGAGCGCGCAATCACTTCGTTGCCGACAAAGGCATCGACATCGCCCTGCGCCAGGGCCTCCATCGCGCTGAACAGCGTCGGAGCCAACAGGACCGTGCTTTGCGGATAGACGCGGTGCACGACATCTGCATCGGCGTAGCCATCGAGCAGGGCAATGCGTTTACCCTCCAAGGAGGTCCCCAATGTGTGATCGTCACCGCGCCCTACCGCTACCGACCGGTCCTGCAGGTAGTCGCGGGTGAATGCCAGACCGGGCATACCGCGTTCATAGCCAGTGGCGCTGCTTATCAGGTCGATCTTGCCAGCCAGCAGCGCCGCGACGGCATGTTCGCGCTTGGCAAAGCCGGAGACGCGTACGGGAATGCCCAGCTTGGCGCTGATCAGACTTAAATAATCGGCGCTGAGGCCTTGATAGCGATTGCGATCGCTGGTGATGTCGATGGGCTCGTAATCGGCAATCGAAATGCCGACCCGAAGCTGTGCGTGCTCGTCCAGCCATTTACGGTCAGGGTCATCGAGCCGCAAGGGTTGCAAGTTCAGAAAGGGAGCGCCCAGAACAAAAGGCAGATACTCCGCCCCATGGCCTGCCCGGTTCCATACACACGCCAATAGCAACAGTGTGCATAGCATGTATCGAAGGGTTCTGGTCTGGACGGGCACTCCCTGCGTGTCCATGTTCATGTTTTCTACCGCCAATTGTTTATCCGCGAAAATCATAAATATCGCGCAAGTGTGGCATGCAGAAACGAGAAGACCCGCCAGTGGGCGGGCCTTAAGTTGTTACACGGCTATACCGTCAGAGCGGTTTGCCACGATTACCATGCTGGCTGACGAAGGCCTGCACGGCTTTCAGGTCATTTGGCAGCACGGTGCAGCGCTCGTCCCGCTCGAACAGATCAGACATGTGTGCAGGCAATTCAAGCTCCTTTCCTACACCGGCCTTTTGCACGGCTTCAGGGAATTTGACCGGATGCGCGGTCCCCAGAATGACCATCGGCGTGTCCAGGCTGCGGCGGCACTCGCGAGCGGCTTTGACGCCAATGGCGGTGTGTGGATCGAGCACCTCGCCGGTATTGGCGAAGACTTCGGCGATGGTTTCGCAAGTCTGTTCATCGGTGACGGCCAGGGAATCGAACAGCTTGCGGGTCTCGGTCCAGCGGTCTTCTTCGACGCTGAAACCGCCACCCTTTTTAAAGCTGTCCATCAGGCCGGCGATCGCCGCGCCATTGCGACCGTGCATGTCGAAGAGCAGACGTTCGAAGTTCGACGAAACCATGATATCCATGGATGGGGAAAGCGTGGCGTGCAGAGTTTCCTTGACGTACTGATTGCCACTCATGAAGCGGTGCAGAATGTCGTTGCGGTTGGTTGCCACGATCAACTGGCTGATGGGCAGGCCCATGTTGCGCGCCAGGTAACCGGCAAAGATGTCGCCGAAATTGCCGGTCGGAACCGAGAAAGCCACCGAACGTGCCGGACCGCCCAGCTGCAAGGCAGCGTGGAAGTAGTAGACGATCTGGGCCATGATCCGTGCCCAGTTGATCGAGTTCACCGCGACCAGGCGCGTGCCCTTCAGGAAGCTCTGGTCGGCGAAGCTGTTCTTGACCATTTCCTGGCAGTCATCGAAGTTGCCTTCGATGGCGATGTTGTGAATATTGTTGCCGAAGATGGTGGTCATCTGCCGGCGCTGAACGTCCGAGACGCGATTGTTCGGATGCAGAATGAAGATGTCGACGTTCTCGCAGCGACGGCAGCCCTCAATGGCCGCAGACCCGGTATCACCGGATGTCGCGCCAACGATCACCACACGCTCACCGCGTTTTTCCAGCACGTAGTCCAGCAGGCGACCGAGCAGCTGCAGGGCAAAGTCCTTGAACGCCAGAGTGGGGCCGTGGAACAGCTCCATCACCCATTCATTGCCGTTCAACTGGCGCAGCGGCGCGACGGCGCCGTGGGCGAACACACCGTAGGTGTCTTCAAGGATTTTCTTGAAATCAGCATCCGGGATGCTGCCTGTTACGAACGGGCGCATGACCCGGAAAGCCAGCTCGTGGTAAGGCAGACCCGCCCAGGAAGCGATTTCTTCCTGAGTGAAACGAGGCAGGTTTTCTGGAACGTACAGACCGCCGTCGGTGGCGAGGCCGGCCAGCAGCACGTCTTCGAAATTCAGGGCCGGAGCCTGGCCGCGGGTACTGATATAGCGCATTTTTCAAACCTTCGATTCGAGCTGCAAGCTCCGAGCTACAAGCGGCAGTTCAAAGCGATTCAGCTTTTGCCTGCCGCCCGCAGCGTGAAGCTCGCCGCGATGTGGTTTTGCGTTGACTTGCAGTTTGCCACTCAAGGCTAACCGCAGCGTTTAGTTCAGGTGCTCGACGCGAATGCGAACCACCGGTCCAGCCACATCCTGCAGTGCTTCCAGCGCCTCGATGGCGTCGTTCATGCGCTGTTCGATCACGCGATGGGTCAGCAGAATCATCGGCACCAGACCATCCTGTTCTTCAACTTCCTTCTGCATGATCGACTCGATGTTGATACCCCGGGCAGACAGGATACTCGCCACCTGAGCCAATACGCCGGGGTGATCCTTGGCCTGAATGCGCAGATAGTAGGCACTCTCGCACTCCTGGATCGGCAGGATCGGATGAGCCGACAGCGAGTCCGGCTGAAACGCCAGGTGCGGAACGCGATTTTCCGGATCGGTGGTCAGGGCGCGAACGACATCGACCAAATCAGCCACCACGGATGAAGCGGTGGGTTCCATACCGGCACCGGCGCCGTAGAACAGTGTCGAACCGGCAGCATCGCCATTGACCATTACAGCGTTCATCACGCCATTGACGTTGGCGATCAGACGATCAGCCGGGATCAGGGTCGGGTGCACGCGCAACTCGATACCGCTCGGGGTGCTGCGCGCAACGCCCAGGTGCTTGATGCGATAGCCCAATGCTTCAGCGTAGTTGACGTCGGCGGTGGTCAGCCGGGTGATGCCTTCGGTGTAAGCCTTGTCGAACTGCAGCGGGATACCGAATGCGATCGAGGCCAGAATGGTCAGCTTGTGCGCGGCGTCGATGCCTTCGACGTCGAAGGTCGGATCAGCTTCGGCATAGCCCAGCGCCTGAGCTTCGGCCAGCACATCGGGGAAGGTACGGCCCTTTTCGCGCATCTCGGTGAGGATGAAATTACCGGTGCCATTAATGATGCCGGCCACCCAGTTGATACGGTTGGCGGCGAGACCTTCACGAATCGCCTTGATGACCGGAATACCGCCAGCGACCGCAGCTTCGAAGGCGATGATCACGCCCTTCTCGCGAGCCCTGGCAAATATTTCGTTGCCGTGAACGGCAATCAGCGCCTTGTTGGCGGTGACCACGTGTTTGCCGTTTTCGATGGCTTTTAGGACCAGTTCACGGGCAACGGTGTAGCCGCCGATCAGCTCGATGACGATGTCGATCTCTGGATTGCTGGCGACCTCGAAAACATCGGTGGTGGTCGGGGTACCGGTAATCTGGCAATTGGGGTTGGGTCTACGCACGGCGATTTGCGCCACTTCGATTCCGCGCCCGGCACGGCGGGCAATTTCCTCGGCGTTACGCTTTAGCACATTGAAGGTACCGCCACCGACAGTACCCAGCCCACAGATGCCTACTTTGACCGGTTTCACTATGAACTCCCCATAAAACGGCCGACGCGAGGCCGGCCGTGAAAACAGCCGCAATGGATGCGGCTCGCTGTTGATGAAGCGCCGACAGCTGTGGCGCTTCAACGTCCGTCGCAGACATGGCCGCGACGGGCGGAATTACTTGGTGCCGAGCGCCAGTTTGGCAACTTGCAGTGCCGGCTGATAGCCGGGAATCACCTGACCGTCCGCCAGAACGATGGCTGGCGTGCCGTTCACACCGATCGCCTGGCCGATTTGAAACTGTTTGGTAACCGGGTTATCGCATTTGGCCGCCTTGATGTTCTTGCCGTCGACCATCCGGTCCATCGCATCGCGACGGTCCTTGGAGCACCACACCGCCTGCAGTTGCTCGTCGCCCGGTGATCCCAGCCCCTGGCGCGGGAATGCCACGTAACGCACTTCGATGCCGCGCTTGTTCAGCTCAGGCACTTCGCCGTGCAGCTTGTGGCAGTACGGACAGGTTGTGTCGGTGAAAACGGTGATGTGCGACTTGGTTTCACCCACCGCCGGGTAAACCACCATGTCTGCGGTCGGAATGCCGTTGATGGTCTTGGAAATCGCCTGACGTTCGACTTTTTCGGTCAGGTTGACCGGCTTGCCGCCCTGGATCTGATAGAGGTTGCCCTGCATGACGAACTGACCGTCAGCGCTGGCATAGAGCACGCGACCGCCCTTGAGATTGACTTCGTACAGACCGTTAAGCGGGCTGCTGGAGATGCTCTCGACGGGGATTTCCAGGTTCAGCGATTCCAGGGTTTTGCGAATAGCCTTGTCGGACGCCTCGTCGGCGTGGGCGAACAGGGTAAATGTGCTGGCCAGCGCTACGACAGCAGCACCGATAAAACGAGTCACGCGCATGAATACTCCTCGAGCGGTGGGCAGACGGGCGGGTATGAAAACCACGTACGCGAACGTACCGGGAGGTTTTCGACGCTCCAATCTGCGAAACCGGCAAAGCCTATCACATAAGGCTCGCGAGGCCGACGCCGACTGATGTAAGACTCATCGTAAATTACCGCTACCGGATTACCCGCGCGGGTGATGTTTGGCGTGCAGATCCTGCAGGCGGGCCCGGGCGATGTGGGTATAGATCTGTGTTGTGGAAAGATCACTGTGACCCAGCAGCATCTGCACCACCCGAAGGTCCGCACCGTGGTTGAGCAGGTGCGTCGCAAACGCGTGGCGCAAGGTGTGCGGCGACAGGGACTTGCCGATGCCGGCAACCTTGGCCTGGAGCTTGATGCGGTGCCAGAACGTCTGGCGCGTCATCTGCTCGCCCCGAAGACTGGGGAAGAGTACATCGCTGGGACGGCCGTTGAGCAGCTCCTGACGGGCGTCACGCATATAGCGTTCGACCCAGACAATCGCTTCTTCACCCATAGGTACTAGACGCTCCTTGCTGCCTTTGCCCATCACCCGCAGTACACCCTGTCGCAGGTTGACCTGCTCAAGCGTCAGACTGATCAGTTCCGTCACACGCAGGCCGCATGCATACAGCACTTCAAGCATGGCCCGGTCACGCTGACCGATAGCCTCGCTCAGGTCCGGTGCTGCCAGCAACGCATCGACATCGGCCTCGGACAAGGATTTGGGCAGCGGCTTGCCCAGTTGCGGCATGTCCACCTGCAATGTGGGGTCGACCGTGATGAGCTTTTCGCGCAGCAAGTAGCGATAAAAACCTCGCACCCCGGAGAGGAAACGCGCCGAGGAGCGAGCTTTGTAGCCGTTGTCCACGCGCCACGCCAGATGATCGAAAATCACCTCGCGCCCCACATTCATCAATTCGATGCCCCGCTCCTGGAGCCAGCCGTTGAACAATGCCAAGTCACTGCGATACGAATCGCGGGTGTTGTCCGAGAGTCCCTTTTCCAGCCAAAGGGCGTCCAGAAAACGGTCGATCACGGGGTGGTCTAGCGCGGGCATGGGGTCAGACTTGAGCGGCGGGAAACGAAGGGCAGTCTTTCATATCTGCAGGGACGATACAAAACCCTCACGTTCATGCGCGACCGGTGGGCAGTGAGCTTGCTCACGAACAGGTCCGCCCATTCGGATCAGATGCAGTGGCTGGCCATCGGTTTTCGTTTCTTCGGGCACAAAAAAGCAGCCCGTAGGCTGCTTCTTCCTGCATGGGAGACCGGATTAAACCAGTTTTTCCTTGATGCGAGCTGCTTTACCGGACAGGTCACGCAGGTAGTACAGTTTGGCCTTGCGAACGTCACCGCGACGTTTCACAGCCATGCTATCGATCTGCGGGCTGTAAGTCTGGAAAGTCCGTTCCACGCCAACACCGTTGGAGATTTTACGAACAGTGAAAGCACTGTTCACACCACGGTTGCGCTTGGCGATAACGACGCCTTCGAACGCTTGCAGACGCGAACGGTCGCCTTCCTTCACTTTCACCTGAACGACAACGGTGTCGCCCGGGGCAAAGGGAGGGATCTCTTTAGTCATCTGCTCTGCTTCGAGTGCAAGAATGATTTTGTTGGTCATGCTGTGCTCCTAAGGTAAATCGATCGGATTTACCATCGATACGTTAACTATCGTCCCGCTCGCGGAGGTATTCCGCCAGCAGCTTCTTCTCTTCTCCAGAAAGCGAGCGGCTTTCCAGAAGATCGACGCGTCGTTCATAGGTCCGCCCAAGGGACTGCTGTAAACGCCAACGCCGGATGTGTGCGTGATTGCCACTTAGCAACACGTCGGGAACACGCTGATCCGCATACACCTCCGGTCGGGTGTAATGCGGGCAATCCAGCAGACCATCCGTGAAGGAATCTTCCTCCGCGGAATCCACATGCCCTAAAGCTCCAGGCAGCAGTCGCGTAACCGCATCTATCAGGACCATGGCAGGCAATTCACCGCCAGACAACACATAGTCACCAATCGACCACTCTTCATCGACATGAGCCTCAATAAAACGCTCGTCAATGCCTTCATAACGACCGGCAATCAGGATGAGTGCTTCTTCCTGCGCCAGTTCGCGTACCGCAGGCTGATCCAGCTTGCGGCCTTGTGGCGACAGGTAAATCACCTTCGCCGCTTCCCCTGCTGCCTGCCTGGCCTGAACCAGTGCATCTTCCAGAGGCTTGATCTTCATCACCATCCCAGGGCCACCGCCAAACGGGCGATCGTCCACGGTGTGATGCCGATCCGTGGTGTAGTCCCGCGGATTCCAACAAGTCAGCTGCAACAGCCCTTGCTTCACCGCACGGCTGGTAATGCCGTATTCGCTGATGGCGGAAAACATCTCGGGAAACAGACTGATGACCTCTATGCGCAGGCTAGCCATTGCTTAGAAATCCGCGTCCCAATCCACCTTCATCTCGCCTGCAACCAGATCGACGGCCAACACGCATTGCTCTGTATAGGGCAACAGGCGTTCGCGATCATCCAGACTGCCTGCGCAGGGCTTGACCACCATTACATCGTTTGAGCCGGTTTCAAGAAGATGATCGATTGTCCCGAGCAATTGCCCCAGATGATCGATGACCTTCAGACCCACAAGCTGGTACCAGTAGTACTCGCCGTCGGTCAGATCAGGAAGCATATTGCGCGGCACACAGATCTCATAACCGGCCAGAAGACGAGCTTCTTCTCGGTCATCGAGACCCTTGAGCTTCGCGACCAGGAACTTGTCATTCCCGCGCCCGCTGATCAGCTCAACCTGCTTAACATTGCCTTCGCGCTTGAGCGTCCAGGTTTTGTACTGCAACAGGTTTTCAGTCGGATCAGTAAAGGAATACACCTTCACTTCGCCGCGAACGCCATGTACAGAGTAAATTTTGCCAATAACGATCAAGTCATCAGCAATGGCTGGCGTCGCGTTCATATTGCTCAGGCCGCAGCCTTGGCAGATTCCTTCAACAGCGAAGCAACACGCTCAGAAGGTTGTGCACCAACGCTCAGCCAGTGGGCCAGACGCTCTTGGTTCACGGACAGACGGATTTCTTGACCACGGGCAACCGGGTTGAAGAAACCGATTTGTTCCTTGTGCGAACCGTCGCGTGGATTACGGCTGTCGGTCACAGTCAGGTGGTAGAACGGGCGCTTTTTGGAGCCGCCAAGGGCAAGACGGATTGTTAGCATTGAACAAAGTTCCTGTAGTCGGTGCTGCAAATCTTAAGATGCACAGCGGGCATGGGTGCCCGAAAGGCCGCGTATTCTAAGGAATATCCGGACTTTTGCAAATGACTTTTTCCGGCCGAAGCCGCAATGCCGTCAAGATTTGCCAAGGAGCCGTCGACATCGACGACCATTAAGCGCCTGCCGAAGCAGGCCAGTGGGAAGGTTTTCCCAAAGAACGACGCGCGGGACCAAGTCCCGCGCGTTGCAAATCACATTTTGGGCATGCCGCCACCGGGTAGCATGCCGCCCATCCCGCGCATCATTTTGGCCATGCCGCCTTTGGTCGAGAACTTCTTCATCATCTTCTGCATCTGCTTGTGTTGCTTGATCAGACGCCCGATATCCTGGACCTGAGTGCCGGAACCCATGGAAATACGGCGCTTGCGCGAACCGCTGATCAGCTCAGGGTCACGGCGTTCGGCCGGGGTCATCGAGTTGATGATGGCTTCCATCTGCTTGAACTGCTTTTCTGCGGCGCTCTGCGCGTTACCCATCTGCGACAGGTTGACGCCACCGATGCTCGGCAGTTTATCCATGAGGCCGCCGAGGCCGCCCATGCTCTTCATCTGCTGCAGCTGATCACGGAAGTCTTCGAGGTCGAAGCCCTTGCCCTTCTTCAGCTTCTTGGCCAGTTTGTCGGCCTTGTCCTTGTCCAGGGTCTGCTCGGCCTGCTCGATCAGACTGAGCACATCACCCATACCGAGGATGCGCGAAGCGATACGGTCAGGATGGAACGGCTCCAGCGCCTCGCTCTTTTCACCCATACCGATGAACTTGATCGGCTTGCCGGTGATGGCACGGACCGACAACGCGGCGCCGCCACGGGCGTCGCCGTCGACCTTGGTCAGGATCACCCCGGTCAATGGAAGTGCATCACCAAAGGCCTTGGCCGTATTGGCGGCATCCTGACCGGTCATGGCGTCGACCACGAACAGGGTTTCCGCCGGCTTGACCGCTGCGTGCAGCGCCTGGATCTCGCCCATCATCTCGGCGTCGATATGCAGACGGCCAGCGGTATCGAGGATCACCACGTCAATGAACTTGAGCTTGGCCTCTTTAATGGCCGCTTCTGCAATGTCCACCGGCTTCTGGCTGATGTCGGACGGGAAGAATGTCACGCCGATGTCGTTGGCCAGGGTTTCCAGCTGCTTGATTGCCGCAGGACGGTAGACGTCGGCAGACACCACCATCACGCTTTTCTTTTTGCGTTCCTTGAGGAATTTCGCCAGCTTGCCCGCAGTGGTGGTTTTACCCGCACCCTGCAGACCGGCCATCAGGATGACTGCAGGCGGCGTGACGTTGAGGGTCAGCTCTTCGTTGGCGGCCCCCATCATCTCTTCAAGTTCGGCCTGGACGATCTTCACGAACGCCTGGCCCGGCGTCAGGCTGCGCGACACCTCGGTGCCGACGGCGCGCTCCTTGATGCGATTGACGAAGTCTTTAACAACCGGCAAGGCGACGTCGGCTTCGAGCAGCGCCATACGCACTTCACGCAGAGTGTCCTTGATGTTGTCCTCGGTCAGCTTGGCTTTGCCGGTGACCTGGCGCAGCGTCTGCGAGAGACGGTCTGTCAGATTTTCAAACATGCGTGATCCTTTGAGTTCGTGACGAACCCCAGTTGGTGCGGTGCTGTTGCATACATGCCCTCTTCCACGGCGCTTGAAGGCGCTACATATATAGAGGAGAACAGCACTCGGCGAGCCTGTGGCTTGAGCAGGCCGCAGATTATAGCGAAGACTCCGGCGCACGGACACCACGACGTCTGCTTCTGTGGTCTTTCGTGCAATGTCGGTTCTATGCCAAACTCAGCGGCTTTCGGGCACGCCCAACAGGATCTATGTTCCCCTTGTCACCGAGTTTGCTATTCAGCCTCGCCGCCGCCGTGCTCTACGCCGCTGCGACCCTCTATCAAGGCACGCGCCTGCGTCAGGGCAAAAGGGCCGATAAGTGGCTGCTGTGCCTGATCGGCACCCTGGCCGTCGCCTGTCAGGCCAGTGCCCTGTTCGGTCAGCTGGTACGCCCGATCGGCCTGGGTCTGGACTTCTTCAGTGCCGCCAGCCTGATCGCCGTGGCGGTGATCATCGTGACCATGCTGGCGTGCATCCGCCTTCCGGTGGAAATCCTGCTGATTCTGCTGTTTCCGCTTGGGCTGTTGACGACCTTGATGGCGGAGTTTGCGCCCAGCGGCACCCTTCAGCCCATCCTCGGCGAGCATGGCCTGATCGGCCACATCCTGCTGTCGATCCTGGCTTACGGTATGTTCACCATCGCCGTGTTCCAGGCATTGCTGCTGCTGTTGCAGAACCACCAGCTGAAGAACAAACATCCCTCAGGGCTGATTAAAAACTTCCCGCCACTGCAAACCATGGAAAGCCTGCTCTTCGGCTTCCTCTGGGCGGGCTGGACCCTGTTGTCGATGTCGTTGATTTCCGGCTGGCTGTTCGTCGAGAACCTGTTCGCCCAGCATCTGGTGCACAAGACGCTGCTGTCGATCCTCGCCTGGATTGTCTTCGGCGTGCTGTTGTGGGGCCGAACCCGATTGGGCTGGCGCGGCCACAAGGCGATCCGTTGGACGTTGGGCGGATTCCTGCTGCTGATGCTGGCCTATTTTGGCAGCAAGCTGGTACGCGAATACATCCTGCACATCTGACGAGCGCTGATCATGGATAACTTGCCTGCTGGCACGATGCTCGCGCTCCTGGCCCTGCTCACCCTGTGGTCCGGGCTGTTCACCGCCGTGGAAGCGGCTCATCACAACCTGCGCGCAGTGCATGTCAACCCGCGTTCGAGCGAACCGCCCAAACCTGCGCTGGCGTTCAATCTCAACAGCCTCATTCTCGGCAATACGTTGCTCAAGGTCCTGATCACGATCCTGGCAACGCTGCTGGCCATGGGGCAGTGGTATTTTCATGGCCCGCTGATCGCCTGGATAGCGGTCGCCAGCGCACTGGTGATCGTCACCGAATTCATCCCACGCAAACTCGCTGCGCGCCGCCCTGAAGCCATTGTGCTGCTGGGCAATAACGTACTGCGCATCCCCATGCGCCTGTTGCGGCCTGTGACCTGGGTCTACAAGAACATCGCCAAGCTGCTATTGCGTCCGTTTTTGTCCAGGCGCCGACCGGACACTGCCGAGGATGACGACGACAGGGTTCCCGCCATCTATCAGGACAATGAAAGCCAGTTTGGCCGCTTCCGGGTCGTTTCCGGGATTCATGCGCTCGACAGCATGACGGTCAACGACATCCTCGTGCCGCGCAGTGAAGTGGATGGCATCAATCTGGACGAGACCATCGAGGAGATCGCCGATAAGCTGATCATCTCGCGCCATACGCGCCTGCCGGTCTATCACAACGATATCAATCAGGTCGAAGGGGTACTCAACACCCGCATGATCAGCCACCTGCTGCCACGCGGGCAGTTGACCAAGGAAGCGCTAAAGGCGGCCTGCTACGATCCTTACTTCGTCCCGGAAAGCACCTCGCTGCAGTTACAGCTGCTCAACTTCCACAAGCAACAGCGGCGCATGGGCGTGGTGGTCGATGAATACGGTGAGGTGCAAGGCATCATCAGCCTGGAAGACATTCTGGAAGAGATCGTCGGTGAGTTCGAAAGTGAGCAATCCCTAGACAACCCGCACATTCATCCGCAGCCCGATGGGCGCCTGGTGGTCGACGGCGCGGCCTCCATCCGCGACCTCAACAAGACACTGGGCTGGCATCTGCCTGCCGACGGCCCCAAGACCCTGAACGGCTTGGTTACCGAAGCGCTGGAGACCATTCCCGACAGCTCGGTATGCCTGAAGATCGGGCCGTATCGTCTGGAAACGCTGGAAACCGAAGACAATCGCGTCACGCGCGTGCTGATGTGGCAGAACACAAGGACCAAAGACGTGATTTAAAAGGCATCGCCAGCTTTAAACACTTGTTTGCGCGCTGGCGCCCTTCCTATAATCGAGTCGCTTACCCAGCCCCGCCGCCCTGCGTGCTACCCGCACAATGCGAGAGTCGGCCAGTCACTCAGCCTGACATTTTCAAACGACTTTCCTGGCGCCCGCTCTCATCCCGAGCCCTGCCATCGCCCGCATCCGGGCTGACCTGTTCAGCGCTGCAACCACAATAATTAACGATTGCCCCAGTGCGCGCAGGCCGTTTCGTCTCCCGCTGACAGGCAAGAGACTGCCAGGGATAACCGCATGACCAGCACCTCCACGCTCCCCGCAAGCGACGAGCGCCAGGCACCTCGCGCAAACTCCACTGCCCGCGTCGCCACTGCGAGTTTTATCGGTACCGCCATCGAGTTCTACGACTTCTATGTCTACGCCACGGCCGCTGCGCTGGTAATCGGGCCGGTGTTCTTTCCCCAGACCTCCAGCACCGCACAGATGCTGTCGGCGTTTCTTACGTTCGGCATTGCCTTTCTGGCTCGCCCTCTCGGTTCGGCATTGTTCGGCCACTTTGGCGATCGTATTGGTCGTAAATCCACATTGGTCGCCTCGCTGTTGCTGATGGGCGTCTGCACCACCCTAATTGGCGTCCTACCGGGCTATGAAGCCATCGGCCCTTGGGCGCCGATCCTGCTGTGCATTTTGCGTTTCGGTCAGGGGCTCGGACTGGGCGGCGAATGGGGTGGCGCGGCGCTACTGGCCACCGAGAACGCACCGAAGGACAAGCGCGCCTGGTTTGGTATGTTCCCGCAACTCGGCCCATCGATCGGGTTTCTGGTGGCAAACGGACTGTTTCTGACACTGGCGATGACATTGAATGACGAGCAATTCCGCGCCTGGGGCTGGCGGATCCCGTTCCTGCTCAGTGCCGTGCTGGTGGTCATCGGCCTGTATGTGCGACTGAAGCTTGAAGAAACGCCAATTTTCGCCCAGGCCATCGCCCGCCATGAGCGTCTGAAAATGCCGATTGTCGAACTGTTCGCGCAGTATTGGGCGCCGATGCTGCTGGGTGCGGCCTCGATGGTGGTGTGTTACGCGCTGTTTTACATCTCGACCGTGTTCTCCCTGAGTTACGGGGTCAAGACACTGGGCTACAGCCGTGAATCCTTTCTCGCCATGTTGTGCTTCGCCGTGCTGTTCATGGCGCTGGCGACACCACTGTCGGCATGGGCAAGCGATCGATTCGGACGCAAACCGGTGCTGATCATTGGTGGGCTGCTGGCGGTCCTTTCAGGCTTTCTGATGGAGCCGCTGCTGACCCACGGCACGAGTTGGGCGGTGACGCTGTTTCTGTCTATCGAGCTGTTTTTGATGGGGGTGACCTTTGCCCCGATGGGCGCCATGCTGCCCGAGCTGTTTCCGACCCGTGTGCGCTACACGGGCGCCTCGGCGGCTTATAACATCGGTGGCATCGTAGGCGCTTCGGTGGCGCCATTCTTCGCTCAGCAGCTGGTGGAAATGGGCGGATTGAGCTGGGTCGGCGGGTATGTGTCGGCGGCGGCATTGTTGAGCCTGATTGCCGTGCTGTGCCTGAAGGAAACACGAAATGCCGATCTGGATACGATTGCCTGAGCAGATTTCCAGGCAACGCGGATCATCTGTGGAAGAGGGAGTGGCCTCCAAAGCCTCGTATCAGAAACAAAAACGGCGCCTCTGAGGGGCGCCGTTTTTCGTTGCGGATGAGCTTACAGCTGCACCTTTACCGCCATCGAAGCGCGGGTTGCCTTGCGGCGAGCGTTTTCGATGGATTCGTCACGCGCCAGGGCGACGCCCATGCGACGCTGCCCGTTGACTTCAGGTTTGCCGAACAGACGCAGTGCAGTGTCCGGCTCGCTCAGGGCCTGCTCCAGGTTGGCAAAGGCAGTCTGGCTCGACTTGCCTTCCACCAGAATGACCGCCGAAGCTGACGGGCCGAACTGACGGATCAACGGAATCGGCAGGCCCAGAATGGCGCGGGCGTGCAGCGCGAACTGCGACAGGTCCTGGGAAATCAGAGTCACAAGGCCCGTGTCATGTGGACGCGGCGACACCTCACTGAACCAGACCTGATCACCCTTGATAAACAGTTCTACGCCAAACAGACCACGACCACCCAGCGCTTCGGTCACAGCCCTGGCAACGCGTTCGGACTCAGCCAGTGCAACCGGGCTCATGGCCTGAGGCTGCCAGGATTCCTGATAGTCACCTTTCTCCTGGCGATGGCCGACAGGCGCGCAGAACGTGGTGCCACCGATATGGCGCACCGTCAGCAGGGTGATTTCATAGTCGAAGTCGATGAAGCCTTCGATGATCACCCGACCTTTGCCGGCACGACCGCCTTCCTGTGCGTAATTCCAGGCTTTCTGAACATCGGCCTCGGTCTTGAGCAGGCTCTGGCCTTTGCCCGAGGAACTCATCACCGGCTTGACCACGCATGGGAAGCCCAGGTCTTCGACAGCTTTTTTGTAGTCTTCAAAGGTGTCGGCGAAGTGATACGGCGAGGTCGGCAGGTCCAGCTCTTCGGCGGCCAGACGACGAATGCCTTCGCGGTTCATGGTCAACTGCGTGGCGCGCGCGGTCGGGATCACAGTGAAGCCTTCGGACTCCAGTTCCACCAGGGTGGCGGTGGCGATGGCTTCGATTTCCGGGACGATGTAATGCGGCTTCTCGGCCTCGATCACGGCACGCAGCGCGGCGCCGTCGAGCATGTTGACCACATGGCTGCGGTGTGCGACCTGCATCGCCGGAGCGTCGGCGTAACGGTCGACGGCAATCACTTCAACGCCCAGACGTTGCAGTTCGATCACCACTTCCTTGCCAAGCTCGCCGCAACCACAGAGCAAAACGCGGGTCGCGGTCGGCGACAGTGGAGTTCCGATTTGAGTCATCTCAGGTCCTCGTGGAGCAGATGTCGAGGGCAGCTCGCCATGTGCGAGCAACCGCAGGGGAGAAAGGCGCGCAATTTACCATGAAGGTGGGGCTGGGGTGACCCAGCGATCAATGCGAAATCGGTTCAACACCCTTCGGGGCATCCCTGAAGATCGATCTCAACGTTGCTCACCCTCGCGGACTTCCCATAGCTCACTTCTACAGGGTGAGCCGGGCGTCAGCGCTTACCGAGGCCCCGCTACCGAAAACATCACGCCGCTGGCCCGCGCGCGTTCGTCGCACACCGCCAGCACCGCGCGTCGCTGCTCGTTACTCATGCGGCTCCAGCCGGTGATTTCTGCGACGGTGCGCTGACAGCCGGTGCAGATGTCCGCCTCATTCAAGGCGCAGATGCTCACACAGGGTGAGCGCACGGGCTTTTCTTGAATTGGTTGTTCGGCGGACATCAATCTTCCTGAAGCGCGAGATCGCGCGCGTAACGTTGAGCGTTGTGAACGTAATGAGCAGCGCTGGCTTCGAGCAACTTCTTCTGCGCGTCGGTCAGTTCGCGCACGATCTTTCCCGGTGAACCCATGACCAATGAACCATCGGGAATCACCTTGCCCTCAGCGATCAATGAATTGGCGCCAATGATGCAATATTTGCCGATCTTCGCGCCGTTGAGAATGACCGAATTGATACCGATCAGGCTGTTGTCGTCGACGCTGCAGCCATGAAGCATGACGTTGTGCCCGATGGTGACGTTTTTGCCGATGGTCAGCGGCGAACCCATGTCGGTGTGCATCACCGTGCCATCCTGCACGTTGCTGTTCTCGCCGATGTCGATCAGCTCGTTATCGCCGCGCAGCACCGCACCAAACCAGACGCTGGCATTGGCCTGCAGGCGAACATTGCCGATCAAGGTGGCGGTGGGTGCTATCCAACTTTGCGGATGCGCTTGGACGCGGGCATTGCCCAGACGGTATTTCATATTGTTTTTCCTCAAAGGTCGGCTCTGCGGCCACAGGTCGAGTTCAGGCTCACGGTTGGGTGAAAGGCTGGCTCAGGGTTTGAGCCTCAATATGCTTGAATGCTCGGGCGGGTGGTGCAGGCTGATGTTGCTGTCGAACAGCACGTTCATCAACTCGACGATCATGATGGCGGTCAGGCCCCAGATCCGGAACTCGCCGAAGCGGTAACTGGGCACATACCAACTGCGGCCCTGGTAATCGATGCGGTGCGTATGTTCGCGTACGTCCTGCCGGAAAAACTCCAGCGGGACGCTGAATACCGCAGCAATTTCGCCATCGTTGGCGGTGTATTCGACGAAATCAGGGACCACGCCGACGTAAGGCGTCACGCGCAGACCATGCTTGGACATCTGCGGACTGAGCGGCCCGACAATTTCGACGAGGCCCGGCGGCAGGCCGATTTCCTCCTCGGCCTCGCGTAGGGCGGTGAACACCAGATCAGGGTCTTCAGGGTCGCGTCGCCCGCCGGGGAACGCCACCTCGCCGCCATGGGTCGACAGGCCGCTGGCGCGCAGGGTCAGTATCAGTTCCGGTTCGGCGCTGCGAGTGATGGGCACCAGCACAGCCGCCTCGGGGAAGCGTTTATCGGTCTCCAGAGTGCCCGGCGTATGGCTGCTTATACGGCGAAGTAGCTCGTCCAGCATGGTGATTCTCGATCTGTTGCCTGTCCGGCATCATGCACCAAAGTAACGAGAGCCCCAACCCCTGGCCTGGGCTGCGCACGAAAAGTCGGCGAGCGAAGGCCAGGCAAGGCAAAAACAGGCGCGGAACGGTCGGAGTCGCGTTCGACTCTACGTGTTGTAAATGGGCATTCGGAGCCTGTTATTAACGCAGCATCACGAGCGCAGCCACTTTTGTACAGAGCCCAGCCCTCAAGCACCCGAAGCAAGACATCGCTTGCCGACCCTACACGCGGCGCGCCAAGATAGCCGCTGACTTCAGGAACCCGATTCGATCATGAAATTCTGCAGCCATTGCGGCGAACAGGTCGTCCAGCGCATCCCCGAGGGCGACAGCCGCCTGCGTTATGTGTGCGAGCACTGCCACACCATTCACTATCAGAACCCCAACATCGTCGCGGGCGTGCTGCCGGTGTGGGAGGGCAAGGTGCTGTTGTGCCGCCGCGCCATCGAGCCGCGCCTGGGTTATTGGACGCTGCCGGCAGGTTTCATGGAGAACGGTGAGAGCGTCGAGCAGGCGGCCCGCCGTGAAACCGTCGAAGAGGCCTGCGCGACGCTCGAAGACCTGCATCTGTACGCGATGATCGACGTGCCACACATCAATCAGGTGCATATCTTCTACCGCGCCAACCTGGCCAGCGCCGACTTTGCTGCCGGGGTCGAGAGCCTTGAGGTGAGGTTGTTCGAGGAGGCCGATATTCCCTGGTCGGAGCTGGCCTTCAACACGGTCAGGCGCACTCTGGAATGCTTTTTCGCAGATCGGCTGCATCAAGAATTCCCTGTGCATACCGATTGCCTAGGTGTCGTACCCCCTCTCAAAACCACTTGATCAGATGACCACGCGCGATCGATGCGCAGGCTTCAGGGATACCGTTGAAAATGCGTTTGTTGCTCGCTGTGCTATGTCTGTCGTTCATTCCGCTGTCGCAGGCCGCGTTCACGCAGACCATCGTGCCCAAAGGCAGCGAGCAGAAGTTCGTCGACGGCAAAGTGGTGGACACTCAGGATATCTCCAGGCGCACCATCGACAAGATTCTCGTGCTCAAGTCGGCGCATCAGTTGCAACTGATGAGCAATGGCGAAGCGCTGAAAACCTACCGCATCTCGCTGGGCAAAGCGCCTAGAGGTGCCAAGCTGCAAGAAGGCGACCAGCGCACACCAGAAGGTTTCTACTGGCTTGACTACCGCAAGACCAGCGAGGCCTACAATCTGTCGCTGCACGTTTCCTACCCCAACATCTCCGACGCAGCCCGTGCTCGCCGAGAGGGTGTCAAACCCGGCAGCATGATCATGATCCACGGCACGCCCGTCGATGAGAATTACCCGGAGTGGTACTTCCAGACGCTGGACTGGACCAACGGCTGTATCGCCATGAAGAACAGCGATATTCGGGAAGTCTGGGACCTGGTCAAGGATGGTACGATGATCGAGATTCGGCCGTAGGCCCCAACCAGTTAGATACCATTCATCTCTCTCAAGAACCGCGCCCCTGGCCCCACCCGGAAGGCGCAAGCGCACGCTTGTCCACGAACTGAGGAAAGCGGTCTACACAACGTTTCCATGTCTGGCGCCCCTCTGAGCGTCAGTACGCTGCGACTAAAAAACCTCCGCTTAATCCCCCCCTTGACGTGGTATGCAAGTGGTATTATTTTCGGCCACATGCGCCGAAAAACAAACAACACTGACTTCGGACCCCATTCATGAATTCGATCCTTGCCCTGCGCCCCGATGACGGTCAACCAACGCCGCTGTACCTGCAACTGGCGCGCAATCTGGAAGCAGCAATTCACGCAGGCCAGTGGAAGGCCGACCAGGCGCTGCCGTCCGAGCGCAGTCTCAGTGAAACCCTGAATATTTCCCGAGTAACTGCCCGCAAAGCGCTGGAGATTCTGCTGGAACAGGGCCTGATCCGGCGCAGCCAAGGTTCTGGAACATTTATTACGCCGCGCCTTGAACAACCTCTGTCACGTCTGTCGAGCTTCAGCGAAATGCTGCGTTTGAAGGGCCTCACGCCCAGCTCCCAGTGGCTGGAGCGCACCATTACCCTGCCGACCCACGAAGAGTTGCTCCGACTGAGCCTCTCGCCCACTGATAAGGTCGCTAGGCTCAAGCGTCTGCGCAAGGCCGACGATGTCGTCATGGCCATTGAATTCAGTGCCCTGCCAGCGGCCCTGCTGCCCGAACCCGACGCCATCGGCGATTCGCTGTATGCGCACCTCGACTCCATCGGGCGGCCGGTCGTTCGCGCCCTGCAGCATATCCGCGCGATCAATGCGTCGGCGGAAATGGCGACGCTGGTGGGCGTCCCTGCTGGCACGGCGATGCTGCTGATGACGCGTATCGGCTATCTGGCCGACAACACGCCCATCGAACTGACCGACACCTATTGCCGCGACGATTACTACGATTTCGTCGCAGAGCTTCGCAGGTAAAGAGCTTCGCCGAAAAACGTATCCACCGAACACATGGAGCCTGCATGGCTGACTTCAACATCCTCACCCCCGACGGCTGGGTTCGCGGCCAGTTGCAGCACCGTGACGGTCGGGTAACGCGCGTTCAGGGCACTTCCTGCGACCCGCAGGACAACGACCTGCCCTACCTGCTGCCCGGCTTTATCGACCTGCATGTACACGGCGGCGGCGGCAGCGACATCATGGAGGGCGCCGAAGGCTTTGCCACCATCGCCCGCACCCATCTGCGCTTTGGCACAACATCAATGCTGGCCACGACCATGACAGCGCCCGCAGCCGAGATTCATCGGATACTCGAGCAACTGGGTGGCTACTGTCAGCACCGAGCGCCGGGCACCGCGCGCGTACTGGGCGTGCATCTGGAAGGGCCTTACATCAATCCCGGCAAACTCGGCGCGCAACCCAACCACGCGCACGCCGCCCTGCTCGGCGAGGTCGAAGACTACCTGCGGCTCGCGCCGATCAGGGTCATCACCATCGCACCGGAAATCGCCGGTCATGCCGAATTGATCAGGGCGCTGTCGTCGCATGGGGTGCGCCTGCAGATCGGCCACACGCTGGGCAGCTATGAAGAAGGCGTCAAAGCCCTCCAGGCCGGCGCCACCAGCTTCACCCACCTGTATAACGCCATGAGCCCGCTGCACCACCGCGAGCCCGGCATCGTCGGTGCCGCGCTGGCCCATGCGCAATATGCCGAACTGATTCCCGACCTGCTGCACGTGCACCCCGGCGCGATACGCGTGGCCCTGCGCTCGATTCCCTGCCTGTATTGCGTCACCGATTCCACCGCGGCCACTGGCATGCCCGATGGTCAATACAAGCTCGGCAGCCATACGGTCACCAAATGCCTGGGCGGGGTACGTCTGGCCGACGGCACCCTGGCTGGCAGCACACTGACGATGGATCAGGCGCTGCGTAATCTGGTGAAGATTGGCCTGTCGCTGGCCGATGCTTCACGGCGCTTGTCGCAATTTCCTGCGGAGTATCTTGGTATCCAAGAGCGCGGTCGGCTGCGGGAAGGCAGCTGGGCCGACGCCGTGTACCTGGACCGCGACCTGAAAATCACCGCCGTCATGGTCGAAGGAGAAACCCTTGAACTCAAAAATGCTTGATGAAGCCCTCGCCTCAGCGGATGCGGTTCGGCGTCAGCTCGATGCACTGGAGCCGCGCTTGATCGACATTGCGCGGCGCCTGCGCGAGTCTGCACCACAGGTGATCGTGTCCGTGGCCAGAGGCAGTTCCGATCATGCCGCCAGTTACTTCGCCTATCTGGCCATGCAGCTTACAGGCGTGCCGGTGGCGTCGCTGCCAATGTCGGTGGTGACCCTGCATCACTCGCCGATGCGGGTTAAGGGCCAGCCCGCCATTGCGTTCTCGCAGTCGGGTCAAAGCCCTGATCTGGTGGACAGCCTGCGCAAACTGCGCGAGCGCGGCGCACTGAGCATCGCCATGGTCAATGTCCCCGGGTCGCCCCTCGAACAGGCCTGTGAGTACACCCTCCCCCTGAGCGCCGGCCCGGAATTGAGCGTCGCGGCCACCAAAAGCTTCATTGCCACGCTGAGCGCCAGCGCCCGTCTGGTGGCGCATTGGCGGCAGGATGCGCCACTGCTGCAGGCGGGCCTGACGCTGCCCGAACGCCTGCACGAAGCGGCACGCCAGGATTGGTCGGTGGCCATCGAGGCGCTGCGCGATTGTCAGCGGTTGATGGTGATCGGTCGCGGCACCGGCTTTGCCATCGCCCAGGAAGCGGCGCTCAAGTTCAAGGAAACCTCGGCCATCCAGGCCGAAGCATTCAGCAGTGCGGAAGTTCGGCATGGCCCGATGGCGTTGGTGGACGAGCAGTATCCGTTGCTGATTTTCGCTACCCGCGGCGCTGAGCAGGCCAGCTTGCTTGCCCTTGCTGCCGACATGCGTCAACGCGGCGCCAGGGTATTGCTGGCCGCCCCCAAAGACATCGCCGAGCGCGACTTGACGCTGACCATCGCCGACCATCCGGCGCTCGACCCGATTCTTGCCATTCAGAGCTTCTACGTGATGGCAGCGGGCCTGGCGCAAGCGCGGGGGCTGGATCCGGATCTGCCACGGCACCTGAGCAAAGTCACCAAAACCGGCTGACTGCCGCTGCTTCGAATAAGCCTGCAAGGACAATGTCATGCATAACAATAAACAAATGACGTTCAACGCCCCGTTCAGCGGAGCCGTACTCGAACTGGCCAGCGTTCCCGACCCGGTCTTCGCCGGTGGCACCATGGGCGACGGACTGGCGATAGACCCGCTGGACGATGTGCTGCACGCCCCGTTCGCCGGGGTGGTCATCAACGTTGCGCGCACCCGCCATGCAGTCAACCTGCGGGCCGACAACGGCAGCGAATGGCTGCTGCATGTGGGCATCGACACCGTGGGCCTTGATGGCGAGGGTTTCGAGGCCCTGGTAAAGGACGGTCAAAGGGTGACAGAGGGCCAGCCCCTGTTGCGCTTCGAGCTGGACAAGGTCGCACGCAACAGCCGCAGTCTGGTCAGCCCATTGATTCTGCTCAACAGCGACCGGTTCAGCCTGGCATCCGTTCGCGGGTCAGCCTCGGGGCCGGGCCCGGTGAACGTGGGTGAGCCTTTGCTGACGGTCAACGCGATCAAGCAAGCCGCTGTAGATAACCTCGGCACAGACCTGCGCGCCAAGGAGTCTCGAGGCACCATTCGCGTGGCGCACAACGGGGGCCTGCATGCGCGCCCCGCCGCCCTGCTGCGTCAGACTGCACGGCGGTTTGCCAGCCACGCCGATGTGCATTTCGCCGGCGCCAGCGCCTCGACCGATAGCGTCACCGCCCTGATGGGGCTGGGCGTTGCCGAACAGGACGAAGTGGAAGTGGTATGCCTGGGCCATGACAGCGACGTCGCGTTGCAGGCGCTGCTCAAGGCATTGTCAACGCCTTCGCCGGACGAGAAACCTCAAGCGGCCCACATCACGCCACGCACCGGCACCGCTGCAGGGATTGAGAATGGCGTACTGTCGGGCGTCACCGCCTCGCCCGGTCTGGCCAGCGGTCCGCTGTTCCGTCTTGGCACCGTCGAAATGGATGATGACCTGGGCGGCCATTGCGCTGACGAACAGCGTCAGATTCTCAGCGAGGCGCTGAAGCAGGTACGTGCAGACATCAGCACGTCTGTGAATCACTACCATTGCGAGCAAGGCGCGATTTTTGCCACGCATCTGGCCATGCTCGAAGACCCTGCCCTGCTTGACGCTGCTTACCATGCCATCGATCAGGGCAGCAGCGCGGCGCACGCCTGGAGTGAGGCAGTGCTGGTTCAGTGCACGATGCTGGAAAAACTGGGCAACCCATTACTGGCCGAGCGCGCCAACGATCTGCGCGACCTGCGCCAGCGTTTGCTGTTGGCCCTGCTCGGAGATGCCCGTGACGTGGAAGTCCCGGCGGGCGCCATAGTCGTCGCCCGCGAACTGACGCCGTCCGATCTGTTGATGCTAGCCCAACGCGGCATCGGCGGGATTTGCATGGCCGAAGGCGGCGCCACGTCTCACCTCGCCATCCTGGCCCGCAGCAAGGGCCTGCCCTGTCTGGTGGCACTGGGCGCTGCTGTGCTTGATGCCGCCGTGAACCAGGAAGTGGTGCTGGACGCCGATCACGCACGCCTTGAACTCAAGCCTGACGCCGCCCGCTTGGCGGAAATTCAGACCCTTCGCACCCTACGTTTCGAGCAGCGTCAACGCCAGCAGCAACACGCTCATTTGGCCGCATTGACCAAAGACGGGGTGAGCATCGATATCGCCGCCAACGTCGCCTCCCGCGCTGATGCCGAAAATGCGCAACTCAATGGCGCGGACGGCGTGGGGCTGCTGCGCACCGAGTTTCTCTTCGTCGACCGCAGCACTGCACCCACCGAAGACGAGCAGCTTTTGGCCTATCAATCGGTGCTCGACGCGATGCCGGAGAAACCGGTGATCATCCGTACCATCGACGTTGGTGGCGACAAACAACTCGATTACCTGCCATTGCCTGCCGAGGCCAACCCGGTGCTGGGCCTGCGCGGTATTCGCCTGGGCCAGGCACGCCCTGAGTTGCTCGACCAGCAACTGCGGGCACTGCTCCGGGTCAAGCCGCTGGCACGCTGCCGCATCCTGTTGCCGATGATCACCGAAGTGGGCGAGCTGCTGGCAGTGCGGGCGCGAATCGACGAATTGGCGCAACAAGCAGGGATCACCGAACGCCCGCAACTGGGCGTCATGATCGAAGTGCCCTCGGCGGCTCTGCTGGCTGGGCAGTTGGCTGAGCACGCGGACTTTCTCTCCATCGGCACCAACGATCTCGCTCAATACACCCTGGCCATGGACCGCGACCATGCCGGGCTTGCCGACCGCGTTGACGCACTGCATCCCGCCCTCCTGTGCCTGATTGGCATGACCTGCAGCGCCGCTGAGAGCCGGGGTCGCTGGGTTGGCGTCTGCGGCGCGCTGGCGTCGGATCCATTGGCCACCGCCGCCTTGATCGGCCTGGGTGTGCGTGAATTGTCGGTCAGCCCTCCTCAAGTGGCGCAGATCAAGGCACAGGTGCGCGAACTGGACACTCGCCAATGTCAGGCCCTGGCTAAACAACTGCTGGAACTGAGCAGCGCCGAAGCGGCCCGCATGGCCTGCCGCACCTTTGGCGAGCAAATCCTGAAGACGGGCGTTGATGCTGCACAGAGCGCGTGATGCCTGAATAACAAGAACCAGAACCTCAAGGAGAGACGCCGTGTACCAACACTTCATCGAAGGGTTACAGCGACTGGGCCGGGCGTTGATGCTGCCCATTGCGATTCTGCCCATCGCAGGCCTGCTGCTGCGTCTGGGTGACACCGATCTGCTGAACATCGCCATCGTCCACTCGGCGGGCAATGCCATCTTCAGCAACCTGGCGCTGATCTTCGCCATCGGCATCGCAGTAGGTTTCGCCCGCGATAACAACGGCACTGCCGGGCTGGCAGGGGCGATTGGCTACTTGGTGATGACCTCAACGCTCAAAGTGCTCGACCCGCACATCGATATGGGCATGCTCGCCGGGATCATCGCGGGACTGCTGGGCGGCGCGATGTACAACCGCTTCAAGGAGATCGCACTGCCCGAGTATCTGGCGTTTTTCGGCGGCCGGCGATTCGTGCCGATCGTAACCGGGCTGTCGGCAGTGGTACTGGGCTTGTTATTCGGCCTTGTCTGGCCGCCAGTGCAGCAAGGCATCAATACGCTGGGCCAGCTGATGCTGGAAAGCGGCAGCATCGGCGCGTTCTTCTTCGGCGTGATGAACCGCTTGCTGATCATCACCGGCCTGCATCACATCCTCAACAACCTGGTGTGGTTCGTCTTCGGCAGCTTCACCGATCCGGAAACCGGACGTGTCGTGACGGGCGACTTGGCGCGTTATTTTGCCGGTGATCCCAACGCAGGCCAGTTCATGACCGGAATGTTCCCGATGATGATCTTCGGACTGCCCGCCGCATGCTTGGCGATGTACCGCAATGCGCTGCCGGAACAACGCAAACTTATTGGCGGGATCCTGTTGTCGATGGCCCTGACCTCGGCGCTGACGGGGGTCACCGAACCCATCGAGTTCGCCTTCATGTTCCTCGCCCCGTTGCTGTATGTGCTGCACGCCCTGCTGACGGGCCTGTCCATGGCACTGGCCAACCTGCTGAACATCCATCTGGGCTTCACCTTTTCCGGCGGGGCCATCGACATGGCGCTGGGCTGGGGCAAGTCTACCCATGGCTGGTGGGTATTTCCGTTGGGCCTGGCCTACGCGCTGGTTTACTACGTGGTCTTCGACCAGTGCATCAAGCGTTTCAATCTGAAAACGCCGGGACGTGAACAGGTTGTGGTGAGCGCTGCGCAGGTTGCCCAAAGCGATCGGGCGGGCGCATACATTCAGGCACTGGGCGGCGCTGACAATCTACTGAGCATCGATGCCTGCACCACACGCCTGCGTCTGCAACTGGCCGATCGCAGCAAGGCGCAGGATGCCGCATTGAAAACACTGGGCGCATTGGCAATCGTGCGTCCCGGCAACGCTGGCAGCCTGCAGGTGGTGGTAGGACCATTGGCCGATGGGCTGGCCGATGAGTTACGCAATGCCCTGCCCCATGCGAACAAAGCCCCAGTAAGCAATGTAGGAAAAGAGCCTTATCAGCCCGTCGGCGTCGCGCAAGCCGCGCAATGGTTCGAGGCGCTGGGTGGCCGCGGTGTGGTGGATGTGGAATGTGTGGCCTTGACGCGCTTGCGGGTGCAATTGAAGAACGGCCAGTCACTGGCAACGAGCCGCCTGGACGCGCTGGGCGCACAAGGGGTCAGAAGCCTGGGCAACGGTGTCTGGCATGTCCTGGTGGGAGAACGCGCACAAGGGTTGGGTGAGGCACTGCGCGGCATGCTCAAACCCAGCTGACCAAACGCCGCGCTTATCTGCAGGAGCCGGTTCGCGGGGTCCTGCATGGGCACAGGCTACGCGGATGAAGAGCGAAACCTGTGACTTAAAAATCCTCCAGCTTCCAGACCTCAAAAGCAGGTGTTTCGTAGGGGTGACTGTGCCTGAGCGCAGCCACCACTTGCTTTATCAACCCATCAGCAACGACCAGCTCGACCTTCCATTCCTCGACGTATTCGACCGCTCCAGCCTGCCCAATGAACGGCTGACTGCCGTCCAGCGGGCGGAACTGACCTTGGCCGCGTACCTGCCATGAGCAGCTGTCATAAGCACCGATTCGCCCCGCACCGGCGGCGAATAGTGCTGTCCTGACCTGCTCCACATGGCTGGGCGGAACGAAGAAGGCGAGCTTGTACATCCTCGATCAGTTCACCCAGACGCGGGCGTTCCTGAACATCCGCATCCAGGCGCCGTCTTCGGCCCACTCATCCGGGCGCCAGGAGTTGCTCACGGCACGGAACACGCGCTCAGGGTGCGGCATCATGATGGTGACGCGACCGTCTTGAGTGGTTAGCCCGGTAATACCGCGTGGCGAGCCGTTCGGGTTGGCCGGGTAGGTTTCGGTGACCTTGCCGTGGTTGTCGACGAAGCGCATCGCGACGGTGCCCGACAGATCGCTTTGCTGCAGCGTTTCAGGCGATTTGAATTCCGCATGACCTTCACCGTGAGCAATGGCGATCGGCATGCGGGAACCGGCCATGCCTTGCAGGAAGATCGACGCGGACTTCTGTATTTCCACCATCGCCACGCGCCCTTCGAACTGCTCGGAGCGGTTGCGCACAAAGCGCGGCCACAATTCGCTGCCGGGAATCAGTTCGCTGAGGTTGGACATCATCTGGCAACCGTTGCACACGCCAAGGGCGAAGCTGTCGGTGCGCTGAAAGAAACCCTGGAATGCATCGCGGGCCCGGCTGTTGAACAGCGCGGATTTGGCCCAGCCTTCACCCGCACCAAGCACGTCACCGTAGGAGAAGCCGCCGCAGGCGACCAGGCCTTTGAAGTCATTCAGGTCGACACGACCGGCGAGGATGTCGCTCATGTGCACGTCAACCGAAGCGAAGCCTGCGCGGTCGAAGGCTGCTGCCATTTCCACCTGACCGTTGACACCCTGCTCACGCAGGACGGCGACCTGTGGGCGCACGCCTTTCTTGATGTAAGGCGCAGCGATGTCTTCGTTGACGTCGTAGCCCAGCTTGACGCTCAGGCCCGGATTATCTTCTTCCATCAGGCTATCGAACTCCTGATCGGCGCAGTCGGCGTTGTCACGCAGGCGCTGGATCTGATAGCTGGTTTCGGTCCATTGACGTTGCAGCAGACGACGGTCGCCATTGAACAGCGCCTCGCCGTTCAGGCTGATAGTGACTTCGCTGTTATTGACTGGCTGGCCAATCACCGCGACGCAATTTTCCCCAAGGCCAGCAGCGCTGAACTGCGCAAGCACAATCGGGGTAGCATCCTGACGCACCTGAATCACCGCACCCAATTCTTCGTTGAAGAGGATGGCTGCGACCTTTTCACGCTTGCCGGTCAGGGTGTCCAGCTCAAGGCTCAGACCACAATGACCGGCAAAAGCCATCTCCAGCACGGTGGTCATCAGGCCGCCGTCGGACCGGTCGTGGTAGGCCAGCAGATGACCGTCGGCATTAAGGCCTTGAATCACGGCGAAGAACGCCTTCAGGTCTTCAGCGTCGTCAACGTCCGGCGCCACGCTGCCTAGCTTGCCGTGGGTTTGCGCGAGGATCGAGGCGCCCATGCGGTTCTGCCCACGACCCAGGTCGATCACGATCAGGTCGGTAATGCCTTTGTCCATGCGCAGTTGCGGGGTCAGCGTGCCACGAATGTCAGTGACCGGGGCAAAGCCGGTAACGATCAGCGACAACGGTGAAGTAACGGTTTTTTCCGTGCCTTCATCGCTCCAGCGAGTCTTCATGGACATCGAGTCCTTGCCCACCGGAATGGTGATACCCAGCTCAGGACACAGCTCCATGCCCACCGCTTTCACGGTGTCGTACAGACGCGCATCTTCGCCTGGGTGCCCGGCGGCGGACATCCAGTTGGCCGACAATTTAATGTCGGAGATCTTTGCAATACGCGAGGCTGCAATGTTGGTCAGGGTTTCGCCAATCGCCATGCGCCCGGACGCAGGTGCGTCCAGCAGTGCCAGCGGGGTGCGCTCGCCCATGGCCATCGCTTCACCGGTGTAGACGTCGAAACTGGTTGCGGTGACAGCAACGTCTGCCACCGGCACTTGCCACGGACCGACCATCTGGTCGCGGTTCACCATACCGGTGATGCTGCGGTCGCCAATGGTGATCAAGAAGCTCTTGCTCGCCACGGCCGGGTGGTGCAACACGCGCTGCACGCTTTCTTCGAGGTCCAGCGTGCCGGGGTCGAAATCATCGCCCAATTCCGCTTCGCGATTGGCCGAGCGGTGCATGCGCGGCGCCTTGCCCAGCAGCACTTCCAGCGGCATGTCCACAGGACTGTTGCCGAAGTGGCTGTCGGTCACGGTCAGTTGTGGCTCTTCAGTGGCTTCACCGACGACGGCAAACGGGCAGCGCTCACGTTCGCAGATCGCTTTGAAACGCTCGAAATCGGGGGCGCTGACGGCCAGAACGTAACGCTCCTGCGACTCGTTGCTCCAGATTTCCAGCGGCGCCATGCCTGGTTCATCGTTGGGCACATTGCGCAGTTCAAAGCGCCCGCCACGGCCACCATCGTTGACCAGCTCAGGGAAGGCGTTGGACAGCCCGCCCGCGCCGACGTCATGGATGAAAGCGATCGGGTTGTTGTCACCCAGCTGCCAGCAGCGGTCGATGACTTCCTGGCAGCGGCGCTCCATTTCAGGGTTTTCACGCTGAACCGAGGCGAAATCCAGATCTGCCGAGCTGGTGCCGGTGGCCATGGACGATGCCGCGCCACCGCCCAGACCGATCAGCATGGCTGGGCCGCCGAGCACGATCAGCTTGGCGCCAACCTTTATTTCAGCCTTCTGTACGTGTTCTGCACGGATGTTGCCCATGCCGCCAGCCAGCATGATCGGCTTGTGATAGCCGCGCACTTCTTCGCCGTGCGGGGTGTTGATGGACTGCTCGAAGGTACGGAAATAGCCAGTGAGCGCCGGACGGCCGAATTCGTTATTGAATGCGGCGCCCCCCAGCGGGCCTTCGATCATGATGTCCAGCGGGGTGACGATGCGCTCAGGCTTGCCGTAAGGCTTTTCCCAAGGCTGTTCGAAACCCGGAATGTTCAGGTTGGACACGGTGAAGCCGGTCAGGCCTGCTTTGGGCTTGGCGCCACGGCCGGTCGCGCCTTCATCGCGGATTTCGCCGCCGGAACCGGTGGCTGCGCCGGGGAAGGGAGCAATCGCGGTCGGGTGGTTGTGGGTCTCGACCTTCATCAGGATGTGCACCGGCTCCTGGACCGCGCCGTACTGGCGGGTCTCAGGATTCGGGAAGAAGCGACCGGCGACGCTGCCGACGATCACCGAGGCGTTGTCTTTGTAAGCGGAGAGCACGCCTTCGTTGTGCATCTGATAGGTGTTCTTGATCATGCCGAACAGGCTTTTTTCCTGGCTCTGACCGTCGATGTCCCAACTGGCGTTGAAGATCTTGTGACGGCAGTGCTCAGAGTTGGCCTGGGCGAACATCATCAGTTCGATATCGTGCGGGTTGCGTTCCAGGCCAGTGAATGCGCTGACCAGATAGTCGATCTCGTCTTCGGCAAGGGCCAGGCCGAGCTCGACGTTGGCTTTTTCCAGCGCTGCGCGACCACCACCCAGAACGTCGACGGCGGTCAGGGGCCTGGGCTCGGCGTGGCGGAATAAACCGCCTGCCTCTTCCAGTGCACTCAGCACGAGCTGAGTCATGCGGTCGTGCAGGCCGCCGGCAATGAGTTGCGCCTCGGCCTCGCTGAACTGGCCTTCTACATAAAAGGCAATACCGCGTTCGATACGCAGAACCTTGGTCAGGCTGCAGTTACGTGCAATGTCGGTGGCCTTGCTTGACCACGGCGAGATGGTGCCCAAACGCGGCAAAACCAGAAACAGACGACCGCGTGGCTCCTGAACCGGCACACTCGGGCCGTACTTCAACAGTCGGGCAAGAACGTGCTGTTCGTCCTCGGTCAGGACGCCTGTAACCTCAGCGAAGTGGGCGAATTCAGCGTAGAGGCCACTGACAGCCGGAACTTTATCGTTCAGCTGTGCAAGTAATTTCTTGTGGCGGAAAGCAGAAAGGGCGGGAGCACCACGCAAGATCAACATCGTCGGGACAGCCTCGGGGAAGGGGGTGTGCTTTGAGGCCGTGCATTCTAGCCTAAACACGATCTTTCGGCACCCGAAACGAGGGCCCCGACGCGCCCGAATGTCAGTGCGAGACAGTTTCTTACACTCCGGGGTAAAAAATCCTTGCGCTCTATCAGACGCGATCCTCGCTGTCGAGATATGGCGGTCAACGCGCTTTGCGTATACTGCACCAATGTTTTCCCCATCAGATTTCCGCCCACGCTGCGCCAAGTGGCTCATCGCAACCGGAATCTTCCTGCTGCTCGGTGCCTGTGTTGAAAAACCCAACACACTGGAACGAGTCAAGGAGGATGGCGTCCTGCGCGTCGTCACCCGTAACAGCCCGGCGACCTATTTCCAGGATCGCAACGGCGAAACCGGTTTCGAGTACGAGCTGGTCAAGCGTTTCGCCGACGATCTTGGCGTCGAACTGAAGATCGAAACGGCAGACAACCTGGACGATCTGTTCGACCAAATGACGAAACCCGGCGGCCCGGTACTGGCGGCAGCCGGTCTGGTCAGTACCGAGAACCGCGCCAAACAGGTGCGATTCTCGCACTCCTACCTTGAAGTCACCCCACAGGTCATCTACCGCAATGGCCAGTCGCGCCCTACCGATCCGGGTGATCTGGTCGGCAAACGCATTCTGGTGCTCAAGGGCAGCAGTCACGCCGAGCAACTGGCAGCGCTGAAGGTCAAATATCCCGGTATCAATTACGAAGAGTCGGACCAGGTCGAAGTCGTCGACCTGCTGCGCATGGTAGACGAGGGTCAGATCGACCTGACACTGGTGGACTCCAATGAACTGGCGATGAACCAGGTGTATTTCCCCAACGTGCGCGTGGCATTCGACCTGGGGGATGGGCGTGATCAGCGTTGGGCCGTGGCGCCGGGCGATGACAACAGTCTGCTCAACGAGATCAACGCCTATCTCGACAAGATGCAGAAGAACGGCATGCTGCAGCGGCTCAAGGATCGCTACTACGGGCACGTCGACGTTCTCGGCTACGTCGGCGCTTACACCTTCGCCCAGCATTTGCAGGAACGCCTGCCAAAGTATGAAAAACACTTCCAGGCCGCTGCCAAGCAAGAGCAGGTGGACTGGCGCCTGCTGGCCGCGATCGGCTATCAGGAGTCGCTCTGGCAACCGGGCGTGACCTCCAAAACCGGGGTGCGTGGCCTGATGATGCTTACGCAGAGCACGGCCCAGGCGATGGGGGTTTCCAACCGTCTGGACGCCAGACAGAGCATTCAGGGTGGGGCCAAGTATCTCGCCTACGTGAAGGATCAGCTGGATAATACGATTCAGGAGCCTGACCGGACATGGCTGGCGTTGGCGTCCTACAACATTGGCGCAGGCCATCTGGACGACGCCCGCAAGCTGGCAGAAAGCGAAGGCCTGAACCCGGACAAATGGCTGGATGTGAAGAAAATGCTGCCACGCCTGTCGCAAAAGAAGTGGTACAGCAAAACCCGATACGGCTACGCACGGGGCGGCGAACCGGTCAGCTTCGTCGCCAACATCCGCCGTTATTACGACATCCTCACCTGGGTAACCCAGCCGCAGCTCGAAGGCAGCCAGGTCGCCGAAGGCGCGCTGCATGTGCCGGGCGTGGACAAAACCAGGCCGCCGGAAGAAAAGGCGCCGCTTTAGAGCCCCCGGTCCTCTAGCCCTTCGCCCTTCTCATCCTGAAAAACTCACTCAACATCGTCCCGCACTCTTCACCCAGCACCCCGCCGTCAAACAGCACCCGATGATTAAGAAACGGCTGGGTGAAAAACTGCCCCTGACTCTGCACCACGCCCGCCTTGGGTTCGGTCGCGCCATACACCACCCGGCCGATACGCGAATGCACGATCAACCCCGCGCACATGCTGCAAGGCTCAAGCGTGACGTACAACGTACTGCCCGGTAGGCGGTAGTTGCTCAACGCCTGGGCCGCCGCACGAATGGCGACCATTTCGGCATGGGCGCTGGGGTCGCTGCCACTGATGGGGCAGTTGTAGCCACGGCCGATAATCACACCGTCCTGAACCAGCACCGCGCCCACGGGGACTTCGCCCAACAGCGCACCCTCGGCGGCCAACGCGAGGGCTTCATGCATGAAATGCTGATCGCGGCTGCGATCAATGATTTGCGGCTGCCGCATTACGAAACCTCTATAGCTGCCATAAGACCGGTCTCCATGTGATCGATCACATGGCAGTGGAACATCCACACGCCGGGATTATCCGCTACCAGCGCCACGCGTGCGCGCTCGTTCCTGCCCAACAGATAGGTATCGGTGAAATAGGGGATCACTTTCCTGCGATTGGAGGCAATCACCTTGAAGCTCATCCCGTGCAAATGGATGGGATGCTGGTACTGCGTCATGTTCTTCAACTCGAAAATGTAACTCTTGCCCCGTTCGAGCTTGGCGATAGGCCTTTCGGCGCAGGTCCGGTCGGTGATATCCCAAGCCTGACCGTTGATCTGCCAGAGGCTCGGGGGCTTGCCGTTGTCGACATTGATCGATACCGCTCCTGCCCATTCAAAATTGAAGTTGAGCTTTTCGGCGCTGGCAAGATCCGGCTCGGCCACCGGATTGGCCGGCAACTCGGGGGGCCACGCGCCGGGCTTGTCGCCGCTGGCGACGGAGCGAAATGTGCCCAGCCGCACAGGGCCGTTGCGCAGGGAAATTTCCTCGCCGACCAGGGGCGCCTTGATTGCCAGGCACATCCGCATCCCTGGTCCCAGCCAGTAATCCTTGTCTAATGGACGCGGTTTGACCGGATTGCCATCCAATGCGTAGATCATCGCTTCGGCGCCCGGCAGATTGAGGCGATAGGTCACAGTGTTGTCGAGGTTGAGAACACGCACGCGGGTGATCTGGCCGGCTGGCAATTCGACCGTTCCTTGCGGCGTGCCATTGATCGTCGACAACCGCCCCGCCGTGCCTTCCCGAGCCGCCTCACGGATCACGCTGAACTCAGTGAACGCACCCTGCTCATCCACATGCCAGCTCTTCAGGCAGACCATACGCTCATGGGCAAATCCGGTCGGCTCGCGTTCCTCGACAATCAATGGCCCGACCAAACCGCGCCCCAGTTCTTCGCTGCTGCTGACATGCGGGTGATACCAATAGCTACCAGCGTCGGGCACGCGGAATTTGTAATCGAAATACTCGCCCGGTTTGACCGGCAGTTGCGACACGTAAGGCACACCGTCCATTTCCAGCGGCAGACGGATGCCGTGCCAGTGAATGGTGGTTTCGACCGGCAACCGATTGATGAAACGCACACGCAGCCAGTCGCCTTGCCGTACCCGCAGTTCGGTGCCCGGCGCTGAGGCGCCAAAAGCCCAGGCCGGCGTCTTGAAACCGCAGACCAGTTCTACGTCCAGAGGCGCTGCGATGAGTTCGTAGTCATGCCCCTCTCCAGGCCCGGTGCGCCCCAGCCAATAACGCGAAGCGCCGCCAGCGCCCAGCCCGACCACGGCAAGACCGGCCAGACCTCCGAGAAATTGTCGACGGGTAAAGGACATCTGGCAAAAACCTTGGTGAGGGCCGGAGGGGGGAACAAAGCGCTGAACGCGAGACTTTGCGAGGGGCGGATACGATACACCTGCGTTAACTGAAAATAAGCGAACGATGGCTGCAGTACATATTTAGTACCAATTCAGTCGGGCAGATGGGGAAGCTCAAGGCTCATTCATCAAGGACGACGGACATGCCTTCTCTCATTGCCAACACTTTGGACCTCAATACTGATCAGACATCGCTTAGAGCCATTTGTAAGAAGCTGGTAGCGAACTGCCCCGACCTGCGTGAAATGGCTCGGGCTGCCGCATCCGAACTCCTGCGCCAGCACTGCATCGATCATCTGGAGCCTGACGCCGTCTATTGGCATCGCTTCGAGGTCGCTGACAGCAGCTCTCTGACCTTCAGCGGCTGGAGGCACCTCGCTAAACCGATTAATTCGCTGACCCTGCCCCAACTGGTGATGCACCGCTTCAACGCATTCGACCAGAACCAGGCCGACTCACTGCAAGTGATGAGCGGTTTCTACACCGCAGGACCCGACGCCGAGGTTTTCGACGAAACCAACCAGGTGTGCCTACTACCCAAAGATGCGATGGACGCCTTTTGGGCTCTGGACTTCAAACGCCAATTCACTTTCAAGATGAACACCTTTTGGCAAAACCGTGCGGACGATTTCAGAACCCTGGCCAAGGCCAGCTTCATCGCCAGGGCCGTGGAGGATCATCGCAGCGGCGCCCTGGACGCTGAGCAATTCGGGGCAATCATGGCCGCTATAGGTGTGGATCCGGGCAAACCGGTCACGTTGGCCATGCTGCAATCGGAGGTACCGCTCGGCGTTGGCGTACGTGTCGCCAAGCTGGACATCGCCGGGTATGAGTCCAGTGACCTTTTGCGAATCGTCGAAGACAGCGGTCGGCAATTCCTCTATGTGCCGGGGGAGGTTGATGCCTTCCACGTCTTCGACACCCCTGACAAACTGCAGTGGTGGCTGATGAATCACAGCAACGAGGTCCACAATCGGGCGCAATTGATGTCGCACTTTCCGCTATCCGTGCATGCGCAGGGCGATCAGCAGATCGGATTGAATCACGCACTGGACCTGATGTTCAGCAACTGGGGCACGCATGCTCCCTCCGTGATCAACCGGGACGAGCGCCCGGTCAGCGGCGATCCGTTCACACACCTGCGCGATGCCGCCCGAGCGCGCATGAAGGCCGATGCCGAATTTGCCCTGTACTCGAACAGCGAGCTGCGCAAGCAGATGTGGATCGGTTACTTGCAAGCCTTCGGTCAGACCTTCGGCGCCTTGGCGACACTGGACTGGCCAATTGCTTTGGCTGCGGTGGGCGCAGGCTTGGCCGACGTCGGCTTGAACATTGATCAGGCAATACACGGCCACACCACAGCGGATCGCAAAAGTGGTGTGATTGGCGCCATCCTCGGCGGCATCGATGTGCTGTTCAATGCTGCCTTACTGGCTCAGGTCGCAATGCCTGAAATTGCTGATATTGCGTCTGAAAGTGAGTCCACCGCAGCCGCGCCGGATCTCGAGATTGAAGCGCCGGGTGCACCCTCCCCCACGCAGCTGCAACCTGCGATACCTAATCCGACAGACACCGGTGAATTAGCCGGCCTGCTGACGCCTTTCGAGACCAACGAGGTGCTCGATGACTATCCCCAGCCACCGACCAGCGGCCGTATGCGCAACGTCTACCAGACAGGCCACGACACGACGCTGATCTCGATCGAAGGCATCGGCTATCAGGTGCGCTATGTCAATGAACTGAACAGCTGGGTCATCGTCGACCCGCAGAACCCATTCTCGTTTCATCGCAACGTACCTGTCCGGCTGAACAATGCTGGAGAATGGGAGCCTGTCAGTCAGGGCCTGCGCGGAGGGGGCGGTGCATTACGGACGTTATCGGCAAGAACAGATTCAGTGGGACCGACCCTTGCAGCCCTGCCGAGCCCTTATGACCTGCCTCAGGCACTGCGAGAACCCTTGCGCGCGCGGGTAGAAAACCCCAGCAACCGACCGTTTGAAGGGAATTACGTGTCGCTGAAACCGAATGATCCGATCCAGGATTTCTTCGCCATGCGTCGTCGCCTGGCCAGCGATACAGACGCTTTTTATGCACACGTGCAAATCCCTGAGCGGCCGCCGATACCCGTCATCGCGCCTGAATCGACGCCAAGAGCCGCCCTCAAGCAACTTTATGAAAGCGCGCCCGGACTGGTGATCGGTGAGAGTCACAATTGCGTAGCCAGCAAACAATTCTTGATCGACAACATGGGGCAACTGGTCAAACAAAAGGTCAAGACGCTGTATATGGAACATTTGCTAACCGATCTGCACCAGGCGGACCTGGACACCTTCGCCAGAACCGGCGCCATGCCCGCCAAGCTGGAGGCGTACCTGGAGCACCTGGACTGGGGCCACTTAACCGACTCAACCGGTCGCTACACGTTCCTCAACCTGGTCAAAACGGCCAACAAACACCGCATCCGCGTACGCGCCATCGACTGCATGACCAGTTATAGGCACGCAGGGCTGCCCGACCCCGACAGGACAGTGCGCCTTAGACTGATGAATTACTTCGCGCATACGGTCATCAATGCCGATCAGGCCGCATCGGGCGGTGGGCGGTGGGTGGCGCTGGTAGGTAACGCACACGCCAATACGTATCGTCAGGTCGCCGGTGTCGCAGAAATCGAGGGTGTCGTCGGGCTGCGCATTGTCGACGTCAACCCGGGCGAAGCGACCGGTTACGACGTAGATCCCGGTGCAAATGTGAACGACGCAATGGGCAGGCCCGTCGGGAGCGTCAAAAGTGATTTGAGGCTACGTATGGCGGTCAAAGGGCGTAGAGCTCACTTTGTCGAAGCCCCTAATCTGGTCCATGACCGCCTGCCCCATTCAGGCGAGTTCGCCATCATGCGAACAAGTGATGCCGCCGAGCTCGTCCACCGCAGCCGTGATGGACTCCTCCACTACACACCCATCAAGCAAGACGGCACGCAGCTCTATATCCAGCGCCCGGAATGGCCAGCAGTGAGCGGACGCCGCTATGCCACATTCACCGAACTGACCGCCGCCCTAAAGCTGACAGGCTTGAGACAGAGCATCTGAAACAACAAAGCCGGATGCGTCCATTGAGGCGTATGCGGCTTTGGGGGTAGTGCTGAAGATCTGGAAGAGGCTTCATCGGGGTATGGAGAGCATTCCCACTCTATTATCAATAATTCAAAAAATACTTATATTTCAGATCTTTAAAATATACAGCAGCGCTTATGCCATGAAATATACCATCCCATCAGGCATATGGAGAGTTGCGTGTCAGCTCGGCCGTCCCCTCCTCCGGGACAAACGCCTTGGCCACTTGCCTTAGTAGGATGGCCAGCTCTGCAGGGTCCCCATTACGGCGTACCTCAGTCAGTAACTCGACTGCATATTCGGGACAGAGCAAGAACTGCTCGGCCATCGCTTCGTCGTGGGATCGATCTTTCATCTGGCACCATCCTATCAGTTAAGGATGGTCTGAAGTAGGCCGCTATTTTTAGACCGCTGAGCCATAGCCGCTTTCAAAAAACGGTAGCCGTTCAAAATCGATCAAGTCTGCCGCCTATTTCATCCGTTTTTACCGCTGCACGCGGCCCGCAGTAGCTATTTCCCTCATTACGGACGCACCTCTCCTGCGCTGGAGAGCAAATATCGACGCGCCATCCAAAGGTTCGACAGGGCGAACAGCGTCACCATCTGAGCAGTGTTTTTCACCAAGCCTTGGAAGCGCACTTTCGTATAACCAAACTGACGCTTGATCACCCGAAATGGATGCTCAACCTTGGCGCGAACTTGGGCCTTGGCTTTCTCGATCTTG
>NZ_SOCT01000006.1 GCF_004364435.1 Pseudomonas sp. LP_7_YM | reverse complement strand
GCCTACTTCGTCCAACTCTTTGATTATCAAGGAGTTTTCCGTTTCGTCTGCGCCGGAAGTGGGGCGAATTATAGACACATCCAGAGGGGCGTCAAGCACTTATGTTCATATCTTTTAAAATAACGTCGGAAGAGGCGGATTGCGCAATATATTGCCCATATGCGCTTTATTCATCATCATTGCCTGCCACCTATATAGTGCTTCACCTGCCCTTTGGATCCCTATCAAGCAATGAACGCAAAGCAAAGTAGTCTGGCCTCAACGTTTCTACCCGTTGGAATCCTGTTGGTAGCCATGATCTCAGTCCAGACCGGCGCTTCCCTGGCCAAGTCGCTCTTCCCAGTTGTTGGCGCGCAAGGCACAACCGCGTTGCGGCTGATCTTCGCCAGCATACTGATGATCGTGATCCTGCGCCCATGGCGTACGACCTTCACGGCCAGCTCGCTGCGAACGGTGCTTCTATATGGTATCGCTCTGGGCGGAATGAATTTCCTCTTCTATATGGCCATTCGTACCATCCCGCTGGGGATTGGTGTCGCCCTGGAGTTCACCGGTCCGCTGGCAGTCGCTTTATTACATTCGCGCAAGATCACCGACTTCATCTGGATTGCCCTGGCGGTAGTCGGCCTCTGGTTGCTGATCCCCACGGGCCAGGCAGACACTCTGGATCTGACCGGCGCGCTCTACGCGCTCGGTGCCGGTGTCTGCTGGGCGGCATACATTATGTTCGGCCAGAAAGCCGGGGGCGATCACGGTGTGCAGACTGCAGCGCTTGGTGTGATCATCGCAGCCATCTTCATCGCGCCGATTGGCGTGGTTCACGCCGGTAGCGCCCTGCTCGACCCGTCCCTGATCCCGATAGCGCTCGGCGTGGCCATTCTTTCGACCGCACTGCCTTACAGCCTCGAAATGATCGCTCTCACCCGGATGCCGGTACGCACTTTCGGCACCCTGATGAGCATGGAGCCTGCGGTTGGCGCACTGTCAGGGCTTCTATTTCTGCACGAAACCCTTTCGCTGACCCAATGGCTGGCCATCAGCGCGATCATCATTGCCTCGGCGGGTGCAACCCTGACCTCGCCGTCGAAGCCCACCGCTCTTGTGGATGCCGAATGAGGGACATTTATCGTTCGTTATACGTTGCCACTAGCATTTGTCACGCCGTTGCGCCATGTTTACGCCCGGACCTCATCCACTGCGCAGCTTCATCTGAACGGGCATAGCGGCGGCTTCAGGGGCGCGAGCGAATTCAAGCTAAAGACTGAACGGTCATTGCCGCTCAGGTAAGGAAATGAATGAAGTACTTTCTAATAATGCTGGCAATAGTGAGCGTCGCTGGGTGTGCGGCCACTTCCACGCCAGTGAAGAGCAAGCGAGGTGTGCATATCAACTGCTCCGGACTGTCGTCCTCCTGGGACAAATGCTATGAAATGGCGACCGATTCCTGCGAGTCGAAGCAATACAGGGTGATTGCCAAATCCGGCGAAGCTTCGGAAGACCCGACTGAATTCCCGCTAGGGCTTAACCCCGCCGGCTATACCAGTCGAAGCATGATCATCGTCTGCAAGAAGCCGGGCCGCCCCTGATGATTGCCAGATCACGACCGATTGGCTGCAACATGCACCGCAGCTAGTCCTTTTAGGCCCGCCTGCGTCTCACCGTCTCGGGCGACGGACTATCTCCTCGATTGATCTCAAAGACGACCCGCTGCCCCAATAGCAGCGGTGTCACCCAATTGAGTCAGACAGCGGCCGTTTGCGTTTCAAGCCAAGCCAGCGCAGCGCCTTCCAGCAGAGGGCTCAAACGCTGCTTGACGTGAGCATGGTAGTCGTTCAACCACTTACGCTCTTCTTTTGTCAGCAGGCTGACCTCCAGACAACCTGTGTCGATCGGACAAAGCGTCAGGGTTTCGAATTTTAGAAACTCGCCAAACTCGGTTTTGCCTGCCTCCTGGTTGAGGACCAGATTCTCGATCCGCACGCCCCATTTCCCCGGGCGATAGGTGCCCGGCTCGATGGAGGTGATCATGCCCGCCTGCATGGCAGTCTGAGGTGTGACTGGGGCCTGGTAGGCGATGACCTGTGGACCTTCGTGGACGTTGAGGAAGTAACCGACCCCATGACCCGTGCCATGACCATAATTGACGCCTTCGGCCCAGATCGGCGCCCGAGCGATGCCATCCAGCAGCGGCGATGGAATGCCACGCGGGAAACTGGCGCGGGACAACGCGATAACGCCCTTTAGCACCCGCGTGCAGTCGCGTTTCTGCTCTGCGGTAGGAGAACCGATCGGCACCATACGGGTGATATCCGTGGTGCCACCCAGATACTGGCCGCCGGAATCGATCAACAGCAGGCCGTCGCCCTCGATCTGCGCGTGTTCTGTTTCGGTCGCGCGGTAATGCGGCATCGCACCGTTGCCATTGAAGCCCGCAATAGTAGCAAAGCTTTGGGAAATGTAGCCGGGACGCCTGGCTCGTGCGGCGCTGAGCTTTTCGTCGATGGTCAACTCGCTGACAATCTCAGTGCCCAGCGCTGTGTCCAGCCATGCGAAGAACTCGCACAATGCTGCGCCATCCTGCTCCATGACCTGGCGAATGTGTTGTGCGTCCGCCGCGCTTTTCTGTGCTTTGAACAAGGTGGTCGGGTTGAGCCCTTCGACCAGCGTCACTTCGCTGTCCAGGTAGTCGAGCAAACCGCAGGTGACGCGCGCCGGGTCGACGAGGAGACGTGCATCGCGAGGAACATCGCGCAGCGCGGCGCCAATGCTGGTGTACTCGCGCAACGTGATGCCCTGGCTCTGGAGGGCTTTACGCAATGCGGGGTTCACTTTCTCGGACGCGACGAACAGGCTGACCGTATCAGGCCCGATCAATGCGAAGGAAATAAACACTGGGTTGTAGGACACATCTTCGCCCCGCAGGTTAAAAAGCCAGGCGATGTCGTCCAGCGTGGCAATGAAATGCCAATCGGCCCCACGCTCGGCAAGCACGCCACGCAAGCGGGCCAGCTTTTCAGCACGAGACTGAGTTGCATGCGGGGCAAGGTGCTCATAAATAGCCTGAGCGGGTAACGCGGGACGGTCGCCCCAAAGTTCGGTCAGCGGGTCGAAATCAGTGCGCAGTCGTGCGCCGCGTTCATAGAGCTTGCCAGCCAGCGTACGAGAGGAAGCCACCGCCAGTACCGCGCCATCGACCGCCACCACCGAGTCAGCCCTGGCCTGCTCGGCCAGCCACTCCAGAGGACCGGGTTGCCCCGACAGGAGTTTGACAAGTTCGATTCCGCTGCCTGCCAACTCCTTGCTTGCCTGCTCCCAGTAACGACTGTCCGCCCACACGCCAGCGAAGTCGGCAGTGATGATCAACGTGCCCACCGAACCGTGGAAACCCGATAACCACTGGCGGCCCTGCCAATAGCCTGGCAGGTATTCGGAAAGATGAGGGTCGGCCGATGGCACAAGCCAGGCATCGATACCTTCACGACTCATCAGCGCGCGTGCCTGCGCCAGGCGTTGGGCTGCCACTCCACCGGTTTTCGACTGCGTATTCATTGCATCTCCTGCTGACCCGAAAGGTTTGCGTCGCACCCCAGAGATAATGGAGGACGTATCGGTCCGGATCAACCGGATGAAGGTGCTCCAGCAAGGTTCGAAGCTCAAAAGGTCTCAAGCCTCAACCGCCCAAATCCGCCGTGGTCATTAAAGGCATCTGCAAAGTCCGAAGCCCACTCTATGCGCTGGCAGACATCTGTTCTTACGCTGAACATGCAAGTTCAAGAGGCCAGCAAGAACATTATTGGAAATACGGGGGGTGGAACTCTTCTGCATCAATAGATATCACTGCAAACATATTCAATTAACTCGCGCCATATAACAGCTATACCCTCCCCGCGCCTGACTTCTGGCGGCAGAAAAACGTCTTCCCGCGTTTCCGCCACCGGGAAGCGCCAACCGTCGCAGTTATATGAAATGCCGGTAGAGTGCTTTCTTGAATCCGATGTTTTTTTGACTCCTATAAAAATCAATGAGTTAGAAATTCCCATTCTCCATCTATCAAAAACATAACAAAATGTTGGCGAAATAATTTGACAGAAACACCGCGCCCGCCGATATATATGCCTGTCCCATACGCCCGGTTTTAGCAGCATAACCCCTGAGCTGTGCGTCAAAGACATTCCGAGTTTTATCCGCCAACGAAGTTAATAGAGCAGACGGCGTGTCACTTGCGTCGGTGGGCTTTTGTTGGCTCAAAGAAATGTTTCCAAATTACTGAAAGTGCTCGGTAGGGCGGTAGCTTTGCCCAATGAATCGTCAGGACATTTGAAAGCAGTCAGCGCAAAAAGAACCGTAATAGAAACGGCAGGATCTGCAGATTCGGGTGGCGTGGTGCCCGAACTAACGCAACACGCCGTGTCCCCGTTACCTCTTTGGAGGGCGCAACGCAATGCCTTTATCTTTCAGCATGGATGAACAGCTGGCTAATCGTCTGACCAACGAAATCGATACCTGCGGCTTTGCGAAACTGGAAGCTGCGGTCGGTGAAGCAGATCTTCAGCAATTGCGCAGCTGGACGGACGAACAAGCCCGCAAACATCAGGGCGAATACTTCGCTTATCACGGCGAAGCAGCCCTGGCCGACAGCCTGCTGGCCAGCTACTGGACTGACCCACGATTCAAATCCTTGCTCGGATCCCTGTACCGCCACGCCGCACAGCGCGACGCACGCAGCGACAGGATTTTTCCGGTACTGCGCTGCGTGCAAGGCAATCAGGGCAAGCGTGAATCCAACGCTTTCCACTACGACGCCAGCCTGGTCACCGCACTTGTCCCTGTGTTCATCCCCACCGAAGGTGAAGAGCTCGGCGATCTGATGCTGTTCCCCAATATCCGGCGGGTGCGTTCCTGGGTGTTGTTCAACGTGATCGAAAAAGCATTGTTGCAGAACAAGGTAACCCGCAGCTGCATCATCAAAGGCATGCAGCGCAAGTGGCTTAAGCCTTACGTGCTGCGCCTGGAGCCGGGCAGCATCTATTTCTTCTGGGGCTATCGCACGCTGCACGCCAATCAGCCTTGTGGCGCGAACGTCAAGCGCGCCACTGCGCTGTTTCATTTTGGTGACCCTCATACAGGAAGTCTGGCGACCCGGTTGATCCTCAGGATCAACCAGAGTCGAGCGCGACGGATGAGCAACAAGGCCGGCAATCAGCCACCCGCCCCTACCCAGAGCTGAACGGTTCGACCATCGCGTTGCGTTTTGCAGGATGGCTGCCGGAAAAGCCGTGAAGATTCACCTCAGAAATGGAGTTTTCGATGATCAATGTAACCAAGGCCTACCTGGGCGATATCGACAAGTTCAAGACTTACGTCGAGGGAATCTATGCGCGCGGCTGGCTGACCAACCACGGCCCGCTGGTGGGCGAACTCGAACAACGCCTCAAGGATTATCTGGGCGTAAAGCACGTGATCCTCACCAACAACGGCACCCTTGCGCTGCAGGTCGCCTATCGCGCGCTGGGTTTAAACGGCAGCGCAGTGACCACTCCGTTCAGTTTTGTGGCCACCAGCAGCTCGCTGCAGTGGGAAGGCGTGCGACCGATCTTCGCCGACATCGATGCGCAGACCTGGAATATCTCACCTGAGCACATCGAAAGCCGTATCGTTTCCGACACCACTGCCATTGTTGGTACTCACGTATTCGGCAACCCTTGCGCAGTCGAGCGCATCGAAGAGATCGCCCGTCGGCGCAATCTGAAAGTGGTGTACGACGGCGCTCACGCTTTTGCCGTACGTCACGCGGGCAAATCGGTGTTGAACTGGGGTGACATCAGCACGCTGAGCTTTCACGCCACCAAGCTGTTCCACACCGTCGAGGGCGGCGCCATCATCACCCATGACGATGAGGTGGCACGCCGCGTTCACCTGCTGTGTAACTTCGGCATCGCCGATGTGGACAAAATCGACGGCATAGGCATCAACGCCAAACTCAACGAATTTTCCGCAGCGATGGGCCTATGCATCCTCGACGACATCGAGAATATTCTTCAGCAGCGCGCTGAAATAGCCCACCGCTACAGCGCATCCCTGGGTGATTACGTCGATTTGCAGAAAGCGCAGGACAACAGTCAGCTCAACCACAGCTATTACCCCATCGCGCTGAGTGATGAATCGCAGCTGCTGCGCCTGCGTAGCGCTTTGAACACCAACGGCATCAACCCTCGCCGGTATTTCTATCCGTCGCTGGACACCCTTGAATACCTGCAACCGCAGGCAGCGCAAACCACTTCGCGCGCCTTGAGCGAACGAGTGTTGTGCCTGCCCATCTATCCGGGCCTGAAGCTTGAGGATCAGGAACGGGTAATTGCCACGGTCATTGCCGAATGCAGCCGAGCCCATACGCCGTATCAACTGCGGAACATGGCGAACGCCATCTGAGCCCTGCAAAACGCCAACGCTTATGCCGGCAAGAAGGACAGACCATGCAAACCAAGCGCTCAGTCATACGCAATACCGCGTTGAGCTATGCAGGACAGGCCTACACCCTGCTGGTGGGCATCCTGATCATGCCGTTCTACCTGGGTCACATGGGCGCCGAAGCCTATGGCCTGATCGGATTCTTCTCGGTCTTGCAGGCCTGGCTGCAGCTGTTGGACGCAGGTTTGTCGCCCAGCCTGGTGCGAGCCGTAGCGCACCAGCAGGGTGCCCAAGTGCAGGATTACCACTCAGGCCGCCTGCTGCGCTCGTTCGAACTGATCTTCATACCTCTGGCCGGTCTGTGCTGCCTGGCGATGACAATCGCAGGCGACTGGATTGCCGTGCACTGGCTCAACGCCAAGGAGTTGTCGACCCAGACCCTGGTCGAATGCATCGCCCTGATGGGCTTCATCATCGCGCTGCGGCTGTACTCGACACTGTATAAAAGCGGCATTCAGGGCCTCGAACACCATGCATGGTTGAACATCGCCAACGTCATCATCGCCACCCTTCGCTACTTCGGCGGGCTGTTTCTGGTCAGTACGATTTCCAGCGACCCGGTGGTTTTTTTCAAATTTCAGGTACTGGTGGGCCTGGTGGAGACCCTGATATTCGCTGCCCACGCTTACCGCCAGATGCCGACCCCGTCGTGGCTGACCGGCTTCGACTGGAAACTGGTCAAGCCGATCATCCCGTTCGCGGCGAGCATGTCCGGCACGGCGGTGTTGTGGATCGTGCTGACCCAGATCGACAAGGTGCTGTTGTCCGAAATGCTCCCGCTCAACGAGTACGGGTACTTCTCGCTGGTGGCATTGATTACCACCGGGATCATGATGCTGAGCAATCCGTTGGCACAGACGCTGCTGCCGCGCCTGACCGTGCTGATGGCCGAAGGACGTCGCGATGACATGCACAGCTTGTTTCTGGCGGCTAACCGGTTCGTCTGTACCTTTCTGTTCCCGCTGGCCGCGTTGATCGCATTGCATGCCCACGAGATGGTGTATGCCTGGTCGGGCGATGAAGCTGCGGCGCAATGGAGTCAATCGATCCTGCCGTGGTACTCGCTGGGCAGCGCGATCATGGCGGTCAGCACCTTTCAGTTCTATCTGCAATATGCCTATGGGCAGATGCGTCTGCATGTCTGGTACAGCGTGATTTCAGCGCTGATCACGGTGCCGACGATGGTTCTGGCGATTCATTACCACGGTGCCGCGGGCGCCGCGATCGCCTGGTTCGTCCTGCGTGGGGTGTCGTTCGCCATCTGGCCGGCGATCGTGCACCAGCGACTGGCTCCGGGCATTCACGGAGCCTGGTTACGCGACATCATCCGCATCAGCGTGATGACCGGCATAGGTCTGGCGCTTGGCGAGCCGGTGTTGCGCATGATCGCCGATGGCAGCCGTTTCCATACCTTTTTGGGCCTGGCCGTTAGCGGCCTGATTACCCTGATGGTGATCGCAGCCAGCTACAAGCCATTGGTGACAAGGCTTTCCGTCTTGTTCAGCAAACCCAGTATCTGATACCGAGTAAACGTCATGGATGTCATTAGCGAAGGGACGAGCACCTCGCCGTCCCCTCCTCCACTGGTCAGCATCGTCTGCCCCGCCTACAACCAGGAAGCCTACATCGCTCAGACGCTGGAAGGTTTTCTGATGCAGCAAACGACGTTCGCCTTCGAAATTCTGGTCAACGATGACGCGTCCACGGATGACACAGCCCGCATCATCGCCGATTACGTGAAACGCTATCCCACCCTGATCAGGCCCTTCTATCAGCAGACAAATCAGTATTCGCAAGGCCATCCACCGGTGCCGCGACTGTTCGGCAAGGCACGTGGACGCTATATCGCCTATTGCGAAGCCGACGACTACTGGACCGATCCACGCAAACTGCAAATTCAGGTGGAGTTTCTCGAAAGCCATCCCGATTACGTGCTGACCTATCACGACGCCATCCCCTTCGACACCAAAGGCCAGTACCCCGTCCAGCTGCAAGGCAAGCTGCGCGGCGATGCAACGGCGCTGGAACTGCAAAAGGCGCGGCCGATCTCGACGCTGACCACGGTGTTCCGCAACGTGTTCGATTCCCTGCCCACGGAACTGGAGGGTGCGCCGCTCAACGATCTGGTCTGGTGGTCACTGCTGGGCGCGCACGGCAAGGGAAAGTTCATGGCCGGGATCAAACCTGCCGCGTATCGACTGCACCCGGGCGGCGTGTTTTCCATGCGTCCTGATAAACGAAAGCTGCACATGGCGCTGCAGACCTGCGGCGCGCTGGCCAACTACTACAACCGCCTTGGCAATGACGACCTCTACCAGCACTTTCTGATGGAGCTGGTCGGTTATTCGCTTTCCGCGATAACGCCCCGGCGCAAGGTGCAGACCCTGCTGCAGGTCGGACGCAACTTCGGCGTGAACATCGGCAAGAGACTGGTGACGACGTTCAGCAAAGACCATGTTCAGTAACGTTCTGCTGGTCTGCGTCGGCAACATCTGTCGCAGCCCCATGGCAGAAGCGCTGCTGCGACAACGCGTGGATGACACCGGGATCGTGATTTCGTCGGCAGGCACTCACGCCATGCTCAGATCCGCCATCGACCCACTGGCCCAGGCCGTGTTGCAAATCCACGGCGTTGCGGCGCAACGGCATCGAAGTCGGCAGATCGACCGGCAGATGCTTCACGCGGCCGACCTGGTCCTGGTGATGGAGCACAGCCAGACGCACAGCGTATTCGGGATGGCCCCCGAGGTGCGCGGCAAGACGTTTCTGATTGGCAAATGGCAACACGCACTGGAAATAGCCGACCCCTATCGGCGCCCGAAATTAGCCTTTGAACAGACCTACGAGCAGCTTTCGCGTTGCGTCGACGACTGGCTTCCTTATCTTCAGTCAGGAGATCCAAGATAAATGACCGCTATGAACCGTACCTCCCTGGAAGAAGTCCAGGATTCCCGGATCGATTTGGCGACTATCTTGCGCACACTTTTCGATCACAAGGGAATGATTGCATCGATTGTCGGGGGCTGCGTCCTGATTGGCCTCACCTATGCCATCCTCGCCACGCCGATCTTCCAGGCCAACGCGATGATCCAGATCGAGCCAAGGAAGATCGGCATCGAGGGGCGTACCGAGGTCAACAACAAGCCGCTGTCGGTTTCCCAGGCGACCACCGAGATCGAGCTGATCAAATCCCGCGCTGTGCTGGGCAAAGTTGTCGAAGACCTCAAGCTCAACATCATTCAGAAGCCCAAATACGTGCCCGGCATTGGCAGCTACATGGCGCGTCGTTTCAAGCCTGATCGCGAAGGCGAGCTGGCTTCGCCGCTGTTCGGCCTGGACAGTTACGCCTGGGGTGGCGAGAACATCGACATCTTTCAACTGCAAGTGCCTGACTCGCTTTTGGGTGAGAAGCTGACGATGGTCGTCGACAAACCTGGCACCTTCAGCCTGTATGACGAAGACAACAATAAGCTGCTCGGCGGTCCTGTCGGGCAGACCGTTGAAGGCAGCGACGTAAAGATTCAGGTTGCAGCGCTCAATGGTCGTCCGGGTACCGAGTTCACGGTCATCCGCCAACGTACCCTGACGTCGGCGCTGGACTATCAGGATCGCCTGAAGATTGCCGAAGCCGGTAAGGATTCGGGCATCGTCTATCTGGCGATTCAGGACGCTGATCCGGCACTGGCCAAGCGTATTCTCAACGAAGTGAGCCGCCTGTATGTGCGCCAGAACGTCGAACGCAGCTCGGCCGAAGCAGCTCAGCGTCTGGAGTTTCTGCGCTCGCAACTGCCTGTCGTGCGCAAGCAGCTGGAAGAGTCGGAAATTGCCCTGAACAACTTTCAGATGGGCGCCAAGTCAGTTGACCTGAGCGTGGAGACCAAATCGGTCCTGGACCAGGTGGTCAAGCTGGAAGGCACCCTGTCTGACCTGAAAATGAAACGCGTCGATGTCGAACGCCTGTACACGCCGGAGCACCCGACCTATCGCGGCCTGATGACCCAGATAGGCCAGGTCGAAGCACAGAAAGCGGCACTGCTGAAGAAAATCGAAGCACTGCCAGCCACGCAACAGGAGCTGCTGCGTCTGAACCGTGACATGCAAGTCACGTCCCAGACCTACACCCTGTTGCTGGACAAGAGCCAGGAGCAGGACATCCTTCGCGCCGGCAGCATTGGCAATGTGCGCATCATTGATAACGCCGATGTGAACATCGAAGAGCCGGCCAAGCCGATGAGAAAAATCATCGTGTTGATCGCCGCCCTTGCCGGCCTGCTGCTGGCAGTGGCGACCGTATTCGTGCGCCAGGCATTCTATCGCGGCGTGGACAACCCCGAAGTGATCGAAAACCTGGGCATGCCGGTCTACGCTTCGCTGCCCTTTTCCCGGCACCAGGAACGCATGGACAAGGCAGGCCAAAGCCGCTCAGGCAACAAGGAGCCCAGGCTGCTCAGCGTCAGCGCGCCTACCGAACTGGCGATCGAGTCGTTGCGCAGTCTGCGTACCAGTTTGCATTTCGCCATGCTCGAAGCGCGAAACAATGTGTTGATGATTTCCAGCCCGACGCCGGGCGTAGGCAAATCGTTCGTCTCCAGCAACCTGGCGGTGATCATTGCCCAGACCGGCAAGCGCGTGCTGCTGATCGACGCAGACATGCGCAAGGGTTACCTGCACAAGCTGTTCAACCTGGCGCCCAAGCACGGGTTGTCTGACACCCTGGCTGCGCGGCAACAAAGCGGTGACGTGATCAACCACACCGAAGTGCGCAACCTGGACTTCATTTCCTGTGGCTTCGCGGCGCCCAACCCGTCTGAACTGTTGATGCACGACAACTTCAACAAGCTGATCGGCGAGCTGTCGCCGCTGTACGACCTGGTGATCATCGACACCCCGCCGATTCTGGCGGTCACCGACGCCACGCTGGTCGGCCGCCAGTCCGGTACCTGCCTGCTGGTCACCCGATTCGGCCTGAGCACCGCCAAGGAAATCGAAGCGTGCAAGCGTCGCCTGATGCATAACGGCATCGTGATCAAGGGCGCGATCTTCAACGGTGTACTGCGCAAGGCTTCGACCGCGGGTTATGACTGCGCAGCCTACGGATATGCCTACACCAGTGTCCGCAAATAAGCGCACACTCAAGCAGTCGCAGTAGAGGAGACGTTCGTGGCCAGGACTCTTGCAGTGATGCAACCCTATCTCTTCCCTTATCTGGGTTACTTCCAGCTCATTGCTGCTGCAGATGTCTTCGTTCTGGGAGACGACCTGCACTACATGCGCTCGGGCTGGGTCAATCGCAACCGCATTCTGCATAACCATGACGCCAGGCTGATTCGCTTCCCGTTGAGAAAAGACGCGTTTGAATTGCAGATCAACCAGCGACAACTGTGCAGTGAGTTCGACGATGAGGCCGAGCGGTTGATTGGTCTGATTACCGAAAGCTACGAGCAGGCGCCCTACTTCGCTCAGGTCATGCCGCTACTCGAACGTCTGATTCGTTTCCCGCAACGCAACATCGCACTGTATGCCGAACATGCACTGCGAGAGATGTGTGCGTATCTGCACATCATCACGCCCATCATGCGCAGCTCTGACCTGATGCTGGGCAGCCCGGTAAACAAGCAGGAACGCATCATCCGCATGGCGCGGACCTTCGAAGCAACCACCTTCATCACACCGCAAGCAGGTTCAGTGGTGTATGACCGTGTTCACTTCGCGATCCATCGCCTGGAGGTGCGGTTCTTGCGCATGTGTGCGGTGCAATACCGGCAGTTCGGGCAGCCTTTCGTTGCCAACCTGTCAATTATCGATGTGCTGATGTTCAACTGCATCGAGCAGGTTCAACACATGCTGAGCCACTATCAACTGGACAAGAGCCCACCCCGCATCGAGACCCGGCGCCCGCTCAGGTCGATGCCACACCCCAAACTTGTTTCTACCCCGTCGAAACGGATTGCAATGGAGTGAAGCACCATGTCTGAAACCGATAGCCCTGCGAGCGACTCAGCGCGCTGGTACCTGATCCAGACCAAGCCACGCCAGGAAGGCCGGGCAGCGGAGCATTTACAGCGGCAAAATTTCGAATGCTACCGACCGCTCAAGCCGGGGGAGAAAAAGCGTGGCTCCCGCGCCCTATCCGAAGAGGAACTGTTTCCTGGCTACCTGTTCATTCGTATGGATCAGACCAGCGATAACTGGTACCCGATCCGCTCGACCCGGGGCGTGGCGCGTATCGTGACCTTTGGCGGCCTGCCGATTCCGGTGAAGAACGAGTTGATCGAGCAGATTCGCCAACGGCTGCGGGTACCGCCCAAAGTCACCTTCAAGGAAGGTGAAGCCGTGCGCATCACGGCCGAAGGCTTCAATGACGTCGAAGCCATTTTCCTCGCCGCAGATGGCGATGAGCGCGCAGTCATCCTGCTCAACCTGCTGCAACGCGAGCAGAAAGTGACCCTGCCGGTGAGCAGTCTGGTGCGAATGACTGTGCAGGCTTGATGGGGACTTTAAGCCGGTTGCCCTGCGGCTGAGGGCTTGAAGACGACCCGAATCCTGAGGGAGCGCATTCATTCGCCATGCGCGGGCGCAGCCGAAAGAGACGTGTCGACTGTATCGTCCTCTAGCCCGTGAATTCCCCACAGAAGCTGCGCGCCGTCAGCGAGTCCCTTTTTCCACCGCAATGCCCCCTGCTCGACTGTCCCTGATTTGCTTTCCAGTGCTGCGCCCTCGCTTGGCACTTTTGCCTCCCCCTTTGCCCGGAACTCGCCATGACCTCGAAAACGACGCTGGTGACGCTCACCTATGGTGACCGTTTCAATTACCTGCACACCCTGGTCAGCCGTTCGCTGGAAAGCCCGTTTATCGACCGCGTGATCATTGTCAGCAACGCTTCGACCTCACCGCTGGATACCTTGCGTCGCACCTGGCCGGAGCAGGTCAGCGTGATTCATATGCACGAAAACACCGGTTCGGCCCGTGGCTACTCGGTGGGGATCCAGGCCGCACTGGACGCTGGCGCCGAGCATATCTGGCTGATGGACGACGACAACGCACCGACCATCAATGCCATCGCGAACCTGCATCAGGTCCTCGAAGAACGCACGCTCATCGACGGCAAGGACAAAGTGGCCGTACTGGGCTTCCGCCCTACACACCAAGCCGATATCGCCGCCGGGGTGCCGCAGCGCTTTGCCATTCAGCGGCGGTCGAGCTTCTTCGGTTTCCACATCGCGCAACTGCCCTACAAGATCTGGCGTCGTTTGCCCTGGGGCGCGCCGCAGGGTGCCCACGGCAAACTGCAGATGGTGCAACTGCCGTTCGCGACCTACGGAGGCTTGCTCGCCCATCGCGAGCTGTATCGCAGGATTGGCCTGCCGCTGGATGCCTTGATGCTCTACGCCGATGACAGCGAATACACCTGGCGCATTACCGCCGGTGGCGGCCGGATCTTTCTGGTGCCGGATGCGCTGCTTGATGACCTGGAAAGCTCCTGGAACATCAAGGCACGCACCAACAACATCTATGAAAGTTTCCTGCTGGGCGGCTCGGACTTGCGCGCGTATTACGGCGCCCGCAACCAGGCCTGGTTCGACAAGAACGTCTGGGCCAGTTCTTCGCTGCTGTACAGCCTCAACCGTTGGGTGTTCTTTCGGCTGTTACGGCTGATCGCCAGGCGCAGCGGCACCCAAGAGCGTCTGAGCCTGATCGAAAAAGCCATCCGTGACGGTGAGTCCGGGGTGCTGGGTCTGAATCAGTCGTATCCCCTATGAACATTCTATTTATCAGCAGCCTGTATTCACCCCACATCGGCGGCGGCGCGGAAATCGTTTTGCAACGCACCGTCGAAGGTCTGCAACGGCGTGGCTGCCGGGTCAGTGTGCTGGTGACCGGCCCGGATACAGGGCTGTCGACGGAAACCGTCAATGACATCAAGGTCTACCGCGCTGGCCTGCGTAACTTTTACTGGCCCTTCGGAACCCAGCGGCCTGGACGTCTGTTGCGTCTGGGCTGGCACCTGCGTGATCGCTACAACAGGGCGATGCGCAGCTATGTGAAGCAGGTGATCGGTGTCGAGCAACCGCAACTGGTGGTGTGCCATAACCTGTCGGGATGGTCGGTGTCGGTATGGGACGAGATCAGTGCGGCGCAACTGCCCATTGTTCAGGTGCTGCACGACATGTACCTGATGTGCCCGGGCAGCAACATGTTCAAGCGCGGGCAGTGTTGCCAGCAGCCATGCAGCAGCTGTCAGTCGTTTCGTAAGGGACACGATGCACGCTCGGCGCAGGTTTCGTCGGTGGTCGGGGTCAGCCGGTTTATGCTCGACACGCTGCAGAAGCGCGGTTACTTCACCGCGGCCAAAGGTTACGTGGTGCACAACGCCAGCCCCTGCGCGCCGGTCATGAACGCGCTGAACCTGCAGCGGCGAGTCGACCCGGCGCTGGAAAAGGCGCCGCTGCGCTTCGGTTACATGGGCACGTTGTCCGCGCAGAAGGGCGTGGGCTGGCTCATCGCGCAGTTCCAGCGTTTGCCATTCGACGCCACGTTGCAGATCGCAGGTCGTGGTCAGGACAGCGACGAGGCTGCTTTCAGGGCGCTGGTCACTTCGCCGAAGATCAGCTTTGTCGGCTATCAGAAGCCCGAAACGTTTTACAACCAGATCGATGTGGCCGTGGTGCCATCAATGTGGAATGAACCCTTCGGCATGGTCGCCGTCGAGGCTTGCGCGCATTCGGTACCGGTGATTGCCAGCCGCATGGGCGGTTTGCCGGAGATCATTCAAGCGCCGCTCAACGGCCTGTTGTGCGACCCGAGCGATCCCGACTCGCTGGGAGATGCCATGCTCAGGCTGCATCAGCAACCGGAGCTGCTTGCCCGGTTGCGCAGCCAGTCGCGGGTCAGTGTCGGTGCGCTGTTGAATCTGGAGGCCATGCTGGACAGCTACGAAAGCATCTTCACCCAGACCGTGCAGGACCGCCTCGTGCATCGCGACCCGACGGTGCAGTCCCCTCTCGTCTGAAGATCAGCAGTCACACGATTCCATTCGCCGACGGCCCGAGACCTACCTGGGCAAGTGCTCCGGACCGTACCTCTTGATTGAGACAAACCATGCTCATCCTGCGCCTGACGAGGTTAAGACGACGCCTTGCGTTTCTGCTGCTGGGTGTATTCATCACCTGCGCAGCCACTGCCGACGACACCTTCATCATTGGCGTCGATACCTACTTGATGAATAAAACCACCTCGCCGACCAACGCCCTGCGGTTGCTTCAGGCGGCGGGCGTGGATTCGGTACGCGATGACGCCTACTGGTCCAGCGCCGAGCCCTGGCGCGGCTTGATGAAGATAGAACCCTTCTGGGAGATGTACCTGAGCCAGACCCAGGAGCACCGCCTGCATCCGCTGTTGTTCCTGGACTACGGCAACCCTTTCTACGACAACTGCGCCAAACCGCGTAAACCCGTCGTGCGTGAGGGGTATGGCAATGACGTGAGTTTCGTGACCCGGCAGCTCAGCGAGCACGTGGACTTTTTCGAGATCTGGAACGAGTGGGACAAGGAGAACCCGGTAGATCCGGCATTTACCAAGGATTACAGCGAGATGGTTGAAGACATCGCCAGACGCATTCGTGCCAATCCGCGGCCGATGCTGATTCTGGCGGGCGCCGTGACCCGTCAGGGCATGGACCTTGGGTTTGCCGACCGCTTGGTGGAGTCCGGCATTCTCGATCACGTCGATGGGCTGTCGTTACACCCTGACGTGCATTGCCGTACGGACGCACGCAACACCCCGGAAAACTGGATTGCCTGGCTCAGGCGCATCAACGAAGGCCTTAAGGACAAGACCAGCAACAAGCGCGCCGTGCCGCTGTATCTCACCGAGATGGGTTGGCCAAGCAACGATGGCCGCTGTGGGGCTGACGAAAAAACCCAGGCAGCCTTTCTGGCACGCAGTTTTTTTCTGGCGCAGACGGTGCCGAACATCAAGGGAATGTGGTGCAACGGCTTGCTGAATGACGGGCCGGACAAGGCCGAAACGGAACAGAATTTCGGTTTGCTTAATCAGGACCTGAGCGTCAAGCAGGCGTATCTGACGCTGAAGGCCATCAGCCCGACGCTGCATCAGTTCCGTTATGACCCGCAGAAGAGTCGGGAAATCGATTCGCAGTATCTGCTGCGGTTTGCTCGGGGTTCGGAGCAGATCATGGTGGCCTGGACAGCGGGGTCTCCCAGGTCGATCAAGGTCGACGCCAGCAGTGTGTTGGGCGGCAATGTGCAGTACATCGATACCCGGGAGCCGCAGAAGGGGCTGGTTGATAGCGGTATTTCGTGGAATTGCGACGAGGGGCGGTGTTCGGCGCAGGTGCCGATCGATGAGTTTCCAAAAATCATCACATTGGGAACCCGGCCTGCGTTGTTTGCGTTGCCTTGATTGTGCGGCTTTGTTGTTTGCACACCGTGGTCGACAAGTAGTTCTGGTATTGAGGAAGAGGCGCAGCGGGGCGCTGAGACGGTGAGGTATCCCTTATGAATGGTGGCGCGGAGTCACCTTTCTGCCCCCCGGCGGGTCACTTTCGAAGCGCGACAGTAACCAAAGCGCTACTGAACCCAACTGTAGGAGCGGATTCATTCGCGAGGGGCCCGTGCAGCCGATACAGCTTTGTCGTCAGGGATATCTTTCGCCGTCGCCGTAACCTGCGGCATGTCCCACAAGTAAAGCGTCAGCCCCTTCAATGTATCGTCATCAAGCCGCCGCCTTTGATGCTGCTGTTCTTAAGCGATAGCCCAGACAACACCGAATCAACGAATCAACGTCCAGCCTCCGGAACACCGTTTCATGTCCGCATTGAGAGCGCCCTATTCATTCAGGTGCGCGCCCGGCCCCTGCACATACCTCCTAATATTCTTCAACAGGTCGACCACAATGATCGTGATCAATGCACGTTTTCTGACTCAGGAACTGCGTGGCGTTCAACGCTTCGCAGAACAGACCTGCCTGGCGCTCAAGCAACTGCGTGACGATCTGGTATTTGTCGCGCCCCACAACATCAAGATGCACGACACGGCCAGTGCGCTGGACGTCCGGTGCATCGGTCGCCACAGCGGCCATCTATGGGAACAACTGGACCTGCCTGCATACCTGCGGGCTCACAACAACCCGCTGCTGATTTCCCTGTGCAGCACGGCCCCGCTGTTTTACCGCAATCAGATCGCGACTCACCACGACGTCACCTACGTGCGCCACCCGGAGAGTTACACCTGGGCGTTTCGCCTGCTGTACCGGACCATGACCCCCATCATGCTTTCGCGTATCAAGGCGCTGCTGACCGTCAGCAACTTTTCCAAAGGCGAGATTTCGCAGTTCTACAACTACCCCGAGAAGAAGATTTTCGTCGTGCCCAATGCCGTGAGCGGGGCCTTTCAACCCGGCCCGCCGCTCAAGGATCAAACCGAGTACCTGCTGGCAGTGTCATCGCCCAGCGCGCACAAGAACTTCAGCCGAATGATTCAGGCGTTTGTGCTGCTGCCCAATCAGGATGACCTGCAATTGCACATTGTCGGCGGGGCCAGCGACATATTTGCCGACGACAAACTGCAACGCCTGGCCAGTGGCGACCGACGCATCCGGTTTCTGGGGCGCCTGAGCGATGAGCAACTGATCGAGCAGTACCAGGGGGCAACGGCATTTGTCTTTCCCTCGTTGTACGAAGGCTTCGGCATTCCTCCGCTGGAGGCGCAAGCCTGTGGCTGCCCGGTGCTGGCGGCGAACGCGGCGTCAATTCCGGAAGTGCTGCAGGCCAGCGCTCTGTATTTCGACCCCATGGACGTCACGCATATGGCAGCCGCCATGGAACGCATTCTCGTGGATCTGCCCCTGCGCCAGTCATTGCGCCGGCGAGGCTTGAACAACGTGGCGCGGTTTTCCTGGGATGAGTCGGCGCGCCGCATTTCACAACGTATCGACACCCTGCTCAACCCGTCCAGGGATCGCCGCGCCAGCACCGGCAACGACACGCTGCGCCGCGAATCTTCCAGCAAGCTTTGAGGCATGGTCATGAAACGTCTTGCCTATCTCGACGCATTGCGCGGCATTGCTGCATTGATGGTGGTGTTCACTCACCTGTATGCGCCGCTCATCGGTCATGTCTGGGTTTTCGATTACTTGATCGACCCGGGCAAGCTGGGGGTGCTGTGGTTTTTCATGATCAGCGGCGTAGTGATTCCCTACAGCCTCAAGCCCGGCCCTGAGGGCGCGCGCAGGTTTTTGATTTCGCGCCTCATGCGTCTGTACCCGGCCTATTGGGTGTCACTGCTGATTTTCGTGATCATGCTCAAACTCACCGGGGCGCCGCTGCCATCGCTGGCACAGATCGTCGCCAACCTCACCATGGTGCAGGCGGCACTGGGCTTTGACGATGTGATCGGTCTGTACTGGACGCTGTTCATCGAACTGGTGTTTTACGGTCTGTGCCTGGCGCTGTTCCTCGGCGGCAAGCTCTACGACCAGACCGTGCGCGCCCGCTGTTCGCTGGGGTGTCTGCTGCTGGCGCTGGCCATGGGCGTGGTTCGTGCGGTGAGCGAGCGCAAGTTGCCGGTGGCCTTGCCGCTGGCGTTGTCACTGATGTTCTTCGGCTCGATCTGGCGTCAATGGCTGCTGGCCGAACACAGCAAGGAACTGACCCGAAATCTGAGCACCCTGCTGATTGCATTCGTCTTGATCCTGCCACCAACGCTGATCATGGCGTACAGCAAGGACATGGGCACCGGGGAAACCTGGGGCCGCTATTGCTTCACCTACACGCTGGCCATCGGCAGCTTTCTGCTGCTGACCCGCAGTCTGCGCCTGAACCATCCGGTGCTGGTGTGGCTGGGGGCGGTGAGTTACTCGCTGTACCTGCTGCACCCTTCCATGTTGATGCTCGCAGAACATGTGCTGGGGGCATGTGTTCCGGAAGGCAATGGAGCCGCGCCGCTGAGTGTCGCGCTGTTGGCTACCCTGCTGACCCTGGGCGCCGCTGATCTGTGCTTCCGCTGCATAGAGTCGCCCTTCATCCAACTTGGCAAACGTCTCAATAATCGCAAGGCCAAGGCGCAAACCATCAGCGTCTGACGTCCTGTCTGCGTCACAACAACCACTCAAGCGCCCCCCTCGCGAACGTCTTTTTACGTGCCGGCCCTTGAGTCGTCTGCAGAGAACTCCAATGAAAATTGCAATTGTCCACGACTGGCTGGTGACGTACGCCGGTGCCGAAAGGGTTTTGGCATCGCTGGTCAAGATCTGGCCCGAGGCAGACCTGTTTTCCGTCATCGACTTTCTCAGTGATGAGGACCGCGCGCAGCTGGGCGGCAAAGTGGCAACCACCACCTTCATTCAGCGTTTGCCCAAGGCCCGCACCAAATACCAGCGCTACCTGCCGCTGATGCCCATGGCCATCGAGCAACTGGACCTGTCCGGCTACGAGCTGATCATCAGCAGCAGCCACGCAGTGGCCAAGGGCGTGCTGTGCGGCCCCGATCAGTTGCATGTCAGCTACGTGCACTCGCCGATCCGTTATGCCTGGGACCTGCAGCACCAGTATCTGAAAGAAGCCAACATGAGCAGCGGCCTCAAAGGCAAAGTGGCGCGGATGATTCTGCACTACATGCGCATGTGGGATCAGCGCACGGCCGCCGGGGTCGATGATTTCATCGCCAACTCGCACTTTATCGGCGCGCGGATCACCAAGTCGTACCGTCGCGAATCAACGGTGATCTACCCGCCGGTGGACACTCGGGGCTTCACCCTTCAGGAACACAAGCAGGACTACTACTTCACCGCATCGCGCATGGTGCCGTACAAGCGCATGCCGATGATCATCCAAGCGTTCGCCGCCATGCCGGACAAGCGCCTGGTGGTGGTCGGCGACGGCCCGGAAATGGACAAAGCCAAGGCCGTTGCCGCCAACGCGCCCAATGTCACTGTGCTGGGTTTCCAGCCGTTTTCGGTGCTGCAGGAGCACATGCGCAACGCCAGGGCGTTCGTGTTCGCCGCTGAGGAAGATTTCGGCATCAGCCCCGTCGAGGCGCAGGCCTGTGGCACGCCGGTGATCGCCTTCGGCAAGGGTGGCGTGCTGGAAACGGTGTGCGGCCTGGACCATCCGCACCCGACCGGGGTGTTTTACCCCGAGCAAAACGCGGCGTCGCTGATCGAGGCCGTCGAAGCGTTCGAGGCATCGGGCGGGCGCATCACCGCGCAGGCCTGCCGCGCCAATGCCGAGCGCTTCAGTGAGGCGCGCTTCGAACGGGAAATACGCCAATTCGTCGACCTGCGCCTGAGCACCTCGCGTCAGGCCCGTCAAACCACGCAATACCGGGCGGCTCAGGTCACCCCGGCGCAGGTCGTTCCAAGCCTGGTTCCTGGCGATCTGAGCGCCCGTGTTGTTCCGATCAAATCAGTCTGAGCGAGCACAGCCCATGAGCACACCCCTTCGCGGCATCCTGCATGCTCATCAATCATCCCTGTCGGTCGCCCATCGTTTGCTGGATCTGGCCGTCATCGTCATCGCCGACAACAGCATCAACAGGCTGTCTGGCACACCGATGGATACTGCGGGCTGGATGCAGACCCTGCTGGCAGTGGTAGCCTTCCACTGGCTTGCCGAATATCACCAGCTCTACGGTTCATGGCGCGGGGAGCGCATCGTGCGCGAACTGCTGAAGGTGGCCAACTACTGGGGACTGACCTTCGTCCTGCTGCTGTGCGTCGACTACCTGCTGCTGCACCCGGATAACCTGGCCAACAACGGTCAGATGGCCTGGTTCGTTTCAACCCTGCTTGCGCTGTGCGGCTACCGCCTGGCCATTCGCAGCCTGCTGCACACCCTGCGCAGCCGCGGGTTCAACACCCGCCGTGTGGCGATTGTCGGCACCGGTCATTGCGGCGAGCGTCTGGCGATGTCGATCGAGAGCGCGCCGTGGATGGGCCTGGAGGTGCTGGGCTTTTATGACGAAACGCCCGAACAGATGGATCTGGCGCAGATCGGGCGGCGCATTGCGGTGCTGGGCGATCTGGACCAACTGATCGTCGACGCTCGCAATGGCAAGCTGGACAAGATTTACATCACCCTGACGCTGGATGCCCAGGCGCGATTGCAGGAGTTGATCACAGGGCTCAGCGACACCACCGCGTCGGTGTATGTGATCCCGGACGTGTTCATGTTCGAGCTGTTGCACGCGCGCAGCGAAAGCATCAACGGCCTGCCGAGCATCAGTATTTTCGACTCGCCCATGGATGGCGCCTGGAGCATGGTCAAGCGCCTCGAGGACATCGTCCTGTCGAGCCTGATCCTCGGCATGATCGCCCTGCCCCTGCTGCTGATCGCCTTGGCGATCAAACTCACGTCGCCAGGCCCGGTGCTGTTTCGCCAGCGTCGTTACGGGCTGGACGGGCGACCGATCATGGTCTGGAAGTTCCGCAGCATGAGCGTTCAGGAAAACGGCGACGTGGTGACCCAGGCAACGCGCAACGACAGCCGGATCACGCCTTTGGGCGCCTTTCTGCGCCGCACATCACTGGACGAGTTGCCGCAGTTTTTCAACGTGCTGCGCGGCGAGATGTCGATCGTCGGCCCGCGCCCCCACGCCGTGGCACACAACGAGCAGTACAGAAAGCAAGTGTCGGGCTACATGCTGCGGCACAAGGTCAAGCCGGGCATCACCGGCTGGGCGCAGATCAACGGCTGGCGCGGCGAGACCGACACGCTGGACAAGATGCAGAAACGCGTCGAATTCGACCTGCAGTACATCGAGCACTGGTCGTTGTGGCTGGACTTGAAAATCATCCTGCTGACCCTGCTCAAGGGTTTCGTCAACAAGAACGCGTTTTGAGAGAACAACTGCCAATACAAAACGGTTTGGCCGCAGCCGACGGGCGCGGCGGGAGGTGCTTGGTGAAGGAAAGAAAACGATCCGATGTTCGGTGTGAGCAAGGCAAGCCAGGTCATCACTGCGGTGCCAGTACGCACCATTCAGGATTAGAGAGAACATTCATATGAAAGTAACGTTAGCGGCAGTGCTGCTTTCCAGTATGGTTTTGCAAGGCTGCGCATTCGCTCCCGGTCAATACATGTCGTTGAGCGATGTCACTGACAAGGACCCTGACGGCCCGGCCGTTACGCTGGTCAATATCACCCCGGCCACCTTGGCACAGCAACAAAGGACCGCCGCCTCCCAAGCCAAACCGCTGCCGCCTGAGCTGTTGAATTACAAGACCCCTGAATACGTGGTCGGACCGGGCGACGCCTTGCTCGTCACGGTTTTCGAACACCCTGAGCTGACCGCGCCGGGCTCCCAGGAGCAACTGGACGCCAACAGCCGCGAAGTGTTGAACGACGGTACGGTGTTCTTCCCGTATGTCGGTCGTATTCAAGCCGGTGGCAAAACCGTTTCGCAGATTCGCGAACAACTGCGCATGGGCTTGCTGCCGCAATACACCGAGGTCAAGGTCGACGTCAAAGTGCTGCGTTACAACAGCCAGCGCATCCTGCTGTCCGGTGCATTCAAGGCGCCTGGGCCGCAGCCGATCACCAACATTGCGCTGAGCCTGGTTCAGGCCATCAGCACTGCGGGGCTGGACCTGAGCGACGCCAACCTCGCCGGGTTGACCCTGCGCCGTGACGGCAAGGATTACGTGATCGATGTCGACTCGCTCAATCGCAAGGACTCGCAACTGAGCAGGATTTTCCTCAAGGACGGCGATTACCTGCACCTCAACAGCAATTCGAAAAACAAGATCTATGTGCTGGGTGAAGTGCTCAATCCGCAGGTGATCTCGTTCAGCACCACCAGCGTGACCCTGCTCGAAGCGCTCGGCACGTCTGGCGGCCTGAACCCCGAAGCGGCTGATGGCGAGGCGGTGTATGTGATTCGCGCAGAGGATGCGACGCACTCGGCCACCGTGTACCACCTCAACGCCAAGAAGCCGACCGCCTATGTGCTGGCCAAGGGGTTCGAGCTGGCCGCGCAAGACGTGGTGTATGTCGGCCCTGCCAATATCACCCGCTGGAGCCGTTATGTGAGCCAGTTGCTGGGGTCGAACAATATCGTCCAGACCGGCGCGATGTTCAGGCACTGATAGCCGCGTTGAGCGGTGAATTAGAAGCAAGCGTGAAAATTGAGATCCTCGCGGGTGTTGCCTGCGGGGATTTTTTTTGTCCGCAACCTGACTTCAACCTGTCAGCCGCACGGTGTCGCCTTCGACAAGCGCACCGGAAAAGCACCGTGCTTCACGCAACCTCTGTGCAGGCTGAATTCAGCACGTTCGATGCAAACAACTGTTTGCCCGGCAACAGCAAATCAACAGCAGAGAGAGATTTTGTCGCCCCCACGTGGGCGGCTTTTATGTGGATGTCGCGTCCCTGCGCCCGGAATCATTGAGCGCCAGCGTCATCGACGCCGCTGGCACGCATGCTGCTTTGAAGGTGTCACAGGGTCTATCCGCCCATTCAATTTCGCGTTGCGCGCGACCTGCGGGGTGCTATTGGCATCCCGGGTGACCGACCCCAAGGAATCACACATGTTGGTAGTTTCAATTTCAGGCAGTCCCTCCACGCGATCGCGCTCCGGCGTTGTGCTCAAACACGCTGCGCAGTGGCTTACCGACAGTGGCGTAGATGTCAGGACGGTACGCATTCAGGACTTCAACGCCGAAGACCTTCTGTATGCACGCTTTGACAGCCCGCAGGTGGTGGCCTTCATCGAAGCGGTGGCGCGCGCCGATGGTCTGCTGATCGGCACGCCGGTGTACAAAGCTTCGTTTTCCGGTGCGCTGAAAACCCTGCTGGACCTGCTGCCGGAGCGTTCCCTGCACGGCAAGGTGGTCCTGCCGCTGGCTACCGGCGGTAGCATCGCGCATATGCTGGCGGTCGACTACGCACTCAAGCCGGTGCTGTCGGCGCTCAAATGCCAGGAAGTGCTGCACGGTGTCTTCGCTATCGACAGTCAGATCAGCTATGGCGACAACGAACTGGGCGGCGAGCTGGACGAACTGCTGACACAGCGGCTGCATGACGGGCTGGACCACTTTCTGCTGGGCCTGCAACACCGCACCAACGCGCGGCATAAAGAAGCGGGCGGGCATTTGAAGCTGGCGCTTTAACCCAACTATCTGCTTATAAACCGACTGCCTGCGCCAAGTGACGCAATGACGATCAGGGAAAGCAGAGCGCTCAGCCCTGCCGCGCTTTGGACGCCGTGCTGAGGTCGGCGTCGACTTCGCCATGGGTATCGAACGCATGGGCCTGCTGCAACTGAGGCTGAGTCAGTAATTGCCGTTTGCGGATCTGGAATTCGTCGTAGGACAAACCGCGACGATTCAGGTCTTCGAGGGCCAACTGATGGCTTTCTTCAGCGCTGTAGGGGCGCAATTCGGGATGATTGTCCGTCGCACAGCCCGACATCACGACGGCTGACAGCGACAGGGCAAGGGCAAGAAAACGATTCATGAGAGCCTCCAACCGGCTCGTTTCTGGAATGCAGTCAAGGCTACGCCCCGAGGCTTTCCAGCAAAAATCACTCGTCTTGATAGTTGCTATCGAGTTGGCACAGAGTCGCGGCTTTACGCGCGCACGTCGCAGAATCTGTGGAAGCTACAGAAGCTCCACAGGTTCTATGTTGAGCCGCAGTCAGATCAAACCAGCCAGTGCCAAAGCAGCAGCGTGCCGATCAGCCCGACCACTGAAACGATGGTCTGCAACACCGACCACACCCAGATCGTCTGCTTGAGTTGCAGGCCGAAATATTCGCGGACCATCCAGAAGCCCGCATCGTTGACGTGGCAGAAGAACACCGAGCCGGCACCGATGACCAGCGCCACCAAAGATGCCTCGACCGGCGCAAGGCCGGCCATCATCGGCGCCAGGATGCCCGCCGTGGTGGTGGTCGCCACGGTCGCCGAACCGGTCGCCTGACGCAGCGCCACGGCAATCAGCCAGGCCAGCAGCAGATACGGCATGTGCGCGCCTTCGGCCACCTTGCTGATGGTCTGGCTGACACCGGCGTCCAGCAACGTCTGCTTCAGACCGCCGCCAGCACCAATGGTCAATAGCAGCACGGCAATCGGCGCCAGGCTTTTGCGCAACGTGGCGCCGACATGCTCGCGGGAAATGCCATTGGCCCAGCCCAGACAGACAGTGGCCGCCAATACCGCAATGCCCAGTGCAACCAGGGGTTCGCCGAAAAACTTCAGGGCCAATGCAAGGTTGCTTTGCGGCGCCATCGCCACTTTGGCCAGCGTGCTGCCAAGCATCAGAATCACCGGCAGCAGAATGATCAGCAGGGAGACACCGAAGCCCGGCTGACGTGCAACGTCGGGTTTGGCCGAAAACAGCTCGCCCAGCTCGGCCGGCTCTTCAATGTGAAGCCGTTTGGACAGCCAGTTGCCGTACAGGGGACCGGCCAGAATCACCGCCGGCACCGCGATGCACAGCCCCAACAGCATCGTCAGGCCCAGGTCGGCGTGCAGGGCACTGACCGCAATCAGTGGTCCGGGGTGCGGAGGCATCAGGGCGTGCAGGGTCGTCATGCCTGCAAGGGCCGGAATCGCGATTTTCAGCAGTGGCTGATTGGACTGGCGTGCCATGACGAAGATGATCGGCACCATCATCACCAGGCCCACTTCGAAGAACAGCGGCAAGCCGATGACCATAGCCACCAGCGCCATGACCCACGGCAGGCCCTTGCCCTTGCCCAACCCCAACAATGTCGAGGCAATGCGATCCGCCGCTCCCGATTCGGCCATCAGCGCGCCGAGCATCGCCCCCAGGGCGATGATGATCCCCGCCTCCCCGAGAATCCCGCCAGCACCCTTGCTGAACGCTTTTGCAACTGCCTGCGCTGGCAACCCCGCACCTATCCCTGCAATGAAAGTGCCCACCAGAATCGAGAGAAACGGCGGGAGTCTGGTGACGCTGATCAGCACGATTATCGTGGCGATGGCGATCAGGCAGCAGATGATCAAGCGAGTGTCATGGAACACCCAGGCAGCAGACGACAAATCCAATGCGCAACCCCTTATCATTTGGTTTTATATTCTGGATGGGTTGAAACAAATTGTTTCAACGAGTCAAACGATACCGTATGCGGTATGGCGTCGCAGTTGATTTTTCACAGGGTTTGGCCGAAATGGCCGATTCCATCCAAGGTCATCGGCAGGCTCCGCGCCCACAGGGTGATCAGTGCTCGGGCTGATAAATGCATGGCAAACATTCAGCTCAGCCCCGCTCAGCGCGCTGTGCGCAGTCGATCAACACATCCTTCAATCCCTGCGCCGCCGCCGACAGCTGGTGATCGGCCAAGGTGATCAGGCCAATTCGCCGCTCGATGCGCGGGCCCTCTAGGGCAATGCAGCATGCGCCCAACTCCTCCATCTGCCCGATACACAGCGAGGGCACTGCGCTGACCCCAAGGCCATTGGCGACCATCCTTCCCACGGTCGACAGCTGATGGCTTTCAAAGGCTACCGACAACCTGCCGTGCCGGGTCTGCAGGTCCTGTTCCAGCAGCAGACGCACTGCGGAAGGTCGTTGCAGGGTAATGAAATCGTGCCGGAGCAGCTCATCCCAAGTCACCTCTTTCATGCCGGCGAGCACGGAATCCATGGGCACCACCGCGACGAATCTATCCCTGTACAGCGACGTGAAGGTCAGGCTGTTGCTCGACTCCGGTTCAAAACCGATGCCCAGCTCGACCCGACGGTGATCGACCATCTCCAACACCTGCTCATTGATCACGTCATGCACCGCCACGTTGACCCGTGGATAGCGGCCACGAAATGCCTTCAACGCGATCGGCAGCACGTTACCGGCAAACGACGGCATCGCCGCAATGGAAACCTTGCCCATCTGCAAAGTGAAACGCTGACGCAGCAATTCTTCGGCGTTGTCCCAGTCCGCCAGCAGCTGCCGGGCCAGCGGCAATAACGCTTCGCCCTCGGGGGTGAGGCTGACGTTACGCGTGGTGCGGGTGAGCAATTGCCCACCCAGATCCGCTTCCAGCGCTTTGATGGTCAAGCTCAAGGCCGGTTGCGACAGATGCAGCCGCTCCCCTGCCTGGGCAAAACTCAAACACTGCGCCACTGCAAGAAACGCCCGAAGCTGCTTTACACTCATATATTTAATTTTCTTATCAATGTATGAAAAAAACAAAATTAACAAATCATTGGGTGCGGGAGAAGATGCCCTGAACGCTTGCCGACAAAAACCTTGTCGCACATAACTACAACGAAGGCGGGACATCACCATGGCTGGACTCGACAAACGAGTGGCGACCTACGAAGAGGCCCTCGCCGGGCTGACCGACAACATGACTGTGCTTTCCGGGGGCTTCGGCCTTTGCGGGATTCCGGAAAACCTCATCGCCGAAATCAAGCGCCTTGGCGTGAAAGGGCTGACCGTCGTGTCCAACAATTGCGGGGTCGATGGGTTCGGCCTGGGCATCCTGCTGGAAGACCGGCAGATCCGCAAAATGATCGCCTCCTACGTCGGTGAAAACGCCCTGTTCGAACGCCAGTTGCTCAGTGGTGAACTGGAAGTCGAACTCACCCCTCAAGGCACCCTCGCCGAAAAAATGCGCGCAGGCGGTGCTGGGATCCCCGCCTTCTACACCGCAACCGGCTACGGCACGCCTGTCGCCGAAGGCAAGGAAACCCGCCAGTTCAACGGCCGCAACGTGATTCTGGAAGAGGCCATTACTGGCGACTTCGCGATCATCAAGGGCTGGAAGGCCGACCACTTCGGTAACGTGGTCTATCGCCACACTGCGCAGAATTTCAACCCGGTCGCGGCCACCGCCGGCAGGATCACCGTGGTTGAAGTCGAGGAAATCGTCGAGCCGGGCGTGCTGCTGCCGACTGAAATTCATACGCCGGGCATCTATGTCGACCGGGTGATCCTGGGCACTTTCGAGAAACGCATCGAGCAGCGCACGGTCAGGAAAGCCTGACCTGGCGCACCGAATCGAAACCCTTCATCGATACCCCGCAGGCAGCTTGCTCACTCGCAGCGGCTTGCCGGACACAATAAAAGAGACCCACCGCATGGCACTCTCCCGCGAACAAATGGCCCAGCGCGTTGCGCGCGAACTGCAAGACGGCTTCTACGTGAACCTGGGCATCGGCATTCCGACCCTGGTCGCCAACTATGTCCCTGACGGTATCGACGTGATGCTGCAATCGGAAAACGGCCTGCTAGGCATGGGCGCATTTCCTACCGAAGAAACCATCGATGCCGACATGATCAACGCCGGCAAGCAGACCGTGACGGCGCGCAAAGGCGCCTCGATCTTTTCCTCCGCCGAGTCCTTCGCGATGATCCGTGGCGGCCATGTCGACCTGACCGTGCTCGGTGCTTTCGAAGTCGACGTCGAAGGCAACATCGCCTCCTGGATGATTCCCGGGAAACTGGTCAAGGGCATGGGCGGTGCGATGGATCTGGTGGCCGGTGCCGACAACATCATCGTGACCATGACGCACGCGTCGAAGGACGGCGAATCGAAACTGCTGTCGCGCTGCAGCCTGCCGCTGACCGGCGCTGGCTGCATCAAGAAAGTACTGACCGACCTGGCTTACCTCGAAATCGAAAACGGCGCTTTCATTCTGCGCGAGACTGCGCCTGGGGTAAGCGTCGAGGAAATCGTCGCCAGGACCGCTGGCAAATTGATCGTGCCGGACGATGTGGTCGAGATGACATTTTGACAACAGGCATAAACCTGTAGGTCTTCGACCTGAATCACAACGGTCTGCCCGATCGACCGGCGTGACATCGCCATACCCCTCAGCCCCTTCCGTAACGAAGGGGCTTTGCCGTATCAGCGCTGCACCTTTTCAACACTGCCATCCCAAGAACAGCTACCCGAATAGCACCTGGACAATAATTCCAAGAGGTAAAAAACCCGTGGCCGAGACGATTAAAGAAAGCCGCTACGCTCGATTTGCACTGCGCTGCGCCCAGTGGGCCGAACGCTGGTTCCCTGACTCCTGGGTGTTCGCCGCGCTGGCCGTGGTGATCGTCACCCTCGCCACGCTGGCCATCGGCGCCAAACCGGCCGACGCCGCCAAAGCCTTCGGCGACGGTTTCTGGAGCCTGATCCCGTTTACCATGCAAATGGCCTTCGTGGTCATCGGCGGCTACGTCGTGGCCAGTTCGCCACCTGCGGTGAAACTCATCGACCGCCTGGCGCGCATCCCGAAAAACGGTCGCTCGGCCGTGGCGTGGGTCGCATTGATTTCGATGGTAGCCTCGCTGCTCAACTGGGGGCTGTCGCTGGTGTTCGGTGGCCTGCTGGTGCGTGCGCTGGCTCGCCGTACCGACCTGAAAATGGACTACCGCGCGGCCGGTGCGGCGGCCTATCTGGGGCTGGGCGCAGTCTGGGCATTGGGACTGTCGTCGTCAGCGGCGCAGTTGCAAGCCAACCCGGCCAGCCTGCCACCGTCGATTCTGGCGATCACCGGGATGATCCCGTTTACCCAGACGATCTTCCTCTGGCAATCGGGCCTGATGCTGCTCACGCTGGTGGTGGTCTCGATCATCGTTGCCTACGCCACCGCTCCCGGCCCGGCCAATGCCCGCGATGCCAAGGCATGTGGCGTTGACCCGGCATTCAGCCTGCCGCCATTGCCCGCGCGCACCCGGCCAGGTGAGTGGCTGGAATACAGCCCGCTGTTGATCATTCTGATGGTCATCCTGGCGTCCGGCTGGCTGTACAACGAGTTCAGCACCAAGTCCGCGATCACGGCGATTTCCGGTCTGAACACCTACAACTTTCTGTTCATCATGGTCGGCGCCCTGCTGCACTGGCGCCCGCGCAGTTTTCTGGATGCCGTGGCCCGTGCCGTCCCAACCACCACCGGGGTGCTGATTCAGTTCCCGCTCTACGGTTCGATCGCCGCGCTGCTGACCACGGTCAAGGGCGGCGACGCACAAACCGTGGCGCACCACATATCGACCTTCTTCATCCGTATCGCCTCCCACGACACCTATGCACTGCTGATGGGTGTGTATTCGGCGATCCTCGGGTTCTTCATCCCTTCCGGTGGCGGCAAGTGGGTCATCGAAGCGCCTTACGTGATGCAAGTCGCCAACGACCTGAAATACCACCTGGGCTGGGCGGTGCAGATCTACAACGCCGCCGAAGCGCTACCGAACCTGATCAACCCGTTTTATATGCTGCCGCTGCTGGGCGTTCTGGGGATCAAGGCGCGGGATCTGATCGGCTTCTCGTTCGTGCAGTTGCTGGTGCACACCCCGCTGGTGTTGTTTCTGTTGTGGGCATTGGGTGCGACGCTGGCGTATGTCCCGCCGATGATGCCGTAAGGGCCGCGGCCTCACCTATCAACCACGCCCTCACCGCCTGAACCGTCGGGCGCAGGATCGCGTGTTTGGGCTGCACCAGGTAGTAGCCCTTCGACAGCGGCAATGGTTGCTCGAAGGGCTCAACCAGCAACCCGTTCACCACCTCCCTGGGTTAACCATTCGCTGGTGATGACCACTGCCTGACTGCGCCGTGCGCCTCGATGGCCAGCAACGGCTGGTCGGAATGAATGCCGGGGATTGCCCTGCCCGATCCCTCGCTGATTTGCGCGAAGCGTCGCAACCACTGCGGCCAGTGAGGGTGCAGCGTGTTGTGCAGCAAGGTGCAAAGCGGTCGACGCAACGCGGCGAAGCAGGAGTCGGCCAGGGATGCGATGGCCGACACCTGAACGCATCATCACAGACAGGTCAAGCGCTGTAACTGCGCTCTACACGGGTGATGCGGATGTGATAGGAGCGATACCAGATCCTGCGACCGCGCTCACGAATCTCCTGATGTTCCGGGTGATTTTTCCAGGCCAGAATCGCTGCCTGATCGGTCCAGCAGGAGACCGTGATGCCCAGTCCGTCTTCGCCGCGAACCGATTTCACCCCCAGGAAACCGGGCTGCGCCTGCACCAGTTCCAGCATTCTCTGCGAGGCCCGCTCGTACTCCTCAGCGCCAGTGGCGGTCCGAACCGAGGTAAAGATCACGGCGTAATAAGGCGACGGGAGGGTTTCAATCATCGCGGCTGTCCTCACTTTTCGCACAGGCCAGTACGAAAGCCTTGACCAGAGGCGGCGTCATGCCTTCCAGCGCGGCCCGCTCAGGCTGAAACAGCGTGGCGACGAAGAACGGATGACCGTCCAGCTCCATGGCACGGACTTCGTTGTCCTGATCGTAGCCACTGACTTTCAGCGGCCCGGCGAATATCTGCGCCTCCAGTTCCTTGCGCAGGCCATAACGGCAGCGGTAACGCTCATGGGTTTGCTCGGCGGCGTAGGCGTTGGCGATGCGGGAACCGGGCAGCAGCCGAATCGGCGCGAACGCCTCGACCAGCGAACAACTGAGCGGGGTGATGATGGCCTGATCCGAATCGGGAGCAGTCTCGCCATGTTCGGCGTCGACCCAGCCTAAATGATGCCGTGCATACTCCAGCACCGCGTGCTGAAAGCCACCGCATGTGCCAAGGAAAGCCACCCGCTGCTCGCGCGCGTAACGGATCGCGGTCAATGCACCGTTCATGTCGCGATAAGGGCTGGCCGGCACACACCAGATGCCGTCGAAGGCTTTTAAATTCGCAGCATCGCCAATTTCAGGTGTGGGGAGCCATTGGAACTCGACCCCGATACCCGTCTCACCGGCCGCTCGCTCCAATGCCACAGGAATCGCCTGGTGCGCGGGCACGTCTTCGTCATAATCACCGACCAGCGCGATGCGGATCACCTGCTTGTGTTTCATGCCTGCTCCTTGATATCAAAACGCTTTGCGATAAGTCCGGCGCTGACTATAAGCTTGTGCTCATGCAATCAGAATTGGCGTTCAGGCAAGTGATCAATGCAGCCGCGCAATACCGAATCAACCATACCGATCTCACCCTGATCCTCGCGCTGGTGCGCGGAAAGAACCTGTCCAGAGCGGCGCAGCTGCTTAGCCTCGACGTGTCCACGGTGTTTCGTGCGGTGCGGCGCCTGGAGGCCTCGGCCGGCACCGCGCTGTTCGAGAAGAACCGTACCGGCTATCAGGCGACCAGCGCTGCACTGGCGCTGGCGCAGCAGGCAGAAAGTGCCGAGCAGGCTCTGGCACTGGCGCAGATCAGCCTGGATCAGGGCCACCAGGTCATCAGCGGCACCGTGCGCCTGACCTGCACCGAAGCGGTGTTGCAGAATCTGCTGTTGCCGGCGCTGACACGTTTCATGCCCGACTATCCGGGGCTGAAACTTGAACTCAACACGTCCAGCACCTTCGCCAACCTCAGCCGCCGCGACGCCGACATAGCGTTGCGTCTGACCAACGCCCCGCCTGAGCATCTGGTCGGCACTCGCCTGGGCACAGTGTCGTATCAGGTGTGCGCCAACGAATCTTATTTACAGCAGTGCGGGGAGCGCGCGCTTGAAGACATGCGCTGGATCGCACCGGATGATTTTCTGCCGGATCACCCGACAGTCTCCTGGCGGCGCCAGCAGTTGCCAAAGGTGAACCTGGCCTACCGCTGCAGTTCTATGCTCGCCGTCGCACAGTTGGTGCGCGCGGGGATGGGCGTAGCAGCCCTGCCTGACTTCATGCTCAGGGAAGGCGATCTACAGCGTCTGGGTGAACCGCTGGAGGGCTACGACACGGCATTGTGGCTGCTGACCCGACCGGACTGCCGCGCACTGCGCTCGGTGTCGGCGTTGTTCAGCGAGCTGACACGGGCAATTGAACTGCCCTGACGCCGACATCGGGGCTTCACGCAGTTGAGCCGCGACCAATCACGGTGGGAATGAGCGTGCTTATCCAGACCTGATTCAACCACGCCCTACGAATGGCATGTGGGTCGCCATCACCGTCAGGTTCAGCACGTTGGCTGACAACGGCAGGCTAGCCATATGGCTCACGGCGTCGGCCACATGCTGCACGTTCATCGTGGGTTCGACCTGCAATTCGCCATTGGGCTGCAACACGCCCTTGGTCATGCGATCGGTCATTTCGGTCAGGGCATTGCCGATGTCGATCTGCCCGCAGGCGATGTTGTATTGCCGACCATCCAGCGCCGTGCTCTTGGTCAACCCCAATACCGCATGTTTGCTGGAAGTGTACGGCGAGCTGAAAAGGCGCGGGGTGTGGGCCGATATCGAACCGTTATTGATGATCCGGCCACCCTGTGGAATCTGGCGACGCATCAGGCCAAACGCGGCACGCACGCAAAGGAACATGCCGGTGACGTTGGTATCGATCACGTTTTTCCACTGCTCGACCGTCAGCTCATCCATCGGCACCGCAGGCGCGCCGATCCCCGCATTGTTGAACGAGACGTCCAGCCGACCGAAAGTGCGTTCAATCTCTGTGAACAATGCATCGACGCTGACGGAGTCGCGCACATCGGTGGGCACCGCCAGCGCCTGCTGACCGGCCGCTTGCGCCTGCTCGGCCAGCGCAGTCAACGGCTCCGGACGGCGCCCGGCCAGGACCACGGCATAGCCGTCCCTCAGCAGTTGCAATGCCACGGCGCGACCAATGCCGCTGCCTGCGCCCGTGACCAGCGCAACTTTCAGGGCCGAAGATGAAGACATGAGCAATTCCTTTGTTGCTGGAGGGATGAATTCGGTTTCAAAACCAGTGGGCGGCAATGCTGTACCCGATGAACCTGAACGTCATGACTCAACTGTGCACAGGCGTCAGCACCGGCTTGCCCGCATAGAACGCCAGCAGGTTATCGGCCACCCTCTGCACGGTGTCGCTTGAAGCCTGCGGTGAAAGGCCCGCGACATGGGGCGTCAGGACCACGTTGCCCAGGGTTTTCAGGGCATTGGGCACCTGCGGCTCATCGTCGAATACATCCAGCGCCGCACCGGCCAAACGCCCATGCTGCAAGGCATCGATCAGGGCTTGGGTGTCTACCACGCTGGCCCGGGCGATATTCACCAGGAAACCCTGCGGGCCCAGCGCTTCGATAGTGGCCTTGTCGATCAGATGACGGGTTGCGCCGCCGCCGGGGGTGGCGACGATCAGAAAATCGGACTCGGCAGCCAGTGCCAACGGCGTCGCGCAATAGGTGAAGTCCACGTCGTCACGTGGCGAACGGCTGTGATAGCTCACCTGCATGTCAAAACCCAGCGCACGTCTGGCGATTGCCATGCCGACCGCCCCCAGGCCCAGAATGCCGATGCGCTTGTTGGCGAACGAGGGCCGCGTGATCTTGCGCCACTCGCTCCGGCGCACCGACGCATCGGCCTGCGGAATATCGCGGACCGCTGACAACAGCAACGCCATCGCATGATCGGCCACGCTCGGTGCATTGACCCCGGCGCCGTTGGTTACGGTGATCCCGCGCGCCTTGGCCGCCGGCAGGTCCACCTGCTCATAACCGGCGCCGAGCACACAAATGATTCCAAGCCGGGGCAATGCCGCCATCTCAGCGGCTGTAACACCGAGCGGCCCGCGGGTCAGTACCGCATCGATTTCATGACCACGGGTCGCCACCGCGTCCGCCCGCGTCGCCGGTGTCGGCGCCAGGATCAGGCGAAATCCGTTGTCCTCAAGGATCGGCAAGTACTCGTTCACACTCTCGACTAACACCAACACCGTCTTCATCATCACTCCTTCGCAGAAATTCGCTGGCACTGACAGTAGCGCGAGTCAGCGCAATTGTGGAGCACGCTAACGTTTAAACGTCATGGAACTCCATAAGACTGGCGCCGTATTTCGCAGACCTGCGCTTGGGCAGCGCCGGGCCGGACAGCCACTCGCAGCGACGGTTGTTTTCCCGCTGCGACACGCGACTTGCCCGCACCTCAGGTAGCTGTTTATGGTCTGAAGGATGCGCCCGGAACACGGCAGCGAAAAGCTGACTGACGCGCAGCGGTGATCAACGCCGCCTCATGAATGAATCATGCACACAAGGAACATCATCACCATGCTCAAAGGACTCACTGCAAAGTCGCTTTCCCGAACGTTGCTCAGCACCGCGCTGACGGGGGCCATGTTGGCGTCGGGATGGGCAGTCGCGGCCGACGAGCCGGGCAAGGCGCTGGCTGCGAAAGCCGGTGTGCCGTGGCCTGCGGTCATCGCTCACCGTGGCGCCTCGTTCAACGCGCCTGAGGAAACGGTGCCGTCCTATACCTTGGCCCGCGAGCTGGGGGCGGACTATCTGGAAATGGACATTCAGCGGACCAGGGACGGTGTGCTCATCGCCTTGCACGACGATACACTGGAGCGCACCACCAATATCGCCGGGGTGTATCCGACTCGTACGAAAGACCCGGTCAGCAGCTTCACGCTGGAAGAGCTCAAACGCCTGGACGCCGGCTCATGGTTCAACAAGGCGCACGCGGATCGTGCCCGCGCCAGTTACGCGGGGTTGAAGATTCTGACCCTTGATGAGGTGATCGACATCGCAGAGGGCGGCAAGAACAAGCCGGGGCTCTACATCGAAACCAAGGTGCCTGCGCAGTTTCCGGGCATTGAAGAGGACCTCAGGAGAAAGCTCGAACAGCGCGGTTGGCTGAGCCAAAGGCCTGAAGCCGATAAAGGCTATGTCAACGTGGCGCATACGCCGGGCCGGGTGGTGCTGCAGACGTTCGAGAAGCCGAGCCTGGAACTGCTGCACAAAGCCATGCCGCACACACCAAAAGTGCTGTTGCTGTGGTTGGGTGACGGCTCCATTCAGGCCGCATCCGACCAGACCTTCAAGGACTCGGGGGCGAAGGACAAGGCCAGCTTCTACGCCACTCAGCAGGTGAAATCCAAGGAAGAGTTCGCGGCGTGGATGGATTGGGCCAAAGCCCATGGGGCCATCGGTACAGGCCCGGCATCGGCACTGAGGAACGGTGGAGACCAGAGCTATATGGATCTGGTGCAGCCATGGATGAACAAGATGGCCCACGACCGCGGCCTGATCGTCCACCCGTATACCGTGGATGACGCGGTGGACTTCAAGGAAATAGGCAGCCATGGCGTCGATGGTTTCTTCACCAATCGCGCGTCGGAACTGCTGAAGTTCTACGGCCGGCCTTCGAAGGAAAGCATGGATTCGATCCTGAAACGAATCGGCTATTGACACTCACCTGACACCGTAGGAGCCAGCTGGCTGGCGAAAGGGGCAGTTGCACCGACACATTCCAACGCCTGAAGTGCCGGTTTGCCAACAAGCCGGCTCCTACGAAAGGATCGGGACCTCCAGTGCTTACGCCAGCTCTGCCACCACAGCCGCCAGCGCTTGCGCCGGGTCGGCGGCCTGGCTGATCGGACGACCAATGACCAGGTAATCGGAGCCTGCTTCCAGCGCCTGACGCGGGGTCAGAATACGGCGTTGATCATCCTGCGCACTGCCCGCCGGACGAATGCCAGGCGTCACCCGTTGCAGGGACGGATGCGCGGCTTTCAGGGCCTGGGCTTCCAGCGCCGAACACACCAGACCATCCATACCGGCCTTTTCGGCCAACGCGGCCAGACGCAGCACCTGTTCCTGTGGCTCGATGTCCAGACCGATCCCCGCCAGATCCTCACGCTCCATGCTGGTCAGTACGGTCACGCCAATCAGCAGAGGCTTTGGCCCGGAGCGCTGATCCAGCACATCGCGACAAGCCGCCATCATGCGCAAGCCGCCGGAGCAATGCACGTTGACCATCCACACGCCCATCTCGGCCGCAGCTTTGACTGCCATTGCCGTGGTATTGGGAATGTCGTGGAACTTGAGGTCGAGGAAGACTTCGAAGCCCTTGCTGTTCAGTGTTTCGACGATGTCGGATGCGCAACTGGTAAACAGCTCCTTGCCAACCTTGACCCGGCATAGCTTGGGGTCCAGCTGATCGGCCAGTCTCAACGCGGCTTCGCGGGTCGGGAAATCCAGGGCGACGATGATAGGGGTCTGGCAGACGGACATGAGCGGGTTCTCTGGCAAGTCGAAATCGGCGCGCATTGTAGCTGAACATCCCCCGGGGCGGGACCCGGTGATCGGTAAATGGTGCACAGGGATTCGTGCATGAATTCGCTGCCGCAGGAAGGTGAGTCGCCCTGTGCGCTCGTCGTTCTGCACATGCAGGTGTTCATGGCCTGTCGGGCATTTCTGCAATTGAACCACTGGACCGGGAAATGGCTCAAAGCCGTATCACAATAAGGAGAGAGCCCCCATGCCCTGGTATGCCTGGTTGATTCTGGTAATTGCAATCGGCTCGATCGTCGGTGGTTTGCTGATGCTCAAGGATTCAGCGAAAAAACTGCCCCTGACCGAAGAACAGCTCAAGCGCGTGCACGAGCGCAACGCTGAAATGGACGCCAAGGACGCACGCGACCGCTAAGCCGGTCGGGCGGTGGAGCTCCATCGCCCGCCTGCCGTGCATCTACCGCAGTGCATTTAACGCAGCGCCGTTACGCCTGCTCACTCCCTGCCATCAACCGAATCCAGCGCCACTGCATGGTGGGAAGCCTGCGGCGTCACGGCAATGCGGAACGGCTGGAAAATTTTGAACATCTGCCCGTTCTCCCGCAGTTGCTTGAGCAGTTCACCAAACTTTTCTCCGCTGATCGGTGCATTGGGCCTGAGCAATGCGTAATGCCGATAGACCTGATCAACCCGGTCGGAGATCAGGAACTGCTCGGCATCCTGCGGATTAGCGGCCATGAACGTACTCAAATAGGAACGCGTCACCAACGCAATGTCCGCCCGCTCGCGCAGCACCATCAAAAGATTGCTGTCGTGGGAATAGGTCAGCGTGGCGTTGTACTGCTCAGCGAGAAATTTCGGATCGGGATTGAAGTGGGCAAATGCATAGTGATAGCCGCTGAACAGCGCCAGACGCTTGCCCTTCAGGTCATCGAAATAGCGTTGCGTACGCCCTTGCAGACGATGGGCGACGAAGACTTCGGCATCCTCCAGCCCCATGTCCACGTCCTCATGGGGAATGTCCTTCCAGCCCCACTCCGGGTTCTCGAAGATCGCCATGTCGAACCGTTGCTGCTGGAAGTCGCGGAAACGTCGGGGAATCGAGGTCGGCACCATTTCAAAGCGGTAATCGCTCTGCATGGCGTTCAATGCGCTGACCATCTGCGGCAGCAGGCCTGTGTCTTCGCCCCGCTCAGGACGGATGGTGTAAGGCGGAAAATGCGCAGCACCAATTCGCACGACCTGCTCAGCACCTGCCTGCAAGGCCCACAATGGGGTCGTCGCCATGAGCAGCGTTTTCAAAGCCATTCGCACCGGCGTGGACATCAAGACAAAGCACCTCTGGCGAATCGGATTACGCGTAAGCTATGCGTTCGCGAACAATTAGACAACGGTCAAACGAAACGCAGGCCGGGTTTATTTGCCGCCCGAACGATCGTGCACGTATTCGCGCCGCAATTTATGCCGAGCGCCTGCACCAAGCAAGCGTTTGGCCAACATTCGCGCCCAGGCCCGACAAAAAAATCGTCGCCCTCGTCAAACCATCGCCCACCCTGCGAGTCCCACCCATGAGCCCCCGCGAACTTAACGGGTTGAACGCAACGAGTTGGACATGACTACGCTGCATGACGGTGCCATGGATTAGGAAACGGGAGCGAGCAATGCCCCATTGGCTGGTGATAGACCTGGAGGCCACCACCGAAGAAGGCGGGTGGCCTGTGGCAGAGATGGAAATCATTGAGATCGGCGCTTGCGTGGTCAACTCGGCCGGTCGCGAGATAGATCACTTCGAACGTCTCGTGCGACCGGCGCGACGACCGCAGCTGACGCCTTTTTGCCGGGGACTGACGCATATACAACAGGGCCAGATCGACACGGCAGCGCCACTGGCGATGATCTGGCCGCAATTCGAGCGGTGGATGACTCACCATCGCACGCGGCTGGTGGGCTGGGTCAGTTGGGGCGATTACGACCGGGAGCAACTGGTGCAGCAATGGCAACAACAGCAATTGACCAGTGAGTTGAGCAGCCTGCCGCATATCAACCTCAAGCAGCGCTTCGCCCAGGCGCGGCAATTGCAAAAGCCCTGCGGATTGAACACCGCTCTGCAACTGGCAGGGATGCACTTCAATGGTCAGCAACACCGGGCGCTGACCGACGCCCGCAATACTGCAAGGTTGCTGCCGCTGGTGATTCCCGCCTGAAAGTGACGCATTTATCAAAGCGGATGACGGCCTTTTGTACGTTGGGCATACTGTTTGGCCTTTTCCAGCCCTTCCAAGGAGATCAGCCATGTTCAAGGTCAACGAGTATTTCGACGGAACCGTCAAGTCCATCGCTTTCCAGCAAAAGGAAGGTGCGGCCACCATCGGCGTCATGGCTCCAGGCAAGTACAACTTCGGCACGGCAGAGCGCGAAATCATGCACGTGATCTCCGGTTCGCTGAAAGTGCTGCTGCCGGGTGGCAGCGACTGGGAAACCTTCAGCGCTGGCGACCAGTTCCGTGTTCCGGCCAATAGCAAGTTTGATCTGGAAGTCAGCGACGAAACCGCCTATCTGTGCGAATACCGCAAAGATTGATACAAAAGCAAACGGCGCCAACGGGTGCCGTTTTCATCTGGCCGAACGACTTACCGCTCCAGCTCCACTCCCCCGTTGAACTGCAACGCCGCCAGCCGTGCATAAAGCGGATTACTGGCAATCAGATCCCGATGCGTCCCCACTGCGACCAGCCGTCCCTGATCCATCACCGCAATCCGGTCTGCGTTCTGCACAGTGGCCAGCCGGTGGGCGATCACCAGCGTCGTGCGACCTTGCATCAGCGTCGGCAGCGCCTGCTGAATCAGGTGCTCGCTCTGCGCATCCAGTGCGCTGGTGGCTTCGTCGAGCAACAGGATCGGCGCGTCGGCCAGCAACGCCCGGGCAATGGCCAGACGTTGACGCTGCCCGCCGGACAAGCCCATTCCACTGTCGCCCAGGTGGGTCTGGTAACCCTGTGGTAACAGGTGAATGAACTCATCGGCATGGGCGATATGCGCGGCCCTTCGAACCTCCTCGTCGCTGGCAGCCGGATTCCCGTAGCGAAGATTGTCCTCGACACTGCCGAAAAACAGCGCCGGCGTCTGCGACACCCAGGCGAAACAGCGGCGCAGGTCGTGCGGATCGAGAAGCTTGGCAGGTACTCCATCGATCAGTACCCGGCCTTGCTGGGGATCGTAAAAACGCAGCAACAGATCGAACAGCGTGGATTTACCTGCACCTGACGGCCCCACCAGCGCCAGGGTTTCCCCCGCTTCGATGGTCAGGCTCAGGCCGTCGACCGCGTTGCGCTCCGGTCGTGACGGGTAGGCAAAACTGACGTCTTGCAGCGCCAGACGACCCCTCACCCGCTCCGGCAACTGCATGACATCGCTGGCAGGCGGGGTGATTTCACTGCGCGCCTGCAAAAGCTCGGTGATGCGTTCGGCGGCACCGGCAGCGCGCTGCAATTCCCCGATCACCTCGCTGAGGGTGCCGAACGCACTGCCAACGATCAGGCTGTAGAACACAAACGCCGCCAGTTCACCCCCCGAGATTCGTCCGGCAATGACATCCATTCCACCGACCCAAAGCATCACCGCCACTGCACCGAGCACCAGCACGATGACCAGAGTGATCAACCACGAACGCTGCAGAATCCGCTTGCGTGCGGTTTCGAATGCATCCTCCGCAGTGCGGGAAAATCGCTGACGATCCTGCGCCTGGTGGTTATACGCCTGGACAGTCTTGATCTGCCCCAACGCCTCGGAAACGTAGCTGCCGACGTCCGCCACACGGTCCTGGCTTTCGCGCGAAAGGCTGCGCACCCGCCGTCCGAAGATCAGAATCGGCGCCACCACCAGCGGCAATGCGACAACCACGATGCTGGTCAGCTTGGGGTTGGTGAAAAACAGCAGGATCACCCCGCCGACCACCATCAGCGCGTTGCGCAGAAACATCGACAGCGACGAGCCGATCACCGATTGCAGCAAGGTGGTATCAGCCGTCAGTCGGGACTGGATTTCCGAGCTGCGATTGCTCTCGTAAAACCCGGGATGCAGGCTGACCAGATGGTCGAACACCTGTTTGCGCAGATCGGCCACCACCCGCTCGCCGATCCACGACACCAGATAGAAACGGGTAAAGGTACCCACCGCCAGTGCAACGACCAGCAGCATGAATAGCCCGATGGTTTCGTTAAGCAGAGTGACCGAGCGGGTCATGAAGCCCTGATCGACCATCAGCTTGATGCCCTGTCCCATCGACAACGTAATGGCGGCAGTCACGATCAATGCCACCAGCGCACCGATGGCCTGTTTGCGATAAGGCGCGATCATCCGCAGTGCCAAGCGGAGAGCGTGGCGCTGGCGGCCGGAGAAAACTGATGACATGAAATGCACTCGATGAAAACTCAAGCGCAGAGCCTACACCTGACTTTTCATGCACGCTCGTCGTCTTTTCCTGAACTCAGGCGTGTGGTGCCAGTCAGCATAAAAGTATCCACCTTGCGCCAGCGCTGCGTCATGACGTTAACCAAGGGCGGTTACAGCGGATCGGCCCGGAGACCGGCTGGCAAATGTTGCTGCCGTCGGTGGGACCGTAAGGGCGCGCGATGCGTCCAGGGGTGTCATGGCGTGGTCATGGAGCGTGGCTAAATTGAAACGCCCAATCTGATGAGGAGATAGGCCATGAGCTTGCAACACAGTAGCAATCAAGAACACGTATTACGCCCCCAAGCCGAGTTGCAACTGGGCGGCGCGATACTTGACGAGTACGGAAACCAGATTCTGATCACTGAAGAAATGGTTCAGGCCGCATGTCAGGAATGCGAGAAGTATTGGGTACGACCCGACGAGCAAGATTAAGAGATTTTCCTTGAAACCCGGCCACCGCGCCGGGTTTTTTTATGCGTTGAATGTCTTCCACCTGCTGCTAGCCCACAAAAACCTGAGAAACATCCGACACCGCCTCAATTGACACGCAAGTGTTGGTCCCTATTACGTCCATCCCTGACTTATTCACTTTATATACATCAGGGAAAGGCCATGACTCGCGCGCCGACTTACCACTACACGCAAACCGATATCAACCAGACATACGCTGAAATTGCACCCGGTATCTTCGATGCGATTGCCGAGCCATCCGATGGCGGCAAAACGCCCAAGCTGCTTGTGGTGGCGGGCGCCCAGGGAGCGGGTAAAACGTACCTGCTGGAAAATACCCTGCTGCCCAGCGGGCAATACTCTGACTTCATCAGGCCTTACATTCCTGAATACCGGGCCAGGCATCCGCAGTATGCGCAAATGCTTGAGCATGGCGTGCTGCATGCTTATGCACATACCGAACAGTTTATCTGGGACCTGGGCAGGAAGATTTTTCAGGACGCGTTTGCCAACAAATACAACATCATTATCGAAACAGCACTGGACAGCATAGAGTTCGCAAGCCTGCCCATGTATGCCGCCAGTAAGGGATACCAGTTCGAGGTACACCTGATCGGATGCAAAAGAGAGTTCGCTCACGTATCGACCATTGAACGTGCGCTAAAGAGTATCGAAAGCAAGGAGCTGGAGCGATTCGTCAGCCTTGAGAACATCGACGCAAGTATGGCCAATGCCCAATCGATCCTGACAGCGTTCGAAAATGCCTGCGCTGCCTCGGTAGGTTCCACCATCACTTTGTACGAGCGCGGCTTCGGAGTGCTCAGGGACCGTCGCGTCGTCTGCCGCAGTCTATGCACCCAATCCAGTGAGCTGATCCCACAATCCATTACCGACGTAAACGGTGTGGTCATCGAGCCACGGCATCACGCGATGCGCATTCTGCGAACCGCCGAAGCCAACAAACCCTGCGCATTCAACAATTACGCAAGACTGGTGAACGCGCCGATCGTGTCACTTGACGAGCGCGGGGAAACCCTGAAAGCCGCACACCTGGCGTTGGCCAATTCCGAGCGCTGCCCTGAGCCGGTGCCCTATCGAGTCTTCAACGATCTTCACGCTTACATTGTGAAGTACGTTTTCCGTTAAACCGATACCGCACCCAGCGCCTGAACAATCCGCTGCAGGTTTGCACAATGCCCGTCGATGCTCACCCGCAGGCCTTCGATTTCCCGACGTGGCGGATAGTGCTTACGCAGGGCATCGAAGGCCAGACGCTGGCTGACAGAGTCACCCACCAGACTCCGACGGAAATCCGCGTCGTCGCGGCGCGGATCATAGACGCCACGGCAAAGCATGTTCAGCGCCCACGCCGGATCGGTAGCAGCGTCCAGCGAGACCTGCGCCAGCCAGGGTTTGGGCAGCAGGTCGTCAAGAAAGATGGCGGGTGCTTGTCCGAGATGCGCGCACAGCGCATGGTAGATCTGCGCGGTGCCGCGCTGGCGCCCATCGAGGCTGTATCCGGCAATATGCGGTGTCCCGATGACGCACAACTCGGCCAGCTCCACGTCCACCAGCGGCTCCTGTTCCCAGACATCCAGCACCGCCTGCAGGTCTTCACGCTCGAGCAGCACCTCAAGCAGCGCTGCATTATCCACGATCGGGCCGCGGGCCGCGTTGATCAGCCACGCACCCTGCCTGAGTTGTCGCAGGCGTGCGCGGTCAAACAGGTGCCAGGTCGGCAGATCGCCGGCCTTGTTCAAGGGTGTATGCAGGCTGACAACATCGCATTGCTCGATGATCTCATCGAGGCTGACGTAATCGCCGCCTTCGGCAGCCTGCCGGGGTGGATCGCAGACCAGGACTTTCCAGCCCAGTTCGCGCAGCACCTTGATCAGCCGACCGCCGACCTGTCCCGCCCCCACCACGCCATACGTGCGTCGGCCCAGATCGGCGCCTTCGATTTCCGCCAGCGTCAGCAAGCTGCCAAGGACATAATCCACCACCCCGCGGGCGTTGCAGCCGGGCGCGCTGGCCCACTGGATACCGGCGTCATTGAAGTAGTCGAGATCGAGGTGATCGGTACCGATGGTGCAGGTCCCAACGAAACGAACCGCTGTGCCTTCGAGCAGTTCGCGGTTGACCTTGGTCACCGAGCGCACCAGCAGGATGTCAGCGTCGGCCACCGCAGCGCGGTCGAGGGTACGTCCCGGATGACGACGGATGTCGCCAAGGCCGGAAAAGAAAGCGTCGAGCAGTGGAATGTTTTCGTCGGCAACTATGCGCATGGTGGGCTCCCTGGAGTCGCGGCAGTGTAGGCGCTCGCGTGCCGGGGAACCAGCGCGGCGCAGTCAGTCAATCGGGGCAGCAGGCACTCATGCGGGGTTCTTGCGAATCCAGTACAGGTAAACGCCGTCGGCCACCTGCCTGTCGACCAGTTCATGATCCAGAAAGACACAGAACTTGGGGATGTCGCGCTGAGTCGAGGGGTCAGTGGCAATGACCTTGAGCAAACCACCGGCTGGCAGATCGCGCACCTTTTGATGCAGCATCATCACAGGCTCTGGGCAATTGAGACCGGTCGCGTCGAGGACGGCGTCAACGGCAAGGTGTTGGATGGAATCAGACATGGGGCGCTCCGGAAACTGGCAAGCATTGTGGCTTAAACCGCACCAATCTTCACCTGTCGCCGCAAAGGTGGAGCGACCTGAGCTGGATCCTGTGGGAGCGGATTGATTCGCGATGGGCCGGTAACCCTTCACCTGCCCCAGCGATTCACCACCGGATCGTGAGTGAGTCGCTCACGTTAGGGCTGCGCATTCCGCCGGATCCGTGTGTGCTGACAGACCGCTCTGACGGCTTGGGAAAACCTCCGGCGGCTGCTACAGGGGATTCATCTGCTCAACCGACCTCCCTCTGAGGGTCAGCTACGCTGCTGCTATCGATCTTGTAGGATTCTGCGACATCTTGGCGGTTGGTGATGCAGGGCCCGACACGTATGATCCTCGACATTTATTCGCAGATTAGAAGCCTATGTCCCTGATAGTTCTACTGCTTCTGCCTTTCCTCGGCAGCTGTCTGGCGGCCCTCTTGCCGCACAACGCACGCAACAGTGAATCCATTCTGGCCGGCCTGATCGCCCTCATCGGCGCGATACAGGTGGCGCTCTGGTACCCGCAAATCGCCCATGGCGGAGTTATGCGCGAAGAGTTCTTCTGGCTGCCCAGCCTGGGGCTGAACTTCGTGCTGCGTCTGGACGGATTCGCCTGGCTGTTCTCGATGCTGGTTCTGGGGATCGGCGCACTGGTGTCGCTGTACGCCCGCTATTACATGTCGCCCGACGACCCGGTGCCGCGGTTTTTTTCGTTCTTCCTTGCCTTCATGGGTGCCATGCTCGGGCTGGTGATGTCCGGCAACCTGATCCAGATCGTTTTTTTCTGGGAACTCACCAGCGTCTTTTCCTTCCTGTTGATCGGCTATTGGCACCACCGCGCCGATGCCCGGCGCGGCGCTTACATGGCGCTAATGGTCACCGGTGCAGGGGGCCTTGCTTTACTGGTGGGGGTGATGCTGCTCGGGCATGTGGTCGGCAGCTACGATCTGGACCGGGTATTGGCCTGCGGCGACGCGATCCGCGCCCACGCGTTGTACCCGGTATTACTGACGCTGATCCTGATCGGCGCGCTGAGCAAGAGCGCGCAATTCCCTTTCCACTTCTGGTTGCCACATGCCATGGCGGCGCCGACGCCGGTTTCGGCATACCTGCACTCGGCGACCATGGTCAAGGCCGGGGTATTTTTGCTGGCGCGCTTTTGGCCGGCGCTATCCGGCAGCGAGCAATGGTTCTGGATCGTCGGCGGCGCCGGGGCCTGTACCCTGATCATCGGCGCCTACTCGGCAATCTTTCAGACCGACCTCAAAGGCCTGCTGGCCTACTCCACCATCAGTCATCTGGGCCTGATCACCCTGTTGCTCGGCCTCAACAGCCCATTGGCTGCGGTCGCTGCGGTCTTTCACATCCTCAACCACGCAACGTTCAAGGCCTCGCTGTTCATGGCCGCTGGCATCATCGACCATGAAAGCGGCACCCGCGACATTCGTAAACTCAGCGGCCTGATCAGGCTCATGCCCTACACCGCGACGCTGGCGATGGTGGCCAGCGCCGCCATGGCGGGGGTGCCGCTGCTCAACGGCTTTCTATCCAAGGAAATGTTCTTCGCCGAAACGGTGTTCATCAGCTCAACGGCCTGGGTGGAGCTCGCACTGCCGGTGATCGCCACTGTCGCCGGGATCTTCAGCGTCGCTTACTCCCTGCGTTTCACGGTCGATGTGTTCTTCGGTCCGAAAGCCTGCGACCTGCCGCACACGCCCCATGAACCGCCACGCTGGATGCGCGTGCCGGTGGAGCTGCTGGTACTGGCGTGCCTGATCGTTGGCATTTTCCCGGCGCTATCGGTCGGTCCGCTTCTGGCCGCCGCCGCACAGCCTGTCGTGGGTGGAACCTTGCCCGAATACAGCCTGGCCATCTGGCACGGCTGGAACGCGCCAATGATCATGAGCCTGATTGCCATGGGCGCCGGGATCGTCCTTTATCTGTTGCTGCGCCCGCGCCTCAAGCGAGACCGTTTCAAAGGCCCACCGCTGGTCTGGCGCCTCAACGGCAAGCGCCTGTTCGAGCGGGTGCTGGTGGCCCAACTGCGTGTTGCCCGCGAGGTCGAACGTCTGTTGACCACGCGCCGCCTGCAAGCCCAGCTGTTTCTAATGGTGTCCGTGGCGCTGGTCGCAGGCTTCGTGCCAATGTACGACAGCGGCCTGACCTGGGGCGACCGGCCGAAGATTCCCGGCTCCGGGGTGTTCGTCATGCTCTGGTTGATCGCCATCGCTTGCGCCGTGGGTGCTGCATGGCAGGCCAAATACCACCGATTGGCGGCAGTGACCATGGTCGGCGTCTGCGGCTTGATGACCTGCGTGACTTTCGTCTGGTTCTCCGCGCCGGATCTGGCCTTGACCCAACTGGCGGTAGAGGTGGTCACCACGGTGCTGATTCTGTTGGGGCTGCGCTGGCTGCCCCGGCGTAATGAAAACGTCGCCCCGCCCAGCCGCTCGCGCAACCGCGCCAAGGTGCGCCGGGTGCGCGACTTCATCCTGGCCGTGGCAGTCGGGGGCGGCATGGCGCTGCTTTCCTACGCGATGTTGACACGCCCCACGCCTAACGCGATTTCGGAGTTTTATCTGAGCCGCGCCTTGAGCCAGGGTGGTGGTACCAACGCGGTCAACGTGATGCTGGTGGATTTCCGGGGCTTCGACACCTTCGGTGAAATAACCGTGCTGGCGGTGGTAGCGCTGACCGTGTTCGCCTTGCTGCGACGCTTCCGCCCGCCGAAAGAAAGCATTGCCCTGCCCGCCCAGCAACGTCTGTTGGCGCGCGATGTGGTGACCGATCTGGTCAACCCGCGCCAGGCGACCGACACCGCACTGGGCTTCATGATGGTGCCTGCGGTACTGGTGCGCTTGCTGTTGCCGGTGGCATTCGTGGTCTCGATGTACCTGTTCATGCGCGGCCACAACCAGCCCGGCGGCGGGTTTGTCGCGGGACTGGTGATGTCGGTGGCGTTCATTCTGCAGTACATGGTTGCCGGCACGCAGTGGGTCGAGGCCCACATGAGCTTGCGTCCTCTGCGCTGGATGGGCACCGGGCTGTTCTTCGCCCTGGCAACGGGCTTGGGCTCGATGGCCCTGGGTTATCCCTTCATGACCACCCACACAGCGCACGTGCATTGGCCTGTGCTGGGTGACATGCACATCGCCAGCGCGCTGTTTTTCGACGTTGGTGTGTACGCCGTGGTAGTGGGCTCGACGCTGCTGATCCTCACCGCGCTGGCCCACCAATCGGTGCGCAGCCATCGTCCGACCTCGCTGCCACAACCCATCGAGCCGAGCCCGCCAGCTGCGCCGATACACTCCACCCCCTCACAAGGAGCCATCTGATGGAGCAAGTCATTGCCATCGCCATTGGCGTGCTCGCCGCGTCCGGCGTGTGGCTGATCCTGCGGCCACGGACCTTTCAGGTGGTCATGGGCCTGTGCCTGCTGTCCTATGGCGTCAATCTGTTCATCTTCAGCATGGGCAGCCTGTTTATCGGCAAGGAGCCGGTCATCAAAAATGGCGTGCCGCAGGACCTGCTCAACTATACCGATCCACTGCCCCAGGCGCTGGTCCTTACGGCCATCGTCATCAGTTTCGCCATGACCGCATTGTTTCTGGTGGTGCTGCTCGCCTCCCGAGGCCTGACCGGCAACGACCATGTAGACGGTCGGGAGAACAGTGAATGAGCCTGATGAATCAATTGATCATCGCGCCGATCCTGCTGCCGGTGCTCACTGCCGCTTTGATGCTCTGGCTGGGAGAAAAACACCGGCCGCTGAAAGCACGCATCAATCTGCTGTCCACCGCGCTGGGCCTTGCGATCGCCATCACCTTGATGATGTGGGTGCAGAAGACCGGCACCACCGGCTCCATCGGCGTGTACTTGCCGGGCAACTGGGCTTCGCCGTTCGGCATCGTGCTGGTGGTCGATCATCTCTCGGCGCTGATGCTGGTACTGACCGGCATCGTCGCATTCTGCGCGCTGTTGTTCGCCCTGGCGCGTTGGGATCGGGCCGGTGCGAGTTTTCACGTGCTGTTCCAGATTCAGTTGATGGGACTGTACGGGGCGTTCCTGACCGCCGACCTGTTCAACCTGTTCGTGTTTTTCGAGGTGTTGCTGGCAGCGTCCTACGGCTTGATGCTGCACGGTTCGGGACGTGCCCGCGTCTCGGCTGGTCTTCATTACATCACCATCAACCTGCTGGCTTCGTCGCTGTTTCTGATTGGCGCGGCGCTGATTTATGGCGTCACCGGCACCTTGAATCTCGCGGATCTAGCGGTCAAGATTCCGCAGGTGTCCGAGGCCGATCTGGGCCTGTTGCATGCAGGCGCAGCGATTCTCGCGGTCGCTTTTCTGGCAAAGGCCGGTATGTGGCCGCTCAATTTCTGGCTGGTGCCGGCCTACTCTGCGGCCAGTGCGCCGGTGGCTGCGCTGTTTGCGCTGATGACCAAGGTCGGCGCCTACACCCTGCTGCGTTTGTGGACCCTGTTGTTCTCCGGTCGGGCCGGGGCCTCGGCGTTCTTTGGTGGCCAATGGCTGATCTGGGGTGGCATGATGACGCTGGCTGTGGCGGCCATTTCCGTGGTTGCCGCCCAGCGTCTGGAGCGTATGGCCAGCCTGAGCATCCTGGTGTCGGCCGGCATTCTGCTGTCGGCCATCGGTTTCGGCCAACCGAGCCTGACCGCAGGCGCGCTGTTTTATCTGGTCAGCTCGACCCTGGCCCTGAGCGCGCTGTTCCTGCTGGCCGAGCTGATCGAACGTTCGCGCTCGGCCAACGAAATACCGCTGGAGGTCGACGCCGATCAACTGCCCAAGACGATGGAGTCCCTGCATCCGCTGCCGGGAACCAACCTCGACGACGAGCAGAAGGCCGTGGTCGGTCAGGTGATTCCCTGGACCATGGCGTTTTTGGGGCTGAGCTTCATTGCCTGTGCGCTGCTGATCATCGGCATGCCGCCGCTGTCAGGCTTTCTCGGCAAGCTGACGCTGATCAGCGCCCTGCTTAATCCACTGGGTCTTGACGTGGCGAAGAATGAAGCCATTCGCGCCGACAGCTGGACCTTGGTAGCGCTGCTGATCCTCTCGGGCCTGGCCTCGCTGTTTGCCTTCGTGCGCGTCGGCATCAAGCGCTTCTGGACCGCTCAGGATCGCCCGTCACCGGCGCTGCGTCGCAACGAATGCATTCCGATCGCGCTGCTGCTGGGCGCCTGCATCGTGCTTACCTTCAAGGCTCAAGGCCTGCTGCGCTACACCCAGGACACCGCTCAGGCACTGCACGATCCGCAGCAATATGTGTTGTCGGTCATGGCTGCCAGGCCCGTGCCCTCACCCGCAACCGCAGAGGTCCAGCCATGAAGCGTCTGTTCCCTGCGCCCCTGCTGTCACTGTCGTTATGGGCGTTGTGGCTGTTGCTGAACCTGTCACTGAGCGCGGGCAATCTGCTGCTCGGCGCGTTGCTCGGCTTGCTTGCGCCGATCATGTTCGCACCCTTGCGCCCGCTGCCTGCACGAGTCCGCAAGCCGGGTGTGGCGTTGAAACTGTTTTTTCTGGTGGGCCGTGACGTTCTGGTTTCGAATCTGGCGGTGGCATGGGATGTTTTACGCGCAGGTCAACGGCCGCCACGTTCGGCGTTCGTCAAGGTGCCGCTGGATTTGCACGACGCCCATGGTCTGGCGGCGCTGGCGATGATTTGCACCGTGGTGCCCGGCACTGTCTGGTCGGAGTTGGCGCTGGATCGCAGCGTCCTGTTGATGCATGTGTTCGATCTGGAGGACGAAGCGCACTTCATCGCGCACTTCAAACGTACTTACGAACGTCCGCTGATGGAGATTTTCCAATGAGCCCGCTGCTCACCAACGCGATTCTGCTCAGCTTGTCGCTGTTTACGGTGGCGATGATCCTGACCCTTATCCGCCTGTTCAAAGGCCCATCGGCGCAGGATCGGGTTCTGGCGCTGGATTATCTGTACCTGCTGGCCATGCTGATGATGCTGGTGTTGGGGATTCGCTATGCCAGTGACACCTACTTCGAGGCCGCGCTGTTGATCGCGCTGTTCGGGTTTGTGGGTTCGTTCGCCCTGGCTAAATTCCTGCTACGCGGCGAGGTGATCGAATGAATTCGCTGCATGTCCTGCCGTTTTGGATCGAAGTGCTGACGGCGGTATTGCTAGTCGCCAGCAGCCTGTTTGCCTTGATCGGGGCACTGGGGTTATTGCGCATGAAAGACTTTTTCCAGCGCATGCATCCGCCTGCCCTGGCATCGACGATTGGCGCCTGGTGTGTAGCATTGGCGTCGATTGTCTATTTCTCGGCATTGAAGGAAGAGCCTGTGTTGCACGCCTGGCTGATTCCGATTCTGCTGGCGATTACGGTGCCGGTGACGACGTTGCTACTGGCGCGGACCGGGTTATTTCGCAAGCGTATGGCGGGGGATGCCGACGTGCCGCCGGAGGTTTCCGAGGGACGGCATGAGGGGAAGTGATTGTTGCTGGGCGTGGTCGCGCCGCCTGCGTTGGCCCCGCACCCAAGTCGCGCACCGTGTCGTCCGTACCGGCGCGTGGGAAAAGCAAAAGCAGGATCAGGATTGAAGACTGACTCCACACCTGTGGGAGCTGCTGGAGCTGTGCGACAGTGGCGAAGGCGGTGGATCAGGACGCAAATGCCTGTCAGGCACGCCGGTTTCGCTGCCGTCGTAGCCTCCGGTCCACCACGGATTCTGCGTACCACACGATCCTGCGCAGAATCTCGGATTGCCGTTGCTTTTCTAATGTGCCAGCCCAGACAACACCCCACCCGAACCCGATACGCACGCGTAGCGACTCAAGAGCGATTCGCGCCACGTTGTTGCACACCACTTATCGCATCACTTCTGATACATTCCTGCGCCATGAAACTGGCCCGCTCAGACCGACACCTGATCGCATGGATGCTTTATTGCTGCGTCCTGTTCAACGCGTTCGCCCGCAGCATCGGGCATGGCCAGATGGTCGGAATGCAACTCAACGGCAGCGGCGGCGAGTACTGTTCCACCGATGGCGCGCGCTGACCGTTGATCCATTCAAACGGGGCGAACAGAAACTCCCGACGCTCTACACCGCCTTCGGTTGCCCGCTGTGACCCGCAAGACCCAACCAACAGCATCCCGGTGGGGCAACAGTTCTCACGGGGGCTAACTGGCCAGTTCGCTGCGGATCACGCCCGCACGGCTGCTGGAAGGCAATGTGCGTGGGTCGACGCACGCTCCGACACGTTCGACGAAAAGACTGCGACCGGAGTGGTGGCAACACGCCCGCCAATGTCCCCGGCCGAGTCGGCAACCTGTGGCTGGCTTACGATTTCACCCCGGACTGGCAAGGCGGTATGGACGCACGTTATGTGGCGTCGGTGTATGCCGACAATGCCAATATCCGGACAGTGCCGTTATACACGCTGTATGGCAACTTTCTGACCTTCAGGCTGGACAGTCACACGTCCATTACCGGACGGGTGCGTAACCTCACCGACGAGGTGTATGCGCACTTCGCCCAGGTCTCGCCAGCGTACTACCTGGGTGAACCGCGAACCCTGGAGCTGGCGGTACAGACGCGTTTCTGAATCATCGGCGATTCGAGGCTGGCGGGTTACTCGCTGGCCTTGAACACCAGTTCGCCCTTGCGCCATTTGGCGGCCTTGGCGGTGGCGGTCTTGAGGATCTTGCTCAGGCCCAGCTGGATTTGCTCATGGGCGGCGAACACCATGAATACGCTGTGGGATTCCTTGAACACGATACCGTGACCTTCAGGCACATCAACAAAGGCGTATTCGCCCAGGCCGTAGATAGTCATCTTGATCTCGCGAAAGCGGATCTCGAACTTCCCGCCTTCGCGGCTGGGCAGTACGGCGGCGCGAAAGTGATCGCCTACTTTCAGCTCCAGACGTGGTTTGTCATCGACCACCAATGCGGTTTCGGTGTCGATTTCGGACATGTAAATGCCCTCGGGAGACTGCTCGATGACATATACGAAACGTGCCTGGAATTGCTTTACCAGCTTCGCGCGCAAATCTCCAAGCACGAATAACGCATGGGTATCCAGATTACTTACTGCCAATGCACAAACTCCCAACCTGATAGAGCTTGCCCGACCAGCGGCCAGGCAAGGAAAAAGAAGACAATGAAAATCGATGCGTCCTGGGTGCCGGACGCTGGCACGAAGCTGGATTCTACCGGGTCAGGGCCTATACGGGATATATGCCTTTCGTCCGTAATGTAGCTGTTTTTGTACCGGACGCCGCTGTTGGGGGTGTCCACAGCGACGGCAGGCAGGCGATGACAAACAAGCATGCCAGCAAATGTGTAGAACTCCTGCCCGCCATGAGCACTCATAACAACGACTGACAAACACCAATCGGGGCTTCGGCCCGCCAAGGGGACATCATGGATCTCGACACACTGACGCTTGCCACACTGTTCGACCAACTGGGACTGGATTCCGATGAAGCAAGCATCGACGCTTTCATTGGCAAACATCCGCTACCGGATGACGTAAAGCTGATCGATGCCCAATTCTGGACGCCGCAGCAAGCCAGTCTGCTAAAAGAAAAGTTGCGGGAAGACGATGATTGGGCACCGGTGGTCGATGAACTGAATCAACGGTTACACGACAAAAAATAACGCAAACCTTTGAATTCAGGCGGCCACAGCGAGGCCGCCCGTACTCAATGTGAGATCTCACAGCGGATAACCCGACCGCGGCCTGTTCGCGAATCGCTGCCGCCCCTTTGCTGCAGGCGCGTTCAGAAACAGACTGTCCACCAGCGCTCCACGTCGCCCTAGCGTGGCATTCCAGTGCGCAGAGCAGTGGATATACCGACGATACAAGAGCAGCCGTTCTTGCGCTGACAGCGGTTCACCCTGGCCCCGCGCATAAGCAATCAACTTGACGGCTATCCCTCTGAGCTCCGGAGGAAGGCTGATGTCTGCTGCGTCCGGTACCGGGCTGAATGGCACACCCTCATCACACGCCAAAGCGTGCATCACTCGCAAATAAACCCGCGAGAGGTGGCCGAACACCTTGCGCTGAAGCTTCACCCTTGCCACCACGGTTTTCATTCCTCGACCTCGTTGTCCCAGCCGTTCATGGCACTCGACGCTGATTGAAGCGGTTTCGTCCTTGGGGTCGATCCAACGCTCTGCGTCCAGGCTGCACATTTCGGCATGAGTCTGCCGCCAGGCATCGCTGGTCTCGGAGGGCGTACTGGCGCTGACCAGACTGCGGCGGGGCTTGGTGAGGGCGACCGTTTCCACGCTCTGCGGCTGATAGCCGCCGCCGATGTCCGAATGGCTGCCAGGCAGCACGATCTCGCGAGGCCAGTCCGGTGCCACGCTGTTCAAGGCGAAATTGCGTCGGCACTCGTCAGCTGCCACCAGGTGCAAGACCTGTTGCGCACATCCGGGAGGCAGATACAAATTGACCCGCGCATTGGCTGCATCGCGGATGTTGCCCAGATCAGCAATGCTTCCTATGGCCGCTACGGTATCGAACAGGCCGATGACCTTGAGTCGCACGCTTCCCGCCGACCAGGAAAAGTCGATCGACAACGGTAGCTTGCAAGGATCGAGAACGGGACCGAGCATACCTCGCGATTGCTTGAGCACCTCATTGGCCAGATGACGGGCCGCCGCCGCGCCGCGACTGAATCCGAACAGGTCGAATTCCAGGCCGGCAATGACGCAACCTGGATTGTGAATTTCAAACGTTTGTAGAAAAGCGCTGATCTTCTTCACACCCTTGGAAACCTTGGCAACGACGCCGGTATTACCGCGACCAAACCCCTGGCCTGACAGGCGCGAGTCCCGCCCGCCGGATACCGTGCCAATGCCGCTGACATAAATCGACTCATACACCCCAAGCCCCGCCCCTTCATTCAGCGCCCGAGGTTGATGCCTGTAAAAATCGGCCAGTCTCGCGATGTTGGTCAGATCATTGCTGTAGCTGCTGGATGGATCACTGTGCCGACCGCCGCACTCCTTGATGTGCTCGCCATTGTAGATTTCCGCCATCGCCTGGCAGTCAGCACCGATCTGGCTGTTGACGCGGTTGTTGCCGGTGCCATCAAAAAACACACCGATCCGTACGATGACCCTTAGTTCACCCGTCCCACCACTTGAGGCTTTACCTTTATAAAGAGTTGTCATATGCAAATCACTTGTGAGTGTCGATCAGAAATCCGAATAGCCTTTTACATATCCGGACATATAACTCACAGAATGCTCTTACATATCCAATCGTCAATGCACCAAAATCAATATCAGAAATTTCCCACTTAAATATCGGATAATTAAAAAAACCAGAGAACTATTTCCCACGACACAAGAATTAAAAACTTACAGAACAAGCCAACAGTCCATCAATAGGGAAAGTTACAGACAATAACCAAACATCATTTCGCCGTTATCATGGCAGTGAAGCTCACGCTGTCAATGCAAAAGGCAGCTGCGCCAAGCCAGCTCAAGGGAATAGAGCGCATGGCTTAGCCAACGGCGATCCGCCTTTGGCTGCCGTCCGGCTACTTTCATGACGATAAAGGGTCCTGTTAAATCGGCTAGAACCTCGACAGGATCGGGTGAGAGCGACAACTACCGGCCCGACGATAAACCCCTGTCTTTTCAAGCCGGTCAACGGTCTTTAGCTCGCAATCGACAGCAGTATCCTCGTAATAAACAGCTTCCGGCTCATCATTTATAAGGCTCTGTACGAAAAGTGGTTGCGCTTGGTGATGCTGCGTCAACAACAAGACTAATGGATGTCATTAAGCCGCATACCCGGCGACGAATATCAAATCCCCAACAGCCATGGCCGGTTATATATAGAATTAGTGATCACCCTCTTTTTTTGATCAACCCTTTTGAAACGCACACGCATTAACGATGACCTGCAGCCCCACCTTCGGGCTTGTAGCCCAATCGCAAGCCTCCCCAATGCCGGCCCTTGACCATGATCGGCACCGATAGATCGTGCATCAACTCGCCAGTGTCGCGGGTGTAGGTCTGCAGCAGGATGGGTTGCTGATGGCTGCCGCAGCGAATACCGGTCCGGTCCTCGAATTTGCGCTTGGTGCGATTTTGTACGGTGTCCACCGCAGCGTCGCCGGTCAGCGGCTTGCTGAACGCATGGTTATGGGTCGGTACGTAGCCTTGCTGCGTACAGGCAATGGCAAATACCAGGCCTTCGTGACGACTGAGCAAGGGCTCCTGAATCGCTGGCAGCACCTGATCGGTATAGCGGTCGAAGCGTGTTTGATATTTGGCTGGTGAAGTATTGCCGATGAGTCGGTAACTGCGGTCAAACAGATCGTCCAGGCTGACTCTGTGCTGGTCGATGTCCTGCTCGAACTTGTTCGCAATCTGGCTCGCACCTTCACGCGCCAAATCGTAAACGCGCTGGTGATAGTCATCCAGCCCCACCTCGGCCAGCCGCTCGCTGATGGTTTCGGCCTGCCCCTCCATTTGCACGGCAGCCTTGGCCAATTGACGCGTTTGCTCATCACTGATGGCCAGGTCGCTGCGCATCTGCTCCACGGCCACGAACAGGCTGCTCAGCTGGGTCTGATTGGTTTCCGCGCCCGCGGCAATCTCGTTGACCTGCCCCTCCACGCCCGCTGCGAGTTGCGCGATGCTCGATAATTGTCGCCCGGTGGTTTCCACCTGCTCGACGCCGCCGCTCAGATCGCCGGACAACTGACGAATCTGTTCGACCACTTGTGCCGTTCGCTGCTGGATGTCGGCGACCATTTGCCCCACTTCGCCAGTGGCTGCGGCAGTTCGCCCGGCCAGGCCGCGCACCTCGTCGGCGACGACCGCAAAACCCCGGCCATGCTCACCAGCGCGCGCCGCTTCAATAGCGGCGTTGAGGGCCAGCAGGTTGGTCTGGCTGGCGATCGATTGAATGACAGAGGTGACCCGTTGAATGTCTTCGCTGCGCTGACTGAGGGCTTCGATCAACTGACGGCTGCTGTCGGCGCGTTCACTGAGCTGGTGCATCAGGGCAATCGACTCTGTGAGCACAGCGAGCCCGGCATCACTGCTTTGCCGCGCTTCGCTGGCCGCACTCAGCGCCTGCTGGCTGAGCGAGGAAGTTGACCTTTCGGTGGCAATCATCACGTCGGCACTGCTGACAATCTGCTCGGCAGCATTGACTTGGGATTGCAGTCTGCTTGCCAATTGCTTGACGGAAAATGCCACGGCTGCGGCAGACAGGGCGTTGTGACTGGTGCTGCGTGAAAGGTCGCGAGTCAGGCGTTCGACCGCGTCGTCATGGTTGGCTTCAGGCGCGGGCAACGCACGCAAAGGCAAGAAACGAGGTAGCCACAGGATCAACAGGCCGAGCGGCAGGCAGGCATAGACCGACCTCAGGCTCCAGGCCATCGCCGCGAATAACAGGCACAGCGCCACACTCTGCAGTACAGGCGTCAACCAGCGCCAGGGCCCGACGGTCGCCAGTGGTAATTGAGGGGAAAGCGTCCCTGTGTAACTTCCGTCAGCAGCCATATCCTTGACCTTCCCTGCTTATCATTATTTGAAAGCATTAAACGTCAGAAGGCGGCAATGCGCCATGAGTCGTTGGTGGTAGTCGGTCGGATTTATCAAAATCAACGACAGGCAAGCTGACTGAAAAAATGCAGACGACAAAAAACCCGACGGCCTCTGAAAGGCAGTCGGGCCTGGCACTCAGGTCGGCTGGATCAGGCCTGACGCTGGTGGCGGTCGATCTGTTCGTGGCGTTCCTGGGCTTCGATGCAGTACTTGGTGGTGGGGCTGATCAGCAAACGCTTCAGGCCGATCGGCTCACCGCTGTCATCGCACCAGCCAAAGGTGTCTTCGGCGATACGGGTCAAGGCCATTTCCAATTGTGGAAGCATGCGCTGGTCGCGCTCGATGACATTGACCAGCCAGTGACGCTCTTCTTCGACGGAAGCAGCATCAGCGGGATCAGCCGGGGTGTCCAGGCTTTCGATAGCGATACGGCTCTGCTCGATGCGCTCGTGGATTTCCACTTTCATGGCTTGCAGCAACTCGATGAAGAACGCATGTTGCTCTGCGTTCATGTAGTCATCGGCCGGCATCGCCAGCAACTTTTCCTTGGTCATTGATTTCTCTATAAAAAAACGTGCATTAAGGCAAATCAAGGGGGCGCTCTGGCCCGACTGTAAAACGTATCGAGATCCCCGGCGCCATCATCTCCAAGCGCCACCTGGCACTCAATTTACGAGGGGCGGCAGTCTAAGGCCGGGTTCCACAGTCGGCAACATAATTGAACAAGATTCACTCAACAAGCCCCCAAATCCCCGTTGTCATTGGGGAAAACCGGTGTTTCAGCAAATTTCAATGCCGTAGTTCTTAACAGCGCGCTCGCCCGCGAATCGCCCAAACAGCCGATATCATCGTCGAGCAACACAGCGCAAGAGCGGGGCAAGCATGCTTGTGCAAGAACGCTGCGGATGTTCTCTGACCGGCCGGTGCCCCGTCGGTTCAAAACCGACATGAAAAAGGAAAAAGGCCTGAAAACAGGCCCTTTCCCGGAATCCATCCCACTTTCAACGTTTGAGCTTGCGTTTGTTACGGTATTGGTCGATGACCACCGCGACGACGATAATCAGCCCTTTGATGATGTCTTGTACATAGGCATCGACACCGACGAAGGTAAAACCACTGGCCATGACCCCGAGAATCAGCGCGCCGATGACCGTTCCGGTGATGCGCCCGACGCCCCCGGAGAGGCTGGTGCCGCCAATGACGGCTGCGGCAATCGCATCCAGCTCGTAGGAAACCCCCATGCCCGCCTGACCGGTGGCAGCCCGTGCCGAAGCGACCACGCCGGCCAGACCTGCCAGCAGACCGGCGATGCTGTAGACAATCACCAGATGACGCTTGACGTTGATCCCTGAGGTCCGCGCCGCTTGCATGTTGCCACCAATAGCGTAGGTGTACTTGCCATATTTGGTGTAACGCAAGGCAATGTGGAAGATCACCGCGACCACCAGAAAGATGATCACGGGCATCGCGCCCTGGCCAATGGCCGTGTAGGAATCATTGAGCATGCTCACCGGCTGGCCACCGGTGTAAAAGCGCGCCAGCCCGCGAGCCGAGACCATCATGCCGAGGGTGGCGATGAACGGTGGAATCCCGGTGATGGCAATGATGCTGCCGTTGATCGCTCCCGCCAGCAGTCCGACCCCAAGTCCGGCGACGACGGGAATCCACACCGGCAGGTCGGTCAGTGACGGAAATACGGCGCGGGCGTAATCGGACGATTGCGCAAGACTGGCGGCGATCATCGCGGTCAGCGCCAGCACCGAGCCCGATGACAGATCAATGCCGGTGGTGATGATGACTTGCGTCACGCCAATCGCGATCATGCCGATGATCGACACTTGCAGGATCATCAGCACAAGCCGTTGAGAGTTCATGAGGAAACTCTGATCGCGCACGACCCAGCCAAACACCTCGAAAATCAGGGCAATACCGATCAGCACCAGTAGGATGCTCAGCTCGGTGGGCATCCGGCGTTTATGCCGGGTTGGCGCCAGGGCGGGTTTGTTTTCCAGTATCGCGTTCATCTTCATACCTGCCTCTTGTTCTTGTCCCGGCCACAACAGGCCCAACGGCCTGAAACGGGCCCTTGGCATCAATGGATCGAATTACCCGAAGCCAGGTGCATGACCCGTTCCTGGGTTGCGTCGGCACGGTCCAGCGTGCCCATCATTTCGCCTTCGTGCATGACCAGCACGCGGTCGCTCATGCCCAGCACCTCCGGCAGTTCCGAAGAAATCATGATCACCGCCATGCCCTCACTGGCGAGCAGGGAAATCAGCCGATAAATCTCGGCCTTGGCGCCGACGTCGATACCGCGGGTCGGTTCGTCGAGAATCAACACCCGGGGATTGGTCATCAACCAGCGCGCCAGCAAGGCTTTCTGCTGATTGCCGCCGGACAGGGTATCGATGCACTGCTCAAGCGATGGCGTCTTGACCCGCAGCTTCTTGCACATGTCTTCGCAGAGTGTGCGCAGCGCCTTCTGATCCACGAAGCCGCTGCCGGCGTAATGCGGCAGCACGGCCATCTCCATGTTTTCCAGGACCGAAAGGCACGGAAACAGACCGCTGAGCTTGCGATCCTCGGTCAAGAGGGCGAAACCTTTTTCGATGGCGAAGTGCGGGCCGGTAACCTTGATCGGCGCGCCATCCAGGTAAATGTCACCCCGGGTACAAGGGGTGATGCCAAAAATCGTTTCGGCAACATTGGTGCGCCCTGATCCCATCAGCCCGGCAATGCCCAGCACTTCTCCGGCATGCAGATCGAAAGAAACCCCCTCGAAAACACCGTCCAGCGACAGGTCACGTACCGACAGCAGCAGCTTGCCTATGGGCGAGTCACGCAGGGGAAACAATTGGGTCAGTTCCCGGCCCACCATCATTGAAATCAGGCTGTCGCCGTCCATGCTGTCAGCACGTTGCAGACCGATGTAGGCGCCGTCACGAAACACGGCGACTTCATCAGCGATGGCGAACACTTCGTTCATCTTGTGGGTGATGTAGATGATGCCCTTACCCTGGGCGCGCAAGTCGGCAATGATCGAAAACAGGTGGGCCACTTCCTTCTCGGTAATAGCCGACGTTGGCTCGTCCATGATCAACACGTCGGAGTCATAGGACACCGCCTTGGCGATCTCGACCATCTGCCGCTCGGCGATGCTCAGATTGCCGACCTGCTCTTCGGGATCGAGGTTGATGCGCAACCGCTCCAGCAACTCGGCGGTGCAGCGGTGCATGGCCCGGTGATCGACCATGTGCAGGCCGTTGAGCTGTTCACGGCCGATCCAGATGTTCTCGGCGATGCTCATGTGCGGCATCAGGTTGAGCTCCTGATGAATCATCGCGATACCCGACTGCAGTGCAGCCAGGGGCGTGTCGAACACCACCGACCTGCCCCGCAGGCGGATTTCGCCAGCATCGGGCTGGTAGATGCCCGCGATGATTTTCATCAATGTGGACTTGCCCGCGCCGTTCTCGCCCATCAGGGCCAGTACGCTGCCGGGCCGCACGCGCAGTTCCACGTTGTTCAGCGCCACCACGCCGGGGAAGCCTTTGCTGATATTGGTGATTTCCAGCAGATAAGGATGCTCGGCGGTGCTGGTAGCGGGTTCAGTCGTTGCGCCGGGAATGGCAGGGGTCGAAGCAGTAGCGCTAGCGTGCATGGTCACAGGCTCCTCAAATGACATCGGTGGCAGAGGCCAGGCAGCCCTCTGCGTCCGGTCAGTTGTTGTGATGTGAACGTTATTTGAAGGTGCCGACGTTGTCCGGGGTGATCAGCCTGAAAGGAATCACGATGGCCTGCTGCGGCAGTGCTTCCTTCTTCGCCAGCTTCACCGCCGCGTCGATGGCTCCCTCGCCCTGGCCTTTGGCGTCCTGGAATACCGAGACCGTCAGATCGCCCTTCTTGACAGCGGCCAGACCATCCGGCGTGCCGTCCACACCTGCGACCAGCACATCACCCTGCTTCTTGCCGGCCTGTTTCAATGCCATCGAGGCACCAATGGCCATCTCGTCATTGTTGGAAACCACTGCACTGAAGTCGCGACCCTGAGTCAGCCAGTTATTGGTGATGTCCATGCCTTTCTGCCGGCCCCACGCACCTTCCTGCTCTTCAGCGATCTTGATATCCGGGTATTTTTTCAACACTTCTTTCACGCCCTCGGTGCGGTCGCGGGTGGAGTTGTTCGACAGCTCGCCCAGCAAGATAACGATGGTGCCTCTGCCGCCAAGCTTGTCGGCAATGTATTGCATCTGTAGACGGCCGGCTTCCTTGTCATCGGAGGTGACCGAAGCCACACCCGCTGGCAGTTTCGGATCGTCAGGGCGACGGTTGACGTAGACCAGAGGAATGCCGGCGGCGGTGGCCGCTTTGGTGATGCGTCCGGTGGCGGCAGTGTCGACCGGGTTGACGATCAGAGCGTCGACTTTTTTGCCGATCAACTCCTGAACCTGATCGAGCTGCTTGTTCACGTCGTTGCGCCCGTCGACGAATTGCAGATCGACGCCGCCCATATCCTTGACTTTATTACCCATGTCCTCGCGCATGTAGGTCAGGTAGGTGTCATCGAACTGGGACATGGCAACCCCGATTTTCAGATCGGCCGCCAGGGTCTCACCACTGCTGAGTAGCAGGGCCAGAGCCAAAGAGGTAAAACGGGCTTTGGTATTCATGAACGGTCTTTCTCCAAATTCTTGTTGTTGTAGTGAAATTGGCTAACGACTGCTGGTGTTCGATGTTGTTCAGGGTTTGGGAGAAGCCGGGTGATCGACGAAGTGCGGGTTGGAAAAGTGCGCGACCGACGCTGCCGAGGTGCCGCAGATCATGACCCCGTGACGTTGTACGCACAGGACGCGAGCGATGGTCTCAAGGGTTCGATCCAGCGCTGCGGCAATCGCTGGCTGGATACGCGACGCGGCATCGGAGGGGGTGAGCGGGGATCCAGATGCACGGCGGCAAACCTGGGCGGCATGTTTGAAGATGTTCATTGGCGGTACCTGTGTTTTTGGCTTTCTTGTTTTTGTTTCGTTCGTCCTGCCCTATTTCGCAACGGCTTGTGAAGGGCCTGCGACAGGAGGTCTGGACGCCGATTGCGGCAACCTGAAAACGACTCTATTGGAAAATAATTTCTACTTCAACCAGTTTTAGAATTTATTTCTATTTCGGTTTTTATTGGCTTACGCCTCGTTCCGAAGGCAGGCGCAGGTCCGCCCGCAGGAGCGAATTCTCGATTGGACGCTACCGTCGATACACCGCTATCGCCGGACCTGTCTTGCGCGAATGAATTCGCCCACCGTTCGAACCGTGAAGTGCCTGTTACAGCTCTACAACCCTTCCCTCCAGCGCACTGACCCGCGCCGCATCCAGCACCTTCGCCGACGCTACCGCCTCCCGCGCATCCACCGGGTTGCGGCCCTGACTCATCACTGCTTCTTGAAACTGGCGATAAAACTCTGTCCAGCAGCCGCGCTCGGACGGTACGCGTTCGCGATGCTCACCCTGCTCGAACCAGCCCCAGCGCCTGTGCTCTTCGACGCCCCAGCGCTCGCCTTCGGATTTAGGGGATAACCCGGCCAGGGTTGCAGCTTCCTGACCGTCGAGGCCATCGACCGTGTAACAGCCCTTGGAGCCGTTGACCCGAAACCTTGGCCCTTGGGCGTTCTGCAGGCAACTGCCCCACAGGTGCGAAGTCACTCCGCTGGCATGGATCAAGGAGACGAAGAATCCGTGATCGACCGTTTTCTGCAGTGTGGCGAACTCCAGTTCGGCATAGACCCGTTTCGCCGGGCCGAACAACAGCAACGCTTGATCTATCAGATGGCTGCCCAGATCCCGCAGAACCCCTCCGCCGCTCTCCTTGCCCACCGAAGACGGCGTATACCGCTCGACCCGGGACTCGAAACGAGTGATCTGACCCAACACGCCCTGATCAATCAGCTTGCGCACCGTAAGGAAATCCGAATCCCAACGCCGATTCTGATAAACGCTCAGCAGCACACCGCGGCGCTCAGCAGCATCCACCAGCGCCTGGGCATCTTCGGCATTTGGAGCGAATGGCTTATCGCTGATCACCGGCACGCCGAGTTCGATGGCTTGCAGAATCAACGCGTGACGCGAGGCCAGCGGGGTAGAAATCACCACCGCATCGACACCGGCGTTCACCAGGTCGGCCATGCTGTCGAAGGCCGCGACTTTGGGGTAATCCTCTTTCAGGTCCTGGCGGCGTTCAGGTGATGTGGTCACCACACCGGCAAACGTCGTGCCGGGCATGCTTGCGATCAGCGGGGCATGAAAGAAGCGGCCGCCCTTGCCGTAGCCGATAAGTCCGATTTTCATCTCTATCTCCTCTGCCTGTAGCAATCTGCTCTACAGGATGAATACGTTTTCACCTGCACGAGCGCGCGTGCCCGCGATCAGGGGTGTGTCAGACGCGAACGACAGACCACCATCGCGGGCAAGCACTCTTCTACAGTGTGTTCGTCAATACTTTCTGGCCTTGGCCAGCATGGTTTTCTGGCGCTCGTGAGCCTCGGCAGTGGCACCGCGGGTGGACACTTCGGCCACGCCCACCCGCCACCACGACAGGTAGCCGTGGATCATGGTCTTGGGCAGTACCTTGATGTCGATCAGGGTCGAAACCGTTTGCTTGCGCGCATCAATCAGCGCCGCTTCCAACTGCTCGGCGGTAGTCACCTTGTACGTCTTGCAACCATAGGCCGCCGCGCTCATGGCGAAATCCACCGGCACGAAGTCACCATCGAGCAGCCCGCTCTCAGGATTGCGGAAACGGAATTCGGTGCCGAAGCTGCCCATGCCATTGCCCATTTGCAGGTTGTTGATGCAACCGAACGCCATGTTGTCCAGCAACACCACGTTGATCTTGCGCCGCTCCTGAATCGAGGTTGCCAGTTCCGAATGCAGCATCATGTATGAGCCATCGCCGACCAGTGCATAGACCTCACGCTCCGGCGCGGCCATCTTTACGCCCAACGCAGCGTTGACCTCATAACCCATGCACGAGTAACCGTACTCGACGTGATAGCTGTCGACACTGGTGCTGCGCCACGCCCGTTGCAGATCGCCGGGCAGGCTGCCCGCCGCAGCGACGATCACCGCGTCCTTGGGCAATTGCTGATTGAGCAGGCCCAGCACGCGGCTTTGAGTCAGGCACGAGCCGGTCATCTCGATGAAGTCGCGCAGCACTTGCGGGTCCAGATGTCCGGGCACTTCAGGTTCAAAATCCTGAGTCTGGTACTGCACCGCGTACAGACGATCCACTTCGGTATCCAGCGCGGCACGTGCTTGTGCAGGCGCGTTACCCCACTGTGCACAGTAATCGCCCAATCCCTCGGTCAGCTCCTGCAACGCCAACTGCGCGTCGGCCAGCACTTGGACGCCTTCGAGCTTCTGCACATCGAAGACGCCAACGTTAAGATTGAGAAATTTCACGTCAGGATTCTGAAACAGGGATTTGGAGCCGGTGGTGAAATCGCTGTAGCGGGTGCCAACGCCAATGATCAGATCCGCCTCGCGAGCCAGGGTATTGGCCGCCAGCGTACCGGTCTCGCCGATGCCGCCCATGTTCAGCGGGTGCGCCGAGACGATGGCGCTCTTGCCAGCCTGGGTCTCGCTCAATGGAATGCCGAAGCGTTCGGCGAACGCCTGCAACTGCGCAGCGGCTGCAGAGTAGCGCACGCCGCCGCCGCAGATCAGCAGGGGTTTGCGCTTGCTCTTGAGCAGCGTCAGCGCGTCCTTGAGCATGGCCTGGGTCGGCGGACGCCGGTCAATGCGGTGCACACGCTTTTGCAGGAACGAATCGGGGTAGTCGTACGCCTCGGCCTGCACGTCCTGTGGCAACGCCAGGGTCACAGCGCCGGTTTCAGCGGGGTCCGTGAGCACGCGCATGGCACAAAGCGCAGCGCTCATCAGTTGCTCGGGGCGATTGATCCGGTCCCAGTATTTGCTCACGGCCTTGAATGCGTCGTTGGTGCTGATACTCAAGTCGTGGAACTGTTCGATCTGTTGCAGCACCGGGTCGGGCTGGCGGCTGGCGTACACATCGCCGGGCAGCAGCAATAACGGAATACGGTTGGCCGACGCAGTGGCGGCCGCGGTGATCATGTTCGCCGCACCAGGCCCCACCGACGAAGTGCAGGCGTAGATCCTGCGCCGCAGGTGTTGCTTGGCGAAGCCCATCGCGGCATGGCACATCCCTTGTTCGTTGCGACCCTGATGCACGATCAGGTCGCCGCTGTCCTGCTCCAGTGCTTGCCCTAAACCCAGTACGTTGCCGTGGCCAAAAATGGTGAACACACCGGCGACGAATTTGCTCTGCACGCCGTCGACTTCAACGTACTGATTATCGAGAAACTTCACCAGGGCCTGGGCCATGGTCAATCGAGTCGTGGTCATGCTTGCACCTGGCTCTTGAAGATGAGGAGGTATCGGAGGTCATGAAACTGTGTACCCATTCAACTGACTACCCGCAGATCCCTTGGGCGTGAGCTTGCTCACGCCCTCAGCGGTAGGTGATCACCCGCAGGTAACGTCAGCCTCTTATTTCGCCGTTGGCATGCTGAACTCGGCGCCCTTGGCGATGCTGTCCGGCCAGCGCTGCATGACGCTCTTGTAACGGCTGTAGAAGCGCAGGCCTTCTTCGCCATAAGCATGGTGATCGCCGAACAGCGAGCGCTTCCAGCCGCCAAACGAATGCCAGGCCATCGGCACCGGAATCGGCACATTGATGCCCACCATGCCGACCTTGATAGTGCGCGCGAACGCACGGGCTACGCCGCCATCGCTGGTGAAGCACGACACGCCGTTGCCGAACTCGTGAGCGTTGATCAACTCCACCGCAGCGGCAAAATCCGGCACATGGACGATGCCCAGCACCGGTCCGAAGATCTCTTCCTTATAGATAGCCATGTCCGGGGTGACCTCATCGAACAGCGTGGCCCCGACGAAGAAGCCGTTTTCCGCCCCCGGCACCTTGAAATTGCGCCCGTCGACGATCAGCTTCGCGCCTTCTTTCACACCCTGATCGATATAGCCCTCGACCTTGTTCTTGTGCACCGCAGTGACCAGCGGCCCCATGTCCGAATCGGCATTCATGCCATTGCCGACCTTGAGCGAGTCGATGCGCGGCAGCAGCTTGTCGATCAGTTTCCGGCCGACATCGCCCACCACCACGGCGATGGAAATGGCCATGCAGCGCTCCCCTGCCGACCCGTAGGCCGCGCCGATCAAGGCATCGGCAGCCTGATCCAGATCGGCGTCGGGCATCACGATCATGTGGTTTTTCGCCCCGCCCAGCGCCTGCACCCGTTTGCCATGGGCGGTGCCCTGCTGGTGAATGTATTCGGCAATCGGCGTCGAACCGACGAAGGAAATCGCCTCGATGCCTTTGTGTTGCAACAAGGCATCCACCGCCACCTTGTCGCCCTGCACCACATTGAACACGCCGTCGGGCAGACCGGCCTGCTTCAGTAACCGCGCCATCAGCAGGCTGGCGGAAGGGTCGCGCTCTGAAGGCTTGAGGATGAAGCAGTTGCCAGTCACCAACGCCATGGGAATCATCCACAGCGGCACCATCACCGGAAAGTTGAACGGCGTGACGCCAGCGCATACCCCTAACGGCTGGCGCAGGTTCCAGTTGTCGATGCCACCGCCGATGTTGTCGCTGAAATCGCTCTTCAACAGGCTGGGTGCACCACAGGCGAACTCAACGATCTCGATACCGCGCACCACTTCGCCCTTGGCATCGGAGAACACCTTGCCGTGTTCGCGGCAGATGATCTCGGCCAGTTCATCATGGTGCTTATCCAGCAACTCCTTGAACTTGAACATCACCCGCGCGCGACGCAGCGACGACTGGTCAGCCCATGCCGGAAACGCAGCCTGCGCTGCCGCAACGGCTTGATCGACAGTCTTCAATTCAGCGAGTGCAACGCGGGCCTGCACGGCGCCAGTTGCCGGGTTGAACACATCGCTGAAACGCTCGCTGGCGTCTTGCTCCTGGCCATTGATGTAGTGGCCGATGATCGGGGCGTTGCTCATGGCGGGCTCCTTGAGAATGGGGTGATTTACAGATCCATCAGCCATTGATGCTGTGGATCGTTGTGGAATTGCCAGGCGCGTTTCGGCCCGGCCATCACGTTCAGGTAATAGGATTCGTAGCCATAAGGCACGCTGACCGGGTGATAGCCTTTGGGCACGGTCACCAGGTCATTGTTTTCCACGGCCATCGCCTGATCGATGCTGCGATCGTCGGTGTAGACGCGCTGGAACACGAAGCCTTGGGGTGGGTTGATCTGGTGGTAATAGGTCTCTTCAAGAAAGCTCTCGTGGGGCAGATCATCCTTGTCGTGCTTATGCGGCGGGTAGCTGGAGGAGTGACCCGAGGGCGTGCGCACTTCGACCACCAGCAATGAATGCGCAGGCGCGGAATCGGGCAGGATGTCGCAGACATAACGGGTGTTGGCCGCCTTGCCACGCACGCTGCGCTTCATGGTGTCGGGGTTGATCAAGCGTGCGGGCAGATCGCGAGAGCCGTCGCCTGGCGCAGCACACACCGCAATCTGCACCGCGCTCAGCGCAGTCACTTGAGCCTGACTGTTTGGCGGCAGGTACACGGCAAACGGTGATTTGTCCTCGAATACCGACTGCCGATCGCCGATGTTTTCCCAGTTGAACGCGCCCTGCCCCGGCGCCTCGCCGCTGACACTGACCCGACCGCTGAGCAGCACCAGGCACAGTTCCTTGTCTTGGGAGTTGACCGGAAGACGCTCGCCGACCGTCAACCGGTGCGCCGAGAAACCGACGTACTCCAGCACGCCCTCGCCCAGCGCCACGACATCACGCCCGGCGGCTTTGCTTTTCACTAACAGGTTCATGTTCACAGGCTCCTTTGTGCAGGGTTCTGTTCATGGGTGGCGGCCAACAGATTGCGCAGCGTGTCATAGCCTTTTTTAGCGTAGGCATAGCTCGGCGCCACAGCCGGATCCTGTTCCGCCTCGACCACCAGCCAGCCTTCGTAGCGGGCGTGTATCAACACATCCAGCAGCGCGGCGAAATCGATGTCGCCATCGCCTGGCACAGTAAACGTGCCGTTGACGATGCAGTCCGGGAAGCTCCACAAATTATTGCGCGCCAGTTGCACCACCGCTTTGCGCACGTCCTTGAAATGCACGTGACAGACTCGGTCGATGTGTTTGCGCAGGACCTGCAAGGGCTCACCGCCGCCCATGTAGCAATGCCCTGAATCGAACAACAAGCCGACCTCGCTGCCGGTCAGGGCCATGAGTGTGTCGATGTCTTCGGGGGATTCGATGTAGGCGCCCATGTGGTGGTGATAGCCCAGGCGTACGCCTTGGGAGAGGGTAAAACGCGCCAGCTCCGTCAGCTTGTCAGCGTACTCCCGCCAAGCGGTATCGCTATGAAAGCGCGGGCGCTCGACCAGACGAATGCGTTGTCCCTGAATCGCGTCCGCCACCTCGCCATACACCAGTACCTTGGCGCCGTTGTATTTGAGCAGTTCGACGTGGGCACCAATGGCTTGGATCTCTTCGGCCACCGAGCGGCTGGCCAGGCGACCGGAGTACCAGCCCGATACCAGTGCCAGATCATGGGGCCTCAGCACGTCAGCCACGCCTTTGCCGTCCTTGGGAAATTTGCCGTTGAGCTCGAAACCCTCGTAGCCGATTTCCTTACCCTCAGCCAGCGCCGTACTCAGCGGGGTTTCGCCTCCAAGGGCGGGCAAGTCGTCGTTACTCCAGGAAATCGGGTTGATGCCAATTCGAATTGCGGAAGCGGGCATGGCTGCACCTTTATTGTTTTTGTCGCCTTGAAAGTGTTCACGCGTCCTACGAAATCAGGCTCTCGCCTCGCGCCAGGACTCGATCAAAAAGCCAAACGTGCTCTGCACGCGACTGATCAGCCCGGCGTCGTCGATCTCCCCTTCCAGCCAGGCGCGGCTCGGTTCGTGGAAAATCGTGCGGCCCACGGCAAAGCCGCGGCAAGTCGTGCTGTTACCGGCAGCGCGAAAACCGGCAGCAAGGGTTTCGGCCGGCGCGTTGAGCCCCAGCAGCACCACGCCTCGGCAATACGGATCGCGCTCCTGGATCAGGGCATCGAGTTTTTCCCAAACCTGGGCCGATTGCGTTTCGATCTTCCACCACGCCGGGTAGATCCCGAGGTTGTACAAGCGCTTCAACGCACGGTAGATCACATCGGGGTGGCTGCCAGGTTGATCTTTCGGCGGGATGATTTCCAGCAGCAGTTCATGGCCACTGGCCTGAGATGCCTGATACAGCCCCATCAACTGCGCTTCCTGTTCCAGGCGCAGCAGCGGTTCGTCATCCGGGTGGTATTGCACCAGGCACTTGATGATCTGCTCTTTGGGCCATGTGAGCAGATTGCTGCCCACCGAACGGCCGTGTTCGAACGCCAATGGCCGCGAGCCTTGCACTTCGACCGGCCGGGCGATCCACCAGCCCCTTCCGGTGGCCGTGTTCAACGAATCCTGGCCGAAACGCTGATCGGCCAGCAGGCCGACATCCGCTTCGATGCCGCGCTTTTTCAGGTCAGCCTCGACCCGCTCTACCGCCTGAATGAACAGCTGCTTGAGCTGACCGATGCAGGCCAGGTCACGCCCTGCCTTCTGCGCCAGTTCCACTAACTGCCCACGGTGGTCGAAGGCGAAGATGAACAGCTGTTTCCACTGTTTGCGCGGCACGCTGACCTGATGCAGACGTTGCAGGACCAGATCCTGATCGGGCCGGGTAACCGGCACCGGGCTGCTGAACAGGTACTCCAGTTCTACCAGCGTCGGCATGGCCGGGGCACAGGCATGGCGGGAGACCACTAACCCGCCGCAGGCATTGGCAAGCTGACAGCAGCGTTCGTCACTCTCCTCATTAAGCCAACCTTTAAGGAAGCCCGACATGAATGCGTCGCCCGCGCCCAGCACATTGAGGACTTCCACGCGCACGCCGGGGTAAATCGCACCATCTTGGAGCCGTGAAGGAATGGCGCCGTGAATCACCGTGCAGCCCTGAGGGCCGAGCTTGACCACAAGTGTCGCCGCCGTCAGCTCGCGGACCTTGCGCAAGGCGCCGAGCAGATCGGCCGCCCCACCGGCAATCAGGAATTCTTCTTCGGTGCCAACGATCAGGTCGAAACGCGGCAGGATGCGTTGCACGTGCTGACTGACCTTCTGATCCGCCACAAAACGGGTTTCGCCATCTGCCTTGCCGGTCAGCCCCCAAAGCACCGGGCGATAGTCAATATCGAGTACGCGTTTGACAGCGTGTTTTTCGGCATGGTCCAGCGCCACGCTGCTGGCCTTGAACACCTGGTCGGTAGAGAAGTGGGTGCCGGTGATGAGCAGCGCTTTACTTGAGGCGATCTGCGCTTCGTTGATATCTTCGGCGCACAGGGCCATGTCGGCGCAGTTTTCCCGATAGAACACCAACGGAAAGGTCTCGCGGTCCTTGATGCCCAGCAGAACCATGGCGGTGAGGCGCTCGGCATCGACCTTGATGCCGCTGACATCGCAGCCTTCGCGAGCCAGGGACTCGACCAGAAAACGCCCCATGTGATCGTTGCCGACGCGAGTCAGCATGGCTGACTTGACGCCCAGGCGTGCGGTGCCAAACGCGATATTGGCGGAGGAACCGCCCAGGTATTTAGCGAAACTGCTGACGTCTTCAAGGCGCGCACCAATCTGCTGCGCATAAAGATCGACGCCCAGGCGCCCCAGGCATACCACGTCCAATGGACGCCCACTGGCAAAACGAGTCTGGCCCATGCTGGCTCCTTTTATTTTTATTAAGCCTTGGCTCAAGCCCGAGGGCTCGATGCCTGTCTGTGGATGCAGACTAGAACGGGCAGAAGCAAGGAGCAATGTTTTTTCTAAATTTTTTTCATGTGGAATATTTTTTCCACCTCAAGCAAAGGATGACAGATCGTGCTAAACAGGCAGGATATAACCCACAAGCCCTGTAAACTGCGGGCCATAAGAGAAGCCTGAGGAATTGACCGCATGTCCAGCACTGATCAGCCAGCTTTGCCAGATACCGACGACAGCGCGCCGTCGCCCGTCAATGCGCCGGAAACCGCCGATGCACTGCTCAAGCTGATCACTGCCGAATACGAAGGCCTGCCGCGCCAGCTCAAACGCATTGCCAGCTACATGAGCCAGCAGAGTGACCGGATCATGGTCGACCGCATCAGCGACATTGCCCGTGAATGCGAGGTGCATCCCTCAGCCATCGTGCGCTTCTCCCAGCGTTTCGGATTCAGCGGATTCAGCGAAATGCAGGCGCTGTTTCGCGAGGCCTACACGCATAAAGCCACGCCGGTGCAGAACTACCAGCAGCGCATCCGCAGCATGATCGCCAACAAATCGAAGAAGGCCAGCGGTGGCGATCTGGCGCGCGAATGCGTCAACGCCACACTGTCGGGGCTTGAGCGCCTGGCGCTGGAACTGGATGACGAAGCCTTTGAAAAAGCAGTGGACCTGGTGGTCAATGCCGACAACATTTATGTGGTCGGCGTGCGCCGCTCGTTCGCCGTTGCCGATTATCTGGTGTACAACCTGCAACACACCAACAAGCGCATTCATCTGATCTCAGGGCTGGGCGGCAGCTACCGCGAACAGATGCGCAGCGTGCGCGCCAATGACCTGGTGATCGCCATCAGCTTTACCCCTTACGGCAAGGAAACCCAGCACTGCCTGCGCATCGCCCAGCATCATCAAGCCAAAACCTTGATCATTACCGACAGCAATCTGTCGCCGCTGGCCAAACGCGCCAACGCGGTATTGCTGGTCAATGAAGGCAGTTCGTTTGCGTTCCGTTCGCTGAGTGCAACGCTGTGTTTGTGTCAGGCGTTATTTATCGCAGTGGCGTATCGGCTGGAGCTGAAGGTGGACGAGATGTCGGAGCAGGTGGGTTTCGAAGATTAAAAACCGGAGCCGGTCGCGGTCTTGGAGACGACGCTGAACTCAACGGTGGGATTTATTCGCAAGAGGCCGGTACAGCCAACCCAGTTTCATCGCCTGTACTGGCTTTCGCGAATGAATGCGCTCCCACAGAGAACTTTACGCGCCTGCATTATCCCCGTGGCAGACGTCGCAGGTTTCGACGGCAGCGAACGCTGCTAAACCGGGTCTGCCTGATACTCCGCTTCGCTACTGTCGTAACCTTCAGAAGCTCACACAGCAACCAGAAGCTCACACAGCGACAATCCTGTACAAGCTCTAAAATTTGTACAAGTTATGTGTAGCTTTTTGACATTTCGTTTGTGATGATCGCGTCACTGCAAAACGGAAATCGCAGCTGAGTGTTGACCTGCGCTCTCAAGGCCACGGAATGGGATCCCTTCGTCGTTCCATCAGCCCGAGCCACCATCATGTTTTTCGATTCGTCCAAAAACAAAATCATCCAGGACCTGCAACTGACTGTCGCGCATCAGGCCAGTCTGCTGGAGGCTATCAGCCGCTCCATGGCAAGCATCGAGTTCGACCTCAATGGCGTCGTGCTCAAGGCCAATGACAACTTTTTCAAAGCCATGCGTTATCGCCCCGAGCAGGTAATGGGCAAAGAACACCGCATGTTCTGCACGCCCGATTACGCCCGCAGCAGCGAATATTCGCAGCTGTGGTCACGCCTGCGCAGTGGCGAGTTTGTGTCCGCGACTTTTCAGCGGGTGGCAGGAGACGGAGCGGCGGTTTGGCTGGAAGCCAGTTATAACCCCGTGCGGAATACCAGCGGCAAGGTGGTCAAGATCGTCAAGTACGCGATGGACGTGACCGAAAAGCTTCGCGCCGAGAGCGAAAGCCGCAACAAGCTGCAGGCCATCGACCGCGCCATGGCGGTGATCGAATTCGATCTGGACGGCAAGATCATCGCGGCCAATGACAATCTTCTGCGTTTATTGGGTTACAGCCGGCAGGAGTTGCTGGGCAAGAATCACACACTGTTATGCCCCCCTGAACTGACCCGTGGCGAGCAGTATCAGGATTTTTGGCGGCGACTGAACAAAGGCGAGTTTTTCAACGGGCAGTACAAGCGCGTGGGTAAACACGGGCAGACGCTTTGGCTCGAGGCTTCTTACAACCCGGTCTACGACGCCGGCGGTACGCTGAGCAAAATCGTCAAGTTCGCCTCGGACGTGACCGCTCGCATCGAAAAACACGAACAGGATTCCCAGAGCGCAGCGCAGGCGTATCACATCTCGGTGCAGACCCGGAAAGTCGCCGAGCAAGGTACTCAGGTGATTCAGCAGGCTGCGGGGGAAATGCGCGAGATTTCGCGCAATATCGAAGATTCGTCACGGGTTATCGGCCTGCTGGGCGAGCGCTCCGAGCAGATTACCGCCATCGTCAACACCATCCGCAGCATTGCCGACCAGACCAACCTGCTGGCGCTCAATGCCGCCATCGAAGCTGCGCGCGCCGGGGATCAGGGCCGTGGGTTCGCCGTGGTCGCCGACGAAGTGCGCCAACTGGCGGGACGTACCAGCCGCTCGACCGAGGAAATTTCGGGGATGATCCAGCTGATCCAGAATGAGACGCGTCAGGCGATCGTCAGCATGGACAATACCCGCAGCAACGCAGCCAGGGGCGTGGAGCTGGCTAACCAGGCCGGGGCCTCCATCGTGCAGATCAGCACGGGTGCTCATGAAGCGGTCGAAGCAGTCAGGATGTTCGCGGGGAGGGACTGATTGAAAGCCTTCATCCAAGCAACCTCTGTGGGAGCAAATTCATTCGCGAAACGGCGGTACAGTCGATCCATCGCTCTCGGCTATCCGTATCACTGGGCCATGCGCGCTTGGTTCTTGCTGCGCATCGCTTTGGCCCGGTTTTCCAGTACCAGGTACACCACCACTGCCAGAATCAGCGGAATCAGAAAGTAGATCACCCGGTAGCCGATCAGCGCCGCCAGCAGTTGGCCCTTGCTGAACTGGTGCTGCATCAGCGTGATGAAAACCGTTTCCAGCACCCCCAACCCGGCCGGGATATGCGCGATGACCCCGGCAATGCTGCTGATCAGCAGAATGCCCAGTACTGCTGGATAAAAGGCGTTTTCCGGCAACAGCACATAAATCAGCAGCGCCATCAGGCCCCAGTTCAATGCACCCAGCAATGCCTGGCGCAACGCTTGGTTGAGCGATGGCAATACCAGTTGCTGCTTGCGCACCGTCCAGGTGCGTTTGCGGGAAAACCGACAGGCCACAAAGTAGCCGAAACACACCACCAGCAGGACAAAGCCGATCAGTTGCAGCGTGGTGTCGCCGATCTTCCAGCCATCGGGCAGATCAATGAACCCGCCCGCAAACACGAAACCGCCCAGCAGCATGTAGCCCAGCCAATTGGTGATCAGGCTCAGGCTTAGAATCCGCGTAATGGTGGGTACATCCAGCCCCAGACGCGAGTAGAGCCGATAACGCAAGGCGATGCCTCCCACCCATGAACTCAGATTGAGGTTGAAGGCATAGCAGACGAAGGTCACCGGTATGATCTGCGTCACCGACAGCTTGTGTTCGGTATAGCGCCGAGCCAGTACATCAAATCCGCAATAGGTCAAATAGCTGCCGGCTGCCACCACGAACCCCAGCGCCAAGGTGCCGGGCTTGTACGATTCCAGCGCGTGGGTGACCTCATTCCAGTCGAGGTTTTTCATCAGCGTGAACAGCAATACAGGCACGGCGATAAAGAAAAACAGCGTGAACCCGCGCTTGGCCCACTTCAGCCACGGACCGTGCTTAGCCGATTCCGACGATTTATCAGGGCCCTCTGCAGCTTGCGACACCCCGCTCATAGCAACTTCTCCTGGTCTGGCGACAACTCGTGCTTGAGCGCCTCGGCCTCTGGAAGGGCATCGGGCGCCCGCACCGGTTTCAGGCGCGGTCCGTGGACCGGGAACAGCCCGGCAATTGCCGGAAAATGTCGTAAGAAGTGGAAGCTGAAAAAGATCATCGGCGCCCGCCACCACTGCCCTTTCGCCAAGCCGTTGAGGTTGACCAGCTTGCTATGGGCAGCCGCCAATTGCTGCAGATGCTCGTGAAGTTTCTGGTTGAGCGAGCGATCACGAATGAACAGATTGGCTTCCAGATTGAGCGCCAGGCTCAAGGGATCGAGGTTGCTGGATCCGACGGTGGACCATTCCTGATCGACCAGCGCGACCTTGCCGTGCAGCGCCCGTTGCTTGTATTCATGGATCACCACGCCCTCACGTAACAGCCAGGTGTACGTCAGGCGCGAACATACGCGAACGAAGGGCATGTCCGGTTGACCCTGAAGGATCAACGTGACGTTCACCCCGCGTCGGGCTGCGTTGCGCAATTCACGCAGAAACCGGTAGCTGGGGAAGAAATAAGCATTGGCAATGGTGATGCGCTGGCTGGCACTGCGCATGGCCAGCAGGTACTGCTCCTCGATGTCGGTCGTGTGTCGATGGTTATCCCGCTCGGCCATCAACATGCGGGCGCTACCGGCCTTGCGCGTCACCACCTTGAGCGGCGAAAAGGACTTGCGCAGCGCAGGTGCCAGCATGTTCAACGTCGAACGATAGATATCCGCCACGATCGGTCCGCGCACCAGCACCGCATAGTCCTGCTTGGCCGTGATCCCCGTATCACACATATGATCGACGCTGTAATTGATGCCGCCCATGAACGCCAGTTCGCCATCGATGACCACGATTTTGCGGTGCAGGCGACGAAACAGGTTCGTGCGCATGCCCATCAATTTCGGACGCGGGTCGAACAACTGGATCTGCACACCTGCAGTGATCATCGCCTGGACGAACGCCGTGCTCAGGTCGCTGGTGCCATAGTCATCGACCGTGATCACCACCCGCACTCCCCGACTCGCCGCCTCGATTGCTGCCTGTTGCAGGCCCTCACCGATCCGGTCTTCGAAGATGATGAAGGTCTCGATTAACACCTCCTGCCGCGCCGCCCGAATACACTCGAACACCCTGCCAAAGAAGTCTTCGCCGTTGATCAGCAACTCAACCGAGTTACCGTCTTGCCACACGCCGCACTGATCGCTGAAAGACGTCATAGCGTGACCTCCACCGCCAAGGGCGCATGATCGGAAAGGTGCGACCAAGGCCTGTTCGATAGCACCTTGGGCGCTCGGACCTTGACGTTGCGCACGTAGATGCGGTCCAGACGCAGCAGCGGGAAACGCGCCGGAAAGCTTCTCGCCGCTGCGCCGAACGATTCGACGAACACTTCGCGCAGCCCGGTTGCACTCAACACGGCATCAGCCTTCTGCCGCCAGTCATTGAAGTCGCCGGCAATGATCACCGGCGCCTCGGGGGGCAGGCGCGAGACAAGGTCGGCCATCAAACCGAGTTGCCGCTGCCGGTGCGCTTCCCGGAGCCCCAGATGCACACAGATCGCATGCACCTCGCCGAAGCGCGGCACATCCAGCACGCAATGCAGCAGGCCGCGCTCTTCGGTGCCAAGGATGGAAATATCGAGGTTTTCGTGACGCAGGATCGGGTACTTCGACAACAACGCATTGCCGTGATGGCCGTGGGGATAAACCGCATTGCGGCCATAGGCGAAATCCTTCCACATGCTGTCAGCGAGAAACTCGTACTGGGAGGTGGTCGGCCAGTTCTTGACGTTCTGCGCGTGATTTTGCTGTTCGCCGTGAACCTCCTGCAGAAAAATCACGTCCGCCGACACGCTGCGCACGGCATCGCGTAGTTCGGGCAGGATGAAACGCCGATTGAGGAAGCCGAAGCCCATGTGCATGTTCATGGTAAGCACGTTGAGTTTGAATCCGGTCGATGCGCTCTGGCGGCGGCTGGTGATTTCTTCGGGGATCAGGGCACTGGTCAAAACTCCACTCCTTGCAGATCGCCCGGAGCGACTTCCAGCTGATCGGTCAATTCAAAGCGCGTCAGCAACTTGCGTGCGTCGTAAGGCGCGCGCACCTTGATGTCGTTGTCGAAATAGCAATAAACATCCCGCGACTTGCGCGCGCGAGGTGACTTGTCGACAACCCGATGCGCATCCTTTGGCTGGCTGCCCTGACGCCACAGGTCGATCCGGTCGCCCCATCGTTTGATCGCCGCCGGGGTGTAGCCGCTGGCGTACAACTCTTTTTCGCCATGCAGGCGCAGGTAGACGAAGTCGCTAGTGAGATCTTCCAGATACGGCCACTTCCCTGCGGTATCCGCAGTCACCAACGCCACGTTGTACGTGCGCAAGAGCGTAATAAATTCCGGTACGGCAAAGCTTTCATGGCGAATTTCCACGGCGTGGCGTAGGCGCAATCTGGCGGGAATATCCAGATAGCCCGGCTTTTCCATGCGGGCTGCACAGCCTTTGGCACAGGCCTTTGCCGAATTACCATCGTGGGGCAACAGCTTGAGAAAAGCCTCGAACTTTTCGGCGTCGAATTTGAAGCTTGGCGCAAATTGCCAGAGAATCGGGCCCAGCTTGTCTCGAAGCTGAAAGATTCCGGAAGCAAAGAAATTCGCCATGGCCTCGTCGATGTCGTTCAGGCGCTTGACATGGGTGATGTAGCGCGGCGCCTTGACGCTGAATACAAAGCCCTTGGGCGTGTCCGCGTACCAGCGTGCGTAAAGATCCGGCGACTGCAAAGAATAGAACGAGCCATTGATCTCAATGCTGTTCACCGCTCTGGAGGCGAATTTGAGTTCGTTTTTCTGGGCCAGACCTACCGGGTAGAAATCACCGCGCCATGGCACATAGCGCCAGCCCGATATGCCGATACGGATATCGCTCATGCAAGTGCTCTCTGTGTTCGCCACCACGACCGATGCGTGACAGCTCTGAACTAGAGATAAGAAGCTCGAGAGACAGCCAGGTTCCCTGGTTTTTTCAGCACAGGTCGGGATCCTGCCCCCGCACACGGGCCCTGCAGCAGTCCGGCTTACCCAATTGCCCTCCTCGCCTTTTCCTTGGCGCCACACACATTCATCTGACACCACCGCCGTCGCCCATTTTTCGACGTATCAACAAACAACCAATCACAATCCGGCGTAGCGCAGGCTTTTAACCGAACCAGATCAGGCGAGGTCAACAGCGCCGCCGCCTGAACGGCCATGCGCCCAAGAAAACCGCTCGTCATCTCCTCCAGGGTATGACAGGGACGCCAACGCCAGATGACACCCAAAGGCGTTGACACCAACACCCTCTGAGCCGACGTGACCGCGAGCACATGATTCAGCTCCTCAAGGCGCGCCTGATTCACCGCCCCTCCCAGCGCAATGGGCAAGAACAGCCCATAAAGTGCCTCGCGAAACGCCACCAATTGCTTGAATACTGGCACCGTGTGCCAGGAGGAGTCATGCACCAGTTGCACAAGACGTTCATGCTCATCAGGCTCGATCAATCCGACATGCAGGAACCAATGCACGATGTCCTCAAGGCTCGATAACTTATCGACCACTTCTGCCAGTGACGTGCCAGGACGACGACCGTCGCAGGTATTCAGGTAGTCGAGCACGCTCACCCCACCGACGAGCCGAATGGCGTTAATTTTCAACTGACCCATGGACATGGCCCGTCCCCAGCATTGATTGAGCATTCAATAATGGCAGAGATGAGGACATTCGCCCGTTTTTCCGACAACCGCAGCAAGCATGCAGCAAGAATGCGTACTTAATGAGGTTATAAACCTGTCGACTGCCTCAACCAGCCGTCGATCAGGCTCACGGCGTCGGCAACGCTCACCTGATCGCTGCGAATATGCAGCTCCGGACACACCGGCGTTTCATACACCGAATCGATGCCGGTAAAGCCCTGTATATCGCCTTGTCTGGCACGGCGATACAACCCTTTGGGATCCCGCGCTTCGGCTACCGCCAACGGCGCATCGACGAATACCTCCACGAATCGGTCGGTGCCGATGATGGAGCGGGCGAGATGGCGCGTAGCCCGAGAGGGCGAAATCATTGCCACCATCACCGTGAGCCCGACATCGGCCATCAAGGCTGCAACCTCCGCCACGCGCCGTACGTTTTCCTCGCGGTCACGCTCTGAAAACCCCAAGTCGCGGCACAAGCCGGTGCGGACCGAATCCCCGTCCAGAATGCAGGTTTTCAGCCCACGCGCCATCAGGACCGGGGTCAGGCCATTGGCAATCGTGGACTTGCCTGCCGCCGAAAGCCCCGTGAGCCATACCACATGAGGCCGCGCGCCTTCGGCAACGACGTTGTTGGAGAAGTCGAAGGGCAGCACGTTATTCGACGAGGCAGGATCTTGCTGATGGATGTCCATGAAACGCCCTCCAGGCGCCATTCAGGCAATCGCCTGATGAATGATGAAATCGGCACGCATCGGGTCATATAAGCGCTTGAAATCGCCAAAGCTCTGCGGGACCGAAAACCCCGCTGCCATCAGTTCGCTGCGCAACTGCGCCGGCAGGATGGGGAACACTCGCAGGCGGTAACGAGCGCCGTCGGCGAAGCTGTAGACGAACTCGCAAAGTGAGTCATTCAACGCCCCTATCGCCACTTTGGCGGTCTTGCCGCAGTAGTAATACTGCCCCGACGACGAAAAATGCCCGGCCAGGATCGCCTGAAAGTTGCGTTGATCGATCAGCAGCATGCCACCCGGTCGGAGCAGAGAGCGGAAGCGCCGCAAGACTTCGATGCGCTCACTGCGCTCAAAGATATGGCACAACGAACTCCCCAGACAGAGCACCGCATCGAACTGCCCCAAGGTGTGCTGACTCTGCAGAAACTCAAGGTCAGCCCAGTCACTCTGGTAAAGCGCAATATCCAGACCCAGTCGGTCAAAGTTGACCTTCGCCCGTTCGACCATGGTGGGGCTGCCGTCACAGGCGACGACCTCGAAACATGCCTTGCGCAGCTGTGCCGCATGAAACCCGCTGCCTGTAGATGCATCGAAAATCCGGCAGGCCCCCGCGTGGAGCAACATATCGGTAAAGAAATGTCCTTCACCAAGCGCACGCTTGTCCCAGTCGATCAACTCGTCCCAGCGGCTGACAAAATCGGCGCTGTACTGCCGGGCGTAATCCAGATCGTTGGGATCAACCAGGCTGGTGGTCGAGGACGGGCTGCTGGGCAACATGGCTGACTCCCTTGTGAAGAATATGATCGGCAAACGCCTGGTATTTGCGGCCCAGTTCGCAGGCGAACGCGGCTGCGTCATGGACCGTCATTTCGGGCATTAAAAATCCCAGCATTTTTTCCATGACATGCATTTGCTCGCGCCCGAAAGTCACGCTGCCGTCAGCATGAATGGTCTGGATACCGTCCTGACGCTGCCCGGCCTCATTGAGCTCAATGGCAACCTCACGTCGCACGCCATAAGGAAGGCCCAGCAATACACGACCCATGCCGACCTTTACCGGATAACCGCCCGGCAAACCGTCGGGGCCGGGCGCGTGAACATGGACTTCGGTATCGGCGAACAGATTCTCGATGACTGAAACCGCCGACATGGCGGTCAGGTACTGGCCATCCACGCCTCCGAGCCGCCGAAAGTGCTCGGCGACACTGGCGAAAATTTCCCTGGACTTGAAGTAGCCAGTGCTTTCACTGCCGTCGATCCAGTAGGTGAGATTGAAATTGGCATCCGGCGGCAGCCCGCGGCGCGGCACGAAATGGCTGAAAAAATGCTGCCCGACCAGCTTGACCCGCACCTGCGCCGGCTCGCAGCCCGCCAGCCGCGCAATTGCGCTTCGGGTCGCCGGAACCAGATTGGCGATGTTGCCCACCCCTACCGCCGGCGCCATCCCGACCTTGTACAGGATGGCGTTCACCGCATCGGGAAACGCTGCGTTGACCACCAGGGCCTTGGGGCAGGACTGTTTGACTGCGCGCATCAGCGCGTAGGCCGGGGCCAGGTGCATGGGTAGCCATGGACCGAGTTGGGCTTGATCGAGGGCATCGAACGTGACTTTGGGCAGTTGAGTAATGACACGCCAGGACTGCAGAGAGGCACAGTTAAGAATGATGTCCGGCTTGATACACGCCAGGGTCTCGGCGTTGCGCTCGATGGCCGATTCGGTCAGATCCATTTGCCAGCATTCGATTCGCGCCTGCACCTCCTGTTGCAGGGCGGCAAGGCGCATCAAGTTACACAACCGGGTGGTCTGTTCGATATCGCGACTGGCCACATGAAACTCGAACTGATTGCGTGGCACCAGAATTTGCAGAATTTGCAGGCACAGATTACCGCCACCGACGATTAGCAGTTTTTTGCGTTGCATGATGTTTTCTCCAGAAGGTATGTGTCTGCCCTCGTCCCTAACGAGGATAAGCACCGTTATCCACCGCAATGACTTTTCCGGTCAGGTGCCGGCTGTGATCGGAGAGCAGGAACATGACCACATCAGCGACGCCCTCCGGCTCGATCGGGTCCTTGATGAGTTCCTGACGCTCGTACTCTTTCCGGCGATGCTCGGGGATGCGGTCGTGAATCGAGGTGTTGCGAATCAACGCTGGCGAAACTGCGTTCACCCGTACCCGTGGCGCGAAATTCCAGGCGTTGGCTTTGGTCAGCCCGATGACACCGGCCTTGGTGGCGCCATACAGCGCATCCATGCTCCCGACTTCTCCAGCCACCGACGTGATGTTGATGATGCTGCGGGTGTGCTTGGCCGACTGTTCATGCCAGGCAAAATCCTTGGACAGATAAACGAGCGACTTGAGATTGACCGCCCAGATCTCCTCGATTTCAGCATCGCTGTAGTCGTAAACGCTTTTGCCGTGGTACAGCCCGGCGTTATTGATCAGCCCATGCAGCGCCTTGTGATGCGCATAGAGATTGCCGATGAACGACTGATAAACCTCGGGCTTCGAAAAGTCGGCCACGTGGCTTTCCACCTGATGGACCGGTATGCGTTGTTGCAGGTCCCGTAGCCCGAAAGTGTCCTTGTCGGCAGCAATGACATAATACCCGGCCTCTGCGCAGGCAATGGCCGTGGCCTTACCGATGCCGTTAGCCGCGCCGGTGATGACGATTTTCTTCATGAGAGCTCCTGCTGCACGAACTGATTCATGCGTTCATAAAAGGGCAGATGAACCTGGTAATACGCCATCAAATGGGGGTTTTCCCGCAGCTGCCGGTCGTCGAAACGCTCGGGTGAAGCGACGATTCCTGTGCTGCGCTCTGCTTCTTTGTGCCAACTGCGCCACGCTTTCCATTGCGCCGGGCATGAGGGCTCCCAACTCAGCGCCCGGGGCAGGAACTCCAGCTGCAGATGCTCACAGAGCCTGCGCACGGTTTCTTCCGGGCGCCTGGCCAGGTCTTCGCCATTGACCACGTAGGGAATCTTCCCGGTGAGTTTGGTGATCAGACAGAAGATTTCGTACAGCGCCTTGTGGCCGATGGCCTGCAGCGGCATCTGCCGGAACATCGCAAAATGCGAAACGATGGCCTGCGCCGGTTCACGAATGATGAAAACGTTTTGCTGCTCCAGCAAAAATCCCGGATCGGCCTTGAGTTCTTCCAGGCAGTGGTAGCCCATGTCTTTGTGAAACACGTTGCGGGTCTGGCGGGTCGTGCGCAGCAGTACCTTGACGCCTTCGTAGGTGCGCGGCAAACCACAGTTCAGGTCATCATGGGGAATGGCTGACTGTTCATCGAAAGCTACGGAGGCAAAGGGTTCGTGAAAAACCTCGAAGTCGCCGCGTTCAATAAATACCCGTTCAAGAACGGTTGATCGGGACCGTGGATGCGCCCAAAGGGCGACCATGCGGTTCATGAGGCGCGCTCCACCACCCGCTTGCGCAAGGGTCGCGAATGCGAAACATCCGACGCGCCGCCTGCGCTTTTGACAAATGCAAGGAGGCTCTCCTGCCCTGCTCGTGCGTCGTTGCCGGCAGTGATGAATGCCGGGTGCGAATCAAACTCCGATGGCGCCAGCCCCCCCTCAAAATACGCCTGATTGAAATAGGGCATCGCCGTCAGCCTGTCGAGCACTCGCTTGGGTATCTGTAGCCAGCCACTGGCAGGCGTTACCGGCTGCATCCGCTTCTGGCGCCTTATCAGAAACTCGATGATCTGCGGTGTGAGCGTGTACAAGGTGGTCTCTGAACCGGTGCGCTGCAGATGCCAGCACTGCTCGCGACCTCTTGAGTCGATATCGACTTTCAGGCTGCACAGCAGCAGCCGCGCAGGTGTTTCACGGCGTCTGAGCAGCGCTTGCATGGCCTGATAGACGGCAATTTCCGCCCAACGCCGATCCGCAGCCGACAGGTTGAGTCCGCGGCGAGCAGCTTGCTCCCTGAACTGGCCTGGCGCTCCCAGACGGCCAATCATGAAGCTGATGACATACCTTGCGCGCTCGGTCTCCACGCCCTGTAGCCGCGCGCGCAATTGCCCTTCATGGATCGCCTTCAAGCATGCCGCAGCCTGGGAAACGGTGAAGCAGAAGGTGTTATTGATCGAACAGCCCTGTGCCACCAATTGCTCGATGGCCCGATAACCCGGCTCGCTGCCCGGCACCTTGACCATGATGTTAGGCGCCAATCTGGCCAGTTCCAGCCCCCGGGCTATCAGCGACTCCTCGCCCATCGTTTCGCCGCCTTCGATCTGGGCGCAAAACCAGCCATGACGACCCTCTGAGGAGATCCACAGCGGCAGCAACACCCTTGCACCTTCCACGATCATCTGGTCGTAGACCTGACCTGCCTTGTCTTCAGCTGACAGACAGACCGGTAGGCCGTCAATATATCGGCTCCATACTTGAGGGTTTTTCAATACAGCCTCAGCTATCAATCGTGGATTGGTAGTTGCGCCACTGAAACCGTAAATATTGGAAGCCATGGAATCCGGCAGCGTAGCGTCGATAAGTCCGCACATGTCCGGATACTTTGCGCGCAAAGTGTATTTGAAGGATGCATAAAGCGTCGGTGACGAATCCCACCACACTTCAGAATCCATATTTTTCTGTTTTAAAAGGCGCACGAAGTCGGGGACGTTCATAAACGAAGAGCCCTTGCAATGTTACGTGGGTAAAATCGAGGGCCCCAAAGCTTCTGGTCAAAATGCCAGCCTAGTGAGACTGATAGTCAGAGTTCCGAACCGTCCGGGGTAAAGATGGATCCAACCGGATTCCCTGTCAAACTCGTTTTGATGGGTTTCTAATCACGAATAATTATAAGAATGATAAATTTAATAGCAAAAATATTTATTTATCCATTATCGCTAACATCAATCGTTTGAATAACCTCGAATGGTAGAAACACTCAGGATCTACAAGGATCGCCGAAGGACGGCTGTAATACTCTTATAAGCCGCCAATAACACTCTAGCTAGTCGTTATCGGATATATGGATCAGACACTTTTTTGATTTATGCCTAATATATTAAATACGCTGTTAACAGACATCAGTTAACTGCGTACGCGCTACACTACCGCGAGCATCGAAGTTAAAAAAGTATTCATTTGCACAGACGGCAGATTACAGGCATGCCCTTGGGATTTTTTTAATCTGCAGCAATTGCTATAAATGCAAAGCCCACGAAAAAGGGTGAACACCATAAAATCCAAGGAGTCTGACCCGTGATTGTCCCTTCAAATACGCAACGTTACAGCTACAAGGCCCGCTGGTTTCACTGGGCGATGGCCGTCCTGATCGTTCTGGCGTATGCGCTGATTCTCAGCCGCAGCCAATTCGCCAAAGGCACGGACGTGCGGACATTGGTAGTACAGACGCATTTCTGGGTGGGAATCGTCGTGTTGGTCATGGCGTTCTTTCGAATCGCTGAACGCCATCGGCATACACCGCCCGGGATCAGGCCCCCGCTCGAAGGGGCCTTGCGCGTGGCCGCCACGCTGTCGCACTACGCGCTGTATGCGTTTCTTTTCGTGCAGCCCCTGCTGGGGCTGTTCACGGTATTGCTGGAACGCGGCGCCTTGCCCATTCCGTTGACATCACTGTCCATTCCCGGGCCCTTTGCCCTCTCCAAGGAGACCGCGCAAGCCCTGGAGCACTTCCACGTCCTGCTGGGCACGATCTTCTACTACGTTATCGGACTGCATGTGGTGGCTGCGATCTGGCACCATTTTGTGCGCAAGGACAATACCGTGCGACGCATGGTCTGAGTAATCAATGCGGCGTATCGATGGTCCCGTCCACCGGATCCGGCGGAACGGGGCCGTCCTGGCTGGTATCGATGCTGATGACCACCGACATGCCGGGCCGCAAGCGTTCCACGTATTCCTGATCATCGTCCACGGTGATACGTACCGGTATCCGTTGGGCGATTTTGACGAAGTTGCCGGTAGCGTTGTCTGCCGGCAACAGGCTGAACTCGGAACCGGCCGCAGGTGAGATACGCTGCACTCGACCACGCATCTTGCGGTTCTCAAGAGCATCGACTGTGAAACTGACCGGTTGCCCCAGACGCACGTTGGCCATCTGGGTCTCCTTCATGTTGGCAATGATCCAGCGCGGGCGCGGCACCAGCGGCATCAACTGCGCACCGGCGTTCACGTAAGCGCCCAGTCGCGTGCCAATCTGCCCGAGTTGCCCGTCACGTGGCGCCGTGATGCGGGTGTTGCTCAAGTCGATGCGCGCCAGTTCGATGGTCGCTTCCGCGTTTTTTACTGAGGCTTCCAGCGAACCGCGATTGACGATTACCGTTTGCAGATCCTGACGCGAAATTTCCAGTGAGGCCTTGGCCTCTGCCAACGCAGCACGGGCCTGGGCATCGGCAGCGCGGACCACATCCAACTCGCTTTTGGATACCGAGCCATCGGTCACCAGCGCTTGATTGCGTCGTAAATCAGCCGTGGCTTTTTCGCTTTGTGCCTGGGCATTGGCCACGGCCGCCTGCCGCTGAACAATGGTCGCTTCAGCGCTGCGGCGTTGCTGCAGATTGTTGTCCAGGGAAGCCTTCTGGATGCCTAACTGCGCAAGGCCCTGATCCAGATGCTGCTGGTAGATCCGGTCATCGATGCGCACCAGCAGGTCACCCTGCTTGACCCACTGAAAATCCTGCACCGGCACTTCGTAAATATAGCCACTCAATTGTGGCCCGATGATCGTGGTCTGACCGCGGATCTGTGCGTTTTCGGTGCTCTCAATGGGACTGCTGAACGGTGGCAGCTGCCAGGCGTAGAGCACGATGAGCACACCGGCGAGCGCCACGCCGCCAAACAGAATCGCCGAGACCAGCCGGATCCGCGCGGATCGCGGCTGAGTCGTGGCCGGCATCACCGCCGGTGCCGGGGCGGGGCCAGGAGCTGGAGGTGCAGACGTATTGCCTGAAGGTTTTTCGGGTTCTGTCATGTAGGTTGAGCGCCAGAAGGTTGAGCGGAGTTTGCAATCGGCTGGTTCGGAGTGAAGGGTGCGACCGGCTCGGTGGTAATCCACTGCCAGGTTGCACGCCCGGCGATCCAGACCGCAGTCAGAATCGCGATCAGCGCGATCACCATGAAAACGTCGTTGTACGCCAGCGTGTTCGCTTCGCGGGTCGCCGCCGTGGCCAATGCGCGAATGCCCTGACTGGTGCGCGCCGTGGGGTCGGCAATCGCGGAAATGTACGCTGCGCTTGTGCTTTGCAGACGCGCTTGCACCTGGGGATCGAACAACGTGACGTGCTCGACCAGATGCGCCGAGTGAAATTTCTCGCGCCAGACCTGAAAGGTGCCCAGCAGGGCCGAGCCCAACAGGCTGCCGATGTTCTGGCAGATACCGAACATCACCGAAAAACTGACCAGGTTACGTGGGTTGCCAATGACCCCGCTGACGCCCAGTACCAGCGTCGGACCCAGAAAAAACGTGCCGCCGAAGGCCAGCAGGAACTGGCTGAGGTACATCTGCGGCTCGCGGGTCAGGCTGGTGGAAAAGCTGTCCATGATCGACCCTACCGCCATCAGGGCCAGGGATATGATCAAGGGTTTGAGCAGATGCTGCGGGTTGATGGTCATGGCGCTGATGGCGAGCCCGGCCACGCTGCCCAGCAGCATGACGAAATACAGCGTGTGCAGTTGCTGGGTGCCCTGGTTCATGCCCTGCAGAAAACCCACTGCGCCAGTGGACTGCTCCGACAACACCACACGCGTCAGGAGTACGCCCAGAGCGAAGCGGATCATTCGCCCGCTGCCCAACCAGCGTGTAATCAACAACGGACTGGTGCGATTGTGTTCGATGCACAGCCCGGCCAGGATCAGCGCAATGGAAGACGCCAGTGCAATGCCGATCCAGGGTGCTTCCAGCCACCACTCGATCCGGCCTAACGACAACACTGCGCACAAGGCTGCAAAACCGGAAGCGAGCAGTGCAAAGGTGAGAAAGTCGAGCTTCTCGAAGGCCTTGAAGCGATCCCCTGGCGGCAACTTCAGAATCAGGACACAACCCAGCGCCAGCAGGCACATGCCCAGTTCGAACAGGTAAAGGCCACGCCATTCGGCAATCTGCAAAAGGTCTTCGGAGACCAGGCGGGCCAGCGGCGTGGCCAGTTGCGCGGTGCCCAGGCCCAGCACCAGGGCCTTCATCCGCCATTTCTGCGGAAACGCCTGAATCATGTAATACAGACCGAGCGAACCGAGCGCCGCGCCGACCATGCCATGCGCTGCACGCACGGCGACCGCCGACTCGATGTCATTGACGAACAGATGGGCGAAGGTCACCAGCGCGTACAGCACCAGAAAGACTTCGGTAAAGGCGCGCAGGCCGAACTGCTGGCGGAATTTCACCAGCAGCAGGTTCATCGAGACGTTGGTCATCACATAGGCAGCGGGCAACCAGGCGATTTCAGCCTGGGTCGCACCCAGCGACCCCTGCAGGTATTGCAGATTGGCAACCACCAAGGCATTGCCCAGGCCGCCGGTCAACGCCACGATAATGCCGACGATGGCATACGCCAGACGCTTGGGCGTCGAGTGCAAAGGTGTGGACGGCGACCCCGGCAGCGATGGCCGCTCGTGGGGAGCCCAGTCATGAGGTTGGTACTTGTCGTTCATCGGGCAGACCTGATGGATGCTGACCTGAGACCCTGAGTAGAAGGATATGACTCATCAGGACGTCTTGCTGCGTGACGGCGCTGACGGGGCCGAGTATACCGGGCCCGAAACGGAAGGTGTCTTATCCGATCATCCGGAGCCCTGCCGCTTGTTCGAACTTGACATCCACGGCGTGAATGCTCGCTTCACGAAACTTGAGCATGCTGCCATTACGGCCATTGATCACAGCATTGATCTCCGCAAGTATCGACAACGCTACGCTATCCGGCGTATCCCCCCCCAGATCGAGTCCCACCGGATAGTGCAGACGGCTGAGCGCCGGAGCTTCGCGCTCTTGCGATGGCAATTCGTCGAGCAGACGCTCGGTGCGGCTGCGCGGGCCCAACTGGCCGATATAGGCTGGGGCACATTGCAGCACCTGCCCCAGCCAGTGTCGATCCTGAGTCAGGCTATGGGTCATCACCACTACCGCAGCATCGGCAACCATCGCTGCCAGCTCAGGCAGCGGCTGCAGCGGTACCGCCAGTACCCGGTCCGCGTCCGGAAAGCGTGCGGCGCGTGCGAAATGCGGGCGAGCGTCGATCAGCGTGACGTGCCAGCTTTGCAGGCGCGCCATGCTGACCAGCGGCGAAGCGTCGTGGCCAGCGCCGAAAATCACCAGTCGGCGCGGTGCCGGAATGTATTCCAGCAGCACCTCGATATCGCCGCCCGTGCCTTCATAACTGCGAGTTGCCGAACGACGGCCCTCGAGTACCGCGTGCAGATCATCGGTGATCATCCGTGCCAGCCAACGCTCGCGCATCTGCACCCGCGACTCGCTGCTGCCGCCCGGCATTGACGGGCCCAGCGCGACCCGCTCACCTACGGCGACCTGCCGTTCATCGGGCGAGCCAATCACCGTCGCCATCGCAGCGCCCTCCCCGCTGGCTTTGACCTGACGCAACAGGTTCAGCACCAGACTGTCGGCCTGCGGATCCACCCGTTCGAACAGAATATGCACCGTGCCGTTGCAGCCCAGGCCGAAACTCAGCTCAGCCTCTTCCAGATCATCGTCGTCCTCACCGGTGCTGTAGGTGCGAATCGTCGGCTTGCCATTGGCGGTCAGCCACCAGGCCTTCTTGCTCACATCGTTTTCCAGGCAACCGCCACTGACGGTGCCGGTGGCTTCACCGAGTGGCGCAATGACCATGCGCGCGCCCGGACGCCGGTAGGCCGAGCCTTCGACCTTGACCACGGTGGCGATCACCACTTCCTGCTGCCCGCGCTGCGCCTGATCGAGCGCCCCAAGCAAAGTGGATAGATCGTTCATGTGCTTTCCCCCGACCTTCAGATCGAATCCTCGACAGGGTGTGCCTGTGCAAGCTTGCCGAAAATGTTCAGATGCAACGAAGACTGAACATCGTTGCGATTATGTGCTGACTGCCGGCGATGCTTCAGGTTCAGAAAACCGCTGAAAACCACTGACTTTACCGTCAACCGCTGGCACGCAGAGGGCGCGGGGCGGGTAAGCCGTTCATCGGGTTCCAGTACGCCGACGTTCTCGTCTTTGCGAATGTGCTCCGTTCGCCTATTTCCATTGAACATTAGGCGAGAACCGAACATCGAAGTCATTACCCTGACGAGGGCACGCCCGCTATCGCAGCCTCACAGCCAGGGCGGAACGGCTGCAAACACCGTTTGAACGTATGAAATCACCCGCCCATCGGTGCAGGGAGTCCCGTCCCAGGTCAGGCCCTATCCTCAGAGAACGACTCTGGGTGCTCATCGCACGGGCAGTTACCAGTGCACCGCTGCATCGTTCCAACGCTTTCGTCACACGAAGTCCGGGCCGCCGCTTTTTGCGCCGACCCGGGCATGAGAACAGCCGTACCGCCTGGCTGCATCGCATCAGCCTACCGGGCGTCGGCAAGATCCGGAGAAGACCCGATGACGCGCCACTCACGCCAACGACGCGATACACCTGTGACCCACATACTGGGCAACCGCTATCACAGCGTGCGCAGCCGCACCGAACGGCTGGCCGCGCCCCTCAGCCCCGAGGACATGGTGGTGCAGTCGATGCCCGATGCCAGTCCGGCCAAGTGGCACATGGCGCACACCACCTGGTTCTTCGAAACCTTCCTGCTCGCGCCAAACGTCCCTGACTACAAGCCCTTCGACCCGACCTTCGGTTACCTTTTCAATTCCTATTACGAAGCCGTCGGCCCTCGCCATCCACGTCCGCAACGCGGTCTGATGACCCGGCCGGGCGTCGATCAGGTCAGGGCGTACCGCAAATACGTCGATGAGCACATGGCAACGCTGCTGCTGGCCGGCCTGACTGACGAGATGTCAGGTTTGGTCGAACTGGGTCTGGCCCATGAGGAGCAGCATCAGGAACTCCTGCTCATGGACATCCTGCACCTGTTCAGTCTGTCTTCGCTCAAGCCTGCCTACGACCCGGGCTGGCCGAAAGATACCTGTGGGCGGCGCGGGCAATTCAAGCCGCTGGGCGCAGGTCTGGCTCAGATGGGTCACGGCGGCACTGGTTTCGCGTTCGACAACGAAGGGCCGCGTCACACCACTTATCTGCAGTCTTTTGAAATCAGCGACCGGCTGGTGACCAACGGCGAATGGCTGAGCTTCATCGCCGATGGCGGATACCACACCGCCGCGTTGTGGTTGTCCGAAGGCTGGAGCCTGATTCAGGAACAGGGCTGGAACGCGCCGCTGTACTGGCAGCACGACGAGAACGGCTGGAAGCGCATGAGCCTGCGCGGTCTTGAGGACATCGACCCTGCTGCACCTGTCACGCACATCAGCTACTTCGAAGCCGCCGCCTTCGCCCTATGGACCGATGCGCGCCTGCCTACCGAGGCGGAATGGGAGGCAGCCGCTCGCGCGGGGCTGCTGGAGCAGGTGGACGATGTCGCCTGGCAATGGACCCAGAGTGGCTACAGCGCATACCCCGGTTTCAAACCGTCGGTCGGTGCCGTCGGCGAGTATAACGGCAAGTTCATGGTCAACCAGATGGTGCTGCGCGGCGGCGCCAGTGTCACGTCGCCCGATCACAGTCGAGTGACCTATCGCAATTTCTTCCCGACCGACAAACGCTGGATGGTCGCCGGTTTGCGTCTGGCCCGCGACAGCCGTCAACCTGGCATGGTCAACCCGCAAGACAGCGAGTTTGCGCGCGATGTGATCGCCGGGCTGTCCGGGCCGACCAAGACCTTATCACCCAAGTATTTCTACGACGCTGCCGGATCGGACCTGTTCGAGGCCATTTGCCAGACCCCCGAGTATTACCCGACCAAAGCCGAAACCGGGCTGCTCAGGAACATCGCCGCGCAGATCGCAGCGTCCATTCCCCAAGGCGCAGCGTTGGTGGAATTTGGCAGTGGGGCCAGCGAGAAAACCCGCTTGGTGCTGGATGCCGCGCCGCACATCGACGTCTACGTGCCCATTGATATCAGCGCCACGGCGTTGAACAAAGCAGCGAAATCCCTGCGCCAGCAGTATCCGAACCTGGTCGTTGCGCCTCAGGTTGACGACTTCACCCGCGTCCTGACGTTGCCCGAGCAGGCCAAAGGTCATACTCGCGTCGGATTCTTCCCGGGTTCGACCATTGGCAACTTCACCCAGGATGAAGCGGCGCAGTTCCTGCGATCCGCCCACCAGGTGCTGGGCAAGAACGCTCAGTTCATCGTTGGCGTGGACATGGTCAAGCAAGCGCATACGCTGGTCGCTGCCTACGATGACGCTGAGGGCGTGACCGCGCGATTCAACAAAAACCTGCTGACCCGTATAAATCGAGAGCTCGGCGCCAACTTTAACGTTGATGCGTTCAGTCACCTGGCGCTATGGAACGCCGAGCAGGCGCGCATGGAAATGCATCTGGTCAGTCAGGTCGAGCAGGTAGTGGATGTCGCGGGCAACCGCTTCCATTTCGCCGCTGGAGAACGGCTGCACACGGAGAACTCGCACAAATTCACCGTGCAGTCATTCACCGAGTTGGCCGCCCGTGCTGGCTGGTCGGTGAGCCAGTGCTGGGTCAGTGAGGCACCGGAGGTGGCGTTGTTCAGGTTGCAGGCGTAACCCTGAGCAAAGCGGTGGGTTCGGCGCCATGAAATAAGCCGAACCACCCCTCTCGCCGGCAAGGCAGCTCTGTCGACCTGCGTGAATACCGTCGGTTTTCTGCCAACCGGGCGATTATCAGGCCGTGCGGTTTGCCCCCTGAAACAGTTGATGGGTTCGCGCACAGCAAACCCCGTCCCAGACACGCTGCGTTCAAACAAGTCCTGCCTGATTCGTTCGAGCCTTAGCGAGCGTATCGACGCAACTCAGTGCAACCTGCTAACGTCCACGCGCTGGGAGCAACCTCGATAAAGGACGAATCAACCCCTCATGGCCAAACCATCGCATCGTGAAAAAATACTGACCGAAGGACTCAAGGTCGTTCATGAGCGAGGGTTTGCGGGCGCCAGCGTGCGGGATATCGTGCAGGCGGCCGGAGTGCCTCAGGGCTCATTCACCAATCATTTCATGTCCAAAGAAGCCTTCGGTCTGGAGATCATCGATCTGTACTTCGATGCCGCGCGACAAGTGGTCGATCAGACGCTGCTCAACCCCGGATTGTCTCCGGTTGCGCGGGTAGTGGCCTACATCGATACTCACCGATGCACACGGGAGCAGGACGTTCACAAAGGCTGTCTGTTCGGAAACTTCACTGCCGAAAGCACCGAGCATAGCGAACCCATCCGCTTGCGACTGGTACAGATCTACGAATGGCTGACCAGCACGATTGCCAGTTGCCTGGACGATGCGATCAGTCATGGCGATTTGTCGCAGAACCTGGACAGCCGACAAGTGGCGCTGTTCATACTCTCCTCCCTGCAGGGTGCACTGTTGCTGGCCAAGGCCCAGCGCACCCTGGCGACGCTGGAAAGTTTCTCTGCGGTACTGACCAACGACGTGCTGCGCCTGCCCCGTCTGTCTTGATGCGCAAGGGTAGCCACCGCGTGGGCGGCATCGGTTTCAGACGCAGACACGCGAGAGTGAGCGGCTTTTGCCGGCTCCGCACCGGTGCAATCGTTCCCATGCAAACTTGCACACTCGCCCTGCACGATTCTTCATTGTCATTTGCAAAATTGCGCTGTTAGCATCCCAGCTGAACCTCACGGAGCGCGGCCTCTTTTGGTTGCCTGAACGAGCAGACAAAAACAATAACAGGGAGTCAGCCATGACGGCACAGGTAGTATCGGCCGAGACTGCAGATCAGGAGTCGGCCTGCGACACCGTTCTCTGCGAAGTACGCAATCATATTGGTCACATCACCCTCAACCGCCCTCAAGGCCTGAATGCCATCGATCTGAGAATGGTCCGGCAGTTGCAGCAGCAGCTCGATGCCTGGGCAACGGACGAGAACGTTTACGCTGTGGTGCTGAGAGGTGCGGGGGACAAAGCCTTCTGCGCCGGCGGCGACATACGCTCGCTGTACGACAGTTTCAAGCATCAACAGACGCACCATCAGGACTTCTTCGTCGAAGAGTATGCTCTGGACCTTACCCTGCATCACTATCGCAAACCCGTGGTGGCGCTGATGGACGGCTTCGTGCTTGGCGGTGGCATGGGTCTGGCCCAAGGCGTGGACCTGAGAGTGGTGACCGAGCGCAGCCGCCTGGCGATGCCGGAAGTGGCTATCGGCTATTTCCCGGACGTCGGTGGCAGTTATTTCCTGCCACGAGTGCCGGGCGAACTGGGCATCTACCTGGGCGTGACCGGTCTGCAGATCCAGGCTGCCGATGCGCTGTATTGCGGACTCGCTGACTGGTACCTGCAAAGTACACGCCTGGAAGATCTTGATCGGCAGCTGGACGCCCTCAAGTGGACGCTCACCCCGCTCAAGGCCCTGCAGGGCATCCTGGCTAAAATCGCCGTGCAACAATTGTCCGGTGCGCCGCTGCAGCGATTGCGGCCAGCCATCGACCATTTCTTTGCCCTCCCGGATATCCCGAGCATCATCGAGCAATTGCAGGAAGTCACGGTATTCGACACCCACAGCTGGGCCGTGGACACCGCCAATCTAATGAAAACCCGTTCCCCGCTGGCTATGGCCGTGACCCTTGAGATGCTACGCAAAGGGCGGCATCTGCCGCTGGAAACCTGCTTCGACCTGGAGTTGCATCTGGACCGCCAGTGGTTCGAGCGCGGTGACGTGATCGAAGGCGTGCGCGCCTTGATCGTCGACAAGGACAAGAAACCGCAATGGAACCCGCCTAACGTTGAGTCTCTGGATGCCGAGCATGTGGCGAGTTTTTTCAGCGGTCATGGGGCCTGACTATGCAAGACCTTGAGCTGACCGAAGAACAGATCATGATTCGCAACATGGCGCGTGAATTCACGCGCAACGAAATCGCGCCCCATGCCCGTGCCTGGGAACAGGCCGGCTGGATCGACGACGGGTTGGTAGACAAGCTCGGCGAGCTGGGTCTGTTGGGCATGATCGTCCCGGAGCAATGGGGCGGCACCTACATCGATTACGTGGCCTACGCGCTGGCGGTCGAAGAAATCTCCGCAGGCGACGCGGCCACCGGCACCTTGATGAGTGTGCACAGTTCGGTAGGCTGCGGCCCGGTCCTGAACTACGGCAGCGACGCTCAAAAACACCAGTGGCTGGAAAAACTCGCCAGCGGCAAGGCCATCGGTTGCTTCTGCCTGACCGAACCCCAGGCCGGTTCCGAAGCGCACAACCTGCGCACCCGTGCCGAGCTCAAGGACGGCGAATGGGTGCTTAACGGCGCCAAGCAGTTTGTCAGCAATGGCAAGCGTGCGCAGTTGGCGATCGTCTTCGCGGTGACCGACCCGCAGCTGGGCAAGAAAGGCCTCTCGGCCTTTCTGGTGCCCACCGACAATCCGGGCTATCGCGTTGATCGCATGGAACACAAGATGGGCATTCGCGCCTCGGACACCTGTGCGGTGACCTTGAGCGAGTGCCGTATCCCCGAGGCCAATCTGCTGGGCGAGCGTGGCAAGGGCCTGGCCATTGCCCTGTCCAACCTCGAAGGCGGTCGCATTGGGATTGCCGCGCAGGCCTTGGGCATTGCTCGCGCGGCGTTCGAAGCGGCACTGGTCTATGCCCGGGAGCGTGTGCAGTTCGACAGGCCGATCATCGAGCACCAGAGCGTCTCTAACCTGCTGGCCGACATGCACACCCGCATCAACGCCTCACGCCTGATGATTTTGCACGCCGCACGCTTGCGTACGGCGGGCAAGCTGTGTTTGTCCGAAGCCTCCCAAGCCAAGCTGTTTGCCTCCGAAATGGCCGAATGGGTCTGCTCCAAAGCGGTACAGATCCACGGCGGCTACGGCTACCTGGAAGACTACCCGGTGGAGAAATATTACCGGGATGCCCGCATTACCCAGATCTACGAAGGCTCCAGCGAAATCCAGCGCCTGCTGATCGCCCGTGAGTTGCGCCACTACGACCTATAGTCCCGGGCGCACGGGCCCTCATGGACCCGACACCGCGTAATTACGGCGTCCCAAACGCAAAATCAGCAAGGTCAATGTGTCGGCGTTCTTGAGCATGATCTTGCTGCGTACGCGGGCATCCGTCAGGAACAACTCCCGTGCCCGTTCCAGGCGAGCGGTCTTGGCGATCCGCAGAACCGTCGTCAGGCCACGATCATCATCTGCCGTGATATCCCGCAACTTGCCGGTTTCAAGGCGGGTGAAGAGTATGTCTGCAGGGCTGTGATGGGATAACCGATTTTGCTGAATGTCCTCGATATACGTGCGCATTCTCACGTTCGTCGGGTTGTCTTCACGCAACAGATCGGGGTACGGCGCCATGGCTTCGACATAGGCGATGTCATGAGTATCGAGCGCCAGATGCGAGAGTTCATGGAGCAGGTTGGCGGCCTGGTAGTGCATGGCCACCTCGAATCCTTCCCTGACGGCCTCGGGCCTGACCGCAAAGGCGGGCACGTTGAAGAAACGGTCCGTCAAAAACACACGCCGTTTCGGGTCTTTTTTCATGACGAAGGCGATCACGGATTCACGCCCCGGGCGATTGGTGCCCACGATGAAACGCGGTGACGAGAATGGCGACAATGAATCATCGGTAAAGGCTTCCAGCAACGCTTTGACCGAGCTTTTCATTGCGTTGAGCAGGCTCTCGTCAGGACTGGCGACGCCGAAGAAGTCACCCACCAGACGGTTAACACGAGGGTCCAATGAGTTGCCCCGGCGCAGGTGGAGATTATCCAGGCAGTTCTGCAGGTAGGACCTGGCCTGGAAGTGCGCCCGACCGATTCGTCTGGCGCGGTCGCGATACATCGCACGAATCTCAGGCATACCCTTGGCCTCGATGATCAGCCCCTCCTCGGCACTGCGTTGCGCATCGGAGGCGCGGAGCTTGGTGACGACACCTCCGCCACCCTTGAGGCCTTGCTCCAGTACCAGTTGCCACCGCTGGTTGTTATCAAGTTTGATCTGCGGTCCGAGAGAACCGTCGGCACCGACAATGCTCCACGTCCCCTCCTCAGGCAAACCTCTGACGCGGTATACCTTGCCGTTCACCACCGCATAAGGCGTGGCGTCTTTTTTGTTCATAAAGAGATTAAGCAGATTGTCGTGGCGCATTTCGTTGAGCGCTACGCCCTGCGCTTCCAGGCGCTGCAGACGTATCTGCTGTTCAGGGTCCAAACGGGCCACGGTCCAGGAATAAGGCGAGGAAGGCTCATCTTCATCGGGCTCAGCCGGTGACGAGTCCGTGCCGATCTGGTCAATGGACGGCGGCTCTTCGACTGCCTGCTCGCGAGCGGCAACCACTGCGCCCACGGCCGCGGTGAACTCCGAGAGTGCCTTGCCCCAACGGTGTCCCGAAGCCGAGACCGCCGAGGCGTGAAACAGCGAGTGACTCTGCCAGAGCGTCACCAGCGCCCCCAGTTTGCTCGGCAGCAGCGTCAGGGCCTGTCCCAATCCCAGCGCCGCGAGGAAGGCTCTGCCCGCATGATCCACCTGCGCATTGGTCACGGTGTTGGAGATGCTCGCGTTGAGCAATAATTCGACGGTGCCATCGAACAGCTCCTGCAGCGCATTGCCTTTGATCTCGGTGATCCCCAGCGCGACCGGGCCTGGTCTGCGCAGTGGAACATCGAAGTCAAACAGTCCGACGGAAGATGCCAGATGCGGCTCGATAAAGCCGCCATTTGCGTAGCGTCTATGCACCGCTGGGTCGAGGCGCTCCAGCACCAGTTTCTGCAATGCGCGGTCCTGGCGGATATCGGCCATCAGTGCCGCTTGACTCGGGTATTCGCGGAAAATGAAATCGGCGTAGATGGCATAGAGCAGTACAGGGCCGGCGTCGGGCCACGCCGGCCCTATCACGTAGAGCCCGGCCACGGTGTCCGGCGCCATCCCCGGATCGGCAACCAGTTGCAGCGGGCTGATGATCACCCGCACGCCCGCTACAGGCTCACGGGCAATACCGTCGGGCATCTCGAGCACTCGCGAAAGGAACGCATACGCTTGGGCGCTCAGCCTGCCCTGAAGTTTTTCAGGAAAAGCCGTTCCCTGAAGCAGCGACGGTAGCAGTTCGATAAAAATACGCTGGCGCTCGGCGAATTGGGGGTCGTCAGGCGTAAAGGCCTTACGCAACAGCGCCCGATAACCGGCACCTATGTCCAGGCGTCTGGTCAACCGTCGTACATAGTTGGGCGTCAGTAACCGCTCGGCATGGGGTTGTTCGACCGAGCTTATGGTCAGGGCGGCGTCAGGCTCCTCGACGAAACGGTTGATCGAATACTCGGTCAGCGTTTCCTGATGCTCGACCGTGGCAGCGGGCACAATGAAAGGCAATTCCCCCGCTGCCGGAACAGCGCTGACATAGCGACGCGAAATCACCGTGATCTGATCGGGGTTCAGCAGCTCATCGGGGAAGTCCTTGAGCAATTCACTGGCCAGTTGGTCGAACGTATAATCGCGCAGCGCGGGAATATCGAACAGGAAATCCTTGCCACCTTCGCTGGCCAGGTAATTACGTCTCAAGATGTTGTAGTAAAGACTCAGATCGCTGTTGGATATCGTGATCATCCATGAAGGCAGCATTGCATTGAAAATGCTATGAGCGATTCTGACCGACAGCCCATCGAGCATGCGGGTCAGATGTTCGTCCGCTTCGGTCATCCTCGCAGAGTGGCTGAACAGGCCTGCCTCGAACCGGCACCGTACAGCACGCAGGCAAAGCTGCCTCAGGTCTTGTCGTTCACGTGCATGCATGCCTTGTTGCAGTGTCTGCACGATGTGCCCGTCAACCCTGCGCAGCTCGATCTGCAGCTGGTTGGACGACGCACTCGACAAGTAATCACACACCACCGTGCGATCACGTTCTCCCAGAAGCGCCAGCCAACGCTCGTGATATCGGCCATTCAGTTTGCGCTGCAAGAGGTGCTTGAGCGCCTCGATCGAGGCAGTCTGCTGCCAGCCCTGCATGGGGCTCCAAAGCATGACCGGGCTGCCCGGCAGCAATGGCTGATTAAAAACCATCGTGTCGCACAACAGAATCGGCGGGTAGTCGTCACACATCAACCAAATTGAAAAAGCCTCCGTCACGTCCCTCCCCAGTGCGCTGCGCAGGGAGCGCACAGGCCGGTCCAGCACCTGCCGGAGCACGTTGATGCCGGCCTCGCTGATGCGCTTCTCGCGCACCCCCAATGCCAGATCCAGACGCATGGCGTCCTCACGCAGGCGCAGGGTTTCTGTGGCGGGTCGCCATTGTTGATTACCCTGTCGCCAGAGTTCGAAACGCGATTGCTCGAAGCGCTGCAGATAGCGGTCGATGAACGTCGTGGCCACGGTCTCCAGCATGTGATTGATCAGATCTGTCTCCAGGCATGCAGGCACTTGAGAAATCCCCAGCACAGCGTGGGCGCCTGAGGGAAGAAACCGGGAGCGATGACCGCTGACACATTCCAGCAGAAACGACACCAGTTTCATCGAGGCCCTTTGTAGCGATTCACTCACGGGGGTCGCGTGGGACTCGACATCGGAGGGATCGCCAGGCGCTGACTCCAGCCATTGCACACGAATGTCATCGGCGCATGCCGGTCCCTTGACCAGCACACATATGTAGCGCTGCAACGCTTGCTCGGCGAAGTCGATCAAAACGGTATCCATTTGCCGCAGATGCTGAGCGCGTAAGTCCAGGTCCTGGGATTGCTCCACCCACGATGCCGCAAGGCCGTTGTGGGGCTCTACGTCCAGTGCGGTCCGACTGATCGCGGCGCTGTTGCCTGTCAGGCCGGGCGACTGGGCAATGATCAAATCGTCGGACTGCTCGATCCAGACCTCGGCGAAGTTGAGCGGCAGGTCCCGGCACCAGCGGCCCGCACTGAATTGCAGTTGCCGAGGGTCAAGCAGTTGGCGAACGTCCAACGCATCATCGAGCATCGCCGTGACCTGTTCCGGGGCGCTTGGCAATGCCATGGCGTATGCAAGGTTGCGCGCCTGCAAGGCAATGATCGAATCGACACGATCGGCAAACACCGGGGTCTCGATCTCGTCGAGTTCGACCTGCAGCTGGCCCTGCGCAGACAAGATCGATTGGTCCGGCAAGGCCAGCGTCGGGCGAAGCAGCGAACGTCCCTGTACCGAGGAAAAATACGCGGACAACGCCGCAAGATCGGCGAATCTGATCAGCCGGTGGTCGGGCGAAAACCACACTACCTGTCGGTCAGTGTCCAACCGGGACTGTATGAGGAAAGTGCCGACCAGTGGACATGACACGCCCCCTGCGCTGAGGGTCAAGCGACTGCAAAGAACATCGCTGGCTGACAGAATGCCCGTTTCCGATTGCACCAGCGGCAGCAGCGTCTTAAGCAGCGTCGTGGTCAGGGTGTCGTCGTGCAACAGACTGTAGAGCTCGTGACGAAAGCTGTTGTTGAGGCTCTCGATGGCCAGATCACGACAGGTTCGTTGATCACTCCAGTTGCGACTCCAGAATGCCCTGAGCAGGGCAAGGTATTGTTCCCCTACTCCCGCCTTCGCATCAGTCAACGCTCGGGCACACAACGCTGCGTCGACAGCGCTGACCACCATGCCCCGCATGTCGAGAAACTGTCGCCGGACACCCTGCGCAAGCCTGACCTTGCAGCTGTCATCGAATGTCGCCTGGGCCAGTGTCTGGGTAAATGGAACGGTGTCCGTGTCAGTATTTGACTCGGCAACGAGCTGCAGCAGATGTGTCTCGGGGTCGATTGAAAGGTGCGGCAGCGTTCGACGCAGTTGCCGATTCAATGAAGCGGTGGAGGCGTCCAGCAATGAAGGCAATCGCTTCAACTGCGATGTCAGTTGTTCGATGTATTGAACCTGCTGGTCGACAATGGCCAGCATCTGTGCGCGGAACGGATCACCTTCGATTTTCTCGCACTCGAACACGCGCTCGACGTTGCCCCGGGCGAACCGGGTGCACAGCGTTTCCAGCAGCGCCCTGCGACCGTCGAACACCTCGACACCCTTGGCCAACGTATACAGGTAGACCTTTGAATCATTGGGCCGGGCATGACTGAACAGCAGCGCGGCCGTGAGCTCAAAAGGCCTGAACGAGCCGTCGTTGAAGATCAGCCGGTCGACCCTGACAGGATCCGGCCCACCGGCAACCAACGGACGCGCCACGTCCTGTAGCCACAATTGCTCTTCGGCCCGAAGCCGACCGCCTTGCAAGGCGTCGGCGAGTTCATCGATGAAGCGCTGCCTGAGTGATGCGCTGCGCAAATAATTGACTGTCGTGATGGACATGAAAACTCCTTATTGCATGAACGACCCTGTCCGGCGGTGAACCGGTTTCGGGCAACATTGGCAGGAGCGTAAGGAGAAAAATCGGGACCATGCGCTACATAGTGCTGTGCACGATGACTGATATTTCGGATTCACTGATTGCCGCATGGCGCCACCAAAGGGCAGCACAAAGGCGGCAACGACCGACCGGCGTACCGGTCGGCCAGGAGATGACTGGCCTGAAGCGCGGACCATTTTCGTTCGCGCGCATGTGCAAATGGGCAGGCCGTCGATTGATGAACGCTACGATGCGTGTCTCGCAGGCCAGGCCGACTTGCGCGCCTTCATGGGCTTGGCACCACATAGTTATGTCGCCCGAGGCGCACGACCAGCAGGGTCAGGGAGTCGGCATTCCTGAGCATGATCTGGCTGCGCTTGTTCACATCGGTGAGAAACACTGTTCGGGCGTCGTCCAGCGTTTTGCTGCCGGTGATGCGCAATATCGTCGAATAACCGAGGGCGTCATCACGGGTAATGTCTCGCCATTGCCCCTCTTCAAAATGCTTGAACAGGTCTCTCTTCAGGGTGCGGTGTGAAAAACGATAGTCATGCAGACGCTCTATTTCAGCCCTGATCGAGAGATTGCTGGCGGTGTTCTGACGAAGCAGATCAGGATACGGTGCATTGGACTCCAGATAAGCCATGTCCTTGGTGTCCAGGACGATATGCGACAACTCATGGATCAACGTGGTGGCCTGGAAATGCACCGAGGAATCGAAGCCCGCGGCAGCTGCTTCAGGCTTGAGGCGAAAAAGCGGCGTGCGGAAAAACTGCTCCGTTAGAAACAAGCGCTTTTGCGGATCGTCCGGGACGATGAAAGCGGTGACACGTTCACGGCCCTGACGATTGGAACCCACCACGAACCGCGGTGATGAGAACGGCGATAACGATGAGTCCATGACGGCATCAAGCAGTGCCTTTGTCGCGCTCTCGACCTGTGTCAACAACTGCTGGCCGGGTTGATCGGCGCCGAAGAAGTCGCCAATGATATTTGTGATCCGAGGATCCTGCGGTGTGCCTCGCTGGCATGCATTGAGATTTTCCAGACAATTTTCCAGATACAGCCTGGCCTGTTGGTGCGCTTGGGCGATCCGTCTGGCGCGGTCGCGATACAGCAGACGAATCTCGGGCATCCCGCTGGCTTCGATGATCAGCACATCCTCGGCGCTGGAGGTGGCTGACGATGTCCGCAGGCTGCTGATCACAGGGCCCCCGCCCCTTAAACGCATACTGATATCGAGCTGCCAGCGTTGATTACCATCGAGCACAAGCTGGGGGCCCGGCGTGCCGTCAGCGCCGACAATGATCCACTTCCCCTGCTCAGCGATACGCTTGACCTGGTACACCCTGCCAGCGACCACCGCGTAGGGGGTGTCGTCATGCTTGTCCATGTAAAGGTTGAATAACTCGTCGTGACGCAAATCGGTGAGGGCCACGCCTTGGGCTTGCAACCCTTGAAGACGCATCTGCTGTTCAGCAGTCAAGCTGGTACCGCGCCAGGAGAAGTTCGGTAAAGGCTCCTCCTGTTCCAATTGCGCAATCTCCGGGCCGGGCCGGCCGTGCGATTCGGCAGGCTTGTCATCGATGGCCTGTTCCCGGGCGGTAACCATGACACCCATTGCCGCGGTAAATTCGGAAAGCGCCTCGCCCCAGCGATGCCCCGACACCGACACCGCAGAGGCGCGCAACAACGTATGGCTCTGCCAAAGGGTAACCAGTGCTGCCAGTTTGCTCGGCAACAGGTTCAGTGCCTGACTGAACACCAGCGACGCCAGAAACGTGCGGCCCGCCTGATCGGCTTGCTGATTGCTCACTGAATTGGACATACCGATGTCCAGCAGAACCTTGATCGAGTCGTGGTACAGGAACCGCAAGGCATTGCCCCTGACTTCGGTGATCTCCAGCGAGAGGGGTCCCGGCTTGCGCAGCGGGAAGTCATACAGTCCTGTGGAGAATGGCAGATGCGGCTCTACAAACCCACCATGTGCGTAGCGCCGGCGCACCTCCGGTTCAACACGCTCCAGTAGCAGTGCCTGTAATGATTCTTCCGTGCGGATATCGTCGAGCAACGCCGACTGATCAGGGTATTCACGCAACGTAAAAGGCGCGTGGTAGATCGCGTACAGCACCACAGGCCCTGCATTCGGGGCCGCAGGACAAATCAGGTAAACGCCATTGACAGTGTCCGAACTCATTCCCGCATCGGCCACCAGTTGCAGCGGGCTGAGAATCACCCGAATCCCGTCCACCGGCTCACGGGCGATGCCGTCGGGCATGTCCAGCACCCGTGCGATGAAGTCATAGGCCTGGGCGCTGAGTTTGCCCAATACCTTCTCCGGCAGCGCCACCCCCAGCAGTGCAGGAGGCAACTGGTCGATGAACAGGCGTTTTCGAGTCGCGTAGTGAGCATCACCAGGGGTGAACGCCTTGCGTAACAGTGCCATGTACTGCGTTCCCACATCCAGGCGCCTGACCAACTGGCGCACATAGTCAGGCGTCAGCAGCCAGGCTGCCTGCGGCTGGTCATTGGAGGCGACACTCAGCGCGGCGTCCTGCGTATCGACGAAGCGGTTGATCGCAAAGTCGGTCAGCGATTCACTGCGCACTTGCGTGGCAGCCGGAACCGCCGAGGGCAGGTCACCGGCCGCCGGGAACGCACTGACAAAGCGCCGCGAGGTGACTGTGATGCTTTCAGGGTTCCAGGGCTGACCGGGAAAATCCTGGTTCAATCTGGTGCGCAACTGTTCGAGCGCCAGATCCTGCAACGTAGGAATCCCGAACATGAAATCCTTGCCACCGTCGGTAGCAAGGTAATAACGGTTGAAAATACCGTAGTACAGCTTCAGGTCCGACAGGGTTGCCGAGTTTATCCATGAGGGGAGCATCGCCTCGAAAATACTGTTGTCGATTCTCACCGACAGGCCATCAAGCATGTCGGTCAATTGGGCATCGGGTTCGCTCGCCGCTGCAAGCCGGGTGAACAGGTCAGCTTCGAAACGAGAACGTACAGCGCGCTGACACAGGACTTCGAGGTCCTGTTGCTTGCGGCTCAGCACTGCCTGCTGCATGGCTTCGGTAAAATGTCCGTCGACCCTGTCGAGCTCGAAGATGACCTGGTTATCGGAAATCTTTGACAAATGAGCTCGCACCCACGAGCGATCACGCGCCCCGAGCAGCGCCAGCCAGCGTTCGCGATGAACCCCGTTGAGGTTCCGGTGCAAAACGGTTTTCAAGCGCTGCACCGAAGCGTACTGACGCCAGCCAAACTCACAGCACCAGAGCAGTACCGGGCTGCCCGGTTCAAGAGGCTGTGTCAATGCGATCATATTGCTGAGCAAAGCCGCGCAGTGGTCGCCATGCTTGAGGGAGATGGAAAACGCTTCCGTGACTACTCCCCCCAGCGCTGTTCGCCATGCTCGTTCAGGTTGCTCCAGGATCTGTTGGGCCATTTCACTTGCCGTGGCGTCAAATCTGCCTTGACGCGCTCCCAGTACCAGATCAAGGCGCATCGCATCTTCACGAAGGCTTAATGCGTCCCTGGACGGCTGCAACTGCTCATCGCCCTGTCGCAGAAACTCAATGCGCGAGGCTTTGAAGCGCTGCAGATAACGCTCGATAAAGCCGGGCACCAGCTTGCCCAGAGCGTGATTGATGAGGTCCATATGCACCTGCGCCGGCGCCCGGTCCACGATAAGTTGCGCGCCAACGCTCAGGATCGCGGCGCGGTGACCGCTGACACATTCGAGAAGCAGCGCCACCAGCCCTATTGACATTAATTGCTGCGATTCACTGATCGGCACGGCGTGAGCCTCAACGTCCGAAAGATCGACAGGTGCCGACTCAAGCCATTGCACACGAATGTCCTCAGCGCGCACACCCTCCTCGATCCATGCGCACACATAGTGCTGTAATGCCTGTGCTGCAGTATCGTGCAGGAAGTTATCCACCTGCCTGAGGCGTTCAGCCCGGGAATCGAAGGCTTGCGCATATTGCACCCAGGATGCGTCCGGATCGTCGTTGATCTGATCGGTATCCGGAGCGGGTGGGCTCATTGGCTGGCTAGGAGACTGTGGGACAGCAGCCCGTGTGCCCGCGGCGTCGGCATTCGATTCGCCTCGCCGGATCGGTAGACTCTGGCCCGCCCGGGCAGGAGGCCGGGGATCGCCACCCGTGCTGCGCTCAGGCTTGATCCATACCTCGGTAAAGCTGAACGGCGCGTCCCGGCGCCATCGACCGGCATTGATCTGCAACTGCCGTGGATCGAGCAACTGGCGGATATCCAGGGCGTCATCAATCATCGCCGTGATCTGCTCGGGCGCGGCGGACAACTGCAGCGCATACATCAGGTTGCGCGTTTGCAAGGCGATGATCGAATCGACGCGGTCCACCCCTACAGGGCCTGGAATTTCTTCCAGCCCGACCTGTAGCGAGACTGCACTGAACAGATCCGATTGATCCTCAAGCGCCAGCGCCGGGCGCAGTTGCTCACGCCCTGGCACGGTGGCGAAAAAGGCCGCTAATGCTTCAAGGTCCTGGAAGCGGACCCACTGATGATCAGTCGAAAACCACAAAAACGCCTCGGCAGCATCGTCTCTGGGCCTTACAACGAATGTGCCAGCCAAGGCGTACGATTTGCCGTTGCCCGTGCTGACGGTCATCCGGTGACAACGCAGGTGACTGCCTGCAGGTAGAGCGCCCGCAGGCGACTGCACCAGCGCTGAGAGGGCTTGGAGGGTATCGGCACTCAGAGCTTGCTCATGTCGGCAGCGATAGAGTTGGCGACGCAAGCTGTCCTTGAGCGTGCCGACAGCCAGATCGCGGCGGGTGCTGGAGCCAACCACCGGTTGTGTCCAGAACGCACTGAGCAGTTGAGTATAGTGCTCGCCCATGCGGGCCGCCGCCCCGGCAAATGCCCTTGAGAACAATGCGCTGTCGGCGGCATTGGCGATGCGCCCCTGCGCATCGAGATAGCGCCGCATGAAGCCATTGCCAAACTGCACCTTGCAGCTGTCGTCAAACGCCGACATTGCCAAAGTCCGGGTGAAAGGCGTCAGTTGCGCATCATTATTCGCATCCGGGACGAGCTGTAACAGGTGCGTCTCGGGGTTGATCACCATATGCGGAAGCAGTTCACGCAATTGGCGGGTCAGGGAGGCTGTCGATGCGTCCAGCAAGGTGGGCATCAGTTTGAGCTGCGCGGCCATTTGCCCAAGGTTCTCGACCTGCTGGTCGACAATTGCCAGCATCTGCGCCCGGAACGGACTGTCGTCGATCTTTTCGCATTCGAATATCGCCTCAGCGTCACCCTCGGCATAGCGATCACGCAGCGCGCTCAGCAACGCATGGCGATCATTGAAGACCTCGATGCCGTTGGCCAAGCTATACAGATAGGTCCGCGGATTGTCAGTCAGGGCATGACTGAACAGCAACGCCGCCGCGAGTTCATCCGCTCTGGCCGAAGCCGTGTTGAAAAGAATTCGATCGACCCTCACCGGGTCCGGGCGGTCTGTCGGGATGGAATCGGTCAGACTCTGTAGCCACAGCCGTTCTTCGGCTTGAAGACAATGGGTCTGCAGCGCGTCATCGAGCACCCTGAGATAGCGCTGCTCAAGGGCAGCGCTGTGAAAATAGCTGAAGATTGCGGTAGCCATGGAGAACTCCTCATTGCATAAACCGCCCACGCCTGGTGCCGTACCGGGCGTGGGCAAGATGCCAAGGAGCGTAAGGAGAAAATCGCACGGGCTGCACTACATAATGCAGTACCTGCAGATCGGGATTTCGGATTTACTGGTTTAGCGCGCCCGCCCGCCGTCCATGCGTCGCATTGACACATCGGCCAGGCTGCCGATTGCCAAACGTCGATCGCTCAACCGTTCGGCACCGCGAAATTGTGCCGCCCCAGGCGCGATATCAGCAGCGCCACCGAGTCGGCATTCTTAAGCATCACCTGGCTGCGCTTGTGGACATCGGCCAGAAATATATCCCGCGCCCGGTCCAGCGTCTGCGCGCCAGTGATCTGCAGGATGGAAGCAAATCCAAGTCGATCCCCCTGCTTGATCGCGCGCCATTTGCCGTTATCAATTCGGGTGAACAGGTCTTTTTTCAAAGTGCGATGGGACAGTCGGTAATCCTGTAAACGCTCTATCTGGTTGAACCTGCGCAGCGCACTGGAGGTGTTCTTGGGCAACAGATCCAGATGAGGCGAGCTGGCCTCCAGATAAGCGATGTCCCTGGTATCGAGCACCAGATGGGACAGCTCATGGATCAGCGTCGCGGCCTGATAATGTACCGGTTGCCTGAACCCCTGGGCCAGTGCTTCAGGCCTGAGCCGGTACAGGCGTACGTTGAAGAATCGCTCCGTCAGAAAGATACGCTTGCGCGGATCTGCGGGGATCACGAAGGCCGTAACCCGTTCGGTGCCCGGACGGTTGGAACCCACGATGAAACGGGGCGATGACATCGGCGACAAGGACGGATCCATCAACTCGTCGAACAGCGTCTTGATGGTGCTTTCTACCCGGGTCAGCAGCTGTCCGTCAGGGCTCGAAGTGCCAAAGAACTCGCCAAGGATTGTTGCTACGCGCGGATCTGGCGCAGTGCCCTGCGGGTTTACATGGAGGTTGTCCAGACAGTTTTCCAGGTAATGCCGGGCTTGCACATGGGCCTCTTCGATATGCCTGGCCTGCGCACGATAGCGCGACCGAATCTCAGCCATACCCGTGGCTTCGACGCTCAACACATCCTCGGCAGTGGACATCGTGATTGACGATTTCATAGACGCAACGACACCGCCGCCACCTGCGAGGCGCAGATTCAGATCCAGCTGCCAATGCTGATTGCTGTCGAGTAACAGCCGTGGCCCGGCATCACCGTCAGCGCCGACAATCATCCATCTTCCCTCTTCGGGTATAGGCTTGATCTGATACACCTTGCCAGCTACAACGGCGTAACGATTCTTGTTGGCCGGGTTCAGGTAAAGATTGAGCAAGCTGTCGTGACGCATCTGGCTGAGGGCTACGCTCTGCGCTTCCAGCCCCTGAAGGCGCATCCGCTGCTCGGCAGTCAGGGACGTCGAGCGCCATGAAAAAGTCGGTGCCAGTGGATCCTCCTCGACCGTCACCAGCTCCGAACCGCTGCTGCCGGGCGTTGAATGGCGGCTGTCCTCGTTCGCTTGCTCACGGGCCGAGACCATGACGCCAAGTGCTGCGGAAAACTCTGAAAGGGCTTTGCCCCATTGATGTCCCGATATCGAGCGGACCGACTCGCGAAGCAGCGTGTGACCTTGCCAAAGCGTCACCAGCGTGGCCAGCTTGTTGGGTAACAGGCTCAATGCCTGATTCAATACGAACGTTGCCAGAAAGGCTCTTCCTGCCTGATCGATCTGTTCGTTGGTCACCGCCTGGGCAGCGCCCATATCGAGCAACAGCTTGCTCGTGCCCCGGAACAGCGCATGCAAGGCATTGCCTTTGATTTCGGCAACGCCCAATGCAACCGGTCCGGGCCTGTGCAGCGGCAGGTCAAAATCGAACAAGCCGACCGAAGAGGCCAGGTGCGGTTCGCTGAAACCGCCATGGGCGTAGCGCCGCTGCACATAGGGATCAACGCGTTCGAGCAACAGTTTCTGCAATGATTGATCATCACGCATGGCGTGCACCAGTGCCGTTCGGTTAGCGTATTCGCGGAACGTGAACGCCGGGTGGTAGATGGCGTACAGCACTACCGGGCCCGCATGAGGGTCCGCCGGGCAGATCAGGTAAACCCCGGCCACCGTGTCCGGCTTCCTTCCCCTATCGGCAATCAGTTGCAGTGGGCTGATGATGATCGGCACACCGTCCACCGGCTCACGGGCAATGCCGTCGGGCATGTCAACCAGCCGCGAGACGAAGTCACAGGCCCGGGGGCTGATTTTTCCCTGAATCTTTTCGGCCAGTGCCACCATCTGCGTTAAAGGTCGCATCTGTTGAATAAAGAAGCGCTCGCGCGCGGCATACTCGGCGTCAAGGGGCGACAACGCTTTACCCAGTTGCTCCATATAAGCTGCGCCCACGTCCTGTCCCCGGACCAGCTGGCGCAGATAGTCGGGCGTGAGCAACTGCGCCGCTTGCGATTGGCCTTCGGGGTCGACACTCAGGGCAGTGTCCCGCGCATCGATGAAGCGGTTGATCGCGTACTCGGTCAACGACTCATGTTGCGTGATGGTGGCGCCCGGCACAGCGGATGGCAGCTGCCCCACCGGCGGAATGGCGTTCACATAACGACGTGACGTCACGCTGACCTGATCAGGATCCATCGGCTGCCCGGGGAAGTCCTTGCTCAGTTGCGCGCTCAGCCGTTGGCGAGCCGTTGCCTGCAATGAGGGCACATCAAAGAGAAAATCCTTGCCACCGTCACTGGCCAGATAGAAGCGCTTGAAAAGCGCGTAATACGACCTCAGGTCGGGGAGAGAGGCTTGGGATAACCACGACGGCATCAATGCCGCAAAAATACTGTCGGCGATTCGCAACGTCAGAGTGTCCAGCATGGCAAACAGCGGTGCGCTCAGTTCGATGGCATGCGCAAGCCGGCTAAACAGCCCGGCCTCGAAGTGGCACCGTGCGGCGCGCAGGCAAAGTCGGCGCAGCCCCTGCTGCTGGCGAAGCAAGGCTGCCAGTTGCAAAACTTGCATGGCATGTTCGTCAATGCGCTCCGGACGGATGAGGACCTGGTTGTCGGCAGGCTTGGCCAAGTGAGCTTTCAGCAGCGCGCGGTCATGATCACTCACCAGCGCCAGCCAACGCCCGGAGCGGGTTTGCCGAAGTTCGAGCTGCACCGCCTCCTGCAGGGCTTGAATCGAAGCGAATTTGCGCCAGCCTACCGAGCCGCGCCAAAGCATGACCGCACTGTTCTGTTTGAGCGGCTGCCTGACCAACAACGTATCGCAAAGCATCACAGCATCGCCGTCGTAGACCAGCGAAAGTGTAAACGCCTCGGTCAGGTAGCCGCTCATCGCCGTACGCAACGAACGAATCGGACGACCCAGCACTTGGCGAACCATGCTCACAGCAGCGTCGTCGAAACGGCCCTGGCGCTTTCCCAGTGCCAGATCCAGCCGTATGGCATCCTCGTGCAGACTGAGCGCTTCTCCGACCGGCCATAAATGCCGATCACCATGGCGCTGAACGTCGACACGCGAGTTCTTGAAGTGACGGAGATAACGCTCCTCGAATCCGGCCGCCACCTTGTCCAGCATGTAATTGATCAACTGGATCGGAACCGCGGCGTCTGGCGCCGACTCGATCCGAACCTGCGCGCCGGCAGGCATGGCAGGCGCACGGTGGCCGCTGACATGCTCAAGCAGCAACGACACCACATCCTTGGAAACCAACCGCTGCGATTCACTCACCGGTGCGGCATAGGTCTCGACGTCCGATGAGTCGACAGCCGCCGACTGCAGCCACTGTATGCGAATGTCGCGGGCTCGAAGGGCGCCGCCGATCAACACGCAGACGTAGTGCTGCAAAGCATGCTCGGCACAGTCGAGCAGCACATTGCCCAAACCTCGCAGGCGTTTGGCCCGCCCATCCAAAGCCTGCGCCAACTCCAGCCAGGACGCCGACAGAATCATCCTCGGCCGGGTATCGCCAGCGGACTCCTGATCCGGATGGGATGCGACATTATCCGGATCAGCGGAAACAGACGTGGGAAGCGAAACAGCCGCGAAGGGCTTGAGCCAGACGTCATGGAAGTTGAACGGCGACTGCTGCCGCCAGCGCCCGGCACTGAGTTGCAATTGCCGCGGATCAAGCAGTTGGCGAATGTCCAACGCATCATCGATCATGGCCGCCACTTCTACAGGCATGCTGTGCAAACCTGTCACATGCACAAAATTGCGGGACTGAAGGGCGATGATCGAATCAACCCGCTCAGCAAACACAGGTCTGCGGATTTCGGTCAGCGCTACCTGGACATGGCCCTCTTGCTGTAGCACCGGCTGATCCTCGATAGCCAACCCGGGACGAAGTTGCTGATGCCCTTGCGGCGTTTCGAAATAGCGAGCCAATGCCGCCACGTCACTAAAGGTGCGCAAGCGATGGTCAGCACCAAACCACAGTAATGAGCCATCAACGTCATTGCCATTGAGGACCGCAAATGTGCCAGCCAATGGATAGGCAGCACCATTACTGACCTGCAGGGTCATTTGATGGCATCGCATAGCAGTGTTTTCAGGGCGGTCGCCCGAGCCCCATTCCAATAGCGGCGCCAGCGCGGTGAGTACCTTCGGATCAAGCGTGCCATCATGGCTGTGCCGGTAAAGATCACGGCGCAAGCTGTTTTGCAAACTCAAAATCGCCAGTTCGCGGCGTGTACGAGTATCGCTCAGGGGATCGCCCCAATAGGCCCTGAGCAATTGCCGATAGTGGCCCGCCACGCCATTGGCCGCCTTGCTCATGGCCTGGGAAAAAAGCGCCGAGTCGACAGCATTGGCATCCCGTCCCTGGGTATCGAGGAATCGTCGCTGGAAACCCTCTTCGATTTTAAGGTTGCAAAAGTCATCCAGGGTCGCTTGGGCCAGCGTCTGGGTGACCGGTGTCGACTCTACATCCCCTTTGGAAATGCCAACGATCTGTAGCAGATGAGCCTGTGGGTCGATGGACATGCCCGGAAGCGTCTGACGCAGCTGTTCGGCAACCGAGGCATTAACCGCCTGCAGCAACGTGGGTGTGAGCTTGAGCTGTTCGCTCAAGCATGCGAGTTGTTCTACTTCATGTTCGACAATCGCCAGGGTCTGAGCGCGAAATGGATCACCGTCGATTTTCTGGTATTCGAACAGCACCTCGGCATCACCGTGGGCAAACCGGGCACGCAGCTCCACCAAAAAAGCATGACGATCACCGAAGACCTCGACACCGCGCGCCAGGCTGAACAGATAAACCTCGGGGTTATCGGTCAGGCCATGGCTCAACAGCAGGGCAGTGCACAGCTCGAACGGCCTGACCGCGCCTTGGTTGAGCATGAGCCGGTCCACCCGCACGGGATCTTGCCCCCCCAACACCAGCGGACGGGCCAGATCCTGTAGCCACAATCGCTGTTCGGCGCGCAGACGATTATCGTTGAATGCTTCATCAAGCGCGTCGATATAACGCTGCCTGAGGGCGGCACTGTGGAAATAACGGGAAGTGGCAATCGACATGGAAGCTCCTTATGACAGGCTTGCCCGGACCCGGCGGTAAACCGGGCTCGTGCAAAATTGCCAAGGAGCGTAAAGAGAAAAGCCGCATGCACTGCGCTACATAGTGCTGTACACACACCGTGCAGCTTCGGATTTACTGACTTTTCCAGGCAAAGCCCTGGAGGGCTCTCAGGCTTTGCTGAAACGGGTCGTCACGCCTTCGAGGTACGCGCCACATGTTGGCCGAACGCGTCGATGATGCTTTGCAGAAATGGCCGGGTCTTTTCGCTCAGCCGGCCTTGCTCATCAAAGAAGGTGCCGGCGTTGCCCAGATACGCCTCGGGCTGCTGCATGCACAGCACATCGAGAAACACGAAGCTCTGGCGCAAGTGCTGGTTGGCGCCAAAACCGCCAATGGCACCGGGCGAAACACTGACCACTGCCGCTGGCTTGGCTTTGCCCCACGCGCTCTTGCCATAAGGCCGCGAGCCTACGTCGATAGCGTTTTTCAGCACGCCGGGCACCGAACGGTTGTATTCAGGCGTGACGAACAGGAAACCATCCGCGCCCTGCAGGGACTGACGAAATGCGTTGTAAGCGGCAGGCGGCGAGTCGAGGTCGATATCTTCGTTATAAAGGGGCAGATCACCAATTTCGACAATCGTCAGCTTCAGGCTGGAGGGAGCGAGTTCAGCGAGCGCGCGGGCTACCTTGCGGTTAAGGGACGCCTTTCTCAAGCTGCCGACAATCACTGCAATCGAAAACTGGCTCATGGAGATGACCTTTTGCTAATGGAGGAAGAGACAGTTATAGATGAAAGCCACCGTTTGGTCCGCGGGGTTTTTTTGTTGGGATTGATCGAAATGGTCGATATTCATCACGCAGGTTCACATGCATGCCCTACCGTTGGTCGATACTATTTTTTCGCTCTGCGAAAACTACCCCTGAAATCAAGGGTCTGAGAGGCTTGTGTGAGGAAGGTACAGGCGTGCCCTGCAGATTAGCCTTACGAGTGGACACGGATTCAAGGCGCGCAGTGGTACGATGCGAGCGAAAACGAGCAGTTATTTCCAGAGGTTACAAAGCAAATGGCTTCAGTTCTAGTTGGGCAATTTCAGGCCAGGGATGCGGAAGGTCGTGTCTATCAAGTGCATGAATTTCGTGAATCACAACCCGAAGCGACTCACAGTCCGACGCAAGTCTCCACCTATCGCCTGGCTATTGGTGACCGCATGAACCACTTGGGCGGCGATGATTTCGAGCTGCTCCAGTCGGGCACCAAACTCAAGCGCGAACCGCAAGGCGGTCAAGCACCCCTCGTCCAATCCCCCGAGAGCAGCCCCAATACTGATGTGTCTGACGCCTGATCGCTGACAGGATCGTCGAACATCAGGTACCAGAATACCGCTGCTTCGTCGGTGGCCGGGTCGATGGCGCGATAGCGCAGGTAATCGACCCCGCCGACCACGAACCCGTAACTTTCGTACAACCTGCACGCTGCCAGGTTGTTGTTCTGGGTTTCCAGCATGATGCCGGGCAGATTTTGCTTGCGGCTCCAGAACTGCGCTACGTCCAGCAACTTTCGCGCGATTCCGCAGCGCCTGGCCGCAGTGTCCACTGCCAGCTCATCAATGTGAGCGAAGCCATTCCAGTGTCGACTGACCACAATATGTGCAACCGGCTCCTCATCGAGCCAGGCTACCAGCACCGTGCCCGCAGTCGAGTCCCGGTAATTGCAGAACTCTTGCGAATCAATGCCGTAATTCTTTAGATAAGGCTCGACCGGATCGATGCGCCATTGTGCCACCGGCTGGCCGATCTGCACCCGAGCATAGCCAGTGACCGTGAAGGTGAACTCGCTGTTGAGGATGTAATCTTCGAAATACTGGTCCGCAACACGGACACTCAGCGCCGGATCCGACATGGTCACCTGAAGCCTCCTGCAACGCCGAAAGAGAGACGTCCCTGTAGCAATATTTACCGGGCCTGCGCTTCAAGCAATTGTGTCCACAGTGCCGGAGCCCCGGCAGACTTGGCGATCACCGCCAGACGCGCCTCGTGGGCGGCCACTTCGGCTTCGCTGGCAACGATGATCCGGCCTGGGGTGCGATTGGCAACGCGACGCACCTCGGTCGGACGATCCGCACCGCCTTCGCCGTCGTTGTTACCGGCAAGCGACAGCGTGGTCTGCCCACCGGTCATCGCCAGGTAAACGTCTGCCAGGATCTCGGAGTCGAGTAAAGCGCCGTGCAGTTCGCGCCCCGAGTTGTCGACGTCGTAGCGTTTACACAGCGCGTCAAGGCTGTTGCGCTGCCCCGGATGACGTTCACGGGCCATGGCCAGGGTGTCGAGTACCGAGCAATAGGTGGTGAGGTCGGCGCGGTCGTGCTGACCGATCAGGGCGAATTCGTTGTTGAGAAAGCCAACGTCGAACGGCGCGTTGTGGATGATCAGCTGTGCACCCTTGATGAATTCAAAGAACTCATCGGCGACTTCGGCGAAACGTGGCTTGCCGATCAGGAACTGATCGGTGATGCCGTGAACGCCGATCGCGCCCTCGTCACTGTCGCGATCGGGCTGCAGATAGACGTGGAAGTGCCGTCCGGTCAGCCGCCGACCGATCAACTCGACACAACCGATCTCGATCACCCGATGGCTGTCGGTGACGGGCATACCGGTGGTTTCGGTGTCGAGTACGACTCTTCGTTCAGTGATGATGTTTTTTGCAGTCATTGCCTGGCGCCTCGTTTTCAGGCGCGGATATTAACATGGCTGTTTTCGGGATGTGTGTACGAACCCGCGCATGACGACGATCCCCCTCTGGAAGCACATTCATTCGCAAGAAGTCGGTGCGTTCGCGGCCCAGGTGTCGCCTGAAACAGGCGCATCGCCCATGAATGCGCTAGCGCCAGGTTTGTGGACCGACGTTCAGGATCGCCGCCATTACCCGTGTTTGATTCCTCGCACCTCATCCACCCCGCGATTGGCCAACTGGTCGGCGCGTTCGTTGCCATGGTGACCGATGTGCCCACGCACCCATTTCCAGGTAACGTTGTGACGGTTGACCTGTTCGTCCAGCTGGCGCCACAGGTCGGCGTTCTTGACCGGTTCTTTCGCCGCTGTTTTCCAGCCGCGTTTCTTCCAGTTGACCATCCACTCGGTGATGCCCTTCATCACGTATTGCGAGTCGGTCACCAGGATCACGTCGCAGGATCGTTTCAGCTCTTCCAGGCCGCGAATCGCTCCCAGCAGCTCCATACGGTTGTTGGTGGTGTTGGCTTGACCGCCCCAAAGTTCCTTTTCCACGCCTTTGCATACCAGCAGCGCGCCCCAGCCGCCCGGGCCGGGGTTGCCTTTGCAGGCACCATCGGAGAAGAGTTCTACGGTATCGCTCATTACGACTTTTCCAGAATTTAGAGAAGGCTTGACCCACAGCCGGCCATCAAGGCTCGGGGGTGCGCCGATTGACCTTGGCCATCGGCAGCGGCAGCAATTTGCCAATCGGTTCGCGTCGCGGCATACGCACCGGGCGCAGCCCCACCACCAGTTTGCGCGCAACCAATAAATAGAAGCCGCTACCCGGGCTTTGCCAACCGCCCAGACGCTCAAGGCCCGACAACCGGTGCTGCCAGGCAGGGGAAGCAAGCGGCGGACGATAGCACCCGAATCGACGTTTCTCCAGCGCAAAGCCCAGCAGGTTGAGCCAGTCACCGACCCGCGAGGGTGAGATGCAGCGCGCCCGGCGCAGCGCATCGTTGGCGAAGAGATGGCGAATACCCCAGGTGCTCCAGGGGTTGATGCCGATGATCACCAGATGACCACCCGGGCGCACGCTGCTGGCTGCCTCGCGCAGCAGGCCGTGAGGCGACAGACAGAAGTCCAGACCATGCTGCATGACCACCACATCGGCGGCGTGCTCGCTCAGCGGCCAGGCTTGCTCTTCGCAAACGATCTCGACCCCCGGCAGTGGCGCGCCCAGCCTTACATTACGCTGCACTTGCCTGGCCTCGGGCGGGGGCTGCGCCGAAGGACCGTAATGCACCAGATAGCCACCGAAGAACCGTTCGAGCTCTTCCTCCAGCACTTTGCGTTCTTCTTCCAGCAGCAACTGCCCCACCGGCCCCGAAAACCACTCACGGGCAGCGCCGATCAGCTCAAGCCACTGGGGATCGGCCTGGGCAAACGCTTCATCGGTCATTTCCGGTCTCCATGAGATGCCCAGCGCGAGAGGTACTCGCGCGGAGCCTGTTCAGACTCTAAGATTGCGCTTTGTTTCCAGCCAAGTGAATCGCGCCATGATACAGATCGATGCCCTGCCCGCTTTCACCGACAACTACATCTGGTTGTTGCAAGACAATGCCAGCAAACGGTGTGCCGTGGTCGACCCGGGTGACGCCGCACCGGTGCTGGCCTGGCTGGACAATCATCCGCAGTGGCGTCTGAGTGACATTCTGATCACCCACCATCACGCTGATCACACCGGTGGCGTTGTGGCGCTCAAAAACGCCACCGGTGCCAAGGTTTACGGTCCGGCCCACGAGAACATCCCGGCCCGGGACGTCGCGCTGGAAGACGATGACCAACTCACCGTACTCGGCCTGACGTTCGCCGTCCATTCGGTTCCGGGCCACACGTTGGGGCACATCGCGTTCTACCACGCGGATGCGCAGACGCCCTTGCTATTCTCCGGCGATACCTTGTTTGCGGCAGGCTGTGGCCGTCTGTTCGAAGGCACTCCCGGGCAGATGCATCAATCGCTGAACCGGCTGGCGGCCCTGCCCGACAGCACGCTGGTCTACTGCGCCCATGAATACACCCTGAGCAACCTGCGCTTTGCGGTGGCCGTGGAGCCGGACAACCCGGACGTGACCGGCCGCTTCGATCAAGTCACCCGCTGGCGCAAGGAAAACCGCATCAGTCTGCCGTCGAGCCTGGCGCTGGAACGCAAGACAAATCCGTTCCTCAGGGCCTCGCAACCGTCGGTCAAACAAAAAGTGGACGAACGGACAGGTACGGACAATGCCTCGCCTGCAGCGGTTTTTGCCGCCCTGCGCGCATGGAAAGATAAGTTCTAATCGGGTAGCGGATCGGCACAAAAATTCTGAAAGGTTGACCGTTGTTAAGACGCTTTCTAGAATCGCCCGACATTTTCGACTGGAACTATCCCCCAGCCAATGTCGTCATCTATACGCAGAACCTTTAATTCCGACGCATTGACTCGGTTGGCCCAGGCAATAGCAGTGGTTGCGAGCGCTACGTTGGCAGGTTGCCAGACCACCGGCGGCCTGGAATCCGGGAACTCGAGCAACGCCTCTCACACCCCGGCGGTGGCCAAACCCAAGCCGGTGTTCGTCGCTCGCAAACCGGCCCCGCTGGCGCCACCCCATGATGTATGGGAACGCATGCGCCAAGGCTTCCAGTTGCAGGACGGCAACGACCTCAACCCACGTATCGACCAACAGCGCCTGTGGTACGCCAACAACCCGTCGTTTCTCGAAACCGCAGGTGAACGCGGCAGCCTCTACATGCACTACATCGTCGAGCGTCTGGAAGAACGCAACATGCCGCTGGAGCTGGCCCTGCTGCCAGTGATCGAAAGCGCCTACAACCCGATGGCCCTTTCCCGCAGCGATGCTGCGGGCATCTGGCAGTTCATCCCGTCCACCGGGCGCTACTTCAACCTGCGTCAGACCAATTTCTACGATGGCCGCCGTGACATCACGGCGTCCACCACCGCCGCGCTGGATTACCTGACCAAGCTGCATGACATGTTCAACGGCGACTGGCTGCTCGCCCTGGCGGCTTATAACGCTGGCGAAGGGACGGTCAGCCGCGCCATCGAACGCAACGAAAAGCTCAACCTGCCGACCGACTACTGGAACCTGCCATTGCCGCAGGAAACCCGCGACTACGTGCCAAAATTGCTGGCCCTGTCGCAAGTGGTCCTGTCTCCGCAAGCCTATGGCGTCAATCTGAACCCGATCGACAACAAGCCGTACTTCCAGGTCGTCGAGCTAAACCAGCGCATGGACCTGTCCAAGGTCGCACAAATGGCCAATATCGATGAAGACGAGCTCATGCAGCTCAACCCCGCCTTCAAGAAGCGCCTGACCATCGACGGCCCGCAGCATCTGCTGGTACCCACTTCCAAATCGCAATTGCTGACCGCCAGCCTTTCGAACATGAAGCCCGAAGAGCTGGTGGACTGGCAGCAATACCGCGTGCGCCCGGGCGACAGCCTGGCCAGCATCGCCAGTCGCTACAAGGTTTCAACCGGTACGCTAAAAGACCTGAACAGACTGTCGGGTAATCAGCTCAAGCGCGGTCAGGCGTTGACCATCCCGGTCCAGCCGGGCATGAGAATGGCCATGCCGGTGTTTGAAGAAGTGGCCGAAGTGGATGTGAAACCGGCGCGCACCCGCACTTATAAAGTGAAGAAAGGTGAAAACCTGGGTCAGATCGCGCGCATCAACAAGGTGGACGTCAAAGACCTGCAGCACTGGAACAAGCTGTCCGGCTACAACCTGAAAGTCGGTCAGACCCTGGTCATGCAGGACAACAGCAAGCCTGCTGCGAAAACCAGCGCCCGTGCCGTCGCCAAGGCTGACCCTGGCACCCGCAGCGGCGACGCCGACAAAAAGCCAATGCAGTACAAGATCCAGAAAGGTGACTCCATGTACCTGGTTGCCAAACGGTTCAACGTCGAAATGCAGCACCTCAAGCGCTGGAATCCGCGCAGCGGCCAAGCATTGAAGCCAGGGCAGACGTTGACGGTCTATGTGCCGCATTGAGCGTGAGGATGCTTTGGAGGGCGTCGAGTCCAGCGGCCATTGCCCTGTCGGACGTCGATAACTGAGGGAGCGAATTCATTCGCGATGCGGCGCCACGCCGCCTGCAGCAGCTTTCGCGAATGAATTCGCTCCCGCAGCGTTTGGCATTCATTAGCCTGCACACACGACTCCCCCTACCCTTTTTCCAGCCCGGACAAGCTGTTACTGTGACCGACCGCTGCCAGGATCGAATCCCCATTTGATACGCCTCTCGCTGATGATTTTCAGCCTGGTCTTGAGCACGACAGCCGCCGCGACCATCAGTGAAAGCCATGGGTACGCACAGTTCGGTGTCCTCAAATACCCGGCCAGCTTCACCTATTTCGACTGGGTCAATCCCGAGGCGCCGAAGGCTGGCACCTTGCGAATCATGGCGAACGGCACCTTCGACACCCTCAACCCGTACACCTTCAAGGGCAGCAGCCCGATCTCGACCGCCAATTTCGGCCAGTACGGCGTGAGTGAGCTGAACGAACCGCTGATGGTGGGCACCGGGCAGTACGATCCTTCCGGCGACGAGCCCACGTCCAGCTACGGCCTGATCGCCAGAACCGTCGAATACAGCGAAGACCGCAGCTGGGTGGTGTTCAATCTGCGCCCGGGAGCGCGCTTTCACGACGGCAAGCCGATCACAGCCTATGACGTTGCGTTTTCCTATCGGACGCTGCTCAAGGACGGCCACCCGCAATACCGCACTGCCCTGCAGGAAGTGCAGCGGGTGGACATTCTCAATCGCCATCGCATTCGTTTCGTGTTCAAGCGATCCGGCAATCCATTACTGATCTTGCGCCTCGGCGAACTGCCGGTGCTGCCGCAGCATTACTGGAAGAGCCGCGACTTCAAAGCCACCACCTTCGAGCCACCACTGGGCAGCGGGCCTTACCGCATCAGCCAGGTACGTCCGGGCCGCAGTCTGGTGTTCGAGCGGGTCAGGGATTATTGGGGCAAGGATCTGCCGGTGAACCGCGGCAAATACAACTTCAACCGCGTGGAAGTCGAGTTCTACCGCGATGCCGACGTCGCCTTCGAAGCCTTCAAGGCCGGTGAGTTCGATATTTACATTGAGCATCAGGCCAAGAATTGGTTAACCGGCTATGACTACCCTGCGGTGAGCCGCGGCCAGGTGATCAAGGCGCAGATCCCACACCAGATCCCGACCCAGACCCAGGGCCTGTTCATCAATTCCCGGCGCAGCACCTTCGCCGACATCAAGGTGCGCGAAGCGCTGGGCCTGATGTTCAACTTCGAGTGGACCAACCGCACGCTGTTCAACAACGCCTACCAACGCTCGGTCAGCTACTACCCCAACAGCGAGTTCTCTGCAACGGACTTGCCTGCCGGTCGCGAGTTTCTCTATCTGTCGCCTTATCGTGATCAACTGCCCGCGCAACTGTTCACGCAGCCGTTTGTCGCGTCGAAAACCGATGGCGGCGGCGTACCGCGCGACACCCTCCGCAGGGCACTCGGCCTGCTCGCCGAGGCGGGCTGGACGTTCACCGACCGCGGCCTGATCAACAGCGCCGGACAACCGTTGCGTTTCGAAATACTTCTGGTCAACCCGAGCCTCGAACGAGTTCTGCAGCCGTACATCGAAGACCTCAGGCGAATTGGCATCGATGCTCGCCTGCGCACCATCGATCGCGCCCAATACAAACAACGGCTGGACCAGTTCGACTTCGACATGATTCTGATGACCTTGAACCAGACACTTAGCCCGGGCCTGGAGCAATGGCAGTACTTTCATTCCAGCCAGGCCAACATCAAGGGCAGCAAAAATTACGCGGGCGTCGCCAATCCGGTGGTGGATAACCTCCTCAACCAACTGCTGGCGGCGAAAAACCGAGAGGATCAGGTCGCGGCCACCAAAGCACTGGACCGGGTCCTGCTCTGGCAGCACTACATGATTCCCAACTGGTACCTCAACACTCACCGTCTGGCGTACCGCAACCGTTTCGCCTTCGTCACCAACCCGCCCTATACCCTGGGCCTGCGTGCGTGGTGGCTCAAGCCTCTGGAGAAAACCCCATGACTGCCCTGCGCTCCCTGACGCGGGCTGGCGGCCTGTTTCTGAGCCCGTTCCTGCTGGCCCCGCTTCTGTTGGGGATGACCTGCTCAACCCAGGCCGCCCCGCAACATGCGCTAACGCTGTATAACGAGGCACCCAAGTACCCGGCCGACTTCAAGCATTTCGACTACGTGAATCCCGATGCCCCCAAAGGCGGGATTCTGCGTAGCGCCGGGTTTGGCAGCTTCGACAGCCTCAATCCGTTCATCAGCAAGGGCGTGCCTGCAGACGACATTGGTCTGATCTACGACACGCTGATGCGTCAAGGGCTCGACGAGCCGTTCACCGAATACGGCCTGATCGCCAGCAAGATCGAAAGAGCCCCGGATAACAGCTGGGTGCGCTTTTACCTGCGCCCGCAAGCCCGGTTCAACGACGGCCATCCGGTACGCGCCGAAGACGTGGTATTCAGTTTCGAAACGCTGATCAAGGACGGCTCGCCGCTGTACCGCAGCTATTATGCCGACATCGACCAAGCCGTCGCGCAAGATCCATTGACCGTGGTGTTCAAGTTCAAGCACACCAATAACCGTGAGCTGCCACTGATCATCGGCCAGTTACCGGTGCTGCCAAAACACTGGTGGGCCACCCGGGATTTCAACAAGAGCAATCTGGAAATTCCACTGGGCAGCGGACCGTACAAGGTCGCCGAAGTCAACGCCGGGCGTTCGGTGCGCTACGAGCGGGTCAAGGACTACTGGGGCAAGGACCTGCCGGTCAACAGGGGTTTCTACAACTTCGACAAGCTGTCTACGGACTATTACCGGGACAACACCGTCGCACTGGAAGCCCTGAAAGCCGGCGCCTTCGACGTCTGGCAAGAGATGGCTGCGAAGAGCTGGGCCACCGCTTATGACGTTCCCGCAGTGCGTGAAGGCCGCCTGATCAAGGAAGAAATCCCCAATGGTAATCCGCAAGGCATGCAAGGTTTCGTCTTCAACTTGCGCAAGCCGATGTTCCAGGACGTGCGCGTACGCCAAGCCCTGACTTTACTGCTGGACTTCGAGTGGACCAACAAGCAGCTGTTCTTCGGTATGTACACCCGAACCAAGAGCTACTTCGATAACTCGGACATGGGCGCGCGGGGCCTGCCATCAGAAGCGGAGCTGAAAATCCTCGAACCGCTGCGCGGCAAGTTGCCCGATGCGGTATTCAGCGAGGCATTCAAACTGCCGGTCACCGACGCCAGCGGGATCATTCGCGAACAGCAGCGCAAGGCTTTTGCCCTGCTCAAGGACGCGGGCTGGAAAATCGTCGGTGACAAAATGGTCGACACCGAAGGCAAGCCGGTCAACATCGAGTTTCTGCTGGCCCAGACCGAATTCGAGCGCGTGTTGTTGCCATTCAAACGTAACCTTGCCGACCTCGGCATCAACCTGGAAATCCGCCGGGTCGACGTTTCGCAGTACATCACCCGCCGCCGCTCGCGGGACTACGACATGATCGTTGGCAGCTTCCCGCAGTCCAGCTCGCCGGGCAATGAACAGCGTGAATACTGGGATTCCTCCGCCGCCGACAAGCCGGGTAGCTACAACGTGATCGGGCTCAAGGATCCAGCCATTGACACTCTGGTCAGCGGCCTGATCAACGCCGACTCGCGCCAAAGCCTGATCGACCACACCCGCGCACTGGACCGCGCCCTGCTATGGGGCTACTACGTCATCCCCAACTGGCACATCAAGACCTGGCGCATGGCCTATTGGGACCATCTAGGCCATCCACAGAAATCACCGCTGTACGACATCGGCGAAATGACCTGGTGGGTCAAGCCCGATGCGACGCCGGCGATTGCGGTAGAACCTGCCCCGGACGCCGCCACGCCTGAAGCAGCACCTACCCAAGGCACGGAGCAATAACATGCTGGCGTACATTCTGCGACGCTTGCTACTGATCGTGCCGACCCTGTTCGGCATTCTGCTGATTAACTTCGTGATCATCCAGGCCGCTCCAGGCGGCCCGGTGGAACAGATGATCGCCAAGCTCGAAGGCTTTGAAGGCGCCACCAGCCGTATTGCCGGTGGCGGCGCCGAAGTATCGGTGGCCGGCTCGAACTACCGTGGCGCGCAGGGTCTGGACCCGGCACTGATCAAGGAAATCGAGCACATGTACGGTTTCGACAAGTCGGCGCCGGAACGCTTGTGGATCATGATCAAGAACTATGCCCGACTGGACTTCGGTGACAGCTTCTTTCGCGATGCCAGGGTCATCGACCTGATCGTCGAAAAAATGCCGGTGTCGATCTCGCTGGGATTGTGGAGCACGCTGATCATGTACCTGGTGTCGATCCCGCTGGGGATCGCCAAGGCCACGCGACATGGCAGCCAGTTCGACATCTGGACCAGCTCGGCGATCATCGTCGGCTATGCCATTCCCGCGTTTCTGTTCGCCATTCTGTTGATCGTGGTCTTCGCCGGCGGCAGTTATTTCGACTGGTTTCCGCTGCGCGGCCTGACCTCTGGCAACTTCGACGAACTGAGCTGGCTGGGCAAGGTGGGCGACTACTTCTGGCATCTGGTCCTGCCGATCACCGCGCTGGTGATTGGCAACTTTGCCACCATGACCCTGCTGACCAAAAACAGCTTCCTCGATGAAATTGGCAAACAGTACGTCGTCACCGCCAAGGCCAAGGGCCTGACCCAGCACCGCGTGCTCTACGGTCATGTGTTCCGCAACGCGATGTTGCTGGTGATCGCCGGCTTCCCGTCGGCATTCATTAGCATTTTCTTCACCGGCTCACTGCTGGTCGAAGTGATCTTTTCCCTCGACGGCCTGGGCCTGATGAGTTTTGAAGCCGCGATCAACCGTGACTACCCGGTCGTGTTCGGCACGCTGTTCATCTTCACCCTGCTGGGGTTGGTGGTGAAACTGATCGGCGACCTCACCTACACGCTGGTTGACCCACGTATCGACTTCGACCGCAGGGATCATTGATATGACGTTGTCCCCTCTCAATCGACGCCGTTTCGAACGCTTCAAGGCCAACAAGCGTGGCTGGTGGTCGCTGTGGCTGTTTTTGATCCTGTTCGGCGCAAGCCTGGGTGCCGAACTGATCGCCAACGACAAGCCGCTCGCCGTGCGCTATGACGGTGAGTGGTATTTCCCGGTGTTCAAGCGCTACCCGGAAACCACCTTCGGCGGCGAGTTCCCGCTGGAGGCCAACTACAAGAGCCCTTACATCAAGGAATTGCTCGCGGCCAAAGACGGCTGGACCCTGTGGGCGCCGATACCGTTCAGCTACCAGAGCATCAACTATGACCTGAAAGTCCCGGCTCCGGCGCCGCCCTCCCGAGTCAACCTGTTCGGCACCGACGATCAGGGACGGGATGTGCTGGCCCGTGTGATCTACGGCTTCCGTGTCTCGGTGCTGTTCGCCCTGACCCTGACCGTGCTGAGTTCGGTCATTGGCGTGATCGCCGGCGCGTTGCAGGGCTTCTATGGCGGCTGGGTGGATCTGGTCGGGCAACGCTTTCTGGAGATCTGGTCCGGTCTGCCGGTGCTGTACCTGTTGATCATTCTCGCCAGCTTCGTGCAGCCCAACTTCTGGTGGCTGCTAGGGATCATGTTGTTGTTTTCATGGATGAGCCTGGTGGATGTCGTGCGCGCCGAGTTCCTGCGCGGACGCAACCTGGAATACGTGCGGGCCGCAAGGGCGCTGGGGATGCAGAACGGCGCGATCATGTTTCGTCATATTCTGCCCAACGCGATGGTTTCGACCATGACCTTCATGCCGTTCATCCTCACCGGCGCGATCGGCACTCTGACCGCGCTGGACTTCCTGGGCTTCGGGCTGCCCGCAGGTTCGCCGTCGCTGGGCGAGTTGGTCGCCCAAGGCAAATCCAACTTGCAGGCGCCATGGCTGGGCATCAGTGCCTTCGCCGTGCTGGCGCTCATGCTGAGCCTGCTGGTGTTCATCGGCGAATCCGCCCGTGACGCATTCGACCCGAGGAAATGAGATGAATCAGGACAATCTGATCGAAATCCGCAACCTGTCGGTCGAGTTCGTCAACGGGCAGAACGTCCAACGGGTGGTGGAAGGCATCAGCTTCGACATCCGCAAGGGCGAAACCCTGGCACTGGTCGGCGAAAGCGGATCGGGCAAGTCAGTCACCGCCCATTCGATCCTGCGCCTGCTGCCCTACCCCCTGGCCCGGCATCCCACCGGCACCATCGAGTACGCAGGCAGCGAACTGCTGACCGTAAGTGAAAAGCGCATGCGCGCCATTCGGGGCAACCGCATCGCGATGATCTTCCAGGAGCCGATGACCTCGCTGAACCCGCTGCAATCGATCGAAAAGCAGATCAACGAGGTGCTTGGCCTGCACAAGGGCCTGACCGGCAAGGCCGCCACGCGGCGCACCCTGGAGCTGCTGGAGCTGGTGGGCATCCCTGAGCCGCTCAAGCGCCTTAAAGCCCTGCCCCACGAACTCTCGGGTGGCCAGCGCCAGCGGGTGATGATCGCCATGGCCCTGGCCAACGAGCCGGAACTGCTGATCGCCGACGAGCCAACCACCGCGCTGGACGTCACGGTGCAGCTGAAAATCCTCGAACTGCTCAAGGATTTGCAGGCCCGTTTGGGTATGGCATTGCTGTTGATCAGTCACGACTTGAACGTGGTTCGACAAATTGCCAACCGAGTATGTGTCATGCAGCGCGGATGCATCGTCGAACAGGCATCGTGCGAAGAACTGTTCCGTGCGCCGCAGCATTCGTACACCATCGAACTGCTCAGTGCCGAGCCAAAAGGCGGTCCGGCGAGCAATGCTCCGGGCGCGCCAATGCTGGAAGTCGAAGACCTGCGAGTCTGGTTTCCGATCAAGAAAGGCGTGTTCAAGCGTACCGTCGATTACGTCAAGGCTGTGGACGGCATCCACTTCAGTTTGCCCAAGGGACAGACGCTGGGGATTGTCGGCGAAAGCGGATCGGGCAAATCGACGTTGGGCCTGGCGATTCTCAGGTTGATTCGCAGCGAAGGCGAGATACGCTTTCAGGGCCATTCGCTGGCGGCGCTGAAGGAGGATCAGGTGCGGCCTTTAAGGCGTCAGATGCAGGTGGTGTTTCAGGATCCCTTCGGCAGCCTGAGCCCGCGTATGTCGGTGTGCGATATCGTTGGCGAAGGTTTACGCATCCATAAGATCGGAACAACCGTAGAACAGGAAGCTGCAGTGATCGAAGCGCTCAAGGAGGTAGGCCTGGACCCGGAGACCCGGCACCGCTATCCCCATGAATTTTCCGGCGGACAGCGGCAAAGGATCGCCATCGCACGGGCATTAGTGTTAAAACCGGCGCTGATTTTACTGGACGAGCCCACTTCGGCACTCGACCGGACCGTTCAGCGTCAAGTGGTGGAGCTTTTGCGCTCCCTGCAAATCAAGTACAACCTCACGTATTTGTTTATCAGCCATGACCTGGCGGTAGTCAAAGCGCTTAGCCACCAACTGATGGTGGTCAAGCAAGGCCAAGTGGTCGAACAGGGTGTGGCAGAAGACATCTTTGCCGCGCCGCAACATCCTTATACACAGCAGCTGCTGGAGGCCGCTTTTCTGGCACCAGCCGCTGTCGATTAACCTGAAGAGGAACAAACCATGGGTTTTCTCGCCGGTAAGCGCGTCCTGATCGTCGGTGTCGCCAGTAAATTGTCCATCGCATCCGGTATCGCTGCCGCCATGCACCGCGAGGGCGCGGAGCTTGCCTTCACCTACCAGAACGAAAAACTTAAAGGTCGCGTCGAAGAATTCGCTGCCGGCTGGGGTTCGAGCGCTGATCTGTGCTTCCCTTGCGACGTCGCCAGCGACGAAGAAATCGCCAAGGTCTTCGAACAGCTGAGCCAGAAGTGGAATGGCCTGGACTGCATCGTACACTCCGTGGGCTTCGCGCCTGGCGACCAGTTGGACGGCGACTTCACCCAGGCCACCACCCGTGAAGGTTTCCGCATCGCTCACGACATCAGCGCCTACAGCTTCGTGGCTCTGGCCAAGGCCGGTCGCGAGATGATGAAAGGCCGCAACGGCAGCCTGCTGACCCTGTCGTACCTGGGTGCTGAACGCACCATGCCCAACTACAACGTGATGGGCATGGCCAAGGCCAGCCTGGAAGCCGGCGTACGTTACCTGGCTGGCAGCCTGGGCCCGGAAGGCACCCGCGTCAACGCCGTGTCGGCAGGCCCCATCCGCACCCTGGCCGCTTCCGGCATCAAGAACTTCCGCAAGATGCTGGCCGCTAACGAAGCTCAGACTCCATTGCGTCGCAACGTGACCATCGACGAAGTCGGCAATGCCGGGGCCTTCCTGTGCTCCGATCTGGCTTCGGGCGTGAGCGGTGAGATCATGTATGTCGACGGTGGCTTCAACACCACGGCAATGGGTGATCTGGAAGATTGATTCCTTAAACCTCCGTGCACTATCTGTAGCAGCCGGCTTGCTGGCGAATGCGGTGGGTCAGGCAGCCAGGTGCTGAATGACCTGCCGTTTTTTTGCGCTGGGTTTTGGATGTACATGCGAGTTCCCACGCAGAGCATGCGAACGATCAGGATGTGCATAGGCAGAACAGCGGTGCGCAGCGCGACCTTGTGGGACAAGCCGGAGTTACGACGGCCGCGAACCCGGTAGGCTATTGACAGCCAGGTTGCCTGCCACTGCGCCTTCCCCCGAGCGCGGTCCGCACGCCAGAAGCTCTGACCACCCGCTGCCAGTGCCAGACCTAAAAACCAAAAAGCCCCGACTCTCACGAGCCGGGGCTTTTCGTTTTCAGCATTTAGCCAGGATCAATACTTCTCGATCTTCGCCTTCGCTTGCAGCTGCGCCTGATACGACTCAAAGTCCTGACGCCCCTCACGCGATGCCAGGAAACGACGATACTGAGTCTTCTCCGCATCCGTGGCCGGCGCGGCCTGATTCACGCCATTGAGACGCACAATCACAAAGCTGCCGTCAGCTGCAGTGAGGCTGGAGTAAGCCGGCTTGTCCTTGCCTTCAGGTTTAGGCATACGGAACAGCGCCTGCAGAACCTGAGGATCGACACCCTCCTGACCTCGGGCCGCCGCTTCCACCAGCTTCCAGTTCTGCCCGTCTTGCTTGGTGGCAGCGTAAGGCACCTTGCCATCGCGCAAGCCGGCCAACAGAGCCTCCCCCTTGACTTTCACGGCATCACTGGCGCGTTCCTTGACCAGTTGCGCTCGAATGGCATCGGAAACGGCTTCCAGAGGCAATTGCTCGGGCTGACGATGTTCCTTCACGTGCACGACCACCACCGTCTCAGGATCGAGCTCCAGTGCCGAACTGTTGGAGCCCTCTTCCATCACTTCCGGGCTGAACGCAGCCTGGATCACGGCACGGTTGGCCGCGATGCCTTCGCCGCCTTCACGACCGAATGGGGCGGCAGTCTGCACCTTCAGGCCCAGATCCTGCGCAGGTTGAACCAGGTCCGAAGCTTCGTACGCTGCATCTTGCAGCTTTTTGCCGGCATCGACGTACATCTGCTCTACCTGCTGCGACTTCAGCTCGTGGGTGAGCTTGCCTTTCAGGCTGGCAAGGGTCGGAACCGACGGGGCTTCAACGCCCAGTAGCTTGATCAGGTGCCAGCCAAACTGGCTGCGAACCGGAGCCGATACCTGATCCTTGTTCAACGCATACAGCGCGTCTTCGAAGGCCGGGTCGTAAACGCCCTTGCCGGCGTAGCCCAGATCCCCGCCCTTGCTCGCGGAACCCGGGTCCTGCGACAGTTCCTTGGCCAGGGCTGCGAAGTCTTCGCCTTTAGCCACACGCTGCTGGATCTCTTCGATCTTCGCCTTGGCCTGGGCATCGGTGGTCTTGTCGTTGATTTCGATCAGGATGTGCGCAGCCCGACGCTGCTCGGCCAGGTTGGCAATCTCTTTCTGATAGGCAGCCTGCAGGTCTTCATCCTTGACCGACACTTTGTCGAAGAACGAGGATTTCTTCAGTTCGATGTAATCCAGCACAACCTGCTCAGGACTAAGGAATTCCTTGCCGTGCTGATCATAGTGCGCCTTGATTTCGTCGTCGGTCACTTTCACGTTGGACGGATCGGCCGGCAGGGTCAACGTTGCGAAATCGCGGGTCTGTTTTTCCAGACGAGCGAACGCATCGACCTGCGCGTCGGTGACAAACGCACTGCCGCCAATGCCCGCACGGATCTGGCCGATCAGCATTTCCTGACCAAGGATCTGACGGAACTGAAGACGGCTGTAGCCGAGCTGGCGAACAACCTGGTCGAAACGGTCGGCATTGAATTTGCCGTCCACTTGAAACTCAGGCGTCAGGAGGATTTGCTGATCAAGCGCTGCTTCGGAGAAGCCGAATTTGGCGTCCGCCGCACCTTGCAGCAGCAGTTTGCGACCGATCAGACCTTTGAGAGCAGAATCGCGCAGCATCTTTTCATCAAGCATCGACGGATCGAAATCCTTGCCCAATTGCTGCGCAAGCTGACGGCGTTGCGCTTCAACGGCCTGGCCCAGTTCTGTCTGAGTGATCTCGTCACCGTTGACCTTGGCAGCATCCTGGCTGTGGCTGGTGGCCCTGAAAATGGCATCGAAGCCGGTCAGGGCCATCAGCGCCATGACAACGCCGATGATGGTTTTGGCAATCCAGCCTTGTGAATTGTCCCTGATATTCTGCAGCATGCGTCCCCCAGAGGGTTGTACTCAACTCACAAAGCTGCGACACACGGAGCGGAGCGTGGATGAAATCCGGATAGAAGAAAGGCGCATCCGAGGATGCGCCTTCTCGTAACGTTCAAAGCGGACAGGGTTCGGACGTGCGTCCCCCCAGGTGACAGGCCAGCGCTTGCCCAACCGCACTTGCCGCTTTACACCTGGGCAGAGGCAACGCTGTCCCAGGCGAGTAAACATAAATAAGAAACTTAGTTGACTGCTTCTTTCAGCGCTTTACCGGCTTTGAAGCCTGGTTTTTTTGCAGCTGCGATCTCCAGTGTTTTACCGGTCTGAGGGTTGCGGCCGATACGAGCAGGACGATCGGTCACGGAGAAGGTGCCGAAGCCCACCAGTACAACGGAGTCGCCGGCCTTCAGAGCGCCAGTGACGGATTCGATTACTGCGTCCAGCGCACGGCCAGCAGCAGCTTTCGGGATGTCAGCGGATGCGGCGATAGCATCAATCAGTTCCGACTTGTTCACTCTAAGTCCCCTTATATCTATCTATATTGAGTATATTTTCTAAGTTTTTGGTAAAGCCAAACAAACGCTGAATGGCCTTCTGACACTGGAAAGAGCCGCTTTATAACAAGGGCTCTAAAAAGCTGTCAAGGAAGGCCCCCCAGACTAATGCGTGCTAATTCTTTCCTTGGAGTCAGACTCGCGTTTTTCATCCTTTGCAACCATCTCGGGAGCCACATCCGGCAAGGGCTCCGGCGCGTATTGCAGCGCAATTTGCAGGACTTCGTCAATCCATTTAACAGGTTTGATCTGCAGATCCTGCTTGATGTTGTCAGGGATTTCCTTCAAGTCACGTACGTTCTCTTCAGGAATGATCACCGTTTTAATACCACCACGGTGTGCGGCCAGCAATTTTTCCTTCAAGCCGCCGATTGCCAGCACCTGGCCACGAAGGGTGATTTCACCCGTCATTGCGACGTCCGCGCGCACCGGAATCTGGGTCAGCGCCGAAACCAGCGCCGTGCACATGCCTACGCCCGCGCTGGGGCCGTCTTTTGGCGTCGCCCCTTCCGGCATATGGATGTGCGTGTCGCGCTTCTCGTGGAAGTCCAGAGGGATGCCCAGGCTCTTGGCGCGGCTACGAACCACGGTGAGGGCGGCAGTGATCGATTCGACCATCACATCACCCAACGAACCGGTCTTGATCAGCTGCCCCTTGCCCGGCACTACGGCCGCTTCGATGGTCAGCAATTCACCACCGACCTGCGTCCACGCAAGACCGGTCACCTGACCGATCTGATCCTGCTGCTCGGCAAGGCCGTAGCGGAATTTGCGCACGCCGAGATAATTTTCCAGCATCGCGGCAGTAACCACCATGGAAAAACGTTTCTCGGCCGCGTGCTCCTTGACTGCCTTGCGGCACACTTTGGCGATCTGACGCTCCAGGCTCCGTACACCCGCTTCGCGCGTGTAGTACCGGATGATGTCGCGTATGGCCTCTTGCTCGAACTCGATTTCGCCTTTTTTCAGGCCATTGGCAGCAATTTGCTTGGGCGAGAGATACTTGGTGGCGATGTTGATCTTCTCGTCTTCGGTGTAACCCGGCAGACGAATGACTTCCATACGGTCCAGAAGGGCCGCAGGGATGTTCATCGAGTTAGCGGTGCAGAGGAACATGACGTCCGAGAGGTCGTAATCGACCTCAAGGTAATGGTCATTGAAATTGTGGTTCTGCTCGGGATCGAGCACTTCCAGCAACGCCGATGCCGGGTCGCCGCGCATGTCGCTGCCCATCTTGTCGATTTCGTCGAGCAGGAACAGCGGGTTACGCACGCCAACCTTGGTCATTTTCTGGATCAGCCGACCCGGCATTGAGCCGATGTAGGTGCGGCGGTGGCCACGAATTTCAGCTTCATCGCGCACACCGCCCAAGGCCATGCGTACGAACTTGCGATTGGTAGCATTAGCGATGGACTCGGCCAGCGAGGTTTTACCCACGCCAGGAGGTCCGACCAGACACAGTACCGGACCACGAATCTTCTTCACGCGTTTTTGCACAGCGAGGTATTCAAGAATCCGCTCCTTGACTTCCTCAAGGCCGTAGTGATCAGCGTCAAGGATATCCTCGGCACGTGCCAGATCCAGCCGAACCTTGCTCTGAGCCTTCCACGGCACCTGAACCAGCCAGTCGATGTAGGAACGCACCACGGTAGCTTCAGCAGACATCGGCGACATCTGCTTGAGCTTGTTCAACTCGGCAGTGGCCTTGGTCATGGCATCTTTTGGCAGGCCAGCAGCATCGATGCGCTTTTTCAGCTCCTCGATTTCATTGTGGCCTTCGTCACCGTCGCCGAGCTCTTTCTGAATGGCCTTCATTTGCTCATTCAGGTAGTACTCGCGCTGGCTGCGCTCCATCTGCTTTTTGACGCGGCCGCGAATACGCTTCTCGACCTGCAGCAAATCGATTTCGGCATCCAGCAAAGCCAGCACGTGCTCAACGCGAGCACCCAGATCGATGATCTCGAGAATTTCCTGTTTCTGCTCGATCTTCAGCGCCATATGCGCAGCCATGGTGTCGACTAGGCGGCCCGGCTCGTCGATGCTGTTAAGCGAGGACAGGACTTCAGCCGGGACTTTCTTGCCCAGCTGCACGTATTGCTCGAACTGCGCCAGCAGGCTACGTACGAACACCTCGGACTCGCGATCGGGAGCATCGACCTCATCGATCAACGCCACTTCGGCGCGGTAATGGCCATCCACCTCGATGAAACGTTCGACGGAACCGCGCTGCTCGCCCTCGACCAGCACCTTGACAGTACCGTCCGGCAACTTGAGCAACTGCAATACGGTTGCAACCGTACCTACGCTATAAAGAGCGTCTTCACCAGGATCATCGTCTGCGGGATTTCTTTGCGCCAGAAGCAGGATCTGCTTGTCACCGGTCATCGCAGCTTCAAGGGCTTCGATGGACTTCTCGCGACCCACAAACAGTGGGATAACCATATGCGGATACACCACAACATCGCGCAATGGCAAAAGAGGCAATTCAATGGTCGTCTTCATGATTTCGCCTCTACAGCGGCCTTCAGGCCATGGACAGATAAAGTAAGCTGAAAACCAAGATGGGGGTAGGCACCCAAAAAAACAAGCATAGGTTGGTGTTAATACGAAAGAGGGATAAATGCAAAAAGGGCCCGAGGGCCCCTTTCGTTTTCCAGTCGCCCGGTACGAAGCCCTCAGGCTTACGCGTCGGGAGCCGCCTTGGCAGGTGGCTCGCTGTTTTCGTAGATCAACAGCGGCTTGGAGGTTCCTTCGATCACGCTCTCGTCGATCACCACTTTGCTCACGTCCGATTGCGACGGGATTTCATACATGGTGTCGAGCAGGACGCCTTCGAGAATGGACCGCAGACCACGGGCACCGGTCTTGCGCTCCAACGCACGACGGGCAACCGACTTGAGTGCGTCAGCGCGGAACTCCAGATCCACACCTTCCATTTCGAACAGCTTGGCGTACTGCTTGGTCAGCGCATTCTTCGGCTCGGTGAGAATCTGCATCAGCGCAGCTTCGTCGAGCTCGTCAAGGGTCGCCAGGACCGGCAGACGGCCTACGAACTCGGGGATCAGACCGAACTTGACCAGATCGTCAGGTTCGACTTCACGCAGGGACTCGCCAACCTTCTTGCCCTCTTCCTTGCTGCGAACTTCGGCGTTGAAGCCGATGCCACCTTTGGTAGAGCGATTCTGGATGACCTTTTCGAGCCCGGAGAACGCACCGCCACAGATGAACAGGATGTTGCGCGTATCCACTTGCAGGAATTCCTGCTGCGGGTGTTTACGACCACCCTGCGGCGGAACCGACGCTACAGTCCCCTCGATCAGCTTCAGCAAGGCTTGCTGCACGCCCTCGCCGGAAACGTCACGAGTAATGGAAGGGTTGTCGGATTTGCGCGAAATCTTGTCGATTTCGTCAATGTAGACAATGCCCATCTGGGCCTTCTCGACATCGTAATCGCATTTCTGCAACAGCTTCTGGATGATGTTTTCCACATCCTCACCCACATAACCAGCTTCGGTCAGGGTAGTGGCGTCGGCGATGGTGAATGGTACGTTGAGCAAACGTGCCAGCGTTTCAGCCAGCAGGGTCTTGCCGGAGCCCGTCGGGCCGATCAGCAGGATGTTGCTCTTACCCAGTTCAACGTCGTCATTTTTCTTGTCACGCTGGTTCAGACGCTTGTAGTGGTTGTACACCGCTACTGCGAGAACCTTCTTGGCACGCTCCTGACCAATGACGTACTGGTCAAGGATGCCGCTGATTTCTTTTGGCGATGGCAATTTATGCGCGCTGCTTTCTGCCTGTGCTTCCTGCACCTCCTCGCGGATGATGTCATTGCACAGGTCGACGCACTCGTCACAGATAAATACCGAGGGGCCGGCAATCAACTTGCGCACTTCATGCTGGCTTTTGCCGCAGAAGGAGCAATAAAGCAGTTTGCCGTTGTCCTCGCCGTTGCGGGTGTCAGTCATTCGATCGATCCAATCCGGTAGGCTTGCAACACAAGATGAAGGCAATTGCGGGCTTTTTCAAGTCCGCAGGTGGCGCGCAGATCGCGACCACCCGGGATTACTGCCTATCTAGCAATCATTTGATCATTTGACGTTTGTCGAGCACCGCGTCTACCAGACCGTATTCAGCAGCGCGCTCGGCGCTCATGAAGTTGTCGCGGTTGGTATCGCGTTCGATAGCCTCCAGCGACTGACCGGTATGGTGAGCCAGCAGCTCGTTCAGACGCTGGCGAATGTACAGGATTTCCTTGGCGTGAATATCGATGTCCGACGCCTGCCCCTGGAAACCGCCCAGTGGCTGGTGAATCATCACGCGGGAATTCGGCAGGGCGAAACGCTTGCCCTTGGCACCGCCTGCCAGCAGGAACGCGCCCATGCTGCAAGCCTGACCCATTACAGTGGTCGACACGTCGGGTTTGATGAACTGCATGGTGTCGTAAATCGCCATGCCAGCCGTCACCGAACCGCCTGGAGAGTTGATGTAGAGATGGATGTCCTTGTCCGGGTTTTCCGCTTCAAGGAAGAGCAACTGCGCCGAGATGAGGTTGGCCATGTAGTCTTCAACCGGCCCGACCAGGAATATGACGCGTTCCTTGAGCAGGCGGGAATAGATGTCATAGGCGCGTTCGCCACGGGCGGACTGCTCGATAACCATCGGGACCAGACCGCCAGCGGCCTGGATGTCAGAGTTCTGCTGAATATAAGAATTGCGGGACATGTCTCGCATTCACTCCCAAATAGTCATGTCTTGAATACGCATAAGCCAGCGCGAAGGCTGGCTCATGGTGTTTTCGAACGAGAGAAGGAATCAGTCGGCTTGTGGAGCTTCTACCGGCTTGACTGCCTCTTCGTACGAGACCGCTTTATCGGTCACGCTCGCTTTCTGCAAAACAGTATCCACAACTTGTTCTTCAAGCACAACCGAACGCACTTCGTTCATCTGCTGTTCGTTCTTGTAGTACCAGGCAACAACCTGCTCCGGCTCCTGATAAGCGGACGCCATTTCCTGGATCATTTCACGAACGCGGGCGTCGTCAGGCTTGAGGTCGAACTGCTTGACCACTTCAGCAACGATCAGGCCCAGCTCGACGCGGCGCTTGGCCTGCTCTTCGAACAGCTCGGCTGGCAGTTGATCAGGCTTGATGTTGCCGCCGAACTGTTGAACTGCCTGAACGCGCAGACGGTTCACTTCGTTTTCCAGCAGAGCCTTGGGCACTTCGATCGGGTTGGCGGCCAGCAGACCGTCCATTACCTGATTCTTGAGCTTGGACTTGATGGCCTGACGCAGTTCGCGCTGCATGTTCTTGCGAACTTCGGTGCGGAAGCCTTCGATACCGGTTTCCTTGATGCCGAACTGGTTGAAGAAAGCTTCGTTCAGCTCTGGCAGGGTCGGTGCCGATACGGTGTTGACGGTGACGGTGAACTCGGCGATTTTGCCAGCCAGTTCCAGATTCTGATAGTCCTCGGGGAAAGTCAGATTCAGAACGCGCTCTTCACCGGCCTTGGCGCCAACCAGACCGTCTTCGAAACCAGGGATCATACGGCCCGAACCCAGCACCAGCTGAGTGCCGGTCGCCGAACCGCCAGCGAATGCTTCACCGTCGATCTTGCCCACGAAGTCGATGTTCAACTGATCTTCGTTGGCAGCGGCACGGTCGGCCACTTCGAAACGGACGTTCTGCTTGCGCAGGATTTCCAGCATGTTGTCCAGGTCGGAATCAGCAACGTCAGCGGAAAGACGCTCAACGGAAACGGATTCGAAACCTGCGACGGAGAATTCAGGGAACACCTCGAAAGTAGCGATGTACTCCAGGTCCTTGCCTTTTTCGAAGGTTTTTGGCTCGACGGAAGGTGCGCCAGCCGGGTTCAGCTTTTGCTCTACGACAGCTTCGTAGAAGGTCGCCTGGATCAGATCGCCCAGTGCTTCCTGACGGGCACCGTCTTCATAACGCTGGCGGATCACGCTCATAGGCACTTTGCCAGGGCGGAAGCCCGGGATCTTGGCTTTACGTGCGGTCTGCTGCAGACGCTTGTTGACTTCAGTCTCGATGCGCTCAGCTGGCACGCCGATGGTCATGCGGCGCTCGAGAGCGGAAGTGTTTTCAACAGAAACTTGCATGGATATTCCTCGTTGCACAGACGTTAGCCGGCCGTTTCCGACCCCAGAATCAAGGGCAAGCATTCTAGTGGGTCAAACTCAAGAAGTCACCCTGCCGAAGCAGGGTAAGTACAGTGGAGTGCAACCAGTGCCGCGAGGAAGAACAGTCAGACCAGCGCGAGCGGTCTGGGACGCACCTTGCGCGCACCTATATAAGGAAGCGAGGTACAACCGAACATCAATCCCGCCCCTGGAAGCACCCCGGAAAAGATCACCATGAAAAACATGACGAGCTTCTGCCCAGCGCGAAACCGATACTCTGAAACAAAAAAAGCCGCACTAGGCGGCTTTTCGATCCCCGGGAAGGCGCGAGGCACCTCTCAGGGTTTGTAGCTGGTGCGGACGAAGAGACTCGAACTCTTACACCTCGCGGCGCTGGAACCTAAATCCAGTGTGTCTACCAATTCCACCACGTCCGCATTTGAAACGCTTAAAGCAAAGGCGCCAGACTATGAATCTGGCGCCTTTTCGAATATGGGGTGGACGAAGGGGATCGAACCCTCGACAACGGGAGTCACAATCCCGTGCTCTACCAACTGAGCTACGCCCACCATATTGCGTTGTAACCGACGCACTCAAATTGAATGCTACTTGTGCCAAAGCTGCCGTAATGGCGCACCCGGCAGGACTCGAACCTGCGACCATCCGCTTAGAAGGCGGATGCTCTATCCAGCTGAGCTACGGGCGCTTGATTAATTTGTATTCTTGCGACTACAAATCAAGAGCTTTCAATCACGCTGAGCCGTTCTAAACTCTACCTGACTTAATCAACCTTTCGACTTGATATTCCGTTTCCGGCCTATCCTGTGTGGGGTAGTGCCCGACAAGTGCGACGAATCTTATAGACCGCCTTTAAAGTCGTCAACACTTTTTTCTAAAAAATTCAGTTAATTAAAGGGCTTAGCTTATTAAGCGGACCAATCGCCTTTGCCCTTGCGTCTGGTCATGCGAGAATGCGCGCTCTTTTTTCCTCCCTTCCGATGGTTAATCACGCGTAATGACTGCAAAACTAATAGACGGCAAAGCGATCGCAGCCAACCTGCGCCAGCAGATCGCCAAACGAGTCGCTGAACGTCGCGAGCAAGGGCTACGCACGCCGGGCCTCGCGGTGATTCTGGTCGGTAGCGACCCGGCCTCTCAGGTTTACGTCTCGCACAAACGCAAAGACTGTGAAGAGGTCGGCTTCATCTCCCGGGCCTACGACCTGCCCAGCGAAACCACCCAGACCCAACTGACCGATCTGATCGACAGCCTCAACGACGATCCGGTCATCGATGGCATCCTGCTGCAGTTGCCTCTGCCCGCGCATCTGGAGTCTTCCAGACTGCTGGAGCGCATTCGTCCAGACAAGGATGTCGATGGCTTCCATCCTTATAACGTCGGTCGTCTGGCCCAGCGCATTCCGCTGCTGCGCCCCTGCACCCCGAAAGGCATCATGACCCTGCTGGAAAGCACCGGCGTCGACCTGTACGGCAAGGATGCAGTGGTTGTGGGCGCTTCCAACATTGTCGGCCGCCCGATGGCCATGGAGCTTCTGCTGGCGGGCTGTACTGTCACCGTGACTCACCGCTTCACGCAGGATCTGGCAGGCCATGTCGGCCGTGCCGATCTAGTGGTCGTGGCGGCGGGCAAACCGGGGCTGGTCAAGGGTGAGTGGATCAAGGAAGGCGCGATCGTCATCGATGTCGGCATCAATCGTCAGGACGACGGCAAACTCGTCGGCGACGTGGTTTACGAGACTGCCCTGCCCCGCGCTGGCTGGATCACGCCGGTGCCAGGCGGCGTAGGGCCAATGACCCGCGCCTGCCTGCTGGAAAATACGCTGTACGCGGCTGAGACGCTGCACGGTTGATCGAGAGGCGTATCCATGAAAAACAGCACCCGAGGTTCCGTTTTTTGTGCGCGGCATTAGTCAAATCCGTGAGTAACCAGCGGGAGCGAATTTATTCACGTCTAGGGGTACATCCAGCACCTTCTCCGCGGATGTACCCTTTTTCGCGTAGGCATTCGCTCCCACAGGTTTAGTTCGTGATCGCCCCCAAAGGGCAGGAGCGATCAGCGCATTATTTCCTGGCGTCCTCCCAGCTTTTCAGCAGGTCCGAGTAAGCGATGGTTTCGCCCTTCGGTTTCTCGTTGGCCAATTTGCGTTGTGGCGCAACGAACGCACCGTTGCTCTTCTCGGCCTTGGCGTACCACTCCTCAGCCGAGGTTTCCGGGTTCATCTTCGGTGCACAACCGCTGGCTTCCTGGACCTTGGAGCGCTCGATCCGCGTCATGATCGCGTCCTGATCCTTGGCCAGCCCGTCCAGCGCCGCTTGCGCGGTTTTCTCGCCGGTCACTGCCTCAGCCACATGGCTCCACCACAGCTGTGCCAGTTTCGGGTAGTCCGGAACGTTGGTGCCGGTTGGAGACCACTGGACCCGGGCCGGGCTGCGATAGAACTCCACCAGACCACCGAGTTTGGGGGCCAGCGCAGTCATCTCCTTGGAGTTGATATCCGACTCGCGAATCGGCGTCAGACCGACGATGGTTTTCTTCAGCGATACCGATTTTGACGTCACGAACTGCGCATAAAGCCAGGCGGCATTGCGACGTTTTTCGTCAGAGGACTTGAGGAAGGTCCACGACCCCACGTCCTGATAGCCCAGCTTCATCCCCTCTTTCCAGTAAGGTCCTTTGGGCGACGGCGCCATCCGCCATTTCGGCGTGCCGTCGGCATTCATTACCGGCAGACCTGCTTTGGTCATGTCGGCAGTGAAGGCGGTGTACCAGAAAATCTGCTGCGCGACGTTGCCTTGCGCCGGCACAGGCCCCGACTCAGAGAACGTCATGCCCGCAGCCTCCGGCGGCGCGTAGGCTTTAAGCCAGTCGATGTACTTCTGGGTTGCGTAAACAGCGGCCGGGCCGTTGGTATCGCCGCCACGGGTAATGCTCGATCCGACCGGGTGGCAGTCCTCGACTCGAATCCCCCACTCGTCCACCGGCAGACCATTTGGCAGTCCCTTGTCGCCGCTGCCTGCCATGGAAAACCAGGCATCGGTAAAGCGCCAGCCCAGGGAGGGGTCTTTCTTGCCGTAGTCCATGTGACCGTAGACTTTCTTGCCGTCGATTTCCTTGACGTCTTCGCTGAAGAATTGGGCGATGTCTTCATATGCCGACCAGTTCACCGGCACGCCCAGCTCATAGCCGTACCTGGCCTTGAACTTCTGTTTCAGGTCCGCACGTTCGAACCAGTCGGCGCGGAACCAGTAAAGGTTGGCGAACTGCTGGTCGGGCAACTGATAAAGCTTGCCATCGGGTGCGGTGGTGAACGACGTGCCGATGAAGTCCTTGATATCCAGCGTAGGAGACGTAACCTTCGCGCCTTCCGGGCTGGCCATCAGGTCTGTCAGGGACAGCGCCTTTCCGTAGCGGAAGTGCGTACCGATCAGGTCGGAGTCGTTAACCCAACCGTCATAGATACTCTTGTCGGACTGCATGGCCGTCTGCAGTTTCTCGATGACGTCGCCCTCCTGAAGCAGGTCGTGCGTCACCTTGATGCCAGTGATTTCGGTAAAAGCCTTGGCCAGCGTCTTAGACTCGTATTCGTGGGTGGTCAGGGTTTCCGAAACCACCTTGATGTCCATGCCGCGAAACGGCTCAGCTGCCTTGATAAACCACTCCAGTTCCTTGAGCTGGTCCGCGTCGGACAGGGTGGTCGGCTTGAATTCGCTGGCCGCCCATTTCTTTGCCGCGTCCTCGTACTGATCAGCCCACGCGGTAATGCTCAAACCGCTGAGCATTACCATGGTCGCTACCGTCACACTATGTCGCAGCTTGTTTTTCTTATTGAACATAGACACCTCCAGTGTTGATTCTTATGTAGTCCCGCGTTTCAACCCATTTGCATTTTGTTGGCAGGAGCGTGTTTGCCTTCCTGCCGCCAACGCCTTTCACCCCCATCGCATCACCACCAACAGCCAGACCAGAGACAGCCCGGAGGCGACCCAGATGTTCCAGTCGGTCGCCCCAACCACCAGCAGATGCAGGTAGGCGCTGCCGAGAAGACCGATAAACAGCCGGTCGCCGCGGGTGGTGGAAATCGGCAGAAAACCACGACGTTCGATACTCGCCGAGCGCAGCTCCCAGACGGTCATTGCCACCAGAATGGCGGCAATGGACGCAAAGAAAATCGCGGTCGGTAATGTCCAGGACATCCACTCCATTTTTCGACTCCTCAGACACGACCAAGGGCAAAACCCTTGACCACGTGATTGCGAACGAACCAGATCACCAGCATGCCCGGCAGGATCGTCAACACCCCCGCCGCCGCCAGCACGCCCCAATCGATCCCCGATGCCGATACCGTGCGCGTCATGACCGCGGCAATCGGCTTGGCGTTGACCGATGTCAGGGTCCGCGCCAGCAACAGCTCTACCCAGGAAAACATGAAGCAGAAGAACGCCGTCACACCGATGCCCGAGCCAATCAGCGGAATGAAAATCTTGCCGAAGAATTTGGGAAAGCTGTAACCGTCGATGTAGGCCGTTTCGTCGATTTCCTTCGGCACCCCGGACATGAAGCCTTCGAGAATCCACACCGCCAGCGGTACGTTAAACAGGCAGTGCGCCAGTGCCACCGCAATGTGGGTATCGAACAGTCCGATGGACGAATAAAGCTGGAAAAACGGCAGCAAGAACACCGCAGGTGGCGCCATGCGGTTGGTCAGCAGCCAGAAGAACAGGTGCTTATCGCCGAGAAAACGATAGCGGGAAAACGCGTAAGCCGCGGGCAGTGCCACGCTCAGCGAAATCACGGTGTTCAGGCAAACGTAGTACAGCGAGTTGATGTAACCGCTGTACCAGCTCTCATCGGTGAAGATGACCTTGTAGTTGGCGAGGGTAAAGTCCTGTGGGAACAGCGTCAGGCCGCCGAGGATTTCAGTGTTGGTCTTGAACGACATGTTCACCAGCCAGTAGATCGGCACCAGCAGAAACAACAGGTAAATCCACAACGGCACGATCTTTTTCAACGACAGTTTTTCGCGCTTGCTCATGGGCCGCTCCTCAGTTCTTTTCGCCGTGGGTCATGGCGGTGTAAAACACCCACGACACCAGCAGGATGATCAGGAAATACACCAGCGAGAATGCCGCCGCCGGGCCCAGGTCGAACTGGCCGAGGGCCATGGTAGTCAGGGTCTGGCTGAGGAAGGTCGTTGAATTGCCCGGCCCGCCGCCGGTTAATACGAACGGCTCGGTGTAAATCATGAAGCTGTCCATGAAGCGCAACATCACCGCGATCAGCAGCACGCTCTTCATCTTGGGCAACTGGATATGTCGGAACACCGCCCAGCTGGATGCCCGATCAATGCGTGCGGCCTGGTAGTACACGTCCGGAATTGCCCGCAGACCCGAATAGCAAAGCAGCGCCACCAACGAGGTCCAGTGCCAGACATCGATCACCAACACAGTCACCCAAGCGTCCGATGCATTGGCGGCGTAGTTGTAGTTGATGTGCAAGACATTGTTCAGCGCATAACCGAGCAGGCCGATGTCGCCACGGCCGAAAATCTGCCAGATGGTGCCGACTACGTTCCAGGGGATCAGCAGCGGGATGGTCATCACGATCAGGCACAATGAAGACCAGCGGCCCTTGGTCGGCATGGTCAGGGCGATACCGATACCCAGCGGAATCTCGATCAGCAACACGCAGAACGAATAGATGAACTGGCGTAACAGCGAGTCATGCAGGCGCGGGTCCTGCAACACCTGCCTGAACCAGTCGGCGCCCACGAAGTAACGGCTGGACTGGTCGAAGATGTCCTGCACCGAGTAATTGACTACGGTCATCATCGGAATGATGGCGCTGAACGCCACCAGCAGAAACACCGGCAATACCAACCACCAGGCCTTGTTGTTCTGCACCTTAGTCATGGGGCACCTCATTGGCGGGCGTGTGATTGGCGGCTTCCAGCAGAAATTCATCGGCGTAGAGCATCAGCCACTGCGCCGGGAAACTGATCCAGGCCTGGCCCTGAGGCACAGGTTTGTCTTCCTGCAGGCGAACCTTGAGCGACTGGCCGGCCAGGTTCAGGGTAAGGATCTTGTAGGTCCCCAGATCCTCGACATAGGTCACGTCGGCGCACATGGCTTCGCCGAAAGAGCCGTCCCAGACATGCACGAACTCCGGTCGAATCCCGACTTTCAGCGTGCTCCATTGCGTTGCCGCCAGGCGCTGTTGCAAGGCTTCGGGCAAAGGCAGATGGATGCCCCCAAAACCAACGCCGCCTGCCTCGGGCCTGACCTCGATGAGGTTCATGCCGGGGCTGCCGATAAAGTAGCCGACGAAGGTGTGATGAGGTTTTTCGAACAGCTCTCGCGGGGTGCCGAACTGCACGATCTGGCCGCCGTACATCACTGCGATCTTGTCGGCGAAGGTCGAAGCCTCCAGCTGATCGTGGGTGACGTAGACCATGGTGATGTTGAACTGCTCGTGGATCTGCTTGAGCTTGCGTCGCAGTTTCCACTTCAGGTGAGGGTCGATCACGGTCAGTGGCTCATCGAACAGAATCGCCGACACGTCGTCGCGTACCAGCCCGCGCCCCATCGAAACCTTCTGTTTCTCGTCGGCAGTGAGGTTTTTGGCTTTCTTCTTCAGCAGCGGCTGCAGGTCCAGCACATCGGCAATTTCCTGCACCTTGGTCTGAACCTTCGCTTCGCTCATGCCTTGGTTACGCAGGGGAAACGCCAGGTTGTCGAACACCGTCATGGTGTCGTAGACCACCGGAAACTGAAAAACCTGAGCAATGTTGCGCTGCTCCGGTGACAGGTCGTTGACCACTGTGGAATCAAACATCACCTTGCCTTCCGACGGGCTGAGCAGGCCGGAAATGATGTTGAGCAAGGTCGATTTGCCGCAGCCGGACGGCCCGAGCAAGGCATACGCCCCTCCCTGCTCCCAGATGTGGGTCATCTCGCGGATCGCGTAGTCCTCAGGGCCACTGGGGCTTGCGCTGTAGCTATGCGCGAGGTGTTGCAAGCGAATCTCAGCCATCAGGCAACCCTCGCCATGCGCAGGCCCGGCGCCTGGATAAGGCCGCCCTGCTGATCGAATACAAACAATTTGTGAGTCGGGATGTACACGCGGATCGGCGTATCGACGTCGTACTCGTGAACGCCCGGCAAATGCAGCACTAGCGCGAAATGTTCGTTGCGCACATGCAGGAAGGTTTCCGAGCCGCTGATTTCCGCCAGCTCCACGGTCACCGCCAGTTCCAGATCGTCGTCGTTGGACGGCACCAGGCTCAAATGACTGGGACGTACGCCGAAACCGTACTCGCCATCGCCGATCTTGCGCAGATCAACGTTGAGCGGGAAATGCACGAAGTTGGCAAAACTCACTTCGTTGCCGTCGATGCGGCCCGGCATCAGATTGATCGGCGGCTCGGAGAACAACTCGGCGGCCAGCACGGTTTTGGGCTGGTGATAGACCTCGGGGGTCCTGCCGCTCTGGATAAGTCGGCCCTCGTGCAGGATCGTTGTGGTCCCGCCCAGGGCCAACGCTTCGTTGGGCTCGGTGGTTGCGTACACCGCAATGGTGTTACGGGTCTCGAACAACTGGCGCATTTCCTGGCGCAGTTCTTCGCGCAACTTGTAATCGAGATTGACCAGCGGCTCGTCGAACAGGATCAGTTCGGCATCCTTGACCAATGCGCGAGCCATGGCCGTGCGTTGCTGCTGACCGCCGGAAAGTTCAAGCGGGTGGCGAGTGAGGAATGTTTCGATGCGCAGCATCCTGGCGGTCTCACGCACGCGGCTTTCGACTTCTTCCCTGGACATCTTCGCCTGACGCAGCGGCGAGGCGATATTGTCGAAAACGGTCATGCTCGGGTAATTGATGAACTGCTGATAAACCATGGAAACGTTGCGATGACGAACCGCAACCTGGGTGACATCTTTGCCATTCATCAGTACCCGACCGCTGTCTGGCTTGTCCAGACCGGCCATCAAGCGCATCAGGCTGGTCTTGCCTGATAAGGTGCGCCCCAGCAATACGTTGAATGAGCCAGGTTCGAAGCTCAGTGAAACATCGTCGATCCAGATCTGACCGTCGACGGCTCGGCTGACGTGCTCAAGCGTGAGAGACATGGCGTGCCCTTTTTATTTGTCTTGTTCGGGGTGTTGCACTGGGTCGGGATATTCATCGACCGCCTGTTGGATAGCGAAAATCGTGCCAGTCGACATTCGTTAGCGAACAATCACCCTTAAGGCCCAGCCTAGAGTGCTCGAACCAACATGCAGGATGAACTGATCTTCGATGATGAACAAAAATGAACAGTAAAGACTGAACACCTGAACACATTGAACGTTGACTTTGAACAATCCTCAACAACAATGGATGGACGCTTCGAGCACGGATGCTCCGCCGAAAAGCTGTATCCCAATAACAATAAAAGCTCGCGCACGGAATACCGCCATGGCCATACACGCCGCATCCCTCGCTCACGACACCATCATTCAGGACTCTTGGGCACGCTGCCGTGAATTCGGCCTCGATCACCAGTCCAGCCCGGCCTATGGCCGCTTGCCCGAGCAGCAGGTTGCACTCTTGCTGGAGCGCCATCACGCACTGGTGCAGACCACCCATCAACAAGTCCTGCCGTTCTACGAAAATATTCTCAGCAACTCCAATTGCCTGATTCTGCTGGCCGACCAACAGGGCCAGGTGCTCAATTCCTGGGGCACCAAGCGCTTCATCGAGCCGGCTCAGCAAAAGGGCTTCGTCGCCGGAGCCAACTGGCTCGAACAGGGGGTCGGCACCAACGCCATCGGCACTGCGCTGGCTTGTGAACAGGCCGTTCACATCGAGCACCACGAACACTTTCTCAAGGCCAACCGCTTCATGACCGGCTCTGCGGCACCGATCTTCGATGCCTCGCGGCGGATGGTTGCGGTGCTCGATGTGTCCAGCGACAGCTTCCTGCCACCCTCCCACACCCTGGGGATGGTGAAGATGATGAGCCAGACCATCGAAAACCGGCTGATCCTCGACCAGTTCCAGAACGGCTACTTTCAGCTGATTTTCAACACGGGTCTGAACAACCTCGACAGTCAGTGGGCCGGACTGTTGGTGTTCGATGAGAGCGGCCGCATCCTCTGCGCCAATCGCCGCGCCGACACGCTACTGGGCGTGAGTCTGCTGCACGTGAATATCGAGAACCTGTTCAAGGCACCGGTCGCGCATTTGCTTGATCAACAGGAGGGCCTGCCCTTTCCTCTGCAGGCCTCGGGGCATAACCGTTTTCACTGTCTGATCAAACGACCGAAAGCGGCAGTGCTGAAATTTAGAACGGTGTCCGCGCCGGGGAAAGCCCAATGTCAGGTATCCACAGCCTTGGGCACTGGCGATGAGAAGGTCGCCAAAGCCTCGCGTCAGGCCCAGCGTCTGCTGGAGAAAAACGTTCCGCTGTTGATTCTCGGCGAGACCGGCGCGGGCAAAGAGGTCTTCGTCCGAAACCTGCATCAGGCCAGTTCTCGGGCCGACCAGCCGTTTATCGCGGTGAACTGTGCAGCGATCCCTTCGGAACTGGTCGAGGCCCAATTGTTCGGTTATGAAAAGGGCGCGTTCACTGGCGCGCACCACAAAGGCAGCATCGGCCTGATTCGCAAAGCCGACAAAGGCACCTTGTTCCTCGACGAAATCGGCGACATGCCGCTGACCGTTCAGGCGCGGCTGCTGCGGGTTTTGCAGGAGCGCTGTGTACAGCCGCTGGGCAGCAGCGAACTGTTCCCCGTGGATATCCGTGTCATCTCGGCCACCCATTGCTCATTACGCGAACAGGTGCAAAACGGGCGGTTTCGCCAAGACCTGTATTACCGCATCAGTGGCCTGAACCTCGAACTGCCAGCGCTGCGCGAGCGCACCGATAAGGCAGAACTGGTGCAGGCAATTTGGCAACAGCATCGCGAACCCCAGCAGACGGCAGGGTTCGACGCCTCAGTCCTGGCGCTGTTCGACAGGCACCCCTGGCCCGGTAATTTGCGTCAGTTGAGCAACGTGATTCAGGTGGCCCTGGCGCTGGCCGACGAGCAGCCGATTTCCATTGAGCACCTGCCAGCAGATTTCTTCGCCGATCTGGACATAGACAACGACAACGGCCAACCGCAAATCGCCTTTAACCCCAAGGCTGCGCTGGAGACACCTGAGGAGTTGAACGAGTTGCTGCAGGCCGCTGGCGGCAACATCTCCCAGTTGGCCAAGAGGCTGGGGGTCAGTCGTAATACGCTTTATAAGCGCCTAAGAGAGCAAGGTTTCTAGTCAAAAGCGATGATCGTTCCCACGCTGCGCGTGGTAACGATCAGGACGCCATCCCCTCAAGAACGCGCTTGCGGGGATAGCGACCCATCAGGCACAGACGGTCAGTCCGCCAATCGCCAGGTGGTGCCGCCTTTGCCATCCTCCAGCACCACACCCAAGGCCGTAAGCTGGTCGCGAATGCGGTCGGATTCGGCCCAGTTCTTGTCGGCTCGGGCCTGTAGGCGCGCAGCGATCAGCGCTTCCACTTCTGCCGCATCAACACGGCCTTCGGCGCCTGCGCGCAGGAAGTCGTCGGCTTTGAGCTGCAACACACCCAGCACGCAGGCCAGTTGCTTCAAGCGCGCCGCCAAACCTGCGGCTGCCGTGACATCGCTGTCACGCAGACGATTGATTTCGCGCACCATCTCGAACAGCACCGCGCAGGCTTCCGGGGTGCCGAAGTCGTCGTTCATGGCCGCGGAGAACCGCTCGACGAATGCGTCGCCACCCGCAGGCGCGGCGGCTGGCAGGCCTTTGAGCGCGTGGTAGAAACGCTCCAGCGCGCCCTTCGATTCTTTCAGGCTGTCTTCGGAATAGTTGATCGCGCTGCGGTAGTGGCTCGACACCAGCAGATAACGCACCACCTCCGGATGGTATTTATCCAGCACGTCGCGGATGGTGAAGAAGTTGTTCAAAGACTTGGACATCTTCTCGCCGTTGATGCGAATCATGCCGCAATGCATCCAGGCATTGGCGTAGGTCTTGCCGGTGGCGGCTTCGCTCTGGGCGATCTCGTTTTCGTGGTGCGGGAACTCCAGATCACTGCCGCCGCCATGAATGTCGAAGGTCTCGCCCAGGCAGCAGGTGGACATCACCGAGCATTCAATGTGCCAGCCTGGACGACCTGCGCCCCACGGCGAGTCCCAACTCGGCTCGCCCGGCTTGACGCCTTTCCACAGTACGAAGTCCAGTGGGTCTTCCTTGGCTTCGTCGACCTCAATCCGCGCACCAATGCGCAAATCTTCGATCTTCTTGCGCGACAGTTTGCCGTAGCCCAGGAATTTGCCGACACGGTAGTACACGTCGCCATTGCCGGGTGCGTAGGCGTAACCCTTGTCTATCAGGGCCTGGATCATGTCGTGCATGCCGCCGATATAGTCGGTGGCGCGCGGTTCGATGTCCGGCTTGAGAATGTTCAGGCGCGCTTCGTCTTCGTGCATCGCGTCGATCATTCGCGCGGTCAGGGCATCGTAAGGCTCGCCATTCTGGCGGGCGCGGTTGATGATCTTATCGTCGATGTCGGTAATGTTGCGCACGTAGGTCAGGTCATAGCCGCTAAAACGCAGCCAGCGGGTCACCAGATCAAAGGCGACCATGCTGCGGCCGTGGCCAATGTGGCAGTAGTCATACACGGTCATGCCGCAGACGTACATGCGCACCTTGTTGCCATCCAGCGGTTTGAAGACTTCTTTGCTCTTGGTGAGCGTGTTGTAGATAGAAAGCACGACGATTGCCTATTTATCAGAGCCGGTCAGGCCCGTACTCACTGGCCCCACGAATCGCGCAGGGTGACAGTGCGGTTGAATACCGGTTTACCGGGTTTCGAGTCCTTGATGTCCGCGCAGAAATAACCTTCGCGTTCGAACTGGAAACGGTCTTCCGGCGCAGCTTCGGCCAACGACGGTTCAGCCCGACAACCGGTCAGCACCTGCAGCGAATCCGGGTTGATGTTGTCCAGGAAGGTGGTGCCCTCTTCGGCTTTCTCAGGATTGGCCGAGCGGAACAGACGATCGTACAGACGCACTTCGCATTCGATGCTTTCAGCAGCCGGCACCCAGTGGATCACACCCTTGACCTTGCGCCCTTCGGGGTTCTTGCCCAGGGTTTGCGGATCGTAGGAGCAACGCAGCTCGACGATATTGCCGTCGGCATCCTTGATCGCCTCATCGGCACGAATCACGTAGCTGCCACGCAGGCGCACTTCGCCATTTGGCTCCAGACGCTTGTAGCCCTTTGGCGGCTCTTCCATGAAGTCATCGCGATCGATGTAGATCTCACGGGAGAACGGCAGCTTGCGTACGCCCAGTTCTTCTTTCTGCGGATGACGTGGCAGTTCGAGTTGATCGACCCTGTCTTGCGGGTAGTTGGTGATGACCACTTTCAACGGGCGCAGCACGCACATGGCGCGCGGTGCATTGTGGTCCAGGTCCTGACGGATGCTGAATTCGAGCATGCCGAAGTCGACCACGCCGTCGGAACGGTTGGTGCCGATCATTTCGCAGAAACTGCGGATCGACGCCGGGGTGTAGCCGCGACGACGGAAGCCCGACAGAGTCGACATGCGCGGGTCGTCCCAACCATGAACGTGCTTCTCATCGACCAGTTGCTTGAGCTTGCGCTTGCTGGTGATGGTGTAGTTCAGGTTCAGACGGGAAAACTCGTACTGACGCGGCTTGCTCGGCACAGACAGGTTGTCGAGGAACCACTCATACAGAGGACGATGGCTTTCGAATTCCAGGGTGCAGATCGAATGGGTAATGCCTTCGATGGCGTCCGACTGCCCGTGGGTGAAGTCATAGATCGGGTAGATGCACCAGGTGTCGCCGGTCTGATGGTGATGGGCGTGGCGGATGCGGTACAGGATCGGGTCGCGCAGGTTCATGTTCGGCGAGGCCATGTCGATCTTGGCGCGCAGCACGCGGGCGCCGTCTTCGAACTCACCGGCCTTCATGCGGGCGAACAGGTCCAGGTTTTCCTCGACGCTGCGCTCGCGGAACGGGCTGTTCTTGCCCGGTTCGGTCAGGGTGCCACGGTATTCGCGGGCCTGCTCGGGGGTCAGGTCATCGACATAGGCCTTGCCCGCCTTGATCAGCTCGACCGCCCAGTCGTGCAGTTGATCGAAATACTGCGAGGCGTAACGCACTTCACCGGACCACTCAAAGCCCAGCCATTTGACGTCGCTTTCGATGGCGTCGATGTATTCCTGGTCTTCCTTGGCCGGGTTGGTGTCGTCGAAGCGCAGATGCGTGACGCCACCGAACTCCTGAGCCAGACCAAAGTTGACGCAGATCGACTTGGCATGACCGATGTGCAGGTAGCCGTTGGGCTCCGGCGGAAAACGGGTCACGATCTTGGTGTGCTTACCCGAATCCAGGTCTGCCTGCACGATCGGGCGCAGAAAGTTGGTTGGAATTGCAGGGCCTGCCTTTGAATTCGCAGCGGCGTCTTGAGTGGGCTTGCTCATAGGATCCTTGAAAACCTAACTGTCTTGGCCAAGGTAGGCCGAATAAATCAAAGCGCCTATCATAGCCGAACCTGTCAAGCCCCTGACAGCGCGCAGTGACAAAACTGCCGAGATACGCCTTCCGTCATTTGCACCACGGGTATTGATCGCAACTTCCCGTTGCACGTCTAGCCTCTGTAAACTGCGCGCCAGGGTGAAATCGCCAGCCTCTATACGCTGCACGCTGCGATCGACACGTCCAACTTCGAATTCCCTATAAGAGTAGCCAAGATGACTCATGTAAAACTGACCACCAACCACGGCGACATCGTCCTGCAACTGGACGCTGAAAAAGCGCCGATCACCGTCGCCAACTTCATCGAATATGTGAAGGCGGGCCACTACGAGAACACCGTATTCCACCGCGTCATCGGCAACTTCATGGTTCAGGGCGGCGGTTTCGAGCCAGGCATGAAGGAGAAGAAAGACAAGCGCCCAAGCATCCAGAACGAAGCCGACAACGGCCTGCCGAACAACAAATACAGCGTCGCCATGGCCCGCACCATGGAGCCGCATTCAGCTTCGGCGCAGTTCTTCATCAACGTCGCTGACAACGGCTTCCTCAACCACAGCGCCAAGACCGTGCAGGGCTGGGGCTACGCAGTGTTCGGTGAAGTGGTCGAAGGTATGGACGTCGTTGACAGGATCAAAGGCGTTGCTACAACTTCCAAGGCTGGCCACCAGGATGTTCCGGCTGAAGACGTCATCATCGAGAAAGCAGAGATCGTTGAGTGATACTGCTGATCTCCGATCTGCATCTGGAAGAAGATCGCCCGGACATCACCCGGGCGTTTCTGGATCTGCTGAGTGACCGGGCGCGTGACGCCGAGTCGCTGTATATCCTCGGGGATTTTTTCGAAGCCTGGATCGGTGATGACGCGATGTCGCCGTTCCAGCGCTTGATCTGCCAAGCCCTGCGCGCGCTGAGCGACAGTGGCACGCAGGTATTTCTGATGCACGGCAATCGCGACTTCATGATTGGCAAAGCCTTTTGCACGGCGGCGGGTTGCACCCTGCTCCGCGACCCCAGTGTCGTGCAGTTCAACGGTGAGCCGGTGTTGCTGATGCACGGCGACAGCCTGTGTACCCGTGACGAAGCCTACATGCGCATGCGCCGCTATCTGCGCAATCCACTGACTTTATGGGTCCTGCGTCATCTGCCCTTGAGCACCCGGCACAAGCTGGCGCGCAAGCTGCGCAGCGAAAGCCGTGCGCAGACCCGCATGAAAGCCAATGCCATCGTCGATGTGACCCCCGAAGAAGTACCGCGAATCATGTCCGAGTACGGGGTAAAAACCCTGATTCACGGCCACACCCACCGCCCCGCCATTCATAAGCTGCAGATCGGCGACGACACCGCGCAGCGGATCGTACTTGGGGACTGGGACCGCGAGGGCTGGGCGTTACAAATCGACGAACAGGGCTTTCAACTGACATCTTTCGCGTTTGTGCCGCAGCAGCCGTTGGCGATTGGGCATACCCAAAGCCAGGGCTGAATACGATCAATCATCTGGGACTCTGTGGGGTTGAGCGTGTTCGTCAATGCTGAGCGCCAGGCGCGGCAGTTGATCGTTCCCACGCTGCGTGGGAACGGCGGGCAAAGCGCTCTGCGTCCAGGACCAGAAACGCAGAGCGTCGATCATCGCGCTACCACGCAGAGCGTGGGAGCAATCGCTATCGTCGCCCGAGTGGGTGCGCAATCATGCCTCTGACATGACCGCCCATCTAGTGCCCTGCCCCGGGTCCGGGCTTGGCCGAAAACGGTGGCTTGGCCATCCAGATCACCAGAATCAACGCAAAGAACAGCCAGCCCATCATGTAGAAATAATCCACCGTCGACATCATGTAGGCCTGACTGCTCACCATGCTGTCGAGCTGTGCATAGGCCTGATTGCTTGCCCCGCCGAGGGTTTCCAGTGCCTGGCGTGTGGTGGGCTCGTAGTTGTTCACACTTTCACTGAGATACGCGTGATGCATGTTGGCCCGACGAATCCAGATCCACGTAGTCAGCGACGCCGCGAAACTGCCGCCCAGATTACGCAGAAATGTCGCAAGCCCCGAACCATCGGCGATCTGCGAAGGTGGCAGGTCCGACAGCAGGATGCTCAGGGTCGGCATGAAGAACAGCGCAATCCCTGCCCCCATAAACAGCTGCACCAGGGCGATGTGTTCGAAGTCCACCTGACTGGTGAAGTTCGCACGCATGAAGCAGCTCAGCCCGATGCCGAAAAATGCCAGGCCCGCCAGCACCCGCAAGTCGAATTTGGGCGCGTACTTGCCCACCAACGGTGACAGCAATACCGGCAGCACGCCGATCGGGGCCACTGCAAGCCCGGCGTAGGTGGGGGTATACCCCATCTGCGTTTGCAACCACTGAGGGAGGATCAGGTTGATACCGAAGAATCCTGCGTAACCCAGTACCAGACAAATCGTCCCGGCCCGGAAGTTACGGAAGGCAAACAACCGCAGGTTGACCACCGGATGCTCGTCGGTCATCTCCCAGATCACGAACGCTGCCAGGCCGATCACCGAAATCACCGTGCCGATAATAATGAAGTTCGACGAGAACCAATCCAGGTCATTGCCTTTGTCGAGCACGATCTGCAGCGCGCCCACGCCGATGATCAAGGTTATGAGCCCCACGTAATCCATGGGTTGTCGGCTGGTGGTCACCGGCCGTGCGGCCATTTGCGTGCGCACCACAAAGGCTGCGAACAGACCGATCGGCACGTTAATGAAGAAGATCCAGGGCCAGGTGTAACTGTCAGTGATCCAACCTCCCAGAATCGGCCCGGCGATGGGCGCCACCACCGTCACCATCGCCAGCAATGCCAATGCCATCCCCCTTTTCGCCGGAGGGTAAACGGCAATCAGCAGCGTCTGGGTCATCGGGTAAAGCGGACCGGCAACCACACCCTGCAACACACGAAAGCCCACCAGCTCAGGCATGGACCTGGAAATACCGCAGAGAAACGAAGCCATCACGAACAGCACGGTGGCCCAGATGAACAGCTTCACCTCGCCGAAACGCCGACTTAGCCAGCCCGTCAGCGGCAGCGCGATCGCATTACTGACGGCAAACGAGGTAATCACCCACGTGCCCTGTTCGGAGCTCACCCCCAGGTTGCCGGAAATCGTCGGCAATGCGACGTTGGCAATGGTGGTGTCGAGCACCTGCATGAACGTCGCCAGCGACAGGCCAATGGTGGTCAACACCAGGCTTGGCGGCGTAAACGAAGCGGCAGCGTTGTTACTCATCGCGAATCCTTTGACACTCAGAAAGCGTTCCGGCCGGTCAGCCGGAACGAATGGATTGGCGGGTCAGCGCTGTGCCGCTTTGCTCGGCCCGGATGCGCTGTTTTCGTGGATGACGCGAGTGATCAGTGCGTCGGCCTCGGCTAGCTGTGTGCTGTACACATCAGTGGTGTACGAGGCCTGCTTGGGCGGCTGTTGCGCCAGCACCGGGCCGCTCTGGTCGTGCAGGTTGACGTCGACCACCGTCGAAAGACCGATACGCAGTGGATTCTTCGTCAGTTCATCGGCATTGATGTGGATCCGCACGGGCACCCGTTGCACGATCTTGATCCAGTTACCGGTCGCATTCTGCGCAGGCAGCAACGCGAACGCACTGCCCGTACCGGCGCCTACGCTGTCGACGGTGCCGCTGTACTTCACGTCGCCGCCGTACAGGTCGGCCTCGATATCCACCGGCTGACCGATGCGCATCTTGCCCAACTGGGTTTCCTTGAAGTTGGCGTCGATCCACAGCTGATTCAGCGGGATCACGGCCATCAGCGCAGTACCCGGCTGCACGCGTTGCCCCAGTTGCACCGTGCGCTTGGCGACGTAGCCGGTGACGGGCGCGATCAGTGTGCTTCGGGCACTGGACAGGTAAGCCTGACGCAGCTGAGCGGCGGCCGCTTTCACATCCGGGTGCGAGGACACTTGCGTGTCGTCGACCAATGCCGTGCTGGTCACCAATTGCTGCTGGACATTGGCCAGGGCACTTTGCGCGCTGGTCAGGTCATCCTTGGCGTGGGACAGCTCTTCCTGGGAAATCGCACCACCGGCGGCCAGATTACGCCGACGGTTGTAGTTGTCCTGAGCCCGTTGCACTTCGGCGCGCTGGGCCGCCAGTTGCGCCTTGAGGCCATCGACATTGCTGTACAAGCCACGCACCTGACGCACCACCTTGCCCAGATTGGCCTCGGCGCTTTGCTGCGCGACTTCGGCGTCGTTGGGGTCGAACTGCACCAGTACCTGGCCTTCGCGGACCAGATCACCATCGTCGGCACCAATGCTGACGACCGTTCCCGTCACTTGCGGAGTGATTTCCACCACGTTGCCATTGACGTAGGCATCGTCGGTGCTCTCGCTCCACTGCCCCCAGATTTCATACCAGGCCCAGACGCCCAGGCCCGCAAGAATCACGACGATCGCCAGACCGATCAGCAGCAGCTTGCGCTTGCGCGGATTTTTCTGCGGCTGACCCGGCTTGCCATCCTGCTGTTTGGCGTCCTGGGCGTCCTTTTGTTCGTTTGCAGCGTTGTTTTCGCTAGTGGCAGTAGCCATGACGATTACCTTAATGAGTCAGCGAAGCAGTTGACGGGACGGCCGGGGCGGAATTTTCGCCGGGTTTGCTCTCTTCGAAGCCTCCCCCCAGGGCCTGCATCAACTGGATCGAAAGATCGATTCGTTCCGCGTTGAGATCAGCCAGTTGGCGTTGTGACTGCAGCAATTGCTGCTCCACGGACAGCACGTCCAGGTAGTTACCGATTCCCGATGAATAGCGCTGAACCGCGGTGTTATAGGATTTCTGAATGACATCGGTTGCCTGCTGACGGGCATCGAGCTGCCCACCAATGGCCTGCAACTGACCGATGTTGTCGCTGACATCGCCCAAGGCCCGAACCAGGCTTTTGTTGTACTGCGCGACTGCCAGGTCATAGTCGGCATCGCGGGCATCCAGGTCGGCGCGACGACGGCCGCCATCGAAGAGCGGCAGCGAGACCGTTGGCGCTACATTGAAGAAGCGGCTGGCCGAGCCAAACATCGCGTCACCGAGCAACGACTCCACGCCCGCCGAAGCGCTGAGGTTCAGGTTGGGATAGAAGTTGGTCTTGCTGGCCGAGATGTCCTTGTTGGCCGCCTCGACCCGCCAGCGCGCCGCGACCAGATCAGGGCGGCGACCGAGCAGTTCGGCGGGCACCACCGAAGGCAAGGCCACTACGGCAGGCTTGAGCGCATTTGGCCGCTCCAGTGCCTCGCCGCGATCAGGGCCTTTGCCCATCAAAACAGCGAGGCTGATCTTCGCCGTACGCATGCGCCTGTCGGCGTCGACCAATGCTTCGCGGGAGCCCGCTTCCAGGCTTTCGGTCTGCTGATACTGGTACTCGCTGTCGATGCCGGACCTGAAGCGCTGCGCGCCCAGTTCCAGCAACTGCCGGGTACGCTTGAGGTCGTCGGCCGCCAGATCACGGATGACATAGGCTTGGCCGAGATCGCTGTAGGCGCGGGCGACATCGGCCGCCAGGGTCAACCGAGCGGCGCGCTGATCGATTTCATAGGCACGCACCTGCCCCACTGCTGCTTCCCAGGCCGCACGCTGGCCGCCCCACAGGTCGAAGTTGTAATTGAAGCTGGCACCCAGGCTGCGCAAGGTGCTGTAGCGGCCACCCTGGCCCGTCGGATCCTGATCCTTGGCCAGACGCGAACGGCTGACGCTGGCGTCGGCATCGACGGTCGGCATGCGATCGGCGTCAGCAGCATAGGCGGTAGCGGTGGCCTGATGCGTACGCGCGGCGGCGATCTGCATATCCGGGCTGTCACGCAGCGCTTCGCTGATCAGCGCGTTGAGCTGAGGGTCGCCAAGGCTGGTCCACCAGTCAGGTTTGGGCCAGGCGACCGGAGACAGGTTGATACCCTTGAGGCTTTGTCCGGCTTGCAGGCTGTTGGCATCGATACCGACGCCCTCGGTGTTCAGGCCCCTGGAACTGGCGCAGCCAGCCATGACCAGGGCGAAAAATACCAGACTTAAGGAAGTGCGCAGGGCAGGGCCCTGCTTGGGTCGAATGTTCATTGTCGTGCAATCCGGGCGAGCGTGATGGGGTCCGCTGAAGCAACCAGAATCTTGGTGAGGATCTTCTCGAGCGTAAGCAGCTCACTGTGTTCGAGCACACCGACCATTTCGTTCATCGCCTGAGCGCCGATCAGCGGCAACAGATCCGATAGTGCTTGACCGGCCCGCGTCAACGCCAAGCGCACTTGACGACGATCCGACTCGGATCGCGCACGGCTCAGCAAGCCTTTCTGTTCCAGCCGGTCGAGCATGCGAGTCATGGAGCCGCTGTCAAGCGACAGCATGCGACACAGGTCCGCCGGCGTCTCAGCGCAGAACCTGGCGATCATGATCAGCACCTTAAACTGCTGGGCAGTGACCCCCTGCGGCTCCAGATGCTTGTCGAGGATGCGGTTTTTCAGGTTTTCTGTACGGCCGAGCAGCATGCCAAACAGGCTTTCATTAAACGTCTCGGAAGTGAAATGCGCCATGGATTGCCACCCAATATCTGCCTAGGCAGTGAATTGGGGGCGATGTTACTGCCTAGGCAGCAAACACACAATGAAACATTTTTTAAGATGTGCTTTTACGGCCGGGTGTGCTTATCGGTGGCCGAATTTGTGGAGCGTTCAATCCCGCAGCGTTCAGATCACCCACCCGCAAACGAGGAAGCTCCATAATTTTCCTTTCCGGTTTTGGCGCCTATCATCGACCGGTCGCCGGTCGTGGCGACAATCCGGCGTGCCCGTGGCGCACGTATGCACTTTCATTTGAAGCAGGCAAACAGATGATCACTCTCCAAGACCTCAACGATTTCATCGGCAAGCCGGATCTCAGCGAAAGCGTGACGCAGGTCTGGGACTTGATCGGTGCGCGTTTCGAGCAAGCACAGGCCATGCTTGCCCCTGAACATGCTATGCCTCGCCGCGAGCTGTCATTCCACGATCATGTACGACTGCTGGGTTATCTCGCATTGCTCATCGAAGGGATACCCGGTGACGTGGTAGAAATTGGTGTCTGGAAAGGTAAATCGCTGGTTCTGATGAACGAGGTCTGCAATCACAAGCGCCGTGTCATTGGCATTGACCCGTTCGAACTCCCCAACCAGTTCGAAGAATTCAGCCACTACAAGGACGCATTTCTCCCAAACGCACACATACTCAGAGGTTATTCGGAGTTATGTGCCGAACGTTTCTACCGCCTCTCGCCCAAGGTTGCGTTGCTGCATATCGACGGCGGTCACACCGGGCGCAACGTTCTGCTCGATTTCCTGCTGTATTCCCCGACCGTGGTGACGGAGGGATTCATCGTATTCGACGACTACAGTGATTACCTGCACTCGCCCGAAGTAGGGCCAGCGGTCGACTTGCTCAGGGCCACCGGTTACTTCAAAGGTTTTCACGTGCTGGGCTGCGTACGCGGTTTCGAGAGCAGCTATGTCATCCAGCGCGTGAGCTGACTGCTAATTCGCAGGTCTGCACAAAGCCTTGCCGATCGTCGTTCCGAAGCCTATTGCGCGGGCACACCGCTGTGAAACCGGAAATCCTCGTCCGGGCTTTCGATCAACTCACGCTCGGCCAGACGGACTTCTTCGATCTTGGCGCCCACATCCGCCTGTTCTCCGTAGAGATAGGCCAGTTTCAGGTAGTCCTGAAAATGTCGGGCTTCGGATTTGAGCAGGCTGGCGTAGAACTTCGACAGGTCGGCGTCCAGATGGGGGACCAGCGCGGCGAAGCGCTCACACGACCTTGCCTCGACGATGGCACCAATGATCAGCGCATCGGTCAGGCGATAAGGGTTGTGATTGCGCACGAGTTTGCGCAGCGATCCGGCATAGCGAGCCGAACTGATGTTGGCCATCGGAATGCCGCGCTTTTTGATAATGCCGATCACCTGCTCGAAATGGCGCAGTTCCTCACGAGCCAGGCGGGACATCTTGGCCAGCAGGTCGAACTTGTCGTTGTACTGGAACATGAACTGAAACGCCGCGCCGGCGGCTTTCTTCTCATTGTTCGCGTGGTCGATCAGGAGAATATCCAGATTCTGCAAGGCCGCCTGAACCCATGCGTCCGGGGTCGGGCAAAGCAGGAAAGCGTCGATTTCTGGATAGATGTGCATGAGTTTCACGAATGGATGGCTAGGCAAGGCGCAGCATTATACGGACCTCGCAACGCAGAATCAGCCTCTTGCCGGGTAAAATCCAAGACGCCAGGCACTTTTTGATGCGCAGCGCGCACAGAGTCGCGAAGTCAGCGACATGGATGAGCACAATCGAAACTTCCTACAACATTTTCGGAAGCAGTCCGCTGGAAGGCCCACAGCGATTACAAGGATAATGCGCGCCCGCAAAAACTCCCGGAGCCGTCCCATGCGCTCACTTCAAAACGCCAGCCTTTGGATTGCCGTCGCCCTGCTCGCCTGCCTTACGATTTTGGTGAGTCATGCAGCGGACGATAATGTACCCCGGGTACAGGCCATCGTGGACTCGGCGTTGCGGCCGGTAATGGAAAAGTACGCGATTGCCGGGATGTCCGTCGGCTTGGTGGTCGCGGGCGAGCCTCACTTTTTCAATTATGGAATAGCATCGAAGGAAACCGGCCAGCCTGTCAGCCAGGACACCTTGTTCGAGCTAGGGTCCATCAGCAAGACCTTCACGGCAACTGCCGCTGCTTATGCTCAACTCAAAGGCCAACTGTCTTTGGCCGACCCGATCAGCAAATACCTGCCCTCGCTGACCCACCATCCGTTCGGCGACGTCAAGCTGCTCAGCCTCGGCACCCACACACCTGGCGGACTGCCGCTGCAGGTGCCGGACAACATCCGCAACGAGCAGCAACTGATGAACTATTTTCGGGAATGGCAACCGACTTGCGCGCAAGGAACGTGCCGCACCTATGCCAACCCGGGAATCGGCACCCTGGGCCTGATCACCGCCAAGGCTGCCGGCATGGATTTTCCAACCCTGATGGAGCAGCACCTGTTTCCGGCACTGGGTCTGGAAAACAGCTATATACATGTACCCGAAGCCAAACGTCCTCTTTACGCTCAGGGCTACACAGCAGAAGACGAGCCTGCACGCATGACAGCGGCCGTTTTGTCCTCGCAGGCCTATGGGGTCAAATCCAGTGCCACTGATCTGACACATTTCATGCAGGCCAACATGCGGCAGATAAAGATGGCCCAGAAGCTGCAACAGGCGATTACTGACACCCACACAGGTTATTTTCAGGCAGGAGGCATGACTCAGGACCTGATCTGGGAGCAATATCCAATGCCCGTCACACTGGATGCCCTGCAAGCGGGCAACTCATCGTCCATGATCTACAATGCCATCCCTGTGACTGCTCTCTTGCCGCCGCAGAAACCGCGCGCTGACGTGTGGATCAACAAGACCGGCGGCACTCGAGGGTTCGGAAGCTATATGGCTTTCATACCGCAAAGGCAGCTCGGGATCGTCATATTGGCCAACAAGAACTACCCCAACGCAGCACGCATAGACGCGGCCTACCGGATTCTCATGGCACTCGCCAAGGACTGATCACGGCGTCGAAGGCTGCAAGGCATCCTGCAAAAAGCCGGGGGCGATGTAACGCTCGTAGTGCGCTTCGGACAAAAGGAAGAATTCCCGATCAATGGCATCGCGTAATTCGGGCAGTCCCCAGTCGCGAAATTCGGGTAACAGGACCATCCCATAGGCTTCAAGGTTGCTGATTACTCGTGCGCCCCGCGCAATTAGCTGGTAAGCCCAGCAATATTCCGACTGCCGCGGCACGAAACGGATCTTGCGTTGTTCCAGCTGTTGGCGCAGCTTGTCTGCATCAAAGACTTCGACCTTCGCCGTCATCACCTGCACCAGCAATTGTTCAAGGCGCAGCCAGACCGCACGTTTTTCGTCTTCGTTGTAGCCATTCCAGTGAATCACCTCATGGTGAAAACGCTTGCACCCGCGGCACACAAGATCGCCGTAGACGGTGGAACACAAGCCCACGCAGGGCGTCTTGATGATGTGATTGGGCATGGCGGGACAACACGGCAGCAGACGAAACGAGGTCGCATGTTAGCCCTTTGTCTAACGGGGTACACCCCTGAAGATGTAGGGGCTAACTTACCTTTACCTTTTTTTTGCCGTAGAATCACCGGGCCTTTTAAGGCGCCAATGTCCGTTGGAAGCTGTTTTCAAAGCGTCACGAGCACAGTCAGGGCTCTCTAACGAGAGCCTACCCCGCAGTACGGTTCTAGACGCAGGCTGCGTCCCCTCCTTCAGAACCGCCCACGCAGGCGTAAAACTTTGAAAACAGCTTCTGTTGGAAATCGTCAGCTGCCTGCCATAAGACTCAAAAAGCTTTAACGCGCCAGGCTGCGGACTTTTTCTGGATGAGCGTCCCGGACACCCATTTGGGACCACTGATGAGGGTAATACTGTGCTTGAAGCCTACCGTAAACACATCGAAGAGCGTGCCGCCCAGGGTATCGTGCCCCAGCCGCTTAACGCCGAACAAACCGCAGGGCTGGTCGAGCTGCTGAAAAACCCACCGGCTGGCGAAGAAGCTTTCCTGCTTGATCTGATCACCAACCGCGTTCCGCCTGGCGTTGACGAAGCTGCCTACGTCAAGGCCGCTTTCCTCTCCGCTCTGGCCAAGGGCGAAATCTCCTCCCCCCTGCTGGACAGCAAGCGCGCGGTAGAACTGCTCGGCACCATGCAGGGCGGTTACAACATCGTGACCATGGTTGATCTGCTGGACGATGCCGAACTGGCACCGGTCGCCGCAGTACAACTGAAGCACACCCTGCTGATGTTCGACGCCTTCCATGACGTCGCTGAAAAAGCCAGGAACGGCAATGCACTCGCTCAAGCGGTCATGCAGTCCTGGGCTGATGGCGAGTGGTTCCAGAAGCGTGCGACCCTGGCCGACAAGATCAGCCTGCGCGTATACAAAGTCACCGGCGAAACCAACACCGATGACCTGTCGCCCGCGACCGATGCATGGTCCCGTCCTGACATCCCGCTGCACGCCCTGGCCATGCTGAAAATGGCCCGTGAGGGCATCGTGCCTGATATACAAGGCTCCATCGGTCCGATGAAGCAGATCGAAGAAATGCGCGGTCAGGGCTTTCCTATCGCCTACGTCGGCGACGTGGTCGGTACCGGTTCCTCGCGCAAATCGGCAACCAACTCGGTGCTGTGGTTCTTCGGCGACGACATCCCTAACGTGCCGAACAAGCGCGCTGGCGGCTTCTGCTTCGGCAGCAAGATCGCTCCGATCTTCTACAACACCATGGAAGATGCGGGCGCACTGCCGATCGAATTCGATGTCTCGAACATCAACATGGGCGACGTCATCGACGTTTATCCCTATGAAGGCAAAGTCACCAAGCACGACAGCGACGAAGTGATCACTACTTTCGAACTGAAGACCCCGGTGCTGCTGGACGAAGTCCGCGCTGGCGGTCGTATTCCACTGATCGTGGGCCGCGGCCTGACCAGCAAGGCGCGCGCCGAACTGGGTCTGCCACCTTCGACGCTGTTCAAACTGCCTGAAGTACCGGCTGCCAGCACCAAGGGTTTCACCCTGGCGCAGAAGATGGTCGGCAAGGCATGCGGCACCGAAGGCATCCGTCCGGGCACCTACTGCGAACCGAAGATGACTACCGTAGGTTCTCAGGACACCACCGGGCCAATGACCCGTGATGAACTCAAAGACCTGGCGTGCCTGGGCTTCTCCGCCGATCTGGTAATGCAGTCGTTCTGCCACACCGCTGCTTATCCGAAGCCGATCGACGTCAAGACCCACCACACCCTGCCTGACTTCATCATGACCCGCGGCGGCGTTTCGCTGCGTCCGGGCGACGGCATCATCCACAGCTGGCTGAACCGCATGCTGCTGCCGGACACCGTCGGTACCGGTGGTGACTCGCACACCCGTTTCCCGATCGGTATCTCATTCCCGGCCGGTTCCGGTCTGGTCGCGTTCGCCGCAGCCACCGGCGTCATGCCGCTGGACATGCCGGAGTCGATCCTGGTTCGTTTCAAAGGCAAGCTGCAACCGGGCGTCACCCTGCGTGACCTGGTTCACGCGATTCCTTACTACGCGATCCAGAAAGGCCTGCTGACGGTCGAGAAGAAAGGCAAGAAAAACGCCTTCTCCGGTCGCATCCTGGAAATCGAAGGTCTGGAAACCCTGACCGTCGAGCAAGCCTTCGAATTGTCCGATGCCTCGGCAGAACGTTCGGCCGCCGGTTGCACCATCAAACTGTCGAAAGAGTCGATCACCGAGTACCTGAACTCCAACATCACCCTGCTGCGCTGGATGATCGCGCAAGGCTACGGTGACCCACGTACGCTGGAACGCCGCGCTCAAGCGATGGAAGCCTGGGTTGCCAACCCTGAACTGCTGGTAGCCGATGCCGACGCCGAATACGCTGAAATCATCGAGATCGACCTGGCCGACGTCAAAGAGCCTGTGCTCTGCGCGCCGAACGACCCGGACGACGCCCGTCTGCTGTCCAGCGTTGCTGGCCAGAAGATCGACGAAGTGTTCATCGGCTCGTGCATGACCAACATCGGTCACTTCCGCGCGGCGGGTAAGTTGCTGGATCAGGTCAAGGGCCAGCTTCCAACTCGTCTGTGGCTGTCGCCTCCAACCAAGATGGATGCTCACCAACTGACCGAGGAAGGCTACTACGGTATTTACGGCAAGGCCGGCGCACGCATGGAAATGCCGGGTTGCTCGCTGTGCATGGGTAACCAGGCACGTGTCGAGCCGAACGCAACCGTGGTTTCGACCTCTACCCGTAACTTCCCGAACCGTCTGGGTGATGGCGCGAACGTTTATCTGGCTTCGGCTGAGCTGGCGTCCGTGGCGTCGATCCTGGGCCGTCTGCCGACGGTCGAGGAGTACATGGAGTACGCGGGCAAGATCGACAGCATGTCTGCTGATGTGTATCGGTACCTGAGCTTCGATCAGATTGCCGAGTTCCGTGAGTCCGCTGCGAACGCCAATATTCCGGTCGTTCAAGCGTAAGATCGAAACAGGCGTTGAAAGAACCCCGCTTCGGCGGGGTTTTTTTATGGCTGGATTAGTCGTTTGGCCCTACTTCGTCGGGCTCCCTCACGCAGGCGACGCTCCGTGAGACTGTATCCAAGTCGCGATTGGGTCGTCTGGACAAGCAAAAGCAACAGCTGGAGCATAAGAGCTCCGAGAGCTGGGGCGATCACTGTGGGACTGTTATTGAAGCTATACGGGATAAGTCACCTCTTCAGGGCGGACCGTCTAAACTCAATCCACTCTCGAAAGCTGATGCGTTAGTGGCTACACAGGCAGCCCGACATTACACTGGCACGCCATCTGTTTTCAAAGGACGAATACAGTGAATCCCGCATCTACTCAGATCGTGATCCAACGCTTCACCGAAATTCATATCGAAGGCGTTAACGCGCTTTATAGCGACCCGGAAGTCTGCCGTCAGGTGTTGCAGATGCCCTATCAGTCTGCGGAGGTCTGGCGCAAGCGACTGGCGGCCAGCGATGAGCGGGCCGTCAAGCTGGTCGCCCTGCACGAGGGTGAGGTGATCGGCAACATTGGGCTTGAGCAGTATTCACGCATCCGACAACGCCACGTTGGCTCCATCGGCATGGGCATTGCGGTGCAATGGCAAGGCAGAGGGGTTGGATCGAAACTGATGGCGGCTGTGCTTGAAGTGGCGGACAACTGGATGAATTTGCACAGGGTGGAACTGACCGTCTTTTCCGACAACGAAGCCGCGCTGGGCTTATACCGCAAGTTCGGCTTCGAAACAGAAGGTCGTCTGCGCAACTACGCAGTGCGCGACGGCGTATACGTCGACGCCATCAGCATGGCCCGGCTGCGCTGATGGCAAGCCCTGAGCCTATCTGGATCCGGAACATAATCATCGAGCCACGCACAATCCACGGTCGGAGCGCATTCATTCACGATAAGCCCTTACAGCCCCGCTGACTGCATCGCGGTCGCGCGAATGAATTCGCAGAAAAACCCAGTCACGGCGCAGAATCGTGCTCATCTTAAAAAGCGCGTAGCGCTTCGCTGTTGCTTTTCATACGCAATAGACCAGACGACACAAATCGCGACTTGGGTGCAGGCCAAACGCAGGCGGCGCGCAGTGGGCCGAGCGGCATGGATGGCCGATGGCGGCGGGCCCCCGGAGCGTCGCCTGCGTGAGGGAACTCCGACGCAGGAGGTGCCAAGCCAGGAGCAAATGGTTTTGGTTACTTTTCCCGAAAGAAAAGTGACCCGCCGTAAGGGCAGAACGGTGAATAAGCGGCACCCCAGATACGGGATATACACACAAAACCCAGCGCCCCAACACCCATAAAAAAGCCCCGCATCTTTCAATGCGGGGCTTCTTCTTACCACTCAAGCAAACCCATCAAACCACAGCAGTCTGCCCACTCATGGCCAGATCCAGCAGCTCCCGGTTGGCAACCGCATACATCGCATAATCATTGCCACTCGCCGCCCGCAGCTCCACCAGCATCGCGCGCCAGCGCTCAACCATTGGCAGGTGTTGCTCAAGCCACAGATTCAAACGCTCCTCCACATCCGCAGGACCATTGGCCATCTGCAGCACAGAAACGGTAATCGCCCGTTGCTGCCAGTCGATATCATCACGGAACGCCTCGCGGGCCAGGGCCTGCCAATTGTTCTCCACCGGCAGCGCACTGATCTGCTGCAGGTACCAGGTCACATCCAGCGAACTGCCCACGGCGAAGTACACCTTGGCCACGTCCGCCGCATTCTGACCGGTAACATCAGACGCTTCGATGATCGGCAGCAGCGTGTACAAGTGCGTCGTGCCCGCCACCATACGCGCCAGCAACTCAGGCACGCCCGCCTCGACATACTCCTGATAACGCGCCTGCCAGACGTCGCGGGTCGCGCCTTCCAGCAACTCGTCCAGTTTCAGACCCAGTGCAGCGATGTGCGGACCGAAATGCGCTACGTCACGCCCTGCGTCCAGTTCATTGCGGCGGCTGCGCAGGAACCAGCGTGTGGCACGACGGCCAAGGCGCATCAGTTCATCCATCAGCGCCAGCTGTATTTCAGCCGGGACCTTGTGATCCAGCGCCTCGATCTGCCGGAACCAGTGCGGCAGGTGGAAGATGTCCCGCACGATGACGTACGCACCGGCCACGTTGGCCGCACTCATGCCCGTCGACTCTTTGAGACGCTGGACGAAGGTGATGCCCATGTGATTCACCAGGTCGTTGGCGATCTGGGTGCTGACGATTTCACGCTTCAGACGGTGGCGACGCATGGACTCCGAGAACTTCGCAGCCAGCGAAGGCGGGAAGGCGGTTTCCATGTCGCGCACCAGATAGTCGTCATCCGGTACGCGGGATTCGAGCAGCGCTTCCTTGAGATCGATCTTGCTGTAGGAGATCAGCACCGACAGCTCGGCACGGGTCAAGCCCTTCTTCTCGGCAACACGTTCGGCGATCTGATCCTCGGCCGGCAGGAACTCGATGGCACGGTCCAGCTTGCCACGGGCTTCGAGGTCACTCATCAGACGCTTGTATTCGGCAATCCGCTCGTAGGCACGGCGGGCCGCCAGCGACAGCGCCTGGGTCTGCTTGTAGTTGTTGCCAAGTACCAGATTGCCCACTTCGTCGGTCATGCTTTCGAGCAGCAGGTTGCGCTGCTTCTCGGTCATGTCGCCGGCCTGCACCACTTCGTTGAGCAGGATCTTGATGTTCACTTCGTGGTCGGAGCAGTCAACACCACCGGCATTGTCGATGAAGTCGGTGTTGGTTGCGCCGCCCAGCAGGCCGAATTCGACGCGGCCCAGTTGGGTCATGCCCAGGTTGCCGCCCTCGCCCACCACCTTGCAGCGCAGCTGGTTGCCGTTGACGCGCAAGGCGTCGTTGGCCTTGTCGCCGACGTCGGCGTGGCTTTCGGAGCTGGCCTTGACGTACGTACCGATACCGCCGTTCCACAACAGATCCACAGGCGCCTTGAGCAAGGCGTGCATCAGTTCGGTCGGGGTCAGTTTGTCGGCGCTGATGTCAAAGCGCTCTTTCATCTGCGGGGAAATGGCGATGCTCTTCGCGCTACGCGGAAAGATCCCACCGCCTGCGGACATGATGCTGGTGTCGTAATCGGTCCAGGCCGAACGCGGCAGATCAAACAGACGCTGACGCTCGGCAAAGCTGGTGGCCGGATCCGGATTCGGGTCGATGAAAATATGCAGGTGGTTGAAGGCCGCCACCAGTTGCAACTGATCGGACATCAGCAAGCCGTTACCGAACACGTCACCGGCCATGTCACCGACGCCGATCACACTAATGCTGTCCTGCTGAACATCGATGCCGCGCTCGCGGAAGTGGCGCTGCACGCCGACCCATGCGCCTTTGGCGGTGATGCCCATTTTCTTGTGATCGTAGCCAGCCGAGCCACCGGAGGCGAACGCATCGCCCAGCCAGAAGCCGTAGTCGATGGCAATGCCGTTGGCGATGTCGGAGAACGTCGCGGTGCCTTTGTCCGCGGCCACCACCAGATACGGGTCATCGTCGTCATGGCGCACGACGTTGACCGGCGGCACCAGCGCGCCCTCTTTCAGGTTGTCGGTGATGTCCAGCAAGCCGGAAATGAAGATGCGATAGCAGGCGATGGCTTCGGCCTGAATCTCATCGCGGGTGCCGGTGGTCGGCAGACGACGAGGCAGGAAGCCGCCCTTGGCGCCCACCGGCACGATGACCGAGTTCTTCACTTGCTGGGCTTTTACCAGACCCAGCACTTCAGTGCGGAAGTCTTCTTCCCGGTCAGACCAGCGCAGCCCGCCGCGAGCGACGTTGCCGAAGCGCAGGTGCACACCTTCGACCCGTGGCGAGTAGACGAAGATTTCGAACTTCGGCACCGGCTTGGGCAGTTCAGGGATCAAACGCGGGTTGAACTTGAAGCTGAAATAGCTCTTGCTCTGGCCGTTGGCATCAGTCTGGTAGAAGTTGGTGCGCATGGTCGCCTTGATCAGATCAAGGTAGCGACGCAGGATGCGGTCTTCGTTGAGCACCTGAACGTCGTCCAGGGCCGAAAGAATGGCCGTTTCCAGACGCTGTTGCATGTCGTCCAGATCGCCGCCAGACAGCTTGCGCGCCAGATAGAAGCGGGTTTTGAACAGACGGGTCAGTTCACGGGCGATGTCGGCGTGATTGTTGAGGGTGCTGGCGATGTAGCCCAGGTCGAAGCCCAGACGGATCTGTTTCAGGTAGCGCGCATAGGCACGCAGCAGCGCCACATCACGCCATGGCAGACCGGCAGTCAGTACCAGACGGTTGAACGCGTCGTTTTCGGCCTCGCCCCGCACGATGTGCACGAAAGCGTCCTGCAGCGTGTCGTTGAGCTGCTGCAGGTCGAGCTTCAGACCTTCGCCGTAGGTGAAGGCGAAGTCGTGAATCCAGAACTCGCGGCCCTTGGTGTGACGCAGGCGGTACGGGAATTCGCCCAGCACCCGCAGACCGAGGTTTTCCAGAATCGGCAGTACGTCGGACAACGCCAGTGGGGTGTCGGCGTGGTACAGCTTGCAGTGCAACTGCGCCTTATCGCCCGACAATGGCTGATAGAAGCTCATGACCAGCGGATTGGCTTCGGACAGGCTCAGTACGTGTTGCATGTCGACGACGGCCGAGTGAGCGGCGAAACGCTCGCGGTAACCGGCCGGGAAGCCTTTGGGGAAGTCGGCCAGCACATTGGTGCCCTGTGCCTCGCCAAAACTGTCAATCACCAGACTCGCGTAATCGTCCTTCCACGAGCGGCAGGCCTGGATGACTTCGTTTTCCAGTTGCTGCGGGTCGATGTCGAGGGCGACTTTCGGGTCCACACGCAGGATCAGCTGCACCCGGGCCAGCACCGACTCGGAGAAGAAGGTCCAGAACTCGCAGTCGCTGGCCTTCAGGCGCTCCATCAGCACATGCTGGATTTTCTGGCGCACTTCGGTGGAGTAGACATCGCGTGGCACGTACGCCAGGCAGTAGCAGAACCGACCGTACGGATCCTTGCGCAGGAACACGCGAATCTTGTTGCGCTCCTGGATCTGCACGATGGACATGACGGTGGTGAACAACTCGTCCACCGGGGTCTGGAACAGGTCGTCACGGGGCAGCACTTCGACGACTTGCGCCAGCTCCTTGCCCAGGTGCGCCTTGGCGTCGAAACCGGAACGGCGCTCGACTTCAGCGACCTTGCGGCGAATATACGGGATCGCCCGCACGCTTTCGCCATACACCGAGGAGGTGTACAGGCCCATGAAGCGCGATTCCTTGATGACCTTGCCGCTGGCATCGATCTGGCGGATCGATACGTAGTCCGGGTATGCCGGACGGTGCACGCGACTGGGGTGCGCAGCCTTGGCGAACGACAGCAGGGTCGGCTCCTGCAGATAATTCACCGCATAGCCTTCGATGTGCAGGTCTTCGACCGTCAGGCCGGCACGCAACAGCTTGGTCAAGCCCAGGAACGAGGACTGATCGTAATTCAGCTGGCCGCCATCAGCGCCGGCATCAACGGTGAACTCTTCATAGCCCAGGAAGGTAAAGTGGTTGTCCACCAACCACTCCAGGAACACTTTGACTTCGGCCTTTTCGTCCGGGTCGACGTTGTATTCGACCGCATCGACGCCGGCCAGCAGATCATGCAGCTTGGCTTTCATCGGTTCGAAATCTTCAACCGCCACACGCACTTCACCTAGCACCTGTTCCAGCTCGCGGGCCAGCACGTTCAGCTCGGCAGCGTTGGCACAACGGTCGATTTCCAGGTACATCAGCGATTCTTGCAGCACGCCATCGCCGCTGGTGCCTTTTGACAGCAGCTCGACCAACTGACCCTTCTGGTCGCGACGCACACTCAATACGGTGGTTTGCAAGGTGTGGATGCTGTAGCCGCGGCGGTTCAGCTCGGTGCGGACCGAGTCCACCAGGAACGGCAGGTCGTGGTGCAACACTTCAACGGCGGTATGGGTGGATTGCCAGCCATGACGCTCGTAATCAGGGTTGTAGACCCGCACCTGCGGTGCGCTGTGCTCGAAACGCTCCAGCAGACGCCAGGCTGACAGGGTGCAACCGGCAAGGTCGGATAGCCTGCGCTGGGTCAGTTCATCGAGGGAAATGATGCCGAAGAATTGATCGGCGAACAGCGCCACTTGTGGCAGTGCCTGTTCACTGATGTGCTGAGCCAGTGCCGCTCGCAGTTGATGCTGAAAGTCGGACTTGCTGGCTGCGGTGAAGAACGCCATCTGTGGTACTCCGCTTGGCTTGGCTTTTATATAGGAGAGATGCGTGTTTCGGGGTGGTGCAGCATGTGTGCTCTGCGTTGCGCCTGTCCGATGATAGTCGGCAGATCGTGACAGGACGCCGTAGCGCTGCGCATGCCTTAGTAGTAACGCTCGTCGTGTGTGCGTCGTCACATTCGAGTGAGCCGAATGAAGACCGCAAAGGCGTCTGCCCTGGCAGGCTCGGCTTCACGTCCGTTCATCTGCTGCGCAGCTTAACGAGAGCAGCCACGCGCCTGCTTGCGACGCTGCGACATATTCGGACATCGGCTTGTAGCCTAATGTTTCGTCAAGCTACGGAATGGGCTGAAGGCCAGCATGGGGGAGGGTGAATTTGCTGCCGCAGGTCTGTGGGAACCCGCAGGTCGGTTCATGCAATGACAGGGTGTCGCTCGTCAGGCAGGCAAAATTTGTTCAGGACTGGCAAAATCCCACCCTGCCCCGAGCCCCACCACAGGAACCCCGCCATGCACATGACCACTGACAGTTTCATCTACAACCCCTGCGATGAGGAAGAGGATGACATGGCGCTGGCGTGCTGCCATGCCAGCAATGGCGACCTCTTCCTCCTGGCGCGCTTCCCGGATGAGGACGAGGTCGATATCACCTTCCGCGACGACACCATTCATGTCGGTGCCGACCTGAAAGTCACCCTGAGCGCTACCGGCCTGCTAGTGGAAATCGCTGCAACAGATGCCAAACCGCTCGGTGGCGACACCACCTACGAAATCAGCCACAGCACCCCATCTAGCGAACTCAAAGAGCTGGACGACACGTTGCGCATCATCCTCACCGGGGTGGGCAGCTACGTCAGCGAGCTCTGAGCGGCAGCCCATCCAAACGAGGGCGCCACCGAGGCGTCCATCGCCGGCGTGCAGCTGCCGCTAAGCCAGAACAGCGAGAAACCTGCACCTTGTCCGACAAATCTGCGGTTTTGCCCGGTAAACGCCGCAAAACACTGAAAAAACCACCTGCTCGTTAGTCGTCGCCCCCTCTGATGCATTAAAGTGACGCCCCCTGCTTCAGTACCATTCTGGTGCTGCGCTCACCCTGCCAGGAATCGTCATCGATGGAACATCGTGAAGCGTTGATCGCGCTGCGAACCTTTCTCTCAACACAGATTCTCGGGCAGGAGAAACTGGTCGAGCGCCTGCTGATCGCGCTGCTTGCCGATGGCCACATGCTGGTCGAAGGCGCGCCGGGCCTGGCCAAGACCAAGGCGATCAAAGAGCTGGCCGAAGGCATCGAAGCCCAGTTCCATCGCATCCAGTTCACCCCGGACCTGTTACCCGCCGACATCACCGGCACCGAGATCTACCGGCCGGAAACCGGCAGCTTCGTGTTCCAGCAGGGGCCGATTTTTCACAACCTTGTGCTGGCGGATGAAATCAACCGCGCCCCGGCCAAGGTGCAATCGGCGCTGCTGGAGGCCATGGCCGAGCGCCAGGTCAGCGTGGGGCGCAGCACCTACGATCTGTCGCCATTGTTTCTGGTGATGGCCACGCAGAACCCCATCGAGCAGGAAGGCACCTATCCGCTGCCCGAAGCCCAGCTCGACCGTTTCCTGATGCACGTGAAAATCGGCTTCCCGGATGCCAACGTCGAACGCAAGATCCTGCAGCAGGCCCGTGGCGAGGCGTTGAATGGCGAGACCAAGCCGGAGCGGCGGGTCACTCAGCAGGCTATCTTTGCCGCGCGCAAGGAAATACTTGGGTTGTACATGGCCGATGCCGTGGAGGAATACTTGGTGCAACTGGTGATGGCCACCCGCACTCCGGCCAAGTTCGACGCCGAGCTGGCCGAGTGGATCGGTTATGGCGCCAGTCCCCGGGGGTCGATTTCGCTGGACCGTTGCGCCCGCGCCCATGCGTGGCTGGCCGGTCGCGACTTCGTCAGCCCGGAAGACATTCAGGCAATGGTCTTCGATGTGTTGCGCCATCGCATCATTCTGTCGTTCGAAGCCGAAGCAGCGGGCATCGATCAGGACCGCGTAATCCAGCGCATTCTCGACGTTGTTGCCGTCGCCTGAGCCCATGCAGCCCTATCTGATCTCCCAACCGGGCATCCGTATCAGCCTTGCCGAGCTGATCGAGATGCGTCATCGCGTGCGGGAAGTGCAGCTGTTTTCATCCCCCGGTCGGCGCAGCCCGTTGATCGGCCTGCACCACTCCAAGTTGCGCGGTCGCGGCATGGATTTCGATCAGGTGCGGGTGTATCAAGCGGGCGACGATGTACGCACCATCGATTGGCGCGTCACGGCGCGAACCCAGGAGCCGCACACCAAGCTGTTTCATGAGGAACGCGAGCGGCCGATTTTCATCATGGTCGAGCAAAGCCGTCGGCTGTTCTTCGGCTCGGGCGTGATGTTCAAGTCAGTGCTGGCCGCGCAGGCTGCAGCCCTGATCGGGTGGGCGGCATTGGGCCACAACGACCGCGTGGGCGGGTTGGTGTTCGGCGATAACGAGCACTACGAAATCAAACCGCGACGCAGCAAGCAGAGCCTGTTGCAGTTGCTCAACCGGCTGGTGCGGGTCAATCAGTCACTGCACACCGAAGCCGTGGCCGACCGGGACAGCTTCGGCGTGGCCCTGCGCCGGGCCCGGGAAGTGTTGCGTCCCGGGAGTCTGGTATTCATCCTCTGCGACGAGCGCGCCCTTACCGACTCTGCCGAACAGCAACTGTCCCTGCTCTCGCGCCACTGTGACCTGTTGCTGCTGCCATTGTCCGACCCGCTTGATCATGCACTGCCTGCTGCCGGGCTGCTCAGGTTCGCCGATCGCGGTGCGCAGCTGGAGCTGGACACCCTGAACCCCGACCTGCGTCAGACCTACCGTGCGCAAGGCCAGGCGCGGCAGGCTCGCTGGGAGCTGCTGGCCAAGAAGCTGCGAGTGCTGATGATCCCGCTGAGTACTCAACAGGGGATGATCGAGCAACTGCGCGACTACCTCAATGAGCAGCAACCGGGGAAACACAAATGAGCCTGCTGGATCAGCTGCAACCGATGATCCGGCCTGCCCCCATCAGCATCTGGCCGCCCGCGCCCGGCTGGTGGGTGCTGTTGGCGCTGCTGCCGTTGTTGGGCTACGGCCTGTGGCGCGCTCGCGTGCTACTGCCACAACGTGCGCAGGGCGAGACGACCGAGCAGCCCCTGGACCCGCTGCGTCAGGCGGCGCTGATCGAACTGGCACAGATGCCCAAACCCTATGACGGCGCCCCGGCCGGTGCCTGGCTGCAACAGATCAACGGCCTGCTCAAGCGACTGTGCCGCAACGACTATCCCTACAGCCAAAGCCACACCCTCAACGGCCGTAAATGGCTGGCATTTCTCGACAACCGCTGCCCGGCGGCCGGCCTAACCCGCTGGATGATTTTGGTAGAAGGCGCCTACAAGCCCGAATGCAAGCTCGACGACAAAGCCATTACCGGCTTGACGCAGTCGGTCGAAACCTGGATTCGCAAGCATGTTTGAATTCGCCTGGCCGTGGGTCTTTGCGCTGGTGCCGCTGCCGTGGCTGCTGCGCTTGGTGCTGCCGGTCGCCGACAGTGGCGAAGCCGCGCTCAAGGTCAGCTTTCTCAACGAGCTGGAAGGTCTGACCGGCCGTCGGGCCCGGGCTCTGCTGCCCGGCTGGCGTCGGCAGCTGCCGTTCGTGGTGTTGTGGCTGTTGCTGCTGCTGGCCGCTGCACGCCCCCAATGGCTCGGCGAGCCTTTGCCGGTCGCCGCCAGCGGACGGGATCTGCTGGTGGCGGTGGACGTGTCCGGATCGATGGATTATCCGGACATGGTCTGGAAGAACGATGAAGTGAGTCGCCTGACCCTGGTCAAACAACTGCTTGGCGACTTTCTCGAACACCGCAAGGGCGATCGCGTCGGGCTGATCCTGTTCGGCAGTCAGGCCTACATGCAGGCGCCGCTGACCTTCGACCGCAGAACGGTGCGCGTCTGGCTGGATGAAGCGCGGGTCGGCATCGCCGGTAAAAACACCGCCATCGGCGATGCCATCGGTCTTGCGCTCAAGCGCTTGCGGCTGCGTCCGGCACAGAGTCGGGTGCTGATTCTGGTGACCGACGGTGCCAACAACGCAGGGCAGATCGATCCCGCCACGGCTGCACGACTGGCAGCGGGCGAAGGCGTGAAGATCTACCCGATCGGCATCGGTGCCGACCCGGACAAGGGCGCGACCAGCATTCTGGGCCTCAACCCGAGCCTGGACCTGGACGAGCCGGCACTGCGCGAAATCGCGGACATCACTGGTGGCCAATACTTTCGCGCCCGCGACGGCGCGCAACTGGAAAAAATCGGCAAGGCCCTGGACACGCTGGAACCGGTGACGCAGCAACCGACTCAGGCACGCCCTGCCTTGGCGCTTTACCATTGGCCGCTGGGGCTGGCGCTGCTGCTGAGCGTGCTGCTGGTGGTTCACGAGCGCTGGCCGCATAACCCTCTGTATCGCTTTCTCGCCCGTCAGCCGGCGCTGCATCAAGGCCCGCAATGGCGTCAGCGTTTCGAGCGCTTGCGGAGGCGTCGATGAGCGCCGTGCCATTCGCACTCTGGCCCCACTGGTTGCGCCCCGCCTGGCTGCTGCTTCTGCCGCTGCTCGGCTGGCTGATCTGGCGCCTGTGGAATCGGCGCAAACGTGTTGGTCGCTGGCAGATGATTCTGCCCAGTGCCTTTCATTCCGTGTTGCTCAGTGGTGGCAACGGCCGCGAAAGCAAGCTGCCCTGGATCGCTCTGGCTTGCGGATGGCTGCTGGCGCTGCTGGCACTGCTCGGTCCAAGCTGGCAAAGGGTCGAACAGAGCAGTCAGAAACCAGTGGATCCGCTGGTGGTATTGCTCGAGCTGACCCCGGAAATGCTCGCCGCCGACAGCCCGCCCTCTCGTCTGGAGCAGGCAAAACGCAAGCTGCTGGACCTGCTGCAGGCCCGAGGCGATTCGCAGACGGCGATCATCGTCTATGCAGGCAGCGCGCACACGCTGGTGCCCTTGTCCGACGACCTGGGCACCAGCAAAAATCTGCTGGACGCGATCAAACCGTCGATCATGCCTGAAAGTGGCCAGCGCGCCGATCTGGCCGTCCGCAAGGCGCTCGATCTGCTTGAACAGGGCGATCTGGGGACTGGACGCCTGCTGTGGATGGGCTCATCTGTCAGCGAAACCGAGCGCCAGGGTATTCGTCAGGCCCTGACCGGGCATGCTCCGCAGCTTTTGATGCTCGGGGTCGGCACCGCCGAGGGTGCACCGGTGGCGCAGGAAAAAGGCGGTTTCCTCAAGGATGCCCAGGGCGGCATTCTGGTGCCACGTCTGGACAGCGCCAGCCTCAAGGATTTCGCAGAGACGCTCGGCGGTCAGTACAGCCAGTTGCGCCTGACCGAGGACGATCTGCATGAGCTGGGTTTGCTCGACGGTCCGCGGGAGCTACGCAGTCAGGGCCAGACTGTGCAGCTCGACAGTTGGGCCGATCAGGGTTACTGGCTGCTGTTGCCGCTGTTATTGCTGGCCGCCTGTGCCGGTCGTCGCGGTTGGTTGCTGTGCCTGCCCTTGCTGATGCTGATGCCGCAACACAGCTATGCGTTCGACTTCAAGGATCTGTTCCAGCGCCCCGATCAACAGGGCCAGCGCCTGCTTCAGCACCATCGCCCCGCCGAAGCCGCGCAGCATTTCGAGGACATCCAGTGGCAAGGCATCGCGCTGTATGAAGCAGGCGAATACGCCGCTGCCGCCCAGCGCTTCGCTCAAGGCAACAGTGCCGCCGACCACTACAATCGCGCAAATGCGCTGGCTAAAAGCGGCGAGCTGGAGGCTGCCATCGATGCCTATGAACAAGCACTGGAACGCCAGCCGGACTTCCCTGCGGCCGCCGCCAACAAGGCGCTGATCGAAGACATGCTCGAGCAGAACAGGCGAGCTGCAGCCGAAGATGCCAGCGAAGGCAAGACCGACGGCGACCACGATGCCGACAACTCGGGCAGCGACCGCGCCGGACAACAGCAGCCGAGCCAGCAGGCGTCGGGGCAAAACGACGAAGCAAACCACACCGCTAGCGCGCAGTCAGCGTCTGGCGCCAGCGATGCCACCGGCCCGTCACCGGATGACGATGAACCTGCCCGCGCACCCAGCCGCCCCGCCGACAGTCAGATCAATGGCGAACAGCGTCAGGCGCTCGAGCAATGGTTGCGTCAGATCCCGGATGAACCTGGCGAGCTGCTGCGGCGCAAATTCTGGTATGAACAACAGCAGCATCAGGAAAAAGCCCGATGAGTCATGTGCACACTGTGGTAATCGCGTGGCTGCTGTGCCTGTCTGCCCCGATGGCGCAGGCCGATGCGCCCGCTTCGACGTTGCAGGCCAGCGTCGACCGCACTCGCGTAAACACCGGGGAAACCGTCGAGCTGACCCTGGAGTCCGACGACGCCACGCTGTTCGGCAAACCCGACATGAGCGCGCTGGGCACGGACTTCGAAGTCCGTGACACCCGCCAGCTCAACAGCCTGACCACCTTGGAGGGCAACGTTCACGCCACCACCCGCTGGCTGATCACACTGATGCCGCGTCGCAGTGGCTCGATCGAGATTCCGCCGCTCAAGCTGGGCGAGCTGATCAGCCAGCCGATTGCTTTGCAGGTGGTGGAGGTTGAGCCTTCAGCGCAGTCCCAGGATCAGAAACTCGCCCCGGTGTTCATGGAAGCGAGCCTGGATCAGGACACGGTGTACGTGCAGGCCCAAGCGGTACTGACCGTGCGCATCTACCACTCAGTGTCGTTGTTCGACGACAGCAACCTGACGCCCCTGCAGGTACCGGACACCCGTATCGAAAAGCTTGGAGACACCCGCACCTATGAGAAGCAGATCAACGGCATCCGCCACGGCGTGATCGAGATGCGCTACGCGCTGTATCCGCAGCAGAGCGGCGACATGACCCTCCCGGCGCAGGAATTCAGCGCAACGATGGTGCAAGACGTTCCGCAGGTCAGTCAGGCCGCCGCCACCAGCCAGCCCGCGGTGGCCACCAGTCCGAAACCGGGCAAGCTGATGCGCGTGATATCCGATCCGCTGCCACTGAAAGTCAAACCGCAACCGGTGCATTACCCGGCCAATACCCCGTGGCTGCCGGCGCGCAGCATCAGCCTGAGCGAGGGCTGGAGCCCGGATCCGGCCCACACCCGGATCGGCGACTCTTTGACCCGAACTCTAATGGTCAAGGCCGAGGGTCTGTCCAGTGCCCAGCTACCGCCACTGCCTGCCACCGAAGTCAGTGCGTTGCGGCGCTATCCCGATCAACCGCGGTTGAGCAATCAGGCCAATGAGCGCGGCCTGGTGGGCAGCCGCGAAGAACGCGAGGCGCTGGTGCCCAATCGTCCAGGCGCCATCGAGATTCCGGCTGTGGACCTGGTGTGGTGGAACACGCTGGAAGATCATCTGGAGCACAGCGCCCTGCCCGCCCGTACCTTGCAGGTCAGCATCAACCCGGCGCTGTCGGTGGACATGCCGGTCAGCGACGACTCGGGCCTGACGGCCATCGGTGCGCCTGTGTGGCCGTGGCAATTGAGTACGGTGCTGCTGAGTTTCAGCACACTGCTGGGCTTCGGCCTGTGGTGGCGCGCGCGCTGGCAGCCGGCCCTGACCCGTGTCGCACAGGCCGGGCCAAGCCCGCGCACCGTGCTGGACGACCTTAAGCGCGCCAGCCTGGCCAATGATCCGCAGGCAACCCGGCAGGCGCTGGACGCCTGGGCCCGTCAGCAACCGGAAACCCTGGCCGACATGGCCGCCCGATTCGTGCCGTTGTCCGATGCCCTCGATGGCCTGAACGGCGCGCTGTACAGCGAGACCGGCACGTTGTGGCTGGGCGAAGATTTATGGAAGGCAGTCAAGGCACTGCCCGCCGTTGAAAAACCCGTTGACCCGAACGGTGGCGAGAGCCTGCCGCCGCTTTATCCGAAGTGATTTATACCGATCAATGGCCGCAACGCGACCGACCCGGCATTCCCACGCAGAGCACGGGAACGATCAAGGGCCTCGGCGCGGACCACATGACACCATTCGAACCAAGGTACTCCAATGCGTCTGTTCCACACCTCCGACTGGCACCTGGGCCAGAACCTGCATGGCCAGGAGCGGGACTTCGAACACCGCAGCTTTCTCCAATGGCTGCTGGCCCGTCTGGCCGAGCGCAAACCTGATGTGCTGCTGATCGCGGGCGACATCTTCGACACGGTCAACCCGCCAGTCAAAGCCCAGGAACAGCTGTACGACTTCATCGTCAGCGCCCATGACCAAAGCCCGCAATTGACCATCGTGATGATCGCTGGCAATCACGATTCCGGCTCGCGCATCGAACTGCCTGCGCCGCTGATGCGGCGTCTGCGCACCCACGCGCTGGGCCGTGTGTTGTGGCTGGACGACGGGGTACTCGATGTCGAACGTCTGTTGCTGCCATTGCCCAATGCCAAGGGCAAGGTCCTTGGCTGGTGCCTGGCACTGCCGTTTCTACGTCCGGCCGAAGTCACCGGCCTGACGCTGGGCGACAACTACCTGCGCGGCATCGGTCAGGTTCACGAAATGCTCATCGCCGCCGCCAACCAGAAACGCAAGAAAGGCCAGGCCCTGATCGCCATCAGCCACGCGCACATGGCTGGCGGCTCGGTGTCGGAAGACTCCGAACGCAGCCTGATCATCGGCAATGTCGAGGCACTGCCAGCCAGCCTGTTCGACGACACCATCACTTACGTTGCTCTGGGCCACTTGCACAAGCCGCAACGGGTCAATGGCGAAGACAGAATTCGCTACAGCGGCTCGCCGATTCCCCTGTCGTTTTCGGAAATCGGTTACCCGCACCAGATTCTCGAAATCGACTGCGAAGGCGACAAGCTGGTCAGCGTCAAACCGTTGCTGATTCCGCGCGCCGTCAACCTGCAACGGGTCGGCCCGGCGCCGCTGGTCGAACTGCTGCTGCAACTCAAGGCGCTGCCGGACATCGACCTGCTGGCCGATATCGACCGCCAACCCTGGCTCGAAGTCCGCGTGCGCCTGGACGAACCGCAACCGGACCTGCGCAACCAGATCGAATCCGCGCTGACCGGCAAAGCCGTGCGCCTGGTGCGCATCGCCGCCGAGTACGCGGGCAAAGGCAGCGGCGATGATGAGAATGAACGTGAACTGATCGAACTGGATCAACTCAGCCCGCAGGAACTGTTCAGCCGCGCCTGGCTCGACAATTACGGCAGCGAGGTCGACGAACAGACGTTGCAGGACTTCGCCAGCCTGCTGCAAGACGTGCAACTGGAGAGCGAACAGCCATGAAGATTCTTGCCATTCGCCTGAAAAACCTCGCTTCACTGGCCGGTCCGTTCGAGCTCGATTTCACCGCAGAACCGCTGGCCAGTGCCGGGCTGTTCGCGATCACCGGTCCCACTGGCGCCGGCAAAAGTACGTTGCTCGACGCCTTGTGTCTTGCGCTGTTCGGCGCGATTCCGAGACTGAACAACGTCGGCCAATCCAAGGTGCCGGAGGTCGATGGCGACATCAGCACCAACGACCCGCGCAACCTGCTGCGTCGCGGCACCGGCAGCGGCTATGCGGAAGTGGACTTCGTCGGCATCGACAAGCGTCGTTACCGCGCACGCTGGGAGACCAACCGCGCCCGTGACAACGCGACGAAAAAGCTGCAGGCCAGTCGCCAGACCCTGACCGACCTGGACAGCGAGCAGATCCTCAGCACCCAGAACAAAACCGAATACAAAACCCTGCTCGAAGCGCGACTGGGGCTCAATTTCGAGCAGTTCACCCGCGCCGTGATGTTGGCCCAAAGTGAATTCAGCGCCTTCCTGAAAGCGGACGACAAAGAGCGCAGCGAGTTGCTGGAAAAGCTCACCGACACGGCGATTTACAGCCAGCTCGGCCGTCGCGCCTACAGCAAGTGCAAGGAAGCCGAAGAAGCGCTGAAGATCCTCAATGCCCAGGCCGGTAACCTGACGCCCCTTGAGCCAGAGCTGCGCGCGGAGCTGGAACTGCGCTTCACCGAAGCGCAACAGCAAATGAAGCTGGCACAGGCGCAACTGCGTCAACTGGAGATGAAACAGCAATGGTTCGGTGAGTTGAAGCGATTGCGCGACAGCCATCTGGCCGCCAATGAACAGTTGAACAGCGCGCAGCACACCTGGGATCACCAAGCGAGCGAGCGCCAGCAACTGGCTCAGCTGGACCGCCTGGCGCCGCAACGGCATGTGTTCGCCCAGCGCAACAAACTCCACGCGCAACTGGCGCCATTGGCTGCAAGCATTCAGAGGCAGGGCCAGTTGCAGGCGCAAATCCAGGCCACTCTGACTGATCTGCAAAGCCAGGTCGTGGCCGCACAGAGCGGCCTGCAGCAGGCTCAGGAACATCAACAAAACGCCAAACCATCGTTGAGTCAGGCTTTCGAACAGCAACTCCAGCTCAATCACCTGAACGATCAACTACAGCAGATCAGCGAACAGGCACGCAATGCCGAGCAGGCCAACAAAGACGCACAGGCCGCGCTCGATCAACTGAACGAGCAGCAACGACAGGTCCAAACACGTCTGCAATCGATCACCGAACAGCTGCAGGGCAGCGCGGCGCTGGACTCGCTGAGCCAGTCGTGGACGGCCTATCGCCCTCGCCTGCAGCAGATCGTGCTGATCAGTTCGCGGCTGAACAAAGGACGCGAAGAGCTTCCCGCACTTGAGCAGGGTTCGACCCGCGCCGAGCAGACCCTGAGCGAACGTCGCAGCGCGCTGCAAGCGCTGTACGACGATGCTCAAGTCAAGGCCGACGCCGTGAGTCAGGAAATCGAACGGCTCGGCCAGCTGTTACAGGACAACCGTCAGCAGCACAGCGCCAGCGATTCACTGGAGCGCCTGTGGCAGCGGCATCAGGACGTCGCCGCTCGTCTGCAACAGGTACAGACGCAGCAGCAACAGGCCACCGAACGGCGCGCGCAGAGCATCGCCAAAGGGCTGCAACTCAAGGGTGAACACGAGGCGGCCGAGCAGGCGCTGAAGGTGACGGTGGACTTGCTGCAACGCCAGCGTCTGGCCCGCAGCGCCAGCGTCGAACAACTGCGCGAGCAACTGGTAGATGATCAGCCGTGCCCGGTGTGCGGCAGCGAGGAGCATCCCTATCACCAGGTCGAGGCCCTGCTTGAGGCGCTTTCCGGCCACGATGACAACGAAGAAACCACAGCACGGCTGAAGGTCAGCCAGCTGAGCGAGAAGCTTGCCGAACTGCGCGCCGAAGTCGCCGAGCTGAACCATCAGCTCAAGCAGTCCAAACCACAACAGGACCAACTGGGCGAGCAACTGCAAACCCTCACACCGGATCTCGAAACCCATGAGCTTTACTCGCGTCTGCTGGAGCAGCCTGGACACCTGCGCGGTGACTGGCTCAGCGAGCGACTGCATCAGCTGGCACAGGAAATCCTCAGTACCGAACAACGCCAGACGCGGTTGCTGAAAGTACAACGCGACGCTGAGTCCCTGCAGCAACAGGTGCAGGACGCGCGCGAAGCGAGCCAGCAGGCCATGAAGGTGCTGGACGATCAGCAGCGCAACATCTCGCTGGACAATCAGGCGTTCGAGACCGCGTTGCAGGAATTCGAGCCGCTACTGCCCGCCGAGAGCCTGGCCTTGTGGCGTGAATCGGCCACCGAGAGCTTCATGCAACTGGACAACGATATTGCCCGCCGCGTCGAACAGCTCGAACAGCAGAAGGACGAGCAGCAGGAGCACAGCGAACGCGCGCTGAACATCGAGCGCGAACAGATCGCTCAGCAGGGGCGTCAGCAACAGCATCAGCAGCTGCAGACTCGTCTCGCAGAGAGCCAGCAGCAACAGGCCGCAGTGAAGCAGCGGTTGCAGGATCTGCTCGGCGATCACCCAAGCGCAGAGCACTGGCAGCAACAACTGGAGCAAGCCGTTGAACAGGCACGACAGGCTCAGGCCACGACATCAGAGGCCTTGCAAACGGCACGCAGCGGGCTGATCAAACTGACCGCCGAGCTTGAGGGTGAACGGCACAGACAGCAGGCACTGGAACAGGAGGTTGTTGACCTTGATCGGCAGATCAACGAGTGGCGCAGCCAGCACAGCGAACTGGACGACGCCGCCCTCGATGCGCTGCTGGCCTTGAGCGACGGGAACGTCAATGCGTTGCGCCACCGCCTGCAACAAAGCGAAAAATCCCTGGAGCAGTCCAGGGTTCTGGTGCAGGAACGCGAGGCTCAACTGCAGCAACATCAGGCACAGCACAGCAATATCAACGATGCCGAGCAACTGACCAGCGCCTTGAGCGAGGCGCAGGCACAGTCGGCGACTCACGAGCAACTGTGCGCCGACTTGCGCGCGCAGGTCAGCGAAGACGAACGCCGTCGCAACGCCAACAGCGAGTTGCAGGAAAGGATCAAAGCAGCTCACAACGAATACCTGCGTTGGGGCCGTCTGGCGACCCTGATCGGCTCAGCCGAAGGCGACAAATTCCGCAAGATCGCACAAGCCTATAACCTCGATCTGCTGGTGCATCACGCCAACGTTCAGCTTAAACAGCTGGTACGCCGGTATCGTCTCAAGCGCGGCGGCAGCATGCTCGGCCTGCTGGTGATGGACACGGAAATGGGCGACGAACTGCGCTCGGTGCATTCGCTGTCCGGCGGCGAAACCTTCCTGGTGTCGCTGGCACTGGCGCTGGGATTGGCGTCGATGGCCTCAAGCACCCTGAAGATCGAATCGCTGTTCATCGACGAAGGCTTCGGCAGCCTTGACCCCGAGTCGCTGCAACTGGCGATGGATGCGCTGGATGGCTTGCAGGCTCAGGGGCGTAAAGTCGGGGTGATTTCCCATGTTCAGGAAATGCACGAGCGGATTCCGGTACAGATTCAAGTGCGTCGCCAGGGCAATGGCCTCAGCACCCTTGAGGTCAACTGATGGCCGCCCTGCTCTACTCCTTCCGCCGCTGCCCTTATGCCATGCGGGCGCGCATGGCACTGGCCTACTCGGGCGTACCGGTCGACACGGTGGAAGTCAGCCTCAAGGCCAAACCGGCGCAAATGCTGGAGCGCTCGCCGAAAGGCACGGTCCCTGTGCTGGTCCTTGATGACCAGGTGCTGAAGCAGAGCCTGGACATCATGCGCTGGGCCCTGGCGCAGCATGACCCTGACGACTGGTCCTTGGGCGCAGACCCTGCAGGACAACGGCAAATTGCCGAACTGATCGCCGAAAACGACAGCACGTTCAAGACCGATCTGGACCACTACAAATACGCCGTGCGCTACCCCGAGTTCACTCAGCAGGAATACCGCGTCCGGGGTGAAGCGTTTCTGCGCAAGCTGGAAGCGCTGCTGAGCGAGCATGAGTGTTTGCTCAAAAACCGCCTGACTCTGGCCGATCTCGCGCTGGCACCTTTCGTACGTCAGTTCTGCTCTGTCGACCCGGACTGGTTCTGGCAAAGCCCATATCCGAAATTGCAGGCGTGGTTGAAGCGGTTTCTGGAGTCGGCGCTGTTCTTGAACGCCATGGCAAAGCTCAGCCCTTGAGCCGCAGACCGCCTTGGCCTCTGCCGTACAGCTCAAGAAGCTTGTGTCTTTAGCGGGGATACAGTCATAGGTGGGAGGGGTGGATCGCAAGCTGACCAGAAGCGGTGCCTGAGCACATGCGGGAGCCAAGCTGCCATCCCTGTATTGGCACGACCGCATGAATCTGGTGCAAAAAAAATCCCCATCGCTATTCAGCAGACGGGGACCAAAGGGAGGGAATCCAACGCTTTCGCGAACAAGCTCGCCTGCACCTGACACATGGCCTGACACGCAGTGGTCAGTGGGTCGCGTCAGCCTGCTAACGGCGAAGTTGCTCGCGAAAGCGTTCCTGATCCTGGAGCAGAGCACCCTGGAGCAGCTAACCATTGGAATTCAATGCTTGAAAATCCATTCCCCGTTATCGATGACTCATGACACGTGACCGTCGTTAACGGGGAATGGATTTACCGCAGGCTCTGTTCATTGCTGGGTTTTGTGGTCCAGGGCGGCATAGAAATTGGCGCTTTGTTGCAGGTATTTGGGGGTGTAGGTCTGGGTCGAGCTGATTTTTTTGTCTGTGGCTTCAACACTGGCATTGGCGGGTAATGCAGCGGTGGCGGAGATGGCAGACGCGGCGATGATGGAGAAGATATTGAAGTTCATGATGCGTACCTCGGTGTGGTTCGTTTCAAGTCTTGACCGTCGTGGCCGTGGAATGAAAGTTACGCCCGAGACGCTTTCAGAAAAAATCTTTTCTGCCACTAGCCCTTATCAATTTAATTAATACAGAGCCGCAGCCCTTATAGATCAAGGGCTACAGCCTGCGTCAATGTGTCACTTGCCAGAGTTCATCACTTCAAAAAACGAAAATCCGAAGGCGAATCGAAGTCAACTTTCTGCACCGTATCGCCAAGCAGGCCGGTTTTCGGGTCTACGCGCACGGTGACGATCTGGTTGCTTTTCTGGTTGGCGATCAGCACGAAGTGGCCGCTGGGGTCAAAGTTGAACTCCCGCGGTTCCTTGCCTTCCACCGACCGACGCTGAACTTCCTTTAACTGGGCGTTGGCCGAAGCGATGCTGAACACCACAAGCTCGTTGGCCTCGCCACGATTGGCGACGTAAAGGAATTTCCCGTCTGGCGACGTGTGCAGGCCGCCACCGGCGCGGTATTGCTGACCCTCCTTATTCGCCAGATCCACCCGTTGAGTGCGCTTGAAGACACCATCGTGGTAATCGAACACGGCCACCTGGGCGCTCATTTCCATGGTGAGCCAGGCGTGTTTGCCATCCTTGCTGAACAGCAGGTGACGCGGGCCACTGCCAGGCGGCAAGTCAATTGATGGGGTTTTGGCAGGTTGCAGCGGCTGGGCATTTTGGCCGTCGTAGTTGAAAACAAACAGCTTGTCGGCGCCCAGATCCATGGCGATCAGGTACTTGCCATCGGGTGTCGGCACAGCGGAGTGAACGTGGGATGAGGCCTGACGTTCAGGGTTGACCTTGCTGGCTTCGTGGGTGGCGGTCTGCGCGACGTCTGAGAGCGTGCCGTCCTTGCCCACCGGCACCACGGCCAATGAACCGCCCGGATCGGGGTGCACGGCGTAGTTGGCGACAAACAGGAAACGGCCATCCAGGCTCAGGTTGGAATGGGTTGGTTCCTCGCCTTTGCTGTCGATCTGATTAATGAACGATACGGCGTGGGTCTTGGAATCGATGGCAAAGCTGCTGACCTTGCCGACCACCTCGGTCTGCCCCGGACCGTTTTCGTTGACCACGAACAGATGACGCTGGTCTTTGGAGAGCGTCAGCCAGGAGGGGTTTTCACTTTTGATCACCTGACGCGGCTTGGCTTCAAGCTGCCCGGTTTGGGTGTTGAAGCCGTAACGGTAAATACCTTCGCTGGCGCCAGCGGTGTAGGCACCTACCAGTACGTCGTAGTCAGTCATGGGTTTGGCCTGAGCGGAAATGGCGGTAAGGCTGCTGGCGAGCACCAGCCATGGCAGGAATCTGGGAGTCATTTGGGTGATCTCGTTTTTGGAGTTATTGGCGCGCTGTTCACGTGGGAGTCAGGGCTATGACAGTGATGGGCGGGGAGTAGTTGCCTGGACGATCGATCAGCGCATTGCCGCTCAGGGTGGGTTGGCTGCAACTGATCCCCGTCGGTCACGGGTCAGCCGTCGGGTTGACGACTGACCTTTTGGTATCAGGCCTGCTCGTCGTCCTCTTCATCCTCGTCGCTGGCGCTAAACGCGCTCAGCACCAGGATGCGGTGATCGGCATTACCGTCGCTGATGACCCAACTTTGCAGTTCGCCGTCGAACTGGGCAGCGTCGACCTGCGCCAGTGAGAAGCGCCAGACCTTGCGCTCGCGTCCGTCCATGCTTTCGATGTACAGCATCTCGTCCAGAGTGAATTCGAAGGCGTGCAGGCCATCGATCTCCAGCATGCTGTGTGAGGTGAGTGCGGTTTGCAGGGCGCTGCGCAAGGTGTCGGGCGTGTGGGTCATGGCAATCGTTCGCGTGGGTGAAAGCGCGAATGATAGGTCAAAAGCACCCATAGCGGGCGTAATGCAGGCCTTGCGGGGTGAGTTCATTCGCCAAAGCGTCCCCAACTCTGGAGCTTGTCGACTGCACCCTTGTTTCGCGAGCAAGATCGCTCCCACTGCCTTAGGTGCAGCGCCCAAGCCTTACGGTCCTTAAGCTTGCGCCGCATCCTTGGCGTAATAGCGCTTCGGAATACCCCATAAGATCAAAGCGATAGCCAGTACGCTCACGGCGAACAAGGCGAATAGCGCAGGCGTTGCGGTGCCGGTCAGGTCCTTGATGCGACCGACCATGAACGGCGCGATGACGCCACCGAGCTGCCCCAGTGAGTTGATCAAGGCAATGCCTGCGGCAGCGGCAATGCCACTGAGGAAGCGTGGCGGGATGGTCCAGAAAATCGGCATCCAGGCGATGAGGCCGGTCATGATGATGGTCATGCCGACCATCAAAGGCAGCAGTTGCCCAGGGAACAACGCGCAGACCAGATACCCCACAGCGGTCAATGTCGCGCAGCCCGCCATGTGCCAGCGTCGCTCGCTGCGGCGGTCGGAGCTGGCGCCAATCAGCAGATTACCGATCACCGCACCCACGTAAGGAATCACGCTCAGCAAGCCGATGTTCAAGGTGTCGGCCACGCCCGCGCTCTTGATCAGTTGCGGCATCCAGAACAACAGCCCGGTCAGCGCCATGACCAGACACAGGTAGATCGCCGACATCACATAGGTCGTCGGATGCTTCCAGATGTCCTTGACCTTCTGCGGCGTGGCAGGCTTCACCTCCCTGGCCATGCGCGACAGCACCACCTGTTTTTCCTGAGCGTTGAGCCAGGTCGCGTCTTCAATTCGGTCCTTGACCAGACAGAACACCACGACCCCCAACAGCACCGAAGGGATGCCTTCCAGCAGAAACAGCCAGCGCCAGCCGGCCAACCCCATGAAGCCATCGAAGTGACCGAGAATCATGCCGGCGATAGGCCCGCCCACAATGCCGCATAAGGGTATGGAGCTTTTGAAGTAGGAATTGACCCGCGCACGCCGTGAGCTGGGATACCACTGAGTGAAGAAATACAACACACCAGGCACAAACCCAGCCTCCATCACGCCGATCAGAAAGCGCAGGGAGTAGAACCAGAATTCGGTCTGAACGTACATCATGCACGCCGAAGCGATGCCCCAGGACACCATGATCCGGGCGATCCAGATGCGCGCGCCGATCCTGTGCAGCAATACGTTGCTCGGCACCTCGAACAGAAAGTAGCCAACGAAGAACAGACTGGCGCCCAGACCGTAGACTGTTTCGCTCAAGCCCAGGTCATTGACCATCTGCAGCTTGGCGAAGCTGATATTGACCCGGTCGAGATAAGCGAACAGGAAGCAGCAAATGAACAACGGCACGATGCGCCAGCTGACCTTGCGGTAGATGCTGTCCTCCAGCGCGTCGGTGTCGAGCTGTTCCAGCGCAATGGCGTTAGCAGTCATGGGGGCGCACCTCGTTTGTTTTTATGGGGGTGTCGGGTATTGCGTTGAACGCGCGGTGCATGTTTCGCAATCTGTTGATCGTTCCCACGCTCTGCGTGGTAACGGCGCTCATGACGCTTCGCGTCCGGTTGACGTAGAGCGTCAAGGGCTGCATTGCCACGCGCAGCGTTGGCACGATCAACGGGTTCGCGGCTACAGGTGATCAGGGTGCTTCGAACCAAGGCGCTGATCACCGCATCAGAGCGGCTTGATCCCTCCCGGTTGAAACACCGCCTCGGCCGGCGCGATCCCGTTGATCAAGGAAGCTCCGAATTCACGCTGGCTGATCTCGAAATGATCGCCCGCCTGGGTCTTGATGCCATCAGCAAAGGACAGGGTCGCGGTGCCGAAGAAATGCACGTGCACGTCACCCGGACGCAGGAACTGGCTGTATTTGAAGTGGTGGTACTCAAGGTTTTCCAGGCTGTGGCACATGTTGGCCTCGCCGCTGAGGAACTCTTTCTCCCACAGGACCTGGCCGTCGCGCAGGATGCGGCTGGTGCCCGCCAGGTGTGGTGGCAGATCGCCGACCCGCAACTCAGGCCCGAACGAGCAGGCACGCAGCTTGGAGTGGGCCAGGTACAGGTAATTCTTGCGCTCCATGATGTGATCGGAAAACTCGTTCCCGATGGCGAACCCCAGGCGATAAGGCTTGCCATCGTGGCCGATGACATACAAGCCGCTCAGTTCCGGCTCTTCACCGGCGTCTTCGGAGAACGGCGGCTGCGGGAAAGACTCACCGGGACGAATGACAATGCTGCCGTCGCCTTTGTAGAACCACTCCGGCTGTACACCCACCTGCCCGGCTGCAGGTTTACCGCCTTCCAGGCCCCATTTGAAGATGCGCATGGTGTCGGTCATGGTCGACTCGTCATTGCCATGCTGGTGCATCTTGTCGCGGGCCGAGGCACTGCCCAGGTGCGTCAGTCCGGTGCCGCTGACCAGCAGGTGCGCCGGGTCCGGGTGATCCAGGGGTGGCAGAATCATCAGGTCGGCGCGCAGCTGCGAATAATCGTGACCTTCACCCAGGCCGAGGCGGTCGACCTGTTCGGCGAGGGAAATTTTCCTTTCGATGGCCTCCAGGGCCAGTTCACGTGTGGTGGTCGCACCTTGCACTTCCCGCACCAGCGCACCATCCACCAGACCGACGCGACGTTGGCCGTTACCCAATTCGAATTGAACCAAATGCATATCAAGACTCCTTTTAATGAGGGCCGCAGGCGCTTAACGAGAGCTGCGAGCGCTGGCCGCGAAGCTGGATGGCGGCAGCGCGTGCTTGCGCTCCAGCACACGATAGACGACACCGGTCAGTATCAATCCGCAGATCATTACGCACGAGAGGAAATACAAACCACTGGCGAGGTTGCCTGTAAGCTCCTTCAGCCAGCCGATCACGAAAGGACCAATATAGCCGCCCAGGTTGCCGACCGAGTTGATCAGCGCAATGCCGGTCGCCGCACTGGCACCTGCGAAGAAACGTCCCGGCAGGGTCCAGAACACCGCTGTGCAGGAAAACAGTGCGAACGCCACCAGACACAGCGCCGCCAGTTGCAGGACCGGTACGCTCAGGAACGCACTGAAAAACAGGCCGATGGCACCGATCACATACAGCACCGCCAGATGACCATAGCGGTCGTTCAGCCGGTCGGAACTGCGCGGCACGAGCAACAATCCGACGATGCCGAAGAAATAAGGCACGGCAGACACGAAACCGGTCACCAGATCGCTGCCGCCAAACGGCTTGATCAGGGTTGGCAGCCAGAGACCCAAGCCATAGATGCTCAAGGTGACAGGGAGGTAGAACAATGCCAGCAGCAGAACGCGCTTATCCTTGAGGGCATGCAGCGGATTACCGTGACGAGTCTGGCCGTACTCCTCCAGGTCCTTCTTCAGCTCGCCGCAAAGCCATTGTTTCTCAACCGGGTCCATCCATTTCACGTCTTCAGGGCCATCCGGCAGCCAGCGTAGCACCGGCCAGGTCAGCAGCAGCGCGGGGGCGCCGATGCACAGGAACAGCCACTGCCAGCCGTGCAGACCGGCAATGCCTTCCATGCCCAGCAGGCCTCCGGAAATCGGGCCAGTGATCAACATGGCAATGGGTTGCGACAGGATGAACAGCCCGAGAATCCTGCCGCGATGGCGCACCGGGAACCACTGGGTGATGTAATACAGCACGCCCGGAAAAAAGCCCGCTTCGGCGGCGCCGAGCAGAAAGCGCATCAGGTAAAAGCTGGTTGGGCCCTGGACGAACGCCATGCCCATGGTGATCGCGCCCCAGGTGACCATGATCCGGGCGAACCAGCGGCGGGCGCCGAAGCGCTCGAGCATCAGGTTGCTGGGGATTTCCAGCAGGAAGTACCCAATGAAGAACAGCCCCGCGCCCAGGCCATAGGCCGCATCGCCGATCCCGATGTCCGCGCCCATATGCAGTTTGGCGAAACCCACGGCCGAACGGTCCACATACGCAATCAGGTACAACAGGATCAGAAAAGGAATCAGTTTCAGGGTGATGCGACGGATAAGCCTGAGTTCCTGGCTCATGTATGCGGTCTCCACATTGTTTTTGTTATGGACGTCTGCGTGGATCGCCTCTGCCTTCGTGTGTGCCGGTGTTTGCGGTACACGGCTGACAGGGTCGTCCATCGATCTGGATCGACTATATAGTATTACTATTTAACGTGACAACTCTTCCAACCTGACGCTTTTCAGCCTATTTTAATCAGACGCGGAGCCTTTAGTCTTACAATAAGAGTGATGATTTATGCCTGATTCCAATAAGAAACCTGTCCTGCGTTCTGCCCAATGGTTTGGTACTGCCGACAAAAACGGCTTTATGTACCGCAGCTGGATGAAGAACCAGGGCATCGCTGACCACCAGTTCCAGGGCAAGCCCATCATCGGCATCTGCAACACCTGGTCTGAACTGACCCCCTGCAACGCCCACTTCCGGACCATCGCCGAGCACGTCAAACGCGGCGTCATCGAGGCCGGTGGTTTTCCCGTCGAGTTTCCGGTGTTTTCCAACGGCGAATCGAACCTGCGTCCCACTGCCATGTTGACCCGCAACCTGGCGAGTATGGACGTGGAAGAGGCGATTCGTGGCAACCCGATTGACGGCGTGGTGCTGCTGACCGGTTGCGACAAGACCACCCCTGCCCTGCTGATGGGCGCGGCCAGCTGTGATGTGCCGGCCATCGTCGTCACCGGCGGGCCGATGCTCAACGGCAAGCACAAAGGTAAGGACATTGGCGCCGGGACTATCGTCTGGCAGATGCATGAGTCGTATAAGGCAGGCCAGATCAGCCTCGACGAATTCCTCTCCGCCGAAGCGGGCATGTCGCGCTCGGCGGGCACCTGCAACACCATGGGCACGGCGTCGACGATGGCCTGCATGGCCGAAGCACTGGGCACCTCGCTGCCACATAACGCGGCGATTCCCGCCGTGGATTCGCGCCGTTATGTGCTGGCACACATGTCTGGCATGCGCGCGGTGCAGATGGTTAATGAAGACCTGCGGCTGTCGAAGATCCTGACCAAAGAAGCCTTCGAAAACGCCATTCGCGTGAACGCAGCCATTGGCGGTTCGACCAACGCGGTGATTCACCTAAAAGCCATTGCCGGACGCATCGGCGTGGATTTGGAACTGGACGACTGGACCCGCATGGGGCGCGGCATGCCGACCATCGTCGACCTGCAGCCGTCCGGTCGCTTCCTGATGGAGGAGTTCTACTACGCAGGCGGGCTGCCCGCAGTATTGCGCCGCATGGATGAGGCCAATCTGCTGCCCAACCCCCACGCACTGACGGTCAACGGTCAGAGCCTGCGCGAGAACGTCAAAAACTCACCGATCTATGGTGAGGACGAGGTCATCAGGGCACTGGATAACCCGATCCGCGCCGATGGCGGCATCTGCGTCCTGCGCGGCAATCTGGCGCCGTTGGGTGCTGTCCTTAAACCGTCGGCGGCGACCCCTGCACTGATGCAGCATCGTGGACGTGCCGTGGTGTTCGAGAACTTCGACATGTACAAAGCGCGGATCAACGACCCGGATCTGGACGTCGATGCCAACAGCATTCTGGTGATGAAAAACTGTGGCCCCAAGGGTTATCCGGGCATGGCAGAAGTCGGCAATATGGGCCTGCCGGCCAAGCTGCTGGCCCAGGGTGTGACCGACATGGTGCGCATCTCGGATGCCCGCATGAGCGGCACGGCGTATGGCACCGTGGTCTTGCATGTGGCGCCGGAAGCCGCTGCAGGCGGTCCGCTGGCCGTGGTGCAGGAAGGCGACTACATCGAACTGGATTGCACGACCGGCCGATTGCATTTGGATATTTGCGAGGCAGAACTGGCTGCGCGCCTGGCTGACTGGCAGGCCCCGCAACAGTTGTTGGTGGGCGGCTATCGTCAGCTGTATATCGACCACGTGATGCAGGCTGATCAGGGTTGCGATTTTGACTTCCTGGTGGGAATGCGTGGGTCGGAAGTGCCGCGGCACTCGCACTGATCGGCGCAATACCTGCAGGAGCCGGCTTGCGGGCTCCTGCAGGTATTTGACGTCCAGCCGGCATACCGTGGCTGGCCTGAAATGCCCCGACATCTGCACTTGCGCCCGGCGCTTCCCGCCAATGCTATGATGCGCGGCATTTCCCGTTCAGGATCGCCTCGCCGCCCATGGATTACCGTAAGCCCTCCGACCGAAAAAGCATGCATTCGCGTATTGTCCAGGACATCGGCATGCAGATCGTTTCAGGCCGCTTCAAGCCTGACGACAAGCTTCCTGCCGAAGCCCTGTTGTGTGAGGAGTACGCGGTCAGTCGCCCGGTGTTGCGCGAAGCCACGCGGGTGCTGGTCGCCAAGGGCCTGGTGTACTCGCGGCCACGGGTCGGCACAGTGGTCAAGCCGCGTCGCGAATGGCACATTCTCGACCCTGATGTACTGCACTGGATGATGCAGAGCTCGCCGCAGAACGAATTCTTCGCGTTGCTTACCAGTGTGCGCAGCATCATCGAACCGGCCGCGGCGGCATTGGCAGCTCAGCATGCGACGCCTGATGAGGTCGACGCCATTGGCGAGGCCTATCAGCGCATGGCCGCCGCGCAGAGCGTCGAGGAAGTGCTGCAACCGGACCTCGATTTCCACAGCCGTATCGCCGACGCCACCCATAACGACCTGCTGGCGCATCTGTGCAACATGCTGTCGCTGGCCTTGCGCGAAGCGCTGAAACACTCCAACCAGCGTCCCAACCTGCACGAACTTGCCCTGCCCCGCCATAGGGCGATCCTAACCGCCATCGAAAACCGCGACGCCCTCGGCGCCCACCATGCCACGCTGGTCCAACTGGACGACGCGCGTAATGCGTTGAATGTGGTGTTGGGGCAAGGCTTGAAGCTGTAAGCGCGCACTTGCCCGCGAAGGCGATGCTTCAGATCACCTTGAGCAACCGACCCGCCGCGTTCGCTGGCGTCGTAACCTGCGGTGTTTCAGGGCAGATAGATACGAAACAATCCGCCGCCCAGCCGTCCGCCGTTGGCGATCTCGATATGCCCTTTCATACCCTGGCGCTGGTGCTGGCGCGCGATGTTTGCGGCGAAGTACAGACCCAGCCCCGTGCTGCCGCTGCTCTGGTTGATGCCCAGTACATAATCGGTCTGCTGCGCGATCATGTGCTCGGGGAATCCCGGGCCGTCGTCGTTGATACTGATGACAAGTTGCCCGGCGACCTGGCCCGCGGTGATCAGCACTTCCTCGCGCGCAAAGCGAATGGCGTTGATCATCACGTTCGAGACCACCGACCCGACCAGTTCACGATCGAAAAAGCCCGGCAAATCGAAATCGCCAACCTCATACCGCGCAGCGATACCGCGACTGATCAACACTTCCTGATGAAACGCCAGTTGTGCCTCGATGAAGTCATCCAGTTCGTGATAATCCGGACGCCACGGCAACTGATTCACCCCAAGCTTGTACAGCCCGAGTAACTGCACGAGCATGCCGTTCAGGTGCGCAAACTCATAATCGATCACACCTTGCTCGGCAGTGCTGCGCTGAGCCTGCGGCAGCTGCTTGAGCCACTCACCGTGAGCCTGGATCAGCGTGGCCAGGGAGTTCTTCATGTCGTGCACGGTGGAGGCAATCACCATGGAGAAATCCAGCCCCGAATCCTTCTCAGTCATTCGCCAAACGCCTTGTTCCGCAGTTTCTGATAACGGTCGTAGCGTGCATCGGTGTCGGGCATCATGCCCACCATTTTCAGACTGTTCCGGCACTCCTGCAGGCTGGCGTTATCAAGGTTCTGCACGCCTACGTGCAGCAGCGACTGGGCCATGTTCAGGGCAACACTGATGTTTTTCGGTTGCAGCGCCAGCGCTCGGCGGAACAGGTCCTGGGCCTCGCCGAGCTTACCGGCGCGGTAGCTGCGGATACCTTGCATGTTCAAATCGATGGCCGCCTTGCCGGCACCGAGAATTTGCGGATCGTCGGTCTGCCTGGCGATGCTCTGCATCACCGCCGGATCAACGCCATAGATTTCAGCACAGCTTTTCAGAATGCCGGCACCTGCCGATTCCTGACCCAGTTGCTTGAGCTGGGAGGCCACTGCCAATGCCGCATCGGCGCTGAGAAACTGTTCCATGCCTTCCAGGCGCGCCATGGCCTGTTCAGTCAGCTTGGCGGCCATTTCCGGATCGGAACCGGCAACGCTGGTGGCTTTCATCAAACGAGCCCGTACCTGCAGGCCCGCGTCGCTGGTGTGCTCTTTGGCGACTTCACCCAGGGTCTGGTTGATCTCCACGCGGGTCCGCGCATCCAGGCCGCGCTCGCCGCCACGACTGATCAACGCCTGCGCCAGCCCGAGGTTGGTTTCAGGGTCCTTGAAGCGGGAAAACTGACCTTGGGAAACGGCCTGACGAAACGCTTTCGAAGCGCCATCAAAGTCCTGATTTTCCAGTGCCAGCTTGCCCAGCAGACGTTGACGACGCACGGCGTAGGGCGACAGACGCACCGCTTCTTCAAGCATTTTCTGCGCGCGCCCGTTGTCGCCACTGGCCATCAGTACATCGGCCAGACCGTCGTACAGCACCGGCATCGCGTTGAAAGCACGAATCGCATCTTCGTAGACCTTCTGCGCTTCGCCATGGCGTGCGCGCTTGAACAACAGCTTGCCCAACGCCACGTAGGCCCAGGGTTGCGGGCGATCAGTCAGAATGGATTTGAGAAAGCCTTCAAGCGCCTCGTGCTGATTGAGGTCGCGCAGCGCATCGGCCTTGTAACGCAGGCACAACGGCGCGAGGCGCGGATCCTGTTTGCTCAGGCTGACGCAAGCGGCCAGCACCTCAGCCGGTTTGCCGCGATCCAGTGCCTGCAGGATCGGCTTGAGCAGGTTCTTGCGCTGGACGATCTTTTCCAGCCGTTGCGCCAGGCTGGCACGGTTGAAAGGCTTGGTCAGGTAGGCGTCAGGCTCCCATTCCAGTGCACTCATGACCATGGCCTGGCTGTTCTCGGCGGTGACCATGACGAACACGCTTTCGTGGCTGATCAACCTGTCGGTCATCAAATCTTCGAGGACCTGCTGGCCGTTCTTCTTGCCGTCGCCCAAATTGAAATCGTGCAGGATGAAGTCGTACCGCTTCTGCGAGCAGGCCCTGATTGCCAGTTCGCCCGTCTCAGCGGTGTCTACTTCCTTGACGCCCAATTCGCGCAGCATCGATCTGACCGAACTTCGAAAATCGGAGAAATCATCGACGATCAGAAAGCTTTTTTGGTTCCACGCCAGCATCGGGATTCCTGTCACGGGATAAATAAACAGCCTATAAGGGACTACACAACACGCGGCCCGCCGCAGCGGTGCTGATGATGCCTCATCGCAGCAAGCCATCAATCTGATTGCATCTGAGGGTGACTACATACACGAGGCCGCAGGTCGTGTGTAGCGGTTATCGGCTTTCGATTCGGAAAACTTAGGTCAAGCCAGGCAAAAAGTCGCCGTAAAACGCAGCATTTCACTGCTTCAGACGAGCACTTCCAACCGCATCCGCTTCTCTTTTAGAAGCGCTCCAATGTAAATATCGTTCACGTACTGTGTTTAATTTCCGGGAAAAGTGCACTAAATGCCAAACTTATTAGAAGTTTGCGTGAAATAAGTAAAGTCCATTCTGCTTGCGCCGATATGCATGGAAAGCGGCCTGTGTAAGTCGCATTTTCATTCCTGCCCGAGTATCACTTATGACCTGGCTGATCCATCTGAAACTCAAATACAAACTATTGTCCGCATTTAGTCTTTGTGCGCTGATCACTATAGTAGTCGGCGTCCTGGGGCAGCATGGCATTTCGCGTCTGTATGACCTGTTTCAGGACACGGTGGACAACAGCATGCTCTCGGTCGCCAAAGTGGATTCGGTCAAGGCGAATGTCATCGCCACCAACCGGGACTTTTTCAAGATCATCAGTATGAGTGCGCTCAAAGCCAGCCCGGATGACATTAACGCTGTGATTGAGGCGCTCAAGGAAAATCAGGCCCAGGCCGAAAGCGACTTCGCCATCTATCGCGGTACACCACTTGAGGACGATGAAAAAGCAGCCGGCGACGAATTCCTTAGAGACTGGCCCGCTTACCTGGCAGCGTTGCAGAACACTTTGAGCGTCATTCAAAGTGGCGATCTGGAACAGGCCAGTCAACTGGCGGCAAACAGCGTTACACCTGTTTATCGCAAGACCATGGCCGAGCTCAAAATCATCATTGAATCCAACTCACGCCAGGCCAGTGAGTCGGCTCAGGCCGGGATCGACACGAACCGGCAGGTGACGTGGATCCTGACCATAGGCGCGCTGATCGCCGTGATCTGCGCCATTGCCCTGGGACTGATCGTCACGAGGATGATCACCAAGCCTATTTATCAGTCGGTAGACAGCGCTTCGCGAGTGGCAAGCGGGGATCTGACCCACACGATTGCCGCAGGCGGCCGCGATGAGACCGGGCAACTGCTGCAGGCCTTGTCGCACATGCAGGGCAGCCTGAAGGGCACGGTGCAGCAGATTGCCAACGCATCCTTCCAGTTGGCCGCAGCGGCAGAAGAACTCACGGTCATCACTGATGACAGCACCCGCGGACTGATGCGTCAGAACGACGAGATTCAGCAGGCGGCAACCGCCGTGAACGAGATGACTGCTGCGGTCGAAGAAGTGGCTCGCAATGCTGCAAGCGCCTCACAGGTTTCGACCCAGACCGCCGACGATGCGATCAAGGGTCAGCACCAGGTTCAGCAGGCTGTCACCGCGATGAATACCATGACCACGGAAATCAGCGAGTCGACCCAACGCGTCGAAGCGCTGGCCGGACAGATCCGCGACATCACCAAGGTGCTTGACGTGATCCGCGGCATTGCCGAACAGACCAACCTGCTGGCACTTAACGCGGCCATCGAGGCCGCCCGTGCAGGCGAACAAGGTCGCGGGTTCGCCGTCGTCGCCGATGAAGTTCGCGCTCTGGCGCATCGTACTCAGGCGTCGACCGGCGAAATCGAATCCATGATAACCCTTGTGCGCAACGGCGCTGACGAGGCAGTGCAGGCGATGAGCAAGAGCCAGGCGCTGGCAGTCAGCACTCAAACGCTGGCCGGTGAAGCCGGTCTGGCGCTGGAGCGCATCAGTAGTGGCGTCAGCCAGATGAACGAACGCAACCTGGTCATTGCCAGTGCTGCCGAGGAGCAGGCCCAGGTCGCTCGTGAGGTAGACCGTAACCTGGTCAATATTCAGGACCTGTCATCCCAGAGCGCCTCTGGCGCCAGTCAGACCAGTACGTCCAGTCAGGAGCTGTCTCGCCTGGCGGTGTCGTTCACTACCATGGTCGGAAAGTTCACCCTTTGATCCGGTCCGCCAGCGCTCGATGCGCTAAAGCGCCAGAAGCGTCGTGGGCAATGAGTTAATACCCGCACTCCTGCCAGGTGCGGGGCCCGACAATTATCGGCCCCAAGCCCCGGCGTAAACGACGTCTTTTTGCCACCTGTGACACATTGGCGTATTGACTAAACCGTCACATGATTTGTCGTAAATCACATTTCAGGTACAATCGCCACCCTCCCGCAGCTTTGCTTGGACCTGATGACCGAGTCCTGCGGGGGTAGATGTTTACTCAAGCTGCTGAATCCAATGATCGAATAAAAAGCCAGCACCGAGGGACATAGAACGAGAGGCCGTCAGACCACTGGCCTTTTGACCCTTCCTCCTCGTCTTCCGAGAGCGAAGCCTGTTTGACGTTGCGCCGGGTGCGGCATGCGACGCCGCGGGATAGCGCCTGAAGAAGGGCTGCAGGCGGATAACTTTCTATCTATTGGATGACTCAATGTTCAAGAAAACCAGCAAGGCTCTACTGGGCCTGGCGATTTCGGCGACCTTCCTGCAAGCCCATGCCGCAGAAAACAAGAAAGTCGATGTGCTGCTGATCGGCGGCGGCATCATGAGCTCAACGCTGGGCGTCTGGCTCAACGAGCTGGAGCCAGGCTGGTCGATGGAAATGATCGAGCGTCTGGACGGCGTCGCCGAGGAAAGCTCCAACGGCTGGAACAACGCAGGCACCGGCCACTCCGGCCTGGCTGAGTTGAACTACACGCCTGAGGATAAAGACGGCAAGGTCAACATCTCCAAAGCCATCGAAATCAACGAAGCGTTTCAGGTGACCCGTCAGTTCCTCTCCTGGCAGGTCAAAAGCAGCGTCCTGAAGAACCCGCCGTCGTTCATCAACACCACACCGCACATGAGCTTCGTGTGGGGCGACGACAACATCAAATTCCTGAAGAAGCGTTATGACGCGCTGCAAGCCAGCCCGCTGTTCCGCCCGATGCAGTACTCCGAAGACCCGGCGCAGATCGCCAAGTGGGTTCCGCTGATGATGGAAGGTCGCGACCCTTCCCAGAAGCTGGCGACCACCTGGACGCCAATCGGCACGGACGTCAACTGGGGCGAAGTGACTCGTCAATACGTGTCCTACCTGAAGACCCGTTCGAACTTCGACTTGAAGTTGTCCAGTGAAGTCAATGACATCACCCGTAACGAAGACGGCTCCTGGCACGTCGAGTACAAGAACCTGAAAGACGGCACCACCTCCGGTACCGACGCCAAGTTCCTGTTCATCGGTGCGGGCGGCGGCGCGTTGAAGCTGTTGCAGAAATCCGGTATTCCCGAAGCTCGCGACTACGCAGGCTTCCCGGTGGGCGGTTCGTTCCTGGTGACCGATAACCCAACCGTAGCCATGCAGCACATGGCCAAGGCCTATGGCATTGCTTCCACAGGCGCGCCGCCCATGTCGGTTCCGCACCTGGACACCCGCGTGCTCGACGGCAAACGTGTGATCCTGTTTGGCCCGTTCGCCACCTTCTCCACCAAGTTCTTGAAAGAAGGTTCGTATCTGGACCTGTTCAGCAGCATGACCACGCACAACTTCTGGCCAATGACCAAGGTCGGTATCGAGCAGTACCCACTGGTCGAGTACCTCGCCGGTCAACTGATGCTGTCTGATGATGACCGCTTCAAAGCGCTGCAGGAGTACTTCCCGCACGCCAAGAAAGAAGACTGGCGCCTGTGGCAGGCCGGTCAGCGCGTGCAGATCATCAAGCGCGACGCGGACAAGGGTGGCGTGCTCAAGCTGGGCACCGAAGTCGTTTCCTCCCAGGACGGCACCATCGCCGCTCTGCTGGGCGCATCACCGGGCGCTTCGACCGCTGCACCGATCATGCTGAACGTGCTGGAAAATATCTTCAAAACCCAGGTGGCAACGCCAGAGTGGCAAGCGAAAATCCGTCAGATCGTGCCCAGCTATGGCACCAAGCTGAATGACTCGCCGGCCGCTGTGCAACAGGAATGGAACTACACCGCCGAAGTCCTGCAACTGGGCAAGCCTCCGGTTATCGACCAGAGTGTGGGTACCGGTACTAGCACCCCGGCTGGCAAGCCTGCCGAAAGCAAGCCTGCGAACGACATGGCGCTGTAAACATCGCTGCCGCTATCGGCACTGGTGACGCTGTGAATGAAGCCACGGGGATCAAATCCCGTGGCTTTTTTATGGCCTCTCCTTGAGCTGCTGCACACCGGACAAACAGGCCCGAATTACGTCGATAACCCCGCCTTGGCTGACCTCTCACGGTACCTACACACGATCTATGCGGCCGCAGTAGCACCCTTGCCTGGCATTGTGTACATGGATGTAGCTGATTTGCGGGTTGCCAAACATCCGCTCGATCAGCGACTCAATCGCCACGCCTTCGATGACATCAGCATCGAGCATCATCCCGCTTTCGCTGTATGCCCGCAGCGATAGCAAACGAATGCGCATCGACTCGGGCACGCTGTCGACAGCGTCGTAGGGCTGCGTAGCGCCCTCACGTATGAAGATCGCGTGGCAAGCACGGTACGGCGTATCAGCAGGCTGGCAAACATGATTGAGTAAAAGCACGCTCTCACCGGGCTCGGCATCTTTCAACTCGACGCGGTCCGGGAAGCCAGGCTTGGCGTCAACTCGATAACGCTTGATCCCGAGCAATGCCAACTCTGCTTCGGGTAAGCCAAAAAATGAGCGAAAGGGTTCTGGGGAAAGGCCGGAAATACGAAATGTCATGGTCAGCTGCCTGCCGAGAGGGAGGTCTATGAGACAGGCGTTCGATCCACAGGGGATATCCGTTTCTTGCTACAGGTTTCGTCGCTACAGCAAGTCGATTTGCAGGGGCGTCGATGACGGCAGCTCAGCCCGCGACAGCAACGCTTCTTGTTCTGCGGTACGAGGCCCAGGCGCTGTGAAAAGCCATGAGGGGGAAAATAGGAAAGGAACAGGCAAGGATGGTCGAGAGCATGAATCACACCTCTGACAGCAACCATTAGAGGTAGTTTTATATGGTGTCCCAGGCGGGGTTCGAACCTGCAACCTTCCCCTTAGGAGGGGGATGCTCTATCCAATTGAGCTACTGAGACACAGAGCCAGCGCGCTGAATGGCGATGGCGGGACGGCGAGCATGTTAACGGCAAGCCTTTGTTTTGTCATGTCGTGATTGTCTTTTTAGGCTGTAATCCGCCAGACATTTGACCTTGATGAAAAGGTCACCATGCAATTTGCAATGCCTCAAAATGACATCATTGCAATCTGCAACCCAGCGCACCCGAATTCATCATTTATGTCGTTGATTTATAAGGATATTTTTAGTTAATTCGTTTGGCATGCAGCGTGCACTATTCCTTCCCGTGCAATCCCCTTCATACCCATTGCAAACGAAGGTAACCGAGATGAACGTGACTCTCTCCTTATTGAATGCTGCGGCTTTGGTCGCACTGGTGGCGTTCCACTTTCAGGACGACGGCAGCAAAACCGAGAGCGTCGCTGTACAAGTTCAACCGCATTACCTTGTCAAACAGGCTCCACGCTTCGCTGCAACGCTGGCGCAACCAGCGCACCGTTCAGACGCCATGCTGGCGAATGACACCGATGAGGCCATCCCCGTGGATCGCTCCGAACGCTGGGTATTCTGACAACGCATTGCCAGAAGGGTTTGCTAGTTTGTTTTTATCGCGAGAAAAATCATGTCAAAAGCAGCACTGTCTTTTCTGATTCTGGCCATCATGGCCATTACCGCTGATCAACTGCTTCCCGAACCTCTGGAGACGGTAGGAACTGTCGCCAAAATTGCCGCTGGCGTGTTCGCCAGTTTGTTCGTAGCCGCATTATTCGTGGGCCGTCGCATCAAATTTGATCCGGTACTGCGTCAAGCCAAGCCGTGACAGCTCTGGGCAGACTGCGTAGCGTCTGCCAGCCATCTTTGCTATGCCCGCCTGTTGTGCCCTTCTCAGGCGTCAACCTACAGATCCTTCGTCTCTTTCCTGACAGCGTTCTTGAATTTCATCCCGCACGCCCTACGCTTTGAGCAGATAGCCATTACAGCGTTCGTTTACTCCCCGCGCAGCCTTGTGGCCCTAGCGGCATGGCTATCGGATGAAGTTTGCAAACTGGAACGTATTTCGGATAATTGGTGCTGGCTAATCGCCTTTATCTAGTTCAATATTTGTCACAGATTTGACGCCAAGGTTTCGACGTATTGATGCATGATGACGGACCTTTATGCTGGCAGGTTGAACATTTCGCCGAAATGAGAGTCAGAGGATGACATCTCGCGGCCAAATGCAAAAACCGCCTCTCCTTTGAACTAAATCGGTTAAATATATGAGCCCTATGAAACAGGCCAATTATTCCAGTCGCACAGCTGACAAGTTCGTTGTCCGTCTTCCGGAAGGCATGCGCGAGCGCATTGCGGAAGTATCCAAAGACAACCACCGCAGCATGAACTCTGAAATCATTGCGCGTCTTGAACAAAGCCTGATTCAAGAAGGTGCACTGGGTGATGAGCCTAAGCTGCGCCTGGACAGCCCTGAGCTGTCATTGCACGAACGCGAGCTGCTGCAGCGCTTTCGTCAGCTCGCCCACCGCCAGCAGAATGCTCTGGTTTCGCTGATCGCACACGACACCAGCCTGGCCGCCGACGACGAATAAGTCCCGGACGCCAGAGACTAAAGAGCCAGCTCTGAGCTGGCTTTTTTGTGGGCGTTATATGAGCCGATTAACCAGATGCAAAAAAACCGCTCTTCTGAGCGGTCATTTTGTGATGCTGGCGGCCGTTAAAGCAGGAACACCGTCGCCAGCCCCAGGAAGATGAAGAATCCCCCACTGTCGGTCATGGCAGTGATCATCACACTGGCCCCCATTGCCGGATCCCGCCCGAGACGTACCAGCGTCATGGGGATCAATACGCCCATGAAGGCGGCGAGCAGCAGGTTCAAGGTCATCGCTGCAGTCATCACCACGCCCAGCGACCAGCTGTGATACAGCAGATAGGCCACGATACCGATTACGCCGCCCCATACCACACCGTTGACCAAGGCAACGCCCAGTTCCTTGCGCATCAGGCGCGAAGTGTTGCCGGTACTGACCTGATCCAGCGCCATGGCGCGGACGATCATGGTAATGGTCTGGTTACCCGAGTTACCGCCAATGCCAGCCACGATCGGCATCAAGGCCGCGAGCGCCACCAGTTTTTCGATCGAGCCTTCGAAAAGGCCGATCACTCGGGACGCAATGAACGCAGTGATCAGGTTGACCGCCAGCCAGGACCAGCGGTTGCGCAAGGAACGCCAGACCGAGGCAAAGATGTCTTCCTCTTCGCGCAAACCGGCCATATTAAGAACTTCGGTCTCACTCTCTTCACGAATCAGGTCAACCATCTCATCGATGGTCAGACGGCCGATCAGCTTGCCGTTCTTGTCCACTACGGGCGAAGAAATAAGGTCGTATCGCTCAAAAGCCTGCGCAGCTTCATAGGCATCGCTGTCCGGGTGAAAGCTTACCGTGTCGCTGGCCATGACTTCCGACACCTGCTTTTCAGGGTCGTTAACCAGCAGACGCTTGATCGGCAGCACGCCTTTGAGAACACCGTCGTTATCGACCACAAACAGTTTGTCGGTGTGGCCCGGCAGCTCCTTGAGACGACGCAGATAACGCAGGACTACTTCGAGACTGACGTCCTCGCGAATGGTGACCATTTCGAAGTCCATCAGCGCGCCGACCTGATCCTCGCTGTAGGACAAGGCGGAGCGCACGCGCTCACGCTGCTGACTGTCCAGCGCTTCCATCAACTCGTGCACGACGTCGCGCGGCAGCTCTGGTGCAAGGTCAGCGAGTTCGTCCGCGTCCATTTCCTTGGCGGCAGCCAGCAACTCGTGATCGTCCATGTCGGCGATCAGCGTCTCACGAACGGAGTCGGATACTTCGAGAAGGATATCGCCGTCGCGCTCGACCTTGACCAGTTGCCATACCGTTAAACGGTCTTCTACAGGAAGGGCTTCGAGAATATAGGCGACGTCGGCAGAGTGCAGATCGTCGAGCTTGCGCTGCAGCTCGACAAGGTGTTGCCGGTGAACGAGGTTTTCAACGCGACCCTGATGCTGGCCTTCCTGGCGGTGAGCCAGATCTTCGACAATCCGCTGACGCTGCAGCAAATCGACGACTTGCGCGAGGCGATCCTGAAGGCTTTCTTGGGTTTTCTTTACTTCTATTACGGTCATAGGCGAACTCCACTCCCAGCAGTGGACCACGCCGGAAGATCAATCAGTCGATTCTCGATTGGTAAAGCCAGGTTCTGAGTTGCTACTGGGTGAGTCCATGGAGGTATTCCACAAGCCCCGGCGGGGCTGACGGGCGCAATCATACACCGCTTGCCAAAGCTTCATGTTAAAAATTCACCGGACAACAAGCGCTTGCAGCGCAATGTTAAGCATCGTCCGAGACGTTATTGCTACGACGTCACATTCAGAGGAGAAAACACGCTCGCCCGTAAAACGCCCTTTGGCTAGTCTCTCTTGATAACTGTCAAGGAGGACGTCGTCATGCCGCTGGACCTTCGTAAAACCGTCATTACTGCCCTGCTGCTACCTGCCACTTTCGGAGCCACGACGGTAAACCGTTGCGAAGACGCACTCGGCGCTATTACCTTCACCACCCTCAGTTGCCCATCAGGCCACGCCAGAACGCCGCACAGCGTGAACAATGCACTTGTTGGAACGATTGCCCCCTCCTCCGCAGCCGCCGAGTCACTGAAGAAGCCACTCAAGCCCGAACTCGTGGTGATCGGTCAACGAGACGATGGCTGCGGAAACATATTGAGTGCTGAACAACGCCGCAAGGCAATCATCAACCAACAGACGCCGGCCGGAATGACCAGCAGAGACGTGGAAAGCCTGCTGGGCAAGCCGGATAAAGTCATTGGTCGAAATGCCGAACTGCGTTTTCTCTATGAGGAAAAGAAAGGACGGAGCCGTCAGATACAGTTCGATGAGCACGGCTGCGTGAAAGGTACGCAGCAGAAGGAAAGATCGAAGAAGTGAATTCTGGAAAAGCAAAAAGCCCGCATTTGCATGCGGGCTTTTCGTTTTATGGTGCACTCGACAGGATTCGAACCTGTGACCGCTCGGTTCGTAGCCGAGTACTCTATCCAGCTGAGCTACGAGTGCATGTGGCGCTTGATGAACCAGATCACCTCTGGTCAGTGCATTTTACTTCTGGAAGTGAGTGGTACTTCCGAAGACCTATTAAAGCCAGGCTCTTTCTTAAGGCTGCTAACCGTATGACTACAGTTAACGCTTAAATGGTGCACTCGACAGGATTCGAACCTGTGACCGCTCGGTTCGTAGCCGAGTACTCTATCCAGCTGAGCTACGAGTGCATTTGTTGCCGCGCATTATAGGCCGTCAAATCTTTTGGTCAAGCACTTTTTCTAGTAATTTCAACAACTTACCGATAAAGCCAGATTACGACGTACTACGCAAATAATGGCGGAGAACGGGGGATTCGAACCCCCGACACCCTTTTGAGGTGTACTCCCTTAGCAGGGGAGCGCCTTCGGCCACTCGGCCAGCTCTCCGCAACACGGGGCGTATAATAACCACCCTTTTCCCCGTTTGCAAACCGAAAATTCAATAAAAATTAATGGCTTGGTTCCTGGTCCTTCTCTTTCTTGATACGCAGGTAAATCTCTTCGCGGTGAACAGCTACTTCCTTGGGCGCATTGACGCCAATTCGTACCTGATTACCTTTTACGCCGAGCACGGTGACGGTGATCTCACCGTCTCCGATGATCAGACTCTCCGCGCACCGACGGGTCAAAATCAGCATACCTATCTCCTCAAGCTGAATTCAGGGACAACACTGTGCACAACCAAAACGGCATCAGCCTGAGCCAGCATCGACAGCAGGTCTACGCCTGAGTATTGACTAGCACCGGAGAAAAAACAGTTTTCTTGCGCCTATCCGATACACAAAAAGCGCGGATGAACCGCGCCTTTTGGTAAAACCCCTACTCGCCCTGACGAGGAGTGTCGAGTTCGAAAGCCGTGTGCAGAGCGCGAACGGCCAGTTCCAGATATTTCTCTTCGATCACGACCGAGACTTTGATTTCGGACGTCGAAATCATCTGGATGTTGATGCTTTCCTTGGCCAGCGCTTCGAACATGCGGCTGGCAACGCCTGCGTGCGAACGCATGCCGACGCCAACGATGGAGACCTTGGCGATCTTGGTGTCGCCGATGACTTCGCGCGCACCGATTTCCCGGGCAGTGTTTTCCAGTACTTGCAGCGCGGACTGGTAATCGTTGCGGTGAACGGTGAAGGTAAAGTCAGTGGTGTTATCGTGCGAAACGTTCTGCACGATCATATCCACTTCGATATTTGCGCCACTGATCGGGCCCAGAATCTTGAAAGCAACGCCCGGGGTGTCTGGCACGCCACGGATCGTCAGCTTGGCTTCGTCGCGGTTGAAAGCGATGCCAGAAATGATCGGCTGTTCCATGGATTCCTCTTCATCAATGGTAATGAGGGTGCCTGGACCCTCCTTGAAGCTGTGCAGTACGCGCAGCGGGACGTTGTATTTGCCGGCGAACTCGACTGCGCGGATCTGTAGCACCTTGGAACCGAGGCTGGCCATTTCCAGCATCTCTTCGAAGGTGATCTTGTCCAGACGCTGGGCCTGGGAGACAACACGCGGGTCGGTGGTGTAGACGCCATCGACGTCGGTGTAAATCTGGCATTCGTCCGCTTTCAAAGCAGCCGCCAGTGCTACGCCGGTGGTGTCCGAGCCACCGCGACCCAGGGTCGTGATGTTTCCGTTTTCATCAACGCCCTGAAAACCGGCGACCACGACTACACGCCCTTCTTTCAAATCAGCGCGAATTTTCTGATCATCAATCTGCAGGATGCGCGCCTTGTTATGCGCGCTATCCGTCAGGATACGGACCTGATTGCCGGTGTAGGACACCGCCGGCACGCCACGCTTGATCAGAGCCATGGCCAGCAAAGCAATGGTGACCTGCTCGCCGGTGGAAACGATCACGTCCAGTTCGCGCGGAACCGGTTGATCGCTGATCTGCCTGGCCAGGTCGATCAAACGATTGGTTTCGCCACTCATGGCGGACAGCACCACCACCAGATCATCACCCGCTTCGCGGAATTTCTTGACCTTGTCGGCCACCTGCTCGATGCGCTCGACCGAGCCCACGGAGGTGCCTCCAAACTTTTGTACGATTAAAGCCATCTCAAAGCCGCCTCAGCCCATGAAGGGCGCCCGTTAACATTCAAACCGCGTAGCGCCGGAGCCTACGGACGCAGGCCCCGGTGGGTCGACTTAAATTCCCTGTTCGGCGTACGGAACAGCCAGTGCGAGCGCTGCATCCAGGCCAGCGGCATCAACGCCACCACCCTGTGCCATATCAGGACGACCGCCACCTTTACCACCCACAGCGGCGGCCGCTTGCTTCATCAAATCACCGGCTTTGAGTTGGCCAGTCAGGTCCTTGGTGACGCCTGCCACCAGTACGACCTTATCTTCATGCACCCCACCGAGCAGGATCACTGCGCAGCCGAGTTTGTTCTTCAACTGGTCGACCAGGGCCAGCAGTGCCTTGCCATCCTGACCATCGAGACGTGCAGCGAGGACTTTGACACCCTTGACCTCCACCGCAGCGGCGGACAGATCGTCGCCGGCAGCGCTGGCCGCCTTGGCCTGCAGTTGTTCCAGCTGTTTTTCCAACAGACGATTGCGTTCCAGAACAGCCGTCAGCTTGTCCAGCAGGTTGTCGCGATTGCCTTTGACCAGGTTCGCGGCTTCCTTTAATTGCTCTTCAGCGGTAGTGAGATAGGCCAGTGCGACGGCACCGGTCACAGCCTCGATACGACGCACGCCAGCGGCCACGCCACCTTCGCTGATGATCTTGAACAGTGCGATGTCGCCTGTACGGTTGGCGTGGATACCGCCACACAGCTCAACGGAGAAATCGCCACCCATGCTCAATACGCGAACGCTGTCACCGTACTTCTCGCCGAACAGCGCCATCGCGCCTTTCTTCTTGGCGGTTTCGATGTCGGTCTCTTGGGTTTCGACGGCGGTGTTCTTGCGCACCTCGGCGTTGACGATATCTTCCAGCGCCTTGATCTGCTCAGGCTTGATCGCCTCAAAGTGACTGAAGTCGAAGCGCAGGCGCTGACTGTCGACCAGCGAGCCTTTCTGTTGAACGTGGTCGCCCAGCACCTGACGCAATGCTGCGTGCAGCAAGTGGGTGGCCGAGTGGTTCAGGGACGTGGCCTGACGCACTTGCGCAGCGACATCCGTACTGACGGTCGCGCCGACTTTCAGACTGCCCGACACCTGGATGCCGTGGTGCAGAAACGCGCCGCCGGTCTTGGTCGTGTCGCTGACGTCGAAACGCGCATCGCCCGCCGTCAGGTAGCCGCTGTCGCCGATCTGGCCACCGGATTCGGCATAGAAGGGGGTCTTGTCCAGAACGACCACGCCGTCCTCGCCTTCGCTCAGCTGCTCGACCGCCACGCCTTCCTTATAAAGAGCAACGACCCTGGCTTCACCAACCGTAGCGCTGTAACCGGTGAACTCGGTCGCAACGTCGACCTTGACCAGGGTGTTGTAATCCAGCGAGAAGGAACTGGCCGAACGCGCGCGTTCACGCTGGGCATCCATCTCGCGCTCGAAACCGGCCTCATCGAGGGTCAGGTTGCGCTCACGGGCGATGTCGCCGGTCAGGTCCATCGGAAAGCCGTAGGTGTCATACAGTTTGAACACCACATCGCCTGGCACCACCGTGCCCTGAAGTTCAGCCAGATCCTGCTCGAGAATCTTCAGGCCCTGCTCCAGGGTCTTGGCGAACTGCTCTTCTTCGGCTTTAAGCACGCGCTCGATGTGCGCCTGCTGGGATTTCAGCTCCGGGAAGGCTTCGCCCATCTCGGCGACCAGGGCCGCGACAATCCGGTAGAAAAAGCTGCCCTTGGCGCCCAGCTTGTTGCCGTGACGGCAGGCGCGACGAATGATGCGACGCAGCACATAGCCACGCCCTTCATTGGACGGAAGTACGCCATCGGCGATCAGGAAACCGCAGGAGCGGATGTGGTCCGAAACCACCTTGAGCGACGACTGATCGCCATTGCTGCAACCGATTGCCGCAGCCGAGGCGCTAAGCAGGTTCTTGAACAAATCGATTTCATAGTTGGAGTGCACGTGCTGCATGACCGCACTGATGCGCTCAAGCCCCATGCCGGTGTCGACCGAAGGTGCAGGCAACGGGTGCAGAACGCCGTCGGCCGTACGGTTGAACTGCATGAAAACGTTGTTCCATATCTCGATGTAGCGGTCACCGTCTTCTTCCGGCGAACCCGGTGGGCCGCCCCAGATATCGGCGCCGTGATCGTAGAAAATCTCGGTGCAGGGACCGCACGGGCCGGTATCGCCCATGGTCCAGAAGTTGTCGGACGCATAAGGCGCGCCCTTGTTGTCGCCGATGCGAATCATGCGCTCGGCCGGCACGCCAACTTCTTTGGTCCAGATGTCGTAGGCTTCATCGTCCGAAGCGTAGACCGTGACCCAGAGTTTTTCCTTGGGCAGGTTCAGCCACTTTTCGGAAGTCAGGAAGGTCCAGGCGTAGGTAATTGCATCACGCTTGAAGTAATCGCCGAAACTAAAATTGCCCAGCATCTCGAAAAAGGTGTGGTGACGCGCGGTGTAGCCGACGTTTTCCAGGTCACTGTTCTTGCCCCCGGCGCGCACGCATTTCTGGCTGCTGGTGGCGCGCGTGTAGGAGCGCTTTTCCTGACCAAGGAAGCAATCCTTGAACTGGTTCATGCCTGCGTTGGTAAACAGCAGGGTCGGGTCGTTGCCCGGAATCAAGGAGCTGGAGGCTACTCGGGTGTGGCCTTGCTCTTCGAAGAAGCGAAGGAAGGCTTCACGGATTTCTACGCTTTTCATAGGTTCTTCCACGGGAACTGCGGCCTGAGGCAAATGCATAACGTCATTCGACGAAGCGACGGCAAAGGGCCGCATTATATAGGCGTTGCCTCCACGGTACAGTGACTTTGTACGATAGAGGCAGCCAATTGGATTATCGATGAGTTATCGGCTACCGAATTCGGCAAAAGCCGCGATGACCTGTTCCATCTGCGTCGATGAGACGTCCAGATGCGTCACCATGCGCAAACGCGGTGATGCACTGAGAACGATCCCTCGCTCGGCGCAGAAGGTCTTGAGCTGCTGGGCACGTTCGCCAATCTGCACATAGACCATATTGGTTTGCACCGGCTCGACGTCGAAGCCCAGCTCATGCAGCCCCTTACCCAGAAACGCAGCGTTGCGATGATCATCGGCCAGACGTTCGACCTGATGCTCCAGCGCATACAAACCGGCTGCTGCAATGGAACCTGCCTGGCGCATGCCGCCACCCACCATTTTGCGCAGACGCCGCGCTTTGGCGATGAACGCGCTCGAGCCACACAGCACCGAGCCGATGGGCGCGCCCAAGCCTTTGGACAGGCACACCGAGACCGAATCGAAATGCTGCGTGATCTCGCGCGCGTCGACGCCCAGCTTGACGGCGGCGTTGTAGAGGCGCGCGCCATCCAGATGCAATCCCAAACCTTTTTCCTGGGTCAGTTTGCGCGCCGCCGCCAGATACTCCAGAGACAGCACCTTGCCCTGCATGGTGTTTTCCAGTGCCAGCAAACGGGTTCGGGCGAAATGGAAATCGTCCACCTTGATCGCAGCAATAACCTGATTCAGGTCCAGCGAACCATCGGCCTGATTGTCCAGAGGTTGCGGCTGGATCGAACCCAGCACCGCTGCGCCGCCGCCTTCATATTTATAGGTGTGCGCGTGCTGTCCCACGATGTACTCATCGCCACGCTCACAATGCGCCATCAGGCCCAGCAGATTGCTCATGGTGCCGGACGGCACGAACAACGCAGCGCTAAACCCAAGATGCTCCGCCAACCAGGACTCCAGTTTGTTGACCGTCGGGTCCTCGCCGTAGACGTCGTCCCCCAGAGGCGCCCGGGCCATGGCCTCGCGCATACCCGCGGTAGGTTGGGTCACTGTGTCGCTACGCAGATCGATAACCGTCATGATGAAGCTCCCTGTCATGTAGTTCGAAACTTGGTTTTGTGGCCAGCGCCCAGAATATTCAAGGCTCCTGGCCGCAATTCCTAGATGTGCTTAGAAGAAAAACTGATAAAAGCCTGCAAAAAGGCTCCATGCGCATTAGGAAAATCTGTGTTACAAACTCTCCGCCGACCCATGATGTTGTCGGCGACGTTCTCAGGGCGGGGTGCGATTCCCCACCGGCGGTAATGATGCGCAATGCGTCTAGCCCGCGAGCGCTCGATCGGGGTTTATTCCCGAAAGAGGTCAGCAGACCTGGTGTGATCCCAGGGCCGACGGTCATAGTCCGGATGAAGAGAGAACGGGATTTGCACCACAGGATCGTCTCGAAGCACCGCCACGCGCTTGTCGCCAGGCATGCCATCGACCGTACCCTGGCATCCCCTTCGATCCAGCACGCCCTGTTTTTTAATTAAACAGGAGTCAGAACAATGCAACCTACCGCAATTCACGCTCATGAGCGCATCGCCTTCGTTCAAGCCTGCTGGCACAAAGAAATTGTCGATCAGGCGCGCAAAGGTTTTGTCGCCGAGATGGCGAACCACGGCTATGCCGAGAGCGATATCGATTTCTTCGAAGTGGGCGGTGCCTTTGAAATTCCACTACACGCCAAATTGCTCGCCAAAACCGGTCGCTATGGCGGCGTTGTGGCCGCAGGCCTGGTGGTGGACGGTGGAATCTACCGCCACGAATTCGTCGCGCAGTCGGTAATCAGTGCGCTGATGCAGGTCCAGCTGGAAACCGAAGTGCCTGTGTTCTCGGTAGTCCTGACCCCACACCACTTCCACGCCGGTGAAGAACACCAGAAATTCTTCTTCGATCACTTCGTGCATAAAGGTGAGGAAGCGGCGAAAACCTGCGCAGACACATTGGCCAAACTGCGAGCAGTGCGCCGCGGGGGCGAGCTGCAAAAAGTGGCAGGCTGATTGACCAGCGCTCTTGATGATGATGATCGTTCCCACGCTCTGCGTGGGGATGTATCGCGTGACGCTGCCTACCCCAAATGCTCATCCGTAACCGGCACAATCAGAATCCCTGCGCGCAGGCCGTTTTTGACCTTCGGGTTGGGAAAAATGATGCGTGCACCCTCCTCCTCGATCACCCAGCGCGAGTCAGCCTGGTCTTCGGCCAGCAGATAGCCCTTGTTCAGCTCGGTGAAGTTCTCGATGTCGTCCCGCAGATGCAGGCGAAAGGCATCGCTGCGCTTGATGATCTCCCGCGCCACGCTGAACAGTTGCAAGCCATCCAACTGATCGTCTGATACCGGTTCAGTCCCTTCTATCAACTGCACCAGCGACGACTTCAGCGTAGACAGATTGACCTGCTGGTTTTGCCCGAATGGACGTGCCTTGCCCAACTCCAGGGTGAAGGACTGCGCCCCAAGCTTGTCGCAGGTATAGGCGCTGAACACGATGGAGGCCGTGTTCTGCAACAGCACCGCCTGCATTCCAGCCCTCTGCAGGCGAGCCAGCTCGCGGCGTGAATGCTGACGGCCTTCTTTCCACGGGTAGAGGGCGAATTGCTCGATCTTTGAGCCACGAATGGCGGTGTGCAGGTCGTAGTGCAGGCGATAGCGATCAGGAATGCTAAAGAAGCTCGCGGCCAGGTCCTCCAGTTCGCAGGCACGCAGTGCTTCGTTACCGCTGCTCTGTCGATGACGACCATTGAACAGCCGATTGACGTCCTGTTCGACATAACGCTCGCCGCGACGCATGGCTTCGGGATTGCCGAACAGGAAAAGAATACGTGCCCGAGGCTTGAGATCGGCCCGGGCGATGGCGTGAATCAGCTCGTCGAGCAGCTCGATCGGCGCCGTCTCGTTGCCATGAATGCCGGCTGAGAGCAGCAGGTCGGTTCCATTGTCATGAGCCTCGGGCGGCTGGACTTCCAGCGCACCCTCAGCCAGCCAGCGCAGCCGCACGCCTTCGACAGTCAGTTGAGTCTTTTCAGCGGGTTCGCGACCCGCCAGGGTCAGTTCAAGCAGTTTGCCGAGGGCGAGCATGGGGCGAGTTCCTGCTGAGTCTTAGTCGTGGTTACAGTCTGGACCGTGCACGTGGCCGTCGTCGTCGCCAGCGATGTCTGCCGGTTCCATTTCCAGTTGCAGGCTGACCAGGTTGGTCGCCAGCGGACGCAGCAGCAGGTTGGCGTACTCGGCATCGTCTTCTTCGACGTCTACGCCGATCAGCAGTTGGCCGCGGCCGTCTTGCTGAATCCATACCTCTTTGCCCTGCCAGATAACGGCAAAACGGGTGCAGGACGTTTCCAGCTGAGTGCCATCGGTGTCTTCAAGGATCAAACGCAGGGCGTCGGTCATGGTAAAAACTCTCTCTTTATAAGCACAGACATCGACTGCCTGACGTCGAATCGGTCAGGCGCGATGTCATCGATGCATCAATTGATTTGGAAAGGATAAACCGCACCCAGCTTCAAGTGCTGCGTCAGTTCATCCAGTGCCGTGCGGCACTCGGTCAACAGTTGAGGATCAGCCAGGTCGCTGTCGCTCAGACGATCGCGGTAGTGTTTGTCCACCCACTGAGTCAACGTGTCGTACAACGGCGCTGTCATGATAACCCCTGGATTGACCGCCGCCAGTTCCGTTTCTTTGAGCGCCACACGCAGACGTAGACAAGCCGGACCGCCGCCATTTTGCATGCTCTGCTTGAGATCGAAAACCTTGACCTCACGAATCGGGCTCTCGTCGGCCATCAGGCGCTGCAGGTAGTGCCATACGCGCTCGTTGCTGCGGCATTCCTCCGGCACGATCAGCAACATTGAACCATCAGCACGTGACAGTAACTGGCTGTTGAACAGGTACGAACGCACAGCGTCTTCGACAGCGACCTCGGTGCGCGGTACGCAAATAGCCTGGAAGCGGCCCCCGCAACGACCGAGTTTGTCGTGCAGTTCGCTGAGCATGTGCTCTGTATTGAGGAAGGCGTCTTCGTGGTAGAAGAGTACCTCGCCGTTGCCCACTGCGATGACGTCGTTGTGAAACACGCCCTGATCGATCACCGCCGGGTTCTGCTGTGCAAACACGACCCCCTCATCGCTCAGACCGTGCAGACGCGCGACGGCTTGCGAAGCTTCCAGGGTCTGGCGCGCCGGGTATTTCTGTGGCGCGGGAAAACGCGCATCGAAGGCAGCGCGACCAAAGACAAAGAACTCAACGCCCGCTTCGCCGTAGCTGCGGCAGAAGCGCGTATGGTTGGCCGCGCCCTCATCGCCGAACTGCGCGACAGCGGGTAACGCCGCGTGGTGGGCGAAGTGCTGTTGATCGGCGAACATTGCGCCCAGCACACGACTGGTGGTCGGGTGCTCGATACTGCGGTGGTATTTGCAGTTAAGGTTGGCAGCAGTGAAATGCACGCGCCCGTCTGCGGTGTCGGCGCTGGGGCTGACCGTCGCGGCGTTGGCGACCCACATGCTCGACGCCGAGCAACTGGCCGCCAGCAGCGGCATGGATTGATTGGCCGCACCCTCGATGACTTGCGCATCGCTACCGCCAAAGCCCAATTTGCGCAAACCGGCAATGTCCGGGCGTTCCTGCGGCGCCAGCACGCCCTGGGTAAAGCCCAGCTCCGTCAGCGCCTTCATTTTCGCCAGGCCTTGCAGCGCCGCTTCCCGTGGGTTGGATGACTGCTGACAGTTGCTTTGGGACGCGACGTTGCCGTAGGACAACCCGCCGTAGTTATGGGTCGGCCCCACTAGACCGTCAAAGTTGACTTCACAGGATTTCATCGGTGAGGCTCCGTGGATCTGTTTTTATGTGCACATTCTTCATCCTGCGCTGCAAAACCTGTAGGAGCGCGCCGGGTCTGGTGCGCATCTGGACGACTGCGCCGTATCAACCGACGCGTCTGGCGCGGACCGACCTCACTTGCGGGCAAGCGCGCCTACAAGGATCAGCTCAGGGTGATGCCCGGTGACAGGCTGGCCGGCAGCACCAGCGTACCGCTCTCCAGCGACGCCACCGGATATGCGCAGTAATCCGCTGCGTAATAGGCGCTGGCGCGGTGGTTACCCGAGGCCCCGACACCACCGAACGGTGCGGTACTCGCAGCGCCGGTCAATTGCTTGTTCCAGTTGACGATGCCCGCCCGGCTGCGCAGCCAGAACTGCTGATAGCGCTCCCGGGAATCCGACAGCAGACCGGCGGCCAGGCCGTATTGCGTTGCGTTGGCCTCTTCGATTGCGGCGTCGAAGTCAACGTAGCGAATAACCTGCAGCAACGGACCGAACAATTCCTCATCCGGGCGATCACGCACCTCGCTCACATCCACAATCCCCGGCGTCAGCAATGCCGACTGCGCATCCGTCTGCGTCATTTCCAGAAGCGACACCGCGCCGTTGGCCAGCAGCTGCTCCTGCGCATCGAGCAGGGCTTGCGCAGCCTGCAGAGAAATCACCGAGCCCATGAACGGTGCAGGCTGTTGATCGAATGCGCCCACCTGGATCGATGCTGTTACTTCAACCAGCCGCGTCATGAAAGCTTCACCCCAGGCACCCTGCGGGACCAGCAGTCGACGCGCACAGGTGCAGCGCTGACCGGCCGAGATGAACGCCGACTGAATCACGGTATACACCGCCGCATCGATGTCAGCGACCTGATCGACCACCAGCGGGTTATTGCCACCCATTTCCAGAGCGAGGATTTTGTCGGGACGACCGGCAAATTGCTGATGCAGCACATTACCCGTGCGGCTGGAACCGGTAAAAAACAGGCCGTCGAGCCCCGGATTGGCCGCCAGCGCAATACCGGTTTCCCGCGCGCCTTGCAGCAGATTCAGCACACCTGCAGGGAGTCGCGCATCAATCCAGCACTGCACGGTAAGCTCGGCCACTTTGGGCGTCAGCTCGCTGGGCTTGAAAATGACAGCGTTACCGGCGAGAAGCGCCGGGACGATGTGACCGTTGGGCAAATGCCCCGGAAAATTGTAGGGACCGAACACGGCAACCACGCCATGAGGCTTGTGGCGCAGCACGGCAGTGGCGTCGCCCAACGGGCCGCTTTTCTCACCGGTCCGCTCGCGGTAACTCTGGATCGAAATCGCCACTTTGTTGACCATACTGGTCACTTCAGTTGACGACTCCCACAACGGTTTGCCGGTTTCCTCACTGATGCAACGCGCTATTTCATCGGTGCGGCTTTTCAGCTTAGCTGTGAATGCTTCGAGAACGGCGATGCGCTCATCGAGGGTGCGGGTCGCCCAGGCCGGAAAAGCCTGACGCGCCGCTTTGACCGCTGCGTCGACTTGATCGGCATTAGCCCCCTGCCCCTTCCAGAGCACTTGTTGGGTGACCGGGTTCAGCGATTCAAAGGCCTCGCCCCGCCCGGCTTGCCAGGCGCCCGCGATGTACAAGGTATTCATCAAATGCTCTCCCGAGCTGGAGACAAAGGCACGGCGCGTACCTGATCGCCCGCGTTCAGGCGCAAGCGCTTGGCGGTCATCGGATCGACGACCAAAGTACCCGCCGCAAACCGCGCGGGGGCAGCCGTGATGCGGCAGTCTTCACGCTTGCGGTTATGGATAACAAAGGGCGTTGCATCGTCACCCGGCGTGCCGACTGCCAGCACCAGCGCCTGGCTGTCACGCACCGCGCGGATCTTGCCGGTTTCGCACTCGATCGCCGGCCCTGCGTCGAAAATGTCGACATAGCCCTGATAGCTGAAGCCTTCGGCCTTGAGCATTGCCAAGGCAGGCTCGGTGCTGGTGTGCACGCGTCCAATGACGTTGCGCGCCGCTTCGGAGAGGAAGCAGCTGTACAGCGGAAATTTCGGCATCAGTTCGGCAATGAATGCGCGGTTGCCTACGCCAGTGAGGTAGTCCGCCTGACTGAATTCCATCTTGAAGAAATGCCGCCCCAGGCTCTCCCAGAACGGCGAATGACCTTGCTCGTCGGACATGCCGCGCATCTCGGCAATGATCTTGTTACCGAACAGCTCGGGGAATTCAGCGATGAACAGCATCCGCGCCTTCGATAACAGCCGACCATTGAGGCCATTGCGGAAATCTGCCTGCAGGAACAGCGAGCACAATTCCGAGTTGCCGGTCAGATCATTGGCCAGGAACAGCGTCGGAATCTCACGGTAGATGTTCAGCTCCTGAGACGCGCTGACCGTAAGCCCCACTCGATAGTTGTACCAGGGCTCACGCAGGCCAACGGCACCTGCGATGGCGGAGATGCCGACCACCCGGCCCTCGTCGTCCTCAAGGACGAACAGATAATCGGCGTCGCCCCGGTCAGCGTCGCCACGAAAGGTTTTTTCGGCCCAACCGACCCGGTGTGCCAGACGCTCTTCGTTGGCCGGCAGCGTGGTCAACCCTGCGCCTGTGCTGCGCGCCAGGTCGATCAGCGCCGGTAGGTCACTACTGCGTACGGGACGAACGATCATGCTTTCTCCTCAAGCCGGTTTCCGTAGAATCCGACGAACTCGCTAACCTGCGACACGGTACCAGGCTGTCGATCAGCGCTGATCACCGATGACTCAACTGTCAAACCGCGACGATACGGACGCTGGCGCCTTCACCGACACCCAGCGCTTCGGCTGCGCAAAGGCTCAGGGTTACTGGCTTACCAGGCACCCAGTCCAGCTCCAGCATCACGGCCCGGTAGTCCTGCAACTGACTGTTGGCGACCAGATAAGGACGCCCGCCTTTGACCGCATCGCCGCTGTTGACGGTGTCGACTCTCACCGGCACCACACGGCTTTGGGCGATCGAACGAATACCGGAAACCCGGGCGTGCAGCGTCGGGCCGCCATCGAAGATGTCGATGTAATGATCGGTTTCGAAGCCTTCGCGCATCAGAATGTCGAAGGTGATCTGCGCCCGCGGGTGCACCTGCCCCATGGCCTCCTGAGCTTCGTCCGGCAGCAGTGGGACGTAGATCGGGTAATGCGGCATCAATTCGGCAAGAAATGTACGGCTCTTCAGGCCGCAGATACGCTCGGCCTCGGCATAGTTGAGGTCGAAGAAGTTGCGGCCGATGGCGTCCCAGAATGGCGAGTCACCGTTTTCATCGCTATAGCCGACAATCTCGGTCACTACCGAGTCGGCAAAACGCTCGGGGTGCGCTGCGACGAACAGCAAGCGCGCCCGGGAGTTGAGCTCCGACCACAACGTACCCACCAGCTCCGGCAGCACATAAAAACTGGTCAGCAAGCTGTTGCCGGTCAGGTCATGGCATTGCGAGAGCACGTGAATCTTGTTGTGAATCTTCAGTTCGCGGGAAGCATGAACGAACGTTTCGTTGCGAAAGCTGTAGAACGGCTCGGAATACCCAGCCGATGCAACAATCCCGGAACAGCCGACAAGACGACCGGAATCGGTGTCTTCCAGCACAAAGAAATAGGTTTCCTCGCCGTTGAAACTGACTTCGGCAGCGAACGACGCTTCGGAAGCGGCGATCTTGTCACTCAGACGTCCAGCGTCATCCGGCAGGGACGTGACACCAATCGGGCTGTCCGCAGCGAGTCGTTGAACCTCGCTCAGATCAGCCATTTGCGCGGGGCGCATCACCAGCATGGTGTCACTCCTTGAGAAAAACAGGCCGGTGGACCGGCATTGGGAAAATAGTCCAACCGCACGCACATCTCTGTAGGAGCAATCGCAGGTGACGACGGTCGCGAAAAGCGGTGTGTCAGACAGACCGCCATCGCGACCACACTCACGCCTACAGGGTTCGTGCAGCTCGGGAGTCAGGCTTTCGTCAGTTTCGCAACAGCACGCTCGAAGCGATCCAGACCTTCATTGATGTCGGCGTCTTCAATCACCAGACTCGGCGCGAAGCGCACCACGTCGGGACCTGCCTGCAGAATCATCACGCCTTCGTGCTCGGCGGCGTTGAAAAACTCCTTGGCCTTGCCCTTCCAGGCATCGGTGAGCACGCAGCCAATCAACAGCCCCATGCCGCGCACCTGGCTGAACACGCCGTACTGCTGACCGATCTTCTGCAGGCGCGCCTTGAACAGCTCGTGTTTGGCGTTTACGCCGGCCAACACTTGCGGCGTGTTCACCACATCGATGACCGCCTCGCCTACCGCACAAGCCAGCGGGTTGCCGCCGTAGGTGGTGCCGTGAACGCCGACCGACAGGTGCTTGGCCAGTTTTTCAGTGGTCAGCATGGCGGCCATCGGGAAGCCACCGCCGATGCTCTTGGCGCTGGAAAGGATGTCCGGGGTCACGCCGTAATGCATGTAGGCGAACAAATGGCCGCTGCGGCCCATGCCGCTCTGCACTTCGTCGAATACCAGCAGCGCATTGTGCTCGTCACAGAGTTTGCGGGCACCTTGCAGGTATTCCAGCTCGGCTGGCAGCACGCCGCCTTCGCCTTGGATCGGCTCGAGCACGACAGCGCAGGTCTTGTCGCTCACTGCGGCTTTCAGCGCTTGCAGGTCGTTATACGGCACATGGGTGATGCCGGTGATTTTCGGGCCAAAGCCTTCAGAGTATTTCGGCTGGCCACCCACACTCACGGTAAACAACGTGCGGCCGTGGAAGCTGTTCAGCGCAGCAACGATTTGATACTTCTCGGTGCCGTAGAGATCGTGGGCGACGCGACGCGCAAGCTTGAAGGCCGCTTCGTTGGCCTCGGCACCGGAGTTACAGAAGAACACGCGTTCAGCGAAGGTGGCGTCGACCAGCTTTTTGGCCAGACGCAGCGCTGGCTCGTTGGTGAATACGTTGGAGACATGCCACAGCTTGTTGGCTTGTTCGGTCAGTGCGCCGACCAGCGCCGGATGCGCATGGCCCAGTACGTTGACCGCGATGCCACCGGAGAAATCGACCAGTTCACGACCCGACTGATCCCACACGCGGGAACCCTGGCCGCGTACGGGAATGAATGCTGCGGGGGCGTAGTTAGGAACCATCACCTGGTCGAAATCGGCACGTTGCACCGGAACTTGCTCAACGGACATCGGAGTCTCCTGAAGAGGAACGCCTGCCTGAGACTGGCGGGCGATGAAAGGATTGTAAGGACTGATTTCGGTCCGGCCTTGCCGCCAAGCGACAACTTGTTATAGCGCCAAACCGGCTTTTCCCGAGGTTTTCGGCAATGCGACAAATAGCGTCGGAAAGGCGCAGTTTAAACGTTGGCGGCGTGCTGTAGCAGGCCTTGCGGTGTGAATGCCAGCCAATGATTTTGAAGGCAACGGGAGTATCGATTAACCCCGCTCCGCCGGCACCGAAGACAGTTCGAAAGGGCTGCTGCTACGGCGTTGGTTGCGGTCTTCGCGGGGAGTGGCGCCGAAGAAATTACGGTATGCGCTGGAAAAATGCGGGCCGGAGGAAAAGCCGCAGGAGAGGCCGATCTGGATAATCGATTTGCTGGTCTGCATCAGCATTTGCCGGGCCTTGTTCAGGCGCAGCTCCAGATAATACTGGCTGGGGACGCGATTGAGGTATTGCTTGAAAATGCGCTCCAGTTGACGACGGGACACGCAGACATGTTGAGCGATTTCGTCGGTGGTCAGCGGCTCTTCGATGTTGGCTTCCATCAACAGCACAGCTTGAGTGAGCTTGGGATGACTGGAGCCCAGGCGATTCTGCAACGGGATGCGCTGACGCTCGCCACCTTCACGAATGCGCTCGACCACCAGTTCCTCCGAGACCGCGCCCGCCAGCTCCGCACCATGATCGCGCGCCAGCACCGCCAACAGCAGATCCAGCACCGACATGCCGCCGCAGGCCGTCAGACGATCGCGATCCCAGTCGAACAGATGACTGGTGGCGATGACCTTGGGGAAGCGCTCGGCGAAATCATCCTGCCAGCGCCAGTGCACTGCAGCCCGATAACCATCCAGCAGCCCCAATTGCGCCAGCGGATACACACCCGCCGAAAGACCGCCGATCACGCAACCTGCGCGCACCAACTGCTTGAGCGCTGCGGCCAGTGAAGACGCCATCGGGGCTGGCGGCTCATCGGCGACGAGAAATACTTTCTGACAACCCTCAAGCCGACCGCCCCAAGGCTCACCCGGTAATTGCCAGCCGCCGCCTTGCGCCGCAGGCTCGGCCTGCATGAAGGTCAGATCGTACACCACCTCAGGATGAACACGCTGAGCGACACGCAAGGCTTCCTCCGCCAGCGCCAGAGTCAGGGCTTTGGTGCCGGGCCAGATAAGGAATCCGATTCGATGGGCAGTCATGGCGTGCAGTCCGAAACGTGTCGCTGTTATGGGTCACACGCAGCGCGTGTGAAAGCAATCTACCGGGTTCAGCTCATGGCAGCGCGAGGTGACGCGCAGCATGAACTGTTCTCGTACAAAACGCACCGTTCAACACGGCGCCAATGGTTACTTCAAGCTGCCTGATAGGAACTGCTGCAGGCGCTCGGATTTGGGGCTGACCAGCACTTCTCGCGGGTTGCCGCTCTCTTCGACCAGGCCCTTGTGCAAGAAGATGAGCTGGTTCGACACCTCTCGGGCAAAGCCCATTTCGTGGGTCACCACGACCATGGTGCGGCCTTCCTGGGCCAGTGCCTGCATGACCTTCAAGACATCGCCGACCAGTTCCGGATCGAGCGCTGAAGTCGGCTCGTCGAACAACATCACCTCCGGTTCCATGGCCAGCGCACGGGCAATTGCCACACGCTGTTGTTCGCCACCGGACATGTGCCCCGGAAAGGCATCCTTGCGATGAGCGACGCCGACCTTGTTCAGATAGTGCTCGGCCTTTTCCAGGGCCTCCTTTTTCGGGACCCCCAGCACGTGAATCGGCGCTTCGATAATGTTCTCCAGCGCGGTCATATGGGACCAGAGATTGAAATGCTGGAACACCATCGACAGCCGCGAACGCATGCGTTGCAACTGCTTGGGATCGGCAGCCTTCAAGCCACCGTCCTTGTTGGCGACCAGTTTCAGCTCTTCATTGTTGAGCAGAATGCGCCCGGATTTCGGCTGCTCCAGCAAGTTGATGCAGCGCAGGAACGTACTCTTGCCCGAGCCACTGGAGCCGATGATGCTGATGACATCGCCAGCCCTGGCGGTCAGCGAAACGCCCTTGAGCACCTCGTGATTGCCGTAGTACTTGTGCAGGTCCTGGACTTCCAGTTTGTTCATGTTGTCGGTTCTCACAAGTAATCAGTCACTGAGCAGGCGGCCGCTGCGCAAAGGGGTGCGGCCCGCCACCTTGGCCATCCAGAAACCTGGCTGGGCGTAACGCAGTTTTTCGATGGCGAACAGTACGCCGGCAGTCCCGGCGCACACCGTGGTCGCCCGATCGGACAAAGGGTCTATGACCTCGAACAGCGGCTCGCCGGGCTCTACCCAGGCGCCTGCCGCACGCAGGAACGTCAGCACGCCAGGATGCGGCGCGTAGATCATTTCGGTGCCTTCGAACGGCATGCCTTCGCACGCTTCGAACGCCGGTTGCGGCCATTGGCCACTGATCAGGCCATGCTCGGCCAGAAATGCCAGCATGCCTTCGGCAAAGGCCTCAGCGTCCGCCTTGCCGGTGTTGGACTGACCGCCCAGCTCCAGGGTGGTGGACATGCAGGCCGGCGGAATCTGCGCATCGGGAAAACGCTTCGCCAGTCTCAACCAGGGAAGCGAGCAGGCCTCATCGAACGAGCTGCCACCGGAATCCTCAGCCAGCAGCCCGACACTGACGCCCAAACGGGCAGACAGCGAGCGCCATTGGGGCCAGTGCTGGGGCAAGGCGTACATATGCAGGGAAGCATCGGTGTCGCAATGCAGATCCAGAACGATATCGGCGTTGCAAGCGTGACTCAGCAGCACACGCTGCATGCCCGCCAGCTCACTGCCCGCCGGTGGCAACCGGTCAAGCACATCGGCCATGGCCTGACGGATCAGCTTGACGTTGGCATGTGGATCGTCACCAAGCTTGCCAGTGAGCAGGTCACCCACCGGCTCGCTCAACTCGGTGAAATCGCGGTTGAAGTTCTTGCCGCTGCCGTACTCGAAGCGCCCCTGATGATTGCCCTGCAGCAATTGCCCCAGGCCAATCGGGTTAGCCACCGGCACCAGCTCGATAACGCCGTTGAGCAAGCCCTGCTCCTCCAGCTGCATCAGACGCTTTTTCAGCTCCCACGCAGTGCGCATACCCGGCAGCTCGTCGGCGTGCAAGCTGGCCTGAATGTAGGCCTTACGCTCGCCTTGACCGAAACGCAATACGCTCAAGGTGCGCTGGGTGCCGAGGCTGCCCCACGGCAGGCTGTGATCGATGCGCTGCATATCAGTGCTTCCTCGGTGCGAGGTAACTGAGCCAGCGGCGCTCGGCCAGCTTGAACAGTTTCACCAGAATGAACGTCAGGCACAGGTAGAACACCCCAGCGGTAATGTACGCCTCGAACGGCAGGTAGAACTGCGCGTTAACGGTGCGCGCCGCGCCGGTGATATCCATCAAGGTGACAATGGACGCCAGGCTGGTGGTCTGCAGCATCATGATCACTTCATTGCTGTACTGCGGCAGTGCCCGACGCAACGCCGAGGGCAGAAGGATGCGGCGATACAGCTTGGACTTGGACATACCCATCGCCCGGGCCGCTTCGATCTCACCGGGCGGGGTGGACTTCAGGCTGCCGGCAATGATTTCGGCGGTGTAGGCGCTGGTATTGACGGCAAACGCCAGGCAGGCGCAAAAGGTGGCACTGGACAACCATGGCCAGAGAAAGCTTTCGCGCACCGCTTCGAACTGGGCCAGCCCGTAATAAATCAGGAACAGCTGCACCAGCATCGGCGTGCCGCGAATCACGTAGGTATAACTCCAGGCCAGCAGGTTGACCCAGGCGACTTTCGAGACCCGCATCAATCCCAGAGGCAATGCGGCCAGCAGACCGAAAAACAGCGAAATCGCAAGTAGCTTGAGGGTAATCAACATGCCGCCGAAATACAGGGGCAGGTTTTCCCAGACGACGTTGTAATCGAAGATCATAGGTCTGCCACCCTTACGCCCGCCGAATAACGCTTTTCGATTTGACGCAGTATCAGCAGCGAGACACTGGTGATCACCAGGTACATGGCCGCCACTGCAAGGAAAAAAGTGAAGGGCTGGCGAGTGGCATCGGCCGCCTGCTTGGCCTTGAACATCATGTCTTGCAGGCCGACCACGGAAATCAGCGCGGTGGCCTTGGTCAGTACCAGCCAGTTATTGGTGAATCCGGGAATCGCCAGACGAATCATCTGCGGCACCAGGACGCGGAAGAACAGGCGTGAACTGCTCATGCCATAAGCCATGCCCGCCTCGGCCTGCCCCTTTGGAATGGCCATGAACGCGCCGCGGAAGGTTTCGGACAGATAGGCGCCGAAGATGAAACCCAGCGTGCCGATACCGGCCACCAGCGGGTTCAGGTCGATGTAATCGTCATAACCGAGCAGGGGTGCGGCGCGGTTGAGCAAGTCCTGGCCGCCGTAAAAAATCAGCAGGATCAGGACCAGATCGGGAATACCGCGAATGACCGTGGAATACAGATCACCCAGCCAGGCCAGCCAGCGCACCGGCGACAGGCGCAGCGACACGCCGATCAGACCGAGCACGATTGCCATCGCCATGGAGCACAGGGCGAGCTGCAAGGTCAGCCATGCACCGTCGAGGATGACGGCTCCGTAGCCTTTCAACATGTTGTTTGGCCCTCGAGCACGGGATAGAAAAATGGCGCAATCGTGGATCCGGTCCCCGCCGATTGCGCCATTACTGCAGGTGTTTACTTACTGGCCGTAGATATCGAAATTGAAGTACTTGTCCTGGATCGCCTTGTATTTACCGTCTGCACGGATAGCAGTGATGGCCGCGTTGATTCGGTCCAGATCGGCCTTGTCACCCTTGCGTACCGCGATGCCTACGCCGTCGCCGAAGTAGTTGACATCGGTGAAGGCCGGGCCGACAAACGCGTAGCCCTTGCCCGAATCGGTATTGAGGAAACCGTCCTGCAACAGGGTCGCATCCGCTACGGTGCCGTCCAGGCGACCGGCGCCGATGTCCAGATAGATTTCGTTCTGCGAGCTGTAGGGCTTGATTTCGGCGCCCAGTGGAGCGAGGACTTCCTTGGCGAAACGCTCGTGGATGGAGCCACGCTGCACGCCAATGTTCTTGCCCTTGAGCTCGGTCATGCTGTCGCTGACGACGGTGCCTTGCTTCATGACCAGACGGGCCGGGGTGTTGTAGTACTTGTTGCTGAAATCAACGGACTTCTTGCGATCTTCGGTGATGGACATCGAGGACAGGACCGCGTCGATCTTGCGTACTTTGAGGGCCGGGATCAGACCGTCGAACTCTTGCTCGACCCAGACACACTTGACCTTCATCTCTTCACACAGCGCGTTGCCGATGTCGTAGTCGAAGCCGACGATGTTGCCGTCCGGCGCTTTCGAGGCGAATGGAGGATAAGCAGCTTCGATACCGATCTTCAGGGGTTTTTCATCGGCAACTACAGGCTGTGCCAATACGGACAACGCCAGCGCGCCCAGCAGCATGAGCTTTTTCATTCTTGAAACTCCATCGGTATAACGCGACAAATGGCAGAGAGCGAAACGCTCAATGTGCAGAAGGAATATCTGAAATTGCGACGCAGGTCCCGTCGGGTCTCAGGGCTCGACAGGCCTTCGGCGAGTGATCGGCATTTTAGCGACAGGCTGTAAGTCGATATTTCTTCAATGCGACAACTAGTTACAGAAGCACCAAGAAAGCCGATCAGCCCGATTGACAGCCCAGGATTTTTATGCCCGAACCAGTAGCGGCAAACCCATCAACAAAGCAAATAACGCGCCCATTATTGGCAAAGCCTTCTAATCCGGCAAGTCCAGCGTGCCAGGCGGTGGGTTTCGGGCGATGACATGCACGCATTTCGGGTTGAAACGCCCCACAGCGGGGCGCAAGGTTACAGGGCGTGGGCAGGCGGTAACAAATCGATATATATCTCGGTTTTCTCATGCACCGCAGTCTCTGCAGCAGCTATCGGAAGGCCAGACAGCCGCGAAAGCGATCTTCCTGACATACAGATTGCGCCACTGTCGTAACCTCCAGCAGCGCCTACAGGCATGAGCAGGGGCGGAAGATCTCGACACAGCGCTGCCCGTCCTGCGCAGGCGAGTTGATTCACGAGAGCGACATTGAACCAGATGTATTTCTGGCGCTTTATAGATTGATCGCGAATGAATTCGCTTCCTCAGCGATTCGCAGGAAGCTGAAAAAAGCCCCGCCAGGCTTTCACCAAGGGGGCGCTTTTGATCACGCGAGCGTCAGGCGACATTCATGGTCTTGTGGGTCTCGACCAGATGGGCGACGACACCTGGATCGGCCAGGGTCGAAATATCGCCCAGAGCATCGTATTCGCCGGTGGCGATCTTGCGCAGGATACGACGCATGATCTTGCCCGAACGGGTTTTCGGCAGGCCCGGTGCCCACTGAATCACGTCTGGCGAGGCGATTGGGCCAATCTCCTTGCGCACCCAGCTACGCAGTTCGATGCGCAGCGCTTCGTCCGGCACCTCGCCCCCATTGAGTGTCACGAATACATAGATGCCCTGCCCTTTCAGATCGTGCGGCACACCGACCACCGCCGCTTCGGCGACCTTGGGATGAGCGACCATCGCGCTTTCGATTTCAGCGGTTCCCATGCGGTGGCCTGAAACGTTGAGCACATCGTCCACCCGGCCGGTGATCCAGTAATAGCCGTCCTCGTCGCGGCGAGCACCGTCACCGGTGAAGTACATGCCGCGGAAAGTCTTGAAGTAGGTGTCAACGAAGCGGTCATGGTCGCCATAAAGACTGCGCGACTGACCCGGCCAGGAATCGAGAATCACCAGATTGCCTTCGGCTGCCCCCTCGATCAGGTTGCCGAGGTTATCCACCAGCGCCGGGATGACGCCAAAGAAGGGACGCGTTGCCGAGCCCGGCTTCAGGGCCGTTGCGCCTGGCAGCGGGCTGATGAGAATGCCGCCGGTTTCGGTCTGCCACCAAGTATCGACGATCGGGCATTTCTGCTTGCCCACGGTGTTGTAGTACCAGTTCCAGGCTTCCGGGTTGATCGGCTCACCCACCGAACCCAGCAGGCGCAGGCTCGAGCCGTCCGCACCTTCCACCGCTTTGGTGCCTTCAGCCATCATCGCGCGGATGGCAGTCGGAGCGGTGTAGAGGATATTGACCTTGTGCTTATCGACAATTTTCGAGACGCGGGTGATGTCCGGGTAATTCGGCACACCTTCGAACAACAAGGTGGTCGCACCGTTGGCCAGCGGGCCGTAAACAATGTAGCTGTGCCCGGTCACCCAGCCCACGTCAGCGGTGCACCAGTAAACCTCACCCGGCTTGTAGTCGAACACACGCTCATGGGTCAGCGCGGCATACAACAGATAACCTGCCGTGGTGTGCAACACGCCCTTGGGCTTGCCGGTCGAGCCCGAGGTGTAGAGGATGAACAGCGACTCTTCAGCCCCCATTTCTTTCGGTGCGCAGGTGCTGGAAGCCACCTCGAGCAAGGCGTGGTACCAGATGTCGCGATGACGGTTCCACTCGATGTCACCGCCGGTACGCTTGCAGACGATGACTTTCTGCACGCTGCCGGTTTCAGGGTTGGTCAGGGCCCTATCGACGTTCGCTTTGAGCGCAGTACGCTTGCCGCCACGCAGGCCTTCGTCAGCGGTGATCACCACTTTCGATTTGCAATCGATGATGCGCCCGGCCAGAGCCTCCGGTGAGAAGCCGCCGAACACCACCGAGTGGATCGCACCGATACGCGCGCAGGCCAGCATGGCGACCACGGCTTCCGGAATCATCGGCATATAGAGGGTGACGACATCGCCACGGTGCACATCCTGACCGCGCAAGGCATTGGCGAACTTGCAGACTTCTTCATGCAGTTGGCGGTAGGTGATGTTGCGGCTTTCGGAAGGGTCATCGCCTTCCCAGATGATTGCAATTTGATCGCCACGTTCGGCCAGATGACGATCCAGACAGTTGTAGGAAACATTCAAGGTGCCATCGGCAAACCACTTGATATCCACCCGGTGATCGTCGAAGGAGGTCTGTTTGACGGTAGTGAAAGGCTTGATCCAATCCAGGCGCTGGGCCTGCTCACGCCAGAAGCCATCGGGGTTGACCACCGACTGCTGGTACATGGCCTTATAGGTCGCCTCGTCAGTGAGCGTATTTGCTGCCACTTCAGGGCGGACGGGGTACAGGGAAGCCGCGCTCATCTTTCTTACCTCGGTGAAAATGTTGTTGTTTTATGACCCTGTTGTATCTGCCGATGGCCCCGAAAGCCATTCGACGATGGTCTTACCGGCCTTGAGCATAACGCCGAAAAGCTCTGCAATACCCGGGTCGCCGCAAATTTCCCTCCAGACGCCATGGCCAGAGAACCCGATCAGTAGAGGGTCTACCGAGCCTGTTCAGTGATTGTTACGCAATTGCTCAACAGTCTTTATCAAAATGGTTTCTATATAACTTCCAGACAGGGGCATAGAATTCATTCCGCCAACACGGCAACTGATTGACAACGCAAAGCCCCCCACCCCGGCTTGTCGATCCAGCAACTTAACCTGGTTATCACCTGGCTTCACACAGAACCCCAGAAGGGTTTTGCGCACCCGGCCGAACGGAATTCCCGTTCAGCAGAGTTGACGAAGCAACCGAGAGGAAACATGTAATGAAAGCTGCACTGGTTGTAATGGCTCTTTGTGGTTTCAGCGCCATGGCAATGGCAGAAGAATCGGGCGCGAAAGTGGCCGCCCAGCAACAACGCATCGAGCACTACACGTATGCGAGCAAGCCGGATATCGCCAAGGTCATCTCGGTGGATGAAGTGCCCAATGTGTGTCGCGTCGTACCCGAACACATGACGTACGAAGACTCGCAGGGTCAGCGTCACATCATGGAATACATGGTCATGGGCAACGGATGCAGTAACGGCTAAGCCTGCAGTGTTCCCACTGTCTGAACTCACGTTTATGTGCAGGCGTTACTTGCCAAGCAAACGTGCACCTGCCAGTTGATATGGAAACTCAGGCAGCGTCCTGCCAGACAAACGCGCTCTAGCAATCAGCGCGTTTGCCCTACTCCATAAAGTTTCAACTTATTGGCAATTGTCGTATGAGAAAGACCTAACCGTTTTCCCAATAGCCGACTACTGGGATGGCCGCAATACAACTGTTCCAAAACCGCTTTCTCGAAACGCCCGACAATATCGTCCAACCCGCCCTCCAGCGAAAAATTCCCAAATGGCTGCGGCACGCCGTAATCCGGCAGCCGGATGTGTTCAACCTTGACCAGCCCGCCCTCGCATAATGAAACCGCCTGAAACAGCACGTTTTCCAATTGCCGGACGTTACCCGGCCAATGGTATTGAGCCAGACGCTCCAGCGCAGCGGGCGCAATGCGCGGCAAAGGGCAGCCAATCTGCCGACTGGCCTGATCGAGAAAATGCTCAACCAGAGGCTGCAGGCCGTCGAGGCATTCCCGAAGCGGCGGTATATGCAGGGAAAGTACATTCAGCCGGTGGTAGAGGTCCTGACGGAACGCACCACGGGCGCACAACTCAGACAGATCGACCTGGGTGGCACAGATTACCCTGACATCCAGGTACACCTCTTCTTCACTGCCCACCCGGCGAAAGCAGCCTTCTTGCAGAAAGCGCAGCAATTTGGCCTGCAACCGCGCGCTCATTTCCGCCACCCCATCGAGAAACAGCGTCCCGCCTGCGGTCAACTCCAGCAGCCCCAGCTTGCCCTCGACCCGTGCGCCTTCGAACGCCCCCGGCCCGTAACCGAACAGCTCGGTCTCAGCCATGGATTCGGACAACCCGGCGCAATTGAGCGCCATCAGCGGCGACTGACCACGCGGACTGGCCAAGTGACAGGCGCGAGCCAGCAGCTCCTTACCGGTGCCGGTTTCTCCTTCTATCAATAGCGGTGCATCCAGCGGAGCCATGCGCCGGGCTTCACGCACCACTGCTGCCATCACTCGGGAGCTCTGGAATATGCTGTCGAAGCCGCGCAGCTCCTGCTTGCGCACGTTATAGATGTGCTCACCGACGCGGTCGGCCCGATGCAGGGTCAACACCGCACCCGCCATGGCCTCGCTGTCTTCGTGCTCGGACTGCAATGGCGCGATGTCAGCGAGAAAGACATCGCCCTTAACCTTCACCCTCAGACCGTTGATCCGCGAGCGATTGGCACGCACCAGTTGCGGCAAGTCAAAGTCATCGACGTAGCGCGCCAGCGGCATCCCGGGCACTTCATCGACGCGTACGCCCAATAACTGCGCCGCTGCTCTGTTCGCAGCAACGATCGCACCGCTCATGTCGATGGACAATACCGGGAATTCCAGCGCACCCAGCAGTGCGTTCAGCTCCATATGCCGACGCTCGCTCGGCATCAATCCCACGCGCTTGACGCCGAAGACTCCAGGAATCGTTGCGAATTTGGGGACCAGCGACTGAAATTGCAGATTGATGAGATTGGGACAGCGCAAATAAATCGCATCACCATGCTCACCCCCGACCTCGCCGCTGGAAACATTGACGCCGTATGCAACCAGCAATTGGAGGATGTCGCGCAGGATTCCGACGCGGTTCTGACAGTGCACCTTGATACGCATGGCGAGTGGACTCTTCTGAACAGGCAGGCTTTTTAGGCTGACGCGAAGTTTACCGTCAAGGTTACGTTACAGCGCAAGCACTAATAGCCCCGCGGAATCGAAGAACATGACGCGATCAATGCTTGACTGTCAGGGATTCTTTACGATTTAGGCAAACGGAGGCTGCAGTGACGTTCTTCGCTCTACTACGAAGGGATTGAAAAGCGGTTATCAATAGCTACACGCAGGTCATTAGCCCGCATCGCATTGCTCCAGATAAAAACAAGCCATTCAGGAGAGCAGCATGAGCACGCAATACATTGCCCGTGAGCCGGACGCCACCGGTTTCATCCATTACCCTGACGCCGAACATGGTGTGTGGAATACCTTGATCACCCGCCAGATGAATGTCATCGAAGGCCGTGCCTGTCAGGAATACCTCGACGGTATCGAGCAGTTGAAGCTGCCTCACGACCGAATTCCGCAACTGGACGAAATCAATCGCGTGCTGGCGGCGACCACGGGCTGGCAGGTAGCCCGGGTTCCGGCGCTGATCCCCTTTCAAACCTTTTTTGAACTGCTGGCCAGCAAACGATTCCCCGTGGCTACGTTCATCCGCACCGAGGAAGAGCTGGACTACCTGCAAGAACCTGACATCTTTCACGAGGTCTTCGGCCACTGCCCGCTTCTGACGAACCCCTGGTTTGCGCAATTTACCCACACCTATGGCCAGCTAGGTCTGGCAGCCAGTAAAGAGCAGCGGATATACCTTGCCCGCCTTTACTGGATGACCATCGAGTTCGGACTGGTAGAAACCCCACAGGGCCGCAAGATCTACGGCGGCGGCATTCTTTCCTCGCCAAAAGAGGCGGTTTACAGCCTGTCGTCGACGCCGGAACATCAACCCTTCGATCCCGTCGAAGCCATGCGTACGCCTTACCGCATCGACATTCTGCAGCCACTGTATTTCGTGCTGCCGGACCTTAAACGCCTGTTCAACCTGGCCCACGAAGACATCATGGGCATGGTCGAACGGGCCACCGGCATGGGCCTGCATGCCCCACGCTTCGCGCCCAAAAAGCAGCCAACCAAAACAAACGTCGCCTGAAAAAGGACATCTTTCATGACCGCCCACAACTCCCATACGCTGAGTCAGGCCCATTGCGTAGCCTGCCGCGCCGACGCCCCGCAAGTCAGCGAAGCCGAATTGCCGGAACTGCTGCGCCAGATCCCGGACTGGAACATCGAGGTTCGCGATGGCGTGATGCAGTTGGAAAAGGTCTTTGTGTTCAAGAATTTCAAATTTGCACTGGCATTTACCAACGCGGTCGGCGAAATTGCCGAAGCCGAAGGTCATCACCCGGGTCTTTTGACCGAATGGGGCAAAGTGACCGTGACCTGGTGGAGCCACTCAATCAAAGGGCTGCACCGCAACGACTTCATCATGGCCGCCCGCACCAACGAGGTGGCCAACGCCGCCGAGGGCCGCAAGTAAATGCATTTTTCACAGATTCAGCGCGTACCGGACGATCCAATCCTGGGCTTGATCCAGGCCTACGCCAAAGACCCGAACCCGAACAAGTTCGACCTGGGCGTGGGCGTATATAAAGACGCGCAGGGCCTGACCACCATTCCGCGCGCAGTCAAGCTGGCCGAGCAGCGCCTGGTGGATTCGCAGCCGACCAAGGCCTACATCGGCGGCCATGGCGAACCGCGTTTCGGTACGCTGATCTGTGACCTGGTGATGGGCGCCGATTCGCCACTGATTCAGCAAAAGCGCGTGGGCGCCACCCAGACCCCAGGCGGCACTGGCGCGCTGCGTTTGTCAGCTGATTTCTTCGCCAATTGCCTGCCGGGCAAAGGCATCTGGCTGAGCGATCCGACCTGGCCGATTCACGAAACCATCTATGCCGCTGCGGGACTCAGGGTCAATCACTACCCCTATGTGGGCAGCGACAACCGGCTAAACGTGTCGGCCATGCTGGAAACGCTGAACACCGTACCGCAAGGCGACGTGGTGCTGCTGCACGCCTGTTGCCATAACCCGACCGGCTTCGACCTCAGTCACGAGAACTGGCATCAGGTGCTGGAAATTGTCAAACGTCGCAACCTGCTGCCGCTGATCGACTTCGCCTATCAGGGGTTCGGAGAGGGCCTGGAAGAGGACGCATGGGCCGTTCGCCTGTTCGCCAGCGAGTTGCCTGAACTGCTGATCACCAGCTCCTGCTCGAAGAACTTCGGCCTGTACCGCGAACGCACCGGCGCGTTGCTGGTGTGCGCTCAGACCAGCGAAAAGCTCGCGGACGTGCGCAGCCAGCTATCGGCGACGGCTCGCAATCTTTGGTCCAACCCACCGGATCACGGTGCAGCGGTGGTCGCCGAGATTCTCGGTGACCCCGAACTCAAAGCCGTATGGGCCGATGAAGTCGAGCAAATGCGTAGCCGCATCGCGCAACTTCGCAAGGGTCTGGTAGATGCACTGACACCGCTGGGCTTTGGCGAACGCTTTGCACACATTGCGGCACAACGGGGCATGTTCTCCTACACCGGCATGAGCGACGATCAGGTCGTACGCTTGCGCAACGAGTACGGCGTGTACATGGTTGCCGCTGGCCGGGCAAACGTAGCGGGTATCGACGCTACCCGCATCGATGCACTGGCGGCAGCGTTCGCGGCCGTCTGCGACGACTGAACGTGTGACCTGTGGGAGTAAGCCTGCTTGGCGAGCAAGCTCGCTCCCACGGGCTTTCGCGCAGGGTAATGGAATCAGCCCCGCCCGGTGGGTTGTGGAATTCATTGGCTACTACATGACCAACGGCCATCAAGAAAAAATCTGTTTGTCATTTGTTGTGCTGTATCCTCCGTTGGCGTTTTTTGGACGCGCTGTTCAAACCAGCAACTTGTGAGGAGTGACTTATGCACGAAATCCCAAATTTCCCCTTCCCAAGCCAAACCCAGCAAAGCGCAGCAGCCCGTCAGGAACTCGGTCAGCCGACCGGGATGAACGCCGGTGCCAAAGATGGTGATAGCAAGAAGGCCCAAAGCCAAGGCTGAAGGCTGATTTCAGCCCCTATGCAAGAGCGTCTTTCAGGCGTACTTCCATAAGGGCTGAAACGTTTCGAGACCCGATACCCATGACCGAATTCACTGAAACCCAGGCCCAGGCGCTGATTGGCACGGCCGAAAAAATGATCGACATCTGGGCCCGCCTGAGCCCGGAAAAACAACAGGCATTACTGGCGCGCTTCGGTACCCAGGAAAATGCCCTTGCCGCCCTGGTCACGACGCAGCTCGTGGCACCCGCTGCTGACTGAGCCAATGACTGGCTGATAAAAATCGCGTTTGATTCAACGCTGATTCAACCTTCGCTGCCCTGCACGGGAAAGCCCGTTATCATGTGCGGCATCGCTTGATTATCAGACGTGTACGCTCCATTTCAATTTTCAGTCCCGCTGCACCTCCCCAGTCGTAATCGTGGATCAATGCCCATGCCAGACGCTTTGAGCGCCGCAACTCAACGTAGTGCCGACCCATCGCCAAGGGCGGTCACGCTTCAGGTCGTTTCCATTGTCCTGTTCACCTTCATCGGCTATCTGAACATTGGTATCCCCTTGGCCGTGTTGCCAGGTTACGTCCACACCGACCTGGGCTTCGGCGCCGTGGCGGCGGGTCTGGTGATCAGCGTCCAGTACCTGGCCACGCTGCTCAGCCGCCCCTATGCCGGGCGCATCATCGATAACAAAGGCCCGAAGAAGGCAGTGATCATCGGCCTGTTTGGCTGCGGCCTGAGCGGCGTGTTCATGCTATTGGCCGGCTGGCTCGATGCCTGGCCGATGGTCAGCCTGGTCAGCCTGTTTATCGGACGGCTGGTGCTCGGCAGCGCGGAAAGTCTTGTGGGCTCAGGCTCCATCGGCTGGGGCATTGGCCGGGTGGGGGCGGCGAACACGGCCAAGGTGATTTCCTGGAACGGCATTGCCAGTTATGGCGCGCTGGCCATCGGTGCGCCGCTGGGTGCAGTGCTGGTCAACGCCTTGGGGCTGTGGAGCATGGGGGTGAGCATCATGCTGCTGGCGGCCCTGGGTATTTTCCTGGCCTGGGAAAAAACGCCTGCTCCGATCGTCCATGGCGAGCGCATGCCATTTCTGCACGTGTTGGGGCGGGTGTTGCCCCACGGAACCGGACTGGCGCTGGGCTCCATTGGCTTTGGCACCATCGCGACGTTCATCACCTTGTACTACGCCAGTCACAGCTGGCCCAACGCGGTGCTGTGCCTGAGCCTGTTCGGCGCCTGCTTCATCGGTGCGCGACTGCTGTTCGGCAATATGATCAACCGCATCGGAGGCTTCCGCGTGGCGATCGCCTGTCTGTCGGTGGAAGCACTGGGGCTACTGCTGTTGTGGCTGGCACCCACGCCTGATCTGGCGCTGGCCGGTGCCGCACTGACGGGCTTTGGTTTCTCGCTGGTATTCCCGGCGCTGGGCGTCGAGGCAGTGAATCTGGTACCCGCGTCCAGCCGTGGTGCAGCAGTGGGCGCCTACTCGTTGTTCATCGACTTGTCGCTGGGCATTACAGGCCCCGTGGCGGGCGCTGTAGCGTCAGGCTTTGGCTTCGCCTCGATCTTCCTGTTCGCGGCGCTGGCCTCTCTGGCAGGGCTGGGGCTAAGCGTGTACCTGTACAAGCAGGCCAAGGTGACGCGGGACAAGGTGACAGGGTTGTAGCCGCGCCTGCGCAGGGCGCTCTTTAGAAATCCACCCTTCCCCGCCCCGCCTTGATCGAGCCGCGCTTGGACTTGGATTCCAGTCTGCGGGTCTTGGAGCCCAGCGTCGGTTTGGTAGGCCGACGCTTCTTCTCCACCTTCGCAGCACTGATGATCAGCTCGCTCAAGCGCTCCAGTGCATCGGCACGATTGTGCTCCTGCGTGCGGTACTGCTGGGCCTTGAGAATGATCACCCCCTCGCCGGTGATTCGACTGTCACGCAGCGCCAGTAGCCGTTCCTTATAGAACGGCGGCAGTGAAGAGGCATTGATGTCGAAACGCAGATGCACCGCACTGGACACTTTGTTAACGTTCTGGCCGCCCGCCCCCTGGGCACGAATAGCGGTCAGTTCGACTTCGCTGTCAGGCAGATGAACGTTGTTGGAGATGATCAGCATGCGGGGACTCAGGTTGGAAAGTGACCACTACCGCGGACATTGCCCGCAAGATCGTCTGGTCTGACGACAGATAGCAGTAGGAGCGAATTCATTCGCCAGACGTCGCTACAGACAACAGATCTGTGTCGACTGCACCGTTGTTTCGTCGGAGCGCCGCCCAAAATGAATTCGCTTCCACAGGTTCAGCGGCGCACTGAAAATCAGACGCCGCTGACGCTCTATTTAATGATCGAGGTGCGTTGCGCCATTGATTCAGCGTCGGCGTGGCGCTTGTTCTTGATCAGGTAGAACACCCACATCGCTGCCAGCCAGACAGGGATCGCATAGACCGATACCTGAATCCCCGGAATCATCAGCATGATTGCCAGGATCAACGCCACGAACGCCAGGCACAGGTAGTTGCCATACGGATACCACAACGCTTTGAACATCGGTTGCAGGCCCTCACGTACCATGTGCTGACGGAACTTGAGGTGCGAGTAGCTGATCATGGCCCAGTTGATGACCAACGTCGCGACCACCAGTGACATCAGCAACTCCAATGCATTTTGCGGCATCAGGTAGTTGAGCAGCACGGCGATCAGCGTCACGGCTGCCGACAGCAGAATGGCTCGCACCGGCACGCCACGACGATCGACTCGTGCCAGCGAACGTGGTGCATCGCCCTGCTCGGCCATGCCAAACAGCATCCGCGCATTGCAGTAAGTGCCGCTGTTATAGACCGACAGCGCCGCCGTCAGCACTACAAAGTTGAGAATATGCGCGGCGCTGGTACTGCCCAGCATCGAGAATACGTGCACGAACGGACTACCGCTGTAGGCATCGCCGGAGGCGTTCAGATCGGCCAACAGGGCATCCCAAGGGGTCAGCGACAGCAGCACCACCAGCGAACCAATGTAGAAAATCAGGATGCGGTAGATCACCTGATTGATCGCTTTGGGAATGATGACCTTGGGCTGGTCGGCTTCGGCTGCGGTGAACCCGAGCATTTCCAGGCCGCCGAAGGAGAACATGATGAACGCCAGCGCCATCACCAGACCGCTCACCCCGTTAGGGAAGAAGCCGCCGTGGGACCACAGGTTACTCACCGACGCATGAGGTCCGCCGTTGCCACTGACCAGCAGATAGCTGCCCAGCGCGATCATGCCCAGAATGGCTACGACCTTAATGATCGCGAACCAGAACTCAGCCTCGCCGAAGACTTTGACATTGGCCAGGTTGATGACGTTGATCATCACGAAGAACACCGCTGCCGATGCCCACGCCGGGATTTCCGGCCACCAGTACTGGATGTATTTGCCGACTGCGGTCAGCTCCGACATGCCCACCAGGATGTACAGCACCCAGCAGTTCCAGCCGGACAGAAAGCCCGCAAACCCGCCCCAGTATTTATGTGCAAAGTGGCTGAAGGACCCGGCCACCGGTTCTTCAACGATCATCTCGCCCAGCTGGCGCATGATCATGAAGGCAATGAAGCCGCACAGGGCGTAGCCAAGAATCATCGACGGACCCGCCGATTTGAGAACCCCCGCCGAGCCCAGGAACAGGCCGGTGCCGATGGCGCCGCCAAGGGCGATCAGCTGGATATGACGGTTTTTGAGACCACGCTTCAAGTCTCCTGAATGGGACATGTGTTCACTCACTGGATAGTCACCTTTTTGTTCTTGTCTGTGACGGAATCGAACCCGACGCGCTCATGACGCGGCGGAGTGAAACGGAGTGGATAACCCCGAGTTTTTTGTGGCGTCCATACGCCGATGGATCACAGAAAAAACGCGGCGCATTGTACACCGTCACGTACGCAGATGACCGAGAAAACCTGCGGGCTCGATCAGGCAGAGAGTTATCGAATGAGCAGAGTTTGCAAATACTTACAACTTAGAAGCCTGCTACCCGCCTCGAAACGTGGAGAGTCTGTTCTCTATTCCCGGGAAAACTGTACGGATCGCGCACTTACTTAATGCGTAAGCTGGACATTGCATTCAATAGCACTAAAATTGCCGAGGCAGTTGAGGTAGAGAGAAAGTCCAACAAAGCCAATAAATAACCGAAACAAGCACGTTAAAATCATGGAGGACATTCAAATGTCTGTTTTGCTGACCGCTGCAGAAATGCGTTTGACCAAACAAGCCAATGCATATCAGATAAAAAACCCTAACCAGGTTGAAACGGAATTCACAATCACCTCAGAATCGAAAGCAGCTCAGACGTTAAAGCTCAATGATCAAAGCAAAATTAACGACCTGAAAGACTTTTTGAAAAGCTACGACATGACGAACATCAGCACTGATGAATTGAAAAAGGTCGGCGCTGAATTATATAAGAATGGCTTGATAGACGATAACGTTTTTTCGTCCTTCATCGGTGGAGATAGGGCTTTCGACGTTAACGGAGAGCAAACTGACACAGATAAAAAATTTAACGCTATTGCAATGTTTAACGAAATGCTTGCAGACAACACCGCCTATAATAATGAATACCCTCAATATGCCAATCAGGACTCAGCAATAGTCGCCAGACAAGGATTGATTGGCGCAAATCAAGCGATCAGTGCCTTGGCGTATTTTGCCAACTCGGGTAACAGTACGCTTGCGGTGCACGAAAAAGCGTGAAGACTGCTGAGTCAACTGATGCGCCAAGGGCAACCCTGGCGCACCATCCAAAGGGTAACTACCGGCCGTATCCTGTAGAACCCGAGTAGGTTACCGGCATAGCTTCGGTATTCTCCTGGCGAACACGATAAGTACCGAGCGGGCCGAGGTACGAGGCATTATTACCCGTATCACCGGCTACTTGAACCCAGCTGGAGCCTAATTGACGCTCGATGTAGAGCTTAGGAGATCTACCCCCGCCAACAGCAGAAACGGATGCGGTAATGTTCGCGTTAGGGCATCCATTCGCATCGTTGATGGTGAAAGGACCGTACGCGACAATTTCCGAGTTGGCTGCCATGGTGCCGCTGTATCGGGACGTAATATTCAAACATAGAGCGCAAGCCTCAAAAGACAACGCCGCAAGCGAAATAATAGATACTGCCAGTAAACGTTTCATTTAATGATTCCAATAACGAATTAAACAGGGATGCATTCAAAGCGCCGGGCAAGCGCATGGTTTCAGGTAATGCATTCATGCATGACCGGCACTGTCGGCTGGAACACCGAACACAGCCTTGTCCCCACAATGGCGGGCAGGCTGTGCTGGTCATGCGCTTATTTCATGGTGAACTGAACAGCCCATTCATGGGTGCTGAAGTTGGTCGAGGTAATGGTTGCCGTGCAGGTAGCGCCGCCGCTGGGTGTTGCGCTCTTGTTCCACTTGGGAACCTTGACCCCGCCAGCGCCAATCGTGTTCGAGTACGTGGTACTGAACGCGCAGGTCTTGCTGCCTATGGTGTAGCGCACAGACGCATAGTTCATATCCGGAGAAATATTGCTTTGAACTCTGTAGGAATCGCGTGCACCGGCGTCAACAGTTGTATCCGGTTTGGGACTGGCATTCATATTGGTACTGGTTTCATTTGAATTGGTAATGATGTACTTGGCCTCATCCGAATCGGCTGACCCCACATGTTTAAATGTGACGGTAACAGCAGGTCCAGCATAAACAGCACCTGTTGCAAAACATGCAGCTATTGCCAACGTAGCAAACAGTGACTTACGAGCATCCATAACCATACCTTCCTTGTTTAGCGTTTAATGCAATGACGAACCGAGGCCGCATTGCCGAGTACGCAGTCCTGGCGCAATAAGGCCGGGATCGCGAATTTGAGAAATCCACGTGGTGCAGATTTATTGCGCAGCGCACTCAGAACAACTAGCGCGCGGTTGTACTTACATATCCCGGCTGCAGACCAATGACTTCCACGCCCTGCGGCACCGCCTTGCCCAGAGTGACCGGAACACGTCGCGCTGGCCCATCCGCAGTAGGCCGGTAAATGACATAAACGCCGTGGGCATCCTGATTCAATGCCTCGGCGGGCAAGGCCAGGCCGCTGTCGTTGTGATAGGTAGTCAGCGCCAAGCGCGCACTCATGCCCAGCCGTACTCGCGGTTGCTGCTCGGCAGTCAGGCTGTCGATGGAAACAATGACCTTGTAATAACCACCGCCGGCGGTCTGCGATGCCAACGACTGAGCGCCGATGAAACTGACATGACCTTGCAACGTAAGCCCGTCGAAGCCGTCTCCGGTAATCTGAACAGGCATGCCTGCATGTATCTGATGAAGATCGACTTCTTCAATCCGGGTAATAGCGTTTATATGTTCCAGGCTGACCAGTTCGAACAACGGGAGACCTTGAGGCACATGCCGCCCAATCTGAATGACAGGCGCACTGTCGGGTCCATCGCCTTTATGTGGACGCAATATGACGCCGGTAAACGGCGCATGAAGTTCACGTTGGGCCCGCTGGGCCAAGAGGCTGTCATGGCGTGCCTGAGCATTGGCCAGTTCCATCTCGGCGATTTGCCGATTTTCGTTATCGCCTCTTGAATGGGCCGCACGTAACTCGATCTTTGCAGCAGCCAGGTCCAGTTGCTGCAATTTGACTTGCTGTTCCTGGGCCTCAACTTCCATACGCGCGACGATGCCACTTGCCAACAAGCGGCGGGAATCGCTCAGTCTGGCCTGGCTGTCATTAAGATTGAGTTCGGCATTGGCCAGGGTGCGCCGTGCGCGCGCCACCTCATCGCTGTTGCTCCAGTCCCGTATCTCTTTGACCGTGCGTCGAGCTTTGAGCAGTTCAGCCGACGCCTGGCGTACCTGAATGTCCAGTTGGGTGGTGTCCAGAACGAGTAACTGACTGGATCGTTCCACCTGTTGGCCTTCACTCGCGGTCAGTTGCTGTACGCGCCCTTCAAACGGTGCGGACAGTGTCACCTTGTTGGCCGCTTCGATACGTCCCACCAGCCCAAGCTGACTTTCCAGCACCTGTGGCTGCACAAGTAACCAATGCCCCTGATCGACCGCTACAGAGGCGTTGAACCCCCCTGTAGCGGCCAGCATTGCGGCAATCGCCACTGCCGATGCCAACCCGATTATCAGGCCACGGACTTTCGAACGCTCAGTCATTGAGTTCGATGCCCCAACTTTCCAGGGTCGTGCCGAGGTTTTGGTCCAGTGTGCTCTGGGCGTTGAAATACGCGATGAGGGCGTCCAGCCGAGTGCTTTCGGCCCCGCGCAAGTCGGCTTCGAAACTGATCACCTGAAAGTTGCTGGAACGCCCCGCCGTAAGCTTCTGGCGCTCGATGTCCAGTTTGCGCCGTGAAAGATCTCGGGCTCGCTCAGCGATTTCGTACTGACGCCAGCGCGCGTTTAAATCCCGTACCGCATTTTCAACGTCTCGCTCCAACAGCTGACGACTGTCGGCCATGCGGATGAGCTGATTGGCGACCTGTACCTGAGCGCGCACTTTGGCTTGGCGGCGCGACAGGTCATTGATCGGAATGTCGATCTGAACACCGGCATAGCCTTCCCAACGGCGGTCGGTCTGTCGCTCGCCCGCGTGCCTGTATCGGTCTCGGACCTGGGTGGCGCCTGCGATCAAGGAGACATCCCATTGCTGTTCATTGTCCGCAAGCACAAGATTTATATCTGCCTGCTCACGGGCGATCAGCTGCATCAAGTAGGTTGGCTGCTGCTCCCGCGCCGCGTCCAGTGCTTGCGCCAGCGTGATGTCGATTCGTTGAGGCGCCAGGGTGTCGATGGCTCGCAGCGATGTGTTCAGGTTCAGCGCCAGCAGATGCAACAGGTCAAGGCGAGCAGCATCCAGTTGGTTGATGGACTGCTCCACGGCGAGCTCCTGGCTGGCGACATCGGCTTGGGTTTGCACCTGTTCAAATGTCGCCATCCGGCCCGCAGCAATCATCGCCTGGTTGGCTTCCAGCAAATGGCGTGATCGCGCAAGGGCGTCATTGACGATCTGTAGTTGCGCCTGGGCGCGTAACAATTCCCGGTAGGCAAGGATGATCTGCGTGATCGCGTCCGAGACGGTGGCTTTGAGATTCAGCGTGTTGATGTGCTCGCTCAGGCGGGCCAGGCGCAAGGGCGCGGTGCTCACTTCCCGGCCCGCGCCACGTAACAGGGGCTGAATGACGCTGAAGGTCGCGCCATCATTGCGGGCACGACCGGCACCATCGGCGACCGACAACTGGTTGCTCCAGGCCATGCTGAAGCGTGCTCCCGTTTCGGTCTGCCAAGTGGTCTGCGGCAGTACTTCAGCCTGGCGATAGCGGTCGTTCTGGTTGCGATAGGCGACTTGTCGGCCGCTGAGCGTCAGCTTGGGCGTAAAGCGATCCTCTTCAACCCGCAGATCGAATTTCTGCGCAATACGCTCCAGGTACACGCTGCGGATCGATCGGTTGTCGCGCAGGCCCAGATAAATAGCATCGCTCAGGGTCAAGCCAAGGGTCTCGCCGACCAAAGAGATCGTTCGTGCCGGCATGTAAGCCTGTGACGGTGCGAGCGGTGCGGCCTGACCCACGCCGGAACAGCTGAACAGGTACAGCGACACCAGTCGTGTGGTGATGCTTCGATAATCAGTCATCACGCAGCGCCTGTATCGGTAACATCCGCGCCGCTGCCAACGCAGGCTGCAGGCCGAAAAACAGGCCGATGATCAGTGAGCCGAAAACACCCAAAGGCAGCGACAGCGGCGACACACTGAAGGCCCAGCCAGACGCCTTCACAAATACCCAGGTGGCGATCAGGCCGCAGACCGCGCCGACCAGCGCCCCTGCACACGACAGCACCGCTGCCTCGCCCAAAAACAGATTTCTGATGTCCGAAGCCCGGGCACCCAGCGCCATGCGCACGCCGATTTCACGGCGGCGCTGCGCCACGTTCATCAGCATCACGTTCATCACGCCAACGCCGCCGACCAGCAGCGATATGCCACCCAGCCCCGCGAGCAGCCAGGAAAAGGTACTGGCTTGCCGGTTTAGGCCATCCAGCAAGTGCAGGGGGATCTGAACATCAGCCTCGCGTCCGTTGAGCACCGCTTGCAGATACTGTTTCAAGGTGGTCGCCGTGGCCGAAAGTGTCGACCTGTCGCTTCCCCATGCAAGAAGGCTGGTCAGCTGCGGCGCAGGTTGGAACCGGCGCGCCCCTTCAATGGGGATCAGCACCGACTCGTCGGGCGCCATTGCCACCAATGGATTGAGCGGCTGGGCCGTCAGAATGCCGATGACGTCAAGGACGTAGCGTTCAGCCTGCAGCCGGCTGCCCACATGAATATTCAGTTTTTTAGCAATGCTGGCGCCCACTACGGCATGGGTCGAAGCCCGATCAAAAAATGCAAGAAATCGACCGGCCTCCATGTCCAAACCCAGAATATTCAACAGCTCAGCGGTGGTGCCGATGATGTAAGCATCGGACCTGCGTCCGGCGTGGCTGAGCTGGGATGAATACACGATCAAGGGAGCGGCGTACGTGATGCCTGGGAGCCGGTTTTTCAGCGCAGCCGTGTCGAGCGCCGCAGGTACCGACCGGGTGCCGTCCGGCGCTGGGGGAAACGACACCACCAATGTATTGACGCCCAGCCCTTCGAAGGCGGCGATGGCTTGGTTGGCAGCCGCCTGCCCAATGTTCAGCAGCGCAACGACGGCCGCACATCCCACGGCAATACCCAGCAATGCAAGCAACGAGCGTCGTCCCAACAGGCGCAGGCTGCCCAGCGACTCATCCAGGTGCTGACGCAGCGTCATGCTCTGAGCGTTGGACCTCATTTCAGGCATGCCGAGCGTCTCGCGCCAGAATGTGACCGTCTTGAACATGCAGACGCTGGTCCAGGCATCGGGCCAGGCCGCTGTCGTGCGTCACCATGACCAACGTCACGCCATCGTTGCGATTCAGCGTCAGTAGCAGGTTCATGATGTCGGCTGCGGTACCGTCATCAAGGTTGCCGGTGGGTTCGTCCGCCAGAATCAGCGCCGGTTCACCGACCAATGCTCGAGCAATGGCCACACGTTGGCGCTGGCCACCGGACAAGTCGGCCGGACGATTGAGTGCCCGCTCGCCAAGCCCGACACGTTGCAGCTGCCGACCGGCACGCAGGCGCGCTTGCGTGCGCGAAACACCCCGGTAGAGGAGCGGCAACGCAACGTTATCCAGTGCACTGAGCCGTGGCAGCAAATTGAAACTTTGAAACACGAACCCGATGCAGCGGTTACGCAGGCCCGCACGCTGGTCCGATGTTGACGCCTGTACATCGAGTCCTTCGAGCATGAACCGCCCTGAAGAGGGTTGATCCAGCAAACCGAGAATATTGAGCAGCGTACTTTTGCCCGAACCAGACGCACCGGTGATGGCGTAACTGCGTCCTCGCACGATCACGAGCGAAACGTTATGCAGAACGCGGTGAGATGCGCCTGCCGTCTGATAGTCATGACAAATGCCCTGCAGCACGATGAACTCATCATGGGCGGGTGCGGGATGCCGATTTGAGCACGTGATTTGCGCATTAACCGACACTGCCCAATCCTCCGGAAGTGGTTGAGCCTGATGACGCCCCGTTTTCCGAGGAGACGCTTGACGCACCGCCCCTTGCCTGGCCATCTGCGGGAGTGAAGTCCTGGCCGATTTTCTGCCGCAGGCCAGCCACATAACTCTGCGGGTATTGCGCTCGTTCGATGGCGGGTAGCGACTCGTAATGGTCGAGCACCTCGGCGAAGAAACTGGTCGTCTTGCCGGTGGCCTCGTATTCAGCCGATGCCTTTTGAATGACCTGTCGCCTCCAGACTTGCTCCTGGTCATAAGCCTCACGCCAAGCGGCACGACGCTCATTGACGGTAAACTCACCGCCTTCGTCGTAGGCAATCACGGCAAGCTGGTCGCCAGACAAACCCTTGAACGGGTTGGTGTCGTTGCCATAGATAAATCCCGTTGCCTGACGGGCGCGTGCGAGCAATTCAGGATCATCCGTATCAGGTACTTCGGCATTATTCCGAGCCTTGTTGGCTTGGTAGGTATCGCCAATCAATTCATCGGTGATGCGCCCAGCCAACTGTCCCAGTGCCTTGAAATCAATCGTGGCATCCCTGAGTTCCGCCCGCTTTGCCGCCTCGCTCAGTTGACGTGCCAATGTAGAAACAGCAGGTTCAGCGCTCGCTTGAGGGTCAGTCTTTTCTGTCCTTTCAGTACGCACAGTGGCAGCGGATTGAATGTTTGCGGTTGCAGCAGTGGTTATTGAACTGCTGCCTGAAAATGCAGTGGCGATTCCGACCATGATGATTCTCCTTAATCCAAGCCATGCAGTAACTCGGGCAACAACATGTGCAGTTGCGTTATCGCGATGTGGCGAAATACTCGAAGCGGTCAGTAACAGTCAGCCCGACTTTTTGAATACTTGCGGGCGACAAATCAGTTTTCCCCCTGATTACCTGTGTGAACGAAGTCCTGGCCGATTTTCTGCCGCAGGCCAGCCACATAACTCTGCGGGTATTGCGCTCGTTCGATGACTGGCAGCGATTCGTAATGGTCGAGCACCTCGGCGAAAAAACTGGTCGTCTTGCCGGTGGCCTCGTATTCAGCCGATGCCTTTTGAACGACCTGGCGCTTCCAGACTTGCTCCTGGTCAGATGCTTCGCGCCAAGCCGCGCGGCGTTCATCAACAGTGAAGTCGCCACCTTCGTCGTAGGTAATCAACGCAAGCTGCTCGCGAGATAATCCTTTGAAGGGATTGCTGTCAGTGCCCTTGATAAATGCGGTGGCCTGCCGAGCACGGGCAAGCAACTCAGGATCGTCCGTCCCTGGGACCTCGGCGTGATTCCGGGCTCTATTGGCCGAATAGGTGTCACCAATCAATTCATCGGTGATGCGCCCAGCCAACTGTCCCAGTGCCTTGAAATCAATCGTGGCATCCCTGAGTTCCGCCCGCTTTGCTGCCTCGCTCAGTTGACGTGCCAGTGTAGAAACAGCAGGTTCAGCCCTCGCTTGAGGATCATTCTTTTCTGTCTTTTCAGTGCTCACAGTGGCAGCTGATTGAATGTTTGCAGTTGCAGCAGTGGTTATTGAACTGCTGCCTGAAAATGCAGTGGCGATTCCGACCATGATGATTTTCCCTAATCTGCACCGCTGGGTCCCAGTTTGATAACGAGCTATACGATAAAGTTATCCGCTACCGCAGAAACGCTTAAAAAACCAATAAACAAGAAACAGTTTTCACCAACGGCAATAAGTACTCGCCTGGTTACCCTACACAATGCTCGCCACAGAATAAATAAACAGCTGCAATTATTTTCACGACCGCGCATGCACAGTGTGTTTATTCTTTCGATACCTACAGAATTTATATAAAAGCGACACAGCTATTATTCATATAAGTGAGTGAGCAGGCACTACTTCAAATCAACACGGCCTGTCTTTACCAATCGAAAACGGCCAACGACCGCAGCAGGAGGTGCACCTGAATTTGCCGTTCTCTCACGCTATCAAGCAACGTGACCACCCCAGCCAAACGGATTGCCACAACGTGCCATGCGTGGCGCACGCAAAAAAAAACGCCAGTCACAGGGACTGGCGTTTTTCATTTCACGACACGGCTATTAAGTCATGGGACAACCTGAGGCCCAACCGAGGCGCCGCTGTTTGAGCTTGTCCTCGGTCTTGGTGTCCATTTGCGGCATGGCGGCCGGCTTCAGCCGAAGGGGTCCGCGACAGCGACGCCCACTGCGAACCGGGTCAGAAAATCAGGATTCATGCATCGGGCCGGGAACGAGCCGCACCAGCGATCAGATACTGCCCAGAAAACACACTGATACAGCGCTATGTGTGGGGTACCGGAAACGTCGTTTCAAAGACGATTGTTTAAAACCCGACATAATTGCGTCGAAAAAAGTTTAAAAAAAAACGGTTCAGCTGGGCCGTTGTTTTCCTGCAAGTTTTTGTTTTTTAGGCGAAATGCCAGCATTGTCATCGTGTATAAAATTTTTGCAACAATCGGATTCGTGCACTAACTTTTTCAACGCCTGCTGGCCAAGAAGGTCAGCGTGCTTCCCCCGACGAGGCGGTCACCGCTACCGGTACGGTTGTCCTCGTCGCACTCGGCAAGTAAGTATTCTCAGGAGATTCATATGCAATCAACAGCGGAACATACCCTGGAAGAAGAACTGCAACTGGACGACTGGTTTGAAGCACCGACGCACGATGCTGCCGTGGAAATGATGCAAGCTGACGCCGTGGTGCCATTCGGCACCGCGATGTGGCCGCTCTAAGGCAGAAACAGGGCGAACGGGTCTGACCCGTTGGCCCTTTCAGTTTTCAGCATTTGCAGCGGAGCGCCTTTATGGATCAGAACAGGGCAATCGACCACTTTCTTTACTACCTGCATCATCATCCCGCCGTCGCGCATATTCCTTCACCCAATGTTTTGCTGGCCCACACCGAAGACTACGACGCTCTGGTCGCAGAGATCGTTGAAGGCCCCACCGCCCGTGACACCTTTCAATTCAGCAAGATGCCTTTACAAACGTCGTCCACCGATCAGTTGACTCAAGCCATCATTGAGGCTGATCTGTATGTCCTGTTCTACGACGCATCTACCCTGCCCAATCCGCGGGCCGAAGGACCGGATTTCATTCGCGCGCTGCAGGGGGTGATGTCGGAACACTGGAAGAAATCGCTGCTGTTCAAGGATTACGGCAGTCACTTCTACGACACCTTCAGCGTCGAACCGCAACGTATTGCGCAGTTGAATGCCGCCCTCATCGAGAACATGAATCAGGGCGAAATCCTGAGCTTCAGCGACGAGCAAGGCTCGCATTTCGAGCTCCCTCTGGGTGAGCTGAAAAAATGGACCAACATCAACGGCGTCGGGAACTATGATTTGGCACCCGGCGAGGTCGCGACGCACAGCGACTCCATCAACGGCCATGTGAAATTCGTCGGGACCTTTCTCGGTACCATCCCCTTTGCGCGCAAGTACGGAATTATTGAGTCTCCCCTGGAGTTATGGATCGAAAACTCCACCGTTACACGTATCGCGACGCAGGTGCCCGGGCTGGAAAACGACTTCAACAAGTACCTCGATGCCAACCCTTCGAACCGCCGCATCGAAGAACTGGGCATCGGTACTAACGAGGGCGTAAGGCAGCTGTATGCCCGCAATGCCGGATTCGAAGAGCGCCATTGCGGACTGCATCTGGGCCTGGGCGGGGGCGCCAAGGGCAGTCATCACCTGGACCTGATTTTCAACAGCGGAGCGCTGGCTGTGGATGGTCGCGTGCTGTTCGACGGTCTTCGGTATGTGAATCTGTAAGCGCACGCCACACATGAAAACGCCAGTCACAAGGACTGGCGTTTCTATTTCAGGACCGGATCACTCAGGCTTGCGACGACCGAAGCCCGGACGCTGACCGGCCCCGGCCGGGGCGCCGCGACGCTTGCCCGAAGGGGTCTTGTCGTCGTCCACCAGCTTGATACCCGGACGCGTGGTCTTGGGCTTGGCCGGGCGCTTGTTCATCTCGCTCGGACGATCTGCTACCGGCGTGCCACGACTGCTGTCGGTGCGACCGCCAGCTGCCGGACGCGGGGTACGTGCAGGACGGCCGCTGTCGGCCGGCTTACGGGCAGGACGCTCACCATCGGCCAGACGCGGCTCGCGGGCAGGACGATCAGCCGGTGCGGCATCCTTGGCAGGACGCAACTGACGCACGCGCTCGCCTTTGCCCAATGGGCGCGAAGACTGACGCTGCAGACGTTCGAGCTTATCCTTGGTCTTGGCGTTCATTTGCGGCATGGCGACCGGTTTCAGGCCGACTTCGGCGCTCAGGATGTCAACTTCCTGCTGACTCATTTCGCGCCAGCGCCCCATTGGCAGGTCGGAGTTGAGGAACACCGGCCCGAATCGCACGCGCTTCAGGCGGCTGACCACCAACCCCTGAGACTCCCACAGGCGACGAACCTCGCGGTTACGGCCTTCCATCACCACACAGTGATACCAGTGGTTGAAGCCTTCACCACCCGGCGCTTGCTGGATGTCGGTGAAACGCGCAGGACCGTCTTCGAGGATCACACCGTTTTTAAGACGCAGCAGCATGTCGTCATCGACTTCGCCACGCACGCGTACAGCGTATTCGCGGTCCATCTCAAACGAAGGGTGCATCAGGCGGTTGGCCAATTCACCGTCGGTGGTGAACATCAGCAGACCGGTGGTGTTGATGTCCAGACGACCGATGTTGATCCAGCGGCCTTCTTTGGGGCGCGGCAGGCGGTCGAACACGGTCGGGCGGCCTTCCGGGTCGTCACGGGTGCAGATTTCGCCGTCTGGTTTGTTGTACATGACGACGCGGCGCACGGTCTCGGCCGCTTCTTCGCGACGGATGACGCGGCCATCGACGGTGATGGCGTCGTGCAGGTCGACACGCTGCCCAAGGCTTGCCTGTACGCCGTTGACCTTGATCCGGCCTTCGCCGATCCAGGCCTCGACGTCACGGCGCGAACCGACGCCAATGCGCGCCAGCACCTTTTGCAGTTTTTCGCCTGCTGGGCCGATTTCTTGGTCCTGCTTGTCTTGTTCACTCATCTGGGCACCTCCCGGTGTGTCGAATCAGGGCGTGCGCGAGTGGGCACGGCCTGTTGCCCGATCTCTGGACGAGCATGGCGCTCAGAACCAGCAGGGCTGAAAACTGAAGCCTGAGGCGAGTGTGGATCGCCAAAAGGTCGCGAATCATACGCTCATGGCGCGCGTCGCGCATCAGAGACCAGACGAAAATATCGGGGGTTAGCCCTCAGCTACTTCTTTTTCCGCCGACCGGCGCCCTTGAGCTTGATCAGGCGCATGGCTGACTCGGCCAGCACCGAGCGCTTCTCGTTCTTGTCCATCTTCTTCCACGATTTGATCTCGCGCTTGCTGCGACCACAGCCGATGCAGATGTCATCGTCAAATTTACAGATACTGATGCAGGGGTCTTTGGTACTCATGAAGTGGCCTGAAGTCGCGTATCAACCGGAGGAGAACCTGTAGAGGCGATTCATTCGCGAAAAGATCGGTCAGGCGATGAGCATGCGTCGACTGCACTGCCCTCTTACGAATGAATCGTCTCTACAGGATCGCGTTTCAACATGAAATCGCAGGCATGCGTGGATCGGTGCCGCGTTATCGCGAATCTTCGTCGTCCGCAGGCCCCTCTTCCAATTCAGACTCTTTATCGGCGTCATTGAGCAATAAATCGTCGAAGTCGATTTTCAGCCCCTTTTCCATGGTGTCCAGCTCGGCCAGCAGACTGCGGAAGCTGGTCTCATCACGCGGCGCCTCGGGCTCGGTTTCAAGGGTCGGTTCCAGACTTGCGTCGGCGAGCGCCTGCAAATGTGCAGGGACCGGCGCGTCGTCGAAGTCCAGCACCGGTTCTGCCTCCATTTCCCGCAAGTCTGCCATGGGCGGCAACTCGTCCAGACTCTTCAGATTGAAGTGGTCGAGAAAGCTTTTGGTGGTGGCGAACATTGCAGGCTTGCCCGGCACATCGCGGTAACCGACGATCCTGATCCACTCGCGCTCCAGCAGCGTCTTGACGATGTTGCTGTTGACCGCCACGCCGCGCACATCCTCGATCTCGCCGCGGGTGATGGGCTGGCGATAGGCGATCAGTGCCATGGTTTCCAGCAAGGCACGGGAATAGCGTTGCGGGCGCTCCTCCCAAAGTCGGCCCACCCAGGGCGCGAACTTTTCACGGATCTGCAAACGATAACCCGAGGCAACCTCTTTGAGTTCGAAGGCCCGGTTGTCGCAGGATTTGCCCAGCAGCGCCAGGGCTTTCTTGAACACCGCAGGCTCCGGTCGCTCGCCCTCCTCGAACAGCTCGTAAAGCCGGTCAAGCGATTGCGGTTTACCGGAGGCCAGCAGGAAGGCTTCGAGCAGGGGCGCGAGTTCACGGGGTTCGTTCAGGTTCATCGATCAGCTCTGGCTCTTTTATTCGGCTCGGGCGCGCACATGAATGACAGCGAAGGGTTCGTTCTGCACCAGCTCGACCAGTTGCTCCTTGACCAGCTCAAGCACCGCCATGAAGGTCACGACTACGCCCAGCCGCCCCTCCTCTGCCGTGAACAGTTCGGCGAACGGTACGAAACCGGCTCCTTTGAGCCGTTCCAGCACATCGCTCATGCGCTCGCGAGTGGACAATGCTTCCCGGCTGACCTGATGGCTTTCGAACATGTCGCCACGGCGCAGCACCTCAGCCATGGAAATCAGCAACTCTTCAAGTGCCACATCCGGAAGCAGCTTGCGCGCACGGGCCTCGGGTGCGTCGAGTTTGGGCACTACCACGTCACGGCCTACCCGGTTCAGGGTGTCGATCCCTTCCGCCGCTGCCTTGAAGCGCTCGTATTCCTGCAGACGACGAATCAGCTCGGCACGCGGGTCGTCCTCTTCCTCTGCGGCGATTTCCGAGCGCGGAAGCAGCATGCGCGACTTGATCTCCGCCAGCATCGCAGCCATGACCAGATACTCGGCGGCCAGCTCAAGACGCACCGTTTTCATCAGCTCGACATAACCCATGTATTGGCGAGTGATCTCTGCCACCGGAATGTCGAGGATGTTAATGTTCTGCTTGCGTATCAAATAAAGCAGCAAGTCCAGCGGGCCTTCGAAGGCGTCAAGAAAAACTTCCAGCGCATCCGGGGGAATGTACAGGTCCACCGGCATCTGCATGACGGCCTGCCCGTAGACCATGGCAAATGGCAGCTCCTGCTGAGCGTCGACTTGCGAGTCCGCCGTCTGGACCTCGGTCACTCGACTTCGACCCCGAACGGCGTCGGATCACCGCAACCGATGCGTACCACTTGCGGCTCGTGTTCGGTCAGATTGATCACGGTGGACGCCGATATTCCGCCCTCGCCGCCATCGATGATCAGATCGACATGATGTTCGAGTAACAGGCGCATCTCGTAGGGGTCGCTCATGGGGAGGGTCTTACCCGGCATGATCAGGCTGACGCTCATCAACGGCTCGCCCAGCTCCTGCAGCAACGCCTGCGCGATGGGGTGTTTCGGCACCCGCAGCCCGATGGTGCGACGCTTTGGATGAAGCAACAGCCGCGGCACTTCGCGGGTCGCGCCAAGGATAAAGGTGTAAGGGCCGGGCGTATGCGCCTTGAGTTGACGAAACGCGGCGGTGTCCACTTTGGCGAACAACCCCAGTTGTGACAGGTCACAGCACATCAGGGTGAAGTTGTGCTTGTCGTCCAGATTGCGAAGGCGGCGGATGCGATCCAGCGCCGTCTTGTCGCCCATCTGGCATCCCAGCGCGTATGAGGAATCGGTCGGATAGACCACCAGCCCGCCGGCCTTGATGATGTCCACGGCCTGCTTGATCAGGCGCGGCTGCGGGTTTTCCGGGTGGACCTGGAAAAATTGACTCACGGTATCTTCCTGTTCAGACGGCAGTAGGCTGGTCATGTTTGAATCGCCCCCAAAGTGGCGGCAGGTCATCCGGTAACGGGCGATAGACGCCTATCTCGGACCAGGCGCCAGGCGCATGGAAATCACTGCCGGCGCTGACCAGCAGACCGAACTCACGGGCCAGAATGGCCAGGCTGCCCACTTGATCGGCAGGCTGCAAACCATTAACCACTTCCATCGCATGACCGCCTGCCTGAATGAAATCGGCGACCAGCTTGCGGCGTTTGCTGCGGGTAAAGTCATAGTGCGAAGGGTGCGCTAGGCTGACCCAGGCGCCTGCTGCGCGCAAGGTCGCGACCGTTTCTTCCAGGGTCGGCCAATGCTGCTTGACGTCGCCCAGCTTGCCGGCGCCCAGCCATTTGCGAAACGCTTCGGCGCGATCCTTCACGAAACCCTGATTGACCAGAAAGTCCGCAAAGTGCGGTCGGGCCGGCGCATTACCGCTGTCACCCAGCGCCTGTTGTACCGCACGGGCACCTTCCAGCGCGCCGGGCATACCTTTCATCGCCAATTTGCGACTGATTTCTTCGGCGCGCAACCAGCGACCGGTGTGCAATTGCTCAATAGTATCGAGCAAGGGCCGGGCATCGACATCAAAGCCATACCCCAGAATATGAATGGTGGCACCGCCCCAGGTGCAGGACAGTTCGATGCCGTTGATGAGCTGCATATCCAGCGCCAGCGCCGCCGCGCGGGCTTCTTCGAGGCCTTCGATGGTGTCATGATCGGTCAGCGCAAGCACGCGCACGCCGTTATCAAAGGCACGGGCGACGAGTGCCGCGGGCGCTAAGGCGCCGTCGGAGGCGGTACTGTGACAGTGCAGGTCGACATTCATAGGGGCGCTTTCGCAGTCATTGATGTTTGTTATTATGCCGCCACATCCAGCTTCTGGCTCTTACTGTGAAACAATTCATCGACTTCATCCCGCTTATCCTGTTTTTCATCGTCTACAAAATCAGTCCCCAAGGCGTCAATATCCTGGGCCACAGCTTCATGGTCGGCGGGATTTTCAGCGCCACTGCGGTGCTGATCGCCAGTTCCATCGTGGTCTACGGCATCCTTTATATACAGCAGGGCAAGCTGGAGAAAAGCCAGTGGCTGACCCTCGCCGGCTGCCTGGTGTTCGGTAGCCTGACCCTGGCCTTCCATAGCGAAACCTTTCTTAAATGGAAGGCGCCGGTGGTCAACTGGGTGTTCGCGCTGGTCTTCGCCGGCAGCCACTTCATTGGTGACCGCCTGCTGATCCAGCGCATCATGGGGCATGCACTGACATTGCCACAGGCAATCTGGACCAGGCTGAACATCGCCTGGATCATCTTCTTTCTGTTCTGCGGCGCGGCCAACCTGTATGTCGCGTTCACTTACCAGGCGTTCTGGGTTGACTTCAAAGTCTTCGGCAGCCTGGGCATGACCCTGATTTTCCTGATCGGCCAAGGCATCTTCCTGGCCCGTCATCTGCACGATGCCGACGCATCGACCCAGCCTTCAACCAAAAAGACCGAGGACTGACATGCTCTACGCAATCGTGGCAACAGACGTCGCCAACTCGCTGGAAAAACGTCTCGAAGCGCGCCCTGCGCATCTGGAGCGTCTGACCGCGCTGAAAAATGAAGGCCGCATCGTGCTGGCGGGGCCTCTGCCAGCAGTGGACAGCAATGATCCGGGCACGGCAGGCTTCACCGGCAGCCTGATCGTTGCCGAGTTTGCCTCCCTGAGCGCCGCACAAGCGTGGGCCGATGCCGATCCTTATGTGAAGGCCGGGGTCTACGCTCACGTCGTGGTCAAGCCGTTCAAGCAAGTTCTGCCCTAACTTTGTCATTGCGCCAGTCTCGCGCCGGGGCCGGGCGCGTGCGGTGCAACACCGAGTGCGAAAGATTTCTGGCGGGACATGTGCGTCAGGAGAACCAAACGCCTGAACTGCAGCTCAAAGAAGCGCAGCCGGTCGTGCCCGCATATGTACTGACCGAGCAGCAATAATGGTTCGTTCCAGGGGGCGGCGTTTTAATATCAGCCCTGCTGTGCGGTATCTTTGCCGGCGGCTGGCGTAGACGGCGTCGGCAATGGCTAAATCGAGTGAGTCATGAGCGAGCTGTTACTTATTGATGATGACCAGGAGCTGTGTGAGCTTCTAAGCAGTTGGTTGAGCCAGGAAGGTTTTGTGGTACATGCCTGCCATGATGGCAAAAGCGCACGCAAAGCTCTTGCCGAATCAGCCCCTGCTGCCGTGGTACTGGACGTCATGCTGCCCGACGGCAGCGGTCTGGAGTTGCTCAAGCAATTGCGCACCGACCACCCCGAGTTGCCTGTGCTGATGCTTTCGGCGCGTGGCGAGCCGCTGGACCGCATTCTCGGCCTGGAGCTTGGGGCCGATGATTATCTGGCCAAACCCTGTGATCCCCGTGAACTGACTGCCCGCTTGCGCGCCGTGCTGCGCCGCAGTCATCCGGCAGCAGCCTCCAGCCAGGTGGAACTGGGCGACCTGTGCTTTAGCCCGGCGCGAGGTGTGGTCATCATCGACGACCAGGAGTTCACATTGACGGTGTCCGAGGCGCGCCTGCTCGAAGCCCTTCTGGGTCAACCTGGCGAACCGCTGGAGAAGCAGGCATTGGCGCAATTGGCGTTGGGCCGCAAGCTGACACTTTACGATCGCAGCCTGGACATGCACGTCAGTAATCTGCGCAAGAAGATCGGGCCCCATGCCGATGGCAGGCCGCGAATCGTGGCGCTACGCAGTCGCGGCTATTACTACAGCCTCTGATGAGGCAGCCGCGAGCTACAAGCTTCAGACGGCAAGTAGCACAAGCCAGAGCGATGCGTACTGTTATAGCGTGTGGCCGCCAGCTTGCAGCTGAGGCGTGCGCCGGTTCAAGCCTGGATTTGAGCGCCAAAGTAAGTCTCCCAGCGCGCCGCCTTTACTCAAGCTTTACCCACGCCTGACCTCGCTTGACCTTGATCTCCCTAAACTGGCCACAACCGGCACAGAGCCGGATTCGAGACAAGGAGATACACCATGCGTAAGACTCTGATGGCTTTGATGTTCGCTGCCGCCCTGCCCACCGTTGCGATGGCGATGCCTGCGCAAGGTGGTCCACTGGCAGGTCCTGGCGGCCCAGGTTTTGATAGTCCCGGCATGCACCACCGCAAAGGCCCGCTCGACACGCTGAACCTGACGCCGGAACAACGTCAGCAGGTCGGCAAACTGATGGGCGATCAATGGCGCGGTCGCTCCGAGATCACCCAGAAGTACCTGGCCAAGCTGTCGCCGGCCGATCAGAAAGCCATGCAGGATGAACTGGCCGCCAAACACGCGAAAACCCAGTCCGACATCCGGGCAGTGCTGACGCCAGATCAGCAGAAGGCGTTCGACCAGATTCAGAAGGATGAAGCACAGCGTCGTGCTGATCGCGCCGAGTTCGAAGCCTGGAAGGCGCAAAAGGCGCAGAAAGCTCAGTAACGGGACTGCCACACGGCATTACACTCCCAACCCGACACGCTCTCCCCGGCGTGTCGGGCTTTTCCATTTCCGGGGCAGATCGAGGGCTGAACGTGCGTTCATTGTTCTGGCGAATACTGGCGAGCTTCTGGCTCGCGATTGCGTTGGTGGCGGGTCTGTCGATTCTGCTGGGACACATGCTGAATCAGGACGCCTGGATTCTCAGTCGTCACCCCGGCCTGCACAACCTGCCGCAGAAATGGACGCAGCTTTACGAAGATCAGGGTGAAGGTCCGGCGCAAGAGTTTCTGCAGAACCTCAAGCGCAAATACCACATCGACGTTCAGGTCCTGAACGACAGTGGCGAGGCGATTATTCCAGGCACCTTCCCCCCTCGCGCGGCGGCGTTCGAGGAGCGTCAGCAAGACGACACTCGACCACTGCCGTGGCGACGCCTGACCGCTGAATACACCAGCCCGAAAACCAGCGAAACTTACCTGCTCATCTACCGGATCCCTCATCCTGAACTGGATGCGTGGCACCGGGAAAGCCTGCTCTGGCCGCTCAGCGCACTGGGTATCGCACTGGTAGTGCTGACCTTATTCAGTTTGCTGGTGACCCTGTCGATCACTCGCCCCTTGAGCCGACTGCGTGGCGCAGTGCACGATCTGGGTCAGACCACCTATCAGCAGAACAGCTTGGCCCAACTGGCCAATCGTCGCGACGAGTTCGGCGTACTGGCCAACGACTTCAACCGTATGGGCGCGCGCCTGCAGAGCTTGATCAGCAGCCAGCGCCAACTGCTGCGCGACGTGTCCCACGAACTGCGCTCACCCTTGGCCCGGCTGCGCGTAGCCTTGGCACTGGCCGAGCGCGCCGAGCCTGCAGAACGACAAAAGCTTTGGCCGCGTCTGATTCGCGAATGCGATCGGCTGGAGGAGTTGATCAGCGAAATTCTGGCACTGGCCCGACTGGACGCCGACATGGGCAGCGCTGTGCCGGTCGATCTGCCGGGTTTACTGAATCACCTGAAAGCCGAAACCGAGATGGCTGACACCGAGCAGACCCTCGAAGTCAATGCTGAACCGGGCGCCCAATTGCAAGGCTGGCCAAATGTGCTGGAGCGTGCCCTGGATAACCTCCTGCGTAACGCGCTGCGCTTCAATCCCGTGGGGCAGCCGATTGAACTCAGTGCACGAGACGAGGGTGGCGACCTGTTCATCAGCGTGCGCGACCATGGTCCGGGTGTGAGCCCGGAACATCTGGCGCAACTGGGCGAACCCTTCTACCGCGCGCCAAACCAGACCGCGCCGGGGTATGGCCTGGGTCTGGCCATCGCCAAACGCGCTTCGCAGAAACACGGTGGGGATCTGCTGCTGGAGAACCACCCACAAGGCGGATTTATCGCCAGCATCGTGGTACCCCGGGAAACGAGCGGCTGACCCCTGCGCTCCCACAGGTTATCTCGGCCCCCCTTTGAATCTGCGACGACCGATTCATCCCGGCGGCTGATTCGATTCGCTAACTCTGTCCCTGCCAGGCACTGACAAAATCCGCGACATCCGGCTTCGGCGCCTCGCGTGGCGGGTTTTGCGGAGTGCCCAGGTAGAGGAAGCCGATGATCTGCTCACCGGTTTCCAAGCCCAGTCCCTCGGCCACACGGCGTGAATACGACAGCTCACCCGTGCGCCATACCGCGCCGACGCCCAACGCATGGGCCGCCAATAACACACCGTGGGCCGCGCAACCCGCAGTGATGACCTGCTCCGTCTTCGGCACCTTGAAGTGATCCGTCAGTCTGGCGATAACGACCACCACCAACGGCGCACGCAGCGGGCCAAGACGGGCTTTGTCCAGCGCCTTTTCATCTGCCCCACCACCGTTTTCGGTCAGCGCCTGGGCCAGCAGATCGCCCATGCGGTGACGTGCCTCGCCTTCCACGGTAAGAAACCGATAGGGGCGCAAGGCGCCGTGATCGGGAGCACGCAGCGCAGCGCCGAAGAGGATTTCGCGCTGAGCGGCATTCGGCGCCGGTTCGGTCAGCCGGGGCACGGACACGCGATTGAGCAATACATCAAGCGCTTCCATTGAAAGGTCTCCTGAAAATTGATGGGCCATTGTAGTGCTGCGAACGCCCTCTTGATCCTCAATAACGAACCACAGCTGCAATTACTTACACGACAACCGGAAAAACCCTCGGTTTACTTGTATCGACCCACGGGTAGAATGGGCGGCTTTCCACTATCTGATCTGAGCGACTGCATGGCGTTGCCGACTCTGCGCATCATCGGTTTCATTATCGGCATCTTCCTCATCACGCTGGCCATCGCCATGGTGGTGCCCATGGTCACGCTGCTGATCTTCGACCGTACCGGCGACATGCCGTCGTTTCTCTGGGCGAGCCTGATCACCTTCATCGCCGGGCTGGCGCTTGTGGGTCAAGGCCGCCCGGAACACGTGCACCTGCGTCCGCGGGACATGTACCTGCTGACCGTTAGCAGCTGGGTCGTGGTCTGCGTGTTTTCCGCACTGCCGTTCCTGCTGACTCAGCACATCAGCTACACCGATTCGTTCTTCGAGAGCATGTCCGGCATCACCGCCACCGGTTCGACCGTGCTCAGCGGGCTGGACACCATGTCGCCGGGCATTCTCATCTGGCGCTCACTGCTGCATTGGCTGGGCGGTATCGGTTTCATCGGCATGGCGGTGGCGATCCTGCCGCTCCTGCGCATCGGCGGGATGCGCCTGTTTCAGACCGAGTCCTCGGACCGCTCGGAAAAGGTCATGCCGCGCTCACACATGGTCGCCAAATTCATCGTGCTGATTTACGTAGGGTTCACGGTGTTGGGCAGCGTCGCATTCTGGTGGGCGGGGATGAGTCTGTTCGATGCGATCAACCACGCGATGTCGGCGATTTCCACAGGCGGTTTTTCCACCTCCGATCAGTCGTTGGCCAAATGGCCGCAACCGGCGGTGCACTGGGTCGCGATCGTGATGATGATTCTCGGCAGTCTGCCGTTCACGCTCTATGTTGCAACCTTGCGCGGTAACCGCCAGGCACTGATCAAGGACCAGCAGGTGCAGGGTTTCATCGGTCTGCTGCTGTTGACCTGGGTGGTGATGACGGTCTGGTACTGGGCCACCACCGATCTGCCTTGGTACGAAGCGCTGCGTCATGTGGCGCTGAATGTCACTTCCGTGGTCACTACCACCGGTTTTGCCTTGGGCGACTACAGCCTGTGGGGCAATTTCGCACTGATGTCTTTCTTTTATCTGGGCTTCATCGGCGGCTGCTCCGGCTCCACGGCAGGCGGGGTAAAAGTGTTCCGGTTCCAGGTGGCCTACACCTTGCTCAAGGCCAACCTCCATCAGCTGATTCACCCAAGAGCAGTGATCAAACAGAAGTACAACGGCCATCGCCTGGATGAAGAGATCGTGCGCTCGATCCTGACCTTTTCGTTCTTCTTCACGTTCACCGTCGGCCTGATCGCCCTGCTGCTTTCCCTCCTGGGGCTGGACTGGATGACTGCGCTGACTGGCGCAGCGAGTACGGTGTCAGGCGTGGGCCCGGGCCTGGGGGACACCATTGGCCCGGCAGGGAATTTTTCGACGTTGCCGGATGCGGCCAAGTGGATCCTGTCGGTGGGAATGCTCTTGGGACGTCTGGAAATCATCACGGTGTTGGTGCTGTGTATTCCTGCGTTTTGGCGACATTGATCAAACAAGGCTCCCACTGCTGGCATCCCTTGTTACTGGTGGCTTGGAGGCGCTCGGCTAGACTCAGAACACTCGTCCGCAAGGGAGTACCGCTGTGGATAACGTCAAGACGTTCGAAGATTTCGCCGACTTCTACCCCTACTACCTGCAAGAACACCGGAACAGCGTGTGCCGCCGTCTGCATTTCATCGGCACCACGCTTGTCTTGCTGATCCTCGCACTCGCGGTATTCAGCGCAAACTGGCTACTGCTGTGGATGCTGCCGCTGGCGGGATACACCTTTACCTGGGTCGGGCATTTCATTTTCGAGAAGAACCGGCCCGCCACTTTCAAGCATCCGTTCTACAGCTTGCTGGGCGATTTCGTGATGTACCGGGACATGCTGATCGGCAAAGTGCCGTTCTGATAGCAGACTCCAGAACGGTCTCCTGGCGACTTCTGCACGTCAGGTCAATACAAACTCCACAGGCTCCAGCAATGGCGGCAGGGGGTGGACGCCCAACGCATCGAGTACATCGCGTTCGACCACCCGCACCAATGCATCCAGAGGCAGGTCGTTTTCATCGTAGCCGAACGGGTCTTCCAGCTCGTTGCCGATGGCGTCCAGGCCGAAGAATGTGTAGCTGACAATGGCCATGAACAAAGGCGTCATCCAGCCCAGTGGTTCTGCCATGGCGAAGGGCAACAGGATGCAGAACAAGTAGATCGTGCGGTGCAGCAACAAGGTGTAAGGGAACGGCAAGGGGGTGTGCTTGATGCGGTCACAGGTGGTCACGACCCGGCTCAGCGCGCTCAAGTGATTCGCCATCAGCGTATAGCGCCACTCGTTGATGTGCCCCGCTTCGCTGGCCTGTGAACACTGCCGACCGATCTGCTGCAGTACCTTGTCGCAGAAGTTGGCGCTGTCCGCCGCCGGCAGATGACTCAGCCAGGGTTGCGCAACTTCCCGCATATCCTGATGACGCAGGGTCGCATTCAGCGCATGAGCAAAGCCGCATAAATCGCGCAAGATACCGGCACGTAGTGCTCCATCCTTGATCACCTGGGTTTCGCGGATGATTGATCGCGTTTCGGTGATCACGTCGCCCCACGCCTTGCGAGCTTCGTACCAGCGGTCGTAGCAGGCGTTGTTGCGAAAGCTCATGAAGATCGACAGTGACAGACCGAGCAAGGTAAACGGCGTCGCGCTGACCTTGGCGAAGTAATCCGGGTGCAGGCTCTCGATCAGCACGATGACTGCCGCCAGCAACGTCACCATCACGGCGCGCAGCGCAATACGTCGGGCAATCGAGCCCTTGAGGGCCAGCAGCACGTTGAGCAGGTTGGGATGAGGCCGAACGATCATGGGTCAGTCCCCGTCCGGGCGAGCATCGCGATCGTTATGCCCGAGATCGCGATCCGGATCTATGCGGTCGCGCACTCGCTGCTTGAGCATTTTAGCGTCGGGGAAACCGCCATCGGCCTTGCGCTCCCAGATCTGCACATCATCGCAGGTGATGCGAAATACCCCGCCGGTTCCCGGAACCAGCGATACCTTGCCCAGATCGTCGCCAAAGGTGCTGAGCAGTTCCTGCGCCAGCCAGGCAGCACGCAGCAACCATTGGCACTGAGTGCAGTAAGTGATGACGATTTCAGCCTTGGCGCTCATCAATCACTCCAGCCCCGCCAGCAGGTCATGAGCGGTCCGTTGCGGGCCGTCATCGGATTCGTCAATCACTTCCTGCAGCAGACGACGGGCCTCCTCGATATTGCCGTCATCGATCAGAACCTGCGCTTCATTGATCTTGCTCAGGGGCTCTTCTTCCCCAAGGTCCATCAGATCGAATTCAGTGTCGTCGTTCATGAAGCTGTCAAGAAAAGCATCATCCAGCAAGTCGCTGCTGCTCTGGGCAACAGCGTCAGGCACTGCTTCATACCGGACCTCGACCTCCGACGTTTCCTCATCCTCGGCAAAGTCGCTGAGGAACTGCTCGTCGGGCATCTCAAAGACTTCCGGCAATTGTGTGAGGTCCGAAGCGAATGCAGGATCTAGCTCGGGCTTGGCATCCGGCGCAGGTTTGCGCGGCGCAGGCGTGCTCTCGAAGGGATCAACCAGATCCCAGTCGGCGTCCATGGACAAGTCATCAAGGTTGAGCTGGAAGTCGTCGCCCGGTGCAGGGTTCAGCGATGCTGCGGCGTTCTGGTCCAACCGGGCAGGGGTTTCTTTGCTGGCCACGGTCTCTACAGCGACCGCTGCGACAACCGCAGCCCCCGCAACAGCCGCAGGGGCTATTGCGGAAGCTAAATCCACGGCTGGCACGGGCGTGACGTTGAGTTTCGGATAGCGTGCGCGGATCTCTTGAAGTTTCCGCGCCTCGACACCCTGGCTCAGCAGCACCTTTTCTTCCTCATCGAACTCGGCGACATCGCCTTGTTCGCCGAGCAATTCGAGGATGCGCATGCGCACGTCGGTGCGTTGCGGCTGGCGCTCCAGCGCCTCGCGCAGGATCGCTTGCGCTTCGGCAAAACGACCGTAAGCGATATAGATGCTGGCGCCGTCCAGAGCGTCCGTCGCCGCACCCGCCAGACGTTGACCGACAGGTGCGGGCACGCTGGCGACAGGCGCCGGCGTTGCGGCCGGATGCGGGGTGACTGCCGGGATTTCGAATACCGGTATGACTGTTGCTGGGGCGGTATGAACCAAGGACTCTAACGCCTCGGGCTCAAGTGCCAATTGATTTTTGATGCGGTTGCGCCGCACCGACCAGACCAGCGCCAGCAGCAGAAGCACCAGCAGCAGCCCGGCCAGAATCGTCGTCCAGGGCAAATCATCGTCTTCAACGGGAGCGGCAGGCGCCGATGCTGGAGCAGGTGCTGGAACTGGCGCTGGGGCAACGGAAGTTACAGCAGACTCGTTCTTGCGGATCGGGGCATTCCCGGGAGCATCTGTCGGGGCCGGCGCAGCGGCGGCGGCATTCATCTCGGCTAACTGCGTCTGGAGTTCGCTGAGCTGCCTGGTCTTGTCCTCGTCGTCTTCGGTCACCTTCTTGACTTGACCCTTCAGGTCCTCGACGGTCTTGGCCAACAGCTGGTTCTCAATGGCCGAGGCAGTCGTTTGTTCGTCAGTGCCCTGCGTCGTGGCGGCTGCGGCGGGTGCAGGTACCGGGGCCAGTGCCTGAACGCTTGGTGCGGACGCTGAAGGCGCTGCGGCAGCGGCCCTGGGTTCGACCGCGCTGTCTGGCAGCAGCAGGCTTTGACCGACTTTCAACTGGCTGCGCTCGCCATTGGGAAAGGCCTGCGGATTGAGCGCCTGAATGCCGCTGATCAACCGAGCGCTGGAGGTCTTGTCGCCGGGCGCCTGTATACGGCGCGCAATGCCAGCCAGGGTATCGCCGGAGGCCACTGTGTAGCGCTTACCCTGTACCGCTTTGGGCGGTGCAACGGGTAGCCGTGACTGATCAGCCTGGCCCTCGGCGTTAGCAGACTGCGCGCGGCTACGGGCTGCAGCCAGTCCGGTCGGCGAATTGGGCGGATCGAGCAACACGGTGTATTCATGCAACTGGTCGCCATTAGGCCGGGCCAACCGCACGACGAAGTCCATGTAGGGCTCGGTCACTGCCTTGCGCGACTCGACATGCACGACGGCCCGGTTACCACGAATGACCGGGGTAAAACGTAGTTCGTTGAGAAAGAACACTCGCTCGACGCCGGCTTTGGCGAACGCGTCGGCAGGCGCCAGCGTGACCACGATTTCTTCAGGGCTCAGACCGCCTGCTTCGATCAGTTCGATGTCAGCGTTGAAAGGCTGACCCAGCGCGGAATGCAAGATGATGTCGCCAAGTCCCAGAGCTGCGGCCATAGCACTGTGCAGCGTGGCCGCCGAGGCAACGGCCAACGCCAGCAACCCTGTACGAAGACCCGACTGAACGCGAAGTGATCCGAAACCGCCGCGCCGACTACCGGCCTGAAAACTCTTCAGCATGCGACCCCTTATGAGGCAGGCTTCCCTGCAAATTCGTTTTGCGGACACCCAGTCCGAGCAAATCATTATGGGTGCAAATAGAACAGGATGTTTCAGCAGGTTCAATGTATTTGTGGCAGGCACCGGGCCATATCGTCAGGATTTTTCCAGATTGCCCAGAATTGTTGAATGCACGCGCAGACACACCCGCAAATCCTCCTCATCAAGGCCCGCGAACAGCTCGTGACGAAGATCTGTGGCGATGGTCTCGATCTTCTCGATCAATGGTCGGGCCGTATCGCTGAGCAGGATTTTCTTCGCCCGCCGGTCTTCAAGGACAGCCTGACGCTGCACCAGCCCATGGTTCTCAAGACTGTCGAGCAAACGGGCCAGAGTCGGGCCTTCGACGCCCACGCTTTTGGCCAGCTCACGCTGAGTCGGCGGCTCTGAAAATCGCGCCAGATGCAGCAGGACCAGCCAGCGAGCCTGGGACAGCCCCAGATCGGCCAGACGGCGATCAAGCTCTGCACGCCAGCCCCGGGACAGATTGGCCAGTTGCATGCCGAAGCGGTGTTCTTCTGTTAATGGCATAAGTAACTCGGTGATTAAAGGCGACTCCTAATTAATAGGCAGCTAATCATGGAGATACTGACGAGGCAAGTACACAGATGGGGTGTTTCGTCGCACAACGGCGTGGTGGACCGGAGTTCGACAGATTTGTCGCGCAATGCCTTACAGCCTTTGAGACTGTGCGCTTGCAACATCGTGATGCAGGGAGCTTGGGTTACACCTCAAACTCCGACTGCAACGCCGCACGTACGCAATACAGCACGCCTTCCGGCACCCGACCGGTGAACATCTGGGCGATGGAGGCCACAGGTGGCAGCTCGCCTTCGCCGTCGAGGAAGGCGTCCTGAATTTCGCTGAGCAAGTCTTCCGGCAGATCGAGCGCCTGATCCAGCGATAACTGCTGCTTGCCGATGGCCTCGGCCAACAGGGTGTAGACGTTTTTCTCCGAGCACTGTAACTGACTGGCAATCTGCATCGGGGTCATGCCGGCGCGGGCAAGGCTGATCAGCTCGTGGCGCAGGTCGGTGACCACCCGCGGCGCAGGTGCCGCGCCGCCAAGCACTTGCAGGAATGCCTCGCCATAACGCTCCAGCTTGCGCGCACCGACGCCGCTGACCCGGCCCATCTCGGCCATGCTGCCAGGCTGGCTTCGGAGCATTTCCAGCAAGGTTGAATCCGGGAAGATGACGTAGGGCGGCACGCCATGTTCTTCCGCCAGCTTGCGCCGCAGGGCGCGCAGGGCTTCCCATTGCTCGCGCTCTTCGCCACGCACCAATTGGCTGGCCGGGCTGCCCGAGGCTTTCGCGGTGGTTTGCGGTTTGAGGTCGCGGCGCAATTGCAGAGTCACTTCGCCGCGCAACAACGGGCGGCAGGTGTCGCTCAGACGCAGGCCGCCATAACCTTCAAGGTCGATGTCAGCCAGACCGCGAGCGACCAGTTGACGAAACAGGGAGCGCCAGTCGCCCTCACTGCGCCCCTTGCCGACGCCAAATACCGCCAGCTTCTGATGGCCGAAACTTTGCACCTTGTCGTTTTCCTTGCCCAGCAATACATCCACCAGATGCCCGACCCCGTAGCGCTGCCCCGTGCGGTAGATCGCAGACAACGCCTGACGCGCGGGTTCGGTAGCATCCCAGGTCTGCACGCCATCGACGCAGTTATCACAATGCCCACAAGGGTTGGGCATGTGTTCGTCGAAATACGCCAGCAGCGACTGACGCCGACAACGGGTTTCTTCACACAACGCGAGCATGGCGTCGAGCTTGTGATGCTCGACGCGTTTATGGCGCTCGTCGCCTTCGGAGTTCTGCAGCATCTGCTTGAGCATCAGCACGTCTTGCAGACCATAGGCCATCCACGCATCGGCTGGCAGACCGTCACGCCCTGCCCGACCGGTTTCCTGATAGTAGGCTTCCAGCGATTTGGGCAGATCCATGTGCGCGACAAAACGCACGTTGGGCTTGTCGATGCCCATGCCGAAGGCGATGGTGGCGACCATGATCAACCCTTCCTCATTGAGGAAGCGGCGCTGATTACCGGAACGGGTCTCGATGGGAAGACCGGCATGGTAAGGCAATGCCGGGTAGCCGTTGTCGCTGAGGAACGCAGCGGTTTCCTCAACTTTCTTGCGTGACAGGCAGTAAACGATCCCGGCGTCGCTGCGGCGTTCGGAGAGAAACGCCAGCAACTGTTTGCGCGGCTGTTCCTTGGGCACGATGCGGTAGAAGATGTTTGGCCGGTCGAAACTGGAGAGGAAACGCTCGGCGTTCTGCAAATGCAAACGGGTAACGATTTCTTCGCGGGTGCGCTTGTCAGCGGTTGCAGTCAAAGCGATACGCGGCACGTCCGGGAACAGCTCGGCAAGCTGCCCCAATTGCAGGTATTCCGGACGGAAATCATGTCCCCATTGTGAAACGCAGTGCGCTTCATCGATGGCGAACAGGGCAATCTTCAGGTTTTGCAGGAACGCCAGCATGCGCGGCTGGACTAATCGCTCCGGCGCCAGATAAAGCATTTTCACTTCCCCCAGCCGAATCCGGTTGGCCAGATCACGCTGCTGTTCGGCACTGAGGGTAGAGTTCAGCGCGGCAGCGGAAACACCGAGCTCTTCGAGGGTTGCGACCTGATCGTCCATCAACGCGATCAAGGGCGAGACCACGACTGCCAGACCATCGCGCAGCAGGCCGGGCACCTGGAAGCACAGGGATTTACCGCCGCCGGTGGGCATCAGCACCAGAGCATCACCGCCACTGGCCACACGCTCGATAATGGCACCCTGGCGACCGCGGAAGCTGTCATAGCCGAAGATGTCTTTAAGTACGCGTTGAGCCTGGTCGAGCATAAGTACCCCGGGTGGTGCCGCAGCAGCGGGTGAAGAATCGCTGTAGAAATTGCAAAACGCGGGAGTATACCGGAGCGCCCCAAGAGATAGGACAGCGGTGACACCAGCGGTCGAAATTAGCAGCAATGCCGATTCTATAAGCCTCGCTGCTGGCGCCGTGAGCCCTCAGGGCCTAGAATTCAGCATCGTTTATTTTCAAGGTAGCCCTTCCATGTCCTTCGCTGAGCAATTAAACCGCCTGCAAGCCTTCCTCGACGCCGATGAGCTGCATGACGAAGCGCTGGACTATGTAGCCGCCCACGGCTACCTGACCGCGCTGTCGATCTGTGCCGAAACGGTGCCTGAGCGCGAATGGATCGACGCCTTGTTCGCCGAGCCTCCGCATTACGCCGACGACGCTCAGCACCAGGAAGTCGAATCCACGCTGATCAAGCTCAAAGAGCACATCGCCCGTCAGCTGGCGTCGGATGAAGAGTTTGAACTGCCTTGCGATCTGGATCTGGGCGATGAGCCAGATGATTCGGAATTGCGTGGCTGGTGCATCGGCTTTATGGAAGGTGTGTTCCTCCGTGAGTCGGCCTGGTTCGAGAACGACGAAGAAGAAGTCAGCGAGATGCTGCTGCCGATCATGGTCGGTTCGGGCCTATTCGATGAGCAACCGGAGTTCGCTGACATCGCTGCGGATGCAAACCTGATGGACGACATGATCGTACAGATTCCCGAAGCGCTGACTGCGCTGTACCTGCTGCTGCAAGCACCGGATGAAAAGCCGGCGATCCTCAAGCCCCGCCACCACTGAGTCGGCGCCTATGGCGCAACGCCGCCCCGCTGATTCAGCATTGCGTACGAGTCGATCCCGGCTCGTACGTTATCTCTTGCAGGGCTTCGGTTGGCTAAGTGTGGCGCTCGGCGTGATCGGGATCTTTGTCCCGGTTTTGCCCACTACTCCTTTTCTTCTATTGGCTGCGGCCTGTTTTGCGCGCAGTTCTCCTCGTTTCTATCACTGGCTGGTCGATCACCCTCGGCTCGGCCCGTGGATGGGTGGGTATCTGGAAGGCGACGCAATTGCGCTCAAGGGCAGGTTACGACGGTCGCGAATGCGGTATATCAGCATCAAAAACGTTAATTACACCGCACTGCTGCCATCTGAACCTCCGGCGCTCCAATAAAACGCTCAGACGCTTTCTACAACCGATGCCCCGGCTCCGGCGCTTAGCGTTCTATTTCCGCTTTTTATCTTCCCGCTCGAACGCCGCTTGCAGCGCATTGTTGATAGTGCGCAGCACTTTCACCCGCGCCCAGCGTTTGTCGTTGGCTTCCACTAACGTCCACGGGGCAATTTCGGTGCTGGTACGGTCGACCATATCACCGACGGCCTCGCGGTATTGCGGCCATTTCTTGCGATTGCGCCAGTCGTCGTCGGTGATCTTGTGACGTTTGAACGGGATCTTCTCCCGCGCCTTGAAACGTTCCAGCTGGGTCTTGTCGTCGATGGCCAACCAAAACTTGACCACCACTACATTCGCATCGGTGAGCTGTTCTTCGAAGTCGTTGATCTCGCTGTAGGCGCGCAACCAGTCAGCCTCGGAGCAGAACCCCTCAACGCGCTCCACCAGCACCCGCCCGTACCACGAGCGGTCGAATACAGTGAACTTGCCACGCGCCGGAATCTGTCGCCAAAAACGCCACAAGTACGGCTGCGCCAGTTCATCCTGACTCGGCGCGGCAATCGGCACGATGTGGTATTGCCTGGGGTCGAGCGCCCCGGCCACGCGTTTGATCGCCCCGCCCTTGCCCGCCGCGTCATTGCCTTCGAATACCGCCACCAACGCATGACGGCGCATGCGCTTATCGCGCATCAAACCGGAAAGCCGAGCCTGCTCGGTAATCAGCTGCTCGTTGTAATCGTCTTTCTCCAACGCAAGCGTCATGTCCAGATTGTCCAGCAGACTCAGTTCATCGGTGTTACTGGGTAAAGGACCGACGTTAACCAGGTTGGCGCTGCCCTCAGGCGTCTTGAGCGCGTTCTGCAAACCTTCGAGCAACAGCCGCCCGACGGTCAGGCTGCGGTAATTGGGGTCGACGCCCTCGATCACATGCCAGGGTGCATAGTCGCGGCTGGTACGGCGTAACACCCGCTCACCGAAGCGTACGAACTTGTCGTAGGTCTGGGATTGCTGCCAGTCCAGCGGGCTGATGCGCCAGCTGTGCAGCGGGTCGTCCTTGAGGGTCTTGAGGCGCAGCTTCATCTGCTTCTTCGACAGGTGGAACCAGAATTTGAAGATCACTGCGCCTTCATCGACGAGCATCTTTTCCAGACGTTCAGCGCTGTTGATTGACTGGTCCAGTACCGGGTCCTTGAACTGCTTGTGCACCCGGCCCTGAATCATCTGGCTGTACCAGTTGCCGAAAAAGATACCTATACGCCCCTTGGGCGGCAGTTGGCGCCAATAGCGCCAGACCGGTGGATGGGCGAGTTCCTCGTCGGTCTGCTGATCGAAGGTGCGCACTTCGATAAAGCGCGGATCCATCCAGTCGTTGAGCAGCTTGACGGTTTCGCCCTTGCCGGCACCCTCGATGCCATTGATCAATACGATGATCTGGCGCTTGCCCTGTTCGTGCAGATCGTACTGGGCGTCAAGCAGGGCTTCGCGCAGGGCCGGAACCTCGGCGTCGTAGGTTTTGTCGTCAATGGTGTGGCCGATTTCAGCGGATTCGAACATGTAGTGCTCCTGTTCCAGATCGCTCAAGACTAGCGGATCGATACGAGCGGTGTGGGTTGTGACAACGAATCCCTGTCATGGATCAATCGTCGTGCAGCAAGCCAACCCGCGCAGTGAGTGCAGTGAGTTAAGATAGCGGCCTTGCCCCTGCCAAAGCGCCCTCCGTAGCCCGACCATGACCACTGTCCAGCACGCCCAACTCGACTGGGACGAAAACGGCAACCCGATCTCCCGGGCATTCGCCGATGTCTACTTTTCCAACGAGTCGGGCCTGGCCGAGACCCGTCACGTATTCCTCACCCAGAACGACCTGCGCGCGCGCGTCACTGCTCTGCCAGCGGACGGTCGTCTGGTCATTGGCGAAACCGGCTTTGGCACCGGGCTCAATTTTCTCTGCGCGTGGCAGTTGTTCGACGCTTGCGCCACACCCGGCGCGCGACTGCAATTCGTCAGCGTCGAGAAGTTTCCCCTCAGCCGTCCCGACCTTGAGCGCGCCTTGAATTTGTGGCCGGAATTGAAAACCTTCGCCGATCAGTTGCTTGATCAATACCTGGCCATTCACCAAGGCTTCCAGCGATTGGCGTTCGACGACGGGCGCGTCACCCTGACCTTGTTGATCGGCGATGCGCTGGAGATGTTGCCGCAGCTGGACGGGCAGATCGACGCGTGGTTTCTCGACGGTTTCGCACCTTCGAAAAATCCGGAAATGTGGACGCCGCAATTGTTTGCCGAACTGGCCAGGCTGGCCGCGCCAGGCTCGACCATCGGCACGTTCACCAGTACCGGCTGGGTCCGCCGTGCCCTGAATGCCGCGGGCTTCAAGATGAAACGTGTGCCGGGCATCGGTCACAAATGGGAGGTGCTCAAGGGCACGTTCATTGGCTGGCCCCAAGACGTGCCTGCGCCCAGCCTTGCAACACCCTGGTTCGCGCGGCCCGACTTGCCGCAAGGCGAACGCAAGGCGCTGGTGATCGGCGCAGGACTGGCTGGCTGCGCCACGGCGCAAAGCCTTGCCGCGCGAGGCTGGCAGGTCAGCCTGCTGGAACGCCATGAGGCCCCCGCCCAGGAAGCGTCGGGCAATCCTCAAGGCGTGCTCTATCTGAAACTGTCGGCCCACGGTACAGCGCTGTCGCAGTTGATCCTCAGTGGTTTCGGGTATACGCGACGTAGGCTGGAGCGCCTCCAGCAGGGTGTCGATTGGGCGGCCTGCGGTGTGCTGCAACTGGCATTCGACGAGAAGGAAGGCGAGCGCCAGACGCACCTGGCACAGGCATTCTCCCCTGAGCTGCTGCATGTTCTGACCAAAGCCGAAGCCCAGGCCAAGGCTGGCGTTGACTTGCCCAGCGGCGGGTTGTTCTATCCCGAGGGCGGCTGGGTGCATCCACCTGCGCTGTGTCGGCAGCAAGCGAATCGGGCAAACATTCGCCTGATGGCACACAACGATGTACTGGAGCTGCGGCGTGAAGGTGACGCTTGGCAAGCGTGGGATGGCGAGCGGCTGCTGGACTCAGCTCCCGTGGTGGTACTGGCGGGCGCGGCGGAAATCAAACGATTCCCGGCCAGTGCAGACTTGCCCCTCAAGCGGATTCGCGGCCAGATCACCCGACTGCGGGAGAACGAGGCCAGCCAGTCGCTGAGCACCGTCGTGTGTGCCGAAGGCTACGTAGCGCCAGCACGCCTGGGTGAACACACACTGGGCGCCAGCTTTGATTTCAACAGCGATGATCTGACGCCGACTGTGGCCGAACACCTTGGCAATCTTGAATTGCTGCGGGAAATCTCGACCGATTTGAGCGAACGCTTGCAGGTCGATGCACTGCCTGTCGAACAGCTGTCAGGGCGCGCCGCATTTCGCTGTACCAGCCCGGATTACCTGCCCATCGTCGGTCCGTTGGCAGACAGGGATGCATTTCTTGAGGCCTATGCAGTCTTGCGAAAGGATGCCCGGCAGGTCCCGCAGTCCGAATGCCCCTGGCTCGATGGACTCTACGTAAACAGCGGGCATGGCTCGCGCGGATTGATTACCGCGCCGTTGTCCGGCGAGTTGATCGCCGCGTGGCTGGATAACGAACCGTTGCCTTTGCCGCGCAGCGTGGCCCAAGCCTGTCATCCGAACCGGTTTGTGTTGCGCAGTCTGATTCGCGGGAAATAACAGCGCCTTGCCAGCAAGTGCACGACACGACGACCAGAGCACGAAGGCGGCATGTCAGTCGATATGTCCCGCCTGCCCAATGCATTCGCCACTGTCGCAAAGCTCCAGAAACTTCGCAGGCCACGCGTGATTCGCAACTACTGCTCTGGTGCAAAGGCGCTTGTCTGCCCCACATCCAACGCAACTTCTTCACCCCCCTGCAGATCCATTGTCCGACTGCTTATATATCCCGGTATTGTGCAACTCGTTCTCCTTTCAGGTGCATGTCGATGCTGCAAGTCCAAGGCGTGTTTAAAAGCTATGCCACAGCCCAAGGTCCGCTGGCGGTATTGCGGGGCGCGGATTTGCAGCTGGGCCAAGGCGAAAGCCTGGCGCTGATGGGTGAATCCGGCAGCGGCAAGAGCACACTGTTACACCTGGTGGCCGGGCTGGACCCTGTCGACAAGGGCAGCATTGAAATTGCAGGCCAGCGCCTGGACCAAATGAACGAAGCGCGGCTGGCAAACTGGCGACGTACTGAAATCGGTCTGGTGTTCCAGCAGTTCAACCTGATCGGCAGCCTCAAAGTCCAAGACAATCTCGCCTTTCAAGCGCGACTGGCCGGGCGTTATCAGCCCCGGTGGCAGGCCGAGCTGGTCGAGCGACTGGGACTGGGCGCATTGCTCAAGCGCTATCCCGAACAGCTCTCCGGTGGCCAGCAGCAACGGGTTGCCATCGGTCGTGCCCTCGCTTCGCGCCCCGGCCTGTTGCTAGCGGACGAACCCACCGGCAATCTCGACGAACACACCAGCGACGAAGTGCTGCAGTTGCTGCTGGACCTGCTTGCCGACAGTCCTACCAGCCTGTTGATGGTGACGCACAGCCCACGGGTAGCGGCGCGCCTGGATCGCCAGGCGGTGCTGCATTTGGGGCGCCTGGCTTCTGAAGGCGTTCGCTGATGCCAGTGTTTTTCTGGACGCTCAAAGCCCTGCTCAGCCATTGGCGGCGTCATCCGGTGCAGTTTTTCAGCGTGCTGACCGGCTTGTGGCTGGCCACCAGCCTGCTCACCGGTGTGCAGGCGCTGAACAGCCAGGCCCGGGAAAGTTACGCCAAAGCCAGCCAGATGATCGGCGGTGAGCCGCAGAAGATTCTTGTCGCGCCCAATGGCGCGAATTACTCGCAAGCGCTGTTCGTCAGCCTGCGTCGGGCCGGTTGGCCGGTGTCGCCCGCCTTGCGTGGCCGGATCACGCTCAAGGGCCTGCCCGATCAACGTCTGACACTGCTGGGCATCGAGCCGATGTCGCTGCCCGCCCAAACGGCACTGGCCGGGCAGACGCTGGATACCGCACAGATCGTCGAGTTTTTCACCCCGCCCGGCAGCACCTGGATCTCCCCACAGACCATGCAGGCATTGGGTCTACACGAAGGTCAGCAGCCCCTGAGCGAAGCCGATCAAGCCCTGCCGCCCCTGCGTGCGCAAACCGATATGGCCCCCGGCCTTTTGCTGGTAGACATCGGCTATGCCCAGCACCTGCTGAACCAGCCCGGGCAGATCTCGCGCATGACTCTGCCGACGGATTTTGCGGAAAATCCGCCCGCCCTGCCCGATGAGATGAAGGGCGAACTGATCATCCGCAAGAGTGGCGAAGACAACGATCTGGGCCGCCTCACTGAAAGCTTTCATTTGAATCTCGACGCGCTGGGGTTTTTATCCTTCGTGGTCGGGCTTTTCATCGTGCATGCGGCGATTGGCCTGGCCCTGGAACAGCGTCGCGGATTACTGCGTAACTTGCGCGCCTGTGGAGTCAGCGCGCGGAGCTTGACCGCCAGTCTGGTGATTGAGCTGGGTGTGCTGGCGCTGTTGGGCGGCGTCGCCGGGGTCATCAGCGGTTACTGGCTGGCAAGCGTGTTGCTGCCGGATGTCGCCGCCAGTTTGCGCGGGCTGTATGGCGCCGAGGTGGCCGGCCATTTGAACCTGAGCATCTGGTGGTGGATGAGCGGCCTGGGCGTCGCCTTGCTGGGTGCCTTTCTCGCGGGTGCCAGCAGCCTGTTGCGCGCGGCACGTCTGCCTTTGCTCGCACTGGGCAATGCCCAGGCCTGGCATGAGACCCACGCGCGCTGGCTCAGGCGTCAAGGCTGGATTGCCGGTATAGGCGCCGTGATCGCCCTGCTGGCTGCCCTGTTCGGCAACAGCCTGACGATGGGTTTCGTGCTGATGGCCAGCCTGTTATTGAGCGCTGCATTGGGCCTGCCGGTATTGCTCAACGCCTTGCTCAACGCCCTGTTGGGCAAGACCCGATCGGTATTGGGCCAATGGTTCCTGGCTGACTGCCGCCAACAGTTGCCTGCCCTGAGCCTGGCGTTGATGGCTTTACTGTTGGCCATGGCGGCGAACATCGGCGCGGGCAGCATGACCTCCGGCTTTCGTCAAACTTTCAACCATTGGCTGGAGCAACGGCTGAGTGCGGAGTTGTACATCAATCCGCAGAATTCCGCCCAAGCGGCGCCATTACAAAAATGGCTGAGCGAGCAACCTCTGACATCCGCTGTTTTGCCCAACTGGCAGGTCTCGTTGCAACTGCACGGCTGGCCCGCCGAGCTGTACGGCATCATCGACAATCCGCACTACCGGCAACACTGGCCGCTGCTCGAGTCGGCTGGTGACGATCCCTGGGGGCAACTGGCCAAAGATAACACGCTGATGCTCAGCGAGCAGTTGGCGCGCAGGCTCAAGGTCGCCGTGGGTGACGAAGTAAAACTGCCTGCGCCGGACGGTGACTGGCGGCTGCGCGTCGTGGGTATCTACGCCGACTATGGCAACCCCAAGGGCCACATGCTGGTTAACGCCGGGCACTTGCTCGAACACTGGCCACAGCTGACGCCCAATCGGTTCAACCTGCGCATCGACCCTCGTGCCATCCCTCAATTGCTGCGGGTGCTGCATAACAAATTCACCATCGACGACAGCCGCATCGTCGACCAGATCCAACTCAAGGCCTGGTCGCAACAGGTGTTTGAACGCACCTTCGCCGCGACCGCCGCGTTGAACAGCCTGACATTGATGGTTGCGGGAGTGGCGCTATTCATCAGCCTGCTGACCCAGAGTCAGAGTCGACTTGGGCAACTGGCGCCACTCTGGGCGTTAGGCGTCACACGACGGCAATTGATGCTGCTCAATCTGGCTCAAACCTGGTTGCTGGCGCTATTGACGCTGGTGTTGGCGATTCCGCTGGGGCTGCTGCTGGCATGGTGCCTGGACGCGGTGATCAACGTTCAGGCGTTCGGCTGGCGTCTGCCGCTGCAGGTGTTCCCAGGCCAGCTGCTGAGGCTGATGTTGCTGGCGATGCTGGCTACCCTGCTGGCTTCAGCCTGGCCTCTTTATCGTCTGTATCGCACCCGACCTGCCGACTTGCTGAGGACGTTCGCCAATGAAAGCTAACGCGCTTGCCCTGCTGATCGTCGCGTTGTCACTGGTCGGTTGCGACAACAAACCTGAGGAGGAGAAGGGTTTCGCTGGCCTTGCTGACGACGCCGCAAGCTACGCTCAAGTGACCCCGGACAGACGTTTTGTATTCCCGGAAGACCACGGGCCCCACGATGATTTCCGCATTGAGTGGTGGTACATCACGGCCAACCTCAAGGACGCCGACGGCCAGTCATTCGGGGTGCAATGGACGCTGTTCCGCAACGCCCTTCCCCGCGCGAAAGTCGCACAAGGCGACGATCAGGGCTGGAGCAATCGAAACCTGTGGATGGGCCACGCGGCTGTCACTTCGGCAGATGAACACTACGCCGCCGAACGCTATGCCCGCGGCGGCGTGGGCCAGGCTGGCGTCACTCTGGCGCCCTTCTCGGCGTGGATCGATGACTGGGCCTTGAGCAGCCGGTCGGCCACCGATGATCCCTTGGCCGATATGCAGTTGCAGGCACGCGGCCCGCAGTTCAACTACCGCCTGCACCTGACCTCGAGCAAGCCTTTGGTGCTGCAGGGCAAGCAGGGTTTCAGTCAGAAATCCGAGCAAGGTCAGGCGTCCTACTACTACAGTCAGCCGTTTTTCGAGGCCGACGGCAGTATCGAGATCGATGGCAAGGCTTACCAGGTGTCCGGTCCCGCATGGCTGGATCGAGAATGGAGCAGCCAGCCGCTGACGAACGATCAGACCGGCTGGGACTGGTTTTCCCTGCACTTGAAAGACGGGACTGACGTCATGCTGTACCGCATGCGCCAGAAGGACGGCGAACCTTACTTGACCGGCACCTGGATCAGCGCCGATGGCAGCACCGGGCTGCTTGCAGCAGGCGACATCGAACTTGAGCCGCAGGACACAACAACCGTTGAAGGCCGCGACATGCCCACGCGATGGTCGGTAAACATTCCGGGCAAGGGCCTGCATCTGACGGTTGAAGCGCTCAACCCGCAAGCCTGGATGAATCTACAGATTCCTTATTGGGAAGGTCCGGTTCAGGTGAGCGGGACCCAGGACGGTGTGGGGTATCTGGAAATGACCGGGTATTGAGCCTCTTGCGCGTAGCCGCCCAAATGTCTGAGACCGTGATCTGCCGATAGAACAGAACGACTCAGCATTGGAAATTGCGGTTTGCCATTATGCGCAAGAAGTTGCCCAATGAATTGTGGATAAACGTGTGCACACTTCTCTGTAAACCAAGAAACCGAGTAAACGCAGACGCGTGCGCAGGAAGTTGCACAGCAGTGCGCAACTTCCTGCACAGCTTTAGCGACTTTACAATCGTCACTGCATGAAAGTTAAGCACTAAATCCATCAAGTCTTTGATTTATAAAACTTTTTGGCGCCTTGGCATAGGAGTTGATTAGTCATACATGACCGGCGAGCAACTTTTTCTGCCGGACACTCTAATTCTCTATTGGCAAGGAAGGCATTAATGGCTACTCCAGCGTACATGTCCGTCACGGGCGAAAAACAAGGCCTGATCACTGCCGGCGCCTTCACCGCCGACTCGGTGGGCAACACCTACCAGGCAGGTCACGAAGACCAGGTCATGGTCCAGGCGTTCAACCACGACGTGATCATCCCGCGTGATCGCAGTCCTGCCAACCTACCGGGCAACGCGTTCCCAAACCTGTGGTAATCACCAAGGTCTACGACAAATCTTCCCCCCTGCTGCAGGCGGCGTTGACGTGCGGGGAATGCATGTGGCTCCGGGGCCAGATATCATAAATGACCCGCCTTAGCTAAACCCAAACCTGCTGCTCATGGCTTCACAATAAGGCCCGAGCCGAGCGAGGGCATTGCAAGGAATCACATCCATTGGAACGACCGATACTGAACCAACCCACCTGCTGCTTATAACCTTTCGTTCTAAAACTCTCACAATTCCTGCCGGTCAGTCTTTGGGTAGGCGGACTTCCCGTCTACGTTCCCCAACGGAAAACCGGTAAGGATTATATGTGCGGATTAGCTGGTGAATTACGTTTTGACAACCAACCTGCGGATCTTGCCGCGGTAGAACGCATTACTCATCATTTGGCACCTCGCGGCCCGGATGCGTGGGGGTTTCATAGCCAAGGGCCGATTGCCCTGGGCCATCGTCGTCTGAAAATCATGGACCTGTCTGACGGCTCGGCGCAGCCGATGATCGACAGCCACCTGGGCCTGTCACTGGCCTTCAACGGCGCGATCTACAACTTCCCGGAACTGCGGGCCGAGCTTGAAGCCCTTGGTTATCAGTTCCACTCCGGCGGCGACACCGAAGTGCTGCTCAAGGGCTATCACGCCTGGGGCGCCGACATGCTGCCCAAGCTTAACGGAATGTTTGCCTTTGCCATTTGGGAGCGCGACAACCAGAGCCTGTTCATTGCCCGCGACCGGCTGGGCGTCAAGCCGTTGTACCTGTCGCGCACCGATAAAAGGCTGCGTTTCGCCTCGACTCTGCCTGCATTGCTCAAAGGCGGTGACATCAGCACGATGCTCGACCCGATTGCGCTGAACCACTACCTGAACTTCCATGCGGTGGTCCCTGCGCCGCGTACCTTGTTGGCTGGCGTCGAGAAAATTCCGCCTGCCACCTGGATGCGCGTAAGCGCCGCTGGCAAGGTCGAGCAGAACGTCTGGTGGACGCTGCCCTATGGCCCGCGCGCCGATGAGGCGAACCTGACCCTTGAGGACTGGCGCGACCGCGTACTCGACAGCACCCGTGAGGCGGTAGCCATTCGTCAGCGCGCTGCGGTTGATGTCGGCGTCCTGCTATCCGGCGGCGTCGACTCCAGCATGCTGGTCGGGCTGCTGCGCGAAGTCGGGGTCAAAGACCTGTCTACTTTCTCGATCGGTTTTCAGGATGCTGGAGGCGAGCGAGGTGACGAGTTCCAGTATTCGGATCTCATCGCCAAGCATTACGGCACTCAACATCACCAGCTGCGCATCAAGGAAAGTGAAATCATCGAGCAACTGCCTGCTGCATTCCGGGCGATGAGCGAGCCGATGGTCAGCCATGACTGCATCGCTTTCTACCTGCTGTCGCGCGAAGTGGCCAAGCACTGCAAAGTCGTGCAGAGCGGCCAGGGCGCAGACGAGCTGTTCGCGGGCTACCACTGGTATCCCCAGGTCGACGGTGCCAGCGATCCCTATGCCGCCTACCGCGATGCATTTTTTGATCGAAGCTACGACGAATACGCAGCCACCGTAGCTCCGCAATGGCTGACGCCCAACGATGCTGCAGGCGACTTCGTGCGTGAACATTTCGCCATGCCTGGCGCCGAGGCGGCCGTAGACAAAGCTCTGCGCCTGGACAGCACGGTGATGCTGGTCGATGACCCGGTCAAACGTGTCGATAACATGACCATGGCCTGGGGTCTGGAAGCCCGAACACCCTTCCTGGACTACCGCCTGGTTGAACTGTCGGCTCGCGTTCCTGCCCGCTTCAAGCTGCCCGACGGCGGTAAGCAAGTGCTCAAGGAAGCGGCACGGCTGGTCATCCCGTCGCAAGTCATTGACCGTAAGAAAGGCTATTTCCCGGTGCCAGGCCTCAAGCATCTTGAGGGTGACACCCTGAACTGGGTGCGCGACCTATTGCTCGACCCGAGTCAGGACCGCGGTCTGTTTAACCCGACCATGCTCGACAAGCTGTTGACCGACCCTGATGGTCAATTGACCCCCCTGCGCGGTTCCAAACTGTGGCAGCTCGCGGCGCTGAACCTGTGGCTCAGCGAACAAGGACTTTGACCGATGAAAGCCAACGCTTCGATCTACAATCAGCGTCTGTTGCGTGGTCAGGCGCCGTCCTATGAGCGTTTGCAGGCACGCTTTGCCGAGGACGGCAGCACCCCCGACAATGAGCCGCTGGCATTGCACTGTGGCTGGGGTCGTCTACTGATAGGGCACACCTATCCTGATCCCGCGGCGCTGGCCCATGAGCTACTCAATGAGAAAACTGGCGAGCGAGATATCGCGTTGTACGTAGCCGCGCCGCAACAAGTACTCGCGCAATCGCCGCAGCAGTTGTTTCTCGACCCGTCGGATACCTTGCGCTTATGGTTTAGCGACTACCGCCCTGCCCAGCGCGTGTTCCGTGGTTTTCGAATCCGTCGTGCGCAAAACCAGGCTGACTGGGAAGCGATCAATAACCTGTACATCGCACGCGGCATGTTGCCCATTGATCCGGCATTGCTTACCCCGCGTCATCATGGCGGACCGGTTTACTGGATCGCAGAAGACGAAACAACCTATGCGGTGATCGGCAGCGTCATGGGCCTGAATCACCAGAAAGCATTCAACGACCCCGAAAATGGCAGCAGCCTCTGGTGCCTGGCGGTGGATCCGCAATGCACTCGCCCCGGTGTCGGCGAAGTGCTGGTGCGGCATTTGATCGAACATTTCCAGAGCCGCGGGCTGGCTTACCTGGATCTGTCGGTCCTGCATGACAATCAACAGGCCAAGAATCTCTACGGCAAGCTGGGCTTTCGCAACCTGCCGACCTTCGCCATCAAGCGCAAGAACGGCATCAACGAAAAGCTCTTCCTCGGCCCGGGCCCGCAAGCGGACTTCAATCCCTATGCCCGGATCATCGTCGAAGAAGCCCATAGGCGCGGTATCGATGTACAGGTCGATGATGCCGAAGCCGGTCTGTTCACGCTTATTCATGGTGGCCGGCGCATCCGCTGCCGGGAGTCGCTGAGCGACCTGACCTCCGCCGTGAGCATGACGTTATGTCAGGACAAGCGCCTGACCAATAAGCTATTGAAAGCCGCAGGCCTGGAATTGCCGGTGCAGCAATTGGCGGGCAACGCCGATGACAACCTCGCCTTTCTCGATGAGCATGCGCGCATCGTGGTCAAGCCTGTGGACGGTGAACAAGGTCAAGGCGTTGCTGTGGACCTGAGCACCATCGAAGACGTTCAGGAAGCCGTAGAGCGGGCGCGTCAATTCGATTCCCGGGTGCTGCTGGAAAGTTTTCACGAAGGGCTGGACCTGCGCATTGTCGTTATCGGTTTCGACGTGGTGGCAGCAGCGATCCGACGACCGGCGGAAATCATGGGCGATGGCCGTCACACTGTCGGTGAGTTGATTGAAGCGCAGAGCAGACGTCGTTCTGCGGCAACGGGCGGGGAAAGCAAAATCCCCGTCGATCAGGAAACCCGTCGCACAGTGGAGGCTGCCGGGTTCACCTTTGACAGCGTGTTACCGGCCGATCAGCGTCTGGCCGTGCGCCGCACCGCGAATCTGCACACTGGCGGCTGTCTGGAGGATGTAACGGCCATTCTGCACCCGGTGTTGAAGGATGCCGCCATCCGCGCAGCCCGAGCCCTCGACATTCCGATAGTAGGCCTGGACCTGATGGTTCCGGCCGCCGATCAGCCGGAATACGTGTTCATCGAAGCCAACGAACGTTGCGGTCTGGCCAATCACGAGCCACAGCCGACTGCCGAACGCTTCGTCGATCTTTTGTTTCCCCACAGCCTGCCCGTTCACGGGTAAAAGCAGTGACGAGTGGCAAGCCGCAAGCGACAAGTGAAGTCACACGCGGATCAGCTTTTGACTTTACTTGCAGCTCAAAGCCTGAAGCTCGTAGCTGCTCCGACAGGAGCCCTCATGACCGCTGCAAAAATCCTCGAACCGGATCTGAATTACCTGCAGAAAGTCCTGCTGGAAATGCTCGCGATTCCAAGTCCCACCGGCTTTACCGACACCATCGTGCGCTACGTTGCCGAACGTCTGGAAGAGCTGGGCATCCCCTTTGAGCTAACGCGTCGCGGCACCATCCGCGCCACCTTGAAAGGCAAGCAGAACAGCCCCGACCGTGCAGTCTCCGCACACCTGGACACCATTGGCGCCAGTGTACGAGAGGTCAAAGACAACGGCCGTCTGGGCCTGGCGGCGGTCGGCTGCTGGTCCAGCCGTTTTGCTGAAGGCAGCCGCGTGAGCGTGTTCACCGACACTGGCGTGATTCGCGGAAGCGTGTTGCCGCTGATGGCTTCCGGGCATGCGTTCAACACTGCCGTCGATACCATGCCCATCAGTTGGGATCACATCGAGCTGCGGCTGGATGCCTACTGCGCCACGCGCGCCGATTGTGAATCGCTGGGGATCAACGTTGGCGATTTCGTCGCCTTCGATCCGCTGCCTGAGTTCACCGAAAGCGGGCATATCAGTGCGCGTCACCTGGACGATAAAGCCGGGGTCGCAGCGCTGCTGGCGGCGCTCAAGGCCATCGTCGAAAGCGGCGCCGAACCGCTGATCGATTGCCACCCGCTGTTCACCATTACCGAAGAAACCGGGAGCGGCGCGGCAGGCAGTCTGCCGTGGGACGTCAGCGAATTCGTCGGTATCGACATCGCGCCGGTAGCGCCCGGCCAGCACTCCAGCGAACATGCCGTCAGCGTGGCAATGCAGGATTCCGGCGGGCCATATGACTATCACCTGTCCCGACACCTGTTGCGCCTGGGCCAGGAAAAGGAACTCTCGGTGCGCCGTGACCTGTTCCGCTATTACTACAGCGATGCGCACTCGGCGATCACGGCAGGCTACGACACTCGCACGGCGCTACTGGCGTTCGGTTGCGACGCGACCCATGGCTATGAGCGCACGCACATCGACAGCCTCAGTACGCTCAGTCGCCTGTTGACCGCCTACATCATGAGCCCGCCTGTGTTTGCCAGCGATGCGAAACCGGCCAATGCGTCACTGGAGAATTTCAGTCATCAGCTCGAACACGACACTCAGATGGAAACCGACACCCGCGTGCCGCCAGTGGATACGTTGGTAGGACAGCGGTAACAGGCCTGCGCAGGGCCTGCGGGAGCTACTCGCTACGTCGTGACGCAATGGATTGCGCCGCGACCCAATGCAGGAACTGGCTTGTTGGCAAATGCCGCAGGTCAGTCGCGTGATTCGTTACCTGATACACCTTCTTCGCAGAGGAAGCGTTGTATCGGCCTTACGCGGGAACCCGTTCCATTGTAGGAAAAATTGACTACCGCTGTGGCCCATCAACCTTGACCACGCTAGCATCCTCGCCCTCCGCCCACTGCGATAATCGAGAACCCCATGCTGATCCCCTACGACCAACTCGAAGCCGACACTCTGACGCGTCTTATCGAGGATTTCGTGACCCGCGATGGCACCGATAACGGTGACGACACCCCTCTTGAAACGCGCGTGCTGCGGGTCCGTCATGCATTGGCCAAAGGTCAGGCGGTCATCTTTTTCGATCTTGACAGTCAGCAGTGCCAACTGATGCTCAAGCACGAAGTGCCTAAAGAATATTTCGACGAATGAGCCCTGCTCGCAGGCTCCCCGACTGTCAGATCTATGAGGTCGACGACTGCGCAGCGAGCTGCTGCAGACGCGCAGCGATTCGCCTGTAGACTTCCGTGCGATGGATCTTCACGTGTTGCGGGGCATCGATGCCCAAGCGGACCTGATTACCCGTGATGCCGAGAACCTGCACCTTGATGTCATCACCAATGGTGAATGATTCTCCAATCTCTCGCGTCAATACCAGCATTCTTCCTACTCCCCGGGGTGATAACCAAGGAGGCAGGTTGCCGTGCTGGATCCAATCCTTCAATGCGCTAAAAGCAAATCAGTCTTCCCCTTCAAAGCTGATCGGCGACGGCTGACAGACGCGTCCTACACGCCGTCAAATACGCCCCTACATGTCGCCAGCCCGGAGCAAGAATCACAGGGTACTGCGCAGTGATGTCATCAGGAAACGGACCCACGTGGGCCGAACAGAATGATGGTCGCGCCTATCACGCAAAAGCCCACGCCGATCCAGTCCGAGGTCAGAGGTCGTACACGCTCGATCAGGCCAAGCCAGGCAATCGAAGCGATGATGTAGATCCCGCCGTACGCCGCATAGGCCCGCCCGGCGTATGTGGCTTCGACCCGCGTCAGCAGCAGGGCAAACAGCGTCAGGCTGATCAGGGCAGGAATCACCCAAAGCCCGGTTTTGCCTTGCCGCAACCACACCCAGAAACCATAACAACCGGCGATCTCGAACAGGGCAGCGAGGAAGAACCAGAGATAATTGAGCACGTTGAAGTCTCTTCAAGGGCGGTCGGAAAGGTGCGCGCCACCCTATCAGAAATGCCGGCGATGACGGTCACCGTGGAGAGCAGACGTATCCTGGTCTTACCTGGCCTTCACTTTGGCGCGCATCTTGTCAGCCATGGTAGCCATCTCGTCGTAGATCAGTTGCGGGGTCTGCTGCTTGATCTGCCACGCCATGCGGCCTTGCTCATGAGGCAGGATCATGAATTCGCACTTGCCTACCTGATCGAAGATATACCCGGCGATGTCACTGGCGGTAATGGGCGAGCTTTCAAGCAACCTGCCAACCTGGGCTTTCATCGCTGGGGTCGGACCGCGAAAAGAGTCGAGCAGGTTGGTCTGAAAAAACGAAGGGCAGACCACGTGTACGTCGATCTCCTGCTGCCGCAACTCGACCAGCAAGCTCTCGGACAACGCCACAACGCCCGCCTTGGCAACGTTGTAATTGCTCATCGCCGGCCCCTGCATCAGGGCCGCCATCGAGGCGATGTTGATGATCTTGCCTTTGCTTTGTTCCAACAGGGGCAGGAAAGCCTTGCATCCCTTGACCACGCCCATAAGGTTGATCGCGATCTGCCAGTCCCAGTCCTCCAGCGACAACTCGCCGAAGAAGCCGCCGGACGCCACGCCTGCATTGTTGACGACGATGTCGATACCGCCGAACTTTTGTTCGCAGGCCTGCGCCAGGGCGGTCAGTTGGCTGTAATCGCGTACATCGCAACGCTGAATGAAGCCCTCTCCACCCGCTTCGCGCACTGCGCTCAAGGTCTCCTGAAGACCGCCATCACTGATGTCGGACAGCGCCAGACGCCATCCTTCCCGCGCCCAGCGCAGTGCCATTTCACGCCCCAGGCCGGATCCTGCGCCAGTGATCATGATGCGATTGTGCATAGCGGTTGCCTTGTCGATTGCGGGGAAGTGGCGTGAGTGTAAACAGACACATCGCCCGACAGCGCCTTCATCAGCTCGCTGAATGTGTCAGGCAAACCGCCGACTCAGGCTGCTCTGCGGCGAACCCGCCAGCGACTGATGACCTGCGCGTAAGCCAGCAGATTAACAATCAGCACAAGCGCGCCGATCCCGATCTGGACCTGTGGAGTGAGACCTGCAGGATAGATCAGCGCAATCAGGTAGTGGCCGATGAAATCACCCTCGTAGCCCGCAATACCCGCCTTGATACGTAGGCTGTTTTCCAACGGCGTCAGCGGGCAATACAAATGCAGGAATTCCACTGCCATGCCCCAGGCCACCGCCGGAAGATGCAACCAGAGCCAGACCCACCGCTTTAAAACCAGAAGTGCGCCGAACATGACGAACATAATGAAAGCAAGATGAAAGATGAGCACGGTATCGGCCATAACGGAATAAGGCATAGCTGGCCTCCTGACACTCCACAGGCGGGGTTCTGGTGACCCACTGCAGAATTCTTAGTTCCGTCTTTGTTTAGCTAATTCCGATTAAGAAGCTAAGTGAAATCATGTCTTTCCAGGCTTCTATGAATCGACAACCCCTTGTTTTCAATTAAATTTTTCAAAATGTGAGTTTTTGTTTCCTTTCGTCCGAACCTTTTGTTCAGCACCACAGTCCGATCATTCAAGCAGCACAACTTTTAAAGAAAGTTGGCGAACGCTTGAACGGCATTGCCATCTACCAAGTACACAAGAAGGAACTCGTCATGGGCATCGGCACTATTCTGATCATCATCCTCATTCTCCTGCTGGTTGGCGGTCTTCCGATCTTCCCGCACTCCAGAAGTTGGGGTTACGGTCCGTCGGGTATCATCGGTACGATTCTGGTTATTCTGCTGATTCTGGTATTGCTCGGAAGGGTGTAACTTCCGGCAGCAGTAAAAAACCCGCTCTTGTAGCGGGTTTTTTTATGGGTCATACCGGCGTTGAATATGGGACGTATGCCCGTTATTTCCAGTGGCACCCGTCACGGTTTTGCTTTGAGTTTGAACGCCAGCGATATGCCTGTGGCAGCTTCTGGGGATTACGACAGTGCTGGCCGCGATCAGACGAATATGGCGTATCAGGCAACTTATCTGTAAGGGCCTGCCGCGTTCGCGGCCGTCGTAACCTCCGACCTCTCCCACAAGGTTCTGCGGCGTCCGGGTATTTTCGCCCCAAGACACAAAAACGCCCCGATTCAATCGGGGCGCTCGTTTCAACCCCCTACTTCAGATCAATGCGAAACCGCGCCACTGGCCCCAAGCCCAGTCTGCGAACGCACGAACTGCGGGAAGAACAACGCACGCTCACCTTCCGCTGCTTTGGACTTATCGGTCACCGAGAAGAACCAGATCCCGACGAACGCAATGATGATCGAGAAGAATGCAGGGTACTCATACGGGAAGATCGCCTTCTCGTGATGCAGAATCTGCACCCAGATGGTTGGGCCGAGAATCATCAGCACCACCGCGCTGATCAAGCCCATCCAGCCGCCGATCATGGCGCCACGGGTGGTGAGGTTTTTCCAGTACATCGAGAGCAACAATACGGGGAAGTTGCAACTCGCCGCGATGGAGAACGCCAGGCCGACCATGAACGCGATGTTCTGGCTTTCAAACGCAATACCCAACAGGATCGCGACGATCGCCAGCGCGACAGTGGTGTACTTCGACACGCGAATCTCATCTTTTTCGTTGGCTTTACCGGCCTTGATCACACTGGCGTACAGGTCGTGAGACACCGCCGAAGCGCCGGCCAGGGTCAGACCGGCCACCACCGCTAGAATGGTCGCGAACGCCACCGCCGAGATGAAGCCGAGGAACAGACTGCCACCCACGGCATTGGCCAGATGCACCGCTGCCATGTTGTTACCACCCAGCAGCGCGCCTGCCGCATCCTTGAACGCCGGATTGGTGCTGACCAGCAGGATAGCGCCGAAGCCGATGATGAACGTCAGGATGTAGAAGTAGCCGATGAAGCCGGTCGCATACAGAACCGATTTACGCGCTTCCTTGGCATCGCTCACGGTGAAGAAGCGCATCAGGATGTGCGGCAAACCGGCCGTGCCAAACATCAGCGCCAGGCCCAGGGAGAACGCCGAAATCGGATCCTTCACCAGCCCGCCCGGGCTCATGATGGCTTCACCTTTGGGATGAACCTTCACCGCTTCGGAGAACAGCACGTTGAAGTCGAAGTTGACGTGTTTCATGACCATGAAAGCCATGAACGTCGCGCCGGCCAACAATAGAACCGCCTTGATGATCTGCACCCAGGTGGTCGCCAGCATGCCGCCGAACAACACGTACAGACACATCAGAATGCCGACCAGTACCACTGCAACGCTGTAGTCCAGGCCGAACAGCAACTGGATCAGCTTGCCGGCACCGACCATTTGCGCGATCAGGTAAAACGCCACCACCACCAGCGAACCGCAAGCGGACAGGGTGCGAATTTCCTTTTGCTTCAAGCGGTACGAAGCCACGTCGGCGAAGGTGTATTTGCCCAGATTGCGCAGACGTTCGGCGATCAGGAACAGAATGATCGGCCAGCCCACCAAAAAGCCGATGGAGTAGATCAGACCGTCATAACCGGAGGCGTACACCAGGGCCGAGATGCCCAGGAAAGACGCTGCCGACATGTAGTCACCGGCGATGGCAAGGCCGTTCTGGAAACCGGTGATCTTGCCGCCAGCGGCGTAGTAATCCGCTGCCGATTTGTTTTTCTTGGCCGCCCAATAGGTGACACACAGCGTAAACCCGACAAAGACCACGAACATGATGATCGCGGCGACATTGAGTGGTTGTTTCTGCACCGGGCCGGTCAGGGCATCCGCCGCCCAGAGTGTCGGTGCGAAAGCCGCAAGGCCGAGAGCTGCAAAGAGGCGCCGGCTCATTGCTGGGCCTCCTTCAGGATCGCGTTATTCAGCTCATCGAATTCGCCGTTCGCACGACGAACATAGATGGCAGTCAGCACGAAGGCCGAGATGATCAGTCCTACGCCGATTGGCATTCCCCAGGTGATTGATGATGTGACGCTGAGTTTGGCGCCAAGAATCTGAGGCCCATACGCAATCAGAAGAATGAATGCGGCATACAGTCCAAGCATGATCGCCGAGAGAGTCCAGGCGAATCGTTCCCTTTTCGAGACCAGCTCCTTGAAACGGGGGCTGTTCTGAATCGAGAGGTAAATGCTGTCGTTCATTGTTTTTGTCCTCGCAGCACAGATGGATGTCACGTGTTGCACTTTAGTCGGCTTCCAAGCGGGCTCCAGACGACCTTAGTATTAGAACGACATTAGTTGATGTGCGCGAAATTGCGCTTCTATCAAGCAAGTAAAAGCGCAGGAGTACCTCTGCCAATCAAGCGTGGTAACAAGCCGGTCCTGCAACCGGCGCTTATATCAGCCAACAAAAAGCCGCCTGGCAATCGCTCACCAGGCGGCATTTTGAAACGCTGCGTATTTATTGCAGCTTATTTACCGGTCCACTCCTTGACCCGATCCGGGTGCTTGGCGACCCAATCCTTGGCGGCGGCTTCAGGTTTGGCGCCATCCTGGATAGCGAGCATGACTTCGCCGATTTCGTCCTTGCTGCTCCACTGGAACTTTTTCAGGAATTCGACGACTTCCGGGGCCTTGGTTGCCAGATCCTTGCTCCCGACGTTGTCCACGGTTTCAGCTGCACCGTAGACGCCCTTTGGGTCTTCCAGGAATTTGAGTTTCCATTTGGCGAACATCCAGTGCGGCACCCAACCGGTCACGGCAATGGACTCTTTCTTGTTCTCGGCGCGAGTCAGCTCGGCAATCATGCCGGCGCCGGAACTTGCCTGAAGTTTGTAGCCATCCAGCCCGTAATCCTTGATGGCCTGATCCGTCTTGATCATGACGCCTGAGCCGGCGTCGATGCCGACGATTTTCTTCTTGAAGGTGTCGTCGGTTTTCAGATCGGCGACCGAGTTGGCTTTCACGTACTCAGGCACGATCAACCCGATTTTGGCGTCCTTGAAGTTAGGGCCGTAGTCGGTGACCTTGTCCTTGTTCTTTTCCCAATACTCGCCATGGGTCACAGGCAGCCAGGCGGAAAGCATCATGTCCAGTTTGCCGGTGGCCACACCCTGCCACATGATTCCAGCGGCCACCGCTTGCAGTTTCACGGGGTAGCCCAGTTTCTCCTTGATCACTTCAGCAGCCACGTTGGTGGTCGCGACGCTGTCAGACCAGCCATCCACATAGCCGATACTCAACTCGGGTTTGTCGGCGGCAAGGGCCAGCGTGGAACTGATGGCAAGCGCCAGAGCGGCCCCCGCACCCAGGATATTTCGCATTTTCATCGTTACTTCCCCGGTAGTCCTGCACCCGACGGCGGTCGGGTATCGTTAACGTTTTTTTAAGCCCACAGCTCACGCCCATATTTGGCGCGCCGCCCGACTTCCACGCTTCAACCATGTGCCGACGCAGCATCATTAACCGCGTTGACCAACCGATCATCAACCCCTGCCGAGCGCGTGCCTTTCCTGTCAACGACACTCAGACAGCGGTAAACGACATCACCGGGCCATCAGCGACAGACAGGTCGTAAAAAAGCCGCAATCCGTCCGGAAATTGCATGCTTTAACGTCAGCTGCGAGTTTTGAGTGGCGAACTGCAGGTAACAGCAGAATCACCGCGCAGCGACTTGCAGCTTGAGGCTTATAGATAATGGCCGTTCCTGAGCTAAGATGCGGGCCATCTGCCCTACTTTGGCTCGATCATGCCCGGCCCTTCTCGCTCCCCTGTTTTGACTTACCTCTTCTCTTGCCTGATCGCTTTGATCGCCTTGTGCGGCTATTGGTATGGCCTTGGCAGACCGGTGGTGCTGCCGGACGCCGCGACGCCGACTCACAAGCTGCAATGCGCGTCTTACACGCCGTTCGATAAGGACCAGTCGCCTTTTGATCAGCCCTTCACCCTGCGTCCGGCGCGGATAGATGCTGATCTGGCATTGCTGGCGACGCGCTTTGACTGCATTCGCACTTACTCAATGACCGGGCTGGAAGCGATTCCCGAACTGGCGCGCAAACATGGTCTGAAGCTGATGCTGGGTGCTTGGGTCAACGCCAACCCGGTGGACACGGCCAAGGAAGTCAATGCACTGATCAAGGCCGCCAATGCTTACCCGGAGGTAGTCACCGCTGTGATCGTGGGGAATGAAACCCTGTTACGTAAAGAAGTGACAGGCCCGCAATTGGCCAAACTGATACGTCAGGTAAAGGCCCAGGTTGAACAGCCAGTGACCTACGCCGATGTTTGGGAGTACTGGTTGCAGTACCCGGAAGTCGCATCGGCTGTGGACTTTCTGACGATCCATCTGCTGCCCTATTGGGAAGATGACCCCAAGGGCATCAACGACGCGCTGGCGCACGTTGCTCAGATCCGCCGGACCTTCGGCAACCAATTCGCCCCCAAAGACATTCTGATCGGCGAAACCGGCTGGCCCAGCGAAGGGCGTCAACGTAAAACCGCCCTGCCCAGCCGCGTCAACGAAGCGAAGTTCATTCGCGGTTTTGTCACCATGGCCGAGCAGAACGGTTGGCGTTACAACCTCATTGAAGCGTTCGACCAGCCATGGAAACGCGCATCCGAAGGCGCGGTGGGCGGCTACTGGGGACTGTTCGACGCCGATCGCCAGGACAAAGGCGTGTTGGCCGGTCCCGTGTCGAACCTGCCTTACTGGCCTTTCTGGCTATCGGTGGGTGGCGTGATCAGCCTGCTGACACTGGCACTGGCTGGACGTGTCACTCAGACGCGCAGTGCGATGGTCATACCGTTGCTCGGTGTCTTCGGCGGTTGCTGCATCGGCACTTGGGGCGAATTGGCCCGCGTGACCAGCCGTTTCTACGGAGAATACGCATGGGCTGCTGCCTTGGTCGTACTGAACCTGCTGGTGCTGGCCCATGCGGCGTTAATGCTGTCTGCCCGGCAGGGGTGGCGTGGCCGGGCATTCGGCTGGTTCGAGCGCCGTGCGGGCTGGTGGCTGAGCGCGGCAGGTTTCGCAGCAGCGGTGATGATGCTGGCAATGGTGTTTGATCCGCGCTATCGCAGCTTTGCAACGCCTACCTTATGGTTACCTGCGCTTTTCTACCTGTTCAGGCCGGTCCGCGTCCCTCGTCGCGAGGTTGCGCTGCTGGCGTTCATCGTCGGCGCCGGAATCATCCCTCAACTGCTGCGCGAAGGCTTGAGTAACCCGCAGGCGCTGGCGTGGGCCGCGGTCAGCCTGCTGATGACACTGGCCCTATGGCGCAGCTGGCGGGTCAGCGGGATATGTGCGACAGGGCAACCTGCGCAGACTCCCCCACCAGCGCGTACGCCGGGGTAACGTTGGACGAAACACATTGTGTTACCGCTGAAGGCGGTTCTGCACAAAATACGGGTAACACGGGAACAGAAATGCGTGCGCCAAGGCGGTTCATAAAAATTATGATTTTTAACTTATTGATTAAAAAGGATTTTCAAAAGCTGGCACGGCACCTGCTATATCTCCTGCATAACAAGAATAAAATGTGAAAACTCAATAAAAATAAGATGAATCGGCTCTGACATAACAAGAACAACGGCACAGAGACGCAGCCAACAGATTTTTTTGGAGTAGATGTGCTTTAAGAGGCCTTGGTCTCACAGCCCGACAGAGAACAATAAAACTACCATCAGGTAGCGTCCGGAACGGGTTGGATCCTGGCCACTGGCATGGGATCGAAGCGTGTTAGCGCTCAAAAAAATACGTTTGCTCTTGAATCCCGCATGGGGATCACTGAAGAACGCAGAAAGGGAATGGTTGCCAAAAACAACAACAGACCTCCCTAAAATAATAAGAAAGAGCACGTGCAACGATTTAAAGGGGAGCTTCGGCTCCCCTTTATGCTGTGCGGGATTCGGAACGTAAAGCCAAGCCAGACACTGCTCAGCCAGCCCGCACCCACCGCAACCCCGCAATCACCACCGCGAATACCGCAAGGCTTGCTGTGTATAGCACCAGCGCCAGTAATCCCAGCAGCAGTCCGGTTCCCGCCAGCACTCGCCCCACCACTCCTGGCACAAAGAATCCGGCCACTGAGGCCAACAGCGCCCCCCAGCCAAACACCCCGAAGTGAATCAACAGCCCCAGGTTGGAACGCACGACGCATTGCCATGCCTGCGCGTCATCGGCGCAGATGCCTACCCACTGCACATCTTCCATGAGCCCGTAACGCAAGCCATAGACAATGACCAGCCAAAGAGCCAGTACGACAACAAACACAATCAGCGGTAAACGACGCGACACGGAACACCCCGCAGCAGGAAGACAACGCTCAGCATATCCGTACTCAGCCCCGACAAGAACCACAACACATTTGCAGCACAAACTGACACGCTTGCAGGACCGGAACGTGTATTGTCGCCGGGAGTTATACCGGAGTAGCGCGGCACTGAAACAAAATGCCACTATGGCACTTTCGTACCAGCTCTGTGTCATAGCCTGCGTATCTCAACAGCACTTCTTTCCCAAGGGATTTAGTCATGCTTCGTTTTCTACGCCTCGCCGCCTTTTCAGGCGGCTTGTTCTTGAGTGCGTCCGTGATGGCGGTCGATATCGATCCGTCCAGCTATGGCTTCCCTCTTACCAACCCGTTTGAGGCGACCATCGCCACGACGCCTCCTGATTTGCGGTCAAAAGTGCCGGACGACGCGGACATTGATCAGGATGACTACAGCCTGACCCTGCGCCCCGATCGCGAGTTCACTCTCCCGGACAACTTCTGGGCCGTGAAAAAACTGCACTATCGTCTGGCCAAGCAGGACCATCCGGCACCGCTGATCTTCCTCATCGCAGGAACCGGCGCGCCTTACAACAGCACACTTAACGAATACCTCAAGCGCCTGTACTACGGAGCCGGGTATAACGTCGTACAGCTGTCATCGCCCACCAGCTATGACTTCATGAGCGCAGCCTCTCGCTTCGCGACCCCCGGGGTCACCACCGAAGACGCTGAAGACCTCTATCACGTGATGCAGGCAGTCCGCGCCCAGCAAACCAAACTGCAGGTTACCGAGTACTATCTCACCGGTTACAGCCTTGGTGCTTTGGACGCCGCGTTCGTCAGCAAGCTTGACGAAACCCGTCGCAGTTTCAACTTCAAGAAAGTGCTGCTGATCAACCCGCCCGTGAACCTCTATACGTCGATCACCAATCTGGACAAGATGGTCCAGACCGATGTGAAAGGCGTCACCAACAGCACTACTTTCTATGAGCTGGTGCTGCAGAAGCTGACCCGCTACTTCCGCGAGAAAGGCTATATCGACCTCAACGATGCATTGCTGTATGACTTCCAGCAGTCCAAACAGCACCTGTCGAACGAACAGATGGCCATGTTGATCGGTACTTCGTTCCGCTTCTCGGCCGCTGACATTGCCTTCACCTCGGACCTGATCAACCGTCGCGGCCTGATCACGCCACCCAAGACGCCGATCAGCGAAGGCACCAGCCTGTCACCTTTCCTGAAACGTGCTTTGCAGTGTGACTTCGACTGTTACGTCACCGAGCAAGTGATCCCGATGTGGCGCGCCCGCACCGATGGCGGCAGCCTGCTGCAACTGGTCGACCAGGTCAGTCTGTATGCGCTAAAGGATTACCTGAGTAACAGCAAAAAGATCTCGGTGATGCACAACGCCGACGACGTCATCCTGGGCCCGGGTGACCTTGGATTCCTGCGCAAGACCTTTGGCGACCGTCTGACCGTTTATCCGTATGGCGGTCATTGCGGCAACATGAACTATCGCGTCAACAGCGACGCCATGCTGGAGTTTTTCCGTGGCTAAACGTCTATTGCTTATTGCCGTTCTGCTCTGCGCGGGCGCTGTTCACGCGGCCGATGAGCCGATTGTTTCCAAGGCGGCCCCGGTGCAGCGGCTGGACAGTCCCGACGGCTTCACCGAGCCTTTGAAGTCGCTGAAATTCAACCCCGGTCTGGACGCTCAGGAATTCGAGCGCGCGTCGCTTAACGCCCTCAACGTCTACGACCCCCTCGAGTCCTGGAACCGTCGGGTCTACCACTTCAACTATCGCTTTGATGAGTGGGTTTTCCTGCCGGTGGTCAACGGCTATAAGTACGTCACGCCAGGCTTCGTGCGCAGCGGCGTAAGCAACTTCTTCAGCAACCTGGGCGACGTGCCCAATCTGGTGAACAGCCTGCTGCAGTTCAAGGGCAAGCGCTCCATGGAGACCACCGGGCGCTTGCTTATCAACACTACGCTGGGCATCGCCGGGCTGTGGGATCCGGCGACCATGATGGGGCTGCCGAAACAGAGCGAGGACTTCGGTCAGACCTTGGGTTTCTATGGGGTGCCTGCCGGGCCGTATCTGGTGCTGCCGATCCTGGGACCGTCGAACTTGCGTGACACCGGTGGTCTGGTCTTCGACTTCACCGCCGAATCGCAGATCAACTTCCTGAACGTTTCGCAGGTCAGCGAGGATCATCCTGAGCTGTATCTGCTGCGTGCGATCGACCGTCGTTATACCACCAGCTTCCGTTACGGCCAGATGAACTCACCATTCGAATACGAGAAGGTTCGTTACGTTTATACCGAAGCGCGGAAGTTGCAGATATCGGAGTAATAATCTGTCAGCAACCGGCTGACTGTTGATAGAACCCCTGTGGGGGTGACTTCAGTCGCAACGCGGCAGTTCGGGCGATACAACATGTACCGCCTGTAACCTGGTCTGGCGAAGGAATTCACTCCCACAGTTATGAGTAACGCCTGTATCAGCTGTTACTGCGCAGTTGCGCGTGGCGACACCGGATCGTGAAACCGACGATCCAAACGCGTAAAATCCATCTACAAACCTGATCAATCCCTCGCAAAAACCTCACCCTTTCATCGCCTCAACAGGCATACCATAGGCGCCATACCCACCCTCTTCCGGAGTGAGCCTCATGACTCAATTACGCACAGTGCTTTCGATTCAGGCCGGTCAACCGACTTCGGATGGCGCGGGCGTCAAGCTGACGCGCGTCTTCGGTGGCCAGGGTGTCGAACTGTTCGACCCCTTTCTGATGCTCGATGAATTCGGTTCGGATAAACCTGACGACTACATCGCCGGTTTCCCGCCGCATCCGCACCGTGGCTTCGAAACCGTAACCTATATGCTTGAAGGCCGGATGCGTCACGAGGATCACATGGGCAACGTCGGCCTGCTGCAGGGCGGCGGCGTGCAATGGATGACGGCCGCGCGCGGCGTCATTCACAGTGAAATGCCCGAACAGGAAGAAGGTGTGATGCGTGGCTTCCAGCTGTGGCTCAATCTGCCAGGCAAATCGAAGATGGGCGAGGCCGGTTATGACGATATCCAGCCTGAACGCATTCCGCGAGTGACCACGCAAAATGGCGTTGACATCGTCGTGATCGCAGGCTTGTTCGACGATGGTGAGTTGCAACAGACCGGTGCTGTGCAGCGCCCGGACACCGAGCCGCAGTATTTTGACCTGCACATACCCGCTGGCAAGTCGATCAGCCCCAAAGTGCCGGAAGGCCATCGCGTGCTGCTCTATGTGTACGAAGGTGAAGTAGACATTGCCGGACAGACGCAGAAACTTAGCAAGAGCCGTCTGGCGCGCTTGTCGGAACATGGAGCGCTGCAACTGAGCACGGCCACCGGTGCCAAGCTGCTGTTGATCGCAGGCAAACCGTTGGGTGAACCTATCGTGCAATACGGCCCTTTCGTCATGAACAGCCGTGAGGAGATCGAACAGGCACTGCGCGACTTTCGCAATGACAGGTTGACCGCATGGTCAGGGAATCAAAGCGCTCCTGTGGTTCCGATTCACGCCGGGGACTTCAATCCAATCGCAAGAACTTCATCAACTGGTCCTTCTGCGCCATTGCATCACGCCGACCCAGCTCGATCAGTTCGCTGCAATAGCCCGATTCGAACAGCAGATAGCTCAGTACCCCTGCCCCACTGGTCTTAGTGGCGCCCGGACCGCGCAGGAAAGTGCGCAACGCCGGGGGCAATTCACGGCGATGGCGCGCAGCAATTTCGTCCAGGGGACGACTGGGCGAAATCACCAGCACCTCAACCGGTGCAAGCGATTGCGCCGGAGTGGGTTGTTCAGAGACCTGAGGTGAAGGTTGCCGTGGCTCAGGCAACATGCGGCTCAACAGATTGAGCCGCTCGATCAACTCGATATCACTTTCCAGGCTGTCGATGAAGGTGCTGTTGAGCATGTGGCCGCTGATCTGCGCCAGACTCGGCTGCGCTCCGCTCACCGTGCGCTGCATCGGCTTGTTGGCGCCTGGGCCACGCGGGTTGCCGCTGACGCCGACCACCAACACTCGGTTTGCCCCCAGATGCAAGGCCGGGCTGATGGGCGCCGACTGACGCACCGCGCCGTCACCGAAATACTCATGCCCGAGCTTCACCGGCGCGAACAGCAGCGGAATGGCGGAGCTGGCCAGCAGGTGATCAACGGTCAAACGAGTCGGCACGCCAATGCGCCGGTGCCGCAGCCACGAATCGATGGTGCCTTTGCCTTGATAAAAGGTCACCGCCTGCCCCGACTCATAACCGAAAGCCGTGACTGCCACTGCACGCAAATGCCGGGCTTCGATGGCCTCGTCGATACCGGCAAGATTCAGCCTTTCGGTCAGCAGGTCCCGCAATGGTGAACTGTCGAGCAACGCCACCGGCACCTGCTTGCGTCCAACACCCAGCAGGCTGCGCCCAAAGAATGTCGAAGCCTGACGTATAACCCCTGTCCAGTCGCTGCGCAGAACCTGATGACTGCGAAAACTCTGCCAGAAAAGGGTCAATTCATGGATGGCGGTACGAAAGTGGCTGGCGCCACTGGCAAGCTTCACCGCGTTGATGGCGCCGGCCGAAGTGCCGACGATCACGGGAAAGGGATTCTTCGCACCTGGCGGCAGCAGATCGGCGATGCCCGCCAGCACGCCCACCTGGTAGGCAGCCCGCGCGCCGCCGCCGGAAAGGATCAGCCCGGTGACCGGCTCGATATCGGCCGCACTGGGTGAAGCACGGATGACGGGTTCTTGTTCGGCTGTGCTTGTCGTCATAAAGGCTCGGTTATTGGTTTCAGCCACGCTTGGGGTATAGCTTGGGCTCGCCAGCCGGTCTACTTTTGAAACGCCGGTGCGCCCACAAATACTGTTCCGGGCATGCGGTCACCGCACGTTCGACCCACTGATTGATGCGCACGCAATCGGCTTCATCGCTTTCACCGGGAAAATCGGTCAGTGGCGGATGAATCACCAGCCGGTAGCCACTGCCGTCAGCCAGACGCTCCTGAGTAAAGGGCACCACAAGGGCGTGGCCGAGCTTGGCGAACTTGCTGGTAGCCGGCACGGTGGCGGCCTGAATGCCGAACAGCGGCACGAAGAGGCTCTGCTTGGCGCCGTAATCCTGATCGGGGGCGTACCAGATGGCGCGGCCCTTGCGCAGTTGCTTGATCATGCCGCGCACGTCTTCGCGCTCAACGGCGATGGAGTCCAGGTTGTGCCGCTCGCGACCACGGCGTTGAACGTAATCGAACAAGGGGTTCTTGTGTTCGCGGTACATGCCATCAATGGTGTGCTGCTGCCCGAGCAACGCCGCGCCGATCTCCAGCGTAGTGAAGTGCAGCGCCATCAGAATTACGCCCTGGCCGTCGAGCTGCGCCTGCTTGAGATGCTGCAGGCCCTCGATGTGAGCCAGCCTGGCCAAGCGCGGCTTGCTCCACCACCAACTCATGGCCATCTCGAAAAAGGCGACGCCGGTTGAAGCGAAGTTTTCCTTGAGCAGACGTTTGCGCTCGGCCTTCGAATACTGCGCGAAGCACAGTTCCAGATTACGCGCGGCGATGATCCGCCGATCGGTGGCGAAGTAGTACATGATCCTGCCAAGGGCCCGGCCCATCCCCACCAGCACCCGGAACGGCAACTGCACCACCAGCCAGAGCAAACCCAGCCCCAGCCACAGGGGCCAGAAGCGGGGATGAAGAAATTGGGCTCGAAAACGCGGGCGTTCCATTAAAGCTTCCGTCAAGGCAAAGGCGGGCATTCTACATCGGTTCGGCAGGATCAGTGACGCTCTGTCAGATGCGCCTCCCTTGCGACGCACGGGCGTTCTCGTTATAAGTCTCGGCACTTTTAGCGATAAGCCGCTGTATGCCGACATGAGCCAAATCGAATTGCAAGACAAGGAACCCGTGTTCCAGCTGAAGGGCAGCATGCTGGCCATCACCGTGCTGGAACTGGCCCGCAACAACCTTCAAGCCCTGGATCGTCAACTGGCGGCCAAAGTTGCCCAGGCCCCGAACTTCTTCAGCAACACCCCGCTGGTGCTGGCGCTGGACAAGCTACCGCACAATGAAGGCGCGATTGATCTGCCAGCAATGATGCGCATCTGCCGCCAGCATGGTCTGCGTACCTTGGCCATTCGCGCCAACCGGATCGAAGACATCGCCGCCGCCATCGCCATCGACCTCCCCGTTTTGCCACCTTCGGGGGCACGGGAAAGACCGCTCGATCCGACGGAAAGCGAAGTCAGGAAAAAGCCTGAAGTCGTCGAGAAGCCCCCGGAGCCCTTGATCAAACCGACCAAGATCATCACGGCCCCGGTGCGCGGCGGGCAACAGATCTACGCCCAGGGCTCGGACCTGGTGGTGATTTCCTCGGTCAGCCCCGGTGCGGAACTTCTCGCAGATGGCAACATCCATGTGTATGGCCCAATGCGGGGCCGGGCACTGGCGGGGATCAAGGGTGATACCAAAGCGCGGATCTTCTGCCAGCAGATGGTCGCCGAACTGATCTCCATCGCCGGGCAATACAAGGTTTCCGAAGACTTGCGCAGAGATCCATTGTGGGGTGCCGGGGTACAGATCAGTCTGTCCGGCGACGTGTTGAACATCACCCGTCTTTAACGGATACTGCGCCATTTTCAAAGCCACTCAGATTCGTCGCGAAAACGATGCAACAGGGAAAGGAAAACCGTGAAATTCACGGGTTTTTCAGGATCATGAGTCCGCAAGGCGCTCGTCCCTTACCGTTGCTCGGATCAATGCTGCGTTCCGAGGGGCTATTCAGGGACTAGCCGTCCTACTTTTAGGGGTGATACACCTTGGCCAAGATTCTCGTGGTTACATCCGGCAAGGGTGGTGTGGGCAAGACCACCACCAGCGCCGCTATCGGTACCGGCCTCGCTTTGCGCGGCCACAGAACAGTCATCGTCGACTTCGACGTCGGCCTGCGTAACCTCGACCTGATCATGGGTTGCGAACGCCGGGTAGTGTATGACTTCGTCAACGTGGTCAACGGCGAAGCGAACCTGCAACAGGCGCTGATCAAAGACAAGAAGATCGAAGGCCTTTACGTTCTAGCTGCCAGCCAGACTCGCGACAAGGACGCGCTGACCAAGGAAGGCGTGGAAAAAGTCCTGATGGAGCTCAAGGAATTCTTCGAGTACATCGTCTGCGACTCCCCGGCCGGTATCGAAACGGGCGCTCACCTGGCGATGTACTTCGCCGACGAAGCGATCGTGGTCACCAACCCCGAAGTGTCGTCGGTTCGTGACTCGGACCGCATGCTGGGGCTATTGGCCAGCAAATCCCGTCGCGCCGAGCGCAACGAAGATCCGATCAAGGAACACTTGCTGCTAACCCGCTACAACCCTGAGCGCGTGAGCAAAGGCGAAATGCTGGGCGTTGAAGACGTCAAGGAGATCCTTGCCGTGACCCTGCTGGGTGTGATTCCCGAATCCCAGGCCGTGCTCAAGGCTTCCAACCAAGGCGTGCCGGTCATTCTCGACGACCAGAGCGACGCCGGCCAGGCGTACAGCGATGCCGTCGACCGCCTGTTGGGCAAAGACCGCGAGCACCGCTTCCTGGACGTAAAGAAAAAGGGATTTTTGGAACGTCTGTTCGGGGGTAACTGATGAGCATTTTTGACTTCTTTCGTGCCAACAAAAAGCCCAGCACCGCGTCGGTAGCGAAAGAGCGTCTACAGATCATCGTGGCGCACGAACGCGGCCAACGCAGCACTCCGGACTACCTGCCAGCCTTGCAGAAGGAACTGGTCGAAGTGATCCGCAAATACGTCAATATCGGCAACGATGACGTGCATGTCGCGTTGGAAAACGACGGCAGCTGCTCGATTCTGGAACTCAATATCACCCTGCCTGATCGTTGATCGAAAAGGCAGTCGCCACGGCGGCCCGGTTGCCCGGCTCTTCACAGAAGCCGGGTGAGCGAGCCGCCGTTGGCGTTTGTCAGACGTCGTTTTCTGTTCTGATATTGCTATCGCTACGAGGCTGTTCGATGCCGCTGTCCAACGTACACATTCTTCATCAGGACGATGCCGTTCTGGTGGTGAACAAGCCTACCTTGCTGCTCTCGGTGCCCGGTCGTGCCGATGACAACAAGGACTGTCTGATCACTCGCCTGCAGGAAAACGGCTATCCCGAGGCGCGTATCGTCCACCGTCTGGACTGGGAAACCTCCGGGATCATTTTGCTGGCGCGCGATGCGGATACTCACCGTGAGTTGTCCCGGCAGTTTCACGATCGGGAAACCGAAAAGGCTTACACCGCGCTGGCGTGGGGCCAACCCACGCTGGACAGTGGCAGCATTGATCTACCCCTGCGTTATGACCCACCGACCAAGCCACGGCATGTGGTCGATCATGAATTGGGTAAGCATGCGTTGACGTTCTGGAAGGTGCTGGAGCGTTATGACACGCATTGCCGCGTTGAGCTGACGCCGATTACCGGGCGTTCACATCAGTTGCGGGTTCATATGCTGTCGATGGGTCATCCGCTGTTGGGGGATGGGTTGTATGCGCATCCTGAGGCGCTGGCCGCGTATCCGCGGTTGTGCCTGCATGCGAGTATGTTGGCGTTTACCCATCCGGTGACGGGTGAGCGGATGCGGTTTGAGTGTCCGGCGCCGTTTTGAGGTGGTCGTTTACAAGGCGTTAGTTATAGCCGCCGTGTGAATACTTATTGGTGTTGGCACTGGTATCGGGGACTGTCAGATTTTTTGTGTGCGGGCCGGTAACGGCCTGCCGTCAGGCAGTCCGTGCTTTTACCAGGTCGGCCTGATAAATCGATCTCCGTAC
>NZ_SOCT01000005.1 GCF_004364435.1 Pseudomonas sp. LP_7_YM | reverse complement strand
CGGGCCAGTTCTTGGGCGCTCAGTTGCGCCAGCTTGTTGTACGCGCCACGAATCTTGAAGGAGAACACCGGCTGCAGGTCTTCGCGCTTGAGCAGTACCTGATTGCCCAGCCGTTCGGACAGCTGACGCGCACCCTGCAGCGGGGTTTCCACGGCGATGTCGTAGACGCGGGAGGTGAGGATTTTCTTGACGTCCTGTTCGAGCATCGGGAAAGCATCACTGGCGAGGGGGCAAGGCTCGGAAGTCTACCCCGCGCCCCGACGCACGACCACACCAAGACTCAGGCTTTAACCACAGCATGCCGCTATAATGCCCGCCCTTTCGTGTCCTTTGGCCCCCGTGGAGCCCCGCATGACCCAGGATCAACTCAAACAGGCCGTTGCCCAGGCCGCCGTCGACTTCATCCTTCCGAAACTCGACGACAAAAGCATCGTGGGTGTCGGCACCGGCTCCACTGCCAATTGCTTCATCGATGCGCTGGCACGGCACAAAGGCGCGTTCGATGGCGCAGTGGCCAGTTCCGAAGCCACCGCCGCACGCCTCAAAGGCCACGGCATTCCAGTGTATGAACTCAACACTGTCAGCGATCTTGAGTTCTACATCGACGGCGCCGATGAAAGTGATGAGCACCTGAACCTGATCAAGGGCGGCGGCGCAGCCCTGACCCGCGAAAAAATCGTAGCGGCGGTGGCCAAAACGTTCATCTGCATCGCCGACGGCAGCAAGCTGGTCCCGGTACTCGGCGCATTCCCGCTGCCGGTCGAAGTCATCCCGATGGCTCGCAGCCACGTCGCGCGCGAACTGGTGAAGCTGGGCGGTGACCCGGTGTACCGCGAAGGTGTGTTGACCGATAACGGCAACATCGTCCTCGACGTGCACAACATGAACATCACCAATCCGGTGGAGCTGGAAGCACAGATCAACGCCATTGTCGGCGTGGTTACCAATGGCCTGTTTGCGGCGCGTTCCGCGGATCTGCTGTTGCTGGGTACTCAGGATGGCGTGAAAACCCTCAAGCGCTGATCGGGTTTTACCACGAACCGTCGATTCAAACGCTTCCCCTCTGCGGGAGCGAATTGATTCGCGATTGGCCCGTACAGTCGGCGCATCTTTGTCGCCTGTATGGCGCCTCCCGAATGAATCCGCTCCTACAGAAGGAACACTGGACGAAGCATGACCTTCACTTCTTCCTGAACACATAAAACAGATTCGGCTCGCTCACCAGATACAACGTCCCGCCCTCGCCCATGGCAATTCCTTGCGCCTGTGGCACGCTCTTGCTCAGGCCCATGCTGCCCTTGCTGAGCGACACATTGCCGACCGGCCTGCCGTCGGTGTCCAGCTCCAATATTTGCCGCGACTCATCGGACAATGCCAAAAGATGACCGCTGCGCTCGTCGAATTGCAGGCTTGAAAGATCGCGCACGAACAGGCCGGCATTACGCTTGCTGCTGGAGGTGACTTCTAGAATGTTCGGTGCAGCTGGATCGAGATGGGGGAAGCCGCGCACTTCGATGATCTGCACCGGTTTGCGCTCTTTGGCGATAAACAGCCGATTACCCCGATGGTCGTAGGCCAGCCCCTCAAAGCCATTATTGCCGCCGGCATCGATCCCCAGCGTCAACTGCTGTGCGTCAGCGGCATCGAGAGACCGCGTATTATCGTCTACCTGGACCTTGATCAGCCGCTGACTGTGTTCGTCGCTGACGACATAGATACCGGGGCTGATGTACTCCACTGCTTCGGCATCGCCAAAGCCGGTCAGCGGGATTCGCCGCAGGATCCGGCCTTCAAGGCTCAACTCGACCAGCTCAGCGTCTTTGTTGGTGACGGTAAACAGGGTTTTACGATCCGGGTCATAGCTTAACGCCGACACGTTGTCCTCAAGGCCCGCGATAACCCTGGCCTCGATCGCCACCTCGTAGCCTTCAAGCCCCAACGCCTGTGCATCGACGGACTGCCAAAAGACATGCCAGTTGAACCACATCCGCTCAACCACCCGGTACTCACGAGCGACGCCCCATAAGGCAGCCAGCAGAACCCCTACCAGCAAGGTCAAGGGAACAGTTTTAAAAGGGGATAGACGACGCATCGATCAAGCTCAAACTCGGAGGGGGACGCTTTAATAGCACCCTGGTCTGAAACCACGCTTAAGGGCTCGCAGGATCAAAGCTCTGCCCGGAGGGCGTGAGCGATTGGCTCCTAAGGCCTACGACCAGAATCAAAGCGTTGCGCAGTCATCGTGCCCCTCATTTCTTCTTGAATGAATAAAACAGGTTCGGCTCGCTGACGATGTAGATGGTGCCCTTGTCGTCCATCGCCACCCCTTCAGCACGGGGAATGGTGTGCTCAAGGCCATTGAGGCCCTGCATCAACGCCATGAAGCTGACTTCGTTACCCTTTTCATCCAGTTCCAGCAGCAAATGCGACTCGGCGGACAGCGCCAGCAGATGCCCGGTCTTCTCGTCGATATCCAGCGCGGACAGGTTGCGCATGATCAGGTTGTCATTCACCAGTTTCAGCTTGTCTCCCTTCAACACGGCACTGCCGTCGGAGTGCCAGCTGAACAGCGCAGGCGGGCGCTCTTCGCCGAGCAGCAGGCGCTGGTTATGCGCATCCCACGTCACGCCCTCAAACGCCTTGTTCTGATCCGCCGAAGGGCCCAGGTCGTATTTGGGGAAGTCGCCAATGTTCAGGGTTTTGGTGTCCGGGGTCACGGTGACCATGGTCATCAGGTGCTGGCGCTCATCAACAATAGCGATCAAGCCATTGCCCAGCACCGCCAGACCTTCCGGGTTGCTCCAGCCCACCAGTGGAATCTTGCGCAAGACCTCGCCGGTCAGGCTCAACTGCGCCAGGAATGCGTTTTTGCCCATCACCGCGTAGAGGGTATTGCTCGAAGGATCATAGGAAAGGTCTGACGCTTCGTCCTTCTCCAGCCCCGCCAATGGCTTGCCGTCAATCACAACGTGATAATCCGGCAACCAGATACTGATCGCCTGCTCAGCGATGGAGGTCGTTTGTTCCCGCAGCCAAAGCAGCCCGCGATCATCCCAATGCCAGGCGAAGGACAAACCTGCAAGGGTCGCCACCAAAGCGATCACCGGCCAGGACCAATGAAAACCTCGGCGCTTGGGATTGCTCAGCGATTGATCAGTAGCTTCCATCTAGACGATCCCGACAATAAATCCACTGCGCAGCGCCTTACGCTGCGCTTGGCACGGAATTATCCAGATTGTTTGTGAAAAAAACGGCAATCCAGACACCCCGGGCAGGTACGACGCACATTAAAAGGGCCGCCTGTGATGTCTCAAAGGCAGCCCCTTGGCCTGGCGTGACCCGACTCAGCGGACCTCGCTGGCGAAACTACTCTGCCCCGGCAGTTCGAGCACAATCCGGTCGCCGACAGTGAATGGCCCCACGCCAGCCGGGGTTCCGGTCATGATCACGTCACCGGCTTGCAGCGAGAATTGCGAGGCCATGTGCTGAATCATCGGCACGATAGGGTTAAGCATCTGGCTGCTGTTGCCGTCCTGGCGCACTTCATCATTGACGCTCAGGCGGATGGAAATGTCGGCCAGGTCCGGGTAAACATCAGCCGACACGAACGGGGCAATGACTGCAGCGCCGTCGAACGATTTGGCGATTTCCCACGGCAGACCTTTTTCCTTGAGCTTGGACTGCACCTCACGCAGTGTCAGATCCAGCCCTGGCGCAAAGCCTGAAATCGCGTCCAGCACTTCTTCACGGCTCGGGTTCTTGCTCAGCGACTTACCGATCAGCACCACGATTTCGGCCTCGTAATGCACCGAGCCACGATCCTGAGGAATGCTGAAACCGCCCTCGATGCCGACCACACAACTGCCCGGCTTGATGAACAACAGTGGCTCGGTCGGGACCGGGTTATCCAGCTCCTTGGCATGCTCGGCATAGTTGCGGCCAATGCAGACCACCTTGCCCAGCGGGAAGTGAACTTTGGTTCCGTCGACATACTTGTGCTGATAGCTCATGAGCGTTCCTTTTATTACAGCGTCTATTACAACGTCGGACTGGCTTGGCGGTTATGGCTGATCGGCGTTACAACGCGAAGATCTTGCCGGGGTTCATGATGCCGTTCGGATCGAATACTGCTTTTACCGCTTTCATGTACTCGATTTCCACTGCCGAGCGGCTGTATTCGAGATAGTCACGCTTGACCAGACCGACGCCATGCTCGGCAGAGATCGAGCCGTTGTACTTCTCGACGATCTCGAACACCCACTTGTTGACTGTCGCACACTTGGCGAAGAACTCCTCCTTGGGCAAGTCCTCCGGTTTGAGAATGTTCAGGTGCAGGTTGCCATCACCGATATGGCCGTACCAGACCACTTCGAAGTCAGGGTAGTGCTCACTGACGATAGCGTCGATTTCGTTAAGGAAGGCCGGGACCTTCGATACCGTGACCGAGATGTCGTTTTTGTACGGAGTCCAGTGGGAGATGGTTTCAGACAGGTATTCACGCAGCTTCCACAGGTTCTGCAACTGCTGCTTGCTCTGACTCATCACGCCATCGATGACCCAGCCCTGCTCTACGCAATACTCGAAAGTCTCCAGCGCCTGATTGGCGATATCCTCGTTGCTCGCTTCGAACTCCAGCAAGGCATAGAACGGCGTTTGGGTGGCGAACGGCTCAGGCACGTCACCGCGCGCCATGACGCGCACCAGACCCTTGTCGGAGAAAAACTCGAACGCCGTCAGGTCGAGCTTGCCGTGAAAGGCGTGCAGCACCGGCATGATCGAATCGAAATCGGGCGTGCCGAGCACCATGCACGTCAGGTTTTTCGGCGCGCGGTCCAGGCGCATTGTTGCTTCGACGACAAAACCCAGCGTGCCCTCACCGCCGATGAACAGCTGACGCAGGTCGTAGCCGGTGGCGTTCTTGACCAGATCTTTGTTCAGTTCAAGGATGTCGCCCTTGCCGGTGACAACTTTCAGGCCCGAGACCCAGTTGCGGGTCATGCCATAGCGAATGACCTTGATCCCGCCCGCATTGGTGCCGATATTACCGCCAATCTGGCTGGAGCCGGACGATGCAAAATCCACCGGGTAATAAAGGCCGTTTTCTTCCGCGAAGTTCTGCAACTGCTTGGTGACCAGCCCTGGCTGACACCGCACCGTACGGTCGGTGACGTTGAGTTCGAGAATCTGGTTCATGTAGTCGAATGAAACGACCACCTCGCCATTCATCGCCACCGCGGCGCCCGAAAGCCCCGTACGACCGCCCGACGGCACCAGGGCGACCTTGTGCCGGTTGGCCCAGAGGACGATGGCCTGCACCTGTTCAGTGGTTTTGGGGAAGACAATGGCGCTCGGCGCGGGGGCGTATTGCCGGGTCCAATCCTTGCCATAGGCCTGGAGCGAATCGGCATCGGTGAGCACCTTGCCGGGCTCGACGAGGGACTTAAGTTCATCTATCAACGCAGGCTGTGTCATCAAGGAACTCTCGAACGATTCATGGTCATCCTGAGAACGGCTCACGTCGCAGGAGCGGGTATTTAGCGGGGCACATATGCTAGCATACCGCCCCCGCAGAGACGTGCCTGAGGCCGACCTGCGAAGGCGCCGTTGCGCCGTGAGGCCAGCTTGCGCTGTCCATTCCCTGCCATTTTTTCCGGGACACAGGTTTACGCAGATGAGCAAGACTTCCCTCGACAAGAGCAAGATCAAGTTCCTTCTTCTCGAAGGCGTCCATCAGTCCGCAGTCGACGTCCTCAAGGCTGCCGGTTACACCAGCATCGAGTACCACACCAAGTCTCTGCCGGAAGCCGAACTGAAGGAAAAGATTGCCGACGCTCACTTCATCGGTATTCGCTCACGTACCCAGCTGACCGAAGAGATGTTCGACAGCGCAAGGAAACTGGTCGCAGTCGGCTGCTTCTGCATCGGCACCAATCAGGTTGATCTGGATGCTGCCCGCGAACGCGGTATCGCCGTCTTCAACGCACCGTATTCCAATACCCGTTCGGTTGCCGAACTGGTATTGGCCGAGGCAATCCTGCTGCTGCGCGGCATCCCCGAGAAAAACGCTTCCTGCCATCGCGGCGGCTGGATCAAGAGCGCCGCCAACTCGTTCGAGATCCGTGGCAAGAAGCTGGGCATCATCGGCTATGGTTCGATCGGCACGCAGCTGTCGGTCCTGGCCGAAAGCCTGGGCATGCAGGTGTTCTTCTACGACCCTCTGACCAAGCTGCCACTGGGCAACGCCTCTCAGGTTTCCAGCCTGACCGAGTTGCTGGGCCTGGCTGACATCGTTTCCCTGCACGTGCCTGAGCTGCCGTCCACCCAGTGGATGATCGGTGAGAAGGAAATCCGCTCGATGAAGAAAGGCGCGATCCTGATCAACGCCGCACGCGGCACCGTGGTCGAGCTGGACGCTTTGGCCCGTGCGATCAAGGATCAGCACCTGATCGGCGCCGCCATCGACGTCTTCCCGGTGGAGCCACGCTCCAACGACGACGTCTTCGAAAGCCCGCTGCGTGGCCTGGACAACGTGATCCTGACGCCGCACATCGGCGGTTCGACGGCTGAAGCCCAAGCCAATATCGGTCTGGAAGTGGCAGAGAAGCTGGTCAAGTACAGCGACAACGGTACGTCGGTGTCCTCGGTGAACTTCCCTGAAGTGGCCCTGCCGGCTCACCCCGGCAAGCACCGCCTGCTGCACATCCACGAAAACATTCCGGGCGTGCTCAGCGAAATCAACAAGGTGTTCGCGGAAAACGGCATCAACATCTCCGGTCAGTTCCTGCAGACCAACGAAAAAGTCGGTTACGTGGTCATTGACGTCGACGCCGAATATTCGGACCTGGCGCAAGAGAAGCTGCAACACATCAACGGTACCATCCGCAGCCGCGTCCTGTTTTAAGGCGTTGCTTGAGAGTGTTGAAACGGGAGACCTTCGGGTCTCCTTTTTTGTGCCTGCTCATCCCCGGCTACCACTGCCTGAGCAAGCCCCGCTGTGTAGGAGCGAATTCATCGCGATTGGTCATCAGGCACAGAGTCGGAATGCCGCCCAGAATGAATTCGTTCACATAGAGGGATTACGGGATGCTCAAAACTCAAACGGCTCATTTCCCCGCCGCCTGAACCAGCCGGTCAGCGACAGACGATCCCGCCTGGCAGGCAGCACTTCGTGGGGCATCTCACCGGATAAAAACACTACCAGGCACCCGCCGATGGGCTGCACATCGTGTTCCACGCCATCCTTGAAGAACATGCGCAACTGCCCGCCGTCGTCGGGCTGCCAGCAGGCATCGTTGAGATAGATCACCGCCGAAACCATGCGCCTGTCGTCGTCACGAAAGCGGTCGACATGCCTGCGATACAAAGCCCCTGGCGGATACAGTGCGAAGTGGCTTTCGAAGTCTTCCAGCCCCAGAAACAAGCCGCGATTAAGTGCCTGACGCAAGCGGTCCATCAAACCCAGATAGCGGTCGCATGGCTCGGCCTGACCCGGCTCAAGCCACTGAATGTGATCACCACGAATCCCCTCGCGTACCTCTTGGGCAGGACCGCGCCCTACGGCCGCCGGGGCCAGCTCTCCTTCGGCCGCGCGTTTGCAGCACTCAAGGGCCAGTTCACGGGTCAGCGCTTCGGGCAAAAAGATGTCCTGCTGCGACCAGCCACGCTCGGCCAGCTCGTCGACGATTCTTGTCAGCAGTGAGTCATCAGGGGATATGTGCATGGCGCGCATAGTATCCACACGCCGATCAATCCAACAGAGCCCGCGGTCTGCCGGAGAAAGAATATTTTCGCGCGGCGAAAATCCGCTAGCCGTTTACACGCAACATCGTCGAACCCAAGGATTTTCTTGAGGTCTGGCAACTTGTTAACTCGACAAATCCCCGCCGCCCCGCCGAGAATAGCGGTCTGCCGACAGGAGTCACTATGCGCCGTCTGTTTTTCCTGATGTTGATGTTCTGCACCTTGCCCGCCCGGGCAGACGGCCACGATCAGTTGTACAAGGTCGCCGGTTGGCCAGAACAACGCGCGCATTTCAACGACGCTCTCAATGCCGCGCAACAGCACTACAAAAACAGCCTGCCGCCCGCCGTCTTTGAAGCCCTGATCAACAACAGCAATCAACGTTTCGCGCCTCAGGCGATGGATCAACGCGCCGAGCAGAAACTGCGGCAGACGTTGCAGGATCCGAACCCTGCCCTGCAATTCTTCCAGTCCCCTCTGGGCCGCAAGATCGTCAACGCCGAACTGACCGCGACCCGGCCCGATCAACTGGCGAAAAATGCGCAGGGCTTGCCGAAGATGCAGGCCAGCGACAACCGCATGCTGATCATCGGCCATCTATCCAGCGCCCTGCCCGCCAAGGAAGCCGGTGCCGAGGTGAGTCTGGCCATTGCCGGAGTGGCTGCCGACAGCCTGAGTTCGATGATTCCGGGCTTGATGGGCGGCGGGGCGGCACAAGGGATGCTCGACGGCCAGCGCCAGCGTCTGATGGCGCAGATTGCCAACGACATGAACAACACGCTGCTGTACGTCTATCGCGACCTGTCCGACGCAGAGCTTGAAGAGTTTTCAACCTTCGTCGAATCCAGCGAAGGCAAGGCCTACTATCAGGCAGCGCTGGCGTCGATTCGCGCTGGCCTTGCGGTGGGACAGAATCTGCGATGACCGAGCGTCACGACCCGCTGTCGTCTGCTCTTATCACACCCAAGACAAGTGGCTGACTTGAAGCCCCCCAGCGGGCCACTGTCGTACGGCGTCAGTTGCACCCCATCCGCTGCGTCAAAAATCTGAAGAACTGTGCCCTCAGCTCGGGCAGCTCATTGGCCAGATGATGCCGCGCTTCGTGGAGCATGAAGATCTGCGGATGATCGAACTTGTCGTTGAGCACTGCCAGATTGTGGCGCCAGGCCACGGTCATGTCTGACTCGCCTTGCACGATCAATGGGCTGCGTCCACTCCGCGGAGCGCTTTCGATGCGTTCGATCCACTTCGCGAGCGCTCCCACCCAGACCGTTGGCAAGCGCCGTGGCTGTAACGGATCGGCCATCAGAAACGGCAGAAAGGCAGGCGCGTTGGAGTTTTCGCTGAAGCGCCGATCGATGCCTTTGACGAAAGCGCGCAACAGGTAATAGCTGACTTTCGACCAGGTCCAGCCGCGAGGACGAACCAGAGGCGCCAGTAGAATCGATTGTCCTTGCGCCGGACTTTCGTCACCGTGATTAAGCAAATGATCGATGATGATCGCTCCGCCTGTGCTCTGTCCGCACAGGTGCCAGGGCTTGGGCAACTGGAGAATGTCGGCTTCTTCAAACAGCCGGTCGAGGACCGCCTGATATTCGGCAAAATCGGTAATGCTTGCTCGAGTACCGCTGGACAGACCATGACCCGGCAAGTCGCAGGCAATCACGGCGAACCCCAGTTCCAGCGCCCACTCGATGACATGACGATAAAGCCCCATGTGGTCGTAGAAACCATGCATCAGCACCAATGTGGCTACAGGATGCTCCGGGGCCCACAGTTGGGCGACGATCTCGTAGCCGCCAATTTCGAAACGACCCAGCCGGCTGATGACCCGCCCTTCATGCCCCAGCTCTCCCAGGCTGTAGAAGCGCTGGTACGCCAGCGCCTCGTCAGTGAGCGCCAATTGCGCACTGAGCGGCTGCAGGCTGGCGCGCAGGCTATCGGGGTCGAAGGTGTTGGACATCGGCATCCCACATCAGGCAAACAGAAATTCACAAGTGACGCATCGAGTTTCTTCCGTACTCTCAGGCGTGGCAAGCTACGTCACCCAACTCGAAGCCGCCCATGAACGCTCACTCACTCGCTCGACGTCGCACGGTATTGCTCGCGCTGATCGCCACGGCGTGTGCGGCAGCATTGTGGCTGGGCTACAGATGGTTTGAGGGTCGATACGTCCGAGCGTTCAGTGACCGCGCGGCGTTGTTTGCAGGCGACACCCTGCGCCTGCCGCCAGCGCTTGCAGGACCGGGCCGCATTCGCGTGGTGCACTTCTGGGACCCGGCCTGCCCGTGCAACGTCGGCAATCAGGAGCACCTGAGCGATTTGGTGGAACGGTTTTCGGTGACAGGCGACGTGGATTTTTATGCGGTGCAAAAACCGGGCAGCCATGGCCGACTGCCCGTCACCCTGAGCGCCATCAAGCCTTTGGACAGCCTGCCAGGGGACCTGCAGATAACCTCAAGTCCGGCAGTGGCGATCTGGGATCGACAAGGCAATCTCGCGTATTTCGGGCCTTACAGCGAAGGGCTGGTGTGCAATTCGCAGAACAGTTTTATCGAACCGATTCTTCAGGCATTGGAGGCAGATCGGTCGGTCGATGCCACCCACACGATGGCGGTGGGGTGTTATTGCCCTTGGGCAGGCAGCGATTGAACCCGTTCGTGCAGAAGCCGGGTCACCTGCGCAGGAGCGAATCCGTTCACGAGAGGCCCCTACATCGGACCAAAATGCATCGAATTTGAGAGGCCAATCGCCAATGAACTCACTCTCACAGGTGCGGTTCAGGGCAGGATGATCTTTGCGTGGAGGCAGCTTTCAAGATCAATGCGTACTCTTGTACTCAATCACCAACGGCAGCTTTTCATCCACTGTCGTGGTCAGCACCTTGCGTTTGACCGATTTCAAGCCGCCCAGCTGTTTCGCCGTCATGCCACCTCCTACCGGTTTGCTCAGCGGTGGTTTGACCATCAGATCGCTCGCGGCTTGCAACGCCCGATGGTAGCCGCTTCGTTCACTCAGATTGAAGTCGGCCAGGTCAAGCTGGCCGCGCAGCCAGTCGGCCCAGTAAAACTCTAGAAACTCCGGCGAGACGTCGCCCGATTTCGGTTTGTCGTAGGCCGCGCCACGGACGAAATACACCAGGCTGCGCAGGATGTCGTTATGCATGGATTGCAGCCCTACATGCGCAGGCAACTGATCGGGAGAAATCGACTGCCCGTTGCCGTCCTTGAGCCAAACCTTGTGCGCCTGCTGCATCCTGTTCCAGAACGTCGCCATGTCGGGGCTGTCGCTGAAGTTGTCGGTAACGCGCACGTTCATTTTCATCTGCGGCCCGGCACCGGGTTGCTCCCAGAGCGTACTGAAGGTGTGATGGCCGTCGGTGAGGTAGAACTGGCCATCGGGGCCGACCACCACGCTTTTCATCTCCTGCAATTGCGCGCCGGGCTGGTCCTTGCAGGCGAAGGTTTCAGGCTTCAACGGATCGGCGCCGCTGCTGATCGCCCGGGCCTTCTTCTGGCCGTTGCTCTCACAAATCTCGTCGAACAGCTTTTGTCGATCCTTGGCGAAGCTTTCGAGCTTGTAATACACCTGATCAAAACCGATGACCGTCTGAGTCGGATGCACCTGTTCAAGGCTGACTTCGACGATGTCTCCAGGTTTCGGGCCAGTGAAAGCCTGGACGTGGGAGCAGATTAGTGCCAGCAACAGGGCCAGGGCGCAGGATTGAATTCGCATGGTGTAAGACTCTGGTTGAGTGGGCAGGAGCTTAACTCAATCCCAATCCGGCTCGCCGCTGAACCTGTAGGAGCCCTTGCGGCTACACAGCCACGCGACAAATCTGTAGCCTTTCGGGCTTCTAACTGATCTTTCGAGCCGCTGGATGAAACGCAGCCTTTTCGTCATCGCCCTTGCGCTCATCCTGATTGCAGGCGGCGCAGCCTGGTATCTCAACAGCAAGCAGCCGGTGCGCGATGGAGAGGTCTCGCTGACGCACCTCCATGCGCCGGTCAGCGTGCGCTATGACGAACGTGGTGTGCCGCACATCAAGGCCGAGAATCAGGACGACCTGTATCGCACGCTGGGTTATGTCCATGCCCAGGATCGTCTGTTTCAGATGGAGATGCTGCGCCGCCTTGCGCGCGGCGAGCTGGCCGAGGTGCTCGGACCGAAACTGGTTTCCACCGACAAGCTGTTTCGCAGCCTGCGCATTCGCCAGCACGCTGATGAGTATGTCGCCCGTCAGGACAAGAACACGCCCGTCTGGCAGGCCCTGCAAGCGTATCTGGACGGCGTGAATCAGTATCAGGCGACTCACCCCAGGCCCATTGAGTTCGACGTAATGGACATCGATAAGCGGCCATTCACGGCCGAAGACACCCTGAGCATCGCGGGTTATCTGGCCTACAGCTTCGCCGCCGCATTTCGTACCGAACCGCTGCTGACCTATGTCCGCGATCAACTCGGCCCGGACTACCTGAAAGTCTTCGATCTTGACTGGCAGCCCCAAGGCGCATTGCATCCAATACCCGCCCTGAGCGACAAGGACTGGAAAGGATTGGGCGATCTGGCGCTACTCAGTCAGCAGGCGCTGGAAGACGCAGGGCTGCCGCAATTGGAGGGCAGCAATGCCTGGGCGGTGTCGGGCAGTCGGACACAAAGTGGCAAGCCATTGTTGGCGGGAGACCCGCACATCCGGTTTTCGGTGCCTGCAGTCTGGTATGAAGCGCAGCTGTCAGCGCCGGGCTTGGAACTGTATGGGCATTTCCAGGCGCTTGATCCGTTCGCCTTGCTTGGGCATAACCTGGATTTCGGCTGGAGCCTGACGATGTTCCAGAACGACGACGTCGATCTGATTGCCGAGAAGGTTAACCCTGATAACCCCAATCAGGTCTGGTATCACGGGGCCTGGGCCGACATGACTTCACGCCCTGAGCAGATCAAGGTCAAAGGCCAATCGCCAATCTCCTTCGTGCTACGCCAATCGCCACACGGTCCGATCATCAACGACGCGCTGGAGAAAAACAGCGGTACTGCGCCTATCGCCATGTGGTGGTCGTTCCTGGAGTCGGAGAACCCGATTCTGCAAGGCTTCTACGAGGCCAACCGGGCAGACACGCTGGACAAGATGCGCAGCGCCGCCCAGAAGATCCAATCGCCAGGCCTGAACGTGGTCTACGCCAACGCCAAAGGCGACATCGGCTGGTGGGCGGCGGCGCAGTTGCCCCAACGGCCGGCCGGCGTGAACCCGGCGTTCATCCTCGACGGTAGCACCGAGCAGGCGGATAAGAACGGTTTCTACCCCTTCAGTGCCAATCCTCAGGAAGAAAATCCTGCCCGTGGCTATATCGTGTCAGCCAACTTCCAGCCCGTGTCGCCCACCGGTATGGAGATTCCCGGCTACTACAACCTCGCTGAACGGGGTCGCCAGCTGGACAGGCAGTTGAGTGACGACAGCGTGAAATGGAACGTGGAAAACAGCAAGGCGCTGCAACTCGGTACTCGGACCGACTATGCGACGCAGATTCTCACGCCGCTGATTCCGGTGCTGCGGCGCGTCATCAGCGACCCCGAAGAGCACAAACTGGTCGAGCGTCTGGCGGCCTGGACAGGTGACTATCCGGTGGATTCAGTAGGCGCAACGCTGTTCAACCAGTTCCTCTACAACCTGAGTGATCAGACCTTCCACGACGAATTGGGTGACGAGATGTTCGCGACGCTGCTGTCGACGCGGATCATCGACATGGCACTGCCAAGACTGGCCGCGGACGCGAGCTCGCCGTGGTGGAACAACCGCAACTCCCCCGCCCCCGAAAACCGTGACAACACCGTGAAAGTGGCTTGGCATGCGGCGGTCTCGCATCTCAAATCGCTGTACGGGGTGAACCCGGACGAGTGGACATGGGGCAAAGCGCACACGCTGACCCACGAGCATCCACTGGGTCGCCAGCCGCCGCTGGGTATGCTGTTCAACGTAGGCGTATTCGCAGCGCCGGGCACTCATGAAGTCCCGAACAATCTCTCGGCGAGCATCACCGCCGCGCCGTGGCCGGTGACTTACGGGCCTTCGACAAGGCGCCTGATCGACTTCGCCGACCCCGCCCACGCGCTGGGCATCAATCCGGTTGGGCAAAGCGGCGTGCTGTTCGACAAACACTACGCCGATCAGGCCAAGGCCTACATAAACGGCCAGTACATGCCGGAACGGTTCAGTGAGGGGGATGTGGCGGGGAACAGCAAAGAGGTGTTGCGGGTGGTGCCGGGGCAGTAAACACCGACTCGACTAAAGGCGCTGCTAATCCTCAGGCTCCGCGTCTGTCCCTAATGAAGCATAGCGTCAGCGCATGCATACCCACGCGGAACGTGGGGAGCTATCAGTAATCTACAGACCCCCTACTTCCCGCGCTTAAAAGTGGCATTATGCCCCCCCGCAATATCTCATTGGCAAAGTCAGGCCTCGCTAGATTTATCGGGGGCTATTCAATAGGTAACGACAGGCATGAAAGCGGCAGCATACGGTTTGGTATTGGCTGGGATAACCCTTGGTGGATGTACATCCATTCAAGTAGAACCATTGGAGGTTCGGCCTGCGGAAATCTGCATTGAGCAAAATCCTAAAGTACAGGTAACTGACTTCGTCGCAGTCGTGCAACGCGGTCTGCAAGAGCGCGGAATCAGTTCGCAGCTGTACCCGCAAGTGCCCGCCAGTTGCGACTATCGCATGACGTATGTGGCCTATCGGTCCTGGGATTTCGTACCCTATCTTTCCAGCGCCGACCTGGAAATTTGGGATAAGAACCAGCACCGAGTGGGCGCGGCGCATTACCACCTGCGAGGGAAAGGTGGGATGTCGATGGCCAAATGGCAGGGTACGCAAACAAAAATGGCGCCAGTGTTGACTCAGCTACTGCGCAACATGCCAGATCGATAATGCCAAGCTAGATCAGGATGCGTTTCGTCGCATCCTTTTCCGAACTTCAGTCGGCACGAGAGCGAACTGAAATAGCAGGTCTGGTCGTTTGACCGTTACTCCACGTCAAGGATGACGATGAGAAACCACTGTCCGCTTTGTGCCCGGCCTGGGCCTCGGTATGCAGAAGGACTTGCAGCCGGCACGTTCAGTTGATGAGCCGCGCCCACTGCGGCGGAACGAAACCCGAGCGCCTGCGGCTCTGCGGATCGTCCCATGCCCGCGTGGGACGATCACGCTGCTTGCCGCACGCAACCCATCGATCAAACCGGATCAACCACCTTGGCACGTCGCGGATCCGGTTGCTTCCAGCCGTCTGCCGCCGCCTCTTCGATGGCTTGTTGAATGGCCTTTCGGCGGTTGTTTTCAGCGCGGCGGCTGAAGAACCAGACCAGGAACGTCGCTATCGACACTGCCAGCAGAATCAGACTGGCAATGGCGTTGATTTCAGGTTTCACGCCCAGACGCACGGCCGAGAACACTTCCATCGGCAAGGTTGTCGAGCCAGGACCGGACACAAAGCTTGCCAGCACCAGATCGTCCAGCGACAGGGCGAAGGACATCATGCCGCCCGCTGCCAGTGATGGCGCGATCATCGGGATGGTGATCAGAAAGAACACCTTCCACGGACGCGCGCCAAGGTCCATGGCGGCTTCCTCGATGGACAGGTCAAGCTCGCGCAGCCGCGCCGAGACAACCACCGCCACGTAAGCCGTACAGAATGTCGTGTGGGCAATCCAGATGGTGACGACACCCCGCTCCTGCGGCCAGCCGATCGATTGCGCCATGGCCACGAACAGCAGCAATAGCGAAAGACCGGTGATGACCTCGGGCATGACCAATGGCGCCGTGACCAGGCCACCGAAAAACGTGCGGCCCTTGAAGCGTGTAATGCGGGTCAGCACGAACGCCGCCATGGTGCCCAGCGCGACTGCTGCCACCGAGGTGTACAGGGCGATTTCCAGCGAACGCATCACTGCGCTCATCAGCTGAGTGTTGTCGAGCAGGCCGACGTACCACTTCACCGACCAGCCACCCCAGACCGTCACCAGTTTGGAGGCATTGAACGAGTAGATCACCAGAATGACCATCGGCGCGTAGATGAATAACAGGCCCAGCACCAACATCAGGTTCGAGAATCGGAAGCCTCTCATGCCTTGCCCTCCAGCTCTTTGGCCTGGCTGCGGTTGAACAGAATGATGGGCACGATGAGGATCAGCAGCATCACCACTGCCAGCGCAGACGCTACCGGCCAGTCGCGGTTGTTGAAGAATTCCTGCCAGAGGACCCTACCGATCATCAGTGTCTCGGTGCCGCCCAGCAATTCCGGAATGACGAACTCACCCACCACCGGAATGAACACCAGCATGCAGCCGGCGATGATGCCGTTCTTGGACAGCGGTACGGTGATTTTCCAGAAGCTGTTGAAGGTGCTCGAACCCAGGTCCGACGCAGCTTCCAGCAAGCTCTGATCATGTTTCACCAGATTGGCGTACAGCGGCAGGATCATGAAGGGCAGGTACGAATAAACCACGCCGATGTAGACCGCGAGGTTGGTGTTGAGTATCTGCAACGGCTCGCTGATCACACCCAGCCACAGCAGAAACGCATTGAGCAGGCCGTTATTGCTGAGAATGCCCATCCAGGCGTAGACGCGGATCAGGATCGCGGTCCAGGTCGGCATCATGATCAGCAGCAGCAACACCGTCTGCATTTCCTTGCGAGCGATGGAGATGCCGTAGGCCATGGGGTAGCCGATCAACAGGCACAGCAAGGTGCTGATGAAGGCCATTTTCAGCGAACCCAGGTAGGCCGAAATATACATGCCGTCGCCGGTCAGCAGTGCGTAGTTGGCGAAGTTGAGCACGATGTCGAGCTTCTGCTCGGCGTAGGCAAAGACCTCGGTGTATGGCGGAATCGCAACGTCCGCTTCAGCGAAGCTGATCTTGATCACGATCAGAAACGGCAATGCGAAGAACAGGAACAGCCACAGGAATGGAACCCCGATGACCGCCTGACGGCCGTTGGGCGTTATTCGATAGAGGGCGCGTTTTATTTTTCGAATCTTCATGAGCGCAGTACCACGCCGCTGTCGTCTTCCCACCAGACGAAGACTTCATCGTCCCAGGTTGGCCGCATGCCCTGACGCTCGGCGTTGGCCACGAACGATTGCACCAGCTTGCCGGACGGCAACTTTACGTAGAACACCGAATGGCCACCCAGATACGCGATGTCATGTACCTTGCCGCGCGACCAGTTATGTTCGAAAGCCGGCTGCTGGGTGGTGATCAGCAGCTTTTCCGGGCGTAGCGCGTAGGTGATGGCCTTGTCCTCGACCGAAGTCGTCACCCCGTGCCCGACGTAGATATTGCGCTCGAGTTCAGGGCTGCGAATCAACGCATGGCCCTCCATGTCCTCGATGACTTCGCCGTCGAACAGGTTGACGTTGCCAATGAACTCGCAGACGAGGCGACTGGTAGGCGTTTCGTAAATATCGATCGGGCTGCCGATCTGGGCGATCCAGCCCAGGTGCATGATGGCGATGCGCTGGGCCATGGTCATGGCCTCTTCCTGATCGTGAGTCACCATCACGCAGGTCACGCCCACACGCTCGATGATCTCGACCAGTTCCAGTTGCATCTGCGAACGCAGCTTCTTGTCCAGAGCGCCCATTGGCTCGTCAAGCAACAACAGTTTCGGCTTCTTGGCCAGCGAACGCGCCAGCGCGACACGCTGACGCTGACCACCCGACAACTGATGGGGCTTGCGCTTGGCGTATTGGGTCATATGCACCAGCTTGAGCATTTCGGCCACACGGGCATCGATCTCGGCCCTGGGCAGTTTGTCCTGCTGCAGGCCGAAAGCGATGTTCTGCGCCACGGTCATGTGCGGGAACAACGCGTAGGACTGGAACATCATGTTGATCGGGCGTTCGTACGGCGGCATATCCGTGATATCGACGCCGTCGAGAAAAATGCGGCCCTCGGTGGGGCGCTCAAAACCGGCAAGCATGCGCAGAAGCGTGGACTTGCCTGAGCCGGAACCACCCAGCAAGGCGAAAATCTCGCCCTTGTTGATCTGCAGAGACACATCGTCCACAGCAACCGTCTCATCGAACTTTTTCGTGACTCGATCGATTTTGACCAGCACCTGTTTAGGTTGCTGACCACCCTCAAGGGCTTTTTTGTAGGCGCCGGAGGCAACTGCCATGGGTGAAACTCCCAACTGTTTTTGCGCCCCACCAATGGGGTCGGGCGCCAGGTCTTTATTTACCGGATTTGATCTTGGTCCAGCTGCGCGTTATCACACGTTGAATCTTGGGCGGCAATTCGGAATTAACGTACAGCCGCTTCAGCACCTCTTGGGAGGGGTAGACGGCCTCATCGTTGCGAATTTCCTGATCCATCAGTTCGCCCGATGCAGGGTTCGGATTGGCGTAACCCACCTGGTCACTGACCTTGGCAATCACGTCAGGTTTAAGCAGGTAATTAATGAACGCGTGAGCGGCCTTGGGGTTTGGCGCATCAGCCGGGATGGCCAGCATGTCGAACCAGAGGTTGCCGCCTTCCTTAGGGATCGAGTAGGCGATGTTCACGCCCTTGCCGGCTTCTTCGGCGCGCGCCTTGGCCTGGAACACATCGCCAGAGAATCCGGCGGCGATGCAGATGTCGCCGTTGGCCAGATCGGTGATGTATTTGGAGGAGTTGAAATAGGTCACGTAAGGACGGACTTTCAGCAGCTTTTCCTCGGCCTTTTTGTAGTCTTTCTCTTCGATGCTGTTGGGGTTCAGACCCATGTAATTCAGGACGGCGGGCATCATCTCGTCAGCTGAATCGAGGAAAGCGACACCGCACTTTTGCAGCTTCTTGATGTTCTCCGGTTCAAACAGCACAGCCCAGGAGTCGATGGTGTCCACGCCCAGCACTTGCTTGATCTTGTCGACGTTGTAGCCAATGCCGTTGGTGCCCCAAAGGTAAGGCACGGCGTACAGATTACCCGGGTCGTTTTTATCCAGGCGTTTCATCAGTGCAGGATCAAGGTTCGAATAGTTGGGAAGTTGCGACTTGTCGAGTTTCTGGAAGGCACCGGCCTTGATCTGTTTGCCAAGGAAGTGATTGGACGGCACAACCACGTCATATCCAGTGCGGCCGGCCAGCAGTTTGCCTTCCAGGGTTTCGTTGGAGTCGAACACATCGTATTGGGTCTTGATCCCGGTGGTGGACTCAAAATCCGCCAGGGTCGTGGTGCCGATGTAATCGGACCAGTTATAAATGCGAACAGTGGAGTCCGCAAAGGCACCGACGGCGAGCGTCAGCCCGGCTCCCAACAGCAAGCCTTTGGAAAAAAAAGAAGTAGACACGTTTGCAGTCCTTTTAGTTGGTGGGCCTGTTGCCCTGGCCGACGACAGTAACGACAGACTGTGACGAATCCGGCGCGCAACTTACCTTCGATGAACGCTGCCCGCAAAGAAAACTTAATGCCGCCTCCGATCATCGCAAAGAGGCGGATTTACGGTGGGAGTGAGCGTGCTCGCCAAGAGACCGGCGTATCAGACGTTGCTCTATTGCCTGACGGTCAGCATTGGCGAGCAAGCTCTCCCACAGTCATGCAGGCTTTTACTTGCCCGATTTGATGTTGGTCCAGGCGCGAGTCATTTCACGCTGGGTCGCTGCAGGCAAATCGGCGATCGCGTACAGCTTTGCCAGAACGTCGGCTGGCGGGTATACGCCCGGGTCAGAGGTAATGTCCTTGTCGACGAACTCGGTGGCAGCCTTGTTACCGTTCGGGAAGTGAACGGAGTTGGTGATTTCGGCCATGACTTTAGGTTGCAGGATGAAGTTCATGAACTTGTAGGCGCCTTCGACGTTATCGGCGTCTTTAGGAATGGCAACCATGTCATAGAAGCTGCCAGCGCCTTCTTTCGGAATGTTGTAGCTGACCTTGACCTTGCCACCCGCTTCTTCAGCACGGGCCTTGGCCTGATACACGTCACCCGAATAACCGACCGCTACGCATATGTTGCCGTTGGCCAGGTCCGAAATGTACTTGGAAGAGTGGAAGTAGGTGACAGAAGGACGAATCTTCTTGAACAAGTCTTCGGCTTTCTGGATGTCTTCTTTCTTCTGGCTGTCGGTCGGCAGGCCCAGGTAATGCAGCGCCACTGGCAGCATTTCGGTTGGCGAGTCGAGGAAGCTGATGCCACAACCTTTCAGCTTGGCCGCGTTTTCAGGCTTGAACAGCAGATCCCAGGAATTGACCGGGGCATCGGCGCCCAATGCGGCCTTCACTTTCTCCGCGTTGTAACCGATACCAATCGAGCCCCACATGTACGGGAAGGCATGTTTGTTGTCCGGGTCGCTGATCGACACGGCTTTCAACAGCGCAGGGTCCAGGTTCTTGTAGTCCGGCAGCCTGGACTTATCCAGCTCCTGATAGACACCGGCCTTGATCTGTTTGGCCAGGAAGTTGTTCGAAGGTACGACGATGTCATAGCCCGACTTGCCAGCCAGCAATTTGGCTTCCAGCGTCTCGTTGCTGTCAAAGACGTCGTACACCACCTTGATGCCCGACTCCTTTTCGAAATCGGCAATGGTGTTCGGCGCGATGTAATCGGACCAGTTGTAGACGTGCAGCACCTTGTCATCGGCGTGTGCAGCTGCAGCCACTGCGCCCATCAGGGACAAGGCGAGGAGGGTTTTGCCAAATGTCTTCATGCGTACAGCTCCAATGTTTATGTTAGCGGCGGCTAAACAGCCGTCAGTCTGGCAATTTCCTGGCCGGGCTTACAAGCAGACTGGCCTGCGTCGTTGCGCAACTTTCAATATTTCATTTGCCCCATGGCACGTCGACCTGTCGGAGCGCTTGCCCGTGATTGCATTTGGTCTGGCGCCAGCGATGCCGACGCAATCGCGAGCAAGCGTACCCTGCATTACTTCTCCAACTCGGCCAATGTCAGGTCCAGGCATTTGCGCGCTTTTTCCACCAACTCGTCGATCTCTGCAAGGGTGATCACCAACGGCGGCGCAATAATCATCGTGTCGCCCACAGCCCGCATGATCAGGCCGTTGTCGAAGCAGAACGTGCGACAAATCATGCCCGCCCCTTTGCCGACATAACGTTCGCGCCTGGCTTTGTCTTTAACAAGTTCGATGGCGCCGAGCATACCGACACCACGAACCTCACCCACCAGCGGATGATCGCTCAGCTCACGCAAACGGTTTTGCAAATAGGGTGCCGTTTCCGATTTCACCCGCTCGACAATCTTCTCATCGCGCAGGATGCGGATGTTTTCCAGGCCCACCGCCGCCGCCACCGGGTGCCCGGAATAGGTAAAACCGTGGTTGAAGTCGCCCCCCTCATTGAGCACCTTGACCACTTCATCGCGCACGATCACACCGCCCATGGGGATGTAACCTGAGGTCAGGCCCTTGGCGATGGTCATCAGATCAGGCTTGAGGCCGTAAAAATCGCTACCGAACCACTCACCGGTACGACCAAAACCACAAATCACTTCATCGGCGACGAAGAGGATGTCGTACCTGGCGAGGATCTCCTTGATCTTCGGCCAGTAAGTAGCGGGGGGAACGATCACGCCTCCGGCGCCCTGAATCGGCTCGGCAATGAAGGCCCCGACGTTGTCCACACCCACTTCGAGGATTTTCTTTTCCAGTTGCTCAGCCGCCCAGACCCCGAACTCGTCCGGTGTCATGTCGCCGCCCTCACCGAACCAGTAAGGCTGCGGGATGTGGACGATACCCGGAATCGGCAGGTCGCCCTGCTCGTGCATGTAGGTCATGCCGCCCAGACTCGCGCCCGCAACGGTGGAGCCGTGATAGCCGTTCATGCGGCTGATGATGACTTTCTTGCTCGGCTTGCCCTTGATTGCCCAGTAATGGCGAACCAGGCGCAGCACCGTGTCGTTGCCTTCGGAGCCGGAGCCGGTGAAGAACACGTGGCTCATGCCATCCGGGGCAACCTCGGAGATCGCCTTGGCCAGTTGCAGTGCCGGTGGGTGAGCGGTCTGGAAAAACAGGTTGTAATAAGGCAGCTCGCGCATCTGTTTGCTGGCAGCGTCGGCCAGTTCGTCACGCCCGTAACCGATGGCCACACACCACAGGCCGGCCATGCCGTCGAGGATCTTGTTGCCTTCGCTGTCCCACAGATAAACGCCCTTGGCATGAGTAATGATGCGCGGGCCTTTCTCTTTGAGCTGTTTGAAGTCGCTGAATGGCGCCAAATGATGATCGCGGCTCAGCACTTGCCATTCTTGGGTTTGCGTATTGTTGGAACTCATGAATCACTCCATTGACGGGGTACACGTGTCGGGAGGCCCTGGCGGTGAAGCCAACGGGCGCCCGGAGTCTTCAGACGGCGAAAAGCAGGAATTCCCGCTCCCACGAACTGATCACACGCTTGAAGTTTTCGTGCTCGGCGCGCTTGACCGCGACATAACCGGTCACAAACGTCTTGCCGAGGTATTTCTCGACTGTTTTGCTGTTTTCCATGCGCTCCAGCGCGTCCTCGATGGTCAACGGCAGGCGCAGGTTACGGCGTTCATATCCACGGCCCACCACCGGCGCACTCGGGTTGAGCCCCTCGACCATGCCGATGAAGCCGCACAGCAGGCTCGCCGCGATGGCCAGATACGGGTTGGCGTCGGCGCCCGGCAGGCGGTTTTCCACCCGGCGATTCTGCGGCGTCGCATCCGGGACACGCAGGCCCACGGTGCGGTTTTCCTCGCCCCACTCCACGTTCACTGGCGCCGAAGTGTCGGGCAGGAATCGGCGGAACGAGTTGACGTTGGGGGCGAACAGCGGCAACAACTCGGGGATCAGCTTCTGCAGACCGCCAATGTGCTGCAAAAACAGCTGGCTCATGGTCCCGTCTTCATTGGAGAAGATGTTCTTGCCGGTCTGGATGTCGATGATGCTCTGATGCAGGTGCATGGCGCTGCCAGGCTCGCCGGTCATGGGCTTGGCCATGAAGGTCGCGGCCACGTCATGCTTGAGCGCTGCCTCGCGCATGGTGCGCTTGAACACCAGAATCTGATCGGCCAACGACAGGGCATCGCCATGACGGAAGTTGATTTCCATCTGCGCGGTGCCGTCTTCGTGGATCAGCGTGTCCAGGTCAAGGCTCTGCAGTTCGCACCAGTCGTAGACGTCTTCGAACAACGGGTCGAATTCGTTGGCTGCCTCAATGGAGAAGGACTGGCGACCGGTTTCCGGGCGACCCGAGCGGCCCACCGGCGGCTGAAGCGGGTAATCGGGGTCGTCACTGCGCTTGGTCAGGTAGAACTCCATCTCCGGCGCCACGATGGGCTGCCAGCCTTGATCGGAGTAAAGCTTGAGGACTTTCTTGAGCACGTTGCGCGGCGACAGCTCGATGGGATTACCCTGCTTGTCGTAGGTGTCGTGAATCACCTGCGCAGTGGGCTCTATGGCCCAAGGGACCAGATACACCGCGTTCTGGTCAGGACGGCAGAACATGTCGATGTCTGCGGGGTCCAGCAACTCGTAATAAATATCGTCTTCGACGTAGTCCCCGGTCACGGTCTGGAGCAACACGCTTTCCGGCAAGCGCATGCCCTTTTCGGCAATGAACTTGTTGGTCGGCGAAATCTTGCCCCGCGTGATACCGGTGAGGTCGGAGATCATGCACTCGACTTCGGTAATCCTGTGTTCTTTCAACCAATCGGTGAGCTGGTCGAGGTTGGTACTCATAAATACCTCAGAGGTTTCAAAACCCGGTTGCCATCATGGCGAACAGGCGTTTCTGGACGCGTTGGCGTCGCGTGGTGTTGCCCTTTTGCGACAGGCATCGCCAAATACCTGAAGAATGGAAAGATAGTCGGGGTTGTGCATGACTTGCCACTGCGGATGCCATCAAACACTCGGTGCGAACACCCTGGATGAAGCAAAAGGCGCGCCTGGCGCGATGCGCAGGGAATGGCGCAGCGTCTTGAATTTCAACAGGTTCATTGTCTGGCTCTCGATGATCCACGAAGGTTCCCGTCTCGTGAATCTTCTGATGCAGACCGCCACCAAACGCTAGGTGCCTCTCTTGATACCCACTGCAAATTCCCGACAACCGCGCTCGCGCTGCCACAGCGGCATGAATAAGAGGTAAGGTGGTGCGATCGCGTGCAGGATCATGAGCAGTGCCCGGCACACTCGCGGGGCCGCTATAGTGATGGAGTTCAACGCAGGATAGAGAACCGGTAAAGAGCAGTCCATCGACCACCAAGAGGGTATCAGCGGGCTCGATAAGTGTTGCCAGAGACGGCAGAATCGGCGACAGGCCCTTGGCAGCGAAAGCAACTGCGCGGACGTACTTGTCACCCTCGACGTGATGGACATGTGGGCCGATGTGCTGAGTGCCGGCGGTAACGCCGATCAGCGGAAGGCGGAACATGTGACCCCCGATGTTATTGCTGTTATGGGTTGCGACCGAGCTTAGCGTTGTTCATTTTTTTACACAACAACCCCGTAAAAATTAAAACACGCTGCGCTAAAGACCATGATTTCCAGCTGCTCTAACAGTGAAAAACTGCCCTAAAGAGCGGCAAAAACTGCTTCAAGGCGCCGTTTTAGAGCAAAACGGGCCTCCTTGACTTCATCAGGGCTTTCAGATTGACTGGCCTCTGTAATGCTCGATGATTGATATTTTCAACAACAAAGGTGTTGCATCATGTCGGTACCCCCGCGTGCCGTTCAGCTCAACGAAGCGAACGCGTTCCTTAAGGAACATCCTGAGGTTCTATACGTTGACCTTCTGATTGCAGATATGAATGGAGTGGTGCGCGGCAAGCGCATCGAACGCACCAGCCTCCATAAGGTTTACGAAAAAGGCATCAACCTCCCAGCTTCTCTTTTCGCACTGGATATCAACGGCTCAACGGTGGAAAGCACCGGCCTGGGTCTGGACATCGGCGACGCAGACCGAATCTGTTATCCAATTCCCGACACTCTCTGCAATGAGCCCTGGCAGAAGCGTCCTACCGCACAACTTCTAATGACCATGCACGAACTGGAAGGCACGCCCTTCTTCGCCGACCCGCGTGAAGTACTGCGCCAAGTGGTGAGCAAGTTCGACGAGATGGGCCTGACCATCTGCGCCGCATTCGAGCTTGAGTTCTACCTGATCGATCAGGAGAACGTGAATGGCCGACCACAACCGCCACGCTCGCCGATTTCCGGCAAACGCCCGCACTCGACGCAGGTCTACCTGATCGACGACCTCGACGAATACGTCGACTGCCTCCAGGACATTCTGGAAGGTGCCAAAGAGCAAGGCATCCCTGCCGACGCGATCGTCAAGGAAAGTGCCCCGGCGCAGTTCGAGGTGAACCTGCACCACACCGCCGATGCCCTTAAAGCCTGCGACTACGCCGTGCTGCTCAAGCGACTGATCAAGAACATCGCCTACGACCATGAAATGGACACCACCTTCATGGCCAAGCCCTATCCGGGCCAGGCGGGTAACGGGTTGCACGTCCACATTTCGATCCTGGATCGCGATGGCAAAAACATCTTCACCAGCGAGGATCCCGAGCAGAACGCCGCATTACGTCATGCGATCGGCGGTGTGCTCGAGACCCTACCGGCACAGATGGCGTTCCTTTGCCCGAACGTCAACTCGTATCGCCGGTTCGGTGCTCAGTTTTACGTCCCCAACTCGCCTACCTGGGGGCTGGATAACCGCACAGTCGCCGTTCGCGTGCCAACCGGTACCGCCGACAACGTGCGTATCGAACACCGGGTAGCCGGTGCCGATGCCAACCCGTATCTGTTGATGTCGTCGGTGCTGGCCGGTATTCACCACGGTTTGACCAACAAGGTCGAGCCCGGCGCGCCTGTCTCTGGCAACTCTTACGAGCAGCATGAACAGAGCCTGCCGAACAACTTGCGCGATGCCTTGCGCGAGCTGGACGACAGTGAAGTCATGGCCAGGTACATCGATCCGAAGTACATCGATATCTTCGTTGCCTGCAAGGAAAGCGAGCTGGAGGAGTTCGAGCACTCCATCTCCGACCTTGAGTACAACTGGTATCTGCACACGGTTTGATGGCTGTGTGAAATAAAAGAACGCCCCCCATTCCTGTGATGGGGGGTATTTTTTTGTTTGCTCAAACGGGATCACAGAACTTCGCTGCCTGTCCCGTTTTCGCGAATGAATACGCTCTTACAAAGATTGACGAAAGACCGAAACGGCGGCCCGAGTGATGACCTGTAGGAGTGAATTCATTCGCGATGAGGCCCGGCCAGGCGCCATAGACCCATGCCTCGCGTACAATGCTCCCGGCCCCGATCAAGAGAGCAAGCAATGACCCGCCCCGCCACACCCCGCAAACCCCGAGCACGCAGCCAGGCCCGGATCGACTCGATCCTCGATGCCGCCCGTACGCTCCTGGCCTCAGATGGCGTGGCGAGTTTGTCGATCTACAGTGTGGCCGAGCGCGCCGGGATTCCGCCCTCCTCCGTCTACCACTTCTTCGCCGGCGTTCCGGCACTGCTCGAAGCACTGACCGCAGACGTTCATGCAGCCTTCCGCGAAAGCCTGCAGCAGCCCATCGATCATGCGCAGCTCAACCAATGGCACGACCTGTCGCGGCTGGTGGAAACGCGCATGCTCAATATCTACAGCATCGATGCCGCAGCCCGCCAGTTGATCCTCGCGCAGCATGGACTGACCGAAGTCACCCAGGCCGACCGCCAGCATGACGTCGAGTTGGGCAACCTGATGCATGAGCTGTTCGCCAAGCACTTCCAACTGCCCGCACTGCCCGATGATGTTGAAGTCTTCGCCCTGGCCCTGGAATTGGCCGACCGCGTCTACGCCCGCTCCGTGCAACTGCACGACACCATTACCCCGCGTATGGCCGAGGAAGGCAGACGCGTGTTCGATGCGTATCTGGGGCTTTATCTGCCGCCGTTTTTGCCAAAGCGCATGACTGAGCAATAACGCAATTGCCCTGTGGGAGCGAATTCATTCGCGAACATTTTCAAGGGCGATAGAGATACGTCGATTGAACCGGGCCCTGTCGCACCCGACGGACTGAGGGCGGACAGCAAAAACCACGAAGGGCTCTCACCCTCCGGGGTCGTTCACAGCGCATCGATCACAACTTGGCGATCGACACCTCGGTGGATTTCACGAATGCGATCACTTCGCTGCCGACCACCAGCTCCAGCTCCTTGACCGAGCGCGTGGTGATGACAGAAGTCACGATGCCGGAGGCAGTCTGTACATCGATTTCGGACAGCACGTCGCCGGTCACGATTTCCTTGATGGTGCCTTTGAACTGGTTACGAACGTTGATGGCTTTGATAGTCATGGTGTGGCTTCCTTTGTAAGATCAGGTCCAGGCGCAACATTGCCCCGGATTTAGTTGGCCCAACGCAGTTGCGTGGGCAGCGGTGAAGTCGGTTCGGGTTCGGGCGGGCTGCCGGGAAGCGACAGCACGCGGTTGAGTACTTCGGTTTCCAGTGCCGCCAGCCGGTAGGAGCCGCGGGCACGCGGCCGGGGCAGTTCGACCTGTAGATCAAGGCCGATGCGGCCTTCTTCGATCAGCAGCACGCGGTCGGCGATGGCCACGGCCTCACTGACGTCGTGCGTCACGAGCAGCACTGTGAAGCCGTGCTTTTGCCACAGGTTTTCGATCAGCTGCTGCATCTCGATACGGGTCAAGGCATCCAGGGCACCCAGTGGCTCATCCAGCAACAACAGGCGCGGCTGGTGAATCAACGCGCGGGCCAGCGCTACACGCTGCTTCTGGCCACCCGATAATGCAGCCGGCCACTCATGGGCGCGCTCGGCCAGACCTACGGCCTCCAGCGCTTCGAGCGCCTTGCCGCGCCAGTCACCGCTCAGGCCCAGGCCGACGTTGTCGATGATGCGTTTCCAGGGCAGCAGACGCGCTTCCTGAAACATCAGGCGGGTGTCTTCGCGGGCGTCGGCCAGCGATGAATTACCGGCCAGCAATTGCCCGCTGGTGGGCTTGTCCAGGCCGGCCAGCAGGCGCAGCAAGGTACTTTTGCCACAACCGCTGCGACCGACCACAGCGACGAATTGCCCCGCCGGAATGTGCAGGTCGATATCTTTCAATACTTCCCGCGAGCCGAAGGTTTTCTTCAGCTTGCGGACTTGGAGCGGAATCCCGCGCAACAGGTTTGCCGGTTGTTGGAGATTGCTCATTGCGCGCCACCTTTAGCCACTTGATACGCCGGGTGCCAACGCAGGCATACCCGCTCCAGACCGCGCGCTGCGAGATCTGCCAACTTGCCGAGGATCGCGTACAGCACGATCGCCAGCACCACCACATCGGTCTGCAGGAATTCACGGGCGTTCATCGCCAGATAACCAATGCCGGAGCTGGCCGAGATGGTTTCAGCCACGATCAGCGTCAGCCACATGAAGCCCAGAGCGAAGCGCACGCCGACCAGAATCGAAGGCATGGCACCGGGCAGAATCACGTGGCGGAACAGCGAGAAACCTGAAAGCCCATAGCTGCGCGACATTTCCACCAGTGCCGGGTCGATGTTGCGAATGCCGTGGTAGGTGTTCAGGTAAATCGGGAACAGCGTGCCCAGCGCTACCAGGAAAATCTTCGCGCTCTCGTCGATCCCGAACCACAGAATCACCAAGGGGATCAGTGCCAGATGCGGCACGTTTCGGATCATTTGCACCGAGCTGTCGAGCAGGCGTTCACCCCACTTCGACAAACCGGTGATGAAGCCCAGTGCCAGGCCAATGCTGCCGCCGATGGCAAAACCGATGCCTGCACGCCAGCCGCTGATGGCCAGGTGGGTCCAGATTTCGCCACTGCGCACCAGCGTCACACCCGCTTCGATGACCGCGCTGGGCGCAGGCAGGATTCGGGTGGAGAGCCAACCGGCGCTCACCGCCAGTTGCCAGACCGCCAGCAATAAGACCGGTAGCAACCAGGGCGCCAGTCTGTGAGTGATTTTTTCCACGCTCATGGAGTTGTCTCCTCTCAATGCCCGCACTACTGTGCTTTCGCGACAGCAGCAGGTGGCGTCCAGATCACATCTGCGATGCTGAGCGGTTTAGGGATCAACTTGAGTTGATAGAAGGTGTCGGCAATTTTCTGCTGCGCCGCGACAGTTTCGGCGGTGATGAACTGCGCGCCGTAACCCTGACGTTTGACCGAGATTTCGGTGATGTCCGCAGGCAGGCCCAACAGCGGCGCGACCTGTTTGGTCACTTCGTCCGGATGGGCCTTGGACCACTCTCCCACTGCGCGCACTTCTTCGACCAGAGTCTGAATCACCTTCGGATGCTGTTGTGCGTAGGGCCTTGTCGCCAGATAGAACTGGTTGTTGTCGACGATGCCTTTGCCGTCACGCAGGGTACGCACCTTCAACTGCTGTTCGGCGGCGGCCTGATAAGGGTCCCAGATGACCCAGGCATCGACACTGCCACGCTCGAACGCAGCTCGAGCATCGGCGGGCGGCAGGAACACGGTCTGGATGTCGCTGTATTTCAAACCTGCCTCTTGCAGCGCGCGCACCAAGAGGTAGTGAACGTTGGAGCCCTTGTTGAGCACGACCTTCTTGCCCTTGAGATCCTTCACCGACTGGATCGGCGAATCCTTGGGCACCAGCAGCGCTTCACTGGTCGGCGCCGGCGGTTCAGCTGCCACGTAAAGCAGATCGGCCCCAGCAGCCTGAGCGAACACCGGCGGTGTTTCTCCGGTGACGCCGAAATCGATCGAGCCTACGTTCAGCCCTTCAAGCAACTGCGGGCCACCCGGGAATTCGGTCCATTGCACCTGTACGCCTTGCTCGGCGAGTTTCTTTTCCAGCGAACCTTTGGCCTTGAGCAGGACCAGCGTGCCGTATTTCTGATAGCCGATGCGCAGGGTATCGGCCTGAGCTTGATTGAGGACGCCGAAGGTCGCTGCCGCGGCAAACAGAGCGACCAAGCCTCGACGCAAAATGACAGTGCGCATGGCACGCTCCTTTGCTTGTAGCTAAACAGGTGGCACCTGCTCGTCCGATGGCGGACCAGTAAGGCGTGGGGAATTCGTGACTGGCGATCTCGCCAGGACGGAGAGACCTTAACAGGGGTTTGTTATTCACTAAAATCATATTTATTCATTTGGTTAGCACCAAATTGAATATAGAAACGAGATGCTTAAAAAATGCCACGCCTGAATGTGTTGGCACCTCTCAGCGCACGGAATTTGCAGACGCCACAGCTTTTGCAGGAGACCTCGGAGGTTTAGTGATGCACCACGGGAGGGTGGCGATCAGCTGAAAAGATCGATTGGGAAACAAAAAAAGGGCCGATAAATCGGCCCGAATGTCATGGTTGAAACCGTACTGTCAGCGATTGGGCTGTGGGGTCAGGCGCAGGTAGGGCGTGACGGCCTTGTAGCCTTTCGGAAAGCGTTGCTTGATTTCTTCTTCGTCCTTGATCGAAGGCACGATCACTACGTCGTCGCCGTCGTTCCAGTTGGCGGGGGTCGCAACCTTATGGCTGTCGGTCAGCTGCAGCGAATCGATGACGCGAAGAATCTCGTGGAAGTTGCGTCCGGTGCTGGCAGGGTAGGTGATGGTAAGCCGCACTTTTTTGTTCGGATCAATCACGAACAAGGAGCGCACGGTCAGCGTCTCGCTGGCGTTTGGGTGGATCAGGTCGTACAGGTCCGATACCTTGCGATCCGCATCGGCCAGGATCGGAAAGTTGACGATGGTGCTCTGGGTGGAGTTGATGTCCTCAATCCATTTGACGTGCGATTCGGCCGAGTCCACCGAGAGGGCGATGGCCTTCACATTGCGCTTATCAAACTCGTCCTTGAGCTTTGCGGTGAAGCCAAGCTCGGTGGTGCACACAGGGGTGAAGTCGGCCGGGTGGGAGAACAGCACGCCCCATTTATCGCCCAGCCACTCATGAAACTTGATGCGACCCTCGCTGGAGTCCTGTTCGAAGTCGGGGGCGATGTCGCCGAGTTTAAGGCTCATACGGTCAGCTCCTGTGATGTGTGTGCTATTGGGACACTGTGCCTGCGAAAAGATTAAAACTGAAAGACCGAAAAGCAATGCCCCACGCTGTATAAGCTATATAAAGAGACAACATACCTTTATTAAAGGCATAAAAAGCCCCGCCGAAGCGGGGCTCTTTTCAACCAGCCAGCGCTTATTTGAAAGCGTAGGTGTAGTTGAAGATCACACGGGTCTGATCCTGGTCAGCAATGTGGCTGTTCTGAGCGTTGGTACCGGTGAAGTCACCACGGTAGTTAGCACGACGCAAGGTAGCGCCAAAGCCTTTCAGAGGACCGTCCTGGAACACGTAGTCGATACGCATGTCACGTTCCCACTCCGAGCTGTCGCCCAGATTGCCGCGTTGGGATTTGATGTTGTTACCTTTGAGGTAAGCGAATGCGGCTTTCAGACCAGGAACACCCAGACGTGCGAAGTCGTAGGAGTACTGACCGAAGTTGGTGGTCTCACCCGCACGTGCGAACTGGTTGATCATCGAGTCAGTGAACAGGTAGAAGCTCGAACCGCCCTGGCCTTCGCTATGAGTTGCGGAGGTGCCATCTTTGGTGATGTTGCCGTTGCTCATCCAGACGAAGCCGCCGTCGTCGCCGACATCCTGGTGGCCGAGCAACAGAGAGTGACCGCCCAAGGTGTACGTGAACATGGCAGACCAGGTTTTGTTATCAACTTCACCAACGTTTTTTGCATAGCCGCCGTTGTTGTTGAACACGTAACCGGTTTCACCGTTCTTGCCGTCGGAACGGCTGTCGAAGTAACGCAGGTCGGTCTTGAACGATTGGTCATCGGCGATCGGGAAGACGTGTACCAAGCCCAGGAAAGTCTGCTTGTAGTAGTCTTCGAGCTCCGAGTGGTAAGCCTGCAACGTCAGGTCTTTGGTGACTTTCCAGTCAGCGCCGGCAAAGGTGAAGCTGTTGGAGTCATGAGTACCACCGGCAACGGCCATACCCGAATAGTTGCTCGATGCACGGCTCGCGCCCTGAGTCAGCTTACCGGCAGTAAAAGTCCAACCATCCAGCTCTTTGGAGCTGACGATACCGCCCTCAAAGGTCTGTGGCAGCAAACGACCGTCGTTGGAAACCAGAATCGGCAAGTTAGGCTGCAGTGCATTACCCAGCTTGAGTTCGGTTTTGGAGATCTTGGCTTTCACGTTGGCTCCGGTACGATCCCACTCGTCAACAGGCGCGCCGTCGGTTTTAACCGGCGTAACGGTGTTGGCAGTGCCCACGCCATGGTGTGTGATACCACCCCCCAGATTAATGCCGACCATGCTCTGTACATCCAGACCAAAACCTACGGTGCCGGGGGTATAACCAGAGATGAAGTTGAACAGCAAACCTGTGGAAGTTTGACGCTGGTCGGAAGCCTTGGCAGTGCCGAACTGCTCACGGTTGTCGTTCTCAAAATACAGGGTACGGGAACTGACGGTTGCCTTGCTGTCTTCAAAAAAACCAGCTGCACCAGCCTGAGTGGCCATTACACCTACAGATACGGCCAAGGCCAGGGTGGACTTCTTCATTGTGTATCGCTCCTCTTGAATCTAATTTTTGTAGTTCCTGGGTACTGAGACCGAAGGCTCAAGACCGCAGATGCGCGATAAGCGCTGGACCTGATTCGGCGAGTCAATGTCCCCAAGACTAAATTGACTGAACCGTCCTAACAGCTGGCTGCAAGGTAAGGAAACTCCTTTAAACCTAAAAAGACTTTGTGATTATGCTTTTATGCTAAGCAGTTATATGTCACAAGCCGTTTCAGCCGTCCGTTGGGGAGTGTATCGGCGTCTTTACCTAATTCCCAAAAAATATTTCTAAGCCGTTCGTCAGATCGATTAGTTTTGCCGCGTCCTGACACGGGAACTCGACCGACCAGTCACGGTCGGCGTGTGAAACAGGATGAACATTGCAGATTTAACCACCTGAAAAATAAGGAGTTGTTTTCGCACGGATACAATCGTTGCAGTTGCCACCCTCTTCTCCATCTATTTTTTCATGCGGTTAGGAATTACTTGCAATACGCCTGAATAATCGCTCGGCTACCGAATGCCGCAGCAGAAACCGACCCTCACACAGGCATTAACCTGCTCAAGCAGCGCCATTGCGCACGGGCAAGAGCATCAGCCTTTGCCGAATGATGGATAGTATTTACAAAATGTGACATTTCGATGAGCGGTCATTTTGTGTTCGCAATGTTCGACTTTATAGAGTCATTGCCCAGCTTCGTCAGGTTGTCTTTCTCTAAGCTAATGCCAAAAAGTTATTTATTTCGGCTTTCTTAGATCCCTTAAGCTCTTTTTCACTCAGCCCCTCGGCCTGCTTGATCCGGAGCCCTACCATGAAACTGCCCAAACCCATTTGCCTGCTGGCAGCGCTGTCGCTGGCAGGTTCTGCGCTGTTCGCCCAAGCGGCAGATTTCACCGTCGCCTACCAGACCACCGTGGATCCGGCGAAAGTTGCGCAGGCCGATGGCGCCTATGAGCAGGCAACTGGCTCGAAGATTTCATGGCGCAAATTTGATAACGGTGCCGACGTCATCACGGCTATCGCTTCCGGGGATGTGCAGATCGGCTATCTGGGTTCCAGCCCTCTGACGGCTGCAGCCACGCGCAAGGTGCCCGTTGAAACTTTCCTGATTGCCACGCAAATCGGCGCCGCTGAAGCATTGGTCGCCCGCAATGGCGCCGGCATCAATAGCCCGCAGGATCTGGTGGGGAAAAAGATCGCCGTGCCTTTTGTGTCCACCGGGCATTACAGCCTGTTGGCGGCGCTCAAGCACTGGAACATCGATCCGACCAAAGTCACCATCCTTAACCTGGCCCCACCGGCGATCGCAGCTGCCTGGAAACGCGGCGACATCGACGCCACCTACGTCTGGGATCCGGCATTGGGTGTGGCCAAGGAAACCGGCAAAGTGCTGATCACTTCCGGCGAGCTGGCCAAGGTCGGCGCTCCGACCTTCGACGCCTGGATCGTACGCAAGGACTTCGCCGACAAACACCCTGAAATCGTCAAGGCCTTTGCCAGGACCACCCTGGATGCCTACGCCGATTACCGCAAAGACCCTGCGGCGTGGATTGCCAACAGCGAGCACATCAACAAGCTGGTGAAACTCTCCGGCGCCAAAGCCTCCGACATCCCCGGCTTGCTGGAAGGCAACGTTTATCCGCTGGCCGATGATCAAGTGAAAGAACTGGGCGCCCCCACCACCGAAGCCATCGTCAAGACCGCGGTATTTCTTAAAGAGCAAGGCAAGGTCGACGCAGTGCTGGCCGATTACACGCCCTATGTCAGCGCGAAGTTCGTCACCCAGTAACTGAAAGCGCTTTTAACCGCCCCCCAGCATGTCCCTGTAGGAGCGAATCATTCGCCAGGCTGAGTACAGCGGTAAAAAACATGCCCTGGAATATCGCGCCCACAGGTTACTTGTCAGTCCGACTGGCGCCACACACTTTTATATAAGCGGAGTCATCGCCATGGCCTTGTTACAGCTGGAGCGCATCAGCGCACAGTATCCCGGTGCGGCCGAGCCGGTGCTGTCGGATATTTCCCTGAGCCTCGGCCCGCAACAGTTGCTCGTCGCTCTGGGCCCATCCGGCAGCGGCAAGACTTCGCTGTTGAATCTGATTGCAGGTTTCGTCGAGCCTAGCGCCGGGCGTATTACACTGGACAACGTGCCCGTCAGCGGACCAGGCGCTGAACGCGGCGTGGTGTTCCAGGACGATGCGTTGCTGCCTTGGCAGGACGTACTCGCCAATGTCGCCTTCGGTCTGGAACTGGCGGGCGTCCCTCGGGCGCAACGTGAAGCCAAAGCGCGGGAAATGCTGGCGCTGGTAGACCTGGCAGGCTTCGAAAAACGTCGCATCTGGGAATTGTCAGGTGGCCAGAAACAACGCGTAGGGCTGGCGCGCGCGCTGGCTGCCGACCCGCAGGTGTTGCTGATGGACGAACCTTTCGGTGCGCTGGACGCCTTCACTCGCGAGCAAATGCAGGAGTTGTTGCTGCAGGTCTGGACGCGCAGCGCCAACCCGGTGTTCCTGATTACTCACGACATCGAGGAGGCCGTATTCCTGGCCACGGATCTGATTCTGCTGGCGCCTGATCCGGGACAGATCGTCGAGCACCTTGAGCTCGACTTCGGCCAACGCTACAGCGCAGGCGAGTCGGCACGGGCAATCAAGTCCGATCCTCGTTTCATTGAAACCCGCGAGCGTGTACTGGCTCGGGTGTTTTCACAGCGTCAGGCTGTTCAGGAGCAATGGGCATGAGCCAATACCCCACGCCCCCGCTGGGCGAAACCCTCACCCAAACGCCCACGCCCGGCAAGACAGTCGAGCCGCGCCTGTACCTGAGCACTCGCGCCATCAGCGTTCTGACCCTGCTCGTACTGCTGGGGGTCTGGTGGTGGGTCACGGCATTCGAATGGGTCGAACCGCTGTTTCTGCCGCCGCCTTCTGCCGTGCTGGAAAAGGCCTGGCTGTTGATGACCAAGGGCTACATGGAATCCACGCTCTGGCAGCACTTGGGCGCGAGCCTGCAACGCATCGGCCTGGGCCTGGTGTTCGCGGTGCTGACTGCGATTCCGGTCGGCATCGCCGTCGGGCATAACCGCATCGCCCAAGGCATCTTCGACCCGCTGATCGAGTTCTACCGCCCGATTCCGCCTCTGGCGTATCTGCCTCTGATCGTTATCTGGTGCGGCATCGGCGAGTTCTCCAAGGTGCTGCTGATTTACCTGGCGATTTTCGCGCCCATCGCCATCGCCACGGCCACCGGCGTGCGCACAGTGGACAGCGCCAAGCTGCGGGCCGCGCAATCCTTGGGGGCCAATCGCTGGCAACTGATTCGCCATGTGATCCTGCCGAGCGCCCTGCCGGACATCCTCACCGGTGTGCGCATCGGGCTGGGCGTGGGTTGGTCGACGCTGGTGGCCGCCGAGTTGATCGCCGCCACCAGCGGCCTGGGCTTCATGGTGCAGTCTGCCGCGCAGTTTCTGGTGACCGATGTCGTGGTGCTGGGGATTCTGGTCATCGCGCTGATCGCCTTTGCGCTGGAAATGGGCCTGCGCGCGCTGCAGCGCAAGCTGGTGCCGTGGCAGGGGCAGAATCACTAAATCCTCGATGAACCGACAAACACTGACTACGCCGACAGCTCGGCGCACATTGTGAGAACCCGCATGAGCCTTCACATCACCCCTTTGAGTTCAGCTTTGGGTGCGCAGATCAGTGGCATCGACCTGAGCCGTGATCTGACTGCCGGGCAACGCAATGCCATCGAGCAGGCGCTGCTGACCCATCAGGTGCTGTTCTTTGGCAATCAACCCATAACCCCTCACCAGCAGGCGCGTTTCGCCGCGCAGTTCGGTGACCTGCACGTTCACCCGATCTACCCCAACATTTCGGAGCAGCCGGAAATCATGGTGCTCGACACGGCGCTGACCGACGTGCGCGACAACGCGATCTGGCACACCGACGTCACCTTCCTGCCGACACCGGCGCTGGGCGCGGTACTGAGTGCCAAGCAACTGCCGGCGTACGGTGGCGACACCTTATGGGCCAGTGGCATAGCGGCGTTCGAGGCGTTGTCCAGGCCGCTGCAAACGCTGCTCGACGGCTTGACCGCCACCCACGATTTCACCCGCTCCTTCCCGCTGGAGCGCTTTGGCAATACCGCTCAAGACCTGGCGCGCTGGGAAGAGACCCGCCGCAAGAACCCGCCGCTGTCGCACCCGGTGGTCCGCACGCACCCGGTCAGCGGACGCAAGGCGCTGTTCGTCAACGAAGGCTTCACCACGCGGATCAACGAGCTGGAGCCTGCCGAAAGCGAGGCGATTCTGAAATTGCTGTTTGCCCATGCGACGCGTCCCGAGTTCACCATCCGCTGGCGCTGGCAGGAAAACGACGTGGCCATGTGGGACAACCGCGTGACTCAACACTACGCGGTGGACGATTATCGGCCACAGCGGCGTGTGATGCACCGCGCGACGATTCTGGGGGATGTGCCGTTCTGAGCTGCGCCCCGGCCTGGGCGGGGGCGCTATCAAAGATAAAGACACTGCTGACCGATACCCGCTCCGACCGGTCAGCAGTCCATGCCTAGATGACCATCAGTCGCGATCAAAACCCTCACGATAGGTCAGCTCTCGAATCAGGTTCGTTTCCTGAGCCTCGAATTCAGTCTTCAAGGCGGCAAACTCTGCGCTCAACTCGTCGATCGCCCGACCCGGGAAGCGATCTGGCAGGGCCACCACACGTGCAAGGTAATCTTGCTTGAGGGTTTCGAAACGCTCGGCATGGGTTTCGCGCAGGTATTGAACCCAGAAGTCGCGTTGCGCGGCATACCGCATGAATGGTTCACCGCTTTCACCTTGCTGCACCCGGACCAGAGCCGCGTCCAGCTCGCCGGGACGGATGCTCGCGACCGACTGATAGAGCATGTTGCTCGGAGGCAATGGCAAATCCAGCTCCGCAGACCACCGCAAGCGGTATGCAAGCCGTACCTCCGCTTCGTCGCGACTGCCTGCCTGTTCACGTGCGATTGTGTCCAGTTCATGCAATCGGTAGAGGCGTCGGGTCAGGCGGTATAGCGTCGGTCCGCGCAATTGTGCCGGGGCGCTACTCAACGCTTGCGCGATGAACACCTGGATTTCAATCTGATTGAACACCAACCAGGCACCGTCATGGCAGGTCTGCGCGCCTGTATCGGGTTGCACGAGTGCTTCGGCGGCTATCCCGTTGTAAAGAAGGCGGTTCTCCTGACTCTGGTCTGCGGCTTCAAGAACGCGCCACACGCGCTCGGAAAATTCGGCCCGGGTCGGCTCCGTCCGATAAGGCGCCGCTTGGGTCAAACGCCCTATCAGAGCGAGCAAATTCCCGGCATCCCCTGCATCGTCAATACGCAGCCAGAGTGCACGATGAATCTGGTTCTCCTCGACGGTACCGAGCAGCCATGGCTCTACACTTTCCACCCCCCCACTCAAAGAGTCAGAGTATGGGCTGTTGAGCCGTCCCGATGAATCCGAATCCGAATAGTAAGCGTCAGAGTCGGAGTCGGAATAATAACGGTCGCCGGGCAGTGCCAGAATATCGTCCGGTAGTTCCATAGCGAACGAATAGGAGCTGTGGTGGTTCTCGGAGAGATACGCCCTGCGCATGGTTTCATGAGTCAACGGATTACCGCGCAAGGCAATCTCGGTGTGGGCCATATCGTTACGCGGGTTTTGCAGGATGTGCTCAGGCAACACGCTCAGGTGATTGTCATCGAGCACGAGCGCTTCCAGCGGCATTACCCCTTCCACCCACTCCGGCCACTGCTGCAGCCCCATGTTTCTCAAGGACAACCAACGCAAGTTGCTCAGTAAACCCGGTGTATAGGCGATGGTCCCCAGCTGGTTTCCTGCAAGGTCCAGAGCCTCGAGATGGCACAGGCGGCTCAGAAAATGCAGCGCGTTCTGATCCAGCTGCCGCCCCTGGTCCGTCAAGCTCAAGCTGGTCAGGGCTGGCAGGTTCAACAGGACCGAGGGCAATTCATACATTGGCTGCACTTGACCGATGAAGCTGAGATTCCTTAATTGAAGGAAGTTTGCCAGGAACAGGTTTAGCTGCGAGGCATCAGCCCTGACATGCGACAGCATCATGTTGCGAACACGCAGATAGAAAAAAGCAGGCAGTCGCGCAGGAAAATCCTGTAGCGAGATGCGCTCCAGATTCAGTACCGCAAAGGTCTGGCCTTCGCTGTACGCGCGCCAGTACTCCATAAGGGTTTGGCCAATGACGCGCCTGACTTCAACAGTCGCCGCGCTCAAGGGCCTGGTTGAACTGGAAGCCTGGGACCAGGAGGTGATCGCCTCTTGCAACTGCGCTCTTTCCTGCCTCATCAACACTATCTGGGCGTCCAGATGGGGCGGCATGTCCAGGTCGAAGCGAAACCGGCTATCGACCCCTTCGTTCAGCCTGACCCGCGTCAGCGTCAAACGAGACAATGGGTTGCCCTGCAACGATAGCCGGGTTGGCTCAGCGGCAGGCGTGCGGTCATTGAGCACATCCCAAGGTATTTCGATCAAGCGGTTGTTGCGTAACGACAGCTGATTAATGTCAGCGGCCGCCAGCCCCTCAAGCCATGAAGGCCACTGATCAAGCCCAAGACTGTCGAGCCCAAGATAGCGCAGACGCAAGCTGACAATGTTGGAAGGCACGATGAAACTGACCTGATTGCCGCTCAAGTCCAGCCACTCCAGGTGTTCAAGCGTGCTCAACGTCTGCACTTCCAGCGGGCTTATCCATATATTTTGATTAACCAGGCGTAAAGTGCGCAGCGTTGGAAAGCAGTGCGCTATCAGGTAAGGCAATTGAACAACCAACGGATCCCGATAAGTGACCGGCACACCAGTGCGGGTTATTTCGAGAGAGTTGATTTGTGGGAATCGTCTGAAGAATCGCTCCAGCGCCTGGCGATCGTCTACCCCCTGAAAGATGGGCGGCGGTAATGTCAGGGAGGGCCTGCTGATGACAATATCTATCAGCTCCAACCGGCTGACACGCTGATAGAAAAAATCAGGGAGCACCGGCGGGAAGTCGCTGATGACGATGCTCTCCAGGCGTAGGGCGCGAGGGTCGGGGGTGATTTCGGACAAAGCATTTTCAGACCAGTGCCGCCATATTGCATCCTGGATGGCACTGCGGCTGGCCTCGCGCAGGTTTAGATCGGGCATCGAGGCCGATTCGTCACCCCACGCACGTATATTGATATCCAGAGCGCTATGCTCATCCAGGACTTGAGTCAGCCGCTGGTGAATCTGCTGGCGGCTCATCCCTGCACTCTCAAGTGCCATCAGAACCTGCTCGGCTGATCTGTCAGTGGCGGTAATGCCAGCGATTCGGATAAGGTCCAGCAACGTGTCCCGGGCAATGAACCCCTGCATCGCCCCCCTGCCGCTCAGCGGGTAACCCGGTCGACCGTCAGCCAGGCGCATGGGCGACCTTGGCCCCGGTTTTGCGGGCTGCATCTTGAAAACGGTACGCAGCGTGTCCCGCGGCAGCAATGGGCCATTCTGGATCGCAAGCTTGAGCTTCGGGCTGTCCCAGGTGCCGGGGAAGCCCAAGGCAGCACGTGGCGCGTCGGGCAGGGCATGCAGCACCGCCGAGTAGAGGTTGTCGCGTCCATTGAGCCCGATGCCTCGCTCATTGAAGGCTTCATAGCCATCGATGTGTCTGACCAGGATTCTGCGAACCGTCGCATCGACAGGCCCGACAGCGTCGATCAAGGCACCGTAAAAACTCCCGTCCCTGACTTCCAGGCGCAGTTGGGAGGACCAGCCAGAGAGGTGTTCGAGGGTGTGCAGGATCAACCTGTCGGTGTCCTGATTGTCCACCGACTTCAGGAACAGTCCCTCATAGGCTCTCGCCAATCTGACCTGCTGTTGATACACCCGAATTTCCTCGGCGATCCGTAACGGCACACGACCTTGAGCCAGTTCCTCCAATTGCGCCGGTGACGCGTGACGGACGAGTTCGTTGGCGATCGTCGCCGGCAAGCGCGGATAGCTGCGCGTTATCGTCGTGGCATGAGTTTGCCGAGTCAGTGACATGGTTCGGTAGCGCGACTCGAACAACGCAGCCTGGTCGAGAACAGACTCATCAGCTTGAACGCTGCGCTGTATGTCTTGATCGAGCTGGAAGCGCCGTATCGTGTCCTCCAGTAACGCTGGGGGACGCTCATTCTCGACCAGCATTCTTCGCAGAACGGCCTCGTGGGTGTCGCTGACCTGAAGGATGCGCCGGGCAGTGGCATCAGAAAAACCGACAGCCGTGTGTCCAAGTCGTCGGAATAACTTCAGCCCCTCCCACGCAAGCGGTTGATCGCCAGGATGCAGCCAGGCTCCAACCCCGTTGTGACTCAGCGGTGGTTCATAGCCAAGGGCCCTGGTGGGGTGCTCGATGTGAAACTGTCCCTGCGCAGCGGACTGCTTGACGGCATAAACCCTGTCTTCGACCGAAATCCAGGTTTTGTCCTGATAGTGATAGATCCCGAACTCGTCCGGCTTCAAACCTTCGGGCAAGACGGTATCGTGGGCAAAGGGCGCAAGATCAGGCTTCCATAAACGAGTTTCACCATCGGGCAACTCGACTTGCGTGAGGTCCTCGATAAAGGAAGGTGTCTCGACCGTCATCCTTTCAAGCACGGGGGCTCCTGCACCTTGATGTGCCGCGCCAAGAGCCGCCATCAGCGCCACGTTCTCGGCCACGTCCATAAGGTATCCCCAGCCCTGATCCCATTCACCACGGGTCCAGCTGTCGATCCCCTCGAACACCTCATCCGCCAACTGAGCGGCCGTCACCGCCATCATTACCGCGCCTACCGGCGGCACCACGAAACCCACCAGGTTCAGTGCCTGCAACGCAAGACTTTCGAAGTAATGCACACGTTGATCGACGGTTTTCTGATCTTCGTCCGCCGTTGGCACTGCATGAAACAGAGCATCATCCTTGAGCACGCTGGCTTTCTGCTCGACGAGTGCGGTCAAAAGCCCATTGGCAAAGCCGTGGTCTCGCAGATGCAGCTTCGCGTTCCTGTCTACCTGCTGCTCGTACCAGCCCCGGTCCTTGTTCCAGACGCTTGGGCGCAAGCACTTGCCCAGCTTTGCGAACAGTTCAGCCCGATGGCGGGCAGGGATAAAGCGCTGAAAGAAATCCAGATAGCCGTCCACCAGCATCCTGTCGCGCAGCGCTTCTGTGAACGCTGCACTGGACGCGTACTCTTTGAGCGGGCATACGGGGTCGTCGGGGACATAAACGACCAGGCTTTGCTCAGTGTCGGCGCTTTCACGGGCCTTGCCAACAGCTACGATGCCCGCCAATTCAATGTCCCAGAGCCGCAGGAAACTGCATGTGACAGGCTGGCCGTCCAACTCGACGCTTTTGCGGTTGCGCGCTACGTTGAGCAAGGCATGGTACAGGCCCTCGCCGATCTGGCCTTTCATATAAGCCAGATGCACCTGGACCCTAAACGCCGCTTGCTCAACCCGCTTCAAAAGCCCGCGGCGATTGTAGGCAGCGGCGTCCGGTGCGTCGCCAGGCTTTGATGGCGGGTTGAGAAACGCATCGATCTTTTTCTGGTATTGACCTCCCAAATCCAGCTCGCGGCACAGTGTCGCGAATGCTTCGGGAGCAATCGCCAGAGCTGTGCCGGTCACGCTTATTCCGGACACCGGATAGCGATCATAAATAGCAGCCTTCTGCCGGGCATCCAGGTCCATCGCCCCGGCAGCGGTTTCCCAGGATTCAAAGTTCTGCAGCGCAGCATGCAGGAGCGTTTGAGTTGCGGCTGTGAGCGACTTTTGCAACTGGACCAACGGATCTCTGGAGGCGCCTGCAAACGAATCGTCGACATGAACCCGGCTGGCGTGGAACAGCCAGGTCTTGCGTACATCCACGCGCAGTCCGAAACGCTTTTGTAGAGCGGCAACCAGCAAGGGTTCGGCAAATGCTTCAAGCGCTGGAAGGTCCACCAGCACTTGCCTGAGTTTCTGTTCGCTGTAGCGATAGAGCGCGTGCTCCTGCTTGAGCGATTTAACGACGTCGGGCAACGATTGCCGGGCACGCTCGAACCAGTCAAGCCGCATGCCGCCAGCCTCACGGAGCGCGCCATGGGTAGCTGGCGAAGCATCGATAAGCCACTGCGGAATCTTGCTGCCGACAGCGGTAAAACGTTCGCTTTGTTGAGAAAAACCAGTGAGGGAACGTGCAGATGAGCCCATTGATTGGGACATGATAGAGGCCTTGAAACTTTGAATGGACAACCGAGCTTATTCAGAAAGCCCGCCACTAAAAGCTCAAATTACTCATATCAAATGGGTCGGTTTTGTCAGGATTTAGAATAGATAAACAACATAGATACCACCCCTTCCACGGCCTCATCTGTCGGTGTCACGAGTCTTGACCCAATGAAGTCGTGCTCACCTTCGGGCTTGCGCGCGCCGGGTGCATCACTTTGGCGTGCCGGAACAGAAAACGCACAAATAGCGTGCAGATAAAAGCCGAGTCTGCAAAGCGTCACCGGACCTGACGATGCGTCAAAGCTGTTTCCTGCTCCGAAAAAATGTCAGCGCGCGCGAGTACAGGGGGCCGGGGACCATTTTTAGACGTTTCTGAAACGATTGAGCAAAACTGGCACGCGCTCTGCAATAGGTTAATCATCACCAGTTTTGGGGACCTTGGTACAGGCAGGCCGGGGATTCCCCTCTTTTATTCCTCCCGGAGACTGACCTCCAGTCTCCAGCGCCCGTCCTGAGCTGCACCGTGCCAATCGCCGTGCAACGGACGGGCCGCCACCAGGTTCAGCAACAGGCCCTTATCGCTCTTCTGCACCCTCCAACGCACATCCCGACCATTGAGCTTCAACTCGCCACGTTGCGCGTTACCTTTTGCGCTGAACAACAAGGCCACGGCACCGTCGATCATTTCGCCATGCAGTTGCGGTTCACGGTTGAACCAGACCGCCACGCCTTCCGGCAATACCTCGACGCGCTGCAGCTCTACAGGGTCCGGCGTCGTCAGTCGGCCGATCATCAAGCCGACCATGACGCCAAATATCGCAATCGACCCCAAAAACCGCCGCCAGAGCTTCGGTCTCGGGTCTTCTTCGGGAGTAGAATGCCTGCCGTCCTTTCGTTCGGAGCCGTGCATGTTTCACGTGATCCTTTTTCAACCAGAAATTCCGCCGAATACCGGCAACATCATCAGGCTCTGCGCCAACAGTGGCTGCAACCTGCATTTGATCGAGCCCCTGGGCTTCGAACTGGATGACAAACGCCTGCGCCGCGCGGGCCTCGACTACCATGAGTACGCCACGCTCCAGCGACATGCCGATCTGGCCAGCTGCCTGGAAAGCATTGGCGACCCGCGCCTGTTCGCTTTTACCACAAAAGGCTCGCGGCCCTTTCACGACGCGGCATTTCAGCAAGGCGATGCATTTCTCTTCGGCCCGGAAAGCCGTGGCCTGCCAGCTGATGTGCTGGATCCGCTGTCGAGCGATCAACGCCTGCGCCTGCCCATGCGCGAGGGCTGCCGCAGCCTGAATCTGTCCAACACCGTGGCCGTTGCAGTGTATGAGGGGTGGCGGCAGCTGGGGTTCAAGTAACACTCCAGCAGCGCCCCCGCTCTCCGGTCAGACGCAATCCCCTGCGGGAGCGAATTCATTCGCGAAAATCGTGCGTCCCATAGATAGCTACCGGATGTACCACCGCAGCGCGAATGAATTTGCTCCTACGCAAGATCTGAGCTGTCAGGTGGATCTCCAATAAAAAAGCGCCCATCACAGGCGCTTTTTCAATGCAGCATTGATGCTTACTGAACGGTAGGTGACGGCGTTTCGCCTGCGTCCTGCATGCGCTGCAGCTCTTGAGCGTACAGCGCATCGAAGTTCACCGGAGCCAGCATCAAGGCCGGGAACGAGCCACGGACAACCAGGCTGTCGATGGTTTCGCGCGCGTACGGGAACAAAATGTTCGGGCAGAACGCGCCCAGTGTGTGGCTCATGGAGGAAGCGTCCAGGCCCTTGATCAGGAAGATACCGGCCTGCTGCACTTCAGCGATGAAGGCGATTTCATCACCGTTTTTCACTTCGACCGACAGCGTCAGCACGACTTCGTAGAAATCGTTTTCCAGCTCTTTCTGACGAGTGTTCAGGTCCAGGCTGACGCTTGGGGTCCACTCCTGACGGAAGATCGCCGGGCTTTTTGGCGCTTCGAAAGACAGGTCACGCACGTAGATGCGTTGCAGGGAAAACTGTGGAGCTTCTTCGCTGGAGGTAGCGCCGTTGTTCGTTTGATCGGTCATCTCAGATCCTTCTCACTCTTGAGGTCTTGTAGGGTTTCAGAACGCGTAATGAGGAGTGCGCCTGGGCGGCTCCTTACACGCTCTGGCTCGAATTCATGCGCTCAGCAGCGCGTCGAGCTTGCCGGCGCGCTCCAGTGCAAACAGGTCGTCGCACCCGCCGACATGAACCGAACCGATCCATATCTGCGGAACCGAACTGCGCCCGGCCTTTTTGGTCATTTCAGCGCGAATCTGTGGCTTGCCGTCGACTTTGATTTCCTCGAAGTCGACGTTTTTGCTCTCGAGCAGGTACTTGGCGCGAGAGCAATAAGGGCAATAATCGCTGGAGTAGACGACGACATCAGCCATTTCATTTCACCAGAGGCAGGTTGTCACTGCGCCACGAGGAAACACCGCCCGACAGCTTGGCAGCAGTAAAGCCGGCTTTGAGCAGTTCGCTGGCAATATGGCCGGCATGCTGACCTGCGGCATCGACGATGATCAGTGTTTTGGGCTTGTACTTCTCAAGCTCTGCGGTCCGGGACATGACTTTGTCCTGTGGAAAGCTCAAGGCACCGACGATATGCCCGCTGGTGTAGTCCTTCTTGGGGCGCACATCAATGACGACCGCTTCATCGCGGTTGACCAGTGCGGTCAGCTCACCGGTGCTCAGGCTGCGGCCGCCTTTGCTAAGCTCCGATGCAATCAACAGCGCCAGCAGGATGACAAAAGCGCCAGCCAGTAAATAGTGGTTCGTGGCAAATTCAATCAGGTGAGCAACCATCATCAGGTTCCAGGGCGTTAAAATGTCGGCCAGTATACACAGCCCCCAAGGTCGGCCAAAGCCCGTACGGCAGTGACGCGGTTTGAACTTCAACCTAAAATGCCGATCTTTTTTCTACTTCACCTATTAGCCAAGAGTGGGATTCATGACTACCACGCCTAAACCTTTGGTTCTGATCATCCTGGATGGCTTCGGTCACAGCGAAAGCCAGGACGGCAATGCGGTCTACTCGGCAACGGCCGAAAAGAAGATGCCGGTCTTCGATCGCCTCTACAAGACCATGCCCAATGGCCTGATCTCCGGTTCGGGCATGGATGTCGGTCTGCCTGACGGACAGATGGGCAACTCCGAAGTCGGCCACATGAACCTGGGTGCCGGGCGCGTGGTGTATCAGGATTTCACTCGGGTCACCAAAGCTATCAAGGACGGCGAGTTCTTCGAGAACCCGGTCCTCTGCAAAGCAGTGGACGACGCTGTAAGCAGCGGCAAAGCCGTGCATATCATGGGGCTACTCTCCGATGGCGGCGTGCACAGCCACGAAGATCACCTGGTGGCCATGGTTGAACTGGCGGCCAAGCGCGGCGCCGGGAAGATCTACGTACACGCCTTCCTTGATGGTCGCGATACCCCACCACGCAGCGCGCACAAATACCTCGACACAATGGAAACGGCCTACGGGCGTCTGGGCAAGGGCCGCACGGCGACCCTCATCGGTCGCTACTTCGCGATGGACCGCGACAATCGTTGGGATCGCGTCGAGTCGGCCTACAACCTGATCGTCGACGGCACGTCCGAATTCCAGGCGGACACCCCCAAGGCCGGTCTGGACGCTGCCTACGGGCGCGATGAAAACGACGAGTTCGTCAAAGCCACCCGCATTGGTGAGCAAGTCAGGGTGGATGACGGCGACGCCGTGGTGTTCATGAACTTCCGCGCCGACCGCGCCCGTGAGCTGACTCGCGTATTCGTCGAAGACGATTTCAAGGACTTCGCCCGCGCCCGCCAGCCAAAACTGGCCGGTTTCGTGATGCTGACCCAATACGCCGCGAACATCCCGGCACCGGCCGCGTTCGTCAAAGGCAGCCTGCAGAACGTGCTTGGTGAGTACCTGTCGAAGAACGGCAAGACCCAGCTGCGCATCGCCGAAACCGAAAAATACGCCCACGTGACCTTCTTCTTTTCCGGTGGTCGGGAAGAACCGTTTCCAGGCGAAGAGCGCATCCTGATTCCGTCACCCAAGGTCGCGACCTACGACCTGCAGCCAGAAATGAGCGCACCGGAAGTCACCGACAAGATCGTCGATGCCATCGAAAACCAGCGTTTCGACGTGATCATCGTCAATTACGCCAACGGTGACATGGTGGGCCACAGCGGCATCATGGAAGCGGCGATCAAGGCAGTCGAGTGCCTGGACGTGTGCGTCGGTCGCATCACCCAGGCGCTGGAAAAGGTCGGTGGAGAGGCGCTGATCACCGCTGACCACGGCAACGTCGAGCAAATGACCGACGAGAAGACGCACCAGCCGCACACGGCTCACACCACCGAGCCGGTGCCGTTCATCTACGTTGGCAAACGCGACCTGAAGGTCCGTGAAGGTGGCGTTCTGGCAGATGTGGCGCCAACCATGCTGACGTTGCTGGGCATGGAAGTCCCGCAGGAGATGACGGGCAAAACGATTCTGGTTGCTAACTAAGTTGTCTCAAACCGGTCTGTCTGTCGCTGACAGGCCGGTTTTTTGTATGAAATGTCTGAAAGCAGCGCCTTATGAGCGTTTTTTTTGCAGCCTTCGGCGGGCATACTAACCCCGTCTTTATTCCTGGTATCGCCCGACCTCATGCTCCGCGCCCTGATCGCCCTTGCTTTGATTTGTCTGCTCAATCCGGCCTTTGCCGACGATGAGCGCGCACAAACCCAAAAACAGCTGGATGCCACGCGTCAGGACATTACTGAACTGAAAAAGGCATTGAGCCAGCTTCAGGAAGAAAAATCCGGCGTGCAGAAAGATCTGCGCACAACTGAAACCGAGATGGGCAAGCTGGAAAAGCAGGTGGAGGCCCTGCAAAAAGAACTAAAAAAGAGTGAAGTCGAGCTTCAGCGGCTCGACCAGGAGAAAAAAAAACTCCAAAGCGCCCGGGTTGAACAGCAACGGCTGATTGCAATTCAGGCCCGCGCTGCCTATCAGAGCGGCCGTCAGGAATACCTCAAGCTGCTGCTCAATCAGCAGAACCCCGAAAAGTTTGCCCGCACCCTGACCTACTACGATTACCTGAGCAAGGCCCGCCTTGAGCAGCTGCGTACGTTCAATGAAACCCTGCGCCAGCTGGCTGAAGTCGAGAAAGACATCGACCTGCAGCAAGCGCAGCTGCTGGTGCAGAAAAGCTCGCTGGATGACCAGAAGTCCCAACTCGATACCGTTCGCCAGGAGCGTCAGGTCGCACTGGCCAAGCTGAATCAGGACTACAAGGCTCGCGACCAGAAGCTACAGGCCCGTCAGCAAGATCAGAACGATCTGACCAAAGTCCTTAAGACCATCGAAGAAACGCTCGCGCGTCAGGCGCGTGAAGCCGAGGAAGCGCGTCAGAAAGCGCTGCTGGCCCAGCAGGAAGCCGAGAAGCGCCAGCGTGAGCAACAGGAAGCGCTGGCGAAAAGTCGCGGCAAGGACAACAGTGATGAAGCCCCTCACCGACCGACCAAAGCGCCCGGCGCGATGGTTTCCAGCACCGGGCAGTCCTTTGGTGGTGCTTTTGAACAGGCAAAGGGAAAACTTCCTTGGCCTGTCGATGGTCGATTGTTGGCACGTTTCGGTGAAAGCCGCGGTGATGACGAGCGGACCAAGTGGGATGGCGTGATGATCAGCGCTGCCGCAGGCAGTCAGGTACGCGCTGTGCATGGCGGTCGGGTGGTCTTCGCCGACTGGTTGCGCGGGGCAGGCCTTCTGGTCATTCTCGACCACGGCAACGGCTATTTGAGTCTGTACGGTCACAACCAGAGTCTGTTGAAGGAAGCTGGGGACGTTGTTAAAGCCGGAGAGGCGATCTCCACCGTGGGCAACAGCGGTGGCGGTCAGGACACTCCGGCATTGTATTTCGCTATTCGTCAGCAGGGTCGCCCTAGTGATCCGGCCCAATGGTGTCGCACTCAAGGATAAGTCGGCACCTCACTCAGGAGTTCGTAAGACATGCTGTTTTCGTCCCGCCTCACCTCGCTGGCCTTGTCTATCGCCGTGATTATCGGTGCTCCGCAGGCCATGGCTGCCGGTGCTGCCCCAGCGCCTGCGCCTGTTGCAGCCACGCCCGCCAACGCCGCGAATCTAAAGGCGCCGCTGCCACTGGACGAGCTGCGCACCTTTGCCGAGGTGATGGACAAGATCAAGGCCGCTTATGTCGAGCCTGTGGATGACAAGACGCTGCTGGAGAATGCCATCAAGGGCATGCTCAGCAACCTCGACCCGCATTCCGCGTATCTGGGCCCGGAAGACTTCCAGGAGCTGCAGGAAAGCACCAGCGGTGAGTTCGGCGGCCTGGGCATCGAAGTCGGTGTCGAAGACGGTTTCATCAAAGTGGTGTCGCCTATCGATGACACCCCGGCCTCCAAGGCGGGCATCGAGGCAGGCGACCTGATCGTCAAGATCAACGGTACGCCGACCCAGGGCCAGACCATGCAGGAAGCGGTCGACAAGATGCGTGGCAAGCTGGGCGAGAAGATCACTCTGACGCTGGTACGCGACGGCGGTAATCCGTTCGACGTGACGCTGGCGCGGGCGACCATTCAGGTCAAGAGCGTGAAAGCACAGATGCTGGAGCCGGGTTACGGATACATCCGCATCACGCAGTTCCAGGTCAAAACCGGTGAAGAAGTCGGCAAGGCGCTGGCCAAGTTGCGCAAGGACAATGGCAAGAAGATGAACGGCCTGATCCTGGACCTGCGCAACAACCCGGGCGGCGTTCTGCAAGCGGCGGTCGAGGTGGCGGATCACTTCCTGACCAAAGGCTTGATCGTCTACACCAAAGGCCGTATCGCCAACTCCGAACTGCGCTTCTCGGCAGATCCAGCGGACGCCAGCGAAGGCGCACCGCTGGTGGTGCTGATCAACGGCGGCAGTGCCTCGGCTTCCGAGATCGTCGCAGGAGCATTGCAGGATCAGAAACGCGGCATCCTGATGGGCACTGACACGTTCGGTAAAGGTTCGGTGCAGACCGTGCTGCCGCTGGCTAATGATCGCGCGTTGAAGATCACCACTGCGCTGTACTTCACGCCCAACGGTCGCTCGATTCAGGCGCAGGGCATCAACCCGGACATCGAAGTCAAACGCGCCAAGGTCACCACCGAAGCCGACGGCGAGAATTACAAAGAGGCCGATCTGCTCGGCCATCTGGGCAATGGCAACGGCGGCGCGGACAAACCGACCACCAAACCAGCCGCTGGCAAGGCGCGTCCGCAGGACGACGATTACCAGTTGAATCAGGCCCTCAGTCTGCTCAAGGGATTGAGTGTTACGCGCGGCAATTGATATGCGCCTCTGGTTGACCGGGCTCATCCAGGCCCTTGCAGTGATGACAGTTGCTCTGATGGGTGCCGCACACGCGGCGCCCGCCGAACCTCCCACAGGCGACGGCAAACCGCCGAAGGTCGCTTACCTCAGCCTGATCATCGATGATCTCGGCCAAAGCCCCGAAAAGGACAGCCGGGCGCTGGCCCTCCCCGGGCCTGTGACGCTGGCGATCATGCCCGATACCCCGCACGCCTGCGACTTCGCCCGCCAGGCGCACAAGGCAGGCAAGACGGTGATTCTGCATATGCCCATGGACCCTGCCACCGGGCCCTATGCCTGGCATCCGGAATTGCCGCTCCCAGAGCTGGAATCGCGCCTGAACGCGGCATTGCTCAAAGTCCCGTACGCCGCTGGCATCAACAATCACATGGGAAGCCGCATGACGGCCGAGCCTGTGGCGATGACCTGGTTGGTGAGTGAATTGCAGCGGCGTCACCTGTTCCTGGTCGACAGCCGTACCAGCGCCAAAACCGTGGCCGCCGCCGAGGCGCAGAAGATCGGCCTGGCAAGTGTTTCGCGGGACGTGTTCCTGGACGATGAGCGCACCGCCGAGGCCATCAACGGCCAATTGCAGACCGCGATCAGGCTGGCACACAAACAGGGTTCGGCGGTGATGATCGGCCATCCTTATCCGGTGACGATGGATGTGCTGGAGCGTGAACTGCCCAAGCTCAAGTCCCAAGGCATCGAATGGGTTGAGCTGCGCCACATGATCAGCATTCGCGGCAATCAGGCGATGGCCGGGCATGGGAAGAATGGGGTGTATCGGTAGGCCGCTGCGGCCTTGAGCTACAGACTTGAGACGGTCTCCTGTCGGAGCGAATTCATTCGCGAGGTGCTAATACAGCCGATGAAGAGGCATGGGCTGTATGGCCAATAGCGAATGAATTCGCTCCCACAGGCGCTGCACGACAGCGCGGCAATTTGGCGGCAGGACTGCTCCCACTGGAACAGGGGGAGTCAGAGGTATTTGCGGAAGATATTGTCGACGAGCCCTTCCTTGCGCAGTTGATCCAGTGCCGTTTGTAGCTTCTGCACCACGTCGTCCGGCGTGTCTTTGTTCAAGGCCAGAAACAGCTCGGCGCTGTTGAAGCGCAAGACCGTCTTCAATCCGGTGATACCTTCCTGACGCGCGAGATAGCGGCCAGCCGGATCCCCCGTGGCCCACAGGTCAATCTGACCTTCGAGCAATTTCCTGGCGTTGTCCTTGTCACTGAGTACGGTGATCGGGTTCAGGCCTTGTCGCGTCAACTGCTCGGCAATCGCGTCACCTTTGTAAGCGCCGATTCTGTATTGCAGGGCATCTGCCAGCGTGTTCAGGCTAATCGGGTTGTCGGACCGCGCCAGCATGATCCAGTCGTCTGGGCCAATGGGGCCGACCCACTTGAAGAGTTGCTCGCGCTCCGGCAGTCGCGCGGTGACGAACACGCCGTAACCGGGCTTTTCCAGAGCAAGCTTGTAGATACGGTCCCAGGGGAAGCGCAGCGTCATGCTGTAGCCAATGTCGGCGCGCTTGAACATGGCGCGGACGATCTCGGCGGCGATACCCGTGATGTGGGTCTGCGGGGCGAAGTTCTTACCGTCAGTGGCCATGTTGTAAGGCGGGAAATTCTCGGTCAGCAGCACCATCGAATAGCCCGGCGCGTCATCCGCTCTGACAGAGCCTGACAGCAACGCGGCGACGCTGATCAGCGCAAGAAACATAGCTTTGAACATATCCTTTGCACCCGATCCTGACGACGGCGAGAGAGTGCCGTTAACGTCAGGCGTTGTCCAGTTTGGGAGCTAGGGTGGTCGCTTTCAGAACAGAGGCGTCCCGCAGGCGTCTAGTGCGGGGATCAATGCGGCCATAGCCGCATGGCCTGCATCTGTGCATCTGTGATGATCGTTCCCACGCTCTGCGTGGGAATGCAGAATAAGACCCTCCGCGTCCCTTTGACGCGGAGCGTCACGCGCGTCGCTCCACGCAGCGCATGGGAGCGATCACATGCCCTGCCCTACTGAGCGCCGCAGATCCCTGTGGGAGCGAATTCATTCGCGAGGTGGTAAATCCGATGAAGAGGCATCGGCGGTATGGGCCAATCGCGAATGAATTCGCTCCCACAGTTTTTCGTTCAGCGCCCGCCTATCAGCGAACCACAATCCCTTGCCTGGCCATGAAGGCCTTGGCTTCTGGCACGGTGTATTCGCCGAAGTGAAAGATACTCGCCGCCAGCACCGCACTGGCGTGGCCTTCCAGAACGCCATCGGCCAGATGCTGCAGATTGCCCACGCCTCCCGACGCAATAACCGGAATCCCCAGCGCATCGCTGATCGCACGCGTCACGCCCAGATCGAAGCCGTTCTTCATGCCGTCCTGATCCATGCTGGTCAGCAGAATCTCGCCAGCGCCGAGGTCTTCCATTTTCTTGGCCCACATCACCGCGTCCAGACCGGTCGGTTTGCGGCCGCCGTGGGTGAAGATTTCCCAACGCGGATCTTCGCCAGGGCCGGAAACCTTCTTCGCATCGATAGCGACAACAATGCACTGCGAACCGAAGCGCGCAGCAGCCTCGCCCACGAACTCAGGGTTGAACACCGCAGCCGTGTTGATCGAGACCTTGTCGGCGCCGGCGTTGAGCAGATTGCGGATGTCCTGCACGGTGCGCACACCGCCGCCCACGGTCAGGGGGATGAACACCTGGCTGGCCATGCGTTCGACGGTATGCAGCGTGGTGTCACGGCCATCGACGCTGGCAGTGATGTCGAGAAAGGTGATCTCGTCAGCGCCCTGCTCGTCGTAACGGCGAGCGATTTCCACCGGATCGCCTGCGTCGCGGATGTTCTCGAACTTCACGCCCTTGACCACGCGACCGTTGTCGACGTCCAGGCAAGGGATGATGCGTTTGGCGAGGGCCATGGGCCTAATCTCCGAAAACGGTTGGGAATCTGCCCAACAACACACACTTGGATTGGGAAACGAGTTTTTTGTAGCCCTCCAGCTGGCCGGTGCAGGCGACCCTGAGATCGCTACTGCGGCAAGCCGAACGGCTACAGGGATGGCGCGCTATCAGCCTTTATACGAATCGCAGAACGCCTGAGCCTCTGCGACATCCAGCGTGCCTTCATAAATCGCGCGGCCGGTAATAGCACCGATGATGCCCGGAGCCTTGGCGTCCAGCAGGGCCTTGATGTCGCCCAGGTTGTGAATGCCGCCCGAAGCGATGACCGGAATCTTCGTCGCGGCCGCCAAGGCCGCCGTGAACGGCACATTGCAGCCCTGCATCATGCCGTCTTTGGCGATGTCGGTATAAACGATGGCCGAGACGCCGTCCGCTTCGAAGCGCTTGGCCAGGTCGATCACCTGAACCGAGCTGACCTCGGCCCAACCGTCGGTGGCGACGAAGCCGTCCTTAGCGTCCAGACCAACGATCACTTTGCCGGGGAACGCGCGGCAGGCTTCGGCAACGAACCCAGGCTCCTTGACCGCCTTGGTGCCGAGGATCACGTAGCTCACGCCCGCCTTGATGTAGTGCTCGATGGTTTCCAGCGAGCGAATGCCGCCGCCGATCTGGATCGGCAGGTTCGGGTAGCGCTTGGCGATGGCGGTAACCACTTCACCGTTGACCGGCTGGCCTTCGAATGCGCCGTTCAGGTCCACCAGATGCAGACGACGGCAACCACCGTCGACCCATTTGGCCGCCATGCTCACCGGATCGTCGGAGAACACCGTGGAATCTTCCATGCGGCCCTGGCGCAGGCGCACGCAGGCACCGTCTTTAAGGTCGATAGCGGGAATAATAAGCATGCTTTTTCCTTCGTCAAAAGAGCTGCAAGCTGCGAGCTATAAGCTGCAAGCAGGCACGCGTAAATCATTCTTGCAGCGTGAAGCCTGGCGCTGCCTTTAATTTTTCTCGAGCGCCCAGACATCGCTTTCGATGCTTTCGAATCGCTCTTTGAGGTGCGCCTGAACATCGAAGATCGCGCGGTTGTAATAGTGCGGAGCCATTTCGCGCGTGAACAGTTCAAGGATTTCAGCAGCTTCGAACGAACCCAGGTCCAGCTCGAAACGATCCTCCATGAAGCGCTTGATCTTGTGGCACGCCTCACTTTCCTGCTCGGCAGTGAGGGTCAGGATCGGCGGCTTGTTCTTCCTGCTCATTACCAGCGCCCGTCCCACGCGGCGAAGTTCTGCAGCAGCTGCAGGCCATGTGTATGGCTCTTCTCGGGGTGGAACTGCACCGCAAAGCGCGAACCGTCCGCCAGTGCAGCGGCGAAGTCGTGGCCATAATGGCCGCGACCGACGATCTGCCGCGGGTTCGGCGATTCAATGTAGTAGCTGTGCACGAAATAGAACCGCGCCATGTCGGGAATGTCGTGCCACAGCGGGTGATCGGCCGGCTGCGCGACCTCGTTCCAGCCCATGTGCGGGACTTTCAGATGCTGGCCGTCTTCGTGAAGATTTTTGCCGAAGAAACGCACCTGCCCTGGGAACACGCCGATGCAATCGACGCCGCCACTCTCTTCGCTGCGATCCATCAACGCCTGCATGCCGACGCAGATGCCGAGAAATGGGCGGTCCTTGCTGACTTCACGCACCAGCACATCGAAACCCAGGCGACGGATTTCTGCCATGCAATCGCGAATCGCGCCCACGCCGGGGAACACGATGCGGTCGGCCTCGCGGATCACGTCAGCGTCGCTGGTGATCAGCACGCGCCCTGCGCCCACGTGTTCGAGGGCCTTGGCCACCGAGTGCAGGTTGCCCATGCCATAGTCGATGACGGCAACGGTCTGCATTACAGCACGCCCTTGGTCGACGGCATCTGGCCGGCCATTCGGTCATCCAGCTCGACGGCCATGCGCAGCGCGCGGCCGAATGCCTTGAACACGGTTTCGATCTGGTGGTGGGTGTTGTGGCCACGCAGGTTGTCGATGTGCAGCGTCACGTTCGCGTGGTTGACGAAGCCCTGAAAGAACTCCTGGAACAGGTCCACGTCGAAGCCGCCGACACTGGCGCGGGTGTAGGGCACATGCATTTGCAAACCAGGGCGCCCGGAGAAATCGATGACCACACGCGACAGTGCTTCATCCAGCGGGACGTAGGCGTGACCGTAGCGACGGATGCCTTTCTTATCGCCAATGGCTTTGCTGAAGGCCTGACCCAGGGTGATACCGACGTCTTCCACGGTGTGGTGATCGTCGATATGCAGGTCGCCCTTGCTTTCGATGTCCAGATCGATCAACCCGTGACGGGCGATCTGATCGAGCATGTGTTCAAGAAAAGGCACGCCGATATCGAATCGGGCCTTTCCGGTGCCATCCAGGTTGATCGAGGCTTTGATCTGGGTTTCCAGGGTGTCGCGCTCGACGAACGCCTTACGTTCGGCCATCACCAGCTCCGCAAAATCATTGGGCGAAAAGGCGGCCATTATAGGCGTGTGGCGGGGAAACAGAAACACGAAGGGTGATATCAGTGACGGGCTGAATACCGCGCTGCGCGCGATAGACATGTGCATACATGCAAAGGTAACCAGACCCAAAACAACGGTGGGAGCGGGCTTGTTCGCAAAGAGGTCTTACATTCAACATCTCTGCTGACTGTAAGACCGCCTTCGCGAGCAAGCTCGCTCCCACAGGTTTTGCATCAGCCTGAAGATACTCAGGCCCGGATCAGCGGCTTAGTGAAACAGCACCGCGGTTTTCTGCAGCGTGACCCACACGCCCCACGCCAACGGAATGCCTACCGCAAGCCAGGCCAGAATCACCATCGGCTTGGTGCCCGAATCGGCTTTCCACTCAAGCGACGTGGTGTGGTCGGCGCCCGCATCGTGGCCGATAGCTTGCTCAGCCTTCAGTTGCTCCTCGCTCATGAAGTACTTGTCGGCCACCGGGCGCACCAACATGTTGCAGATGAAGCCCAGGACCAGCAGCCCCGCGAGAATGTACAGCGTGATGTCGTAAGCATCGGCGCGCGCAACGCCGTGACTCAATTGATACTCACGCAGGTAGTTCACCAGCACCGGGCCCAGCACGCCCGCCGCTGCCCAGGCGGTCAGCAGACGACCGTGGATCGCGCCGACCATCTGCGTGCCGAACAGGTCCGCCAGGTACGCCGGAACGGTGGCAAAACCGCCGCCGTACATCGACAGCACCACACAGAACACCGCCACGAACAGCGCAACGCTGCCCAGATGCCCCAACGTCGGCACCGAGGCGTAGAGCAAAAAGCCCAGCGCGAAGAACACGAAGTAGGTGGTTTTGCGACCGATGTAGTCGGAGAACGAGGCCCAGAAGAAGCGGCCGCCGATGTTGAACAGGCTCAACAGGCCGGTGAAGCCCGCAGCAATGGCCGCAATGGCCGCCAGTTGCGAGGCATCCAGTTGCGAGAAGCCCTGATCGGTGCCCAACAGCTTGCCGCCGAACACTTCCTGCAGCAGCGGCGAGGCCATGCCGAGGATGCCGATACCGGCCGAAACGTTCAGGCACAGCACCAGCCATACCAGACGGAACTGCGGGGTTTTCCACGCAACGCTGACGTGCACGTGGCGGTGGGTGATCATCGCGCTGTTGGTTTTCTTCGCAGGCGCGGTCCAGCCTTCAGGTTTCCAGCCGGTAGGCGGAACGCGGTAGGACAAGGCCCCACCGATCATGAAGATGAAATAGATCACGGCCATCGCTACGAAGCTCTGCCACACGCCGACGCTGTATGGCGTGGCGAAGTGGCTCATCAGCGCGGTCGCCAGTGGAGCACCCACCATGGCCCCGCCGCCGAAGCCCATGATCGCCATACCGGTCGCCATGCCGCGCTTGTCCGGGAACCACTTGATCAGGGTCGATACCGGGGAGATGTAACCCAGCCCCAGGCCGATACCGCCGATCACGCCCGAACCGATCCACATCATCCAGATCTGGTGGGTGTAGATGCCCAGCGCCGAGATCAGTAGTCCGCCACACCAGCACAACGCCGAGACCACACCGGCCTTGCGCGGGCCTGCATGTTCCAGCCAGCCACCCCAAATGGCCGCCGAACATCCCAGGAAGATGAAGAACAGGGTGTAGATCCAGCCGAGCATGGAGATCGGCCAGTCACAACTGGAAGAAAAGACCTGCTCGAAGAAGCCCATGTCAGCCGGGCAGGCAACTGCGGTCTTGATGCCGATTGCCTTTGACAACGGCAGCCAGAACACCGAGAAGCCATAGGCCATGCCTATACACAGATGAATGGCCAACGCGGCCGGAGGAACCAGCCAGCGATTGAAACCACGCTTGGCGATAATGCGCTCTTTGGACAAGAACGCAGGCTGAGCGGCAGAGCCGCCCAGAGCAGTGCTCGAAGTCATTATTTTTTGCCCCTGGTTGTAGTTGTGTCCCGCAAGAACAGCGACATCGATCCGCCACCCCTCTTAATGCACGCAAGCATCGGGCGTTTTATCGGCGGAAAGTCTCTAAACGTGACAATTCGACGCAGTGTGACCTGCGACCGGCGAGAGATTAGCATTTGCCGCCATCACATAAAGCATTTTGCTATTACCTTTTTTGTACCGTTTGTCATCGCCTGAATCCGCACACGCATTGCGCCAGCCACTGCATCGACAGCGATTTCCCGCTGCGTTGTTTTTTGCGTACATTCCCCAGTACAGCTCGCAGGGCCGATCGCAGCCCGGCGCCTGCTTGAGAACGCTATACTTGCGGGCTAAATTTTGAACGACTCGACACAAGGACTCGCCCATGAAAGCGTTCGGCAAAATCCTGGGACTATTCATTCTCGGGCTGTTGCTGATCATCGTGGCTCTCGGCTTTGCCTTGACCCATCTGTTTGATCCCAACGACTACAAAGACGAGATTCGTAAACTGGTTCGCGATCGGGCTCATGTCGAACTGACCCTCAACGGCGACATCGGCTGGAGTTTGTTCCCCTGGCTGGGCCTTGAGCTGCACGACGCAAGCATCGCCACGCTGACCGAGCCGAGCAAACCTTTTGCCGACCTGCAGATGCTCGGTCTTTCGGTTCGCGTATTACCGCTGCTGCGCAAGGAAGTGCAGATGAGCGACATACGTGTCGAAGGCCTGAAACTGATGCTGACCCGCGATGAAAACGGCCACGGTAACTGGGAAGACATCGGCAAGACGCCGGCCACCGCGGCCAGTCCGACCCAGCCGCTGGCTGCAGCACAGCCCCCTGCCGAACCTGCGCCCGCGCCATCTGAAAAAACCTGGCAACCGCTCAAGCTGGACATCGACAGCCTGACCGTGAACAACGCTCGCGTTGACTTCAACGATATGCAGAAAGCCCGGCAATTCACCGCCGAGAGCATTCAACTGAGCACCGGCCCGGTGCATAACGCGACCGATATCCCGATCAAGCTGACGGCATTCCTCAGCACCAATCAACCGGTGGTGCGCACCAAGACCGAACTCACCGGCAAGCTGCGCTTCGACCGCGCACTCAAGCGTTACCAGCTCGACGACATGCGCTTTTCGGGCGAAGCGGCAGGCGACCCGTTACAGGGCAAGACGCTGACGTTCTCGATGCAAGGTCAGTTGCTGGCAGACCTGTCGGCCAATGTCGCCGAATGGACCAACCTCAAGCTGTCCGCCAACCAACTGCGTGCACTTGGCGAACTGCATGTCCGCGATCTGGACACGGCGCCGCAGCTCAGCGGCGGCATTTCCATCGCGCAGTTCAACGTGCGTGAATTCCTCGACAGCATCGGCCAGACCGCGCCGCCCCTGGGCGATAACAGCCTGACCCGGCTGGAGATGGTCAGTCGTATCGCGGCCACGCAAAACAGCGTCTCGCTGGATGATCTGACGTTGAGAGTCGACGACAGCACCTTCACCGGACGCGTGGCCGTGGAAGACTTCGCCAAGCAGTCACTGCGCCTGCAACTCAAGGCCGACACCTTCGACGCGGACCGTTATCGCCCACCACAGAGCGATCAGGCGAAGGCCGCTGGCGCTGCGCGTAAAACCGAAGTGCAAAGCACTGAAGCCGACGCCCTGGCCGCAGCAGATACTTCGCCATTGCCGATGCAGCCCACGCAAGGCGCCTGGAGCGATGCGAAACTGCTGCCGCTGGAGCGCATGCGCACGCTCGACGTCGACGCTGATCTGAGCTTCGGCAAGCTGACCGTGGAGAAATTGCCCATCCAGAATGCCGCTCTGAAAACCTCAGCGCTGGATGGCCTGGTCAAACTCGACAGCCTGCGTGGCGACCTCTACAACGGCAACTTCGAAGTCAAAGGCAACCTCGACGTACGTCCGGACACCCCGCTTGCCAGCGTGCAGACGCGCATTGCCAGAGTCCCGGTCGAACGCTTCATCCAGAGCCAGGGCACGACCCCGCCGGTGCGTGGCCTGCTGACGCTGAACAGCGACGTCACGGCAAAGGGCAACAGCCAGAAGGCCCTGGTGGAAAGCCTCAACGGCACGACCGGCTTTACGCTGACTGACGGCGTATTGGTCAATGCTAACCTCGAGCAGCAATTGTGCCGTGGTATTTCGGTGCTCAACCGCAAGACCCTTAGCGGTGATCCACGCGGCAAGGACACGCCATTCCAGCAGCTCAACGGCAATCTGGTGTTCCGTAACGGCGTGGCCAGCAACCCGGACCTGAAAGTCCGCACGCCGGGCCTTACCGTCAACGGCGATGGCGACATCGACCTGCGGGTGATGGGGATGAACTACCGTGTCGGCGTGATCATCGAAGGCGACAAGAGCGACATGCCGGACCCGGCCTGCCAGGTGAACCCGCGCTTCGTCGGCATCGAATGGCCGATCCTCTGCCGCGGGCCGCTGGAGCTGGGCGCCAAGGCCTGCCGCCTGGACAACGAAGGCATAGGCAAAGTCGCCGCCAAGCTCGCGACTGATCGCATTGGCGACAAGATCGACGAAAAGCTGGGGAACAAGGTCAGTCCCGAGCTCAAGGATGCAATCAAGGGACTGTTCAAACGGTAAAATTGGCAGCCCGTCGATCCCCTGTGGGACGAGCTCATTCACGAACAGCCCGTACGATCGATAAATCATCGTCGTCCGTACCATGGCTTTGCGAACGAATTCGCTCCCCCAGTTCCGGGCTCCTACACATAGATGCGTCTTCTCTGACAATCCGGAATCACGATGCAACCCGAGCAGTTCTCCACCGCCGTCCTTGACTGGTATGACCGTCACGGCCGCCACGATCTTCCGTGGCAACACGACATCACACCCTACCGGGTCTGGGTGTCGGAAATCATGCTGCAGCAAACCCAGGTCAGCACGGTGCTGGGCTATTTCGACCGTTTCATGGAAGCCTTGCCCACGGTTCAGGCCCTGGCCGACGCTCCCGAGGATGAAGTGCTGCACCTGTGGACCGGCCTGGGCTATTACACCCGCGCCCGCAACCTGCAGAAGGCTGCGAAAATCGTCGTCGCCGAGCACAGCGGCGCATTTCCTCGCGACGTGGAAAAGCTCACCGAACTGCCCGGTATCGGCCTGTCCACCGCCGGCGCAATCGCCAGCATCAGCATGGGCCTGCGTGCGCCGATCCTCGACGGCAACGTCAAACGCGTTCTGGCGCGCTTTACCGCGCAAGAGGGGTATCCGGGTGAACCCAAGGTAGCCAAGCAGATGTGGGCAACCGCAGAGCGCTTGACGCCCTACAGCCGGGTCAATCATTACACGCAAGCGATGATGGACCTGGGCGCCACGCTCTGCACCCGCAGCAGGCCCAGCTGTCTATTGTGTCCGCTGGAGCGCGGCTGCGAGGCGCACATGCTCGGCCAGGAAACCCGTTACCCGATTCCCAAGCCACGCAAGACTGTCCCGCAGAAACGCACGCTGATGCCGATCTTCGCCAACCATGAAGGCGACATTCTGCTTTATCGCCGTCCTTCGACGGGTTTGTGGGGCGGGCTGTGGAGCCTGCCGCAGCTGGACGAATTCGGCGACATGCAGCATCTGGCCGATCAGCACGCACTGAAGCTGGGTGAGCACCAAGCGATGCCTGAACTTGTCCACACCTTCAGCCACTTTCAACTGACCATCGAGCCGTGGTTGGTCCGGGTCGAGGAGTCGGCCCATCACGTGGCCGAGGACGACTGGCTCTGGTATAACCTCGCCACCCCGCCGCGCCTGGGCCTTGCCGCCCCGGTGAAGAAGCTGCTCAAGAATGCAGCCGACGTATTGAATGCAGGAGAGCCGTCATGACCCGCACTGTAATGTGCCGCAAGTACAAAGAAGAACTGCCAGGCCTGGAGCGCCCACCCTATCCGGGCACCAAGGGCGAAGACGTTTATAACCATGTTTCGCAAAAAGCCTGGGCGGACTGGCAGAAGCACCAGACCCTGCTGATCAACGAGCGTCGCCTGAACATGATGAATGCCGAAGACCGCAAGTTCCTGCAGGCCGAGATGGACAAGTACCTCTCGGGCGAAGAGTACGCCAAGGCCGAAGGCTACGTTCCGCCGTCCGAATGACCCTTTTCTGGCGGTGTTAAGCGTAAGCGGAGGAAATAATTCAAATTTTTTTCAAACTCACGCTTGACGACCTTCTGAAAAACACGTCTAATTCGCCCCGTTGCCCAGATAGCTCAGTCGGTAGAGCAGGGGATTGAAAATCCCCGTGTCGGCGGTTCGATTCCGTCTCTGGGCACCACTAATACCGAAAAACCCCTGCATCGAAAGATTCAGGGGTTTTTTATTGGGCGTGATTTTTTTCGGGGCAATTTTCCGACCACCCTTGGTAAATCCTGACAGCTGCGATTCAATAGCCGCTTGCAATACAACACTTGCCTACAAAAAAGGACCGCCTCGCATGGCCTCTCCAGACAAACAGCAAAAACGTGCCCAGCGCGCCAAAGCCAAGGCCAAGCAGAACCGTTCGGGCAAGGGCAAGCCGAGCGTGGTGCATCCGGTGCTCAATCATGCATTCGTTAACGAGCCGTTTGACGATATCGCGATTGACCTCAGCACGTTCGACTTCCGTGACATCATGGACAACGGCTTCGAGCCCGCCGACTACGATGACCTGTTTGAGGCAATGAAAAAAGCTGAAGCGATCAGCCTGCTGGCGATGTGCGTGGTCTTCCTGCAATTCCCGGTGCTGGAAATGGTGATTGCAGAGGAAGAAGAAGACCCGGCTACTGATTTTTTGATGGCCTTGTTGATCACCTATCGCGGCATCTTCCATAACGAAGAAGAAGACGACACCGTTGAGTGGCTTGGCAGCGACACCTTCCAGGATGCCTACAACGAGGCCTCCGATATCCTGCAAAGGAAAAACGCTCGCGACGCAGGTCGTCGTTGATCCGCCTTTTTTAATTTGCATGACCCCGGTCAAGACGGTAGCTTTGCGCCAGCACGAGAATGCAACTCCTTCTCAATAAAGGCTGGCCGTTTTGACCCATCTCCCTCCCCCTTCGTCGGCAACATCCATCGACGAAGCGAGCACTTACTCCAAACCTCGAATTGTCCTGCACTGGCTGTCTGCAGCGGTCATCCTCTGGGCAACCCTCAGCGGTTTCGGTGTGGTGCTAATGGATCCGACGCACCCTTTTCGCCAATGGGTGGAGTCGATCAACCCGCAAGTGACCAGCCTCTTCATCCCGCTTTTCGCCTGGCGCCTGTGGCTGGCCATCAAGAGCGGCCCTCAGCGCGCGCACGACAACCCACACAAGCGGCTCGCCAGCGCGACGCACAAGGCGATGTACGCAGTGGTTTCAGGGGTTTTGGTCACTGGGGTGCTGATGATGAGCCATCCCGTCACGCTGCTTGCCGTTATACCGCTGCCACAGCTCGTCCACTCGGAAATGCTACTCATGCGCCTGCACGACTTGCATCACGTGCTGTGCGCGATTCTGGCGGGATTGGTGACGTTGCACCTGGCGGCGGTATTGATGCATCAGATGCAGGGGAGATCGGTGTTGGGGAGGATGAAAGTAAAAAATATCGCTCGTTAATGCTGGACGATGCATGCCTGGGCTGCCTGATAGACGGCACTGTCATAACGCCGCGCCACGGCTATCAGCGGGTGCTGCCGGAGCGCCGGACAAATCGCTTAGGTATAGCGGCATCAGAAAGAACGCGGCGCAGTAGAGGGCGAGCGCCGATCTTATGGCCTGCCCCCGCCCACGGAAGTCGGAGTGCTCTCGCTGTCGCCCGCGAATTACGGTATTGGAGTCATCGTCAAACAAAAACGGCCACCATCATTGCTGATGGCAGCCGCCCTTTTCTCACTGGCAACGCCGACTCAATTGATCAATTGAGCACGGCCTTCCCTGCTTTCGACGCCTTGCGGCGGCTCGACACGATCAGGCCTGCAGCGACGACCAAAATGCTCAGCAGGCCCGTGGCGATGATTTCCATGCGGTGGCCTTCCTGGAACAGCATGATGGTCAGCACCGCGACGATGAACACGATCACAACCCAGGTCAGGCCCGGGAACAGCCACATGCGGAAGTCGATCGCTTGGCCTTCGGCCTCACGCTTGCGGCGCATGCGCAGTTGCGAGACGGCGATCACCAGGTACACCAGCAGCGCAATGGCGCCGGAGCTGGCGAGCAGGAAGTCGAACACCGCCGCAGGCGCGACATAGTTGGCGAACACGGCAATGAAAGCAGCGGCAGTCGACAACAGCACGGCCCAGTAAGGGGTGCCTGCTTTGCTGGTGCGTTGCGAAACAGCAGGTGCATCGCCGCGCTTACCGAGGGAGAACAGCATGCGCGAGGCAGTGTACAGCGCCGAGTTCAGGCAGCTGGTGACGGCGACCAGCACCACCAGATCGACGATCAGCTTGGCGTTAGGGATGCCCATCAGGTCGAGCACGGTCTGGTACGAGCCGACTTCAGCCAGGCGACTGTCGTTCCATGGCACCAGCGCAACGATCAGGAAGATCGACACCAGATAGAACAGGCAGATCCGCCAGATGACCGAGTTGGTGGCCTTGGTGATTTGCTGGCCCGGGTTTTTCGACTCGGCCGCGGCAATGGTGACGATCTCGGTACCCATAAACGAGAACATGGTCGTCAGCATCGCTGCCAGCACCGCGCCCATACCGTTAGGCAGGAAACCCTGCGTGTCGTACAGGTGGCTAATACCGCTGACCTGGCTGTTTGGCAGCAGGCCGAACAAGGCGGCAACACCCAGGACCACGAAACCGATGATTGCCAGAACCTTGATCAGAGCGAACCAGAATTCGAACTCGCCGTAATTTTTAACGCTGAACAGGTTCGTTGCGGTGAGCAGCAAGGTGATCACCAGCGTGAAGGCCCAGATCGCGACATTCGGGAACCACGCATGCAGGATCGTCGCGGCAGCGTTGGCCTCCAGCGGAATCACCAACACCCAGAACCACCAATACAGCCAGCCGATGGTGAAGCCGGCCCAGTGACCGATTGCGCGGTCAGCGTAGGTGGAGAAGGAGCCGGTGTCCGGCGAAGCCACCGCCATCTCAGCCAACATGCGCATCACAAGAACCACCAGCGTACCGGCTGCCGCGTAAGCCAGCAGAACCGCTGGGCCCGCTTCGGCGATGGCGTGACCAGAACCGACGAAGAGGCCAGCGCCGATCACCCCTGCGATGGACAGCATGGTGATGTGCCGCGATTTGAGGCCCTGATCAAGGTTTGAAGAGTTTGGGGTACTGCTCATGTAAGCAACCTTTAAGGATTTTTATACGGATCAGGATGTTTTACGACTTCACGTAAAAAGATCGCAACATCCTGTTATTTATTTTTTACGCAAAAACTACGCCAGAATATTTCAAACCGACGCCGTGCGTGGATATGCCCGTTACTGCGGCGTTCGGTAAGTGGCTGAGAGAAATAGCCTTTTGCCAGTTCTGTAGGAAACGTTACCGAGCGCAACAGGGTAAAGACGTTCGCGCGCACCGAAAATACACATCTGTCAGTAAATAGCACCAATTCAGAGCAGAAAATTGCCCGCCGCAGGGCACCAATGGCCGATATACCCTTCCCCACGGCGCTTAAAGCTGGCACCATCGCGCCCTTTTTGCGCAAGGCCAGCTCGGTTGCCGTGCGCCAGTTGCAGTGAACATATGAGGTCCCGACATGGCCGAGCCGACGCCCGCCCTGGAAATCCGCAATTTGCATAAACGCTACGGTCAGCTCGAAGTGCTCAAGGGCATCTCGCTGAGCGCACGCGATGGCGACGTGATTTCGATTCTGGGCTCCTCCGGGTCAGGCAAATCCACGCTGCTGCGCTGCATCAACCTGCTGGAAAATCCCCACGAGGGCGAAATTCTGGTGGCCGGTGAAGCGCTCAAACTTAAAGCCAATCGCAAAGGTGAACTGATCGCTGCCGACAATCGTCAGATCAATCGCCTGCGCAGTGAAATCGGTTTCGTGTTTCAGAACTTCAATCTGTGGCCGCACATGAGCGTGCTCGATAACATCATCGAGGCACCGCGCCGCGTGCTGGGTAAAAGCAAAGCCGAAGCGGTGGAAATGGCAGAGACGCTGCTGGCCAAGGTCGGCATTGCGGATAAACGTCATGTGTACCCGGCGCAGCTATCCGGTGGTCAGCAACAGCGCGCCGCCATCGCTCGCACGCTGGCGATGCAGCCCAAAGTCATTCTGTTCGACGAGCCGACGTCCGCGCTGGACCCGGAGATGGTGCAGGAAGTGCTTAACGTGATTCGGGGTCTGGCAGAAGAAGGCCGGACCATGCTGATGGTCACCCACGAAATGAAGTTCGCCCGGCAGGTCTCCAGTGAAGTGGTCTTCCTGCATCAAGGGTTGATTGAAGAACAAGGTTCGCCGCGACAGGTCTTCGATGACCCGCAATCGGCGCGCTGCAAACAATTCATGTCCAGCAATGGCTAACGGAGCAACATCAATGCAGACCCTGAAAAAATTGCTGCTGGCCGCTGCCGCCACGCTGGCCATGGCCACCAGCGCGTTCGCTGACGACACCCTGAAGATGGGCATCGAAGGTGCCTACCCGCCATTCAACAATAAAGATGCCAGCGGCCAAGTGGTCGGGTTCGACGTCGAAATCGGCAATGCCCTGTGCGCCAGAATGAAAGTCACCTGCGAAGTGGTCACCTCGGACTGGGACGGCATCATCCCGGCCCTGAACGCGCAGAAGTTCGACTTCATCATCTCTTCGATGTCGATTACCGATGAGCGTAAACAGGCGGTGGACTTCACCAATCCGTATTACTCGAACAAGCTGCAGTTCATCGCGCCCAAATCGACCGACCTGACCGGTGATGCTGCGGCCATTAAGGCAGCCCTCAAGGGCAAAATCATTGGTGCGCAGCGTGCAACCCTCTCTGGCACCTGGCTGGAAGACAACTGGGGCGATGACGTCACCGTCAAGCTGTACGACTCGCAGGAAAACGCCTTCCTGGACCTGACGTCCGGCCGTGTCGACGCGCTGCTCGGCGACAAATACGCCGCTTACGAGTGGCTGAAAAGCGACACCGGCCAGCGCTTCGAATTCAAGGGCGAGCCGATGTTCGGCGACGACAAGATCGGCATTGCCGTACGCAAGGACGACCCGCTGCGCGAAAAGCTGAACACGGCACTCAAGGAAATCATTGAAGACGGCACCTACAAGAAGATCAACGACAAGTATTTCCCCTTTAGCATTCTCTGACCGGCAACGCCGCCTGCCCACGCGGGCGGCGTCTGCCCTCTAGCAAGCACAGCCATGAACTTCGATCTCCAAGGATTCGGCCCGGCCCTCGCTGCCGGCATGCTGATGACGATCCAACTGGCGCTGTCAGCCTTGTGCCTGGGCCTCGTCCTGGGCCTGCTCGGCGCGCTGGCCAAGACCTCACCGAACCGGGCCCTGCAATGGCTCGGCGGCACCTACTCGACGCTGGTGCGCGGCATTCCCGAGTTGCTCTGGGTATTGCTGATCTACTTTGGCACCGTCAGCTCGATGCGCGCCATCGGCCATTTTTTCGGCATCCCCAACCTGTCGCTCAGCGCCTTTACCGCCGGTGTGATCGCGCTGGGCCTGTGTTTCGGCGCGTACGCCACGGAAGTGTTTCGCGGCGCCATGCTGTCGATCCCCAAAGGGCATCGCGAGGCAGGTTTGGCGCTGGGCCTGTCACGCTCGCGCATCTTCATCAAACTGGTGATGCCGCAGATGTGGCGAATCGCGCTGCCGGGGCTGGGCAACCTGTTCATGATTCTGATGAAAGACACCGCGCTGGTGTCGGTGATCGGGCTTGAAGAAGTCATGCGTCACGCGCAGATCGCCGTCACCACCACCAAGCAGCCGTTTACCTTTTATATGGTCGCAGCGTTCATGTACCTGGGCATGACGGCCATCTCGATGATCGGCTTGGCGTGGCTTGAGCGACGTGCATCGGTCGGGTTCGTAAGGAGTGCGTCATGAGTTGGGAGTTCGTCCTCAAATGGCTGCCAAAGCTGCTGCAGGGCGCGACCCTGACGCTGGAGCTGGTGGCCATCGCGGTGGTAGCCGGGTTGATTCTGGCAATCCCCATGGGCATTGCCCGCGCCTCGCGTAACAGCTTCGTCCGCGCCCTGCCCTACGCCTACATATTCTTCTTCCGTGGCACGCCGCTGCTGGTGCAACTGTTTCTGGTCTACTACGGCCTGGCCCAATTCGACGCCGTGACCAAAAGCGCCGTGTGGCCCTACCTGCGCGAACCGTTCTTCTGTGCCGCGCTGACCATGACCCTGCACACCACCGCGTACATCGCCGAGATCCTGCGCGGCGCGATTCAGGCCGTCCCCGCAGGCGAAATCGAAGCCGCCCGCGCACTGGGCATGTCCCGAGGCAAGGCGCTGCTCTACATCATCCTGCCCCGCGCCGCCCGCATCGGCCTGCCCGCCTACAGCAACGAAGTCATCCTGATGCTCAAGGCCAGCGCCCTGGCGAGCACCGTGACGCTGCTCGACATCACCGGCATGGCCCGCACCATCAACGCCCGCACCTACATGCCGGAGCAGACCTTCTTCATCGCGGGGATGATCTATCTGGTGATGTCGTTCGTGCTGGTTCAAGGCTTCAAGCTGCTGGAGCGCTACCTGCGCGTGGATGCCAGCCAAGGGCGCTGACAGGTCAGTCTGACTCAACGGCCGCTCTCACACCCCCGAAACCCTGTGGGAGCAAGCTGGCTCGCGAAGACTGACGCCCACAGGCCGCAAAACCCGTAAGCTTCACTCCACGCCCTGACACCACCGCCCAGCCCATGCCCCCCCACACCGACGACCTCCACGCCCGCTTCCTCGCGCTCGATGCCTTCCTGCTCGCGCACCAGCACCTGTGGAAGCCCAGGCCCTTCACCCATCGCCACCTGCCCTGGGAAGCGCAACACCCCGAGTTATCCACATGGCTACGCCAACGCTCGCTGGAACAGGCCGAAACAGCCCACAACCATCCCGAACGGCTCGACGCGCCACAGCCCTTCGTCGAAATCGCCAACCAGTCCAAGGCACTGAGTGAAGTCGACGCCCTGCCGACTCACCCCCTCAACGCCGTCTCCTCACGCCTGAGCGTCGACGTCCCGGGCCGCAAATGGCAGCAGATCGAAGCCTTCGCCAAAAGCCTGAGCTTTCGCAGCACGCCCACCCACTGGCTCGACTGGTGCGCCGGCAAAGGCCATCTCGGCAGGCGCCTGGCCCACGGTGGCCAAGCCCTCACCTGCCTTGAATACGACGAACAACTGGTTCAGGCAGGTCAGCAACTCAGCGCCAAACTGGGCATTCACGCCATGCACCTGCACCAGAACGTCATGGCCGCCGACGCCGCAAGCAGGCTCGCATCACACCAAACCCCTGTCGCCCTGCATGCCTGCGGCGACCTTCACGTGCGCCTCATGCAACTGGCCAGCGACGCCCGCTGCCAACACATGGCCATCGCCCCCTGCTGCTACAACCGCATCGACAGCCACCAGTACCAGCCGCTGTCCGCCGAAGGCCTGGCATCAAGGCTCACGCTGTCCCTCGACGACCTTGGCCTACCGCTCAGCGAAACCGTCACCGCAGGCGCCCGCGTTCGGCGCCAGCGCGACACCTCCATGGCCCGCCGCCTGGCGTTCGACCTGCTGCAACGCCAACTGCGCGGCATCGACGACTACCTGCCCACCCCATCGCTGCCCAGCGCCTGGCTCGACAAGCCCTTCGCCGACTACTGCCGCGACCTCGCCGAACTCAAACACCTGCCCGCGCCAACCGACAGCAACTGGCCCGAACTCGAAGCAGCCGGCTGGCAACGCCTGGCCCAAGTGCGCAACCTCGAACTGGTCCGCAACCTCTTCCGCCGCCCCCTCGAACTCTGGCTCATCCTCGACCGCGCCCTCTATCTGCAACAGCGCAATTACGACGTCCGCATCGGCACCTTCTGCGACAGCCACATCACCCCAAGAAATCTGCTCATCCTCGCCGAACTCAAACCCCATAATTCGGGCGTACTGCCCTGTGGATAACTCTGTTGACTAAATTCCGAAGAACACACATAAACCCTGCTTTCCACAGGATTCTGATCAGTGGTTATTTTTTAACCATCCGTTAAATTTTCGAAAAAACAGTAGCTTGCGAACGATTAATAACGATTCCACAAAGCCAGCGCTCCGCCACCCCGATTTGGCGCAATTGTGAATAACGGTATTTGCACCGCGCCAGAAACCCTGCAAAAAAACTGAAATTAGGGCTTTACTCGACCGATCAAATCCCTATAATCAGCGCCCACAACGCCGGTATAGCTCAGTTGGTAGAGCAACTGACTTGTAATCAGTAGGTCCCGGGTTCGACTCCTGGTGCCGGCACCATACGCAGTAAGACTTAGGCCAACCTTCGGGTTGGCCTTTGTCGTTTCTGAGTCAGACTAAAACACGAAACTGACACGCTAAGCGTCTTGCTTGGTGGCCCTCTTGGTTTTTGGCGAAGCCCCTTTACCCCGCTTCGTCAAAAACTCACTGAGTAGGTCCAAGGGTTCGACCCCGAGAGCTTCTGCGAACTCGACCAGCTCAACAACGTCTAGGCGACGCTCTCCACGCTCACATTTGGAAACGAACGTCTGCGTGTTTCCCAACCGATTTGCAAGGTCCACCTGAGAGACGCCCACCCTCCCCCTATACTCACGTAATACGGCGAGCAGGAGCTGATAATCAGAATTGTGGGTCGAGTTAGCCATGAACACAGTAACCAAGGATTCACGGCACGGTAAAGTCCATTTCGGGATAGTCCAAAATTGACTATTTTAAGCCGTGGATATTAATGGAATTCAGAAATGCGACTCAAATGCCTTCTTCTCGCAGCAGCCTTTTTCACGCCAGCGCTCGCTGTGGCAGAGTCAAGCCAGACTCAGAAAGACTTCATCACTTATCTGGTGAAAAGCGGCAGAGAACCGAAGGTGAAAGACGCGACGTGGATGACTGACTCAAATCTATACGCGGGAGTGTTTGACGACCGCTCAAGACGAGATGGCTTTGCAGACTACATCCGCTCTGTTGCAGGAGACCATGGCGTAAGCCCCGAGCTCGCCAAGATTATCGACATCGTGAAGCTGGTGCGCACCGGGAAGTTTGTCGAAATTGGTAAATCTGTCTGCAAATAGCGAGACAAGCGCAATGATTGGTTAAATAATAAACAAATCAGCGGAACTCAACGGGTCGCCCGTTCAATTTACCATCATTGCCTGCTAGACCATCGCCGAACTGGACCACGGCTACCCCGACTATCAATGCGTCTGGCACTCAATAGCTATTAATCCAGCTCTTCGGAAGTTTTAGAAATCTTCATCCTCGCTGGGCAGGTCGTCATAGGTGCCTAGATCTAGGCCCAGTTTCAGCTGAGCGACCAATGCCTCCATACTCTTCTTCGAATAGGGACCGTTGGCCGTAAGTCTGATAGTCGTAGACCGCGAAACACGAATATTCGCTATCTCCTCGCCGACGACTTGCGGAAGATAAGCGGTCGGCCTCTCAACTGACGCCGCTACATTAGGGCTCCGAGGGAGGTCACTGACCGGAGAATCGACCTCTTCCTCGTCAATGATCTCATCTTCAAAAATCGAGTCTAGGCTCTCGCTCGAAGAGTCGTTAGCGCCAAGTTTTGCATAGCTGACCACCTCTTTGTATATCTTAATTAAGTCTAAGGCAGCAGCAGGGATGAATAATTTTTCGACCCTGAGATAATGAGCTACCGTATCTGTGGATGGCAAATTCAAGCCGTACCGCTCCCAAAGATCTCTTAGGATGGCGGGATTCAATGCAGCCTTCTTTATGGCTTCGTCTCGCTCAGGGGACACGAGCCTGTCATCTTGAGCTATCGACAAACCTAGCTGGCTCAAACGTACCTTACGATCGACTCCGACGCCTTTATCATCCATCAATCCATAAGATTTTAAGGCCGATATTGTCACCAACCCTCCACTACTCTTCGGACCGTATTTCCAGTGTCCGACGGCAGTGGCGACCACGGTCTCATGCCTATCCTCTGCGCGATAAAAAGCTTTGGCCCTGGCGAGGGCGGTTTCCAGCGTGATTCCTGGATATGAAGGACTTCTTTGCTTAGCCATATTAAGGCTCCAATACGGTTTTCGAGCCGCTCAATCTACCGTATCTAAGAGACCCGGGCAAGACTTGGCATTCTCCAATACTCAGAACCGAAAAGCTATTCTTGACAACCCGCATCTCGGCTTATAAACTCCGAAACAAGATACGAGAAACCTCAGATTTCAGATACAAAAAAACCTCCGGGGAACCGGATTCTGATCTTGAATGGTTGAGAGTCATGGAGAACCGGTCAAGCGCCAACTTGACCGGCTTGTAAAAGACAACTGAATGGGCTCCAGATGTCTCTCGCGATGCTTTTGGGAAAGCTTCGTAATAGTAGTGGTGTTTAGCTTCTGTTGCAAGGCTGCGAGTTTTGTGTTCGAGCCCCTAAATGTAGGGGAATAGACATGTCATACAAAGACCTGTCCGACCAAGACAACGGCTGTGAGGTCATCTATCGGATGACCATCCGCACCAAGTCTGGGAAAGTGATCCGTCGGGCCAACGGCCAGCCGTTTCGCATCGTAATTCGTCGTAAACCGTAATAAAGGGCCTTGGCATCTTAGATGCCAAGGCCCTTTCAGTGCTAAGGGCAAGGATATGTCGAATCGAAATGAGGTACAGGACTGGGTTACCGCAGCACTAATGAGCTATGCGGGTAGGGCCTCATTGACGCAGCCCCACTGATTTTTCTCCATTAAGTCGAGATAAATCAGCCACGTAAGCGCTTTTCAGCACACCGATTCAAATCATGGCACAGCAGCAAGCGCCCGACTTGTAATCAGTAGGTCCCGGGTTCGACTCCTGGTGCCGGTACCATACAAGGTTCCAGAGAAGGCACCTCAGTTTTTTCGAGACCAGACCTTGTAGAGCAAGAAAGCCGCGATTAAAGCGGTACAGCCGATCGCTAGGCCTATTTGTTCAAACGTAAACCGACTTGGACGCCAAGCATCGCCAAGGCTGAACGTGCCCAGCGCAACCAATACGAGGATGGGAACAAATATTTTCCACGACATCAGAAATCCTATTCAATGCACGCTCCAGGCAAGACCATTCCCGCCGGGCTTGGTAGACCATGTCTGTGGATTCTGGTTTCCAACGAACGCAAAAAAAACCACCGGAGTGGGCTTTTCTGTGGGGGTCGATTGAACAGAACACCCCTTTTGAGAAAACCAGTTTTACTGCGCTCGACCTTGAACCAGTTCCAACGCGTCTCGATATAAGAACGGAACCCAATAGGTAATTCCATCCTTTTCAGTGCGAGTTTCAAAAAAACCAGTAGCCACTAATTTATCGGCAGTTAGTTGAGCCTGCTCTAAACTTTCGTCCCAAGTTTTTGCCAAGTTAACAATTGCTTGTTCTGTTTTACCGCCCTTCAATAGATCTGTATATTTTTTCAGCTCAGGATATTCAGCACACAATGTCTGCTCATACCTTACTTTGGACACGATAGCCAATGACGCTTTGAACACAGATCGTTCAAACAAATTTTTAGACTCAGGTTCAACGCCGCCTTGTTCAAGCTTTCTGATCTGAGTATTAATTAAAGACTCTAACATATGGATAACCTCGCGTGGCGCCGTTTGCTCGGTACCATCTTGTACTCGAGAAACCATCCAATCAAACGATTTTGGGTTTTTCCCTGTATCAACCTTATCTGGAAAAATTAATTCAATCAGCGCTTCTTGCTTGGCAAGATCCGAAAGGATAGCGACTTTATCTAGCTGTAGATAATCAACTAGAGTTTGATTATTCACAAGCCTGTGAACCACAAGATTTAGGAGACCATCTCGATTCCATTCGATTGTGTCAGCCTTAATAACATGACTAGCTTCGCGGAAACCACCCTCCATTATCCGATTCCAAATATCTTTTCGAACAAAAATTTTAGCCTTTATATTATCCAGAGGCTTTAGATCGGAATAAACTTTGAAAAGAGCACGCAATGCAGATTTTTCGAGAGCAAAAGAGGATGAAAACGAAACATCGAGCCGATCAAAAAGAAGCCAAACCTTGAGAGACGCCTCCCCAAGACCTTCATTAGCAAATCTCAATAGGTCATTCACAGGGACACTAGACAGCTTAGCTTTAGGGTCAGTTTTTGCATATTTTGATTTCTTTGTGGCATTGGGCATTCCTGAATCAGAATCTAGCCCCAAGGTATACTCCACTTCAGTAGGCTCGTTCTCAGCGAAACTTTGTATATAGTTCTTCGCCCGATTGAACAGAGACTCCAAGGTGAAAGACTTAGGGAGAAGTCCGGCAGTCTCAAGCGACAAAACAAGTTTTGTTGCGATATCGCTCGCAGCACCGCTAGAGCGCAACTTTGTAGCAATCAGCTGTAGTAAATAGAGCTTCCACATATAAGAGAGCGCCACTTCATTATAGATGCCATCATCAAGAAGCGTTTGAAATACAGAAGCACCTAAAGGATTTTCAGCTGGTATTAATAGAATATTTTTAGCAGCAAAATCATCCGAGCTGTTCGACAGTAACGAATATAAGGCACTTTTACCCATTCCTTTAGCGCCATATATAACATCAATTTCCCCATTCTCTAGCTTTTCCCATTGAGCGGTTTTCACAAAATAATTGCCAAGCTCATTTTTTTCGTCTTCGGCGACCCTATGGCCTACTCTCAAAGACTTGAGAAGATCTTTTTTTGTCAGCATACCTGCTCCGAAACCGCTTCATAATAGATAAATACATGCGTAAATACCAAACCTGGAAGTTTTTTGCTAGATAAAATGAACCGTATTGACGCACAAGATAAAAAATCAGCTTTAATACCTTTTCGGCCACATGAGTGGCGCGCACGCGACGGGAACCAGCGAGTCGTGCGACGTAATAAAGGAAAGGTGGATCAAGCGGGCTAAGGCTTTACAGCACGTACCACGTAAAAAAACCTCTAACTCACTGATTTTACTTTTAAAGACAAGGTTCCGGGTTCGACTCTTGGTACCGCCACACTACTCAGCAAAAAGGCTCACTAAGCCGAGCCCTCCTCACCTCTAACCCCCCCCTCATCCAACAACCCCGTGCCATACGAGTTATCCACCACGCATAGCCATTTCTCTGCGACCTGTCGAAAGACATAAGTCGCCCGACGCGCGATGTCGATGTCCGTTCCGGTTTTGTCAGTGGCGTGCAGCAAGGTCTCCATGATGACAAGTGCTACATCGCCACCTGGGATGACGTGGATGTTCCTTGGGTGACGACGATGCTGTTGTTGAAGTGTTCGGCGATGGCGACGAAGGCTCGGCGGATGTTGGCTTTGCCGGTGACGGTGAGACCTGGTTTGACGACGAGGCTGGCGTCTTCAGCGTAGAAGTCCATGAGGGCGTCGTAGTCTTGCGCGGTGATGGCGCGGTCGGCGGATTCGATTGTGTGTTTGAGGGCTTGAGTGAGTGCGTCCATGGCTGTTTTCCTGTTTGGTTTGAGCGGTAGAAACGAGCATTTGCTTCTGAGGCGAGCAGTGTTTTGAAGTCCGTCAAACCACTGCATGCTGGCAGCGGGATAGGGACATCATCTGATCTTGTCGAAGTAATTTTTACCGATATGCCGCGTGATGTAGCTGTTCAGGCCTTGCCCTGCGTTGGCGAGTTTCTGCAATTGGGCTAGCGCTGCGGTTCCGGGTTTTTCTGTGTTGTAGAGGTAGAGGGATTGGTCGTGGAATTCGATGAGGATGGCGCCTTCGCGTATTTCGAAGGCGATGACGCCCGATTCGCCGCTGAGGTTTTTGTAGCGTTGCATGTCGTGTCCCTTGGGCTGAGTGCCGACAGACTCTAATTGGCAAATGTGTGCTTGTGAACCAATCACGATGTTTAAAAGGGCTGTTTAAAAAGACACATTCACGAACAAAAATGATGCAGATGTGTAGGACGTTTCTGAAATTTGTGGCTATCCTCGCCAGCGCGTTGCGGCTCTGTGGATCACGGCATACCCTTCTCCGCGTCGCTGATTTCAGCGACCGGTTTTGACAGGCCGACAACTCCCAAACGTAACGCGTCAATCGGCAACAGATCATGAATCTGTGCGCTGTAATGGCGGCTGTACGCGGGGCACACTCGTGTGCGCCAGTTTGGGTGGTTGCTGGTCTGTCAACCCACGTACAGCTGCCACCCATTCTGATTGACAGCAGAGGGGTGCCGGCTCCGCACACAAAAGGAACCCCCATGATCCGATCCACGCCACATCCCCCAACAGTCCCCGTCACAGAAGCCACCCCGTTCGGGGTCGACTTCGGCAACTGCCGTCTGTTCAACGTCCAGTCCGGTATCAGAGTCGATGATGCCCTGGTCCTTGTGTCCGAATTCCTGAACTGCGCCGCCGCCACCGCTTATGAGGCTGCAGATAACACCCCCACCGAGTTCCGCCCGTTGGCTCGATCAGTGGTGCATCAAATCGAAGCGGCCAAGGCGTTGGTGGAAGCCTCGATAGCAGGCCTCGCGATTCGAGGTAAGACTACGCCCTAAACGTGATATCGGGCCGCCTCGGCTACGGCGGCTCACCCCCGCGTCATCGCCTGATCGCTGCATTGCCAGTTCCATTGCGTCGCGAATGAATTCGCGCCTCCAGGGCATATGTTTGTCGGTTGATTTTTCGGGCGGTCTGCACCGGGTTAAAGCGAGCGCTATCTGCGCTAACAATCTAACGTCATTGCGGTTTCATCTAACCCGCAGGTTCCTTTATCGCCGCATGAACTTGCTACCTTCCCTTTGCGCATTAGCCGCTACCGTTCGTCCGGAAAAATTTCCTGCCCGTCATTAGTTGGAACTCAACAGGCAGCAAGAAACTCAAGTTAATAGCGACAAGCACTCATTGGGAATTACGACAGGTTTACGGACAATTTAACGCACATGGCACTGACGTTCTCATTTCCAGCAATGGACGCCTTTTCGACCGTCCCGAAATGCGCAGGCTCTGCGGCTTTAGCCAGCGTGGAGTGTCGAGTTTTGCAGTGGTTTTGTGCGAGGTCCGTGGAACTTTTTGTGAATGCCGTTTTTTCGAGATTGGAAGAGGTGACTGCTATCAAACAGTCTTTTAATCGCGAAAAAACTGTACCGATGACAGTTGTCGCGTGAAGTAGATGTTCAGATCACCACTGCGGTGAACACTAAGAGACGGACGTATCAAACCCGGCAAGACCGGATAGAACGACCACTTACAAAGGAAATCACCATGAGCTTTTTCAATAAAATCCTGTCCGCACTGGGTATTGGCCACGCTGAAGCGAGCACCCAAACACAAGCATCGCCTGATGCGTCCACCGCTGCGTCAACTGCGAGCGCGCCTTCCACCGCCAGTACCGCCGCTGCCGGATCTGCTGCTCCTGCCAGTGCTGAACAGATCAGTGCCAAGCTTGAATCCCTGGCAAAAGATCACCCGACGCTGAAACCTAAAGAGTCCATCGTTGACCTGCTGAAGGCGTTGAACCTGCCCGATGATTTTGCCAGCCGTAAGCAACTGGCCGGGGAAGTCGGTGTGAGCAGTTACGAGGGCACCGCAGAGCAGAACATTGAGCTGCACAAAGCGGTGCTGGCCAAGGCCGCCCAAGGCAGCGCAAGCGTCTAACGACTGCCGCGAGCAACCGCAACACCCAAGGAGCTGCGCCTGACTTCAGGCGCAGCACGCTAAATCAGGGAGCTTGACCCTAGGAGCATCACCCATGATCACCGATGACCGCCCCAACACAGTGGTGTATCCAGAGACTCATATGACCTCTGCGCCGCTGCTCAAACGTATTTCCTGGAGCGCTATCTTTGCGGGCGTAGCCCTTGCGATGGTGGTGTCCGTCATTCTGAACCTGCTGGGTACAGCGATTGGCTCTGCCAGCATCGACCCACTGCAGGAAGGTAACCCGCTCGATGGTCTGGGCAAAGGTACGGCCATCTGGGTCGTCGCCAGCGGCATCATTTCGCTGTTTATCGGCGGCTGGGTTTCAGGGCGTCTGGCTCAGCGCGAAGGCGGCCTGCATGGCTTGCTGGTGTGGGCGACCACTTCGCTGGTGACCTTGTATCTGGTGTCCAGTGCCGTGACGGGGATCGTCAGCAGCGGCCTGAATCTGGCAGGCAGCGGCCTGTCGGCGGTAGGCAGCGGCATCTCGCAGGTTGCGCCACGTCTGGGCGACACTGTGCAGGATCAACTGCGCAAACAAGGCATCGACTTCAATCTGGATGACATTCAGGGCGAACTCGAAACTGCGATGCGTCAGACCGGTAAACCCGAGTTGAACCCGGACACCGTGAAGCAGGAAGCCAAGGCCACCGGTCAGGATGCGAAGAACACTGCGCAGCGCAGTGCTCAGAATCCTCAAGCGGCTGATAACCAACTCAGCGGCTTGCTTGATCGCATCAAGGCCAAGGGCGACAAGGCTTGGGATGCGGCTGACCGCGAGGCGTTCGTGAACCTGATCAAGGCGCGCACCGGCAAAACCGATGCTGAAGCCAATCAGATGGTCGATCAGGCCCAACAGGCTTATCAGCAGGCATACGCCAAGTATCAAGAGCTCAAAGCCGACGCAGAGCGCAAAGCACGTGAAGCGGCCGATGTGGCGGCCAAACGCGTTTCCCAAGGCGCATGGTTGCTGCTGATCACGCTGGTGATCTCGGGCTTGGTGGCTGCGGGTGCAGGCGTGCTGGGCCGTCGTACTCAACCAGTGACAAAAGTTGCCACGACCGTATAACGGCAACTGCGATACAGAAAACGTCCCGCCTTGTGGGACGTTTTTTTTGCCTTCGATAACTGCTGCACGTCAGACAGGCGGTGATGCAGCTCTTCCGGTGCAGGCCGATACACCGATATACCGCCTAAACCTGCGAAGTGTCCGGCTACCTGCTACTTTCCTGGCACACCTATCGAGACTTCAATTTATGACCTGGCTGCGCGATGCAAAGTTGTCGACCAAACTGATTACGGCTTTCGGGCTTTGCGCACTTATCACGTTGGCCGTGGGGCTGTTGGGCGCCAGAGGCATTACACAGCTGTCGGAAAGTCTCAAATCGGTGTTTTCCAATAATCTGGTATCCGTGTCCAAGACTGCGGACACCAAAAGCAATGCGATTGCCCAGCAAAGAGACCTGTACTCCCTGATTGGTGCCCATATCTCAGACGCGCCGCAAAGTGTCAAAGATCAGATCCTGCAGAGCATTGCGAAGAATCGCGCGGACAGCGAAAAGGCGTTCGCCATCTACAGACAGACTCCATTGGCCGACGACGAACGCGCCGCCGGAGACAAAATGGAGAGCGACTGGCCGGCGTATCAAGCGCTGATCCAGAACGTGCTCGCGGCGTTGCAGGCAGGCGATGTCACCTCCGCACGGGCGCTGATGTCGGGAGATGTTCAACGGGCTTATCGCACTGTGCTGGACGAATTGTCGATCATGGTGGAGTCCAATAACCGGCAGATCGCCCAGGGCGGAAAGGACGCAGTGACGCTGGAACGCACGGCCAAGAGCACCCTCTACGTCGGTATCGCGCTGGCCTTCATTGCTGCACTGGCGCTGGGTTTTTTCATCAGCAGGCTTATCAGCCGGCCTATCGCGGTCGCGGTGGCCAGCGCGCAATTGATCGCCAAGGGCGACCTGACGCACACGGTCGGCAGCGCGGCACGCGACGAAACCGGGCAACTGTTGGGCGCGCTGGGCGACATGCAGGAAAGCCTCAGAGGCACCATTCGGCAAATTTCCGAAGCCTCCCATCAATTGGCCTCCGCCGCTGAAGAGCTCAATGCGGTGACCGCAGATGGCAGCCGTGGGCTGCTGCGTCAAAATGACGAAATTCAACAGGCGGCGACCGCTGTCACCGAAATGACCTCGGCAGTGGAAGAGGTTGCGCGTAATGCGATTTCCACGTCAGAGGCTTCGAAAGCGGCGAGTACCCAAGCCAGTAATGGGCTTGGGCAGGCCCGCGATGCAGTGACGGCGGTCAACAGTGCAACCACCGAAATTCAGGCATCGACCACGATTGTGGAAGACCTGGCTGTGCAGGTCAGGGACATCGGCAAGGTGCTGGACGTGATACGCGGGATTGCCGAGCAGACCAATCTACTGGCATTGAACGCTGCCATCGAGGCAGCGCGGGCAGGCGAGCAGGGTCGAGGCTTTGCCGTGGTCGCTGATGAGGTGCGCGCGTTGGCAGCAAGGACCCAGTCGTCTACGGGCGAGATAGAAAGCATGATCGGCGCGGTGCAGTCCAGGGCCGATCAAGCTGTGGTTGCCATGGAGAAGAGCCAGACGCTGGTCACCAATACCCAGTCGCTCGCGCAAGCGACCGGCGATGCGCTGGAATTGATCGCCGAAGGCATCGGCCAGATCAACGACCGCAACCTGGTGATCGCCAGTGCCTGCGAGGAACAGGCTCACGTGGCGCGTGAAGTGGACAGGAACCTGGTCAATATTCAGGATCTATCGACCCAAAGCACCACCGGTGCGAGCCAGACCACCGCTTCGACACAGGATCTCTCCCGCCTAGCACTGTCTTTCAATGATCTGGTGGGCCGTTTCCGGTTGTGAGCAAGGCAGGGCTGAGCTAAGGCTGCGCATCGCCATGATGTAGCAGCCTTCATTCGGCACTGCTTTTATCCAGCGTGCGCAATTTCGCCGGCAGCCCCCACAGCAACAGCCCCGCAGCGATCACGCTGGTTATGCCGATGACGTAGAGCGCGGGTGTGGTGCTGCCTGTCAGGTCCTTGATCCGGCCGACCATGATCGGGCTGACGATGCCGCCGAATTGGCCGAGGGTGTTGATCAAGGCGATCCCGCCCGCTGCACCGGCGCCCGCACCGGCCAGCAGTTTGGGTGGCAGGGTCCAGAAGGCCGGAATGGATGCGACGATACCGCCGCCGAGCATGGCCAACGACAGCACCAGCATGCTGATGTGTTGCGCGAAAATGCCTGCGCAGAAGAAGCCAATGGCGCCCAGTACGACAAGGCCGCAGACGAATTTGCGTCGCTCGCCGCTGGCATCGGATAAACGCCCCACGACGACCATGCTGACCGCGCCGCAGATGTAAGGGATTGCGGTGAGCAGCCCGATGACCACCGGGCTTTCGACGCCTGCGCTGCGAATCAGTTGAGGCGCCCAGAAGTTCAGGCCGTAGGACGCTACCTGGATCAGGAAATAGATGAAGCCGAGCATGAGAAAGCCGGGCATCTTCAGGGCTGTCAGCAGCGAGCCGTGGTTGTTCGGTTCGTGCTGGGCGATGCGGCTGGAAAGGTAGGTCTTCTCGGCGTCGGTCAGCCAGTGCGCGTCGGCGACGCGGTCCTTGAGCACCTTCAGCACCGCGACGCCCAGGGCGATGCAAGGCAGGCCGCCCAGCAGGAACAGCCAATGCCAGCCGCGCATCTGCATGACGCCGTCCATGTGGCCCAGCACCAGACCGGAGAACGGCGCGCCAAGCAGCCCGGCGAATGCGGAGGCAAGGAACAGGATCGAGGTGATACGCCCGCGGTAGGTTTGCGGAAACCACAGGGTCAGATAAAACAGCACACCCGGTGCGAAACCGGCCTCCATTGCGCCGATGATGAAGCGCAGTCCGTAGAACTGCCATTCGGCGTTGACGAAGACCATCAAGGATGTCGCGATGCCCCAGGAAATCATGATGCGGGCGATCCAGCGACGTGCGCCAACCTTGTACAGCATGATGTTGCTCGGCACTTCGAACAGCACGTAACCGATGACGAACAGGCTTGCGCCCAAGCCGTAGGCGGTGTCGCTCAAGCTCAGGTCGGTTTGCAGCTGGAACTTGGCGAAGCTGATGTTGATGCGGTCGAAGAAGGCGAACAGGTAGCAGACCATGATCAGCGGCATCAGGCGCCATGCGACTTTGCGGATCAGGGCTTTTTCGGCGCTCACCACCTCGGCGAGGCTGCTGTCCGGGTTCAGAACAGAGAGGGTCATTGCGGTCACTCCAGTGGGACGTCCCTGAGGGAGCCCTATTGTTTTTGTTGTCTGGACGAACACGCAGCAGTCCGTGTTCGTGCGGGTTTGCAGGCCTTTGCCTGCTTGCGATTACGGGGTGCCGGTGGATAAATCAGCCACTGACAGACCGCACTCGCGAGCAAGCTCACGCCCACAGGGTTCTTCGCTTCAGGCTTCAGCGGGGCAGGTTTTCCGGCGCCGGGTGCAGGTCGCAGTTGCGCCCGGCCTTGGCGAGCTGGCCCGGCATTTCATGACCGAGCAAAGCAGGCAGACGGCGCGACAGGTTGAGCAGGTGTGGCAAGTCGATGCCGGTCTCGATGCCCATCTCGTCGCACAGGTTCACCAGGTCCTCGGTGCAGATGTTTCCCGAAGCGCCGGGAGCGAACGGGCAGCCGCCGAGGCCGCCAAGCGAGGCATCGAAACGCCGCGCTCCAGCCTCATACGCTGCCAGCACGTTGCTCAAGCCCAAGCCCCGCGTGTTGTGGAAATGCAGCGTCAGCGCGCTAGCCGGAATACGCGCCAGAACACGCTGCACCAGGCCATGCACCTGACGCGGATTGGCCATGCCGGTGGTGTCGGCCAGGGTGATGCCCTGCATGCCCAGCTCCAGGTAGGCGTCGACAATTTGCAGCACGCGGTCTTCGTCGATCCGGCCTTCGAACGGGCAGCCAAAGGTGGTGGCAATCGTGCCGTTGAGGCTGAACGGGCTGCCTGAAACCAGTGAAACAATCTCCGCAAAGCCGCTCAGCGATTGCTCGCAACGCATGCGCATGTTCGCCAGATTGTGGGTCTGGCTGGCGGACATCACCAGGTTCAGCTCATCGGCGCACGCCTCCATTGCCCGCTGCGCGCCTTTGAGGTTGGGGATCAACGCCACGTAGATCACACCCGGCTGACGCTGGATGCCACGGAACACTTCATCGCCATCGCGCAGTGCCGGAATGGCTTTGGGTGAAACAAAAGAACCGGCTTCGATGCGGCTGAAGCCGGCCAGAGAAAGCTGGTTGATCAGGTCGATCTTGTCTGCGGTTTCGACCCAGGTCGGCTCGATCTGCAGGCCATCGCGTGGCGAGACTTCCTGGACGATCAGGCGCTGGGAAAAGTCGGTGATCATTGCACCACCCCATCTGTCTTGAGTTGCGCGATATCGACAGCGCTCAGGCCCAGATCGCCGAGTACGCTGTCGGTGTGCTGACCCAGCGCAGGCCCTTGCCAGTTCACCGAACCCGGCGTTTCCGACAGCTTGGGCACGATGCCCGGCATCTTCACGTGGGCGCCGCCGGGCAACTGTGCGTCGAGGATCATCTCGCGGGCCTGATAATGCGGGTCGGCCACGATGTCGGCGACGTTGTAGATGCGACCGGCCGGTACTTCGGCCTGCTCAAGCGCCTGCAGGACCTCTTCAATCGGCAGACTGGACGACCACGCGCTGATCGTGGCGTCGAGCATTTCGCTCTGCGCGGCGCGACCGTCGTTGTGCGCGAACTCCGACGCTTCGGCCAGATCCGGACGGCCAATGGTGGTCATCAGGCGCTTGAAAATCGGGTCGCTGTTACCGGCGATGACTACGTAGGCGCCATCGGCGGTCGGGTAAGTATTGGAGGGCGCGATCCCCGGCAGGGCCCCACCGCTGCGCTCGCGAACATGGCCGAGCATGTCGTACTCGGGCACCAGGCTTTCCATGACGTTGAACACGCTTTCAGCCAGAGAGACATCGACGACCTGACCATCGCCCTGCCCGGTCTTTACCCGCAGCAACGACATCAGCGCGCCCATTACGGCATGCATCGAGGCCAGCGAATCGCCGAGGCTGACGCCCACCCGGGCAGGCGGCGAGCCAGGCGTGCCGGTGGTGTAACGAATGCCACCCATGGCCTCGCCGATGGCACCAAAGCCGGGACGATCCTTGTACGGCCCGGACTGGCCGTAGCCCGAGATACGCACCAGCGTGAGTTTGGGGTTCAGGGCATGCAGGACATCCCAGCCAAGCCCGAGCTTTTCCAGCGCTCCGGGGCGCAGGTTTTCGATCAGCACATCGGCATTTTCAGCCAGGCGCTTAACGATTTCGATACCTTCGGGGGATTTGAGGTTCAGCGAAAGGGACTTCTTGTTGCGCGATTGCAGGTACCACCACAGCGACGTGCCTTCGTGCAGCTTTCGCCATTTACGAAGTGGATCACCCTGCCCCATGGACTCGATCTTGATCACCTCGGCGCCGAATTCGCCCATCAGGCGTGCAGCGAAAGGCGCTGCGATCAGTGTGCCGATTTCAATCACGCGCACACCGTTCAGGGGGCCTGTCATAACGGATACCTCAAGTATTTCTTGGAATTTGTGCCCAAGACTAGAGGACCGGTGTTGGGTAAATCCAACCGTATGTTGGCAACAGGCGTTCGCGAAACGCGAACGCTAGGGCTGCGGCTGTTTCAAGTGGTCGAACAGCAGCAGGCTGACGGGGGACAACGCAGCAGTGTCGCGCACCACCAGAATCAGCGTGCGTTGCGCCCAGGCATCACTCAACGAGATAGCCGTGAGCCCCAGCGGTGTGCCCAGCAAGTCGAACGCCTTGCGGGGCAACACGCCGATGCCCATGTTGGCCTGGACCATCCGGCACATGGCGTCGAAACCCGGCACATGAATGCGCACGCGCAGGAGTTTGCCTTGCGACCGAGCGGCCGTGTGCGTACGCATGTTGATAGAGCTGGCGGCGTGCAGGCCGATGTAATCGCTGCCCAGGGTATCCTCGAACGTCACTTCATTCAGGCAGGCAAGGGGATGGTCAGGACGCGTGACGACCACCAGCTCATCCTGCCGATAGGGAACGCTGTACAGGCCTTGAACGTCGGTGTCTTCAGAGCAGATGCCAATGTCAGCGACGCCGTCGATCAGCCCTTGCACCACGCCAGTGCTGGGCCTTTCTTCCAGATCGACCTTGACCCGTTCGTGGCGGGTGGTGAAGGCGTGCAGGTCTTCCGGAAGGAACTGAATGATTGCCGAGAGATTGGCCAGCATGCGCACATAACCGCGCATGCCTTGCAGGTGTTCATCGAGTTCAAGGCCCATCTTTTCCAGGTCGAACAACATGCGCCGGGCGTGATGCAGCAACGTTTCGCCTGCTGCCGTGAGCACCATGCCTTTGGCGTTGCGCACGAACAGGCCGATGCCCAGCGCGTCTTCCAGCTCCATCAGCCGCTTGCTTGCCGCTGACACGGCAATGGCCTCACGCGTCGCCGCGCGCGTCAGCGTGCCTTCTTCATGCACCGCGACAAAGAGCTTCAGGGTGATGAGGTCAAGGCGGCGGATGAGGTTCTTGTGCAGCATGGAAGTCTCTCGACCATAGGACGAGCGCAAGAATACACATAAAACTGCGGCGCACTGCGCAAGATAAATCGCGTCATCAAACCGAAATAAAATGTGCAGTGGATAGTTATCCGCAATTAAAAGCGGAGAAGCTGTTGAATAACTTAGTCTTTGTAGAATGCGTTATGAGTGCCGTGTAATTCAACAGCGAGTGCCAGCACCCGTTTTTTCCTTGGCGCGTCGAGACGATAAAACAACACCAGCAATCTGGCCTCGTCATCATCAACGCTATGAAAATACGCCGCCGGTAGGTTCAGTGCAGTTGCAATCTGTATGACAGTCAATGAGTTAGGCGTGTGCTTATCGTTTTCGTATTGATTCATCCGCGCGCTGGCGGAGGCGGGACCAATTCCTGACTCAATACCCAAACGCTCCTGAGACAAACCCGCTGTTGTCCGGGCCTCCTTCAATCTTTTACTAAAAACACTCATTTATTCGCCGCTAAAAGGCAGGAAGACTCTTAGAATTGTGTTGACCACATACTAAGACATACTTTGACTCGCGCTGAGATTGGCAGTGAGCCGTATGCGATACCCGCATTGGCTCTAGCCGCAATTTCCGTGGCAGTCCCAAGAGCTGAAAAGAGCGTCTCAGATGGCTATTGAAGCTCGCATCTTCCGCCTGAATTCCTCCCTCCATGCCAGTGCTAACGGCGAAGTGAATCCCTCGGCTGAAACTATTCAGCGTTGGCTGTCTGAGCTTAATGAGATGCAGGGACCGCTGAATCACCTGAATGCGGCAATGCAGCGCGTCGCGGATGTGAATATGGCGCTTACCCTGACGACACGCCTGTTCGAGGCAACTCATACCGAAAAGCTCGATGCTGATCAGGTCTGGTGTTTGCTCGATCCGTTATGGGAAAGGCTGGACCGAGCGATCGAGGATATGAAGCTGTCTCTGTGATAACACGTATGAGCGGGGGCACGTCGTTTACTTCGGCGGGCAGCGGTAATTCAGCCGGACGGTAGCCTGGCGGTTTTCCTCGCTTCACAAGCCTCAGGCGCAGCCTCAGACGCAGCCTTCCGCCGCTTGCAGACCCTTTTCAGTTCGCTGCCCTTCGAGTGCAGCGCAGGCAGCCTCCTACCGATCTCGCCCCGCCCCCTCCCCGATCCTGCGCCCATCTAGTAACGTATAGGCATTCCCGACGGGCCGTTGCCTTTGCACCAGGCGACAGCGACCCGCCTCCCGAAACACGAGAGAAGGCCCAAACGTGCACAAAGTCCGCTTGATCAAATATGTCTGGACTCACCAGACGCCCGAGATTTCCTCTGAGTGGTCGAAGCTTCTTTATGAGGTCGAGTTGCCGTTCGTGCCGTTTCACGGCTTGAATATCCAGCTGCCCATGCAGCGCTCCTGGAAGATCCGGGAAGTGGAATGGAACGTCGAGGAACAGACGTTCCGCTGCCACATCGAAGACCAGTTCATGAATCTGCTCGATGTCGATGACTCATACGAAGACTGGCTCGATACGCTGATGGAATGCGGCTGGGTGCTGAGTGGTCGCTACACCAACGAGCACAACAAGACCTGACTTGGCGCTTGCTGTGATCGGTCAACGCTTAGGACCGCCGCTGCGCCCTGCGACTCAAGGCAGCAGAATGACCTTGTCCGCGCTGCCTTGATTGACTTCAGCGTAGCGCTCGCGTCCGTGCGCCAAAGGTGATTCCACCAGCCCGGTTGGCAACGGCAGCGTACCTTGGTCGAACAGCTTGCCGAATTGTTCGAGCATACGGGCACAGGCTTGAACGCCATACAGCAGCGAGTTGATGCCTACCACCGAACCGCCTTTGCGATACAGCGCCAGCGTCGGCAATTGCACGTGACCGTCCACCGGCGCGGCAATAACAGCGATGCGACCGAAGGCTGCCAAGGCCTGAACCGAAGCAGGCAGCCAGAAACCGGTGGTGTCGAAAATCACATCCGCCCCACCCTCGAACACAGTACCTACTTGCGCCGCGAGCGTTTCAGGCTCGCCCAGCAGCATGGCGTTATAGCCTTGAGCCTGCAGCGCCTGGACGTGCTCTGGGCGACGCGCCGCCGCCAGTACCTGCGCACCGCGCACCTTGGCCAGCGCAATGGCCGCATTCCCGACCGCACCATTGGCGCCGATGACCAACAAGCGGGTATTGGCATCGACGAGACTGCGCTCCAGCGCGTCCCATGCCGTGGTGTAAGGCACCCCCAGGCTTGCGGCCTGCACGAAACTCAACGACCGGGGTTTGAGGGCAACGCCCTTGGCTGACAGAGCGATGTAACCGGCATGGGAGCCGTTGCGCGAGAAGCCGATCTGGTTGCCCGTGCCCCAGACCTCCTGACCGATCATCGCCTGCGGGCCTTCGACCACCACACCTGCAAAGTCGCGGCCCGGCACCCGTGGCAAGGTGGTGTAGGGAAACCGGCCAAGGACGTTCTTTACATCACTGGGGTTCAGGCCCGCCGCCTTGATCTGTACCAGCACCTCGCCTTGCGCAGGGACAGGCGTGGGCAGTTCGACGACTTCCAGCGCAGCCAGATCGCCGGTTCTGGAGAATTGCAGTGCTTTCATAGTGTTCATGTCCAGAGTTGAGCAGTGGAAATCATTCGGTTCAGGAAATCAGGTCGGCAAACAGCTGACGGCCAATCGGCCAGAGCTTTTCCCCGGCCTGCATCCCGAGCAGGCCGACCAACGCGACCAATGGCGGCGCAGGAGACCGGAAGTCGAGGGCGCCGTACAGCACACCCACGGCGATGCCGATTGCGAGTGAAATGAGGTAGCTCATGACTGACTCCGAGGGTCTGGCGACGTGCGTCGCGACAGCGGTTGGCGATAATCGGAGTTTAAGCAGCCGCGGCAGAGGTTACCGGCCAAGTGCTTCTGGATTTCGGACAGGCTGGCGCAACGGCGCAGCCGAACTACCGACAAGAACCTCAATTGGCCTGTTCGCCGACCGGGTATTGAGAGGGCGCCACGCCCAGCTCACGGCGAAACATGTCGCTGAAACTGCTGGGGGAATAGCCCAGACAGCGGGCGATGGTGCTGACCGGCACACCCTGAATGATCTCGGCCACGGCGGTCGCCAATTGCACCTGCCTGCGCCACTCGGCGAACCCCATGCCCAGCACGCTTTGAAATAGCCGCGAAAGGGTTCTGACACTAGCACCGGCATTCTCGGCGTGCTGCTCGAACGACACAGCGATAGACGGATCGACCATCACCGCCTGGCAGACGTTGATCAATCTGCGGTCGCTGTCGTCGGGCATTGGCACCTTGAGCAGCGAGCGCCTGGCGCGTTTGAGCTCCAGCAAGGCCAGACCGACCAGCGCGCTGTAGTACTCGGAATCCTTGTCTTGCTCGTTGACCAGATTGACGATCAGCTCACGCAGCAGGCGCGCGACTTCGAACACCTGAACGCCAGGTTCAAGCGTCTGCGCGAGCGCCGGGCGCAGATAGATATTGCGCATCTGCAGATCCGAAACCACGCGAATCCCATGGGGCACGCCCGGCGGCAACCAAACCGCGCGTTGCGGCGGCACCACCAGCGCCTCACTGGGCGTCTCGACCCACATCACCCCGGACACCGCATACAAGACCTGTCCCCAGTCATGCTCATGCGGCTCGATATACACACCACGCGGATACGTGCGCGAGACGCGCTGCACGGGAACGGAGGTATTGGAGAGGTCGGGTGGAGCGGCAAGGGCCATGCGGGGTGACCGGAGGGATCAGAAGTGAGCCATGTTAGCGGGATGCCTGGCGGTCCCGCCAGCGGTTGAAACCGACCCGTAGCCGAGCGCTATCCGTGTGGGGGTGATTCATTCGCGAGGCGCTGGTGCATCTGACAGATAGGTTGCGGCTGTACTGGCCCATCGCGAGCAAGCTCGCTTCCATAGGGAAGAGATGACGCTGGTAATTTCAGGGACGAGCGCAACATTGAAAGCCAGATACTAAAACGCCCGATCTCTCGATCGGGGCGTTTTTTGCAGCTTCAGCTCAATGGCCGCTCAACCTTAGAAAACGTTGATGGGGTAGTCGAGGAAGATACGGGTTTCGTTACCGCTGGAGTTGTACTGGTCGGCATTGTTCGAGACGCGCAGGAACGAGTTGCGCAGGCGCACGGACAGGTCTTTGGCCGGGCCGCTCTGAACGACGTAGGTCAGCTGGCTGAACCACTCGCGCTCTTCGCCACGGCCACGGTCGGAGCCGTCGTCGATGTTGTCGCCGCGCACGTACGCGACCTTGTAGCTCAGCCCTGGAGTGACCACGGTCGCCAGGTTCACGCCATAGCCCAGCTGCCAGGAGCGCTCGTCCTTGCCGTTGAAGTCTGACCAGTAGGAGTTGGCCAGGTAGATGGAGTTGCCACCATCGCTGGTGCCACCGTTATTGCGGTAACCGCCGTAGACGTAGCCGGTTTCACCGGTGCTGCGCTGATGCGCGAGGGTGAAGGAGTGAATGCCCACAGCCCAGGTCGCGGCCAGGCTCCAGATCTTGTTGTCACGCGCGTCGTCGACAGCAAAGTCCTTGTCCAGCTTGGTCTTGTAGCCGTTGAAGTCGAAGGTCAGCGACTGGTCTTTCGGCATTGCCCAGACATAGTTCAGGTTCAGGTACTGCTTTTTCAGCACGTCTTCGTCGTCAGAGGCATAGAACGCCGCGCTGAGCGCATCGGTGAACTTGTAGCTGGCGCCGTAGACATTGATGCTTTTCAGATCGCCACTGTCGCGGCCTTCGGCGCTCTTGCGCGTCTGGGCCGTGAAACGACCGGCCACCAGTTCCAGGTCCTTGATCTCTTTGGACGTGATCAGGGTGCCGGTGTAGGTTTCAGGCAGCAGGCGCGAGCTGTCATAGCTCAGGACCGGCAGCTGCGGCATCATGTCGCCGTATTTGAGTTCGGTGTTGGAGACGCGGAATTTGACCGCTGCGCCAAAACGCTGCAGATCGTCAGCCGCGTTGCCGCTGTCACCCTGCTTGAAGAAGTCGATACCGCCCGCGCCGCTTTTACCCTTGCCGCCGTCCAGACGCACAGCGTACAGACCAAAGGCGTCTACACCGACACCGACGGTGCCCTGGGTGTAACCGGACGAATAGTTGGCCATGAAAGCCTGACCCCATTCGGCGCGGTCTTGAGGGCCATTCTTGTAATCGCGATTGATGTAGGCGTTACGCAGATTAACCTTAAGGCTGCTGTCTTCAACAAAACCCTTTGAGTCCGCTTGCCCGTCGGCCATGACGTGGCTGGCGGCCAGAATGCCCATGGCGAGCATGCCAATACGCTGTTTCATTTTGTTGTCCTTGTTGGCAGATTAATCACGCGCTGTGGCAATACCAGACAGGTAATTACGTCCTCCGTGACGGATGAAAGTCCCGGAAGCCCGCACGAAATCATCGCAGTGGACTACTGATGCACGTACATGGCGCTTGGCCACAGGCAGGTGAGCCAGGAATGCTATCCCCGGCTCCGGTGGGTGTCAATTCGATGAATACCAGAAGGACCTATGAGATGGCCTGGCCGAACCTGGCGCAGGGGCACGCTTCAGCTGTTCAGGATACCGAGCAACGCCTCGATTTCAGCCTCGTTGATCAAGCCGCTGGGATAGCGCTGGTTAAGCATGGTGCGGTAGTCGGGAGCGCTTTTCTTTGGCGCATGGGTCATCCGTAACCAGTCCGCCATCATCTGCCGGGCTTCACTGCTGGCAGACAAATTTCGAGCCACACGCGCGTCATGACATGCGTTCATAGGGATAACCTCTTGGCGTTTGGCCTGCGAAATCTACGGCGCTTTTGTTACAGACGGACGAAAGCGGTAACCCTTTAGGTAACCCCACGCACCCTTGCAGCCGGTGAACGAGAAAACGCTACCCACAAAAAAGCCCATCTTCCGATGGGCTTGATCACAGCAAGAACCGAACCAACTCAGGACCGGTGGGGCGCCGGCTGTTGTTGCGTCAGGCAGTGGATATTACCGCCGCCCAGCAACAGCTCCCGGCCCGGCACCATGACGATTTCATGCTCGGGGAACAAACGCTGGAGGATCTGTCGCACCTGCTCGTCCAGCGGGTCGTCGAAACAAGGGGCGATGATCCCGCCGTTGACGATCAGGAAGTTCACGTACGAGCCGGCCAGACGCACCGAAGGGTTGCGTTCCTGACTGCCATGCACCTGATCAACGCCTGCGCATTCTTCCTCGGTGGCAAACAGCGGGCCGGGAATCGGCATTTTGTGCACGATGAACGGCCGGCCCTTGGCGTCGCGGGCGTTTTCCAGAACCCCCATCGCCGCCTGGCAACGCGGGAAGTTGGGGTCCTGGGGATCATCGGTCCAGGCCAGCAACACTTCGCCGGGGCGTACGTAGCAGCAGAAGTTATCCACATGGCCGTCGGTTTCGTCGTTGTACAGGCCATCCGGCAGCCAGATGATTTTTTCCACCGACAGATGATCACGCAGCACGGCCTCGATCTCTTCGCGAGACAAGTGCGGATTGCGGTTGCGATTGAGCAGACATTCCTCGGTGGTGATCAGCGTGCCTTCGCCGTCGACATGGATCGAGCCGCCTTCAAGGACGAAATCTTCAGCGACATAGCGTGGGCAACGCTCGATTTCCAGCACTTTGCTGGCCAACTGTTCGTCCAGGTTCCATGGCCAATACAGGCCCCCGTCGAAACCGCCCCAGGCGTTGAAGCCCCAATCCACGCCGCGCACTTCACCCTGGTCGTTGATGACGAACGTCGGGCCGGTGTCGCGCACCCAGGCGTCATCGTTGCTGATCTCGACGACGCGAATATTCGGCACGTCCAGACGAGCACGAGCGTTGTCGTACTGCGCGGCGGAAACGGCCACGGTCACTGGTTCGAAACGGGCAATAGCCCTGGCTACTGCCACGTGGGCGCTCTGCACCGGTTTGCCGCCCAGGCGCCAGTTGTCCGGTCGCTCCGGCCAGACCATCCAGGTCTGGGTCTGCGGTGCCCATTCGGCAGGCATGTGGAAGCCGTCGGTGCGTGGCGTGCTGGTGAGCGTGGTCATCTAACAGGACTCCAATAAGCCATCGAGAATGTAGATAGGCCGTAGACATCGACGACCGAGGAAAAAGCACGTTATAGCCGATAAATATCTGCTTTAAAAGCGTTTAAAATCCGCCAAGACATAACTACTAGAACAAGAGCCGATATTAATCTGTTATTTGAGCCGCTGCGGCCCAGTTTGGGAGCGAATTCATTCGCGAAGCCGTTTTTGCCCCAACACATCTGCATCAGGCATATAGACGTCTCACGAATGAATTTGCTCCCAAACAAACCCCTGCCTGCGGGTAAAAGAAGGGCCTGGATGCTCAGCCCTCAAGCTCACTCAACACTTTCGAAACACTGTCGACGAAAAAGTCCACGCTGCGGCGAGTGGTGACCATCGGCGGTTTGATCTTGAGGATGTTCAGGTAGTCCCCGGTCGGCTGCATGAAGATGCCCAGTTCGCGCAGGCGGTCGCACAGGTAAGCGGTTTCCTCGGTGGCGGGCTCCAGCGACTGACGGTTTCGCACCAGTTCCAAACCCAGGTAGAAGCCTGACCCGTGAGCGGCGCCCACCAGTGGATGTTTATCGATCAGCGCCAGCAGGCGCTCCTTGAAATAGCCGCCCACAATCTTGGCGTTTTGCCAAAGGCCTTCCTCCTGCATGACATCCAGCACCGCCATGCCGATCTGGCAGCTCACCGGGCTGCCCCCGGCTGAAGAGAAGAAATACCCCTCGGCCTCAAGGGCCTCGGCGATTTCCCGGCGAGTGATGACTGCGCCCAAGGGATGGCCGTTACCCATGCCCTTGGCCATGGTGATGATGTCCGGGACCACGTCCTGTTCCTCGAAGCCCCAGAAGTAATGCCCCAGTCTGCCGTAGCCGACCTGAATCTCATCGGCGATGCACACGCCGCCCTGAGCACGCACCTTTTGATACACCGCCTGGAGATAGCCGGGAGGCAGCGATATCCCGCCCGCATTGCCATAAACAGGCTCGCAGATGAACCCCGCCAACTGCCGCTCCTGCTGCGCCAGACTGGCCAGATGCGCATCGACGCTTTTCAGGTAGAACGGCGTGCTGTCTGCGCCACGCCCCTCACCGCGATAGGTATTGGGTGCAGCCACTGGATGCACCCACTCAGGCCGCGTGCCAAGCGCATGGGGGTTATCGGCGATGGAGGTCGAAATCGCGTCAGTGGCCACCGACCAGCCGTGGTACGCCTCAAGCACAGTCAACACATCGCGACCGCCGCTGTAGGCCCATGCCAGTCGAATCGCCAGATCGTTCGCCTCGGTGCCGCTGTTGACCAGAAACACCCGGTCCATCCCTTCGGGTGCGAGTTTGAGCAGACGTTCGCAGAACTCAGCGATGGACGCGTAATGAAACCGCGAATTGGTGTTGAGCAGCGACCACTGCCGCGCCGCCACTTGAGCCATGCGCGGATGACCGTGACCCAGCACGGCGACGTTATTGAGCATGTCCAGATAGGAACGGCCCTGCATGTCGATGAGGTGATTGCACCAGCCGCGTTCGATCTGCGGCGGCATCGGGTAATAGTGCTTCTGCGAGCGCGCGAAACTGGCGTCACGGCGGGCCAACAGTTCGCTGGAGTCGGCCAACAGCGGCGCGTCGCACTCGAAACCGAGCAATGCCTTGGGCGAAGGACACAGCGCCCGCCACGCAGCCGCGCGTGAAGGTGTCGTAAACAGCGGCGGGCTGACCTCACGCTCGCAACACAACTGGACGATCAGCGAACCGCCACCCTGCCCGATCACATCGCTGGCGGCGAATTCGACTCCGGAATCGAAATCCGAGCGCACGCCCCAAAGACGCAGATTCGACCGGCCCCCTGCCAGCAGCAACGCCCCATCGGCGGTATGACGCAGCGTCCCGTGAAAGGGGGCGTGAACCACGCAGCCATAAGGGATGACCAATTCGACGTGCAGCGCAAAGGTGTCCGGTTCATGCGCGCTGTCGGGTTGCGTCCTCGACAGTCGGTATTCGCCATAGCGGCTGGCCGCCAGCCCGCCAGCGCGCGCGGTCTCTTTGAGCAGTATCTCGTCGATGCCGGATTGCTCCCAGTTGCCGGCCTCGAAATGCTCGCTGAGCACGCCCAGGTCGACGCAGGTGAACGTCTGAGCGCTCAAGCCAGGCAGCAAAGGTGAAAACGCTTCTATGTCGGCTGGCTGATCGAGCTGCTTCACCGCAGTTAGGATCGCGGCTTCCATCAGCGCCATCGGCACCGAAGTTGCCACGTCGAAGATGTTCCACTCGCTGGCGAGATTGGCCTGAATATAGGCGTTGTCCGGCTCGATGCTCGCCTGCTGCTCACTGCTGAGCACCAGCACTGCCGAGCGCGCGACGATTAGCGGCCATAGCGCTTTCAATTCTGCGGTTTGCAGCGGATTGATCCGGTGATAGGCCTCGATGGCGGGCAGGATGTACAGCGGATCGCCTTCTGCATGATGCAGCAGTGCCGCGCAGGTGACCGACAGATCGGCGATACGCCAGGTGCGCATCAGATCGCCAAAATCGATCAGACCTTGCAGCTGCCACATGCGCTGAGCATCGCGCCGCCACACCACGTTGTATTCGGTGATGTCCATGTGGATGGCCTGCATGGGCAAGTCCGGGATGAGCGGCAGCAACCGTGCGTGGGCTTGAGCGGCAGCTTTGGCGATGCAGGCGCGGGCCTCGGCACTCTCGATAACTGCCAGCAAGTGCTTGATCAGCGCGCCGGCATGGCGTGGGTCCCATTGCAGAATCCGTTCAAGGCCGGGATGTTCGAACCCCGCCAGCGCCACATCGACGTGAGCACAAAGCTCGGCCAGATCGGTTACTACCGGCTGACTCAGGTGTTTGACATGCGCCAGCGACTGGCCGTCGATGAATTCCAGCAGCCGCACGTGCACTGAGTGCCCGCCAATCTGTACGGACAGCAGGTCGTGCCCGCTGACCGTCAGCACCACACCCGGCACCCGGACATCGGCATGCGCGCGCAGATGCCGCAACGCCGCATGCTGGGCGGCCAGCTCCGTGGTCGAATAATCGCCGTGGCAGATCTTCAATACGAAACGGCGCTCGTCTGCGGTGTTCAGAAGAAAGTTGCGATCCTGATGGCTGCCCAGCGTCTTCAACGTGCCGGCCAAGGCGTAATACGTCGACAGCAGCTCAGCGGCTTGGTCGGTCGTGACATCGGGGCAGGGCAAGCTGGAGCGACGAATCAGAGTGGCAAGCGGCATATGCAGGGCCCCGGAGGCAAGATGGACGGCGATATCGCCATTGCGCACAGGCAACCCCGCCCAAAGGGTTTTTGACTCAATCACGATGTTGATTCAGAGATAGCGTAGCCGCGACGCAAATGAAACAATCCCGCCAGTTTTATGACGCTGTAAAGGTCCGGCAATCAATTAATTTCATAGCCTCTAGGGGGCTGGCCGCTTGCGCCTGTCAGCGCACACCCACAAGCTATGCTCTTTTGTCTTGACGTCAATCCAGGGAAGAAGGTCTGGCTATGCGAATACTTGTCACCGGTGGCGCCGGATTCATTGGCTCTGCGCTGATCCGCCATTTGATCAACAACACCGAACACGACGTACTGAATTTCGACAAACTGACGTACGCAGGCAACCTCGAATCGCTACAGAGCATCGTGACCACTACCCGTTACGAATTCGTGCAGCAGGATATCGTCGATCAGGCCGAAGTCGGCAAGGTGCTGGCTCGCTTCAAGCCCCAGGCGATCATGCACCTGGCAGCAGAGTCCCACGTCGACCGTTCCATCGATGGCCCGTCCGAGTTCATCCAGACCAACATCGTCGGCACGTACAGCCTGCTGGAAGCGACCCGCAGCTATTGGCTGACGCTGCCGGAAGCCGAGCGCGCAGCGTTTCGCTTCCACCACATTTCTACCGATGAAGTGTACGGCGACCTGCATGGTGTCGATGACCTGTTCACCGAGACAACGCCCTACGCGCCCAGCTCGCCCTACTCTGCCAGCAAGGCGGCGTCGGACCATCTGGTTCGCGCCTGGCAACGCACCTACGGCCTGCCGGTCGTAGTGACCAATTGCTCCAACAACTACGGGCCGTTCCACTTCCCTGAAAAACTCATCCCGCTGGTCATCCTCAATGCGCTGGCAGGCAAACCGCTGCCTGTGTACGGCAACGGCCTGCAGGTTCGCGACTGGCTGTACGTCGAGGATCACGCCCGGGCACTGCTCAAGGTCGTCACCGAAGGCCAGGTCGGTGAGACCTACAACATCGGCGGCCACAACGAGCAGAAGAACATCGACGTGGTGCGTGGCATTTGCGCGCTGCTCGAAGAACTGGCACCGGAGCAACGCAAAGGCGTGGCCAACTATGCGGACCTGATCACCTACGTGACCGACCGTCCAGGCCACGACATGCGCTATGCCATCGACGCCAGCAAGATCGAGCGCGAGCTTGGCTGGAAGCCGGAAGAAACCTTCGAATCCGGGCTGCGCAAAACCGTGCAGTGGTATCTGAACAATCTGCAATGGTGCCGCAATGTGCAGGACGGCAGCTACCAGGGCGAACGCCTGGGTACCAACGTTAAGGACTTGATCGCATGACCAAAGGAATCGTACTCGCAGGCGGCTCGGGCACACGTCTTCACCCGATCACGCTCGGCGTCTCGAAACAACTGCTGCCGATCTACGACAAACCGATGATCTACTACCCGATCTCGGTGCTGATGCTGGCGGGCATCAAGGAAATCCTGATCATCTCCACGCCGCTGGACCTGCCGCAATACCGAGCATTGCTTGGCGATGGCAGTCAGTTCGGGGTGAATTTCCATTACGCCGAACAACCCAAGCCGGACGGTCTGGCCCAAGCGTTCCTGATTGGTGAAGCGTTCATCGGCGATGATTCGGTGTGCCTGATTCTGGGCGACAACATCTTCCATGGTCAGCACTTCAGCGATCAGCTCAAGCGCGCGGCCGATTACCCGTCGGGTGCCACCGTGTTCGGCTACTGGGTCAAAGACCCGGAGCGTTTCGGCGTGATCGACTTCGACGACAAAGGCTGCGCGCTGTCCATCGAAGAAAAACCCAAGGCACCGAAGTCCAGCTACGCAGTGACCGGCCTGTACTTCTACGATAACGAAGTCATTCAGATCGCCAAGGACGTAGAACCGTCGCCGCGCGGCGAGCTGGAAATCACCGACGTGAACAATGCCTACCTCAAGCGCGGCGACCTTCGCGTGGAGCGTTTCGGCCGTGGCTTCGCCTGGCTCGATACCGGCACCCACGACAGCCTGCTGGATGCTTCGCAATACGTGCAGACCATCGAGCATCGTCAGGGCCTGAAAGTGGCCTGCCTCGAAGAAATCGCTTACCAGAACGGCTGGATCGATCGCGATCACCTGCTCAAACGGGCTGATTATTTCGGCAAGACCGGCTACGGTCAGTACCTGTTCAAGATCGCAGGGGAACATCAGTGAAAGTCACAAAGAGTGAATTGCCTGAAGTCCTCGTCATCGAGCCCAAGGTGTTCGGCGATGAGCGTGGCTTCTTTTATGAGAGCTTCAACGCCAAGGCCTTCGCCGAAGCGACCGGGGTTAACGCGCAATTCGTGCAGGACAACCATTCACGCTCGCAAAAAGGCGTGTTGCGCGGCCTGCATTACCAGATCGAAAACCCGCAGGGCAAACTGGTGCGCGTGACGGCGGGCAAGGTGCTGGACATCGCCGTCGATATCCGTCGCAGCTCCCCGCATTTCGGTCAATGGTTCGGGCTCGAACTGAGCGCCGAAAATGCCAGGCAGCTGTGGATACCAGCCGGCTTTGCCCATGGCTTCGTGGTGCTCAGCGACTACGCCGAGTTTTTGTACAAGACCACCGACTATTACACCCCGCCGGCCGAGCGCTGCATTCTTTGGGACGATGAGGATCTGGCCATCGACTGGGGGCTGACCGAAGCACCCAAACTGTCGACCAAGGATCAGGACGGCAAACGCCTCAAAGAGGCGGATCTTTTCGAATGAGTTCGCCGCTGCGGATCTTGATCAGCGGGCGACAGGGCCAGGTTGCTCAGGCGCTGCAACACAGCCTGAAGGACCTTGGCGAGTTGATCGTACTGAGCCGCGAGCAACTGGACCTGAGCGAGCCTGCGTCGATACGCAAGGTGGTGCGTCATGTCAGGCCGGACCTGATCGTCAACGCTGCTGCGCACACGGCCGTGGATCAGGCCGAGAGCGAGCCGGAACTGGCTTATGCGATCAACGCGATCTCCCCCGGCGTTTTTGCCGAGGAAGCCGCAGCGCTGGGCATTCCGTTCATCCACTACTCCACCGATTACGTCTTCGATGGCAGCAAGGATGGAGCGTGGGTCGAGCGTGACACGCCCAATCCTCTTGGGGTGTACGGCAGCAGCAAACTGGCGGGCGAACAAGCCATCGCTGCGGCCGGCGGTCAATATCTGGTCCTGCGCACCAGTTGGGTTTACTCGCTGATCGGTCGCAACTTTCTGCTGACCATGCAGCGTTTGCTGCAGGAGCGCGAAAAGCTCACCCTCGTCGCCGATCAGATCGGCGCCCCGACCTGGGCGGGCACCATCGCGCAAAGCACTCGCGCGTTGATCGAGCGCTGGCGCGATGGCAAGCCAGGGGCATGGGGCGTGTATCACATGACGGCCAGCGGCGAGACATCGTGGTTCGGCTTCGCTCAGGCCATCGGCCAGGAACTGATCAAAGCCGGAAAACCCTGCGCAATCCTTGAGCCCATTTCTTCCAGCGCCTACCCGACGCCCGCAACGCGTCCGCTCAATTCGCGTCTGGATTGCAGCCGCCTGCAACGCGAATGGGGTGTGACTCAGCCAGATTGGCACGACGCAATGCTGGAGTGCTTAGCGCAGCAGCGGTAGGCATAATGCGGTCCATACCGAGCCTGCACCGCATGTAACCCATGCGACCGCTACGCGCGCGAAACGTCGTGCAGGCAGCACAGCAACCAGCGGCGTACGCCCTATGATGACCAGCACTTCCTCTCTTCCGCGCCGTCCTCGCTGGCGCAGCCTTGCGTTGCTGGCCTTGATTCTGGCGCCGTTGCTGTGGCCGCTTGAGCGGCTGGCCGAGCATTACTACCGCACCGAGCTGTTGAGCCAGAACCGGCAGACGCTTGACCTCTACGTTGCCAACCTGCTCGGCACCTTGCACCGCTACGAAGTGCTGCCACAGATCCTTGGTGACCTGCCGGGCTTGCGTGCGATGCTGGCCAACCCACAGAACACGCAAATCCAGGAGCAGGCCAACCTGCTGCTGATGAATACGGCCCGCCAGACCGGCGCCGAAGTCATCTACCTGATGGCCCCCAATGGCGACACCTTAGCCGCGTCGAACTGGAACAAGCACGACAGCTTCATCGGTCGCAACTTCGCGTTTCGTCCCTACTTCAGTAATGCCATGGCAGGTAATCTGGGGCGCTTCTTCGGCCTGGGCACGACTTCGGCCAAGCGTGGTTACTTCTTCGCTGCTGCCGTTCACCAGGGCAATGCCGTTATCGGCGTGCTGGTGGTCAAGGTCGATCTGGACCTGACCGAAACGCTGTGGGGCAAGACCCCTGAACAACTGCTGGTCACCGATCACAACGGTGTGGTGATCCTGACCTCCAATCCCGCCTGGCGCTTTCGTGCGACACGCCCGCTCAGTGAAGAGGAGAAGCAGGCGATCATCGCCGTCATGCCTTATCCAACCCGTGATCCACGCCCGCTGCAGCTGGACGACAAAGGCTGGCTGACCCAGACCCAGCAAATCGATGAAACCGGCTGGAGCGTGAACATTCTGGCGCCCAAAATGCTGGTGTCACGGCCCGTTCGCACGGTGGTTGCCATTGGCGGTGCGACGCTGCTGGTACTGATGCTGCTACTGGGGATCATGATGCAGCGCCGTCGCCACTATCTGGACCGCATCAATTTCGAGGGCAAGGCGCGGCGTGAACTGGAAGTGCGCGTGATCGAGCGCACCAGCGACCTGGAAGGCCTGAACCAACGCCTGCGTCAGGAAGTGCTGGAGCGCGAGCATGCGCAACAAGAGTTATTCCGCGCGCAGGACGAACTGGTCCAGGCGGGCAAGCTGTCAGCGCTGGGCACCATGTCGGCGAGCATCAGCCACGAACTCAATCAGCCCCTGGCGGCAATTCGCAGTTACGCGGAAAACGCAGAAGTGCTGCTCGATCATCAACGCACCGACGAGGCTCGCGGCAATCTCAAGCTGATCAGTGAACTCACAGGCCGCATGGCTTCGATCATCGCCCATCTGCGCGCCTTTGCCCGCCGCGATCGACACGCCCCGGAAAGCGTGGCCCTGCAGCCGGCGCTGGACGACGCCCTTGCGCTGCTCGCCAAGCGCCGTCGGGCCATGGATGTCGAGTTGATTCGCGACCTGCCGGACGCCACGCTGTGGGTGCAGGCCGGTGAAACGCGTCTGCGCCAAGTGCTGGGCAATCTGCTGGCCAATGCGCTGGACGCGCTGACCGAGAAGGGCCCGCCGCGCAAATTGTGGATCAGTGCCGAATACAGCGCCGAAGGCGTCAACCTGTACATTCGCGACAACGGCCCGGGCTTTTCCCGTGAAGCGCTGGAACACGCCCGCGAGCCGTTTTTCACCACCAAGACGCGCACCCAAGGCCTGGGGCTGGGCCTTGCGATCTGCGATACCCTGATGCGCGCCCTGGGCGGTGAACTGCTGTTCGCCAACCATCCCGAGGGCGGCGCCCTGCTGACGCTGCGCATGCACGCCGGCGCTTCAGGGGTCAGTCTTCAAACACCGGAGGATCTATCTGCATGACCACGGACACCGCCATCGACAGTCAAACCCAGGTGGTGCTGATCGACGACGACCCGCATCTGCGTCAGGCCCTTAGCCAGACACTGGACCTGGCTGGCCTGAAGATCCTGCCGTTGAGCGACGCCACCGGGCTGCCAGCGCGCCTGGGACGCGACTGGCCGGGGGTAATCGTGAGCGATATCCGCATGCCCGGCATCGACGGCCTTGAGTTGTTGAACCAACTTCATGCTCAGGACCCGGACCTGCCGGTGTTGCTGATCACCGGTCACGGCGATGTGCCGCTGGCCGTGCAGGCTATGCGCGCCGGCGCCTACGATTTTCTGGAGAAACCCTTCGCCAGCGATGCACTGCTGGACAGCGTGCGTCGCGCCCTGGCCCTGCGCCGGCTGGTGCTGGACAACCGCAGCCTGCGCATGGAACTCAGTGACCGTCAGCAACTGAGCGCACGCCTGGTAGGCCTGTCTGCACCGATTCAGCGCTTGCGCGATCAGATCGGCGCGCTGGCTGCGACCAAGGCCGACGTACTGATTCTCGGCGAAACGGGGGCTGGCAAGGAGGTGGTCGCCCGCGCGCTGCATGACCTGTCCAGCCGCCGTAGCGGTCCGTTCGTCGCCATCAACGCTGGGGCGCTGGCTGAGTCAGTGGTCGAAAGCGAGCTGTTCGGCCACGAGCCCGGCGCCTTCACCGGCGCGCAAAAACGGCGCATCGGTAAGTTCGAGTTTGCCAACGGCGGCACACTGTTTCTCGACGAAATCGAAAGCATGAGCATGGATGTGCAGGTCAAGCTGCTGCGCTTGTTGCAGGAGCGGGTGGTCGAGCGTTTGGGCGGCAACCAGCAGATCCCTCTGGATATCCGGATTGTCGCCGCGACCAAGGAGGATCTTCGTCACGCCGCCGATCAAGGCCGTTTCCGTCCTGACCTGTATTACCGCTTGAACGTCGCGCCGCTGCGCATCCCGCCACTGCGCGAGCGAGGCGAAGATGCGCTGGTGCTGTTCCAGCATTTTGCCGATGCCGCCAGCCTGCGCCACGGCCTGCCGCGACACGAACTGCAGCCGGGCCATCGAGCGTTGCTGCTGCGGCACAACTGGCCGGGCAACGTGCGAGAGTTGCAGAACGCCGCCGAACGTTTCGCGCTAGGCCTTGAGCTTGAGCTCGAAGGCGCCGCGCAACAGGACATACCCGCCTCGACAGGCGGCCTTAGCGAGCAGGTCGAAGCCTTCGAGCGCGCCCTGATCGCAGCCGAACTGACCCGGCCTCACAGCTCAGTGCGCAGCCTGGCCGAAGCGCTGGGCATTCCCCGCAAAACCCTGCACGACAAACTGCGCAAACATGGCCTGAATTTCAGCGGGGGCGGTTCCGATGACAACGATTGATCCCGATTCGAAAGCCAGACAGCTGGAAGATGTCCTGCATCAGGACATCCCCCTGACCCGCGACATGGGCATTGAGGTGATCAGCTGGCAAAACCACCAGCTGCGCCTGCACCTTCCCTTGGCGCAGAACATCAACCACAAGAGCACGCTGTTCGGCGGCAGTCTGTACTGCGGCGCAGTGCTGGCCGGTTGGGGATGGCTATACCTGAGGCTCAAGGAAGTCGGGATCGCTGACGGGCACATCGTGATTCAAGAGGGGCAAATCAGCTATCCGCTGCCGGTCAAACGCGACGGCGTGGCAATCTGCGATGCGCCGGATGATGCGACTTGGGACCGGTTCGTAAAGATGTATCAATGCCACGGACGGGCGCGGCTGGCGCTGAACACCAGGATCGTGGCCGAAGGTTCAGAGGCGTCGGCTGTGGAGTTTGTAGGGCAGTACGTGCTGCATCGTTGACTGCTCGCTCGCTTCTGCCCGGAGGGCGTGGGAGCTGGCTTGCCTGCGAGCAGGGCCCCGCGCCCTCCGGCAGAATCAAGAGCTAATGAAGATCAACCTTTCGCTAACTCAATCAACGGCTCGCGCCAGGACGCCTGCGCTGGCAGGGCTAAAAAGAACGCATTGAGCAACGACTCCCTGGGTGGGTAGTCGAACGTGTCGCCTGCCAGATTCAACACCAAGCCGCCCGCGCCTTCCAGCACACCTTGGGCGGCGGCGGTGTCCCATTGCGAGGTCGGCGCCAGACGCGGATAGCAATCGGCCGAGCCTTCCGCCAGCAGGCAAAACTTCAGTGAGCTGCCGATGTTGGTCAACTGCAGCTCACCCACCACAGCCGCCAATCCGGCCAGCAGTTTTTCCTGCTCCGGGCTTGAATGACGACGGCTGGCAACCACGGTGAACGACTCGCCCTCTGGCGGCTGATTGCGCACCTGGATCGGCTCGATGTGATGGGCATCGTGACTGCGCCACGCGCCCAGCCCTGCGCCACCGAAGTAGCAGCGATCACGGGTGGGCATCGATACCACGCCGAACACCACACGCCCGTTCTCGATCAGCGCCACATTGACAGTGAACTCTTCACTGCCGCAGATGAATTCCTTGGTGCCATCGAGTGGATCGACCAGCCACCAGCGCTGCCACTGACTGCGCTCGCTCAGCGGGATGTCGGCGTCTTCTTCCGACAGAATGTGAATGCTCGGATCCAGCGCCTTCAGGCCCGCGACCAGCAACTGGTGGGCGGCGAGATCGGCGGCAGTGACGGGTGAATTATCGGACTTGACCGTGACTTCAACGCCCGAGCGCCAGAACGGCAGGATGACTTCCCCTGCGCGACGACAAAGGTCGATCACCGGCGCGAGCAAGGGGTGCGGCAAATCAGCGAACGCCTCTGTCATGACTGAAACACCCCACGCTGGGTCAGCAGATCACGGGCCAGATACAGCGCAGCCAGTGCGCGGCCTTCGGAAAACTTCGGGTGCTGCGCCAGGTTTGCCAGCTCGCGCAGGTTGACCTTGTCCACGCCCATCGGCTCTGGCTCGTCGCCCTCAAGGCGCTCTTCGTACAGATCGGTGGCCAGCACCACCTGAATCTTCTGGCTCATGTAGCCCGGCGACAGCGACAGCTCGGTCAGGTGTTCCAGGTTGTGCGCGCCGAAACCGGCCTCTTCCTTGAGTTCACGATTGGCTGCAGCCAGCACGTCTTCGCCCGGCTCGATCAGGCCCTTGGGCAAGGACAGTTCGTACTCGTCGGTTCCTCCGCAATACTCCTCCACCAACACTGCGTGCTCGGCATCGAGCATCGCCACAATCATCACCGCGCCGTGTCCGTTGCCGCGGCCGACCAGACGTTCATAAGCACGTTCGACGCCATTGGAGAAACGCAACTGCACTTCTTCGACGCGGAACAGACGGCTGCTCGCAACGATTTCGCGGGCGAGGACGGTGGGTTTCTGGCGCATGGCAAGCTCCTTGGCGTAGACGGGCGTACTATACCGTGGCTTTTCTGATTGTCTGTGCCTGAAAAACCACAGCGACTCATTCAATGCCGAGAGATCTACATGCCTTCCTTACCCTGGCGCGATATCGATACCGTCCTGCTGGACATGGACGGAACGCTGCTCGATCTGCACTTCGACAATCACTTCTGGCTGACGCATCTGCCTAAACGCTACGCCCAATTGCACGGCGTGAGCCTGGCAATGGCGCAGATGGAGCTGACACCGCTGTTCGAACAGAACGCAGGTACGCTGAATTGGTACTGCACCGACTTCTGGAGCAGGGAACTGAACCTGCCGGTCAGCGACCTGAAGCTTGAAATCGCCCATCTAATTGCACTGCGTCCCGATGCCGAGACTTTTCTTGCGGCAATCAGACAAGCGGGCAAGCGCGTGATCATGATTACCAACGCCCACCGCGATTCGCTGTCGCTGAAGATGGAGCGGCTGCAACTGGCACCGTATTTCGAGCGGCTGATCAGCTCCCACGATTATGGCTACCCCAAGGAAAATGCCCAGTTCTGGGATGCGCTGCATGCCGATATCGGCTTCGATCCGGCCCGTAGCCTGTTCATCGACGACACCTTACCGATCCTGCGCAGCGCCGGGCGTTATGGCGTAAAGCATTTGCTGGCCGTGCGCGAACCGGACAGCCGCAAGGGGCCAAAAGACACGGAAGAGTTCGCGGCGGTCGAGGATTATCGAGGGTTGGTCCAAGGGTTGTAGGGTTCGGATCCCGGCCCATTTCAACTGTGGGAGCGAGCTTGCTCGCAAATCCCTGTCTTTTCGTGAGCAGGCTCACTCCCGCAAACGATGAGTGCCCCAATGATCGGACTTCACAGATCGCCCAGCGCCGATCATCCCCCATGCGACATCCCGCCGCGTTAGAATCCCCGGGCCTGCCCTGCGCATTACGGAGTGAATATGGACATCAAACAGCTGAAATTCCTGATTGCCCTCGACGAGACCCGTCACTTCGGGCAGGCAGCAGCGCGTTGCCATATCACTCAGCCGACGTTGTCCATGCGGCTGCGCAATCTGGAGGAAGAGCTGGACCTGCCGCTGGTCAATCGCGGCCAGCGCTTCGAAGGCTTTACCGCCCCAGGCGAACGCGTGCTGGCGTGGGCACGCACGGTGCTGGCGGCTTACGACGGTCTGCAGGCAGAGGCCGCCGCCTGCCGCGGGCATTTGGTCGGGACGTTGCGGCTAGGTGTGGTGCCGCTGTCGAATTTCGATCCTCTGCCCTTGTTGCAACGTCTGCACAGCATTCATCCGAACATGCGCTTCGAGCTTTCCTCCCTCAGCTCCGAACAGATCCTCGACCAACTGGCGAGCAACCGCCTGGATTTGGGCGTCTCGTACCTGGAACGACTGGACAGCGACCGTTTCGACTCGCTGGAGCTGGCGGAAACCCGCATGGGCCTGCTGTACGACCACCGCCACTACAGCTTCGGCGACGAACCGCTGAGCTGGGAGAGCCTGACCGAATTGCCGTTGGGCATGCTGACCAACGGCATGCACTTTCGGCAGTCCATCGATCACAACTTTCACAGTCGCGGCCTGGAACTTCAGCCGCTGATCCAGACCGATGCCGTGCATCAACTGCTACAAGCGGTTCACGGCGGTTTCTGCTGCGCGATCATGCCGCTGGACGGCGGGCTGGAATCGCTGACCGAGCACCTGCGCCTGCAACCTATCGAACATGCACAGACACTTGCCCGCCTGGGGCTGATCATGCGCCGTTCAGCGCCCCGCTCGGCGTTGGCTGAAGCATGCTTTGGCCTGTATCAGAAAATGATCCAGACGCCTTGATCGACGTCATCTATCACGACATCAGTACTAGCAATTAGACGTTATCCAACTTGGCGCCTAGGCTAAGGCCTGAACACTCTGCCGGTACGTCCCGATGCATGCCAAACGCACGGAAAGCACGGCGCCCGCAAAACAACTGCCCGCGCCTGCCGCAAGTCAGTCCTACAGCTACTCGAACCTTGAGCACGACACCTGCGAGCCTAACGTGCTGGCTGAAGAAGTGGCGTTGGCCATTGCCTATAACGGCATCAGCCAGGCTGTGATGCTGGTGACGCCTACTGATCTGGAAGACTTTATCGTCGGTTTCAGTATTGGCAGCGGCATCATCGAGTCCCCGGACGAAATCTATGACATCAAGCTTGCAGGTTGCGGCTCGGCGCAAGCGGCCGAAGTCGAGATTGCCAGTCGCGCGTTCTGGAACCTCAAGACCCAACGTCGGCAACTGGCAGGCACCAGTGGTTGCGGGCTGTGCGGCGTTGAGGCAGTGGAACAGGCGCTGCCCGAACTGAACGTGCTGCCCGGTGCTCCGCTGCCGCCAGCCGAATGGCTCAAAGGCCTGCGCGGGCGTCTGGAGGAATTCCAGCCGCTGGGGCAGCACTGCGGGGCCGTCCACGCAGCAATGTTCATGAACGATCAGGGCCAATTGCTGCTGGGTCGGGAAGACATCGGCCGGCACAACGCCCTCGACAAGCTGATCGGTGCACTGATCCGTCAGAACATCCCGACCACCGGCGGTCTGGCGGTCGTGACCAGCCGCTGCAGTCTCGAATTGATTCAAAAAGTCCTGCGTGCCGGGATTCAAACCCTTGTCAGCCTGTCCTCGCCTACCGGCCTGGCGCTGCAATGGGCGCGTCGACACAACCTCAACCTCATTCATCTGCCTAAACACAGTGCGCCGCGGGTTTACAGTCCTGCGTTGGAGAATTAAGCGTGAGCATGCATAAAGAAGCCGACAAGGTCTCAACCCCTCGCTATAAGCCCTACAAAGGTCCAGCCGGCGGGTGGGGTGCGCTGATCAGCGTTGCCCATTTCTGGCTGACCAGCGACAACGCACTGAAAAACATTCGCACCATGCTCAAGACCAACCAGAACGGCGGCTTCGACTGCCCGGGCTGCGCTTGGGGCGACTCGCCGGAAAGCGGCATGGTCAAGTTCTGCGAGAACGGCGCCAAGGCAGTGAACTGGGAAGCCACCAAGCGCCGCGTCGATGCGTCCTTCTTCGCCCGCTACAGCGTCAGCTCGCTGCTGGAGCAGAGTGACTATTGGCTGGAATACCAAGGCCGCTTGACCGAGCCGATGGTCTATAACGCCGAGTCCGACCGCTATAAGACGATTGCCTGGGACGACGCCTTCGCGCTGATCGCCAAGCACCTGAACAACCTGCCAAGCCCGAACATGGCCGAGTTCTACACCTCGGGCCGGGCCAGCAACGAAGCGGCGTACCTGTATCAGCTGTTCGTTCGTGCTTATGGCACCAACAACTTCCCTGACTGCTCGAACATGTGCCACGAAGCCAGTGGCGTAGCGCTGTCACAAAGTGTCGGTGTCGGTAAGGGCACAGTGACCTTCGACGACTTCGAGCACGCCGATGCGATTTTCGTGCTGGGTCAGAACCCTGGCACCAACCATCCGCGCATGCTTGAACCGCTGCGAGAAGCCGTCAAGCGCGGTGCTCAGGTGGTGTGCGTCAACCCGCTCAAAGAACGCGGTCTGGAACGCTTCCAGCATCCGCAGCATCCGATCGAGATGCTCAGCAACGGCTCAGAGCCGACCAACACGGCCTACTTCCGTCCCGCACTGGGCGGCGACATGGCGCTGCTGCGCGGCATGGCCAAGTTCCTGCTGCAATGGGAGCGCGACGCACAGGCCAAGGGCGAGCCGGCGATCTTCGATCACGCATTCCTCAACGAACACACCCACGGCGTGCTGGATTACCTGGCAGTTGTGGATGACACCACGTGGGAGTTCATCGTCGAGCAATCCGGCCTGCCACTGATCGACATCGAACGCGCTGCGCGGATGTACGCCAAGGGCAAGAGCGTGATCATGTGCTGGGCGATGGGCATCACCCAGCATCGCCATTCGGTGCCGACCATTCAGGAAGTCGCCAACCTGATGCTGCTGCGCGGCAACATCGGCAAGCCAGGCGCCGGTCTGTGCCCGGTGCGCGGCCACAGTAACGTGCAGGGCGACCGCACCATGGGGATCAATGAGCGTCCTCCGGCGTTCTTCCTTGATTCGCTGGAGAAACGCTTCCAGTTCAAAGTGCCGCGCGAGAACGGTCACAACGTGGTCGAGGCCATCCACGCGATGCTTGAAGGTCGCTCAAAGGTCTTCATTGGTCTGGGCGGCAACTTCGCACAAGCCACGCCTGATAGCCCGCGCACCTTCGAAGCGCTGCGCAGCTGCGACCTGACCGTGCAGATCAGTACCAAGCTCAACCGCAGCCATTTGACTCACGGCAAGGAGGCGCTGATCCTGCCGTGCTTCGGTCGTACCGATATCGACGTCCAGGCCCAAGGCCCGCAAGCGGTCACCGTGGAAGACTCGTTCAGCATGGTTCACGCTTCCAACGGCCAGCTGAAACCGCTGTCGCGTGAAATGCGTTCCGAACCCGCGATTCTGGCGGGCATCGCCAATGCCACCGTAGGCAAACAGCCTGTGGATTGGCTCTGGCTGGTGGAGGATTACAGCCGCATTCGCGACCTGATCGCCGATACCATTCCGGCATTCAAGGACTTCAACGAGAAAATCAAGAATCCGGGCGGCTTCTATCTGGGAAGCACCGCAGGCTCACGCAAGTGGAACACGCCTAGCGCGCGGGCCAACTTCAAGTCCAACCATCTGCCGCAGGATCTGGTTCACGAGAGCGTCCGTGGGACAGGTATCGTGCCGGATCTGATCATGCAATCGATGCGCTCCCATGATCAATACAACACCACGATCTATGGCCTGGACGACCGTTATCGCGGTGTGAAGGGGCAGCGTGACGTGATGTTCCTCAACGAGGCGGACATCGTGCGCCTGGGCTTCGTGCCGGGTCAGAAGGTCGACATCATGTCGATCTGGGGTGATGACATCGTGCGTCGGGTCAAGGGCTTTACTCTGCTGCCGTTCGATATCCCTGCCGGTCAAGCCGCTGCGTACTATCCCGAGGTCAACCCGCTGGTGCCATTGGACAGCTTTGGCGACGGCAGCCATACGCCAACCTCCAAGTTCATTGCGATCAAGCTGGAGCGGCATAGCGAAGTGGCGCGGATTATCTAACTAACGACGTTGCAACCCCTGTGGGAGCGAATTCATTCGCCAGAGGCCGCTACAGACGATAGAAACAGGTCGCCTGTGAAGTTGCCCTAGGGGATGAATCCGCTCCCACAGTCACGTTCATTGCCAGGTCGCGTTCAAAATCCGGGCCCATAAAAAAGGCCCGAATCGCGTGATTCGGGCCTGGGTTAAGTAATCTAGGACCCACCGTTCCGCCTTAAGTTCCCTATCAAAAACAATAACTTAGCGTTATGTATACAAGTCGTGTTATTCGTCGGATTTCGATTGTGACATTTTCTTCATGATTGCAGGATCGCGGCGTCATCCCTACGAGCATCCCTGCATGAAGTATTCCTCGATTCTGTTGTTGTCTCTCTCCCTGGCCACCGGTCTTGCCTCAGCGGGCGATAACGTGACGGCCGGTGTAGGCGGCGCATTGGGTGGGGTATTGGGTTCGGTTGTTGGCCAGCAAGTTGGCGGCAGCACCGGCTCGGCCATCGGCGCAGGTCTGGGCGGTGCAGCCGGGGGCGCAGTCGGCGCCAACCGCCGCAACCGTACAGAAGCGGCTATTGGCGGTGGTCTTGGCGCAGCGGGCGGTAACGTGATTGGCCGCAGCGTAGGCGGCAGCACCGGTAGCCTGATCGGCGCAGCAGCGGGCGGCGGCGCCGGCGGTGCGTTGGGTAATTACATGGGCGAGGACAGTCGTCGTGACGGCAACCGCCGCAGCTACCGTGGCGACCGTCGCGATTACCATCAGGGCCGTGGCTCCCGTCGCTACGATCATGGCCGTCATCGCGAATGGCGTCATCGCTGACAGTCAGCGTATCGACCGTTCATCTGCGACCGGCCGCCGACAAAGCGGCCGGTCTGCGTTTCAGGGAAGCAAACGCTCCAACGCCTGACGCAATTGTGCAGGAATCGGCACCGGCTGGTTCGACGTCCGCTCAACGAACACATGCACGAAGCGTCCGGCCGCGCACGCATCGGCCTCCCCGGCCTTGAACACCGCTAATGCGTACTGCACCGAGCTGTTGCCAAGCTTGCCAACGCGTAGCCCGATTTCGATCAGATCCGGATAAGCGACCGAGGCGAAGTAATCGCAGGAGGAACTGACCACGCACCCCACCACTTCGCCGTCATGAATATCCAGGCCACCCTGTTCGATCAGGTAGCTGTTCACCGCACTGTCGAAGAAGCTGTAGTAAGTCACGTTATTCACATGACCGTAGATATCGTTGTCGTGCCAGCGCGTGGTGATCGGCTGGAAATGCCGATAGTCGCTGCGTTGTGGGGTTTCACTCATCCTTCGTCCTCGTTTGCACCCAGCCCCGCACAGCGGCGTAGGGATAATTTTCAAGCGCCGCAAACCCCTTGATGGTTCGGGCTTTGAGCCTGGTGAATAACGGCACGCTGATGCCGCAGAGAAACCGGGTCAGGCACTCAACACTGGGCTGATGCCCTCGCCCCTCAAGGTGTTTGCCGAAGAAATCACCGCACAGGCCATCAAAATCCTGCTGGTCGAGGGGTACCAATGCTGGCGGCTCAGGCAGGCTGATGACGTGACCTGCGCACACCGAGCAGTGCCCGCAACGTACAGGCGCGTGATCATCACCAAAATACTGCGCAAGACGATGGCTCAGACACACGTCACTGGCAAACAGCTCCAACATCGCGTGGATGCGTGCGACTTCTGCCGTTTCGTGATGCATGAAGTCATCATGCAGTTCGCCGCTCAAGGCCTGCGCATCGAAGTCGGTCACCAACAGGCTATACACCTCGGTCATCTGCTTGCTTTCAAGCTCGATCCAGCCTTTCTCCTGAAAGAAGTCCAGCGCCGTCACCACTCGGGCTCGTTCGGCCCGGTATTGCTGGTACATGGCGTCGAAGTTCACTGTCGCCCAGGTCCGGGCGCGATGTGAGGTATCAATCAAAGCCTGGACAAACTGCTGTCGCTCGCCTTGAAAGCGCTGCATCAGGTCCTGCGGCTCGATCAGGTACTTGAAACGGTACTCGGCAAAATACGAATAACGCGGCGCGATGATGCCGCGCAGTTCCAGCTGAACCAACAGCGTCTTGAGCGGCAACTGTCGGATGTTGCTCATGTCCGAGAGCGGCAACAGCATAAACTCCCACTGCCCTTCGTTGCGTGCGGCGAGCAAGTCCTCCAGCACCTGTTGAATACCCGCGCGCTCAGGCGTATCGCCGTAAACGAAGTTCTCCACCACGTTGAGGCTGTCGCGGTTGGCCAACACCAGACACGCTGAGACGGCGCCATCGCGCCCTGCCCGGCCGATTTCCTGACTGTAATTTTCGATGGACTTGGGCAGGTCGAAGTGCACGACGTTGCGGATGTCGCTCTTGTCGATGCCCATGCCGAAAGCGATGGTGGCGACGATGCAGTTCAGGCGTCCCTCCATGAACTGGCGCTGTATCGACTCACGCTTATCGTGGGGCAACCCGGCGTGGTAGGCCTGAGCCGGAATGCCGCTTTGCGCCAGATGAGCTGCGACGAACTCGGCAGTCTTTTGCTGCGTAACGTACACGATGCTCGGCTGCCCGGCGCGCTCCCCCAGCCATTGCACAAGGCGGCGACGCTTATCGTGACCGGGGATGGGCTCGACAAGCAGGGTAAGATTGGGCCGGTAAAAACCGGTGCTGACCACGTCGTCGGGTTCAATTGCGAACTTGCTCTGCATGTCGGCGATGACCTGGGGCGTAGCGGTAGCAGTCAGGAGCAGCGTTTGAGGAATGTTGAACTCGCGCTGATAGGCCGGGAGCTTGAGGTAGTCGGGACGGAAATTATGGCCCCACTCGGAAATACAGTGCGCCTCGTCCACCACCAGCAACGATATCGGCACCTGAGCGATGAAATGCCGGAAGCGCTCGTTTTTCAGGCGTTCCACCGAGATCATCAATATCTTCAGCTCGCCAGCGCGGGCACGGCCCATCACATCAGCCACATCCTCACGGCTCTGTGATGAATCAACGCCGGCTGCTGCAATACCGTGACGCTGCAAAAACGCCAGTTGATCCTGAATCAATGCCAGCAATGGCGACACCACCAGTGTCAGGTGCGGTAGCAGCAGCGCTGGCAGCTGATAACACAGCGACTTGCCAGACCCAGTGGGGAAAATCGCCGCAGCCGAGCGGCCTGCCAGCACCGCGCTGATGGCGGCCTCTTGCCCAGGCCGAAACTGCCGATAACCGAAAACCTGTTCAAGGGTTTGATGCATGTGCAGCCACTCCATGACCGTCGCAAAGGTGCAGACCTTAACGCGATGGGGTTGGGTGCAATAGACCCGAACCGTTACAGAAACGCCCGACAGGGTACATCCCTGATACAACATCGCCAGTCAGTACTGGCACCCAATGCGGCTTTACTTCAACGGTCACTTATCCTCCGTCCATCGTCCGGCAGGATCATCGAAGCTACCGAAGGCATCGGAAAGATCCAGATGGCGGCCAAGGGTCATGGGAAACGTGGCGGAGCGCGAGTCGTTTATTACCATTTTGTAAACGAATCGCAAATCGCGCTATTGCCGGCGCGAACCGACCGGGCCGGCGAAGGCATTGCTTAAAGCAATCCACAATGATCCCGTGAATGTCACTAACGCTCTGGCCAGCTAAGCGCCACTGCTTTGCAGCGTACGAACATCACACCGATGGTCCCGCTTCTGTCCTGCGCCCTGACAAACTCTTATTTTCGCGGTCATACCTTGCGCCAAGCAGAGGCTTTACGCCGATCACTTCAGGAAATCGTCATGATCTCGACTCGCTACTTTCCGCTACTGTTCACCACTCTGATTGCCATCCTCGCCGGTTGCGGGGACAAGCATCCTGAAAAGCCGGGCCGTGCCTCTGCAGACTCCCGAGGCCTGACGAAATCCATGACAGTGGATGTGAGCGGAGCGTTGAACCTGCACTACGAAGCCAAGGGCGATGCGGTCGGCGTGGGCTTTCTTCCGGGAAAGCTACCCGGCGCGAATTGGCTGACGCTGAGCGCGGACCAGGAAGCCGAAGGTGACCGAAACGAAGTGAGCATTGGCCCTATTCTGGGCTTCTCCTTCGACAACCCCGATCAGCAGAAGCAGGCGATCATGTTCCAGGGCGGTCGTGTCGAAGTTGCCCACGATGAGAACAGCGCTTCTTATGACACCGGGTCGTACTATCAATATTTCGATGCCGACAAAAGTGGCGCTAACAGCAACGTCAAACTCGACTTCAGCAAAATCGAAAAGCTGGAGTCCTCCAACAAGCTGCTGGACCGGTACCGCCTGATCGGCACCTTCCAGTTCAATGCCGCCCTATCCCCTGAACAACCCTCCGACGAGTGCACCAAAGAAGCCGCCAAATACGCCGCCGAGCACGGCGAACGTCACCCCGGTTTCGACGCGAAACTGTGCGATGCCAAAAGCGTTGTCGCCAAGGGCAGTTTCGATATCACTCAGGACTTTCCGGCGACGAACAAGGCAGGTTGAATCAAAGGCATAAAAAAACCGCCCCGAAAGGCGGTTTCTTTATGCAGACCCGTAATTACAACTTCGGCCCCGCAGCCTTGATCGCGTCGCTCACTTCGAACTTCTTGAAGTTCTCGATGAACAGACCGGCCAGCGCCTTCGCCGCTTCGTCGTACGCTGCTTTGTCAGCCCAGGTGTTACGTGGGTTGAGCAGTGCGGTGTCGACACCCGGAACCGATGTCGGCACTTCCAGGTTGACAGTGTCCAGGTGCTCGGTTTCTGCACCGATCAGCGCGCCGCTCTGGATGGCTGCGATGACGCCACGGGTGGTCGGGATGTTGAAGCGCTTGCCGACGCCGTAGCCGCCGCCGGTCCAACCGGTGTTAACCAGGTAGACCTTCGAGCCAAAGCCACGGATGCGCTTGATCAGCAGCTCAGCGTACTCACCCGCCGGGCGCGGGAAGAACGGTGCGCCGAAGCAGGTCGAGAAGGTCGACTTGATGCCGCTGCCCGAGCCCATTTCAGTCGATCCCACCAGTGCGGTGTAGCCCGACAGGAAGTGGTAGGCCGCTTGTTCCTCGCTGAGGATCGAGACTGGCGGCAGAACGCCGGTCAGGTCGCAAGTCAGGAAGATCACAGCGTTCGGTTCGCCACCGAAGTTTTTCTCGGAACGCTTTTCAACGTGCTCCAGCGGGTAGGCTGCGCGGCTGTTCTGGGTCAGGCTGCCATCGGCATAGTCGGCATGACCAGACGCGTCCAAGACTACGTTCTCCAGAACGGCGCCGTGCTTGATGGCCTTCCAGATAACAGGCTCGTTCTTCTCCGACAGGTCGATGCATTTGGCATAGCAACCGCCTTCGATGTTGAACACAACACCTTCGCCCCAGCCGTGTTCGTCGTCACCGATCAGGTAACGGCTTTCGTCTGCGGACAGGGTGGTCTTGCCTGTGCCGGACAGACCGAAGAACAGGGTCACATCGCCCTCTTCACCGATGTTGGCAGCGCAGTGCATCGGAAGTACGTCAGCGGCAGGCAGCAGGAAGTTCTGCACCGAGAACATGGCTTTCTTCATTTCACCGGCGTAACGCATGCCAGCGATCAGCACTTTTTTCTGTGCGAAATTGATGATGACGCAGCCGTCGGAATTGGTGCCGTCGCGCTCAGGCTCGCAGACGAAATTGGCAACGTTCAGGACCTGCCATTCCTGGCGATCAGCAGGATTGTACTGGGCCGGGTTGATGAACAGGCAAAGACCGAACAGGTTCTGCCAGGCAGTCTGGGTGGTCATCTTGACCGGCAGGTAGTGGTCTGCGGCAGAGCCTACGTGAACGTGGGAAACGAAGTGTTCCTGAGCGTTGTTGAACGCTTCTACACGGGCCCACAGGGCGTCGAACTTGTCAGCCGGGAATTTACGGTTGATCGGGCCCCAGGCAATTGCGGCCTGAGTGGTCGGCTCATCGACGATGAAACGGTCTACCGGCGAACGACCGGTACGATGGCCGGTTTCGACGACGAGTGCGCCGGTATCGGACAGTACGCCTTCTTCGCGTTTGAGGGCTTCTTTAACCAGTTCGTCGACACTGAGATCGGTGTAAACGGCATTGTTGGCTTGCGTCATGAGATTCCCCGTCGGCCCGCTGGCCGAGTGCTCCAAACGTTTTGTAGTAGAAAAACGCAAACTACTACAGCTGAAAAGTGGGCAGGATTATGCCAGAAACGCCTGAAAAAGGTAGGGGCCAACTGTCAGAACTACATAATGTAGAACCAGCCCCGCCGGGGAGAAACCATTCAGCCCGGCGCTGGCACTACATCAATGACGGGTGTTCGAGGGGGTGTCGATCCCGCCGCCGGCAAACAGCTGAACCACATCGGCAGCGTCGAAAAGGTAGCGCTGGTTGCAGAATTGACAATCGATCTCGACGGCACCGTTATGCTCGATCACTAATTGCTGCGCATCCTCCAGGCCAAGGCTGATCAAGGCGTTTGCGGAGCGCTCGCGCGAGCAACTGCAACGGAACACCAACGGCTGAACGTCGAACATGCGAACGGCGTCCTCATGGAAGAGACGGTGCAGCACGGTTTCGTTGTTCAAGCTCAGCAGTTCTTCGGCGGTCAGGGTATCGACCAGGGTGTTGACGTGCTGCCAGCTGGCTTCGCGATCTTCCGGATCGGTCAGACGTGCGGGAGGCAATTGCTGGAGCAGCAGGCCGCGAGCGCGCTTGCCGTCGGCCTTGATCCAGAAGCGCGTAGGCAATTGCTCGGACATCACGAAGTAACTCGACAGGCACGCCGAAAGGTCGACCCCGTCCAACCCCACAATACCTTGATAGCGTTTGCCACGACGCGGATCGATGGTCATGGTCAAATCGCCATCGGGCATCAGCTCTTGCAAGCTGGCAGCCGGAGTAATGAGGCTCTCGTCGTAACGTGCAATGCCGCGTATCTCCCGCTCGCTGGAGCATTCAACCATCAGCAAGGAAACCGGACCCAGTGAGCGCGCCTGCAGCACCAGCAGACCGTCGAATTTCAGAGTGCCCACCAACAACGCCGCAGCGGCGAGCATTTCGCCGAGCAATTTCGCCACCGGCTCAGGGTATGGGTGTTTGGCCAGCACCTCGGCGTAGCTGCGCTCGAGCGCCACCAGCTCGCCGCGTACGTCGCTCTCGTCGAAGATGAAACGCTGGGTGTAATCAATATCCGGAAAATCATGCATAGGAAAGTATCTGAGGTAATGACAAAGTGATGACAAGCGCTTATAAAGCGCGGTTTAGCACCGACGGGTGCACTGCCATGCCGATGGGGGCATCTTATGGACTATCCCGCCTTGTTCCAACCCAAGTGGAACATCAAAAAATTCCTGCTGTGTAATCTGGTGGCGCTCGCGCTGCTGCTATTGTGGATCTGGCCTGCGGGCCATGCCGCCTTTACGCAATTCGACGAGTGGTTTTTCCACCTGCTAAACAGGCCGTTGGAACAGAGCAAGTTGTGGCTCTGGACCTGGACGATTGCCAGTATGCGTCCCTTCGATATCGTCGTCGGGTTGATCCTGTTGATGCTTTTGATCAAAGGCAATTGGGTGTTCAGAGCGGTACAAACCCGTGCTGCCTTGATCGGTTTCGTACTGACGCTGCTCCTGCTGCTGGTCATCCGGACGGTGTTCTCCAAGATCATCGATCACACCTCGCTGCAGCATGACAGTGCGTCGATGGTGATTCCGGATGCCATCAAGCTCAGCGAGATTTTCCCGACGCTGGAAGATAAATGGCAGCTCAAGGATCGTTCGAGCCAGAGCTTCCCGGGGGACCACGCATCCGTTCTGCTGATCTGGGCGATGTTCATGAGCGTGTACAGCCGCACCGTCGGCCAGCGCGTCGTTATCTGGGGTCTGGCATTTCTGTTCATGATGCCGCGTCTGGTGGCGGGGGCTCACTGGGGGCAGGATGACTATATCGGTGGCGTGATGATTGCCTTGCTTGCACTGGCCTGGAGTTGCTACACGCCATTCGTGGCTGTGGTCACCCGCTTCCTGCTGCGGATGACCGCGCCGGTTTTCAACCTGTTCGCCAAGGTACCGCTGCTCAATTGCCTGAGTGTCATGGAACCGGGCTCACGCGAATAACGGCAAGCGAGCACAGCAGAACCACTCAATCATCCGCCGAGTGGAACTGAAACAATTGCCGACGCTGTTTCTTGGTCGGCTTGCCATCGGTGCTCACGCCCAGGCTGCCGGCCTTGCGCATCTCGGCGGCCTGCTCGCGTTTTGCCAGGCTTTGCGGAGTTTCGCTGTACAGCAACTGCGCCTCTGGAGCGCCGCGGCGCACGATGGACAGCGCCTGAACCACCACCGTGCGCTCATCGAACCCTGCGCGAATCTGCAATGGGTCGCCAACGCGCGGCTCCTTGCCAGGCTTGCAACGCTCTCCCCGGCAATGCACCTTGCCGCTTTCGATAGCGGCCTTGGCCAACGCGCGGGTCTTGAAGAAGCGCGCAGCCCACAACCATTTATCCAGGCGAACCTTGTCTTCTTCGTCTGACTTCTGTGACATCTGAATTCCTCAATCTGGTAACAGTCAGAACTGTACTACGCGACGTCGGGCACGCAGTTATCCCAACCGTCGTTTACACTGCCAGCCAAGATAGACGACGCCGATCCTGGAGCACTACGTGACAGACTTTCCCACTTCATTGACTGGCGGGTGCGAAGGCTGCAAAAACAGCCCGGAACTGGATTTTCATTTCGATTTCGCTTATCAGCCCATCGTCGATCTGCGCAGTCGCTCTGTCTTTGCCCATGAAGCTTTGGTTCGCGGAGTGAACGGCGAAGGTGCGGAGTCAATCCTGAGTCGGGTCGGTGACCATAATCGCTATCGTTTTGATCAATTGTGCCGAACGCGGGCGATTTCAACAGCAGCCAGTCTGAATATGGGCGAGCACTTGTCGATCAACTTCCTGCCCAATGCCGTCTATCGCCCGCAATTGTGCATACGCAGCACCCTGGAAGCCGCACGCACGCACAACTTCCCGTTGGAACGCCTGATTTTCGAAACCGTGGAAACCGAGCACATAGGCAGCAATCACCATCTGACCCATATTCTGCGCGAGTACCGCGAATTCGGCTTCAAGACGGCCATTGACGACTTCGGCGCCGGGTATTCCGGGTTGGCTCTACTCGCTGACTTCCAGCCAGACCTGATCAAGCTGGACATGGCGCTGGTGCGTAACGTGCACCGTGATCGCGCGCGCCAGGCCATCGTTCGGGGGGTTGTCGCAATGTGTACAGAGTTGGGCATTGCAGTGATCGCCGAAGGTATCGAGCATGCCGAAGAGCGCGACTTTCTTGCCGACTGTGGCATCTATCTGATGCAGGGTTACTGGTTCGCCAAACCGGCATTCAAGTCACTGGCCCAGGTTGATCCGGGCGTCTGGCAGAACGCGTAAAAGTACGGTATCGCTTTGAAAACATTCGACCATTTGACAGTCATCGGCCTCCGCGAATGGGTGGCGCTTCCCAACCTGGGAGTCGCGGGGCTGCGTGCAAAGATCGACACAGGCGCCAGTACCTCTAGCCTGCACGCCACCGAAATCCAACCCTTTGAACGCGATGGCGAGAAATGGGTGCGTTTCAATGCGCACTTGGGCACGGTCGTGCAACTGCGTCACCGTCGATGCGAAGCCCTGTTGGTCGCGATGAAGACCATCAAGAGCTCCAATGGCCATGCGCAGGTGCGCTATGTGATTCGCACCACCCTGGCACTGGGAGACCGGGTCTGGCCAGTGGAATTTACCCTGGCCTGTCGCAAGGCCATGCGTTACCGGTTGTTATTGGGTTCCAAAGCCTTGATTGACGGCCATTTGGTGGTCAATCCGGGCATTACTTACGTTCAGGACAAGCCGGTCTATCCGGCTTCAATTTCCCTTGCCACAGGTGTTGCATGAAGATCGCTGTGCTTTCGCGAAACCCGCGTCTGTATTCAACTCGTCGTCTGGTCGAAGCTGGCATTCAGCGTGGCCACGAGGTCGTAGTGATCGATACCCTGCGCGCCTATATGAACATCGCCAGTCATAAGCCGCAGATCCACTATCGAGGAAAACCCCTGGAAGGCTTCGACGCGGTGATCCCGCGTATTGGCGCTTCTGTGACCTTTTATGGCTGCGCCGTGTTGCGCCAGTTCGAGATGATGGGGGTCTTCCCGCTCAACGAATCAGTGGCCATCGCCCGCTCCCGGGACAAACTGCGTTCGCTGCAGCTGTTGTCGCGGCGCGGGATCGGCCTGCCGGTGACGGGCTTCGCCCACTCACCCGATGATATTCCCGATCTGATCCAAATGGTTAACGGCGCACCGCTGGTGATCAAGGTTCTGGAAGGTACCCAAGGTATCGGCGTTGTACTCTGCGAGACGGCAACGGCAGCAGAATCCGTGATCGAAGCCTTCATGGGCCTCAAGCAGGACATCATGGTGCAGGAATATATTAAGGAAGCAGGCGGTGCGGATATCCGATGTTTCGTAGTGGGCGACAAGGTTATCGCCTCGATGATGCGTCAGGCCAAGCCCGGCGAATTCCGCTCCAACCTGCACCGGGGCGGTACGGCCAGCCTGATCAAGATCACCCCGGAAGAACGCATGACCGCCATTCGCGCGGCCAAGGTCATGGGCCTGAGCGTCGCAGGTGTGGACATCCTGCGCTCCAACCACGGCCCGTTAGTGATGGAGGTGAACTCCTCACCAGGGCTGGAGGGCATAGAGGCGACGACCGGCAAGGATGTGGCAGGCATGATCATTCAGTACATCGAGAAAAACGGCGGCCCGCACATGACGCGGACGAAGGGTAAGGGGTGATGACTCCGTCCTATGGACGCTCGAGCGCTCTGGCGCAATGTTCGACGCTGCTTCCCGGTAGGCCAAAACACCTGTAGTAGACGTCGGAGGCTCCGACAATGATGAACGCGGTTTGTTAGCAGATTTTCTTCTGACTCACCGCGCTCGCCAGCAAGCCGGCTCCTGCAAATGATCTGCCTTGGCCGAGCGGCTGATCAATCTGCATCCCTGGGCAACATCAATCCCAACGGTAATCGCACACGTGCTTCGAGCCCGCCACCTGAACGGTTGCGCAACTCGACGTTACCGCCATGCATGGACGCAATGCGCTTGACGATGGCAAGGCCCAGGCCGGTGCCTTTGCCGCTGCGGGCGCGGTCGCCGCGAATGAAAGGGTTGAAAATGCCTTCCAGCTCCGCCGGATCAATGCCCATGCCACGGTCCAGCACGCTAAGCACCACATAAGGCGCGCCGCTGTCACCGGAAACGTAGGCCGCGACTTCGACGCCGTCGCCCGCATGGTGCATCGCATTGCCGATCAGGTTATTAAGCAGGCGTTTCATGGAGACGCGCCGCAGCGCAAATGGCGGAATCGACTCCAGGCACAGACGCACCTGTTCAACGGGACTGTTGTAGGGCGCCACTACCTCATGAACCAGTTCGACCAGATCGACTTCTTCAACCTCTTCGTCACGTCCGTCGCGGATGAACGCCAGAAACTGATCGAGGATGGCGTCCATGTCCTCGATATCGCGCACCATGCCTTCCATGAATTCGTTGTTGGCAGGCATCAGTTCCAACGACAGGCGCAATCGCGTCAACGGCGTACGCAGGTCATGTGAAACCCCCGCCAGCATCAATTCCCGCTCCTGCCCTGCTTGCTCGACGTCTTCTGCCATCTGGTTGAAGGCACGATAAACCTCGGTCATCTCGCTGGGGGTATCACTGACCGGCAGGCGTACGCTACGCCCCTGCCCAAGCTGACGGGCGGCGAAAACCAGACGTTTGAGGGGCCGGTTGAGCTGACTGACGAAGATCCATGCCGACGCCGTGGACAGCAAACCGATGGCCAGGAACCAACCCAGAACGCTCCAGATTTTCTGCCCGCGCAAAGGATGGGGGTAAAGAGGGACTTTCAGCCAGCCATCGCCCAGGCTTGGCGCGCGCACCCACAAGGCAGGAGGTGCATGGACACGCAGCCGCACCTCGGTGTCGGCACCGAGTTCAGCCTGCATCTGCCGCTGGTAGATTTCCGAGTACGGCCAGTGCTGCTCGCCTTCCGGGACCCCGCCGCCCACCACCCGAATCAGCCCCGCCGCATCAGCGATGGTCTGCCTGTCACTCTCATCCGCTGCCCAATAAGCCCGCAACGTCAACGCAACCCCATGGCTGTATTGACGATCGACCAGCACGTCTTCGTTCATCAGCAGGTAAACCAGGGTCAATGCCTTGGAAAACAGCACGACGATAAGCACCAGCCATAGCGTGCGGGAGAAAAAGCTTTGCGGGAACCAGAGCGGTGTCTTCATAACAGCAGCTACACACTTTGCAGGAGCGAGCCAGGCTCGCGAGATTCGTCGAGGGCAAGAGACGGCAAAACCAGCCACCCGAGACCCTCCTTTTCAGGAGTTGCGGGTGACTGGTCAGCATAAACGGGCGTGCAATGCGCCCGACTGGCAGTCTGTTAACCTGCTTACTGCTTGCCGGCACCGTCCGGCACGAACACATAACCCACACCCCATACAGTCTGGATGTAGCGCGGCTTGGCGGCGTCGACTTCGATCAGACGACGCAAACGGGAAATCTGTACGTCGATGGAGCGCTCCAGTGCGTCCCATTCGCGCCCGCGGGCCAGATTCATCAGCTTGTCGCGGGTGAGGGGTTCCCGTGCGTGCATGACCAAGGCCTTGAGTACAGCGAACTCACCCGTGGTGAGCATATGCACCTGATCACCCTTCTTGAGCTCGCGGGTGGCCAGAGACAGCTCGTACTCACCGAACGTAACGGTTTCATCTTCGCTGGCAGGTGCGCCGGGTACAGGCGCGGCCTGACGACGCAGGACCGCCTTGACACGGGCCATCAATTCATCAGGGTTGAACGGTTTGGCCAGGTAGTCGTCGGCACCCAGTTCAAGCCCTTTGATGCGGCTCAGCTCATCGCCCTTGGCGGTCAGCATGATGATCGGCACCTGGTTGTTCGCAGCACGCAGCCTGCTGCAGGCGGACAGGCCGTCTTCGCCGGGCAGCATCAGGTCCAGCACGACGAGGTGAAAGACTTCACGAGCCAGCAGCCGGTCCATGTGCTCCACATTGGGCACGGCACGGGCGCGATAACCCTTGCTGGTGAAAAAGCGTTCTAACAGGCTGCTCAGGCCCGGGTCATCGTCAACGATGAGGATTTTCTCGCCTTCAGCCGTTTGTGCAGTGCTGCTCATTGGATGCTCCTTTGATCTCGGCGCGCATTATGGCGCAGCTGCTGTGATGTGCACCGTGTGCATTGTTAGCAGATTTTTCCTGAACCGACACTGGTGCTCTGCCCAAGGGTCTGCGCACGTTCTTCCTTGGGTCTGACCTGCCTGTTTGCAGCCCCTGACAGGGCGATCCCCTAATCCGGGCTCACTGGGTATAATGCGCCGCCCTCAAGATCAGGCACCTCGCGCTCCAGGCGGTCCGCCAGCAGCCGGATTTTTTGCACACACATTTGTCAGGTGGTTTTATGGACAGCATCAACAGCCGCATCGCCGAGGAACTCGGCGTCCGCCCGCAACAGGTCGAAGCGGCCGTCGCGCTACTGGATGAAGGCTCAACCGTGCCGTTCATCGCTCGCTACCGCAAAGAAGTGACTGGCAGCCTCGATGACACGCAATTGCGTCATCTGGAAGAGCGCCTGCGCTACCTGCGCGAGCTCGATGAGCGCCGCATCAGCATCCTTGCCAACATCGAAGAGCAAGGCAAGCTGACCCCGGAACTGGCGCGCGACATCAAGCTCGCCGACACCAAGACTCGCCTCGAAGACTTGTACCTGCCTTATAAACAGAAGCGCCGCACCAAGGGCCAGATCGCCCTGGAGGCGGGTCTTGGCGAGCTGGCGGACGCGCTGTTCAACGACCCGAGCCTTACGCCTGAAGCTGAAGCTGCGCGCTTCGTCGACGCCGAAAAAGGCTTCGCCGAGATCAAGGCGGTGCTCGAAGCGGCCAAATACATCCTGATGGAGCGTTTCGCCGAAGACGCCACGCTGCTGGAAAAAATGCGCAGCTTCCTCAAGCAGGAAGCCGTGATCAGCGCGCGGGTCGTGGCCGGCAGGGAAGAAGAAGGCGCCAAGTTCCGCGACTACTTCGAACATGACGAACCGCTGAAGAGCATGCCATCCCATCGAGCCCTGGCGATTTTCCGTGGCCGCAACGAAGGTATTCTCAGCTCTGCGCTGAAAGTTGGCGAAGAACTGCCCGGCACGTTACACCCGTGCGAAATGATGATCAGCGAGCGATTCGGTCTGCAGAATCAGAACCGTTCGGCAGACAAATGGCTGGCAGAAGTGGTGCGCTGGACCTGGAAGGTCAAACTGTATTCGCACCTCGAAACCGACCTGCTGGGCGAACTGCGCGATGGCGCGGAAACCGAAGCGATCAACGTCTTTGCCCACAACCTGCATGACCTGTTGCTGGCGGCCCCCGCTGGCCCGCGCGCGACATTGGGTCTGGACCCGGGCCTGCGCACCGGCTGCAAGGTGGCCGTGGTCGATGCGACCGGCAAGCTGCTCGATTACGCCACGGTGTACCCGCACGTGCCGAAAAACCAGTGGGATCAGACCATCGCTGTGCTCGCGGCGCTTTGCGCCAAGCATTCGGTCGATCTGATTGCCATCGGCAACGGTACCGCCAGCCGCGAAACCGACAAGCTGGCTGCCGAGCTGATCAAAAAATATCCAGGTCTGAAAATGACCAAGGTCATGGTGTCCGAAGCCGGCGCGTCGGTTTACTCGGCCTCGGAATTGGCGGCCAAGGAATTCCCGGATCTGGACGTATCGATTCGCGGCGCGGTTTCCATCGCGCGCCGCTTGCAGGATCCGCTGGCGGAACTGGTGAAGATCGACCCCAAGTCCATCGGTGTCGGCCAGTATCAGCACGACGTGTCTCAGCTCAAGCTGGCGCGCGGGCTGGACGCCGTGGTCGAGGACTGCGTGAACGCGGTAGGCGTTGACGTGAATACCGCTTCGGTTGCCCTGCTGGCGCGCATCTCGGGCCTGAATACCACGCTGGCGCAGAATATCGTCACCCACCGCGACGAGAATGGCGCCTTCAAGACCCGCGCCTCGTTGAAGAAAGTCTCACGCCTTGGCGAAAAAACCTTCGAACAGGCCGCAGGCTTCCTGCGCGTGATGAACGGTGACAACCCGCTGGATTCCTCCGCCGTGCACCCGGAAGCCTATCCGCTGGTACAGCGCATCGCCGCTGAAACCGAACGTGATATTCGCTCCCTGATCGGTGATGCCAGCTTTCTCAAGCGCCTTGATCCGAAGAAATTCACTGACGAAACGTTTGGTCTGCCGACCGTGACCGACATCCTTCAAGAGCTTGAAAAACCGGGCCGCGACCCACGTCCGGAGTTCAAGACCGCCGAGTTCCAGGACGGCGTCGAAGACCTCAAGGACCTGCAATTGGGCATGATCCTCGAAGGCGTCGTGACCAACGTGACCAACTTCGGTGCTTTCGTCGATATTGGCGTGCATCAGGATGGTTTGGTGCATATCTCTGCGCTTTCGGAGAAATTCATCAAGGATCCGCGCGAAGCGGTGAAAGCCGGCGACGTGGTCAAGGTCAAGGTCATGGAAGTCGACATCCCGCGCAAACGCGTCGGTCTGTCGATGCGCATGAGTGACACACCGGGCGAGAAGATCGACGGCGCACGCGGAGCACGTCCTGGCTCAGCCCCTCGCCAGCAACAAAGCAGTGCGCCACGCAAGGAAACCGCGACTGCCGCCCCGGCGAACAACGCCATGGCCTCGCTGTTCGCCAATGCCAAGCAACTGAAGAAACGCTGATGGATATCCCGGACGATCTTAAGCAAAGCGCTTACTTCAAGACCCTGGGTTGCCGCATCGTGCGGCTGAGCGAGAAAGGTGTCGCCGAAGTGGCACTGGCGCTGGAACCGCATCTGCGCAACCGCGGCAATGTGATGCATGGCGGAGCCCTGTTCAGTCTGGTTGATATTGCAATGGGGCTGGCCTGTTCCAGCGCCCACGGCTTCGACAAGCAAAGCGTGACGGTCGAGTGCAAGATCAACTACATGCGTGGCGTGGCGGATGGCGAAGTCACCTGTGTCGCAACAGTGCTGCACGCCGGTCGTCGCACGCTGGTGGTGGAGGCTGCCGTACATCAGGCCGATAAACTCGTCGCTAAAGCACAAGGCACGTTCGCGATCATCTAGCTGTCCGATGGCGATATGAGTTAATTTCGGCACTGTGTATCAGTGTCGAAATCAACTGATTTTCCTTGTGGGAATGATCAGCGCGACATGCATCGGCGTTAGGATCAAAAACGAGGCGAAAACGCCAGTTCCTTTCTTCACCCTTGTAGAGCGCCATATCGCCCCCATATAGGGCCGACTGACGCGTGAAGGAATCCAACTTGAGCGAACTTCTCAATCGCCGCCTGGCTCTGCTTGGCGAGCACTCTCACCTCTCCCTTCTGGAGAAGTGCTTGCACGGCATCGAGCGCGAGTGCCTGCGCGTTACAGGCGAGGGCCGGCTGGCTCAGACACCGCACCCTGAATCCCTGGGTTCTGCGCTGACCAACGAGCAGATCACCACCGATTATTCCGAGTCTTTGCTGGAGTTCATCACCCCAGCGCTGACCAACCCTGCCGACACGCTGGAGAGCCTGGAGAAAATCCATCGCTTTGCTTACAGCAAGCTGGGCAATGAATACATCTGGAGCCCTTCAATGCCGTGCCCGCTGCCGGCTGAAGAAGACATCCCGATCGCCTATTACGGCACCTCGAACATCGGCAAACTCAAGTACGTGTACCGTCAGGGCCTGGCGCTGCGTTACGGCAAGACCATGCAGTGCATTGCCGGGATCCATTACAACTTCTCGCTACCCGAAGCTATCTGGCCGGTGCTCAAGCAGACCGTGGACTTTGATGGCAGCGATCGTGATTTCCAGTCTGAAAGCTACATCGGCCTGATCCGTAACTTCCGTCGCTACAGCTGGCTGCTGATGTACCTGTTTGGCGCCTCCCCCGCGCTGGACGCAAGCTTCCTGCGCGGTCGCTCGCATCAGCTGGAGCAGTTCGATGCGGACACGCTGTATCTGCCTTACGCCACCAGCCTGCGCATGAGCGATCTGGGCTACCAGAGCAACGCTCAGGCCGATCTGACGCCGTGCTACAACGACTTGCTGGCCTACACCGACAGCCTGCGCAAAGCGGTAGCAACGCCTTACGCGCCTTACGTCGAAATCGGTACGCACAAGGACGGCGAGTGGATTCAGCTCAATACCAACGTGCTGCAGATCGAAAACGAGTACTACTCGACGATCAGGCCAAAGCGCGTCACCTATTCCGGCGAGCGTCCGATTCAGGCCTTGGTGGCCCGCGGCGTGCAGTACGTCGAAGTGCGTTGCCTGGACATCAACCCGTTCCTGCCAGTGGGTATCGATCTGCAGCAGTCGCGCTTCATCGACGCGTTCATTCTGTTCTGCGCGCTACAGGAAAGCCCGCAACTGGCCGATTGCGAATGCGGCAACGCCAGTGGCAACTTCCTGACCGTGGTCAAGGAAGGTCGTCGTCCAGGGCTGCAATTGAGCCGCAACACCTCGACCATTGACCTGAAAGTCTGGGCGAATGAGCTACTGGACAAGATCGAACCGATCATTGCGCTGTTGGACAAAAGCCAGGGCATCGATGAGCACGCCAAATCGCTGGCCGCTCAGCGTGCGAAAGTGGCAGATGCATCGCTGACGCCATCGGCACAGGTGCTGGCCGCCATGACGGAACACAAGGAAGGCTTCACAGCCTTCTCGCTGCGTCAGTCACAAGTGCATGCCGACACTTTCCGCAGCCAGCCGCTGAGCGCCGAAGACCAGAACGACTTCGAAACCCGGGCACGCGTCTCCCTGAGCGAACAATCGGACCTGGAACGGACCGAAGAGCCAGTGGATTTCGATATCTTCGTCGGGGCCTATCAGGCGAGCATTCTGGCGATCAGTAACTGACACAAGGCTTTTGAGCGCGTTGCGGGAGCGAATTCATTCGCGATTGGCCGGTACATCCGCAGCATCTCTACCGGATATACCGCCGCCTCGCGAATAAATTCGCTCTTGCAGGGAATCCCCGCGAACCGAAAATAACCCCTTGGCCCAAACCCGGGCCCGGCGCGGTTTGGCTTAAATCGCCTTCTCGAAAATCTTCGAATTACGCTGATAGTTGTACAGTGAGGCACGGGCGCTTGGCAGGCGGTCGACGCTGCTCGGCTCGAAGCCACGTTCGCGGAACCAGTGCGCAGTGCGAGTGGTAAGCACGAACAAGGTCTTCAGGCCCTGCGCCCGCGCCCGTTCTTCGATGCGTTCGAGCAACTCGTCGCCGCGCCCGCCATGGCGGTACTCAGGGTTTACCGCCAGACACGCCAGCTCACCCGTCTCGGAATCGGCAATCGGATACAACGCTGCACAGGCGATGATCAACCCTTCGCGCTCCACCACGCTGAACTGCTCGATTTCGCGCTCAAGCACTTCGCGGGAACGGCGCACCAGAATGCCCTGCTCTTCCAGTGGCGTGATCAGATCGATCAAACCGCCCACGTCGCCAATCGAGGCCTCGCGCACCAGTTCGAATTGCTCCTGCGCCACCAGGGTTCCGCCACCGGCACGGGTGAACAGCTCGGAGAGCAGCGCGCCATCTTCGGCATAGCTGACGATATGACTGCGCGCAACGCCGCCGCGACAGGCCTGAGCGGCCGCATCCAGCAGTTCCGCCTGGTAATTGCTGCCCAGACGCTGAAGGTGCGCGGGGACCTGCTGTGGGCGCAGCTCGCGTACCAGACGACCCTGCTCGTCCATCAAGCCGGATTCGGCGCCGAACAGCAGCAGCTTTTCCGCACCCAGATCAATCGCAGCGCGGGTCGCGACGTCTTCGCAGGCGAGGTTGAAAATCTCACCGGTCGGCGAATAACCCAGCGGCGACAGCAACACGATCGAACGCTCGTCGAGCAGGCGGTTGATACCCTTGCGGTCGATCCGGCGCACTTCGCCGGTGTGTTGGTAATCAACGCCTTCAAGCACACCAATTGGCCGTGCCGTGACGAAGTTACCGCTGGTCACCCGCAGGCGTGAGCCCTGCATGGGCGAGGCAGCCATGTCCATCGACAGGCGCGCCTCAATGGCGATGCGCAGTGCGCCCACGGCGTCGATCACGCACTCAAGCGTCGCAAAGTCGGTCACGCGCATGTCGCGATGAAAGTGCGGCGTCAGGCCACGTGCTTCCAGACGGCTCTCGATTTGTGGCCGCGAGCCATGAACCAGCACCAGACGCACACCCAGACTGTGCAACAGCACAAGGTCATGCACGATGTTGCCGAAATTAGGGTGATCGATACCGTCGCCCGGAAGCATCACGACGAAGGTGCAATCGCGGTGGGCATTGATGTAGGGAGACGCGTGGCGGAGCCAATTGACGTAATCGGGCATATCCGGATGAGCCTGTAAAAAAGAGGGACGAAGGGTAGAAACACTCACGACGGCATGAGTTTTATCGTCGGAACAGGCATCGCAACACGCGTACTCTCCTTCTGGATGGGCGCTGACTCACGCGGGAGTCAGGCAGTAATGTTCGATCAACTGACGCAATAGACGCACGGTAGGCTGCAAACGGGACATTTCGAGATATTCGCCGGGCTGGTGCGCGCAAGCGATGTCACCGGGACCCAATACGATCGTTTCGCAACCAAGGCGCTGAAGATAAGGCGCTTCGGTGCCAAATGCCACTGCTTCAGCCGTATGACCCGTCAGACGTTCAGCAACGCGTACCAGTTCCGCATCGGCGCTTTGTTCGAACGGCGCGACCTCCGAGAACAGCGGCGCGTAGTTGATCTTCACTTGGTGCTGTTCGGCCAGTGGCTGCAGCTTTTGCCGAATCGCAGCACGCAACATTTCCGGATCCATGCCCGGCAGCGGGCGCAGGTCAAACTCCAGCGAGCACTGCCCACAGATGCGATTGGGGTTGTCGCCACCGTGGATGCAGCCGAAATTCATGGTTGGCTGGGGCACAGTGAATTGCGGGTTGCTGAACTGCGTCCGCCATTGCTGGCGCAGGCCTTTGAGCGCGCCGATCGCGTCGTACATCGCCTCAAGGGCACTGTGACCCAAGCTCGGGTCCGATGAATGGCCGCTGCGCCCGAGAATATCGATGCGCTCCATCATCACGCCCTTATGCAGACGAATCGGCTTGAGGCCCGTAGGCTCGCCGATCACGGCCGCGCGCCCCAGCACGCCACCGGCAGCCGCAAGGGCCTTGGCGCCAGCCATCGAGCTTTCCTCATCACAGGTCGCCAGAATGATCAACGGCTGCTTGAAAGGCTTGTTCAGCAAGGGTTGCAGCGCCTCGATTGCCAGCGCAAAGAAGCCTTTCATGTCACAGCTGCCGAGTCCTACCCAGTTGCCGTCGACTTCTGTCAGCTTCAGCGGATCGGTCTTCCACAGTGCGTCGTCGTAAGGAACGGTATCGCTGTGTCCGGACAGCACCAGGCCACCGGGGCCGGAGCCATAAGTCGCCAGCAGGTTGAACTTGCCAGGGCTGATTTGCTGGATATCGCACGCAAAACCCAGATCGCCAAGCCAGGTGGCCAGCAGGTCGATGACGGTGCGATTGGACTGGTCCAGCGCAGGCTGCGTGCAGCTCACCGAAGGCGCGGCGATCAAAGCCGCGAATTGGTCTTTCATGGACGGCAACGGCATGGGCAACTCCTCGAATGCTGGCTCCATCATAGGGTGATTGGGCCGCAGGAATAAACTGTCACGGTTGATGTCCTGTACACTGCACGACCCACGCAGTTGTGTCGATTCCGGCTGCGTCCCCTGTTCTCAGAAATAAAGCGCCTATCGCGATAGAGCGCCTGGATTCCCGGCCATGCAGAAAGAAACCGAAATCAAACTCCGCGTCAGCCGCGAAACCCTCATTGCCTTGCGCGACCATCCGTTGCTGAAAAAGCGCAACAAAAGCGGTTGGGAGCGGCTGGAGCTGTTCAACCAGTATTTCGATACGCCCGAGCGCGAGCTCGCCCACGCCAAGGTCGCCCTGCGCGTGCGCCGTGATGGCGACGCGATCATCCAGACCTTGAAGACCCGCGGCCAGAGCGTTGCCGGTCTGTCCGAGCGCAACGAGTACAACTGGGAACTGCCCAAGGCCAAGCTGGATGTGAAGAAGCTGGACGGCGAATGCTGGCCCGAGCAACTGGCGGATCTGGACAAGAAGACCATCAAACCGTTGTTCACCACCGACTTCGTTCGCGAGAAGGCAGAAATCGCTTGGGGCCGTGGCAAGGCCAAGGTTGTGATCGAGGCGGCGCTGGACCTGGGCAAGGTCATCGCAGGCAAGCAACAGGAAGAAATCTGCGAGTTGGAGTTGGAGCTGCGTGAAGGCGAGCCTGCCGCGTTGCTGGAACTGGCTGCAGAGTTGGCTGAGAAGCTGGCGCTGATGCCTTGCGACATCAGCAAGGCCGAGCGCGGCTATCGCCTGTTCGACGCCAGCAGCTATTCGATCAGGTTGCCGCTGCCGGAACTGCATGCCGAGACCTCCGTCGATCAGGCCTACAGCGCGCTGGCCTGGTATCTGCTAGGCAGCAGCCAGCGTCTGGCCGAGCAGTATCGCTTCAACGGGCACTGGAATCTGTTGCAGGAATGGGTCGACGTGCTCGCCGAACTGCGCGCACTGTCCTCAAGCCTGGGTCAGGCCGCGCCGCGTGCCACCACTCACGACTTGCGCGCCGCGCTGGATGCCTTGCTGGAAGACTGGCGTACGCTGGTTCAGGCCGGTCAGGAAGACGCCGATGTACGTGCTGCGGCCCATGAGCAATTCATCGAAGAGCTAGAAGACCCGCGCTGGGGCCTTTTCTCGCTGACCACCTCGCGCTGGCTGATGGCGCAAAGCTGGACCACCGAGCGCAATAATCGCGGCAACCGGCAGGGCAACGCGATGCTTAGCAGCTGGGTCCCGCGCTTTCTGGGCGATGAAGCGACGGCGCTGAACCTGCCACGCTATCAGCAACAGCCGGAAGATCTGGCCGAACAATTGCCTCGCATCGAACGCATTCAGGGCTGGCTGCACTACGCCCGCCACACTCTGGAGTTGCCAGAGCTGGACCGCCTGTACGGTGAACTGAACAAACTCGAACAACTGGCGCACCTGGACATCAGCGACGAAGTCCTCGAAGCACGCGTGCAACAGACCATCGCCGTACTGCAAAGCCGGGCCTGGAAGACGTTGCTGAAGATCTGACGGCAGTCTGACTGAGGAGCTGGCTTGCCGGCTCCTACTGGCCTTGAGTGCCGCTGCAGAACAGTCGCCTGAGCAAACGTCAGAACCCGGCTACTTCGATATAGGCAAACTCGTCGTCGATTTGATCTCGGAAAGCGCCACGGTCGAATTCACCTCCTGGATCCCCGGCACCAGCGACAGCTTCTCGAAGAAAAACCGCTCATAGGCCTCAATGTCCGGCGTGACAATGCGCAGCAGAAAGTCCACGGACCCCATCAGCACATAGCACTCCAACACCTCTGGAAACCCACGAATCGCGTCGGTGAATTCGGTGAAATTGGAGCGACCGTGCGCGTTGAGTTTTACCTCCGCAAAGATCTGCGTGTTCAGCCCGATCTTCTTGCGATCCAGCAGCGTCACCTGCCTGCGAATCACTCCTTCATCTTTCAGTCGCTGAATCCTGCGCCAGCACGGGGATTGAGACAGGCCCACCTGCTCGGCGATCTGCGCGCTGGACAATGAAGCGTCCTCTTGGAGCAACGCGAGTATCTTGCGATCATAAGTATCCAGCTCTGTTTGCATAATCAATTCTCTAAATACACGCGCCCCACATTAACAATTCTCAACAAGCCTGAAACAGCTAATTATGGGTCAGAATTTTCTACGCTGGCATGTAAAACTTTCTTTCACTCAACAGCTCGTCGAAGCCCATTCGCACAGCAGACGAAAACAGGAGAGTTCAGCATGCCGCACCTTGAAGCCGTCAACACCGCCCCGCTTCGTTATGACGCCTGGTCCGCTGCCAACGCCCATTGCTGCTCACGCTATCAGATCCTTGCCGAAGCCGAGCCCGATACGCTGTGCCGGCTCCTGAATCTGTTCGCCATGCAGTACCTGATCCCGCAGCAAGTCAACGTCTTGCAGCAGGAGGGCATGCTGATGATCAATATTGAAGCGGACGGCATGACGTGGCATCGGGCACAGGTCATTGGTAAAAAAATGCGCAACCTGATCAATGTTTGTACAGTAGAACTGGAACCGATCAGCGATTTGCACGTCCTATCCGAGCCCGTCTCGCTCGCTGTCGGTTGAGTCTCGAAAATATTGGCAACGCTTCACTGTCTGCAGGACGCAACAACTGGCACGCTTGGGACTACTCTTGCTTATCTACTTAGTAAGTCGTCTCGTCCAAAGGAGCCCGCATGTCCGTCCTTGCCTCATCTTCCCAGGACCGCTGGCTAGATCTGAATGAAGTGCTGCGCGATCTCGTCGCGCAGGGATACCTTGATCAGGACAATGCCGAATACGCACTGACCTTGCGCCGAAGTACGCAGCATTTGCAGACCCATCCGCTGGAATTCATCGCCACGCAGCAGTTCGATGACCCCAAGCGCCCGGGCAAGAAGCTCGATCTGGAAACCCTCACCGACTGGCTCGCCGATCAGGCTGGCCAACCGTATCTGCGCATTGATCCGTTAAAGATCAACGTAGCCGCCGTCACCCCTTTGATGTCTTACGCCTTCGCGCAGCGCCACAAGATCCTGGCCGTTGCCGCAGATCGCGAGTGCGTGACCATCGCCAGCGCCCAGCCTTACGTAAAAGCGTGGGAAGCGGACTTGATGCACGTGCTGAAAATGCCGATCAAGCGTGTGGTCGCCAACCCCGTGGATGTACAGAAACTGGCCGTCGAGTTTTACCGTTTGGCGAAATCAGTCAGCGGCGCTAACGCAACTGACCAAAAAGTGAGCAACCTGGGTAACTTCGAGCAGTTGCTCAAGCTCGGCGCGAGTGATCAGGAACCGGACGCAAACGACGCGCACATCGTCAATATCGTCGATTGGCTGTTCCAGTACGCCTATCAGCAGCGCGCCAGCGACATTCACATCGAACCTCGCCGGGAAGCCGGGACCGTACGCTTTCGTATCGATGGTGTGCTGCACAACGTCTATCAGTTTCCGCCACAGGTGACGATGGCTGTCACCAGCCGCCTGAAGAGCCTTGGCCGGATGAACGTGGCCGAGAAGCGCAAGCCGCAGGACGGTCGGGTCAAAACCAAGACCCCCGATGGCGGCGAAGTGGAATTACGCCTGTCGACCTTGCCTACTGCGTTCGGCGAAAAGATGGTGATGCGGATCTTCGATCCGGAAGTGCTGCTCAAGGATTTCGACCAATTGGGCTTCTCCGGCGACGATTTGCGTCGTTGGGAAGGCATGACGCGCCAGCCCAACGGCATCATTCTGGTGACCGGGCCGACCGGTTCGGGGAAAACCACCACGCTGTACACCACGCTGAAAAAGCTGGCCACAGCGGAGGTGAATCTTTGCACCATCGAGGACCCTATCGAGATGGTCGAACCGGCGTTCAACCAGATGCAGGTTCAGCACAACATTGACCTGACCTTCGCCAGCGGTGTTCGCGCCCTGATGCGGCAAGACCCGGATATCATCATGATCGGCGAGATTCGCGACCTGGAGACTGCCGAAATGGCGATTCAGGCCGCGCTCACCGGCCACCTTGTACTTTCGACACTGCACACCAACGACGCGCCCAGTGCCATCAGCCGTCTGCTGGAGCTGGGGGTGCCGCATTACCTGCTGAAAGCGACGATCCTAGGCGTGATGGCCCAGCGTCTGGTGCGTACGCTGTGCCCGCATTGCAAAGCGCCGGTGGAGATCGATGAAGTCGATTGGCAGACCCTGACCCGCCCCTGGCAGGCGCCTGTGCCGAGCGGGGCGCAGCAGGCGGTGGGTTGCGCAGAGTGCCGCGACACCGGTTATCGCGGGCGTGCCGGGGTGTACGAGATCATGCTGATGTCCGACGCAGTAAAATCCCTGATCACCGCAGATCTGGACCTTACGGCGTTGCGCCGCCAGGGTTTCAAGGACGGCATGCGCAGCCTGCGCTTGTCCGGCGCACAAAAAGTCGCCGCCGGATTGACCACGATCGAAGAAGTGCTGCGGGTTACGCCGCACAGCGAGCAACGGTAGACACGCTGCCTAGCAGAAGCAATGAATGGCGATTTTTCCCGGCGCAGTGATTTTTTTGATACAAGAAATATTCGCAGAGCGGGTGCCTTCACCTTACTCTCCGCAGCCTTATCAATAGCGATCAACAGGGACGGATTATGCAAATCGGTAGTGTGGCTCTACTTTTCGTCGGACTGGCCATTGCCATCGTGTTCATGGGCTTCAAGGTTGTGCCCCAGGGCTACCAATGGACGGTCGAGCGCTTCGGGCGCTATACCAACACGCTCAAACCCGGCCTCAACATCATCGTGCCAGTGGTGGACCGTATCGGGCACAGGATCAACATGATGGAAACGGTGCTGGATATTCCGCCGCAGGAGGTCATCACGTCCGACAACGCCACAGTGCAGATTGACGCAGTGTGCTTCTATCAGGTGGTCAATTGCGCGCAGGCGGCGTACGAGGTCAACAACCTGCAGCATGCGATCCGCAATCTGCTGCAGACCAACATCCGTACCGTGCTGGGCTCCATGGAGCTGGACGCCATGCTCAGCCAGCGCGACGGTATCAACGAACGCCTGCTGCGCATCGTCGATGAGGCCACTGCGCCGTGGGGCATCAAGATCACACGGATCGAGATCAAGGACATCAGCCCGCCCGCGGATCTGATGGCAGCCATGTCCGGGCAGATGAAGGCCGAGCGGATCAAACGCGCTCAGATTCTCGAGGCAGAAGGTCTGCGGGCTTCGGCCATTCTCACCGCCGAAGGCAAGAAACAGGCGCAGATTCTCGAAGCCGAAGGCGAGCGGCAGGCCGCGTTTCTGGAGTCTGAAGCCCGTGAGCGGCAGGCCGAAGCCGAGGCCCGCGCGACCCAGGTGGTGTCCGAAGCAATCGCTGCCGGTGACGTGCAAGCCATCAATTATTTCGTCGCGCAGAAATACATCGACGCACTCGGCAAACTGTCGTCGGCCAACAACAGCAAAGTCATCCTGATGCCGCTGGAAGCCAGCCAGATGATCGGTGCAATCGGCGGCATCGGCGAGATCGTCAAGGCGACGTTCGACAAAGGGAATCTCGACAAGAACAGGCCCGACACGGGCAAGCGAGTCTAAATCATGTGGCATTACGTGCAGAACCTGTCGTTCTGGGACTGGCTGGGGCTGGGCACTGTGCTGCTGATCCTCGAGGTCTTTGGCGCAGGCGGTTATTTGCTTTGGATAGGCGTGGCAGCGGCGGGCGTTGGCATTCTCACGTACATCCTCCCGTCGATGAGCTGGGAAGTGCAGTTCCTGCTGTTTGCCGTGCTTTCGGTGTTAACGGCGCTGTATTGGTGGCGTCGCCAGCGCAATGTGCTTCGCAAGTCCGACCAGCCGGGGCTCAACATGCGCGGCTCGGAGCTGATTGGCAAGACGTTCGTGGTGCATGACGCCATCGTCAGCGGGCGCGGCAAGATCAAGGTCGGCGACGGGGTATGGATGGTCGTAGGCCCTGACACCCCGGCAGGCGATCAGGTGACAGTCATTGCACAGGACGGGGCGATTTTGAAGGTTGAAGGGGTTTGAGCAAAAGCGAATCCATATCTGTGGGAGCCAATTCATTCGCGATGAGGCCAGATGTCCGACGCACGATGTCTTCCGCTCGATTCTGGCCAATGAATTCACCGCTACAGATCCACCTGCAGCCGCTGTTCGCGCTTGAGATACGGAACTAGATCAGAGGCAGGCGGATCAAATCGTTTCAGAACATCCAACGTCGGAGTCACCCGCCATGCGTCTAAAACTTGCCGTAGCCACGTTAGCTCTGCTTTCCCTGCCCGTCGGTTCAGCCATGGCTGACAGCTTTCTGCACGACGTTATTTCGTCCGGCGCAACCACCGGCTCTACCTACCTGACTTTCCGGCATCACAAACTGATTGTGGCTGCGCAGGATGATGCCGGTAGCTTCGTCGCCAGCAACGGGGCCATTCGTGGCCCGTATCTGGAAGCAGCCATGAATCAGGTTCGCCAAGACAACCCGGGGCTGAACGCTTCGGACATGGATCTGGCAAACGCGATTCTGGCGAAGAACCTGGTTGCTGAGCAGTAACGCTCAACACCATAAAAAATGCCGTCCAATTGAGCGGCATTTTTATTTGGCAGGGAATAAACGCATCGGCAGCCAACACCGATTCGGGTGCTTATTCGCCGATCGCGGCTTTGTAAGCAGCGGCGTCCAGCAACTTTTCCAGGTCTGCGGGGTTGGAAGGCTTGAGCTTGAAAATCCATGAGCTGTAAGGCGCGCTGTTCAGCTCTTCAGGCGCATCGCCCAGTGCTTCATTCACCTCGATAACCTCACCGGCAACCGGCGAATAGATATCAGAAGCGGCCTTGACTGATTCGACCACGCCTGCTGCATCACTGGCAGCAAGCACCTTGCCGATTTCCGGCAACTCTACGAACACCACGTCTCCCAGCGCTTCCTGAGCATGATCGGAGATACCCACAGTCACAGTGCCGTCAGACTCCAGACGCGCCCATTCGTGACTTTCGGCAAAACGCAGTTCGGCGGGAATATCGCTCATAATTTTTATCCTCTCTACATCATCAGGTCAGCGGGAAACCCGCCAGGGATTGTCTTTGATAACAAGGGTCAAATCAGGGCCTTACCGTGACGAACGAACGTCGGCTGGACCACTCGAACCGGGTACCACTTGCCGCGGATCTCCACTTCAGCGCGGTCGCCAGTGGCTATCGGAACACGCGCCAGGGCAATCGACTTGCTCAGCGTAGGAGAGAAACTACCACTGGTAATCTCTCCTTCGCCAACTTCCGCTATTCGAACGACTTGATGCGCGCGCAAAACACCGCGCTCTTCAAGCACAAGCCCGACAAGCTTTGAGGCAATGCCCTTGGCTCGCTCTGCTTGGAGCGCACCACGACCAATGAAGTCGCGATCTTGCGGCGCCCATGCAACGGTCCAGCCCATGTTGGACGTCAGCGGTGAAACCTGCTCATCGATTTCTTGCCCGAAAAGATTCATTCCCGCTTCAAGGCGCAGCGTATCGCGCGCGCCCAAGCCAATCGGCGAGATTCCCGCGCCGACCATTTCGTTGAAAAAGCTGCAGGCTTGATCGCTCGGCAGGATGATCTCCAGCCCATCCTCGCCGGTATAACCGGTGCGGGCGATGAACCAGTCACCTTCCTGATGGCCTTCGAACGGCCTTAGGGTGTGGATAAGTTCGGAGCGCGTCTGAGTGACCAGCTCGGCGATTTTCTGCCGGGCATGCGGCCCCTGAATGGCCAGCATCGCCAACTCGGAACGTTGGATCACCTGCACGTCGAAGCCGCAAAGATGGGAATTCATCCAGGCCAGATCCTTGGTGCCGGTAGCCGCGTTGACCACCAACCGATATCCCTGGTCGGTACGGTAGACGATCATGTCGTCGACGATCCCGCCCTGAGGGTCGAGCATGGCGCTATAGAGCGCACGCCCGGTTTGCTGCAGTCTGCCGACGTCGTTTGCCAGCAAGTATTGCAGCCAGGGCTGGGCCTGACTGCCTGAAACGTCGAGCACATGCATGTGCGACACGTCAAAAACCCCACAGTCGCGGCGCACCTGATGGTGCTCTTCGACCTGTGAGCCGTAATGCAACGGCATATCCCAACCACCAAAATCGACCAGCTTCGCGCCGAGCGCAAGGTGCAGGTCAAACAGGGGCGTACGCTTTCCCATGGGTTTCTCCTTCCGGGCCAGGGAAATGTGAAAATTATAGCTGGCTGGGCACATTCGGCAGTACGCACACGCTTGCGCGTTAGAAACAGGCGGAAAATGCTCATTCAGAACAGCTGGAGTCGGACACGACCCAACCGCTTTTGCCTGTTCTTTGCCTTATTGCTTCGCTCGCTATGTTCTCCCATCCCCTTGGGGCGTGGCGAAGACGCGATCGCTGCAGGTCCCCCGTGACTAGGGGTCTGGAACCTTTGCGAACCTGCGGAATTGTCTGACAGACCGCGTCGATTGCGGCGCATTGTAGCCGCAAGGTTCGGACCCCGCACCTAGCCGATGGGCCTGGCAGACCGTCTGATCAAGCCAATGACCGGTAGTAAACCGACCATGACCAGCGTCAATGCCGGTAACGCGGCTCGCGCCCACTCGCCTTCGCTGGTCATTTCGAAGATGCGCACCGCCAGCGTGTCCCAGCCAAACGGGCGCATCAGCAGCGTGGCGGGCATTTCCTTGAGCACATCGACGAACACCAGCAAACCCGCACTCAGGGTTCCCGGGATCAGCAGCGGCAGATAAATTTTGAAAAACAAACGCGGCCCGCTAACACCCAGGCTGCGGGCCGCTTCTGGCAACGACGGACGGATCCGCGACAGGCTGTTCTCCAGCGGCCCATAGGCCACGGCGATGAAGCGCACCAGATACGCCAGCACCAATGCGGCAAGGCTTCCCAGCAACAACGGTTTGCCAGCACCACCCCACCAGGCGGAAAGGGGCACCACCATCTCACGATCCAGATAACTGAACGCCAGCATGATCGATACCGCCAGCACCGACCCAGGCAGGGCATAGCCGATGTTGGCCAGGCTCACTGCCGAGCGAATGGCACGGGTGGGCGCCAAGCGCCGGGCAAACACCAGGATCATCGCCACGCTGACCGTCACCAGAGCGGCAAGCGCCCCAAGGTACAGGGTATGCAGAATGAGACCGGTATAGCGTTCATCCAGGTCAAACCGTCCACGTTGCCAGACCCAGACAATCAGTTGCAACAGTGGCACCACGAATGCACAGATGAAAACCAGGCTGCACCAGGTACTGGCCGCTGCCGCCTTGAGGCCGTGCAGGTGATACAGCGCCTTGACCCGAGGTCGTTCATTGCTCGCGCTACGGGCCCCGCGGGCACGACGTTCACCGTACAGCACCAGCATCACAGCCAAGAGCAGCAGGCTGGCCAGTTGGACCGCGCTCGACAGGCTGAAGAAGCCATACCAGGTTTTGTAGATAGCCGTAGTAAAGGTGTCGAAGTTGAATACGGCAACCGCACCGAAATCTGCCAGGGTTTCCATCAAAGCGAGTGCGATGCCGGCACCAATCGCAGGTCTGGCCATCGGCAGCGCGACACGCCAGAACGCCTGCCAAGGCGACTGCCCGAGGATACGTGCGGCTTCCATCAGGCCTTTGCCCTGGGCGAGAAAAGCTGTGCGCGCGAGCAGATAAACATAAGGATAGAAGACCAGCACCAGAACGATGATCACCCCGCCCGTCGAGCGCACACGGGGAAAGCGGACGCCTGTGCCAAACCACTCACGCATGAGGGTTTGCACGGGGCCGGCAAAGTCGAGCAGGCCAACGAAAACAAAGGCCAGGACATAGGCCGGAATGGCGAACGGCAGCATCAGCGCCCAGTCCAGCCAGCGTTTGCCAGGAAACTCACACAATGCTGTGAGCCAAGCGAGACTCACGCCTAACAGGGTCACACCCACACCTACGCCGACGACCAACGTGAGGGTGTTGCCCAGCAGCCGGGGCAGCTGGGTTTCCCAAAGGTGGGACCAGATCTCGTGATCAATGGTTTGCCAGGAAAGCAACAGCACACTCAGGGGCAGCAGCACCAATGCGGCGATGGCGGAGACCAGGAGATACCAGCGGCGCTGAACGGGATGGGTCAAGAAGGTACTCTCAGGAAACTGCGGAGGCCGCAAGGAATCCCCGTGGAAGCGCATTCATTCGCGAAAGGGCCGGCTCGGTCGACACCAGTCTGTGTTCGCACCGGCGCCTCGCAAATGAACCCACTCCCGCAGGATCGTGTTCAGTCCGCTGCATCAGCAATTGAGCAAATATTCACACCGCGCAGGATCAATTCCAGCCCGCGCGATCCATCATGCGAATGGCCTCGGCCTGACGCCGCCCGGCCACTTCAACCGGGATAGTGTCGGCTTTGAATTTACCCCAGCTTGCGACTTCTTCAGAGGGCGGGACTTTCGGGTTGGCTGGAAACTCCTGGTTGGTGCCCGAAAAGATCGTCTGCGCTTCAGGCCCGGTCATCCATTCAACCAACGCCTTGGCCGCATCGGGATGGGGCGCGTATCGGGTCAGGCCGATGCCCGAAAGATTCACGTGGACGCCACGATCAGACTGGTTCGGCCAGAACAGGCGTACGGCCAGATCAGGATTCTGCCTGTGCAGGCGACCGTAGTAATACGTGTTAACGATGCCGACATCGCACTGCCCGGCATTGATCGCTTGAAGCACCGCAATGTCATCGGAGAATACGTCAGTGGACAGGTTGTTGACCCAACCCTTGAGGATCTTTTCCGACGCTTCGGCGCCGTGGGCCTCGATGAGCGTGGCGGTCAGCGACTGGTTGTAGACTTTCTTCGCGGTTCGCAGGCACAGGCGCCCTTCCCACTGCTTGTCAGCCAACGCCTCATAGGTGGTCAGTTCCTCGGGTTTGACCCGGTCGGTCGAGTACACGATGGTGCGCGCACGCAGGCTCAGCCCAGTCCAGCTGTGGGTCGAGGAGCGATACTGTGCGGGAATGTTTTCGTCGATGACCGACGAGGTGAATGGCTGGAGGATGCCCATCTGCTCGGCTTGCCACAGGTTACCGGCGTCGACCGTGAGCAGCAGGTCGGCGGTAGCGTTCTGCCCTTCAGCCTTGATGCGCTGCATCAATGGCGCTTCTTTGTCGGTGATGAACTTGACCTTCACGCCGGTCTTGGCGGTGTAGGCATCGAACACTGGCTTGATCAGCTCGTCGATCCGGGAGGAATACACCACCACTTCATCAGCGGCCTGGGCGTTGCCGCCGAGCACCGTCAATGCCAGGGCAGCCAAAAGACGCTTGCTTGCCTGCATGCTGAAATCTCGTCTTGTCAAAATGAGGCGAAATGGTAGTGAATCGCATCTGGCATCTCAACCGATGTCCGGTTTGAGCAGTTACCAGATGTTGCGGGGTAGGTTTACGAGCGATTCCAGACAGGAACACGATCACCTGAGGGCGCGAATTATCCGCAAGACGTCAGCATGGGCGACGTATACGTGTCGCATAATCGGCGTATCGCGAGCCGACCCGCCCCAGCAAGAAGTCCATGCCGGGACTGAAACCGCGCCGTGTCAGGGCTTCGCCAATGCCGGCAAATCTCCAGTCAACCCTAGCGCCTGGCGAACGAACATCGCCTTGGCCGCAGTCGAATGATCCACCACTTTCAACCCGGTGTTGCGCAACCAGCGCATCGGCAATGGATCAGCCTGGAACAGGCGCTCGAAGCCTTCCATCGCCGCCATCAGTGCGAGGTTATGCGGCATTCGGCGGCGTTCATAGCGGCTGAGCACTTTCTGATCGGCAATACGCTCGCCACGTTCGATTGCGCCCAGCAGCACCTCGGCCAGAACAGCCGCATCCAGAAACCCCAGATTCACACCTTGCCCCGCCAACGGATGGATGGTGTGGGCGGCGTCGCCGATCAGCGCCAATCCATCGGCGACATAACGCTTGGCATGCCGCTGTCGCAGAGGCACGCACAGCCGTGGATCAGCGCAAATCACCCGACCAAGACAGCCCTCGAAGGCTGTCTCAAGCTCGCGACAGAACGCTTCATCCTCAAGCTTCATTAGCCGTGCTGACTCGGCAGGCGTCACCGACCATACGATCGAACACCAGTGCTCTCCTTCTCGCTCGAGGGGCAAAAACGCCAGCGGGCCGTCGTCGGTGAATCGTTGCCAAGCCGTCTTACGGTGGGATTGGGCCGTGCGCACGCTGGTGACGATGGCGTGGTGCATGTAGTCCCATTCCCGCGTTGCCGTACCCGTCATGTGCCGGACTGTGGAGTTGGCGCCGTCGGCAGCGACTACCAAGGGCGCGCGCAAGGTGCGGCCATCGGAGAGGGTCAGCAGCCAGTCGTCACCCGAATGACGCATCTGTTCCAGACGCGCATTGGCCATGAGGCTGATATCGGTCTCGTGCAGACGCTCGATCAAGGCATCCTGCACCACGCGGTTTTCGACGATATGACCCAGCACCTGGGCATGCACGCTGGACGCAGAGAAATGCACTTTGCCCGTGCCGCTGCCGTCCCACACATGCATCTCGCTATAAGGGCTTAAGCGCCGCGAAACGATGCCATCCCAGACGTTCAAACGCTCGAGAATGCGCTGGCTGGCCGCAGACAAGGCGCTGACTCGTGGCTCGAAAGGGGCAGCGTGATCGAACGGTTTGACGTTCAACGGGCTGCCGTCCACCACGAGGATATTCAGCCCGCTGTCTCGCAGCGCCAGCGCAAGTGCGCTACCGACCATTCCGGCCCCGACAATCAGCAGATCTGCGCGCGTTTCCATGCTTTAAATCGTTCTCGCGGGTGGCGTTGGCCACGGATGAAAGAAGGGGTTAGACATCAGCTCGTGTTCCCAGCCCCATAGCCTGGCGGGCGAACCAACTCTTGGCCGACGGCAGCAGATCGAGGCCCAGCAAGCCAATGTTGCGGCTCGCAGTGATCATCGGTTGTCGACTGCCGAACAACCGCGTGACCTGATCAGAAAAGCCCACGGTGAGCTTCTGGTCCAGGTATTGGCGATCGCGATAAACCTGCAAGGTCGCCAGATCCCCCAGTGGCGCTTCACTGGCGAGCAAGGTTTCGGCCAGCGATGCCGCATCACGCAATGACAGGTTGAAACCCTGGCCGGCAATCGGGTGCAAGCTGTGCGCCGCATTACCCAGAACGACCAGATGCGAACGCACCTGCTCCTCGGCCTGAATCAGCGCCAGCGGATAGGCATGCCGCGCGCCGACTTGTTTCAACGCGCCGAGGCGGTAGCCGAATACGCCTTGCAGTTCATTCAGGAAGCTGCGCTCGTCCAGCGCCATCAGCCGCTGTACATCCTCAGCCGTGCGGGTCCAGACCAGCGCACAGCGGTTTTCCGGCAGCGGCAGCAGCGCCATTGGTCCCTGCTCGGTGAAGCGCTCGAAGGCCTGGCCGCGGTGCGCTTCGCCCGGTGTGATGTTAGCGATCAATGCGCTCTGATCGTATGGCGTCTTACGCACGCCGATGCCCAGCTGTTCGCGCAGACTCGAGCGCCCACCATCGGCGAGCACCGCAAGATCACAGTCCAGTTGGGTTTCATCGTTAAGGGTCAGGCGGTAACCATCGGTCAGCGCCTGCATCTGTTTCACCTCGCCAGGCACACGCCAGCTGATGACGTCTTTATCCAGGTCTTGCCACAGGCACCGACCCAGCCAGGCGTTCTCCGCCACGTAACCAAGGGCCGGCACGCCTTCCTGAATGGCTGACAGCTGCGCCGCACCGAAGCGGCCTTTGTCGGATACCTGAATGTGCAGGATAGGCTCGGCACGACGGCTGATCTGCTGCCACAGCCCCAGACGCTCGTAGATCTGCCGCGCGCCGAACGACAGTGCCGACGAACGTGCGTCATAGCTCGGCTGCCAGGTGTCGCCCGGTGCGAAGGGCTCGATCATGACGATCTTCCAGCCTCGCGCCTTGGCACCGGCTTGCAACGCCAACGCCAGACTCGCGCCGACTAAGCCGCCACCCACGATCGCGAGATTGAAACGACTCATGCGGCGTCAGTCCGCGCAGCAGCCATCAAGGCCTCGATTTCGGCGACGGATTTGGGCACGCCACCAGTGAGAATTTCACAACCCGTCCTGGTCACCACGACATCGTCCTCGATTCGTACACCGATCCCGCGCCACTTCTTCGCTACATTCTGATTGTCCGGCGACACGTAAATTCCAGGCTCTACGGTCAGCGCCATGCCGACCTCGAGTACCCGCCATTCGCCGCCGACCTTGTACTCGCCTACGTCGTGCACATCCATGCCTAGCCAATGTCCGGCGCGGTGCATGTAGAACGCTTTGTACGCTTCATTGGCAATCAGTTCATCGACATCGCCCTGCAACAGACCCAGCTCAACCAGTCCCGCCGTGATCACCTGCACCGTCGCCTCATGGGCCTGATTCCAGTGATTGCCCGGCTTGATAGCCGAAAATGCAGCCTCCTGAGACTTGAGTACCAGTTCGTAGATCGCTTTTTGCTCTGTCGAAAACCGGCCGCTGACCGGAAACGTGCGGGTGATGTCGCTGGCATAGCAGTCGATCTCGCAACCCGCATCGATCAGCACCAGATCGCCATCCTTAAGCGGTGCATGGTTTTCCTGATAGTGCAGGATGCAGGCGTTGCGACCTGACGCGACGATGGAGCCGTAAGCAGGCATCTTCGCTCCGCCCTTGCGGAACTCATAATCCAGCTCGGCTTCCAGGCTGAATTCGTACAACCCGGCGCGACTGGCCTGCATCGCGCGAACATGAGCGCGTGCGGATATCTGCGCCGCTTCGCGCATCACCTTCAATTCCGCCGCCGATTTATACAAGCGCATGTCATGCAGCAGGTGATCCAGAGCAACGAACTCATTCGGCGGTTGCGCGCCCAGGTGCGCCTTGGAACGAATCACGTTGATCCACTCCATCACATGCCGATCAAACTCGGGATTGTTGCCCATGCACGAATACACCCGGTCGCGGCCCTCGATCAGGCCCGGCAGGATGTCGTCGATGTCGGTGATGGGGAACGCATCGTCGGCGCCGAAATGACCGATTGCGCCATCCTGTCCGGCGCGCAGGCCGTCCCAAAGCTCGCGCTCTGGATTGCGCTCGCGGCAGAACAGCACGTACTCGCCATACTCTCGGCCGGGAATCAGTACGATGACCGCTTCAGGCTCAGGGAAGCCGCTCAAGTATTGGAAGTCGCTGTCCTGGCGGTACACATGCTCGACATCACGATTGCGAATGGCCACAGCGGCTGCCGGAAGGATGGCGATGCTGTTGGGCTCCATCTGCTCCATCAAGGCTTTGCGACGACGGGCGTATTCGGCTTTCGGGATATGGATCATGGGCAAGTGCGGGCCTCTGGATGGGCGCCGGTCATCGACGCACACAGGCAGCGATGACCGGAGGGCAACGATGGTTGATCAGTGCAGAGAAGGTTTCGCTTCAGGTGCTGCTTTCTTGTTGAACTCGGTGAACAGCAACAGCGGCGCAACGCGCAGGTATTCCATGACCTCCATGTAATCGCTCTCGCCGTCTTCGGATTCCTCCAGGGCGTCCTGAACCTGAGCGATAGCCGCCAGATCCTGCAACACTTCCTGGGTCTCCTGGGTCAGCGATTGATTACCAACCAGTGCGAAACCTGCAAGAAAGCCCTGGCACCATTGGCCCATCGCGGCGGCGCGGTCTGCGAGGGAATCATCGTCGCTCGGCAACAGCAGTACGACTGTCATGTCATCGCTGGTTAATTCGGCTTTGACCATTTCCTGCAAGCCAATCAGTGCCTGACGAACATTATCTTCCGGCTCTTTTTCAAGCAGCATGGAGGCGTCGACAAACCAGCCTTCGGGGGCGAAGCCTGCACCTGCGCAACTGCGGCCCAGCAACAGGCCCTGCAGCTCGGCAGGAGAGACAGGATGACCACCGCTTTTGAGCAGGGTGGCGAATGCGTTGTACGGGGAATTCTGATTAGGCATGGGCAACTAGGCGCCAGGCGGCGCAATGTCTAGAATGAAGGCCTTGTATCGTAGCACCGGCAGACACACCCAAGCTATCCAGGCGACATTGAGGGCAGTTCCTGAGGCCAGCACCTGCACCACTCATCAGAAAATAATCAGTGGGAAACGATGGAAGATAACGATCTGCAAGCGCTGATGGCTCGACTGGAATTATTGATCCATCGCGTCGAGCAACTAAAAAGTCAAAACCGACTCTTATTAGCTCAGGAAAAAACCTGGCGCGAGGAACGCGCTCACCTCATTGAAAAAAACGAAATCGCCCGGCAGAAGGTCGAGTCCATGATTTCGCGCCTCAAGGCCCTGGAGCAAGACTCATGAGTAATAGCAACAGCATCACTGTGCAAATCCTCGACAAAGAGTATTCGATCATCTGCCCGCAAGAGGAGCGCACCAACCTGGTCAGCGCCGCGCGTTACCTGGACGGCAAGATGCGTGAGATCCGCAGCAGCGGCAAAGTCATCGGTGCCGATCGAATCGCCGTCATGGCAGCGCTGAACATTACCCATGACCTGTTGCACAAACAGGAGCTGCCTGAAGCCCAGGCCAATGGCTCGACCCGCGAGCAGGTTCGTGACCTTCTGGATCGTGTCGATCTGGTCCTTGCCACGGATCCGGATAAAGCACAAGGCTGATTGTTACGACATCATTCGGTATACTTGCGACCGCTCCCTGAAGTATTTGCCAGTCGGTCATGTCCCTGAGCCGATACGCACAACCACGGGGGTTGCACGTTGGGGCTGGTGTGCATGTCCGCTCGACGGAAAGCCTTAAAGCCTCCTGCAATCTCCACCTTGAACTTTCGGGTTCAAGGGCTACACCGACAGCGGTTCGTCGGGGAGTCTCGAATCTTCAACCCATTGCCAGCGCGCTGTCTGGCAATGGGGATCGTGAATCAGCTTCATCGCACGATCACCTTCAAACCTCATGGACCCGCCTGCATGACCTCTTCTGGCGCTGCTTCCCTGAACGATCCCTCTACCCTCTCCCGCCCTCAGTTGCGTCGTGTTCTGCGCAAGGCTCGCCGCTCGCTTAATAAAGCCGAACAGCGACGAGCGGCACAAGGCTTGTACCGTCAACTGGCGCAAAACCCGCTTTTTCGTCGCGCCCGGCATGTTTCTTTGTATCTTCCGATGGACGGTGAAATCGACCCGCGCCTGCTGCTACGTGAAGCACAGCGTCGGGGTAAAGCGACTTACCTGCCAGTGCTCAGTGCATGGCCACGAACCAGGATGGTTTTTCAGCGGGTGCGGGAGGGGGATAAGTTCAAACCCAATCGATTTCGCATCCCCGAACCTCGCGTCAATCCCCGGCGGCAGCGCAAGATCTGGGCGCTGGATCTGATTCTGATGCCACTTGTAGGGTTCGACGATCAAGGTGGCCGATTGGGTATGGGCGGTGGATTCTATGACCGCAGTCTGGCCTATCAGGCACGCCGCAAGATGTGGCAGAAACCGGTTCTACTCGGCCTGGCCCATGAATGTCAGAAGGTCGAAAAGCTGGCCGTGGCCAGTTGGGATGTACCGCTGCAGGGAACGATATCGGACAAGCGTTGGTATCTGGCTTGATACGGCTTTTGACTTTGTAGGAAATGCAGTTGCCGCCATAACGCTTTCAGGCAGCAGATATGCGGCGACTGCGCTTACCTCATTGCGGACAAGCGCTCTCCTGCAAAAGAAAAATGACCAAAGTGTTAACGACGGGATGGCTGCGGCTGTTGTTGAGTGACTTCAACCGGCGCGTCTGGCTTTGCCGCCCACAAACTTTGTGCGTAGCCGGTGGTGACAATACCCAAGCCGAACAAAATGACCAAAACCCATAATAAATCCGGCTTGCGTTGCATTGACTCCCCCTTTTGACAAACAAAAAGCTGACGTCCACGGCGTGTTGCTGTAAGCCGCGTAACGGTGTCACCCTGAAAATCCCGGCATTCTGCGTTAACGTGAACCAACACGCAAATGCTGGCATCGCCCGACTGTCGGTTTATCGTAAAAACGTAGGACAACCTGTCCACAGCGCATTTTGGAGCATGCACACATGGCCTATTGGTTGATGAAGTCCGAACCGGACGAACTGTCCATCAGCAATTTACAGACACTCGGCCAAATTCGATGGGACGGCGTCCGAAACTATCAGGCGCGCAACTTTCTGCGCGAGATGGCCATCGCAGACGAGTTCTTCTTCTATCACTCCAGTTGTCCAGAACCGGGCATCGCCGGAATCGGAAAAATCATCGAAGCCGCCTATCCCGACCCAACCGCACTCGACAGCCATAGCCACTACTTCGATGCCAAGGCGAGTGACGAAAAAAATCCCTGGAGCGCAGTCGATGTTGCCTTCGTCGAGGCGTTTGGCAACGTGCTGAGCCTGGGTTATCTGAAGCAGCAGACAGCGCTGGAACAGCTGCCCCTGGTGCACAAAGGCAGCCGTCTTTCAGTCATGCCGGTAACGGCCGAGCAATGGGCAGCAGTGCTGGCGTTGCGCTAAACGAATACGCCTGCAGGCTCAGTCACAACTCACTGCGCGATAAAGTTGTTGAATAAAAGATCCTCGACCACAGGTTTACCCGTTTCTTGAGTCAATACTTCCTGGGTCTGCTTCAACGCTTCCTGACGCAGTTTCTCCTTGGCGTCAACATTGCTCATGCTGTCGACGGTCTGCTGGGTGAACAACGCCACCAACTGATTACGGATCAGCGGTTCGTTCGTCTTGACCAGCTTCTGCGCGTCGGCACCGGTCACCCGCAGGGCCACGTCCGCTTTATAGACGTGCAGCTTGGGGCTGCCGTCCAGCGCGTAGTTGCCCACCAATGGCGGCGCCAACGCCACGTAGGAAACCTTGTTCGGGTCTTCCTTCTCGCCACCCTCTTCGGCCATTGCCACGACAGGCATCGCTAACGCCAACAACATCAAAATCCACGTTTTCATCGTCCAACTCCTCAATCCGTTTAGCGCCATAGCTTACTTCAGCTTATGCACGCCCATCAGGCCGGGGCATGCTCATTGACCCCACAACCTCGCTACCTACACTTATCGGCCATCACTGGAAAAGGAATAGCCCCGATGAAAGCCGTGCTGTGCAAAGCCTTCGGTCCCGCCGAAAACCTGGCGCTGGAGGACGTTCCCACGCCAGAACCAAAGAAAAACGAAATCCTGCTGAGCGTGCACGCTGCCGGGGTCAACTTTCCTGACACCCTCATCATCGAAGGCAAATACCAGTTCAAGCCACCCTTTCCGTTTTCGCCTGGGGGCGAGGCGTCAGGTGTGGTAGCGGCGGCCGGCGAGAAAGTCAGTCACCTGAAAGTCGGCGACCGGGTCATGGCCCTCACCGGCTGGGGCAGTTTCGCCGAACAGATTGCCGTTGCGAGCTACAACGTCCTGCCGATTCCCGAGGCGATGGACTTCATCACCGCCGCCGCTTTCAGCATGACCTACGGCACCTCGATGCACGCGCTCAAACAGCGCGCCAACCTGCAGGCCGGAGAAACCCTGCTCGTCCTCGGCGCCTCGGGCGGCGTCGGCCTGGCTGCTGTGGAAATAGGCAAAGCCATGGGCGCCCGCGTCATCGCCGCCGCCAGCAGCGCCGAAAAACTGGACGTTGCCAAAAATGCCGGCGCCGACGAACTCATCAACTACAGCGAAACCAACCTCAAGGACGAACTCAAACGCCTGACCAATGGCAACGGCGTCGACGTCATCTACGACCCCGTCGGCGGCGACCTCTTCGACCAGGCCGTGCGGGCCATCGCCTGGAACGGCCGCCTCCTCGTCGTCGGCTTTGCCAGCGGCCGCATTCCCGAACTTCCCGTGAACCTCGCACTGTTGAAAGGCGCATCGGTGATTGGCGTGTTCTGGGGTTCATTTGCCCAGCGCCAGCCACAAGACAATGCGGCCAACTTTCAGCAGTTGTTTAAATGGTATAGCGAGGGGAAGTTGAAGCCTTTGGTGTCGAAGATCTATCCGCTGGAACAGGCGGGGGAAGCGATTGATTCGTTGGGGCAGAGGAAGGCGGTTGGCAAGGTTGTGGTGAAGGTGAGGTAATTGAAGCTTAAATATAAACCCGCCGCAATGGCGGGGTTTTTTATCTAAAAGAGTTGAGACAACGAAACTGCTGCACCATTGTTGATAATGAACCGCGTTACTCTTACACCAAATAGCAGACATAACAAGCATACATATGTATTACCTGCCTAGAAAAGAATAAGAGTTATGTGCTTGCCATACAGAAAAAAGGAGAACCTGTATGGGCAACAGCGATGAGAAAAATATAAAAGTAGATAGAGGCATACCGCCGGCTAATCCATACGGCTCTGGTAATGGCCTTAACCCCTCTCGTGACGGCTGGAGTATTGGCTGGGGAGGTGGGGGTGGCAGCGAAGGCGGTAGACCTGGAACACTATCCAGTTCCAAAAGACGCCGCTTACGTCTTCAAGACAAACGCCGCCGGGAATGGGAGGCGCGCCAACGGGCCGAAGTTGAACGGCTAGAGGCCCAGGCTGCAGCTAAAGCGCAAGCAGATGCACAAGCCAACGCCATTGCCCATGCTGAAGCGCGGGCACGTGCACAAGCTGCAGCTGAAGCTCAGCAGGTGGCGCATGCTGCAGAGCAAGCCAGGGTCGCTGCCGCACAAGCGCGCGCAACGGCTGATCGAAAACAAGCAGTAGCCGCTCATCGCCAAGCGTTAGAAATACTTCCACACGCCCAAACGATGCGAAAGCAAGAGCTCGACCAAAAGCATGCTAACGACCTAGCTGGACTGTCGACTTCATTGGCGTTGGAAACTCAACGCGAACCGGCGCTGGCAGACTTGCGAGGCGCAGAGCTTCTGGACGCGATTCTGGCGGAAAAGGCTCGAGTCAACTATTGGATTGCGCAGAAGTCCGAAGCGTCTGAAAGCAGCTATCAAAGAGCGCTTCTATTTGCAGGAACCGATCCCCTCGAAATCACCAATGAACAATACAAAGCGATTCTTGGGGCTAAAAGCGGTAACGCCGAACAAGCCCACCAAGTTCATCAAGCCTGGGCACACGCCTATGCCGACGCTCTAGATGCGAAGCTATACTCTAATGCTGTCACACAACTGAGGGATAGATCTGCCTCACTCTCTGAATACTATGCAACGGCAAGTTGGGCAACCAAAAAAAGCGCAAATGACAATGAGGCGCTAAGCCCTAATCAGTTGCTCGAAGCAAACCGCTTTTGGTCAGTAGTTGCGGGACCCACTGCACCAAGTAGGGAGACCCCTACTGCGGCAGATAAATCGAAGGCAGTGGCTGAAAAGTTTTTTACTCGGCAGGTTTCGAGATTATTGAGTCGAGCACTGCCTCATTTGACCCTGCTGTAGTATCCAACCGAGTTGGCTAACAGCGAAATCGGACCTACGATTTTGGCTACGTCGGCGTCCGAGCTAGGAGTGGGCCGCGATGTAGATCTGGACTTCATCGCAAGCCGCAAAGGAACAGTTGAAGTCACGCATCGTATGGCTTTCGAGGAAACCGACGGTCAGTTAACCAACGTTTGGACCAAAGCCGAAGGCGTTACGGTTGGAGCGAGAGTTTCTGTTCGATCTTTTGTATATAACCCTAACACTAACGCGTATGAATTTACGCGTGACGACGAAGCTAAACCCAGCCTGGTTTGGACTCCTGCCGTAAGCCCGGGTAACAGTTCTACATCTCTTCCCGGTGAGGCCCCTGACGTAGATCATTATACTGGAAAGTCACCAACGCCCATTTCAGAAGCGGCTGGAGATTATCCAACCTACGACATTGATAAAATTGAAGATTACATACTTGTTTTCCCCGATGAATCGGGGCTTGATCCTGTATATGTAATGTTCAAAAGTCCTAGCTATTTGCCTGGGATTGTTAGCGGTATCGGAGGTTCTATTGATCCGAATTGGGAAGCCGCCGCCTCTAAAGGGCTAGGCTCGCCTATACCATCCCCCGTAGCAGATGCTCTTCGTGGTAGGAAATATGCGGAATTCCGTAATTTGAAGAAAGCCATCTGGAGGGAAATGTCCAAACTTCCAGAGGTCATCAAGGACATGAATGCAAGAAATATCGAGCTCATGCAAAAAGGCAATTCTCCTGTTGCGCCCAAACGCGAACGCAATGGTGGGCGAATCTGGTACGAGATCCATCACGCTCGGCCAATTTCAGAAGGAGGAGAAGTCTACGCAATCGACAATCTGACATTCAATAGTCCGGCAAACCACGATAGCATTCACAAAGACATCCGAGAGAAGGAAAAGCTGCAATGAACGAACGTGCAATCGAGCATATGACCGAAGCCGAATTTCTGGATCTGGTTAAAAAAAAATGTAAGGCTGATTATGCGACTCAACATCAACATGGAAAAGCTATTCTAGAGTTTGAGAGGTTGAGTGAACATCCCGACGGCTCTGATCTTATTTATTATCCAGAGGCCTCAGCAGATAACTCCCCCCAGGGAATCGTCAACACGATTAAAGAATGGCGTGCAGCAAACGGAAAAACGGGATTCAAATCCGAACACTAAAAAGCCCAGAAACAATTGTGACTAACATATAGGGACATTTTGAGATGACTAATTACACCACCTTGGTCCAGCAGCTCCCTCAACGACTTCAAATAGAAATATCTGCACATCTGGGTTCAACCGCAGGGATGTCGGAGGTCCAGATAGTCAGTCGCTATCGAGACGTCGCTTGGTGGCTGAGATCTGTCAAGCTCGCCACATTACCGGCAAACTACGAAGTCCCAGCCGGGCATTTATCGGCCAAGGAGTTCGACAGGATGGGTGGGCCGAGTCCCGGGGTCGCTCCTCACCTCGCAGCGATTATGAATGAATGGTTCGCTTACGAAAGTGCTTGGCATTTGGAGAAGTTCATCAATCAGCTCCAAGCTGAGGTAGCTCGATTACACGAGTTCGCTCAACAACAAGCGCAGCGTCGAGCCGAAGAGGCGTCACGGCAGCTCGCCCAACGCCAAGCAGAAGAAGCCGCCCGTCAACTCGCTCAACGTCAAGCGGAAGAGGCGGCGCGTTTGCACGCCCAGCGACTGGCGGAGGATGCAGCCCGCCAGTTGGCGCAACGTCAGGCGGAAGAGGCGGCGCGGTTAGCGGCTCGTCAACTTGCCGAGCAACAAGCGCACGCAGCAGCTGAGGCTTTAGCCCAACAGAAGGCGCAAGAAATTGCTCTGCAGGAAGCTCGCGTTGCATTGGAGCTGGCAGCTGCAGTACAGGCGCAACCCTCGGAAACTGCATTGGACTCAGAAGCTGCGTTGAGCGGGAGCGCCGCAGCTAAAACTTTCGCACCCAGGATTGTGTTTATTCCCGGCCCCGCAGCGATGGCTGAAATTAATCGCGCAACGCTGGTTTTGAAACAGAGCATCGACGCCGCTGTGACGCAGTATGCGTCTGCGATCAGTCCATACCTGAATGCTGCGGAGAACACCGCCCATGCCATTCATTAAGCAATGACTTGGCGAAAGTTTACTGGAAAGAAGCGTAGATCTAATCTGATCTGCGCTTCATCCGCTCAGGCGGACGATTCAAATCAGGGTACGCACATAACGAATTCCAGACGCCCATCACCGCCATGTTCACATTCCAACACGCCTGATCGCCTGAATCCGTCATATTGATCGCTAGGAACCCTTCCTATTTTCTGTAACGAAAATGTAATATTCGGATTCGCATAACAATATAAAAATCTGGAGTGTCTCGATGTTTGCCTTTTTCAAACCTGCCCCACATCAGGCACCGTTGCCTGCCGAGCGTGTCGATAGCACTTACCGCCGCCTGCGCTGGCAGATTTTCGCCGGTATTTTCTTCGGTTATGCCGGCTACTACCTGTTGCGCAAGAACTTCTCGCTGGCCATGCCGTACCTGATTGATCAGGGCTATACACGGGGTGAGTTGGGCGTGGCGATTTCGGCGATTGCCATTGCGTACGGTCTGTCGAAGTTTTTGATGGGGCTGGTGTCGGATCGCTCCAATCCACGTTATTTCCTACCGTTCGGCCTGTTGGTTTCGGCCGCGACGATGTTCGTGTTCGGTTTCGCGCCTTGGGCGACGTCGAGCGTGACCATCATGTTTATCCTGCTGTTCATCAACGGCTGGGCTCAGGGCATGGGTTGGCCGCCGAGCGGGCGGACGATGGTGCATTGGTGGTCGCAGAAGGAGCGTGGCGGCGTGGTGTCGGTGTGGAACGTGGCGCATAACGTCGGCGGCGGTCTGATCGGTCCGTTATTCCTGCTGGGGCTTGGCTGGACCAACGACTGGCATGCGGCCTTCTATGTGCCAGCGGCGGTCGCGCTGTTTGTCGCCCTGTTTGCGTTCATCACGATGCGCGATACCCCGCAGTCGGTCGGCCTGCCACCCGTTGAGGAGTACAAGAACGACTATCCGGAAGGCTACGACGCAAGCCACGAAGAAGAATTCAGCGCCAAGGAAATCTTCGTCAAATACGTGCTGCGCAACAAGATGCTCTGGTACATCGCATTGGCGAACGTCTTCGTTTACCTGCTGCGTTATGGCGTGCTGGATTGGGCGCCGACTTACCTGAAAGAAGCCAAGCACTTCGATGTCGACACCACTTCGTGGGCGTATTTCTTCTATGAGTGGGCGGGTATTCCAGGCACCCTGCTGTGCGGCTGGATGTCGGACAAGATTTTCCGCGGCAACCGTGGCCTGACCGGCATCGTGTTCATGGCGCTGGTAACCGTGGCGACGCTGGTGTACTGGCTCAACCCGCCGGGCAACCCGACGGTGGACATGATCGCGCTGATTTCCATTGGCTTCCTGATCTACGGCCCGGTGATGCTGGTCGGTTTGCAAGCGCTTGAGCTGGCACCCAAGAAGGCAGCAGGCACCGCTGCAGGCTTCACGGGGCTGTTCGGTTATCTGGGTGGTTCGGTGGCGGCCAGTGCACTGATGGGTTACACCGTTGACCATTTCGGCTGGGATGGCGGCTTTGTGATTCTGGTTGCAGCGTGCGTGCTGTCGATCGTATTCCTGGCCCCGACGCTGCGACACACGCGGGTGGCAAGTCAGTCGCGGTAGCAGCTAGCAGCATGCGAGCGCGGACGTGATATGCCGGTTCCTACAGGACTAGACTCCGTTGTCCTGTAGGCGCCGGCGCTGACGAAGGCAGTGGGTCAGATAAATCAGTACTGATTGACCCACCGCTTCGTTGCCGTCGTAACCTGCGGCGTCTTCTACAACGGTTTCGTCATCAAAACCTGTGACCGTCACCCGCCCGGCGCTGCGCTCTCATGCAGGCGTCAAACCGCCAATAAAATCGGCCGGCATCGCTTGAAGCGCTCCTCCAGAGTCACATCCGGCATTGCGTGGTGACGCAACGCGTGAATCGTCTGCTCTACATATTCGCGAGTAGTGCCGTAGCGGCCACTGGCGCTGGCCAGCACCTGAGTGAGGACGCTGTCAGGCAGGTTGCCTGCGTAGCTGGGCAGATGCCGGTCAAGCACGAAACCCAAGGCCTGCACCTTGCTGCCATCTTCCAGTCGGCAACTGAGCCAGTGGGGGCGATAGGAGGGGAATGGCATTTCGCGCTCCCATAACGCAAGCAGCGACTTTTCGATGTTTTCCTCGGGGAGGCGATAAGCGCAGCCGCTGCAAGAGCCGCCGCGGTCCAGACCAAAGACCAAGCCAGGCTGTTCGGGGGTGCCGCGATGTTCATGAGACCAGAGGTACAGGCCGCGATGATAGCCATGCACCCGACCGCGCTGACGCTCCACGGCGGAGCACTCGGGGCGCCAGATCAACGAACCGTAGGCAAAAAGCCAGACCGGGCCGCCTCTGTGCTGGCTCATGGTGGCATGCATGGAAGCAAGGAGCTGTTCACGCGTCAGTTTCGGCCCAAGGTCGATCACGGGTGGATAAGACAGCCCAAGGCCGTCGTGAACCGCCTCCACCAGGCTATTGATTTGCTTCTCCATCTGGCTCCCTCACTGGCCCGGATACGCCAGTGCAGTGCTGAACACTTTTCAAAGCGGCTCTGGCAACAGCGAATCAACACTCTGCCCCTACTGCGAGCGATGTACAGGTCGAAACGCCTTGAAACCGACCTGCACACATTCTGATGCAATTACCTCTCCACCGCTGCGGTCATCAGGCGAACGGTCAACCTCGCGGCGCATAGGCGAAGACATCGGCGCGCATCTGATGGGCATCCATGCCGGCGACGACCAACGCATCCAGCGTTGAGTACACCATTGCAGGCGAGCCGCTGGCGTAGACCTGAATGGCCTTCAGGTCAGGGAAGTCTTCGCACACGGCTTCATGCAACATGCCGCAACGCCCTTCCCAACCGCACAGGTCACTGACGATTTTGTGCAGATGCAGATTGGGCAAAGTCTTCCACTCATCCCAATGCTTGAGTTCGTAGAAATCTTCAGGGCGACGCACGCCCCAATACACATGGACCGGGTATGGAAAGCCCTTGGAGCGGCAATGCTCGATCAGGCTGTGCATCTGGCCCATGCCGGTGCCCGCAGCGATCAGCACCAGCGGGCCATCAGGCAACTCGCCCAGGTGAGTGTCGCCAAATGGCAGTTCGACGCGGGCCATGCCCTCACGCTGCAGCTGCTTGATCAGATTTTGCGCACTGGCCTCGCGGGCCAGCACATGGAACTCAAGGTCGCGGCCGCTTTCAGGCGATGAGGCCATGGAGAACGCGGATTTCTCGCCGTCATCGCGCTCGATCATCAGATACTGACCGGCGTGGTAGCGTGGCGGCTTGCCTGCCGGGGCGCGCAGCATCACGCGCCAGACGTCGCCGCCTACTTCGCGGCACTCGGTGACCTGGCATGCAAACGTGCGCACCGGCAATTCGCCAAGCGGCAACACGCTGTCCCACAGCACCACACAGTCTTGCTGGGGCACGGCCAGACAGGTGTGGATTTCGCCATGTTGCTTCACATCGCCTGCTTGCTCGACACTGCCTTCAACCAGCAGCGCAGAGCAAATGTGGCAATTACCGTTGCGGCAGCTCTGTGGGCATTCGTAGCCCAGACGCTGAGCGGCATCAAGAATCCGCTCGCCTGGCAAGGTCTCAAGTACTGCACCCGATGGCTGCAAGGTTACGCGCATCAATCTATTCCCAGTTGATTCCAGATATCGTCGATCCGGCGAGTGACGGCTTCGTCCTTGACGATGGCACGACCCCATTCACGGGTAGTTTCCCCCGGCCATTTATGCGTGGCATCCAGCCCCATCTTCGATCCCAGTCCTGACACCGGCGAGGCGAAGTCGAGGTAGTCGATCGGGGTATTGTCGATCATCACCGTATCGCGCTTGGGGTCCATGCGCGTGGTGATCGCCCAGATGACGTCGTTCCAGTCCCGGGCGTTGATGTCGTCGTCAGTGACGATAACGAATTTGGTGTACATGAACTGTCGCAGAAACGACCAGACACCCAGCATCACGCGCTTAGCGTGACCTGGATACTGCTTCTTGATGGTCACCACCGCCATGCGATACGAGCAACCTTCAGGCGGCAGATAGAAGTCGACAATCTCGGGAAACTGCTTCTGCAAAATCGGCACGAATACTTCGTTCAGCGCCACGCCCAGAATCGCCGGTTCATCCGGCGGCCGGCCGGTGTAGGTGCTGTGATAGATCGGTTTGATGCGGTGCGTGATGCGCTCGACGGTGAACACCGGGAAGCTGTCGACTTCGTTGTAATAGCCGGTGTGGTCACCATACGGGCCTTCGTCGGCCATTTCGCCGGGATGAATCACACCTTCCAGCACGATTTCAGCACTCGACGGCACTTGCAGGTCGTTGCTCCGGCACTTGATCAGCTCAGTGCGGTTGCCCCGCAGCAGACCGGCGAAGGCATATTCGGAAAGGCTGTCGGGGACCGGCGTGACCGCGCCAAGAATCGTCGCAGGGTCGGCACCCAGCGCCACGGAAACCGGGAATGGCTGGCCAGGATGTTTGTCGCACCATTCCTTGTAATCCAGTGCGCCGCCGCGGTGGCTTAGCCAACGCATGATGACTTTATTGCGACCGATGACCTGTTGGCGATAGATGCCCAGGTTCTGGCGTTCCTTGTTCGGGCCTTTGGTGACGGTCAGGCCCCAGGTGATCAGCGGACCCACGTCGCCAGGCCAGCAGGTCTGCACCGGCAGCATGCCCAGGTCGACGTCATCGCCCTCGATGACCACTTCCTGGCAAGGCGCGTCCTTGACGACCTTCGGCGCCATGGAGATGACCTTCTTGAAGATAGGCAGCTTGGACCAGGCGTCTTTCAGACCTTTCGGCGGCTCGGGTTCCTTGAGGAAGGCCAGCAACTTGCCGATCTCGCGCAGCTCTTCGGTTGACTCGGCGCCCATGCCCATAGCCACGCGTTCCGGCGTGCCGAACAGGTTGCCCAGCACCGGGATATCAAAGCCCGTCGGGTTTTCGAACAGCAAGGCGGGACCCTTGTTGCGCAGGGTCCGGTCGCACACTTCGGTCATTTCCAGCACCGGGGAGATGGGCACCTGAATGCGTTTTAACTCTCCGCGCTGCTCAAGCTGCTGCACGAAATCCCGTAGATCCTTGAATTTCATTAACCCGGCCACTTAACAAATAGATGCACATCCTACCTGCTCTGCCGCCCGACAGCAGCTGTCTGGAGCTTAATCATCGGGCTAAAGGCCTGTTAACAGGCACTTATCGCGACGGTTATTCCCACAGACGCCATCTGATTGCCCCGAGCGCAGCAGAGCAAAGTCGGTAGCCTGCCGAAAAGCGCAATGAGATCAAAGCGTGCATGACCTGCCCGGGGCGGCCTGCGGGTAAAAAAACTCAAAAAAAATGGCGCCCAAGGCGCCATTTTTTCTAGCCGTTAAGCGTGTTACTTGCGCTTCATCGACAGGAAGAACTCATCGTTGGTCTTGGTCTGCTTCAACTTGTCGATCAGGAACTCAATGGCAGCGACTTCATCCATGGGGTGCAGCAGCTTGCGCAGAATCCACATGCGTTGCAGCTCGTCATCAGCAGTCAGCAGCTCTTCGCGGCGAGTACCGGAACGATTGATGTTGATGGCCGGGAACACGCGCTTTTCGGCGATCTTGCGATCCAGAGGCAGTTCCATGTTGCCGGTGCCTTTGAATTCTTCGTAGATCACTTCGTCCATCTTCGAACCGGTTTCAACCAGCGCGGTGGCGATGATGGTCAGCGAGCCGCCTTCTTCGATGTTACGAGCCGCACCGAAGAAGCGCTTTGGTTTTTCCAGCGCATGAGCATCGACACCACCGGTCAGGACCTTGCCGGAGCTAGGAATGACAGTGTTGTAGGCGCGAGCCAGACGGGTGATGGAGTCAAGCAGGATAACCACGTCTTTCTTGTGCTCGACCAGGCGCTTGGCCTTCTCGATCACCATTTCGGCGACCTGCACGTGACGGGTGGGTGGTTCATCGAACGTGGAAGCAACCACTTCGCCGCGCACGGTGCGCTGCATTTCGGTCACTTCTTCCGGACGCTCATCGATCAGCAACACGATCAGGTGAACTTCAGGGTTGTTACGGGTAATGTTCGACGCGATGTTCTGCAGCATGATGGTCTTGCCCGCCTTCGGCGGAGCAACGATCAGACCACGTTGACCTTTACCGATAGGGGCACACAGGTCGATCACACGACCGGTGAGGTCTTCGGTGGAACCGTTACCGGCCTCCATCTTCATGCGAATGGTCGGGAACAGCGGCGTCAGGTTTTCGAACAGAATCTTGTTCTTCGCGTTTTCAGGACGGTCGAAGTTGATGGTGTCGACCTTGAGCAGTGCGAAGTAACGCTCGCCTTCCTTCGGCGGGCGAATCTTGCCGACGATGGTGTCGCCAGTACGAAGGTTGAAGCGGCGGATCTGGCTTGGCGAAACGTAGATATCGTCCGGGCCAGCAAGGTAAGAGGCGTCTGCAGAGCGGAGGAAGCCGAAGCCATCCTGGAGGATCTCCAGCACGCCATCACCCGAGATTTCCTCGCCGCTTTTTGCGTGCTTCTTGAGCAGGGAGAAGATCACATCCTGCTTGCGCGAACGGGCCATATTTTCTATGCCCATCTGTTCGGCCATTTCGAGCAGATCGGTAATAGGCTTTTGCTTGAGTTCAGTCAGGTTCATATAGGAATGACGTAATCATGTATGGAGGGGGAAATTAAGCTTTTGGCTTAATGAGGCCGCGCCGCAGAGAAGGCGACAGGATCGCGTACAAATCGAAAGGAGAGCGTCGGCGACGGCTAGCAGGGGGCAACGGAGAAACCGTTGCGGGGCCGAATGTAACACTTGATTTTCAGGGCGTCTAGTACGATGCCTGAAAAAAGCCCCGCTTATTTACGAGGCTTTTGCGCCATCAAATGTTGGCGTCGAGAAACGCTTGCAGCTGGGACTTGGACAGAGCGCCGACCTTGGTAGCCGCCACTTCACCGTCCTTGAACAGCATCAGGGTAGGGATGCCACGAACGCCGTGCTTGGCCGGGGTTTCCTGATTTTCGTCGATATTGAGCTTGGCAATGGTCAGTTTGCCTTCGTAAGTGCCAGCGATATCGTCCAGAACCGGAGCAATCATTTTGCATGGGCCGCACCACTCAGCCCAGTAATCCACCAGCACAGGACCGGAAGCCTTGAGGACATCGGCTTCGAAGCTCGCGTCGCTGACGTGTTTGATGAGGTCGCTACTCATGAGATTTCTCCGAGGTCATAGGCAAAAAAACGTTGGCTATCATAACTGTGTCACGCCGTGACAGGAAGGCGGAGGCGATTGTCTCTCGCTATGGACAGTCATGACTACGTTTATCGCAGAGGCCGGGGCTGGTATCAACCTCGCGCTGGGCGCAAGCCCGTGGCACCCCGGGCAATTCAAGCCGAAGGCGCGACAAACACAATGCCGGTTCTCAAGGCTGCTCCGCGAATATGCTCCTGCATTGCCCTCTGCGCCGGGCCCGAAGCGTTGCGGGCAAGGGCGCGGAGGATCTTGCGGTGTTCTTGCCAGGTTTCCATCGCCCTGCCCGCCCGGATGAAAGGCAACTTCTGGCTCTCTAGAAAGATATCGGCGCTGGAGGTGATGATGCCCTGGATGGCCTGATTGCCGCTGGCGACGAGTATGCGTCGGTGAAAATCGAAATCCAGCCTGGCAGCGCAATCGAAGTCTCCCGCCTTGAGCTCCAGGCGCATGGCTTCAACGTTGTCTTCAAGCACATCGCGCTCGTCGGCGGTCAACGTCACCGCTGCCAGACCGGCCGCAAAACCTTCCAGCGCATAACGCAGTTGAAACGTTTCCGCAGGCGAAGCGTGAGCGGCGTAAGGCCAGGAAAATCCGCTCGTGCGCTTTTCTGGTTCAGAAATAGCCTGAACGAACACCCCTTTACCGGGCTGCACGCTGACCACTCCCAGCGCGCTTAACGAAGACAGCGCCTCACGCAGAGAGGCCCGACTGACCCCGAGGCGAACCGCCAGATCCCGCTGCGAAGGCAGGCTGTCGCCGGGCAAATAGCCATGCTCGGCGATCAATTTGCGGATCGCTTGAAAGGCAACTTCGGGTACTGCAATCGGGCTCGGATGCATGAGTTTTCAGCGTGCTTACCGTTGAAAATTCCTCTTTTATAGCCATCGCACCGATTCGGCAAGTGACGCCCAAGCAAGGGGCGCCGTGGCTTTGAGACGCGCCAAAGCGGGGCGGGGCGCTTGCCAACTGTTCAGACCAGTTAGACCGCCTTTGCGTTGAAACCCGCATGACTGGGTCGCGAATTCGCCGCTGGCATGGGCTGTGCACTGGGGTTAGTGCAGTACCCACGCTTCGCCCAAACATTCGTTCGATTCGGAGACGTCACATGACCAAGCGCTACAGCGCTCTGCTCGCCGCCCTGTTTGCCAGCTTCATGCTCGGCCAGGCCCCAGCCCACGCCAATGGCCTGGATGATGTGACCACACGCGGCACGCTGAAAGTCGCCGTACCGCAGGACTTCCCGCCTTTCGGCTCGGTCGGTCCTGACATGAAACCCCGAGGGCTGGACATCGACACTGCGCAGCTCATCGCCGACAAGCTCAAGGTCAAGCTGGAACTGACGCCGGTCAACAGCACCAACCGCATTCCGTACCTGACCACTGGCAAGGTCGATCTGGTGATTTCCAGCCTTGGAAAGAACCCGGACCGCGAAAAAGTCATCGATTTTTCCCGCGCTTACGCCCCCTTCTACCTCGCCGTGTTCGGTCCACCTGACGCTGCGATCAATGGCGTGGACGATCTGAAAGGTAAAACCATCAGCGTCACCCGTGGCGCCATCGAAGACATCGAGCTGACCGCCGTGGCGCCGAAAGAAGCCACCATCAAGCGTTTCGAAGACAACAACTCCACCATCGCCGCCTACCTGGCTAATCAAACCGATCTGATTGCCAGCGGCAACGTGGTGATGGTCGCGATCAGCGAGAAAAACCCCAAGCGCATTCCCGCGCTGAAAGTGAAACTCAAGGATTCACCGGTCTACGTCGGCGTGAACAAAGGTCAGCCGGAGCTATTGGCCAAGGTCAACGAAATTCTTGAAGCGGCGGCGCAGGACGGCGCGCTGGAAAAGAACTCACAGACCTGGCTGAAACAACCTTTGCCAGCCGATCTCTGAGCGCATCTCTTAGTCATTGCATCTGATCCGGGGCTTTTAGATGGCTTATCAGTTCGACTTCATTGCGGTTCTGCAAAATGCTGACCTTCTGCTGCGTGGCGCTTTGTTCACCCTGGAGCTGACGGCCATCGGCACCTTGCTGGGGGTCAGCGTCGGCATCGTCGGCGCCATTGTCAGAGCCTGGAAAATCCAGCCGTTCTCGGCGCTTTTCGGTATCTACGTCGAGCTGATACGCAACACGCCGTTTCTGGTGCAGCTGTTTTTCATTTTCTTCGGCTTACCGTCGCTGGGGCTGCAGATTTCAGAATGGCAGGCTGCGGTACTGGCGATGGTGATCAATCTGGGGGCGTATTCAACCGAGATCATCCGCGCGGGCGTGCAGGCGATTCCCCGTGGGCAACTGGAGGCTTCGGCGGCGCTGGCGATGACGCGCTTCGAGACCTTCCGTCATGTGGTGCTGGTGCCAGCGCTGGGTAAGGTGTGGCCTGCGCTGAGCAGCCAGATCATCATCGTCATGCTCGGCTCGGCGGTCTGTTCGCAGATTGCCACCGAGGAGCTGAGTTTTGCGGCGAACTTCATTCAGTCGCGCAACTTCCGCGCCTTCGAGACGTACATCATTACCACGCTGATCTACCTGTTCATGGCCCTGATGATTCGCCAATTGCTGGCCTGGGTCGGTCGTCGCTACATTGCGAGGAACAGCTGATGGATTTCACCCTGTGGGACATCGTGCGCAACCTGCTCACCGGCCTGCAATGGACGCTGGCCCTGTCGCTGGTGGCATTCCTTGGCGGCGGCGTGATCGGGCTGTTGGTCATGACGATGCGCATCTCTGAAACCGCAGCCGTGCGCAGGCTCGCTCGCTGCTACATTGAGCTTTTCCAAGGCACACCGCTGCTGATGCAACTATTTCTGGTGTTCTTCGGCGTGGCATTGATGGGTGTGGATATCTCGCCCTGGGTTGCAGCGGCGTTGGCCCTGACGCTATTTACCAGCGCGTATCTGGCCGAAATATGGCGCGGTTGCGTTGAGTCGATTTCCAACGGCCAGTGGGAAGCTTCGGCAAGTCTGGCGCTTACTCCATTCGAGCAATTGCGTTACGTGATCCTGCCGCAGGCCCTGCGCATCGGGGTGGCGCCGACCGTCGGCTTTTCGGTGCAAGTGGTCAAAGGCACGGCCGTGACCTCGATCATCGGCTTCACCGAACTGACCAAGACCGGTGGAATGATTGCCAACGCTACGTTTCAGCCTTTCATGGTCTACGGCTTCGTTGCCTTGGGCTACTTCCTGCTTTGCTATCCGTTGTCGCTCAGCGCGCGCTATCTGGAAAGGAGACTTCATGCCTCTGCTTAGAATTTCCGCCCTGCACAAGTATTACGGTGACCACCATGTGCTTAAAGGCATCGACTTGAGCGTCGAGGAAGGCCAGGTCGTGGCGATCATCGGCCGCAGCGGCTCGGGCAAAAGCACACTGTTGCGTACGCTCAACGGCCTGGAGTCGATCAATGACGGGGTGATCGAAGTCGATGGTGAGTATCTTGATGCAGCACGCGTCGATCTGCGCAGCCTGCGGCAGAAAGTCGGCATGGTGTTCCAGCAGTTCAATCTTTTCCCACACCTGACGGTCGGCGAAAACGTCATGCTCGCGCCACAGGTGGTAAAGAAAGTCTCCAAAATTGAGGCGAGCAAGCTGGCCAAGGAGATGCTCGAACGCGTAGGGCTTGGGGAGAAGTTCGACGCATTTCCTGATCGTCTGTCGGGTGGACAGCAGCAGCGTGTGGCCATTGCTCGAGCGCTGGCGATGTCGCCTAAGGTGCTGCTGTGCGACGAAATCACCTCGGCGCTGGACCCGGAACTGGTCAATGAAGTGCTCGGCGTGGTGCGCCAGTTGGCCAAAGATGGAATGACCCTGATCATGGTGACCCACGAAATGCGCTTCGCCCGTGAAGTAGGGGACAAACTGGTGTTCATGCATCAGGGCAAGGTGCATGAGGTAGGCGATCCACGGGAATTGATGGCCAACCCGAAAACGCCGGAGTTGGCGAATTTCATTGGCTCGGTTGAGCAGGCCTGATCCGGGCTGCGCATCGGGGCCTGAAAGTCGGCCTTCATGAGCACCCTCACAGGGTTACGAAGTTGTCTGCAGGAGTGCGCCGTATCGGCCCAGACGTCGGCTCAGCATTTGATGTTTATCTGTGTGCCGTTTGGCGGCAGTGATGGTTCGTGGCACGATGTCGGAGTTAACGACCGGGACTTTTGACCATGCCGCAATCCAAAGCCAAAAACCTCTCGCTGATCGCCGCGATCGACTTGGGCTCCAACAGCTTTCATATGGTTGTCGCCAAGGCGAATCAGGGTGAAATCCGCATCCTTGAGCGGCTCGGTGAGAAAGTGCAATTGGCCGCCGGAATCGACGATGAGCGCAAACTCAACGAAGAATCCATGCAGCGCGGGCTCGATTGCCTCAAGCGTTTTGCCCAACTGATCAACGGTATGCCCACGGGCTCCGTGAGGATCGTCGGCACCAACGCCCTGCGCGAGGCGCGTAACCGCAACGAATTCATTCACCGTGCCGAAGAAATTCTCGGTCACCCGGTCGAAGTCATCTCCGGTCGTGAAGAAGCGCGGCTGATCTACCTCGGCGTTTCCCACACCCTGGCCGACACACCGGGCAAGCGCCTGGTGGCGGACATCGGCGGCGGCAGTACCGAGTTCATCATTGGTCAGCGCTTCGAGCCCTTGCTGCGTGAAAGCCTGCAAATGGGCTGCGTGAGCTTCACCCAGCGTTATTTCAAAGACGGCAAGATCACCCCGGCACGTTATGCCCAGGCGTACACAGCGGCTCGACTGGAGATCATGAGCATCGAACATGCTCTGCATCGCCTGAGCTGGGATGAGGCCATTGGCTCGTCCGGCACCATCCGCGCCATCGGCCTGGCACTCAAGGCTGGCGGACATGGCAGTGGCGAGGTCAACGCCGAAGGTCTGGCGTGGCTCAAACGCAAGCTGATGAAGCTGGGCGAAGTGGACAAGATCGATTTCGAAGGCCTCAAACCGGACCGACGAGCAATCTTTCCGGCCGGGCTGGCGATTCTTGAAGCGATCTTCGATGCACTCGACCTGCAACGTATGGATCATTGCGAAGGCGCGCTGCGCGAAGGCGTACTTTACGACCTGCTGGGTCGCCATCATCACGAGGACGTACGTGAACGCACCCTCAGCTCGCTGATGGAGCGCTATCACGTCGATCTGGAACAGGCCGCACGTGTGGAGTGCAAAGCGCTGTCAGCTCTTGAGCAAGTGGCCAAGGCGTGGGAGCTGGAAGACGATCTGTACCGCGAACTGCTCAGTTGGGCGGCCAAGGTGCACGAGGTGGGTCTGGACATCGCCCACTACCACTATCACAAGCACGGCGCGTACCTGATCGAGCATTCGGATCTCGCCGGGTTTTCCCGAGCAGACCAGCAGATGCTTGCACTTCTGGTTCGCGGCCATCGTCGCAATATCCCCAAGGACAAGTTCGCGGACTTCGGCGATGAAGGCGTGAAACTGATTCGTCTGTGCGTGTTGCTGCGCTTTGCGATCCTGTTCCATCACATTCGCGGCACTCAAGAGATGCCGCAACCTGTGTTGACCGCCAACGGCAACCATCTGGATATCGTGTTCCCGAATGGCTGGCTGGAAAACAATCAGCTGACCCAGGCCGACTTCGGTATCGAAGCCGACTGGCTGACCCGGGTCGGGATCGTCCTCAGGGTACGCTGAGCACCGGGTTGCTCAGTTTCTCCAGAAGCATCGCCTGCACATTGCGGGCGTTCTGGTTGCCGGTCGGTGTACTTCGCAGATAGCGGCCGTCCGGCTGCAGCAGCCAGGCGTGGGTGTTATCGGCCAGATACCCCTCCAACTCCTTCTTGACCCGTAGAATCAGCTTCTTGCCCTCCACCGGGAAGCAGGTCTCGACACGCTTGTCGAGATTGCGCTCCATCCAGTCGGCGCTGGACAGGAACATCTGCTCCTCGCCGCCGTTGAGGAAGTAGAACACGCGAGTGTGCTCCAGGAAGCGGCCGATGATCGAGCGTACCTGAATGTTATGCGAAACGCCCGGTACGCCTGGTCGCAGGCAGCACATGCCGCGCACCACCAGATCGATCTTCACGCCCATCTGACTGGCCTTGTACAACGCGCGGATGATTTTCGGATCGGTCAGCGAGTTGAATTTGGCGATGATGTGCGCAGGCTTGCCATCCGTCGCGAACTGGGTTTCGCGGGCAATCATGTCCAGCATGCCCTTTTTCAGGGTGAACGGCGCGTGCAACAGCTTCTTCATACGCAGCGTCTTGCCCATGCCGATCAATTGGCTGAACATTTTGCCGACGTCTTCGCACAAGGCGTCATCGGAGGTCAGCAGGCTGTAGTCGGTATACAGGCGAGCGTTACCAGCGTGGTAGTTGCCAGTACCCAAATGCGCGTAACGCACGATTTCGCCCGCCTCACGACGCAGGATCAGCATCATCTTGGCATGGGTCTTGAAACCGACCACGCCATAGATCACCACTGCACCGGCCGCTTGCAGGCGGCTGGCCAGTTGCAGGTTGGACTCCTCATCGAACCGCGCACGCAACTCGATGACCGCCGTCACTTCCTTGCCATTACGCGCAGCATCTACCAGCGCATCGACGATTTCCGAATTGGCGCCGCTGCGATACAGCGTTTGACGCACTGCCAGAACGTGGGGGTCTTTGGCCGCCTGACGCAGCAAGTCCACCACGGGCGTGAAGGACTCGAAGGGGTGCAGCAGCAGAATGTCCTGCCTGCTGATGACGTTGAAGATGTTCTCGCTGTTTTGCAAAAGCTTGGGAATGGCCGGCGTAAATGGCAGATATTGCAATTCCGGGTGACTGTCCAGGCTGGTGATGCTGAACAGACGCGTGAGATTCACCGGGCCGTTGACCTGATACAGCTCGGTCTCGCTCAGGTTGAACTGCTTGAGCAGGTAGTCCGACAGGTGCTTGGGGCAGGTGTCTGCCACTTCCAGACGCACCGCGTCGCCATAACGCCGGGAAAACAGCTCGCCACGCAGCGCACGGGCCAGGTCTTCGACGTCTTCGGAGTCCAGCGCCAGATCAGCGTTGCGGGTCAGGCGGAACTGATAGCAGCCCTTTACCTTCATGCCCTGGAAAAGATCATCGGCGTGAGCATGAATCATCGACGACAGGAACACATAGTTGTCGCCAGAACCGCCAACTTCCTCCGGCACCTTGATGATGCGCGGCAAAAGACGCGGGGCTGGAATAATCGCGAGGCCTGAGTCGCGCCCAAAAGCGTCGACGCCCTCCAGTTCCACGATGAAGTTCAGCGACTTGTTGACCAGCAGCGGGAACGGGTGCGTCGGGTCCAGGCCAATCGGAGTGATGATCGGGGCGATCTCGTCGCGGAAATATCGACGTACCCAGGTTTTCAGCTTGGTGTTCCAGTTGCGACGACGAATGAAGCGCACCTGATGTTTTTCAAGCTCGGGCAGCAGGATGTCATTGAGGATCGCGTACTGACGATCGACATGGCCGTGAACCAGTTCGCTGATGCGCGCCAACGCCTGATGCGGCTGCAGACCGTCAGCACCCGCTTGTTCGCGCGCGAAAGTGATTTGCTTTTTAAGGCCCGCCACGCGGATCTCAAAGAATTCGTCCAGATTGCTGGAAAAGATCAGCAGGAACTTAAGTCGCTCAAGCAAGGGATAGGACTCGTCCAGCGCCTGCTCGAGTACGCGAATGTTGAACTGCAACTGCGACAGCTCGCGATGGATATAGAGGCTACTGTCATCCAGGCTGGGGATGACGATCGCAGGCGTGGGCGGCTGATGCGGCTCGACGGCCGGGACGACCTCAATGGTCGGCTGGACCACGGCTGTGACTTCCTGAGAAAGGACGTGGGGTTCTAGTTCGACTGCGGCTTCGGTGGTTCCTTCGGTACTCATGAATAATCCTGCAAGGCAATGCCCTGTAACAGTTTGGGCCGCGAGAACGGCCGAAGAGAGCGATCTGCCAGTCCCGTCACAACAGCAGGGACGATCAGCAGCGCAGACCGGTCACACCGGACACCTGCGGGCCCGGGCGCGCGGGCAAACGTGACAGTTATAAGCCGGCGTTATGACTTCCGCATGACAGCTGTACTGTCCACCATACCCCGCAGGACACAAATGTGCTGCTTGGACGCCAAAATCTGCATCAACTGTAAGAAACTTTAACGCAGTGACACATTTCCACACTTTCCTGAATGTCTTGGGCGAGTTAGGCTGCGCGTTCATTTCGCCAGCACCTACACGATGCTCCAGCATTTTTTACAAGAATTTGGCTACTTCGCCCTTTTCCTCGGAACCTTTTTCGAAGGTGAGACCATCCTGGTGCTCGCTGGATTTCTGGCGTTTCGTGGATACATGGACATCAATCTGGTCGTAGTGGTTGCCTTCTTTGGCAGTTACGCCGGCGATCAGCTCTGGTATTTCATGGGGCGCAAGCACGGCCGCAAGCTTCTGGCACGTAAACCACGCTGGCAATTGCTCGGCGATCGCGCGCTGGAACACATTCGTCGACACCCCGACATCTGGGTGCTGAGCTTTCGTTTCGTCTACGGTTTACGCACGGTCATGCCGGTCGCCATTGGCTTGTCCGGCTATCCGCCGGGGCGCTATCTGTTACTCAACGGTATCGGCGCAGCGGTCTGGGCAGCGGCATTGGGCGCCGCGGCCTTCAAATTCGGCTCGGTACTTGAAGGTTTGCTCGGCAACGTCAAGAAATACGAGCTGTGGGTGCTCGCCGCGCTGGTGGTGATTGGCTGCCTGCTATGGATTCGTCGGCGCATCAAAGCAGCGCGTGTGGCACGCCAGACCCTCAAGGAAAAGACCGAGCCCGGCACTCTGGACGAGTGAACCATCCTATATAACGCCTGCCGCAAACCCCGCTGAGTCAACCGAGTGAGTGGGCGGATTCAGGCGAGTCGGGTTACGAAAGCCGCGCCAGTCGCGTGAGAATGCGGTCGAGGCTGTTGGCAAACGCCTGTTTCTCTTTATCGCCATAAGCGCCCTGCCCACCGCCAACCTGCCCTTGCTCACGCAGGTCGGTGAACAAATTGCGCACCGCCAGTCGCTCACCCATGTTGTGCTCGTCGAACTCCTTGCCGCGTGGGTCCAGGACCGTTACGCCCTGCTTTACCAGCCGGTCAGCCAGCGGAACATCGCTGCAAATCACCAGTTCGCCCGGCACCGCATGCTCCACCAGATAGTCATCTGCCGCGTCTGGCCCGGAGAGCACCACGATCAATTTAACCAGGGTGAAGGCAGGCTTGATTTGCGGCTGCCCGGCCACCAGCACGACCTCAAACTTACGTTTCAAGGCGAATTTGACGACTTGCTCCTTGGCCAGCTTGGGGCAAGCATCGGCATCAATCCATACACGCATGGGTTGTATTCCTGAAATTTGAAGAGTGAAGGTATTCTACGCAGACCTGCCGAGCATGCGCGGCGGATCCCCGGCAGCCGCATGCCAGACGATGACATTCAAGCAACACCGCCAACCCGCTCATACGCCGCTATTAGTGGGGTCGCCCAGGCATATTGGATTCATCAGGGCATACCGTAAGCAAAGGGGTCTGCTCCACGAAGCTTGGCGTTCTTGGTTTTGGCATCCTCGCTGGGAGGGCGCACCATCTGCACGCTTACGCTGTCGTCGACGCCGTTGTACACCACTGCACTGACGCCGCCTTCCAGATAGCTGGCGAAGGTCGCCAGATTGATCTGCACCATCGGGCTGCTGACCCCGGTATTGCCCAGTCGACGGCCAATGTCATAGCCTTCTTCGACGTGGCTGATGTCCAGACCATGACCGTCGGTGTTCAGCCCGTGCAAGGCGCCGGTCAACGCTATCTCGCCCTCGGTATTCCCGGTGCTGTCGTAGAACACGCGCACCGGTTTCAAACCATCGGGCAGGCCTTCCACCGCTTTAAGCCAGCCAGCTTGCAGCGCCTTTACCTGTAATGCGGGCTTGAGGGCTTTGCCGTGTTCGTCGCGCATAGACACTTTAACGGTCAAGCAAGTGTCGAAGTCGATCGCATTGGACGTTGCGCGCCAACTGCGTGAGCAGTTGCGGGGTGAAGTGGGGTACTCAACAGCAACAGTCCGGGCCGCACAACAATTTGCCGCGTGACAAGGCGCCGAAGATCCTGCGTTGAGGATGGCGGTAGATGCAGGAACACCAAGGGGGGGGCGAATTCATTCGCAGAGCTCAGTATCAGTCGACACACATGCGTCGAATCTAACGGGCTCTCGCAAACGAATTCGCTCCCATAGGTTTTTCCTTCGAGCTGGGATGGGAATCAAGCGCGGTGCAGCGTCGCCAAAAACGCCGCTGCACTGACGAACAAACCGGCAAACGTGCGATTCATCCGCCGTTGTTGTCTAGGCGTCGTGAGCAACCGAAGCACCTTCGAAGCCAATCCCGTATACCCCGCCATGACAGTCAGGTCGACGCAGACCATCGTCGCGCCGATAGTCAGATACTGAGGCAGCAGCGGCAGTTGGGTGTCGATGAATTGCGGCAGGATCGCCAGCATGAACACCAGTGCCTTGGGATTGCTGATATTGACCAGAAAGCCCCGTGTGACCAGCGTTGTCGGTTTGCCGACGGAGCGTATGGTGGGGTTTTCGGACAAATCGCCGGGCAAGGCCCGCCACTGTTTCACGCCCAGATACACCAGGTAGGCGACGCCAAACCATTTGATCAGCGTGAACGCCACTGCCGAAGTGGCCAGCACAGCACCCAGGCCGGCAGCGATGATCGCGATCTGGACGACAAGCCCCAATTGCAGGCCCAGCGCATTCCAATACCCGCGCCAGAACCCGTATTGCAAACCGCTGGACATCGATGCAATGGCGCCAGCGCCCGGAGACAGACTGATGACCCAGCAGGCGGCGAAGAAAGCCAACCACGTTTCAAACGACATGACGCACCTCAGACAGAACTCGAGCGGCCTCTAAGCTAGTGTCTGCGGGGGCGAAAGGCCATCTATTTCCAACTGTTACGTCGACTTCAAAGACAACTGTGAGGCTATTTCAGCCCTGCACCGTCACCCGCGCGTTTCTCGCCCGAGATGATCGCCAAGCCATCGTGCCCCCTCCAGCGCCGCACCGACTTCTGAAAGAACTGGCTGTTAGGCACCTGCACCATTGTCCCGCCCAACTCAGCAGGCTCGATCAGTGTCGTGAACATCAGGTTGATGGCCGTGACGCGGCCTTTGATCCCGGGTTTGTCCGTGGTGTCCACCAGCTCCACACATCACCGATCCGAAAAGGTCCGATGGTGAAGATCAACACTGCACACAGCAGGTTGGAAAGCACGCTCCACATAGCGAAGAATGCCACCGCCGCAACCGCTACGAACCCTGACAGTGCTGCCCACAACACGGCGGCTGAGACACCCAGCCGCCCGAGCACCGCAACCAACGCGGTGCCCATGATCAGCCAGCGTAAGCCGCCGCGAAGCATCACCAGCAACTCAGGCGGCAGCAGGGGGTAGCGCTCGCCCAGGCGGGTCAAAAAGCGGCCGACCAACCGTTGCAGGGTGTACCCGATCATAAGAATCAAGAGAATCTGCAGACCGACCACAATCGGTTCGATCCAGTAAGCCGGTACCGGTAGTGCCAAAGACTCCATCAGGACAGCGCTTCCAGCTCGGCCTGCATCGACTCAAGTAGCTCCAGCGCTTCCATCCACGCCTCTTCCAACTCTGACTCACGCACCTTCAGTTTGGCTTGATCGGCCAACAGGTCGCGCAGTTTGTCCTTATTGGCAGCTTCGTAAATAGCGCTATCGCCCAAGGCTGCCTCGATTTTCGCCAGTTTCTCGTGCAGCGCGCCAAGCTCCGTTTCCAGCTTCTCGGCTTCGCGCTTGTGCGGCGCCAACTGCTGGCGCAAGGCCGCTGCCTGCTGACGCTGGGCTTTCTTGTCGGTCTTGTCGGCGTTGACAGATGTGTTGCTGACCGGTGCATTGCGCTGACGATAATCGGCCAGCCAGCGGGTGTAGTCGTCCAGATCGCCGTCAAATTCCTCGACCACGCCGTCCGCCACCAACAGGAAGTTATCGGTGGTGCTCTTGAGCAAATGACGATCATGAGAGACAACCAGCACCGCACCGCTGAATTCCTGCAATGCCATGGTCAGGGCCAGGCGCATTTCCAGATCCAGGTGGTTGGTCGGTTCGTCGAGCAGCAGCAGGTTAGGTTTGTCCCAGGCGATCAGCGCCAAGGCCAGACGCGCCTTCTCGCCACCGGAGAAGTTCAGCACCGGCTCTTCCAGCCGCGCACCGCGGAAATCGAACCCACCGAGGAAGTCACGCAGCGTTTGCTCACGCTCGGACGGCGCAATGCGCTGCAAGTGCAGCAGTGGGCTGGCCTTGGCGTCGAGGGAATCCAATTGGTGCTGGGCGAAATACCCGACAACTGTGTTCTCGCCACGCACCAGTCGCCCGCTCAGCGGTTCGAGTTCGCCGGCAAGGTTTTTGATCAGGGTGGATTTACCAGCGCCATTTGGCCCCAGCAAGCCAATACGCGCGCCCGGCGTCAGTTGCAGTTTGACCTTCTGCAGCACGGCCTTGTCGCCATAGCCCAGACGCGCATCCGACAAGTCCAGCAGCGGGCTGGAAATCTTGTCGGACTCGCGGAAGGTGAAATCGAACGGCGAATCGACGTGCGCGGCCGACAGTTCCTCCATCCGCTCCAGCGCCTTGATCCGGCTCTGTGCCTGGCGAGCCTTAGTGGCCTGGGCTTTGAAGCGAGCGATGTACTTTTCCATGTGCGCACGTTGCGCCTGCTGCTTCTCGTAGGCCTGCTGCTGCTGGGACAGACGCTCAGCGCGGGCACGCTCGAAAGCGCTGTAGCCGCCGCGATACAAGGTGATTTTTTTCTGTTCGACGTGGGCGATTTGATCGACCACCGAGTCAAGAAAATCCCGGTCGTGAGAGATGAGCAGCAGCGTTCCCGGATAGCCCTTGAGCCAGTCTTCGAGCCAGATAATGGCGTCGAGATCCAGGTGGTTGGTGGGCTCGTCGAGGAGCAACAGGTCTGACGGACACATTAATGCCTGCGCAAGGTTCAGGCGCATTCGCCAGCCACCGGAGAAACTTGCGACCTGCCGTTCCATCTGCTCGTTAGTGAAGCCCAGCCCCGCCAGCAGCTTGCGCGCACGCGCATCGGCGGTATAACCATCTGCGCTGTCCAGCTCCGAGTGCAGCCGCGCTTGAGCCGCGCCGTCCTGGGCAGCTTCGGCGGCGGCCAGATCCTGCTGTACCTGACGCAGACGCAGGTCCCCATCGAGGACGTAGTCCACTGCCAGACGCTCGAGGGTATCGACCTCCTGACGCATGTGGGCGATGCGCCAATCGGCAGGCAGAAAGCAGTCGCCGTTGTCAGGGGATAGTTCACCCCGCAGCAAAGCGAACAGGCTGGATTTACCGGCGCCATTGGCGCCGATCAGGCCGGCTTTCTGGCCGGCGTGCAGGGTCAGCTCGGCGTCTTCTAGCAGACGTTGCGGACCACGCTGTAAGGTAAGGCTTTGAAGTCTGATCATAATGGCGGCGGAGTCTACCAGCTTCGTCCAAAACAGGTAGCTGACTATGCCTTCCGACCTTTGGAGTTTTACCCTGGATTTTTACGCGCGACCGGGCGTCGAGCAAGCCTGCTTGAAGCTGCAAGACAGAGGTGGCAACGTCTGCGCCCTATTGTGTGGCGTTTGGCTAGACCAGCGCAGCATTGCTTTCGATATCAGGCGAGCGGACGAAATCAGACAATTGGCCACCCCCTGGCACGACAGGGTCGTTGGTCCGTTGCGGACAGTACGCACGCAATGGAAGTCCGCCGCTGCGACTGACGAGGAACTCAGTGCGCTGCGTGAGCGATTGAAAGGGCTGGAGCTGGATGCCGAGCGCGAGCTGCTGGTGAGGCTGCAACGACTGGTTCAGGGATGGCCGGAACAAGACCCCCAGGAAGCGGGGGTCTGGCTGGACGCATTGGCGGGTGAAGCGGCAAACGAGGCGCCCGACGCGCTGGATATCCTGAGGCGCGTCGGGAAAGACCTGGCTTAGGAAGCGCTGTTCGATGCTGATCCGCTCGCTGGCGTGGCTGCCGCCGCGGTCGGCGTCGCGGACGCGGTGGTCTCCGTAGAGGCAACCGGGGCAGAGGTCCCAGGCTTGGCAGCAGGTTTCGCAGCGGATTTGACGGTGGCTGGTTTGGCCGCAGGCTTGCTCGCAGCAGGTTTGCTGGCCGCGGCTTTGGCTGCGGAGGTTTTGGCAGCAGTAGCGGGCTTCGCAGTAGCGCTGGTGGCTGGCGCTTTTGCGGCAGACTTGGTAGCCGGTTTAGCGGCAGGCTTGGCGGCAACGGCGGTTTTGGCCGCAGATTTAGCTGCTACGGTTTTAGCCGGAGCCTTGGCAGCGGCGGGTGCTTTTGCAGCAGGCTTGGCGACTGCCTTGGCGGCCGGTTTCGCAGCAACTGGCGCTTTGGCGGCAGCGGGTTTAGTGGCTGCAGTTTTGGCCGCGGGCTTAAGTGCTGGCTTGGCCACTGCTTTCACCAGTGCTTTTGTAGCAGGTTGGGCAGCAGCTGTCTTATCAACAGATTTGGCTTTAGCGGATTTGGTCGATTCATTCGCGGCGGCCTTGGCGCTTTTGGCTGTGGCCTTCGCGGAGGATTTCGCCGATACCTTGGCAGGAGCGTTGGCGGCACGATCACTCAGCGCCTTGCCGACAGCCTCCTTCACCCGGCCAATCCCCTGCGCCAGTTGCAGGCTTTCCTGGGCATCACGCTTGAGGTTGAGGATGTAGGAGCGGGTTTCGGTTTGACGATTTTTCAATGCGTCGAGCAGCGATTCAAGCTCAGCCACTGCATCTTTGGCCTTGCCCTGTGCCTTGGCTTTGCCAGCAGTGGCGGCGTCCTGCAATTTGGTACGCGACTTGTGCAGTTTTTCCTGCGCTTTGCCACGTTGTTTCTCAAGTTTGGCGAGCAGTTTCTCGGCATCAGCCAAAGCCTGAGAGCAGGCATCTTCAAGGTGTTCGAGCAAGCTGCTCGAGAGCTGTTGGAGCAAATGCAACGGCGTGTTTACTGGCTTGTTCGTGGCCGACATGACTTACCTCCTGGCTGATTTGAATGCGGCTCATACTAGACCTCTGCCCGCACTGCCGCTAGGGCATCTTGACACTGCAAATCGGGCTCTGTTGCAGGTCGGCCAAAAACCCTGCACATCGTCATCACATTCCCCGGCCGCGCTGGCATAATTGCCGCTTCCCAGGCCGGAGAGCATTCATGTCGCGCTACTTGTTAATGTCGTTGTTCCTCTTGGTACCTCTTGCCCACGCGACCGATGCCTCACCGTCCGATAACGCCCATGATCTGGCGTACAGCCTGGGAGCGAGCCTGGGTGAGCGCCTGCGTCAGGAAGCACCGGATCTGCAGTTGCCGGCATTGATCGAAGGCTTGCAGCAGTCGTATCAAGGCAAGCCGCTGGCAATCAAGCAGGAGCGTATGGAGCAGATTCTCAGCGACCACGACGCAGCACTTGCGCAAGCCGAAAATTCCGGCCAGTCCGAGCCACAGACCGAAGCGGCGCTCAAGGAAGAGCGGCGTTTCATGGATAGCGAAAAAGCCAAGCCGGGCGTCCGTCAGCTTGCCGACGGCATCCTGATGACCGAACTGACACCTGGCACTGGCCCGAAACCCGACCTCAATGGCCGGGTTCAGGTCAAATACGTGGGGCGCCTGCCCGACGGGACGATCTTCGATCAGAGTCAGCAGCCGCAATGGTTTCGTCTGGATAGCGTAATCGCTGGCTGGACCACTGCGCTGGCGGACATGTCGGTGGGTGCGAAGTGGCGACTGGTGATTCCTTCGGCGCAAGCGTATGGCGCAGAAGGCGCGGGGGATTTGATCGACCCGTATACGCCGCTGGTGTTTGAGATTGAGCTGCTGGCAGTATCGCAATAAGTGCCAGCCTGATCCGGTGTACCGGCGAATTGGGCGGGCCAGATGGCTGGGTCGACTGACACATCGCGTTCGCTGCCGTCGTAGCCTCCGACGTACAGCGACCGTGCCGCTCTTCGGATTCTTGGCCCACGCAGACTGAATTGCCGACGCCACGTGTGGCGGAACAGCAACGCAGGAGCATTAAAAAGGGCGCTGTGTTGGCGCCCTTCTTTAACCGCGAGTCCAGTCAGGCCTGGACCGCATCCTGTTGCTTATGCGAGTTGTGCAGCACTTCAATCAAACAGTCTTCCAGATCGAAGCGCTCATGCAACAAGCCTCCCAGCTCCTTGAATTTTTCCGCCACGCATTTTCCTTCGTCACACAGATCGTTAAAAGCCAACAGCTTCTCTGTGATCACGTCGATACGAGGATAAAGCGTATTGGCAAGGTCGAGCCCGCGTTCATCGTTGAAAGCTTTGGCTTCGCCATTCAGTTGCTCATAGACTTCGAAATGACCTGCCGATACATAATCAACGAGACGGTCGCAGAGTTCCTGCAGCTGCTGGGTGGTTCCAGACAACGCTTGAGGCTCGGCGCCGAGCACATCGTAAGCCTTGACCAGTTCGTGACGCTCCTGCAACCAACGATCAATCAACTTATGAACCCCACCCCAGCGTTCCTGAGCATTCTGACAACTTTCCAGCATGATGTTCTCTCTCTTCCCTTCAGGGGCCTGCTGCCTGTCGCTTGGCGATCCGGCTTCATGCTTATGAAACCGGGTCTGAAAAAAACGTCGACAGCAGCATTATTGCGATGGTGCGTGCGAGCCAGATTATGCCCGCGCGTCGTGGCCTTCAAGGTACGCAGGAGATAAAGTTCATACAAGTGTTTAATCAGCCGAGCCTATATCCATTGATCTGAATCGACAAAACTCGATGAAAAGGTAATAAAGCGCAAAGAGACTGACGCCTGAAAAGGCCAGCAGGCTCCACTCTGGAAGACTGATGCCGAAGAGTGACCAAGTGATTTCAGAGCATCCCGCTCTTCCGGCAAAAATCATCGCCAGGACCTTGAGCCAAGGCTGCGTATCAAGCAGATACTGCAAATTAAGCAGGCAGACATCCGGATTGTCCGGGGGTGAGGCTTGCAGCCATACCTGCCGCCCCGCCAGCGCCGCGCCGCATAACGAAACGAACAACAGGCCTCCCGAGTAAAGGCGCCAGCCGAGCGTGCCGGGTGCATGCAGGGCAGCTACCAGGCAGACGCCGGAGCAGGTGAGCAACAGCACCCGTTGTGCGAAGCAGAGCGGGCATGGAAATGAGCCCACCACGCGCTCCAGACAGACAGCCGCGCCCACAATCAACGCACAGGCGAAAAACGCCAGGAAGAACAAGGACCGTGTGCGAGCCAGATGCATGGAAAATCCGAAACAAAAGACGAAGGCGGTTACGGTAGAGGAAAGCGCGACTCGCTTTCAAGGCAACCGGGGGAGGATATTTCTTAGTCTGAACAAGGATTTCCCGACCGAAGGAATAGGAAGATATACCCTTCATCAGGGGATTGAGATAGAAACCCAATGAGCTTTCGGAAACCTCCTACACAGCTTTGCGAAGCAGGCGCAAAAAAGCCCTTATTCAGGGCCTTTTGCAGAGCAGGGGCAGAAGGCTTACGCGCGAACCAACGCAGGCAATGGACGCGCTAATAAACGCTCATCCAATAGGCCCAGCCCCTCCTGAAACAATTGGTTGCTGCGATCAGTCTCACCCAGTCTACCCAGCAGACGTGCAAGCTCGGCACAGGCTTCGGGATTGCGCTCCAGCCGCAGACTGCCCTCCAGATAGTCACGCGCCTTACCCCATAAGCTGCTTTGCAGGCATAGCCGGCCCAGGGTCAATAGCAAGCCAGGGTCTTCCGGATGCTGCTTCAGCCAACCCTCTGCCGTCTGCAATTGCTTGGCGGGATCACTTCCGCGTACCAGACCGTAGAGCCGCGCCAGATGACTGTTGTAGTCACGTTTCATGGCACTGCGCAGCACTTCTTCGGCTTGCACATCCGCGCCATGGCGACGCAGTTGCTCGGCATAGGCCAAAATCAGCGCCGGCTCCTGGCGCTGAGCGGAGGAGAGTTGCTGCCAAGCCAGTTCCAATGCTGGCAAACCGGCAGGACCGGATTCGTTTTCCGCCCCTCGGTAAGCGGCCAGCGAGAGGTTCTCGCTCCACGCACGTTTTTCCAGCTCCGCGAGTTCCTGCGCCGGCAGAACGTTATCCTTGCGCAACTCCGGCATCAGACGAACCAGTTCAGGCCAATCACCACGCTGGCGATAAAGCCGCTGCAACTGACGCAATACCTGAGGGTTATGCGGATGTCGCTCCTGCATGGCCTGCAACGTATTGAGCGCGCCATTACTGTCGCCCCGGTCAAGTTGCAGTTGCGCGTGATTCAGGGCAATCGCAAGTTCGGCCTGCGGCTGACGCTCCAGGGCGCGTTCGAGCAGGGTGTCACTGTCCTCGTAATGCCCTTGCTCGCTGGCCGCACGTGCTGCGCCAAGGTAATACAACAACGGTTGAGGCTCAGCCTCGGCGGCCCGCTGCAAGTGGCGTTGAGCGCTGGCCCAGCGACCTTCTGCCAAGTCCATCTGCCCCTTCTCGATAGCCACCTGCACCCGGCGACTGCGGTTGCGTCGCGACCAAGGGTTGACCACGCCGCTCGAAGCGGTCAAGAGCCTGATCACGCCACGTACCAGCCAGACCACCAGCGCAATCGCCACCAACAACGCCAGCGCTGCCCAGAGGCTCGACTCATAGCGGAAGGTGTCATACGCAATCAGCACATAGCCTGTGTGACGAGAGATCGCCAAACCTGCCAGTGCTGCGAGGATGATCAGTACAAACACGATCACGTAGCCGCGCTTCATGTCTTGCTCCCCGGCGGCGTCCCTTCAGCAGGCTGCTCAAGTGCACCGTCCACGGGGGTGTGGCGTTGTTGCAGATACGCCTGCACAGCACCGAGACTTTGCGTCAGATCAGGCGTGATTACGGAGACCGGCTTTTTGGCCAGCTCATCCAGGCGCTCGCCCAGCATCTTGCTTTGCGAGTTGTCCTGATTGAAGTTAGCGTTCAAGACGCTGCGTGCCTCAGTCACGGCCTGGGTGTAAACCTGCGCCTGACCATTAAGCGCCGCCCACTGCGCCTGCTCCAGCGCCAGACTCAGCGCCAGACGGACTTGGGTCAGACTCTGCCCGGCCAGCAACGGACGGATGTTCTTGTCCGCGTGGAAATCGATGCGAATGTAACGGGATATTTTTTCCCACCACTTGGCCCAGTAACTGTCTTCTTTGCCGTCGGTTAACCCAAGCAGAGACTCGCCTTGATCCTTGTATTCAGGTGCCAGTGCATTCAGTTGGGTAACTTGATCACGCAGAGCGGCCAATTGCAGGAACAGCCCCGTACGGTCAGGCTGATCGACGCTACCCAGCGCGGCCAGACTTTTGGCCAGTTGTTCACGAGCGCCGAACGCTGCCGGATCATCCTGCTCGCGCAGAATCTCGTCGGCGCCCTGCACCAGCGCCTTAGCACTGTTGATGTCCTGAAGTGCAGACAACCTCAAACTGGCCAGACGCAGCAAGTGTTCCGCCTCAGCCAGACGCCAGTCTTTGCGGCTTGCGCCAAGTACCGTTTCCACACGCTGACTCAAGCGCTGCTGATCGCCTTGCAGTTGAGTCACCAGTCGGCGACGATCTTCCAGTTCTTCGGCGGGCGGCAACTGGGCCAGGCGTGCAGACAGTTGCTGCTCGCTCTGTTTGAGGGCCTGGGTTTGCGCGCCGATATCCTGCAACTGGCTGGACTGCTGCTGATGACCGGCCTGGACGGCGCGCAGTTGCCAAACGCTCCAGCCACCGACAGCTACACCTGCCGCGCCCAGCAGCAACGCCAGAATAGCCAGACCGCTGCTGGAACGACGATGGGAAGGTTCTTTTCGCACTGGATCCGGTCGTGGCTCGGGTTGGGCCAGTAGCGGTTCAGCGTCATCTTTTGGCAAGACTGTTTCGCTCACGTATCCATCCTTTGCATTTGGGCGTAATCGCGTAATCCGAATCGTCGATCATTACGCCTGAGGGGCAGGTTCGGGTTGTTCTCGCAACGCTGCCAGCAAGGCCGAAGCGCTCGCGCCACGGCAGTCCACTACGGTTAGAGCCCCGGCCTCACGCGCCAGCTCGGCGACTCGGAGGCTTGGTACGAATAAAGGCATCTGCGCAAGTTCCGGCCAGGCATCACCTGCCAGATCATGCAGATGTTGAAAACCCTGTCCACTGCTGACCACCAGCCCGTTCAAGCGTTCCGCTGCAACTTGCCGTGCCAGCGTGAAAGCCGGGTACTGCGGGAGCTTGCGCCGGTACAGCTCAAGATAATCGACAGTAGCACCCTGTTCACGCAGGCGCTCGGCCAACAGTCCGCGACCGTCTTTACCACGCATGATCAGCACTTTGGGGTCGTAGCCGCAAATGGCTTCCTGAAGTTGCGGCAAGCCGAGCAACGCTTCACTGTCATCGCCCTGGGCCGGGAAGAATACGCGCAAACCGTAGTCATCCAGGATTTGCGCAGTGGCCGCACCCACAGTGAACCAGGTCTGCACTGGCGTTTGCGGCCAAACCTCGTCAACCATTTCGAGGCCGAGCCTGGCAGCAGGCTTGCTGACGACGATAACCGCGCAGTAGGCGGCGAGGTTATAGATGAGTGCGCGGTTCTGTTCCGAGACCGGTAATGGCTCGATCTCCAACAGCGGCAGGCTCGAGCTGAACACGCCCTGCTCTGCCAGCACGCCAGCCAATGCCTGCGACTCCTCGACCGGACGCGTCAGCAGCAAGCGCCAGCCTTTCACTCTTCGTCCGCCTGGCCGTAGACAGCCTTGAGGATTTTCGCCGCCCCCTGCGCCAGCAGGGCTTCGGCCACTTGCACTCCCAGGGTTTGCGCATCGGCGTGGGGGGCTCGCGCTTCGGCGTGCAGCAAAAGGCTTCCGGTAGGATCGCCCACCAGACCCCGTAACCATAACTGGTCGTTTTCCAGCACCGCATAACAGGCGATGGGCACTTGGCAGCCGCCATTGAGATGCTTGTTCAAAGCGCGCTCGGCAGTAACGCGCACGGCGGTTTCAGCATGATGCAGGGGCGTCAACAAGGCGTGCAGTTCGGTATCGACACTGCGGCATTCGATGCCCACGGCGCCTTGCCCGCCAGCGGGCAAGCTGTGCTCGATGCTGATCGGGGAGGTGATGCGGTCTTCGAATCCGAGTCGAATGAGACCGGCTGCGGCGAGGATGATGGCGTCGTATTCACCGGCATCGAGCTTGGCCAGACGCGTGTTGACATTGCCGCGCAGGAAATGGATTTTCAAATCGGGACGGCGAGCCAGCAATTGAGCCTGACGGCGCAGGCTGGAAGTGCCGACGACGCTGCCTGAGGGCAGTTCATCAAGGCTGGAAAAAGTAGTGGAGACAAAGGCATCGCGCGGATCTTCACGCTCACAGATACAGAACAGGCCCAGGCCTTGCGGGAAGTCCATGGGCACATCTTTCATGGAGTGCACGGCAATATCCGCTTCATTCTCCAGCAGCGCGGTTTCCAGTTCTTTGACGAAGAGGCCTTTACCACCGATTTTGGATAACGGAGAGTCCAGCAGCTTGTCGCCGCGGCTAACCATCGGAACCAGGGTAACGATCAGGCCCGGATGAGCTTCCTGCAGACGGGCCTTGACGTATTCGGCCTGCCAGAGGGCCAGCGCACTTTTGCGGGTGGCGATGCGGATTTCGCGTGTGGACATGGATCAATCCGTACTGAGTAAATGCGGCGGATAATAACAGCTCGGTCCGAGAGCACCGAATGACTGTCGTCAATCCGCTCGCATGATTAACTCAATCGATACACGGATGCCCTGTGACGGCATGTCGTTCTTGGGATGCTAGTGGCCCCCAGAAAAAGAGAAGACAGGGCCGATTTCCGCTACTACTCAACACTTGCACGTACTTTCGAAACATCGCCGTTGCACAGCTTACAACTGCTGCATCATTTTGCGCACGCCAGCCACATGCCTGCGGCTAACGATCAGGGCGTCACCTTTGAGGCCTTTTAGGAACAGCTGAAAATGCCCCAGTGGCGTGCGTTGCAGGCGTTCGATGCGATCACGTGCAACAAGCGCATTACGGTGGATGCGCACAAACCGGTCACCGAACTCATCTTCCAGCGCCTTGAGCGGCTCATCAAGTAGGACTTCGCCACCCTCGTGACACAGGGTCACGTATTTATGGTCGGCAATGAAGTAGATCACGTGATTCAGCGGGATCAGCTCTATGCCCTTGCGGGTGCGGGCACTGATGTGACTGCGCGGACCGTTGCCGCTTTCGGCGGCAGGCCGTGTCATCGCTGCCAGTTGCACGCGATTCGGTCGCTCGGCCTTACGCAGCGCTTCCAGCAGATTTTCCGGACGCACCGGTTTGACCAGATAACCCACGGCACTGACCTGGAAAGCCTCAAGAGCAAATTCATCATGGGCCGTGCAGAAAACCACGGCGGGCGGTGTGTCGCGCTCACATAATTTGGCCGCGACCTGCAGCCCATCTAGGCCCGGCATGCGGATATCGAGTAAAACCACGTCGGGTTTCAGACTATCGATCAGCGTCAGGGCTTCTTCGCCATTGGTGGCGCTGGGTTCAAGAACCCGATAACCCTCGAGATCACCGACCATGCGGCCCAGGCGTTCGCGGGCTAGGGGTTCGTCATCAACGATCAGGACATTCATATTGCTCTGGCTTCCTGCGTGAGTCTCGCACAAGGATAGCGTAGACAGGTGAAGTGACGACCGTCACGGCGCTCCACGCTCAGACTCGCGAGAGGGCCAAAAAGTGCCGTGATTCGGGCGCCGATATTTGCCAGGGCCTGCTGAGTGCCGCTTGAAGTCTGCCGATGGACAGCTTCGTCATAGGGGTTACTGACGCGCAATATGAATACTCCCCGTTCATAGTCTGCCTCGACCCTGACCACACCGCCTTCGATACGGGGCGCGATGCCATAGATCAACGCGTTCTCAAGTAATGGCTGCAAGGTTAGCTGGGGAATCGGCAAGTCGTCGGGAATTGCGCTGACGTCCCAGTCCAACTGTAGACGCTCGCCAAGTCGATATTGCTCAATCGATAAATAACGTTTAGCCAACTCCAGCTCTTCACCCCACGTAATCAGGCTGCCGGGCTTGCCCAGACTGGCGCGAAACAGGTCGGAAAGATCCAGCACGGCTTGTTCGGCCCTGACCGGATCGCTGCTGACCAGGCTGGCAATGCTGTTGAGCGTATTGAATAGAAAGTGCGGGCGGATCCGTGCCTGCAGCGACTCGATCCTGGCGCGCAGCTCCGCCTGCTGTTGCTTGCGCCACTGACTCTGCAGGTAAAAGTAACGCAACATCAGTGCCGACATGATGAGCGCAATCAAGGAATAGCGAACGTAACGCTCGATATCACTGTCGACCGTTGCCACGTCTGCTAGCTGGCAGTATTCGGTCACCGCCGTACACAGCAAGGTCACCGCCACCACCAGAAAACAGCACAAAGCGCCCGCGACACCCGCTTGCAGTCGGGCCAGCCAAGGCCGCAATCCGCACAACAGCGCCGCCGAGAGCAACACGATCCACTGCACGAACAACGAGATCAATGCCAGCCGTACCCAGTCAAACCCCGGATGCATCGGCTCGACCAATACCAGCACGAGCACCAACAGTTCGGCGAGCACGACCAGAACCAGCAGCGCCTGCGGCAGGCACAGTGCCGGGAGGAAGAACTCTTTACCGGGTGCAGGGCTGCGGCCCGGCTTACTGCGTTCGTTGTGCATGACAGCAGTCTCTGCGCTCACACCCTTGTGGGCAAGCCGTCGAGAATAAAACCCCGGCAATGCTGTTATCATCGCCCGCGCCTTTTAAAACCGGCGACATCACCTATTAACACAACCGTCATCAGTACAGTCATCAGCAGAGCAGCGAGCCAATCATGAGCACCGACAAGACCAATCAGTCCTGGGGCGGCCGCTTCAGTGAACCCGTCGACGCCTTCGTCGCACGCTTCACCGCCTCCGTCACTTTCGATCAGCGCCTTTATCGCCACGACATCATGGGCTCGGTTGCCCACGCCACGATGCTGGCCAAAGTCGGCGTGCTGACCGATGCCGAACGCGACACCATCATCGACGGCCTGAAGACCCTTGAGGGCGAAATCGAGGCGGGTATGTTCGAATGGCGTGTGGACCTGGAAGATGTGCACATGAACATCGAAGCACGCCTGACCGACCGCATCGGTATCACCGGCAAGAAGCTGCACACCGGTCGCAGCCGCAATGATCAGGTCGCGACCGACATCCGCCTGTGGTTGCGTGATGAGATCGACCTGATTCTGGCTGAGATCACGCGCCTGCAAGAAGGCCTGCTGGGCCTGGCCGAGCGTGAGGCCGACACCATCATGCCGGGCTTTACCCATCTGCAGACCGCACAGCCGGTGACCTTCGGGCATCACATGCTGGCCTGGTTCGAAATGCTCAGCCGCGATCACGAGCGTCTGGTCGATTGCCGCAAACGCACCAACCGCATGCCCCTGGGCAGCGCCGCGCTGGCTGGCACCACCTACCCTATCGACCGCGAACTGACCTGCCAGTTGCTGGGCTTCGAAGCCGTGGGCGGCAACTCGTTGGACAGCGTGTCCGATCGCGACTTCGCCATTGAATTCTGCTCGGCCGCCAGCGTTGCGATGATGCACCTTTCGCGTTTCTCCGAAGAGCTGGTGCTGTGGACCAGCGCGCAATTTCAGTTCATCGACTTGCCGGACCGTTTCTGCACCGGCAGTTCGATCATGCCGCAAAAGAAGAATCCGGACGTGCCGGAGCTGGTGCGCGGCAAGAGTGGCCGCGTGTTTGGCGCACTGATGGGTCTGCTGACCTTGATGAAGGGCCAGCCGCTGGCCTACAACAAGGACAATCAGGAAGACAAGGAACCGCTGTTCGACGCCGCCGACACTCTGCGCGATTCGCTGCGGGCTTTCGCCGACATGATTCCGGCGATCAAACCCAAGCACGCCATCATGCGCGAAGCTGCCTTGCGCGGGTTCTCCACGGCCACTGACCTTGCTGACTATCTGGTACGCCGCGGCCTGCCGTTCCGTGACTGCCACGAGATCGTCGGTCATGCAGTGAAATATGGTGTGCAGAACGGCAAGGACCTGGCGGAAATGACGCTTGAAGAGCTGCGCCAGTTCAGCGATCAGATCGAGCAGGACGTCTTCGCGGTGCTGACCCTGGAAGGTTCGGTCAACGCCCGTGATCACATCGGTGGGACAGCACCGGCGCAGGTCAAGGCCGCAGTAGGCCGTGGCAAGCAGCTGCTCGCCAATCGATAGCCCTGATCCACTCATGGAGCGCTGCTCGCATTTGGCTGCAGGAGCGCGTTGAGCGCAGGCGTCGCCATACGTGAGGCGTCCGGACGACCACCTGACGACCGATAGCAGTTAAACTGCCGGTCTTTCCTGAGGAGTCCGCCATGAGCGACCACATCGACAATGACGAAGAAGAGTTCGCTGAATCGACCCTGATCCAGGCCATCGAAAACCAGATCGAAAGCGACAACCCACCGGCCGCCAAGGCCACGTTCAACAAACTGACCTTGGTCGGTTATGAACGTGACGACATTCTGGAAATGATGGCGCACGTGCTGGCCGTTGAGATTGACGGCATCCTTCAGGACGACCGCCCATTCAACACCGAGTGGTACGAAAAGGCCCTGCGCGCCTTGCCGGAAATGCCACCGGGCGTGAAGCTCGAAGACGGCGAGTAATCCTCACCGGTCCGTTCACTGCAATATTCCCTGAAGCAGCGAATTCCTTCGCGAGAGGTCCGTACAGTCAATACAGTGCTGTAGCCCGATCAACTTTTCGCGAACGACTTCGCGCCCACGGATTTCGGCGCCAATCTGGAGCCCTCTCCCCCAGCGACGTCAACGCCCTCGAATCATCTGACAATCGCCCAGATACTTCCTGCAAAACCCTCAGACGCTAACTACACTCCAGGTGCCTCGCTGCCGCTTGATCTACGAGGCTGTCACGGCTGCGATTCGTTCGCCGCGTCATCCATTACAAAAAGTCTGGAGTCCCTATGTCGTTTACCCCTGAATTGGTCGCCGAACTGGAAATCCTGTCACTGTTCAATCTGAGCAATACCCAGGAGGGCCTGAAAGTCCACCATGTGGCTGCTCCTGCCGCCGTCGCCGCAGCCAGACGACTCCATGAAAAAGGCCTGACGACTCACGTCGATGGAGGCTACCTCACCGGTCTGGGCCTGGATGCCGCCGAACACGCACAATCACTGCTGATTATCCTTTCCACCACTCAGGAAGCAGCCTGAGCGTGCCGAGTCGCGAAACCTTTGCCGGAACGCATGAAATAAAGGTTTCGCGAACCCTTCATTTGTAAGAAGCTGCGCCGATAAAGTTCTGGCGCCAGAAAAAAAATACACACAGCCGCCTATCAACGCCTGATGCTGCATCTTTCTTTCCTGTCGCCTGCTCAGCCCCCCAGCAGTGCCGCATGTCGGCTTCGAGTCGCGATGATCCATAGTTTCGAGATCCGCCCCGATCTGGATGAGGGCATTGACCGCAAGGTGCTCAGCCAGCTGCGCAACCGCTTCCTGACCCTCAATGCAGGGCGGATGAACCGCGCCAATGAAGGCTTGTCCCCACGCCAGCAGTCAGTTCTGGCCATGCTGCCGTTGTTCTTTCACGTCAATCACCCACTTTTGCCCGGCTATGTTTCCAGCGCGACGCCGGCCGGGGTGTCCAACTACGAGCCGGCGACCCAGGCCCTGCTTGAAGCGCAGCGCCTGACGCGATCCTTTTGCTACAAACAGCGCAGGGGAGGCCCGCCACAACCGATCCAGGGCATTTTCCTGATGGGAAGTCTTGGCACGCTGGCCCAGGCCGATCAAAGCGACATGGACGTGTGGGTCTGTCATGACCCTAGCCTGGCAGCCGAAGAGGTGCAGGAGCTGCGCAAGAAATGTCAGGCGCTGGAAACCTGGGCCGCGACGATGGGCGCCGAGGCACATTTCTTTCTCATTGACCCGGCGCGGTTCGTGGTGGGCGAGCGCGACGCGCAACTCAGCAGTGACGACTGCGGAACGACTCAGCATTACCTGTTGCTGGACGAGTTCTACCGCACGGCGATATGGCTGGCGGGGCGCACACCTATCTGGTGGCTGGTACCGGTCTACGAAGAAGCGCGTTACGCCGAATATACCCATGCATTGCTGTCCAAGCGGTTCATCCGGGAGGATGAGGTGCTGGATCTGGGCAACATGTCCCACATCCCTGCGGGAGAGTTCATCGGTGCGGGCCTCTGGCAGCTGTTCAAAGGCATCGAATCGCCCTACAAGTCAGTGCTCAAACTGCTGCTGACCGAGGCGTATGCCGGCGATTACCCGCAGATAGACTGCCTGAGCATGCGGCTGAAAAAAGAGGTGTTCGCCAATCGTGTGAACCTCGACGAGCTTGACCCCTACATGATGGTTTACCGACGGATCGAGGAATATCTGCTGGCTCGCGGCGAAACCGAGCGCCTGGAGCTGGTGCGCCGATGCCTGTATCTGAAAGTGAATAAAAAGCTCAGCGGCCTGCCACGCCAGCGCGCCGACAGCTGGCAACGCCTGCTGCTGGAGCGCCTGGCGGTGGAGTGGCAATGGGATGAGCGGCAGTTGGCACTGCTCGACAGCCGCAGCCAGTGGAAGGTACGACACGTTTCCAGTGAGCGCCGAGCGCTGGTCAGCGAGCTTAATAACAGCTATCGCTTCCTCACCCAGTTCGCCCGAACGCAGAAGGCAATCAGTTCAATCACCAAACGCGACCTGAATATTCTCGGGCGTCGTCTTTATGCTGCGTTCGAGCGCAAGGCGGGTAAGGTCGAGTTCGTCAATCCGGGCATTTCGCCGGATCTCTCCGAGGACACGCTGACATTGGTGCAGTTGCCCGATAAGCGTGAGCCCGGCAAGTATCAATGGGGTCTGTACAACGGCAACCTCGCCGTTCATGAGTGGGAGTTGTTCGCGCCAATCAAGCGCACCCGTGAGCTGCTGGAATTGCTTGCCTGGTGCCATCGCAACCATGTGATCGACAGCAGCACGCGTCTGGCCCTGCATCCTGGCAACAGTGACCTGACCGAATTCGAGTTGTTCAACCTGCAAGGTGCGCTGCAACAAACCATTGCGATGCCATTGGGAGTGGTACCCGAAGAGGTCCTGCTTCGCCCAAGCGTGCCGAGTGAAATTTTGCTGCTGGTGAACGTGGGGGTCGATCCGCTCAAGCATCACAAAGACCTGAATATCCTGATGACCACCGAGCGCACCGACTCGCTGAGTTATGCCGGGGTTCGGGAGAACCTGGTGCTGACCTTCGACCAGATCACCCTCACCAGCTGGAACGAGGTGCTGGTCAATCGCTTCGACGGCCCCCACGCCCTCCTCGACTGCCTGACCGAGCTGCTCAACAATGCAACGTTGCCCAAAGCGTCGATCAACGTGCGCTGCTTCTGTCATAACCGGGCCCCTGCCATCGCACAGCGAGTCGATGAGCTGACCCAAACCGCGCAATTGCTGCTGTCTCGCCACCTGAACCACCGCTACCTGATCCAGGTCCAGCAGCGCTATCACGTACTGGAAATGATGCCAGGGCAAGTCAGGCATGTGGCGCTCGACACCCTGCCCGCCCTTTACCAATACCTGGGCAAAGAATTGCCGGGCTACAGCCCGATTCATCTGGACCCACAGGCGCTGGATGAAAGCGATCTGTCGCTTTTCATTCCCCACGCCCAGCCCGAATGCATCCAGGTGTTCTACCGGATCAACGAACCTTGTGCCGATCTGTACGTACTCGACGAACATAACGCACTGTGGCATCAGCGCCTGCCGTACCACGATGAGTCGAGCCTGCTGTTGCCGATCCAGCGTTTCCTGCAATCAGTGGCAAACCGGCGTGGCGCACTGCTGCCGCTGGACAACCCGCTCGATCCGCAGGCGCTGGAGACCTTGTACTACCGCATGACTCCCGATGGCGCCGGGCGCGCGCGTGGCATCGAACAACGGATCGGCCCGGTCATGGCCACCGACAAGCCGTTCCACGATGTGCAGGCCATCGTTGAGGAAGCGTCTCCGGGCGAAGTCAGCGTCACCTTGTATTGCGACGGTATGGAGTTTTCGGAGCTGGAGTTCGGCGCGCAGCTGTTCAACGTCGTTGCCCGTCAGATACTCGACCAGCGCCGTGAGACCCAGCGCTATCGGTGTTACATCACGGACCTCGATCTCTCGGGGATACTGGCGGATAGACGGGGCCAGACGAGTCTGTTCCTGCGCTACAAGGTGCAGTTGGAGAAATCGTTGAATGATGCAATGGATGAGGCCTGATGACGGCTATCGCGGGCTAGCCCTGCAGGAGCCTACGTCTTGACGTAATACGGTATGTCCGGCGACCCGTCCGTAACTGACCACATCTACGCTACGCATCAGGCGCTGGCGCGACGCTGATTTGCCTGCTGCACAATTTCCCGCCGCCGCTGATCGGTCGCCGCGCGCCATTCGCGGATGTCCTCGACGCGCCGGAAGCACCCTGTGCACATTTTATGTTCGTCCAGGCGGCAGACGCTGATACACGGCGAAGACACAGCCGGGCTGACATTGCTGAACAGCGGCTTAGGCGCCTTGACGGGGGCAGCGTTGATCACTGCCGATTTCCGTCTTCATGGCCGTCGACGGCGTCGAATTCGATTTCAACACCAGCCTGTTTCATAGCCAGACGATTAAGCATCTCGCCCAGCAGCTCTTCGCTCTTGTCACAGACCCAGCGCTTTTCCTCTTCGTCGTAGTCAAAGTGGAAACCACCGGCAGGCGCCGCCAGCCACAGCTGACGCAACGGCTCCTGACGACTGATAATGAATTGAGTACCGTTCTCGAATTTCACGGTCAGCACACCCGCCGAACTCTCAAGGTCAAGATCCAGACCGCTTTCGTCGAAGATATCCTCGATCAAATTTTGGGTCTCATCTACCAGGTCGTGAAAGCGGGCTTCGGTCAAACTCATTGCAAGAACCTCGAAAGTGTCTACAGATGGCGCAAGCGACGCAAGATACGGTCGCTGCTGGCCAATTGCAAAGCATACCCGCCCATTAGCAACCTGCCGCGCCAAAAAACGCGGCGATCGCCAACATATCCGGTCCCTGCGTCAAAGGCCCGCCGGACGAGAACCGTAGCGCATAGGCAATCTGTCGGGTGGTCGGTATACTCGGGCGCAATTAATGCTTATACAAAGGATTTCGCCATGAAGCGCCTGATTTCCTCCCTGGCCGCGCTCCTCGCTGTTGCGTGTCTGGTCTCTGCCTGCGGTCAGAAAGGCCCGCTGTACCTGCCCGATGACGACTCGTCCGACGGCAACAGCCAGACCCAATCGCACTCGCACAAGCACCAGACCTCGACCAACTAGGATTGCCCATGGACGCCTTCAACTATCGCGACGGCGAGCTGTTCGCGGAAGGAGTGGCATTGTCTGCCGTGGCCGAGCGTTTCGGCACGCCGACCTATGTCTACTCCCGAGCGCATATCGAGGCGCAGTATCGCGCTTATGCCGATGCCTTGAGCGGCATGCCACATCTGGTCTGCTTCGCCGTCAAAGCCAACTCCAACCTAGGCGTACTCAATGTCCTGGCGCGTCTGGGCGCCGGTTTCGACATCGTTTCGCGCGGTGAGCTGGAGCGCGTACTGGCGGCAGGCGGTCAGGCAGACAGAATCGTGTTCTCCGGCGTCGGCAAGACCCGTGACGACATGCGTCGAGCGCTGGAAGTCGGCGTGCATTGCTTCAATGTCGAATCCACCGACGAGCTGGAACGCTTGCAGATGGTGGCCGCCGAGATGGGCAAACGCGCCCCGGTATCCTTGCGGGTGAACCCGGACGTCGATGCGGGAACTCATCCGTACATTTCCACAGGGCTCAAGGAAAACAAGTTCGGCATCGCCATCGCTGACGCCGAAGACGTCTACATCCGCGCCGCACAGCTGCCAAACCTGGAAGTGATCGGTGTCGATTGCCACATTGGTTCGCAACTGACGACCCTCTCGCCCTTCGTCGATGCGCTGGATCGCCTGCTGGATCTGGTCGACCGTTTGAGCGATTGCGGCATTCAGCTGCGCCACCTGGATCTGGGTGGCGGTCTGGGCGTGCGTTATCGCGATGAAGAGCCGCCACTTGCGGGCGATTACATCAAGGCCGTGCGCAAGCGTCTCGAAGGCCGCGACCTGACGCTGATGTTCGAGCCAGGGCGTTTCATCGTCGCCAACGCCGGCGTGCTGCTCACCCGCATCGAATACCTCAAGCACACCGAACATAAAGATTTCGCAATCGTCGATGCTGCGATGAACGACCTGATCCGCCCGGCGCTGTATCAAGCCTGGATGGACGTCAAGGCCGTTCAACCTCGCGAAGGCGCGACACGCTCCTATGACATCGTAGGGCCAATCTGCGAGACCGGCGACTTCCTGGCCAAGGAGCGCGAACTGGCGCTGGCCGAGGGCGATCTGCTGACCGTGCACTCTGCGGGCGCCTACGGCTTCGTCATGAGCTCCAACTACAACACCCGCGGACGCACCGCCGAGGTGTTGGTCGATGGCGATCAGGCGTTCGAAGTGCGTCGCCGTGAAACCGTGACTGAGCTATATGCCGGCGAAAGCCTGCTGCCGGAGTGACCCCATGCTGCTGCGTTTTACCAAGATGCATGGCCTGGGCAACGACTTCATGGTGCTGGACCTTGTGAGCCAGCACGCGCATATCCAGCCCAAGCACGCCAAGCAATGGGGCGATCGGCACACGGGCATCGGTTTCGACCAGTTGCTGTTGGTCGAGGCGCCGAGTAATCCGGACGTGGATTTCCGCTATCGGATCTTCAATTCCGACGGTTCCGAAGTCGAACAGTGCGGCAATGGCGCGCGCTGCTTTGCCCGCTTCGTGCTGGACAAGCGCCTGACGGCCAAGAAGCAGATCCGTGTCGAGACAAAGGGCGGGATCATCGAGCTGGATATCCGCAACGACGGACAGATCAGCGTCGACATGGGCGCACCGCGTCTGATACCTGCAGACATCCCTTTCGATGCGCCAGAACAGGCAACCTGTTACACACTGGACGTCGATGGCGAAAGCGTCGAACTGGCCGCTGTTTCGATGGGTAATCCCCATGCCGTGCTGCGCGTGTATGACATCAACAATGCACCGGTGCACACGCTCGGTCCGAAAATCGAGAACCACCCACGCTTCCCGGCCCGGGTGAATGTGGGCTTTCTTCACGTTGTTGATCGCCAGCGCGCACAATTGCGTGTCTGGGAACGCGGCGCCGGAGAAACCCAGGCCTGTGGCACGGGCGCTTGTGCGGCGGCAGTCGCAGCCATCAGCCAGGGCTGGATGGAATCGCCGCTGCTGATCGATCTGCCCGGCGGACGTCTGTCCATCGAGTGGGCCGGCCCGGGTCATCCGGTACTGATGACCGGCCCGGCCGTTAGGGTTTACGAAGGCCAAGTACGTCTATGAGTGAGAGTATCCAATGACCGATCTGCCTCAGACTTCAACCGACACGCCCGGCGAATCACCTGCCGATCAAGCAGTGCCTGCCCTTGAAGCCGAGGCAGTCGCGGCCTGGCTGCAACAACACCCGGATTTTTTCGCTGAGCATGACGAACTGCTCACGGCAATGCGCATTCCGCATCAGCGCGGCGACACCGTTTCGCTGGTAGAGCGTCAGCTCAAACTGCTGCGCGAACGCAATATCGAGATGCGCCATCGACTCTCGCAACTGATGGACGTGGCCCGTGACAACGATCGACTGTTCGAGAAAACCCGCCGCCTGATCCTTGCGCTGATGGACGCCACCAGTCTGGAAGAGATCGTCATCGCTGTGGAAGACAGCCTGCGCCAGGAGTTTGAGGTGCCATTCGTGAGCCTGATCCTGTTCAGCGATAACCCGATGACGGTGGGCCGCTGGGTCAGCGGCGCTGATGCGCAGAAGGCCATTGGCGGACTGATCTCCGGCAACAAAACCGTTTGCGGCGCTCTGCGCGATCACGAGCTGGAGTTCCTGTTCGGTGCCCAACAGAGCAAGGAAGTTGGCTCCACCGCCATCGTCGCGCTGAACCATCAAGGCCTGCACGGCGTCCTGGCCATTGGCAGCCGCGACCCGCAGCACTACAAAAGCTCGGTGGGCACGCTGTTCCTGACATACATCGCAGATGTGCTTAGCCGCTTGCTGCCGCGCTTCACCAACGCCCTGCGCTCGGTCCGCTAGTCATGGAGCGGCAGCTGGACGCTTACTGCACGCACCTGCGCAGCGAGCGCCAGGTGTCGAGCCACACGCTTGAAGCCTACCGACGCGACCTGAGCAAGGTCTTGGGGTTCTGCGAAAAACAACACATCGACAGCTGGAGGGCGCTGGATATCCAGTCCATGCGCAGTCTGGTCGCCCGCTTGCACCAGCAAGGTCAGTCATCGCGCAGCATTGCCAGGTTGCTGTCAGCCGTACGCGGCTTCTATCACTACCTTAATCGCGAAGGCCTTTGCGACCACGACCCGGCCAACGGCCTGTCGCCGCCCAAAGGCGAGCGTCGACTGCCCAAGACCCTGGATGCCGACCGCGCTTTGCAATTGCTGGAAGGGGGCGTGGAAGACGAGTTCCTCGCACGTCGCGATCACGCGATTCTAGAACTGTTTTACTCATCCGGTTTGCGGCTTTCCGAACTCACGGGGCTGAACTGCGCGCAACTGGATCTGGCCGACGGGCTGGTAGAAGTGCTCGGCAAAGGCAGCAAGACCCGCGTCCTGCCAGTGGGGCGCAAGGCGCGCGAGGCCCTGGAGCAGTGGCTGAAACAGCGAACGCTCGCCACCCCCCAAGACGACGCAGTGTTTATCAGCCAGCAAGGCCGACGCCTTGGGCCGCGCTCGATTCAGCTTCGGGTCAAGGCGGCCGGCGAACGTGAACTGGGGCAAAATCTGCATCCGCACATGCTCCGACATTCCTTCGCCAGCCACCTGCTGGAGTCCTCTCAGGATCTGCGCGGCGTGCAGGAACTGCTTGGCCATGCCGACATCACCACGACTCAGATCTACACCCATCTGGACTTTCAGCATCTGGCAACGGTCTACGACAGCGCCCACCCAAGGGCCAAACGCAAGGACTCTTCCGAATGAGCATCAAGCTGATCACCTTCGATCTGGACGACACGCTGTGGGAAACCGCTCCGGCGATCGTCAGCGCAGAGACTATGCTGCGGGACTGGCTGGGGGAGAACGCCCCCAAGCTGGGTCCGGTGCCGGTGGAGCATTTGTGGGAGATTCGCTCGCGACTGGTCGACGCTGACCCCGGTTTCAAGCACCGGATCAGCGCCCTGCGTCGTCGGGTGCTGTTTCATGCGCTGGAAGATGCAGGGTATGGTCAGGCTGAGGCGCAGGATCTGGCCGAACAGGCTTTCGAGGTGTTTCTTCAAGGGCGGCATAAGCTGGACATCTTTCCTGAAGTGGTGCCAACGCTGGAAATTCTGACCAGGTCCTACACCCTTGGCGTCGTCACCAACGGCAACGCAGACGTGCGCCGTCTGGGCCTGGCCGATTACTTCGCCTTTGCGTTGTGCGCCGAAGACCTGGGCATCGGCAAGCCTGACCCTGCACCATTTATCGAAGCACTGAAACGTGGCAACACGAATGCAAGCCATGCAGTACATGTCGGCGATCACCCTGGCGATGATATCGCAGGCGCCCAGCAGGCCGGTTTGCGCGCAATCTGGTACAACCCGGGTGGCAAGGCATGGGAAGCTGATCAATTGCCGGACGCACAGATCAGCAGCTTGACGCAGTTGCCTGAAGTGTTGGGGCGTTGGGGGTAAGCGTTGGCTGGGGTTCGCCACTTCGATCAACCTAACAACCCCAGGTCAACACCCCAAAAAAAGCCCGCAGCGACGGCGGGCTTTTTTTCAGCAGGCATCGGACACCCTTAAATAGGGCGGCTACCGTACTTGTTGTCAGGCTTTTTCGGCGGGTCGGCGACCACGTTGGCGTCCACCTCCTGCACTTTGCCGCCGCGGGCGAGGAATTCTTCCATCGCACGCGCCAGCGCATCACGCTCTTTGTTCTTGGCTTCTACGCTCGGCAGCTCATCAACCGAGACTGCAGCCTTGGCTTTGCCTTTGGCCGGAGTTGCCGACGCTTCGGGACTGTCTTCGACATCCGCCACGTCGTCATCGGGAGCAGCCGCAAGCTCCTCACCATCGTCCTCGCCTTCCAGATCGTCTTCCAGACCTTCGTTATCGATGTCATCGTCGCTCATGTTCTACCTCATGACTTGCGCAAGCAGATTAGTTATAGCCCAGCTGCGCTCCATTTCTAGGACAGCCGGAAAATTCAACTACCGCCGACAATCAGCGGTCGTGCCCCTCTCCCTGAAGGGTAGCGAGGACTTTACGCGCACCGCCTGCATCGCGATGCTCTCCTAAATAAACACCTTGCCATGTTCCCATCGCCAATCGCCCGTCCGTCACCGGAACAAGCAACTGACAACCCAGCAGACTGGCTTTGAAGTGCGCTGGCAGGTCATCCGGGCCTTCGTCGTTATGCTCATAACCATCACCTCCCTGAGGGATGAGCCGGTTGAAGAAACGCTCGAAATCACGGCGAACGGCCGGGTCGGCATTCTCGTTGATGGTCAACGAGGCCGAGGTATGCTGCAGCCACAAATGCAACAGCCCGACTCGACAATCACGCAATCCGGGAAGGTCTGCGATTATCTCGTCAGTTACCAGATGAAATCCGCGAGGCCTTGCCCGCAGGGTGATTCTGGTCTGTTGCCACATACCGTTCTCCGTCCTTCGGCGCGCATTCTATCGCGCTGAAAAAAAAAACAAAGCGCGTAATGAGTGACGTTTTTTGTAAGCCTGAAACCCGGAACGCAACGCCGTTGCAAAGAGACTCAGGGCAACCCTGAAGCCACCGCCATGCAAGGTTCTCGCTCCGCTTGTCGATCATCCGTTCGCTGTCCTGCCTATCGACAAACTCCAGACAAAAAAATGCCCGGAAATCCGGGCAATTTTTTCACAGCCGTGATTACAGGTTGTAGCCACGCTCGTTGTGTTGCGCAAGGTCCAGACCTACAGCCTCTTCTTCCTCGGTGACACGCAGACCCATGACAGCGTCCAGCACCTTGAGGATAATAAAGGTCACGATGGCGGTGTAGATGATTGTGAAACCTACGCCTTTGCACTGAATCCAGACTTGTGCAGCAACATCGGTGACGGTACCGAATCCACCCAGCGAAGGGGCCGCGAAGACACCGGTCAGGATGGCGCCGAGGATACCGCCGATACCGTGAACGCCGAAGGCATCCAGGGAGTCGTCATAGCCGAGTTTGCGCTTCAGGCTGGTGGCGCAGAAGAAGCAGACCACGCCAGCCGCCAGACCGATGATCAAGCCGCCCATTGGCCCCACAGTGCCGGCAGCCGGGGTGATGGCAACCAGGCCGGCAACTACGCCAGAGGCGATGCCCAAAGCACTGGGTTTACCGTGGGTCAGCCATTCAGCGAACATCCAGCCCAGCGCAGCGGCGGCGGTTGCGATTTGAGTCACCAGCATGGCCATGCCGGCAGTGCCGTTGGCTGCTGCCGCGGAGCCAGCGTTGAAACCGAACCAGCCCACCCACAGCATCGCGGCGCCGACCAAGGTGTAACCCAAATTGTGCGGAGCCATCGGGGTGGTCGGGAAGCCTTTGCGTTTGCCCAGGACCAGGCACGCGACCAGGCCAGCCACACCGGCGTTGATATGCACGACAGTGCCGCCCGCAAAATCGAGGACGCCCCAGTCGCCTAGCAGAGAACCCGGACCGCTCCAGACCATGTGCGCGATCGGGGCGTAGACCAGGGTGAACCAGATGACCATAAAGACCAGCATCGCGGAGAACTTCATGCGCTCTGCGAAGGCGCCGACGATCAGCGCCGGGGTGATGATGGCAAACGTCATCTGGAAGGTGACGAATACAGCTTCCGGGAACAGAGCCGTTGGACCGGTGATACTTGAAGGCGTGATGCCCGCCAGGAATGCCTTGGACAGCCCGCCGACGAAGGAATTGAAGTTAACGACGTTGGCTTCCATACCGGTGGTATCGAACGCCATGCTGTAGCCGTAGACGACCCATAGGATGCTGATCAGGCCGGTGATGGCGAAGCATTGCATCATGACCGAAAGGACGTTTTTCTGGCGAACCATGCCGCCGTAGAACAGTGCCAGACCCGGAATGGTCATGAACAGCACCAGAGCGGTGGAAGTCAGCATCCAGGCGGTATCGCCGGAATTGAGTACAGGGGCTGCCACCTCGTCTGCCGCCATGGCCAGGCCAGGGGTTACGAGGGACAACAGGGCTCCTAGCCCTGCGAATTGACGCAGAGTCATATTGTTTTCTCCTGGGGCGTTGGGTGTGACGGCTTAGATGGCGTCGGTATCGGTTTCGCCGGTACGAATGCGAATAGCCTGTTCCAGATTAACCACGAAGATCTTCCCGTCACCGATCTTGCCGGTGTTGGCTGCTTTGGTTATCGCTTCGATAACGCGATCCAGATCCTTGTCGTCGATCGCAACGTCGATCTTTACCTTGGGAAGGAAGTCGACTACGTATTCCGCACCGCGATACAGCTCGGTGTGGCCTTTCTGACGTCCGAAGCCTTTGACTTCAGTGACTGTGATGCCCTGCACGCCGATTTCCGACAACGACTCGCGTACGTCGTCCAGCTTGAACGGCTTGATGATGGCAGTGACTAGCTTCATGAAACTTTCTCCCGAATTGGTGGACTTGCCCCAGGAAAACAAACCCGTCTCAAGTCTAAGCGCAGTGTCTGGCTTTGTAACGCGTCGATGGCCCGAAACAGACCTGACCAACAGAAAACCGCTTCTGACGAAAACCTTCCCCGCTCCGCCTGCCGCACTGCATTCGTCACAACGACTGCATCAGTGCATGGGTCATATGCCACTAAGCAGAAAGCTTGCCATCTCATGAAAATCTGCCAACTACGGCCTGCACGGGGCACTGCGACGAGTTGACATCGCACTCACCCGTTCTGACCGCACAACAACAGTGCACGCGTGCACCGCGCAACGCTCGAAAACCGTGCGCCCTGCAGCCCATGAAAGACTATAGGCACTGCGTGGTACACTGCCGCCCACTCTGATTCTGGAAGTTGACCATGCTCGCGCCCAAAGCCTTTCTAGATGCCCTGAGCGGCCATGCATCGCGGTTGTTCAATGGCGAAACCCCACTGCCCCGCAACGAATTCGAAACCCAGTTCAAAGCGCTGCTGCAAAACGGCTTCAGCAAACTGGATCTGGTGAGTCGTGAAGAATTCGACAGCCAAATGATCGTCCTCGCCCGCACCCGTGCCCGGCTTGAGGCGCTGGAAGTGAAGATGACGGAGATGGAAGCGCAGTTGGCGACGCAGGTTAAGGAATAACCCATAAACCTATGGCGCCCTCTGTAGGAGCGGGCTTGCTCGCGAAAGGGCCTTTACGTGACCGCCACGCTCGGGACACATGCCGTAGAACTTGCAACAGTGTCTATCTCTGACCTCTGACTATCCTTGAGCACGCCGCAGGAAGCGGTGCTGCCATCAAGGATCGTCATGTCCCTCGCCATTGTCCTGAGCCGCGCGCAAGTCGGCGTCGAAGCACCTGCTGTCACCGTCGAAACCCATCTGGCCAACGGCTTGCCCGCGTTGACGCTGGTGGGTCTGCCCGAGGGTGCGGTGAGAGAAAGCAAGGATCGGGTGCGCAGCGCGATCCTCAACTGCCGCCTCGATTTCCCGGCTCGGCGCATTACCTTGAATCTCGCGCCGGCCGATCTGCCCAAGGACGGCGGACGTTTCGATCTGGCGATTGCGCTGGGATTGCTGGCGGCGAGCGGGCAGCTGCCAACCCTGGCGCTGGAGGGCATCGAGTGCTTGGGCGAGCTGGCGTTGTCCGGGGCGATACGGCCAGTGCAGGGCGTATTGCCTGCAGCATTGGCCGCTCGGGAAGCCGGCCATACCTTGATTGTCCCTGCGGTCAACGCCGAGGAGGCCTGTCTGGCGTCGGGGTTGAAGGTGATTGCAGTCAGTCATCTTCTGGAGCTGGTGTCCCACCTCAATGGCCAGACTACTATCGCGCCGTACCAATCCAACGGTCTGCTCCTGCAAACACAGCCCTATCCCGACCTGAGTGAGGTGCAGGGCCAGACCGCCGCCAAACGCGCACTGCTGGTGGCCGCAGCCGGTGCCCATAACCTCTTATTCAGCGGCCCGCCCGGCACAGGCAAGACACTGCTCGCCAGTCGGCTTCCGGGATTGCTGCCGCCACTGGACGAGCGTGAAGCGCTGGAAGTCGCAGCCATTCTGTCTGTCGCCAGTCATGCGCCATTGACCAGTTGGCCTCAGCGTCCTTTTCGACAGCCTCATCACTCGGCTTCCGGCCCGGCACTGGTGGGCGGAGGCAGTCGTCCACAACCCGGCGAAATCACTCTGGCTCATCACGGCGTGCTGTTTCTGGATGAGCTGCCAGAGTTTGATCGACGGGTGCTGGAGGTCTTACGAGAGCCCTTGGAATCAGGGCATATCGTGATTTCGCGGGCCCGTGATCGCGTGCGCTTTCCGGCGCGCTTTCAGTTGGTTGCAGCGATGAACCCCTGCCCTTGTGGCTATCATGGCGAGCCAACCGGACGTTGTCGCTGTTCCACCGATCAGATTCAGCGCTATCGCAATAAATTATCCGGGCCATTGCTGGACCGGATCGACCTGCACCTGACAGTTGCCCGCGAAGCAACATCACTGGGCGCCATGCCGCAAACTGGAGAGACCAGCGCCAGCGCTGCTCAGATCGTGTGCGAAGCAAGGGAGCGCCAGCAGCAACGCCAAGGCTGCGCTAACGCCTTTCTCGACCTCCCCGCCCTGCGCCAGCACTGCGTATTAACGCCCGAAGACGAAGCCTGGCTAGAAACCGCTTGTGAACGCTTGAGCCTGTCGCTGCGCGCCGCTCATCGATTGCTGAAAGTGGCGCGCACGCTGGCGGATCTGGAGCGGGTGGAGGCGATATCCAGAAGCCATATTGCTGAAGCGTTGCAGTACCGGCCATCATCGGGGTGAGCGTTTCAAGCTTTTGATTCTGGCCGCAGGCCGTAGGGGCAAGTGACGCACCTACGGCCTTCGGCAGAATCAAAAGAAATCCGCGTTCACGCCTAAGGTCGTGCCTATCTCACCGAAACCTATCCACTTCCTTGCGCAAATCCGCCGCCAGCGCATTCAACTCCTGCGCGGTCACGGCCAGGTTCGAGACCACTTCGCGTTGTTCGCTGTTGGCTTGGGCGATGCTTTGCAGGTTGGCGCTGAGCAAGGTAGCGGTGCTGCTTTGCTCTTGGGTCGCGGTGGTGATCGACGCAAACTGCTCGCCAGCCGAGCGGCTTTGTTCGTCGATATGCGCCAGGGCTGCGGCGACTTTAGCGTTACGCGACAGGCCCTCCTGCATCAGCGTATTGCCCTGTTCCATGGTGCTGATGGCGTTACCGGTTTCCTGTTGAATGCTGGCGATCATGCCGGAGATCTCGTCGGTCGCCTGACGCGTGCGCGATGCCAGATTGCGCACTTCATCGGCCACCACGGCAAAACCACGACCCTGCTCACCTGCCCGCGCCGCCTCGATGGCCGCGTTGAGTGCCAGAAGATTGGTCTGTTCGGCGATGGAGGTAATGACGCTGACAATACCGCCGATCTCCTGCGAGCGCTGACCCAGGGTGTCGATGACCGACGCGGTGCTGCCCAGTGAGCCGGCAATCTGTTGAAGCGAGGCCGATGCCTCTTCCATCGACGCACGACCGATGCGGGTCTGCTGCGCATTGCCTTGGGCGAGTCGCTCGGTGTTGCTCATGTTGTCGGCGATGGTCAGGGCCGTGGCGCTGAATTCTTCGACGGCCCCGGCCATGCTGGTGATTTCACCGGACTGCTGCTCCATGCCTTCGTAAGCGCCACCCGAGAGGCCCGACAGCGCCTGGGCACGCCCGCTGACTTCCTGAGCGGCGGTGCGTATATGCGACACCATGTCTTCCAGCGCCCCGCCCATCTTGTTGAAGCTGCTTGCCAGTTGCCCGATTTCGTCATGACTGGAGATGTTCAGACGAACGCTAAGATTGCCCGCCCCCAGGGCCTCGGCCTGATTCACCAGATCCGACAGCGGCTGCAATTTACTGCGCAATAACCAGATCGCCGAACCGACCGCAATCAGCATCGCCAAGAGGCTGCCGATCGCCAGTTGAGTGCCGACACTCCAGGTCACGGCGCTGATTTCAGCCTTCGGCATGGTTGCCAGGATCGACCACGGGCCACCGGAGAAGGGTTCGGCGACGGTGTAGAAATCTTCCCCAGCGTCTTGCCAGAAGCCACCTTTGTTCGGCGTTTTCACGAATTGCGCCAAGGCTTTGCTCGCCTGATCCAGATCATTCACACCCGCCGGTGGCACCAGCCATTTGTTCTGCTCGTCGAGTACGGCCAGTGAACCGGTCGAGCCAATGCGGAAGTTCTTGAGATTGTCGAATTGGGCGTTTTGCGCGTCGGTGTAATCGAAGCCTACGAACAGGACGGCAATAACCTTGCCGCTGTTGTCGCGCACCGGGGAATATTGCGTCATGTACAACCGATCAAACAGCAGTGCGCGGCCTACATAGCCTTGGCCCGCCAGCAGTTTTTCATAGGCGGGATGCTTGTGGTCCAGCACAGTGCCGATGGCACGGGCGCCGTCCTGTTTGTTCAGCGAGGTACTGATGCGGATGAAGTCGTCGCCACTGCGCACAAAGACCGTCGCCACGCCCGCCGTCATCTTTCTGAAGTCATCGACTTCGGCGAAATCATTATTCAGGGGTTTGCCGTCAAGCAGCAGTGTCGGTGTCTGCATGCCCGCGACGGCAATCTGCTGATCGGCCTGCAATGCCAGGCCACTGTTGAAACGCTTCTCGAACAGCCCGCTCAGGCGCTGGGTACTGTCGCGCAGGGTGCTGTGGAAGGTATTCAACTGGTCAGCCAGCAACCGCGCTTCGCTGCCCATGTGTTCTTCGCGGATGGTGAGGTTCGCCGAATCCAGAGATCGCAGGGCAAACAGGGTACTGCCACTAATGACAACGGCCAGGATAACGGCCAGGGCGATGCCGAGCTGCGAGGCGATACGGGCACGAGGCTGAGGCATGAAGACTCCTTGCCGAACGACTGGACCATCCTGATCTCAGGCTCACCATTCGGACTGATTTCTAATAGGGGGTGTTTATGGACCGATAGAAGAACCGGTTCTGCAATTAGAGATTCGGCTGGCAGGAAAGATACTTGAGTCTTACGCATGGTCTTAGAGCGACAGTGTGGTGCAACGTGTCTAAATGAACCCTCCGGGAGCGAATTCATTCGCGAGAGGCCGGGACAGACGCACCATACGAACCGCATGAGATGCCGTATCGCGAATGAACTCGCGTTTACAGTTGATCAGCGCCAAGCCGACCTCCGGCACAATGCTCCATCGCGGCCCCCTATTTTCACTCCAATATCGTCACATCGGGCAACTCCATCGCCTGCACTTCGCTTTGTAGAAAATTGCTGAGCCTGCGCAATCGCTCGCCGCCCGGCCGGGTCTTGGGCCAGACCAGGTAGTAATTCTCGCCGCTGACCACGGCAGTGCGCCACGGCAGGCTGAGGCGCCCCTGACTCACATCCTCGGCCACCATCAGCAAGTCGCCCATTGACACTCCGTAACCTCGTGCGGCCGCTATCATTCCCAGTTCGAGCGTGTCGAAGACCTGCCCGCCCTTGAGGGAAATCTGATCCGATAACCCCATTCGCTCCAGCCAGTTGCGCCAGTCCCGGCGATCCGGAGTGGGGTGCAGCAATTCGGCGTCAGCGAGCCTTTCGACGTCCCACGGCGCGTCGTCGAGCAGGTTCGGGGAACCCACCGGAATCAAGAGTTCGGGAAACAGATAGGTCGCCTCCCAGTCCGGTGGAAAATGCCCGCGGCCAAGTAAGACAGCGCAGTCGAACGGCTCTTGAGTGAAGTCGACGTTGTCGATGTCCATCCACGCGCTGGTCAGTTGCACCTCGTTTCCCACCTGCAGATGACGGAACCGACTGAGCCGCGCCAGCAGCCAGCGCATGGTCAACGTTGAGGGTGCCTTCATGCGCAAAATGCCCTCTTCAGCCATCAATGCGCTACAAGCCCGCTCCAGTGCGCAAAAGCCTTCGCGCACGCCGGGCAAGAGTTCCCTGGCAGCCTCGGTCAACTGCAGGTTGCGCCCATTGCGACGAAACAGGCGGCAGGCAAAGTGCTGCTCCAGGGTCCGGATGTGTCGACTCACCGCGCTTTGGGTAATCGACAACTCCTCGGCCGCGCGGGTAAACGAGCTATGCCGTGCGGCAGCTTCGAATGCACGCAGCGCATACAAGGGCGGAAGACTAAGAGACATTGGGCGCTTTCCTTTTGGTGTAGCAGCGACAGCAAGCACTGTATCGGAAAACTTTCAGGATGAGTTTTACTCATGCCAATGATCGGATTTATCCCTTTGTGCATTCGGTACTGAAACACCACAATGAGCGGCTCATAAATGCCTCACCCTCCCGAGCACCAAGACCATGCAACAGCACGCCTTCAAAGAACTCTGGATCATCCTGCGCGTGGCCGGGCCGCTGATCGCATCGCAGATGGCGCACATGCTGATGGTCTTCACCGACACCGTGATGATGGGCAAGCTTGGCCCGGAATCCCTTGCCGGAGGTGGCTTGGGAGCCGCCAGTTACAACTTCGTCTCGTTCTTCTGCGTCGGCGTCATGGCTGCGGTCGGCACACTGGTGGCGATTCGCAAAGGCGCCAATGACGAGGCCGGCGCAACCCGCCTGACCCAGGCCGGGCTCTGGCTGGCATGGGGCATGGCGTTGATTGCCGCCCTGATCCTGTGGAATCTGGAACCCATCCTGCTCAACTTCGGCCAGGACGAGGCCAGCGTTCATATGGCCAGCGAGTTCCTGCTGACGCTGCCACTGGCCCTGCCTGGGTTGCTGAGTTTCATGGCCCTGCGGGGTTTTACCAGCGCGCTGGGCCGTGCGACTCCGGTGATGATCATCAGTCTGGTGGGAGTGGCACTGAACTTCGGGCTCAACTATGCCTTTATTTACGGCCTGTTCGGCCTGCCGCACTGGGGTTTGATGGGAATCGGGCTGGTCACGGCAATCGTCACCAACAGCATGGCGCTGGCCTTGGCGCTGCATATTCGTTACCACAAGGCCTATGCGGCGTACCCGATTCACAAGGGCCTGATGAGTGTGTCGCGCAACTGCCTCAAGGAGCTTTGGCGTCTGGGTCTGCCGATTGGCGGCACTTACGCGGTCGAGGTCGGTTTGTTCACCTTTGCCGCGTTTTGCATGGGGGCAATGGGCAGCACCGAAATGGCCGCGCACCAGATCGCCCTGCAATCGGTGTCGATGGCGTTCATGATTCCGGTGGGGATTTCCTATGCGGTCACCATGCGTATCGGTTTGCATTACGGCGCGGGCAACCTGTTGCTGGCGCGAACCGCCGGGCGCATGGGCATCGCGTTTGGCGGCTTGCTGATGCTGACGTTCGGCGTTCTGTTCTGGGTTGCGCCGCATCTGGTGATCGGTCTGTTCGTAGACCTTAACGATCCGAAATACCAAGGCGTGGTTGACTTGGCGGTCAAGCTTTTGGCGGTTGCAGCGTGGTTCGAAATCCTCGATGGCACACAAACCATCGCAATGGGCGCGATTCGGGGCTTCAAGGATGCCAAGACCACTTTTCTCATTGGCCTGGCGAGTTACTGGGTGGTGGGTGCGCCTCTGGCGTGGGGCTTGGGCTTCCTCGCGCACCAAGGCGCGGTCGGGGTCTGGTGGGGTCTGGCGGTCGGCCTGATGTGCTCGGCAGTCGCCCTGACCTACGCCTTCGAACGCAAGAGCGCCAAGCTGTTGCGTAACGAGGCGACGCCATCGGTGGTGATGGGCTAGCATCACGCCTGCTGGGGATCGCGGGGCGTTCACACCTCCCGCAGGATCCGTCCTTCACTCTGATCGAACGTCAAGTAGTTCAGCAGCTCCGGCATTGCCAGCGGGTGGCTGATCAGATAGCCCTGGGCCTGATCGCAACCGAAACTGCGCAACAACGCCAGTTGCTCCGGCGTCTCAACGCCTTCGGCCACCACCTCCAGACTGAGGTTGTGCGCCAGATTGATCATGGCGTGAACCAGCTTGCGGTTTTCTTCACGCTGTTCCATCTCGGCCACGAAGCTCTTATCGATCTTGAGGAGAGCGATGGGCAGGCTGTTCAGGTGCACGAATGACGAAAATCCAGTACCGAAATCATCCAGTGAGAATCGCACACCCAGGCGCCCCAGTGCGTCCATGGTCTGCCTGACCAGATCGCTACGGCGCATGACGGCGGTTTCGGTGAGCTCGAATTCCAGCCACTGCGCGTCCACACCACGGTCGCTGATCAAGCGGCTCAGGGTCGGCAATAGCTGGTTGTCCTGGAACTGCCGGAAGGACAGGTTGATCGCCATGTGCAACGGCGGCCGGCCTTTTTCACGCAAAGTCTGCATGTCACGCAGCGCACGGGAGATCACCCAGTAACCCAGCGGCACGATCAGCCCGCTTTGCTCGGCCAGCGGCACAAATTCGCTGGGTGGCAACAGGCCGCGCTCGGCATGACGCCAGCGCACCAATGCTTCAAGCCCCAGAATACGCCCGGTGTTCAAGCACAGGCGCGGCTGGTAATGCAGCTCCAGCTCGTCACGGCGCAAGGCCTGGCGCAGCTCGCTTTCCAGATCGGCGAGGCTGCGGGCATTGCGGTTGAGCCGCTCGTTGAAGACGTGAAAGGTGCAACCCTGAGTGCCCTTGGCCTGCTGCATGGCGATGTGCGCGTGCCACATCAACGGATCGGCGCCGGCGTCGGCGCGAGCATGGGCGATGCCGAGGCTGCAGCCGATCAACAGGCTCTCGCCGTCAACCCAGTAAGGCTCAGACAACGCCTCGGTGATGCGCTCGGCCATCCACTCGGCACGATCCGATGCACGTCGCGTGTCAATCAGCAGCGCAAATTCATCGCTGCCCAGACGCGCCAACTGGTCGCACACTTCGAGTTGGCTTTTCAGCCGCGCCACGACCTGCAGAATCAACCGATCGCCCGCCTGATGCCCCAAGGCGTCATTGGCGCGACGGAAACTGTCCAGATCCAGATGCCCCAGCGCCAGCCCACGTCCATCGAACTCCGCCAGTCGCCCCGCGAGCAGGGTCTGAAAACCCTGGCGATTGGCGATGCCGGTCAAAGGGTCCTGTTCCGCCAGGCGCTGGAGGGTGTTCTCCAATACGCCCCGCTCACGCACATGGCGCAGGCAGCGTCGCAGGCTTTGCGTTGACAGCACGTCACGGACCAGCCAGTCACTGACACCCGGTGGGTCGGCCTCGGGCTCGACATCGAGCAGCAGCACCGTGGGCCAACTGCATTGACCGGCCGAAGGCTGCAAAGCGGCAGTGGTGAGAAGCAGGACAGAATGCGAAGGGTCGCCCGAATCGCTAACAGCGCTCCAGCTCGATGCGCAGTCCAGAAGTACGGCTTCCCCTAGGGGCGCCAGGCACTCGCGCAATAATACTGGCCATTCCGGCGTGTCAGCCAGAAGCAGCAAACGCAAGGGTTCGACAGGCGTAGACACGCTAACTCCCCACACAAACAAAAGACATTGCACCCACTCAAACGGGGGCAACCAAACGAGTAAATCCGCCGCGCGATACGCAAATGTAACAAAACGGCGAAATATAGATAGCGTGAAGCATCACAGTGTCGGACGGTCGCTGCACAAACCGTGGACCCTGTTAAAATGCCCGCCCATTTCGCAAGCGACCCCCTTTTTTCTCATGTCCCGACTCAATCCCCGGCAACAGGAAGCCGTGAACTACGTCGGCGGCCCTCTTTTGGTGCTCGCCGGTGCAGGCTCCGGCAAGACCAGCGTGATCACACGCAAGATTGCCCACCTCATCCAGAACTGCGGTATCCGTGCGCAGTACATCGTCGCCATGACCTTTACCAACAAGGCGGCGCGGGAAATGAAGGAGCGGGTCGGCACCTTGCTGCGCAGCGGCGAAGGACGTGGTCTGACGGTTTCGACATTCCACAACCTGGGCCTGAACATCATCCGCAAGGAACATGCCCGCCTGGGGTACAAGCCTGGCTTCTCGATCTTCGATGAGACCGACGTCAAGGCACTGATGACCGACATCATGCAGAAGGAATATTCAGGCGACGACGGCGTCGACGAGATCAAGAACATGATCGGCGCCTGGAAAAACGAACTGATCCTCCCGGCAGAAGCGCTGGCCAACTCGCGCAACCCCAAGGAGCAGACCGCAGCCATCGTCTATACCCACTACCAGCGCACGCTCAAGGCGTACAACGCAGTGGATTTCGACGACCTGATCCTGCTGCCGGTAAAACTGTTCGAAGAGCACGCCGACATTCTGCAAAAGTGGCAGCACAAGGTGCGTTATCTGCTGGTCGATGAATATCAGGACACCAACGCCAGCCAGTACCTGCTGGTAAAAATGCTCATCGGCACCCGCTGCCAGTTCACCGTGGTAGGCGACGACGACCAGTCGATTTACGCATGGCGCGGCGCGCGGCCGGAAAACCTGATGCTGTTGAAGGACGATTACCCGTCACTCAAGGTCGTGATGCTGGAGCAGAACTACCGCTCCACCAGTCGCATTCTGCGCTGCGCCAACGTATTGATCGCCAACAACCCTCATGCGTTCGAGAAGCAGCTGTGGAGTGAAATGGGTCACGGAGATGAAATCCGCGTGATCCGCTGCAAGAACGAAGACGCCGAGGCCGAGCGCGTGGCGGTCGAGATTCTCAGCCTGCATCTGCGCACCGACCGGCCATACAGTGACTTCGCGATCCTCTATCGCGGCAACTATCAGGCAAAGCTGATCGAACTCAAGCTTCAGCACCACCAGATCCCCTATCGTCTGTCGGGCGGTAACAGTTTCTTCGGGCGTCAGGAAGTCAAAGACCTGATGGCCTACTTCCGCCTGCTGGTGAACCCCGATGACGACAACGCCTTCCTGCGCGTGATCAACGTGCCGCGCCGGGAAATCGGTTCGACCACTCTGGAAAAACTCGGCAATTACGCCACCGAGCGCAAGGTCTCGATGTATGCCGCCACCGATGAAATCGGTCTGGGCGAGCACCTGGACAACCGTTTTACCGACCGTCTCAAGCGGTTCAAGCACTGGATGGACGGCGTGCGCCAGCAATGCGCGACTCAGGAGCCAATTGCTGCATTACGCAGCATGGTCATGGACATCGACTACGAAAACTGGATTCGTCAGAACAGTTCCAGCGACAAGGCAGCCGATTACCGCATGGGCAACGTGTGGTTCCTGATCGAGGCGCTGAAAAACACGCTGGAAAAAGACGAAGAAGGCGGCATGACCATCGAAGAGGCCATCGGCAAGCTGGTCCTGCGCGACATGCTCGAACGCCAACAGGAAGAGGAAGACGGCGCCGAAGGCGTACAGATGATGACCTTGCACGCCTCCAAAGGCCTGGAATTTCCCTACGTGTTCATCATGGGCATGGAAGAGGAAATCCTTCCGCACCGCTCCAGTATCGAGGCCGACACCATCGAGGAAGAACGCCGGCTGGCCTATGTGGGTATCACGCGCGCGCGGCAGACCCTGGCCTTCACGTTTGCCGCCAAGCGCAAGCAATACGGCGAAATCATCGACTGCCTGCCAAGCCGTTTTCTTGATGAGCTGCCCCCGGACGATCTGGCCTGGGAAGGCAACGACGACACACCTACCGAAGTTAAAGCCGTTCGCGGCAATACGGCATTGGCGGACATTCGCGCCATGCTGAAAAGATAAACGCCCTATTTCGCGCATTCGCGCCCTGAGGAAAAGCAACGTGGAAGCACTGCACAAGAAAATTCGCGAGGAAGGCATCGTACTTTCCGACAAAGTACTGAAGGTCGACGCGTTTCTAAACCATCAGATCGATCCGGTCCTGATGCAGCAGATTGGTGACGAGTTCGCCACGTTGTTTGCCGACTCAGGCATCACCAAGATTGTCACCATCGAAGCCTCAGGCATCGCGCCTGCCGTGATGACCGGGCTGAAACTGGGCGTTCCGGTGATCTTCGCGCGCAAGCATCAATCGCTGACCCTGACTGAAAACCTATTCTCGGCGAGCGTTTATTCGTTCACCAAGCAGACCGAGAGCACCATCGCCATCTCCACGCGTCACCTGAGCAGCAGCGACCGCGTGTTGATCATCGATGACTTCCTGGCCAACGGCAAGGCGTCCCAGGCGCTGATCTCGATCATCAAGCAGGCCGGCGCCAGCGTGGCCGGACTTGGCATCGTCATCGAGAAGTCATTTCAGGGCGGCCGCGCGGAGCTGGACGAGCAAGGCTATCGTGTAGAGTCTCTGGCACGGGTCAAATCGTTGAACGGCGGTGTGGTGACGTTCGTCTAAACGACGGATCGAGCTGTTGGAATGCCCGCCGCTATCGGGATGAATCACCACACGCTGTTGGACTGAACTGGCTCAGGAAGAATGATTGTCAAACGTCGAGGTTGCCGTGACGGCATCTTCGTCCGATGGCGGCCCCGAACACGCTCACTCCCACAGGTTTTGTGAGGTGAGCAGAACAGGAGGTATCTCATGGACATTGGCAAAGCACTGAGCGTAGAGGCGTTCTTCGATCCGCAAACCTCGACCATCAGCTATCTGGTCGTAGACCGCGCAAGCCTCAAGGCCGCGCTGCTCGACAGTGTTCTGGACTACGACCCCAAATCCGGGCGCACCCACACTGAGTCCGCCGACAAGCTGATCGCCCGAGTGCGTGAACTGGGTGTGTCGGTGGAGTGGATTCTGGAAACGCATGTTCATGCCGATCACGTCTCCGCGGCGGCTTACCTCAAGGAGCAACTGGGCGGCACCGTGGCCATCGGCAGCCACATCACCCGGGTGCAGAATGTCTTCGGCGCCTTGTTCAACGCCCACGGCGAGTTCGCCCGTGACGGCAGCCAGTTCGACCGGCTGCTGGAGGACGACGCGCACTTCCAGATCGGCTCGCTGCGAGCCAGAGCGATGCACACTCCCGGGCATACGCCCGCCTGCATGACCTACCTGATCGAAGCCGATGGCGAGACCGTGGCCTTCGTCGGCGACACACTGTTCATGCCTGACTACGGCACGGCGCGCTGCGATTTCCCCGGCGCCGACGCCCGCATGCTGTATCGCTCGATCGGCAAGATCCTCAGCCTGCCACCGCAGACCCGCCTGTTCATGTGCCACGACTATCTACCCAATGGCCGCGAGTTGATGTACATGACCACGGTCGCCGAACAACGCGCAGACAACATTCATATCCGTGAAGGCATCGATGAAGATGCCTTTGTGCAAATGCGTGAGAAACGCGATGCAACACTGGACATGCCGGTGCTGATCCTGCCATCGGTGCAGATCAACATGCGCGGTGGCCACATGCCGGAGCCGGAAGGCAACGGCGTGAGCTACCTGAAAATCCCGATCAATGCGCTTTGACTCATTTCTGACCAACACGAGGAATGGACACAGTAAACGATGAACGAACACGAATTGATCGGAGCCGGCCTCGGTACGATCATTGGAGCGGTATTGGCATTGACCGGCGCAGGTGGCGGAATCCTTGCCGTCCCATTGCTGGTGTTCGGCCTGGGCCTGACGATGGTTGAAGCAGCGCCTGTCGGGCTGCTGGCGGTCGGGCTGGCGTCTGCGGTTGGCGCGTTGCTGGGTTTGCGTCAGGGCATCGTGCGCTACCGCGCGGCGCTGTTCATCGCGGCGATTGGCATCTGCTTCGCGCCACTGGGCCTTTGGCTGGCCCACCAGGTGCCCAACACACCTCTGGCACTGGGCTTTGCGCTGGTGCTGCTGTACGCCTGCGGCCGAATCTATCGCAAGGCGGCTCATGAACTCAGGCATGGCAAGCCGCTTGAGCGCGCGGGCTTTCTGCCGTGTGTGCTCAACCCGTTGGAAGGTCGCCTGCGCTGGACGCTGCCCTGCGCCCGTTTTCTGGCCCTCACCGGGATGATGTCGGGCCTGTTGTCCGGCCTGCTCGGGGTCGGCGGCGGGTTTGTAATTGTCCCGGCGTTGACGCGCTACACCGACCTCAATCTGAAAAGCACCGTGGCCACATCGCTGGCAGTCATCGCTTTGGTTTCCACAGGCAGCGTGGTCAGCGCCAGCATCAGCGGTGTGATGCACTGGACGGTCGGTCTGCCCTTCGCGGCAGGCGCCGTGGTGGGGTTGATGGCTGGGCGGCAAGTATCACGATTCATTGCAGGCCCCAGACTGCAACAACTGTTTGCCGTGACCGGTTTCTTCGCCGCAGCGTTACTGATCATCAAATCCCTTTCCTGACACCTGACAGGGGCTTGCGTTATGGCCTGGCACCTAACTCGTTGCCTGCAACCCCGCCAGTAACAGCCGCTGATACAACTCCTCGCGCAGCCCTTGGGGCTCGTCCAGCCCCATGCGCCGCAAGTGCTCGGCAAATGCATCGGGTTCGGGCGCCTCTAGGGTTGCCTTGCCCAGTTCGATGATCTCCGTGAGTTTGAATTTGCTCTTGAGCCAATTGAGCGCTCGCAGCAGATCCCGCTCCTCTGCGCTGAAGTCGCTGCCCAAGGGGTACTCCACAAATAACGATGGGAACCGTTCACGAATTTCTTTCAGCCGTTGCGGCGTGTTCTGGCTGAACAGCGGGTCGAGGCGGAAACTCTTTGGCAGCTTGCCAGCCTTCTGCGCCTGATCGATCAACGCAGGCTGAAACCGCGAGTCGGTGATGTTGAGCAAGGCCTCGATCACCGATGCGTCCGTCTTGCCACGCAGATCGGCTATGCCGTATTCGGTAATGACGATGTCGCGCAGGTGGCGCGGAATCGTCGCATGGCCGTACTCCCAGACGATATTCGAGCTGATCTCCCCGCCCGACTCGCGCCAGCTGCGCAGGATCAGAATCGACCGCGCACCTTCCAGCGCGTGGGCCTGGGCGACGAAGTTATATTGCCCGCCCACACCGCTGACCACTCGCCCGTCTGCCAGTTGATCGGACACGGCTGCGCCGAGCAGTGTCACCGTGAACGAGCTGTTGATGAATCGTGCATCGCGCCGTTGCAGCCGCTTCAAGTCCTCATCACCGTACAGCTCGTTGATGTAGCTGATAGCGGTCATGTCGATCTGCTGCATCTGCGCAGGCGAGAACTCGCGCAAGCGCTCATAGAAGCTTCTTGGTCCCAGAAAGAACCCGCCATGGATCAGCACGCCATCGCTGTGAACGGACTCATCCAGCAGGTCGGCATTAGCCAGTTTTTGCCGCGCCGCATCCGGGTACACCTTGCGCCGGATGATGCCTGCATCGAGCAACACCAACAGGCCGTTGACCAGCATTTCACTGCAGCCGTAAAGCCCGCCTTCAAAGGGCGCCAACCCACCTTCAGTCTCGATCAACGGCTTCCAGGTGGAAATGCCGTCAAGCTCGGCCAGGCACGCGCGATACGTCTCGTTATCGGCTTGCCGCGCCAACAACGCAGCGGTCAAAGCGTCGCCCATGGAGCCGATGCCGATCTGCAACGTACCGCCGTCCCGCACCAACGTGCTGGCGTACAAGCCGATAAAGTGGTCCTGGAAACCCACCGGCATGTTCGGCGTTGAAAACAAGGTGCTGCGCTCGTCATGCTCGATCAGCAGGTCGAAGGTATCGACACTGACCTCGGCATGGCCGGGCATGTAGGGCAGATCGGCATGAACGTGACCAAGCACAAGGACGTGCTCTCCCGCGGCGCGGCGCTTTGCCAGCCGGGGCAATAAATCCAGGGTGATGTCCGGGTTGCAGCTCAGGCTCAGATGATCGGGACGTTGCGGGTCATGAGCAACCATTTGCGCGATCAGATTCAGACCATTGGCGTTGAGATCCCGAGCGACATGGCTGTAGTTGCTGCTGACGTAATCCTGCTGCGCCTGCACGCTGCCCAGCAGACTGCCCGGCTGCATGAAGAACTGCTCGACCTGCACGTTCGGCGGCAGGTTGCTTTTGTGCAGATCGGCAAGGAAATCCAGCTCCACGTAGTCGCCAAACACACGCTCGAGAAAGGGCTCGAGGAAACGACCCTGCAAACCGTCGCCCGCCTTCGGACGTCCCAGACACAGCGCGGTAGAGATGGTCAGCTGCCGGTCAGGCAGGGATTTGATCCGGGCATACAGCGCATTGGCAAAGCGGTTGGGCTTGCCCAGCCCCAAGGGCATCCCCATGCGGATATGCGCTGGCAGCTCGGCCAGCACGTGATCGACGGCTTGCTCGATCGAGCAGGAATACGGCATCCGGCCTCTCCTGGTTTGTTATTCGATGGAGCTTGGACCGGGGATGAGGGAGAATTGCTGCACAGTGCCGCTAATACGCTGTGGATTCTGGCCTGAAGCAAGATCACCTTGCGGCCAAGATCAATCCCTTCTCGTGTCGATCGCTACGAGTTTTTCCTCGATGAACTTCAGGTGTTGAGAAGCCCCATTGCGGGGGCCGTACACCCAGAGCGTCACCTTCACGGCATTGAAACGCGGGACGCCATTGCTTCTTACTGCAGGTTGGTGTTCGACACTGCGGTCCGGCTCGCCGCACTTTTCGCGGACCACACCGACGGTGTCGCCAAGGCTGATCAGCGCCGTGCCACAACGCATGGTGGCTTCTGCCGCACTGGCGAACATCAGAATGGGAAGCCCCAAAAGCAGCAGCGTTTTCTTGAACATAGGATCCTGTCGTGCCGGTCTATCCATTGGACCAGGGTTCGCCAATCAGAAGTTCGCTGGCGTGGCAGCGCTGATGAGCCGCGCCGGAACATCGAACGGATTACGAAAGCGATGAGGTCGCGAACTCTGGAAATAGTAGCTGTCGCCCGCTTCGAGCACGTAGGTGTCCAGGCCAATCACCAGTTCCAGGCGACCTTCGACCAGAATGCCGGTCTCCTCGCCTTCGTGAACCAGCATTTCGTCACCCGTGTCGGCGCCTGGCGGATACACCTCGGTCAAAAAGGCTATCGCCCGACCCGGATGGGATTTGCCAACCAGTTTCATGGTGACAGCGCCGTCCGAAATATCGATCAGCTCACTGGCCTTATAGACCACCTGGGCCGGATTTTCCGGCTCCAGTTCTTCGGAAAAGAACTCCACCATGGACATCGGAATGCCGCTTAGCACCTTGCGCAGGGAACTGATCGAGGGGCTGACGCTGTTCTTTTCAATCATGGAAATGGTGCTGTTGGTCACGCCCGCTCGTTTGGCGAGTTCACGTTGCGACAGACCTTTGAGTTTGCGAATGGATTGCAGTCGTTCACCGACGTCCAATGCGGGGGTCCTCCGGATAATCAAGCACGGTCAAGTGGTCGCCATGATGGCAACAGTGTTCAGTATTTACAACACTTGAGCCTGTGGCTGGAACCGCAGAAGGGCTGGCGGCCACTCAGGGCCGCGAAGAAGCCGCAGGTACTGAAGCTTCAGCCCCCGGAATAGAGCCTTGGCAACCGTTTGAGATTGCAGAAGATCTGGTAAGGAATGGTTCCGGCGCTGGCTGCCACTTCGCTGGCCAACACGTTTTTGCCCCACAATTCGACGCAGCTGCCCAGACCCGCGCCCTGCACAGGGGTCAGGTCGACGCAGAGCATGTCCATCGACACGCGCCCCAGCAACCGGCTGCGCTGGCCCTCTATCATCACGGGCGTGCCAGTGGGCGCCTGACGTGGGTAACCGTCGGCATACCCCATCGCCACCACACCGATGCGCATGTTGCGGTCGGCGACGAATGCGCCGCCATAACCCATAGGCTCACCTGCCAGCAGTTCGCGCACGCAGATGACTTTGGATTCAAGGGTCATGACCGGTTGCAAGCGGTCGGCTACCGACTGGGGCTGATCGAAGGGTGTTGCCCCGTACAGCATGATGCCCGGGCGCACCCAGTCGCTGGGCACGTCCGGCCAGGCCATGACTGCTGGCGAATTGCGCAGGCTGATCTCTGCAGCCACGCCTTGTCGGGCAGCCTGGAAAATCGCCACCTGCTCTTCGGTGCGCACATTGCCCGGCTCATCAGCCCGGGAAAAGTGGCTCATCAGCACGACCTTCGCTGCCTTGCCAGTGCCGAGCAACCGTTGATACGCGGCCTGATATTCGCTTGGATGAATGCCGACGCGGTGCATACCGGAATCCATCTTCAACCAGATATTCAGCGGCTTGCCGAGGCTGGACTTCTCGATGGCGTCGAGCTGCCAGAGCGAATGAACCACGCACCAGAAATCGTGCTCGACGATCAGCGCCAGTTCATCGGCATCGAAAAAACCTTCCAACAACAGGATCGGTGCGCCTATTCCGGACTGACGCAGCTCCAGCGCTTCTTCGATGCAAGCCACGGCAAAGCCATCGGCATCGGTTTCCAATGCCTGCGCGACACGCACTGCGCCGTGCCCATAGGCATCGGCCTTGATCACGGCGAGTGCCTTGGCACCGGTGGTTTCCCGGACCAGTTGATAGTTGTGGCGCAGGGCCGAAAGATCGATGAGGGCGCGGGCTGGACGCATGGGGACGTGATTCTGAATTGGAGAAATGAAAATCTGTGGGAGCGAAACTGCTCGCGAAAACGTCGTGCACAGACAACAAAATGCAGCGTCTGACACTACGCATTCGCGAGCAAGCTCGCGCCCACAGAGACGAGGTGATTTAAATCGTTAAGGCAACGCAGCTGTCACCGACAGTTCGACCAGAATTTCCGGCTCGCACAATTTGGCTTCAACCGTGGCGCGGGCCGGTGCGACGCCTTTTGGCAGCCACGTGTCCCACACACTGTTCATCCCGGCGAAATGCGCGTCGATGTCCTTCAGGTAAATCGTGACCGACAGAATACGGTGCTTGTCGGTGCCTGCCAGGTCCAGCAAGCGCTCCACATTGCCCAGCACCTCGCGGGTCTGCTGTTCGATACCTGCGGTCAGGTCGTTACCCACTTGCCCGGCGAGATACACGGTGCCGTTGTGGGCGACAATCTGACTCATGCGCTCATTAGTGAGCTGGCGCTGTACTGACATGCTTGGCGATCTCCTTGGAACTACCGTAACGGGAAATATCGAGACCTTCGGCGCTGATCTGCGGCTTTTTACGCGCAATCAGATCGGCCAGCAAGCGACCGGAACCGCAGGCCATGGTCCAGCCCAGTGTTCCGTGGCCGGTATTGAGGAACAGGTTGCGATACGGCGTGGCACCTACGATTGGCGTACCGTCTGGCGTGGTGGGGCGCAGACCGGTCCAGAAACTGGCCTCGCTCAGGTTGCCGCCCTGAGGATAAAGATCGTTGACGATCATCTCCAGCGTTTCGCGACGGCGCGGGTTGAGCGACAGGTCGAAACCGGCAATTTCAGCCATACCGCCTACGCGGATACGGTTGTCGAAACGGGTGATGGCGACCTTATAAGTCTCGTCGAGAATGGTCGAGGTTGGCGCCATGCCCGGGTTAGTGATCGGTACGGTCAGCGAGTAGCCTTTGAGTGGATAAACAGGCGCCTTGATGCCCAACGGCTTTAGCAGCTGCGGCGAGTAGCTGCCCAACGCCAGTACGTAGCGGTCAGCGGTTTCCAGTCTGCCGTTGATACGCACGCCATTGATCCGGTCGCCCGCAAAATCAATCGACTCGATGGACTGGCCAAAACGGAACTCCACCCCCGCTTGCACACACATCTCGGCCAGACGCGTAGTGAACAGCTGGCAATCGCCGGTCTGGTCGTTGGGCAACCGCAGCGCGCCGCTGAGGATATTACTGACGCTGGCCAGCGCAGGTTCAACGCGGGCAATGCCTTCGCGGTCGAGCACTTCATAGGGCACGCCGGCCTGCTCAAGCACAGAGATGTCCTTGGCGGCGTTGTCGAGTTGTTCCTGGGTACGGAACAACTGCGTAGTGCCCAGGCTACGGTCTTCGTAAGCGATGCCTGTCTCGGCGCGCAACTCGTCGAGGCAATCGCGGCTGTACTCGGACAGACGCACCATGCGCTCCTTGTTCACCGCGTAGCGGCTTTGGGTGCAGTTGCGCAGCATTTGCGCCATCCACAGGTACTGGTTGATGTCGGCAGTCGCCTTGATCGCCAGCGGTGCGTGGCGCTGCATCAACCATTTGATGGCCTTGAGGGGAACGCCCGGTGCAGCCCATGGCGACGCATAGCCCGGTGAAACCTGCCCGGCGTTGGCGAAACTGGTCTCCATGGCAGCAGCAGGCTGACGGTCGACGACGGTCACCTCAAAGCCTGCACGAGCCAGGTAGTAAGCACTGGTGACGCCGATGACGCCACTTCCGAGGACCAGAACGCGCATGTTGATTCCCTCATCGCGGATATCCGCTGACGTTTCGAAGTTTTAACCCAGGATGTAGGCAGTATAAAAAGCATCGAGCAGTGCTTTTCACTATATAAACGCCTATATTCGACGTTAACCCCCGGCAACCGATGTTTTCGCAGCGTGAGGTTTTCAGTGCGCACACAACACCAGTCAAAACGTGAGCTGGACAAGATAGACCGCAATATTCTGCGCATCCTGCAAAGCGACGGCAGAATCTCTTTCACCGAACTGGGAGAGCGTGTGGGCTTGTCTACCACGCCGTGTACCGAGCGGGTCCGGCGACTGGAACGCGAAGGCATCATCATGGGCTACAACGCCCGGCTCAACCCACAAAGCCTCAAGGCCAGCCTGCTGGTATTCGTGGAAATCAGCCTGGACTACAAATCAGGCGACACTTTTGAAGAATTCCGCCGAGCCGTGCTGAAACTGCCGCACGTACTGGAGTGCCACCTGGTGTCGGGCGACTTCGATTATCTGGTGAAAGCGCGTATTTCCGAAATGGCGTCGTATCGCAAGCTGCTGGGGGACATTCTGCTTAAACTGCCCCACGTGCGCGAATCCAAGAGCTATATCGTGATGGAAGAGGTGAAAGAAAGTTTGAATCTACCGATTCCGGAGTAGCCATATGGTTGGACTCTGCGGCCCGGCTGAACCTGCTCCTGTGGAAGCGTCCGTAAGTCAGACCAACACCTGCCGCGTCGAGGCGATGTATTCATGCACCTGCTTCTCCACACGCGGGTGAATCAGGTTTTCAGGACGGCGCCCATTCGGGCAAGGCAGGGTCGCCGTGGTACCGAACAGGCGGCAGATCAGCGGACGCTCTTGGTACACCGTGCAACCGTCAGGCCCAAGGTGCACGCAGTCCAGTTCGCTGAGCGCAGCCTCTTGCTCGGCCGCCGTCTTGCGGGGCAGACGCGCCATTTCTTCGGAGGAAGTCGTCACCGGTCCGCAGCAATCGTGGCAGCCGGGCACGCACGCGAAAGACGGAATCTGCCGCCGCAAATCACGAATTTTCTGGCTATTGCTGCTCATGCGCGAGATTTCCCTGTGAAAGGCCACAATTGTGCCCGAGCGAAGCGTCGACTGATACCTAAGCTACGCTGCGCCTCATCTGCTGCGGGAGCGAATGTATTCGCGAAGCAGTACGGCTTGAGTCAGCTGCCTTGACTGTACGCCCCCCTCGCGAATGAATTCACGCCCACAAAGGCTCCACGTCGTCGGCGTGAGCGCGCTCCAGATGCCTTGCCCCTGCATGCCTGCACCGCTACCCTCCGTAAAAATTTTCAGACAGCCTTTTGAGAGCCAGCGCATGAACGCCTCCCGCCACGCCGCCTCCTATTACGCGGCCAGTAGCCACGTGCAACCTGACTACCCTGCCCTCACCGGCGAACGTACGGTGGACGTTTGTGTGGTCGGTGGCGGATTCTCAGGGCTCAATACAGCCATCGAGCTGGCGGAACGTGGTTTGAGCGTGGCCCTGCTGGAAGCGCACAAGATCGGCTGGGGCGCCAGCGGCCGTAACGGGGGCCAGTTGATCCGCGGCGTCGGCCATCACATCGAGCGTTTTCGCGATCTGGTTGGCGATGAAGGCGTGCGTCAGTTCACGTTGATGGGGCTGGAAGCCGTTGAAATTGTTCGTCGGCGCGTCGAGAAGTATCAGATCGATTGCGACCTGACGTGGGGCTATTGCGATCTGGCCAACAAACCCAAGGAGTTCGAGGGATTCGCCGAAGATGTCGAAGAACTGCGCAGCCTCGGCTACCGCCACGACTTGCAGCTTATCCAGCCGCAGAACATGCGCAGTGTGATCGCCTCCGGCAATTACGCAGGTGGCCTGCTGGACATGGGCTCAGGCCATCTGCACCCGCTGAATCTGGCCCTGGGAGAAGCTCGCGTTGCTCAGGCCCTCGGTGTGCAACTGTTCGAGCACTCGGCTGTGACCCGTCTGGAATATGGCCCACAGGTCAAGGTGCATACCGCGCAAGGCCTGGTCCGCGCCAACACGCTGGTCCTTGGCTGCAATGCCTACCTGAATGATCTCGACCCGACACTCAGCGGCAAGGTGCTCGCCGCTGGCAGCTACATCATCGCCACCGAGCCGCTGAGCGCAGAACTCGCCCAACAATTGCTGCCGCGCAACACGGCGATGTGCGACCAGCGGGTGGCGGTGGATTATTTCCGCCTTTCAGCGGACAGACGTTTGCTATTTGGTGGGGCTTGCCACTATTCAGGCCGCGACCCACAGGACATCGGCGCCTATATGCAGCCGAAAATGCTCAAGGTGTTCCCACAACTCAAGGAGGTGAAGATCGACTTTCAGTGGGGCGGGATGATTGGAATCGGAGCCAACAGGCTGCCGCAGGTTGGACGTTTGAAAGAGCATCCCAATGTTTTCTACGCCCAGGCGTATTCAGGACACGGTTTGAACGCCACCCATCTGGCAGGCAAGTTACTCGGTGAAGCCATCAGCGGCCAACACAGTGGTGGCTTTGAGCTGTTTGCCAAGGTGCCCCACATGACGTTCCCTGGGGGAAAACATTTGCGCTCACCCCTGCTGGCGTTGGGGATGCTTTGGCATCGCATGAAGGAACTGGTCTGAATCACGCACTGAAACGGCGGGGTGAGCTGTCAAAGGGGGTGTGCATCCTATGATGTCGCGCGCCCTATCAACCCCGCCAAAACGGCTTGAGCCCTTCATGGCGTGCCTGCTCGAGACTTAGACCGATATCGCGCAACTGGTCATCGGTCAGTCCCAACAACGCCAGCCGCGTGCGGCGCCGGTGCTGAAACAGCCTCCACAGACTCAACCCTTCCGGCGCGTTTATATGACCCGTCGCCTTCTGGCTCTTGTACAGCTCTGGCGCATACAGGGTTAACCGTACATCGCTTATCCCGCTCATTTCCAGCCACCTCATCATGGGTTTGAAGTGTTTCCATGATGCGTCTGTATAGGAAACCATTACAGATCCAGAGAATTCCAATTTTTTGCATACAGAGTCCTCGCAGCGACCCCTGAATGCTGTATTTTTGCCATATCTGTATTGGTTAACCGTAGAACGGTGCGGAGTACGCCATGACCCTTTATGTCAATCTTGCCAGCTTGCTCGGCACGCGCATCGAAAACGGTTTCTATCGCCCCGGTGACCGGCTGCCCTCCGTTCGGGCCCTGAGCCTGGAACACGGCGTCAGCCTGAGTACCGTGCAACAGGCCTATCGATTGCTCGAAGACAATGGCCTGGCGTCGCCACGGCCCAAATCAGGCTACTTTGTTCCTGCCAGCCGCAAGGCACCTGCCTTGCCAGCTGTAGGGAGACCGGCGCAACGGCCTGTGGACATTTCTCAATGGGATCAGGTCCTGGAACTGGCCCGTGCCGTTCCCCACCCTGACATCGTGCAACTGGCGCGCGGCATGCCGGACCTCACCAGCCCGACATTGCGGCCTCTGACTCAAGCGCTGGGCAAGATCAGCCGCCGGCAGGACATGCCCGGCCTGTATTACGACAACATCTACGGCACCCAATGCCTGCGCGACCAGGTGGCGCGCCTGCTGCTGGATTCGGGCACGCGTATCGACCCGAACGATCTGGTGATCACCACTGGCGCTCAGGAAGGGTTGGCCGTCAGTATCCGTTCGATCTGCCAGCCGGGCGATATCGTGGCCGTGGATTCGCCAAGCTTTCACGGCGCGATGCAAGCCCTTAAAGGGCTGGGGATGAAAGCGTTGGAGATCCCCACCGACCCGATTACCGGAATCAGCCTTGATGCACTGGAGCTGGCGCTCGAACAGTGGCCAATCAAAGCCATACAGCTGACCCCCAGCTGCAACAACCCGCTGGGCTACATCATGCCCGAGGCGCGCAAACGCGCACTCCTGACCCTCGCTCAGCGCTTCGACGTAGCGATTATCGAAGACGATGTGTATGGCGACCTGGCGTACACCTATCCTCGCCCGCGCACGATCAAATCCTTCGACGAAGACGGACGCGTCCTGCTGTGCAGTTCATTCTCAAAAACCCTGGCGCCCGGCCTGCGGGTCGGCTGGATCGCACCGGGACGTTATCTGGACCGGGTACTGCATATGAAATACATCAGCACCGGCTCCACGGCGACCCAGCCGCAACTGGCAATTGCTGAATTTCTCAAGGCCGGTCATTACGAGCCGCACATGCGCCGGATGCGAAACCAGTATCAACGTAGCCGCGACCTGATGACCGACTGGGTTACGCGCTATTTCCCTGAAGGCACCCGCGTCAGCCGACCGCAAGGCGGCTTCATGCTGTGGATCGAGTTGCCCGAAGACTTCGACTCACTGCGGCTGAATCGCGCGCTGGAAGGCCAAGGCGTACAGATTGCGGTGGGCAGTATCTTTTCCGCCTCAGGCAAATACAGAAATTGCCTGCGCATGAACTTCGCCGCCAAGCCGACTCCCAAGATCGAAGAGGCCGTGCGCAAGGTTGGCGCCATGACTGCGCGGCTGATGGCTCAGGCCAATTCGGCCATGACTTAACCTTTTGCAGAAAATGCGGTCATATCGCCATGATTTTGATTTCTGGATGACTGCGTTGACCAAACCATGGGCATTGCCCCTTCTTCTGGCTTTTGCCCTGGGCCTTGGCGGATGTGCGCACACCACTGTGCAGCAAGATGCGCCAAGTCAGGCTCTGCCAGCGGCGACATCGGCTTTCGGGCGCTCGATCCTCGCCCAGGCGGCTCCGTACGAGGGCCGCTCGGGTTTTCGCCTGCTGCCCAATAGCACTGAAGCCTTCATGGCACGCGCCGAACTGATCCGCAACGCCAAAACCAGCCTGGATCTGCAGTACTACATCGTTCATGACGGCCTCAGCACCCGCGCGCTGATCGACGAGCTGCTCAAAGCGGCCGATCGCGGCGTGCGCGTGCGCATTCTGCTGGACGACACCACCAGCGACGGTCTGGACGAAGTTATCGCCACCCTCGCCGCGCACCCGAACATTCAGATTCGTCTGTTCAACCCGCTCAACCTGGGGCGCAGCACGGGTGCCACGCGCTCGCTCGGGCGGCTGTTCAACCTTTCTCAGCAACACCGGCGCATGCACAACAAGCTCTGGCTGGCCGACAGCGCGGTGGCGATCGTCGGCGGGCGCAATCTGGGCGACGAATATTTCGACGCGGAACCGAACCTGAACTTCACTGATATCGACATGCTCAGCGTCGGACCCGTGGCCGAGCAGTTGAGTCACAGCTTTGATCAGTACTGGAACAGCACCCTGAGCAAACCGGTTGACGACTTTATCTATTGGCCACCGAATGCCAAGGATCTGGCCGAAGCCCGCAAGCATCTGGATGCCTCGCTGGAACAGGCCCACGTTGAGAAAAAGGCGCTTTATGAGCGCTTGATGGCTTACAAGACTCGGCCACGCATGAAAACCTGGCTGAACGAGCTGATCTGGGCCCACAACCAGGCGCTGTGGGATGCGCCGACCAAGGTGCTGTCCCGAGGCGAACCCGATCCGCATCTGCTGCTGACCACTCAACTGAGCCCGGACCTGCTGAATGTGCATCAGGAACTGATGATGATCTCGGCCTATTTCGTGCCGGGTCAGCAAGGGTTGACCTACCTCACGGGCCTATCCGACAAGGGCGTTTCGGTCGATCTGCTGACCAACTCACTGGAAGCGACCGATGTGCCGGCGGTCCACGGTGGTTACGCACCCTATCGCAAGGCATTGCTGGCGCACGGGGTGAAGTTGTTCGAGCTTCGACGCCAGCCCGGCGACCCGAGTAGTGCACGGGGCAGCGGACCAAAATTTCTGCAGACCAGGACACTCAAGGGCGGCTCGGAATCCAGCCTGCACAGCAAGGCGATGATTTTCGATCGGCAGAAAATCTTTGTCGGCTCTTTCAACTTCGACCCGCGCTCGGTGCTGTGGAATACCGAAGTCGGCGTGCTGGTCGACAGCCCGCAGCTGACCGAATACCTGCGTGAGCTGGCGCTGCAAGGTATGGCGCCGGCCACCAGTTACCAAGCGAAGCTTGAGAATGATCGCGTGGTCTGGGTTACCGAAGATAACGGCAAAATCCACACGCTGTACAAGGAACCGGGCGACTGGTGGCGCCGACTGAACGCGTGGTTCAGCAGCGCCGTCGGCCTTGAGCGGATGCTTTAAGCCGTGGCCGGTTGCACACCGAACGCCCGAGGACGCTGCGACACAATCACCAGGCCCAGCGCACCGGCCGCCATCAGTATTGGCAACGCCTGACCACTGATCCACTGGCTGCCAGCACCGGCGGCCAACGGCCCCAACAGACAGCCGATGCCCCATAGCTGCGCCACATGAGCATTGGCGCGCACCAGGGCGTCGTCTCGATAGCGTTCGCCGATGAGAATCAGCGACAGGGTGAACAGCCCGCCCGCACTGGCACCGAACAGCACCCAAAGCGGCCAGATGGCAACGGTGTTCACTAACAGCGCAATTGCGACGCTGGACGACGTAAGCACCAGCGCGCAGCCCGAGAACAGCCGACGTCGGGAAATCCGGTCGGCGAGTGCACCAATCGGCAGTTGCAGCAGGGCATCGCCCACCACCACCGTACTGACCATGGCCAATGCAATTTCGGGGGTGAAACCTTGTTGCAGGCAATACACCGGCAGCAGCGTCAGAATCATCGCTTCGAAACCTGCGAACAGCGCAATGGCCCACGCAATGGCAGGCAATTTTCTGCAGAAGCCACCCAGGTCACGCAGCGACACATGACTGGACTCAGCGCTCGGCGCGCCTGTGCGGCCCAACAACAGCAAAGGTGAGATCGCCAGTAGCGCGGTGCCGATCCAAAAGCCGTAATCGGCTTCAGTGCCAATGGCGCCGAGCAACAGCGGGCCACCCAGCTGACTCAACGCGTAACAGCTGCCGTACAGCGCCACCAGCTTGCCGCGCAGGTTCTCAGTGACCAACTGGTTGATCCAGCTCTCACCCAGAATGAACACCATGGTCAGGATCACGCCGAGCATCAGGCGCAGCACCAGCCAGATCCAGTAGTCGGGCAGTACCGCCAGCAAGCCTACGGAAACCGCCCCGCCCCACAGGCACAAGCGCATTACGTTGGCCGTACCAAGGACCGCGGCCAAACGGCTGGCAAGACTGGCACCCAGCAAGACGCCCATGGCCGGCATCGCCGCCATAACCCCGATGGCAAAGGCGCCATAGCCCCAGGCTTCAAGGCGCAACGACACCAGCGGCATGCTCACGCCCAGCGCCAGCCCGACGCTCAACACGGACGACAGCACCGCAAAATATGTACCCCAACGCATCACCACGCTCCTGTGGCCCAAGGCATAAGACGAAACAGCCGGGCTTTCATTTGGGAAAGCCCGGCTGTTTCGAGAACTCTTCAGTTGTGAAGTTCGCAGAGGGATGCAGCCCTCTGCGGGAGTCATCCTGTCGCTGAAGCGCTGCGACTTTGTTCAGTAAACCCAATCCCCATGGGAGCGAATTTCATTAGCTAGAGGCCGGTACAGGCCATGCAGATCTATCCCTGAGCCATTTTTCGCGAATGAATTCGCTCCAACAGCGTGTCCTGCACCCGGCTCTGGAACCAGTTCAGCGCTAAGTGCGTCCGAGCACCGACTTACAACTTGATCCAGGTCGCTTTCAGTTCGGTGTACTTGTCGAAGGCGTGAAGCGATTTATCGCGACCGTTACCGGACTGCTTGAAACCGCCAAATGGCGCAGTCATGTCGCCGCCGTCGTACTGGTTAACCCACACGCTGCCTGCACGCAGCGCACGGGCGGTCAGATGGGCCTTGGACAGGTCAGCTGTCCACACCGCCGCTGCCAAACCGTATGGCGTGTCATTGGCGATCTGCACCGCTTCTTGGGCAGTGTCGAAGGTGAGCACCGACAGCACCGGACCAAAGATTTCTTCCTGAGCGATTTTCATCGCGTTGGTCACACCGTCGAAAATCGTCGGTTCGACATAGGTGCCGCCCGTCTCCTGCAAAATCCGCTTGCCCCCGGCGACCAGCTTGGCGCCGTCAGTGTGACCGGACTCAATGTAGGACAGCACGGTGTTCATCTGCTGTGTGTCCACCAGAGCGCCGACGTTGGTGGCAGGGTCCAGCGGGTTGCCCGGTTTCCAGGTTTTGAGCGCCTCGATCACCATGGGCAGGAATGTGTCCTTGATCGAACGCTCCACCAGCAGACGCGAGCCTGCGGTACAGACTTCGCCCTGGTTGAAGGCAATCGCACTGGCAGCGGAGTCCGCGGCAGCCTGCAGGTCCGGGGCGTCAGCAAAGACAATGTTCGGGCTCTTGCCACCGGCTTCCAGCCAGACACGCTTCATGTTCGATTCGCCAGCATAAATCAGCAACTGCTTGGCGATCCTGGTCGAGCCTGTGAACACCACGGTATCGACGTCCATGTGCAGCGCCAGTGCCTTGCCGACCGTGTGGCCGTGACCGGGCAGGACATTGAGCACACCGGCCGGGATGCCCGCCTCGATAGCGAGTTGAGCGACACGAATGGCGGTCAGCGGCGACTTTTCCGACGGTTTGAGAATCACGGAATTACCGCTGGACAGCGCCGGGCCGAGCTTCCAACTCGCCATCAGCAGCGGGAAGTTCCACGGCACGATGGCCGCGACCACGCCAATCGGCTCGCGAGTGACCAGGCCCAGTTGATCGTGCGGGGTGGCTGCGACTTCGTCATACAGCTTGTCGATGGCCTCGCCGCTCCAGCTTAACGCCTGCGCGGCGCCTGGAATGTCGATGCCGTAGGAGTCGCTGATCGGTTTGCCCATATCGAGGGTTTCGAGCAGCGCCAGCTCCTCGACGTTTTCTCTGAGCAGGGCCGCGAAGCGGATCATTGCAGCCTTGCGCTTGACCGGTGCCAGACGCGACCAGACGCCAGAGTCGAAAGCAGCGCGAGCGCTTTCTACAGCGCGCTGGGCGTCGACGACGTCAGAACTGGCAACCTTTGCCAGGAATCGACCATCGACCGGACTGATGCAATCGAAGGTGGCACCGGATGCGGCATCGGTGTATTCGCCATTGATGAAGGCACGGCCTTCGATCTTCAACGCCTGGGCGCGTTGTTCCCAGTCAGCATGAGTCAGGGTGGTCATGGAACATCCTCCTGTTGAGAATTGGGCGCGGTGTCGCGCTCACGGATACGAGCCTTTGATGCAGGCCGTATCGGTAAAAGGCATCCGCCACCCTAAACCAGGGCCATGGCAATTTCCAATATATTGGACAAAAATCGCCGGAACACTGGGTTATCGTGCATTTTATTCAACAGGGGCCATCACTTTCCCTTGTAGGCTCCGGCACTATCATCCACATACCTCATCCAATACAGATCCTTCACTACCATTCAGGAGCCAGGCACATGAGTATCCAAAGCGTCGTCGACTTTGGCGAAGCCACTACGCCAGCAGAACGCTATACGCCAGCGGCGGAAAAGATTCTGAAGGGTGACCCCGCACAAACCCTCTACAACCATTACAACAGCCCTTGCGATCAGATGAACGCGGGCGTATGGGAAGGCGAAGTCGGGCAATGGACAGTCAGTTACACCGAGCATGAATACTGCGAAATCGTGCAGGGCGTTTCGGTGCTGCGCGATGAGGAAGGCAATGCAAAAACCCTGCGCGCGGGGGATAGATTCGTGATCCCGGCGGGATTCAAAGGAACGTGGGAAGTGCTGGAAGCGTGCCGCAAAATTTATGTGGTGTTTGAGCAGAAGGCCTGAGCCAACTCTGCAGGATCAACCGCGCTGCAAATCGCGCCCACAAAAAAGCCCGCATCGCTGCGGGCTTTTTCGTAGAGGCAAAAAATCAATTACTTGATTTTGGCTTCTTTGTAGATCACGTGCTTGCGAACAACCGGATCGAATTTTTTAATTTCGATTTTGTCCGGAGTGGTGCGCTTGTTCTTGTCGGTGGTGTAGAAGTGGCCGGTGTTAGCGGTCGACACCAAACGGATCAATTCACGCATGATTCTCTCCCTTAAACCTTAGCGCCAGCGCGACGGATTTCGGCCAGAACGACCGTGATGCCACGCTTGTCGATTATACGCATGCCTTTGGCAGATACGCGCAGACGTACGAAGCGTTTCTCTTCTTCAACCCAGAAGCGGTGATGCTGCAGGTTTGGCAGGAAACGACGACGGGTTTTGTTGTTTGCGTGGGAAATGTTATTCCCAGTCACCGGACCCTTACCGGTAACTTGACATACTCTCGACATGCCTCAGCCCTCTAAAACCACATGCCCAACCCGGCATGGGTTGGCCGCTTAATCTCTCAGTCATTTGGCGCCAGGCGCCGCGTTTCTTCAGGGGTCTTACCGGCCACACCTACGAAGAAGGAAGCGGGCCCCTAGAAAAGAGCGCTGCTTTATACCAGAAAGGCCGCCGCGCAACAACAGGAACCACGAATCAGCTACATGAAACTCTGGGCCTGCGGCTGACACGGCCAGCGACAGCGGGCGGAAAGGGAAATATACCGCTCGTCGCGACACAGCGATTGTCCTGTGCTTATCCATGGTCTAGGGTGAGTCCCTCTCCAGACTGCGCCGGCAGATGGGCTATCTCTGAAAGGAAAATCGCCATGCGCCTAGCTGTTTTACCCTTTTTGCTCGCGTCCCTGGCCGTGCCAGTCGTGGCTCACGCCACCACCAGTCTAAAGGTCTGCACCGAAGCGAGCCCTGAAGGGTTCGACGTAGTGCAGTACAACTCGCTCACCACCACCAACGCTTCGGCCGACGTGCTGATGAACCGGCTGGTCGATTATGACGCCCACACCGGCAAGCTGGTCCCCAGCCTGGCAGAAAGCTGGACCGTCAAGCCCGACGGCCTGACCTATGACTTCAAATTGCGCTCGGGGGTGAAATTCCATCACACCGACTACTTTACCCCTACCCGCGACTTCAACGCTGATGATGTGGTGTTCAGTTTCCAGCGCATGCTTGACCCGGCCGATCCGTGGAACAAAGTCGCCGCGCAGGGTTTCCCGCATGCCCAGTCGATGCAGTGGCCGTCGCTGATCAAGAAGGTCGAGGCGCCTGACGCCAACACCGTTCGTATCACCCTGGATCACCCGGACGCCACCTTCCTTGCCACACTCAGCATGGGCTTCGCTTCTATTTATTCTGCGGAGTACACCGCGCAGTTGCTCAAAGCCGGCACACCGGAGAAGCTCAACAGCCAGCCCATTGGCACCGGGCCATTTGTGTTCAAGCGTTTTCAGAAGGACGCGATGGTGCGTTATGAGGCGAACGCGGATTACTTCAAGGGCAAACCAGCCATTGACCTGCTGGTGTACGCGATTACCCCAGATGCCAATATTCGCCTGCAAAAGATTCGCGCAGGCGAGTGTCAGGTCGCCCTGTCGCCCAAGCCGCTGGATGTCACTGAAGCAGGCAAAGATCCGGACCTGAAAGTCGAAAAAACTGACGCATTCATGACCGCATTTCTGGCGATCAACAGCCAGCACCCTCCTCTGGATAAACCGGAAGTACGCCAGGCAATCAACCTGGCATTTGACAAGGACACCTACCTCAAGGCCGTGTTCGAAGGCTCGGCCCGCGCAGCGAATGGCCCGTATCCGCCCAACACCTGGGGGTATGCCAGCGATCTGCCGGGCTACAAGCATGACGTTGCAAAAGCCAAGGCGCTGCTGGCCAATGCCGGCCTGAAGGACGGTTTCAAGACCACCCTCTGGACCCGTCCGTCCGGCAGCCTGCTCAACCCGAACCCGAGCGCGGGCGCGCAGTTGCTGCAGAACGACCTGGCCGCAGTCGGCATCAAGGCAGAGATCAAGGTAATCGAATGGGGCGAGCTTATTCGTCGCGCCAAGGCCGGCGAGCATGATCTGCTGTTCATGGGCTGGTCCGGCGATAATGGCGATCCGGATAACTTCCTGACGCCGCAGTTTTCCTGCGCAGCGGTCAAATCCGGTACCAACTTCGCACGTTATTGCGATGAGGGCCTGGACAAGCTCATCAGTCAGGGTAAGGCCGTAACCGACCAGGGCCAACGCAGCAAGCTCTACCATCAGGCCCAGGAGCAGATTCAGAAACAGGCCCTGTGGCTGCCGCTGGCACACCCGACCGCCTTCGCGCTCACACGCAAGAACGTGCAAGGCTACGAAGTCAGTCCGTTCGGGCGACAGGATTTTTCCAAAGTGACAGTTAAGGAATAACGTCCAAAAGCTGCGCGAAACACCAATGACCTGTGGCGCGAATTCATTCGCGGTGCGGTATTTCAGGCAATCAAGATGCATTGCCCGAAATACCGCACCTCACCACTGAACTTGCGCCCACTGGGTAACGTAAAAAATTTGAAATTGCTGGGCGCAACACCTTTTACATCAACCCATGCTCCACCATCGACAACGGATCGCCATCGCCAACGATGATGTGATCAAGCACCACCACGTCGACCATTGCCAGGGCGGTCTTGAGATGCTGGGTCAGGTCGATATCGGCCTGGCTGGCATCGCACACGCCGGAAGGATGGTTGTGACAAAGGATGACGCCCGCAGCGTTATGCGCCAGCGCCCGCTTGACCACCTGCCTGGCGTGGACATGCGCCACATTGATCGAACCCTGAAACAGCGCTTCGAACGCTTGCACCCGGTTCTTGCTGTCCAGAAACAGGCAACCGAATACTTCATGGGGCTCATGGCGCAGCAGCGCCTTGAGGTAGCTGCGTACCTGGGTCGGGCTTTTCAGCACCGAGCCTCGTTTAAGACCCTCATCCATGTGCCGCCGGGCCATCTCCATGACCGCCTGCAATTGCGCAAACTTGGCAGGCCCCAGCCCCAACTCACTGCTGAATGTGGAGAGATTGGCTTCGAGCAGTGCGCGCAAGCTGCCAAACCGCATCAACAAATGGCGTGCAAGGTCCACAGCGCTCTTACCCGGCACACCGATACGTAGAAAAATGGCCAGCAACTCGGCATCGGAAAGACTCGCCGCACCTCGCTCCAGCAGCTTCTCCCGGGGCCTTTCCGCTACGGGCCAATCGCGAATACTCATAGCACCTCCCTGTCTGTGGACGCCGCTGTTGCGGTGCGGTCGCTGTGCTATCTTAGCGATCTTTTTTACGCGTTGATCAGGCCCAGGGAGGCCACTTGATTGCCGCGTGTAACTCGACCAATAGGCAGGTCTATGCAGCGGCTGTATCGGAAACGCATCGTTCTCGGCGTAGGCGGCGGCATCGCGGCCTATAAAAGCGCCGAACTGGTTCGCAGGCTGCGCGATCACGGGGCCGACGTACGTGTTGTCATGACCAAGGGCGGGGCTGAATTCATCACGCCACTGACCATGCAGGCACTGTCCGGGCACCCTGTGCACCTGGACCTGCTTGACCCCGCAGCCGAAGCGGCCATGGGACACATCGAACTGGCCAAGTGGGCAGACATGGTGTTGATCGCACCGGCGACCGCCGACCTGATCGCACGTCTGGCCCAAGGCATCGCCAATGACCTGTTGACGACCGTGGTGCTGGCCACCGACGCAATCGTCGCGGTCGCGCCGGCGATGAATCAGGCCATGTGGCGCGACCCCTCGGTGCAGGCCAATCTGCGAACCCTCGAAACGCGTGACTTGCGCATGTTCGGCCCGGCGAGCGGAAGCCAGGCCTGCGGCGACGTGGGTTATGGCCGCATGCTCGAACCTGGCGATCTGGCGCAGTCGGCTGCCGATTGCTTCCAGCGCCTGAGCCTGACCGGCAAACACGTGCTGATCACCGCCGGACCGACGCAGGAAAACATCGATCCGGTGCGTTACATCACCAATCACAGCTCCGGAAAAATGGGCTTTGCCCTGGCCCAGGCCGCTGCCGAAGCAGGTGCTCGCGTTACGCTGATTACCGGCCCGGTCAACCTGCAGACGCCGGACCGTGTATCGCGCATTGATGTGGTCAGTGCCCGCGACATGCTGGCCGCCTGCGAAGCCGCGATGCCCTGCGACCTCTTCATCGCTTCCGCTGCAGTAGCCGATTACCGCCCGGAGGTGGTTGCCCCGCAAAAACTCAAGAAAGATCCAACGACCGGCGACGGCCTTTTGCTGCAGATGGTCCGCAACCCGGACATTCTCGCCACCATCGCCCGACGTCAGGATCGTCCGTTCAGTGTCGGTTTCGCTGCCGAGACCGAACACCTGCTCGACTACGCCGCACGCAAGCTCAAGGACAAGAACCTCGATCTGATCATCGCCAATGACGTGGCCAATCCAGGCATTGGCTTCAACAGCGAAGAGAATGCGTGCAGTGTGATCGACCGAGCGTTGCAGACAACGCTCTTCGCCCAGACCAGCAAGGCCAAGATATCCCGCCAGCTGGTGACTTTTATCGCTGATCGTTTGAACCAGGTTTAATCACGTATGCACGCTCTACAAGCCAAGATCCTCGACCCTCGCATTGGCGGTGAATTCCCGCTTCCGGCTTACGCTACCACCGGCTCGGCCGGCCTGGACCTGCGCGCCATGCTCAAAGAGGAAACGGTGCTGGAACCCGGCCAGACCCTGTTGATCCCCACCGGCCTGTCGGTCTACATCGCAGACCCAGGCCTTGCCGCGCTGATTCTGCCGCGTTCGGGCCTGGGGCATAAACACGGCATCGTGCTGGGCAACCTCGTTGGCTTGATCGACTCCGACTACCAGGGCGAGCTGATGGTGTCCTGCTGGAACCGGAGCCAGAGCGCTTTCAAGATATCCGTCGGAGAACGCATCGCTCAACTGGTGCTGGTCCCGGTGGTACAGGCGCACTTCGAGGTGGTGCAGGAATTCGACGAGAGCCAGCGCGGCGCAGGCGGCTTTGGTCATTCCGGCAGCCATTGATGCTGCGTGAGGCCGCCTGGCATCTACGTCGCTGAACGCCTGATTCGAGCATGCACGATGCAGAAAACAAAAACGCCCAAGGTGTTCAGAGCAGGGAGACTCGAGTTTGAAAGGCATCAAGCGCACAGCCAAAGCGGCTTCTCGCCAGGGACCGACTGACTCAACGGCCAAGAATGCAAACCTGAGCCTGGCAAGCCCGGGGCTTGTGCCTTCCCTCATCGGCCTGATAGCTGCGGCTATTCTGGTCTGGCTCGGCATGCTCAGTCAGCCCCAGCAACGAGACCAACTGGCGCAGGCCTGGGGCACCGCTCAGGCAGGCGCCGTTGGCATGGCACTGCGCCAGATCACGGCAGACACACAAGCGGCTGCAACCGACGCGGCGCTGACTCAGGCGTTGCTAAGCAATGACCCGGTACAGATTCAGAACACCCAGAACCGCTTGCTGTATCGGGACAGCGTGATTGGGGCACGCCTGATGCCACTCGGCTTCAACAGCGTCGACAATCAGGACCCGTTGCCCGTCAGCTTCGCCACGCTGGACATGCTTGCCAAAGCAAGCAAGGGCCAACCCCCTGCGCCGGAAGCCCGCAAAGTGGGTGATGGCTGGATGATTTACAGTGTCGCCCCGCTACGCGCCAGCGCCGACGCCCCCATCACCGGCACGCTGCTATTGGCGTTCAAGGTCCAGCGCCTGACCAATGCGCTACCAGAAGCACCGGCTGACGTGGGCCAGATTGTGCTCAGTCAGCAGTTCGGTGATGCACCGGCGCAAGGTTTCCTGACACGCGGGCAAGCCGAAGGCCGTGATGCCATGGACTTCCCCACCGGTTATCCCAACTGGAAGGTCACGTTCACCCCTGGCCCCGCCCTGCAATCTTCGCCCCCTTCTCTGATGTTGCTTCTCGCCGCGCTGGTGGCTATCGGCAGTGTGCTGCTGGGTCTGTATCTAAATGAAAGCGCATTCAAGCGCCGCGTTGCTGCCGACGCCCGACAGTTGGAGCAACTGCTGCAAGAACTCTCGGGGGGCAAAGTCGTCAAAGCTTTCGGCTTGAGCATGCCCGCCCTTAACGGCTTGGCGCAGGCACTGGCGCGTTTTTCGTTGCGTAATCAACCAACGATGCCCGTTGCGGCGGTCATCAGCGATGCGCCTGCCGGCACTTCCGGCTCAATGAGCAGCGCAGACCTGCCTGAATCAGTCGATCAGGATGACACCCACCTCACCGATCCGCTGTTTCAAGACACCGACATTCTCGACATCGACGTGCTCGATGATCCACAAGACTTCCAGACGCCGGAGTATTCCCACGCAATGAGCAGCACCGTTTCCATCGCACCCGAGTTCCCGGACTCGATCTTCCGCGCGTACGACATCCGCGGCATCGTCGGCGAGACCCTGAGCGCAGAAACGGCTTACTGGATCGGCCGTGCAGTGGGCGCGCAAAGCCTGGCGCAAGGCGAGCGGAACGTGTGCGTGGGGCGTGACGGACGCCTTTCAGGGCCACAACTGGTCGCTCAACTGATCAAAGGGTTGTATGACAGCGGCTGCCATGTCAGCGATGTCGGACTGGTTCCGACTCCAGCGCTGTATTACGCCGCCCATGTACTGGAAGGTCGCACCGGCGTGATGCTGACCGGCAGCCACAATCCCAAGGACTACAACGGCTTCAAGATCGTTATCGCTGGCGATACTCTGGCCAACGAACAGATCCTGGCACTGCATGACCGCATCAAGCTCAATAACCTGCCGCCTGGCAGAGGCAGCGTGACCCGGGTCGATATCCTCGACCGGTACGCTGGGCGGATTACCGGCGACGTGGTGCTGGCTCGCCGCCTGAAAGTGGTGGTCGATTGCGGCAACGGCGCTGCAGGTGTCATAGCGCCGCAACTGATCGAAGCACTGAATTGCGAGGTGATCCCGCTGTTCTGTGAGGTGGATGGCAACTTCCCGAATCATCATCCCGATCCGGGCAAGCTGGAAAACCTTCAGGACCTGATCGCCAAGGTCAGGGAAACCGAGGCTGATCTGGGCCTGGCGTTCGATGGCGACGGTGATCGGATAGGTGTCGTCACCAATGCAGGCAGCGTCATATACCCTGATCGCCTGCTCATGCTGTTCGCCCGCGATGTGGTCAAGCGCAACCCCGGAGCGGATATCATCTTCGACGTGAAATGCTCACGCCGCCTGATACCGCTGATTCATGAATATGGCGGGCGTCCGGTAATGTGGAAAACCGGCCATTCGTTGATCAAGAAAAAGATGCGCGAAAGCGGCGCGCTGCTGGCGGGCGAGATGAGCGGCCACATCTTTTTCAAGGAGCGCTGGTTCGGTTTTGACGACGGCATTTACAGCGCCGCCCGACTGCTGGAAATCCTCAGTCAGGAGAAACTCAGCGCCGAAGCGTTGTTCCAGACCTTCCCGAATGACCTGTCCACGCCGGAGATCAACATCAAGGTCACCGAAGCCAGCAAATTTCGCATCATCGAAGCGCTGGAACGTGATGCCCAGTGGGGCAATGCCAACCTGACGAGCATCGACGGCGTGCGTGTCGATTATCCGAAGGGCTGGGGTCTGGTGCGGGCGTCCAACACTACTCCTGTGCTGGTGTTACGCTTCGAGGCCGAAACCGAGACCGAGCTGCAACGGATCAAGGACGTGTTCCACACCCAGCTGAAAAACGTAGCACCCGATCTAGAACTTCCTTTTTGATCAAACTTTTTGAGTGGAGCCCAAATGACCCTCGAACGCGATGCCGCAGCCAATGCCGCCAAAGTCCTTTGCGAAGCGTTGCCCTACATCCGACGCTTTGTCGGCAAGACGCTGGTAATCAAGTACGGCGGCAACGCCATGGAAAGCGACGAGTTGAAGACCGGCTTTGCGCGCGACATCGTGCTGATGAAGGCCGTGGGCATCAACCCGGTCGTGGTCCACGGCGGCGGTCCGCAAATCGGCGACCTGCTCAAGCGTCTGTCCATCGAGAGCCGATTCATCGACGGCATGCGCGTGACCGATGCGCAGACCATGGACGTCGTGGAAATGGTCCTGGGCGGCCAGGTCAACAAAGACATCGTCAACCTGATCAACCGTCACGGCGGCAGCGCCATCGGCCTGACCGGTAAGGACGCACAGCTGATCCGTGCGAAAAAGATGAACGTCACTCGCCAGACACCCGAGATGACCACGCCGGAGATTATCGATATCGGTCAGGTTGGCGAAGTGGTGGGCATTAACACTGACCTGCTAAACATGCTGGCCAAAGGCGATTTCATTCCGGTGATCGCGCCGATTGGCGTGGGTGCTGACGGCGAGTCCTACAACATCAACGCTGACCTGGTTGCAGGCAAAGTCGCTGAGGCACTGAAAGCCGAGAAGCTGATGCTGCTGACCAATATCGCCGGCCTGATGGACAAGGAAGGCAAGGTATTGACCGGCCTGACCACCGAGCAGGTGAATAGCCTGATCGCCGACGGCACTATCTATGGCGGGATGCTGCCGAAAATTCGCTGCGCGCTGGAAGCCGTTCAGGGCGGGGTTACGACTTCGCACATCATCGACGGACGCGTACCCAATGCCGTACTGCTGGAAATCTTCACCGATACTGGCGTGGGCACGCTGATCAGTAACCGCACGCGTCTCTGATCGCGCGCTCAAAAAAGACCCCGCTGGCACAACCGGCGGGGTCTTTTCGTTTCGATCTTGTTATTGCGACAGTAACTGCTGCAGTCGCGCCCGGTCCTGCGCGAACTCGGCATCGGCCTGCTGCCGGGCGGTTTGATATCGCAAGATATCGACTTTCAGATTCTGTTGCTGGTCCTGCAGGTCGGTCATCTGATCGATCAGGCTTTGCTGAACCGAATGCCCGGCGCGTTCCTGATCGGCAGCCTGACTCTGCAACGAGGCTTGCTGGGCCTTAAGGTTCTGAATGTTGCCCTGAGCCACGGAAATGAGCGCGTCCAGCTCTGCCAGTTTGCGAGTTCGCGCCCGATCGACGTCAATGACACTGCTATACAGGTGGGTCAACTGCGCATCGGCCTCGGACTGAATCCTGGCAGCCTGCGCCGCGACTTGCGCCTCACGCGCCTGATCGGCGGTCGGTGCCGGCGGGACCACCTGGACCACCCGACCGCGCTGATTCAATACCTCATACCCCTTGCCAGAGTACTCGGCGGGCACGCCTTGTCGGTCAAGCACCGTCACGCCGCGACTATCGACATAGCGATAGAGCACGACATCGGGGCTGTCGTCGGCCTGAGCGCTTCCAATCCAGCCCAGACCCAACGACAAACAAAGACCTGCTGCGCCCAGCTTGAGCATAACGATGAGACCCTCCGACGCCTCAGATTCCGTATTGAGCCCGGTAAGTTTCCACGGCAGACAAATGTTGCTTGAGCTGAGCATCGTCGGCCAGGAATTCGAGCACCTGATTCAACGAAACAATACTCACCACCGCAATACCGAAATCACGCTCGACTTCCTGAATCGCTGAAAGCTCACCGTTTCCGCGCTCCTGACGATTCAAGGCGATCAGCACGCCCGCAGCCTTAGCGCCTTGAGCCTGGATGATGTGCATCACTTCGCGAATCGCGGTGCCGGCAGTAATCACATCGTCAATGATCAGCACGTTACCGGTCAGCGGAGCACCCACCAGACTCCCGCCCTCGCCATGAGCCTTGGCTTCCTTGCGGTTGAAACACCACGGCAGATCAAGACTGTGATGGTCGGCCAGAGCCACGGCGGTCGCGGCCGCCAGTGGAATGCCCTTGTAGGCCGGGCCGAACAGCACGTCGAAGGAAATACCGCTTTCGACAACCGCAGCGGCATAGAACTTACCCAGTTGGGCAAGTGCCGAGCCACTATTGAAAAGACCGGCATTGAAGAAGTAAGGACTGGTGCGGCCCGACTTCAGAGTGAACTCACCGAAGCGCAAAACCCCGCGATCGATGGCAAAACGAATGAATTCGCGTTGATACGTCTGCATGAAAAAGCCCCGAATACCACGGATTTAGCTAATTAGGTAGAGCTCGGGTATCATACACGCACGTGATTTTTGGGGCCATTTATGCGGATCATCAGTGTGAACGTTAATGGTATTCAGGCTGCAGTCGAGCGTGGTTTGCTCAGTTGGCTGCAAGCTCAGAATGCCGACGTCATCTGTCTTCAGGATACCCGCGCCTCCGCCTTTGAAATGGATGATCCGGCCTTCCAGCTGGATGGCTATTTCCTGTATGCCCGCGATGCCGAAGTTCCCGCCCAGGGTGGCGTGGCACTTTACTCGCGACTGCAACCAAAGGCGGTGATCTACGGTTTGGGCTTTGAAACAGCCGACCGTTACGGGCGTTACCTGCAGGCCGATTTCGATAAAGTCAGCATTGCGACGTTGCTGCTTCCCTCCGGGATGAACGGCAATGAAGACTTGAACCAGAAGTTCAAGCTCATGGACGACTTCGGCAAGTACCTGGACAAGCAGCGGCGCAAACGTCGTGAGTACATCTATTGTGGCTCGCTCTACGTAGCGCAGCAGAAACTGGACATCAAGAACTGGCGCGACAGCCAGCAATCTCCAGGCTTCCTGGCGCCGGAACGTGCCTGGATGGACGAGGTCGTTGGCAACATGGGTTATGTCGATGCCCTGCGCGAAGTCAGCCGCGAAGGTGATCAGTACAGCTGGTGGCCGGATAACGAACAGGCCGAGATGCTGAACCTGGGCTGGCGCTTCGACTATCAACTGCTGACCCCGGGCCTGCGGCGTTTCGTACGCAGCGCACGCCTGCCACGCCAGCCGCGGTTCTCGCAGCACGCGCCGTTGATCGTGGATTACGACTGGACGTTGACCATCTGACGTTCAGTTGCTCAAAAAGAAAGCCGACATGAAGTCGGCTTTTGTTTGTCTGTAATTGGGTCAGAGACCGATGAATACGCAGGCGTCGGCTATTGGGAATTACTTGATCAAGCGCCAGGTAAACGGATACCGGTAGGCAATTCCGTCATTGACCTTAATGCCGGCAATGATCGTCAGTACCAACGCACCAATCCCCACCAGCATCAGCAGCGGAAAGCCAATGACGATCACCATCAGCAAGAAGCAAACCATCGCTGCGAGGGCGACGGTGATCTGGAAGTTAAGGGCTTCCTTGCCCTGAGCATCGATGTACGGATCGGTCTCTTTCTTCAACTGCCAGACAATCAATGGCCCGAGCAGATTTCCGAACGGGAAAATCAGCCCGAAAAACGCCGCGAAATGACACAACATCGCCCACTGACGGGCCTCTTTGCTAGGCACTGGCAACGGCGTTTGGCTATCGATCATCATGCTTTCCCTGTTCTGACGGATGTGTAAGGTCTAATCAGTCGGCCATCGCGGCCTGCTGCAATTCGAAAATTTCGTCCATGCCCTTTTGCGCCAGCGCCAGCATCGCATTCAACTCTGCAGGCTGGAAGGGTGCACCTTCGGCAGTGCCCTGGACTTCGATGAAACCGCCCGTGCTGGTCATGACCACGTTCAGGTCGGTCTCGGCAGCCGAATCTTCCAGGTAGTCCAGATCGAGCACCGGCTCGCCCTGATACATGCCGACGGAAACCGCCGCGATCATCTGCTTGAGCGGGTCGCCGGATTTCAGGCCGCCGCGCTTCTTGATGCTCTTCAGCGCATCGACCAATGCCACCATGGAGCCGGTGATGGAGGCAGTGCGCGTGCCACCATCGGCCTGAATCACGTCGCAGTCGACGTAGAGAGTGACATCGCCCAGTTTCGACATATCCAGCGCAGCGCGCAGGGAGCGACCGATCAGACGCTGAATCTCCAGCGTACGCCCGCCTTGCTTGCCACGGCTGGCTTCGCGCTGGTTACGCTCGCCTGTCGCACGCGGCAGCATGCCGTATTCGGCGGTCAACCAGCCCTGGCCCTGGCCTTTGAGAAAACGTGGCACGCCGTTCTCGACGCTGACGGTGCAGATCACCTTGGTGTCGCCGAACTCGACCAGCACAGAACCCTCGGCGTGCTTGGTGTAGTTGCGGGTGATGCGGATCGAGCGGAGCTGATCGGCAGCGCGACCACTTGGACGTTTCATCTGGGATACCTGTACTGAGACGGAAAACTGACGTGCATTATAGAGGCGCGAGCGCGCGCTTGGGACATCTTGTGAACCATCAATGATGACCGCCGTACGCTGCGGCTTATAAAAACGCACCGGGATAGCGAAAATGCGAAATCTGCGACAACGCCACATTTGGGCGCACACCCTGCTCTGAGCTACAATCCTGCGCCTTTATAGCCTGTCGATTCTTCACGACATTCATCGGGCAGCACATCGCCCCGCACGCCTGACTTTATAGAGGTAACTCCCATGGTGCACAGCATGACGGCTTTCGCCCGGGCCGAACGAGCCGGCCCTCAGGGCACGCTGAGCTGGGAATTGCGCTCGGTCAATCATCGCTACCTCGAGCCCCATCTGCGTCTGCCGGAATCCTTCCGCGATCTCGAAGGCGCGGTGCGCGAAGCGCTACGCCAAGGGCTTTCCCGGGGCAAGGTCGAATGCACCCTGCGCTTTACCGAGGAAACCACCGGCAGACCACTGCAGGTCAACCAGGAACGCGCCAGCCAGTTGGTCGCAGCCGCAGAAACCGTCGCCAGCCTGATTAAACAGCCTGCCGCACTGAGCCCACTGGAAGTCCTGGCCTGGCCCGGCGTGCTGGTAGCGGACGCCACCGATCCGCAGGCACTGAACAACGACGCTCTGGCGCTCTTCACTGAAGCGCTGAACGAACTGAAAGCCGGTCGTGGGCGGGAAGGCGGTGATCTGGCCAGGCTTCTCGACGAACGGCTTGTGTCGATCAACACCGAAGTCGCTACCCTGCGCACCCTCGTACCGCAGATGCTTGCCGCCCAACGCCAGAAAGTGCTCGATCGTTTCGCCGACATGAAGGCCGAGCTCGATCCACAGCGTCTTGAACAGGAGATGGTCCTGCTGGCGCAGAAGAGCGACGTCGCCGAGGAGCTGGATCGTCTGACGACCCACGTCACCGAAGTGCGCCGCGTGCTCAAGACTGGCGGACAGGCAGGGCGCCGCCTGGACTTCCTGATGCAGGAACTCAACCGCGAAGCCAACACATTGGGCTCCAAAGCCTTCGACCCTCGCAGCACTCAAGCCGCGGTCAACCTGAAGGTGTTGATCGAGCAGATGCGCGAACAAGTGCAGAACATTGAGTAAGGCCAACCACGACATGACCCACAGCACCGGCACTCTCTACATCATTTCCGCCCCCTCGGGCGCGGGCAAGACCAGTCTGGTCAAAGCCCTGATTGATGCCCAGCCGCAAATTCGCGTCTCCGTTTCCCACACCACACGGACCATGCGCCCGGGTGAGGTGGACGGCATGAACTACCACTTCGTCGATCACGCCGAATTCGAACGGATGATCGAACACGGCGACTTTCTTGAGCAGGCCGAAGTTTTCGGCAACCTGTATGGCACCTCGCAAAGCCGCCTGCAGCAGACGCTGGATGAGGGCCATGACCTGATTCTGGAAATCGACTGGCAAGGCGCCGAGCAAGTGCGCAAGGTGATGCCCCATGCCCGCTCGATTTTCATTTTACCGCCGACACAACAGGCCCTGCGCCAGCGCTTGACCAATCGCGGCCAGGACAGTGACGAAATCATCGAAGGTCGCATGCGTGAAGCGGTCAGCGAAATGAGTCATTACGTCGAGTATGACTACATCGTGATCAACGACGACTTCGCCACCGCCCTGGAAGACCTTAAAGCGATCTTCCGCACCAACCTGCTCAGCCAGGAGCATCAACAGCAGCGCCATAGCCAATTGCTGACCCAGCTGTTGGCCTGACTGAAGGCATGGCCCTTCCGTTGTGAGAGTGAGCTTGCTCACGAAAGCGGACATTGGTCCTTGGCGGCATTTGGCCTCTTCGTTAGCAAGCGCGCCTGCACAGCAGACCATGGGGCCCACGATCTCGGCTGATCCGTAGCCTTAATGGCTGCGAAAAACCGACCGCCTGTGGCTTGCCGCTTGAAGCCTGTGGCTGTCCGCTTGTAAACTACCGAGTCCGCTCGCCCATCCGGGCACCGCGCATATCGCATTCGCTACGAGGAATACCCATGGCCCGCGTGACCGTTGAAGACTGTCTGGAACATGTAGATAACCGTTTTGAGCTGGTCATGCTCGCCACAAAACGTTCGCGCCAACTGGCGACAGGCGGCAAAGAGCCAAAGCTGGCCTGGGAAAATGACAAGCCTACCGTTCTTGCCCTGCGCGAAATCGCAGCGGGCCTGATGGACTATGCCGTCATCGCAGAAGCTGAAATCGTCGAAGACGAACCTCTGTTCGCAGCGTTCGAGGACGAGTCCAGCGAGGCCGTCTAAGCTATGCCCGGTCGACGTAGCAAGGCGCAGGGTCAAAGCCCTCGGCAAGGAGCTTCATCTTGCCGAGCATAGACGCCCTCGCCGATCGCCTGTCGACCTACCTCGGCGCCGACCAGGTCAATCTGGTCCGCCGGGCGTATTTCTACGCCGAACAAGCCCACGACGGCCAGCGCCGTCGCAGCGGTGAAGCCTACGTCACGCATCCGCTGGCGGTGGCCAATATCCTTGCCGACATGCACATGGACCATCAGAGCCTGATGGCCGCGATGCTGCATGACGTGATCGAAGACACCGGTATCGCCAAGGAAGCGCTCTGTGCGCAATTCGGTGAAACCGTGGCTGAACTGGTCGACGGCGTCAGCAAGCTGACTCAGATGAACTTCGAAACCAAGGCCGAGGCCCAGGCTGAAAACTTCCAGAAAATGGCTATGGCCATGGCGCGTGATATCCGCGTGATTCTGGTCAAGCTCGCCGACCGCCTGCACAACATGCGCACGCTGGAAGTGCTTTCCGGCGAGAAACGTCGGCGCATTGCCAAAGAAACCCTCGAAATCTATGCTCCCATTGCCAATCGCCTTGGCATGCACAGCGTGCGCATCGAATTCGAAGACCTGGGTTTCAAGGCCATGTACCCCATGCGTTCATCGCGCATCGGTCAGGCCGTCAAGCGCGCCCGTGGCAACCGCAAGGAACTGGTCAACAAGATCGAAGAGTCACTGAGCCACTGCCTGGCGGTGGACGGCATTGAAGGTGAGGTCAGCGGGCGACAGAAGCACCTCTACGGCATCTATAAAAAGATGCGCGGCAAACGTCGGGCCTTCAACGAGATCATGGACGTTTACGCATTCCGGGTCATCGTTGACAAGGTCGATACCTGCTACCGGGTACTCGGCGCTGTACATAATTTGTACAAACCCTTGCCTGGCCGCTTCAAGGATTACATCGCCATCCCCAAGGCCAACGGCTATCAGTCGTTGCACACCACGCTGTTCGGCATGCACGGCGTGCCTATCGAAATCCAGATCCGCACCCGCGAAATGGAAGAGATGGCCAACAACGGCATTGCCGCACACTGGCTGTACAAGTCTTCTGGCGACGAGCAGCCCAAGGGCACCCACGCTCGCGCCCGCCAGTGGGTCAAAGGCGTGCTGGAAATGCAGCAACGCGCCGGTAACTCGCTGGAGTTCATCGAGAGTGTGAAGATCGACCTGTTCCCGGACGAGGTCTACGTCTTCACGCCAAAAGGCCGGATCATGGAGCTGCCGAAAGGCTCCACGGCGGTGGACTTTGCCTACGCGGTCCACACTGACGTCGGAAACAGCTGCATTGCCTGCCGGATCAACCGTCGGCTGGCGCCGCTGTCCGAGCCCTTGCAGAGTGGCTCGACGGTCGAGATTGTCAGCGCACCGGGCGCACGGCCTAATCCGGCCTGGCTCAATTTTGTGGTCACCGGTAAGGCGCGCACGCACATTCGCCATGCGCTCAAGCTGCAACGCCGTTCAGAGTCCATCAACCTCGGCGAGCGCTTGCTGAACAAGGTGCTCAATGGATTCGACAGCACGCTGGAAAAGATTCCGAACGAGCGCCTGCAGTTGATCCTCACCGAATACCGGGTCGAAGTCATCGAAGACCTTCTCGAAGACATCGGTCTGGGTAATCGCATGGCCTATGTGGTTGCCCGTCGCCTGCTGGCCGGCGAAGGTGAGGAACTGCCAAGTGCCGAAGGGCCACTGGCGATTCGCGGGACCGAAGGCCTGGTGCTGAGCTACGCCAAATGCTGCACGCCGATTCCGGGCGACCCGATCGTTGGCCATTTGTCCGCGGGCAAAGGGATGGTCGTGCACCTGGATAATTGCCGCAATATCAGTGAAATCCGCCATAACCCGGAAAAATGCATCCAGCTGTCCTGGGCCAAGGATGTCACCGGCGAATTCAACGTCGAGCTGCGGGTCGAGCTGGAGCACCAACGCGGGCTTATCGCGTTGCTCGCCAGCAGTGTCAACGCGGCCGACGGCAACATCGAAAAAATCAGCATGGATGAACGCGATGGTCGCATCAGCGTGGTCCATCTGGTTGTCAGCGTGCACGACCGTGTGCACCTGGCCCGTGTGATCAAGAAACTACGCGCCCTGACTGGCGTGATACGCATCACCCGCATGCGCGCGTAGCCAACCGCCAACCGCCAACCGCCAACCGCCAACCGCCAACAGGAGTTTTTCATGAGCAAGACCGTTATCTCCAGCGACAAGGCCCCTGCCGCCATCGGCACGTATTCTCAGGCGATCAAAGCTGGCAATACCGTCTACATGTCCGGCCAGATTCCTCTGGACCCGAAAACCATGGAACTGGTCGAAGGCTTCGAAGCCCAGACCACCCAGGTCTTCGAGAACCTCAAAGCCGTGGCAGAAGCCGCAGGCGGTTCGTTCAAGGACATCGTCAAACTGAACATTTTCCTGACCGATCTCAGCCACTTTGCCAAGGTCAACGAGATCATGGGCAAATACTTCGAACAGCCTTACCCGGCCCGCGCCGCAATCGGCGTGGCCGCACTGCCGCGTGGCGCCCAAGTCGAAATGGACGCTGTACTGGTCATCGAGTAAAACCCTCGCGGAGCGTATCAACGCTCCGCTCCTCAGAGCAAAGGAAGGACCCCGCTATGCCCATGCGCGTTGCGTTCGCCCTCTCGCTGCTGGCCGCGCTATTGAGCGGTTGCGCCAGCCGTTCCAATAAAGCCCCGGAAGGGGTCTGGATCAACCAGGCCGCCATTGATGCCGCAGCTGCAGGTGGCAATCTGCGCCAGTCGCTGCTCGCCAACGGCCCGACCCTGGAGTGGAACATCAACACAACAGCTGGCCAGGCGACGTCCTATAACGGTTTTGAGCTGACCGAGGGCAAGATTGCCAAGGACCCGGATGGCACGTGGAAAGTGAATGTCTATGGCAGCGCTTCGGATGCTCTCGGGTTGAAGGGCGCCGAACTGGTGCAAAGTGCAAGCGACACGGGTCCCGAGCAGCATTTCCGTGCTCCGAAAGAAGCGGCACCGGCCGGCGCCCCACCGGGCACCAGCTTTGAGCGTGCGCTCTATAGCGCGTATCTCGGCGGAAAATGGACCATCGTCAATGGCGAAGGTCAGGGTAGCGTCGTCGAATTCGAAGCGGATGGCAGCGTAACCGGCCTGCCGGGCAATGATCGATATGCGCTGTGTCTGGCTGGCGATTGCGCGGCCATGAGCGGCGAATACGACAGCATGTGGCTGGAAAAGAATGAGCGCGGTAACCCGTGGGTCTTCGTACGGCAAGGCAAGCAGCTGGAAATTTTCCAGGCTGTGAATAACGCCCAAGCCACCGAAATGCCAGACCTTCGCCCAGGAGAACGGCACTGGGTGCTGGAGAAGAACTGACCTGCATACCCCTCCCCCTGCATGAGTTGCCCCACTCTCATCAGATTCGGCTAACGCTCTGATTCAAGTGGGGCGCAAAGCCCCTATGGGAGCGAATTTATTCCCAGAAAAACAGATCGGGCAATACAGATGTGTCGACTGAATGGGCTTCTCGCGAATAAATTCGCTCCCACAGGCGGTCGTGGTTGATCAGGGAAAGCACAGCATCTTGCCCGGGGGAGGACGGCGTCCCATAGGTCAGGGCTCAAGAATCAATCCGGGCTTCCCGCCAACATCGCCTCATACCCCTCTTTATAACTGGCATAACGCGGAACCCAGCCCTGTGCCCTGGCACGGGCGTTACTGCAACGCTTGCTCCCTGCGCGCCGAACACTGTGTTCTTCCGACCATTGCGTCACGCCCAGCCGTTCACGCATCCAGTCCACTACTTCGGCCAACGGAGCTGGCGCGTCATCGACACCGATATAGACGTCATCCAGCGCGACACCCCGCGCGTCAGCCTGTAACAGAAACGCCAGCAGCCCGGCCGCGTCATCGGCATGGATCCGGTTGCCATATACCGGCGGGTCTACCGCTACGCTGTAACCTTGACGAACACGATTCATCAAATCGCTGCGCCCCGGGCCATAGATGCCGGTAAGCCTGACAACACTTGCGGGCACTCCACTGCCGAGCGCAACCTGTTCGGCCTCGCGCATCACTTGCCCGGAAAAGCCCGTAGCCTCGGCCGGAGAAGCTTCGTCGACCCACTCGCCGTGCTGCTGGCCGTACACACTGCTGCTGGAAACGAACAGGAACCGCCGTGGTTTCTGCCCACTGCGCTCGACCCAGCCCAGAACATGCCGCAGCCCCTGGACATAAGCGGCGCGATAGCCAGCCTCATCCCGCTCGCTGGGCGTCGCGCAATACACCAGATAATCGATGCGGCCTTCAGGCCATTGTCCGGGGATGCGCGCATCGAACAGGTCGCCATTGACTCCTCTTACTCCTGCAGGCAACTTCGCCGGGTTTCTGCGCAAGCCATGTACAGTCCATCCCTCGGACAACAATCGGGACGCCAGGCGCCCTCCGATGTCGCCACATCCAGCAATCAAAATCGAAGGCGCTGCCATGACCAATCTCCACATCAAAAGTAGGTTTGAACCAATGAAACGGGCCTCCGAGGCGGTTGCCGGAGCGCATTTTCTTTAAAAAAAGATACTCTATTACTTTTGTTAACAAGAATTACTTGCAATACTGTCGGCCCTTTGTTCTCCTCCGCTCGCCTTGCGCCAGCGTGACGCATTCAGAACGAAACACCTTTTTCATATCAGGTCGGGCCAGCATGACTCCTACTCCATCCCCCGCTTCGTCAATCTCGTTTTCAGGCCTGCCACGCGCAGGGCGCGCTATCGCAGCGATGCTTTTCAGCCTGATGCTGGCACCTGTCGCCTTCGCAGACTCCAATGCTCCCTCACCGACGCCTGCAGTCCAGTCGGCCGCTCCTGTCGCTACGCCAGTGGACAACACGCCAGCGCCTGCCGTTCAGGACCCTGCGGTGCCGGCCGAGTCAATGGAAGCTGCCGCTGAAGATAACAGTCTGGGCATGTCCCACGATCTATCGCCCTGGGGCATGTACAAGAACGCCGATATTGTCGTCAAGGCCGTGATGATCGGTCTGGCCATCGCCTCGATCATGACCTGGACCATCTGGATCGCCAAAGGCTTCGAGCTGCTGGGTGCCAAGCGCCGCCTCAAGGGCGAAATCGCAGCCCTCAAGCGCGCCCGTACTCTGGACGAAGCCAGCGCCACTGCCAAGAAGCCTGGCACTTTAGCGAATCTGCTGGTTCACGACGCCCTGGAAGAAATGCACCTTTCGGTCAACAGCCGCGAACGTGAAGGCATCAAGGAACGTGTCAGCTTCCGCCTGGAGCGCCTTGTCGCCGCCTGTGGCCGCAACATGAGCATGGGCACCGGCGTACTTGCCACCATCGGTTCCACGGCGCCCTTCGTCGGGCTGTTCGGCACCGTGTGGGGCATCATGAACAGCTTCATCGGCATCGCCAAGACACAGACCACCAACCTTGCCGTCGTCGCTCCCGGCATTGCCGAAGCCTTGCTGGCAACCGCTTTGGGTCTGGTCGCCGCAATCCCGGCGGTGGTCATTTACAACGTGTTCGCCCGCTCCATTGCCGGTTACAAGGCGCAAGTCTCGGACGCATCGGCTCAGGTTCTGTTGCTGGTCAGTCGCGATCTGGATCACCAGCCCGTCGCCGACCGCGCTCAACCGCCGCACAGGGTAAAAATGGGGTAAACCATGGGCCTGCATCTAAACGAAGGTGGCGACGACCTCGCCGAGAACCACGAAATCAATGTGACACCGTTTATTGATGTCATGTTGGTGCTGCTGATCATCTTCATGGTGGCGGCGCCCTTGGCCACGGTAGATATCAAGGTGGACCTGCCCGCCTCTACGGCGAAACCGGCGCCGCGACCCGAGAAGCCTGTGTTCCTGAGCGTCAAGGCCGACCAGAGCCTGTACCTGGGCGATGAAAAGGTCGCTCGCGGGCAGATCGGTCAGGTGCTGGACGCCAAGACCAAGGGCAAGAAAGACACGACCATTTTCTTTCAGGCCGACAAGGGTGTGAACTACGGCGACTTGATGGAGGTCATGAACCTCCTGCGTGGCGCCGGTTACCTGAAAGTCGGTCTGGTGGGTCTTGAGACGGTTGGTAAGAAATGATCAATACGCGCCAAAAACTGACGCGCTATAGCGGTAGTCTGTTGTTGGTGCTGGCGATACACGCCGTTGCGATTATCGTCGCACTGCGCTGGCCCGCCTCGCAGGCCATCGAGTTGCCCCCGGCGGCGATGATGATCGAGCTGGCGCCCGCTCCCGAACCCGCTCCGCCGCCACCGCCCAAAGTGGTTCAACCGCCGCAGCCCCCTGCGCCGGAAGAGCAACTGCCGATTCCGCCTATCGCTGAGGCGCCGAAACCGGAAATCGCCATTCCAAAACCGGTCAAGCGCAAACCCAAGCCACAGCCGCCCAAACCGGTGAAGAAGGTCGAGCCGCCGAAGGAAGAGAAAACTGCCGATGAAAAGCCGGTAGACACTCCGCCGTCAAACGCCAAGCCAGAAAAATCGGCCGCGCCTGAGCAGGCTCCGCCAGCACCACCGAGCACTGCGTTGCCAAGTTGGCAGGGCGACCTGTTGCGTCACTTGAGCAAGTTCAAGCGCTATCCGGAAGACGCCCGGCGTCGCGGTATGCAAGGCATCAACCGTCTGCGCTTCGTGGTCGATGGTGAGGGCCGGGTACTGTCTTACGAAATCGCGGGCGGCTCTGGCAGTGCGGCGCTGGATCGGGCCACGCTGGAAATGATTCGTCGTGCCCAGCCATTGCCCAAGCCACCGGCAGAATTGCTTACCAATGGCACCCTGGAAGTCGTCGCACCTTTCGTTTATTCGCTGGATAAACGCTGAAATGACGATTTTGTAAAGACAGAGGGCCTGATAACGTGCGTCTATCGATTGCACCCGCTATGCTGGGGCCGCAACTTCATGGACGCACGCTATGACCCTCACAGAATTGCGCTATATCGTTACCCTCGCCCAAGAACAGCATTTCGGCCACGCCGCCGAGCGCTGTCATGTCAGCCAGCCGACGTTGTCGGTGGGCGTGAAGAAGCTGGAAGATGAACTCGGCGTGCTGATTTTCGAGCGCAGCAAGAGTGCGGTCCGTCTTACGCCAGTTGGCGAGGGCATCGTGGCTCAGGCACAGAAGGTGCTCGAGCAAGCTCAAGGGATTCGTGAACTCGCCCAGACGGGCAAGAACCAACTGACGGCACCGCTGAAGGTTGGCGCGATTTACACCGTCGGTCCTTACCTGTTCCCGCATCTGATCCCGCAACTGCATCGGGTCGCCCCGCAAATGCCGTTGTACATCGAAGAGAATTTCACCCACGTGCTGCGTGACAAGCTGCGCAACGGTGAACTCGACGCGATCATCATCGCCCTGCCGTTCAACGAAGCCGACGTACTGACCCTGTCACTGTACGACGAGCCCTTCTACGTGCTGATGCCGGCTGATCATCCCTGGACGCAGAAAAGCACCATCGATGCCTCGGCACTGAACGACAAGAGTCTGCTGCTGCTGGGTGAAGGTCACTGTTTCCGCGATCAGGTGCTTGAGGCTTGTCCGACGCTGGTCAAGGGCGGTGACAGCGCCAGGCACACCACCGTCGAATCCAGCTCGCTGGAAACCATTCGACACATGGTCGCGTCGGGTCTTGGGGTTTCGATCCTGCCGATGTCTGCAGTGGACAGCCATCATTACGCCCCCGGCGTGATTGAGGTCCGTCCGCTGTCGGCGCCTGTACCTTTCCGCACGGTGGCCATCGCCTGGCGAGCGAGCTTCCCGCGACCAAAAGCCATCGAGATCCTCGCTGACTCTATCCGTCTGTGCTCCGTCGCTCGCCCTAAAGCCCAGGCACCAGCGAGTTAAGTGGCGGTATGACTGAGCTGTCCCACGTGGCGGTCACGGCGCTCAAGGGCGTCGGCCAGGCCATGGCTGAAAAGCTGGCGAAGGTTGGCCTGGAGAATATTCAGGACGTACTGTTTCACCTGCCCCTGCGCTATCAGGATCGTACCCGCGTTGTACCCATTGGCGCCCTGCGGCCCGGGCAGGATGCAGTGATCGAAGGCGTGGTCAGCGGCGCAGATGTGGTGATGGGCAAGCGCCGCAGCCTGTTGGTGCGGCTGGGCGACGGCAGCGGCGTGTTGAGCCTGCGCTTCTATCACTTCAGTAATGCGCAAAAGGACAGCCTCAAACGTGGCACCCACGTGCGTTGTTACGGTGAAGCCCGGCCCGGCGCCTCGGGGCTTGAAATCTATCACCCTGAATACCGCGCCATTACCGGCGAAGAACATGTTGCAGTAGAACAGACGCTGACGCCGATCTACCCGACAACCGAAGGCTTGACACAACAGCGCCTGCGTCAGTTGTGTCAGCAAAGCCTGGGCATGCTCGGCCCCAGAAGTCTGCCCGACTGGCTGCCCGAAGAACTGGCGCGAGACTATCAACTGGCGCCGCTGGCTGAAGCCATTCACTACCTGCATAACCCGCCCGCCGACGCAGACGTCGAAGAACTGGCCCTCGGTCATCACTGGGCTCAGCACCGGCTGGCGTTCGAGGAACTGCTAACGCACCAGTTGTCCCAGCAGCGCCTGCGCGAAAGCCTGCGTTCCCAGCGTGCCCCTGCATTGCCATTGGCCAAGCGCCTGCCGAAACAGTTTCTGGCCAACCTGGGTTTTCCACCCACAGGCGCGCAGCAACGGGTGGGCAAGGAAATCGCCTATGACCTCAGCCAGCAGGAGCCTATGTTGCGGCTGATTCAAGGCGACGTCGGCGCGGGCAAGACCGTTGTCGCAGCGCTCGCAGCCTTGCAGGCACTGGAAGCGGGCTATCAGGTCGCGCTGATGGCGCCAACGGAGATTCTCGCCGAGCAGCATTTCATCAACTTCACCCGCTGGCTGGAGCCGTTGGGTATCGAAACCGCATGGCTGGCGGGCAAGCTCAAAGGCAAAGCCCGCGCCGCGTCGCTGGGGCAGATCGCCAACGGTGCGCCGATGGTCGTGGGCACTCACGCGCTGTTTCAGGACGAAGTGCAGTTCAACAACCTTGCCCTGGTGATCATCGACGAGCAGCACCGTTTCGGCGTTCAGCAACGTCTGGCTCTGCGCAAGAAAGGCGTCGGTGGCCTGATGTGTCCGCATCAGTTGATCATGACCGCTACGCCCATCCCGCGAACGCTGGCGATGAGTGCCTACGCCGACCTCGACACTTCGATTCTCGATGAGCTGCCTCCAGGCCGGACGCCGGTCAACACGGTTCTGGTCGTCGACAGCCGTCGCATCGAGGTGGTCGAGCGCGTCCGTAATGCCTGCGCCGAGGGTCGTCAGGCGTATTGGGTGTGCACGCTGATCGAAGAATCCGAAGAGCTGACGTGCCAAGCGGCCGAGACGACGTTCGAGGAGCTGACCAGCGCCTTGGGTGAACTCAAGGTCGGGTTGATTCACGGTCGCATGAAGCCCGTCGAAAAAGCAGCCGTCATGGCCGAGTTCAAACAAGGTAACCTGCAGCTGTTGGTCGCCACGACGGTGATTGAGGTTGGCGTAGACGTGCCCAATGCCAGCCTGATGATCATCGAGAATCCCGAACGACTGGGCCTGGCGCAGCTCCACCAGTTGCGTGGACGGGTGGGACGCGGCAGTGCAGCGAGTCATTGCGTGCTGCTCTATCATCCACCCTTATCGCAGATCGGCAGGCAGCGTTTGGGGATCATGCGCGAGACCAACGACGGTTTCGTGATCGCTGAAAAAGACCTGGAGCTTCGCGGCCCGGGTGAAATGCTCGGCACACGCCAAACGGGTCTTCTGCAATTCAAGGTCGCCGACCTGATGCGCGACGCGGACCTGCTGCCTGCAGTCAGAGATGCTGCTCAGGCGTTGCTCGAACGCTGGCCCACACACGTCAGCCCACTGTTGGAACGCTGGTTACGCCATGGCCAACAGTACGGGCAAGTGTGAAGCAGTCAGCAAGAGTGCGTGTGTCACCTATATGACAACCAAGCTGGTTATACTTCAGTAATTGTAGGAATCTGGATACAGACCATGACAGAAGCTGCCCAAATCAACGACGCCCAACACGCCCCGTCCGTCATCCGGCAGTTGCTTGATAAAGCGGCCGTCAGCTACCGCGAAGTCATGGACGATCAGACGCTCCCCGTTGAGCAGAGAGTCCAGGCCATCCTGGTCCATGACACAGTGGGTGCCTTACTGGTTCTGTTCCCGCAAAGCCAGTTGCTGGACCTCAATCGGATCACCGAACTGACCGGGCGCAAGCTTACGGCTGTCACGAAAGAGCATCTGGACAGCATGCTGGGCAAGAACAACCTGCACGCCTTGCCTGCGCTTCCGGCGCTGACCAGTTCGCCTTGCCTGTATGAAGAACGCATCCTGCAGGAGCCGACCGTCCTGATCGATTCGGGCGAGCCCGGCCTGCTGCTGGAAATCAGCAGCGATGACTTCAAGACGCTTTTGAGCAAATCCAGCGCTGCCATCTTTGGTGAACCGGTCGCATCCGTGCAACCGAACCTGACGCGACCTGACGACGATCGCGAGGAGATCACCAAGGCGGTGCAGAACTTCACTGCACGCCGTATTCAACAGCGGCTGGAGGCTACAGTCGAGATCCCGCCGCTGGCCGACACCGCGCAGCGAATCATCAAGCTGCGGGTCGACCCGGACGCCACTATCGATGACATCACCGGCGTGGTCGAAACCGATCCTGCGCTGGCGGCGCAAGTGGTGAGTTGGGCGGCATCGCCTTATTACGGTTCTGCCGGCAAGATTCGCTCGGTCGAGGACGCCATCGTTCGCGTACTGGGCTTCGATCTGGTGATCAATCTGGCGCTGGGCCTGGCACTGGGCAAGACGCTGGCGCTGCCCAAAGACCATCCGCAGCAGGCAACGCCGTACTGGCAGCAATCGATCTACACCGCAGCGGTTATCGAAGGCCTGACTCGCGCCATGCCCCGCGCCAAACGTCCAGAGAGCGGGCTGACCTACCTGGCTGGCCTGCTGCATAACTTCGGTTACCTGTTGCTGGCTCACGTCTTCCCGCCGCATTTCTCGCTGATCTGTCGGCAGATTGAGGTTAACCCGCACCTGCATCACAGTTTTGTAGAACAACATTTGCTGGGTATCACCCGTGAACAGATCGGCGCCTGGCTGATGCGCAACTGGGACATGCCCGATGAACTGGCCACGGCCCTGCGCTTCCAGCACGACCCGCACTACACGGGAGAACATCACGAATACGCCAACCTGGTGTGTCTGGCGGTGCGTCTGTTGCGTAAGGAAGGCATTGGCTCCGGCCCGCTGGAAAGCATTCCGGATGAGCTGTTCGAGCGTCTGGACCTTACCCGTGACAAGGCCGAAGACGTGGTCAAGAAGGTCTTGGAAGCCGAAAAAGCGTTGCGCGAGCTGGCCTCACAGTTTCATTGATTGAAGCGTTCAACCACCTTGATGCTGAGGTGGTTGAAGATCCTTGTGGGCGCGAAGACATTCGCGTCCACAGGTTCAGCGTACGGCCCAAACTTCATCGGCCTGTCACTTCTTCCTCGGTTTCAGATACTTCATCAACCCCTGAAACCACATCACCAGACCGGTGTTACCGGTGATCTGAATATTCTTGTCCTGAATCCCCTGCATGAACGCCAGCTGCTTGTTCTTCGCCTGCATCGTGGCGAAACCATACGCCGCATCCTTGAATGAAATCGCAAATGCCGGCGCGGCGATGGCGCCTCCCCGGCTGCTGACCCGCTGATCGCGGACCACAAAATGGCGAGCGACCTTACCATCTGTGGTCTGCAGCTGAAAGGTCAGGTCCTTGCCGGCCAATTGGTGTTTGAAGGCAGGATTGTTGCGGCTGGCGCGAACCATCAACAGACCGAGCATCCAGAGAAGAAGACGAAATTTCATGGGCGAGGCCTCAGGCAATCAGGCGCGAATAGCGCAAGCCGCGCAGTGTATCGAGCTTGATGGGCGCATGAGGAAGCAGAACTCATCGGTCGCAAAGTGGCGGAGTAGGCACATGTGCCTGGCCCCATACGCTTGCCTACGGGAATGTGCTGACCCATGACAGGCCCGATAGCGTCGCAGTACCTTCACCAAGCGCTGAGAAATCTGTGGGGGCGAATTCATTCGCGAAAAAACGTGTCAGGTAACAGACAGCGTCCGACAGCCAATAAAAATGGGCACCCAACGCGTTGGCATGCCCATCTCTCGTCGTGCACGCCTTGCGCAAGGCGCGCAGCGCTTATTTCTTTTTCGGCGCAGCCGCTTTCGGTTTCGGCGCGGGCTTCGGAGCGGCCTTTTGCGCAGGCTTTGGTGCCGTTTTTGGCGCCGGCTTGGATGCGGACTCCGGATTGACGCTGTCCTTCAGAGACTTGCCCGGTTTGAACGCGACAGTGTTACTGGCTTTTATTTGCACCGGTTCGCCCGTCTGAGGGTTCTTGCCCGTACGCGCACCCCGATGGCGCTGCAGGAAGGTGCCGAAACCGACGAGCGTCACGCTGTTTTTTTTGTTCAACGCGTTGGTGATTTCCTCAAGAACGGCATTGAGGACGCGATTGGCTTGTTCCTTGGTGAGATCTGCTTTGTCCGCGATGGCGGCTGCGAGTTCTGGTTTACGCATATGAAGCCTCTTTTACGGTTTTTGTTTTTATGTCCCGTGCAGCCCTTGGCGGGCGGCCAGCAGGTGCCGCGACGGCTCTACGTAGCGGCAGACCGGAATGAGGATGGCACGCTGCCGAATTCGGCGCCAGTACGTGAGCAACGTTTGCCCCCACAAAACCGTGCCTTATCCGACAGAACGACAGGTATTTATGCCAGCAAGGACGGCAAGACCTTGTTCAGCGCCAGTTTGTCCATCACGGCAGTCCCAGTCAGGGCGTATCCCAACAGGTTTCCATCGGCATCCCGGCACAGTGCCTTGATATCAGCGCCCTGCCCATCCACCGTCCAGACACCTTGAGCGCCTTTCGGCACAGGCGACACCACCAAAGGGCAGACCGGGGTCTTCACGGTGATCGGCATCGGTCCGTATTTGACCGCAGTCGGCGTCCCGGCCAGGGTTTGCGCCAGCGCACGGGCGCAACTCATCAGCGGCATGACGTACAACAGATTGAGCCCGTCGACTTCAGCGCAATCGCCCAAGGCATAGATGTTGGCGTGGGAGGTCTTCAGATGACGGTCGACCACCACACCCCGACCCGCCTCCAGACCGGCAGCGGCGGCCAGATCAACGCGTGGACGCAGGCCAATAGCAGATACGACCAGATCGCAATGCAGCACCTCGCCATCCGAGAGGTGAGCTTCCAGGCCATCTTTGACCCGTGACAGGCGCGTAAGCACCGGCCCCAGATGGAACCGGGCGCCCAGACTCTCAAGCCCGGCCTGGACCGCTGTCGCTGCGGCCGGATGCAGCAGGGTGGGCATGACCTGCTCACAGGGCGCTACCAGATCCACCTCATAGCCACCCAGGATGAGATCGTTGGCGAATTCGCAGCCGATCAGGCCGACACCCAGAATCAGCACCCGGCGCTTGCCTGCCGCAGCGGCGCGAAAGCGTGCGTAGTCCTCCAGATCGTTGATCGGAAAGATCGCATCGCTGGCATCGCCTTCGATCGACACCCTTACGGTTTCCGCGCCCCAGGCCAGAACCAGGTCGCGATAGTGGACCGACTCTTCGCCGATCCAGAGCCGCTTGTGGCCTGCGTCGATACCGCTGACGCGAGTGCGGGTACGAACCTCGGCCTTCAATAGCTCGGCCATCGCGCCGGGCTCGGCCATGCTCAGGCCGTCCGCTTCCTTGTTCTTGCCAAAACCGGTGGAAAGCATGGGTTTGGAATAGGAACGACCGTCATCGGCGGTGATCAGTAACAGCGGCGTTTCGCCATCGAGCTTGCGGAATTCGCGGGCCAGGTTGTACCCCGCAAGGCCGGTACCGATGATCACCACAGGCGCGTTCATGCGTATCTCCATGTCAGTCAGGAAAGGGGAATCAGCCGATTTCGATCATTTCGAAATCCATCTTGCCGACGCCACAATCAGGACAGAGCCAATCTTCAGGCACGTCCTGCCAGAGTGTGCCCGGCGCAATGCCGTCATCAGGCCAACCATCGGCTTCGTTGTAAATAAGGCCACAGACAATACATTGCCACTTTTTCATCGGTTGGTTCTCTCGGTTCACAGGCTATACGGGCCCAGACGTTCGGCGGTCGTTGCGCATCTTTCGAATGGGTCTGGGCGTTTTACTGATCGCAGGGCGATGACGCAAGTTTCATCGACACTCAAGGCCCGGCGCGCGCGTCGGCCGCAATCACCAATCATGCTAAGCTCGCCGCCTCGATTACTGCCAATAACTGCTCACTGTGATCCAGCAAAATTCTGCCTGTCCGCCCCCCGAATGGCTGTTGCGCGAGCAACTGATCCAAGCGCCTGCGCCTGTCGTGGACGAATGGCTGTTCCATGAAGACTCCCTTACCCGCCGACTGACCCGACTCTCTGACAACAGCTTCAGCGTCACGCCGCTGTTCGAAGGCTGGCAGCCGCTGCGCGCCGACGAGTGTGCCGCACTGCAACTGCCGGCAGGCAGCGAGGGCTGGGTGCGCGAGGTCTATCTGCTCGGGCGCGAACAAAAGTGGGTATTTGCCCGCAGCGTCGCGAGCCGTGCTGCGCTGGAGGAAGACGGACTGCATATGGACGAACTTGGCACTCGCTCCCTGGGTGAGCTGCTGTTCAGCGACCAGGCATTCGCGCGCGGGCAACTGCAGATCTGCCAATACCCGGCAGCGTGGCTGCCAGAGGCCGATACCGCAAGCGGGCTGTGGGGGCGCAGGTCATGTTTCCTGCGTGGGACATTGAGCATTCTGGTGGCCGAAGTATTTTTGCCGACTGTGTGGCGCGCCATTGCTCAGGACGCCGACTCGAACAAGGAGCGCCACTGATGTACCTGTCGTTGCTCAAGTCTCTCAATCGCCTGCATCCGCGCGCCTGGGACTTCATTCAATTGATGCGAATCGAAAAACCCATCGGCATCTATCTGCTGCTGTGGCCGACGCTGTGGGCGCTGTGGATTGCGGGCAAGGGCTCACCTTCGCTGGGGAACATATTGATCTTCGTGATCGGTGTATTTCTGATGCGCGCCGCCGGTTGCGTGATCAATGACTTCGCCGATCGTAAGGTCGATGGCCACGTCAAACGCACCGAGCAGCGGCCTCTGGTGAGCGGCAGAGTCACGTCCAAAGAAGCGCTGGTTCTGTTCGCGGTGCTGGTCGCGCTGAGCTTCGGCCTGGTGCTGATGACCAACGCAACCACAATCTGGCTGTCGTTTGGCGGTCTGGCGCTGGCGGCCACCTACCCATTCATGAAGCGCTACACCTACTACCCACAGGTGGTGCTGGGGGCGGCGTTTTCGTGGGGCATGCCGATGGCCTTTACGGCACAGACCGGCGAGCTGCCCGCTGCGGCATGGCTGCTGTACATCGCCAATCTGCTGTGGACCGTGGGCTACGACACCTATTACGCGATGACTGATCGCGAGGATGACCTGAAGATCGGTGTGAAATCCACCGCCGTGCTGTTCGGCGACGCCGACCGGGTCATTATCCTGACGCTGCAGTGCCTGGCGCTGTTCTGCCTGATGCTTGCCGGTTCACGTTTCGAACTGGGGCTGTATTTCTTCCTCGGCCTGCTGGTGGCCGCTGGCTGCTTCGTTTGGGAGTTCTGGTCGACGCGGGACAGGGATCCGCAAGCCTGCTTCAAAGCCTTTCTGCATAACCACTGGGCGGGTATGGCGATCTTCGTCGGAATCGTAGTGGATTACGCGCTGCGCTGACCCGATACAGGCCAGCGCAACCTTAGGCGTCAGATCAGGGCTTGGCTACGTGCCAGACGTCGCCCTTGCCGTCGCCCGTCTTGTCGCCCTCGGCTTGGTCACTCTTGAAGGTGTACAGCGGCTTGCCTTTGTAAACCCACTGCGAAGCACCGTCCTCACGCTTGATGATGGTCCAGTCGCCCTCTGCCTTGTCACTGGCGCTGGCAGTCAAAGGAGGCCAGTTGGTGGCGCATTGATCGTTGCATACCGACTTACCGGCGGATGTGTCCTTGTCGAAGGTGTAGAGAGTCATGCCGTCATGCGTGGTCAGCGCGCCATCCTTGGTCATGGCAGGATCGGCAGCGAAGGCCATGCCCGACGACGCCAACGCGGCGGCAGTCAGCAGGCCCCTAAAAGCAGTAGCAACTTTAGCCATGTGTGAATCCTCTTTTATGTTCGTCGAAGTTCCGACAGCTGTTGTAGGACAGAACCGATAGCTTAGCCCCAGACCCAGGATTGCGCACCGTTCGAACTAACCTGTCACACGACTGCAATAATTCCGTTATCTAATGCGCCCCAAGACAGTTAAATGACATGAGGTTCGAGGCATGGCTGGCAAAAGCATTCTGATCGTCGATGACGAAGCGCCGATTCGCGAGATGATCGCCGTCGCTCTGGAAATGGCTGGCTATGACTGTCTGGAGGCAGAGAACTCTCAGCAAGCCCACGCCGTCATTGTCGACCGCAAACCCGACCTCATCCTGCTCGACTGGATGCTGCCCGGCACATCCGGTATCGAACTGGCGCGGCGGCTCAAGCGCGACGAGCTGACCGGAGACATCCCGATCATCATGCTCACTGCCAAAGGCGAAGAGGACAACAAGATCCAGGGCCTTGAAGTCGGCGCCGACGACTACATCACCAAACCTTTCTCTCCTCGCGAACTGGTCGCGCGCCTCAAGGCCGTGTTGCGGCGCGCCGGGCCAAGCGACGGGGAGACGCCCATCGAAGTTGGCGGGCTGTTGCTCGATCCGATCAGCCACCGTGTGACCATCGATGGCAAGCCAGCCGAGATGGGCCCGACCGAATACCGTCTGCTGCAGTTTTTCATGACCCATCAGGAACGCGCCTACACCCGCGGCCAGTTACTCGATCAGGTCTGGGGCGGCAACGTCTACGTCGAAGAGCGAACCGTCGATGTGCACATCCGTCGTCTGCGCAAAGCCCTCGGTGACGCCTATGAAAATCTGGTACAAACCGTCCGCGGTACTGGCTACCGCTTTTCCACCAAAAGCTGAGCAGGCTTTTGGACTCAGCCTGCGCTGATGACAAGGACGCGTTAATTGAATCAAAACTGGCACGGCACTCTGATCCGCCACTTGCTGCTGTTGCTCACGGGCTCGTTGCTGGCCGGTCTGGTCAGCGGGCATTACGGCGGGTGTCTGGCCGTGGGTCTGGGGTTGTACCTGGCCTGGACCCTCAAACAGTTGCTGCGCCTGCACGACTGGCTGCGCAATCACAAACCTGACGAAGCGCCACCGGATGGCTACGGCCTGTGGGGCGATATCTTCGACAGCATCTATCACCTGCAGCGCCGTGACCAACGCGTACGTGGCCGACTGCAAGCGGTCATTGATCGGGTTCAGGAATCCACCGCTGCGTTGCAGGACGCAGTGATCATGCTCGACAGCGATGGCAACCTGGAGTGGTGGAATCGGGCGGCCGAAACCCTGCTCGGCTTGAAGACGCCTCAGGACAGCGGCCAGCCGGTGACCAATCTGGTCCGTCATCCGCGCTTCAAGGAGTACTTTGCGCAGGCCAACTACGCCGAGCCACTGGAAATCCCCTCGCCAATCAACGACCGTCTGCGCATCCAGATGCTGATCACCCGCTATGGCAACAACGAGCACCTGATGCTGGTGCGCGATGTCACCCGGATTCATCAGCTGGAACAGATGCGCAAGGACTTCGTGGCCAACGTGTCCCATGAACTGCGCACGCCGCTAACGGTGATCTGCGGCTATCTGGAGACGTTGCTCGATAACGTCGAAGAAGTGAGTCCGCGCTGGGTCCGCGCACTGCAGCAAATGCATCAGCAAGGAGGGCGCATGCAGACGCTGCTCAATGACCTGTTGTTGCTGGCCAAGCTCGAGGCCACCGACTACCCGTCGGACAACCAGCCCATCGCAGTGCCTGCGTTGTTGCAAAGCATCCGTCAGGACGCGCAGGCGCTGTCCGGCAGCAAGAATCAGCAGATCACCCTGGATGTCGACGATCAGGTGAGCCTCAAAGGCAGCGAGGCAGAATTGCGCAGCGCATTCTCCAATCTGGTTTTCAACGCAGTGAAATATACCCCGGCCGAGGGCAAAATCCGCATTCGCTGGTGGGCTGACGGGCGCGGCGCCCACCTGAGCGTGCAGGACTCGGGCATCGGCATCGACAGCAAACACATCCCGCGTTTGACCGAGCGCTTCTATCGCGTCGACTCCAGCCGCGCCTCCAACACCGGCGGCACCGGACTGGGTCTGGCGATCGTCAAGCATGTCCTTTTGCGCCATCGCGGCTCGCTGGAGATAAACAGTGTGTTGGGCAAGGGCAGTGTGTTTATCTGCAACTTCGCGTCCGTCCAGATGACCAAGCCCTAGCAAACGTAGCGGATAGCCGCTAAATTGCATCGCTTATGCCCTCCATTTGAGAGGGTTAATTTCATCCTTATTCAAAACGGAACCTGCAAAACTCCATCATGGACCCTTCCCCTGGTATTAGCCTGGCTTCAATTGTCGCCGACTTCGGCATGATTCTCTTCGCAATGATTCTGGTGCTGCTCAACGGATTTTTCGTTGCCGCAGAGTTCGCCATGGTCAAACTGCGCTCCACCCGCGTGGAGGGCATCGCCGAGAAAAACGGCTGGCGCGGTCGTATCCTGCGTACGGTTCACAGTCAGCTGGACGCCTACCTCTCGGCCTGCCAGCTGGGTATCACCCTCGCCTCCCTGGGCCTTGGCTGGGTGGGTGAACCCGCCTTCGCGCATTTGCTCGCGCCGCTGCTGGAAATGCTGGGGGTGAATTCGCCGGAAGTCGTCAAAGGCGTTTCGTTCTTCACAGCTTTCTTCGTCATTTCCTATCTGCACATTGTGGTCGGTGAACTGGCGCCCAAATCCTGGGCCATTCGCAAGCCCGAACTGCTGTCGCTGTGGACGGCCGTTCCGCTTTACCTCTTTTACTGGACCATGTACCCGGCGATTTACCTGCTCAATGCCAGCGCCAACGGCATTCTGCGCGTAGCAGGTCAGGGCGAACCCGGCCCGCATCACGAGCACCATTACAGCCGCGAAGAACTCAAGCTGATCCTGCACTCCAGCCGCGGTCAGGACCCCAGCGACCAAGGTATGCGCGTGTTGGCTTCTGCCGTGGAAATGGGCGAGCTGGAAGTGGTGGATTGGGCCAACTCCCGGGAAGACCTGGTGACGCTGGACTTCAATGCGCCACTCAAGGAAATCCTTGCACTGTTTCGCCGCCACAAATTCAGCCGCTATCCGGTGTATGACGCCGAGCGTGGCGAGTTCGTTGGTCTGCTGCACATCAAGGATTTGCTGCTTGAACTGGCCGCGCTGGATCATATTCCCGAGTCGTTCAACCTGGCCGAGCTGACGCGACCGCTGGAGCGGGTTTCCAAGCACATGCCCCTGTCGCGCCTGCTTGAGCAGTTCCGTCAGGGCGGTGCACACTTTGCGCTGGTGGAGGAAGCCGATGGGAAAGTGATTGGCTACCTGACCATGGAAGATGTGCTGGAGGTGCTGGTCGGCGATATTCAGGACGAACACCGCAAGGCCGAACGCGGCATTCTGGCGTATCAGCCGGGCAAGCTGCTGGTGCGTGGCGACACGCCGCTGTTCAAGGTCGAGCGCCTGCTGGGCATTGACCTGGACCACGTCGAGGCCGAGACGCTGGCGGGTCTTATCTACGACAGCCTCAAGCGCGTTCCCGGCGAAGAGGAGGTCATGGAAATCGAAGGCCTGCGCATCATTATCAAAAAGATGAAAGGCCCGAAGATCGTGCTGGCAAAGGTGTTGAAGCTGGATTGATGTCGCTTTAAAGAATCACTGTCAATACAGGAGCGCGCTTGCTGGCTAAGTGTGGTGTCAGTCGAAGAGGTTTTCGAGACGGACCGCCATCGCGGGCAAGCGTGCTCTGACGGCAACTGTGTTGCACTGAAGAACCCAGCGTTGACCGCGGGCCTCTGTGGAAGCGAATACATTCCCAAGAGGGCATTACATGCCGACACATCTGTATCGGAACACGTGCGCATCGCGAATGAATTTGCTCCCGCCGGGGCATATGACACCCGTTGGTATCAATTCCCTCCAATCGCGAAATTAGGCAGGCTTTGCACCGGCTGGGCGAATTCGTAAGGAATCGACTCCAGCGCCAGCCCGACATTGCGCTGCACCACGAAGTGCAGGTGCGGCCCGGTACTGTTGCCGGTGTTGCCCGAACGCCCCAGCGGCGTACCCACGGCGACCCGCTCGCCCTCCTTGACGCTGACCGAGCCTTGCTGAAGATGCAGATAGACGCCCATCGTGCCGTCGTCATGCAGGATTCGCACGAAATTGCCCGATGGATTAGCGCCCCGGCCTGTCTGACTGTTTTCGGCCTTGATCACCGTACCGCTGCGCGCAGCGATTATCGGTGTGCCCTCAGGCATGGCAATGTCGATGGCGTATCGGCTCTTGGCACCCACATGACTGTACGCGCCATTCGGGCCCTGACTGATGCGGAACGGGCCACCTACCCACGGCAGCGGATACCGGTACGCGAAGCCATTGCCGGAAATGTCGCGTTGCGGGTCGCCAACGATGGAGCGCAGGCTTGGTTTGTAGGCCATGGCTTTACCAGCCGTAAGCGGGCTGAGTGCGATCAAGCGTTCATTGCTGCGCGCAGCAAGGGTACGGCGGATGACCTGATCGGTAACGCCCACTACGTTCTTCACGCCTGAAAGCCTCAGCTCGATCTCCACAGGCGCATACAGGTCGTTGCGCACATAAAGGCTGTCGGTGCCTTTGGACTTTTTCACGTTCAGCCTAACCTGGCTGTCGATACGCTCGACCATGCGCTCGCGGAGCTTCATTACCTGCGCACCGGGAACGGCCTGGTCGGTAAACGAAACCACTCCGTTAGCGTCGGTGAATCTGTAAATGGTCACGGCGGCGGCCGATTGAGCAGCCAGGAGCAACGCACACACGACCAGCAAGCGCTCTAACATCTGGACGGGCCTGACGTAGGGATGATGGGGGCAAGCCTAACAGCGAATCCGGGCGAAATGGGCTTATCCGTATCAATCGGCAATAGACAGGGCGTCAAGGAAACCGCGTCAGATCAGGCATGAAAGGGTTTTGCAATCCTATGCTGGGAGGGGAGCATGTCGCGCCCACACCTCATGGCGCGAGCTGATGCGTGCAATGCGACACAGCCAACAGAGTCGAAGGTATTGGCGTCTCGCGAATGAGTTCGTTCCCACAGCGGACCGCTATTGCCTCAGGTACGCCGCTTACCTGCAAGCGCTGGCCGGCTGGCTAACCTGGAGGCATCAGCCAGCGTCTCTGGTACTGACACTTACGCACTCGCCAGCACGCGACAGTGAACAGCGCTCAGGCGACCTAGGCGCCTGGCACGAAATGCTTCAGAGCCGTCCCTCGGGCAATCAGGCGCGACAGGTAATCGAGCTTCTGGGTGTCTTGGTCGACGAAGCGGAAAGTCAGTTGCAGCCAGTCGCTGTCCGGCTTTTGCTCGAAAGCGGCGATGGCATGCAGGTAGCCGTTCAGTCGGGCGACCTCAGCGTTCTCGCCCTGCTCCAGATCGAGCACGGCGCTGTCCAGAATCTGCGGTAGGCTCTCGGTGCGACGCACCAGCAGCGAGGCTTCCTTGAGCGTCAGCGCCTTGATCACACATTGCTGGGTGCCATTGGGCAGGCGCAATTGCCCCTGGCCGCGGCCTGTCGGCTCCTTCGAAGCTGCAGGCTGAGCAGCAGGCTTGGTCGCAGGTTGTGCAGACGACGTAACGTTCGCCGTCGCGGCAACGACTTCAGGTCGGTTCCCGGTCAATGCACCCAGGGAATCGTTGCCAAATGCCGAGTTCACCCGGGCCGGAGCGGTGGACATCAGTGCCTCCAGCTTGCCGACCTTGTGCAGGGCCTTTTTGACTTTGGTCAGCAATTGCTCATTGGTGAATGGCTTGCCGATGAAGTCGGAAACGCCGGCCTGGATCGCCTGAATGACGTTTTCCTTGTCGCCCCGACTGGTCACCATGATGAACGGCATACCCTTCAGGCTTTCTTGCTGACGACACCATGTCAGCAATTCGAGCCCGGACATTTCGGGCATTTCCCAATCGCACAACACCAGGTCAAAGACCTCTTTGCTCAGCAGAATCTGGGCTTTACGACCATTGACTGCGTCTTCCAGCGCTACGCCGGGAAAGGCGTTACGCAGCCCTTTCTTGACCAGATCGCGGATAAACGGCGCATCATCCACCACCAATACACTGACTTTACTCATCGACGCTCCTGATGGCGTGTTCACCGCAAATGGCGAGCATATCGCTGGCTGGTGGCCAACTGCCAAATTGTTTGACGACACCGGGACATTTATTCGCGGGTGACAGAAAAATAGGCGACCGGAAAACGGTTCAATCCTCAAAAAAAAGCCCGGCGGTCGCCAGGCATTTTTTCTCAGGCAATCTTACTTATCGTCAGGTGCGTCCGGAACATTAGGAATTTCGGCAGACAGGCCTTTGACTTCCTGCTGCATACGCTTGAGCCCCATGTGACGGACGTCGGTGCCGCGCACCAGATAAATCACCAGCTCCGAGATATTACGCGCATGGTCGCCGATGCGCTCCAGCGAACGCAGGACCCAGATCACATTAAGCACGCGCGAGATCGAACGCGGGTCTTCCATCATATAGGTGACCAGCTCACGCAGCGCGGTCTTGTACTCGCGGTCGATGTTCTTGTCGTATTGCGCAACCGAGAGCGCCAGATCGGCGTCGAAACGGGCAAAAGAGTCGAGCGCGTCCCGGACCATTTTGCTGACCTGGTCACTGATGTGACGCACTTCCACATACCCGCGTGGCGATTCGCCTTCTTCACACAGCTGGATGGCGCGACGGGCGATCTTGGTGGACTCGTCTCCGATACGCTCAAGGTCGATCACCGACTTGGAGATGCTGATGATCAGACGCAGGTCCGAAGCCGCAGGTTGACGACGGGCCAGGATGCGCAGGCATTCCTCGTCGATGTTGCGCTCCATCTGGTTGATGCGGTCGTCGACTTCGCGAACCCGCTGGGCCAGGCCCGAATCGGCCTCGATCAGCGCAGTGACCGCATCGTTGACTTGCTTCTCTACCAACCCACCCATTTCCAGCAGGTGGCTGCGAACTTCTTCCAGTTCAGCGTTGAACTGCTGGGAGATGTGATGTGTATGGCTGTCTTTGATCATGCTCAGTGTCCATCCGATTGATTACGCGAGGGTTCAGGGCTGACGAAACACGCCTTAGCCGTAACGACCGGTTATGTAGTCTTCAGTCTGTTTTTTGGTCGGATTGGTGAACAACGTGTCGGTGTCACCGAACTCGACCACCTTGCCCATGTACAGAAAGGCGGTGTAATCCGACACGCGCGCCGCCTGCTGCATGTTGTGGGTAACAATCACAATGGTGTATCTGGATTTCAGTTCGTAGATCAGCTCTTCAACTTTTAACGTCGAAATCGGATCGAGCGCCGAACAGGGTTCATCGAGCAGGAGCACCTCCGGCTCGACGGCGATGGTGCGGGCAATGACCAGACGTTGCTGCTGACCACCTGAAAGACCGAGAGCTGATTCATGCAGGCGGTCCTTGACCTCATCCCACAGCGCCGCGCCACGCAACGCCCACTCCACCGCCTCGTCGAGCGCACGCTTTTTGTTGATGCCCTGAATCCGCAATCCATAGACCACGTTTTCATAGACGGTCTTGGGAAACGGATTGGGCTTCTGGAACACCATGCCCACACGCCGACGCAGTTCGGCGACGTCTTCGCCCTTGGTGTAGATGTCGTGGCCGTAGAGCTTGACCTCGCCCTGCACGCGGCAGTCGTCCACCAGATCGTTCATGCGGTTGAAGGTGCGCAGCAAGGTCGATTTGCCACAGCCCGACGGGCCGATGAACGACGTCACCCGCTGCTTCGGGATGTTCATGCGAATGTCGTACAACACCTGTTTCTCGCCGTAAAACAGATTCAGGCCCGGCACTTGCAGCGCTACTTCTTCACTGGCCAGGTCCAGCCCCTGGCGCTTGCGGCCCAATGCCGACATTTTGATGCCGTGGGTATGGGGATCTTGCATATCTGGTCTCACTTCGTTCGTCGCTGCGAGCTTCACACTGCAAGCGGCAAGTCTGGTATGGAAACAGCGCGGTGTTTAGCTTGCCGCTTGTAGCTTCAGGCTCGAAGCTGGCTACCCATCAAACGCCTTGTACTTCTCGCGCAGACGGTTGCGGATGAACACTGCCGACAGGTTCAGCAGTGCGATCACCAGCACCAGCAACAGTGCCGTGGCGTAAACCAGTGGCCGCGCGGCCTCGACGTTGGGGCTCTGAAAGCCGACGTCATAGATGTGGAAACCCAGGTGCATGATCTTCTGGTCCAGATGCAGATACGGGTAATTGCCATCCAGCGGCAGCGACGGCGCCATCTTCACCACACCGACCAGCATCAGCGGCGCAACCTCTCCGGCAGCGCGGGCCACGGCCAGAATCAGCCCGGTCATCATCGCCGGGCTGGCCATGGGCAGTACGATCTTCCACAGCGTCTCGGCCTTGGTGGCGCCCAAGGCCAGCGATCCTTCACGCAGGCTCAACGGAATCCGCGCAAGCCCCTCTTCGGTCGCGACAATCACCACTGGCACTGCGAGCAGCGCCAGGGTCAGCGAGGCCCAAAGCAAACCCGGCGTACCAAAAGTAGGCGCGGGCAGTGCCTCGGCAAAGAACAACCGGTCCAGTGAGCCACCCAGCACATATACGAAGAACCCTAGACCAAACACGCCATAGACAATGGCCGGAATGCCCGCCAGGTTGTTCACGGCAATACGGATCAGCCGCGTCACCGGACCCTGACGCGCATACTCGCGCAGGTAGACCGCTGCCAGCACGCCGAATGGCGTCACGATCACAGCCATGATCAGCGTCATCATCACCGTGCCGAAAATAGCCGGGAAGATCCCGCCTTCGGTATTAGCCTCACGCGGGTCATCGCTAAGGAATTCCCAGAGCTTCTGAAAATAGAAACCCAGCTTGCTCGCAACACTCATTGCATTGGGCTGATAGGCGTGAACCACGCTACCCAGACTGATTTCGATTTCTTTGCCGGTGGCGTCACGGGCAACCAGGCTGTCGCGATTGAAGTCGGCGTATAGCGCCCCCACACGCGCCTCGATGTCCTTGTAGCGCGCATCGTATTCAGCGCGCTCGATGGCCATGTCTGCCTGTGCCTCGGCGCTCAGGCGACCCTTGAGTTCCAGCTTGCGAGCTTGCAATCGCAGACGTTCGATGCCGTGGTTGATCGCCCCGATGTCGGTCTTTTCCAAGCCACCCAGCTCTTTGGCAATCTGCTGCACCCGCGCAATGCGTTCGCGCAATTGCGGCCAAGCGGCCTCGCCTTCTGCGATGATTCTGCCGTCTTGCTTGATGTTGACCAGATAGCCATAGAAGTTGCCCCACTCGCGTCGCTCGACGGTCATCAGTTCGGCAGGCCGGCTCTGTTCGGTCAGCCATTGACCGATGACCCAAGTGAAGTCGCTGGGGTTGAGGTCGCGGTTACCCACCTTCAATAGCTCGCGGGTCATGGATTCGGGCCCTTGAGCAGGAACCGGTAATCCGGCGCCCCTGAGGCGCGCACGCGGCACCTCTTCGGACTGCACCCGCTCGCCCACCAGCACCTGCCGCGGCTGGCCGGGGACGTCGTAGTGGGCGGAAATTACGTCCGCTGGCCAGAAATGCCCCAAACCGCGCACGGCCAGTACTGCCAGCAGGCCGATGGTCATGATCACGGCAATGGAAACCGCACCCGCGCTTATCCAGACACCAGGGGCGCCACTGTTGAACCAATGCTTGAGGGAGGCTTTTTTCATCGGTTTCTGCCTGCCCTAGAGAGAGGAATACTTCTTGCGCAGGCGCTGACGGATCAGCTCTGCCAAGGTATTCATGACGAACGTAAACATCAGCAGCACCAGCGCCGCGAGGAACAACACCCGGTAATGACTGCCGCCCACTTCCGACTCCGGCATTTCCACCGCGACGTTAGCTGCCAGCGTACGCATGCCTTCGAACAGGTTCATGTCCATGATCGGCGTATTGCCGGTGGCCATCAGCACGATCATGGTTTCGCCGACCGCACGGCCCATGCCGATCATCAACGCCGAGAAGATGCCGGGGCTGGCGGTCAGGATCACGACGCGGGTCAGGGTTTGCCAAGGCGTCGCGCCGAGGGCCAGCGAGCCCAGGGTCAAGCCGCGTGGCACGCTGAATACAGCATCTTCGGCAATCGAATAAATGTTGGGAATGACTGCAAAGCCCATTGCCAATCCCACCACCAGAGCGTTGCGCTGATCGTAGGCAATGCCCAGATCATTGGTGATCCAGGAGCGCATGTCGCCGCCGAAGAACCAGTTCTCCATGTGCGGACTCATGCCCAGTGAACCCCAGCCCACCAGCAGAATGACCGGGATCAGAATCGCGCTTTCCCAGCCATCGGGCACCCGCAAGCGAATCGAGTCAGGCAAACGAGCCCACACAAAGCCCACCAGCAAAATGGCAATCGGGGTGAGGATCAGCAGACTGAAAATCCCCGGCAAGTGCCCCTCCAGATAAGGCGCCAGGAACAATCCGGCAAAAAAACCGAGGATCACCGTCGGCATCGCTTCCATCAGCTCGATCACCGGCTTGACCTTGCGCCGCATGCCGGGGGCCATGAAATACGCGGTATAGATCGCAGCGGCAACGGCCAACGGCGCAGCCAGCAACATGGCATAGAACGCAGCTTTTAGCGTGCCGTAGGTCAGCGGCGCCAGACTCAGCTTGGGCTCGAAATCACTGTTGGCGGCCGTGGATTGCCAGATGTATTTGGGCGCGTCGTAGTTCTCGTACCAGACCTTGTCCCACAACACGCTCCACGAGACTTCCGGGTGTGGATTGTTCAGCGTCAGCGGCAGCAGCCTGCCGTTGTCTTCGACGAGGATGCGGTCTGCACGGGGCGACAGGCCCATCACAGCCGGGCCGCTGGCAACCGGGTCAACCAGCAGCGTGCGATGCGCAGTGCTGTGGAAAACGCCCAGCTTGCCGGAGGTGTCCATTGCGATGAAACCCTTGCGGCGTTGCTCGGCAATGATCTGTGAAATCGGCGCGCCACTCATTCTGAAGTCACGAATGTGCTGCAACCGCATTTCGCCGTCGACGTCACGGGCCATGAACCACTGGGCGATGTTGCCTCTTGAACTGCCAATCATCAACGAGATCCCGCCGACCAGCTGCGCGCTTGCAGTGGTTTGGGCGTCGGCATCTTCGAGCAATTTGTAGCGCCCGTTGAGCGTGCGGTCCTGAAGGTTGAACACGTCAGCCTGGGCGCGCCCATTGATCACGTAAAGCCACTGCTGACGGGGATCGACGTAAATGGCTTTAACCTTCGCTGACAGCTGCGGCAGCGCGATGCGGCTTTGCTCGTGGGTGGTCTGGCCGGTCATCAGGTCGTCTGTCTGGCTCAAAGACAGCACATGCAACTGCGTGCCGGTCGCGCCCGCCAGAATCAGCGTGGTATCGCTGGCGTTCAGACTCACACGCTCCAGCGCCCGCCCTTCTTCATCCAGCACCAGCGGCGTCTGACCATAGGGCCAACTGACGGTCGGGGTAATAGTCTTTTGGTTTTGCGGATAGCTGACGGGATAGACGTGCTTGAACACCAGCACCCTACCATTGGACAGACCCACCGCAACCAGCGGTTTGCCCGGCTGATCCTGAGCGACGGAGGTCACGTGAGCGCCCGCTGGCACAGGCAGCGTCATCCGGGACAGCTCGCGGCCATCGACGATGCTCAAGAACAGCACTTCACCCTTGTCGGACACACGCATGGCAATCTGATTCTGTTCTTCGATGGCCAGCACCATCGGCTTGCCAGCGTCCTGCAGCCAGACCGGCGTTTGTACGTTCTGCGGGATGAGTTTCGCACCTTGAAACAAGGGCGCGACGACATAGGCCAGATAAAAGAAGATCAAGGTGATCGCAGCGAGAACGGCGAGCCCGCCCACTAGCACGTACCAGCGCGTCAGGCGGTCTTTGAGCGCACGGATACGACGCTTGCGTTGCAGCTCCGGGGTATTGAAGTCAATACGCCCGGGCGGGGACTTTTCGCTCATCGATGAATTGGCCAAATCATTCATGCGCACACCCTAGCGGCTATGTATGACAGATACATGACAGCATGGTGACGCAAAAAAGCCCATCGCCTCGGCATCGTGGCAACGGACTGTTCATGTTTTTACGAGCCTCGCTTCATGAGGCCCTTTAACCGGTGCGGGACGAGCCGGGCATCTCGCGTCAAGGTGCTCTCGACTATAAGAGCGGGCCGCGCCACGCGACCCGTTGTTACAGCCCCAGATCAGTCAATGTCTTGCTGACGACCTTGGCTGGTAACGGAATGTACCCGTCTTTGATGACAACTTCCTGACCTTGTTTGGACAGGACCAGTCTGACGAACTCAGCGTCCAGCGGGTTAAGCGGCGAGTTCGGTGCCTTATTAACGTAGACATACAGGAAGCGCGCCAGCGGGTATGTGCCGTTCAGGGCATTGGCTTCGTTGTCTTCGATAAACGCATCGCCCTCCTTCTTCGCCAGCGGGACGGTGCGTACGCTGGACGTTTTATAACCAATTCCCGAATAACCGATGCCGTTCAATGAGCTGCTGATGGAGCTGACGACCGAGGCCGAGCCGGGCTGTTCATTGACGTTCGCCTTGAAGTCGCCCTTGCACAGCGCAATTTCCTTGAAATAGCCGTAAGTACCGGACACTGAATTACGTCCGAACAGCTGAATGGACTTACCGGTCAGGTCACCCGTCACACCGATATCACCCCAGGTCTTGGCGTCAGCCTTGGCGCCACACAGCCGTGTTGCGGAGAAAATCGCGTCTACCTGCTGCAGCGTCAGGCCCTTGATCGGGTTGTCCTTGTGCACGAACAGCGCCAGCGCATCCACCGCCACCGGGATAGCTGTCGGCTTGTAACCGTACTTCTGCTCGAACGCCGAGATTTCACCATCCTTCATCTTGCGGCTCATCGGCCCCAGAGTCGCTGTGCCTTCGGTCAAGGCCGCAGGCGCGGTCGACGAACCTGCCGCCTGAATCTGGATATTCACGGTCGGGTACTCTTTCTTGTAGGCCTCGGCCCACAGGGTCATCAAATTGGCCAGGGTGTCGGAACCGACACTGGACAGATTGCCCGAGACGCCCGCAATTTTGACGTAAGGCTTGATGGCAGGATCAACCGCAGCAATGGCGTTAGCGGTGACAACGCCCGTTGCGATAAACGTGAGTGCAGCCATCAAACGCTTGAAGGTCATGCCTGGCTCCTGGCGAGGTAGAAGAGTGGCCGATGTCGGTGAGGGCCATGTGACCACTCTATGACCAGGATGTGACAGAGAAATGAAAGGCCGCCAGCTTTTTCAGGTGGCGGCCTTGAGGTAAGTCGATTATACGCAACAGACGATCAATGACTGACTCAGGTCGGTTGCTTCTTTAGCAGATGCACCCCGATTACCATCCCCATCACACACAGAATCGCTACGTACCACGCGGGTGCCATCGGGGTGGCCTTCAGCAACCACGTCACGGCCATTGGCGTCAGTCCACCAAAGATGGCGTATGCCAGATTGTAGGAAAACGACAGGCCGCTGAAGCGCACCGCGGGCGGGAAGGCGTTCACCATGACGAACGGCACGGCGCCGATGGTGCCGACGAACAGGCCCGTCATGGCATACAGCGGGTAGAGCAGATCGGGGTGTGCCCCGACGCAGTGGTAGAAAGTCCAGGATGTTACCAGCAGGCCGAGCGACCCCAGCAATAACACCCGACCCGCGCCAAAGCGGTCTGCCAGTGCGCCTGCGCCGATACAGCCCAGGCTCAGCAGAACGATCGCCAGGCTGTTGGCCTTCAACGCAACGGCGGCCGTGAAGCCATAGGCAGTACTCTGCAGCAGGGTCGGTGTCATCAGGATGACGACCACAACCCCCGCCGACAGCAGCCACGTTAACGCCATCGACAGCACGACTGCAGCCCGATGATCCCGCAACACGGCGGTGATCGGCAGATCCTCCGCCAGCTCCTTGCGCAGCTGCATCTCGGCGAACACTGGGGTTTCGTGCAGCCAGCGCCGCAGGTAAACCGACAGCAATCCAAACACGCCACCGAGCAGGAAAGGAATACGCCAGGCGTAATCAAAAACCTCGGCCACGGTGTAGAAGCTATTGATCCAGGTGGCAACCAGCGAACCGAGCAAAATGCCCACGGTCAGCCCGCACGTGAGGGTGCCGCAGGCGTAACCGACGTTACGTGCGGGAACGTGCTCGGAAACGAATACCCACGCACCGGGCACCTCGCCGCCAATTGCGGCGCCTTGAATGACGCGTAGCAGCAGCAATAGAAGCGGCGCCAGAAAACCAATCTGCGCATAGGTTGGCAGCAAACCCATGATCAAGGTCGGCACGGCCATCAGGAAGATACTCAAGGTGAACATCTTCTTGCGCCCCAGCAAATCGCCGAAATGCGCCATGACGATACCGCCCAGCGGACGCGCCAGATAGCCAGCCGAGAAAATACCGAAGGTCTGCATCGTACGCAGCCAGACGGGCATATCGGCGGGAAAAAACAGATTGCCGACCACCACTGCGAAGAATACGAAAATGACGAAGTCGTAGAATTCCAGGGCGCCGCCAAGGGCGGAAAGCGACAGGATTTTGTAATCGTTTCGGGTCAGCGGGCGCGACGGCTGCGCAACACTTACAGGCACAGAGGACATGACAATGGCTTCTCTTTTGAGGCTCTCTTGGGACGAATGATCAATAGCGATGCGGCCGTGGGTAACGGCTATGCACGCGATTTATCGACTCGAAGCGTTGATCGGGCATCAAAATTGCGTGCCAATATCGGCTTAGTGTGCCAAATCGGTCCGGCACGATAGCAAATTGTCTTCAGATATACATAGACGGAAAGAACGACCGTTCAAAAACGGGCTCAATAGTCGTAGCAAGACGTATCCCCCGATATACTGGCCGGCCATGCTCAACCGGTCTTACAGGGAATTTGTGCGAAACCATTTACCCAAGTCGTTTTCGCAGAGTTTCCCTTTTAAACGTTATGAAGACTTGAGAGTGATGGGTCAGAGGGACCCTTTGATGAATGAGTTAGAGCAAGAAGATCCAATCCCGCAGGGCGATCTCGCTCTGCAAATCACCGCGTTGCCGCGCGAAACCAATGGCTTTGGCGATATTTACGGCGGCTGGCTGGTCGCACAGATGGACCTGGCCGGCACTGCGATGGCAAGCAAGGTCGCGGGGGGGCGTGTGGCGACCGTCGCTATCGACCGCATGGCGTTCCTGGTCCCGGTAGCCGTGGGCGCACAGCTGTCCTTTTATACCCAGACCCTGGAAATCGGCCGCAGCTCGATCCAGATGATGGTCGAAGTATGGAGCGACGATCCGCTGTCCAGTGAATGGCGCAAGGTGACTGAAGCGGTTTTCGTGTTCGTTGCTATCGATGGCAGCGGGCGCACCCGCTCGGTTCCTGCCCGGCGTTGAAACTGGCGGTACTCAGCGCACTTGGCAGCGCGCGATAAACTCATCAAGCTTGGCACAGTCTGATTCAGTCACTGTCCTTTGAGTGAGTACCCTTATGCCAACGCCAGAAGTCAAATCCATCCAGCTTGGGGAGCTCGATTGCTGGCGTATTCGCCACGGTCAAGCCGAACTGGTGGTCGCCCAGCAGGGCGCACATGTCATCAGTTATCAAATCGACGGCGATCAGCCCTTGATCTGGTCCAATCCGGGCGCGGTGTTCAAGCGTGGCAAGGCGATTCGCGGCGGCATGCCCGTCTGCTGGCCATGGTTCGGCAACTTCCAGCGCAACCCGCAGAGCGTGCAGGACATGCGCCAGAGCAGCGAGCCTGCAAACGCTCACGGCGAAGTCCGGGCGATTGACTGGGAACTGATGGGCATGGGTGAGGATGGCGACGCGCTGATCGTCGAGTTCATTCAACCCAAAGCCGAAGGCCATCTGCCCGGCTGGCCGCATACGGTCGGTCTGAAGCTGCAGATACGCATGGACGCCGCATTGGGCGTCAGCCTGATCAGCTTCAATGCCGGGCGTGAAGACGTTACCTTCAGCCAGGCGCTGCACAGCTATTTCGCCGTCGGCGATGTGCATCAGGTCCGCATCGAAGGCTTCGACGACGTGAGCTACCTCAATACCCTGGAAAGCTGGGAAACAATCAACGTGCAGGACGGGGACATTACGTTCACCGGCGAGACAGATCGTATCTATCAGGACACGCCCGACCTTGTGTCGATCATCGACCCGGAGTGGAAGCGCCGAATCCAGATCCAGACCGCGGGCTCTAAATCGTCGGTGGTGTGGAACCCGTGGATCGAAAAGACCAGAACCTTCAGCGACATGCACGCCGATGGCTGGAAAGGCATGGTGTGCGTCGAAACGGCGAACGTCATGACGGACATCGTGACGCTCAAGCCCAATGACATGCACGTGATGGGTGTAAGTATCTGGGCTGAACCGTTGGGCGAGGATTGACCTGACGCTGACTTAACCCTGTGTCCAGGGCCTCAACAATCCCCGTTTGGGCGAGGCCGCCAAGGGACGCGTTACAAATCCGCCTCTGTCACCACCCGCACCTTCGCGGCATCCAGCGCGTAGGCCGCGTCGGCCAGATCATTGCTGACCTTCTCGACCTTTAACGTACCGATGACCCAAAGCGGCACGTAGATATCGTCGATTTTCAGGCCTTTCGGGTAGCGCACCAACACCAGTTGATTGGGCGGCGGTGGCGGAACGTGGATGCAGGCACCAGGGTAAGGGACCAGAAAGAACAGGGTGCTATGCCCCTTGGCATCGGTTTCCAGCGGTACCGGGTAGCCGCCCAGACGGATGCTCTTGCCGTTCATGGCCGCAACGGTCTTGGTCGAGTACATCACGGCGGGCAAGCCCTTGCTCTGCTTCAAACCACCCTTGCGGTCGAACGTGCCCATCGCCTCAGGGGAGTTATGGTCGATTTCGGGCATGGCTTCGAGGGCTTTCTGATCCGACTTGGGCATCAGTTCCAGCCAATCGGTTTCAGGCAAGTCGGCAGCGCGTACCAGTCCACAGACCAGCAGCAGAAAAACGGGGAAGAGACGACGCATTCAGGTGCTCGGCATGAGGAGTTGGGTGCCGGGCATTCTAGCCCTCCGCGCAACAGTAGCGCAGAGGGCCAGATTCACTTTCACTTCTTTTTGATCAAGCCGTAGATCACCAGCAGGACGATTGCACCCACCAGCGCACCGAAGAAGCCTGCACCTTCGCCTGCCTGATAGATACCCAACGCCTGGCCACCATAGGTCGCCGCCAGAGAGCCGGCGATACCCAGAATAATGGTCATGATCCAGCCCATGCTGTCGTCGCCCGGCTTAAGAAAGCGAGCCAACAAACCCACGATCAGGCCGATAAAGATGGTTCCAATGATTCCCATGCCGTGTCCCTCTGTTTTGAATGAATATGCCAACGCCTTATGAGGCATCGGCAACACGCTATGAGAGGGGTGTGGAGAATGAATGGTTCAACGCAATCAACACCGCGATAGAAGGGCTCATCCAAAACAACAGCAGGAGTGAGCTGGTCGGGACCGCCGTCGGACGATGAGGCCAGCCACGCCGACGCCTGTTGGGTGCGTGATCCTGAGCAGTCACGTGCAAGCTCTCCCCCACCGGTTTTGCATCAACCGCAGGCACGTTGGCAGACAGCAGATCGGCTCAGCGCTTGATCAGCGCCTCAACACGCTTGACCTGACGATCCAGCGTCACGCGGTCCTTGCTGCGCACGGTGGCGTGCCCCACCTTGCGGCCGAGCTTGAAGGCTTTGCCGTAGTGGTGCAGGTGGCAGTCGTCGATAGCGATGACTTGCTCCACGGCTGGTACTTCGCCGATGAAATTAAGCATGGCGCTCTCGCCCACCTTGGCGGTCGACCCCAGCGGGAGGCCGGCCACGGCCCGCAGGTGGTTTTCGAACTGGCTGCACTCGGCGCCTTCGGTGGTCCAGTGACCCGAGTTATGAACCCGTGGAGCGATTTCGTTGGCTTTGAGGCCACCCTCGACTTCGAAGAACTCGAACGCCAGCACGCCCACGTAATCCAGATGCTTGAGCACGCGACCGGCATAGTCTTCAGCCAGCCCCTGCAACGGGTGATCGGTACTGGCAATGGACAGACGCAGAATGCCGCTGTCGTGGGTGTTGTGCACCAACGGGTAGAAGCGCGTTTCGCCGTCACGAGCACGTACCGCGATCAGCGACACTTCGCCGGTGAACGACACGAAGCCCTCAAGCAGGCACGGCACACTGCCCAGTTCGGCGAAGGTGTCGACTACATCTGTTGGCGTGCGCAGGACCTTCTGCCCCTTACCGTCATAGCCCAGCGTGCGGGTTTTCAACACCGCAGGCAGGCCGATGCTGGAGACTGCGTCGTCCAGGTCAGCCTGAGACTGAATGTCAGCGAACGCAGGCGTCGGGATGCCCAGGTCCTTGAACATGCGCTTCTCGAACCAGCGGTCCCTGGCGATGCGCAAGGCTTCGGCGCTCGGATAGACCGGCACGAACTGCGAGAGAAAGGCCACGGTTTCAGCCGGCACGCTTTCGAATTCGAAGGTCACCAGATCCACTTCATCAGCCAGCTGACGCAGGTGGTCCTGATCGCCGTAATCGGCACGCAGATGCTCGCCCAACGCAGCGGCGCAGGCGTCCGGGGCCGGATCGAGGAAGGCGAAGTTCATTCCCAGCGGGGTGCCCGCCAGGGCCAACATGCGACCCAGCTGGCCGCCACCGATTACGCCGATCTTCATGAAAACCTCAGGCCTTGCGTGGGTCTGGATTGTCCAGAACGCTGTCTGTCTGCTCAGTGCGGAATTTTTTCAGCACTGCGTGGAATTGCGGGTGCTTAGCGCCCAGGATGCTGGCCGACAACAGCGCGGCGTTGATCGCGCCAGCCTTGCCTATGGCCAGGGTCGCGACCGGGATGCCTGCAGGCATCTGCACGATAGACAGCAGCGAGTCGACACCTGAGAGCATCGAGGACTGCACCGGCACGCCCAATACAGGCAGGTGGGTCTTGGCAGCGCACATGCCCGGCAGGTGAGCGGCACCGCCAGCGCCAGCGATGATCACCTCGATGCCACGCCCTTCGGCCTCTTCGGCGTACTGAAACAGCAGGTCCGGCGTGCGGTGCGCCGAAACCACTTTGACCTCGTACGGAATGCCGAGCTTTTCCAGCGTATCGGCGGTGTGGCTAAGGGTGGACCAATCGGACTTGGAGCCCATGATCACGCCAACCAGTGCGCTCATCGTCGTGCCTCTTCATCGGGCGCCCGCAGGCGCGTCTAAAAACAACAAGCCACGCGGGAAAAACCGGCGTGGCTTGTACGAATTATGACCAGTGCAACCGGCCAAAGGCCGCGCAGTATACCGCAAAGCGCAAGGAAGGCAGCCCCTTTGACGACCATTAGTCAGCGGGGGCCGAGGTGCCCGTTTTGGCACGTCAAAGGAGGCACTCCGGGACGCGAATCAATCCACATACTGCGCGAAATAGCGGGCCATGTTTTCGCGGTTCTTAATGCTGTATTGATAACAGTTGCTACGCAGACCGCCCTGCTCCGGGTATCCGTAGGTTGCACATTCAAGCCCGAAAGCATTGTGATGCAGTTCGGCGTCTTCGTGCCTCATGCCAAAGGTGTGCCCCAACTCATGTGCGATGGTTTGGTAATTGGTCAGCGAAGCGATTGCACAACCACCAGGCGCCTGCGCAATACCCAGCACTTCATCGTTGATGCTCTGCTGCGTCACCAGCAGGTATCTCTGAATACGCTCCGAAGCACGGATGTGGCGGTCCTGATAACCAAGCGCAGCCGAAATCCACCGATTCAACGCATGGCGTGGATCGCCGCCCTGGTACTCAATGTCGGTGACCCCAGGGATCGAATGCTTGTACTCGATGACGAACGGACGCCGCGCAACTCGTTCAAGCTCGGTAATACAGTCTTTAAGGTAATTGCGCGGCACGATGCGTCGCGTACTTGCACTGACATCATCATGGTAATAAACATGGATACGTATGAATTCTGTCGCAGTTGTCATGGTTAAGTCCTTTTAATTAACCACCCCTCATCATGAGGGGCGGTGATGACTGGCTTGCAAGAAAACTCCGTCGCAAGCCCTGACCAAAATTACAACACACCCAAATTTTTTAAAGAGGAAAAAACGGCGCTGTGCGTGGCTTTAGCCAGGGCAGGCTGTAGGAAGTTTTGAGTGAACTTCTTGAACGCTCTCTGCCCTAACAGCGTCTTCCGACGCGCCCAGACGAAATCAGCCTCACCAAACACTCATTAGTCCGACTGACAAACCACCTTCGACTTGCTTTTCTAAATACGCAAAACAACACAATTAATTCTCAAGGATGAGAAAACATCATGAACAGAGTGACTGCCGCACTTACGATTACCCTTCTTATCAGTACCATGCCGGCTTCAATCCTGGCGAGCGAATACCAGAGTTGGAACGCAAAGCTTCCCATTGTCCTTACGCTTTTTCTGCATGACGAATTGAGCGATACGGATATCAGAAACCTGGACACAAACTACTTTTCCTGGTTCACCGAAGACCTCGAATCCATCACGGACAGGAAAGTGGAAATCGTTCCAATCCTGCGCACACCTGGCTACACGGATTTTGACTATCGTCTGGGCGATGCGGGCAAATCGCTCTATGAGTGGGACCAACGAGTGATTGACTACGTGATCGGTGAAAACAAGCCCCGCAGCAAGCGTCATAAGTATTTATTGATTACTCGGGATAATCTAACGCTCTTGACAGAAGGCATTGCCGGATCAGGCAAACGCTCCGCAATTGCCTCGTTAAGTGCCTATCGAACTATTGCTCACGAAGTCGGACATTTGCTGGGGGCTACTCATAGCGACGGCCAATTAATTGGCTTTCCGTTTGCGCTGACGTGCAACACCAACATGGTCGCGAGTGAAGTGTTCTTCATCAAAAACTGCTATCGCTACAGTGACAGAGCTAAACAATCGATTCGCAACTATCTCAAAGACACACCTTGAACGAGGCTGGACCATAGGGACTTCTCTCGGCCATTCCTTGATGCCCACTACTGCTTACAGGCTGCCATCGCTTGAGCTGGCGGCCGTTTCCAGCTTGCGCCACAGCAACCGTACATTGGCTTTACGCACGAGCGCGCAGCGATACAGCCGAATCTCCAGAGGCACATGCCATTGAGCGCCGCCACAAATCACCAGTTCACCGCGCTCAAGCTCGGCGGCAATGCTGAGGCGGGGCACCCACGCGATACCCAGTCCTTGCAACGCCATTCCCTTGAGGCTGTCAGCCATCGCTGTCTCGTAGACCGTGGTGAACCGCAGGTTACGCTGGCGCAGCAGCAGATTGACCGAGCGCCCCAGAAACGCACCCGCGCTGTAGGCCAGTAACGGCACGCTGGGTTCACCTTCCAGATCGAACAGCGGGGTGCCGTTAGCATCGGTCGAGCAAACAGGCAGCATTTCCGTGACGCCCAAATGCAGCGATGGAAAGATTTCTGCGTCCATTTGCAGCGCCGCGTCAGGGTCGTAGAACGCCAGCATCAGGTCGCAGCCACCTTCGCGAAGCGCATGTACGGCGTCGCCGACATTGGTGGCGACCAGACGCGTGGCGATGTTCAAGCCTTCGTTACGCAACTGGGCGATCCAGCGCGGGAAGAAGCTCAAGGCCAGCGAGTGCGCTGCGGCTATCTGCATGACCTCGCCCTGCCCGCTTTCCAGATGGTGCAGATGGCGTAGCACTTCGCCGAGTTGGTCGACCACTGTGCGCGCAGTGACCAGAAACAACTGGCCTGCCGCTGTCAGCTCGATGGGGGTGCGCGAGCGATTGACCAACTGCAGGCCCAGCGCAGCTTCCAGACTGCGGATTCGCCGACTGAACGCCGGTTGCGTCACGAATCGTCGCTCGGCCGCCTGGGAGAAACTGCGAGTCGCGGCCAGAGCGCTGAAGTCTTCCAGCCATTTGCTTTCCAGGTTCATCGTGCTCTCCAGAGCTGCCGGTCTTGCCGAGTTTGGCAACTGGCTTTGATTCGATTGGAAGACTAACCCCTGTGAAAGCGAATTCATTCGCGAGAGGGCTGTACATCAGATACACCTTGTTGGATGTATCGATGCCTCGCGAATCAACTCGCTCCACAGAAGGAATCGTGGGCGTCAGGCATCAGTGCCAATCCTTCACACGCTCTACACATACCCAACGTCACCTCAACATTATGCCGTTTGTGCATAGGCTAGCGCTTAACAGCATTGGTTCGCAATCACCCACAGGCCTAGTATTAAAGGCGTTCCGGCTCAGTCCGTGCCTCTTTTGAGAATTTCTCTATCATGTCCTCCGCTGCATCATTTCGCATCGAAAAAGACCTGCTTGGCGTCCTCGAAGTACCCGCAGAAGCCTATTACGGCATCCAGACTCTGCGCGCGGTGAATAACTTTCACCTCTCCGGTGTTCCGCTTTCACACTACCCGAAACTGGTTGTCGGCCTTGCCATGGTCAAACAAGCGGCCGCCGATGCGAATCACCAGCTGGGGCATTTGAGCAAAGAGAAGCATGCGGCCATCAGCGAAGCCTGCGCACGTCTGATTCGCGGTGACTTCCACGAGCAGTTCGTGGTCGACATGATTCAGGGTGGCGCCGGCACGTCCACCAACATGAACGCCAACGAAGTCATCGCCAATATCGCGCTCGAAGCGATGGGCCATGCCAAAGGCGAATACAAACACTTGCACCCGAACAACGATGTGAACATGGCGCAGTCGACCAACGACGCGTACCCGACGGCCATTCGCCTCGGTCTGCTGCTGGGTCACGACGCTCTGCTCGCCAGCCTCGACAGCCTGATTCAGGCCTTCGCGGCCAAAGGTCAGGAATTCAACCACGTGCTGAAGATGGGCCGCACCCAGCTGCAGGACGCGGTGCCGATGACGCTCGGTCAGGAATTCCGCGCCTTCGCCACGACCCTAACCGAAGACCTCAATCGTCTGCGCAGCCTGGCACCTGAGTTGCTGACCGAAGTGAACCTTGGCGGCACCGCCATCGGTACCGGCATCAATGCCGACCCTGGTTATCAGCACTTGGCGGTAGAGCGTCTGGCGATCATCAGCGGCCAGCCATTGGTTCCCGCAGCAGACCTGATCGAAGCCACCTCCGACATGGGCGCCTTCGTATTGCTTTCCGGCATGCTCAAGCGCACTGCGGTCAAGCTGTCGAAAATCTGCAACGACCTGCGGCTGCTGTCCAGCGGCCCACGTACCGGCATCAATGAAATCAACCTGCCAGCGCGTCAGCCGGGCAGCTCGATCATGCCGGGCAAGGTCAATCCGGTGATTCCGGAAGCGGTGAACATGTGCGCTTTCGAAATCATGGGCAATGACCTGGCCCTGACCGTGGCCGCCGAAGGCGGCCAGTTGCAACTGAACGTGATGGAGCCGCTGATTGCCTACAAGATCTTCGACTCGATCCGCCTGCTGCAGCGCGCCATGGACATGCTGCGCGAACACTGCATCGTCGGCATCACCGCCAACGAACAGCGCTGCCGCGAGCTGGTCGAGCACTCGATCGGTCTGGTAACCGCGCTGAACCCCTATATCGGTTACGAAAACGCCACCCGTATCGCTCGCGTCGCCCTGGAAACAGGCCGTGGCGTACTGGAACTGGTGCGCGAAGAAGGCCTGCTCGACGACGCGATGCTCGCCGACATCCTGCGCCCTGAGAACATGATTGCCCCACGATTGGTGCCACTGAAGGCCTGATGGGAGGCTGCCGCTTCAACTGCAACACGATCACCAGGCTGGGGGCCTAGACACCCCTCACCCTTTTGAGGGCCGGAAGTAGACACTTCCCAGGCCCTTTTTTTTGGCCGCAATCTTCGAATGACGGGCCAGTCACAGCACCTGCGCTTCCTACAAGCCGACGAAACGAGCTTAAAAGCAGAAACGGTTTACAGACTCCAATAACGCGCACCGGTATAGTGCGGACCCTCTAAAAAGCGAGGAAACATCAATGCTTGAAGTCATCAACGACTTCCTCTCGGGAAAACTGCTGATCGTGCTCATTGTCGGGCTCGGTGGATATTTCACGATTCGCTCGCGTTTCGTCCAATTACGCCACTTCTTCCACATGTTTGCGGTCTTCCGCGACAGTCTGCGCAGCAGCTCGGGACAGTTGAGTTCATTTCAGGCCTTGATGCTGAGCCTTGCCGGTCGTGTCGGCGCCGGGAACATCGCCGGCGTCGGCATCGCCGTGACCCTAGGTGGACCGGGTGCTGTGTTCTGGATGTGGGTCACCGCCCTGGTCGGCATGGCCAGCAGCTTCTTCGAATGCTCCCTCGGCCAGCTCTACAAGCGCTGCGATTCCGATGGCCAATATCGCGGCGGTCCTTCTTTCTATATTCAGCACGGGCTGGGCAAGCGCTGGCTGGGCATGGTCATGGCGGTTCTGCTGCTGGTGACCTTCGGCTTCGCCTTCAATGGCCTGCAATCCCATGCAGTCACGCACTCGCTCAACGACGCGTTTGGCGTATCGCCTCTTTGGGCAGGCCTGGCTCTGGCCGGGCTGCTGGGACTGGTATTCATTGGCGGAATCAAACGCATCGCGGCAGTGGCCGACCTGCTGGTTCCGGTCAAGACGCTGGTCTACATCGGCGTCACCCTGTATGTGATCGGCGTGCAGTTCGAACACGTCCCGCACATGCTGATGACCATCGTCAAAAGCGCATTCGGCATGGATGAGGTGTTCGGCGGCCTGATTGGCAGCGCGATCGTGATGGGCGTCAAACGTGGCGTTTTCGCCAACGAAGCCGGTCTGGGCAGCGCGCCCAACGTCGCAGCGGTCGCTGAGGTCCAGCATCCGGTTGCGCAAGGCGTGGTTCAGGCGTTCAGCGTCTTCCTCGACACCTTCGTTATCTGTACCTGTACCGCCCTGCTGATCCTGCTGTCGGGTTTCTACACCCCAGGCTTCGAAGGCGATGGCATCGCGCTGACGCAAAACTCGCTGGCGGCGGTAGTAGGCGACTGGGGCAAGCTGTTCATCAGCGTGGCACTGGCGTTGTTCGTCTTTACCTCGATTCTCTACAACTATTACTTGGGCGAGAACAGCCTGCGCTTCCTGTTGGGCGAGAGCCGCAAAGCACTGATCAGTTATCGGGCACTGGTGCTGGCGCTGATCCTGTGGGGGGCCGTGGAAGATCTGGGCACCGTATTTGCGTTCGCTGACATCACCATGACCCTGCTGGCGTTCGTCAACCTGATTGCCCTGGCGATGCTGTTCAACATCGGTTTGCGTATCTTGAGCGACTACGATGCTCAACGTAAGGCAGGCATCAAGACTCCGGTCTTCGATTCCAGCCAGTTCCCTGATCTGGACCTGGACTTGAACGCCTGGCCCAAACCCGGGAGCAACGCCGCCAACGCCAAGCCTGTGGCAGGCGACAAATCGATCAATGACGCGCCTTGACCCACTGACAGTCAGCCCAGGGAGACATCCATGAATCGCGACAATCAGGCACCGGCCATAAACGTGATGGTGCTCTACACCGGCGGCACCATCGGCATGCAGGCCAGCGAAAACGGTCTGGCGCCAGCCTCCGGTTTCGAAGCGCGGATGGCCGACCAACTGGCGGGTCAGCCTGCGTTGGCGGTGCCACAGTGGCAATTTCGCGAGATGGCTCCCCTGATCGACAGTGCCAACATGACGCCCGCCTACTGGCAACGCCTGCGTGAGGCAGTGATCGATGCGGTTGACGTTCAGGGCTGCGATGCCGTGTTGATCCTGCACGGCACCGACACCCTGGCGTACAGCGCGGCGGCGATGAGCTTCCAACTGCTGGGCCTGAGTGCACCCGTCGTATTCACGGGCTCCATGCTGCCAGCCGGCGTGGCCGACAGCGATGCCTGGGAAAACGTCAACGGCGCACTGCAAGCGCTGGGTAAAGGCCTGCCATCAGGCGTGCATTTGTACTTTCATGGCGCGCTGATACAGCCGACACGGTGCGCGAAAATCCGCAGCTTTGGCCGTAACCCGTTCGCCGCACTGAACCGCACTCGCGGCGGTGAGGCCGTCGATACGCTGCCTGCGGCGCTGGATTACCGCCAACCGAAACAACTGGTCAGCGTGGCCGTGATACCGCTGTTTCCCGGCATTGGCGCCGCGCAACTGAACGGTCTGATTGATAGCGGGATTCAGGGCCTGGTTCTGGAGTGTTTCGGCAGCGGTACCGGCCCCAGCGACGATCCAACGTTCCTCGACAGCCTGCAACGCGCCCAACAGCAAGGCATCTGTGTGATCGCGATCACCCAATGCCATGAAGGGGGCGTCGAACTGGATGTCTACGAGGCTGGCAGCCGCCTGCGCGGTCTGGGGGTGCTTTCCGGCGGCGGCATGACCCGCGAAGCGGCGTTCGGCAAACTGCATGCGCTGTTGGGCGCGGACTTGCCGTCTGGTGAAGTACGCCGCCTGGTAGAGCTGGATGTGTGTGGAGAGTTGCGTTAAAGCGCGGCCACCGCACCCTCATCGATCCCCCACCGCCCTGTGGGAGCAACCAGAAGTGACGACGGTCAGCGAATGCTGCGCTGCCTGACGCACCGCCTTCGTGAAAGCCTTAACGTGCGATTGCTCCCACGCACCGTCTGCATTCAGCAGGCTTTCTTCTCCGTCGCATCGCGCAGCATCGAATCCAGATTGCCCGAGATGTTCGCGCACAGTGCCTTCATCTGAATCTCATGCTCGGACGCCTTGAACGGACTCTGCAGGTCGGTGCCGATCTTCTCGATCGCCAGCAGCATGAACCCCACGACGGTCGACGCCAGCGGGGTAAACCAGCCCAGCGTTTCCACCAGTCCGATGGGCACGATGATGCAGAACAGGGTGATGAACAGCCGTGGAAAGGTCACATAGGGATAAGGCAATGGCGTGTTGGCGATGCGCTCCATACCGCCCTGGCAGTTCGAAATCTCCACCATCGTCGACTCAAGCCGTGCCAGGCGAATGCTGTCCAGGCGTCCCGCCTTGTATTCACTGGCAAGGATGGCGGCCGAACCGTTGAGGATGTCGTTGGGAAAGTTATTGCTGCGCTTGCGCCGGTCGTATTCCTCTCGCGCAATCATCGCCGTCACATCTTCACTGCAATCACTGCCTTTAAGGTGCGCCGACAGACATTCCACATAAGCCACATGGCGACGCAGCAATACGGCCTTGACCGGATTGAGTTCGCTTTCGTCGTCCATCAATGTCAGCACTTGCCGGGCAAAGCTGCGGGAATTGTTAACCAGCGCACCCCATAACGTGCGCGCTTCCCACCAGCGGTTATAGGCGCTGGTGTTACGAAAACTGGTGAGGACCACCAATGCTGAGCCGAGCAACGTCAGCGGCAGCGACGGCAAGGTGATCTTGCGCTCCAGATACAGCATGAAGTCGACCGTGACAATGACATCCCAGATCAACAGCCAGAACAGCGACCAACCGATATAGGTAAAGGTCCTGATCATGGCGCGGTACTTCTTGACAATCGTTTCCTGCAAAGGCCACCCCATTCTGTCATTCAGCGGCCAGGCAACGAGCCTGGCTCTCTACAGGCATTCGAATGCGGATCACCCGCATGGTTCGCGACTGAAACATTTCAGCGACAAATCGCAGGCTTGGTCGGTTGCCAGAGATTTCATGGAACGAACCCGCTGAACGCGTGCTCAACACCTATCTGGAAGCATCAGCCACACGTCACGAGGAGAATGTTAATGAGCTCGTCTGCCAACTCTACCGAACGACCTGCTGCCGCAAGCACTGTCAAAGAGCACGGGGATCGCGACCAACTGACCATCAATACCATCCGCACTTTGGCCATGGATGCCGTGCAGAAGGCTAACTCCGGCCATCCCGGTACGCCAATGGCCCTGGCGCCAGTAGGCTACACCGTCTGGAAAGATTTCCTGCGCTACCACCCGGAACACCCTGACTGGCCAAGCCGCGACCGTTTTGTGCTGTCTGTCGGACACGCCTCGATGCTGCTTTATTCGCTGCTACATCTGGCAGGCGTCATCGAAATCGACGAGCACGGTAAACCTTCGGGCAAGCCAGCCGTCAGCCTTGATGACATCAAGCAGTTCCGGCAGATGGATTCCAAGACACCCGGCCACCCTGAATACCGCATGACCACTGGGGTTGAGACCACCACAGGTCCCCTTGGCCAGGGTTGCGCCAACAGCGTCGGCATGGCGATGGCCGAACGCTGGTTGGGCGAGCGCTTCAACAAGCCGGGCACCACGCTGTTCGATTACAACGTTTACGTGCTCTGCGGCGACGGCGACATGATGGAAGGCGTAACGGCCGAAGCGGCCTCGCTTGCCGGCCATCTCAAGCTGTCCAACCTGTGCTGGATCTACGACAACAACACCATCAGCATCGAGGGCCATACCGACCTTGCCTACAGTGACGATGCGCAGAAGCGTTTCGAAGGTTATGGCTGGAAAACCCTGCATGTGAAGGACGCCAACGATGCAGCAGCGCTGGCCAAGGCGATTCAGACCTTCCAGCAAACCAACGACGCACCGACCCTGATCGTGGTCGATAGTGTGATCGGCTATGGCTCGCCGAATAAACACAATACTGCGTCGGCCCATGGCGAACCGCTGGGCGAAGACGAAATCAAGCTGACCAAAAAAGCTTACGGCTGGGACGAGAACAGCAGTTTCCTGGTGCCTGACGAAGCTCGTCATTACCTGCGCGACGCGCTACTGGAGCGTAATGGCGCTGACTATAAGGCGTGGCAGGAGACCTTCGCCCGCTTTGAGCAGGAACAGCCAGCACTTGCCGATGAACTCCAGCGCATGCGCGCCGGAGAAATGCCAGAGGGATGGCGCAACACCGCGATCAGTTTTGATGCAGACGCCAAGGGTATTGCCACACGGGCTTCGGGCGGCAAAGTGCTCAACGGTTTCGCTCAGCAGATCCCGTGGCTCATCGGCGGATCGGCGGACCTGTCCCCGTCCACCAAAACCAACCTGACATTCGACGGTGCAGGTAGCTTCGAAGCTGGAAGCTACAGCGGCCGGAATCTGCATTTCGGTATTCGCGAACACGCCATGGGTTCGATTGCCAATGGTCTGGCGCTGTCCTACATCCGGCCGTACACCTCGACGTTCCTGGTGTTCAGCGACTACATGAAACCGCCGATCCGCCTGGCGTCAATCATGGAGTTGCCGGTGATCTTTGTCTTCACCCACGACTCGATCGGCGTGGGCGAGGACGGTCCGACGCACCAGCCTATCGAGCACCTGACTCAGATGCGTGCCACGCCCGGTCTGGTAACTCTGCGCCCAGGCGATGCCAACGAAACCGCCGAGGCCTGGAAAGTTGCTCTGGCGCAGACTAATCGGCCAAGCTGCCTGGTGCTGTCCCGCCAGCCGATGCCGACGCTGGACCGCTCGAAATATGCCAGTGCTGAAAATGTCGCCAAAGGTGCATATGTCCTGGCTGACGCGGTAGAAGGCAAAGTCGATGTGATCCTGATTGCCACCGGCAGCGAAGTCGGTATGACCGTCGAGGCCTTCGAGAAGCTCAAGGCCGAAGGGATTGCTGCGCGCGTCGTCTCGATGCCAAGTTGGGAGCTTTTCGAAGACCAGGACAAGGCCTATCGCGACAGCGTGCTGCCGCCGGACGTCAAGGGACGGTTGGTGGTGGAACAGGCAGGGCCTGTGGGCTGGGATCGCTACGTCGGCCAGAGCGGCGAAAAGATCGTTATGAACACCTTCGGTGCATCGGCGCCTCTCGAGAAGTTGCAGGCCAAGTACGGCTTTACCGCTGACAACATCGTGAAGGTCGCAAAGGCCCAGGCCGGGAAGTAATTCCTGGCTTCTGCCAGCATTAGGGGGCTAATTCGTTAGCCCCCTCGCCCCAATGACCTGCTCACGCTTTCACCGACATGTTCATGAGCCGTGTGGACGTGGAGTGCGCTGCCAAAAAGGGCCGGAATGACTGGCGCCTTTCGCTGGCTGCGGTTCAGCAACCGTGGGCAAGTGCGCCTCTAAAAGGTTTGGATCGGCTGTACCTGATTAGCACCCGCTCAACACCACCGGACGCCGCTCACCCTTGAAGAAGAATGGACGAATGCGTACACCCACCGCATTACCGGCAAACGCTGCCACCAACCACAACCAGCCATGCAGGCTGCCCGAAGCGATGCCGCTGAAGTACGCGCCGATGTTGCAGCCATAGGCCAAACGCGAGCCATAGCCCAACAGCAGGCCACCCAGTACAGCGGCGACCAGTGAACGCAGCGGAATCTTCAGCGTTGGCGAGAACCGTCCTGCAAGGCCCGCAGCCACTGCCGCACCCAGCATGATGCCGATGTCCATGACCGTAGTGATGTCTTCCCACACAGGCGCCGCCAGCGCCTTGGCATTTGCGGGCATCTGCCAGAACACCCAACTGCCAACATCTACCCCTAGCCCGCTCGCGACTTTTGCGCCCCACAACGCGAATGCCGAGGTGATGCCCCAAGGGCGACCAGCCAGCGCCAGCGTCGCGTAGTTGAGCAACGCCAAAGCGATTGCGCCCCACACCAGCGGCCATGGACCGCGCAGCAAACGCCGCAGGCCAACGTGCTCGCTGGTCACTGCGGCCTCCAATTCGCCATAACGACGTTTCTCCAGCCTGATGGTGACCAGCGCGATCACGCCAAACAGGGCCAGGCTAATGATCAGCGCAGGTATGACACCGAAGGTCTTGACGATGGAAGTGGCCGGGAACGATGGCAGTGAAAACCACCAGTGCGCGTGGTGGGTAGCGATCACCGAACCCACGACGAAGAACAGCAAGGTCACCAGCATCCGCGCGTTGCCGCCGCCGACGGTAAACAGGGTGCCCGATGCGCAGCCACCGCCCATCTGCATGCCAATGCCGAAAATGAACGCGCCGAACACCACGGAAACGCCCGCAGGTGCTACCAGACCGGTGACCGGGTTGCCCAATAACGTACCTGCGCCCAGCGCCGGGAAGAACAGCACGACCGCGATAGCCAGCATCACCATCTGTGCCCGCAGACCCGCGCCGCGACGTTCATTGATGAATACCCGCCAGGCAGACGTAAACCCGAATGCTGCGTGGTAGAGGGTAAGCCCCAGCGCTGCGCCGACGATGAGCAACAGGACTTGCCTGCCGCCGACAGCGGATTGAAGGAACAGACCGCCGACAACCAGCAGAATGAAGGCGATAAGAGGCGCGCCGAACTTGCGTTCAGGCGCCGCAGCAAGGGGGAGGCTCATGGGACGTTTCTCGGGAAAGGATGTGCAATGGGCGCAAGTATACCGCTGCCATGCCATGTGCTAACCCCAAAATACAGCGTCTGCTGTGGGTGAGCTTGCTCATGATTGCGATGCGTCATTCCACTCGGCCAGGCCTGACCGGACACATTTGCCAGCAACCCACTGCGCAAGACTCGTTCGGTATCAATCTTTCCAAATACCCCGCAAGCGCTGCAGCGCAGACGCGATATCAGCCTCCGGAACTGCCGCAAATCCCAACACCAGACCCGCCCGGTTATCCACAGGCGTTGCGGAATCCGGCAGCCAGTAGTCACTCAGTGGAGCAATTTCTACGCCCACGCTCTCAGCTTTTGCAACCAGCTCAGATTCCCTTTGCAGGCTATCTACTGCAACTGACACATGCAGCCCGGCCAGCGGCTTGGGCATTGCACTGCACCCGCGGATATCCTCGGGCCAGCCTGCGAGCAGCGCATCCCTTCGGCTCAAGGCCGCACGCCTCATGCGACGGATATGCCGCTGGAAATGCCCCGCCGCAATGAACTCTGCCATCACTGCCTGCGTGCCGATTTCCGAATGGCGCATGTCCAGTGCGCGACGCTGACTGAACGGCTTGACCAAGTTGCGCGGCAGCACCAGATACCCCAGGCGCAGCGCTGGGAACGCAACCTTGCCGAAAGTGCCGACATAGAGCACACGCCCGCTTCGATCCAGGGCGGCCAAGGGCGCAAGTGGTGCGCCGCTGTAGCGATATTCGCCATCGTAATCGTCCTCGACGATCCAACCCCCTGTCCGCTCGGCCCAAGCCAGCAACTCCAGCCGCCGCGCAAGGCTCATGGTGACGCCCAAAGGGTACTGATGGGACGGCGTGACATAGGCCAATGTGCAGCGACTTTCGTCGTCAGGACAGCGCATGCCGTCGATATCCACCGACATGCCGCGCAACGTCGCGCCCGCGACGGCAAAGGCGTGACCGGCTGCGCGATATCCGGGATTTTCGAACGCTACCGCATCACCCTCGTTCAGCAGCAGCTGTGCACAAAGGGTAATCGCCTGCTGCGCACCACTGGTGATCACAATTTGTTCAGCGTCACACTTCAGGTCACGAGATGTTCGCAGATACATCGCGATCAACTCCCGCAACCGCCATTCCCCTGCCGGATCCCCATACCCAAGCTGATGCAAACCCGGCTTACGCCAGAAAGCCGCGTGCAGCTTGCCCCACACGTCAAACGGGAACAGATCGAACGCCGGAAGCCCTATACGAAAAGCACGCGGCAAGCCGGTCTTATGAGCGCTCAGATGATGCTTTTCGAGACGCATCAGCGAAGTGCTGTGGATAACTTTACAGGATGAATTGCCAGCTTCATTTGACACAACTGTGGACAAACCTGTTGATAAGCCTGGTGATAACCCTGTGGATACCTTTGTGGATAGTTTTTTGGCAGCGCCGGCATGCTCGGTCAATTGGGCGACGTAAGTACCGTCACCTCTCCGTGCTTCAGTAAAGCCTTCTGCATACAGCTGGTCATAAGCGCGCAGGACGCTGTTGCGGGAAATCGACAGCGACGCCGCCAGATCACGGCTTGCGGGCAGGCGCGTGCCACCGCCCAGCCGGCCATCGAGGATCCTCTGGCGCAGCGTCTGGTAAAGCTGTCGACTCAGCCCTTGCTGGCGATCCAGCTCAATCCCGGCGAAATCAAAGGTCAACGATGGCGTAGAGACTGACATGGATTGGCCCTATGAAATTGACCGTTAGTGGCTCTTACAACAGACCAATAGGCTGCCTAGGATTGGGCCACTCGCCAAGGAAAATCTTATGCACACGCCCCGCGATTTCAGAGAGGACAGTCTCGACTGCCTGCACCGGCAGATCCAGGGCACGCGCCTGGCGACCCTGGTCACTTATGACGACACCGGCCTGCAGGCGAGCCATGTGCCGCTGCTGCTCGACCCCGGCCAAGGGCCCAACGGCACACTGTCCGGTCACTTGGCCAAAGCCAACCCGCAGTGGAAGGCCTTGGCCTCTTGCGAAGCGCTGGTGATCTTTCAAGGTCCCGATGCGTACGTCAGTCCGTCGTTTTATGCCGCCAAAGCCGAACACGGCAAAGTGGTACCCACCTGGAATTACCTGGCGGTTCACGCCTATGGCCGTGCCGAGGTGTTCACAGACCCCGCCCGGCTGCTGCAGATCGTCAGCACGCTGACGCAAAAACACGAAGCCTCGCGGGCCGAGCCTTGGGCCGTAAGCGATGCCCCTGCCGATTACATCGAAAAGATGCTCAACGGCATCGTCGGTTTTGCCATCCCCATAGACAGGCTGGAAGGCACGCGCAAGCTCAATCAGAACCGCAGCGCCGAAGACATCGCTGGGGTGAGCACAGGGCTGGCTGCCAGCCAGAATCAAACCGACCAGCAAATCGCTGGCTTGATGAGCCGAGGAGAAACCCGTGTCTGACCTACAGATCCGCCCCGTCACCGCTGACGATCACGAGGCCTGGTTGCCGCTGTGGAACGCCTATCTGGCCTTTTACAAGACCGAGCTGACCGATGCCGTGACACAAAGCACTTGGCAGCGCTTTCTCGATAGCAACGAGCCCACCAACGCGGCGCTTGCCTGGCAGAACGGCAAGGCGGTCGGCATGGTGCATTTCATCTACCACCGTTCCAACTGGAGCATCAACTGGTCGTGCTACCTGCAAGACCTGTTGGTCTCGGTCGAGCAACGTGGCACCGGTGTAGGGCGCAAGCTGATCGAATATGTCTACGCCACCGCCAAAAAGGATGGCGCTGACAAGGTGCACTGGCTGACCCACGAATCCAATGCAACGGCTATTCAGCTGTACGAACGCATTGCCGAGCGCCCCGGCCTTATCCAGTTTCGTAAACCACTTTGAGGGAGCACAGAGCATGTCGAATCTTGAACACTGGCAATCGGCAAAGCAGCCCGACACGCGCACCCTGCACGGACGCTTCATTCGCCTGGAAAAACTCGATACAACGCGCCACGCCGACGGCTTGTGGACTGCACTGCAAGGTCCTGATTGCGACCCAAAGTTGTGGGATTATTTGCTCATCGGTCCATTTTACGAGCGCAGCGCCTTCGATGATTATCTAGCAGGCCTGCAAGCCTCGACCGACCCCTGGTTCTACACGGTGGTCGATCAGCAGACAGGTGTTATCCACGGATTTATCAGCCTGATGTCGATCATGCCAAGCGCAGGCCGTATCGAAATCGGCCATGTGACCTTCGGCGCGTCCATGCAGCGCACGCCCAAGAGCACCGAGGCGGTTTACTTGTTAGCCAAGGAGTCGTTCGCGCTGGGTAATCGCCGTCTGGAGTGGAAATGCAACGCCGACAATGCGCGCTCCGTCAGCGCCGCAGAACGGTTCGGATTCACTTTCGAAGGCACTTTCCGTCAGCACATGGTGGTCAAAGGCAAGAATCGTAATACTGCGTGGTTCTCGATTCTGGACAGCGAATGGGCCGCATTGGAGCAGGCGTTTCAGGCGTGGCTGGCTGTGGACAACTTCAAGGATGGGCGGCAGATCCAGACACTAGGGCAGTTGCGCAGGGCTTGAATTGCAACGCGAGCCCTGAACTAAACACCCATTCTGTGAGAGTGAGGTTGCGCACGAATGCGCTGGTCAGTCTCAATATGCGCCCGCTGACGCGACCCCTTCGCGAGCAGCGCGCTCCCCAAGGGGTCTGTTTACGTGAGTCGCGTGGGGTTTCTTAAACAGCTGGCGTTGTGCTCGCGCGAGCCAATAACCACATTCAGGACAAAAAAAGAGGAGCCACGAGAGCTCCCCCAGAGGTAACCATTGCGCCTTGCGCGACTATCCTCGCGAAGGCTGTTTATTTCTTGAGGGCCTAATCAGCCCTCGATCTCGACCAGAATTTCTCCCGGGTTCACGCGATCACCTTTGGCAACGTGGATCGCCACGACCTTGCCGGCAACGGCGGCCTGAACCTCGGTTTCCATCTTCATCGCTTCGGTGATCAGCACCGCCTGACCGGCCTTGACTGTATCGCCCTCCTTGACCAGCACATCGACGATATTGCCTGGCATGGTGGTGCTGACGTGCCCCGGCTTGCTGGCTTGAGCGCGCTTGCCGATACCGCCACCAACAAACTCATTGAGCGGCTCGAACACCACTTCTTCCGGCATGCCGTCGATGGAAAGGTAGAAGTGACGCTTGCCTTCGGCTTTCACACCAACGCCGGTGATGTCGACGCGGTAGCTTTCGCCGTGAACGTCGATGACGAACTCGGTCGGAACGCCCTCGCCGCCCGCCTTCGCCACAGCACCTGGCTCAGGAATCGGCAGCAGAGGTTCTGGCGTCAACGTGCCTGCCGCGCGCTCTTCAAGAAACTTGCGGCCAATGTCCGGGAACATGGCGTAAGTCAGCACGTCCTCTTCAGAATCGGCCAGCGCCCCGATCTCGCCGCGCAGTTTGATCATTTCCGGCTTGAGCAGGTCGGCCGGACGTCCTTCGATCACTTCTTCATTACCGATCGCCTGACGACGCAGTTTCTCGTCCACTTGCCCCGGCGCTTTGCCGTAACCGCCCGTGAGGTACAGCTTCACCTCGTTGGTGATGGTCTTGTAACGCTCGCCCGCCAGCACGTTGAAGAACGCCTGCGTGCCGACAATCTGCGAGGTGGGCGTGACCAACGGTGGGTAGCCCAGATCCTTGCGCACGCGCGGAATCTCGGCCAGTACTTCGGCCATTCGGTTCAAGGCGCCCTGCTCTTTGAGCTGGTTAGCCAGGTTGGAAATCATGCCACCCGGCACCTGGTTGACTTGCACGCGGGTGTCGACTGCGGTGAATTCGCTTTCGAACTGGTGATACTTCTTACGCACGGCGTAGAAATACAGGCCGATCTCCTGAAGCAGTTCCAGATCCAGACCAGTGTCAAATTCGCTGCCTTTGAGTGCCGCGACCATCGATTCGGTGCCCGGATGACTGGTGCCCCAAGCAAAGCTGGAAATAGCGGTGTCGATGTGATCTGCGCCGTTTTCTATGGCCTTCAACTGGCACATTGCGGCCAGCCCCGCCGTGTCATGGGAATGGATGAACACCGGCAGCGACTGCTCGGCTTTAAGCGCTTTGACCAGTTCGCCGGTGGCGTACGGCGTCAGCAGGCCGGCCATGTCTTTGATGGCCACTGAATCGCACCCCATGGATTCCATCTGCCTGGCCTGAGCGACGAAGGCTTCGATGGTGTGCACCGGGCTCGTTGTGTAGGCAATGGTGCCCTGGGCGTGCTTGCCCGCCGCCTTTACTGCTTCGATGGCCACGCGCAGGTTACGCACGTCGTTCATGGCATCGAAAATACGGAACACGTCGATGCCGTTGCCGGCGGCCTTTTCGACGAAAGCTTTGACCACATCGTCGCTGTAGTGGCGATACCCCAACAGGTTCTGGCCACGCAGCAACATCTGCAGACGGGTGTTGGGCAGCGCCTCGCGCAGTTGCCGCAGGCGCTCCCACGGGTCCTCTTTGAGGAAGCGCACGCAGGCGTCGAACGTCGCGCCACCCCAGACTTCCAGCGACCAGTAGCCGACGTTGTCGAGTTTCGCGCAGATCGGCAGCATGTCTTCGGTGCGCATGCGGGTCGCCAGTAACGATTGATGAGCGTCGCGCAGGATGGTGTCGGTAACAAAGATCTTCTTGGACATTCTTATCTCCTCATAGCGACAAGCCGCACGCTGCAAGCGGTAAGTAAAAGCAGGTTCGCTTTTGCTTGAAACTTGCGGCTTGAAGCTCGCAGCTGCATGTTCATAGGCCTGCGTGGGCGGCAATGGCGGCGGCGATGGCCAGGGCCAGCTCTTCGGGTTTGCGCTTGATCGAGTAATGGGTCAGCTCGGGGTGGCTTTCCACGAAGCTGGTGTTGAACTGGCCGCTGCGAAACTCAGGATTGCGCAGGATCTCCTGGTAATACGCCGCCGTGGTCTTCACGCCCTGCAGACGCATGTCGTCCAGCGCGCGCAGGCCTCGGTCCATCGCTTCTTCCCAGGTCAGCGCCCAGACGATCAGCTTCAGGCACATCGAGTCGTAGAATGGCGGAATGGTGTAGCCGGTGTAGATCGCCGTGTCGGTCCGCACGCCGGGCCCGCCGGGCGCGTAGTAGCGGGTGATCTTGCCGAAACTGGGCAGAAAATTGTTTTTCGGATCTTCAGCATTGATACGGAACTGCAACGCGAAACCGCGGTGAATGATGTCTTCCTGTTTGACCGAGAGCGGCAGGCCCGAAGCGATACGAATCTGCTCGCGAACGATGTCGATGCCGGTGATCTCCTCGGTGATGGTGTGCTCCACCTGCACGCGAGTGTTCATCTCCATGAAGTACACCTCGCCCTCGGCAAGCAGAAACTCCACGGTGCCCGCGTTCTCATAACCCACAGCTTTAGCCGCACGCACCGACAGGTCGCCGATGTAGGCGCGCTGCTCGGGGGTCAATTGAGGACTTGGGGCAATCTCAATGAGTTTCTGGTTGCGCCGCTGGATCGAGCAGTCACGCTCGAACAGATGCACCACGCTGCCAAAGCTGTCGCCGAGGATCTGCGCTTCGATGTGCTTGGGGTTGACGATGCATTTTTCGAGGAAGACTTCCGCTTTGCCGAATGCTTTGGTGGCTTCGGAAATGACCCGGGGAAATGCTTGCTCAAGCTCCTCACGGCTGTTACAGCGACGAATGCCACGCCCGCCGCCGCCAGAGGTCGCTTTGAGCATCACGGGGTAACCGATGCGATCGCCCTCGGTCAGCGCTTCGGCGATATCAGCGACGTTGCCTTCGGTACCCGGCGTGACCGGCACCCCCGCTTTGATCATGCTTCGGCGCGCTTCGGTTTTATCGCCCATGCGGCGGATGACTTCGGCAGAGGGGCCGATGAACTTGATCCCGCGTTCGGCACAAATCTCTGCCAGTTCGGCGTTTTCAGAAAGAAAGCCGTAGCCAGGATGCAACGCATCGCAGCCGGTTTCCACTGCCAGATTCACCAGTTTGCGAGGGTTGAGGTAACCCTCCAGCGGCTCGGAACCAATGCCATAGGCCTCATCAGCACGCTTTACATGCAGCGCGTGCCGGTCCGCGTCGGAATAGATCGCTACCGAACGGATGCCCATCTCGGCGCAAGCGCGCACGATCCGGACAGCAATTTCCCCACGGTTGGCGATCAGGATTTTTTTTATCACTTGGTATTTCCTCGACCGATGTGCAGACGGACCGGAACCCCGATCAGTACGGCGCGACACTCTGTTACAGCTTGTTGCCTCGCAGATGGAGCACCCTATGACGGATCAGCAATTAACAAAAATGATTAAAAGTTAGGTTAAACATAAGTGAAAACTTATAGTCATCGTTCTGTCATTTGCCTGAGTACATAACGAATGCGTAAGTCATTGATGCGCATGACATTACGTCAACTGCGCATTTTCAACGAAGTGTGCGACCTGCGCTCCTACAGCCGTGCAGCTGAGGAAATGTCGCTCACGCAGCCAGCCGTGAGCCTGCAGATCCGCCAGCTGGAAGAGCTGATTGGTCAGCCGCTTTTCGAGTACGTCGGCAAGAAGCTGTACCTGACCGAGGCCGCAGAGGCGCTGCAACTGGCCAGTCGAGATATTTTTGGCCGCCTGGAAAATCTCGACATGCAGCTCTCGGACATGCAGGGTTCCCTGCAAGGTCAGTTGAAGCTGGCGATCGAATCCAGTGCCAAATACTTCGTTCCGCACCTGTTCGCGGCATTCAAGCGCCAATACCCTGAGGTGATGCTCAGCCTGACGGTCGTCAATCGCGCGCAGGTGATCAGGCGACTCTCGGACAACCGGGATGATCTGGTGGTGATGTCGATGGTGCCGCAGGACATGGGGTTGGAATTTCTGCCATTCCTGAATAATCCCATCGTTGCCGTGGTGCGACCGGATCATCCCCTGGCGACGCTGCCCAACCCTTCACTCAAAGACCTTGAAGGCCACACATTGGTTGTCCGCGAGCCGGGTTCGGGAACACGCAAGGCCTGTGAAGAGTATTTCAAGGAGAAGCGCATCCACTTCGAGCACTCGCTGGAAGTGTCGTCCGCTGAAGCGCAACGCGAATGCGTGGTGGCAGGCCTTGGCGTGGCCCTATTGACCCGGCATGCGCTTAGCCTGGAACTGGCCACCGGCATGCTGAAGGAGCTGCCAGTGGCCGAGTTGCCGCTGTATCGAAGCTGGTGCGTCGTACAGGCGCGGGACAAGCGTCTGTCGCCGGTGGCTCACGCATTCCTTGCATTCATTCGCACCGAGCGCGCACAGATCACTGAGACGGTCGCACGCTTCGATGGGCGCCTTCCGACGCTCTAGCGTTTTGCCAGAAGTTGGCGGAGGCGGCGTCTAGGTAATCGCAGAGCTCCTGATTCAGACGCCGCTCTTCCGAGTACGTCTCGATCGCTCGCCTGAATGTCATACGGCGTTGATCTTCCTGCTGCCGGCGGGTTTTGGCGCTGAAGGTGCTGTGCTGCTGCGAGTCATCGTAGTGCCGAGGCATATCCTGTCTCCCAATGCGTGTGCGGGAGTACAGCGTGGCGGGAAGCGGTGACGATCAGGTGTCGCAAGCGTTACAAGTTGGTGAAGGTTGCGAGTGCGGATTCATTACGGCCTGTGGGAGCGAGCAAACCATCCTACAGGTGCGGCGTGCAGCCTTGATGGCAGCGGGCCTCAATCCTCAGCCGACTTGATCGACTTCGGCGAGAGTCGCAGGCTGCGCAAGCTGCGTTTCACGCTCTTGAGGTGATTGACCAGGCTTGGGCCGCGCGCCATTGCCACACCCATTGCCAAGACATCGATGACCACCAGATGCGCGATTCGCGAAGTCAGCGGCGTGTAAATTTCTGTGTCTTCGTGCACATCGATCGCCAGATTGACCGTCGACAGCTCGGCCAAAGGCGTCTGGCTTGGGCACAAGGTGATCAGGTTGGCGCCGCTTTCACGCACCAGGTTGGCGGTGATCAGCAGATCTTTCGAACGCCCGGACTGTGAAATGCACACCGCAACGTCAGTGGGCTTGAGCGTCACGGCCGACATCGCCTGCATGTGCGGGTCGGAATATGAGGCCGCCGTCAGCAGCAGGCGGAAAAACTTGTGCTGCGCATCCGCCGCGACAGCGCCCGAGGCACCGAAACCATAGAACTCCACGCGATGAGCCGCAGCCATCACCGTCACCGCGGCTTGCAACGCGTGAGGGTCGAGCTTTTCCCGCACTTCCATCAGCGTATGCAGCGTTGTGTCGAAGATCTTCAGGCTGTAATCCGAGACCGAGTCGTCCTCGTGAATTGCAAACTGCCCAAAGCTCGCGCCAGCGGCAAGGCTCTGCGCCAGCTTGAGCTTGAGGTCCTGAAAACCGGTGCAACCGATGGCGCGGCAGAAGCGCACGATGGTTGGCTCGCTAATACCGACGTTATGGGCGAGATCGGCCATTGAGCTGTGCATCACGGCCGCAGGATCGAGCAGCACATGGTCGGCTACCTTGAGCTCCGACTTACGCAAGAGATGGCGAGACTGGGCGATGTGCTGCAACAGATTCAAAGGACAGGACTCAATAGAAGGATGGGTCGGGCTGTAGCTTTCTTGTAGTTATACTACATGACCTGCAAACCGCACAGCTAAACGAGTTCGAAGAGCGCAACCGAAGAGCCTTGAAGCACAGGTCGTGATGAAGTGTAGGGCTTTTTACGCAGTACTCCAGGCAATCCCTCCAGATCGCGCAGGACACCACCCATCAAAAAGCCTCACAGATCGACCAATCAAGCCGACGCCGAGGGCATTTCTTGAATCAACGGCCTCTTTGCCTCAGGACAGCCCGTAACAAGGAGGATGTCCTCTCCTTGCATGCTCAGACGCGCCATATTCACGACCGACCAGCGTTAGAGTTTGCCCACCATCCCCTGGCACCCTAGAATGCGCCGATGCGCGATGATCTCTCCCTTCTGCTTAATTCCCTCAACGATGCCCAACGTCAGGCGGTTGCCGCCTCCGTGGGTCGTCAATTGGTTCTGGCCGGCGCGGGTTCCGGTAAAACTCGTGTGCTCGTGCACCGTATCGCCTGGTTGATCCAGGTCGAGAACGCTTCACCGCACTCGATTCTTTCGGTGACGTTTACCAACAAGGCCGCCGCCGAGATGCGCCATCGCATCGAACAGCTGATGGGTATCAACCCGGCAGGCATGTGGGTTGGCACCTTCCACGGTCTGGCGCACCGCCTGCTGCGGGCGCATTGGCAGGAGGCCGGGCTCAGTCAGAGTTTCCAAATTCTGGACAGCGATGATCAGCAGCGGCTGGTCAAGCGGGTGATCCGCGAGATGGGTCTGGATGAACAAAAATGGCCAGCGCGTCAGGCGCAATGGTTCATCAACGGGCAGAAGGACGAAGGGCTTCGGCCCAAGCATATCCAGGCCGCAGGCGACCTGTTCCTGAGCACCATGAAGTCGATTTACGAGGCTTACGAGGCCGCGTGCCAGCGAGCCAGCGTGATCGATTTCTCCGAGTTGCTGCTGCGCGCGCTGGACCTGTGGCGCGACAATCCCGGCCTGCTTGAGCACTATCAGCGCCGCTTCCGCCATGTGCTGGTGGATGAGTTTCAGGACACCAACGCCGTGCAGTACGCCTGGTTGCGCCTTCTGGCCAAGGGGGGCGACAGCCTGATGGTGGTCGGCGACGACGATCAGTCGATTTACGGCTGGCGTGGCGCGAAGATCGAGAATATTCATCAGTATTCCGATGATTTTCCTGACACCGTGACCATCCGCCTGGAGCAGAACTACCGCTCCACGGCGAGCATCCTCAAAGCGGCCAACGGCCTTATCGTCAACAACAGCGGTCGTCTGGGCAAAGAGTTGTGGACCGATGTCGGCGACGGTGAACTGATAAGCCTGTACGCCGCCTTCAATGAACACGACGAAGCGCGCTACGTGGTCGAGACCATTGAGAGCGCGATCAAGACCGGCATGTCGCGCAGCGATATCGCCATTCTCTATCGCTCCAACGCCCAGTCGCGGGTGTTGGAAGAGGCCCTGCTGCGCGAACGCATTCCGTATCGCATCTACGGCGGTCAGCGCTTCTTCGAACGCGCAGAAATCAAGAACGCCATGGCCTACCTGCGCGTGCTGGAAGGTCGCGGCAATGACTCGGCACTGGAGCGCGTGATCAACGTGCCACCCCGTGGCATTGGCGAGAAAACCGTCGAAGCGATTCGCGAACATGCGCGGCACGCCGATGTTTCTATGTGGGAATCCATGCGTCTGTTGGTGGCCAACAAAGGCGTGACCGGTCGCGCTGCCAGTGCCCTGGGCGGCTTCATCGAGCTGATCGAAAACCTCTCGGCCAAAGTCATGGAGATGCCACTGCATCTGATGACCCAGACCGTCATTGAGCAATCCGGGCTGATCACCTACCACAAGGAAGAAAAAGGCGAGAAAGGCCAGGCCCGGGTAGAAAACCTTGAGGAGCTGGTCAGTGCAGCTCGCGCTTTCGAAAACAGCGAAGAAGAGGAAGACCTGACGCCACTGGCGGCTTTCCTCGGTCATGCCTCACTGGAAGCAGGCGATACACAGGCCGACGAACACGAAGACAGCATCCAGCTGATGACGCTGCACAGCGCCAAGGGTCTGGAGTTCCCGTACGTGTTCCTGGTCGGCATGGAAGAAGGCCTGTTCCCGCACAAGATGAGCCTGGAAGAACCGGGTCGTCTGGAGGAGGAACGTCGATTGGCCTATGTGGGCATCACTCGTGCGATGCAGCATCTGGTGCTGACTTACGCCGAAACCCGACGCCTGTACGGCAGTGAGACCTACAACAAGGTGTCGCGCTTCGTACGTGAAGTCCCGCCGAACCTGATCCAGGAGGTGCGGCTGTCGAACAGTGTCACCCGGCCTTTCGGTGGCTCCAAGACCATGGCCCCTAGCCGCTTGTTCGACGGCGAAAGCATCCCGCAAAGCCAGTTCTCGCTGGGCCAGCGGGTGCAGCACGCTGTCTTTGGTGAAGGCGTTATCCTCAATTTCGAAGGTTCAGGCGCGCAGGCTCGCGTTCAGGTGAATTTTGCCGAAGGCAGCAAGTGGCTGATGCTGGGGTATGCGAAGCTGGAGCCGGTTTAATAACCGGCGACGATGAGAACGCCTGTAGGAGCGAATTCATTCGCGCCCGCAAGAGTTCTGCATGGGTGCAGGTATCGGTGGCCCGATTTTACCGTCAGCTTGCATTCCTACATTTGACCCCCATATTTCCTACAGAACTTTCTTGAGCCGCCTACAACCCAAGTAATACAGGCCCTGTGAAGATCCATGCAAAAGCCAGAAACATATGGCTGCTGGTCAGACACACCTGTCCTGTTCAATATGGCGCGCGTGCAATCCACAAACGGGAATTCCCACTATGCAACGTTTTCTAAGCATCGCTTTGGCGCTGGTCATCGGGCTCACCATGAGCCTGGATGCCAGCGCCGCGCGTTTCGGCGGCGGCAAGAGCTTCGGCTCGGCGCCAAGCCACCAGGCGCGTCAGACAGCCCCTTCCGCTCCTGCTGCTGCACCTAATGCCGCCGGTCGTCCTGCGCCTGCTGCAGGCGGTGCTTCCAAATGGCTGGGTCCGCTGGCCGGTATCGCCGCCGGTGGTCTGCTGGCGTCCATGTTCATGGGCGGCGGCTTCCAGGGCATGCAGTTCTTCGACATCCTGATCCTGGCGGTCATCGCCTTCGTGATCTTCCGTTTCATCGCGGCGCGTCGACGCAAACAGCAGCCGCATATGGCTCCAGCCGGTGCGCCTTACCAGCGTGAAATCATCCAGCAGCCAGCGCAGAACACCAACTCGATGTTCGGCGGCTCGCCTGCTGCTGCCACGCGCCCTGTCATCAACGCTCCGGCCTGGTTCAACGAAGAGCGCTTCCTTGAGGCTGCACGTACGCACTTCCAGTCGCTGCAGCAGCACTGGGACGCGAACGAGATGGACAAGATCGCAGAGTTCGTGACCCCGCAAATGCTGCAGTTCCTGAAAAAGGAACGTGCTGATCTGGGCGACGGCTTCCAGTCGACCTACATCGACAATCTGACCGTGCAACTGGACGGGCTGGATGATCGCGCCGACAAGACCATCGCAACCCTGACCTTTACCGGCGTCTCGAAAACGTCACGTTTCGATCAGGGTGAAGTGTTCAGCGAAAGCTGGAACATGGAACGCGCCCCAGGCGACAATCAGCCTTGGCTGGTGGCAGGTATCCGCCAGAACGGCTGAAACTCTGCAGCACTGCTCTAGTCAAAACCCCGGACGCGTTCCGGGGTTTTGTTTTTTGTGCCTTGCAGTTAATTTTGGTGATCTCTTGAACTACTGTATAAACCGCGCAAATCGTTAGAGGATCCACGTCGTGGAAGAAGTCATCGAACAACTCCGTGAAGCCAATGAGCCTGTCCCCGTCCCGCTTGAGTTACCGGACGAAGATCAGCTCGTCGAAATCGAAGAGCAGCTGTTCATCAACATTCCCTTTGTCTTCAAAGAATTTCTGCTGACCGTCAGCGACGTTGTTTACGGCGGCCTGGAGCCGGTGACCGTCGCCGACCCGCACTCCCACACCTACCTGCCTGAAGTGGCTGCCAATGCGTGGGACATCGGCGTTCCGCGTGAGCTGATCCCGATCTGCCAGGATGGCGAGGATTACTACTGCGTCGAAGAAGACGGCACCGTAGTGCTGTGGTCCGGCGAAGAAGAACTCGTCACCGAAGAGAACTGGGAATCGGTATGGCACTGGGCGCGGGACGTCTGGCTCGAAAGCTGAGACATCCGCGCGTCAGCGAGCCTTCGCGATCAATGCTCCGAAGGCTCCTGATGATTGTCCAGCGTTTCCAGCAGCGCGATCTGCATGCATGTATGGACGCGGATAAACCAGCGCCATAACACTCCCGCTACGACCGCCGCGACCAGCAGAATCAACACTAGCCACTCGCTGGTCGGGAGCATGCTGGCCGACAGCAACACGATGAGCAGGAAAATCACGATCAGCGCCAATAACGGGATCACTTCGGCGATCACTCGTCTCACGCGTTCGGTATGCCGGCCAGCTATTTCCGGCTTGACGCTCATCTGCGCCAGCAGCATCGATAACGCTTTGAGCTTGCGATAAGCGGCTATCATGAATGGCAGCGACACTAGCAGCGAAGCGCCCCAGACCCACGCCTTCTGCTGACCCACTTCAGTGATCCACTCACTGATATATCCGCCAATGCGTTCGGCAGAATAAGCACCACAGAAGAAAATCGCCACCACCAGTGCCAGATTGACGCCCACCTGCAGCAGGATTCTGCGAATCATCGACGCCAGCAACGCGCCCTGCCCCTGCGGCTGAATGCTGCGCAGCCATTCCCCGTACAGGCCGAAAACCCTAGCCGTGCGCGTAGGCACGATCCTCGCGAGCGAGTGGATAAAGGATCAGCAGCACGAATCAGGTAAGGAGTCAGCAGCGTAGTGATCGCGGACACCGCCACAGCGACGGGATAAAGGAAATCGCTGGTCACCTGCAATGTCATCCCGAGCGCCGCGATGATGAAAGAAAACTCACCAATCTGTGACAGCCCCATGCCCACGCGCAGTGAGGTCTTGCCATCGTTACCTGCGATAAAGGCTCCCACGCCGCAGGAGAGCATCTTGCCCAGCACCACAGCCACCGTGATCACTGCAATGGGCCAAGCGTAATCGAGCACGATCTTTGGATCGATCAACAGCCCGATGGCCACGAAGAAAATGGCGCTGAACATGTCGCGAATAGGTTCGATAAGGTGCTCGATCTTCACCAGTTGCCTGGATTCGGCCATGATCGCGCCGATCAGGAAAGCACCTAGCACCATGCTGTATTCCAATCTGACCACCAGCAGGCAGAAGCCAAAGCACAAGCCGAGCACCGTGATCAGCAGCATCTCGTTGCTCTCGAATTTCGCCACGTAAGCCAGCACGCGCGGCACCAAGAGAATGCCAATGACCAGCGCGACGATCATGAACAAAGACAACTTGCCCACCGTGGCAAACACTTCGCCGGAGCTGACCGTGCCACTGACCGCCATGCCCGACAGCAGCGCGATGATGCCGATCCCGAGAATGTCTTCGACGATCAGCACGCCGAAGATCAGCTGGGCGAAGCGCTGGTTTTTCATCTTCAGGTCATTGAGCGCTTTGACGATGATGGTGGTGGAGGAGATCGCCAGAATCGCGCCAAGGAACAGCGAGTCCATCGTGCTCCAGCCAAAGATCTGACCGACTTCATAGCCGATCCAGATCATCAGCATGATTTCCAGAAACGCCGCGATGAAGGCTGTGGCGCCGACCTTGAACAGCTTGCGCAGGCTGAACTCCAGCCCCAGGCAAAACATCAGAAAGATCACGCCCAGTTCAGCGAGAATCTTGATGGTGTCTTCGTCATGGATCAGGCCGAAGGGCGGGGTGTGCGGTCCGATGATGAATCCGGCGGCGATGTAGCCAAGTACCACAGGTTGCTTGAGGCGGTGGAACAGTACAGTCACCACGCCGGCCACCAGCATGATGATTGCCAGATCTTGAATGAAACTGATGGCATGCATGGCGCGGCTCCGGTGGCGACTCAACGGTGCGCGTTCATGCTGAAAGAGAACCCGATGTAGTGGGAAGAATCGCCAACTGAGCCGGAAAATTCTTAGCGGAACGCAAGAAATACCCCATCCGAGGGTTTTCGCAGGTACCACCGCACAAAAGCAGATAAAGCCGGTGCAATATATGGAAACAGATCGCGGTCAGGCGTGACGGCAGCTCCACTGCCAGCGTCCCGATATCATTGGCTCTGATTGCCGAATCTACCTTTAAGCACCCACTCAAGGTGCCCATTGACTAACAAACCGTGAGCACGCTATGGAACCCGGAAACGCCCAGCTGTCGATGACTGTATTGATGACCCCGGACATGGCCAACTTTTCTGGCAACGTGCACGGCGGCACCCTTCTTAAATACCTGGATGAAGTCGCCTATGCCTGCGCAAGCCGTTATGCCGGCCGTTATGTGGTGACGCTGTCGGTGGATCAGGTAATTTTCCGCGAGCCCATCCATGTCGGCGAGTTGGTGACGTTCCTGGCGTCGGTAAATTACACCGGCAACACCTCGATGGAGGTCGGCATCAAAGTGGTGACCGAGAACATCCGCGAGCGCTCGGTGCGTCACACCAACAGCTGCTTTTTCACCATGGTGGCGGTTGACGATCAGCGCAAACCGGCGAGCGTGCCACCGCTGACGCCGGCAACCGGCGAAGACAAGCGTCGGTATGTGCAAGCGCAGCAGCGGCGCCAGATTCGCCAGGAGCTGGAAAAACGCTATCGCGAAATCCGCGAAGACGGGATTTGATGCCGCGCCAAACCGTTTACGCCTGAAAAGCCTATGGCGGCGTAATGTATTCCCTCGACGGAAATGCGTTCTAACCTGTGGCAGCGGAGTCATCCGTGATCGGCCGGCACCTCCGATACAAATCCTGTGCCTGGAGAACCGCATCGCGAATGAACCCGCTCCACAGGGAGGAGTGCTCGGACCTTACAATCGTACCGCTTCGAACTTCACTCGGGGATGCGCAATCCGGTCCTGCGCTCTGACCAATTCAAGCTCGTAACTGCCGCACGCCTGAGTCTCGAGCAGCACTTCATGCACAGCAGAGGCCGTAAACTCGAAAGCGCTGCGCAAATCCTCACCCAGCAAAACCTTGGACAGGAACAACCCGGAGGTCAGGTCGCCCACACCTACGGGCTGACGCGGGAAGGCCAATAGCGGTCGGCGCAGGTGCCAGCTTTCATGCTCGGTCACCAACAGCATCTCAAAGCCGTCGGCAGGTTTTCCCGGGTAGTCCAGATGCTTGACGATGATCGCCCTGGGCCCCCGGGCCAGCAACGCGCGCGCCATGGCCAGGCAATCGAGCAACGAACTCGGCTTGCGCCCCGAAAAACTGTCCAGTTCCAGTTGATTGGGGCAAAGGAAGTCCGCTACGGCGGCCGCTTCCAGCAACAGAAAATCACTGACTTCCTGCGGCACGATGCAGCCCTTTTCCGGGTGCCCCATCACCGGGTCGCACAGGTAAAGGGCCCGCGGGTTGGCGCGCTTGATCTGCGCAACTGCCGTCAAAATCGCCCGTCCCTGCGCCGCGCTACCCAGATAACCCGAGAGCACCGCGTCGCAGTGACCCAGTTCACCAATCGCTGCAATCCCTTCGACCAACGCCGAAATCTGCTGTGGCGCCAGCACCTCGCCCGACCAGTGGCCGTATTGAGTGTGATTTGAGAACTGAACGGTATTCAGCGGCCAGACATTGATGCCGATACGCTGCATAGGGAACACGGTCGCACTGTTGCCAGCGTGACCGAAGACCACGTGAGACTGGATTGCGAGTAAATGAGGCGAACGTTTCATGACAGGTTCCTGAAGCCGGGAACGCACAGTAGTGGCGAAGCCGGACGAAGTGAAGCGAAATTAAACGACCGGGCTATGGCTGTCGGCGACCTGACGCAGTTAAGCTGGACACCTTCTGTTGGAGCTCTCTTTCGATGCTGACCCTGGGCAATATATTCGTCCTGATGCTGCTGGCGACCGCTGGCGCCTGGCTGTGGCATTCCCACGGTCTGCGCGAAAGGGCGCTGGAGCGCGTCAAACAGCACTGCGCCAAACTCGATCTCGAATTGCTCGACGGTAATGTCGCGCTGCGTCGTATCACGTTCAAGCGGGACAACGAAGGGCGCAAGCGTCTGGCACGCGTCTACAACTTCGAATTCACCGTGACCGGCGAGCAGCGCCATCCCGGCACCATCACTATGTTTGGCGCTCACACGGCCCAGATCGAATTGGCGCCTTACCCGTTCGAGATCAAGAATCCCAAGCCGACTGCGGAGATCATCCAGCTCAACGAATGGCGCCAGGAGCATAACAAGTGGAAGCAGTGATCAGTTGCGACTAGGCCGACTGGCCGAGACACGCCGCAAGCTGCGCGCTTAACCGCGCCTCGTCCTGAGGCTCGGCAAAAATCAGCTCCAGACGCGAATCCCGGCGCCATTCACTGGGGTTGAAGACTATCTCGCCGCTATCCAGCGCATTGCCCGACACCCAGCCCGTTGGGCTGTGGATAACCAGCTTGGCGCGGCGCCAGTCCAGACCCAGCAGCCATTCGCCGATTTTCTCTGCGTCAAATACCCGGTCCGGGTGCCAGCGCCACCCGATGCTCCAGCCTTCGGGTTGACTCTGGCTCAGGCAGATCGGCGTTGACCGATCGACCCAGACCGACGGCAGTTCGGCCAACGTCTTCGGCGCAACAAAGTTATCCACACCTTCTGTGCCGTGTGTATCGATGCCCGGAAGTTGGTCCAGCGTCAGTACGCCTGATTCAGTCCAGTGCAGCGCTCGAGAAGGAAGCCTCTCGGTAATGGCCTGTCGCTGTGCCTGATCCAGTTCCGAGGATTTATTGAGCACCAGCAAACCCGCCTCCGCTGTCGCTTGCTGCTGGGTCTGTGACAGCGCCTTGCCAGACGCCAGCGCCTGGGCGTCGAGCACGACAACGCTAGGCTGAACCGCGAGTACGCCAATCCACGGCGCCTCGTGTAATTGCGCTAACAGTTGCACCGGGTGGCCGAGACCAGAGGGTTCGATGAACAACCGATCCGGCCGGGCCTTGCGCAACAGACGCCCCAGTCCGACCTGGAATGGCGCGCCGTTGACACAGCACAGGCAGCCCCCGGCCACTTCGCCAAGTGCGATACCATCGGCGGCCGTGGTGAGCAACACCGCGTCCAGGCCGATCAGACCGAATTCATTGATCAGAATCGCCCAACGTTCGCTCGCGGGTTTCTGCGTCAACAAGTATTTGATCAGGCTGGTCTTGCCAGCACCCAAAGGGCCAGCAATGACATGGGTGGGAATGTTCTGCAGCATGTCCGGCCATTCTTGAACGTCGCTCCCGAAACGAGCGCAGACGGAGGTAACAATGCGAGTAACCTGGGTACCCGCGCGGCTGGCGTTGGTGCTGTTGGCCGCAACGGTAAGTCAGGCGTGGGCTGAATCCTGCGTCGTCCAGAGCCACGCTGAGCGCCTCGACGTGAAGGTCTGTCAGGAGAATCTCACGATCCCGCCGGACTTGTTCCACGACGGCTTCTGCAAACCTCAGCTCAAGGACCAGAAGGTCGAAGTGACCTACATGGATCAATGTCCCTCGGGGTCGTTTGGGCAATGCAGCAACGCACAAGTCGCCAATATGCCCTATCGGCAGAACATTCACTATTACGGCGTAGCTAGCGACGCGGCGTTTCTCAAACCCTTCTGCGAACAGCAGAGCAAGGGCGTATGGAAGACGCAATGACTCTGGCTACCTGACAGCTACCCCCCGTGCGAGCGGATTCATTTGTTAGAGGTATGTACAGGCAACATATCTACACTGTCTGAAGTTTTCGCCAATGAATTCGCCCGCCCCCAAGTGGATGACCGTTGGTACTACGCCACCTCAGCGTGCCAGTCGCCAAACGGATCGTGCATCTGGCTCCACCCTTTGACCCCGATCGCCATCTCTTCATCCATCAGCAGGCAATTATCCAGATCGGCTGTCAGCTGCGTAAAGTCGATGTTCTGGCCGATGAATACCAGCTCCTGCCGACAGTCGCCGGTCTGGGCCAGCCAGCTGCGCATGACCACCTGAGTGCTTTCTTCGTCCTGCGGCCACTGCGCCTTGGGCACGAAACGCCACCAGCGACCGGCAAACCCATGCCGCATCAACCCCCCCGCCTGAGACCAACTGCCAGCGTCCTGATGCTTGCTCGCCAGCCAAAAGAAGCCCTTGGAGCGCAGCAGCTTGCCATTGGTCCAGGGCTGATTGATGAAGTCGAAAAAGCGCTGCGGATGAAAAGGTCGGCGTGCGCGATAGGCGGTCGACGCAATGCCGTACTCCTCGCTTTCCGGGGTGTGCTCGCCGCGCAGTTCCTTCAACCAACCGGGCGCCTGAGCCGCGCGTTCGAAGTCAAAACGGCCAGTGTCGAGAATCTTGTCCAGCGGCACAGCGCCCATCACCATCGGCAGGATCTCGGCCTGGCTGTTGAGTTTTTTGAGAATCGCCATCAGCTCCAGGCGTTCGCTGCTGCCAATCAGATCGATCTTGCTGATGAGGATGACGTCCGCGAACTCGACCTGCTCGATCAACAGGTCGGTAATGGAGCGCTCATCCTCTTCCCCCAGCGTTTCGCCACGGGTGTCCAGACTCTCGGCGGCCTGATAGTCCTGAAGAAAATTGAGCCCGTCCACCACCGTGACCATGGTGTCAAGCCGCGCGATATCGGCCAGACTCTGCCCAGCCGCGTCGCGAAAGGTGAAGGTCTCAGCGACAGGCAGCGGCTCGGAAATGCCGGTGGACTCAATCAGCAGGTAATCGAAGCGTCCATCGTTGGCCAGGCGACTGACCTCTTCAAGCAAATCTTCGCGCAGGGTGCAGCAGATGCAGCCGTTGCTCATTTCGATGAGCCTTTCTTCGGCACGGTTGAGGCTGACGTCACGCTGCACCTCACTGCCGTCTATATTGATTTCGCTCATGTCGTTGACGATGACGGCGACACGCAGGTTTTCGCGGTTGCGCAACACATGGTTGAGCAACGTGCTTTTGCCCGCACCGAGAAAGCCAGAGAGGACAGTAACAGGGAGGCGGTTCATGGGGGCCTCATCAGATAGCAGGTTCAAGTGGCATATACGTTATATTATAACAATACAAATCTGCAAATGCTTTTTACAAGGTTCGCTTGTCTCTTGCAGGTTTTGCGTCTGTCGCCGCCCAGGTCCAAAGCTGCGACTGTAGGAGCCCACAGTCACGGCGTTTAGCTCGCATTATCGGCGTCGTATCAAACCAGTACCTGCTGCTCTGCCGCTTTCTGCTCCTGCCGCCAGGCGAGGAACGATCCCGCTGGTGGATTGCGCTCGAAATACTGCTTCATCCCGTCGAACAGCCCATCTGCCACGGCCTGCTGATGCCGTGCTGTCACCAGGCGCTGGCTGTCTCGGGTATTGGAGATGAATCCCGTCTCAACCAGAATCGACGGCACATCCGGCGATTTCAGCACTGCGAATCCAGCCTGTTCCACGCGTTTCTGGTGCAAGGTGGTGATGCCTTCCAGGCTACCCAGCACGGTGTGACCGAGCTGCAGGCTTGCGGCAATCGTCGCGTTCATCGACATATCAAGGATCACGCCCGCCAGCATCGGGTCTTTGTCCTTGAGGTTGAGCAGGCTGGTCGCGCCGATCAGGTCAGCGCCGTTTTCACGCTGGGCCATGAAGCGGGCCGTTGCCGAGGTCGCACCGTTTTCCGACAACGCAAACACCGAAGCCCCAGACGCCGTCAGCCTTGGCGCAGCATCGGCGTGAACCGAGATGAACATGTCGGCGTTGCACTTGCGGGCGATATCGACGCGTTTACGCAGGGGCACGAAAAAGTCGTCGTTGCGCACCAGACGCACATCGAAGCCTTTCTCACGCTTAAGCCGCTTGGCCAGTAATTGTGCAATGGACAGCACAACATCTTTCTCGCGCTCGCCTTTGGAGCCAATTGCACCCGGGTCCTTGCCGCCATGACCGGCGTCCACCACGACCATGATGTCGCGCTTGAAGCGGGTTTTCTCAAGTGCGGGCGCGGGCGGTTCTTTCATCGGAACGCCAGGCGCCGCCGCCAACTGCACGGGCACATGAGGCACGACGTCATGTCCAAGGTCCAGCACAAGACGACTGCCCTGCGCGCCTTCCGGTCCGAGGAGGAAGCTGTTGAGCTGCACAGGTGATGCGAGGTCCAGAACGATACGCGTGTCGCCCTGCCCAAAGTGCCCGGAACGAATAGCCTTGATCGGGGTGTTATCCAGTGCTAATTGGCTGAAGTTGCCTTCCAGACGAGCCCCACTGACGTCGATGATGATGCGTTCAGGCGCACTCAGGGTGAAGGTTTTGTACTGCACCGGCCCGCTGAGGTCAAAGACCAGTCGCAGCTTGTTGTCGGAACGCCATAATCGCGCGTTACGAATCTGCGTGGCATTGACAGAGAAAGGGAGCGCGAAAGCGGCGCTGGCCAAAAGCATGTTGAGCAGCATTTGACGTCGGTGCATGGCACGTTCCGAAAAAAAGTGAGCATCCTGGCCCGGATAGACATGACATTGTTAGTAACAATATAACATGCCGTCCGAGCCGCAAAGATGAAGCTTTTTACAGGAACTCCGGCAACTTTACGCCGTAAAACAAGGGGTAACGACAAGCACCTCACGTGAAACAGGAGCGTGTTCCACGTGGAACATTGATGCCTTGATGGGCGGAATCAGACGTTCGGCACCTAATGCTTTAAGTTTCTGCGCTTACTCAGGTGCGCGGTTTGACCGTTCCGCAATTCTGCCCCAGCCATACTGCCTTGGTATCCATGCTTCCATTCTGCTGCTGACCGGTAGCGTTGAACGAACCAATGACATGGGTGTTGAACTCACGATCACTGAGGAACTGCGCGGTGCCAGTACCCTGCGCACGCGGGCAGCTGAACTTGAATTTCCAGGTGGCGCCGCTACGGTCGGTAATTTGCTGGGTACAACCGGTCTTGGGATCGGTCAATGGTATCTGCTCGTTCTTCACCTGTTCAGGTGTAAGGCATACGCGCACGCCTTGGCCACCGAGGGTAATACCTTGTTTTGCCAACATTTGTTCCATCGCCGCCCTTTGCTGCGGAGCCATCATTTGCAGCTGAGCGAGCATGACCTGCATGTCCGGCATCTGCTGCCCCTCGACTTGCATGTTGCTCGAAGTCAGCTCCCATAAGCCCGGCTGCAGTACCTGAGCCTGCGCGAACGGCGCGGCCAGACAAACCATCAACGCCACTACGCGCTTTTTCATGAACCTTGTTTCCTTTGTGTTCTGATCTGTTAGTTGCGGGCCTGACGGCATACCAATTTGGCTACCGCCAAGCAATGACGCTTAGACGACAAATCCGATAACCAGTTGCAGCCACAAGAAAATAGCGACAATCCCTGCGCGCTGTGGTCTGTTAGACACCAATATGCCTCTAGCACAAGGTTAAGCATGGATTACCACAGCCCGTATTTCTTTGGCTATTTGATTGGCTTTACTCACCTGCTGGGCATCGTAGCAGCGATCCACGCATTGCTGACCGTCCGCACGGCGCAAGGCTCGATCGCCTGGGCGATGCCGCTGATTTTCATCCCCTACATCACCCTCATTCCTTATCTGGTTTTTGGCCGCAGCACGTTCGACGCTTACGTGAAGGCACGCCGTCAGGCCAACAGTGAAATGCGCAATGCCATCGCTGACTTCAACTGGAAACCCTGGATCGAGGAAGCAGTAGCAGCACGTCGCTCGGACGCCTATGAATCCCTGCGCGCCATGCCCAAGCTTGGAAGAATGCCATGCCTGGCCAATAACGAATTGAAATTGTTGATCAATGGCGACGCCACGTTCACGGCGATTTTTGACGCCATCAGAGCCGCGAAGAAGGTAGTGTTCGTCCAGTTTTTCATCATTCATGACGATGACCTCGGACGCCGGTTGCAATCGCTGCTGTTGGAAAAAGCGGCCGAAGGCGTCGAGATTTTTGTGCTGTACGACCAGATTGGCAGTCACTCGCTGCCCGCCCGCTATATCGCAAAGTTGCGTGCAGGCGGCATCCAGATCAAAGCCTTCGCCACCCGCGGCAGCTGGCTCAACCGCTTTCAGGTCAACTTCCGCAACCACCGCAAGATCGTGGTGGTAGATGGCGTCACAGGTTTTGTGGGGGGGCATAACGTAGGTGACGAATACCTGGGGCTCAAACCGCCCTTGGCGCCTTGGCGGGATACGCATGTGGCGATTGTCGGGCCGGTGGTTGCCTGTTTGCAGGAATCGTTTGCAGAGGATTGGTTCTGGGCCACCCGCGAGCTGCCGCCATTAATTTTGCCCGAGAGCTACCCGGAGGACGGCGTGCTGTGTCAGTTGCTGGCAAGCGGGCCTGCCGACTCCCAAGAGACTTGCTCGCTGTTCTTCGTCGAAGCGATTCATGCAGCGAAGGAGCGTGTGTGGATTACCACGCCGTATTTCATACCTGATGAGCCGGTGTCCGCAGCACTGCGCCTTGCGGTGTTACGAGGTGTCGACGTGCGATTGCTATTGCCCTCGCGCCCGGATCATTACACCGTGTACGCAGCGTCCAGTCTGTTCGCGTTCGAAGCGGTGCGCGCCGGGGTTCGCATTTTCCGCTACACGCCAGGCTTTCTGCATCAAAAGGTGGTGTTGGTGGACAACGAGATTTCAGCCATTGGCAGCGCCAACCTGGACAACCGCTCGTTCCGGCTGAACTTCGAACTGATGCTGCTGACAGTGGACGAAGACTTTGCAAGCCAGATCGAGGCCATGCTCAGCGATGATTTCGCGCAGGCGCACGAAATCAGCATTGACGAAAGCAAGGAAACTCCTCGTTTGCAGCAATTGGGAATGCGCGTCGCGCGGCTGATTTCACCGATTTTGTGATCCCTATGGATGCACCCTGTGGGGACGAATACATTCGCGAAAAGCTTGTAGAGCCGATCGATATGCGTCGGCAGTTCGTGCCAAGCGCAAATAAACGCTCCCACAGGGCATCCCAAAACGGGCGCAATTATGCGTACAAATCATCCCGCGTCAGGGGCAGGTCATGGCTTCCATCAACGTGAGGTTTGACCGCCAGGATCTGGTGCAGGTTGATCCAGCCCTTGGAAAATCCATACGCGCAGCCAGCCAGATAGAGCCGGAAAATCCGCAGCGCCTGCTCCGGGATCATCGCAGCCGCCGCATCCAGCCTCTCTTCCAGTCGCGCGCTCCAATGATCCAGGGTCTTGGCGTAGTGCAAACGCAAGCTTTCCACGTCGACCACTTCCAGTCCTGCTTCACTGATGACACCGCTGATCATTGCCAGGTGTGGCAACTCGCCGTTGGGAAAGACATATCGGTCGATGAAATCTCCTGCGCCGCGACCGACGGGACGGCCATCGGTGTGCTTGGCGGTGATGCCGTGGTTCATCACCAGCCCGCCCTCTTTCACCGCGCCGAACAGGCACTTGGCGTAAAGCTCGAGGTTGGCATGACCCACGTGCTCGAACATGCCTACGCTTACGATCTTGTCGAAGCGGCCGTCCTGAGGCAGGTCACGATAGTCGAGCAGCTGCAGTTCGACCTGGTCCGCCAGGCCCTCGGTCCTGACGCGCTCTTGGGACAGCGCCAACTGCTCGCGGCTCAGGGTGATACCAAACACCTTTACGCCATATTCTCGCGCGGCAAAGCGAGCCAGACCGCCCCAGCCACAGCCGACATCAAGCAAGTATTCGCCGGGCTTCAGTCGCAGCTTGCGACACAGGTGATGGAATTTGTCCCGCTGCGCCTGTTCCAGCGTCTCATTACCGGTCTTGAAGTAAGCGCAGGAATAGACCATCTCATGATCCAGCCACAGCTGGTAGAAGTCGTTGGAGAGGTCGTAATGGTAAGAGATGGACTTGGCGTCGGTCTCCTTGTCGTGCTCTGTGCGAACCGGGATGGCACCTTCATCCTCGTCCACCAGCGCTGCCGTCAACTCGTCGCAGACGCGCATGACTTCGCTGATCGAGCCTTCGAGTTCCAGGCGTCCTTCGACAAAGGCACTGCCCAGTAAATCGAGGCTGGGGTGAGTAAAATCAGACACCAGCGAGGGGTCCTTGACCACAATCGTGACGCTGGGGTCGTCCCCCAGTTCGACTTCGTTGCCATCCCAGAGTTTGAGTCGCAGTGGTAAATGAAGCTTCTGTAACGCCGGTGGAAGTTGCGCAAGCATTGAGAAAACCCCCTGATCCAGAAACACGGAAAAGGGTAGTCCAAAACCGGTTCCACACAGGAACCGTCAGGCTATCGGCTTTGTGAATGACGACGACGAACCTACTACCGGGTACTTCCCTGCGCCCAGGATCGAGCCAATGTGAAGCCTGTGATGGATCACCCTCTTCATGACTCACTGTAATTTGTTACAGAGTGCTTCAAAGCTCAAGCGAATTTTTATACTTAGCGCAGGCCTCTAACCCGACGCTTGCATGGAAAGTGCCGTATTCAAAGGCTTAGGGCCGATTGTGAAATTTTCCGATCGGCTCATGGAAGCGCAACAGACGCCCCGCGTTGCCCAACACCAGAAGGGTGCTGAGATTGTGTAGGACTGCGGCGATCATGGCACCCGCAGCGCCGAGTACCCCAAACGCTGCAAGGGCAACAATTGCCAGAGTCCAGCCCAAGCCAATGATCACGTTGACCTGCAGCGTCGAGCGACATTGACGGCTCAGGCGCACACAGGTGCCCAACCGTCGCAGGTCACTGCCGATCAATACGATATCGGCAGAGGCCAACGCGATGTCCGCCCCGCCCGCTCCCATTGCAACACCAACGACCCCGGCTTTCAGCGCCAGCGAATCGTTGATGCCGTCGCCTACGACCATCGGCCGGAAGCCTTTTTTGATCTCGCCCATCACCCGATCGAGTTTGTCTTCAGGCAACGCCTGCGCATGGATATCGCTGATGCCGACCTCATGCCCGAGAGTGTCCGCCACACTCTGACGGTCACCGGTCAGCAGCAATTGGCGGCCCATGCCCAACTCGCGCAGCTCGCCAAGTGCCTGACGGGCTTCCGGCTTGAGGGTGTCCGCCAGTAACAACCACGCCAGGAACACGCCATCGACCGCCAGCCCGGCAATCGGGCCGTCATGGTTGGGCACAGGCGAAGTCTTGATGCCCAGTTGCGTGAACAGCTCTGGCCGACCCAACGCGGCTTCGCCACGTGCCGTCTGCGCGACGACACCCAGGCCCTGACGCTCGCGAATGTCTTCGAGTGCCAGCAGATGATCCTTCTCCACCAGCCCGGCCAGCGCGCGGCTAACCGGGTGACTGCTGGCCGAACCGAGGCTTGCGGCCAGCGCGAGCACGTCATCGCCCGCAGCGGCCTCGCTCTGCACCGATTGCAAACGCAGGCTGCCGTAGGTGAGGGTGCCGGTCTTGTCGACCACTAGCGAGGTCAGGTCTGCCAGTTCTTCAAGGAACGCCGAACTGCGAATCAGGATACCGTGGCGTGCGGCCACGGCGATCCCGGCAATGGCTGTCGCAGGCGCCGACAATACAAGCGCACAGGGACAGGCAGCGACCAACACCGCGAGCATCGCCTGGGCGTTGTTGGTGATGAACCAGGTGACCGCCGCGATCAGCAATACCAGCACCATGTAGCTGCCCGCGTAACGTTCTAGCAGGCGGGTAATCGGCGGCTTAGAGCGCTCAGCGCTTTGCATCAGGGCGATGACCTTGCCCAGCGTCGACTCGTTACCGATACGCGTCACTTCGATGCGCAACAGGCCGTCGAGGTTGATCGCACCCCCAAACACTTCCATCCCCGCCCTCGCCTCCAGCGGCACCGACTCGCCTGTAATCGGCGCAGTGTCGAGGCTGGCTTGACCGCAAACCACCCGCCCATCGGCGGGGACCCGGTCACCGGCGCGGACTTCAACGCGATCCCCCGCGATCAGCGAACCGTTGTCCACCTCGCGGATCGAGCCATCGGCAGCGATCAGCCGCGCGTGGCTGCGAGTCAGTTTGCCGAGGGCCTGAATCGCTTCCTGTGAACCGATGACGCTGCGCTCCTCCAGCACGTGGCCGAAGATCATGATGATCGGCAGCAAGGCGGCAGTCATCAAATCACCGGTGGCCCAGGCGCCGAGCATCGCCAGCGCGATCAATTGATCGGTGATGCCGTGCAAACTCGGGTATCGCAGGCTGTGCCATCCGGCGCTAACCACGGGTATCGCCACCAGAAGAGACGCCGCCCCCAGTAGCAACTGACTGACACCCACTTGCTCAGGCGCAAAAAAACGCCAGACCAGACCCAGCGCCAGAAGGCCCAGCGCCAGCATTGCCAAGGTCAGTTGCCACGCCGCGCTGCGTTGTTCAGTGCTGGTCAGCATGCTGCCGGGCACCGGAGCATGGGCATGGCTGTGTGTGGTTTGGCCACTCATTTGTCGGCTCCCTGAATGATCAGGCGTGAATCGTCATGGGGATCGACCGTCGTCACAGACCCGGCCTGCTTGAGAATGCCCGGCACACGTTCACGATAGAGCCGCAACAGCAGGCCGGGGTCGCTCTTGTTCTGAATCGACTGCGCCAGCCCGGTTACGGCGGCGGTGTCGGTCTGCGCCTTGGCCAGCCGTTCGGACGCTTGGGCATGGGCAACCTGCAGTGTGCGATCGGCCTGCTGATTGGCGGTCTGGTTCTGTTTTTCTGCGTCGGTGCGTGCGTTGGCCACGGCCTGGTCAGCTTGCTGGCTGGCTGTCAAAACGGCATTGAACGCGTTGACCGCAGCGGCGGGCAGACTGGACTGCACGTCCACTCGCACCACTTCGACACCGATGCCCACCCCGGTGGCTGTCAGCTCTTCAAGACGGTGGTTGATGCCCTGCACCAGATCACCACGCAGGCGCTCGCGGCGCTCGGCCGACTGACTGTCGGAACCGACGAGTTCTGGCCGTGCAACCAGAATGGTGTCCAGATCCCGCGCCGCCGTGAGGCTGACCGCACTGCGATTAACCAGACGATCCAGCGCCGGCAGTACGTGCTCGCCTTGCAACACGAACTCGCGTGGGTCGGTGACCTTGTAGTACGCCGTCACATCCAGCTGTACGACCCCGGCGTCGCCAGTGAGGAGAAAGCCCGATCCTGCCAGGGCATCGCTCATCGGGGTGGCGAAGCTGGTGACCTTGTCAGCCGCGAGCGCAGTTGGCGAGCGCAGCAGCGTTTCCACGTGACGTTCGATCACGCGATCCGCAGAAGGCAGCAACACCACTTGCTCGAACGGCTGCGGCCAGGCCAGCAACAAACCGGCGTTCTGTACACGATCAAGCTCGCCGAAACGGAACACCACGGCGCGGTTCTGCGGATCGATCTGCCGCACGTTGGACACTGCCCAGCCAAGCGCCGCCAGCAACGTCACCACGTACAGGCCGACGAATGCCAGGCGACTGGCCTGCAACCAGGGGCTGTTGACTGCCGGGCGCTCGATCGGTGTCGAGTCCAGCTCGCTCATGGCTGGGTTCCTGGCTTGCCGTCCTGCTTTCCATCGAGCAGCGGCGGACCATCCACCAATACGCGGAATGGCGCGGCATCAGTGCGCAATATCAGCTTTGTGGTCGGACCGACCACGGTGCCCAAGGTGTCCAGCGAGCGCAGCAGGTTGTACAGCTGCGGCGAACTGGCGTAGGCGCGACCATAGATCAGTGCGGCTTCGACGCGGGACTGCGCTTCGATGTCGGCGGCTTTCACGGTCGCATCCGCCTCGACGATTCGCGCATCGCGTTCGGCTGCGGAACGAATCTGCGCCGCTTCGCGCTTGCCGATGGCTGTGCGTTCGGTGGCGATGGTTTCGCGCTCGGCACGCATCCGGTCGACCGTAGCGTTGAGGGTCACCGAGGGCAGCGTCAGGCGCTCGACGCCCACTTGTAAGACGCGTACGCCGTAGGTGGTCAGCAATTGCTTATCGATCTGCTGGCGCAACTGGTTCTCGAAGTCGGCGATGCGCACCTGATTGGCATCGGTGTTGATCAGGCTCGACAGGTCGAAACTGGCTGCCGTGGTCTCCAGCGCAGATCCGACGAAGGTGCGGATCTGCCGCGCGGCTTCATCCGGCTGGTTCTGCACGGCACGCATGAAGCGCTTCACGTTGTCGGGATCGCCTTGCACCTGCCAGGCCACGTAGGCCTGAACGATGATACGCAGGCCATCGCGGGTACCGACGTCCTGCAAACCGCTGGAGGTGGTGCGCAGGCGCAGGTCGACCGCAATGGCCGCTTCGAACGGTGCAGGCCAGCGCCAGCTCAGGCCGGGGTCAAGCAACACACGGGCGGGATTGCCGAAACGGGTGATGACCGTCGCCTCACCGGAGCGCACCTGCACCAGGCTTGCCGCAGCCACTGCGAACGCGATAAGGACAGCGGCCAGTGCAGCGCGTCGCCACGGGAAGCCCACCGGGCCTGACGCTTCGCCGTGGTGGTGATGACCGCTGTGGTCGTGGCCGGCATGGTCGTGATGATCGTGGTTATGAAACAGACTCAAGTGACGACTCCTTATTCAGCCATTGGCTGTTCGGCTGACTTTGGCGACGCCGCTGGGTCGACCGGGAGGGTAAAAGAACGCAGATCGATGGTGGGCGCGCTGCTGCCGCCCAAACGGTGATCCAGCACCAGCAATTTGGCGTGGGTCATGCCTAGGGTCAGTTGGCTCAGGTACTGCTCAAGCAAAAACGCCTGACCGGCCTTGGCATAGCCCTGTTGTTCGGCATTGAAACGCAGGTCTGCGCTGTGCGCCGCGGCCAGGGTTTCATGGGAATTGGCCGCTGCCTGGTCGTGAGCGACGCTGGCGTGCAACTGCGCCAGATTGGCCTGGTCGGCTGCCGCACCGCGCTCGCGCGCGATCAGCGCTTGGGCGCTGATCTGCGACGCCTGCACTGCGTGATAAGCATTGGCTGCTCCGGCCGGCGGGTGAATCGACTCAACCACGGTGGCGAGAATTTCTACGCCGCTGTCGAGCTTTTTCAGGTCCCGGGCGACGGCATTGCCAATGTCGGCGGCCAAATCCGTACGCTGTTCGCCGAGCAACTCATCAAGAGTGCGTGACGCGAAATCGTGAACCAGGACCCGGCTGGCAGTGCTGCGAATCAGGCTTGGAATGTCGGCGCTGTTGTAGGTCGCGGCCATGGCTGCCTGATCGTCCAGGCCGATGCGGTAAACGAATCGCACGTCCATATTGACGATCTGAAAGCTCTGGTTGTCGCCGGAGCCACTGGCGATCACCTGCGACTTGTCGTTGATGTGAGTGGCGTCCCACAGCCGATTGGCGACGGCCGGCGGCGGACCTTCGGCCGGTTCAAGGGCCTGCTCCGCCCTGGCCCCTTCGGAGACGCTGGTGGCCAACTCATGAACCACGCCGTTCTCGACCGGCAACACATTACCGAACGGCCAAGGCAACCCGGCGTGCAGGCCAGGCCCCATCACCTCCAACGGCTTGCCAAAGCGTTCATAGATTCCGCGACCCTGCATCGGGATTTCATGCACGCCACTGAGCGCCCAGCCGAGGGCAGCGATCACCGCCATGACCGGTAGAAACGCCCGACGCATGTAGGTAAACGCCCAGATCTGTCGCAGGTCGATGCCAAAACGATTGTGCAATTCGTCCTGCAGGGCCGTCAGCGGACGCGGTGGCCAACGCAGCAACCCGGCAACGAAACTGCTGGCGACCAGACGTGGTTCGAGGCGTTCGTTGCGCGGGCTGAAGATCGACAACAGCGCACGAATTAACAGCTCGACAGCCACCAGCCCCGGCAGCAAGCCGATCAGCACGGCCACTCGGGCAGGCCAGACGCGCTCTGTCGAGGAAAAGAACAAGCAGAATGCGGCGATCAACAATGTACCAATCACCATGCGCACGATGTGCGCCAGTTGTTTGGCTTCGGGCCAGCTCGCCTCGGATTCGTTGCTGAACTGGCGCTCAAGCACCAGCAGGCCAAAACCGATCAGCAACAGCACACCGCCCACCACGCTGGCAGTCAGACCGACGTTGGTGCCGAGCAAGGCCAGATTCCAGACCATGGAAATACTGATCAGCGCCAGCAGGGACCCACCCGCCAACCAGAACACCGGCATGCCGATCTGGCCGACCATGGACGCCCCTGCCCCGCTGATGCGCGAAAGCAGTCGGTCATACCAGCCCTGCTCCTGGGCGACGATCTCTTGGTCAAACGCGACCACGTTGGCCTCGGGTGCAATGACCTGCGCGCGCCACAGAGCGACCACCTGCGCCGACTGCAGCGCCGAGGCCAGCACCAGCAGACTCGCGGCGCTGTTGGTCAGCACCGCCGTCCAGAGCGAATTGGGCGAAAACAGATCAACGAACAGCGAGACCACAAGGCCGAGCATGCCTATAGCACCGAGCACATAGGTCAATCGCGGGAGCCGACGCGCGTGCAAGCTCGCATGCTGAAACCTTGGCAGACTTGCGGGTGTTTCACCTTCAACATCCAGATCAACCCGCATCGACACTCCATACCTTGCTGAACGCTGTAGTCATCATCCTGCCTGTCCGCCTGTAGGCTGCCCGCACATGGGAAATACCCTGAAACACAGATTTACCGGGCGTTACGATATAACAGAATTCGTGAAATTTTCGTCTGACACATGCAGGGATGAACGACGATTTTTCATTTCAGACAGCCAGCCGACAGCTTAGCTGCTCGCGATGCGAGGTGAGCGGATGCGGCCTGTTTCAGGTGCCGCACACAAGGTGGGGGCATCAGTCCGATTGCGGCCAAAACGATTTTTTTCCCCTTTCTTGCGAACAAGACGCCGAGATTGTTATCTGTTTGTTGGTAATTTGCGTTGGGCAAGGATTGGAAAAGCGCACATTTTCGTGCAGGAAGGCACAGCATTTCTTCAGAGGCTTCACCCTATGAATCGCAGGAATCTCCTGAAAGCTTCCATGGCGCTGGCGGCCTATAGCGCGCTGCCAGCCTCGGGTCTTTATGCAGCACGCGCCCTGGCGGCAGCGGCAGATGGCGACATCGAACACTTCGACTTCAAAACCCTGCAAGACCTTGCCAGGCAGATGGCCGGTAAAGCCTACGTCAGCACCAAGCAGACGCTGCCGGCCACCTTGGCGAACATGACGCCTCAGCAGTTCAATGCGATCAAATACGACGCAGCCCATTCATTGTGGAACGACGTCAAAGGCCAGTTGGACGTGCATTTCTTCCACGTCGGCGCAGGCTTCAAGACCCCGGTGCGCATGTACAGCGTAGACCCGGCCAGCCAAGAGGCGCGCGAAGTGCACTTCCGCCCCGAACTGTTCAACTATGAAGCCAGCCGCATCGATCAGAGCCAGCTCAAGGGTGATCTGGGTTTTGCCGGCTTCAAGTTGTTCAAGGCGCCGGAAATCGCGATCAACGACATCCTCTCCTTCCTCGGCGCCAGCTACTTCCGCGCCATCGACAGCAATAAGCAATATGGCCTTTCGGCACGCGGCCTGGCGATCGATACCTATGCCCATCGCCCTGAAGAATTTCCTGACTTCACCAAATTCTGGTTCGAGAAACCGACCAAGGACGCGACCCGCTTCGTGGTCTACGCATTGTTGGATTCGCCCAGCGCGACCGGCGCTTATCGCTTCGACATCGACTGCCTGGCTGACCGCGTAGTGATGGACATCGATGCTCACATCAACGCTCGCGCCGACATCGAGCAGATGGGCATCGCGACGATGACCAGTATGTTCAGCTGCGGCACCCACGAACGTCGCATGTGCGACACCCTGCACCCGGAAATCCATGACTCCGACCGCTTGGCGATGTGGCGCGGTAATGGCGAGTGGATCTGCAGGCCGCTGAACAACCCGGCGAAAATCCAGTTCAATGCATTCGCCGACAAAGACCCGAAAGGTTTCGGTCTGGTGCAAACCGATCACGAGTTCAAAACCTATCAGGACACGGTTGACGGGTATCACCGCCGACCGAGCCTTTGGGTCGAGCCCACCACCGCTTGGGGCGAAGGATCGATTGATCTGCTGGAACTGCCAACCACCGGCGAGACGCTGGATAACATTGTCGCGTTCTGGAATCCGAAAGTGCCGATCAAGGCCGGGATGTCGATGAACTACGGCTACAAGCTGTACTGGAGCCCGCTTCCGCCGGTGAGCACACCTTTGGCGCAGGTTCACGCGACGCGTTCGGGCATGGGTGGCTTTATCGAAGGCTGGGCCCCGGGCGAGCATTACCCGGACGTCTGGGCACGCCGCTTTGCCGTGGATTTTAACGGCGGCGGTCTCGACCGTCTGCCCGAGGGCGCGAGTATCGAGCCTGTCGTCACCGTCTCCCATGGCAAGTTGAAGGATGTGAATGTACTTCCGCTGCCCGACATCAAAGGCTTCCGGGTCTTGTTCGATTGGTACCCGGCCGACGATTCGGTGGATCCGGTGGAGATGCGCATGTTCATCAAGACTGGCGACCGTACATTAAGCGAAACCTGGCTGTATCAGTACTTCCCGCCTGCACCGGACAAGCGGCGCTATACCTGAGGTAGCGGCACCATAGCGCAATAACCACTAACGACCTGTGGGAGCGAGCCTGCTTGCTCCCACAGAACAGAAAGTGCAGCGCGTGATCGAGAGATGTATGGCATTGCTTAGTCCCTGTGAGAATTCACACGCGAGTGGGCAGTACAGACGAAGTACCCCCCTCGGATGCGCCCCTGCATTGCAATTAAATCACTGCCCGGTATGAAGTCAGATGAAGCAGATCCAGCTGCAAAAGTACCGAATCCTGAGTGGCGCCATGCTTACACGCTGATGTTTTAACTCACCATGAAATTTATCTTTATGTGAAAAATCAGCATGTTGCATAGGCTAATTTTTATAAGCCCCCAATCTTGTCCGAATTTTTGACTATTTGATTGACAGCCCCCCTGTCTCCAGCTGATATATCCCCCTGTCACGCCGCGCTGAGAAGGACTCAAGGCCCTCGCGCGTCTAATCATCCAACACCATTCTTCTCCACCATCGACGGCTTTTGCTGACATCGATGTGCGGTAGCTTTGCCTCGCACTCGCATATGGCGCCTCTCTGCCGCCGCTTCGTATCCCGATCACGTTCCTATTCCGACGCTCCCGAGGGACTGTTTCCATGTCGCCTACCCCCGTCTACATCAACAAGCCGTCGCTCATGTCATTCGATAAATCCGCCGTGTTTGTGCTGGTCGCCATCAGCCTGATTCTGGTCGAGACATTCTCGGGCGCCCTGCGTTTCTACCTGGACAAAGCTGGCGTTTCGGTACTGCTGTACGCCCCGAAAATCGCCTGCCTGCTGTTTTTCGCGCTGGAGTTGCGCAGCTTCAAAGCCGGGCCGAGTGTCTGGCTGAGTTTCCTGGTACTGCTGCTGTCTTCCGCTTGGGCCGTGCTCAATGGCGCTGGCGCCGGTAACTTCGCTTTTGCGTTGTATGGGATCAGCCCGCTGCTGTTCGGGCTGACATGCGGCGATCAGATTGCCCGCCACAAACGGCTGTTCATGTGGGTCATCGCCTTTGCCCTGATGGCCTCTCTGGCCGGGATCGTTCTGGACAAATACAGCAACCTGCCGTGGAAAGGCTATAGCTACAGCATCGGCGGCACCGAGCTGAGCGCCAACACCACATGGACCGCCGAAGACGCCGACCGGCCCGCAGGATTTGCCCGGATTTCCAGCGCCTTGGCAATCATCATTTCGATTTTCAGCCTGTACCTGATGACGATGGTGCGCTCGAAAATGCTGGCTGTCGCCATCTGCAGCGTTGGCCTGGCGGGCGTCATCCTGACCACCAGCAAGGCCCCGGTGCTGGCGTTTGCCGGTGCCATTGGCCTGTTGCTGATCACCCGCTTTCGCTGGACCACGCGTGGGGCCATCGTCGTTGCCGTGGTGCTGGGGATGGCGCTACCGTTCATTGGCCTGCTCTACGACCTGGACCCCAACAAGATCTCGACAGGAAGTTCGCTGTCATCGATTTATGACCGCCTGATCAATACATGGCCCAACGTGATTGAAGAACTGGTGAGCCAGGGCCGCGCCTGGACCGGTGCAGGCTTCGGTCTGGTGGGCAGCTCGGTCGCGGCATTCCCTGTCTCCGGTGCAGAGGTCTTCATGGTTTCCGACAGCACTGTGGTTTACCTGTGGGCGGCGTTCGGGTTGGCAGGGCTGTTTCTTTATGCGCTGCACATCCCGCTGTTCTTCATCCTCGCCGATAGCGTCAGCCGCCATGGCCGCGCGATGCTTGCGACTGGTTTCTGCATCTGCATCGTCAGTTGGACCACAGACACACTGGAGGTAACGCTGGCTAACCTCTTCCTCGGTATGGCCATTGGTCATGCTCTGGCGGCAAGGTCACGCGTGAGGGTGGTTGCCCCAAAGCCGGCTGAGGCGAGTTCCTGGGCGGGCCTTCCAGGGTTGAGCTGAGCATGAACTTCTTGAGAATTGCCCGCAAAGGCCTGCTGTTGCTGCCTTGTGTGATGGTTGCCGGCATGGCGGCAGCAGAGCCTTTCATCGTTGGAGTGGCTACTCACTCGATGAACAATCCCGATCAGCCGTTACAGCGCAGTTTGGCGCTGGCCAACGATGCCGGAATCACTTCGGTACGCGACGATGCATTCTGGTCCACGGTGGAGCCCGAGCCCGGCCAATCGCGCATCATCCCGCAATGGCGCGCCTGGCTGACAACAGCCACTGCGCTGCATCAGACACCAATGGTCATTCTCGGTTACGGCACCTCCTTCACCGGGAACGCCAAGCCGCGTAAACCGGAAGTGAAGATTCCCTACCTCAAGTACGTCGACTACCTCACCCGGCAAACGGGCAACCCGGTGAAGTATTACGAGGTCTGGAACGAATGGGACATCGAAAGTGCGACCGATACGCGTCTGAGCAATGATTACGTGGCCTTGGTGAGGGACGCTGCGTCGATCATTCGCAAAAACAGTCCACAGGCCAAGGTTCTTGCCGGGGCTGTGACCTCAGCGGGCATCAAGGGCGGTTTCGTTGACCGCATTCTCGCCGCCGGGGTGCTCCAATACGCAGACGGCATCTCGCTGCACCCCTACGTGCATTGCGAAGGGCGCGGTCGCAACACACCGGAAAGCTGGATCAACTGGATGCGTGAGCTGGACAACCGGTTCAGCCAGGGCGGCCGACCGGTTCCGCTGTATCTGACCGAAATGAGCTGGCCGAGCCATGAAGGCGCTTGCGGCATTGATAATTCGCGTCAGGCCGCGTACCTCGCCCGGGCCTATTTTCTTGCCCGCACAGTGCCCAATATCAAAGGCATGTGGTGGTATGACCTGATCGACGACGGTACACAACCCGACGAGCAGGAACACCATTTCGGTCTGCTCAACGTGGATCTCTCGCCCAAACCTGCTTACCTGGTACTCAAGGCGATCAGCCCTTATCTACGGGGTTTCGACTACGATCCGCTCGGCAGCCTGCAGGCCGACGGGGTCTACAAGCTGGCATTCAGCAACGGCTATGAGCACATCATGGTCGCATGGGCCTCAGAGCGCCCAAGGGCAGAGCAGATCAGCAGCCGTGCCATGGAAAATGCGGCTCTGCGCGTGCTGGACACCCAGACACCTGAAAAAGGAATGGTGGACAGTGAGCAGCGCTGGCAGTGCTCCGGCGACCCGTGCACAGCCCCCATCAACCTGACTGAATTTCCCAAAATCATCCGTTTAAGCCCCGGAGCATAAGGTTGATGCCACAAAGAGCCCGCCTGACCCACGTCAGTGCGGGCTTTTTCATGGGCACCGATTTGCAGCGGAGCCGCTGCTAATGACAGCAAGAAAATCCAACTTGGGGATAACTTCACGCCGAGACAGTCATGCCCAACATCTCCCGAGCGATCCGGTCGGCGTCGGCAAATGCGCGTGAGTAACTGCCGGAGGCAGGAACGTAGTGATTGTAGTAAGTGGCGCCCTCCACAATGGGTCCGGTTACCCACAGATTGGGCAGAGCCTTGCCATGACTGTCTATGTACACGCCTGCACCTCTTTCACCAAGGTTGTGGATAATTCCATTTCCGAGTAGCTGCCGAATGATTTCTGGCGGTGCAGCATTGCTGTTACCGCCATGGGCACACACCCATGCATTGAGCGGGACCACCTCGCCCTCCTCTGTCATAACAGCCACGGCTTTGCAGTCAGCGCTGTGCATAACGTTCGAACCGTGCACCCAATGCACAATGCCTGCGTCCGCCAGCGCGAGCAGTTCCTGATGACGCTCCTTCTGCGGTCCGGCAACCATTCGATTGACCAACGGGGCGTATTCGTTAAAGAAAGTCTGATGCGACTCCGGCTTCAATCCTTGGTTATCCACAGCCCTTCTCAGTTGTTCACGACAACTTCTCCACACTTCAACCGCCGCCTTCACCGGACTATGATCGAGACCTCGAAGGCTCTCGTTCAGATCGTCTTGAATAAATGAGCGCACCCACTGAGGATAATTATCCACAGGGGCCTGCAAATGACGCGGGTTGAACACGTTCTCGCTCAGCATCGGCACGGCAAACCGTTGAGCAAGCTCACGCGTTTTGTCGTCTATTTCACCCAACCAGTAAGCGGTCGCCACCTCGGACTTGATCCGAAGCGATGATTCGCCCTGCAACATGGCAATCACTGCGAAATATTCGGCGTACATTTCAGCCTTCAGCAAGGGCAGCACCTGCATCTCGAAATCAAGACCCTCTGGATGCTGAGTGCGAAGATCGGCGACGGCTGAGAGCGTGAAGATCAGCGGCGAAGCACCGATGCGATGGGGTGCGATATCAGGCCGGGCGCGATACGGCGAACCGCTTCGTGAATACATATACAACTGCGGCTCCTGACCACAGGCCCGATAACACAGTCCTTCAGGCCCCTCGACGAAACGTCCGCCTCGACCGACCGTCAGACCCGCCACCACATCCATTGCCGAAAGCCCCAGCCCCTCTATCCCAACATGAGCTGTGGATGAAATTCCGCTCAAGCAATGGGGTTGTGGATAAGCGTTATAACGCTGAGTGGTCCCTTCAGTTTTATCGTTCGCCACGCCTGTTTCGGCATGACCAACGGTAACCAGCAACCAATCCACTTGATGCTTTTGGGCACCTGTGGACAATATAAATCCGCCCAAGTCCATGTGCTCTACGTTATCCACAAGCCTTGCGTGATGTGTCACCCGAACCTGCTCAGGCAGCGTGCGAATCACCTCCTCGTAAGTCCAGGCGAGGTATTCGCCAAGCCAGGCTCTGGGCAGAAACTCATTGGGCTGCACCACTCGATCTGCAGATTTGAAGCGCAGGCACCATTGGTAAAAGTCAGGTCCATGCCGCCCTGTATATCCGCCGAGCGCAGCTTGATCGGGGAACATGGAAATCTGCGATGCGACCGTATTGAGCATCAGGTACGCCGGTTGCTCCACCGAATGCAGACCAGGGCCCGGCCGATGCGGATCAAACACGCTGATGTCCACGCGACGCTCGCTCGTGGCCGCCAGTGCGCACAGACGTTCCAGCACTGTCAGGCCACGGGAACCACAGCCCAGGATGCCGATCCTGATTGTGGTCTGCGGTTCAGCCTGTTCGGCAGAACGCATATGCGATGAAAATCTGTCCACGCACGACGCAGGGCTCAGTTCCATCTCGAAGTTTCCCCGAAGAACGAATCGATGGTGATTGCCCGGGACTCAGCCAGCGCGGTATCGACGATGAATTTGCTCAGCGCCAGGTCCAGCACGCCGAGGCCGAACGGAGAGAAAATCGAAGGCTTATCCGGGTCCAGCAGGACCTCTCCCCGAATCAGCCCTGCCAGGGTGCCATTCATAAATGCCCGATTACCGGAGAGCTGTTCGGCCAGGTGCGGGGATGTGTTGGCCTTCATGCAATGCTCGACGTCGTCGCACAGGTTGTTGGCCTCAAGCAGCAACTGCGGGGCGATATCCCGTAGCGAAATATTCAGAACCACCTGACCTGCACGCAAGCTCATGGGCGGCTTCACGTAGGGCTCTGCAGCAGTTGTGGCGAAGACCACAAGGTCAGCCGCCAGCGCCTGCTCCAGCGTACCGGTGCACGCTGTGCATAAGTCGACCTGTTCGACATAGCCCTTCAATGCGCGGGCCGATGCATCGTCGAAGTCATGCACGACAGCCTGGCCGATCTCCCAGCCTTCCACTGCCAGCATGCGAGCGATATTACGCGCGATGACGCCTGCGCCGACAAACCCTACAGAACCGGATTTATGCGACTGACCATTCAGCCAGTAAGCGCCCGATACCGCAGAAGCCGCCGTTCTGACAGCGCTGATCTGCGCGCCTTCCAGGCAGGCGTAGGGATACCCCGTTTCGCGATCATTGAGAATGACAACCGCCGAGGCCCGGGGTTTATGCTGCGCAACGTTGCCGGGAAAACTTGAAATCCACTTGATCCCGGCCACTGTGTCCTTGCCTTCCAGCGACGCAGGCAGCGCAATGATGCGATTGGCTGGCTGCTTTGGAAAACGCAGAAAGTAGCTGTCCGGATTGAGGGTCTGACCATCGTGATGTTGCAGATAGACCTGCTCGACACGCGCGACCATGGTATGCGACTGGCTGGCAAGGATGTCCTGGATCACCGCTCCAGGGACGACGTGGAATTCAGACATTCAGTGCTTCCCCTTCGAAAGTGTGCACATGGCTTTTGAGGTAACGACTGATGGGCTGCGATGTCAGTGCAGCCAGTTCGGCGCGACCGAATTTCTGCATCACCCACTCGTCGTTGTAGAGGGTGTCCAGATACCGCTCTCCTGCATCCGGGGAGATCGCCACCACCACGGCATCCTTGGCAATCCCCAGCGATGGCGCGGCCAGGCCGGCGACCACGGTGCCGGTCGAGCCGCCTGCCAGCACACCGTTGGACTTGGCCAGCCAGCGGCACATGGCGACCGTTGCGCGCTCATCCACCACTTGCTGCCTGTACAGGTGGTTGGCGCGAAAGATCGGTGGCATCTGGCTGGAACCGAGACCTGGAATGAACCGTTTGCCCGGCGCCTGGCCAAAGGTCACCGATCCGGCGCTGTCCACGGCAACGATCCTGGTGCGCGGTGAGTGCTTGCGAAAATACTGCACGCAGCCCATCAGCGTTCCGGTGGTCCCGGCGCCCACGACGAGGTAGTCCAGCGCAGGAAAGGCGATGTGAATGGAACGCGCAGTCGTATGTTCATGGGTACGCGCGTTGGCCGGGTTGCTGTACTGGTTGAGCCACAGATGCCGCGGGTCGCGGGCGACGGCCTCGCGGATGTACTGTATCCGGGTACCCAGATAGCCGTCGTTGTCGTCGCGTTCTGTGACGATCACGATCTGCGCGCCGAACGCTTCCATCATCTTGATGTTGTGCAGGTTGGTGTTCGGATCGACCACGCAGCAAAACCTGTAACCTCGCTCGGCACAGATCATGGCCAGCGCAACCCCCAAATTTCCTGAAGACGATTCGATGAGTACGGTATCTCTGTGGATAAGTCGGCGCTCAGCGTACGAATCAATCAAGCCGATCGCCGTTTTCATCTTGATCGAACCCGCCGGATTGCAAGATTCGAGTTTGAGATGAAGGTTCTCGAAACCCAGGCCTTTGAGCCGGACGAAATTCGAGTCGCCGACGATATGAGAGATGACGTTCATGGCCGTGCCTGGGCGTGTGCACGCAGGTTTTTCCGGGGGTGAGCGACCACGGGCGCCAATTGCCGGGGTTGCGTGGCCAGGAGCGCATCCATTAATCGCTGGGCGCGTAACGCGACCATGGAAAAAGACTGCGCATCGCTGATGCCGTGGGTCTTCTCCGAAGTGCCATTGGCGAGGATCTGCAGCCCTTCACTGTTTTGCAGGTCGACGCGGTAATGCCGATCCACCGACAAGCTGCCGTCTTCATCGCGCAACAGCCAGGGTTGCAGCAAGGTCAGCAATGGCGGCACCGCCAGTTGCTCGTAACCGGTGCCAAGCACGATGCCATCGACATACAGCGTGGTTTCAAGCCCGGTGTTGCTGTCACGCAGCACCACCGAATAGGCACCGCCGACCTTCTCCACACAAACCACATTGGACCAGGCGTGCAGGTTCAGGCGCTGATGCCCGCACACCTCGCCCTCGTACATGAAGGAGTACAACGCCTGACTTTCATCAGCGTCGACGCCTGCATAGTTGGTCGAGCGAATTTCGTCGAACACCTTACTGCGACGGGCAGGCTCCAACTGATGAAAGTAATCGACGTGTTCCGGGAGGAACGCCATGTTGGGAAACTGCCCCAACTGGCCAACCCTGAAACCCACACCTCGATGGACCGAATGCACCTGCGTGGTCGGGGCCGCGCCAAGAAGATGCGCCACCGCTTCGCCCGCGCTTTGTCCGGAACCCAGCACCAGCCAGCGTTGCGCAATCGGCCCGCCGCCCAAGTGGATATTTTTCAGGTACTGCGACGTGTGAAACACCCGGCCGCCTAGATGCGGTCCGAATACCTCAGGAATTTTTGGCAGGCTGCCGTGGGAAAGCACCAACCGTTGGGTGCGATAAGTCCCTTTGGCGGTCATCACATCCACAGCGCGCAGAATGCCTTTTTCTGCCACAGGCAGTATGTCCAGCACGCCTTCGTCGTAGGCCACGTAGTCCTTCAATTGCGCTGCGGCCCAATCAATGTAATCGGACCATTCCACACGACTTGCCGGACGGCCCAGCAGGCCGAATTTATACAGCCGCCCTTTCTCCTTCAGGTACATGGCAAAGGAGAAACGGCTGCGTGGATTACGCGGCGTCACCAGGTCACGAAATACGTGATGGTTGATGTCGGTGCCGGCCAGCAGAAACGCGCCGTGCCAATTCGAATCGCGTCCCTTCTCGAAAAAACGCGCGCGCTGAAACGGCTTTTTGCCGTTTTCTTCCGCTTCGTCTTCCAGCGCGCAGGCCAGCGCGATGCCGGCGGGACCGAAGCCCACCGATATAACATCCAGCTCCTGCCGCACACCCTCGTTCTCAAACTGATTCATGGCGCTTCTTCCTGAAAAATTCAAAGACCTGGCGAGCCCTGAGCGGCCCGATTAACACAGCAGCCGTCTTTCATGGGCGCGCTTGTCGGCGTAGACCCAAAGCGAAACCCGGGCGTGATCGTTTTCCCCGTTACTGAAACGGATGGGCCCCGCGGATGTGGAAAACTCATTGAAACGCAGTGCATCGAGCAGGCCGCGATGCTGGCGAGCAGCGAGGTCAACCAGCGAGAACGCGGCCAGCGTCTCGATGGCATAGACCGGGGCCGGTTCGTTGTAGAGGCGCTGATAGGCGAGGTCCACTGACTGCGCTTCTGGCAGGTCGCTGGCAACCGGGAAGCTTATGACGTACACAGTGCCGATGTTTTCCACACCCCCAACCAGCGCGGGGGACGCTGCATCATCGGTAAAGAAAATCGGTAATCCACAACCGGCAGCACGGTTTTCCACAAGGAAGTCGTGGCTGGCCTTCAGGCGTCCACAGAACACCAGTGCGTCGGCATGGGTCGCGTCGCTCACGATACGAACTGTGGATAACTTATTGGGGGCACCCGCTGCTTGCTTTATCTCCTGTAGTTGCTGTTGCCCATGCAGACTGGAGTCAGTAAACATTGCCAACCTGAGCAAGCCCTCGTCTTCAGCAAAAGCCAGCAGACGCTTGGCGAGAAGGCGATCCGAGGCACAAATCCTGAAGGTGGTGCTGCCCTCTTTTGTAAGCGCCGCACAGGTAGAGGCTGGAAGGATCAACGGGATACCGGCCTGTGCATAACTTGCGACGACGGTCGCGGCAGATCCGGAAGCGAAGTGACCGATAACAGCATCTACTCCAGCCTCGATGAATCGCTCGGCAGCCGCGCGCCCCCCTTCGGCACTGGCGCCGTCGTCGAAGTAAAGATGTTGCGCACGCCGGACATTGCTGAACAGGTGACTGGAGAGATAAACGCCACGCAGGAAACTGCGGGCGTGCAAGGTGGTGCCCACGTCCAGCGCCGCGCAGATACCCAGGCGCATCATGACAACGCGACCTCGGTAAACCGCGAAGGGCAGAACGGTTTCATGATGGAGCGATGATCGGCGTCCAATTGCACCCCGGCCATCAGCCCGCTCAATTCGAACGCCAGCAATTCTGCGACGCTGGGGGCCATCTTGAAGCCGATGCCACAGAACCCCGTCGCCAGATAGACATGGCTACCGGAACTGGAGCGACCGATCAGGGGCCGGCCATCATCGGTATAGGCATCCCAGGCGACCTGGGTGACAACCGCCAGACTGTGTTGTGGGCCGAAACCGAGCCTGGCGACGCGTTCGATGACGTCCTGCTCGTTGTCCATCACCGACAGGTTCAGTTGCGAGGCGTGCTCGGCGTGATGCCGCCGCTGTCCTCCTACCTGCATCAGATTGCGCCCCAGAGGCAGCAGGTAAGTGTTCAGAGAATGAGCGATGATCGGCATGCTTGGCGCGTGATCGCAGCCCATCCGGGTGAATGGGATGGTGCGTGCGTGCACAGCGCCGTGGGGCCTTGGCAGCGGACCGTCAGCGCCACTGGCATCGACGACCCACGTGGCGTCCAGACGCAATTTGCCCGCGTGTACCTGAACGTAGCCTTCGAGTTCGACACAACGGTCCACTGCCAGATGATCGAGGAAAATAGCTTTTTCGCTGATGTATCGGCACAGGTCCGAAACGGCGGCGCGGGCATCGACCGTGCCGCCGTTGCGCTCGATCAGCAGGCATTCGTCCTTGCAAAATGCGCTGAAACGACCGTTGTCCAGCGCTTTCACCGAGGCGTGCAGTTCGACATTCTGCGTGCCCTCAATGCCGACGGCATCCAGATACAGGCCGCACACTTCAGCGCTGGCGATATAGGCAACACCGGTTTGCTTGAGCGACCGCTCGAACAGCGCATGCACGATGCCTGTCCTGCCGTGGTGTGCGTCGCGACGGGTCAACGGACGCAACGCCGGGTCCAGTTCCAGCCCCCGAACGATGCCACCGGTGTCACGGGTCGCACCCTGGCCGCCGCCAATGCCCTTTTCCATAAGGGCCACATCCAGACCGCTTTCGACCAGCGCAGCGGCGATCGAAGCGCCCATGACACCGGCGCCGATCACGATCACATCGAATGACGTCTTCATCAGCGTCTCCCTGCTCAGATTTCGTACTCAACGGCGCTGACGTACACCAATTGCTGGAACACTTCGTTTTCAGTGAAGCGGCAGTAGCGCAGGATCTGCTTGGCCAGATCCGGGAACACAGGCGCGCCAATCGCCCCGATCAGCGCCATGTAAGGCAGGATTCGCTTGCCGAGCAGTTGGCGATCACGGGCGGCGTTGATCACGTCGCAGAGCAGCACCGCCAGACCTTTCATGCTGAAGTGATCCACCGAGGTCACCTCGAACCAGCGAGCGACGAGGATCTTGATCGCGGCGGCATCCGCCGAGGCGACCTTCAGGCTGTCGCCGTGGATCCGCTCGCGCTCGGCCTGAGCCGCCAGCTTGACCAGCACCTCGCTGAAGGTTTCCTTGCGCCAGGCGGCGAATTTATCTACGTCGAAGTCATCGGTGTCCTGCTCGGGAGCGATCAACGCAAGGTAAAAGCGCGCGCTGTCGGTGCAGGCTTGGGCCACCAGATCCCGCGCCCAGATCGCGTAGTTGCGACTGGTGGAGAGGTTCTTGCCGTTCAACGTCAGGAACTGGTTGGTGTAGAAGGTCTGGCGCATGTGATAGCCGTGCATCGTTTGCAGCAGCGCCGGGTACACCATCATGTGGCTGAAGGCGCAGTCATAACCGAGGAAATGCACGAGCCGGCCCTTGCCTGAACGGCAATACTCGTCGTACTCCCACGGCGCATGCTTGTACTCGTTGAGGTATTCGTTGAACGCGCCCAGATACCCCGACAGGCCCATGAACCAGGTGTGGATGCGCCGACTGCCGTCGGGCTTGAGGTCCAGCCCGCCGTCATGAGGACGGGTAATTCCCCAGTCCAGCGGGCCGATCTCGAATTCCTCGTTGAGGAAGCGGCGAATGAAAGGCCGCAGCGGCATATGCTCGAACGTGGTTTTAAGAGAGTTGCGGAAGTTGGAGAGCGCCAGGAACTCGCGCTCTACCGGCCGCCAGATCATTTTTGACGAGCACAGTTTGCAGCGGAACTCGGTCATCTTCGAAGCATTGGGGGTGTGGGCGCATTCTTCGCACTGGCTGGCGTCGGAATCCGAACCGCAGTAATCGCAATTGCCTCGCCCAAACGCTTCATACCCCCACTTGTCGCAGTGTTCGCAATAGGGCTCCTGGCTGACTTTCTTGTAAATGGCTCCCGCCTTTACGGCGGATTCGTAGGTTTCCTCAACGGCCTGCTTAAAGTATTTGTTTCGATAAGGGCGCATCCAGAAGTCGACTTCGATGCCCATCTTTTTCAGGGTGTCATTGATCTTGTCGGTGTTCTCCAGCGCCAGTTCCTGCGGCGCCCGATCCAGCTCGATTGCGCGGCGCAGCATGTATGACTGGTAGTCGTCCGAGTACGACACCAGTGTGCAGTCGTGCCCGCGTTGACGTTGCGCGCGAGCGTAAACGTCGGCAGCCAGAAAAGGACCTGCCATGTGCCCGATATGCAGATCACCGTTCGGCGTGGGAGGCGTGATGGTGACCAAAAGCTTGCTCATTACGAGGCCCTCTGATCGGACACGTCATGAATCGTCGCTTTCTGCAGGGCAAACTCGTTCAGCGCCATCGCTTGCTGAGCGTCTTCATCGAGGAAACGATTGGCTGAGTCGCGATCCCACCAGACCACATAGAAATGGAAGTCTTCATCGGAGTCGTTCAGCACGTAATGATCGGTGTGCTTCGGGATGGCGGCGATGTCGCCGATGGCGAAAGGGTACGTCTGGTCCCCTACGACCAACTTGGCGGTGCCTTTGATACCGATGAAGAACTCTTGATCGATCTGGGTGTGGGACAGTGACTGGGTGCCTGGACGGACCACGCACCAACCGCCGCCAATGGGCGTTGGATAACCGTCCCAGGGCAGAAGCCTGGACCCGTCCAGGTCGTACTCATGAACCAGTTTGTCCCACGCCATAGGGCGAAAAATTTGAAAATCTGCCATGAAGTTCACCTTCAGCCCGGAGCATCTCTGCTCGTTGTATGACCGACGCTGGCCAATGCCTGTAGACGCCGTTGAGTGGAGGGATAAGCTGAAGAAAATCGGCAAAGGGAGCAAACAAGAAATATGCAATTACCAGTTAAGTTTGCCTTAACTGAAGTTAGCTTAATCGCCATATTTATCAGAAATTTAAGTGCGCTTTACCGCTAATTAGTTGGCTCATTTAACACTGAAGCAGGACTTAACTGTCATGGTTTAGATGCCGTTAAAGCATACAGATGGGCAGTTTTGAGGATGACGTTGTATCCGTATGCAGGCCGGGTCTGCTGAAGCGAAGTGATTGCAAAGGGCTAGGACCATCGATACGTCTGTGTCGCCTGCACCCTTTTTCGCGAATGAATTCGCTCTTACAGAAAGTGCAGTGACTGATTGAAAAAATGCAGTTTCGTCGCTTCCCTGTAGGAGCAGCGCTTGTTAAGCCGAACTAGCGCGTGGTGAACTCCCGCTGGCTCGAGACCGCCTGTGCTACCAGCCAGTCGCGGAACTGGCGGCTGGATTTGGGCAATATGGCCGTTTCGTCATACACCAGGTAATACGCAATGGGCGTATCGATGGTGGCGCGGAACGGCACGACCAAACGCCCGCAGGCAAGTTCTTCGCGAATCAGCGAACGCCGCACCAGCGCGATGCCCCTACCCGCCAACGCTGCTTCAATCACGCCGTTGGAATCTACGAACACCGAGCCCCGGTGCACAGCGGCCTCGGCGTCTTCGATACCCACGGCCCTGAGCCACAACGCCCAGTCTTCGCGGTGTTCGTCGTGCAACAGGTTGTAGTTCTTGAGATCGATCGGCGAGGACAGGTAGCGCGAATCCGGTAGCAGGCTCGGCACGCACACCGGCTGCAGGCGGTCGTTGATGAGCATCTCGACTTCCAGACCTGGATAGCGGCCCAGTCCATGACGGACGGCGAAGTCCACGCCATCGCCCAACAGGTCCACCAGTCGGTTGGTGGTGCTGATCAGCACTTCGATGCCCGGACAGATCGCTTGGAAGTCCGGCAAGCGCGGCAACAACCACTGCATCGCAAAGCCACTGGTGCAACTGACTGTGATGGTATTGGGGCCGTTGTCGCTCATCAGGCGCTGGGTGGCATCGGAAATCTGGCCCAGCGCAGGGCGGATGGCGCGCAGGTAAATCTTGCCTTCAGGTGTCAGCTCCAGACGCTTGGTATTGCGAATGAACAGCGTGACCCCGACCGCCTTTTCCAGCTTGGCGATCTGCTGGCTGATCGCTGCCGGTGTAACGAACAGCTCGCCCGCCGCGCTTTTCATGCTGGCGTGGCGCCCTGTCGCTTCAAAACACAACAAGGCGTACAGGGGCGGGAATTTCATGCCGTTCCTCAGTTAAGAAAATCTAATGTGCGTTAGAAAAGCTCGCTTGAGCAAGGCTTTAGAGACTGCTCAAATCATCACACCGCGGCTCGACGAGCGTCAATCGAGATGTTCAGAGTCGATCCATTAAAAGCACTGGATCTGGAATAAGGAAGTGCCATGCGCCCATCTGACTATGTTCGATTACTTCTGCTCGCCGCGATATGGGGTGCAAGTTTTCTATTCATGCGCATAGCGGCTCCAGTATTAGGTGCACTGCCGACCGCATTCTTCCGCGTACTTTTGGGAGCCATCGGTTTGTTAGTGATATTGGCCATTCTTAAAACCCATCACGACTTTCAAGGCAAATTCAAAGCCACCCTGATATTGGGGGTCATCAACTCCGGCATACCTTTTCTCATGTACAGCATGGCGGCCTTGATGTTACCTGCCGGGTATTCCGCCATTCTCAACGCTACAACGCCGTTGATGGGTGTGTTGATTGGCTCGATGTTTTTCAACGACTCGCTGACGCGGAAAAAAGCTGCAGGCGTTTTGATCGGGCTGCTGGGGATAACATTGCTGACCGCCACGGGCCCGGTGACCTTCACCAGCACAGTGGTGATGGGTGCCCTGGCCTGTCTGGTCGCGACCAGTTGCTACGGCGCAGCAGGGTTTCTCACCCGTCAGTGGATCGCCGACAATGGCGGGCTTGATGCCAAGCTTGTCGCATTCGGCAGCCAGATGGGTGCCACGTTGTTCCTCATGCCCTTCTTCGGGGTGTCGGCGGCAGTCAGTCCACCCGCCAGTTGGGGCAATGCCGGTGTCTGGTTATCGCTGGCGGCGTTAGGCTTTGTCTGCACCGCTTGCGCCTACATCCTGTATTTCCGCCTGATCGCTGATATCGGCCCGGTTCGTTCGTTGACGGTGACCTTTCTGATCCCGCCATTCGGCGTGCTGTGGGGCGTGATGTTTCTCGATGAGCATCTGTCAGTCGGCCATCTATACGGCGGCGGCCTGATCTGCCTGGCGGTGTGGTTTGTACTGAGCAAAAGCGCACCCAAAGCTGCGCCGCAGAAGCACGACCCTGCTGCGACCCACTGATTCGCCCCCGATATCCACAGCTGACTTCACGACTTCAGCGTCCGGTAGCGATTACCGGACCGGGCCCGGCTGTACCCGGCTTTTGCCAAGCGGCTTAACGGGCGTGGCACAAAACAGGCTTTTGGAAGCACCGAGATGGCCATACCTACAGACGCATTCACCCTTGAGCCCGCTGGCCGTGGCATCTGGGCGGAGTATGCACCATGAGCAGAGCGATCCCGTTGATTGCCCTTCGCACCTTCGTCGAGGTGTGCAAGGTCGGCAGTATGAAGCGCGCCGCAGATCACCTGTGTGTGTCGCCCGCAGCGATCAGCCAGCAGATCAAAGGGCTGGAGGATCAGACTGGCAAGCGCCTGTTCGAGCGCGACGCCAAGGGGATCCAGCTGACCGCCAGCGGCCGCGTCCTGTTCGATGAGCTGTCCGGTACTTTCGATGTCATCGAAAAAGCCTGGTCCGGCGCAGCGCTCAAACAGCCTCGGCAGACCCGGCTGGTCATCAGCACCACGTCCACCATCGCCAGCTCCTGGCTGATTCCGGCGCTGGGAGACTTTAAGGAACGCTGCCCGACCATTGAAATATCGATCCAGATCTGCAATGGCCTGTCCGACCTCAAGCATGGTCATGTGGATATCTCGATCCAGCGAGAGATGGCCGCCAGTCCTGACAACCATGCAGCCCGCTTGTGGTCCTCCTATCTGATCCCGGTGTGCAGCCCCAACCTGCTCGCCAAGCAGCGCAGCATTGAAAGCCCACAGGACTGCCTGACTTATCCACTGCTGCAGGACACCGAACGCAATTACTGGAAGGTGTGGATGAATGCTTTCGGTATGGGTAACCGCAAGATGATTCAGGGGGCCAGCTACGGCGATGAATCCCTGTTGATAAGTGCAGCCTGCGCCGGTCAGGGTATTGCCCTGGTCAATAATGTTTTTGCCTGCGAGGCCCTGCGTTCCAAGCGCCTGGTGCAAGTGACCAACAGCACCTGCGAGCTGAAATTCGATTACTTCGTGTACTGCGCCAGGGAGCGGCGCGAAGAGTGGGCAATTGTCGAATTCATGAAATGGGCGGTGCAGCAGGCAGGCAAGACTGCCAAGGGTCATCTTCGAGAGGTCGACTCCGGGCACAAGGTGGCGTGAATCATGCCAAATACAATGAGCCACCGCCTCACCTGACCCTGCTGCTGGATTTATGGCGCCGCCTCGCCAGCGCCTTCAGAGCGGGGCATCAGCATTTGCGATGATCGGTTCAGACATGCCTGTGCTTATAGTGCGTCCGTCATGGACGCACCCAGGTGCCATCGCTATGGATTCAACTACCCTCACCTCGCTTCCCGCACAGACATGGCTGTCGGACCGAGGCATTACCTGCGTACTGTTTTTCGCTCCGCTGCTGGTATTGATGCTGTCGGTGGCGGCCCTCAACGGCGGAGAGTTTTTCTACACCCTGGATGACCCTTATATCCATCTGACGCTGGCACGACAGATATTCAACGGTCATTACGGCATTAACCCTACAGAGTTCTCAGCCCCTTCATCGAGCATCCTCTGGCCGTTTATCCTGGCGCCATTCGGCTTCCTTGGCACGGCGATGTACAAGGTGCCGCTGGTCCTGAACCTGATCTTCTCCTTCTTCACGTTCCGCCTGCTGCTACAGATGCTTCAGGGCGTCAGCGTCTGGCCAAAAATATTGATATTGGTTGGCTGGCTACTGGCGACCAATTTCTACGGCCTTATCTTCAACGGCATGGAACATTGCCTGCAGGTGTTCCTTACCATCGCTATCGCCAAGGCCGTGGTGGACAAGGAATTCCGCGGTTACCCCGTCACTTCACTGGTCTATGGCGCAATCGTATTGCTGCCGCTGGTTCGTTACGAGGGGCTGGCGATATCGATGCCCGTGCTGCTTTACCTGCTGATCAAAGGTGATGCTATTCGCGCTCAGGTGTGCGGTGCGGTCATCGTCTTGCTGGTCACCGGCTTTTCACTGTTTCTGGACCATATCGGCATGGGTTGGCTGCCGTCATCGGTGATCGCTAAATCCGATACGTCCGGCATCAAATCCATCGTGCTCAATGCCATCAGCCAGTTCGAGAAGTACGGCTGGGTCATTGTGCTGATGCTGGTGATGTGTGGATTTTTTATCCAGCGCCGGGCGCTGGTGATGCTGCTCGTCAGCGTAACGGCGCTGCACGTGTTGCTGGGCAAATACGGCTGGTACGGACGCTATGAAATTTATTGGCTGAGCTTCCTCGGGGTGTTTTTTCTGCACTGGGCACTGACCAGCCTCAAGCCAGGTTCGGTCGCCTTGATATTCGGGCTGTTGCCGCTGGCGTTCGCGCCCCTGGTGTACGCCACATTCAGCACGCCGCTCGCGGCTCGGGCCATCCATAACCAGCAATACGCGCTGGCGATGATCGCCAGCGAATTGGACCAGCCGGTGGCGGTCAACGACCTGGGACTCGTGGCGCTCAACAGTCAGCGTTATGTGCTGGATCTTTGGGGCCTGGGCAGCCTTGAAGCGCTGAAACTGCGCAAGTCCCAGAGCGGTCCCGAATGGATTCAGACCTTGATGGACAAGAAGAATGTGCATTACGCCTTCGTCTACGACGACTGGTTCACACAGCACCCTACAAACTGGATCAAGGTGGCCGACCTGCAATTGACCGTGCCGAAAATCGCCGCAGCGCTCGACACAGTGGCGTTCTACGCGACGGACAGTGAATCGGCACACCGCTTACGCATGACCATGAAGGCTTATCAGGCGGCACACCCTGAGGCGAAATTCAACGTTGCGTATCAGGCAGAGTAAGTGCAGCCGGGTATTGAGCCGTTATCACTTAGCGCATGAAGTTTGAATAAACAACTGCTGCATAATGGGCCTAACTGTTCAAGCGCTGTTGCTGCAGAAACACTCTGAATAATCATATAACTTGAGCATGCATGCTTATTCCAAAAAACAATAGAAAATCGCCTTATATGTTTCCTGACAATATATAAACTCGCCCGCTTGACTCTGTTCAGGTGGCGCCATGAAATTCCCAACATTCCTTTCCTTAAGTCTCATTCTGACTCTTGCAAGCGCCAGTGTATTTGCAGGCGCAACCCTGGATCGAATCAATCAGAAGCACCAGTTGGTCAATGTATTGATGGAAAGTTACCCGCCCTTCTCTTTCCTCAATGATCAGAATCAGCTTGATGGCTTTGATGTGGATGTCGCCAACGCCGTCGCGAGCAAACTGGGGGTCGAGCTTAAGCTGGAAACGCCTTCATGGGAGGTGACCGCTGCCGGACACTGGCAAGGCCGCTATGACGTCTGCATCTGTTCCATGACCCCTAGCGCCGCCCGGGGGCAGGTGTTCAACTTTCCGGCCGAGTATTACGCCTCCCCCGCCGTGATCGTGGTCAATGCCAAAGACAGCGCCATCAAAAGCGCGGCGGACTTTTCCGGCAAGAAGATCGGTGTCGGCAGCGCTTCCACCTATGAAGCTTATGTGAACAAGGATCTGGTCATAGAAGGCGCCGAAAACACCCACATCGATTACCCGTTCGATCAGGCCCAGGCCGTGCCCTACGAGACCGACGACGTGACGTTCCAGGACCTGGCGCTGGGGAGCGGCAAACGTCTGGATGCCGTGCTGACCAATCTGGTGGTGGCCAAGGAGCGAATCACCCACGACCCCCGCTTCAAGATCACCGGAAACGTGCTTTACGCCGAGCCCAATGTGGTGGCGACGGAAAAAGGCGATCCCGAGTGGGATGCCAAACTCGCTCAGGTGCTGGCCGAACTCAAGAAAGACGGCACGCTGACGAAAATTTCCGAGAAATGGATTGGCTCAGACATCACCCAATGACCTCTTTCCTGCCTCCACCATCTCAGCCCGTACGTGCTCCAGCAGTCAAACGACATGTGCTTTCGTTTCGAGTGAGGCTGTGGCTGACCTGGGCCGCAATGCTTGGGCTGTTCGTTGCGCTGTTCCTGAGCCTGGACCTCAAACTCGCCATCGTCGCGGATAAATGGCAGTACCTGATCGGGCTGCGCCTGTCGCCCAACGGTTTTCTTCAGGGCGCTGCGCTGACGCTGTTCCTGTGTGTCTGTTCGATCTTCTGTTCGATGGCACTGGGTTTTGCGACCGCTCTGGCCAGGCTGTCGAGCAGTGCCGTTGCGGTGGGCGTGGCGACGTTCTACACCTCGTTCTTTCGGGGCACGCCGCTGTTGATCCAGATCCTGATGATCTATCTGGGTCTGCCGCAGATCGGCATCGTTCCGGGGGCTGTCAGTGCCGGGATCATCGCGCTTTCACTGAACTACGGCGCCTACCTGAGCGAGATTTTCCGGGCAGGAATCATCGGCGTTGCACAGGGCCAGCGTGACGCTGCCGCCGCGCTGGGCATGCGCCCTTCAGTGACGTTCTGGCAAGTGATCGTGCCCCAGGCCATGCGCACGATCATTCCTCCCACTTCCAGCCAGTTCATTTCCATGCTCAAGGACTCTTCGCTGGTCTCGGTCATGGGGGTATGGGAAGTGATGTTTCTGGCTCAGTCCTACGGGCGTTCGTCCTACCGCTACATCGAAATGCTGACCACGGCCGCACTCATTTACTGGCTGCTGTCGCTGGGGCTTGAATTGATTCAGGCGCGGCTGGAGCGGGTGTACGGCAAGGCCTACGTTAATCAACGCTAGCAACCGCACAGGCCGGGGACGCTACGGCGCCGACCTGATCGGCCATTACCTCAAGGAAACCCCATGTCTGATCCTCAACCGCTGTTGTTCGGGCTTTACGAGCAAGCCAGCGTCGGCTGCGGAGGCGCGCCGAGTTTATGGACGCACCCGGCAGACGAGCGTCTGGGCATCAACACCCTGCGTTACTGGTCGAACCTTGCCCGAACGGCCGAAGAAGCCAACCTCGATATCATGTTTTTCGGCGACGTTCTGGGCTTTTATGACGTCTACGGTGGCTCCGAAGCCATGGCCCTCAAATGGGCCGTCGAAGCCCCCGCCAACGATCCGCTAACCATCATCCCCGCATTGGTGGCGCTCACCGAAAGGCTCGCGTTTGGGGTAACCGTCACCACGACGTATGAACACCCCTTCAGCCACGCCAGGCGTTTCAGCACGCTGGACCACCTGTCCAATGGCCGCATTGGCTGGAACATCGTGACTTCGTACCTCTCCAGTGCAGCACGCAATTTCGGGCTGGAACAGATGATCCGGCACGACGACCGCTATGAGCGTGCCGAGGAATTTCTCGATGTTGCCTACAAGCTGTGGGAGGGCAGTTGGGCAGATGATGCCGTGTTGGCGGACAAACCGGGGCTGACCTACGCCAACGGTGCGCGCGTACGCCCCATCGCTCATGCAGGCGAGCATTACCGGGTGGCCGGGCCGCATCTCAGCGCCCCGTCGCCGCAACGTACACCGCTGCTGATTCAGGCAGGCTGGTCCGAGCGAGGTCGGCAATTTGCAGCCAAGCACGCGGAGTTGGTCTTCATCGCTAAATCCAATCCGCTGGACATCCGCCAGGGTCTGGAAGACATCTGGGCTCAGGCCGAGGCGCGCGGACGTCAGCGCCGGGACGTAAAGTCCCTGACCGTGCTGCGGGTGGTCACCGGGGCAACTGCCCTCGAAGCTCAACAGAAATATGAGGCGCTGCAGAGCAACTATCATCTGCAAGCACAGCTGGTCAGCTACGCAGGCGACACCGGGATCGATATCAGCCGCTATGCCGATAACGAGCCGTTATCCACCCATACCGAGGGCATGACCTCCTACGTCATGAAACCCGATGGCAGCGGCATACCGCTGACGGCCGGTGAGGTCAAACAGCGCTTCGCCAACGTGACGCGAGGAAGCGACCTTATCCTGGTCGGTACGCCTGAACAGATCGCCGGGAAGATCGAAGAGCATGCGCGTATTTCCGGCACCAGCGGCTACATGCTGAATCAGTTGATCAGCCCCGGATCGCTCGACGATTTCGTCGAAAAGGTCATACCTGCCCTGCAAAAGCGCGGGCTCTACCGCACCGCACCGCAGAGCGGAACGTTGCGCTCGCGCCTGAACAGTGAAGGCTGTGACCGTTTACCGGCATCGGCTTATGGAGCTACGTTCCGCTTCACCTGAACCTTTTACCCACAGGCAGCTGCCCCCCAAAAACCCACCTTTGCGTGGGTTTCTTTTATCCGGGAATTATAAAGTTTGTATCAGGCTCCAGACAGCTTGCTGGCGATACAGTGGCCGCAACGTTGAAAGCCTATTGAAATCACGATCCGAACGATGAAAACAACTCAAACCCTGCGCCGTCGCCTCAAAAGCAGAATATCTTTAGTATCGGTGATTGGACTTGTCCTGGCCTTGATGGCTGCCTTTATCCTGCACTCTCATTCCGTGGGCGAACGCAAGGCACGCAGGGCTATGCTGCCGCGCTTGCTTCCCACCGTTCAGACCCACGACCTCGGCGGCTCATCGACATTGACGCTGTTCGTGCCCAACCATTCGAAGAAGACCATTGTCATTGCCGTTCCCATCAACAACGATCTTGGCACCAAGCGTTTGCGCAAGCTGAGCTTCGATGCGTCGGCCACCATCCTTAAAGTCGAACTCCCCACCGCAGATTGCCTGCAGGCACTTCGATTGTTCGATGAATCGCTGCGACGGTTTGCGCCCTCAGCCGATATCGTCGTGGGTCTGGATCAGGAGGCGATCCTGGCGCAACGCTGGCTGTCCTTGCAAAACAACGAGCAGGCAATTGCTGTCTCGTTGACGACTGACGGTATTGGCGCACCTGCCAGGGACGTCTGCGCCGGGCCCGCCACCGTACTGCCCTCCAAAGGAACGTGGCACAACATCACGTCAAACAAACTGACCGTTTGGGAAAACGGAGTCGCCACCGACGTCACGACTCCGATCACACCAAGAACGCTGATTTCCGAAGAGCTGGAAACCTATTTGCGTCACGAGATCCTGAACATCCCTGAACTGAATATGCTTAACAAGCTGCCGTTGATAGAGCTGCCTGCCGCTAATTACAGCGACACGCTGACCATCTTCTACTCGGGAGATGGTGGCTGGCGCGGGCTGGACAAGCACGTCTCCGAACGCATGGCGGACATCGGGATTTCAGTCGTTGGCGTGGATGCCCTTGACTACTATTGGGACTTCAAAAGCCCGGAAAAAAGTGCAGCAGAATTGTCTGAACTGATGGAGCACTATCGTCAGGTCTGGGGGATCAAGCACTTTGTTATCGCCGGCTACTCCTTTGGCGCCGATATCCTGCCTGCGCTATACAATCGACTGCCGGCCACTGATCAGGCTGATATCACCAGCATTATGCTGTTGTCCTTCGCCCGCAGTGCCAACTTTGAAATCCGCATTGAAGGGATGATCGGCAAAGACGCCGGGAAATACCTGACGGCCCCGGAAATGGCGCAGTTGCCAGCCGATAAAGTGTTTTGTGTTTATGGTACCGACGAGGCGCACAAAAGCGGCTGCACGGATACCAGGGTCGTCGGCAAAGCCCTCGGAATACCGGGTAACCACCATTTCAACGATGATTACGATACGGTATCCACACACCTGATCGACTTCATCAGAAGATCCTCGGAAGGCTAAATTAGCCTTCTTACAGCCCGTGCTTCCTTGAAACTCGCCACTGAGTTCAAGGAGCCACCGGTTAGCGCTTCTATTCATCTCGCCTTGTACACAAATTGCCCAATACCTGACTCAGGGATGACCGAGCCCGGCTCCGGCACCGCCATGGGTGACATGCATACATTCACCATGATAATTCACAGTAATACCGCGTATTAGAACTAAGAATTGGCCAGGCATGCATTAACTACGTACACGTTAAGAAAGAGCACACATGCATACGTCTTATTCAGAGGTGTCCCGGTGAGAAGCCACTTCACTGACCTGATCACGCAGCCATTTATGAGCAGGATCCTCATTAAACCGGTGGTGCCAGATCTGCACGAACGGAAAAGGAGGAATATCCAGGGGTGGGCTGAGTTTGATCAGGGAGTCGTCGATTTCTGCTTCATCCAAGGTTCGCGTGGCCACCGTCAGGATAAGGTCGGTATGGCTGATCATGCTTGGCGCCGTGCGCCAATGGGGCACGCTGACCGCTATGCGCCGACTCAGACCCTGGGCCCTGAGCAGGTTATCAACCTCGCCAATGCTGCCATCCATGGACACCAGAATGTGCGGCCGCAGCAGATAGCTGTCCAGGTCAAGAATGCCGCTGGACGGCAAGGTGCTACGGTCAAGCAGGCAGGAAAACGTCTCTTCGAACATCGTGGCCTGTGCGATATCGGCAGGCAGATTAGGGAAAACCCCCAGAGCCAGATCGATCTTGCCCTGCGTCACCTGCTCGAGCATGGCAGGGCGGCTGCCCTGAGTCACGACGACCGTTGTATTGGGCGCCGTCTTGCGAATACGCACCAGCAGGCGGGGCAGCACGATAGCCGCGCCATAGTCGGACATCGCCAGGTTGAACGTACGCTGAGAAGTGGCTGGCTCGAAGGCGATGGTCCCCCCGAACAACGTTTCGATATGGCTGAGCACAGCCTTGAGAGGTGCCTGGAGGTTGAGCGCCAGCGCGCTCAGGTGAACGTCATTACCCTTCCTGATGAGGATGGGATCGTCGAGAAGGCTGCGCAGCTTACTCAGGGAATGGCTGATAGCAGGCTGGCTTAAATGCAGCCGCTCTCCAGTCCTTGTCACATGCTTTTCGGTAAGCAGCGCGTCCAGAACCACCAGCAGGTTCAAATCGATATTGCGCAACAAGACATTCACCATCCTTGGCCTTCCAAACCACGAATTTCCCTATCGCAAACGAGGAGAGCGATGCATGCCACGATTAAACAGGATCATCGAGACGGCGCTCTATGTGAAAGATCTTAAAGAAGCTAAGGATTTTTACCACGGAACTCTCGACCTGGGAGTCATGGTCGAGAGCAACGTGCTTGTCGCGCTCAACGTCGGCGGACTGAACACTTTGCTGCTTTTCAAGCGAGGTGCGTCTGTGCAAACCAAGCACCTGAGTGGCGGAGAAATTCCGCCTCACGATGCCCATGGCCGGATTCATGTGTGCTTTGCCATTGATGCCAAAGACATGGGCCCGTGGACCGAGCGTCTTGCACAGGCGGGCGTGGCCATTGAGGGCCGGACAGAATGGCCCAAGGGGGGCTCGAGCATTTACTTCCGGGACCCGGATGAAAACCTGATCGAACTGCTGACCCCCGGTTGCTGGCCGATCTATTAAACACCATGAATCAAGGATGAAACGTCGATGATCCGTTACGGCGCAGTGAAGTACCACTGTCTTCAGATCTGGGTAACCTGCGCGTAGAGATAGCAAAAAATCAGGCCTCCGACTTACCCCAGCAGGGGACCACTTGAACAACCTGCTCATCCACCAACGGCTGTGAGCTTGGCGAATTTCGTCTATTTGTATGAAGGTATAGGGATGAAGCGAGTTCTTTCACAATGGAATGCGCAGTGTCCTCTAGCTCAATCGCCAAGATCATTCAGGTCGTTCAAATCTTGAACTACAGCCTTGGCTTACCTCCCGGCGAATCACGTTGTGGGCCACGGGCAGCGTTTATTGCATGCGATCGCGAAGTCGTTCAGCCAGAAAGTCGACAAAGGCACGCACACGGGCCGGCGTGTTTGATCCGGCGACGAAAACAGCGTGCACCTCTTCGGCGTCGTGAGGATTGAAGTCCTGCAAAATCGGAACGACCCTGCCCGCTTTAATGTCAGGATCGACCAGAAATTCACCCAGCCGCACGATACCCATTCCAAACCTGGCAAGTTGCCCAAGCGTTTCTCCGCTGTTTGCTTTGATACCGACCTTTATCGGGAGCCATTCGACGACCCATTTGCCAGAAATGGCTATGAAGTCTCGGCTCTAGGGAGCCAGTACCCAATATCGCCGAATCCTTCGCCGAAACCCGCTATAATCTCCCATTGCTCATTGAACGAAAATAGACACCGACCTACGGAACCCAAAAAGAAAAACGTTGTCCGTAATATCAGAATTTAACTTGCTTACTACTTACCAAGGATAGGTACACATGGCTTTTGATGGTTATATTCAGATCGCAGAAATTCCCGGCGAAGCTTTGGACGAGAAGTTCAGCAAATGGATCGAAATCACTGGATACAACTTTGGCGTTAGCCAAAGCACTTCTGCAACAGCCAGCTCGGCAGGAGGCGCGTCCTCCGGTCGAACTACAATGAGCAACTTCACCTTCACAAAATATCTTGACAGCGCCAGTTGCAAGCTGATGGAGGCTAGCTGTGCAGGTCAGCACCTCAAAGAGGTGAAACTAGTGCTCTGCCGAGCAAGCTCCGAAAGACTCAAATATTATGAAGTAGTACTTGAAGAAGTCATTATAGCTGACTATTCCCAAAGCGCTAGCTCAGGCGTGCCAATCGAAATTGTGCAACTGAACTACGGTCGTATTAAAACAACATACACCTTGCAAAAACGCAGCGATGGTCTCGCGGGCGGTAACGTAACCGGCGGATGGGATCGGATCGGCAATAAAAAATATTCATGAGGCGATGACATGTCCGAAGTTCAGTCTTTCATCAACTCCAAAACGCAAAACTTCGAAACCCTGAAGGCAAATATCGCGCTTTCCAAAAATTCGAAAGCCAAATTCAACATCCTTAATGCTCATATAGCAGGAGGTGTTGTACTCGCCGGTGAGCTTGTAATTGTAGGTGATGCTTCTACCCCCTCCTGTACCAGTCAAGAAGCCTACATGATGGCTAAAGCCAGCCAAGTCCATACGGACTTGCTAAGTAATGGCGCGGGCGCGGATGATTATTTTCTAGATAACTTCGAGCTATTGCAAAGTCTTCTTTCAAATGCCTCCATCGGTGTGGGTGCTGTAACCGATGGATGGAACAAGCACCTGAACGCAATCAAAACCACACTCGATGACATAGAAAAGTTACATAGGGAGCACCTCGGCTCAGGTTCTATGGCGGCCCGCGACACATTCTATGCAAAACGAACCGCCCTTTTCTTGAAACTGGATAAACAACTATCAAACATGGCATCTTACGGTTCGGGATTACGTAACGAAGGTTCAATTAAAAGGCTTTTGGGAATATCCACATCTAGCTACATGCACACGGGTGAAATATCTGGATATGCAGATAAAGTCTCTGGCGTCGCTAAAGCCGCTAAATTAGCAAAGAGAGGGGCTTACATAGGCACGGCTTTGGATGTGGCATCCACCGGTTTGTCAATCCATAAAGCTTGCACATTGGGCAGAGAACAAGAGTGCAAAAAAGCCACATATGTTGAGGGTAGCTCGCTACTGGGAAGTTTGAGTATCGGAGCGATAGGTGGCACGGTCGGTAGTGGTATTGCTGGAATAATATGTGTTGGATTAAGCATACCCACAGGCGGAGGTGCTGCATTAGCATGCGCAGTAATCGGAGGCGCTGCCGGAGGTATGGCGGGAGGTGCGCTGGGAACTAAAGGCGGTGAGATGATGGGTGACTATCTATACAGGCAGACAAGCCCATGACAGACGTGGATCCTGGGCTGATAGCGACGATCATTATTTTATCCGCCGTAATTACGGTGTGTATTTCTTTTTATGTGGCTCACGCCTATACCGAGAAATTTGAACATTGCCTTACAAACTGTCTATTTGTAGAGCAAAATAAACGGGTTTTTTCGAGCGCAGGGCTTCTGGGGAAAACTATGCGTTGCAACATGATTTATTTTTACCTCTGGATACCAAGTCTAGGAGTAAAAAGGGGCTTAGTGGATATAAAGGAGATCGAAAGCTTCCCTGTAAAACTTAAATACTTGCTTACGATTCCCTGGACCGCGCAGATTGTTCTTTTAATATCGCTAGCTTTGTTTATTCAATTATGCGCAAGTTAATCCCACTTATTTCCCTCCAAAAAAATAGGAGGTATTTCTTTATTAGGGAAACTCTGAAGAAGACTTCCAAATTTGGCAGAATGCCTGATCTCAACCGCCGAGACGCCTGATGAAGCAGATGACCTTCGCCGACGCCGAGTACGCTGGCAAACGCAAGCAAACCCGTAAAGAGCATTTCCTGATTGAGATGGATCAGGTCGTGCCCTGGAAGGGATTGATCAATCTGATCGAGCCTCATTACCCCAAGGGCGAAGGTGGCCGTCCCGCCTATCCGTTAATGGCGGTGCTGCGCGTACATCTGATGCAAAACTGGTTCGGCTACAGCGATCCTGCGATGGAGGAAGCATTGTACGAAACAACAATCCTGCGCCAGTTCGCGGGATTGAGTCTGGATCGGATGCCCGATGAAACCACCATTCTCAACTTCCGGCCCTTGTTGGAAAAACACGAGTTGGCAGACGGGATTTTGCAGGTCATCAACGGCTATTTGGGTGATCGTGGTTTGATGCTGCGCCAAGGCACCGTGGTCGATGCGACGATCATTCACGCACCGAGTTCGACCAAGAACAAGGACGGCAAACGCGATCCCGAGATGCATCAGACGAAGAAATGAAATCAATACTGTGTGTCACGAACACAGGTCGTATGACCTGTGATGCTGTACCGAAGATGGAAGTAGGCCTTCCGAAGTCGGCTTGCAGGAGCAGGCTTCAA
>NZ_SOCT01000004.1 GCF_004364435.1 Pseudomonas sp. LP_7_YM | reverse complement strand
ACGAGCGGCATCTGGTGCCACAGGCGCTGGCAGAGATTGGCTATCCGTATTGGGATGAGACGAACAACCCGGCTTACCGATTGTTTCTGGGCTGACTCGGTTGCTTTGATTCTGGCAGCAGGCCGTGGGAGCAAGCTTGCTGGCGATCTGGCGTGAGAGTGCACCAACGCAACTTCTTCGACGCGACTAAGCTCAAACCACGGCTTATATAAAGGAACAAATTGCGATGGAACACTTTGCCGCCCTTAAAATCCTGCACATGGCCGCCACTGCGCTACTGTTCCTCTGCGCATTGGCGCTGGCGATCTGGATCATTCGTGGGCGCAGGGCCGGGGACCTGACCGTGCAGAATCGCGCCATGCGCAAGCCTTGGGTATTCGTTTGGCTGCTCATGGGCGCATGCCTGCTGACCCTGCCGATCAGCGGCTGGTGGCTGGTGCATTACGCGGGCTGGCCCCTGGGGCAAACGTGGCTGCTGGCCGCCAGCATTCTTTACACCTTGGGCGCCCTGAGCTGGACCTGGCTGGCAGTACGCGTCAATCGCCTGCGCCGTCCGATGATCGTGGGCAATCCGAACTTCACCCTCGCACTGGCGGTGTTCAGCGCCGTCTGTTTCGTGGCGATTGCCGGCTTGATGGGCGCAAAACCCGTTTGACTCTGCAGCACCCACACAAGGAACGTAATGAATGTACTTCTGGTAGGTGCGACGGGGTTTGTCGGACGTCATCTGCTCAGGGCCCTGAGCGGTGCCGGTCACCACATCATTGCGACCAGCCGCACTCGGCAGCCCTTGCGCTTGCCTGGCGTCGAGTGGCGTCAGCTTGATCTGGATGAGCTTGCTACGGTCCCCGATCACTTCGCCTTTCCAGAATCCATTGACCTGTTAATCAATGCTGCCGGCGTGCTGAGCGTCGACGAACAGCAATCGAACCTGACTCAGGATCTTGGTTCGAGAGCACTTTTCGATCTGGCGAAGAGCGCCGGGGTTCGAGTGCTGCATATCTCCGCACTGGGCGCCGGGGTGCGGTCCGATGTTCATTTTCTGACGAGTAAAGCTGCGGCAGATGACTATCTGATCGCGCTGGGCTTACCGGCTGTGGTGCTGCGTCCTTCGCTGGTGGTTGGCCCGGGCGGTGCCAGCAGCGCCTGGCTGGCGCGGATGTCGGCATTGCCGGTGATTCCTCTGCTGGACCGCAAAGCCCTGTTGCAGCCGTTGCACGTCGACGATCTGGTCAGCGCCATTCTTGCATTGATGCGCCGCTGGCCAGCGGAGCCCATGGTGCTGCCCGTGGTCGGTACAGAGGTCATGACCCTGGCGCAGTTGATCGACCAGATGCGCATGTCCCAAGGCTGGTCTGGCGCATGGTTCATCAAGATCCCGGATGCACTTGCGCTGTTCGGTGCCTCGCTGGGCGACCGCTTCGGCTGGCGTGCATTGAATGGGCAAACCCTGCGCATGGCGCATCGCGACAGCATGGCCGACCCAGAAGTGCTGGAGTCGGTCTGTGGTTATCGCTGCGCCGGCTTGCGTGATCGGCTCAAGCAGTGGCCAGACCCGGCTCAGAGCACGCAGTTGGCCTTGCGCCCGTTGATGCTGGCGACATTGGTGCTGATCTGGTTGGGCACTGCATTTGTCAGCCTGTGGCCCGGTTTCGAATGGGGGTTACGGATCCTGTCCGAGGGCGGTCTCACCGGGCCTTTCGCCCAGATAGCCGTGGTGGCGGGTGCCCTCTGCGATGGACTGCTCGGCCTCGGCATGCTGATGGGTCGATGGCGGCGACGCGTATTGCAGCTGCAGGTGTGCCTGATGACGGCCTACACCTTGATCATCACGTTCGTGCTGCCCCATTACTGGTTTGACCCCTATGCCTCTGTCGCCAAAAACCTGGTGTTGATAGTGGCGACCCTTTGGCTTCTCAGGACCGAGCCCCGTCGATGAGTGCTTATCTACTGCTCAAGACCTTGCATATCCTGTCTGCCACCATCCTCTTCGGGCTCGGTGCGGGCTCGGCGTATTACGCTTTGCGTGCCTGGCGTACGGGAAAGGTTGAAGTCATTGCCGTGACATTCAAGCATCTGGTATTTGCAGACTGGGTGTTCACCACCACTACAGCGATCTTTCAGCCAGTGAGCGGGCTTGGACTGGCGCTGCTCGCAGGCTGGCCGCTGAATCAGCCTTGGCTGATGTGGAGTTTCGGGCTGTATGGGGTGGCGGGAGTCTGTTGGCTGCCGGTGGTATGGCTGCAGATCCGCGTCCACAAGATGGCGGATCAGTCCCTGCGGGACGGCACGCCGATGCCAATGGAAGCGAACGTCTACATGCGCTGGTGGTTTGCCCTGGGCTGGCCTGCGTTCGCTTCTTTTATTGCGATCTTTTACTTGATGGTGAGTAAGCCGATTTAACACCGTGATAGCGCCGCACCTCTTAATCGCGTAGCGAAATCACCGGCCAACCCCGACGGCTCGCCTCGGCGCGGAGCTTTTCGTCAGGGTCGACGGCCACCGGGTTGGCGACCTGCTCTAACAGTGGCAGGTCATTCATCGAGTCGCTGTAGAACCAGCTGCCTTCAAGGTTGAAGCCGTTTTCCTCGATCCAGCGGTTCAGGCGAGTGACTTTACCTTCGCGAAAACAAGGCACGTCCGTGGTGCGACCGGTGTAGCGCCCGTCGACGACTTCGCATTCGGTAGCCAGCAACGTATCGATACCCAGTCGCTCAACCACCGGCGCAGTCACGAAACGGTTGGTTGCGGTAATGACCACCAGCTTGTCGCCCGCGTCGCGATGCTTGGCAATTAGCGCCATGGCCTTGGGCAGGATCAGCGGCTCGATGCAGTCGCGCATGAAGTCGCGATGCCACTCGTCGAGCTGCGCGGTCTCGGTTCGGCCGAGAATTTCCAGGCTGAAGTTCAAGTAATCGGTCAGGTTCAGCGTGCCTGCCAGATAGTCCTGATAGAACGCATCGTTACGCGCCTTGTAAGCAGCACCGTCGAGGATGCCGCGTTCACACAGGTAATCCCCCCAGGCGTGGTCGCTGTCGCCACCAAGGAGCGTGTTGTCGAGGTCGAATAAGGCCAGGGGCATACGGTGACTCGCTGAATTGGCTAAAAAAAGAGCACAAGAATACGAGGTTTCATCAAGAGACCGCATCTATTAATGCCGTTGTCGCGATAAGCTGTCTGCGTCTCGTTGCTGCCTTCACGATCTTTGTGGAACAATGCGACAACATGCGTTTGCGAGGTTGTTGCCGTGATCGACCCCGATGGTTTCCGCCCTAATGTCGGGATAATTCTGACAAATGATGCTGGCCAGGTCTTATGGGCTCGCCGTATCAACCAAGATGCATGGCAGTTTCCGCAAGGGGGGATCAATCCCCAGGAAACGCCGGAAGACGCGCTCTATCGTGAATTGAATGAAGAAGTCGGGCTGGAACGGCACGATGTTGAAATGCTTGCCTGTACCCGAGGTTGGTTACGCTATCGTCTGCCGCAACGTCTGGTCCGTACCCACAGCCAGCCGCTGTGCATCGGTCAGAAGCAAAAATGGTTTCTCCTGCGCCTGATCTCCAACGAACAGCGGGTGCGGATGGATTTGACCGGTAAACCGGAGTTCGATGGCTGGCGTTGGGTCAGTTATTGGTATCCGTTGGGCCAGGTGGTGACATTCAAGCGCGAAGTGTATCGCCGCGCACTCAAAGAGCTTGCCCCGCGCCTGTTGGCGCGCGACTGACACGGAGTTCGACCCCGAGCCATGCTCAATACGCTGCGCAAGATCGTCCAGGAAGTTAACTCCGCCAAGGATCTCAAGGCGGCGTTGGGGATTATTGTGTTACGCGTCAAAGAGGCAATGAGCAGCCAGGTCTGCTCGGTCTATTTGCTCGACCCTGAATCCAATCGTTTCGTGCTGATGGCCACAGAGGGCTTGAACAAGCGCTCTATCGGCAAAGTCAGCATGGCCCCCAATGAAGGTCTGGTCGGCCTGGTGGGCACGCGCGAAGAGCCGCTGAACCTGGAAAACGCCGCCGACCACCCCCGTTATCGTTACTTTGCCGAAACCGGCGAGGAACGCTACGCGTCTTTTCTCGGCGCGCCGATCATTCACCACCGTCGGGTCGTCGGGGTATTGGTGATCCAGCAAAAGGAGCGCCGTCAGTTCGACGAAGGGGAAGAAGCCTTCCTCGTGACGATGAGCGCCCAGCTTGCCGGCGTTATCGCCCATGCCGAAGCCACCGGCTCGATTCGCGGGCTTGGGCGTCAAGGCAAGGGCATTCAGGAAGCGCGTTTCGTTGGCGTGGCGGGTTCGCCGGGTGCGGCAGTCGGTACGGCGCTGGTCATGTTGCCGCCCGCCGATCTCGAAGTGGTGCCTGACAAGACCGTTACCGACATTGATGCCGAACTCAAGCTGTTCAAGAACGCTCTCGAAGGCGTTCGCAGCGACATGCGTACGCTTTCGGCGAAATTGGCGACACAGTTACGCCCCGAAGAGCGAGCGCTTTTCGACGTCTACCTGATGATGCTCGACGATGCCTCGTTGGGCAGTGAAGTTACTAACGTCATCAAGACCGGCCAGTGGGCCCAAGGTGCGCTGCGTTCGGTGGTCAACGAGCACGTCAGCCGCTTCGAACTGATGGATGACGCCTACCTGCGCGAGCGTGCATCGGATGTGAAGGATCTGGGTCGCCGCTTGCTGGCGTATCTTCAGGAGGCACGTCAGCAAACGCTGGTCTACCCCGACAACACCATCCTGGTCAGTGAAGAGCTGACCCCGGCGATGCTTGGCGAAGTGCCGGAAGGCAAGCTTGTCGGTCTGATCTCGGTGCTCGGCTCGGGTAACTCCCACGTGGCGATTCTGGCCAGGGCGATGGGTATTCCAACGGTCATGGGCGCGGTGGATCTGCCGTATTCCAAGGTCGATGGTATCGAGCTGATCGTCGACGGCTATCACGGAGAGGTCTTTACCAACCCCAGTGAGGCCCTGCGCAAGCAGTACTCGGTGGTGGTCGAGGAAGAGCGCCAACTGTCGCAGGGCCTGGATGCACTGCGCGAATTGCCTTGCGTGACCCTCGACGGCCATCGCATGCCGCTATGGGTCAATACCGGGCTGCTGGCCGACGTGGCGCGCGCCCAGCAGCGCGGCGCTGAAGGTGTCGGTCTGTACCGTACCGAAGTCCCGTTCATGATCCAGCAGCGCTTCCCGAGCGAAAAGGAACAGCTGGCGATCTACCGCGAACAATTGGCGGCATTTCATCCTTTGCCAGTGACCATGCGCACGCTGGACATCGGCGGCGACAAGGCGCTCTCGTACTTTCCGATCAAGGAAGACAACCCGTTCCTGGGCTGGCGCGGTATTCGCGTTACCCTCGATCACCCGGAAATCTTCCTGGTGCAGACCCGCGCGATGCTCAAGGCCAGCGAGGGCCTGAACAACCTGCGCATTCTGCTGCCGATGATCTCCGGCACTCACGAAACCGAAGAGGCCCTGCACCTGATCCACCGTGCCTGGGGCGAAGTGCGCGACGAAGGCACCGATGTGCCGATGCCGCCGGTGGGCGTGATGATCGAAGTGCCAGCGGCGGTCTACCAGACCCGTGAATTGGCGCGTCAGGTGGACTTCCTGTCTGTGGGCTCCAACGACCTGACCCAATATCTACTGGCGGTCGACCGTAACAACCCGCGTGTCGCCGATCTCTACGACTATCTGCACCCGGCTGTGCTGCAAGCCTTGCAGAACGTCGTGCGCGACGCCCACGCCGAAGGCAAGCCGGTCAGTATCTGCGGGGAGATGGCGGGCGACCCGGCCGCGGCGGTGCTGTTGATGGCCATGGGTTACGACAGCCTGTCGATGAACGCCACCAACCTGCCGAAAGTAAAGTGGATGCTGCGTCAGATCAACCTGAGCAAAGCCAAGGAGCTACTAGCTCAACTGATGAAAAACGACAACCCGCAAGTCATCAGCAGCTCATTGCAACTGGCGCTGAAAAACCTCGGGCTGTCGAGGATGATCAATCCGACGTCAGTGAAGGGGCATTGATCAAGGCCACGGGCTGCATTCATCACTGTAAGAGCCGACTCGCTGGCGAATGCTTCGGGTCAGGTTCAGCGATGTCGAGTGGCACAACGGGTTCGCCAGCAAGCCCGCTTCTGTAGGTGCTCGCAGCCTCCTCAGATGTTGATGTCGACTCCTCCCAATTTCCCGCCATACGGCCCAAAACTGCGCTCGATCAGTCTCCGGCGGCCACTTGCGTCCACGATCAACACCGTGCTTGCTCGCGTTCCATAATTGGGACTGGCGATGAACACGCTGGACAGCAACTTTTCAGTCGCCAGCCCCACGCCTGTAGCGGGGAGCTGCGCATCAGGCGCTGCTTCGGGATCTGCGAGAAATCTGAACAAGGCCTCTGGATCTGGCTCCTCCAGCTCGTGCGACAGCGCCGCTTTAGCCTTCAATAATTTGGGCCATGGCGTATCAAGGCCGCCGTTGGATAACCCGTATACCCCGGCCTCCAGCCGCTGAGGCACTGGATCGGCAGCGTTGAGGAAATGCAGTTTCTGGCGATCGCCCACCAGCAGGTTAAAGCCGCCATATTCCGCCGAGCGCCCTGCAACCTCGCGCAAGTAATCATCGATGGGCAAGGAACTGTTCAAAAATTGTGCAACCAGTTCGCCTCGCGAGCGACGGCCCGGCGGTTGGCCTGGATCGCGGATGTTGGTCAGCGCGGCGAAACGCCCGTCAGCCGTGATGCCCAGCCAGGTGCCGCCTGCTTCCAGGTCGCGTCCGGCGTAGATGTGCGGTGCGTCCTCCCATTGCGCCAGAGGCAAAGTGGGGCGCGCATAGAATTCATCGCGGTTGGCCGCCAGAATCAGCGGTTGTGGGTGGGCAGGGCGCCAGGCGAAGACGATCAGGCACATGCAGGCCTCCTTTTTCCGCCACTTTACGCACAGATCCGGCGCACATCCATCGCGCGCTGCTAGAGCGCAGGCGGCTGCTCCGGTAACATGCCGCACTGATTCGGCAGGAGGCAGGGATCGCGCGCTTGCGCATGTTCTTCGCCCTGTGTGGCGCAAGCCTGCGCATAAGCTGTCACGAAGGATGCTGAAACGACTGTTCGTGCTAATACGGAGGGTCGTCGGTACAGGTTTTCTGATTTGATTCGTCGCTCGATGAGCGTCCATTTAAGGAGTCACAATGCTGCCTTACCCGCAGATTGACCCGGTAGCCGTGGCCATCGGTCCGCTGCAAATCCACTGGTACGGCCTGATGTATCTGGTCGGTATCGGCAGTGCCTGGTTTCTCGCATCCCGTCGTTTGAATCGCTTTGACCCGACGTGGACCAAAGAAAAGCTCTCGGACATGATCTTCTGGGTCGCGATGGGGGTGATTGTTGGTGGCCGATTGGGCTATGTGCTGTTTTACGACCTGCCCAATTACATCGCCAACCCGCTGCTGATCTTCGAAGTGTGGAAGGGCGGGATGGCGTTCCATGGCGGATTCATCGGTGTGATGATCGCGACCTACTGGTTCGGCAGACGCAACGGCAAGTCGTTTTTCCAGCTGATGGACTTTATCGCGCCGATGGTGCCGATTGGCCTGGGCGCTGGACGCATCGGCAACTTCATCAACGCCGAGTTGTGGGGCAAACCGACCGATTTGCCATGGGCAATGGTGTTCCCGCCCTTTAGCGATCCGTCGCAATTGCCGCGCCACCCGTCGCAGCTCTATCAATTTGCGCTGGAAGGTGTGGCACTGTTCCTGATTCTCTACTTCTTCTCGCGCAAGCCGCGTCCGACCATGGCGGTGTCCGGCATGTTCGCGCTGTTCTACGGAATTTTCCGCTTCGTCGTGGAGTTCGTCCGGGTGCCGGATGCCCAGCTGGGCTATCTGGCATGGGGTTGGGTCACGATGGGGCAGATCCTCAGCCTGCCGATGATCATTGGCGGTCTGGTGCTGATCTGGCTGGCTTACCATCGCGCGGCTGCTGCGAAAAACGCAGCCGTTTGATTCACGCGATGATGAACCGAAACGCCGGGCCCGCAAGCCCGGCGGATTCACCGATACAGAGGGCCTTTGGGCATGAAGCAATACCTTGAATTGTTACGCGACGTCATCGGCAACGGGACGCGCAAGGGCGATCGCACCGGTACTGGAACCACGGCTGTGTTCGGTCGTCAGATCCGCCACAATCTGGCCGATGGCTTCCCGCTGCTGACCACCAAAAAGCTGCATTTCAAGAGCATCGCCAATGAGCTCATCTGGATGCTCAGCGGCAACACCAACACCCAATGGCTCAACGAAAACGGCGTGACCATCTGGGATGAATGGGCCACCGAAGACGGCGACCTGGGGCCTGTCTACGGCGCCCAGTGGACCGGCTGGCCAACCAAGGACGGCGGCAAGATCAATCAGATCGACTACATGGTCGATTGCCTGAAGAACAACCCCAACAGCCGACGCATTCTGTTCCACGGCTGGAACACCGAATACCTGCCGGATGAAAAGCTCTCGCCGCAAGAGAACGTCAAGGCCGGACGTCAGGCGCTGGCGGTCTGTCACTTGCTTTATCAGGCATTCGTGGCTGACGGCAAGCTGTCGATGCAGTTGTACATTCGCAGCTCCGATGTGTTCCTCGGCCTGCCGTACAACATCGCCGCGTTAGCGTTGCTGACTCACATGCTGGCGCAGCAGTGCGATCTGATCCCTCATGAAATCATCGTCAGCCTGGGCGATACCCACGCTTATTCGAACCATGAAGAGCAGATTGCAACGCAGCTGACCCGCACGCCGAAAACGCTGCCTCAACTAAAGATCAACCGTCGTCCGGAAAGCATCTACGACTACCGTTTCGAAGATTTCGAAATCGTGGGCTACAACGCCGATCCAGGCATTAAGGCCCCTGTGGCAGTCTGAGTGTTGGCGTCTTTACCGCAATCAGCTCCAACTTAGGCGCTGTCAACAGTCACTGGGAGATGAGCACGTTCATCCTGCAGTGACTGTGGAATCACAAGAATTGCGATTAGCTATGAGCCTGCTGCATGATTGAATTCCTCTACTCCCCTGGCGCGGCATCATAATAAGCTTGCCGGGGCGTTTTTCCTTATCGTTCTCCACATCGAACAGACCTGCAATACGGCGCGGGTGTGACCGAGGCGGGTGAGCGGAATCATCACGGCTGACCATGGCCAAACCAAAACGCCCTCGACCTGATGACAGGTCGGGGGCGTTTTTGTATGCAGGGCTTCAGCCGGCGGTCGATGGTCGCGAGGATGAATTCGCTAACGCCAGCCTGCCGGATTGCTAAGAGTGGGCGCACCGCTCAATGCCCATGGCTTCTGCCCACATGCGAATGCTCGATGTCCGCCGCTACCACGCTGCCGCTGACTTCCAGTCGATCCAGAATCCCGCAATGGTCCGGTGCACCTTCGCTGCAGCGCTGGCGAAGGTCGATAAGCTGTTCCTGCAGGGCTTGCAGACTGGCGATACGTGCGCTGACGTGCTGCATGTGTTCGTCGATCAACGCATTGACGCTTTCGCACTGATCCTGTGGGCTCTCACGCAGCGTTAGCAGGCTGCGGATTTCATCCAGCGTCATGTCCAGGCTGCGGCAGTTGCGGATGAAGGTCAGACGCTCGACATGCTCCTGGGTGTACAGCCGGTAGTTGCCCCCGCTGCGCGCAGGCTCGGCCAGCAACGCTTCGCGTTCGTAGTAGCGGATGGTTTCAACCGGGCAATCGGTCAGTTTGGCCAGCTCACCAATCTTGAAAGAGCCATTCATGTTGTCGATCTCGTTTTTGAGGCTTGACCCTATAGTGGCTACAGGGTGTTCACTTGGCAATACGCATCCCAAGAGACTCCATGATGAGTGACTCTGTACACAAGCATTCGCCTGATGACCACACCGGCCATGACCACAGTCGGCAGCACGATGCCGAACATAATCACGCTGGGCACGACCATGCCGATCATGACCATACAGGCCACGACCATGCGGCGCACGACCACGCTCCCGGAAAACTCACACCCGTGGGCAAGCATGCTGATGATGCTCATGCCTGCTGCTCTCACGAAAGCGTGTCAGCTGTCGTAAGCGTGGGCAGCGGTTCGACCGACAATGCCCGGTTGAGCAGCTTCCGTATCGAGGCGATGGACTGCCCCACCGAACAGACGCTGATCCAGAACAAGCTGGGCAAGATGGCCGGGATTCGGAAACTTGAATTCAACCTGATCAATCGCGTATTGGGCGTCTGGCATGAGCTGCCATCGACCGATCCGATCCGCGAAGCCATTGGTTCACTGGGCATGCAGGCCGATGTGATCGAGCAGGGCGCCGATCCGGAAACCGCGTCGCTGCCCTCCCCGAAGAAGCCTTGGTGGCCACTGGCGTTGTCCGGCGTTGCTGCGGTGGCGGCTGAGGTCATTCACTTTACCGGTGCTGCGCCCACTTGGGTGGTGGCGCTGATTGCGTTGATCGCGATTTTCAGCGGCGGCCTGACCACCTACAAAAAGGGCTGGATCGCGCTCAAGAACTTCAATCTGAATATCAATGCCCTGATGAGTATTGCGGTCACCGGTGCCGTATTGATCGGGCAGTGGCCGGAAGCGGCGATGGTGATGTTCCTGTTCACCGTGGCGGAACTGATCGAGGCCAAATCCCTGGACCGGGCGCGCAATGCCATTGGCGGGCTAATGCAGTTGACCCCTGAAACGGCCACCGTGCAGCAGGACGGGCAGTGGCTTGAGGTCGAGGTCAACGACATCGCGCTGGGCAGTGTCGTCAGGGTCAAGCCGGGTGAGCGTATCGGCCTGGACGGCGAAGTGGTGTCGGGGCAATCGAGCATCGATCAGGCGCCGATTACCGGCGAAAGCCTGCCGGTAGAGAAGACCGTGGGCGACAAGGTGTTTGCCGGGACCATCAATCAGTCCGGCTCCCTGGAGTACAAGGTCACTGCCGCTGCGAATAACTCCACACTTGCGCGAATCATCAATGCGGTTGAAGCCGCTCAGGGTGCGCGGGCGCCAACGCAGCGTTTCGTTGACAGCTTCTCGAAAATCTACACCCCGGCGGTGTTCGTTCTAGCGTTGGCGGTGGCGATCATTGCGCCGCTGTTCATGGGCGCCGCTTGGTTTGACTGGATCTATCGCGCGCTGGTACTGCTGGTAGTCGCGTGCCCTTGTGCGCTAGTGATTTCAACGCCGGTCAGTATCGTCAGCGGCCTGGCGGCCGCGGCGCGCAAAGGGATTCTGGTCAAAGGTGGCGTCTATCTGGAGATGGGCCACAAGCTCGATTACCTGGCATTGGACAAGACCGGGACCATCACCCACGGCAAGCCGGTGCAGACCGATTACGTGTTGCTCGACGAGTCGTTCGGCGAGCAGGCATTGGTCATTTCCGCCAGTCTTGCCGGGCGCTCCGATCACCCGGTTTCCCAAGCGATTGCCACCGACTTCGGCAAGGAAGGACACCTGCAAGTCGAGGCGTTCGAGGCGCTGGGTGGGCGGGGCGTGAAAGGTGAGGTCGAGGGGTGTCTGTATCACTTGGGCAACCATCGCCTGATTCACGAATCCGGGCTGTGTTCGCCTGAACTTGAGTCACGTCTGGAAGCGCTGGAGACCCAAGGCAAAACGGTGGTGTTGCTGTTCGATGACAGTCGCCCACTGGCGCTGTTTGCGGTTGCCGATACCGTGAAGGACAGCAGCCGCGAAGCTATTGCGCAACTGCATGCGCTGGGCGTGAAAACCGTGATGCTCACCGGCGACAACCCGCACACCGCGAAGGCCATTGCCGCTCAGGTAGGTATTGATCAGGCGCAGGGTAACCTGCTGCCGACTGACAAGCTTCAAGCCATCGAGGCCCTGTACGCGCAGCAGCATCGGGTCGGGATGGTCGGCGATGGCATCAACGATGCGCCAGCCTTGGCGCGAGCGGAGATTGGTTTTGCCATGGCGGCGGCCGGGACTGACACCGCTATCGAAACCGCCGATGTGGCGTTGATGGATGACGATCTGCGCAAGATTCCGGCGTTCATCCGCCTGTCACGCGACACCGCTGCGGTGCTCAAACAGAACATCGCACTGGCGCTGGTGATCAAGGTGATCTTTCTGGCCTTCACCTTCGCTGGCGTGGCAACCATGTGGATGGCAGTGTTTGCGGACATGGGCGTGAGTTTGCTGGTGGTGTTCAACGGGTTGCGGTTGCTGAGGAAGTAACAGAAATGATCGTACCTACGCTGCTTCGCGTGGGCACACCGCTTGGGACCCTCTGTGGCCGGCCAGTGACGCGCAGCGTCACGCAGGCCATTCCCACGCCGAGCGTGGGGACGATCACATGCATTCGCCCCCACAGCGGGGCACCATTTCGTCTGAGGGAGCGCTCCGTATGCCCGAAGGCAACTTACTTCCCGTACTTCTCCCGCCCCCAGGCGATCATGCTTTCCAGCAATTGCTTCAACACCGCCCGCGTCGGATCAGCCAGATCGGTACGGTAGTGAAACGGCACGAACTCTTCCATGTAGTTGCTTTGCGCCAGTTCCAGCTGGACGGCGTGGATGTGTTCGGCCGGGTTGCCGTAATGGCGGGTGATGTGTCCGCCCTTGAAGCGTCCGTTGAGCACATGGCTGTAGTTTTTCGCGCCCGCGCAGACCGCTTCAACGCATTTTTCCAGTTCGGGATCGCAGCTGGCACCGTTGAAGGTGCCGAGGTTGAAGTCCGGCAGACGGCCATCAAACAGGTGCGCAATGTGCCCTCGGATCGAGTGGGCATCGAACAGCAGGGCGTAGCCGAATTCTTCACGCAGACGCTCAAGCTCATTGCGCAAGGTGTTGTGGTAGGGCGCCCAGATCTGCTCCAGATAGCGGGCGCGCTCTTCCTTGCTCGGTAATTGGCCCTCCTTGAACAGCGGGTCGCCTTCGAACAGCGTTGACGGGTACAAGCCCGTCGTCGCACCGGCGTACAGCGGCGTGTCGTCGGACGGCCGATTGAGGTCGATGACGAAGCGTGAATACTCGGCCGCCAACGTGCTGGCGCCCAGATCGTGGGCGAAATCGTACAGGCGGGGGATGTGCCAGTCGGTGTCCGGCAGGCTGACGGCCTCGTCCACCAGGCCGTCACGCACCACAGGCGTCAGATGCAAACCCGGGTGAGGCATGCTGATCAGCAACGGTACGCGACCGCGAGTGAAGCTCAGAACCTTGTCCACAGTTGTCTCCCGATTAAAAGATGCTTTCCACGCCGTGACGCACGACGCGCTTATCCAGATCCCCGCCCAGCCAGTAGGCCAGGTCTGCGGGCCGCTCGATGTCCCACGCCACGAAGTCCGCGACCTTGCCGACCTCCAGCGAGCCGTGCGTATCGGCCATGCCCAGCGCCTTGGCCGCGTGAAGGGTCGCGCCGGCCAGGGCCTCTTCGGGCGTCATGCGCAACAGCGTGCAGGCCATGTTCAGCATCAAGCGCAGCGACAGGCCCGGCGAGGTGCCGGGGTTGAGGTCGGTGGCGATGGCGATGTTCACCCCGTGTTTGCGCAGTGCCTCCATGGGTGGCAGTTGGGTTTCGCGCAGGAAGTAGAATGCGCCCGGCAGCAGCACTGCGACCGTGCCGGAGGCGGCCATCGCGATGGCGTCTTCCTCGGTCATGAACTCCAGATGATCCGCTGACAACGCCTGATAACGTGCCGCCAGACTCGAACCGTGCAGCGATGACAGTTGCTCGGCATGCAATTTCACCGGCAAGCCTAACTGGCCTGCGGTGATGAAAACCTGTTCGACCTGAGTCGGGGAAAACGCCAGGTATTCGCAGAACGCATCGACCGCATCCACCAGGTTTTCCGCCGCCAGCGCAGGCAGCATGTCGCTGCAGATGTGGGCGATGTAGTCATCGGCGCGGTCTTTGTATTCCGGGGGCAAGGCGTGGGCGGCCAGGCAGGTGCTGCGTACGGTGACCGGCAGATTTTCGCCAAGCTGACGAATCACCCGCAAAATCTTGCGCTCGCTGGCCAGGTCCAGGCCGTAGCCAGACTTGATCTCGACCGTGGTCACGCCATCCTTGAGCAAATGCTGCAAACGACGCTCGGCGCTGGCGTACAGCTGCTCTTCGCTGGCTGCCCGCGTGGCGCTCACGGTACTGGCGATACCGCCGCCTGCCGCTGCGATCTCGGCATAACTAACACCCTGCAGACGCTGTTCGAATTCGCCGCTGCGATTACCACCGAACACGGTGTGGGTGTGGCAGTCGATCAGCCCCGGAGTGACCCAGGCACCGTTCAGGTCGACGCGGTTCAGGCCTTCCTGATCCGGCACCTCGCCAAGCGGGCCTATCCAAGCGATATGCGCTCCTTCGGTCACGATAGCGGCGTCCTCGATGATCGAGTAAGTGCCGTTGGCCATGCTTGCGGCGTGGCAGTTATGCCAGAGCGTTTTCATCGGTGCCTCCAGAGTCTTGTGTAATACGAACGCCGGTTTCGTATGGCGCGTATGTCTAAAGCAGTCCGGCGGCCCATGCGATTACCCCTTATGGGAGCAAATTCATTCGCGATTCGGTGTGAGGCACGATGCATCTCTTTGATGCACCGGCCTCTGGCGAATGAGTTCGCCCCCCAGGTTATGTGCGGGTCAACGGATCAGCCTTTGCTTGCAGCTTGCCTGTGTCGCGCCCGGGCTTGACCCAAACCCGATAGGCAACCAGCAGCAGTACGATCCACACAGCGCCGACTATCAACGCTGGCTGGGTATCCGGGAAGTAACCCAGCACTGCGAACACGAACACCATGAACAGCGTGGCGACAATCGGTGCGACGGGCCAGAACGGCACCGGGAATTTCAGCTGCGCCACTTCTTCAGCACTCATCGAGCGGCGCATGGCGATCTGCGTGATCAGGATCATCAGCCAGACCCAGACCGTCGCGAAGGTGGCGATGGAGGCGATCAGCAGAAACACGTTTTCCGGGATCAGGTAATTCAACACCACGCCGCACAGCAAGGCGGCGCCCATCACCAGCACGGTCATCCACGGCACGCCGTTGGCGGACAGTTGCGCGAAGCCTTTAGGGGCCTGACCCTGTTTCGCCAGGCCGTACATCATGCGCCCGGCCCCGAAGATGTCGCTGTTGATCGCCGACACTGCTGCCGAAATCACCACAATGTTCAGGACTGATGCTGCGGAGGAGATCCCCAGTTTGTCGAAAATCTGCACGAAGGGGCTGCCCTGGCTGCCGATGTCCTGCCACGGATACAGCGACATCAGTACAAACAGGGTCAGCACATAAAACAGCAGAATGCGCAGCGGCACCGCATTGATTGCGCGGGGGATTACGTGCTCCGGGTTGCGGGCCTCACCGGCAGCGACACCAATGATTTCGATACCACCGAAGGCGAACATCACCACCGCCAGCGCAGCCACCAGACCGCCGATGCCGTTGGGCATGAAGCCGCCCTGCGTCCATAGGTTGCTGACGTGGCTGACACTGTCGCCCGAGGCCGAACCGAAGCCGAACAGCAGGATGCCGAAGCCTGCGAGGATCATCGCGATGATCGCGCCGACCTTGAGCAGCGACAGCCAGAATTCGGTTTCGCCAAACACCTTGACGCTGCACAGGTTGAGCGCGCCGATCACCAATACGATGCCCAGCACCCAGATCCAGCGGGGCACCTCGGGGAACCAGAAGCCCATGTAAATGCCGAACGCTGTGATGTCGGCCAGGCAGACGATGATCATCTCGAACGCGTAGGTCCAGCCGAGCACGAAGCCCGCCATCGGCCCCAGATAGGTGCTGGCGTATTCGCTGAACGAGCCGGCCACGGGGTTGCGCACGGCCATCTCGCCCAACGCGCGCATGACCATGTACACCGCGGCCCCCGCGATCAGATAGACCAGCAGCACCGCAGGCCCGGCGAGTTTGATGGCCGACGCCGAGCCATAGAACAGCCCCGTGCCGATTGCCGACCCCAGCGCCATGAAACGAATGTGGCGGGCGCTGAGCCCGCGTTTCAGATCTGTTGCGTTTTGCGGTTTCATCTCACGCTTTTCCTAGTCTTTCTTTTGCTCTGAAATGATTTGGCAAGATGCCTGCTTCCCTGTGGGCGTTTTGCATCTGCCAATCATCTCTGTGACAGGCCCTCCCGGCCCGTCTGCGATCAAAAGCTCGGCAGCAGGTCAGCAGACACCAGCGCGCTCAGGCAATTGGAAGCCAGAAGCTCGGTGGCGGCCTCGATGTCAGGGGCGAAGAAGCGGTCTTTTTCGTAGAACGGGACTTTGCTGCGCAGGGTAGTGCGGGCGATTTCCAGTTTTTTCGAGGTCTTCAGACCATTGCGCAGGTCCAGACCCTGACACGCAGCCAGCCATTCTACAGCCAGCACGCCGCGAGTGTTTTCCGCCATTTCCCAAAGCCGCTTGCCAGCCGCCGGTGCCATGGACACATGGTCTTCCTGGTTGGCAGAGGTCGGCAGGCTATCGACGCTGTGCGGATGCGCCAGCGCCTTGTTCTCGCTGGCCAGTGCCGCAGCAGTCACTTGGGCGATCATGAAGCCGGAATTCACCCCGCCATTGGCGACCAGAAACGGCGGCAACTGCGACATGTGCTTGTCCATCATCAACGAGGTCCGACGTTCGCTCAGCGAGCCGATCTCCGCAATGGCCAGCGCGATATTGTCCGCTGCCATGGCCACCGGCTCTGCGTGGAAGTTGCCCCCGGAAATCACTTCACCCTCTGCGGCGAACACCAGCGGGTTATCGGACACCGCGTTGGATTCGATCGCCAGCACCTCTGCAGCCTGACGCAGTTGGGTCAGGCAGGCGCCCATGACCTGTGGTTGGCAGCGCAGGGAGTAGGGGTCCTGAACCTTGTCGCAGTCGCGATGGGATTCGGAAACCTGGCTGCCGTCGCCCAGCAGATCGCGATAGGCCGCAGCCGAGTCGATCTGCCCGCGCTGGCCTCGTGCGGCATGAATGCGCGGGTCGAACGGCGCGCGTGAACCCAGTACCGCTTCAACCGTCAATGCGCCGCAGCTCAGAGCGCCAGCGAACAGGTCTTCGGCTTCGAACAGGCCGCGCAATGCGTAGGCGGTCGACACCTGAGTGCCGTTGAGCAGCGCCAGGCCTTCTTTCGCCGCCAATGTCAGCGGCGTCAGACCGGCAACTGCCAAGGCCTCAACGGCGTTCAGCCATTGGCCCTTGTAACGCGCTTTGCCTTCGCCCAGCAGCACAAGCGACATATGCGCCAGCGGTGCGAGATCGCCCGAAGCGCCCACCGAACCCTTGAGCGGAATGTGTGGGTACACCTGGGCGTTGATCAGGGTGATCAGCGCGTCGATGACCTGACGACGAATACCGGAGAAGCCCCGGCTCAGGCTGTTGACCTTGAGCACCATGATCAGCCTCACCAGATCGTCGCTCAGCGGTTGGCCGACGCCCGCAGCGTGCGACAGGACCAGCGAGCGCTGGAGGTTTTCCAGATCCGCGCTGGCGATGCGGGTCGAGGCCAGCAGGCCAAAACCGGTGTTGATCCCGTAAGCCGTGCGGTTTTCGGCCAGGATCTGCTCGACGCAGGCCACGCTGTTGTCGATGGGCTGAGCGGCGCTGGCGTCCAGCGTCAAGGCCGCGGGCTGCTGATAAATCGCGCGCAGTTGCGCCAGGGTCAGTTGGCCGGGGATCAGGTTCAGCGGGGTCGCCTTTGGGGTGTCGGTCACGATGCTGCTACTCCTTGAGTGATATCTGTCGCGTTCCCGAAACTGGCTCCTGCCTGTCCGGCGCTTATGGCGCTCGAGTTGCGACGGTTGCTGTTGTGGTTGTTATGAGCCGCATAGTCGCGACACGGCGAACGCCCGCTTTAAAGGGTCGCCACCCGCCGCTGGACGAAACGATCAACGTATTCGTCGGCGGGCGAGTAGAGGATTTCTTTCGGAGTGCCGACCTGAATCAACCGGCCATCCTTGAGAATGGCAATCCGGTTGCCGATGCGCACCGCTTCATCGAGGTCGTGGGTGATAAAGACGATGGTCTTCTTCAAAGTCGATTGCAGCTCCAGCAACTGGTCTTGCATTTCGGCGCGGATCAGCGGGTCGAGGGCGCTGAACGCCTCGTCCATCAGGATGATGTCGGTGTCTGCCGCCAATGCGCGAGCCAGACCCACACGCTGACGCATGCCGCCGGACAGCTGGTGCGGGTACTTCTTCTCGTAACCCTGCAGGCCCACCGTGGTGATCCAGTGCTGCGCGCGCTCGGCGCATTGCGCTTTGCTCTCGCCGCGGATGGTCAACCCATAGGCGACGTTGTCGATCACCGTCTTGTGCGGCAACAGGCCGAAGCTCTGGAACACCATGCTGATCTTGTGCCGACGGAAGTTGCGCAACGCTTGCATGTCATAGGTCAGGATGTTCTCGCCATCCACCAGGATCTCGCCGCTGGTGGGGTCGATCAGGCGATTGAAGTGACGCACCAGGGTCGATTTGCCGGAACCCGACAGGCCCATGATCACGAAGATCTCGCCGCTGCCGATGGACAGCGACAGGTCGTTCACGCCAACCACGCAGCCGGTCTGCGCCAATACCTGATCCTTGCTCTGGTTCTGCCGGACCATCGCCAGTGCATCACTGGCGCGGTTGCCGAAGATCTTGTACACGTTCTTGACGACGATTTTGCCGTCGGTATTTGAGGTCTCGACGCTCATTATTTGTTCGCCTCATGCCGTGGACGGCCATAGGCCTGGGTAATGCGGTCGATCACCACTGCCAGAATCACAATGGCCAGACCCGCTTCCAGGCCGCGACCGACGTTCAGGGTCTGAATCCCCACCAACACGTCTTCCCCCAGGCCGCGTGCACCGATCATCGAGGCGATCACCACCATCGACAGGGCCATCATGGTGGTCTGGTTGATGCCGGCCATGATGCTGGGTAGCGCCAGAGGCAATTGCACGCCGAACAGCTGCTGCCAGCGATTAGCGCCGAATGCATTGATCGCTTCCATGACCTCGCCGTCGACCTGACGGATGCCCAGATCGGTCAGACGAATCAGCGGCGGCGCGGCGTAGATCACCGTGGCAAAGATCGCCGGGACCTTGCCCAGGCCGAAGAGCATCAGCACCGGGATCAGGTACACGAAGCTGGGCATGGTCTGCATGATGTCCAGCAGCGGCATCAGTACCGAGCGCAGGCGATTGCTGCGCGCCGAGAGAATGCCCAGCGGTATGCCGATGATGACCGAGATGACGGTGGCGACCAGCATCAGCGCCAGGGTCTGCATCAGCTTGTCCCACAAGCCGACGGCGCCAACCAGGAACAACAGGCCGACGATGACTAGCGTGGTCGTGATCTTGCGCGTGGCGTGCCAGGCGATGAGGCCGACGATCGCCAGCAATACCCACCACGGCGCGACGCGCAGCAGGCCTTCGAGTTTGACGATGGCCCACAGCAGGGTGTCGGAAATCTGCCGGAACACGTCGCCGTAGTGGGTGACCAGTTTGTCGACCCAGTCGTTGACCCATTCGGCGATGGAGAACGTGAAGCTTTCGGGGAACATAGGGTTTTCTCGATCTGTTAAGTGGTGCGGGTCTGCTGTCAGGTGCCGCCGTTGATCTTGCGTCGGACGCAATACCTGCGGGGGCAAATTCAATCGCGACACCGGGGCCCAGACGATAACCCTCTATCGAATGGACTGGCGCCTCGCGAATGAGTCCGCTCCCACAGTAACTGCGTAGACCGCCACATTGCGCAGCACCCGGATCAAAGCCTTTACAACGAAGCCTCTACCTTTTTGGCAGCATCTTCGCTGACCCACTGGTGCCAGACCTCAGGATGTTCCTTGAGGAAGATCTTCGCCAGTTTTGGCGACTCGATACGGTCCTTGGTCATGCGTGCCAGGTTCTGGTTGAGCAGGTCGATCGGGATGTTGACCTGTTCCATCACCGCCACCAGTTCGGGCGCCTGCTCGTGGAAGGCCTTGGACAGGCCGACCTTGATGTCGATGGTCTTGTTCACGCCGGCCTTGTCTTCCAGGCGCACCATGTCCACTTGACCCATCAGCGGAGTCGGCGACCAGTAATAGGCCAGGATCGACTCGCCGCGCTTGTAGCTCGACAGGATTGCCGCGTCCAGCGCCGGGCCGGTGCCCGGGCGGAAGTTGGTGTACTTGTCTTCCAGGCCGTAGCTTTTCAGCATCTCGCTGTTTTCCAGCTCACAGGTCCAGCCCGCCGGGCAATTGTAAAAGCGGCCTTTCTCCGGCTCTTCGGCGTCCTTGAACAGGGCTGCGTATTTGCCCAGATCGGCAATGGACTTCAGGTCCGGCGCCTTTGCCTGCAGCTTGCGCTTGGCATCGCCTTCGATCACGTAGCGCGGCACGTACCAACCCTCGACCGCGCCTTTGACCGGGGCACCGACACCCACCACCTTGCCGGCCGCTTCGGCCTTGTTCCACACTTCGCTGCGGCCTACCCACTCTTCGGCAAAGACTTGAATATCGTTGGTGCTCAGGGCGTTTTCCATGGTGATGGAGTTGCCGGGCAGGTTATCCACTTCACAGCCGTAACCTGTTTTCAGAATGTCCTGCAGCACGTTGGTCAAAAGCATGGCGCTTTCCCAGTTCAAACCGGCGAATTTCACCGACTTGCCGGACTCACACCATCCCGCTGCCTGACTGGCGCCGCTGGCGAGCACGCCGACTGAAAGCAACGTGGATAACAGGGCCTTCTTCGTGTTCATTGTGTGACGCTCCTGGTCTTGAATGGCTGTATTGCATGGGGCAAGGCAGTAACGAATCAGGTGGCATTCAACCTGAGGGAATAGCACTTGTCGTGCTCCGTCCCGCTTCACTCCAGCTTTAACAGACGTGCGTCACGGAGGGTCGTTCACCCCGTGTGCCCCGGTACGACAATGGGGCTGGCCTCACGCGTGTCTTGCGCGTTCGGCAGGATCAAGCGGTCGGCAATTTCCCCGGGCCATTTTTTCGCCGCCACGTAATACAGCACGGCAGGCACGACCAGGCCGATGATCCACGAGATGTCCGTGTCATCGAGGCTCGCAACCAGCGGCCCGGTATAGAAATGGGTGGAAATAAACGGCATCTGGATCAACACGCCGATGACGTAGACACAAATGCCGATCCAGTTCCAGCGTCCATAGCGACCCTCAGGGTCGGACAAGGCCGGAATGTCGTAGCGTTCTTTGCTGATGCAGTAAAAATCCACCAGATTGATCGCGCTCCAGGGCGTGAAAAACGCCAGCAGGAACAGAATGAATGCCGAGAAGTCATTGAGGAACGAGTCTTTGCCCAGCAAAGCCAGGCCGGTCGCGATCCCGACCATGGCAAAAATGTAGGTCAGGCGCAGGGCGCTGGATATATGACGGTTGCCGCGAAAACCGCTGACGATGGTGGCAACCGACATGAAGCTGCCGTAGGCGTTGAGCGTGGTGATGGTCACCTTGCCGAACGCGATGCTGAAGTACAGCGCGGCCGCGACAGCGCCTGTGCCGCCCAGGCTGACGATGTAGGAAACTTCATGGTGCGCGAAATGCTTGCCCGCCAATGCTGCCGCGAACACACCGAACACCATCGAGGCCTGTGCGCCGATCACTGAACCCAGGCCCACGGCCCAAAACGTCTTGCTCGCCGAGGTGCTGCGCGGCAGGTAGCGCGAGTAGTCCGCGACATACGGGCCGAACGCGATCTGCCACGACGCTGACAGGGAGATTGCCAGCAGGAAGCTGCTCAGCGAGAAGTGCCTGTTGCCCAGCAGTGCACCGACATCGTTACCTGCGAGCAACGCGCCGAACAGGTAGATGAAGGCGATTACACCGATGACGCTGGCGACCCGGCCGATCAAGTGGATGACCCGGTAGCCGAAAATGGTCAGGACCACGATGGCGGCGGCGAACAGCACGATACCTTGCCAGTCCGGCACCTGAATCAGTTGCGCGACGGCTTGACCTGCCAACAGCGAGCCGCTGGCGGAGAAGCCTATGTACATCAGGCACACCAGCACCAGCGGAATGACGGCCCCGTAGACGCCGAATTGCACCCGACTGGAAATCATCTGCGGCAGCCCCAGTTTTGGGCCTTGCGCCGCGTGCAGCGCCATGACACCACCGCCCAGCAACTGACCGATGAACAGACCGATCAGTGACCAGAACACATCACCGCCCAGCACCACGGCCAGTGCCCCGGTGACAATCGCGGTGATCTGCAGGTTGGCACCCAGCCAGAGGGTGAATTGACTGAACAGACGGCCATGTCTTTCCGCATCAGGGATAAAGTCGATCGAACGCCTTTCGATCACAGAAGCATTTGCAGCACGATCATCTGGAACGGCCATCACCACATCCTCAAAGACATTGGCAGACATCAACTAAAAACTGTGCGGGTCACACATTCACTACTGAAACCGATCCGGCGGGAGCGACTCATTCGCGAGGGGCAGAGCAACCGATCAAAATTCAGCGCCTGAAAGCCCATATCGCCAATAAATTCGCTCCCACCGCCGTGTTATTCGATCAGTTACCGATCATCGGCAGGTTCAGCCCCTGCTCCTTGGCGCAATCGATGGCGATCTGGTAACCGGCGTCGGCGTGGCGCATGACGCCGGTTGCCGGGTCGTTGTGCAGGACCCGGGCGATGCGCTCGGCGGCTTCGTCGGTGCCGTCACAGACGATCACCATCCCCGAATGCTGCGAGAAGCCCATGCCGACGCCACCCCCGTGGTGCAGCGATACCCAGGTCGCGCCGCTGGCGGTATTGAGCAGCGCATTGAGCAGAGGCCAGTCGGATACGGCGTCGGAGCCGTCCTGCATCGATTCGGTCTCGCGATTAGGGCTGGCGACCGAGCCGGAGTCCAGGTGGTCACGACCGATCACCACCGGCGCCGACAGCTCGCCGCTGCGCACCATTTCGTTGAACGCCAGACCCAGTTTGGCGCGCTGGCCCAGACCGACCCAGCAGATACGTGCCGGCAGCCCTTGAAAGCTGATGCGCTCGCGGGCCATGTCCAGCCAGTTATGCAGGTGTGCGTCGTCCGGGATCAGTTCCTTGACCTTGGCGTCGGTCTTGTAGATGTCTTCAGGGTTGCCCGACAGCGCCGCCCAGCGGAACGGACCGATGCCACGGCAGAACAGCGGACGGATGTAGGCGGGCACGAACCCCGGGAAATCAAACGCGTTGCTTACGCCTTCGTCCTTGGCCATCTGACGGATGTTGTTGCCGTAGTCGAATGTCGGGATGCCTTGTTTCTGGAACGCCAGCATGGCTTCGACGTGCTCGGCCATTGACTGTTTGGCGGCCTTGACCACGGCAGCCGGCTCGGTGGCGGCGCGGTCGCGGTACTGCGCCCAGGTCCAGCCTTTTGGCAGATAACCGTTGAGTGGGTCGTGGGCGCTGGTCTGGTCGGTAACCATGTCCGGACGCACGCCACGACGGACCATTTCCGGCAGGATCTGGGCGGCGTTGCCACACAGCGCAATGGAGATCGCCTTGCCTTCGCCAGTGTATTTGGCGATGCGTGCCAGCGCGTCGTCCAGATCAACGGCTTGCTCATCGACGTAACGGGTCTTCAGGCGGAAATCGATCCTGCTCTGCTGGCACTCGATGTTCAGTGAGCAAGCGCCCGCCAGGGTCGCCGCCAGAGGCTGTGCGCCGCCCATGCCGCCAAGCCCGGCAGTCAGTACCCAGCGACCTTTCAGGCTGCCGTCATAGTGCTGGCGACCGGCTTCGACGAAGGTTTCATAGGTGCCCTGAACGATGCCCTGGCTACCAATGTAGATCCAGCTGCCGGCGGTCATCTGGCCATACATGGCCAGGCCCTTGGCATCCAGTTCGTTGAAATGCTCCCAACTGGCCCAGTGCGGCACCAGATTGGAGTTGGCGATCAGCACGCGCGGGGCATTGCTGTGGGTCTTGAACACGCCGACCGGCTTGCCGGATTGCACCAGCAGGGTCTCGTCATCGTTCAGGTGGGTCAGGCTCTCGACGATCTTGTCGTAGCACTCCCAGTTACGCGCTGCGCGGCCAATACCACCGTAAACCACCAGTTCGTTCGGATTCTCGGCGACTTCCGGGTCCAGGTTGTTCATCAACATCCGCAACGGTGCTTCGGTCAGCCAGTTCTTGGCGGTCAGTTGCGTGCCACGTGCAGCGCGGATCTCCACATTGCGGCGTTTGGTCCATTGCTGAGCTGGGTTTTTGTTGTCAGTCGTCACGTAACCATCCTCGATGAGCAATCTTGCCCAGGCACTGGGCTGACGGTGCCTGTATCGCACAGGCGAAATATGGGTGGGGTAGATCAGGCGCCGCTTGTAGTGGGTTGAAGCGGTGCACCGGTATAGGCACTCATACTCACATTTACTTGTACATACAAGCATATGCAACCCAGGGGCCAACTTCTCAAGGCAACCCTCAAAAACCCCCAAAGCCCTGTAGCCGTCGGGGTAGCGAGATATTCCAGTTCAGCAGGATCACAGCAATACCTTACGCAGAAGTGTTGAGTTGTTACTTTTGGGTGCGCCTGCCCCATCGCAGGGCAGCGGGTAACAAGGAATGCCTGAGGTGAAGTTCGTCGAGAGCGGTGCGTGGAGCGGGCTGATCGGGGGACGCTGTTTGACTCCGGCTGCGGAGGCTGCTCACCGGGCCTTCACTGCCCGCCCGCTGTACTGAATCGGTCCACCGGGCTTGTTGAGTGGCGAGCCACCCGCTTTTTCCAGCGACAGCTCGAACAGTTGGTTGGGCTGCAGCGGCGGCAGGCGGTCAGTCGGTACGGTCAAGGTATCGCCCGGCCCGACCAGCCCCAGTGAAATCGGCCCCTGCCAGTCGTCAGCCCGGGTCCAGAACTGCAGCACCTTGCCGGGCGGCACCTCAATCTTGTCCACAGGCACCAATTGAATCCCGCGCATGTTGCTGGCCTGAATCACCCAGCCAGCGGTTTTGGTATCGGGCGCCGACAACACCGCCAGATAAGCAGGCGCGGGCGGGGTGGGCACCTGCCCCAGCAACTGGGTGGTCAGAATTACACACGCCGCCAGCCCGATGCCCGCCATGGCTCGCCAGAAACCGACGTTGTCCTGCCATGAGATACGGCGTTTCTGGCGCCGGGCGGTGTCTTTCCTTTTGTGGGACAGGCTGGCGTGATTACGTTCGACGGGGTATTTGGCGCGGGGAGAGGGTAGCGGCGGCTCGGACAGCGCAGTCAGTGTCAGCAAGCGCGAATTCCAGCCTTCAATGGCCTTGCGCAGCGCAGGATCGTGGGCCAGGCGCTCTTGGACTTCGGCTCGTTGGCTCGTCGTCAGGATACCCAGCACGTATTCCCCGGCCAGGGTCTGGACGTCGAGATCCGGAATCTTGTCTTGTTTTTCACTCATCCCAAACGCTCCCGCGACGCGACATAAGCATGCTCGATACAGGTGTTTTCCCTACCCCACGGCCTGTCCACTACGCGTGCGGTTTTTTGATGAGCGTAGCCGCCGACGCGTACTTCAAACATACCGTTACGACGCACGGGAGGAGATTTTCAAAGAATTGGATGGGCCCCGCCGGGCGAGGCGCGCTGTGGCAGGGCCCGGCTATGGCTTGGGTCAGCGCTTGGCCAGTCTGCTGCGCAATAGAATCACGCCCACCAGTGCCGACAGAATCGAGCCCAGCAATACGCCCACTTTCACTTCATCGATCAGCTCGGGAGTGCCGGGAAACGCCAGGTTGCCGATGAACAGGCTCATGGTAAAACCGATCCCGCACAGCAGTGCCACCCCATATAACTGCACCCGGTTGCTGCCTTCAGGCAAGCTTGCCAGACCGGTGCGAATGGCCAGCGTGGCCGCTAGAAACACACCGACCTGTTTGCCGATAAACAGCCCGAGTGCCACACCCAAGGGCACCGGGTCAATCAGATTACCGAGGGTGATCCCGGCCAACGAAACGCCCGCATTGGCAAACCCGAACACCGGGACCACGGCGAAAGCCACCCAGTAATGCATCTTCTCTTCGAGAAACAACAGTGGCGAACGGGCTTCCTCCTGCTGGGTCCCCAGTGGAATGCACAGCGCCAGCGCTACTCCCGCCAACGTTGCGTGCACCCCCGACTGCAACACGAAAAACCACAGCAGCAGGCCCAGCAGCAGATACGGCAACAGGCGTTGCACGCCCATGCGGTTCATGACGATCAGCACCGCCAGCGTTGCGAACGAGGCACCGAGCATCGGCAGATTCAGGCCCGTGCTGTAGAACAGCGCAATGATGGTTACAGCACCCAGGTCATCGAGAATCGCCAGCGCCGCGAGGAAGACTTTCAGCGAGGTCGGGACGCGCTTGCCCAGTAATGAAAGCACGCCCAGCGCGAAGGCAATGTCGGTGGCGGCCGGGATGGCCCAGCCGCTCATGGTTTCAGCGTTACCTAGATTAATGCCGACGTAGATCAGTGCCGGGACTAGCATGCCGCCCGCCGCCGCGAAACCGGGCAAGGCGCGCTGGTTCCAGCTGGCCAGACCGCCCGCCAGCACTTCGCGTTTGATTTCCAGGCCAACCATCAGAAAAAAGATCGCCATCAGACCATCATTGATCCATAGCTCGATCGATAGCCCACCCCATACGCTGTGCAGCGCAGAAAAGTAAAAAGTGGCCAGGGGCGAGTTGGCAACGACGATTGCAGCCAGCGCTGCGACCATCAGCACGATCCCGCCCGCGGACTCCGAGGCCAGAAAGCTGGCGAGAACGGCGAGGGCGCGTGGGGTTTCCTTGTTGGGGTTGAGCATTTTCATACGCGTCCTATATCCATTTGCTTCTGGCCTGAGCCGATTCGCTTGTGCTGGAGGTGAACGGCTCCCCAAGGTTGAACTTAGATTACGGTGAGTTCAATCACGCAAACCCGACTCGCACTGGGCGCATAGAGCACTACTTCCAGCAATGCGCCTTCGGCGTTATCCAGTTGCAGACAGTCATGGCGCTCCAGCAGTTGCGGTGGATGCTCGCCCACATTGGCTGCGATCTGCTCGGCAGCGCTGAACACCATGAATACATTGGCCGAACTGAAGAACCGCTGCGGTTGCAGAACGTCGATCCATTGCAGCCGCGCCCGATAGCGGGTGGGCGCATAGATCAGATTGAAGTCGCGAATCGGCCCGTTCAGCAGCGTGCAGGCGACCTGGCTGTCGCCGCTGAATGCAAACGGATCGGACGGCAGTAAGGCCTCGCTTTCGGTGCCGTCGATCGTCAGCGTCATGCCCGCACCCTGCAGCACCGTGATGATGCGCAGGTAGCCGGGGAACACCGAAAAGCCGCCAGACTCGCCAATGTCTGCAATCGACAGGCGCCAGCCAAAACCTTCGAGCCCATCGCCTGCATCACGGGTGATTTCTTCAGTGCTACCGCCCCCGTTTTTCCAGGGCATGCGTGGGTAATGGGCGGCGCGCAGAACAGTCAGTCGGGTCATTTGCTGAAACGTCCTTCCAGACGATGGCGCGAGCCGGGGTGAATCAAACGTGCAGCAGTCACCGGCTGACGCCCCGACCAGGTGCGACGTCGCACCAGCAGACACGGCTCGCCCTTCTCGATTTGCAGCAGTTTGCATTCCTCGGGGTCGGCCAGAATCGCCTCGACCACATGCTCACCCTCGGTCAGCGGCGCGACTTGATTGAGATAGGCGTAAGGGGTCTGTTGGGTGAAATCCTGCTGCAGATAGTCCGGAGCGACCAGCGCATTGACGAAGCGGTCCTCTATTTGCACGGCAATATCGTTTTCGTAATGCACGATCAGCGAGTGGAATACCCGCTGGCCTTCGCGCATGTCCAGTGCCAGCGCACGTTCGGAGCCTGCAGCCTCTTCGCAGAGAATGATCACCTTGCAGGTATGGGTATGGCCGCGAGAAGCGATTTCATCGGCGATGTTGTGCACTTCGAACAGTGCGGACTGGGTCTTGGGTTTGGCAACGAAGGTCCCGACACCCTGCATGCGCACCAGCATGCCGTCGGCGGTCATCTCGCGCAGTGCGCGGTTGATGGTCATACGGCTGAAACCGAGTTGGGTCACCAGCTCGCTTTCGGACGGTACGCGATGATGCGGCGGCCAGGTTCCGTTCTGGATCTGCTGGGTGATCATTTGCTTCACCCGGGCGTACAGCGGCGCCGGACTGTCACCCATCTGGGCGGCCAGCGGAGAATTGGCAGGCGGAGTCGGCACAGAAAAATCCTTGTCAGGCATGATCGATCAATGAATGAACGCATTTCGAACAGCGCCCACGCTAACCATTAACGCGGACGTGGACAAGCTTGCCGCAGTTTACCGGTGAGGCAAACGTCTGTATATGTATAGACAATTTCACGCAAGGGGTGCGAAGCGATGTCCGTTTTCTTTGCCGAACGAGCGTTACTGTCTGCTGGCTGGGCCGCTAACGTGCGTTTCGAGGTGGGCGCCGAGGGTTTCCTGACGAGCATCCAGCCCGATGCTGATCGACAGGGCGCTGAGCTGATCAGCGGCCCGGTGGTGCCGGGCATGCCCAACCTGCACTCTCACGCATTTCAGCGGGCGATGGCAGGGCTGGCGGAAGTGGCGGGCAATCCGAACGACAGCTTCTGGACGTGGCGCGACCTGATGTACCGGCTGGTCGGTCAGATCAGCCCGCAACAGTTGGGCGTCATCGCGCGCCAGCTGTACATCGAGATGCTCAAGGGTGGTTACACCAGCGTGGCGGAATTTCATTACGTCCATCAGGACACGGCGGGCAAACCCTACGCCAACCCGGCTGAACTGGCCTTGCAGATCAGTCAGGCGGCCAGTTGCGTCGGCATCGGCATGACGCTGCTACCGGTGCTGTACAGCCACTCGGGTTTTGGCGGGCTGGCGCCCAATGAAGGGCAGCGCAGATTCCTCAACAGCACTGACAGTTATCTGAACCTGCAATCACGTTTGAAGTCGATCATCAGCGCGCAACCGGCACAGGCGCTGGGGCTGTGTTTTCACTCGTTGCGGGCCGTTACGCCGCAGCAGATCAGTGAAGTGCTCGCGGCCAGTGACCAGCAGTGTCCAGTGCATATCCATATCGCCGAACAGCAGAAGGAAGTCGCTGACTGCCTGAGCTGGAGCGGGCGTCGACCGCTGCAATGGCTGTATGAAAACGTCGACGTTGGTGAGCGCTGGTGTCTGGTGCATGCGACGCATGCCGAAGCCGACGAGATTACATTGATGGCCAGGAGCGGTGCGGTAGCAGGTTTGTGCCTGACCACCGAAGCGAATCTGGGCGACGGGATCTTTCCGGCAGTGGACTACATCGCTCAGGGCGGACGTTGGGGGATAGGCTCTGACAGCCATGTCTCGCTCAGTGTGGTCGAAGAATTGCGCTGGCTGGAGTACGGGCAACGGTTGCGTGATCAGCGGCGAAATCGTCTGTACCGTGGCGATCAGCCCATGGTCGGTCGCACATTGTATGACGCAGCGTTATTGGGTGGCGCTCAGGCAATGGGCCAGCCAATCGGTGCACTGGAAGTCGGCAAGCGGGCGGACTGGCTGGTGCTCGATGGCACTGATCCTTATCTGGCAACGGCCTGGGGTGATGCCATTCTGAACCGCTGGCTGTTCGCCGGGGGCGATCGTCAGATACGCGAAGTGATGGTCAATGGCCGCTGGGTAATTCGCGATGGTCGTCATGCCGATGAAGACGAAAGCCGCCGCGCGTTTGTGCAGGTGTTGCGGGAGCTGTTGGGATAGGGGCATCCGTTAGCGTGAAGGATGATGATCAACCTGTGAGAGCGAATTCATTCGCAGTGCGGTAGGGCATCCGCCAGAGATACATCGGAATGAATTCGCTTGCACAGGAAAAATGCGTTTGGCAGGGAATCTGCTGCTAGTCCGCCACCTTGGTAATCTTCGAATCCTCGACCCGCCAGATCAGCCGGGTGGTGTCATACCCTTGTTGCTGGGCCTTCATCAGCAGCTCGTTGCGCACCGAGTCGGAAACATGCGCGGTGCGTGACAGCAGCCACAGGTACTTGCGATCAGGATCACCGACCAGCGCCTGCCTGTAGTCGTCGCTGACGTACAGCACCCAGTAATCCCCCTTGGCGACCCCCGGCAGCAGTCGCGAGAACCCATTGTCGAACACTATCCACAGTTTGTCGGTCTTGCCTTCCACCTGTGGCGAGGCGGTGCCGGTTGCCTGTTCCCATTTGCCTTGCAGGGTACGGCAGCGATTGGCCACAGCGAGGTTGCCGTCATCCTCGAACTTGTACTGCGCCTGGGATTGCGCGCAGTTGCGCTGGAAGAACATCGGCATCCGCGCCAGTTCGTACCAGGTGCCCTGATAACGCTTCAAGTCGACATGACCGACTGTTCTGGGGACCATGGAGTCTGCTTGCGGGGTCACCGCACAGGCGCTCAGCCAGAGGGTGGCCAAGGTGAGCGCTGTCACACGCAGCAGATAACGGGTATTCATTCAAGCCCCTGGTTCGAATACACGACGACTTTGTCGGCGGCGTACTGGACGCTGATGAATGCTTTCTGATCGCCCCAGGTGCAGCTCGACATGCCCAGTGCGCCCGAGCATTGCGTCGGCGTACCCAGCAGCTGCTCGACCTCGGCTTTGGGCATGCCCGCCGAGAGTTTCGAGTAATTTTCCAGAGTGACCTTGCTGCACGCGGCAAGCAGCACGCAGAACGACAACAAAGCGATAGAGCGCAAAGACATGGGAGAAGCTCCTGAAGCGAGAGGGGGCACATCGCAGCGGTTGGGCGTGGATTTTACCAATTGAGAGAGGCGACTTTGAAAGTGTTGAGGAGGTATTCGATAAGTTGGACGAGACAGATCCTCAATGAGTTTCAAGGTCGTTATCCTCAATTCCGCAAAACTGGATTTGAACGAACTTGGTGATTACGTGGTAACCGGATTCTCTCAATCCGTATGGCGAAAGACTTCAGGGCAACTCAAGAGGGCATTGGGAGTGCTGGTCGTTTCACCGCAAGCGGGTGCTGTACTCAGTGAAATCGAAATGTTGAATCTAAACGAGTACCGACAGGTTATTTGCGGGATGAACCGGATCATCTATGAGATTCGCCAGCAGTCGTGTTCGTTCATGCAGTCGTGGATCTACTTCGGGACTTGATGTCGGTATTGACCAAGCGCCTGCTGCACAGCACCCGGTCATCTTCTGACCAAACGAGAGCCTGCTTCGCTTCAGCAGCCGCAATAGGCGATTCGAAAGATCCGAATCACCCTCCAGCAACGGCAGCCAAGGCGATGCCAGGTTTACGCCTTGTGGTACGAAGTCACGCGGTCCACTTCTTCTTTCGAGCCCAGAAACACGGCCACACGCTGATGCAGACCTTCAGGCTGAATGTCGAGGATGCGCTGGTGACCGTCGGTGGACGCACCGCCGGCCTGTTCCACCAGGAACGACATCGGGTTGGCTTCGTACATCAGACGCAGCTTGCCTGGCTTGGAAGGATCGCGGGCATCGCGCGGGTACATGAACAGGCCGCCACGGGTCAGGATGCGGTGCACGTCGGCAACCATCGCGGCGACCCAGCGCATGTTGTAGTTCTTCTTCAGCGGACCTTCTTCACCGGTCAGCAGCTCTTCGACGTAACGCTTGACCGGCGCTTCCCAGTGACGCTGGTTGGACATGTTGACCGCGAACTCCTGAGTGGACTCCGGAATCTTGATGTCTTCATGGCTCAGCACGAAGCTGCCCATTTCACGGTCCAGCGTGAAGCCTTTCACACCATCGCCCAGGGTCAGGACCAGCATGGTCTGCGGGCCATAAATGGCGTAACCGGCGGCCACCTGCTGAGTACCCGGTTGCATGAAAGCCTTTTCGTTCAGGGCTTCGTTCTGGCTCAGGTATTCGTTAGGGCAGCGCAGCACCGAGAAGATGGTGCCGACCGGCGCATTGATGTCGATGTTCGAAGAGCCGTCCAGTGGGTCGAATACCAGCAGGTACGCGCCTTTGGGGTACTTGCCGGGAATCTGATAGGCGTTGTCCATTTCTTCGGACGCCATGCCCGCCAGGTGACCGCCCCATTCGTTGGCTTCCAGCAGGATTTCGTTGGACATGACGTCCAGTTTCTTCTGCACTTCACCTTGAACGTTCTCGGTGCCCATGCTGCCGAGCACGCCACCCAGGGCGCCTTTGGATACGGCGTGGCTGATTTCCTTGCACGCACGCGCTACCACTTCGATAAGGAAGCGCAGATCGGCAGGCGTGTTATTGCTGCGGGTCTGCTCGATCAGATAGCGACTCAGGGTAACGCGGGACATGGAGAGCTCCGAAGAAGGGGAATAAAAAACGCGCACAGTTTAGCGCGTGTAATGACGGATTACTGCCTGTCAGACCGGCTCTGTAGTGATTGAGTTCACGAGCTACATGAGCCGGAGCGCCCGGGCATGACAACTTGGGGTGCATCATCTGTGTTTTTGCGCTTGCAGGATCGGTTCAGCCCTAACGTTTGGTATTCGATGCGCGCAATGTGCCAATCGCCATCCAACTCAGAAAAATAACCCCCAGCACCAGCACGCTCCACAGACCGATACGTTTCCAGTCCGGGCCGGCTACCAACGGAACGGCAGGGGCAGCGGGCGCGGGAACGGCCACGGAAGTCGTCGTCAGCCGGGCGCTGCCCAGCGTTGCGAGTTTTTCCGGGGTCACGCCCGGTACCAGTGTGTTCAAGGGTAGGTTCGCACCTTTAAGGGTCGCATTACCCACGGCCAGGCTATACGGCGGTGCGCCACGCCCCAGAAACACCAGCTGCGTGGCGCGCACGGCAAAGCTGAGTTTTGGCGCCTGCGTACCCAGCCCGCCGCCACGGTCATCGACCTCCAGCTTCAGCTGCTGCACGACGTCGCCGGGCAGCTCCATTTCATCCTGCACCACTTCCTGGCCATTCTGGGTCAGCCGATAAAGCAGGCCGCTGTCGATGACCTGCCACGGGGCGTTGCTGTCGTGACGGCCATAGAGTGTCGCGGGGGCGAGGCTGTTGGGCTGGGTGATATCGATTTTCATGCGTTCCAGTGGCAAAGCCACCGGTAACTGCCAGACATACACGCCGGGTTTTTCCACGGAGCCTGCGATGCTCGGTGACCAGCTCAAGGGCAGCGCGCCCGGACGGGTGCTGATCAGTTGCGCGGATGTCAGCGCAGGCGCCGATTGCGATGTGTTCCACAGCAGGCGCAAGTACCTGGCGCTGCGCCCCGGCAACGTCACGACGCGTTGCTCGACCAGCTCGTCGGCGAACGACAGGCGCGCCACCTGGCCCTGTCCCCACAGTTTCCAGTGCGCCAGATCGTCGCTGGCCTCGATGCTGAAACGCTGGAAACCGTCGCGCTCGGTGCTCCAGTCGAGAACCAATTGATCCAAAGGTGCGTTGATGGCGCTGGTGTCCAGCAGCCAGCCGCGCAGGATTTCTTCGCCTGCCTCGATCTCGCCCTGCGGCTGGACTTCGACCAGGGTGCCATTGGGCGTGCGCTCTACACGGATTTTCGGCTCGGCTTCTTTGGCGTCGTCGCTGTTGTAGAGGGGGAACCACTTCACTGCGACCGATGTTTCGTCTTCTGCGCGCTGCGGCTGACCAAGGGTCAGCGCATAGGGCTGGGCTTGACCGTCGGCGTTGAACACGCGCACGTCATTGAGGTTGCTTTGACGGGCGTTCAGTTGCACGGCCAGGGGCAGCTCCAGGCGATACCAGGGACCTTCGCCACTGATCTGCAATGGCATGTGACGGGCAAAATCATCTGGCAGATCCTCGGCCTGACTGAATAACGCGGTGCACAGCACCGATCCGAAAACGGCGGCCCTGAAGATGGACTGGCGGCTCAACAACTGACTCCTGCTTTTCATGGCAATGCCGAATCCTCAGGTGCAACGTCAGGTGATGACTCACTGCGGGTAGATTTTTTCGGCGGCAATGGTGCGAAATATCCCACTACGAGCAGCAGAATGCCAACGCCGATAAACGAGACGATGCGCTCCAGTCCACCGCGATTACTCAGTTCGACGAAGAACAGTTTGGCGACCACGATGCCGATCAACGTCGCGCCCACGATCCACACATCCCTGCGTGCCCGCAGGTGTCCGCCGATCATCAGCGCCAGCGCCATCAGCGTCCAGATGATGGAAAGACCGGCCTGCACGCGCATCGACGCCAGCAGCGCGTCGGCGTCCCACGCCACGTTTGCCCAGTGATGAGCCGTGCGCATGACCATCGCGGTGACCAGCGCGAATATCGAGGCGCCGGCAATCGCCAGCGCCGCTTGGCGTGTGTGTTCGGGACTGGCACCCAGTTGTGGCAACTGCTGACGCGTCCAGCTGAAAACACCGGCAAGCGTAATCAGCAGGCCCAGCTCCAGCGGGTTGAACAGCGCAATGTAGGGCAGCGGATCGGCGGCACCCTCACTGAACCCGTTCGCCAGCCAGAACCACACCAGCATCAACACTGCCAGCGGCGCAGCGGCCCAGAGTCGGTACTCACGGGGAAACGCACCGATCGGCCATGGCCAGTTGCGCGGTGCGGTCACCGCCAGCAGATACAGGCTGGGCAGCAACGCCCAGCCCAGCCAGCGCCAAGCGTTGTAGGACTCGGACAACACCAGCAGCCCGTAACGCAATTCCAGCGACAGCACCGCGATGATCAGCCAGCAACCGAGTACATGTGCGGCACTGCGCAGACGGGGGTGCAGTACGTCGTTAAGCCGTTTGAGCGACAGCAGATGAACCGCGAACACTGCAAGCCAGCCCAGCCAGCCCCAATCGGCGGCAGGGTTGTAATAAGGATTGAGCAACATCAGACCCAACAGCGCGAAGCTGACCGGGGTCAGCAGCGTGCACAGTTGCGCCAGTCCCGACCATTTCAGGCGCAATGCCGCGATTGTCCACAGGCCTATGCTTACGGCGCCCAGCAGCAACAGCGTCGGTATTTCCCGCGCGCCCGGCACGTAGTGAGTGCTGACGCAAAGCGCGCCCGACCACCACAGCGCGCCCCAGATCAACAGCGATGGCTGCACGAAGCGCTCGCTGAACGCCAGGCGCAGCGTGCCGATGCGCTCGACCGTGAACGCGCTGATCAAACCGGCGAGTGAGATGATCAGCGGCGTCCAGTAATCCCCATGATCGAAGCTCAGCGCATACCAGGGGCCGACACCCGCGAGAAACGTCAGGCCTGCGCTGAACTGTAATAGCAGGCCGAAGAGGCGTGCGAGCAAGCGGTTCTGGCGCATGCCCAGCCAGAACACGGCTGCGCCCTCGACGGCCCAGGCGACCGTGGTCCACTGCGCGCTGAGGCCCAATGGAATCGCCAGCGTCGCGAACACCACGCCCAACGACAGGCAGGTTTCCACCAGCAGCAACGCACGGTCCGGTGCGCGACCCGCGAGCATTCGAGCGATGCCCATATAAAGAAGGCCCAGTACCAGGGCACTGAACGCTGCCCCGAACTCGATGTGCTGAATAATTGCGTATTGCAGGCCGAGCCCGGCGGTGGGCGTACCCAACAGCAGGCCGCCATCGACGTAATGGCTGTGTTTCGCCGACCAGAGCAGCATGGCTTCGCGGCTGTCGTTCTCTGGCCCCGCAGCGTGCTCCTGCAATTTGCGCCGGGCGAACAGCAAACCGATGGCCAGATACATAAGGAAGAACAGGATCAGAAAGGGTTCAGTGCTCCAGAACAACGCCGGTGTGTAGGACTTCAAGCCCCAGGCGAAGCCGATCCCGAAAGTGCCGATGAAGCCGATCAGGTTCAGTGGGCGCCAGGCTTTGAACCAGGCGATGGCGAAAATACCGGCGTTGAGCAGGGCGAAATAACTGAACAGCGCGACATGGCTGCCTTCGCCGGTGGAGGTGAGCAAAGGCGCGGCGAAACCGCCAAGGGCCGCCACACAGGCTAACGCCAGAGAGTTCTGGGTCAACGCGAGAATGGCCGAGAACACCGTGACCGCTATCAGCAGGCCGAGGGCCATGCCTGGCGCCAGCAGGTTATGCACTTTCATGGCGGCGAACACGGTCAGGTACAACACTGCAACGCCCGTGCCTTGCAGCATCAGGGCGAAGGACTCATTGCGATGGCGTAGCCACCAGCCCAACGCCAGCAAGGCCAGAGCGGTTGCCGCAATCCCGGCGTAACGCGCTTCGATAGGCACGACCATGCCCTCGGTGGCGTAGCGCAGCAGGAACGCCAAGCCCAGGAACAGCAGCACAACGCCAACACGCAGCACGGTATTACCGCCGAGCAACCATGCCTGGGCGCGCAGCAGCATGCTGTCGAATGCATTCGGTCCGCAAGGCGCTGAAGGGGAGGGATGAGTCGCTTGCTGAGTGTCCGGGAAACGACGCCATTGTGCGACGGTTTCCGTTTCGGCGGCATGGGTTGAAGAGGCAGGCTCCAAGTCCGGGAGATCCCAGAGCAGCTCAGGGCCAACGTCAGCCACCGGCTGGATATCCAGCGGAACGGGCGCCGGAGCATCAGGCATTTGCTTTGCGGCGGAATCGAGGTGACTCAGGCGCAGCTCGATGGCCTGCAACGCCAGCCGGGTTTTAGCAAGTTCAGCTTTTTGCGCAGCTGCGTCATGAGCTACGGCGGACAGGCGAATGCCAAGCCCCAGCGTCAGTCCGACAACCGCGCCCACAGCCCCGCCCATCAACGACTCGTCCAGCACTGCACCGATGAGCAGGCCAGCCAGCAAAAGAATCCATTGCACGCGATGACATCCGTTCTCTGCCGTTAAGCGGCGATGGCGGCGAGTATATCGGGCGTAGGGCGAGAGAAGACAGTTTGTGTCGGGGCCGTGAACAGGGTCGAATATTCAACCACGACTGCACAAGCGAGCTTACCCGCGAGGAACAACGACGCGGTATCTGGAGACGGCGTCATCGTTCATCGCGGGCAAGCGCGGTGCTGCAAGTAAAGCTACGGCAGCGTCGCTAACTTAATCCAGCGCTTGCCAGATATCGGTCGCATATTCGCGGATGGTCCGGTCCGAAGAGAACCAACCCATGCGCGCGGTGTTGAGCACCGCCGAGCGCCACCATTGCTGGTTGTCATGCCAGCGTTTTTCGACGCGGGCCTGGGCTGCCCAGTACGATTCGAAATCGGCACAAACAAAGAAACGGTCGTAGTTGATCAATTGCTCGATCAGCCCTGCATAGCGATACGGATCATCCGGCGAGAACACCCCGCCCCGGATCGCTTGCAGTACATCGCTCAGACGCGGGGAGGAGGCGATGTCGTTGTGGGCGTTGAACTCGCCCGCATGTTTACGCGCTTCGACTTGCTGAGAGGTCATGCCGAAGATAAACATGTGATCGAGCCCGACCTGCTCGCTCATTTCCACGTTGGCGCCGTCCAGTGTGCCAATGGTCAGCGCGCCGTTGAGGCCGAATTTCATGTTACTGGTGCCTGATGCCTCAAGGCCCGCAGTGGAAATCTGCTCGGACAAGTCAGCCGCCGGAATGATGCTTTCCGCCAGACTTACGTTGTAGTTAGGCAGGAACACCACTTTCAGGCGACCGCGCAGGGTCGGGTCGTTGTTCACCGTGCGGGCAATGTCGTTAGCCAGTTTGATGATCAGTTTGGCCGAGTGATAACTGGCCGCTGCCTTGCCGGCAAAGATCTTCACCCGTGGTACCCAATCAGTACTCGGGTCGGCACGCATGGCCTGATAAAGGGCCACGGTGTGGAACAGGTTGAGCAACTGGCGCTTGTACTCGTGAATCCGCTTGACCTGTACGTCGAACATCGCTTCAGGGTTCAGGGTAATACCCAGGCGGTCCTGAACGATGCTGGCCAGCGCGGTCTTGCTCTGCAGCCGTTGCGCCGCGAACTCTCTCTGGAACGCCGGATCGTCAGCCAATGGCTCCAGCTTGAGTAACGCCGTCTCATGGTTGTCGAGCACCTGCTCGCCCAGTTCCTTGACCAGCATTGCGGTGAGCTGCGGATTGGACTGGAACAGCCAGCGGCGGAAGGTGATGCCGTTGGTTTTGTTGTTGATCCGCTCTGGATACAGATTGTGCAACTGAGCAAACACGGTTTTGCGCATCAACTGGGTATGCAGGGCCGATACACCGTTGACGCTGTGCGAACCGAGAAAGGCAAGGTTGCCCATGCGCACACGGCGGCCATTGTCTTCTTCGATCAGCGAAACGGCGCGCAGCAGCCCGAACAGATCGGGGTCGTCGGTGTGGTCGGCGCGAACCTTGTCGATGTGCTGGGCATTGATCATGTAAATGATCTGCATGTGCCGTGGCAGCATGCGCTCCATCAGGCCGACCGACCAGGTTTCCAGCGCTTCGGGCAGCAGGGTGTGGTTGGTATAAGCCAGCGTGCCGACGGTGATGCGCCACGCCTCGTCCCACTGCACGTCGTGCAGGTCGATGAGGATACGCATCAGCTCCGCCACAGCAATCGAGGGGTGCGTGTCGTTCATCTGGATCGCTGCGTGTTCCGGCAGGCTATTGATGGTGTAGCCCATGTTCTTGTGACGGCGCAGCAGGTCTTGCAGCGATGCCGAGACAAAGAAGTATTCCTGGCGCAGGCGCAGCTCCTGACCGGCTTCGGTGCTGTCGTTGGGGTACAGGACACGCGAGATACTTTCGGCCCGTACAACCTCTGCAACGGCGCCCACGTGGTCACCGGCGTTGAACCGCTCCAGGTGTAGATCTTCCACCGCACGGGCGCGCCACAGGCGCAGGGTGTTCACGGCTTTGCCGCGCCAACCGACCACTGGCGTGTCGTAGGCAATCGCCCGCACGGTTTCGCCTGCGCTCCAGGTCTGCCGGGTTTCACCCGAGGCATCGAGTACCGGTGCGCCGCTGGCATCGAGCACGGGCTGTACGCTGCCGCCGAAGCCAATCTGGTAGATCACCTCAGGGCGTTCAAACTCCCACGGGTTGCCGAAGTCCAGCCAGTTCTCGGTCTGTTCCTGTTGCCAGCCATCGACGATCGCCTGACGAAACAGGCCATGCTCATAACGAATGCCATAACCGTGACCGGCGACGCCCAGCGTCGACATGCTTTCCATGAAGCAGGCGGCCAGACGACCCAGGCCGCCGTTGCCCAACGCCGCGTCGGGTTCCAGCGTGCGGATGCTTTCCAGATCGACTTTCAGGTCCTTGAGGGCTTCGCGCGCAATTTCCAGGATGCCCAGATTGCTCAGGCTGTCGAACATCAGGCGTCCGATCAGGAATTCAAGCGACAGGTAATAAACGCGCTTCTTCTCTTGCCGATAGATGTAACGCGTATGGTTCATCCACTTTTCGGCCATCTTGTCGCGGGTCGCCAAGGCGATTGCCATGAACCAGTCATGGTCGAACGCATGGTCGGGATCCTTGCCGACGGCAAACTCGAGTTTATTCAGCACAGCTTCCCGAAAGGCTGCCACTTCAGCGTCACGAACGTTGGGTTCCGGAGACATCGGGTACGACCTCAAGTTGGTTGGACGATTTGATGGGTTGTTTGACTGTAGGGCGTGTTACCGGTTATTTCCTGCTCAAGGGAAAAATATCCGGCAGCACGGCCCTCGGTTCGACTCGGACGCAGCGCTCTGGTTCGCCGGTTTCTCTCGCTGCAAGGCGGCCTGGCCCGCTTGCATTGATCGTTCCAGTTTCGGCGGATAAGGTTTGCTTCCGAGCGCTGATGCCTGTCAACGCGGCTTACGACCGTGGCTAGTCACCGCAAAAGAGGCGGCGGCTGGCCACCGAATGCGTCGAATCATTGACGCAGATGACGGCTGACAGATCGCATTCCGCCAGCAAGTCAGCAGGCTACAAAAGCCTGCTGATGCGCAAATATGATCATTTGCCGATTCGGGTTTATGATGCCCAACGGCAGATAGATAGAAGCCCCTGAATCGGACTTGTGGAGCACCTATGCAGACTTTGTACCCGCAGATCAAACCCTATGCCCGGCACGATCTGGCAGTGGAAGAGCCTCATGTGCTGTATGTCGATGAAAGCGGCTCGCCGGAAGGCTTGCCGGTGGTGTTCATCCACGGTGGGCCAGGAGCGGGATGCGATGCGCAAAGCCGTCGCTACTTCGATCCGAACCTGTACCGCATCATCACCTTCGACCAACGCGGTTGCGGTCGTTCTATCCCTCACGCCAATCTCGAAAACAACACCACCTGGCACCTGGTCGAAGACCTGGAGCGCATCCGCAAGCACCTGGGCATCGACAAGTGGGTGCTGTTCGGCGGGTCCTGGGGTTCGACCCTCTCGCTGGCGTACGCCCAGACCCACCCGGATCATGTGCATGCCCTGATTCTGCGCGGCATCTTTCTGTGCCGCCCGCAGGAGATCAAATGGTTCTATCAGGAAGGGGCGAGCCGTCTGTTCCCGGATTACTGGCAGGACTACCTGTCGCCGATTCCTCAGGATGAGCGTGGCGATCTGCTGACCGCATTCCACAAGCGGCTGGTGGGCAACGATCAGATCGCCCAGATGCACGCCGCCAAGGCCTGGTCGACATGGGAAGGCCGCACCGCGACGTTGCGCCCGAACCCGCTGGTGGTCGACCGTTTCTCCGAGCCACAACGTGCGCTGTCCATCGCCCGTATCGAATGCCACTATTTCACCAACAATGCCTTTCTGGACGAAAACCAGCTGATCCGCGACATGCCCAAGATCGCTCATCTGCCAGGGATCATCGTGCACGGCCGTTATGACGTGATCTGCCCGCTGGATAACGCATGGGAACTGCATCAGGCCTGGCCGAACAGTGAACTGCAGGTCATCCGTGACGCAGGCCACGCCGCCTCCGAGCCCGGTATAACCGACGCACTGGTGCGTGCCGCCTCACAAGTGGCGCGGCGGTTGCTGGAGCTTCCGCCGGAAGAGGCATAAACGGCTGTACGCGAATGGAACCTGTAGGAGCGAATTCATTCGCGAGAGGGCGGGACTGTTCATGCACATTTGGCCTGATAGATGCTTCGCGAATGAATTCGCTCCCACAGGGGATACGGGCCAGACGCAAGATAGTGCAGTCCGGCAGGACCCGTCTCAGCGGCGCGATAGCGGTGAGGCGGTTCCATTGAACTGTGAATCCAGACAACTACCGCAAAGGCTGTGAATGAAAGGATTACTCCAGCGCGTGCGCGGGGCACGTGTCGATGTGGCGGGCGAAACAGTTGGCGCCATCAATCAGGGTTTGCTGGTGCTGGTGGGCGTCGAGCCTCAAGACACTCGCGCAAGCGCCGATAAACTGCTGCACAAGCTGCTCAACTATCGGGTGTTCAGCGACGCAGACGGCAAGATGAACCTGTCCCTCAAAGACGTAGGCGGCGGATTGTTGCTGGTCTCCCAATTCACCCTTGCAGCCGATACACGCAGCGGCATGCGGCCGAGTTTCTCCAAGGCAGCGCCTCCTGCGTGGGGTGCCGAGTTGTTCGACTACCTGTTGGAAGAGGCTAAAACTTCGCATGCGACGGTCGCTTCGGGCCAATTTGGCGCGGATATGCAGGTGCATTTGGTGAATGATGGCCCTGTGACATTTTTGCTGGAGAGCTAAACCGCCGATTTTACCTGGCGGACCCCGATTTCTTAGGCGCAATGCCACAAATACTTTGTATCGCCTGATGCGTTGTAACGCGCGCTACTGGATAATCGCGCGCTGTTAAGGACGGGCCATTGCACGTCAAAACGATACAAACGCAGACTGGTCCGAATCCGTTTGGGGAATCATTGGCCCCTTTTGGAGTCGGAACAATGCTCGCCAACCCGGCATTTGAAAGCTGGCCGTTGGTTTCTTCATCTGTTTTCGGCGAGGGTTGCTCGTGATTGTTAGTCCATGTAATGCACCAAAGACCCCTGGCAAGCGCCTGCGCAGCGCCTTGTTGGCCGGGTCGACTCTGTTTTGTCTTTTCGGCGCCAGCCAGCTGTGGGCGTTCGATCTCGACGACGTGGCGACAAAGGCCAAAGATCTGGCCGGACAGAAATTCGTAACGCCCAAGAGCAACCTTCCAGCGGAATTCCGCGACATGAAGTTTGCCGATTACCAAAAGATCCGTTTCCTGCAGGACAAGGCTGAATGGGCTAACGACAAGACCCCGTTCAAAATCTCGTTCTATCACCAGGGCATGCACTTCGACACGCCAGTGAAAATCAACGAAGTCACCGCCACGACCGTCAACGAGATCAAATATGATCCGAGCCGTTTCGATTTCGGTGATGTGAAAGTCGACCCCAAGGCCACCGAAAATCTCGGCTACGCCGGTTTCCGTGTGCTGTACCCGATCAACAAGGACGACAAGCAGGACGAAATAATGACCATGCTGGGCGCGAGTTATTTCCGCGTCATCGGTAAAGGTCAGGTCTACGGGTTGTCCGCTCGCGGCATGGCCATCGACACCGCGACGCCATCGGGTGAAGAATTCCCGCGTTTCACCGAGTTCTGGATCGAGAAGCCCAACCCGGATGACAACCATCTGGTGATTTTCGCGCTGCTGGACTCTCCGCGTGCCACCGGCGCTTACAAAATGACCCTGCGTCCGGGCACCAATACGTTGGTTGACGTGCAGTCGCGCATGTACCTGCGTGACAAGGTGAACAAACTGGGCGTTGCCCCGCTGACCAGCATGTACCTGTTCGGCGCCAATCAGCCGTCCAAGGTCCTCAACTACCGTCGTGAACTTCACGATTCCAGCGGTCTGTCGATTCAGGCAGCCAATGGCGAGTGGACCTGGCGTCCACTGAACAATCCCAAGCATCTGGCGGTCAGCAGCTTCTCGGTCGAGAACCCGCGCGGCTTTGGTCTGTTGCAACGTGGCCGTAACTTCAGCCACTACGAGGACCTGGACGACCGTTACGACAAGCGTCCAAGCGCCTGGATCGAGCCTAAAGGCGACTGGGGCAAAGGCACTGTCGATCTGGTAGAGATCCCGACCGCTGACGAAACCAACGACAACATCGTTGCCTTCTGGAAGCCGGAAACCCCGCCTGAGCCCGGTCAGCCAATCGACTTCAACTACCGTCTGCACTGGACCATGGATGAAGACTCCATCCACTCGCCGGATCTGGGCTGGGTCAAGCAGACCCTGCGTTCGACCGGTGACGTAAAGCAGTCCAACCTGATTCGTCAGCCCGATGGCAGCGTTGCCTATCTGGTCGATTTCGTCGGTCCGAACCTGGCCAAACTGGGTGAAGACCCGGCGATTCGTAGCCAGGTCACCACTGATGACAATACCGAGCTGGTCGAAAACAACCTGCGTTACAACCCGGTCACCAAGGGCTGGCGCCTGACGCTGCGCCTGAAGGTCAAGGACGCGAACAAGTCGGTGGATATGCGCGCTTACCTGTTGCGTGAAACACCGGTCGAGCCTGGCAAGGAGCCTGCGCTCATCACCGCTGACACATCAGACAGCAAACCTGAGAAAAAAGCAGACGCCAAACCGGCTGTAGTTGCTGCGGCGCCCAAGGATGACAAGGCAGAAATCGTCAAAACCGACGCGGTGAAGGCTGGCGACGCTAAAGACGCGAAAGTGGCCAAAGCCGACACGAAGGCTGATGGCAAAGACGCTGCCAAGGGTGACAAGGCCGATGCTGCCAAACCGGCAGACGCTGCGAAGGTCGCTGAAGCCCGGTCCGACGAAGCTTCAAGACCTGAAGCCGCTCTGGGCGACGCTGCCAAGGCCAATAAAGGCAGCAAAGAAACCCCGCAGCCAGCTGTAGGGGCCGCATCCAACCCGCAGGGGCCGGCCATGAATCAACAGATTCTGACCGAAACCTGGAGCTACCAGTTGCCAGCCGATGAGTAATTCACAAGACGTACCAGAGCCTTCGAGCGAGCCTCTGAGTGAGTACCTCGCTCATCTGCCAATGAGTGATGAGCAGCGGTCAGAGCTTGCCAGCTGCGCTTCGTTCGCCGAGCTGCATGAGCGCCTTTCGGCGCAGACCGTTACCGACGCTACCGAGGCCGCCCAAGCTTCGGTGGGCCGTCGCCTGACCCTGACCACCGCTGACGCGCTGCACGAGGCAGAAATGCTGGCAGTAGATGCCAGCGGTCGGGTGACCCTGAAGGCTACGCCGCCGATTCGCCGCACCAAGGTCGTGCCTGAACCGTGGCGCACCAACATCCTGCACCGCGGTTGGCGCCGGATGACCGGTAAGTCGAACCCGCCACAGCCCAAGGACGACCTGCCGCGCGACTTGCCCAAGTCTCGCTGGCGTACGGTTGGCTCGATTCGTCGCTACATCCTGCTGATCTTGATGCTCGGCCAGACCATCGTCGCTGGCTGGTACATGAAAGGCATCCTGCCGTATCAAGGTTGGTCGCTGGTTTCGTTCGACGAAATCAGTCATCAGACCCTGTGGCAGACCGCCGTCCAGGTCATGCCGTACGCGCTGCAGACCAGCATTCTGCTGTTGTTCGGGATTTTGTTCTGCTGGGTCTCCGCCGGTTTCTGGACTGCGCTGATGGGCTTCCTCGAGCTGCTCACCGGCCATGACAAGTACCGCATCTCCGGCGCCAGCGCCGGTAACGAACCTATCGAAGCCGGCGCTCGTACTGCGCTGGTCATGCCGATCTGTAACGAAGACGTGCCTCGCGTCTTCGCAGGTCTGCGCGCTACGTTCGAATCGGTCGCCGCGACGGGCGATCTGGATCGCTTCGATTTCTTCGTACTCAGCGATACCAACGAGACCGACATCGCCGTGGCTGAGCAGCAAGCCTGGCTGGACGTCTGCCGCGAAACCGGTGGCTTTGGCAAGATCTTCTATCGTCGCCGCCGCCGTCGCGTAAAACGCAAAAGTGGCAACCTCGATGACTTCTGCCGCCGTTGGGGTGGTGACTACCGCTATATGGTCGTGCTCGACGCCGACTCGGTGATGAGCGGTGAATGCCTGACCAGTCTGGTGCGCTTGATGGAAGCTACGCCGGACGCCGGCATCATCCAGACCGCGCCGCGCGCTTCGGGCATGGACACGTTGTATGCACGCATGCAGCAGTTCGCCACTCGCGTTTATGGCCCGTTGTTCACTGCCGGTCTGCACTTCTGGCAACTGGGTGAATCCCACTACTGGGGTCATAACGCAATCATCCGCATGAAGCCATTCATCGAGCACTGCGCGCTGGCGCCGTTGCCCGGTAAAGGCGCCTTTGCCGGAGCGATTCTGTCTCACGACTTTGTTGAAGCCGCGCTGATGCGTCGTGCCGGTTGGGGCGTGTGGATTGCCTATGACTTGCCAGGTAGCTATGAAGAGCTGCCGCCGAACCTGCTGGATGAACTCAAGCGTGACCGTCGCTGGTGCCACGGTAACCTGATGAACTTCCGCCTGTTCCTGGTAAAAGGCATGCACCCGGTGCACCGCGCGGTGTTCCTCACAGGTGTGATGTCGTATTTGTCGGCGCCGTTGTGGTTCTTCTTCCTCGTGTTGTCGACGGCGCTGCTGGCGGTCAACACGCTGATGGAACCAACGTACTTCATGGAGCCGCGTCAGCTGTATCCGCTCTGGCCTCAATGGCACCCGGAAAAAGCCGTCGCCCTGTTCTCGACCACCGTTGTGCTGTTGTTCCTGCCAAAACTGCTCAGCATTATCCTGATCTGGGCCAAAGGCGCGGTCGGTTATGGCGGTCGGATCAAGGTCACCCTGTCGATGCTGATGGAGATGCTGTTCTCCATGCTGCTGGCGCCGGTACGGATGATCTTCCACACCCGTTTCGTACTGGCTGCGTTTCTGGGCTGGGCGGCAACCTGGAACTCGCCACAGCGTGATGACGACTCCACCCCATGGAGCGAAGCGCTCAAGCGTCACGGTCCACAGACGCTACTGGGTTTCTGTTGGGCACTGCTGGTGGCTTGGCTGAACCCGAGCTTTCTGTGGTGGTTGGCGCCGATTGTCGGTTCGTTGATGCTGTCGATCCCGGTGTCCGTGATTTCCAGCCGGACCAATCTGGGGCTCAAGGCGCGTGACGAAAACCTGTTCCTGATTCCGGAAGAACACACGCCGCCGCAGGAGCTGGTTTCCACCGATCAGTACACCCACGAGAATCGCTGGCATGCGCTGAACGACGGGTTTGTACGCGCGGTTGTCGATCCACAGCAGAACGCCTTGGCGTGTGCATTGGCGACCTCGCGTCATCGTCACGCCGAGCCGATCGAGTGGATGCGTGTCGAACGCGTGCGGCATGCGATCAAAGGTGGCCCTGAGCATCTGAACAACCACGAACGCTTGCAGCTGTTGAGCGATCCGGTTGCGCTGGCTCGGTTGCACGAAGCGGTGTGGACGGAAGGCAATGAGGCTTGGTTGGCGGCATGGAGAGCGTCGGTCAAGGCCGATCCTCACGCGCCGCTGCTGCCTTTGCAGCCTGCGAACCACGTCAATGTGTCGTCGCTTGCCAATGTCTGATTAAGGGCTCGATGCATTGAAGGCGCCGCTAAAGAGTGATCTTTAGCGGCGTTTTTGTTTCTGGGATTCTCAGTCTGCCGCAGAGCCTAATGAGTGGGTGACGCAAACCTGTGAGAGCGAATTTATTCGCGAACGGCTGGCGCAGTCGTCAAATTTTGTTGCCTGACACCTTGATCGCGAATGAATGCGCTCCCATAGAAACGTGCTGGCCGTGCACCCATGCCGAGCTTAAACGCGGGTGCGGCTCCCGCCTGTATCAGCCATCTGCGTTTCAACTCACCCGAAACTGCCCCACCAGACTCTGCAAATGCGTCCCCAGGCGTGCCAGTTCGATACTGGAGGCGGCGGTTTCTTCACTGGCTGCCGACGTCTGCTCCGATACATCCCGAACATTCAACACACTGCGGTTGATTTCTTCTGCGGTGGCGCTCTGTTGCTCGGCGGCCGCGGCGATCTGCTGGTTCATGGCCTGGATGGCTGACACGGTTTGGGTGATGCTTTTCAGCGAACTACCGGCCCGGCGCGTCAGTTCTACGCTGCTGGCGGTCAGGTCACGACTGTTGTCCATGATCGTCGCCACCTGTTGTGTGCCGTTCTGCAGACTGGCAATCAGCGCTTCGATTTCCTCGGTGGAGTTCTGTGTACGCAGCGCGAGGCTGCGAACTTCATCGGCGACCACGGCAAAGCCACGACCGGCCTCTCCGGCACGGGCCGCTTCGATAGCCGCGTTAAGGGCCAGCAAATTAGTCTGCTGGGCGACCGACTTGATCACATCCAGCACGCTGCCTATCTTGTCGCTTTCACGCTTGAGTTCACCCATGGCCTCGGTGGAATGGCTCACCTCACTGGCCAGACGCTCGATCTGGGCGATCGCTTCATTGGCCACCTTGTCACCTTCACGCGCCTGCTGATCGGCCGCCACCGCAGCTTCCGAGGCCTCTTCAGCGTTACGCGCGACTTCCTGGACCGTTGCGGCCATCTCGTGCATCGCCGTGGCGACCTGGTCGGTTTCGACTTTCTGGCTGTTTACCCCGGCGCTGGTCTGCTCTGTCACAGCAGAAAGCTGCTCGGCTGCGCTGGCGATTTGCGTCACGCTCTCGCTGATACCCCCGATCAGGTTGCGCAGGCTGAGGGTCATGCGCTGAATGCCGCCCTGCAGCTGGCCCAACTCGTCGCGGCGGTCCACATGCAGGTCGTGGGTCAAGTCGCCGGACGCGACACGGTCGACTGCCGCCAATGTTTGTTTCAACGGCAGGGTGATCTGGCGAGTAATGGTCAGGGCCGCCAGCACGCCCAGGAACAAAGCCAGCAAAGTGGCAAGGCTCAACATCAACTGCGCCTGACGGCTATCGGCGTCGCGTTTTGAGTTCTGCGAGGCGGTTAGTTGGTCGCTGCTGTCGAGCAATTGCTGGCCAAGACCGGTCATTTTATCCAGCGCCTGACGACTCACCTGTTGCGCGTCCCGGTACTGCCCCACGGCGGCGTGGTAGTCCTTGAGCGCCAGATTCGCTCTTTGCAACTGCGCAATGTATTGAGACGACACGTCCCCTGCCAGGGTGTTCACGCCGATGATGGCATCGTCGATGGCGGTGTTGGCATTTTTTTCGAAGTCAGGATTGCCGCTGAACGTGTAACCGCGTACCTGGAATCGGGCCTGCTGAATCAGTTTGCTGACATCCACCGCACTGTTGAATTGCAGGATGTTGTCATGCTGAATCAGCGCTTCTTCGATCTTGTTCACCTCGACAACGGCGGCATCCGCCGTGGTACCCAGATTAACCCGGGTGGCTTCGCGCACCTTAATGGCCTTGGTCATGTCTTCGAAGGCGTGGCGGTAGTCGTTGGCAGACTGGGTTTGGGTATTGAGCAGCTTCTGGTCTTCACCTGCAGTGATCTGGCCATGGGCTGTTTTGAGGTCGGCGTCGAGTTTGTCCAGCGCGGTCATGACTGCCTTTTCAGCATCGGCGCTGAACTGGGCTTCGTACACCATGCGCGCGGTGCGCAGTTCCAGCGTCCGCTCAGAGATTTGCGAGATCGTCGCCAGCTTGTCGCCGCGTTCGATCAGCGACGCCAGGCTCGACCAACCTGTGGCGGTGATGATCAGCGTCAGCAACAGAACCAGCCCGAACCCTATTCCGAGTTTGCGGCCGACATTGATATTTCCGAGGCGTTGAGCAGTCCAGCGATACATGACGATTCCTTGCGCATTGTTTTTATGGACGTCTGGTTATCGGCGCAAATGGATTAAAGCTGAAGCAGCGCTTAGGCGGCGATCCTGCCAAGTGCTGCCGCTGGTACGCACAAAGGGTCACTTGGAGGCCGCGAATGCGGTGGATAAGAAGGCATCAATGGCTCGGATACACCGCATTCGAACACACTCACCGGTGCCTGCAAGGGAGATATCAGAACAATCGCGCCAGAAGAGCAGTGACAGCGGTTTCGACACGCAAGATGCGTTCGCCCAACTGCACCGGAGCCAGTCCAGATTCGCGCAGCAGATCCACTTCGTAAGGGATCCAGCCACCTTCCGGGCCGATGGCCAACGTCACCGGCTGCCCTACCACACGTGGGCAGGCCGGAAAGCCACCCGGATGCCCGACCAGCCCCAGCGTCCCTTCAACGATAGCCGGCAGGCGATCTTCGACAAATGGTTTGAAGCGCTTCTCGATGATGATGTCCGGCAGCACGCTGTCCCGTGCTTGTTCCAACCCCAGAATCAACTGCTCACGAATGGCCGCAGGCTCAAGGAACGGGGTTTGCCAGAAGCTTTTCTCGACGCGGTAGCTATTGATCAGGATGACCTTTGGCACGCCCATGGTGGCGATCGTCTGGAACACCCGGCGCAGCATTTTCGGGCGAGGCAGGGCCAGGATCAGCGTCAGGGGCAGCTTGGATGGAGGAGGGCGATCAAAGGTGACGCAAAGCTCGGCTTCTCGGCCTTCAAGGCGCAGCAACTCTGCACTGCCGAGCAGACCGCCCACGCGACCCACGCGCAGGCAGTCGCCGATTTCTGCGCGATGCACCTCTTGCAGGTGCTTGAGGCGCCGGTCACGCAGAACTACCCGGTCGGCCGAGATGAAGTCGGCCTCTTCCAAAAGCAGCAGATTCACGGCTGGGTCGCTGGGGGCTGATCTTGCCGGTCTTCTGCCTTCTCATCGTCTTCATGGTCACCGCGCTTGGTCACCATTGAACTGCACAGCACGCCGATTTCGAACAGCAGCCACATCGGCACGGCCAGCAAGGTCTGCGAAAAGATATCCGGCGGTGTGAGAATCATGCCGACCACGAAGCAGCCAATCACGACGTAGGGGCGGATCTTTTTCAGGTATTTCACGTCGACGACGCCGATCCACACCAGCAGCACCACTGCCACCGGGATCTCGAATGCTACGCCGAACGCCAGGAACAACGTCATGACGAAGTCCAGATAACTGGCAATGTCGGTCATCATCGACACGCCTTCCGGGGTCACGCTGGCGAAGAAGTGAAATATCAGCGGGAACACCAGGAAGTAAGCGAATGCCATCCCGGCGTAGAACAGAAAGATGCTGGAAATCAGCAATGGCACGGCCACGCGCTTCTCGTGCTTGTACAGCCCCGGCGCGATGAAGCCCCAGATCTGATACAGAATCACCGGCATGGCCAGGAACAGCGCGACCATCATGGTCAGCTTGAACGGCGTGAGGAACGGCGAGGCCACATCGGTGGCGATCATCGTCGCGCCTTCGGGCAGAAACTTGCGCAGGGGCGCTGAGACGAAGGTGTAGATCTTTTGCGTGAAATAAAACAGCGCACCGAAGATCACGAAGATCGCCAACACGCAACGCAGCAGACGCGAGCGCAGTTCAGTGAGGTGCGAGACCAAGGGCATTTGCTGGTCGTTTTCCGGAATTTCGCTCATGGGGCTCGTGGGGGCAGTGTCGAATCATTGGCGGAAGGCGCGCTCTGCACGGCAGCGGCAGGCGTGGTCACGGGCGCGGGTGCAGGTGTCGAGGGTTGAGCCTGCTCCACATGCGCAGGCGGTGGAGACACCGAGGCGCTTTCTGCCGGTGCTGCGGGGCCCAGGTCTGCGCTGGGCCCCGGCGAGGGCGCAGCGCCCATGACCGGCGTGCTCGGCTCGCCGGGGGGCCCGGCAGCAGGCTGAACCGTCGGCTGCACCACTGGCGGGGCCGGCGGTTGCTGCGGTTGCATGATTTTGCGCGCTTCTTCTTCCAGCGAAAGAATATGTTCGTTGTGCAACTGACGCCGAATTTCATCGGCGCCGATTTCGCGTTCCACTTCCTGTTTGATCGCGTTGAAGCTGCGTTTCAGACGCCCGACCCAAAGCCCGGCGGTACGTGCTGCGCCCGGCAGGCGCTCAGGACCCAGCACCAGCAGGGCAACGAGACCGACCAGCAGCAGTTCAGAGAAGCTGATACCAAACATGCGTCACGACCTAGTCTTTGCGGAGGGGGTCTTCGACTTTCTGCGCAGTGCCGTCAATGGTGTGCGGCTGATGCAGCGGTGGGGTCGGTGGCGTTGGCTGCGCGGTCGGCTGTGGCTGCACAGGCGGTTGCTCCGGGCCTTTTTCGTCATCGTTCATGGCCTTGCGAAAGCCTTTGATCGACTCGCCCACGTCAGTGCCCAGGTTCTTGAGCTTCTTGGTGCCGAATATCAATACGACGACCACAAGAATGACGATCCAGTGTTTCCAGTCAAAGATGCCCATCAAACGTTCCTCACAAAAATTCGGGGCCCTTGGGCCCGGTGTTTAGTCCGCCGAGCGCGCGGCTTTTTCGGCGTGGCCGGACAGCCCGAAACGGCGGTCCAGTTCATCGAGTACAGCTTGTGGATGCTGGCCAAGCGCGGCGAGCATCACCAGGCTATGGAACCACAAGTCCGCTGTTTCATAGATGACATCGCTGCAGTCGCCACTGAGGGCGGCGTCCTTGGCGGCGATGATGGTTTCGACCGACTCTTCGCCGACCTTCTCCAGAATCTTGTTCAATCCCTTGTGATACAGGCTGGCGACGTAGGAAGAGTCGGCAGCCGCGCCTTTGCGCTCTTCGAGTACCTGCGCCAGGCGAGACAAGGTATCAGTCATGTTCAGTGTCCTGCTTGATAAATGGCTTGCGGGTCTTTCAGCACCGGCTCGACGACTTTCCAGGCTGCATCGTCATAGACGCGGTAGAAGCAGCTTTCACGGCCGGTATGACAGGCGATGCCGCCAATCTGCTCGACCATCAAGATGATGACGTCGGCGTCGCAGTCCAGGCGCAGCTCGTGAAGTTTCTGTACATGGCCTGATTCTTCGCCTTTGCGCCACAATTTGCCACGCGAACGTGACCAGTAGATGGCGCGATTTTCGGCGGCGGTCAGGCTCAGGGCTTCGCGGTTCATCCAAGCCATCATCAGGACGCGCCCGGTTTTATGATCCTGCGCGATCGCCGGGACCAAACCGTCACTGTCCCATTTAATCTCGTCCAGCCAGTCTTTCATCGTCGGCTCCGGCCGATGGGTGGATGGGTTAGTGTGCCAGCGGTGACCGCCGATGGCTATCGGCGTACGACCAGATAGAGCCCCGCAACCAGCATCAGCAGCGCGGGCCAAGCGCTGATTGCCATCAGCTCGGCGCCCGAGCGCGTGTGGGCAGTGGCCAGGATCACGCCCCCGGCCAGCAGCCCGGCACCGAGCAGGCGCAGGGCCCAATGATCGTCCCGGTGCGCGTAGGGCGGTGGCGGATCCGACCTGTGTGGCTGCGACAGACGCTCGAGCAGGTCGCGGGTCATGTTGGCCAGATGCGGGATCTGTTCGACCTGGGATTGCAGGTTACCGAGTAGCGTTTTGGGGCTGACGCGCTCTCGCATCCAGCGTTCCAGAAAGGGTTGCGCAGTGCTCCAAAGGTCCAGTTCCGGGTACAGCTGACGGCCCAGCCCCTCGATGTTGAGCAGGGTTTTCTGCAGCAGCACCAGTTGCGGCTGCACTTCCATATTGAAGCGGCGCGCGGTCTGGAACAGGCGCATCAACACCTGACCGAAGGAAATATCCTTGAGTGGCTTCTCGAAAATCGGCTCGCATACCGTACGAATGGCGGCCTCGAACTCATTGAGTTTGGTTTCCGCCGGGACCCAGCCCGAATCGATGTGCAACTGAGCCACGCGACGATAATCACGCTTGAAAAAGGCGAACAGGTTGCGCGCCAGATAGTCCTGGTCTTCGGGTGTCAGGCTGCCGACGATGCCGCAGTCGATGGCGATGTACTGTGGGTCCCACGGCGTGACCGTGCTGACGAAAATGTTGCCGGGGTGCATGTCGGCGTGGAAGAAACTGTCGCGGAACACCTGGGTGAAGAACAGCTCCACACCGCGTTCAGCGAGCTTCTTCATGTCGGTGCGCTGATCGGCAAGGGTCGCCAGATCGGTGACCTGGACGCCATAGATGCGTTCCATCACCAGTATCTTCGGTCGGCACCAGTCCCAATAGACCTGCGGCACATACAGCATGCTAGAACCTTCAAAGTTACGGCGCAGCTGGCTGGAGTTGGCCGCTTCGCGCAACAGGTCGAGTTCGTCGTAGATGGTTCGTTCGTAATCGGCCACCACATCCACCGGGTGGAGCAGACGGGCGTCGGCCGACAGGCGTTCGGCAATTTTCGCGAGGATGAACAGCCAGGCGAGGTCGGAGCCGATGATGGGTTTCAAACCTGGGCGCACGACTTTCACCACCACCTCTTCGCCGGTCTTAAGACGGGCGGCGTGGACTTGGGCCACCGATGCAGAGGCCAGCGGGGCGACGTCGAAACGGCTGAACACTTCGCTGATCTTCGCACCAAGCTGCGACTCGATCAGGGCGATGGCCTTTTGGGACTCGAAGGGCGGTACTCGGTCCTGCAGCATCATCAGCTCGTCGGCGATGTCTTCCGGCAGAAGGTCGCGTCGGGTCGAAAGCAACTGGCCAAACTTGATGAAGATCGGCCCAAGGTCCTGCAGGGCCAGACGCAGGCGCGCACCTCGGCTCAACGCATTCTTGCGTCGCGGAATCCACCGCCACGGCAGCACGAAGCGCACGGCGAGCAACCACCAGGGCAGAGGCAGGGCGAACAGCAGGTCATCGAGGCGGTAACGGATTACGACGCGCTGGATGCGAAACAGGCGACGGACGGCAAGCAGGCTCATGCGTGATCGCTGGATTTGAGGGATTGGGCCAGACGTTCGAAGCGGGCTTCGAGGCGTTCCAGGTCTTGTTTGGTCTGATCCAGTTCGGCGAAGCGGGCTTGTGCCTCGCGTTTGCCGACCAGAGTGCGTGATTCTTCTGCCAAGTATTCGGCCATGTTGTGGCTCAGGTTGGCGAAACTGTCGCGGGTCCAGCGTGCGCTGTTGCGCAAATGGCCACCCACCAGCGGCGTGGCAACCGGACCGAGCCAGCGTTGCAGCTCGTATTCCCAGTCCAGATCCAAATCCTGTAGCACACTCACCAGCTCCAGCAGCACGGCGCTTTCGCCGTCCAGCTCGAGTTCCGGGCTATGTAACACCGCGTTCTTGTCCTTGCTCAGCGCCAGGCGCATCAGGCTGGCGGCGGGCGCGCGTAGCGTCACGTCCGCACCCGCTTCCCAGCGAGTGGCCAGCATCAGGCCCTGATCGCTGGGCAAGATGTGCAGAAGGAATGCCGGGCGGGTGCATTCGACAGCAATCACCTTACCGCTCAATCTCTCAAAGCGTGGCAAGGCCGTGCTGTCCATGTGCAGCACGCGATTGATGCCGTGCTCGACGCTGGCGAGCAAGCCGCTGATCAGCATCAAGGTTTGATGCCGCGGTGCAGGGCGACGATGCCTGAAGTCATGTTGTGGTAAGTCACGCGGTCGAAGCCGGCTTCTACCATCATCGACTTCAGGGTTTCCTGGTCCGGGTGCATGCGGATCGACTCAGCCAGATAGCGGTAGCTTTCCGAGTCATTGGTGATCAGCTTGCCTGCCAGGGGCATGAAGGCGAACGAGTAAGCGTCGTATACCTTGGACATGACCTTGTTGGTCGGCTTTGAGAACTCCAGCACCAGCAGGCGACCACCGGGTTTCAGGACGCGCAGCATCGAACGGATGGCGTCTTCTTTATGCGTCACATTGCGCAGGCCGAAGGCGATGGTCACGCAGTCGAAGTGATTGTCCGGGAACGGCAGCTTTTCAGCGTCTGCCTGAACGAACTTGATGTTGCCGGCCACGCCACGATCAAGAAGACGGTCGCGACCGACCTTGAGCATCGAGGCGTTGATGTCGGCGAGCACCACTTCACCGGTCGGGCCGACCAGTTGGGAAAACTTCTTCGCCAGATCGCCAGTACCGCCAGCGATGTCCAGCACGCGGTTGCCGGTACGCACACCGGAAAGCTCGATGGTGAAGCGTTTCCAGAGGCGGTGCATGCCACCGGACAGTACGTCGTTCATCAGGTCGTACTTGGCGGCGACGGAGTGGAAAACCTCGGCGACTTTCTCGGCCTTCTGGCTTTGCGCTACGGTTTTATAGCCGAAGTGGGTGGTGGGTTCGGCATCGCTGCCTTTGCGCGGATCGTTCATATCGCTGTCACCGGAATAAAGTGCGGCCATTCTAATCGCCGGGGCTGGCTTTGTCTTGACAAGGCTCACGGCCAACAGTTTCTTCAGCGAGCGCCACTGGTATAGTGGCCCGACGATTTACCTCGATGAAGGAGCCCATTGATGGCCCGAATTACCGTAGAACGCCCGCATGCGCTGGGTAAGGACAAGGCCCGTGAAAAAGCCGAGTTGCTGGCCGGGAAGCTGGGCGAAAAATATGGCATCGAGCACAGCTGGGAAGGCGACACTGTGTCGCTGGAAGGCAAAGGCGCCAAGGGCACCGTCCAGGTCGAGGACGCGTTGGTGCGCGTGAACCTAGAATTGAATTTTTTCCTTTCGGCCATGAGCAGCACGATTCAGTCCGAGGTAGAGCGCCAGTTGGACAAGGCGTTGGCTGCCTGATCAACGCTCATTGCTGGCGCGGCCTGGCACGATCAGAGCATTAGCCGAACGACCTGCTCGGAAGGATCACGGGATTTACCGGCGGCTTTGAGCTCGGTCAGGTAGTCTTGCCACAGTTGCTGTTGACGCTGCGCCAGTTGCTCAAGGTATTCCCAGGTGAACAATCCGCTGTCATGACCATCGTCAAAGGTCAGTTTCAATGCGTACTGACCGGCGGGTTCTACTTTGATGAGGCCGACACCCAACTTACCGAATTGCAGGATCGGCTTGCCATGGCCTTGAACCTCAGCGGAAGGCGAGTGCACACGAAGGAATTCGGCGGGAAGGTGAAACCGCTCACCCGGGCCATATTCCAGCGTGAGGATTTTCGAGACTTTGTGAAGCTGAATGGCGGATGGCATTCGGGACATAAAAGCAGCCTTTGAGCTTCAAGCGACAAGCTTCAAGTGGAGCAAATTTCGGTGGTGACTGATATCTGCTTGCAGCTTGAAGCCCGTAACTTGTCACTGCGTTTAAAGGATGTAGCGAGAGAGATCTTCGTCTTCGGCCAGCTCGCCCAGATGGCTGTTCACGTACTCCGCGTCTATCTGGATCGTGCCACCGTCCTGTGCGCTGGCCATGTCCCCTGCACTGAACGAGACCTCTTCCAGCAGGCGTTCGAGCAGGGTATGCAGGCGACGGGCACCGATGTTTTCGGTCTTTTCGTTGACCTGCCACGCGATCTCGGCAAGGCGCTTGATGCCTTCAGGCAGGAACTCGATGTTCAGCCCTTCGGTTTTCAGCAACTCGCGGTATTGCTCGGTCAGCGATGCATGAGGCTCGCTGAGGATACGCTCGAAATCCTGCGGGCTCAGGGCTTTCAGCTCGACACGAATCGGCAGACGACCCTGCAGTTCAGGCACCAGGTCGCTTGGCTTGCTCAGATGGAACGCGCCAGAGGCGATGAACAGAATGTGGTCGGTCTTGACCATGCCCAGCTTGGTATTGACGGTGCAGCCTTCGATCAGCGGCAGCAGGTCACGCTGGACGCCTTCGCGGGAGACATCCGCGCCACCCACATTGCCGCGCTTGGCGACCTTGTCGATTTCGTCGATGAACACAATGCCGTGCTGCTCGACCGCTTCGAGGGCCTTGGCCTTGAGTTCTTCATCGTTGACCAGACGGCTCGCTTCTTCGTCGCGGACCATCTTCAGCGCGTCCTTGACCTTGAGTTTGCGGCTCTTCTTCTTGCCCTTGCCCATGTTGGCAAACAGGCTCTGAAGCTGGTTGGTCATCTCTTCCATGCCCGGAGGCGCGGAAATGTCGACACCGGCCATCTCCACCACTTCGATCTCGATTTCCTTGTCGTCCAGCTGACCTTCACGCAGGCGCTTGCGGAACAGCTGGCGGGTGTTGGAATCGCTGCTGGAGGCGGCATCTTCATTAAAGCCCACGCGCGCTGGCGGCAGCAGCGCATCCAGGATTCGCTCTTCGGCGGCATCTTCGGCGCGGTGGCGCACCTTGGTTATTTCCTGCTCGCGCAACAGCTTCATCGCCGCGTCTGCGAGGTCACGAATGATCGACTCGACGTCGCGACCTACATAGCCCACTTCGGTGAACTTGGTGGCCTCGACCTTAATGAACGGCGCGTTGGCGAGCTTGGCCAGACGACGGGCGATTTCGGTTTTACCGACACCGGTCGGGCCGATCATCAGAATGTTTTTCGGGGTGACTTCGACGCGCAGCTCTTCGGGCAGCTGCATCCGGCGCCAGCGGTTGCGCAACGCAATGGCAACGGCGCGTTTGGCGTCGTCCTGGCCGATGATATGGCGATTGAGTTCGTGGACGATTTCACGGGGAGTCATGGACATGGTTTTCAACGGTCCTTGGACGAGTGAGTGCAGGCCGCGATGCATTGCGGCCCGTGGCAGGACCTCACTCAGTGAGGTCCTGCTCCTCAATGGTGATGTTGTGGTTGGTGAATACGCAGATGTCGCCAGCAATGTGCAGCGCGGTCTCGGCGATTTCACGCGCCGACAGTTCCGTTTTCAGCAGTAGGGCACGTGCAGCCGCCTGGGCGAACGCGCCGCCGGAACCCATGGCGATCAGCCCGTCTTCGGGCTCAACGACGTCGCCGTTGCCGGTGATGATCAGCGAGGCGTCCTTGTTCGCCACAGCCAGCATGGCTTCGAGACGGCTCAGGGAGCGATCGGTGCGCCAGTCTTTAGCCAGCTCGACAGCAGCGCGAACAAGATGCCCCTGGTGTTTCTCCAGTTGGGCTTCAAAGCGTTCGAACAGGGTGAAGGCGTCGGCAGTGGCCCCTGCGAAACCGGCGATTACCTGACCGTGATAAAGGCGTCGAACCTTTTTGGCGTTGCCTTTCATGACGGTATTGCCCAGAGAAACCTGGCCGTCACCCGCCATGACGACTTTGCCTTGGCGGCGTACTGAAACGATGGTGGTCAAGGGGAGAGTCTCCACGCTGTTGGGCGAAAATGCCCTGATGAAAACTCATATGGGGGTGCAGGCGGGTATTTCAACCGCGTGGGATGAACGGCAGCGCTGGGACAGCGTTATGAGGTTTAGCCCTGTGGGGCTGATTCATTCGTTAAAAATGGGTCAAGCTGTATTGCCCATCGAGAATGAATTAGCTGCCACGGGGCTTACCCGCGGCAGCTACTCAGTAAGGTCTTAGCGAGCCTGGCGTTGTTGCAGCAACAGATTGCTGAAGCCACCACCGGCCAATTGCTTCTGGGCGGTCGTCAGTTGTTCGCGATTGCTGAACGGGCCGACCAGTACGCGGTACCAGGTTTCATCCTTCACGGTACCGGATTCAACCGTCGCCGCTTGCCCCAGCAGAATGATCTGCGCACGGACCTTGTCGGCATCCGTCTGTTTGCGGAACGAGCCCGCCTGCAGGAAGAACGTCGTCACCGGTGCAGGTTTCGACACCGCAGGCGCGGGCGGCGGCGTCAGGCCGCTGAGCGCCGCCTGGGCACGTGCGGTATCGATCTTCGCGGCCTGCTCAGGGCTGACCGGCGTCGTTGGCGCCGCGACGGAAGGCGGGGTCTTCTCTGGCACCGCTTCGTTCGGCACGATCACTTCCGACTCCGGCAGCAGGGTGTAGAAATCGTACTTGGGCTTCACGGGCGCGGTCGGGCTCGGCGGGGTCTTGTTGGCCTCGGCGATTTTTGCCGCCTTGGCATCAGCCTTGACCCGCTTGATGTCCTCACCACTGCCGGGTTCCAGCTTCATCAGGAAAACGACGAATGCGCCCACGGACAGGCCGATTGCCATCCAGACCCATCCCGGAATCGGCTTTTTTGCGGGGGCCTGATATCGGCTGGCGCCGCGCTTGGGAGCAGGTTTCTTTTTGACGGCCAACTTACATACGCTCCAGAGTTTCCAGACCCAACAGTTGCAGGCCTTGCTTGAGAGTGCGGCCGGTCAGGTGCGCCAGGCGCAGACGGCTTTGCTGTTGCTCGGGGTTTTCCGCGCTCAGGATAGGGCAGTTTTCATAGAAGCTGGAAAACAGCCCGGCCAGATCGTACAGGTAAGCGCAGAGCACGTGTGGCGTGCCTTTTTCAGCGACGTTGTTCACCGTCTCACCGAACTGAGCCAGACGTGCTGCCAGATCCAGCTCCTGCGGCGTCTCAAGGGTAATCTTGCCCTTATTTTTGTCGAACCTTTCGTCCAGCTTGCGGAACACTCCGGACACGCGGGTATAGGCATAAAGCAGGTAAGGCGCGGTATTGCCTTCGAAGCTCAGCATCTGATCGAAGTTGAAGCTGTAATCGCTGGCGCGGTGCTTGGACAGGTCGGCGTATTTGACTGCGCTGATCCCTACCGCATTGGCGATGTGGCGCAATTCGTCTTCAGCAAATTCCGGGTTCTTCTCTTTCACCAGTACGTAGGCGCGCTCTTCGGCTTCGTCCAGCAGGTCCACCAGCTTGACAGTGCCGCCATCGCGAGTCTTGAAGGGGCGGCCGTCGGTGCCGTTCATGGTGCCGAAGCCCATGTGTTCCATTTGCATGTCGTTGGTCACGAAACCCGCGCGACGGGCCACTTCGAACACTTGCTGGAAATGCAGGGCCTGGCGCTGGTCGACAAAGTACAGCGCACGATCGGCTTTCAACACGTTGCTGCGATAACGCACGGCCGCCAGATCGGTAGTGGCGTAAAGATAGCCGCCACCGGCCTTTTGCACGATCACCGGCAGCGGCGTGCCTTCGGCGGTCTTGAATTCTTCGAGGAATACGCACTGCGCGCCGTTGCTCTCGACCAGCAGCCCGGCTTTTTTCAGGTCGGCGACTACATTGGCGAGGTCATCGTTATAGGCGCTTTCGCCCATGACGTCGTTCGGCGTCAGTTTCACGTTCAGACGCTCGTACACTTGCTGGCAGTGCGACAGGGAAATGTCCTTGAAACGGGTCCACAGCGTCAGGCATTCGGGGTCGCCTGCTTGCAGCTTGACCACCAGACCACGGGCGCGCCCGGCGAATACTTCGGACTCGTCAAAACGGCCCTTGGCGGCGCGATAGAAGTTTTCCAGGTCCGACAGCTCGTCGCTGGTGGCCGGGGTTTCCTGCAGGTAGGCCAGCAGCATGCCGAACTGGGTGCCCCAGTCGCCGACATGGTTCTGACGAATCACTGTGTCGCCAAGAAATTCCAGAACGTTGGCAACACCGTCGCCGATGATGGTCGAGCGCAGGTGGCCGACGTGCATCTCTTTGGCCAGATTCGGTGCGGACAGGTCGACTACCACGCGCTGGGCAGGACCGTTCTTGTGCACCGAAAGGGCAGGGTCGATCAAAGCCGCGTCCAGACGCGAAGCCAGCGCCTGGGTGTTCTGGAAGAAGTTGAGGAAGCCGGGCCCGGCGATGTCGACCTTGCTGATCTGCTCGTCGGCAGGCAAGGCAGCGACGATTTTCTCAGCCAGATCGCGTGGTTTCATGCCCGCAGGCTTGGCCAGCATCATGGCGATGTTGCTGGCGAAGTCGCCGTTTTTCTTGTCCTTGGCGTTTTCCACCTGAATCGCCGGCGTCAGCCCTTCCGGCAAGACGCCTTCTGTGACGAGTTGGCTCAGAGCTTGTTGAATCAGCTGGCGGATGATGTCTTTCATGGTGCTCTCTTCGACCGCAAGCGCGGCAGCGCTTCGATGCGCGGGTGGAAAAACTGGGCATTATCCGTGGCCGGAGCCACCTTGCCAACCGCGTTGGATACACGGTTGTTATTTGTCACCGATTACACGGTTGCCTCTTGATCGCTCCCACGCTCTGCGTAGGAACGATCATTAGCGTGATGACGTTCCGTCAGTACAAGTCCACCGGATCCACGTCCAGCGACCACCTCACCTGCCGCCCGCTGGGCATATTCTCAAGGGCCAGCATCCAGGTCGCCAGCAGCTTGTGCAGTGGCGCGCGCGCATTGGCCTGGACCAATAGCTGAGCGCGATACCGTCCTGCGCGGCGTTCCATTGGCGCTGGCACAGGCCCTAGCAGCTCTATGCCACCTAGCGTCATTTCTTTCAGCAGGTGCTCTGCTTCCCTACAGGCCTCATCGAGAAACCCTTCGGCCTGTCCAGGTTTATGAGCCTCGGCACGCAGTAACGCCAAATGCGAAAAAGGTGGCAGACCAGCAGCGCGGCGCTCGCTCAACGCCTGTTCGGCAAAGGCGAAGTAACCTTGTTCGGTGAGCTGAATCAGCAGCGGGTGATCGGCCAGATGCGTCTGGATGATGACCTTGCCCGGTTCTTCCGCGCGCCCGGCACGCCCCGCGACCTGCACGATCAATTGCGCCATGCGCTCGCTGGCGCGGAAATCTCCGGAAAACAATCCGCCGTCCGCGTCCAGAATCGACACCAGCGTTACGCGTGGAAAGTGATGCCCTTTGGCAAGCATTTGGGTGCCTACCAGAATGCACGGATGGCCCTTCTGAATGGTGGCAAACAGCTGGTTCATCGCGTCCTTGCGCGAGGTGCTGTCGCGATCGACGCGCAGTACCGGGTAGTCGGGGAACAGAATCGCCAGGCGTTCTTCGGCGCGCTCCGTGCCGGCACCGACAGGGCGCAGGTCAACCTTGCCGCAGGCCGGGCAATTACGCGGCACGCGCTCGACATGACCGCAGTGATGACAGCGCAGCTCGCCTGAGCGTTGATGAACCGTCATGCGTGCATCGCAGCGATTGCATTCCGAGAGCCAGCCGCAGTCGTGACAAAGCAGGGTCGGCGCGAATCCGCGGCGGTTGAGAAACACCAGCACTTGCTGCCCGGCGGCCAGGGTTTGTCCGATGGCTTGTTGCATCGGCCCGGAAATACCGCTGTCCAGCGGACGGCTTTTTACATCCAGGCGCAGGAATCGGGGTTGTTGCGCACCACCGGCCCGCTGATTCAGGCGCAGGAGAGCGTACCGGCCGGTGTAGGCGTTGTGCAGGCTTTCCAGTGAAGGCGTGGCCGAACCCAGCACGATCGGGATGTCTTCCTGACGCGCGCGGACCAAAGCGAGGTCCCTGGCGTGATAGCGCAACCCTTCCTGCTGTTTATAAGAGCCGTCGTGCTCTTCGTCGATGATGATCAGGCCGGGGTTCTTCATAGGCGTGAACAGCGCCGAGCGCGTGCCGATGATGATGTCAGCCTCGCCGTCCCGTGCTGCCAGCCAGGCGTCCAGACGCTCCCGGTCATTGACCGCCGAATGCAGCAAGGCGATGCGCGCATTGAAGCGTTGCTCGAAGCGGGCCAGTGTCTGCGGGCCAAGATTGATTTCCGGGATCAGCACCAGTGCCTGTTTGCCCGCTTCCAGCGTTTCGCGAATCAGTTGCAGGTAAACCTCTGTCTTGCCGCTGCCGGTGACGCCTGCAAGCAATGACGCGTGAAAACTGCCGAAACCGGAGCGTATCGCTTCAAACGCCGCGCGCTGCTCGGCATTGAGAGGCAGTTCCGGCTGAGCCAGCCAATGCTCGTGTCGCGCCACCGGTGCATGGCCGCGTACTTCTACCGTCACCAGTTCCTTGGCCAGCAGCAGGTTCAGGCTGTCGCGGTTAAGCATCAATTTGCTCAACAACTGATGGGCAACACCGTGGGGATGTTGCGCCAGTGTTCTCAGAGCTTCTTTCTGTTTCGGGGCGCGGGCGATACGCGGATCATCGACGCTGGCACCGTTCGCAATGTGCCAGAAGCGCTCTTGCCGCACCTCGGCCGGCTCGCCCTGGCGCAGCAACACCGGCAATGCCCAGCTTAATGTGTCGCCGAGGCTGTGCTGGTAATACTGTGCGGTCCACAGGCACAGCTTGAACAGGGCCGGTGGCAGCGGGGCCTGGTTATCGAGCAGAGCGATGGCCGGTTTGAGTTTGTCGGCGGGGACTTCGCTGTGATCGGTGATTTCCACCAGAATGCCGATCATCTCCCTGCGGCCAAACGGCACGCGCAGACGCATACCGGGCTGCAACGCGCTGAGTGCGATGCCGGCGGGGGCGCGGTAGTCGAACAGGCGACGCAGAGGCGAGGGCAGGGCGAGGCGCAGAATGGCGTCGGGCACGCGGGGAATTTCCTGTTACGGAGTATGACCAAGGGCGCGATCTTAGCAGACGACCCGCGTTAACGTTCTCTGGCAGGCCGCGTGAAAATGTGGCGAGCGAAGCCAAGACAAGGCAAAAACGGACGAAAAGCGGAGCCTGTATGTTCTAAATGAGCGTTTTTCGCCCGTTTTAACGCAGGATTGGCAAGTGCAGGGGTTTTCACACCGCCTGCTTGCTTGATTTGTAATGCCTGTTAAAATACGCGGCCTAATTCCGTGCGGTATTCAACAATAGTGTTGGGTGGCGGCACGCTAGCCTGAGGAAATACCGATGAAAGCTGATATCCATCCAGTTTACGAAGACGTCGTTGCAACCTGCAGCTGCGGCAACGTCATCCACACCCGTTCCAACCTGGCCAAGCCGTTGAGCCTGGACGTTTGCAACGAGTGCCACCCGTTCTACACCGGTAAGCAAAAGACTCTGGACGTTGGCGGTCGTGTCGACAAGTTCAAGTCGCGTTTCGGTGCGTTCGGCGCAACCAAAGCTCCAGCTCCGGCTGCAGAGTAAGGTTGGTCGCTCTGGGGGCTCCAGTGGATTTCTCCAGACTGCTAAAGAAGGCGTCCCTCGTGGGCGCCTTTTTTATGTCTGCGATTTGGCTCGGCGCCGCTAACGCCTTATGCCCGGCGCCTGCGAATCTGCCCGCTGCGCAGGTTCAGCGCGTGGTCGATGGCGATACGCTGCGTCTGAATGACGGGCGCAGCGTGCGCATGATTGGCCTGAATGCGCCTGAGACTGGCAAGAAAGGTCAGTCAGCCCAGCCATTTGCCGAGGCTGCCAAGCGTCGTTTGCAGGCCCTGGTCGATGATAGTGACGGGCAGGTCAGCCTACGAATCGGCGAGCAGGCCACCGATCGCTACGGGCGCACGCTGGCCAACGTCTATGGCCGCGACGGCGAGAACCTCGAAGCCATATTGCTGGCTGAAGGCCTGGGCTATCTGGTGGCCGTGTCGCCGAACGTGGCGCTGGTCGATTGCCAGCAGGCTGCCGAAAAGGCCGCGCGGCAGGCGGGGCTTGGGCTGTGGCGCAATTCGCCGGTGCAATCGGCTGATCAGATAGGCAGCGGCGGATTCGCAGTGGTCTCCGGCCGGGTCAGTAGCGTGCAGCACAACCGTGGCGGTATCTGGATCGAACTTGGCGATGCGTTGGTGCTGCGTGTGGCGCCGGATCTCGTCGCAGAATTCGACGTTGCTGGGCTACAGGCTCTGAAAGGGCTGCAGGTTGAAGCCCGTGGATGGGTCGTGGATCGTTCCCGCCGCGGCGGTCTCAAGCCTGGACAGTCGCGCTGGATGATGCCCATCACTCATCCTGTCATGTTGAATACAGAAAATAGCTAATATTGTGAACAATTCGTGTGGTGTATTGTTCTCGTTGCAGGCCTTGTATTTCGCGGTTATACGCTGAAAGTCGTAGATGCGGCCTCTTGACACAGGTGACTCGGCAGTCTTGTTAGGACTTTATGACTTGCGTATGCTCGTCCGTCCGTCTGTCCAACAGCAAAAAAGCGGAATGCCCCCATGTCAGATTTGAAAACTGCCGCGCTCGAATATCACGCCAACCCTCGCCCTGGGAAACTGAGCGTCGAACTCACCAAAGCCACCGCCACTGCCCGCGACCTGTCCTTGGCTTACAGCCCGGGCGTAGCCGAGCCTGTACGCGAAATTGGCCGCGATCCTGAGCTGGCATACAAGTACACCGGCAAAGGCAACCTGGTAGCGGTTATCTCCGATGGCACCGCGATTCTTGGCCTGGGCAACCTCGGTCCATTGGCCTCCAAGCCGGTAATGGAAGGTAAGGGCGTACTGTTCAAGCGCTTTGCAGGCATCGATGTGTTCGACATCGAAGTCGATTCCGAGAGCCCGCAAGCCTTCATCGACACCGTTAAGCGCATTTCCATCACGTTCGGCGGCATCAACCTGGAAGACATCAAGGCACCTGAGTGCTTCGAGATCGAAAAGGCGCTGATCGAGCAGTGCGACATCCCGGTTTTCCACGATGACCAGCACGGCACTGCAATCGTCACCGCAGCCGGCATGATCAACGCGCTGGAAATCGCTGGCAAAACCCTGGAAGCAGCGAAGATCGTTTGCCTGGGCGCGGGCGCCGCGGCCATCTCCTGTATGAAGTTGCTGGTCAGCATGGGTGCGAAGATCGAAAACATCTTCATGATCGACCGTAATGGTGTGGTCCACTCCGAGCGTTCCGATCTGAACCAGTACAAAGCTCAATTCGCTCATGCGACCGACAAGCGCACGCTGGCTGACGCCCTGGACGGTGCTGACGTGTTCGTTGGTCTGTCTGGCCCGAATTTGCTGAGCGCTGAAGGCTTGAAGTCGATGGCGCCCAACCCGATCGTCTTCGCGTGCTCGAACCCTGATCCGGAGATCGCCCCGGAACTGGCGCATGCGACTCGCAACGACGTGATCATGGCAACCGGCCGTTCGGACTACCCTAACCAGGTCAACAACGTGCTGGGCTTCCCGTTCATTTTCCGTGGCGCTTTGGACGTTCGCGCCAAGCGCATCAACGAAGAGATGAAAATCGCCGCAGCCAATGCGTTGCGTGAACTTGCCAAACAGCCTGTACCTCAGGAAGTCTGCGACGCTTACGGTGGCATCAAGCTGGAGTTCGGTCGCGAGTACATCATTCCGAAACCTCTCGATGTACGCCTGTTGACCGTCGTCTCCGACGCTGTTGCCAAGGCGGCCATCGAGAGCGGGGTGGCGACCCTGCCGTATCCGAAGCACTACCCACTAACTAATGTGGATCAGGTCTTCAACGGCTAAAGAGCACTCGCTGCCCCCCACAAAAAAAACCGGCGCTGGAGCCGGTTTTTTTGTGGGGGCAGCTTCGAGTTGAAGGCTGCGAGCCGCACTTGCTTCAGCGTGTGGCTCGCAGCTAGCTTCTGCTTTAGAACAGATCGATCGGTGCCGACTCGTCTGCTGGCAACGGGCTGCCCGGTGCAGGGCTGCCGTTCAGTTCATTTACACTCGGCGGGGTGTCTTCGCTTTTGAACAGCTCGAAGAACGCGCCTGCCGTACTTGGCGTGGCAGAGCGGCCGCTGACCGGGTCGATCCTCAGGCTAAGGATGCCGTCCGGCTCGGCCTGGACATGTGGCGGCTTGTCTTTCAGTGCCGCGCCCATGTAATTCATCCAGATCGGCAGGGCAACGGTGCCGCCAAACTCATGGCGTCCAAGGCTTTCCGGCTGGTCGAAGCCGGTCCAGACGGTGGTCACGTAGTCGCCGTTGTAGCCGGTGAACCAGGCATCCTTCGAGTCGTTGGTGGTGCCGGTCTTGCCCGCGATGTCCGGGCGATTCATCGCCAGCGCACGTCGCCCCGTACCGCGCTTGATCACGTCCTGCAGCATGCTGTTAAGGATGTACGTGGTACGGCCGTCGACAATGCGTTCGGCCACGGCAGGTGTGGGCGGCGCGCCGTTGGTATCCAGTGCGTTCGGCACGGTGTTGGCTGTCAGGGCCGGGGTTTGCGGCGCGGCGAACGTCGAAGCATCGCTGATGGCCGCCTGATTGACCGCCTTGGGGTTCGGGTCATTGGCCGGAACGGTCGGCGGGTTGGCGACGAACAGGGTCTTGCCTTCGCGGTCCTCGATCTTGTCGATCAGGTACGGGCTGATCTTGTAACCGCCGTTGGCAAAGGTGCTCCAGCCGCTGACGATTTCCATCGGTGTCAGCGTCGCAGTCCCCAGCGCCAGCGACAGGTTCGGCGGCAGGTCTTGTTTGTTGAAGCCGAAGCGGGTGATGTAGTTGATCGCCGTGTTGACCCCAAGGCTCTGCAACAAGCGGATCGACACCAGGTTGCGCGATTTGTACAACGCTTCGCGCAGGCGGATCGGACCCAGGAAGGTGCCCGTGTCGTTCTTCGGACGCCAGACCTTGTCGACGGTCTCGTCTACGAACACGATAGGTGCATCGTTGACCAGGCTGGCAGCGGTGTAGCCGTTATCCAGCGCCGCTGAATAAAGGAACGGTTTGAAGCTCGAACCCGGCTGACGCTTGGCCTGCATGGCACGGTTGTAGTTGCTCTGCTCGAAGGCAAAGCCACCGACCAGTGCCCTGATTGCACCATTTCCAGGATCCAGCGAGACCAGTGCGCTTTGTACCTGAGGGATCTGGCTGAACGTGAGCGAGTTGTCAGCCTGACGCTGCACGCGCACCAGATCGCCAACGTGCGCGACATCCGCAGGCTGCTTCGGATTGGCGCCAACGCTATTGGTGTTCAGGAAGGTCCTGGCCCACTTCATGGTGTCCCAGGCAACGGTTTCTTCTTTCTCGCCATTACGAGTCAGGACGTGGATGCCGCTCTTGTCCACCATGCTCACGATCGCCGGCTCCAGACCGCTGATCGGACGCTGTTTGGTCAGCTCCTGCACCCAGCCGTCGTGGGTCTGGCCCGGGAAGCGGCTTTCAGGCCCGCGATAGCCATGTCGTTGGTCATATTCGATCAAGCCTTCCTGAACCGCATGGTTGGCGTCTTCCTGAAGATTGCTCGGAACAGTAGTGGTGACACGGAAACCTTCTGTGTAGGCTTCGCTGCCGTAGCGGCCCACCATCTCGGCACGGGCCATTTCAGCGATATACGGCGCGTTCACTTCCGGACTCTGGACGTGATAGCTGGCGTTGATCGGCTCGGCCAGCGCGGTTTGGTAAGTGTTCTGATCGATCTTGCCCAGTTTGAACATGCGACCCAGGATCCAGTCGCGACGTTCTTTGGCGCGTACCGGATTGGCGAGCGGGTTGAATCGTGACGGTGCCTTGGGCAGGCCGGCAATCATCGCCATCTGCGCAACGCTCAGATCGCGAATGGATTTGCCGTAATACACCTGCGCTGCGGCCTCGATACCGTAAGCCCTGTTGCCCAGGTAAATCTTGTTGACGTAAAGCTCGAGAATCTCGTCTTTGGTAAGTTGGCGCTCGATTTGCAAGGCCAGAAGAATCTCGGTGGTTTTGCGTGAAAAGCTGCGCTCGCTGGTCAGGAAGTAGTTTTTGGCGACCTGCATGGTGATGGTCGAGCCGCCGGACTGAATGTGGCCGCTCTTGAGCAGTTGGCTGGCGGCGCGCATCAGACTGCCAGGGTCTACGCCATAGTGATTGGCGAAGTTGTCGTCCTCGGCAGACAGCAGAGCGCGTATGAAATTGGGCGGAATGTCGGCAAAACGGATCGGGGAACGGCGCATTTCGCCAAACTCTGCAATCAGCTTGCCGTCGCTGCTGAACACGCGCAGCGGGATTTGCAGCTGAATATTGCGCAGAGCGTCGACCGAAGGAAGATTCGGCGACAGGTAAAGGAAGGCACCGCTCAAGCCGAGCAGCAGCCCGCAGACGACAGCGACAAGGGACCACCAGAAAAACTTCAGCAGGCGTATCAAGGCTTTTGGATTTCCAGAAAAAAGAATGAGTTAAGCGCAGGCATTTACAAATGAACACGCCTTGAAGCTTTGCTACACGAAAAAAACGCTGGGCATTATAAGCATTTTTCGTCGCCAAGCGTTATTTGCGCTACTGTCAAGGCTGCCGGCAGTGGTATTTGACAGAAAAATGTCCGTAAGTGACGGAAACGCATAGGGAATCGGTTGTGTTCGAACTCTTCGGTAAGAAGGCCAAAACCCTTCTAGGGATCGATATTAGCTCCACCTCGGTAAAGCTTCTTGAACTGAGTCGTTCTGGCACCCGATACAAGGTCGAGTCTTATGCGGTCGAACCATTGCCTGCCAACGCTGTGGTGGAGAAAAACATTGCCGAGCTGGAAGGGGTCGGCAGTGCTTTGACGCGCGTGCTGGTAAAGGCCAAGACCAACGTCAAAATCGCGGCGGTTGCGGTAGCAGGCTCCGCAGTCATTACCAAAACCATCGAGATGGACGCTGGCCTTTCCGATGATGAGATGGAAAACCAGCTCAAGATCGAAGCCGACCAGTACATTCCTTATCCGCTGGAAGAAGTGGCCATCGATTTCGAAGTGCAGGGCTATTCGGCGCGCAATCCCGAGCGCGTGGAGGTGCTGCTCGCCGCCTGTCGCAAGGAAAACGTTGAAGTCCGCGAAGCCGCGCTGGCACTCGCCAATCTCACGGCGCGTGTGGTCGACGTCGAGGCCTATGCGCTTGAGCGTGCTTTCGGGCTGCTGTCCGCTCAGCTTGGTCAGGATCATGACCAGCTTACGGTGGCGGTCATCGACATTGGCGCCACCATGACCACCCTCAGCGTGCTGCACAACGGCCGCATCATCTATACCCGCGAGCAACTGTTCGGCGGGCGTCAATTGACCGAGGAAATTCAGCGCCGTTACGGCCTGTCCCAAGGCGAGGCGGGTCTTGCGAAGAAGCAGGGCGGCTTGCCGGACGACTACACCATGGAGGTGTTGCAGCCGTTCAAGGACGCCGTGGTGCAACAGGTTTCCCGATCCTTGCAGTTCTTCTTCGCCGCAGGCCAGTACAACCGCGTCGACTATGTGATGCTGGCGGGCGGGACGGCGTCCATTGCCGGGCTGGATCGCTTGATCCAGGAGCGCCTGGGCACCCCGACCATGGTTGCCAACCCGTTCGCCGACATGGCGCTCAGTTCAAAGGTCAACGCCGGCGCGCTGGCCAGTGATGCCCCTGCATTGATGATCGCGTGCGGTCTGGCGATGAGGAGCTTCGACTGATGGCCCGGATCAACTTACTGCCCTGGCGCGAACAGCAGCGCGAAGAGCGCAAAAAGCGCTTCCTGCTTTCTTTGGTTGGCGTCTTGATCGCAGGGGTCGGTGCCACTCTGTTGGTTGATCAATATTTGAGCGGTGCCATCAGCCACCAGAACGCCCGCAACCAATACATCAAAACCGAAATCGTCCAGCTCGATGCGCGAATCAAAGAGATCAGCGAACTGAAGTCCCGGCGCAAACAGCTGCTGGAACGGATGAAGATTATCCAGGACCTGCAAGGCAACCGGCCGATCATCGGGCGCATTTTCGATCAATTGGCGCGCACGCTGCCGGACGGGGTGTATTTCAACGAAGTGAAGATGACCGACAAGCTGATCAGCATTTCCGGCGTCGCGGACTCCAACAATAGGGTATCCGATCTGCTGCGTAATCTTGAGGCCTCGGACTGGCTGGATGCGCCAAATCTGACCGAGGTGAAAGCCAATGGCGCTGCTGGTTCATCTGATCAATCCAACGCCTTCCAGCTGACGGTACGTCAGACTCAGCCTGCGGCGGACCCTGACGTCCAAGGGGGCAAGCCATGAATCTGAAGGAATGGCTGGATAGCCTGCGCAAGATCGACATCAACGATCTGGACCTTCACAACCTGGGCTCATGGCCCGCCGCGGTCAAAACCATCGCCGGCGCGTTGCTGCTGGTGCTGGTGCTGGCGGCAGGATACTTTTTCTACATCCAGGACATGCAGGCTCAACTGGACCAGTCCCGCAACGAAGAAACCGCGCTGCGGGAGCAGTTCTCCAGCAAGGCGTTTCAGGCCGCTAACCTGCCAGCCTATAAGGCCCAGATGGTGGAAATGGAGAATACGTTCGGCGCATTGCTGCGGCAGTTGCCCAGCGACACCGAAGTGCCTGGCTTGCTTGAAGACATTACTCGCACCGGCCTTGGCAGCGGGCTTGAGTTCGAGGAGATCAAGCTCCTGCCTGAGGCCGCTCAGCAGTTCTATATCGAGCTGCCGATCCAGATCACCGTCACGGGCGCGTATCACGACCTGGCGACCTTCGTCAGCGGTGTCGCCAGCCTGCCGCGCATCGTCACCCTGCATGATTTCGCAATCAAACCGGTGGATCCCAAGTCCCCTGGAAAGCTGCGGATGAGCATTCTTGCCAAGACGTATCGCTACAACGACAAGGGCCTTCAGGGCGCTGACAACAAAGGACAGGCGAAATGAGGGCCGTGCATTGTTTGTGCATCGGCGCCGCGCTGATGGGGTTGGCAGGTTGCGACAGTTCCACTGAGTTCGACGATTTGAAGCAGTTCATGTCCGAGGTGCGCACGCGGCCGGTAGGCAATATCGAGCCGATGCCCAAGTTTCGACCCTACAAAGCCTTTACCTACGCAGCGGCGAGTTTGCGCAGCCCGTTTCAGCCACCCATCAAGGTCGATCTGGTGGCGCGCCAGAAAGGCTCGCATCTGGTACAGCCGGATCCGACGCGGGTCAAGCAGTTCCTGGAAGGCTTCAATATCGACGGCTTTGTAATGGTCGGGACGCTGAGCAACGAAACCGGGATGTTCGCGTTGTTGCGTGGTGCCGGTGGGGTTCATCGCGTCAAGGTGGGCGATTATCTGGGTCGCAACGATGGCCGGATTGTCTCTATCACCGATTCCGAGGTGCAGGTGATTGAAATCGTTCCTGATGGAGAGGGAGCGTGGCTGGAGCGGCCGCGCAGCATATCCCTTAAAGAACGCTCATGAAGACGGCAAGCAAGCGAAACACCTTCGGATCTGCACAGTGGTGGAATGTGAACATGACTAGGATTCTTTCGATTATCGGCGTGTCGCTATGGATGGCGATGCTTTCACCGATTCTCCAGGCGGCCAACCTCAAGACGCTGGATGTCGCCGCCCTGCCGGGGGATCGGGTCGAATTGAAACTGTCCTTCGACGGTCCGGTGGCGGCCCCGCGCGGTTACACCACCGAGCAGCCGGCGCGAATTGCCCTGGACCTGCCCGGCGTCACCAGCCAGCTGGCGATCAAGAGCCGTGACCTGGGGTCGGGTAATGCCCACAGCGTCGTGGTGGTGGAAGCCAGGGATCGTACTCGCGTCATCATCAACCTGACCACGCTGGCGCCCTACAGCTCCCGTGTCGATGGCAATAACCTGTTCGTGGTTGTCGGCCAGGGCGCAACGGCTGCCCAAGGCTCGCAGCCGAGCTCCGCTCAGAGTGCGCCACGCGTCAGTGTGCCGCCGGCAGCGGTCAGTTCCGCGCCCGTCAAGCCGGCTGCCCGGTCGTGGGGCCCTGGCCCAAGAGCGGTCAAAAACGTCGACTTTCAGCGTGGCGAGCTGGGTGAGGGTAACGTCGTCATCGAACTGAGCGATGCCGGGATCGCCCCGGACATTCAAGAGCAGGGCGGCAAGATCCGTGTCGACTTCGCCAGGACCCAACTGCCTGAGCCGTTGCGCGTGCGCCTCGATGTGAAGGATTTCGCCACGCCGGTGCAGTTCGTCAACTCAAGCGTGAGCGGCGACAAGGCGAGTATCTCCATCGAGCCGTCCGGCGCCTTCGACTATTCCGCGTATCAGACCGAAAACAAGCTGACCATCAGCGTGCGTCCGTTGACCAACGAAGACGTGGCGCGTCGCAACGCCGACAAACTGGTCTACACAGGCGAAAAGCTGTCGCTGAACTTCCAGGACATCGACGTGCGCTCGGTGCTGCAACTGATCGCCGACTTCACCAACCTCAATCTGGTCGCCAGTGACACCGTTCAGGGCGGCATAACGCTGCGTCTGCAGAACGTGCCGTGGGATCAGGCGCTGGACCTGGTGCTCAAGACCAAAGGTCTGGACAAGCGCAAGATCGGCAACGTATTGCTGGTCGCACCGGCTGACGAGATTGCGGCCCGCGAGCGTCAGGAGCTGGAGTCTCTGAAACAGATTGCCGAGCTTGCGCCGCTACGCCGCGAATTGTTGCAGGTGAACTACGCCAAGGCCGCAGACATTGCCAAACTGTTCCAGTCGGTCACCAGCGCAGAGTCCAAGACCGACGAGCGCGGTTCGATCACCGTGGATGAGCGCACCAACAACATCATTGCCTACCAGACTCAGGATCGCCTGGATGAGCTGCGGCGTATCGTCTCGCAACTGGATATCCCCGTGCGTCAGGTGATGATCGAAGCGCGCATCGTAGAAGCCAACGTCGACTATGACAAAGCACTGGGTGTGCAATGGGGCGGGTCCACAACCGGTGGCAAGTACACCACCGGCGGCAGCGGTACGGTGACCGGCGCCGCGGCAACCAATGGTCCCTACGTGGACATGGGTGTGACCAGCCCCACATCGTCGATCGGCCTGGGTTTCCTGACCAACAACACTATTCTCGATCTTGAGCTGACGGCCATGGAAAAAACCGGCAACGGTGAAGTCGTGTCGCAACCCAAGGTCGTTACCTCGGACAAGGAAACCGCGAAAATCCTCAAAGGTACGGAAGTGCCGTATCAGGAAGCCAGTTCGAGCGGTGCAACCTCCGTGTCGTTCAAAGAGGCTTCGCTGTCCCTGGAAGTGACCCCTCAGATCACCCCGGACAACCGCATCATCATGGAAGTGAAGGTCACCAAGGATGAGCCTGACTACGTGAACACGGTGCTGGGCGTACCTCCAATCAAGAAAAACGAAGTCAACGCCAAGGTGTTGGTGGCCGATGGCGAAACCATCGTGATCGGTGGTGTGTTCTCAAATACGCAGAGTAAAGTCGTCGACAAGGTGCCATTTTTGGGCGATGTGCCGTATGTTGGCCGCCTTTTCCGGCGGGATGTGGTCTCGGAGAAAAAATCCGAGCTGTTGGTGTTCCTCACTCCGCGTATCATGAACAACCAGGCGATTGCTGTGAGTCGTTGATTCTGTGCGAAATTTAATACTTGTGGGGCCGATGGGGGCTGGCAAAAGCACCATCGGTCGTCTGCTGGCCAAAGAGCTTCGACTGCCGTTCAAGGATTCCGATAAGGAAATCGAACTGCGAACGGGCGCCAATATCCCATGGATCTTCGACAAGGAAGGTGAAGCGGGCTTTCGTGATCGTGAACAGGCGATGATCGCCGAGCTGTGCGCCTGCGATGGCGTCGTGCTCGCGACCGGCGGCGGCGCGGTCATGCGTGAGGAGAACCGTCGTGCCCTGCATGCTGGCGGGCGTGTGGTGTATCTGCATGCCTCCGTTGAGCAACAGGTCGGGCGCACCTCACGTGATCGTAACCGGCCTCTGCTGCGTACCGCCGATCCGGCGCGGGTGCTGCGTGAGCTGTTGGCTATCCGTGACCCGTTCTATCGGGAAATCGCTGATGTCATCATCGAAACCGATGAGCGGCCACCACGAATGGTGGTTATTGACATCCTTGCCCTGTTGGCCGAGCTTGCTCCCCGTTAAAGCGCGGACGGAAATGCGCTATCCTCGGCGACCATAATAAAGCAGGGTCGCCAAATGGCCCTGTGCTGTGGTCCGTATCGGTACATCAGTGCCGAACAGGCATCCAATTGTTATAAGAGTGTGGGGATACATGCAGACACTTAAGGTCGAGCTTGGCGAGCGGAGCTACCCGATCCATATTGGCGAAGGTCTTTTGGATCAGCCCAAGTTGTTCACGCCCTACATCGCCGGCAAACAGGTCGCGATCGTTTCCAACAGCACCGTCGCGCCGCTCTATATGGAGCGCCTGACCAGCACGCTGGCCGGCTACAACGTGCTGCCGATCGTGCTTCCCGATGGCGAAGCCTTCAAGAACTGGGAAACCCTGCAGCTTATCTTCGATGCCCTGCTGACTGCGCGCCACGACCGTCGCACCACCGTCATCGCGCTGGGTGGCGGTGTAATCGGTGACATGGCCGGTTTCGCGGCTGCCTGCTATCAGCGCGGCGTGGACTTCATTCAGGTACCCACCACGCTGCTGTCTCAGGTCGACTCTTCAGTGGGCGGCAAGACCGGGATCAATCACCCGCTGGGCAAGAACATGGTCGGCGCGTTCTATCAGCCCAATGCCGTATTGATTGACACCACCTCGCTGAACAGTCTGCCTGAACGCGAGCTGTCTGCCGGGCTCGCCGAGGTCATCAAATACGGTCTGATATGTGACGAGCCGTTCCTGGCATGGCTCGAAGAGAACATGGACAAGCTGCGTAGTCTGGATCAGGCCACGCTGACCTCCGCCATCGAGCGCTCCTGCGCCGCCAAGGCGGCCGTGGTCGGCGCCGACGAGCGAGAGTCGGGCGTACGGGCTACCTTGAATCTGGGCCATACATTCGGCCACGCCATCGAAACCCATATGGGGTACGGGGTCTGGCTGCATGGTGAGGCTGTCGCTGCAGGTACGGTCATGGCGCTGGAGATGTCGGCGCGCCTGGGCTGGATCAGCGAACAGGACCGCAATCGTGGTATCCGTGTGTTCCAGCTAGCCGGTTTGCCAGTGGTGCCGCCTAAAGACATGACGCCTGAGCATTTCCTTGAGCACATGTCGGTGGACAAGAAAGTGATTGATGGCCGTCTGCGCCTGGTGCTGCTGAGCCGTATGGGCGAGGCGGTGGTGACTGACGAATATCCAAAAGAAGTACTACAGGCCACACTGGCCGCGGATTACCGCGCCTTGGTGGATCAGCTTAGAGGTTAATGAGAACCCATGACTAGTCTGCACGCCGATGAGGCCTTCCTCGGTCACTATCAATTGAGTCATGACCCTTTTGCCGCGCGGGTCCCCGGCTTCAAGTTCTTTCCTGCCCAGCGCAAACCGGTGCTGGGGCAACTGCACCATCTGGCCCGTTACAGCCAGTTGCTGCTGCTCGTCACCGGCCCTCAAGGCAGCGGCAAGACCTTGTTGCGCCAGGCGCTGGTTGCCAGCACCAACAAGCAGTCGGTGCAAAGCGTGGTCGTTTCTGCCCGCGGCGCAAGCGATGCCGCCGGCGTACTGCGGCAGGTGGCGCAAGCGTTGAATGTCACCCAGCCGGAAATGCGCGCAATCCTTTCGCAGGTGGTGCAACTGGCGCTGACCGGCCAGGAAGTCTACGTGCTGGTAGACGACGCCGAACAACTGGGCGAATCCGCACTCGAAGCGTTGTTGGGATTGGCGGCGGGCACTCCGGAAGGGCGTCCGCACGTCTTCCTGTTCGGCGAGGCTTCGATCATCGACCGTCTGGATCAGCTGTGTGCCGAGACCGGTTCGGAAGAAGAACGCTTCCACGTTATCGAGCTTGCACCGTATTCCGAAGAAGAAACCCGTGAATATCTGGCTCAACGCCTGGACGGCGCCGGTCAAGGCGTAGAAGTCTTCAGTGCCGAGCAGATCACCGATATTCACGAACAGTCCAATGGATGGCCGGGTGCGATCAACCAGGTCGCGCGCGACTCGATGATTGAAGCCATGATCGCCAGCCGCTCTGCGGTCAAGCGTCCAAGTATGGGGTTTAAGATGCCTAAGAAACACGTGTTGGCTTTGGGTGGGGTTGTTGTTGCAGCGGTGCTCGCTGCATGGTTGATTCCAGGGCGCAACAGCGCGCCGACGGCTCCTGCCAACTCCCAGGCACAACTGCCGCTGGGCCAAGGCACGCCGCCTGCCCAGCAATCGAACAATGGTGGCCCGGCCATCGAGTTCGCCGGTAATTCACAGCCGGTGCCGCTGCCGTTGGGCGGTAACTCGCAACCGGTGATGCGCGGTCCTTTGGCCGAAGCCGCAGGCTCCGGTGAAGGTGATGGTGAAGACGGCGGTCCGGCTGCCAACCAGCCGTTGCAACCGCCTACCGTAACGACCACTGCGCCACCTGCAGGCGCCGCTGCCGGTCCAGCGCCGGCAATGACACAAACGCCAGTGCCAGCGCCGCGTCCTGCGCCAGCCCCGGCTGCCAAACCGGCACCTGCTCCGGCACCTACAGCCAAGCCTGCGCCCACTCAGGTCGTGACCGCCAAGCCTGCGCCTAAACCTGCTGAAAAACCGGCTCCTGCCGCCGTAGCTCCGGCATCTGCCGGTGGTACCTGGTACGCCGGCCAGACCCCTACTCATTATGTGGTGCAGATCCTCGGTACCAGTTCGGAAGCCGCGGCTCAGAGCTACGTGAAAGAGCAGGGCGCCGAGTACCGTTACTTCAAGAAAGTCCTGCAGGGCAAGCCGCTGTACGTAGTGACTTACGGCAGTTTTGCCGACCGCAATGCAGCACTCGCCGCTATCAAGGCCTTGCCAGAGAAGGTTCAGGCTGGTAAACCTTGGCCTCGTACCGTCGGCAGCATCCAACAGGAACTCGCCGCCGCTCGCTAATGACGCAGCGACCTTATCCAGGTCGCTCGCTTGGCCCCCCAATCTCAACGCATGAGCGTGCCGCCAATGAGCAGCGCGCCTTGCGGTGTCTGCGTCTCAGACACGCCATGAGCGTTGGATTCTCATTGGTCAGACTCGCAAAATAGCTCTGACTAGCACGAGAAATGCTTTAAAGACTTTCATTTATGCGACATAAATTTGCGACATTTCGTCGCCAAATTTGTGGGGCTTTGTGTCGGTGTGTACAATGACCTCCCTTTTGCTCCCGCAAAGCTGGCATACGTTCAGCGTGGAAGGTAACGGGTTGAATTGAAAAGAAATTTGCCTCTTCAAGAGGCAGCCTGGTGAGAATGTGTCTATGAAAGCAGGTCTGTACCATCCAGAAGAATTCAAGGATAACTGTGGTTTCGGCCTGATCGCCCATATGCAAGGCGAGCCCAGTCATCACCTGTTGCAGACGGCTATCGAAGCCCTGACCTGCATGACCCACCGTGGTGGGATCAACGCCGACGGCAAAACCGGTGACGGTTGCGGGCTGTTGATGCAAAAACCCGACACGTTCCTGCGCGCCGTGGCGCAGGAACACTTTTGCGTAGAGTTGCCACGCCAGTATTGCGTAGGCATGGTGTTCCTCAATCAGGACGACACCAAGGCCCAGGCCGCCCGCGAAAACATGAACCGCGAAATTCTGGCTGCCGGCCTGACATTGATCGGCTGGCGTCAGGTGCCTATCGATACCAGCGTTCTGGGCCGTCTGGCGCTTGAGCGTCTGCCGAAGATCGAGCAGGTATTCATCGGTGGGGAGGGCCTGAGCGATCAGGACTTCGCAATCAAGCTATTCAGTGCCCGCCGCCGTTCGTCGGTAGCCAACGCAACTGACAGCGACCACTACATTTGCAGTTTTTCGCACAAGACCGTCATCTATAAAGGTCTGATGATGCCGCGTGACCTCACGGCATTTTATCCAGACCTCAACGACGAGCGCCTGCAGACCGCAATCTGCGTGTTCCACCAACGCTTCTCGACCAACACCCTGCCCAAATGGCCGCTGGCCCAGCCATTCCGCTTCCTGGCGCACAACGGTGAGATCAACACCATCACCGGTAACCGCAACTGGGCGCAGGCACGTCGCACCAAATTCACCAACGACCTGATGGATCTGGATGAACTCGGCCCACTGGTCAACCGCGTGGGGTCCGACTCATCGAGCATGGACAACATGCTCGAACTGATGGTCACCGGCGGCATCGACCTGTTCCGTGGCGTGCGCATGCTGGTGCCGCCAGCCTGGCAGAACGTTGAAACCATGGACCCGGATCTGCGTGCGTTCTATGAATTCAACTCGATGCACATGGAACCGTGGGACGGTCCGGCAGGTGTCGTGATGACCGAAGGTCGCCACGCGGTCTGCCTGCTCGACCGCAACGGTCTGCGTCCTGCGCGCTGGGTCACTACCAAAAACGGTTACATCACCCTGGCGTCGGAAATCGGTGTGTGGAATTACACCCCCGAAGACGTCATTGCCAAGGGCCGTGTCGGGCCGGGGCAGATCTTCGCCGTGGACACCGAAACCGGCCAGATCCTCGACACCGACGCTATCGACAGCCGTCTGAAGTCGCGCCACCCGTACAAACAGTGGCTGCGCAAGAACGCGCTGCGTATTCAGGCGACCCTGGAAGATCACGATCACGGTTCGGCGTTCTACAACCCCGATCAGCTCAAGCAGTACATGAAGATGTTCCAGGTCACGTTCGAAGAACGCGATCAGGTCCTGCGTCCGTTGGGCGAGCAGGGGCAGGAAGCGGTTGGTTCGATGGGCGACGACACGCCAATGGCGGTGCTGTCGCGCCGTGTGCGCACCCCTTACGACTATTTCCGCCAGCAGTTTGCGCAGGTCACCAACCCGCCGATCGATCCGCTGCGCGAAGCCATCGTCATGTCGCTTGAAGTCTGCCTCGGTGCCGAGCGCAACATCTTCCAGGAATCGCCGGAGCACGCCTCGCGCGTGATCCTCAGCTCCCCGGTTATTTCTCCGGCCAAGTGGCGTTCGCTGATGAACCTGGAGCGTCCGGGCTTTGATCGCGCCGTCATCGACCTGAACTACGACGAAAGCACCGGCCTTGAAGCCGCGGTGCGCAACGTTGCCGATCAAGCCGAAGAAGCCGTGCGCTCCGGTCGCACCCAGATCGTGCTGAGCGACCGTCACATCGCACCGGGCAAGCTGCCGATCCACGCTTCGCTGGCCACCGGCGCGGTCCACCACCGCCTGACCGAAAAAGGTCTGCGCTGCGACAGCAACATCCTGGTCGAAACCGCCACTGCTCGCGATCCGCACCACTTTGCCGTGTTGATCGGTTTCGGTGCGTCGGCGGTCTATCCGTTCCTGGCGTATGAAGTGCTGGGCGACCTGATCCGTACCGGCGAAGTGTTGGGCGACCTGTATGAAGTGTTCAAGAACTACCGCAAAGGCATCACCAAAGGCCTGCTCAAGATCCTGTCGAAGATGGGTATCTCGACCATTGCCTCGTATCGCGGCGCACAGCTGTTCGAAGCCATTGGCCTGTCTGAAGAAGTCTGCGACCTGAGCTTCCGTGGCGTGCCGAGCCGCATCAAGGGTGCGCGTTTCGTTGATATCGAAGCCGAACAGCAGGCGTTGGCCGGTGAAGCCTGGAGTCCGAGCAAGCCGATTCAGCAAGGCGGCCTGTTGAAGTTCGTTTACGGCGGCGAATACCACGCCTACAACCCTGACGTAGTGGCAACGCTGCAAGCTGCCGTGCAGCAAGGCGACTACAGCAAATTCAAGGAATACACCGCGCTGGTGGATAACCGTCCGGTGTCAATGATCCGCGACCTGTTCAAGGTCAAGGAACTCGAGACGCCGCTGCCGATGGAAGACATCGAGCCGCTTGAGGCAATTCTCAAGCGTTTCGACTCGGCAGGTATCTCGCTGGGCGCACTGTCGCCGGAAGCCCATGAAGCGCTGGCCGAGGCGATGAACCGCTTGGGCGCGCGCTCCAACTCGGGTGAAGGCGGTGAAGATCCGGCACGCTACGGCACCATCCGCAGCTCCAAGATCAAGCAGATCGCCACCGGCCGTTTCGGTGTGACCCCTGAATACCTGGTCAACGCCGACGTGCTGCAGATCAAGGTTGCCCAAGGCGCCAAGCCGGGCGAGGGCGGGCAACTGCCAGGCGGCAAGGTCAACGGTCTGATCGCCAAGCTGCGCTACGCAGTGCCTGGCGTGACCCTGATCTCGCCTCCGCCACACCACGACATCTACTCGATCGAAGACTTGTCGCAGTTGATTTTCGACCTCAAGCAGGTCAACCCGGCGGCGCTGGTCTCGGTCAAGCTGGTGGCAGAAGCGGGCGTGGGCACCATCGCCGCTGGCGTGGCCAAGGCCTACGCCGACCTGATCACCATTTCCGGCTACGACGGTGGCACCGGTGCCTCGCCGCTGTCATCGATCAAATACGCCGGCGCGCCATGGGAAATCGGCCTGGCCGAAACCCACCAGACCCTGCGCGGCAACGACCTGCGGGGCAAAGTCCGGGTGCAGACCGACGGTGGACTGAAAACCGGTCTGGACGTGATCAAGGCCGCGATTCTCGGCGCCGAAAGTTTCGGTTTCGGTACCGCACCGATGATCGCGCTGGGCTGCAAATACCTGCGCATCTGTCACCTGAACAATTGCGCCACCGGCGTAGCGACCCAGAACGAAAAGCTGCGCAAGGATCACTACATCGGCACTGTCGACATGGTGATCAACTTCTTCACCTACGTGGCTGAAGAGACTCGTGAGTGGCTGGCCAAACTGGGCGTTCGTTCGCTGGAACAACTGATCGGCCGTACCGACCTGCTGGACATTCTGCCGGGCGAAACCGCCAAGCAGCAGCATCTGGACCTGACGCCGCTGTTGGGCAGCGATCATATTCCGGCGGACAAGCCTCAGTTCAGCCAGGTAGATCGCAACCCGCCGTTCGACAAGGGCTTGCTGGCCGAGAAAATGGTCGACATGGCGCTATCGGCGATTCAGGCCAAGAGCGGTGGCGAATATGAGCTGGCTATCTGCAACTGCGACCGCTCCATCGGTGCGCGTATCTCCGGTGAAATCGCCAAGTTGCATGGCAATCAGGGCATGAACGGTTCGCCGGTGACTTTCCGCTTCAAGGGCACTGCCGGTCAGAGCTTCGGCGTGTGGAACGCTGGCGGTCTGAACATGTATCTGGAAGGCGATGCCAACGATTACGTTGGCAAAGGCATGACCGCAGGCAAGCTGGTGATCGTGCCGCCCAAAGGCAGCCCGTTCAAAACCCAGGACAGCGCCATCATCGGCAATACCTGCCTGTACGGCGCAACCGGTGGCAAGCTGTTTGCTGCGGGTACTGCAGGCGAACGTTTTGCTGTGCGTAACTCGGGCGCCTATACCGTCGTTGAAGGCACCGGTGATCACTGCTGCGAATACATGACCGGTGGTTTCGTCTGCGTGCTAGGTAAAACGGGGTACAACTTCGGTTCCGGCATGACGGGCGGTTTCGCTTACGTGCTCGACCAGGACAATACCTTCGTTGACCGGGTCAACCATGAACTGGTGGAAATCCAGCGCATCAGCGGTGAAGCGATGGAAGCCTATCGCAGCCATCTGGAGCGCGTGCTTGCCGAATACGTCGCAGAAACCGATAGCGAGTGGGGCCGCAATCTCTGGGAAAACCTGGACGACTACCTGCGCCGCTTCTGGCTGGTCAAGCCCAAGGCTGCCAACTTGAAGTCGTTGCTATCGAGTACTCGTGCGAATCCGCAATGACAGCAGCTGCGAGCGGTGAGCTTCACGCCGCAAGTGAACAGCAGTGCGCGTAACGCCTGCGTAATGATTCTTGCAGCCTCAAGTGTATAACTTGAGGCTGTGGTTAGAGGTTCTAGAGAATGGCCGAGCGTCTCAGTAACGACTTCCAGTTCATCGATGTCGGGCGCAAAGATCCGAAGAAGAAACTGTTGCGTCAACGCAAGAAAGAGTTCGTGGAAATCTACGAGCCTTTCAAACCCCAGCAGTCGGCCGATCAGGCCCATCGTTGCCTGGGTTGCGGTAACCCGTACTGTGAATGGAAATGCCCTGTGCATAACTTCATTCCCAACTGGCTCAAGCTGGTGTCCGAAGGCAACATCCTCGCCGCCGCCGAGCTGTCGCACCAGACCAATACCTTGCCGGAAGTCTGTGGTCGGGTGTGCCCTCAGGATCGTCTGTGCGAAGGCGCCTGCACCCTCAACGACGGTTTCGGCGCGGTCACCATCGGGTCTGTGGAGAAGTACATCACCGACACCGCGTTCGCCATGGGCTGGCGCCCGGACATGTCACGCGTCGTGCCAACCGGCAAGCGCGTAGCAATCATCGGTGCAGGCCCTGCGGGTCTGGGGTGTGCCGACGTGCTGGTGCGCGGTGGTGTAACTCCCGTGGTATTCGACAAGAACCCGGAAATCGGCGGCCTGCTGACCTTCGGTATCCCTGAGTTCAAGCTCGAGAAAAGCGTGCTCAGCCACCGTCGTGAAGTCTTTACCGGCATGGGGATCGAGTTCCGCCTCAATACCGAAGTCGGCAAGGACATCACCGTCGAGCAGCTGCTGCAGGAGTACGATGCGGTGTTCATGGGCATGGGCACTTATACCTACATGAAGGGTGGGTTCCCCGGTGAAGACCTGCCAGGTGTGCACGACGCACTGGATTTCCTGATCGCCAACGTCAATCGCAATCTGGGCTTCGAAAAAGCACCGGAAGATTTCGTCGACATGAAAGGCAAGAAGGTCGTGGTGCTCGGCGGTGGTGACACGGCGATGGACTGCAACCGGACGTCGATTCGTCAGGGCGCCAAAGCAGTGACCTGCGCCTATCGTCGTGACGAAGAAAACATGCCGGGCTCGCGCAAGGAAGTGAAGAACGCCAAGGAAGAAGGCGTGAAGTTCCTCTACAACCGTCAGCCTATTGCTATCGTCGGCGAAGACAAGGTTGAAGGTGTGAAGGTGGTGGAGACTCGTCTGGGCGAACCTGACGCCCGTGGTCGTCGCAGCCCTGAGCCGATTCCCGGTTCCGAAGAGATCATCCCGGCAGATGCCGTAGTCATCGCCTTTGGTTTCCGTCCAAGCCCGGCTTCCTGGTTCGAGCTGCACAGCATCGAGACTGACAGCCAGGGCCGCGTTGTTGCACCGGAACAAGGCAAGTTCAAGCACCAGACCAGCAACCCGAAAATCTTCGCCGGTGGCGACATGGTTCGCGGGTCTGATCTGGTGGTGACGGCGATCTTCGAAGGCCGCAATGCGGCTGAGGGGATTTTGGACTACCTGGGCGTTTAACGCCTGACAGTCAGAGGCGTCTGTCGGGTGTGCACGGCTGTTGAGGCTCGTGTGCGCCGGGCTGCAGGTGTGCAGCACTGTACTGGCGTAAAAGACCGCACTGTGACTGAGCGCGTATAAGCAGTGGCCTATACACTGCTGCGCTCACGCTCATATAAGGACATTGATGGCGATGGTGTTTTGTCGCGGTTGTGCAATGGAAGTACACGAAACGGCGACTACATGCCTCAATGCGGCGCAGCCCAATGCTAGGTCGCCGCTCCAATACCGCCGATAGACCACGCTTGGCGATACATGGCTGTCGCCGCTTTGGTGTTGGGCATCGTCGGTGTGTTCGCGTTGTTCGATGACAGTGAATGGGATACGGGCACTGTCGTTGGCCTCGGAATGTTTGCAGTGACCGGACTTGCGTTGGGCATTGCAGGCATGAACAAAGAAAGAACCGGAACGGCTTGGCGACTGCCGGCATTGCGCTGGCTGCCGTGTTGCTGCTGGTTTAATCGGTCCAGTTGTCAATTAACCAGGGAAGAGTGAAATGGCATTTTGTCATGGTTGCGGTAAAGACGTCGGTGAAGTAGCCACCTGTCCACATTGTGGTGCGGCCCAGCATTCCGTTTATGAAGTGGGGGCAGCGTCGTTGCACGCACCTTCTTCAGCGGCAGCGGGTGGAATAGGGTATTTCGATGTCCTGAAGAAATATGCGGTGTTCAACGCAAGAGCGCGCAGAAAAGAATATTGGATGTTCTTTCTGATCAACTTTCTGGTGTCTATTGCCATCGGCGTCGTTGAAGGCCTGATGGGTTGGCCACAGTACATTTCCAATCTCTACAGTCTTGTCCTGTTGGTCCCGGGCATAGCGGTTGGCGTACGCAGGCTCCACGACACTGACCGCAGTGGATGGTGGTTGCTGGTGCCTATCGCTAATCTGGTTTTTCTGGCTACGGATAGCACGCCGGGTCCTAACCGCTTTGGCCCCAGCCCAAAGTAAAGGTAACGGCGCCTGTCACTGTCGATCAGTTACAGGCGGTCATGCGTAGCGCTGGCGGCAGTGGTCGCTAAGACTGTTGCTATTGGCTCGATAAAATAAAAGGCACGGCACCGACCGTGCCTTTTATGTTGGTGTCTGAGAAAATGCCCGCACTTTTTTTCCGGATGCCGACATGACTGCCCTGAAGAACGACCGTTTCCTTCGCGCCCTGCTCAAGCAGCCTGTAGACGTCACTCCCGTATGGATGATGCGTCAAGCCGGTCGCTACCTGCCGGAATACCGCGCAAGCCGCGCCAAGGCCGGTGACTTCATGAGTCTGTGCAAGAACCCTGCTTTTGCCTGTGAAGTCACGATGCAGCCGCTCGAGCGTTATCCGCTGGACGCTGCGATCCTGTTTTCCGACATCCTGACCGTCCCCGATGCAATGGGCCTTGGCCTGTATTTCGAAACTGGCGAAGGCCCGCGTTTCAAGAAAACCGTCAGTACCTTGGCCGACATCGAAGCGTTGCCGATCCCTGATCCGCAGAAGGACCTGGGCTATGTCATGGACGCGGTCAGTACCATTCGCCGTGAACTGAATGGCCGTGTGCCGCTGATCGGTTTCGCCGGCAGCCCGTGGACTCTGGCGACTTACATGGTCGAGGGCGGCTCATCCAAAGACTTCCGCAAATCCAAAGCCATGCTCTATGACAACCCGCATGCCATGCACCTGTTGCTGGACAAGCTGGCGCAGTCGGTCACGGCTTACCTCAACGGCCAGATCCTGGCAGGCGCACAAGCCGTACAGATTTTCGACAGTTGGGGCGGTAGCCTCTCGGCGGCGGCGTATCAGGAGTTTTCCCTGGCTTACATGCGCAAGATCGTCAATGGCCTGATTCGTGAGCACGATGGCCGTAAAGTGCCCGTGATCCTGTTCACCAAGGGCGGTGGCATGTGGCTGGAAAGCATCGCCGACGCCGGTGCCGACGCCTTGGGACTGGACTGGACCTGCGACATTGGCGAGGCACGCCGTCGTGTGGGCAGCAAAGTCGCCCTGCAAGGCAATATGGACCCGACCGTGCTCTACGCCAACCCCCAGGCGATCCGTCAGGAAGTTTCCAACATCCTCAAAAGCTACGGCAGCGGCACTGGCCACGTCTTCAACCTCGGCCATGGCATCACCCCTGAAGTCGACCCGGCCAACGCGGGTGCATTCATCAATGCCGTGCATGAAATGTCAGCGCAGTATCACCAGTAACCGCTGATAAGCAGAAACGAAACGCCCGGCCAGTGCTGGGCATTTTGTTTGGATTGACTACCCGCTCGAGAACCCATCCGCTCCCACCTAGGTATCTGCGGCTGCCTAGCTCAAACCTGCACATTCGCCGCTAACGGCGGCACTCGCGCCAGTTTCAACGCTGCGCCCAGTGCCAGCAGCAGCAACACGCCGATGAACATCCCGATGCCGTTCCAGCCTGCGTAATGCCAGAAAAATCCACCGCCGGTGCCGGCGATGCTGGAGCCCACGTAATAGCTGAACAGGTACAACGAGGCAGCCTGGCCTTTGGCTTTGACAGCGCGACGGCCAATCCAGCTACTGGCTACCGAATGCGCGCCAAAGAAGCCGAAGGTGAACATGATCACGCCGATGAGCACCACAGCCAGTGGGCTGAACAGGGTCAGCGCAAGGCCAGCAAGCATTAACACGATCACCGCCCACAGCACGTTGCGGCGGCCTAGTTTATCCGCCAGCGCACCGACCTTCGCCGAGCTGTAGATGCCAGACAGGTACACCACCGAGAACAGCCCGACCACCGCCTGGCTCAGGTTGTATGGGTCGGCCAACAGGCGATAGCCGATGTAGTTGAACAGGGTCACGAAAGCCCCCATCAGCAGGAAGCCTTCCAGAAACAGCCACGGCAAACCGGCATCGCGGAACTGCAGAACAAACCCTTCCAGCAGACTGCGGGCGTTGAGCGGGCGAGCGCTGAAGTTGCGTGATGGCGGGAGTATTTTCCAGAACACACAGGCGCTGGCCAGGGATATGAGGCCCATGATCGACAGCGCCGTATGCCAACTGACGTAGTCACTGAGTACACCGGTGATCAAACGACCGCTCATCCCACCGATAGCGTTGCCACCGATATAAAGGCCCATCGCCAGACCAATGTGTTGTGGATGGATCTCTTCGCTCAGGTAAGTCATGGCCACCGCGGCCAGCCCGCTCAGCGACAGTCCAACGAATGCACGTGTCACCAGTACGCCTTCCCAACTCGGCATGAACGCACTGGCGATGGTGAACAGCGCTGCCGAGAACAATGAAAACACCATCACCGATTTGCGTCCCAGGCGATCGGAGATTGGCCCGGTAATCAGCAGACCGATCGCCAGCATCGCGGTAGCCACGGAGAGGATCAGGCTGCTCTGGGCCGCGTTGATGGAAAACTCACGGGACAGCACCGGCATCATGGGTTGCACGCAGTAGAGCAGGGAAAAAGTAGCGAAGCCGCCTGAAAACAGTGCAAGAACTGTACGAATGAAAGCCGGCGTGTCTTTCTCGATATAGGTATCACCCAGCGGGATGGCGACGTTGATTTCAGACGCAGACGTGGCGGGAGATGCAGCAGTATTCACAAGGGACCTCGAAGCGGGCGATGCGGCAATGAAAAAAAGCATATAGCCCCCTAACGTTTTCCTCCAATATATTATTCGACCTGTTTGATAGCTTTTACGACCTAATGGAGGGTTCATGGAATTACGTCATTTGCGCTACTTCATTGCGGTGGCCGAAGAGCTGCATTTCGGTCGTGCTGCCCAGACCCTCGGTATTTCCCAGCCGCCTCTGAGCCAGCAGATTCAAGCCCTGGAAAGCGAATTGGGCGCGCGTTTGTTCGAGCGCACTAACCGACGTGTAGCGCTGAGTGAGGCCGGGCGGCTGTTTCTTGATGAGGCGCGATTGGTGCTGGCCCAAGTTGAAAAGGCTTCAGACGTGGCTCGTCGTGCGCAGCTCGGTGAATTGGGCGAATTGAAAATCGGGTTCACCGCGTCTGCGCCGTTCACCTCCAGTATCCCGCAAGCCATTTTTGCCTTTCGTCAGCGTCACCCGGACGTGCATCTGGCTCTGCAGGAGATGAGCAGCAGGGAAGTTGCCGAGCGGCTGGAGGAGGAATCGATGCAGGTCGGCATCATGCGCCCTCTGCCGTTGCCTGACTCACTGGTTGCGGTTGAATTGCTACGCGAGCCGTTGGTAGCGATCTTGCGTTCCGATCATCCACTGGCTGAAGGCAACGAACGGGGGATTTACCTTGAGGAACTGGCCGGTGAGCCTTTCGTGTTTTTTCCTCGGAGTTATGGCAGCGGCTTGTACGCACAACTGTTGAACCTGGCGCGGGACGCGGGGTTCAGTCCGCTGTTCGCTCAAGAGGCAGGGGAAGCTATGACCATTATCGGTCTGGTGGCGGCGGGCCTGGGGGTGACCGTGTTGCCAGCGTCCTATCAACGCATGCGCATCGACGGAGTGGTCTATCGCACACTGCTGGACCCTGAGGCGACTTCAGCTGTATGGCTGGTGCAGCGCAAGGATCAGAAATCGCCCATGGCCAAAGCGTTCATCGAACTGGTGACGCGAAAGGCGGGGTAATGATCAGGGTGTCGGGTTGAGTACTGCGGGTTGAGTTGCTCACGAAGGCTGAGGTCACGCTTCCGGATTTCTCCGAGCCGTACCGACTTTCGCCAGCAAGCCCGCTCCCCCAGAAGGGGAGCGAGCATCTGTGGGTGACGAAGTGGGCGTCAGCTCACAGGAGCGTTTCACCGCACCTTCGCAAGATCACCCTTCAACGCCACACCTGCCAACACAGCGCCAGCGTGACACTCATAGGTCGCAGGGTCCTTGCGTTCGATCTTCTTGTAGAAGCTGGCGATGTTCACGACTGCGTTGGCGCCTGCACTTTTGGCCGCTTCATTGAGCTGAAGGATTGCCGATTGCAGTGCCCACTCGCAGGCCTCGTTGTCAGTTTTGTTGAAAGCATTGGTTTTCTTGTTGGTCACCGAATTCGGCGACAGCACCGATACTTTACCTTTGGGGGTAACGCCGGCCAGATAGAACTTCACTGTGCCGTCCAGCTTCTTCTCCTGCACCATCTGTGCGACGACTTTGTCGAACGGCAGGTACAGCGCCGTGTCGCGTGCCTGACTGATCCCCGGCAATATGCCCAACAGGATAGCGGCCGTGGTGGCCAAGACTTTCAGTTTCATGGTTTCGCTCCTTGAGGTGATAAACAGTTACTGCGCGGATTGGGTCACGCTCTGAGGCAATACGCCGTTTGCCATGTTCCTGGCGGTGGTTTCAGCCTGATCATCGCGCAATTCACGCAGGATGCCTTTGTCCAGCAGGCGCACCCAGCGGTTGTAGTTCTTATGGATCTTGCCGTCCTGATAGTCCAGATCGCGGCTGTCGCGGTAGTTGATCTGGTAATGATCGGTGGTGTATGGGATGTCGATTTCGGCGTGGTACTGCCCGCGCACGGTAATTTGCGCCTGGATCAGCTCAGGGCTGACGCGCTGGACTTCCCATTTGCGTTTGACCAACGTGGTCAGGATCGCCTGTTTCATCTCTGCCTGGTCGGGGTGCAGAGTGGTGGGTAGCGTACGGTCTGGCGTGACCAGCGGCTTGCTGCTACAGGCCGTGACGGACAACAGGGCCAGGACGACCAGGGATGTGCTAAGCAGGGCACGCATTGTATTTCTCCAGCGGGTTGAGGCAGGGGTCATGGCCAGCGACGGAAGATCAACGAGGTGTTGACTCCGCCGAAGGCAAAGTTGTTGTTCATCACAAACTCATGGCTCATCTGTCGCGGTTCTCCCCGCAAGTAGTCGAGTTCGCCGCAGCGGCTGTCCACTTCGTCCAGATTGAAGGTGTGGATATAGCGGTCGCTGTTCATCATTTCGATGCTGAACCATGACTCCAGTGCGCCACACGCGCCGAGCGTGTGACCCAGAAAGCTTTTCTGCGAGCTGATGGGCATGCGCGAACCGAACAGGCTCTGCGTTGCCAGGGTTTCAGCGATATCGCCTTGTTCGGTAGCGGTGCCATGGCCGTTGACATAACCGATCGCATCCGGCGTCAGACCCGCGTCTTCCAGCGCCAGCTCCATGGCACGGCGCATGGTTACCTGCTCGGGGCGTGTCGTATGCACGCCGTCCGCGTTGCTGCCGAAGCCGACGACTTCAGCGTGAATGTTCGCCCCGCGTGCCAGCGCATGCTCCAGCTCCTCAAGCACCAGCATGCCACCGCCTTCGCCGATCACCAGACCGTCACGGCCACTGTCATAAGGACGCGGGCTGGTATGCGGCGCATCGTTTTTCAGGCTGGTGGCGTACAGTGCGTCGAACACCATCGCCTCGGTCGGGCACAACTCTTCGGCACCGCCGGCAAGCATGAGCGGCAGGCGTCCGAACTTGATCGCCTCGTAGGCATAACCCACGCCCTGACTGCCGCTTGTACAGGCGCTCGACGTCGGAATCAGGCGCCCGGTGAGGTTGAAGAAGATGCTGATATTCGCTGCAGTGGTATGCGGCATCATGCGCACGTAGGAGTTGGCGTTAAGCCCTTCGGCTACCGAGTTGAGCAGCATGTTGCCGAACGCCTTGATCTCGTCGGTGCTACCGGTGGATGAGCCGCACGCAACGCCCATGCGTCCGTCGCGAATGATCGGGTCGCCCAGCAGCCCTGCGTCCAGCAGCGCTTGTTCCGATGCGGCAACCGCCAGGCGCGAGACTCGCCCCATGCTGCGCAGTTGTTTGCGGGTCCAGTGAGAGGGCACGGCAAAATCATCGATAGGGCCCGCCAGACGAGTGTTCAACTCGACAAAACGATCCCACTCGTCCATGCGCCGGATGCCGCTGCGGTTGGCGCTGAAATGGGCCTCGATGCTCGCCCAGTCGTTGCCCAATGAGGTAATGCCGGCCATGCCGGTGACGACGACACGCCTCATCAGCACAAGCCTCCGTTGACTGCCAGCACCTGACGGGTAATGTACGAAGCTTCTGCCGACATCAGGAAGTTCACCGCCGCAGCAACCTCTTCCGGGGTGCCCATGCGTTGCGCGGGAATCATCTTCAGCAGTTCATCGACCGGCACGTTTTCATCGAGCATCGCAGTGTCGATCAAACCCGGTGCCACACAGTTGACGGTGATTTTGCGCTTGCCCAGTTCGATGGCCAACGCCTTCGCGGCGCCAATCACGCCCGCTTTGGAGGCGCTGTAATTGACCTGCCCGCGATTACCGATCAGGCCGGAAACCGAGGTAATGCAGACAATGCGTCCGGCGGCGCGGCGACGGATCATGGGCATCATGACCGGGTGCAGCACGTTGTAGAAACCATCCAGATTGGTGCGCATGACCATGTCCCAATCGTCATCGGTCAATGCAGGGAAAGCACCGTCGCGGGTCAGACCGGCGTTGCAGACCACGCCGTAATAAGCACCATGAGTCTCCACATCCGCTTCAAGGATCGCTTTGCAGTCGGCGCGTTCGGCCACATCGAATTGCAGCACCCGCGCTTGCCTGCCCAGCGCCTGGATTTGCGCTTGCACGGTTGCAGCTTCTGCCCGACCGCTGCGGCAATGCAGCACGATGTCGTAACCGGCCCGGGCCAGGCGCAGGGCGATGGCGCGGCCGATGCCTCGGCTGGAACCGGTGACCAGGATTGAATCAGTCATTGTCGGCTCCTTCGGCCAGATAACCCGCCGCTTGAGGCGGACGATAAACGTTCAGCCGCGCACTGGCTTGAATACCGGGACCACGCAAGTGGCATTCGAACACGCCCATGCCGCTCTCGTCCTGCAATGAGCGCAGGGCGTGTATGTTCAGTTCACATCCCGCTGGAAAGTGATCGACATTGCATTCGAATTTGCGCGTGCCCAGCAGAAACCCCAGTTCGACGGGCTCGCTTTTCATGCGTGCCTGGCATCCGGCATAGGCGGCCACACTCTGTGCCATGAGTTCGATGCCAACCCACGCAGGCAGACTTCCATCGGCGCGATTGAACAAGCCCCCAGGGCGCACGCTGATCCGGGTGCGGATCTGTTCTTCATCGAACTCCGTGACCTCGTCGATGAGAATCATGTCACCCGCGTGGGGGAGCAGTTCTGCAACGGGCCAGCCCGGGTAAACCGTGGCATTCATGCTTGCTCTCCGATGATCAGGCTGACGTTATTGCCTCCAAAGGCAAACGAGTTGCTCATCAGACGGCGCGGTGCGGTGGGGTGCAGCGTGTCACCCTGTTTGACCCAGGCCAGCGTGGGCAGGGCTGTATCGGCCTGTTCATCCCATACATGAGGCGGCAACTGGTTCGCACGGTTTTCAGGCGACACCGCCAGCCAGCAGAATGCCGCTTCCAGTGCACCGGCAGCGCCCAGCGTGTGACCGCTCATGGGCTTGGTGGAAGAGCAGGGGACGCCATCAGGGAAGAGGGTATCGACGGCCACGCACTCCATTGAATCATTGTGCGTGGTTGCCGTGCCATGCAGATTGAGATAACCGATATCGCGTGGGTGTAGCTGCGCGTTATCCAGTGCTTTCTGCATCGCTTGCTGTGCGCCCAGGCCTGTGGGGTCGGGAGCAGAAATGTGATGAGCGTCCGAACTGGAGCCTGCACCGAGCAGGGCGATTCTTGGGTTGCCTGAAGCCTGGCGTGTCATCAGAAACAGCACCGCCGCTTCACCGATGTTGATGCCATTACGGTTGATCGAAAACGGATTGCAACGCTCATCCGAAACGGCTTCCAGCGATGAAAAACCGTTGAGCGTCAGTTTGCACAGGCTGTCCACACCCCCGCACAAAACCGCGTCGCACAGGTTCATGTCCAGCAGGCGGCGAGCGCTGAGCAGGGCGCGGGCGCTTGAGGTGCACGCCGTTGAAATCACGTAGGCAGGGCCGCTCAAATCAAGCCAGGTCGCCAGAAAGTTCGCCGGTGCGCTGAGTTCCTGCTGGCGGTAGTCGTAGTCGTCGGGAAACGAGTTGTCCTTGAGGTACGTCGCAATGCCACGGCTGGCTTCGTCGATCCCCGACGTGCTGGTGCCGAGGATCACGCCGATGCGCCCACGGCCGTATCGGCTGATCGCCTCCTGAATTTGAGGCTCGATCTGCAGCGCCGCAGCGAGCAACAGCTGATTGTTTCGGCTCGATTGCTGGGCCATGGCAGCCGGTATTGCCGGCAGCGAATGTTTGATGGCCGCCACGGGTACCGAACGCTCCGCAATCCAGCCGGTTTCGGCACGCATGCACGACGTGTCGCCAGCGAATAACGTCCGCGCGACACTGGAGCGGTCATGGCCCAGCGCGCAGATCAACCCCAGAGCATTGAGATAGGCGGTCATTTCCTGGACTTGCCTTCCAGCGGGCTGACGAGGTAGTGCAGCTCACCGCTTTCCAGGGTGATGCGAAAGACGCCTTCAGCCTCATAGTCGACGCGCCAGCGATCTTCCAGCGAGCGTGCGTGAGGCAGCAGTTGTGCGCCGGGGTAGTCGAAGCGCACCTCGTCATCGGAGGTCAGCGCGAACAGCACTGCGGCGAACAGCTCTCGGGCTTCGGGGTTCGGCGGCAACAGGCCATCAGCCTTCCAGCTATCCTCCTGCAACTGCTGGCGTGCCAGCGGGATACCCAGCGGGTCCATCAATGACCAGCGCAGACCGTGACGTTCTTTCTGGACCACCAGCAGCCAGTCCTGGCGCTGGCCTGCCTGTTCGCGCTGGACATGCAACTGTTTGGGAAATTTGATGTGCGGAATTTGTGCGGGTAGTGGTGCGTGACTGGTGCAGGCACTCAACAAAACGACGCAGAACAGCAGAAGGGCGCGGGTCATGGGGTGTCACCTTCGAGTGATGGCTGTAAGGGTTTGCGGGCGACGACGTTGACCAGCGTCTCCTCACGTTCGCCAAAGGGTTTGGGTTGGACCAGCTTGAAACGTTCCAGCAGGCCGAAATCCTTGGCTCGGCTCCACCACAGATAAGGGTAGGAAACGTTCTGCGCAGCGAATTGAAAACCCTCTTCGCGCAACATGGCCAGGTATTGCGACGCGCTCTTCTGCACCTGCATCGGATGACGGAAAAACCAGCGAATCACCCAAGTGTCGATATAGGCCTCGGTAGACTCGGCGAAGAGCAGGTAGCCGCCGGGTTTGAGCACGCGATAAAACTCGGTCAGGGCTTTTTCCTGTTCGACCAGATGATGGAACGTCTGGTGGCAGAAAACCATGTCCACGCTGGCATCGGCCAGTTTCAATGCCGCGCAGTCGCTGCCGATCAGCTCGACATTCAGACCACGGCGTTCGGCTTCCTGGGCACTGAGCCGAAGGCTGAGCGGGTCTGCATCGGCGCCAAGAATTTGCACCGCACCGAAGACCTTGTGCAGGTACTGGAAGGATTTTCCCTGACCACAACCGGCATCGAGGATCACCGGGTTTTCGGGCGGTTGCTCGTTGAACAGGCTGCGCAAGTCGTTGATAGCCACACGCAAGACGTGGTGCTGCCACGTGTGGCTGCGCAGGAATACAAACCCCAGCCGGGTTTCTTCGACATAGCTGTCGGAATAGAACTGTTCGCTCATGAACCGGTGCTCGCACAGATCTCGGCCAACATGCGCAGACGCCGCTTGGGCTCGGCCACGAAAGGGTTGCGCTCGTCCCAGGCGTATCCGGCAAGGATCGAGCTGATCATGCGGCCGATGTCGTCGCTGCGGCCGGGGTAAAAAATGACGTCCTGGAAGCTGCCTTCGTACCAGCCCTCGACGTAGGCGCGAAAAGTGTCAACACCGCGCTTGAGGGGTGTGGCGAACTCACTTTCCCAGTCAACGTTCTCGCCTTGTAGCTGACGATGCAGAACTTCAGCAGCCATGCTCGCAGAGCGCATGGCGATCGTTACGCCCGAGGAGAAGACCGGATCGAGAAATTCCGCCGCATTGCCCAACAGCGCGAAACCTTTGCCGTGAAGGGTTTTGACATTGGCCGAATAGCCGCCGATGGTACGCGCCGGAGTGTCCCAGACCGCATGTTGCAACACCCGGCTCAGGCTTGGCGTTTCATTGATGAAGGCATGCAGGCACGCATCCAGATCAGCGGGTTTGTCCTTGAAACGCTCCTGCGAGGCGACCACGCCTACCGAGCAGCGGCCATTGCTGAACGGGATCGACCAGAACCATACATCCCGCAACGTCGGATGAACGGTGACCAGAATCTTCTCGCGATCAAAGCCCGGCGCGTCGATGTGATCTTCGACATGAGTGAACACGGCTTGGCGCAGCGGAAAATCAGACGGCGCTTCCAGGTCCAGAAGACGCGGCAGCACGCGGCCATATCCGCTGGCGTCGAGGATGAACCCGGCCTGCACGCTGTAGTGGCTGCCGTCCTCGCGCTGCACGTCGAGCACCGGATTCTCACCTGCGAAGTCGACGGCGGTGAGGGTTTCCCGATAGCGGATTTCCACGCCCTGACGCACCGCTTCGTCGGCCAGCAGCTTGTCGAAATCGGCGCGTTGCACTTGAAAGGTGGTGGGCTTGCCGTTGCTGAACGTGTCACCGAAATCGAAAGCGCTGTACTGCTCACCGCAAGCGAAGGCTGCGCCGTTTTTCAGTTGGAAGCCTGCCGCCTGGACTGCACCGAGCATGCCCGCTTCTTCGACGAAGTCCAGGCAGTGCGACAGCAGGCTTTCACCGATGGAAAAGCGCGGAAACTGTTGGCGTTCGATGATCAGCACGTCATGACCGTGGCGTTTAAGCAGGGCGGCGGCGATGGCTCCGGCGGGACCGGCACCGATCACGACGATTTGACGACATTCCCTATCAGCTATGGGCACAGGTTTTCCTTTTCGAGTGTGTGACGGCTTTGGCGTCTTGCGGGGAAGTTGGGCGATTCATGCCCGCGAGGGCTGGCAGCAGGGTGGCGATCAGACTCATCGTCATCAGCGCGAAATACACGGCTGGGCTGACCAGACCCTGTTGCAGCAACAGATTGAGGAAAACGATTTCACTCAGTCCGCGAATGTTCAGCAGCAACGCTTCCTTCCAGCGCACGGCACCGGCAAATGACGGGGTCGCCCAGCGCACGCCGATCCAGTTTCCCAACAGCTTGCTGGCAATGGGCAGGATGATCAGCATCAGCAGATTGAACCTGCCCAGATCACCCATGGCACTGTGTACATTGATCTGCACGATGCCGTAGGTAAGGATCAGCGGGATTGCCAGATACCCTTGCAGCGCCTTTAACCACGCGGCGTTCAAAGGCAGAGCAAAAGGCTGCTTGAGCATGTTCATGCACAGCAGATAGCCAATCCCGAGGATCAGCGCGTTGATTCTGTAATGTTCGGCGAGCATCAGCATCGCGAAAAAAATCAGACCGTAAAACCGCGCCTGACGCACTTTCAAAGCGAGCAGCACTACCGGCACGCAGGCGCCCAGCAGGGGCAGGGCGAGGCTGCTCCATTGCAGGCTACCTTGCGCCAGGCCGAACAGGCTCCAGCATGTCAGGTCGATGAGGATTGCGGTCTGCACCAGTCGTCGTGTCGCTTCGGGCGGATAACCGATGTGATGCAGATACAGGTACAGCACGGGTATGGCGGTGATCGCGAACACCAGCCCTGTCGCCAATGAGCCGAGCCAGCCTTGAGGCGGCAGCAGCCACATTGCGCAGGCGACGCCGCAAAGGAACGGTACGCCGAAACTGGGCAGCGCCACTTTCAGGCTCTGGCGATCCAGTCGAACGTCGATCACATCACTGAGAATATGCCCCAGCACCACAGCGAAGCTCAGGCCGTAGAGGGTTTTCAACCAGACCGGCGTAACCAGTTGCGCGCCAGTCAGGTGCCAGTGCGGCTCGACCCAGAACAGCATCAGCAGAGGCAGGCCAAAGGTTGCCAGAAGTAGCTGGCTGACGATTGGAATCAGGTTCAGTTGGCGACCCAGGCGCGCTGCCAACGCAAACAGTGACAACACCGATATCCAGAACACGACGAGCATCATGGCGACGCCTCCTGCCCGTGTGTGCTCGCAGGCGGGTCTTCGGCATGCCCCTGGCTGCCCGCCCAAGGCGCGAGCAAGAAACTGAACGCCAAACCGAGACTCACTGACAGACCGAAGTTGCTCACCGCAGGCGTGCTGGAAATCGCCAGTAGTCCGAATGAAAGCCAGGTGGTCGCCGCAGCAAGCAATGTGCCCAGCAGACTCACCGCTGCACCACCGATCTGCTCGCGCATGAGGATGGCGTAATCGACACTGATGGCGGTGACCAGCAGCAGGCCGAAGAGACTGAACAGCGTCAGCGGCTGACCGAGCCATCCCAGGCTCGCCAGGCTGCACAAGGCCGCCAGCAATGGCAGCGCGACGACCCGCAATGCGCCGCGCAAGCCGAAGGGCAGCACCAGCAACAGGACAATCAGCACACAGGACAGCAGTTTCAGTTCGGCAGCGCTGACCTGCGTGGCGGCAAATACCTTATTCAGGTCGCCCAGGCGATCCACCAGTTGCACCCCGGGCAGGTCCTGAGCCTGAGCGCGCAGCAGCGCTGCATCATTCAAACCTTGCAAGCTGACGATACCGGCTGCGCCCTCCTTGTCGGCGCCCAGCCAAAGCAAACGCCAGGGCTCTCCCAGAGGTCCGGCCAACACGCTGTCGATGTCTTGATCCGGCAGAGCGCGAAGGCTGACAAGTTCGTTGTTCAATGCTTCGACCGGTACGCCCAGGTCAAGCAGTGGTTGCCAATGCCCGGGCAGTTCTGCAAGTGCCTGGCGGGTGGCGGCTTGCGCGCCAGGCGTTGCCACCAGCTGATTCAACGACAGATAGCCCTGCAGCTTGTTCTGCTTGACCAGTTGATCGAGACGCTGACTGAGCGCGCCCTGGCGCTCAAGCAACTGTTGCTGATCGGCCCCGCGCACCAGAAAGAACTGACTGGTGGGCTGGTAGCCTGTGATACGCGCCACCGCATGGGCTTCGTCAGTAAGCTCCGGTGGTGCAGCAATCCATTGACGGATGTCGTTTTTGGTCGTCAGTTGCCAGAGGCCAGCCGCACAGAACGCTAGCAGCAGCACCAGCAAAACAGGGGTGCCCACGCGAATAAGCAATTTTGAACGCAGGGCTATCAGTTGCTCAGCCAACCGTAGCGGCCATTGCGCGGGACGCAAATCTACGCCATTGAGCAGGGCGGGCAGCAGACACACTGCGCACAGGTAGGCGCCGATCAGACCGGCTGCGGAGAACACGGCAATCTGGGTCAGGGCCGGGAAAGGCGTCCAGGCCAATGCCAGATAGCCAATGCAACTGGTGAGCAGGCTCAGGCTGAGGCCCGACAAGGTCAGGCGCAGCGCTGACCAGCTGTGCCATGGTTTCAGGCTCCAGCCTTTGGAGAGGTAATGCAATGGATAGTCCACCGCCACTCCGATCAGACTCGACCCCAGGACCAGCGTCATGACATGCATCTTGCCGAACAGCGCGATGCATGCGGTAGCGCCAAACAGCATGCCGACCACGACTGGCACAAAGGCGAGTAACACCCGCCAGCGCTTGAACGCCAATAGCAGCAACAGAAGAATGCCCAGCGTCGCCCCGCCGCCGACCCAGGTGATTTCCCGGGTGGCCTGCTGCTGTCCATGTGCGGCGTACAGCAGACCACTGGCCGCCAGCAGCTGGCCTTCAGACGTTGCCGCCTGAGCGCGAGCCTGATCCAGCAGTGCCGAGACTTTCAGGGGCAGGCTCATGTCGAAGGCATCGGCTCTGGTCCGCGCCCTGAGCAGCACCCAGCTCTTGCCGTCGGCGCTGGCGATCAGCGCCCCGCTGCCGATATCCAGCTGTACCGAACCCTGCACCGGCTGGCTGTTCTGGATGCGTCCGGTCAGGCCGAGCCAGTCATCCTGACTCGGCACCAGACTGAAACCGCCGAAGGGATCGAACAGATTCTGTACGCGCTTTTGAATGAAAGCTTCGGGATGTTCGAGCAGTTCTGACCGGTCATTGTTCGACAGCATCGCCAGACGCCCTTGCAACAGCTGCTCACGCAGTGCAGGAAGATCGGCCTGCAAGTTCCACTGAACCTTTTCGAACACCCCGCTGGTTTGCCACGTATCGCTGATGCGATGCGCCAACTCAATGGCCTGCTGTTTATCCGCATGGCCAACCAGCACCAGCATCTCGCGATTCAGCGGTTCCTGAATGCGTTGCTCGGCGCGCAGTTCCAGAGCATCCGGGCTGCTGCCGGGCACCAGCTCCATGAGGTTCGCCGATAGCGGCGCACCTGAACGCCACTGCCAGCCCGCCAGCGTGAGAACCGCGAGCAGGATGATCAGGAACAGGCGAGGCAGCAAGCGCTCAGTGGACAAAATCAGCGTGCTCCGAATCGCTCAGTGGCTGCGAGCCTGTGCTGTCAATCATCTTCAGCAGCGTGCTGTCGCCTTGGGTTTCCTGCAGTTCGATGCGCTGTACCAAAGCGCCGCCATTGATGTTGATCTGCCTGAACACTTGTTGAAGCATCAACGAGCGCGGGACCAACGTCAGCTGCCAAGCCTGTGCGTCGCCGCTCAGCTGCAACTCGAAATCACGTTGCAGGCCGCTGCTGTCGCCTTGCAGTACTGCCAGGAATAACCTGTTTTGCTCAGCGCCTGCGGTTTTCCCAGGGATCATCTGCCAGCTACCGTCGATGTTTCGGCGCGCTATGCCGGCGGAGGTGATGCGGTAATCCTGTTTGAGCGGCGTGTCCAGCAGCCACAGCAGGCCGAAATCCTTGGCCAGTACGAAGTTGCCCTGGCTGGTCAGCGGCTGAGGCAGTGAACGCAGGTGTTTCTCTTGAATGAAAGCGCCATGCACCACGCTCGGCCTGGCCAGTTGATCGCTCAGCTGTTGCAGGTCGAAGGCGTGGGCGAAAGCGCTCAGCGACATTGCCGTTATCAGAAAGACGAGCCTCAGCATTTCAATGCCTTCTCAACCGCTTCGACGAAGACTGAAGGGGAGACCAGCTGCATTTCCCGGCTCTCGATGGCGACTGCGACCTGTACCGTGCTGGCACGCGTGAGGCGCTCGCCTGTGTCAATGTCAGTGATCAGGTAATCGATCTTCAGGCGGTTTTCCCATTCCACGAGGCTGGCACGTACATTGATCCGTTGGCCAAACACTGCGCCGCGCACGTAGCGCAGTTGCAGGTCGATGACCGGCCACCCGTAACCTGAGTCAAGCATCTGGGTGTAGTTGTGACCGAGCTTGTCGAGCAGCGCGCAACGCGCCACTTCGAGGTATTTCACGTAGTGCCCGTGCCAGACCACGTGCATGGTATCGACGTCGAAAAACGGGACCAGCACTTCAGTGTCTTCGTGGATAACGCCTTTACTGCGCATGCAGCCTCCAGTGTTGGCTGGCGATGCGCTGCAGGCATAAACGCAATTCACCTTCGAGCGCGCGATCCTCGATGAGGGGCGGGAAATCCTTGCCCAGTTCTGCATGCATGGCGGCCAGCGCCGGGGGCAGCGGTCGGCTCTGGGCATCGCGACTGCGCAACCAGACGCCCTGGTTGGCGGCGATCAGCGTGGCGGCAGCGACTTGTTCAGTCAGTTCCAGAACGCGAATGGCGTCCCGCGCGGCGATGGTGCCCATGCTCACCTTGTCCTGGTTGTGGCATTCGGTGGAACGGGAAAATACGCTGGCGGGCATGGTGTTTTTCAGGGCTTCGGCGGTCCATGCGCTGGTGCCGATCTGCACCGCCTTGAATCCATGATTGATCATCGCCCGTTCAGCTGGCGAACCCGACAGGTTGCTGGGCAGGCCGTGGTTGTAGCGTTCGTCCACCAGAAGTGCCAATTGGCGATCCAGCAAGTCGGCGACGTTGGCGATCAGGTTTTTCAGGCTGTCCATGGCGAAGGCGATGTGCCCGCCGTAGAAGTGCCCGCCGTGCAGCACCCGTTCTGCTTCGGCGTCGATGATCGGGTTGTCGTTGGCGCTGTTGAATTCGATCTCGATGAACCCGCGCAGCCAGCCCAGGCTGTCCGCCAGTACGCCCAGCACATGGGGAGCACAGCGCAGGGAATAGCGGTCCTGCAGACGATGCAAGGGGGCAGTCGGTGCATCGATGGCCAAATCTTCCCGTAACCACGCAGCGACTTGCATTTGACCGGGATGAGGTTTGGCGGCGAACAGGCGCTCGTCGAAGTGCTCCGGGTTGCCTTGCAGTGCCACGACGTTCAGCGCGGTTATACGCGTCGCCAGCTTCAGCAGGTAGTCGGCGCGGGCGAATGCAAGACACGCCAGACCGGTCATCACTGCCGTTCCGTTCATCAACGCCAGGGCTTCTTTGGGCCGCAGGACCAATGGCGCCCAGCCCAGCTGGCGGTGCACGTCTGCGGACAGTCGGCGTTCGCCGTTGAACATCACTTCGCGCTCACCCGACAGGGTTGCTGCAACATAGGACAGTGGCGTCAGATCGCCGCTGGCCCCCACGGAGCCCTCTTCCGGGATCAGCGGCAGGATGTCGTGTTCGAGAAATGCGTGCAGCCGCTCCAGCAGTTCCACGCGCACCCCGGACACGCCGTGACACAGCGAACGCAGCCGCGCGGCCAGTACCGCACGAGTCGCCTGAGCGTCCAGCAGTTTGCCGAGGCCACAGCCATGAAAGGTGTACAGATGACGGGGTAACGCTTCGACGTGTTGCAACGGCACGGCCACCACGCAGGAATCGCCGTAGCCGGTGGTCACACCATAGATGACGCCTTCCCTGTCCAGCAACGAGTCGAGGAATTGCGCACCTTTGGCGATGCGCTGGCGATATTCGCTGTCACTTTGCAGCACGGTCGGACGTTGGCGGTTAGACAACGCCAGGAGGTCCTCGATGCTCAGGTGGCGCTCGCCGAAGATGATCGGCTCAGGTGCGTGGTTCGTCATCGGATTTCCAGAACGGGTAGAAGTTGAACCACTGCTGCGGCGCTTGCAGGCAGTAGTACGCCAGTCGGTCGGCATAACGTTGGGTCCATTGGGCGATCACTTGCTGGCGATCGCTGCGTCGCCACTCGATGGCGGCAGCGAACGGCTCCAGGATCACCCGATAGCCGCCTGCGCCCTTAAGGCAGAAAATCAGGTTGATGGGGCATTTCAGCAGGCCGGCCAAGAGCCATGGACCCTGCGGGAATGCCGCCGAGTGACCGAGGAAATCGACCCTTACATTGCGCCCGCCATGCAGGGGGACGCGGTCCCCGGCAATCGCCAGCCACTCGCCGCGATCAAGACGCTGGCTCAGTTGCAGCATGATTGCAGGGTCCAGCTCGCTGACCTGTACCAGCCGCAGATTGGTGGCGCCGGCCTCACCGAGCAGCCTGTTGAAACGTTCGGCATGTTTGGTGTGAACCAGAACGTTCATCGTGACTTTCTCGCCCAGCTCGGCCAGTGCCCGGCAGACTTCAAGGTTGCCCAAATGGGCACCAACCAGCATCTGCCCCCGCTCGCCGCGAAACTGGTCGCGCAGGAGCGCATCGTCGACGATTTCAATTTGGTCCAGGCCCAGCTTGCCGTCCCACACGTCGAGCTTGTCCAGAAGTGCATCGGCGAAGGCCATGAACTGCCTGAACACGCGCCAGCCGGTGGGGCGCAGCCCTGGGCGCTGGCTCCAGTCCGCCAGCCGTTGCTGATATTGCCAGGCGCTGTGTCGGGCACTGCGCCCGAACAGGAAAAAGTACAGAACGATGCCGTGCAGAACCGGACTGAGTACGCGGCGGCCGAGGATTTTTACGCCCCAGGCCGTGAGCTTCATCAGCAGGAAACTGCCGCGCTCTTGGTGCTCAGCCCAGTGCTGTTTGTGTTCGCTCTCGCTCATGGCAACCACCGTCGCCAGAGGATCAGCGGAAAGCGCGCGAGCATGCCGAAGAACAGCTTGGTGTGCATTTTCGAGATCAGGGCGTTGTCGTGAAACAGACGGAAATGCGAGAGGCCGTCCTGCGGGTAGTGGACTTTGGTCGGCAACCAGCGCATCGGCTGATTGCGCCACGACAGACGCACGAGGATTTCGGGGTCGAAATCCATGCGCTTGCCCAGGTTCACGCTCTCGATCAGGTGCAGCACGGGTTTGAGTGGATAGACCCGGAAGCCGCACATCGAATCGGGAATCTGCAGCGACAGGCTGTTGATCCAGACCCATACGTGGGTCAGGTAGCGTGCGTACAGACGGCCTTTTGGCACGCTGGCGTCGTATTGTGGATAGCCGCATATCAGCGCGGCCGGGTATTCCAAAGAGCTGTCGAGGAAAGCCTTTATGTCTTTCAGATCGTGCTGACCATCGGCGTCCACTTGCAACGCGTGACTGAATCCCAGCCTTGAGGCTTCGCGAAGGCCGGCCACGACCGCGCCGCCTTTACCTTGGTTCACGGGCAGCTGAACCAGAAACACCTGGTCATGCCCGGCCAGTGTCTGGAGCACAGCGGCGCAGGCCGGGCTGCTGGCATCATCGACCAAAACGCAGGCCAGGCCTGCGTCCAGCAACCCCTGAACCACGGCGGGCACAGCCAGCTCGTGATCGTAAACCGGGATGACGGCGCAGGGGTTATGCATGGTGTCCGTCCTTGGTGTTTGCATTGCGCCCATGGGCGCATTCGTGAGCCTGCTCAGGAAGGCGATATGGCCGGTGCGAGAAATAGGTCGGGTGTACCGACGCCATCGCGGGTAAGCGCATTGCTGCGGGAAACCGGTACGTTTCAAGCATCCGCGGCCACCCACAGAATCCTTCCACTGGAGCATGCTGCATCGCCGTTACGGTAGGCAAAATACAGCTTGCCTCGCGCCTGATCGAAACGCAGCGCGAGCGTGATGCGATCCCCCGGGCGAACCAGTTGCTGAAACTTCAGGACTTCCATGCCTGCGAAGCGGGGGGGCAGGTTCAACAGCCTTTGGCCGAGCGCGATGGCCCAGTCGACCTGCACGACACCGGGAAGGATCGGCGTGCCGGGGAAGTGACCGGTGAAATAGGCCAGATCCAGCGGTACCTGCAACTCCAGCAACAGCTCTTCACCCTCCTTCTGCTGGCTCGTCAGTTCGGGTTCCTGCGCCCGTGGCGCGATCAACAGCGCTTCAACCTGTGCCTGGGGCAACTTGCCTTGAGTGTTCAGGGGCAACTGGCTCAACAATCTCCAGCGACGGGGCAGGGCCAGGGTTTCACAATGGGGTATCAGATGCTGACGCAGTGCAGTGGTGACCGCGCGACGTCCCTGATTGCGCAAAGCATGCACACCGCTTGTGCTCAGCACGACCAATGCACCCAGTGAAGCGCGGTTTGCCCGGATCACGCCAAAGCGCACCTCGCTGACCCATTCATGAGTCGCCAAGGCCTGTTCCAGCAGCGGCAGGGAAATGCGTTTCTCTTCGAGCTTGACGATGCGGTCCAGGCGGCCGAGCAACTCGAAACGGCCGTCATCGACAAAGCGCGCAGCGTCGGCGGTCTGTTCGATGTGCCCCGGGCGAAGATAGGGTGATTGGATACGCAGCGCGCCGTCTTCATCCTGGCTCAGTTGCACGCCGTCGAATGCACGCCACAAAGGGTTCCCCTGGCGCCAGGCGATGCCACCGGTTTCCGAGCTGCCAAGAATTTCCGTCGGCCATTGGCCGAGCCGTTGATGCAGGCTCTGCGCTGCGTCGCTGGGCAGGGCGCCGCCGGAGGAAAACACTCGGCGCACTGCGCTCAGGCTTTCCCAGTTCAGGTTGTCGCCCATGCGTTTGAGCAATGCTGGGCTCGCGACCCAGGCGAATGCGTCATGCTCGCCACTGGCACGTTGGAGATCTTCCGGGAATGGCAATTGTCTGCGGACAAAGCTGCGCCCTGCACTCAGAGGCCACAGAACGCGAAACAACAGTCCGTAAATATGCTGGGCAGCCACGCTGCCGATAATGCAGGCGTTGCCCAGATCGACACCCCAGAGATGCTCCAGGGCTGAGACTTCATTGGCCAGTTGTCTAAGTGTCTTCTCGATCAGCTTGGGTTCGCCGCTGGAGCCTGAGGTGCACAGGCTCAGTACGCAGGTGTCCAGATCAAGCAGCGCCGGATCCAGAGGAGCGGCAGTCAGTTCGCTCAGGCGTATGTCGCCCGCCACATCCGTCAGCCACATGTCGACCTGAGGCGCCCAGCGATGCCGTGTCTGCTCTTGCAAATCGGCGGGCAGCAACACGCGGATGCCAGCGCGCCATGCGCCGAACAACGCGATAGCAAGTTCGGCTGCGTCTTCAAGATGAATAGCCACGCAGTTCACGCCCCGCTGCTGCAGCGCAGCGGCGATCATCAATACGTGCTCGCGCCATTGCGCCTGACTCATGTCCGGTGCGTGAGTGATCCTGCGGCCAGGGTAAGCGGCCAGCAAGAGCTGCTCGGGCATTATCCAGCTCATGTACGACCCCGAACGCGCTGGCGAATGACCCACTCGCCAGCAAACAGAATGCCCATCAGGCCGTAGGCGATGAGCCCGGTGTACAGCGCCCACCAACTCAGCGGCGCCCAAAGCGTCAAGGCAGCGGCCATGGTCCCGTTCAACAGGAAAAACACGCACCAGACCTGTGTCACGTGACGGGTGTAGCGAATGGCGACTTCCGGCAGTTCCGGGTCGGCCAGGCGCGCCAGACGCTCGACCATCGGCATGCCGCGCATCAGGCTAAGGCCGAATAAGGTCAGCATGAAGCCGCTGATCAGCACCGGGTACCAGCGCAGCAACTGCGGGCTGTCGAAGACACCCAGCATCAGGCAGAAGCCTATCGCGACCAAGGCCATCGCAAGGCTGCCGGGGCGCCGCTCGCCCGTCAGCGCACGGGCAGCCCAGAGCGCTCCCAGCAGCAGCGCAAATTGCCAGGGGGCGACGTGCGCCATGCCGAAATACACGGCAAACGGGTACAGCACGCCCGCCAGCACCAGCATCACGCCGATCAGACGACTCATGCGGCGGCATGGCCCAGTCGGAAGACCGCTTCGACCACATCATTGACGGTGCGAACGGACTTGAACTCTTCGGCGGCGATTTTCTTGCCGGTCTTGCGCTTGATGTGGTCGATCAGGTCGACCGCGTCGATGCTGTCGATTTCCAGATCCTGATACAGGTTGGCGTCCGGTGTGACGCGTTCAGGTTCAAGTTCGAACAGCTCGACCAACGCAGTGCGCAAGGTTTCGAAGATCTCTTCACGGGATTGCATGTTCAGTCCTCAGGCCACTTGGCGAGCGCTGACGAAGGCCGCAAGGCTGTCAACGCTGGTGAAGTGGTTACGGGTATCTTTGGCGTCGGCGTCGATTCTGATGCCGTAGCGTTTCTGAATGGCCAGCCCCAGCTCCAGCGCGTCGACCGAGTCCAGTCCGAGACCTTCGCCAAACAGCGTCTGGTCGTTGCCTATGTCATGGGTGCTGATGTCTTCGAGGCCCAGGGCATCGATGATCAACTGTTTAATTTCCAGGTGCAGATCGCTCATCTGTAGTGAGCTCCTTGATGAAGTAGTGATGCAGATGGTCATTGAGCTTGCGCGACGCCAAAGGGGCCGGGCCAAGCGCGGCGAATGCCGCAGGGTCGATATCGTGGCCCACGCGCAGGTGAAAGTGCGGGCGGCGCTGAGGAATGCGATACCAGGGCTCGGCCTTCGTTAACGTCGTCGGCGAGACATGGATCGTGACCGGGGTGATGGTCTTCGCACCACGCAGGGCGATTGCCGCGCCGCCGCGATGGAACGCCGGCGCTTTGCCCGGTTGGGTACGGGTGCCCTCGGGAAAGATGATCAGGGTCTGTCCGGACTGCAGCAGCCGGGCAGCGTCATCCAGCATGTCGGCGCTGCCATCGTTGCTGACATAGCCGGTGGCCCGTACTGGCCCACGGGTAAACGGGTTCTGCCACAGGCTCTGTTTGACCACGCAGTTGGCGTCTCTCACCAGGCCAATAAGGAAAACCACGTCGATCAGCGATGGATGGTTGGCGATGATCATTTGCCCGGGGCGTCCTAGGCGTTCGGCGCCTTCGACTTCGTAAGTCAGTACGCCCGCCGTGGCCATGAAACGGATGAACGTCCAGAACAGTCGGCCAATGGTACGGCGAGCGCGACGCTGGTGGCTGCACGGATCGCCTGGTAACAACCCAAGTACCGGAAAAATGAAAAGGCGCAGGCACAACCCGCCCAACCCAAATAGGGCGAAGCTCAGGGCAGTGGTCAGCAGCCGCCAATAGTAGGCATCGCGACTTTTACTCAGTGGTTGTGTTGCCAGTTCCATAGCCGATTGATCCAGGGATGTTGCAGGGCACTCTGCTGTGTCGACAGGGCGCGTAATAGGTTGAGCGCGTGTGGCCATTCGCTGTGGCTTTTCACGCTGTCCCCAGTCGAGTTAGCGCTGAGGGTCAGTTGCCATTCGTCGCCGGGCGTCAGGAGCAAGCCAAGTGCGTAGGGAAACGGCACGTCATTGATCCAGGGGGCATAAGCGGTCGGCGGAAGCTCTTCGGCAATCACCAGCAAAACCGCATTGGCGCCTTCGGCAAGCAGGCTCGCCGCCTCCATGACGCCATGCTCCAGACCGTCGCCAGCCGCTGCCAGGGCTGTCATCTCACTCGTTTCACCGCGCATGATCGACCAGAGACCGATCACAGAGTTATGCACCGACAGGCTGAACTGGGTCGGTGACAACGGCTGTTCAGCGGCCAGATCGCTGAGAATGTCGAAGGTCCGGGGTGTTTCCCCGTGTCGCGAGACATACACCAGTGGCAGTTGCTCATGCCCTTCGGCCAATGGCCAGCCAACGCTGAAGGCCATTCGCGCCAGACGGCTCAAGCGTCTTCGCTGCATCGCGGGCAGGAACGACACGTCGGGCGACTCGTCCGTATTGCAGGAAACAGTCGGGTTTTGGCTCCATTGCAACCAGTCTTCGAACGAAGTAAGCCCTGGAGCCCAAGCGCGCCATTGTGCGATGTTGAACATGATCACGAATTATTTTCCCGCCCATATGCGGGCTTACTTCCAGGCTTCGAGTATCCGAAGTGACACCAACCATGGCGCGGCGCTATCACCGAGTGGCGGGCATTATCCCGATGCGAATGCACAGAGGCAAACGCTGAAACAAATAGTTTGTTTACGGGAGGTATTTCCTACTGGTATGGCGGAATTAGCTGGCGAGGGTCTGTAGGATGGCTCGACGCGATAAGAACGCAGGTTTCGCTCTGCCTATCGGAATTTTCCGAGACGCTGGTCCCTGACGGTATCGCTTGCCTAGGCTTGATACCATTCATCGGATCGCGGGACGATCCGTCAATGCAACACAGCAACAGGAGGTTTCAATGCGGCGTGTGGTGTTCAATCAGAAGGGCGGCGTCGGCAAATCGAGCATCGCCTGCAATCTCGCAGCGGTCAGCGCCCACGAGGGTTACCGGACACTCTTGATCGACCTCGATGCCCAGGCCAATTCTACGCAATACCTCACGGGCCTGACCGGCAAGGATATTCCCATGGGCATTGCCGATTTCTTTAAACAAACCCTGCCTTCCGGGCCGTTCTTCAAAAAGAATCAAGTCGACATCTATGAAACCCCATTCGATAACCTGCATGTCATTACCGCGACTGCCGAACTGGCGGATTTGCAGCCCAAACTTGAGGCCAAACACAAGATCAATAAACTGCGTAAGTTGCTCGACGATCTGGATGAGGATTACGAGCGTATCTATCTGGATACACCGCCTGCCCTGAATTTTTATGCAGTGTCGGCCCTGATCGCTGCGGACCGGGTGTTGATTCCCTTTGATTGCGACAGCTTTTCGCGACAGGCGCTGTATGGCCTGCTCAAGGAAATCGAAGAGTTAAAGGAGGATCACAACGAGGATCTGCAAGTGGAGGGCATCATCGTTAATCAGTTCCAGTCGCGCGCGAGCCTGCCGCAGCAGATTCTCGATGAATTGATCGCTGAAGGTCTGCCCGTACTGCCGGTCTACCTCAATAGCTCGGTGAAAATGCGCGAGTCGCATCAGGCCAACATGCCGCTGATTTATCTCGATCCGCGTCACAAGCTAAGCCAGCAGTTCGTGGAATTGCACCATTTGCTGGAAACCAACGCAGCGCAGTGAGTGCTTTCAGGGCGGTCCTTCTTCGCGCATGGCTTTGCCCAGGCGCTTGGCCCGCTTGCGCGCCGTCGCCGCCAGATCCTTGGGGATGTCGATGGTGGCATCCATGTCGGCCCTTAATTCATCCTGGCTGGCGATCAATCGATGATCGCCGAGCGGACAATCGCAATGCACCAGCTGCCCCTCTGTCGCTACTGCCAGGACCTGATCAATGTACGTTGGATTGCCTTGGGCGATGTACCCGACCTGCTCACAGGCTGCACACCACACCGGATCGCCCATGCGCGCCAGCCTGCGCTCCTCCCAGGTCTGCGTGCCGGAGGTTTGCAGAACCACGCCTGCCGTAGTGGTCGAGTCGCCTTCCCTGATTACCGATGTCATCGTTTGCCGCCCCTGCGTCATCCGTGAGAACGGCTAACCCTAGGCAATGAATGCGTGTTTCGTAGGGCCAGGATGCGCATTCAGACGTGTCCTACCGGAAAAGCAGGCAAGTGCTTCAATGCCGGAAGAAAGCGCCTTCAAATTCCCTGGCTCGCCAGCCATGCCGTCAATTGCTGAAGCGGTAGCGCACCACTCTGCCGCGCTACTTCGCGGGCGTTCTTGAACAGGATCAGGCTCGGAATCGAGCGAATCCCCAGTTGCGCCGACAACTGCTGATTGGCTTCGCTGTCCAGTTTGGCCAGGCGTACGCGCCCACTCAGTTGAGCTGCCGCCTGCTCGAACGTCGGCGCAAAGGATTTGCACGGCCCGCACCACCCCGCCCAGACGTCCACCAACAGCGGCAGATCACCCTTGATCTGGCTGGCGTAGTCGCCTTGAGTCAGGTTGAACGGCTTGTTCAGCAACACCGGCTGTTTGCAGCGTCCGCATTTAGGCTGATCCGCCAGTCGCTCGGCAGGTATGCGGTTCAGACCATTGCAGTGGGGGCAGGGAATATGAAGAGGCTCGGACATTTCGGCTACCTGGAAAAAGGCTGATGACGATAAGTGGAGCTTGATCGTGGTTTTATCAAGTCGAGAGCAGGCCAGAGGTCATTCAGGCAGCTTCCCACACAACGCCGTCGCAACCTTTGCCTGATCTGACTCCCACACCATCACGACGAACAGCTGATCTCCAGATGCTTACCCCAATCCGGTGGCCGCTGTGCATAACTTTCCATCCCGGCCTGCTCCTCGAACGGTTTGCACAGTACCTGATGCAGGCGGCGGACTTCGCTGTAGTCACCTTGTTCGGCAGCTTCGATAGCGCGTTGGGCCAGGTAGTTGCGCAGGATGTACAGCGGGTTGACTGCGTGCATGCGGGTGCGGCGCTCGTCCTGGCTGGATTCCGGGTCGCGGGCGATGCGGGCTTTGTACGTATCGCCCCACGCGTCGAAGCCAAGCATGTCGACGAAGTCGTCGCGCAGATGGCTGACGGCAACGTCGGCGCAGTCCTCGCCCAGACGACGGAAAAACAGGCTGTAGTCGACGCCGCTGTTCTGCATCAGTTGCAGCAAGCGGGCGATGAGGTCGGCGTCGTCGTCTTCGGCAGTGGTCAGCCCTAGCCGGCGGCGCATCAGATCCAGATAGTGGGCCTGATACAGCGGCAAGAACATCCCCAGTGCCTGGCGCAGAGACTCGACGCTGATGAAGGGGGTGAGGGCCTGGGCCAGCGCGCTGAGGTTCCACTGGCCAATGGGCACCTGATTGCTGAAGGAGTAGCGGCCTTCGTTGTCGGAGTGGTTGCAGATGAAATGCTGGTCGAAGTCGTCGAGGAAGGCGAAAGGACCGAAGTCAAACGTGATCCCCAGAATCGACATATTGTCAGTGTTCATCACGCCATGACAGAAGCCATACGCCTGCCATTTGGCGATCAGTTCGGCCTGCCGCTCGACGATCACTCGAAACATCGCCAGATACGGCTCGGGCTGCTCCAGACATTCGGCGTAGTGCGAGGACAGCACGTGATCAGCCAGTTCCTTAAGCTGCTCGTGCTGTTGGGTATAGAAAAAATATTCGAGGCTGCCGAAGCGCACATGGCTGTGTGCCAGGCGCAGCACCATCGCTGCACGTTCCTCGGTTTCGCGCCAGACCGGCGTGGTCGAACCGATCACACAGCCTGCACGGCTCGTTGGAATGCCCAGCGCATGCAGCGCTTCGGAGGCGAGGAATTCGCGAATCGACGAGCGCAGAACTGCGCGACCATCGCCCATGCGTGAGTACGGCGTCTGCCCGGCACCCTTGAGGTGCAGGTCCCAATGCTCACCGGCCTGGTTATAGACCTCGCCCAGCAGCAGCCCACGACCATCGCCCAGACGCGGGTTATAGGCGCCGAACTGATGACCTGAATACACCATCGCCCTCGGTTCTGCTTCAGCCCACAGCTTATGGCCGCTGAACAGCTCGGCAAAAACCGGGTCTTGGGCTTGCTCGGGGTCCAGGTCCAGCAACGCCAGCGCTGCATCGCTTGCGACTACGAGCCGCGGTTCGGCGATGGGCTCTGGCAGCACGGAGGTGGAGAACGCGTCGCCCAGGCGGGCGAAGCGATTATCGAAGGTCAGCTCGTCGAGGGCTTTCAAAGGATGCCTCCAGCAAAATGTCCGACTATTCTGCTGGGATTTCGGGTGTCAGTCGAGCCTGATGTCCGGCGGCTCGGGTACATCCTTCGCTGCCGCAGATACAGGCGGCGCGTCGGTGACGGTCTTCTGCTCCTGCTCGATCGGCACCATCTTGTATTCCTGCCCCTGCATGTTTTTGAGGTAAACCTCCATCTGCCGGAACGAGATGTTGATGTGCTGCTTCTTGAATTCCTTGTTGATGAACCGGTTGATTTCATCCAGCACCGGGTTGCGGTCGCCCAGATCACGCACATGCATGCGCAGTTCGTGATCCAGCGTGCTTTCACCGAAATTCAGGAAGTAGACGATGGGCGCCGGCTCCTTGAGCACGCGAGGATTGTCGTTGGCCGCCTTGATCAGCAGACTGCGCACCAGATCCAGGTCGGAGCCGTAATCCACGCCCAGCTTCAGGGTAACGCGGGTGATGGTGTCGGTCAGCGACCAGTTGATCAGTTGCCCGGTAATAAACGTCTTGTTCGGAACAATGATGTCTTTGCGGTCGAAGTCGGTGATGGTGGTCGCTCGGATGCGGATTTTGCTGACTGTGCCCGACAGGTTGCCGATGGTGATGGTGTCGCCAATCCGCACCGGACGTTCGAACAGAATCATGATGCCGGAGATGAAGTTGGCGAAGATTTCCTGCATGCCGAACCCCAGCCCCAGTGACAGCGCTGCCACCAGCCACTGCAACTTGTCCCAGCTCACACCCAGTGCCGACAAGGTCGAAACGAAGCCCACGCCCACGATGATGTAGGACAGCAGCGTCGTCGTGGCATAGGAACTGCCCTGTTTGAGGTTCAGCTTCGACAGCACCAGCACTTCCAGCAGCCCGGGCAGGTTGACTGCCAGCACGAACGTGATGCCGATGATCAGCAGCGCCCCAATCAGGTCGCCGAGGCTGATCGGCACCATGCTCATCGTCGCACCGGTGCCGCTGGTGTATTCGTACAGGGTGATGTTGTCCAGATACGAGAACACCGTGATCAGGTCCGCCCAGACCAGATACAGCGCGCCGATAAAGCCACCGATCAAGGCCAGACGGATCAATCGCAGTGATTGTTGGTTGACCTGCTCGATATCGAGCGTCGGCTCTTCCACCAGCGTTTCACCTTCGCCGGCTTCCTTGGCTGCCTGACGCTTGCTCAGGGCGCGTTGGTAAGCCAGGCGCCGCGCCGCCACGCTCAGTCCCCTGACAAACGCCGCTTCAATGACCAGCCAGAGCATCAGCAGATAAAGCGTGTCGATCAGTCGGTCGCTGAGTTTCAACGCGGTGTAGTAGTAGCCAAAGCACACAGCCAGGAACAATGCCACCGGCAGCGCGGTGAATGCCAGGCCCAGTGTGCGGCGAAAGAGCGAAGCGTTCTGGTGGGTTGGACTGGTCAATAAAAGGCGCCCGAGCATCCAGGTCATCAGCGCGTAGCAGGTCAGCACCACCGCGATGCCGATAACGTCCTCGGCCAGCGCGGACGGCTCGTGCTCAGCGACGGCCACCACCGTGACCAGCGCCAGCACGACCAAGCCCAAACGGCGAATCCAGCCACGCAGGAATTCGACCTGGACCTTTTCCCAACGGAAATGCAGCTGCGCCACGCCACCTGGCGCAAGGATGCGGTATGCGGTGTAGAACACCAGCCATGCCAGCGATAGTTGCAGCAGGGCAGATCCAAGATTGACGTTCTGTTCCCGCGCATCGATCTGCAACGCCAGGGCGCAGGACGCCAGAGCCAGCGAAAGAGGCATTGCCAGCAGGATGTTGATGATGATTGCCAGCGGTGTCTGCCACTGGCGGTCGCGCTTGAAGTGTCCGATGTCGGCATGCAGGCGGTTGAGCTTCTCGTACAGCGCCTTGCGCTTCCACATCAGCACACCGATCACCAGCAGCAGCGGTAGAAAGATCAGTGGACGCCTGGTCAGGCCGTCGCTCAATTCGCTGACGGTCGAGGTCCAGGGCAGGGTGGTGAGCTGTTTGGTCAGACGCGGTTTGATGCGCTCGAACCATTCAAGATCCAGCGGTTTGTTGCTCGGGATCCAGAACATCTGCTCGTCCAGGGTCTGGCGCAGGCTGATGGCCGTGCTCACCAATTGCTTCTGGTTGAGCTGCAAGGTGATGGACTCATTGAGCAATGCGCTCAACTCCCGATTCAGCCGTTCCAGCAGATCGGTACGGGTGGTTGCCAGATCCAGCAGCGTCTTGCGCAATGCCGGGGTGACATCTTCGGATTTTTGAGTGGCGAGCAGGGTGTCGACATAGTTGGTCGGGTTGCTCATCTGTTCGCGTTGCTGGTTGACCTCGAACTGATACAGACGGATGTCGGCGATTTCATCGGCCAGGCCGCTGTCGAGTTTGAGTTTGGGCAGCGACTGTTTCTGTTTATAGAGAATCTTGGACAGCAGCAGGCTGCCGCTCAGCACGTTGATCTGCTCGTCCAGCGCCTGATCGGTCTGGGTGATGGCGTCGAGCTGAGTCTTGGTCTTGAGGTTCTGCTGGGTCAGTTCGTTGAGCCGATCGGTACCGCGCAGCAGGTAGTCGGAAAGCTTCAGGTTGGCGGCGCTTTCGGTTGCCGGCAGGCTGCTGCCGCCGGCTTTTTGCGCTTCGATGGACAACTGCGCCACGGTTTCCTGAGACTGGGCGCGGCGCTTGTCGTTGATCAGCGTTTGCAGGTCCTGGATTTCCTGGTCCTGACGGGCGACTTTCTCGGTCAACAGGTCATGCTGACTGCCGCCCAGGTCTTGCAGCGGGCTATTGCCAGCCAGTTCCTGGCGACGTAAGGCAATCAGCGCATTGATTGAGGCCAACTCGGCATTCAGCTGAATACGCTGGTCGGCGTTGATGGCCTTGCCTGCGTCCTTGCCGGACTTGAGGATGCCATTGATGGCCTGGATGCGTGTCTGGCTGCTGCTGATCTCGGCCTGCGCGCGCTCCGGACGGGTCTGGGCGGTGATGGTCAGGCTGTTCGCATCGTTCAGCGCTTTTTGCAGATCGGCCTGCTGGGTGCTGCGCTGGCTGAGCATATTTTCGAGCTGCGGCACGTCCACATTGGCGTAGCGCTGGGCAACGGGGATGATCCTGCTGGCTTTGAGCTTGGCCAGGTCGCGCTGATTCTCGCTGGTTTGCCGTGGTGCATCCGCCAATTGCTTCTTCAGATTTTCCAGCTTTTGTTGATTGTCCTTCTGGCTGGACAGGAACCCCAGGGTCTGCTCCAGCACCTGCTGCAGAGCCTTCTGGTCATCAGGCGACAGCTTGCGGTCGGCGATTCTGTCCAGATTCTGCTGGACGGCGTCACTGGAAGGCAGAGGGGTGTCGGCGGCAAACGCCGGAACGTTCGATAGGCAAAGCCCCAGCAAGGCTGAGGCAAAAAAGGTACGCAGCGTGAACATAGACACCGGGTCGAACAATCAGGAGAGAGGTGGGCAGTTTAGAGGAACAACCCGGGACCCGGGCGGCTGCCTTCCGGGAATCTGACGCCCACTTTGAGGATCTTGTTCCCCTCCATCACTGCAACTGTCCAAATAGTTCCGTTCCATTCGATCTGGTCGCCCACGATCGGGGCGCCGCGATTCTTCTGGATGATGAACTGGCTCAGCGGCATGTTCTGATCCAGACCGTCGAGCTTGAGCCCGTACAAGGCTGCGATGGCGCCGAGTTGCGCGTCTCCCTCGAGGACGAAGTCGCCAAAGAAGCGCAGGTCCAGACCCCGTTGCGGAGCCTGACTGAACAGCTTGCCGAGGGCCGGTAGATCATGCTCGTGGCCGATCACGCAGAGCAAGTCGCCGGTCTCCAGCACCGTGCTGCCCGACGGATGGAGCAATTGCTCACCCCGAAACAGCGCTGCGATCCGCGTGCCCTCAGGCATTTTCAGCTCGCGCAGGGCTGCACCGATGCACCATTTCTCCGCACCGAGGCGATAAACGAACAGCTCCCATTCACTGGTCACATGAACTTCCAGGGCGGCGCGGGAGATCGGCGCAGGATCAGGCGGAACCGTCACTTTCAGCCATTTGGCCATCCACGGCAGGCTCGTGCCCTGAACCAGCAGTGAGACCAGCACGATGAAGAACGCCAGATTGAAGAACAACTGCGCCTGGGGCAGGCCCGCCATCAACGGGAACACCGCCAGAATGATCGGCACCGCCCCGCGCAGGCCAACCCACGCGATGAAAGCCTTCTCACGGCCGTGAAACACCCGGAACGGCATCAGGCCGACCAGCACCGAGAGCGGCCGTGCCACCAGAATCATCCATAGCGCCAGACCCAGCGCAGGCAGCGCGATCGGCAGCAGGTCATGAGGCGTGACGAGAAGCCCCAGCACCAGAAACATGCCAATCTGTGCCAGCCACGCCATGCCGTCGAGCATGTGCAGAATGCCGTGGCGGCTGCGGATGGGCTTGTTGCCCAGCACCAGGCCGCACAGATACACAGCCAGGAAGCCGCTGCCGTGAATGGCGTTGGTTAGCGCAAACACCGCCAGACCACCGGCGATGACCAGAATCGGGTAAAGGCCGTTGGCCAGATTGATGCGGTTGACCAGTTGCAGCATCAGCCAGCCGCCACCCAGGCCGATGATGCCGCCGATGCCGAACTCCTGAATCAGGTGCCCTAGCAAGCTCCAGTGCAGCCCGGTCTGGCCGCTGGAAATCATGTCGATCAGCGTTACCGTGAGGAACACCGCCATCGGGTCGTTACTGCCGGATTCGATTTCCAGGCTCGCCGTCACCCGCTCGTTCAGGCCCTTGCCGCCCAACAGCGAGAACACCGCTGCAGCGTCGGTGGAGCCGACGATGGCGCCGATCAGCAAGCCCTGAACGATGTTCAGGTCGAACAGCCAGGCCGCGACCATGCCGGTCAGGCCGGTGGTGATCAGAACGCCGACCGTCGCCAGCGAAAGTGCGGGCCAGAGCGCCACACGGAAACTTGCCACCCGCGTTCGCAGGCCGCCGTCCAGCAGGATGACCGCCAGCGCGAGGTTGCCGACCAGATACGCCGTGGGGTAATTGTCGAAAATGATTCCGCCACCATCGACACCTGCGGCCATGCCGACCGCAAGGATGATGACCAGAATCGGGATGCCGAGACGTGACGACAGCGAGCTAACCAGAATACTTGCGCCCACCAGCAACGCGCCGATCAGGAACAGGCTGTTGATGGTCGTTGCATCCAAGGGCGGTACTCCAGACAAAGAAAGATCAGATACATCCGGCAAGCTGACCATGCAGCCCGCGTGCCAACGGATTTAACCCGTTGAATTGGTTCACTGTCAAAGCTTAATCCCGCTTATCGGAGATACAAGCTTCTCTGCCCGCCGTACAAACCCGGTGTGCCAGATGAGTAATTAATTAATGCACACCGTATCGCCGATGGGTTCAAGCTGCGCATCTCCTACAACTGACATGGATGTCAAAAATGAAGAATGGACTCACTCACCAATTGATCGGTGCCGCGACAGGCAGTCACGCGCGCGAAGGGTTAATGCGCAGGATGGACCTTGCGCAGGGCCTGCATGCCACCAGCATTGACCACCACCACGATGGCGCTGTCAGACCGCGCGTGGCAGACGGTTTTTCCGGCGCAGAGGCTTTCAACCCGAACGTCGCAGTCGGGGCGCCAGCTCCCCTTCTCCTGCAAGACTTCATTGCTCGCCAGAAAGTGCGTTACTACGCCCCCCACGGGTTCGCCTTTCTCAAGGCCAGAGAGTTTGTCGCACAGCATCTTGGAGACGACACAAACCCCGATCACCTGTTGATCGCTACCCTGTACATCCAGGAACCAGGCGGGGAGCCCAAGCGAGCAAATATTGCTTACTCCATGACGCTGACCGATGCACTGATGCGCAACTGGCAGCAGGAAGGCAACGGCCAGTTTTTCGAGCACTTGGGTCATCTGCGTGACTACAGAGACGGCGGCTATCCGGTGCGCATTTCCCAGGCCCCACTGTATCTGGCGGACTGCTTCGCCTACGAAGCCATCTACCGCAAGACCGACCCTCAGCGATTCGACTCATCGACCCAGGTCGCTATCGATCCCAAGGTATTCAAGCGTTTTGTCTGGGAGGCTGACCTGCAATCGCTTTACCAAGCCTCGCTGAAACAGTTCTGGAGCAAACACGGCGCTGATTATCACCTGCTGCTGAAGGCGGCACTGCTGAAGTCGGCCTATGTGCAGCACGCCGAGGGTTCGTTGAGTACCGAAGACAAGGTGCTGGTACTCCAGGCGATAGGGCTCAATGAAGGGCAGCGATGGGAGACCCTTACTTTCGATGTATTCAAACATGCGCCTTTGCCCTCGACGGTTACGTTCCGGGAGCTGGTTCTATACCGATATGCCTCGACTGACATCATCGTCATCGAACATGAGAAAACCGGTCGGTTCGTCCTGTATATCCCTGGCAACTCTTCGCCACTTCATGGTTTCAAGGACATATCGCAGTTGCGCGACTGGATTGTCCGACAATGCAAGGACGTGCGTCGACGCAAAGCGCTGGAGGCTCACTTCAAGGCAGAAGATGAGCCTGACGGTTCCTTTCTGAGCGGTCTTGCTACGACGCTGGCGGGGCTGGCCGCCCATCCACACCGACTCAACGATGCGACCGGGCATTGGTGGCCTTCCAGGGAAATCACCCTGGGTCCCGCGCTCTGGCCCTATCCGTTCTCGCACTTTCGCAAGAGCCTGCATGACCGGCTCGCGTCGGACGGCCTGCAGCTGATCCGCAGTCGCGGGGACTATAACAAGGAGATCGCCACACTGGCCCTGAGCAATGCCATCGCGGTGACGGGCGCAGTCGCCATGGTGGCACCCTACCTTTGGGCGCCGCTGGCGGCGATGTCTCTGGCGCTGACGGGCCTGGGTATTGATGAAATGGTGCACGGCCGAACCCATGAGGAAAAACAGCAGGGAGCGGGGCGTATCGTTTTTGGCTTATTCAACGCGGTGCCGGCAGCTATCGAGGGCGTAGCAGCGGTCAGCCGACTGGCAGGCGCAGCAATCCGGGCGGGGAATGAAATCGCGCCGGGCGCGGCGGATGAGGTCGGGCAGATGATTCAGGGCCGCAGTACCGGCGAGCAAGCTGCGGCGCTCGGCAAGCAGCAACGGCTTGAGGCGCAGTTGGCAGCCGAAGCGCGGGAGCAGGCTGGCGAGTCAGCGAAGGAAAGTGCGTTGCGTCTTCATGCACAGGAGCTGCAGCGCCAAGCCCTTAAAGCCCATCGTGAGGCGGCCTATGACAGCATTGCCGCGTTTGGCGTCGAACCGGAAGGGCTGCGCTCGCTGCGGCCTGACCTGCGGGCCGAACTTGCTCAGTTTGAATACAACGCGCCCCTCGAATCGGGTGGCGTCTGGAAGGTCGATGATTTCGGCGCTGTCTATACTGTCAAGAGCCGGGCATCAGGGGTCACCCGTTACTTCGCGCGCGTGCATTCCAAAATCTACCCGGTCCAGAGAGTTGCCAGTTACAAGCAGTACCGGATTGTCTCTATGGACGATACGGCTATCAAAGGTCCCTACATCAAGCAGATCAAGGGTTATTACTCGGATATCGACGTAAAGCCCGGGCTGCGTGGCGGTGACAGTTACATCGAAGTGGCACCTGGCATCGGGATCATGCCTGAGGTCAGCAAGCCGGATATCGTGCTGGCGAAGCCACAGCCTCAACTGCTCACCGACATCGCCATGGATGGTATCGAGATACGCAGCGCAGGGGATGGCTGGGGCAATCTGGTTGATCGGCATTTCGCCAATGGCACTCCGGTCTCGTATGACGCGGATGTCGGTTGCTGGAGGGTCAATGTCAAAGAAGTGATGTGGCTCAACAACAAGGGCGTCTGGAAGCGAGGCAGCCTCAAGGCATTCGCCAAAGCCAGGCCCGGCCTTAACAGCCCGGTCAAATGGTACAGCTACCAGTTCCCGCGCTTGCCGGGTTATCCAAAAAATCCGCAAGCCGTGGAGAGGACAGTCCACCAGATCTGGCTGGGGGCCAAGGCGCCTCGCGAGGGGTTGATCGATACGATCAAGGCAAACATCGAAAATAACCCCGAGCTTAAGTTCGTCCTTCACATCGATATCGACCATGCTGCCGCCGACGGGAATTTGCGGTGGCTACAGACAGCGTTTGCTGAGCATCCGAACATGAAGGTTTCGCCGCTCGCGGAAGAGTCGTTCTTTACGCGCTTTCTCGATGAAGAACATACCGGTGTGCCTTTTCGGTACTTCCGTGAAGGCGACGGACAGAATCTGGCCGCGGCGTCGGACGTTTTGAGATACCGCCTGATTCGTGAGTACGGAGGCATCTACATGGATTGCGATGATGTAATCGTGATGCCCTTTGCGGGTGCGGCGCTTGATGCGGGGCCAAGCGATGTGTTGATGGGTGCCCCCGTTTCATCTCCGCATATGTCTTATTTCGGCCCGGGAAACAGCCATTTTGCCAGCCAACCGGGTAATCCCGTCTTGAGGGCGGTGGAAGAGGAACTCTATTCGCGGTTCATGACTGAGCGCGAGGCCCTCGACGAGTTGTCGAAGGTGGGTTCGGTGAAAGTCGACGGGGTCGACCCGTATATGTCCAGGATCTTCGATGTGACGGGGCCGCGGCTTCTTCTCGACACGTTGAAGCAGGTACGTCCGGACTATGCAGGTCTACTGGATGGTCAGCTCAGACCGACTCCCGGCATAAGGGCAACTGCTTACGAAGACCTTTACCATGAAGTGACTGCGTTCTATGCCCCTTTCGGTTCGCGATTGAAGATAACGGCAGGCGCAGAAAACTCCTGGAGACGGTGAATTCCGAATGTTCTGATGAGCGTCACCTTAGACGCACGCTGGCCAGGCTGACGGAAGGTTCGTTGTGCCTGCGGTCAAGCATTTCGTTGCGCCAGGAAAGCGGATTCAGAACCACTCATCCAGCATTGACAAGCACACGTCATCACGAGCTTGCAGCAACGCCAGTTCATGATGACAGGCCGGTATTTCCCATGTAAGGAAATACCGTGCCGCCTGCAGCTTGCCCTGATAGAACCCGGCGTCTGCGGCATCGCCCTTGCTCAAGCCTTTCTCCGCACGTATCGCCTGTTCCAGCCAGCGCCAGCCGATGACCGTATGACCGAAGGCCTTGAGGTACAACGCCGAGTTGGCCAATGTTGCGGTGACCTTGCCTTGAGCCATGTCCATCAACAGTTCCAGCGTCACAGCCTGCAAGTTGGTGACGAGCTTCTCCAGGGGCTGACGCAGTGGGCTCAATGAGGCGTACTCCTGAGCGCGTTGACAGGTATCGGCAATCAGCCGGACCAGTTGTTTGAGTCCTGCGCCGCCGTTTTGGCGCAGCTTGCGGCCCAGCAGATCCAGAGACTGGATGCCGTGAGTGCCCTCATGAATCGCGTTCAGGCGGTTGTCGCGGTAGTACTGTTCGACCGGATATTCGCGGGTGTAGCCATGGCCGCCAAGGATCTGGATTGCCAATTCATTGGCCTTCAAACAAAACGCCGAAGGCCAGGATTTGACGACAGGGGTCAGCAGATCCAGCAGTTCGTGGGCCAGTTGGCGCTGCTCTTCGGTTTCGCCAGTCTGGGTGTCGTCAAACAGGCGCGCCGCATACAGCCCCAAATCGAACGCGCCTTCGACGTAGGCCTTTTGGGTCAGGAGCATGCGCTTCACATCAGCGTGCTGAATGATCGAAACCGGCGCGCTTTCAGGATCCTTGCTGTCGGGTAGACGACCTTGCGGACGCTGGCGAGCGTATTCCAGCGAGTACAGATACCCGGCGTAACCCAGCATCACGGCACCCATGCCGACACCGATTCGCGCCTCGTTCATCATCTGAAACATGTAGCTGAGGCCCTGATGCGGCTTGCCGATCAGGTAGCCCACACAATTTCCGTTGTCGCCGAAATTCAAGGCGGTCGACGTGGTGCCGCGCCAACCCATTTTGTGAAATAGTCCGGCGAGCAACACATCATTGCGCGGGCCAAGACTGGTGTCATCGTTGACCAGAAACTTCGGCACGATGAACAGCGAGATGCCTTTCACACCGGGCGGCGCATCGGTCAGCTTCGCCAGCACCAGATGGACGATGTTTTCCGACAGCGGATGATCGCCACCGGAGATAAATATCTTGTTGCCACGCAGGCGGTAGCTGCCATCTTGCGTCAGCTCTGCGCGCGTGCGGATGTCCGACAGTGACGAGCCCGCGTGGGGTTCGGTCAACGCCATGGTGCCGAAGAAGCGCCCCTCGATCATGGGCTGTAGAAAGCGTCGCTTCTGTTCTTCGCTGCCAAATTGCTCGATCAGATTTGCCGCACCCATGGTCAGGAACGGGTACGAGGTCGAAGCCGCATTCGCCGCCTGAAAGTGCGCAAAACAGGCCAGCGACAAGAGCGTGGGCAGTTGCATGCCGCCTGCCCCGAAGTCGCGCGCGGCATTGAGAAAGCCGGCCTTGAGAAATGCATCCACCGCCGGCTTCACTTCGGGAATCAGCACCGCTTCGCCGTTCTCGTAGCGCGGCTCGTTTTCGTCGTTCTTGCGGTTGTGCGGAGCGAAATATTTCTCGGCAAGAGTACGCGCCGTGGTAATCGCCGCATCGAAGGTCTCCCGGCTGTGCTCGGCGAAACGTTCACGCTGGGTCAGGGCTTCGGCGTCCAGCACTTCATACAGCTCGAAAGCCAGGTTGCGCGAACTGAGCAGCGTCTCGGACATGGCGGCATTACCTGTGGTTGGAGTGCCGTGGAGTCTAGGTGGGCGCTGCGGGGGTGAACAGCAAGATTGATTTGGGTGATGCAGAGGTAGAACCCCAGGGCCAAATGCAGTTCGAGCAAGCAATTGGACCTGTGGGAATGAGCCCACTCCCACAGATTGAATCGCCCCTCCAGCAGCGCTCTGGGCCGAGCTTTAAGGCACCTCTATTGCATCCAGCGAACGATCGACAACGGCTTTTGCCATGTCGATCAGATGGACCACGGAGAATGCCAGATCACGTTTCACACCGGTGAGGTTTTCCGCGCTTTCGCAGGCCGAAGCGTGGGCGCACCGCAGCAGGCCTGACGCATGGGCGAGGGATTCTTCGAGGGATTTGTCGGGTGGATCAGGGGTGACTTTGACCATTTCGTAGACCTTTGGATGGGTAAGGCCACCGTAGCTTCGCTGCTAAACGAAAAAAGGTGGCGGCTTTGACACGGGTTAGCAGACTGGTCCCAAAGGCCAAAAACCAGTGCACGCGAACGTGCCCCGCGCAAAGCCGCCATAAAGCGGTTTGCTGGCCATTGGAAACAATTTCAGGCTGCTAAACCCGGACGCTGATGTTCAGCGACCGACGCAGCCTAGAGATCGAAATTCCACGGCACAAGAGGGTGAGAGTTTCTAGGAAATGTCCTTCGTGAGAAAGAGATGAGGCTGTAAGAAAGGGCCTACAAGAGAGGAGATTTGTTGCAGGAAATGGCGATTTTCAAGACAGCCCCGTGCCACGGCTTCGTAAGCCGGGCATCAATGCTGCGGGATACCAGTGAACGTTCGCGGAGGGTTCCAGCATGCATGCCAACGAACTGTGAGGGCGAATTCAATCGCGAGAGGCTGGTACATCCGACAGAATCATCAGTTGCACCACCGCATCGCGGATGAATCCGCCAAGCTACGCCCCAGCGATAGGGGCTTTACCCGATGGTCATCAAGCTCGCATTACCACCCGCAGCCGCAGTGTTCACGCTCAGCGCGCGTTCGATCACCAGACGCTCCAGCGCGATGCCGGTTTCGCCTTTGGACAGGCCATGAACGCCGACGATAGCGCCCGCGCGTTGTGCGACCTGTTCACAAACCGCACGCAACTGGTCGGAATCGCCGTGGTGCAGGACGGCCTCTATAACGACGTCGTCCTTGCTCCAGTCAGCCACCCGCTTGATCCGCACCTGGACCTCCTTTGGCAGACGCTTGTACAGCGACTTGCTCAGCTCGTTATCCGGGATGATTGCTGTGCTGCCCACCGCCAGCACAGCAGCCAGCTGCGTCAGCAAGTCGGCTTCGTCTTCGGCCAGACACAGCACGTGTTCACGCGGCAGGATGCTATAGCTGTTGCGCTCGCCGGTTGGGCCCGCCAGCAGGCGAGTGATGCCGCTCTGGGATTGCTCGGCGAACTGCGTACACACCGCTTCCAGTTCTGGTTGCTGGCTCGCGGCCCAGGCTTTCAGAGCGGTCAGCGGTTTTAGCAGGTTGTCGCGCAGGCGAGTGTCCGGCAGGGTTGCGCCGTCACGCTGGGCGAAGGACTTCTGCACCGCATCGGCCGGACGGGTCGAAAGCAGGCGATACAGGTACAGTGGCCCACCGGCTTTCGGACCGGTCCCCGACAGACCTTCTCCACCAAAGGGTTGCACCCCAACCACCGCACCTACGATGTTGCGGTTGACGTACATGTTGCCGGCGTTGACCGAGTCGATCACCTTGGCGATGGTTTCGTCGATGCGCGTGTGCACGCCCAGGGTCAGACCGTAGCCGGACGCGTTGATCTGACCGATCAGTTGATCCAGCTCTTTGCGCTTGTAGCGGACCACGTGCAGAACCGGGCCGAAAATTTCGCGTTGCAGCTCATCGAAGCTTTCCAGCTCGATCATGGTGGGCATCACATAGGTGCCGCGCTTGATTTCTTCGCTGTCGGCAATGGCCACCTGGTACACGTTGCGGCCCTTGTCGCGCATGCCCTGGATGTGCTTCTCGATACCCGCCTTGGCTTCAGCATCGATGACCGGGCCAATGTCCACCGACAGACGCTCCGGGTTGCCCAGACGGTTTTCAGCCATGGCGCCCTTGAGCATTTCGATGACGCGGTCGGCAGAGTCTTCCTGCAGGCACAACACGCGCAGTGCCGAGCAACGCTGACCAGCGCTGTCGAACGCCGAAGACACCACGTCGATGACCACTTGTTCGGTCAGCGCGGAGGAGTCGACGATCATCGCGTTCTGACCACCGGTTTCGGCGATCAGCGGGATCGGACGGCCCTGGGAGTCAAGACGTCCGGCGATATTGCGCTGCAGCAGACGTGCGACGTCAGTGGAGCCAGTGAACATCACGCCTTTGACGCGATCATCACCGACCAGACGCGCGCCTACGGTCTCGCCACGGCCGGGCAGCAGTTGCACCACGCCCTCAGGGATGCCTGCTTCCAGCAGGATACGTACGGCCTGAGCGGCGACCAGCGGGGTTTGCTCCGCAGGCTTGGCCAGCACCGGGTTCCCGGCAGCCAGTGCGGCGGCAACCTGACCACTGAAAATCGCCAGCGGGAAGTTCCACGGGCTGATGCATACCACAGGTCCCAGCGGGCGATGAGCGTCGTTGCTGAAATCATTGCGCGCCTGCACCGCGTAGTAGCGCAGGAAATCCACCGCCTCGCGTACCTCGGCGATGGCGTTGGCGTAGGTCTTGCCCGCTTCACGGGCCAGCAGCCCCATCAACGGCTGGATTTCGGCTTCCATCAGGTCTGCGGCGCGTTCAAGAATGGTTGCCCGTTCCGCAGGCGGCGTCGCTTGCCAGATAGGGCCTGCGCTCAAGGCGCTGAGCAGGGCGTTGTCGACATCTTCGAGGCTCGCTTCCTGAACGTGGCCCACCACATCGCGCAGGTCGGATGGATTGAGGACCGGGGTTACGGCGCCTGCACTGACCGTGCAGCCCAGCATCGGCAACGCTTTCCAGTCGTTATGCGCAGTCGCCAGCAATGCCGAAGACAGCGAGCCCAGACGGTGTTCGTTGGCCATGTCGATGCCCGCCGAGTTGGCGCGCTCGCTGCCATAAAGGTCACGCGGTAGCGGAATCCGTGGATGCGGCAGCCCGAAACCGCCCTCCTGAGTGGCCATGCGCTCGATGCTGGACACTGGATCGGCCACCAGTTCCTGAATCGAAATCGCCTGATCGGCAATACGGTTGACGAAGGAGGTGTTGGCGCCGTTTTCAAGCAGGCGACGGACCAGATACGCCAACAGTGTTTCGTGAGTCCCGACGGGGGCATAGACTCGGCATGGCCGATTCAGTTTGCCATCGGCGACTTTGCCCACAACCTGCTCGTACAGAGGCTCACCCATGCCGTGGAGGCACTGGAATTCGTACTGGCCGGGGTAATAGTTCTGACCTGCGATGTGGTAGATAGCCGACAGCGTATGAGCGTTGTGGGTAGCGAATTGCGGGTAGATGACTTCCGGCACCGACAGCAGTTTGCGGGCGCATGCAATGTAGGAAACGTCGGTGTACACCTTGCGCGTGTAGACCGGATAGCCTTCCAGCCCTTCGACCTGAGCACGTTTGATTTCGCTGTCCCAGTAGGCGCCCTTGACCAGACGAATCATCAGGCGATGGCGGCTGCGACGGGCCAGGTCAATTACATAGTCGATCACATATGGGCAGCGTTTCTGATAAGCCTGAATTACAAATCCGATGCCGTTCCATCCGGTCAGTTGCGGTTCGAAACAGAGGCGCTCGAGTAGATCCAGCGACAGTTCCAGGCGGTCTGCCTCCTCGGCGTCGATGTTAAGGCCGATGTCGTACTGCTTGGCCAGTAGGGTCAGCGACAGCAAGCGTGGATACAACTCTTCCATGACGCGTTCGTACTGCGCACGGCTGTAGCGCGGGTGCAGGGCCGACAGTTTGATGGAAATGCCAGGCCCTTCATAAATGCCGCGACCGTGGGAAGCCTTCCCGATGGAATGGATTGCCTGCTCATACGAAGCCAGGTATCGCTGTGCGTCGTGCTCGGTCAGAGCAGCCTCACCGAGCATGTCGTAGGAATAGCGGAAACCTTTGGATTCGAAGCGACTGGCGTTGGCAAGCGCTTCGGCGATGGTTTCACCGGTAACGAACTGCTCACCCATCAGGCGCATGGCCATGTCGACGCCCTTGCGGATCATCGGCTCGCCGGACTTGCCGATGATGCGGCTCAGGGAAGACGTCAGCCCTGCTTCGTTGTGAGTGCTGACCAGTTTGCCCGTCAGCAGTAGACCCCAGGTCGCGGCGTTAACGAACAGCGAAGGGCTGTTGCCCAGATGAGGATGCCAGTTGCCGGTGCTGATCTTGTCGCGGATCAGCGCGTCACGCGTGCCTTTGTCCGGGATGCGCAGCAAGGCTTCGGCCAGGCACATCAGCGCCACGCCTTCCTGAGACGACAGCGAGAACTCCTGCAACAGGCCTTGCACGATGCCCGCACGGCCGCTGGCGCTCTTCTGGTTGCGCAGCTTTTCGGCAATCGAAGCGGCCAGCTTGTGAGTGGCTTCGGCCATTGGCGCAGTGAGGCGCGCCTGCTCCAGGAGCATCGGCACGACTTCGGGCTCAGGACGACGATAGGCGGAGGTGATGGCTGCGCGTAAGACCGACTGCGGCAGGATGCTTTCAGCGAATTCCAGGAACGCCTGGTGAGTACTGTCTATCGGTACTTCGCCATGGTCGTCAGCGTCTTTGTTGTTCAAGCCATTGAGGTCGTTAAGGGTTGCACCGCCCTCGAGCTTTTCCAGGTAATTGAAAATTGCCTGTTTGATCAGCCAGTGCGGAGTCCGGTCAATCGACTGCGCAGCCGCTTTCAACCGCTCGCGGGTTGGGTCGTCGAGCTTGACACCCAAAGTGGTGGTCGCCATGTCTTATCCTCATAGAGAGCCACGTCGGGTGTGGCTGAGCTGGCGCCAAGATTAGCTGCGTACAGGGCTTGGGTGCAACCGGGTGCAACCCGTTTTTGCGAGATATTTCGGAATTGTCCGGCGTGCGGTTTTTAAACCTCAAAGACCCTGTGACGGATAAAGAACAGGTGTTTTGTTTCGACGGAAAAAAGAAAATCAAAACCAAATGGTTACATTTTGACCAAGAAAAGGTGCAACTTCTCGGCCTCTCGAGGTTGCGCCCGGCTCCAGCCGTTACTTAGGATGCGCTCCTTTGGTGCGGCCCTGTTGCGCCTTCATAAAAGAGTGGACAGAAATGAGCGTCAGTAACCCTACTCTGATCACATTCGTGATCTACATCGCTGTGATGGTCCTTATCGGGCTTATGGCCTATCGCTCCACCACTAACCTGTCGGACTACATCCTCGGTGGCCGCAGTCTGGGCAGCGTAGTGACCGCTTTGTCCGCAGGAGCATCCGACATGAGCGGCTGGCTGCTCATGGGGCTGCCCGGTGCCATCTATATGTCGGGTCTTTCGGAAAGCTGGATCGCCATTGGCCTGATTGTGGGGGCTTACCTCAACTGGCTGTTGGTGGCGGGTCGGTTGCGCATTCAGACCGAACACAATGGCGACGCCCTGACCCTGCCGGATTATTTTTCCAGCCGATTCGAAGATGCCAGCGGGCTGCTGCGGGTGATTTCCGCGATTGTGATTCTGGTGTTCTTCACCATCTATTGCGCCTCGGGCATCGTCGCGGGCGCGCGCCTGTTCGAAAGTACCTTTGGCATGCCTTACGAAACCGCATTGTGGGCCGGCGCCGCAGCGACCATTGCCTATACCTTCATCGGAGGTTTTCTGGCGGTGAGCTGGACCGACACGGTGCAGGCCACGCTGATGATCTTCGCGCTGATACTCACGCCGATCATCGTCCTGTTGGCCACCGGCGGCGTCGATACGACGCTCCTTGCCATTGAGGCTCAGGATCCCGCCAACTTCGACATGCTCAAGAACACCACTTTCATCGGTATCGTCTCGTTGCTTGGCTGGGGATTGGGTTACTTCGGACAACCCCATATCCTGGCGCGATTCATGGCCGCAGACTCGGTGAAGTCGATCGCCAAAGCGCGGCGCATTTCCATGACCTGGATGATTCTTTGCCTGACTGGCACGGTGGCGGTAGGGTTCTTCGGCATCGCCTACTTCTCGGCGCATCCAGACGTTGCAGGTCCTGTTACCGAGAACCCCGAACGCGTGTTCATCGAACTGGCGAAGATCCTGTTTAACCCATGGGTCGCCGGGATACTGCTGTCTGCGATTCTCGCTGCGGTCATGAGTACGCTGAGCTGCCAATTGCTCGTCTGCTCCAGTGCACTGACCGAAGACTTCTACAAAACTTTCCTGCGCAAGGGCGCTTCGCAGCGGGAACTCGTCTGGGTGGGCCGCGCGATGGTTTTGCTGGTGGCGTTGATCGCGATTGCCATCGCTGCCAATCCTGAAAACAGAGTGCTGGGTCTGGTGAGTTACGCCTGGGCAGGCTTTGGTGCAGCGTTCGGCCCGGTGGTGCTGATTTCCGTGATGTGGAAAGGCATGACACGTAATGGGGCGTTGGCCGGCATCCTCGTCGGTGCCGTTACTGTGGTGGCCTGGAAGCTGTTGGGGAATTCCATCAAGGAAGGGGTGATGTTCGACAGTGGCCTGCTGGGGCTTTACGAAATTATCCCGGGGTTCATTTTTGCCAGCGTTGCGATCGTGCTTGTCAGCCTTGCAGGCAAAGGCCCGACGCCGGGCATGCTGACGCGGTTCGATGCGGCCGAGAAAGCCTACAAGGCCGGATAATCCCGCCCTGTCGAAAGCCCATGCCGTAAGGGCGCGGGCTTTCGATAGCCCAATCAATCTTGGTTGTGATCCGGATCCAGATTGAAGAACATCACCTTGCCGCCTTCGCTGGTATAACCGGTGTTGTCCTGTGTATAGACCCCCGCCTTGAAATACAGCTGCTGATTGCTCCAGGTGGCGCTGATGCGGTCGCTCCAGAACATGTTGTCGGCCTTGACACTGAGCAGGCCGGCTTTATTCAGATGGATGACGTAATTGAACGTCTCATTGAGCGGGATGCCCTCGGCGACCGTGAAGATGCGCGGCTTCTTGTCGTCGGGGTGGAAGCGGACCTTGGCGACGATGATGCCGTCCTTGGTGGCGTCCTGATACTGGTATTCAACTTTGAGCAGCGGTTGCGTGCTCTCGTAGACGTGAATTTGGCCGATAACGACGCGCCCCGAAGAGGGAACCTGGATGATCTTGAGCTTGGCGCTCAGAAAGTTGTCGGCATCAGGATAAAACCAGTTGTGCAGGGTGCCGTCCGACCAGGTTTCGCGCAACTCGCTGCGTGGATACTTGGCGTTTTCGGTCTTGGTGCCGGTGACTGGAGCCCAGAAGGTCAGGTTGGATTGGCTGGAGGTGAAGTATTTGCCGTCGTAACCCTGGAGCAACTGGTGCGTTTCGATAGTCGCGGGTGGCGAGCCCACGGGAATGCTTAAATTCCACGATCCTAAATCAATCATCTTGTCTTGGTCCGATATGTCTCATTGCCAGCAAACGCGTCTGGCTCAAGGGGTTGAGGGGGCTTTAGTTATACGTTTCGTGTATCTGTTTGTTAACGAGAATCTGTCGAACGGATGGCGTCAATTTGCCCACGCTTTCGCGCAGGACAGCGCTACTTGGGCCTTCAGGGGCTTGACCGTTAGTCGGGTGGAATCAACATTTCACATGGCACAACACTGGCTTTCTTCACATTTTGCTATTCGAGACTAGAGTAAACGCCATTCGGATCATGGGCGGAGCCCTCACCGGGCAGTGAAGTAATGAGTAGTAGCAGCATGGAATGCGCGCAACCCCTGTCACCTGATGGCAAGTCAGTGCTATTGGTCGTCGATGACTATCCGGAAAACCTGGTCACGATGCGTGCGGTCCTGCAAAGACAGGACTGGGAGATCATTACCGCCAGTTCAGGGATGGAGGCCTTGGGCCTGCTTCTGGATGTCGATGTCGATATCGTTTTGCTTGATGTGCAGATGCCGGACATGGACGGCTTCGAAGTCGCGCGATTGATGCGCGGTAGCCACCGAACGCGTCTGACGCCAATCATCTTTCTGACGGCCAACGAGCAGTCTCGCGACTCTGTCCATAAAGGCTATGCCAGCGGCGCGATCGACTATTTGTTCAAACCGTTCGACCCCAACGTGCTCAGGCCCAAGGTTCAGGCGCTGCTGGAGCAACAGCGTAATCGCCGTGCCCTGCAGAAACTCAGCCGTGAACTTGAGTTAGCGCGGGCGTTCAATGCCTCGGTGCTGGCCAACGTGGCAGAAGGCATTCTGGTGGTCAGTGAGGACGGCATCATCAGCTTCGCCAATCCGGCCATCTGTCGATTGCTGGGCATGACGGATGGCGAACTGCGCGGCACCGCGTTGTGTCGGTATCTGCAGGAGCCCGTGGTCGATGACTGGGCCGATTCGGGCTTCTATCATCACTACCGTCGCGCCGACACGTATCGCGTGCATGATGCCATTCTGCGTACGCCGCAAGGGCGCCAGGTGCCTGTCGCGCTGTCTTGTGCGCCGCTGCCGGAAGAGCAGAGGGCAATGGTGCTGAGCGTACTCGACATGTCGGTGGTGCTTGATCTCTATCGCCAGCTCGAACATCAGGCCGTCACCGACTCATTGACCGGCCTGCTCAATCGCCGCGGGTTCTACCAGACTGTCGAAGGCATGCTGCTGCGCAATGAGCACGCAGGCAAGTATCTGGTGGTGCTCTACCTGGACCTGGATGGCTTCAAGCACGTCAATGATTCGTTGGGGCATGACGCCGGAGACCAGGTACTGGTCTGGGTCGCCGAGCAACTGAAGGATTGTCTGCGACCTTACGACGTGCTGGCGCGAATGGGCGGAGACGAATTCGTCGTGGTCATCGACGGCCTGGATTTTCCCGAGCATGCCGCCAAGGTCGCGGAAAAACTCATCGATCGGGTGTCCGTCCGCCGTCACGTCGACGGCGTCGAAGCGACGCTGGGCGTGAGCATTGGTATCGCTATCTACCCGGACTGCGGAACCAATCTGGACGGTTTGCTACGCGCCGCGGATATCGCCATGTACGAAGCCAAACGCGCCGGCCGCCAGCAGTATCGTTTCTACGACCAATACATGAACGGCCGTGCACGCTCACGATTGATGCTGGAAGAAAGCGTACGCACCGCCATTGAAGGCAAAGATTTCACAATCGTCTATCAGCCACAGATCAATGTGACGACCGGTCGGACCCGAGGTTTCGAAGCCTTGCTGCGCTGGAACCATCCCGACGCTGGCGATGTACCGTCGAGTCTGTTTATCCCGCTGCTGGAAGAGACGCGCCTGATCAACAAACTTGGCGGCTGGATCTATGAGCAGGGCGCAGCCCAGCGCCAGCGGTGGAAAGGCGTGTTCCCCGATGATCTGGTGATCAGCGTCAGCGTCAGTCCCGCGCAGTTCAGCATGCCCAATCTGGCCGCCGAGTTGCAGCGGGCGATTCATATTCATGGCCTTCAGCCCCGGCAGTTGGAGGTGGAAATCACCGAGCCCTCGCTGGTGCATAACCTCGTTCACAGCCGCAAACAGCTGCAGAGTCTGCACGAGATTGGCGTGCGGGTTTCGCTGGACGATTTTGGTGCAGGTGACAGCTCTCTGGCGCATCTGCGTAATCTTGATCTGGACACCCTCAAGATTGATCGCCATTTCATCGGCGGCATGATGAGTTCGCCCCGGGATCTGGCGGTGGCCCGTAGCATCATCGATCTGTGCCGGATGTTGAATATTGAAGTGATTGCCGAAGGGGTTGAAACGCTGGAGCAATACCAGTGGCTGGTTGCCAATGGCTGTCAGGTCATTCAGGGGTTTCTGCTGGCCCACCCGTTAACGCCCGATGAGGCGCTGGGTTTCGTCGAGCCGATTGCCCTGCCGACCACGCACCCGCTGCTCGAACGTGACTGACGGGGTAGACTGGCGCCTTTCGAGCCATTGATCTGACCATGACATCCATAGGCCTCACACAGCTCAAGTACCTGCAGGCGTATCCGCCGTCATTGCAGGATCAGGTCCGCCAGCTGATCACCCAGGACAAGCTGGGTACATATCTGGAACAGCGCTATCCGGCGCGTCATGCGGTGCAGAGCGATAAGGCACTGTATGCCTATGCGTTGGCTCTCAAGCAGGAACACCTGCGCAACGCCCCCAACATCGACAAAGTGCTGTTCGACAGTCGCCTGGACCTCACACACCGTGCATTGGGGTTGCACACTACCGTTTCACGGGTGCAGGGCGGCAAGCTCAAGGCCAAGAAGGAAATCCGCGTGGCCTCTCTGTTCAAGGACGCGGCGCCGGAGTTCCTCAAGATGATCGTCGTGCACGAGCTGGCGCACTTTAAGGAAACCGAACACAACAAGGCCTTCTACAAACTCTGCGACCACATGCAGCCTGGCTATCATCAGCTGGAATTCGACCTGCGCGTTTACCTGACCTGGCGCGATATGCAGGCAGACGCTTGCTGATGAGCGAAATGAGCGAAATGGGCGAAGTAGGCGTTTGCGACTGCTATTGCACAAGTCACAGAAACAGCAGCGCACACGCCTGCGACAGCGCAACTGTGGCTTGGGTGCGCAAATCGTTCGAATCTCTCATTGCGCTGTGAAGTCATGGGTCTTGCCTGACTGATCCGGGTTTCGCTGGAGCCGCAAGATTGCCATAGGCGACGCGTGACCAGACCCGGCTGATGCGCCGCGAGCGTCGCAGCCCCTTCTAATTGACTCATAAGGATTTGACGATGGATGTCAGCAAGACCAAGAGCAGCTTTTACCGCCGTCTGTATGTGGCGTATCTGATCGACAGTGAAATGGCCAGCAGCGTGCCGGCCTTGACCGACGTCACGGGTATGCCTCGTCGAACGGCTCAGGACACCATTGCGGCACTGGCCGATCTGGACATCGTCTGCGAATTCGAACAACTGGACGGGGGACGCAACCACGCAGGCAGTTATCGGATTCGCGAGTGGGGCGTGATCAATCGGCAATGGGTTGCCGACCATCTGGCGCAGATCAAGGCGGTATTAGGGTATCCGTGAAATCCGGGTGGTGGACGATTCTTGGTGGTTGGGCGCGAAGTCATTCGCCCCCACAGTTTTGCGATTACACCTTCAGCTGCAAAGCCAGCAGATCAATCCAGATCCCGGCGCATGCCGATATGTGGAATGCCGTCCTCGACGTAAACCTCGCCCACCGGGTTGAAACCATAGCGGCTGTAATAGCCTTGCAAATGCGCCTGGGCTGACAGGTAAATCGGTTGATCGGGCCAGTTGCGCTCGGCATGCTCCAACGCCTGCACCATCAATTCATGGCCCATGCCCTTGTTGCGCATCGATGGGGCAGTGACCACGCGGCCAATCGTCACATCTCCGTCCTGCTGAATAGGGTCCAGCAAGCGTAGGTAGGCCACCAGTTCGTTACCTTGCCAAGCCATCAAATGGCGCGTGTCGCCTAGCAGATCCTGGCCATCGACGTCCTGATACCAGCATTTCTGTTCCACCACGAACACCTGCGCACGCAGTTGCAAAATGGCGTACAACTGTTCTTTGCCGAGGGCGGTATGGTGTTTGCAAATCCAGTTGATAGACATGAGCCGGCCTGCGAGAAGAAATCGATTCCGGATACTAAACGCATATGGCGGTAAGCCCAAAGCCAGTACGTGATAACAGTTGTGACAACCATCAGGACATTGCGCGACTTTCTTGAACTGCGGCACAAACCTGGACCGCTGATGAGTTGTACAAACCCTGTAACAGCGCTTCAATGAAGACTACTCGCTACCGCCGAACGTCGCCTCCACTCAAGGCCGCCCAGGCTGCTATCGCTCGAACCCGTTAAGTCCCAGTGTCATTTGATTGCCGCTGAAAAGTTGCAGGCATCAACCTGTCTAAGGATCTTGAGCATGCCGCGTTTGCTTCGAGCCATGGCTTTGCTGGTAATGCTGCTGATAACGCAAGGCGCGTCGGCGCAAATACTGCGCATTGCCGGCGATGCATGGGCACCTTATTCGGACCTTTCGTTGCTCAACGGCGGCCTGTCCACCGACCTGATCCGCACCGCTCTGGGCCGCGCCGGCTACACCACTGAATATGAACAGGTCCCTTGGGCACGCGCGATCCATGGGTTGAGCGAAGGGCGTTACGACGTATTGATCAATGCCTGGTACAGCGTGGATCGCACGCATATCGGGCAGTTTTCAGAGGGGTATCTGCGCAATCGCCTGTGCTTTCTCAAGCGTAAATCGACGAATATCGAGTATCGGAATCTGCAGCAGCTGCATGCCTATTCGATTGCCGTAGTCCGTGGCTACGCCTATTCCCCGGCGTTCGAGAGTGACACGGAGTTTAAAAAAGTGCCGGTGGCGAACTTCTCGACCGCCGTGCGCATGCTGGCCGCCGGGAGGGTGGAGCTGACGGTAGAGGACGAGTACGCTGCACGCTTTGCCCTACGTCACGAACCTGACGAGGTGCGCGACAGCGTCGAATTTCTACCCAGCGCACTCAGCGAAAACAGCCTGCACATACTGGTCAGCCTGAAGAATCCCGATCACCAAAAGATCGTCGCCGACTTCGATAGCGCCATTGCTGCCATGAAGGCCGATGGCAGTTATGACGCGTTATTCAAGCTGCATGGTCGGTGACTTGCGCGTCCTTTGAAGGCTCCTTGATCAGGTGCGCCGCCAGCGTGCGCAAGGGTCCGAGCTGACGACAGATCAGGGCCAGTTGTGTCTGGACCAGACGCTGTCCTTCATCGAACTCTTCGGGCATCTGCTCAAGTTCGGCCGCCAGTGCTTCCTCTGCGTCACTTTGCACGGCAACCGGGTGGCGGGTGGCCAGGCTCTGGGCTATCTCATCAATGCTCGACGACAGACTGGCGCCCGCGCCTTCGATCAGATGCTCACGAGCCTCGCTCGGCAGCGGGGTTTCGCGATGCGCGCCAAGGCCCGACAGGTAACTGAGCAACGTGTGCGACAGCACCAGGAAGCGGAACCCCACATCCGCTTCCTTACGGAAGTGTCCTGGCTCCATGAGCATGTTCGCCAGCGTGGTCGACAGCGCGGCGTCGGCGTTGTGGGCATTGCGTCGCGCCAGCCGGTAAGCGAGGTCGTCGCTCTTGCCCTGCGCATACTGCTGCATGATCTGGCGCAGATAGATGCTGTTGCAGGACAGCGTATTGGCCAGCACCTTGTTCAAGCGACGGCCCTGCCAGTCCGGCAGGAACAGAAACACCGCAAGCCCAGCGATCAGGCTGCCGAGCAGGGTGTCCATCAGACGCGGCAGGAACAGCCCGTGGCCGTTGCCCACCTGGTTGAAGCAGAACAGGATCATCACCGTAATCGCCGCGGTGGACAGTGTGTAGCGTGTGGTGCGGTTGACGAAAAACGCCACGCCCGCCAGTACCGCGCACATCGATTGCAGCACCGGCGTGGTGATCAGGTCGAACAGAACCCATCCCGCTGTCAGGCCGATGGCCGTGCCGATGATTCGCTGCACCAGCTTGCGCCGTGTGGCGCCATAGCTTGGCTGGCAGACGAACACCGTGGTCAGGATGATCCAGTAGCCCTGTGAGGGGTGAATCAGATGAACCATGAGACAACCGATGGTCAACGCCAATGGCAGACGCAGGGCATGCCGGAACAGCAGCGAGGTCGGCGTCAGTTGCAGCCGCAGGCGTGTCCAGACGTCCTTGAGCGTGCGCGGCGACCGGTCCAGCAGGCTGCTGTCGGAGGCATCTGCCAGGGCATCGGGGTTACTCGCATCGCTGAGCAGGCGATCGAGCGTGCCCAGGTTGTTGGCCAGCGCGCGCAAAGAGCGCAACAAGCCGCGCCAGGCGGGATTGCTCTGAATGCGCAAGTGCTCAAGGGAGGCCCGCAGGTCGTCCAGAGCATGGGCGAAGCTGGCGTCGTAGATGAACGGCTGACGCAGCTGGATCGACACGGAAAGCGCCAGACAGGCATTGCCCTGTTGACGTAACAGGCGTTGGCAGCGGAACAGCACGTCGCTGTGGAAAAACGCTTCGGCCAGTGAATTGTAGGGGTAGTGCGATGAACTGGCGCGCTCGTGAATGTCTTGCGCCAGAAAGTACAGTTTTAGGTAGCGACTGACCTTCGAGCCGGGGCGGCCGCTGCCGACCCGGTTAAGGATGATTTCCTTGGTCACGTTCAGCGCGGCGACCACCTTGCCGTTCTGTTTCGCCAGATCCAGACGCCGGGCTTCGACATCCAATGTGCGAATCGGCTCGAACAGTTCGGATTTGATTTTCAGGTACAGGCCCAGTTCGCGGAACAACCGCGCCAACGCTTGTTGCACCGGCTGGTTGGAGAACAGCATCTGCCACAACACCGAGAGCAGGCCGTACCACGCTGCGCCGGCTACCAGCAGCATCGGTTCGTGCCAGAAATCGGTCACCTCGCCGCCGCGCTGATCCACGCCGATCATGGTGTAGACCGAAAGAATCAGCGTCGCATAGGCAATCGCGCCATAACGCTCGCCCAGGGCGCCGAGCATGGTCAGGCAGAACGCGGCCAGTGCGAACGCGCTGATCAACAGAACCGGGTAGGGGAACAGCAGTTCGACGGACAGTGCTGCGATGCTGAAACACACCAGCGTCACGGCCAGCGCATTGAGGCGGCCTTGCCAGCTGTCATCGGTTTCGGACAGGGCGCTGGCGATAATCCCCAGAAACAGTGGGATAAGCTGCGACATCTCGTTTTGGTACCAGCACAGCGCCATGCTGCCGGTCAGTGCGATGAAGACCCGCACGCTGTAGGAAAACTTGTCCAGCGCCCACAGGCGGCGGAAGGTATTGCGCAACGATTTCGATGCCATGAACGCTGACGGCCTTGTTCGCGATTGATTTTGCTGAGGGATATGTACAGCGCCGGATGCGCGCTGTACATCCGGTTAGCAAAATTTATTCCGGGGACGGGCCGCTCAGATCGCTGTGGGAGCGTCACACGTACTGCGCAGCCGCATACGCCGAGGCCCAGGCCCACTGAAAGTTGAACCCCCCCAGATGCCCGCTGACATCCAGCACCTCGCCAACAAAATACAGCCCTGGCGATTTCAGGGATTCCATGGTCTTGGACGACACTTGCTTGGTATCAATGCCGCCCAGCGTTACTTCGGCCGTGCGATAGCCTTCTGTACCGGCGGGAACCAACTGCCAGCTTGCCAGTTTGTCAGCGATGCCGCCCAGTTCGGCATGGGTGTATTGCTTCATCGGTTTGGAAACGAACCACTGCTCAGCGATCAGGTTGGCCATTTTTTTTGTGAAGATTTCGCCCAGCAGAGTCTTGAGTTCGCTATTGGGACGTTCGGCCTGTTGCTCGGTCAGCCAACTGTGCGCGTCATGGTCGGGCAGCAGGTTGATCTCCACCGTATCGCCCGGTTGCCAGAACGAAGAAATCTGCAGAATCGCCGGGCCGCTCAAACCTCGGTGAGTGAACAGGATGTTCTCGCGAAAGCTGGTGTCGTTGCAGCTGACCAGGCAATCCACCGATGTGCCGGAAAGCTCGGTGCACAGGTCCTTGAGCTGGTCGGTGATGGTGAACGGCACCAGCCCCGCTCGTGTAGGCAGCAGGGTATGGCCGAATTGTTTGCCGACCTGATAGCCGAATCCGGTGGCGCCCAGGGTGGGGATCGACAACCCGCCGGTGGCAATCACCAACGACTCGCAGGTGATCTCGCCCAGGGTGGTGTGCAGCGCGTAGCCGCTTTCAGTCTTGCCGATGGTCTCTATCGAGGTGTCCATGTGCAGGCTCACACCGGCCTCTTCGCATTCGCTGAGCAGCAGCCCGAGGATGTCGCTGGACTTGTTGTCACAGAACAGCTGGCCGAGTTTTTTCTCGTGGTAAGGCACGCCGTGCTTGCTCACCAGCGCAATGAAATCCCACTGGGTGTAGCGGGCCAGCGCGGATTTGCAGAAGTGCGGGTTTTGCGAGAGGAAGTTGGCAGGCTCGGTGTACAGGTTGGTGAAGTTGCAGCGTCCGCCGCCCGACATGAGGATTTTCTTGCCCGGCTTGTTCGCGTGATCGATCAGCATCACCTTGCGTCCACGGTTGGCGGCGGTGATTGCACACATCAAACCTGCGGCGCCGGCGCCGATGATCACAACGTCAGTAACGGGCAAAGCGGTGTCCTCGGGGTTCTTACAGAAACTGGATGGTGATCGTGCCCACGCGCTGCGTGGGAACGGATTGCGTGACGCCCTGCGCCCCCGGGACGCGGAGCGTCCAACACGGCATTCCCACGCGGAGCGCGGGAACGATCATGTCTCGGTGCGGAGCGCGGGAACGATCATGTCTCGGTGCGGAGTGCGGGAACGATCATGTTCCGGTGCAGAGCGTGGGAACGATCATGAGGAGTTCTTAGAGAATCCGCACACGCAACGACTTGCCTTTGATCTTGCCGTTGTTCAAGCGTTCCAGCGCCTGTTGGGCGATGCTGCGTTCCACGGCCACGTAGGCCTGGAAATCGAAGATCGCGATCTTGCCCACCTGAGTGCCGGGAACGCCCGCTTCGCCAGTCAGCGCACCCAGGATATCGCCCGGACGCAGTTTGTCCTTGCGGCCCGAGCCGATGCACAGGGTGGTCATCGGTGGGAGCAACTTGCCGCCTTCCTTGCGCGTCAGGCTGTCGTACTGCTGCCAGTTCAATGGCGCTTTCTGCAACTCTTCGACGGCGCGGGCACGCTGGCTTTCCGACGGCGCGACGAGGCTGACGGCAATACCGGTTTCGCCTGCACGGCCTGTACGACCGACGCGGTGAATGTGGATTTCCGAATCGCGCGCCAGTTCGACGTTGATCACCATGTCCAGCGCATCGATATCCAGACCCCGCGCTGCCACATCGGTCGCCACCAGTACCGACGTGCTGCGGTTGGCGAACATCGCCAACACCTGATCACGGTCGCGCTGTTCCAGATCGCCGTGCAGACCGACCGCAGACATGCCCTTGGCGATCAGGTGATCGACCACTTCCTGAACCTGCTGCTTGGTGAAACAGAAGGCCACGCAGGACTGCGGGCGGAAGTGGTCAAGCACTTTCACCACGGCTTCAAGACGCTGCTCAGGGGCTATTTCGTAGAAGATCTGTTCGATCTGGCTGTCGGCATGCAGCGCTTCGACTTTCACGGTCTGCGGGTCGCGCATGAACTTGGACGACAGTTGCTTGATGCCGACCGGGTAAGTGGCTGAGAACAGCAGGGTCTGACGGCGCTCGGGCGTTTGCTCGATGATGTCGGCAATGGCGTCGTAGAAACCCATGTCCAGCATGCGGTCGGCTTCATCGAGAACCAGGGTGTTCAGGCCGTCGAGCACCAGCGAACCCTTGCGCAAGTGCTGCTGGATGCGCCCCGGCGTGCCGACGATGATGTGCGCGCCGTGCTCCAGCGAGCCGATCTGCGGACCAAAGGAGACGCCGCCGCACAGGGTCAGCACCTTGATGTTGTCTTCAGCGCGCGCCAGGCGACGAATCTCTTTCGCCACCTGGTCAGCCAGCTCCCGGGTCGGGCACAGCACCAGCGCTTGGCAACCGAAATAGCGCGGGTTGATCGGGTTGAGCAGGCCGATGCCGAACGCGGCGGTCTTGCCGGAGCCGGTCTTGGCTTGGGCGATCAGGTCCATGCCCTTGAGCATCACCGGCAGGCTCTGCGCCTGAATCGGCGTCATCTGGGCATAACCAAGGGACTCCAGGTTAGCCAGCATGGCGGCGGATAGGGGCAGTGAGTTAAAAGCGGTGTTAGTCACGGGACGGGCCTGCAAAACAAAATGTCGCGCAGTGTATCAGGTCACGACCCCTGCCTTGGGGGCGGGGGCGATAAATGGCAGCAGGCGTTAAAAATCCCGGATAAACGATGGTCCCCTGTGGGCGCAACCGTGAGCCGGCGCCGATACGTCGCCTGCCTCAAACCTGTGGGAGCTTGCGGAGGTTACGACGGTGGCGAATACGACGGGTAAGACGCTGAAATGTGGCGCCTGCCTTGGCCTCTTCGCGACCGTCGTGCCTCCAGTTGCTCCCGTACTGGCCGGTATGAGCTTCAAGATCAAGCCTCTATCTCAGGTTCGGTCTGCGGCTTGCGTGGCGGATTTGCCGGGGGCATGCGCGGCGACAGTTGCAGGAAGATCGACGCCGCAAACATCGCCAGCACGCCTACACACAGAAACGTCAGTTGAAAGGCCCCCAGCACGCTGCTGACATCGCCGGTCGAAACATCGTCGGTAAAACCGCCCAGCAACGCCGCCGCGCAGGCCACCCCAAGACTCAGGGACAGCTGCGCGACTACCGACAGCAAGCTGTTACCGCTGGCCGCACTGGCGTCGTCCAGATCGATCAAGGTCACGGCATTCATGGCCGAAAACTGCAGCGAGTTCACGCCGCCGAGGAACGCCAGGTGGATCAGCAGCATCCAGTAAGGCGTGTCGGCATCCACCAGCGCCATGCTTGCCAGCAGTACGCCAAGCAGCAGGGTGTTGCCCGTCAGCACAATGCGATAACCCAGACGCTCGATGGCGCGCGTCGCCAGTGGTTTGGCGAACATCGCCGCCAGCGCCAGCGGGATCATGCTCATGCCTGCATGCGACGGTGAATAACCCAGCGCCACTTGCAGCATCAACGGCACCAGAAACGGCAACGCGCCGCTGCCCAGACGGGCGAACAGGTTACCCATGATGCCGACCGCAAAACTGCGGGTGCGGAACAGCGATGCCGAAAACAACGGCGCCTCAACATGCCCGGCGCGTAGCCAGTACGCGGCCAGGCAGGCCATGCCGCCAAACAGCAGCATCACGACACGCAGGTGGGGCAGATGCAGCTCGCCCAGGCCTTCGAGCGCAATGGTGATCAGCACCATCGACGCGCCAAACAGGGCAAAACCGACCATGTCGAAGCGTGTGCGCCCGCCGCCTTGCAGATCGGGGATGAACTTGCGCACGGCGAAGCAGCCAAGGATGCCGACCGGTATGTTGATCAGGAAGATCCAGTGCCAGCTCAGGTATTCCACCAACCAGCCGCCAACCGTCGGTCCCATTAACGGACCGAGGAGGGCAGGCATGGTGATGAAACTGAGGGTACGTACCAGTTCGGTACGCGGATAAGCCCGCAACACGATCAGTCTGCCCACCGGCATCATCAGCGCACCGCCCAAGCCCTGCACAACACGCGCCCCAACCAGCATGCCCAAGGAGTTGGCCGCCGCGCAGAGCAACGAGCCGAAGCTGAACAGCAGGATGGCGCTGAAGAAAATCCGTTTGATGCCAAAGCGGTCGGAAATCCAGCCAGACGCCGGAATCAGCAGGGCGATGGTCAGCATGTAGGCGATGATCACCGACTGCATACGCAACGGATCTTCTGACAACGAGCCGGCCATGGAGGGCAGCGCCGTGTTGAGGATCGTGCCGTCCAGACTTTGCATGAAAAAAGCGATGGCAATGACCCAGGGCATCCAGCGCAGGGTCCTGGCGTCCAGTGGCGGCGTGGTGGTCGGCATGGGAGGGTCGGGGTCCTTATTTGTGGGTGCTCGTTCGGTCGTTGAGCGCGTGTGCCGTCTTGTTGCCTTGTCTGATATCTGTGCAGGAGCGCGCCTGAGCCGCGCGACTGCAAAGGAGGCGGCTTCGCTTCAGAGAGTAAGCGTCAACTTGCTCAGCAATGCTCCCGGCAGCTGATTCGACGCTGTCTGACGTTGACTGTAGGTACTTGCCGACAGGATGAGTTCCCTTTCTCTGGTCAATTGTTCCAGCGAGTCGCCCAGCAGGCTGAAAATGCTGTCATCGAAACGCATGGTGCTGACCGGCGCCTTGATCTGGCCGTTCTCGACCCAGAACGTTGCAAACCGGGTCATCCCGGTAATACGTCCTGCTGCGCGGTCGGAGAAGTTCAGGTACCACAGGTTGCTGATGTACAGCCCGGTGCCCAGTTCCTTGAGCACTTCTTCCAGTGGCAGTGAACCATTTTTCATGCTCAGCGCAGTCGGCGATTCGCCCCAGCCGGCGCCGTTGGCCGTCAGGCCATATTCGGCAGCGCTGCGCGAGCCGATCAGTCGATCCTTGGCAGCGCCGGCCGTTACCAAGGACAGATCCGAGCGTGGGTAACCCTCGTCTGAAAATGCCGGAGACAGTGAACCGGTGACTTGTTCATCAAGGCTCACCAGCCGATTGAGCCCGGCTTGACCATCGTATAGCCGCTGCAACGGGCTGGTCTTGTCCGCCAGGGACTGCGCCGAGAAACCACCCCAGCACATAATGCCCACCACTTCTTCCAGCGCCGCGGGTGCCAGGTAGGCGCGATATTGGCCGGGCGCGAGGGGGTGTGCTGGATGACCGAGGAACACCAGCTGTTCCCGAGCCAGGGCGAAACGTTTGGAGAATGCCTCATCGCTCCACGCGTGACCGGCATAGCTGGCCTTCACGGCCTGACCGTTTTCGTGGAACAGACTCCAGTCGAAGTTGAAACTGTTCGCCTGATGCCAGCCCAGCGCGCCGTGGGAACTGGCGAACCCGCGATAGATCGGGCCAGCGGCGTAAATCCCCACCAGATCCAGGCCTTCACTCAACTGCGCGATGCGATCGACCACATGCGCGCTGTCGGGCAGCGGCACATCCTGAACGTTGCTGCTCTGCCAGGCCTCATCGTTGAGCAGCAGATAGGGATCGGCCGGCACCAGTTCAAGGGTCTCGCGCAGCTGATGCAGGGCATCGTCCAGACGCTGCCGGTCCACGGTTTCATCGCCCGACAGCGTCAGGTTGAGGTTAGCGTGGCGGCCGTCCTCGATCAGTTTGAAGTGCAGACTGGCCTGCTGAACGTGACCGGCCTGACGGACCTTGGCGTGGTTGAAGCGAATGAAGTCCGACGCCTCGGCGTTGTAACTGAGGGTGAAGCGTTCCTGTCCGGTGATCGCACTTTGCAGTGACTCGACCAACGCTTTGAACTGGGTTTGATGGGACATCAGGCGTCACCTCCGAAAACGTCGACATTGGCAAATACGCATGAGGGCGAAGCATGACCTACGCGTATCACCTGATTGGGTTCGCCCTTGCCGCAGTTCGGCGTGCCCAGCACCTTGAACGTGCTGAGGTCGCCCACCGCGCTGAGGTTGCGCCAGAACTGAGCCGAGATGGCCCGGTAGTTCGGGTTCTTGACCACGCCCTTGAGCTCGCCGTTTTCGATCAACTGACCCCACTCGCAACCGAACTGGAATTTGTTGCGTGCATCGTCGATCGACCATGAGCGGTTGGTGCTCATCAGAATGCCGCGCTCGATGCCGCCGATCAGTTGCGGCAGGGTCTTGTCGCCCGGCTCGATATTGAGGTTGGCCATGCGGTCGATCGGCGCGCGGTTCCAGCTGCTGGCGCGGCTATTGGCAACGCCTTCCATGCCGCTACGGTACTGCGAGAGCGCGCCGCCCAAAGGCCGCTCCAACACACCTTCCCTGATCAGAAACTGTTTGCTGGCCTGCGTGCCATCGTCGTCGTAGCCGTAGCTCGCCAGTTGCTCAGGGATCTGCGGGTCGAAAGTTACGTTGAGCAGCTTCGAGCCATATTGCAGGCTGCCGAAGTCGCTGGTTTTGACGAAGCTGGTACCCGCGTAGTTGCGCTCGTCACCGAGGATGCGGTCCAGTTCCAGTGGATGTCCGATGGACTCGTGGATCTGCAGCGTCATCTGATCGGGGGTCAGCAACAGATCGCGTGGGCCGGTGGGTGTGTTGGGCGCCATGATCAATTGCAGCGCCTGGTCGGCGACCTTGGCGGCGGCGCCAATGATGCCGCAGGCAGCGATGACTTCTGCGCTGCCTTGCTGGCCGAAGTTTTCGCGGCCCAGGCTGCGGGTCTGGCTGCCTTGACCGTCGTAAGCGGTGACGCTCAGGCCGGGAAAGACAAAGCGCTGGGCTTGGCGAATCTCGGCACCGGCGTTGTTGAGGTAAATCTGCTCGACATTCTCCAGGCCCAGGCTGACTTGCCAGTTGACCAGGCGGTCATCCTTGGGCACGGAGGCCGATTCGCTACCCAGCAAGGCGTAGCATTCGCTGAGGGAAGGAAAGGGAATGCCCAGATTCGGCGAAAGATAATCCGCGCGACTGGTGGCGACGGCGTGGTCGAGCAGGTCGAGCAGTGAATGTGGAGCGAGCTGGCGCGCCTGGGCTTGGGCACGTTCCAGCGCCGCTTGCAGGCCGCGTTGCGAAATATCGTTGGTCGCGGCATAGGCTTCCACGCCGTTGACGCGAACGGTCAGCATGGCGCCTTCGTCGGTGCTCAATTGCGGTGGTTCGGGAACGTTCTTGCGCACCGAGAGGTGCTGGCTGGTCTGTTTGACGTAGCGCAGGGAGAAGAACTGGGCACTGCTCTGCAGGGCTGCGAACCGCTGCTTGAGTTGAGCGGAGAAGTCGAACATGCAGGATGTCTCCTTGGCAATCGGACGGGCAACGGTCCAGATCATAGCGCGGGGAGCTCTACTGCGGGGGACTGGCAAAGAAATGCATCGCCTGACCTGGCCCCTGCGCGACCGTCCTAACCTGCGGTTGCTCTCACAGTGGCCGGGTGCTGACGCTGATTGATCAGCGAGCACAAACCCTGTGGGAGCTTGCGCAGGTGTTACGACGTGACGAACAGGAGGTTTCAGGCGATGAAGATGCATCGCCTGACCTGACCTGACCTTCGGGGCTTACACAGCGGTTATGTGGAACTCACTTCCCGCATCGGTTTGCCACGCACCGGTGCATCACCAGCCACGAAATATTGAGCCGTGCTGCGCGGCAGTGGGGCGCGGCCGCGGATCTTGTCGGCGATTTTCTCGGCGATCATGATCGTCGGTGCGTTGAGGTTGCCGGTGGTGATGATCGGCATGATCGACGCATCGACCACACGCAGGCTTTGCAGGCCATGCACACGACCCTCTCCGTCGACCACCGCCATTTCGTCATTGCCCATCTTGCACGAGCAGGAAGGGTGATACGCGGTCTCGGCATGCTCGCGCACGAATTTATCCAGTTGCTCGTCGCTCTGCACTTCGATGCCGGGGCTGATCTCGCGACCACGGTACTTGTCCAGCGCGGGTTGCTGCATGATTTCGCGAGTCAGGCGGATGCCGTCGCGGAATTCCTGCCAGTCCTGCTCGGTGGCCATGTAGTTGAAGAGGATGCTCGGGTACTCGCGCGGGTTCTTGGATTTGAGCTGCACGCGGCCTCGGCTCGGCGAGCGCATCGACCCCACGTGGGCCTGGAAACCATGTTCTTTCACGCCCTTGCTGCCGTTGTAATTAATTGCCACCGGTAGGAAGTGGTACTGAATGTTCGGCCACTCGAACTCTTCGCGTGAACGGATGAAACCACCGGCTTCGAACTGATTGCTTGCGCCAATGCCTTTGCCGAGGAACATCCACTCGGCGCCAATGGCCGGCTGGTTCCACCAGAGTAGGGAAGGGTAGAGCGAGACTGGCTCTTTGCAAGCGTATTGCAGGTACATCTCCAGGTGATCCTGAAGGTTCTCACCGACACCGGGCAGATCGTGGACCACGGGGATATCGAGCTTTTTCAGCAGTTCGGCAGGGCCGACGCCGGAACGTTGCAGGACCTGAGGCGACGCGATCGCGCCGCTGCACAATAGAACTTCCTTGCGCGCGCGGGCTTCGATGCGGGTGTCGCTGTCACCGACCATATAGGCGACACCAACGGCCCGCTTGTTCTCGAACACAATCCGGTCAGTCAGCGCGTGAGTGACAATGGTCAGGGTCGAGCGCTTCTTGGCCTCATCCAGATAGCCGCGTGCGGTGCTGGCGCGACGGCCATTGGGCGTCACAGTGCGGTCCATCGGGCCGAAGCCCTCCTGCTGATAACCGTTGAGGTCGTCGGTGCGGGGATAGCCCGCCTGTACCCCGGCTTCAACCATCGCGTGGAACAGCGGATTGTTGCCCGCCTTCGGCGTGGTCACGCTGACCGGGCCTTCGCCGCCGTGATAGTCGTTGGGACCGATATCGCGTGTTTCGGCTTTGCGGAAGTACGGAAGGCAGTCGAGGTAGGCCCAGTTCTCAAGGCCTGGCAGTTTTGCCCAGCCGTCATAGTCCATCGCATTGCCGCGGATGTAGCACATGCCGTTGATCAGCGACGAACCGCCCAAGCCCTTGCCGCGACCGCATTCCATGCGGCGGTTGTTCATGTGAGGCTCTGGCTCGGTTTCGTATGCCCAGTTGTAGCGGCGACCCTGGAGCGGGAACGCCAGCGCGGCTGGCATCTGGGTGCGGAAGTCGGCGCGGTAGTCCGGGCCGCCAGCTTCGAGCAGCAGAACAGTGACGCCTGCGTCTTCGGTAAGACGGGTCGCCAGGGTATTACCGGCCGAACCGGCGCCGATGATGATGTAATCAAATTCTTGGGACATGACATCCTCCGTTCAGAAGTTTTTGGCGGGGGAAGTGAGGGGGAACGTTGGCCGTTCGACCCCCGGGCACCCCATGCTGGTGCGCTAGCCGAACTGGCCTCTGGCTAATGAATTCGCTCCCACAGGGGACGTGTTCTCCCTGTGGGATCGCCTCCCCTCTGTGGGAGCGGATTCATTCCGGGCGGCATTCCAACGATGGCGTCAGCCGGTGTTTACCAAGGCAGTGGGTCAAAACACCGAAGCGTAGTCACCCAGCTCAACCTGGACGGACTTGATGCGCGTGTACTGCGCCAACGAGCTGATGCCGTTCTCGCGACCGACGCCCGATTGCTTGTAACCACCCACCGGCATCTTCGCGTCGGATTCGCCCCAGGCGTTGATCCAGCAGATACCGGCGTCCAGCTGATGAATCACGCGGTGAGCGCGGTTCAGGTCGCGAGTCACGACACCCGCTGCCAGACCCATTTCGGTGTCGTTGGCACGGCGGATCACTTCTTCCTCGGTTTCATAGCTGAGTATGCTCATGACCGGGCCAAAGATTTCTTCCTTGACGATGGTCATGTCGTCGCGGCAGTCGGTGAAAACGGTCGCGGCCACAAATGCGCCTTTGGCGAATTCACCTTCGGTCAGACGCTCGCCGCCGATCAACAGGCGGGCACCTTCTTCCTTGCCCTTGGCGATGTAGCTCAGCACGCTGTCCATGTGGGCGAAGCTGACCAGCGGGCCGAAGTTGGTGTCGTCGATCTGTGGGTTACCCACACGAATGCGTTTGACGCGCTCGACGATCTTAGCCTCGAACGCAGCCTTCAAGGCGCTCGGCACGAACACCCGAGTGCCGTTGGTGCAGACCTGACCGGAACTGTAAAAATTGGCCATCATGGCGATATCGGCGGCGCGATCCAGGTCGGCGTCATCGAAGATGATCAGCGGCGACTTGCCGCCCAGTTCCATGGTCACTTCCTTGAGCGACGAGCTCGAGGCGCTGGCCATGACTTTCTTGCCGGTATCGACACCGCCGGTGAACGAGATTTTTTCGATGCGCGGGTGCTCGGTCAGCCAGCTGCCGACTTCACGACCGCTGCCGGTCAGCACGTTGAACACGCCATCAGGCAAGCCCGCTTCGGTGTAGATCTCGGCCAGTTTCAGGGTGGTCAACGAGGTGACTTCGCTTGGCTTGAAAATCATCGCGTTACCCGCTGCGAGCGCTGGCGCGGATTTCCACAGGGCAATCTGGATCGGGTAGTTCCAGGCGCCGATGCCAACGGTCACGCCCAGCGGTTCACGACGGGTGTAGACGAACGAGGAGGTGCGCAGCGGGATCTGTTCGCCTTCGATGGCGGGCACCAGGCCTGCGTAATACTCCAGTACGTCGGCGCCAGTGACGATGTCCACGTACCTGGTTTCGGAAATCGCCTTGCCGGTGTCCAGGGTTTCCAGTTCAGCCAGCTCATCGTTGCGTTCACGCAAGATGTCCACGGCGCGACGCAGGATGCGCGAACGCTCCATGGCGGTCATCGCTGCCCAGATTTTCTGACCTTTTTCAGCGCTGACCACGGCACGTTCGACGTCTGCTTCGGTGGCGCGCTGGATGTTGGCGAGTACTTCGCCATTGGCCGGGTTGATGGCTTCGAAGGTCGCGTCGCTGCTGGCGTCGACATAACCGCCGTCAATGTAGAGTTTTTGCAATTCGAAACGGGCCATAGTGTCCTCGCAGTTGTCTGTGATGGGCGTTGATCGGGCGCGCCGTGCGCTGCTCGACCCTTTTGCGGCCGCTGTTTCAGCGCGGCGCTTTTGCCAGTTGGAAATCCATGTATTCGTAGGCGATCTGTTGCGCCTGTTCGGTATCGAAGTCATCGCCCGAGAGCGCGCCGCGTAGCCACAAGCCATCAATCAGCGCTGCCAGACCCCGCGCGGCGGAGCGCGCCTGATCCAGCGTCAGCACGCGGCGAAACTGGCAGCACAAGTTCGAGTACAGGCGGTGATCGTTGATCCGCTGCAGGCGGTGCAGCGTGGGCGAATGCATACTGGTGGCCCAGAAGGCCAGCCAGGTTTTCATCGCCGGTCCGTTGACCTGGCTGGCATCGAAGTTGCCCTCGATGATCACTTTCAGATGCGCCCTCGGGCTGTCATCGGTCAACGCCTGACGTCGTTCGGCAACGTTAATGATCAGTGCATTCATCAGGTGGCGCATGGTCGCTGCGATCAGGCCGTTCTTGTCCTGAAAGTAGTGACTGATGATGCCGTTGGAGACCCCTGCCAGTTTGGCGATCAATGCAATGCTGGCATCGCCCATCCCGACCTGATCGACCGCCGACAGCGTGGCCTGAATCAGTTGTTGACGCCGAATGGGTTGCATACCGACCTTGGGCATCTTTGAGTCTCCTTGGCTCGCCTGCGTGTGGTGAAAGACTGAAAACGGCCTTCACTCTAATGCTTTTTAATTGAACGTTCAATCAACAAAAAAAGATGCACGAGCAAAAACAGCCATAAGCTTTGAGCTCCAAGCCGCAAGATAAGGGGCGCTACCGCCTTCTCTTGCAGCTTGGACTCGCAGCTTATGGCGGCTGTTTACCCGTGGTTTTTTCCGAGCAAAGCGTGATACAGCTCGCTGTCACCCAGAATGCCGACCAACTGATTGTTCTCTTGCAACACCAGTTTGTTGCCGGTGTGATAACGGATCTGCAAGGCTTCGCGCATGCCGATGTCCGAGTGCACCACGGTTGGCTTGCGCCCCAGATTCTCTACTGCCTGACCCGGCTCCCAGCTTTGCAGATCCAGTGTCGCGCCGTGCTGGCGGGCGCCTTTGATGGTGTTGCCGTCAACCAGATCGATCCACGAATCATCGCCCGGATCCAGGCACACCTGCGAACCGTTGATGCGTGTGCAGTCGTTGATCGGGCGCATCAGGCTGCGGCCGCACAGGACGTTCAGCGGGTTGGTGTGCGCAACGAAGGTTCGTACGTATTCGTCCGCCGGGTTGAGGACGATCTCTTCCGGCACGCTGTGCTGGATGATCCGGCCGTCTTTCATGATCGCGATACGGGTGCCGAGCTTGAGGGCTTCGTCCAGGTCGTGACTGACGAACACAATGGTCTTGCTGAGTTTTTTCTGCAGCGCCAGCAACTCATCCTGCAGACCTTGACGGATCAATGGGTCGAGCGCGGAAAAGGGTTCGTCCATCAGCAGGATGTCGGCGTCCATCGCCAGTGCGCGGGCCAGGCCCACCCGTTGCTGCATACCGCCGGAGAGTTCGTCTGGCTTCTTGTTGCGCCATTGGGTCAGGCCGACCAGTTCGAGTTTTTCGTCGACCAGTTGGCGACGCTCCTTCTCAGGGCGGCCCTGCATTTCCAGCCCGAAGCTGATGTTCTCGCGAACGGTCAGCCAGGGCATCAGGGCGAATTTCTGGAAGACCATGGCGATGCGCTTGGTGCGCATCATTTTCAGTTCGGCGGGGGTGCAGTTGGCGATGTTGATCTGTTTGCCTTCGTGCTCGACGAACAGCGAGCCACGGCTGACGGTGTTCAAGCCGTTGATGCAGCGCAGCAGGCTGGACTTGCCCGAACCGGACAGCCCCATCAGTACACAGATTTCGCCTTTGTTGACGTCCAGGCTGGCTTTTTCGACGCCGACGATCTGGCCGGTTTTTTTCAGGATTTCTGGTCGCGTCAGGCCCTGATCCAGCAGCTTGAGAGCCTCACGCGGGTCTTTGGAGAAGACGACGTCGACCTGATCGAATTTGATGATGCTCATGCGTCAGCCCTCACTTTAGCGTCGGGTTGTTTGCAGATACGGTCGAGCATGATCGCCAGCAATACGATCGCAAGGCCTGCTTCGAAGCCCAGTGCGATATCAGCAGTGTTCAGTGCGTTGACCACGGGTTTGCCCAGGCCGTCGGCGCCCACCAGGGCAGCGATCACCACCATCGACAACGACAGCATGATGCACTGGGTGATACCAGCCGCAATGCTGGGCATGGCGTGGGGCAGTTCAATCCGCGACAGCAGTTGACGGCGGGAGCAACCGAAGGCCTTGCCGGCGTCGAGCAGTTCTTGCGGGACATCGCAGATGCCCAGATAGGTCAGACGAATAGGCGCGGCAATCGCAAACACCACCGTGGAAATCAGACCCGGTACTACGCCCAGACCGAAGAGGGTCAGGGTTGGAATCAGGTAAACGAAAGTCGGGACGGTCTGCATCAGGTCCAGGACCGGGCGCATGCAGGTGTAGAACATCGGTTTGTGCGCGGCGACGATCCCCAGCGGCACGCCGATCACCACGCAGACCAGAGTGGCGAACAGCACTTGGGCCAGCGTCTCCATGGTTTCCTGCCAGTAGCCCAGGTTCAGGATCAGCAGAAAGGAGATCACGACGAATGCCGTCAGCCCCCATTTACGCTGGATGTAGTGAGCAAGCAGAGCAATCAGGCCGATCAGCACAAAAGGATTGAACCAGGTCAGACCCCAGGTAAGTCCGTGGATCATGGTTTCCAGTGACGAGGCAATGGCGTCGAACGTGCTGGCGCCGTGTTGCGTCAGCCAGTCGACAAAGCCTGCAATGTACTGGCCTAGAGGGATTTTATGATCAGTCAGCATGATATCGGGTGTCCGCGTGCGGGATGAAAAGAGGACAACAGGCGGGCTTGCCCGCCTGCCTGTCGAGTTACTTCGTCAGCTCGGCTTTTGCGGCTTCCAGGCCAGGTTTACCGTCCACGGTGCTGACACCCGCCAGCCAGGTGTCGAGTACTTGCGGGTTTTTCTTCAGCCATGCCTTGGCCGCGGCATCAGGCTTCATCTTGTCGTCGAGGATATTGCCCATCAGCGAGCTTTCCATCGGCAAGGTGAACGACAGGTTTTTCAACAGCTGACCCACGTTGCTGCACTCGCTGGTGTAGCCCTTGCGTGCGTTGGTATAAACGGTGGCCTGACCGAAGTTCGGACCGAAAAAGTCGTCGCCGCCAGTCAGGTACTGGATCTTGAAGCGAGTGTTCATCGGGTGCGGTTCCCAGCCCAGGAACACCACATCGGTGTGGCGCCTGGTTGCGCGATCGACCTGGGACAGCATGCCCGCTTCGCTGGATTCGACGACCTTAAAGCCTGCGTCTTTCAGGCCGAAGGCGTTCTTGTCGATCATGCTCTGGATCAGGCGGTTGCCGTCGTTGCCGGGTTCGATGCCGTAGATCTTGCCGTCGAGCTCTTTCTTGAATTTGACGATATCGGCGAAGTCATGAAGGCCTTTGTCGTACAGCTCTTGAGGCACGGCGAGGGTGTATTTGGCGTTTTCAAGGTTGGCGCGCACGGTCTCGACAGTGCCGGCGTCGCGATAGGCTTTGATGTCGTTTTCCATGGTCGGCATCCAGTTGCCGAGGAACACGTCCATGTTCTTGCCATCGGCCAGCGACTTATAGGTCACGGGCACGGAAATCATGGTCGTCTTGGTTTTATAACCCAGTGACTGCAGCACGACGCTGGTGACGGCGGTGGTCGCGGTGATATCGGTCCAGCCTACATCGGAAAAATTGACCGTTTGGCAAGCTGCGGGCTCTGCGGCCTGTGCCAGCATTGGCAGACTCAGCGCAACGCCCAGCAACAGCTTTTGTGAACCTTTCATGGTTGGACTCCTTAGGTGTTTTCTTCTCGTCATCAGCCGCGGCTGACGCGTTTTTGGTGTCGGCGAGTCAAGTGGGAAAACAGCTCTATCACTGCGTCTGGCGATTGAGTCGACGACGATCATGTAACAGGCAAAAACAAACGCCTACAGGGTGCGTCGTAACCAGTACAGAGGGGGTCGCATCCAGTGTCAGTGACGTCGCTTACAGCTTTTTTACCCGCCCGGCGACCGCTTTTCGAGTGCCTGAGCGGAAAAAAGTGTCGAAACCAGTGGGTTTTCTTCTCTGGGCAGCGCCTCTGAGCGCTTAGTTTCAGACGCGGCGCTGGTGGACAAGAGTGAGTCGGTGTCAGACGCCGCCTCCCGGTATAAAAGGCTGATGATGCCGCCATCTCGACGGATTGCGCTGCAATCGTAGTAGCTTCGTCGCCGGCCGCATGGCGCGCCGGAAGCCCTGTTCTACGGAGGTTTGCGGCAAATGGCTATCAGCGTGTTCGACCTGTTCAAGATCGGTATCGGCCCCTCCAGTTCGCACACCGTGGGTCCGATGCGGGCCGCGGCGCTATTCGTTCAGGGCCTGCGCGAACGAGACCAGCTGGCGCAGGTGAAACGCATCGAAGTGCGCCTCTATGGTTCGCTGTCGGCGACCGGCGTCGGACACGGCAGCGACAACGCGGTGATCATGGGATTGATGGGCGAGTGGCCGGACGCAATCGACCCGACCTTGATCGGTCGGCGCATCGCCGAACTGCGCGAGACCGACACCCTGAAACTCAATGGCGATCATCCGCTTTCTTTTGTTTGGCAGCGCGACATGCTGTTGATCGACGAGAACCTGCCGTTCCATCCCAATGCCATGACCCTGATTGCCTTCGATGCGAACGGCGAACTCCATCGCGACACCTATTATTCGGTGGGCGGCGGTTTTGTGGTCGATGAGGCGCAAGCGGCGAGTGGCGTGCTGGATGCCGACAGCACGGTGTTGCCTTATGACTTTTCCAGTGCCGAAGAACTGCTAAAGCTGTGCGAAATGCACCACTTGCGAGTCTCGGAATTGATGCTGGAAAACGAAAAGGTCTGGCGCAGCGAAGAGGCGATTCGTGCGGGCCTGATGCGTTTGTGGCGGGCAATGCAGGAATGTGTGGAGCAGGGCCTCCAGCACGAAGGCATTCTGCCGGGTGGCTTGAATGTCCGTCGGCGTGCGGCACGTCTGCATCGCAGCCTTCAGGAGCTGGGCAAACCCAATGTCATCGGCTCGACACTGAGCGCGATGGAGTGGGTCAATCTGTTCGCGCTGGCGGTCAATGAAGAAAACGCAGCAGGCGGGCGCATGGTCACGGCGCCCACCAACGGCGCTGCAGGCATTATCCCGGCGGTGCTGCATTACTTCGTGAAGTTCAGCGATGAAGTCAGTGAGGCCAATGTCGTGGATTACTTCCTCGGCGCGGCGTCGATCGGCATCCTGTGTAAAAAGAACGCGTCGATATCTGGCGCCGAGGTGGGTTGCCAAGGCGAGGTCGGTTCGGCTTGCGCAATGGCCGCCGCCGGTCTGGCAGATATTTTAGGGGCTACGCCTGAGCAGCTGTGCAACGCGGCGGAAATAGGTCTGGAGCACAACCTGGGTCTTACCTGCGACCCAGTGGGCGGTTTGGTCCAAGTACCCTGCATCGAGCGCAATGCGATTGCCGCCGTGAAAGCCATCAACGCCGCACAGATGGCGCTGCGCGGTGACGGCCAGCACTTTATCTCGCTGGACCGCGTCATCCGCACCATGCGCGACACCGGCGCCGACATGCACGACAAATATAAGGAAACCTCGCGCGGTGGGTTGGCGGTGAGTGCGGTGGAGTGTTGAGTCGTTAGGTTGGCGTTGCCTGTCTGGCGTCTTCGTGAGCAAGCTCGCTCCCACAGTGGTCTGCGTGTACACGACATCTGCTGGATTGTGAGTCTCCTGTGGGTGCTTGTTAGTGAACGGCTGCTTTTTGTGCCGATGCCTTCGCAAGCCAACTCACAGTGCTTCGCGTATACGCAATATTGTTGGCTTGCGAGGCGCCTGTGGGAGTGAGCTTGCTCACGAAGAGGTTAGTTACGCTCGCAGGTATGGATCGACTGAAGTGGCTCTGCTCGTTTTTCGCTCACATCCCAGACCTGTCGCTGCCTTTTGGCGCGTGATCGGTATCGCATGGCGCAAAGCCATACCGTAGGAGCGCTACCGGTCTTTCTCCGGTCACCTGTGCATGGAGTGACACTCTCCTTATTCGCGATATTTCGGCGCGTCACACAAGTGCTACCGAATTGCTCATCCCGCCCGCCGTTCCGCGTCTCCAGGACCAGCAGATCGCTAACTGAACGCCCATGTCGCAGCCCAATAGACGCATCGCGACGTCGCAATCGGGGTTTATTGAATGCCCATTCAACTTTAGGCATGGCATTTGCGTTGCAATACACAATGCTCTCCGTAGACGAGGGCCAGACAACAAGAGCCTCTTGGTGGGGCCATCAAACTGCTTTTCGTGTGAGGAGATACCGTGATGACTTCGTTCAACTCCGGGGCTCAACCCCAGAACCGTACGCCTCAATCCATCGGCTTTCTGCTGTTGGACAATTTCACACTGATCTCCCTCGCATCGGCGGTTGAGCCACTGCGCATGGCCAACCAGCTTTCCGGTCGCGAACTGTATCGCTGGACCACGCTTACCGCCGATGGTGGCCAGGTCTGGGCCAGCGATGGACTGCAAATAACCCCCGACTCGTCGGTGCACAAAGCACCGGTGCTGGACACGGTGATCGTCTGCGGTGGCGTCGGTATTCAGCGTACCGTGACACGCGAGCATGTGAGCTGGCTGCAAAGCCAGGCGCGGCAGTCCAAGCGTCTCGGCGCGGTTTGCACCGGCAGTTGGGCCTTGGCGTGCGCCGGTCTGCTGGACGGTTTCGACTGCAGCGTGCATTGGGAGTGCCTGGCAGCGATGCAGGAAGCGTTCCCGCGAGTGGCGATGAGTACCCGGCTGTTCACCCTTGACCGTAACCGCTTCACCAGCTCCGGCGGCACCGCGCCGCTGGACATGATGCTGCACCTGATCAGCCGCGATCACGGGCGTGAACTGTCCGCCGCGATCTCGGAAATGTTCGTCTACGAGCGTATTCGTAACGAGCAGGACCATCAGCGCGTGCCGCTCAAGCATATGCTTGGCACCAATCAGCCGAAGCTGCAGGAAATCGTCGCGCTGATGGAGGCTAACCTCGAAGAGCCGATCGACCTCGACGAGTTGGCAGTCTATGTCGCAGTCTCCCGGCGTCAGCTCGAAAGGCTGTTCCAGAAGTACCTGCATTGCTCGCCGTCACGCTACTACCTGAAGCTGCGCCTGATTCGCGCCCGGCAGTTGCTCAAGCAAACCCCGATGTCGATCATCGAAGTGGCGTCGGTCTGTGGCTTCGTCTCCACCCCGCACTTTTCCAAGTGCTACCGCGAATACTTTGGCATCCCGCCGCGCGATGAGCGCGTAGGCTCCAACACCGCGCAGCAGGTTGCGCTGATGCCGATTCCACAGGCGCTGATCCTGGCGCCGCTCTCCGGCCCGCTGTCGGCCCTGAGCCAGGCGCGCAACGAGTCGACGTTTGCCAGTGTGAGACTGTAGGCACGGCCTAGGCTTGAACCATTCACCTATTCTTGAAGGTGGAATCATGTCCGGAGCTAATACAAGTCAGAACTGAGCAGCGCGGTTGTAGAAATTTTTGATCAGGACGTGCGAGTAGATGTCGCCCAGATCAGACCTGATGGTTCCTGGAGTCTATCGATCAACACATTGTCTCCAGGCCATCACAACTTTACTGCGAAGACGCCCAATGGCCAGGTCATTTCCAAGGCTTGGGATATAAATGCGGTGGCGCCTTTGAGTATCGGTGCTAACCATCTGATGGCGATTTCTTATTACTGTATTGTTAGAGGTAAGCCGCCAGAACCCGGCCCCCCTAAAGCGCGATACCAGCGCATTGCTACGGGAGGTGTCCCACCTTACACTTATTCGTCCTCCAATCTGGAGGTTGCGAAGGTGGGCGAATCCGGAGTGGTGCGTGCTGCAGGCAATGGGTCGGCGGTCATTGAGGTGCGTGACTCGGTAAACAATGTCGCTCGTTACACGATCAGTTTTTCCGGTATTCAGCAGGTAGCCTTGGGTGCCCCCGTTTCATGGGGACAATCGGAGTCAGACCGCCCATGGGTGGCTGCGTCATTAAGCTTGCAGGAAATGCAGCTGCTCTATATCTCCTACAGGCCTTATACCGACAACATAACTGCATTCTTGGGATGGTCAGATTCCAAGTATTGGACATCAACCAACATCCCTGACCTGCCCACGGCCTATGCGTTCCGGTTAAATGACGGGGAGGCATATTCAGCGCAAGGTGGTACCGTGCTTCGCTCATTGTTAAGAGCCTGATCTCGCGGGACTCTGCGCTCGGAAAGTTGACGCCGTGGCCAATTGACGGGATATGAATGAACTCCAGCACCGCCAGCGTTATACGCTGGATCAAGCGACGTCATGCTTTCCACAGGCATGCTGATAATGCGCCAACGCCGGCAACAACTGCTGATCGATCGCCTGACGCACCGCCGGCAGGATGGTCGCGCTGGCGCTGAGCATCTTCTCCACCAACTGACGCAACGCCCGGGCGCGGTCTTCGTTAAGGCCGCACACCGCTTGGGCGCAGGCTTGCTCGGCGGTGGCGCCCGATGGCATTTCAAAGCCCAGGGACCGGAGTTGTCCCAATAGATCATCCTGGTCGATCAGGTCGGCATGCATCATTACGCTCGCTCCTTTTATTGAGATTGAGCCGATTCTGGTAGCGCTGCCTGCGCTGGGCAATACCTGTCGTCGGCAATGTCTGCCCTGCACATCAGTGTGTCGGTTTTGACTATGTACCGTTTGGTTAATTCGGCATAATGGCCTCACTTAACATTGCTCGAACCAAGGTTTGGTCACCTTCTGGTCCGAGTAATTACCTCAACCCCGGTTTTGTAACGGCTTAACCGGGGCTTTTTTTGCCTGTCGTTTGGGCTGACGGGGTTCGGACTACGAGCGGTCTGCGCAAAACTGGCTGTTTTGCTAAACTGCGCAGCCTTCCAGGAGCTGCCATGAATTACCGTCACGCCTTCCACGCCGGCAACCATGCCGACGTCTTGAAACATATCGTCCTGACTCGCTTGATCGCGCTGATGTCGCGCAAGGAACAACCGCTCGCCTATATCGACACCCATGCGGGCCTGGGTCTTTACGACCTGCAGGGCGATCAGGCCACGCGCACTGGTGAATGGATCGAAGGGATTGGCCGTCTTTGGGAGGCAGATGATATTCCCGCAGTGGCGGCCGGTTACATGGATGAGATTCGCCACATGAACCGCAAGACCGGCGAGCTGCGTTATTACCCCGGCTCCCCTGAGCTGGCGCGCCGCGTGACCCGTGAGCAGGACCGTGTGTTGCTCAACGAGAAACATCCTGAAGATGGCGCGCTGCTCAAGGACAACATGAAATACGATCGCCGCGTCGCCGTGCATCTGGGCGAGGGCTGGCATGTGCCGCGTGCCTTGCTGCCGGTGCAGGAGAAGCGTGCTGTGATGCTGATCGATCCGCCTTTCGAACAGCTGGACGAAATGAAGCGCTGTTCGGTTGCGCTGAAAGAGACCATCGGCCGCATGCGGCAGACGGTTGCAGCGATCTGGTACCCGATCAAGGATCAGCGTGCGCTCAAGCGTTTTTATCAGGATCTGGCCGAAACCGGTGCGCCAAAGCTGCTGCGTGTCGAATTGCTGGTGCACCCGCTGGACACACCGAACAGCCTCAACGGCTCAGGCTTGGCGATTGCCAATCCGCCGTGGGGGCTGGAAGAGGAGTTGCGAGAATTGCTGCCCTGGCTGGCCGATAAACTGGGGCAGACCCAAGGGGATTGGCGGATGGATTGGCTGATTGCTGAGGCGTGATCGACGCCACCTAGACGCCGCCTAAAAGGTAGAAGCGCGCTTGCCGGCGATGATCGTTCCTACACTTCGCGTGGTAACGCACACCGTGACGTTGCGCATCACCACGATAGTCGACGCAGAGCGGCATTCCCACGCAGTGTGTGGGAACGATCAGGGCACTTGTGTTCTGACAGATGGTTCGGCTTATCGGATTTATTACCGCTGCGCGGTAGATCGCTGGCAAGCCTCCCACCCCTCCGGGCACAGGTACGCCCCGGTCCATTCAACGCCCGGGCGTGCCGCGATCTTCCTTAAGGATTCAGACTCGGCGGCATGCATACACCTGTTCCGCCAATCCCGCAGTAACCCTGCGGGTTCTTCGCCAGATATTGCTGATGATAGGCCTCGGCGAAATACATGGTCGGGGCTTCGTCGATCTCGGTGGTGATCTCGCCCAGCCCGGCTTTGGTTAGTTGATCCTGAAACACCTTAGCGCTGGCCTTGGCGGCTTCCAGTTGCTCAGGTTTGGTCGCATAGATCACCGAGCGGTACTGGGTGCCGATGTCGTTGCCCTGGCGCATGCCCTGGGTCGGGTTGTGCAGCTCCCAGAACATCGCCAGCAACGCCTCGTAGCTGATTTTCTCCGGTTCATACACCACCAGCACCACTTCGCTGTGGCCTGTGAGCCCCGAGCAGACTTCCTCGTACGTCGGGTTAGGCGTAAAGCCGCCTGCGTAGCCGACGACTGTGGTGACGACGCCTTCACGCTGCCAGAAACGACGTTCGGCGCCCCAAAAGCAGCCCAGACCGAAAATGGCAAATTCGACGTCTTCAAAGAACGGCCCCAGCAGCGGGCGGCCATTGACGAAGTGTGTCTCTGGCAAGGCCATCGGCGTTTCACGGCCCGGCAGCGCTTGCTGGGCGGTTGGCATATCGTTTTTGTTCACAAGAATTTCCGAGCGCAGGGCCATGAGGTCAATCCTCTCTGGGCAGGTGACTGCCATAAGTGGGGTCAGAATTTTCTGACTCAAAGGAAAAACGACCAGTTTGCCGAACAAGACCAGAGGGGGAAAGAGCCGGTGAGATGACTCAGGCCCGCGGCCCGCGAGGGTAGCGGCGCAAGGCGTTGATCAGGTCTTCGCCGGGGATCGGCTTGTCGAACAGATAACCCTGGCCGACATCGCAGCGGTGCCGGCGAAGGAAGGCCAGTTGCTCGGCGGTTTCGATGCCCTCGGCGACTACGGTCAGCTTGAGGTTGTGCGCCATGGCGATGACCGCCGAGGTGATTTCCATGTCGTCCTGATCATCCGGTATGTCGCGGATGAAGCTGCGGTCGATCTTGATCACATCGATGGGAAATTTCTTCAGGTAGCTGAACGACGAATAACCGGTGCCGAAATCGTCCATGGCCAGTGTCAGGCCCAGGGTTTTCAGCGACTCCAGTTGCAGGCGCGTGTCTTCGGTGGCCTCCAGCAGCAAGCCTTCCGTCAGCTCCAGTTCCAGTAGCGAAGGATCGAGTTGTTCTTCACGCAGGATGCTGGCCAGAGAACTGACGAGTTCCGGATCGGAGAACTGCTTGGGCGAAACGTTGATCGCGACGTGCAGCTTGCCGTAGCCGGCGGCCGTCAGTTGCTTGCTCATGCGGCACGACTGACGCGCCACCCACTTGCCGATCGGGATGATCAGGCCGGTTTCCTCGGCCACGCTGATGAACTGGTCCGGGCGGATCATGCCCTTTTCCGGATGATTCCAGCGCAGCAGCGCTTCCATTCCCAATAGCCGACCCGAGCGCAGACAGAGTTTGGGCTGGTAGAACACTTCCAGTTCGTTTTGCGTCAAGGCGCGGCGCAGGTTGTTTTCGACGAATAGCTTGTAGCTGGCTTCGGCGTTGAGTGCTTCGGTGAACACCTGGACCTGATGCTTGCCGTTGGCCTTGGCCTTGTGCAGCGCAAGTCCAGCGTTCTTCATAAGGGTCTGTGGATCGCGCCCGTGCAGCGGTGCGCAGGCCAGCCCCACCGAGCCGGTCACGCTGATCAACTGGTTGTCGACGAACATCGGCTTGTCCAGCGTATCCAGCAGCTGGCTGGCGATGCGCTGGCCTTCTTCAGGGCCGGCATCGTCCAGCAGAACGGCGAACTCGTTACTGGCAAAGCGGGCGAGGATCCCGGTCGGGCTCAGGCTGTTACGCAGACGCCGGGCGAGGCTGATCAGCAACTTGTCGCCGGTCTGGTGGCCCAGGCTGTCGTTGATGCGTTTGAAGTTGTCGATGTCCACCAGCAGCAGGCTGATCGGTGTTTCGACATCCCGGGCGAAATGCTCGTCGAGGTTGCGAATAAACGCCGGACGGTTGCCCAGATTGGTCAGGTTATCGGTGTACGCCAGGCGCTCGATCCGCTGCTGGGAGAGCTTGGCCTGGGTGATGTCTTCGTAGATACCGATGTAATGGGTAAGCTCGCGATTGTCGCCATACACCTTGGAGATCGAGAGCTGACCCCAGTAGGGCTCCAGATTCTTGCGCCGGCTCTTGAATTCGCCTTGCCAACTGTTACCGCTGGTCAGACTTGAGTTGGCGTCGAGCAGCAATGAACCGAGGTTTTCCAGTGCCGGCAGTTCCGACAGACGATGGCCGTGGACTTCATCGGCAGAGTACTGGGTGATCTCTGTAAAACTGGGGTTCACGTACTCCACCACACCGTCGCAGTTGACCAGCAGAAATGCATTGGCACTCTGTTCGACCGCACGCTGGAACAGGTGCAAGGCGTTGGTGGCAGTGCGGCGGTTGTGGTTGTTGATGACTTGGGCAAACTGGTCGGCCAGTTCGCCAGCGAACGCGATCTCGTCTGACTGCCACTCGCGAGCCGTTTCATTGTGGTCAAGGCACAGCACGCCGACCACCTGTCCATCGATGCGTATGCTGGCGTCGAGAATGGCATGGATGTGACGTGGCAGCAGACACTCGGCCAGCTCCCGGGTGCGCGGGTCCTGCGCGATATCGCTGGCGTCGATGGCGCGACTGGTGTGCAAAGCTTCGAGATAAAGGGGAAAGCGACTGATATCGACCGCTTGGGCCCTGAGATACTCACCGGTTTGGCGGCGGTATTCGGCAATGGGTTCAAGCGTCTTGCCGACGAGGTTCCAGATCGCAGCGCGGGGAATGTCGTAAATCTCGCACGCGCTCTTGGTAATCAACTGCGCTGCTTCCTGCAGCGAGTTGCTGGAGCTGTAGCGATGCCGTGCCAGGCGCAGGATCAGACTCTGTTGCGCACGGACGCGCTCCAGATGCTTGAGCTGTTCGTGCTGAGCACGCTGGTTCAATTCCAGGGCGATTTGCAAACGTGAATTCTGAACCTCCAGATCCGGGCTGAACGCCAGTTCGCTGGAATCGAAGACTTGATCGACCACCATCAGATACCCGCGCAGAAGCTCACGGTTGCGCTGGCGATAGCCTTCACCGATCTCCAGCACGCCCAGCGGGCCGCGGGTGGTGTGCAGCGTGTAGCGGATCACGTAATGCGAGCTGCCGGCGAGCTGGGTCTGGATCGCATCGTGCAGCTGATAGCGAGCTTCAGGCTCCATCAGACTGGCATACGGTGCGCCGATGAGTGCGCACAGTTCCATGGCCGGCATGTCAAATTGCTTCTCGCAGTTGGGGTCCAGATAAAGCAACGCCCAACTGGCCTCATTCAGCCGCTCGAAACGCAGCATGCCGAGCCGCGAGGGCACCGGCAATTGCGTCACGACCTCGGCTGCCGAGCGGGCGGCAGCATCAGGTTGGCTTTTCATGAAGAAACTCGCTTTAAGGGTACAGTCGCGCACGGGCGATCAGCCCATTGTGAAATCGCGTGTTGCAAGGTTGCATCATGGCGCACGGGCTGACAAGTGAGCACGATGGCTTAGTGCTATAAATCTGTCGACAAAACGGCGATCGGCTGAAGGTTGTTGGTCGGTATTGATGCGCACGGGCGGCAAATGCTGGCCCATGTCAGGGTATCGGCAGGCATACGCTTAGCTGTAGCTGGCGACTTGTGGCGAGCGGGGAAGTGGGTGGGTTCATTCGCTTGATCGCGGACCGCTAAGCCGTGGCGTACTTCGGTCAAGGACAGGCAAAAAAAGCCCCGCCAATCAGCGGGGTTGAGGTACGAGCGTGGCAGCTCGAAAACAGTACAGACCCGCTCCATACGGAGCGGGCCTTTCAGGCTTACAGCAGAATCGTACGGATATCGGTCAGCACTTCGCCCAGACGCTTGGTGAAGCGAGCAGCCGCGGCACCGTTGATCACGCGGTGATCGTAGGACAGCGACAGCGGCAGCATCAGGCGCGGCTGGAAGGCCTTGCCGTCCCACACCGGTTGCATGGTGGCCTTGGACACGCCCAGGATCGCGACTTCCGGCGCGTTGACGATTGGCGTAAAGCCCGTACCGCCAATGTGACCCAGGCTGGAGATGGTGAAGCAGGCGCCCTGCATGTCGTTGGCCGACAGCTTCTTGGAGCGCGCCTTTTCGGCCAGCTCGGCAGCTTCGGCAGCCAGCTGCAGCAGGCTCTTCTGATCGACGTTCTTGATGACAGGCACCAGCAGGCCATCCGGAGTATCCACCGCGAAACCGATGTGGAAGTACTTCTTGCGAATGACCGCTTTGCCGCTTGGCGCCAGCGAGCTATTGAAGTCCGGTAATTCCTTGAGCAGGTATGCGATGGACTTGAGCAGCAGGGGCAGCACGGTCAGTTTGACGCCGGCTTTTTCAGCGACGGCTTTCTGTGCGACGCGGAAGGCTTCAAGGTCGGTGATGTCGGCCTGGTCGAACTGCGTGACGTGCGGAATGTTCAACCAGCTGCGATGCAGACCGCTTGCGCCCAGTTGCATCAGGCGAGTCATCGGCACTTCTTCGATTTCGCCAAAACGGCTGAAATCGACTTCCGGAATGGGAGGGATGCCCGAGCCACCGGTTGCGCCGCCAGTAGCTGGCGCGTCCTTGGATTGGGTCATGATGGATTTGACGTACGCCTGCACGTCTTCCTTCAGCACGCGGCCATGTGGGCCGGTCGCGGACACCGCGTTCAGCTCGACACCGAACTCGCGAGCCAGCTGACGCACAGCCGGGCCTGCGTGCACTTTCGCGCCGCCAGGCGCAGGCGCAGCGGTCGGAGCAGGCGCCGCTTCAGCTTTCGGCGCTGGCGCAGCAGCAGGCGCATCGGCCTTGGCCGCAGTCGGGGCAGCAGTTTGTGCCGGGGCGGCAGCCGGAGCCGGAGCAGCGCCTGCGACTTTCAGCTTGAGGATCAGGTCGCCCGTACCGACTTCATCTTCGACCTTGACGCTGATGCTTTCGACCACGCCGGCGGCTGGAGACGGGATCTCCATCGAGGCTTTGTCGGATTCCAGCGTGATCAGCGACTGATCGGCTTCGATGCTGTCGCCGACCTTGACCATCAGCTCGATGATGCGGGCCTTGCCCGAGGAGCCGATGTCAGGAACGTGAATGTCCTGAACAGCAGCCTCAGCGGCTGGAGCGGGGGCGGCGGCAGGCGCTGGCGCGGCGGCTTCAGCGGGTTTTTCAGCAGCAGGCGCTGGAGCAGCAGCGGCGGGTTCAGCAGCAGGAGCGGCAGCGCCTTCACCTTCCACTTCCAGTTCGAACAGCTCGTCGCCTTCTTTCAAGCGGTCGCCCAGCTTGACTTTCATGGCCTTGATCACACCGGCTTTTGGCGCAGGGATTTCCATGCTCGCCTTGTCCGATTCGAGCGTCAGCACGCTCTGGTCCGCTTCGATGCGATCACCGACCTTGACCATCAACTCAATGACTTCACCTTCACCGTTGCCGATGTCGGGTACGCGAATTAACTCACTCACAATGTCTCTCCTTAGGAGAACCTGTTCACTCGACTGCGCTGGTGCATTAGCAACGAAACAGCCCGGGATGCTCATTTACCGCAGTAAATTCCGCATCGAAGGCTGTTTCGCGCGATCTGTCAGCGCTCTATACGATCTTCAGCGCAGACCTTAGCAGTCCAGCGGGTTGCGTTTATTCGGGTCGATGCCGAACTTGGTAATGGCTTCAGCCACCACTTTAGGTTCGATATCGCCGCGATCGGCCAAGGCTTCCAGGGCGGCCAGCACCACGAAGTGGCGATCAACTTCAAAGAAGTTACGCAGCTTCTTGCGGCTGTCGGAACGGCCGAAACCGTCGGTACCCAGGACTTTGTATTCCTTGGTCGGAACCCACTGACGGATCTGGTCAGCGAACAGTTTCATGTAGTCGGTCGAAGCGACAACCGGACCTTTGCGACCACTGAGGCATTCTTCAACGTAGCTCAGTTGAGGCTTCTGGCCTGGCTTGAGACGGTTGCTGCGCTCTACGGCCAGGCCGTCGCGACGCAGTTCGTTGAAGCTGGTGACGCTCCAGACGTCCGCGCCGACGTTGAACTGCTCGCGCAGGATCTTCGCCGCTTCACGTACTTCGCGCAGGATGGTGCCCGAACCCAGGAGCTGCACGTGGTGCGCGCCTTCCTTGGTGTCTTCTTCCAGCAGGTACATGCCTTTGACGATGCCCGCTTCGGCCCCGGCCGGCATGGCTGGCTGGGTGTAGGATTCGTTCATCACGGTCAGGTAATAGAAGACGTCCTGTTGTTCTTCGAACATCTTCTTCATGCCGTCCTGAATGATCACCGCCAGCTCGTAGCCGTAGGTCGGGTCGTAGGTGCGGCAGTTCGGGATGGTCGAAGCCAGGATGTGGCTGTGACCATCTTCGTGCTGCAGCCCTTCGCCGTTCAGGGTGGTGCGACCGGCAGTACCGCCGACCAGGAAGCCACGGGTGCGGCTATCGCCTGCAGCCCAGGCCAGGTCGCCAATACGCTGGAAGCCGAACATCGAGTAGAAAATGTAGAACGGAATCATCGGCTGGTTGTGGCTGCTGTACGAAGTACCCGCAGCAATGAAGGAGGACATGGCGCCTGCTTCGTTGATGCCTTCCTCGAGGATCTGACCTTTCTTGTCCTCGCGGTAGAACATCACTTGTTCTTTATCGACCGGCTCGTACAGCTGGCCTACGGATGAGTAGATGCCCAGTTGACGGAACATGCCCTCCATACCGAAGGTACGGGCTTCGTCCGGGATGATCGGCACGATGCGCTGACCCACTTCCTTGTCCTTGACCAGTTGCGTCAGGATGCGCACGAAGGCCATGGTGGTGGAAATTTCGCGGTCGCCGCTGCCGTCCAGGATCGCCTTGAGGGTTTCCAATGGCGGGGTCGGCAAGCTGAAGCTTTCAGCGCGACGCTGCGGCACGAAACCGCCCAGTGCAGCACGACGCTCGCTCAGGTAACGGGCTTCGGCGCTGCCTTCTTCCGGTTTGAAGAATGGCAAGGAGTCGAGCTGATCGTCTTTGACCGGAATGTCGAAGCGGTCGCGGAAGTGACGCAGGCTGTCCACGTCGACTTTCTTGGTGTTGTGCGCGGTGTTTTTTGCTTCACCGGCACCGGTGCCGTAACCCTTGATGGTCTTGGCCAGAACCACGGTCGGCTGACCCTTGTGGTTAACCGCTTGATGGTAAGCGGCATAGACCTTGTACGGGTCGTGACCACCACGGTTGAGTTTCCAGATTTCATCGTCGGACATATCTGCAACCATCGCCTTGAGTTCTGGCGAGTTGAAGAAGTGTTCGCGAACGAAAGCACCGTCTTTGGCTTTGTAGTTCTGGTACTCACCGTCGATGACTTCGTCCATACGACGTTGCAGGATGCCATCGACATCCTTGGCCAGCAGCGGGTCCCAGAAACGGCCCCAGATGACCTTGGTCACGTTCCACTGGGCACCGCGGAACACGCCTTCCAGTTCCTGGATGATCTTGGCGTTGCCGCGAACCGGGCCGTCCAGACGTTGCAGGTTGCAGTTGACGACGAAGATCAGGTTGTCCAGCTTCTCGCGACCGGCCAGAGCGATGGCGCCCAGGGATTCCGGCTCGTCGGTCTCGCCGTCGCCCAGGAAGCACCAAACCTTCTGCTTGCCTTCAGGGATGTAGCCGCGGTGCTCCAGGTACTTCATGAAGCGCGCTTGATAGATGGCCTGGATCGGACCCAGACCCATCGAAACGGTCGGGAACTGCCAGAAATCTTTCATCAGCCACGGGTGTGGATAGGACGAAAGACCGTTGCCATCGACTTCCTGACGGAAGTTGTTCATCTGGTCTTCGGTAATGCGGCCTTCCATGAACGCACGGGCGTAGACGCCTGGCGATGCATGACCCTGGAAGTAGATCAGATCGCCGCCGTGTTCGTCGGTCGGGGCCTGGAAAAAGTAGTTAAAACCGATGTCGTACAGGGTGGCACTGGAAGCGAAGCTGGAGATGTGACCGCCCAGATCCGGATCGCCGATGTTGGTTTTGACGACCATTGCCAAGGCGTTCCAACGTACCAACGAGCGAATGCGGCGTTCCATGAACAGGTCGCCAGGCATGCGTGCTTCGTGGGTGACAGGAATGGTGTTGCGGTACGGCGTGGTGATGGCGTACGGCAGCTGCGAGCCACTGCGTGTGGCCAACTCGCCCATACGGGTCATCAGGTAATGAGCACGGTCTTCGCCTTCTTTGTCGAGAACCGATTCCAGGGCGTCCAGCCATTCCTGGGTTTCGACGGGATCGAGGTCTTGCATGGCTTGCTCCAGGGCGGAAAGGCTTCCAGAATCGGTTGCCTGAGTTTGTTGCGACTGGCCTTGTGGGCAGACGACGTAAATTCTTGGATGACCGGAGTGGTATCCGGCGTTGTGTAGTTTTACTACAAATCTTGAGCTGTTTCAGCTTTTTGACTTGTATATACAGTAGTAAAACTACAGATGAGCGATGTTTTCGTTCATGTGTTGCGGCGAATTAAATGAAAAATGCTGACGTAAATAATACAAAGACTTGCCGTTCAGTTGAGTTGGCTATCAAAAAGAGACGAATGTGAGCAATTTTTAACCTTTGTTCGACAGTTCCTTCCGTCATGTGTGTACAACTCCCGCCCAGGTAGTCTTTTCAATGCCGACCAAGGATAGCCCATGAGCCTCCCTATGCTGACCGATCTGCCGGCCATTCTCCTGCCGTTGGTCACTCGTGCGCAGCAGTCGTTCCGCACTGCGCTTGCCGCTTCGTCCGATACCGGACTGGCAACGTTCGATGCCTGGCCCGCGGAGCGTCTGATCGCGTTTGATCGCGTCTGCGCGGCCAGCGATTTTGTGACTGAGCAGGCCGTGCGGGACCCGCAAATGTTGCTGGATCTGGCCGCCTCGGGCGAACTGGAGCGCAGCCTTAGGGCCGGTGAACTGCGTGAGCACATCGCCGATGCCGTCGCCCGAGCAACTACCGAGGATGAACTGGGGCGTAATCTACGTCGTCAACGGACACGGCAGCAAGTCCGAATTATCTGGCGCGATCTTACACGTCAGGCGGATCTGGTCGAAACCTGCCATGACCTTTCTGACATGGCTGATGGCAGCATCGACCTCGCTTACAGATGGTTGTATGACCGACATTGCCAGCAATTCGGCACGCCGACTGGGCGTCGTAGCGGCGAACCGCAGCAAATGGTCATCCTCGGCATGGGCAAGCTCGGCGCGGTCGAGCTGAACCTGTCCTCCGATATCGACCTGATTTTCGCCTACCCCGAAGGTGGCGAGACACAGGGCGTCAAACGTGCGCTGGATAATCAGGAATTTTTCATTCGTCTCGGCCAGCGGCTGATCAAGGCCCTGGACCCGGTGACGGTCGACGGTTTTGTGTTCCGCGTGGACATGCGCCTGCGACCTTACGGTTCATCCGGGGCGCTGGTGCTCAGCTTCAACGCACTGGAACAGTATTACCAGGACCAGGGCCGCGACTGGGAACGTTACGCCATGATCAAGGCGCGGGTCGTCGGTGGCGATCAGGCCATGGGTGCCGAGTTGCTGGAGATGCTGCGACCGTTCGTCTATCGGCGCTATCTGGATTTTTCCGCGATCGACGCGTTGCGCACCATGAAACAGCTGATTCAGCAGGAGGTACGCCGCAAGGGCATGGCCGCCAACATCAAGCTGGGCTCGGGCGGTATCCGCGAGGTGGAGTTTATCGCTCAGGCCTTTCAACTGATTCACGGCGGACGCGACCTGAGCCTGCAACAGCGGCCTCTGCTCAAAGTGCTGCGTACGCTGGAGGGGCAGGGCTATCTGCCGGCAGCGGTCATCGGCGAACTGCGGGAAGGCTATCAATTCCTGCGTTATACAGAACACGCGATTCAGGCGATTGCCGACCGGCAGACTCAGATGTTGCCTGAAGAGACAACGGACCAGGCTCGCATTGCTTTGATCATGGGTTTTGCTGACTGGGACGCTTTCCACGAGCAATTGATGTACTGGCGCAATCGGGTTGACTGGCATTTTCGTCAAGTCATCGCTGATCCGGATGAGGAGCAAGGCCAGGAGGACGGCGGTGATGAGCTCGTCGGCGGCGAGTGGCTGCCGCTGTGGGAAGAGTCGCAAAATGAAGAAAGCGCCTGCCTCCAGCTTCAGGAAGGCGGATTCGCCGATGCTCAGAAAGCGTTGAAGCATCTGAGCAACCTGCGTAACAGTTCCCAGCTGCGCTCGATGCAGCGGCTGGGACGTGAGCGGCTCGATGCATTTATTCCGCGGCTGCTGGCTCAGGCAGTCGAGCACGCTAATCCCGATCTGGTGCTCGAACGCGTGTTGCCCTTGGTTGAAGCGGTGGCTCGGCGTTCGGCCTATCTGGTGCTACTGACCGAAAATCCGGGCGCGCTGCGGCGTTTGCTGACCCTGTGCGCGGCCAGCCCGTGGATTGCCGAGCAGATCGCTCGTTTCCCGTTGTTGCTCGATGAGCTGCTTAATGAGGGACGTCTGTTCAGCCCGCCGCAGGCGCCGGAGCTGGCGGCCGAACTGCGTGAGCGCCTCACGCGGATCCCGGAGGATGATCTGGAGCAGCAGATGGAAGCGCTGCGCCATTTCAAGTTGGCGCACCGGCTGCGCGTGGCGGCGTCGGAAATCACCGGCAGCCTGCCGCTGATGAAAGTCAGTGATTACCTGACCTGGCTGGCCGAGGCGATTATCGAGCAGGTGCTGGCGCTGGCCTGGCGGCACACTGTCGCCCGTCATGGTACGCCGCAGCGCCCTGATGGCTCATTGTGCGACCCGGGTTTCGTGATTGTCGGTTATGGGAAAGTCGGAGGCATCGAACTGGGGCATGGTTCGGACCTGGACCTGGTGTTCATTCACGATGGCGATCCTCAAGCAGAGACCGACGGCGCCAAACCGATCGACGGTGCGCAGTTCTTTACCCGGCTGGGGCAGCGAATCATTCATTTGATCACCACGCAGACCAACTCCGGTCAGTTGTATGAAGTGGACATGCGCCTGCGACCCTCCGGTGCGTCAGGGCTGCTGGTCGGTTCGCTGGGAGCGTTTTCGCGCTATCAAGAGAAAGAGGCCTGGACCTGGGAGCATCAGGCACTGGTCCGTGCGCGAGTGTTGGTGGGCAGCGCCGATGTCGGTAAAGGGTTCGAGGCCGTACGCGCCTCGGTGCTGGGGCGCGAGCGTGATCTGCCCCTGTTGCGGCAGGAGGTCAGCACTATGCGCGCGAAGATGCGCGACAATCTGGGTACCAGGGCTACAGCGGCCGGAAAGGGCGCGAATGCCTTTGAAGCCACGGCTCGGTTCGACCTCAAGCAGGACGCCGGTGGTATCGTCGATATCGAATTTATGGTGCAATACGCGGCCTTGGCGTGGTCCAGAGAACATCCCGCGCTGCTTCGGTACACCGATAACATCCGCATTCTTGAGGGTCTGGAAGCGGCAGGTCTGATATCCGCCGCCGACGCCAGCCTGTTGCGTGAGGCGTATAAAGCGTACCGTTCCGCCGCACACCGACAGGCCCTGCAGAAGGATGCCGGGGTGGTCAGCGGTGATCAGTTCGCCAGCGAGCGGCGTGAAGTGATGCGGATCTGGGAGCAGTTGGGGCTGAGCTGAATGCGGTACGTATTTCGGGTTTGAGTGTCGCGGCCGATTGAGCGCTGGACACATGACCCCTGAGGGAGCGAACTCACTCGCGAGAGGCCGGTACATCCGAGACATCTTTATCGGTTGGGCTATCGCATCAAGAATGAATTCGCTCCCGCAGCAGACCGCGAAGGCAGTTGGAGCGCGGCAAAGCCTGGATTTGCGGGGCCTATATAAAGCTATGACAGGGAGGCGTCAGATTGTGTGCAAGCGTCACGCAGTCTGATGGGCCTCCCTGCTCGTTTCTGTCGTTTTTGGATTGAGCATGAGAATACTGATCGTAGGGCCCAGCTGGGTCGGTGACATGGTGATGGCGCAAACGCTGTTCCAGTGCCTGAAACAACGTCACCCGCAATGCGAAATCGACGTTCTGGCGCCCGAGTGGAGCCGACCCATCCTTGAGCGTATGCCCCAGGTGCGTACGGCCTTGAGCTTTCCGCTCGGCCATGGCGCGCTGGAACTGGCGACCCGTCGGCGCATCGGCAAGTCTCTGAAGGGTCAGTACGATCAGGCGATTCTGCTGCCCAATTCCTTAAAATCGGCACTGGTGCCGTTCTTCGCCGGCATTGCGCAACGCACAGGCTGGCGTGGCGAGTTCCGCTACGGTCTGCTCAACGATGTGCGCGCGCTGGATAAAGAGAAATACCCGTTGATGATCGAGCGCTTCATGGCGCTGGCCTACGACAAAGGTGCTGAACTGCCGTGCCCGTATCCCAAGCCGAGCCTTTCGATTGAAACTGCCAGTCGCGACGCAGCCCTCGCCAAGTTCGGGTTGAGCCTGGACCGACCGGTGCTGGCGCTGTGCCCTGGCGCAGAATTCGGCGAGTCGAAGCGCTGGCCGTCCGAGCACTATGCCAAGGTCGCCGAAGCGAAGATTCGTGAAGGCTGGCAGGTGTGGCTGTTCGGCTCCAGGAACGATCATGCCGTCGGTGAAAGCATTCGCGAACGCCTGATTCCCGGCCTGCGTGAAGAGTCAACCAACCTCAGCGGCGGCACCTCGCTGGCCGAAGCCATCGACCTGCTGTCATGTGCCGATTCTGTTGTTTCCAACGATTCAGGCCTGATGCACGTTGCTGCTGCGCTCAATCGTCCGCTGGTGGCCGTTTATGGTTCGACATCGCCAGGCTTTACGCCGCCGTTGGCCGATCAGGTCGAGGTCGTGCGGCTGGGCATCGAATGCAGCCCGTGTTTCGAGCGTACTTGCCGTTTCGGTCACTACAATTGCCTGCGTCTGCTGGAGCCGGATTCGGTGATTCAGGCCCTGAGCCATCTGGACAGTACGCCGGTTGAGGTCGCCTGACTTGCGGGTACTGCTGATCAAGACCTCTTCGCTGGGTGACGTCATTCATACCCTGCCGGCGCTGACCGACGCCGCTCGCGCGGTGCCTGGCATTCAGTTCGACTGGGTCGTGGAAGAAGGCTTCGCTGAAATCCCGACCTGGCACCCTGCAGTGTCCGGGGTGGTTCCGGTGGCTATCCGGCGCTGGCGCAAAAACCTCTGGCAGACCTTCCGGAACGGTCAGTGGCGTCAGTTCAAACAACGGCTGCGCGACACGCATTACGATCTGGTCATCGACGCTCAGGGGCTGCTGAAAAGTGCCTGGCTGACGCGCTACGTCAAAGCGCCCGTTGTCGGGCTGGACAAAAATTCCGCTCGCGAACCGCTGGCAACGCGTTTTTATGATCGGGCGTACCCCGTGGCCCGTGGTCAGCACGCGGTCGAGCGCCTGCGTCAGCTGTTCGCGCAAGCACTGGGCTATGAACTGCCCGCAGGTCTTGGCGATTACGGCCTGGATCGCAACCGCCTGTTAAACGCCGAAAGCAGCGCGCCGTTCGTGCTGTTCCTGCATGGCACCACCTGGGCGACCAAACATTGGCCCGAGTTGTACTGGCGCCAGCTGGCCGAGCGCATGATCGGGCAAGGGCTGGAAGTGCATCTGCCGTGGGGCAACCCGGCGGAGAAAGCCCGGGCCGAGCGTATCGCCCAGGGCCTTGATAAAGCCGTCGTGCTCCCCAAACTCAATCTGGCTGGCGTCGCCAGAGTGCTGGCCAGCGCCCAAGGCTGCGTGGCCGTAGACACGGGCCTTGGACATCTTGCTGCTGCGCTGGACGTGCCGACGCTGTCTTTGTTTGGTCCGACCAACCCGGGCCTGACCGGCGCCTACGGCAAGTCGCAGGTCCATCTGGCGGGCGATTACCCGGCCTGTGCGCCGTGCCTGCAAAAGAAATGCACCTATCGACCGACGCCTGAAGATCAGCGTCAATTCGATACCGAGCGCGAGTGGCCGATGTGCTTCACTCGCCTGAATCCCGAGCGAGTAGCGAGCCAGTTGGGTTCGCTGTTGCTGGCAAAGGAACATCCGTGATGCAACTGGCCTTTGTGCTTTATAAATACTTTCCCTTCGGTGGCCTGCAGCGCGATTTCATGCGCATCGCTCTGGAGTGCCAGCAGCGCGGGCACTCCATCCGCGTCTATACCCTGATCTGGGAAGGCGACGTGCCGCCGGGGTTCGAAGTGCTGGTGGCGCCGGTCAAGGCGATCTTCAACCATCGGCGCAACGAAAAGCTCACCGACTGGATGAATGCCGACCTGGCCAAACGTCCAGTGGATCGTCTGGTCGGCTTCAACAAAATGCCGGGTCTGGATGTGTATTACGCCGCCGATGGCTGCTTCGAAGACAAGGCGCAGAACCTGCGTCACGGTCTGTACAAGCACTGGGGCCGTTACCGTCACTTCGCCGCGTACGAGCGCTCAGTGTTCGCCCAGGACGCAAAAACCGAAGTGCTGATGATCTCCGAAGTGCAACAGCCGCTGTTCATCAAGCATTACGACACACCGCTGGAGCGCTTCCATCTGCTGCCGCCGGGGATTTCCCAGGACCGCCGCGCACCGGATAACGCCGTCGAAATTCGAGCGCAGTTTCGTCGCGAGTTCAAGCTGGGCGATGACGATCTTCTGCTGGTGCAGATCGGCTCCGGCTTCAAGACCAAGGGCGTCGACCGCAGCCTCAAGGCGCTCGCCGCCTTGCCGTCTGAGCTGAGAAAGCGCACGCGGCTGTTTGTCATCGGTCAGGACGACCCCAAGGTCTTCCAGCTGCAAAGCACAGCGTTGGGCTTGGGCGACAACGTCACGTTCATGAAAGGCCGCAGCGACATCCCGCGTTTCCTGCTGGGCGCCGACCTCTTGATCCACCCGGCCTACAACGAGAACACCGGCACCGTGCTGCTTGAAGCATTGGTTGCGGGGCTGCCGGTGCTGGTCAGCGCGGTGTGTGGTTATGCGCACTACATTGCCGAGGCTGACTGCGGTCTGGTGCTTGATGAGCCGTTCGAGCAGAACCAGCTCAATCAATTTCTGGCCTGCATGCTCAAGGACGATGTCACGCGTGAGTCGTGGCGCAGCAATGGGCTGGCATTCGCCAACACGGCTGATCTTTACAGCATGCCGCAGCACGCTGCGGATGTGATTCTGGCGGAGCACCACGGATGAAACTGATCCTTGCTGAACCCTTCAAAACCCTCTGGGCCGGGCGCGATGCGTTCGACGCTGTCGAGCAACTGCAGGGCGAGGTTTATCGCGAACTGGAAAACCGCCGCACCCTGCGCACCGAAGTCGACGGGCGTGGCTACTTCGTCAAGATCCATCGCGGCATCGGCTGGGGAGAGGTGGCGAAAAACCTGTTGAGCGCAAAACTGCCGGTGCTCGGCGCCGGGCAGGAGCGGCAGGCGATCAATCGCCTGCACGAGGCCGGTATCCCGACCATGACTGCCGTGGCCTATGGCGAACGCGGCAACAACCCGGCGTCCCAGCACTCGTTCATCGTTACCGAAGAACTGGCGCCGACCGAGAGCCTTGAGGACGTCAGCCTCAATTGGCGCAGCGAGCCTCCCGAGCCGCGCATGAAGCGGGCGTATATCGGCGAAGTCGCTCGCCTGGTCGGCATGATGCACCGCGCCGGGGTCAACCACCGCGACTGCTATATCTGTCATTTCCTGCTGCACACCGACAAGCCGGTCACGCCCGAGGATTTCAAACTCTCGGTCATCGATCTGCACCGCGCCCAGACGCGCCCGGCGATTACCATGCGCTGGCGCAACAAGGATCTGGCGGCGCTGTATTTCTCGGCGATGGACATCGGTCTGACCCGTCGCGACAAGCTGCGCTTTCTCAAAGGGTATTTCCAGCAGCCGCTGCGCCAGATTCTCGCGCAGGAACCGGCGTTGCTGGGCTGGCTCGAAGCCAAGGCCGACAAGCTTTATCAGCGCAAACTGCGGTACGGAGATGCGCTCTGATGGCGGGTTGGAATCTGGAACCGGGATATGCAGCGCTGGGCGACGATTTCGGCTCGCTGGACGCTGTTTTTGCCTTGCAGGGCGAGCGTCTGACCCGCGATCCGCTGTCCGAGGTGATCCGCGTCGAACGCGGCGGGGTCAATTATTACGTCAAACGTTATGTGGCAGCAGGAAAGGGCCTGCGACGCTATCTGGGACGCCCTCGGGTCAAGTCCGAGTGGCAGAACCTCAAGCGTTTCGCCAAGTGGGGCATTCCCACCGCCGAAGTCGTGGCCTGGGGCCTGGAGCGCAAGGGCGCGGCCTATGACCGTGGCGCGCTGATTACCCGCGAGTTGCCGCGTACCGAGGATTTATCCGAGGTGGCCCGGCTTCACGACGCGCGTCTGAACGACCGCACCTGGGTCGATGGCATCAGCCGGCAGGTCGCGCGATATACCCGGATCATGCACGATCACCATTTCACCCATAACGACCTGAAGTGGCGCAATCTGCTGGTCGATGATTGTTCGACGGTGTTCCTGATCGACTGCCCCAATGGCGCGTTCTGGGTCAGCTTCATGCTGCGTTATCGCATCACCAAGGATCTGGCGTGCCTGGACAAGGTAGCCAAGTACCACCTGTCTGCCACTCAGCGCCTGCGGTTTTATCTGCAATACCGGGGGCGCGAGCGTCTGAATGAGTCAGACAAGAAGCGCATTCGTCACATCGTCAGCTTTTTCGAGGGACGCGAATGAATGTTTTCATTGCAGAAGTGGACCGTGCATTGCTTGAGCGTCACGGTCTGGCGGATTTCGATTCTCTGTGGAACGTGCAGCTCGAAGCTGTGGACGAGCCCAATACCGGGCGTGGTGGATGGAGCAGCGTGTTTCGCCTGGAACTTGAAGGCACGGGTTACTACCTCAAGCGCCAAGCCAATTACCTGACTCGCACCCTGCATCATCCGCTGGGCGAGCCTACGTTTTCCCGTGAGTTTCGCAACATCAATCTGTACCAGTATCTGGGGATTCCAGCGCTGCACGCGGTGTTTCATGCCCAGAAAAAGGTTGATGGCGAGCGCCGGGCGATTCTGATGACTCGCGCGCTGGATGGCTGGACCGACCTGGAAACGCTGCTGTTGCAATGGGCTGAGCTGCCTGCGACTCAGCGCCTGGCGATTCTGAAGGCGTGCGGCGAGCTGGCGAGCACGCTTCACACGGCCGGTCAGGTGCATGGCTGTTTCTATCCCAAGCACATTTTCCTCAAGGACCGGAACGGCGCCTATAGGGCGCAACTGATCGACCTTGAGAAAACCCGTAGATTGATCTTTGGCAAACGTGACCGGGTCAAGGATCTTGAGCCGCTGTTGCGACGTGCACCCGTGTGGAACGAGGCAGAAGTCCGAGAATTGCTTTCGGCTTATGTTCACGAGGCGGCCAGCAGTATCAGGGTCGATGAGTGGTGGGAGCGATTGGCCAAACGCGGCAGCCATAAGCGCGGCGTTCGTTAAGCTGCTCCCGGTCGAAAAACGTCCTGCGGGCGTGATGTGTTGTTGATTACCGATCCAGCTCAAGTTGATTGAAGAGGGCGCCGATGCGTTTGTCTGAACTGAAAAACGCCGGGCGTACCCCGACGCTGCCGATGAGTATTGCGTTGGCGGATGCTGCCGGTTCGGCCGAGTTACAGCTGCTCAGCCTGCTGCGCGTACTGCCCGGTCAGCGCTATGTGGGCGCCGGGATCTGGCGTGGGCGGCCGGTGCTGGCCAAGTTGCTGGTCGGGCACAAGGCACCTCGGCATTTTCAGCGCGAGCTCGCCGGCGTGCAGTTGCTTGCCGGGCAGGGCCTGGCCACGCCACTGCTCCTGGCCGACGGCCTTGTGGAAGGCGAAGGCGGCTGGCTGCTGTTCGAATTTCTCGATCAGGCCCAGAGCCTGAGCGATGCCTGGAAGACAGTTGAAGACCTGCCGCCGCTGGCCGATGAACAAACGACCGTGCTGGGCGATGCCTTGGCTGTCGTCGGGCAAATGCACGCCAAGGGCCTGTGGCAGGAAGACCTGCACCTGGACAACCTGCTGCGTCAGAACGGCAAGCTGTACCTGATCGATGGCGCCGGCATTCGTGTCGAGCAAGCTGGCAAACCGTTGTCTCGCCAAAAGGTGCTGGAAAATCTCGGTGTGTTCTTCGCGCAACTGCCCCGATCGCTGGAGCCATTCACCGAAGAACTGCTGGTCTACTACCTGCTGAGCAATGGCGAACATGCGCTGCCGGTCCAAGCGCTGCAAAAGCAGATCGACAAGGTCAGCCACTGGCGGTTAGGCGATTATCTGATCAAGGCGGGACGTGACTGCAGCCTGTTCAGCGTTACCGACGGGCCATTCGGCCTGCGCGCGATTCGTCGCGAAGAAGAAGCCGCGATGCTTGCGGTGCTCGACACAGCCGACGCATTGATCGACAGCGGCCACCTGTACAAGACCGGCGGTGCCGCGAGCGTGGCGAAAACCCAGGTCGAAGGCCGACCTTTGGTGATCAAACGCTACAACATCAAGCATTTTGCCCACTGGCTCAAACGTTTCTGGCGTCCGAGTCGAGCCTGGCATTCATGGCGTGAAGGCAATCGCCTGATGTTCCTCGGCATCGCCACGCCCAAGCCGCTGGCGTTGCTGGAGCGGCGCCTGTTCTGGTTGCGACGCCAGGCGTACCTGGTCACCGAGTACCTGCCGGGGCCGGATATCATCGAACGCTTCGCGCCGTACGTCGCTGCAGGCGATGCACCGCAAAGCGAATTGCTGGCGCTGGACAGGCTGTTCGCGCAGTTGATTCGTGAGCGTATCAGCCATGGCGATCTGAAAGGGCATAACGTGTTCTGGCATCAGGACCGCTGGGCGCTGATCGATCTGGACGCCATGTGTCAGCACAGCTCGGCCCGCACCTTCGCCGCTGCCTTCTCCAGGGACCGTGCCCGTTTCATGCGTAACTGGCCTGCCGACAGTGCGCTGCACCAATTGCTGGAGCAGCGCCTGCCAAAAGCCTGATAGAGCACGTCATTCGAGGCGGCAGCACGGCGGGCGTTGCCGCACCTCGATGAGGTATGACCTACCCCACTCGTTCCAGGCCGTAGCGCTGCAGGGCGAGTATCAGCGCCTCGACGGTCTCATGGGGTTGTAGGTGCAGCGCCTCCCAGGTCGGGCGCTCCACGAACGCCTTGCCTTCGGCGTTGAATTGCACCGGTGTGAGATGAATCGCGTTGTCTCTGGACCGATGGGCGATCATATGTGCCGTTTCCGACTCGGACTCCACCACGAACGTACCGACCCGCGACAGCCGCTGATCCAGCGTTGGCTTTTCAATAGGTGCCGGCCAGACCGGCGTTCCAGGGATCTCTACATCGATCCGGAAGTCGCCTTTTACGAAGCCTTCGCTCTTGTTCATGGGGCTGCGCGAGAATACACCGGCGTCCACCCTGATGCCCTTGGAGGCGCCGGGCGCTACGTCAACGAGGTGAAGGCCAATGGCACCTTCGAGTTCCGCAAGTCCCGGTACGGTCTTGTAGATGTTGGCGTGACTGTTGCCGACCAACGCAACCCACCTGTGCTTACCCATGACAGACTGGTGCTGACGGATCGTGCGCGAGGCGAAATAATTCATCATCTGCTGGCGGGTCGTGGGCGTCTCCAGGCGTATACCCCGCAGGTGGTAACTGGCGGCGCAATCCAGGGCGCGAATCTCCAGGCCATGCTGCTGCGCCTTGATCAGCAACTTTTCAAAGTTGTACATATGGTCCGGGTCAGTCAGATGCCCGCTGTCCAGCTTTTTAATGTCATCCAAAAGCCTTTTGCTCATAAGCCCTGTGTCGAAAAAACGATCCAGGTCGGCCTGATGCAAGTCGGTCAGCAGGTGCTCCATGTAAAGCGTTTTTACGTTCTGCTGCGTCAGCAGCGGCAGGTTGTCCATAATGAATTTCTTGCTGGCGACAGAGGCGTGGAATTCGCCTATGACCATGCCGTCGGTTTGCTGATACAGGCTTTTAATGAATTCATCCACATTGCCCTGGGTGTCGATAGCGGGCATCGTCGGTCGCGGCGCAAGCTCGCCAAAAATGACGGGACGCGATTCGATTCGCAGCTTCTCTCTTAACTCGAAAAATGTCGATTGCGCCGGTATCAGGTCGGTATCGCTGATGAAATAGTTGCCGTCGAGCCCTCTTGGCCTCTGAATCAGCTCATACAAAGCGTCTCTCGACGACGGTGGCATACCGTATGTCGTGTCGAGCAGCGATTGCTGGAGTGCGGTCGGTGGGCTGTCGGCAACCCAATGCTCCGGTGCTACGCGCTGCCAGCCTGAACTTTCATCCCAGCGAAAGCCTGTTACGCCCGGATGTGTGTGCCCGCTGGCGGCGACGCTTGCTCCGGTCAGGGTATCGTCCAGGCCAGTCGGTAGGGCTGCAGGGATTGCCGTGTCGGCCACGATTGGATTTGCAAATTCTATTTTGAAGTCGCATGGCGTGGCCTGTCCATCTTCGACCAGGCGAACCGAAGTGGCGCGGATCTGCATAGGACGCCCGGCAGGTACGTCTTCGATATGCACACTGATCGCGCCTTCGAGCTCGGCGATGCCTGGAACCTGGTCATGGGTGGTGGCCAGCTTTTCGTCGAGCAGGGCGATCCAGCGCTTGGAGCGATCCAGCGCAACGTCGGCGCTGATTACCTTGTGACCGAAAAAGTTGCTCATTTTTTGCGCGGCTGCGATGTCGGTTGTGGGCGTTGCCACCTCAAAACCTTCAACCGGGTAACTGACCGATGAGCTGAATGGACGTACCTCGATGCCGTGGCGGTGCGCGTGCTTGATAAGGTGGTAGTAGTCGTATTCCACGCTCAGGTTGTTCAATGCTCCCTCATTGATCAGCTCGAGATGATCCCTGATCTCATGGGAGCCGGAGCGAACGTTTTTTCCTTTGGCGCGATATTTGGCCAGTTTCTTGAGGTGCTTGTCGGTGAACAGATGCGGGAGGTACATCGTCTCGACTCGCTGTTCGACCAGAGCCTGCATGTGGGCGATGAGGAAGTGTTTACTGGCTACGGACCTGGGGGCCTCGCTCAAGACTAACCCGTTGCTGCTGTTGAAAACGTTTTCCAGAAAACCGCTGACGTTCGCCGATGCATCGACTGCCGGGAGTATTGGCCTGGGTGGCAGCGCCGGGGAGCGGGCAAAAAATGTCTGGGCGTCGGCGTAGAGTTTTTCCTTGAGGCTGAAGTAGCGCTCGCGCATTTGGACGTAATAGATCTCGAAGTACCCATCCAGATTCAAGCCCAGGTCGTCGGCCGGTTCCATTTTGAGGATACCCTCCAGATGCCTTCGCAAGTGCTGCGGTAACTCGTAGTCACTCAGGTCTGCTCCACTGCTACCCGATTGTTCTTGCAAAGGCCTGAAGCCGAACGGTTCATCGTTGCCGCCGCCCTGCAGGCGCGAACGCTCAACCAATGTCCACTGGCCGTGATCGTCCAGCCTGACGGGTTGGCGACCGAAGAACGCGAAAGGGCTGTCCGGGTCCACAATGTGCCAGCAGCGAATACCGGCGTCGTACTGCACCTGATAAACCAGGCCGTTCATCTGGATGTAATGCCTGCCCTGGCCCAGGCTGACTCCCCTGGCATGCCCCTCGGCCACTTGTGGCAGGTCTTGCAGGGAAATGTCTACGGCACGATTGGCGAGCGCGTCGGACGCACGTGGCAAGGTGGGGGTAGCAGGTTGATCCAACGGCTGCCAGGCTCCGTTGCTATCGCGGGTTGCATAGTGTCGGGTGGCGGCTACCTCCTCCGGGTCGACACCCAGGCTCCGGTAAACCGGTGCCTGGCCGCTGGCATTGGGTTTGCCAATCAAGAACGATTGGTCCTGCAGGTTGGCCGGGTAGAGTTTTTCCTGCTTTGCCGGGTTCGACAGCTTTTTCAGCGTTGAGGGTCGGGCGGGTGTTCCCGAACACCTCGATAGCTTGCGCGCCATTGCACCGAAACCCTTGAGGCCTTGGTGGAGATCTCCCGCAGCGCCAACCATGTTCAGGGCCGACGCGAGAATGAGCGCGTGCGCGTCCTCCGGAGAATCCCCGGTCAGTGCCTGGAAGGCCCTGACACTGTCGCGCAGCGACAGCATCACGCCGACAGTGAAACTGGCGGGAGGGAAGGGCAGCGTCAGTACGGTGGCAATAATGTCAATGCTGTTCCAGATGAGCTTGCCCAGCATGTCATGACGACCGATGGTGGTTTGCTCCGCGTCACGCAGTTTGCGCTCGATCGGCCGGTTGAAGCAGACCTGGGCGAAATCGGCAATCGGCTCTTTTGGCAAAGAGGGGCGCTTGTTGGCATTGCCCTGTTTCATATCGTTCAGAAAAAACGCCAGAGCACGGCGTGCCTTGATCCGGCAACGGTCTTTGTAATAATCGATCATGCCCGACGGTTCGAGCGATTCCACGAACGAGCTGAATACCCTGAACTCGATGCCATCGGGTGCCCCCGGCGTGTAGAGCAAGGGCGCCAGCCGGTTTTCAGTCGACAGCAGGGCGAAACATCCCTGAACAGTTTCGACCTGGGTCAGGTTGGCGTCTGGAATCACCAGTTGGTCGAAGAGGCTCAGGTGTGAGGCAATGAACGGCTTGTCGATATGGATTTGCAGGGGGTACACCGGATAACGTTCGCGCGTCCGGGCGTCGCTTCGGCCCAGACTGGCGGTCGCCACGGCGAGCCATTGATATTGAGCGGGGTCGATGTGCCCCTTGAGCAGGCTGCGCAGGGCCGCCGCCTGCATTTGCAACTGGGTTATCAAGGTACTGGCTTGACGTCGGTACGTGTAACCCGTGGACTCGGGGCTGAGCAGGTTGCGCCGGATCAGCGCGGCATAGTCATCGGCGAGCCATTTACCATGGACCGAGCGCGCGACGGCAGTTGGCGTAAGTGCGCTCAGGTCTACGCCCTGGGGCCCTCTGAATACCGCTGTGGTAGCGGCAGTCGGGGTGATCAGACTGATGCTGTCGTCATAGCCATTACGCATCATTTGGGTGTAAGTCAGCGTTTCCCGTTCTGAGACGATGAGGATCTGGTCAGGGTCTACCGCGCCCGCCGGAACCTTCATCAACTGAGCTATGTTTTCGCTGGCGCGCTGGTGCACATAATCTTCGAAGTCCTGAACTGTTGTATGGGCCTGGTAGTTACGTGCGGCGCCGGCGATAGCGTCATCCAGCGCGACCAGTTGCTGGCGCTGCAAACCGCTGGCTCGCACATACCAATCGGGCGTATGGGCTTGATGTTCTGAAAGCGTTACATCGATCAGTTCCCTGACGAAAATGCGCAGGCCTGCATCGTAGCTGTCCAGTGAGATCAACTGGATGAAACCGGGCGCCGGGTACGGTTTTTGTCTGAGCGCCTCCAGAGTTTCATTGAGTCCAGGACGGCTCGCGACAGGCGATTGCTGGAGCAGGTAATCTTTCATCGCCGTAATGGCGGTCCAGCCCACCAGCTCATGAAGCAACTGGGTTTCATTGTGGAAACTCTGAAACAGCCGAGCGCGCGGCGCGTCCGAGGCGAACATGATCAGGCGTTCGAGCCTGCCTTGATTGTCCTCTTTCCTGAACACCAGAATGCGGCCAAGAATGCCGCAGTGGTCGATTCTGATGTGCTGAGCTCGCAGCACGGCTCCCTCTTGGGCAGGTGACGATTGCGTGATGGCATGGATGATGGCGAAGTCTTCGCTCGAAATATGCCCCTGCATCTTCGCTGCATACGCCGACTCCACGACCCGCAGGCCGATCAGCTTACGCATGAGCATCTGATTGCCCGGCAGTGCGTATGCCCTACATTGATAATCGCCGAAGCTGACACGCAGTTTCAGCTCATCGATCGTACGCGCCAGGTACGCTGGGGTCAGCCGGGCATAGGGTATTTCTGCCGACCTGTCATCGATGTCGATGGTGGAGCGGGTCAAAAAATCCGAACCGGCCTGTTGGTCGTCCGGGTGTACCCCCAATAGCGCCAATTGGGTCAAGGTGCGCGTAGTGGTATAACTTTCGTCCGTCAAAGGCAGCGTGCGCCGGGTCGTAACGGCAATATCATCGGGCTCCACTTCGTAGCCCAGGTCGTTGGTCAGGTGGGTACGCAGGCTCACTCGTGCGTATTGCTCGGCAGAGGCGGCACCCTTCAGGGCGCTGGTCAGTGCCTTGCTCGCCTGGTCATAGCGGTTGACGTGTTGAATGTAGGTTTCGAGGTCCGCTGGCGCTGCAATCTTCACCCAGTCCGGCAAACTTGTGCGCATTTTACGCTCGGCCAGGGCCTGCTCGCGGCGCTCCAGCATGGTCGAGGGCCCGAAAAGCTCGGACATGCCTATCGCGGCGGCGATCTGCGCGGCGCGTTGTTGCGGTTTGGGGTTCAGTCCGGCAGTGCATACGTAACGTATGTCCTCACACTGTTTGTCTATCTGTCGCTGCAGTGCGTGACGGTAGGGGTCAGTGGTGATCGGCTGAAGGTGAATATCGGAAGGCCCAAACCGCTCGATGAACAAATCGGGATCGGCTGCCACCGCGAAGGCGGCATCCTGATGTCGCTGGTCGGCGTTAATGAGCAATGCCCATCGCAGCATGTCGTTGTTGAGCCATCCGGCCAGTGTTTGCGACATGGCCTGCTGCGTCGCATATTCCGTCAGGCCGCTTCCTGGCATTGCCAGAAGCGTACGGCCGGTTGCGCTGGTCATGACCAGCGCACCCTTGATTTCGACACGCGTCTGTTCATTGAACTGCGCATGCAGCGAATAAACGCTTACCTGGCCGCGTGAACGGCCAGCGTCGAACGAATCAGAACGCGCGATGCACGCCAGGGCGTCTGGCGCAAGTTCGTTTTCGTGGGATTTGAGTACCGCTTCATCGTAAAGGGCTTTTTCCAGGCATGTGGCGAACAGCGAATGTCGGCTTTGCTGCGTGTCGCCAGACGCTTGCCAGAAGGCGTCGATTCGATGCAGCAGGCTGTCCAGTTCCTGCTCCACTTGAGTGCTGTTATCAGTGTCCAGCGCTGAGAGCAATGATTGTGGAGCCTGCGGTAGATGAGACAGTTCCTTGGTCAGAACCCTGATGGCACGGGTTAGGCGTTTCAACGCGGCTGCGGCGTCGCGCTGCGTGGCTGCAGGTATTGGGGGAACAGGGGAAAGCGTCTGCATGTTATCTGTTTTCCTGAGGGCTCATTTGAGTGAGTGCATCTGTGGCGCAGGAATTTGCGCGTGATAGGCACTCAATCAATCACGGCCCGGTCAGGTGAAAGCGGTAGATATCTATCGCTGATGCAGATGCCATGAAAGGCAGGCGCAGGCCTTCGCCGCCGCCTTACACATGGACGCGCGGTGCAAGGGATGGGCCAGATGCATTCTCGCGCCGAGCGCCATATCTCGATTCATTACGCTATAATCCCGCCCTTTAGCTGCCGGCAGCACTGACGCCAGGCACACCTTATTTATCAGGCGCACGACGCCTGCTCTGCAGACTTGAGAGGCTAGACCCTAGTGGCATTGACGATCCTTGGCCTGTCCGGCGCCCTTAGCCATGATCCTTCCGCAGCGCTGTACATCGACGGCAAGCTGGTGGCAGCCGCCGAAGAAGAGCGTTTCGTTCGCGACAAGCACGCAAAGAACCGCATGCCGTACGAGTCTGCGAAGTTCTGCCTCGAGCGAGCGGGCATCAAGCCTTCCGACGTGGACGTGGTTGCCATCCCGTTTGCCCCGATCAGCCTGTTCGGCGAAGCGCGCTGGCACTACGCCAAGCGTTACTGGTACGCCCCGGATCGCGCCCTCGACGCCATCCTGATGGGCAACCGTCGCTACAAGCGCTATCGCAACAAGATCGTCTGGTGCCTCGAGCAACTGGGCTTCGATCCGAAAAAGATCAAGATCGAGCCGGTCGAGCACCACCTGGCCCACGCCTCCAGCGCCTATCACTGCTCCGGTTTCAAAGAGAAAACCGCGATCCTGGGCATCGACGGCAAGGGTGAGTACGCCACCACATTCTTTGGCTATGGCGAAAACGGCAAGATCCACAAGATCAAGGAATTCTTCGATCCGGACTCCCTGGGCGGCCTGTACGGGGCGATCACCGAGTTTCTCGGTTTTGAAATGCTCGATGGCGAATTCAAGGTCATGGGCATGGCGCCGTATGGCGATGCCAGCAAGTACGATTTCTCGCGTCTGGCCAGCTTTGAAAACGGCGAACTGGTGATCAATACCGAATACGCCAACGTCATCGGCCTGCGTCGTTATAAAGAGAAGGGCAAGGGTTTCTACTTCACGCCAAAGCTGATCGAGTGGCTGGGTCCCAAGCGCGAAGGCGACATCGCCGACGAGCCGTACATCCACTACGCGGCCAGCATGCAAGCGCTGTTCGAGAAACTGGCGCTGCAGATGATCGATCACTATCTGGGCGACATCCTCAAGGAAACCGGGAAGATTGCGTTCGCTGGCGGCTGTGCGCTGAACGTCAAGTTGAACCAGAAGATCATCGCGCGCCCGGAAGTCAAAGAACTGTTCGTGCAGCCTGCCTCCGGTGATGCCGGTACGGCGGTCGGTGCGGCGGCCTACGTTTCCCACGCTCGCGGCGTACCGGTCGAGAAGATGGAGCACGTTTACCTCGGTCCGTCGTATAGCAATGAAGACGTGATCGCAGCGTGTGCCCGTCATCCGAGCGCGCCGGCATGGCGCAAGCTCGAAAACATGCCTGAGCAGATCGCCAAAATCATGGTCGATGGCAATCCTGTGGCCTGGTTCCAGGGCCGCATGGAGTTTGGCCCGCGTGCGCTGGGTGGTCGTTCGATCATTGGCTGCCCAAGCGTGGCTGGCGTTGCCGACCGCATCAACCACCAGATCAAATTCCGTGAGCGCTGGAGGCCTTTCTGCCCGTCGATGCTCGACACTGTTGCCCCGCAGATGATCAAGATCGATCACCCGGCGCCGTTCATGACCTTCACTTTTGAAGTTTCCGAAGAGTGGAAGACCCGCGTACCGGAGGTCGTCCACGAAGACGGCACATCGCGCGCGCAGGTGCTCAAGCGCGAATACAACCCGCGTTACTACGACATGATGAAAGCGCTGGAAATCCTGACCGGTAACGGGGTGTCGCTGAACACCTCGCTGAACCGTCGTGGCGAACCGATGATCTGCTCGCCGACCGACGCTTTGAACATGTTCTTCGGCTCGGACCTGCAGTACCTGATCATGGAAGACATCCTGGTGGTCAAAGACGGCGCGGATACCTATGACACGCTCGGCTGAGCGCCATGTGCTGCAGTTCTGTCACGGCTATGACGGGCCGTTTCTCGACTGCGCCCGCCAGTACGCTAGCCTGTTCGCGGCAAAGGGCTACCGGGTCACCACGGTATTCCTGACCGGCGCTGCCGACGCGCAAGTCGCCGCCGGCTGCGCGTCCGACGACGTGCTGTTCATGGAATACAGCTCCAAGGCCATTCGTGGCCTCAAGCTGGGCGCCATCCGCGATCTGCGGAAAATTGCCGCATCCCGGGATTTCGCGTTCTGTATTGCCCACCGCTTCAAACCGATCTACATCGCGCTGCTGGCCACCGGGTTGCCGGTCATTGGTGTGCATCACGCCTTTGGCGATTATCAGCGCCGCAGCCGCAAGCTGTTCGCGCACCTGTTTCGCATGCGTCTGAGCCTGCTCGGCGTGTCCGATGCAGTGCGTGACGACATGCGCAAATGCCTGCCCAAGTGGCCGACCGGGCGTATCCAGACGCTTTATAACCGGGTCGATATCGAACCCCTCGCGGCCACTCAGGTGTCCCGTGAAGAGGCCCGAGAAGGGCTGGGTCTGCCGCACGACGCCTGGATCGTCGGCAACGTCGGGCGCCTGCACCCGGATAAGGATCAGGCAACGCTGTTGCGCGGTTTCGCTCAAGCGCTGCCCACGCTACCGGCCAATAGCCATTTGGTGATTCTGGGCAAGGGTCGCCTTGAGCAGGATCTCAAAGAGCTGGCGATGGAGTTGGGCATCGGCCACCAGGTCATGCTGCCGGGCCAGGTGCCTCAGGCCAATCGATACTTCAAGGCCTTCGATGCCTTTGCCCTGAGTTCCGATCACGAACCCTTCGGCATGGTGCTTCTCGAAGCGATGGTTGCCGGGGTGCCGGTGATTGCGACAGCTGTCGGGGGTGCCAGGGAAGTGGTCGAAGGCGTCGGCATTCTTTTCCCGCTGGGCGACGCCGAACACCTTGCCCAGGGGCTGACTCACCTGTCGCGCCTGGATGCCGAGCAACGCGAGTCATGCGCCGCGATGATGCTGGATCGAGTGCGTGAGCGGTTTTCCGATGAGGCGGTCCGCACTGTCTTCTGGCGTTTGCCGCAAGTCACCGACCTGACTGCGGAGTCTTGATGCTCAATCGTTTTAAAGCCTGGCGGGAACGTGGCTGGACGCTGATCGATGCGCCCGCCTATCAACGCGTCTGGGAGCGTTTCGGTGGCAGCGTCGCGACCCATCCTCTGGTGGTCGAACGGCTCGCCGGGCTGGCGCAGATCCCGGTGCGCTATCTGGGCTGGGAGCACAAAGGTGAGCTCAAGGCAGCGATCCCGACCTGGGGGCGCTCGCTGGCGCTGTCCAAGGACGTGCTCAAAAGCCACGGCAAGAAAGGCCTGTTTGATCTTGGTAATGCTGAACTGATCCTGCCGGCTGCGGCCGATGCCCAGGTGGCACTGCGTCATCGTGGACGCTACCTGTCGCAACTCAGTGAGGGGCGCATTGCCACGCTCAAGCCCCAGGCTGAATCCCTGGCCATGGCCCGCACGCCGGAAGAGCTGTCGAAGAAATTCCGCTACAACCAGCGCCGCGAGTTGCGTCTGCTTGAGGGGGCGGGTGGCGTCGTTCGTCCGATCACCGATTTCAGCAGCGCCGAGATTGCGCGCATGTATTGCGACCTGTTCCAGCGTCGCTGGGGTTTTGCAGCCACTGGCGCCGAGCGCATGGCGGAGGTCGTCGAGCTGCTGCGCGAATTGCTCATCGGTTCGGTGATTTTCCTCAACGATGCGCCAATCGCTATTCAGCTGATTTACCGCGTCGAGGCTGCGCAATGGATCAGCATCGAATACATCAATGGTGGCGTCGATCCCGAAACTCGGGATTTCAGCCCCGGCAGTGTGTTGAGCTTCCTCAATACACAAAGTGCCTGGGAGGATGCACGTGCACGCGGCAAGGCGCTGCGTTTTTCCTTCGGTCGCGCCGACCGTGAGTACAAGGATCGTTGGTGCAACCCCGTACCGGTGTTCCAGATTTGAGCCGCAAACAGGTCTTGCTCAAACGCCACCGCCGCAACAAGCGCGTGGCGTTGCTGATGGCATTGGTCATCCTGGTGCTGCTTGGCGTGCTGGTGGTCTGGTGGTTGCCGCTGGTGCTGGCGGTGTTGGGCTGGGTAGGCCATGAGGCCTGGTTCTCCGACCATCTGTTCTACGCGCCGGGCGATGATTACCTGTACCGGTTTCCAGCGCACAACGAGGTGCCTGGCGTGACCTTGCAGGGCGACGTGTTGGTGATTGATCGTCCTCTTCACCTGAACGGTTCCGAAACCCTGGTGCTGGCGTTGCCCATCAATAGCTCATGGCTGGGGCGCTTCTTCGACCCCGCGGTTGAGCTGAGCGGCGGTGACGCGGTGCACGACAGTCAGGTTTTCGAGCGCGGCGTGAAGGGCTTGCGTTATCTCAACCTCACAGGCTTCGGTAAAGCGCTGAGTACCGGCACCCTGCGCATTCGTGGGCGCCATTGCAGAATTCAAGGCCTGCCGCGACTGTGGTCTTTCGGGCACGCCGACGCCCGGCGTCAACGTGTCATGGTCATCGCGCCCCATGCCGATGATGCCGAATTGGCCGCTTTCGGACTTTACAGCCAGGCCGATGAAAGCTGGATTGTCACCCTGACCGCAGGTGAGATCGAGGCCGAGCACTATCAGCAGATGGGCATGGGGCGAGCCGAGGCAGCGCGAATCAAGGGCCGGTTGCGCGCGTGGGACAGCGTCACGGTGCCGCGCTGGGCTGGGGTGTCGGAATCGCGTTGCGTGCAACTGGGCTATTTCTGTCTTCAACTTCCCGCCATGCAGGCTACCCCCGATCAGCCAATCGCATCTCGCGAGGCCGATTTGAGCGATACGCGGATTTTTCGGCAGTTCAACAGCCTGTCTCTGCCCGGCGATGTCGACGGCGCGCCGACCTGGAACAATCTGGTAGCCGATCTGCGCGCTTTGCTGCTGCAGGCCAGGCCGCAAGTGCTGGTCATGCCCCATGCGACCATCGACCCGCACCCCGATCACATCTGCTCGCAGGCCGCTGTGCTGCAAGCCCTTCAAGGGCTGGAATGGCAGCCGAGCGTGATCCTCGGCTACGCCAATCATCTGCACGACAACGATCGCTGGCCGATGGGCGATGCTCACAGCGGTGTTGCACTGCCGCCAGTGTTCGACCCCTCGCAGACACTTGTGCCCTACAGTATCGGGCTCACTACCGATCAACAGCGAGACAAGGCCATGGCCTTGGGTATGATGCATGACCTGCAGCCGCCCGCTCCGCGTAAACGCCGGATCAGGCGCTGGTTGCAGAAATTGCTCGCCGGTCGACGCTGGCCCGCGGAAGGGGAGAATGAGTTTTTCAGAAAGGCCGTGCGCCGCCATGAACTGTTCTGGCGCAGGGAGCTCTGATTGCCCTCGATGTCCTCAAGGCAGCGGGCGGCCGCGCTGTGATCTGGTTTTATAAAGGAAGCTCATGAAAGTTCTATGTCTGGTCCAGAAAGAGCAGCGCGCCATTCTGGATCGTCTATACGAAGGCGTCGCAGCCAACTGCGAATGTGATCTGCGCTGGCTGAGTTCCGACGAGCAGCGCAATCTGCGGCGTTACTTCCGCCAGCACGTGGACGTGGCGCAATACGACCGTATTGTGTTCTTTCTGCGTTTCAAGCAGGAAATTCGTCAGGCGAGCTTCATTCGTACGGTTCCGAATCTGGTCATCCTCGAGCACGACGCCTACCAGAACTACATTTCCTGCAAGTACACCGGCAAGTTCAGTGCCCACTATCGTAAGCTGCCGTGGGCCCGGGTGCTCAGCTCCGGCTTCGTGGTCAGCGAGCGGCTGCGCCAGGAAGGCTTCGACGCAGTCTTCGTGCCCAAGGGTTATGATCAGACCCTGCTGAGCGATCAGGGGCGCGAGCGGGACATCGAGTTGGCGTTCGTCGGCAGCACCAACAGCGTGGCCTATAGCGGTCGCAAAGCGTTGCTCGATGAGCTCGGCCAGGTTGAAAAGCTGGTGGTGACCCGCACCAAGTCCGGCGAAGAGTATTGCGACACCTTGAACCGCATCCGCTTTTTCATCAGCGCGGATGTCGGTATGGGTGAATACATGATCAAGAATTTCGAGGCGATGGCCTGTGGGTGCGTACTGCTTGCCTACGATCAAGGTGAAGCCGAGAATCGTGCGTTAGGCTTGCAGGACATGCACAACGTAGTCTTTTACAACGACATCCCGCAGCTGCAGAAAAAGCTCGCAGTCCTGCGTGAGGACCCTAATCTCGCTGAGCGTATTGCGGTCAATGGTCGCGATCTGGCAGTGTCGCAGTTTGGATTTGGAGCGATCGGCGAACGAATCGTCCGCGAACTTGAACCGCCGTTGCGCGCACAGGCGCCCGTGAGCGGATTCGAGAAGCTGCGAGCAGCGTTAGGAATTTGATTTGAACGGTTTATGCGCTGAATATAACGATATTAATTTGAAATCAGATAATCTCCGCATGCCATTTTTTCCAGCAGCAAAGTGTCATGGAATATACCGTCAACCTCCGGGGATATGGCCTGTGACTGCGCAGTCAGATGCCAAGGGTCGAGTGCGGATATGAAATGGCCTTTAGTCTCGATTCTGGTGCCATGTTTCAATCATGAGCTTTATATCGAAGAGTCGCTGCTAAGCGTCCTTGAGCAAGACTATGACAACTTCGAGCTGATCGTCGTCAACGACGGCTCGACCGACGCCAGCGCCGAGAAAATCGAAGCGCTGCGTCAGGTTCACGGCTTTCAGTTCTATCAGCAGGAAAACCAGGGCGTCAGCGCCGCGTTGAACAATGCCCTGAGCCATGCCCGTGGCGATCTTGTGGTGACCCACGATTCCGACGATGTAATGCTGGCCGGGCGCATCCGGCGTCAGGTCAGCTACATGCAGGAACACCCGGAGGTGGGCCTGCTGGGCGCGAAGGTCATCTATATCGATTCTCAGGGCAGGCCACTCAAGCACAAGTTTGCCAGTCACGCCCCGGTTCAGCGCTGGAGCTTCGACGAGTTACTGGCCGATGCCTATGCCGTCGGCGGGCCGGTCGCCATGTACAGGCGTGAAGCCATTGACCGGGTAGGCGGCTACGACCCGTCGATCAAGGTCCAGGACTTCCAGATGACCCTACGAATCGCCAAGGCCGGGTATCAGGTCCACATTCTTCCGGATCGTGTGACGCTGTACCGTCGACATGAAACCAATATTTCCAAGACCGCCTACAAGAGCCAGTTGATCTATGACCTTAAAGTCATCGAGGCCTACAGGGATAATCCTGCTTATGATGCAGGGCGTCTGGCGATCATCAACAAGGCCTTGAAAGAGTCGGTGGTGGCGGACAAGCCCTTTGCGCGTGGGCTGTTTGCCAGTCTTCCGGTCCATCGCTGGAACCGAGTGACATGGAAGAGGTTCAGGCACTTCATGTTCAAATACCGCAAGCCCAAGGGTGCCCAGTGAGTCAATCGTTACAGGACCTGCCATTGTTAAGCCGAGTCATCGCGCAAGGGAGCCTGCAGTTGCGCTCCGTCACTGAACATCTGGGTGTCGCCGGCGTGCTCCTGGCATTTGGCCTGTTCTGGAGCGTGGCCGGCGTTTTACTGACGCCGACGCTGAAATTCTATAGCTGGCTGCTGACCGCGTTTGTTTACCTGCCCTGCCTTTACCTGATCGTTCGTTATTTTCATGAGTTTCGTCACACGGTGCTAAACCGGCGCGAGCTATGGCTGTTTCTGCTGATCTTCTGCTGGTCGCTGATCTCGCTGGCATGGAGTGTTGGCGCCGAGCGCTATCTGACCATCATCAAGCGCGAACTGTTTTTCCTCATGTTGATCCTTGGCTGGATCGTCTGGGGGCGCACATTCAACCGGCCGTTGCAGAGCATGATGATTATTTGGGGCACGTTGGCCGGGCTGTATTCGCTGGCCGCCCTGATCGCCTACCCCATGCGCGGCATCGACCGGATGTACGGGTTCGGCGGTTTCATGGACAACCCCAACCCGGCGGGTTACACCATCGCTGCGCTGGTCGTGCTCAGTTGCACCTGGTGGCCGCAGAAGCTAACGGGTCGCGTGGTCTGGGCGTTGCTGCAGGCGTGTTCGGTGGCATTTGTCATCATGACCGGCAGTCGCGGTTCGATCGTCTCGCTGATGGCCGTGGCCGGTGTGGTGGTGTTGCTGGGCGGCGGGCGCTTCTACCGGACCTTGGCGGTCGTGGCGCTGGTTGCAGCTGTAGCGCTGGCGATATTCGAACCGTCGATCCTGCAACGTGGTGATTCCGAGCGCATGGTATTGATGAAGGGCGCCCTGGAGCTGATTCATCAGCGGCCCTGGCTGGGCATTGGCCTGAGCAGCGATTACGAAGTGTCGGCAGGCGGGGTGGTGTTCGGCCACTGCCACAATCTGATCCTCGATACGGCGGTGCAGTACGGTATTGCGTTTACTGCGTTGTGGATCTGGCTGTGGCTGTGGCTTGGCTTTCGTGCATGGCGCCACCGGGCAGAAAGCCTGGGCATGGCGATTCTGATGATCTGGGTCTTTGCCACCGTCGCTCAACAGTTCGACGTGTTCACCGTATTCGGTCGCGCCCGTGCCATGTGGATGGTGGTGTGGATGCCGTTCGTGCTGTCGCTGTGTCTCGGCAAGTCCGAGAAGAAAACGACGCTGAGCTGACCTTCACGCCTGCCCTGCAACTGCCAGATGCTCGCTGAGTATCTGGCGGTCCCACTGATGTGCGCTGTGCGCGCTATAGCTTTCAAAAAACAGATCCCCGTCCTGCTGCAGCAGCCACGCATGATCGTGCTGGTAGCGTCGCATGTGCTGAAAGTTGCGCAGGCACAGGCTTTTGCGCAGCGCACGACGCTGGGTTTTCATGTCGGCGATGTCGATGAGCCCCAGGTCGTTTTCAGGGGTCACCACCACGTTGCCCAGATGCAGCGAGCGGAAGTAGATGCCCTGATTATGCAATTGGGCTACGAAGCGTCCGAATTCGCTGAGGAGCGCGGCATCCTGAAAATGCGCCGGGTCCGCAATCAGTTGGCGAAGTGTCTGGCCTGGCAATGGCTCGTAATGCACCACATCGCGAGCAATATCGGCCACCCGGTAGGTGCCCAGTACGTGTGGGCAGGGAATTCCGCGTTTGCGCAGGGTCAGGGCGTTGCTGGCAAAGCGTTTGGCGTAGGGAAAGAACGCCGCCGACGAAATCAGGCGTTTGCGCCTAAACAGCTTCATGAAGTTGCCGTCGGTCAGGCGTAGCACCTTGTCCCCGAAGAAGTCGGCTTCTATGACTTCGGCGTCGCTGCGTAAGGCTTGGTAGTCAGCGTAGGCGAGTGCGCGCATGCGGGCTCCTTCGAAAATGGCGGCCATGATACCTCAGCAGGTCATCCGAGGCCCAATCCACTGCCCATGTGTTAGTATTTCGGCTCTTTTTATCGTATCGATGACCATGAGCACGCCAGAGAAACGCGAATCCTCCAGCCTGAAAATCTATTTCCGACTGCTGACTTATGTGAAACCTTATGTAGGCATCTTCCTGCTCAGTATCGTCGGCTTCGTCATCTTCGCCTCGACCCAGCCCATGCTGGCCGGCATTCTCAAGTATTTCGTCGATGGCCTGACCAACCCCCAGGCGGTGCTGTTCCCCAACGTGCCTTACCTGCGCGATCTGAAGTTGCTGCAGGCCGTGCCGCTGCTGATCGTATTGATCGCGGCATGGCAGGGGCTGGGGTCTTATCTGGGTAACTATTTCCTGGCCAAGGTCTCTCTGGGGCTGGTTCACGATCTGCGGGTGCAGTTGTTCAACAAACTGCTGGTCCTGCCCAACCGTTATTTCGATACCCACAACTCCGGGCATCTGATCTCGCGCATCACCTTCAACGTAACCATGGTCACCGGCGCCGCCACGGATGCCATCAAGGTGGTAATCCGCGAAGGTCTGACCATCGTTTTCCTGTTCATCTACCTGGTATGGATGAACTGGAAACTGACCATCGTCATGCTGGCGATCCTGCCGCTGATCGCCATCATGGTGGGCAGCTCGAGCAAAAAATTCCGCAAGCAGAGCAAGAAAATCCAGGTGGCGATGGGCGACGTGACCCACGTTGCGTCCGAAACCATTCAGGGTTATCGCGTGGTTCGCAGCTTCGGCGGCGAAAAGTACGAAGAAGGGCGCTTCGCCAAGGCCAGCACCAGCAACACGGATAAACAGCTGCGCATGACCAAGACCGGCGCGATCTACACGCCGATGCTGCAACTGGTGATCTATACCGCCATGGCCGTGTTGATGTTTCTGGTGTTGTGGCTGCGGGGCGATGCGACTGCAGGCGATCTGGTGGCCTACATCACCGCCGCAGGTCTGTTGCCAAAGCCGATCCGTCAGTTGTCTGAAGTCAGCTCCACCATTCAGAAAGGCGTTGCTGGCGCGGAGAGCATCTTCGAGCAGCTAGATGTAGAGCCCGAGCTTGATACCGGTACCGTGGAACTGGAGCGCGTGCAGGGCACTCTGGAAGTTCGCAACCTGAGCTTCACCTACCCCGAAACCCAGCGTCAGGTACTGCACGACATTAGCTTCACCGCTGCCCCTGGGCAGATGATCGCGCTGGTCGGGCGCTCCGGTAGCGGCAAGTCGACGCTGGCCAACCTGATTCCGCGTTTCTATCACCACACATCGGGGCAGATCCTGCTCGATGGCGTCGAGATCGAGAACTACCGTCTGCGCAACCTGCGTAAACATGTTGCCCAGGTGAATCAGAACGTCACCCTGTTCAACGACAGCGTCGCCAACAACATTGCGTATGGCGATCTGGCCGGTGCGCCGCGGGCGGATATCGAAGTGGCCGCTGCCGATGCCTATGCCAAGGAATTCGTCGATCAGCTGCCCGAAGGGTTCGATACCCAGGTGGGTGAAAACGGTGTGCTGCTGTCCGGTGGTCAGCGTCAGCGTCTGGCGATTGCCCGCGCGCTGCTGAAAAATGCGCCGCTGTTGATTCTCGACGAAGCGACCTCGGCGCTGGACACCGAATCCGAGCGCCACATTCAGGCAGCGCTGGATCACGTAATGAAGGGCCGGACGACGCTGGTTATCGCCCACCGTCTCTCGACCATCGAGCGCGCCGATCTGATTCTGGTCATGGACCAAGGGCGTATTGTCGAGCGCGGCACCCACTCCCAATTGCTGGAACACAACGGCTACTACGCGCGTCTGCACGCCATGGGCCTGGACGAGCCTGCGCCGGTTGGAGCCGTCTGACGGACCTTTCCCTACTCGCGCGTAACCCCATGGGAGTGAGCCTGCGCGCGGAAGCTGTGGCACAGTCAGCGATCATTCGCCTGCCCTGACGCCTCCCCGAACAAGCTCGCTGTCTCAGGTAATCCGTCGCGCGACGGTCATACCGAGTTTGCCTCTTGGTTCTCAAGCCTTCGCAAACCCTGTGCTAAGATTCCGCCCCTGTTCATTCTTAGTTACGGGTTGTTCGATGAAGTTGTCCATGCCGCGTTTCGATCAGGCACCAGTTCTGGTAGTGGGCGATGTCATGCTCGACCGCTATTGGCATGGCGGTACCTCGAGAATTTCACCTGAGGCTCCGGTTCCGGTGGTCAAGGTCGATCAGATCGAAGATCGGCCGGGCGGCGCTGCCAACGTGGCGTTGAACATCGCTGCATTGGGCGCAAAAGCGTCCCTGGTCGGCGTCACCGGTCAGGACGAAGCTGCCGAGAGCCTGAGCAATAGCCTCAAGGCCGCAGGCGTGAACACGCGCTTCCAGCGTATTGCCCACCAGCCCACTATCGTCAAATTGCGCGTCATGAGCCGCCACCAGCAGTTGCTGCGCATCGACTTCGAAGAACCCTTCGCCACCGACGCACAGGCCCTGATTGGTGATGTGAATGGACTTCTTTCAGGCGTCAAGGTGCTGGTGTTATCGGACTACGGCAAGGGCGCGCTGAAAAACCATCAAGTGCTGATCCAGGCTGCCCGTGATCACGGCATTCCGGTGTTGGCCGATCCCAAAGGCAAAGACTTCGCTATTTATCGCGGGGCCAGCGTCATTACGCCAAACCTCAGCGAATTCGAGGCCGTCGTCGGCCATTGTGTCGATGAGAACGAGCTGGTCACCAAGGGCGCGCAATTGATGGCAGAGCTTGAACTCGGCGCATTGCTGGTGACCCGTGGTGAACACGGCATGACCCTGCTGCGTCCCGATCAACAGGCGTTGCACCTGCCCGCCCGTGCCCGCGAAGTGTTTGATGTCACCGGTGCCGGCGATACAGTGATCTCCACCCTGGCGGCTGCCATCGCTGCGGGCGAGGAATTGCCCCACGCGGTAGCGCTGGCCAACCTCGCCGCCGGCATTGTCGTAGGCAAGCTGGGTACTGCGGCCATCAGCGCTCCAGAACTGCGCCGCGCAATCCAGCGCGCCGAGGGCTCGGAACGTGGCGTATTGAGCCTCGACCAATTACTGCTGGCCATCGACGACGCGCGCGCGCACAACGAGAAGATCGTATTCACCAACGGCTGCTTCGACATTCTCCATGCCGGCCACGTGACGTACCTGGAGCAGGCTCGGGCGCAAGGTGATCGCCTGATCGTCGCGGTCAACGACGACGCCTCGGTCAGTCGCCTGAAAGGCCCTGGTCGTCCAATCAACAGCGTTGACCGGCGCATGGCGGTGCTGGCGGGGCTCGGCGCCGTGGATTGGGTGATCAGCTTCCCTGAAGGCACTCCGGAAAACCTGCTGACCCACGTCAAGCCTGACGTGTTGGTCAAAGGCGGCGACTATGGCGTCGACCAGGTGGTCGGCGCGCCGATCGTGCAGGCTTACGGCGGTGAAGTGCGGGTATTGGGGCTGGTAGAAAACAGCTCGACCACTGCCATTGTCGAGAAAATTCGCGGGCAGTGATCGGGTAGCCCTTCAACTTTTGCCGAATGGCGCGATGTGAAGGGTGACGCAAAACTGTGGGAGTGAGTTTGCTGACGAATAGGTCGGTAGGTGCGCCGCGTTTTCAGGGGCGTCAATACCGCATTCGCGAGCAGGCTTGCTCCTACAGATTTCATTCAAGCATTTGATACCGCGCGAGCCCTCTACGACTTATGCAACGTCTTGCGCGCAATGCGCAGCAATTGTTTAGCGCCCACTTTCAACCGGCGTTTGATCCCGGTTTTCTCCGCTTTTAGCGGCGTCATGCCCTGTTGCAGCAACCAGTCTTTCCAGCGAATCCTCTCATCTCGTACCACCCAGCCCTGCTGCGCAGCGAAGCTCTCCGCCAGATACAGGCCGCGAGTGCCAGCGGGCGTCAGCTTGTCATTCCTCAGGGTATACAGCTCCGGCAGCGGTGAACCGTTCTCCAGTGGCATCAGGTAGAGGTCAGGCTTGCTGCGGTTCAGTCGGGTGACCAGTTGATCCTTCTCCAGTACCTCATCGACATGAAACAGACTCAGCGGGCGCGCCTCCTTCGGCACCTCCAGGCGCAGGTCATAAATCAACTGCAACGAAGCGGTGGGCAGATGAACGTAAGCGCGGGGGCGTTCGATCAGCGTCAGGCTGCCGCAACGCACCGGCCGTGCAGCGCCGGACAGCGGGCTCAGGCGAAAGGGCAGGGCTTCTCGATAGTGCAACGCAGCGGCATAAGGCGTGGGGAGCCAGGTGTCGTTGAACCGACCGCCGAGCCAGCCTTGTGGCGTTTCGATCAGGCATTCCTCAGCCACCTCCTGGATCGCCGTGTGCAGCGGCAGGTTCAGCTCATGGGCCGGGACGTAACCGGAAATCAGCTTCAAGACCACATCGCCGCGGTCCTGACGACGCTGGCGCACCAGAACCCAGTAATCACGATTCTGCCAATTGAGGGTCAGTCGCACCGAAACGCCCAGATTGGCCAGCTCGGTGGAAAAGCGCTCGCTGTCCTCCACCTCGATCTTGCGACGACGCTGCAGGGTCTGGGAAAAATTGAGCGGCATCCCGACGCTCTGGTAACTCAGGCCTTCGGGGGTGGCTTCGACGAACAGTGGCAGTGTCTTGAAGTCGCTGGGGTTCTTCCGAATCAGGGTTCGCGGCATATCGGCTCCTTCTTGCGTTGGGGGCGGCCGCCCACTTCAGGCTTGACGGCGTATTACGGCAGCGGCAGTGGCTACGTTATGGGCCAGGTGCAAGGGGTTGATCGTCCCGACGATAGCACCGGCCACGCCAGGGTGTGCAAACAGCAGTTCGAAACTGGCTTGCACAGGATCGACTCCGGGGCTCAGGCAAACGTGCCCGCTGGCCAATGCTTTTTTGATGAGGATCCCCTTGCCATGAGCGGCAGCGTAATCCAGAACCGGTTTTTCACCTTGCTCGTTGAGGTTGTAGGTGACCATGGCGCAGTCCCCTTCGCGCAGGGCCAGCAGCGCGCCCTCAACCGTCTTGCCCGAAAAGCCGAAGCCACGAATCTTGCCTTCTTGCTTGAGTTCGGCAAGGGTCCGGTAGACATCGCATTCGTTGAGCACATGCAGGTCATTGCCGTCGGAATGAACCAGCACCAGATCGATGAAATCGGTTTGCAGGCGCTGAAGGCTGCGCTCTACCGACATGCGCGTGTGAGCAGCGCTGAAGTCATGGCTCGACTGTCCGGCTTCGAACTCTTCGCCGACTTTGCTGACGATGACCCAGTCGTGACGCTGCCTGCGCAGCAGCGGGCCGAGACGCTCTTCGCTGCGGCCATAGGCGGGCGCAGTGTCGATCAGGTTGATACCCAGAACTCGGGCCTGCTTGAGCAGCATCCGCGCTTCGTTGTCGTCGGGAATGGTGAAACCGTTGGGGTATTTGACGCCCTGATCGCGGCCCAGCTTGACGGTTCCCAGGCCGATGGGGGAGACGTCGATGCCGAGACTGCCCAAGGGTCGATGCAGATCATGCAAGGTCTTCATGGCAGCAACACGTCCCACACCGGTTTGGCCAGCGGTGGCTTGGGCAGGTCTGTAACGACCGGTTGCTGGAGCGGGTGAATGTTGTCGCGGGACAAGGCGGCCAGCACGCGGTCGGCGAAGTCTGGCGCCAGCGCCAGTTTGGTTGGCCAGCCCACCATCAGGCGACCCTGCACGTCGAGGAACGCGTTGTCGGGCCTGACCAGCCCGCTCTGTTGCGGCTCGGCGCGATCCACGCGCAACGTGGCGAACTGCGCCTGACTCAGATCGACCCAGGGCAGCAGCTGCGAGAGTTCTTTTTTGGCGAAGGCAATCTGCTCGGCGGGCTCGCGGGCCACGCCGTCGGCTTCGGAAATATCGCCGCCCAGATACCACACCCACTGACCGTCGGCGGCCGGGTGCGTGGTGATGGTGATGCGCGGCTTCGGTCCGCCACCCAGACAGTGGGCGTACAGGGGCTTTAGCGTTGGTCCCTTGACCAGCACCATCTGCAGGGGCCGGCGCTGCATGGCCGGTTGGCTGACATTCAAAGCGTTGAGAAGGTCCGCAGTGCCTGCACCGGCACTCAGCACCACGCGCTGGGCCTGAATGTCACGTCCGTCGACCCGCAGACCGATCAATTCGTCGCCCTTGCGCAGCGGTTCGATGCTCTCGCCAGCCAGCAGACTGTCACCCGCCAGTTCCGCGAGTTTTTGCACAAGGCTTGGCACATCGATTACCAGTTCTGCGAGGCGATAGACCTTGCCCTTGAATCGCGGGTCTTGCAGGGCTGGAGGCAGATCGCTGCCCTTAACCTGATCGACGCGGCCACGCACGGCCTTGCTGGCAAAAAAGCTGGTGAGGTTGCCGGCGATGGTGCCCGGTGACCACAGGTAATGTGCTTCGGAAAGCAATCGGACGCCCGAGAGGTCAAGCTCACCTTTGCCGTCCAACGCTTCGCGCCAGCGGCGGGGCATGTCGGCGATGGCTTCCGAGGCACCGGACAGCGCGCCATGCAGCGCATACTTGGCGCCGCCGTGAATGATCCCCTGAGACTTGAACGTCTGCCCGCCACCCAGGCTGGCGCTCTCTACTACCACTGTCGAAAAGCCTTGCTGACGCAGACGGGCGTTGAGCCAGAGGCCGGCAACGCCTGCGCCGACAATCAGGACGTCAGTGGAAATAGCGGATGGCATGAGCACCTCAGATGGCAAAGCGAATCGCGCCATTATAGGGGAAGGCGCTTTTCAATGAGCCGCTTTTCAAGGCCGGCTTTAATGACCTGCCGTTTTCGAGAACAGCTGGATGACCACAACGCCCGCCACTATAAGGCCCATGCCGGCGATGGCGGGCAGGTCGAGTTTCTGATCGTAGATGAACAGCGCAGCGACGCTCACCATGACGATACCCATGCCTGCCCAGACTGCGTAGGCGACGCCCACCGGGATGCTGCGCACCACCAGCGTCAGCATCCAGAACGCCACGCCGTAACCCACGATCACCAGTAACAGTGGCACAGGTGTGCTCAGGCCTTTTACGGCTTTCATGGAGACGGTGCCGATGACTTCGGCACAGATGGCGATGGCGAGCAGGTAGTAGGCAGACATGATGCAACTCTCTTCAAAAAAGCAGTATTCGATTCCGGCGGGGCTGGGAACGCGAAGGCGGTAAAGGTTGCGATGGCCAACGCCCGAAGCCGGTCAGGAGGTGAGTCTGTTCGATCTCTACAGCGCACGCCAGTTTCGGATAACCGAGGCCAGGCGTGCCGATGGAAAAGCACAAGCCCATGAAGCCGGTGCATTCGACGCTTTGCCCATCATCTGAAGGCCGTTGGCTGATAAACTCCGCGCCCATGAATAGAACTCTCTACAGCATCCTGTTGCACCTCGGTCTGCCCCTGATCGCTCTGCGCCTATGGTTGCGGGCGCGCAAAGCCCCGGCTTACGCGCAACGTATCGGTGAGCGTTTCGCCCACGGGCTGGCGCCGATGCAAACAGGCGGCATCTGGGTGCATGCCGTTTCGGTGGGCGAAAGTATTGCCGCCGCGCCCATGGTTCGCGCCTTGCTGGCGCGTTATCCACAACTGCCGATCACCATAACCTGCATGACGCCGACCGGCTCCGAGCGCATCCTGTCGATGTTTGCCAACGAGCCGCGCGTGCAGCATTGCTACCTGCCTTACGATTTCCCTTGGGCGGCGGGGCGTTTTCTCGATCATGTCCAGCCGAAGATCGGCGTGATCATGGAAACCGAGCTGTGGCCCAACCACATTCATCAATGTGCAAAGCGGGGTATCCCGACGGTGCTCGCTAACGCGCGTCTGTCGCAGCGTTCTGCGCGCGGCTACGGAAAGTTCGCCAGGCTTACCCGACCGATGCTCGCCGAAATGAGCCTGATTGCCGTGCAGACCGAAACCGAAGCTCGGCGTTTTCGTGATCTCGGTGCCCGGCCTGACTGCGTCACAGTGACCGGCTCGATCAAGTTCGACCTGACCATTGACCTGCAGTTGCTGCAGCGTGCGGCGCGACAGCGTGAGGTCTGGCAGACGGCTGCGCGGCCCGTGTGGATCGCCGCCAGTACGCATGCGGGTGAGGATGAAGTGGTGCTGTCCGCCCATCGCGACGTCCTGAAAAACCATCCTGATGCACTGTTGATTCTCGTACCGCGCCACCCTGAGCGCTTCGATAGCGTGTTCGAATTGAGCCAGCAGCAGGGCTTTGCCAGCGTACGTCGGTCAACGGACGCGCCTGTGATAAACGGGACGTCGGTGCTGATGGGCGACACCATGGGCGAGTTGCTGTTTCTCTACGCCCTGGCTGACATCGCGTTCGTCGGGGGCAGTCTGGTACCCAACGGAGGGCATAACCTGCTGGAGCCTGCGGCGCTGGACAAGCCGGTTCTGAGCGGTCCGCACCTGTTCAACTTCCTCGAAATCGCTGCGATGCTGCGCAATGCCGGGGCGCTGGAAGAGGTCAGTGATTCAGCAGGGCTGGCAGCGGTGGTGCAGCGACTGATCGAACAGCCGCAGCAGGCCAAGGCTATGGCAGACGCCGGGTTGCAGGTGATGAAAGCCAATCAGGGGGCGTTGCAGCAATTATTGGATGGGATCGCGAAACTGCTGGCCCTGCACTGAACCGCTTTTGATTCTGGGCGTAGCCCGTAGGAGCAAGCTTGCCCGCCAGCTGAACGCCCACGCTCTTTGGGCAGAATACAGAAACGATCCGCGCTAACGATCATCCTCTCGGCGGATCAACTGCTTACCTTGCGCTCGGCCGTTCAAAATTCTTCGCCGCCTCTTTCGCCAGATCCGGCGGCAGGAAGTCCTTGTCCGGGTTGTAGTCAGGCTTCAGGAAGCGCGACAGGTCCTGCAGATCCCCCGGGCTCAAAGTCCCGGCAGCCTGTTTCAGACGCAGGTTATCGAGGATGTAGTCATAGCGGGTGTTGTTGTAATCGCGCACCGAGGCGTACAGCTGGCGTTGCGCGTCGAGTACGTCGACGATGTTGCGCGTGCCCACTTGATAGCCGATTTCGGTAGCCTCCAGCGCGCTCTGGCTGGAGATGATCGACTGCTTGCGCGCCTGCACCTGTTCCACATCGGTATTTACTGCACGGTGCAGGTTGCGGGTGTTTTCCACCACCTGACGCCGCATGCCTTCGCGCTGTTGTTCGCTCTGGCCCAAGCGGGCGTAGGCTTCACGCACTTGCGAACTGGTCAGGCCACCGCTGTAGATCGGGATGTTCACTTGCAGGCCGATGCTGCGTTGTTCGACGCTGCCATGGAAGTCTTGACCGGTGTAGTTGGGATTGCTGAAGCCTAGCGGGTCGTTATCGCCTTTTTCGTACTGAGCCACGGCATCGACAGTCGGTGCGTGGCCGGCCTTGCGCTGGCGCAGAGTTTCTTCGGCAGCGCTGACCGCGTAGTTGCTGGCGAGCAGATTGAGGTTCTGCTGCGAAGCCGTGTCGACCCAGGATTTCGCATCGTTGGGCGTCGGCGCGAGCACCGGCAGCGTGTGCACGATGCCTTCGATGGAGTTGTATTCGCGGTTGGTCAGGGTCATCAAGGCCTGAAACGCGTCGTCCACCTGACGCTGGGCAACGATGCGCGATGCGCGGGCAGTGTCGTAGCTGGCCTGAGCCTGCAGCACGTCGGTCTTGTCCGAAAGACCGACATCGAAGCGCCCGTTGGCTTGATCCAGCTGCCGTTTGAACGCCGCCTCTTCAGCTTTGGTCGAGGCCAGGTTGTCCTGCGCTCGCAGCACCGTGAAGTAGTCTTCGGCGCTTTGCAGAATCAGGTTTTGTTCAGTGGCCGAGAGTTGCAGCAGGGCCTGTTCGTTGACGTCCTTGGCCGCCTTGAGCTGGAACCAGCGGTCGGCACGGAAAATCGGCTGGCTCAAGGTGGCGCGATAGACGGTGCCGCTGCGGTTGATCACAGCGGAGGGCTGATCGATCTTGGTGCGCGTGTCGTTTATGTCGGCACCGCCGGAAATATTCGGCAGCAGGCCTGCGCGGGCCTGGGGCACGATCTCTTTTTGCGCGGCGTAATCGGCCCGCGCTGCAGCCAGGTCCGCGTTGTTGTTGACGGCTTCCTGATAGACGCTGACCAGTCCGGTCCTGGTCGGCATAGGCAAGTCCGCTGCCACCGCCATTGCATTCGAAGCACACGACACGGCAATGGCCAGTGAAAGTTTGCGCAGCATAGACATTTCCTAGAGTTGTTGTCGCTGAATCAGGTGCAAACGGCTTTGGCGCCGCGAAGCGAGTGTAGTTCCGCCAAGTCGCGACAACAATTGGCTAAAACAGGCTTTTAACGGGCGTTTGAATTCCGCTCTTGGTGTTTTCGGCGTACGACGTCTAGACTGACGCCGTTCTTGTCGGGGTGCCTTGCTATGAGGCTGAGATCGGATAATCCGGATCCCGTTGAACCTGATCAGGTTAGCGCCTGCGTAGGGAACAAGATTTCTCGTCTCCCGGCGAGTCCTCTTGAGTGTCGTCCGGGGTCGTCTTTGTTCATTTCTTGAACAGTCCTCGCCTTTCGATTCTCAGCATCGGTGTTCGTATCCGGCTGCCTCCGTCCGTTCGAATCAGGCTCAAGCTCCGACAAATCAATCCGCCGCTGGATGATGTCTGGAGAGCCCGTGATGAGTACAACACTAAAAAACGCCAATCTGAGTGAGTCAGCCCAGGTCGATTCGGGGTCGGTTCAGCCGTTCACCCGCTCGCAGAAAATCTACGTTCAGGGTTCGCGCCCGGACATCCGCGTGCCCATGCGTGAAATCAGCCTGGACGCTACTCCAACTGATTTTTCTGGAACAAAGAGCGGAGGTGAAATCAACGCGCCGGTCTGCGTGTACGACACTTCCGGCCCTTACACCGACCCCAACGTCGTGATCGACGTGCGCAAAGGTCTGGGTGATGTGCGCTCGGCGTGGATCGAATCCCGTGGCGACACCGAACGACTTGCCGGCCTGACTTCCAATTTCGGCCAGCAGCGCCTGGCCGATGCCGAGCTGACCAAACTGCGCTTCGCCCACGTGCGCAACCCTCGTCGCGCCAGGGCCGGGGCCAACGTCAGCCAGATGCACTACGCGCGTCAGGGCATCATCACTGCCGAGATGGAATACGTCGCCATCCGCGAGAACATGAAGCTGCAAGAGGCCCGCGCGGCCGGTCTGCTGAAACAGCAACATGCCGGGCACAGCTTCGGCGCGAGCATTCCAAAAGAAATCACCCCTGAATTCGTGCGCGAGGAAATCGCCCGGGGCCGCGCGATCATTCCGGCCAACATCAACCACGTCGAACTCGAACCCATGATCATTGGCCGTAACTTCCTGGTGAAGATCAACGGCAACATTGGTAACAGTGCGCTGGGGTCGTCCATCGAAGAGGAAGTGGCGAAGCTGACCTGGGGCATTCGCTGGGGTTCGGATACGGTGATGGACCTGTCCACCGGCAAGCACATTCACGAAACCCGCGAGTGGATCATCCGCAATTCGCCAGTACCGATTGGCACGGTGCCGATCTACCAGGCGCTGGAAAAGGTTGGCGGCGCCGCTGAAGACCTGACCTGGGAGCTGTTCCGCGACACGCTGATCGAGCAGGCTGAGCAGGGTGTCGACTACTTCACCATCCACGCCGGCGTGCTATTGCGGTATGTACCGCTGACCGCCAAACGCGTTACCGGGATCGTCAGCCGTGGCGGTTCGATCATGGCCAAGTGGTGCCTGGCGCATCATCAGGAAAACTTCCTCTACACCCACTTCGACGAAATCTGCCAAATCATGAAGGCCTACGACGTCAGCTTTTCGCTGGGCGACGGCCTGCGTCCGGGGTCGATTGCCGACGCCAACGACGAAGCGCAGTTCGGTGAGCTGGAAACCCTCGGTGAACTGACCAAAATCGCCTGGAAACACGACGTGCAGTGCATGATCGAAGGCCCCGGTCATGTGCCCATGCAGTTGATCAAAGAGAACATGGACAAGCAGTTAGAGTGCTGCGACGAAGCGCCGTTCTACACCCTCGGCCCGCTGACCACCGACATTGCGCCCGGTTATGACCACATCACCTCCGGCATCGGCGCGGCGATGATCGGCTGGTTCGGCTGCGCGATGCTTTGCTACGTGACGCCCAAGGAGCACTTGGGCCTGCCGAACAAGGACGACGTGAAGACCGGGATCATTACTTACAAGATCGCCGCACATGCTGCCGATCTCGCCAAAGGCCATCCGGGCGCGCAGATTCGCGACAACGCCTTGAGCAAGGCACGCTTCGAGTTCCGCTGGGAGGACCAGTTCAACCTCGGTCTGGACCCTGACACGGCGCGCTTGTATCACGACGAGACGCTGCCCAAGGACTCGGCCAAGGTCGCGCATTTCTGCTCCATGTGCGGGCCGAAGTTCTGCTCGATGAAAATCACCCAGGAAGTACGTGAATACGCGGCCAACCAGAAGATCGAGGCCGTGGACTTGTCCGTGGCCGAAGGTATGCGCGAGCAGGCCGAGCGCTTCAAGCAGGAAGGTAGTCAGCTTTATAAGAAGGTTTGAATCGCCTCGCCTGACGCTGATCGTTCCCACGCTTCGCGTGGTAACCCCTTGGTGATGCTCCGCGTCACATGGGATGCGGAGCGTCCGGGCGCGCCTGCCTACGCAAAGCGTGGGAACGATCATCAATGTTTTGTTCATCCGAGAAAATGACGTGAACACACCCGGCACCTATTCACCTGACATTCCCGTCCCCGCCGATAAACGTGTCTTCGGCGGGCGCGATCTGTTTTCCCTGTGGTTTTCCCTTGGTATTGGCCTGATGGTGCTGCAGACCGGTGCGTTGCTCGCGCCGGGGCTGGGCATGTACGGCGCCATGCTGGCGATTTTCCTGGGCACGCTGGTGGGCGTCCTGCTGCTTGCTGCGGTGGGCGTGGTCGGCAGCGATACCGGTCTTTCGTCAATGGCAGCGCTCAAGCTCAGCCTCGGCACCAAGGGTGCAGGCTTGCCCGCGATGCTCAACCTGCTGCAGCTGGTGGGTTGGGGCGCATTCGAGATCATTGTCATGCGCGATGCAGCCAGTCTGCTGGGCGCGGGCGTGTTTGCTGAATCCAGCCTCTTGGCCAGTCCGCTGCTCTGGACGTTGGTATTTGGTGCGCTGGCGACGCTTCTGGCGGTCAGTGGTCCTCTGACTTTCGTCAGGCAGATCCTGCGCAAATGGGGCATCTGGTTGCTACTCGCAGCGTGCGCCTGGCTGACCTGGAACCTGCTGATCAAGGCGGATCTGGCCGTGCTTTGGTCACGCGCTGGCGACGGATCGCTACCGTTCGCGGCAGGTTTTGATATCGCCATTGCGATGCCGCTGTCCTGGCTGCCGCTGATTGCCGATTACTCACGTTTCGGCAAGCGCGCGAGCGGCGTGTTCGGCGGTACGGTGCTGGGCTTTTTTATCGGTAATTTCTGGCTGATGACACTGGGCGTTGCTTACACCCTGGCCTTCGCACCGAGTGGCGAAAGCAACGCGCTGCTGCTGGCGCTGGCCGGGGCAGGAATGGGACTTCCACTGCTGCTGATCCTGCTTGATGAATCCGAGAATGCCTTCGCCGACATTCACTCGGCCGCCGTTTCAAGCGGAATCCTGTTGAAGGCCAAAGTCGAGCATCTGGCAATGGCCATCGGCGTTATCTGCACGCTGATCGCCTGCTTCGCGCCATTGGCGCAATATCAGAATTTCCTGCTGCTCATCGGTTCGGTGTTCGCGCCGCTGTTTGGCGTGGTACTGGTGGATCACTTCATCCTGCGTCGTCGCAGGCATGACGCCGCAACGGTGGGATTGCGCTGGATGAGCCTGCTGGCCTGGCTGGGCGGGATTTCGACCTATCACCTGCTGGCTAATTTTTACCCGGACGTCGGTGCAACATTGCCAGCCCTGGTGATGGCTGGCATGTTGCAGCTACTGCTGGGTAAGGCAATCAGCTCCGGCCAGGGAACAGTTCCGGCTTGATGATGCCATTGAGCTGTGGATAAGGAATCTTCAGCTCGATGTGACCCATGGCGTACGGGGCGATGGTGGTGACGGGATATTTCAGGATCACTGCGCCGTACGTCAGCGCGACGTTGGCAGTTCGCTTGAATGGCCAGGTCTTCTGGAACTCAGTGTCCTTGTCCAGTTTGGTGCTGATTTGCCAGGCGTGATGCGCCAGTTCAGCTTTTTCCCAGAACGCCGCTTCCTGGCCTGGCACCAGCATATCGGCCAGGGTCAGCACCTTCTGCTGCGGGCGCGAATAGTTGATGAAGGCACGGCCCGGATTGCCCTGCGCACTGCCGGTGTCCAGATAGCTCGAAAGCTCGACGATGACGATACCGTCATGCTGTTCGCGGACTTTGGCTTGCAAATAACTGCTGCTGCGGGCCTGGGCGTGCGCCAGGAATTGCTCTTGATAGGCTTTGAGCGTCGGCGGCACTGGGCCATCGCTGTCACTGCGGGTCAATTGCAGCAAGGTGCGCTGGACGATCGTGTCGAGTTTCGGTTCGTCCGGAAAATGCACGGTATCAATATTGACCAGTGGGCAATCGCTGGTGGTGCAGCCGGGCTTGACAAGTTCGGAAGCGTCGCGCTGAACGGTCAGCGGACTGCGCAGGTTGGGTTGAAACAGGCTTTGGCAGGCGCCCAGTATCAGGGCCAGGCAGGCCATTGAAATGATCTTCAGAAACGACATGTTGATCCTTGGCGTTAGCATATGGGCCATCACAGGGGTAACGGCAACAGGCTTCGACTGTATCTGGCGCAATCAGTTCGCCATTGGGCGGATTAGAGTGCCTTTGCCCTGCTGTCGTCTACCCTGAGTGCCGAATTTGCCTGTTTCAGGGGGCTGCATCCGGCGCGACAGCACGTTAGGATGGCGCGAAGTCACGAGTGCTTTGCAGTGAGAAATTTATGACCGATAACGCTAGATCCACACCCACCAAGCACGAAATCACCCACCGTGAAAACTGCTTCAAGGGTTTCTACCAACTGGACCGTCTGCACCTGCGTCACGAGCTGTTCGACGGCGGCATGAGCCCGGAAATCAAGCGTGAACTGTTCGTGCGCCATGACGCCGTGTGCGTGCTGCCGTATGACGCCGTGCGTGACGAAGTGGTGCTGCTCGAGCAGTTTCGGGTCGGCGTGATCGGCAAGCATCCCAACCCCTGGCTGATCGAAATGGTCGCGGGCCTGATCGACAAAAAAGAGGAGCCCGAGCAGGTTGCTCACCGCGAAGGAGAGGAGGAAGCTGGGCTTGTCTTCAGTGCGCTGTGGCCGATCACCAAGTACTTTCCGTCGCCCGGTGGCAGTAACGAATTCGTGCACCTGTACTTGGGTAAATGCAAGAGCGAGGGGGCCGGTGGGGTGCATGGGCTGGAGGAAGAGGCCGAAGACATCCGCGTATCGGTCTGGTCGTTCGATGACGCGATGCAGGCGGTAAAAGACGGTCGCATCGTCAATGCGGCAACTATCATCGCAATACAGTGGCTGGCGCTCAATCGCGCCGAAATCAGGGGGCTATGGTCGTGAATCTACTGCGCGAGCGCTACCGTGTCGACCTCGCCGGGCTGCAAGCAGCCTGTGAGGCGAACTACGCGCGCTTGATGCGTCTGTTACCGGACATGCGCAACAAACAACGCTCGCGGCGGGTGGCCGTCACTCAGGGCGATCAGATGCTCGGTGTGCTGGCGGTCGAGGTAATGCTTGACTGCCCGTATACCACCACCCTGCAAGTCCGCCAGGAACACAGCCTGCCCTGGCTGCCGGTGCCGGTGCTGGAAGTGCAGGTCTATCACGACGCGCGCATGGCCGAAGTCATCGGCGCCGAGCATGCGCGGCGCTTTCAGGGCATCTACCCGTATCCCAACGCCGACATGCACCAGCCTGATGAAAAGGCCCAGTTGAATCTCTTCCTTGGCGAGTGGCTCAGCCACTGTCTGGCGTGCGGCCATGAGTACGAGGTTGTGCGCTGACTCACTTCTTCGCCACCTTGATGACGTTGGAAATCGGCGTGCCGGCGAAAGACGCCGTGTCGGTGACATCAAGGGTGATTGATACTGCACGTTCGCTGCCGTCGTAGCCTGCGACGTCTCCTACAGGTGCGCCACGGGCAGCCTCTCGCATAAATGAGAACCGTCACCCTCTTTCCGGTTTGCCGTTGCGACGATCTGACACCATAATCCGGCCATATCTGCTCAAGGAGCTGCCCATTGCCGAGTGCATCCTCAACCCCGTCCTCCGTGTTGGTGGTTCAACTGTCCGACAGTCATCTGTTTGCCGAAGCGGACGGCACGCTGCTGGGGATGAAAACCCGTGACAGCCTTCGCGCTGTGGTCGATCTGGTGCTGTTCGAACAAGGGCCGATCGATCTGGTGCTCGCCACTGGCGATCTGTCTCAAGACGGTACGGTCGAGTCCTATCAGGCGTTTCGCGAGGCGAGCGATCGGCTTCATGCACGCAAGCGCTGGCTACCGGGCAATCACGATGAGTTGCGGGAGATGTCCATCGCCGCCCAGCACAGCGATTTTCTTGACCCCGTCGTGGATATCGGCAACTGGCGCATCACGCTGCTCGACTCGGCAGTGCCGGGATCGGTCCCTGGTTATCTGGAAGACAAGCAGTTGCAATTGCTCGCTCAGGCGTTGAGCGAGGCACCGGAGCGCCACCATCTGGTTTGTCTTCATCATCACCCGGTGCCGATGGGCGCGGCGTGGATGGAGCCCATCGGCCTGCGCAATCCTGATGCCCTGTTTTCGTTGCTGGAGCGTTTCCCACAGGCGCGAGGGCTGCTATGGGGTCATGTGCATCAGGCGTTCGACCAGCCTCACAACGGACTGCGTCTGATGGCTTCGCCCTCAACCTGCATCCAGTTCGCGCCCGACAGCGTGGATTTTGCTGTTGACTCACTGGCGCCGGGCTATCGTTGGTTGCGCCTGCGAGACGATGGACAGATCGAAACTGGCGTCTCGCGCGTGGCCCCGGACCTGTTCGAGGTCGATCTCAGCGGCGCTGGTTATTGAAGGAAACGTCCTGAATTCGCGGTAAACCGTCGACTAATGAGTCTTTCCGCGCTTGTCCCTGTAAACTGCGTGGTTTTGCCGCTGTGGGACAAAACGACTCGCAGCTTCTGGAGGCACGTTGTGAACCACGATCACTCGACTCTTCTTTATATACACGGGCTGAATAGCTCAGCGGTGTCGAAAAAGGCTACACAACTGACCGGGTTGATGACGCGGCTTGGGCTTGGCGAGCAATTGCGCGTGCCGGATTTGCACCATCATCCGCGTCAGGCGCTGGTCCAGCTTGAGACCGCCATTGAAGAACTGGGCGGGCGCCCATTACTGGTCGGCAGCTCACTCGGCGGCTACTATGCGACTCACCTGGCCGAGCGTCATGGCCTCAAGGCTGTGCTGATCAATCCGGCAGTGAACCCGCACCAGCTGTTCGACGGTTTTCTGGGCACCCAACGCAACCTTTACACCGGCGAAAGCTGGGAGCTGACGCACGACCATGTGGATGCGCTGGCAGAGCTTGAAGTGCCTGCCCCTCAGGATCCGCAGCGCATTCAGGTATGGCTGCAAACGGGTGACGAAACGCTGGATTATCGGCGCGCCCAGGCATTTTATCGGGCCTGTGCGCTGCGCATTGAAGCGGGCGGCGATCACAGCTTCCAGGGGTTTGTGGAAAAAATGCCGACCCTGTTGAGTTTTGCCGGATTCGCCCCCGAGCTTTTGCAGGCGATCGACCTTTCGGCGCTTTGATCCCGGCGCTTGAATCGATGTTTTTGCTGAACAAACAGGTAGAACAGTGTCACTCCGAACTTTCATGAACGACTTGATGACGAGACCCTATGGCCAATCCCAGCGCTAGCTCCTATAACGCAGACGCCATCGAAGTCCTCTCGGGCCTCGACCCGGTCCGCAAGCGACCGGGCATGTACACCGATACCTCACGGCCAAACCACCTCGCCCAGGAAGTCATCGACAACAGCGTCGATGAAGCCCTGGCGGGGCACGCAAGGTCGGTGCAGGTCATTCTTCACGCCGACAATTCGCTGGAAGTGGCCGACGACGGCCGTGGCATGCCGGTGGACATTCACCCGGAAGAAGGCGTGTCGGGCGTCGAGCTGATCCTTACCAAGCTGCACGCGGGCGGCAAGTTTTCCAACAAGAACTACCAGTTCTCCGGCGGTCTGCACGGTGTGGGAATTTCCGTGGTCAACGCGCTCTCCACCCAGGTGCGGGTGCGGGTCAAGCGCGATGGCTCCGAGCACGAGATGACCTTCGCAGATGGCTTCAAAGCCACCGAACTGTCGGTTGTCGGCACCGTGGGCAAGCGCAATACCGGCACCAGTGTGTATTTCGCGCCGGACCCCAAGTACTTCGACAGCCCCAAATTCTCGGTCAGCCGCCTCAAGCACGTGCTCAAGGCCAAGGCCGTTCTGTGTCCGGGGCTGTTGGTCAGCTTCGAAGACAAGAGCAGCGGCGAGAAGGTCGAGTGGCATTACGAAGACGGCCTGCGCTCTTATCTGCAGGATTCTGTTAATGATTTTCTGCGTCTGCCGGAGGAGCCCTTCTGCGGCGTCTTTGCCGGTAACAAGGAAGCAGTGGATTGGGCGCTGTTGTGGTTGCCCGAGGGCGGCGACAGCGTTCAGGAAAGCTACGTCAACCTGATACCGACCGCCCAGGGCGGCACGCACGTCAACGGTCTGCGTCAGGGCCTGCTCGACGCAATGCGCGAATTCTGTGAGTTCCGCAACCTGCTGCCACGCGGCGTGAAGCTGGCGCCGGAAGATGTCTGGGAGCGTATTGCCTTCGTTCTTTCGATGAAGATGCAGGAGCCGCAGTTCTCCGGCCAGACCAAAGAGCGTCTGTCCTCCCGCGAGGCAGCGGCGTTCGTTTCCGGTGTGGTCAAGGACGCTTTCAGCCTGTGGCTCAATGCGCACCCGGAAATGGGGATGCAACTGGCCGAACTGGCGATCAGCAACGCCGGTCGCCGCCTCAAAGCCAGCAAGAAGGTCGAGCGCAAGCGCATCACTCAGGGCCCTGCGCTGCCGGGCAAACTGGCTGACTGCGCCGGGCAGGATCCGATGCGCTCCGAGCTTTTTCTGGTCGAGGGCGATTCAGCGGGTGGCTCGGCGAAACAGGCGCGCGACAAGGAGTTCCAGGCCATCCTGCCATTGCGCGGCAAGATCCTGAACACTTGGGAAGTCGATGGCGGCGAAGTGCTTGCCAGCCAGGAAGTCCACAATATCGCGGTCGCCATCGGTGTCGACCCCGGCGCGGCGGACATGAGCCAGCTGCGCTACGGCAAGATCTGCATCCTTGCCGACGCCGACTCTGACGGGCTGCACATTGCCACATTGCTCTGTGCCTTGTTCGTCCAGCATTTCCGCCCGCTGGTGGACGCCGGTCACGTTTACGTCGCGATGCCGCCGCTGTACCGAATCGATCTGGGCAAAGACATCTACTATGCCCTGGACGAAGCCGAGCGCGATGGCATTCTCGACCGTCTGGTGGCCGAGAAGAAACGCGGCAAGCCGCAGGTCACCCGCTTCAAGGGACTGGGTGAAATGAACCCGCCGCAGTTGCGTGAAACCACCATGGACCCGAACACTCGGCGTCTGGTGCAACTGACCCTGGACGATTTCGAAGCCACATCGGAGATCATGGACATGCTGCTGGCCAAGAAACGCGCAGGCGACCGCAAGACGTGGCTTGAATCCAAGGGCAACCTTGCCGAGGTGCTGGTTTGATCCGAGGCTGGCTGGCGGCCTTTTTGCTGATCGCCACGCCTGCATTCGCCGCGCAGCCGCTTGCACAAAAGCCCCTGCCCGAACTCAAGTTGCTGTCCGAGCATGCGGTCGACGACATGGTCGGCGGCAATCTGTCCGGTCTGGCTTCGTGCAACGGTGTGCTGTGGACGGTTTCCGATCGCGATGACACGCTGCTGTACAGCCTCGATACCTCGGCGACGGTATGGAAAGCCCGTGCGCTGAAACTCGAAATACCACCGATTCCCGACAGTGGGCTGTCATCGACATTGCGTGGCATGGCCCAGGCTGCGTCGCTGATTCGTGGTGGCGATCTGGATTTCGAGGGCGTCACCTGTGATGCCGCCGGTAACCGTTACCTGGTCAGCGAAGGCTTCGCTACGGTATTGAAAGTGCCGGTCGACGGCGCGCCGAGCTGGTTGCCACTGCCCAAGCAACTGGTTCAGCAAGGGCAGTCGGCGGGCATGCTGCAACACTTCAATGCGATTTTCGAAGGCATTGCCATCAGCCCTGCGGGCGATCAGCTATGGCTGGCGGCCGAGCGCGAGAAACGCGGCCTGCTGACCGCAAAGTTGAACAAGGACGGCTGGACCTGTGGCGCGAGTTGTATTTTGCGGGCCGAGTCCGGCAATGACATTCTGCCGCCGCAACTGGGTGGCAAATCCGTCGCCAAGGATTTTTCCGACGTCTCGTTGTACAAGGGCAAGTTGTACACCCTTGAGCGGGCGGCGTATCGCATCTGCCGTCGCACGCTGGAAACCGGGCAGCTAGAGGCCTGCTGGTCGTTCGCCAAAGAGGCGTTGCTGCCGAACCGGCTCTACGATCAGAAATACGGCCTGACCGAAGCGCTGGTCGTGGATGACACGGGGGCATGGGTCGGCATCGACAACAACTTCGGTGCGCGCGCTGACGGTGAAAAACGCCCCATCGTCTGGCGCTTTGCGGCGCCCGAGGGTGGTTGGGGCGGCAAGCCTTGACCCAGGCAATCCCCGGTAAGCGCGCCGGGCGGCTGATGCTGATCATTGCCTGGGCCGCCGCGCTGTTTTTGGCAACGCGGTTTTTCAGTGGATGGGAACAGCGTCAGGAAAATCCGAACAGCAACGTTGTCTCCGAACACGGTGACGGCTATGTCGAAGTGCAACTGTTGAGCAATCGCCAAGGGCATTTCGTCATGACGGGGCGGATCAACGCACGCCCGGTTCAGTTCATGCTCGACACCGGCGCGACCGATGTCGCGATCCCCGGAGAGGTGGCACACGCGTTGAGTCTGGAGCGCGGCGACGCGGTTCAGGTGAGTACGGCCAATGGCCGCACCGATGCGTTCCGCACTACGTTGGAACGCCTGCAGATCGGCGATATCGTCCTGAACAAGGTGCGTGCTCTGGTGGTGCCCGGTCTGGATGGCGATCAGGTGCTGCTGGGTATGAGCGCCATCAAACAACTCGAATTCACACAGCGCGGCGGTACATTGCTGCTGCGTCAGACGACAAAATGATGAGGCCCGCATGAGCGACTCCCTTGACCTCAGCCTTGACGGCGTAGAACGCCGGTCACTGGCTGACTTCACCGAACAGGCCTATCTGAACTACTCCATGTACGTGATCATGGACCGTGCCTTGCCGCATATCGGCGACGGCCTGAAGCCTGTGCAGCGGCGCATTATCTACGCCATGAGCGAGTTAGGTCTGGATGCCGATGCCAAGCACAAGAAATCGGCGCGTACCGTTGGTGACGTGCTCGGTAAATTTCACCCCCATGGCGACTCGGCCTGTTACGAAGCCATGGTGTTGATGGCACAGCCTTTCAGCTATCGCTACACGCTGGTCGACGGGCAAGGAAACTGGGGTGCGCCGGATGACCCCAAGTCATTCGCTGCCATGCGTTACACCGAAGCGCGGCTGTCGCGCTATTCGGAAGTGCTGCTCACCGAGTTGGGCCAGGGCACTGCGGACTGGGTGCCGAACTTCGACGGCACGCTGGACGAGCCGGCAGTCTTGCCTGCGCGTTTGCCGAACATCCTGCTCAATGGCACCACCGGTATCGCCGTAGGCATGGCCACCGATGTCCCACCGCACAACTTGCGGGAAGTGGCCTCGGCCTGTGTCCGGCTGCTTGATGAGCCCAAGGCCACCATCGAGCAGCTGTGCGAACACGTACAGGGGCCGGATTATCCGACCGAAGCAGAAATCATCACGCCTCGCGCCGATCTGCTGAAAATCTACGAAACCGGTCGTGGTTCGGTACGCATGCGGGCGGTGTATCGCGTCGAAGATGGCGACATTGTTGTGACCGCGCTGCCGCATCAGGTCTCCGGTGCGAAGGTGCTGGAGCAGATAGCAGGGCAGATGCAGGCCAAAAAACTGCCGATGGTCGCCGACCTGCGTGACGAGTCCGACCACGAGCACCCCTGCCGGATCGTCATCATCCCGCGTTCCAACCGCGTCGATCCCGAAGAGCTGATGCAGCATCTGTTCGCGACCACCGAGCTTGAGTCCAGCTACCGGGTAAACATCAACATCATCGGTCTGGATGGCAAGCCGCAGCTGAAGAACCTCAAGGCGCTGCTGTCTGAATGGCTACAGTTCCGCATCACTACGGTGCGTCGTCGCCTGCAGTTCCGTCTGGACAAGGTCGAACGGCGCCTGCACCTGTTGGAAGGTTTGCTCACTGCATACCTGAACCTGGACGAAGTGATCCATATCATCCGCACCGCCGAGCACCCGAAAGCCGAGCTTATCGCGCGTTTTCAGCTGTCCGAAATCCAGGCCGACTACATCCTCGACACCCGTCTGCGTCAATTGGCGCGCCTGGAAGAGATGAAGCTGCGCGGCGAGCAGGACGAGCTGCTCAAGGAACAAGCCAAACTCCAGGCCCTGTTGGGCAGCGAAACCAAGCTGCGCAAGCTTGTGCGCACTGAATTGATCGCCGATGCACAGACCTATGGCGATGATCGCCGCTCGCCCATCGTCGAGCGAGCAGAGGCCAAGGCACTCTCCGAAAACGAGCTGATGCCGACCGAACCTGTGACCGTCGTGCTGTCGGAAAAAGGCTGGGTGCGCTGCGCCAAAGGCCACGACATCGACGCGACGGGACTTTCATACAAAGCTGGCGACGGCTTCAAGGCGGCGGCGGCGGGGCGCTCCAACCAGTTTGCCGTGTTCATCGACTCCACCGGGCGCAGCTACTCGCTGGCGGCCCATACGCTGCCATCCGCGCGGGGGCAGGGCGATCCGTTGACAGGCCGCCTGACACCGCCGCCGGCCGCGACGTTCGAATGCGTGCTGCTGCCGGATGACGATGCGCTATACATCATTGCCTCCGACGCCGGTTATGGCTTCGTGGTCAAGGGTGAGGACCTGCAGGCCAAGAACAAGGCGGGCAAGGCGCTCCTAAGTCTGCCGTCGGGCGCGAAGGTGATACTGCCGCGCCCGGTCCCTGATCGCGAACAGAACTGGCTGGCCGCCGTGACCACCGAGGGTCGATTGCTGGTCTTCAAAGTCAGTGATTTGCCGCAGTTAGGTAAAGGCAAGGGCAACAAGATCATCGGTATTCCGGGAGAGCGTGTAGCCAGTCGTGAGGAGTATGTGACCGACCTGGCAGTCATTCCCGAAGGGGCCATCTTGGTGCTGCAGGCCGGCAAGCGCACGCTGTCGCTCAAGCCCGACGATCTGGAACACTATAAAGGTGAGCGTGGGCGTCGGGGCAACAAGCTGCCGCGTGGCTTCCAGCGCGTTGATGCCTTAGTGGTTGAAAACGTTACATAAGCGGTTAATCATGCGCTCGATCTCCGTTTTGTCACGAAGATCGACGCAGAATCGCTGGAGTCATTGCTAATATTCACGGATGATATGACGTCTTGAAGGGCAGGCATGGCTGAGTGCCTTCATGTTTTCTTGAGTCTTTTACATCGTGGCCGCCGTATGCTGGCCACTTGGACGGAATGATGACTTTTCTACGCGTTCCTTTTGTTCTGTTGTTGACCGGCGTTCTGGGTTTGGCCGGGTGCAGCGTTCATCAGCCCCAATCGCTCTATCAGCTTGACAGTGGGGAGCCGGGGCAACCGAAACAAAGCGCCGGAGTTGCTGTTTTGCTGGGTCCGGTTTCCATTGCCGACTATTTGCAACGGGAAACATTTCTGCAGCGTCAGCCAGATGGCAGCCTGACTGCCTCGACCGATGGTCGCTGGGCGGGCAGCCTGTCTTCTGACATCGATCAACTGCTGTTACGTCAGTTGGCGTGGAAGCTGGACAGTCAGCGTGTGGTCATGGCGCCTGCCGCTGCCAACTTCAACCCGGACGTACAGGTAGTATTGTCGATCACGCGTCTGGATTCGGGGGCGAACCAGCCAGCGGTACTCGATGCGCAATGGCGTCTGCTGGATCGTCGTGGCACCGTGCGTGACAGCAAGCTGGTACATCTGGAGCAGCCTCATGCCGGCACCTCGGCGGCTCAAGTCAAGGCGCAGGGCATACTGTTGCAACGCCTGGCCGAGCAACTGAGTGCTGCGGTCAAGCCTGTAGCCAACCAGCCCCTGGTCGCTGAGCAGCCGAAAAAGGCTGCTCAGCCGGCCAAGACGCGTACTGACCAGGACAAGCCGAAGATTCCGATGGCCTCACCGATTCGTACTGATCTGGAAGTGTTCCGCTTCTAGGTCGGACGCCAAAAAAAGCCCGCATCGCGCGGGCTTTTTTGTGGGTGCCGATTTGGCAGGCGCTCATACCGTTTGTGTAGATCCTGTCAGACTTTACGCGCCTCGTGCATCCGCGCCAGCTGACGCTCCAGCATCGACGGGTACGGTTCCATCAAGCGCTCCACGCAACTGGCACCTTCAGGGCTGGCGATCGGACGAATACGGGCCCGTTGGCGAATGGTGTGGTCTTCGCCGATCTTGCGCTCTACCAACAGCAGATTGCGGCTGTGTTGCGACAGGGCCAGCGCATCCTGAGCGGTTTCAGTCAGCAGCAAATCGATCTGGTTCATGCCATGCAGCCCTTCGCCCAGTGTCAAGCCCAGCTGCAGTTGCAGAGTGATGCCGCTGTCAGCGACTTCGATCTGCAGTGCATGGCTGAGCGCGCGCAGCAGTTCGCCGCAACAGATTGCATTGGTCAGGTAATCGTCGCCACTGTCCTGTGTGCTGAATACCATCAGCGAGCTGCCATCGTTCAAGGTATGCAATTCGCTGTCGTAGAGCGACGCGGCCTGATCGATGCAGTCGCGGTAGCGCTCCAGTAACTCGGTAAGACGGGTACGGGGCAAGCGACGCAGTTGTTCCTGAGAGCCCAACTGGACGGCCAGCACAGCGCTGTATTGCGGTTGCGAAGGCGCAACCGGCAGCACGGGGCGTGGTGCAGGCTGCTGCGCTGCCGGTGAGTGGTCACGAAGATCGGCGAATGGATCTTCTTCGTCGTCTTCATCCTCTTCGGCGACAATGCGACGGGCCGGGATCGCCGTGGCACGCGGTTTCGGCGCTTCATCGAACTCGGGATCATTCAATTCGCTGGCATCGAACTCGGGCGAGGTGTCTTCGTCGTCCTCGACGTGCTCCGGTTCGGGCACAGGTTGCGGCTCCGGTGGCGCATAGGAGGCCTTCAACTGACGCGCCAGGTCACCGATTTCATCCTGGCGGTCAGTGGCCGGGGTATAGGGGTCGATGTAACGCAGCCACATGCGCAGTTGCAGCATCGGCGTGGAGATGTGCCGCCCCAGGCGCAGGCTCAATGCCAGCGCCAGTGCCAACAGGATGCCGGCCAGAATGCCCATGCTTTGCAGGCTGATGGTCAACGGTTGCTGAAACTGTGACATGTCCAGGCTGATACGCAATGTGCCAGCGACCACATCCTGAAAGGTCACTTTGATTTCATACAAGCCTTCAGCTTCGCCCAATAGCCCGTTTTTCGGCCGCTGGCCTGCTTCGGCAAGAATGCGATTGTCCACGCTGTAGATCGCCGCATGGGCCACCAGCGGGTTTTTCACCAGATTGCCCAGCAGCACGTTGAGACTGAGGATGTCGTTCGACACCAGCAGCTCTGTGGCGGAGGTAGCGGTTTGCGTGGTCAGGGCCTGCCCCAATGCGTCCGCCTGCTCGTGCATGGCTTGCTTGAACTGCAAACCCATCACGCAGGCATAAATCACCAGCGCCAGCGCGACGAGGATCACGTTGTGGCTGGCGATGCGCAAAGCAATCGGAACACGTCGATGACGCAGTGCCCGGAAGATCAGCAAGAAGAAATTATCGGTTTTTACTGGCGTGGGCCGGTTCACTGAGCACGGCTCTCTTGGTGAAGTTGGGGCGCAGTATAGCGAGCGACCCAGATGCGGCAAAGCGCTCACTGTGCCCGGCTGTCACTGAAAGTGAGTAGAATGCGATTTTTTTCCACTGCGGGGGTGCGCCTTGCGCGAAATTGTCCTGATAAACATCACCGGCCTTGACCGTCCGGGCCTTACTGCGGCCATTACAGGCGTGCTGGCACAAGGTGACGTAAATATTCTGGATGTTGGTCAGGCGGTGATCCACGACGCCCTGTCGTTCGGCATTCTGGTCGAAATTCCTGATACCGAATCCGCGGCTGCGGTGCTCAAGAGCGTTCAGTCCAAGGCTGACGAACTGGACCAGCAAGTGCGTTTCACCCCTGTTTCCGAAGCCGACTATCAGCATTGGGTCGACGGTCAGGGCAAGGCGCGGCATATCGTGACCCTGCTGACTCGCAAGGTGACCGCCGAACAGCTGCAAACCGTCAGTTCGATCACCGCCAGATATGGCTTGAACATTGATCGCATCGATCGTTTGTCTGGACGCATGCCACTGGATACGCCTACCGACAAGGGCAAAGGCTGTATCGAGTTTTCCGTGCGCGGCGAGCCGGCCGATCAGCAGCAGATGCAAGCCGAGTTTCTGCATGTGGCGCAGGAGTTGAACGTCGACATCGCGTTTCAGCAGGATTCACTGTTTCGACGTAACCGGCGTCTGGCTGTGTTCGACATGGATTCGACGCTGATTGAGGCCGAAGTCATCGACGAGTTGGCCAAAGCTCACGGTGTAGGTGAGCGCGTTTCACAAATCACCGAGCGTGCCATGCGTGGCGAGCTGGACTTTCGCGCCAGCTTCAAGGAGCGGCTGGCGCTGCTCAAAGGCCTGGACATCAAGGTGCTGGATGAAATCGGCGCTTCGTTACGTCTGACCGAAGGTGCTGAAACCCTGTTCGCCGAACTCAAGCGTCTGGGCTACAAAACCGCGATCCTCTCGGGCGGCTTCACCTATTTCGCCCGTCAGCTGCAGGCCAGGCTGGGCATTGATTACATCTACGCCAACGAACTGGAAGTGGTGGATGGCAAATGCACCGGCAACGCCATCGAGCCGATCATCGATGCCCAGCGCAAGGCAGACTTGTTGCGTGAGCTGGCAATCAAGGAAGGCTTGAGCCTGGAGCAGACCATTGCGGTCGGCGATGGCGCTAACGATCTGCCGATGTTGGCCATCGCCGGTCTGGGTGTTGCGTTCCGCGCCAAGCCGCTGGTCAAGCAATCGGCCAAGCAGGCGATCTCGACGCTGGGACTGGACGGTGTCCTGTATCTGCTGGGGTTCCGGGATCGGGAAGGGCGCAGCATTTAGAGCGCCTGATAGCCCAGCACCCAACTTCCGGGGGAGTGAGCTTGCTTACGAAGGGGCATCACACCCGCTCATGGCTGGTGTGTATGAGCCCACCTTCAAGGGCAAACTCACTCCTTCGGGGTTGTCAGCCAGCAAGAGGTGGGCACCTACAACACTGTCCACAACGAATCGAATTCCTGCTCCCCCGGGTCCGGCGCGGCTTTCTTCGGTCCCTCGAGAATCTGGTATTCGAACTGGTTGTAGCTGCCGGTCGTCGCCCGACGATTGCTCAGCGTGGCACGGCGCTCTTCGCCGCTGCTGTTGATCATTACCTTGCTCCCGTCTTCGAACGGCAGTCGTGGCGCAATCACGGTGGCGGGGACGTCGATGGCACGCACTTCGGGCAGCAGCAGCGCGCGCAGGTATTGGCTGCTCTGCTCGGACCGCAATAACTGCATGCCGCAGGCCTGACCGAACGGTGCAACCAGTTCGACCCCCATCTGTGTACCGCCGTTGCGCACCTGACGCACCCAGCGCACCACCGCGATACTCCAGCCGTACCCTGGGTCCTGAATGCCGATCATCTCCCCGGCCTGCAATTGGTCGGGAACCTCTTTTGGCCAGGCAAGGCAGTAACCGCCCGGGCTGTGGTTGATGATGTTGAGGCAGTGAGTCGCAAAGCTCTTCTGGGCATCCATCGCCGAAACACCGCCCTCGGACTCTTCACGCTGGTATTCGATCTCTTCGAATGGCAGCAGGGTAGTCGAAGTGCCTTCACGTTGAACGTCCATCGCTTGCGACCACGGATCATGGCGGGCGGGCTCAAGGGGCTGCAAGGTGTATTGAGCGATTTTGCTGACGGCGGTGTCAGGCACCAGCAACAAATCGCTGAAGCTTTTCTGGCCTCCCACGAAGTAGTGAAGGGCACTCATACCCACGCAAACCGTCAGCGTGCCCTGACCTGTGGTGCGTTGAAAGGCGCGCTCCGACACGTCGCCCCACGCCGCCGCCAGGTGCTGCAACACATCAATTGACAGACCCTGCGGCACGTCCAGGTAGGACTGCGGACGCTGCTCGACCGGCATTTCAATGTAGCGTTGCAGGGCCGCCGACAGAGGGCGCGAATTTATACCCAATAAATGAGCATGCTGATCTTCGCTGTACAGCGAGGTATAGCGTGGCGCAGTGTCAGAGGCATAGGCTGCGGCATAAAGGCTGGCATCATCTGCGGGCTGTTGCAGCGTGACCATCGGACTCCAGGCGTGCAGCGCATCGGCCAGCTTGCCGATATTGTGCTGACGCATCTGGTTGCAGCGTGAGCAGCCCATCAGCAACGCCACGATATACGTCTGCTCAACGGTCAGTGTGCGCGTGTGGTGGGCCTGATTATCGGCTACCGGGACAGCGTGAAGCAGGTTCAGTCGGGCGATTTGATAGATCTGGTGCAGCTCTAGCCACAAGCCCTCCTGTACCGGACAGTAAAGCTGGTAGGCCCGGATCAGCGGGCCATTCAGACAGTGCAAGGCACGTTCCAGTGCGGTGGTCAGCAGCGTGGTGCGATCCCGGGTGAGTTTGGGGGCAATACGCGCGATGATTTGCTTGTAGCCAATCGCCAGATGATTCTGCAGCGCCTGACACAGGTTGGCGACCTTGCGCGGGCGCTCTTCGAGAACCACTGACTGATTAAGGAAGTGGCGCTCAAGGTGTTTGCACACGAAAAACACTTCCGGGCGCAGCAGCTCCAGCAGTTGCAGACGGTTTTCACTGGTGGTCAGCAACTGGTTGAGTTCGCCCAGGCCCTGATACAGCTGACGCGCCATCTCGCCGAGGTTGGCTTTGGGCAGGGTAGAGATCCAGCGCTTCATGTCTTTGGGCGTCGCGTCACAGAACGACAGGCTCGGCTGCGTCGGCACAGGCGCGCGCAACAACAGAGGGAGACTTAACTTACTCATGTGACAGGCAAACTCCAACTACAAACGGCCTGGATGGCTCAGAGAAACTGCGATGCAGCGGCCTGATACCGAATTGATCGGGCAGGTTCACGTCAATTAAAGGCGAAGATTGCTACGGGGCTGACGGCTAACTCTAGCAGCATTGCAGCAGCAGGCCAGTCTCCACTGCAAAGTGACACTCCACAGCAGGCCATACGAAACTATACGGCCCGTGGCAGGGCCGTATAGTTTGCTGCGCAGCCGCCAAAAACATCTCAGAGCGTGTTATGCCTGAGATGGCGTTGCCAACAGTTGGCCCATTCGTGTCGGCGAACCGGCGGCCAGTTGTTCGGCCCAGCGCACCTGATTCGGCCCGAACAGCACGACGGCCGTCGACCCGAGTTTGAAACGGCCCAGTTCGGCGCCTTTTTCCAGATGAGTGGGCGCGCGGGCGGCCTCGTCGTAACGGAAGGTCTTCAGCTCGCGCTTGGGTGGCGTCACCAGACCCGCCCAGACGGTTTCAATCGACGCAACGATCATTGCACCCACCAGCACCACCGCCATCGGCCCGCGCTCGGTGTCAAACAGGCAGACGACGCGCTCATTGCGGGCGAACAGTTCGGGCACGTTTTCTGCGGTGACCTGATTGACAGAAAACAGGCGACCCGGCACGTAGATCATCTCGCGCAAGGTGCCCGCCAGCGGCATGTGAACCCGATGGTAGTCCTTTGGCGACAGATAAATAGTAGCGAACTCGCCACCCATGAACGGCGCAGACAGGCGAGCGTCGCCCCCCAGCAGCTCCAGCGCACTGTAGCTATGGCCCTTGGCCTGGAAGATACGGCCATGTTCGATGGGCCCCAACTGGCTCACTGCCCCGTCTGCAGGGCAAAGAATGGCGCCAGGGGTCTCATCCAGCGGCCGGGCGCCAGGTTTCAGGGCGCGAGTGAAGAAGTCGTTGAAGTGGGGGTACGCCGTCTCGTCTTCGACCAGCGCCTGGGACATGTCCACTTGATAGCGCCGCACAAACCATTGGGTGAACGCATTTTTGAACCAGCGCACCCGGCATTCGGCAACGCAGCCAGCCAGACGCGATAGCAGGTGGTGGGGAAGCAGGTATTGGAAAACAATAAACAGACGCTGTTTCATCAAGGTTCCTAAAGCGTTTTAAAAGGGCTGTTCGATAGCAGAGATTGATCGGGGACGCACAGCTGTCCGGTTATTTCTCGACCGGGGTATCCGCGTGATTGCCCCATTCCCCCCAAGACCCTGCATAGCCTTTGACTCGCGGGTACCCCAGCGCCTTGGCAACCAGATAGGTAAAACCGGAGCGATGGTGGGTCTGGCAGTGGGTAATGATTTCCTTATCGGGTGTGATTCCCAGGCTTTCCAGAATGTGCGGCATGTCTGTACGAATGCGCAAGTTGCGCGCCTGATCCATCCCCGCCGTCCATTCGAAGTTCACAGCGCCAGGGATATGACCCCCTTTGGCTGCCACGACTTTCTCGCCCGTGTACTCGCTCGGCCCACGTGCATCCCAGATCGCAAGGTCGGCGGCGCCCAGTCGGCTTTGCAGGTATTCAAGAGTGGCTGTGGGCTGGTCATGCACGGTGACTGGAACAGGGCCGCCGGCAGGGGCGGGCACTTGCGTGGACAACGGCAGGCCCTCGGCCTGCCAAGACAGCAGGCCGCCGTCCAGATAGTGGTATTTCGAATGGCCGATGACGTCCAGCAGCCAGATAAAGCGACCGGCCCAGCCGCCGCCTTCGTCGTCATAGACCACATACACCGCATCCGGGTTATGACCCAGCTCACCGAACAGCGCTTCGAGCTGCGCCTGGGGAGGCAGCAGACCGGGAGCCGGTGCCTGGCCCAGTTGCGTGCGCTTGGGATCGAGGAAGCGAGCGCCCGGGATATGGCCGGCCTCATAGCGGGCGGCACTGGTCAGGTCGACCAGAACAAGCTCTGAAGCACCAAGGCGAGCCTGCAAATCGGCGGGTTCGATCACCAGCGGCAAGCTTGAGAAGGCAGACATGTACGGTCCCCGGATCGTGAAAAAGACGAATTGTAGCTCAGCCTTCAACCATTGCGATGGCTAAAGGTGGTCAGCGCTCTCTCTATGCACTGCCCGGTTTTCCCGAATGCCTGCACGGTGACTTCCGATAGCGGGCCGCCGCCTTGATCAGCCACAACCACCATCAGCACCCTGCCGTTGCAGGCCAGCGAGCGGATCACCAGGTTTTCCCCCGAGAACAGGCTTCGCAGTTGCGACGGTAGCAAGGCAGAAAACTGCGCGTTGTTGCTGGCGGTCAGACGCAGCTGTGTGGCTTGTGCCAGCAAGCGCTGCAACACGGTACTTTCTTTGTAGGGAACCAACAGAGAGGCGGCAGCCTTGTCCACGCCTGCGGTCTGATGAACGCGAAGGCAGTCGGCCTTGCGATCAATCATCAGGATCACCACCCGCTGCATGCCTGAAGCCAGCAGGGCCTCGCGTGCACAGGTGGTCAAATGCATCGCGTTGGTGAAAATGCTCGGCTCGGCAAGCAGGTCGCTACAGTGCTTGCGCCAGGCATGGAGCGCTTCGGCCGAAGGCGGCGGCGCAGGCAGCAAACCGTCTGGCACGCGTCGGGCATCCCAAGGCCAGAGCAACGCTTCGGCCGGGTGCCAGACGCCGGGCGACGCGTGTTGCCGGGCACTGGTGGCCGCACTCTGGTGAACCTGTCGCTGCAGGTCATCCAGTGGCTGTTGCAGATAAAGGCTGGTCAGCAGCTGCCAGCGCAAGTTGTGCGGGGTATTCCAGCCTTGCTGCGCCGAAAGTGCCAGGCCGTTGGCGAGCAGAATCGTGTTGGCTGGCTGGTTGAACCAGCGACGCAGGGGTAGATCGTCGTCCAGTTGCTGTTGTTGCTTGTGCGGGTCGTCGTTCTCATGAGCAATGCGCAGGACCTTGACCAGGTTTCGCTGCTCAGCGATCAACAAGGTATAACCCTGAGTGACCCAGATGGGCAGTTGCCAATGCTGTGCCAGCGCCTGACACAGCCGCAACAGGCGCACGCCGAACAGGGACTTTTCGACGACTTTGGCCGACTCGCCCTTGTGGATAACTCGCAGCTCCCACTCTTCCAGCAGCTTGGGGTGAGCCAACGCCATTGGCCAAAGGGGCGCGAGAAACAGCAGGCTGCCCAGATGAATGTCCTGCCACAGCCGGCCCAATTGGTTGGCGAACAGGCCATGAGCCTGCTGCGCCGCATGTTGGCTGATCAGTTGCAACTGACGCAGCGCCACCGGGATGCTCTGCAACTCGACGCTTGGCAAACGCCTCAGCAGGATTCCGGTGCGCGCCAGGCCCAGCCGGTTCAGCGCAACCTCCAGACTTTCGGCCGGCTCGGCCAGTCCGCCACTGTGCAGGTTGGCTTCGCGCAGCACGCTGAGCACCAGCGCCGGGCTGTCCTGCATCAGGTCGGCAATTTCGCGCAACGATATTCGACTGTCATCCAGCGCAGCGTGCACCTTGGCGTGAGCCACAGCGGGGACGGGCAGGGCAAGGCTGTCCAACTGCTTGATCCAGGTATCGAGTGCCCGTGGAACGGGGAGCGATGAGGCTTTAGCTGAATACATTCACAAGACCCATACGGCTGGAAGGTTTTGATCGACGTCCAATGCTGGCATCATGCTAGCTTTTGCGCTGATGTGCCCGAGCAGACGCCAGACAGGTTTTTCGCTTGATTTTGACTATAGTCTGGCGCACTGGTGCCGATATGTAGAACAAGAGTTTTGAACGCTTCTCGCACAATGACCATGAACCCGACTCAGTAAGTATTTTTTATCTATGGCAAAAATTATCGGCATCATCGTCGTTCTCGCGAGCGTCCTCGGCGGTTACGTACTTTCTCATGGTCAGATCGGAGCGTTGATCCAGCCTTTCGAGGTAATGATCATCGGCGGAGCCGCGCTCGGTGCATTCCTCCAGGCCAACCCTGGCTACATGACCATGCTCGTCGTCAAGAAGTCCTTGAAGATGTTCAGCTCACGCTTCACCCACGGCTTTTATCTTGAAGTGCTGGGGCTGGTCTACGAAATCCTCAACAAGAGCCGTCGTGAAGGCATGATGGCGATCGAGGGCGATATCGAAGAGCCTGAGAACAGCCCGATATTCACCAAATACCCGGGCATTCTGAAAGACACCAAGATGATTGCCTTCGTGTGTGACTACCTGCGCATCATGTCGTCCGGCAACATGGCTCCCCATGAACTGGAAGGCCTGTTCGACATGGAGTTGTTGAGCATGAAGGAAGAGCTGGAGCATCCCTCTCACGCGGTGACGGGCGTAGCGGACGCCATGCCCGGCTTCGGTATCGTCGCGGCGGTACTGGGTATCGTGGTGACCATGGCCTCCCTCGGTTCCGGTGACAAGGCGGCGATCGGCATGCACGTAGGTGCGGCGCTCGTGGGTACCTTCTTCGGTATTCTCGCGGCCTATGGTTTCTTCGGCCCGTTGGCCACGTCCCTGGCCCATGACGCCAAGGAAGAAATGAACGTGTACGAAGCGATCAAGGCCTCGCTGGTAGCGTCGGCCTCAGGTGTGCCACCTTCACTGGCAGTGGAGTTCGGTCGCAAGGTTCTCTACCCGGCGCACCGCCCCAGCTTCAGTGAGCTGGAACAAGCCGTTCGCGGTCGCTGATCCATGGAAAACAATCAGCCAATCATCATCAAGCGCGTAAAGCGCTTCGGTGGAGGACATCATGGCGGTGCCTGGAAAATCGCCTTCGCCGACTTCGCGACGGCGATGATGGCGTTTTTCCTGGTGCTGTGGCTGATGTCATCGGCCACCCCCGAGCAATTGCTCGCCATTGCTGGCTATTTCAAGGATCCGGTCGGTTTTTCCGACAGCGGCTCACCCTATGTCATCGACTTGGGCGGTTCGCCCGAGATGTCCCCGGACCAGACGCTCAACCCGGAAGTGAAGTCCACACCTGCGCCGGACAAGGTGCCGGTGGATGCCGATCAAGAGGATTCAGCGGCCGAGCAGGTCGAGCAGGACCGCCTGGAAATGTTGTTGCAAGAGTTGCAGACCAAGGTCAACGAGAACCCGCAGCTGGCAAAGTTCAAGGATCAGATCCTCTTCGAGATCACCCAGGACGGCCTGCGTATTCAGATCACCGACGCTGAAAACCGGCCCATGTTCGACATCGGCAGCGCCCGGTTGAAACCCTATTTCGAAGACATCCTGTTGGCGATGGCTGACACCATCAAAGCGGTCCCGAACAAGGTCAGCATCAGTGGTCACACTGACGCTACGCCTTATGTGGGCAACAACGGTTTCGGTAACTGGGAGCTTTCTGCCAACCGCGCCAATGCCGCTCGCCGTACCATGATTGCCGGCGGTTATCCGGATCCGCAGGTCGCGCGCGTGGTGGGTTATGCGTCGTCTTCGCTGTACGACAAGGAAAATCCGACCAGCTCGATCAACCGCCGCATTGATATCGTCGTCCTGACCAAGAAGGCACAGGCCCGTATCGAGGATGCGCAGAACTCGGGTGAGGCGCCGAAACCGGATGCTGCGCCTGCTCCGGCGCCTGCGACACCCCCTGCATCCGTCCCTGCGCCCATACCCGCACCGGCGACAGCGCCCATCTCACCGGTTGCACCGCAAGGCAAGCCGGGCGCGTCAACAGCCGCCCCGGTCGTCGACTCTCGGGTTTACGCGCAACCCCCCGAGATTCGGCAGAAGCTGAACATCTTCGATCAAGGGCAATTGAAGATCGAGGAGACAAAAAACTGAACAACGGTTCTGGCAAAAACGTCGCGATGATCGCGGCGTTTTTGTTTGTGCTTTTCGGCAGCCGGGCTGCTGCGTAGTCTTCAGCGTTAATGACTGCTTTCAGGCAAGCTCGCGATGATCGAGCGGTAGCTGTTCATGCGTTGCTGCTGCACCCGGCCATCTTCCAGGGCCAAGAGCAATGCACAGCCGGGTTCGCGGTCGTGTTTGCAGTCACGGAAACGGCAGCGGCCAAGCAGGTCGTTGAACTCGATGAAGCCCGCTTCCACGTCGGCGCGGCTCACGTGGCCCAAGCCGAATTCGCGGATGCCGGGGGAGTCGATCAGGTCGCCGCCACGGGGGAAGTGGAACAGGCGGGCGGTGGTCGTGGTATGTGTACCTTGCCCGGAATACTCCGACAGCGGTCCGACCCGCGTGCCGACTTCCGGCAGCAAGCTATTGACCAGCGACGACTTGCCCACACCCGACTGCCCGACGAACACGCTGATGTGGCTGTCGAGCAAGTCCTGCAGTTGCTGCATGCCGTCGCCGTGATGCGCGGAAACTTCCAGCACCGGATAGCCCAGTGTCCGGTAGACCCCCAGCAGCGCATTGAGCGCAGGGGCATTGTGCTCGTCGATGAGGTCGAACTTGTTCAGCAGCAATAGAGGGCGAATCCCGGCGTGCTCGGCTGCCACCAGATAACGGTCAATCAGGTTGGCGTGAGGCTCGGGGGCCGGGGCGAAGACAATAACGATCATGTCGACGTTGGCCGCTACCGGCTTGAGCTGACCACGGGTATCCGGTCGGCAAAGCTCGGTGTTGCGTGGCAATTGCGCGACGATTACACCAATGCCCTGGTTGCCGGCCCGCCAGACGACTCTGTCGCCTGTCACCAGCGCGGGCAAGTTGGCGCGCAAATGGCAGCGGAATACCTGGCCGTTCAGCTCGCCTTCCTGCGCCTCGACTTCCACCTGCACGCCGAAATGCGCAATCACCAGTCCCGTCTGTTCAGGACCTAGATCACCGCCTTCCAGCGTTTCCAGGGTGTGCGATTCACGTTTGGCGGCCCGGGCAGCGCGCTCGCCTTGAATCTTTTCGATGCGCCAGTTCTGGCGGCGGTTGAGTTGGCGTTTGGCCATGGGTGTTCAGTGTCTCGTTTGATGAAGCGTAAAGCCGCTTAAGTTTGAAACGCGGGGGAGTCTAGCACGACGGCCTACGCTAAACTGCGCGCCTGAGCTGAGGAGCCGATATATGCAGAACAAGCAAAATCTGATCTGGATCGACCTGGAAATGACCGGTCTGGACCCTGATAACGACGTCATCATCGAGATGGCGACCATCATTACCGACAGTGAGCTGAACACGCTCGCCGAGGGGCCGGTGATCGCGGTGCACCAGAGTGATGAGTTGCTCAACGGCATGGATGAGTGGAACACCCGTCAGCACGGCGGTTCGGGCCTGACCCAGCGTGTGCGCGAGAGCAAAATTTCCAGCGAAGAAGCCGAAGCCATGACTCTGGAGTTCATTAAGCAATGGGTTCCTGAGCGTAGCTCGCCGATCTGCGGCAATAGCATCTGCCAGGATCGCCGCTTCCTATATAAGCGTATGCCGACGCTGGAAAACTATTTCCATTATCGCAACCTCGACGTTTCCACACTCAAGGAACTGGCTGCGCGCTGGTCGCCAGAGCTGAAGTTCAAGAAGGGCAGTACCCACTTGGCGCTGGATGATATCCGCGAGTCCATCGCCGAACTGCGCTTCTACCGCGAGCATTTCATCAAAGGTTGAGTGCAAGGGGCAGGCGCTGACGGCTGACGCCCTCTTTTGGTGCTCTGGCTGACTGGTTAGACTGCGCTCCTTTCTCGCAGGGACCGCCACCATGCTGCTGATGCTCTATCTGATCGCCATTACCGCTGAGGCCATGACCGGCGCGCTGTCCGCCGGGCGTCGTGGCATGGACTGGTTCGGCGTGGTGTTGATTGCTTGCATCACCGCACTGGGTGGCGGTTCGGTGCGTGATGTGCTGCTGGGCCACTACCCGCTGACGTGGGTCAAACACCCGGAGTACCTCATTCTCACCAGCGTTGCGGCGTTAGTGACTGTGTTTATCGCACCCTTGATGCGCCATCTGCGCTCGCTGTTTCTGGTGCTTGATGCGCTGGGGCTGGTCGCCTTCACCGTCATCGGCTGCACGACTGCGCTGGACATGGGCCTGAGCATGATGGTGGCGGCGGTGAGTGGCGTAATAACCGGCACGTTCGGCGGCATTCTGCGAGACATCTTCTGCAATGACATCCCCCTGATCTTTCGTCGCGAGCTGTATGCCAGCGTTTCATTCGCGGCTGCCTGGTGCTTTCTGCTGTGCCAATACGCTGGGCTGCCAATTGAGCAGGGCACGCTGATCACTCTATTTGGCGGGTTGCTGCTGAGGTTGCTGGCGATCAGGTTTCACTGGGAAATGCCCAAGTTCGTTTATAAGGATGGGCATTGAGCGCTGTCATCGTGTGAAGTAACCACGGGGCAGCCCAGAGGGCCGGTGCCGATGCGGTTTTCTGTGGGGTGGGGCTTGTTCACTCCCCGCAGAGTGGAACTCGGTTCTTGGCGGCTGCCTTGCTCGCATGCTGTCGCAACGCCCACTCCACATGCTCACGCACCATTTCCGAGGGGTCCTCCAGGCGTGCTTTCAAGGCCTCAAGCACCGGAATGCTCGACGGCGCATTGCCCAATCCCACGGCCAGGTTGCGCAACCATCGCTCATACCCCGCGCGACGTAACGGCGAGCCTTCGGTGTTACTGAGGAAAGTGGTTTCATCCCACAAAAATAACGTCGTCAACTCAGCGTTATCCAGGCCGTGACGCGGCTTGAAGTCGTTTTGATCGGTCGGTCGCGCGAAACGGTTCCAAGGGCAGACGATCTGGCAATCGTCGCAGCCGAATACCCGGTTGCCGATCAGTGAGCGCAGCTCTTCAGGGATCGACGTTTTCAATTCGATGGTCAGGTAGGAGATGCAGCGGCGCGCGTCCAGTACATAAGGGCCGACGAAGGCATTGGTCGGGCATACCTCCAGGCAGGCGCTGCAACGACCGCAATGTTCAGTGGCATGGGGCGGATCCACCGGCAGCGGCAGATCGACGAACAGCTCGCTTAAAAAGAAATAACTGCCCGCCTTGCGATTGAGCACCAGGGTGTTCTTGCCAATCCAGCCCAGCCCGGCTTTCTCGGCGATGGCCTTTTCCAGCACCGGTGCGCTGTCGACGAAAGCGCGAAAGCCGAACGGGCCGATAGCCTGCTGAATCCGCTCGGCCAGTTGCTGGACGCGCTTGCGAATCAGCTTGTGATAATCGCGGCCCAACGCATAGCGCGACACGTAGGCCTTTTCGGGTTGTGCGAGCAGCTGTGCCATCTGGGTATCACCCGGCAGATAGTCCATGCGCAATGAGACAACCCGCAGCGTACCCGGCACCAGTTCGTGCGGATGCGAACGTTTGCTGCCATGCGCTGCCATATAGTCCATCTCGCCGTGGTACCCGGCTTCGAGCCAGCGCTCCAGATGCTGCTCATGTTCCGCCAGATCCAGCCCTGAGATGCCGACCTGCTGAAAACCGAGTTCACGCCCCCAGTCCTTGATTGCCAAGGCAAGCTCGGTCAACCCAGCAGCCGTCAGTGGCGTCAGGTTTGCTGATGAATCGGTTGATGGGTCGACAGTAATCGCGGACATGCAAGGAGGACACCGGGGCACAGGTGCGTATAATTCTGCCAGACATCGGAGCCTAAAGACGCATGTTGCATAGCAAACCCCCATTTCCCGACGCACTGTATAGCGCCGCCCACGTGCGCGACCTTGATGCACGCCTCATCGCCGCGGGCACGCCGGGCATCGAGTTGATGCAGCGCGCTGCCCATGCCGCTTGGCGGGCCATACGCCGCCGCTGGCCAGACGGACAGGAGCTGACAGTGCTCGCCGGACACGGTAATAACGCTGCAGACGGCTATCTGATTGCAGTGTTGGCCAAGCGCGCAGGCTGGAAAGTAACGGTGCTGGCGGTAGGCTGCTGCGCTGTACTGACCGGTGACGCAGAAGCCGCTTATAAAGAAGCCCTGAGCGAACAGGTCGACGTTCAGGACTGGCATCAGCAAACACTGAGCGGAATCATCGTCGATGCCTTATTGGGCACAGGGCTCAAAGACGAAGTCCTTCCGCCTTATGCCCATGTCATCGAGTTGATCAACGACAGCGGCCTGCCGGTCGTGGCGGTCGACATTCCCTCAGGGCTTTGCGCCGATACCGGACACACTCTGGGGGTGGCTGTTCGCGCCGAGCTGACGGTAACCTTCATCGGCCTTAAAGTCGGGCTGTTTACCGGTGATGCGGCGGATCTGGTCGGTGAGCTGGTTTTCGACGATCTGCAAGCTGATCGCGTGCTTGTCGAACAAACGCCGGTCAGCGTTACACGTCTGGATGCATCTAATCTGCCGACGCTCAATCCGCGTCCGCGCACCGCTCACAAGGGCATGTTTGGCCGAGTTCTGGTCATTGGCGGCGACCTCGGCTTTGGTGGCGCTGCCTTGCTGTCCACTGAAAGTACGCTACGCAGTGGCGCGGGCATGGTCACGCTGGCCACCCGTCCCGAACATGTCAGTGCAGCGCTGACCCGTTTTCCGGAAGTCATGACCGCCGGGGTGAGTTCGGCCAACCAGTTGATGGCGCTGATCGAGCCCGCCACCGTGCTGGTCGTCGGGCCTGGTATGGGGCAGCACAGTTGGGGGCGTAGCCTGTTGTCGGCCGCCGCCAATGCCGAGCGCGCGCAGGTTTGGGACGCCGACGCGCTGAATCAACTCGCGGCGGGTTTCGTGCAGTTGCCCAGGGATTGCGTGATCACTCCGCATCCCGGTGAGGCGGCGCGCTTGCTGGACATCAGCACCCAAGAAGTCCAGGCCGACCGCCCGGCGGCGGCTCGCGCATTGGCCAAAAAATTCAACGCTGTTTGTGTACTCAAAGGCAGCGGCAGCCTGATCGCCAGCCCTGCAGGCCAACTTGCACTTGCCGATCACGGCCATCCGGCCATGGCAACCGGCGGCTTGGGTGACGTGCTGTCCGGCGTGATTGGCGCACTGCTTGCGCAACAGATGCCTGCGTTCGAGGCAGCCTGCCTTGCAGTCTGGTTGCACGCGCTGGCCGGTGAAAAATGTGGCGCCAGCGGGCGTGGCATGGCTGCCGCTGATCTGATTCCTGTTATCCGCAAGCTTCTGGAGGAACATCGACCGTGTCTGAGCTAACCCTGCACCTGATCGGTGAAGAGTCGATGACCCACTTTGGCGCACGGATTGCCCAAGTCACTGAAAGCAATGGGATTATATTTCTGGAAGGGAATCTGGGCGCTGGCAAGACCACGCTTTCGCGAGGAATCATTCGCGGTCTGGGTCACACCGGCGCGGTAAAAAGCCCGACTTTCACGCTCGTAGAACCTTATGAAATTGGGAGAAATCGCGCGTATCACTTTGATCTTTACCGACTTGTTGATCCAGAAGAGCTAGAATTCCTCGGCATACGCGACTACTTCGACGGCAAAGCACTTTGCCTGATCGAGTGGCCCGATCTCGGTGCAGGCTTTTTGCCAAAGCCCGACCTGATCATTACCATTAGGCCGCACGCGCGGGGTAGAGCGTTGACCTTGAGCCCGAAAAGCTCGCGCGGTGAGCAGTGGTGTGCCGCTTTGGCTTTGGAATTCAAATAGATATGGGGTTAGGTATGCGCATGCGCGCGCTGGTTACTGTGATTGGACTGCTGCTGACGACTCTGGCCGTCGATGCGTTGGCCGCGTCACAGGTACGAAGTGTCCGCTTATGGCGTGCTCCGGATAACACTCGACTGGTTTTCGACCTGTCCGGGCCGGTTCAGCACAGCGTTTTCACCCTTCAGTCCCCGGACCGTCTGGTGATCGACATCAATGGCGCGACCCTGGGCGGTGCCCTCAACGTCCCGACTGCCAACACACCGATTACCAGCATGCGCTCAGCGCAACGTACGCCGGATGATCTGCGGGTGGTCATCGACCTGAAAAAGGCCGTGACCCCGAAGAGCTTTACCCTGGCCCCGAACCAGCAGTACGGCAACCGGCTGGTGGTCGATCTTTATGACAACCCTGCGGACGCCAACCCGCCGCCAACCGTTGCTGACACACCCGCAACAGTGGCACCGGCGACGCCTGCGGTGCCGGTCACTCCCTCCAAACCTGAAATCAAACTGTCGCCGGTGCCTAATGGCAAGCGCGATATCGTTGTTGTGGTCGACGCCGGGCACGGCGGTGAAGACCCCGGCGCCTCAGGTGGCCAGGGCCAGAAAGAAAAGAACGTGGTGTTGTCGATCGCCAAGGAATTGCAGCGTCAGATCAATGCCGAAAAAGGCTATCGTGCCGAACTGACCCGCACCGGCGACTACTTCATTCCGCTGCGTAAGCGCACCGAGATCGCCCGTGCCAAGGGGGCTGACCTGTTCGTTTCCATTCACGCTGACGCCGCGCCTTCTTCGGCCGCTTTCGGCGCTTCGGTGTTCGCCCTGTCAGAGCGCGGTGCGACTTCCGAAACTGCCCGCTGGCTGGCGGACAGTGAAAACCGTTCCGACCTGATCGGCGGGGCAGGCGCTGTAAGTCTCGATGACAAGGACCGCATGCTGGCCGGTGTGCTCCTCGATCTGTCGATGACCGCGTCGCTGACGTCGAGCCTGAACGTGGGGCAAAAAGTGCTGACCAACATCGGTCGCGTGACGTCGCTGCACAAGGCGCGGGTCGAGCAGGCAGGGTTCATGGTGCTCAAGTCGCCGGACATTCCTTCGATCCTGGTCGAAACCGGCTTCATCTCCAATGCCGCCGAGGCCAACAAACTGCAAGGTGCCAGTCACCAGCAAGCGTTGGCGCGCTCCATCACTGCTGGCGTGAAACAGTTCTTCCAGCAGAATCCGCCTCAGGGCACCTACATTGCGTGGCTGCGGGACACCGGCAAGCTGGCGATGGGAGCGCGTGAGCATGTCGTGCGTCCTGGCGAGTCGCTGAGCATGATTTCTGTGCGGTACGACATGAGCATGGCCGCCTTGCGTTCGGCGAATAAACTGCGTTCCGATGAATTGAAAGCCGGTCAGCAATTGAAGATTCCGAGCGCCGATCTGGCGGGTGAGCCATGAGTGATCTGTTGCTCGATGAGTCAGGCGTCGATGCCCGTGCAGGCAATGAGCCGGGGGCTCAGGCTTCACGCATAGAACTGCTCAGCCCGCGGCTGGCAAACCAGATCGCGGCGGGGGAGGTGGTCGAGCGTCCTGCTTCGGTCATCAAGGAGCTGCTTGAGAACAGCCTCGACTCCGGTGCCAGACGCATTGATATAGACGTCGAACAGGCCGGTATCAAGCTGCTGCGCGTTCGCGATGACGGCGGTGGCATTTCTTCAGATGATCTGCCGTTAGCTCTGGCGCGTCATGCCACCAGCAAAATCCGCGAGTTGGAAGACCTTGAGCGGGTCATGAGCCTTGGTTTTCGTGGCGAGGCCCTGGCCTCTATCAGCTCCGTGGCTCGACTGACACTCACTTCGCGTACCCGCGACGCCGATCAGGCCTGGCAGGTAGAAACCGAAGGCCGCGACATGGTCTCCCGGGTTCAGCCTGCAGCGCATCCTGTGGGCACTTCGGTTGAAGTGCGCGACCTGTTTTTCAACACGCCGGCCCGCCGCAAATTCCTCAAGGCCGAAAAGACCGAATTCGATCACTTGCAAGAAGTGATCAAGCGCATGGCGCTGGCCCGTTTCGACGTGGCTTTCCATTTGCGTCATAACGGCAAGACCATTTTGAGTCTGCACGAAGCCCGTGACGACGTTGCCCGCGCGCGGCGGGTCTCGGCGGTCTGCGGTCCAGGCTTCCTCGAACAGGCGCTGCCTATCGAAGTCGAGCGCAACGGTCTGAAGCTCTGGGGCTGGGTCGGGTTGCCGACCTTCTCGCGCAGCCAGGCGGACTTGCAATACTTCTTCGTCAATGGCCGTGCGGTGCGCGACAAACTGGTCGCCCATGCGGTGCGTCAGGCGTACCGCGATGTGTTGTTCAACGGGCGCCATCCGACGTTCGTGTTGTTTTTTGAAGTCGATCCGGCCGTGGTCGACGTCAATGTGCACCCGACCAAGCATGAAGTGCGTTTCCGTGACGGGCGTATGGTGCACGATTTCCTGTATGGCACTCTGCATCGCGCGCTCGGCGACGTGCGGCCGGAAGATCAGCTGGCTGGCACCACATCGGTTACAGCGCTTGTCCGTCCGAGCGGACCGCAAGCGGGCGAGTTCGGGCCGCAGGGCGAAATGCGTCTAGCCAATAATGTGCTGGAAACGCCACAGGGCCCTGCCTGGAGCACCTCGACCAGTCCTGCTCCGGGATCCGGCAGTGGCGCCGGTTATCAATATCAGTACACCCCGCGTCCCTCCTCGGTGTTGCCTGCCGAAGAAGCGCAGGCCGCATACCGTGAGTTTTTCGCTCCGCTGCCTGGCGCGCCGACGACCCCGGGCGCAGCGGGTGGCGTTTCTCTGCCTGATTCGCAGGGCGACATTCCACCACTGGGCTACGCATTAGCTCAGCTCAAGGGGATTTATATCCTCGCCGAGAACGCCCACGGGCTGGTGCTGGTGGATATGCACGCAGCCCATGAACGCATCATGTATGAGCGCCTGAAGATCGCCATGGCTAGTGAAGGCCTGAGCGGCCAGCCACTCTTGGTGCCTGAGTCGATTGCAGTCAGTCAGCGTGAGGCCGATTGCGCGGAAGAACACATGGCGACCTTCCAGCAACTGGGTTTCGAGTTGCAGCGCCTTGGGCCTGAAAGCCTGGCGATCCGCCAGATCCCGGCCTTGCTCAAGCAGGCCGAAGCCAATCGGCTGGTGCATGACGTCCTGGCCGACCTTATGGAATACGGCACCAGCGACCGGGTCCAGGCGCACATGAACGAATTGCTCGGCACCATGGCGTGCCACGGCGCTATTCGAGCCAATCGACGCCTGGCGATCCCTGAAATGAATGGCCTGTTGCGCGACATGGAAAACACCGAGCGTAGCGGTCAGTGCAACCACGGCAGGCCGACCTGGACACAGTTGGGGCTGGACGATCTCGACAAATTGTTTCTGCGCGGTCGCTGATGAGTGCTTTTCCTCCGGCCATCTTTTTGATGGGGCCGACCGCCGCTGGCAAGACCGACCTTGCCATCGAACTGACCGAGGTACTGCCATGCGAGCTGATCAGCGTCGATTCGGCACTGATCTACCGTGGCATGGACATCGGCACTGCCAAGCCTTCCAAAACGCTCCTGGAAACATACCCACACCGGCTGATCGATATTCTCGACCCGTCTCAGCGTTATTCCGCTGCAGATTTTCGAACTGATGCATTGCAAGCGATGGCCGAAATTACCGCAAGGGGAAAAATCCCCCTGTTGGTCGGCGGCACCATGCTCTATTTCAAGGCTCTATTGGAAGGCCTGGCTGACATGCCGGCCGCCGATGCTCAGGTTCGGGCGCAACTGGCGATCGAAGCGGCCACATTGGGCTGGCAGGCGCTGCATGATGAATTGGCATGTGTCGATCCGGTGTCGGCGGCTAGAATCCATCCCAATGATCCGCAGCGCCTGGTTCGTGCGCTGGAAGTTTATCGTGTAAGCGGGATGAGCATGACCGCCCACCGTGCGCAACAAAGTGCGCAAAGTGCTCAAGCTGGCGGTTCGGGGCGCCAACAATTGCCCTATACTGTGGCAAATCTCGCCATTGCTCCGGTGGATCGCAAGGTACTGCACGACCGGATTGCACTGCGATTCGGGAAAATGCTTGATGAAGGATTTGTTGAAGAAGTCGTAGCGTTACGTTCGAGGGGTGACCTGCACTCGAATTTACCGTCTATAAGAGCTGTAGGGTATCGCCAGGTCTGGGACTATCTGGACGGCGGGCTGACTCGGGATCAGATGCAGGAGCGCGGCATCATTGCCACGCGCCAGTTGGCCAAGAGACAGTTCACCTGGTTACGAAGCTGGGAAAATCTACACTGGTTGGACAGCCTGGCTTGCGACAATCTGCCACGCGCCTTGAAATACCTGGGGTCGGTCTCCATATTGAGCTGAGTCCTTGCAATTAGCCGTCTATCCTTGGGGGGTAACGGCCAAGCCAATGTTTTTGAATTTATTCTATTGATCCTTAAAGGAGTGCGGCACATGTCAAAAGGGCATTCGCTACAAGACCCTTACCTGAACACTTTGCGTAAAGAGAAAGTGGGGGTTTCGATCTATCTGGTAAACGGTATCAAGCTGCAAGGCACGATCGAGTCCTTCGACCAGTTCGTAATTTTGCTGAAAAACACTGTCAGCCAAATGGTTTACAAGCACGCAATCTCGACTGTCGTACCGGTTCGTCCAATTCGTCTGCCTAGCGCGACCGAATCCGAACAGGGTGACGCCGAGCCAGGTAACGCCTGATAGGAGTCTGCCTTGTTCTTTGAGCGCCACAGTGGTGGTGAGCGGGCAATCCTCGTTCATTTGGATGGTCAGGACCCTGAGGCGCGCGAAGATCCGCAGGAGTTCCGGGAGCTGGCTCTTTCGGCAGGTGCCGATATCGTTGCGTTTATCAACGTGCCACGGCATCGGCCAACTGCCAAATATCTGGTAGGCAGCGGCAAGGTCGAGGAGTTACGCGATCTGGTCCACGCCGAAAAAACCGATCTGGTCATTTTCAATCATGTTCTTACGCCGAGTCAGGAACGCAACCTCGAACGCGTTTTCGAGTGTCGCGTGCTTGACCGTACGGGCCTGATTCTCGATATCTTCGCCCAGCGCGCGCGGACTCATGAAGGCAAGTTGCAGGTCGAGCTGGCACAGCTCGAGCACATGAGCACGCGTCTGGTTCGTGGATGGACGCACCTTGAGCGCCAGGGCGGTGGTATCGGCCTGCGCGGTCCAGGTGAGACTCAGCTCGAGACGGACCGTCGCCTGCTGCGGGTTCGCCTGCGTCAGATCAAAGGCCGTCTGGAAAAGGTCCGCAGTCAGCGGGACCAGGCCCGTCGCGGACGTTCCCGGGCTGACATCCCGACTGTTTCCATCGTTGGATACACAAACGCCGGGAAATCGACACTGTTCAATACGGTGACCGACTCCAATGTTTACGCCGCTGACCAGCTGTTCGCAACGCTGGATCCTACCTTGCGCCGTCTCGAACTCAATGACCTTGGGCCGATCGTGCTGGCCGATACGGTGGGATTCATCCGCCATTTGCCGCATAAGCTGGTCGAGGCCTTTCGGGCGACGCTTGAAGAGTCGAGCAACTCAGACCTTCTGCTGCATGTGATCGACGCTCATGAGCCCGACCGCATGGAACAGATCGAGCAAGTAATGGCGGTTCTTGGCGAGATCGGTGCCCAGGACTTGCCGATGCTGGAGGTCTATAACAAACTCGATTTGCTCGAAGGGGTCGAGCCTCAGATTCAACGCGATGCCGATGGCAAGCCGCAGCGAGTCTGGGTTTCTGCTCGCGACGGTCGCGGTCTGGATTTGCTCAAGCAAGCCATTGCAGAGCTGCTGGGCAACGATCTGTTCGTTGGCACCTTGTGCCTGTCTCAACGTTTTGCCCGGTTGCGTGCCCAGTTCTTTCAGTTGGGTGCGGTGCAGAGCGAAGAACATGACGATGAAGGTCAGAGCCTGCTGGCAGTGCGTTTACCCCGAGTTGAACTAAATCGCCTGGTGAGTCGCGAAGGACTGCAGCCGCTGGAGTTCATCGAGCAACACACTTTGCAATAAAAGCCTGAAGAAGCGGCTGTGCTGCTTCGATGGGCATTCTGTAGCATTGGTCGGCGCGCCGCGGGCGCGTCTTTGCTTTATCAGATGGAGAGCGCTATGGCTTGGAATGAGCCGGGTGGCAACTCGAATAATCAGGATCCTTGGGGTGGTAAGCGCAAGGGCGGCGACCGCAAGGGGCCACCGGATCTCGACGAGGCCTTCCGAAAGCTGCAGGAAAGCCTGAAGGGGTTGTTCGGTGGTGGTAAGAAACGCGATGGCAGCAGCAGCGGCGGCGGTTCAGGCAAGGGCGGCGGCTTCGGCGTGCTCGGTATCGGCCTTGTCGTGTTGCTTGCCGTCTGGCTTTATAGCGCGATCTATGTGGTCGACGAGCAGGAACAGGCTGTGGTGCTGCGTTTCGGGAAATATCACGAAACTGTCGGGCCGGGTCTGAATATCTATTTCCCGCCATTCGATCACAAGTACCTGGAAAACGTTACGCGTGAACGCGCGTACAGCAAGCAGGGCCAGATGCTCACCGAAGACGAGAACATCGTCGAGGTACCGTTGACCGTCCAATACAAGATCACCAAAATCCAGGACTTCGTACTCAATGTCGATCAGCCTGAGGTGAGTCTGCAGAACGCGACCGAAAGTGCGTTGCGCCATGTCGTGGGTTCGACCTCGATGGACAGCGTGCTGACCGAAGGACGCGAGAAGATGGCCGGGGAAATAAAGGATCGACTGCAGAAATTTCTCGATACCTATCGCACCGGTATTTCGGTAACTCAGGTGAACGTGCAGAGCGCTGCGGCGCCGCGTGAAGTTCAGGAAGCTTTCGATGATGTGATCCGTGCCCGTGAAGACGAGCAGCGTTCACGTAACCAGGCCGAAACCTATGCCAATGGCGTAGTACCCGAGGCGCGCGGTCAGGCTCAACGCATCGTCGAAGATGCCAACGGTTACCGTGACGAAGTGGTTTCCCGTGCCAAGGGTGAGGCCGACCGGTTCACCAAGCTGGTCGTCGAATACCGCAAGGCGCCAGAGGTCACTCGCGAGCGTCTGTATCTGGATACCATGCAAGAAGTCTTCAGCAACACCAGCAAGGTGCTTGTGACCGGTAACAAAGGTCAGAACAACCTGCTTTATCTGCCATTGGACAAAATGATCGAAAGCAATCGCAGCGGTTCGACATCGCCGGCCAATGCCGCTGCGACCACCGTCGTCGATCCGGGCTCCCGTGCTGCGGATGCCCAACAGCAACGTGACACGCGTACTAGGGAGACTCGCTGATGAGCAATAAATCTCTGGTCGCCCTCATTGTTTGCGTCGTACTGGCTGTCGTGGCGTGGAACAGTTTCTATATCGTCGCTCAGACCGAGCGTGCGGTGCTGCTGCAGTTCGGTCGTGTGGTTCAGGCTGATGTTCAGCCAGGTCTGCATGTGAAGACTCCTTATGTCAATCAGGTGCGCAAGTTCGATGGTCGTCTGCTGACCCTGGATGCGCCGACTCAGCGCTTCCTGACGCTGGAAAAGAAAGCGGTCATGGTCGATGCCTACGCCAAATGGCGCGTGAAGGACGCAGGCCGTTTCTATACCGCGACATCGGGTATGAAACAAATTGCTGACGAGCGCCTGTCCCGTCGCCTGGAGTCAGGTCTTCGTGACCAGTTCGGTAAGCGCACTCTGCACGAAGTGGTATCGGGCAAGCGCGACGAGCTGATGGAGGACATCACTGCTTCGCTGAACAAGATGGCCGAAAAAGAACTGGGGATCGAAGTCGTCGATGTCCGGGTCAAGTCCATCGACCTGCCGAAGGAGGTGAATCGCAGTGTGTTCGAGCGTATGAGCACCGAGCGTGAGCGTGAAGCTCGTGAGCATCGCGCAAAAGGTAACGAACTGGCCGAAGGCATTCGTGCCGACGCCGATCGTCAACGTCGCGTGCTGTTGGCCGAAGCGTATCGTGAGTCCGAGGAAGCGCGTGGTGATGGTGATGCACAGGCTGCTGCCATCTACTCCAAGGCTTATGGTCAAGACCAGGAGTTCTACGCGTTCTACCGCAGCCTGCGTGCTTACCGTGAAAGCTTCGCCAGCAAGAGCGACGTGATGGTCCTTGATCCAGGCAGTGAGTTCTTTCGCTATCTGGAGAAAGCAAAACCGTAATCGCACTGTAAACGATGGCTCCGCCGGGCGGCAAAACTGCCCGGCAGGGTGATCGCGCGGCAAAACGTGTGTATGATGCGGCAGCCGGGAAATTCCCGGCTTTTTTGCGTCTACACGATTGATTGGCCGTGGCGTATTTCGTGCGCGGCAGTTTTTTCGAGGACAGTGTTCACACAGCCGCAGCGCATTTGTCCGGGGATGAACCGTCCCCAGCGTATTCGCCGGGCTGAACGCTGTCTGCTTCACTCAAGGCTCGCCCAAGGGTTGGCCGCCCGGATCATAGGGGAAAGGCGTAATGGCAACGGTTGACCGCTGGCTGCTGCCGGATGGCATCGAGGAAGTACTGCCGCCGGAAGCTGCGCGCATAGAAGTGGCGCGTCGTCAGGTGTTGGATCTGTTTCAGAGCTGGGGCTATGAGTTCGTCGTCACCCCGCATATTGAATACCTTGAATCACTGCTCACAGGTGCGGGCCAGGATCTGGATCTGCGCACCTTTAAAGTGGTCGACCCGCAGTCGGGCCGGCAGATGGGCTTTCGCGCGGACATTACCCCGCAGGTCGCCCGGATAGATGCGCATACCCTGCGTCGCGAAGGCCCCAGTCGCCTGTGTTATGCCGGTAGCGTGTTGCATGCTCAGCCTCGTGCATTGTCGTCCTCGCGCAGCCCTATTCAGCTGGGCGCCGAATTGTATGGCGATGCCAGTCCAACCAGCGATGTTGAAGTCATCAGCCTGATGTTGGCTATGCTGAAGCTGGCGGATGTGCCTGACGTGCACATGGATCTTGGCCATGTCGGTATTTACCGTGGTCTGGCCCGTGCAGCCGGGTTGTCCGGTGAGGTCGAGCAACAGCTGTTCGACGCCTTGCAGCGCAAGGCCATCGACGAAGTCATCGCGCTGACGCAGAACCTGCCGTCGGAGCTGGCAGCCATGTTACGGGCGCTGGTCGACCTGTGTGGTGGGCGTGAAGTGCTGGCTGCAGCGCGTGACCGTCTGGCCAATGCGCCGGCCCCTGTGATCGAGGCGCTGGACGATCTGCTGGAAATTGCCGAGCGTCTGGCGGCTCGCTTCCCGGACCTGCCGTTGTACTTCGATCTCGGTGAGCTTCGCGGTTACCACTACCATACGGGCGTGGTGTTTGCCGTATTCGTCCCAGGCGTCGGCCAGTCAATCGCCCAGGGCGGTCGTTACGATGACATCGGTGCCGACTTCGGTCGTGCACGTCCGGCGACCGGCTTCTCTACCGATTTGAAAACCCTGGTCACCCTCGGGCAGGCACAGATCCAGCTGCCGTCTGGCGGGATCTGGATGCCCGACAGTACGGATGCGGCGCTCTGGCGGGCAGTCTGCCAGTTGCGTGGCGAAGGTCAACGCGTGGTTCAGGCTTTGCCCGGCCAATCGGTCGCAGCAGCGAAAGAAGCCGACTGTGATCGGCAATTGATTCAGCACGGAGAGCTTTGGCAGGTAATGCCGCTGGCCTCTTGAGTTTTCCTGTCGGCGGCAGCCGGCACCAAGTTTGCGTGAATGAGGACAAGTGTTATGGGTAAGAATGTCGTAGTCCTGGGCACCCAATGGGGTGATGAGGGCAAAGGCAAGATCGTTGATCTGCTGACCGAACATGCTACCGCGGTAGTTCGCTATCAAGGCGGCCACAACGCCGGTCACACCCTGGTGATCGATGGCGAAAAAACCGTTCTGCACCTGATTCCGTCCGGTGTACTGCGCGAAGGTGTGCAGTGCCTGATCGGTAATGGTGTGGTCGTGGCGCCTGACGCACTCATGCGTGAAATCACCAAGCTGGAAGAGAAGGGCATTCCTGTGCGCGAGCGTCTGCGCATCAGCCCGTCCTGCCCGCTGATCCTGTCCTACCATGTGGCCCTGGACCAGGCGCGTGAAAAGGCCCGTGGCGAACACAAGATCGGTACGACGGGTCGTGGCATCGGCCCAGCATACGAAGACAAGGTTGCGCGGCGCGGTCTGCGCATCGGTGATCTGTTCCACCGTGAGCGTTTTGCCGCCAAGCTGGGCGAGTTGCTGGACTACCACAACTTCGTGCTGGTCAATTACTACAAAGAACCTGCGATCGATTTCCAGAAGACTCTCGACGAATGCATGGAGTACGCCGAGCTGCTCAAGCCGATGATGCTCGACGTCACGGCTGAACTGCACGCCCTGCGTCGCGCAGGCAAAGACATCATGTTCGAAGGTGCGCAGGGTTCGCTGCTGGACATTGATCATGGTACCTACCCATACGTCACCAGCTCCAACACCACCGCTGGCGGTATCGCCACAGGTTCGGGTGTCGGTCCGATGTTCCTGGATTACATCCTCGGCATCACCAAGGCCTATACCACTCGCGTCGGTTCGGGCCCGTTCCCTACCGAGCTGTTTGACGATGTCGGCGCGTTTCTGGCCAAGCGTGGTCATGAGTTCGGCGCAACCACCGGTCGTGCCCGTCGTTGCGGCTGGTTCGATGCGGTCATTCTGCGTCGCGCCATCGACGTCAACAGCATTTCGGGTATCTGCCTGACCAAGCTGGACGTTCTGGACGGTCTTGAAACCATCAATATCTGTGTAGGCTACAAGAACGAAAATGGCGCCGTGATCGATGCGCCGACCGATGCCGACAGCTACATCGGCCTGGAGCCGGTGTACGAGCAAATGCCAGGCTGGTCGGAATCGACCCTGGGTGCCAAGACCCTGGAAGCACTGCCAGCCAACGCGCGCGCTTACATCAAGCGTCTGGAAGAGCTGGTGGGAGCGCCGATCGATATCATTTCGACGGGTCCGGATCGCAACGAAACCATCGTTCTGCGTCATCCGTTCGACTGACAAGTCGTTGAAGTAAATAAAAGGGGTCGCCGTTGGCGGCCCTTTTTTGTGGGTCTTATTCACGCTGCCACAACGGCGCGGCCCTGCTGTAGATATCCTCAACAAAAGTGCCACCATTTTACTGGCATTTGGTTTGTGGGATTCTCCAGTGGCAGCCATCCTTTCGCTTCTTCGCAGCCCCCTGCTGCGGCCTGTATTCATTGCTCTTGGCGTTGCGCTTTTGATGCAAGTGTTGGTGGCGGTTGCCCTGACCCGGAGGAGTACTACTGAGCTTGAGACTGATTTGACTGCCCGCCTTGGTGTAGATTCGCAACACCTGTCGAGCGAACTGGAGCAGCCAGCCGTGACGTAACGCCTTTCGCAAAACACCCGTCAGCATTTAATTGCGGGCCTTTCCAGGCGTTTAAAAGACGAACAGGTGCAACTCTTTGCGTGTCCGGCTGCAAGCTGCTCAGACAGTCGCTTCGGCTATGGCAGCTAACACCAACTCTACGGTTCGGGGCGCGGCCGAGGCCTTGCGCTTGAGAATCGGTGTCGGCCTGGCGCTGGTGGGATTGGGTGTGTTGTGGGTGCTGGCAGTGGTGCTGGGCGTCGCGTCGTTTTGCGTCTGCAGTTACTGAGCGTGCAGGTATCGGTCGAGCAGGTTAATGCAGCCATCGGGTTGCCGACACGTGCGGCTGAACACCAAGCGCGGAGCGCACAGGCCGTGAGAGGGCGCGTGGAAGTGATTCATGCTCAAGCGGAAAAGGCCGTGTTAGCGGCGGTGGAAACAACGGTCAGCGGCAAGAACCTGGATCGGTTGGCCGCACAGTTGAAGGCGAGTCTGGGGCAGTTCCGGGCGTGACGCGTAGTTGAGGGAATCGATATAACGTCGGCCATGTATATCGCAATATTTTTTTATTGCGGCATTAGCAGTGATGATGTCGATGCGTCCGGTAATTCTCCTCCATGGCTGTCACTCTTCATCATCTGTTCCGGGAATCAAGCTGTCTACTGTCATTTTTGACAGTAGACAGCTGTGTAGCCTGCCGTATTATTACTTTGTGCTTGAAGTTGCTGAAAGGGTATTGGCACTTTCTGACCGGTGTGCATAGGACTGCCTGGTCATGGTTAATCGAGGACGAAGAAATGGCAAACACCCCAGTGGTTTATAAATATCCGACAAAACCGATCGTGCCAACGATTAACGACAGCACGAAGAACGTGCAATATATTGTGTTGGCCTACCGATTGCCGATTTCGGAACAACCAACTACTGAAGACCTGGCGTATATCGGAGACATGGACCTTCCGTTCTTTTTGAAATCGCAGCAAAGCGTCGGTTTTTTCAATTTTAATCTGGGCGATCATTTGCGGGTAGTATTCCTCGAGGCGACCGGGCGTGATCCGACCATTTATTGGAAGACCGAGCTGACTGTGGCGCTGGACGTGACCCCGTTGAGTGTACCTGCCGACAAGTTGAAAGCGCTTCGAGGAAGAATGGCCAAAATCAGATATTACGTGACTGCAAAAGCTGAGAATGGGGTTAAGTCTGTCATTCGAACTTCTGCGGCTGCCGATTTTGAAGTTCGAGGGCTTGACTTGCCTGCGCCCAAAATCCTGGAAGCTCAAGAGAATACGCTTGAACTCGACAAGCTCGAGAATAAGAATGAGGCAAGTGGTGTCACGGTTACTCTTGAGTATTCCGGAATGGCTTTGGATGAGACGGTGAAAATCATCAGGCGGGGGATCAAGGCCAATGCAACGGCCGTTGACTACGATGATGCGGACTTTAAGGTCGATTCGGCCGACCGGCAGGCACAATCCGTAACTGCCAAGCTGCCGGTCACTAATTATTCGCCATTGATTGGGGGAAGCCTGGTTGTTAATTACTGGGTCTATCGCGACAACCTTTGGTATCCATCTGAAAAAAGTACTTTCCAGGTGAAGTAGTGCCCGATTCGATGTCCTCTTGATCAGGAGATCATGTAGGGCGCGCGGGGTGGTGCGGTTGTGCGAGATCGCGCAATAGCCGCAAGGCGCAATTCAGCCTGAAGGGGGCTGCGCCCGGCCAAGAAGTAGTACGTATGGGCGTGCGTACAATGCCGTCCAGACATGCGGAGTGGCTGCCGAGTGGTAGCTCGCATTCGTCCACATTTGTCACCGGACCTTATTAGGCCCCAGAAAGCACAAAACCGAGCACTTGGCTCGGTTTTGTTTTGTTTGGTGCCCAGGAGAAGACTCGAACTTCCACGACCGTAAGGTCACCAGCACCTGAAGCTGGCGTGTCTACCAATTTCACCACCTGGGCATGGCGCTGATTTAATTAGATTTTTCGCTTCAGTGCAACAAGATTTTGAAAAATATTGGTGCAGTCCGACAATGTAGACAAGGTTCAGATTCGGGTAGGGCGTACGGCAAGGCAGGGGCGGGGAACTGATCTACACTCAAAACGGTTTTGCGGAAGGGTCTATAAGCCCCAGAAAGCACAAAACCGAGCACTTGGCTCGGTTTTGTTTGAATTGGTGCCCAGAAGAAGACTCGAACTTCCACGACCTTGCGGTCACCAGCACCTGAAGCTGGCGTGTCTACCAATTTCACCATCTGGGCAATGCGTTGATTTCACTCGATATTTCGTTTGAACTCAACTACAACGTGGCGCTGCCGTCGTTGTGGGGCGCATCTTACGGACGACAATCGGGGCTGTAAAGCCCTTGGGTGAAATTTTTTTTGAAATAGCGAAAAGCCTCAGCAAACGCTGTCTTCGCGTTTCAATCTGGTATATGCCAAACTAATTGCATACAGATAAGGTGAACTCATTCTAATGGCCGATTGGCAGTCCCTCGATCCCGAGGCCGCTCGTGAAGCGGAAAAATACGAAAACCCCATCCCTAGCCGTGAGCTGATTCTGGCGCACCTCTCTGATCGCGGCTCGCCTGCAGCCCGTGAACAGCTGGTGGAGGAATTTGGCCTCACGACTGAAGATCAGATCGAGGCCCTGCGCCGCCGTCTCCGTGCAATGGAGCGCGATGCGCAATTGATCTACACCCGGCGCGGCACCTATGCCCCGGTGGACAAGCTGGATCTGATCCTGGGTCGCATCAGCGGTCACCGCGACGGCTTCGGCTTTCTGGTCCCCGATGACGGGTCCGACGACCTGTTCATGAGCCCGGCGCAGATGCGTCTGGCATTCGACGGTGACCGCGCCTTGGCTCGGGTTTCCGGGCTGGATCGTCGCGGTCGTCGTGAAGGGGTGATCGTCGAAGTCATTTCCCGTGCTCACGAAACCGTCGTGGGTCGCTATTTCGAAGAGAGCGGCGTCGGCTTCGTCGTGCCGGACAATCCGAAGATCCAGCAGGAAGTGCTGGTTACCCCGGGCCGCAATGCCGATGCCCGGGTCGGTCAGTTCGTTGAAGTGAAGATCACCCACTGGCCTACGTCGCGCTTCCAGCCGCAAGGCGATGTGGTCGAAGTGGTCGGCAACTACATGGCGCCGGGTATGGAAATCGATGTCGCGCTGCGCACTTATGACATCCCGCACGTATGGCCTGAAGCGGTGCTCAAGGAAGCCGCCAAGCTCAAGCCGGAAGTCGAGGATAAGGACAAGGAGCACCGAGTCGATCTGCGCCATTTGCCGTTCGTCACCATCGACGGCGAAGATGCCCGCGACTTCGACGATGCGGTCTATTGCGAAGCCAAGCCCGGCAAGCTGCGTTTGTTCTCCGGTGGCTGGAAGCTTTACGTGGCGATTGCCGACGTCTCCAGCTATGTGAAGATCGGTTCTGCGCTGGACGCCGAGTCTCAAGTGCGCGGCAACTCGGTGTATTTCCCCGAGCGCGTCGTTCCCATGCTGCCAGAACAACTGTCCAACGGACTTTGTTCGCTGAATCCGCTGGTTGACCGTCTGGCGATGGTTTGCGAGATGACCATCTCCAAATCCGGCGAGATGACCGACTACGTGTTCTACGAAGCGGTGATCCACTCCCACGCGCGCCTTACCTACAACAAGGTCAGCTCGATCCTGGAACACCCAAAAACCACCGAAGCCAAACAGCTTCGTGGCGAATACAGCGAAGTCGTGCCGGACCTCAAGCAGCTCTATGCGCTGTACAAAGTCCTCCTGACCACCCGACACACGCGTGGCGCGATCGATTTCGAAACCCAGGAAACCCGGATCATCTTCGGCACCGAGCGCAAAATTGCGGAAATTCGTCCGACCACGCGCAATGACGCCCACAAGCTGATCGAGGAATGCATGCTGGCGGCCAACGTGGCCACAGCGCAATTCCTCAAGAAACACGAAATTCCGGCCCTGTATCGCGTTCACGATGGTCCGCCGCCCGAGCGTCTGGAAAAGCTGCGCGCTTTCCTTGGCGAGCTGGGTCTGTCCCTGCATAAGGGCAAAGACGGCCCGTCGCCGAAGGATTACCAGGCGCTGCTGGAGACCATCAAGGACCGCCCGGATTACCACCTGATTCAGACCGTGATGCTGCGTTCGTTGAGCCAGGCGGTTTACAGCTCGGACAACAATGGCCACTTCGGTCTGAATTACGAGGCGTACACCCACTTCACCTCGCCGATCCGTCGTTACCCGGATCTGCTGACGCATCGCGCGATTCGCAGCGTCATTCGATCCAGGCAGGAAACTGCGCACGTTCGCCGTGCCGGTGCTCCGACGATTCCGAAGGCGCGCATCTATCCGTACGACGAGGCGGGGCTGGAGCAGTTGGGCGAACAGTGCTCGATGAGCGAGCGTCGTGCCGACGAGGCGACGCGTGACGTAGTGAATTGGCTCAAGTGCGAGTTCATGAAAGATCGCGTGGGCGAGTCCTTCCCGGGTGTAATTACGGCTGTGACAGGGTTTGGTCTGTTCGTCGAGCTGACTGACATTTACGTTGAAGGCCTGGTGCACGTCACCGCGCTGCCGGGCGATTACTACCACTTCGATCCGGTCCATCATCGTCTGGCAGGCGAGCGCACGGGCCGCAGCTTCCGCTTGGGCGATACCGTTGAGGTGCGCGTCATGCGCGTCGATCTCGACGAGCGTAAGATCGACTTCGAAATGTCGGAAAAAACCACAAGCGCGCCAATTGGTCGCAAGCGCAAAGCAGCAGAGCCTGCGCCAGTGGAGAAAGATAAAGAGAACACCAAAGCCACGGCCTCCCGCCCAAGCCGCCGCAGCGCTAGCAAAGAGCCTGTGGTGGAGGCGTATCGCCCCAGCGATGCTGCAGCGAAAAACGCCGAAGTGCGCAAAAGCCGCGAGATGAAGAAGGCGCTGTTGGCAGATGCGAAGGGTGGTAGCAAGGCTTCGTCGGGAAAGCCGGCACGGAGTGATTCCGCTCCGGCAGCTAGTACAGGGAAACCGAGTAAACACCGTAAGGGTCCGTCAAAATCGGACTCGGCCCCGGCTGCCAAGAGCGGCGGGGTGCGTAAACCTAAGGCGAAGTCATGAGTCAGCTGGAAAAAATCTATGGCGTGCACGCTGTGGAAGCGTTGTTGCGCCACCATCCAAAGCGGGTCAAGCAGATCTGGCTGGCTGAAGGGCGCAGCGATCCGCGTGTGCAGGTATTGATCGATCTGGCTGCGCAGAACCGCGTGTCGGTCGGTCAGGCCGAGCGCCGGGAGATGGATGCCTGGGTTGAGGGTGTTCACCAGGGCGTGGTTGCGGATGTGAGCCCAAGCCAGGTCTGGGGCGAGGCGATGCTTGACGAACTGCTGGACCGTACCGAAGGCCCGCCGCTGATTTTGGTTCTGGATGGCGTGACCGATCCGCATAACCTCGGTGCTTGCCTGCGTACAGCCGACGCGGCAGGGGCACTGGCGGTGATCGTGCCAAAGGACAAGTCCGCAACGTTGACTCCGACTGTACGAAAAGTGGCGTGCGGCGCGGCGGAAGTGATTCCGCTGGTTGCAGTGACCAACCTGGCGCGCACGCTTGAGAAGCTCCAGCAGCGCGGGCTGTGGGTTGTCGGTGCAGCGGGCGAGGCCGAGCAAGAGCTTTACCAGCAGGACCTGACCGGCCCGACAATCCTGATCATGGGTGCGGAAGGCAAAGGTATGCGCCGCCTGACCCGTGAGCATTGCGACTATCTGGTTCGCCTGCCCATGGCGGGCAGTGTTAGCAGTCTGAACGTTTCGGTGGCCACAGGCGTTTGCCTGTTCGAAGCCATGCGCCAGCGCGCCGCTGCACGGAAGTAGTCTGCTGCAAGCTGCAAGCTCAGGCGGTTTCTGCTTTGGCTTGCAGCTTGCAGCTGCTGCTCAAATATTCACCAATCTCCTTGCGCCGCCCCAGCCCCTTCTCTACAATTGCGCCCCTTGCTGTCACGGCAGGCGCTCATGTGCCTGTCCCTGTGCAAGATAAACCAGTGTTATTCACTCCTTGTCTGACCGCCTTGGCGGCAGGCTACAACCCGTAAGGAGCATTCATGCGTCATTACGAAATCATCTTTCTGGTTCACCCGGACCAGAGCGAGCAAGTCGGCGGCATGGTTGAGCGTTACACCAAGCTGATCGAAGAAGACGGCGGCAAGATCCACCGTCTGGAAGATTGGGGCCGTCGTCAACTGGCCTACGCAATCAACAATGTTCACAAGGCTCACTACGTGATGCTGAACGTTGAGTGCACTGGCAAGGCCCTGGCCGAGCTGGAAGACAACTTCCGTTACAACGATGCCGTGATCCGTAACCTTGTCATCCGTCGCGACGAAGCCGTTACCGGCCAGTCCGAAATGCTCAAGGCCGAAGAAAACCGCAGTGAGCGCCGTGAGCGTCGCGACCGTCCTGAGCACTCCGACGCTGAAGGCGTTGACAGTGATGACAGCGACAACAGCGATAACGCTGACGAGTAATCCACGGACCTTTTGAGGAGCCCATTACATGGCACGTTTCTTCCGTCGTCGTAAATTCTGCCGCTTCACAGCTGAAAATGTGAAGGAGATCGATTACAAGGATCTCAACACCCTGAAAGCCTACGTATCCGAAACCGGCAAGATCGTTCCTAGCCGCATTACCGGTACCAAAGCTCGTTATCAGCGTCAGCTGGCTACCGCTATCAAGCGCGCCCGCTTCCTGGCCCTGCTGGCCTACACCGACAGCCACGGCCGCTGAGACCAGGTTCAGTCGACAAAAACGCAGTAAGGGATAAATCGCATGCGCGCCATGGCTGACTTCATCATGCGCGGCCGCGTGCAGGCCACTCTGGTAGTGGTTGGATGTGCGGCGTTGCCGCTGTTGTTCTGGTTGAGTGCTGCCGCAGGTTGCCTTGTGCTCCTGCGACGCGGGTTGAGCGACGCCTTGAGCGTACTCGCCTGGGCTCTGCTGCCGGCCTTGGTCTGGTGGTATTTCGGTGAACCACGCACCCTGATGGTGTTGCTGGGTTCATGGGGGTTGGCGGCTGTATTGCGCGCCAGCGAGTCCTGGGTCCGCGTGCTGCTGGTCAGCGTGGGGCTTGGATTGTTGTACGCAGTGATTCTGGGAGCGGTTTTCCGCGAGCCCATCGAAGCCATGGCCGGGGAGTTGCAGAAACTCCTGCCCCACGTCTTCGGTGATGTCTACCAGCAGATGTCGGTAGAAGAGCGAGCGCGTCTGGGAGCACTGATTACACCGGTCCTTAATGGCCTGATAGCAGCGTTGTTGCAGATCGTCAGCGTGGTATGCCTGATTCTTGGGCGTTACTGGCAGGCGTTGTTGTATAACCCGGGCGGTTTCGGGCGCGAATTTCGCAGCTTGAGACTCCCGCGGGCACCGATGCTGGTGCTGCTGGTGTGCATGTTGGTGGGGCCGAATTTCGGTCCGCAACTGGCGATGTTGACACCGTTGTGCAGCGTGCCGCTCATGTTCGCGGGGCTGGCTTTGGTTCATGGTCTGGTGGCTGCAAGGCGCCTGACCCGGTTCTGGCTGGTGGGGTTGTACGTCACGTTGTTGCTGTTCATGCAGCTGATTTATCCGTTGCTGGTGGTGTTTGCCATTGTCGACAGCCTGATTGATTTTCGCGGCCGTCTGGCGTCGAAGGACGCCGATAACGGTTCTGCGAACGGTGAAGGTTAAAGTTAAGAGGTTTTACCAAATGGAACTCATCCTGCTGGAAAAGATCGCCAACCTGGGCAACCTGGGCGATAAAGTAAACGTTAAGGCTGGTTATGGCCGTAACTATCTGCTGCCTTTCGGCAAAGCCACCGCTGCAACCGCTGCCAACCTGGCCGCGTTTGAAGAGCGTCGCGCTGAGCTGGAAAAAGCCGCAGCGGACCGTAAGACATCGGCTGAAAGTCGTGCTGCCCAACTGGCCGAGCTGGAAGTGACCATCACTGCCACCGCTGGCGACGAAGGCAAGCTGTTCGGTTCGATCGGTACTCACGACATCGCTGACGCACTGACCGCCTCTGGCGTTGAAGTGGCCAAAGCTGAAGTTCGTCTGCCGAACGGCACCATCCGTAACGTTGGCGAATACGACGTAGCCGTGCACCTGCACAGCGACGTTGAAGCTACCGTTCGCGTTGTCGTGGTGGCTGCGTAAGCTGCTGGTTCCGGCGCTTCGGTGCCGGATCCGACCGTTTGGCGACATGTTCGCCAGTCGGTCAGCAAAGGGTACGTTCCTGTTTATCGGGTCGTGCCCTTTGTCATTTCTGAGTATCCTGATTCACCTCCCTGATTCCGTGTGGCCATGAACGACATTTCTGCTCCCGAGCAATACGACCTGCAAACCGCTGCCCTAAAGGTGCCGCCGCATTCCATCGAGGCCGAACAGGCCGTGCTCGGTGGTCTGATGCTGGACAACAACGCCTGGGAACGTGTGCTGGATCAAGTTTCGGACGGTGATTTCTATCGTCATGACCACCGCCTGATCTTCCGCGCCATTGCCAAACTGGCCGATCAAAACCAGCCTATCGACGTCGTAACCCTGTCCGAGCAGCTGGACAAGGAAGGCCAGACTTCGCAAGTCGGCGGCCTCGGTTATTTGTCCGAGCTGGCGAAAAACATTCCGTCAGTCGCCAACATCAAGGCCTATGCCCAGATCGTGCGGCAGCGTGCGACGCTGCGGCAGCTGATCGGCATCAGCAACGAGATCGCCGACAGTGCGTTCAACCCGGAAGGGCGCACCGCTGAGGAAATCCTAGACGAAGCTGAACGTCAGATCTTTCAGATTGCCGAAGCACGCCCCAAAACCGGTGGCCCGGTAGGGGTCAACGACCTGTTGACCAAGGCCATCGACCGCATTGACACCTTGTTCAATCTCGGTGAGGGGATCACTGGCCTGTCGACCGGTTACACCGACCTGGATGACAAAACCAGCGGTCTGCAGCCCTCCGACCTGATCATCGTCGCGGGTCGTCCGTCGATGGGTAAGACCACCTTCGCCATGAACCTGGTAGAGAATGCCGTGCTGCGCAGCGAAAAAGCGGTGTTGGTCTTTTCGCTCGAGATGCCAGGCGAATCGTTGATCCTGCGTATGCTTTCTTCGCTCGGTCGCATCGACCAGACCAAAGTCCGCTCCGGTCAACTGGACGATGATGACTGGCCGCGCCTGACGTCGGCCGTGAACCTGCTCAATGACCGCAAGCTGTTTATCGATGACACGGCTGGTATCAGTCCGTCGGAAATGCGCGCGCGTACCCGTCGACTCGTTCGTGAGCATGGCGAAATCGGCATGATCATGATCGACTACCTGCAACTCATGCAGATTCCGGGTTCAAGCGGTGACAACAGGACCAACGAGATCTCCGAGATTTCCCGGTCCCTGAAAGCGCTGGCCAAGGAATTCAACTGCCCGGTGGTAGCGCTCTCACAGCTCAACCGCTCGCTGGAGCAACGGCCCAACAAGCGTCCTGTGAACTCCGACTTGCGCGAATCCGGAGCGATCGAGCAGGACGCCGACGTCATCATGTTCGTGTACCGGGATGAGGTGTATCACCCGGAAACCGAGCACAAGGGCATCGCCGAAATCATCATCGGTAAACAGCGTAACGGCCCCATCGGCTTTGTACGGCTGGCGTTTATCGGTAAGTACACGCGCTTTGAAAACCTGGCGCCGGGTAGTTACAACTTCGACGATGATGAGTAGGGTCGGCTTGGCTTGAGCCGTCCACAAATCCGACCTGTGCAGTCGGATTTGATCAAATTTTGTGCTATTATCCGCGACCGCGAATTTCCACGAGAAGCTCGCCCCTTTGATTACGAACATTGGTCATCGACATGCAAGCAGCCAAGCCGTTATTTGACTATCCCAAGTACTGGGCCGAGTGTTTCGGGCCAGCACCTTTCCTGCCGATGAGCCGGGAAGAAATGGATCAGCTTGGCTGGGATTCCTGCGACATCATCATCGTTACCGGTGATGCGTACGTCGATCACCCGTCGTTTGGCATGGCAATCATCGGTCGGCTGCTGGAGTCGCAAGGCTTTCGCGTCGGGATCATTGCCCAGCCAGACTGGAAATCCAAAGACGACTTCATGAAGCTGGGCGAGCCGAACCTGTTCTTCGGTGTTGCTGCCGGCAACATGGATTCGATGATCAACCGCTACACTGCGGACAAGAAAATCCGCTCCGACGACGCCTACACCCCGGGCGGCATGGCCGGCAAACGCCCGGATCGTGCGAGCCTGGTGTACAGCCAGCGCTGCAAGGAAGCCTACAAGAACGTGCCGATCGTTCTTGGCGGCATCGAGGCTTCGCTGCGTCGCATCGCGCATTACGACTACTGGCAAGACAAGGTGCGCAACTCGATTTTGATCGACGCCTGCGCCGACATTCTGCTGTACGGCAACGCCGAACGGGCGATCGTCGAGGTGGCCAATCGTCTGTCCTGTGGTGAAACCATCGAAAGCATCACTGATGTACGCGGCACTGCGTTCATTCGTCGCGACACGCCTGAAGGCTGGTACGAAGTCGATTCCACGCGCATCGACCGGCCGGGCAAGGTTGACAAGATCATCAACCCGTATGTGAACACCCAGGACACACAAGCCTGCGCCATCGAGCAGGAAAAGGGTCCGGCCGAAGATGCCAACGAAGCCAAGGTCGTGCAGATCCTGTCGAGCCCGCGCATGACCCGCGACAAAACGGTCATTCGCCTGCCGTCCATGGAAAAAGTGCGTAACGACCCGGTTCTGTATGCTCACGCCAACCGTGTATTGCACCTGGAAACCAACCCCGGCAACGCCCGTGCGTTGGTCCAGAAGCATGGCGAAGTCGATGTCTGGTTCAACGCGCCGCCGATTCCGATGACCACCGAAGAAATGGACTACGTGTTCGGCATGCCATACGCACGTATTCCTCATCCTGCTTACGGCGAGGAAAAGATCCCGGCCTACGACATGATCCGTTTTTCGGTAAACATCATGCGTGGCTGTTTTGGCGGCTGCACCTTCTGCTCGATCACAGAGCACGAAGGCCGGATCATCCAGAACCGTTCTCACGACTCGATCATTCGCGAGATCGAAGAGATTCGCGACAAGGTGCCTGGCTTCACCGGCGTCATTTCCGACCTCGGCGGTCCGACCGCGAACATGTATCGCATCGCCTGCAAGAGCCCGGAAATCGAATCCGCATGCCGCAAGCCGTCCTGTGTGTTCCCTGGCATCTGCCCGAATCTGAACACTGACCACTCGGCGCTGATTCAGTTGTATCGCAGTGCCCGTGAACTGCCAGGCGTGAAGAAGATTCTGATCGCCTCCGGCCTGCGTTACGACCTGGCTGTCGAGTCGCCGGAATACGTCAAGGAATTGGTGACCCATCACGTCGGTGGTTACCTGAAGATCGCCCCGGAACACACCGAGGAGGGTCCGCTCAACCAGATGATGAAACCGGGCATCGGTAGCTATGACAAGTTCAAGCGCATGTTCGAGAAGTACTCGAAGGAAGCGGGCAAGGAACAGTACCTGATCCCTTACTTCATCGCGGCCCACCCGGGTACCACTGACGAAGACATGATGAACCTGGCGATTTGGCTCAAGGGCAACGGTTTCCGGGCTGACCAGGTGCAAGCGTTCTACCCCTCGCCGATGGCCAGCGCGACAGCCATGTACCACTCGGGCAAGAACCCGCTGCGCAAGGTCACGTACAAGAGCGACGCGGTCACCATCGTCAAGAGCGAAGAACAGCGCCGTCTGCACAAGGCGTTCCTGCGCTACCACGATCCGAAGGGCTGGCCGATGCTGCGTGAGGCGTTGGAGCGTATGGGGCGTGCTGACCTGATCGGCCCGGGCAAGCATCAGCTGATTCCATCGCATCAGCCAGAGACCGAGGGCTACCAGAGCGCCCGTCGCAAGAACTCGACGCCGGCTGGCAGCCACAAGGTCGCCAGGACCACCAAGATCCTCACGCAGCATATCGGCCTGCCGCAACGTGGCAGCGACGGCAGCAAGCCGTGGGACAAGCGTGAAGAAGCCAAGGCCGCCGCTGCTGCACGCAATAAGCAGGCTGCCAAGGAACGTTCTGACGCTGCCAAGGGCGGGAAGGGTAGCCAAAGCAAGAAACCGTCGCGCCAGCCCGTATTTCCGCGCTGAGCGATGCGGCTGTAAGAGCACGCCAGCTTTCGAGCTGGCGTTTTGCGTCTGGCCTGTTCATTTTTGCTGAAGAGGCCCGCCCTACGCGGCCAGCGTGGCATTCTTGCCCCCAGTCGAGTGCAGTCCAGCATAAATAAACCTGCCCGCCTCATTTCCGTGCGACGCTTGCACCATCGCGCTAACGGTGGCGCGATTTTGGTGCTGTACCTGGCCTGGCGAGCACCAACAGCAGCGAAGGCGCCAACCTTGCCCGGCTGGCATAAGTCTTGCGCGGTTTCGTTACCGTCCAGGCTCGCAGGAGGCACGCCGTGTCGATTCACTTTGCCTTGCACCATGTCACGCGTTACCGCTACGAACGAGCGGTAGAGCTCGGTTCGCAAATCGTGCGCCTGCGCCCGGCGGCTCACAGCCGCACCCGTGTGCTGTCCTATTCGCTGAAAGTCCTGCCTGAAAACCACTTCATCAACTGGCAGCAGGACCCGCAGGGCAATTACCTGGCACGGCTGGTGTTCCCGCAGAAAACCGACGAATTACGCATCGAAGTGGATCTGGTCGGAGAAATGGCGGTGTTCAACCCGTTCGATTTTTTCCTCGAACCCTATGCCGAGAAGATCCCGTTCCGTTACGCCCGGGAAGAGCGCCACGAGCTGTTGCCCTATCTGGAAACGCTGCCGCTGACCCCGAAATTTCAAGCGTATCTGGACAGGATTGATCGTACCCCGGTGCCAGCCATCGACTTTCTGGTCAACCTCAATCAGCGCTTGGCAAACGATATCGGCTATCTGATACGCATGGAGCCGGGGATTCAGACGCCGGAGTTCACCCTTGAGAGCGCATCAGGCTCCTGTCGGGATTCGGCCTGGTTGCTGGTGCAGTTGCTGCGCCATCTGGGAATGGCCGCGCGGTTCGTCTCCGGGTATCTGGTGCAACTCAAAGCCGATGTCGAGGCGCTGGACGGTCCTTCTGGCACTGACGTCGATTTCACCGATCTGCACGCCTGGTGCGAGGTGTATCTGCCGGGTGCAGGCTGGGTGGGTCTTGATGCCACCTCCGGGCTGTTTGCCGGGGAAGGGCACATACCGCTGGCGTGCAGTCCCGAGCCGTCCTCTGCGGCGCCGATCAGTGGTTTGGTCGAGCCGTGCGAAACCCAATTCAGCCACGAAATGTCAGTGCAGCGCATCTGGGAGGCCCCGCGCGTTACCAAGCCCTACACCGAAGAGCAGTGGCTGGACATTCAGGCGTTGGGGCGACAGATCGACAGCGACCTGATCGCCAGCGATGTGCGCCTGACCATGGGCGGCGAACCGACGTTCGTGTCCATCGACGACCGTGACGGCGACGAGTGGCACACCGCTGCGCTGGGCCCGAGGAAGCGCGCGCTTTCTGCCGAGCTGTATCAGCGCATGCGTGCGCATTACGCGCCCCAAGGGCTCGTGCATTTCGGCCAGGGCAAATGGTATCCGGGCGAGCAACTGCCACGCTGGTCGCTGAACTGCTTTTGGCGTCGTGATGGCCAGCCGGTGTGGCGCAACAATGCGTTGATCGCCGATGAGAGCCAGGATTACGGCACTGACGGCGAGATGGCCGGACGTTTCCTGCGCAGTGTCGCCCAAAAGCTGAAGCTGCCGGCGCGCTATGTGTTCCCGGCCTATGAAGACCAGTTCTATTACCTGTGGCGCGAAGGCGCGTTGCCCAAGAACGTGACCGCCCAAGACTCGCGCTTGAACGACGAGCTGGAGCGCGCAAGGCTTCGCAACGTATTCGCTCAGGGCCTGGACAAGGTCATTGGCCATGTCTTGCCGCTGGCACGCACGGCGGCCGATGACCGCTGGCAGAGCGGGCGCTGGTTTCTGCGGGACGAACACTGCCGCCTGGTGCCGGGAGATTCGCCTCTGGGATATCGCTTGCCGCTGGCCTCGCAGCCGTGGGTCAAGGCTGCGGAGTACCCGTACGTTCACCCGACTGATTACAATCAGGAATTCCCTGACCTGCCGGATCGAGATGATGTCCAGAGCCGTCTCAACACGCTGACCGAGCACGAAGATCCCAACGCTGAACGCACGTCGGCCATCGATGAGTCCGCCGACTGGCTGACCCGCACAGCATTGAGTGCACAAGCGCGGGAAGGGCGGCTTTACCTGTTTATGCCGCCCCTGCAATCGCTCGAGGTCTATCTTGAGCTGGTGGTAGCGATCGAAGCGACCGCAGGGGAACTGCAATGCCCGGTATTGTTTGAAGGCTACGAGCCGCCGAGCGATCCACGCCTGGCTAATTTCCGTATCACCCCGGATCCGGGCGTGATCGAGGTCAATGTGCAGCCGTTTTCCAGCTGGGACGAGTTGGTGGAGCGCACCGAGTTTCTCTACGAGCAAGCACGCCTGACCCGGCTGACCACTGAAAAGTTCATGATCGACGGGCGCCACACCGGCACCGGTGGCGGTAATCACTTTGTATTGGGCGGCGCCACACCGGCGGATTCACCCTTTCTGCGCAGGCCCGATCTGCTGCGCAGCCTGCTCAGCTATTGGCACAATCACCCATCGCTGTCCTACCTGTTTTCCAGGCTGTTCATCGGCCCGTCGTCACAGGCCCCGCGCGTCGACGAGGCGCGCAACGACTCGCTGTACGAACTGGAGATTGCCTTCTCGCAAATGCCTGCACCAGGTGAGGAATGCCCGCCGTGGCGGGTGGATCGGTTGCTGCGCAATCTGTTGGTCGACGTCACCGGAAATACACACCGCGCGGAATTCTGTATCGATAAGCTGTATTCACCCGATGGCGCCACGGGCCGGCTGGGGTTGCTGGAATTGCGCGCGTTCGAGATGCCGCCCCACGCGCGCATGAGTCTGGCTCAGCAGTTGCTACTGCGGGCACTGGTCGCGCGCTTCTGGCGCGAACCGTACGCTCCCGCCAAGCTGGCCCGTTGGGGCACAGAACTTCACGATCGCTTCATGTTGTCGCACTTCATCGAGCAGGATTTCGCCGACGTTATCGACGAACTCAACAGCGCCGGTTATCCACTGCGTGCCGAGTGGTTCGCGGCGCATCTGGAGTTTCGATTCCCGAAGGTCGGCGATTACGCGGTCAGCGGCATTGAGCTGGAGCTGCGGCAGGCGCTGGAGCCCTGGCATGTGCTCGGCGAAGAGGGTGCGACCGGTGGGGCGGTGCGTTACGTGGATTCATCGCTGGAGCGCTTGCAGGTGAAAGTCACCGGGCTGCCGCCACAGCGCTACATGCTCACGTGCAATGGCGTCCCGGTGCCGCTGCATCCCACCGGACGGGTTGGCGAGTTCGTCGCGGGTGTGCGCTATCGCGCCTGGCAGCCGTTCAACGCATTGCAGCCCACCATTGCCGTGCACGCGCCGCTGGTCTTCGACATTCTCGACACCTGGATGCAGCGCTCGTTGGGGGGCTGCGAGTATCATGTCGCCCATCCGGGTGGTCGCCATTACGAGAGCTTACCGGTGAACGCCAATGAAGCCGAAAGTCGGCGTCTTTCACGTTTCTTCCGCATCGGCCACACGCCCGGCACCTTGGCAGTACCGGCCCTGACCATCAACGATGAACTGCCGATGACCCTGGATATGCGTTTGCATCGATAGTAGCGCGCCCCGATCAGCCTGACGCTGCATCAGGCTGATTCAGAGAGTGACCGCAGGGAAGCGAGCCACGGTGTGTCATTTTGTCTGCGCTAGTCTCGCATCTTTAGTTGTCTGCCGAGCTTTCCATGCCCGACCCGCTTGACCGATATCCGTTCTCCACGGGTACATACCACGAGATGCTCGACGCCAGCGGTGCCGTTCGCCCGCATTGGCTGCGCTTCTACGAGCATTTGCAACGCAGCACTCCTTCGCAGTTGATTCAGCGTCAGGCATTGCTCGCCCGGCAGATACAGGAAAACGGCGTCACCTATAACGTGTATGCCGATCCCAAAGGCGCGGACCGCCCGTGGGAGCTGGATCTGTTGCCGCATTTGATTCCGGTCGAGGAATGGCAGCAGCTTGCCGAAGGTATTGCCCAGCGCGCGCGCCTGCTCAACGCTGTAGTGGCCGACCTGTATGGCCCGCAGAAACTGATTGTGGACGGGCTGCTGCCGGCCGAGTTGGTGTTCGGGCATAACAACTTCCTCTGGCCATGCCAAGGCATGATGCCGCCGGAGGGCACATTCCTGCACGTTTACGCTGTCGATCTGGCGCGCACGCCTGATGGTCGTTGGTGGGTCACGGCGGACCGCACCCAGGCGCCATCGGGTGCCGGTTACGCGCTGGAAAATCGCTTGATCGTGTCGCGGGCGTTTCCCGAGCTGTACCGCGATCTGCAAGTGCAGCATCAATTCGGCTTCTACCGTGCGTTGCAGGAGACGCTGGCGCGTCAGGCGCCAAGTGGTAACGATACTCCGCTGGTGGTGGTGCTCACGCCGGGGCGTTTCAACGAGAGCTATTTTGAACACCTGTACCTCGCCGGGCAGCTGGGCTATCCGCTGGTGGAGGGCAGCGACCTGACCGTGCGCGATGCCACGGTGTACCTGAAAACCCTCAGTGGGCTGCGCCGCGTGCACGCGATCATGCGCCGTCTGGACGATGACTTTTGCGATCCGCTGGAGCTGCGAACCGATTCGGCGCTCGGTGTTCCGGGCCTGCTGCAAGCGGTACGGCAGGGCCGCGTGCTGGTGGCCAATGCCTTGGGCAGCGGTGTGCTGGAATCGCCGGGGCTGTTGGGTTTCCTGCCGAAGATCAATCAGCACCTGTTCGGTGAGGAGCTGATCCTGCCGTCGATTGCCACGTGGTGGTGCGGCGAGCCTGCGGTTCTCGCTAAGGCTTTGGAAAAGATGCCTGAACTGCTGATCAAGCCGGCGTTCCCGTCGCAAAGCTTCGCCCCGGTGCTTGGCCGTGATTTGAATGACGAGCAACGCCACGCCCTGGCCACGCGCATGCAGGCGCGGCCTTACGCTTACGTCGCGCAAGAGCTGGCGCAACTGTCCCAGGCGCCGGTCTGGCAGGGGGCTGATGTGCAGTTACAGCCCCGGGCCCTCGGCATGCGGGTCTACGCCGTGGCCACGGCCGATGGCTATCGCGTGCTGCCGGGTGGGCTGACCCGCGTGGCTGCCGATGCCGATGCCGATGTGGTGTCGATGCAGCGCGGCGGGGCCAGCAAGGACACCTGGATTCTCGGCGAGCGCACTTGGGGCAGCGAACCGTGGAAAGGCCGTCATTCGCTGGGCGTGCACGATTTGATTCGGCGCGACCCGTATCTGCCCTCGCGGGTGGTGGAAAACCTGTTCTGGTTCGGTCGCTATTGCGAGCGCTGCGACGACAGCGCCCGCCTGCTGCGAATCATGTTCGCGCGTTACATCGACGGTGATGATCCGCTGGCCCTGCAAGCTGCTGTGGAGTTGGGTGAGCGCCTTAACCTGCTGCCCCGTGAGGACAAAGAAGAGAGTACCGAACTGCATGAACGGTTGCTTGCGGCGTTGCTCGGGGATAAACCGTCCAGCCTGCGTTCTAACCTGCAGCGCCTGCAGTGGGCCGCGTCGCAGGTGCGCGGCAAGCTGTCCCGGGAGAACTGGCACGCGCTGGTGGCGTTGCAGCACGAGGCCACGCACCTGGACACCGACACCCCGGACTTCGGCGAACTGCTGGACTTCCTCGATCGGCTGGTGATGTCGCTTGCGGCACTGTCCGGTTTCGCGCTGGATGACATGACCCGCGATGAGGGCTGGCGCTTTCTGATGCTCGGACGCCAGATCGAGCGCCTGCAGTTCTTAAGCAGCAGTCTGGCGGCGTTTTTGCGCAGTGATGCAGCATTCGACCAGGACGCGCTGGGTTGGCTTCTGGAACTGGGCAACAGCAGCATCACCTACCGCTCGCGGTATCTGGCGTTACCGCAGCTGATTCCGGTGCTCGATCTGCTGCTGCTTGATGAACAGAATCCTCACGCCGTGCTGTTTCAGCTCAAGCTGGTGACGCGCTCGGTGAAGCGCTTGAACGATGATTTCGGCGTAGCGCACGACAGCAGCCTGGCAGCGCTGACCCGGCGGCTGGCGGCGTTTGACCTGGGATGTTTGGAGCACGGCCTGTTTGGTGAAAGCAGCGTCAAGACCGCGTTGCACGGGCTGGCGGATCTGCTGCAGCGCATTGGTGACACCAGCGGGCAGGCTTCTGACCGCCTTGCATTGCGCCATTTCGCCCATGTCGATGATGTCAGCCAGCGCACGGTGTCCGTCTGATGAGCAGCGCCCATTACCAGATTTTTCACGACACCCATTACACATACGACACTCCTGTGTCCCTGGCTCAGCAACTGGCGCACCTGTGGCCGCGGCCTTGCCCGTGGCAGCGTTGCCTGGAGCAGGCGTTGGTGATCAGTCCGACGCCCACGACGCGCCGGGATGAGCTGGATGTGTTTGGCAATCCTCTGACCCGGCTGGCCTTCGAGCGCCCCCATGACGAGTTGCAGATTAACGCGCGTCTGCGGATCGAAGTGCTGGAACGTCCTGCGTTGGCATTTCAGCAGTCCGCATCCTGGGACCTGACGCGCAATACGCTCAGTTACAGCGCTTCAAAGATCTCGCCGGAGTTGCTGGAGGCCTGCCGTTATCGTTTCGAGTCGCCCTATGTGCATTTGAAGCAGTCGTTCATCGCATTCTCGGCCAGTTGCTTTCCGGCAGGGCGTCCATTGCTGCTCTGCGCGCAGGCGCTGATGGAAAAGATCTTCGACGAGTTTACGTTCGACAGCGAGGCGACCCATGTAGCGACGCCCTTGATGCAAGTGCTGGAAACCCGGCGTGGTGTCTGCCAGGACTTCGCCCACCTGATGCTGGCCTGCCTGCGCTCGCGTGGGCTGGCGGCGCGTTATGTCAGTGGCTACCTGCTGACCCAACCACCGCCAGGACAGCCGCGTCTGATGGGTGCCGATGCGTCGCATGCCTGGGTGTCGGTGTTCTGCTCGGTGCTGGGCTGGGTAGATTTCGACCCGACCAACAATATTCAACCTGCGCTGGAGCATATCAGTCTGGCGTGGGGACGGGATTTTTCGGATGTGTCACCGCTGCGGGGAGTGATTCTGGGCGGTGGTCATCATGACCCGGAAGTGCGGGTGACCGTGATGCCGATGACGGTCTGAACGGATTCACGGGTGCATTTGTGGGGCAGGCGCGCTCATTGGCGAGTTGCGTCTGCCCACACTAAGTCGGTGGGCCAGCGTCGTAATTCTGTTTATTCAGCCGGCTTGTCTGCTTCCGGCTGTTCAACAGCCTCGCCTTCTTCCGCTACAGGCTCGGCTTTCTCGGCCTGCTTGCGCTGTGCTTTCTCCTCTTTTTTCTGCTCTTTAGCCAGATCGCGTTGACGTTTGGCAAAGGAATAATTGGGTTTGGCCATGGGCAATCCTCGAGGCAGGCGATAAGTTCGGCCATTCTGCCTGAGAACGGCGCGGCTCACACGGCGTTGTGTTTTAAGCCGCTCATTCGTCTCTTGATTCTCAAGGGTAAAACCCGAGGGCTATCAGGCATTGCGCGCACGGCGAGCCCCGGCGCTTCAGTCTTATGGGGCCGGCCGTAACCTGCGCTTGCGCGTAGGCATTGGGCGCAAACAGACGATGAACGCGCAATCGAGCAGCATGAAATACGTTCTGGGGAGTGAAGAACACTCATCTTGAAAGACCCTGTATCGTAAACGTCCTGATGCTCTCGATGGCGCTGAGAATGGCCATCCAGACATGTTTCATAATATGTAGTTGTTAAATTGTTTAGAGTTAGGGCACTCTTTGTATACAAAAAATCAAGAGCTACCCCCATTCCGGAGACTCACCATGATTCGCAAGCTTGTTGCTGCATCCCTGTTGACCCTGGCCAGCGGCCACCTGTTGGCTGCCGAGTGCTCGGTGGATGTCGACTCCACGGATCAGATGTCCTTCAGCACCAAAGCCATCGAAATCGACAAAAGCTGCAAGGAGTTCACCATCAACCTGAAGCACTCCGGCAGCCTGCCGAAGAACGTCATGGGCCACAACCTGGTGATCAGCAAAGAAGCTGACATGTCGTCGATCGCCACCGACGGTCTGAGCGTCGGAATTGATAAGGATTACCTGAAAGAGGGCGACGCGCGCGTCCTTGCTCACACCAAGGTCATTGGCGCGGGCGAGACCGATTCGCTGAAGATTGATGTTTCCAAGCTCGATCCGGCAGAAAAATACGGTTTCTTCTGCTCTTTCCCAGGCCACATCGGCATGATGAAAGGCACTGTAACGCTGAAGTGATTCACGTAGCGGGGCGGTCACGATGCTGGCTGCCCCGGCTACGCGTGGGAGACACCGTCTGTTCACGCCCGCTTCGAGTCGGTCATCGTGAAAATCCCCTGTGCGTTGCTGCTGTCGAAATTCAGATCGATCTTTCCGCTCTCGGGATCGATCTTGCGCTGAATGAATTCGACGAACGACCCCGGCACCTGATGCGCCTTGAGCACGCCCTCAGTGTTCAGCAGATCTCGGCTCACGCTGCAGGCCTTGTACGCCGTCTGCATCACACGACCCGACCCTGACACCTCGATGCTGTCCTTCATCGGTCGCTCGCGGCGACGCTGCTCTTGGACCATGGCCTCCAGGTTTTCCACTCGATCCGTGAGGTGGTTGAAGCTATTGCCCTCGGTAGCGATCCAGGCCATTTCTGCGCTCTCACTGAGCAACTGATGGTAGTCGGCTTCCTGAACGTCACCATGTTGGCGGCCGAACGCACGGCACAGGCCCGGCAGCAGGCGTGAGGCCTCTTCGGAGCTGCAATGGTGGGTGTCTCGCAGACGTTCGAGAATACTCAAGTCGTCGCTGCTCAGTGGGTCGCGGCTTGAACCCACAACACGGCTTACAGCCTGCCCAAATGCCTGGCTCAGACGTCCCGGATGCAACTCGGAAACGAAAAACTGCGCGATGTTTTCAGGCAGATCCATTTGCCGATAACCCCAGCCGGTCATGTTCAGCTTGGTGAGCGGATAGGTACGCACGTCAGTGAACCCCAGCGGCTCGAGCAGTCGCGAGAAGGCCAGCCGCCCCCGTGGCAGCTCGCCGATGTGCGCCCAGTCCACGGTGCGGATGGCGCCGTGATCGAACACCACTTTGCGCCCGCTTTCGAATTGCTCGTCGACATACCGCAGGCCATCCGGCACCGCTTCCACCAGTTTATGGAACAGGCACAGGTTCAGCGCTTCGGCCAGCCAGACACGATGAATCGCATCGTCGGACCAGGAAAAGTTCTGCAGTGCTTGAGGGACTTCGACACGGCGTTCCAGCCAGTCTGCGGCAGGCTGGCCGACAGTTGCAGCAACGAGGGAGAAAAGGCGTGGAAAAGCATTCATGGATAGCGGCTCTGAGCGAGAAAGTCAGGACGCTATGTAAGCCCCGATGGCAAACGCCATCAAGCGAAAAAAAACGACGGGTTCATTCCTTTTCAGAATGAACAGAGAGGTATTTCGCACATCGTGTTGAGCAACACAAACAACTGTGGGAGCGAGCTTGCTCGCAAAGAGTTCGGGTCAGGACCCGACAATATGTCGGGCCTGATGCACGCTCCGCGAGCCAGCTCGTCCCACAGGTTTTCTTCTTACTCCCGCATCGTGTGCCCTAAGACGCTTTCAAGGCGCGTAGGGAAGATCGCGCTTGTGCTGGGTCTTGCGGTAGGTATTGACGATGATATCGAACGCTTCCTGACGCAGCGGCTGGTCATGCAGGAAGGCATCGATCTCGGCGTAGGTCACGCCATGGGACGCTTCGTCCGGTTTACCGGGGACCAGGTCTTCGAGGTCAGCAGTCGGAATTTTCTCGACCAGGTATTCCGGCGCCCCGAAGCTGCGAGCGATGGCGCGTACCTGATTCTTCACCAGACCGCTCAATGGCGCGAGGTCGCAGGCGCCATCACCGAATTTGGTGAAGAAACCCATCACCGCTTCGGCCGCGTGGTCGGTGCCGATCACCAGGCCACCGCGTACGCCAGCAATGGTGTACTGCGCGACCATGCGCGTACGCGCTTTGATGTTGCCTTTGACGAAGTCGACGGCTGCGTCGGGCTGACCTTCGAATGCCTTGACCTGCTCGGCCAGTGCCTTGACCGATGGCGCGATGTCGACCGTGTGGCGCTCGTCCGGATTGATGAAATCCACCGAGGCCGTGGCTTCGTGTTCATCGTGCTGGATGTGATACGGCAGGCGCACGGCGATGAACTGGTAGGCGTTATCGCCGGTGCTCTCGCGCAATTGGCGAACGGCGCGCTGCGCTAACAGGCCCGCTGTCAGCGAATCAACGCCGCCGCTGATGCCCAATACCAGCACTTTCAGGCGGGCATTTAGCAGGCAGTCCTTGATGAACTGAACCCGGCGGGCGACCTCGGTTTCAAGCTCGCCCTGATTGGCGAAGGGCGCCTGAACCTTAAGCGCCCTGGCGATCTCGAGCTGTACGGCTTGCATGATTGACTCCTTTTTCAGAAGAAGAAAAATAGGCATTCAAAAGGGTAAACGCGGTGCTCGAATCAGGCTGGCACCTTGAATACGTGACGCAGATAGGACACGAACTCCGGATCCTTGCATTGCGTCTTGCCGGGCTCGTCGGAAATCTTTGCCACCGGCTGCCCCGCACAAGCTGTCATTTTGAGCACGATGCTCATGGGGTCGGTGCCCGGTACGTCGGCGGTGAGGTTGGTGCCAATACCGAAGCTCACGTTGATCCGACCACGCAGGGCGCGAAATATTTCCAGCGCCTTGGGCAGGTTCAGGCCATCGGAGAACACCAGGGTTTTGCTCATCGGATCGATGCCGAGACGCTGGTAATGGGTGATGCATTTTTCGGCCCACTGCACCGGGTCCCCCGAATCGTGACGCAGACCATCGAACAGCTTGGCGAAGAACAGATCGAAATCGGTCAGGAAGGCGTCCGTGGTGATGCAGTCGGTCAGGGCAATGCCCAGCAGACCGCGGTATTCGCGTACCCAGCAATCGAGCGCGGCGATCTGGCTGTCGATCAGACGAGGGCCCAGTTGCTGATGCGCCATGATCCATTCGTGGGCCATGGTGCCCAGCGGCTTGAGGTCGAACTTGCGCGCCAGATAGACGTTGCTGGTGCCGACGAACTGGCCGGGGAAGTCCTTTTTCAACACCGAAACGACGTCTTCCTGCACCGCGAACGAGAAGCGCCGACGGGTGCCGAAATCGGCGACTTTCAGCTCTGCCAGCTCATCAGCGGTGGCAGTGGCGGTCAGCCAGTCGAACTTGCGATACAGCTGGTCGCGGGCCTGGCTCAGCAGGGTATCTGGGTGGCGATGACGATTGCGGACTTCGCTGACGATGGCCAGGATCGGCACCTCGAACAGGATCACATGCAGCCAGGGGCCAGAGAGACGGATGCACAGCTCGTCGTTCTCGATACTGGTCTGCACATAGCGCAGGTTGAACCGGAACAGGCCGAGAAAACGCAGAAAATCCGGTTTCATGAAGTTGATGCGCTCCAAAAACCCGGTTTCTTCGGCGCTCAGCGACAGATCGCACAGCTGCTCGATCTGATGACGGATGTCCGCCAGATAAGGGCGCAGGTCTTCCCCGTTGCGGCAGCGGAACTCCCATTCCACGTCGACGTTGGGGTAGTTGTGCAGTACAGCCTGCATCATGCTCAGCTTGTAGAGGTCGGTATCGAGCAGGTTCTGAACGATACGACCTGCAAAAGCGCTCTCACTCATTGTGTCGCTCCAGCCAGCAGTGGCCGCAAATGTGCGGCTTAAGAAAACCGAGTCGGTGACGCATACAGCCTTGTGGCGACGGCAGATATCGGCTCCATGCCACTACGCCCGGCTTGTCAGTGACGATGGCGAACATAATGCCAGTCGTCGCCCGGTTGAGGCACAAATGTTTCACCCGCGCCGCGCTGCCTGTATGACCTGTGTGGGGGTCGATTCATTCGCGCACGGACGGCTCACTAGACACATCTTTGTCGTCTGTGCCAGGGCAGTGCGAATGGCTTCGCTCTCACAAGGCCATGCGCCTGATCGCTCACTGCGGCGTCGGCTGATCCAGTTGCTCCAGCATCCATTCCACGAACACCCTGATTTTAGGCACTTCCGCTGCGTGTTCCGGGTAGGCCAGGTAATACGCATCATGGCTGGGCAGCGCGTGCGGCCATGGGATGACGAGTTTGCCGTCCGCCAGTTCTTCCTCCACCAGAAACCTTGGCATCAGCGCGACTCCGCAGCCCACTTGCGCGGCGCGGATGCACATATAGAACGTTTCAAAGCGCGGTCCGTGGTAACTGTGCTCAGTCTGGTAACCCTGGCTGTCGAACCATTCATGCCAGCCCTGCGGACGATGAGCGTTTTGCAGCAGCACCAGGTCGGCGAGCTGGGTCGGATCGGTAAAGGGTTGATCGGGGAGGCTGGCGGGAGAACAGACCGGGACCAACTCCTCTGCGAACAGCCTGATGCTTTCCGCGCCGGGGCGGGCCCCCTGACCGAAATAGAACGACAGGTCACACCGGGCCCGGGCCAGGTCATCGCTTTCCTGCTCGTTCACCAGGTCCAGATGAATGTGCGGATGACGAAGACGCCAGCCCTTCAGGCGTGGGACAAGCCAGCGCGCGCCGAAGGTCGATGGCGTGGAGACCCGCAGGACTTGCGTCTCACCGCCGTAGGAGCGCAGAAAATGCGTAGACATCTCCATCTGCGTAAGGATTTTGCGCACCTCTGCCAGGTACAGCGCGCCGGCTGGCGTCAATTGCAGGCGTCGACGCACGCGCCTGAACAGCAGATGCTGAACCATGTCTTCCAGCTGTGCGACCTGCTTGCTGACCGCGCTTTGTGTCAGGTTCAGCTCTTCGGCGGCGCGGGTGAAGCTCAGGTGCCGGGTCACCGCTTCGAAACATTGCAGCGCGGTCACGGAGGGCAGATGACGTTTGTTCAGCATAGTCAGGCGTGCTCGGCGTCAGCATGAAAAAACGGAATGATATCTCGCTTAATGGTCGTTTGTTCACCCGCGTTGACCCAGCTATTACTAGACGCTGACGAAACGACCGAAAGTTCAGCATTCCGCATTCGCGTTAACGCCTAACCAGAATCAGGAGAAATCATGCTCAACGCTCCGCTAAGCGACTTACTTAAAAACCTCGATGTGGACCCCGCGCTCTACCAAAACGGCGATAAGCCGGTTCACACGCCAATCGATGGCAGTCAGGTTGCTTCGGTGAGCTGGGAGGGCGCGGCCGAGGTCGAGCAACGCATCACCCGCGCCGATCACGCTTTTGAAGCCTGGCGCAAAGTGCCTGCTCCGCGTCGCGGCGAACTGGTTCGCCTGTTTGGTGAAGCCCTGCGCAAGCACAAGGCCGATCTGGGCGAACTGGTGTCGTGGGAAGCCGGCAAAATCACCCAGGAAGGTCTGGGTGAAGTGCAGGAGATGATTGATATCTGCGACTTTGCGGTCGGCCTGTCCCGGCAGATCTACGGCCTGACCATCGCCTCCGAGCGCCCCGGCCACCACATGCGTGAGACCTGGCATCCGCTAGGCGTGGTTGGCGTGATCAGCGCGTTCAACTTCCCGGTTGCAGTCTGGTCGTGGAACACCGCGCTGGCGCTGGTGTGCGGCAACTCGGTGATCTGGAAACCGTCGGAAAAGACCCCGCTCACCGCGCTGGCCTGTCAGGCGCTGTTCGACCGGGTCGCGGCTGAGTTCGCCGACGCACCGCAATACCTGGCCCAGTGCGTGATCGGCGGTCGTGAGGCCGGCGAAGCGCTGGTGGATGATGCTCGTGTGGCGTTAATCAGTGCCACCGGCAGCACCCGCATGGGGCGCGAAGTGGCGCCGAAGCTCGCCGCACGTTTCGCCCGCAGCATTTTGGAACTGGGCGGCAACAACGCCATGATCCTGACCCCAAGTGCCGACCTGGACTTGGCCGTGCGCGCCGTGCTGTTCAGCGCAGTGGGCACCGCCGGTCAACGTTGCACCACGTTGCGTCGGCTGATCGCGCACGCTTCGGTCAAGGCCGAATTCGTCGAGCGTCTGAAAGCGGCCTACGCCAAAGTGCGCATTGGTCATCCGCTGGAAGGCAATCTGGTCGGTCCGCTGATCGACAAGCAGAGTTTCGACAACATGCAGCAAGCGCTGGAGCAGGCCCTGAGCGAGGGTGGCCAGGTGTTCGGTGGCAAGCGTGAGTTGGCCGACACATTCCCCAGCGCCTATTACGTGTCGCCTGCCATCGTCGAGATGCCGGAGCAGAGCGATGTGGTGCGCAGCGAAACCTTCGCGCCTATTTTGTACGTGGTCGGTTACGACGAATTCAGCGAAGCGGTGCGCCTGAACAACGACGTGCCGCAAGGCCTGTCCTCGTGCATTTTCACGACGGACCTGCGCGAGGCCGAGCAATTTATTTCGGCACTGGGCAGCGATTGTGGTATCGCCAACGTCAACATCGGCCCGAGCGGTGCAGAGATCGGCGGTGCGTTCGGTGGCGAGAAGGAAACCGGTGGCGGTCGCGAGTCGGGTTCGGATTCCTGGAAAGGCTACATGCGTCGTCAGACCGCGACGGTTAACTACTCTCGCGAACTGCCGTTGGCCCAAGGCATTACCTTTGACTGACCTGTGCGGTGCACAGGCGGCCCGCTCTCAAAGAGCATGCGTGTCTGTTGCGCGCATCGCTTTGTGGTGATCGTGCCCACGCTCTGCGTGGGTATGCGCTGATAGACGCTCTGCGTCTGCTGGTGTGTGACGCAGAGCATCACTGGATGCGCTCCTAAGCGCAGTGCAGGAACGATCGGTCAGTCCATTTGAATCATCGTTGTCTCTTTCCGAGGTGTTGCGATGCCGCTACGCGGAGAATGTCTGTGGGAAACGCTGACGCCGCAAAGGCCGCAAGCGCCAGGGTTAAACAGGGAGGTGACCGTTGATGTATGCGTCATCGGCGCGGGCATCACGGGATTGTCGGCGGCGATTCATGTGCTCGAACGAGGCAAAAAGGTCGCCATTGTCGAGGCTCATCGCACTGGGCAGGGCGGCTCGGGACGTAACGTGGGGTTGGTTAATGCCGGGTTGTGGATCCCGCCCGACGAGATCGAAGCCGGTTTCGGCGAAAAAGTCGGCAGCCAGCTCAACAGCATGCTTGGCAATGCCCCGTCTCTGGTTTTCAGCCTCATAGAAAAATACGCCATCGACTGCCAGGCCACGCGCAAGGGCACGCTGCACATGGCGCATAACGTCAAGGGCGAAATTGACCTGCGCAGCCGCGAAGAACAATGGCGCCGTCGCGATGCGCCCATCGAGCTGCTCACCGGCAAAGCCTGCCAGCAAGCCACAGGCACCAAGGAAATCACTTCGGCACTGCTCGACCACCGAGCAGGCACCATCAACCCGATGGCTTACACCAGTGGTCTTGCCGCTGCCGTTACCTGGCTCGGCGGCGAGCGTTACGATCACTCGCCGGTCAAGCGTCTGGAGCGCCAGGACCAGCGCTGGTGCGTGATCACCGAGCATGGCTCGGTCATTGCCGATCAAGTGGTCATTGCTTCCAATGCCTACACCGAAGGGCAGTGGACCGACGTTCGCCGCGGTTTCTTCCCCGGTTATTACTACCAGGTCGCTTCAGTGCCGCTCACCGAAGACGCTGCTCGGCAGATTCTGCCTGGTGGCCAAGGCGCCTGGGACACGCGTCAGGTCCTGAGCAGCATTCGTCGCGATGCCGATGGGCGCCTCTTGCTGGGCAGTCTGGGCAACGGCAATCAGAAGCCGGCCTGGTTCCTCAAGGCCTGGGCTGACCGCGTGCAGCGGCATTACTTCCCCTACCTGAACAAGGTCGAGTGGGACTGCACCTGGACCGGCTGCATCGACTTTACGCCCGATCACCTGCTGCGCATGTACGAGCCTGCACCAGGACTGGTCGCGATGACCGGTTACAACGGGCGCGGCAATACCACCGGTACTGTCGTTGGCAAGGCGTTCGCGGATTACCTGTGCAGCGGTAACACGCATGCGCTGCCGGTTCCGTTCACTCCCATGCAGCCACTCTCCGCCATCGGCTTGCGTAGCGCCTTGCATGAGGCTGGCTTTTCGCTATACCACGCCGGACAGTGCCTTCGAGTGGTGGTCTGAGAGGGTGTTGGTTCGTTGATCTGCGCTGATGTGCGCAGGTATTAGCCTCACATGGTGCGTCCCGTAGCGATTGCGCACCGAGGGTGTGCAGTTCGGTGACGCAGGCTGTAACAACAGGGTTGTACAGGCCGGTCGGGCATGGTTGCGAGGTTTATCGGTGGAGGTTGCTCTTTTTGATTCCAGTGGTTGCACCTTGTGCGGTTTAGAGGGTTGCACGCCCAGTGAAAAAGGGCTCGGAACAGTCGAATAACACCAAAGTCACGACTTTTTTCAGAATAAAAAACCGATGGCACGCCACTTGCTCACGGGTTACGGGCGGTCGCAGTGCTAATTAAAAAACCTAGGAGCACCAACTCATGTCGCAGACGTTTTACAGGAAAGGCTTTCTGGCACTCGCAGTCGCTACTGCAATGGGGGCGGCTACGTTTGTGCAGGCTGACGTGAAGATTGGCGTCGCAGGCCCTATGACGGGTGCCAATGCTTCGTTCGGTTTGCAGTACATGAAGGGCGCTCAAGCAGCTGCTGACGCTATCAACGCCGCTGGCGGTGTCAACGGGGAGAAAATCGTCCTGGTTCAAGGTGACGACGCTTGTGAGCCAAAACAGGCCGTAGCGGTCGCCAACAAGATGTCCGAGGCGAAGGTTGCCGGGGTGGTGGGTCACTTCTGTTCCTCATCGACCATTCCAGCGTCGAAAGTCTATGACGAGGCAGGCATCATCGCGATTACGCCAGGCTCCACCAACCCGACGGTAACCGAAAGCGGTTATGACGCCATGTTCCGTATGTGCGGTCGTGACGACCAGCAGGGCGTGGTCGCTGGCGATTACATCGTCGACGTGCTCAAAGGCAAGAAAATCGCGGTCATCAACGACAAGGACACCTATGGCAAAGGCCTGGCTGATGCAACCGCCAAGCAGCTGACTGCCCGCGGCGTCAAGCCTGTGCTGGAAGAAGGTCTGACCCGCGGCGAGAAAGACTTCAGCGCTCTGGTCACCAAAATTCGCAGTGTGGGTGCCGATGTTGTGTACTTCGGCGGCCTGCATCCCGAGGCCGGTCCGCTTGTACGCCAACTGCGCGAGCAAGGTCTCAAGGACGTGAAATTCATGTCCGACGACGGCGTTGTCACCGACGAATTGGTCACCACCGCAGGCGGCGCACAGTACGTCGACGGGGTGTACATGACCTTCGGTGCCGACCCGCGCGTGCTGCCAGACAGCAAGGCAGTGGTCGAGCAGTTCCGCAAATCCGGTTACGAGCCTGAAGGCTACACCTTGTACGCCTACGCTTCTGTTCAGGCCCTGGCCGCTGGCTTCAACGGCGCCAAGTCGAACAAAGGCGAAGACGCCGCCAAGTTCCTCAAATCCCACGACATAAGCACTGTCATGGGCACGAAAGCCTGGGATGCCAAAGGTGACCTGAAGGTTTCCGACTACGTGGTTTACCAATGGGACGCGAATGGCAAATACCACCAGCTCGAAAAGCAGAAGTAAGTCGAGCGCCTAGTCGGTTGGGGCGTTTCGTTGGCTTGGAACCTCGAAGCGGTCCCGACCGGTAATCGATGCTGCCCGCGCAGCATCGGATCTTCTGTTGCCAGCGCGTACGTGCCGCTGTCTCTCACGAGGAGAGAGCCGGCGCGCGCCAGGTTGGCCTTTCAAGTTCGTGAGCGTGCGTGATGGATGGTATTTTCCTGCAGCAAATGGTCAATGGCCTGACCCTCGGTTCGGTCTACGGCCTGATCGCCATCGGTTACACGATGGTCTACGGCATCATCGGCATGATCAACTTCGCCCACGGCGACGTGTACATGATCTCTGCCTATCTCACAGCCATCGGCCTGGCCGTGCTGTCGTTCTTCGGTATCGAGTCCTTTCCTTTCCTGATTCTCGGCACACTGGTTTTCACCATCGTGGTGACCGGCGTATACGGCTTCGTCATTGAGCGCGTAGCCTACAGACCATTGCGTAACTCGACACGTCTGGCCCCGTTGATCAGCGCTATCGGCATTTCCCTGATCCTGCAGAACTACGCGCAGATCGCTCAGGGCCCGCGTCAGCAAGGCGTTCCGACATTGCTCGAAGGCGCCATGCGCTTTGACGTCGGCAGTGGTTTCGTACAAATCACCTACACCAAGATTTTCATCCTGATTGCCGCGTTCGTCGGCATGGGCGTGCTGACCTACATCATCAAATACACCAAGCTGGGCCGGATGTGCCGCGCCACGCAGCAGGACCGCAAGATGGCCTCGATCCTGGGCATCAACACCGACCGGATCATCTCCTACGTGTTCGTCATCGGTGCAGCCATGGCCGCTTTGGCTGGGGTGCTGATTACCCTGAACTACGGCACCTTCGACTTCTTCGCCGGATTCGTCATTGGCATCAAGGCCTTCACCGCAGCGGTACTCGGCGGTATCGGTTCGCTGCCCGGCGCGATGCTGGGCGGGTTGATCCTGGGGGTCGCCGAGTCGCAATTCTCCGGTCTGATCAACTCCGACTACAAAGACGTGTTCAGTTTCGGCCTGCTGGTCGTGATTCTGATCTTTCGTCCCCAAGGCCTGCTGGGTCGCCCACTCGTGGCGAAGGTATAACCATGTCTGCTCCTGTCAAACCCATGGATGTCAAACAAAGCCTGATCGACGCAGTGATTGCCGGCCTGCTGGCGCTGATCGTGTTCGGTCCTATCGTCGGTATCGTGCTGGAAGGTTACGGCTTCAACACGCAGCCCACTCGCGTGGCCGTATTGGTCGGTGTGGTGATGGTCGGTCGTTTTGTGATGAGCCTGTTCCTGCAAACGCCCAGAGGCATCACCATCGCTCAAAGCTTCGAGAGCTCGGGCTCTGGCGTGCATGTACTGCCACCGGGCTACAAGACGCGTCTGCGCTTGATCATTGCATTGATGATCCTGGTCGCCGTGATCTTCCCGGTGTTTGCCGACAAGTACGTGCTGACCGTGGTCATTCTTGGGCTGATCTATGTGCTGCTGGGCCTGGGCCTGAACATCGTGGTCGGCCTGGCCGGTCTGCTCGATCTGGGTTACGTGGCGTTTTACGCCATCGGCGCCTACGGTCTGGCGCTGGGTTATCAGTATCTGGGCCTGGGTTTCTGGTCGGCATTGCCATTAGCGGCCATTGCTGCGGCCTTGGCCGGTTGCATACTGGGCTTCCCGGTGCTGCGCATGCATGGCGATTATCTGGCTATCGTGACCCTGGGCTTCGGCGAAATCATTCGTCTGGTGCTCAACAACTGGATGTCGTTCACCGGCGGTCCGAACGGCGTGGCAGTGCCCGCGCCGACCTTCTTCGGCCTGGAGTTCGGGCGTCGCGCCAAAGACGGCGGGGTGCCGATCCACGAGTATTTCGGCTTCGAATACAACCCGAACCTGAAATTCATCTTCATCTACGCCGTGCTGTTTCTGGTGGTGCTGGCCGTGTTGTACGTCAAGCATCGACTGACCCGCATGCCCGTGGGTCGCGCTTGGGAAGCCCTGCGCGAAGACGAAATCGCCTGCCGGTCGATGGGCCTTAATCATGTGCTGGTCAAACTCTCGGCGTTCACCATCGGCGCGTCCACTGCCGGCCTGGCCGGGGTGTTCTTCGCCAGCTATCAAGGCTTCGTCAACCCGACCTCGTTCACCTTCTTCGAATCTGCGCTGATCCTTGCCATCGTCGTACTGGGCGGCATGGGTTCCACCCTGGGCGTGGTGATAGCCGCATTCGTGCTTACCGTAGCCCCTGAATTGCTGCGCAGCTTCGCCGAGTATCGAGTGCTGTTGTTCGGCATTCTTATGGTGCTGATGATGATCTGGCGTCCACGCGGCCTGATCCGCATCAGCCGCACCGGCGTTCAGCCACGCAAAGGCATGCTGGCCAAGGTGGAGGGCGCAAGATGAGTGATGAAATCGTTCTCTCTGTGGAGAACCTGATGATGCACTTCGGCGGTATCAAAGCCCTCAGCGGCGTTAGCCTGCAGGTGCGTCGCAACTCGATCTTCGCCTTGATCGGGCCCAACGGCGCAGGCAAGACCACCGTGTTCAACTGCCTGACTGGTTTCTACAGGGCCACGGGTGGGCGCATCGAACTGAATGCGCGGGGCAAGAAAACCGACGTCATTCAGCTGCTTGGTGAGCAGTTTTGCGCCAGCGACTTCGCCTCGCCCAAACGCTTTGGTAGCCGTCTGTTCTACAAGATGTTCGGTGGCACGCACCTGGTGAACCGCGCAGGGTTGGCGCGCACCTTCCAGAACATTCGCCTGTTCAAGGAAATGTCGGTCGTCGAGAACCTACTGGTGGCTCAGCACATGTGGGTCAATCGCAACATGCTCGCCGGGATCTTCAACACCAAGGGCTACCGCAAGGCCGAAGATGACGCCATGAACACTGCTTTCTACTGGCTGGAAGTGGTGGACCTGGTGGATTGCGCCAACCGCCTGGCCGGTGAGCTTTCCTACGGTCAGCAACGGCGTCTGGAAATCGCCCGGGCCATGTGCACACGCCCACAGGTGATCTGTCTGGACGAACCTGCGGCCGGCCTGAACCCCCAGGAAACCGAAGCGTTGAGCAGCATGATCCGTCACCTGCGCGACGACCATGACATGACCATCGTGCTGATCGAGCACGACATGGGCATGGTCATGGGGATTTCCGACGACATCGTCGTGCTCGACCATGGCAATGTGATTGCTAAAGGCAGGCCGGAGCAGATCCGCAATGACCCGAAGGTGATCGCCGCGTATCTGGGTGCTGATGAAGAGGAGCTGGTATGAGTCAACCGATCCTCGAACTGAAAGAGATCGACGTGTATTACGGGCCGATTCAGGCCCTGAAGAAAGTCTCGATGCATATCGACGAAGGCGAAACCGTCAGCCTTATCGGCTCCAACGGCGCTGGCAAGTCGACGTTGTTGATGTCGATTTTTGGTCAGCCACGGGCCGCCAGCGGGCAGATCATCTACCAGGGCACTGACATCACCCAAAAGTCGTCGCATTACATCGCTTCCAACGGTATTGCGCAGTCGCCTGAGGGCCGCCGCGTGTTCCCCGACATGTCGGTGGAAGAGAACCTGATGATGGGCACGATCCCAATTGGAGACAAGCACGCCAGCGAAGACATGCAGCGTATGTTCGAACTGTTCCCGCGGCTCAAGGAGCGCCGTAACCAGCGGGCAATGACCATGTCTGGCGGTGAACAACAGATGCTGGCCATCGCCCGTGCACTAATGAGCCGGCCAAAGCTGTTGTTGCTGGATGAGCCGAGCCTTGGGCTGGCACCGATCATCGTTAAACAGATCTTCTCCACGTTGGGCGAACTTGCGAAGACGGGGATGACGATCTTTCTGGTCGAGCAGAACGCCAACCATGCGCTGAAGCTGTCGGATCGGGCTTATGTGATGGTCAATGGCGAGATTCGACTGACGGGCACGGGTCAGGAGTTATTGACCAACGAGGAGGTTAGAAACGCTTATCTCGGTGGGCATTGACCCTCTCGCAGTATTCGCAAAGAAACGCTCCGGTGGATAACACACGGGGCGCTTTTTTTTTGCGGAGCGAAATTGTGGAAAACAATTTTGGGCTGCTCTCAAAGCGCGACATATAGCCGCTGCAAATGGTTGTTTTGTCACTGTTTTGACTTGTTCAGTTTTACTGTGGAACTGACTGTGAATAAGTTGGTGGCAGTTGGCTACAGGCCCCGTTATACGTGCTGTTCAGCAACGTGGTTAATAATTGATCAGCAGGTTCGGCCGGTATTTTGAGCCCGGTTGTCAACGCTTTTTGGGCTGGTTTTTTATACAGCTTTGCCTGGGGGCTGGCCTGTGGATAACTCTGTGTGCAACCTTTGGAAAGACCGCCGCGGATAGCGCAATCTCTGGGGTTGTCGGCTGGATCCTGTGCTTCAACAAGATGAGGCCTTGATTCGCCTACAGATACGCAGGGCCTGGTCAAGCTAAATCAGCGCGAGATTTGCTTGCAGGCCTCGCATGGCGCGGCTTGCGCGATTTCAGGTTGCCCCCGTTTTTTGTGGGTCTGACTGTGGATAACGTGGGCAAAACTGCGTCCAGGCCACGGGCCATAAGGCTTTGATCAAGTTGTATGTTTTTTGATCAGCGCGGGTGGAGGGTAGCGCCTGGTTTGACGATTATTAGCTTGGGGCTTGATCCAGAGTTGTTCGCGCGGGCATTCTCCAGAACCTTCCTACACGCAACACGTTTGCGTTAATCCACGCTTATCCGTAAGCCCGTATTCAGTCAGGAGAACCACATGACTTCTACCGTGTTCATTACCGGTGCCACTTCCGGGTTTGGCGAAGCCTGCGCGCGACGCTTTGCACAAGCAGGCTGGTCACTGGTGCTGACCGGGCGCCGTGAGGATCGTCTGCAGGCGCTGAGCGCCGAGCTGTCGAAACAGACCAGGGTGCACACCCTGACGCTGGACGTACGCGACCGTGCCGCCGTGGAGAAAGCCGTGGAAGGCCTGCCAGTCGAGTTCGCGAAGATTCGCGGCCTGATCAACAACGCGGGTCTGGCGCTGGGTATCGATCCGGCACCCAAGTGCGATCTGGATGACTGGGACACCATGATCGACACCAACGTCAAAGGGCTGGTCTACACCACCCGCTCACTGCTGTCGCGGCTGATCGCCTACGGTCGCGGGGCAAGCATCGTCAATCTCGGGTCGGTTGCGGGCAACTATCCGTACCCGGGCGGTAACGTGTATGGCGGCACCAAAGCATTTGTCGGCCAGTTCTCGCTGAACCTGCGTAACGACCTGGTCGGCACTGGCGTGCGCGTGACCAACCTTGAGCCAGGTCTGTGCGAGAGCGAATTCTCGCTGGTGCGTTTCGGCGGCGACCAGGCCAAGTACGACGCGACCTACGCCGGCGCCGAGCCGATTCAGCCACAGGACATTGCCGAGACCATCTTCTGGATCATGAACACGCCGGCTCACGTCAACGTGAACAGCCTGGAACTGATGCCGGTGAGCCAGACCTGGGCGGGCTTCTCGATTGATCGTTCGCGCAGTGAGGCCAAGTAACAGGCTGGCGTTGCAGCGTAGCGCATGATTGCAGGGGCCGGCGTTGCTGGCTCCTGCATGCTTGGGTCAGGTCTTAAAGTATTCCGCCAGCGCGATATAGCAGGTCGCCAGGTGATAAGGCGTGGTTGAGGGCATGTCGCTGCGGCTGATGTGGCCCTCCCTGTCCAGGCATTCGTGCCAGCCGTGCGGATGCAGAAAGCGCTGCTGCAACGCGTTCAACTGATGGGCCAACGTTGCCTGACTGTCAGGACGCAGGGTCAACGCGCGCAGGTATTCAGCCTGAGCCCAGATGCGCTGGGTGCCGTCTTTCACCGACCCATCTACTTCCTGCATCGCGACCACCGCGCCGCAAGCCTCATCGACCCCCTGAGTCTGTGCGCGGGCGAAAGCGCTGGTCAGCGAGCGATGCAGGGGTGTGCCGCGCAGGTGTTCGGAGGACTCCAGCAAATAGAACCACTCGAACTGATGCCCCGGCTCGGACCAGTTATCCACAGCGTCGAGCGGCTTCTCCAGCATCACCCCGTGTTCGACATCGACAAAGCGCCGCTGCATGGCTTCTGCCAAGGCATCCAGGGCTGCCAAGGTGTCGGCGTCTTCGCGCACTTCCAGTGTCGCCAGAAAAGCCTCAGCCAGGTGCATGAGCGGGTTTTGCAGCGGTCCTGCATCGAGTGACGACCAGTCTTCGTTCAGCACGGCCTCATAGAGACCGTCGCCATCGGCAAATCGCTCGGCCACGACGTTCAAAGCAGCGCTGAGCACCGATTCCACCAGCGGCTCACGCACTTTCGCCCAGTAATGCGCGCAGGCAAAAATGATAAAAGCGTGGGTGTAGAGATCCTTGCGGCGGTCGAGCGGGGCGCCCTGTGGATCAATGCTGTAGTACCACCCGCCGTGCTCGGCATCGTGGAAATGCTGTTGCAGCGAGCGGAACAGCGCGGACGCACGTACCTGCGCATCCGGGAAGGACGGGTGCCCCATCAGGCTGGAGAACAGGAACAGCTGCCGCGCACACGCCATGGCCCGATAACGCTGTGGCGCCAGCGGTTGGTGTTGCGCGCCCAGCGCTTCGTAAGGCAACGCCATCTCGGCATTCCAGCCTGGCCCCTGCCAAAGTGGCACGATCACCGTCGTGAAGTGATGCTCCACAGTGGAGAACACGGCGGACAGTTGGGACTTGGCGGCGTTGAGAGAAGCGTCAGGCATCGGATGTCGTCGCAGCAATGAGGCAAATGGCGCGACATGGTAGCAGGCGGCGGGGAGGTTGAGTCAGTCAGAGGCGCATCTGCATTGGATGAAATGCCGATAATGCTTTAGCAGTCAACGGACCGCGTCAAGCCGTAAAGCGCGAGCGCCGTTGAACCTGTGGCAGCGGCTGGGGCTGTGCGACAGTGGCAAATGCGGTGTGTCAGGCTACGTTGAGTTGCCTGAAAGACACCGCTGAATACCTGTGGGAGCAAATTCATTCGCGATGGGCTTGTACAGCCGACCTATCGCTATCGACTGTATTTCCGTCTCGCTGATGATCGATCCCACAGGAGTCAAGAGGCATGCGCAAATTCAAGCCGTTGTTCAGCCCGCGAACAACCACACGCCGGTCGCAGCTGACAATGCTCCGGCAATCCGTACAACCGGTGCAGCCGTCGCGGGGAGCAAACGCACCACGGCATAACCGGCGGCGTGCAGCGCAGCGGTGGCGCCAACGAAGCCCAGTGCGTAACCCCAGGGGCTGGACATCTCAGGCAGCTCCAGCCCATGCGCCACGCCGTGAAACATCGCGAACAGCGCAGTCGCAGCGACTGCCACGAACAACGGCGGCCGCACAGCCAGCGCCACGGCCAGGCCAAGTGCGAACACCGAAGCCGCAATCCCGCTTTCCAGCGCGGGCAGTTCCAGCCCTTCAAAGCCCAGTAGCCCGCCGATCAGCATGATGCCGACGAATGTACAAGGCAGGGCCCAGCGCGCGGCGCCTTTCTGTTGCGCCGCCCACAGGCCGACGGCAACCATCGCCAGCAGGTGATCAAGGCCGCCCAATGGGTGGCTGATACCCGCCACCAGCCCGCTTTCATCGTGCCCAGGGTGGGCGAAGGCGAGCGCCGGAACCAGCAACAGCGCCAGCGCGCCAAAAACGTGTTTGCCCGAGATGTTCTTGCACTTCATCAATGGTCTTTCCTTAGTAAATGAAATCAGGCGGCGGTCAGCAGACCCTGGCGTTCGATAAAGGCAACGATGTCCGTAAGGCCATGGCCGGTTTTCTGGTTGCTGAACACAAATGGCTTGTCACCGCGCATCTTTCGAGTGTCGCGATCCATCATCTCCAGCGACGCACCCACCAGCGGTGCCAGATCAATCTTGTTGATCACCAGCAGATCGGATTTGCAGATACCCGGACCGCCCTTGCGTGGCAGCTTGTCGCCTGCTGAAACGTCGATCACGTAAATCGTCAGGTCCGACAGCTCAGGGCTGAACGTCGCGGAAAGGTTGTCACCGCCCGACTCAACGATGATCAGGTCAAGCCCTGCAAATCGGCGATTCAACTGGTCCACGGCTTCAAGGTTGATCGAGGCGTCCTCGCGAATCGCTGTGTGCGGGCAGCCGCCGGTTTCCACGCCAATGATGCGCTCGGGCGCTAGGGCCTCATTGCGCACCAGAAAATCAGCGTCTTCGCGGGTATAGATGTCATTGGTCACCACGGCGAGGTTGTAGCGATCGCGCAGCGCCAGGCACAGGGCAAGCGTCAGGGCCGTCTTGCCGGACCCGACCGGACCGCCGATACCGACGCGCAGAGGTTGGCTGTTCATGAAATGCTCTCCTTTAATCTTCTTGTGCAGTTCGTGGTGTTGCCGCTGCCGGTATAAAAGCAGTCAGGACCGAAACAGGCGGCTGTACTGGCGTTCATGGGCCATGCTCGCCAACGCCAGGCCGAACGGGGCGCTGCCGATATGTTCCGGGTCAAGCTCAATGGCGTGCTGTTGAGCGCTTTGCAACAGAGGTGTCAGTTCGCTGGTCAGCCGTTGTGCAGCCTGTTGGCCCAGCGGCAGGGTTTTCATCAGCACCGCCAGTTGGTTTTCCAGCCAACTCCAGAGCCAGGCAGCCAGGGCATCCTGTGGATTGATTTGCCAGGCGCGAGCAGCCAGCGCCCATCCCAGGGCCAGATGCGGCTCGTCAATTTGTTGTGCGCCAGGCTGCTCAAGGCCGAGCCGCTCAAGAAAGTCCCGTGCAGGTGGGTCCAGCTCAGGCAGACCGCTCAATAACTGCTTCAGCGAATAACCCATCTGCCGGCTTTCCAGATGCAGCTCGCGAGTTTCCCGGCTGGCGCGGTGTTCCTCACTCAGTTGCCGCAATCTCGCCCAATCGTTTTCCGCTGCCGCTGTGCAATGGGCCAGCAGCAGCGGAGCTTCGAAGCGAGCGAGATTGAGCAGCACTTGGTCGCCTATCCAGCGAGCGGCGCTGGGCGAATCGGTGACGATGGATTGCTCCACTGCCATCTCCAGGCCTTGCGAGTAGCTGTAACCACCGATCGGCAATTGCGGGCTGGCCAGACGCAGCAGCGCCCAGGCCTTGTTCATTTGTGTACGCCAAACTGGTGGATGCGCGGCGCGTAGTTGAAGTCTTCTTCCCCTGCGCGCGAGTGATGATGGCCACCGCCGTACGCGCCGTGCTCCGGCTGGAAGGGTGCCTCGATGGATTCGGTGATCGCGCCCAGTTGATCGAGCATCGCCTTAAGCACGTAGTCGTCAAGCAGTCGTAGCCAGCCATCGCCGACTTGCAGCGCAACATGCCGGTTACCCAGGTGATAGGCGGCGCGTGTCAGTTCGAACGCATTCTTGCAGGTGACGTGCATCAACTGTTCGGGGCGGGCCACGACGCGCACGACCCGACCGTCTTCAGCCTTGAGAAATTCCCCATCGCGCAGCGGTGGTTGACCGCGTTCCAGAAACAGACCCACGTCTTCGCCATCGGCACTGAAACAGCGCAGACGGCTCTTGCTGCGTGCTTCGACATTCAAATGCAGCTCGGCGGCCCAAGTGGCCTGGGGTTCGATTCGTTGATGAATCACCAGCATCGGAAAACTTCCAGCAATTGTGCGATGTGTAAGCCTGAGCAAGTGGCTTGCCAACTGACAGCTTAGTCAGCAATTGCCTGAGGACGTAGCAGAGGTGACTGATGGTAGGGCGTGAGGTTGTTCTTTATTGGTGCAGCGCAGCAAAGAGTGCGCTGAAATGGGGCGCACATCTGGGTGAAGAGTGAGCGTGCTCGGAGCGACTCATGCATCTCAGTTTAGATAGGGGTCACGGCTCGTGAACACCCGGGGCCCGGGTCAGCGTAACGAGGCAACCATGCGATCAGGCCTTCACTACTCAGTGCTCCCCAACCCCTGCCAGCGCTTGGCGCCGATGAAGATGAAGCGCAGTTGCTGGGTAATCTTGGCCCGTGGGGTCAGGTGCTCGGCCAGCGTCATCGGCGGCGGGTCGATGAGTTCAGGCAGCATGGCGAACACGCTCTTGACCACCAGATCCGCCATCACCGACAGGTCATCGGTGTTCAGGTGCTGGAATTTGGGCATCGAAGCCAGATCCGTCGCAAGGTCTGCGATGATCGCTTCGCGCAGCGCGCCGAGTGCCTGACGCACTTTCAATGAGCCGCCGTATTGCTCGCGTGCCAGAAACAGAAACTGCGAACGATTGGCCGCCACCACGTCAAGGAAGATTCGCACCGAGGCGTCGATGATCCCGCCGTGGATGTTCTCGTTACGCCGCACCAGACGAATGGTTTCACGGAAGGTCTGGCCGACTTCGCTGACCAGTGCCAGACCCAGGTGATCCATGTCGTCGAAATGGCGATAGAAGCCTGTCGGCACGATGCCTGCAGTCTTCGCTACTTCCCGCAGACTGAGGCTGCCGAAACCGCGGCCACTCTCCATCAACCCCCGGGCTGCATCGAGCAGGGCATGGCGAGTCTGCTGTTTCTGTTCGGCGCGGGGCAGCATGGGGTGTGCGGTATCTGAAGAAAGAATGGGCAGCACTCTAGCAAATGCGTTTGCGCTGCGTCGAACCTGTGTTGCTTCCTGGTGGCCATCTGACCGAAAAAGCCCGGCATCAGGGCCGGGCGTTGTCGTTGTCATTGCTTGCTCGCAGGGCTCAGGACACGCGCTGATATTGTTGTACCAGACGATCAGGACCATTGTCGGCGACACGCTGATGGATCAAACGGCTCGAACTGTGCTGTGCAAAGACTGGCAGGTCAGACTGCCGGGTGTCATGCAGCCCGCCCAACAAGGGTTCTTCGCTGGCTGGCATGGCGAACGCGCCCGAGGCCAGGAAGCAAAAAGTGAAGGCGATGAGTGGGTGTTTCATAGGGTGATGCTCATGAAAATTGTGGGGGATGAACGTGAAACCCATTTTATCGGCCTCCCACTCATAAAGAAGTTCAAAGGGCCGATGGTGACCATCGACGGAAATGATTGACCCTCCAGCCCTTGTCAGACGTGGTCTGTAGCCCAGAAGGCAGGATTTTCACGCGAGGCTCCCCAGCAGTGCAAACCGGGCATGCGGAACTTTTCGCACGCCGACTGCCTGATTTCATCAAACCCCCAGCGCTTTTGTCAGTCGAAAAGGCTAACACGTGTTGGACGCGCTCGGGATGAGGCGTCGGTATAAGGGGAGAAACGCAATGACGCGAGGCCGCAAGATTTTCGCCTGGACAGTTGGCATTCTGCTGCTGTTGCTGGTTGTACTGATCATCGTGATCGCCACTTTCGACTGGAACCGGCTCAAGCCGACCATCAATGAAAAGGTCTCTGCCGAACTGCATCGACCGTTCGCCATCAACGGCAACCTTGAGGTGCATTGGCGCCGCGAGCCGGATGAGGGCGGTTGGCGCGCGTGGGTGCCTTGGCCGCACCTGTCTGCCGAGGACATTGCCCTGGGCAACCCGCAGTGGTCGAAAACCCCACAAATGGTGACGCTCAAGCGTGTGGACATGCGCCTTTCGCCGTTGCCTTTGCTGGCCCAGCGAGTGGTGATTCCGCGTATTGATCTGACCGAACCCAACGCCAGGATTGAGCGTCTGGCCGATGGTCGTGCGAACTGGGTGTTCGACCTGCCCAAGAGTGATCCGAACGCCAAGCCTTCAAACTGGGTGGTCGACATCGGTTCTATCGGTTTCGATAAAGGCTTCGTCAGCTACAACGACCAGAAGATCAATACTTCGGTCGAGGTGGTGGTTGATCCATTGGGCAAGCCGATTCCGTTCAGCGACATCGTCGGCAGCGGCGAAGCGAAAAAGGTTCAGGACAAGGGTGCATCGGCACAGGATTACGCGTTTGGTTTTACGGCCAAAGGTCAGTATCACGGCCAGAAGCTCGATGGCAGTGGCAAGGTGGGCGGGTTGCTCGCTCTCAAGGATGCCGCATTGCCTTTCCCGGTACAGGCCGACGTCAGCGCAGGGCATACCCGGGTCTCCGTAGCAGGCACCGTTACCGATCCCCAGAACCTTGGCGAGCTGGACCTGCGTTTGAAATTGTCGGGCGACAGCCTTGGCAATCTGTATCCGCTGACGGGCGTGACCTTGCCCGACTCGCCACCTTATTCCACCGACGGCCGACTGATTGCCAAACTGCATGAACCTTCCGGGGCGTCGTTCCAGTACAAGGGGTTCAACGGCAAGATCGGCAACAGCGACATTCATGGCGATCTGGGCTTTGTGGCAGGGCAGCCACGGCCCAAGTTGAGCGGTGCGCTGGTGTCCAATCAATTGCTGATGGCTGACCTCAAGCCGCTGATTGGCGCCGACTCCAATGCCGAGCAGAAAAACCGTGGCGGCGAAAGCAAGCAGCCTGCCGATAAAGTGTTACCGGTCGAGGAGTTCAAGACTGATCGCTGGAGCGCGATGGACGCGGATGTCGAGTTCACTGGCAAGCGCATCGTTCAGAGTGCGGAGTTGCCGTTTACCGATCTGTATACGCATGTGGTGCTCAATAACGGCCAGCTTAGCCTTCAGCCTCTGCGCTTCGGCGTGGCTGGCGGCAAACTGGACGCCGATATCAAGCTCGACGGCCACTCCCACCCGCTGGACGGGCGTGCCCGACTGAGTGCGCGTAACCTCAAACTCAAGCAGTTGTTCCCGACCTTCGAGCCGATGAAGACCAGCTTTGGTGAACTGAATGGCGACGCGGATATCGGCGGCAAAGGTAACTCGGTTGCGGCGCTGCTGGGTACGGCCAATGGTGAAGTGAAAATGTTGGTCAACGACGGTGCCATCAGCCGTGACCTCATGGAAATTGCCGGGTTGAACGTGGGTAATTATGTCGTGGGTACGCTGTTTGGCGACAAGAACGTCAAGATCAATTGCGCAGCCTCTGACTTCGGCATCAAGGACGGTCTGGCGACGGCCAAGCTGTTCGCGTTCGACACGGAGAACGCGATCATCTATATCAGTGGCACCGCGAATATGAAGACTGAGCAAATGGACCTGAAGATTACCCCGGAGTCCAAGGGCTTCCGTGTGTTCTCCTTGCGTTCACCGCTCTATGTGCGCGGACCGTTCGTCAAGCCAAGTGCTGGGGTGCAATCCGGGCCGTTGCTGTTGCGCGGTGCAGGCATGGTGATATTGGGTGCGACCGTGGGGCCTGTTGCCGGTCTGCTGGCCTTGATCGCGCCGAGTGGTGAAGAGCCCAATCAATGCACGCCGTTACTGGAACAGATGCGTTCGGGCAAGGCACCCAAGACAGTGAAATAGCACGCGTTAAGCCGAAAACGCGCAAGCGCCGCTTAACCTTTGGGAGCTTCCCAGCTGTGCGACAGTGGCCAATGCAGTGGTTCAGTTGAAGAGGCGCAGCTGATCCACCGCGTCCGCAGCCGTCGTAACCTCCGACTTCTCCCACAGGGTTTGTGGCGTAGTCGGATTTACGTTTACGGCGTTCGTCCGCTAGTCAGCGCTTACGAGGTTTATCGCGCTGTAAAAGCACTCGCAGGTTTACATCTCCCACAAAAAAGCCAGGGCATGAGCCCTGGCTTTGCATTTCCGGCAAGTATTACAGCCCGTCGAGGATGTCCGCCATGTCGTCGGCGTGTTCTTCTTCCTGCGCGAGGATTTCTTCGAAGATCCGGCGCGTGGTCGGGTCTTTTTCGCCGATGTATTGAATGATCTCGCGGTAGCTGTCGATGGCGATACGCTCGGCGATAAGGTCTTCTCTGACCATCTCTTTCAGTGTGTTGCCCGCTACATACTGCGCGTGAGAGTTTTTCGACAGCAGGTCGGGGTTCAGTTCCGGCGCACCGCCCAACTGCACGATGCGCTCGGCGAGTTTGTCGGCGTGTTCGGCTTCCTGCTCGGAATGCTCGAGGAATTCTTTTGCGGCTACTTGAGCCTTGACGCCTTTGGCCATGTAGTAGTGGCGCTTGTAACGAAGTACGCAAACCCACTCGGTGGCCAGCGAGGCGTTGAGCAGGCGCAGGATTTCTTCACGGTCGGCGTTATAGCCTTCGGTCACGGCGCCATTTTCAATGTTGTGACGCGCGCGTTCGCGCAAAATGCTGATATCGGTTAATTGCTGCACATCGCTCATCTTTAATCTCCAGGACTAATCCGGTTTTCTCGCCGTCTCGCTCTTGATGCGCCGGTCGTATGCTGCCTGATCGGCGTTCGGTGAGATCGGGTCTTAAGGTGTGAGTGTCTTGCGCGCTGAAAAGTTTATCTGTTTTGGCCGCTGCAGCGTGGCATTCTGCCGCATCGGATTCAGCAGGAGCGAGTTTGCTCCGGGCGACGTCGATCATGACAATTCGTGCCGCCGGGCTTGAGCCTTCGCGCGCAAGCTCGCTCCCACGTAAGGTAAGCGTTTACATCGCTTTTTCGTTCGCTTCACGCTGTTCGCAGGTCATGAAGCCCTTGCTGTCTACGCGATCATTGGCGCCAAAGGTCACGTAGTACGCCTGCTGATGGCCATCCTTGTTGAGGACGTAATTGTTGCAGGTGCCTGGGTGAACCTTACGGTGCACGCGGGTGGAGGGCTCGCCGCCGATGGTCAGAACTTGCTGTTCAGTCATGCCTTCGTCGATTTGCTTGACCAGCGGCTCGTTGCGATAAGTCGCGTAATCGACGGGATTTTGCAGGGTCTTGGAAGTACAGCCAGCCAGCGCGGCCATTGCGAACACTACTGCCAGGGATTGTTTGTACATAACCGCTCACTCCGGAAAGAGGCCATTGGTGGCCCGTTGCAGTTATGAGCGTTTATCGGCTGAAAGAGTTCGATTAAAAGATGGCGATGGGGCATTACCCTGTTTTCATCCTGGGTGATGAACGATTCCAATCAGGATCGAGAAAGGGGCCCCGCACATGCCGGTGTTCATCGGCGTTTTTGGCGCATGAATGTACCCGTTTATGCCACTCATCTCGCCTGATGAATATTTGCTGGCACGTTCATGAAACAGCGAGGTCAATCTGATGGCATGGTCGGGAGATACAGCTCGCGCCCGGGCACGGTCATCGGGGGATGACTTTATGCCCGACCGTCTCGTCAACCAGCATCCTGGTTCGGTGGGTAAAGGGGCCAATCCCATAGGGTTGTTTCTCGAGCACGCCGCGCGCCTTAAAGGTGCCGGCCTTTGACGTTATGAGCCGCAGTTCGTGATCAGTCGACCCATTGGGGGTCATTAAGGAAGTAGTGCGATGAGCGATAAAGAGCTTTATGAAATTGAGTACACCCTCGCCGGTGAACACCATGTTGATGTAATTGAAAACCTGGATGTGCCGATCATCGAAGTCGTGCACGAGTTGGCGCTAAAACATCACGTAGCGCTGGATGATGATCCGCTCGGCGCTGGTAATCCGCTTGTCGATCTGCCTCATGTTGCGGGCATCACCGACGTGTCGATTCACAGCGCGGAAAATCGCGACGAGATCTGAAGCTTCAACTGATCGCGGCTTTGCGCAGCGGTGTGGTCCAGCGTTCAGCGAGGACCACACCGCCCAGCGTCAGCGCGCCGCCGATGAAGTGATAGGACGCCAGATGCTCGCCCAGTGCCAGAGCAGCAATCAGCGCGGTAAGAACAGGCACCAGATTGAAAAACAGCGTCGTGCGACTCGGGCCAAGCATACCGATGGCCTTCATCCACAGCAGCGGCGCAATCATCGACGTCGGAATACAGGCATAAAGCACCAGTGCAATATTGCTGGCATTGAGCCCGGTCTTGGGCGACAGCAGGTACAGCGGAAACAGTGTGATGATCGCCACCAGAATCTGCAGATACAGTAACTGCAGGGGCGGCATGCGCAGCTGCCATTTCTTCAGTAACGTGCTGTATGTCGCATAGGCCAGTGTCGCGACCAGCATCGTCACATCGCCAAGATTGACCCCATGCGCCATCAGTACCGTCCAGCTCCCTTGCGACACCACCAGTAATACCCCTGCGAACGACACCAGTGCGCCTACCAGCGCGCCAGCGGTTAGTAACGTGCCGAGGCTGGCGATGGACATGCCCAGGGTCATCACCGGGACCAGCGACAGAATGATGCCCATGTTGGTCGCAGTGGTGATGTTGGCGGCGTAATACGCCAGGCTCTGATAGACCGCCATGCCCAACACACCCAGCACCACGACTTTGCCGATGATGGGCCTGATCGCCGCGCGATTGCGCAGCACCGGGCCGAGCAGAAACGGCGTGAACAGCAAGCCTGCCAGCAACCAGCGATAAAAGCCGATCTCTGCGGGAAAGATGCGCCCGGCGGCGGCTTTGGAAATGACATTGTTGCCCGCCCAAATCATGACGGTGAGCAGGGGATACAGGTATTGCATGGAAAAACCGACAGTAAAAGTGAGGCGTCATTATCGGCTTGTCCGGACCGACGTCTACCCTGTCTGGGCGTTTCCACGACATATGCCGAAACATTCTTGGCTACACTGCGTGGAAAGCTGCGCGGATGCGCGGCGTTTCCGGAGAAAGGTCGATGAAAATGCTGCGTGTTCCTCTGTTGGTCATGGGCTTGTTGATGTGTGCTCAAGGTTTCGCCGCAACTGCACAGCAAAACAAAATGACCACCTGCAATGCCAACGCTTCGGCGAAATCCCTCAAGGGCGATGATCGCAAGGCGTTCATGAGTACCTGTCTGAAGGCTGCGCCAGCGCCTGCAGCCACCCAGCAGGAGAAGATGAAAACCTGCAATGTCAGCGCCGGCACTCAATCGCTCAAAGGGGATGCCCGTAAGACGTTTATGAGCGATTGTCTCAAGAAGAAATAATTCTCCGCGTCCGGGTCGGGCGTCCGGGAAGGATGCCCACCCCGTCTAATGCCTGCGGTTGCAGCGGGTGCTGCCGATTGTGATCGCGGCGTTCCTGCTGTTGATCCCGTTGCGCCCCTTACATCGCTGGTTCTCGACTCAGAACGCTGGCAGACTGCCCGTCTTTTCAAACCGCTCGTTTTGAGGCTGTATGCCAACGTTTTCGCCGCGTCATGTGTATCTGGCCAGCTGCATTCTTGTGTTCGTTGGTCTGCTTCTGGTGTTACCCCTCAAACTGCTGCCCAGCCTGCTCGCAGGCTTGCTGGTGTACGAACTGGTCGACATGCTCACGCCGCAGCTGCAACGCCTGATCGCAGGTGAACGCGCGCGTTGGCTGGCCGTGGCACTGCTGGGCACGCTGGTGGTCAGCGTGCTCGCGCTATTGTTTGCCGGTGCGATCAGTTTTGTTCTGCATGAAGCCGAAAACCCAGGGGCGTCGCTGGATAAATTCATGATTCTGGTGGACCGCGCCCGTGGGCAGCTGCCGCCGTTCATCGACGGGTATCTGCCGGCCAGTGCCACCGAGTTTCAGGTCTCCCTCAGCGCCTGGTTGACCAAACACATTGGCGAGCTGCAATTGCTGGGCAAGGGTGCCGCGCATATGTTCGTGACGCTGCTGATCGGCATGGTGCTCGGGGCGATCATCGCGCTGCAACGCATTCCCGACGTCACCAAACGCAAGCCACTGGCGGCGGCGCTGTTCGAGCGTCTGCATCTGCTGAGTCAGGCGTTCCGCAACATTGTTTTCGCGCAGATCAAAATCTCGCTGCTGAACACGGCGTTCACGTCGATTTTCCTGGCTGTGATCCTGCCGTTGTGCGGTGTGCACCTGCCGTTGACCAAAACCCTGATCGTTCTGACGTTCCTCTTGGGCTTGCTGCCGGTAGTGGGCAACCTGATGTCCAACACGCTGATCTTCATCGTCGGCATGTCGCTGTCGATCTGGGTAGCGCTGGCGGCGCTGGGCTATCTGATCGTGATCCACAAGGTCGAGTACTTTCTCAACGCGCGCATCGTTGGCGGGCAGATCAGCGCCAAGTCGTGGGAGTTGCTGTTGGCCATGTTGATCTTCGAAGCGGCATTCGGCCTGCCGGGCGTGGTGGCGGGGCCGATCTATTACGCGTACTTAAAGAGTGAGCTGCGCAAGGTCGAGCTGGTTTGACAGGCGTCGCCTAACCCCTGTGCAAGCGAGTTCATTCGCTCCTACAGGTCCTGGCTTTCTCTCAAGTATCGGGTCATGCCTTGATGATCGTACCCACGCTCTGCGTGGGCACGCGGTGACGACGTTTGGCGTCGATAGGGCGCGGAGCGTTCTGGCCGGCATTCCCAAGTTGAGCGTGGGTACGATCAGGGCAGAGTCAGAGGCGTATTGTGCCCCTCAGCCGTAGCGCTTCTTCGCCTCGATCGCCAGACCGCTGCCGATACTGCCGAAGATATTGCCTTCCACATGCCGTGCCTTGGGCAGCATGGCTGCGACGCTGTTGCGCAGTGCGGGGATGCCGCTGGAGCCACCGGTGAAGAACACGGTGTCGACGTCGGTCACGCCCACGCCTGCATTGCTCAACAGGCGTGTCACGCTTTCACGCACGCGCTGCAGCAGCGAGTCGATTGACGATTCGAACAGCTTGCGCGTCAGATCGACACTCAACCCGGCTTCGACGCGGTCCATCGGCACCAGGCGATGTTCAGCATGGGTGAGCTGAATCTTGGTTTCTTCCACTTCCATCGCCAGCCAGTGCCCGGCGCGCTGCTCGATCAGCTTGAACAGGCGATCGATGCCCTGCGTATCTTCGATGTCGTAACGCATGCTGCCCAATGCCAGCTGCGACTTTTGCGAATACACCGAGTTGATGGTGTGCCAGGTCGCCAGGTTGATGTGCGTACTGGTGGGCATGTAGGCGCCGCTTTTCATCCGGCTGCCGTAGCCGAAAAGCGGCATTACGCCTTGCAGGCTGAGTTGTTTGTCGAAATCGGTACCGCCGATGTGTACCCCGCCGGTGGCGAGGATGTCGCTTTGGCGGTCCTCGATCAGACGCCGTTGCGGCGACAGGCGCACCAACGAGAAGTCCGACGTACCACCGCCGATATCGACGATCAGCACCAGTTCTTCGCGCTCCAGTGTCGACTCGTAGTCGAATGCTGCGGCAATCGGTTCGAACTGGAATGAAACATCCTTGAAGCCAATCTTGCGCGCCACCTCGGCCAGCGTGTCTTCGGCCTCCTGATCGGCGGCAGCATCGTCGTCGACGAAATGCACCGGACGGCCCAGTACCACCTGCTCGAACGTATGACCGGCAGCGGCTTCGGCGCGCTTTTTCAGCTCGCCGATGAACAGCCCCAGCAAGTCCTTGAACGGCATGGCCGTGCCCAGCACGCTGGTGTCGTGCTTGATCAGCTTGGAGCCCAGCAGGCTCTTGAGCGAGCGCATCAGCCGGCCTTCATAGCCTTCGAGGTATTCGTGCAACGCCAGGCGACCGTAGGCCGGGCGGCGCTCTTCGATATTGAAGAAGACCACCGAAGGCAGGGTGATCTTGTCGTCCTCCAGCGCGATCAGCGTTTGCGCTCCGGGACGCAGCCAGCCGACCGTGGAGTTGGAGGTGCCGAAATCGATGCCGACGGCACGGGCTGGGGTTGGGGTGCTCATGTTTTACGTTCCGGTTAAAAAAAACGGCCGCGCAGTGTATGCGAGTGCGCGGGGAATTCGTAGCGCGCTGTCGGGTTTTTCTGTCCAGGTATGTCGTTTTTAAACATGCACCTTGAATCCTGGGGCAACACCCCCAATCTTGCAGGCAACTCTCATTGCACATGGCCGGTTTGGAAACTGTTTCAAGCTCGTGAAGCTGTGTGCCGATAACCTTGCAACATTCAGCGCGGTCGACGTTCTCATTCGATGATGCGGAGCGCAGTTGTGCTGGATGATCCGGAATGGGTGACCGTTAGATGGACTTCAAAGACTATTACAAGATTCTTGGCGTAGAGCCGACGGCGGACGAGAAGACAATCAAGACCGCCTATCGCAAGCTGGCGCGCAAGTATCACCCCGACGTCAGCAAAGAGACTGGCGCGGAAGACAAATTCAAAGAGGCCTCCGAGGCTTACGAAGCGCTGAGCGATCCTGAGAAGCGCGCGGAGTACGACGACATCCGCAAATACGGCCAGCAGGGTCGTTTCCAGCCGCCTCCGGGCTGGCAGGGGCGTGGTGGTGCGGGTGCAGGGCCAGGCTTCGGCGGCGGCGCCAACTTCGAGAACGGGGATTTTTCCGACTTCTTCAGTTCGATTTTCGGCAATCGAGGCGGTCAGCAGGGCGGACGTGCGCGCAGCACGGGGCGTCGAGGACAGGATGTGGAAATGGAATTGGCGGTCTTCCTCGAGGAAACCCTCTCGACCGAGTCGAAGAAGATCAGCTTCAAGGTGCCGCAGCACGGCGCCAGCGGCCAGCGCATGGCGGATATCACCAAAACCCTGAACGTGAAGATTCCGGCCGGGGTCACCGATGGCGAACGTATCCGTCTCAAGGGGCAGGGCGCGCCCGGTATGGCCGGTGGCGAAAATGGCGATCTGTTCCTGAGCATTCGTCTGGCGCCGCACCCCAGGTTCGACGTCGAAGGCCATGACCTGATCATCACCGTGCCGCTGGCACCGTGGGAGGCCGCCTTGGGCGCGAAGGTCGCTGTTCCGACCCTGACCGGCAAGATCAACCTGACCATTCGTCCGGACAGCCAGAGCGGCCAGCGATTGCGCGTCAAGGGCAACGGTCTGTTGAACAAACAGGGCCAGCGCGGTGACCTCTTCGCACAGTTGAAGATCGTCATGCCCAAGTCCACCGATGATGCTACCAAGGCCCTGTGGAAAACACTGGCCGAGAAGGCCGCTTTCGATCCGAGGGCTCAATGGAGTAACTGATCATGAGCAACACCCTGGTCGTAGACATGCAAGAGTTCTGTCAGGTAATCGATATGCCGGTCGCCTACGTGATCGAGCTCGTCGAGCACGGCATCGTCGAACCCCAGGGCGTGAGGCCGGATCAGTGGCTGTTCGATACCTATTCGCTTTCGGTCGCCAAGCGTGCGGTCAAGCTGCATCGCGACCTGGCGATGGAGTGGGATGGCGTGGCACTGGCATTGAATCTGTTGGACGAGCTTGAGCAAGTGCGGTCTGAGAATCGCATGCTCAAGCAGCGGCTGGGGCGCTTTGTCGAGGATTGAGCAAATCGGGGCACGTTCTATATCAGGCCAACGGCGTTGGCCGGTTTTACTGCCGTTGCGCGCCAGATCGTGAGCAAGCTTGCGCCTACGGCCTTCGGCCAGAACCAACAGCTCGATGGGCGTTAGCGTCAGGCCTTCTTCGGCAACACCACAGTAAATGTGGTCCCGTCCCCAAAATTCGATGTCACGGTGATGCTCCCGCCGTGGGCGTTGACCACTTCCTTGACGATGAACAGGCCCAGGCCCAGGCTGGTCGATGGATTGCGGGTGCCTGCCTGTGCGTTGAGCGAGCGCACCAGCGGGTCGAAAATACTGCCAATCGCTTCCTCTGCGATGGGCTCGCCATCGTTATGTACAGACAGGCTGACGTGATTCTCGCCACCGATCAGCGTGACGCTGATCCTGTGTGTCGCCGCGCCGTGCTGCAAGGCATTACCAATCAGGTTTTGCAGCATTTGATCGATTCGCGCGCGATCCCATTCACCTTGGGTGTTGCCCCAGATGGTGAATACGGGATCGCAATCCGGATGGCCGGCGCTGGCTGCATCGATGGCATCGCGGCAGGCAGTGGTCATTTCCATCGGTTGACGTTCAATGGGCAAGGTCGCGCCCAGACGGGTACGCACGAACTCCAGCAGGTCGCTGACCATGGTCGACATGTGTCGACCGCTGCTCTTGATGCGTTGGATAAAGGCCCTGTCCGCTTCGCTGATACTTGCCCTACGCATCAGGATTTCCGAAGACATGCCGATCGCCTGCAGTGGCGCACGCAGGTCGTGACCCAGAATGGCGAGAAAGATATCTCGCGAACGATTCACACGTTCGGCATACACGGCGGTGGATTCGGCCAGGGCTTCGTCGATGGCCTCGTTGAAACGGACCATGTCGGTAAAGTGGGCGCCCTGCGGCGATGTCAGGCTTTCCGTCCAGAAGCGGATCACCGTGGCACGCAGATGACGGAACTCGGAAGTCATCTGCACCAGATCGAAGCCAACGATATGCCGTAATTCGCCGTGGCTCGCTGCTGCCTGATCGAGGCTTGGGGTTGTACCGAGCTCCTCGCCCTGGGCCTTTGCGATCTGCTCGGCCCTGGTCTGCGCGGTGTTCATATCACGCGCGGCAGCCAGAAGGATGGCTTTGGCGTGATCCCGTAAATCCGCACTGCTCAGGGTTTGCGCCGCAGGCGTCAACGTAGCCGCGAACCTTTCCCATTCATCGACGATACGGTCCGCATTCTGAACAATGAAGTCGGAAAGACGCATGGGGAACAACCTTGCTGGCATGGCGCTGAGTAAAAGTGCCGCCATCTTAACGCCATGTTGTTGCCGGAAGAACAACGGAATGGACGCTTGGTTCATTAATATCACGCGGACCTGTTGCAGTGAGCGGGCTCACGAATGCGCCTGGGCCGTCACATCGAAGGTGACTGACATGACGTATTGGCGGGCAAGCTCACTCCCGCTGGGTGATGTGTAATGCTGAGCGACAGCGCGCAACCGCTTCCGTAAACGTGCCCGCAGCCCCCTTAAAACAGGAAATACCGCTGCGCCATCGGCAATACGTCCGCGGGCTCGCACCACAACAGTAGGCCGTCGGCCTTGACCTGATAAGTCTGCGGGTCGACGTCGATGTCAGGCAGGTAATCGTTATGAATGAGGTCGGCCTTGGTCACGCTGCGGCAGCCTTTGACCACGCCGATCTGCTTCCTCAGCCCCAGTTGCGCCGGTACGCCGGCATCGAATGCCGCCTGGCTGATGAAGGTCAGGCTGCTGGCGTGCAGTGAACTGCCATAGCTGGCGAACATCGGTCGGTAGTGGACGGGCTGCGGCGTCGGAATCGAGGCGTTGGCGTCGCCCATCAAACTGGCCGCGATGGAGCCGCCCTTGAGAATCAGGGTTGGTTTGACGCCGAAGAATGCCGGACGCCAGAGCACCAGATCCGCCCATTTACCCACTTCGATCGAACCTACTTCGTGGCTGATGCCGTGGGTAATCGCCGGGTTGATGGTGTATTTGGCGATGTAGCGTTTGGCGCGGAAGTTGTCGTTGCCTTCGCCGTCACCCGGCAGCGGGCCGCGTTGGCGCTTCATTTTGTCGGCGGTCTGCCAGGTGCGCATGATCACTTCGCCAACGCGGCCCATGGCCTGGCTGTCGGAACTGAGCATCGAAAACGCGCCCAGGTCATGCAGGATGTCTTCGGCAGCGATGGTCTCGCGACGAATGCGGCTCTCGGCGAAGGCCACGTCCTCGGCGATGCTCGGGTCCAGGTGATGGCAGACCATCAGCATGTCCAGGTGCTCGTCGATGGTGTTGCGGGTGAACGGCCGGGTCGGGTTGGTCGAACTCGGCAGCACGTTAGGGAAGCCGCACGCCTTGATGATGTCCGGCGCGTGTCCGCCACCGGCGCCTTCGGTGTGGTAGGTGTGGATGGTGCGGTTCTTGAACGCGCCCAGCGTGGTTTCGACGAAGCCGGACTCGTTCAGGGTGTCGGTGTGGATCGCCACCTGCACGTCGTACTGGTCGGCAACACTCAGGCAGTTGTCGATGGCCGCGGGCGTGGTGCCCCAATCTTCGTGCAGCTTAAGGCCAATGGCACCGGCCTTGACCTGCTCGATCAGTGGCTCGGGCACGCTGACGTTACCCTTGCCGGTGAAGCCGATGTTCATCGGGAACGCTTCGGCGGCCTGCAGCATGCGCATCATGTGCCATTTGCCAGGGGTAACCGTAGTGGCATTGGTGCCGGTGGCGGGGCCTGTGCCGCCGCCGATCATGGTGGTGACGCCACTCATCAGCGCCTCTTCGATCTGCTGCGGGCAGATGAAGTGAATGTGCGTGTCGACACCGCCTGCGGTGAGGATCATGCCTTCCCCGGCGATAATCTCGGTGGCGGCACCGATGGCAATGGTCACATCCGGCTGGATATCCGGGTTGCCTGCCTTGCCGATAGCGGCGATGCGTCCGTCCTTGAGGCCGACGTCGGCTTTGACGATGCCCCAGTGATCGATGATCAGCGCGTTGGTGATCAGCGTGTCGACGACCTCGGCGGCCGGCAATTGGCCCTGGCCCATGCCATCTCGAATGACCTTGCCGCCGCCGAATTTCACTTCCTCGCCGTACGTGGTGAAGTCCTTCTCGACTTCGATCCACAGTTCGGTGTCCGCCAGACGCACACGGTCGCCGACGGTAGGGCCGAACATGTCGGCGTAGGCTTGTCTGGAAATTTTCATGTGCATGCCTTGAGATTCAATGATCGTTCCCACGCTCTGCGTGGTAACGCATCCCGTGACGCTGTGCGTCACAACAACGGACGCGGAGCGTCCAGTCAGGCGTTCCCACGCAGAGCGTGGGAACGATCAGGTAGAAGCGGCAAGCTTCAAGCGACAAGTAAAGCGAGTCGCAGGCGCTGTGGGCTGCTGGGTCTTGCTGCTCGTGGCTCATAGCTTGTTGCTGTTAAAGGTCGCCCATAATGCTTCCCGCAAACCCGAAAACTCGCCTCAACCCGGCCAAATCCACCAGTTCGACCTCCCGTCCCTGCCCCGGCTCGAAGCGCACGGCAGTCCCCGCCGGGATGTTCAGGCGCATGCCGCGGCTGGCGGCACGGTCGAAGGTGAGGGCGTCGTTGGTTTCGAAGAAGTGGAAATGCGAACCCACCTGAATCGGCCGGTCTCCGCTGTTGGCAACGCTGAGGGTGATGGTCCGGCGCCCTGCATTGAGCTCGATCTCGCCGGGCTGGATCTGGTATTGACCAGGAATCATGCGCTCTTCCTCGACAGTAACTTGTAGTAAATGGCAGTAGGGTGATAGTCGCCCTGCGGGTTACAGGCGTAGTCCGGGAGTTTGCCGGACAGTTCATAACCCAACCCTCGATAGAAATCTTCGGCGGGGGATCCGGCCTCGGTGTCCAGATACAGCAACCCGCGTTTGTGCTGAACGGCAGCCTGCTCAACCGCCTGCATCAGTTGTGTGGCCAGGCCGTGGCGGCGGGCTTGATGCAGCACCAGCAGCTTCTGTACTTCTGCGCGATTCAGGCCGTTGGCCTTCTGGCACAACGCCAACTGCACCGTGGCCAGCACCTGCTCCTCCTGAACCACCACCCACAGCAGCAGGTTGCCTTGCGCGACCTGGGTCTTCACCTCTTCCCAATAACGGCTGGCCTGATCGGCATCCACATCGGCCATGAAGCCCACGGACGCGCCTCGCTGCACGGCATCGAGCAACAGCGCCGCCAGACCGTGGCGGTAATGCGCAAAGCTTTCACTGGTGACATGTCGCAACTGGGCAGTATTCATGTGGGCTTTCCTTGCAGAGAAGAATCAGGGCTTAAGGGTTGCTCTGGTTTATTTTTCAGACGCTTGCGACGGGGCTCGCGAGGGTGGGGCATCAGCGCCGGGCGACAGGTCCAGTTGCATGAACGTCAGGTCCAGCCAGCGACCGAACTTGGTGCCGACCTGCGGCATCTGTCCGGTCACGATGAAGCCTTGGCGCTCGTGCAGACGAATGGATGCGCTATTGCCGCTCTCGATGGCCGCGACCATCACGTGCTTGTCACAGGTCCTGGTGCGTTCGATCAGCGCCTTCATCAGCAACGGACCCAGCCCCTTGCCGCGTTGGTCGTGGCGAACGTAGACCGAATGCTCGACGGTATGGCGAAAGCCTTCGAACGGGCGCCAGTCGCCGAACGACGAATAGCCCAGCACCCGAGCGTCGCTGTCGACGGCCAGCAGAATCGGATAGCCCTGAGCCTGGCGGGCGGTGAACCAGGCTTGGCGATTGGCCAGGTCCACGGGCTGCTCATTCCAGATCGCCGTGGTGTTGAGCACCGCGTCGTTGTAGATGTCCAGCACTTCAGGCATGTCAGTCAGCAGCGCGTCACGAATCGTATACGTCATGTTCGTCTTCACTTGTCCGCAAGGTGGTTCAGGCAATGGGCTGATGCACAGTGACCAGCTTGGTGCCGTCCGGGAAGGTGGCTTCGACCTGGATTTCCGGGATCATTTCCGGGATGCCTTCCATCACCTGTTCACGGGTCAGCAGGGTGGTGCCGTAGTGCATCAGTTCCGCTACCGTCTGTCCGTCGCGCGCGCCTTCCAGCAGGGCCGCGGAGATAAAGGCCATGGCTTCCGGGTAGTTAAGCTTCAGACCCCGAGCCAGCCGCCGCTCGGCAACCAGGCCTGCGGTGAAAATCAGCATCTTGTCTTTTTCGCGTGGAGTCAGGTCCATGTTGTTTCCGTTTCAAATCGGTTGGGGGTGTTGCCCTGTTCAAATTTTCGTTGCCTGAACGATCTTTCTCGAATGACTTCGCTTTCTCTCAGTTGAATCAAATCCCTGTGGGTGCGGACTCATTCGCGATCACCTCGGTTCAGCTAACCCAAAGTCAGGTACTCCAGATTCTCGGCGCCACCGCTTCTCTTCCCAACAGGGCAGGGCGCAGCAGCTTCCACAATTCGATCAGCCAGGCCCTTGCATGCAGGGCTTCTTCAGCCAGACAACGGGCAACGACCAGCCCCGGTAACTGGCTCAGGTCGCCGCGCACGGGCGCATGCTCAGCCACCTGGCGGCAGCGCTCCATCAGTTCGACATCGATTTCTCCGCTCACGATGAGCGTCGCGAACACCGGCTTGCCACCAAGACCGACCGGCGAGTCCAGCAGCCCGTCGTTACCTTGGATACGCTGGCGCTCGTGCCAGAGTAATTTGCCGTCGCGACGAATATTCAGATGCGCCTGAAAATGCCCTTGATCGAAACGCTCGCCACTGGCCGGGCGCCCGAGCGCGACCACATCCCAGTAAAACATCCGGGCGTCGCCTTCAAGCTCGATGCGTGTGGTCAGTTCGGCCTTGGCCTCGCTGAAGACGATGGTCTCCTGCGGCAGCCACTCCAGCGTAGCGCCTGCAGCGACTTTCAGATCCAGTTGCTGATAGGCAGGGCTCGCCGCTCGGTACCACTTGGCTGCGCCGGGGCTGGTCAGCTGCGCCCAGGCACCAGGACCGACGCTGGCGCTGATGTCCAGTCGATCACCCCCGGCAATCCCGCCCGGCGGGTGGACGATGATGTGCTGGCAGACGTGCGGGCCTTCGGCATACAGGTGTTTCTGCACCCGTAGCGGACCTTTGTGGCGCCGTTGAGTCGGGCGAGTGGTGTCACCGAAACGCCCATAGCCCAGCTCCAGCTCGGCGTGCCAGTTGGGGGTGAACAGGGCGGTGTGGGCAGGAAGGTTCATAGGCTCTATACGAAAAGTGGCTGCGCTCGGTGACGCTGCGTTAAAACAGACCCGCAATGCTCATTTACAACACGTAAATCGGTGCGTCAAATGGTGACCAGACCGCGCACGCCTTCGGTCTCCATGTTCTTGCCGCGACCTTGCTGAACGATCTCGCCACGTGACATGACGATGTACTGGTCGGCCAGTTCAGCGGCGAAGTCGTAGAATTGCTCCACCAGCAGGATAGCCATGTCGCCGCGGGCTGCGAGCTTTTTGATCACTGCCCCGATCTCCTTGATCACCGACGGCTGAATGCCCTCGGTGGGTTCGTCCAGAATCAGCAGGCGGGGGCGACTGGCCAAGGCGCGGCCGATTGCCAGTTGTTGCTGCTGCCCGCCGGACAGATCACCGCCACGTCGCTGCTTCATCTGCAGCAACACAGGGAACAGCTCATAGATAAAAGCAGGCACTTCCCTGGCGTCCTTCGCGCCGAAGCGGGAAAGTCCCATCAGCAGGTTTTCCTCCACCGTCAGACGCCCGAAAATCTCCCGGCCCTGCGGCACATAAGCGATACCGGACTGTACACGCTGATGAGGCTTGAAGCGGGTAATCGGCTGGCCTTCCCACTGCACCACGCCTTCTTTGGCGGGCAACAGGCCCATCAGCACCTTGAGCAAAGTGGTCTTGCCCACCCCGTTTCGCCCCAGCAGGCATGTGACTTCGCCGATCTTCGCATCGAAGGACAGACCGCGCAGGATATGGCTGCCGCCGTAATATTGGTGAAGCTTTTCTACTTGCAGCATGTTCGATTCTCCCAGTGATCGTTCCCATGCTCTGCGTGGAACGATCGAACGCTCCTACAGCCAGAATTCAACGTCCCAAATAAACCTCGATCACCCGCTCATCGGCCTGTACGTCTTCCAGCGAGCCCTCGGCCAGTACGCTGCCTTGGTGCAGCACGGTCACGTGGTCGGCGATGGTGCCGACGAAGCCCATATCGTGCTCGACCACCATCAGCGAGTGCCTGCCGGCAAGGCTCTTGAACAGCTCGGCGGTGAACTCGGTTTCGGCGTCGGTCATGCCCGCTACAGGCTCATCGAGCAACAGCAACTGCGGGTCCTGGACCAGCAGCATGCCGATTTCCAGAAACTGCTTCTGCCCGTGGGACAGCAACCCTGCCGGACGCGACATCGAAGCGGTCAGGCGGATGGTGTCCAGCACCTCGTCAATGCGCGAGCGTTGCTCGCCATTGAGTCTGGCGCGCAGGCTGGCCCACACCGATTTGTCGGTCTTCTGCGCCAGCTCCAGGTTTTCGAATACGCTCAGCGCCTCGAAAACAGTGGGTTTCTGAAACTTGCGGCCGATACCCGCTTGCGCAATCTGCACTTCGCTCATCCGGGTCAGGTCCAGGGTCTCGCCGAACCAGGCTGTGCCGTGGCTGGGGCGAGTCTTGCCGGTGATCACGTCCATCAGCGTGGTCTTGCCCGCGCCGTTGGGGCCGATGATGCAGCGCAACTCGCCGACGCCGATGTACAGGTTCAGGTCGTTGAGCGCCTTGAAACCGTCGAAGCTGACGCTGATGTTTTCCAGGGTCAGGATGGTGCCGTGGCGGGTGTTCAGGCCTTGGCCGGCGAGCTGTCCCAGACCGATGGCGTCGCGACTGGTACCGGCGTCACTGTTTGGATGAAGAGTCGGATCCAGCATCGGGTCGAATGCCGGAGTCGGAGAGCTTTTCATGGTTCGCCCCTTTTCCTGATCAGTCCAATCACGCCTTTGGGCAGGTACAACGTCACCACGATGAACAGCGCGCCAAGGAAAAACAGCCAATATTCGGGAAACGCCACGGTGAACCAGCTCTTCATGCCGTTGACCACTCCTGCGCCGAGCAGTGGGCCAATAAGCGTGCCGCGTCCGCCAAGGGCCACCCAGACAGCGGCTTCGATGGAGTTGGTCGGCGACATTTCGCTCGGGTTGATGATCCCGACCTGCGGCACGTACAGCGCGCCTGCCAGACCGCACAACACCGCGCTCAAGACCCAGACGAACAGCTTGAAACCGCGAGGGTCGTAGCCGCAGAACATCAGGCGGTTTTCCGCATCACGCACCGCGGTCAGCACCCGACCGAACTTGCTGCATGCCAGGCGCCAGCCGACGAACAAACTGCCCGCCAGCAGCGCCACGGTCAGCAGGAACAACACCGCACGGGTACCCTGGGAGGTGATGCTGAAGCCCAGAATGCTACGAAAGTTGGTGAAGCCGTTGTTGCCGCCGAAGCCGGTCTCGTTGCGGAAGAACAGCAGCATCCCGGCGAAGGTCAGGGCCTGGGTCATGATCGAGAAATACACGCCCTTGATCCGCGAGCGAAAGGCGAAGAAGCCGAACACCAGCGCCAGCAGCCCCGGCGCAAGCACCACCAGGCACATGGCCCAGAGGAAGTGCTCGGTGCCGACCCAGTACCACGGCAGCTCGGTCCACGACAGAAAGGTCATGAACGCGGGAAGGCTGTCACCTGACGCTTCGCGCATCAGGTACATGCCCATGGCGTAACCGCCGAGGGCGAAGAACAGGCCATGCCCCAGCGACAGCAGCCCCGCGTAACCCCAGACCAGATCCAGGGCCAGCGCAACGATGGCGTAGCAGAGAATCTTGCCCAGCAGCGTCAGGGTGTAGGCCGACACTTGCAGGCCGTTGCTTTCGGGCAACAGTGAGAGCAGTGGCAACGCGATCAACACGGCAAGGATAATCACCCCTACCGAGATCGTGACGTGGGTGCCAGCGCGTTGCGCGGCGGTAACCATCAGTGGCTGATTCATCAGTCGATCACCCGTCCTTTGAGCGCGAACAGCCCTTGCGGACGTTTCTGGATAAACAGAATGATCAGCGCCAGGATCAGGATCTTGCCCAGTACTGCGCCAATTTGCGGTTCGAGAATCTTGTTGGCGATGCCCAGCCCGAAGGCCGCCGTCACGCTACCGGCCAGTTGCCCGACACCGCCGAGCACCACCACCAGGAACGAATCAATGATGTAGCTCTGGCCCAGATCAGGGCCGACGTTGCCGATCTGACTCAGCGCCACGCCACCCAGCCCGGCAATGCCGGAGCCCAGCCCGAAAGCCATCATGTCGATGCGCCCGGTGGGCACGCCGCAGCAGGCGGCCATGTTGCGGTTCTGCGTGACCGCGCGCACGTTCAGGCCCAAGCGGGTCTTGTTGAGCAGCAGCCAAGTCAGCACTACCACGAACAGCGCAAAGGCAATGATGATGATCCGGTTGTAGGGCAGCACCAGATTGGGCAGCACCTGAATCCCGCCGGACAGCCACACGGGGTTGGCCACTTCGACGTTCTGCGCGCCGAACAGCACGCGAATCAGCTGGATCAGCATCAGGCTGATGCCCCAGGTCGCAAGCAGGGTTTCCAGAGGGCGACCGTACAAGTGCCGAATCACCGTGCGTTCCAGCGCCATGCCGATACAGGCCGTAACGAAAAACGCCACCGGCAGCGCCACCAGCGGGTAGAACTCGATGGCGCCGGGGGCGTAGCGCTGAAACATGATCTGCACCACGTAAGTCGCATAGGCGCCAAGCATCAGCATCTCGCCGTGGGCCATGTTGATGACGCCCAGCAAACCGAAGGTGATCGCCAGGCCCAGCGCTGCCAGCAGCAGGATCGATCCCAGCGAAATACCGCTGAATACCTGACCGAGCACTTCACCGATCATTAGTTTGCGCTTGACCTGAGCCAGGCTGGTTTCAGCGGCCAGGCGCACGGTCGGGTCGGTTTCGACGTTGGGTTCGAGCAGGTTTTCCAGGCGCGTGCGGGCCAGCGGGTCGCCGGTTTCACCGAGCAAGCGTACAGCGGCCAGACGCACCGTCGGGCTGCTGTCCACCAGTTGCAGATTGGCCAGCGCAAGGTTCAGCGCTGAGTGCACGGCAGCGTCTTGCTCGCTCGCCACTTGCTGCATGAGCAATGACAACTGAGCGGGGCGTGCGCTTTTTTGCAAGGTCAGCGCGGCCGTCAAGCGCAGCCTGGCATCCGCGGCGAGCAATTGATGGCTGGCCAGGGCGGTTTCCACCAGGCCGCGCAGACGGTTGTTCAGGCTGAGCGTTTCAGGCTCATCGGGGTCGGGGGCATCGGCCAATGCCGGCGCACCCGGATCAACCGGGGTGAAGGTGTCGCCATTCTGGATGAACGCGCGATGGCTGCTGTCGACGGCCACGCGGCCTTCCTGTAGCGCAACCAGCCATTCAATACGCGCAGGGTCGGGTTTGGCGGCCCAGGCTTCCAGCAATTGGGCACGTTCGGAAGATTCGGCCGCGGCAAAGTCGCCGGCTTCGCTGGCATGAGCTGCGACAGGCAGCAACAGGCTCAGGGCGAGCATGAGGCGATAGAGACGTCTGGGCATATCGGTGTCCTGAAAGCACCCGCATGACTGGGTGGCCATGCGCGGATGCTGATCGTTCCCACGCTCGGCGTGGGTATGCATTCCCTGACGCTCGGCGTCATCCGGTGACAGACGCGGAGCGCCCAAGGCTCAGTTCCCACGCGTAGCATGGGAACCATCAGGGGCTGGTATCAGTTGCTCTTCACCGCATGGTCAGGCTTCTTGTCGTTGCCTTCGATGTACGGGCTCCATGGCTGGGCGCGGATCGGCTCTGTGGTTTTCCACACCACGTTGAACTGACCGTCAGCCTTGATCTCGCCGATCATCACCGGCTTGTGCAGGTGGTGGTTGGTCTTGTCCATTTCCAGAGTGAAACCCGATGGTGCAGCGAAGGTCTGGCCAGCCATCGCTTCGCGAACTTTATCCACATCGGTGGACTTGGCTTTCTCTGCTGCCTGCGCCCACATGTGGATGCCCACGTAAGTGGCTTCCATCGGGTCGTTGGTCACGGCTTTGTCGGCGTTCGGCAGGTTGTGCGCCTTGGCGTAGGCTTTCCAGTCAGCGACGAATTGGCTGTTGACCGGGTTCTTCACCGATTCGAAGTAGTTCCACGCGGCCAGGTTGCCCACCAGCGGTTTGGTGTCCACGCCACGCAGTTCTTCTTCGCCCACCGAGAACGCCACCACCGGCACGTCGGTCGCCTTGAGGCCCTGATTACCCAGTTCCTTATAGAAGGGCACGTTGGAGTCGCCATTGACGGTCGATATCACAGCGGTTTTGCCGCCTGCGGAGAACTTTTTGATGTTGGCCACGATGGTCTGGTAATCGGCATGGCCAAACGGGGTGTAGACCTCTTCGATGTCGCTGTCCTTCACGCCTTTGGAGTGCAGGAACGAACGCAGGATCTTGTTGGTGGTGCGCGGGTAGACGTAGTCGGTGCCCAGCAGGAAGAAGCGCTTGGCCGCGCCGCCGTCTTCGCTCATGAGGTACTCGACCGCAGGAATCGCCTGCTGGTTAGGTGCCGCGCCGGTGTAGAACACGTTCGGCGACATTTCCTCACCCTCGTACTGCACCGGGTAGAACAGCAGACCGTTAAGTTCTTCGAACACCGGCAGTACCGATTTACGCGACACCGAGGTCCAGCACCCGAACACCACCGCGACTTTGTCCTGAGTGATCAGCTGGCGCGCCTTTTCAGCGAACAGCGGCCAGTTGGATGCCGGGTCAACCACCACCGCCTCCAGTTTCTTGCCGTTGACGCCGCCTTTGGCGTTGATCTCGTCGATGGTCATCAGCGCCATGTCCTTGAGCGAAGTCTCGGAGATGGCCATGGTGCCGGACAAAGAATGAAGGATGCCGACCTTGATGGTGTCTGCGGCCTGCGCGGTCCAGCTAAGGCCCATGGCGGCGATCGATGCGGATAAAGTGAAGGCTTTAAGCAAACTGCGACGCTTCATTGGCGGGCTCCATTCTTTGATTTTTGGCATGACTGCTGTTGGCAATGCAGAAACGGGATCTGCATAGGCTTTAGCAAAGGCTGGGCCAAGGCCGGAACGGTCGCAAAATCAATGCAAGGCGTCGGCAGATCAAAAGGGTGCGCACCAATCTGGGCTGTGGTCAGGCGGGCGGTGCAGCGTGCGCGCCGATCTGGTGCGTGAGGTTGTCCGGGGTGACCGTTTTCTATCCGGGACGGATGCAGCGTCTGGCTGCAGTCGGGCTTGCCGAGTGAAAGGCGCGAGTGGCCAGAGAAGTGGAAATAAGAAAGGGCGGGGCCTGAAACCGGAAATGAGGAGGAATTCATCACTAAACCACTCAAGAGGTTCCAGGCCCCGCAGGACGCAATCTAAGCTGTTGTCGTCGATTTGGCAAAGTGCGTAAGAGCTAGCCGATCCAGCAGCCATACGACCAGCATCGAAATCCCGACGAGCGGGAAGGCGGCGCCCAGTGCAATCATCACTGCGGTCGCGATTTTCCAGCGTGGTAAGGCGTGTCGCAGCGGTGGAACACCGAAGCCGTTTTGCGGCCGACGCTTCCACCAGATCACGATGCCGCTCACTGAGCTGAGCAGCACCATCAGACAGATGATCAGGATCACCAACTGATTCAGCCAGCCGAACATTTTGCCTTCGTGCAGCATTACCCCCAGTTCGGTGGCTTTGGAGACGGCGCTGTAATTGTCATAACGCACATCAGCGAGCACCTTGCCGCTGTATTGATCGACATGCAGGGTGGCGTCGTTGTGCGGGTCGTCCGCGAACACCGATACCGTGAATACACCGTCAGCGGTTTTCGGTTGGGTAATGCTGTAGCCGGGCTCGATTTTGCGCTCTCTGGCGATATCGACGACTTGCTGCAACGTGATTGCGGGCGCGGCAGGTGCGCTGGACATGCCCGCGTGATGCATATGCTCACCATGTTCGCCAGAGGACACCGGCATGGGCGTGTTCTCCATCGCCCAGGGAACGGTCTGCACGCTGGCCGTATTCAGTTCGCCTGCCTGTTTTTCAGACGTGGGCACGTCGTTCCACATCGCTGCCGGAAACGTATTCCACACATCCGCATACGCCTTGCCCCACAGCCCGGTCCAGGTCATACCGCTCAGGAGCATGAACAGCAGTGCCACCGAGCCCCAGAAGCCGATGACCGCGTGCAGGTCGCGCCACAGTAGGCGTCCGCGAGCAGAGAAGCGTGGCCAGAGCACGCCCGCTGACGAGCGCCCCCTCGGCCACCATAGGTACAGGCCAGAAACCACCAGTACGACGCCCCAACCGGCAGCCAACTCCACCAGACGATCGCCCAGCGTGCCGATCATCAACTCGCCGTGAAGCTCCCGGGCCATGGCTTGCAGATTGTTGCTGGCGTCCTGGGTACCGAGGATCTTGCCGTTGTAGGGATCAATGAACAGGTTCACGTCACGACCGTCCTGCCTGACCACGAACTGCGCGCTGCTTTGTGCATTCACAGGTGGCAGGTATTTGCTGATCAGCACGTTGGGGTAGGCGTCGAGTACCCGCTGTTGCTGCGCATCGGCGCTGAGGAGGTGATGAGCGGGGTTGACTGTCAGCAAGTCGCTGTACATCAGCGAATCGAGCTGCGGTTTGAACAGGTAAACGATGCCCGTCAGCGACAGGACGATCATGAACGGCGCGACGAACAGCCCGGCATAAAAATGCCAGCGCCACGCCAGGTTATAGAACGACACGTTGGGTTTGGACATGGTGAAACGCTCCCGTCAGGGATAAGCACGGCGCAGCACGCTGGCACCCTAAGGGCCGCCAGCGTGTACGAATCTTTTCAAGGTTCAGGCGGCGGCAGGAAACGGCGGGGCGCGGCTGCGTGCGTTGGGAAATACAGCGTGCCGAGCATGGCCCTGACTCGGGGCTGCATTGTAGAAATCGGCAGGTGTCGGCGGCACAGGGGCCGCAACGGCCAGGGTTCGAGTCAGCGCCGGGCAGCTGAAAAGCAGCGTGCAATAGCCGCATTTGGCCCAGAGCACGTGATCGACGCCAGCCGTTTCAACGGAGTTTGCGTGATGTCCGCGGTGTTCGGGGGCCGACATGTCCATTGGCTGCGACATGTCCATGTCCGCAGCCATCGACACGGATGGCGGCGTGCCCGTGTGATGCTCCATCGGCATTGATTGCGATATCAGCGGGCCGATGAAGATCATCAGCATGGCGAACAGGCTCAGCCACACACCCGACTGCTTGCGGGGGGCGGGGATTTTACGGCTGCTCATCGCGGATATGCGCTGCAAAGGCGTTCAGCTTCGACGATCAAGATCGATCAATGGTTATGGGGCGGGGCATCGTCAGGCGCCTGTTTCTGCACGATGACCTGAACGCTCAGGTCACCGGCTTTCTCGAAGTGAAGGGTCAGCGGGAAGGTCTGACCGGTTGTCAGTTTCGAGCGATCTTTCAGGTCCAGCAGCATGACGTGGTAAGCCATGGGCGCAAATGTCAGTGTGCCGGCTGCTGGCACGTCTACGGTCTCGACCTGCTGCATCTTCATCAGGCCGTCTTGGTTTACATGCTCATGCAGCTGGGCGGCGCCTGCGATCGGGCTGTCGACGCTGATCAGCCGATCGGCCTGCGTCCCTGTGTTGCGGATGACGAAATAAGCCGCGACCGTGGGTGCGTTTGGCGGCAACTCCATCGACCAGGCGTGGGCAATGGACAGTTGGCCGTTTTCACTCTCATGAGCTTCAACGAGGCAGACGGGCAGCAGCAGGGCGGCCAGCAACAGAATCTTCTTCAACATGGGTGGGAGCCTCAAAGCCATTCAGATACGCAATGTGCAGCGCGAACGAACGATCAGACTCGAGGTGAGGCGCGGGGATTGAGGTTGGGCCACAGCACCCGCGCAGGTGCGTGAATGACCAGCACGGCATTTGGCAAGCGCAGGGGCTGAACGAGCATGATGAAACCCGGTTGATTACCCGCCGGCACCGCCACCATCGACAGCGCCCCGGAACAACACCGGCAATGCTGCATGAGGACAGGGTCGTTACGATCAGGGTTGCGTTGATCCACCGGCGCGATGGTTATTGCCACCAGACGTGTCCCGCCGCCGCTGCACAGGCTGCCCCCAACGAGTTGATCACCCTGCGTACGCGGCATGGTCGGTGTCATGGGCATCATCAGCATGCCGAACAGCAGCGCAAAACACGCCACCCAGGCAAAGGCACGGCGTCGTTCAAGGCTGATGATTTTCTTTTGTTGTTGGTTCATGTCGGCCATTTAGCCTGAATGGCCGACAGATGTAAAAAGCTCCAATCCCTTCAACACCTCTCCCACACTCCAAAACTCCCGATCCACCCCCGCCAACACTGGCCGCTTCAGAACCAACAGTGGCACTCCACGCTCCCGCGCCACTTCAAGCTTCGGCTCGGTCGCCGTGCTGCCGCTGTTCTTGCTGATCAGCACATCGATGCTGCGGCGCTCGAACAGTGCGCGCTCACCTTCAAGGTTGAAAGGGCCACGAGCACCGATGATTTCGCAGCGTTCGTTGCCGGGGTAGCTGTCGAGGGCACGGAGGGTCCAGAACTGATGCGTGGGGACCTCATGCAAATGTGCGAGCGGCTCGCGGCCCAGGGTGAACAACGGCCGCTTGAAGGGGGCCAGGGCCGTGATCAGCGCTGCCCAGTCAGCGACCTCGCGCCAGTCGTCGTGGGGACCGGCTTGCCATGCCGGGCGGCGTAGGGCCCAGCAAGGAATGCCCGCCAGTTTCGCGGCGCTCGCGGCGTGCTGACTGATCTGAGCCGCGTAGGGATGGGTTGCATCGAGGATAAGACGGATGCCTTCGTCTCGCACGAACTGCGCCAGCCCTTCAGCGCCGCCGTATCCGCCGACGCGCACCTCACAGCGTAGATCGCTCGGTACTCGCCCGACACCTGCCAGACTGTAGATATGGCGAGGCCCCAGCGTACGGGCGATGGCCAGCGCTTCCGTGATCCCGCCCAGCAACAGAACGCGTTTCACTGTCCGCTGTCTCATAGAAACACCCCCGCATGCCCGACAATGCCGCCCTGCCGGTCGATGGCGAAGACCTCGATCTGCACCTGCGCAGGCACTACGCTGCGGGCGAAATCCAGGGCGTGCTGACACACTGCATCTCCCAATGCTATTCCAACCGCCGCTGCCATCGCCAAGGCCTGCTGACTGGTATTGGCCTCGCAAATTTTTCGCTGCAGATCGTCATCGGCACCCACGTCCGCCGCCCACCGCGCCAATTGCTCAAGGTTGATGCTCGAATGCCGACTGTGCAGGTCCATGTGCCCGGCTGCGAGTTTGCTGATCTTGCCGAACCCGCCGCAAAGGCTGAGCCTGGCCACAGGCGCCTTGCGCAGATGCTTGAGTACCGCCCCGACGAAATCACCCATCTCGATCAGCGCGATATCGGGCAGGTCGTACACCCGGCGCATGGTGTCCTCGCTGGCGTTGCCCGTACAGGCGGCGATGTGTTCATAGCCGTTGGTTTTGGCAACGTCGATGCCCTGATGAATCGAGGCAATGTAGGCCGCGCAGGAAAACGGCCTGACGATGCCGCTGGTGCCAAGAATCGACAGACCGCCGAGAATACCCAGACGGGGGTTCATGGTCTTGAGCGCCAGCTCACTGCCGTTTTCCACGCAGACCGTGACTTCGAACCCGCCCGGGTAATCGAACTCAACGGCCAGGCGCGTGAGGTGCTCGGTCATCATGCGGCGTGGCACCGGGTTGATCGCCGGCTCGCCGACGCCCAGCACCAGGCCGGGACGGGTAACGGTGCCGACCCCGGAGCCTGCGACGAACGTTACGCCCGGCGTGTCGATCAAGCGAACTTGCGAGTACAGCAGCGCGCCGTGGGTGACGTCCGGGTCATCGCCTGCATCCTTGATCGTTCCCGCTTGCGCACCGCCATCGACAGCGCGACAGAATTCCAGGCGCATTTGCACCTGCCTGCCTTTGGGCAAAGTGATCTGGATGGCGTCATTGACCTCGCCCGCCAGCAGCAGGCGTGCTGCGGCGAGTGAGGTGGCCGTGGCGCAGCTGCCGGTGGTCAGGCCGCTGCGCAAGGGCGCAGGTTGTTCGGCGGTTTCCTCGCGCATCAGGGCTTGATCGCTTCGAGCAAGGTAATCGGCAGCGCCTGACGCCAGGTAGCGAACTCGCCCAGCGGTTTGGCGTGCGCGAGGTGGATGCGGGTCAGCTCGCCACCGTTCTGCTCGCGCCAGTTGACCAGCATCGCCTCACTTTGCAGCGTGACTGCGTTAGCGATCAGTCGTCCCCCTGTGCGCAGCTGTTGCCAGCAACTGTCCAGCACGCCGGAACCGGTCACGCCGCCACCAATGAAAATCGCATCAGGTTGTTCAAGCCCTTCCAGCGCGTCGGGCGCGCGTCCGCGAATCAGTTGCAGGCCCGGAACACCCAGCGCGTCGCGGTTGAATTCGATCAGCTGCTGGCGTTCTTCGTTTGACTCGATCGCTACCGCACGACACGTGGGATGCGCGCGCATCCACTCAATACCGATAGAGCCGCAGCCTGCGCCAACGTCCCATAGCAACTCGCCGGGCACCGGGGCCAGCCGGGCCAACGTGATGGCGCGCACATCGCGTTTGGTCAGTTGGCCGTCGTGACGAAATGCGTCGTCCGGCAAGCCGCCAAGCGGTGACAAACGCAAGGTGCCTGGCGCTGCCCGGCAGTCTATCGCCACCAGATTCAGATCGGCGATTTCCAGGTCTGACCATTCATTGGCGCTGCCATCAGCCCGGCGTTCCGTCGCGCCGCCCAGATGCTCCAGCACGGTCATGGCACTCGGCCCAAAACCGCGCTCGCGCAGCAGTGCGGCGATTGCGGCAGGACTGCTGCCGTCATTGCTCAGGACCAACAGGCGCAGACCGTGATGCAGTTGTGCACTCAACGCAGCCACGGGCCGGGCGACCACCGACAATGTCAGCACATCCTGCAACGCCCAGCCCAGGCGTGCGGCGGCCAGCGAATAGGAAGAGGGCGCCGGGATCACGCGCATCTGCTCGATGGGCACCTGCCGCGACAGACTGGCGCCGACACCGAACAGCATCGGATCGCCGCTGGCAATGACGCAAACCGATTCGCCTCGCCCATCAAGTACAGGCTGTAATGAAAACGGACTGGGCCAGTGACGCCGTTCGGCCTGAATGCACGGCGGCAGCAAATCGAGCTGACGCGCACTGCCAAACACCTGACGTGCCTGTAGCAACGCGTGCCTGGCATTCCTGCCCAGCCCCTTGAACCCGTCTTCACCGATTCCCACGACTGTCAGCCAAGGGGACATGTGTTTACCTCGACCCGATCAGTGGATAAAGGCGCCATGATACTGCGCTGTCGCGCTGCAAGCACGAAACGGAGGCGATTGTGGGAGCGAGTTTATTCGTTAGCGCAGCGTTGGAGAGCGTAACAACGGCTGCCAAGGCCATCTATCGTCCGCATGGGTTGAGGAGGGACTTACTGCGCAATGGAGTTCCGGAGTTAACGGCGCGTTGGCGGTGGTGGCAGCTGAACCGCCGGGCTGCACCAGCGCCCTCGAGAGCAAGGCGCGCTGTTGCAGGTGAGGATCGGCCAGCAGTTCAGCCATCAGGGCGTCATCCACCGAACCGTCCAGACGTATGGCGCCGAGTTTGGCGAAATCGACGATGGCGCGGGCAGTGGAGGAGGCCGAGAGGATGGGCGACGTACCCTGACCGGGAACAGGACACAGGTGCATATCGCCAAGGCGGGCGACGGGGGTCATGCCATTCCTTGGATGGGGGTGCTGGAGGGCAGACGCTAAACGAATTTCTGCAGGGGTTATGTAGGACGAATCGCGGAAGAATAAGGGAGGCTTCTTTGAGTGCGGCTCGGGCAGATTTTGATGCACACAGTCGTGTGTTTCAGTCCAGGCTTGAGGCATCAAATAGCGCTTGATGAGCAGGTTCTTCATCGGAAGGTTTTCGAAGCCTGTCGCAGTTCAGCGCAGGCCAATGAGACCTTCCGACAGACCGTGTTTTCATGGCCCCTGCCAAAGCAGGCATAATACGGCCCTCGCAGATCCCGGTATCTGCTCTTCCCAGCCCGATCACGTCAGGTGACCCTTTGACCGAGCCGCTGTTCGCTCGCATTCCCGCCATGCCTTTGCGCCCCTCGGCCTGTCCGGGGTTGTTGCGTATCGTCCCGGCGCTGGACGGGGGCATCTGCCGGATCAAGCTGCCGGGCGGGCTCATTACCGCCGCGCAGGCTATCGCCGTGGCCGAGGCTGCCGAGCGTTTTGCCGGGGGTGTGATCGAGGCGACCAACCGCAGCAATCTGCAGATTCGCGGCATCGGGACCGAACACGACCAACTGATCGCGACACTGCTCGACGCCGGTCTGGGTCCGAAAAACCCGGCCAGCGACGATGTGCGCAACCTGATGCTCAGTCCCACTGCGGGCATGGACGCTCTGCAATCGTTCGATGCTCGTCCGCTCGCGGCACAGATCCTTGGTTCGCTGGAAACACACCCGCGCTTTCATGAGCTGTCGCCCAAATTCGCGTTGTCGCTGGATGCGGGCGAAGGCCTGGCAATGCTTGAGCATCCCCATGATCTTTGGCTGTCGGCGCTGAACGTCAACGGCGAGACATTGTTGGGTTTCGGCCTTGCCGGTTGCCCTGCGACGCAATCGCCGCTGGCAGCCGTGGCGCTGGAAGCGGGCCATGCTCTGGTGGTGGCGGTGCTTGAGCTGTTCCTCGAATACGCCCGGCCCGAGCAAACGCGCATGCGTCATCTGTTGCAGGAGATGCCCGCCTCGCAGTTTCTCGAGCGTTTATCGAAACGTCTGCAGCACCCCTTGCGACATGATCAACGAATCACCACATGGCGTCGTGCGCCGACTCAACTCAATTCACATATCGGCCTTTATCCACAGCGCCAGTCCGGTTTGGTCTCGGTCGGCGGTGTCGTGCCTTTGGGGCGGTTGAGTCCGTCCATGTTGCGCAGCGCTGCAACGCTCTCGGTGGAACGTGGCGATGGTTCGCTGGCGATGACGCCCTGGCAAAGCCTGATGGTGCGCAATGTCCGTTGCGAACGGGCCGGGTCTGCTCTGGAGCGACTGCGCGCGGCCGGGCTGTTGTGCGATGCAGATCAGGCCCTGTCGCAACTGATTGCCTGCACAGGCTCCGCCGCCTGTGGCAAAGGCCTGTCCGACACCAAGGCCCAAGCGCTGCAACTGGCCGCGTACCTGCAACATGCGGGTGTAAGCCAGGCCGTGCACCTGTCCGGCTGCAACCGGGCCTGCGCCGCTGCCCATGTGGCACCTATCACCTTGCTGGCGGTTTCCGCTGGCCGCTATGACCTGTATTTTCGCGACGCAGCTCAGCCGGGATTCGGTGTGCTGCGTGGGCGTGACCTCACTATTGAAGCAGTCGGCGCGATGTTGACCGCCGACTCACGGAGCAACACCGATGATTGATTACATCCGCGACGGCCAGGAGATCTACCGCAACTCCTTCGCGATCATTCGTGCCGAAGCACTGCTCGACAGCATCCCGGCCGACCTGGAAAAACTCGCCGTGCGCGTGATTCATGCCTGCGGCATGGTCGATGCGGTCGAGGGCCTGCGTTTCTCCCCTGGTGCCGGTACTGCAGGCCGTCAGGCCCTCGCAGCGGGCGCGCCGATTTTGTGTGATGCGCACATGGTGGCTGAGGGCGTGACCCGTGCGCGCCTGCCAGCCAACAACCAGGTGATCTGCACTCTGAAGAACGAAGGCGTCCCTGAACTCGCTCGCGAGCTGGGCAATACCCGCTCCGCCGCAGCGCTGGAACTATGGCGCCCGCATCTGGAAGGCGCAGTGGTGGTCATTGGCAATGCGCCGACCGCGCTGTTCTACCTGCTGGAAATGATTGATGCCGGGGCGCCGAAACCGGCGCTGATCCTGGGCTTCCCGGTCGGGTTCGTCGGCGCTGCGGAATCCAAGGACATGCTTGCCGCTGACAGCCGTGGCGTGCCCTACGTGATCATGCAGGGCCGTCGTGGCGGCAGCGCCATGGCCGCTGCCGCAGTCAACGCGCTCGCTACGGAGGTCGAATGATGCAGGCACGCGGTCGTCTGATCGGTCTGGGCGTCGGCCCCGGCGATCCTGAGCTGATCACCGTCAAGGCACTGCGCCTGCTGCGCGAATCGCCGGTGGTGGCGTACTTCGTCGCCAGAGGCAAGAAGGGCAACGCGTTCGGCATCATCGAAGCGCACCTGCAAGAGGCTCAAACCCTGATGCCGCTGGTGTACCCGGTGACCACCGAAGCGCTGCCTGCGCCGATGTCCTACGAGCAGATCATCAGCGATTTCTACGACACGTCCAGCCTCGATATCGCCGCCCATCTGGACGCCGGTCGGGATGTGGCAGTGATCTGCGAGGGCGACCCGTTTTTCTACGGTTCCTATATGTACCTGCATGATCGCCTGGCCGAACGCTACGAAGCCCAAGTGGTGCCTGGTGTGTGTTCGATGCTCGGCGGCGCTTCGGTGCTGGGCGCGCCTCTGGTGTATCGCAATCAGAGTCTGTCGGTGTTGTCGGGTGTGCTGTCGGCCGAAGAACTCAAGCGCAAACTGGTGGACGCCGATGCGGCGGTAATCATGAAGCTGGGCCGCAACCTGCCCAAGGTGCGTCAGGTGTTGATGGACATTGGCCTGGCCGAGCGCGCGCTGTACGTCGAACGCGCCACCATGAGCAATCAAAAGATCGTGCCACTGGCGGAAGTCGACCCGATGTCTTCGCCGTATTTTTCGCTGATCATCGTTCCCGGTGAAAGGTGGCAAGGCTGATGGGCGCTACCTCTATAAAGGCTCCGGCCATCGTCATTCTCAGCAAAGGCGCGCTGAGCACCGCTCAGCGGATTCAACGGCTGTACCCGGATGCGCTTATTTACGGCCTGGCTGACCGGGTGGAAGGCGCTGATCGCAGCTATACCGAGTTCGGCGCAACGTTGCGCAGCCTGTACCAGCAGGACACGCCGATCATCGCGCTGTGTGCGGCGGGCATTGTCATTCGCACACTTGCGCCGTTATTACTGGAGAAGGGCGCCGAGCCGCCAGTGCTGGCGGTGGCCGAAGATGGCAGCGCCGTGGTGCCGTTACTGGGTGGGTTGGCCGGGGTCAACGTCATGGCCCGGGCAATCGCGGCGGGCTTGAAGACCAATGCCGCCATCACCACCAGCGGCGAATTGCGTTTTGGCACCTGCCTGCTCAACCCGCCGCCCGGTTACACCTTGGGCGACCTGGAACTGGGCAAGCGTTTCGTTTCCGATCTGCTGTCCGGCGAAACCGTGCGTATCGAAGGCGAAGCGCCGTGGCTGGCCAAAGCCCAACTGCCGGAGGACGAGCGTGCGCAATTGGCGATTCATGTCGGCAATGCCGAGCGCGAACCTTCTGCCCACGAACTGCTGATCTACCCGCGCAATGTGCTGGTTTCGGTGGATGCGCACATCGAGAATCTGGTCAACGTTGTGAGGGCTGCGCTGCACGACTCACGCATCGCCCTGCAATCGCTCGCGTGTCTGCTGGCGAGCGAAACCGTCATGGCCGCCTCGGCGTTGCATGTAGCGGCGCAGGAACTGGGTGTACCGGTGCGCTTCACCTCTGGCGTATCGGCCAGCGATAGGGCACAGCGGGTTCTGCCACAGCTATTGCCTCCGATCACGCCGCGCGACGGTATCGCCATTGCCGTTGCGCCACAGCCCTTGGATATCGAGCGCATCGGCACTGGTCGCGGACGGCTGGCGGTCATTGGTCTGGGCCCGGGCGCTGCCGAATTTATGATCCCGGCCGTCAAAGCCGAACTGGCGCGGGCCAATGACGTGCTGGGCTATGAGACCTATGTGCGCATGGCCGGGCCGTTCCGTGCCGATCAGGTGCTGCACTGCACGGACAACCGCGAAGAAATGCAGCGTGCCCGCCATGCTTTCGAGCTCGCAGCCCAAGGGCGTTCCGTGGTGGTGGTGTCTTCGGGCGACCCCGGCGTTTTCGCCATGGCGGCGGCTGTGCTGGAGGCGCTGCACGAGTCAGACGATCCGCGCTGGCATGCTGTTGATCTGGAAATCCTGCCGGGCGTCTCGGCTTCGCTGGCAACGGCTGCACAAGCGGGCGCCCCGCTGGGCCACGACTTCTGCGTGATGTCGCTGTCGGACAACCTCAAGCCTTGGGACATCATCGAAAAGCGTCTGGACCTGGCCTGTCAGGCCGACCTTGCGCTGGCGTTCTACAACCCGATTTCTCGTTCCCGCCCATGGCAGCTCGGACGCGCGCTGGAAATCGTGCGTCAGCACCGTGTCCCTGCAACCCCGGTGACGCTGGGGCGAGACATTGGGCGTCCTGGGCAAACCTTGCGTGTCATCACTCTGGGCGAACTGACTCCCGAGCAGGTGGACATGCGCACGATGGTGTTGGTCGGTTCATCGCTGACGACCAGGTTCCCAAGGGCCGAGGGACGGCACTGGGTCTATACGCCACGCTGGTATGGCATCAAACCTGCCGGATGAGTCAATGACCTGAACGGAGGGGCTTCGGAATCCCTCCGTTTGTGCGTAAGAAAGCGCCTCTCCCATGCGGGATTCGACGTCTCAGTCGTTTGGAATCTTCAGCTGTTCACCCGCGAATCAGTCCATCCCTTTACTGGCAGTCTTATTCCCCACTTGCCTTCACCCCTTTCAGCACAGGCGGTGCGAGCCTGAACACACATTTTCTAACCCTTTTTTCGCTTCGTGATCTTCACCGCATGAAGCCCGGTTCGACTGATCGCGGGCGCGCGGTATGCGCTAGGGTATCGGCGTCCATGACGGACGGATTCTTAAAAGGACTTAGCAATGAACAACGAAGCATTCATGAATCATCTGTCGACTATCCCTTCGCTGGATTCAATCCCTCCCGCCCTTGTCTCGCACATTTCGCAGCTCGAAGCCATTGAGCCGGCCCGTGCAGCCGTCACGGGGCAAGCCCTCATCGGCTTTGTCGAGGGCATGAGCCAGCAGGCGCGCGAAGACGTTCTGGATACGGTGACCTACGCGACCCTGGCGGCAGACAAGCGTTACGACGTAGTGACGGAGAATGGCGAGTGGTACAAGACCTTCCGCAGCGCGATGACCCGCGCCCTGAACTGGACCCCACAGGATCTTGCTTACGTCAGTCGTTCCAGCCGCGAAAGAGTGCTGACCCTGGACCAGGTCGGCCTGCAGCTCATCGCTTCCTCCCTTGCCGCTGCAGCTACGGGTGGCACAGCAGCAGGCGCGTTGATCCTGCAAATCGCCCAGGATGCCGTCCAGGCATTGAGAGGTCAGGATGAACCTGCCCGCCTGTTCAACAGCCGGACCGAGAAACCTGGAGGTGCGCGATTCCTCGTCGGCGGATGCAACGAGAGCGCCGAAGGGGTCATCGTTCTGGCCGTGGGTGCAGTTGAGGTCAAAACCAGTCTCAATGTGACCAACGTGTTGTTTGCCAACTGGAATTCGGTAGCCGTGGATCTGAACCAAAGCGCAGATGTCCTGGTATTTCATCAATCGCTTTACGCACAACGCCGCGAGCGCGTTCGCCAGGCACTCTTGCAGTCGTCCGATGCAGCCTTGAGTGAGTTCCCGATTTAAGGAATCAGGCCGCGCTGTTTGCGCGGCCTTCTTTCACAGGAGTGAGCATGATGAGTCAGGAAACTGTGCAAACTTATTTGAACGAAGGGGTGCTGCTGGTCTTCGTTGCGCCGGTGGACCAGAGCCTTCAGCGCGACGTTCTGGACTGCAGTCTGTATACGCAGTTGGCGGCAAACAGGCAGTTCAACAAATTCACTCACTATCGCGATTGGCAAGCCACGTTGATCAAGGCCTTGGCTGCCTTCGGCTGGCTGCGGCTGGACTTTGCCGAGAAGCGGGAAGCAAAAAGCGAAAGTGTCGTTGTTGCCCGGGTGTTGCACGAATTACTGCCCGATGCGCTCGACCAATGGCGCGGCGAGCGGCTGGACAACGTGCTTGCATCGATTTTCGACGTCGCCGATGACAATGTCCTAAAGGCGCTCCACGAGCGCTGTGTTGAAGTGGCCGCCAGCAATACCAGCGCCCGAACTGCCACAGCAGAGGAGCCTGAAGTTGTCACTTCGGTCGTCCTTCAGATCGGATTCGTGTTGCCCTCACGCGAGATGATCCTGCTGTGTATGGCTTTTGACACCCTGGAAAGGGTTGGCGCGAACCCGTTTGCCCAGCGCCTGGAGCCCGGTCGGCTGGTCGGCGAATTCAGATCCTTCGCGTTTGTCGGCGTGCTGGACGACCTGCGATATTCCCTGTTTCGACAGCGGGTCGATACGGCGCTGGCTGAAAAGCGAGCGCAGCTTTCTCTCCCGGTCCGGGCGGCACGGTCGTGAGTACCGCAGTCGGCGCAATCGTCGGCTCCAGCCTGGTTTCTCTGTACGACGGGATCGGCAGGCAGGACCGCGAAGACATCCTCGATTGCCTGTCCCATGCCCACGCCTTCGCCAGTCGATATCACGATCAGCGGGACGATTATTCCAACTGGATATTCCGCTACCGTACGCGACTCGAAAACCGCGGTTGTCTGCTGGTCTCTCCGATCCGGCATACCCCGCAGGTCATTTTTCATCCTTCGGAGCTGGACGCCGTAACCTTCAATATCATTGATTCAGCCGGGTCACGGGCGCTCGCGAGTCTGGCCGGTGCCGCCTGGCGCTCCTTGAAGGTCAATCGCCACGCCGACCGGTTTTTCAGCAATGGCTCGCGCGATGGAGAGTTGGGGCGCTTGCAAATGGTCCCATGCCTGAGCGACTCGAAGGGCGAGGTGCTGATACTGATCTGCGCCATCCGCCTGACCGCGTCGGTCGACACCCGTGATTTCGATTTCTGGACCGATACCCGGCGGGACATGCTCCTGCGTATCAGCGGCGGCGTCTACCATTTCGATCGGGCGGTCTATGCCGGTTACAGAGAGCAGATCCGCATGCAGCTGAACGCCAATTCCGATCATGCGATCAAAGCGTTCCCTATCTGACGCCTAGGGAAACAGGTAACCCTTGATGCCGGTGAAGATGATCTGTGCAGCCAATGCGCAGACGAACAGGCCCATCAACCGACTGACGATCTGCAGGCCTTGCTCACCCAGGATGCGTTCGATGCTGTGTGAGAGGTAAAGCACCACGCCCACCGTGAAGCTGGCCAAGGCAATGCTGACGATAGCGGTCAGCTTGTCGTCCCAGTGAGGTTGGCTGACGCCCATGACCAGCAGCGCTCCGATGGTGCCGGGGCCGACCGTGATCGGAATGGTGAGGGGTACGATGGCAACATCCTGCTGGACGTTATCGGTCTGAACGCCCGACTTGCCCTGCGCCATGCCCAGCGCCGAAATGAACAGCACACTGCCGGCACCGATACGGAAGGCGTCGGCGGTGATGCCGAAAACCCCGAAAATGGCCCGACCGAACAGGTAAAGCAACACGCTCGATACCAAGGTCGCGAAAGCAATTTTCCACGCCAGATACCGGCGTTCCTTGCGCGAATAGCCGCGACTCAGGCTGATGAAACACGACAGAACGAAGAACGGGCTGTAAAGCACCAGCATCTTCAGATAAACGCTGAACAGCACATGAAGCATGGTTTGAGCTCGTGGCGGCAGACTTGGACGCGGGCAAGTCTATCAGGCGCCGCCCGGGAAGAAGGGTCAGTTTTGCTGATAGCGCTCCTGATCACCACCATGGATACCGATCTGTTGACGCGCGCGCTGCTCGACCCAGTATTCGACCAGCTCACGCAGCTGCGACAGTTCCACCGGCTTGGACATGTGCCCGTCCATGCCCGACTGGCGGGCGCGGTCCTTGTGTTCGGCGAGGATATGCGCGGTCAGGGCGACCACCGGCGTGCGGACTCGCTGGTTGCCCACCTCCCAGGCGCGTAATTGCTGGGTCGCCGAAAAACCGTCGAGGATCGGCATCTCGCAGTCCATCAGCACCAGATCGTAACGCTGGGCCTTCATCGCTTGCAGCGCTTCCTCGCCATTACTGGCGGTGTCCGGTTGCAGGTTGAGCTTGCCGAGCATGCCGCGAATCACCTTGGTGGAAATACTGTTGTCTTCGGCCACCAGAATCCGGAAATCGCTGGGCACGTCCACTTCGCTGGCCACCGACTGGCCCGGAGAAAATGGCACCTGCCCCTTGTTACGCTGGTTCAGCTCGTCGGCCAGAGTAGTCTTCAGGGTGTAACCGGCCACTGGTTTGGCGAGGATGCGCTTGACCCCTGCATTACGGGCGATGACCTTGCTCGGCGCATTGCTGATGCCGGTGAGCATGATCAGCAGAATGTCGTGGTTCAGGCTCGGGTCTTCCTTGATCTTGGCTGCCAGTTGCATGCCGGTCATGCCAGGCATGTTTTGATCGAGCAGGACAATGTCGAAATAGTCACGCAAGTGCGCCTTGGTGCGCAGCAACGCCAGGGCTTCCTTGCCCGAGGGTACGGCGCTGACATTCAGACCCCAGGCACTGCACTGCTGGACCAGCACCTTGCGGCAGGTGTCGTTGTCGTCCACCACCAGCACTCGCGCTCCCTTGAGCGGGCTGTCGAGGTCCGACGGTGGCTGCTCCAGGCGCTCCGGGTCCAGCGGCAGGCTCAGCCACAGGGTACTGCCCTGATTGGTGCCGCTCTGGATACCGAACTCGCCACTCATCAACAGAATCAGTTGCCGGGCGATGACCAGCCCCAGGTGACCGCCGACCTTGCTCGCCGCCAGGAAGTTTTTACTGTGCAGTTCGGCGTGCAGCAGGGCTTCACGCTCCTTGGCAGTCAAAGGCGTACCACTGTCCTGCACGGCAATCCGCAGGCGCGGCTTGCCACCGCGCGAGTCGAGAGCAACGACCAGCAGAATCTCGCCCTCGTCGGTCTTTTTCAGCGCGTTTTCCAGCAGGCTCAGCAGCGTTTGGCGCAGTCGAGTGGGATCGCCGCTGATCACGCGTGGCACGCGAGGCTGAATGAAGCTGATCAGCTCGACGCTCTGTTGCTCGGCCTTGGCCCGGAAAATACTCAGGCAGTCCTCGATCATCGCGTTCAGGTCGAACTGCACGTCATCCAGTTCGATCTGGCCGGACTCCAGCTTGGTGATGTCGAGGATCTCGTTGATCAGGGTCAGCAGCTCGTTGCCCGCGCTGTGAATCGTTTGCACGTAGTCGCGCTGCTTGACTGACAGCGGCGTGCCCAGCAGCAGTTCGGTCATGCCCAGAACACCGTTCATGGGCGTGCGGATTTCGTGGCTGATCTTGGCCAGAAACTCGGCTTTGGCATTGATCTCGGCAGTGCTGGCAGCCAGCTCCCGGCTGATGCTGAAGTTGTCTTCAGTGATGCTGCGATGGCGCTCGCTCAGGGCAATGCTCATCAGCAGGCCGCACACGCAGAACATGCCCAGAACCGCGATGATCAGCGTTTGTGCGGGAACGGCGGTCAGCCACAGCATCGCGGGCAGAACCACCAGATTGCCGAGGTTGAACACGATCATCGCGATCACAAACGGCCGCGCCGGCGCGTAACCCTTTTGCAGGTGGTAGATCGACACCAGCGTAATGGTCAGCGTAGTGAGCGCGACCAGCAGGAAGGTCAGAATGTTCAGCGGCAGGGTATCGACGAACAGCACCAGCAGACCGCCGAAGCCGATGACCAGCAAAGCGCTCATGAGCAGACGATTGAGTGCCTCGACGCCTCGTTGAATGAAGAAACAATAGGTGTACATCAGCCCGGTCGCTGCAGCCATCAGCAGGACCAGGTGTGCGCTCGGTGTCTGTGCCAGATGCCAGCGCGGCAGCCATGGGGCCTGCAGATTCAACAGCAATAGCGTGCTGAGCCCCAGGCAAGCTTCGCAGGCTGCCAGCCACAGGCTGCTGACGGAGCGGGACTGGGCGTAGCGGGTGATGTTCTGCACGATCAACATGAACAGCGAGCCGAAAAACAGCCCTAGCAGCAGCGGACGGCGTTCATCGGCGGCGCCGGAGACGGCTGACTCCAGCGAAATGTTCGGACGCAACTCCTGCTCGGATTTCAGTCGCAGGTACAGATCCAGCGGCCGATGAACGTGCGGAACGGGTAACAGGAAATCGACGGAGGGCAAGGGCTGTGCTGCGCGAGGGACATCATTGCCTGAGCGTGAGTGGTCGATCAGCGTCTCGCCGTCCATCACGTACATGTCCACAGTCGCCAGGTCCGGGGCGAAGATGCGCAGCAGTTGTTCGTGATCGGCCGGAGCCAGCCGATAGTGCAGCCACAGAGCGGAGTCGCGATTGACGGCGCGAATCTGATCGAGCTCTACAGGGCTGAATTGGGAATCGTAGTGTGCGGAGCGAATGTCGCTCAGTTGCAGGTTGGCCTGATCGTCGACAAGGTTCGACCATCCCGCGCTGACCTCGGCAGATGCCGTGGGCACACAGAGCAGAGTCATCATGGCGACGATCAAACAAGCGGCAATCCTGAGCCAGCGCACGGCGAAATCCCTTCGTGAATGAAGCCAGTTACTCTGGTGCGGCTCTGGATAGTCGGACAGTCGCTGAGGTTCGGGCGACTGTCCGGGCCCAGACTTACTCCAGATGTTCGCCGCGTTCCCGGGCAATGGCGCGATAGCCAATGTCCTTGCGGTAGAAACAACCTTCCCAATCGATCTTCGCAGCCAGTTCATAGGCCTGTTTCTGCGCATCGCCAACGGTGTCACCCAGTGCGGTCGCGCACAGAACACGACCACCGGAGGTCACCACCTGACCATCCTTTAACGCAGTACCTGCGTGGAACACCTTGCCCGACAACGTCGCAGCGGCGTCCAGGCCACTGATGGGTGCGTCCTTGGCGTAATCGCCAGGGTAGCCACCGGCAGCCAGCACGATGCCGAGGCTCGGGCGCGGGTCCCACTGGGCTTCCACTTTGTCCAGCGCCTGCGCCAGAGCGGCCTCGACCAGCAACACCAGGCTTGATTGCAGGCGCAACATCACCGGCTGGGTTTCCGGGTCACCGAAACGGCAGTTGAACTCGATCACCTTCGGGTTGCCCGCCTTGTCGATCATCAGACCAGCATAGAGGAAGCCGGTGTAAACGTTGCCTTCCTCTGCCATGCCTCTGACGGTCGGCCATATGACCTTATCCATCACGCGCTGATGCACGTCGGCGGTGACTACCGGGGCGGGGGAGTAAGCACCCATGCCACCGGTATTCGGGCCGTTGTCGCCGTCGCCGACACGTTTGTGATCCTGACTGGTGGCCATTGGCAGAACGTTCTTGCCGTCGACCATGACGATGAAGCTCGCCTCTTCGCCGTTCAGGAACTCTTCGATCACCACCCGGGAACCTGCATCGCCGAATGTGTTGCCCTCGAGCATGTCGCATACGGCGTCTTCGGCATCCTGCAGGGTCATGGCGACGATCACGCCTTTGCCGGCGGCCAGGCCGTCGGCCTTGATCACGATCGGAGCGCCTTTTTCGCGCAGATACGCCAACGCAGGTTCGATCTCGGTGAAGTTTTGGTAGTTGGCGGTCGGGATCTTGTGACGCGCCAGGAAATCCTTGGTGAAAACCTTGGACCCTTCCAGTTGCGCGGCGCCCTTGGTGGGGCCGAAGCAATCCAGCCCGCGGGAGCGGAACAGGTCTACTACACCTTCGACCAGCGGCACTTCAGGACCGACGATGGTCAGCGAGACGTTCTTCTGGGCGAAGTCGGCCAGTTGCTCCAGAGCCAGCACGTCGATGGCGACGTTCTCGCACTTGGCTTCGGTAGCGGTGCCGGCATTGCCCGGCGCAACGAAGACCTTCTGTACGCGTGGGTCCTGCGCGACTTTCCAGGCCAGGGCGTGTTCACGACCACCGCTGCCGATGATGAGTACGTTCATTTCAAAAACCTCGATGACGCTAATTCTGTAGGGACTGATCGTTCCCACGTTCCGCGTGGGATTGCCTATGCGGACGCTCCGCATCCGGGGGTAGCGGAGCGTCCCAGGCTGCGTCACCACGCGGAGCGTGGGTACGATCAAGGCGACACAAATCTGCTTTTACTGACCGCTTGCAGCTTGAAACTTGTCGCTGACACGTCAATGTCTGAAATGGCGCATACCGGTAAACACCATCGCGATACCGGCCTCATCAGCGGCGGCAATCACTTCGTTGTCGCGCATCGAACCGCCGGGCTGGATCACCGCAGTGATGCCGACCTTGGCTGCGTTGTCGATGCCGTCGCGGAACGGGAAGAAGGCGTCGGAGGCCATGACTGCGCCCTGCACTTGCAAACCGGCGTGTTCAGCCTTGATGGCGGCGATACGCGCCGAGTTCACGCGGCTCATCTGGCCGGCACCGACACCGATGGTCTGCCGGTTTTTGGCGTAGACGATGGCGTTGGATTTGACGTACTTGGCGACTTTCCAGGCGAAGATCAGGTCGTGAATTTCCTGCTCGCTCGGGGCGCGTTGAGTCACGACTTTCAGGTCATCGGCGGTGATCATGCCGATGTCACGGCTCTGCACCAGCAGGCCGCCGTTGACGCGTTTGTAATCCCATGCCGGGGCGCGATCCACGGCCCACTGGCCGCTGGTCAGCAGGCGAACGTTGGCTTTGCCGGCGACGATGGCTCGAGCCTCGGCGCTGACGCTCGGGGCGATGATCACTTCCACGAACTGACGCTCGACGATCGCCTTGGCGGTCTCGGCATCCAGTTCACGGTTGAAGGCGATGATGCCGCCGAATGCCGACTCGCTGTCGGTCGCGTAGGCCAGCTCGTAAGCCTGACGGATACCGCCCTCGGCGTCCGGGCTGACCGCAACGCCGCAGGGGTTGGCATGCTTGACGATGACGCAGGCCGGTTTGACGAAGCTCTTTACGCATTCCAGCGCGGCGTCGGTATCGGCCACGTTGTTGTAGGACAGTTCCTTGCCCTGCAGCTGGGTCGCCGTCGCGATGCCGACCTCGGCAGGTTGGGCTTCAACGTAGAACGCCGCGCTCTGATGCGGGTTCTCGCCGTAGCGCATTTCCTGTGCCTTGATGAACTGCGTATTGAAGGTGCGCGGGAACTGGCTGCGGCCTTCGGTGGAGAGCGTCTCTGCGCGTTGATCGACGCTGCCCAGGTAGTTGGCGATCATGCCGTCGTAGGCGGCGGTGTGTTCGAACGCCTTGAGCATCAGGTCGAAACGCTGGGCGTAGGTCAGACCACCTGCCTTGAGGCTTTCCAGCACCTGACTGTAATCGCCGGTGTTGACCACGATGGCCACGTCTTTGTGGTTCTTCGCAGCCGAACGGACCATGGTCGGGCCGCCGATGTCGATGTTCTCGATGGCGGTCGGCAGGTCGCAGCCTGGCTTGGAAACAGTGGCTTCGAAGGGGTAGAGATTGACCGCGACCAGATCGATCGGCTTGATACCGTGCTCGGTCATGATAGCGTCGTCGATGCCGCGACGGCCCAGGATGCCACCGTGGATTTTCGGGTGCAGGGTCTTGACCCGGCCGTCCATCATTTCCGCGAATCCGGTGTAGTCCGCAACTTCTACCGCTGCGACGTCGTTGTCCTTGAGCAGCTTGAACGTGCCACCGGTGGAGAGAATCTCGACGCCCAAGGCTACGAGTTCACGGGCGAATTCAAGGATCCCGGTCTTGTCGGAAACGCTGATCAAGGCGCGGCGGATCGGCAGGCGGGTAGTCTGGTCGGTCATCTCAACTTCCATCAAAGCAAAAGAATTCAGCAAAAAAAACGACCGCATCAAAATGGGTCGCTTTTCTGTTTTGGATGGTTACAGCAGATCGTACTGCTTGAGTTTCTTGCGCAGCGTGCCACGGTTCAGCCCCAGCATCTCGGAGGCCTTGGTCTGGTTACCCTTGACGTAGTTCATCACGCACTCGAGCAAAGGGGCCTCGACTTCCGAGAGCACCAGGTTGTAGACATCAGTGACGGCGGCACCCTCCAGGTGAGCGAAATAATTGTGCAGCGCCTTTTCGACGCTTCCGCGCAGGGTCTGACCCTCTTCGCTTGGCGTGTTGAGGTGCTGTTTCAAATTGACGTTGTCGCTCACGGGTGTTGTTCCACTCACTAAAGTCTCTGTCATCATCGTCATGCGGCCACCTCTTGTTCGTTCCCTGCGTCCGGGCTTTTATCGCGCTCGGCAAAGAACTCCCGAACGTTGGCGCACTGTGCTTCCGTATCTTCCAAACGATTGAAGTGGACGCGAAATTCCCTGGCGCCCGGCAGTGTTGCGAGATACCAGCCAACGTGTTTGCGGGCAATCCGCACGCCCATCACGTCGCCATAGAACGCGTGAAGCGCCGCCAGATGCTCTAGCAGAATGCGTTCCACTTCACCCACCGCCAGCGCGGGAAGTTTTTCCCCGGTGCGCAGGTAATGCTCTATCTCGCGAAAAATCCACGGGCGCCCTTGGGCGGCCCGACCAATCAACAGCCCATCGGCACCGGTCGCGTCGAGGACGTGCCGGGCTTTTTCCGGTGAATCGATGTCGCCATTGGCAAACACCGGAATCGACACCGCCTGTTTTATTGCGGCGATCGTGTCGTATTCGGCGTCCCCGGTGTATAGATCCGCGCGGGTTCTTCCATGCACCGCCAATGCCTGAATGCCCGCTTGCTCGGCGATTCTGGCAACTGTCAGGCCGTTCTTGTTCGCCCGGTCCCAGCCGGTACGAATCTTCAGGGTGACCGGCACCTGCACTGCCGCCACCACGGCGTGGAGGATTTCGCTCACCAACTGCTCATCTTTCAACAGTGCAGAACCAGCGGCCTTGTTGCAGACCTTCTTTGCCGGACAGCCCATGTTGATATCGATGATCTGCGCGCCAAGTTCGACATTGGCACGTGCCGCGTCCGCAAGCATCTGCGGGTCCCCACCGGCGATCTGTACCGAGCGTGGCTCGGGATCGCCTTCATGAATCATGCGAAGCCGCGATTTGCGGCTGTTCCACAGGCTCATGTCACTGGTGACCATTTCCGACACCACAAGGCCTGCGCCGAGTTGACGACAGAGCTGGCGGAAGGGCTGGTCGGTGACGCCCGCCATGGGGGCGAGGATCAAGCCGTTCTGCAATGTATAGGGGCCGATGCGTACCGCCGACATAGGGTGACCTGTTGTGGGGCCGTATCACGAAGCCTGGTCCGAAATGTGCTTGGGCAGCAATTCAGACGAGACCCAGAGTATGAAAAAGGGTGGGCATGATACCCGCTCTCGATGACTGGATAAAGGCTGAATTGGATAAAATCTGAACAGTTGCTTTCTTATCGCAAACAGTTAGCCACCTACCTGCATCGTCATGAAACTGTCGTCAGCTTTCTGCTGGCTGGTTGCTGTATTTCAGTGCGCCCATAGGTCGCAAGGGCGCGCATTGATCGCTCTGGGACGCGACCGTGCTACTCGGGTGAGCGGAAATTCAGGCTGTAATTCACCGCCTTCGGGCCGGGGTCCAGAATGTCCAGGGCGATGTGAATCGGCGTCTGCGGCGGCATTTCATCCTTGCCGGCCAGTTCTCCGCTCAGATACTCGCCAGGTTTGAAGCGTCGACTGGCAATCAGCTGACCGGTGGTGTCGGCAAAACGCAGCTCCAGAAGCGGGAATGGTTGGGAAAACGAAGCGCGGTTGTAGATGATCGCATCCACCACCAGTGCACCCTGAAAGTCGGGATGGCTGCGCACCACAAGGTTGCTGCTCCTGAGCAGCTTGATGTCGACCTTCGATGGCACTTTGCAGCCGACGTGTGGGCAGATGTCCTGAAACCAAGAGCGGTATTGGTCCTGGCGCGCCAGTTCATCGAAGTGATACGCGATGTACTGCCCCCCGAGGCCCGCCAGAGCCAAGAGCGCCAATACTGCCCAGAGTGCGCGACGGCCCCAGCGCGGTTTGGGTTTCTGCCAGGCCAGTTGCAGCGGATCGTCTGTCAGGTCCAGCAATGCCGAGTCGCGCAGGGCAGGTTCGCTGCGGCCTCGCCTGTTGCCTGGCCTGAGTGGCTCGCCTTGCTCATCGGGTGCGCCATTGGCGTGCATGCGTTCCCTGGCGTGTGGTTCATCGTCCAGATCCCTCGGCGCCATGGAAAACGATGGCTCGGTACGATGGCGGTCAGGCTCGATTTCATCAAGGGTCAAAGGCTCGATCAGCAAGTCGGGTTCAGGGTGCTCGTGATGCTCTTCGAAGACCTCGGCGTGCAATTCCGGCAGTTGGCTGACGTCGTCGTGGCTCAGGCCGTGTTCCCAGTTCTCTGGGGCGACCTGCGGTTCGTCTCGGCGAGCGCTGAAAGATTCGACCTCATCGTGCTCAGGCGTCTGGCTGGCGCGGCCAAAGGATTCCGGCCGCTGGATTTCCCGCTGTTCGAGCCGTGCGAGTTCGACATCGAGGTCGTCAAGGTCGAGGCTGTCCAGGTCGACTGCCGGATCTTCACGTTTGACCGGTAATGGGGCCGGTTGCGCGACCACGACCGATTGCGGTGCGATCACCTCGACGGCTGGCGCAGCGGGTGCCGGTGCTGGCGTGGTGATCGGCTCGGCGCCCTTGGCTGCGGCGCTTTGTTCCAACAGTTGTTTTGCGGCATTGAACACTTGCAGGCAGGAGCCGCAGCGAACCATGCCTCGGGCGACGCTCAGTTGAGCGTGGCTGACGCGGAAACTGGTCTGGCAGTGAGGGCACTGAGTGACGAAGCTGTCGGTCATGCGGGTATCCGGGGTGAGCGAGCGCCTAAAGAATGTGTGATCAACGCCTGGTTAACGACGGCGGCCTGTGATCCGTACCCAGCCGTCACGGTTGGCGATGGGGTCCAGTTCGAAGGTCTCGGCGTAGGCTGCCGCCACTTCTTCGCCCTGCTCGGCAAGAATGCCGGACAGCGCCAGGCGTCCGCCAGGCTTGACCAGGGTTGCCAGGTGAGGGGCCAGTGAAACCAGCGGTCCGGCCAGAATATTAGCCACCAATACGTCGGCGGGTTCTTTGGGCAGGTCTTCGGGCAGGTACAGCGGGAATTTCTCGGCCGGGACATTGTTGCGACCTGCGTTGTCGCGGGAGGCTTCCAGCGCCTGCACGTCGATGTCGGTGCCGACCGCATGCCTGGCGCCCAGCAGCAGGGCGGCGATTGCGAGAATGCCCGAGCCGCAGCCGAAGTCCAGCACGTCGCAATCGCGCAGATCCTGGCCGTCCAGCCATTCCAGGCACAGGGCGGTGGTCGGGTGAGTGCCGGTTCCGAAGGCCAGTCCCGGATCGAGCAGCAGATTGACAGCGGCGGGCTCGGGCGCAGCGTGCCAGCTCGGCACGATCCACAGGCGCTGACCGAAACGCATCGGCTGGAAATTGTCCATCCAGCTGCGTTCCCAGTCCTGATCTTCGATGACTTCGTGGGTGTGCTCAGGCAGTTCCGCGCCGGTCAGCAGCGTGAGGTGAGCCAGTACCTGATCAGCATGGGTGTCAGCCTCGAACAGGGCCAGCAAATGCGTGTGCGACCACAGCGGTGTGGTGTTCAGTTCAGGCTCGAAGATGGGTTGGTCTTCAGCGTCCATGAAGGTCACGGACACGGCGCCGACTTCAAGAAACGCGTCTTCGTAGGTTTCGGCTTGTTCTGGGCTGATGGCGAGACGGACTTGCAGCCAAGGCATGGCGGATTACCTTCGAATTGAAAATGACAAGCGGCACAACGCCGCGAAAGACCGGCAAGTTTACGGCGTTCCCGGGAAACAACAAAGAGGGTGTGATTGATTGCCGCGCTCCTGAAGCAGGATGCCCACCCGTTGGAGGCGCCGAGATTACGACGGCAGCGAGTGCGATAGTTCAGCTGCGCAAAAATCGTCTGATACTCCGCCTTCGCCCGCAAGCCAGCTCCCCAGTGGATCGCGCATGCACCCATCTGGACAAGCCGCAGATACTCCGGCTTTGGGGGCCGGGCAGGCCTGTACTGGGTATCCAGAAACAACAAAGCCGCTCGAAAGCGGCTTTGCGGGTCTGTCTCACTTCTGGGCTGATCAGTGTTTCTCAGCGGCCAGTTTGTGTTCCAGGTAGTGGATGTTGACGCCGCCTTTGCAGAAGCCTTCATCACGGGTCAGATCGCGGTGCAGGGCGATGTTGGTCTTGATTCCGTCCACCACGATTTCGTCCAGGGCATTGCGCATGCGAGCCATGGCTTCGTCGCGATCCTTGCCCCAAGTGATCAGCTTGCCGATCAGCGAGTCGTAGTTCGGAGGAACCGCATAGCCACTGTACAGGTGCGAGTCGACGCGAACGCCGTTGCCGCCCGGAGCGTGGAAATGCTTGACCGTGCCAGGGCTCGGCATGAAGGTGCGCGGGTCTTCGGCGTTGATCCGGCATTCCAGCGCATGGCCGTGGATCTGCACGTCATCCTGGGTGTACGACAGCTTGTTGCCAGCGGCGATGCTCAGCATCTCTTTGACGATGTCGATCCCGGTGACCATCTCGGAAACCGGATGCTCGACCTGAACGCGGGTGTTCATTTCGATGAAATAGAACGCGCCGTTCTCGTACAGGAACTCGAACGTACCGGCACCGCGATAACCTATGTCGACGCACGCCTTGACGCAACGGGCCAGCACTTCAGCACGGGCCTTTTCGTCAATGCCGGGAGCCGGCGCTTCTTCAAGCACCTTCTGGTGGCGGCGTTGCAGCGAGCAGTCACGATCGCCCAGGTGAATCGCGTTGCCCTGGCCGTCGGACAGCACCTGAACTTCCACGTGACGTGGGTTGGTCAGGAACTTCTCCAGATAGACCATCGGGTTGCCGAACGCTGCACCCGCTTCGCTGCGAGTCAGCTTGGCCGAAGAGATCAGGTCTTCTTCCTTGTGCACGACACGCATGCCACGACCACCGCCGCCGCCAGCGGCCTTGATGATCACCGGATAACCAACCTCGCGGCCGATACGCAGCGCTTGGACTTCGTCTTCAGGCAGCGGGCCTGCGGAACCCGGAACGGTCGGAACGCCCGCCTTGATCATCGCGTCCTTGGCCGAAACCTTGTCACCCATCAGGCGAATGGTTTCAGCGTCCGGGCCGATGAAGGCAAAACCGGATTTCTCGACCTGCTCGGCGAAGTCGGCGTTTTCCGCGAGGAAACCGTAGCCGGGGTGAATAGCGTCGGCGCCGGTCACTTCAGCTGCAGCGATGATATTGGAGACTTTCAGGTACGAGCTTGTGGCCAGTGGCGGGCCAATGCAGATGCTCTCGTCCGCCAGTTTCACGTGCATCAGCTCGGTGTCGGCCGTGGAATACACGGCGACGGTCTTGATGCCTTGCTCTTTGCAGGCCCGCAGGATCCGCAGGGCGATTTCACCGCGGTTGGCGATCAGAACTTTTTCCAACTTCGCAGGTTTCAACATCGTGGCTCTCCGCAGTTCAAACGATGGTGAACAGCGGCTGGTCATACTCAACCGGCTGGCCGTCTTCGACGAGGATGGACTCGATCACGCCGCTGGTTTCGGCTTCGATGTGGTTCATCATTTTCATCGCTTCGACGATGCACAGGGTGTCGCCTTTCTTCACGGTCTGGCCAACTTCAGCAAACGCTGGCGAAGTGGGCGAAGCCTTGCGATAGAAAGTGCCGACCATTGGCGAACGCGCGATTGTGCCGTTCAGTTTCGGTGCGGCAGGCGCTTCTGCGCCAGCGGCGGCCGGTGCAGGGGCGGCGGCAGGCGCGGCAACCGGAGCCGGCGCGTAGTACTGCTGTGCTGGAGTCTTGCTGTGACGGCTGATCCGTACGGACTCTTCGCCTTCACGGATTTCCAGTTCATCGATGCCGGACTCTTCCAGCAATTCGATCAGTTTCTTGACTTTACGGATATCCATTAATCATCAACTCCCAAGGGACGGTCAGGGGTATTCGGGTAGCCGTTCAGGCCGCGTGGCTCAGTGCGAGACTGTGCCGTTCACGCCTTCGAACGAGTGGCCAGTTGTTCCAGGGCAGCCTCCAGGGCCAGTCGGTAACCGCTGGCGCCAAGGCCGCAGATCACGCCTACAGCGACATCTGAAAAGTAGGAGTGATGGCGGAAAGGTTCGCGCTTGTGCACGTTTGACAGATGCACTTCGATGAATGGGATGCTCACTCCCAGCAACGCGTCACGTATTGCGACACTTGTGTGAGTAAAAGCAGCCGGATTGATCAGGATGAAGTCCACGCCCTCATCGCGAGCAGCATGGATGCGGTCGATCAATTCATACTCGGCATTGCTCTGCAGATACATCAGATGGTGACCGGCTTCGCGCGCACGCGCTTCCAGATCCTGGTTGATATCGGCCAACGTGATCGAGCCATAGATCCCCGGTTCACGGGTGCCCAGCAGGTTCAGGTTAGGTCCGTGGAGAACCAGAAAAGTCGCCATTGTGCGTTCCTTGTTGTGTGCCTTTTCGACGCTCGCAAACGGGTGCGAGCCGGTAATGCGCAGCGACTATGCCGGAAACCACATTGGACTGTCCAGTTACCGACAATACTCGGCACGATGACCGATGTTCGCGAAAAGTTTGTGACTAACCGATCAAATTTGGTCATTTGCTCTAGAAAGACGCTCTGCGAAGGCCTCGACGTCGATTTCGCCGACGACGCGCGCAGTTGTCAGCTCATTCCCGTCTTTTCCGAAAAAAAGCAAGGCGGGCGGCCCGAAGAGTTTGTACTTGTCCAGCAGCGCGCGTTGTTCGCCATCACTTTCGGTCATGTCGAAACGGATCAGACGAAAGCCGCCGAGTTGACTGACAATTTTGGGATCGGGCAGCACCTCATGTTCGATCACCTTGCAGCTGATGCACCAGTCCGCATACCAGTCCACCAGCACCGGTTTTCCGCTGTTTTTCGCGTCGGCGAGGATCTGGTTCAGTTGCGCAACCCGGGTCACCGTCTGCCACTGCTGCGATGAGGCGTTGCCGGATGGACTGACAGCTTGCGTGCCCGGTGTCCGCCCCAGCGGTCGCAGCGGGTCGGTCTGGCCAGTGAATGCGCCGTACCAGCAGGACAGCGCGTAGACCAGTAAAAACAGGCCCAGCAGTTGTGCGAGCCGCCCGCGGGTGGTTTTCACAGTGAATTCCAGTGCGCCAAGGAACAGCGCGACACCCGCCCACAGCAGTCCGATCAACAGCAAGGTGATCGGGCCCGGAATCACTCGGCTGAGCAGCCCAATCGCCAGCGCCAGCAGCAACACGCCGATGGCGTTCTTCACGGTGACCAGCCAGGCGCCGCTTTTCGGCAGCCAGGCCGCGCCGCCCGTTGCGACCAGCACCAAAGGCGCGCCCATGCCCAGCCCGAGGGCGAACAGCTTCAGCGCGCCGCCCAGCGCATCGCCGCTGGCGCTTATATAAAGCAGAGCGCCCGCCAATGGGGCGGATACGCAAGGAGAAACCAGCAGGCTCGACACCACGCCCAATACCGCAGCGCCCCACAAGGATCCGCCCTGGGTATTGCCAGCGATACGGTCCAGACGCTCGTTGAGTGCGCGCGGCAGGCGTAGTTCGAAGGCGCCGAACATGGCAATGGCGAACACCACGAAGAACAGCGAAAACGGCACCAGCACCCACGCAGATTGCAGTCGCGCTTGCAGGTTCAGGCTGGCGCCGAACAGGCCCATCAGTGCGCCCAGTGACGCAAAGCAGACCGCCATCGGCAGCACGTAAGCCAGAGAAAGCGAGAAGCCACGCAGCCCACCAATCTGGCCGCGCAAGACGACACCGGACAGGATCGGCAGCATTGGCAGTACACACGGGGTGAAGGTCAGACCGACGCCTGCGAGAAAAAACAGCGCCAATTGTTTCCAGCTGAACGGCGCTTTGTTCGCTGTTGTTTCGGGGGCCACACTTGCTGCTGGCTGGCCTGTGCCGTCGATGTTCAGGCGTTCGGTTTCCGGCGGGTAACACAGGCCCTTATCGGCGCAGCCCTGATAGGTCACCAGCAACGTGAAGGGGCGGTTGTCGGTGGCTTTTCGCGGCAGGCTAACGTCGAGAATGCCGTGGTACACCTCGACATCGCCAAAATACTCGTCATGCTTTTTCTCGCCATCGGGCAACTGCGCCGCGCCCAGGCCGATGTCGGCGGGTTCGGTGCGAAACTGAAAGCGATGGCGATACAGGTAATAGCCTTCGGTAGCGATGAACTGCAGCTTGATCGATTCGGCAGAGGCGTCGATCAGGTTCAGCTGAAACGCCTGGCGTACCGGCAGGAAGTCCTTGCTGTTGTCGCTGGCCGAGTTGCCCAGTGTCGAGCTGCCTGGAAAGGGGCCTGGCCGACTGTCCAACAGACTTGCGCTGAATGCGGGCAGGGCAAGGGTCAGCAATATCAGACAAAGCAGGCGGCGCATGGCGGTCTCGCATCACAAAAGTGCGCGCATGATAGCGCAGGGTTTGCGGGGATGCAGGCGGACCGAATCTCGCGGACACAGAATGGCCTGTGGGCGCACGATTGCTCGCGCAGGCGGCAGTCGATTTTCAGCGGTGCTTGAGAACCGCCGTCAATCTTCGCCAGCACGCTCGCGCCCACAGGTCACTGGATGTTGGGGGCTTAAAACGTGGCATGAGGTCCCACGTGGACTAATCGACATCCACCGGCACCTGCCTGATGGCCAGCATCAAGTCGTCATGCAGCGTCTGCACCTGATTGCGCCCGGCCTTTTTTGCGCGGTACAGCGCGTCGTCGGCCTGGGAGGCCATCATCAGGGCGTCGTCCCCCGCGCCCAGTTCAACCACGCCGGCGCTGAAAGTGCAGAACAGGTCCACAGGCTGCGCTGGGTAGTGGATTTCGGCGAAACGACGGCGGATTTCGTCGAGCACGCTGTAGGCTGATTTCAGATCGGTGTCGGGCATGACCACCGCGAACTCCTCGCCCCCGTAGCGACCGATGTAGTCGGTCTTGCGCAGACGCTGCTTGAGGAACAGCGCCAGACTCTTGATCACGCGGTCGCCCATGGGATGACCGTGACCATCGTTGACCTTCTTGAAGTGATCGATGTCCAGCATCACGAAACTCAACGGCTTGTTTTCCCGGCGTGCGCGGAAGCTGCAATCTTCCAGCAGCTGCAGGATATGCGTGTGGTTGTACAGGCCTGTCAGGCTGTCGCGCACCATCCGCGCCTTGAGACTGCGCGCGCGAGCGGCGCGGTTGCGTACCGTGGTGATCAGGTGCCGTGGCTTGATCGGTTTGGTGAGGAAGTCGTCGCCGCCCTCGCTCATCGCATCGAGCTGTTTATCCAGATCGTCTTCGGCTGACAGATAAATGATCGGCACGCTGACGTAACGGTCATTGTGCCGAATCACCTTGGCCAGCTCAGTCCCGGTGCAGCCGGGCATGTACATGTCGAGGATGATCAGATCCGGTTGAAATTCAGCCAGCTCGGACATGGTCTTGATCGGGTCGAACAGGGTGCGCGTCACGATCCCTGCGTTATTGAGCAGCCGCTCGGTGTGCGTGGCCTGGGCGCGCGAGTCGTCAATGATCAGCACTTTATAAGGCTCGTACTGAGCGACCCGGGTCAGGATTTCGATCTTCTCAAGCAAGCTCGACGCTTCCAGCGTGCCGGTTAGAAACTCTTCACCCCCGGCACGTACTGCCGCCAGCCGTGTCGGCGTATCGGTTTCCTGATGGCTGAAGAAAAGCAGCGGCAGTTTCTGCTCAAGACCCTCCTGCATCTTGGCGGCGAGCTTCAAGCCTTCGCCGGGGCCGCCAAAATCCACGTCCATGACCACCGCTGCCGGAAGGCGCTCGGCCAGTGTGGCGTGAAAATCCTTGGGATTAGCCAGCGACTGCGCGCTCAGGCCAAAGAACTCCAGCTGCTTGGCCAGTCGCTCGCCCCGTTCGTGATCCTGCAGCATCACGTAAATGGGTTTACGCAGGGGCGGCAGGGAAGTCTGCTCCAGCCGATCGCTTTGCCGCAGACCGGTGCGCGACAAGCGTTGCATCAGACGATTCAGGTCGGTGATCAGCGAACTGCTCAGGCGACCACGGTTGGATTCCACTTCCTGCAACGATTGACTGATGCCGCGAGCCAGCTGCGCGTGTTCGGGCTGTTCGAAGCGTTCGGCAAAACGCAGCAGGCGCTGATTGGACTCACTGAGTTCTTCCAGGTCCGCAGCCGACCATTCGCTTTGGTGCAGGCGCTGCCAGACCTCCAGGATCTGGCGGGCCTGGTGGATGACGCGTTGGGCGAAATGGTGTTTGAGACGGTCTCGGCTCGGATCTTGTGCTTCAGTCATGTCCTGGCTACTTATCGGGAAAACCCTGATAAAAATGATGGCGCTATGCTACCACCTCTTCCGCCGCGCAAGTGAGTCGCAAGTCATTTTGTTGGCATTTTTTCGTGAATGTTTGCGCCAAGTTTCTGCCTTATCCCGCTTGTTGCACGCTTTAGTCGACAGATGCCGGGGGCTGATACTAGGGGAATGGATGAGTATTTTGAAAGCCATCAGGGTGAACCCGAGTATTCAGCGTCCAGACCACCCGCGCTTTACCTTCTCCCACCATCCCTCACCGGAGCGCGTTTGCAGCAGGTGGGGCATGTCTCGCAAACGAATCCACGCTTCATCCTGCCAGTGCATGACACTCAAGCTAGCCGAGCCCCATTTCAGCAGGTTCGGTGCAGGTGCATTGTTCAGGGCTGGAACGCGTTGGTCGTGCAGCATAGGCAACACCTGATAGGTCAGCCACTTGCGGGTAGGGTGGTGAGTAGCGTTGCCGTGGTAGACGAGCAGGGCATAGACCGCCGATTCGCTGACCATCAACGTGGTCTCGATTTCGCCGTAGTAACGCAGCGGAATGTGACGACGCTGATCGGCGCCGAGCTTTTTGGTGATGCGCTCTTCGAAGAACATGCCCAGAAAACGGCCCAGGTCACGGGCGCAGAACCAGGCCTGGCGTTCGAGGACGAGGGCATGCAGTTTGAGGTTGTGGCGGGTGAAAACGAGGGGTTCGTAATGCTCTTCCATGTAGCGTCTGTCCTTGAGGGCCAAGGGGTGGGCGTCGGGAGCTAAGAACACCGTAAACAAGTGCCGGCATATTTCCCCGGAGGGTCTTGTATTAGCCGACTCCCGACATGACAGACGTGCAGAAGTGTATCGCGCCTGCGAAAAACTAACGTTTATCGCAGGCGCAAAAGTACCGCTGTATTTCTATCGTGGCGGGTAACGGTTTACTGAGTTCTTAGGCTCGGGGCGGATTATCCGGGCGTCGGTTCTGCGGCACAATCCGACAGATGTAGGGGGTTTGCACAATTAATGTAACCAAACACTGCAACACATTGCTCCTCAGTCACATCCTCTGGCCGCTGCGTCGTACCGAAACGTGTCCGACCTGTCTGGTGTTCAATTCCGGTCTTTATTACGCCAGATAGGCGCGCAAATCTTCGCTGCGCAGTTTTGCATTGATTTGCTGCAGCGTACTCAAGGGCTGGTTTGCCAGCGCTGTATGTGCGTCTTCTGGCAACAGGCGCGAGGCCTGAGCCAGGATTTTTTCGCGAAACTGGTTACGCTGAGCGGGGGGCAGGTAATCAGCCTTGGTTCCTGCCTCTTTCACCCGCACCAGCAGGTCATCCGCAAGTGAGGTGCCCTTGACTTCACACCCCAGAAACAAGGTGGCAAGGTCTGCCAGACTGCGCACTTCCAGCTCTTTGAGTCTGCCCCCCTCGGCACTGCCGGACAGTGGATGGTCGTTATCCTGGTAGGAGTACTGTTTGGAAGCGTTGCCCATAGGGGCGCTAACCGAATGAGACGAAAGATTTCTGACTTTCTCGAAGCCCAAGACCATGGGCACCACCGTCCCCTGATTGAGCAGGCTTAAATACGGTGCTTTGCCATTCTCCAGCGAGTTGCGCAGCTCGCTGGCCGACTGCTTGTAAAAACTTTCCAGCTCTTTGCCGCGCAGCGTACGGTCGGGGCTGCCTTCGAAGGTCAGCGTCATTGTTTCTGGCAGTTTCAGCGCCTTGACGCTTTCTTCGAACGGCTTGTTCAGCAGCGGTCGGGCACCCCCCTTAACAATGATGGAGTGGTGAAGGAAGGCTTGCAGCCAGGTCGCCCCTTCGCTCTGGATCTCGGCCGGGTTTTTAATGCCCAGTGTCACGGGCCTGAATGACAGTGAAAGCGCCAGGCCTTTGTCCAATGAGGACTCTATGATCTGTGTCAGGCGATGCTGTTGGGCCCGTGAGTTCGCACTGGAGGAGAAAGAGCTCGCGCCGCGCGAGTAGCTTCGCGCTTTTGTACGCAGGTTTTCCCGGGTCGTTGTATCGCTGGCGCTCTCAGGTGTTCGGTCTGAGAAGAACACCCGGCCATTCAACGATTGCGCGCCCCCCTTGGCATCGTTGACGCCCCCCTTCAACGCACCCGTGGTGAGTATTTCCAGGCCCCACGGGGAACCATGCAAGGCTTCGGGCTTCATGTAGCCCGCCGGGGCGGTGGGATTGAGCGATTGCAGCAACGCCGAGCGCAAGCCCGAGCGTGTGCGCTCGTCGATACCGCGCATGGTATCGAGCACGTCCATGGGTGAGCGACGCGAGTGGTCCAATGCATTCGCGCGCTGGCCTTCTTTGCGCGCTTGCAGCACGCGCTCGCTATCGTGGCTAGCTAGCGCAGCATGAATGGGCTCATTGGCCTGCGGAGGAATAAAGGGGCTCGTACCTGGCCTGATGGGGGTCATAACGTGGCAACTCCAATAAATGCATGGAGCTGAGTGGTAGGGCTGCCTGATCGGTTCCACGCCTGGATCGGCCATCGCCCCTTACTCGTTCGAGGAAGAACGTGGTGGCTGTCGATGTCAGGCAACGACCACGGTCACCAACACATAAAGATGCCTGGCGTTCGAGGATCAGGGCGTGCAGTTTGTGGCAAAGCTGTGCTGTTTTTGGCGCGCTTTGGAGGTCATTGATTATCTTGCCCACTCCTTCTTGAATCAGGGCCAGACTTAACTACGCTTTGGATTGAGATAAGTTTAATCGTCGCATATCTGAGCAGTAATGCTACATGGATCCGTGAATCTGCAACGACCCAGGGAGGGTTGGCTGATGACGATCAAAAAGATTGCGGTGCTAACGAGTTCTTATGAACATTCAAGTTTGCCAACAAAAGAGTGGGATCCAGCGGCAAATGTCGCACGCTTCTTTACCCAGGCCGAAGTCAGCTATCACGACATTCATAAGGCGACTGCGATTCAACAGGTGACAAGGATCGCGGGCAGCGGATTCGATCTGATAATCAATCTATGTGATGGCAGCTTCGATGGTGACACCGCAGGTGTTGAGGTGGTGCAAACCCTGGAGCGTTTTAACACTGCATTTACCGGCGCCTCCAGCGCCTTTTATGACCCCGGCCGAGTGGCCATGAAAATGGCTGCTTCGTCGGCAGGCGTCAGTGTTCCTGGCTATATGGATGCAAAATGCCTGGCGGATGTTTCACAGGCGGCTGCTTCTCTTTCATTCCCGCTTATCGTCAAACACCCCAACAGTTACAACAGTATTGGTCTGACGCCCGACTCCAGAGTCGTCACTGCTGAGGCATTGCAACGCCAAGCGCTGAAAATGATTCAAGCGTATGGCGGCGCGCTCATCGAAGAATTCATCGAGGGTCGTGAGTTCACGGTATTGATCGCAGAGCGGCGCAATGCTCAGGAGCTTGCCTGGGCGCTGCCATCCTTGGAAGTGCTGTTTCCCACAGGCGAGACGTTCAAGCATTTCGATCTCAAGTGGAAAGACTACCGGTCACTCGGACACAGCGCCGTGCACGACTGCGCACTTGATCTTCAATTGCAGGATGCCGCGTCGCGAACGTTTTTTGCATTGAATGGAACAGGCTACGCGCGCTGCGATTTCCGTATGTCGGCCAGTGGAGAAATTTTTCTACTGGAGATCAACCCTAACTGCGATGTGTTCTATCCCGAAGGGGCCTATGGCTGTGCGGATGAAATTCTGGCGATGACGCCGGATGGGCACATCCGGTTTGTTGAGCACCTGATTGCGCTCGCGCAAATGCGACGCGAGGCTGGCCGACGTTGCTGGGTGACGCGCTTTGATCGTGAGAATGGATTTGGAATGTTTGCCGTGGCGCCCATCGGGGCGGGGAGTCTGATCAAGCGGCATGAGCAATGTAATCAGGCGATAGTCTCTCAAGATTACGTACATCAGCATTGGCCGTCTTTAGCGCGGCGTTGGTTCGATCAGTATGCCTGGCCGCTAAACGAGGAGGTTTACGCCATCTGGAGCAGCAATCCGCAAGAGTGGTGCCCGATCAACCATTCCTGTGAACCTACGGCATGGCTGGACGGGTTGAATGTGATGGCCCGTCGTGACATCAATCCGGGCGAGCAATTGACGCTTGATTATGCGACTTATTACGGCTCAGCCATGGCCGCCTTCGATTGCCATTGCGACGCCCCGGCCTGCAGGGGCGTGGTATCGGGAAACGATTATTTATTGCCGGAACTGCAAGCGCGCTACGGGGAGCATTTTTCCGCTTTCCTTAAACACGAACTCAAGGGCGCGCAACTGCCTTATAAACTGATGGAAACCCCCTATGGCCTGGGCGTGGCCAGCGGTAGGGCCTGGAGAGAGGGCGATACTCTGTGCAAGGTCGGCTGGGCGAAACAAGGCTCGCACGCCACGCGCTGGACCATTCACTTCGCGCAGGGTTTACATGGCGAGCCGCATCCGCTGGAGCTGCGCTACATCAACCATTCCTGCAACCCAAATGTCTTTTTCGACATTGAGCACAACGTGCTGCGTGCACTGCGCGCTATCGAGCCAGACGAGCCCTTGAGCTTTTTCTACCCCAGTACCGAGTGGTCGATGGCTGAAGCCTTTCAATGCGCTTGCGGCCAGGACAACTGCTGCGGGCGGATTGCAGGCGCTCAGTACCTGTCGGACGCTGAACTTGCGCGTCATCGGCTCTCGCCCCTGATTGAGCACTGCAAACTGCACCGTATCTGGTAACGCGAAGGGCGCGCCGAAGGTCGACGTGCCCCATGCCAGCACCCTGTGACGAATCTCTCAACGGGATGAACGTCGACGCCATCAGATTCACCCAACGGCTCCTGCGCTGTGTTGCCGCAAGCAGACCTAACGCCCTGGCAACCCGCGTCTGATTTTCCCCCACCAGCCAGCTTCCTGCTTACGTGTATGAACCAGGCAGGGCATGTCTTTGAAACGTATCCACAGCTCGTTCTGCCAGCGCATCACGCTTAGGGTGCTGTGCTTCGATTGCAGCAGCGCAGGAACGGGCGCGTTATTAAAGGCAGGAACGTGGCGGTCGCGCAGAACGGGCAACACCTGATAGGTCAACCATTTGCGGATCGGGTCGTGGGTGGCGTTCCCGTGGTAGACAAGCAGGGCGTAGGCGGCCGATTCGCTGACCATCAGCACGTTCTCGATTTCACCGTAGTACCGCAACCGAACATGCCGGCGCTGGTCTGGGGCGAGCTTCTGCGTGATGCGGTTCTCAAAGAACATGCCGAGAAAACGACCAAGGTCACGCACGCAAAACCAGGCCTGGCGTTCAAGGATCAGGGCGTGAAGGGTGAGTTTTTGGCGGGTGAAAACGAGGGGTTCGTAATGCTCTTCCATGTAGCGTCTGTCCTTGAGCGTCAAGGGGTGGGCGTCGGGAGCTAAGAACACCAACAAGAAGTGCCGACATATTCCCCCGAAGGGTCTTGTATTAGCCGACTCCCGACATGACAGACGTGCAGAAGTGTATCGCGCCTGCGAAAAACTGACGTTTGTCGCAGGCGCAAAAGTACCGCTGTATTTCTATCGTGGCGGGTGACGCTTGTTCGAGTTCTTAGGCTCGGGGCGGATTATCCGGGCGTCGGTTCTGCGGCACAATCCGACAGATGTAGGGGATTCGCGCATTTGTTGTAACCGGATGATGCTCTGCAGGCACGCGCGCTCCATGACGCGTATGGAATTGTGGATTACGCAAACGGGTCATCCTTCACATTCCTGCCAAACGCACCTTGCTGTAAGGTTGCGGTCAGAAGCACTGAATTCCGTGATTGAAAAGGACAAGGCCATGCTGGATTGGAAAAAGCGCTCGGGCACTGCGGGCGGGGAGCGTGTTGAGGACAGGCCCGTTGGCAAGGCACCACGTGGCTCCTGGCGTGGGCTGCTGTTCAGTCGCGCGTTGGGCGCGGTCGTCGGCGTCTATCTGGTAGTCACCGTGGTGCTCGGCATCTGGTGGAGCAGCGAGCCGCCGTTGTTTGCGGTCCAGCAGCAGGCTCAGGCTGCGGCCGAGCGTGAAGGTAAGCAGATGGTGATCGGCTACACCACCGTCGAAACCCTCAAGACCGTCGCCTCGACGCTGCTCGATAAGCCCGGCGGCTATATTTCCAACGACCGCTTGCCGCCGGGTATTTGGCTGGACAACATGCCGAGCTGGGAATACGGCGTGTTGGTTCAGGTGCGTGATCTGAGCCGTGCACTGCGCAAGGATTTCGCCCGTTCGCAATCCCAGTCGGCTGAAGATGGCGATCTGGCCCGTGCAGAGCCATTGTTTAACTTCGACAACAAGAGCTGGGTTCTGCCGTCCAGCGAGTCGCAGTACCGCGACGGAATCGCCGCGCTGAGTCGCTATCAGGCTCGTCTGTCCGATCCGAACCAGAAAGGCGCGCTGTTCTACACCCGCGCAGACAACCTGAACAACTGGCTCGGTGACGTAGGCACTCGCCTGGGTTCGCTGTCCCAGCGCCTGTCGGCGAGCGTGGGTCGAGTCAAACTCAACAGCACGCTGAAAACCGAGGCGCAGTCGACCGTCACGGTCAAACCGGGCGAAGTGCCACAGGTCGATGAAGAGATCGTCGAAACCCCTTGGATGCAGGTCGACAACGTGTTCTACGAGGCACGCGGTCAGGCTTGGGCGCTGTCCCATCTGCTGCGCGCCATCGAAGTTGACTTCGCCGATGTGCTGGCCAAGAAGAACGCCACGGTGAGCGTGCGCCAGATCATCCGCGAGCTTGAGGCGTCGCAAGAGCCGATGTGGAGCCCGGTGATTCTCAATGGCAGTCCGTTCGGGATATTCGCCAACCATTCGCTGGTCATGGCCAACTACCTGTCACGCGCCAACGCAGCGGTTATCGATCTGCGTCAGTTGCTGTCTCAGGGCTGACCGGTGTCTGTGTCCGAACAGGAAGCCGCGCACCGCGCCGCTTCCGACGCCGAACTCATCGCTTGGGTCGACCGCCAGGATCAACCGCTTGGCGCTCTGCCCAGGGCCGAACTGCACGAGCGTGGGCTGATCGGGCGCGGCACTTATATTTTGCTGTTCAACACCTCAGGTGAGCTTTGCGTGCACCGCCGTACGCTGAGCAAGGCGATCTACCCCGGTTTCTGGGATGTCGCTGCGGGCGGTATGGTCCAGGCCGACGAGAGCTATAGCGAATCTGCCGCACGCGAGCTTGCAGAGGAACTGGGCGTGGCGGATGTCGAACTCACGGCCCATGAACGATTTTTCTTCGATCAGCCAGGTAACCGGTTGTGGTGCGCGGTATTTTCCGCGGTCTGGGACGGGCTGTTGAAACTGCAGCCTGAAGAAGTGCTGGAGGCGCATTTCCTGAGCATCGAAAAGGTCCTGCTTGATGCCGCCGAGAAGCCTTACTGCCCGGACTCCCTGGCGGCCTTGAAGCGCTATTTGAATAGCGTCGCAAATGTTCCGTAAATTGGCGCGTATTTGCACTTAGCATCCGCTCTTTTTGCCGTTACACTGCGCGGCTTTTCAAAGCCGGACCGTCTTTACGGTCCGGTTGCGCTGCCCCTGCCTGAGTGGGGCTTCGCGGTCGGTATTCGTCGACCAGACTTTGGTCCTCAAAAAGAGGATTCCCTGTGGCCAAAAAAGCCGCATCCTTCGCCGCCCTTGGGGGCCTGGTGTTTTCGACCGACGCTGGCCGGCATTGTCCCGACTGCCGTCAGCCCGTCGATGCCTGTACCTGCAAGCAAACCGTTATCCCCGAAGGCGATGGCATTGCCCGTGTGCGTCGCGAAAGCAAAGGCCGCGGCGGCAAGACAGTGACGACCATCAGCGGCGTGCCTCTGCCTGAGGAGGCACTCAAGGACCTGGCGACTACGCTCAAGCGACGTTGCGGAACCGGGGGGGCGCTCAAGGATGGCGTGATCGAGATTCAGGGCGATCATGTACAGACGCTGCTGGCGGAACTGGTCAAACAGGGTTTCAAAGCGAAAAAGTCCGGCGGTTGAACCGTTCTTCAAATCAGCGTTGGTTTCTCTGTCGGTCAGGCGCCTGCTTACTCAAGCAAACTCTGCTCCGTCTCATGGGTCTACTGCCCATGCGGGTTGGCGCCAAACCGTCATTTCCACTCTATACACTGCACCCGGTCGGTCAGACCGGGGCTTTATGACTTCTATATAGGGGACTTCAATGTCCGTACGACGCACACGCAAAGACGATGGCAGCCAATGGACCGTGGCAGACAGCCGCAGTGTCTATGGAATTCGCCATTGGGGGGCCGGTTATTTCGCAATCAATGAAGCCGGCCGCGTTGAAGTTCGCCCCAATGGGCCTGGCAGCTCGCCCATCGACCTGTACGAGCAAGTAGATGAGCTGCGCAAGAGTGGCCTGTCGCTGCCGTTGCTGGTGCGCTTCCCCGATATCCTGCAGAACCGCGTGCGTCAGCTGACAGGTGCGTTCGACGAGAACATCGCGCGTCTGGAATACCAGAGCAAATACACAGCCCTGTACCCGATCAAGGTCAATCAGCAGGAAGCGGTGGTGGAAAACATCATCGCTACACAGAACGTGTCCATCGGTCTGGAAGCTGGCTCCAAGCCCGAGCTTATGGCCGTGCTGGCACTGGCCCCGAAAGGCGGCACCATCGTCTGCAACGGTTACAAGGACCGCGAATTCATTCGTCTGGCGCTGATGGGGCAGAAACTGGGCCACAACGTCTTCATCGTCATCGAAAAAGAGTCCGAAGTCGAACTGGTGATCGAAGAGGCCGCCGAACTCAAGGTGGCTCCGCAAGTGGGCCTGCGCGTGCGCCTGTCGTCGCTGGCGTCGAGCAAGTGGGCCGACACCGGGGGTGAGAAGTCCAAATTCGGTCTGTCTGCCGCGCAGTTGCTCTCGGTGGTCGAGCGCTTCACCAAAGCCGGTCTGGATCAGGGCATCCGCCTGCTGCACTTCCACATGGGCTCGCAAATCGCCAACCTGGCCGACTATCAGCACGGCTTCAAGGAAGCGATCCGCTATTACGGTGAGTTGCGCAATCTTGGCCTGCCGGTGGATCACATCGACGTCGGTGGCGGTCTGGGCGTTGACTACGACGGCACCCATTCACGCAATGCCAGTTCCATCAACTACGACATGGACGATTACGCCGGTGTCGTGGTCGGCATGCTCAAGGAGTTCTGCGACGCGCAAGGTCTGCCGCATCCGCACATCTTCTCGGAAAGCGGCCGTTCGCTGACTGCGCACCACGCAATGCTGGTGATTCAGGTCACCGACGTCGAGCGTCACAACGATGAAGTGCCGGTCATCGAAGACAAGGAAGGTCTGCCGGAAACCCTGCAATGGCTGATTGACCTGCTTGGGCCGACCGATATCGAGATGGTCACAGAGACCTACTGGCGTGCGACCCACTACATGAGTGACATCGCCACTCAGTATTCGGATGGCAAAATCACCCTCGCGCAAAAGGCCCTGGGTGAGCAGTGCTACTTTGCGGTCTGCCGTCGCCTGCACAACTCGCTCAAGGCGCGTCAGCGTTCCCACCGTCAGGTGCTGGACGAGCTCAACGACAAGCTGGCCGACAAGTACATCTGCAACTTCTCGGTGTTCCAGAGCCTGCCGGACACCTGGGCGATCGATCAGGTGCTGCCGATCATCCCGCTGCATCGTCTGGACGAAGAGCCGATGCGTCGTGCCGTGCTGCAAGACCTGACCTGCGACTCCGACGGCAAGATCAACCAGTACGTCGACGAGCAGAGCATCGAAACCAGCTTGCCGGTTCACGCGCTCAACGAAGGTGAGGATTATCTGCTGGGCGTGTTCCTGGTTGGTGCGTATCAGGAGATTCTGGGGGACATGCACAACTTGTTCGGTGATACCGACTCGGTGAACATTTACCAGAATCAGGATGGCAGCGCGTACTCGGCGGGCATCGAAACCCACGACACCATCGAAGACATGTTGCGCTACGTGCACCTGTCGCCTGAGGAACTGATGACCCATTACCGCGACAAGGTCGCCAGCGCCAGCATCAGCCCGCGTGAACGCACCCAGTACCTGGATGCATTGCGCTTGGGCCTGACGCGGTCTTCCTACCTGTCGTCGTGAGGCAGCAGGTCTGTCGGAAGTAATGCAAGACCTGTGGGAGCGAGCTTGCTCGCGAAGCTAAGGCACGACCAATACATAAGCATTGGATGTTCCCGAGTCTTCGCGAGCAAGCCCGCTCCCGCAGGTGCTTACACCATTCGAATTTCTGACAGATCCAGCGCTCTCCTACAGATTCCCGGCAGGCATGCTATCCATGCCTGTAGGTCATTTCCTGATCTGCATTTACCCCCTCTACTTCGTGCATCTTCTGTTACAGAATCCCGGCCGCCTGAAACTGCTCGCCGAGGACTCACCGCGCCATGCATCCCTTCGATAACGCCCTGCACCTGCGTCTTGACACCCATCGCCCCAAACGCTCATTCGAGGTGTTGACCTGCGAGGGCAGCGAGGCGGCTGATCGCCCGTACACCTTTGAACTCGAGATTCTCAGCCCGACCGGGATTCTGGATGCTCACGAACTGTTGTTCAGCGCCGGTTTTCTGTACGTGATGGGATCGACCTCCGGCATCCACGGCCATATCCAGAGCATCGTGCGCAGCACCACCGAGGTTGCCACGAGCGACCTGTCGCAGCACACGCCGATGCGTTATCTGATCACGCTGGGGCCGCGCCTCGGCCTGATGGCGTACCGGCACAACCAACGCATCTTTCAGGGCATGAATGCCGAACGGATCATCACTCAGGTCCTGAGCGAACACGGCATCGACGAGGGTGCCTTCTTCTGGCACCGCAAGCAGTCCTGCGTGGAGCGCGACTACTGCGCCCAGTATTGCGAAAGCGACCTGCAACTGGTGCAGCGTTTGTGCGAGGAGGAGGGCATGCACTATTACTTCCTGCACACGCGGACCCGACATGTGGTGGTATTCACCGACATCCTGCCAGATGATGTGCTGGTTGAGCAGGCCGAAGAGACAGCGCCCGGGCCTGTGTCCAGACTTAAAACTTTGACGCCTGCGCTCGCGCCAAGAATGTGCATGCAGCGGGCCTGCGTCGTGGGTGGCTTGTTCGAGCCCGCCAGAGTGGACAACAGGGGCCGGCTCAAGGTGCGCTTCGAATGGAGCAATCAGGGTGATGGTGCGCGTTTCAACGACTGCTGGATTCCCATCGATCCGGCATTGAAGCAGCAGGAGCAGGGCTGGTGGGGCGGGATGGAGGTCGTGGTGAGTTTTCGTCACGGTAATCCCGACTCGCCCTACATCAGCGACCGGCTATGGGACCCGGATGTTAACCCCCGCGCACAGCCTGATCCTGCTGCCCTCTCTCGTCGCGTGCTGACCACTCGGATCGACAGGGAGCTGTTTCTGGACGATTCGCAGCAATTCACGGTCGACGATCAAATGATCGTGCGCATGGCCGGGCATGATGAAATGCATTTCCGGGTCGGGGCCAGTCTGGTGACGATCGATTCGAAAAGCATTTCACTCAGCGGCTTGAGGATCATGCTTTCTTCCATTGCCGAGGCGGAAAGTGGCGACGCTGAGAGAAATACCTTGAATTCGAATGACGGGTCGCAGTCGTAATGCCAGACGGCCATTTCCCAGTGCGGCTAGCTGACTGCCACGGCCCCTAGCGAGCGACCATGATCAGAACTGCCTTTCGAATACTTGTTGCAGGCGGCCTGCTGGGCCTGTTGATAGGCTGCTCACCCTTGAAGGTACTCAATGCCTTAACGCCGGGCGGTACGTTCAGCAAGACTGCGGATTTGAGCTACGGCAACGACCCGCGTAACCGGCTTGATGTCTACACCCCCACTGGCGAGCCAGCCAACGCACCGGTGGTGGTGTTCTTTTATGGAGGCAGCTGGAACACCGGTTCGCGCAGCGACTACAGCTTTGTTGGCGAGGCGCTGGCATCGCGCGGGGTCGTCGCCGTGCTGGCCGACTATCGGCTTTATCCACAGGTGCATTACCAGGGTTTCCTCGACGACAGCGCGCGAGCGGTGGGCTGGACTCGCGAACACATTCACCAATACGGCGGTGATCCGGCCCGACTGTATGTGATGGGGCACAGTGCCGGTGGTTATAACGCGGCAATGATCGCGCTGGACCCGAAATGGCTGGCGGCAGTGAACATGAAACCGTCGATGATCAGTGGCTGGATCGGTCTGGCCGGGCCTTATGATTTCCTGCCGGTTGAGAATCCAGAAGTGAAGCCGGTGTTTTTCTTTCCGAATTCGCCTCCCGACTCCCAGCCCATCAACCATGTCAGCGCCGAATCGCCACCGGCGTTGTTGATGGCGGCCCGAGATGACACCGTGGTAAACCCTGCGCGTAATACCGGCGGCATGGCCAGACGCCTGCGCGAGCAAGGGGTGTCCGTACGTGAGCTGTACTTCCCGAGGCCCGGGCATGCAACGCTGGTCGCCGCATTCTCCCGCCCGATGCGCGGGTTGGCGCCGGTGCTGGATGAGGTGGTGAATTTTATCCATGCGCAGGATCAGGTGCTCGTTCGATGACACATGGAAAAACCTGTGAGGGCGTTCGCAATCGGCTAAACGAACCACCCACCACTGCGATTCAGGCGTCTGGCGATAACCCCCAGGGTCAACGCCCGTAGCGCCATAAACAGCAGAAACACCACCCACAACCCGTGATTGCCCAGCCCGCTGGCCAACCAGGCAAATGGCGCAGTGACGAGCGCAGTCAGCACCATGGCATTGCGCATTTCCCGGGCGCGGGTGGCGCCGATGAACAGGCCATCGAGCAGATAGCTCCAGACCGCCACCAACGGCAGAACCGCCAGATAGGGCAAATAAACAAAGGCTATTTCACGTACCTCGGCGATGTTGGTCTGCATGTTGATGAACACATGCCCGGCAAGCAGAAAGAACCCCGCAAATGCCACGCTGCAGATCAGTGACCAGCCGGTAGCGACGTTCAGCGAGCGACGCAATGCCTCACGATCCCGCGCCCCGATGGCATGACCGCAGAGCGCCTCCACCGCATGCGCCAGGCCATCGAGCGCGTTGGCGGTCAGCAGCAGCCCGTTGAGCAGCAGTGCGTTGGCGGCCACGGTGGCATCGCCCAGTCGGGCACCTTGCACCGTGATCAGAAAGAACACCGACTGCAGCAACAGACTGCGAATGAAGATATCGCGGTTGACCGCCAACAACGGCCGCCAGTTGTGCCAGCGTTTAAGCGCGACCAGCATCAGGTGGCCGGGGTAATCGCGCAGGCCTTTGCGGGTCAGTGCCAGGCCCAGCAAGGCGCCGATCCATTCTGCGACGACCGAAGCCCGGGCGCTGCCCACCACACCCCAGTCCAGCCCGAGCACAAACCACAGGTTGAGCGCGATGTTGACCAGGTTGGTGGTCAGCAGAATCGCCAGAGGTGCCCGCGCGTTTTGCAGCCCCAGAAACCAGCCCACCAGCGCATAGCTGGCCAGGGCCGCAGGCAGGCCGAGCAGGCGCGTGTGGAAGAAGTCGCGGGTCAGGTCGGTGAGGTCGGGCGAAGGCTGCATCATTTGCAGCGCCAGATGCTGGAAGGGCAGGCCGATCAGACCTAGCAACAGCGCGAAACCCAGCGCCAGTAACAGCCCCTGCAAGAGCACTTGTCGCAGCGCCGTTCCGTCCTGGCGCCCCGCCGCCTGAGCCGCGAAACCGGTGGTGCCCATGCGTAGAAAACTCATCGCCCAGGCCAGAAAGCTGTACAGCGTGCCGCCGACTGCGACCGCTCCAAGCTGATGGGCATGGGGCAGATGGCCTATGACCGAACTGTCGACCAGTGAAACCAGGGGTACGGAAATATTCGACAGAATCATCGGCGCGGCCAGCGCCCACACCTGTCGATGAGCGACGCGCTGGCGCCAGTCTGTGAAGAAGTTAGACATGAAGACTCCTGCGCAAGGGGCGGCATTGTAGCGAACAGATCGCAGGCCTGATGCAAACTTTATGACCGACACCCATCGGCCTTCGACTCTGCCCGCAGGGCGTGAGACTCAGGGTTCCGCACCCTGAGGGCAGAGGTACGCACTGCATGGCTCGCCCTGCGAACACGCCCACAAACTCACGGTCGATGTGCGCGCTGCATTTTATGATCGCGATTGCGATGCTATAACTGCTGCTCTCCAAACCACTGCCGTCGATGAGTGACTCATGCTTAACAAAGGATTGTTGCTGGCCTGCGCGCTGGCGCTGCTCAGTGCCTGTGATTCCTCCCATTCCGACAAACCCGCTGCTGCCCCCACCCAAACTGCCGCTCAAGCTGCGGTTGTAGACGCGAGCAAACCCAAGCCTGCCGTTGATATACCTGCACTGCGCAAGCGGTATGCCGGGCGTGAACTGACCGTGATCGACGTCTCGGAAGTTCAGCTTGACGGTGCCAGTACGCTGTCGCTGAGCTTTTCCGTGCCGCTGAACCCTGATCAGAAATTCGCCGAACAAGTGCATCTGGTGGACAGCGTCAACGGCAAGGTCGATGGCGCATGGGAGCTGTCGGACAACCTCATGGAGTTGCGTCTTCGTCACCTTGAGCCCAAGCGCAAACTGGTGCTGACTGTCGATCCCGGTCTGGTGGCGGTGAACAACAACACCCTGGCCGCTGAATACACGGCGCGCCTGGAAACCGCCGACCTGCAAGCCACGGTCGGTTTTGCCAGTCGCGGCAGTTTGCTGCCGACACGACTGGCCGAAGGCCTGCCGGTCATTGCGTTGAACGTCGATAAAGTCGATGTCGAATTCTTCCGCATCAAGCCCGACTCCCTGCCAGCGTTCCTCGGTTCGTGGGAGGGCTCATCGAGTCTGCAGAGCTATGAAGCCAAAGAACTGCTGCCAATGGCCGATCTGGTCTACAGCGGCCGTTTTGACCTGAACCCGGCGCGCAATACCCGGGAAACCGTGCTGTTGCCTATTTCCGGAATCAAGCCCCTGCAACAGCCGGGCGTGTATCTGGCGGTGATGCGCGCCTCGGGCACCTACAACTATTCGCAGCCCGCGACGCTGTTTACCCTCAGCGACATCGGCCTGTCGGCCCACCGCTATACCAGTCGACTGGACGTCTTCACCCAGGCCCTCGAAGGCGGCAAGGCGCTGGACGGCGTAGGCCTTGAACTGTATGACGACAAGGGCCGCGTGGTCGGCCAGGGCAAGACCGACAGTGCCGGTCACGCCGAACTGTCATTGCCAGCCAAGGCTCAAGTGCTGTTGGCCCATCAAGGTGAGCAGACCAGCATGCTGCGCCTGAACAGCGCCGCATTGGATCTGGCCGAGTTCGACATCACCGGCCCGCAGGCTCATCCCTTGCAGTTCTTCATTTTCGGCCCGCGTGATCTGTACCGCCCGGGTGAAGTGGTGCTGCTCAACGGCCTGCTGCGCGACAACGACGGCAAGAGCGTGAAACCTCAGCCGATCACCGTGGAAGTTCGCCGCCCGGATGATCAGGTCAGTCGCAAGTTCGTGTGGGACGCCGGCGCCACGGGGCTGTACCAGTATCAATTGCAACTGTCGGACGAAGCCCCGACCGGACGCTGGCAGTTAGTGTTTGACCTGGGCGACGGCAAGCCACAGTTGTATGAGTTCCAGGTCGAGGATTTCCTGCCCGAGCGCATGGCGCTGGAACTCAAGGGCAGCGACACGCCACTGGCGCCTGATGCGCCGTTCGACATTTCCATCAACGGCCGTTACCTCTACGGCGCACCTGCCTCGGGCAATCGGCTGACCGGTCAACTCTATGTGCGCCCGCTGCGTGAAGCCGTACCGGGGCTGCCGGGCTACCAGTTTGGCTCAGTGACCGAGGAGGATCTCAAGCAGGATCTTGAGATTGAAGACAGCACCCTCGACGCCAACGGCCAACTGGACCTGAGCATTGACAGCCAATGGGGCAAGGCCCGTTCACCGCTTGAGCTGGTTCTGCAAGCCAGCCTGCAGGAGTCCGGTGGCCGCCCCATTACCCGGCGTCTGACGCAACCGGTATGGCCTGCCGACACGCTGCCCGGCCTGCGCGGACTGTTCGATGGCGAAGCCACCGACGGCGATGGCCCGGTGGAATTTGAGGTGCTGATGGCCGACGCCCAAGGCCACCAACTGGCCGCCGACAACCTGAAGGTGCGGTTGATTCGCGAGCGTCGCGACTACTACTGGAACTACTCCGACAGCGATGGCTGGAGTTACCACTACAACGAGAAATTCCTCAACCTGTCCGAAGAAACCCTCAGCGTGAAGAAGGACTCCACAGCCAAGGTCAGCTTCCCGGTGGAGTGGGGGCCTTATCGCGTCGAAGTCGAAGACCCGGCCACCGGCCTCGTCAGCAGCGTACGTTTCTGGGCCGGTTATCGGTGGCAGGACAACGCCGAAGGCGGCGCCGTGCGTCCCGATCAGGTCAAGCTGGCGCTGGACAAACCGGCCTACGCCGATGGCGATACGGCCAGGGTCACGGTTACCCCACCTTCTGCGGGCAAGGGCTATCTGTTGGTGGAGTCCAGCGAAGGTCCGCTGTGGTGGCAGGAAATCGACGTGCCGGCCGAGGGCAAAACCTTCGATGTGCCGGTGGACAAGAAGTGGGCACGCCACGACCTGTACGTCAGCGCGCTGGTGATTCGGCCCGGCGAGCGCAAGGCTAACGTCACGCCCAAACGCGCGGTCGGCGTGTTGCACCTGCCGCTGGATCGCTCGCAACGCAAACTGGCACTGACAGTCACGGCGCCTGAGAAAATGCGTCCCAAACAGCCGCTGACTCTCAAGGTAAATGCCAGGAACGCGGACGGCTCGATCCCGAAGAATGTGCATGTGCTGGTCGCGGCGGTGGATGTCGGGATTCTCAACATTACCGAATACGCCACGCCGGATCCGTTTACCGGCCTGTTCGGCCGCAAGCGATACGGCGCCGATCAACTGGACATCTACGGTCAGTTGATCGAAGCCGGGCGCAATCGTCTGGCGAGCCTGGCATTCGGCGGTGATGCGGCGCTGGCCAAGGGCGGCAAGCGTCCGGAAACCAGCGTCACCATCGTCGCGTTGCAAAGCGCACCCGTGACGCTGAACGATCAGGGTGATGCCGAGGTTAGCGTTGATATTCCCGACTTCAATGGCCAATTGCGGATCATGGCCCAAGCCTGGACCGACGAGCGCTATGGCATGGCCGAAGCTAAAACCGTGATCGCCGCGCCGCTGATCGCCGAGCTGTCGGCCCCGCGTTTCCTTGCCGGTGGCGACCAGACCAACGTGGCGCTGGACCTGTCGAACCTGTCCGGCAAGGCGCAGACGCTCAATGTGCAGGTCACCGCCCATGGGCAACTGAGTCTGGCTGAGGGCGATGGCACCAAGGCGTTCAGCCTCAATCAGGGTCAGCGCACCACGTTGCAGATTCCGGTGAAGGCCCAGGGCGGGTTTGGTCAGGGCGTGATCAAGGTGACGGTCAATGGCCTGGATCTGCCGGGCGAGAACCTGCCTGCGTTCAGTCGTGAATGGACCATCGGCGTGCGTCCGGCCTACCCGGCAATGCTCAGGCAGTATCGCGCAGTGCTCAAGGATCAGGCGTGGCGCCTGCCCGAAGGTGCGCTTGAGGCGTTCGAGCCTGCCGGGCGTGAGGCGCTGCTGTCAGTGTCGAGCCGTCCGCCTTTGAACCTTGGCGAGCAGATTCGGGCGCTGAAGGCTTATCCCTACGGATGCCTGGAACAGACCGCCAGTGGGCTGTACCCGTCTTTGTATGCCGACGCTGCGGTCCTCAAGCGGCTGGGACTGGAAGGTGAGTCCGATGCCGAGCGCAAGCGCAAAATCGAAATCGGTATCGAGCGCCTATTGGGCATGCAGCGCTACAACGGCAGCTTCGGTCTGTGGGGCGCTGATGGCGAGGAAGAATACTGGCTGACGGCCTACGTGACCGACTTCCTGCTGCGCGCCCGCGATCAGGGTTTTGCGGTGCCGCCGGATGCCTTGAAGAAAGCCAGCGAGCGCCTGTTGCGTTACCTGCAGGAGCGCAACCAGATCGAGGTTAGCTACAGCGAAAACGCCGAGCACACCCGCTTCGCCGTGCAGGCTTATGCGGGTCTCGTGTTGTCGCGCAGCCAGCAGGCGCCGTTGGGTGCGCTGCGCAGCCTGTTCGATCGTCGCAGTGATGCGCGCTCAGGTCTTCCGCTGGTGCAACTGTCCATCGCGCTGGAAAAAATGGGTGACAAACCCCGTGCCGATCAAGCGTTGCTGGCAGGGCTGGCGGCGGGTCGCAAGGCCAACGACTGGCTGGCCGACTATGGCAGCCCGTTGCGCGATCAGGCGCTGATTCTGTCGCTGCTGGAGGAAAACAAGCTGGTGCCTGACAAGGTCGAGGAGCGCCTTTTTGCCCTGTCGGATCAAGTTGCGGCCAGCCGCTACCTGTCGACCCAGGAGCGAAACTCACTGTTTCTCGCCGGTCGCGATCTGCTCGGCAAGCCGCAAGGCAAGTGGGCAGCAACCTTGAACAGCGGCAGCAACCATCGCGAACTGAGCAATGATCAACCGGGCGTCAAACTCGACAGCTCCGTGCTGGCTGCGCCGCTGACCGTACAGAACACCGGTGGCGACACGTTGTATCAGCAGATGACCCTTTCCGGTTACCCCTCGCAGCCGCCCGCGGCCGGTGGCGAGAACCTGGCGATTCGTCGTGAGTATCTGGGCATGGATGGCCAGGCGCTGAACCTCAACGCGTTGAAAAGCGGCGAACTGGTGCTGGTGCATCTGGAGCTTAAAGCCAAGGAGCGTGTACCCGATGCGCTGGTGGTGGATTTGCTGCCAGCCGGTCTTGAGATCGAAAACCAGAACCTGGCGCAAAGCGCGGCCAGTCTGGAAGATGCCAGTGCTTCTGTGAAGCAGTGGCGTGAGTCGATGGAAAACGCCGGGCTCAAGCATCAAGAGTTCCGCAGTGATCGTTACGTCGCGGCGGTGGATCTGCAAGGCTTCAACACGGTGCACCTGTTGTATCTGGCGCGGGCTGTAACGCCGGGCACCTATCGCGTGCCGCCGCCACAGGTCGAGTCCATGTACCGGCCAAACTGGCAGGCGCTGGGTGATGCGCCTGCGCAGTTGGTGGTGAAAGGGAAGAAGTAGAAAGCAGAACCGCGTTTTCAAAGGAAGGCGCGGTTGCGATCAAGCCAACGCAACGATCGTTCCCACGCTCTGCGTGGTAACGCAGCGACGGACGCTTCGCGTCAGCTGTTGTGACGACGCGCAGCGTCGGGGGTATGCATTCCCACGCGGAGCGTGGGAACGATCAAAAAAATGGAACAGGCGACCCAGATGGGGCGCTTATCCGATCCGCCCGGAATGAATTCGCTCCCTCAGGGGCTGTACGGCGTGCGTGCTGAATGCGATCAAGCCAACGCAACGATCGTTCCCACGCTGTGCGTGGTAACGCAGCGACGGACGCTTCGCGTCAGCTGTTGTGACGACGCGCAGCGTCGGGGTATGCGTTCCCACGCGGAGTGTGGGAACGATCAAGCCAATGACGACCTTAATGAATAATCCAGCTCAGCAACCACAATCCCAGAAACAGCCAGATGATCCCCATGATGATCGAAGCGCGCATGAAGGCGCGTATCGCCGAGTACAGCAGCATCAGGCCGATGATCAGGGCCACGATGCTGATCAGTGAGGTGTCCATGCCCAGCGTGCGTGACAACCCGTCGACGAAATTGCCACCGGCATGCGTGAACAGGTTGAACAACCAGCTTAACCCGTCGACGACGAAGCGGATCACGGCCCCGATTACCTGGCCGAACCATTCGAATACGCTTTCTACCTGCATGTCTGCTTCCTGATGGAGGGGCTGAGCCGAAAAAGGCACTGTTCGCTTTGGCTACCGATGGGCGGGGCGAGTTCCCTGCAGGATAAAGGCTCTTTGGCATGAAGCGTGGATTTCTTGCTCTGCGCATCGTGCGCGTGTTGTTGGGCAGCTTGTTGCTGGTGTGCCTGATCCTGTGGCTTGCCGACCGCATCTGGCCGCTACCGTTGCCCAGAGATGATCTGGCTCGCGTGGTACTGGCCGAAGACGGCACGCCGCTCTGGCGCTTTGCCGATGCCAACGGTGTGTGGCGTTATCCGGTAAGCGTGGATCAGGTATCGCCGTATTACCTCGATGCGCTGCTCACCTACGAAGACCGCTGGTTCTATCGGCATCCCGGCGTGAACCCCATGGCGCTGCTGCGCGCCACCTGGCAAAACCTCAGCGGTGGGCATGTTGTGTCCGGGGGCAGCACGCTGTCGATGCAGGTCGCGCGGTTGCTCGATCCGCACTCACGCACCTTGCCTGGCAAGTTGCGTCAACTCTGGCGTACCGCGCAACTGGAGTGGCACCTGTCAAAGCAGGAGATCCTCGGCCTGTACCTTAACCGCGCCCCCTTCGGTGGCACGTTGCAAGGTGTCGCGGCGGCCAGTTGGGCGTATCTGGGCAAATCCCCACAGCAACTGACCCGTGCCGATGCCGCGCTGCTGGCGGTGCTGCCACAGGCGCCGAGCCGCTTGCGCCCGGATCGTCATCCAGAGCGCGCCCAAGCCGCCCGCGACAAGGTGCTGCGACGTCTGGCCGAATTCGGCAAGTGGCCTCAGCAGTCAGTCGACGAAGCGTTGGAAGAACCACTGTTGCTGGCCCCGCGTCAGGAGCCGAGCCTGGCACCGCTGCTGGCTCGACGGCTGAATCGACCAAACAGCCCACCGCTGATCCGCACCACGCTGGACGCCGCGTTGCAACGCCGCCTCGAAGACCTCTTGCTCGGCTGGCGCGCGCGATTGCCTGAGCGTACGTCGGCGGCGATTCTGGTGGTCGAGGCCGAAAACATGGCGGTGCGTGCGTACGCCGGCTCCGTGGACATCGGTGACGCCAGGCGCTTTGGCCACGTTGATATGGTCAGCGCGCTGCGTTCACCGGGCTCGACCCTCAAGCCGTTTCTTTATGGCAAGGCGATGGATGCCGGCTTGATTCATTCCGAGTCGATGATGCAGGACGTGCCAAGGCGTTATGGCGATTATCGACCGGGCAACTTTTCCTCCGGCTTCAATGGCGCGGTCGCGGCCAGTTCGGCGCTGTCGATGTCGCTCAACCTGCCGGCGGTGCAACTGCTCGAAGCTTACGGCCCGAAGCGTTTTGCTGCCGAGTTACGCAACGGCGGTGTGCCGCTGACCCTGCCGCCTCTGGCCGAGCCCAATCTGGCGTTGATCCTGGGCGGCGCGGGCAGTCGTCTGGAGGAACTGGTCGGTGGCTATAGCGCGTTTGCACGGGGCGGGCGCAGCGCCGATATTCGTCTGCAACCGCAGGACCGGTTGCGTGACCGGCCAATGATGTCGCCGGGGGCCGCCTGGATCATCCGGCGCATTCTCAGTGGCCAGTCGCGACCCGATCTGGACCCTCACGCCGAACGGGTGCAACGCCCGCGGCTGGCGTGGAAAACCGGCACCAGTTATGGCTTTCGCGACGCATGGTCCATCGGCGTGGGGCCACGCTTCCTGATCGGCGTGTGGATCGGGCGGCCGGACGGAACCCCGGTACCGGGGCAGTTCGGCCTGGCCTCGGCAGCGCCACTGATGCTGCAGGTGCATGACCTGCTAGTGAACCGCGATGCGCAGCGCAATATCCTGGCGCCTGTGTCTGCCGTTCCGCTGAACGTGGGCGTGGCCGCGATCTGTTGGCCGTTGGGGCTGCCCATGAGCAAGAGTGATCCCAACTGTCGGCGTCAGCGCTTTGCCTGGACACTGGACGGCACCACGCCGCCGACCTTGCAGGCCACCGATCAGCCGCTGGGCCTGGGCTTGCTGGAGAAAGTGTGGGTCAACGACAAGGGGCTGCGTGTCGATGCAGGTTGTCCACAGGCTCGGCCCCGCGACATCGCGCTGTGGCCCGCGCCTCTGGAGCCCTGGCTGGCGAAAGGTGAACGTCGCGAAGCACGTTTGCCGGCCATCGATCCGTCCTGCCCGCCTCAGGGCCTGAGCCTGGCGGCGCCGATATCGATTGTTGGGGTGCGTGAAGGTGACCAGCTGCGATTGCCGACCGGCAGTCAGCAGCAGCTGCGCCTGACGTTGTCGGCACTGGGTGGCAATGGCAGGCGCTGGTGGTTCATCGACGGCGCGCCGGTCGGCGATACCGCCAATCAGGACAGCTACACCCACACTTTCAGCCGCTTGGGCCGCTATCAATTGAGCGTGCTGGACGAAAGCGGACAGACCGCGCGGGTGGCGTTCAGCGTGGTGGATTGAGGCAGGTCAACCGCTGGATTCGTGGCGGACAACGAAGGTTGTAAAAGCCATCCAATCCAGCGCCTGCAAGCAGTGCGTCCGTCGGGCGGATAACCACATTACGAACATTTTTAGCCCCTGCGCCTATCGGTTAAGCGACCTGACTTTCGTCCAGAGGTCCGGCATCACGCGCTTAACCCATTGAATCGTCAGGTAGTAAATTCAGTGGTTTTGCCTTCAGTTCTGCGCCTATCTAAGTAGTTAATACCAATTTAAGAATTGCCCATGTCTTTTCCCGGGATTGTTATAACGCCATGGAAAGGCGCTTTCGGGTCGTACCGAAAAGCAAACAGACAATTGCGTTAGGAAGGATTCTCTCGATGAACACTCACAGGATTTTCGCGGTATCGGCGTTGGCCCTGGTTCTTTCTGTCAGCCTCGGAGGGTGCAGCAGCGGTGGTGGTGGCTCGAAAAGCCACGTCTCTGGCTCTTCAGCTTCGGGTGCGTCGGGCGACTCCGCCAGTGGCGCGAGTACCGATAGCGGCGGCACCGGCAGCGGCGGCGAAACCGCCGGCAGTGGTGTGGGGGGAACAGCCGGTGCCGCCGGTTCGGGCGGCGGCACCGTGGTTGACGCAGGTACAGGCGCAGGTACAGGTGGCACGGGTGGGACGGTCGGAATGGGTGGTGGCATAGAGGATGGTATAGGGGATGGCAGCACCGGCGGTGTGGTGACGCCGCCGGTGGTCAGCACCACCACCGCGCTGACCAGTGTCGGGTTGGGCAAGGTAGTCGGGCACGTGGGCGATGCCGTGGTGGGCGTCGGTGATGCCGTGTCTTCTCTGCCGGCCACAGGTGTCAGCGATCTGACCTCTGGCGCAGGCGGGCTTGTGTCGTCGGTGGGGACGGCCACCAACGCTGTCAGCAGTGGCCTGGTCGATGGCCTGGGTACGTTGGGCACCGACAGCAATGCTCTGGGCACAACGCTTTCAAGTGTGGGCGGCGCCACCGGTAACCTGGGCAACGGCGTTTCATCAGTCGGCAAAGGGGTCAGGAAATTTGCCCGGTCGACCGTTGAGCAGGTGCCGTTGGTGAGTACCGTTGTCAGTGGTACGGGTGAGGTGGTCGATGGCGTCGGGCAGAAGGTCACCATGCTCGGTGACACCCTGAGCACCGCGACGACCAGCGGTGCCCTGGGTACGACAACACAGGCAGTCGGCGATGGACTGGTGCCAGTGGTGGCCATGGTGGAATCGACCACTGATCAGGTTGGCAGCGCGACGGGCCTGGGTCAGCCGGTCAATGGCGTGCTGCAGAATGTTAAGGGCACGCTAAATACTGTCGGCGATAACCTGACGGGCAACGCGCAGGGCAACCCAGTGATTTCAGGTGTCGGCGGATCGGTCAGTGGCGTGGGTAATGTCGCCGGCACTGCGGCAGGCTATCTGCAGGGCGGGTCAGGCACCAGTCTGGGTGGCAATCCAGGGCTGCTGGAAAACGTGGGCGGAGTGGTCGCGGCGGCGGGTAACGGATTGACCAGCGGATCGGCTGGCAACGTACTGGGCGCTGCCGGTCTGAACGGCACTGGCGTCGGCGCAACGGTCGCTTCTCTTGGTCCGATCCTGGGCGGCAATGGTGTAGCCAACACGGCAATCGGCGCACCGGTCGGCGCATTGACGAACAACGTCGGTGCAGCGGTCGCACCGGTGGTCAACAACGTCGCTGGCGTTACACAGAACATTGGCAGCGCCACGGGCCTGGGCGCTCCGGTTAACGGCCTGCTGGCGCAGACCGGTGGTGCGGTCAGCAATCTGGGCAATCAGGTCGCGGCTGGCAATGGCGGTCAGGTCATGACAGCGCTGGGGGGTACGGTTTCCTCGGTGGGCAACACGGTGACCCAGGTGGGCGGCCTGGTGAATCCGAATGGCAGTACAGCAACCGGAGGAGTCGGCGGTATTCTCAACGGGGTGACAGGCGTCCTCGGTGGTGTGGCCAGTCGCAGGTAACCCGTACCAGGCGGGCGAGAACTATCGCGAGTTGCCTGCGCGCGATGGAGTGTTCTTTCCAGGCTTGCCAGGGTAGCGACTTCTCACATTACGCCTACGCTTGTTTCAGACAGGGGAGTTGGATGATCCCCTGTCTTTTTTTGCTTGAGCACTGCTGTCGTGGTCACTGGAGTGTCCGTATGCGTGCCTGTATCCCTGTCCTGATGTTGGGTATCTGTACCTCTGCGTCGTTCGCAAACGCAGATGCACTTCCCGCTTATCTCAACAGCAATGACCGTGAGCGCAGGCTCCCGGCGCCAAACCTTCCTGCCGATGCCTATCGTCCCGCCACGCCCGCCCCGCAAGTGCCAATACCGCCTGCCGATACCACCGCGTTGATGATGAACACCAAAGTAGGTGTGCGCAAAATCCGTATCGAAGGCGGCACCGTTTATCCTTTGGAACAACTCGGAGCTGCCTATCAGCCCTTGATCGGTCGGGACGCGACGCTTGCGGAATTGATCGAGGCCACACGTGGCATCACCCAGCGTTATCAGAACGACGGCTATCTGCTTTCTTACGCCTTTCTGCCGACGCAAGGTTTCGAGCAGGGGCTGGTGCGAGTGGTATTGGTAGAGGGCTACGTGCGCGATTATCGGCTGGAAGGGGAGATCGGCAATGTGTCGGCGTACTTGCAAAAGTTGGTCGACAAGATCAAGCAGGAGCGCCCGCTGACCCGCAAAACCTTCGAGCGTTATACCTCGCTGATGAGCCGGGTGCCGGGCGTGACCTTGCAGGCGCAGGTGCCGCCACCGGGCACCACGGACGGCGCGACCACGCTGATTGCTCAGGCTTCGCGCAAACCGCTCACCAGCACGCTTAGCACCACTGATGACAACCGCCAGGGCTTACAGGCGCTACTGGGCGTGAGCAGCAACGCGCAAACGTCGACGGCCGAGCAACTGACCTTCAGCGCGCTGTTTCCGCCGGGTGATGACAGGGAACACTACTACCGCCTCGACTACAGTCAGTTCCTCAATACCGAGGGTACCCAGTTGAACCTGTCGGCGTCCCATTACCGTAGCGAGCCGGCCACCAACATCGCGCTGAATAACGGCCTGGAGCTCAACCAGCGGCGCGATAACGACCGCCTTTCCATAGGTTTCACCTGCCCGTTGATTGCGGCCCGGAACGAATGGGTGAGTGCCGGAGCGCGGGTGTACGCGGTCAACGACAAGATCCGCTATGACGTGGTCGGTTTTCCCTTGAGCATCCAGAGTCGGACCGACATACGAGCGCTGGCCATCGAGGGCGACTGGCGCAAGTCAACGGACCGACAACTGCGAATTCTCAGTGGCGGCGTGTACCGGGGGATTGACGGCATGGGCGCCAAAACCGACGACAACACCTATGACCTTGATTTCTTTCGGGCGCGTTTGTCCGGGGTTCAGAGCGACAAGTTCTTCGAGCATTGGCAGGGGGTGTTTTCGGCAGCGTTGTACTGGAGCAACGACACCTTGCCGGACAGCGAGCGGGCGCAGTTCGGCGGGCAGAATTTCGGTCGCGGTTACCCCGCCGACCAGGCATCGGGCGACAAGGGCTGGGGCGTGGCGTACGAGGTCAACTACAACTTCATGCGCGATGGCAACTGGGTGAAAGTGCTGCAACCGTATGGGGTATTGGATACTGCGCGGACCCGGTTCAACCAACTTCAGGTGAAGGACTCGAGACTGTCATCGTCGGCGTTGGGTTTGCGCTTGGGTGATGGGCGTTATTACAACATTGCGGTGGAGGCAGCTAAACCCATGTCCGACCCAGGCCTGGACAGCTTCAACCGTAATCCGCGATTTACCTTGAGCTTCAGTTATCAGCTCTGATGGGCAACCCGGCGTTTATGAAAGCTGGATGATGGGTAGCAGTGGATTACTGCCCTACCTGATAAACCTTCGGCTCGGGGAACAGATTGTTCAGGGTTTCGAGCAGGCGCACGTGATAGATGGGTTTGCGGAACAGATCCAGTACCTGCAGGCGCAGCAGGTCGCTGACGTCATCCATGTCGGCGTGCCCCGAGGTGACGATCACTGGCAAGTGCTGACGTGAGGTGTGCTCGCGCAGCCGCTTGATCAGTGAGATACCGCTTTCTTCCGGCATCCGCAGATCGGTGATCACCAGCGCAATATCCGGATGCAGGGTCAGCTGCTTCAGCGCCTCCTTGACGGACGGCGCGGTGAAGCAGCGAAACCCCTCGCCTTCGAGCAACTCGGCGAGTTCCTCGTTGGCGTCCTCTTCATCGTCAACGAGCAACAGTTGTTGGCGTGCGGGGCGTGCGGCCATGTCTTAGTCCCTTGCCGGACCTGGTGGATATACATGATTTCAGGTTAAACCCGTGTTGGAGGGTTATACCGCAGTGCCTCCAAGCCCGGTGAGAATGGCGTTGAACATGGCCCTGATTCTTACACCGATGTTGGTGAGGAACAGGATGGCGATCAGAGCAACCATTGAGGCCACAATGGCGTATTCGATGGCGGACGCAGCTTCCTCGTCCTTTATGAAACGGCGAATCAACACTGATAGGTACGTTAGGAACATCGGACTTCTCCCTGCGCCTGAAGGCGCGACTACGCAGATACACACATTAAACACTCTGTCGTAGCTACAGCATTGCCGCCAATGCCGGACTACACAATCACAAGAAAGCATTAATCACAAAGTGATAACGGCAAATGACTCATGCGCTCGGCTTTGCGACCCTCGAACGAATGAATGTTCAGGAAATTTCCGGCGAGTAATGGCGTTTTGAATGACCTCGACTACCTTCATAAACGAAATGACGAATGTTCACCGCCAACTGACTGCCAGATGGTCGCTTAACGTTTTGAGATTGTAGTCAGGGATGGGAGGGCGACATGAGCAGTCGCGTCACGATGGGGCTCGCTGTACTGTTTTTGCTGGGTGCGCTGTTTGCCGGGTATTGGGGACTGGTATTGAGCCGTCAACCCGCGCCCGCGCCGCAGGTCCCTGTTGCCGAGACCGCGGCTCAGACGGGGCCCCCGGTCGGTCCGGCTGTTGCCGAAAAGCCAGCCGAAGACCCGACCCGCCAGCCGGTGCTGGTCTTGGCCCGAGACCTCTCGCCCTACGAAACCATCAAGTCTGAGGACGTGCTCGTCGAACACCTCAAAGTTGCTCCGGTCGGCAGCTTCAGCAAACCCGAAGACGCCATAGGACGCATGTCCTGGCGGCCGCTTGCGGCGGGCACCTGGCTAACCGACAGCAGTTTCGAGGCTGGCGGCACGCTGGCGCGGATGATTCGCCCTGGCGAGCGTGCGCTGGCGTTGGCCATCGATGAAATCATCGGTGCGGGCGGGCACCTGAGCCCCGGCGATTACGTTGATGTGCTGCTTTATATTCCCCCCGATCAGGCCAGTACCGACCGCAGTGCCCAGACCGTCGTGCCAGCGCTGCGCGTGCTCAGCGTCGGTGCGTTCACCGGACCGCAGAATCAGGGCCCCGATGAACAGTCCGGCAGCCGTGACGATCGTGCCCAGCAGATGAAGCTTGCGATCAATGCCCGCAATGTCGTCGTCGCCGTGCCGGAACAATTCCTCAACCGCTTGATGCTTGCCTCACAGGCCGGTCCTTTACGCCTGGCCGTGCGCAGTGCCGATGAGAAGAACCTGCAGCGCTATTGGGCAGGCGACAGTGACATCGCGGTGCAGCTGGACACCGCCAATCGAAACGTTACGCACTTCAACCAACTGAGCTTGCAGTCGAGCGTCGCTGTCCGGACCGGCGGTGGGCCCCCTCACGGCCCGCGGTCGGTGGAAATCATTCGTGGCAACCAGACTGCGCCGCAAACCCCCTGAGTCGAGCAAGGATTGCAGTTGATGAGCCGTTCCAAACCGGTGTTGAACCGTGTCGTACTGACCTTTATGTCTGCCGGGTTGTGTCAGGGCGTGGCCGTGGCCGCGCCCGCCGGTTGTTCTGCGTTATCGGCGATGCCTGCTGCCATGGAAATCGGCCAGGGTGTGCAGCAGGACATTCACTCGCCGGTGGGGATCACGCGGCTGGCGGTGGGTGATCCGAAAATTGCCGATGTGCACGTCAACGGCGATGACAACAGCGCCTTCCTGCTGACGGGCGTCGGACCGGGCACCACCAGTCTGATGATCTGGACCGCCTGCTCGGCGTCGCCCCGGCAAAGCATGGTATTCGTACGCGGCGCCGCCAGCACGGCGATGACCGACCCGCTGTTGCCCCCTTCCGAAGACCCGCTGTTGCCCAGCCAGGTGCAGACCGATATTCGTTTCGTCGAGGTCAGTCGTACCAAGCTCAAAGAGGCCAGCACGTCGATCTTCGGCCGGGGTTCGAACAACTTCCTGTTCGGATCGCCCGGCACCGTGCCGGGCGTGAACGTGACGCCGGGGTCGGTAAGCGGCACGCTTCCGGGCATTCCGTTGAACAACAATACCTTCAACATCGTCTGGGGCGGGGGCGGCAGCAAGGTTCTGGGTATGCTCAACGCCATGGAGAGCAGCGGTTTCGCGTACACCCTGGCAAGGCCCAGCCTGGTTGCCTTGAGCGGGCAGAGCGCAAGTTTTCTGGCAGGGGGCGAGTTTCCGGTGCCGGTGCCCAACGGCGAAGGCAACGGCATTTCCATCGAGTACAAGGAATACGGCGTGCGTCTGACGCTGACCCCGACAGTGGTGGGGCGCAATCGTATTTCCCTGAAGGTTGCGCCCGAGGTCAGCGAGCTGGACTTCACGGCGGGCGTTACCATCGGCGGCACCACCGTGCCGGCCCTCAATGTCCGCCGTACCGACACCAGCGTGTCCCTGGCCGACGGCGAAAGCTTCGTTATCAGCGGCCTGATCAACACCAGCAATATCGCGGCGGTGGACAAGTTTCCGGGACTGGGCGATATCCCGATCCTTGGCGCACTGTTTCGCAGCTCGCAAATCAATCGTGAAGAGCGCGAACTGCTGATGATTGTTACGCCGCATCTGGTCCAGCCCATGGCGGTCAACGCGCCGCTGCCATCACTACCGGGTGAGGGCTTGCGCAATTACGACCCGAGCTTCCTCAAAATGTATTTCCTCGAAAACGGCAGCTTTGATCGCCGCAGCGGGTTGTCGCAATGAGCCAGGGGCCCAATCTAAGCCAGACCTTTCTGGCCATCGCGCGCAACACCACCGACCTGGAATGGCTGCAAGGTGCACTGTTGCCGCTCGGTCAGGTGGTCAGCGCGGGTACCGGCAGCCTCGACGAACTGCTGGCGTTGGTGGACGTGACTTTCGCCAGTGTGGTGTTCGTGGGCTTGGACCGGGACCACCTGGTGAACCAGAGCGCGTTGATCGAAGGCGCACTGGAAGCCAAGCCGATGCTGGCAATCGTGGCCCTCGGTGACGGCATGGACAACCAGCTGGTGCTCAACGCCATGCGCGCCGGGGCGCGGGATTTCGTCGCCTACGGGTCGCGTTCCAGTGAAGTCGCCGGGCTGGTTCGACGCCTGAGCAAACGCCTGCCTGCGGTTGCGCCCAACCCGAACATGGGCGGCCTGACGGTTATTTACGGCGCTCAATGCGATGGCGATGGTGCGCTGATCTCGGCGCATCTGGCGTTGGTGGCGCAGCAGAAAGAGCAGCGCACGCTGTTGCTGGATCTGGGCATGCCCCGTGGCGACAGTCTGGCGATCCTCAACCTTGAGTCCTCGTTCAATTTCGGTGATGCGCTGCGTCACCTGCGCCGTCTCGACTCGACCTTGATCGACAGCGCCTTCGCCGTGCACCCCAGTCAGCTGCGTATTCTGGCCTATGGCAACGACGACATGTCGCTGGAGCACACCAGCGCGGCGGAGCTGTACATGCTGCTCAGCGCCCTGCGTCAGCACTTCCAGAATGTGGTGGTGAACCTGGTCGGGCAACCGGACAGCCAGTCGTTGCGAACCTTCGTCGCCCACTGCGACCGGTTGCTGTGGTACGTCGATCAGAACGTCATCGAGTGCAGGCGCAACTTGGCGATTCTTAACCTCTGGCGCGAGAAAGGCCTGCAGCTGCAGCAGGGAGGGTTGCTGGTGGACAAATACATGCGCCATGTCACGCCCAATTCCGAGGCGCTGGAGAAGACCTTCGGCCTGCCGGCGATGGCAGTGCTGCCGCTGAGCCCGGAGGTGCGTCTGAATGCAAAAAACCAGGGGTTGTCGTTGTTCGAGTTGTCGCCCCGGGAATCGCTGAGCACCGGATTGCGCACCCTCGGCGAGCGAATCGTCGTCCGTTCACAACCCTCGGACAAGCCCCGTAAAAGCTGGTTGGGGCGTTTATTGGGAGCCCGTAAATGAAAGGCGAAAAGCTGTTTGGCGTTACACCCCGTCCGCAGGAAGGCAGCGGCGATGGGCGGGACCTGAAGCTGGTTCTGCATCGCTACATCATCGATGCCATTGAAGAAAGCGGGCGTAACCTGCTGGAGGGCACACGTCCGGCGCTGGCACAGTTCGTCTCCGACAAGGTGGCCGAGTATGTGGCGCGGCTGCGTCTGGCGGTTTCCCGCTACGAGATGGAGCGTCTGGCTGAGGAACTGGTGGATGAGCTCACCGGTTTCGGTCCGCTGGAGGTGCTCCTGCGCGATAACAGTGTCACCGAGATTCTGGTCAACGGCCCCAGCAAAGTGTTTATCGAGCGTGACGGGGTGCTGCACCACTCGGACCTGCGTTTCATCGACTCACACCACGTCGAGCGCGTGATCCAACGGATCCTTGCGCCGTTGGGCCGACGTCTGGATGCCTCCTCGCCTATGGTCGATGCGCGCTTGCCCGATGGCAGCCGGGTCAACGCGATCATCCCGCCGATTGCGCTGGACGGGCCTTGTGTGTCGATCCGTAAATTCCGCAAGGACATGCTCAAGAGTGCCGACCTGGTGGCCATGCAGACCATTGATCAACCCATCTACGAGTTTCTGGAAAGCGCGGTGAGCAAGCGCTGCAACATTCTTATCAGCGGCGGCACTGGCACCGGCAAGACCACCATGCTTAACGTGTTGAGCCAGATGATCCATACCCAGCAACGCTTGGTGACCATTGAAGACGTCGCCGAGCTGCAGCTCGGACACCCTCACGTGGTGCGACTGGAAACCCGTCCACCCAATGCCGAAGGGCATGGCGAAGTACGTTCCAGCGATCTGATCCGCAACGCTTTGCGGATGCGGCCGGACCGGATCATTCTCGGCGAGATCCGCGGGGTGGAAGTGGTCGATGTGCTGACCGCGATGAACACCGGTCACGACGGGTCGATGAGTACGGTGCACGCCAACAATGCTCAGGATGCGCTATTGCGGCTCGAGACACTGGTGGGCCTGACCGGTCGGCAGATCGCCGAGAAAACCCTGCGCCAGATGATCTGCGCCGCGCTCGACGTGATCATTCAGCTGACGCGCATGCCCGATGGACGCCGTTGCGTCAGCGAAGTAGTGGAAGTGGTCGGGGTACGCGAAGACGTCTACGTCACCAACACGCTGTTCCGGCTCGACCGCCGCTCAGGCTTCGGTTTCCTGCGCGAGGCCATCAACCCCGCAGGCGACAAGCTTCGGCACATGGACTACTAGGCATGCACTGTGGAGGTTCAAGGTGAAAGGGGGGATCGCTCTCGGACTCATCTTCATGTTGCTGATGGGGTTGTCGGCGTATCTGTTCTATCGCGGCCTGAATCAGGGCGCCAACGAGCGGATCATGGCGCGGCTGTCCTTGGGCCAGCCCGAACCTGTGGCTTCGCGACCGGGCATTGCGCGCATCGAACGGGCCTTTCTGCGCGCCGGCCTCGGCCGCCCGACCGAGCGTTTGCCCTTGGCGGTGACCATCTGGTTGATGGCGATGCTCCTGGGGTATCTGCTCGATGACTGGTTCGGTCTGCTACTGGGCGTGGTGCTGCCGGTCATCCTGCTGCGGCTTTACGTCAGCTTGCGCTATCAACGCCGCGTCAGCCGCATGATCGCGCAACTGCCGCAACTGCTGGACCATGCAGTGCGCAGCCTGAAATCCGGTCGCACGCTGGGCGACGCGGTGCTGCAAGGTATCGACTCGGCGGGATATCCGCTCAACGAGGCGATGTCCCGGATCAAGCGTAACGTGCAGCTCGGCGTAGCCTTGCCGGATGCGGTCAAGGATTTTGCCGAGCTGTACGAGCGCGACGAACTGCAGTTGTTCGCCATGGGGCTGCGGGTCAACCATCGCTATGGCGGCAATGCCAGCGAATTGCTGGATAACCTGATCCGGCTGATCCGTGAACGTGAACAGGGCGCCCGCCAGTTGCGCGCACTGACTGGCGAAACCCGTATGACCGCCGTGGTGTTGGCGCTGCTGCCGGTGGGCATGGTGGGCTACTTTCTGATCGTGAACCCCAGCTATCTGATGCACATGTGGGGTGACGACAATGGGAAAACCATGCTGATGTTCGCATTCGGCATGCAGACACTGGGCTGTCTGGCATTGTGGCGCATGTTGAGGAGCATTTGAGATGGTTTTATTGCTCGGTGTTCTGATGCTCGCGGCCGCCGGTTTTTTCCTGTTGCTGACCGTGACTCGACAACGGCGCAATGAACGCGTGGTGATGGCGCGTCTGCAAGGCGTGGTCATCCGCGATAGCCGGGTCGGCACGCTGCTGCGCCTGCTCGGTGACAGCCGTTTCGGGCAGCGCTCGGTGAGCCTGGACAGCGAGGCGCAGATCCTGCTCAACCGCATCGGCTGGCGCCGGGCCAGCCAGCGCTCGCTGTTTGCGGCGTGTCAGGTGGGAGTTCCCGTCGTCGTGGTCTGCCTGGTCCTGGCGGGCCAGACCCTGTTCTTTACCGACGTGACGTATCCGATCGTGGCGCCTTTATTCGGACTTGGCCTGGGCTATCTGGCGCCCAAACGTGTTCTCGCTTCAGCAGCGGCTCGACGACAAAAGCAGATAGTGGTCGAGATCTCTACATTCATTCCGCTGCTGCGCATTCTGTTCGAGTCCGGCATGGCGGTTGAACAGGCGTTGCGCGTGCTGAGCAACGAAGGTCAACGGCTGCTACCGGTGTTATCCGAGGAACTGCGGGTCATGCTGGTGCGTATCGATTCGGGGCTGGAGCTGGGTCATGAGCTGAACAAAATGGCCGCCGTGCTGGCCGTCGACGAGTTCAGCGACACTTGTGTGATTCTCAATCAATTGATTCATCAGGGCGGCGGGGCGATGAAGTCGCTGCTGGGGCTCAAGCAACTGATCGATGACCGGCGTCTGACGCGGTTGCAGGAATACGTCTCCAAGCTTTCGGCAAAGATGTCGGTGGTGATGATGGTGTTTCTATTTCCAGCCCTGTTGATCGTGTTGGCCGGACCAGGCTTCGTTGCCATTGGCAAGGCCCTGAGTCCGCACTAGGAGATGCAATGAAAGCAGTCATCGCGGTATTGGGACTGGTGCTGCTCAGCGGCTGCGCCACCGACGGCAGCGTACCCTGGCTGGCCCAAGCCACTGGAAGCGGTTGCGGCAAGCCAACCTCCGATCAGGAGCTGGCACTGAACATGGCGCAGGACATGGCCGACGAAGGCCGCCTTCACGCCAGCCTTGCGCATTTGGAAAGTCTGCCGCCGAATCTGGCCGAAGTGCGGCTGCGCAAGGCTCGGGTATTGCGGCTGTTGGGCAGTGACGAGGCAGCGCCTTTGTACAAAAGCCTGCTTGGCACCTGCCGTGCTGCCGAGGGCGAGCATGGCCTCGGACAACTGGCTGCTGCGCGAGGGGATAACAATTCGGCATTGATGTACTTGCAGGCGGCGGTGAAGCTGTCGCCCACCGACGAGAAAATACGCAACGACCTTGGGGTGGTTTACCTCAGCCAGCACAAGCTGGAGCAGGCCCGATTCCAGTTCCTCACCGCGCTTGAACTCAAGCAACCGGACACCCTGGCTGCGTTGAACCTGGTCACCTTGCTGATCTATCAGGACGACTGGACCCAGGCGGCGCAACTGGTCTCACGCACGGGACTAACGCCTGATCAGGTAAACGAAGCGCAGGCCCGCGCGGAAAAACTCAAAAGCACGCCTGGCACCCCGGTGATCAAGGCTGACAAGGTCGCGGCAGTGGCTGATCCGGCTGCGGTTGCAGGGAGGCATCGATGAAAGCTCATTTACTTACCGCTCTCTGCCTGCTGACGCTGACGGACACGGCCGTCGCCATTGAATCCGGCGCCTCTTCGGCCACGCAGAAACAGACCGAAGCCTGGCTGGAACTTCAAGCAAGTGGCAAGGTTGCCTCAACCATCCCCCAGCCCCAGGCACCCGTCGAACGCGACCAGAGCATGCAGCGCTGGCTCAACAACTATCAACACCCGATTCCTGAGTTCTTCGAGCAGAAAAAGGGCGGAACTGTATCGGGAGGCTCAGGAGCAAATTGAGACGAAAGCAGGATTTGCTTACGCCTTCACCGTCAAGCGCGTTCCTGCAGTCCGGCGGGTGCAGCAGATACTCGCCACGCTGCAATCGCTGTAGGAGACGCTGGAGGTTACGAGGGCAGCGAACGCGCTGGATCAGCTACAAAGTCCGTAACAGACCCACCCACGTCGCGGCCAAGCGCTTCTGCAGGACGATGCCGGACGCTTAATGCTCCGTTACCCGCCCCCGCGCAGCGGAATTGTTCGGTGACAGGGCCAGGGCCAGTTGTGTGCGGTTGTTCATGTGGGTCAGGCGCAGGACCTGCGACACGTAGAGCTTCACGGTGTTCTCGGTGATACCCAGTTCGCAGGCGATCTGATAGTTGGTCTGACCCTTGCTCACCAGCCTGGCAACGTCCAGTTGGCGAGGGGAGAGCGGTTCGAAGATGGCCGGTATTGCGCGCTCGCCGTCGCGGTCCGGCCTTGTCGACTGGGCGTTCTGGGAGGACTTGTCCAGATCCTGACGCAGATCGTCGATCGAGGCCGACAGAAATTGCAGCCTGTCGTCGAGGTGCCCCAGGTGCTGCGCTTCTCTGACCCGTTCTCCCAGCGACTCTTCCTGGCGCTGTATGCCTTCGAGCAATTCGTTCAAGTCGACGGGTTTTTGGTAATAGTCGGCGATGCCTGCCCGCAGGGCCTTGATCACGTCCTGTTTTTCGGCGCGGCCGGTAAGCATGATGGCTTCGAACATCCGCTTTTTGCCCGCCAGCAGCCTCATCGCTTCCACCAGTTCGATGCCGTTTAGCACAGGCATGTCCAGATCGCACAGCACGATGGCGATGGCGAGGTCATCGCGGAATCGCTCCAGTGCTTCACGACCCGAATAGCTGGGCACACAGCAGTAGCCATTACCTTCCAGAAACTCGCTGATTTCGTCGACGATGAATTGCTGATCATCGACCACCAGAATCTTGACTACCGATTGCTTGTTCAAGCGCTGCTCCCTGCTGTGACTACAGTTCAATCTGTCCTGAGGCGTGCCTGTCCTTTTCTGACATCCCTACGGCAGGACAGCTTTTGGTCTGGACGTAGGAATAAACCTAGTCCCACTTTCCGGCTATGTACATAGGCCGTAATGGCAATTCGACTAGTGGATCCCTGCGGCGGTGGCCAAAAACCCCAGAAACAGAAACGGCACGAATGGCTGTTTGCTTGACGCGTCAGATGCCAAGTGGGGGTAGCGACGTCTAAACCATTGACCGGTATGGGGCCAGACTTTTTGACGCACCAGCAGCCACCCTGTACTCGCCACGCCAGCACCGACGAACGTGCCCAGCATATGCAATGGGTCGCTGGCCAGCGCCAGTGTCACCAACAGTTTCACGTCGCCTGCGCCGAGCCTGCGCAATGCATAACCCGGCAGGGTAAGCGCCAGTGTCGTCAACAGCGCCCACCCGGCCTGCGGCGTGGATGCACCCAGCCAACTGCTACCGTTTATCAGTAGGTAGCCGAGCACAATCAGCCCTGCGCCGAGCGTCCATGCATTGGAAACCCGCCTGCAGCGCGCATCTTGATCCGCGCAGACGGCAAACCACAGCAGCAGGAAAAATAAATTCATTGGGTAAGAAACGTCCTGTTTTCCGGAAAGTATCTATGCTCAAGCACGGTAGCACTGTCAGGGTAGACGTCGGCATGCGCAGTATTTCCCACAATTTTTCCTCTTCCGGGCAACGCGGCGCGGCGGCCATCGAATTCGCCCTGGTATTCATGATTTTCTTCGGGATCTTCTACGGGGTAGTGACCTACAGCCTGCCCTTGCTGATGATGCAATCGTTCAACAACGCGACCGCCGAAGCGGTACGTCAAAGCGTTGCCATCAGCCCAACGGCCAGTGCGAGCGCTGCGGGCTACGCCAGTCTGGTCACTACGCAGGCGACGTCGGCGTTGAGCAGTCAACTGTCGTGGATACCGTCGGCGTTCGCCTTCAATGTCACTTCGGACGCGGTGGTCACTTTCGATGGCAAGCTGCTTACGGTGGGTATCAATTATCCGACAAGCAAACTGACGCAGGTGTTGCCGGTGTTGACGCTGCCCGGCATCGGCAATGTCCCCAATCTGCCGACCTACCTTTCGGCTCAAGCGAGTCTTCAACTTGCCCCTTAAAAACGAAATCCTCAATCGCTGGCTGGGCCGCACGGATGCACCCGCCCAATCCGAACCAGGCCCTCTGCTTGTCGAACCTGTTTTGACGGGGGCCGACTGGCACATGCATCTGGACCAGGAAGGGCGGGTAACCGGCATCAGCAGATCCTTGTGCAGCGCATTGGGGCTGGCGGCTGTCCTGACCCCGCCGCAGCGACTACTGGGGTATTTGATGCCAGCCAGCGCGCTGGTGGTTGAAGGCACGCCCGAGGAATGGCTGGGGCATATGCTCGACCTGGATTTCAGACGCCCCGATGGGCAGGTGCTGCACTCCCGAGGCTGGGTCCAGGCCCAGGCTGGCATCTGGATTTTGCAGTTGCTGGATATCGGCGACCTGATGCAAGAAGCCAGCATCGCGCAGAGCCGTCAGCAGTGCCTGCGTCTGGCCGGGCAGATCGCGGAGAGGGTCCGGGGTTGCCACATTGATCGTCTGCCGGTGGTGGCCGCCGAACAGCTGGAAGAGCTGGCCCAGAAGTACCGCGTACCCTGTCTTGCCCTGGCACTTGCTGACGCGAGCGGTGCGGGATGGCGCATCTACGCGCATTACAACGCGCACACCGCGCCACAGCTGTGGCAGGACCATCAGCGCTTGGGTACTGACCTTGACACGCTGAACGGCACGCGGACTCAGCAGATCGACTTCGCCGAACCGACAGTGCTGGTGCGCCTGCAAAGTGCTTTCGGCAACGCAGCGGGTTTTCTGCTGCCCCACCACAAGGAGGGCTCGGTCAAGGCGTGGCTGCTGTTCGGGTTCTACGACGCCGCTCAGCAAGCCCCCGAGTTGGGTGATCGAGAGTGGATGAACCTGTGCTCGGCGCTCGCGGGGCCGATCCTCTATCGGTATGCCGATCAGACGCATCGTCATCATGTGGAGCGCCTTGCCGTGTTGCAAGACCTGCTTGGCACTGGCTGGTGGGAGCTGATGCCCGACAGTGAAAAAGTACAGGTTGCGCCGCAACTGGCCCGTACGTTAGGGCTGCCGGACACTAGCGATGTGTTGCCGCTGGCGCAATGGCAGCAGTTGATTCATCCCGCTGATCGTCATGAGCTGGAAAGCCGCCTCGGCCAGTTGCGTGAACATTCAACCCCCCTGCTGTGCTGTGTCAGGTTGCGTCAGGACGATCCGTCCCAGCCCCCGGTCTGGCTGCGAATTCAGGGACAAATATTGGTCAGCGGGCAAAGCCGACGGGTCCTGGGCTTCATGCTCGACGTCAGCGACATCAAGAATCAGGAAACCCAGGCCGCCGCCGCCCATGCCCGATTGGATAACCTGATCGCCAGTTCGCCTGCGGTGATTTATGTGCTGAGCTACGACCAGGGCAGTCTGGAACCCACCTTTTTCAGCGCCAGCCTGACGCCATTGCTGGGATGGGCTCTGGCCGATTGCAGCGACGGTCAGCTCACGCACTATATTCATCCGGACGATCGCGACATCTGGTTTCAACGTACTCGCCAGTTGCTCCGCGAAGGCGTGGTCAGTTGCCGCTATCGCCTGCGCGACAAAAAAGGCGAGTACCACTGGCTGCTGGATGAAGCGCGTTTGCTGCGTGACGACCTCGGCATGCCGGTCGAAGCAGTGGGCCTGTGGCTGGATGTGACGGAAGCGACTCAGGCCACCGAGCGCGTTCGCGAAAGCGAAGAACGCTACCGGATCCTGGTGGAAGACTCACCGGCGATGATCTGTCGCTACACCCCGGATCTGGTGCTCAACTTCGGCAACCGGCCACTGGCTGACTACCTGGAGTGCACGCCTGCGCAGCTGCCGGGCATGAACCTGAGCGGGTGGTTTTCCGCCGAACAGAAAGAGACCTTCCTGCAGCGCATCGCCCAACTGACCCCGCAGGCGCCGATGAGCACCTCGGAAATCTGCCTCGAACTGCCCGGCCGCGAGCATGCCTGGTGGATCTGGGCCGACCGGGGAGTGTTCGACGACAGCGGCAAATTGATCGAGATTCAGGCCGTGGGCCGCGATAACACAGAAACCCGTCGCAGCCGGATGCAACTCAACCAAAGCGCCAAAATGGCGACCCTCGGTGAAATGGCGACCGGCCTGGCCCACGAGATCAACCAGCCGCTCAATGTCATGCGCATGGCGGTGGTCAATGTGCTCAAACGCTTGAGCAATGGTGACGTCGACGTCGACTACCTGACTGACAAACTCAACCGTATTGATTCCCAGGTGCAGCGTGCAGCCAGGGTGGTCGACCACATGCGGGTATTTGGCCGCCGTTCGGAGGTCGAACAGCAATTATTCAGCCCGACCGATGCGGTGGACGGCACCTTGAGCATGCTTTCCGAAGGCATGAAGGGCAAAGGGGTTGCACTGCGCATCGGTGAGCCCGGGCCGCCGGTGCAGGTGCGTGGGCACGTCGATCAGTTGGAACAGGTGCTGATCAACCTCATGGTCAACGCGCGCGATGCCCTGCTTTCCAAAAGAGAGAAGGATCGCGATTTCGAACCTTGGATCGCTCTGCACACCGAGCAGGATGAGCAGACCGTCTGGCTGGTGGTCGAGGACAACGGCGGCGGTATCGATCCGCGTCTGCTGGAGCGTATTTTTGAACCCTTTTTCACCACCAAGGCTGTGGGCGTGGGCACGGGGCTGGGGTTGTCGGTCAGTTACGGCATCGTCGAGCAAATGGGCGGTCGGTTGACGGTCAGCAATGCCAATGAGGGCGCGTGTTTCCGCATTGCGTTGCCCATTGTGCAAGAGTGAACGGCCTGCGCAGGCGCAAGCGCCATACATTCAGATCACCAACACCCCCTGAGCCGGATGGCAGCTGAGGTTAGGCCCCACATCGACCGCTGCCAGATTGATACCCAAGGTGGTCAGCACCTGATTGAGTATGGGGTCTACCAGCGGCGCCAGCACACTGTTGATCACCCCTGCCAGGGTCGTTTGTACGGTCGTTAATATTGACGTCAGGGTGCCCAGCACCGGTGCCAGCAACGAGACACTGGTGGGTTTGTGGTAGACCAGATGGACGCTGCCAAACGTGTCGTTGAGGCTGCTGACGAGGTTGTCGTTCTTGAACGTCTGATAAGGGGCCGGGTCCTTGTGTATCTCGGCAGGCTGAGGATGAACATAGCGTTGTGTAACGCCCAGCACGCTGCCGTCGGTAGATCCGGTGCCGCCGACATACAAACCCAGTCCACCACCGCCGTAGGCAACCCGTGCCTGGCAGATGTGCGTCACCGCCGTACAGCTGGTCGTACCGATATCGAGAATCGGCAGTTCCTGCACGCTCATCGCGGTTGACGATGACGTCCAGGCCGATTTGTTGGAGATGGTACCGATCTTGGTGACCAATGCCGCAGTCGTCGTGCTGGTGGTGAGGGTTTTGGTAGCGTCGCTGTCGCAGCTGAAATCGGTGACGTAACTGCTGGCCTGGGCGGCGTCGAGGCTGATATCGACAGTGGACCCGTTGGGCAGCATTTTCACGTCAGCCCCCAGTAGGGTCAGGCCCAGGGTGGACAGCGTCGTGTTGAGCGCGGTCAGTGTTGCACTGAGCCCAGGACCCAGATCAACGCTGATCAGTATCCGTACCTGCGCCGTGTTCACGTAAATCTGATTCGGTCCGGTCGGGTTGGCTTTGGCCAGAATCGGGTTTCCCAACGCCGTAAGCTGCGGGGGCTCAATGATTTTCAACTGCACGGTGGCACCCGCCACCCCCATCAGACTGGCGGGAACCGTCGCGGTGACGGCGCTGTTGCTGTTGGCCACCTGAACGAAGGCTTCCACCAGTTGAAACAGATTGAGGCTGGTGTCCAGCGCTGCCTGTGGCAGACCGTTCTGCACGTTCATCAGGCCTTGCAGTTTGATTGTCGTACCGCCAGCGATGGCACTGGCCCCCAGCAGGTTGGTGATCGCGGCTTGAACCGCAGGGTTGCTCTGGGGCAACACCTTGACTGCCGTCTTGAGCAGTTGCGAAACGGTGATATCGGTGCCCAGCAATGATGTGTAATCCCCCGCCTTGACGCCGACATCAATCGCTAACTGATTCAGATAGCCGAGCATGTTGATGTTGACGTTGGTCAGGCCTTGCCATCCTGCCAGAGAGACATTCAATGTGCCGCCCAGCAGGCCACCCCAGAGGGCATTCAACAGATCGCCTTTGGTGCTGTCGATGGTGGTCAATGTGCTCCTGATCGTCAGCTGCGCCAACGGCGGCAAGGGTGGCGTGGCTACGGCAACGGCTGTCAACTGGATGGTCGAGGGGGACGGAGTGCTGTCGAACATTGCGCCAACGCCTGCTGCAACGCTGCGTGCGACGGTATGGCTGACGGTCACCTGAATGGCATCGGATCGGGTGGCGTCGGCGGTAAAGCTTCGGCGGCTGTCGGTCCCTGTGGTAAGGGCGCCGCAGAGGGTCGTCAGCAGGCGGGTATTGTCGGTCACGGTGAAGCCATTGCGCGTAGCGCTTTGTATCGCGTACGTGCTGGCAGTGCTGTTTCCCGCGCAGTTGCCGCCCAGGCTCGCAGCCTCCAGAACGGCCATGTCGGCCACCCGCTGCAGGGTACGTTTTTCCAGAAAGAGTCGGCCGCTGTCGACCACCACCAGGGTGCATAGCAGGGCCAGCGCCATGGTCAGCGCGGCAAACAGTCCTATGGCACCGCGCTGCCGGTCCGGGCGGCCACAGGGGGATAGCAGGGCAGACATCCAGCACTCCTTCGACAAAGCCGTCGCCACTCACCCAGAATTGGCGGAGTCTAGTCGAGGCTTTGCGAATGCGCCGGCACAAACGCCGGATTCATCTGGGTAGCGGAGAAACCGTCGCAAAGCCTGGCTTCAAGCGGCCCGAGTCACTCGTTCTCGCCGCTTGAAACTTAAGGTCTGTGGCTGTTACCGGGGAGGATACTGCTGCAGGATTTTCTGCACTGTCTGACGCAACGCCAGTTCGCGGGCGGCCGGGTTTGCGCTGCTGTCGTCCGCGATTTGCTCGGTGCTGCCGCGCCATACCAGCTTGCCGTCCTTGCCATCGAACATGTCGATCTGCAAGGTCGAGACCTTGTAGTCGACATTGCGCGTCTCGGTGCCGATCGGGCCGCCCCAGTATCCGCCCCATGGATTACCCCAGGCGCCGCCATAATTGGTGGTGACCATCTGCTGACGGTTTTCGACGATCAGCCAGGCCTGAACCTGCACGTCAGCCTTGGTCCCGGCCGTGGCCATGCGCAGACCACGCTGATCGAGCTGCTCAGTGACGGACTGACGAATACGCTGCTCGGTCAGATTACTTTTGATGCGCGGGTCATTGGGCTGATATTGCAGGCCCGGTTCTTTCCACGCCCAGGTTCCATACCCGCCGAAGTCGCGTTGGGCATCGAAGTCACGATTGACCCGATCGGTCTGGCACGCGGCGAGCAGCAGGGCAACACACACGACAGCGATACAGCGCAACATGATGGTTCTCCAGCAAGGATGTAGGGCCGTGCTATGACGGCGGATAGGCGGTCAAGGCACGCTGCACAGCCTGCCGCAATGCTTTGGCGCGATCTGCCTGATCGCCGCCGCTGCCGGTTTCGGCGCTGGCGCTCCACACCGGCTGGCCGCTGCGGGCATCGAACAGGCTGATGCGCACCACGACCACCTGCTCTTGATAGGTGCGCATCACCGGCACGCTGGCGTATCCGCCGTAGCCATTGCGATAACCGTTGCCACCGTAGTAGCCGGCACCCGCGCCGCCATAGTACGGGTCGTAATAATCGTCGCGCACCTGACGCAGACGGGTCTCCATGCGCGTATCGGCGGCTACCTGCAAATCAGCCGCCTGAGGGTTGCGCGAGGGTCGCAAGCCGCGCTGGTCAAGCCCGTTACTCACGGCTTCAGCGACTTGGCCCGAATCAGCCCATTGCGTGCCCGGCGGCAGTTGACCGTTAAGCCAGGTCCAGTTGCGATAGCGTCCATAGTCGCGAGGTGCCGCCGGGTAGGCACTCATGTCGAGGGTATTGGCAGCTTGCGGCGGCGCAGGCGGGACTGCGGCCGAAACGGCGGTGTAAGGATTAGGACTCTGGCAGGCGGCAAGGCCCAGGCAAAGAGAGAGCACAGCGAGACGGCGTTTCATGAGGGTCTCCGCAAATAGCGTCAAACAGGTCGGCACATCCAGTGCAGATAACGTCCCAGGCCGGCGAAGCCGGGGTGGCGTCGATGCGCCAGTTCCATTTCCAGCAGGTCCGCGAGTTCAGCCCTGGCCTGAAACTCGATCGGCATGTAGTCGTGGAAAACCCGGACGCCACTTTGGGTTTCGACTCGCCACAGACTTTCAAGTTGCGCCGCTAATTCACGCGGATCAAGCGGTTGTTGCGGGGTCAGGCTCTGTTTTTCACCGGCCAGGGTATTTCGGCGCATCTTGCGGAAGTGACCCTTGAGCAGATTGCGATAAATGAGTGCGTCGCGGTTATAAAACGCCAGCGACAGCCAGCCATCGGCTTTGGTCAAACCATGCAGCACCGCAAGGATGGCGTAGGGCTCGGCCAGCCATTCCAGCACTGCGTGGCACAGCACCAGATCGTAAGGCTCGGTGAGCAGGCCCGGCAACGCCTGAAAGGGGGCCTGAATGAAAGTCGCCGACTGCCCGGCCTCGGCAAAACGCTGACGGGCTCCCTCCAGCATCGGTTCGGCAGGTTCGGCCAGCGTCACCTCGTGACCCTGTTCGGCCAGCCACAGCGACATATGGCCCAAGCCCGCGCCGATATCCAGCACGCGCAGGGGGCGGTTCGGCAGGGATTCCTTGAGGTCGGCCTGCAGGACCGCCAGGCGAATCGCGCCTTTGGCGCCGCCGTAGATTTTCTCGGCGAAGCGGGTGGCCAAGAGGTCGAAATGACGATCGCTCATTTAGCGAACCGCCGTTCGCTGTCAGCCAGCTTGGCGCGGACCACGTCATTCATGTCCAGCCCCAGTTCGCTGCACATCAGTAACAGATAGAGCACGATGTCACCCACTTCCTGACCGGCGTGGGCCAATTCGTCGGCAGGTAGCTGGCGCGACTGATCCTCGGTTTTCCACTGGAAGATTTCCACCAGCTCGGCCATTTCCACACTGGCAGCCATCGCCAGGTTCTTTGGACTGTGGAATTGCCGCCAGTCATTGCTATCGCGGATGCGATGCAGGCGTTGGGTGAGTTCGTCGAGGTTCATGCGCAGGTCTCCTGAAGGTGCGTAGCTTCAGGGGGTTACGCGGGAGGGTCAAGTTGCATATGCAGGGCGCTGCGTGGCTATTCCGAAATCGGCTGCCACGTCCCGATCATGTGCACGATCCCTTCCCGGCCTTCGACCCTCAATTGCCCGTGAGACCCCGCAACACTCGCAAACATAGTCACCTCGCTGGGCAGGCGCACGGGTTTCTGAAATTCCACCGATATCTCCACATTCGAGGCGGGCAGATGGTCTTCCAGCGCGGCCAAGGCGCGGCTTTTTATCCACAGGCCGTGGGCGATGGCGGTGGGAAAACCGAACAGTTTGGCGCTGGGGGCGCTCAAGTGGATCGGATTGTAATCACCGCTGGCCCTGGCGTATTGCCGACCAATGTCCGCTGGGGCATACCAGGTCGCCAGCTCGGTCATCGGCAGCGGCGCAGGCTCGAAAGCGCCTTCAACTTCACCCTCGGCGTTCGCACCACGACAAAGCATGGTGCTGCGCTCTTCCCAGAGCAGACCCAATGCATCCTCGAACTGGGTGATCAGGTTGAACGTAGCGCCTTTGGCATGGGGCCGCAGATCGGCCACCCGCACACTGACCTGCGCTTTGATCACGCCGCCCAGTGGCCGCCGAATGCTGATCCGGTTATGCACATGCACAAGCCCCAGCAACGGAAATGGAAAGTCCTTGTCGGTGAGCAGTTTCATCTGCAATGCAAAGGCCAGAACATGGGGATAAGTCGGTGGCAGCAGACTGCCGGGAATGAATCCACAGACCTTGGCGAAGGCATTGACCTTCTCAGGCTCGATTGACACCCAGCAGCGCAGGCCGTGGTCGGGCAGTTGCGTGCCGCTGACCTTGCGCCGCAGCGCCGCCTGCAGGAACAGGCCGGGCAGCGCGGGTGGGCTGTCCAGATAGCGCCAGTGTCCACTCATCGACTTTCTCCGTTCACATCTTCATGTTCTGCGTGCGACGTTTGGCGGCAGACTCAAGCGCCGATCAAACTTTGTCCACAGACTCTCAAAACCTGTCCGCTGACTGACCCAGTGCCTGGCTGACCCAGCCACGCCACCGCCTCTGCCACATCCTGCGGCAGCCCGCCCTGGCCCAATGAACTCATGCGCCGACCGCCTTCACGCAGCGCGAATGGCATGTGAGCGGTCATGCTGGTCTCAATAAAACCGGGGGCAACCGCATTGATGCTGATGCCGCGCTCCTTGAGCGAAGGCGCCAGGGCTCTGGCCAGCCCGATCAGCCCGGCCTTGCTGGTGGCGTAGTTGGTTTGCCCGCGGTTACCCGCCAGCCCGCTGATGGATGCCATCAGGATCACGCTGCCGTTATCGTGCAGGGCACCGGCATCGATCAGCGCCTGGGTCAGCCCTTGTGGGGCATTGAGGTTGACGTTGAGCACCGAATTCCAGAATTCCTCCGTCATATTGGCCAGGGTCTTGTCGCGGGTGATCCCTGCGTTGTGCACCACGATGTCGAGACCGCCTGGAATGTGTTCGATCAGTTGGGCAGCGGCGTCCGGTGCGCAGATGTCCAGCACCAGGGGCTGACCGCCAAGACGTGCAGCCAGTGCTTCGAGATCGGACTTGGCCTGCGGCACATCGAGCAGCACCACCTCGGCGCCATCGCGGGCCAGGGTCTCGGCAATCGCCGCACCGATTCCTCGCGCAGCGCCTGTGACCAGCGCCTTGCGTCCGGCCAACGGACGACTCCAGTCCTGCACTTTGACGGCGCAAGCGCTCAGACGAATCACTTGCCCGGAAATGAACGCGCTTTTCGGCGACAGGAAGAATCGCAACGCACCTTCGAGTTGATCCTCGGCGCCTTCTTCCACTTGCAGCAACTGAACCGTACCGCCATTGCGCATTTCCTTGGCCAGCGAACGGCTGAAGCCTTCGATAGCCTGCTGGGTGCTGGCCGCCAGCGGGTCGCTCAGCGTGTCGGGCGCGCGGGCGAGAATTACGATATGCGCGCTGTGCTCCAGATGGCGCAGCACCGGATGGAAAAAATCGTGCAACTGACCCAGCTGCGAGGTGTGCATGAGGGGGCTGGCATCAAATACCACGGCTTTGATCTTCGAGCCCTGATCGGCTGTCCACGGGTGCGCATCGCTCACCTCGGCGCTAAACCCGAACAGCAGATCGGTCATGCGTGGCGCAAAGCCGTTGACCAATTCCGCCAATGGGCCTGCGCTCAAGAGCAACGCGCCTTCCACCGGGCGCAGGCGGCCAGCCTGCCAGCGTTCCAGTCGAGCGGGCGCAGGCAGCCCCACGGCCCCAATCAGTCGGCGACCGATGTCCGAATTGGCGAAGTCGATGTAGCGATCAGATGCCATGGAACACTCTCCTTGAGTCGGGGTTCAAAGAGTGGACCGCACTATCGGGTAATAAGTCCTAGGGTAATAAGTCCTACGCTCTTGAGCTGATCAGCTCACACCAGAAAGGGAGATTTCAATGAGTCAGATACGCCGCGTGGCCATCGTCGGAGGCAATCGGATTCCGTTCGCCCGTTCCAACGGCGCGTACGCCACCGCCAGTAATCAGGCCATGCTGACCGCCGCGCTGGAAGGCTTGATCGAGCGCTTCAACCTGCATGGGCAGCGCTTGGGTGAAGTGGTGGCGGGCGCGGTGCTAAAGCATTCGCGGGATTTCAACCTGACCCGCGAATGTGTGCTCGGTTCGCGGCTGTCGGCCGAGACCCCGGCTTACGACATTCAGCAAGCCTGCGGCACCGGGCTGGAAGCCGCGTTGCTGGTGGCCAACAAGATTGCGCTGGGGCAGATCGAATGCGGCATTGCCGGTGGCGTGGATACCACCTCCGATGCGCCGATTGGTGTGAATGAGGACCTGCGGCGGATCCTGTTGCAGGTCAATCGCAGCAAGAGCACCGGTGACAAACTCAAGGCACTGACCCAGTTGCGTCCGCATAACCTCAAGCCTGAGCTGCCGCGCAATGGCGAGCCACGAACAGGATTGTCGATGGGCGAGCATTGCGAGCTGATGGCGCAGACCTGGCAGATCCCTCGGGAAGCGCAAGACCAATTGGCGCTGGAGAGCCATCAAAAAATGGCTGCGGCCTACGCAGCGGGCTGGCAGGACGATTTGCTCACGCCCTTCAACGGCCTGACCCGGGATAACAACCTGCGCGTTGATGCGACTCTGGAAAAGCTCGCCTCGCTCAAGCCTGCGTACGAGCGCAGCGCGAAAGGAACGCTGACGGCGGGTAACTCCACGCCACTGACCGACGGCGCGTCACTGGTGCTGCTGGCCAGCGAGGAATGGGCTCAAAAGCGTGGCTTACCTATCCTGGCTTACTGGCGCGATGGCGAAGCCGCCGCCGTGAATTTTGTGCGCGGCGAAGAAGGGTTGCTGATGGCGCCGGTGTACGCCGTACCGCGCTTGCTGGCCCGCAATGGCCTGACCTTGCAGGATTTCGATTACTACGAGATTCACGAAGCGTTTGCCGCGCAAGTGCTGTGTACGCTCAAGGCTTGGGAAGACCCCGAATACTGCAAAACCCGCTTGGGACTCAATACGCCGCTGGGTTCGATTGATTGCAGCAAGCTCAACGTCAAAGGCAGCTCACTGGCGGCCGGCCACCCGTTTGCGGCAACTGGCGGGCGTATCGTTGCCAACCTGGCCAAGCTGCTGAGCGTGGCTGGGCAGGGCCGTGGGCTTGTCTCGATTTGCGCGGCGGGCGGGCAGGGCGTTACGGCGATTCTGGAACGGTGAGATAACACACAGGCTGGTGCTGCTGCCGGTTCCCACGGGATCGCATGCAAGGTGTACCGCCACAGCAGCTCCTCCACACCATTTGGGCACACGCATACTGTGGACCTCGTCCATAGGGCCCAGCTGCTCCGACGAAAGCGGTCTATCAACCGCCACCGTGCTGGCCGATACACCGCATCCTGCGGTAGCAGCGATTTCAACAGGAATGGATAAGTGAGTCGCGGGCCATGTCGATCAGATGGACGACGGAGAAGGCGAGGTCGCGTTTGACGCCAATGTGGTTCTCGGCGCTTTCGCAGGCGGATGTTGTGACGCAACGTAACAGACCGGCCACGCAGGCCATACAGGGCGCAGCCTGGCGCGTTTTTCCTCAGCGTGAGGCTCTCAGCACTGCCAGATGAAAATGGCACACACCGTGATGACAGATTCAATTGGATCAGCATGTGCCTAAGGCGGCAGATGTAAGGGTCGCAGCATGGCGCAGTGAGTGGATTATCAGACAGGCCCGGCCCTACACTACCGCTTCACGACATCAGGCCCGCTCATGCCGACCAAAGGACACTTGCCCGCGCGCAGCCCGCACACCGAACGTTCTATCCCGGCGCTCGCGGATCTGCCGCGTCCGTTGTACGCGAGGGCCGAAAGCCTGAGCGCCGGCTCCTGGACGCCCACCCATCGTCACAACTGGGTGCAATTTTCCTATGCCATCAGCGGTGTGCTTGGCGTACAGACCGAGCAGGGCAGCTTTTTTGCCCCACCCCAATGGGGCGTCTGGATTCCTGCAGGGCTCGATCACGAAGTCGTCACTTCGACCCGCGCCGAGATGCGCAGTTTGTACATCCGCACCCAGGATTCATGCGGGGCCCCTGAGCGCTGCCGCGTGCTGGAGGTCACGCCCCTGGTCCGCGAACTGATCAAAAGCTTCTGTCTGCTCCCCGCCGATTATCCTGAGCACGACAGCCCTGAAGCGCGACTGGTCCAGGTACTGCTCGACCAACTGGTGACCCTGCCGGAAGTCGGCTTTTCGTTGCCGCTTCCACGTCATACCCGCTTGCTTTCGCTGTGTAACGAACTGATCGAAGAGCCCAGCCAGAACATCACCCTTACCTACTGGGCAGCACGCCTGAACATGTCGGAAAAGACCCTGATGCGCTTGTTCCAGCGCGAGACGGGCTTGAGTTTCAGAGGCTGGCGGCAGAGAGCAAGACTGCTGGCTTCGCTCAACGCATTGGAGGAGGGCGACAGCGTGACCCGCACGGCCCTTGATTGTGGTTACGACTCAACGTCAGCGTTCATCGCGGCATTCAAGGGTTTATTCGGATTCACTCCGGGGGAGTTGTTCAGGTGATCACGAATGACCGCCGCTCCAGCGCCTGCCAAACCCCTTTTTATGCCCGCGCGGCACCCGGCATCGTCCGATTGGCGGGATCGGGGCGATATATCCGCTCACAGCTGGCGCACCTGTCATCACCAGGATTGGACTATCCTGCGCCCGGCATGAAAGGTGCTTGGCTCGATCCTGGGAACGTCTGGTTTGAAATTGAATCCATGACTCAATACATATGCCCCTACTCGCTAGCGGAAGATTGCCGTATAACGAGCAACAATCGCGTGTTTGGCAACGAAGGACCCCCAATAAAAGCTGATGAAGACTCCAAAACGCATTGAACCCCTGATCGAAGACGGTCTGGTAGACGAGGTGCTGCGCCCGCTCATGAGCGGCAAAGAGGCGGCTGTTTATGTGGTGCGCTGTGGCAAAGAGCTGCGCTGCGCGAAGGTTTACAAGGAGGCGAATAAACGCAGTTTCCGTCAGGCTGCCGAGTATCAGGAAGGCCGCAAGGTGCGCAACAGCCGCCAGGCCCGGGCCATGGCCAAAGGGTCCAAGTTCGGGCGCAAGGAAACCGAAGATGCGTGGCAGAACGCCGAAGTGGCGGCCTTGTTCCGTCTTGCCAGCGCAGGCGTCAGGGTGCCCAAGCCGTACGACTTCCTCGAGGGCGTGCTGCTGATGGAAATGGTGTCCGATGAGTACGGCGACGCAGCACCACGCTTGAACGACGTCACGCTCGATCCGGATCAAGCGCGTGAGTATCACGCCTTCCTGATTCAACAGATCGTGCTGATGTTATGTACCGGACTGGTGCACGGTGACCTGTCCGAGTTCAATGTGCTGCTGTCGCCCGATGGCCCGGTGATCATCGACCTGCCGCAGGCGGTGGACGCTGCGGGCAACAACCACGCGTTCAGCATGCTTGAGCGCGACGTCGGCAACATGGCTTCGTACTTCGGCCGCTTTGCCCCTGAACTGAAGCAGACCCGCTTCGCCAAGGAGATGTGGGCCTATTACGAAGCCGGCACCTTGTCGCCTACGACCGTGCTCACCGGCGAGTTTGCGGACACCGATGAGGCCGCGGACGTTGGTAGCGTGTTGCGCGAGATCGAAGCCGCGCAGCGCGACGAGGCGCGGCGTCAGGCTGTAAAGGCAGAGGATGAGGCGCCACCGGGCAAGGCTGAAGAACCGCCTCCGCCCTGGATGCAGTAAGGGGCGATGAACACGGCGCTGGCCGATGCCAGCGCTTTGTCCCTCGGTGCGCAGCGAGCATCGGATCAAGATGTTAATGCTTGGCGGATGTTTTCATAATTATTGTGAGTGTTGATGTTCATTGCGTTCAGCAGACTGTTTCGCAATTGACGTTATTCGCACATCTAGAGCAGTTACGACTCCAAATTCCTCAATATCGGACACTCCGGCCGATCATCTCCCTGACAATGCGCTACCAGATCCAGCAAGGTATCCCGCAGTCCTGCCAATTCGCTGATCTTTCGATTCAGTTCGGCAATGTGCTGACAAGCGAGAGCCTTCACATCGGCGCTGGCCCGCTGGCGGTCCTGCCAGAGGGTCAGCAGTTTGCCGACTTCCTCCAGCGAAAACCCCAGGTCTCGGGAGCGTTTGATAAAGGCGAGCGTGTGCAACTCGTCCTTCCCATATAACCGATAGCCACTGTCGGTGCGGGTCGCGGCGGGAAGCAAGCCAATGGACTCGTAATAGCGAATCATCTTGGCACTCAGGCCACTGCTTTTGGCGGCTTGGCCGATGTTCATGGCTTATCTCCCGTGTCGTCCGGCTTCCAGGTCTTGAGCAACAAGGCATTGCTCACGACGCTGACGCTGGACAACGCCATGGCTGCGCCCGCCAGCACCGGATTGAGAAGGCCGAAGGCGGCAAGGGGAATACCGATCAGGTTGTAGACGAAGGCCCAGAACAGGTTCTGGCGGATTTTTGCGTAGGTCTTGCGGCTGATGTCCAGCGCGGCAGGGATCAAACGAGGGTCGCCGCGCATGAGGGTGATGCCCGAGGCGTGCATGGCGACATCGGTGCCGCCGCCCATGGTGATGCCGATGTCGGCGGCAGCCAGGGCAGGCGCGTCGTTGATGCCATCGCCGACCATCGCGACCACGTCGGTTTTCTTCAGCGTGATAATCGTCGCTGCCTTGTCGGCAGGAAGGACCTCGGCGTGTACGTCGTTGATGCCCAGCGCCTGTGCCACGACGTTGGCGCTGCCGCGATTGTCGCCGGTCAGCAGGTGGGTACTGATGTGGCGCGCGGTCAGCTGTTCGATAGCTTGCGCGGCGCCCGGTTTGAGTGTGTCGCCAAAGGCGAACAGGCCGAGCACTTGCCGTTGGGGGGTCAACTCGATCAGCCAGGACAGCGTACGGCCTTCTGCTTCCCATTGTTGAGCGCTGCCAGCAAGCGCGTCGGGAGACAGTTCGCTTTCCTCCAGCAGGCGACGATTGCCCAGCGCCAGTTCGCGGCCGTGCAATGTACCGGCGATGCCGCGGCCAGCCAGGGAGCGGCTGTTGCTCACATTTTCCAGTGTAAGACCACGCTCATCGGCCATGTCCAGCACCGCTTTGGCTAACGAATGTTCGCTACCCCGTTGCAGCGCGCCAGCCCGTTGCACCAAGGCATTCTCGTCGCCATCGACCGCGCTGAAGTGCGCAATTTGAGGCGTGCCGGAGGTCAGCGTGCCGGTTTTGTCGAACACCACTGCCGTGACTTCATGGGCACGCTCCAGGGCTTCGGCGTCCTTGATCAGAATGCCGTAACGCGCTGCCACGCCGGTGCCGGCCATGATCGCCGTCGGTGTCGCCAGCCCCAGAGCGCAGGGGCAGGCAATAACCAGCACCGCCACGGCGTTGATCAATGCGGCCTCCCACGAAGCCCCTGCCATCAGCCAGCCCACCAGCGTGACGATCGCCACGAGCAGGACGACGGGGACGAATACCTGACTGACCTTATCAACCAGCTTTTGAATCGGTGCCTTGGCTGACTGTGCGTCCTCGACCAAGCGGATGATGCGCGCCAGTACTGTCTCTGCACCTAGCGCCTGCGTGCGCACCAGTAACCGACCCTCGCCATTGATGGCCCCACCCGTGACCTTGTCGCCTGGCTGCTTGGCGACCGGCAGGCTTTCGCCGCTGATCAATGCCTCATCGGCATGGCTCTGGCCTTCGATGACTTCGCCGTCCACCGCAAAGCGCTCGCCGGGTTTGACCAGCACCTGATCACCCACTTTCAGCGCGCTGATCGCGACCTCCCGTTCCTCACCATCGATGACTTGAATAGCCCGTTCCGGACGCAACGCTTCGAGCGCCCGAATCGCGCTGGCGGTCTGGCGTTTGGCGCTGCTTTCAAGGTATTTGCCCAACAACACTAGAGCGATGACCACGGCGGACGCTTCGAAATAAAGGTGCGGCATGCTGCCGGGGCTGGCGGCGAGCCATTGATACAGGCTCAAGCCGTAACCTGCACTGGTGCCCAGCGCCACCAGCAGGTCCATGTTGCCTGCCCCGGCACGCACGGCCTTGAAGGCTGCGACATAGAAGCGCGCACCCAGGAAGAACTGCACCGGTGTCGCCAGAAGAAACTGCACCCACGCAGGCAATATCCAGTGCACGCCCAGGGGATGCAACAGCATCGGCAAGACAAGTGGTAAGGCGAGCACGATGGCGAGGATAAGGTGCCAGCGCTCGCTGTCGTGGCGTTTGAGTTGATCGGCTTGCTGAACGGCGGGGTCCTGCTCCAGGCTGGCGCCGTAGCCGGCTTTATCGACTGCGGCGATCAGGCTGGCCGGGTCTATCTGCTCGATCACTTCTACGTGGGCGCGTTCGTTGGCGAGGTTGACGGTGGCATTTTTTACGCCAGGGACCTTGCGCAATGCGCGCTCCACGCGTCCCGCGCAACTGGCGCAGGTCATGCCGGTGATCGGCAGATCGAATGTATCGGGACTGGGCATTCCGGGCACTCCTTGGAAGCGGTTGCCAACAAGAATCAACCTTGCCACGCGGACAAGGTCAACAGCCAGTTTAAAAAATCATTGCTTATGCACGGAGCGGGGAGGATGAGTCCTGGACGCGTACAGGCAGTCTGCCGCGCAGTGGCGGCAGACGTCGGTCAGTGAGCTTCCAGTTGATCCGGCGCGGAACCACCCACGACCTCGCTGCTAAACGAAATAGGGTGGCGGCTTTGACACGGGTTAGCAGACCGGGGCGCGGGAGAACGAGCTAGTGAATGCGGTCGTTCAAATGGCTCGGTGTCGGGTCGATCAGTAATTCAGGTCAGCCTTTTTCAGATACATCCCGTTTGGCCCGGAGGCGATGCGGTATTTCAGGATGTCGCCAGCATTGATGTGCACGCGGGTGTTGTTCTGCGCCTCTATACCCGGTGAGCACCCGGGCACCTGCGAAGCCAGCACACGCAGGCGGATCGACTGATCGCCAGGCGGGAGGTTGAATGAGGCGGAATCCTCCTGAAACAGCCGACCGATCAACTGGTCCTGAAGGAAAATGCCAATCTCGCACGGCGTAGGGATTTCGAGCCGCTCACGCGAAATAATAAGCACGCCATAATCCTGACCGGCCTGAGCCCAGGACGCGGACGCCAACAGACCGATAAAACCTGCAATGCGAAAGGCTGACCAGCGCATGGCCGATGCTCCTGATGTTCGTTGATGTCACACTTTGGCTCAGCACACCGTCGAATACCAGCCCGGCAGGTTCAGCACAAACTTGACCTTGTCACGGTGGGAAGGTCAAAGATGTCGACGTCCGGCTGTATTCACCTGAATGTACAACCTTCAACCGAGGAGACACGCCATGCAAGTATTCAACGTTCAAGGCATGACCTGCGGGCATTGCGTCAAAGCGGTCACCAACGCGATCAAGGCTCAGGACCCGGCTGCGGATGTGCAGATTGATCTGGGTAAAGGGGAGGTGAAGGTGCAAAGCCAGCTGGCTACCGAGCAGGTGATCGGGTTGATCGAGGGAGAGGGTTATAGCGCAAAAGTCGCGTGAGCCGCGCGTGACCTGTGGCAGCGAATTCATTCGCGAGAGGCGGGCACAGCCGACATGAATCTGTAGCGCATGCCAACATCCGGCCAATGAATTCGCTCCCGCAGTGATCACGCGCCTGTAGCAAAACACTGCCATCGCCTGGCCCCTGCGCAAAGCAGATCACTTCAATAGTGATACCACTTCAACTCCAGCATCACTTCATTGACCGGCGAGGTCAGTTGGCTGAACTCACGCTGTGCGCTGAGCCTCAGTCCAAGATTGCGCGACAATTCCCACTGTTGATTCAGGCTGATAGTGCGCCGCACTTCGCCGTTGGTGAAGTAATCGCCCTTGGTCTCAACACTCAGATTACCCAGCGGGTTGCGCCATAAAATCCCGGAATCGAACCCGGCGGCGGGTGAGATCAGCGCGTCGAAATCGTTGTTGTGTTCAATGCGCACCGTGCCCAAGGCGAACCCCAGCACGTCATCGCCCAGTTTCCAGGTGCCGCCGGCGCCGCCATTGACGTGGCTGACCAGATTCTCGTCGCCATGTTTGCCCAATACCCGCTCCAGGCCACCTGTCACTTGCCATGACCAGGGTTGCAGCAATTCATTGCGCGGGGTCAGAGAGCGGATGGTGGCCAGGTCCAGACGCTGCACCTGCCACTTATTGTTCTCGTATTGGCGCAGCTTGAGTTGCAGAATCTCTATCTGCGCGCCCAGCGGGAAGCCGTAAGCGTTGTCGTTGAGATCGTGATACGCCATGCGCAAGCCGTATTCAGCGAACGCCTTGTCATCACGGACGCCGGCGCCCAGTTGCCAGGTGCGTGATTCATGGCCGTCTTCGGGCAGCCCTGGGCGCTCGATGTCCAGGGCTGGCGGCGGATTGGTGCTGATGGCCCGCAGCAGGTCGTAACTGCGCTGCGAGCGGGCGGGGTCGCGTTCCTCGCCATTGGCGCGATAGCGTTCGAGCCGGTAGGCGGCGTCCTGAATCAACGCCCGACGGTCCTTCGGTACGGCGAGGTATTCGGGGCTCTGCATCAATTGCTGATCGGCGCTGACCTTGAGCACCCATTGCTTCTCATCGTGACTGAGCGGCTCGGCGCGACTGAGCAGCTCGCGCTCCCTGGACGGGCGATAGTCGATGTTTTCCACCAGCCCCGCCTCCTTGACCGCGCGCACGGTATCGGTCGGAATCGCGGTCAGACGAAACTGCGGCGTCAGGTTCAGGCTCGGACGCGCGACTTGCAGCAACTCCAGCAAGCGGTAGGAGCAGTTTTCGTCGAAAAAGAAATAGCCGAAGCGAATCTGTTTGAGTTCCCACACATGCTCGACCATGCGCCGGGTTTCTTCCGGGGTCAGGTTGAGGCGGTATTCCCACAGGTCGCGGTTCTCCAGGCTGCGGTATTCGGAGAGTTTTTCCTGATACGGCACTAATGCGAACAGGCCGGGATAGCCGCCCATCAGGCCTTTCCAGGCATAGAGAATGCTGTTGTCGGCGCCTTCGATGTAGGCGCCGAAGTTGATGGCGTAGCTGAGCAGGGCGGTCTTGTTGGCCTGTACGTCAGCCTGATCAATGCGCAGCAGCGTGTGGCCGAACATCGAAGATGGGCTATTGAGGTACGCGGCGGGGAAGATCAATACGGTGCTGTCCGGGGCCACGTCGGAAAACCATTTGTTGAATTCCTGACAGTCCACGGCGGGCAGGTCTGTAAGCTTCAGCTCGTCGCGCAGAAAACGGGTGCGCGAGGGATAGACGCATTGCGGATGCAGGTTTTCCTTGCCGTGGACCACAGGCCGATAGATCGCGTCGAGGGTCGCGGCGAGTTCGGCTTCCGGGTCATGGGCGCCATTGACGGCAAGGAAGAATTTGGGGTCGTCGACATAGCTGCGCCAGCCGCCCAGCTTGCCGGACTCATAGTGGCCGATGGCAATCCAGAATCTGGAATCGGCCAGTTGCTGCAAACGACCGGGGTCGACGTGAGGCGCGGCATAAAGCGGGGCGCAGACACAGAGCGCCAGCCAGGCAATGCGTTTGAGCATAAAAAGGCAACTAATCAAAAGTAAACGGAGGTCTTTATCTGCACGATAAGCAATGAGCCTGCCTCCCGGGAGGGAGGCAGGTGGTGCGACTTTAGGCTTGAGCTGCGTATTTAGCCAGAGTCGGATCGTTCTTCAGGACGTCGATGGTGTTGCTGTGCACGTCGTCAGCCGTAGCGTCGGCCTTGTTGAAGATCTGCTGATAGTGCTCGTGGGTGACTGCGGCGAAATGCGCACGGTCTTGCGGTGCAACGCCCAGCACGACCGCGTAGGTGGTCAGTGCTTCGCCCTGGCCCATGGCCATGTCTTTGGAAAGCTCGTCCATCATGCCGTTCATGGCAATCCAGGACTTGCCGCCGTATGTCAGCGCGCTGTTGGTGGAGCAACCGTTGGTGCCCGAGGTCATGCCGAAAGTGGCGTTGCCCGAGGTGCCGTTGGTAGTGGAGGCCAGAAAGTGAGCTGGTGTGCCACGTTGACCTTCGAACAGCATGTTGCCCCAGCCGCAATCCGGGCCGCCAGGGGCTTGGGCCATGGCGTTCAGGGATGCAGCGGCGAGGAGAGTACCAAGAAGAATCCGTTTCATAGCGTTAGTCTCTGTTGTTTCAACCAAGGGTCGGATGCCTGACCAATAAGGGCGTCAGGCGGGGCCGGTTATTTAAATTGTTACCAGCCGCGCAGGTTGGAGTTTAGGCACGTTCCGAATGTTCCGTGTGTAATTACTGTTTGTTGCAGTCAAAGCTTACGTATTGGCAGGTCGGCGGCCTCGTCAGGCGTAAGAAAATTCCGGTGGTTCTTGCCTTGCCAGTCTGGTGCGGCGAGCGCCAGAATGCCCTCATCTGCCCCGCGTGATGTAAGGATGTCCGATGCCCGATCCTGTTGCTGCCAGCTTGCGACTTGCGCCTGAAGCGCTTACCCGTCCCTTTTCCGCTGAACAGTTCAGCTTCACGACAACCAACGATCTGGAACCCTTTCGCGGCGTGCTCGGCCAGGAGCGAGCGGTCGAAGCCTTGCAGTTCGGGGTCGCCATGCCGCGCCCCGGTTACAACGTATTCGTCATGGGCGAGCCTGGTACTGGCCGCTTCTCCTTCGTCAAGCGCTACCTCAAGGCCGAGGGCAAGCGCATGCAGACCCCGTCGGACTGGGTCTACGTCAATAATTTCGATGACCCCCGCGAGCCGCGCGCGGTTGAATTGTCACCGGGCAGCGCCAGTTCGTTCATTGCGGACATCGGCGGGTTGATCGACAACCTGCTGGCGACATTTCCCGCGGTGTTCGAGCATCCGTCCTACCAGCAAAAGAAAAGCGCCATCGATCGCGCCTTCAATCAGCGCTACGACCGCGCGCTGGATGTGATCGAGCGTCTGGCGCTGGAAAAGGGCATCGCCCTTTATCGCGACAGCACCAACATTGCGTTCACGCCGATGCTGGAAGGCAAGGCGCTGGACGAAGCCGAGTTTTCGCAACTGCCGGAAGCCGGTCGTGAGCGCTTCCACACGGATATTTCGGCACTGGAGGAGCGCCTCAACGAAGAACTCGCCAGTCTGCCGCAGTGGAAACGTGAATCCAACAACCAGATGCGCCAGCTCAATGAAGAAACGATCATTCTGGCTTTGCAGCCGTTGCTGGCGCCTTTGTCCGAGCAGTACGCCGAAAACGCTGCTGTCTGTGCCTACCTGCAGGCAGTGCAGGTCAACCTGCTCAAGACCGTGGTCGAGCAATTGGTCGACGACAGCAAAACCGATGCTCAGGCGCGCAAGCTGCTGGAAGAGCAGTACTGCCCGAGTCTGGTGGTCGGTCACCCCACCAGTGGCGGTGCGCCTGTGGTCTTCGAGCCGCATCCGACCTACGACAACCTGTTTGGACGCATCGAGTACAGCACCGACCAGGGCGCGCTTTACACCACGTATCGTCAGCTGCGTCCGGGTGCCTTTCATCGGGCCAATGGCGGCTTCCTGATTCTGGAAGCCGAGAAGATGCTCAGCGAGCCGTTCGTGTGGGACGCGCTGAAACGCTCGCTGCAGTCGCGCAAGCTGAAAATGGAAGCGCCGCTGGGCGAGCTGGGCCGCATCGCTACAGTGACCCTGACGCCGCAGACCATTGCGTTGCAGGTCAAGGTCATCATCATAGGGGCCCGCTCGCTGTATTACACGCTGCAGGACCTGGATCCGGATTTCCAGGAGATGTTCCGGGTGCTGGTAGATTTCGACGAAGACATTCCCATGGTCGACGAGAGCCTGGAGCAGTTCGCCCAGTTGCTCAAGACCCGTACTTCGGAGGAGGGCATGGCCCCGTTGACCGCCGATGCGGTGGCGCGCCTGGCGACTTACAGTGCGCGTCTGGCCGAACATCAGGGGCGTTTGTCGGCGCGCATTGGCGACCTGTTCCAGTTGGTCAGCGAGGCGGATTTCATTCGCAGCCTTGCCAACGATGAGCGTACCGATGCCGGTCATATCGAGCGTGCGCTCAAAGCCAAGGCCACCCGCACCGGGCGGGTGTCGGCGCGGATTCTCGATGACATGCTCGCCGGCATCATCCTGATCGACACCACGGGCGCGGCGGTTGGCAAGTGCAATGGCCTTACCGTGCTGGAAGTCGGCGATTCGGCGTTTGGCGTGCCCGCGCGGATTTCCGCCACGGTGTATCCGGGCGGCAGCGGCATCGTCGACATCGAGCGTGAGGTCAACCTGGGTCAGCCGATCCACTCCAAAGGCGTGATGATTCTTACCGGTTATCTGGGCAGCCGTTACGCGCAGGAATTCCCGCTGGCGATTTCCGCAAGCATCGCGCTGGAGCAGTCCTACGGTTATGTAGACGGCGACAGCGCTTCGCTGGGTGAGGTCTGCACGCTGATTTCCGCCCTGTCGAAGACCCCGCTCAAGCAATGCTTCGCCATCACCGGCTCGATCAACCAGTTCGGTGAAGTGCAGGCTGTGGGCGGGGTCAACGAGAAGATCGAGGGCTTCTTCCGACTCTGCGAGGCGCGGGGGCTTACCGGTGATCAGGGGGCGATCATTCCGCAGGCCAACGTTGCGACGCTGATGCTCGATGAGCGGGTGTTGCAGGCCGTGCGCGCCGGGCAGTTCCACGTGTATGCGGTACGTCAGGTGGATGAGGCGCTGAGTCTGCTGGTGGGTGAAGCCGTGGGCGAGGCTGATGAAGACGGGCAATTCCCGGAAAACTCGGTGAACGGCCGAGTGGTGGAACGCCTGCGCGATATCGCAGAAATGCTCAGCGAAGAGGAGCTCAAGGAGCTTGAAAAAGAGGCGCCACAATTACAGCCGGAACTGAAAAGCTGACCGTTTGACGTCAATGCAACAGGGCGCCTGATGGCTAAATGACCATTCGGCGCCCTGTTGGTTTTCATGCTTTTCTTACAGGGTCCTTCTTCGATATTGTCCGGTGGCAGCAGTTGTCAAAGGGACTGACGCGTTTCCTTCGCCGTTTCAAGGGAATGAATACTGCAACCAATGAGGAGCTCGCCATGCCGCGCAGTCTCTGTCTTACTCGCCAATGCCTGGGTCTGTTGACCCGTATCGAATGTGTGGTTCGCCCGCTGTCCGGCGATAACGGTATGTGGACCTTGCTGTTTGCTGCCGGGATGTCTGGAGAACAACCTTCTGCTTTAAAGGCTCAGGGGCCGTTTCAAGGTCCGGTCGCCGCCGAGTCCGTTCTAGACGCGATTGCCGAGAGTCTGGTCCTTCACGGCTATCAAGCGGCCGAAGAAATACCGATCTGGAGCCTTCATCTGCAAGGTGAGCTGCGAAGGATCAACAGTGACGCCTCTGGCGTTCAGCGCCCTTCTCCCGTCAACTGACGCGCAAGACCCCATCGATGCACGCCGCGTGGTTGTTCCTGTCATCAGGGTTGTAACGTGGTTTCGTCGCATGCCGAATCAATATTCCGGGTCGCCCAATTGTTTCAAATATTGTCGCAGCAGCTTGTGCCCATGGGCCTTCGCCCTATACTCGGCGGCTTTCAATTATCTGTGAGCTTCAATGGAACGGTTTATCGAAAATGCCATGTACACGTCGCGCTGGTTGCTAGCGCCGATCTACTTTGGCTTGTCTCTGGGGTTGCTGGCGCTGGCGATGAAGTTCTTCCAGGAGATCTTTCACGTCATCCCCAATGTGTTTTCGCTGGCCGAGTCCGATCTGATTCTGGTCCTGCTGTCGCTGATCGACATGGCTTTGGTGGGTGGTTTGCTGGTGATGGTGATGATCTCGGGTTACGAGAACTTCGTTTCGCAACTGGACATCGACGAAGACAAGGAAAAGCTCAACTGGCTGGGCAAGATGGACTCCTCGTCGCTGAAGATGAAAGTGGCAGCTTCCATCGTTGCCATCTCGTCCATCCATCTGTTGCGCGTGTTCATGGATGCCAAGAACACCGAACCCCAATACCTGATGTGGTACGTGATCATTCACATGACCTTCGTGGTGTCGGCGTTTGCAATGGGTTATCTGGACAAGCTGACCAAGCACTGATGAGCGCGGCACGTTTCGCGGGTTGATCCGCTTCCTTGCCAATGAGTTCGCGCCCACGCGTGTGTAATCGCTCTCAGGATCAGAGCGGCTGCCCCGCTTAGGGCAGATTGACCGAATGTGCTAGGCTGCTCGGCCTTTTGGTTCAGGGCGCCCTCGGGCGCTCTATAAGCGGAGCAGCATCATGTCCGAAGTCAACCTGTCCACCGACGAAACCCGCGTCAGCTACGGCATTGGCCGTCAGCTGGGCGACCAACTGCGTGACAACCCGCCACCGGGTGTCAGCCTGGACGCCATCCTGGCCGGTTTGACCGATGCCTTCGGTGGCACGCCAAGCCGTGTCAGCCAGGAAGAAATGGCTGCCAGCTTTAAGGTCATCCGCGAAATCATGCAGGCAGAGGCCGCTTCCAAAGCCGAAGCCGCTGCTGGCGCCGGCACGCAATACCTGGCTGAAAACGCCAAGCGCGAAGGCGTGACCACGCTGGAATCTGGCCTGCAATTCGAAGTCATCACCACCGGTGAAGGCACTCAGCCAACCCGCGAAAGCAACGTGCGTACTCACTACCACGGCATGTTGATCGACGGCACTGTATTCGACAGTTCCTACGAGCGTGGCGAACCCGCGGAATTTCCGGTAGGCGGCGTCATCGCTGGCTGGACCGAAGCTCTGCAGTTGATGAAGGCCGGCAGCAAATGGCGCTTGCACGTTCCAAGCGAACTGGCCTATGGCGCTCAAGGCGTGGGCAGCATCCCGCCGCACAGCGTTCTGGTGTTCGATGTCGAGCTGCTCGACGTCTTGTAAAGCTTGATAGCCGCTGCGAGCGGTGAGCTCTAAGCTTCAGGCAGATCATTGCCGGGTGGACGCTAAGCGTTCACTCGGCAATGTGCATTTGCTGACAGTCATTCAATGTAATTCACACGCCGGGCGCAACGCCCGGGCGTAGCAGAACAGAAACAGGCTGCGCACCATTTCCTTTTGAATCCCCGGTTCGCATGAACTGAGGCTATTTACGTCCAGGTCCCCCTGATCCCGCAGTTCGTCCAGCGCGTCTTCCTCAAGCACGGCACAGACCTGGCCGGTCTCGCGATGCAAAATTCGCAGGTAAGGGTGTGGCCGGTCCAGCCAGGCGTCAATCAGATAAGTCATGTTCGTACTCCTTGAAAGATTCCAATGAGAATAATTCCTATCTTAGGAATAGCAAGGATCCATTTGAGATTTATTCGCATTTCGGTGGTTGGTTTGATTTGGGTCATGGGGGGGGGGGCTCCTGCAATGGCCTAAATCGCCAGGCACAAAAAACCCGTCACATGGACGGGCTTCGGTGGAGCAGGGCGTGGATCAGTGCGTACGGGCTACCGCAAATTCGCTCAGCTCGATCAGTGCATCGCGATACTCGCTGGCAGGCAGGACGTCCAGGCATGCGATGGCGCGAGCGACATAATCGCGAGCCAGCCTGGCGGTGTAATCCAGCGAACCTGAGTTTTCGACCGCTTCACGGATGCTGTCGAGGTCCTCCAGGCCGCCTTTCTGAATGGCCTTGCGTACCAGTGCCGCCTGTTCAGACGTGCCTTCGCGCATGGTGTAGATCAGCGGCAGGGTCGGTTTGCCTTCCGCCAGGTCGTCACCGATGTTCTTGCCCATGGTCTCGGCATCGCCGCGATAGTCGAGCAGATCGTCAACCAGCTGGAATGCAATGCCCAGATGGTCACCGAATGTACGCAACGCTTCGCTCTCGTCAGCGCTTGCGTTGGCTAGGGCGGCGGCGCTGTGAGTCGAGGCTTCGAACAGCATGGCTGTTTTGCCGCGAATCACTTCCATGTAGGTTTCTTCGGTGGTGCTGGCGTCGCGAACCTTCGACAACTGCAGCACTTCACCCTCGGCGATCACGCGGGTCGCTTTGGAGAGAATCTGCATCACCGGCATCGAGCCTAGCTCGACCATCATTTCGAATGAGCGCGAATAGAGGAAATCCCCAACCAGAACGCTCGGCGCATTGCCCCACATGGCGTTGGCGGTCGAGCGGCCACGGCGCATGCCGGACATGTCGACGACGTCGTCGTGCAGCAGGGTGGCGGTGTGCAGGAATTCGATGGTGGCCGCCAGCAGTCGCAGGCTGTCGCCGCCACTGCCCAGTGCCTTGCCGCACAGAAGCACCAGTAATGGACGCAGGCGTTTGCCGCCAGCGGAAGTAATGTAGTCGCCGATTTTCGAGACCAGCGGCACGCGCGATGTCAGCTGCTTCTTGATAATGTGGTCGACGGCTGTAAAGTCGTCCGCCACAGCGCGGTAGAAGGCTTGGGGTTGCATCAGCGAGACGTGCTCCAGAAGGGTTGCGCGGCATGCTAGGTTGCAGGCCCGGGCCTGTCAAGGCGTGACGTAAGGCCGCTTGCAAGGTGGCCGCGCCTTGCGTACAATCGCGCACCCTAACTTTCCTGGGCAGCACCTGCCTTACGCAATTGCATGCGTGCCTTTCCAGCCACATGCAGCCATGCCAGCCAATACCTCTTCCTATAAAGAGCTGGGTGAGCAGGATTTTCGGAGAAATACCATGTCTTATGCAGTAATCGTTACTGGCGGCAAGCAATACAAGGTCGCCCCAGGTGAATACCTGAAGATCGAAAAACTGGAAATCGCTACTGGCGAATCCGTTACCTTTGATCGTGTTCTGTTGGTTGCCAATGGCGACGACGTGAATATCGGTGCTCCTGTCGTTGCTGGCGCAACCGTTGTGGCTGAAGTGATCTCCCAAGGTCGTCACGATAAAATCCGCATCATCAAGTTCCGTCGCCGTAAGCACCACATGAAGCGTATGGGCCACCGCCAGTGGTACACCGAGATCAAAATCACCGGTATTCAGGCTTAATTTCAGCCTAATTCCTCACTAGGAGAATTGAACTCATGGCACACAAAAAAGCTGGTGGTAGTACCCGTAACGGTCGCGACTCAGAAGCCAAGCGCCTTGGCGTCAAGATGTATGGCGGCCAGGTCATCGTCCCGGGCAACATCATCGTGCGTCAGCGCGGCACCCAGTTCCACGCTGGCTACGGCGTTGGCATGGGTAAGGATCACACCCTGTTCGCTAAAGTCGAAGGCGTGATCAAGTTCCAGGTTAAAGGCGCCTTCGGTCGTCGTTATGTAAGCATCGTGCCGAAAGCAGCAGTCGCGGCGTGATCTTGCGTTCAGGCAGCGTGAAGGCGTAGCTGTTGCGACGACCGCCGCGCTGCCTGAGCAGAAAAGCCCTGTCGACGACAGGGCTTTTTCGTTTGTAGCAGGTCTGGTTTTGGTGAGCCTCTTGCAAAGCTGTTTGTGTGGGCCGTTGTGGTGTGAAGTCGCTGGTTTTTGATCGGTATCGCAACGCTCATCTTTGCAAGAGCCTTATGAATTTATGTTGTTTGCTCGTCTTTGTGACGGGAGGCGTGCGTTATGAAATTTGTTGATGAAGTATCCATTCGAGTGAAGGCCGGTGACGGCGGCAACGGTTGCATGAGCTTCCGTCGCGAGAAATTCATCGAGAACGGTGGTCCCAATGGGGGGGATGGTGGTGATGGCGGCTCGATCTACATGGTCGCCGACGAAAACCTCAATACCCTGGTCGACTACCGCTACACCCGTCACTTTGACGCCGAACGTGGCTCCAATGGCGGAAGTACCGATTGCACCGGTCGCAAAGGTGAGGAGCTGGTCCTGCGCGTGCCGGTCGGCACTACCGTGATCGATGCCAGCACCCAGGAAATCATCGGTGACCTGACCAAGGCCGGTCAGCGCTTGATGGTGGTTCAAGGCGGCTGGCACGGCCTGGGTAATACCCGTTTTAAATCCAGTACCAACCGCGCGCCGCGCCAAACCACCCCGGGCAAGCCGGGCGAGCAGCGTGATCTGAAGCTTGAGCTCAAAGTGCTGGCAGATGTCGGTCTGCTGGGCTTGCCGAACGCAGGCAAAAGCACCTTCATTCGCTCTGTATCGGCTGCCAAACCGAAGGTCGCCGACTATCCGTTCACGACCCTCGTGCCGAATCTGGGTGTGGTCAGTGTCGATCGCTGGAAGAGCTTCGTCATTGCCGACATCCCGGGTTTGATCGAGGGTGCATCGGACGGCGCTGGTCTTGGCATTCGCTTCCTCAAGCACCTGGCGCGTACCCGGCTGTTGCTGCATCTCGTCGACATGGCGCCGCTGGATGAAACCAGTGCGCCGGACGCGGCTGAGGTCATTGTCAACGAGTTGGTCAAGTTCAGCCCTGCGCTGGCAGATCGGGATCGCTGGCTGGTGCTGAACAAGTGCGACCAGATCCTCGAAGAAGAGCACGAAGAGCGCAAGCAGGAGATCGTTGATCGCTTGGGCTGGACCGGTCCTGTCTACGTGATCTCGGCGATTGCCAAAGAGGGCACCGATCGTCTGAGTCACGACATCATGCGCTACCTTGAAGATCGTGCCGATCGTCTGGCCAATGACCCGGCTTATGCTGAGGAGTTGGCCGAGCTGGATCAGCGTATCGAAGACGAGGCCCGCGCTCAGTTGCAGGCGCTGGATGATCAGCGTGCGCTGCGCCGTAGCGGCGTGAAGAGCGTGCACGATATCGGCGACGATGACTGGGACGAAGAAGATGTGGATGATGAAGATGGTCCGGAAATCATTTACGTCCGTGACTGATTCACTGAAGTAAACTACAACGCCGCTTGAAAGCGGCGTTTTAGTGTGTCGAATTCGTACTCTCTGGCTGAAGGTTGAAAGATCATGCGCAGCAAGGTGACAGGTGCCCGGCGTTGGGTTGTGAAGATCGGAAGTGCGCTGCTGACCGCGGATGGCAAGGGTCTTGATCGTAACGCGATGGGTGTTTGGGTCGAGCAGATGGTGGCGCTGCGTGAGGCGGGCGTCGAGCTGGTTCTGGTTTCCTCCGGCGCAGTAGCCGCCGGTATGAGTCGCCTGGGCTGGACTGCACGACCGAGTGCCATGCATGAGCTTCAAGCCGCGGCGGCCATTGGGCAGATGGGGTTGGTACAGGCCTGGGAATCCAGCTTTGCCGAGCACGACCGCCATACTGCGCAGATTCTGTTGACCCATGACGACCTGTCTGATCGCAAGCGCTACCTCAATGCCCGCAGTACCCTGCGTACGCTGGTCGACCTGGGCGTCGTGCCGGTGATCAACGAAAACGATACCGTTGTCACCGATGAGATCCGTTTTGGCGACAACGACACGCTGGCCGCGTTGGTGGCGAACCTGGTCGAAGCCGATCTGTTGGTCATCCTCACTGACCGCGACGGTATGTTCGATGCCGATCCGCGCAATAACCCTGATGCGCAGCTGATTCACGAGGCCCGCGCTGACGATCCGGCGCTGGATGCAGTGGCAGGTGGCACAGGCGGGGCGTTGGGCCGTGGCGGCATGCAGACCAAGCTGCGAGCGGCGCGTCTGGCTGCGCGCTCGGGTGCGCACACGGTCATTGTCGGCGGGCGCATCGAGCGCGTGCTGGCGCGTCTCAAGGCTGGCGAGCAGTTGGGAACGCTGCTATCGCCCGAGCGCGGCATGTTGGCGGCTCGTAAACAGTGGTTGGCCGGTCATCTGCAGACTCGCGGCACGCTGGTGCTGGATGATGGTGCGGTCAAGGCGCTTGCCGAGAGTCACAAGAGCCTGCTGCCGGTGGGTGTGAAGCTGGTTCAGGGTAGTTTTCGCCGTGGCGAAATGGTGGTATGTGTCGCCGCAGATGGTCGTGAGATCGCGCGTGGCCTCAGTAACTACAGTGCGCTTGAGGCGCAAAAGATCATTGGCCAGCCATCCGATACCATCGTCAATGCGTTGGGTTATATGGCTGAGCCTGAGCTGGTTCATCGTGACAACCTGATTCTGGTCTGAGTCGGGTTTTCTTTTATGAGGAAGCCGCAATGCGAGTGTTGAAGGGGATGCTGGGTGCGCTGCTGTTGCTGCCATTTCTGGCTTCAGCTGAAGAGATAGGTCAGGTTTCGACGGTATTCAAATTCGTCGGCCCCAACGACCGGATCGTGGTCGAGGCGTTCGACGATCCGAAGGTCGATGGCGTGACCTGCTATCTGTCTCGTGCCAAAACGGGCGGAGTGAAGGGTGGGTTGGGGCTGGCTGAGGATCGCGCAGAGGCGTCCATTGCCTGTCGCCAGGTAGGGCCGATCCACTTCAAGGAGCAGCTCAAGGACGGTGATGTGGTGTTCAAGGAGCGCACATCGCTGGTATTCAAGACCATGCAGGTCGTGCGTTTTCTCGACACCAAGCGCAATGCGCTGGTGTATCTGGTCTATAGCGACCGGGTCATCGAGGGCAGTCCTCAGAATGCTGTGACGGCAATTCCGATTTTGCCGTGGGCGCCAGCGCCTGCTCCTGGTCCGTGATTACTGGTAGTGCGGGTGTCCCTGTCTGGTGACGGGTGCGGTGTCCTGTGGGGGTTGAGTAAGCGCCCACAGATCTGATCGTTCCCACGCTCCGCGTGATAACGCATTCTCGGACGCTCCGCGTACCTTGAGTCGGCTGCGGAGCGCATGGGAGCGATCATCGTAACGAGCTGTGTGGTAGCCAAATCGCTGGCAATAAAAAACCGACCCTGAGGTCGGTTTTTCAACAAGCAGATCGCTTAGGCAGCAGCAGCAAGGTTCAGAGCCTTGATGTGGCCATTCAGGCGGCCTTTATGGCGAGCAGCTTTGTTCTTGTGGATGATGCCTTTATCGGCCATACGGTCGATAACTGGCACAGCCAGAACATAAGCAGCTTGCGCTTTTTCAGCGTCTTTAGCGTCGATGGCTTTCACTACGTTCTTGATGTAGGTACGAACCATGGAACGCATGCTGGCGTTGTGGCTGCGACGCTTCTCAGCCTGTTTTGCACGTTTTTTGGCGGAAGGTGAGTTGGCCACCGTCGAGCTCCTCGAAAGACTTGGGAAATAGCTAACAAAATAGGCCGCGAATCATGCCGATGACTTTGATACTTGTCAAGGGCGGTTGATGCGTTCCGCTGAGTGGTCCGCATGTGATGCCGAGGATTTCTTTCCGGCGTACGACCTGTAAACTCGCGGGCTTTGGCTCAGTGCTGTTTTGCGGCGCGGAGTATCGCATAAATGGAAGACGCTTTGGCGCTTCCTTTGCTCGGGTGCGTAACCTTTAGATGAATCTCCTCAAATCGCTTGCCGCCGTCAGCTCTATCACGATGCTTTCGCGGGTTCTGGGCTTTATCCGCGATACCATCATTGCCCGCGCATTCGGGGCAGGAATGGCAACGGATGCCTTCTTCATCGCCTTCAAATTGCCGAACCTGCTGCGTCGGATTTTTGCCGAGGGCGCGTTCTCTCAGGCGTTCGTGCCGATCCTTGCCGAATATAAAAGTCAGCAGGGCGAGGAGGCGACCCGCACGTTTGTCGCTTATGTCACCGGCCTGCTGACCCTGGCGCTGGCGCTGGTCACGGTATTGGGCATCATTTTCGCGCCCTGGGTGATCTGGGCCACCGCGCCGGGGTTCGCCGATACACCGGAAAAATTCCAGCTGACTTCCGATCTATTGCGTGTGACCTTTCCTTATATATTGCTGATCTCCCTGTCCTCCCTGGCCGGCGCCATCCTCAATACCTGGAACCGTTTTTCCGTGCCGGCGTTCGTGCCGACGTTGCTCAATCTGGCGATGATTTTCTTCGCTCTGTTCCTGACGCCGTATTTTCACCCACCCGTGATGGCGCTGGGCTGGGCGGTGCTGGCGGGCGGTTTGCTGCAATTGCTGTACCAACTGCCGCACCTGAAGAAAATCGGCATGCTGGTTTTGCCACGCCTGAATCTGCGCGACACCGGTGTCTGGCGGGTGATGAAACAGATGCTGCCAGCGATACTCGGCGTCTCGGTCAGTCAGATTTCCCTGATCATCAACACCATTTTCGCCTCGTTTCTGGTGGCAGGTTCGGTGTCGTGGATGTACTACGCCGACCGCCTGATGGAGTTGCCTTCAGGTGTGCTGGGCGTCGCGCTGGGGACGATTCTGCTGCCGATTCTCTCCAAGACCTACGCCAGCAAGGATCGCCAGGAGTATTCGCGGATTCTTGATTGGGGCCTGCGGTTGTGTTTCGTACTGGTCCTGCCGTGTACGCTGGCCCTCGGACTGCTGGCCGAGCCGTTGACTGTTTCACTGTTCCAGTACGGCAAGTTCGATGGCACAGACGCGGCGATGACCCAACGCGCGTTGATCGGCTATTCGGTTGGACTGTTGGGGATCATCGTGATCAAGGTGCTGGCACCGGGCTTCTACGCTCAACAAAATATTCGTACCCCGGTGAAAATCGCCATCTTCACCCTCATAGTGACTCAACTGTTCAACGTGCTGTTCGTTTATGGCGTGCAGCTGGCGCATGCGGGGCTGGCGTTGGCGATCAGCATGGGCGCATGTCTGAATGCTTTGCTGTTGTTCTGGCAATTGCGGCGTCAGGATCTCTACCAGCCGCAACCTGGCTGGCCGGTATTCCTGACCAAACTTGTCTTAGCCGTTTCGGTCATGTGCGCTGTGCTGTTGGCGCTGATGCACTTCATGCCGGCTTGGTCCGACGGACAGATGTTCGAACGTTTCATCCGGCTCGGTGGGCTGGTGGCGGCGGGGGTGGTGGCCTATTTCGGCATGTTGCTGCTGCTGGGGTTCCGTCTCAAGCATTTCGCCCGCAAAGCGATCATGTAGGATCAATCGTCGGTTTTTGCCGGTTAATGCCGATTGTTGCAGTTTGCCTGGATGTGTCGCCTGTCGTTGAAGGCGGTGTGTGGTTATAATCGGCCACTTTATGAGCAAGAAGCGCGTTATGCAGCTGGTTCGAGGCCTTCACAACCTACGCCCCCAGCATTGGGGCTGCGTCGCCACCATTGGCAATTTCGACGGCGTTCATCGTGGTCACCAGGCTATCCTGAAGCGACTGCGCGAGCGTGCCGTGGAGTTGGGCCTGCCCAGCTGCGTGGTGATTTTCGAGCCGCAGCCGCGCGAGTTTTTCGCACCGAAAACAGCGCCTGCGCGCCTGGCCCGTCTGCGTGACAAGGTCGATCTGCTGGCTGCCGAGGGTGTCGATCTGGTGCTTTGCCTGACGTTTAATCAACGCTTGAGCAAGCTGCGTGCGACCGAATTTGTCGACACTGTTTTGATCGATGGGCTTGGCGTGAAGCATCTGGAGGTCGGTGACGACTTCCGTTTCGGTTGTGACCGGATCGGGGATTTCGACTTCCTGCAAAAGGTCGGCGCCGAAAAAGGCTTCACCGTCGAAGCCGCGCAGACCGTACAAATCGACGGCGTACGCGTCAGCAGCACCAAGGTCAGAAACGCCTTGGCAGCAGCTGACTTTGCGCTTGCCGAAGACCTGCTGGGCAGGCCCTTCGAAATCTGCGGCCGTGTCCTGCATGGCCAGAAGCTGGCGCGTCAGCTGGGTACGCCCACTGCCAACGTGCAGCTCAAGCGTCGTCGCGTGCCGTTGACCGGGGTTTATCTGGTCAGTGCCCAGCTCGATGGCAAGGTCTGGCCGGGTGTCGCCAATATTGGTGTGCGACCGACCGTGGCGGGGGATGGACGTCCTCACCTTGAAATACATCTTCTGGATTTTGCCGGTGATATCTATGGCCGGCGTTTGACGGTGGTCTTCCACCAAAAGCTGCGCGATGAGCAGCGTTTTGCCTCACTTGAGGCGCTTAAGACGGCGATCGATGCGGATGTCGCTGCCGCCCGTGCCCATTGGGGCATGGTCAACCGCTAACCTAGAGCCTGAAATGACCGATTACAAAGCCACGCTTAATCTTCCGGACACCGCCTTCCCTATGAAGGCCGGCCTGCCCCAGCGCGAGCCGCAAACTCTGCAGCGCTGGGACAGCATTGGCCTGTACCAGAAGCTGCGGGAAATTGGCAAGGATCGTCCGAAGTTCGTTCTGCACGACGGTCCTCCCTATGCCAACGGCACTATTCACATCGGTCATGCGCTCAACAAGATTCTCAAGGACATGATAGTCCGGTCGAAAACCCTGTCGGGTTTCGACGCGCCTTATGTTCCGGGTTGGGACTGCCACGGCCTGCCGATCGAGCACAAGGTCGAGGTGACCCACGGCAAGAACCTGCCCGCAGACAAGACCCGCGAGCTGTGCCGTGCCTATGCCGCCGAGCAGATCGAGGGCCAGAAGGCCGAGTTCATTCGTCTGGGCGTACTCGGCGACTGGGACAATCCGTATCGCACCATGGATTTCGCCAACGAAGCCGGAGAAATCCGTGCGCTGGCGGAACTGGTCAAGAACGGTTTCGTATTCAAAGGCCTCAAGCCGGTCAACTGGTGTTTCGATTGCGGCTCGGCACTTGCTGAGGCAGAAGTCGAATATCAGGACAAGAAGTCGTCGACCATCGATGTGGCCTTCCCGGTTGCCGATGCCGACAAGCTCGCCGCTGCCTTCGGCCTGCCGAGCCTGAGCAAACCTGCTGCCATCGTGATCTGGACCACCACCCCGTGGACCATCCCGGCCAACCAGGCGCTCAACGTTCACCCGGAATTCAACTACGCGCTGGTCGACACAGGCGAAAAATTGTTGGTACTGGCTGAAGAGCTGGTCGAAGGCTGCCTCAAGCGCTGGAACCTCGAAGGTTCGGTGTTGGCGACCGCGCCCGGTGCGGCACTGGAACTGATCAACTTCCGTCATCCGTTCTATGATCGCCCGTCGCCGATTTATCTGGCTGACTATGTCGAGCTGGGCGCGGGTACCGGTGTTGTCCATTGCTCGCCAGCCTATGGCGTCGATGACTTCGTGATCTGCAAAAGCTATGGCCTGGCCAACGACGACATCATTAGCCCGGTGCAAAGTAACGGCGTGTACGTGCCGTCGCTGGAGTTCTTTGGTGGCCAGTTCATCTTCAAGGTCAACCAGCCCATCATCGACAAGCTGACCGAAGTCGGCGCGCTGCTGCACACCGAAGTCATCACCCACAGCTACATGCATTGCTGGCGTCACAAGACGCCGCTGATCTACCGCGCCACCGCGCAGTGGTTCGTCGGCATGGACAAGCAGCCGGTGTCGGGCGACACCTTGCGTACCCGCGCAATCAACGCCATCGAACAGACCCGATTCGTACCGGCCTGGGGGCAGGCGCGTCTGCATTCGATGATCGCTACCCGTCCTGACTGGTGCATTTCCCGTCAGCGTAACTGGGGCGTGCCGATCCCGTTCTTCCTGAACAAGGAAACCGGCGAACTGCACCCACGCACTGTCGAGCTGATGGAGGCGGTCGCCAAGCGCGTCGAGAATGCAGGCATCGAGGCCTGGTTCGAGATGGACGCTGCCGAGTTGCTGGGCGATGAAGCGTCGCAATACGACAAGATTTCCGACACGTTGGACGTCTGGTTCGACTCGGGCACCACTCACTGGCACGTCTTGCGCGGTTCGCACCCGATGGGCCACGAAACCGGGCCACGCGCCGACCTGTACCTGGAAGGTTCGGACCAACACCGTGGCTGGTTCCACTCATCGCTGCTGACCGGTTGCGCCATCGACAATCACGCGCCGTATCGCCAACTGCTGACTCACGGTTTTACCGTGGACGAGAACGGCCGCAAGATGTCCAAGTCGCTGGGCAACGTGATTGCGCCGCAGAAGGTCAACGACACCCTGGGCGCGGACATCATGCGTTTGTGGGTTTCCGCCACGGACTACTCGGGCGAGATGGCGGTTTCGGAAACCATCCTGCAGCGCAGTGCCGATGCATACCGTCGGATCCGTAATACCGCGCGCTTTTTGCTTTCCAACCTGACCGGCTTTAACCCGGCCACCGATATCCTGCCTGCCGATGAAATGCTGGCACTGGACCGTTGGGCCGTTGACCGTGCGCTGCTGCTACAGCGCGAGCTGGAAGAGCACTACGGCGAATACCGTTTCTGGAACGTCTATTCGAAAGTGCACAACTTCTGCGTGCAGGAGCTGGGCGGTTTCTATCTGGACATCATCAAGGACCGCCAGTACACCACCGGGGCCAACAGCAAGGCTCGCCGCTCCTGCCAGACCGCGCTGTTCCACATCTGCGAAGCGCTGGTGCGCTGGATCGCTCCAATCCTGGCATTCACCGCCGACGAGCTGTGGCAGTACATGCCGGGCGAGCGTAACGAGTCGGTCATGCTCAACACCTGGTATGAAGGCCTGAGCGAGTTGCCTGAAGGCTTCGAGCTGGACCGTGCTTATTGGGAACGGGTCATGGCGGTCAAGACGGCGGTCAACAAGGAGCTGGAGAACCAGCGTGCGGCGAAAGCCATCGGCGGTAACCTGCAGGCCGAAGTGACGCTTTACGCCGAAGACGATCTGACCATTGATCTGAACAAGCTGGGTGATGAACTGCGCTTCGTGCTGATTACCTCCAAGGCCAGCGTTGCGCCGTTCGTCAGCGCCCCTGCCGATGCCGTTGTCACTGAAGTGGCGGGCTTGAAGCTCAAGGTGGTCAAGTCCGGTTACACCAAGTGTGCCCGTTGCTGGCATTTCCGCGAGGACGTTGGGGTTCACGCCGAGCATCCGGAAATCTGCGGTCGCTGTGTGGACAACATCAGCGGCGCTGGCGAGGTTCGTCACTATGCGTAATGCGTCGGCTGGCCGTATGGGCCGTTTAAGCTGGCTGTGGTTGAGCGTGCTGGTCCTGGTCATTGACCAGGCCAGCAAGTTCTACTTCGAGCACCGTCTTGACCTGTATGAGCAGATAGTGGTGATCCCCGACTACTTTAGCTGGGTATTGGCCTATAACACCGGAGCTGCTTTCAGCTTTCTTGCTGATGGTTCCGGGTGGCAGCGCTGGCTGTTCGCATTGATTGCTGTAGTGGTCAGTGCGGTGCTGGTGATCTGGCTCAAGCGTCTGGGGCGTGACGAAACCTGGCTGGCCGTCGCGCTGGCTTTGGTGCTGGGCGGCGCGCTTGGTAACCTTTACGACCGCATCGCCATTGGCCACGTAATCGACTTTGTTCTGGTGCACTGGGACACTCGCTGGTACTTCCCGGCCTTCAACTTTGCCGACAGTGCAATCACTGTAGGCGCGATCATGCTGGCTCTGGACATGTTCAAGAGCAAGAAAACCGGAGAGCCCGTTCATGACTGAACACGCTGCCCAAGAAACACGCATCGGTCAGAACACGGAAGTCACCCTGCATTTCGCCCTGTATCTGGAAAATGGCGACACCGTCGACAGCACCTTCGACAAGGCTCCGGCCACGTTCAAGGTCGGTGATGGCAGTCTGTTACCAGGTTTCGAGGCGCTGATTTTCGGCTTCAAGGCCGGCGATAAGCGCAGGGTTGAAGTGCCGCCGGAAAACGCCTTTGGTCAGCCCAATCCGCAAAATTTGCAGATCATGCCGCGCTCGCAGTTTCAGAACATGGAACTGGCCGAGGGGCTGCTGGTGATCTTCAACGATGCGGCCAATACCGAGCTTCCGGGTGTGGTCAAGGCGTTCGACGAGGAACAGGTGACCGTCGACTTCAACCATCCGCTGTCCGGTAAAACGTTGACCTTCGAAGTGGAAATCTTCGAGGTCAAGGCGCTCTGAGCAATCAGACCGCCTGTGGCCCCGACATGGCTCGGGGCCTTTTCGTTTTTATGTTTCATTGCGCGTAGACACGAGGCCCATCATGCAAATCAAACTCGCCAACCCACGTGGCTTCTGCGCCGGGGTGGACCGTGCGATCGAAATCGTCAATCGCGCGCTGGAAGTGTTTGGCCCGCCGATCTACGTGCGCCATGAAGTGGTTCATAACAAATTCGTCGTCGAAGACCTGCGCAGCCGGGGTGCGATCTTCGTCGAAGAACTGGATCAGGTGCCCGACGACGTCATCGTCATCTTCAGTGCTCATGGCGTCTCTCAAGCCGTGCGTACCGAGGCGGCCGGTCGCGGCCTGAAAGTGTTCGACGCGACCTGCCCGCTGGTGACCAAGGTCCACATCGAAGTCGCCCGCTACAGCCGCGATGGACGCGAGTGCATCCTCATCGGTCACGAGGGGCACCCGGAAGTCGAAGGCACGATGGGGCAGTACGATGCCAGCAATGGCGGTGCCATCTATCTGGTAGAAGATGAAGATGACGTCGCCAACCTGTTGGTGCGCAATCCTGAAAAGCTGGCTTTCGTGACGCAGACGACGCTGTCCATGGACGACACCAGTCGTGTGATCGACGCGCTGCGCACGCGTTTTCCATCCATCGGCGGCCCGCGCAAGGACGACATCTGCTACGCCACGCAAAACCGTCAGGATGCGGTCAAGCAACTGGCCGATGAGTGCGACGTGGTGCTGGTGGTCGGCAGCCCGAACAGCTCCAACTCCAATCGTCTGCGCGAGCTGGCCGAGCGCATGGCCACTCCGGCGTATCTGATCGATGGCGCAGAAGACATGCAGCGCAACTGGTTCGACGGCGTGCAGCGTATCGGCATCACCGCAGGCGCATCGGCTCCCGAAGTGCTGGTGCGTGGCGTCATTGAACAGTTGCAGGCCTGGGGCGCAACCGGCGCAGACGAGCTGGCGGGTCGCGAGGAAAACATCACCTTCTCGATGCCCAAGGAGCTGCGGGTCAAGTCGATCCTGTAAGCCGTTTTCTGACGTCTGCTTCATGAACAAGGCTCGGTTGTGAAACCGCTGCTGCGAAGCGTCACCCGACCCGTTACGGCAATCGCAATCTGGTAGCGACTGACGGGTGAGTCTTTCAGGCAGACCGCCAGTGTGCCATTGGCATTGTTGAGCAGCCTGCCGGTGTTATCGAAGCCAATGCGCATCGCCACCCGTCTATTGCCGACCACCCTCACGTTCTGGTGGCCACTGCGTTCGGCCAGTATCGGTTCATCTTCGTCCCGGAACTGATTGCGATTGATATCGACGAATACGTGCCAGCCCTGACTCCAGTCGCCTTCCTGCGCCTGCACGATGACGGGTTGGCTGCGTAGAATCGCCTCGACGCGGGCCAGCCGCAAACCGCTGACCAGTTGTTGGGCGGTGTCCTGACGCCGTTGCGATTCGATCAGCGTCCCAAAGGCGGGGGCGGCCAGCGTGGCAGTAACGGCGATCAATACCAGCACGATCAGCAGCTCCAGCAGTGTTAGCCCTGTCTGCTTCACCTTGTCTCTCCCACACCACACCCTGCTCAAGCAAACGCTCATCCAAGGCCACTGACAAGGCCGAGGATTGTCAGTCGATGTGTCCGCAAGCAGCCGTTACACACCTGTCAGGCAGGCCACGAAGTATCGGCTTCAATGTCTCTGCACATGACTTGGCAGAGGTGTTCGATGGCGACGGGATCAGCACAGGCAGGGGTGACACTGATCGAGGTGCTGGTGGCGCTGCTGGTGTTATCCGTCGGCGTGCTGGGCGTGGCGACGTTGCAGCTCAATGCGCTGAAGCACACCGACAGCGCGATGCGCAGCACTCAGGTCAGTTTCATCGTTCATGACCTGCTCGAACGGATCCGCGCCAACCCCCAAGCGAACTACGCCCTGGTTGAGCTGAGTCATGCCCCCACCTCCGGCAACCCTGAGATTCCCCGCGATCAAGACCTTTTCGATTTTGCCGATCAACTGCGGCGCACGGTGGGCGACGATGCCAAGGCGTCCATCGCGATAAGTGGGGCCAGGGTGACGGTCACGCTGGACTGGAATGACTCGCGGGCACAAGGCCAGGGCGCTGCGAGACAGACCATGACCTTGACCAGTGTGACCACGCCCGAGCGAGGTGCCCACCCATGACAACTCGGCACAACAGAGGCTTCGCCCTGGTTGAGACCTTACTGGCGCTGGTTCTCGGTCTGGTGATGTCCCTGGCGCTGACGCAGATTTTCATCACCGCCAAAAGCACCTGGCTGAGTCAGACGTCATCCGCCAGCCTGCAGGAAGATGCGCGGTTTGTACTGACCAAGATGATTCAGGAAGTGCGTCTGGTGGGTATGTTCGGTTGCCTGGGCAGCGTGCGTGACGTCAGTCTTGACGCAGGTTTTTCCTCCGCATCCCAAGCGCCGGTGCAGTGGGATGCCCGTCAGAAAAGCCTGATCCTGACGACCGCTGCCGTTGGCACGGACAAGTCCTGGCACAACTGGGTCATCCATACCGATTGCGCGAAATCGGCCACGGCGTGGTCTCGCGGGCGCGCGCCGTCATTGGGGCCTGGCGAATTTGCGATTGCTGTTCAGCGGCAGGTCTATCGATTCAACGAACAGCGAGGCGAGCTGACCCTCGACGGCCAGCCGTTGCTCAGCAATGTGCGCGCATTCGGTGTGCTGTTTGGCGTGGCTGACTCAATCCAAGCCCCGAGTATTGCGCGCTATACCGCCCAACCGGAGCCACAACTGATTCGAAGCTTACGTGTGACATTGACGCTGTTCGATCCCGCAGACCGTACGCGGGAGCGGTCCTTCAGCGTCGTGGGCAGCCTGCGTAATCGGGTAGGTTGAGGAGTGGCGAATGAAGACCCAGCGTGGAGCGGTACTGATTGTCAGCCTGGTGTTTCTCATGCTTCTGACGCTGCTGGCGACCTCGTCCATGCAGAACGCGACGCTTCAGGAGAAAGCGGCAGGCGGCCTGGTACTGCGCGATGCCTCCTTTCAACTGGCCGAGACCGTGCTGCGAACCGCAGAAACCGAAGTGCTCATGCCAGGCTTTTCACATTCCCGGTGCTCGACGCCCGTCACGTGCCTTCCGCCGCCAGAAGCCCTGAGCCTCACCGCTGGCGGCAGGGGGCGGGCATCCGGGGTGAACTGGCTGGCGAGCAACGGTGGGTTCTTCGGTATTCAGTACCTTGGCGAAACCGAAGACCCTGCCGCCGCACCGGACCAACCCCAGCCACAAAAGCTGTATCGGGTGACCGCCATCGGTGTTCAGGGTACGTCGCGCACCGTGCTCGAGAGCATTCACACCGGCGAGCGCCGAATCTTGTGGCGACAACGGCGGTGAGGGCAGGGCGGATGACAGAACGAGGTTTCACGCTGATTGAATTGCTGATCGCGGTCGCCATCATCGCGATCCTCGCCGCTGTCGCTTACCCGACCTACACCGAACACACCCGCAAGATCCGGCGCTCGCAAATCGCGGCCGTCCTGGTCGAAGAAGCGCACAAGCTTGAGCGGTTCCATTCCCGTGCCGGGCAGTATTCGGACGTGACAGGGCCTCCTGCTCGCGAGCACGCAGTGTCCGAGGGCAACGGGTTTTATGTAATTGAGGCCAAGCGTTCCGAGCAGATGTTCGTGCTTAAAGCAATGCCGATTGGCGGCACGTTGATGAGCGGGGACAAGTGCGGCGCGTTCGTGCTGGAGAACACTGGCAGGCGCGACAACCAAGGGATGTCGGGCGATGCCAGTGTGCAGGGGTGTTGGGGGCGCTGATTGATCCTTACCTCCAGCATTCCGCTGTGGTAGGCGTTTTAGCGCCGGCCTGATTGATCGTCATAGTGCCGCAGGTGTCTTTGGCCTGACTGTCTTGCGGAACGACTTGTAGCGTGTAGGTGGTGGCGCCGGGTGTCCCTGAAAAACTCAACGTGTATTTGCTGTTAGCAGAGCTAAGCGTTGTGACTTTGCTGTCAGTGCTAAGGCCGAGTGTCGACAGCGTAGCACCCACATACGTATTGTTCTGCGCGTAATAGCGCTCCATTCGTGCCACCGCATCACTGAGCATCGCGATCCCTTCTGAGCGATACCCACGCTGCACGTACTTGGTGTAGGACGGATAAGCAATGGCTGCAAGAATCGCGACGATCGCTACGGTGATCATCAGCTCTATCAGGGTGAAGCCGTGCTCGTCTGTTTTTAAATATCGCATCTTCTGCCGATCTCTCAAGGTCATGGAATCACTCGCCAGGTCTGGCGGCCGTTGTACTGGAAACCGGTAAATACGTTCATGCTGCTGTTGGTGCCGTCGCTGTTGTACATGGTTGAGAGTCCAGATGGCCCATTACCTGCGACCACGGCAAATCCACCTGCTGCAGAGTCGAAGCCGCTGACAATGGCACCCGACAAGGTATCTTCGCTGCCAATGACTCCGTTGCGGCTGAAGTCGAAGATCGAGAAGGTCGTAGCACCGCCAGTGTTGGGATCAAGCCCCAGCCGCTTGCCCTGGATCCCGGCTTCGCAAACACCGGTAATCGGCGTACGCGTTGCCACGAATAACACACTGCCCTGGATGTCCAGCAAATCGACCATGCGTTCACCGGTCAGCGTGGCGCTGGTTTTCAGGTCCAGATACCAGCCATATTTGCTCGCCCAGTCAACCGCATTGGTGGTGACGGTCCTAAGCCCCGTACTGGTGCCAAGCGTACCGGCGACTGTAGACAGCGTCTGGGCCTGGAGATTGGCGCGGCCCAGGGAGGTCAGCTGGGTGGTTCCAGCAGGTGTAGAAGCTGTTTGCCCCTGGGTTAGTGGGTCCCAGATGCCATAAAGGGATTGAAGGTCGGTGCTTGATTTATCAGCAGAGGTAAAGTATCGACCCGTGCCGAAAATCACCAAGGTGCCAGTCCCCGTGGGGTGTGGAAAAACAACCGGGGGCGTGGTAATCGACTGGGCAGCAGCCCCAGCTGTCGGCGCTGCGGCGGTATAAAGCGGCTTGCCGGCGAAGGACACTGCATAGTTGGCAGCAGTTGCGGTGGCCGTCAATGAGCCTGGGTTGATCAAGTCGAAACGCCAGAGGTTGCCCTGCAAGTCGCCGGCATACACATAGTCAGCGATACCGTCGGAGTCGGCATCAAGGATCACCGGTGTCGAAAGTCCGTTCGCGCCTGCAGCCAAACTGGCGGTGGTACTGGTGTTGAGCTTCTTGATTACCGCTCCCGTGGCCACGTTGAGAATGAACAGGCTGGCAGTACCGCCGTTGCCACTGTTGTAGCCGTTGCCGAAAATAACGCCCCAATCACCTGAGTGCAGTTTGGAGATGTAGGGCGTTGAGAACGTGTTGCCCAGGTCGGGATCGGTGACTGACGTGAATTCCCAGAGCAGCGAAATATTGTTGGGGTCGGTGACATCCAGTGCGAAGACCTCGCTGCCGCCCCCTCCCAGTGTCCCGATCAACACCGTATGCCATGCCGAGCCGAAGTACACGTCGGAGACCACCGGCGTGCCATCGACGAAGAAGCGGTGCAGGGTCGAGTCGCTGTTGTAAGTCTTGGAGGTCAGCACGTTTAGCTTTGAAACCAGCGCCGTGGGTATGAAAGCGAACTTCTCGACGCCCGTGGCTACGTCAAACGCGTGAAGCATGCCATCGTTGGCGCCGACGTAGACTTGAGCGCGGCGGTTACTGGCCGTGGTCTGGAACGCTGCATATTTTGTCGCGCCTGACAGTGTGTCAGCCATCGAGGTGACGAAGGTCGCAGAATCCACGACCACAGGTTGTGAGTTCACGATATCGCCCAGTGTCGAAAGTCGCCTGCGAAAGGTGCTTCCCTCAAGCGAGCGGTCTCCGCGCACGAACGCGACCTGGTCTGCGGTCAGCCCGGTGGACGGCGTGGAGCTGGCCGTGGTCTGCCAGGCAGACCCTGCCGGGTAGCTGCGCCCGGCGAGGTTGGCGTAAGTGAAGTCCACCAGCGCGGTGCCGGCAGCGTTGGCGATCTTGATGTTTCGGCTGCCCGCCGCAGGCATGGCGGCCGCTGCGCTCCAGTTGACCGTGGCACTCTTCACGCCCGTCGTGCTGTCGTAGCTTTCGGTGGCCTTGGTCAGGTCACCACTCCATAGCGCGACGTTGAAGCTGTCCGTGTAGGTCGTCGTTGCAGTGCTTGAGGACAGTGGCGGCGGGCTGGCGGCAGGCGGTGCCACCGAAGTGTTCTTTTGCAGGATCTGGCTGAATGCAGTCTGCAGTTGTGCCTTGAGCGTAGACGCGCTGCTCACCAGAAAGTAGTTATCCGGCGTACCTGACACGTTTGAGTCCCACTGCCCGGCTATCGGCAGGCTGCTGGTCGTGTTGCTCGAGTCGCCGAACCCGCCCCATTTCGCGGCGTACCACAAGGGGTCCATCAGGTTGGTGACCGAGCGTGAAGAGGACGGCGTAAAATTACGAGTTTTGAAGGTGGCGCCGTTTACCACGGTGCTGCCCGATTTCATACCTGGAAGCAGCGTGCCGGAGCCGCTGCAGCCTGCCGAACAGGAGTTGGGAATCTGGGTACCAGGCGTATCAAGCGCATAGTGCAGGTTGCCGTTGCCGCCACCGGTGACTTCAAGGTAAATGCCATCTGCCGTCGTACCGGAAATGGTGTAGCCCATGTGCGATTCATAGCCCGCTTGGGCGTAAACCGTTTCCAGCCGGACATCCAGGGTATCTACCGTTCCGGTTTTAACCACTGACACGGTATAGAGCACGATGGCGTCCATGTCATAGTCGCCGCCTTGGCCACTGTCGTCGAATACCACGCGGAACACTGCCTGGGCCCGGCCACCGTTGATGTTGGTGTTGGCCTGCTGGCCGGGCATGTTGTACAGCGAATCGATGTAAAAGCCAGTGATCTGTTCGGTCACCCCGTTGGTATTGACCACTTTGCCGTAGGGCAGCAGCGTGATGGTGCCGGTGCCGACGGGCATCTGGATGCGCGGCAACGTCGATGACAACGCGATGGAAAACGTCTGAACCTTCTGACTGCCCAGTGAGGTAATAGGGTAGGTGTTACCGAAGTAAGCCACGGCGCCTGCGTTGAATGTGCCTTGCTTGGCCGGTTCTTCTGGAAGGCCGCGAATGTTGCCGAAGCTTGAGGCGCTCTTGGCGGTCGGGGCCAGGTCATCATAGGTCGAGGCGACAATCGGGGCGGTGCTCCTGCCAGCACTGGTTGGGGTTTGCCCGATATTAATATTTTTGGCTCCGGAGCCAACATCATTGGTCCAAATCTTCTGGCCGAATGTGGCCACGTCAAAGTCGTTCAACGCAGTAGTGGTGGTTGGCCCTTTGACAATGGTGTAGGCACTACCGGGCAGATCTGAATCGTAGGTCGGGTTGATATCGCTGAAAAGTGTTTCGAACGGCTTCGAGCAGCTTGGAAAGGTTGGCGTGGTGCCCTCCGGATTTGGGCTGGCCGAATATGGGTTGCTCCAGCTGGTCAGGCCGGTAAGCCCGAGGTTGCTGTCACCGGTGCCTGAAAGGTAAGCCGTGGTAGGAGCCACCTGGGTTTGCTTGGTGTCGGCCACCCCGCTGAAATAACGCATCGTCTCAAACATCATTTCGGCCAGCGGGTTGCCCCAGTCCTGACAAGTCCCGTTATCGATCGAGTTGCCTTGGGTGCTACAGGCTGTCTTGGCGATCTTCAACGAGTCGAGCGTGTTGATCAGCGCGCCTTTGGTGTAGGTGGTGGTGTTGCCGCTGGTTTTCGCGGTGCCGAAGATACCGGTCGAGGTGTCGACCTCGTTGGCGAAGCTGCTGATCGCCTTGCGAATCGCGCCACCCTGGAGGTTATTGGCATACGTACCCGTCATGAGACCGAAGTACATCTGATTGCCTTCACCGTAGTCGTGAAGGATGCCGGTAGGTTTGTTATTGCCGTTAGGGTAGGTCTTGCAGTTGCTCTCCAGCGGGATGACCGTGCTTTTCTTGCAGACCTCCACGCGAACGATAAAGTCCTGAATCTGGCTGGTGAGGTCGACCTCCTTGAAGGAGGTATCGTTGGCCTTGGCACCGCCTTGGGTGACCTCCCGAGAGACCCAGCCATAGATGCGCAGATTGGCAATGCTGGGCACAACCCGCAGTAACGGCCCGCCCGCTGTAGTCTGGGTGTTGTTGGCGAAGAGCGCCCGGTTGCTGCCGGTGGGGTTGGCAAACGGTGTGTAGTCCGACAGGTTATAACCATCGGCAGTGGCGGCTGAACCGTTGTATTCCTTGCCCCAGGTGTGGGCGTCAGTCGGGATGTAGGCCCGTTCCAAAATGGTCTGGGTCGCGGTGTCTGTGCTGCGATAGCCGCCATATAGCACTTTGCGCAGTGCATCGGCGCGAGAGGTGGTTAGGTAGTTGAGGTAGTCACCACTCCAGCGGCCAGCTTTGCTTGTGCATTTCTTGCTGTCTGCTACAGCCGCCGGGGTGAAGTAGGAGCCCGTGTAGCTGTAGCAAGTGTTGGAGTCGAAATAGCCCAGGTAGGTGATCGAAGGCTTGTAGCGAATCTCGATCGACCCGTCGTTATCAAGGTCCGACGCATCGTTGTAGGCCGGGAAGAACAGCTTGTGGTCGCGGCCTACGACCAGCATGTTCAGCGGGGGCACCGAATCGTTGACGAACAACGGTACCTGCGCAGGCACCTGGCTGACGTCTGCCTGGGCAGATGGCACCGCAAGGATTGATGTGGTTAGCAAGGCCGCAACCAGTTTGACGGCATTGGACGCGTTGATGCCGGTCCAGTACTGGCGAATGTTCATTAGTAATACCGTGCAATGACAGTGCGCAGGATGACGCGTTGAGCGTCGGTGCTCTCGGTGCAGTAGCTGGTCGCCGATGCACAGGCGTTTATTTCGTAGTGATGTGGGCCGCAGCCCATGACCGCACAGTTGCCTTGGCTCGAACCCACCAGATTTCCCAAGTCCACGACGTACCACTGAACCTTGACGTCGTAGTTGGTCGTCAGCTTCATAGTGTTGGTGCCGTTGTCTGCCGTCCCGAAGCGCGTCACTGTGTCTTTGCCGGTGGTGGCCGTCAGGTCTGACAGCTTCCAGCGTAAGCAGGATGCGGCATTGCATGCATTGTCCAGCGAAGGTGCTTTGGTCAGGCTGATGCTGCTTTCACCAATGCGCAACGCACCTTCCGCCGCATTGAATAGGGTCTTCTGCTGCTTCAGATTACCGGTGATGCGCGACTCCAGTGATACGCCACGCAGGCTGGACAGCGCCAGCAGGGTGATGATCAACAGCATCATGATTGCCACCAGCAGCGTTGCGCCCGTCTGATGGCGGGGCGCTGCAAAGGATTGGCTCGCCACGAAAAGGCTCATTGCATCTGGTTCCTGATCATGGTCGTACCCTGGACAATCTGATAAATCTGATTACTGTCGGACAGGCTAGTACCGAACCGGTTATTCCACTCGGTCAGGGCAGGTGATGCCTTTGTCGATGAGTCCCTTATCGATGCCGTGCCGGGACTCTTCATTAGCACCGTGTAGCGCACCGCGCCAATGGCACCTGTGGGGTTTGTGCTGAAGCTTGTCACTGTCTTCAGGTCGGCCGAGCCGGAGCCGAAGTCGAAACTCAATGCGGCGACTCCGGTGACCAGTTGCTGAGTCGTTGTGCCGGTCGTGCAACTGATCGAACTGCTGGTTGAATCAAACCAGATTTTTTCAACGACGATCGGGTTGCTTTGGGCATAAGGATTGAGGATGGCGTTCTGATCGCCACTTGCCAATGCCCCACCTTGGCAGTTCACATCACCCTTGTTCGCGGCCTGATAGCGAATGCACAACGATGTGGCTGATACGGCGATGACAGAGGTCCCGGCAGGAAAAGTGCATCCCTGTCCTGCACCGAGTGCCAGTGCGGTTGTCGGTTTGCTGCGGTACCCCGCCTTGGAAAGCTCCTGACTCAAGACCGCCAGAGTAAACCGGCTGTTTTCCTGATTGCCCACCTGCCCTTGCTGAAACAGATAGCTCTTCTGATTGTTGATAAGAATTTGCGTGACGCCAAGGATCAGCACCAGGCCGATCACCATCGCTACCATCAGTTCGATCAGCGACAGCCCTCGTTGTGAGCTCCAAACTGTAGTCATCTTGGCAATTCGTTTCATTGCGCGCTTACCCTGGTTCTAATGCGATAAGTGCAGGTGGTGGAGCTCGCTGTCGGATTGGATGCCTGACCTTTGTCCAGGCATTCGCTGGCCGATTTCACCGTCCATGCCACCTGTATCTCTATTTCGGTATTCGATGTGCTGGATGTGCCGCACGCTGAGGCGGTGACGTCGCCCGGCACCAAGCTTCGGCAGACGTAAAACGATTTGTTGAGGAGAGCATCTGCACCGGGCAACGCGCGACTCGCCTGGTCTGCCCAGCAGCCAATCTGGGTCGACAACGTGGCCGGAGTGGGGTTGCAGCTAGCGGGTTTGGTTGGGAAGCTCGCGCTTGGGGCTGTCACGCAACCATTGGCCGTGGTGCAACTGCCGGCTGTGCGAATGATCTCCACCAGATCATCGGCCAGCATGATCGCGGTATTGCGCTGCACCGAATCCTGGGTGTATGGAATCGCCTTGCTTTGCAGGGCCACCATACCCAGGACGCCGATCACGGTGATGAGCAGGCTGACCAACACTTCAATCATGCTGAAACCAGCATTCTGGCGGGGGGCGAAAGTCTTCATCAGCAACCGCTCGGCTTGGTCGTGGCGGGCGCGGTCACCCGTCCACTGCTGAGCAATGAAAGGTATTGCGAAGCGATGCTGGTATCGGTTGGATAGAGAACCTGGAAACAGGCGCCTACCGAGGCAGTGCCGGTGGGCGAGAAGTCGACGCTGTTCACATTGGCGTTGATGGTCACGCCGGTTTGCAGCCCGTTACTGCCAACTTGTCTCAGCACGGTTCCGCCGCCGCCTGCGCCGAGTGCCACGACGATTTGGGTGGTGTTCACAGCGGCATTGATGTTGACGATGGTGCCACGGGTCACTGCCTCGGCCCGCGCGTATTGCAGCAAGTCGTAGAACTCATCGGCTGCGGCGCGAACGCTGCTGCGGTGCAGCATGCTGGAAAAGCTGGGCATTGCAATCGCCGCAAAAATCCCCACGATCACCACCACCACGATCAGTTCGATCAAGGTAAAACCGCCGCTCTTGCCCCCAAGAGCACGCTGCCAGCTGCGACGCGAATTCGGGCGCGTAACGCCAGAGCTGAAATCCATCGAGGAAATTCCGTTTTTCGTTTGAAATATGGTGATACTACTCAGGTTCGAAGTCGCCATGTAGTGGATGTTCGGGGATATTTGCCGGACCAGTGGCATGGCGAGGTTTACGACGGTATGAAGTCGGTTTGTCTGCACCTTGTTGAGCTTGAGCCGGCGTTGATTTTTCTATTGGTAATCGGGATCTGCATGTCCAGGCAACACGTGGTAATCGTCGGCGGTGGCGTCATCGGGCTGCTGACTGCTTTCAATCTCGCCGCAAGAGTCCAGAGCGTGGTGTTGCTCGATCGCTCAGGCGTCGGGCAGGAGTCCTCGTGGGCGGGCGGGGGCATTGTTTCGCCGCTTTATCCGTGGCGCTATAGCCCTGCTGTGACGGCACTCGCGCATTGGTCGCAGGATTTTTATCCACAGTTGGCGGAGCGCCTGCTCGATGCCACGGGAGTAGATCCACAAGTCCATAAGACCGGCTTGTATTGGCTGGATCTGGACGACGAGGTACAAGCGCTGGAATGGGCTGCGCGGCTCAATCGCCCCTTGCGTTCAGTGGACATTTCGGCGGTGCATCAGGCCGTCCCGGTGATGGGCGGGGGGTATACGCGCGCCGTGCACATGGCCGATATCGCCAACGTGCGTAACCCGCGGCTGGTCAAGTCGCTCAAGGCAGCGTTGCAGGCCATGCCGAATGTCACGATTCATGAGCAATGTGAAGTCAGCGACTTCGTGCGTGACCAGGAGCGGGTGATCGGTGTGACCACGGCCGAAGGCGACATTCTGGGTGACTGCGTGGTGCTCGCAGCCGGGGCCTGGAGTGGTGATCTGCTTCGCCACCTGGGCATCGAACTGCCGGTGGAGCCTGTAAAGGGGCAGATGATTCTGTACAAATGCGCGGCGGATTTTCTGCCGAGCATGATCCTCGCCAAAGGCCGCTACGCGATTCCGCGCCGGGATGGTCATATCCTGGTGGGCAGCACCCTTGAATACGAGGGCTACGACAAGACCCCGACCGAGAACGCGCTGGAAAGCCTGAAAGCCTCGGCGGAGGAATTGATTCCGGCGCTGGCAGGTGCAGAAGTGGTGGGGCATTGGGCCGGACTGCGTCCGGGCTCGCCCGACGGGATTCCGTTCATTGGGCCGGTGCTCAAGCATGAAGGGTTGTGGTTGAACTGCGGACATTTCCGCAACGGGCTGGTGCTGGCCCCGGCCTCGTGTCAGCTTCTGGCGGATCTGCTGATGGGGGATGCGCCGATTATTGATCCTGCGCCGTATGCCCCTGATGCCAGGGTCGGAGAATCGTAGGCGCTGGCAGGTGCAGAGTGTCAGAAAAAACGGCTCTGCCGCTGACGTACTGCATTCGCTGCCGTCGTAACCTGCGACGTCTCCCACAAGTCCTGTGGCGTCGCGGGATCTTGCGCATCCTTATGCTCTACTCCAGGAGCGGCTCCCTGGCGAACGGTGTACGGTCCGGCAGTGCTTCCCCTTGCGGGGCTTTCAGCGCTACTCCAATCCCAGTTTCTTCAATCGATAACGCATCGAGCGGAACGTCAGGTTCAGCCGTTGGGCCGCTGCCGTGCGGTTCCAGCGGGTTTCTTCCAGAGCCTGGAGGATCAGCTTGCGTTCGATGCTTTCCAGATAATTTTCCAGATTGTCGATGCCCGCCAGACTCGGGCCGTCCAGGTCCGGGGTGCTTGTCGGCTCGGCAAGGCGCAGGTCATCGGCGTTGATCTGCTCGTTCTCACACAGGGTGTAGGCGCGTTCGAGCATGTTTTCCAGCTCTCGCACGTTGCCGGGGAAGCGGTAGCCTTTTAACGCTGCCCAAGCTTGGGGCGAGAGCCGAGCAGGAGGCTGGCCCGCGTTTTTTGCCAGGCGATGCAGGACGCTGTTGGCAATCTCTTCGATGTCCTCCCGGCGTTCGCGCAGTGGCGGGACACGCAGTTCGATGACGTTGAGACGATAGTAGAGGTCCTGACGGAAGCGTTGCGCAGCGACTTCGACGCTGAGGTCCTTGTGGGTGGCGCAGAGGATACGCACGTCCACGACCTGTTCTTGCTGGCCACCCACGGCGCGCACGGATTTCTCCTGTATGGCGCGCAGCAGCTTCACTTGCATGGCCAGCGGCAGGTCGGCCACTTCGTCGAGAAACAGTGTGCCGCCATTGGCGGCCTGAAACAGCCCCGGCTTGTCTTCATGGGCGCCCGTGAAGCTGCCTTTGCGATGGCCGAAAAATTCGCTCTCCATCAGCTCAGAGGGAATCGCGCCACAGTTGACCGGCACGAACGGCTTGTCGATACGCGGGCCTTGTTCGTGGATCAATCGGGCCACCAGCTCCTTGCCACTGCCGGACTCACCGCTGATGTAAATCGGCGCCTGGCTTCGCGCCAGCTTGCCAATCTGTTTGCGCAGGGCCTGCATCGGCGGGGAGTTGCCCAGCAGCCGATGATCGATGGAGTTCTCGGTGGGCGGTGACGCGTGCAGGCGCAAAGCGCTGCTCACCAGCTCACGCAGCCGGCCCAGGTCCACAGGTTTGGTGAGGAAGTCGAAGGCGCCGGCTTTCAGGGCATGGATGGCCGTGTCGAGGCTGCCGTAGGCGGTGATCATCGCCACGGGTACCTGACTGTGACGCTTCTGGATGTGCTGCACCAGCTCCAGGCCATTGCCGTCGGGCAGGCGCATGTCGGTCAGGCACAGGTCGAAAGGCTCGCGCGCCAGCCAGTCCTGAGCTTCCTTGACGTTGCGTGCGCTGCGCGTGTCCACTTTCATCCGCCCCAGCGTGATTTCCAGCAGCTCACGGATGTCTGGCTCATCGTCGACGATCAGGATCTTTTGCCGTTGGCTCATGTTCAGCTCAATTTGAACGGATGGGCGAAGGTGATGCGCATGCAGCTGCCACCCTCTTCACGTGGTATGTAATTCAGGTTCGCCTGATTGCTTTCGCACAGTTCACGCGAAAGATACAGACCCAGGCCGGTACCTTTGCTTTCAGTCGTGAAAAAAGGCTCGAATATTTTAGTCAGATGCTCACTGGCAACGCCCGGACCGTCGTCCAGCACTTCAAGGCTGGGCAGATCGCTCTGGGCATCATGGAACAGCCGCAGCCACACCTGAGCCTGCTCGTTTGCTTGACCACTGTAGCGTAGGCCGTTTTGCACCAGGTTGGTCATGACTTGCTGCAGTTGTTCGGCATCCATGCGGGTGGTCAGCGTGCCGAAGCCTATGTTCAGGTGTACGAACTGCCCGGCGCAGAGCCGGCTGCGCAGGTCACTGACGAAGAGTTTGAGCCATTGCCTGAGGTCGAGCAGACGAGGTTCGGTCTGACGTCGACGGGACAGCTGTAAGACGTTCTCGATGACCAGATTCATCCGTCGCGATTGATCCTGAATGATTTGACTGAGGCGTCGATCCGGCCCAGCTAACGCCTCGGACTCCTGCAGCAACTGAGCGGCATGGCTGATTGCGCCCAACGGGTTGCGGATCTCGTGGGCGATGCCTGCCGTCAGCCGGCCCAGCGCGGCGAGTTTGAGTTGCTGGGCCTGCTGGGATATCTGTGAAAGGTCATCGAGGAACACCAGTGTGTGCCGGTCCAGACCGCGGTTCAGCGCAATGAAGCCCGGACGCAGCACAGGGCCGATGGCGGAGGCGGTCATGCTGCGCGGCGTCATCGAGGAGTTGAGTTGCCATTGCCTCAGCCGCTCCACCAGTTGCGGCGAATAAAGGTCAATGGCCTCTCCGAGCAACCGCTCCTGTCCCAGCAGCGTCAGCGCGCTTTGGTTGGCAAGCAGCACCTTATGGTCGGCGTCCAGTACCAGGATAGCGGTGCGCATGCGTTGCAGGATCAGCGCGTTGAGCGCCTCAAGATTGTCGACATCGACGGCGCGCTGTTCAGCGATGTCTTCGCTGAGCTGCAGGCGTCGGGCCAGTGCCTGAACGAGCAGCGCAGCAGCGAAACACAACGCGCCGAGGGAGCCGGCCTGGACGAGATGACTGGCGGCAGCGGGCTTGTGGTAACTGATGTAGAACGTCAGGTAGATGATGCCGATGGCCGAAATGGCGGCAATCAATAGACCAATGCGTTTGCGCAGCAGCACATTGCTGATCGCTACAGACGCAACGATCAGGTTGCCGATCCCGCTGGGTGCGCCCCCGCCCGCGTAGAACAGTGCGCAGAGCATGATCGCGTCGGCCATGGCCAGGGTGAATAGCTGGCCTTGTCGAGCCGGCCGCTCCAGCAGCACAACTACCAGAATGTTGAACACCAGATACAACCAGCACCCGGTGCGAAACAGCTCGATGTCCGCCAGCTCCAGCAACTCGGCGTCCAGGCTGCTGGAAATCAGCAACACCAGCAGAATGCCGATGCTCAGGCGATACAGGTGATACAGCCGCAGAATGCGCTGGGCTTGGGGTGTCGCCAGCAAAATGGTCTCAGCGGTCACGTGCTGCGGGGCCCAGTAAGCGATGTGCTTCAGTGCAATACCACTGCTGACCCTGACTCAGTGCCCGATCACGGGGAAGGTGAACGCCGCATTGGACACAGCGCACCATCGGCGCAGCATCGATTTCGGGCGTGGCGGGCTTTGACCTGGGGGCGGGGCCTTTGGTCAGGCGTTTGAAAAACCAGATCGCCGCGACGATCAGGGCGATCCACATTATCAGGCGAATCATGTCTACCCGCTTAGTGATTGAAGATGTCGCAGTGTAGCCAACGCGCTGGCGGGCGCACAGTGATGCGCACCGTCCAGTGACGTCGGAAATGAAAAAGAGGTCCCGTAGGACCTCTTTCTGGGTGACGCGCGGACCGTGACTGTAATCAGTCGAACAGGCCGAAGGTCATGTAGCTGAAGATGGAGCGGCTTTTCGGCGTACCGTCGTCGTCCTGGTTTTTCTGTTCCTCGGCGGACTGGTTCTCAGGCAGCAGCTCGGCTGGAATGGCTTCCTTGGCGTCCTGGTATTGCTTGATCACGTCCTGGTTGGCGCGAGTCTCTCCCGGCGGCAGCGGCGGGCGGCTCTCGATCAGGCCCAGCGTCGCTTTCGACAGCCACGAGCGGTTGTCTGGATCGGGCGTACGTGATTCGAACTTGCCATCAGCAAGCTGCGGGTGATCCGGGTAGTTGGTTTTCAACACCTGCAGGCTGGTGTCGGCCAGATCGTCCAGATGCAGACGCTGGTAGCCTTCGACCATGACCGCCAGGCCGTCACCCACGGATGGGGTTTCCTGGAAGTTTTCCACCACATAACGACCGCGGTTAACAGCCGCGACATACGCCTGACGGGTCAGGTAGTAGTCGGCCACGTGGATTTCGTAGGCCGCCAACAGGTTGCGCAGGTAGATCATGCGCTGCTTGGCGTCGGGCGCGTAGCGGCTGTTGGGGTAGCGGCTGGTCAGCTGGGCAAACTCGTTGTACGAGTCACGGGCGGCACCCGGATCACGCTTGGTCTGATCCAGCGGCAGGAAGCGCGCAATGATGCCCACGTCCTGGTCGAACGAGGTCAGGCCCTTGAGGTAGTAGGCGTAGTCGACGTTCGGATGCTGAGGGTGCAGACGAATGAAGCGCTCGGCAGCGGACTTCGCAGCCTCCGGCTCACCATTCTTGTAGTTGGCGTAGATCAGCTCCAGCTGGGCCTGGTCGGCGTAGCGGCCGAACGGATAGCGTGATTCCAGCGCCTTGAGCTTCTCGGTTGCGCTGTTATAGCTGTTGTTGTCCAGGTCGGCCTGCGCCTGCTGGTACAGCTCAACTTCACTGAGGTTTTCGTCGATGACTTCTTTCTTCGAAGAACAGGCAACAGTAAGTCCGAGGATGGCTATCAGCAGCAGGTGTTTCACTTGCATGGCGGCTTGCGTCCCTATAACGGCCTGCTGTCTTGCGCAGGACCGTCCTGTTATGATGGGCGCCCCGTGGAACCCCCGGGACAAAAGACGCCGTATTTAACCACAAGCGCACAGCCGAAACCAAAGGCCAGTGCCACCTCCTAGTTTGAGCATGTCTGAGATCATTGAACTTCGCGCAGAGGTGCCGTCCGAATTGGGCGGTCAACGCCTCGACCAGGTCGCCGCCCAACTCTTCGCCGAGCACTCGCGCTCGCGCCTTTCCGCCTGGATCAAAGACGGCCTCCTGACTGTGGACGGAGGCGTTCTGCGCCCACGTGACATCGTGCATGGCGGCGCCGAACTGGTCCTCAAAGCCGAGCAGGAAGCCCAGGGCGAGTGGATCGCCCAGGACATCGAGCTGGATATCGTCTATGAAGACGAGCAGATCCTGGTCATCAACAAACCGGCCGGTCTGGTCGTCCATCCCGCCGCAGGTCACGCCGACGGCACGCTGCTCAACGCCTTGCTGCACCATGTGCCGGACATCATCAATGTCCCGCGCGCCGGCATTGTGCATCGTCTGGACAAGGACACCACGGGCTTGATGGTGGTGGCCAAGACCATCCAGGCGCAGACCCAACTGGTCACTCAGTTGCAGAATCGCAGCGTCAGCCGGATCTACGAATGCATCGTGATCGGTGTCGTTACCGCAGGCGGCAAGATCAACGCGCCCATCGGTCGTCACGGTCAGCAGCGTCAGCGCATGGCCGTGATGGAAGGCGGCAAGCCTGCGGTCAGCCATTACCGTGTGCTGGAGCGCTTCCGCTCGCATACTCATGTGCGGGTCAAGCTGGAAACCGGTCGGACTCACCAGATTCGCGTGCACATGGCGCACATCAACTTTCCATTGGTCGGAGATCCTGCCTATGGCGGCCGCTTCCGCATCCCGCCAGCAGCCAGTGTGACGATGGTCGAATCCCTCAAGCATTTCCCGCGTCAGGCGTTGCACGCGCGTTTTCTGGAGCTGGACCATCCGACGACCGGTCAGCGCATGAGCTGGGAATCGCCATTGCCGGACGACTTTGTCTGGCTGCTGTCGTTGCTCAAGCAGGATCGTGAGGCGTTTATCGGATGAGCGAGTACGTGGCGGACTGGCTGATCCCCGACTGGCCTGCGCCAGTCGGGATCAAGGCGTGTGTCACCACTCGCGCGGGCGGCATCAGTGTTGCCCCGTTCGACACTTTCAATCTGGGCGATCATGTCGATGACGACCCTCAGGCGGTTGCGCACAATCGATCGATACTGACGTCCTGCCTGACGATTAAGCCTGCGTGGTTGAAACAGGTGCATGGCATCGATGTCGTTGAAGCCTCACCTGCGCAGGTGCTGCAAGCCGACGCCAGCTGGAGCAACACGCCGGGCGTGGCCTGCACCATCATGACGGCTGACTGCCTGCCGGCGTTGTTCTGCAATCGGCAGGGCACTCAGGTGGCAGCAGCTCATGCCGGTTGGCGGGGTCTGGCGGCAGGTGTGTTGGAGGCGACGGTCGAGAGTTTCATTGAGGCGCCTTCAGAGATTCTCGTCTGGCTCGGGCCTGCTATCGGCCCGCAAGCCTTTGAAGTCGGCCCAGAGGTGCGGGAAGCCTTTATGGCGACTCATCCCGAGACGGCCAAAGCATTCCGGGCGAGTGCCAACCCCGGCAAGTTCATGGCGGATATCTACCAGTTGGCGCGCCTGCGGCTTGCGGCCCGTGGCCTGACGGCGGTGTATGGCGGCGGTTTGTCGACCTGCAGCGACGAGCGATTCTTCTCCTATCGCCGCAGCGCACGCACCGGACGGTTCGCTTCGCTGGTGTGGATCGACAGTAAGTAGCACGGGCCCAAACCCTGTGGGGAGAGCCTGCTCACGAAAAGGGCGGTGCATCCTTTCCAATCCTGCGGCTGGGCCTGGGTTCGTGAGCAACTCACACTCATAGGTTCCAGCGGCTCGTTTAAAGCTCATTTCCCGCCTCAAATTCCCTTAAGCAAGCTAACGTTGACCTGTGTCAGGCCCACACCGCTTGAATCCTGTGCAATCGGCCACATCTAAGGGCTATCCGGCAGGTTTTCGTTATTAAGGTGTGTTCATTGCTCCGGCCTGCCCATTAGGAAGGTGACCAATGCGTATTGACCGTTTAACCAGCAAGTTACAGCTCGCTTTATCAGACTCCCAATCCCTGGCGGTGGGCTTGGACCATCCGGCCATCGAGCCTGCTCACCTGATGCAGGCGCTGCTCGAGCAACAGGGTGGTTCGATCAAACCCCTGCTGCTGCAAGTCGGCTTCGACATCAACAGCCTGCGCAAGGCGTTGAGCAAGGAGCTTGACCAACTGCCGAAAATTCAGAACCCGACTGGCGACGTAAACATGTCGCAGGATCTGGCGCGCCTGCTTAATCAGGCCGACCGTCTGGCGCAACAGAAGGGTGATCAGTTCATCTCCAGCGAGCTGGTCTTGCTCGCTGCAATGGACGAAAACAGCAAGCTGGGCAAGTTGCTGCTTGGCCAGGGCGTCAGCAAGAAGGCGTTGGAGAATGCCGTCAGCAACCTGCGCGGCGGCAATGCGGTCAACGACCCGAACGCCGAAGAGTCGCGTCAGGCGCTGGACAAGTACACCGTCGACCTGACCAAGCGTGCCGAAGAGGGCAAGCTTGATCCGGTGATCGGTCGTGACGACGAAATTCGCCGGACCATCCAGGTGCTGCAACGCCGTACCAAAAACAACCCGGTGCTGATCGGTGAGCCTGGGGTGGGCAAAACCGCGATTGCCGAAGGTTTGGCGCAACGCATCATCAATGGCGAAGTGCCGGATGGTCTGCGCGGCAAGCGGCTGCTGTCGCTGGACATGGGCTCGCTGATCGCCGGCGCGAAGTTTCGCGGCGAGTTCGAAGAGCGCCTCAAAGCCGTGCTCAATGAGCTTTCCAAGCAGGAAGGCCAGGTGATCCTGTTCATCGACGAACTGCACACCATGGTGGGCGCGGGCAAGGCAGAAGGCTCGATGGATGCAGGCAACATGCTCAAGCCTGCGTTGGCCCGAGGCGAATTGCACTGCGTCGGCGCCACGACCCTCAACGAGTACCGCCAATATATAGAGAAGGATGCGGCGCTTGAGCGGCGCTTCCAGAAAGTGCTGGTGGACGAGCCGAGTGAAGAAGACACCATTGCGATCTTGCGTGGCCTCAAGGAGCGCTACGAGGTTCACCACAAGGTGGCGATCACTGACGGCGCAATCATAGCCGCAGCCAAACTCAGCCATCGTTACATCACCGACCGTCAACTGCCGGACAAGGCCATCGATCTGATCGACGAAGCAGCCAGCCGTATCCGCATGGAAATCGATTCCAAGCCCGAAGTGCTTGATCGTCTTGAGCGCCGTCTGATTCAGTTGAAGGTCGAAGCCCAGGCGCTGAAGAAAGAGGACGACGAGGCTGCGATCAAACGTCTGGACAAACTTCAGGAAGAGATCCAGCGCCTGGAGCGTGAATACGCCGATCTTGAAGAAATCTGGACCTCTGAAAAAGCCGAAGTGACCGGTTCCGCGCAGATTCAGCAGAAGATCGAGCAATCACGTCAGGAACTGGAGGCCGCCCGTCGTCGCGGTGACCTCAATCGCATGGCTGAATTGCAGTACGGAGTCATTCCCGATCTGGAGCGCAGCTTGCAGATGGTCGATCAGCACGGCAAACCGGAAAACCAGTTGCTGCGCAGCAAAGTGACCGAGGAAGAGATTGCCGAGGTCGTGTCGAAGTGGACCGGTATTCCGGTGTCGAAGATGCTCGAAGGCGAGCGCGACAAGCTGCTGAAAATGGAAAGCCTGTTACATCAGCGCGTGATCGGGCAGAACGAAGCGGTCGTGGCTGTAGCCAATGCGGTACGTCGTTCGCGCGCCGGGTTGTCCGACCCGAATCGGCCGAGCGGTTCGTTCATGTTTCTCGGCCCCACCGGTGTGGGCAAGACCGAACTGTGCAAGGCGCTGGCCGAGTTCCTGTTCGATACCGAAGAGGCCATGGTGCGCATCGACATGTCCGAGTTCATGGAAAAACATTCCGTCGCTCGCCTGATTGGTGCGCCCCCTGGCTACGTTGGCTACGAAGAGGGCGGTTACCTGACCGAAGCCGTGCGGCGTAAGCCGTACTCGGTGATCCTGCTGGATGAGGTGGAAAAAGCGCATCCGGACGTTTTCAACATCCTGCTGCAGGTGCTCGAAGACGGCCGACTGACCGACAGCCATGGGCGTACCGTGGATTTTCGCAACACGGTGATCGTCATGACTTCTAACCTGGGGTCTGCCCGTATTCAGGAACTGGTGGGTGATCGCGAAGCGCAGCGTGCAGCGGTGATGGATGCAGTAAGCACGCACTTCCGTCCTGAGTTCATCAACCGGGTGGACGAGGTGGTGATCTTCGAGCCGCTGGCACGGGAGCAGATTGCCGGTATCACGCAGATCCAGCTGGGCCGTCTGCGCCAACGTCTGGCCGAGCGTGACCTGAGCCTTGAGCTGACGCCTGAGGCTATGGATAAACTGATTGCCGTTGGCTACGACCCGGTCTATGGCGCGCGTCCGCTAAAGCGTGCGATCCAGCGCTGGATCGAGAACCCATTGGCTCAGCTGATTCTGTCCGGCGGCTTCATGCCCGGCACCAGCATCAAGGGCACTGTAGAGAACGACGAAATCACCTTCGCCTGACCCAGTGCTTCTTTATATAGAAGCAATATAAAAGCAAGAGAAGGGCGCTCCAGGCTGAGCGCCCTTTTTTGTGAGACCGGGGATTGTCTGTCGAGCACCGGATTTTCGGGGTCTGGACACTATCTCGAAAAAAAGTTGCAAATCATTGTCTTAAAAGCAATTTAGAGGGTTGACAGCTATTTCTGGGAATGTAGAATAGCGCGCCTCAGAGACGTGAACGCAGCGATGCAGACAGGTCAAAGAGGCTGAAATTGTGAAGTCATTCAGTTCCGTGATAGCTCAGTCGGTAGAGCAAATGACTGTTAATCATTGGGTCCCAGGTTCGAGTCCTGGTCACGGAGCCAGTTTCAGAAGGTAATACCGTCGGGGTATAGCGCAGTCCGGTAGCGCGCCTGCTTTGGGAGCAGGATGTCAGGAGTTCGAATCCCCTTACCCCGACCATTTTTGGGTCGTTAGCTCAGTTGGTAGAGCAGTTGGCTTTTAACCAATTGGTCGTAGGTTCGAATCCCACACGACCCACCATTTTTGGCTTCAAGGGCAACCTTGGAGCCGAATCTTAAAGACTTGTTGCCATTCGCATCAGGTCGCAGGCAGCTGGTTGAGGTGCCTTTAGTTTCAAAACGGGGTATAGCGCAGTCCGGTAGCGCGCCTGCTTTGGGAGCAGGATGTCAGGAGTTCGAATCCCCTTACCCCGACCATTTTGAATATGCCTGGATCGAAGACGTTGTCTTTGAGTCTGGGCATTTTTTCGTCTATCGAAACACAGAATCGAGGGGCGGCGGCGGGTAGCGTGCCGACAATTCGTGCCTGTTCCCACCTTGTTCAGTGGGCTACCCACGCGACGCCCCCAAGATTGCTTCCACCGCGCATAGCCGTCTCTTCGAGTGTGTGCCCCACCACGACCGCTGCTGGAATCATTTGCATCGCGTCCTGGATGGGGCGTTCCCACTACGGCCACTGATGTTTAGCGGTACGGCCGGCCCGCGCCAAATGCCTCATCGACCCGCGCCAGTTGCTCTCCAGTCAAGGTACCTGCGTAGTAATGCAACTTGATCCAGGCCATCAAGTATTCATATCGAGTCTTGGCCAGGTCCTGACGAGTGCTGTAAAGCTGTTGTTGCGCATTCAGTTCGTCCAGGTTGACCCGCTCTCCACCCTTGATGCTGTATTGCGTGGACACCACTAATGCCTGCGCTGACGCCAATGCCTTGTCATAAGCGCGGATTTTCTGTATGCCCGTGGCGCAGGCGTTGAATTGGCGACGCAACTGGATCAGCGTCTCACGGGTTTTGCCCTCAAGGTCATACTCCGCTTGCTCCAGGCTACGGCTGGCTTGACGGCTGGAGGCGCTGACGCCACCGCCGGCGTACAGCGGCAGGCTGATTTCCAGGCCAATGGTGTTGGTGTCGTAACGCTGGTTGTAGGTATTGCCGCTGTCGGATTCCATGCTGCGTACAGTGGCGTAGGCGTTGAGCTTGGGCAGATGCCCGGCCACGTTGCGTTTCACCTCTTGGTGCGCGACTTCCAGCAATTGGCGCTGCGAGGCGAGGTCGGCGTTTTCACTCAAGGCGATGGCATTCCACGCCTCATAAGTGGTTGGCGTCAGGGCCAGAAAACCGAACGGGGTACGCAGGGGCGCCAGGTCGTCGATTCGCACCTCAGGTACGCCGATCAAGGCCCCTAACTCACTCAACGCAGCGTCTTGTTCATTCTGCGCTTCGATTTCCTCGGCACCGGCCAGTTCGTAACGTGATTCTGCTTCCAGGATGTCGGTATTGGTGCCTTCGCCCCGATCGAACATTTGCCGGTTTTGATCGAACTGCCGCTCGAACGCTTTCTTCTTTGCCTCGGCAATTTCGATCTGGTCGCGACTGAACAGCGCCTGGCTGTAAGCGGACAACACCCGCACCAGCAATTCCTGACTTTTAGCTCGAAAGGCCTGGTCGGCAAACAAGGCCTGCGCCACACCCTTGCGGTAGTTGGCGTAGGCTTCGTAGTCGATAATGGGCTGCTGCACGCTCAACGTCGAACCGAAACTGTTGTAGTGACGGTCCTCGCGGGAGTTGGGACGCTCGTCGCTTTTGTACGTGGCCCTGGAGTCGTTGCGGCCCTTGTTATAGTTCCAGGCCACGTGAGGCAACAGCCCGGCACGGCCGATATTGCGATTTTCCAGCCCGGCGTCGCGCTCCTTCATGGCGCCAAGGAACACCGGGTCGTTACGCAAGGCTTGCTCATAAACATCAAATAAACCCATTGCCTGGGCCTGCATATTGGCGCTGATCCATAGCAGCGCTGCCAGCCAGATTTTCATGTACCGAAACATCCTATTCCTCGGTCAGTGCCATTCCTGCGCGGTCCATCAAAGGCTTGAACAGGTAATTGAGAAGAGAGCGCTCGCCCGTGCGGACGAACATCTGCGCCGGCATGCCCGGCTTGATCACCAGGCCCTTGAGCTTGGCCAGCGCCTGGTCGGTGACGCTGCTGCGCACGATGTAATACGGCTGGCCACTGCGCTCGTCGAGCAACTGGTCGGCGGAAATCAGGCTCACCGTGGCGTTCACACGTGGCGTACGGCTCTGATTGAACGCGGTGAAGAGCACATCCACAGGCAGCTGTTCGGCGACCTTGTCGACCATGTGCACCGGCAGGTGACCTTCGATTTCAAGGCCCTCGCCCTGGGGCACGATTTCCAGCAGTGACTCACCGGCATGCACCACCGCGCCTTCGGTGTGCACCGAGAGGTTCACGGCGATGCCATCGGCCGGTGCGTTGATTTCGCTGTGGGTCAGGCTGAATTGTGCCGAGGCCAATTGCTGGCTCAGCGTGATGCTTTTCAGCTCGGCATCGGCCAGTTGTCCGCGCACCTCCTTTTGATACTCCTCGACGCCTTGCTGCAGGCTCAGCCGCGATTGTTCGATTTGCTGAGCGACACGCCCTGTGTCACCGGTGTTCTGTGCCAGGTCACGTTGCACCTGAGACAGTTGCCGGTCGTAGTCCATCAAGCGGTTGCGGGCGATGTAGCCGCGCTCGGCCAGCGGCCGGAGGTTTTCCAGTTGCTGGCGCAATGACTCGGCCTGGGCCTGAAGGTCGTTACGCGCCTGGCGCATGCCGGCCAGCTGGGCAATGCCACCCTCGATGGTCGCATGGATGCCTGCCTGGGATCGCTGGAACGCCTGGTGACGACTGCTGAACAACTGCCGCTGGCCTTCCAGCACGCCGAGCAGCTGTGCAGACGCTTTCTGTAACAGGGCCTCGGGAAAGCGCACCTGCACACTGCTATCGCGTTCGGCCTGGAGCCTGGCGATGCTGGCCTGGGCCAGTTCGTACTGGGCGCGCAACGATTGCACGTCGGCCTGGACCTGCGTGTGGTCAAGCTGGAACAGCGGCTGGCCCTGATGCACCACTTGGCCCTCGCGCACCATGATGCGACTGACCACGCCGCTGTCCACTGACTGCACCGCTTTGCGCTTGCCCGACACCACCACGGTGCCAGGCACTGCAATGCCCTGGTCGAGCGGTGCCAGTGCAGCCCAGAGGAAAAAGCTCCCGGCACCGAGCAAGGCCAGCCACCAGCCCACGCTGACGAAAAACTGTGCATTGCGCTCGGGTTTAAGGATGTGTTCATTCATGGCGCTGGCCTCCTTGCTGCGCGCCGAACTGGCGACTGAAACTCACCCCTTGCGCTCGTTCAGGCGCAGACTGCGCACCGGAGAGCGCCTTCAATACATCACCCGCAGGGCCGAACAGTTGCAGACGTCCGTCGTTAAGTACCAGCAGGCGGTCTGCCTGATTTAGCACGGCAGAGCGATGGGTAATCAGAATCACCGTGCAACCGCGAGCCTTGAGCTGCGCGATGGCAGCGGCCAATGCGGCTTCGCCGTTGCTGTCGAGGTTAGAGTTAGGCTCGTCGAGCACCACCAGTTTCGGCTCGCCGTACAGCGCACGGGCCAGAGCCACGCGCTGTTTCTGACCGCCGGACAGCCCAGAGCCGCCATCGCCCAGTTGCGTGTCATAGCCTTGAGGCAGACGCAGGATCATTTCGTGCACGCCTGCCAAGCGGGCAGCGGTTACCACCTGGTGCGGATCGGCGCTGGTAAAGCGTGCGATATTGTCGGCGATGCTGCCGCTGAACAGTTCGATGTCTTGGGGCAGATAACCGACATGGGCGCCCAGCGCGTTGCGGTCCCAGCGGTGCAGCTCTGCACCATCCAGACGAACCACCCCGGCCAAGGGTTGCCAGACCCCGATCAACACCCGGGCCAACGTTGACTTGCCGGAGCCGGACGCACCCAGCACACCCAGGGTTTCTCCGGCATTCACGGCAAAACTCAGTTGCTGCAGAGTAACGGTGGTCCGTCCCGGTGGTGCTGCACTGATTTGCTCGACACTGATATGCCCGGTGGGAGCGGGTAGGGGCATGGGCGTTGGGCGCTCAGGGTGGGCGATCAGCAGGGCGTCGAGCCGCTGCCATGCCAGTCGCGCTGAACTCCACTGTTTCCAGACCGCGATCAGTTGATCGATCGGGGCCAGCGCACGGCCCATCAGGATGGAGCCGGCGATCATCATGCCGCCGCTCATCTGGCCCTCGATGACCAGCAGTGCACCCAGCCCCAGCACCAGCGATTGCAGGCACAAACGCAGGCATTTGCTGAACGAGCCGATCAGCGCGCCGATGTCGCTGGCGCGGTTTTGCCGCTCCAGAAACCGGCTGTGCAAGGCGAACCAGCGCTGGCGCAACGGCACCAGCATGCCCATGGCCTGGATCGCTTCAGCATTATTCAGGTGGCTGCCGGACAACTGGCTCGACGCCACGGAAAAGTGCCCAGCCTGGGCCAGCGGCTTGCGGGTCAGCGTTTCATTGAGCCAGGCCAGGGCGATCAGTACCAAGGCACCCACCGTGGCAAACAAGCCCAGCCAGGGGTTGAACAGAAAGATCACCGCCAGGTAGATGGGGAACCACGGCGCATCGAAGAAGGCGAACAATGCCGGGCCGGTGGCGAACTGCCGCACCAGGGTCAAATCGGCCAGCGCCTGTGTGGCATTGCCTTCGCCCTGGCTCAGGTTGCGTTCGAAAGCCGCCTGGTACACCTGCAGGTTCAGGCGCCGCTCCATATCGCTGCCGATACGGATCACCACAAAGCTGCGTACGGCCTCCATCAGGCCGATGAACACGAAAAAGGCGACAACCATCACGGTCAGCATCGCCAGCGTGGTTTCGTTTTGCGATGACAGCACCCGGTCGTACACCTGCAGCATGTAGACCGAGGGCACCAGCATTAACACGTTGATCAGCGCCGTGAAGGCGCCGATGCTGAGCAGGATGCCTTTATAGGCCTTTAGCGTGGCCCACATGGGGGCGCGCGGCAGGGGGCTTGGCCGGCCTTGGGTCATGGTTTCATCCTTGAAAAAAAGAGTCAGGAACGTGGGATGGCGCTTACGGCTTCGCGTTGCAGATAAAAGGTGCGGCCATCGTGAAGTTGTGCCATGTAGAACCCTTCTCGCTGGCGACCCATATGCACCAAGAGTTCATCGTGGTTATCGACCAGCGCGATGCCATCAGGCGTCGGGTACCAGGTTGCCGGTGTACCGCCGAGCCAGTGACCGGCACAGGCCAGATCACCCGCCAGGCGCTCGTCCTGTTCTTCCAGAATCAACGCGCAGGGTTTTTGCGCATCGTCCTTGGCGTAAAACTGCCAGGGCCCGGCCAGTTCGGCGGGGCTCGCGAGACGTAGGCTGCTGGCCATCAGAGGTGCTCCGCTTAAGGTGAAAAGCGTCGTGAACAGACACGCCGCGGTCTTCCAATTCATTGATCTGCTCCGGGTCAGGCAGGGGCGGCGCTTGCACGGCGCCCCCTCAGGCTTAGACCACGATGTCAGTCGTGGCGGCCTGGCCTACGGTGTTAACCACGAAATCGGCCGCACGGTCGCCCGTAAGGTCAATCGACAAGGTGCTGCCAGTGCTGACTTGGGACAGTACGGCCTGACCGGCGGTGCCGCTGAACGCATTGACGAACACCAGCGGGATGTGGCTTGTCGCAAACTCCGGTATGGCCGACAGATCGATTTTGTCCTGACCGCTGACAAAGTCCATGATCTGGTCCGGGGCCGACGGCCGTGAGTCGCTGCTGGCCGCGAATATGAACGTATCCGCGCCCGTGCCGCCCCACAGTTTATCGGCACCGCCACCACCGAAGATGATGTCGTTACCGGCACCACCCCGCAGTTCATTGGCTGCGCTGTTGCCAATGATCAGGTCATTGCCCGAGCCGCCAATGGCGTTCTCGATGACCACACCTTTAGCAATGGATACGTTGCCTACCAAGCCGCCGACATCCGAAAACGAAGCCTCGTTGAGGTTGATTTTCTGGTTGTTGGAGTACCCGGAGAAGTCCAGGGTGTCCTTGCCACCGCCGTCCCATACCGCGAACACCAGCTTGGACGACGAAGACGTCGCCGAGTAGTAGTCACGATCGGCTGTGGAGTTGAACCCGTACGTGGTGTCTCCGGCACGTGTTGCGAGATTGGCACCGTACAGCTTTTGTACGGCGGCAATATCGTCGAGCAAGGGTGCCGACGAGTAGGCACCCTTGTCGTTTTGCCCGGTGTTGGTTTCGCTCCAGTAGCTCATCACGCTGTAGCCGCGAGTGTCTTGGGCGTAGGTGGCATCGGCGTAGGTCGGGTTGCCGTTCCCAGCGTTGTAATCGCCAGGGTGCGACAGGCCCAGGGTATGGCCGATTTCGTGGGTGAGGGTCTGGCGCCCGTAGTTATTGGTGCCAGGGTTGGCGTTGACCTGGTAGCTGTTGTTGATCATGTACCAGGACTGACCTGCATACGAGCCGCTATCAGGGAGGTAGGCAAATGCCGCACCGCCGTTGTCGCCGCTGTAGTTGCCGAACGTCAGGTGCCCGTCACCGCCGGAGTTGGCTTGGGTGAAGGTGACTTTCGCTACATCGGCCCACGACTGCATCGACAGCTTGGCCTGGGATTGTTGCAGCGCCGAAAAGGCGCTGAACGTGCCCAGGGTGCGATCGAAATCGGCCGGTCGACTGGTCAGGAAGGTATAGGTCAACTCGATGGTGCCGCTCTTATTAGCGTCTGCCCACGCGGCATGGTCGCGCAAGATGTAGTCGGCTGCCTTGTCCACCGTGTACGACGGTTTTCCGTTGATCGAACTACCGCCTCGATCGTACTGGTGGCTGAACGTGTTGATTTGGTTGTATGCAGAGCTTGGGCCCTGTGGCGTTACGCTGAGGGCATTGAGTTTAAGTTTCGACATTCAGACATATCCTTGTCTGCGTGGAAAAAAGACCGAATGACCTCGATTTGCGAGGTCATCCAATCACTCGCTTGGTGCATGAAGCGGGGAAAAATTGGCACAGAGTTAGGACTATCGTCCAGCGATTTAGTGAAAAATGTATCAAGATTTTTCACTTCTGTAACAAATGCGACAAACTTTTGTACCTAAGTGGCAGGCTGGCGTTACACCTCAAGAAGGCGTCTAGACTGCGCTGCTAAGGATTTTTCGCGCAGTATGCCGCGCCTCGTTTCCCTGTTTTTACCACCCTGAGAGTTTTAAGGTTCTGTATGTTTGCCCCGGAAACCGGAGGGAACGCTGTTTGCTTGGAGGCGCGCGAGCAGCTTCTGTGTTTTCGCTATATGAAAATCTATACAGCGATAGTTATCATGGGCAGCCAATCGGCGCTTTCAGCAGTTTTCAACTGCGCGTCGATGATCCGAAGCCGCTCAGGCCAGCCTCTGTGCGGTGGAAACACCTCTTCAAAGAGACACCGCCATGAGGTCGAATTTGAAAGCTCGCGCCTACCCCTACACCGCCTGGGTGCTGACCCGCAGCTTTGTTGTACTGGAAGTCGAATTGGTCGGGCCTACCGCAGACGGCCTCAACGAACGATCTGCCAAGGGCAAGTGGTATGCGCCGGACACACTGTTCCACTCCCACGCTGCGGCGGTGAGTGCTGGCCGTATGCGTATTGACGCGGCCCGGCTCGAGATCGCCAGACGCGCTGCCGTGCTGGAAGAGAAGAGTGCGCTGCTCGACCGAATGTCGGGGCGTTGAATGCAGGAGGGTGGGCCGTCCATAGACTGGACGGCTCGCTGAGGGATGTAACCCGCCGCAGGGCGCACGGCGGGTTCTTTCATCGTTGAATCAGTGCAGCTTCATCCGCGGCTCTGTCCCACGCCCGATCCGACTGCCGAGCATCAGCATCAGCGTGCGGAACATGCCGTACAGCGCCATCTGGTGCATTCGGTACAACGAGATGTAGAACATCCGGGCCAGCCAGCCTTCCAGCATCACGCTGCCGGTCAGATTGCCCATCAGATTGCCCACCGCCGAGAATTTCGACAGCGAAATCAGCGAGCCGTAATCCTTGTAGCGATACTCCGGCAGCTCGCCACCTTCGATACGCAGCTTCAACGACTTCACCAGCATCGACGCTTGCTGATGCGCAGCCTGAGCGCGAGGCGGGACGTTGCGATCAGTGCCTTTTTGCGGGCAGGCCGCGCAGTCGCCGAAGGCAAAGATGCTGTCATCGCGCGTGGTTTGCAGGGTCGCACGCACTTGCAACTGGTTGATACGGTTGGTTTCAAGCCCGGCTATCCCTTCCAGGAATGCAGGGGCGCGAATACCCGCCGCCCAGACCTTCAACGTTGCCGGAATCACTTGACCGCTGGCCGTCACCAGGCCATCGGCGGTCACCTCACTCACCGCCGAATGGGTCAGTACCGTCACGCCCAGTTTCTCCAGCGTTTTGTGCACCGGCCCGCCTATGCGCTCCGGCAAGGCGGGCAACACCCGGGGCCCGGCTTCGATCACGGTGATGCGCAGGTTTTCCGGCTTGATCTGACCCAAGCCGTAGGCTGCCAATTCCTGTGCGGCGTTGTGCAACTCGGCTGCCAGTTCGACACCCGTCGCGCCTGCGCCAACGATGGCGATATTGATTTCTTCGGAGGCAGCCGACTGGCTGGCGTGGGCGCGCAGATAGCGGTTAAGCAACTGCTGATGGAAACGCTCGGCCTGCTTGCGGGTATCGAGGAACAGGCAATGCTCTGCCGCGCCTTTGGTGCCGAAGTCGTTGGTGGTGCTACCGACCGAAATCACCAGCGAGTCATAATCCAGGCTGCGTGCCGGAACCAGCTCATCGCCGTTCTCGTCCAGCGTCTGTGCCAGATGAATCTGTTTGTTCTCGCGGTCCAGCCCAGCCATCCGCCCCAACTGAAACTGAAAGTTATTCCACTTGGCCTGTGCCACGTAGTTCAGCTCATCCTCGTAAGAGTTGAGCGAGCCTGCGGCCACTTCGTGCAGCAGCGGTTTCCAGATGTGGGTCAGATTGGCGTCCACCAGCGTAACGCTGGCCGTGCCCTTCTTGCCAAGGGTTTTACCCAGACGGGTAGCCAGCTCCAGACCACCGGCGCCTCCGCCGACGATCACGATACGATGAGTCATGGGGATATCTCATAAGGCTTAAGGAATTCTTTGATGGCTCTGTCCGAGCGAGCGCCAGGCAGCTCATAGCATCAGACAGTCCGGTAGAGGGCTCGACACGCCCAACCCCGGCACCACGACGCGCACTGCCATCAGGAGCGGTCATGGCTAAAAAAGCCAGTGCTCGACTTGATGCCAGGGCGCGAAGGTACTCTTCGACACGCGTTGGGGCGTCGGGGTTCAGGTAGCGGGTCACAGAGCCTCATCATGAACATTGACCGACGTCAGCGAACGACGGCCAGCGATGCGTTAACCTCGTTGACGACTGACTCCGGCCTTTGGTTACAGCCGAGATCAACGAGCAATGCCGCTTTGTATCATTCGCGCGAAAATTGCGCCATCACAGGCTGACTCCTACATCGAAGACCACGCTGCGTCCCAGGTTCGTGCGCAGAAAATCCGGCGCGTCGGGATGTGCGAACAGCACGCGGGCGAAGGTCGGACCTACCAGCGAAAGGGAGCGCCAACCCTGTCGCAGGTATTCGGTCGGGGGAGGGAAGTGGCTGTTCAAGTCCAGCACCTCGCGCTTGAGGCTGGCAAAAGCGATGATATCCAGCGCACCCAGATCCAATCCCCGTTCCTGGTAGTTGTGCGCTTTCTTGCGCAAGGTCGGCGCCAGGCGGCGCAGCAGTTCGGACGCGGGAATGCGCTTGGGCTTGGCTTCACGCCGCACCAGCTGACTCAGGGAAAACGCGCTGCGCCGGCGTTGCAGCTCTTGGCGCCACTCATCGTTAAGCCGCCGGCCCTCGTCGAGCACGAAGAACACCTCAAAACACGCATTGCGAAACAGCACGTCCGGCGGCTCTTGCCCGGCGGGCAGGAAATCGTCGGTGCGGTGGGGAATGTTCAAGCCTTGCAGCAAACGCTGACAAACCCAGCGCTCGCGCTCCCACTTGCGCGCATTGGACAAAAACGCATTGGCTTGCTCGGCCTGGATCGTCAACAGACGTAGGTAGTCGGAGTCATCCATAAGGGCAAGCTTAGCGCTGGCAATGTGGGTCCAGAAAATAAATATGTAGGCGACGGTATGGACCAAGCGTGGTCGTGTTTTCGGGGCTTGCGGCTACAAATCCCGCTGCTTGCGAAACTGTCCGGGAGGCATGCCGTGGGCGTGGCGGAAGCGGCGGGAGAAGTAGGCCTCGTCGGCGAATCCGCACAAGCGTGCGATTTCGCCCACCGGTTTGCTGCCGTTGAGCAGCAGCGTGCGGGCCAGATGCATGCGGCGCTCAAGCACCAGTTCGCTGAAGGTCTTGCCGACTTCCTTGCGCAGCCAGTGGGTCAGGTAATTGGGTGACAGGAACGCCGCCGACGCTGCTTTTTTCAGGCTCAGCTCCGGATCACTGAGGTGCTGGCGTACGTATTCGGACATACGCCCCAGGGCATCACGACGGCTGCGTTCGGCGGCGTTGTCCTCGGCCAGCCGTTTGATGGGCTCTGCGTAGAGTTCGCAGATCGTGCCGATCAGTTGCAGCAGACAGCCCTTAAGAATTTCACGTGTGCCGAACTGGCGATGCGGGTCCAGCGCGTGCATGCGATCGAGCAAGCGCTGGATCTCGGCGAAACTCTCTGCATTGAGCGTGAAGTCCAGATGCTCCTGAAAGCGGAAGGGTGACAGCTCCGGGGCGAGGGCAATCGCGACGTCCTCCAGGTCCAGCGGATCGCACTGCAGCTGCGGTAGCAGGAAGGTCTGGGCAAAGTTGATCAGCAGGAAATTGCTCTCTGGCGGATGCGGGATCAGGTGCAGCCTGTGCGGCAGGATGAACGCCAGCGTATTACGAGGAAACGCGCGCACCACGCCGCCAATGTGCTGCACGGTGTCGCCACCCAGGTTGATCTGGATCTGGAAATATTCATGTCGATGGGGCTCGGTTTCCGGTTTGCCTTCGGTTTTGTCGCGTATGTAGAAATCTGGCCGCTCGCTGCGTTGCTGCATGCCGAAGGTGGGTACGCGATTGGCAGAGTCCGTCATGGTATTTCCTTGGGTTATGCGCACATTGTCAGTTGTCCTACGACATGATTCAAAACCTTTCTACACTTCGTTACCAGTCCGGCTGTCCAAAAAGCCGCCCGCGCCAATACCCTCAGGGGATGCTCTAATCCGGTATTTTAAAGCCGCCAAGACGCCTTACGGTTTCGCCGTTCCCATCAGGATATTTTTGGACATATGCTTAAGACACATCTGTGAAATCCAAAAACGGTCTAAGCCGTATCTTGTTTAAAGCAGGTCGTACGATAAGTTAGGAGCGCGCTTCATTACTCGATTCCAATAAAAACAACGAGGAATTTTCATGTCGAGCAATCCTGATATTCAGGCGATCGATGCTGCCGTGGCTGTTCCCAGGGCCGCTGCGCCTGCACGTCCCGTGTCCCACCGCCGCTGGTTCATGCTCTCGCTGTTGTTGATCGCCACAATCATCAACTACGTGGACCGGGTCAACATTTCCATCGCTGCCCCCTTCATGGCCAAGGACCTTGGCTTGGATAAGGTTCAGATGGGCCTGATCTTCTCCGCGTTTGCCTGGACCTATGCATTCGCGCTGGTGCCTGCCGGGTTCATCGCTGACCGCTTCGGCTCGCGGCTGACCTACGGCGCTTCTCTGATCTCCTGGTCTGCCGTCACGGTTTGCCAGGGACTGGTCGGCGGCTTTTCGTCGCTGTTTGGTTTGCGTCTGGCCATTGGCGCCTTGGAGGCCCCTGCGTTTCCGGCCAACAGTCGCGCTGTGACGGTCTGGTTTCCGGCCCGGGAGCGCGGCATGGCCAGCAGCATCTACGTGTGCGGTCAGTACCTGGGCACTGCGTTGTTCACCGGGTTGCTGTTGTGGCTGGCGACCACCTACGACTGGCGCCACGTGTTCTACAGCACTGGCATCGTCGGCATTGTGTTCGGGGTCGCCTGGCTTTACCTGTATCGCGACCCGCTGAACTGCAAGAAGGTCAGCAAGGAAGAACTGGATTACATCGAGGCGGGCGGTGGGCTGGTCAAAAGCAGTCAGGACAGGAACACATTCAAATGGACGCAGATTGCCGAGCTGATGAAATATCGTCAGGTCTGGGCGATCTGCATCGGCAAGTTCGCCAGCACCTCGGCCCTGTATTTCTTCCTGACCTGGTTCCCGACGTACCTTATTGAAGAGCGGCATCTGACCATGGTCAAAGTCGGCATTTTCGCGGTGCTGCCGTTCATCGGCGCTACGGTGGGCGTATTGATGGCGGGGTTCATCTCCGACTGGATGATCCGTCGCGGCGTGTCGCTGTCCTTCGCGCGCAAACTGCCATTAGTGGTGGGCTCCGCCTTGGGCATGTCGATCATGCTGGTCAACTTCACCGACTCCAACGAAGTCTGCATCGCTTTGCTGACTGTCGCCTTCTTCGCCCAAGGCATCGCATCGGCATCCTGGGCGGCGGTCTCGGAGATTGCGCCCAAAGAACTGATCGGTCTGACGGGCGGGATCACCAGTCTGGCCGCCAATATCGGCGGCATTGTGACCCCGATTGTCATCGGCCAGATCCTCCACGTGACCGGCAACTTTGCGTGGGCGTTCTGGTTCATCGGCGGTGTGGCGTGCATCGGCACCCTGTCTTACTCGCTGCTGCTGGGCCGTATTTATCGCATCCAGCTCAAGGCGCAATAAGTTTCGCGAATGTGTGTGTGACCTTTTGCCGAACTGGGCAAGGGCGTACGTGAGTACGCCTTTTTTATGCCCTGAACATTGAGTTTTTTAGTCCAGCGTGAACACGGTTTTATCCAACTTTGGGGCAGTTCGATCCCGTAGTCTCTGGATGAAACGGCCACCGGCCACGAGGAATTTCCATGAGCGACTTTGTATTCGAACCCGTGCGTATTAGCAGCCTGCCGGTCAATGGCAGCGATGCACGTTTCCCCATCGCCCGGGTGTTTTGTCTGGGGCGCAATTACCCCTGGGGCGACTCGCTGAATGCCGCACGTGAGGTCCCGGCATTTTTCATGAAGCCTGCGACGTCGGTCATCGATGCCAGCGGCGAACTGGTTTTTCCGACCCAGACCGAGCAGTTCTGCCATGAAATCGAACTGGTGATCGCCATCGGCAAGGACGGCTTCGAGATCAGTGAAGAACAGGCGCTGGGGCACGTGTGGGGCTACGCCGCAGGGCTTGATTTGACCCGGCGCGACCTACAAATGGCGGCCAAGGCGGTGGGCAATCCGTGGGAACAGGCCAAGGCGTTTGACGGCTCGGCGCCGATCACTCCAATTCAGCCGGTCAGCCTCGTCGGCCATCCGAGACAGGGCGCAATCTGGCTCAGCGTCAATGGCGTGGAGCGCCAGCGCTCGGATCTGGAAAGCCAGATATGGTCGGTCAGCGAGATCATCAGCCAGCTCTCCCATTCCGTCAGCCTGCGCGCGGGCGATCTGATCATGACCGGCACCCCGCCCGGCGTGGCGGCACTTGAGGCAGGCGATGTGATCAACGGCGGCATCAGCGGTATCGGGGAATTCGACGTGCGGGTCGGCAGCCGTCGCGCTGATCGGCCTACTCAGAACTGACGCATTCAGACACGCAACAGGAGAACAACAATGACTGAACAATCGAACTCCAAAATTGCCCTGGTCACCGGCGCAGGCAGCGGCATCGGTCGCGCCGTTGCACTGGGTCTGCTGGAAGATGGCTACAAGGTCGTGGTCACCGGACGTCGTATCGAGCCGTTGGAAGCACTGGTCTCGCTGGCCCGCGAGCAGGGCGGTGAAGCACTGGCGGTGTCCACCGACGTGCGCGACCCGGCCAGCGTCGACAAGCTGTTCGCGACCATCGAACAGGTCTACGGCCGACTCGACGTGGTGTTCAACAACGCAGGCGTCAACGCGCCCGCTGTGCCGATGGATGAGTTGCCCATCGAGAAGTGGCTGAGCGTCATCGACACCAACGTCACCGGGGTTTTCCTGTGCAGCCGTGGCGCGTTCGGCTTAATGCGCAAGCAGTTGCCGCAGGGTGGCCGGATCATCAATAACGGCTCAATTTCCGCCCACGTGCCGCGTCCGTTCACCGGCCCTTATACTGCCAGCAAACATGCGGTGCTCGGGCTGACCAAAAGCCTGGCGCTGGACGGCCGCGAGTTCAACATCGCTTGCAGCCAGATAGACATCGGTAACGCGCTTACCGAATTGTCCGTACGCATGACCACGGGCGTGCGCCAGGCGAACGGCTCGATGGCGGTCGAACCGATGATCGACGTCAAACACATCGCCGATGCCGTGCGCTACATCTCGGCGCTGCCGCTCTCGGCCAACGTGCTGAACATGACCGTCATGGCCACCAACATGCCTTTCGTGGGCCGTGGTTGATCTTCCACATTCGACGCGAGCGAGACGCTGATGAAAGCTGAAATCCTGCAACTGAGCCCGATCCTGATTCCTGAAATCAATGCGCGGCTCAACGAGCTATACACCCTGCGGCCCTATTTTCAGCAGAGCGACAAAGCTGCTTACCTGGCGGAACACGGCGCTAACATTCGTGGCGTGATCACGGGCGGTCACACCGGCATCACCCGCCAGGTGATGGAGCAGCTGCCGAACGTGGAAGTCATCGCGGTCAATGGCGTGGGCACCGATGCCGTGGATCTGGCCTATGCGCGCGACCGCGGCATTCGCGTCACCGCCACCATTGGCGCACTGACCGAAGATGTCGCCGACCTTGCCATCGGCTTATTGATTTCGACCTGTCGTGGGCTGGGCACCGGTGATCGCTACGTGCGCTCCGGCGCCTGGGCCAGGACCGCGACGCCTTTGGTGCCGTTGCCACTGGCGCGTCAGTTCAGCGGCATGCGCGTCGGTATCGTCGGGCTGGGCCGGGTAGGGCGTGCTGTCGCCACGCGCGCAGCTGCCTTCGGTTGCCCGATCAGCTACACCGACCTCAACCCTATGAGCGACGTGCCGTACACCTTCGTCGGCGACCTGCTGGCGCTGGCGCGGCAGAGCGATGCGCTGGTCGTCGCAGCCGCTGCGGACAAGGCCAAGGGCATCATCAATGCTCAAGTGCTGGAAGCGCTGGGTGCAGAGGGGTATCTGATTAACGTGGCGCGTGGGAGCCTGGTCAACGAGCCGGACCTCATCGCGGCGCTGCAATCGGGCGCCATTGCGGGCGCGGGGCTGGACGTGTTCGTCGACGAGCCGAAGGTGCCGCCGGTGCTGTTCGATCTGGAAAGCGTGGTCCTGCAACCTCATCGGGCCAGCGCCACCGTCCAGACCCGCACGCGGATGGGTGAGATGGTGCTGGCGAGCCTGGCGGCTGTGTTGGCTGGCAAGGAACCGGTAGGTGCTGTGGCATGACCCCGGCTTCGCTGGTGTCGTAACCTCCGACGTCGCCTACAGATGATGTGGCGTACTACGCGCTCGACTGTGGGAGGCGGCGAGCATCAATGCTGCCGCGGATCGAACTCACCTGAAAACAACTCGTCCTCTGCGTCTGGCGCTACTGGAATCGCATGTTCTTCCGACGCCCAGGCGCCGAGGTCGATCAGTTTGCAACGGTCTGAACAGAACGGCCGGAATTTACTCTCCGCCGTCCACACCACAGGCGCTCCACAGGTTGGGCAATCGACGGTCATTGGTTGGCTCATCATTGGCCTCCACGCAAAGTTAGATAAAAGTGATGCAGTCGCTCGACTTCGCTTTTCAGCCAGGCAGGGTCGCGATCATTGACGAGCACGTCATCGGCGCGGCTCAGACGCTCTTCACGACTGGCCTGCACCTTGAGAATCGCGCGAACCTGCTCCTCGTTGGTCTTGTCGCGCAGCACCGTGCGCTCGATCTGCACCGCTTCAGGCACATCGATCACCAGCACCCGCTGCACGGTCTGATGCTGGGAAGTCTCCAGCAATAACGGCGACACCAGAATCGCGTAAGGCGATTCTGCACGCGCCAGGTACTGACCAATCTCCTCGCGAATCAGCGGATGCAGCAACCCCTCAAGCCAGGTGCGCTGTTGCGGATCCTTGAAAATCAGCTCACGCAGCGCTGCGCGGTCCAGCGTGCCGTCGGCCTGCAGCACCTGCGCGCCGAAGTGCCCGGCAATCTGCGCCAAAGCCGGCCGCCCCGGCTCAACCACCCAGCGCGCGGCGTTATCGGCGTCCACCAGATGCACGCCCAACTCGACAAAGCATTGCGCTGCCGCGCTCTTGCCACTGCCGATGCCACCCGTGAGGCCCAGAATCCAGGGTTTTGTTGCGCAAGAAGTCATCTGAAACCGGCGATCTGCAAATACGAAGTGGTTATTTGATCACCCCAGAGCAATGCGATCCACCCCGCAAGGGCCAGATAAGGCCCGAACGGTATCGGCGTACTCGTCTCGACATTGCGCAGCCGCAATAGAATCAGGCCCAGCACCGCACCGACAATCGACGACAACAAAATCGTCAACGGCAAAATCTGCCAGCCTCCCCAGGCACCGAGCATCGCCAGCAACTTGAAATCGCCATACCCCATGCCCTCCTTGCCAGTGACCAGCTTGAACAGCCAAAACACCGCCCACAACACCAGATACCCAGCCACCGCACCCCACAGCGCATCAGTCAGCGAGGCAAACAAACCGAACGAGTTAACGATCAAACCCAGCCACAACAACGGCAACACAATCGCATCCGGCAATAGCTGGTGGTCGGCATCGATCAAGCTCATCGACAACAACCCCCAACTCAACAGCAACACCGCTCCCGCCTGCCAGCCAAACCCGAAATGCCAGGCCACGAAAGCCGACAACACACCACACGCCAGCTCGACCAGCGGATAGCGCTTGCTGATCGGCGCTTTGCAACCGGAGCACTTGCCGCCCAGGAACAGATAACTGATGACTGGCAGGTTTTCCCATGGGCGAATTTTGTGCGAGCAGTGCGGGCAGCGGGAGTGGGGGAGCGTCAGGTTGAAGGTTTCGCTTTCCGGTTCTGGCGGCAGCTCCAGCACTTCCCGCGCCTGGATTTTCCAGTCCCGGAACATCATTTTCGGCAGGCGGTAGATGACTACGTTGAGGAAGCTGCCGACGAGCAGGCCTAAAACGAGGGTGCATAAAACGAAGGCCAGTGGGGAGCTGGCCAGGAGGTCGAGGAGGGACATGGCTAGACGACGTTTCCGAGCTGGAAGATGGGGAGGTACATGGCGATGACGAGGCCACCGACGATGACGCCCAGTACCGCCATGATCATAGGTTCCATGAGGCTGGTGAGGCTGTCGACCATGTTGTCGACTTCTTCCTCGTAATACGTCGCCACTTTGTCGAGCATGGAGTCCAGGGCCCCGGACTCTTCACCGATGGCGGTCATCTGCACAGCGAGTGTCGGAAAGACGCCCGTACTGCGCATTGAGAAATTCAACTGCATGCCTGTGGAGACGTCCTGCTTTACCTTATTTACCGCATTCCTGAAAACAATGTTCCCCGTGGCTCCTGAAACGGAATCCAGAGCCTCCACCAAAGGCACCCCTGCAGCGAACGTCGTTGCCAATGTACGGGCATATCGAGCAACGGCTGACTTATAGAGTAATTGCCCGATGATTGGAAGTTTAAGCAGCGTACGATCAAGCCCATTTCTGAACTTTTCGGACGTCTTACGTGCATGCCTGAACCCCACAACTATCAAGAAAACCGCAACCAACAAAATAAGCCAGTAATCCTGCAGCACTTGAGAAAGGCCGATAACCATGACAGTAAAAGCCGGTAAATCTGCACCAAATCCGGCAAAGAGCTGCTGGAACTGAGGAACTACCTTGATCAGCAAAATACCGCTCACAATGAACGCGACGATCACTACCGCGATTGGATATGTCATCGCTTTCTTGATTTTTGCTTTCAGCGACTCGGTTTTTTCCTTGTACGTAGCGACCCTGTCCAAGAGGGATTCCAGCGCCCCGGCTTGTTCGCCAGCGTCGACCAGATTGCAAAACAAGTCATCAAAATACTGAGGCTTTTGTCGCAGGGCAGTTGCGAAGCTGTGCCCGGCAGCCACCTCGTGCTTTATGTCGTCGACGAGCTTGCGCATGTTCGGATTGGCGGAGCCTTCGCTAATGATGTCGAAGGACTGGAGCAGTGGGACCCCTGCCTTCATCATGGTCGCCATCTGCCGCGAGAAAAAAGCGATATCCAGCGGCTTGATTTTTTTGCCCGCGCTGAAAATGGACACCGACTTTTTGCGGATCTTGAGCGGGTTGATGCCTTGCTTGCGCAACTGCGCTTTGATCAGGGCAGGATTGTGCCCGGGCAATTCGCCGGTCACTTTGGCGCCCTTTTTGTCTATACCTTCCCAAGCGTATACAACAGGTTTGGCCACCTTGGTTTTTTTTGCTTTGGTTGCCATACCTAGTCCTTGGTCACCCGGTTGACTTCTTCTAGACTGGTCACGCCTTGCATGGCTTTCCTAAGTCCCGAAGTGCGCAGGTCATTAAAGCCGTCTTTGCGCATCTGCGCGGAAATCTCAATGGAGTTGCCTTCCTCCATGATGATGCGTTCAAGTTCAGGCGTGGTCTTCACAACTTCATAAATTCCGGTTCTGCCTTTATAGCCAGCATTGCACTGATCACAACCTATTGGTGAGTACAGTTTAAAGGTGCCGATTTTCTCCGCCGGAAACCCTTCTGCAATCAGCGTTTCGCGAGGAATATCATTTTCCTTCTTGCAGCTGGAGCAAAGTTTACGTGCCAGACGCTGGGCAATGATCAGGTTGATTGCTGTCGCAATGTTGAAAGCCGCTACGCCCATGTGGTGCAGCCGGGTCAGGGTTTCGGCCGCGCTGTTGGTGTGCAATGTCGACAAAACCATATGCCCGGTCTGAGAAGCCTTGATAGCGATCTCAGCCGTCTCAAGGTCGCGAATTTCACCCACCATGATCACATCCGGGTCTTGGCGCAGGAATGCCCTCAGTGCCTGAGAGAAATCCATACCTTGACGCGGATTGACGTTAACTTGGTTGATGCCTTCGAGGTTAATTTCCACCGGATCTTCGGCGGTTGAGATATTGATATCTACGGTATTCAGGATGTTCAAACCGGTATAGAGGGAGACCGTTTTCCCGGAGCCGGTAGGACCTGTAACCAGGATCATTCCTTGCGGTTGGCGTAGCGCCTGCAGGTAAAGTTCTTTCTGTTCAGGCTCATAACCCAAAGCATCGATACCCATCTGTGCACTGGCGGGATCAAGGATCCGCATGACAATTTTTTCGCCCCATAGCGTAGGCAGCGTATTGACGCGGAAATCGATCGCACGCGTCTTGGAAATACGCAGCTTGATCCTGCCGTCCTGGGGTTTGCGTCGCTCAGAGATATCCAGCCCTGCCATGACCTTCAGCCGCGCAGCAATACGCCCCGCCAGTTGGGTCGGCGGTTTGGCAACTTCGTGAAGAATGCCGTCCGTACGCAGTCGAACCCTAAAGGTTTTTTCATAGGGTTCGAAGTGCAGGTCGGAGGAGCCAAGACGAATGGCATCCATCAGCATTTTGTTAACAAAGCGAACCACGGGAGCGTCTTCGGAATCGACCTCATCCAGCGTCGCTTCTTTATTCGCGGTTACGGCTTCGATCTCAAGACTAAGGTCGACATCAGCCATCTCGCTGAGCCCGCCGTGGGTATCAAACATTTTGTCAATGGCTACGCTGAGCTTGTCGTCTTCGACCAAAATGGCCTCGGTATTCAAACCAGTGCTGAACTGTATATCCGTAATTGCCTGATGATTGGTCGGGTCCGAGATACCCACGAACAGTTTATTGCCGCGACGCCACAACGGCAGTGCGGCGTGCTGACGGACCAGTTTTTCACTCACTAATCCTTTTGGTTGGCTGTCCTTGTCTAACGTGCTCAGGTCAAGAAAGGCCAGACCAAACTGGTCGGATGCTAATTCCGCTAACGCCAGGCTATTAACCAGCTTGTTTTGTACGAGGTAGCTGACCAACGAAACTTTGTCACGTCGAGCCTGCTGGTAGGCTTGCTTGGCTACTTTTTGATCAAGCAGGTTGGCCACAACAAGTTGTTTGGCCAAACCGGTGAGGACAACATCAGTCATAAAACCACCAGACGTACACAGTGTGTGGTTTATAGCGTAGTCAGGCTGCGCTGCCAATTGGATGAGCCGGAGGTGACATTAAATGTCACTTTCTGCTTGGCTATGGAAGGGGCAGCGTCAAGAAAGCTATGGCGAGTAGACAAATGTGATAAAGAAGTTGGCATAGAGGATGCATCAAGCGGCACAGCCTCACACTATATTCGTGATTTTGGAGCGAACAATGAAAGCACAAAAAGGTTTCACACTGATCGAACTGATGATCGTTGTTGCGATTATCGGCATCTTGGCGGCGATCGCCATTCCTGCATATTCCAAGTACCAAGCCAAAGCTAAGGTTACTGCTGGTTATGCGGAATTGACTGCCTTGAAAACTGGTTATGAAGATCAGATTAACCAAGGTGCAACGCCAGATAGCACCAATATCAATGTTCCAGCAAGCTCTTCCAACTGCACTGTCTCTGTTGGTGCTACTACCGCTGCGCTGGTGTGCACACTGATAAATGCCCCTCCTGTCGTCAATACAAAAACGATCACTCTCGCTCGTGCTACTGATGGCACATGGACGTGTACTACTAGTGTAGATGCCGACTATCAGCCAAAGGGCTGTATCACCGCTAGCGCTAATTAATCGTCTAAGTTGGCTAGACCGCCGAAGTAGCTCAGTCGGTAGAGCAGCGCACTCGTAACGCGAAGGTCGTAGGTTCGATTCCTATTTTCGGCACCAGCAACACCCAAAAGCCCGGTCCTCGAGACCGGGCTTTTTCGTTTCGAAGGTAGCGTGTTGAACGTAGGAGTAGCACTCATACTCGTTTGAGCACCCCGGCATCTGGTCACGCCCAACACCGCCTCGCACCGCGCCCGCAAAACAGAGAACAACACCCCTAGCTCAACCTCCGCAGCACCTCGGCAAGTAGCGCGGGATGCGAAACGAAGGGCTCGTGTGGCGTATCGATTTCAATAATGCGCGCTGCCCCGGCCCGTTCGGCAAAGCGACGTTGCCAGAGCGGCGGCAGGATGTTGTCGCGCTGGGTGAGGATGTAGGTGGCGGGCATCAGGCCTTGGTAACCGGCGCGCGTGACCGGTTCCAGAGCGACTGCCGGCGGCGTGCTGTCTTGTGCCACTTCGCTCAATAACCAGCTCAGCTGGACCTCGCTCAAATCCTGGCCAAACATGGCGGCGCTGAGTGCTTGCGGCGTGCTTGCAAGTGGATCGATTGGATAACCAACATGCTCGGGATCTTCGCCGTGCAGACCGGTGCCCAGCAGCTGCATGATGCTCTGCCCTTCGGCAGGTAGCGAGGTCGCCAGATAGATCAGCTGCGAATAGAGCGACGGATCCTCGACCGCCATCATGGGCACGAGGGCGCCAGCAATTGAGTGGCCCAGCAGAATGCTCTGCTTGACGTCTGCCGTGCGCAGGCCGTCGTTGAGTTCTTTTACAACCGTCGCCAGGTTTAGTTGCGAGTTGTCGCGACCACGTTTACTGCCGCAGCCTGGCATGTCGAGGGTGATGATGCGCTGAAACCGCGCGGGTTCTTTTGCCAATTCTTCCAGCAGCGGCGCCCAGCACCAGGAGCCGTGGTTGCCGCCGTGAAGCAAAATCAGATCTGCCATCTCTCTTTTCTCCCGTGCGCCCCCACACCATCGCGGTGAACGAGCAGCTTAGACGACAGTTGCTGCTGAGCAGAGCGACCAAAACAGACAACGCGGCCAGGATTGTTCGATTTGGGTGCTTGCTGCGGATGGCCATTGTGTCAGTGGCGGCTGCCAGAGCGCTGCACCGGCTGTACCGCGCGTGGCGAACTGGAAGGCAAGTCGGGCAAGCACACGCGCACAGAGATTTACGTCAAATACTCAACCGCATCGACAAATCCACCGCTTTCACATCCTTGGTCAGCGTGCCAATCGAGATGTAGTCCACCCCGGTCTCGGCAATGCTGCGCAAGGTCGCATCGGTCACTCCGCCGCTGGCTTCCAGCCGGGCGCGGCCAGCGGTGAGACGCACGGCCTGGCGCATGTCGTCCAGGCTGAGTTCGTCGAGCATGATGATGTCGGCGCCGCCGTCGAGGGCTTGTTGCAGCTCGTTGAGGTTTTCCACTTCGACTTCCACCGGCTTGCCCGGGGCGATCTTGTGCGCGGCGGTGATGGCGTCGGCGATGCCGCCACAGGCTGCAATGTGGTTTTCCTTGATGAGGAATGCGTCGAACAGGCCGATGCGGTGGTTGTGGCAGCCGCCGCAGGTTACGGCGTATTTCTGCGCCATGCGCAGGCCGGGCAGGGTTTTGCGGGTGTCGAGCAGTTTGACCTGAGTGTCGGCGACCATATCCGCGTAGTGCTGAGCGCGGGTTGCCACGCCCGAGAGCATTTGCAGGAAGTTCAGGGCGCTGCGTTCGCCGGTCAGCAGCGAACGGGCCGGGCCTTCGAGGTGGAACAGGGCTTGGTTGGGTTTGACCCGATTGCCATCGACCACTTGCCAGTGCACCGCGACGCGCGGGTCCAGCTGGCGAAAAACCCTGTCGACCCAGGCGGTACCGGCGATCACCGCATCATCGCGGCAGATGACGGTGGCCCTGGCCAGGCGCGTGGCGGGAATAAGTTGGGCGGTGAGGTCGCCTGTGCCGACGTCCTCCAGCAACGCGCGGCGTACGTTGGCCTCAATCTCTGCGGTGAGCGAAGCTAGGACTAAATTCGGCATATCGGATTCCACTAACTATGTGCGGCAAGTATAAGGCAGCCAGCTGTACCGACTCACGGGCCTGGAAGCCTTCAACTGAATGGATGCCATGCACTCTGTCGGTTTTTTTGCCGTTTCTGCGATGGAACCGGTTTTTCGCGGTCTATCCCAGCGCGTTTCTCTCTGCTACCTATTATTCTATCTAAAGGGGCGTGCCCGCTGGCGAGCGCAAGCGTTTTAAAAGATACTTTGCCTTGTATTTGACGTCATAGGCTGACGTTCTGCCTGCGTGATTCAAGGACTACATAACTCGAGATTGTCCAAGTGGAGCTATCGTTCGCTTGGGATCGTGTTGTGGCTATCGCAGTGGCTGTTTAAATGATGTTTAACGAGAGGTCCTTGATGCAGAACGACGGTAAAGTGGTGCCTTTGAGCAAGATGCCTGCTGATCAGCTGGGGTCTTCGCCTGTCGCTGCCCGGCTGCCCGTCGTTTTATTGCAAGTGCGTGATAAAGCCGCACAGCAGCTCAAGGAAAGCCTGCAGACCCTGTTCGATAATGCTGACGACACGTTGTTCGAGATGGCGGATCGTGCGCATAACAACGCCGAGCAAAACATCTTTTTTGAAGCCATGCGTGACCTGCGGCTAAAGCGTAAGAGTATCGAACGCAATTTTCTGGACAAATTCTTCGATGCGTTTCTGCGCCTCGGTCAGTATGAAATCGCCGAGCCGATCCTTACCGAACCCGTGTCGTTCGACAAACTGGCGCTGGTCCATAACGATGATCTGGAGCGTACTGTTGCCATCGATTCGATGGTGACCAAGGTGGTCAGTCGTGATGGCGTGGCGCTGAGTCAATTGACCACGCGGCTGAACGAGTTGATCCCCCAGCCGCTGACCGACGAAACGAACCCGTTGGGGCCGACGCTGCTGTGCGATTTCTTCTTGCAGGCCGGGCGCAATCTGGGCGTCGAAATCAAGGTCAAGCTGATCATCCTCAAGCTCTTCGAACGCTACGCTCTGTCCGATGCCGATCAACTGTATGAGGCCGCCAACCAGTTGCTGATCGCCGCTGGTGTGCTGCCTGATCTGAAGGTTCTGCCGTCGCGTCGTTCTACCGATCGTTCCGCCAGATCGAACGCCGATTCCGAGACGCGGCGCGCCGAAAGTGCGGCGATGGTTCAGGTGGCCGAGAAACTCGATGAAAGCGTGCAGGAAGTTTTTTCCGCGTTGCAGGAGTTGTTGGCCCACGTGCGGGGCAACTTGACGCCGCGACCGGACAGCGCAGGCGAAGTCCGACCGATTTCCAGTCAGGATCTGCTGCGTCTTCTGTCTCACCTGCAGCAATACGTGCCGCGCGCCGAGACGCCTGATGACTTCGATCTGCGCGCGCAACTGGAACAGCTGATCGCCCGTGTGAGTGCTCGCAGCGGAAAATTCCGCACCGTCGGCACCATCGATGAAGACGTCATCAACCTGATCTCGATGCTCTTCGAATTCATTCTCGACGACCGTAACTTGCCCGGTTCGCTGCGGGCGTTGATCGGGCGTCTGCAGATTCCGATGCTGAAAGTTGCGGTCATCGACAAAAGTTTTTTCAGCCGGGGCAGCCACCCGGCACGGCGTCTGCTCAACGAGATCGCTTCGGCGGCGTTGGGCTGGGGCGGGCGCGACGATAGCCAGCGGGACTCGCTGTACACGCGCATCGAGCAGATCGTGCAGCGGCTGTTGCATGATTTCGTCGATGATCCGGCGATCTTCACCGAGTTGCTGGTGGATTTTCTGGCCTTTACCAGCGACGAGCGACGTCGCAGCGAATTGCTCGAACAGCGTACTCGCGATGCCGAAGAAGGCCGGGCGCTGGCGGAACTTGCGCGGCAACGCGTACAGCAGGCGCTCAACGATCGTCTGCTCGGCAAGACCCTGCCCGAGGTGGTGGTGCGCTTGTTGCAGGAAGCCTGGAGCAAGGTGCTGCTGCTGACATGCCTCAAGCATGGCGAACAGTCCATCGAGTGGACGGCCGGATTGCAGGCAATGGACGAACTGATCTGGAGTGTCGAGCCGCACGAAGAACCGGATGCCCGCCAGCGTCTGCTGGAACTGGTGCCAGGGCTGCTCAAGTCTCTGCGCGACGGGCTGAGCAGTGCCGCGTTCGACCCCTTTGCCACCAGCGAATTTTTCAGCCAGCTCGAAGCCTTGCATGTGCAAGCGTTCAACCATGTTGCGCGCACGCAGGAAGCTGGTGCAGAGCCAGCCAGCGTCGAATTGCCAGTGAGCGTGGCTGGCGAAGGGCCGTCGATGATGGCGGTGGTGGAGGAGATCGTGCTGGTCGCGCCGGGCGAGCAGGTGCAGAGCGAGCCGTTGATGCATTTGCCGGAGGACGACGAAGGTCTGCTGCAGGTCGGGAAGTTGCGGCTGGGCAGTTGGGTCGAGATTCAGGAAGACGAAGAGCACAAGCTGCGGTGCAAACTCGCGGCAATCGTCGAGCCGAGCGGGCGCTACGTATTCGTCAACCGTACCGGGATGAAGGTGCTGGAGAAGACCCGCATGGGACTTGCCGTCGAGTTCCGTCGCGGAGCGATTCGAGTGCTGGAGGATTCGTTGCTGTTCGACCGAGCGCTGGAATCGGTTTTGGGTAATCTGCGCAAGCTCAAAGGATAAGGCGTTGCGGTTGCTCACTCCCACAGCGCGTCATGCAGTGCAGTGATTTGCCCCACATCCTTTCCCATCGCGGGCATACTGGCCGCTATCGATTCGGCTTTAAGGATCTTCCATGCAACTGGACCCTGCCACTGGCTGGTGCCACGGCGCGCACCCTAGTCCATCCCCCAATTTCAATGCCCGTCCGGATGCGGAAATCTCGCTGCTGGTGATCCATAACATCAGCCTGCCGCCCGCGCAGTTCAAGACGGGCAAAGTGCAAGCGTTCTTCCAGAACCGCCTGGACGTCACGGAGCATCCTTACTTTGGAGGCATCGCAGACCTGCGGGTTTCCGCGCATTTTCTGATCGAGCGTGATGGCGTCCTGACCCAGTTCGTCTCCTGCCTGGATCGCGCCTGGCATGCCGGCGTTTCGCTGTTCGAAGGCCGGGAGACCTGCAATGACTTCTCCATCGGCATCGAACTGGAGGGCACTGATGATCAGCCGTTTACCGACGCACAATACCAAGCGTTGATCGCCCTGACCCGGCAGTTGCAGTCCACATGGCCTGCGATCACCTCACAGCGAATCTGCGGGCACAGTGACATTGCGCCGGGGCGCAAGACCGATCCCGGCCCGTGCTTTGACTGGGCACGCTTTCGTTCGGCTTTGCAGGATTGAATCAAGGAGTAGGTAATGAGTTTTCTGGTGTTGCTGTTGGCCGTATGGATCGAGAAGTTTTCCGCCCTGCGTCAGCGCGTGCAGCATGATGCGCCCTGGCTGAATCAGCTCGCGCGGCTTGAGTCCAACCCGCGCACGGCCACGCGCCCGTGGTGGATGCTGACGTTGACCGTGTTGCTGCCACTGTTGGTGCTGGCGCTGATTCTGGTGATTCTTGACTCCGTCGCATATGGCTGGCTGGCGCTGCCGATTCATCTTCTGGTGCTGATCTACAGCCTTGGGCGCGGCAACGTAAAGGCCAATCTTGGCGCGTTCCGTGATGCTTGCAGACGTGGCGATCGGGAAGCAGCGGTGCTGGTGGCCGAGCGTGATCTGGGGGTCCAGGCCGAAAACGAGGAGCAATTGCTCGGCGGCGTCCAGACGTATCTGTTGTGGCAGGTCTATCAGAGCTTCTTCGCCGTGATCTTCTGGTATTTCTTGCTCGGGCCGGTGGCCGCTTTGGCGTATCGACTGCTGGCTCTGGCTTCCGAGCATGGCAAGACGCCAGAGCTGGTCGAGCGCGCGACCCAACTGCGCCATGCCTTTGACTGGGTGCCCGTGCGCCTGCTGGCGGCGAGTTTCGCGCTGGTGGGTAACTTCGTTGCGGTCAGTCGGGTGATGCTCAGCGAGTTGCTGAACTGGAACATCAGTGCTTCGACGTTGATCGCCAGAGCCGGTTGCGTGGCGGGTGAAGTGCCCGCCCCGTCTGTTGGTGTCGAGGGCGTGAACAGCCTCGACGTGCTCTGGGAGTTGCTTATCCGCGCGGCGATCGTCTGGTACGCCGGTTTTGCCTTGTGGACGTTATTTGTCTGAAGCCCGGCACAAAGCCTATGGAATGCGAAACTTCGGCGAGGCGTGCCAAAGCTCGGCACGCCTCTGTACATGCGCAAGTAATTGCACGTATGTCGAAGGTCATTCCTGCACGTATTGATGTAAATCAACAGCGTGAATCGGCGGCCATATCCTTGCGCCGCGTTTGGTGAGCGTGCCTTCTACATGTTGCAGGTATCCATGGACCATCCTTTTCTTGCTCGTTGACAATTCTTGGCGAGCGACTCAGTTACCCTGAATTTTCTGTAACGCCTGCTGGGTCAATGAAACGCACTCCCGTGCACCATCAGCGTTATGCCGCGCCAGTGCCGATTCGGCGCGGTGGACGGTGGTGTCGACATCGCTTTTCACGGCATCACTGAGGTCTGGTCTGGCCACTTTTGCATCGCGGACTTTGCTCAGATTCATCTGACACTGGCTGCTGTCGTCGTTGGCGGACGCCGCGGAGGGCAGGGCGAGTGCAGTCAGGAGCAGGCCGGTGAACAGGGCATGTTTCATGGTCGTTTCCGCAGAAGGGTAGGGAAGGGGTTCATGATCTGCACGAACCTGCTGCATGAGACAGTGAATTTCCGATTTCTGCCAGATGCTCCGCCCGCTCAATCGCAAATCTTCCCGGCTTTCCCGCTGGACGGCATACCACTGCGCTACCATGGCGCCGCGATCCTGAAGCCAGAAGCCGAGCCGCATCGATGGACATTGACCTTGCCCGTACCTTTCTCGAAATCGTCCGTCTGGGCAGCCTGATGGCCGCTGCCCAGAAGCTGCACGTCACCCAGACCGCCATCACCGCCCGCGTGCAGAAGCTCGAAGGCCATCTGAACTGCAAGTTGTTCATTCGCAACCGCACAGGCGCCAGGCTGACCTGCGACGGTGAGGCGTTCGTGGTGTTCGCCAATCAACTGGTGCAAACCTGGGATGCCGCGCGCCGCGACCTTCCGCTGCCGGATGGCTATCGCCACGTGCTGCGCGTGGGCGCGGAGATGAGCCTGTGCAATCCGCTGATGTTGCATTGGGTACGCGCGATCACACACTCGATTCCCGACTACGCGCTGCATTCACAGGTCAAGGAGGGCGATGCGTTGATGAAGGACATCGAGCGCGGCGTGCTGGATGCCGCGCTGGTGTATCAACCGACGTATTGGCCGGGGCTTCAGGTTGAGGAACTGCTTGAAGAGAAGCTGATTCTGGTGCGTGTCGTCGGTAAGCCCGAGCCTTACATCTACATCGATTGGGGCCCTGCGTTTCGTCAGCAACATGACGCGGCAATGCCGGAAAAATCCAAGGCGGCTGTGGCCTTTAACCTTGGTCCCTTCGCGCTGCAGTACATGCTCGATAACGGCGGCGCCGGTTACTTTCGAACACGAGTGGTTCAGTCCTACCTGGATCGCGGCCTCTTCGAGCGAGTGCCGCTGGCCCCTGAGTTCAGCTACCCGACCTATCTGATCTATTCGCGGGAGAACGCATCCTCGGGCCTGCAGCGGGCGTTGGCGCTGCTGCGTGAAATCGCCAAAGAGAAGGGTGACTGGTCGCAGCGCTGGGACCGTTGATTTAACGCGTGTCGCCATCTCCTATAGGCTCGCCTGCATCCCAAGGGGTACAGGTCAATCCACCAGGCTGATAACGCCAATCACCTTGTGATCGGCGTCGAGCACGGGCAGGTATTGACCGCCTTGCCGGGCCAATATCTTCATCGCATCGGCCACCGAATGCTCAAGCGTCAGGCTCTGCATGTTGCGGGCGATAATCCTGGTGGTGTCAATATCGCTGCGGTTGCGATGCCGGGCGTTTTCTTCGGTTTTGTGCAGGATCGTTTCCAGGTCTTCGTGGGACATATCGACGAATGTGCCGACATCCTCCAGTGCTTTTGCCAGGTCTTGCGCCTGAAAACCACCGGGTTCAGGCTTTGAAATCGATGGGAACCCGGTTTCGGATCTGGCGTGGGGTTTGGGGTAACGCACTTGGGTCAGGTTGTTGTAGATCAACGCCGTGATCAACAGGGCTGAAGCGTTGAGCATGACCGGAAGCAGCACGTGCAGTCCTGCCCCGGAAATCGTGTTTTGAGATGTGATGATACTGATCGCCACCGCCGCGCCCGGTGGATGCAGGCAGCGACAGACACACATGATCACGATCGCCGAACACACCGCGACACTCGCAGCACTGATGGTATTGCCCAGCAGGTGGATGCACAGCAGCGCAACCAGCGCCGAGATCAGGTAACTGCCGATGATCGACCACGGCTGCGCCAGTGGGCCTGCGGACACCGCGAACAGCAACACTGCCGAAGCCCCGATGGGGCCGAGCAGATGCAGTGTGACGTCGATGCCGAACAGCTCACGGCTCAGCAATCCAGTAAGAAAGATTCCAAAACATGCGCCCAGCGCGGCACGGCACCATTCAGCGGGACGGGTATTCAGGGGATGAGGGATGAAACTGCGCACAAGCGTTTTCAAACGAGAAAAATCCAGGGAGAAATGGGAGCTTGCCGGTGAAGGTCAAACTCCCGCACAAAAGGGGCACGTGCAAGGTCGATCAAAGGCCGAACTGCATCGCAAAGCCGTTGCGTCAGCTGTGCGGCGACCTCGAAACGCCCTGAGTGTGGTCAGAAAGCGCAGGTCATACAAATTCGAAATAATGCAGTTTTAATACATTTTTTTTGAATCAAACGTACGTTGGGTTCTGGCTGACGAAGCGGTCCAGAAATAAGCATGAAGTGAATCAAGGCATTTCGACCCGCGCTTTCGGCATGCCTACTTTAGGCTGGGCATCGAATTTAGCCCGTGAATGGCGAAAGCCGTCAGCGTTTTCCATCACCCAGGTCCACAGCGGAATCATCCGCGCCAGTAGGCCCATTCCCAGTTCTGAGAGTTCGTATTCGACTCGCGGCGGGACTTCCTTGAAGTCGTGTCGCAGGATCAGTCCGTCGCGTTCCAGCAGGCGCAGTGTGCGGGTCAACATGCGTTGGGTAACGCCGTCCATCCGTCTGCCGATTTCTGCGTGGCGCAATCTTCCCGATACGCCCAGCGCATGCACGATTCCCAGCGACCAGCGGTTGCCGGCGTGGGTCAGCACTTCTCTTTTGAGGCCGTCTTCATCTGCGCTCAGGGCATCACACGCCGCTTGCGAGCGGCGTAGAATCTCTTCGTAATCGAGTTTTTCAGTACGTGGTATCACGGATGTGCCTTCTTATGGGCTGTTTGCAACTGTGCCAGCATGGCTTCACGTTCCAGGCAATACAACACAGGATTGACCATGCGCACTGATAACCACTCAACTGTTTCCCAATCGATTCTGGTCCTCGGGGTCGGTGAACTCGGCCTGTCGGTATTACGCCATCTGGCGCCTCTGGCGGCACGCGCCGACTCCAACGTCACAGTGCTGCTGCGTGCATCGGCCACCGAATCGCAATCGCCGGACAAGCGACGGGTCATCGCGCAACTGCGCAATCTGGGTGTGGCGATGCTGGCGGGCGACTTGGTTGCATGTTCTGTCAGCGAACTGGCCGAGATGTTCGCACCGTTCGACACTGTCATCAGTTGTGCAGGTTTTGTCGCTGGTCGCGGTACGCAACTCAAGCTGACGCAGGCCGCGCTTGAGGCTGGCATACAGCGCTATTTTCCGTGGCAGTTCGGTGTGGATTACGACTTGATTGGCCGTGGCAGCCCGCAGGATCTGTTCGATGAGCAACTCGATGTCCGCGATTTATTGCGAGCACAGGACAAAACGGAGTGGGTCATCGTCTCCACCGGCATGTTCACCAGCTTTTTGTTCGCGCCGGTGCTGGGTGTTGTCGATCTAGCGAATGACACGGTCCATGCGCTCGGCAGCCTGGAAACGGCGGTGACCGTGACCACACCCGAAGACATCGGGGCGCTGACCGCCAGCATTGTTTTTGCCGAGCCACGCATTCGCAATCAGGTCGTTTATATCGCTGGCGACACGGTGACCTACGGACAACTGGCGAGCATGCTGGAAGCGGTTTCAGGCCGCGCTTTCCAGCGTGTGGAGTGGAGCGTGCCGTTTCTGGAAGCGCAACTGGCGGGCGACCCTGAAGACTCGATCAAGAAATATCGAGCCGTGTTTGCACAGGGGAAGGGCGTCGCGTGGGACCGGGACGTGACGTTCAACAAGCAGCAGGCCATTGACGTGATGGATGTCGAGCGCTGGGCTCGCAGCAACCTGAGTTAACGGCCTGTGACGAAGTCATTCAGGCACGAATGGTGTCGGCGTAGCGGTAGCTTGCCAAACACGCCAGCAGCAAGCCGCTCAGCGCCACCAGACCACCCACCAACCCGATATTGGCAATGCCCAGCTGGCTGATTACCATACTGCCCAGCAGCGCACCGCCGCCGATGCCGATGTTGTAGATCCCGGAGTGCAACGCCATCGCAACGTCCGTGGCGTCAGGTGCCATGGCCAGAACCTTGGCCTGCATGACCAGACCGAAGCACATGATCGCCATGCCCCAGACGATACTCAGTGTCGCCATCAACGGCGCGTTGCCGGAGAGCGGCAGCAACAGCACCAGACACACACTCAACGCCCCGATGGCCGTAATCAGAAAGCCCAGCGGATAACGGTTGTTGTAACGGCTGAACATCACGGAACCGAGGATTCCCGCGCCGCCGAACAGCAGCAGGATGAGGGTCACCATGCTGCCGTCCATCTTCCCGACAAGCTGCGCGAACGGTTCGATATAGCTGTAGGCGGTGAACTGCGCAGTGACCACCAGCGCCGTCAGGGCGAACAGCGAAACCAGCGCGGGGCGCTTGAACAGGATCGGCAGGCTGCGCAGAGAGCCCGAGTTCTGGCTTGGCAGCAGTGGCAGCGATTTGATCAATACCAGCACGGTCAGGCCCGCTGCGCCAGCAATGGCCAGGAACGTCACACGCCAGCCCAGTGCTTCACCCAGCACACGGCCCAGTGGAATCCCCAGCACCATCGCCAGTGAAGTGCCTGTTGCCAGCAAGCCCAAGGCCTGAACCTGCTTGCCCGCAGGCGCCACGCGCACCGCCAGAGAGGCGGTGATCGACCAAAATACGGCATGTGACAGCGCGATGCCGACACGGCTGACCAGCAACAGCCCGAAACTCGATGCAAGGCTCGACATCACATGGCTGATGATGAACAGCACGAACACGAACATCAGCAGCTTGCGCCGCTCGATGTTGCGCGTTATCAGCATCATCGGCAGCGACGTCAGGGAAACGATCCACGCATACACCGTCAACATCAGGCCGACCTGTGCGGTGGTCATATCGAAACTATGGCCGATAGCGCTCAGCAAACCCACCGGCGCGAACTCGGTGGTGTTGAAGATAAAAGCCGCCAGGGCCAGCGCGATCACGCTGAGCCAACTACCAGTGCGAGCATCGGTGGTGTTCATGAAGGACGCGTCCGCCTCAAGGAATATGTCAGGGTCGCCAGGCTCATCCACCAAACGCCGACAAGCAAAAACGCCGCGCAGGGCTCAAGCCGAGGCGGTGAATGCAGTCAGCAAACTATTATGAGTATGAGAAGGTAATGACCAGATTTGGCGCAGTCTACGCGCTTGTTAACGTTGTCACAACGAGGTGGCCCTGCGTCAAAATGACTGAGGTACTCCGCTCTCAAACTTGACAGGTCGCAAGCAATATCCTTTGCTCAACAAACAGAAGTACCAACTCGGTGTCATCTGACGCATTAGGCAGCGGTGATTAAAAGGAAGTAATCCAGCTTTGGGCAATGCCCAGCGGAGTATTTGATGAAGCAGCCCATAAGGGCGAGCGTCAGCAATATTCTCTATATGTCTTGCGTATCTATGTTGTTATTGCCAGTCACGGAGATTAAGGCCGCTTGCACACTGACACCCGGTGCAGGTAATGACAGCTACGTCTGCGACAGTGGTAGCAGTTCCTCTCTTACCGATTTATCGGGCAACAACAGTTTGCGCTTCCCCGCAGCGGGTACCGGGACGATTAACGGGAATGTTCTGTTCGGTCCGGGCGTTGACCAGTTACTGATGGATTCCGGCACTATCGCAGGTTCGATCAACCTGGGAGACGGTGCCAATATCGTTCGCATTACTGCGGGAACCGTCACGGGGGCCGTCAATCAGGGGGCGGCGCCCGATTTCTTCGAGATGACCGGCGGTTCGATCAAGTCCCTGTCGCAAGGGGATGGTCGTGATACGTTCCTGATGAGCGGTGGCACCATTGTCGGGGCTTTCGAAGACGGCGACGTGGCTACGATGAGCGGAGGCACCATCGGTCGTGTGGACATGAAACTCGACAACAATATTTTCGACATGTCGAACGGCCAGATCATCGGCAACCTGGTGACCGGCTTTGGGCGTGACACCATCATCGTATCCGGCGGCACGATTGGCGGAAATATCAGCGTCAGCGGTGGCAATGACAGCATTACGGTAACCGGCGGTGTGATTTCCGGTGAGATCCGTGCCAGCGCAGGCAATGACCTGTTCACGTGGGACGGCGGCGGGCTGATCAAGTCGGCAGTGCTGATGGGCGACGGCGACGATACTGCGCTGCTCGCCAACCTCACTGAGCGTACGCTCGGCGCGACCCCGTCGGTCGATGGTGGCCTGGGCGTGGACACACTGACCTTCAGCAACACCGCTTCTGCCAATCCGGCGCGTTACGTAGGATGGGAGAGCGTCAATCTTGTCAATCAATCTCGTTTCAATCTGGGCAACGGCAACTTTTTCCTCGGTGACAGCGCCAGCACGACTGGCCAATTCAACATCGATAACACGAGCACACTGACCGCAAGCCACGGTGCAATTCGCCCTTATGAGGCGGACCGGCTGGTCACGCTCAACAACGCCGGGGTCATTGATATGGCGAGCGGCAGTGCGGTCGCTGGCGATACGCTCAGCGTGTACGGCAACTATGTGGGCAAGGGCGGTCAGTTGCTGGTGCAAACGGTGCTGGGGGATGACGCGTCGCCCAGTGACAAACTGATCGTTTCCCAAGGCTCGATCAGTGGCAACACGCAATTAGCGGTGACCAATCTGGGAGGGTTGGGTGGACTGACCCAGACCAACGGTATCGAAGTCGTTCAGGCGCTTAACGGCGCCACCAGTACCCGTGATGCCTTCGCGTTGAAAAGCTCTGTGTCGGCTGGCGCTTATCAGTATTACCTGTTCAAGGGAGGTGTGACGGCGGGCACCGAGAACAACTGGTATCTGCGCTCGTCGGTCGCTGCGGTGGGCATTCTCGGCGCTGCGCCGGCCTCTCCAGCCACCGTGACGCCGCCTGTCACCACCCCGGTGGCTGCGATAGCGCCCGTGGTCAGTGCCGACGAACCGCCCGTCGAGGCGCCGACGTCCACACCGGTCGCGCCTGCAGATCCTCCGGCCGCCCCCTCGACGGCGCAAGCTGCCGTTTCGCCGCAGCCGGCAGCCACCACGCCCGCAGTTCCGCAGGCCACTGCTGGCGCCGATCCCATCCCGCTTTATCGCTTGGAGGTGCCGGTTTATTCGGTCATTGTGCCTGCTGCGCAAATGATGGCGTTGTCGGCACTGGGCACTTTCCATGATCGCCAGGGCGAACAAAGTCTACTGAGCGAAACCGGCGTGACACCCGCTGGCTGGGCGCGGATTTACGGCAGTGATATGCGCAAAAGCTGGTCGGGTACCGTATCCCCGCGCTTCGATGGCTCAAGCCAGGGGTATCAGGTCGGCCACGACCTCTACGCCTCAACCATGGATTCTGGTCTGTTGCAGCGTATGGGCTTGTTCGTCGGCCAGAGCCGTTTGCGGGGTGATGTCGATGGTTTTGCCGATGGTTTCCAGCATCGCAATGCGGGTCATCTGAAGCTTGAAGGGGATCATTACGGCGCTTACTGGACGCTGTCAGAGCCCCAGGGCTGGTACCTCGACGCCGTGGCAATGGGCACCCGCCTCGATGGCACCAATCGATCTGACCGTGGCGTCAAGCTGGACACTGAAGGCCGCGCCGTTACGCTCTCGCTGGAAAGTGGTTACCCGTTACCCCTCTCGGAGCACTGGGTCGTCGAGCCGCAAGCACAGGTCATCCACCAGAGCGTTGACCTGGATAAGCAAAACGACGGCATCTCGGATGTCTCCTTCGACTCTCAGGATTACTGGACCAGCCGTATCGGCGCCCGGCTCAAAGGCAGATATACAGCCAATGGCGTCCCGATCGAGCCCTACCTGCGGGCCAATACCTGGCATACGTTTGCCGGCAGGGACACCGTTACCTACAACGGGCTTGACCGAATCAAAACCGGGCATAAGTCCTCCAGCGCCGACCTGGGTGTTGGCGTGGCGGCCAGATTGTCAGGCGGCGTGAGCCTGTACCTGGCAGTGGATTACGACACGAACCTGGACAGCGAAGCGCTGGAAACTCTGAGCGGGACAGTCGGTATCAGGGTGAGCTGGTGAGGTGTCATGAGGCGTCGCCGCGCGAATATCCGGCGTTTATTGACGCAAGCGCCGGACATTCCAGCGCCTGACCCTGCCGACGACTCGACCAGGCGCGGGGGAATCCCTGCCTGGCCGAGCTTCGTTCAGAGGCTATTTTCAGTCAGCTGGCAAACTCGACTACCATCCGGCCTTTGATTTTGCCGTGCTGCATTTCTTCGAAAATGTCGTTGATCTCGTGAATCTTGCGCGGCGTCACCTTGGGCACCACCTTCCCCTCGGCGGCAAACTGAAATGCCTCGACAAGATCCTGACGAGTGCCGACCAGCGAGCCAACCACTTCGATGCCATCGAGAACCAGTCGCGGAATATTGAGGTTCATGGACTCCGAAGGCAGGCCCACCGCAACCAGTCTGCCGCCCGCGCGCAGGGCGTCCACGGCAGAGTCGAAAGCGGCTTTGGCCACTGCGGTGACGACCACGGCGTGCGCACCGCCGGTTTTCTCCTGAATCAACCTGGCAGCGTCTTCATGCAAGGAGTTGATGGTCAGATCAGCGCCCATCTCGGCAGCGAAGGCCAGTTGCTGATCGTTGACGTCAACAGCGATCACCTTGGCGTTGAACACGTTCTTCGCATATTGCAGCGCAAGATTGCCCAGGCCACCCAAGCCATAGATGGCGATCCACTGACCGGCACGGATGTTGGAAATTTTTACGGCCTTGTACGTCGTCACGCCAGCGCACGTCACGCTGCTGGCAGCCGCCGAATCCAGCCCGTCCGGCACCTTCACCGAGTAATCGGCAACGACGATGCATTCTTCGGCCATGCCGCCGTCCACGGTATAACCGGCGTTCTTCACCGTGCGGCAGAGCGTTTCATTGCCGCTGTTGCAGTACTCACAGTGCCCACAGCCTTCATAGAACCAGGCCACGCTGGCGCGATCACCTGGCTTGAGGGAGGTGACGCCCGGTCCGACCTCCTTGACGACGCCAATGCCTTCATGACCCAGGACCACCCCGGTCTTGTCACCGAAATCGCCGTTCTTCACATGCAGGTCGGTGTGGCAAACGCCGCAGCATTGCATCTGGAGCAAGGCTTCACCGTGCTTCAACGGTCGCAAGGTTTTCTCAACGACCTCTACTCTGTGATCTTTACCGACAACAGCCGCTTTCATCGTCATCATCTCCTTCTTTGTGTGATGAACACCGCCACTGACTCAAGGCAGCGCAGCCCGGATCGAGCGGGGCAGGGAGAGAGGAAGTCTGCCCGGCGTGGACGACTTCGCATTCAGTGACAGCTTGCCACTTTGGCACGCCTTTGTGATCCCCGGCTTGATCCACCGCAGGTAGCAGCTGACTTTCGGCGGGCACGTGCTGAACATAAACACTTCACTCTGCCGCTTCTGAGCAAAAAACAGAACATAAAAAAAGACGTCCGTGGACGTCTTTAAATAGTGGTGGGCTGAACCTGGGGCCGCGGCAACTAAACTGACTACCCAGCGCCAGTATGGTCTGCGAACGATGCCGATCAGGACCATCGCCAACTCAACATCCGTCAGCCGCCGACCAATGTCACAGTCTGAATTTTTTCACCATGCCTTCAAGGTTGACTGCCAGGCCGGACATTTGCTGGCTGGCATGCAATATCTGGCGTGTGCCTTGTTCGGTCTCGCCCGACAGGTCGCGGATGCTCACCAGATTGCGGTCGACTTCCCTTGCGACATAAGCCTGCTCCTCAGATGCCGTGGCAATCTGCAGGTTGCGCTCTTCGATCAGGCGTACCGCATTCATGATCTCTTCAAGTGCCTGCCCCGCCTCTTGAGCGATCTCGTAAGTGTCATGGGCCTGCACGCTACTCAGTTGCATCGAGTCGACTGCGCCTTGAGTACCGGATTGAATGGCGGCGATCATCTGTTCTATTTTTTTCGTCGATTCTTGCGTGCGGTGGGCCAGGGCGCGGACTTCATCCGCCACCACCGCAAACCCCCTGCCTTGCTCGCCAGCCCGTGCAGCCTCGATGGCGGCGTTGAGCGCGAGAAGGTTGGTTTGCTCGGCAATGGCCCTGATCACGCTGACCACCTCGGCGATGTCCTGCGCCTGATTGGCCACGTTTTGCACCTGCTCGGAGGTACTTTGCACCTGTGCGGTGAGCTGCTTCATGGCAGTGAGGGTCAAGGTGACCTTGCCGTTCCCGGCCTTCGCCGCCTCACTCGACTGGCGCGCCGATTCGGAGGTCGAGGTGGCGTTGCGCGCAACCTCTTCGACAGCTGCGCTCATTTGCGTGACGGCGGTGGCGGCCTGGTCGATCTGGCCGTTCTGCCGGTCCTGGGTGACGCCTGCCTTCTCGGTGACCGAGTGCATCTGTGTCGCTGAAGAGGTGAGTTGCGAGGACGAATTGACGATGCCCTGAATCGTCTGCCGCAGGTTTTCCTGCATTTGCTTGAGCGCCTGCATCAGACCGGCTGCTTCGTCCTTGCCCTGTATATCGATAGAGCGGTCCAGCTCGCCTCTGGCGATAGCCTCGGCCAGCCCAAGGCAATCGCCGATTGGAGCAGACAGGCTTCTGGTCAGTCGCCAGGCGAGCAGCACGGTCACTGCCAGTGACAGGACGACAATGATAAGCATCGCAGTCAGGCTGTGGTTATAGACCTCTGCAGAGTGCTTGCCTGAGGCCGTCACACCGTCGGCATTGAGATTACGCAGCGCGGTCAACTTGACCTGGTAATCCCGTGCGCGTTCAGACTGCTCGCCATTTGCGTATGCAACAGCCGCATCTCTGTCCGTCTTGGCCAGCAGCACCAGATGATCCAGCCCTTCCAGATATTTTTTCATCAGGGCGGAAGCTTCATCGAAGCTGTTTCTTTCCTGTTCCCCGGTAATCAGGTGCTCTCGATAGTAGTCGGTGAGGCTATTGAGCTGATCGCGATTTTGCTCGATGGCCTTCGCCGCATTTGCAACTGAATCCGGGTCAGTGGACGCGAGCAGACGTATGCCTTCCAGACGGGTATGCAGCAGGGCGATCTGAATGTCGTCTGTCTTTTGGATGCTGGGCAACCAGTCGCTCTCAAGTTCCTGCTCGGTCAATCTGAGGTCGCGGATCTGCTCGAACGCAAAAGCACTCAGCAGAAGCAGAAAAAGGGTAATGACAGCGAAAGCGATGGCCGCCCTCGGAGCTATACGCAGAGATCGCAGGTTCATAAAAACTCCAGAGGAGGACCGTATCGCACGATCCGATTACCAATGTCATCTGCCAGATGAGCTGGAACTTAAACAAAGATAGGCACTTTTTACGCTTTGCGCTAAATGCTTACGAAGGGAAATTGTCATGCTTGCGACGGGCGCGCGCGTGTCAAGTTATTCCAGGTCGACGGTTTGAAATTTGCGCGGGTTTAACTGCCGTTTGTTCAGGCAAGCGATGAGCGATGTGCAGGGTTTGATAGGCTTTGGATGAACAGGAAATTCGTGATGGGTGACCTCATCGGTATGACTGAACGAATAATTTCGACGAAGGCTCCATATTTGTGAGCGCTAACGTCGAGCGCATAAAAATCAGGCACATTCGGATGGACATCTTAACTCCGTCAATCAGGTTAGCCCGCTGGAGTTCCAACTGGTCGATAGTCGGCAGCCACATGGTGTGTACGCGTTGCATGTCCGGGCAGGCCCCAGAGAAAGCACTCCTGCCTTTCCCACACGCCAAGCGCTGCGAGTTATTCGGTGCGGATTATCTGTTTCCGTGGAGGACCCTCTCGTTGATCGTCAGCCCCTCGGCTCCCGAGACCGATCAACGCTGACATCGATTTAAGAGGAAGCCCCGGACCAGACCTTCCTCCGCAACGTCCTGAAGATTTTGGGCATTCAGGGCAGATATGACCAGCTCCTCGCTGGTTTCACAAATTGTTTGATTCGAGCCGACCAGTTACGCCAGACCAGAGGTTTCAGGCGTGTCCTGTTTCGACAATAGTGTTAATAAAAGCCGCTGGTTTGCCTCGACCAAATGAACAGCCTGCAGACTGGCGCCCATTTGGAGCACCCACCCTTCAACCCGGCGTGTTCAATGTTGAACAAGGTTGTAAGCGATACAACATAAATGACGCCCAAGCGCGCCAGACCCGCAAGTTCTCGGCTCCCAACATAATGAACATAGGACCAGGGACGCCTGCGATAGCACCCGATAAACACAGTTAAATTTTTTTCACTGAAGGGATTCAAATACCAGCTTGCGATCCAGGCCAGCAGACCTTCGAACTGTACTAATCTCAATGGCACGGAAATAGATTTTTCACATTTATACCGTGCGGCCTATACGGTTTCCACAAGGATTCCACGCAGGCATAGCGGCTCCCTCAAGCCTGAAACAGGAGGATGTGTTGCCATCTTGCCATCTTGCGGCTACGGGCAAGCGTTTTCCATTGGTTTTACGGGGGCCGTAGGAGCTGGTGTGAGTGCGGACCATGGGGTGCCAGTTTCATCCATCCGGACTGCAGCGATGGCTTCTGCGCTTCTCGACTCCGATCTGGTTTACGTCTTGCCACGGGTGCGCTTTTCGCAGCGCTCCGACCTTTGCGCTACTCCCAATCAGAATCAACGCAGCGCCTCCTGCTCCGGCATCAAACGTTATTTCGTGGTTGTACAACGGAGAAAATCTGTACAGTTTTTCTCCGGCTTGACGATACAGATAGCAAGGCGCCACGGATGAGGCCCATTATTTCTATAGAGTATTTCATCGTGTTGACTTTTTTATCACCCCGCCGCGATCGGCAGGCCCTGCAGCAACTGATAGCCGCGATCACCCACGGCCATCAGCCTGATGTTGCGGGTTGTGCAGAGGCCAAAGCCATTACGGCTGCGTGGCAGAGCCTGGAAACTTCAAATCAGGACGCTCAGTCTCGCTTCAGCGAACTGGAGCGGGAGCTTGAATCGGCCCGTGAGCTGCTGCGAGAGTCCGCCACTTCAGCCTCCGCTTATGAGGTGCGCTTCGACCTTGTGAACAGGGCCTCCAGTGAAGGGCTTTGGGACATGGAGGTGGTCGCCGGCGACCCTGTAAACCCGAAGAATCGTTTCTGGTGGTCGCAGCAGTTCAGGCGTCTTTTAGGTTTCAACGACGAGCGTGATTTCCCCAATGTTTTGGCGAGCTGGGCCGACCGCCTCCATCCGCAGGACAAACAAGCCACGCTGGATGCTTTTGCCCGGCACCTCAATGACAAGTCGGGCCAAACCCCCTACAAGGTCAAGAACCGCATAGCCATGAAAGACGGTTCCTACCGGTGGTTCCATGCGCAAGGCGAAACGTTGCGTGATGAACAAGGCAGGCCTGTACGGGTGGCCGGCTCCTTGCGGGATATTCACGATGAGCTGGAACGCGACCGCGAGCATGACATCATCATTACCCGGTTCGAGCTCTCTCGCGAGATGCTTTCGGACGGCCTGTGGGACATGGAAGTGATCGCAGGCGATACGGTGAACCCGAAAAATCCGTTCTGGTGGTCACCGCAATTTCGCAGGCTGCTCGGGTTTGAAACGGTGGAAGAGTTTCCCGATGTCCTGGACAGCTGGGCATCCAGACTGCATCCGGATGACAAGGGCCGCAGTCTTACGGCGTTTGGCAATCACCTGAATGACCGTACGGGTAAAACGCCCTTCGACCTCGAATACCGCCTGAGAATGAAAAGCGGCGAGTACCGCTGGTTCCGGGCCCGCGGCCAGACCCGGCGAGATCCTCATGGCGCACCGCTTCGCGTGGTCGGCGCACTGGTGGACATCCATTTGCAACACGAGCAGCGGGCGTTGCGCGAGGTTCAGGGCGAACATCAGCGCACGCTGGAAGCCAACATCGCTCAACTGTCGCAAATTGTCGGGACGATTCAGAGCATCGCCAGCCAGACAAACCTGTTGGCACTGAACGCGGCTATTGAAGCCGCGCGCGCGGGCGAAGCGGGACGCGGGTTCGCCGTGGTGGCTGATGAAGTGCGTAAGCTGGCAACGCGTACAACGCAAGCCACCGAACAAGCGGCGAGCATGATTTCTCGCTGATAGCGGCCCATCTATAAATGGCTGATTGTGCTGAGAGTGTTCTTCTACCGGTGCTTTCGGCCTTTCCTGTGGCTCAGGTGAATATCCTCAGCGGTAAAGTTCTGAAGCCGGCTTGTTTTTCTGCCCGCCCGTCGAGATCCAGGCACTCGTTCTGCCTCCCGGCTTTCCCATTGTTAAGCGCAGGTGTCCTGCGCTCACAACGGGAGAGTCATCATGACGAACGATATCAATGAACCGCAGGCAAGACCCGATGGCATCAAGCCTGACACTGGCGAGGGACATGACTCGGGGCTCGAGCGGTCACCCTCCGAACCCAAGCAGGGCACTGGCGAGAAGTTAGAGGACTGGAACCCGCCTGTGGGTAATCCGGGATCTGATCAGGATGCTCAAACGAATCGGGGTAATGGTGGCGCCTAAAATCAAGGCGCTGTATCTGGCCAGCCGCAGGCTAAGCGTTGCCGTCGGGATCTGGATTCGGAACTTGCTCAGATGATCTTTGCAATCTTCAATGCGGCGGATTTGAGGTCTTTGATGGACAACGCCAAGCCACCCACACGACCTTCGACCAGCGACGAATCCTCTCGGTGAGTACTGCTCTGACTGGCTTTTAGGTAAAGGGCATGGCCGGTGAACACCCTTGAAAGAGACTCCAGGTGCGCGGCGGATTCTTCAAGGTCGAGCTGCATATCGAACAAACTGAGGGTAGGCATAGAGCACTCCAGTGACGCTTCATTTAAGTAGGCGTCCTGGCCAGTTCGGGGCTGTGCGGCCCACATTACCTACGCGGCTCGAACAGGGAAAACGTCAGCGCTTTCCCTGTGTTTTTATTTGAGGTTGTAGGAGATTCGACTGTATCTATCCTGGCCCGGTGGCAGCCTCAACAGGCCGTGTAGGAAAGGGCATCTTCACCGCTGTTATGAGTCATCTTACGGCGCACCCGTCGACGCGAATGGAGATCGGTGCCTGTGGAAAACGCGAGTTTTCCATCACGACCGTGGGTTGGCCGATTTGCGATTTTCCTTTCTGCGCTGACGGCGTTCGAAATGGGCATGCGCTGCATGGACAATCAACGCAATAACGCCTACCGCCACAATCCCGTACAGCGCCAGAAACCCTAGCTCTTCATGAGAAAACAAATTGAATTACTCCTGTGGTTCGTCTGGATTGGATCCACTTTAACGGCCTGGGAGCTCGGGGGACATAAACATTCATTAACAAAATCTTCACTTAATTCGTCAGCAAGCTGTCTAGATCGGGGCTATGCGGGGAGTGGAGGGCTGTAGCTTCGGTTCGGCTGGGATTGAGGCAGAAGACCAAGCACAAAAAGCTTACGATGGACGCCAAGTGCTTTTTGTAATGCTCTGTTGGTGGGGCAAGGAGATTTGAACCCGCGTCCCGCCCTTAAAATGTCACGGGCCGATCTGTGTCTGCTGCTCTCACGCACGAACGACAGCACGACCCCAGGCATGACACTGCCCGACAGCAAAACGAACGTGATGAAAGCGATCACCGCATGTCAGAACACCCCGGACAAGTACCTGATCGTTGGTACTGGCACGCCACGGTTCGGTACCAAAGCCCTGGCGGGCACTGCGCTGGCCGAAGCGATCGAGTGCAAGGACTGGGTGCTGAGCTACGTCAAACAGTTCGTCCCGGTCGTGAACATCTGGGACGGATTCACCCAGGCGATGACCGTCGATGATCTGCATCCGAATTTGATCGGCGCCGACTTCATCCAGTCCCGCTGCGTGCCGATCATCAATGCCAATTTTGAGTTCTTCGGCGTGCCGCTGCCGACGGATGCCGCTGATCTTTACTCGGCAATCCGGCCATTTGGCTGCCTGAATGCAAATCCGCTGATGGCTGGTAGGGTTGGGCGCGGAAACACCGATTAAGAAAGCCATGGGTTCTCAATGCCGCACCTTCGAGGGTATTCCTGAACCCACGCAATAGCCGGGGAAGTATCAAAACTATGAGAGCCGCAACTGTGTTGCTGATCCACCAGTGAGGATCATTCAGCCATGAGATTTCCCATCCATATGTTGAGTTCTAAAACGATCATCCGATTCCTGGGATCGGTGCCGCTTTGGGGGCAAAGCTGTCATTAAGCAGGCATTCCAGAGCCAAAACAGCCCCAAAAGGCACAAAAAAAGCACTTGCGGTAAACGCTAAGTGCTTGATTTGTAACGCTTGATTGGTGGGCCGGGGTAATCTGAACTCGTTGCGTAACCTGTTGATTTATATAAAATCTTATGGTTTTATTTTTTAGTTGGAATACTCTTTGGAATACTGAGCCGCGTTGCAATGCTTAGAGGCGTAATAGGCCGAGCAGATATGGTTCCTCCTGATCTGGAGGACTTGATCCTGTCCCTTCAACGTTGGCGTCGATCCATCCCTCCTTTTCTATCCATTCGACTTTAGGCTGCCCGGCTTGTGGCCGGCGTTATTTTCTGGAATTTGCCCTGTTTTATTGGGCTTCTTGATTTTGTCTTTCCGTGTCCCCCCATTTGTCCCCCATCAGGAGCGTGCATGAACGGATAAAATGGCAGAACGCCAAGAGACACAGCTTTTTTCCCTGGTGCTTATCGGCCCTCGGCGACTTCATCAGATTTATGATGTTAGGCTTCCAAGTCGATGCGAAATAATCGTTTCAGAACTGTTTGGACGAGAACGTTTGCATCTTCCAGTTCGCTTTCGGTTATTGTTGGAGTGGCACGACCGTACATCAAGTCTTCTCGGCGACGGGATATGTTCTCAATTTGCAACCAAAGTTCTTTGGGTAATGCTATTTGCTGTTTTAATAGGTCGGATATTTTTGGTGTTAGGTGGAGGAGCGCCTTTAAATCCGACTCCGAATTTTCCGTATTCGACTCATTCACCAAATAAGTTTTTAGAGCAGAGATTAGAGTTAACTCAAGAATATTGAAGGCGAACCAATTTGCCTGCTCAAGTGGTTGCTTAGCTACAGTAGTTGCTGCTACAACACCTTCATATAGACCTTTAATCCAGGGCTTGCGTGCTACAAGCCGCCCATTTTTTATGGCGACGCGCTCTGCAAGACGTGGGCGAGACTTAGGTGGGTTAGGTAGAAAGGATCTTCGCGCTGTCAGAAAATCGTCTATAACTACATCAATAATTTTGATTTCTTTATGGGCAAATACCTTTTCGGGCCAATCCCCCATCCATATACGTGAAATTCTCGCATAGTCTGCGACCACAGTAACCAACCAGTCGTGCAGCGCAATAAACGTGTGATGTTTCGTGCTTATATCTGATTTGCTACTATTCCATGGCATTTCGCTTGCATCGCCACTAAGTGAGACGATAACCTTTGTCAACGCAATTTTAGGGTGCGGCAGCCCTGCCTGGCCTTGAGTAAAACCGACGTCAAAGCTTTTCATAGCGGGCGCGACAAGACGCTCATTGCAGTAAAAGTAAACGCCGTATTCACCAGCAGTCGGACTTGATTCACTGCTTAATCCAGCGGTTACGTCTACAGTAATTACTCGGTTGTTTGGTGTGTTTAGCTGACCTGTATAGTGTCTGGGCTCGTAATCTGGCGGATATGACCAGTCGTTAAAGAAACGGGGTTCTATGACTTGACTGTTCAGAAGTAGGGTTACGTCTTCGCGTGAAAGAAGTTTGGCGTACGTTGCTTGTAGGTGGCTTCTAAGTTTATCAACCACTTCTTCCGTGAGCTTGATACGGAGCTTCTGAAGCTCTACTTGGGTTGTATTCGGCGCTATTCCGTCAACCTGAAATAATGGTAATTCCCATTCTTCGTCTTCAAGCCAATCTTCGCCGAATTCGATTTGGTACGCTTTGCCAGTGCCATGGCGAGTTCGAATGGTTATATCTTCCGCCAGAGCGACCACTGCTCGTTTGGTACCCACACCAAATATGCCAATTGTCTCATCGGTGGGGGATGAGCCTGATTGCCCTGGCCCGACCATGTAGCGCAACTCATCGTAAGGCAAGCCTCCAGCGTCATCCTCTACTCGGATGATGCCTTGCTCCTCTGCTAGCGAAACCATAATTTTAATCGGATTTTGCCGGCCAGACCTCGTCCAAACATCAAACCCGTTATCGACTAGCTCGCAAATGGATTTGTTAAGATCGTAATCAGCAATAATTGAAAGAAAAAGCCGCTTTGACGGAACGGCGTCCAGCTTCCCTACTTGGCGCTTCATAATCCCCTCCCTCAAAGGTCTTCCACATCGTCTCGCAACGCGGGTATCTTAAGCAACCTTAGCTTTCTCGCCTATCAATTAATGCGCACCTCGGGGGTAATTTTGCAGTTCTTTGATCGTACAGCTTTTCCGCCACCCCATCATTTTCGTGAAAGCGCAGCTCAAGCGGAACGAGAAGAGCTCCTTGCGTATATGCGAGAGGACGCCCAGCGCCAATCACAAAAGACTCCGCCCTCGCGGAGGTTTAGCGCCGCAAGCGAAGAGGTGGTATCGGTTTTAAATAACCTTTTTCGCGGGAAATGCGCGTTTTGCGAGAGCAGAGCTCCGCTGCATGCGCACCTATTTCGCCCGTCTGCTGAAGCAGAACCTCTGGCGCGCTCCACGTTCTCCCATCTCTACTACGTATGGTTGCGGACAGACTGGGGCAACGTATACGGAGCATGTAGTGCATGTGCAGGATCTGCCAAGCGGCAGTTTCCAGTAGTCGACTTACAGCGCGGCGCGCTGCCGACTATTGAGCAGTTAGAGCACTTTTTGAATGAGAATTATGGGCTTTGGCGTTGGCCGCATCAAGATAAACGAATATTGCTGGATCCCTGCCAGGACTCTAGTTTCTATCGACATTTAAGCTTCAATCTGGATGGGGGCATTCAGGCGTTTACTGTGGCTGGCGCACAAACTATCTCGGTGTTCAATTTGGACCGTTCAAGTCTGCTAGAGGCCAGGGCAAGATGTTTTGAGGAATATTTGGAGCTTTTAAAAAATGAACTCAAGCGCGGGATCCAGCCTAACGGTTTAGATTTTCCAAAGCTTGAATTTGGGGGGGGCTGGTATCTTCTGCTTAGGCGCGTGCTCGGTATTGTTGGTCATCGACTAGAACAAAGATATAAGGTCAAGCCTGATCAGATAGGGGGCGTGATTCATAAAGTCTGGGCGATGCCTCTTGGTCGACATGCTCTAGAATTAGCATTTGATGAAGTGCGTGGCCCGGTTGAGCGGGCCACAGTTGGAAGGCCTGCCGCGAAAGGTGAAGTTCGGCGCCTAATTTCGATAGAGGTAACTGACTTTAAGACTCTTGAAAAGCTTGAAGTTAATATACCACCTGCAATTTCTGCTGATGAAAGCGTAGGAAGAGAGGCGGAGGCTGCAGCTCTCCTCGTGCTCGGTGAGAATGCTGCAGGCAAAAGCTCAATATTAGAGGCGGTCGCCTTAGCTCTTTCAGAAGAAAAAACCCGACAGAGTATTAATCGCTCCCCCGAAAGCTTTATTTTGGATCCTGAGTTAATGGGGGGGGAAGGTCGAGAAAAGTCGGATAACGCATCCGTAAAACTCCGGTTTATGGATGGCGAGGAACTAGAGCTTGTAATTGGCGATCGTTTTGTTGAGCGCGGTGTGATGGAGAACTTGCCTCCAGTATTTGCGTACGGTGCTTTCAGGCAATATGCACCAAATTCGCCTTTAAAAACACCCAAAGGCCACGTCACAACTTTATTTCGATCCGAAGCATTACTTGCGAATCCTGAAGCTTGGATGCTTGAGTTGGAAGATGATCAGTTTGCAATGGTTATTAGAGCGTTACAAAAAATATTTTTAGTGGAAGGGGATTTCGACGTAGTAAAAAAAGACATCCCTAATAATAGGTGTCTTATTGTTACCCGTATAGGAGATGGGGATGGCTATCATGAAGTCAGCACCCCATTAAAAGCTGTGTCATCTGGTTTTCGTTCTGTGTTAGCGATGGTTTGTGATGTACTAGCTGGTTTGTTGAAGCTTCAGAAAAATACTGAGCGTAAAAGCTTTTCTGAAATAGAAGCGGTGATTTTAATTGATGAAGTTGAAGCGCATCTGCACCCTCGATGGAAAATGCAGATCATGATGGCACTTCGGCGAGTGCTGCCAAAGGCAATGATAATTGCGACTACTCATGATCCACTTTGTCTGCGCGGAATGCATGATCAAGAAGTCGTGGTATTCAATAAAACAGTTAGGCATGCCGCTGACTTTCCTGGAGCGCTACCCATAACTGTAGAAGCTTTCATGGATTTACCAAATGTAGAAAATCTTACTGTCGAGCAGCTATTGACGTCTGATTTTTTCTCAATGTTCAGTACTGACTCCCCTACAGTTGAGCTCCATCTGGCTAAGCTAGGCGATCTTCTTGCTAGGCAGGCGGAGAGTACGTCACTGACGATTGCAGAAAATCTTGCCCTTGATAATTTGAAAAATGAAATCGCCGACGCGCTGCCACTTGGGTCTTCGGAAGTGCAGAGGCTGGTACAAGACGCAGTATTTATTTATTTGAAAAATCGGCGTGGAGCCGATGCTGATCGGCTTAGCAAGCTTAAAGCGAAGACCCGCAATGCAATAATTGGCGCTCTTGGAGGATATTAATGTGCGAGCTGTTTCACGAGGCAGCAAGCCGGCACCGGCTGGTTTAAATAAGCTTGATAAAAATAAAAAAACCGAGATCGATCGAGTCCGGGCACACCTTAATGCTGTACTTCCCCCCGATACAGAACGTACAACGTTTAAATTTTTAGCATATAAGGCAAGCGATGTAAAGCTACGGCTAGAGCAGATTTTTTATAAGAAATGCGCATATTGCGAATCTTTCTATGGCGCGCAAGCCCCTGTTGATGTAGAGCACTATCGACCGAAGGGGCGGGTCGAAGGAGATCCTGACCATCAGGGCTATTGGTGGCTGGCATCGGAATGGACCAATCTTCTTCCAAGTTGTCTTGATTGTAATCGTCGACGGAAACAAATGAGTCCGGTAATATCCGGTAATCTCGAGGTGCTTTATAAGCATACTCAAACTGGCAAAAAAGACTGTTTTCCTATCGAAGGTGATCGTGCATTAACGGAGGGGTCTGAGGTTTTAAATGAAGGTGCGCTACTACTTGATCCTACTCGAGATAATCCTAATGACCACCTTGTTTACTGGTTGAAAGATGATTGTGCGGCAGGTTTGGTTTTTCCTGCAGCGTTAGCTACAGGCAGCACCATTTCTCCAGTAGCTCCACTAGTTCATACAGATCCTACGCTCGTTGCTCAACATGCCGAGACGGAGGGGGTCAGTATTAAAGGGGCTGTGTCCATACAAGTTTACGGGTTAAATCGAGTTCATTTGGTTCAGGAACGTGCAAAAATTTTGCAGCAACTTCGGTTTTTAGAAAGTGTTTTAATAAAGATCGGCACAGTTAGCCAGGAGCTCGAGGGCTTGAATGAAGATTTGAACCGTGCCGAGCTTGCCGATGCGGTCAAAAGTCTTGATGCGCTCCAAACCAAAATCCTTGAGCAGATGCGACATTTTTCGTTGCCCCAGGCGCCTCATTCAGCAATAGCTACTGCTTTCCTAGAAGACTTTAAGTCTAGACTCTCAATAGCCTAGGTTTCTTCGGAGCCATTTTTAGTGATCTGATTACACCGTATTCACCTGTATTGAAGCGAGGATAGCTAAAACATGAGATACGCTAAAGTCGGTGTGTGTAGCATTGATTTACGGCACCGAAAATAGCGGAATGATCCTCGTCATTCTTGGTCAGCGCGATCAGGTTGGCTGTAAGGGGCCGGCCTCGATTTTCCATGTGTCGGCTCAGTTGTATAGAGATGATTTCCGGTCACCGTCTCTCGCTCCGTAATGGTAGACTCGCCCGTTTTTAAGTCGTACAGCAAGCGGCTGAAATTTTGCGGAGCGGTATGGAATTTGACAAAGCCATGAGCATCACGTGGGGCATGAGGGCGGTGCCGTCCCCTAAGCGGGCGTTTAGGATAGCTGCGGATAATCCGCTGCGTAGCGCGCGTATGGGGCTCGTTTGCCACCTAATCAATGTACAGAGAATGCCACAGAGTCACGCCAACGCGATTATCAGGCCTGACGTTGTTGCTTCCGCATGAGTGGTGTATCTGAAGTGGAAAACGAAAGGCATGCTTTTTCGGAAGTCAGTCAGGACGCTGGGGAATCGAGTACCTTGGCGACACCCCCCTCAAGATCCGTGCAAAACGACAGCAAAACTACGTCTGCTGCCAAGCCCATAACGAAGGCGAATCTAGCTTTACGACCTCAGGTCACAAGCCATGATGCTTTTACGAATACCGAGTTGCGTAAGGCGGCCTACTATGCCGATGACAACGTCCTGATTTTCAATATGGACGTTCGCGACGCCATGAAGCACCTAGCTGCCGCTGGAGTGATCGTGAACTGCATGGTTACTTCACCTCCCTTCTACGGTCAGCGCGACTATGGTGCTAAAGGGCAAATTGGGCTTGAGGAACATCCACAACAGTTTATCGAACAACTTGTGGATTGTTTTGAGTCAGCCAAGCCCGTACTGGCGGACAATGGCAGCCTATGGGTAAACCTTGGCGATACCTACTGGAGTGGCAAGGGAGAGCATAAGAGCGGCGAGAGTAAGCAAAGCGCTCGTCGTTTTGGGCTGCGCCCTCAGGATCGAACAGGTGATGGTCGTCTTTGCAAACCCAAGCAATTGCTTTTGATCCCTCATCGTTTTGCTATCGCAATGCAAGATCGTGACTGGATTGTGCGAAACGATAACGTTTGGGTGAAGCCTAATCCCATTCCTGATCAAGTGCGCGATAGGTGCTCTATTTCGCACGAATACATGTTCCATTTGGTCAAGTCGCGTTGGTATTTCTTTAACAAGGATGCGGTCGGCCGCAAATCGAGCTCTGGCAGTATGCTGCCTCCAGCTGATACGTGGGAAATTCCCCCTGCACGCAGAAGTCACCAGCACAAAGCGCGATTTTCAGAGGAGCTTGTGAGAATCCCTGTTCTCTCGACTACTCCCCCTAATGGTGTCGTGCTCGATCCTTTTGGGGGCAGTGGAACAAGCCTTGCTTTCGCTCGCAAAAATGGTTTTCGCGCCATAGGCATCGATATTAAGGAAGAGTTCTGCCAGTCGATGGTAGAGCATGTGTTGGGTATTGAGTAACACAACAACCAGGAGGGGGCATGTCGAAATACCTTACGGCGGAGCGCATTAAGGCGAGTATCGCTGCGCTTGAGGACACCAGAGCTAAAGGGTCGTTACTCGAATTCCTGCTGCTGAAGCGTACGCTCGCAATCAAGGGAGCGATGAGCGCACCTCTTATTTTGGGAGAGCAAGGGTTCTCCAAAGCGTTAACAGAGCTGGCCGCAGTTCATGATCAAATTGACATGAAGGGGCAAAGGCAAGTCTTCAACGTCTTTGCGAGCGACGACTCCAAGGGTGGATTCAGAGCCGGGAAATACGTATCCAATGGTCCTGGTACTACTGTCAACAGCAATCCCTGGCAGACAATTGTAGAGTTTTCTGGAACAAAGCCTCGCAAAGTTGGGTTTAAAGCCTCCTACTTAGACAACCTTGAGAAGCCGCTTTTGAAAGCGGCGAACGAGGATAAGCCAAAGCTCCCAGAGGTCGCCGTTTGGAACTATCGCAGGACGGACATCGAGCCGATTTTGGGGGCGGAAACGGACCCTGCCAAACGTGCCGGGCTGCTGCGTGCTCATTTCGAGGTTGAATACAACTTATCGGCACAAGAGGTTACTACCCTGTTTGATGCGGCTGGGACTCTGGGCATTTCCGACTCAGACCTTCAGGACCGGCCCGCAGCACCCGAGGAGTATCTCAATCTTGAGGGTGTAGCAGAGCCCTCTGCTACTGATCCGGTGGGAATGCCGTGTTCACTGGACTTAGTTGCTGCTTTGGCTGCGAAGCCCTTTGTGATTCTCACCGGAGCATCAGGCACCGGTAAGTCACGATCAACTTTGCGATTGGCTGAGCAACTCCAAGAAATGTATGAAGGCCAGGTGGATGGAAACATATTTCAGCTCGTTCCTGTTGGTCCGGACTGGACGTCACCAAAGCGCCTAATCGGTTTTCGCACTCCCTTTGGACAGTCTCGTCAAACCGCCGACGGGAAGGAAACCAATGAGAGCTACGAAATCACAGACACTCTCCGCATTATTTTGCGGGCGTGTAATCCTTCGTCGACTGCCATTCCGCATTTTCTGCTTTTTGACGAGATGAACCTTTCGCACGTAGAGCGTTACTTTGCTCCTTTTCTATCGTTGATGGAGGCGTCCTCGATTGTTGAGGACAGCGACAATGCAGCGATCATTGATTCCCGCTCACTGCAAGTCATCAGCGAGCTGCTCAATTTGGAAGATCCTGATAGCACCGAGGCGAAGTCGGCAAAGCTGCTGGTTGCCAATGAGCAACCGCTTCGGCTACCACCTAATCTGTTCTATTTAGGTACGGTGAACATTGACGAAACAACCTACATGTTCTCCCCAAAGGTTCTGGATCGTGCGCACGTGCTGGAAGTAAAGGCACTGAGGCCTTCCGAGTACATGGTGGGCATACCACAAGAGGAGGAGATTGATCTAGCGCTAGCGAATCAGCTTTTACGCGAAGCCATCGATGATCGAGATGCCGGCGAAGGACGTAGCTCTGATCCTTCGAAAATTATCGACTCGCTTGTGGCCAAACATGGTGTAGAGCAGGTAGATCTAGATGCTGCTAAACAGCTCACCCTCCAGACGCTAGAGGGTTGTTTCAAACTGTTGTCCCCAGTTGGGTTCGAGTTTGCCTTTCGAATCAACAAGGAGGTGTATGCCTATCTTTACGTCTGGATCAAGGCTCAGATTGCGAAAGGAGCGATCCCTTCTGACGCAATGAAGCGCTGGACGGATGGTCTCGATAGGGCTCTGTTCCAGAAGGTGCTGCCCAAAATCCATGGGAATCGCTCGGCTCTAGGCGATAGCCTAAGGGCATTGCATGAGTTTTTAGGTGGATCGCATGGCGACTCCGTCCCTCCCGCGAAGTACACCTTGGGCGCGGAGGCTGCAACGCGGATCGAGCAGGCGGAAGCCATCGTGATTCCTTTGGGTAGCGAGTTTAAGCTCTGTCGCGCGAAGTTAACCGAGATGCATGGCCGTCTGTTGTCTCGTAACTACGTGTCCTTTGTGAAGTGAGATAAGCATGATCCCGCTTCATCGTGTCCGGTTTGAGTTGGGAAGAGACTGTTGGATCGACATTGAGACTGCTCTAGGAGAAGCCGGCGAAAATCCGCTAGGGCTCTTTGTTCCAGGGCTACTCGTAGTTGAGGAAGAAATGAGGTCAATAGAGTTGTCTTCAGGTGGCGTTCCGCCGATGTGCTGGAGAGACGCCGGCCACCTCTTCGAGAAGTTTCAGCTTCGAGAGGACACCGACTATTTTATCGACGTTGCGACTCCTTACTCCTTGGAGGACGCAGTTGAAAAGTTGAAAGCCAACCCGACTTGGCCATTTGCTCCACGGCTTGTGTCTGCCTTTGTTCCCGAGCCCTCACGACGGTGGCGCCAGGAGAATGGCAAGACGGTGGTGACTGGGCAATTGCGCTTGCGTTCGCATGCCGGAGTCCTCGACTTGGAGCCGGAGTTTGGAGGTGAGCTTCGGGCGGAGGTCGCGTGCCGGAAGCTTCACTACTTCGAGGAGTTCAAGGAACTGCTCAACAGCCTGGCCAGCAAGGCCGCAGAGCTTCTTCTTTCTTACGACAGTCCGGTTTCACTGTCATTCCAGGCTACAGACGACCCGGCCAAGAGTGAGGCAGCGCTTCACTTCCTTTTGCGTCATGTCATGTCCAGGGACAAGCTGCCAGCCTCCATTGAGGAAATTATCGCGCGACCCCATGGCAGGCTTGTCGAACGAGTGGAGATAGCGCCTATCGAAGATATCGTGGAGGTCGATACCGAGTTTGTAGCTGACGGAATAGATTATTCCGAGCTGAAACAGGGCGGACCACTTGCACGGCTCTTTCGAGGCTATACGCCATCGTCGCTGCCGCAGCGTGAGAGCTTCGAATCCCTCGATACACCGGAAAATCGCTATGCCAAGGCATTCTTGGAGCATTGCAGTCTTCTCGCTAGACGGCTGGAAATGGGAATGGCCGCCCGCCGAAGGAAGGCATCTGAGCGCGAAGCCCGAGGTTGGTCGGTAACAATCGACGAAGCCTTACAGCACGATATGTGGCGGGAGGTCGGGCCGTTGACGCAAATTCCGGCTAACTCGCAGACACTGCTGCGAAAACGGGGCTACAAAGATCTGCTCCAATACGACCTCTCACTTCGCATGGCAATGACGCTCGCCTGGGATGAAGGTACTGAACTTGCAGATGGACTTTCAGGTGACATACGGCCGGTCAATCAGATTTATGAATACTGGTGCTTCTTCATGTTGCGCGAAATTCTGCTGGGATTCTGCGCCGAAGGGCAAGGCGGCAATTTCATCAAGGTTTCCGACGATGGGCTGCGCGTAGAGCTTCGTAAGGGGCGCCGGAGCGAGTGTCGGTTTGAATTCTCGAATGCTCTTGGAAAGAAGGCGCGGGTTTCTCTCTTCTATAACAAACGCTTCACGCGATCGAAATCTCCAAGCACTGATTGGAGCGGCAGCTATACGGCATCTTTCGACCCTGATTTCAGTGTGCGAGCGTCTAGTTCGAATGAGGGCGCTTCAGTTCATTGGCTACATTTCGATGCAAAATATCGCCTTGAGCGTCAGCAGGCGGATACTCTGTTCGACTGCGATGAGGACGCGGGCGATGGAGATGCCATCGATTATCGGACGGAGATCAGCCGTGTGCATAAGCAGGAAGACCTCTACAAGATGCATACCTACCGCGACGCTATTCTTGGCTCTCGCGGTGCTTATGTGCTCTTTCCGGGCGATGGAGTAGGAGGAAAGCGTATGCTGCCTAAACCAAACTTCTTTGTGCGACACCCAACTGCCCTCGGAGGAGCCGGCACTCATCGGATCCCAAGCGTTGGTGCGTTCGATCTCGCACCAGGCGGAGCGCCAGCGCAAGCCGCTGCGATAGAGGAGCTGCTGAAGATTGTGCTCGAAGCTGCTTGCTCGGATGCAATTTACGACGAGGAATCAGGGATGTTTTAAGGGGCGAGGAATACTGGTAAAGCCGTTCCTGGAGGCTCACACGAGCTCCTCTTTTATAGAGGCTATCGGGAAGGGGGAGCGAACAGAGGGTGCCCACGGCGGCTGCTGGATGAGTCAGCCGTCGCAGAGCTTACATCAATATGCGGATGTGCTATTCAACGGTATGCGTCCGGCCAAGTCATCTACCCAGCCCCGCAAAGCCAAGACATGGTGTCCACCTAAATTTAAGTGGACGCCAGTTCTAGCCTTTTAAGCGGGTATTTCATGCAGCCAACACGCCGTTCTTATTCCAAGTCCTTCAAAGCCCAAGTCATTCAAGAGTGTGCCCAGCCCGGTGCTTCGATTGCCAGCATCGCACTCAACCATAGCCTCAACGTAACCGTCCGTATGCGTCCGGCCAAGTCATCTACCCAGCCCCGCAAAGCCAAGACATGGTGTGCACTTAAATTTAAGTGGGCACCAGCTCTAGCCTTTTAAGCGGGTATTTCATGCAGCCAACGCGCCGTTCCTACTCCAAGTCCTTCAAAGCCCAAGTCATTCAAGAGTGTGCCCAGCCCGGTGCTTCGATTGCCAGCATCGCACTCAACCATAGCCTCAACGCAAACCTCGTCCACAAATGGATTCGGCTGCAATCGCAGAAAAGCAGTAACCGTCCGGCCAGCACCCTCTGCTGAGGGCCTCCAAAATTGGCCAAGATAGTGGACACCATTTTTTAGTGGACACTATCTTGGATACAGTTGCCCCCGTTCGTCGAACCGGCCGCCGCCCCAACTTCTCGCTGGCGTTCAAACGCCAAGTCGTCGAGGCCACCCTCCAGCCTGGCGCCTCCGTGTCGTTGATCGCTCGTGAGCATGACGTCAATGCCAACTTGGTCTTTCGCTGGCGGCATCAATATCAGGAAGGAACATTTGGCGCCGTCAGCCAGAGCACAACGCTTTTGCCCGTCCAGGTGATCGAGGCGCCAATGGATTTACCGCAAGTCATTCAGCCACCGCCAGAGTGTCATTCCGTGATCGTTGTTGAGGCGGGAAAAGCCAAGCTGCGCATCACTGGCACGCCTGACCCACATACCCTGCAAATCATCTTGCAGCAGTTACTGCGATGATTGCTCCTCCCGCTGGAACCCGCATCTGGATCGCTGCCGGCGTCACGGACATGCGCCGTGGCTTCGACGGTTTAGCCGCACTGGTGCAGACTCAGCTTGAAGCCGATCCGTTCTCCGGTCAGATTTTCGCCTTTCGCGGACGGCGCGGTGACCGGATCAAATTGCTATGGTGGGACGGCGACGGGTTGTGCCTGTTTTGCAAACGGCTGGAACAAGGGCGCTTCATCTGGCCGCAAGCAACCAGCGGCAGCGTGTCGCTGACGGCTGCGCAGTTGTCGATGCTTTTGGAAGGCATTGATTGGCGCAGGCCAATTCGTACAGCACCCGTCCTCGCGGTCTGACTTGCCACGCTGAAAAAATCCCAAGTAACATTCGGTCATGACTCTCGCGACCGACTCCCTGCCTAACGATCTTCAAGCATTGAAGGCACTGGTCTCTGCCCAGCGGGCAGAGATTGAGCGTTTGAAAATGATGATCGCCAAGCTGCGTCGTATGCAGTTCGGTCGCAGCTCCGAGCAACTGGACGCGATGATCGATCAGCTCCAACTGAGTCTTGAAGAGTTGCAAGTCAGTCAGACTGAACTGACGCCGCCACCCGAACCGCCACCTCGCCCTGTCTCTCGGCGCAAGCCGTTACCTGAACACCTACCTCGCGAAACTCACGTCCATCAGCCCGAGTCTCAATGCACTGGCTGCGGTGGGAAGCTTCGCCATTTGGGTGAGGATGTGTCCGAAGTGCTGGAGTACGTTCCGGCACGTTTCAAAGTGATCCGCCATGTTCGCCTCAAGTGGGTTTGCCGCTGCTGCGAACACATCGCTCAGGTACCGGCACCGAGTCGGCCGATAGCCCGAGGCTTTGCAGGCCCTGGGCTATTGGCCCACGTGCTGGTCTCCAAATTTGTTGACCATTTGCCGCTGTATCGGCAATCCGAGATTTACGCCCGTGAGGGGGTGGAGCTGGAGCGCTCAACTCTGGCCGACTGGGTCGGCCAGAGCAGCCAATTGCTCAGGCCGCTGATCAACGCCCTTGAGCATCATGTGATGAGCGGTCATAAAATCCATGCCGACGACACGCCGATTGGCGTGCTCGCGCCAGGCAACGGCAAAACCAAAACGGCTCGACTATGGACGTACGTTCGGGACGACCGACCTGCCGGTTACGCGACGCCGGCGGCTGTATGGTTTGCCTACTCGCCGGATCGCAAGGGGCAACATCCCCGCGCTCATCTCAAGGGCTTCAGCGGGATTTTGCAAGCTGACGGCTACGCCGGCTTTGCTCAGCTGTATGCGATAGGCACCATTCAGGAAGCCGCCTGTTGGGCTCACGCCCGCCGCAAGTTTTACGATGTCTACAAAGACCAGGCTTCACCACTTGCCAGCGAGGCGCTGCAAAGGATTGCGGCCCTGTATGCCATCGAGAGCGAGATCCGAGGACAGCCGCCAGATCAAAGAAAAGCGGTTCGGCAAAGCCGAGCAAGTCCGCTGCTGGAACAACTACACGCATGGCTTAACCAGACGCTGACTCAACTGTCGAAAAAATCGACATTGGCCGGTGCAATCCTCTATGCCCTCAACCGGTGGCAGGCGTTGACGCGTTACTGCGATGACGGCCGAATCGAAATCGACAACAACGCCGCCGAACGGGCGCTACGCGCCGTCGCGCTGGGCCGCAAAAACTACCTGTTTGCCGGTTCCGATGCTGGCGGAGAACGAGCGGCTGCGATTTACAGCCTGGTCGGTTCGGCCAAGCTAAACGGGTTGAACCCACAGGCGTATCTAACCTATGTGCTTGAGCACATTGCCGAGCACCCGATCAATCGGGTGAGCGAGTTGCTGCCTTGGAACATTTCCTTGAACCACACCGAACACTGCGAGGCCGCCTGATTCATGGTTAAAACTGTCCGTTTACCCAAACCCACCCCCGACCTGTTGCTGCTGCACATTGAGCTGAAGTGGATCACTCCGACGATCTGGCGTCGGTTCGCGGTGCCTGAAAATATTACCTTGGGCAAGCTGCATCATGTCATCCAGGTCGTGATGGGCTGGAGTGATAGCCATCTGCATGAGTTTGAAATTGCCGGTGAGAATTACGGCATGCCCGACCCTGATGGTTGGGGGCCTACGGTAAACCCGGAAGCTCGTAAAACGCTGATCAAGGCGCTTAGCGGAAAGCGGACATTCAATTATCTCTACGACTTTGGTGACAGTTGGCATCACCGTATCAAAGTCGAAAAAACGCTCCCCCCAATTGCCTGTCCTCAGGTTCCGTATTGCATCGACGGCGCCAATGCGTGCCCCCCGGAAGACGTAGGTGGCGGGCCTGGTTACGAGGACTTCCTGGAGGCGATGGCCAACCCCGATCATCCGGAGCATGACGCAATGGTTGAATGGCATGGCGATGTTTTTGATCCAGCAGCATTTGAGCGCGAGCGCGTGAATCAGTGGTTTAAACGGATCAAGGTTTGAGTTGCAAGGCGGTGTAGCTCGGACGCTTACGAAAAGCACAGCGCTGCAACCTGCATTTATTTCATTACCCGTCTCGCTGGCTGGGGCAAAATCCCACCCGTCATCATCGAACATTTGCGTTGAAATACAGCACCCGCGAGGCACCGTCAAAGTGAACTGGCCCACTGAAAATGCTGCTGCCTGCGCGACCTTTCTTCGAGACCTTTTGCGATGATTCGCATCGACGCCATCTGGCTCGCCACCGAACCGATGGACATGCGCGCAGGCACTGAAACAGCCTTGGCCAAGGTAATTGCGGTGTTCGGTGCGGCGCAGCCGCACTGTGCTTATCTGTTCGCCAACCGCCGCGCCAATCGCATGAAAGTGCTGGTGCATGACGGCTTCGGAATATGGCTGGCGGCGCGCCGGTTAAACCAAGGCAAGTTCCACTGGCCTGGTACTCGCTACGGTTCTGAGATGGAGCTGGATACTGAGCAACTTCAGGCATTAGTGCTGGGTCTGCCATGGCAACGCGCAGGTTCTGGAGGCTCGATCACACTGCTTTAACGACTGCCATTAGCCTATCGATCTATCGCCGCAAATTGCCTGCTCTGGCAAAATCGGCGTCATGACTTCGCTTCCCGATCTCGCTCACCTGACCCCTGAACAACTGCGCGCCTTGGCGGCGCAGTTGATACAGCGTGTCGAGACGCTCGACCACCAGGTCGACACGCTGGGCAAGACGGTAGAAACGCTCGACCAACAAGTTGAGACGATGGGTAAGACCGTTGAGACCATGGGCAAGAAGATCAGCCGCGACCAAACGCTGATCGAGAAACTGACCCACGAAATCGCCCAGCTCAAGCGTTTGAAATTTGCCAAGCGTAGCGAGCAGATGAATCCCGAGCAGGCCAGCCTGCTCGATGATCTGATCGACACCGATATCGCGGCAATTGAAGCAGAGCTTCAAGCCTTGCAAACAGCACCAACGGCGACCGATAAAAAGCAAAAGCCCAAGCGCACGGCATTGCCGGCTGAGTTTCCACGCACATTGATCCATCACGAACCGGACAATACTCACTGCCAATGCGGCTGCGTACTCAAGCGCATCGGCGAGGATGTCAGCGAGAAGCTTGATTACGCGCCTGGCGTGTTTACTGTTGAGCGCCATGTCCGTGGCAAATGGGTCTGCGATGACTGCGAAACATTGATCCAAGCTCCGGTTCCGGCACAGGTCATCGACAAGGGCATCCCGACCGCTGGGCTGCTCGCCCACGTCATGATCGCCAAGTTTGCCGACCACCTGCCGCTTTACCGTCAGGAATCGATCTTCGGTCGAGCGGGCTTGGCGATCCCACGCTCAACCCTGGCTCAATGGGTGGGTGTGACTGGGGTTCAGTTGCAGCCGCTGGTTGATGCTCTGCGCGACGTGGTGCTCGGGCAGCAGGTTATTCATGCCGATGAGACACCTGTGCAAATGCTCATGCCGGGAACGAAGAAAACCCACCGTTCTTATGTTTGGGCCTATGCCACCAGCCAGTTCTCGGACGTGGCAGCGGTGGTTTACGACTTCAGCCCTAGCCGCGCCGGAGAGCATGCTCGCAACTTCCTTCAAAACTGGAAGGGCAAGTTGGTCTGTGATGATTTTGGCGGTTACAAAGCCAGTTTCGAACTCGGCGTGACCGAGATCGGCTGCATGGCCCATGCGCGGCGTAAGTTCTTTGAGTTGCACTCCACGAATAAAAGCACGCTTGCGGAGCAAGCCCTGCGTTATATCCAGCTGCTGTACGAAATCGAAAGCGAAGTCCGCGATCTGGAACCGGATTTACGGCGCCGAATACGGCAAGAAAAGGCCGTCCCGGTAATGGACATGCTACATGCCTGGATGATCGCCCAGCGCGATCTGGTACCCGAAGGATCAGCCATCAGCAGAGCACTCGATTACAGCCTGAAACGCTGGGCAGCGCTGTCGCGCTACCTCGATGACGGCGCCGTACCCATTGATAATAATTGGGCAGAGAACCAGATCCGACCATGGGCTCTTGGACGTAAGAACTGGCTCTTTGCAGGGTCGTTGCGCAGCGGCAAACGGGCGGCAGCGATCAT
>NZ_SOCT01000003.1 GCF_004364435.1 Pseudomonas sp. LP_7_YM | reverse complement strand
CCGATGGTAGTGTGGGGTTTCCCCATGTGAGAGTAGGTCATCGTCAAGATTGAATTTCAGAACCCCGTCTGCGCAAGCAGGTGGGGTTTTGTTTTTGCGCGCGGAAAAGCCAGCGTCCTGCATCCCCATGAGCTTCCGAAGCAGAATAGGATGAGTGCGCTGCGGTGTCCACGTCGCACGCAAACCAAAGCGTCTGCAGCAGTCCTGCGGGCCAAAAGCACCCCATAACCATAAAAGAAGGGGAAGCTGCATGCGTGAACTGGTCATTCGCCGCGCTCGGTCCACTGTGAACCAGGGAATTGGAAATTCACGGTGATTCCACATCTGCAAATCTGCGAACGCTGTATTGCCTCGGTGCCTACGGCGCGCTGCTGGAAACCGCCGACGGTGGCCAGCATTGACAAGACATCAGCGACCGCTTGGATAACGAGGACCAATACCACCTCAACGGCATCACTTACGTGAAGGATGCGGGACTGTTCATTGTCGGTGACGATGGATCGCCGACTCGAACAAAAAACCGCAGCCCCGTAAAGGATTGCGGTTTTTTATGGGTGCAAAGACTCAGTTATAAACGAAGAACCCCCGCCCGGACTTACGCCCCAGATACCCCGCTGCGACCATTTCCTTGAGCAGCGGAGCAGGGCGGTATTTGCTGTCGTTGAAGCCTTCGTGAAACGCTTGGATGATCGCCAGCAGTGTATCCAGGCCAATCAGGTCGGCCAGCGCCAAAGGACCGATCGGCTGATTGCAGCCCAAGCGCAGGCCATCGTCGATATCTTCTGCGGTGGCCAGCCCTTCCTGTAGCACCAGAATCGCCTCGTTGATCATCGGCACCAGAATGCGGTTGACCACGAAACCTGGACGATTGCCTGCGGTGATGGCGGTCTTGTTCAAGCGCTCGGCCAGCCTGATCGCCACGACGTGTGTCTCATCGGCTGTTTGCAGGCCGCGAATCACTTCGATCAGGCCCATCATCGGAACAGGGTTGAAGAAATGCAGGCCGATGAAGCGTTGCGGATGATCGACGCTGGCCGCCAGTTGCGTGATCGACAGCGACGAAGTGTTGGAGGCGATCACGCAATCGGCATCCACATTGCCAGCAATCTGCTTGAGCAGGCGCAGCTTGAGGTCGAGGTTTTCGGTGGCCGCTTCAATTACCAGTTGCGGATCATTCAATTGCGCGTAGTCAGTGATGCCGCGGATTCGTCCCAACGCCTGTTCGGCCAGCTCGCTGGTCAGCGTCTGTTTGTTCACCTGGCGTTCGAGATTCTTGCGCACAGTGGCCAGGCCGCGCTCCAACGCAGCATCATTGATGTCCAGCAAGGTCACGTCGAACCCGGCAATCGCGCACACCTGCGCGATACCGTTGCCCATGGTGCCCGCCCCGATCACGGCGATGTGGTGCATGGTCATGGCAACCTCTCTTTTCACACGCGTTCGAAGATGACGGCGATGCCTTGGCCGCCGCCGATGCACATGGTCACCAGCGCGTAACGGCCGCCGATACGATGCAGTTCATGAATGGCTTTGGTGGCGATGATCGCACCCGTAGCGCCTACCGGGTGGCCGAGGGAGATGCCGGAGCCGTTGGGGTTGACCTTGTCCGGATCGAAGCCCAGTTCGCGGGCGACAGCGCAAGCCTGAGCGGCGAACGCCTCGTTGGACTCAATGACGTCCAGGTCGGCCACTGTCAGCCCGGCACGCTCCAGCACCTTGCGGCTCGCCGGGATTGGACCCAAGCCCATCATGGAGGGCTCGACCCCCGCGTGAGCGTAGGCCACCAGACGCGCCAGCGGCTTGAGGCCATGCTCACGAACCATGTCGCCGTTGGCCATCACCAGCGCAGCAGCGCCATCGTTCAGGCCCGAGGCGTTACCCGCAGTAACCGTGCCGTCTTTCTTGAACGCGGTCTTCATCTTTTCCAGTTGCTCGACAGTCACGTCGCCCCGCACGTGTTCGTCCTGCGCGAAGGTCACCGTGCCTTTGCGGGTGGCGATTTCGACCGGGACGATCTGCCCTTCAAAGCGCCCTTCAGCGATGGCATGCGCCGCGCGCTGCTGGCTGGTCAGGGCCAGAGCGTCCTGGTCGGCGCGGGTGATGCCGTAATGCTCGGCGATGTTTTCAGCGGTGATGCCCATATGGATATTGGCGAAGGGGTCATGCAGTGCGCCGAGCATGTAGTCGTAGGCCTGCATGTTACCCATGCGCGCGCCCCAGCGGGCCTGCGGCATGATGTAGGCGCCACGGCTCATGGACTCGGTGCCACCGGCCAGCACGGCCTTGGCATCGCCCAGCATCAGCGACTGCGCCGCAGAGACGATGGCCTGCAGACCCGAACCGCACAGGCGATTGACGTTCATTGCCGGGGTTTCCTTGGTCAAGCCGGCTTCCAGCGCAATAACGCGGGACAGGTACGCATCGCGGACCTCGGTCGGAATCACATGGCCCATGACCACGTGTCCGATGTGTTCGGCGGCAAGCCCTGATCTTGCCAAGGCTGCGCGACTGACCTGAGTGCCCAGCTCAATGGGTGAAACCTCTTTGAGAGAACCGCCGAACCCGCCGATGGCGGTACGCAATGCGCTGACGACGAAAACTTCGGAATTGCTCATGTCTGTTCCTCGAACCTGTTGGATTTATTATGCGGCGGCGCCGAAAACGGCATTTCGGTCAGGTGATGTTTGCAGGCAAGTCTAGAGCGGCATTCGGGAAGGGCCTATGCCGAAACTGTCCAGATCGGCTGGCGTTCTTTACCATCGGTGTCGTGGCTCATAACGACAAAAGGAAATGCGGCTCATGCGGGAAAACGATTCAGTGTCGATCTACTTCGTCCAATTGGTCGTGCATGCCCTGCGCCACCAGCCTTCGCGCCTGCAATCGGTGCTCGAGGGCGCCGGAATCGACATCGCGCTGCTCAATGACCCCGAAGCGCGCATACCCGCCAGCGCGTTCGCCGCGCTGTGGCTGATTCAGATCAAGGAGCTGGAGGACGAGTTTTTTGCTCTGGATTCCCATGGCATGCCGCTTGGCAGCTTTGCCTTGATCTGTAGAGGCTTGATTCAGGAGCCCAACCTGGAAAAGGCCTTGCGTCAGTGCCTGGCCAACTTCGCTCTCTTCCTGCGCGACTTTCGCGGCAGCCTGGTCGTGCGCGGTCAGCGGGCTATCATTGCTGTAGAGAACCACGCCAGTGAGCCGATCAAGCGTCGCTTTGGCGAGGAGACCTTCCTGCTGCTGATGATCAGCCTGCTGTGCTGGCTGGGCGGTCGGCGCATCACCATCGATCGGGCGCAGTTTCGCCACACCCGCGAGCGTCTGAGTGACGATTCGCTGTTATGGGGATTCAACCTGAATTTTGGTGAGGCCCGCACCGAGGTCGAGTTTTCCAGTCATTACCTGCGCTTGCCGGTGGTGCAATCGCTGCCGTCGCTCAAATCGTTCCTGCGCACGGCGCCTCAATGGTTAGTGATCCGCTTCCGAAACCAACGCGGCCTGGCGGCCCAGGTCTACCAGCGCTTGCGCAGCAGCCATTCGGCACACTGGCCGACACTGCTGGAAATGGCCGTCGAACTGAAGCTCAGCCCCACTACGTTCAGGCGTCGGCTGGAGCGTGAAGGCTGTGCGTTTCAGGGCATCAAGGACGAGGTGCGGCGCGGCATCGCTCAGCAAAAGCTGCGCGAAACGGACATCAGCGTGGTCGAGATTGCCGCGCTGGCAGGCTTTCAGGAGCCCAGCGCGTTTCACCGCGCGTTCAAGAAATGGACCGGACAAAGCCCGGGCGGCTATCGCACTGCCCATGCCAGGCGTGCCGATTGATCAGCGCGCAAAGCGAGTGCCTGACTCACCCCACGCAGGGTCAGCAGGCGCACGTCAACGGTTTGGCAGCCACGCCGCTTGCCAAGCCTGCATGGCCGCGTCATCGAGCATCCAGTCGCACAGTACCTGTTCACGCAACTGGTCACCCAGCAGGCCTGCTGCAGGCAGATCACAGATATGCGCGCGAATCGCAGCAAGCCAGTCAGACAAGGTATTGGGCACGCGAGTGAGTTGCAGATCGCCGGCATACGCCGGAACGTCGCTGCACACCAACGGCACACCACAGGCCCCGACTTTCAGGGCGGAAAGATTGCTTTTGCAGGCGCTGAAAAGGTTGTCGACGGCCGGTAGCAGTGCCAGATCCAGATCCAGTGCGGCCAGCGCAGGCGCATACTGGTCGCCGGCCGGCAATTCATGCCATTGGGCAACGTGAGAGCGCAGCAAGCCCTGATGGTCTCCCATGACGACCCACTCCACTTCTTCGGCCAGTGCCTGTACCACCGGAAGAATCATGTGCAGGTCTTGCACTTGCCAGTTGTCGTTGGCCAGACCGACCCGCGGCTTGTGACCGCGCCCCCGTTGTGAAGTCAGATGACCCCAAGTGTCGATCCGAAGACGCGATGGTACCAGGCGTACATCGGCGTGGAACTCACTGGCGATATCGGCCAGCAATTGCGTGGAGGCAATGACCCGCTGTGCCTGCTGAAGGCTTTGCTGCAGGGTTTGCAGACGCTCGGGGCAGAAGGCGAAGGCATCGGCGCCCGCATCATTGGCCGCCAGATGCAGATCGTTGATATCCAGTACGACGAAGGCATCCGGCAGGACTCTGGCACGGGCGACACTTTGCACGTGGTCGGTGTCGAGTCGCGCCTGATACACGATGACGTCGGGCTTGAGCCGTGCTTCCTGAGGAATGGACAACGGACTGCTGCTGAGCCTGGCTTCGACCAGCCCTTGCTTGTCGAGCGTCTCCATCGGCGCGATCATGCGCTCATCCGGCGACGCCCACAAACCATCGGGGTAAGCCAGCACCACCGGCGCGCAACGCCATGCCATCGGCCGCCAGACCAGTTGCATGTTGAGTTCAAGTTCGACCGATTGCAGGTCGAACGACAAATTGGGGTTGAACGCTGGGTCGTGACCGATCAGGGGCAGCCACTTGCCGTACATCGCCAACTGCTCGCCGACGAAGCGCTTGCGCTTGGCCTGCTGAGTTGCGGTGTCGACGTGGGTCTGGCTGACGCTGCCTTCATGGATCAGCACCGCGTGGGGCGTCCAGACGTTGAGGTAGCCCAGTGCGCCGACCTTCAGGCACAGGTCAACGTCATTGTAGGAAACCACGAAAGCCGTTTCGTCCAGGCCGCCAACTTCTTCATAGATCGAGCGACGCACCATCAGGCAGGCGGCGGTGACGGCGCTCAGGTCCTGATCGACCTGCACACGTTGTAAATAACCCTGGATGTGTTGAGGCTCACCGATGTGCTGATGACCGGCAGGGCCATCCATACCCAAACGCACTCCGGCGTGCTGCATGCGGCCATTGGGGAATAGCAGCTTGGCGCCGACAATGCCAACCTCGGGTCGCTGGGCATGGTTGAGCAGCTCCTCCAGCCAGTGCTCGTGAACGATGGCGGTATCGTTATTCAACAGCACCAGATAGTCACCCCTGGCTCGCTTCGCCGCGACATTGTTGATCCGCGAATAGTTGAACGGGTGGGGATAGCGCAGCACTTGCACCTGCTGAGAACCCAGGGCCTCGATTTGCGCCAGCCATTGGAGTGCTTCGGGGGTTTCGCTGTTGTTGTCGACGATCAGCAGTTCGTAATTCGGATAACGGGTCTTGTGGAGCAGAGTCTCTACACAGCGTTGCAGGAATGGCAGCTGGTCCTTGGTCGGTACGATGATCGAGACCAGCGGCTGCTCGGTGTGGCCGTAGAGCACGTGGTAACGCCGCGGCAGCGTGTGGAGCACCTCGGCATTCGGATAGCCACGGACTTTCAAATGGCGTTCGAGGGTGGCGATCTCATGCTGATTGGGCGTCGTGGGCGGCAGGTCACAGACCAGCAGCGGCTCGCAGACATGGACGATCTGACCCGCGCCCTTGCTTTCGATCAGCCGCAGGATGGCATCGAACTGCGCGGCATCGGTGAACCGCGGATCGAAGCCGCCCAGATCTACCAATGCCTGGCGTCGGAACAGCCAGTGCGCCGCAGCCACCAAGGGATAACTGAGCAGGTAATCCAGGTTGAAATCCGGGCGCAGCGCCGAACTCAATCCGTCTTTCGGGTTGCGGTACATCTGATCGGCGAAGGCAAGCGGGCTGTCCGTTGTTCGTGCGAGCTGCAATGCACAAGCGGTCAGGCCGAACGGCGTGAATTGCGTGCCCGCATCGATCACCATCAGCCAGTCGAAGTCGTGGGCTTCAACGATCTCGTTCAGGACGGCGGCAAAGCTGGCCTGGTTCGGTTTTACCAGGCTGAGGCGAGCGCCTGCCGAGCTTTCAGGTAACTCGCAGGCCTGAGACACCACCACCACCCGCAGCGAAGCGCAAAGCGTACTGCGCGGACCGAAGCTGTCGAGGGTTTGCTGCACCTGGGCAGGCAGATTTTCAGGGTCGTTGACGACCACCAGCAGGGCAGGCGCACCCACGTGGGCAAAGTGCGCATCGATCTGTTTTCTTTGCCCCTCGTCTGTAATGCGGTAATTCAGCCAGGCCTGCACCTGCTGCGGGTTCAAACGCTGCGGCGCTGGGGCTGAGAGATTCGCCAACAAGTCGTAATCGGCGAAGCCGTTGCCAGAGGCCAGCGGGCGATGCCCGACCCAGCCGTTCGCCAGCGTGGTGCTGGCCCAGCCAGCCTGACGAATCAAACGATGAAACCGGTGGACGAATTCGGTATCCGCGCCCGCGATCTCGATGCCTTGCTCGGTCAAATGACGTGGGGCGATGCGGCTGGCGGTCAAGGTCTGAGGCAGCAGAATCAGATCGCCAGCCTGCAGCAGGTTCGCGTACAGCGCCAATAGGCTTAAAGGCCCCAGAGATTCGCCACCAAGGGAGAACGCAGAGTCGCCCAAGCCAAGCAGATCGGCACGTCGACACAGCACACTGCTGAATTCACCGATGAAATTGCAGGTGAATTCGCCAAGCACCGCGACCACGTCCGGACCACACAAGACAGTGGGTTCGGTGACGCGAAAACGGGTTGTGAGATTCTCGGGGAGCATGCTGCCATCGGCGTCGAGCCATTGCCGATGGGCTGACACCAGACGCGCGTCGGGGCAGACCTCAATCGCTTTGAGCATCTGCTGAATACATTCCGGCCCCAGCAGCGCATCTCCCGAGAGGAACTTGACGTAATGACCGGCAGACTCCCGGATACCACGCAGGAAACAAGCTTCAGCGCCTTCAGGATGCTCATTGCGCAGGTAGCGAATCGGCCAGGGGCAGGACGCCCGATACAGATCGGTCACGGTCTCTGCCATGCCGTCGTCAGTGTCGTCACAGACCAGGATTTCGATTGCGTCGTGGGTTTGCCCAATCACGCTGCGCAGAGCGGTTTCGAAAAACTCGGTGCGGCAGACAGCAATGACAACACTGACCAGTCGTTGAGAATCCATGTTGGTTTCCGGTGGGTGAAATGTGTGCCGTTTACGTCCAGGCAGCCGAGCGCAGAGCCATCAGCGATGGCGGTGAACCTGCCTGCCATGAAAATGACGGTCAATGCGAGGTTTGGGTGTGAAGCAATAAGTCGGCCAAGGATGTCATGTGGCTCGACGAAACAATGCAACCCGGTATCTGCGGACGGAAGGGCGCTCAATGGAATAGAAGTTAAAACATGGGAACCTGAGCAGTTTTATTTGTGTTAACTGGGGGTATCTACAGAGTAATGAACGACAGGAATAGTTTGCTTGGGGATGAAGGAAATGTCTTCGCATAGCGACCTACTGTTCTGGCGATTTCTGCATGGCATGCTGCTGAACGTTACTACTGCTACCAGCTCATAGGCGTTTTTTAATAAAGGTAACGCATCAGCGAGTATTGGCTGGAGCTGATATTTATTAGAATGAATCTGTTTGGTTCGCCGAAACCTATTGTTTGATTATAGAACCTGTATCCGTAGCCGCAGGGCGCACTTAGCTAACTGCAGGCATTAACATTTCAGCGGTGTGGCTTCTCCAGATATAGAGTTTGTCATCTATGAGTCCTGCCCATTTCAGGTAGGTAATAAGATGTTTATCGTACTAACAAATTGTCATGCCATACACCTTGTTGAGGGTGTTGCTAATCCGGTAAGGGTCTCTTGGCAAGCCAAGCAGTTTAGGCGCAAGGCTGTATTTATAGGGCGGTCGATGGCGTTGAGGTGGACGCTTCTGTGATAGGGGACTCAGTCCACAGACAAATCGTGCTCATGGACGTTGTAATCGGCCACCACAGGAGAGATGACGTTTTTTTGTCTATGAGGTCGCAGCACCTTATTGAATGCTGCGCTTGCTAGCCCGTAAATGGCGCCTGGTACGCCCTTTCATCCTAACTGGCCTGATCATTGCTTGAACCTAAGCAGGCGTCGGCAAACTCGTCGGGTTTCGTCTCAGGAGCTATACAGATGGAAGAAAAGATCGTAAGTCTGATTGAGGAGTCGATGGAGGTGGATGCTGGCACGCTGTCGCTTGACCAACCTCTGGATTGGGATTCCATTGCTTTAATCACCTTTATGGCTACGGCTGAAGAACATCTGAGTAAGAGTCTCTCAGCCGCTCGGCTCAACAAGTGCATAACCGTCAGGGATGTTGTGACGCTGGCTTGTGAGTAGAAGCTGATGCTGGCAACGAAGCATAACGGCGTACATGAGGTCATTCCTTATGAGTTTTAATGCTTTAAGATGGGTGGTTAGTTGGCCAAAAACTGAGGCTGAGCCTCGAATGAATTGTCTCTGCATTCGGCGTGAATTTTTACTCACGAACTTATGTCAGCGCGTTTACGCTGTTCTATGCAGGCAGGGCTGAGATGCAAGTGCAAGACAATCCTTTTTCGCTGGATGGTAAATTTATCATGATAACCGGCGCGTCTTCAGGCATCGGTCGCGAAGTTGCAATTTGGCTGAGCAAGCAGGGCGCCAGAATTTTAGCTGTTGCCAGAGATCTCCCCAGGCTTGAAGAGACGCTGAGTTTGTTACATGGCGAGGGGCACGCCGTCGAGGTTTTCGATTTTCTGAACGCAAATGATATAGCCGGGTGGATGAAAAGGCTGGCACTAACGATGTCTCCCTTTGACGGACTTGTACATGCTGCAGGCGTGCAGTCGCCGATGCCGATTCGGGCGATGGCACTAGACCACTGGGAAAAGATCCTTGCGACAAACGTTACTTCTGGTTTTTGCCTGATCAAGTCGTTCAGGCAAAAAGGCGTATACCGATCACCGGCAAGTATTGTGATGCTGTCCTCGGTCATGGCTCAAGTTGCTCAGCCCGCATTGATGGGCTATTGCGCGAGCAAGGGGGCGGTGGAATCGATGGTTCGGGCTGCCGCACTGGAACTCTCCGGTGAGGGAATTCGCGTCAATGCAGTCGCACCTGGCGTAGTAAGGACCGAGATGGCGGAGAAGCTCAAAGGCTTGGTAGGTGAAGATTCGATGGCGGTCATAGAGCGTAAACATCCCCTGGGGTTGGGCGAGCCATTGGACGTCGCTTATGCCATCAATTATTTATTATCACCCGCTGCCCGCTGGGTAACCGGTACCTCACTGGTAGTCGATGGAGGTTATCTCGCCGAATGAACCCAAAAAAAATCATAATCGCCGGTGCCGGGGGCCTGGGCCGCGAGGTCCATGCATGGACACAGGATTGGATTGAACAGAACCCTGGATATGTTATTGGTGGGTTCATCGATGACGGTGAAGGAGCCCTCAACAGTTTCGATCACTACGCTGACATTCTTTGCACCATTGATGAGTACCATCCGTCCGTCGACGAGTTCGTAATTTGTGCAATTGGCAAACCTGCCGACAAAAAATACGTCGTCAACAAACTGCTGGACAAAGGCGTAGAGTTTTTCAGTTTGATCCACCCGGCAGCGATCGTTGGCGATAACGTCAAGATCGGCCGTGGTGTTTTGATTTGCCCTAACGCAGTGCTGTCAGTTGATTTGGTGGTTGGTGATTTCGTTACTGTTAACTCTTCATGCACCATCGGGCATGACGCCATCGTGGGTGATTTTTCCACGTTGAGTTGCCACTGCGACGTAACCGGCGGCGCTGTGCTTGAGGACGAAGTATTCATGGGCTCGCGCTCCTCGGTACTGCCCAAGGTTCGGGTGGGCAAGGGCGCGGTGGTCGGTGCAGGCAGTGTCGTACTGCGTGCGGTGAAACCCGGCGACGTGGTGTTTGGCGTGCCGGCCAAGCGGATTTCAGGATAAAGACGACATGGCCCGTTACGCTCGAATCTGCGAAATAGAATACGAATTGCCCGCGCAGGTGCTCGACAACCAGACGCTGGCGCAGGACTTTCCGGAATGGGACGTCGAGAAGATATTCCAGAAAACCGGAATCAATAAACGGCACATCGTCGCCGAGGGTGAAACCGCTTCGGACCTTGCCTTTCGCGCTTGCGAAAAGCTGTTCGCAAACAGCGCCATTAGCCGTGATCAAATCGACTGCCTGATCTACTGCACGCAGAGCCCGGACTACCTGCTGCCGGCCACTGCATGCATCCTGCAGCACCGCTTGCAGCTGTCGCAGCACTGCGCCGCCTTCGACTTCAACCAGGGGTGCTCGGGTTTCATCTACGGGCTGGGCTTGGCCAAAGGCTTCATTGAGTCGGGGCAGTGCAAAAATGTGCTGCTGATCACCGCAGAGACCTACAGCCGCTACATCAATCCCAAGGACAAAAGTGTCCGTACCCTGTTCGGTGACGCGGCGGCTGCCACGCTGATCAGGGCTTCGGACGAACAAGCGCCTTGCCTGGATCGCTTCCGCTACGGCAGCGACGGTGCCGGCGCGCAGAATCTGATCGTGCCCATGGGCGCGGCGCGCCAGCCTCTGGTCGCTGGACAAAGGCCCGCCGAGCACGAAGACGAAAGTGGAAACATCCGTTCCGACGCCGATCTGTACATGAACGGTCCTGCAATTTTCGAATTTTCCATGACGCGCGTACCGGCGTTGTTCGCGTCGCTGTTCGATGAGCAGTTCAGCGTCGAAGATTCCGATTTGTTCGTCTTCCATCAGGCCAATCAATTCATGCTCGAAGCGCTGCGCCGACGGTTGAAACTGGCGCCCGAGAAGTTCATCACCGAGTTCAGGCATTGCGGCAATACGGTGTCGTGCAGCATTCCCATCGCCTTGAAAGAAGCGCTGGGCAAGGGGCAGGTTCAGCCGGGCAAGGTCATCACCGCAGTGGGTTTCGGCGTGGGGTATTCGTGGGGCGGCTGCGTCATTCGCTGGTAACGGCAAGGCGGGTATCGCTTGCACATAAAGGGCTCCCGGAAGGAGCCCTTTACGTTTGGGTCAGCGGTCGAGAAGGGCGGCGTGCCAGCGTTGCAAATACGCTTCGTCAAGCATCCAGTCGTTCAGCACCGCCTGCTTCAGGCGCTGGCCGAGTCGTTTCGCTTCGTCGAGGTCGTTGATGTGCATCGCAATCGCGTCGAGCCACGCCTGAGTGCCGTTCTGCACTCGCGTCAGCGGTAGCGCGTTGCGCAGCCCGGGAACGTCGCTGGCGATGATCGGGTAGCCGCAGGCGCCTAGCTCAAGGGCCAGGCGCGTGCTTTTGTGCTCGCCGAACAGACTGCTGCCCGCCGGTATCAGCGCGACATCCAGATCCAGGCAACCGAGCACGCCGGGATACAGCTCGCCCTCGACAGGGCTGCGCCACTCATGGACCCAAGGGCGAATCAATTCGGGACAAGGCCCCATGATGATCCACTCCACTTCATGGGCGAGGGCTTTGATCACGTCTTCGATCAGTGCCAGTTCACCCAGTTGCGCGGACGTGCCGACCCAGCCGACCCGAGGTTTTCCGTGGGGCAGGGAGTAGCACTGAACGCTTCTCCAGCGCGCTTCCAGCCGCTCTTCGATGATCTCGATTCGGGTATGAAAGCCGCTCAGCGCTTCGGCCAGTCCTGGGCTTGAGACAATCACTTTGTCCATCAACCCAAGCCCGGTCCTTAGTAGATTGTTTACCTGCTCTGGCGAAGGGGCGCCCGCCATATCCCTGGAGGAGGGTGGGTATTCGCTAACGTCATAGATACGCAACGCCTTGCTGAAGGTCCTGAGGGTCTGCAGCTCGCCGACAAACACATCGGTCCATGGGCGTTGAAGAATGAGGGTTTCGGGGTGCAGGCGGGTGAACTCCCCCAGTGTCAGCAATTGGGGCGATGTGACGTGCTCGATCTGCAGCGCTTCAGCCAACGCATCGAGAGGCCCGACGAGACGTTTTTCTGACGTTGCCAGGCTGTGAGGATGCGACAGCACCAGCGGCACCGGACGCCAGGGCAAGGGCCGCCACGTTACCTCGGTGAACGTCTCCAGCTGCAGGCCCTGACTGCGCGATGAGAAGTTGTCGTTGTACGCCGGATCGTGAGCAATGTAATTCAGCCACTTGCCGTACAAAGCGTGGTGGTTACCGTCTGGGGCCGTATCGCCCTCGGTGGCGTCGTGAAGCAGCACCACATGGGGGGTCCAGATAATCAGTCGTCCGGACTCCTTCACGCGCAGGCACAGATCCACATCGCTATGCCGCGCGCTGAATTCGCCTTCGTCCAGACCACCGAGCGCGTCGTACAGGTCGCTGCCGATCATCAGGCAGGCATCGCTGACTGCGCTGTAATTTTGATCGACCACCAGGCGCTGCATGTAGCCATCGCTGGCCGCACTCTGCCCGCTGAACACATAAGTGACGGGAACTTCGAGTCCAAGCACGATCCCAGCGTGCTGGATCGTGTTGTCCGGTGCCAGCAATTTCGCACCGACCACCCCGACCTCGGGTCGCTGAGCATGGTTGAGCAGATTGTCGAGCCAGTCGCCATGCAGCACCGCCGCGCTGTTACTTAGCAGCACCAAATACTCGCCGGTGGCGTGGCGGGCGGCGAGGTTGTTTATCGCCGAGCGGCTGAGTTCTGCGGGGCAACGCAGCACACGGACCTGATCCGATTGCATCGCTTCCACGCCCGCGAGCCATTCCAGAGCCTGCGAGGTCTGGCTGTCACTGTCGGCGATGATGATTTCGTAGTGGGGATAGGTGGTTTTTTCCAGGATGCTTTCGACGCAGCGCTGCAGCAGCAGGATCTGATCCCGGCTGGCGACGATGATGCTCACCTTGGGCTGCTGTGCATGACCGTAACGCAATTGATAATGCCGTGGACGCGATTCTATGACCTGACCCTGCTCATAGCCCCGGGCGAGCAAATGGCGCTGCAGGGTGCGCGCTTCGTCCGGATTGGCGTCGCCGGGCTCAGGCGTGTAAGTGATCAATGGCTCGCAAACATGTTCGAGGCCTGTCAGGCCCTCATGCTCGATCAGACGAAGAATCAGGTCGAGTTCGAGTGCCTGCGCGAATCGGGCGTCGAAGCCACCGGCATCCACCACCGCATAACGGTTGAATATCCAGTGCCTTGCCATGGCCTCCGGCAAGCTCAGCAGGTAGTCCAGGCTGAAGTCCGGTCGCAGCATGACCTCAGCTGTAGGCGCTTGCGTACGCGCAATCTCATCGGCGAACAAGGCGCGCAAGGTCGGCTGTTCGGTGATCTTGATGGCCGCTTTCAAGAGCCCTGCCACGTTCAGCGTCGAGTCGGCATCGATCATCATGAACCAGTCGAACCCGGCCTCCTGCAAGACGCGATTGAGCTGGGCTGCGCGGTTCTGGCCCGCGACCTCCAGATAAATGGTGTTGGCGGCAGGGTTGGGCAGGGGCTGGCTGTTGCTGGTGTCGTGCAGCACAAAGACCTTCGTTGCTATCCATCCTCGGGTCGTGGTTTCGATACTTTCCAGGGTCTTTAGAAGCTGCTGTGGTCTGCCAAGCAGGTCCGAAACGATGATCGCGAAACCTGGCGTGCCATTGTGCTGCTGAAAGTAGCGAGCGATATGGGTTTTTTGCGGTCCGACCGATCGTCGCGCGCTGGCCCAGTCCTGGATCTGGTCATGCCGCTGTTCAGTGAGCGACTTGCGCAGCACATAGGCCCGCAGGTTGAAGTTCGAGAAATTCTCGCGGTCACGTAACGGCGCGATCTTCACATCACCGTTGAGTGCGGGGGCGCGCCGCCATTGCAGTTCTTTGGTGATACGGAAGTAGGTGCTATGGCCTTCCTTGGCGACCTGTGGGGTTGCCCGGGCGATGCTGCTGCTTTGGGTGTCGGTCATGCGGAACCGTGATAGCGGGCGCTTGAGCAATGCCAGATTGCCCTGCCTGAGCAATTTAACGTACAGGCTGATGTCGCCCAGCCAGTGAATGGTCTGGCCTTTGAGCGACATGAGGTCCTGTCCATAAGCCAGCACGTCGTCGCGTCGGCACATCACCGCGCTAGGCTCACCCATGAACGTCAGCGGAGTCTGCGACAGCAACGCCACCAGTTCCGGGCCGTGAAGCACCACGTCCTCCTTGAACGGAAAGAACGTCGCCAGATTGTCGGGAAGAAACTCGCCCCTTTCGTCGATCAGGCGACGGCTCGCGGCGGCGAGCGTGATGTCCGGGTGGCCCTGCAGCAGCTCGATGAGTGTGCTGACGCAATCGAACTCCAGCATGTCGTCGTCGTACAGAAACTTGATGTATTCGCCACGCGCTTGCTTGATACCACGCGCAACGTTCAGTGCTTCGCCAAGGGATGGCTCGTTGCGAAAGTAGTGAATCGGCCATGGGCTGTCAGGGGTCAGCGTCGCCAGAAGGTTGCGGATGCCATCGTCGCGGCAGTCGTCGCAGATCACGATCTCGATCTGATCGTAGTCCTGTGCGAATGCGCTGCGCAGGGCGGCCTCGAAATAGGTGGGCTTGTAGGCCGGAATGACAATGCTTACCAAGCGCTGCACGTTCATCGGAGTCCTTGACTGCTGAGTGGAAGAGGTACCGGCTCGATGGCAACAGGTCCGGCGATTGAAGCTGGGTAGGCCAAGCAGCGCCCGCTGAGTCGGGCGCTGTGGGTTGGCGGGTCGCGGTCAAGCGGTCTTGTGCCAGACGGCTTTATTACGGGTGTTCAGCCATCACCGTCTGCAAAACGTCGATGATGCTGGCAAATTCCTCGGGGGTCAGGGCGTCGAAAATCGGCAGGCAGAGGATCCGGCTGGAAACATCGCTCGCCACTTTCAGGCTCTCGGGTTTGGCAGAGTCCAGGCTGCGGTACATGGGAAAGGTTGAAATCAATGGGTAGAAATAGCGCCTGACCAGAATGTCACGTTCCCTGAAACGCTCGAATAACGCGTCACGACTGATCGGAAAATCCTGACCGACCAACACCGGGAAGTAGGAAAAGTTGTGGCCATCGCCAGGCGTCCACAACAGCTCCAGCCCCGGCATCACCGACAACGCTTCGCGGTACATGGCGTCAATCTGCTTTCTGCGTTCGAGCGCGGCATCGATGTAGTTGAGTTGCAGCAAACCGAACGCGGCGTTGATCTCGCTCATCTTGCCGTTAATGCCGGGGGCGACCACCGTCACCTCATCGGCGAAGCCGAAGTTCTTCAGGTAATCGATGCGCTTTTTGGTCTTCGCATCCGGGCAGATGATGGCGCCCCCCTCGAAGGTGTTGAACACCTTGGTGGCATGAAAACTGAGCACCGACAGATCGCCGTTGCGCAACAGGCTCTGCCCCTGATGACGGACCCCGAAGGCGTGGGCGGCGTCGTAGATCACTTTCAGGCCGTAGCGGTCGGCGATTTGCTGGATGCGGTCGACATCGCAGGGTGTCCCGTAGCAATGCACAGGCATGATCGCCGTGGTAGCAGGGGTGATGGCTTCTTCTATCCGGTCGGGGTCCAGGTTGAACGAGCCGGGTGCGATATCGACGAACACCGGCTTGAGTCCGTTCCACAGCAGCGAATGCGCGGTGGCGACGAACGAGTAGGGCGTGGTGATCACCTCGCCGGTGATGCGCAGCGCCTGCAGCGCCGTCAGCAGCGCCAGTGTGCCGTTGGAAAACAACGACAGGTGTTCGACGCCCAGATAGTCAGCGAGGTCCTTTTCCAGCTTCTCGTGAAAAGGGCCGGCGTTGGTCAGGCGCCGGCTTTCCCAGATCTGTTCCAGGTAAGGCACGAACTCTTCCAGCGGAGGCAGCAGAGGCTGTGTGACGGGGATCGGTTTATTCATGGGATTCCTGTGCCCTGTGTACGCACCGCTGGACGTACGTGATGCTTGCGAGCTGGCGGATGTCGAAATACTCGCTGTCATCGAAATGGCGTTCCGGGTGCCGTTAGCGGGAAATAGCAAGAAATCGGCCAACCTGCCTTTGCGATCAAAAAGATGCGCTTGATATTCCGAACGCCCGATGCTTATTTTGTACGCCTCGCCGCATCGCGGCCTGCCTGATGAAAAGGACTTGAGTCATGTTGAGCGATGGCCACAATTCTCTCGCGCAGCGATTGATGGGCATTGATGAAATCGAATGCGTCACCCCCGACCTGAACGGCGTACCCCGCGGCAAGGTCATGACGGCTGAAGGTTTTCTGGAGGGGCGCCGTTTGCAACTGGCGCGCGGTGTGCTGCTGCAATGCATCATGGGCGGCTACCCGGCAGCGAAGTTCTACGGCAGCGACGATGGCGATCTGGCGCTGATAGCGGACGCGCAGCAGATCCATCGCCTGCCCTGGAGCGAGGAGCCGCGAGCGCTGGCAATCTGTGACGCTGACGAGTTGGACGGCGAGCCCTCCAGCCTCTCCACTCGCGGCCAGTTGAAGGCAGTGATTGCCCGCTATGCGCGGCACGGCTGGTCCCCGGTGGTCGCCACCGAACTTGAGTTTTTCGTCTTTGCACACAACAGCGATCCGGCTCAGCCGTTCCAGCCGCCAGTGGGGCTGGATGGGCGTCGCGAGGACGGTCAATCGGCATTTTGCGTCAGCTCCAGTAACGGCCTGCGTCCGTTTTTCGGTGAAGTCTATAAATGCATGGCGGCGCTGGGCTTGCCCCGGGATACGTTCATGCATGAGATGGGCGTGAGCCAGTTCGAGATCAACCTGCTGCATGGGGATCCGCTGCTGCTTGCCGATCAGACGTTCCTGTTCAAGCACATGCTCAAGGAGGTGGCGCTCAAGCATGGCCTGAGCGTGGTGTGCATGGCCAAGCCTTTGGCGCACACGCCGGGCAGCTCGATGCATATCCATCAAAGCGTGGTGGACAGTGTCAGCGGGCAGAACATTTTCAGTGATGCCGACGGGAGCGCGACCGCAGCGTTTGCGCATTTCATTGGCGGTCAACAGGCTGCGATGGCGGATTTCACGGCGTTATTTGCGCCGAACGTCAACTCCTATCACCGTCTGTGTCATCCTTTCGCCTCGCCAAACAATGCCTGCTGGTCCCACGACAACCGTGCAGCCGGGCTGCGCATTCCGGCCAGCGCGCCAGTTGCCCGACGGGTGGAAAACCGCCTGCCGGGTGCCGACGCCAATCCTTACCTGGCCATCGCAGCCAGCCTCGCCGCCGGGTTATACGGTATCGAGCACCGCTTGCAGCCATCGGAGCCGATTCAGGGGGAGTTTGCCGTGCCTGACAATCTTTCGTTGCCATGTACCTTGCATGCCGCTCTGGAGCGTCTGAAACGCAGCCTGTTGGCCAAGGAACTGTTTGGTGCCGAATTCATCGAAGGCTACATCGCGTCGAAGACGCTGGAGCTGACCAGTTTCTTCAACGAAATAACCCCCTGGGAGCGTCGTATCCTGGCTTCCCAGGCTTAAAAACCGCAGTTCGAAAACCCTCCCGTCGAGGAGGGTTTTCGTTTTTGGAAAGCTGATGCGCCAAATCTGGAAATCGTTTCGAGCGCTGTATTTCGCCTCCCTGATGATGTTGATCGGCTCGGGCCTGTTAAGTACCTACCTTGCCTTGCGACTGGCTGCCGATCAGGTAGATGGTCTCTGGGTCGGTGCCCTGATGGCGGCCAACTACATTGGCCTGGCCCTGGGCGGCAAGATCGGTCACCGCCTGATAGGCCGGGTGGGGCATATCCGTGCGTACGCGACCTGTGCCGGTATCGTCGGCGCCGCCGTGCTCGGGCATGGCCTGATCGACTATCTGCCGGCCTGGATCTTCCTGCGGATGATCGTCGGCCTGGGCATGATGTGCCAGTACATGGTCATCGAAAGCTGGCTCAACGAGCAGGCTTCGCCCAAGCAGCGCGGAATGGTGTTCAGCGGCTACATGATCGCTTCATACCTGGGGCTGGTTCTGGGTCAACTGATTCTGGTCATTCACCCGCAACTGGGCCCTGAATTGCTGATGCTGGTCGCGATGTGTTTTGCGCTGTGCCTGGTGCCGGTGGCGATGACCCGCAGCATTCACCCGGCACCGATGCGTCCTGCGCCGCTGGAGCCGTTGTTCTTCATGCGCCGGGTGCCACAGTCGCTGACCACGGTGCTGAGCGCCGGGATGATCATCGGCTCGTTCTACGGCCTGGCGCCGCTGTATGCGGCACAGCAAGGGATGTCCACCGAGCACGTCGGTCTGTTCATGGCGTGCTGTATCGGCGCGGGGCTGGTGGTGCAGGGGCCGCTTGGCAAATTGTCGGACCGGTATGACCGCGCGTGGCTGATTCGGGGCGTTGCCGGGCTATTGGTGGTGGCTGCATTGCCACTGGCGATTTTCCCGAGCGTGCCGACCGAAGTCTTGTTCGCCGTGGGTTTCGCTGCTTCACTGCTGCAGTTCTCGCTGTATCCGCTGGCGGTGGCGTTCTCCAACGACCACGTCGAAGGCGAACGACGCGTCTCGCTCACCGCCATGCTGCTGATGACCTACGGCATCGGCGCCAGCATCGGGCCACTGGTGTCGGGGGTGCTGATGAAGCAGTTCGGCAGCAACATGCTTTACGCCTTCGTCTGCTTTACGGCGCTGATTCTGGTGCTGCGCATTCGTCCGAAGGCCGTCACCAATCTGCACCAGGTCGACGACGCGCCGCTGCATCACGTCGCGATGCCGGACAGCATGTCCAGCTCGCCTCTTGTGGTCGCCCTTGACCCAAGGGTCGACGAGCAGGTGGTTCAGGACCAGATGCAGACTGCTACGGAGCCTGAGGCACAATCCCCGACCGAGGCGCAAACCGATACCGAACAGCCGGAGCGCGTTGTGCCGTCAGGGGAGGGCGTGGTGCGGCCAGTCGCTGTGGTGGACGGCGATGCCAGCGTCGAGTCTCAGCCAGCCCGGGCCAATGTTGCACAGGATGCTTCGCGGGATGTGGGGGTAGACCGGCCGTTGTAGGCCATCGGGTACGGGCAGCAAGGGTGAAGCCCGTGGGAGGAGCATGCTCCCACAGGGAGGCGTGTCTGGTGCAGACCCTGTGGAATGAGGGGGTTGATCAGATGATCAGAAGTCGTCGTCCTTGTCGAAACGACGGGCCTCGCGCTGCAACTGGTAGACGAAGCGTTCGACCTGACGCTGCACCAATCCACTGATGTTGTGGAAGCGCACACCGGCAAAGGTAGTGTTGATCTTTTCTTCAAAGTGCAGATGGCGCAACTCGACGGGGGTCGTCATCGCGCCGAATGGGAAGTGGGCGACAAGGCGCTCGTACACCTGACCCAGCTGCATGCGGTCGGAGACATCGCCCTCGAAGTGTAGCTTGCAGCCGGTAGCAGAAATGTCCAGCAGCTTGCCGCGCAGGGGCGACTTGAGCCTGTCACCACCGATCTCGATATTGACCAGGGAGGCCAGCTTCAATGCGGCACGGAAGGCATTGCGGCGCTGGTGATACACGACTTCTTCAGGAAGGGGGCCGCGATAGCTGCGGCGCTCCTCGATGATGGTCATCCGCGCCTTGACTTCCCAGGCAATACGCACGCCATCGTGAAAGCCTTCGACCCGGAAGGGCTCGCCATTGGCCAGGAATTTTTCACCCTCGCGCGGGACCATTTCGTCCAGCAACATCTCGTTGCTGTCACGGTCAACGCCAATGATGTAGCTCTGAAAGCGGTGACTGCGCTCCCCGAACGTAATGATCAGCGGATCATGACTGTCCATCAAAAGACGCATGTTGGCGGCAATCTCCAACGGCGTGGTCAGTACCTTCGGGGGCTGCGGAACATCTTCCGCGCTTGAAGCATTCACGGTCTATCCATCTCCAGGCAAAAAACGACAGCGTGCGACGTGCGGCATTTTGCCACTCTGTTGCGCGCCTTGATACAACAACTTACGCCTGGCTCAGTGGACGTGGTCGGGCTTTGCCGGAGGTCGAGCCGCGGCTGTCATAAAGTGTTGGAGTATCGCCACCATTGAGGATTCTGAGTTGCTGTGCCGTGGTCAGCTGCTGCAGCTGGATCAGGCTGCCGTTCTGTACATTGGCGGCCTGACATTCGGCAATCAGCGCGCTCAGCTCATCACCCGTCGTCAATAACGCGTCGCCCACTGACGAATGTCTGGCCACTTCTTCGAGTCCCGCCCGATTGGCGGGCAGGCCAAGACTCGACAGCAGTTGGCTGCGTCTGCGTCCATGCTGCTCAAGCACAATCACCAGCGCCTGTTTCTGCGCCAGGATGTGTTCCATTTCGACCATGTTGCGACCGTGCAGCGCGATTGACTCGGCTTTCAGGATCTCCAGCAGATGCTGGGTTGGCGCAATATCGTCGGTGATCAGTTGAAGCAAAGTAGTGTCTTGCATCGCATGCCCTGGGTTTCAAGCGTCCAGAAGCCTCTGCGCAGACCGGGGGCTAGCGCTGGGCTTCGAAATTAAGCAGTTTGCTCGCCACTCGGTTGCTGTCGACCTTGTAACTGCCGTCGGCGACAGCCTGCTTCAACTCGGCCACACGGCTGCTGTTGACGGCGGGCTGATCACGCAACGAATCAGTGATCTTCTGCAACTTTTGCGCTTCACTGCTCAAATGTACTGTCTCGCCGCTACCGCTACCGCTCACGCTGTCGGAAGTGCTGACCGTCGCCGCAGCTTCGGTTTTGCTGGTTTCCTTGGCGCTGGCGGTACGCGATGTACCCCCAACGGTAGAGGAGCTGTTTAAACGACTGAAGTCGATGACCATGATTGAAAACCTCTGGGTTCTAGGACGCTTGCCTTGGTTTCGGCTAAACCCGGAATAACTTTAGGGCCCGTGCGAAAACAGTCCTGAATGGACTTCGCATAAGGCGTATGGGTTCCGAGTGTAGGAAAAGCGCAAGCTTAGCGCCAGAGGACAATACCCCTACATAGGCACCTCGACCTGACCGGGGGCCACGATATTGGCCTTGATCACACGCTGGGAGTTGAGGTTCTTGACCCGTATCTGTTCGTTGAATCCGCCATCGGACAGCGCTTCGCCGGGCATGCGCACGCTCATCGACCCGCTGCGAGCGCTGATGACCACCTGATCGCCCTTGCGGACCATTTGTGGCTGTTCCAGGTGAACCGGCGTCAGGATCTGATCGATCACCGTTGGTCGGACGACCTTTTGTCCGATGGCCTGGTCCACGGAATCGAGAAAACCCTGTCCTAGCAGCCCGACATCGCGTTCACGCAGGGCGATATCGCCCTCGGTGACAATGGCGTCGCGTTTCATCGGGCGCACGACGGTCACGACATTGCGGAACAAATGTACCTGGGCGGGCACGAACACCGTCCAGGGAGCACTGCCTTCGCAACGCAGCTTGACGGTCACTCGACCGATGGGCTGAGCCGGGCTTTCCAGCGTAGCTGTCAAATCCTTGTCACAATGCGGCATGCGCAACCGAGGGTCGAGTTGCTTGACTTCGATCTCGTAACGACCCGCTGTCTGACTGGAAGCCAAATAGTCTTCTACTGTGAATTCAAGAAAGCCTTGGGTGACGCCGATAAGTTGTTCAGGCAAGGTCACGTTGTCCGCACGGCTGATCCCTGCGGCACAAAGCAGACACGCTGCAGCCAGCACGCAGAACAGGCTGCGGGTTGCGAAGGTCAGACGTCGGGATACTGTCGTTTGTGTGTTCATGACGGTCAAATAGCAAGGCCCGTGCCGCTTGCCGCTTGGCATTGCGCAATTGGTCGTTTTGGGAGGAATGGTGCATGGCTGGTGTAATGGATTCGGTGAACCAGCGCACGCAACTGGTAGGGCAGAACCGCCTTGAATTGCTGCTGTTTCGTCTGGACGGCAAGCAGTTGTATGGGATCAACGTGTTCAAGGTAAAAGAGGTGCTTCAGTGCCCAAAACTTACCCACATGCCCAAATCCAGTCCGATTGTGCGCGGAGTGGCAAATATTCGGGGGGGGACGATCCCGATCCTCGATCTGGCGATGGCCACGGGTTCGGCGCCGCTGGGCAGCGTCGCCAATGCATTCGTTATCATTACCGAATACAACACCAAGATTCAGGGCTTTCTGGTGCATTCGGTCGAGCGTATCGTGAACATGAACTGGGAAGACATTCATCCGCCACCCAAGGGCACCGGTCGCGACCACTACCTCACGGCAGTGACGCGTATCGATAACCAATTGGTGGAAATCATTGACGTGGAGAAAATCCTCGCCGAAGTGGCCCCGGTCTCGGAAAACATCTCCGCCGGAGTCGTGAGTGCTGAAGTGCAGCACAAGGCTGTGTCCTTGCGGGTCCTGACCGTCGACGATTCGTCGGTAGCGCGTAAACAGGTCACTCGATGCCTGCAGACCGTAGGCGTTGAAGTGACGGCGCTGAATGACGGTCGTCAGGCGCTCGAATTCCTGCGCAAGCTGGTGGACGAGGGCAAAAAACCGGAAGAAGAGTTCCTGATGATGATCTCCGACATTGAAATGCCGGAGATGGACGGCTACACCTTGACTGCCGAGATCCGCAGCGATCCGCGCATGCAGAAGCTGCACATCGTCCTGCATACTTCCCTGTCCGGGGTCTTTAATCAGGCGATGGTCAAGAAAGTGGGCGCTGATGATTTCCTGGCCAAGTTTCGGCCGGACGATTTGGCAGCTAGAGTGGTAGATCGTATCAAGGCGGCAGATATCAGCTGAGGAGGGATTTCCCTTCTTGCTGTTCACATGATTTGAGGGGCGGCATGTCTACAGGTAATTTGGATTTTGAACAGTTCCGGGTCTTCCTGGAAAAGGCCTGTGGCATTTTGCTGGGTGAAAACAAGCAATACCTGGTGTCCAGCCGCCTTAACAAGCTGATGGAGCAGCAGGGGATCAAGTCGTTGAGTGAGTTGATCCAGCGCATCCAGACCCAGCCACGCAGCGGTTTGCGTGAGCAGGTGGTGGACGCCATGACCACCAACGAGACCTTGTGGTTTCGTGACACCTATCCGTTCGAGGTGCTCAAGACCAAGGTGCTGCCTGAGCAGATCAAAGCCAGTCCGGGCCTGCGCCCGCGAATTTGGTCGGCGGCCTGTTCGTCGGGGCAGGAACCGTACTCGCTGTCGATGTCCATCGACGAGTTCGAGCGCAGCAACCCGGGACTGCTGAAGTCCGGTGCGCAGATTGTGGCCACGGATTTGTCGGGCAGTATGTTGAACAACTGCAAGACCGGGGAGTACGACAGCCTGGCCATCGGTCGTGGCCTGTCGCCGGACCGGCTGCAGCGTTTTTTCGATCAGAAGACGCCAGGCCGCTGGACGGTTAAGACGCCGATCAAGAGCCGGGTGGAATTTCGCTCCTTTAACCTGCTGGACAGTTACGCGGCATTGGGCAAGTTCGATATCGTGTTTTGTCGCAACGTGCTGATTTACTTCTCGGCCGAGGTGAAGAAGGACATTCTGTTGCGCATTCATTCGACACTGAAGCCTGGGGGGTATCTGTTTCTCGGGGCGTCGGAGGCTTTGAACGGGTTGCCTGACCATTATCAGATGGTGCAGTGCAGTCCCGGGATCATCTATAAGGCCAAGTGAGTCTGGTGATTGATTGACGAAAACCCGCTTCGGCGGGTTTTTCTTTTTGCGGTGTTTTTTGTATATATCCGTTTTTGACGGTGCACTGATTACGGTTCCGCCCTTACAGCGGATCACTTTTTCCAAGAGCCGAAAAATTAACCCGCCGAAGACGGAATGCTTCCGCCATCAGGCGAAGCTATCGACAGCGGCAAAAAAACGGCACCCCCCTTGCCGCTTTCCTTCCTGCCAGCGGAAATCACTTGCCGCTTTTCTGGCATCCCCACCGCCAGATCCCTTCGAAGCCCCACAAATACGGGCATTCCAGGAACTGGCACGCCACTTGCTATCTCTCAGTCACGAACATCTGGTTAACCGGTAAAGGTTCCCGACATGAGCATCAGCTTCGAAAACGCACTGGGTATTCACGAGAAAGCGCTGAACTTCCGCGCCCAACGTGCAGAAGTGCTGGCCAACAACATCACCAACGCCGACACGCCCAACTACAAGGCGCGTGACCTGGACTTTTCCAAGGTGTTGGCCGCCGAAAGCGACAAAGCCAAAAACGGCAGTTTCGCTCTGGACATGACCAACAGCCGGCACATCGAAGCTGAAGGCATGAGCGACGGCGACGCGAGTCTGTTGTACCGCACGCCGTCGCAACCGTCGCTGGACCAGAACACCGTCGACTCCCAGGTCGAGAATGCCAACTACGCCGAAAACGCCATTGGCTTCCAGGCCAGCTTCACGCTGCTCAACAGTAAGTTCAAAGGGCTGGTAGCAGCCCTGCGCGGAGAATAATTCATGTCGCTATCCAGTGTTTTCAATATTGCCGGCAGCGGCATGAGTGCGCAGAACACTCGCCTGAACACCGTGGCCAGTAACATCGCCAACGCCGAAACCGTGTCTTCGAGTCTGGACAAGACTTACCGCGCCCGGCACCCGGTGTTCGCCACCGTGTTCGAGGGGCAGGAATCGGGGGGCAGCACGTCATTGTTCGAAGATCAGGGCCAGGCCGGCACCGGTGTACAGGTTTCCGGCATCGTCGAGGACTCGTCCAACCTGGAAGCACGTTACGAGCCAAATCACCCGTCTGCCGACAAGAATGGCTACGTCTATTACCCGAATGTGAATGTCGTCAACGAGATGGCTGACATGATCTCGGCCAGTCGTTCGTTCCAGACCAACGCGGAAGTCATGAACACCGCGAAAACCATGATGCAGAAGGTACTGACCCTGGGTCAGTGATAAGGGGCGAAAGTCATGACGGTTACTAACACCAGCAACGATGCCTCGACGGCATTCCTCAAGTCGCTGCAATCGACCGGGACCACGGCAAGTACGAGCAGTACCTCAAGCACTGCAAGCACTGCGAGTACCGGAACCAGCTCGCTGGGCAAGGATTCGTTCCTTAAGCTGCTGGTCACCCAGATGCAGAACCAGAACCCGCTCGATCCGCAGGATAACAGCGAGTTCGTGGCGCAGCTGGCGCAGTTCAGCAGCCTGGAAACCATGCAGAACCTGAGTACCACGGTCGATTCGATCAGTACTCAGTATCAATCGTCTCAGGCGTTGCAGGCGTCTTCATTGGTAGGGCGCTCGGTGGTTGTCGACGCAGGTGCGACCTCCGTGGACACCACGGCCGGGATGACCGGCTCGGTGGTATTGCCGTCCTCCAGTACCGCAACCACGGTCAAGGTTTACGACTCGGCAGGCTCTGTGGTGCGCACCCTCGATCTGGGCAGTCAGTCGGCCGGTACCGCCAGCTTCACCTGGGATGGCAAGGATGAAAGCGGCGAAACGCTGGCGTCGGGTAACTACAGTTTTGTCGCCAACGGCAGTCTTGATGGCACCAGCACGGCGCTGACCACTTACCTGCCGGCCACTGTCAACAGCGTGACCATGGGGACCAGTGGGGCGGACATGACGCTCAATCTGGCCAGCGGCAACAGCATTGCATTGTCCAAAGTACAGAAAATCGGAATTTGAAGCCGGCTAAACGGCGCAGGAGTGAACCATGTCTTTCAACGTTGGCCTTAGCGGGCTTTATGCAGCAAACAAAAGTCTGGACGTTACCGGCAACAACATTGCCAACGTGGCGACCACTGGCTTCAAATCTTCTCGTGCAGAGTTTGCCGACCAGTACGCGCAGTCCATTCGCGGTACATCCGGCACCACGGCTACCGGCAGTGGCGTAACCACTGCGGCAGTTTCGCAGCAGTTCACCCAGGGCACGTTGAACACCGGCACCGGTCGTAGCCTGGACCTGGCGATCAACGGTAATGGCTTCTTCATGCTCAGCAACAACGGCGAGAAGCTCTACACCCGCGCCGGGGCATTCCATACCGACACTAACGGTTATGTCATCGACGAGTCCGGCAACAACCTGCAGGGTTACAGCATCGATGCCGAGGGCAATATCGCCACTGGTGTATCGAGCAACCTGCGCGTGGACTCCTCCAATCTCGCACCTAAGTCCACCAGCCTGATCACCATCGCGTCGAATCTCAACTCTTCCTCGACCGTACCGACGGTGACGACGTTCGATCCGAGCGATGCCTCCAGCTACAACGACACCTACAGCACGTCGATCTACGATAGCCAAGGTAACGAGCACACCCTTAGCCAATATTTCGCCAAGACCGACACCAACAGCTGGACCATGTACAGCTTGATCGACGGCCGCAGCATTTCCACACCGACCTCGACCACCGCAGACGCTACCAAGTTGACCTTCAACTCTGCGGGCGCGCTGATCACCAGCGGCACTGGTGCACCTGACATGACCGATTCGCCGAACATCTCCCTGGGTACCGATGGCACCTTCACCATCAATAACTGGGTACCTGCAGCATCGACGACCGTTGGCACCACCACCACCTGGGGTAGCAACGGCGCTGCGGCCAACAGCAGTGGCATCTCGCTTAACATGCTGGCAACCACCCAGACCAACTCGGCGTCGGGTGCCATCACCAAAACGCAGGACGGCTACGCGACCGGCCAGATCACCGCGATGAACGTTGATGCCTCCGGTAAAATGTTCGCCACCTACACCAACGGCGAGTCCAAAGTGATTGGTCAGGTGTCGCTGACCAACTTTGCCAACGTCCAGGGCCTGGCGCCGGCAGGTGGCACCAACTGGCGTGAAACCTACGCATCGGGTGTACCGGTTACCGGTGCTCCTGAGTCAGGCACTCTCGGGTCGTTGACCGGGCAGGCACTGGAAGAGTCCAACGTCGATCTGACCAGCGAACTGGTCAACCTGATCAAGGCGCAAAGTAACTATCAGGCGAACGCCAAGACCATTTCGACTGAAAGCACCATCATGCAGACCACCATTCAGATGACCTGATAGTGTTGGATTGCTGTCCATGAAGCCCCTCTTGTGAGGGGCTTTTTTATGTCTTTTTGCCGGCCGCGGACGCTGATCAGGGCGATCTGGGTCTTGTCGTCAGGGCCGCGCCTTTGCCGATGCAAGCGAGCAGTCCGATTTCAGGAACTCCCCGCTGATCCGGGCCCAGCCCTTGCCGGGACTGGTCTGGGCGCAAATGGTCCGGTGTTTGCCCTGCCACAGGTAATAAGGCGCGGGGGCTGCGAGCGAGAGGGTCGAGCAGCCAGCAAACGCCAGGGCGAGGGTGAAGCGCAAAAGCATGTCAGATTCCTGTGGGCAAAAGGCCGGGTAGGAAAATTGCTGCAATTATCGCTCCGGTGGCGAAATTTTTTTGGCGGCAAAGGCAGCGTTTTATACAAAAAGTGGCGGTCCACTGTCGCGGCGGCTTCGAAGGCCGATCGGGTTCATGGTTGCAGGCCAATAACCATTGGCAAATCAGCACTTTGTATCCTGTCTGAAAAACTGGTTCGATTATTGCTATGACCTCTTCAGTACAGCTACAGGCGGCAAGCGTCTGGCAGAGGAGGAAGACTGTGGACAAGTTGCTTTACGTGGCCATGAGCGGGGCGTCGGAAAACGCCATCGCGCAAAAGGCCCATGCCAACAACCTGGCGAACGTCTCGACCAACGGATTTCAGCGTGACCTCGAACAGGCCCGCTCGATGCCGGTGTTTGGCGAGGTCAACCCGTCGCGTGCCTATGCGATGAGCGAGCGTCCCGGCACCGACTTCAGCCAGGGTTCGATGATCGATACCGGTCGTGATCTGGACGTTGCCGTCAAAGGCAACGGCTGGATGGCCGTGCAGACCCCCGACGGCGGTGAAGCTTACACCCGCACCTCCAGCATGAATATTGACGCGTTGGGCGTGCTGCGTGATGGCAATGGTTTGCCGGTCATGGGCAACAGCGGGCCGATTGCCGTGCCGCCTCAGCAGCAGATCGAAATCGGCGCCGACGGCACCATCAGCCTCCGTTCGCTCGGTGAGAGCCCGAAGGTGATGGCCCAGATCGACCGTATCAAGTTGGTCAAGCCGGACCTGAAGAACATGGAAAAAGGCCCCGACGGTCTGATGCACACCAAAGACGGCAAACCGGCGCAGGCCGATGCCGATGTGCAGGTGGAATCCGGATTTCTGCAGTCGAGCAACGTCAACGCCGTCGACGAAATGACCTCGGTGCTGGCCTTGTCCCGGCAATTCGAACTGCACATCAAAATGATGAAGACCGCCGAGCAGGATGACGAGTCGATGGCTCGCGTCTTGCAAATGGGCTAATGACTGACAGCTTGCGCCGACAATCAGGCGCTCGAGGAGATTAAGAATGCTTCCGGCACTCTACGTAGCTAAAACCGGCCTGGCCGCTCAGGACACCAACCTGACGACCATTTCGAACAACCTGGCCAACGTGTCGACCACCGGTTTCAAAAGTGATCGCGCCGAATTCCAGGACCTGCTGTACCAGATCAAGCGTCAGCCAGGCGCCCAGTCCACCCAGGACAGCGAGCTGCCTTCGGGTCTGCAGCTGGGCACGGGCGTGCGCATCGTCGGCACGCAGAAAAACTTTACGGCCGGCAGCCTGCAAACCACCAACCAGCCGCTGGACATGGCGGTCAACGGTCGGGGTTTCTTCCAGATTCGTCAGCCTGACGGCACCGTGGCCTACACCCGCGACGGTACTTTCCATCTGGACAGCAATGGTCAGATCGTCACCGCCAACGGTTATGCGCTGGAGCCTGCGATCGTCGTTCCACAGGACTCGCAGACCTTCACCGTCGGCGAAGACGGCACGGTGTCGATTACCACCTCGACCAACACGGCGACGCCTCAGGTCATCGGCAATATTCAGACCGCCGACTTCATCAACCCGGCCGGGCTGCAATCGGAAGGCGGCAACCTGTACCTGGAAACCGCTTCCAGCGGCGCCCCGCAAGTCGGTACGCCAGGGTTGACAGGGTTGGGTGTGGTCAAACAGAACACCCTGGAAAACTCCAACGTCAGCACCGTGGAAGAACTGGTGAACATGATCACCACGCAACGTGCCTACGAGATGAACTCCAAGGTTATTTCCACCGCCGACTCGATGCTGCAGTACGTCACTCAGAATCTTTGACGCGTAGCAGTAAGCGGGACCTGAAACGCCTGATGTCCTGCAATAAACACCTGATCAATCCGATGGGGCGCCTGAAACGCCTGCTACACCGCGAGGTTTTAAGTGTCATGAAACGGCTTTCTGTATTGCGGCTTTCCCTGTTGGCAGCACCGCTGTGCGGTATCGCGCTGTTGACCGGTTGCGTTGCGCCTTCGGCCAAACCCAATGACCCTTACTACGCGCCGGTGTTGCCGCGAACGCCGCTGCCTTCCGCTGCGAATAACGGCTCGATCTATCAGGCCGGTTTCGAGCAGAACCTCTATGGCGACCGCAAGGCCTATCGGGTCGGTGACATCATCACCATCACCCTGTCCGAGAAAATGGCCGCCAGCAAGGCCGCCAGTTCCGGCATCAGCAAGACCAGCAAGACCACCATGGGCCTGACGTCGTTGTTCGGTGCCGGTGTCAGCACCAGCAACCCGGTGGGCGGCGGCAATCTGAGTCTGGATGCCGGTTACACCGGTGACCGCGCGACCACCGGCGACGGCAAGGCGGCGCAGAGCAACAGCCTGACCGGTTCGATCACCGTGACCGTGGCGGATGTGATGCCCAACGGCATTCTGTCGGTGCGCGGCGAGAAGTGGATGACCCTCAACACCGGTGACGAACTGGTGCGTATCGCAGGGCTCATCCGTGCCGATGACATCGCCACCGACAACACCGTTTCGTCCACTCGCGTGGCCGATGCACGGATCACTTATTCCGGTACAGGTGCATTTGCCGATTCCAGTCAGCCTGGCTGGTTCGACCGATTCTTCCTCAGCCCGTTGTTCCCTTTCTGATAGCGGGATAGCCATGATCACGTTCAAGCAACTGATAGCGGCAGCGTTGTTGTTCACCACGGCGCTGGGTGCGCATGCCGAGCGCCTGAAGGACATCGCCAGCATCTCCGGCGTGCGTACCAACCAGTTGATCGGTTACGGTCTGGTGGTGGGTCTTAACGGCACGGGTGACCAGACCACCCAGACGCCGTTCACCTTGCAGACCTTCAACAACATGCTCTCGCAGTTCGGCATCAAGGTGCCGGCGGGTTCGGGCACCGTGCAGCTGAAGAACGTCGCAGCGGTGGCGGTGTATGCCGACCTGCCGGCCTTCGCCAAACCGGGTCAGCAGATCGACATCACGGTGTCGTCCATCGGTAACTCGAAAAGCCTGCGCGGCGGTGCTCTGTTGATGACGCCCATGAAGGGTATCGACGGCAACGTCTACGCGGTCGCTCAGGGCAACCTGGTGGTTGGCGGTTTCGACGCCGAAGGCCGCGATGGTTCCAAGATCACCGTCAACGTTCCGTCCTCGGGCCGTATCCCTGGCGGTGCGTCGGTCGAGCGCGCGGTGCCGAGCGGTTTCAACCAGGGCAACTCGCTGACCCTGAACCTCAATCGCAATGACTTCACCACGGCCAAGCGCGTCGTCGACAAGATCAACGACATGCTCGGCCCTGGCGTGGCTCAAGCGGTGGATGGCGGCTCCGTGCGCGTGACTGCGCCGTTGGACCCCAACCAGCGCGTCGACTATCTGTCGGTGCTAGAAAACCTGGAGATTGATCCGGGCCAGACTTCGGCTAAGGTCATTATTAACTCGCGCACTGGCACTATCGTCATTGGACAGAACGTCAAGGTTTCGCCAGCCGCCGTTACTCACGGCAGCCTGACGGTGACCATCACCGAAGACCCTGTGGTTAGTCAGCCGGGCGCGTTCTCCAACGGCCAGACCGCCGTGGTGCCGCGCTCGAAGATCAACGCAGCGCAGGAAATGCACCCGATGTTCAAGTTCGGTCCTGGCACCACGCTTGACGAAATCGTGCGTGCGGTCAACCAGGTGGGCGCGGCGCCAGGTGACTTGATGGCGATTCTCGAAGCACTGAAACAGGCTGGCGCATTGCAAGCCGACCTGATCGTGATTTAAGGGAAGGGCTGATGAATATTCCTAGCGGCGGCACGAGCACAGCCGATTCCGGGGCGTACACCGACCTCAATCGCCTGGCCGCCATGAAGAACGGCGGCGACCGCGACAGCGATGCAAACCTGAAAAAGGTGGCGCAGGAGTTCGAGTCGCTGTTCGTCAGCCAGATGCTCAAGGCCATGCGTTCGGCCAACGAAGTACTGGCCAAGGACAACCCGATGAACACTGCGGCCACGCGGCAGTACCAGGACATGTACGATCAGCAGTTGTCGGTGAGCATGTCGCGCGAGGGCGGGGGCATTGGTCTGCAGGAGGTGCTGATGCGCCAATTGTCGAAGACCAAGGCCGGCACCGTAGCGCCAGCCACTGCAGACACCACTGCTGCCACCAAAACCGACGCCACCCAGGCTCAGCCCGCTCTGGCCACGCGGATTGCCCAGCGACCGTTGTGGGCCACCCGCTCGGTGGCGGCTGCGGCGACCTCCGCCGACGGCACGGTGCATAACGATGTCGCGGCGCTCAATTCGCGTCGTCTGTCGCTGCCAAGCAAACTCAGCGACCGGATCCTGGCGGGCATCGTCCCGAACACCGCTGCCCCCCAGGACGCGGCGGCCAGTGCGACCACGCTGAAGAATCGCATCGCCGTTTCCAGCGCCGTCGCCGCCGCGAAAAAGGCCGGCAGCAATGGCGACTGGACCATTGGCCCGGAATACACCGCGCAGGCCGACGCTTACGTACGTAGCCGGGTTCAGACTCCGTTGGCGCCTGGCAAATCGGCGTTCGCCAGTAACGACGAGTTCGTCGCTACCATGCTGCCGTTGGCCAAGGATGCTGCCGCGCGCATCGGTGTCGACCCGACCGTGCTGGTGGCCCAGGCCGCGCTGGAAACCGGTTGGGGCAAGTCGATCATGCGTCAATCCGATGGCAGCAGCAGCCACAACCTGTTCGGCATCAAGGCCCAGGGTGGCTGGCAGGGGCCGGAAGCCCGCGCCATTACCAGCGAGTTCCGCGATGGCCAGATGGTCAAGGAAACGGCGGATTTCCGCTCCTACGATTCATACGCCAGCAGCTTCCACGACCTGGTGAGCTTCTTGCAAAACAATAGTCGCTATCAAGCCACGCTGAAATCGGCCGATAACCCGGAACAGTTTGTGAAAGAGCTGCAGAAGGCCGGTTACGCGACGGACCCGGGTTATGCCAGCAAGATTTCTCACATAGCGAAACAGATGAAGAGCTACCAGAACTACGCAGCCGCATCGGGCTCTTCCACGACTTTATAAGGTTTGAATCATGTCACTGATCTCAATCGGGCTTTCAGGGTTGACCGCCAGCAGTGCAGCGATGACCACCATCGGCAACAACACTGCCAACGTCGACACGCAGGGCTACTCGCGCCAGCAAGTGCTGACCACTGCCAGTGCCCAGCAGAATATCGGCGTCGGTTTCATCGGCACCGGTACCACGCTGTCCGATGTGCGTCGGATCTACAACGGCTACCTCGATACCCAGTTGCAGACCAGTACATCGCTCGACTCCGACGCTCAGGCCTATCTCGGCCAGGCCAGCAAACTGGATTCGATCCTGTCGAGCAGTTCAACCGGCATCAGCACGGTGCTGAGTAATTTCTTCACCAAGTTGCAAGCGCTTTCAAGCGAGCCGACCGATTCCGCTGCCCGTAACGATTTTCTGACCAGCGCCTCGGCGCTGAGTGCGCAATTCAATTCGATTTCGTCGCAGATGAAAGACCAGAACTCGACGATCAATACCCAGATGACGGAAGTAGCGGGGCAGGTCAATTCGCTGGCATCGTCGATCGCTGACATGAACAAGCAGATCACTCAGGCCCAGGCCTCCGGTAGTCAGGCGAACACGCTGCTCGATTCGCGCAACGAAGCAGTGCGTCAGCTCAACGAGCTGGTGGGCGCCAAGGTCATTGAAACCAACGGCAGCTACGATGTTTACATCGGCACCGGCCAGCCGCTGGTCACAGGTACCACGGCCAATACGCTGACCGCAGCGCCGAGCGCCGCCGACCCGAGCGTGTATTCGCTCAAGCTCAATTATCAGAACAGCAGCGTCGATGTGACCGGTGTAGTGACCGGCGGTACGCTGGGCGGTCTGGTGCGCTACCGCAGCGACGTGCTGCAACCGGCGGCCAGCGAACTGGGACGCCTGGCGGTGGTGGCTGCCGATCAGATCAACCAGCAACTGAACCAGGGTGTTGATGCCAGCGGCAACTACGGCAGCAGCCTGTTCAACAGCATCAACGATTCAAGTCTCACCAGCCAGCGCAGTCTTGCCAACGCGAATAACGCTCAGACCTCAGGCAACTTTGCCGTGTCGATCAGCGACTCCGGCGCATTGACTACCAACAACTATCAGGTGACGTTTACCGACGCCAGCGGGCAGTACAGCGTCAAGCGTCTGCCTGATGGCAAGGACATGGGCTCGTATAACACCAGTGACAGCAGTGCCCCTGTCATCGACGGGTTCTCGCTCAAGTTCACCGGCGCTTCCGCCGAAGGCGACAGCTTCAAGATCAGCCCGACCGCTACCGGCGCCGCCAATATCAAGACGGTGATGACCGACCCGAAAGCCATCGCCACCGCCGCGCCCCTCACGGGCACTGCGGGGGCGAGTAACAAAGGCTCGGCGACGTTCACCCAGCCAACCCTCAATACCCTGGCCGATATCTACGACACCACGGCCACGACCGATCTGCGCAGTGCTATCACCAGCGCGACGCCGATGCGTCTGGTGCTGGGCGACGTCACCAGTGGCGCCCAGTCCTATTCGTTGATCGACGCCAATGGCGCGGCCGTCACGGACAAGGACGGCAATGCAATCACCGGCAATGTGGTTCAGGGGCAGAGCAACGATATTTCCCTGAACGTGGGCTACACCGACTCTACGGGCACGGCGCAGTCGTTCAATATCGGGATGACCATTGCCGGCTCGGCCACCAGTGGCGACACCTACAGCATCGCGCTCACCGGCGCAGGCTCTGCGGATAACCGCAACGCCGAGACAGCACTGACGCTGCAGACCAAGCAGACGGTCGACAGCGCCACGTCGAACGGCACCGGCATGAGTCTCAGCGGCGCCAACAGCAGCATGATCACCACGGTCGGTTCCAAGGCTGCGCAGGCCAAGAACGATGGCACGGCGACCACCGCCGTACTGACCCAGGCCAAATCCGCGCGCGACAGCGTCTCTGGCGTATCGCTGGATGAAGAAGCGGCCAATCTGATCAAGTACCAGCAGTACTACACCGCGTCGTCACAGATCATCAAAGCGGCTCAAGCCATCTTCAGCACCCTGATCAACAGTCTTTAAGGAGTCGTAATCCATGCGTATTTCCACTACTCAGTTTTACGAGTCAAGTGCGACGAACTACTCGCGTAACTACGCCAACGTCACCAAGACCGGCGACGAAGTGGCCAGTCAGATCAAGCTCAATACGGCGGCCGACGATCCGGTCGGCGCAGCGCGCGTTCTGCAATTGCAGCAGTCGGGCACCATGCTCAATCAATACAAGTCCAACATCGACAATATCAGCACCGGTGTAGTCCAGACAGAGACGGCGATGACGTCCATCACCCAGGCGCTCCAGCGCGCACAGGAACTGGTGCTGGGCGCCAATGACTCCACATTTACCGACAAGGACCGCCAGGCCAATGCCGCCGAGTTGAAGCAGCTGCAGACGCAAATCCTTGGCCTGATGAACAGCAAGGATGCCAGTGGCTCGTATCTGTTCGCCGGTTCCAAATCCACCACCCAGCCCTACGTGGTCAACCCCGATGGCACCTACAGCTATCAGGGCGACCAGACGCGCAACATGCTGGACATCGGCAGCGGCATTTCCATGGCCAGCAACACGACCGGCTGGGATGCATTCGAGCAAGCGGTCAATACGACACGCACAACGGCCACGTTGACCTCGCCGACCACCGACGATGGCATGATTTCCTTGTCCGGCGGCAGCGTCGGCGACACTTCCGCTTTCGACAGCAAGTTCACCACCGGCCAGCCTTACAGCGTCAGTTTCACCAACGGCAGCCAGTACACGATCCTCGACAAGGATGGTACTGACGTCACGGGTGAGGCGAGCTCGGCAGGCAAGTTCACCACCACCAGCGGCGCGTCGCAGGCCATCACGTTCCGTGGCCTGGAAATGAGTCTGAACATCAACCTGACGACGGCGCAGTACGGCAGCTCCACTGAAGCCGACGCGGCCATGACGGCATCGCCCCATACGTTCGAGCTGGCGGTGTCGCCGAGCACCGTCAGCACGGCGCGCCTGCCCACCAACTCGTCGGCTTCCACGGTGATCACCAGCTCCAAGGTCACCGATCAGGCCACGTTCGACAAAACGTTCCCCAATGGCGGGGCGGTGCTGCGTTTTACCGACGCCACCACGTTCAGCCTGTACGCCGCGCCCTACGATGCGGCGACCAGCAAGCCGGTATCCACCGGCACGCTGATCGGATCGCCTGTTGCCAACCAGGCGGTCGCCGCGGGTGTGACCTTTACCTTCAGCGGTACTCCGCCATCGCTGGCCAGCGGAGATCAGTTCACCGCCTCGTCGTCGACCCAGCAAACCCAGAATGTGCTCAACACCCTGTCTAACGTGATCACTGCGCTCAATGGCAAGGTCGATGGTGATCCGGTGGCGGCGCAGAAACTGCAGGCCACGCTGACCTCGACCATCGGCAACCTCAACAGTGCGTCCAGTCAGATCTCCAATGCAATCAGTGACGGCGGTGCACGGTCCGCGACCGCGACCGATCAGGGCGTTACCAACCAGACCCTGATCGACAACGGCAACACCGAAGCCAATACCATCACTGCCTCCGATCCGGTGGACGCCATTGCGCGCCTGACCCTGCAGAAGACCATGTTGCAGGCCTCGCAACTGGTCTTCACGCAACTGTCTGCGCTGAATCTGTTCAGCAAGTTGTAATCATCCCATTGCAAGGCGAGGCCGGATTCATCCGGCTTCGCCACCGCTGAGTCTCTACCGTTAATATCAGCGGCAAGTCCTTCCTTCCCGCGAGGAAACGCGCCGCTCAGTGAGCCCGCCCGTGAATTCAGCTCCCCTGGTCAGCATCGTCATACCCGCCTACAACTCGCGCTTTTTCCGTCGGGCGCTGCTGGATGCCCTGGCGCAGACCTGGCAGCCGTTGGAGGTGGTGGTCTGTGATGACAGCCAGGGCGATGAAATCGAGCAGATCGTCCAACAGCTCACAGGGACGGGGACTGCAACGTTGCGTTACGTGCGCAACCCGCAACGTCAGGGCTTTGTCGGCAACCTGCTGGTGGGCCTGAACGAGGCGCGTGGATCGTTCATCAAGTTCCTGTGCGATGACGACCGGCTGTTCCCTGCCGCAGTGGCCCGGCAGGCGCAGGTGCTGGATAAGCATGATGACGTCAGCCTGGTGTTGGCTCAGCGCTATTTCTGCGATCCGGATGACATCCAACTGCCCGCGCGCATCGAGAACTGCCCCCTGGCCGAAGTCAGTGCATTGTTTTACGGCGCCGACCTGCTGTCGGTTTTTGATATCTCTGCGACCAACTTTCTGGGCGGCTTTACCAGTTCGCTGATGCGCCGCAGCGATGTGGCGCAGATCCTGCCCGCCCTCAGAGAGGTCGGGGACGGGTTCACGGCGCTGGTCGATTTTGCGCTGTACATCTGTATGCTCAAGCGCGGCAACATGGTCATGCTCAACGATGTGCTCAGCGCCGAGCGTTTGCACCCCGAGCGCTTCAGCCGCCAGCAGGCGGTCATTGATCGGATCGACGGTGAGCGCGATTGGCTCAAAAAGATGCTCAAGGCACGTGCAGGCGAAGACGCACCTGACTACGGCTGGGTCCGTTTTGTACCCCTCGCTGAGGCGCATGACGGATCCCGCGTATGGCAGGAATTGCCGCTCAGTCGCATGCTGGGTGACCGACAGGCAGTGCTGCCATGGCGGGTCGGCAGCGACAGCGAAAGTTTTGCCGGGCTGTATCAGCAATGGCTGAGTTATCGCACCCTGTTTGGCGCCGAGCGGGCGCGTGTTCCCGATAACGTCGCTGCCTGGCCGGTGCAGCCCAAGCTGGTGGCGGTGGTTCTGGACCCGTTTGGCAGTTCGGCCAGTCTGGCACTGACGCTGGAAAGCCTTGAAGCCCAGTTGTATCCACCGGAGTTAATCCTGGTGCTGTCCGCCAGCTGTGAAGCGCCGGTGCTGCACGAGCGCGTGTTCACGCTGCCGGCGCAACCCGACTGGGTGACGCAATTAAACACGCTTGTGCCTCAGTTGCAGCGCATCGACTGGCTGTACCTGTTGCGCGCCGGTGATCGCCTGATCGATTGCGCGCTGCTGATCGTGGCCGAACGCATCGCCTCATCAGCCCAGGTGCTGTGCATCTATAGCGACGAGGGTGCCTTGCTCAAAGGCGAGTCGGCGCAGCCTGTGTTCAAGCCTGATTTCAACCTCGATCTGCTGCGCAGTTATCCCTACGTCGGCCGGGTGCTGGCCTTCCAGCTGGAGGCGATCACCGGGCTCGGTGGTTTCGACCCGCGGTATGGCGAACTGGCGCCTCACGATGCGATCTGGCGTTTGTTCGAGGCGCGCGGTGCAGTCGTGCATCACGTGGCCGAAATCCTGGTCGAGTCCCAGCTGGCCTTTGATCAGTGGCTCAAACTCGATCAGGTGGTCGAACAAAGCGCCGAAGTGCTCAAGGCGCATTTGCTGCGCCTGGGCGTAGAACATCGGTTGCATGAGACCGAGCAGCCGCTGATCAATCAGGTTCAATACCTCAGTGCCGATCAGCCGCTGGTGTCGGTGGTCATCGTCCATAAGGACCAGTTGGCTGCCTTGCAGCGTTGCATTGAAACGATGCTGACCCACACCGCCTACGGCAATTACGAAGTGCTGATCGTCGATCACGGCAGCCTGGGCGCAGACGTACGTGCCTGGCTGGCTGACATGCAGGCCGTGGGCGGCGACAAGCTGAGAGTGGTGCATTACGCAGGGCAGGGCAACGCTGCCGACATTCGCAATTACGCCGCGTCCCTGGCGCGCGGCGATTACCTGTTGATGCTCAGCGTGTATGCGGTGGTCGCCAACGCCGACTGGCTCGACGAGTTGCTCAATCACGGGCGCCGCTCCGAGGTGGGTGTGGTCGGCGGCAAACTGTTCAGCGCCGAAGGCTATGTGCTCCAGGCCGGACTCATTCTGGGTTACCACGGGCCCGCCGGTCCGGCTTTCTTTGGCGAGCCACTGAACGCAGCGGGCCATTTGCTGCGTTTGAAGGCAACGCAGAACCTGAGCGCCGTGGGGCCGGAATGCCTGTTGGTGCGTCGGGCCCTGTTCGAGCAACTGGGCGGGCTCGACAGTACCGGGTTCACGGGCAGCCTGAGTGAAGTCGACCTTTGCCTGCGGGCGCGTCAGTCCGGTTATCTGGTGGTGTGGGCGCCCCGAGCGTTGCTGGCCGTAGGTGCGTTGCCGGTGGCCGAGCAGCAGCGTGACAAACAGCTTCAGATCAATGATCAACAGGCGTTCTATCTGCGCTGGCTGCCGACCGTGGCTCGCGATCCGGCCTATAACCACAACCTGCGCCTGACCGGCTCGTTTTACAGCCTGGAGCCGGGGCTTAAAAAAGGCTGGAATCCTTATTCGTCACGACGCCTGCCCAATGTGCTGGCGATTCCCGTCAACAGCACGGCCGTCGGGCATTACCGCGTCGCTCAACCGTTTCTGGAACTGGAGGCCGATGGTCGCATCGAGGGGCGCCTGAGCTATGACTCGCCGTCGATCATTGATCTAGAGCGCCAGTCGCCCGATGTGATCATCGTGCAGTGCCGCTACAGCCAGGCCTCGATCGATGAGATCTTGAAGTTGAAGACCTACTCCAATGCGCGGCGCATCTATGAGCTGGACGATTATGTGATCAGCGTGCCGAAAAAGAACGGTCACTTGCGCAGCATGCCCCGCAACATGGAGAGCATGGTCCGCCTGGGCACGAGCCTGTGTGATCGCGTCGTTGTTTCCACGACAGCGCTGGCCGATGCGCTGTCGGGGCTGCATCAGGACATTCGCGTGGTGCCGAACATGCTGGCTTCGCAATTGTGGAGCAGTGTGCGCAGCCAGCGGCAGACCTCCCGCAAGCCCCGGGTGGGCTGGGGAGGTGGCACCAGTCATGCGGGCGACCTGGACATCATTGCCGATGTGGTGCGTGAACTGGCCGATCAGGTGGAGTGGGTGTTCTTCGGCATGTGCCCCGAGGCGCTGAAACCTTACGTGCACGAATTCCACCCCGCAGTCGGGCTGCATGCCTACCCGGCCAAGCTTGCCAGCCTGAACCTGGATCTGGCACTGGCGCCGTTGGAGTACCACATCTTCAATGACTGCAAAAGCAACCTGCGGCTGCTGGAGTACGGCGCCTGCGGTTATCCGGTGATTTGCAGCGATACCCGGGCTTACGAGGGTTACCTGCCATGCACGCGCATCATCAGCAACAGCACTGAAGAGTGGCTGGAAGCGATCCGCATGCACCTGGCTGACCCTGTTGCCAGCTATCGGATGGGCGATGACTTGAAAGAGATCGTGATGCGCGACTACATGCTGCGCGGTGACAACCTCCAGCATTGGGTCAATGGCTGGCTGGCCGACTGAGAAACTTGCATTTCCCATACGGCGGTTGCCGCCCGGACAGCCGCCGCTCTACCTCATCCCTCCTGTTCAGGCTAACCAGAGTTGGCGTGCTTCCTGCTACGTGAGCCGAATAACGCCATAAATCATGCACCTCTGGCGCTGACATGCGGCGAACGATGCATCCGCAGACAGGCCCCGATCAGCCCGGCCCGCAGCGTGTGCCCCGTTCACGGACAGTTTTCATGCTGACGGCGAAGAGCCTCCCGCTGCCCGGTAGCGCGCAGGGCTTTCACGAACATCGTTTTTTTGACGCTTGGCCGGATTGCAGGGAAAACCTAATGGACAGTCACCAACTTTCGGGAAACACCATGTCGCTTGACGAGCAACTCACCCTCGTTGTCCTCACTCAAGACCGGCCGGCATTCTTGCGTCGGACATTGCAGTACTACAGCACGCTGCCCGCGCGGGTGCTGGTTCTTGACTCTTCGCAACGCACCAATAGCGACATTGCCGCGCTGTTTGCTCAGGTGAGTTACCTGCATTTGCCGCAGTTTGCCGAGTGCGCGCTGCAAAGCATGATCGCCCACGGCGTCGAGCAGGTGACCACGCCCTTCATGGCACTGATCAGCGACGAAGACTTTCTGGTGCACGACGGGTTGGTCCAATCCGTGGATTTCCTGGCTGCGCAACCTGCATACGGTTTGTGCCACGGCTATTGCCTGATGTATCAGGCCCATGGCGACAAGGTCGAGTATCTGCGCCGCGACAAAAAGGTGCTGGAGGATTACGCATCCGATGACGCGGCAGAACGCGTACTGAGCTTTCTGAATCAGTACATTCCACCGTTTTATGCCGTGACGCGTACCTCATTGCTCAGGCAGTGGTTCGCAGCATTGCCGCAGGGCATCAGCGGCGAGCTGCAGGAATATGGTCACGCGTTCTTTCTGCTGGCCAGCGCCAAGGCACGAATCCTGCCGATTCCCTATGGGGTGCGCGAGCGCGATCATCGCTTTTGCGATCAACAGACCAACCTGCTCAAAAAACTGGGCAGCACTGCGCCCGAGGCGATGGTCGAGCGTCAGCAATTTGCCAGTTTTCTGGCTTCTCTTGAGACGGGCCTCGAACGCCTGAGCGTGCCTGCGCGCGTCGAACTTGCGGTCTCGGGTTACGCGGCCCTGCGCGCCTGCCTGGATGAACAGCGTTCGCTCGGCCTGACCAGCATCGTTTCCTCGCGCTGGAATGATGTGTTCAGCCCTGCGGACCGGCAGTTCGGACCCCGTCAGTTCGTTGAAATGCCGTTTTACAACCAGGCGTTCTTCGACGTATTGAACCAAATCGAGTTTCTGATTCATGCCATGCCTGCCGGCCAATTGCAGCTCGAGGCGCTTGAGGGGGTGTGGGTGCAGCAGGCGTTGCTGTTGCGCACCCACGTTAACGACAACCCTGAAACCATCGCCAACCGGCTGTGGGATGCAATGGCCTTGAATATTTTCAACCCGCACATTGTCGAACCGCTGGCAACCCTGATGGCCCGTCAGGACGATCCGCAGGAAGCCGGCCTGATGTCTCGCTGGCTCGAACGCCTGACCTCGGTCAATCGTGAAGACCACCGGGTGCGCTTCGACCGGATGCCGTCTGGCCGCTTGCTGCAATGGCTTGACGCACGCAAGCCTTCGCCAGCCGACGTGCAAGCCATCTCCAGCCACATCGCCGCGCAGGGCGCTGCGCCGCAATTCCTCATCCTGCTGCTGGACCTGGCTGATGACATGCGCAAGTTGCAGGTCACGCTCGACAGTCTGGTCGAAGGCCACTGCAAGGCTTTCAAGGTGGTGGTATTGACCACTGGCGAGCCGCCATCGACCACCAGCGCGCAGAACACCCTGCACTTTGTCAGGGTCACCAAAAACAGCTGGGTCGAGAAGATCAATCAGGCGGTCCAGCAGTCCTCTTGCAACTGGGTGCTGCTGGCTGAAGTGGGCGATGAGTTCACCCCGGGTGGGCTGTTGCGCGCCTCGCTGGAGTTGCAGGCTGCGCCGCAATGTCGTGCGGTGTTCGCCGACGAAATTCAACGCCTGTCTGGCGGCGCGCTGACCCACGTGATGCGCCCCGGTTTCAACCTTGACCTGTTGCAAAGCAACCCGAGCCAGATGTCCCGCCATTGGCTGCTGCGTCGCGACGTACTGCTGGACGCTGGCGGCTATTCGGCCGACTTCGCTCAGGCGCTGGAGTTCGAACTGCTGTTGCGCGTCATCGAGCAGGGCGGCATGGGCTGGCTCGCGCACCTGGACGAGCCGTTGCTGGTCTGCGCCGCGCCGACGAGCGAAGACAACCCGCAGCAGCGTCTGGCGCTGACGCGTCACCTGAATAATCGCGGTTACAAGGCGCAGGTGATTGCCGCCACGCCGGGCACCTGGCGTATCGACTACCGCCACAGCCAGCGCCCGCTGGTGTCAATCGTGTTGTCCTGCGCAGACGATCTGGCCGAGTTGCAGCGTTGTCTGGCGAGCGTCACCTTGCGTACGCGTTACGTCAGCTACGAGGTGCTGCTGGCTGACAATCACAGTCAGTCGCCGGAAATGGTCGAGTGGCTGGCGCGTCAGGAGAAAGGGCGCGTGCGCGTCGTACGGACCGAGGCGCGTCTGAGCAAGGCAGCCCTGATCAATACGGTCGCCGCGCAGGCCAAGGGCGAGTACCTGATCCTGTTGTCAGCTGACAGTGAAGTGACAGGGCCGAACTGGATTGATGCATTGCTCAATCACGCCATGCGTCCCGAAGTGGGCGTCGTCGGCGCCAAACTCATCGACCGCCAGGGCAACGTCAGCCAGGCTGGTCTGATTCTGGGCTTGAACGGGGGCGTCGGTTCGGCCTTTGTCGGTGAGACCAGGGATGCAGCGGGTTATCTGCAGCGCCTGCTGCTGGATCAGAGCTACTCTGCGGTATCGGATGCCTGCCTGATGGTGCGCAAGCAATTGTTTGACAGCGTCGGCGGCCTTGACCAGAAGCAGTTCGCCGAAGCGTTTGCGGATGTCGACCTGTGCCTCAAGCTGGGCCAGGCCGGTTATCTGACGGTCTGGACGCCGCAGGTGCAGGTCATTCACCCAGGCACGTTGCCGACGGCACCTTCGGCCTTGGCGGCGTTGCGGGGTAAATGGGCTGATGCATTTGCCCACGACCTTGCCTATAACAAGAACCTGACGCTCACCGGTGAGGGGTTCACTCTGGGTCAGGCGTGCGGTTCAACCTGGGCGCAGCTGCTCCCCCAGTGATGCAAGGGTAGGGACACAATCATGTTCAACGGCAAGTCAGTATTGATCTCCGGCGCGACCGGCTCGTTCGGTCGCCAGTTCATCCGCACGTTGCTTGCGCGCTATCAACCGCGGCGCGTGGTGGTGTTTTCCCGCGACGAGCTCAAGCAGTACGAGATGCAGCAGGAATTCAACGCCCCGTGCATGCGCTACTTCCTGGGGGATGTGCGCGACGCCGAGCGCCTGCAACAAGGTATGCGCGGCATCGATTACGTGGTTCACGCCGCCGCGCTCAAACACGTTCCGGCGGCGGAGTACAACCCCACCGAATTTATCCGCACCAATGTCAACGGCGCGGAAAACATCATCGCGGCAGCGATTGCCAATGGCGTGAAAAAGGTCATCGCGCTGTCTACCGACAAGGCGGCCAGCCCGATCAATTTGTACGGCGCCACCAAACTGCTGTCGGACAAACTGTTCGTGGCCGCCAACAACATTGGCGGAGAGGAGCAGACGCGCTTTGCCGTGGTCCGCTACGGCAATGTTGCAGGCTCGCGTGGCTCGATCGTGCCGTTCTTCAACAAGCTGATCGCAAGCGGCGCCACGCAATTGCCGATTACCGATCCGCGCATGACCCGCTTCTGGATCACCCTGGATCACGGTGTGGATTTCGTGCTGCAAGGTTTCGAGCGCATGCACGGCGGCGAAGTGTTCGTGCCGAAGATCCCCTCGGTGCGCATCGTCGATCTGGCCCAGGCCATGGCCGCCGAGCTGCCGTATAAACTGGTCGGCATACGTCCGGGCGAGAAGCTTCACGAACTGATGGTGCCGCAGGATGACGCGCGCATGACCCTGGAATTCAAGGATCACTACACCATCGTGCCGTCGATCCGCTTCAACAACGTGGACACCGATTTCGCCGTCGACGCGCTTGGCGAAACAGGGGCGCCCGTGGCCGATGATTTTGAGTACCGCTCCGACACCAATCCGGATTTCATGTCGGTTCCCGAGATTCGCCAACTGCACGCCGATACCACGTCATGATCCCCTACGGTCGCCAAAGCCTGGATCAGGCCGACATTGATGCCGTGGTCGAGGTGCTCAAGTCCGACTGGCTGACCCAGGGCCCGACCATCGAGCGTTTTGAAGCCGCGATGGCCGAGCATTGTGAAGCCGGTTTTGGGATTGCGGTGTGCAACGCCACGGCCGCCTTGCATATTGCCTGTCTGGCGGCGGGGCTGGGGGAGGACGATGTGCTCTGGACCAGCCCCAATACGTTTCTGGCCTCGGCCAACTGCGGGCGTTATTGCGGGGCAGCCGTTGATTTCGTCGATATTGACCCTCGCACCTGGAACCTCGACGTCAACGCCCTGACCCGCAAGCTCGAAGAAGCCGAACGTGACGGTCTGTTGCCGAAGGTGTTGGTGGCGGTGGCGTTCTCAGGCCAAAGCTGTGACATGCGGGCGATTGCCCAGTTGTCGCAGCGCTACGGCTTTGTCGTCATCGAAGACGCCTCCCATGCCGTCGGTGCACGTTATGCAGGACGTCCCGTGGGGTGCGGCGAATTCGCCGACATGACCGTGTTCAGCTTTCATCCGGTGAAAATCATCACCACCGCAGAGGGCGGACTGGTGTTGACCAATCGCCCGGAATTGGCCGATCGTCTGCGTCGCTTGCGCAGCCACGGCATAACCCGTGATACGGCGCAGATGGACGAGCCGAGCCACGGCCCCTGGTACTACCAGCAGGTTGAACTGGGCTTCAATTACCGCATCACCGACATGCAGGCCGCACTGGGACTTTCGCAGCTGAGCAAGCTCGACGGTTTTCTGGCGCGACGTCGCGAGTTGGTGGCCCGTTATCAGGCGCTGCTTGCCGACCTGCCGCTGACCTTGTCGACCGCACAGGCCGACGCCGAGTCCGCCTGGCATCTGTATGTGGTGCGCTTGCAGACCGAACGTCTTTCGCGCAGCCATCGCGAGGTATTCGAGGGCCTGCGCGCGGCAGGCATTGGGGTCAACCTGCATTATATTCCGGTGCATTTGCAGCCGTACTATCGCGACCTTGGCTTCAAGGTCGGCGACTTTCCCGAAGCTGAAGCCTATTACGCGCAAGCCATCAGCCTGCCGCTGTACCCGGCCATGACGAATGAGCAGCAGGATTTCGTCATTGATCGGCTGCGGCACCTGCTGGTCGATGGCCAAGCATCGGGCCTTTGACATGACTGCATCCGTTACCCTGAGCACCAACGCTGTGGCGATCATTCCGGCGCGTGGCGGAAGTCAGCGAATACCTCGCAAAAACCTGAAGCTGTTCAATGGCGAGCCGATGATTGTCGGCTCGATTCGCAAGGCGTTGACCAGCGGCCTTTTCGAACGGGTGGTGGTCAGCACGAACGATGAAGAAATTGCCACCGTCGCCCGTGATCACGGCGCCGACGTGCCCTTCATGCGCCCCGCGGAACTGGCCGACGCGTTCGCCGGCACAGCGCCGGTGATTCAGCACGCGATTCGCAGTCTGGATCGTCATTACGATTTCGTCTGCTGTATCTACGCCACCGCACCTTTGCTGCAGGGGCGTTATCTGCGTCAGGCCCTGGAAGCGTTGCGGGCAGCGCCGGACAAGTCCTATGCGTTCTCGGTCTGTGGTTTCGGTTTTCCGATCCAGCGCGCGCTGTTGATCAATGAGGACGGCAACCTCGATGCCATGTACCCCGAGTACCGGCACGTGCGCTCCCAGGATCTGCCAGCCGCCTATCAGGATGCCGCTCAGTTCTATTGGGGGCGTAGTGAGGCCTGGCTGCGTGGCGATGCGATGTTTTCGCCGCAGAGCGTGCCGGTGATCCTGCCGCGGCATCTGGTGCAGGACATCGATACCGAAGAAGACTGGGTGCGGGCCGAATACCTCTATGCAGCGCTCAAGGCCGGCGGGGAGATCGACGGGTGAGGGTGCTGATTCGGGCTGACGCCTCCATTGCCATCGGCAGCGGGCATGTCGCGCGCTGCCTGACGCTGGCCAACGCCTTGCGCAAGCGGGGCGCCGACGTGCAGTTCGCGTGCAGGCAATTGTCCGGCCATCTGCTGCAACGTCTGCGCGAGCAGGGCTATACCGCCTTTGGTTTACCCGAGCTTTATCCGCAGGAGCAGGGCAGTACACCTATCGAGGTGAGTTTGCCTTGGCAGGCCGATATCGAAGCGCTGGCCGAAGCCTTGCGGAGCGAGCAGCCGTTCGACTGGTTGATCGTCGATCACTACGACCTGGATGCGCGGTGGGAGAGGGCGGCTGGACGGTTTGCCAGTGGCTTGATGGCCATCGACGACCTCGCCAATCGACCGCACGCCGTGGACGTGTTGCTTGACCAGAATTTTTCCGCACAGGTAACGGACAGCCCCTATGCGCAGTGGATACCCGGTGACTGCCAGGCTTTGCTTGGCCCGCATTTCGCTTTGCTGCGCGACGAATTCCAGTGCCAACCCATCGCGATCAACCCTTGGGTGGAACGGGTGCTGGTGAATTTCGGTGGTTTCGATGCCGCGTGTCAGGTGCACGCGACCATGCACGCGCTGCAGGGCTTCGATGATATGCAGGTGGACTTCGTTGCCGGGCTGCACAACCCACAATGGGAAGCCATGATTGAATTGGCACGGGGCCGACCCAACTGGCGTCTGCATGGGCTGGTCGATGACTTTTTCGGATTGATGCAACAAGCGGACCTGTTCATCGGTGCAGGCGGCGGTACGACCTGGGAGCGTGCTGCTCTGGGGCTGCCGACGGTCTGCATTTCTGTCGCCCATAATCAGCAGCTCAATGCTCGGCTGTTGGCCGAGGCGGGCATCCACCTGTATCTGGGGCCCCATGAGCAGTTGGATGTGCAGCAACGGGTGAGGGCGATTGCGAGCCTGCTGGGCGATGCGCCTCAGCGGCAGGCATTTGCCGAGCGTTCGCGAGGGTTGGTGGACGGTTACGGGGCCGGGCGGGTGGCGGATACGCTGGCCGGTCATGACAAAATTTGCAGTGAGTGAGCGAGCATGAACTCTTTCAAGATCGGTTCAAGAATTGTCGGTCCGGATGCGCCGCCGTTCGTTATTGCCGAAATGAGCGGCAACCACAATCAGTCTCTGGCTCAGGCGCTGCGCATCGTCGAGGCCGCTGCCAGGGCGGGCGCTCATGCGTTGAAATTGCAGACCTACACCGCCGATACCATGACGCTGGACATTGCCGAAGGTGAGTTCTTCATTAAGGACCCCGGCAGTTTATGGGCCGGGTCGTCGCTGTATGCGCTCTATGAGCAGGCCTATACACCGTGGGACTGGCACGAGCCGATCTTTGCCCGCGCGAAAGAATTGGGTTTGCTGGCGTTCTCCACCCCATTCGATGAAACCGCTGTGGACTTTCTCGAAGGCCTCAACGTCCCGGCCTACAAAATCGCCAGCTTCGAAAACACCGACATTCCGCTGATCCGCAAAGTGGCGGCCACCGGCAAGCCGATGATCATCTCCACCGGGATGGCCTGCATCGCTGAACTGGATGAAAGCGTGCGCGCGGCGCGTGAGGCAGGCTGCCAGGATCTGGTGCTGCTCAAATGCACCAGCACCTACCCGGCCTCGCCCGAGAACAGTCACATCCGCACGATTCCTCATCTGGCCGGGCTGTTCGGCTGTCAGGTCGGGCTGTCCGACCACACCATGGGCGTCGGCGTGTCGGTAGCGGCGGTGGCCATGGGCGCGACCGTGATCGAGAAACACTTCACTCTGGATCGTGCTGACGGCGGGGTCGATGCCAGCTTCTCGCTGGAGCCTGCCGAAATGACGAGTCTGGTGACTGAAACCGAGCGTGCCTGGCAAGGCCTGGGGCGCGTGCACTATGGCGCTACGCAGGCCGAGCAGGCATCGCTGGTGTACCGCCGTTCGCTTTATGTGGTCAAGGACATGGCCGAGGGGGATGTCTTCAGCAAGGACAACATTCGCGCCATACGCCCGGGGCTTGGCCTGGCGCCCAAACACATCGGCGCCGTGCTCGGACGCACCGCTCGCCGGGGCCTCAAGCGCGGCACGGCGTTGAGTTGGGATGTCGTCGGCTAAGTCGGACTGAGCCCTTAAGAAGCGCGCTTGCCGGACGCATGCCTATCGACAGCTGCACCGCATTCGCCACGGTTGCACAGCCCAGCAGTTCCCACAGGTTCAGCGGCGCTGGCACCGCTTCGGCTTGACGCAATCCCAGTAGGAGACGCCGGAGGTTACGACGGCAGCAAAGGCGGTGGATCAGGCACTTCCATGGGCCTGGCTCCAAGGCATCTGCAACCAAGCGCGCTTCGAAATTGGAGAAAGAGCGGTATGCACAGGTAGGCTTTACGCGCGACCGATAAACCGGTGGTTTCTTCATGTCAATTGCCTGTCTGAAGGCTGATCCACCCTTGCGCAGCCCCCACGGGTCAGCTAAAAGCTTGTAAAACTTTTGGTGACCTGTGGGTCATAACGCGCATCTCCACTGTATCGTGTTTGCAGAAGATGAAGGCATCAGGCTGATTTCAGAGACTTTCTCTGACTGCCCGAGCCGTTCCGTTGCCGGTTATTCAGGCCTCAAGCCCCCGGATTTCAATGCCCCCGCTCGATGGCGCCGGGTGATGTTCAGCAGTTTTTGATTGGGAAGCCATGATGATTGGCATTAAAAGCATAGCGAGTTACGTGCCTGCGGCTGGCGTCGACAATTACGCGCAGGGTGCGAAATTCGGAAAGGATGAAGATTTCATTCTGGGCAAGATCGGTTCTGCTTTTCTGCCACGCAAGGACGACGCCCAGGAAACTTCCGACCTGTGTGTCGAAGCAGTCAACCAGTTGTTCGCCAACAACCCGGGCCTGTCCCGCGAATCCGTCGATGCTTTGATCGTCGTCACCCAGAACGGTGACGCAGAGGGTCTGCCGCACACTGCAGCCATCGTCCAGCACAAGCTGGGATTGCCGACTCACGTGGCCGCGTTCGACATCTCGCTGGGCTGCTCCGGCTACGTCTACGGCATCTATGCGCTCAAGGGCTTCATGGAGGCCGCGGGCCTAAAGAACGGTCTGCTGGTCACCGCCGACCCCTATTCCAAGATCGTCGACCCCGAAGACCGCAACACCACCATGCTCTTTGGCGATGCTGCCACCGCCACCTGGATGGGTGAAGACGCTCCGTGGCAGTTGGGTAAAGCCAAGTTCGGCACTGACGGCGGCGGTGCCGATTTCCTCAAGACTACCAACGGCGCATTCTTCATGAATGGCCGTCAAGTGTTCAACTTTGCGCTGATCAAAGTCCCGGCGCACTTGAACGAATTGCTCAGCGAGTCCGACCTGCAGCCCTCGGATATCGACGCCTTCTGCATTCACCAGGGCAGCGCGGCAATCGTCGACGCGGTGGCTCGTCGTTTCGACGACGGCAATACGCCGGAGAAGTTCGTCAAGGACATGCTGGAAACCGGCAATACCGTCTCTTCGAGCATCCCGCTGCTGCTGGAAAAGCACGTGCTCAATGCGACCTGGAAGCGCGTGGCCCTTAGCGGTTTCGGCGTGGGCTTGTCCTGGGGCTCGGCTATCCTTTATCGTCCCTGACCTTAAGTCACCCAAAACGGCGACGCTGGACTCCAGGTCGCCGTTTTACATTGTGTTCTACTCGTGCGAAATGGATGGCTGTCATGAGCGAGATACTCCAGCGCAACCTGGCCGTGCTCGAGCAGCGTTGGCCTGGCATCGCTCAGCGGCTGCTGAACGAAAACGCCGACGCGGTCCCCGCTCAACTGATCCAAGGTCAGGGCTCGACGCTGAGCGTGGCCGGTATCCAGCTCACCAGCCGCCATGACCGTTTGGCCGAAGCGCGGTTGCAGGCAGCGAGCCTGCCCGTCGACAGCCCCCAGGTTCACGTGTATGGCACTGCGCTTGGCGACCTGCAGCGGGTGCTTCTGGCCTGCGACAGCTTGCGCGTGCTGCATGTCCATATCCTCAATGGCGCACTGTTCTCGCTGGTCCTGCGGCTGCTGGAGCAGCAGGACTGGCTGAGCGACCCACGCGTAGTGCTGGCCTACGCCGACGCCGCCACAGAGATCCGCCTGCCGTTTTTTGCGCTGCCCGCCGAGCTGGTGCTGGCTGATGACAGCAGCGCAAGGATTCGTGATCGGCTGGTGAGCGAAGTCCACGTCGGTTTCAATAATCAGGAGTTCTCACCGGATAACCCCGACAACGTGAGAATGCTCGAACAGGGCAGGGCGTTGTTGCTTGGCGACGCCGATGTTGCCGACCTGTTCGGCCGTCAGCCCGGGCGCGAAGCGTTCGTCATCGCTACCGGCCCCAGCCTGCAACAGCATCTGCCCCGACTGGCGGCCACGTCTCGAGACCCCATGCGACCTTTGCTGATCTGCGTCGACACAGCCTATGTACCGCTGCGCAGACAAGGGGTCAGGCCGGACATGGTGGTCAGCATCGATCACCGCATCAGCACCCGGCATTTACCGCCGGACGATACCGCAGGCATTGCGCTGGTGTACCTGCCATGTCAAGACGCCGAAATGCTCAAGGCCTGGCAGGGACCACGTTACGCGGGTTACTCGAGCAGCCCGGTGTACTCGCGGATTCGCCAGCAGATTCCCAAGGCTGACCTGCATGTCGGTGGCAGCGTGATTCACCCGGCCGTTGACCTGGCGGTGAAGATGGGTGTCGCACGGATCACTTTGTTCGGCACCGACTTCGCGTTTCCGGGGGGCAAGACTCACACCGGCTGGCAGGATGGCGACCTCGGCCCGCAATTGCATGTCGCCCGGCACTGGGTACGCGACGGTCGTGGAGAGAAAGTCACCACGCAGCTCAACTTCCGCAGTTACCTGATCGAACTGGAACGCTACATCGCCCGACATCCTGAGGTGCAGTTCTTTAACACCAGCCGCGACGGCGCACTGATCGCAGGCACTCAATTCGACCCCGACTGGACCGCGCCATGAACGTCCCCACGCAAATCATCGACACCGCCCGACACTGTGCCGGACTGTTTCGTCTGGGCCGCGACATTGAGGCTGCGCTGGAGATGGTGGAATTGATCGAGACCGCCATGCCGCTGTTCACCTCTCGCTCGGTCCAAGAACAAGCGCAATGGATGCAGGTGCTCAGTGCGGTTTTGCAATGCCAGGAGCGTCAGGACTGGTTGGGGGTGGCGGATTGGCTGGAGGTGGAGTTCGTCGAAATGTGGCATTGGCAATAGTTGCAGAAAAGCCTTACAGCAAGTTAGGAAGTCAGTAATAGGTAAACCCTTAAACCGGCGCGTCGACAGGCGCGTCCGGGCCAGGAACACTGGTTGCATAGAAGGTTGGCGTCGTAATTAAAGCTTATAGGGATTGCGCCGAAACGCTGTGTATCCCCCGTCAAAAAAGCAGGGGTGGCGCTCTGGTGGCAAAAAATTTTGAAAAAGCCCTCAAGCTCCTTGCAGATACGACGATAAACATTATGTAGGTTCTCTAGGCCACACCCGGCGCTTGCCAGGGCCGGATAGCCGCAGTACCCAACCAACGAGGAATTCATCATGGCTTTAGGCGTAAACACCAACGTAGCTTCCCTGGCTGTTCAGAAAAACCTGAGCAAGGCTTCCGACGCACTGTCGACTTCGATGACCCGTCTGTCTTCCGGTCTGAAAATCAACAGCGCCAAAGACGACGCCGCCGGCCTGCAGATCGCTACTCGCGAAACTTCGCAAATCCGTGGTCAGACTGTGGCCATCAAGAACGCCAACGACGGTATCTCGATCGCTCAGACCGCTGAAGGCGCTCTGCAAGAGTCGACCAACATTCTGCAACGTATGCGTGAACTGGCTGTTCAGTCCCGAAACGACACCAACGGTACTGCGGACCGTACCGCGATGGATTCGGAATACGGCCAGATGTCTGACGAACTGACCCGTATTGCCAGCTCCACCAACTTGAACGGAAAAAACCTGCTGGACGGTTCTGCGAGCACCGTGACCCTGCAAGTGGGCTCCAACACCGGTACTTCGAACCACATCGACCTGGTTCTGACCGGCAGCTTCACCGCTTCGTCACTGGGCGTAGCCAGCGGCACCACTTCGATCAGCGGCGCGGACAACGACACTGCGCACACTAACGTTGACTCCGCGATCTCGGCAATCGATGCTGCACTGGCGACCATCAACGCCACCCGCGCAAGCCTGGGTGCTTCGCAAAACCGTCTGACCAGCACCATTTCCAACCTGCAGAACGTCAACGAAAACGCCACCGCTGCACTGGGTCGTATTCAAGACACCGACTTCGCAGCTGAAACCGCTAACCTGACCAAACAACAGACTCTGCAACAGGCTTCCACCTCTGTTCTGGCCCAGGCTAACCAGCTGCCATCCGCTGTTCTGAAGCTGCTTCAGTAATATCGGCTAGAGTTTTGGCGGGGGAGTGTGCTTGCGTGCTTCCCCGCTTTTTACTTTGAGAGGTGAGAAGACATGGATATCAGCACCCGATTGAGCGTGACTTATCCTGTAATGCCGTTGTTGCCGGTGGTGCCTGTAGCGGCTGACAAGTCCGTCGGGGCGCCTCAAATCGTTTCTGCGCCGGCCGCATCTGCCGATACGGATGCGTCGAAAAGTAAAGACTCTTCTGCCGATGCCGATAAAAAGTCAAAGGAGTTGAAAGCAGCCGTTCAGGATATGGATAAGTTCTTTAACTCGGTCCGCCGTAACCTTGAATTTTCGATTGACGAAGGTTCTGGTGAGGTGGTCGTTAAGGTCATTGCCACTGAAACGGGCGAAGTGGTGCGGCAGTTGCCGTCCGCTGAGGCGCTGAAAATTGCTGACAGCCTGAAAAACGCAGACAGCATGAAACATGCAGATAGTCTGTTGTTCGACGCTAAAGCTTGACTGGCATGAAACGTGAACGCGGTTCTTTTGAGCTGTTTATAGTCAAAAGACCGACTAAAACCGAAAGGAGCTAGAAATGGCGAGTCCAATTACCACTACCACCGGCCTGGGGTCGGGCCTTGCGATCAGTAGTATTGTCACTGCGCTGGTCGACTCCGACAAACTTGCAAAACAGACGCAAATCACTACCCAGACCAAGCTGGTTACGACCAAGCTGTCCGGGATTGGCACGTTGCAGAGCGCAATGGCGTCTTTTCAGACCGCACTGACCAATCTGGGCAAAACCAGCAACGGAGCATTTGCGGGGTATTCAGCCACATCGTCGGACACCAGCAAGCTGACAGTAACCTCCGATAACACGGCGGTGCCTGGTACCTACAGTATTAAAGTTTCGAATCTTGCCAGCAGCTCCCGCGTTGCAAGTGCCTCTTTTTCTGAGGGGGCGACCAGTGCTATTCCGAGTGGCGATCTGACCCTCACTCAAAATGGCATTGATACAAAAATCACCATTCCTACTGGGGCTACCCTCTCGTCAGTGGCAACACTGGTCAACGCGCAAAGTTCGACCTCGAACATCAGCGCCAACATCATCACTGACGATAATGGTTCCCGCCTGGTTTTCTCATCGACAGTGACCGGGGCTGGAACAGACATTACAGCCTCCAGTGACACGGTGACCGGGTTCAATATCACTGCCGGTACCAAGCTTGACACGACCAGTACCACCAGTGCGGGTTATATTGATGCGCAGGCTGCCAGTGCCAAACTGACCATCAACGGCCTGTCGGTCACCAGTGCCAGCAACACTATCGATAAAAGTCTTGGTGGCGTATCGATGACCTTGTTGGCGCAGACCGATGCGGCGACGATCACGGTTGCAACCAATACCGACGGCTTGAAAACGTCGCTGCAGACGTTCATTGATTCATACAACGCGGTGGTCACTGCGGTCAGTACAGTGACCAAGGGCACCGTTCTGACTACCCCGGATGCGACGACCGGATCGACCTATACCGCAGCCGCGCTCACGGGCGACGCTATGCCGCGTTCGATTCTTGCGGCGCTTCGTAAAGAACTGGTCACGACCGGCGCCAGCGGTAACCTGTCGGTTCTGTCTCAGTTGGGCATTACCACCGGTCAATCGGACGGCAAGCTAACGCTCGACAGTACCAAGTTCACGACTGCGATGAGTCAGGGTCTGGCCAGTGATGTGCAGCAGTTGTTCAGTGGTACCGGGGACGGCTCCAACGGCCTGGTGGCACGTATGAACGCGGCCATCACGCCTTACACCGAGACTGGCGGGATTTTCGCCACGCGCACCACCAGCCTGAACAAGCAACAGAAAGATCTGACCAGCCAGCAGGCAGCGCTCGATCTGCGTGTCACCAACATGACCGCGACCCTCACTGCCAAGTACAACGCCATGGACTTGCTGGTCGGTCAGTTGAAGGCTTCTGCCACCAGCATCACGTCGTTCTTCGACTCGCTGAACGCTTCGCAGAGTTCATAACGGGGTACGCATGTGCAAAACACCATGACCCGGCCAGAGTGCCGGGTTTTTGGCATCTGGCGTTAAAGTTTTTCGGGGCCTTGTCGATACCCTGAATATAGGAACTTCAAGCTGTGAGGTAAGAAAACATGAACCGTATGGCAGCCCTTCGGCAGTATCAGAAGGTCAATTCACAGGCGCAGACCGCTGTGGCAACACCCCACCGTCTGGTGCAAATGCTGATGGAGGCCGGGCTTGATCGCATCGCTCAGGCCAAAGGTGCGATTGGCCGCAAGGACGTTGCCGCCAAAGGCGTGCTGATTGGCAAGACCATTGAAATCGTCGGTGGTCTGCGCGAAGGTCTGGACATGGAAAAACAGGCCGATGCCCTGGCCCGAGTCGACAACCTGTATGTGTACATGATGAAGCGTCTGGCTGAAGCCAACATCAAAACCGATCCGCGAATCCTCGATGAAGTCAGCGGCTTGCTGACAACGGTCAAGGAAGGTTGGGACGCGATTGGCGATCAGCAGCCAGCGTAAAGGAGATCACCATGAGTGCTGCACTCAAGCGAATCGAAGAAACCCGTGAGGCCCTCGTCGGTGCACTCGCTGAGCGCGACTGGGAGACCATCGGCAAGCTCGACCTGGCCTGTCGCGCCTGCGTCGACGATGTCATCCGCGAGTCGACCGACGCTGAGCCTGAACTGCGCAGCAATCTGGAAGAATTACTGGGTGTGTATCGACAGTTGATAGACATCGCCGTCGGTGAGCGGCAAGCGATCGTCGATGAAATGTCGCAGATCCAACGAGCGAAAAACGCGACAAAGGTTTACCATCTCTTCGGCTAACGCATGGTTAATCGAAAATTTGTGCGCCATAAAATTGACTGTGTACGGTTTTTTGACTTAACTAGTGTTGTTCACTAATTTCTGGTCTTTGTAATGTGTCTGCGGGCTATACAAACGCCGAGCTTGCCCTTGACGGGGCATCGAGTTGACTAGGGAAGTTGCTATTGCATGTGGCGTGAAATCAAGATTCTGCTGATCGATGACGATAGCCAGCGCCGCCGGGACATGGCGGTGATTCTGAATTTTCTCGGCGATGAGAACCTGTCCTGCTCCAGTACCGACTGGCAGCAAGTGGTGGGTTCTTTGGCGTCCACTCGGGAAGTCCTGTGCGTGTTGGTCGGCACTGTAAATGCCCCAAGCAGTCTTCAAGGGTTGCTTAAGACCGTCGCGGCATGGGATGAGTTCCTTCCTGTGCTGCTGATGGGCGAAAATTCTGCCGCGGACCTCCCCGAGGATCTGCGCCGCAAGGTGTTGTCCACCGTCGAGATGCCGCCCAGCTACAGCAAACTGCTGGATTCCCTGCACCGCGCTCAGGTCTATCGTGAAATGTACGATCAGGCCCGCGAGCGGGGTCGGCAGCGCGAAACCAATCTGTTCCGCAGCCTGGTCGGCACCAGCCGTGCCATTCAGCACGTGCGCCAGATGATGCAGCAGGTGGCCGACACCGACGCCAGCGTGCTGATCCTTGGTGAGTCCGGCACCGGCAAGGAGGTGGTAGCACGTAACCTTCATTACCATTCCAAACGCCGCGACGGACCGTTCGTGCCCGTCAACTGTGGCGCCATACCTGCCGAACTGCTGGAGAGCGAGCTGTTCGGTCACGAGAAGGGCGCGTTCACCGGTGCAATCACCAGTCGGGCAGGGCGCTTCGAGCTGGCCAACGGCGGAACGCTGTTCCTCGACGAAATCGGTGACATGCCGCTGCCGATGCAGGTCAAGCTGCTGCGCGTGCTGCAGGAGCGTACCTTCGAGCGCGTGGGCAGCAACAAAACCCAGAGCGTTGATGTGCGGATCATTGCGGCTACGCACAAGAATCTCGAAGACATGATCGTGACCGGGGGTTTCCGTGAAGACCTTTACTACCGGCTCAATGTGTTCCCGATCGAAATGGCGCCGTTGCGTGAGCGTGTGGAAGACATTCCGCTGCTGATGAACGAGCTGATCTCGCGCATGGAGCATGAGAAACGCGGTTCGATTCGTTTCAATTCCGCTGCAATCATGTCGCTGTGCCGCCACGGCTGGCCGGGCAACGTTCGCGAACTGGCCAACCTGGTGGAGCGCATGGCGATCATGCATCCGTACGGTGTGATAGGCGTCGCTGAACTGCCGAAGAAATTCCGCTACGTCGATGACGAAGACGAGCAGTTGGTCGACAGCCTGCGCAGTGACCTGGAAGAGCGCGTTGCCATCAACGGCCACACGCCGAACTTCGCCAACGGCGCGCTGCTGCCGCCCGAAGGACTGGACTTGAAGGATTACCTGGGTGGCCTTGAGCAGGGGCTTATTCAACAGGCTCTGGACGATGCGAATGGCATCGTAGCCCGTGCCGCGGAGCGTCTGCGCATTCGCCGTACCACGCTGGTAGAGAAGATGCGCAAGTACGGAATGAGCCGCCGTGAAGGTGACGATCAGCTCGAAGACTGACACTGGTTTGACGCCAAAAAAATAAACCGCTGATTTTTCAGCGGTTTTTTTTCGGCACGAGGATTGCTAAGTCTCTTGCAACATACCGTTTGCCGACGGTTCGCCACCGAGAGATTAACTATGCCCCAGGCCGCTCAGATGTCTTCCGAACCCGTCTTGCCAGGTTCGCAAGTGCAGCCGTCCCCGGAAGTGGAAAGTCGACAAGGGTTAGAGCAGGCATTTGCCCTCTTTAACCAGATGTCGGTGCAATTGACCGACTCCTATGGTTTGCTGGAAGCCCGAGTCACTGAGCTCAAGGGCGAGTTGGCCGTGGTCAGTGCCCAGCGCATGCAGGAGCTGGCTGAAAAGGAACGTCTGGCCAACCGTCTGCAAAATCTGCTGGATCTGTTGCCCGGAGGGGTCATCGTCATTGATGGAACCGGTACGGTTCGTGAAGCCAATCCGGCCGCGCTGGAGCTGTTGGGCGAGCCGCTGATCGGCATGCTCTGGCGCCACGTCATTGCCCGCTGTTTTGCCCCGCGTGAAGACGACGGGCATGAAATATCCCTCAAGGACGGTCGTCGTCTGTCCATCGCGACCCGCTCGCTGGATGCCGAGCCTGGGCAACTGGTACTGCTTAACGACCTCACTGAAACCCGCCACCTGCAAAGCCAACTGGCGCGCCATGAGCGCTTGTCGTCGTTAGGGCGCATGGTTGCTTCGCTTGCCCACCAGATCCGCACCCCATTGTCGGCAGCTATGATTTACGCCAGCCACCTGACCGAGCAGGCCTTGAACGTCGAGACTCAGCAACGTTTTGCCGGTCGCCTCAAGGAGCGGTTGCACGAACTGGAGCATCAAGTTCGGGACATGCTGGTGTTTGCCCGGGGCGAGCTGCCGCTGACCGATCGGGTGAGCCCGCAGGCAATCATCGAAGTATTGGCATCGGCTGCGCAAACCCATGTGCGCGACAGTGCCGTGCGTTGGCAGTGCGACAGTGTCGACGGCGAGCTGTTGTGCAACCGTGACACGCTGGTCGGAGCGCTGTTGAACCTGATCGAGAATGCCGTTCAGGCCAGTCCGGCAGGCGCACGCGTCAAGATTCATGCGTACAACCGTGGCAACACCTTGCGTGTGTGCATCAGCGATAACGGCAGTGGCATCGATGCCGCCGCCCTGGCGCGTATCGGTGAGCCGTTCTTCACCACCAAAACCACCGGCACCGGCTTGGGGCTGGCGGTTGTCACCGCTGTCGCCCGAGCTCACCAGGGACAGGTGCAGTTTCGTTCGCGTCCCGGTCGCGGCACCTGTGCCATCGTTTCGTTGCCGCTGATTCCAAGCGTCTGTGCCCCAGGTGATGACTCATGATGATCAAGGTATTGCTGGTCGAGGACGACCATTCACTGCGTGAGGCGCTGGGCGAAACCCTGGAGCTGGCAGGTCACGATTATCAGGCCGTAGGGTCCGCTGAAGAAGCGTTGCGAGCCGCTGGCGCAGACGCCTTTAACCTTGTGATCAGTGACGTCAACATGCCCGGCATGGACGGTCACCAGTTGCTGGCCCAGCTGCGCAACCGCTATCCACAATTGCCGGTATTGCTGATGACCGCCCATGGCTCAGTCGATCGCGCTGTGGAAGCGATGCGCCAGGGCGCCGCCGATTATCTGGTCAAACCCTTCGAGCCCAAGGCGCTGATGGCACTTGTAGCCCGCCATGCATTGGGCCGTTTGGGCCCGACGGACGGTGAAGGTCCGATTGCGGTCGAGCCAGCCAGTCTGCAGTTGCTCAATCTGGCAAGCCGTGTGGCGAAAAGCGATTCCACGGTGCTGATTTCCGGGGAGTCCGGGACGGGTAAAGAAGTGCTGGCGCGCTTCATTCACCAGCAGTCGCCGCGGGCAGGCAAACCCTTTATCGCCATCAATTGCGCAGCAATTCCGGACAACATGCTGGAAGCTACGCTGTTCGGTCACGAGAAAGGCTCCTTTACCGGCGCCATCGCGGCTCAGGCGGGCAAATTCGAACAGGCAGATGGAGGGACCATTCTGCTCGACGAAATCTCCGAAATGCCCATGGGCCTTCAGGCCAAATTACTGCGTGTGCTGCAGGAGCGCGAAGTGGAGCGGGTCGGTGCGCGCAAGCCCATCGAGCTGGACATTCGCGTGCTGGCCACCACCAACCGTGACCTGGCGGGTGAGGTGGCGGCCGGACGTTTCCGCGAAGACCTGTTCTATCGGTTGTCGGTATTTCCGCTGGCCTGGCAGGCGCTTCGTCAGCGTCCCGGCGACATCCTGCCATTGGCCGAACGTCTGCTGGCCAAGCACGTCAATAAAATGAAGCACGCCCCGGTGCGGCTTTCGAGCCAAGCGCAGCAGTGTCTGGTCGGATACAACTGGCCGGGCAACGTACGCGAACTGGACAACGCCTTGCAGCGTGCGCTGATCCTGCAACAGGGCGGCGTCATCCAGCCCGGGGACTTCTGTCTGACGGGGCCCGTCAGCTTCGCATCGCAGTCAGCCGCCGCACCGACGCAGCAGGCGCAAATGCCGCCGCCGATGACGCCGGGCGTCACGGAATCGTCGCTCGATGTCGGCGGCAATGAAGTCGCTGGCGCGCTGGGGGAAGACCTGCGGCGTCGTGAGTTCCAGATGATCATCGATACACTGCGTGCCGAGCGCGGACGTCGTAAGGAAGCCGCTGAACGCTTGGGTATCAGCCCGCGTACGTTGCGCTACAAGCTGGCGCAGATGCGTGATGCAGGCATGGATGTCGAAGGTTATCTGTTTGCCAGCTGAGCCCGCCCGGGACGAAATACAGGCTGCCCTAAACATAAGAGAGCGTGCCTGTTCACGAATGCTGGCTGTCGTGCGACCAAATGCTTGATCGATGCCGGCTTTCTCGCCAGCTGTTCGCTTCAACAGGGTTCTGAAGTAGCAGGCTAAAAGCAGCGCCAGCGCTGCGCGTGACCCATTCTGTAACTACCCGAATACTTTTATGAGATGTGGCAATGTGCCTTCATTGGGCTGGCACCGTTGTTGCTACTACATGGATAACCGCTGAATCGGTGTCAAAAATTTGCGGCCCTTTTGAGAGAGAAGTCCATGAGCCAAGGTGTTGAATTTAATCGCTTGATGTTGGACATGCGCTCCATGCAGATGGACGCTATGGCCAAGCCCAAAGCTGTCGATGCGCCGGAAATGGCTGGCGGGACCAGCTTTTCCGACATGCTTGGTATGGCCGTCGGTAAGGTCAACGATACCCAGCAGGCATCGAACCAGCTGTCCACGGCATTTGAGATGGGCAAGAGCGGCTTGGATCTCACCGATGTGATGATTTCCTCGCAGAAGGCCAGCGTTTCGTTCCAGGCTCTGACTCAGGTACGCAACAAGCTGGTTCAGGCGTATCAAGACATCATGCAAATGCCGGTTTGAGGACGATTTAAGTCATGGCTGAAGCCGCCGCCGATAACGTACCCGTCAAGACGGGTGCGACAGCAAGCAAGTCGCCGATGTTCGGTTTGGCGTTCCTGCAAAATCTTTCCGAAATGACCATGTTGCGTCAGGTCGGCCTCATGGTGGGGCTGGCTGCCAGCGTGGCGATTGGTTTTGCCGTCGTGCTCTGGTCGCAACAGCCAGACTACAAGCCGCTGTACGGCAGCTTGTCGGGCGTGGACACCAAACAGGTCATGGACACCCTGGCCCAGGCCGACATTCCCTACACCGTGGAACCCAACTCCGGCGCCTTGCTGGTCAAGTCCGATGACCTGTCCCGTGCCCGCATCAAGCTGGCCGGTGCCGGGATCGCTCAGAGCGATGGCAACGTCGGCTTCGAGATCCTCGACAAGGATCAAGGTCTGGGTACCAGCCAGTTCATGGAGGCCACGCGTTACCGTCGTGGTCTGGAAGGCGAACTGGCGCGTACCATCTCCAGCCTGAACAACATCAAGGCGGCCCGCGTGCACCTGGCGATTCCGAAAAGTTCGGTGTTCGTCCGCGACGACCGCAAACCCACTGCGTCGGTGCTGGTGGAGATGTACGCCGGACGTACCCTTGAGCCGGGTCAGGTGATGGCCATCGTCAATCTGGTGGCGACCAGCGTTCCCGAGCTGACCAAATCACAGGTCACCGTCGTAGACCAGAAAGGCAACCTGCTGTCCGATCAGGCGGAAAACTCCGAGCTGAGCATGGCTGGCAAGCAGTTCGACTACACCCGCCGCATGGAAAGCATGCTGACCCAGCGCGTGCAGAACATCCTGCAGCCGGTGTTGGGTAATGACCGTTACAAGGCTGAAGTCTCAGCCGACGTCGATTTCAGCGCGGTGGAATCCACGGCCGAAAGCTTCAACCCAGACCAGCCCGCGCTGCGCAGTGAGCAGACGGTCAACGAACAACGTTCCAGCGGCAGCGGTTCCCAAGGCGTTCCGGGTGCTCTGAGCAATCAGCCGCCGGGGCCGGCCACTGCGCCGCAGAATGCAACCGCCGGTGCGGCCGGCGCTACCGGTCCGATCGCAGCAGGCCAACCGCTGCTGGACGCCAACGGTCAGCAAATCATGGACCCGGCCACCGGTCAGCCCATGCTCGCGCCTTACCCTGCGGACAAGCGTAACCAGTCGACCAAGAACTTCGAACTGGACCGTTCCATCAGCCACACCAAGCAACAGCAGGGCAAGATCAATCGCCTGTCGGTGGCGGTGGTGGTGGACGATCAGGTCAAGGTCAACCCGGCCAACGGTGAAACCACCATGGTGCCGTGGACTGCCGATCAGCTGACACGTTTTACCCGTCTGGTGCAGGACGCCGTGGGCTTCGATGCCGCACGGGGCGATAGCGTCAGTGTCATCAACGTGCCGTTCTCGGCCGAGCGTGGCGAAGTGATTCCGGACATCCCGTTTTACTCGCAGCCGTGGTTCTGGGACATCGTCAAGCAGGCGATGGGCGTGATCTTTATCCTGGTGCTGGTCTTCGGGGTCCTGCGTCCGGTGTTGAAGAACATCACCAATCCGAAGAGCCAGGCTGCCGACGGCGACATGGAACTGGGTGGCATGGTCGGAATGGATGGTGAGTTGGCCAATGACCGCGTGAGTCTGGGCGGTCCGCAAAGCATCCTGCTGCCGAGCCCGAGTGAGGGTTATGACGCGCAGCTCAACGCTATCAAGAGCCTGGTAGCTGAAGACCCGGCTCGCGTGGCTCAGGTCGTTAAAGAGTGGATCAACACAGATGAGTGACAGTCGTGCTGCGGTCAAACTGAGCCGGGTTGATAAAGCGGCGATCCTGCTCCTCACCCTGGGTGAGACGGATGCTGCGCAGGTGCTGCGCCACATGGGCCCTAAAGAGGTCCAGCGTGTCGGTGTGGCGATGGCGCAGATGCGCAACGTTCATCGCGAACAGGTCGAAGTCGTGATGAGCGAGTTCGTCGATGTCGTCGGTGATCAGACCGGTGTGGGCATCGGCTCCGATGGCTACATCCGCAAGATGCTGACCCAGGCCCTGGGCGAAGACAAGGCCAACGGCCTCATCGACCGCATCCTGCTCGGTGGCAACACCAGCGGCCTGGACAGTCTCAAGTGGATGGAACCGCGCGCCGTTGCCGACGTCATTCGTTACGAGCACCCGCAGATCCAGGCCATCGTCGTCGCGTACCTGGATGCTGATCAGGCCGGTGAAGTGCTGAGCCATTTCGACCACAAGGTACGCCTGGATATCATCCTGCGCGTGTCCTCGTTGAACACCGTGCAACCTGCTGCGTTGAAAGAGCTGAACCAGATCCTCGAGAAGCAGTTTTCGGGCAATGCCAATACCTCGCGTACCACCCTGGGTGGTATCAAGCGTGCGGCGGACATCATGAACTTCCTCGACAGTTCGATCGAAGGGCAGCTCATGGACTCCATCCGTGAAGTGGACGAAGACCTGTCGACGCAGATCGAAGACCTCATGTTCGTCTTCAACAACCTGTCCGATGTCGACGACCGTGGCATTCAGGCGCTGTTGCGCGAGGTGTCTTCCGATGTGCTGGTCCTGGCGCTCAAGGGCTCGGACGAAGCGATCAAGGAAAAGATTTTCAAGAACATGTCCAAACGTGCTGCCGAGTTGCTGCGCGACGATCTGGAGGCCAAGGGCCCGGTTCGCGTCAGCGATGTGGAAGGCGCCCAGAAGGAAATTCTCACCATTGCCCGTCGTATGGCGGAGGCCGGGGAGATCGTTCTCGGCGGCAAAGGTGGCGAAGAAATGATTTAACAACAGGTGCAGTCGATGTTCAGCTCCGATAAAGAACCACCCACCGAGCTCATCCGCGCCAAGGATCTGCGTGGGATCGATGTCTGGACGTTGCCCAGCTTCGACCCCCGTGTGGAAACACCTGAGCCAGCGCCTGAGGCTGAGGAACCGGAGCCTGCGGAAAGCGAGGAAGTGCCGCTTGAAGAAGTCCAGCCGCTGACGCTGGAAGAGTTGGAAAGCATCCGTCAGGATGCCTACAACGAAGGTTTTGCCATCGGCGAGAAAGAGGGCTTTCACAGTGCCCAGCTCAAGGTTCGTCAGGAAGCCGAGCAGGCACTGGCGCCCAAGCTGGCAAGCCTTGAAATGCTGATGACCCACCTGTTCGAACCGATTGCCGATCAAGACGCGCAGATCGAAAAATCCATGATTCAGCTGGTCGAGCACGTTGCCAGGCAAGTCATCCAGCGCGAACTTAAAAGCGACTCAAGTCAGATCGGCAAAGTGCTGCAGGACGCCCTGCGGTTGCTGCCGATGGGCGCCGCCAATGTGCGCATCCTGATCAATTCACAGGATTTCGCGCAGGTAAAGGCCTTGCGTGAGCGTCATGAAGAAAGCTGGCGGATTCTCGAAGACGACACGCTGCAGCCGGGCGGCTGCCGGGTTGAAACCGAATACAGCCGGATCGATGCCACGGTCGAGAGCCGCATCGGCCAGGCCATCGGCAAGATGTTCGATCAACTGCATGAGCAGGCGCTGCATCCTGCGGTTCCCGATGTCGCCATCGAGCTGGAAGAGGCGATCCAGAGCGCCGAAAAGACCGTTTATCCGCTCGGAGCGGGGGTGACCGATGCTTCTTGAGCGCACCAGCTTCGGCAAACGTCTGAGCACCTACGCCGACGCCATCACCTTGCCTGTTCAGCCCGTGGTCGAAGGCCGCTTGCTACGTATGGTGGGGCTGACGCTGGAGGCCGAAGGCCTGCGTGCGGCCATGGGCAGTCGGTGTGTGGTGATCAACGACGACAGCCATCATCCGGTGGAAGTCGAAGCCGAAGTCATGGGTTTTGCCGGTGGCAAGGTGTTCCTGATGCCGGTGGGCAGCGTCGCGGGCATTGCTCCCGGCGCTCGCGTCGTACCGCTGGCGGACACGGGTCGTTTGCCGATGGGCATGACCATGCTCGGTCGGGTGCTCGACGGCGCCGGACGTCCGCTGGACGGCAAGGGCGGCATGAAGGCTGAAGACTGGATACCGCTGGACGGGCCGATCATCAATCCGCTCAAGCGTGACCCGATCAGCCAGCCGCTGGACGTCGGCATCCGCTGCATCAACGGTTTGCTCACAGTCGGCCGCGGCCAGCGACTTGGTCTGTTCGCCGGTACGGGCGTGGGCAAAAGTGTGCTGCTGGGGATGATGACCCGCTTTACCGAGGCCGACATCATCGTCGTCGGGCTGATCGGTGAGCGGGGTCGTGAGGTCAAGGAATTCATCGAACACATTCTTGGCGAAGAAGGTCTCAAGCGCTCGGTGGTCGTCGCTTCTCCAGCCGACGACGCGCCGCTCATGCGCTTGCGCGCGGCCATGTACTGCACGCGCATTGCCGAATATTTTCGTGATAAGGGCAAGAACGTCCTGTTGCTGATGGACTCGCTGACCCGTTTCGCTCAGGCCCAGCGGGAGATTGCCCTTGCCATCGGCGAGCCGCCAGCGACCAAGGGTTACCCGCCTTCGGTATTCGCCAAGCTGCCCAAGCTGGTGGAGCGTGCCGGCAACGCCGAAAAGGGCGGAGGCTCGATCACCGCGTTCTACACGGTGCTGTCCGAAGGTGACGATCAGCAGGACCCGATCGCCGACTCGGCGCGAGGTGTGCTCGACGGCCACATCGTGCTGTCCCGGCGTCTTGCGGAGGAGGGGCATTATCCGGCCATCGACATAGAGGCGTCCATCAGTCGGGTCATGCCATCGGTGGTCGACCCTCAGCACATGGTTCAGGCGCAGTATTTCAAGCAGCTGTGGTCGCGTTATCAGCAGAGTCGCGACCTGATCAGCGTCGGCGCTTATGTGGCCGGCGGTGATCGCGAAACCGATCTGGCGATCAACCTGCAGCCGCAGTTGGTGCAGTACCTGCGTCAGGGTCTGCACGACAACGAAAGCATGCAAAGCAGCGAAGCTCAGTTGGCGAAGATCTTCAGTCCACAGGGCGGGAGCTGATAAGTCATGGCGCTAACGCGTGCGTCCCGCCTGGCGCCAGTGGTGGAAATGGCAGAAAAAGCCGAGAAAGCCGCCGTCCAGCGGCTGGGGCATTTTCAGGGGCAGGTCCGGCTGGCCGAAACCAAACTCGGCGAACTGGAAAAGTTTCGCTCCGACTACCAGCAGCAGTGGATCGACAAGGGTGCTCACGGGGTTTCCGGCCAGTGGTTAATGAACTACCAGCGCTTCCTCAATCAGCTGGAGACCGCCGTCAGTCAGCAGCGTCAGAGCCTGAGCTGGCATCAGAACAATCTGAGCAAGGCTCGCGGCGAATGGCAAAAGGCCTATGCGCGGGTGGAGGGGCTGCGCAAACTCGTGCAGCGCTACATCGACGAAGCCCGCGCGCTGGAGGACAAGCGTGAGCAGAAGCTGCTGGACGAACTGTCCCAGCGGCTGCCACGGCAGGAGCAGTTCTGATTTCTTGAGCGTCGGTTTGGGTTCACAACCGCAATCTTGCAGTTGCCGCGTTACATAACCGGTGCTACACCTTCAAACGTCTGACGCCGTTTCATATAAGGAATTTGATATGTCGGTAACCTTCCAGCACTCTCCCGACGGGCAGCAACTGACCATTATTATCAAGGGACGCTTCGATTTTTCGAAGCATCAGGATTTCCGCAGCGCCTACGAAAACGAGAACAGGGCCAAACATTTTGTGGTCGATCTCAAGGACACCACCTACATCGACAGCTCGGCGCTGGGTATGCTCTTGCTGTTGCGCGACCATGCTGGCGGTGAAGATGCAGACGTGCAGTTGAAAAACTGCGCTCCCGACGTCAATAAAATCCTCAGCATTTCCAATTTCTCCAAACTTTTTCGCATTCTCTGATGGTGGGTTCCGCACCGCCCGAGCGCCTGGCGATTCTCATCGCCGATGACAATGAAAGCGACCGCCTGCTGCTCTCGGCGATCATCAATCGCCAGGGGCATGAAGTGCTGAGGGCCTGCAATGGAGCCCAGGCCGTAGAAATGTTCGAACAGCACCGCCCGCAGCTGGTGTTGATGGACGCCTTGATGCCGGTCATGGACGGTTTCGAGGCCGCGCGCCGAATCAAGGTGCTGGCTGGCGAATCACTGGTCCCGATCATTTTTCTGACCGCCCTGACTGAAGGCGAAGCCCTGGCGCGTTGCCTGGATGCAGGGGGGGATGACTTCGTCGCCAAGCCTTATAACCAAGTGGTGCTGGCCGCCAAAATCAATGCGATGAACCGTTTGCGGCTGTTGCAGGAAACGGTTCTGCAACAGCGCGACCTGATCGCCCGGCATCATAAATACCTGCTTAACGAACAGCGCGTGGCCAAGGCAGTATTCGATCAGATTGCCCATTCCGGCTGCCTGGGTGCGCCAAACATTCGCTACCTGCAGTCCCCTTACGCACTGTTCAATGGTGATCTGCTGCTGGCGGCCTGGGCACCCTCCGGCAACATGCACGTGTTGCTTGGCGACTTTACCGGCCATGGCTTGCCGGCGGCAGTCGGTGCCATGCCGCTGGCCGAAGTGTTCTATGGCATGACGGCCAAGGGTTACGGACTTCCGGAAACCCTGCGCGAGATGAATGCCAAGCTCAAGCGCATTCTCCCGGTCGATATGTTCTGTTGCGCTGCGCTGATCTGCGTGAACTTCAAGCAGCAACTGGTCGAAGTCTGGAATGGCGGACTGCCGGATGGCTACCTGCTGCACAGTGACGGGCGACCCCACACATCACTCATTTCGGCGCACTTGCCGTTGGGTGTGCTAAGCGCCAGCAGTTTCGATGACAACACACAGGTTTATCCCTTTGCCGCCGGTGACCGGGTATTTCTGCTATCCGACGGTGTGGTGGACAGTACCGACGAAAGTGGGGAGATGTTCGGCGCTCGGCGTCTACAGAATGTGTTGGTCTCCAATCGCAACCCCGCGACGCTGATCGAAGAGGTACAGTGGTCCCTTGCACGTTTTCGCGGGCAGGTTCGCGACGACGTGAGCATGCTCGAAGTCGGCTTCACGGAGCCGGAATCCTTGGGTCCGCCGTCGGTGATCTACACTGACAGCGGCGATTCCAGCCCACTGGATTGGTCGGCGAGTTTCGAATTCCGTGCCTCGACCCTTAAACGGTTTAATCCTCTGCCTTATCTGTTGCAGCTTTTGCAGGAGGTTCACGGCCTGCGTCAGCAAAGCAGCGAGCTGTATGTCGTGCTGGCCGAGCTGTACAGCAACGCCCTGGAGCATGGTGTCCTGGGCCTGGATTCTGCGCTCAAGCGTGATGCCGAAGGATTCGCCCTTTACTACCAGCAGCGAGGTGAGCGGCTGGACGCGCTGGAGGATGGTTTTATCCGCATCAGTTTTCAGATAGTCCCGGTGTCGCAGGGCGGGCGCCTGACGGTTCAGGTGCACGACAGCGGCCGGGGTTTCGACGCCGAGCACACGCTGGCGCTGCCGCCGGCGGTCGACCAGTTGTCGGGCAGAGGGTTGAGCCTGGTCCGCCAGCTCAGTGATCGCTGTCAATGGTCTGAAGACGGCCGTACCGCATCTGTGGAGTTTGCATGGGAGGCTCTGGCATAATCGCGCAAATCTTGATCAAGGAGCGAACAAGTGTTGCAAAATCATGTGGATCTGGCGGTGCTCAGTACCTTGCGCGATGTGATGGAGACTGAATATCCGGCATTGCTGACTATCTTCATCAGGGATTCGGAAACCCGGATCATGGACTTGAACGGGGTGATCCAGGCCTCTGATTTCTCTCCGGCCTCGGCGGCTCAGCTGCATCAGTTGGGCATGATGGCCCACAGCTTCAAAGGCAGCAGCAGCAACATGGGTGCCGCTCATCTGGCCGAGCTGTGCCGACAGCTGGAAGAACTGGTCCGCGGGCAGGCCGCGATCAGCGCCTCGCGGGTGACGCAATTGGTCGAGGCGATCGACTATGAATTCCGCGCGGTGCGTGAAATGTTCGACATTGAATTGCAGACCACACTTATTCGCCATTAACGCTATTTGCGATAGCGTTCGACGTTGGCCCGCCATTTGCTTGATCTGTGTGTAATCGTGCTCTTGCGGAGATCAACATGGCACTCGCCAACAATCCTTTACTGACGGCTTTGACAGCTGCAAAAGCGCAGAAAGCCAGCGCCGCCACAGCGGTAAAGGCGCCGGACCCCGTCAAGGGCGGCACTTCCAGCTTTTCCAGCGTGTTCGCCAAGCAGGCCACGCCTGCGCCGAACACTGTCGACCAGAGCCCTGCAAAGCCTTCCAGCGCCAAGAGTCCGACGGCTGACAGCAAGAACAGCGCCGGTCATTCGACTTCCGCTCCCGACAAGACGGTTGCCGATAACGGCAATGGTTTGCCTGCCAAGGCGGTTCACGACAAGTCGGACCCGGACAGCAATGGCGATTCCAAAGAAAAGCCTGATGACGATTCGGACGAAAGTCTGGCCGACGACACCTCCGTGGCCGATACGCCGGTGACCGATCCGCCCGTCGATCCGACGTTGCTTGTGGCAGTGCCCTCGGCACCCGTGCCTCCACCGGTGGTGGAGGCTCAGCCGGTGGTCGATCCGGCTTTGCTGGCTGCGGCTGCGACAGGCGTGGCGCAGCCGGTGGTCCAGGCGCCTGTGGGCGATGCGCTGACGGAAGGCGGCGACGATAAATTCGATCCTTCGGCCGACCCGCTAGAAGGGTTGACAGCGGTGCAGGTCGCGCTGGAAAACAAAACCCGGCAAACGGCTCAGGCGACCGGTAGCGAGGCGAGCAAGACCTCCGGAACGCAGAACCCGAATGCAGATCCTGCACAGCTGCTGACCGCTAATCTGGCGGCATTGGGCGATCAGCCGGTAGACAAGAGCACAACCGAAGGCGGCGGTGACAAGGCCTTCGGCGGCTTGCTTGCAGATGGCCTGAAAGATGTCAAGGATGCCACCAGTGACACGCGTGTGGACAACTTCGCCGAGCGTCTGGCTGCGCTGTCTCAGGCCGCTCAAATGAAGAACAATGCCCCGGCGTCCGCTCCATTGATTAACCAGCCGCTGGCCATGAACCAAGGTGGCTGGACCGAAGGCGTGGTGAACCGCGTCATGTATTTGTCCAGCCAGAACCTCAAGCAGGCCGATATTCAGTTGCAGCCAGCTGAGCTCGGCCGGCTGGACATTCGCGTCAATATGGCGGCGGATCAGCAGACCCAAGTGACCTTTATGAGCGCCCATGTGGGCGTGCGTGAAGCGCTGGAAAGCCAGATGTCGCGTTTGCGTGATTCCTTTGTCCAGCAGGGCATGGGGCAGGTCAACGTCAACGTCTCGGATCAGTCTCAGGGCTGGCAGCAACAAGCCCAGCAGCAGTCAGGTGGTGACGGGCGTGGCAATGGCGGCAGCGGCTCCGGTGGTTCCGGTGGCAGCGACCTGATTGCCGACGGCGCGCCGGTGGATGCAGCCAGCGCCGCGGCCAGCGCGCCGCTGACGGTCATTGGCTCCAGCGCGGTCGATTACTACGCCTGACGCCACCTGGGCGTCAGCAATAGCGAGTTGAAGCTCCAGTCGGCAAGTGCAAGCAAGATCAAGAGCGGTGGTCGTCAGGACACGTATTCCGGGCGCTCACCGCTTTTGCGTTTTTCGACGCTCAACGCTCGCAGCTCGTTACTGCGTTTCTGGCACAACCCTTGCTCTTGCTCTGTCACGCAGCACCGAACCCCTTGGATAGTGACGGATTATTGGCATGGCGAAGAGCGACGACGCAGTTAAAGACCCGGCGAAGAAAGGCAAGCTGAAGATCATCATTTTTGTGGTGGTGGGCCTGCTGCTGGCCATCGGTCTGTCGGTTGGCGCAACCTGGTTCATCATGCACAAGGCCGAGAGCAAGCCTGATCCGGCGCTCGCGGCCGACGCTGCCAACGCCAAGAAGGAAGCGGTTTTCGAACCACTGACGCCACCTTTCGTCGTCAACTACAACGTCAACGGCCGCCAGCGCTACATGCAGGTCAGCATTACCTTGCTGGCGCGTGACCACGCCGATATGGACGCGTTGAAAGTGCACATGCCGGTCATTCGCAATAACCTTGTCATGATGTTCTCCGGGCAGCCGTTCGACACGCTCGCAACGCCGGTGGGCATGGAAATGCTGCGCCAGAAAGCCGCTGCGGTGGTGCAGGAAGTCGGCCAGAAAGAGCTTGGCAAAAGCGTCATCGAACAGCTGCTTTTCACTAACTACGTATTGCAGTAGGACCACGACATGGCCGTGCAAGACCTGCTGTCCCAGGATGAGATCGACGCGCTGTTGCATGGCGTAGACGATGGTCTGGTACAGACCGAAAGCGTTATGGAGCCTGGCAGCGTCAAGAGTTACGACCTGACCAGCCAGGACCGCATCGTCCGCGGACGCATGCCAACCCTGGAAATGATCAACGAGCGCTTCGCCCGTTATACCCGTATCAGCATGTTCAACCTGCTGCGCCGCTCTGCGGATGTCGCGGTCGGTGGCGTGCAGGTCATGAAGTTCGGCGAATACGTGCATTCGCTGTATGTGCCCACCAGTCTGAATCTGGTCAAGATCAAGCCGCTGCGCGGCACCGCGTTGTTCATCCTTGACGCCAAGCTGGTGTTCAAGCTGGTGGACAACTTCTTCGGTGGCGATGGCCGTCACGCCAAGATCGAAGGCCGGGAGTTCACCCCGACTGAATTGCGCGTGGTGCGCATCGTGCTGGATCAGGCGTTCATCGACCTGAAGGAAGCCTGGCAGGCCGTCATGGAAGTCAACTTCGAGTACATCAACTCGGAAGTGAACCCGGCCATGGCCAACATCGTCGGCCCGAGCGAAGCGATTGTGGTGTCGACTTTTCACATCGAACTCGATGGCGGTGGCGGCGACCTGCACGTGACCATGCCGTATTCGATGATCGAACCGGTGCGTGAAATGCTCGACGCCGGTTTCCAGTCCGACCTGGACGATCAGGACGAGCGCTGGGTCAACGCCCTCAAGCAGGACGTTCTGGATGTGTCAGTACCGTTGAGTGCCACGGTAGCCAGGCGTCAGCTCAAGTTGCGGGACATCCTGCACATGCAGCCGGGCGATGTGATTCCGGTCGAGCTGAACGATCAACTGGTCATGCGCGCCAATGGCGTGCCGTCGTTCAAGGTCAAGCTCGGTTCGCACAAGGGCAATCTGGCCCTGCAAGTGATCGAGCCGGTAGAACGCCGCTGACGTTCTGTCGTCAGCTTAAGAATGTGCTGTAAAAACGAATTGCTATTGCTCCCCGAGGACAATCATGGCTGATGAAAACGAAATGAACTCCGCAGACGATCAGGCACTGGCCGACGAGTGGGCTGCGGCGTTGGGTGAAGCCGGAGAGGGTGGTCAGGCGGACATCGATGCGCTGCTGGCTGCCGATGCCGGGAACTCGACCAATCGCCTGACGATGGAGGAGTTCGGCAGTGTGCCGAAGAACAACGGTCCGGTGTCACTGGACGGCCCGAACCTGGACGTGATCCTCGACATCCCGGTATCGATTTCCATGGAAGTGGGCAGCACCGAGATCAACATCCGCAACCTGCTGCAGCTGAACCAGGGCTCGGTCATCGAGCTGGACCGGCTGGCGGGCGAGCCGCTGGACGTGCTGGTCAACGGTACGCTGATCGCTCACGGTGAGGTGGTGGTGGTGAACGAGAAGTTCGGCATTCGTCTTACCGACGTGATCAGCCCGAGCGAACGCATCAAGAAGTTGCGTTGAATGAGCCGCTTTTCGAAGGGCTTGTCCGGGTTGGCACTGCTGGCCACGTCGTGGGCTGTGATGGCTGCCGATCCTGCAACCACTGCCGGCACGCCTGCTGCTCCCGCCACCGCTTCAGTCGTTGTACCGCCAGTGTCCGGGTTGAGCAGCGGCATGGGCGGTCAATTGTTGCAACTGGTGCTGGGCCTGTTGCTGGTGGTCGGGATGATTTTCGTACTGGCCTGGCTGATGCGCCGGGTTCAGCGGGCAGGGCCTGCGGGTAATCAGGTGATCGAGCTGGTCGGTTCCCGCGCCCTCGGACCGCGTGACCGGCTGGTACTGGTTCAGGTGGGCAACGAACAGGTCCTGTTAGGGGTTTCGCCCGGCAGCATTACCGCGCTTCACGTGATGAATGAACCGGTTCAGGTCCCCGAGACCCAGAACGCCACGCCTGAGTTCGCCAGACGTCTGATGGATGTGCTCGGCAACAAAGGCGTGACTGGGCCGCGCGCAGGCAAGGGCGGGCTGGGCAACCTGGATCAGAAGGATAAGCATTGATGCGTATTGTTTTGACGCTGCTGTTGCTGCTGGCTACGCCGCTGGCGTTCGCCGCCGACCCGTTGTCGATCCCGGCCATCACCCTGGGCACCGGTGCCAACGGGCAGCAGGAATACTCGGTCAACCTGCAGATCCTGCTGATCATGACGGCGCTGAGTTTCATTCCGGCGTTCGTCATGCTGATGACCAGCTTCACCCGGATCATCATCGTGTTTTCGATTCTGCGTCAGGCCCTGGGCTTGCAACAGACGCCGTCGAACCAAATCCTCACCGGCATGGCGCTGTTCCTGACCATGTTCATCATGGCGCCCGTGTTCGATCGGGTGAATAACGACGCGTTGCAGCCCTACCTTGCGGAAAAAATGACTGCTCAGGACGCCGTGGCCAAGGCTGAAGTGCCAATCAAGGACTTTATGCTGGCCCAGACCCGCTCAAGCGATCTGGAGCTGTTCATGCGCCTGTCCAAGCGCACCGACATTCCGACGCCCGATGCTGCGCCCTTGACCATCATCGTCCCGGCGTTCGTAACGTCCGAATTGAAGACTGCCTTTCAGATCGGCTTCATGATTTTCATCCCGTTTCTGATCATCGACCTGGTCGTCGCCAGTGTGCTGATGGCGATGGGTATGATGATGCTTTCGCCCCTGATCATTTCCCTGCCGTTCAAGATCATGCTGTTCGTTCTGGTCGATGGCTGGGCGTTGATCATCGGCACACTGGCCGGCAGTTTCGGCGGCGTATGAACCTGTTTGACGAGGAGTGCCCGGCATGACCCCGGAAGTCGCTGTAGACCTGTTTCGCGAAGCGCTGTGGCTGACCACTACCATGGTGGCGATTCTCGTGGTGCCAAGCCTGGTGGTCGGCCTGCTGGTGTCGATGTTCCAGGCTGCAACGCAGATCAACGAACAGACCCTGAGCTTCCTGCCGCGCCTGCTCGTCATGCTGGTCACCCTGATCGTGATCGGCCCGTGGATGGTGCGCACGTTCATGGAGTACATCACCAACCTGTACACCAGCATTCCTCAAGTGATCGGCTGAACCGCAAATGGAACCTGTGCTGGCGCTGACCGACACGCAGATCAGCACGTGGGTCAGTGCGTTCATGCTGCCGCTGTTCCGCATCGCAGCCGTGTTGATGACCATGCCGATCTTCGGCACGACGCTGGTGCCCAAGCGCGTGCGGCTGTATCTGGCCCTGGCGATCACCTTCGTGGTCGCGCCGAGCCTGCCGCCGATGCCGGAAGTTCATGCCCTGGACCTCAGCGCACTGCTGTTGATCGCCCAGCAGATCATCATCGGCGCTGCGCTGGGCATGTCGCTGCAGTTGTTCTTTCAGGCGTTCGTGATCGCCGGTCAGGTGGTGGCGATCCAGATGGGCATGGGCTTCGCGTCCATGGTCGACCCGATCAACGGGGTCTCGACCGCCGTGATCGGGCAGTTCTTCACCATGCTGGTGACGCTGCTGTTTCTGGCGATGAATGGCCACTTGGTGGTGTTCGAGGTGCTCATCGAAAGCTTCACCACGCTGCCGGTAGGTGACGGTCTGGTGACAGCCAATTTCTGGGAGCTGGTATTGCGCCTGGGCTGGGTGCTCGGCGCGGCGCTGCTGCTGGTACTGCCGGCGATCACCGCGCTGTTGGTGGTTAACATCGCTATGGGTGTGATGACCCGTGCGGCGCCGCAATTGAACATCTTCTCCATCGGTTTCCCGTTGACGCTGGTGCTGGGCATGGGGATTCTCTGGATCTCGCTCGGCGACATTCTCAATCAATACCAACCGCTGGCGGTCGACGCCTTGCAGTTGCTCAAGGAAATGGTCAAGGCGCGCTGACATGGCTGAAAGCGAGAGCGGTCAGGACAAGACAGAAGACCCCACGGACAAACGAAAACGTGATGCCCGGGAGAAGGGCGAGATCGCCCGTTCCAAAGAGCTCAACACGGTCGTCGTGATGATCGTCGGCGCCGCCGGTTTACTGGCGTTTGGCGGCTCCATGGCGGAAATGCTGATGCAATTGATGCGGGACAACTTCACCATTTCCCGCGAAGCGCTGATGGATGAGCGCAGCATGAGCCTGATGCTGCTGGCGTCGGGCAAAACCGCACTCATGTCGGCGATCCCGCTGCTGCTGGCGCTGACCATCGCTGCACTGGTCGGGCCGATTTCGCTGGGCGGGTGGCTGTTCGCTGCCGGTTCGATGGCGCCCAAGTTCAGCCGCATGAATCCTCTGTCGGGTCTTAAGCGCATGGTTTCCCCCAAGGCGCTGATTGAATTGCTCAAGTCCTTCGCCAAATTCATCATCGTGCTGGTGGTGGCGGTGGTGGTGCTTGCCAAGGACAAGAATGACCTGCTGTCGATTGCCCATGAATCGTTGGAAATGGCGGTGGTGCACAGCCTGCAACTGGTGGGCTGGAGCACGCTGTGGATGGCGATGGGGTTATTGGTCATTGCGGCAGTGGATGTGCCGGTGCAGCTGTGGGATGCCCACAAGAAGCTGCTGATGACCAAGCAGGAAGTGCGTGACGAGCATAAGGACAACGAGGGACGGCCTGAGGTCAAGCAGCGGATTCGCCAGTTGCAGCGCGAGATGTCACAGCGGCGGATGATGGCGGCGATCCCGGATGCCGATGTGGTCATCACCAACCCGACTCACTACGCCGTTGCCCTCAAATACGACCCGGACAAGGGCGGAGCACCGATGCTGCTGGCCAAGGGCAGCGATTTCATGGCGTTGAAGATTCGCGAGATTGCAGCGCAACATCAGATTCTCTTGCTTGAGTCGCCGGCGCTGGCCCGTTCGATCTACTACAGCACCGAGATTGAGCAGGAAATTCCGGCAGGTTTGTATCTGGCCGTGGCGCAGGTATTGGCCTACGTCTATCAGATCCGCCAATACCGTGCCGGACGCGGCAAGCGTCCTGATCCACTGAAGGAAAATCTGCCAATACCGCCGGATCTGAGGCGCGACTCCTAGTCTGATCACTTCATCAATCGCAACCCGCAACGCGGTCTCCCTTCAGTGAAGTCACGATCTCCTTGTCATGGAAAAAACTAGCTAAGCAAGTTAGCTACATGTTAGCGTGCCTGCCTCTCGAATTCGGCCTGAGGCAGAACTCCCATGCGCACGCCGCCTTTTTCTTCATCATCCCTTGCGGACGCTCCACGCAGCCTGCAGATCGCCAGCGACAGAGTCGGGCAGCAGCTGCAACAGATTGCAGTTCAGACCCGCAAAGCGGCCGGCCATCTGGGCTCGGCCCTTGGCATCAATCAGACCGATATGGCAGCACTGGAGCACCTGATCAGTGACGGCCCATTGCCGCCGACCGAGCTTGCGGCGCGCCTGTCGGTGACCACCGCCGGCATCACTCAGGTTATCGACCGGCTGGAAAGCGCCGGGCACGTGGTCCGTGAGCGCCAGCTCAATGACAAACGCCGGGTGCTGGTACGTCCTGTGCCGGCCTCGGTGGCGAGCGTCTATCAACATATCGCTCCGATGCTTAATGGTCTGACCGCCGTGCTCGATGCGCTCGATGGCCAGGATCGCGTAGTGGTCGAGACCTTTCTTGCGCAGGTGATCGAGGTCTACCGCAGCACATTGCCGGGCAGCGCTAGCCCCACTGTTGAAAACGGGGACGTGCGATGAAATCGCAAAAAATTCTTGTCACCGGTGCCAGTGTCGCCGGCCCCGCATTGGCCTGGTGGCTGTCCCGGCAGGGCATGGAGGTCACCGTGGTCGAGAAGGCTGCAGAGTTTCGCGATGGCGGGCAGACCATCGATGTGCGTGGCGCCGGGCGGGTTGTCATCCAGCGCATGGGATTAGAGAACATCATCCGGGCAAACACTACCCACGAAGAGGGGATTGCCTTCGTTGACCAGGACGACCGGACCAAAGCGTTCATGGGTGTCAACGCGTTTGGCGGCGAGGGGCCAATAGCAGAACTGGAAATTCTGCGAGGTGAGCTGGCCAAACTGCTGATCCTGCATGGCCAGGACAGGGTCGCCTATCGGTTCGGCGACAGCATTGAAGCTCTTCACGACGATGGCGAGCAGGTTCATGTGCGCTTCGAAAGCGGGGCGGAGCAGGCTTACGATCTGGTCATTCTCGCTGAGGGTATCGGTTCGGCGACGCGCAATCGGGTTTTTGGCGACGAAGTGCAGCGGCGGCCACTTGATCTCTACACGGCCTATTTCACTCTGCCTCGACAGCCGAGCGATGGGCAGGTGATGCGCTGGTACAACATTCCTGGTGGCCGCTGTGTGTGTTTGCGGCCAGATAACCTGGGCACCACGCGTGCGCTGCTGTCGTTTCAGCAGGTGCCAAGTGGCTACGAGAAACTTACGCGCGACGAACAGGCGTCGTTGCTCAGGCAAAGGTTCGCTGGAGCGGGTTGGGAAACGCCCCGCGTGCTCGCCGCCCTGGATGACGCCCCAGACCTCTATCTGGAAGCCGTGGGGCAGGTGAGGATGTCGCGTTGGTCCAAGGGGCGTATCGCGCTGGTGGGAGACGCGGGCTACTGTGCATCGCCCATCAGCGGCATGGGCACCAGCCTGGGCCTGTGCGGCGCGTACGTGCTGGCGGGTGAACTGGGTCGCCATGCCGATCACACTCAAGCCTTTGCAGCCTATGAAGCGCTGATGCGGCCTTACGTCACTCAGGCGCAAGGTGTGCCCAGGTTCGCCCCCAGACTGGCCTCCCCGCATTCGCGTTTGGGCATCGGTCTGGGCCATGCCGTATTGAGAATGGCGACTGCACCCGGCTTCAAGCGCCTGCTTGGCAGGTTCCTTTCACCCAAAGCCGACGCCATCGACTTGCCAGACTATGACGTGCTCCAGAGGACGTAGGCTCGACCTTCGCGTCAGACGCTTTTTAAAATTCTGAAGGGTGGGACCCTGGCATTTTTTCGCTTTTCAAGAGTTGGACAGGTTTTTGCAATACCTGCGTTACAGCGCCTTCGGCGTCAAAAGTTTGATTTAACGCGCAGGTACAGAATTGGTGGATCGCTCACAGTTAATCTCTAACGCTCGCATTGGGCTGATCGGCCTGGGCCGTGGCCAGCTGGGTGTGCCGTTGCTGTTGCTGGTCATGCTGGCAATGATGATGTTGCCGATGCCACCGTTTCTGCTGGACGTGTTTTTCACGTTCAACATTGCGCTTTCCATCGTCGTGCTGCTGGTCTGCGTTTACGCATTGCGGCCACTGGATTTCTCGGTCTTCCCGACGATTCTGCTGATCGCGACCTTGCTTCGACTGGCGCTCAACGTGGCGTCCACCCGCGTGGTCATGCTCCACGGTCAGGACGGACACGCCGCAGCCGGTAAAGTGATTCAGGCCTTCGGTGAGGTGGTCATCGGCGGCAACTACGTGGTCGGTATCGTGGTGTTCGCGATCCTGATGATCATCAACTTCGTGGTGGTCACCAAGGGGGCCGGTCGTATCTCTGAAGTGAGTGCGCGGTTCACCCTGGACGCGATGCCCGGCAAGCAAATGGCAATCGACGCTGACCTCAACGCCGGCCTGATCGATCAGCCCGAAGCCAAGCGCCGTCGTCTGGAAGTGGCTCAGGAAGCCGAGTTCTACGGCTCGATGGACGGTGCCAGCAAATTCGTGCGCGGTGACGCCGTCGCAGGTCTCCTGATCCTGTTCATCAACCTCATTGGCGGCGTGCTGGTGGGCATCATTCAGCACAACATGAGCTTCGGCGACGCGGGTAAGGTCTACGCCCTATTGACCATTGGTGACGGTTTGGTGGCGCAGTTGCCATCGCTGCTGCTGTCCACCGCGGCCGCGATCATGGTGACCCGTGCCTCCGGTTCGGAAGAGATGGGCAAGCTGGTGGGCCGTCAGATGTTCACCTCGCACAAGGCTTTGGCCGTGTCGGCGGGCATCATGATCGTCATGGGGCTGGTACCGGGCATGCCGCACTTTTCGTTCATCAGCCTGGGGCTGGTGGCGGCGGGCGGCGCTTACCTGCTGTGGAAAAAACAGAATGAGGTCAAGCTGGCGGCGATTCAGGAGGTCAAGCGTCAGCAGGAACTGTTGCCCTCACCGATCCGCGCTCAGGAATCCAAAGAGCTGGGCTGGGACGACGTCACCCCTATCGACATGATCGGCCTGGAAGTGGGCTATCGGCTGATTCCACTGGTGGATCGCAACCAGGGTGGTCAGTTGCTGGCGCGGATCAAGGGCGTGCGCAAGAAGCTTTCTCAGGAGCTGGGCTTCCTGATGCCGACCGTTCACATTCGCGACAACCTGGACCTTGCGCCAAGCGCCTACCGCCTGACGCTGATGGGCGTCACCCTTGCCGAGGCGGAAATCTATCCGGATCGCGAGCTGGCGATCAACCCTGGTCAGGTATTTGGCAGCCTCAACGGCATCACTGCCAAAGACCCGGCGTTCGGTCTGGAGGCGGTGTGGATCGAAATTAGCCAACGCGCCCAGGCGCAATCGCTCGGCTACACCGTGGTAGATGCCAGTACCGTAGTGGCGACTCACTTGAACCAGATCCTGTACAAGCACTCTCATGAGTTGATCGGGCACGAAGAAGTCCAGCAATTGATGGCATTGCTGGCCAAAAGCTCGCCAAAACTTGCCGAAGAACTGGTGCCGGGCGTGCTGTCGCTGTCGGCGCTGCTCAAGGTGTTGCAGGCGTTGTTGGCCGAACAGGTTCCGGTGCGTGATATCCGCAGCATCGCCGAAGCTATCGCCAACAATGCTGCGCGGAGTCAAGATACCGCCGCATTGGTGGCCGCCGTACGGGTCGGATTGTCCCGCGCCATCGTGCAAAGCATTGTCGGCATTGAGCCGGAGCTGCCTGTTATCACGCTTGAGCCAAGGTTGGAACAGATTTTGCTCAATAGTCTGCAGAAGGCAGGTCAGGGTCAGGAAGAAGGCGTTCTGCTCGAGCCGAGCATGGCTGAGAAACTTCAGCGCTCGTTGATCGAAGCGGCGCAGCGTCAGGAGATGCAGGGTCAGCCGGTTATTTTGTTGGTTGCAGGTCCGGTTCGCGCCATGTTGTCCCGCTTTGGACGCCTCGCAGTACCGAATATGCATGTTTTGGCTTACCAGGAAATTCCTGACAATAAGCAAGTCACCATCGTAGCGACTGTTGGGCCGAACGGCTGAGGTAGTGAGTCATGCAAGTTAAGCGTTTTTTCGCCGCCGATATGCGACAGGCCATGAAGCTGGTTCGCGATGAGCTGGGCGCTGAAGCCGCCATCATCGGCAACCGGCGGATTGCCGGCGGCGTGGAACTGACTGCCGCGCTGGACTACAAGCTTTCTGCCCTGGCACCGCGTGTGCCGAACATGGAGCTCGAAGACGAACTGCGCAAGACCCAGTCGCGCATCGTTACCGCTCAGGCGGAGCTGACCCACCGCAGCGAACTGGATACGGTCGCCAATCGCCAGCTGTTTACCGGTCTGGCGATGGACGACAGCAAGCAGATCGAACCCACGCTGGACGAACCCTTTCGCCCCTCGATCCATGCGGCCATTGCCGCTGATCGTGCAGAGCGTCAGGCAGCCGCTGAGCCAGGAATCAGCGAGCGTGTTTACGAATCGATGCGCTCTGAATTGAACGGCCTGCGCGAATTGCTGGAAGTCCAGCTCGGCTCACTGGCATGGAGTCAACTGCAGGGCACTCGTCCGCAGCAGGCCAACCTGTGGCGTCGCCTGCAACGCGTCGGCCTGTCCGGCCCGTTGTCGCGCGACCTGCTGGCGATGGTCCCGGACACCGATGATCAGCCTCACGCCTGGCGCATGTTGCTGGCGCATCTGGCGCGCATGATCGCCACCCCTGATATCGAGCCGCTGGAAGAGGGCGGCGTGATCGCCATGGTCGGTCCTGCCGGTATGGGCAAAACCACCACATTGGCGAAACTGGCGGCCCGTTATGTGTTGAAATATGGCGCGCAAAATATCGCGCTGGTGAGCATGGACAGCTTCCGTATCGGTGCTCAGGAACAGCTCAAGACGCTGGGACGTATTCTCAATGTGCCGGTGACCCACGTCGATCCGGGGCAATCCCTGGCGCAGGCGCTGGAGCCCCTGCTGCGCAAGCGCGTGGTGCTGATCGATACCGCCGGCCTGCAAGCCAGCGATCCGGCGCTGCGTCTGCAACTGGAAAGCCTGGCCGGGCGCGGAATAAAGGCGCGCAATTACCTTGTCCTGGCCACTACCAGCCAGAAGCAGGTACTGACGGCGGCTTTCCACAGTTACAAACGTTGCGGTCTGGCCGGGTGCATCCTGACCAAGCTCGACGAAACCGCAAGCCTGGGCGAAGTGCTGAGCCTGGCGGTGACACACGAACTGCCCGTGGCCTATCTGACCGATGGCCCACGGATACCGGATGATCTGCATCTACCACGCCGGCACCAGTTGGTCAGCAGGGCTGTCAGCGTGCAGATGCAGGAGGAGCCTAGCGAGGAAGCGATGGCGGATATGTTTGCGGATCTTTATCACAGCCCCGGCAAGCGTGCGGGCTAGGTAGGGAAAATGACAGTGGAATCTACCTGCATCGATGGTCTGCCAGGCATTGTTCACACAGTGAACGTGCAGCCCGAAATGTGGCTTTGGTCTAAGCAAGACAAGGTAAAAAATTAACATGGGCAGCATGCATCCCGTACAGGTTATCGCGGTGACCGGTGGCAAAGGTGGCGTAGGCAAGACCAATGTGTCAGTGAACCTCTCGCTGGCCCTGGCCGAGCTGGGACGTCGCGTCATGTTGCTGGACGCCGATCTGGGTCTGGCCAATGTCGACGTTTTGTTGGGCTTGACCCCCAAGCGCACCCTGGCGGACGTCATCGAAGGGCGCTGCGAGTTGCGCGATGTCCTGTTGCAGGGCCCGGGGGGCGTTCGCATCGTGCCTGCGGCGTCCGGCACCCAGAGCATGGTCCACCTGACCCCGGCTCAACATGCCGGTCTGATCCAGGCATTCAGTGATATCGGCGACAACCTGGATGTGCTGGTGATCGACACCGCTGCCGGAATTGGCGAGTCGGTGGTCAGCTTTGTACGGGCCGCCCAGGAAGTACTGCTGGTGGTCTGTGACGAGCCGACGTCGATCACCGATGCCTATGCGTTGATCAAGCTGCTCAACCGCGACTACGGCATGAACCGCTTCCGCGTACTGGCCAATATGGCTCAGAGCCCGCAGGAAGGCCGTAATCTGTTCGCCAAGCTGACCAAGGTGACCGACCGTTTCCTTGACGTGGCCCTGCAATATGTCGGCGCCGTACCCTATGACGAATGCGTGCGTAAGGCCGTTCAAAAGCAGCGTGCCGTTTACGAAGCATTTCCGCGTTCCAAATGCGCGCTGGCGTTCAAGGCCATCGCGCAGAAGGTCGATACCTGGCCGCTGCCGGCGAATCCGCGTGGCCACCTTGAATTCTTTGTTGAACGCCTTGTTCATCAGACCAGCGCAGGGCCAGTGTCATGACAGCAAGTGGCTATCGCATGTACAGCAAATCATCCAAAGATTCCCAGTATGAGCTGATCGAGCGCTACGCTCCTCTGGTCAAACGTATCGCTTACCACTTGCTGGCGCGTCTGCCCGCCAGTGTGCAGGTCGAGGATCTGATCCAGGCGGGCATGATCGGCCTGCTTGAGGTGTCGACCAAGTACGACTCGACCAAGGGTGCCAGCTTCGAAACGTACGCAGGTATTCGTATCCGTGGCGCGATGCTCGACGAGGTGCGCAAGGGCGACTGGGCACCGCGTTCGGTTCACCGCAATACGCGCATGGTCAGCGACGCGATTCGTGCGATTGAAGCTAAAACCGGTCGTGACGCTAAAGATCACGAAGTTGCTGCCGAACTTCAATTGAGTCTCGACGATTATTACGGGATTTTGAACGATACCTTGGGCAGTCGGCTGTTCAGTTTCGACGACCTGTTGCAGGACGGCGAGCATGAAGGATTGCATGAGGACGGCGCGAGCCAGTCGCTGGAGCCGTCGCGCGATCTGGAAGACGAACGTTTCCAGAGCGCCTTGGCCGATGCCATCGCGAACCTGCCCGAGCGTGAACGCCTCGTGCTGGCGCTGTACTACGACGAAGAGCTGAACCTCAAGGAAATCGGTGAGGTCCTTGGGGTCAGCGAGTCCCGTGTCAGCCAGTTGCACAGCCAGTGTGCCGCACGTCTGCGTGGACGGTTGGGAGAGTGGCGCGCGCGCTGACGCAAAGACACAGGTGGCCAATGTCGCCTGGTCCTGGATGCAAGAGCGGCTGTGCAAGGCGTGGTGTGGGAAGCACAAGGGACTAAGGCAGGCGTTGATCGGATCAGGTTTTCAGGACCCGTTGCGCGACGCCCATCACCTGTTTCTTCGAAAGACCCCTCGTTTTCGTGTAACCGGTGGTTTGGTGTGCCGGGATTGATTGAACGCGCGTCCAGGAGCTGGACGCGTTAAAGACTGCTTGGAGGTCGAATTGGACAAGAACATGAAAATCCTCATCGTTGATGACTTTTCAACGATGCGGCGGATCATAAAAAACCTGTTGCGTGACCTTGGGTTCACCAACACGGCCGAAGCAGATGACGGGACTACCGCGTTGCCGATGCTGCAGAGCGGAGCCTTTGACTTTCTGGTGACCGACTGGAACATGCCAGGCATGTCCGGTATCGACCTGCTGCGCCAGGTCCGTGCCGACGAGCGTCTGCGCAGCCTGCCGGTATTGATGGTAACGGCCGAAGCCAAACGTGAGCAGATCATCGAAGCCGCTCAGGCCGGAGTGAATGGCTACGTGGTCAAGCCGTTCACTGCTCAAGTGCTCAAAGAGAAAATCGAAAAGATATTCGAGCGCGTCAATAGCTGATGTCCGCTGCGAGGGCGCTATGGATTCTATAGATTCGACAATGGGTGACTTCGAGTCAACCCTGAAGAAACACGCACAAGAGCTGGTCGCGAGCCTTGAAAAGGGCAAATTCGGCGAGGCCGTGCAACTTATCCATGAGCTTAATCAGACGCGCGATCGCGGCCTGTATCAGGAAGTTGGCAAGCTGACGCGTGAGCTGCACAGTGCGATCGTCAATTTTCAGATTGACCCGCACATGCCGCAAGCCGAAGAAGTGTCCCAGATCACCGATGCCACCGAGCGCCTGTCGTATGTTGTCAGGCTGACGGAAGGCGCGGCTAACCGCACCATGGATCTGGTGGAGCAGAGCACGCCGCTGATGAATGGCCTGAGCGCCGATGCGAAAGCCTTGAGCGAAGATTGGGGACGCTTCATGCGTCGCGAGATAAGCGCCGAGGAGTTTCGTGATCTGGCCCGCCGCGTCGATGGTTTTCTGACGCGTAGCGAGAAGGAGACCCATGAGGTCGCCACTCATTTGAACGACATTTTGCTGGCTCAGGACTATCAGGACCTGACCGGACAGGTGATCAAGCGTGTGACCACGCTGGTAACCGAGGTCGAAAGCAATCTGCTCAAACTGGTGCTCATGGCCAGCCAGGTGGATCGCTTTGCAGGTATCGAACACGACCAGGAAGAGTTTCGCAGGCAAAAAGAACAGGAAAAAATTCAATCCAAGGGTGAAGGTCCGCAGATTCATGCCGATAAACGTGAAGACGTCGTATCCGGTCAGGATGATGTTGACGATCTGCTATCCAGCCTGGGGTTTTGATTTTCGAATTCAGCCTTCGGGTTCTATGTGAAAGTGGCTGCAGGGACTGCGCGCCAATGCTTCGACGAAAGCAATGCGTGCTGACCGACAATGCAGCTCCTGGATCGGTTTGACGGTTAATTTTAGGAGCACCCCCAATGAGCTTCGGCGCCGATGAAGAAATCCTTCAGGATTTTCTGGTAGAGGCCGGCGAGATTCTGGAGCAGTTGTCCGAGCAACTGGTCGAGCTGGAAAGCCGACCGGATGATGCGGACCTGCTCAATGCAATTTTTCGCGGTTTTCACACTGTAAAAGGAGGCGCCGGCTTCCTCCAGCTTAATGAGCTGGTTGAATGCTGTCACATCGCCGAAAACGTGTTCGACATCCTGCGCAAAGGTGAGCGCCGGGTCGACTCGGAGCTCATGGACGTCGTGCTCGAAGCCCTGGATACCGTCAACAGCATGTTCGGTCAGGTTCGTGAGCGGTCGCACGTCACTCCCGCCACCCCTGAACTGCTCGCCGCATTGGCGCGTCTGGCAGAACCTGCCGCCGCTGACGAAGTGCTTGCCGCGCCCGATGCGGTTGAAGAGCCAGCTGTAGAAGCGCCGTCCGAAGACATCACCGATCACGAATTCGAACAACTGCTGGACTCGCTCAATGCGGTCAAGGCAGAAGCGGCGGGTGCTGCGATAGCTGCGCCTGCACCTGTACCGGCAGCGCCTGTCCCGACACCCGCAACGCCATCTGCTCAAGCCGGCAGTGACGACATCACCGACGCGGAATTCGAATCCCTGCTTGATCAGTTGCATGGCAAAGGCCAGTTCGCCGTTGACCCGGTCGCTGCGCCCAGCGCCGCTGCTGCGCCGGCTGTCGCACCTGCCGCGCCTACCGGCGACGAAATCACCGATGACGAATTCGAGGCGTTGCTCGACCAGCTGCACGGCAAAGGCGCATTCACAGCTGACGCTGGCGTAGCGCCGGCAGTTGCTGCACCTGCCGCTACCGAGGCGACTGCGACTGCGTCGGCGTCGGATGAAATCACCGATAACGAATTTGAAGCACTGCTCGACCAGTTGCACGGCAAGGGCAAGTTCGAGCCTGCCGTTGCCGCGAGCGCTCCGGCTGCGACGGCAACAGCGCCGGTCAAGAAAGCCGAACCTGCCAAGCCGGCGGCGGCTGCACCTGTCGCAGCACCTGCTCCGGCAAAAGCAGCGCCCGCTGCGGCTCCAGCTGCTGCCCGTGCTCCGGCGCCAGCGCCGACACCGAGCGACAAGGCCCACACCGAAGCGGAAACCACCGTGCGCGTCGATACCGCTCGGCTGGACGAGATCATGAACATGGTCGGCGAGCTGGTGCTGGTGCGTAACCGCCTGGTGCGCCTGGGTCTGAACAGCGGCGATGAGGCCATGTCCAAGGCCGTGTCCAACCTGGACGTGGTCACTGCCGACCTGCAGACCGCGGTGATGAAGACCCGCATGCAGCCGATCAAGAAAGTCTTCGGCCGCTTCCCGCGACTGGTCCGCGACCTGGCGCGCCAACTGAAGAAAGAAATCAACCTGGAGCTGGTGGGCGAAGAAACCGACCTGGACAAGAACCTTGTCGAGGCGCTGGCCGACCCCTTAGTGCACTTGGTGCGCAACGCCGTGGACCACGGCATCGAATCGCCGGAGGAGCGCGAAGCATCGGGCAAGGCCCGTGGCGGTCGCGTCGTGCTCTCGGCGGAACAGGAGGGCGATCACATCTTGCTGTCGATTTCCGATGACGGCAAAGGCATGGACCCGGCGGTGTTGCGCGCCATCGCGGTCAAGCGCGGAGTGATGGACAAGGACGCCGCCGACCGTCTGAGCGACACCGATTGCTACAACCTGATCTTCGCCCCGGGTTTCTCGACCAAGACCGAGATCTCCGACGTGTCGGGCCGTGGCGTGGGCATGGACGTGGTGAAGACCAAGATCGCTCAGCTCAACGGTTCGATCAATATCTACTCCACAAAAGGCCAGGGTTCGAAGATCGTCATCAAGGTGCCGTTGACCCTGGCGATCATGCCGACCCTGATGGTGATGCTGGGCAATCAGGCTTTCGCCTTCCCTCTGGTCAACGTCAACGAGATCTTCCACCTGGACCTGTCGACCACCAACGTCGTCGATGGGCAGGAAGTGGTCATCGTGCGCGACAAAGCGTTGCCACTGTTCTACCTCAAGCGCTGGCTGGTCAGCTCGGCCGCTCACGAAGAGCAACGCGAAGGCCACGTGGTGATCCTCTCGGTCGGCACCCAGCGCATCGGCTTCGTCGTCGATCAACTGGTAGGCCAGGAAGAAGTGGTCATCAAACCGCTGGGCAAGATGTTGCAGGGTACGCCGGGCATGTCGGGCGCCACCATCACCGGTGACGGCCGCATCGCGCTGATTCTCGATGTACCGAGCATGCTCAAGCGATACGCCGCGCGGCGTATTTGATTCTGGGCGCGCGGCCCTTCAAGAAACCGCGCGCTCTACGGAGTGTTTATGGCAGTCAAGGTTCTCGTCGTCGACGATTCGGGTTTCTTCCGTCGTCGCGTTTCGGAAATTCTCTCTTCAGATCCCACGATTCAAGTGGTAGGCACCGCCACAAACGGCAAGGAAGCGATCGATCAGGCTCTGGCCCTCAAGCCTGACGTGATCACCATGGACTACGAAATGCCGATGATGGATGGCATCACCGCTGTCCGCCATATCATGCAGCGTTGTCCGACCCCGGTTCTGATGTTCTCCTCACTGACTCACGAAGGCGCCCGGGTCACCCTGGATGCACTGGATGCCGGTGCGGTGGATTACCTGCCGAAAAACTTCGAAGACATCTCGCGCAATCCCGAAAAGGTCAAACAGATGCTGTGCGAGAAGGTGCATACCATCTCTCGCAGTAACCGCCGCTTCACTGGCTATGGCAGTGCTCCTGCGACCCCGGTTGCCACGCCTGCCCCTGCCGCAGCAACTGCCGCCGGTTCGTTGCGCAGTCCGGCACCCTCGACCAGCGCCACTCGCCAGCCTGCGCCTGCGCGTCCCAGCGCCTCTCATGCTGCGCCGCATGCGTCGACTTCCTCTGCACCCAAGCGCAAGGCTTACAAGCTGGTCGCCATTGGCACCTCTACAGGCGGCCCGGTGGCGTTGCAGCGCGTGCTGACCCAATTGCCTGCCAACTTTCCGGCACCCATCGTACTGATTCAGCACATGCCCGCGGCGTTCACCAAAGCGTTTGCCGAGCGTCTGGACAAGCTGTGTCGCATCAACGTCAAGGAAGCCGAAGATGGCGACATTCTGCGTCCGGGCCTGGCCCTGCTGGCCCCTGGCGGCAAGCAAATGATGGTCGATGGCCGTGGTGCGGTAAAAATCCTGCCTGGCGATGAACGCCTGAACTACAAACCATGCGTCGACATCACCTTCGGCTCGGCAGCCAAGTCCTATGGTGACAAGGTGCTGGCTGTGGTCCTGACCGGCATGGGCGCGGACGGCCGTGAAGGCGCGCGTCTGCTCAAGCAGGGCGGCAGTCAGGTCTGGGCGCAGGACGAGGCCAGCTGCGTCATCTATGGCATGCCAATGGCCATCGTCAAAGCCGATCTGGCAGACGCGGTCTACAGTCTGGATGATTTCGGGCGTCACCTGGTCGAGGCGTGTCTGTGATGGATGTTTTGACCCTGATCGGGATTATCCTGGCATTCGTTGCGATCATTGGCGGCAATTTTCTGGAAGGCGGTCACCTGGGGGCTCTGCTCAACGGTCCGGCTGCATTGATCGTGCTTGGCGGCACGCTGGCAGCGAGTCTGCTGCAGACGCCGATGAGTGCATTCAAGCGTGCGATCCAGATCTTTATCTGGATCCTGTTTCCGCCACGTATCGATCTGGCTGGCGGCATTGATCGCGTCGTTTCCTGGAGCCTGACCGCGCGCAAGGAAGGCCTGCTGGGGCTGGAGAGCATTGCCGACGCCGAGCCCGACGATTACTCGCGCAAAGGCCTGCAGTTGCTGGTCGATGGTGTCGAGCCGGAGGCCATTCGCGGGATTCTGGAAGTGGATTTCCTGACCCAGGAAGGCCGTGACATCCAGGCTGCCAAAGTCTTCGAAAGCATGGGCGGGTATGCGCCCACCGTGGGCATCATCGGTGCGGTCATGGGCCTGATTCATGTGATGGGTAACCTGGCCGATCCCAATCAGCTGGGCAGCGGCATTGCCGTGGCTTTCGTGGCGACCATCTATGGCGTGGCCTCGGCCAACCTGATCCTGCTGCCGGTGGCCAACAAGCTGAAGGCGGTGGCCATCCGTCAGTCGCGTTATCGCGAAATGCTGCTGGAGGGTCTGCTGTCGATTGCCGAAGGCGAGAATCCGCGCTCGATCGAATTGAAGCTGCAAGGCTTCATGGAGTGATGCGCTGATGGCTCGTCGACGTCGCGTTGAGGAACACGAAAATCATGAACGCTGGCTGGTGTCCTACGCCGACTTCATCACCTTGCTGTTCGCCTTTTTCGTGGTCATGTATTCGATTTCGTCGCTCAACGAAGGCAAATACAAGGTGCTCTCCGAGGCGTTGGTCGGCGTGTTCAACGAAGCCGAGCGCAGCGTCAAGCCTATCCCCATCGGTGAGCAGAAACCCCAGACGGTTCGCCCCGCCGATCCCTTGGTGCAGGACAGCGATCAGAATGACGCAGCGTTGGGTCAGGCCGTGCAGGATCCGCTCAAGGCGATTGCCGACGACGTCAATACAGCCTTCGGCGACCTGATCGCTTCAGACCAGATGACCGTGCGTGGCAACGAGCTGTGGATCGAGATCGAGCTCAACTCCAGCCTGCTGTTCGGCAGTGGTGACGCCATGCCCAGTGACCTGGCCTTCGACTTGATCGACAAGGTGGCGAAGATCATAAAACCGTTTGATAACCCGGTCCACGTCGAAGGTTTCACCGATAACCAGCCGATCAGCACGGCGCAATTCCCGAGCAATTGGGAGCTGTCTTCAGCACGCTCTTCGAGCATCGTACGGCTGCTGGCCATGGACGGAATCAGCCCGGCGCGACTGGCTTCGGTGGGGTACGGCGAGTTCCAGCCCCTGGCCTCCAATGCCACCGCCGACGGACGCGCGCGCAACCGCCGTGTGGTACTGGTCATCTCGCGCAATCTCGACGTGCGCCGCAGCCTGACCGGCTCAGGCACGGCCGCCAATGCAAAACCCGATGCAGCATTGCGTCGTGCTGGCACACAAACTGCACCAGTCCCAGCCAAACCGCCGCAGGGCGTCAAATCTTCGTCATCTGCCCCTTAACTCGATCTCGGTCATGGTAGTGGCTGGGGGGAACGCGAACACATGAGAGTCTGGGCAGTAGCCAATCAGAAAGGCGGGGTCGGAAAGACCACCACCTCAATCGCTTTAGCCGGTTTGCTGGCCGAGGCGGGCAAACGTGTGGTCGTGGTCGACCTGGACCCCCATGGTTCGATGACCAGCTATTTCGGCCATGATCCCGATGTGTTGGAGCACAGCTGTTTCGACCTGTTCCTGCATAAGGGCGTGGTGCCTGACGGCTTGCCCGGCCAATTGCTGTTACCGACCAGCGATCAGCGCATTTCCCTGCTGCCGTCCAGTACGGCGCTGGCCACCCTCGAACGTCAGTCACCGGGTCAGAGCGGCCTTGGGCTGGTGATCGCCAAGAGCCTTGCGCAGCTGTGGCAGGATTTCGACTATGCGATCATTGATAGCCCGCCGTTGCTGGGCGTGCTCATGGTTAATGCGTTGGCTGCCAGTCAGCAGCTGGCGATACCCGTGCAGACCGAGTTCCTGGCGGTCAAGGGTCTGGAGCGTATGGTCAATACGCTGGCGATGATCAACCGCTCGCGCAAGGTGCCGCTGCCGTACACCATCGTGCCGACCTTGTTCGACCGCCGTACACAGGCGTCGATGGGCACGCTCAAATTGCTGCGCGACAGTTTCCCCGAGCACGTGTGGAAGGCTTACATTCCCGTCGATACACGGCTGCGTGATGCCAGCCGTGCCGGGGTGACGCCTTCGCAGTTCGATAACAAGAGCCGTGGCGTGCTGGCTTACCGCACGTTGCTCAAGCATATGCTCACCGAGCAGCTTGTCGGGCAGGTGGCCTGAGGTGTCCGCTGATCGTTTATTCATGCGTCGTGCGTCTGCGCGCTCAAGTCGGCCTGCTGTGCAGCCGATAAGTGGTACAGGCAATCATTGCATCACTTATTTTCGGGCTCCCGTATGAATCGCCCCCTGGACATCGCAACACGGCCACAACTGGCGTTGCAGAATTATCTCGATGCATTGCTTCACGACGCTACCGAAGAGCTGGAAGTCGTCGAAAATATCGATGAGTTTCAAGCGGCGGTGCTGGAAGAGCAGGCCCATGACGCACGCATGCGTTCGGTGGTGCCTGTGCGAATGGCTGCACCGGTTTCATTGGCGTTCGAACCGGCGCCCGCGCCGCGACCCATTGCCGAACCGGTCGTGGCCAGGGTGCTGGAAAAGCCCGTCATCCTGCCTCCGGTCATTGCACCTGTTGAGATCATGCCTGCAGTGGTTGAGCCGGTGGTCGACGTTCACCTGCCTGTGCAGCGCTCCGCGACACCGACACCGACCGCAGACGCACGTCCCGATTGGGCAGCCGAGCCCTTCGAGTGTTTGCTGTTCGATGTGGCCGGGCTGACCCTGGCCGTGCCGTTGGTGTGCCTGGGGTCGATCTATCCTTTGGCCGGGCATGACCTGACACCTTTGTTCGGTCAGCCGGACTGGTTCCTCGGGATCCTGCCCAGCCAGGCGGGCAATCTGAAAGTATTGGATACAGCGCGCTGGATCATGCCAGATCGTTATCGCGACGATTTTCGTCAAGGCCTGCAATACGTCATTTCGGTTCAGGGCTATGAGTGGGGTTTGGCGGTGCATCAGGTCAGCCGTTCGCTGCGCCTGAACCCCGACGAAATCAAATGGCGCAGCCATCGCGGTCAACGGCCTTGGCTGGCCGGGACGGTGATCGAGCACATGTGTGCGTTGCTGGACGTTTCCGAATTGGCCGAGCTGATTGCCAGCGGCGCGGTCAAGCAGATGCAAACACTTAAATAAACATCATCAGATAAACACAGGACGGCGCGAGCGCATCGTCTGCAGAGCACAACACGCAAGGGGTAGGGGTATGAAGAAGTCGTCAGCACAGGGTTCCGAAGATCCGATCCTGCAATGGGTCACCTTCAAACTGGACAACGAGTCGTATGGCATCAACGTGATGCAGGTTCAGGAAGTGCTGCGCTACACCGAGATCGCGCCTGTCCCAGGTGCGCCTAGCTACGTGTTGGGTATCATCAATCTGCGCGGCAACGTGGTGACCGTGATCGACACCCGCCAGCGCTTTGGTCTGTCGCCGGTTGAAGTCAGCGACAACACGCGTATCGTGATCATCGAGGCCGATAAGCAAGTGGTCGGAATACTTGTCGATAGCGTGGCGGAGGTGGTCTATCTGCGTCAGTCCGAAGTCGAAACCGCACCTAACGTGGGCAACGACGAGTCCGCCAAGTTCATCCAGGGCGTGTGCAACAAGAACGGCGAGCTGCTGATCCTCGTGGAGCTGGACAAAATGATGTCCGAGGAAGAGTGGTCCGAACTGGAGAGCATCTGATTGATTTTCGAGGTTGCGGTCATTTTCCTGGCGGTGTTGTGGATCGCGACGGTCGCGATGTTCATGGCCTACACCAAACGCCAACGCACCCTGGCCGTGCAGCAAGTCGAAGCCGACTCGCTGCGTGATCAGCGCATCCGTGAACTGGCTCGCCGCCTGGAAAATTATCAGGGCGGTACGGTGCGGATGGGCGAGGACCTGCACGAGTTGCATGCCATCGTCGCGCCGCTGCCCGACAAGATCACGGCGCTTGAACAGCGTGACCCCTCGACACTGTCTTTCGCTCAGGCTGCGCGTCTGGTCGGCATGGGCGCCAGTGTCGATGAGCTTACTCAGTCCTGTGGTTTGACTCAGGCTGAAGCGCAGTTGATGAGCAGGCTGCACGGGAATCATTGAGGGCATTGATGGTTGCCGTGGCCGGTCAGACAACGGCTAGTGGCCTGACCCGCCGCTTTCGCCAGCAAACGGGCGCCTGCAGAGCAATGATTACTGGTTTCGCCCAGGGGTAATATCCCGCTCGACAGGCTGCGGATCCGGATCGAAGCCTACCGGGTACTTGCCTTTCAAATGCCAGGCGAAGGCGATGATTTCGGCGATGGTCAGGTACAGCTCCTGGGGAATGCTGTCACCCAGTTCCATGCGGGCGAGCATGGTCACCAGTTCGGCATTTTCGTAAATCGGCACTTTATATTCGCGGGCGATGGCCAGAATCGCTTCGGCCAGGGCATCGTCGCCCTTGGCGGTGAGGGTCGGAGCCTGGTGGCCGTCATAGTTCAGGGCAATGGCCTGACGCGGGTTTTCGGTCTTGCTCATCAGGCGTTCTCATCGATCCAGCGTTGTTCCAGTACCGTGCGTGACCCTTGAGCCGGTACACCGCGATTGCACGCCAGCTCCTTGACGTTCAGGCCACAAGCCACCAGCCGCGCCCGCAGATTGTCCAGTTCCCCGGAGATCAATTCGGCCGCGCCTTCACGCTGGGCCCACATCTGGCTGGAGAGGCTGCCGGCAATCAACTGCGCCTGGACCTGCAACGGCCCCAGCGGCTCTAGGTCGAAGGCCAGTTCCACGCGCCATAGCTTCTCTTTTTCTCTGGTTTCCTGGCTCGCGGACTCCGGCGTGTCTTCACGCTCCGGGGCATCTTCACGCTGCAGCCGGACCTGCAATGGCACGATGTCATGGGCGTTGCGCATGGGGATTTCCAGCTGCCAAGTGGTGACCTGCGTACCATCAGCATTAGTGCGCGTCTGCTCCAGGCCACCCAATTGATGACTCTGCAGGCGGGAAATGGCCCCCGCTGCGAGCTTCAGCAGCATTTCCAGATCGTCTTTGCCTTCGAGATTGCCCAGCGTACGCGAGGGTAATGGAAAGTTGACCGGCACACTGGGCGCAGCTACCAGGCCCAGCGTCCCCAGTGCATTGCGAATCACATTCGGCATCGCCCGCGCCAGGGTGTTGCCCGCCGCTGCAGCGTCATAGCTGGCGTTATCAGGCAGCCCTGGAAGCAACTGCGCGATGACTCGCAACAAATTGGCCTTCATGTCCGGCACCAGCGTCGGGTTTTGCCCGGCCAGCAGGCGCGATTCCATGAACAGCCCACTGGTGTTCAATGCCTGCGCCACGCCTTTGGCGGTGGTCATCTGCTGCAGGTCGGGAAGATCGGCGAACAACTGATCGATGCTGGCGCGCAGCGCGGGCGGCAAGTTGTCGGCGCCGTCGCCCGAAGGCGGCGGCAGATTCTGCAGTGCCGTCAGCAGACCTTGTAGCGAGCCCTGACGGCTTTGCTGGGTGCTCAGTTGCTGCGCCAACGCCAGTTCGTCGAGGCGGTCGGGCATGGCCACAAAATTCAACGCCTGGCTGTTCTGCACCTGAGCGCTGAGCAGGCTGCCGACCCTTAACGGTTGTGGGCTGTCGAGGGTCAGGCTGTTGCCCGCCAGTGCGGTATTGAGCAGCATGACGATCGAACGGTAACTGCTCGGTTGAGCAGTGGTGCCGCTGGCAGCTTGTCCGGCCAGTTGGGCGACGTTCTGAGCAGCGACTTGCGTGGTCAGCACCTTGCCCTGCAACAGGGTGCCCGAGGGCAGTTGGCGGGTATCGATACTGGTCAGGCTGGTGGTGACGGCTTTCTGAAGATCCAGCACGCTGATGGTCAAGGTGTCGGCTGAACCCTGCGCTACGTTGACGCTGGTACCCGGCGTCAACGGCAGGGAGCTGCTGACCGGCAGTGTGGTCTGGCGACCGTTGTCCATCGTCAGCTTGAGCAGCAGCTGGAAATCCTCGCCCAGTTGCTTGAGGCTGACCACTTCGGCATTGGCCACCTGACCGGAATTCAGGAGGCCTTCGCGCGGCTCCATCAGCTTGAGCACTTCTCCGGCTGACACGCCAGCGCGTAGCAGGGCGGTAGCAGCTGCCACTGGAGAAAGATTGGGTATATCGCCTGTCATCAGATCCCGACTCGGTAAAATTACGCTCTGGGTGCCGTGTTTTTTTGATGGGATTGCCGCATCCGGGTCAGGGATGAAACGGCAACCGCCTCTATCTATGTATAATCCGGCGCCGACGTTATCGGCGGGCTACCGTTAAGCTGCATCAGTATAACGGCCGCTCCGATCCTGACTTGAACCGCGGTGCACGCCTGCTATCCGAAAAGAAGGACCACATGTCGATCCCTGTTCTTGAAGCCGTGGCGCTCAGTTGTGAGCGCGACTGGCGTCTGCTGTTCGAGCATCTCGATTTGCGGCTCGCGGCGGGCGATATGGTGCAGATCAGCGGCCCCAATGGCAGTGGCAAAACCAGCCTGCTGCGCCTGCTGAGCGGGCTGATGCGGCCCACCACAGGTGTGGTGCTGTTCGACGGCAAACCTTTGGCGCGGCAACGCAGCGAACTGGCGCATAACCTGTTATGGATCGGCCATGCGGCGGGTATCAAGGATTTGCTGACGCCCGTCGAAAACCTCGCCTGGCTGTGCGCCTTGCACCACCGCGTGGCCACGGACACCATCTGGAAGTCCCTTGAGGCGGTTGGACTGCGCGGTTTCGAAGATGTGCCGTGTCACACCCTCTCGGCCGGACAAAAGCGCCGGGTCGCGCTGGCCCGGCTGTATCTTCCAGGGCCGGCGTTATGGATGCTCGATGAGCCTTTCACTGCCTTGGACAAACAGGGCGTGGCGCAACTGGAGGCGCATCTGGCAGGGCACTGTGAGCGGGGCGGGACCGTGGCGCTGACGACACACCATACGCTGAGCCGCAAACCGGCCGGCTATCGTGAACTGGATCTGGGGCAGTGGGCCGTATGAGTGGCGTGTTTACCCTGTTGATTGCCCGCGAAGCTCGCCTGTTGTTTCGCCGTCCCGCCGAACTGCTCAACCCGTTGGTGTTCTTCGCTATCGTCATCGCCTTGTTTCCGTTGGCAGTAGGACCCGAAACACAGTTGCTGCGGACCCTTTCACCGGGGCTGGTCTGGGTGGCGGCGCTATTGTCGGTGCTGTTATCGCTGGACGGACTGTTCCGCAGCGACTTCGAAGACGGTTCTCTTGAACAATGGGTGCTTTCGTCGCACCCTTTGCCCCTTCTGGTGCTGGCCAAAGTATTGGCTCACTGGGCGTTTTCAGGGCTGGCGCTGGTGCTGCTGGCGCCTCTGCTGGGCTTGATGCTTGGACTGCCGACGGCCTGCCTGCCGGTGCTGTTGTTATCATTATTATTGGGCACGCCCGTATTGAGCCTGCTCGGCGCGGTCGGCGCGGCACTGACCGTGGGCCTCAAGCGCGGCGGGCTGCTGCTGGCCCTGCTGATACTGCCGCTGTATATCCCGGTACTGATTCTGGGCAGCGGCGCGTTGCAGGCCGCGCTTCAGGGTATGCCTGCGACCGGCTATCTGCTTTGGCTTGGCAGCCTGACGGCGCTGGCTGTGACCCTGACACCCTTTGCAATTGCCGCTGGCCTGAAAATCAGTGTTGGCGAATAATCGATAGTTGACCAAACGGACAGCTTTTATGCGTTCCGGTCAGCATTATTTAATATCCGCGACAGGACGCTTCAGCTAAAAGAGGCGCCTGAATATTCAAGACCGTGATGAAAGGCATGATGAAAAGGCAGCGTGATGAACACAAGCGCCAAGACTAAAAGCGGCATCAGTTGGCTCTGGTTCCACAAACTGGGGTCTCCGAAGTGGTTCTATGGCGTCAGTGGCCGGCTGTTGCCGTGGCTAAGCGCCGCAGCGGCGTTGTTGATCGGCATCGGCGTGGTCTGGGGCCTGGCTTTCGCGCCGCCGGATTACCAGCAGGGCAACAGTTTCCGCATCATCTACATCCACGTGCCATCGGCCATGCTCGCGCAATCGTGCTATGTGATGATGGCGGTCTGCGGGGTGGTTGGTCTGGTGTGGAAGATGAAAATGGCCGACGTCGCCCTGCAATGCGCAGCGCCCATCGGCGCCTGGATGACCGCCGTGGCGCTGGTCACCGGCGCCATCTGGGGCAAGCCGACCTGGGGGGCGTGGTGGGTCTGGGACGCACGCCTGACTTCCATGCTGATTCTGCTGTTCCTGTATTTCGGCCTGATCGCGCTGGGCAACGCCATCAGCAATCGTGACAGCGCCGCAAAGGCCTGCGCGGTGCTGGCGATCGTCGGCGTGGTGAATATCCCTATCATCAAATACTCCGTGCAATGGTGGAGCACGCTGCATCAGGGCGCGACTTTCAGCCTCACCGAGAAACCGGCGATGCCCGCCGAAATGTGGCTGCCGCTGCTGTTCACCGTGTTGGGTTTTTACTGCTTCTTCGGTGCCGTACTGCTGCTGCGCATGCGTCTGGAAGTGCTAAAACGTGAATCCCGGGCCAGTTGGGTCAAGGAAGAAGTCCTGAAAAGCCTCGCCCACATTTCCAGTCAAACAGCATCACGCAGGGGGGCAGAGCGATGAGTTTCGATTCCTTCGGCGATTTTCTGGCGATGGGCAGGCACGGGCTGTTTGTCTGGAGCGCCTATGGCATCTGCTTGAGCGTACTGGCCATCAACGTCGCGTCACCGCTGCTGGCCCGTCGGCATTATTTGCAACAAGAGACGCGCCGTTTGCGCCGGGAGAGCAACCCGTGAATCCGCTACGAAAAAAGCGCCTGTTGATCATCGTGGCGATCCTCGCCGGAGTCGGCATCGCGGTGACCCTGGCGCTCAGTGCCCTGCAGGAAAACATCAACCTGTTCTACACCCCGACCCAGATCGCCAGCGGCGAAGCGCCCCATGGCACGCGGATTCGCGCAGGCGGCATGGTTGAGAAAGGTTCGCTGCAACGTTCCGCCGACTCGCTGAACGTGACTTTCGTGGTCACCGATTTCAACAAATCGGTGACCATTACTTACCGCGGCATCCTCCCGGATCTGTTCCGTGAAGGGCAGGGCATCGTTGCCCTTGGCAAGCTCAATGCCGACGGGGTGGTGGTGGCCGATGAAGTGCTGGCCAAACACGACGAGAAATACATGCCGCCAGAAGTGACCAAAGCCTTGAAGGACAGCGGCCAGTCGGCGCCTGGCCTGTCCACATCTGCGAAACAGGGGTAAACCATGATTCCCGAACTCGGCCATCTGGCCATGATTCTGGCCCTGTGTTTCGCCATCGTGCAGGCCCTCGTACCGTTGATCGGCGCATGGCGCGGTGACCGTATATGGATGGGCCTGGCTCAGCCTGCGGCTTGGGGTCAGTTCGCCTTTCTGTTGTTTGCATTCGCCTGCCTGACGTACTCGTTCATGGTCGATGATTTTTCGGTGACGTACATTGCCGAAAACTCCAACAGCGCGTTGCCCTGGTACTACAAGTTCAGTGCAGTGTGGGGCGCTCACGAAGGCTCGTTGCTGCTCTGGGCGCTGATCCTCGGTGGCTGGACGTTCGCCGTGTCGGTGTTCTCCCGACAGTTACCGCAGGTCATGCTGGCCCGGGTGTTGGCGGTGATGGGCATGATCAGCGTGGGATTCCTGCTGTTTCTGATCCTGACCTCCAACCCGTTCAGCCGCATCCTGCCGCAAGTCCCCCAGGACGGGCGCGATCTGAATCCGTTGCTTCAGGACCCCGGCCTGATCTTCCACCCGCCGATGCTGTACATGGGGTACGTCGGCTTCTCGGTGGCCTTCGCCTTCGCTATCGCTGCATTGCTTGGCGGACGTCTGGACGCTGCCTGGGCGCGCTGGTCGCGACCGTGGACCATCATCGCCTGGGCATTTCTCGGCATCGGCATCACGCTGGGTTCATGGTGGGCTTATTACGAACTCGGCTGGGGCGGCTGGTGGTTCTGGGACCCGGTGGAAAACGCCTCGTTCATGCCGTGGCTGGTGGGCACCGCCTTGATCCACTCGCTGGCGGTCACTGAAAAACGCGGCGTGTTCAAAAGCTGGACGGTGCTGCTGGCCATTGCCGCGTTCTCTCTGAGTCTGTTGGGTACGTTCCTGGTGCGCTCTGGGGTGCTGACGTCGGTGCACGCCTTCGCCTCCGATCCGGCCCGGGGCGTGTTTATCCTGATATTCCTGCTGCTGGTGGTCGGCGGTTCTCTGACCCTGTTCGCCATCCGTGCGCCGGTGGTGAAAAGCCATGTCGGCTTTGGTCTCTGGTCGCGGGAAACCTTGTTGCTGGGCAACAATCTGGTGCTGGTGGTGGCGGCATCGATGATCCTGCTGGGGACGCTGTACCCCTTGGCGCTGGACGCCTTGAGCGGGGCGAAGATGTCGGTCGGCCCACCGTACTTCAATGCGCTGTTCGTGCCGTTGATGGCGCTGCTGATGGCGGTCATGGCGGTCGGTGTACTGGTGCGCTGGAAAGACACCCCGATCAAATGGCTTTTGAGCATGCTGGCTCCAGTGCTGGTCGGCAGCGCAGTGCTGGCGATCATCGCGGGTTTCGCCATGGCTGATTTTCACTGGGCGGTGCTCGCCACCGTGTCGCTGGCGGCTTGGGTGCTGCTGGCCGGTGTGCGCGATCTGCTGGACAAGACGCGTCACAAGGGGCTGCTCAAAGGCATGCGTTCGCTGACCCGCAGTTACTGGGGCATGCAACTGGCGCACGTCGGCATCGTCGTGGTTGCGCTGGGCGTGGTGCTGTCGAGTCAGAACAGTGCCGAGCGTGACCTGCGCATGGCCCCTGGCGACTCGGTGGAACTGGGTGGCTATACCTTCGTCTTTGAGGGCGCCAGACACGTGCAAGGCCCCAACTTTACCTCCGATGAGGGCACCATTCGTGTGCTCGCCAACGGCAAGGCCGTGACCGTGCTGTACCCGGAAAAACGCCTGTACACCGTGCAGCGCTCGATGATGACCGAAGCCGGCATTGACGGCGGTTTGACCCGCGACCTGTACGTCGCACTGGGCGAGCCGCTGGACAACGGTGCATGGGCCGTTCGCGTCCACGTCAAACCGTTCGTGCGCTGGATCTGGTTCGGCGGCTTGATTACTGCCCTGGGCGGCGTGTTGGCGGCGCTGGATAAACGCTACCGGGTCAAGGTCCGGAGCCGGGTGCGTGATGCGCTGGGATTGTCGGGAGCAGCGGTATGAAGCGTTGGGTGTTGGTGATTCCGCTGGTGCTGTTTCTGGGTATGGCGCTGTTTCTCTACAGGGGGCTGTATCTAGACCCCTCGGAGCTGCCGTCGGCGTTGATCGACAAGCCTTTCCCGCAGTTTTCCCTGCCATCGGTGCAGGACGGCAAGCCACTGTCCCGCGCTGACCTGCTGGGCAAACCGGCGCTGGTCAACGTCTGGGGCACATGGTGTGTCGCCTGCCGCGTCGAACATCCGCTGCTGACCAGGCTGGCGCAGCAGGGCGTGGTGATCTACGGGGTCAACTACAAGGACGTCAACGCCGACGCCTTGAAATGGCTCAAGGATTTTCACGACCCGTATCAGCTGAACATCAATGACGAAACCGGCAGTCTGGGCTTGAATCTGGGCGTCTACGGCGCGCCTGAGACGTTTCTGATCGACCGCAAGGGCATTATTCGCTACAAGCACGTCGGTGTGATCGACGAGGCCGTGTGGCGAGAGAAGCTTGCCGGGTTGTATCAGGGGCTTGTCGACGAGGCTACGCAATGAGCCGTCCGTATGCCTTTGCAGTGGAATGGATTCGGCTGCGCCGCAGATCCAGCGGCGGGAAAGTATTCATCCGCGAGCCGGACGTACAGCCGACACATAGGTATCGTCCGGACGACCAATTCGCGAATGAATTCGCTCCCTCCGTTTTGAATCGCCAGCCTCCAGTCTTTGCGCCGGTGTCCAGGGCACAGACGAGTTCATGCAGGGGAGATGATGTGCCGGCGAACGTCCGCTTCCTTAAGCGGCAAAGCGTGCGCCTGGCATCAGCCGTGTTATTGGCGCTGAGCTGCACAAGCGTGGCCCACGCCGCCATCGACGCCTACACCTTCAAGGACGACGCCGAGCGCGCGCGTTACGCCGAACTGACCCGGGAACTGCGTTGCCCTAAGTGCCAGAACCAGGACATCGCTGATTCCAACGCGCCGATCGCTGCCGATTTGCGCAAGGAGATCTATCGCATGCTTGGCGAAGGGCAGAGCAATCAGCAGATCATCGATTTCATGGTCGATCGCTACGGCGAGTTCGTGCGCTACAAGCCCGGACTGAATGCCCACACCTGGCTGCTCTGGTTCGGTCCGGCCGGTTTGCTGCTCGGCGGCATGTTGCTGATTGGCGTCATCGTTGCCCGCCGTCGCCACACGCGCACAGAAGAAGCCGATGTGCTTTCCGACGAGGAGCGTCGCCGCCTCGCCCACTTGCTGGATAAAAAAACCGAATGATCGATTTCTGGCTGGCCGTCGGCTTATTGTTGCTGGTGGCCCTGAGTTTCCTGCTGATCCCGCTGTTGCGAGGTCGTCGTGTGCAACGCGAGGAAGATCGCACCGCGCTTAATGTCGCCCTCTATCAGGAGCGTCTGGCTGAGCTGCAGGAGCAGCAAACCGAAGGCGTGTTGTCGGCGGCCCAGATGAACATCGGCCGCGCCGAGGCTGCCCGTGAGTTGTTGGCGGACACTGAGGGTGTTTCCGCCGAGCGGGTTTCGCGACTGGGCAAACCGTGGCCTTTGCTGTTGGCGATGCTGGTGCCGGTCGCAGGCCTTGCGCTGTATCTGCATTTCGGCGCCAGTGACAGGTTCGAGCTGACCCGTGAGCTCGGCCAGGCGGGCTCACCCGAGCAGATCACCGACCGCCTGGAGCGCGCCGTCAAGGCGCAACCGGATTCGGCGCAAAGCCTTTACTTGCTCGCAAGAACCTACATGGCCCAGGACCGGCCCGCCGACGCGGCAAAGATGTTCGAGCGTGCAGCCGCTCTGGCGGGGCGCCAGCCGGAGCTGTTGGGGCAATGGGCACAAGCCTTGTATTTCGCCGGCAACAAGGCCTGGACTCCACAGATTCAGGGGTTGGCCGACGAAGCACTGAAAACCGATCCCAATGAAGTGACAAGTCTTGGGCTCAAGGGCATTAACGGGTTCGAGAGTCAGCATTTTCAGCAGGCGATGGACTATTGGACGCGCCTGCTGGCGGTATTGCCACCGAACGATCCATCGCGTTCTGCGCTGCAAGGCGGTATCGCCCGGGCCCGCGACAGGTTGGTGCAAAACGGCGGCCAGGTGCGGGAGGCACCGTTGCCAGCGGCACCGGGCGCGCATCTGCACGTGCGGGTGACGCTCTCCGATTCATTGAAGGACAAGGTTTTGCCGAGCGACAGCGTATTCGTGTTCGCGCGTGCAGTCTCCGGACCACCCGCGCCTTTGGCCGTCAAGCGTGTAACCGTCGCTGATCTACCGGTGGAAGTGGAATTGACAGACGCCGACGCCATGATGCCGCAGCTGAAACTGTCGAACTTCCCGGAAGTCCAACTCGTTGCTCGGGTATCCCGCGCAGGCCAGCCCACCTCCGGAGAGTGGATTGGTCGCAGCCAGCCGTTGCCCAGCAAGGCCACAGGCCCTCAGTCCCTGACCATCGACAGCCCCGATCAGTAGCCAGGGGCGTGCGGCTCAGACACAGTCCAGACACACAATAGGAAGCACCTATGTATCGCGTCGCACGATTTGCCTTGTTGAGCGTAGCAGTGGCCCTGAGTGCCGCCTGTGCGGTCCAGCACCCCGGTCCGCAGAGTTCGGAGCCGATCCCAGTACCGGGCAGCGCTCCCGCCCCACAGCCCACGCCGCAGCCGGGTACTCCTCGCACGACACCACAAACCCCGCCATCGACGCCGATTCCGTCCGCCCCCAAGACTTCCGCCAACTTCGCCCCGCCGCCGGGTGGCAACAGCCATTGGGACGCCAGGTTGGGTGTGCATGTGCTGGATAACGTGCCTAACACTTTTTACCGCCAGCGCACGTACTACCGCTGGAACAACGGCTGGAACTGGTCTACCTCGCCAAGCGGGCCGTGGCAGGAGACCGATTCCAGTGGTGTACCCGCAGGGTTGAGTCGCCAGTTCGGGAATTGAAGTCGGCAATTCTACTTCGTCGGTCTGACGCGATCACCGTAGGAGACGCCGGAGGTTACGACGGCAGCGAAAGCGGCGGGTCAGACAGCCGGTAACCGCCTGATAAATCGTATTCGCCACTGTCACACAGCGCCAGTCGCTCCCACAGGATGAAACTCGATCCCACATGAGGATTTAGCCTGAATGCTTACTTGGCCGGGTAGATCTGGTCAAACACGCCGCCGTCGTTGAAGTGGGTCTTCTGGACAGTGCGCCAGGCACCAAAGGTTTTCTCCACGTCGAGGAAGTCGACTTTCGGGAAGCGATCGGTGTATTTGGCCAACACGGCAGGGTCACGCGGGCGCAGGTAGTTGGCGGCAGCGATTTCCTGTCCTTCCGGCGACCACAGGTACTTCAGGTAATCCTCGGCCAGGGCCCGACTGCCTTTCTTGTCGACGACCTTATCGACCACGCTCACCGGTGGCTCGGCTTCGGCAGAGACGCTGGGGTAGACGACCTCGAACTGATCGCGACCAAACTCGCGGGCGATCATTTCCGCTTCGTTTTCGAAGGTCACCAGCACGTCGCCGATGTGATTGGTCATGAACGTGGTGGTCGCGCCACGGCCACCGGTGTCGAGCACCGGCACATGGCTGAACAGCTCACCGACGAACTTTTTCGCCGCTGCTTCATCGCCGCCGTTCTTCAGGGTGTAACCCCAAGCGGACAGGTAGGTGTACCGACCGTTGCCCGAGGTTTTCGGATTGGGCACGATGACCTCAACCCCCTCCTTGACCAGATCGTTCCAGTCCTTCAGCGCTTTCGGGTTGCCCTTGCGCACGATGAACACCGTGGCCGAGGTGAACGGCGCGCTGTTGTTAGGCAGACGGGTGACCCAGTTATCCGGCACCAGTTTGCCGTTGTCGGCCAGCGCGTTGATGTCGGTGGCCATGTTCATGGTGATGACATCGGCGGGCAGGCCATCGATCACCGAGCGCGCCTGTTTGCTCGATCCGCCGAAGGACATCTGAATCGTCGGGGTTTCCTGGTGCTCGCCATTCCAGTGCTTCTGGAAGGCGGCGTTGTAGTCCTTGTAGAAGTCGCGCATCACGTCGTACGAAACGTTGAGCAGTTGCGGCGCGGCCTGGGCTGTGCTGCCCAAGGCCAGTCCTGCAGCCAGCAGGGAGGCGGCGAATAGTCTGTTCACTGCGAGATTCCTTTGTCGTGTGGAGGCCATTTTTGGATGAAAAGAGCTGGCTAATGGCCGCGACTATAACGAAAACCCCCCATGCGCTTATAGATTAAAACCGTCTGTACTTATACTTTTCCGCAAGGCCCGGACGACGCCTGGGAATCGATTTTTGAGAACAACGCATTGCCGCAGCGAGAGCAAAATGCCGCACTGTGCTCGTGGCTGTTTTTAGCGCATATCGGGCAGTCGTGCTGCAACTGATCACCACGCATGGCATTGGCCAGTTCTGCGGTAAAAATTCCGGTGGGTACGGCAATGATCGAGTAACCGGTAATCATCACCAGCGACGAGAGAATCTGGCCAAGGGGCGTTTTGGGCACGATGTCGCCGAAACCGACTGTGGTCAGCGTGACCACCGCCCAATAGATGCCTTTCGGGATGCTGGTGAAGCCGTGCTGCGGGCCTTCGACGACATACATCAGCGTGCCGAACACCGTCACCAGGGTGGACACCGTGACCAGAAAGACGATGATCTTCTGCTTGCTGCCTTGCAGGGCCGCCAGCAGGTAATTGGCCTGTTTCAGATAGGGGCTCAGCTTGAGCACGCGGAAGATTCGCAGCATCCGCACCACGCGTACGATCAACAGGTACTGCGCATCGCTGTAATAGATCGCCAGGATCCCCGGCACGATGGCCAGCAGGTCAATCAGCCCATAGAAACTGAACGCGTATTTCAGCGGTTTCGGTGAGCAGTACAGGCGCAGGATGTATTCGACGGCGAAGATGAAGGTAAGGCCCCACTCGATCCAGGCAAACAGATCGGCATACTGGCGATGCACAGGCTCGATACTGTCGATGATTGCCACCAGCAGGCTGCAGAGAATGATCACCAGCAGGATCTTGTCGAAGCGTCGGCCGGGTTTGGTGTCACTTTGGAAAATGATAATGCGCAGCTGTTCGCGCCAGCGGGTGTTGGTGTCCATGGGGCAGTTCCGATTGCAAGATCGCCAGAGCCTGTGACAAACCGCTCAGGAGCGCAACCGCTGATCGTTGATCGATTGCTGCAAAAGGCGATCGCCGGCCTGCACCAGCCAACACGCCAGGATGAACGGCGCGGTCAGCGTCGCCAGACCCAACTCGGCGAAACCGGGTTGCAGAATGATCGCCAGGACGATAGCGATGCCCGGCAGCCACGGTTTGTAGCGCGCGTGACTGAACGCCAGCGCGGCCAGTGCCGGGTTGTAGCCGGACAGGCCAAGCAGCGCCAGATTGTTCTCCTGCTGCCACAGGGCGAACGCGACACCACTGGCGCAGCCCACCGCGGCCCACAGGGCCGCCGTACGGTTAGCGAGTAACAGACCGATACCAATCAGCACGCCCGCCAACGGATGGTCCAGCAGAAACACCTGTCCCAGGCCCAGCGACAATGCCTGGATCAGGTCACCGTCGGCGACGCGCATGCCGGGCAGTGGAGCGGCAAAGATCAGCAAAACCCAGCTGAACAGAACAAAGGGTGCCGTATAGGCGTTCAGGCACGAAACCCCAGGCGTGCGCTGCAACCAGGCGTGCATCAGCATGGCGCTGAGGCCGCTGCAGGCGATGATCAGCAGTGGCAACAGGGGTGACCACTCAAATCGGTAACAGATCAAAAGGCCCAGCAGCACGCCGTTGTAGCTGTAAACACCCGACTGGCGTTCAGCCTTGGGATAACCGCGCCGCTGCGCGGTCAGCAGGCCCGACACGGCACCGAGCAGGGCGCCGCCAAGAGAGGCAGGCGCGCTGATGAGAATCGCCAGCAGGCAAAACAGCCCGCATAAAGGGCTGAGCTGCAGCAGAACCTGGCTGAACCCGTTGAGCAGGGCTTCGGGCCAGTCTTGGCAATAAGAAGCGGGGGGAGGGCGAAGAAAAGACATATATGTATTCAATATCTATTTTTATTGTATACATAATGGCCGAACTCTTGAAGGTGAGCAATATCACTTTTGCTGTTGGAGGAGCCGGTCAACCGACCCCAAGGGCTCAGGCAATGGCCTTCTAGACCTTGAACTGCCGCAACAACCCGTTCAATTGCTCGCTAAGTCTTTTCAGTTGCTCGCTTGCCGCGCTGGACTGCTCAGCAGCCACTGCCGTGCTTTGTGACAGCTGCGCGGCCTGAGTGACGTTCTGATTGATGTCCTCGACGACATGGGATTGTTGCAGCGTGGCACTAGCGATGGATGCATTCAGCCCGTTGAGATTGCGCAATGCCCGACTGATGGAGGTCAGGCTCTGGCCTGCCAGATTGGCCTGTTCGATGGTCAGCTGCGACGACCGGCTGCTTTCTCCAATAACCTTCACGGCTGCATCGGAATGGCTTTGCAGGCGGTCGATCATCGTCTGAATTTCGGCGGTGGATTTTTGCGTACGCTGTGCGAGCAGCCTGACTTCGTCGGCCACCACCGCAAAGCCGCGCCCCTGGTCCCCCGCCCGCGCGGCTTCGATGGCGGCGTTCAAGGCCAGAAGGTTGGTCTGCTCGGCAATGGAGCTGATGACTTCCAAAACCCCGCCTATCTGTGTGGTTTCACTGGCCAGGGTGCGGATCACGTCCACCGCCTGATCGATGGTGCCTGACAGTTGGTCGATCTGCTTCAGGCTGCTGTCGATGTTGGCTTGACCCTGCTGCGCCTGGGATTCGGCGTTGCGCATTTCACTGGCAGCATGCTCGGCATTCTTTGCCACCTCCTGCACGCCGTAGGTGACTTCATGAACCGCCGTTGCCACCTGTTCCATCTGCAGCGATTGTTGCTGGCTGCGCTCCTGGGCCTGTACGGCGTTACTGCCCAGCTCGCTGGAAGCCTGCCCCAAGCCGACCGCAGACGATTGCAACTCGGCAACCACGCGGCGCAGTTTGGCAGTGAAGGCGTTGAAATGAGTGGCCAGCCGTGTGATTTCGTCGCGCCCGTCGGTGTTGAGGCTGCGTGTCAGATCACTTTCGCCACTGGCAATGTTGGCCATGGCCTCCACCGTGGCTTTCAGTGGGCCGGTAATGCTGCGTCCGATGCCTGTCAGCAAAACCGCCATCAGGAGGATGATGCCAAGGCTGATCGACACGGCCTTGATCACCTGTTGGCGGAACTCGGCCTGCACGTCATCGATATACACGCCCGAACCGATGATCCAGCCCCACGGCTCGAACAGGGTCACATACGAGGTTTTCTGCACCGCTTCGCTGGCCCCCGGCTTCGGCCAGCGATAGTTGACCAGCCCGGCGCCCTTGGCCTTGGCCACGGCGACGATTTCATTGAAGACCTGGAAGCCGTCGGGGTCCTTGATACCTGACAGATCCTGACCCACCAACTTGGGGTTGGCCGGGTGCATGATCATCACCGGGCGCAGATCGTTGATCCAGAAATAGTCGGTCTGGTTGTAGCGCAGGCCGCGAATGGCATCCATCGCCTGTCGTTGAGCCTGCTCCCGAGTCAGCGTGCCTCCCGTTTCCAGCCCATGGTAGTAATCAAGCAGGCCGCTGGCCGTCTGCACCACGTGCATGGTCTTCTGCGCCTTGCCCTCATAGAGGTCGTCGTGGATTTGCTTGAGCATGGCCGCAGCCAGCGTGAACAACATCAATACAGCGACGATGAGGATCAGCCACAAACGCCGACTGATCGAAAAATTGCGCATCTTCATGACCGTCACTCCATTCATTGTTCTTTTGACGCAATCCGTTTCGGCTGCCGACGCTCGTGACTGCGCAATCTACTCTAGCCCTGAATCTCGCAGACGCTCAGGCCTTACAGCTTCTCGGCGCAGAATGAGTAAACCTGAGGGTGGCGCAGGTTAATTCCGCCTCGGACTTTGGTCAGGCGTTTGCCCTGGGCGCGTGCGAAAGATGACGCCGGTTTTTTACCGGCCTATAGCCAAAGGCTTACACGAAGTGGAGAGTTTGACTCTAGATTGGATCCAGTTTGCGCGTTAAAGTAGACCCATCAACTGCAGCAACGGATCGCTGCAGGATCAGGGACGATCGACCGTTGCCAAGGTATTGGCTGCCGACAGGACGTTGGACGGTCTTGCACAAACCCGCTTCGGCGGGTTTTTTTATTGCCGCCAGAAATCGCTGCGCAGGTTTGGTCATACAGCGCTCTTACCCGGTCTTGCCCCATGCCCCCGGTCCATCGCCGCAACGGCGAGGGATATCCGTTCTCCAGTGTGCTTTTCTACCTGTTCGCAAGGCTGCCTCTGACGTCACTTCCTGTGCCGGATCGTTCGATCAAAAGGCTGAAAAAAATCGTTTCGATCAAATGTTATCGCCAAATGGAATTTCCAGCGCTGGCGCCGTTCACAGTACCGATAGCACCCGAGTCCAGGACAGGGCCGGCCGGGCAGGCAATAGGAAAAATTACTGTGGATGTAGCGCACATGGCAGCAAACGGGCAACAGAAAGGAATGATCCTGGTCGTAGAGGATGAGCCAATCATTCGTGATTTTGTCTGCGAGATCCTCGGCGATGAGGGCTTTTCCACCTACGCGCTCGAAAATGCAGACGAGGCTGAGAAGTATCTCAATGAACATGCTGACGGCGTATCGCTGCTGCTGACGGACATCCTGATGCCTGGCAGCAAGAATGGCGCCGAACTGGCGAACCTTTCGGCTGAAACCTGGCCGCAGATTCCGATCCTGATCATGTCAGGACATGAGACCCCTGAAAGCTCCGGCGTTACGTACCCGGTTACTTTCATTCGCAAGCCCTGGACTTTTGGTCAGCTGATCGATGGCGTCGAAGCGGCCCTGGAATCTGTCAAGGTCTCCTGATCCCTGCGCTCAGCGATCCGGCTCACACCCCTTGAGGACCAGGCGAATGATGGTCTGGGCGGCGGCCTCGTAGTCGGCGTCCTCCAGCCTTGTTTTGCCGGTGACCGTGGAAATCTGCCAGTCGAAATCGGCGTAGGTCTGGGTCGCGGCCCAGATGCTGAACATCAGGTGATGGGGGTCGAGCGGCGCGATCAAGCTGTCATCGATCCAGCCCTGAATGCATTCGATGTTATGCCGCGCCTGGCCGTTGAGCTGTTCGACCTGCTCGGGCGTCAGGTGCGGGGCGCCGTGCATGATTTCGCTGGCGAATACCTTGGAAGCAAACGGCAGGTCACGCGAGATGCGAATCTTGGATCGGATATAGCTGCTCAGCACTTCGGACGGTACCCCGTCGCGATTGAACGGTGTCGAGGCCTGCATGATGGGCTCGATGATGCTTTCGAGCACCTCGCGGTACAGATTTTCCTTGGACTTGAAGTAGTAGTAGACGTTGGGCTTGGGCAGCCCGGCCTTGGCGGCGATATCGCTGGTCTTGCTGGCGGCGAATCCTTTGTCGGCGAATTCTTCACTGGCTGCGCGCAGGATCAGTTCTTTGTTGCGCTCGCGGATGTTGCTCATAAAGCGGAATGTCCTTGCCGGCTCGGCGGTGGCGAATGTTAGCACCGGGCTCGCGACAGGCTCAAGATTGCTGCAAAGTCCTCCTCTTTTTTGTGAGTTCGCTCTGCCGCCCTCTACAGCGTGGACGAGTGCCAATGCTATTGTGTGCCGGCATCAATGGGGGCGGGAACATGTGGCGCCTTTTCAAGGCCTGATCAGGTATTCGGTGGCGAGGTGTCGGCTTATGAACAGCCCTTTGTTTTCCAGCGTGGTGGCCTATGCCCAACATTGTGAGCGACAACTGGTCGAGATTCTTCATCGCCGTCCGACGCTGGATCGGCAGCAGGTGATGACCTGGGTGGATGAGCAAAGTCACGCGATGAAAGACCGTGATCCTCTGGACCTTCTGCGTACCCTCAATGCCAGGGTGCGCGCGGGTAAGCCTTTGCCATGGGAAGGGCAGTAGCGTTTTACAGACAGGTGCTGGTATAGAGCACCCGTCAGGCAACTGTCGCGCGGCGTCATTTCATACACGCCGCGTTGAATCAGAAGAACACCTTCACCAACAAACTCGCGGTGTTTTGGTCCGTGTCGAAGTAGCGCGAGTCTTCGATCCCGTACTTGTTGGTCCAGTAGTCATATTCGATACCCACATACAGTTGGCGATCAGGCAGATTCAATGCTTTGCCCAGGTCATATTTGATCTGCGGGTTGAAGTGCAGGTTGGAGTGGTAGTCGCCTTTGGTGTTGGACTGTTTGTTGTCCACCACCCAGTCCATGTAACCGTCGATAAGGATGTCGGATTTTCCGACGGGAATGGTATAGGACCAGACAGGCGTGATCTGCCATGCGCCGTAACCTGCGCGGTGACCGTCGTTGTAGCGCTTGTAGAAGTTGAGCTGGAAATAATCGAAACCGGGGATGCTCAGATCGAAACCGGGGCCGATCAGGTAAGACTCGACATCGCCTTCACCAAATTCGTAAGTGCCCGCCAGCAATACGTCCTTAATCGGGCCTAATTCAAACTTCTGATCGAAGATCTTGCCCAGCGACAGGCGAGGGGAGAATTCGCCGTAGAGCGTGTTATTGCCCACGCCCGCATCTTTTTTGCCGTTATAAAAGATGTTATCGACAAACAGGAAGTTATCGCCGTATTTCCAGCCATCAGCATGTTCGAAGGTGAATGTCTGCTGAATTTCCGGGTTGACGGCAAAGTCCTTGCCGTAGAGGTAAGTCAGGCTGTTGCTCTGCCACTGCAGCAGATCGCCGGACATTGCCGGAGCGGCAGCGAACAGGCTGCCTGCGGCCATCAGGCTGGAAAGTGTACGGTTCATGCGATTGCTCCCTAAGGTAAAAAGTCGTTGTTGCCTAATGATCGACGCTCTGTTTCGGCGCCTTTGTTAGTGGCTTATTACTTGTCTGATTGGTCAGCTTTGTGTTGATAGCAAGAGCTGCGCCAATCCCTTTAAAAAAGACAAAAAGTCTCGCCGGCTGCTTGAAAAACAGTCGATTCGGGAATTTTTTTACAAACCACTTCGTGGGTGCCGCCGCTGATCCGGCTGCGTATGCTCGGTTAGAACATTCGCAAGGGTCGGTTGACCCTGTTTTGAGCTGCAGCCGGGCGGCGGCGGAGCATACTGACTCGCACGGCCCCGCTCAAGTGCTCTGCCACAGAGCACTCGCGTCGAAAACAGGGCAATGCTGTCAGTGGGAGTGTGCTGGCCCTGCCATGGCGGCGCGTTCCGCCCCGCCCAGTACGTTGAACAACAGGTTCAACAACACGGCACTCAAGGTCGCCATGGCGATGCCGCTGTGGGTGATCGGTCCCATCCAGTGCGGCAACTGATTGAAGAATTCCTGCCGCACCACGGGAATCAGGCCCATGCCGATACTGACTGCCACCAGCAGTTGATTGCGGCGATCGGAGATGTCGGCTTCCTGCAGAATCTTGATGCCAGTTGCCGCGACCATCCCGAACATCGCAATCGCTGCGCCGCCCAACACGGCGGGTGGAATGGACGCCACCAGATACGCAGCCTTTGGCAGCAGGCTCAGCACAATCAGCAATCCTCCGGCGACGATGGTCACCGAGCGGCACCGCACCCCGGTCATCTGCACCAGTCCGATGTTCTGGGCGAACGAGGAGTGTGTGAAGGTGTTGAGGAAACCTGCAAGAAAGGAGGCCGCCGCATCGCACAACAATCCGCGGCGGAGCATGCCCGGCGTGACCTCGCGATCGGTGATCTTGCCCAGGGCCAGGAACATCCCGGTGGACTCGACGAAGATGATCACCACCACCAGGCACATGGAAAGGATGGGCGCGAGGCTGAATTGCGGCATGCCGAAATGCAGCGGTGTGACCAATTTCAGCCAATCGGCCTGGGCCAGACCGCTGAGGTCGACCATGCCGGCGAAGCCGGAAAGGATATAGCCCAGGGCCATGCCGATCAGCACCGAAATGTTGACCCAGAACCCGCGCATAAAGCGGTTGATCAACAGGATGGTCAGCAGCACCAGGGCTGCGACGCCCAGGTACAGGGGCTCACCGAAGATTACGGCTTTGCTGCCGCCGCCCGCCCAGTTCACCGCCACCGGGAACAGCGACAGGCCGATCGAGGTGATGACGGTGCCGGTGACCAGTGGCGGGAAGAAACGCACCACTTTCGACATGAACGGCGCAATCAGCATGCCGAAGAAACCGGCGGCGATGGTCGCTCCGAAGATCCCCGGCAGGCCCACACCGGGCATGCCCGCCATGGCGACCATGCTGCCGACCGCTGCGAAACTGGCACCCATCATGATTGGCATGCGAATGCCCAAAGGACCGACGCCCAGCGACTGGACGACCGTGGCAATACCCGCCACCAGCAGGTCGGCGTTGATCAGAAAGGCGATTTCTTCACGGGAGAGGCCAGCGGCCTGGCCGATGATCAGCGGCACCGCCACGGCACCTCCGTACATCAACAGGACGTGTTGCAGGCCCACCAGGATCAGCTGCATCAGTGGCAAGGGCTGTCTTGGCGGTGCAGCAGGAATGCGTGCGTGAGTTGACTCGGACATGCAACACCTCATTTGTTCTTATTTTTGGGTTGTAGCTAAAAATCGGGTCCAGCTGCGGGTTTCAAGCTACAAGCTGCAAGTCAAAGCCGATCGCGTATCGCGCGTGGCTTGCAGCTTGCAGTTGCCTTAATTTATGTGCGCCCCCTTGTCGACCCATTGCCCTAACAGATCACGCTCCTGTTGGGTCATCTGGGTAATGTTGCCCAGCGGCATGATCTGCGCGGTCACGGCCTGAGCCTGGATGCGCGGTGCCAGTTGCTGGATCTGCTGCGGCGTGTCGAACATGATTCCGGCCGGTGCAGTGCTGAACAGCGCACTGGTCGGTTTGGCTGAATGACAGACCGCGCAGCGTTCCTGAATCACGCTGTGCACCTTTTCGAAATCCACGCCCGCGGCATTACTCGTCTGGGCTGGCGGGGAGGTCGGTGCAGCGGCAGGCGCAGGGGCGACCTCAGGCTTGGGTTCGTCAGCGCGATGGCCGCCAATCGCCGTCCCAGGCAGGGGCTGGTATTCGATCTTCGCCGCCACTTGCGGACCGCGCGGCACCTGAACAGGGCCTGTCACGTATGCCAGACAGATCATCCCCAGCGCGCCGACCGGTAACGTCCAGGCGAACTTGTGGCTGTTGTGGCGGGTGTTGAAGTAGTGGCGAACCAGTACCGCACACACGGCAATGCCGGCCAGGATCAGCCAGTTGTACTGGCTGCCGTAGGTGCTGGGAAAATGGTTGCTGATCATGATGAACAGCACGGGCAGCGTGAAGTAGTTATTGTGCCGCGACCGCAGCAGACCCTTGGCTGGCAGCGTCGGGTCCGGCGTGCGGTTCTCGGCAATGGCGGCGACCAGGGCCCGTTGCGCCGGCATGATGATGCGGAACACGTTGCCGACCATGATCGTGCCGATTATCGCGCCGGTGTGCAGGTACGCACCACGACCGCTGAATACCTGGCTGAAGCCATAACAGGCGCCGATCACCAACACGAACAGCACCAGACCCAACAACCCGGGTCGTTTGCCCAATGGCGAGTCGCATAACAGGTCGTAAATGAACCAGCTGGCAATCAGCGCGCCAACGCCGATGGCAATGCCTTCGCCGCCGCTTAGCGTACTGCCGGGCGCCAGCAGGTAAAGGGTAGGGTTGGAATAGAACACGATGCACAGCAGTGCAACGCCCGACATCCATGTCCAGTAGGCTTCCCATTTGAACCAGTGCAGGTTATCCGGCATGGTCGGTGGGGCCAGCTTGTATTTTTCCAGGTGGTAAATTCCGCCGCCATGGATCGCCCATAAATCACCGGAAAGCCCGTCCCGCGGGTTGGCGCGGCTGAGGTTGTTCTCCAGCCAGACGAAGTAAAAGGATGCGCCGATCCAGGCGATCCCGACGATCATGTGAATCCAGCGCACGCTCAGATTCAGCCATTCCATCAGATGTGCAGCCACAGTCTTTACCGTTAGTCTTGTGCTACTTCACGAGCAGTCAGACCCTTCTTATTGGTGGGGATCGAGAATCATCCTCTGACTCTCTTCGAAGAAATGCTCATCGCAGTTATTGCCACTGCCACTGCGATCAACCACCAGGAAGTCATCCCGCTTTTCGATCGTCAGCACCGGGTGGTGCCAGACGCCGCGATGGTAATTAACACCCTGCCTGCCATTGGTCATGAAGGCGCGGGTCAACTCCGGTTCAGGTTCATCGCCAGGTGGCGCGACCACGACCAGAAAAGGGTTGCCGAGCAGCGGAATAAAAGCCTGACTGCCCAGCGGATGACGCTCCAGCATGCTGACGGTCAACGGCATGGCCAGCGCGTCGGCGCGGAAGATGCTGATGATCGCCTTGTCGTCTGGCGTCGCGGTTTCAACCTCGGCCAGACGATGGAAGCGCAGGGTCGAGCCGTTGTTGATCATGAAATGATCGCTGCCATTGGTTTCGATGACATCACCGAAAGGGGCGAAGGCTGCTTTGGTCAATGGCTCGATGGTCAGTTTGCGCATGCGGGTTCTTCTGTTCTATTGATTGACGGATCACTGATCGTTTCCGCGTCGAGGCGTCGAACCGTGCGCGTGGTAACGCAGCCCGTGACACTCTGCGTCACACTCACAGTGGACGCGCAGCGTACAGTCACGCGTTCCCACGCAGAGCGTGGGAACGATGTTCCACCTTACTTCGCCACCTTGCCCAACACCCGCAGCCGGCTCACGCCACCGTCCGGGAACACATTCAGACGAATATGGGTGATCGGGCCGAGTGCTTTGATCTGCTCCACGAAGGTGTGCTCGGCGTGCATTTCCAGCTTCTGGCTCGGCAGCAGTTCGCGCCAGAACAGGCTCTGGGTTTCAATCTGGCTGTCGGTGCCGCCTTTGACAAAGGCGCCCTGGATCGAGCAGCTGTCTGGGTAATTACCCTTGAAGTGCAGGGTGTCGACGACGATCTGCTCGACTTCCCCCGCATGCCCCAAAGCCACGATCACCCAGTCGTTGCCTGGCGTGCGGCGCCGCGCGGTCTCCCAACCGTCGCCCATGTTCACGCCACGGCCGGGGTTGAGGATGTTGCTCATGCGGCCGAAATGCTCGTCGGAGCAGGCCAGGGCGCGACCGCCATTGAGCGCTGCCGCCAAGTCCACTTGTTCGTTGTCGGCCACTGCCGACCAGTCGCGATGCGGCACGCCGTACACCCGCAGACGCGCCACGCCGCCATCCGGGTAGATGTTGAAACGCAAGTGGCTGTAAGCCTTGGCGTCGCTGATTTCATGGTAATGGTGACTGTCACCTTTAAGCTCCACCGCTGACAGCACTTCGGTCCAGACGGTGTTTTCGTCCGGTTCGCCCGAGGCCAGGAAACAGGCTTGCAGCGACGCCGATGGCGGGTAGTTACCGGTGAAGTACGAGGTGTCGATGTCCACGCCCTTGATGGACCCTGCCACACCCAGGCGGATCACGGCGCTGTCGTAACCTTCGAAACGCTTGCGACGCGATTCCCAGCCGTCCATCCATTTGCCGTTGTCGTCGAACACGCCTTCTTTCCAGACCGCAGGTGTCGGCTGGAACAGGCGGTTGGCGTCGGCGAACCAATCGTCGGTCACCGACAGGATTCTGGTGCCCAGCCGGGCATCGGCCAGGTTGACGAATTTTTCGAAGGGTGCGGCGTAAGCTTTCATTCTTTTTGTCTGCCTTTGATGGATTGGCGTGGAGAAGGTCGGTTTAAAGGGCCTGCAAACGGAACATCGCAATCTTGTTGATCTCGGCCAGTGCGCAAGCGAACTCGGTTTCAGCCGGGTTATGAATGCGTGTCTCGAACGCCGCGAGGATCTGATGCCGGTTGCTGCCTTTTACCGCCATGATGAAGGGGAACGCGAACCTGGCCTTGTAGGCCTCGTTCAGCTCGGTGAAGCGCGCGAACTCTTCAGCCGTGCATTGGTGGATACCGGCGCCAGCCTGTTCATGGGTGCTGGCTTCGGTCAGTTGGCCCTGCACGGCGGCTTTGCCGGCAAGGTCCGGGTGAGCGTTGATCAAGGCCAGTTGCCTGGCGTGATCGGCGCTCAACAGGATGTCGCTCATCCGCGCATGCAGCGTCTGGATGTCATCGATATCGCTGGCAGAGCCCAGGTCATAAGCTTTTTCGGCTACCCAGGGCGAGTGCTCGTAGATGTCGGCGAAGGCTTTGACGAAGTCTTCGCGGCTGAGGGATGAAGGGGTCAGCGTCTGGAAGCGGCTCACTGGGCATCTCCTTTCAAAACGCTGCCCTTGAAAGGATGAACCTGGTACCAGTGGCGGGCTATTTCCACGCGGCGGGCGAACCACACCTGCTCATGGCCTTTGACGTATTCAAGGAAGCGTTGCAGTGAAGCCAGCCGGGCAGGGCGCCCGATCAGCCGACAATGCAGGCCGATGGAGAGCATTTTCGGTGCCTCTGCACCTTCGGCATACAGCACATCGAAAGCGTCCTTGAGGTAGTCGAAGAAGTCGTCGCCCTTGTTGAAACCCTGCACCTGGGTGAAGCGCATGTCATTGGTGTCCAGGGTGTAGGGGATCACCAGGTGCGGCTTGCCGGTGGGACTGTTCGGCTCCCAATACGGCAGGTCGTCGTCATAGGTGTCGCAGTCGTAGAGAAAGCCGCCTTCCTCCATCACCAGTCGGCGGGTGTTGGGGCCGGTTCGACCGGTGTACCAGCCCAGCGGCCGTTCTCCGGTAAGGTCGGTAAGGATGCGGATCGCCTCGAGCATGTGCTCGCGTTCCTGGGCCTCGTCCATGTTCTGGTAGTCGATCCAGCGGTAGCCGTGGCTGCAGATCTCGTGACCGGCTTCGACCATCGCGCGGATCACCTGCGGATGACGCTGGGCGGCCATGGCCACGGCAAAGACGGTCAGCGGGATATCGAATTGCTTGAACAGCTTAAGGACGCGCCATACGCCGGCACGGCTACCGTATTCGTAAAGTGATTCCATGCTCATGTTGCGCTGGCCTTGCAACGGCTGGGCCGCGACCATCTCGGAGAGGAACGCTTCGGACTCCTTGTCACCATGCAGAATGTTGCGCTCGCCGCCTTCTTCGTAATTGAGTACGAACGACAGCGCGATACGGGCATTGCCTGGCCAGTGTGGGTGGGGCGGGTTACTGCCGTAACCGATCAGGTCGCGTGGATAGTCGGCGCTCAATGCAATCTTCCTTATCTACGTGTTGTCTGTGGCGGTGCTGTGGTCGATGCTGCGTCCAGGCGCATGCAGGTCGTAGCACTGCCGCTGCGATGGGATAGATTGTATACAACCTTAATGTGATTTTGTAAGTCTGTTTTTCGCTTTTCTCGTGGTGAATCTCATTGCAAGAAACTTGCCTGAGTGGTCAGGATCTGCAGAAAAATCTCAATATATTCCTCGGTAGTCCATAGTTCGGGGGTTTCGCAGGTGATGCTCGGAGGGCGCCCGAAAATGATTTATTTATTGTGTACAATTAACCTTAAAACTGTCTTAATTGCTAAGTCATCATTCGTTGAGCGCACTGAAACGGTGCAATTCCCCTCCCCACCACCGAAGAGGCCCTGACCCGCCATGGGACGACTGACCACACACGTACTGGACGCCGCGCACGGCTGTCCTGGCAGCGCAATTCGTGTTGCGCTGTACCGGATCGAAGGGGAGCGCCTGGAGAAGATCGCTGAAGCCTTGACCAACGACGATGGCCGCTGCGACGCACCTTTGCTGCAAGGTGAGGAGTACCGCTGCGGGGTCTACCAGTTGCAGTTCAGCGCTGGCGATTACTTCCGCGCCAAGGGCGTGAAGCTGGGCGAGCAGGCGTTCCTCGATGAGGTGGTGCTTCGTTTCGGCATCGATGCCAGCCAGGACCATTACCACGTGCCCCTGCTGATATCGCCATACAGCTACTCCACTTATCGCGGCAGCTAGACCCCGCGTTTTCCGTTCATCGCTCCGCCCCCCGTTTCTCTTGCCCGCCCCACACTGCGGGCTTTTTTTCGCCCGATACATATGTAGGTCGTCTGGCGGCGTGGCATGTGAACACTCCAGTACTCCTCAGCATTCTGGAGATCCCCATGACCACTACTGCCGTGCAGCCTCTGGACCTGTTGCCAGCGGACGAAACCGACGACCAGCCGATTCAGGAACTGATTGCTCCCATGCCGCCCTGGCTGAGCAACGTCGAACAACCCGTGCGCGATGAATATTGCCATCGACTCGTTGATTATCACGCCAGCGCCGAAGCCCTCGAAAGCCACCTTGAGCAGGTATTGCCCTCTTTCGAGGATTTCATTCGAGAAACGGTGGCGGCGCGGGTCAAGGAGGATCAGCGCATTGATCTGGATCCGGACACGGTCTTCGTCGATCTGCCGGTCAGCGTGTGGCGCGACTACCGCATCGATCCTCAATTCGCCCGGGTTACCAACTATCAGGCGCCCTGGGTCGCGAGCAGCGACCGTGAACAGCTGAGCCTTTCTGAACTGGCTCGGCGAAACTTCGCGGCCGACGACGAGCAGATGGCCCGGCGGCTGGATTTCGTGCAGATCCATAATGCTCCGGCCCTGACCGGGGCGTGGCTCCACGCCATCATTCCTCAACTCGACGTAACCCAGCGCTACCGTAACCGGCTAAGGCAGGTATTCCGGGTGGACCCGGCGATACCGGAGCAAGAGCGGCGCGAAGCCGAGCGCCTGCTGCAACCCTACGCGCGCAAGATCGAACTGGAAGCATTCTGCGAACGCGCCCGCAGACGTCTGAGCGAGGAGGGTTATCAGTTGCTGCGACTGGCAGCGCAGGCGCGTTGCACCGCTGAAACCGATGCCGTGGACCTGGAAATGAACTGGCTGCAGTTCAGGCCGGGCACTGCGGTCAGCGGAGAGCACGACAGCCACACGCTCGCTGGCCTGTGCATGATTCGCCATCAGCATTCGGGCCACACGGTCATCTACCTGCCTGACGCCCCAGCGGATGTACCGATTATCGAGGCCAGTGACCCGCTGTTGGCCAGGTCGCGGCTGATCCAGCATTTGCTCGGCAAGCCTGCGTTGGTCAATTACCTCGCTGAGCGTACGCTCGATCCACAGCGCGTTGCCAGCCACGCCAATTACATCAATCAGGCGCTGGCTCGCGGGTTCGATGGCTTTATTCAGTTCGTGCCTGCGCTCGATCTGCAAATCGCCGCGCAGCAGTTGCACGCCCGCGCCTGGATGCTTGAGCGCATGACCCGCATCAGTGCGCGCAGCCGATTCGACATTCAGACAGAGCGCAACTGGCAGGAAAGCGAAGCGTGCCTGGGGTATTTGAAAGCGTGGCTAAGCCTGCTCCCCGGCATCGGTACCCTGGTCAGCGTCCAGGACGGCTGGTTGGGCGGACATGACGCGGCCAAAGCCTTTGGCGAAGGGCGCTTGAATGACGGCATGCTGGCCCTGGGCGGGACCGCCTTGAGCGTGCTGGATGTGGTGTTTTCGGTCGTGCCGGGCGCCACCGGTATTTTCGTGCTGGCGCGAATGGTGCGTCGCGGTGCGCGCCTTCGTGCGGCGTCTTCGGGGCTACGCCGCCACGTAGTCAAGCCATTCGATGGCTACGAGGTGCCGACCTCCCTGAGCACCGCGGTGCCGCAAACCGGTCGTGATCTGGGCACGCGGCTCAAGGACGGTCAACTGTGGATCGAGCGCGAAGGGCGGGTTTATGGGGTCTATCGGCGCAATGGCGAGCAGACGCTGCGCCTGAGGAAAACCCCTCTTCACGGCTATGAACCGCCCGTACGTTTCGAGAATGGCGCCTGGGTGTATCACTGCGACGTCGGTCTCAAGGGCGGGGTGCGCTCCACTATCGCTGAAACACTCATCGCCAAAGCCCACGATGATCCAGCCTTTACTCATCGACAGGCTCGCGAGTTGCTCGATCGTTATGAATTCCCGGCGGATCAGCAACGCCGTCTGGAACTGGACCTTGCCGTTCACTACCAGAAGCACAAGGTGATTCCCCATTGGGCCGAGGCGTACAGACGCACTGAACGCTTGCCGGCGCCGCAACCGGGGCCCCCGCTCAAGCGCAAGGATCCTCCTTCTCCAGCCGCCCAGGGGCTGACATCGGGACAGCCCGGCCTATCCGCAGTGCCTGCCATGCCCACGGGTGTCGAGCATTGGCAACGCTGGGGTCGACCGCTGGACGAGGCGACGGCGCTGCAACAGATCGAAGTCCAGCCGCCGGTCTTCCGCCTGCCCGGTGAACCGGCCAGCGCCGGCTTCGTCAGGATCGACGGCTCACGGTATGACATCCTGCCCTGCGGCGCGAGTCGGCATCCTTCGATCGTTTTTTTGAAGAACCCGGCGCCACTGGAGGATGGTTTTTCCGGCCTCAACCAGATGATCCGCCGTGACCGCTTCGATCAGCCCAGCATGGCGTCTTGCCAGAACGGGCGATGGACGGTACATGGCCCGCTATTCAGGTTACCGATCCAGGACCTGGTGGAAGAGGCACGCCCTGGCTTGACGTCGGCGAGCTACCGGATTCTTGCCGAGAAAATCTTCGACGCTGCTGATCAGGCTCACACTGGGCTGACGGCCACCCGGCTGATCAACATCAAGGCGACACTCAACGCCTGGAAAAAAGGCCAGCATGCACCTCTGCCCCGATTGAACGATCCGTTGCTGATGCTCGAAGGCTCGCGCATGACTGCCACCGACACGGTCATACCCCGTCTGTGGATCAGTTACGGACCTTCGTTGCGTGACTTCACACGGCTGGATTTTCTGGTCAGAGAACTCTCGTTGACCCGGCTCTTGGAGACCTTGAGCGGTGGCGCGCAGTTGGGCGTATCAGCGAAAACCGCCATGCGTGATTTCATGTCGGCCCTGCTGAACCACGCCGGCTACCGACTGGTCTCTGCGAACGAAGCGGTACTGAAGGTGCGCTCGGTTGTACTGTTTCAACGTCCTGGCCAGGAGCAGCTCTATCTGTTGAAAACGCGACTGACCTCAGCGGCGCAAGTAGAGTTACACCGGCCTGACGTGAACAGCGCCATTCCCTTGTCCAACCGCTGGATCGACGAGTGGGCGGCTGCCTGGCCCCGGGACAACACGCTCAAGACGTTGGTCGAAGCGCGGGATCAGGGGCGGCTGGTAAAACTGGTAGGCGGCGTCAGGACCGGTAGCCGTATGGATTCGGGGCCTCAGGTGTTCGTTCAGCGTGTGGTCACTGATGGTTGACTCGCAAGCCGCAACCTCGATGACTGTCCGGCATGCGCGATGCGTCAATGACTGAGCAGCGCCGCCGTGCCCGCGCCGCCGAACAGGCCTGCGCTGACACGGTTAAACCAGCTCTGGCCCTTGCCGGTGCGCAGGTAGCGTGCAGCGCCTTGGGCGCTCAAACCGTAGAACAGCTTGCAGGCCAGATCCAGCAGGGTCCAGGTGATGATCAGGGTGATCAATTGACCCGCAAACGGCTGGCCGGGCTTGAGGAACTGCGGCAGGAAAGCGGCAAAAAACAGAATGTCCTTCGGGTTGCTGGCGCCCAGCACGAAGGCGCGCCAGAACAGCGACCCAAATGCCGGCCTGCTCGCTGCCGCCGGTACCTGTGCGCCGCTGGCAGGTTGGCGCGATTGCCTCCAGCTCTGCCAGGCCAGATAGAACAGGTACAGGCCGCCGATGATCTTCAGCGCGCTGAACAACTGCTCCGACGCCAGCAATAAGGCTCCGAGCCCCAGAGCCGAGGCGCTGAGCAGGCAAATTGATGCACAGACCCCGCCGAGAAACGCCGGGTACGAGCGCAGCAGACCGTGGTTAAGGCTGTTGCCGATCATCAGCAATGACAGCGGGCCCGGGATCAAAATCACCACCAATGCAGCGCCGCCGAACAGCAGCCAGGTTTCCAGCGTCATGCGGGTTTCTCCTTTATCTGAAAATTGCCCGCATCTCTGTGCAAGACGCAGGGCTCGTTATTGCAGTGAAGCTACAAAAACACGAACTTGGCAATGAAGATCGCGCACAACACCCAAAGGCTTGGCGAAATCTCCTTAAAACGCCCAGTGCCCGCTTTCAGCACTACATAAGTGATGAAGCCCAAGGCAATGCCGTCAGCCACGGAGAACGTCAATGGCATCATGATCGCCGTGACAACGGCAGGGATGGAGTCAGTGGTCTCGTTCCAATCGATATGGGCCATGCCGCCCATCATCAGCATCGCCACATAGATCAGCGCGCCGGCGGTGGCATAAGGGGGAATCATGCCGGCCAGCGGTGCGAAGAACATTGCGGCGACGAACAGCAGCCCGACGGCCACTGCGGTCAGTCCGGTGCGACCCCCGGCTGCCACACCCGAAGCACTTTCCACATAGCTGGTGACCGGTGGCACGCCGACCATTGCGCCGAATACGCTTGAGGCGCTATCGGCCTTGAGTGCGCGGGACAGGTTTTCGATGCGGCCATCCTCGTTCACCAGCCCTGCGCGTTGCGCCACCCCCATCAGCGTGCCAGCGGTGTCGAACATGTGCACGAACAGAAACGCCAGCACCACGCTGATCATGCTGACGTTGAACACACCGGCGATGTCCATCGCCATCCAGGTCGGCGCCAGGCTCGGTGGGGCAGACCAGATACCGTTGTAATGCACCAGGCCCAGACCCCAACCGGCCAGGGTCACGGCGATGATGCTGATCAGAATCGCGCCGAATACCCTGTGATAACTCAGCACGGCGATCATCAGAAAGCAGATGGCCGCCAGCAGCGGACCAGGCTCGCGCAACGAGCCGAGTTTGATCAGCGTCGCTGGACTGTCGACCACGATGCCGGCGGTTTTCAGGCCGATCAGGCCAAGAAACAGACCCACGCCAGCGCCCATCGCAAAACGCAGGCTCAGCGGAATGCTGTTGAGCAGCCATTCGCGGACGCGTGACAGGGTCAGAACCATGAAGATCAGCCCGGAGATAAATACTGCACCCAGCGCCGTCTGCCAGCTGTAACCCATGGTGCCGACCACGGTGTAGGTGAAGAATGCATTGAGCCCCATGCCCGGAGCCAGACCCACCGGCCAGTTGGCATACAGCCCCATCAACAGGCAGCCCAGCGCAGCGGCGATGCAGGTGGCGACGAACGCGGCGCCATGATCGATGCCGGCGTCAGCCATGATATTGGGGTTGACGAAAATGATATAGGCCATGGTGATGAAGGTCGTGAGCCCCGCCAGCAACTCGGTTCGAGCGGTCGTGCCATGCAGGCTCAGCTTGAAGATGCGTTCAAGCAGCCCGGTGCGCGGTGGCGTGGTATCCAGCGACGCAGCTTCGGTTTTGCGACTTTGCACAATGAAATCCTCGGAACGTTCTTGTTGTTTTTCAGAGCGGTGACTGCTCCGTGAGGCGAATCAGTTGGTGGCGCAATTTATTGACTGAAAAGTCAGAAAATCACGCAGATGAATTATGCTTTTGTATACAACAAATGCAAATAATGTTTTTTATATTCAACTATTTTTAACTGATTGATTGTATGCATAAAGCCAGGCGTTGCAGAAACCTGTGAAGACCTTACGCAGTGTGTACAATGCGCCATTACTTTTACTGTGACTTTGCACTGATATCTGCTATTGCTTTTGTCATTAAGCAGCCACGGTTACGGCCAATGCGCCGCATTCAGCTTTAAGAGTGCCCATGAACGATCAGTTGCAACCTCTCAAGAAACAACCGCGCACCGCCAAGGTGGGCCGCAGCGGCACCCAGGACGACATTGTCTACGCGCACATTTTCGAAGCCATTCTCGAACAGCGGCTGGCGCCCGGCACCAAGCTGTCCGAAGAAGCGTTGGGCGAGATTTTCGGGGTCAGCCGCACCATCATTCGCCGCGCGCTGTCGCGTCTGGCCCATGAGGGTGTGGTTTTGCTGCGTCCGAACCGCGGTGCGGTGGTCGCAAGCCCAAGTGTCGAAGAGGCCCGTCAGGTGTTTTTCGCCCGGCGCATGGTCGAGAAGGCCATCACTGAACTGGCGGTCGAACATGCCAGTACCGAACAGCTCAGCGAGCTGCGCAAAATGGTCAGTGACGAACGCGACAGCTTCTCCCGAGGGGATCGTGGAGCGGGTATTCGCCTGTCGGGTGAGTTCCACCTCAAGCTTGCTGAAGCCGCGAAGAACGCGCCGCTGATCAGCTTTCAGCGCAGCCTGGTATCACAGACGTCGTTGATCATCGCCCAGTACGAAAGCGGCAACCGCTCACACTGTTCCTACGATGAACACACCCAGTTGATCGACGCCATCGAAGCCCGTGATGCGACCCTGGCGGTGAGCCTGATGATGCATCACATGGACCATATCGACAGCAAGCTCAGCCTCGACGAAGACAGCGCGTCCGATGATTTGCACGCGGTGTTTTCGCACCTGATGTTGCCGAAGAAAAAGCCGGGGCGTAGTACGACGGTTTGACCGTATAAGTTCGTTGCAGCTATTGCGGCGAATACAAGACCTGTGGGAGTGAGCGGATCACCCCACGGTGGTTTTGCGCTGTGACGACCTGTCAAGAACCTCAGCGCTTGTGCACCAAAGCCCCCGCCGAATAAGTCTCGCTGACCGTTCTGTCGTCCCCCAGCGTCATTAGCACGAACAACCGCTCTTCAAGGCTGGTCGCCTGTTTCATGCGATAGGACAGCAGCGGTGTGGCGTTGAAATCCAGGATGACGAAGTCCGCCTCGGTGCCGGCGTGCAGATTGCCGATCCTGTCCTCCAGACGCAGCGCCCGCGCGCCGCCCAGGGTGGCCAGGTACAGCGACTTGAAGGGGCTGAGCCTGGCTCCCTGCAGCTGCATTACCTTGTACGCCTCATTGAGCGTTTGAAGCATCGAGAAGCTGGTACCCGCCCCGATATCAGTGCCCAGTCCCACATTCACTTTATGCCGCTCGGCCATCGGCAGATTGAACAGACCACTGCCCAGGAAGAGGTTGGAGGTCGGACAGAAGGCAATCGCTGAGCCGGTTTGCGCGAGGCGCTCGCACTCCTGATCGCACAGATGCACGCCATGGGCGAATACCGAACGTTCGCCCAGCAGCTTGAAGTGGTCGTAGACATCCAGATAATGCTTACGCTCCGGGAACAGCGCCTTGACCCATTCGATTTCCTTCAGGTTTTCACTGATGTGGGTCTGCATGTACAGGTCCGGGTACTCGGTCAGCAGCTTACCGGCGAGGGCGAGTTGCTGCGGCGTGCTGGTCGGCGCGAAGCGTGGCGTGACCGCGTAATGCAGGCGACCCTTGCCATGCCAGCGTTCGATCAGCGCCTTGCTGTCGACATAGCTCGACTCGGCAGTGTCCACCAGATAATCCGGCGCATTGCGGTCCATCATCACCTTGCCCGCGATCATGCGCAGGTTGAGCTTCTCGGCGGCCGTAAAGAATGCGTCCACCGATTCTTTGTGGCGACTGCCGAACACCAGGGCGGTAGTCGTGCCGTTACGCAGCAACTCCTTGATGAAGATGTCGGACACTTCGGCAGCATGGGCAGGATCGGAAAACTGACTTTCGGCAGGGAATACGTACGTGTTCAGCCAGTCCAGCAACTGCTCGCCGTAGGACCCCACCAGGCCGGTCTGAGGTAAATGGATATGGGTGTCGATGAAACCGGCGGTGATCAGGGCGTCTTTGTAGGTCAGCACTTCCACATCACTGCCTAGCGTCGCCAGCAGGTCGCGGGCATGCCCGACGGCGCAAATCTTGCCATTTTCGACGATCATCAGGCCGTCTTCGAAGTACTCGTACGACGCCTGGACCGCGACTTCGGCAGGGTCGGCGATGCTATGGACGATAGCGGCGCGGTAGGCTTTCTTTTCAATAGTCATGTTTACAATTCGTTCTTCTAGGGTTCATTGCGCCTGGCTTCGGCGGGAAGCGGGCATCAGTCTGGCAACGGGTTCGGACGTCGAACTCTGTTCACCAAAGGTGGCGTTGTAGGTGGCGATCACCTCGGCGGCTACCGATACGGCGATTTCCATCGGCAGCTTGCCCTTTACTTCAGCCAGACCCATGGGGCAGCGCATCCGCTGTACCAGTGCGGGATCGAAGCCTCGTTCGCGCAGGCGATGCTCGAACTTCATGCGCTTGGTCTTCGAGCCGATCAGGCCGAACCAGTTGAAATCGCCGCGCTTGAGGATTGCCGCTGTCAGTTCCAGGTCCAGCGCGTGATTATGCGTCATGACGATGCAATAACTGCCAGCCGGCAGGCTATCCACTTCGTCGATGACCTCGTCATTGATGATCTTCGTTACGCCTTCGGGCATGTGCGTCGGGAACTCCGTTTCCCGCGAGTCTATCCAGCGTACATGGCAGGGCAGGCTGGCCAGCAGCGGCACCAGTGCGCGACCGACATGGCCGGCACCGAATACGGCGATCTGTGCCTGGGGCTGACCCATGGGTTCGAACAGCAGCACATTCACTCCGCCGCAACACTGGCCCAGACTGGCGCCGAGGCTGAAGCGTTCCAGGCGGGTCTGCTGGCTGCCGCTGACGAGCATCTGGCGGGCGATTTCCATGGCCTTGTATTCCAGATGACCGCCGCCGATGGTGCCGTAAATCCGCTCGGCGCTGACCACCATTTTCGAACCGGCATTGCGCGGCGTAGAGCCACGCTCGTCGATGATCGTCACCAGTACGCAGGCTTGCCCCTGGGTTTGAAACTCGGCGAGGGCGCTGATCCAGTTGTTCATGTGCTTCTCCTGATCACCTGTGTAGCGGATCAAAAAATCTTCGTCGGTCATTGGGGCCTATTCGTCCCGCCGCGGTTCACACCAGGCTCATCCCAAAAGGATTTACCCCAGTCTTTCGGTCTTGCACCCATCGCTGTGGAAACGAATTCGTTCACGATGGGCCGGCACATCCGACGTACTTACGCGCTTTGATCGATCATCGCGAACCAATTTACGCCCACAGAGTTGACCGCTCACGCCTGCAAGACCGGGGCAACGGACAATTCATGGGCAACACTAACGGCCTGCGCGCTCGCCATCTTCAACTGGCGCATCTGCTCGCAGCCCCACAGCACTCGCTCCGGCGTGGCGGGTGCGTCGATCTTCGGTTGATGCCGGTAATCGCCCAGACTCGCCACCGCGTCCTTGATCGCACACCACGCTGCGATGCCCAGCATGAATGGCGGCTCACCCACCGCCTTGGAATGGAACACCGTGTCTTCCGGGTTCTTGCGATTCTCCACCAGCCTGACCCGCAGATCGGTCGGCATGTCCGCCACGGCCGGGATCTTGTACCCGGCCGGGCTGTTGGTCATCAGCTTGCCCTTGGCGTTCCACACCAGCTCTTCGGTGGTCAGCCAGCCCACGCCCTGAATGTAGCCACCCTCCACCTGACCGATGTCGATAGCCGGGTTCAACGAAGCGCCGACGTCGTGCAGGATGTCAGTGCGCAGCATCTTGTATTCGCCGGTCAGGGTATCGACGATCACTTCGGTGCACGCCGCGCCGAAGGCGAAGTAGTAGAACGGCCTTCCCCTTGCCAGGCTGCGGTCGTAGAAGATCTTCGGCGTCTTGTAATAGCCGGTGCTGGACAGCGACACCTGGCCCATCCACGCCTGCTGCGCAAGCGTGTCGAAGGTGATGACCTGCTCACCGACACGCACATGGCCATTGCGGAACTCGACGTGCGACGCCTCACACTTGTAATGCCGGGCTGCAAACTCGATCAGCCGCTGCTTGATGGTTTCGGCCGCGTTCTGCGCCGCCTTGCCGTTCAGGTCCGCGCCGCTGGAGGCGGCGGTGGGCGAAGTGTTCGGGACTTTATCGGTATTGGTCGCGGTGATCTGCACGCGGTCGATGGCCACCTGAAACACCTCGGCCACCACCTGTGCGACCTTGATGTTCAGGCCCTGACCCATCTCGGTGCCGCCGTGGTTCAGGTGAATGCTGCCGTCGGTGTAGATATGAATCAGCGCACCGGCCTGGTTGAGGAAGCTGGCAGTGAAGGAAATACCGAATTTTACCGGCGTCAACGCCAGGCCTTTCTTCAGGATCGGGCTGCTGGCGTTGTAGGCTTCGATGGCTTTGCGCCGCTCGGCGTACTGGCTGCTTTCTTCCAGTTCGGCGGTCATTTCCTCGAGCAGGTTGTGCTCGACTTGCTGGTGATAATGCGTGACGTTGCGCTCGGTCTTGCCGTAATAGTTGGCCTTGCGTACCGCAAGCGGATCCTTGCCCAGGTGCCGGGCAATGGCGTCCATCACCTCCTCGATGGCAACCATGCCCTGTGGGCCGCCAAAGCCACGATAGGCGGTATTCGACGCCGTGTTGGTCTTGCAGCGGTGACCGTTGATCGTCGCGTCGCCCAGGTAATACGAATTATCGGCATGAAACATCGCGCGGTCGACTATCGATGCCGAAAGGTCCGGCGAGTAGCCGCAGTTGCCGGCCAGCTCCAGCTGAATCCCGTGCAGGCGACCGTCATTGTCGAAGCCTGCGTCGTACTCGACATAGAAGGGGTGGCGCTTGCCGGTCATGAGCATGTCCTCGACCCGCGGCAGGCGCATCTTGGTCGGCTGGCCGGTTAGGCGCGCGATCACTGCGCACAGGCACGCCGGGCTGGCCGCCTGGGTTTCCTTGCCGCCAAAGCCACCGCCCATGCGGCGCATGTCGACCACGATTTTGTTCATCGATACATCGAGCACTTCGGCTACCAGCTTCTGCACTTCGGTCGGGTTCTGGGTCGAGCAATACACGATCATTCCGCCGTCTTCAGTGGGCATCACTGAGGAAATCTGTGTCTCCAGATAGAAGTGTTCCTGCCCGCCGATGTGCAGCGTGCCCTGAATGCGATTCGGTGCTGCATCCAGCGCAGTGGCTGAATCGCCGCGTTTGTGCGTGTGGCTGTCGAGCACGAAATGCTTGTTGCGGTAGGCCTGGACCACGTCCAATACCGGCTCCAGGTCTTCGTATTCGATGATCGCGGCCATCGCAGCCTTGCGTGCGGTGTCCAGATCCCGGGCGGCGACGGCAATCACCGGTTGACCGACAAACTCCACGATGTCGATAGCCAGCAGCGGATCGCCCGGCAACAGCGGGCCGATGTCCTTCAAGCCCGGAATGTCTTCATGGGTAATGGCAATGCGCACGCCTTCGAAGCCATAACAGGGTGACACATCGACCTTAACGATCCGGGCATGGGCCCGATCGGACATGCGCGCATACACATGAAGCTGATTGGGAAATTCCAGTCGGTCGTCGATGTAGATTGCCTCGCCGGACACGTGCTTGTCGGCACTGTCGTGCTTGACGCTGCGCCCGACGCCGGTGGTGAGATCCTGCTGAAACAGTGCGACCAGTTCTTCCTGGGTTTTGATTGGCTGATGGTTAGACATAAGCGGTCACCCGGGTCTCGATGTGTGGCGTTTGCAGCTCGATGAAATATTTGCGCAACAGATTCTGCGCGCTGAGCAGGCGGTATTCCTTGCTGGCGCGAAAGTCCGAAAGCGGGGTGAAGTCTTGCTCCAGCGCAGCGCAGGCGCGCTCGACCGTGGCCTGCGTCCAGGGCTGTCCGATCAGGACTTGCTCGCAATGGGCCGCGCGTTTAGGGATCGCAGCCATGCCGCCGAACGCCATACGCGCTTCAATGACCACGCCATTGTCCACTTGCACCCGAAAGGCGGCGCAGACCGCCGAGATATCGTCGTCAAGCCGCTTGGAAACCTTGTAAGCGCGGAATGCCTGGCTGGCGTCGGCCTTGGGCACGATGATCTTCTCGATGAACTCGCTTTCCTGACGTGCCGTGACGCGGTAATCGATGAAGTAATCCTCCAGCGCCAGCGTGCGGCTTTGCGTGCCTTTGCGCAGGACGATCTTCGCGCCCAGCGCAATGAGCAGGGGAGGCGAATCGCCAATTGGCGAGGCGTTTGCGATGTTGCCGCCCAGCGTGCCTTGATTGCGGATCTGCAATGACGCAAAACGGTGCAGCAATTGGCCGAAATCCGGATATTCGTTGCTCAGTGCTTCATAGCAGTCGGTCAGCGCCGTCGCCGCACCGATTTCGATCCGGTCGTCGTAGTGCTCGATTTTCTTCATGTCGGCGACGTTGCCGACGTAGATCATCACCGGCAGGGTGCGATGCAACTGCGTGACCTCCAGCGCCAGATCGGTACCGCCTGCCAACAGGCGGGCTTGCGGGTAGGCGTCATACAGGTCTGCGAGATCAGCCACGGTCAGCGGCACCAGGCAGCGCCTGTCGCCGCCACTCAGCTCGGCGGTTTGCACGGGTTTGATGGCTCTGAGGCGGGTGATGGTCTGTGCTTTATGTTCATCGAACTGATCGGGCTGGCGTTGACCACACGCCTGCTCAGCGGCGGCGAAGATCGGGCGGTAGCCGGTGCAGCGGCACAGATTGCCCGCGAGCGCTTCATGGGCCTGAGCGTGTTTTTCCTTCGCAGAGTCGGCTTCGTCGCTGTTCTTCTGCAATGCAAACAGCGACATCACAAAACCCGGGGTGCAAAAGCCGCATTGCGAGCCGTGACAATCGACCATGGCCCTCTGCACGCTGTGCAACTGACCCTGGTGCTTGAGATCTTCGACGCTGATCAATTGCTTGCCATGAAGGGAGGCGACGAAGGTCAGGCAGGCATTGAGGCTGCGGTAGTTCAGATGATCCTGACCATGGTCGTCTGTACTCAATTCGCCGATCACCACCGTGCAGGCCCCGCAGTCGCCGCTGGCGCAGCCTTCCTTGGTCCCGGTTTTGTGCAAATGCTCGCGCAAATAATTGAGCACCGTCATGTTGGGGTCCAGGGCATGCTCGGTTTTCAGCGCTTGGTTCAGTAAAAACTGGATCACCGGTTGTGCCTCGCTTTTCTTTTACTGGAAGGGGTCATCGAACCTGTCGATGAATCTATCAGTTCTAACTATTGGGTCAACGAAAATCTGACCTGTAAGTCAAGAAATTGAGTTTTGCCGGGTTTGCCGATTTTTGACGGCAGAACGTTGCAATAAAAACGTGATGTATTGCTTAAGCTTTTGCTTATTTCGTGCCAGTTTGCGTGACATGGCCCTGCGCCACGGGTGTCCAGTGCGATACACTCCGCCGCTTGTAGGCAGTTATTGGTTGAAAGTAGAGAAATGACGTTCAAGGCACCGGACAGCCTCGCTGAGCAGATCGCTCATCACCTCGCCGAGCGGATCATTCGCGGCGAGCTCAAGCCAGGGGAGCGGATTCAGGAGCAGAAAGTCACTGCGTCGCTCAATGTCAGCCGCGGATCGGTTCGTGAAGCGCTGTTGATCCTCGAACGCCGCCACTTGATCGCTATCCTGCCGCGCCGTGGGGCGCAGGTGACTGTCCTCACTGCGCACAATATCCAGAGCCTCTGCGCGTTGATGAGCGAGCTGTATATCCTGCTGGGCCTGGCCGTGGCCAAAAGCTGGCAGGAAACGCTGGACCTGGCGCCGTTCCTGCAAATCCAGCAGCGGCTGATTGCCAGTTGCGAGCGCAACGATGTGAAAAGCTTCGTTGAAGACAGCTTCAATGTGATGCGTGCCGCTTATCCGTTCGCCAACAACCCTTATCTGGAAGAAACCGTCGAGAACCTGCAACCGTCCATGAGCCGCTTCTACTATCTGGCGCTGGAGCAGCGCCAGGCGCAGATGAGCGAGTACCTGACCCTCTTCGGCCAACTGCTCGAAGCCGTGGTCGCCCGAGATCTGGTGCGCATCCGCAGCGTACTGACCCGCTACGCCGAGCGCAGCTGCCAGACGATCCTTTCTGCATTGGCGGCCAACTGATCCATGCGCCTCAAATGCATCAGGCTGGCCGGGTTCAAGTCGTTCGTCGACCCGACGACGGTGAACTTTCCCGGCAACATGGCGGCCGTTGTCGGCCCCAACGGATGCGGCAAATCCAACATCATCGACGCGGTGCGCTGGGTCATGGGCGAAAGCTCGGCAAAGAATCTGCGTGGCGAGTCGATGACCGACGTCATCTTCAACGGCTCTACCACCCGCAAACCGGTGAGTCAGGCAAGTATCGAACTGGTCTTCGATAACTCCGACAGTACCCTGGTCGGCGAATACGCCAGCTATGCGGAAATTTCCATTCGCCGCAAAGTCACCCGCGACAGCCAGAACAGCTACTACCTGAACGGCACCAAATGCCGTCGTCGCGACATCACCGATATTTTCCTCGGCACCGGCTTGGGGCCACGCAGTTACTCGATCATCGAGCAGGGCATGATCTCCAAGCTGATCGAAGCCAAGCCCGAGGACCTGCGCAATTTCATCGAGGAAGCGGCGGGCATCTCCAAATACAAGGAGCGCCGCCGCGAAACCGAGAACCGCATTCGCCGCACCCATGAAAATCTTGCGCGCCTGACTGACCTGCGCGATGAACTCGAACGCCAGCTGGAGCGCCTGCACCGGCAGGCTCAGGCCGCCGAGAAGTATCAGGAATACAAGGCCCAAGAGCGTCAGCTCAAGGCGCAACTGTCGGCCCTGCGCTGGCAGGCATTGAATGATCAGGTTGCTCAGCGCGAGGCGGTCATTGGTACTCAGGAAGTCAGCTTCGAAGCCTTGGTAGCCGATCAGCGCAGCGCCGACGCGGCCATCGAACGTCTGCGCGACGGGCACCACGACCTCTCGGAGCGGTTCAATCTGGTGCAAGGTCGCTTCTATTCGGTGGGCGGCGACATTGCCCGCAACGAGCAGAGCATCCAGCACGGCCAGCAACGATTGCGTCAATTGCAGGACGATCTGCGCGAGGCCGAACGCGCCCGGCAGGAAACCGAGTCACATCTGGGCCACGACCGTACCTTGCTCGCGACCCTTGGCGAAGAGCTGGCAATGCTCGAACCCGAGCAGGATATGACCCTGGCCGCAGCTGAAGAGTCCGCCGCAGCACTGGAAGAGGCCGAGGCCGGTATGCACGGCTGGCAGGAGAAGTGGGACGCCTTCAACCTGTCGTCGGCCGAACCCCGTCGCCAGGCTGAAGTTCAGCAGTCACGGATCCAACAGCTGGAAACCAGCATGGAACGGCTGGCCGAGCGTCAGCGTCGCCTCGGTGAAGAGCGTCAGCTGTTGGCGGCCGATCCCGAGGATGCTGCGATCCTGGACCTGAACGAAGACCTCGCCGGCCGGGAAATGACTGTTGAGGAGCTGACCACCGAAGAAGAACGGCTCATCGAGCGCCTGGAACATCTGCGCATCGAGCTGCAACACGCCGCGCAATCCCAGCAGCAGGCTCAAGGCGATCTGCAGCGGCTCAACGGTCGGATCGCCTCGCTGGAAGCGCTGCAGCAGGCCGCGCTGGATCCGGGCACCGGCACTGCCGAGTGGTTGGATGCGCAGCAATTGAGCGAGCGGCCGCGTCTGGCTGAAGGCTTGCGCGTTGAGTCGGGCTGGGAGCTGGCGGTGGAAACCGTGCTGGGCGCCGATCTGCATGCGGTACTGGTCGACGACTTCGCGGGTCTGGATCTGGCCGGCTTCAGTCAGGGGGACCTGCGACTGGTCAGCCCGGTCGCAGATGTCACGCGGATACCCGGCAGTTTGCTGGATAAAGTCGAATCCACCGTCGATCTCGCCCATTGGCTGGGGCAGGTCAAACCGGTGGAAACCCTCGACGATGCGCTTTCACTCAGGGCGGGACTGGGCGCAGGGCAAAGCCTGATCAGTCGCGATGGCTATTGGGTGGGGCGTGATTTCCTGCGCGTACGCCGTGCCAGCGAAGCCGAAAGCGGGGTGCTGGCCCGTGGTCAGGAGTTGCAGCGTCTGGAAACAGAACGCGAAGAGCGTGAGGCCACCCTGGCAGCTGTGGAAGACCAGTTGCTGGCCCAGCGCGAGCAGCAGCGCTTACAGGAAGACAGCCGTGAACAACTGCGTCGCCGCCTTCAGGATGAAGCGCGTCAGCAAAGCGAACTCAAGGCGCGGTTGTCAGCGGCCAAGGCCAAGGTCGAGCAGTTGGCATTGCGCCGCACGCGCCTGGATGAAGAGTTGGTCGAACTGGTCGAGCAACGTGCCCTGGAGCAGGAAAGCCTCGGCGAGTCGCGCCTCCAGTTGCAGGATGCCCTCGACAGTATGGCGCTGGACACTGAACAGCGCGAATTATTGCTGGCTCAACGCGACAGCTTGCGTGAGCGACTGGACCACGTACGTCAGGAAGCCCGTCAGCACAAGGATCATGGCAACCAGTTGGCCGTACGCCTGAGCTCGCTGCGCGCGCAGCATGATTCGACGCGCCAGGCGTTGGAGCGGCTGCAAATGCAGTCCGAACGTCTCACTGAAAAGCGCGAACAGTTGAGCCTGGGCCTGGAGGAGGGTACAGCGCCACTGGAGGAACTGCGTCTGAAGCTCGAAGCGCTGCTGGAAAAACGCATGGTCGTGGATGACGAAATGCGCACCGCAAAAAACGCGTTGGAAGATGCCGACCGCGAATTGCGCGAAGCCGAAAAGCGCCGGACCCAGGCCGAGCAACAGTCACAACTGTTACGCGGCCAACTGGAGCAGCAGCGGTTGGAGTGGCAATCGCTGACCGTGCGCCGCAAGACCTTGCAGGAGCAGTTGCACGAAGACGGCTACGATTTGAATGGTGTGCTTGCGACGTTGACGCCTGAGGCGAACGAGAAAGACGCCGAAGAGGAGTTGGGTCGCATCGATGCCCGTATCCAGCGTCTAGGCGCGATCAACCTCGCCGCCATTGACGAGTATCAGCAGCAATCCGAGCGCAAGCGCTATCTGGATGCTCAGGATGCCGACCTTGTCGAGGCGCTGGATACGCTGGAAAACGTCATTCGCAAGATCGACAAGGAAACACGCAATCGCTTCAAAGAGACCTTTGATCAGATAAACAGCGGAATTCAGGCACTTTTTCCAAAAGTTTTTGGTGGCGGCAGTGCTTACTTGGAACTGACGGGCGAAGATTTACTCGATACAGGGGTGACGATCATGGCGCGTCCGCCCGGAAAGAAGAACAGCACGATCCATTTGCTGTCCGGCGGCGAAAAAGCGTTGACTGCACTGGCCCTGGTTTTTGCCATTTTCAAACTTAATCCGGCGCCGTTCTGCATGCTCGACGAAGTCGATGCGCCATTGGACGACGCTAACGTGGGCCGCTATGCCCGGCTGGTCAAGGAGATGTCGCAAACGGTGCAGTTCATCTACATCACCCATAACAAGATCGCCATGGAAATGGCCGATCAGTTGATGGGCGTCACCATGCATGAGCCGGGGTGCTCTCGCCTTGTGGCAGTGGATGTGGAGGAGGCAATGGCGCTGGTGGATGCATAACGGGCCGCCACGCGTTCAAAGATCAAGCGCGCTGGGGTGCTTTAACAGTGGAACACGAGAGCGGCAGCCGCGCTCATTTGCAGGTGCCTGCGGCACGGCAGATGTATCGGACGGTGTAAAGTTACCTTTGGTCGTGCTAGCTTAATGTCCACTTTTCATCTGCGTGGGTAAAACGCCAGTCAGAACATAGAGTTGGCTCCACGTTTTAAAGGGGTTTAGGCCCTTAATTTTCAGAATTTTCATTAGAGGCACGGGATTACATGGAAATCGGTCTGCGAGAGTGGCTGATCGTCATCGGCATTATTGTCATTGCCGGTATTCTTTTTGACGGCTGGCGCCGTATGCGCGGTGGCAAAGGCAAGCTCAAATTCAGGCTGGACCGCAGCTTCTCCAATCTTCCAGACGACGAAGAACCGTCGTCTGCCGAGGTTCTGGGCCCTGCGCGCGTCCTTGACACCCATAAGGAACCTCAGCTCGACGAGCGCGACCTGCCGACCATGAGTGCCGCACGCGACCGTCCAGAGCGGCAAGAGCGCGAAGGTAAACGCAATAAACGCAAGGATCAGCCTCAACAGGGCGATCTGAGTCTGGACGCGGAAGGTTCGAGCCTTTCCAGCGCTCGTGATGACGACTTCCCGGACGAAAAGGCGCCTCAGCGAATCACCGAGGACAAGGACCTGCCACCGGTTGAAGAAGTGCTGGTGATCAGCGTCATTTCCCGGGATGAGGGCGGCTTCAAGGGCCCCGCGTTGTTGCAGAATATTCTGGAAAGTGGTTTGCGGTTTGGCGAAATGGATATTTTCCATCGCCACGAAAGCATGGCCGGTAACGGTGAAGTACTGTTTTCCATGGCTAACGCGGTCAAGCCGGGCGTGTTCGATCTGGATGACATCGATCACTTCAGCACCCGCGCCGTGAGCTTCTTCCTCGGTCTGCCGGGCCCGCGTCACCCCAAGCAGGCTTTCGACGTAATGGTGGCCGCTGCACGAAAGCTGGCTCATGAGCTCAACGGTGAACTCAAGGATGATCAGCGCAGTGTCATGACCGCGCAGACCATTGAGCACTATCGCCAGCGCATCGTTGAATTCGAACGCCGCGCGCTGACTCAGCGTCGTTGATTGATATCCGGTGCCCGTGCGCCGGATCGCACCATGAATTGAGCAGCTTCGGCTGCTCTTTTGCTTTTCGAGAACCTAACTATGAACGTCGCCGAACAACGAATCCTGGAACTGCGATCAGAGCTGGATCTGCATAACTACCGCTACCACGTCCTCGATGAACCGAGCATTCCGGACGTGGAGTACGACCGCCTGTTCCACGAGCTCAAGGCGCTTGAGGCGCAGAACCCACATCTGGTAACCCCGGATTCCCCGACGCAGCGGGTCGGCAGCGCGGCGCTGTCGGCGTTCACTCAGGTGCGCCATGAAATCCCGATGCTCAGCCTGGGCAACGCTTTCGAAGAAATCGACATGCGCGAGTTCGATCGTCGTGTGAGCGAAGGCCTGGATTTGCCGGTGGGTGACTCGCTCGGCGACGGCGCCAAAGTCGAATACAGCTGTGAGCCCAAGCTCGATGGTCTGGCCGTAAGCCTGCTTTACCAGGACGGTGCGCTGGTCCGTGGCGCTACGCGCGGCGATGGCACCACCGGTGAAGACATCAGTGTCAACGTGCGTACCGTACGAAATATCCCCCTCAAACTGCACGGCAAAGGCTGGCCGCAGGCTCTGGAAGTGCGCGGCGAAGTCTTCATGTCCAAGGCCGGTTTCGAACGGCTCAACGCCAGTCAGCTCGAAATCGGCGGCAAGACCTTCGCCAATCCGCGTAACGCCGCCGCCGGCAGCCTGCGTCAGTTGGATTCGAAGATCACGGCCAATCGTCCTCTGGAGTTCTGCTGCTACGGCATCGGACAGGTGTCCCACGATATATCCGATACACATATCGGCAATTTGCAGCAGTTGAAAGCGTGGGGCATGCCGGTCAGCCGCGAGTTGAAGGTCGCGCGTGGCATCGAAGACTGCATCGAGTATTACCACGACATTGGCGAGCGCCGCCTGTCCTTGCCCTATGAAATCGATGGGGTGGTGTTCAAGGTCAACAGCATTGCTTCGCAACGTGAGCTGGGGTTCCGTGCCCGCGAACCGCGCTGGGCCATCGCTCACAAATTTCCGGCAATGGAAGAACTGACCGAGTTGCTGGATGTGGAGTTTCAGGTCGGACGCACCGGTGCGGTGACCCCGGTCGCGCGCCTGAAGCCGGTCAAGGTGGCGGGCGTTACCGTGGCCAACGCTACGCTGCATAACATGGATGAGGTCGCGCGTCTGGGCCTGATGATCGGTGACACCGTGATCATCCGCCGCGCAGGGGATGTGATTCCGCAGGTTGTGCAGGTAGTGCTGGAACGTCGTCCCAAGAGCGCGCGTCAGGTTGAGATTCCGCAAACGTGCCCGGTGTGTGGCTCGCAGGTGGAACGCACGCAACTGATCAAACGCAGCAAGGGCAAGGAGACTGTCAGCGAAGGCGCCGTGTATCGCTGTGTCGGACGGTTGGCCTGCGGTGCGCAACTCAAGCAGGCGATCATCCATTACGTGTCCCGCCGGGCGATGGATATCGAAGGGCTGGGCGACAAGACCATCGAGCAACTGGTCGATGAAAAACTCATCGGCTCGCCGGCCGATCTCTACAAGCTGGAATATGACGACATCATCGAGCTGGAGGGCTTCGCCGAGATATCCAGCAAAAAGCTGCTCAAGGCCATCGACGACAGTAAACAGCCGACCTTGGCACGCTTCATCTATGCCTTGGGCATTCCCGATGTGGGCGAGGAAACGGCCAAGGTCCTGGCGCGTTCGCTAGGGTCGCTGGAGAAGGTCAAGGTCGCGCTGCCGGAAGTGTTGACCTACCTGCCAGACATCGGGCTTGAAGTGGCCCACGAGATTCACAGTTTCTTCGAGGACGATCACAACCAGAACGTCATCGGCGCACTGCTCGGTGAATGCCAGATGGCCTTGCAGGACGTTGGAGAGTTGGGCGCCGAGTTTGCCGCCAGCGCGACATTGGGTGGCATGCTCGACAAGCTCAACATCCCGTCGGTGGGGCCAGGGGCGGCGCAGAAGCTGGCGGATAAGTTCACCACGCTGCAAGGGGTGGTCAAGGCCGACTGGCTGGACATGCGCCAGGCCTTGCCGGAAAAGCAGGCCCAGTCTCTCAGAACGTTTTTTGACGTCGAAGAAAACGCCAGGCGTGCTGTCGCCATTGAGCAACAGCTCAAAGACTTCGGCATGCATTGGGAGAGCGATAAAAAGGTCGTCGAAGGCCTGCCGCTGACGGGACAGACCTGGGTGCTGACCGGCTCGCTGGAGCTGATGAGTCGCGACGTCGCCAAGGACAAACTCGAAAGCCTTGGCGCCAAGGTTTCAGGCTCTGTCTCGGCCAAGACCCACACCGTCGTCGCCGGGCCGGGTGCAGGGTCAAAACTGACCAAGGCCAATGAGCTGGGTCTGAAGGTGCTGGATGAAGAGGCGTTCGTGACATTCCTGAAGAAGCATGACGTGCCCGTGGACTGACACGGCACCCTGACGGTTTGTGATCTATGGGCAACTTTAAAGGGGGGGCATGCTGGCGAAGGCGGGTGTCAGGTCAGGCATGGGTGACTGAGCCGCCGCATTCGCTGCCGTCGCTGCTTCCGACATTTCCACCAGCATCGCGGAGGCTGTTCGATGTCGACAGGGTGTGTCTCGTCAGAATGTCCGGAACCCGTTCAATCCCCGACGCTCTAGTGTTTGCATAGCATTCAGAAGACCACCATGTTCCAGTTCTTCGAGCAACATTTTTCCTGAGCATAATGCGGGAGAGTTCTGCACTGCCTGTAGCCTGAACCGGACCATTCCTGCTCTCTGCGTTCCGGAAAACCCTGAACGCCGGCTCAAGACAGAAATGGCCAAGCGTCGCCTGACCGCACAGCTGATCACGTTGGACTTCACGTCATCCCCAAGGCCGTCGATGAGGAACGTGGTATTCGAATTCCTCGCGGCGATCTGCAAGGCAATCTGCCCACTACTGGTCATGCCAACGGCTTGATCATCCTCAACGTAGAGGATGCGGACGATTCCATCCGTGAGAAGGTGCGCGTGCAGATGCACGAGCTATCGCGCGCTGCTCGGACATTTCCGTCATGAAGTAGGGCATTACTATTGAGATCGTCTGATTGCCAACACGTACTGGCAGGACGGCTTCGGTAACCTGTTTGGCGATGACCGCGCCAGTGACGCCGAAGCTCTGGATCATCATTATCAGAACGGTGCGGCGGGAGGGGGACACAAGATCAGACCCCTTCGGGTTGGAATGAGTTGAACAGCGACCTCTGGCGGCTCAGCGTAAGCGGCGTGTCATGCGCGTCTCGTAACCGTCTGCGGTGCGGGTAGCATTGCCGTCTTCCCGCCAACCCAGCGACAGGTAAAGCGCGCGGGCTACCTGATTGGTGGGATGCACCGCCAGCATCAACTGCTCGATGTCCGGCCATAGTTGTAAAACCTGCTCCGGTAACTGGCGTAAACACGCTTCGCCCAGTCCGCGACGTTGATACCGCTGGTCGATGATCAGCGCATGCAGCGTAGCGGTTGTGCCTGGAGCCTCTTGCGCCCAGAGCGGCAACAACACCCGACGTTTCAGCAGAAAAAATCCCCTCGGCACGTCGTCTATCAACAGCACGTAGCCCTGGATATCGGCCAGTGGGCGAGCAGTGAGTGAATGAAGGGCGCCGTGAATATCCCCTGCGACGACTTTCTGCCAAGGCTGCAACTCGATTTGCTCGACCTGTTCGCGCTGCAGCGCAGACAGCGCCTGGTATTTCATCAATGAGCTTTTCATGGGCGCAACCATGCCGGGTCTCTGATGCAAAAGCCAGAGCCCGATGATTCGAAGTTGCCGAGCGAAGCGGCTTTCTGGCGTTTACACAAGTGCTTGAGCGCTATCAAATTTTTATCTGACGCCAGGGTTGTAACTTGGCGCAAGACCGGTACAATGGCGCGGCTCGCCAACTGGTGAGTGTCGTTATGGTGACCCCATCGGTCCCCCCGCAACGATTACCCGTGAACCTGGTCAGATCCGGAAGGAAGCAGCCACAGCGGGAACATTGTGTGCCGGGGTGTGGCTGGTGGGGTTGCCTCCATTCTAAAGCTCGCTCTTCTTCGCAAGCTGCGCTTGAATCTCCTGGTCCCGATTTCCCAACTGCGACGTCCATCAAGGACTTCCCCGCGCTTTCGCGCGAGACCTCAGTATCTATCCGCGTGTTCATTCGCAAATTGCTTCCCGGCAGGCGTGCGTTCGGCCACCACGCATCCTTCCCTGATCGACACGTCGGCATAGCCCTGATCGCGTAGATAAAGAAGCGCTGTGAAGTCCAGTGGATTGACTCTTAAGGCGGCTTCGTCAGCAAGGGTGGTGAGCAGTTGCAGGGCCGAGCATTTATGCCGCATGGATAAGCGCCTCCGAGAGCAGGGTAGGGTGGCTCTTTGTCACCATCCAGCAAACCCGAGTTCCATTTATTTTTCTGCCGGGATTGGTCTATGCGCTCGGGTCTTATCGGAGCACCCGACTGTCTCGGATCAACGTCGATTGCGCCAATAATGCGAGGCAAATCAAAGAAATCTGCCCCGCTTTTGGGTCAATACGATAGTCTTCGCACCATTGTCGAAATGGACACCTGGATTGGAAGGCTATAGATGGCGCCTGATGACTATCTCGTAATGACCAGTGCCGAGTGGGCGGGGCTGCGCGCCAGTACGCCGCTGACTTTGTCCGAAGAAGATCTGGCGATGTTACGAGGCGTAAACGAAGACATTTCCCTGGAAGATGTCGTCAATATCTATCTTCCCCTGTCACGCCTGATCAATCTGCACGTCAGCGCTGCCCGCAATCTGGCAAGCATCAAGGACACTTTCCTCGGCCGTCCCGCGAAGAAGCAGACCTATGTTGTTGCCGTCGCCGGCAGTGTGGCCGTGGGCAAGAGTACCTTCGCCCGGGTGTTGCAGGCGCTGATGGCTCGCTGGCCTGATCACCCGCGGGTCGATCTGGTGACCACTGACGGTTTTCTGCACCCCAATGCCAAGCTCGATGCGGGCGGCATCATGCACCGCAAGGGCTTTCCGGAAAGCTACGACCGCAAACGCATGGTCAGGTTTCTGTCTGATCTCAAGGCCGGCGTCGCCGATATCAGTGCACCGGTCTATTCGCACATCAGCTACGACATCGTGCCGGATAAATTCCTGCAGATCAGTCAGCCGGACATTCTGATATTCGAAGGCTTGAACGTGCTGCAGACTGCCGGCAACGACGGCCAGAAGCCTGGCAGTATCGTGTCGGATTTCTTTGATTTTTCGATCTATCTGGACGCCGACGAAAGCAATATCGAGCGATGGTACGTCGAACGTTTCCTGATGCTGCAACGTACTGCGTTTCGTGCGCGCGGTGCTTACTTCCGGGAGCTGGCCGATCTGCCTCCGGAAAAGTCCCCGGACGCCGCTCGCAAGATCTGGCGAGACATCAATCGCCCCAACCTTCTGGAAAACATCCTTCCCACCCGCGAGCGGGCGAGCCTTGTGGTGCGCAAGGCTGCGGACCATTCGGTGAAGGAATTGTGGTTGCGGTAGGGGCAGAGGATAGATCACACATGACCAGAGCAACTCTCTGCGCGACAGCGTTGGCGTTGGGCTTGAGCGCTGGCGCCATGGCCGACGGCAACAAGCTGTTGCTCGAATGCCAGGATGGCATCAGCAGCATGAGTGGCGGCGTCGCTAAAAACCCTGTGGGTATCGGCCATTGCGTTGGCGTGCTGCAAGCCACCATCGACACACTGGACCTCGTTCACGAAGCCGCCGGCACGCCCAAACTGGTCTGCGTACCGGAGGGCGGGATCCCCATGCTTCAGTCGATGCGCGTTGTGGTGCAGTCGCTGGAAGAACACCCCCAGAGCCTGCACCTCAACGAGTCGGTTCTGGTCGTCTCGGCGCTGAAAAACGCCTTTCCCTGCCGATAGTTTCCATCCCATCCTTTTGCCATCGTTGTGGAATCTTTTCTCATGGCTGGCTATTCTGGTTTTTCCGTCTATCTTTACCGGTCAGTACAGATAACCTGAGTCGTTCTGCATGTTGACCACCAGAGATTTTGCCGCCAACCATCAGCGCCTGATCGACGCTGCGTCTGCGCTGTTTTTTCGCGACGGCATCAATGCCACCGGGATTGCAGCCGTAGCTGAGTTCGCTGGCGTATCGAAGATGACCCTGTATGCCCACTTCACTTCCAAAGACGAGTTGATCGTGGCGTTTCTCGACAAGCGTAACGAACGTTGGGAGGCGGCCGTACAGCAAACCCTTGGGTCCGGTGGGACGCCTGCCACTCAATTGCTTGATCTGTTTGACCTGCATCGGCAATGGCTTCGCGAGGGCGGATGGCGGGGCTGCCCCTACGTGAATTCCGCCGCCGAGTTTCCCGATCGCAGCCATCCGGTTCGCCTGGCGGTGGACCGGCATAAACGCGGGATGAAACAGCACTTGCTGGATCTGGCTGAGGCCGCCGGTCTGGCGAATCCTCGGACATTGGTCAGGCGGCTGTTCATGCTGCTGGAAGGAGCGTTTCTGACCGGCGCTCTGGAACACGATGACAGCGTATTTCTGATCGCCAAAGACCTGGCCGCAGAGCTGATCGACGCAGCGCGATCTGCGTAAGGCTTTTCCCTCTCTCATTCAAGAAAGGAAGCTGGCTATGCGTATCAATGCTCTGATTGTGCTGTTGCTGACCGGCCTGGTAGCTGCGACGTTCGGTTTCGGGATTTACCTGTTCGCGCAGCTGGTGCCGGACATGCGTGACAGCCTGGGCTTCGATATTTCCTGTGTCGGCACCATCACGGCGGCAGGGCAGTTTGGTTTTCTGCTGTGTGCACTGCTGGCAGCCTGGATCACTCCGCGAGTCGGGGGCGGCTGGGTGATCTTTGTTTCGGGTGTGGTCTGCGCGGCGGCCCTGCTGCTGATCCCGCTGACCCATGACATCGTCTTGATCGGCATGCTGCTCACCGTATTGGCGGGGACGGCAGCCACCGTGTTTGTGCCAATGGTCGATGTGATTTCGCGTACGGTCGCCTTCAATTATCGCGGCATGGCCATGGGTTTGGTCTCCAGTGGTACCAGCTACGGCGTTTTCGTCAACAGTCTGTTGGTGCCGTTGTACGCGGCACAGGGGCAATGGCCAATGGTTTGGTGGATTGTCGGCCTGATCACGGTGGTTCTGGCGATCGGTGTGGCGGTGGTGTTCAAGCGGGCAGGGTTGTTCCTCCAGCCCGAGGCCGCAACCATCAGCGAACCGATGCCCAAGGTCGACAAGGCTGCGCTGATGCAGCCTTGGGTGCTTACCGTATGGGCGATGAATTTCCTACTGGGCTTCTCGACCTTTCCGTTCCAGAACTACCTGTCGTCCTACCTGCGCACGGAGCTGAATTTCGCCGTCACCTACACCGCACAAATCTGGGCCAGTATTGGGTTCGTTGGCATGTTCGCGGGTCTGGCGGTGGGCTGGCTGGCTGATCGAGTCGGCTTGCGAATCGCCATGATGCTGGTCTACGCCTGCGTGGCCCTGGCTGCCATGATTCTGGTCACGCACCCTGGCGGTTATTGGCCGATGGTGGCGGGCGTGTTGTTCGCGCTGGCGTTCTATCCCATCTTCGGTCTGATCCCCGCCTACGTATCGAAGATGGCTGGTAGCGCGGCAATGGCGGTCACCCTTTTTGGCGTCGCCAACATCCTTCAGGGGGTGGGCGGGATGCTCGGCAATTTCAGCGGCGCGGTGCTGGCCCGGTTTAGCGGATCGTTCGTGGGCGTGTATGTCGCCATCGCGCTGGTTGCCGTATCGCTGGCGGGGCTGACATTGCGCTTGCCCAAGGAAGCCGGCGCAATGCAAGTGGCCAATCCGCTGGCCACCGTCAGTACCTGAGTGTCGCGTGATGGCCCATCACGCAAATCAGGTCGGCCACCCTGAAGGATTACAGGGTCACGCTTCCCCTCACGCAGTGCTGCACGTCACCGCCGATCCAGATCTGCTCACCGATCTGCTCGATGCTGATCCGCCCGCGATGACCGATCACCGTTCCCTGCCGGGCGGTGTATCGGCTTGGCGCCAAACCTGCGCTGATCAGCCATTGGGCGAGGCTGGCGTTGAGGCTGCCGGTGACCGGGTCTTCAATGCCGTTATCGCTGCTGATCAGTGCGCGTACTTCGAAGTCGTCCTCGGCGTCAGGACCGGTCCATGGCGCCACGACACCTACATTCAGACCCTTGAGCGCGGCGTAGTCGGGGCGGATCGCCAACAGTTCATCGCGACTTTCGAGCATGACCGCCACCCAGCCCGGCCCGTTGTCGGCCCACTGGCTGGCGACGATGCTTGCAGGCGACATGCGCAGTCCGGCTGCAATGTTCTGCAATACGTCGGCCTCGACCGGTCCGCTGCGCAGCAACGGCGGAGCGCTGAAGGCCAGGCGCGAGCCGTTGCGGCGGATACGAATCAGGCCGACACCACATTCCTGAACGATCTCGTCAGCCTTCGGGATGCCGCCGTTATCGAGCCAGACGAAACAACTGCCCAGCGTCGGGTGGCCAGCGAACGGCAGCTCGCGGGTAGTGGTAAAAATGCGCACGCGATAGTCGGCGTCGGGGTGGGTCGGACGCAGCAGGAAAGTGGTTTCACTGAGGTTGGTCCAGCGCGCGAATGCGGCCATCCGAGCGTCGGTCACCTCATCGGCAGCGTGCACCACGGCCAGTGGATTGCCTTCGGTGGCAGCGCAGGAAAAGACGTCAACTTGCTGGAAATTCAGTGTCTGGGGCATGGCAATCTCCTGATGTGCTGTAGGGCGCGGTCACTCTATTGCGCAGAAACCGCGCTGTATATGCACAGTTCCACACACATTCACAGCAGATGTGTGTGGTTGGCGGAGGCCGGACTCGTCAGCTTATGTGTAGCGTTTTAGCCAGGCCCTGACATCGAATGACGGACAGGCCTTGATGAACTCGCTGGAGCTGATCACGCCATCGCCGTTGCGGTCAGGGGACAGATCTCGATGACCCAGAATGCGAGCATCGGGATAACGCGTACCGAGCTGCTCGAGCAATCCGCGCAAGGCAGCGAACTGCTCTGACGTGAAGTTGTTCTCGGGTTTGCCCGTTGCGTCCACGCCCCCGGCCAGACACACGCCAATCGAGTTGGCGTTGTGCCCTTTGACGTGGGCGCCAATGGCCGATTCAGGTCGACCGGTTTGCACCTCGCCGTTGCGGCGGATGACGTAGTGATAGCCCACCGTGTCGAACCCTCGCTGGCGGTGCCATTGAGTAATGTCCTTTACCCCGATGTCCAGGGTGGGGCGCGTGGCCGAGCAGTGCACGACCAATAGCTCGGTGGTCTTGCGGTGTCTGGGCACGTAAGGAGGATGTGCTGCATTCATGTTGTCGCTTCCTTGCAGGTGATTGGAGCCCTGAAAGGAATATCTATTACGACGACAGGTCAACCGGGCAAAGATTGCAGGACGTCTCGGTGACGTCCTGCACAACCGGTCATCAATCAGCCCGGAAAGCGCAGGGCATTGGTCAGGTCGCCCATGGGTGTCTGTCCGCGGGCGGTCATTGCCTCGTCGCGCTCCTTCAGGCCGTCGAGTTGTTCCAGGCCATGCACGCGGGTGATCAGGCGCAGGATCGAGGCCGTGTCATAGACGGTGCGGTCCACGGAGCCCATGCGCGCGAACGGCGAGATGCCGATGGCCGGAACGCGCGTGCCGGGCCCCCAGCGATCACCCTTTGGCGGCGCAACGTGATCCCACCAGCCGCCGTTCTCATCGACGGTGATGACGATCACCATGTTTTTCCATTGCGCACTGTTGCGCAGCACTTTCACTGCGCGATCGATGTGGCGATCACCGGCGGCGACATCAGCTTGATCACCGCGCAGCCGCAGGCTGGTCGGCAGGCAGACCCGACACGGTTTTGTAGCGCTCCAAGATGCGGTCGATCTCGCCGGACATGCGCATGCGCAACAGAATTCTCATCAACCGCTGTGCCGGGATGCCGGGGTCGTTGCGCACGAGGCAACCCACCGATTGCTCGTCGATCACCGCTACGCTGCGCAACTTCTGGTCATCCGGCAGGTTGTGGTTGAACCAGTCCAGCGACCATTGGCTGCCCACTGCATAGCGGTAGCGATGAACCTGCAATTTCTCCAGCACCTGCACTTCGCTGCGCGCATCGTCGCGGTGCAAAACCTTGCTATCGAAATCGGCTTGCAGGGTAGGGTAGACGTAGCCCAGCACCGTCCCTATGGTTTCACCGGACAGGGTTTCGGGCGATCTCGGAGCGGGGTTGTCAGGAGTACTGATCAGTAGGTCGCGTTGGATCAGCAGCGGCAGGCTCCAGGTGTAATCTCCCGACAGGCTGGGCATCCATGACTGCGTGGTGTAACAACGCACGTCAACCCTGCCGCTATTCAAGACACGTTCCACGCGTTGAACGGGCACGACGCGATATTCCGCCGTCATGTTCGCCTGGGCCGCCATACTTTGCATGATGTCGAAAATGATACCGCCACTGGGCTGATGGTCATCGATCCTCACCAGTGGCATCGCCCATGCGTCGGCGATGGAAAAACGCAAGGGTACCTCCCCGGCGTGGGTGGCCCCGCTTGTCAGCAACAGAGCGCTCAGTGCCAGCAGGCGCATCAAGGTCCCTCGTGTCAGCATTGACGGCGCAATTATGCAGTGACGTCAGTCTACCGGCAGAGGGTTTATATGCCCGCAGTCATATTGCCCGGATGCAATTTTGCCCCCGCTCCGCTAGCATTAGCGGTCTTCCGCAACCCAGTCGCGACGGTTTTCAATGAGTTATCAGGTTCTTGCACGTAAATGGCGTCCGCGCTCGTTCCGCGAAATGGTCGGCCAGACCCATGTGCTCAAGGCCTTGATCAACGCGCTCGACAGCCAGCGCCTGCACCATGCCTATTTATTCACCGGCACGCGCGGGGTCGGCAAGACCACCATCGCCCGGATCATCGCCAAGTGTTTGAATTGCGAAACGGGGATCACGTCCACGCCCTGTGGCGAATGTTCGGTCTGCCGGGAGATCGACGAGGGCCGTTTCGTCGACCTGATCGAGATCGACGCCGCGAGCCGTACCAAGGTCGAAGACACCCGTGAGCTGCTGGACAACGTGCAATACGCGCCCAGCCGCGGGCGCTTCAAGGTCTACCTGATCGACGAAGTGCACATGCTCTCCAGCCACTCGTTCAACGCTTTGCTGAAGACGCTGGAAGAGCCGCCGCCCTACGTCAAGTTCATCCTCGCGACCACCGATCCGCAGAAGCTGCCGGCGACCATCCTGTCGCGCTGCCTGCAGTTCTCCCTGAAGAACATGACCCCCGAACGGGTGGTCGAACACCTGACGCACGTGCTGGGCGCGGAAAACATTCCGTTCGAAGACGACGCGTTGTGGCTGCTCGGTCGAGCCGCCGATGGCTCCATGCGTGACGCCATGAGTCTCACCGACCAGGCCATTGCCTTCGGTGAAGGCAAGGTGCTGGCTGCCGATGTGCGGGCCATGCTAGGCACGCTGGATCATGGTCAGGTCTATGACGTTCTCACTGCGCTGATCGATGGCGATGCGCGCTCCCTGCTTGAAGCCGTGCGTCATCTGGCCGAGCAGGGTCCTGACTGGAGTGGTGTGCTGTCCGAGATTCTCAACGTGCTGCACAGGGTGGCCATCGCCCAGGCGTTGCCAGAGGGTGTCGACAACGGTCACGGTGATCGCGACCGCGTGCTGGCACTGGCTCAGGCCTTGCCTGCCGAAGACGTGCAGTTCTATTACCAGATGGGGCTGATCGGTCGACGTGATCTGCCCCTTGCGCCAGATCCGCGTGGCGGTTTCGAGATGGTGCTGTTGCGCATGCTCGCCTTTCGCCCGGCAGATAACGATGACGCGCCCGGACAGCCGTTAAAGTCGGTGGGAATCAACCCGGCCACGGTTGATTCCCAGGCTACGGTGGCCGGTGCAGCGCCCGTTGCTCCGGCACCCGCGTACGTTCCGGCGGCAGCTGAGCCGCTGCCTGTCGCTTCGCCCGTTGTGGCCTCGCCGGTCGCAGGTCATACCGAACCGGTCGCCAAGCCCGCTGTGCCAGCAACGCCTGAACAAGCACCTGCGCCCGCGCCCGCAGAAGACATCGATCTGCCCTGGAACGAGCCCAAGGCTGTGCAGTCGAGCGCCGAGCCAGAGCCTGCGTCTGCTGCCGAAGAAATTCCGCAGCCGATGCTCGACACGGTTGCCGAGCAACCTGAACTCACGCCGATGCCCGGCCCGACACCGGCAACCCCGGTACCGGATGCGCCGGAAGTAGAGTCTCGGGAACAACTGCAAGCCGCCGCCGGTTTGGTCACCCCGGCCATGCTCGAACACGTGCCCATTGCCACGCCCTATGTACCGGCGCCGATGGAACGTGACGACGAGCCGCCGCCGGATGACGATTATTACGAGCCGGACATCGACATTGACCCGGCCTCGTTCGCCTATCTCGACGATCTGGCTCACGAAGCCGTCGAAACCGTTGAGGCGGTGGAGAAAGAACCCGAACCGTTGCCCGCCGCCGCACCCGCTACCGGGCTGGCCGCTGATTGGCTGGACCTGTTTCCAAAACTGCCGATCTCCGGCATGACGGGCAGCATTGCCGCCAACTGCACGCTGATCTCGGCCGAGGGCGATAACTGGCTGCTGCACCTGGATCCGGCGCACAGCGCGCTGTTCAATCCGACGCAACAGCGGCGCCTGAATGATGCGCTGAACCAATACCATGAACGCACCATCAACCTGAGTATCGAGCTGATCAAGCCCGAACAGGAAACCCCGGCTCAAGCGGCTGCCCGTCGGCGCGCCGACCGTCAGCGCCAGGCCGAGGCTTCGATACAGGGCGATCCGTTCATCCAGCAGATGCTGACGCAGTTCGGCGCAAGCATCCGCGAAGACACCATTGCTCCCGTGGATACTCCGGTAACCCCTTAATGAACCCGAGGCGCTAGGCTGATATAGCGCCGCCCAATGAACCCATCGACTTTCGAGGAGAACTCTCATGATGAAAGGTGGCATGGCTGGCCTGATGAAGCAGGCCCAGCAAATGCAGGAAAAAATGGCCAAGATGCAGGAAGAACTGGCCAATGCCGAAGTCACCGGCCAATCGGGCGCAGGCCTGGTGAGCGTGGTGATGACCGGTCGCCATGACGTCAAGCGCGTCAATCTGGACGACAGCCTGATGCAGGAGGACAAGGAAATCCTTGAAGACCTGATCGCGGCCGCCGTCAACGACGCTGTGCGCAAGATCGAAGCGGCGAGTCAGGAAAAGACCGCGAGCATGACCGCCGGCATGCAACTGCCGCTGGGTATGAAAATGCCGTTCTGATCGAGCGCACGTTGCACCCGATGCCAGGCTCAGTGCCTGGCATTTTTGTTTGTGGTCGATGAATTCTGCGCTGTACACCGTAAGTGATCTGCGCCCTCCAGGTGTCATCACGTCCGCTTATCGCATTTCGGGTGCATATCATCGCCACATCCGACCGAACACCCTTCAGCGCACACGGTCTGCTTTCTATCGTCCCGAATTGATCAATCCAGGAGTTGCTCCCGATGTCGCAAGAATTGATCCTCAACCAGCGTGTGGTCCTCGCCTCCCGTCCAGAAGGTGCGCCGACGCCGGAGAATTTCCGGCTTGAACGCAAGGCGTTGCCTGATCTGGAGGAGGGCCAGGTTCAGCTGCGCACGCTATATCTTTCCCTGGACCCCTACATGCGCGGTCGCATGAGTGATGCGCCGTCCTACGCGCCACCGGTGAAAATCGAAGCGGTAATGGAGGGTGGGGCGGTCAGCGTGGTCGAGCAGTCGCGCAACCCCGGATTCAAGGAGGGTGACCTGGTGGTCGGTCAGACCGGTTGGCAGAGCCATAGCATTTGCGATGGCAATCATCTGTTGGCGATACCGAAGGATTTGCCGAGTACGTCAATGGCCGTAGGTGTGCTGGGTATGCCCGGCATCACCGGTTACATGGGTTTGATGGACATCGGAAAACCCCAGGCAGGGGAAACCCTGGTGGTCGCGGCCGCATCGGGTGCCGTAGGCTCGGTGGTGGGGCAAGTGGCCAAGCTGCATGGCCTGCGGGTGGTCGGCATCGCCGGCGGTGTCGACAAGTGCCGCTATGTAATGGATGAGTTGGGTTTTGATGCGTGTGTTGACCACAAGAGCGAGTATTTTGCCGAGCAACTGAGCGAGGCCTGTCCCAGCGGCATCGACATTTATTTCGAGCTGGTGGGCGGCAAGGTGTTCGAGGCCGTATTGCCGCTACTTAATCAATACGCGCGGATTCCCCTCTGCGGCCTGATTGCACAGTACAACGCCCAGGGCTTGCCGGACGGTCCCAACCATCTGCCGCTGCTGATGCGCACACTGCTGACCAAGCGCGCCCGGATTCAGGGCTTCATCGTCTACGAAGAGTATTACCATCGCCTGGAAGAATTCATGCAAGCCATGGTGCCGTTGGTGAAGGACGGCAAGGTCAAGTTCCGCGAAGACGTGGTCGATGGGCTGGAAAATGCCCCGGATGCGTTTATCGGCATGCTTGAAGGCAAGAACTTCGGCAAGCTGGTGGTCAAGGTGTCTTAAGCGTGATTTGACGCTTGTCAGAGGCGCGGGTATAAACCGCGTCTCGTGTTTCTGTGAGATTTTTCTTCAATGAGCTTCAGCCCTTTGATCCGCCAGTTGATCGACTCCCTGCGCATTCTGCCGGGGGTCGGTCAGAAAACCGCGCAGCGCATGGCGTTGCAGTTGCTTGAGCGCGATCGCAGCGGAGGGTCGCGTTTGGCCCAAGCCTTGGGTCAGGCCATGGAGGGCGTCGGCCATTGCAAACAGTGCCGCACGCTCACCGAAGACGAACTCTGCCCACAGTGTGCCGATAATCGCCGTGACGACACATTGCTGTGCGTGGTGGAAGGTCCGATGGATGTCTACGCCGTGGAACAGACCGGTTATCGCGGTCGCTATTTCGTGCTCAAGGGCCATCTGTCGCCCTTGGATGGTCTGGGGCCTGAGGCGATCGGCATTCCGCAGTTGGTGGCGCGCATCGAAGAGCAGGGCACCTTTAGCGAAGTGATCCTGGCTACCAATCCGACGGTAGAGGGTGAAGCGACCGCGCATTACATCGCCCAGTTGCTCAACAACAAGGGTTTGATTGCGTCGCGGATTGCCCACGGCGTTCCGCTGGGCGGCGAACTCGAACTGGTGGACGGCGGCACATTGGCGCATTCGTTTGCAGGGCGCAAACCGATCAAGCTGTAAATCGCCAGTCTGAATGGCGCAGTGCGCTGCAGGAGCGAATACATTCGCTCCTGCAGCGAGATGGCCGCAATGGCTGTATTTACTTATCGGTCAACGCAAACTGCGTCAGACAGAACGTCGGGATGCCCAGGTCTTCCAGGCGCTGCGATCCGCCCAGTTCCGGAAGGTCGATGATTGCGGCGGCCTCGTGGACGTTGGCGCCCATGCGACGAATCAGGCTGGCTGCGGCGACCAGGGTACCGCCGGTTGCGATCAGGTCATCGAACATCACCACCGAGTCGCCATCGCACAGGCTGTCGGCGTGGACTTCCAGAAAAGCTTCGCCATATTCGGTTTGATAACCCTCGGCCAGAACATCAGCCGGCAGCTTGCCTTGCTTGCGAAACAGCACCAGCGGTTTATTCAGTTCGTAGGCAACGATCGAACCGATCAGAAAACCTCGCGCATCCATCGCGCCCACATGGGTGAACTCGGATTCGATATAGCGCTGGACGAAGCTGTCGATCACCAGGCGCAGCGCCTTTGGCGACTGGAACAGCGGCGTGATATCGCGAAAAATCACGCCGGGCTTGGGGAAGTCCACCACAGGGCGGATGAGGGATTTGAAGCTTAATTCGTCGAAAATCATCAAAGGGTCCTGGGCAGGAGGCTCGCGCAAAAGGCGTAGTCTAAGCCTGCCCAGACCTTACTGCCATCAGCTTTCCAGCGACCCGCCCGCCAATGCGCACAGCTGAATCGGGTCCAGAATATGAATTTCCTTACCTTCGGCGTTAATCAGTTCGTTCTGCTGAAAGCGCGTGAACACGCGCGAAACGGTTTCCACGGCAAGCCCCAGGTAGTTACCGATTTCGTTGCGTGACATGCTCAGACGGAACTGATTGGCGGAAAATCCACGGGCGCGGAAGCGCGCCGACAGGTTGACCAGGAAGGTTGCGATGCGCTCGTCAGCGGTTTTCTTCGACAGCAACAGCATCATTTGCTGGTCATCACGAATTTCCCGGCTCATGACTCGCATCAGTTGGCGCCGCAGTTGCGGCAGCTGCACAGACAGTTCGTCCAGACGCTCGAAGGGGATTTCGCACACCGACGTGGTTTCCATGGCCTGGGCGGACACCGGATAAGCTTCGGAGTCCATCCCCGAAAGGCCGACCAGTTCGCTTGGCAGATGGAAGCCAGTGAGCTGCTCTTCGCCGCCATCGCTGAGGCTAAAGGTTTTCAAAGCGCCAGAGCGCACGGCATAAACCGAATTGAACGCATCGCCCTGACGAAACAGAAACTCGCCTTTCTTCAAAGGACGGCCACGTTTGACGATATCGTCCAAGGCGTCCATGTCTTCCATGTTCAATGAAAGCGGCAGGCACAACGGGGCCAGGCTGCAGTCCTTGCAGTGAGCCTGGGTGTGAGCGCGCAATTTGACTGGCTCAGACATCGGGTAATTCCTTGTAATAAAACACACAGTAGTCGTAAGGGTAGCCCAATGACCAAAGCCCCGACTAGCACGTGCCCTCCATAGCGTGAAAATGATTCCTGCCGCTTCTTCGGAAATTTCCTAAATAACTTTGGAAAATCGCTGGCGGTTTTGTAGGTCGAGGTAAGCGTCGAAGACCATGCAGATGGAGCGCACAAGCAGTCGGCCGGCCGGTGTCACGCGCAGACTGTCAGCGTCCAGGTGAATCAGCCCGTCCGTGGCCATGGTCAGTAATCTGGGCCATACGTCATTGAAATAGTCGCGAAAATCGATGCCAAAACGGTCCTCGACAGTAGCGAAGTCCAGCGAGAAATGACAGATCAACTGCGCGATGACGGCGCGTCGGATGTGATCGTCTACGTTGCACAGCAGGCCACGGCTGGTTGCCAATTGATCGCTGCCCAGCAGGTTCTGATAGTCGGCAAGATCGCTGCTGTTCTGTGCGTAAAGATCGCCAATCTGGCTGATGGCCGAGACACCCAGACCGATCAGATCGCAATGCCCGTGAGTGGTGTAACCCTGAAAGTTGCGTTGCAGTGTACCCTCTTCCTGAGCGATGGCCAGGTCGTCATCGGGCAGGGCGAAATGGTCCATGCCAATGTAGCGATAGCCTGCCCCGGCCAACTGCTCGATGGTGCGCTGGAGCATCTGTAATTTGTGCTCAGCGCTTGGCAGTTGTGCCGTGTCGATGCGCCGTTGTGGCATGAAGCGTTCCGGCAGATGCGCATAATTGAACACCGACAGGCGATCCGGCTGCAGGGCGATGACTTGCTCGACAGTGCGGGCAAAACCGTCCGGGGTCTGCAAGGGCAGGCCGTAGATCAGGTCGATGTTCACCGAGCGGAACTGCAATGTGCGCGCCGCTTCGACGATAGCGCGGGTTTCGTCCAGGCTTTGCAGGCGGTTGATTGCGCGTTGCACCAATGGATCGAGATCCTGCACGCCAAGGCTGACGCGGTTGAAGCCAAGTTCGCGCAGCAGCCCCATGGTCGACCAGTCGGCTTCGCGTGGGTCGATTTCAATTCCATAGTCGCCGCAGTGGTCGTCCAGCAGGGTGAAGTGCTTGCGCAGATGCGCCATCAGTTGCCGCAGTTCGACATGGCTGAGGAAGGTCGGCGTGCCTCCGCCGATGTGCAATTGCTCGACCACCTGACGGCCATCGACGTGACAGGCGACCATCTGGATTTCCTGCTCCAGACGCTGCAGATACGCCTGTGCGCGGCCCCGGTCCTTGGTAATGACTTTGTTGCAGGCGCAGTAGTAACAGATGTTGGCGCAGAACGGGATGTGCACGTACAGCGACAATGGGCGCACGGCCTTGCGACTTTCGCGCAGTGCATGCAGCAGATCGAAAGCACCCACCTGGTTATGAAACTGCACCGCAGTCGGGTAGGACGTGTAGCGCGGTCCTGTCAGATCGTGGCGACGGATGAGTTCAGAATCCCAACGAAGGTCGTCGAGCATGGGGCATTCTCGGAAAGGCTGGCGGTAAAGGCATTTTAGGGAGAGGGAGGAGCGGGGGGTTGATCTGGGTCAAGGGGGCGCTGCTCCGAGACTGCAAGCCCATGCAGAACGGTGTTGCGTTCACGGATCCGGGCTGGCGATAGCTCAGTGCCCCATCAACCAGTGCTGATGCGGGCCCGGCAGGGTCCACAGGCCAAACAACATCACCAGCAGCCCCCCGGTAATCCGTACGCCACGTTTGCGCAGCAGTGCGGTGGTGCGCTCGGCGGCAAGACCGGTGGCCAGCAACACCGGCCAGGTGCCGACACCGAACGCCAGCATCAACAGCGCACTGGACAGCGCATTGCCCTGGCTCGCGGCCCACAGCAGGGTGCTGTAGACCAACCCGCATGGTAACCAGCCCCATACCGCGCCAAGCAAAAGTGCACGGGGCAGGTTCGACACCGGCAACAAGCGACTGGCCACTGGTTGAAGGTAACGCCATAACCATCGTCCCAGGCCTTCGATGCGTGTCAGCCCGCTCCACCAGCCGGCAAGATAAAGGCCCATGCAGATCAGCAACAGCGCGGCGATCACCCGCAACGCCATCGCCCCTGGACTGTTTGCCACCGCCCAGCCCAGCAGGCCGATCAGAAGTCCGGCGCAGGCGTAGCTGAAGATTCGCCCCAGGTTGTACGCCAATAGCAGACGAAAGCGTCGGCTGCGCTGCTCCCTGGGGATAGCCAGCGTCAGCGCACCCATCAGGCCGCCACACATACCCAGACAGTGTCCGCCGCCGAGCAGGCCAAGAATAAGGGCCGAGAGGAGCTGGGGGAGGAGGCTGGAGAGTGCCTCAGGCATGAAAGGGGCCCGATATTTCGGCAGCGTCTATCCAGCCCCCTTCGCGGGCAGGCTCACGCCCACAATGGGCAGGCGTCGAACCACAGGCTTGTGCATCGCGCTTAACCTGCGCGCGCGAAGAGGGCGGTCGTATCTGTGCAACAATCAACCTGTTCATCCCGCCTTTTTCTCATCCGGTTTCTGCACCTCTTTACCCGACGCCTCAACCACCGCTGCTTGGTGATTGGGGTCCTGATCGTCGAACAGAATGCTGTGCGCCGGTCCGTCCAGGTCGTCGTACTGACCGCTGTCCACGGCCCAGAAAAACACGTAGATCGCCACCGCCACGATCAACAAAGCCACCGGAATCATGATGTACAGCGCTGGCATTGAAGCTCCGGATTCCGTTAAGTGAACAGCGGTTGTTGAACGTCGAGCGGGACGGGCAGGTAATGGCCAGCCTTCACTCGAGTCAGACGCAGGGCGTTGAGGACTACGATCAGAGAGCTGACCGACATGCCCGCTGCCGCCCACAGCGGCGTGATCCAGCCCAGCGCGGCGAATGGCAGCATGAGGCCATTGTACAGCCCCGCCCACAGCAAATTCTCGATGATGATGCGTCGTGTACGTCGGGCCAGGTCGAATGCCTGCACCAGGGCCTGTAAGCGATTGGACAGCAACACCGCGTCTGCGCTGGTCTTGGCCAGGTCGGTGGCCGAACCCATCGCCACGCTGATGTCAGCCGCTGCGAGTACCGGTACGTCGTTGACGCCGTCGCCCAGCATCAGCACCTTGTGTCCCTGCGCCCTGAGCTGCTGGAGGACCTTCAACTTGTCATCCGGTTGCAGGCTGCCACGGGCCTCGTCGATTTGCAGCTGTGCGGCGACACTGGCCACCATCGGCGAACTGTCCCCCGACAACAGCAGGGTTTTCCAGCCCCGCTGTCTGCAGGCCTCGATCAACATGGCGGCGTCATCGCGCAGACGATCGTCAAGCACCAGCCACGCCAGCGCTTGCTGTTGATTTCCAAGCAGCAGCCACTGGCCCGACTCATCCGGCATGGGAGGCACGGGGCTGCCGCTCAAGGCACAGACGAACGCGGGTTGGCCAATGCGCAAACGACGGGTTGCAACGTGACCTTCCAAACCCAATCCCGGTACGCTGGTTACCTGCTCGGCATTCAGTGGGGTAAAGCCGAATGCCCGGGCGATGGGGTGTTCCGAATGACTTTCCAGCGCGGCGGCCAGACCCACGCATTCCTCACTGCTGAGCGAACCCAGCGTGCGAACCGCTCGAAGGGTCAAACGGCCTTCGGTGAGCGTGCCGGTCTTGTCGAAAATAACCGTGTCGATCCGATTCAACCCTTCGAGCACATGCCCCCGCGTCAGCAACAGGCCGAGCCTGTGCAGCGTGCCGGTGGCCGTGGTCAGCGCCGTCGGAGTCGCCAGCGATAAGGCGCACGGGCAGGTGGCTACCAGCATCGCCAGCACGATCCAGAAGGCGCGATCAGGTTCCAGTTGCCACCACACCAGCCCGATGGCCGCTGCGAAAATAAGTGTCATCAGCAAGAACCATTGCGCCACGCTGTCAGCGATCTGCGCCGCCCGTGGCTTCTGCGACTGCGCCCGTTCCAACAGCCTGACAATGGCCGATAACCGGGTTTCGTGGCCCAGGGCCAGGACTTCCACGGTCAGTGCGCTTTCGATATTCAGCGTGCCGGCTGTCACTGCGTCGCCAATGAAGCGAGGCTGGGGCAGATATTCGCCGGTCAGCAGCGACTCATCGATGCTCGACTGGCCGGCCACGATGCATCCATCCGCTGGCAGCACTGCACCGGGCAGTACCAGCACATGATCGTTCGGTTGCAGTTCGCTGAGCAAAATGCGCTCGCTCTGGCCGTTTTTTTCCAGGCGCAAGCAGGAAGCCGGTAACAGGTTGACCAGCTGCGCAGTGGCGGCCGCAGTGCGCTCGCGGGCACGCCGTTCCAGATAGCGTCCGGCCAGCAGGAACAGCGCGAACATGCCTACCGCATCGAAATACAATTCGCCGTTGCCGGTGATGGCTGTCCAGATGCCTGCCAGATAGGCCATGCCGATGGCCAGCGACACCGAGAGGTCCATGGTCAGGTGGCGTGTGCGCAGGTCGCGTAACGCCCCTTTGAAGAACGGCATACAGCTGTAAAACACGATAGGTGTCGTCAGAAACATCGCCACCCAGCGCAGGATGGTGTGCATTTCCGGGCTCAGGTCGGCGTTGAATTCCGGCCAGGTGGCCATGGTCGCCATCATCGCCTGAACCCAAAGCAGCCCCGCGACCGCCATTTGACGCAAGCTGCGACGGTTTTCTTGCGCCAGTCGCTCGGTGTGCTGGTCGGCTTGGTAGGGGTGTGCGGCATAGCCAATACTGCGCAGTTCGTGCAACACCTGACTCAAGGGCAGCGCTGTGTCGTTCCAGCGCAGTTGCAGGCGGTGGTTGGACAGATTCAGACGAGCCTCGACCACCGGCGACAAGGTGCGCAAGTGACGCTCTATCAACCAGCCGCAGGCCGCGCAACTGATTCCTTCGATCAGCAGTGTGGTTTCGGCCAGATCTTCATCGTGGTGCACGAACGGCGCCTGAACATCCGGGCGATCGTACAGCGCTTGCTCGTCTGCCGCTGCTGCGGGCAACACTCGAGGATTGGTCGAGGCTTCACTTCGATGGACGTAGTAGCCCTCCAGCCCGCCAGCGACGATGGCCTGTGCCACCGCCTGACAGCCGGGACAGCAGAACTCGCGGGTGTTGCCGAGCACCACAGCCGTGAAACGGCTGCCACGCGGGACGGGCAGCGCACAGTGGTAACAGGGAGTGGGCGTATTCATGGCATTACTTTTTCGCAGCTTCGGCGCCTTGAATCGGCTCGTCGCCCAGGATCAGATCCTTGTCGCGCACGATCGACTCTTCTTCAAACAGGCGCCAGGTCTGGCTGTTCTCCACGCCCAGCAACTCGACGAAGCGTCGCCCTTCGACCCGATCGCTCAATTGCCCGACGTAGCGGCCCGGTTGCGCAGGAGCGCGAGCCAGGATGATCTTGCGGTCCTTTTCCGGCTGTGTCGGTGAGATTAGATTCAACACCAGGGTTTCCGGCTGGCTGTTACCGGTCAGGCGCATGCTTGCTTCGCCGGTGACCGGGTCCAGGCTCACGGTGGCGCGCAGCTTCAGGGTTTGCGCCAGCAACTCGCGATCCAGCGAGCGGTTGATGCCTTTGCCGGCCTCGTAGTAATTGTCGCTGACCAGGTTGTCAGGATGCGTCACGGCAATCGTCACCATCGATAGGGTCAGGGTCACCGAGCAGGTCAGAATACCGATGATGATCCACGGCCAAAGGTGCTTGTACCAAGGGCTTGAGACGGTTGCTACGGGCATGTCTGACTACTCTGAACGAACGTGTGGGCCGATGAACCGGCTTTTGGCTTGCACTTGGGTACTGCTGTTCTCGGCGTCCCTGAGGAGGAAGCTGATCTCATTGCTGCTCGACGGCATCCGTTCAGGGGCAACCGACAGCTCCACCGGCAGGGTGAAGATTTCTCCTGCAGGCACCTTTATCTCGCGCCGACCTTGCAGTTTCAGGTCCGGTAACCCAGTGGCCTCAAGCACATACGTGTGATCGACCTGATCCTTGTTCATCACCTTCAGGCTGTAGACGTTCTCGATCCGCCCTTCTGCGTTTTCCCGGTACAGCATGCGGTCCTTGCTGACGTCCAAGCCGATCAGCGAACGGGTCCAGAATGCAGTAGTCAGCACGCCGATCATCACCAGCAGCACAGCTGCATAAGCGATCAGGCGCGGTCGCAGTTTATGAGTGGTCTGTCCGGAAAGGTTGTGCTCGGTGGTGTAGCTGATCAAACCGCGAGGGTAGCTCATCTTGTCCATGACAGTGTCACAGGCATCGATGCAGGCCGCGCAGCCGATGCATTCGATCTGCAGACCGTCGCGGATATCGATGCCGGTGGGGCAGACCTGGACGCACAGGGTGCAGTCGATGCAGTCGCCGAGTCCTTGAGCCGTGTAGTCCGTGTCCTTCCTGCGCGGGCCACGTGTCTCGCCGCGACGTGGGTCGTAGGAAACGATCAGGGTGTCCTTGTCGAACATCACGCTTTGAAACCGCGCGTAGGGGCACATATGGATGCACACCTGCTCACGCAACCAGCCGGCGTTGCCATAAGTCGCAAGGGTGAAAAAGCCGATCCAGAAGTACGACCAGCCGTCCGCCTGGCCGGTGAAGAACTCCACGGTCAGGTCGCGTATGGGAGAGAAATAGCCGACGAAGGTCAATCCGGTGGTCAGGCCAATCAGCAGCCAGAGGCCATGTTTGGTGAACTTGCGGGCGAATTTGCCGACGCTCATCGGTGCGTGGTCGAGCTTGATGCGCTGGTTGCGATCGCCCTCGGTGACCTTCTCGCACCACATGAAAATCCAGGTCCAGACACTCTGCGGGCAGGTATAACCGCACCACACGCGACCGGCAAAAACGGTGATGAAGAACAGCCCGAACGCGCTCACGATGAGAATGCCGGACAACAGGATGAAATCCTGCGGCCAGAAGGTCGCGCCAAAGATGTAGAACTTGCGCTCCGGAAGATTCCACCAGACTGCCTGATGGCCACCCCAATCGAGCCAGACCGTGCCGAAATAGAGAAGAAACAGGACAATGCCGCCGATGAGGCGCACGTTACGAAAGACACCAGTAAACGCCCGGGTGTAGATCTTCTGTCGGGAGGCATAAAGGTCAACGCTGTCACCCTCTGTGTAGGCCGGTGGGGTGACGTTGTGAACCGGTATCTGGTTACTCATCGAGGTGCGCTCATAGAAACACCACGGGGCAGTGGCAAAACTTGCCTCGGCCAGTGTGTGTCGACCGGGGTACTGGGTGCTTGTAACGCCGCACAGGTTTGATTGTCACTTAATTGCTCGCCTGGGGCCGCCGTTGCGCGTGGCTCGGCTTCCGCCCGCAGCGCGCCAGCGCAGAGTGATCGAGAACGCTCAGCTTTCGATGCCATACGGCACAGGCTCTTCATTCAACTGACTGATCCAGGGGTTGAGCAGCATGACGCCGCTTGCGGCGAAATCTGCGGTATTACGGGTGACGACCGTCATGCCATGCACTAATGCCGTGGCGGCGATCAACGTGTCGTATTCACTCCGCGGGTCGGGAACATGCAAGCGTGCGTCCCTCCACGCTAGCGGGGGTCAGCGCTCAGTCCTGGGTTTTCTCTACTTTAATCTCATGAGACAGGCTGTAGACATACGCGGCCAGCAAGTGCACCCGGTCGTTGCCTTGTAACAGTGCCTGCGCAGGCATCTGGCCCTGGCGGCCATAGCGGATGGTCTGTTGCACTTGCGCGAAGCTGGAACCGTAGATAAACCCGGTGGGATCGGTCAGGTTGGGCGCGCCCATGGCAGGAGTGCCTTTGCCTTCGGGACCGTGGCAGGCGATGCAGGTGGTGGCATAGGTCTTCTGCCCGGCAACCGGGTCGGCCTGGGTGCCTTCCGATAATGGGCGACCGGCCAACCGGGCCAGCACATAGGCGGACACGTCGCGCACCCCTTGCTCGCCGATCACCTGATCCCAGGCGGGCATCACCGCGTGGCGGCCGCCCATGATAGTGGTTTTGATGGTTTGCGGGTCGCCGCCCCAGCGCCAATCGTTGTCGGTCAGGTTGGGATAGCCAAAGGCGCCTTTGGCATCGGAGCCATGGCACACCGCGCAATTGGAAGCGAACAGTCGACCGCCCATTTTCAGCGCTTGTGGATCCTTGGCAACGTCCTCGATGGGCATTGCGGCAAATTTGGCAAAGATAGGCCCGAAGCGCGCTTCCGAGCGGGCCATTTCCTTCTCCCACTCGTGTACCGCGGTCCAGCCCTGAGTGCCGTCTGAAAAAGCGATCTTCTTGTCGTTGTCGACGTAGCCGTAACCCGGCAGCAGGCCTTTCCAGCTGCCCAATCCCGGATACAACGCCAGGTAGCCCAGGGCAAAGACAAGGGTGCCGACAAACAGCCAGAACCACCATTTGGGCAAAGGATTGTCGTACTCCTCGATGCCGTCGAACGCATGGCCGACGGTTTCGTCGGTGGTGTCGGCGCGCTGGCCCTTGCGGGTCGCCAGCAGCAACCAGGTCAGGCAAAAGAGCGTGCCCAGCGTCAGCACGGTGACGTATAGGCTCCAAAACGTAGTCATTGCTCATCGCTCCTTGCGGCCTTCGCTTGCTTGAGGTGCCTGATGGCCTCGGGATCGTCGGCAAAGGGCAACAGCGTCGCGTCGTCAAACTCGGCTTTGCGCCGTGGGCTGAACACCCAAAGCGCCAGCCCTATGAAGGCCACCATCACAACGATGGTGCCCAGGCCTCGAATGGTTCCGATATCCATAGCGATCACCGCTTGCTCTTGATGAGAGTGCCCAGGCCTTGCAAGTAGGCCACCAGTGCGTCCATTTCGGTCTTGCCCTTTACGGCAGCTTCGGCACCGACGATGTCTGCGTCGGTATACGGCACGCCCAGGCTGCGCAGGGCTTGCAGTTTGCGGCCGGTCAATTTGCCGTCGATTGGGTTGTCCGCCAGAAACGGATAGGCCGGCATGATCGATTCGGGCACCACGTCGCGCGGGTTGTACAGGTGCGTGCGGTGCCAGTCGTCCGAGTAGCGACCGCCCACCCGAGCCAGGTCCGGCCCGGTGCGTTTGGAACCCCACAGGAACGGGTGATCCCACACGCTTTCGCCCGCCACCGAATAATGGCCATAGCGTTCGGTTTCGGCGCGGAACGGGCGGATCATCTGCGAGTGACAACCGACACAGCCATTGGCAATGAACACGTCGCGGCCTTCCACTTCCAGGGCCGGACGCGGCTTCATGCCCTCGACCGGCCTGGTGGTGACATCCTGAAAAAACAGCGGCACGATTTGCGTCAGGCCGCCCACTGCGACCGCGAGGACCATGAAGAGCGCCAGCAGACCGATGTTCTTTTCGAGCTTTTCGTGCTTGATCATCAGTGGGCTCCCACGACGGCGATGTGGCTGGCAGCGTCGGCTTCCTGCGCATTCGAGGACCGTACGGTGCGGAACACGTTGTAGGCCATGAACAGCATGCCGCTGGCGAATGTGGCACCGCCCACGGCGCGCACGATATAGCCTGGATGGCCTGCTTGCAGCGCCTCCACAAAGGAATAGGTGAGGGTGCCGTCATCGTTGATCGCACGCCACATCAGACCCTGAGTGATGCCGTTGACCCACATCGAGGCGATGTACAACACGGTGCCGATGGTGGCGAGCCAGAAATGCGTGTTGATCAGGCCGATGCTGTGCATCCGCGCACGGCCATACAGGCGCGGAATCATGTGGTAGACCGAACCGATGGAGATCATCGCCACCCAGCCCAACGCGCCGGCGTGGACATGACCGATGGTCCAGTCGGTGTAGTGCGAAAGCGAGTTGACGGTCTTGATCGCCATCATCGGGCCTTCAAACGTTGACATGCCATAGAACGCCAGGGACACCACGAGAAAACGCAGGACCGGGTCAGTGCGCAACTTATGCCAGGCACCCGAAAGGGTCATCATGCCGTTGATCATGCCGCCCCAGCTCGGTGCCAGCAGGATGATCGACATCACCATGCCCAGCGACTGTGCCCAATCAGGCAGCGCGGTGTAGTGCAGGTGGTGCGGGCCGGCCCAGATATAAAGGGTGATCAATGCCCAAAAGTGCACGATGGACAGTCGATACGAATAGATAGGGCGCTCGGCCTGTTTTGGCACGAAGTAGTACATCATGCCGAGGAAGCCGGTGGTCAGGATAAAGCCTACGGCGTTGTGCCCGTACCACCACTCGATCATGGCGTCGGTGGCCCCGGCATAGGCCGAGTACGATTTGAAGAGGCTCACCGGCAGCGATATGTGGTTGACGATGTGCAACATCGCCGTCACCAGAATGAATGCACCGTAGAACCAGTTGCCCACGTAGATGTGTCGGGTCTTGCGCTGAGCGATGGTGCCGAAGAACACTATCGCGTAGGCAATCCATACCACAGCCAGCAGAATAGCGATCGGCCATTCCAGTTCGGCGTATTCCTTGCTGGTGGTGTAACCCAAAGGCAGGGTCACGATTGCGCCGATGATTACAGCCTGCCAGCCCCAGAAGTGGAAGGCCGCCAGGCGGTCGGAAATCAGCCGGGTCTGACAGGTTCGCTGCACGACATAGTAGGAAGTACCGAACAGTGCGCAGCCACCGAAGGCGAAGATCACCAGATTGGTATGCAACGGACGCAGCCGCCCGAACGTGGTCCACTCAAGCCCGAAATTCAGGTCAGGCCATACCAGCTGCGAAGCGATAAAGACCCCCAGGCCCATGCCAAGAATCCCCCAGACCACCGTCATGATGGCGAACTGGCGGACGACCCTATAGTTATACGCAGTCGGCGTGATTGCAGTGCTCATTCTACGGTTCCACGGTTTGGATGGTTGTTAGTGTGGTAACGGCCGCAGCATCCAATCATGGACAACGCCCTCCGTTACACCGGAGCGTGGGGCGAGGCCAGGCGTCGAGTGCTGTGGTGGTTCAGCAGATGCCTGCGCGTAGGTGCGCCGAGGCGATCTGCCCAAGTGGGCCGAAGGGGCGGGGAAACAGGTCGGTGAGGCAGCGCGCGTGAGTGGAGAAAGTTGGATACAACCCTGCGGGTGACTGACAGGGCTGCGCTGTCTGTCTGCAAGAGGGTTGAAAGATCGTGCACAATCCTTTCACTGAGCCTGTGGCCAGCTGTAGCCGGACCACTGTGGCGCTTAGCTTAGACGGGTTTGTTCGCCGATGGAAGCCGCATGAACAGAGGTAGCGACACTTGGCCGCGAGACAAGGGCAAGTTGCCGCGCCCCGGACGGAGCGCGGCATTCACCTTTCTTCGATGATCGCTGAAACGATTCTCTCCCTGCATTCCCTGCGAACGGGATAGCATTTCTACACCGCAGGTTGTATACAAAAGCCGCCGACAATTGCACTTAATTACTGCCCAAAAAATTTGGCCCGAGCTGGCAGATAAGGCCGGAGATCGTCGCGGTTGATCGACCGGCGCCGGTCAGAAAAGACGATCTCATCAATGAACCCGCCCGGTTGCGTGTGGTTTGGGGCGCTCATGGTGAAGGTGTTTTTTCTACCGAAGTGTGCTGGCAGGGTAAGTACCCGAAGCTGAACCGGGGCTGTCACGGCTGAGGATCTTCGAGACGTTCGTCGGTACGCAAGACTGGGTCTGCAGCCATTGTTCCCGCTGCAGGTAAGCATTAGCTGCGGTCAGGTCATGGTACGTCAGTACTGCCCGGCGCGCTGATCCTCGGCATAATGGTGAGCATTTTCTCTTACCCGCGGTCAGGACAGATCGAGAAAAACATGAGCAAAGAACATTCTGCGAGTACTCACGCCGAGCAATGTGCGCAACTGGCAAAAAACCAGGGCTGGCTGTGGAATGCTCCCGTCCCGTCCGAAAAACGCGAGCCTGCAACGCTGATTCTCGCCCACGGCGCCGGGGCCCCGATGGACAGTGAGTTCATGAATGACATCGCCCAACGTCTGGCTACGTTGGGCGTCGGTGTGCTGCGCTTCGAATTTCCATACATGAAGCAGCGCCGGATCGACGGTGGCAGGCGCCCACCCAATCCCCAGCCCAAGCTGCTCGAATGCTGGCGCCAGGTTCATGCGACATTACGGCCTCATATCAGCGGGTGTTTGGCCATCGGCGGCAAATCCATGGGCGGGCGCATGGCCAGTCTGCTCGCCGACGAGTTGCAAGCCGATGCGCTCATCTGTCTTGGCTACCCGTTCTATGCGGCAGGCAAGCCTGAAAAACCCAGAGTCGCGCATCTGGCCGAACTCCGGACCCCGACCCTGATCCTTCAGGGGGAGCGCGATACGTTGGGCAACCGCGAAACCGTCGAGGGCTACATCCTTTCACGCCAGATTCATGTCCATTGGTTGCCCACTGCCAATCACGACCTCAAGCCCTTGAAGGCGGCAGGTGTCAGTCATGAGGCGTGCTTGCAGGACGCAGCCGAACAGATCGTCAGAAAGCTAGTCGGCTAAGGGTTCAAACGGCTCTGCGGGGCGGCAGCGCAGATCGAATTCTCCTTGAGATACGGTGAAGTCGATCGCCGACATCGAAAATTCGAACGCCCCGCGCAGCCGTCCGGTGTGTGCATCACATTCATGCAACGTTACGCTGCCGTGCTGAAAATCCCGCGAATGATAGACCTGCGCTTGCTGTCTGGGCGTGAGGTGATAGACCGCCGTCAGCCGCTCGTTGCGTACCAGATCGTAAGTGCCGGGCTCAAGCGACTGATCGATGAAAAAGCCGAATACGGTACGACGCCAAGCGACTTTGCCCGTGGCGTGGACCTTCCATATCTTGCACGTGCGCTCGCCCGCCAATTCGGAGCGCAGGCACAAGTGCCCTTGCAAATGAGTGGTGGTAAAGGGCTTGTCGTTGATTAACGCGCGGAAATAGCCTTGGCTTGAACCGCGGGGACGGCCGGGGGAGGGGAACTGCGTAATTTTTTCCATAAAAGTCCTTTGTATAGATGTGCTTTTCCAAGTGCCAAAAAATGGAATTCGTATTGAGCGTGTTTCGGGTGTGCAGGACCTCCCTGTTCCGCAAATAAATTAATCGCAAGATTATTCCTCGGTCAACGTGGTAAAAATCTACATATGTAGGATTTTTTGAAGTTTTGTAGGACGTTAATAAGGAACTCAGAAAAAGTTGTGCAGGTTTTTTGCCCTAAAACGTGGAAATATCGGAACTGTGAATTTTTTGGAGTAAGAAAAAACGTTGACCCTTTGGGATGTATCCTACTGTGATTTTTTATGGTTTTTATTCACAAGGAACGTATGGGTTCCCAGGTTTGTAGTGCTCTCATGCAAGAGGGAGGCGTGCGTATATCTGGAGTATTTAGTCCGCAGGGGGTGAGTGTGCTTGCGCTGTCCATGAGTACTCTTTTTTCCCAGGCAGGGGCGGCAGAGGGAGGCGTGAAACTACTGAAACGTGGGCTCGGGAAGTTGCCCAGGGGGCATGGTGTTCAGAAGCGGAACGGGGGGGCACTGGTTGGAGGCGACGTGGGGCTGCGCATCGGGTTCTGACGCGTTTCGCGCTGCAATAGCGGTTTGTAATCTCGTGACTAAGCCCCGACCGCAATGAAGCAGTCGGGGTCTTGATGATTGCTATTGCAGTTTGCGACGGCGAATTGCCCGACCGCGCTGCGTCTTTGGATGATCTTTCCCATCGCAGCGCAGGACAATTTTCAAGGTTTCCGAAATGCCGACCAGGCGTGTACGTCGAACCACCTCGTAGCGAATCTCGATCGCGCCAGTCTTGTAGCTACCCAGTTTCTCGGCATTGAGGTACTGGATCAGTCGTGGTCCGGTTCGACCGCTGGACTCCCCGACGGTGGTGTAGAAAGTGCAGTTGCCCCAACGCATCTTCAATTGATCCCCGGCCCAGATTTTAGCGGTGCGAGGGACGTTGATGAACACCCCGGCAATGAGTTGTTCTTCGGTCACGACGCCGTCCTTGTCGCCGGTGAGAAACGGGGCAGGAAGGGAAGGCATGGCAGCCATGGCCTGCACGTCCAGCTCCCATGGAAACCCCAGGGCGCTTTGCAAATGCTCGGAGTAGAAGGTGGCGGTCTCGTTTGCGGTGACCCCTGGGGGCTGAGGCGCATGCAAGTCCTGGTAATGGGGAACCGTAGTCTTGCGCAGTGCTGGTTCGTCATGCTCTTTGTTGTTATCCATTAACTGATCTTTCGTTGATTTTTTATGGTTATCCAGGGGGGTATCTTGTGGATCGGCAGAGGGCTGGATGTCCATTTCGTCTTCCATGGAAGCTCCTTGATCAGATGGTTGTGACGGTGTTTAAAAATCAGACGATGACAACCTAATTTGTAGGACGTGAGCGTCTCAGCTGCATATGTTCGATTCGGTGAAAGCTACTGTCAATCGAGTGGCTTGCAGAGCTTTACATCGCTATACAGGTTAAATTTTTCCTCTTGAATAAAATCCCGGGATGTGGATTTCTGCATGTTTCCGTCGTTTTATCTGGGTTGTAACTATATATGTATCGTATTTGGCGATGCAGAATGTGCTTGCGAATGGGAGTGTTCCTAAGCGGTTGTAGGCGTTGAGGAAATAAGCATGAAAAAAATAAATCCAGATAATGCTCATTGAGTGGCTCTTGAACAGACCTGGATGCATATGCATGGAGGTCTGCGCGTCAAATAGTCGAACGAATATCGGGATTATGCTGTTACAAAGTTATTGACAGGGCCACGGGGAGCGATCTGATCCGCCGGTTACCAACGCGCTCGGTCACGGCGTAGCCAATAACCCTATTCGGACAGCAAGGGTGTGCAGCGCTTCACGTTCAAAAGTGACCCTGACAGGAAGCAGGGTCCGCTCGTCGGATTACACGGTTTGCGTCGTTCATAACACTAACTAAACCCGTGGAAGCCTCCTCCATCTGTCAGCCCTACAGTCCCTGGAATAGCCCGGGAAAGCGATCACACACGCAACGTTGAATATTTCCTGCTTTACACCGGGCCATAAAAAGCCCCGGCAGACGAACTGCCAGGGCTCGGGATGGAACGTGGGTTATCAGCGGTTGAAACGCTCGACCAGTGAGTACTGGCTGTTGGCAGTATTGGTCAGCTCTGCACTCAGGTTGGCCGAGCGACGGGCGTCATCCGATGTCTGGTCCGCCAGGTGGGCAATGGTACTGATGTTGCGGCTGACCTCTTCGGCGACCGAGCTTTGTTCTTCGGTGGCTGCGGCGATCTGAGCCGTCATGTCGGTGATGTTGGCCACTGCGTCGCTGATGCCCACCAGCGCCTTGTCAGCTTCCATAACCTGCTCGACGCCTTCTTCGGCCTGACGACGCCCGGTGTTCATGGTCTGAACGGCATTGTTGGCGGTCGTTTGCAGCTTGGCGATCAGCGAGTGGATCTGCCCCGTGGATTCGGTGGTGCGTTGTGCCAACTGGCGCACCTCGTCGGCCACTACGGCAAAGCCACGGCCCATCTCGCCCGCACGTGCCGCTTCGATAGCAGCGTTCAGGGCCAGCAGGTTGGTCTGATCGGCGATACCTTTGATCACGTCGACCACGCCACCGATCTCGTCGCTGTCCTTGGCCAGTTGGGTGACAGTCACGCCGGTTTCTCCCACCGAGGATGACAGGCGCTGGATGGCTTCGCGGGTTTCACTGGCGATGTCACGACCTCGGCGGGTCAGTGCATTGGCTTGCTGCGTGGCCTCGGCGGTGCGTTGAACGTGGTTGGCGACCTCCTGCGTGGTCGACGCCATCTGATTGATGGCGGTGGCGACCTGTTCGGTTTCCAGGCGTTGACGATCAAGCGCATTGGAACTGGCCTGGGCCAGGCTGTTGGATTGTCGCGCTTGCGAGTTCAGGTGTTCGGCAGTGTCCTGCAGCCGCGTCAGACAGGTCTTCAGGCGGGCTTCCTGACTGAGGATGGACATTTCCAGACGCGCTTGCGGACCACGGCTGTCGGTGTACATCTGCGCGATCAGCGGGTCTGAGGTCGTTTGTTCGGCCAGTCGTAACAGGCGCTTGATCCCGCGCTGCTGCCAGGTCAGACCGAGCAGGCCCAACGGTACGGACAGGGCGGCCGCCAACGCGAAACCCCAATGTGAGTTGAGCCACACACCGATCAGGAAGCTCAACTGACTGACCAGAATGAATGGCAGCCAGTCCTGCAGCACCGGCAGCCAGGTGTCGCGGCTGGGCACGGCAGATTTGCCGGCATTGATGCGCTGATAGAGCGCTTCAGCACGACGAATCTGCTCGGCAGTAGGTTTGATCCGTACCGATTCGAAACCCACTACATCCTTGCCATCGAAGATCGGCGTGACGTAGGCGTTGACCCAGTAATGGTCGCCGTTCTTGCAGCGGTTTTTGACGATGCCCATCCACGGCAGGCCCTGCTTGAGGGTCCCCCACATGTGCTCGAACACGGCCGGCGGGACGTCAGAGTGACGCACCACGTTATGTGGCGCCTTGAGCAATTCCTCACGGGAGAAGCCACTGATCTCGACGAATGCATCGTTGCAGTAGGTGATCACGCCGCGTGCATCGGTGGTCGAGATCAAGCGTTGCTGCGCCGGGAAGGTCCGTTCGCGTTGGGTAATGGGCTGGTTATTACGCATAAGCTGGTCTGTCCGGGAAAGGCTTTGACGAGTTATCGGCTCGCTTGCCAGGAAATTAAGCATTTTGTGAACTGCGTCATGAAGCGCGTTGCGGCAGGTCAATAGTCAGCGGTCGAACATCGGATAGGTGAACAGGCTGAAATGCGCAAGATCAAGCCCGAAGTGGGTGATGACCGCTGCGGGGAACCCGCCGTAACGGTAAGCGACGCCGCAGCCGAGCCCGGCCAGCCCGGCAAGCACCACCCACTGCCAGCCGCTACCCATGTGTGCGAGTCCGAACAACAGCGCGGCGATGAGCATCGCCAGTGTTTGGTGACAAGGAACCCGCTGCAGCAGACGGCTCAGGCCGCCTTGTATATAGCCGCGAAAGAGCAGTTCTTCCGTGACGGTCACCAGCAGCAGATTATTCAACGCCCAGATGCCACCTTGCTCGGGCCAGTTTGGCGACCAGCCGATCTGGTGCATCACGATGGCGCTCGTCAAACACGCCCCGAGGGTGACAGGCACCGCCACGCTGCTGACGATCAGCATACGGCGCAGGGTCACAGCGCAAAACACCCAGGGACATGTCAGCGCGATCCAGAAGCCAATCAGAGGCTTGTCGAGGTTCAGGTACATCGAAAATGGCGCAGCTTCCGGCGTGAAGCGCACGGCGGCGATGACTCTGCTGCTGAAAAAACCAGGCAGCCAGTGACTCGCCAGTCCCGCGGCCAGCGCAACGAAAAGCACATGGCCGAAGGCGCGAACCGCCCAATGAGGGAACTGGCTGACGCAGATCCCGGCCATGATCAATAAACCGAACGTGACCACGACCGGAATGCTCAACTGCCCGTACACCAGCGCGATGCAATAACCGAGGCTCAGGAGCGTGAGCGTGCTCCAGCGCTGCGCCGGCATGAGGACGTCCTTGAGCGTAGGAGAAGGCCGGCGATTTTAACGTTGATTAAACGGATGTGTATGTGATGAAGGGATGAAAGGTGTCTGAAAATCTGGTGAGTAATTCACCTGCTGGATGTAGGTTTTTTCTGAAAGATCGGGACCACGGCGCAGACGCTCAAATCGCCGTGGTCCTCAGCGGAGGGTTGGGTGTCAAATTACGCCGCAATCAACTGCCGCAACACATAATGCAGAATCCCGCCGGCCTTGAAGTATTCCACTTCGTTCAGGGTATCGATCCGGCACAGCACATCGACGCTTTCCTGCTGGCCGTTTTCCCGGGTGATCTGCAGGCTCAGGCTGATGCCAGGTTGCAGCGTGGTGCCGGTCAGTCCAGTGATGTTCAACACCTCCGTACCGGTCAGTTCCAGGGTCTTGCGACTCTGACCATTTTTGAACTGCAGCGGCAGTACGCCCATGCCTACCAGATTGGAGCGGTGGATACGTTCGAAGCTCTCGGCGATGACAGCCTTCACACCCAACAGGTGGGTGCCCTTGGCTGCCCAGTCCCGACTGGAGCCGGTGCCGTATTCCTGCCCGGCGATGACCACCAGCGGCGTGCCTTCCTGCTGATAACGCATGGCGGCATCGTAAATCGGCAGTTTCTCGTCCGTTGGCACGTGCAGGGTGTAGCCGCCTTCTTCGTTGCCGAGCATTTCGTTGCGGATGCGAATGTTGGCGAAGGTGCCGCGCATCATCACTTCGTGGTTGCCGCGTCGCGAACCATAGGAGTTGAAGTCTTTTGGTTCTACGCCCTTGCTGCGTAGATAACGACCTGCGGGGCTGTCGGCCTTGATGTTGCCAGCCGGTGAAATGTGGTCGGTAGTGACGGAATCGCCCAGAATCGCAAGCACCCGTGCCCTTTGTACATCGGCGATCACGGGCAACGGACCGGCGACGTCGTCGAAGAACGGCGGGTGCTGAATATACGTGGAGTCGTCCTGCCACACGTAGGTTGGGTCCTTGGACACTTCGATGCCTTGCCACTGCTCGTCACCGGCGAACACCTCGGCATATTCCTTGTGGAACATGCCGGTGCTGACGTTGAGCACAGCGTCGGCGATTTCCTGTTGCGTAGGCCAGATATCGCGCAGATAGACCGGCTTGCCGTCGCTGTCTTTGCCCAGTGGTTCGCTGCTCAGGTCGATACGCACGCTGCCGGCCAGCGCATACGCGACGACCAGAGGCGGGGAGGCCAGCCAGTTGGTTTTCACCAGCGGGTGCACGCGACCTTCGAAGTTGCGGTTGCCGGACAGGATCGAAGCGACGGTCAGGTCCGATTGCTGAATGGCTTTTTCGATAGGCTCGGGCAGCGGGCCCGAGTTGCCGATACAGGTGGTGCAGCCATAGCCGACCAGATTGAACCCCAGCGTGTCCAGATACTCGGTCAGGCCCGCAGCGTTGTAGTAATCGGTGACCACTTTCGAGCCGGGCGCCAGCGAGCTTTTCACCCAGGGTTTGCGTCGCAGGCCTTTTTCCACTGCTTTTTTCGCGAGCAGCCCGGCCGCCATCATGACGCTTGGGTTCGAGGTATTGGTGCAGGAGGTAATGGCTGCAATCACCACTGCGCCGTTTTTCAGGCGATAGGTGTTGCCCAGATACTCGTATTCCGCTTCGCCAACCTGTTCGGCATTGCCCACCGCAACACCACCGCCGCCTTCACTTTCGAGGCGGCTTTCATCGTGCTTGCTCGGTTTGAGCGCCAGACCGAGAAAGTCGCTGAACGCTTGGGAAACATCCGGCAGAGCAACGCGATCCTGTGGCCTTTTGGGGCCGGCAAGACTGGCGACCACAGAGCCCATGTCCAGCTCCAGCGCATCGGTGAACACCGGCTCTTTGCCCGCAAGGCGCCACAGGCCCTGCGCCTTGCAATAGGCTTCGACCAGTTTGACGGTGTCGTCGGGGCGGCCCGACAGGCGCAGGTATTGCAGGGTCACGTCGTCGACCGGGAAGAAACCGCAGGTCGCGCCGTATTCAGGGGCCATGTTGGCGATGGTCGCCCGGTCCGCCAAGGGCAGCTCAGCCAGGCCGTCACCATAAAACTCGACGAATTTGCCGACCACGCCTTTCTTGCGCAGCATCTGGGTCACGGTCAGCACCAGGTCGGTCGCCGTGATGCCTTCCTTGAGCTTGCCGGTGAGTTTGAAGCCGATCACTTCTGGAATCAGCATCGACACGGGCTGACCGAGCATCGCCGCTTCCGCTTCGATCCCGCCGACACCCCAGCCCAGCACGCCCAGGCCGTTGATCATGGTGGTGTGGGAGTCGGTGCCCACCAGCGTATCCGGAAAGGCATAGGTGCGATCGTCTTCTTCCCTCGTCCAGACGGTACGGCCCAGGTATTCGAGGTTAACCTGATGGCAGATTCCGGTGCCTGGCGGCACTACGCTGAAGTTATCGAACGCACTCTGGCCCCAGCGCAGGAAGGCATAACGCTCGCCGTTGCGCTGCATTTCGATGTCCACGTTCTCGCCAAAGGCTTGCTTGTCGCCAAATTTGTCGACCATCACCGAGTGGTCGATGACCAGATCCACCGGCGACAGCGGGTTGATGCGTTGCGGGTCGCCGCCAGCCTTGGCCACCGCGGCGCGCATGGCCGCCAGGTCGACCACCGCCGGTACGCCGGTGAAGTCCTGCATCAGCACACGGGCGGGACGGTACTGGATTTCCCGGTCGGATTTGCGCTCGGTGAGCCAGGCGACAATCGACCTGAGGTCCTCGCCGGTGACGGTCTTGTCGTCCTCCCAACGCAGCAGGTTTTCCAGCAGCACCTTGAGTGACATGGGCAGCGTGTCCAGATCGCCCAGGGATTTGGCCGCTTCGGGCAAGCTGAAGTAGTGGTAGGTCTTGTTGTTGACGTCGAGTGTCTTGAGGCTTTTCAGGCTATCGAGGGAGGGCATGAACTAACTCCTTGACGAGTCCGCACGGTACGGGCGGGTGAAACACGCAGAACGGTAAGACGGTGTGTTCGGGCCCTCTGAAAGGCGGCTCTAAACGGTCATTGAGTAGTACTGGACCTTTGGCCTGCGCCAGTGGTTCCTGATTCCGCTATCATGCGCGGCTTTCGAGTCATTGAGGTGCAGCCTCAAGTATAGAGCGCGCCGTGAGACCGTCCGGCGCGCGAGGAGACCATTTTAGTGAACACCCTTTTCATGCATTGCCGCCCCGGTTTCGAGGGCGAGGTCTGCTCGGAACTCAGCGATCACGCCGCGCTGCTGGCCGTGTCCGGCTATGCCAGAGCCAAGCCCGGTGCGGCCTGTGCCGAATTCGTCTGCACCGAGCCGGACGGTGCCGAACGGCTGATGAACGGTGTGCGCTTTACCAATCTGATCTTCCCAAGGCAGTGGGCCCGCGGGGTGTTCGTGCAGTTGCCCGAGACCGACCGTATCAGCGTCATCCTCGAGCACATGGCCGGTTTTGCCACCTGTGGCAGTCTGTGGCTGGAAGTGGTCGACACCAACGACGGCAAGGAGCTTTCGACCTTCTGCCGCAAATTCGAAGGTCCGCTGCGCAAGGCGCTGGAAAAGGCGGGCACGCTGGTGGACAACCCGAGTCTGCCGCGATTGCTGCTGACCTTCAAAAGCGGACGCGAAGTGTTCCTGGGTCTGGCCGATAGCGATAATTCGGCGATGTGGCCGATGGGCATTCCCCGGCTCAAGTTTCCCCGGGAGGCGCCAAGCCGCTCGACGCTGAAGCTGGAAGAAGCCTGGCATCACTTCATTCCCCGTGAGCAGTGGGATGAGCGCCTGTCCGGCGACATGACCGGCGTCGATCTGGGCGCCGCGCCCGGTGGCTGGACCTATCAGTTGGTCCGGCGCGGGATGCTGGTCACCGCCATCGACAATGGTCCGATGGCCGAAAGCCTGATGGACACCGGGCTGGTGCAGCATCTGATGGCCGACGGCTTTACCTACAAGCCACGTCAGCCGGTGGACTGGATGGTCTGCGACATCGTCGAAAAGCCTGCACGCAACGCTGCCCTGCTGGAAACCTGGCTCGGGGAGGGGTTGTGCCGTGAGGCGGTGGTCAACCTCAAGCTGCCGATGAAGCAGCGTTATGCAGAGGTGCGTCGTCTACTAGCGCGCATTGAGGAAGGCTTCAAGACACGAGGCGTGAAGGTGTCGATCGGTTGCAAGCAGCTGTACCACGACCGCGAGGAAGTGACCTGCCATCTGCGGCGGCTGGATATGAAGCGCAAGGCGTAGGCACCTGCGAACCGGGTGCATCGTCAAGCCTTCATGCTGCCAAAACCGGTCAGTCGGGTGCGCAGGGTGGCAAAGGGGAGTGATTCAATGGACAACGAACATTCGCAACGCGCGTCCGTGTTGCAACACGTCAGCCTGAATGTACGGCGTTTGCGGCATGCGGCGAATTTGAGCCAGACCGCCCTCGCGGAAAAATCCGGCGTCAGCCGGCGCATGTTGGTAGCGATTGAGGCGGGCGAGAAGAACGTCAGCCTCGCCACCCTTGATCGTGTGGCCGAGGCGCTGGACGTGGCGTTCAGCGATCTGATCCAGGCGCCGGAAGAACCCGATCCCAGTCGCATCAATGAGATCGCCTGGGCAGGCACCTTGCCGGGCAGCAAGGCGGTGTTGCTGGCCAAGGCGGTGGCACGCAAGGGCGTCGAACTGTGGGAATTCTCCCTGGAGCCGGGAGAGGCCTACCTTTCTGAAGCGGACCCCGATGGCTGGAGCGAGCAAGTCTATGTGATCGAAGGCTGCCTGACCGTTGCCCTTCCGGAAGAAATCCGCCAGGTCGCGACGGGCGAGTTCTTCATGTTTGCCAGTAACCGGCCCCATGCCTATCGCAATGAGGGGACGCAGGGGCTGCGGTTCGTGCGTAACGTGGTGTCGTGAGGTGACGCGTCCGTGGCCGTTTGCGCCCCCCGTGCGGGTGAGTCCATTGCCGAGGCGGTATTGCAGACCTGCACTTCGCCGGCAGTGACGTTTCTGTCGCCAATGAATGCGCTTTAACCGAAGTAATACGCTGTCGCGGGTGTTGACGACGCAACACCCGATCAACACTTTGCCCGCTATTTGGCCAGCAAACCTCGCCATATCCCGGCACGCGCCATGCCTTGCATCCTTCATACCGAAACAGGTCGCGTGCGCCCCTGTTTGAATCCATCTGCAGGCTCGCCATACTCAGGCCTGCGCGCCGTCACGGCGATGAAAAGGCGAACAAACATGACTTCAGAGAACAATCGACCTGATGCTGACATTCTGATCGTTGGTGGAGGGCTCAGCGGCACCTTGCTGGCCGTGCATTTGCTGCGCCTGCCGGGGCAACGGCGGATCGTGATCGTTGAATCGCGCAGCGAACTGGGTCGCGGCGAAGCCTACAGCGCCACCGATCCAGGCCATACCCTCAATGGCAATGCCGCGCGCATGAGTGTCGACCCGGATGACGCCGATGACCTGACCCGCTGGCTGGCGGAATTCATTGCCGCAGGCGGCTGGCCGGAGTCGGACGAGCAGCATGCACCGGTGGCCGAACTGTTTGCGCCGCGGGGGATTTTCGGTCTGTACGTTCAGCAGCGTCTGGCCGAAGCCCAGGCCTTGGGAGCACCTTATGGTTCGACCGTTGAGCATGTGCGCAGCGAGGTCATGGACCTGCAAACCGAGGCATCGGGCATTCGCCTTACCCTGGCCGACAATACCCGGCTAAGCGGACGTTTCGCCGTGCTGGCCACCGGCATGTTCGCCGCCGCGCGCACGCCACAACACGGCTCAAACGACTTGAACGCGGCAGCGGTTGACCCGTGGGATATCGAAGGCATGCGTCGCCTCGACCCTGAGGGTCGAGTGCTGATCATCGGCTCCGGCCTGACCATGGTCGATGCACTGGTATCGCTGGAAAAAGCCGGGCATCGCGGTCCCATCGATGTGTTCTCCCGTCATGGTCTGCTGCCTCATGTGCGTCGGCAGCCGCCGGCCTGGCCGGACTTTCTCGCCGCCGACCACAGCATTCGCAGCACCCGGCAACTGGTGCGCGCGTTGCGTGAACAATGCGACCAGGCGCTCGCCCAGGGCATCGACTGGCAGGCGCCGCTGGACACCGTGCGGGTGCATATCCCGCGTCTGTGGAGTCAGGCCACTGACCTTCAGCGCCGCCAGTTCGTACGCCACGTGCGGCCTTGGTGGGAAAGTCATCACCACCGCTCACCGCCGCCCAGCGCGCAATTGCTGGATCGCCTGCTGCAAGCGGGGCGTCTGAGCATCCATGCCGCATCGTTGCAGGCGGTGCTGGATCGCAACCCGGGACAGGTGCGGATCAGTGTTCGCCATCGCGCAGAAGAGCAACTGACGCAGGTCAGCGGTGCGGCGCTGATCAACTCCACAGGTATTCAATACGACTGGCGCCGTGTGGATCGAGCCTTGACCCGGCAATTGCTGGCGCGCGGGCTGGTTCAGCCTGGGCCGTTGGCGCTGGGCATCGCGGCAGACCCGGGCGGTGCGGTGCTGGACGCAGGAGGCCGGGTGTCCGGTCGTCTGTTTGCGATGGGCCCGCCATTGCGCGGCCTGTGGTGGGAAAGCACGGCGGTGACCGACGTGGCGTTACAAGCCAAGGCCTTGGCGGCGCGGTTGAGGTCACTTCAGGAAGGTTGAAGGCCGCGGAGAGTAAATGCAGTGAAATTGTGTCAACTGCGACACAATTTCGACGCCTGCCTCTAAAGGCCAGTACGAAAGAGCCGACAGCCAATAACAGACCCCGCGAAACCGTTGGTTTCCCGCAGGTACTTCACAGGACTGAACAAGGCGATGGAGGCACTCTTACATGTTGAGCTTGAGTTTCAGGAACCCGGCCGATACCGCGCTGTTGTTGCAACAAACCCTCGCAAACGCTCAGCAGTGCGCTGAGCAAAGCGGTGAAGTGCCTGATGCCACCGAGCAACTGCGACAGGGCGTCGAGGTGTTGTTATCGCCCGAGGCGCAAAAGGCTGCCAAGACCACTGACAAGAACGCCGACATCGACGCGACCCACTTGCCGGACCGCATCAAGGATCAGTTGAAGTTGATCCGTTCCATCCAGGAGCGTATCGCCAAGCGCATGCAAGACATGCAGGCCTTCATGAGCGACCGCTCACTGTCGCCGCGGGTCCGCGAAGGCAAGATGCGACAGTTGCAAATGGAAATCATGGCTCTGACCCACTCACTGATGCAGGCCACTAACCAACTGAATCAGGCGATGCAGCAAATGAGCCTGTCACAGGCCGACCGTTCGCTGGCCGGCACGCTGGTCAGTCCGCAGAACCTTCAATCCTGAACCAGCAGGCGCCGTCTCGTCCCAAGTCCTTCCCCGCCTTTCGCGCCGCAAACCCGGATATTTGCGGCGACTGAACTTCAGCCTTGGTGAGCACGCTCACGCCCACAGGGAAGAGGGGGTCAGCACGGCGCGGCAGCTGGCCCCGAACGCCATGGGCGCGAGCTTTCTCGCGAAGGGGCCGGTCCACTCACCACATCTCATCGGCAGTGCCTCAGCCTTCATGAAATACCCTCATCAAAAACGAGCACGGCGCAGTAGTCGACCTGCTTTCCGTAGGAGCGAATTCATTCGCCAGGCGCACGCCCTGACGACGCAGAACGATCAGACCGACAACTGCATCATTCGGTCGCCCTGCAGTTGCTCACCGGGTCGCCGCTTGTTCACGGCCAACTCGCCGATCTTGATCAGCCGCGCCCGAATTACATTGCGGCTCAGACCCAGCAGCTGCGCGGTATGCACCTGGTTGTAGTGACTGAAGCGATAGGCTGCTCGCAGCAGGGCATCTTCGACTTTTTCATGCAGGGCCCCGGCCTGTTCTTCGAAGAGTTTCTGAAAGGCGCGGGCGAGCAGGGCATCGGTGGAGTCGTCGACCACCGGTGACGACTCCTCCTGACGCTCAAGGCGCAGGTTGGAGAGGCGCAGGTCGTTGGCCTGGATCACGCCGTTGCGGCAGATCAGCAAGGTGTGATGAATGACGTTTTCCAGTTCGCGGATGTTGCCCGGCCAGCTGTACGTGCGCAGCTTGTGCTCGGCGTCGCTGCTGATCTGGATCGGCCCGCAGCCAAGGCGCTGGCTGTAGACCTCGATGAAGTGCCGGGTCAGCGGCATGATGTCGCCGGGACGCTCGCGCAGTGTGCTCAATTCCAGATTGACCACGTTCAGGCGATAGAACAGGTCTTCGCGGAAGTGTCCGGCGTTGATCGCGCGTTCCAGTTGCACGTTGGTGGCTGCCAGCACCCGCACATTGATCGGCGTACTCTTGCGCGAGCCCAGGCGCACCACTTCACGTTCCTGCAACACGCGCAGCAGTTTGACCTGAATAGCCATCGGCAGATCGCCGATTTCGTCAAGGAACAGCGTGCCGCCGTTGGCTTCCTCAAACCAGCCGGCCTTGGCGGTCAAAGCTCCGGTGAAGGCGCCTTTCTCATGGCCGAACAGTTCGGCTTCCACCAGGGATTCGGAGAACGCACCGCAATTCACTGCGACGAAGGGTTGATGACGACGACCGCTCAAATTGTGGATATGGCGCGCAACCAGCTCCTTGCCGGTGCCGGTCTCGCCGATGATCAGCACGCTGGCATCGCTGGGCGCGACCTGTTGCACGTGGGCCAGCAGTGCCTGGGACTTGGGGTCTTCGAACACCTGCGCGGTGGCGCGGATCGAAGTAGCCAGAGCCGGAGAGGGCGGTAACGTCAGTAGCTGCATGGGGATCACTTGTGGTTGAAACGGGACGCTGACGGTCATGTAGGAACTCCTTGACTGATCGTTCCCAGGCTTGGCGTGGGGATGCCGCCGATGACGCTCTGCGTCAGACAGTGGATGCAACGCGTCCGGGGATGCGTTCCCGCGCCAAGCGTGGGAACGATCAAGCAGAGCGTGGGAGTGATCGACACCTCTCCCACAGGCCGTGGGGTCATCGTGATTACTTCTGCGGCGGCAAATCATTGGCGATCATCTCGCCAAACGGGCCGGTCAGATTGGTGATGCCGCGCCCGGCCAGGCTGCGATAGGGCTCAGGCAGCAGCGGGAACACCAGTTCGGCAAAACGGTAGGCCTCCTCCAGATGCGGGTAGCCGGAGAAGATGAAGCTTTCGATGCCCAGATCCGCATATTCCTTGATCCGTGCAGCGACTTCTTCCGGGTTGCCGACCAGCGCAGTACCCGCCCCGCCCCGCACCAGCCCGACACCAGCCCACAGGTTCGGGGCGATTTCCAGATTGTCACGACGACCGTCGTGCAGCGCAGCCATACGCCGCTGGCCTTCGGAGTCAAAGCGCGAGAAGGATTTCTGCGCGGCGGCGATGGTGTCGTCGCTGATGTGCTCGATCAGCTTGTCAGCGGCTTTCCAGGCCTGCTCGCTGGTTTCACGCACGATCACATGCAAGCGGATCCCGAACTTGACGGTGCGACCATTGCGCGCGGCGCGTTCGCGGATATCAGCCAGCTTCTGGGCAACAGCAGCGGGTGGTTCGCCCCAGGTCAGGTACACATCGACCTGTTCGGCCGCCAGTTCGTGAGCAGCCTCCGATGAACCGCCGAAATACAGCGGCGGGTAGGGCTTCTGGATAGGCGGGTACAGCGCTTTGGCGTTCTGCACCTTCAGGTGTTTGCCTTCGAAGTCCACAGCTTCGCCTTGCAACACGCGGCGCCAGATCTTGAGGAACTCATCGGTGACCTCGTAGCGCTCGCTGTGATCCAGGAAACTGCCATCGCCACGGTTTTCATCAGGGTCGCCGCCAGTGACGACGTTGATGAGCAGACGCCCGCCGGACAGGCGATCCAGCGTAGCGGCCATGCGCGCGGAAACGGTCGGCGAGATGATGCCCGGACGAATCGCTACCAAATAACGCAGTCGCTCGGTCAACGGCACCAGTGCCGAAGCGATTACCCAGGAGTCTTCGCAGGAGCGACCGGTCGGAATCAACACGCCGTGGTAACCCAGATCATCGGCAGCCTGCGCTACCTGCTTGAGGTAGTTGAGCGTGACCGGACGCGCACCTTTGGCAGTGCCCAGAAAGTGGCCGTCGCCGTGGGTCGGTAGAAACCAGAAAACATCCATGAGAAATCCTTCGAGCAGCATCGGTGGCTTTTGAAATAGGTGCGCCATTTATAGAGGTTGTGGGTTATGCCGTAAAAGAACTGAATCCCATATTTTTAGATCGATTGGAGATATGGCTGTATTTACCTTTGAAAACGTATGTCCTGCACCAGCGGTATTGTTGCGCCCCACTGACTGCGTGTATGAGCGCGTTGGCCCGCAATCACAGCCTGTCAGTCAGTGAATGCATGACAATGTCTGTCGGAGTCTAAACGGGGCGGTTTACGGGAGCCGAAGTAAAAAGACAGGCACCGAAGCGCCTGGGAAGGAGAGAAGGGGAAGCAGTGCTGCTCAGAAAATCCGGGAGAATAACCAATACAGGCCGCCCGATAGCAGGATCGCCGCTGGCAAGGTCAGCCCCCACGCCAGGGCCAGATTGCGCAAGGTGCGCATCTGCAGGCCGGAGCCGTTGGCAGTCATGCTGCCCGCCACGCCTGACGACAGCACATGGGTGGTCGATACCGGCAGGCCGTACATGTCCGCCGCGCCAATGGTCAGCATCGCCACCACCTCGGCCGAAGCGCCCTGGGCGTAGGTCAGGTGAGTTTTGCCGATCTTCTCGCCAACGGTCACCACAATGCGTTTCCAGCCGACCAGGGTGCCCAGGCCTAGGGCAATGGCGACGGCAATCTTCACCCACAGTGGAATGAAGCGCGTAGCGGTGTCGATCTGCTGGTTGAACAGTTGCAGCTTGCCTTGGGTATCGGCATCAAAGTGCCCGACCTTATGCTTATCCATCAGGCGAATGACCTCGGACGTCAGGTACATGTCGTTGCGCACGTTGGCGGTGGCTTCGGCAGGCACTTTGGCCAGCGAGCCATAGCTGGCCACCTGATCGCCGATCTTGCCGGCCATCACCGCCAGGGCCGGTATCAGTTCAGCAGTCGGCTGTTTATCGCGGATGTAATTGGACAGCGTCAAGCGCGAGTCCGCAGGGGCGGGCAAGGGCGCAGCCTCGGTCAATGCCTGTTGGGTGACCTGTGCAACTGCCGCGAACTGCAGCGATTGATCCGCTGGCATCGCGCGGTTCAGGGCATAGGCCATGGGCAGGGTGCCCACCAGAATCAGCATGATCAGCCCCATGCCTTTCTGACCATCGTTGGAGCCGTGCGCGAAGGACACGCCGGTGCAGGTCACGATCAACAGGCCACGAATCCAGATAGGTGGCGGGGTATTGCCTTCAGGTGCCTTGTACAGCACACGATTCTTCACGAACATGCGCAGGGCCAGGAGTAACAGCGCGGCGCAGGTGAAGCCCACCAAGGGTGACAGCAGCAGCGAATAACCGACCTTGGTGGCCTGTGTCCAGTCCACTCCGCTGGTGCCAGCGCGGCCATGCATCAAGGCATTGGCAACCCCCACACCGATGATCGAGCCGATCAGGGTGTGCGACGACGAAGCAGGCAGCCCCAGCCACCAGGTGCCCAGGTTCCACAGGATCGCGGCGATCAGCAGGGCGAAGATCATCGCGTAACCGGCGGCCGAGCCGACTTGCAGGATCAGTTCGACCGGCAACAGCGCAATGATGCCGAAGGCCACCGCTCCGCTGGAAAACAGCACGCCCAGAAAATTGAAGGCCCCAGACCAGACCACTGCGATATTCGGTGGCAGGGAATGGGTATAGATCACGGTGGCTACGGCGTTGGCGGTGTCATGGAAACCGTTAACGAATTCAAAACCCAGGGCGATCAATAACGCGACGCCGAGCAACAGGAACGGGGTCCAGGTCACCACAGCCGTACCCAGCTCGTCCATATCCTGTTTCAGACTGAAGATCGTATAAAGCAGGCCCAGCCCCAATACGATGAAGAAAATAACCATCGTTCTGAGACCGGGTTTGCGACCGAATTGGGCACTCAGTCCGGGGCGTTGCCGTGAGGAGTCGTGAGCCAGTGTCGGGGTCGCCATGATTCACAATCCTTTCGAAATGGGATGGTGAAGATGATCTTTGCAAAACGTGACAGAAATGCGACGCAGGTCAGCACTGCATTGGATTTGTTGCGGGAACAGATAGGCGGTATTCAAGGAATACCGCAGTGAGGGCGCCATTGGGAGTTGGCACCAACCGAAAGACCGTCGTGGCAGCGCGCTCTTGCAGCAGCTGTTCTAAGGTCTCTTACACCATCGCCAGACGCTTCTTGCGCGACGGCGCGGGCCATGAGGTATCGATCAACAGTTCGTCATCGATGCTCAGCTCGATCTTCGCGGCGTCAGCATTCAGCCGAAGGTGATGGGGATCGACCGCTTTGGGTATGGCGATCACACCGTCCTGACGCAGCACCCAGGCCAGGCTGATCTGTGCAGGGGTGGCGTCATGGCGCTCGGCGACTTCGAGGATGGCCGGGTTCATCAACAGATTGCCGGCCTGACCGATAGGGCAGTAGGCCATGAGCGGCATGTCGGCGGTTTGCATCCAGGGCATCAGGTCGTATTCGACGCCGCGTTCTTCAGGGTTATAGAGCACCTGATTGGTGGCACAGGCACTGTCAGAATCGATGCCCTTCAATTCGAGCATGTCCGCGACGTCGAAATTCGACACGCCCCAACGGCCTATCTTGCCCCCCTCACGCAGCCGCTCGAACGCCTCAATGGTTTCTTCCAGCGGATACGAGCCCGGCCAGTGCAGCAGATAAAGATCGATGTAATCGGTTTTCATCCGTTGCAGGCTTCGCTCACAGGCCGCCGGAATACCTTTGCGGCTGGCGTTGTGCGGATAGACCTTGCTCACCAGGGTCACCTGGTCACGCTTGCCGGCGATAGCCTGGCCTACCACCTCTTCCGAGCCGCCTTCGCCGTACATTTCGGCGGTGTCGATCAGGTTCAGGCCCAGCTCAATACCCAACTCCAGCGCAGTCACTTCGTCCTGACGCCGGTGACGGTCCTCCCCCATACGCCAGGTGCCTTGACCGATGACGGGAACGGTTTTGTCTGCCAGTTGGAGAGTGCGCATCGAATGCCTCCTGGTGATGGGTGTATAGAGAGGTCAGGCAATGCAGGCGGACAGGGGTTCCATTAATCGGCAGTGGTGAGCGTTGAGCCTCAAGTTTCAAGCGCAGTGAGGCTGGCGTAGGTCTGATGTGAGAGTGAGCTTGCTCTCGTCAATGATGACAGGCCCTGGATCTGACTAGCGCCCCAGAAGTGCTGTGGGCGTTAGTCTGCTCACGAATGCCATGTTTCACCCCGCTTGAGGGGCAGGGGCAGTACCGTCCTGTTCGTGATCAAGCTCCCACAGAAGTCTTTGCCCCTTTGCAATTACTGTTCGCTCGGCTGTCCTGCGGCAGCTTGAGACTGTGCAGCTGCCTGCGCCGCCCGCGCATTCTCCCAACCCCCACCCAGCGCCAGGAACAGATCGATCTGCCCCATTGCCACTTGAGTATTGGCCGCCGCCAGTTGCGCGGTCACGTCGGTGTAGGTACGGGTGGCCTGCAGGTCGGCGAGGAAGGATTCGCGGCCGGCCATGAAGAAACGGTGGGTCTGGTCAGCGGCCTGCCTGGCTGATGACTCGGTATCTACCAGTGCGTCACGGCGTTCCAGCAGGGCGGTGTACTGCGAGAGTCCGGTCTGCGCTTCGCGGATGGCGTTGAGCACCACGCCGTCGAAATGCGCCAGTGCTGCCTGATTCGAGGCTTCGGCCATGCGAATCCGGGCACGAGCACCGTTGGACGGGATGGTCCAGTTGATCACGCCGCCAAACCCCCAGCGGTTGGTCGAAGGCTCGCCGAGTTCCTTGAGGATACCCACGGTGCCGACGGTGGCGCCGATGCTGATGTCAGGGTACAACTCGCCGGTGGCCACCCCGATCCCGGCGCTGGACATGGCCAGACGACGTTCGGCCTGACGCACATCAGGCCTGCGCTTGAGCAATGCGGCGCCATCGCCCACCGGCATGACCTGAGCGATGTGTGGCAGCTCGGCGCAATCGGCCACGTCCTTGGGCAACTGCTCCAGTGGCCTGGCCAGCAGCATCGACAGGCGATACAGACCGGATTTTTGTGCGGCCTCGTAGCGCGGCAGGTCAGCACGCAGGGTTTTGTACTGCGTCTGTGAACGCGTGACCTGGGTTTCGTCGCCTCGACCGGCATCACGCAGGCGCTGGGTCAGGTTCAGGCTTTGTTGCTGCAGATTCAGCGAGTGCAGGGCGATATTGCGCTCTTCGTTAGCCGCGCAGATTTGCGTATAGGAACGCACGACATCGGCCACCAGCGTGATCCGCGCGGTGTCGGCTGCAGCCTGGGCCGCATCGGCGCTGGCTTCTGCCGCCTCGATCCCGCGCTGAAGTACGCCGAACAGGTCGAACTGATACGACGTGCTCAGGCTTGCATCACCGACATTGGCCACGGGTACTTTTTCCGGCAGCAGGTACGCCTGTCCGGCTTCCTGCAACCGTTGTGCGCCCGCTTTGGCATTGCCGCTGAAACCACCCGCTGCCTCGGCTTCGTCGGTCTGAAAGCGCGCCCGCTGCAGATTGGCGGCGGCCACGCGCAGATCGGCGCTGGAAGCCAGAGCCTGTTGCACCAGCGCATCCAGCCTGGGGTCGTTGTACAAGCGCCACCAATCGGCCGGTACCGGCGCCGAGACGACATTGGTCGATGACCCCGCCAACTCGCGCTGCAAATCGGGACGATTGACCTCAGCGTCCTTGGGCAGTTTGTAATCCGGCCCGACCACGGTGCAGGCCGAAAGGAGCAAGCCCAGACCTGCGGTCAGGATGCGCACGCCGGGTTTCATCGCGCGGCTCCCGTGTCAGTGGGGGTGGCGGGATGCTTGTCGGCAATGCCGTCATCGATGACCGACACGGTCGCGGTCCGCCCGGCAATCATGCGGAAGTCCATCGGCACTTCGTCGAAGGCGATACGCACCGGGATCCGTTGCGCCAGGCGCACCCAGCTGAACGCCGGGTTGACGTTGGGCAGCAGGTTAGAGCCGCTGCTGCGGTCACGGTCTTCGATACCGGCGACGATGCTCACCACATGGCCGCGCAGCCTTGCGTTATCGCCGATCACGCGGATGTCCACCGGTGAGCCGATGTGAATGCCGTCCAGCTTGGTTTCTTCGAAATAACCGTCGATGTGGTACGAGGCGCTGTCTACCACCGACAGCACCGGGTGTCCGGCACTGACGAACTCGTGCGTGCGCGGGGCACGGTCGTTGAGGTATCCATCGACAGGGCTGCGGATCACCGACCGATCAAGGTTCAGCTGAGCGGCGTCTACCGCCACTTGCGATTCGTTCAATGCAGAGAGCGCGCGGGCTTCTTTGGACTGGCTTTCTTCCAGCTGTTCGCGGGCGACCAGATCGCTCAGGCCACGGTTTCGCTTGTTTTCGCGTTGGGCCTGTTGCCAGGTTTCCTTGCGCTCGGCCACGGTGGCCTGCGCCTGGCGCAAGGCCAGACGGAAGCGGTCCTGGTCGATGGTGAACAGCACCTGCCCCTTGGTGATCGCCTGGTTGTCGCTGACCGAAACCTGTTCGATCAGGCCAGAGACGTCCGGGGCAATCTGGATCACGTCGGCACGGATATGACCGTCGCGGGTCCAGGGGGCGTACATGTAATACATCACCATGCGCCAGACGACAAAGGCGGCGAGGGTGATGACCAGCAATGTCAGGACCACGCGGCCCAGAGTCAGTAGAGGTTTCTTCATTTCATCAGGTATCGACTGAGTGTATCCACGACGCCGAGCAGCAAAGCGTATAGACCGACGTTGAACAAAGCCCGGTGCCAGACCAGGCGGTAGAAGTGGACACGCAACAACACGGCGTGAACCACCAGAAAGACCACATAGGTGATGCCCATCAGCACCAGAAAGGTCGGCAGGAAAATCCCGCCAATATCCAGATCACCGATCACAAGGGTGCTCCATCGATGCCATACGGCGGTTGCTCTTCTTGCTCGGCGAGAGCATCAACGATTTCCACACCCGGCAGAAGTGCCAGACGCAGGCCGCTCAGGGCATGCAACAGATGCAGACGCGATTCGTCATCGCCCATCCAGTCAAAGGTCAGCGAGCGGCGCGCGCGATCCATGGTCATCAACAGACCTTTGGGCGCAGGTAAACGCTCACGGGTTTTGAGGCAGGCGCGGAAATAATTGCCGACTTCGGTCGCGACCTGACGCAGCAACTGGCGCGGCACCTCATGCACCCGCGGCATGTACGCCAGCAGGTCGAGCATGTTCAGCGCCACGCGCACTTCGCGCAGGGCGATGTTGGTGTCCTGTGCGGTGATTGCCAGGCGCGGCAGGTGCTGCATCAGCCGGTCAAGCATGCGCACGCCCATATGCCGGTGTTCGGCCAGGGTGGCTTCCTCACTCAACGCAACGATGTCGCGCCAGCCGAACCGGGTCAGGCGTTTGGCTGCCACTTCTGTACCGAATGGCCGCACGATCAGGGTCCAGACGAAGGCGAACGCCAGACCCGTGGGGCCGGCGAGGTTGGCGTTCACGAAGTTGAGAAAGTCGGCGTCGTAAGCGCTCTGGATACTGATGAAGGACGAGGTGTTGACGATGGTCAGCAGGGTGCCCAGGTAGAAGCGCGGCTGCACGGTCAGGGTGCCGACACAGATGAACGGCACGGCGAATGCGAGCACCAGCATCGGGAAGTCATGCAGGTTCGGCAATACCACGAATAAATAAAGGCTGGCGAATACCACCGACAGCATGGTCCAGAAAAAGAAACGGTAGATCTGCGGCGCCGGATCGTCCATCGCGGCAAAGAAGCTGCATGATACCGCCGCCAGCGCTACGGCGCTGGCACCGTCCTGCCAGCCCAGCAAAATCCACAGGGCCGAGGCAACAATGATCGCGCTGACCGATGTGGCCACCGAATACAGCATCATGCCTTTGTCGAGAAACGGGGACAGACGCCCCAGACGCCAGTGGCGGTAAACCGCGCGCCAGGGGCGGTGGTCATCGGTCTGGATAGCGAACTGCAGACTGCGGCAGTCCTGCCACAGGTCGATCCATTCGCGCAGACGATACAGCGCGTTGGACAACAGCAGTTGGCGACGGTCATCCAGCTGCGCCGGTGTCGGCTGCAAGCGCTCCAGTTCGTTGTGCAGGGCTTGCCAGTATTCGATCGGCGCGCCTTGCGGGGCGTTTTCAACCCAATCGCGGCATTCGAGGATCAACGGCGCAAGATCGGCCACCAGTTCCGGGGTTCGGCGCTCCAATGCCCAGAGTGCATCGTCCAGCGCATCGATGACCGGCAGCAGATGAATCATGCGCCCGCGCAGTTCCTTGGCATTGCGCACGGTCTGGCGGTGAGTGCCCTCGTAAGGCAGCTGGCCGATCATCAGTTCCAGACTGTTGAAGGTGCCGACCATGGCCGTGCGCAGGGCGCCGACGGCTTCCGGCGAGGCCGCGCGGGCAAGAAACAGGTCGCTGTAGGTCGAGGCATCCTTGAACCATTTGCCCATGGAGTCGACCAGCACCGGTGCCAGGCGGCGCGGCCAGAACATTGCACCGACCACGGCGGCGCAGACGATGCCGAGGAGGATTTCTTCGGTCCGCGACACGGCGATGTCGAACACCGCCTGAGGATTGTCCACCACCGGGAAAGAAATCAGCGGCATGGTGTAGCCCGCCAGCATCAGCGCGTAACTGTTGGCCGTGCGCAGGTGCAATGACAGAAACAACAGGGTACCGGTCCACAGGGCAATCACCACCGCCAGCAGCAAGGGCGTCTGCACAAACATCGGCACCAGCACCACCGATGCCGCAGCGCCGAGGAAGGTCCCCGCCGCGCGGTACAGCGCCTTGGAACTAGTGGGTGCTACAAAAGGGCTGGAAACGATGTAAACGGTCGCCATCGCCCAGTAGGGGCGGGGCAGTTCGAAGATCAGCGCGAGATACAACGCAAGCATCGACGCGGCAAAAGTGCGCACGCCGTAGAACCAATCTCGAGAAGGCGGCACGCCTTGAAAGAAACCCTGGAACATGTCTTTCAAAATGACAGCTCCGGCCCCATCGGGCTGGCTTTGGCGAACGCCTTGAACACGCGCAGGGCGGCTTCGAGATCCGCGGCATTGAGGTCGCTGAACACATCGCGACGCAGGCGAATTAGTTCTTCTTCAATAGAATCTGCAAGCGTGCGACCTTCATCAGTCAGGCTCAGGGCCTTGGCTCTGCGGTCGGTAGGGTCTTCGGTGCGTTGCACCAGATTGGCCTTGCCCAGTTGATCGAGCAGGCGCACCAGTGACGGGCTTTCCAGCCCGCATGCTTGTGCAACGGTCACCTGGCGTACGCCTTCACCCAATCTGGCGATCATCAGCAACGGCCCTGCGCAGGCCTCGGACACCCCATAGTTCATCAACGTGGTCTGACACACGCGGCGCCATTGGCGAGAGGCTGCGACCACGCCGCCGGTGATGTGCATTTGTAGTGAATCTAGGGTCATGAAGGTGCCACTGGTAATCGACAAAGAATTTTGATTAGGCGGTGAATGATTAGTCGCCGTACTATTAGGATGCTAACTATTAATATCCTGTAACAATCTAATTTCGTCAAATGAAAATTACAAAAAGTACCTAAGGATCCTTTAGGACAAATTGCCCTTGATGGCGAGGAAGAAAGCGATATAACGACCGTCTGTCTGTAAATATTTTTAAGCTTGAACCTTTACTTCTATTTTCTCTCTTGCCTGTTCAAAAAAATGACGTCAAGTAAAAGGCGTGTGTCCCGCCATTTCCGGGTGTTGGCTATCGGCCTAAAGCTTGGCTGGGATAAAACAGGTAATGCCCAGATGATATCGCTGCTCGAATTTAATCGATTTCGACGGTTTCTTGACTGCGGAGCGGGCTAAAGAAAAACCGGTTCAGCCGATAGCAAAGGCGACAGGAACCACGGTGTACACGCCTGTTCCAGACACCCCCTTTGCTGGTGCGCAGCGCGCACCCAAGAGCGGCATGATGATCGACCTCGCGACCTGGAATCTTTCCGAACCTGTGGGTACCCCCGCAGTCACCATTAGTACGCCGACGCTGACCAGCGGTTATGAGGATGGCTACTTCCGTTCAGGAGACACATTGTTCTTCTGGGCGCCAGTGACCGGGTCAAAGACAGACAACGCCATTTATCCCCGCACGGAATTGCGGGAAACCTACGCCAATGGCACCGCGCACAACTGGATGTACAGCCAGGCGGACAATTATTTGCGCGCGGCGCTGAGCGTCGATCAGGTGCCCTCGTCCGGCAAGATCGTTATCGGTCAGATCCACTGTTACGGCAGCACCGAGCCGCTGTTCAAGCTCGAGTACCAGTACAAGGACAAGACCAAAACCGGCAACATCGTTGGCAAATTTCGCCTCACGCCAACATCCGAACCGCAGGTGATTCAGATCGCCACTGGCGTGCTGCTCAAGGAACGCTTCAGTTACGTCATCCACCTGACGCCTGCCGGTGACCTTTCCGTCGATGCTCACGACATGCAATGGAGCGCCAAACTCGACGCCAGCTGGAGCACCCGGCAGTTGTACTTCAAGGCTGGCGTCTATGTTCAGGACAACACCGGGTATACATCGGAGGGCGGAGCGGCGACCTTCTACAAGCTGCAGATCTCCCACGAAAAGCAGGCGTGAAAGCAGCGGCGAATTTTGGGCTGCACGTTATCAGTTAAAAAGGGCCGGACTTGGGGCTGGCTGCAGCGCTCAAAACACTAGGGCGAAACAGATACGCCCTGGTGCCGGTTGATCCACTGTCGCCTCGCCGCCGTGCAGTTGCATGATGGCTGTGACAATCGCCAGCCCCAGCCCGTTGGAGTCCGAGCTTTGATGGCGTGAGGCGTCGGCGCGGTAGAAACGGCCGAACAATTTGTCCAGGGCCGATTCGCTCAGGATTGGCCCCTGGTTTTCTACCTCGATGCGGCAATGTTCGGCGCGCCAGGCCACGCGTATGTCGATCCCGCTGCCTTCGTCCGCGTACCGAATCGCATTGGCGACCAGATTGCTCAGGGCCCGGCGCAGCAGCAGCGGGTCGGCTTTCAACTGTCCCTCTCCTGAGACATGCAGCGTCATCTGCCGCTCTTCGGCCAGGCCTTCGAAATAACCCGTCACGCGTTGCAGTTCTTCGGCTAGGTCCAGCGCCTGAATATTCAACGCCGCCTGGGCATCATCGGCCCGGGCAAGGAAGAGGATGCTTTCGACCATTCGCGAGATTCGCTCAAGCTCTTCAAGGTTCGACGCCAGCAGCGATTGGTACTCATCGGCGGTGCGCGGTTGTCTAAGCGCTACCTGACAATGGCCCATCAACGAACCTACCGGCGTGCGAATCTCATGGGCCAGATCGGCAGAAAACTGCGTCAGGCGCTGATAACCGTCGGCCAGCCGGTCGAGCATGCCGTTGTAGGCGTTGCTCAACTGCTGAAGTTCGACCGGTGTGTCGCGACTGTCCATGCGGCTGTCGAGCCGCGCCGGAGTGATGGCAGCGGCGTGCTCGGCCATGCGGCGCAATGGGCGCAGGCCCCTACGCAGCAGCAGATAACCCAGCCCGGCGGTGAGGGCGAACGCCAAGGCGATGGAAAACAGGATTCGATTGCGAAAGCTTGCCAGCGTGGCCATTTCCTTGACCGCCAGGTGGGCTGCGGTCAGGTGCACGAGTCTGCCGCCGGACAGCGCTTCTACCGTGGCAGCGCGCATCGGCACATCCGGGTTGACCCACCCACTGCGAAGATCGGCGGCACTCAACGGTTGATCGACCTTGACTATCGGCGTTTGCGGCAGCGCCGCGTGGCGCGGATTGACCATGATCACCGGGGCTTTGCCGGGTTCTGCGATGACGAAAATGTCGTCCTCGCTATCGAGCATGTTCTCGAACAGTTGAGGACTGCTTTGCAGCGTGTCGAGGGTCAGGTCGTATTGCAATAGTTTGCGAAAGTGATCAAGGCGCGCCAGCACGGCATGATCGCTGCGGGTCATGACCGCGGCCTTCATGCTTTCGTACAGGTACATGCCGGCGCTGGCAACGGCGAGCATGGCAACGACTGCGAACGCCAGGGTCGAGCGCAGCGTCAGAGAGGGTTGGCGTCGAGCTCGCATGGCCGTACCTCGCAGACATATCCGATGCCGCGCACGGTATGGATCAGTTTGACGGGGTAGGGCATATCGATTTTGCTGCGCAGGCGCTTGATCGCCACGTCGACCACGTTGGTGTCGCTGTCGAAATTCATGTCCCAGACTTCCGAAGCGATTTGCGCCCTGGACAGCACGTCGCCTTCACGGCGCAGCAATAAATGCAGCAGTGCGAACTCCTTGTTGGTCAGGGTGATGACCTGCTGTTGCCGGGTCACCCGACGTCGCAGCAGGTCCAGTTCGAGATCGGCCAAATGAAAGTGGTCGGCTTCGCGGACCACGCCGCGCCGCAGAATGGTACGGATGCGCAGCAGCAGTTCGGTGAAGGAAAACGGCTTGACCAGATAGTCGTCGGCGCCCAACTCCAGTCCGCGAATCCGGTCCTGCAATTGATCGCGTGCGGTGAGGAACAGCACTGGCACGTCCTGCTTTGCGCGCAGGATCCCGATGATTTGCCAGCCATCCACGCCCGGTAACATCACATCCAGCACCAGCAGGTCGTAGCGCTGCTCCAATGCCATGTGCAGCCCATCGGCGCCATGCCGGGCCCAGTCGACCTTGTAGCCGGACTCGCTGAGACCTTTCTTCAGGTATTCGCCAGTTTTGGTATCGTCTTCGATCAACAGGATGTGCATCGTGAATGAGGCTCGCTTGACGTCATGGGAGGCGTCGCCGGACGCCGTATCAGGTAGTGGCGGTTCAAGGCAGGCAGGGAACGACGGGTCAGCACGTCGATTGCGCAGTGTAACCAACCGCCAGCGCGCGCACGGTTACATTTTTGTCATTGATAGATCGGGATGAGCACTGCGCCACGGATGACAAAAATGTCATCGTCCGGTCACTGTCCGGTGCCGGTCGCGGGAAGAGTATGGTAGTCATTCAATGCGCAATCTCCATTGCGCATATCTGCCCTCAAGGAGCGTCACGATGAAAATGAAGACTGCACTGTCCGCCACCTTCGGCTTGCTCGCACTCAGTGCGGCAGTGATGGTATCTGCTGCCGACATGCCGCTGATCAAGCCACTGCGCGGCACGGTCGACAGCGTCGACAGCAACACCCTGAATTTCACCACCCGCGCGGGCGTGCATCAAAGCATTGGCCTGACCGACAAGACCGGCGTGCGTCTGGTGTCGAAGACCGACGTGGAGTCGATCAAATCCGACAGTTTCATTGGCTCTGCAGCGACTCCTCAGGCCGACGGCACGCTCAAAGCACTGGAAGTGACTGTGTTTGAAGCGAGCCTGAAGGGCAGTGGCGAAGGGCACTATGGTTGGCAGAACGCTGACGGCAGCACCGGCACCATGACCAATGGCACCGTGGGCAAATTGACCAAGGCCAATGGCCGTACCTTGAGCGTGAGCTATAAGGGTGGCGAGAAGCAGCTGGTGGTGCCGGACGATGTGCCGATCGCTTATGTGCAGGCAGGCAAGGTCGATGAACTGGTCAAAGGGGCCAAGATCGTGGTTTTCCCCGCTGAAGATGGCAAAACCGCGCGCGGTGTAGCCGTCGGCAAGGATGGCTTCCAGCCGCCGATGTAACCGTTCATTTGAATCACCGTTGAATGGACGGTTGGCGCACTTCTGTGGGAGCGGATGCGGTCGCGAAAAGCCGGTACAGACGATACATCTCTATCGACTGTAGGGTTTTTCGCGAATGCATTTGCGCCCACAGGTTTGCGGCCGGAGGAATTCCATGAAAAAAATCAGAGTCCACCCTTGGCCCATCCGCCTGACGCATTGGGTCAATGCTTTTGGCATGGTCTGCATGTTCATGAGCGGCTGGGGCATCTACAACGCTTCCCCGCTGTTCCGTTTTTCCTTCCCTCGGGATTTCACTCTGGGCGGCTGGCTCGGTGGGGTGCTGGCCTGGCACTTTGCGGTGATGTGGCTGCTGGTAATCAACGGCCTTATCTACGTGCTGTACGGGGTCTTCAGTCGGCACTTCAAGCGTGACTTTCTGCCGGTGACTGCGAATACCGTCAAACGCGATCTGCTTGATGCGTTGCGCTTTGGTCTCAAACACGAAAAGGGTGTCTACAACGCCGTGCAGCGCTTGATGTACTGGCTGGTACTGGCGGCTGGGGTGCTGATCGTGGTTTCAGGGCTGGCGATCTGGAAGCCGGTTCAATTACAAGAATTGACCGCCCTTCTTGGCGGTTATGACTTCGCGCGCTTTGTGCACTTTGGCGCCATGGCGGCGATCGGCGCATTCACCGTAGTGCATTTGGTACTGGTGTTGCTGGTACCCAAAACCCTGCTGCCGATGATTGCGGGCGGGGTTAGAACGGTAGATGACGGGAAGGTCGAACATGATTGAACCGAAAAAACGCGCCATCGCGCGCGTCAGGCTGGAGCCTGCCCAACAAACGCAGCTGGAAAGCCTTCAGCGTCGCCACTTTCTCAAGGGCGGCTTGACCGTTGGCGCCATGGCCATGCTCAGTGGCTGCAACCTGCAGGATGGCGATCAGGTGGACAAGGTGCTGTGGAGCATGTCGCGCTGGAATGACAGGGTCCAGGCGTGGCTGTTCAGCGGTCAGAAACTGGCACCTACGTTCAGCAAAGCGCAAATCCGAAACCCATTTCCGTTCAATGCGTTCTACAGCGAGGATGACATCCCGGATCTGGACGTTGCCGACTGGAAACTTGGCGTCTCGGGGCTGGTGCGTGACAAGGGTGCGTGGAGTCTTGAAGGCTTGCGCGAGTTGCCGCAACGCAGTGATATCACCCGTTTGATCTGCGTCGAAGGCTGGAGCGCGATAGGGCAATGGGGCGGGGTACCGCTGAAGACCTTTCTTGAGCATGTAGGTGCGGACACCACAGCAAAATTCGTGGGCTTCAAATGCGCCGACCGGTATTACTCAAGCCTGGACATGCCCACCGCTTTGCACCCGCAAACCCTGTTGGCGCTGGACTTCGGTGAAGTGGCATTGCCCCCGGACTTTGGTTATCCGCTGCGGGTCAGGGTTCCGACCAAGTTGGGCTTCAAGAACCCCAAGCATATCGTCGAGATCTTCGTAACCAACGACTATCCGGGCGGCTATTGGGAAGACCAGGGCTACAACTGGTTCAGCGGGATCTGACGATACGAATCGAGTGTCTTACCGGGCTGGACGTTTTGGCACGCAAAAAAAATCCGCGCAGGCCTTGGTTCAAAGGCGCTGCGCGGATTGTCTACGACGCTGTTAGTGCACGAACAGGGCGATCAGGATGATGATCGGGATTGGGATACCCAGGAACCACAGAAGTAGTGAGCGCATAGTCTTTCTCCTTGATCAGCGAATGTTTGAATTAGTGGTGTAGGCACGGGTTTCAACGTAGGTCACAGCATCACGACGACGGCCACCCCAGATTGCGGCCAGGCTCGCAGCGAATGCACCGCACAGCAGGGAAACGAAGGTCCACAGTGCTGTCATCGCGGCATACTTGGCAGCAGCGTCAGCCGCTTGTTGAGCTTTGAGCTTGGCATCTGCAACTGCTTGTTTGGCCTGACCATAGACCTGATCAACACGGGCCTGGGCATCGGCCTGGCTCAGATTGGTACGCTGGGCGACCAATTGGGCAAGGTAGGTGCGGTCTTCGGCAGCCAGTTGGCCATCGTTGGCCAGGGTCTTGGTGAAGATACGCACTACGACGCCACGTGCTGCGTCATCATTGACGGCAGCAGGGCGGTCGTCACGGAACAGGGTGTCTACAAAGTAGCCGTATTGGTCGCGGCTGGTATTCTTCGCCGCAGAACCGGCAGCAACAGTAGCCGTACCGGCTACGCCTGCTACGGCGGTTGCGCCGGCCTTCACGCCGCTACCCACGACGCCGCTTACCGAACCGACGACCAGCACAGCAGCAACCAGCGTTGCTACTGCCCATGAAAGGAAGCCGTGCGCCGTGTCGCGAAAGTACACTTCATCGCCATGCATGTTCGACCATTTCACGCGAAGCCGACCGGCAATGTAACCACCCAGGCCGGAAGCGATGATTTGGGTCAGCGCCAACCAGACAACGGTAGTCACACCGATGGTTTTTGCGCTGGCGCCTTCATTGGCCCACGGCGACATCGCCGAGAAACCCAAGCCCGAGCCCAGAAGGATCAGAATCAGGGAGAGGGCTGCGGCGCCTGCGGCACCGGCGAAAATTGCGCCCCAGGAAACACCTGAGACATTGGAGGGTTCTTCTACTGCGGCAGAATAGGAATCGGGGGTGACATTCATTGTTGTGCTGCTCCGTGCGAATGGTGTTGTGACATCGCTGTAGATAATGCACTCGTTATGCCAGCAATGAAAAATTAAAAAAACATTTAAAATCAAGGGGTTATAAATGCCTAAAGATCCTCTATTCATGCAAATTGCATGAATGGTCCGCTTTGCACGGGCGTTCTGCCCGGTCAGGATAAGTTCAGCCTGATCATAGGGTTGCGGCGCGCTTTTCGTGTGCCGATGAATGTTAATGAAACACTCGGGCACATTCCCTTCAGAAAATTGTCCGATAGGATCAGAGCTGCACGGCACTGAGGGAGCTATCACCCGTTAGAGGGTAAGCCCGCAAGCAGTGGTGCCTACACGTCAGTGCTGGACTTGAGGTTGCGCAGTGAATTGCGCCCTGTATCGGTTTCTTCGAGAGGTATTTTCGTTATGTTCCTGCACCGTCCCCTGGAAGAGAAAGACATCCCTGCGATCTGCGATATGCCGCAGAGTGTTGACGAGCTTTTCTATATGTTCCCCAAGGCGGTCTTCCCGCTTACGCCTGCTCAGTTAAGCAACTCCATCGAACAGCGTTCGGACAACACGGTGATTGAGTTGAATGGCGAAGTGGTGGGATTTGCCAATTTTTCTCGTTATGACTTTCGCGGTCGCTGCTCCATGGGCAATGTCATTATTGCCCCGTATGCTCGCTCCAAGGGGGTAGGCCGTTACATGATCGGTTGCATGATGGAGCTGGCTTTTGGCAAGCATGAGGCTCAGGAACTAACAGCTTCGTGCTTCAACCATAACGTGCCTGGGCTGCTTTTCTATCCCAAGCTGGGCTTCAAGCCCTTCGCTATCGAAGAACGTCAGGACAAGCGTGGCAATCGGGTCGCCCTGATCCATCTGCGCCTGCCTCACGCCTGAAGCGCCACTCATGTCATTCGTCGGTTACAGCGCGGCAGCCGACGAAAGAATGGTGCGTGAAACGGCCTGGAAATTACTTTTTACAAGCCTGATTCTGTGTACTTCCAGATAATTTACCTGCGTTTGCCATTTTTATGAGGGGTGAAACGTTTTTTCAAGTCGCCGTCATAACTATTACTCCGCCAGAAGGCGACAGGGGTGAGGTTTGCTTCGCAGGGAAGCGCAGCGTATAACTTAATTGTGCGCTACAACCGTTGAGGTTAATGGCCCGAATAAACAGTTACTTTTATTCATGGAAGCTACTGATAAAAATCAGGCGACAAACTGTGCGTGTGATGACAGAGGTTGCCTCAGGAGGATACTGCGGTGATTGCATGCACTCTTTCGAACCTTGAATTGCGCAGCATTGTGGAAAAGGCATTTCTGCCTGTGCGCTGTAATTGCACAGTGATGGACGGTGCGATGAAAGTCGAGGTCATCGACCCCGTTACCGAGCGCGTTGAGCTGTTGGCCACAGGTATCAAACTCGATAAACTGGACACCAGCCGTGCGCTGTGTGAGTTGATTCTAAAGCTGCGCGCTGACCTGCAAGCGATGCAGCAGATGCCACAGCACGCATTGGCCAGTTAAGCATCGGAGCAAAACGTATAGCCGTTAATACATACGCTCATGATGCTGTAGTGTTATGAGCGTTTTTCATCAATGAACTCATAGCGTTTTTATCAAAAGCTGGAAACCTGCGGTTCCCCCTTTAACATTCTTAATCATTGGCTTGCGCAAGCATTCATGACCACTGTCCACGTCTTGATCCTCACGCGCGCGAGCCGTATTCCGAGAGAATGGCGTTGCCCACTGAAACGTTGACACACCCGCTTCTGAAATCGCGACCTTGCGCCGCTGGTTAAGCGCCGGGGCGGCAGTCGAGTCTCTTGCATGCACGAGACAGAAAAAGGCTGTGGCAAAGCACTCGTTTACCTTTTATCTTAGTGCCGCGTAAAACGCGGATTTCGATTTCAAGGGGAATGCATGGAAGAGAACCAGCCCGAGCGCGCCTGGGGATTTTCACAGGGTGCAAAATTCAAACGGATGCCGCGCCGGCGCAAGGTGATGCTGGGCGTCTCTTTGTTGTTAGTCGTGGCGTTGGTATGCGTGGCAGCCATTCTGGTCATGCTGCACCGGCTAGAGGCTCGCAATGCGGCTTTTCAACCGCCCATGACAGCACTGGAGCGACAGCGTCTTTTGCCGAGCGATCCGGTTCTGGATACCGCACCCAGGCTGGAGGGTTTGCATTATCGCCAGCAGGAAGAACTGAAAGCTGAAGGTTTTTCACCGGTAGAAGGTGTTGATGCTGAACGGCAGGGGCCTACCAATCACGTGTTGGTGCTTCATGGCGCAGACCTGCATGCCGATGCTCATTCCGGTCTGCGTCCCATTATCCAGCCCCGCTGACTGCCCGATCCTGCCCGAATATCGCAGCCCCCCTCGCGATCAATGTATCCGCCGCCGATGCTCGTTCTCGAACACCAGTCTAAATTCCTCCTTGCCGCTGTCCCGGGTTGCGTAATGGTCCAGTACCGGGCCCGCTTCGATCCTGCCATCCAGTGCGATCCGTATGATGGATGACTTGGAAAGGTAGTCGGGCACGTCACCAATAATCGTCAGTTCGCGAAGGGTATGACCGTCGTGTTCGATAGTGGCGAGCCTTACTCGACAAGTCGCCTGCATGGGAATGGGACCGAACAGTGTGTCACGCGAATAATCGATTTCGGCAATGCTGGACCGAAGGTTTTTCTCAGCATTCATGGTAGCGACCTCTCTGTCTGTTCAAAGGCAAGCATAAGCCCGACAATGGAGCCGGATCGTCTTGAAATAGTTCTTTTTTTTCGCCAGAGGGTGCGACCGTCTATCGGCTGTGAAGCTGGCTTATGGCTGACTGTGCATCGACTTTTTTGACAGCCCCGCGCCAGCCAACTGTTCTACCCATCAACAATGTTATTGGCCATTCCCGTTACAGCCTCCAATCCATAACGTCAGGACACGCAAGAAGTCAACTATCACCTCCAGTTATTGCGGTCGTCCTTGTTGGCGTATAGGTGAGGACAACAATTACCCGTTTTTCTTCGATTTTAAATTCGCATGACGCCGACGCGCTGTAACGAAAAGCTGGCGTCAAAAAATGCAAGTTCAATATAATCAATAGTTTACATGCTGATTTTTTCATTTTAACAATTTAGCGGATGTTTGACAGGTGTGAGCTTTTTTGAAACTATGTAAGTGCGTATTAGGTTGTCACTGTGCAGTTGCTTTGCCTGTCTAAGTAACTTTCTTTCGCTTCGTTTACGCAAATAGTGTCGTTACAAGTGTCGGCATGTATTATAAAATAATCACCGGTATATGTGCCAACTCGCTGATTTCGGAGAGATAAAATGATGTGAAAGGTGCTGGTTTTTTTGATCAAGTCATATGTTCATAAAATAATAGAGGCTGTGTCAGCAGCAGGGCTCTTTAAATAGGTGCCTCTACGCTTGTTTATACCGTGTATCAGACTGTTTTAAGATCTGATTTCATTGTAAATATCCAGATCAATAAAAAGGAAGTGACATCAGCACGAGCGGTCAGGAGTGGCTGTTATTCAGCACTCCCCCGAGGTTTGCTCAACGCATCGATTAAGTTCGGAGTCAACGTTATGCATGGAGAATATCTGGAAAGCGTGTGCGGCTGCGTTATAGCGGGCGCCGGACCGGCTGGCATGGGGCTGCTCTTTAACGCGTTAAAATGTGGCTCGATGCCTGAACTGGCCCGGCGGGGTCTGGTTATTGTCGATGCCAGTCCTCGTCCTGGAACGGGTCGGTTGGGAGATTACCGGGTCACGGCAAACTCGGTAGGTGATGTGTTCCTGGACTGTCTGCGCGATCCGGCATTGCGCAACGTGTTCGAACCGCTTGAGCGCTCACCCGCGTACTGGCGCATTCGGCGTCAGGCGCAAAACGCGCCGCAGCTGGCAGATGTTGCCGAGTTGTTGAGTGAGGCATCGATCCTGGTCCTAGACTTCGTTGTTAAACACTACGGTGTGAAGCTCTGGACTCGCGCCACCATCACCGAAATCGTGAAGCTGGACGATGAGTATCATGTCTGGGTCGAGTCCGAAGGGCGTTCCCGACGCATCCGCTGCCGTGCGCTGGTTTTGAATCTGGGAGGCAGGCAGGACCCCCAGCATCTTCTTGACAGTCTTGCCGATCAAGGCCTTGCTGTTTCGCCTTGCACCAAAGTGCTGAGTGCGGATGCGTTATTGCGCATGAACGGCGTGCAGTTGCGCGACTATTTTGCGGCCACGTTGGCGCGTGAGGGCCGGGTCAGTGTGGTGGGAGGTTCTCATAGCGCGTTCTCCGTGCTTGAAAACCTTGCCGACGCGCTGGAGTTCGCCGGTCTGCGCGAAGTGACGCTGATACACCGCTCGCCGATCCGACTTTTTTACGAGACAGCGCAGGCTGCAGTCGCTGCGGGTTACGCCTTCGACCCGCTAAAAGACATTTGTCCGGTCTCCGGGCGAGTCAACCGCTCCGGCGGGCTGCGATATCGCGCGCTCGATATCGGGCGCGAGGCAATGGCGAACGGGCGCATTGGCAAAACCGCGGTCCGCGTGCAGCTGCTCCAGACCCGACAGGGCCCGGAGGGGCATTTGCAAAGCGCTCGTCAAGCGCTGGCCGAGTCCGAAGTTGTAGTGCAGTGCACCGGCTATCAGCCTCTATTGCCCGCGATGAAGGACTCGCAGGGTGTCCCTATCCGTCTGATGGAGGTCAAGGGCGGTGTCGACTCGGACGCTTGCGGCTGCCCGCTGGACGTTAATGGGCAGCGACTTTATGGCTTGCATCTGTTTGGCCTTGGCGCCGGTTTGGGTGTCGATCCGCGCCTGGGCAGTGAGGCGTCGTTCGACGGGCGCATTTATGGCGTCTGGCAATTCCACCATGACGCCAGTCGCGCTGTGATTGACGCGGTGATCAGACGGCTGCAGCAGATGAGTCTTCCTTCGGTCAATCCCAACCATAACCAGTCTGGCAACCGTGAGGAGCAGCCTGGGCCGTTCCTCTGGCCAGTATTGGCCAACGCTCAGCCTTGATGCTGCGTGCAAGCTTGCGGACGGGCAACAGTGCTCGGGGGTTCCATCCTGAGACTTCAGCCATGAAGCGAAGCAGGCAGGGCCTGGGCCTTGCGTTCAAGGGCGGCCCAGACCCGCCGTACGGCGGGCATGATCTTTCCCTGACACCCGTTTCCACCGCTCAGGGACGTTTAACCTTTGGGTTTTGCCAGTTCCATGATCATTCGGGTCAGCAGATAGATTCGCGGCGAAACGCTGTCCACTTCGGCGTACTCCTCCGGGGTGTGAATGTTGCCGCCCACGATGCCAAACCCGTCGAGCGTGGGCACGCCAACACCGGCCGCGAGGCTGGCATCGGCTGCGCCGCCGCTGCCTTCGATGGTCAGCTTGCGACCGATTTCACCGTAGATGCCTTGAGCGATGTCGACCAGCTTGTCCGATTCGGCGGTTTGCGGCATGGGAGGCAGGCCCCGCTCCAGCCGTGTCGTGACTTCGGTTTCGGGTATCAGCTTGTTAGCCGATACGCGCGCCAGGTCCTTTTCGATCCTGTCGAACTCTTCCGGCACCGCTACGCGCACGTCTGCCTTGGCGGTGGCTTGGTCCGGAATCACATTGATGCGATCTCCGGCATTGATCACCGTGAAGTTAATCGTGGTCTTTTTCTCCGGATCCCCCAGCTGGCCCAGTTGCAGGATCTGGTGCGCGGCTTCCATCGCGGCGTTACGGCCCAGTTCCGGGGCAACGCCGGCATGGGAGGCTTTGCCTTTTACTTCCACCACGGCGTTGGCACTGCCCTTACGCCACACTACCAGGCCATCGGCGGGCCGACCCGGCTCAAGGTTCAGAGTGACGTCGTGCTGTTTGGCGACCTTCTGAATCAGCTCGGTTGCGGCCATGGAGCCGCTTTCCTCACTGGCGTCGAGCAGAAAGGTGATCTGAGCGTAATCCTTGAAGTTCAGGTTCTTGAGCGTTTTCAGCGCGTACAGACCAACAACAATCCCGCCCTTGTCGTCCATCACCCCAGGGCCATATGCACGACCCTCCTTGATGGTGAAGGGACGGTCCGCAGCCGAGCCTTCCTTGAACACGGTGTCCATGTGCGCCATCAGCAGGATTTTCGCTTTGCCAGTCCCCTTGAGCGTTGCGACGACATGACTGCTTTTGTCCGGCGCCGTGTTAGGAATGGTTTCGATGCTCGCGCCGAGCTTCTTCAATTCATCCACAACGATGTCGCGCACCTGTGTCAGGCCAGGTTCATAACCCGAACCTGTGTCGATGTTGACCAGCCGCTCCAGCAGTTTGAGCGCTTCGGCCTTGGACTGCTCAGCGTCAGCCTGCACTTGCTTGTTTGGCTCGGCCAGGGAAGGTGCGGCGTAACCGAAAGCCAGGCCCAGGGTCAGAGCGCTTGCGAGAATGGAACGGGCAAAGGATAAAGTCATGGGTCGATCCTTGAAATTATTTGGAATTATGTCGGATCACACCCTAACGTTTTGAACAGGATTGTGCATGTCAAAATTCGCTCTTCTGCCCCGTTACCAAGCCCTCTGGCAGAAATGTCGAACCTTATCTGCCCGTGATCCTCAATAACTGGACATCAGTAATCAGAGGAGCAGCGAACCATGCCGGTCAAGCACGATTTGTACGCGGATTTGAGTATCACCAAAGATGAGCTGAGCAAGCAACGCAGCCAGGATGCCCAACTCAATAAGCTGGTCAGTGACTACGAAGCGATCGATGCCGATATCGTCAAGGTGGAGGACGGATCAACGAACGATGTCTCGGATGACGAGCTGAAGAAGCTCAAGGAGAAGCGTCTGCTCGCCAAAGACAAAATTGTCGAGCATCTGCCTTCACGTTGATGCGCCCCTGACCTCCCTCTCCTGGCGGCCGGTATTTTGCGCAATACCGGCCGCTTGCGTTTGCGGTGCGCGCATTTCGACCGACCAGGCAAACAGCGAGGGCGGGATATCACGAGTCGTAATGGCGATTATTTAATAAAGCGCCACGGCGGTAGTTAGCGAAGGGATAACGGCAGTGAGGTTTGATGGATCCAAAGTTCACACAAAAAAACGGCGTCTGGGTGTACGCCGTTCAATCTTTGTCTGCTGCCAGTGAGCAGCAGACTTACTTACCAAGAAGATGAACCGGTTGGTTCATTGTGCCTCTTTGCCCGGCGCTATCTCGGCTTGAATACGTTTGTAGATTTCTTCACGGTGCACTGAAACATTCTTGGGCGCGTTGATGCCGAGCCGGACCTGAGAGCCCTGCACGCCCAGAATAGTGACGGTGATGTCGTCACCAATGTTTATGCTTTCGCCGACTTTACGGGTGAGTATCAACATAATCTTTTCCTTGATGGCCTCATGATGCGCCTCTACCAGGAGGCTGGCGTTAGCCTTTGGGTGATGGTGATTGCCGAGTGCATCCAAATGCGTTCATCAGTATGACGTCATTGGCACGATTTTAATTCCCCCAGGTTCTTATTCTTGTCATTAGTCTGATGCACCTGAGGCTAAGCGGCATACGAATTTTGCCTGTTTGCGGCAACAAATCCCCGGAAATATTGGCTATGGGTCTGATAGCCAGATCCGGGGCGGCGCCTATTGCACACTCCTTTCGCATTTAATGCAAAGAACTCGTGCCAAGCGGGGATGAAATTTTCATTAGTCGGCCTGTACGTGATCTCCCAAAAGGATTGTAGGAGACTTCGGAATTATGTGTAGGCAAAGTGATAAAGCTTATGGGGGAATTGCGACGGGCTAGCCGTTTGAGGGTGTCGGGAGGATATCTGCAGGGTGTGCGCCCCACAAATGACGTGCCCACCGCGAGGGTGGGCACGCAGGCAGCGGTCAGGGAATCAGACCACCAGCGACAACAGCATGATCAGGGTAATGCCCACCACGGACAGGATGGTTTCCATCACGGTCCAGGTTTTGAGGGTTTCGACCACAGTCATGTTGAAGTACTGCTTCACCAGCCAGAAACCGGCGTCGTTCACGTGGGACAGGATCAACGACCCTGCGCCGGTGGCCAATACCAGTAGCTCGCGATTGACGCCGGGCACCAATGCTACGACTGGCGCAACGATACCGGCACCGGTGATGGTCGCAACCGTTGCGGAACCGGTGGCCACGCGAATCACCGCAGCCACCAGCCACGCCAGGAGGATCGGCGAGATCTGCGCCTGAACGGCCATATGCCCGATCAGGTTGCCGACACCGCTGTCTACCAGCATTTGCTTGAAACCGCCGCCGGCACCGACGATCAGTACGATGGCCGCTACAGGCGCCAGGCTCTGGTCGAGCAGCTTGATGATCTGTTCACGGCTGAAGCCTCGGGCCGAACCGAAGGTGTAGAACGCCAGCAGCAGAGCGAACAGCAAGGCGGCAATCGGGTGACCGATGAAGTCCATCCAGATGCGGAAGATATGGCCATTCGGCAACGCGACGTCGGCGAAGGTTTTCAACAGCATCAAGAACACCGGCAACAGGATGGTCAGCAGCGTGATGCCGAAGCTTGGCAGATTCTCGTTGGTGGACTCCTTGGCAATCTGATCCATCAATGCCTTGTTGGGACTGCCGGGAATACGTTTGGAAATCCATTTGCCGAAGATCGGGCCAGCAATGATCGCCGTAGGAAAGGCAACGATCAGGCCGTAGAAAATCGTCTTGCCGATGTCGGCATTGAAAATGCCGATGGCCAGCAGCGGTCCCGGATGCGGAGGCACCAGGCCGTGAACGGCCGACAGTCCGGCCAGCAGCGGGATACCGATCTTGACGATGGACACGCCGCTACGGCGCGCGACGATGAACACCAACGGGATCAGCAGCACAAAGCCGATTTCGAAGAACAGCGGGATACCCACCAGGAACGCCGAAAACATCATGGCCCAGTGAACCCGCTCCTTGCCGAAGCGACGGATCAGGGTCTGGGCGATCTGGTCGGCACCGCCGGAGTCAGCCATCAGCTTGCCGAGCATGGTGCCCAGACCGAGGATGATACCGACGAAACCCAGTACGCCGCCGAAGCCGTCCTGGAACGACTTCATGACCTTGTCTACCGGCATACCGGAGGTCAACCCGAGAAAACCTGCGGCGATGGTCAGCGCAATAAAAGGGTGGACTTTGAACTTGGTGATCAAAAGCACAAGGCCAATGATGGTCACCAACGCATCGACCAGCAGATACGTGTCTTGAGTCATACCGAACATGGGGTGTCTCTCCGTTGTATTTTGTTTTTTTGGAGCTACTGCTCAGCGCTTCGCGCACTTCCTAGTGCACCTAAAAAGACAGCGCTGTCTTGGTCGCTCGCGCCGGGTCGATCAGGAACCGGTGAGGGCGTTGGCAGTGGAAGTTTGCGATGCACGCCACCAGGTTGCCGCTTCGGCACCGATGGATTCGATCGATTGGGTGGCGTCGACGACCAGCGTGCGGTCTTCGCCGTAAGGCGGCTCAAGCGTCGCGAACTGGCTGTCGACCAGACTGGCCGGCATGAAATGGCCTGGTCGGTGCGAGCACCTATCGGCCGCCAGCTCTGGGGTCAACTCGAGAAATACGAAGGCCAGGCCCGGCACAGCGGCACGCAGACGGTCGCGGTAGCTGAGCTTGAGGGAGGAGCAGGTCAGCACCGGTTTCTCGCCATTGCGCACGGCGGTCGCGACTTCCTCGCCCAGGCGGGTCAACCAGCCAGCACGGTCTTCGTCGTTCAGAGGATGACCAGCGCTCATCTTGTCGATATTGGCTTGGGGATGAAACGCATCGCCCTCGATCAGGCGGCCGCCGCTGTTTTTGGCAATTTCAGCGCCGACAGCACTTTTGCCGCAACCGGACACACCCATTACCACGACGGCGGATATAGCATTTGGAGCAGTAGTCATAAAAACCTCGTCCCGAAGACAGCGCTATCTTTGCCAGATGGTGTGCAAGTCCGGCAAGACTGTTTTCCGGGTGTAGTCATTGTTATGGGTATCTCGCTGTCCATGAGATGCAGCACTCCCGCTCGCCAATAGGATCGAGGAAAGTTGCGGGCCTCCGTGAGATAGCGCTACCTTAGAGCCCATCCCGGACAATCGCAACCCCTGCGACTTTTCCTTCCAGTAGTTGGCAATGCATGACACGTATTGGTTCCCGCTCCACCGGTCGTCCCACTCTCAATGAAGTCGCCAGGCTCGCCGCAGTCTCTCCTATCACGGCCTCAAGAGCCTTGCGTGGCATAGCGACCGTGGCGCCAGAGCTGGTTGAGAAAGTGCGGGCGGCTGCGCAGAGTCTAGGCTATGTCGCCAACCCTGCTGCGCGTGCGCTGGCGTCCTCGCACAGTCAGTCGGTGGTAGTGCTGGTGCCTTCGTTGTCTAACCAGCTGTTCATCGAAACGCTCGAAGCCATACAAACCGTCTTGCGCCCTCGTGGCCTGGAAGTGGTGATCGGTAATTATCACTACTCGCCTGTAGAGGAAGAGAACCTGCTGCGCAGTCATCTGGCAAACCGGCCCCGGGGCGTCATTCTGACCGGTTTTGATCACAGCCCGGCGTCGCGAGACGCGCTGGCGGCCAGCGGGGTGCCCTGCGTGCACATGATGGAACTCGATCCCGCCCGAACAGAGCCTTGTGTCGGGTTCTCCCAACAGCAGGCGGGCGCGCAGGCTGCGCGACATTTGTTGAGTCGCGGTCGCCGGCGTCTGGCTTATGTGTCCGCGCAACTGGACCCACGGGTGATCCAGCGTGGTAGCGGTTTTCGCCGAGCCCTGGAAGAGCAGGGGCTGTACGACGACAGCTTGCAGATGGCCTCGCCGCTGCCTTCCTCGATAGGCTTGGGTGGGGAGCTGTTCGCCCGCCTGCTGGCGGAGCACCCGGACGTGGATGGGGTTTTTTTCTGCAACGATGACCTGGCTCAGGGCGCCGCGCTTGAGGCCTTGCGGCGCGGGATCAGGATTCCCGAGCGGGTCGCGCTGATCGGCTTCAATGATTTGCCCGGCTCGGCGCACATGGTCCCGCGCCTGACGTCCATTCGCACCCCCCGCGAACAGGTCGGCCAGCGTGCCGCGCAACTGCTGCTCGGGCTACTGGACGGCAATGTTCAAGAGACACAGGTGGACCTGGGATTTGAGCTGGTAGTGCGAGAAAGTACCTGAAGCGCTGGACAAGCCTTCGCAGGACCGCGAGCACGTTGTGGGAGCCTACAGCAGCTCCACACATCTCGCGACGCACCTCAAATTGCCTTATCAGCGGTCCTTTTTGAATGCCAGGCGGAACTCATGTAATAACGGCTCGGTATACCCGCTCGGTTGTTCGCGTCCTTTGAACACCAGCGCCGATGCCGCCTGGAACGCGACCGACTTTTCAAAGTTTTCTCCCATTGGTTTATAGGCAGAATCACCGGCATTCTGCTTGTCCACCACTTTGGCCATGCGCTTGAGGATGTCCAGCGCTTCATGCTCGTGAATCACACCATGGCGCAGCCAATTGGCGATGTGCTGACTGGAGATGCGCAGCGTGGCACGGTCCTCCATCAGGCCAACGTTGTGAATGTCCGGGACTTTCGAGCAGCCCACGCCTTGTTCCACCCAGCGCACGACATAGCCCAGCAGACCCTGAGCATTGTTTTCGACTTCTTCACGAATCTGCTCTTCGGTCCATTTCGGGGCTGCAGCCACGGGAATGCTCAGCAGATCCAGCAGGATCTCTTCGCTGATGGCGTCCAGATCAATGTGTTCCAGCTCTTGCTGTACCGCCTTTACGTCGACTGTATGGTAGTGCAGTGCGTGCAAGGTCGCGGCAGTGGGCGAGGGCACCCACGCCGTGGTCGCGCCGGCTTCCGGATGGGCGATCTTCTGTTCCAGCATGTCGGCCATTTGATCCGGCATCGCCCACATGCCCTTGCCGATCTGTGCCCGACCACGCAGCCCGCACGCCAGGCCCACCAGCACGTTGCTGCGCTCATAGGCTTTGATCCATGGCGTGGTTTTCATGTCGCCCTTGCGCAGCATCGGGCCGGCTTCCATCGAGGTGTGCATCTCGTCGCCCGTACGATCCAGGAAGCCGGTGTTGATGAATGCGACCCGGGCCGATGCGGCGTTGATGCACGCCTTGAGGTTGACGCTGGTACGCCGCTCTTCGTCCATGATGCCCATTTTCAAGGTATTGCGAGGAATCTTCACAACGTCCTCGATACGGCTGAACAGCTGGTCGGCAAACGCGACTTCGGCAGGGCCGTGCATCTTCGGTTTGACGATATACACGCTGCCGGCTCGTGAATTGGTGCGGTTGTGCAGATCATGCAGGGCGATGAGGCTGGTGATCACGCCGTCCAGAATGCCCTCGGGGATTTCCTTCTTGCCGTCATACACAATCGCAGGGCTGGTCATTAGATGGCCGACGTTGCGGATGAATAGCAGCGAGCGACCGTGCAGCGTGATCTGGCTGCCATCGGCAGCGGTGTATTGGCGATCAGGGTTGAGACGGCGGGTCAGGGTCTTGCCGCCCTTGACCAGCTCTTCACTCAGGTCACCCTTCATCAGCCCCAGCCAGTTGCGGTAAATCACCAGCTTGTCGTCGGCGTCGACCGCGGCCACCGAGTCTTCGCAGTCGATGATGGTGGACAGCGCCGCTTCCAGCAGCAGGTCCTTGATGCCTGCCGGATCGCTGCCGCCGATGGGGCTTGCAGGATCGATCTGGATTTCGATGTGCAGTCCGTTATTCTTCAGAAGAATCGCCTTGGGTTGCAGCAGCTGACCCTGATAACCGACGTATTTTTCCGGCTGCGCCAAGGACGACTGGCTGCCATCGGCAAGGGTGACCCGCAGTTCGCCGCTGTCCACGGCGTAAGCCTTGGCGTCCACGTGGGAACCGGTTGCCAGTGGCGCGGCCTGGTCAAGCAGGGCACGGGCAAAAGCAATGACTTTGGCGCCGCGCAGCGGGTTATAACCGGCCTTGATTTCTGCGCCGTTGGCACTGGATATCGCGTCAGTGCCATACAGCGCGTCGTACAGCGAGCCCCAGCGGGCGTTGGCGGCGTTCAGTGCATAGCGGGCGTTTGCGGCGGGCACGACCAGTTGTGGACCGGCCTGTTCGCTGACTTCGATATCGACCTTGCTGGTAGTGACCTTGACCTTGACCTCGGCCGGCACCGGTTGCAGGTAGCCGATGGAGAGCAGGAAGGCGATGTAGGCAGGCATGTCGGTGACCGGCCCGGGATTGGATTTGTGCCACTTGTCGAGCTGGGTCTGCAGACGATTACGCTCGGCCAGCAGCTCACGATTGATGGGCGCCAGGTCGTGGACCAGCGAGTCGAAATCAGCCCAGAAGACCTCCGGACTCAGCCCTGTTCCGGGAAGCACGTCCTCGTCGACAAAGCGTTTCAGGTTGGCTGCCACCTTAAGGTTGTGGCAGTTGACGAATTCGGTCATCTCGGGTCTCCCATAAATAAACATGTAACCAGACCGCACGGAGTGTCAGACACAGACTGAATGTCAGCTTTACTGCCGCTGCGCGCCAGATTGTCAGCAAGCCAGCTGCCACGCCCTCCGGGCAGAATCAAAAGCGCTGGCAGCTAACCCGCCTTCACCGCCGCAACGCCTGCTTTAGCGACCTGCGCGTCCTGATCGGCCTTCACGCCGGACACGCCGACGGAGCCGATGGTTTCGCCGTCCACGATCACCGGTACGCCACCTTCCAGTGAGGTCAGCAAGGGTGCGCTGACGAAGGCGGTACGGCCGCCATTGACCATTTCTTCATAGCCTTTGGATTCACGGCGCCCCAGGGCCGAGGTGCGTGCCTTTTCGATGGCAATGTAGCCGCCGATCGGCGCGCAGCCATCCAGACGCTCGAAGCCCAGCAGGTGGCCGCCGTCATCGGTTACGGCGATGGATACCGCCCAGCCATTGGCCTGCGCCTCTTTACGGGCGGCGGCGAGGATCTGAGTGACTTCGGTCTGGGTCAGTACAGATTTGGTTTTCATGCAGCGCTCCTGAGCAGTGACGTAAAGGATGAAAGACGACCTGCGATCAACTTGGATGCAGGGCGTCCTCTATGAGTTCGATCCAGTGTTTGACTGGCGTGCGGCCGGCGCTTGCCAGGTGGGTCTGACAACCGATGTTTGCAGTCGCAATGACGTGCGGCTTGCCACTTTCCAGCGCATTCATCTTGTTGTCGCGCAACTGCCTGGACAGCTCCGGCTGCGTGATCGAGTAAGTGCCCGCCGAGCCGCAACATAGATGGCTGTCGGGCACCATGGTCAGATTGAAGCCCAACCGCGTCAACACCGACTCTACTGCACCGCCGAGTTTTTGCGCATGTTGCAGTGTGCAAGGGCAATGAAACGCCAGTCTTGTGCTGTCGCAGACGCCGAGTTTTTCCAGAGGCTCGGCCCGCAGCACTTCGACCAGATCCCTGGTCAAGGCGCTGACTTTCGCAGCCTTTTCAGCGTAGGTGGGATCGTCGCGCAGCATATGCCCGTAATCCTTGACGAAGGCCCCGCAGCCGCTGGCGGTCTGCACGATCGCTTCGGCACCGGCCTGAATCCCGGGCCACCAGGCATCGATGTTACGACGGGCGCGGTCCAGGCCTTGCTCCTGTGCGTTGAGGTGATAGTCCACAGCACCGCAGCAACCGGCTTGGGCAATGGATGTGACGCCGATTTCCAGCCGATCCAGCACCCGCGCCGTGGCAGCGTTGGTGTTTGGCGACAGGCCGGGTTGCACGCAGCCTTCCAGCATCAGCACCTGACGCGCATGTTGGCGGGTCGGGCGTGCCTTGGCCGGTCGGATGTTATCGGGCAACTTGGATTGCAGGTTGGCAGGCAGCAATGGCCGAAACGCGTTGCCCATTTGAGTCAGACGCTTGAACAGCGCCGCGTTGGGCACTACTGCACGCAGGCTTTCACGCAGCAGGCGCTGACTCATCGGGCGTGGCACGGCGGCATCGACCACGGCGCGACCAATGTCCAGCAGGTTGTGATAGTTGACCCCCGAAGGGCAGGTGGTCTCGCAGTTACGACAGGACAGGCAGCGGTCCAGATGCAGCTGGGTTTTTTCCGTGACTTCCTTGCCTTCGAGCACCTGCTTGATCAGGTAGATGCGTCCACGCGGGCCGTCCAGTTCGTCGCCCAGCAGTTGATAGGTCGGGCAGGTCGCGTTGCAGAAACCGCAGTGCACGCAACTGCGCAGAATGCTCTCGGCTTCTTCAGCGCGGGGCAGGCTTTTCGCGTGTTCGCTCAGGGTGGTCTGCATGGTTCATATCTCCGCGTACATTCGGCCCGGGTTAAAAATCCCGTGCGGATCAAGTTGCGCCTTGAGCTGGCGGTGATAGCGCAAGAGTGGCGCTGCCAATGGCTGAAACGGGACGTCGTCGAGGCCGTGGCTGTAACAGGTCGCATGACCACCGACCGCGCTGACGATGGCGCGAATCTCACGGCCGCTGGCATCACTCTTCAGCCAGCGCTGCGCACCGCCCCAGTCGATCAACTGATCGCCCGCAAGCTCCAGCACGCCGGTGTTGGTCGGCAGCGACAAACGCCACAGCGCCCGACCATCAGTGAAAAAGTCCAGGCGGTGCTCGTTCAAGGCGCGCCAGTAAAGCGGGTCGATGGGCTCGCCGCCCAGACGATCATGAGCTGCCGCCACCGACCCTTCGCCGCCTTCCAGACGCAGGCGCAGTACACGGCCGTCGTGGCTTGCAGCGCTGATTGGCAAAGGTTGCTGACCCCACTTGGCCAGGTGGGCAAGGGCACGGTTGCTGTCCATTTCCAGGGCCAGGCTGGTACACAACCGTGGCTTGGGCAGCACCTTCAGTGACACTTCGGTGATGACGCCCAGGCAGCCGAAACTGCCGGCCATCAAGCGTGAGAGGTCGTAACCGGCGACGTTTTTCATGACTTCGCCGCCGAATTTCAGGTGTTTACCCAGCCCTGTGATCACCCGCGTGCCGAGCACGAAATCGCGTACCGACCCGGACCATGGTCGACGCGGACCGGACAAACCCGCAGCAATCATCCCGCCGACTGTGGCATCGCTGACGCCGCCGTCGCTGAAGGTCGGGGGTTCACACGGCAGCATCTGGCCGGCCTGGTCCAGCGCGGCATTGAGTTCGCTCAGGGGCGTGCCGGCGCGGGCGGTGATGACCAGTTCGGTGGGGTCGTAACTGACAATGCCGCGGTGGATTCGCGTGTCGAGAACTTCACCGGCTACTTCGCGCCCGAGAAAGGCCTTGCTGTTGGCGCCCTGAATTCGCAATGGCATACCGACCTCAATGGCCTGGTTGACCTGTCCCAGCAGTACGTCACTGGCGTCTTGATCCTGAGCGGTGAGATTCGATTGGCGTTCGGCACCCATCAGAAGCGCTCCAGTTCGGGGAAAGGCAGCTTGCCCATGTGCACATGCATCGCGCCGAACTCCGCGCAGCGGTGCAGGGTCGGGATGTTTTTGCCGGGGTTAAGCGTGCCGCTGGGGTCGAACGCCGCTTTAATTGCGTGGAACAGTGTCAACTCGTCGCTGTTGAACTGCGCGCACATCTGATTGATCTTCTCGCGACCCACGCCATGTTCGCCGGTGATGCTGCCGCCCACTTTGACGCACAGTTCCAGAATCCTGCCGCCCAACGCTTCGGCCCGGTCCAGTTCGCCCGGTTGATTGGCATCGAACAGGATCAGTGGGTGCATGTTGCCGTCGCCCGCGTGGAAGACATTGGCGACCCGAAGGCCATATTCCTCGGACAGGGCGCAAATGCCCTTCAATACGCCTGGCAATTCACGGCGCGGAATGGTGCCGTCCATGCAGTAGTAATCCGGCGACAAGCGACCTACCGCAGGGAACGCGTTCTTGCGCCCGGCCCAGAAACGCACACGTTCGGCTTCGTCTTTAGCCTGACGGACTTCGGTAGCGCCGGCTTTTTCCAGCACCGCGCGAACCCGTTCACAGTCGTTGTGAACGTCGGCCTGGACGCCGTCCAGCTCGCACAACAGAATCGCTTCAGCCGCTATGGGGTAGCCGGCGTGAATGAAATCTTCGGCGGCGCGGATTGCCAGGTTATCCATCATCTCCAGCCCACCGGGAATGATGCCCTCGGCAATGATGTCGCCCACGGCGCGACCGGCTTTTTCAACCGAATCGAAGGCGGCCAGTAATACCCGCGCGACTTGGGGCTTGGGCAGCAGCTTCACAGTGACTTCAGTGATAATGCCAAGCATGCCTTCTGATCCGGTGAACAGCGCCAGCAGGTCGAAACCGGGTGTATCCAGAGCATCGGAGCCCAGCACCATGTGCTCACCTTCGACCGTGAGAATGTTGACGCTGAGCAGGTTGTGCACGGTCAGGCCATATTTGAGGCAGTGCACGCCGCCTGCGTTTTCCGCGACGTTGCCGCCGATGGAGCAGGCGATCTGCGAGGACGGGTCAGGGGCGTAATACAGGTCATAGGGCGCGGCCGCGTGTGAGATCGCCAGATTGCGCACGCCGGGTTGCACCCGAGCGAAACGCCCGGCCGGGTCAATGTGCAGAATCTTGTTGAAGCGCGCCATCACCAACAGCACGCCTTTGGCCAGCGGCAGGGCCCCGCCGGACAAACCTGTGCCAGCGCCACGGGTCACCACTGGCACCCCGCGCTCATGACATACCTTGAGCAGCGTCTGCACTTGTTCGATGCGCTCGGGCAGCGCCACCAGCATCGGCATGGTGCGGTAGGCAGAGAGTCCGTCGCATTCATAGGGGCGCAGTTCTTCCTCGCGGTGGAGGATATCCAGATCAGGCATCCGCGCTTGTAGGGAGCTCAGCAACCCGGCCTTGTCGATGGCAGGCCACGCACCATCGACGCGTTCGTCGTACAGGATGTTCATGATGGGTTTACAACCCTCTCTTGTATTTATAAAGGGTGCTTTATAGGAGGTCCGTTCCTGGGGGGAACGTTCTACCGCTGACTTGCATCATTCGCCGTGCTCCCCGTACTGTCCACGCCTGAAAGCACTGGTCGAACCAGTTTTTTTCAGGGTTTGTACAGTGGTATTGATAAAAATCGATGTGAATCAAGCGCCTGTAATACAGCGGTGATTGGGTGAATTCATTTTCTGCCACTGGTCATACCAGCTTGATGCGAGTCCGGGCAATCAGTCGTAGGCGCAAGCAGGCTGCCTGCTGCAGGGCGACGATGCGGCTTGAGGGCTGGGCGTGACACTTTCACGCAACACACGTGACGCTCAAGAGGCGCTCAGGGGAAGTGAGTCTGGTCCTCTCGCCCAAGGCGCTACCTCCGCGCTTCCCGTGTGAGCGAGCCGGCTCGCGAGGAGGCCGGTCCAGCCATCCAATCCCTGCCAGCGGCGCCTCATCCTTCGTGAGCACGCCCACGCACACACGCTCTGCAGCGTCAGTTAAATCGGTGAGCCAATTCTAAGCGTCGGGGCGGGCGAGCGTCATCCTTGACAGCTGCAGGTTTATGTCGCAGTTTACGCATTGCGTAAATCATTTACGAAAATAAAAACAAAGACAGGCCTTACCGTGGACCTTTTCACCTACTACCGATCCACCTCCAGCTACCGCGTGCGTATCGCGCTGGCGCTGAAGGGCCTTGAGACCAACGCGATTCCGGTGAACCTGATCCGTGACGGCGGTGAGCATCGCAAGCCCGATTATCTGGCGATCAATCCTCAGGGCCGGGTGCCTGCGTTGAGACTCGATGGGGGCGAGGTGATCATTCAATCGATGGCCATCATCGAATACCTCGAAGAGCGTTCGCCTTCCCCTGCATTACTGCCCGTCGATCTGCTCGAGCGTGCTTGCCATCGTGAAGTGGCAGCGGTGATCGGTTGTGACATTCATCCGCTGCACAACGTTGCCGTACTCAACCGTCTGCGCGGTCTGGCCCATGGCGAAAGTGACGTGACGGCCTGGACCGGCCACTGGATTACCGAGGGCCTGACCACCGTTGAAGCGCTCATCGGCGACGAGGGTTTCTGTTTTGGCAATGTGGGCCTTGCCGATGTCTACTTGCTGCCGCAACTGTATGCAGCGCGGCGTTTCAATGTCGACCTGAGTGCCTTTGTGCGGATCTGTCGGGTAGAGGCGCTCGCATTGCAACATCCGGCTTTCCAGAACGCGCACCCCGACGCGCAACCCGACAGGCCGGAGTAATCTTTCGCTCATGAAAATTCTCGGTTTGCAATTGATCTTCGGCGATTTCCTCGCCCGCAGCGTGCGGGGAATTCCCTGTGCGCCACCTGTTGAACAGTGATCTTCGCCGCAGTGCATTTCACTTTTCAGCAGGAGCAAGACCGTGACCGACCTTTACGAAAATCCAATGGGCCTGATGGGCTTCGAGTTCATCGAATTCGCCGCGCCGACCCCTGGCACCCTGGAACCCGTTTTCCAGATCATGGGCTTCACCAAAGTCGCCAACCACCGTTCCAAGAACGTGGCGCTTTATCGCCAGGGCGCGATCAACATCATCCTCAACAACGAACCTCACAGCGAAGCGTCTTACTTTGCCGCCGAGCATGGCCCCGCCGTGTGCGGCATGGCGTTCCGGGTCAAGGATTCGCAAAAGGCCTATCAGCGTGCACTGGAACTGGGCGCGCAGCCGATCGAAATCGGCACTGGCCCGATGGAACTGCGACTGCCAGCGATTAAAGGCATTGGCGGCGCGCCGCTGTACCTGATCGACCGGTTTGGCGAAGGCACGTCGATCTATGACATCGACTTTGTGTTCATCGAGGGCGTTGACCGCCAACCAGCAGGTGCGGGCCTGAAATTCATCGACCACCTGACCCACAACGTCTATCGCGGGCGTATGGCTTATTGGGCGAATTTCTACGAAAAGCTGTTCAACTTCCGCGAGCTTCGCTACTTCGACATCAAGGGTGAGTACACCGGCCTGACCTCCAAGGCCATGACTGCACCCGACGGCATGATCCGCATTCCGCTGAACGAAGAGTCGTCAAAAGGCGCGGGGCAGATCGAAGAGTTCCTGATGCAGTTCAACGGCGAAGGCATTCAGCACGTGGCGTTCTTCACCGAAGACTTGATCGACACCTGGGACCGGCTCAAGGCCCTGGGCATGCGCTTCATGACTGCGCCGCCGGAAACCTATTACGAAATGCTCGAAGGCCGCCTGCCCAACCATGGCGAGCCTGAACATGAACTCAAGGCGCGCGGAATCTTGCTGGATGGCACGTCCGAAGGTGGCAGCCAGCGTCTGCTGCTGCAGATTTTTTCGGAGACCCTGATGGGGCCGGTATTTTTCGAGTTCATTCAGCGCAAGGGCGACGATGGTTTTGGCGAGGGCAATTTCAAGGCCCTGTTCGAATCCATCGAGCGGGACCAGTTGCGTCGGGGCGTGTTAACGGCGGATTGAGTATCCGCGACTGACGCTTTTTTACCTGTGGGAGCGGGCTTGCTCGCGAATGCTGATTTCCAGGCACTGAAGATAAGGCGGATGCACCTGGCTTATCGTGAGCAAGCTCGCTCCCACAGGGTTTGTGTGCGTTATAAATGGGCTCAGGCCGGCATTTCCCCGCCCATTCGCGCACTGATGGCCTGCGCCGTTTCCCTGAGCCTCTGCGCCGCTGCCGCTTGGCGCTGGTCGGTAAACACTGACGCCGAGCCCACAATCGTTACCACGCCCACCAGCTTGTTGCCCATGGCGAACACCGGTGACGACACGGCATTGACCCCGGTCATCAGCATGCCGTGAATCTGATGCACACCCGTGCTGCGGATCTCCTTGATGTGCCGGTCAATCTCCTTCAGTTGCTGGCCGTCAAGGCTTGCAGACTCAGTCTCGCGCAAGGTTTCCGTCTCTGCGCTCGATAGAAAGGCGTCGAATACCAACCCGGTGGAAGAGCCCAGCAGCGGCAGTACCGAGCCGATCTGCGTGACCAGCGTGACTGCGCCCAGCGATTGCTCAACGTAAACCACTGTCGGCCCTTTGTTGCCCCACACCGCCAGGAAACAGCTTTCGTTGAACTCATCACGCAGGGCGATCAGCTGTGGAGCGCTGACTTTCAACACGTCCAGCTGGCTCAACGCCGCCAGACCCACCTGCAGGGCCGAGCGTCCCAGCCGGTAATGATTGGTGACCGGATCCTGCTCAGCGAAGCCACTGTCCACCAGCGCTTGTAGATAACGGTGGACCTTGCTGGCGGGCATCTCGACGTGTTCGGCGAGTCTGGACAATGAGGTGGCGGGCGTGAGTTCGGCCAGGGCCTTAAGAATGCCCACGCCGACTTCGGCGGATTGCACTTTCTGCTGGCGCGCAGCGGCGGGTGGTGCGGTGTCTTCGGTCATGAGCGGGGCGTGCGCCAGTGGGAGAAGGCTGCTTTATAGCTTGACCGTTTGGCAAACTCAAATTACGTTATGCGTAATTCGGTTACGATTATTCGATCCTGATCCGGTTTGCCCATTCCCATCCGGGCACATCCGATCGGTATGCACACAAAAACAAGAGGTCGAAATGTCCACTACACCTGCCCCCGACGCTCTGCGCTATCAATCCGGCTTGGGCAATCAATTCAGCAGCGAGGCGTTACCGGGTGGGTTGCCGGCCGGGCAAAACTCGCCGCAGCGTCATGCTCTGGGCCTCTACGCCGAGCAATTCTCGGGCACTGCCTTCACCGTGCCCCGTGCCGAAGCCCGGCGTACCTGGCTGTACCGGATCAAGCCGTCCGCAGCGCACCCGAAATTTCAGCGTCTGGACCGGCAAATTACCGGTATGGAGCAGGGGCCGATCAACCCCAATCGGTTGCGCTGGAACGCCTTTGACATTCCCGCCGACTCCACTGACTTGCTCGAAGGCCTGACCGCGCTCGTCAGTACTTCGGCAGCAGATCAGGCCGACGGCGTCAGTGTTTATGTCTATACCGCCAATCGCTCCATGGAACGCGCTTTTTTCAACGCCGATGGGGAATGGTTGATCGTTCCGCAACAGGGCCGTTTGCGCCTGATCACTGAACTCGGCCTGCTGGACATCCAGCCGCTGGAAATTGCCGTCATTCCACGCGGGCTGAAATTCAGCGTGCAGCTGCTCGATGGGCCGGCGCGTGGCTACATTTGCGAAAACCACGGCTGTGCACTGCGTTTGCCGGAACTGGGGCCTATCGGCAGCAACGGGCTGGCCAACCCCCGGGATTTTCAGGCGCCAGTGGCGCATTTCGACGCGAGTGCGCAACCCACCGTACTGGTGCAGAAATTCCTCGGTGAACTCTGGGAAACCCGGCTTGAGCACACTCCGTTCGACGTGGTGGCATGGCATGGCAACAACGTTCCGTACAAGTACGATCTGCGCCTGTTCAATACCATCGGCACCATCAGCTACGACCACCCGGACCCCTCGATCTTTACGGTTTTGACGTCACCGGGCACGACCCTGGGGCAGGCCAATGTCGACTTTGTGATCTTTCCACCGCGCTGGATGGTGGCGGAAAACACCTTCCGTCCGCCCTGGTTCCATCGCAACCTGATGAACGAATTCATGGGGCTGATCGACGGCGCCTACGACGCCAAAGCTGAGGGGTTCATGCCCGGTGGCGCGTCGCTGCACAATTGCATGAGTGCCCACGGTCCAGACAATGCCACGGCCGAAAGAGCCATCGCTGCCGAACTCAAACCACACAAGCTGGAGCAGACCATGGCATTCATGTTCGAAACCGGCAAAGTCCTGCGCCCCAGCACTCATGCGCTGGAGTGTCCGCAGTTGCAAGGCGACTACGACGCTTGCTGGGACGGCCTTGCCAGAATCTTCAAAACCTTTGATACGGACAGCCACCGATGAGCACCTCCAATCACCCTCGCAGTTGGGTGACCTGCGCCAATGATCACCCTGACTTTCCGCTGCAGAATCTGCCGTTTGGCGTATTCAGTCGCTCAGGCGGCGAAAAACAGGGGGGGGCGGCAGTTGGCGACTTCATCTTCGATCTGCAGGCTGCGCTTGATGCGAATTTGTTCGAGGGCAGTGCGCGGATTGCCGCTGAAGCCGCCAGTCGCGGTCAGCTCAACGCCTTCTTTGCCTTGGGTGCGTCGCCACGCAAGGCATTACGAAACGAGCTGTTGAAGCTGCTGGATGAACACAGTGCGCAGCGCGAGCGACTGCAAGCTTTGGGTGACAGCCTGCTGGTGCCGATGAGCGAGTGTCGGATGCACCTGCCAGCCCACGTGGGCGACTACACCGACTTCTACGTTGGTATCCACCACGCGATGAACGTCGGCAAGCTGTTCCGCCCGGACAATCCGCTGCTGCCGAATTACAAATACGTGCCCATTGCCTACCACGGACGTGCCTCGACGCTGTGTGTGTCGGGGACACCGATCAAACGCCCCAACGGCCAGACCCTCGCGCCCGGTGCCGAGGTGCCCGCGTTCGGACCGAGCAAGCGTCTGGATTACGAGCTGGAAGTCGGTGTGTGGATGGGGCAGGGCAATGAAGCCGGAGAGCCTATTGGCATCACCGAGGCGGGCGAGCATATCGCCGGTTTCTGCCTGCTCAATGACTGGTCCGCGCGCGATCTGCAGGCTTGGGAATATCAGCCGCTGGGGCCGTTCCTGTCCAAGAGCTTCGCCACCAGCATTTCGCCCTGGGTGGTGACCGCAGAGGCGCTGGCGCCATTTTGCAGCGCCCAGCCCGAGCGCCCGGCGGGTGATCCCAAGCCATTGGATTATCTGTTCGACGAACAGGATCAGCGACACGGCGCACTGGATATCGAGCTGGAAGTGTTGCTGCTCACTGCGCAGATGAAAGAACAGGGTATCGCGCCGCAGCGCCTGGCCTTGAGCAACACGCTGAACATGTACTGGACCGTGGCGCAGATGGTGACCCACCACAGCGTCAACGGCTGCAAGTTGCAGGCAGGCGACCTGTTCGGCACCGGCACCTTGTCTGGTCCGCGGGCCGGTCAGCTCGGCAGCCTGCTGGAAATGACCGAGGGTGGGAAGCACGCGGTCCAATTGCCGACCGGGGAGACGCGCAAGTTCCTGGAGGCCGGTGATGAAGTGATCCTCAAGGCCAGATGCCGCAAGGATGGCGAGGTGAGTATCGGGTTTGGCGAGTGTCGCGCAGTGATTGTCGGTTAGCCTTCAAAGGGTTGCTCAATGATCCGACAGTCATCACCGCAGTGCTGGCCAAAATCAGTTCGCCCCCACAGGAAGTTGCAGTTCACCTGTGGGAGTGAATTCATTCTCGCAAGGCAGGTTCTGGCGCCGCGGTTTTCAGCCTTGCTTGAATCCTGAAACCAAAGAGCCGCTTCTCTGCAAAAACCGCCCGTGCCGCTCACCTTGCGGTTTGCCCCCGGCATAGCTCAAATGCCCGTTCACCCACACCCCGTCGATACCCTCGGCGGCGCGTTTGGGCGCCGTGAAGTCGGCAACATCGCGCACGGTGGCGGCGTTGAACAACACCAGATCTGCCCAATACCCCTGGCGAATAAACCCTCGCTCGTGCAGGCCGAAGCGGGTGGCGGTCAGTCCGGTCATCTTGTGAATGGCTTTGTGCAGCGGGAACAGGCCGAGATCGCGACTGAAGTGTCCCAACACCCTGGGGAATGCTCCCCAAAGGCGCGGATGCGGAAACGGATCTTCCGGCAGACCGTCCGAGCCGATCATCGACAGTGGGTGTTGCATGATGCGCTGCACGTCCTGTTCGTCCATGCCGTAATACACCGCGCCAGCCGGTTGCAGTTTGCGCGCGGCGTCCAGCAGCGACAGGTTCCAGCCGGCGGCAATGTCCTGCAGATCGCGCCCACCCTGATCCGGGCAAGGCGTGGACCAGGTGATGGTGATCCGAAAGGCGTCGGTGACCTGTTTAAGGTCCAGGGTCGAGGAGCTGGCGGCATAGGGATAACAATCACAGCCGACCGGCTGGGTCCGTGCGGCTGTTTCCAGCGCGTCGAGCAGCTGTGGACTGCGGCCCCAGTTGCCTGCGCCGGCGCACTTGAGATGGGATATCACTACGGGTGACCGGGCATGGCGGCCGATCTCAAAGGCTTCTTGCATTGCCTCCAGCACCGGTTTGAATTCGCTGCGCAAGTGCGTGGTGTACACCGCACCAAAAGCGGTCAGCTCCTCGGCCAGCTGTTTGACCTCATCGGTTTCTGCCGAGTAGGCCGAGGCATACGCAAGACCGGTCGACAGTCCCAATGCACCGTCCTGCAGACTCACGCGCAGCTGTTCGCGCATGGCGCTGATCTCGGCAGGCCGGGCGGTACGCATCAGGTCGTCCAGATGATTGCTGCGCAGCGCCGTGTGGCCGATCAAGGCGGCCACATTGACCGCCGGCCGTGCCTGATCCACCGCTTGGCGATAGTCCCTGAATCGTGGGTAAACGAATGCGCTGGCCGGCCCCAGAAGGTTCATCGGATCGGGCGGATCGCCTGCCAGCGTTACCGGCGACGCGCTGATCCCGCAGTTGCCGACGATCACCGTGGTCACGCCTTGGGTGATCTTGGGCAGCATCTCGGGTTGACGAATCACCACCGTGTCATCGTGGGTGTGCACATCGATGAAACCTGGCGCTAACACTCGGCCTGCGGCGTTGATTTCCTCGCTGGCCGAAACGCCGTGCAGATTGCCAATACGCTGAATGCGCCCGTTGCCAATCGCCACGTCGGCGCGATAGCCGGGGCTGTCGCTGCCGTCGATCACCAGCGCGTCGCGAATGATCAGGTCGTAAGGCATGGTTCAGTCTCCAAGCGGCAGGCCGTCTTCACCGCCGCGGTAGTCGTCGAGGGCCAGTTTGAGCGTTATCCATCCGTTTTCCGCAGCGTGCACATTAGCCGAAGCGAAGACCTGTAGCGGCCCGGAGATATCCAGAAGTTGCACATCGGGAACGCGAGGATGCGGATCGACCATGTCTGGCATGGCAGATTCCCAGATACGTCGGCGGGAAATGTGGGGTCCATGGCGTATCCGCAAAAGCCTATCCGGCTACAGTTCAGTCGTCCACGCAACCGACTTCTTCTCGCTTGCACGTCAACACAGGAGCAACATCCATGACCCTGCACATCGGCCTGCTGGCATTCCCCTGGTTCAACAGCAGGATTTGACCGGCCCTTAAGACGTCTTGCCAGCCTGCCCGGCGTGACCGTGCATTCTGATCTGGAAATGCCTTGATCCATTGTTGTCCTGCACCGGGCTGGGCCTGTTGCCCACCCGCACATTTGATGACTGCCCGGATCTGGACGTGATCTGCGTACCCGGCGGCGTGGGCATCGATACCTTGCTGGAGGACGCCGAGACGCTGGCCTTCATCAGGTAGCAAGCCGCACATACGCAATATGTGACGTCTGTGGGCGCTGGTATTGCGGGCGGCGGGCCTGCTTGAAGGCAAGCGCGCGACTACTCATTGGGCGTTTCATGGTTTGCTGGAAAAATTCGGCGCGATCCCAGTGCATCAGCGTGTGGTGCGTGACGGCAACCTGATGACCGGCGGCGGCGTCACAGCGGGTATCGATTTGCCCTAACCCTGATCAGCGAGCTCTTTCGATGCCGATACCGCCCAGGCCATCCAGTTGCAAATTGAATATGCCCCGGCGCCACCGTTCGATGCAGGCCGTCCGAACACCGCGCCCGCTCCTGTGCTGGCTGTCGCAAAGGAGCGCGCGGCGCCGGGACTTCAAGCGCGTCGACAAATTGTCGAACGCATTACGGCGGGGCATCGTTAGGCCTTTACCGGCGCAGTCTTGATCTCGTACCAGCACAGAAACAGGTCCAGGGCCGACTCCACCACCGGCAGTTGCTCTTCCGCCGTCAGCAGCGGTTCATTGAGCGTGACCTGAGGCCAGAAGGCGAACGCCTTGAGAAGCGCATGAATCTGCGATGCGGCGAAGCCCGGCTCGACGGCTTTGAGTCGGCCATCTTGCTGGGCACTGCGGACCCAAACGGTAAACGCCTCTTCGCGCTCGTTGAGGCGATTGACCCAGGCCTGCGCGCGCTCCGGAGAGTGAATGGTGGCGCCAATGGCGACTCGCGCCAGATCGATGAAATTGCTATCGCCGAGGGTTTTCATCTTGGCCCCCAGCAGTTCGCGCAATTGATCACGCAACGGCACATCTGGACGATAGCTGGCGTCAGGCTGCGCGGTGGCCCTGGTCCACAGACGCTGGAGCATCTCCGAAAACAGCTCCTCCTTGCTCGGGAAATGGTTGTAGACCGTGCGTTTGGAAACTTCCGCCCGAGCGGCGATGCGATCCATGCTGGTGACCTCGAAACCGTTGTCGCGGAATTCGGCAATGGCTGCCTGAACAATGGATTCACGTTTTCGGTCGGTCAGGCGCAGCGCAAGGTTCATGGCATCGTTTCTGGGAGGTGGCCGGAGTTCGCGCAGGGATGGCATCATCCAGCGAGAAAATTACACCGGGCAGTTTACTTCCCTTTAGGGATCGTGCAAGCTTGAAACTACACTGTGTAGTGTAAAGGCTGTTACAAATTCCCCCTTACTTCGTCCAGCCGTATGCAACATTCTGCGATGCATTCGTCGTTGCAGACATCTCCACCCGTTTCATGGAGTCAGCACCCTCATGGCCTCGATCGAAAAAAAACTCGACAGCGCTGCGTCGCTGCCTGTCCTATCCCGCGAACAAGGCCGCTACCGCAATCACAAGCCAATGAAGCGTTCCGGGTTCCTGAAGACGATGCGTATTTTCTGGAATGCCATGGTCAATAAACCTCGGCACACGCGGCCCGTGGGTGAGATACCGGTTCAGGTGCTTTCCCGTCAGCAACTGCTGGCCGCGCCGAACAACACCGTATATCGGCTGGGGCACTCCACAGTGCTGCTTAAGTTGCGCGACCAGTATTTTCTGACCGACCCGGTGTTTGCCGAGCGCGCTTCGCCAATTCAATGGGCCGGGCCGCAACGTTTCCATCAGCCGCCGATCACCCTGCAAGACTTGCCGCCGCTTAAAGCCGTGATTCTTTCGCACAACCATTACGATCACCTCGACCACATGAGCATTCAGGTGCTCAAGGACAAGACCGAGCATTTCATCACCCCGCTTGGAGTGGGCGATACATTGATCGAGTGGGGCGTACCCGCGGACAAGGTGCAGCAACTGAACTGGTGGCAGTCCACCCAAATCCACGGTATCCGCTTCGTCGCGGCCCCAGCCCAGCATTTTTCCGGACGCAGCCTGCGTGACGGCAACCAGACGCTCTGGGCGTCGTGGGTAATCATTGATGGCCCGCAGCGGATCTTCTTCAGCGGCGATACCGGCTATCACGATGGCTTCAAGCTGATTGGCGAGCACTATGGCCCGTTCGAGCTGACGCTCATGGAAACCGGCGCCTATAACGCCCAATGGCCAGACGTGCACATGCAACCGGAAGAAACCCTGCAGGCGCATATCGATGTGCGCGGCAAATGGCTGCTGCCCATTCACAACGGCACGTTTGATCTGGCGATGCACGCCTGGCACGAGCCTTTCGACCGGATTCTGAACCTGGCCTGGGATCGCAGCATTTCCATTGCCACACCGGAAATGGGCCAGCCCTTCTACATGCAGTACCCGAGTCGCGGGGAGGCCTGGTGGATGAAGGTAGAGAAGGCGATCGAAAGCGAGGATCCGACATCTCAACGTTGTGGGCGTCGTTGCGATCGCCAACAGGCATAAGCTGCCAATCGCGGATAAGCTGCGCGCGTCCGGAAATGCCATTGACTGCTGTAACGACCTGTTGTGATTCAGGGGGGAAGCCTTGGCCCTGATCGTCCTGATTTTTAAAACCCGCCCGCCAGTTTTCAGTTTGTCGCGCACGTGACTGTCGAGGCCTTTACCACGCGTCACCACGTCTATCCGACACCTTGGGTTTCCAATGCCTATCTCGTTGACCGCTGGCTGGCTCGTCAGGGCACAGAGCGGCATATCGCGGCCTGCGCGGATACCTATGGCTCGGCGTTGCAACTGCTGCGGGGCACTGACCGCTTCCTCACACTGCCCCGACGGATTCTTGCCGCACTGGCTCCCCGACGTGGCTGACGGTGCGAGAGTTGCCAGACGATCTGCCAGCGTTTTCGCTGGAGAGGGTCTGGAGCGAACGTGCTGACCGGGACCAAGCCAATGGCTGGCTTCGTGAGCAGATTCTGGGCGTCTGCGTGGATCAGGGTTTGTTCTGATTGTGCTCCTTGTCCTGATCCTGCCCCTTGGGCGGTTCGGGGCGTCGGGGTTGTTCACCCTGCTGATTGGCCTGTTTGTGTTTTTCGCCGACTTTGCTGGCGTTTTCCGGTTTGTGGTCCAGGTCTTCACGGTTCGATTCTTTGGGCATCATTCACTCTCCTTTAAGTGTTGCGACCTGTGCCCTCAAGCACCGTCGCTTATCTGCTTGATCAGCATCAACGCTTCGTCTTTGAACAAAGGTTGCTTCATGCGTTCGGCGAGCAAAGCCATTTCACGTTCGCGCTTACAGCTGACCACGGCGTGCACCGTGCCTTGCTTACACATCAGCGCAAGGAATTCAAAGTTTTCCGGCTCACCCAGGTAGACGATATCGTCCCAGTCCTTGGCATGGCCCAAATAGTCCAGGCGCTTGCCGAAGTGAAAGGTCCAGAAAAAAGGCACGTCGGCGTAGTGTGTTTCACCGCCCAGCATGTTGCTTGCGGCGATGCGCGCATGTTGCTGGGCCAGACGCCAATGCTCTATGCGCAGGGGCTGGCCGTTGACGGGAAACGTCGCGATATCGCCTGCCGCCCAGAGGTCCGGGCCCACTTTCATGCCTGAGTCCACGGCAAGCGATCCGTCTTTCTCAAGTTGCAGGCCATCGATGAACTGAGTGGACGGCGTGACGCCGATGCCGATCAATGCCAGGTCGACCGGCATGCGCTCGCCGTTGTTAAGCACGGCAGTCTGCAGGCATCTGTTTTCGGCCTGTTCATCGCCCTCGAATCGGCTGACATCGACGTGGGTGCGGAACAAAACCCCGTTTCGTTCGTGCAGGGCGCGCAACGCTTTACCGATTCTATCGCCCAGTTGCGCGGCGAAGGGCGTCTCGTGATGGGCGATAACCGTCACGTCGACTCCGTGCTTACGCAAGGCTGATGCGGCTTCAAGCCCGATGAAGCTGTCGCCGACAATCAGCGCATGCTTGCCTGGCTGCGCGGCAGCGAGGATTTTCGCTGCGTCGTCCCGCGAGCGCAGCGTCAGCACCTGCGGCAAATCAGCACCGACCAATGGCAGCACGCGAGGCTCGCCACCGGTGCTGATCAAGGCGGCATCGTAGGTAATACGACGTCCATCGGACAACGTCAGGCGTTTGTTGACGACGTCCAGTTTCATCACCTCGCCCTGGATACGCTCGATTCGATTCTCTTCATAGAAGGTCTCTTCGCGCAGGGGCGGGATCTCATCCGGGCGCATGTCGGCCGCGAGTACGAATTTGCTCAGCGCCGTGCGGTCGTAACCGGGTCTGCTTTCGCGGTCAATCAGCAGCAGGCGTCCGTTGAAGTCTTTTTCCCGTAAGGCGCAGGCGGCTGCAGTGCCCGCAGCGCCTGCACCTATCACGACAAAGCAACGATCGTCGTCGGGCACGTTGCTGTGAGGGGGCTTCATGGCCTGATCATCGATGTGAATCTGATCTTCTATCACCAGCAGCGGATAGCGTGTGAGGGCATCCAGGGCGGGCGGCTCGCACAGGTGCCCGTCCGAAATGGCAAATTCCGCCTTGTGCCACGGACAAATCAGATGTCCATTGCATATTGCCCCGTCGGCCAGCGGCGCTCCTGCATGTGGGCACTCGCCCTGATAAGCGCGGACCTCATCGCCATGCTGCACCAGCACAATCTTCTTTTCACCCACCTCAACCTGAATCCCGCGATCTCGACGAAGATCGGCCAGACTCGCCACTCGATGCATTGGCATTTTAAGTTTCTCCCAGGCTTTGTTTTGGGAGTGGGCGGTCGATCAAGAGGTTCAGCGAATATGATGGAGCGTAATGCGTCCCTTGCCGCCGTAACCTTCGACCTCCAGCAAGATGTGCGAGTAGCCATTGAGCCGCCTCAGCGAACCAGACCCAACCGTTCATGCCACTGGGCAATCGACTCTTTGGGGTATTGCTCGAACTGTTGGTCCTTTGGACCTGCCTGCACCTGGACCCACGATGCCTTGGAATCCAGCAACAGATGCGTATGCTCAGGCGGCGTTGGCAGTGGTGTGTCGATGGCCGAGGCGAACGGGTGGATCAGCTCTGGCCACTGCGGGCTGAACAGCCATAGGCCGCTGCCGCACAGCTTGCAGAAATGCCGCTCGGCGTCGCTGGTGTGAGCCTGCTGGTGTTCCTCGTCGCGCATTTTGGCGTGATAAATGGCGATATTGTGCCTGCCCTTGACCTTCAGGCCGTTGGCATCACCACCCAGATTGATCGAATAGCCACCACCGCCTTGCGTCTTGCGGCAGATCGAGCAGTAGCAGCGTTGATAAGAGTAGGGGTGGGCGCTTGTCAGGCTGAACTCCACTTCGCCGCAATGGCATGAACCTTCCAGATGCATGATGGCCTCCGTCTTCGAATATGTTGACTCACTGTTCTAGACCTCATGAGGCGACGAGGTTCGATGTTTCCTCGAACGCGCGTTCGGATGGGCCGTGTAGAAGGCATGGGTTGCCTGTCGCACGAAGGAGCGCGCTCCCATGATCAGACGATCGATTTCCAAGCCGCTAGTTAATGGTTTCACCTGCGCCCCTTGCCGGAACCCTGTTCCGGCTTGCATGATCCTTCCCGACTAATAATTCCTGGCGGGCTGAACCTGCCGAGCAGATAGGTGACAAGGCAATGGATGATGTGAATCGCGGTTTCAGCAGTTGGTTGCGTGCCCCCGGACACAAGGCCTGGCTGGCTCAAGAGGGCAATCGCTTGCTCACCTTTGCCAAGGCGGCCAGGCTGCCCCAGGGTTTCGGCAATCTGGATGACCGAGGGCGGTTGCCAGCAGACGCGGTCGCCGAGACCATGAACACCGCGCGCATGACCCACAGCTTTGCCCTGGCGCATATCAACGGCATCCCCGGCTGTGCCAAGCTGGTCGATCATGGCATTGCTGCGCTGGCCGGGCCGTTGCGTGATACGGAGCACGGCGGCTGGTTTGCCAGACCTCTGAACGCGGACGGCGATACGGGCAAAGCCGCCTATCTGCATGCTTTCGTGGCGCTGGCTGCCAGCTCCGCGGTTGTTGCCCAGCGTCCCGGCGCCAAGGCCTTGCTGGAACAGGCGATTCACGTCATCACCGAGCATTTCTGGAGCGAGGAAGAGGGCGCCATGCGCGAGTCCTTTTCCCGTGACTGGAGCGAAGAAGAAAGCTATCGCGGCGCCAACAGCAACATGCACAGCACCGAAGCCTTCCTCGCCCTGGCGGATGTCACCGGCGATGCGCGCTGGCTGGACCGTGCGCTGAGCATCGTTGAGCGAGTCATTCATCAACACGCCGCCGCCAATAATCACCAGGTGATCGAACACTTCACCCTGCAATGGCAGCCGATGGCTGAATACAACGCCGACAAGCCTGACGATGGTTTTCGCCCCTATGGCACCACCCCCGGCCACGCCTTCGAGTGGGCGAGATTGTTGCTGCATCTGGAAGCCGCCCGACACGAGACCAAGCTTGAAACACCCGCATGGCTGGTTCAGGACGCGCGGATGTTATTCGACAATGCTTGCCGTTACGGCTGGGATGTCGATGGCGCGCCAGGGATTGTCTACACGCTGGATTGGCAAAACCGCCCGGTGGTGGGTCATCGCTTGCACTGGACCCATGCCGAGGCGGCTGCGGCATCCGCCGCTCTGCTGCAGCGTACCGGCGAGCAGCAGTATGAAAACTGGTATCGCACCTTTTGGGAGTTCAACGAGACCCTGTTCATTGATCGAGAGCACGGCAGCTGGCGTCATGAGCTGAACCCGCAGAACCAACCCAGCGCCGACATCTGGGCGGGCAAACCGGACCTCTATCACGCGTATCAGGCCACTCTGCTGCCGCTGCTGCCACTGGCCCGAAGCCTGGCGACCGCGTTGGAGCGTTTGCAGTAATCCGCATCGGCGTCCGGAGTGCTGCCGGGCGTCTGGGACAGGAGGTGTTCCATGGGGAGGGGCAGCTTTGAATTTCAATCTGCAAGTAAGCTAACGCGGTATTCGCAGCCGTCGTTACCCTCGGCGTCTCTCGCAGAGGCTGTGGGATCTTCTAGAACCGTGCGACAGTGGCAAATGCGTTGAATCAGGCTCGGATACATTGAAAGGATTTTTGAACTCGCTGCCGTGTGACCTTCTGCGTCTTTCTAGGAGTTGATCACGCCAACCGCTCTGTCACCCGTATCACCTGCCGTGCGATGTAAGCGCCGGTGACGATCACCCCGAACAGGCGCAAGGTCTGCATTGCCAGCACGAAGCCAACGTCCGAGTGGGTGTCGATAGCGATGATCGCCATTGCGTCCAGCCCGCCGGGGCTGGTGGCCAGGTAGACCGAGAGAAAGTCCTTGCCCATCATCTCGGCAATCACCCAGGCAGACATTGCACACAGCAGGATCAGCAGTAGCGCACTCATGATCATCGCTGGCAGGCGTCGCCACACGTAGCTGATGGTTACCCGGTCGAAGCGCAAGCCGATGTAGCCGCCGATGGCGCCATAGGCAATTGCGAGCAACCAGGTGGGCAGGGTGATCTGCAGCAGACCACTGAGCTGCAGGGTACCGCCCAACAGCAGCGGCACCAGCAAAGCACCGGCGGGCACGCGTGCGCCGAGACTGACACCGAACCCAATGACCACCAGGCTGAGCACCAGGTTGAGCCCATCGAAGCCTTGCAGCAGCGCATCGACGCTGTGCGTTTCGGTCCCGCCAGCGTCGGCACCCATCAGCCGGCTGACCAGTGCGCCGACCATCACCACGCAGACCACGCGCACGTATTGCATCGTCGCCACAACCCGTGAGTCGGCGCCGTAGTCCTCGGACATCGCCACCATCGCCGACGCCGCGCCGGGCGAAGTGCCCCATGCCGCCGTACTGCCCTGAATGCCCCCCCATCGCGCGACACCGATGCCCACCATCGCGCTCAATGCGACCGTGATCAGGGTGGCGAAGACCATGACGTGCCAAGAGTGCAGCGCGGCGATCAGCACGCCCATGGTCATGGAATGAGCGACCAATACCCCAACCGTCCCTTGACCCAGGCGAAAGATGTTCCTGTGCAGCCGGATCGAAGCGCCGGACACGCCGAAACCGATAGCGACCAACATCGGGCCGAGAAACAGCGCGGCGGGCACCTGGAAATATCTGAACAATTGGCCAGCACTACCGGCCAGAATCACCAACAGCAGCCATTGCATCCGCGAGGGGAGGGTTTCAAGGGAAAACGAGGCGGGGCGCGACAACGAGTATCTCCAGAGCATGGGCTTTTTCCTTGTGGAATTTCGTCCAATGCCGAGAAGTATCGACACTTGAATCGATCAAGTCTATTTTCTAATAATCATGAATTGATAACTTTGGTTGATATATGGACCTGCGCGACCTGACGTATTTCGAAACCATCGCCGAGCTCGGTCACCTGGGACGTGCGGCAGAAAAGCTCAACCGCAGTCAGCCTGCGTTGACCAAAAGCATTCAGCGCCTGGAAGCGTCTTTTGGGACCAAGCTGTTTCAGCGCGACGGCAGGCGGATCAAACTGACCCCGGTGGGTGAGTTGCTGCAGGCCAGAGGCAGGTTACTGCAGCAAAGCATCGCCCAGACTCAACGCGAGGTGCGCGATTTCGCCAGTGGTGCAGTGGGCGAAATCCGCCTGGGGTGTGCGGCGACGATGGCCGAGTACCTGCTGCCGGAATTGACCAACGCTTTGCTCAAACGCTCGCCGGATGTTGTCCTCAAACTGGTGATCGGTCAGGACGACATGCTTCGTGAGGAGCTGCGTTCAGGGCATCTGGACATGATCATCTGTTCGCAGCGCAGCACCGAGGATGAATTCAGTGCGCACCCGATTCTCACTGATGAAGCCGTGGTAATTGCCAGCCGCAATCACCCGATCTTCAACACACCGTTTCAGATGAGCGATCTGTGCAAATACCGCTGGGTGCTGCCGCCACCCGGGGTGTCGTCGCGGATGTGGGTTGACGACGCCTTCGCCCGCCACAACCTGCCGCTGCCCGTGGTGCAGATTGAAGCCAACTCCATTTCCCTGCTGCCCCGCCTCATCGCCCAGACCCGCCTGCTGAGCTTCATCGCCCGCGAAACGCTGGAATATGGCAAGAACATGCAGTACCTGCGTGAGGTGCCGTTGCAACCCACCACCATGACCCGAACCATTTGCGTGATTCTGCGCCGCCAGGGGTATCTGTCTCCCGCAGCCCACGCCATGGCGCAAATGTTGCGCGACGACGGCGGATCGTTTTTCAGTTGGGTGTGATTGCGTCGCAATCAGGTGTAGCCTTGAAGACGAAACACACTATCGAGTAGACCGTTGGAGAAACCTGCCATGCATGCAGCGCCATACGAACACGACCCGCGCAGTCTGACGCCGTACCTGCTGAGCGACGAAGACCAGCATTACGGTGGCGACCAGTCGCCCCTCAATGATGCCGATGGCGATGAAGACAGCGATCCGGAAGCTGAACTGGATCTAGGGGAGCTGCAACTGGATGAGTTTGCAGATTCGGACAAGCTGGATATCGGGTCGTCCACATTAGGATAAAGGGTCGCTGAAGCTCGTCCAGCCCACAACTTGCCCCGAGCCATGGGCTGACGGGTTCAGTGTTTTACAGACCATCCAGATACCGTGCCAACGTCTCGATTCCGTCCTCAGCCGTCTCGCTGCTTGCGGCCCAGGTGCATGCCAGCATCAGGTTTCTGGGTAGCTGAAAGTCCTCCACTTGAAAGCCTTGGGCGTCGAAGCCTTGTGCATCGTGGACGATTTGCTCACGTAACGTCCTCGTATCCTCGAAATACGCCCATACCGGTTTGCTCAGCGCAACCGCCATGCCTACTTCAAAGGCCGTCCCGGAGTCCGGTTCGACGCCGCGAAAAGGGTTCAGATTAGCCAGCATCGCATCACAGTTCCGGATCATGGCGATATTGGCATCACAGATGAGTCTGGCGGTCTGGTGTGCAGGGAGATCGGGTGCGACTTCGTTATCGAACGGGTACAGTCCGACCAGGCCATGGGCGTCGCACAGCGCTTTCAGATAACGCCCATGTTCGATGGCATCGGCGCGAAAGACATCGAAGCCGGCCAGATAGACGCGGGGTTTACCGGAATAAGTCATCACAAGCCCCTTTGACTGAATTGGACTCGATTGTAGCGCCGGCGCCTGCCGTTGATCAGCTCGATCCCCGTTCACGGGGACAAGGGCTGGAATCTGTACGGATAAACAGTATCCTCACGCTTTTCCCGTCAGCCATAACGTGACCCCGCCGTGAGCTATTCGCCCCTCGACAATCCCTTCTACTACCTGGAAAACTTTCGCCAGGTGCTGAGCTGGATTGGCCAGCGCTACGACGATCTGCTCGTTGACGAAGAGCGTCTTTTTATCGAGGGCTTCGCTCGCCTGCCGCAAGCCGCACAAGCGTTGCTGGTGCGAATGGTGATGCGCAAGGGTGTGCTGTTCAGGGCCAGTAAACTGGTATACCCCGAAATCGGTGACCCACGGCAGGCTGCTCTGCCGCTGCTGGCGTGTGGCTGGGTCGACGGGCAACCGCCTCTGGACCTTCGGGCGCTATTTGCGCTCCTGCGCAAGGACGAGTTGACCTTGTGCTTCAAGGCTCACGGGGTAAGAAATGCCGAGAAAAAAGCCGATTTTCTGGACCGCCTGCTGCCCCTTCATGAGCATGTCCAGCCGCTAGACCAGTGGTTTGCAGATTTTGACGAGGTGGTGTTCGGGTTGCAGGTCATGCCCCTGTGTGACCGGCTACGCCTTTTGTACTTCGGCAACCTGTATCAGGAATGGTCTGAATTCGTATTGGCGGATCTGGGCATCTATCGCTACGAAAAGGTCGAGTTTTCTCTGGAATCACGAGGCATCAGCCAGCGGCAAGACATCGACATTTGCCTGCATCTGCACAGTTGTCGCCAGGCGCTGGATCAGACTCTGAATGAAAGCGACCAACTCGGCGAACTGGCGACCCAGGCACTGGCTATCCGGACTGACAACCCTTGGTTATCCATGCGCCGGGCCAAACTGTTGTTCCAGATCGGCCAACAGGCTGAACGCCGACAGCAGGGGTTGTTGGCGCTGAGTGTTTATGCGCAGTCCAGTTACGCCGGCGCGCGAGTTCGCAGGATCCGGGTGCTGGAGCGCAGCGAGCAGTACGCCGAGGCGATGACGCTTTTGCAGCAGGCCCAGGCTCTGCCCGAAAACGATGAGGAAACCCAGCACCTGTTGCGGATTCAGCCCCGGCTGCAGCGCAAGTTGGGGCATTGCGCGGTGCGCAAGCGACCGACGCGCACGGTCAAGCGGCTGGACCTGAGTGTCACGCCGCTGCCCGATTACAGCGTGGAGCGCTTGATCCAGCTGCATCTGGCCGAGGAGGGCAGCGAAGTACATTACGTCGAAAATGCACTGATCAATTCGCTGTTCGGCCTGCTCTGTTGGCCAGCGGTGTTCGCGCCGTTGCCGGGGGCATTTTTTCACCCATTCCACAGTGCTCCCAGCGATCTCTACAGCCCGGATTTTTACCAGCGTCGGGCCGCGTTGTTCGATGAATGTCTGGCGCAGCTGGACGATGAACGTTATCTGGCGGTGATTCGTCACCACTACGTGCAAAAGTTCGGTCTGCAATCACCCTTCGTGTTCTGGGGCACCCTGACGCAAGATCTGCTCGAACAGGCCCTGCATTGCCTGCCGGCGCAGCACCTCAAGCACTGGTTCCGTCGGCTGCTGCAGGACATCAAGGCCAATCGCACGGGCATGCCAGACCTGATTCAGTTTTATCCTGAGCAGCGCAGCTACCGAATGATCGAGGTCAAAGGCCCCGGAGACCGTTTACAGGACAACCAGCTGCGCTGGCTGGATTTCTGCGCCGAGCATGAGATGCCGGTAGTGGTGTGTTATGTGCAGTGGGCCGAGCAAGTGACGTCGGCAGAAAAGAGCGACCCACCGCCGTTTGCAGCAGTCGGCGCGCCGGTGGATGCGTTAGCCCCGGCGCCTTACTGTTGACCCACCCGCCGCCATCGCGGGCAAGCTCGCTCCCGCCGTGCATTGCCAAACCCGGTACGGCGCAAACCCGGAAATGGCTGGGCTTTATGTCTGTCGCTTCACTTTCCTGGGGGGTAACGGCAACGGGGCAAACAAGGCTTGGATGTCGTCATCCTGCAGTTTCCAGTCCCCGGCCGTACGGCCATCCAGTACGCCAGATGCCAGCGCGGACTTCTCGTGCTGCAGGTGCTGAATTTTTTCTTCCACCGTGCCGCGGGCGATCATCTTGTAGACGAATACCGGCTTTTCCTGGCCGATGCGATAAGCGCGGTCGGTGGCCTGGTTTTCTGCGGCAGGGTTCCACCACGGATCGTAATGGATCACCGTGTCAGCGGCGGTCAGGTTCAGCCCTGTGCCCCCGGCCTTGAGGCTGATCAGAAAGATCGAGCGTTTGCCGCTCTGGAAGTCCTGCACTGGGGTACGACGGTCCTTGGTTCTTCCCGTCAGCAGGGCGTATTCGATGCCGCGCTGGGCCAGTTCGAATTCGATCAGTTCGAGCATCGAGGTGAACTGCGAGAACAGCAGAATCTTGCGGTCTTCGGCCAACAGCTCCTCGATCATCTGCATCAGGCTTTCCAGTTTGGCCGAACTCGACTGCCGCGTGCCGGCGGGGACGCTGTTGACCAGCCGCAGATCGCAGCAGACCTGACGCAACTTGAGCAAGGCTTCGAGGATGATGATCTGGCTGCGCGCGACACCCTTGAGGGTGATCTCGTCGCGAACCTTCTTGTCCATCGCCAGCCGCACGGTTTCGTAAACATCGCGCTGGGCATCGTTGAGCTCGACCCAATGCACGATCTCGGTCTTTGGCGGTAGCTCGGTGGCGACCTGCTCCTTGGTCCGGCGCAGCAGAAAAGGCCTGATCCGCGCGTTCAGGTGCTGCAAGCGCGCCTCGTCGCCGGCCTTTTCGATGGGGTTGCGATAATTGCTGTTGAACTGTTTGGCATCGCCCAGCCAACCCGGCATCAGAAAATGAAACAGCGACCATAGCTCCCCTAGGTGGTTTTCCAGCGGCGTACCGCTCAGGCACAGCCGCTGTCGGGCATTCAACTGCCGGGCCGCCTGCGCCGCCTTGCTGTTGGGATTCTTGATGTACTGTGCTTCGTCGAGCACCAGCACGTGCAGCAGTTGCTTGCTCAGCAGCTCGACGTCCCGAGGCAGAAGGGCGTAAGTGGTGAGGATCAGGTCGTAATCCTGCAAGCTTACGTAATCCTGATGCCGATTTGCGCCATACAGCGCCAGCACCTTGAGTTGCGGCGTAAAGTGTTTGGCTTCGTCCATCCAGTTGGGAATCAGGCTGGTGGGCATGACCGCCAGCGCCGGACGATCAAGGCGCCCGGCCTGTTTTTCCATCAGCAGGTGGGCGAGGGTCTGCAGGGTCTTGCCCAGGCCCATGTCATCAGCCAGGACCCCACCCACTTCCAGCTCCCGCAAGGTCTGCATCCAGCTCAGCCCTTCAAGCTGATAGGGACGCAGCGTCGCATTCAGGTCCCTGGGCGGCTTGACCTGGGCGGTTTTGATCGTAGCGAGGCGCTCTGAAAACTGCCGCAACCGGTCGCCGCCTTGCCATACCAGCGGCAGGTCGTCGAGCTGCTTGAGGCGTGCAGCATCGGCCTTGTTCAGGCGAATGGCGTCGTTGCCCTCTTCGCGCCAGTAAAAGTCGCCCAGGGTCGCGAGCACCGTCTTTAGTCGGCCATAGGGCAGGGCGACCTGGATCGGGCTGCCGCCACGCGGGGTAAAGTGGTTGAGCTGTACCAGCAACTGTTCGTCGTCGCGGCGTTTGGCAATGCCCGACAGGGTCATCAGTTCCGGGTGGGTGCGCAGCAGATTGATCAGGATCGGCAACAGGCTCAGGCGTTCGCCGTTGACGATGATGCCCAGCTCCAGGTCGAACCAGTCACGCTCCGGTTCCTCCTCGACGACGGCGTACCAGTCGTCCACTGGCGTGACGTCGAAGCCGAAATCTTCGTTCATCTCGATCTGCCAGCCTTGCTCGCGAAACGTCGGCAACTCGTCGAGCATAAAGCTCAGCCAGGCTTTCTCAGTGGGCAACTCGAACATTTCTCCTGCACTGTCGGGCAAGGCCTTGCTCTGCCGTGTAGCGATGCGAAAGCCGATCTCTTGCAGCTGTTTGCGCAGGTGCCCTTCGCGGTCCAGATGACGCCGCAGGCGCAGGGTTTCATCGACCAGATGGCGCACGATATCGCTGGAGCGGCCGGGGCTCGGCATGCCCGAAGCGTAGAACTCGCCATACCGAAACGCCAGTGCGGCACGATGCTGAATATGCCGCTGCATCTTGCCATTGCGCGGCTCGTAGGCGCTGAACTCGAAGCTGGCAAGGATCAAGCGCGGCTCGGGCTCGACGTTGGTAATGACCCGTTCGGGCAGTGCCGGTTTGTCCTCGGCCTTGGGACCGGGCGCAGCCGTGTGCTGATCCACGATGCTCAGAACACCGGGGAGGTTTTCCGGGGCCTGCAGATAGAACAACGCCGCCGCACAATGCTTGCAGTTATTTCTCACAGGGCAGGTGCAGGTGCCGACCACGAAATGGCGGGCGCGCTCGGCGTCCTTGAATTGCAGCGTCTGGACATAGGTTTCCATGCCAGACCCGCGGCACAGCGTGCGAACCAGATCGGGGCTTACATGCTGGAGCGTCACGCGTTTCTGTCGGGCATAACCGAGCCCGCGCTCCACACTCTGCGCCTTGAACAAGGGTTCCCATGGCAGGGCCAGGGCTTTTTCCAGTAGGGATGACACGTCTTGCCCTGCGTCAGCGCGGTGCTTGGAGAGGAGAAACCTTGATCAACAAGGCCAGGCTTCCGTTGTCCATGTAAGTCAATTCCCCGTTCCTGACCCGGGTGGCCTGACGCATGCGTTCGCTGGTGACCAGCACGCCGTGATCGTCGAGCTGATTGACCCAGAAATTGGCGTCGATGTCAGTGAAGCGCGCCAGGCCCAGGCTCACCGTACCTTCGATCGGATAGTGACCGAATTGCTCTTGCCCGTTGCTGATCGCAACCTTGCTCGGTGTGGCGCCCAGATCCTGTTGCCAGGCGCGGTGCAGCAGCACTTTGTAGCCGTCGCTGGATTCCAGTTTGCCCACCAGACTGTCCAGCGCCGTGGAGGTTTGGTTATCGACTCCCAGCGTTTTCACGCCAGCGTCCCAGTTTTCCGGCGCCGCCTGATTGGTGGCCGCCGGTTCACCGTTCTGGCGGAACAGGATCAACTCCACCTGATAGGTGCCATCGGCGAACGCTGCAGGGGCAATCAGCACCAGCAGCAGGGTGAGCGAGCGAAGCACACGCATGGGCAATCCTTAAGCCGATTTTTTGGAGGGCGGCGGGGTCAGGCGCTCGAGCAGCGCTTCGATTGTATTGAAACGCTCCTCGGGACGCTCCATCGGCACCATGAATTTGAACAGCGTGGCGCCTTCGAATTTGTAGCGTGCCGGTTGCCCCTGAATCAGCTTGATCAGCGTCAATGGATCGACCGGCGTATCGGCAGCGAATTCGATTCGTCCACCCTGCGGCCCGGCGTCAACCTTCTTGATGCCCAACTGCTCGGCCTTGAGCTTGAGCGAGGTGATGCGTACCAGATTCTTGGTCGGCTCCGGCAGCAGGCCAAAGCGGTCGATCATCTCCACTTGCAGATCCTTCAGGCCTTCCTCGTCGGCGGCGTTGGCGATGCGTTTGTAGAGAATCAGCCGCGCGTGAACGTCCGGCAGATAGTCTTCGGGAATCAGTCCCGGAACTCGGAGATTGACCTCCGGCCCGCCGCCCAGGGGCTGATCCAGATTTGGCTGCTCGCCCTTGCGGATCGATTTCACCGCGCGTTCGAGCATTTCCATATACAGGGTGAACCCTACGGCCTGAATCTGCCCGCTCTGGCCATCGCCGAGCAACTCGCCAGCACCACGGATTTCCAGGTCGTTGGTGGCCAGCACGAAACCGGCACCGAGGTCCTGCGTATTGGCGATTGCTTCCAGGCGCTTCACGGCATCCGCGGTGATCTGCTTGCGCGGCGGCGTCAGCAGGTAGGCGTAGGCCTGGTGGTGACTGCGCCCGACCCGACCGCGTAACTGGTGCAACTGGGCCAGACCAAACTTGTCGGCGCGCTCGATGATGATGGTGTTGGCGCTGGGCACGTCGATGCCGGTCTCGATGATGGTCGAGGCGATCAGCACGTTGAAGCGCTTGTGGTAGAAGTCGCTCATCACCTGCTCGAGATCGCGCTCGTGCATCTGTCCGTGGCCGATACCGATCCGGGCTTCCGGCACCAGTTCGGCAAGGTCAGCGGCGCATTTTTCGATGGTCTTCACGTCGTTGTGCAGGTAGTACACCTGACCGCCGCGCAACAGTTCACGCAGCAACGCCTCCTTCACGGTCGGCTTGTTCTGCTCCATGACGAAGGTACGCACCGACAAGCGTCGCGCAGGCGGCGTGGCGATGATCGACAGGTCGCGCATGCCGGCCACGGCCATGTTCAGGGTGCGCGGAATCGGCGTCGCGGTGAGGGTCAGGATATCGACCTCACTGCGCAGGGCCTTGAGTTGTTCTTTCTGACGCACGCCGAAGCGGTGTTCTTCGTCGATGATCACCAGCCCGAGGTTCTTGATCTTGACGTCGTCCTGCAACAGCTTGTGGGTGCCGATGACGATGTCGATCTTGCCCTCGGCCAAGTCGGCCACCGCAGCATTGATTTCCTTGGTCGACTTGAAGCGGCTCATCACCTCTACCGTCACCGGCCAGTCGGCAAAACGGTCGCGGAAGCTGTTGTAGTGCTGCTGGGCGAGCAGGGTGGTGGGCACCAGAATCGCCACCTGCCTGCCGCCATGCACGGCGATGAATGCCGCGCGCATCGCCACTTCGGTCTTGCCGAAGCCCACGTCGCCGCACACCAGACGGTCCATCGGCTTGGGCGCGAGCATGTCGGCGCGTACCGCTTCGATGGTGGTCTGCTGGTCCGGGGTTTCTTCGAACGGGAAACCTGCGCTGAACGTTTCGTAATCCAGCTTGGGGTCGGCGAACGCATAACCTTCGCGAGCCGCGCGCCGGGCGTAGATGTCCAGCAGTTCGGCTGCCACGTCGCGTACCTGCTCAGCGGCCTTGCGCTTGGCTCTCTGCCATGCCTCGGAGCCAAGGCGATGCAACGGTGCGAGTTCGTCGTCGCTGCCGGTGTAGCGCGCGATCAGGTGCAGATTGGCGACCGGAACATACAGCTTGGCTTCCTCGGCGTAGGCCAGCATGAGGAATTCGGCGACCTGATTCTCCACCTCCAATGTCGCCAGCCCCAGATAGCGCCCCACGCCATGGTCGATGTGCACCACCGGCGCACCTTCGCGCAGCTCTGCTAGGTTCTTGATCACCGCGTCGCTGGAGTGGCCGTCCATACGCTTTTCGCGCCGCCGCCGCTGCATCACCCGCTGACCGAACAGCGGGCTCTCGGCGACCAGCGCCAAGGCCGGTTGCTCCAGCACCAGGCCTTCATCCAGCGGCGCGATGGTGATTGCCAGGCGCTCTTTGCTGTCGACGAATTCCTGCCAGCTGTCGAGGGTTTTCGGGCGCAGTTTCAGACGTTCGAGCAATTCCAGCAGCACCTCGCGGCGCCCTGCGGATTCGGCAGTGAACAGCACGCGGCCGGGGAACTCATTGAGGAAGCTTGAGAGCGCCGCCAACGGCTGGCTGGCCTTGGCTTCAATGGCCAGATCGGGCAATACCCGAGCAGGAAAACGCTCGCGGCCCATGCCGGCGTCAACGTCGTCCTGGCTGGCGACCACCCGTGGCCAGCTCTTCAGGCGGGCGAAGCAGTCTTCTACCGGGAGAAACAGCTCCGTCGGTGGTAGCAGCGGACGATCAGGGTCAACGCGGCGTTCTTCGTAACGATTGCGCACGTCTTTCCAGAAGGTTTCCGCTGCCGATTCGATACCGGGCAGCGAGAACACTTGAGTGTCCTGAGGCAGGTAGTCGAACAGCGTGGAAGTTTCTTCGAAGAACAGCGGGATGTAGTACTCGATGCCGGCGGGGGTGATGCCGCTGTTCAAGTCCTGAAAGATGGGGCTGCGGCGGAAATCGACGTCGAAACGTTCGCGAAAACGCGCCTTGAAACGGGTTACCGCTTCTTTCTGCAGCGGGAACTCCTTGGCGGGCAGCAGACGCACCGAATCTACTTTGTCCACCGAGCGCTGGGTTTCCGGCTCGAAGGTGCGCAGCGTTTCGATTTCGTCGTCGAACAGGTCGATCCTGTATGGCAGTTTGCTGCCCATGGGAAACAGATCGATCAGCGCGCCGCGAACCGTGAATTCGCCATGCTCGTACACCGTATCGACATAGCGGTAACCGCTGGCTTCAAGTCGCGTGCGCATCGCTTCGACATCGAGCTTCTGACCGACATCCAGCACCAGGCTGCTGCCCAGCAGGAAGCTGGTCGGTGCCAGACGATGCAGGGCCGTGGTGATCGGCACCACCAGCACGCCATGTTCCAGTTCCGGTAGCCGGTAAAGGCTGGCGATGCGCTGGGAGATAATGTCCTGATGCGGCGAGAACAGATCGTACGGCAGGGTTTCCCAGTCAGGGAAATGCAGCACCGGAAGGCCAGGGGCGAAGAACTTCAGTTCCTGCTCCATCCGTTCGGCGCTCTGGCTGTCGGCGGTCAAAAGCAGGGTGAAGCGTTTCGCGGCGCTTGCAGCCTCGGCAATCGCCAGACTTTGAGCGGCACCGGGCAGGTTGCCCCAATGTTGTTTGCCTGCGGCGGCAGGAAGAATCGGTAGGCGCAGAACGGGCACGGAAGATAGAGCTCCAGGCGTTGCGGCAAAGCCTGGGATTGTAACTAAATCCGAGATCTGCTGTCAGTTTTACGCTCGCCAATTTATGTAGTGCCAGTCCTGTTCAAAACAGCGGATTGCTCATAAACAAAGGCTTGGGCATAATGTAGTCCCTTTTTTCAGCCCCTACATGTGGAAGGTTACCGTGACTCAGAAGCCCGACCAGTGTCTTGGTGAATGGATCGATCGTGAAGCGCTCGCCGAGGCGATGATCCCGCTTATCGGTCAGCTCTACCGCAATAACAATGTGGTGAGTTCGATCTATGGCCGCACCCTGATCAATCGTTCAGTGATCGCGATTCTCAAGGCGCATCGCTTTGCGCGTCATCGTCAAGCCGACGCAACCGAGTTGTCCGTACACGAGACTTTCCCGCTCATCAAAGCGATGAGCGAGCTCAAACTGGGTGCCGCTTCGGTGGATCTGGGCAAGCTGGCCGTCAAATACAAGACCGAAGCCAATGGTCGCACTGCCGAGCAGTTCGTCCGTGACGAGATGGCTGAAGTCGTCGGTCAGCAGAATTGCGGCGCCCGCAAAGGCACTGACGTCGTACTGTACGGTTTCGGCCGTATCGGTCGTCTGCTGGCGCGGATCCTGATCGAAAAAACCGGTGGCGGCGACGGCCTGCGTCTGCGCGCCATCGTTGTCCGTAAAGGCGCCGAGAACGATCTGGTCAAGCGTGCAAGCCTGCTGCGTCGTGACTCGGTTCACGGCCCGTTCGACGGCACCATTACCATCGATGAAGCCAACAGCACCATCACCGCCAACGGCAACCTGATCCAGGTGATCTACGCCAAGAGCCCGACCGAGGTGGACTACACCCAGTACGGTATCAAGGATGCGCTGCTGGTCGACAACACCGGCGTATGGCGTGATGCCGACGGCCTGGGCCAGCATCTGCAGTGCCCGGGCATTGACCGCGTCGTGCTGACCGCACCGGGCAAAGGCAAGCTGAAGAACATCGTTCACGGTATCAATCACCAGCAGATCACCGCCGATGACAAGATCATCTCCGCGGCGTCCTGCACCACCAACGCCATCGTTCCGGTGCTGAAGGCGGTCAACGACAAGTACGGCATCGTTAACGGTCATGTTGAAACGGTTCACTCGTACACCAACGACCAGAACCTGATCGACAACTTCCACAAAGGCGATCGTCGTGGCCGTAGCGCCGCGTTGAACATGGTCATCACCGAAACCGGCGCTGCTACCGCTGCGGCCAAGGCGCTGCCCGAACTGGCCGGCAAGCTGACCGGTAACGCGATTCGGGTGCCAACGCCGAACGTGTCGATGGCGATCCTGAACCTGAATCTGGGTACGGCCACCACGCGCGAAGAAATAAATGAATACCTTCGCGAAACCGCGCTGTATTCGGACCTGCACAAGCAGATCGATTTCGTGAACTCGCAGGAAGTGGTGTCCACCGATTTCGTTGGCTCTCGCCACGCCGGTGTGGTCGATGCCGAAGCGACGATCTGCATGGACAACCGCGTTGTCCTGTATGTTTGGTACGACAACGAGTTCGGTTACAGCTGCCAGGTGGTGCGCGTAATGGAAGACATGGCCGGGGTCAACCCGCCAGCCTTCCCGCAATAAGCGGCCTCGAGCGACAAGGTACGTCGCTGCAAGCGGCACGTTACGAGCCTCAAGCAAAAGCGCCACGACGGTCCACCCGTTGTGGCGTTTTTGCTTGTGCGCCTTCGGCGGGTCTGACCGAGTGGTTGCGGTGAGCCTCGTTGCTGCAGCGGTCCGGGTTGCCGACCATGACGTCCGTGCATCCTTAGCGTCACCAATCAGGGCTACTACAGGTGAATGAGCGCAGATCCGCTGGAAAAAAAAACGCCCCGAACAGTCGGGGCGTTTTTATTTCTTCTTGCAGCTTTTAGCTTGTGACTGCCTGTATGCGGGTCTGACCCTTGCGGAACAGCACCAGCGTCGCGAGCAGGCCCAGCACGGCGGCACCGCTCAGCCAGATGCCGGGCGCTGCCTTGTTGTCCAGCACATGGATCAGGTAGGTGCAGGCTGCCGGTGTGAAGCCGCCGAACGTCGCGGTTGCCAGGCTATACGCCAGGGAGAAACCCGTGGTACGCACTTCGACCGGCATGATTTCGGTCAGGGCCACGACCATGGCGCCATTGTACGAGCCGTACAGGAACGACAGCCACAATTCGACCATCAGCAGATTGGCGAATGTCGGATTGGCCGTCAGCCAGGACAGGGCAGGGTAGGCCGTGACGATGGCCAGAATGGTTGCGCCCAGCAGCAGGGGTTTGCGGCCGATCTTATCGGATAGCGACCCCATCACCGGCAGCCAGATGAAGTTCGAAATACCCACGCAGACGGTGACCAGCAGAGAATCCAGGTCCGACAGGTGCAGCTCGTTCTTGCCGAAGGTCGGGGTGTAGGCCGTGATGAGATAGAAGGACACGGTGGTCATGACCACCAGCGCCATGCCGGCAATCACAAGGCCGAAGTTCTGACCGATCGACCTCACGACCTCGCCAAGAGTTGGACGATGTTTTTTCGCACGGGCCTCGAATTCCGGAGTTTCTTCCAGCGAGCTACGGATAACGAAGATCGCCGGAACGATCAGGCAGCCAATCAGGAACGGCACGCGCCAGCCCCATTGGCCCATGTCTTCCGGGCTCAGCCAGTGGTTCAGGCCGACACCCAGCAGGCCTGCGAAAACCACCGCGGCTTGCTGGCTGGCGGACTGCCAGCTGACGAAAAAGCCCTTACGGCCAGGGGTCGATATCTCGGCCAGATACACCGATACACCGCCCAGTTCGACACCGGCGGAGAAGCCCTGGAGCAGACGTCCGATCAGCACCAGCAGAGGCGCAGCGACGCCCAGGGTTGCATAACCTGGCACACAGGCAATGAGGACCGTACCCATGGCCATCATGGCGAGGGTAATGACCAGGCCTTTCTTGCGGCCATGATGGTCAATGTAGGCACCGAGGAAGATGGCGCCCAGTGGGCGCATCAGAAAACCGGCGCCGAAGGTCGCCAGCGAAAGCATCAGCGATGCAAATTCGCTGTCGGCAGGGAAGAACGTTTTGGCGATGGCAGTGGCGTAAAAGCCGTAAACCATGAAGTCAAACATTTCAAGAAAATTGCCGCTGACAACGCGAAAAATCGCTTTGCCTTTGCCTGTGTTGGAGGCCATCTGGAATACTCACTTAGGCTGTCTAGCTGGGGGGATCCGTTGTATTTGTACGTCCTCTGCTGCGCCGCCCGGGCTTGGTCCCCGGCAGCGCAGATTTGTAACGATATGTGTAAAAATGGCGGATGGCAATCACAACCCGGTCGACCGCCTCAGTGGCTGGGCGCATGTCCTTGGGGGGCATGGCGATATTTGTTTATGTCACCGTCGACGAGAATCGGCTTTTAACTCGCCTGAAACGCTCCGATTCGGCCTCCGGACAGGCCGATCATAAATCCCTATTGCGAGTTCAGCCGCCCATGAGTACAAAATTCGACCTGATCGACACATTTTCCCACCGTCCCTCGCTTTCACCGCTGGCGCTCGGCGCACTGCATGACGCCCTTCGCGCCCAGTACCCGGCGCTGGATATCCGCCCTGACCTTGCAGTGATTACCGGTGAAGCAACAAGCCGGACCTTGCTCGAACATCTACACATCAACTTCGCGACGGGCAAGACCCCGCGCTGGCTACGTGGCCAAAACACCCTGGTGGCCGACCCAGGGGCACCGGTCACGCAGACCCTGGAGGTCGATATCGAACAGTTGGCCGTTTTGATCGATACCGTCTCCCTGGCACTTCCCGATACGTTCATTCACGCCTTGGTGGATTTCTGGGATCGTCCTGGTCCACAAGGCGTGACACCCTGGAAACAGCTGTCTGACGCCCTTGAGTGCCAACATTCAGCGGCGCATCCGGTGATCCGCGACGGCGGGAGTGTGGTCGGCGCCGAATCTCGGCTCGCGATACTTGCAAGTGGGTATTTCGAGCGCAAAGCCCTGGAAGCCCTGGACGCACAACTGTTGGCGATACGGGGCGTGCTTTCTTTTGGGCTGGAAGAATTCGACGAGATCGAGCGCTATCTGGCGCGGATCACCGACATCCGTCCTCTCCTGCACGATGAGGTCTTCACCAGGATCGCGTCGCGGGTGTCGCGATTGGAGCAACTGCCCGCCTGGCTGAAGACCGCCTCTTCGGCAGACCGCCTGGACTATAGCCGCAGAATGTCCGCGCTGGGCGTGGTAGCCGGTCGAGCCGCGGGCCAGGCCTGGAACGACGATTTACCGCCGATTCTGGATTACGCGGGCAAGGCCATGCAGGATGCTCTGCGCCAGGACCATCCTGAAGCCACACGGCTTACCCTCGATGACGTGACCGTACACATCGCCAAGGTCGTGGCGGCAGCCGTGCCATCGGCCGGGCAGATCATCCCGATCGGCAGCGTTCAAAACACGCGCATGAGCGTCGCCGCCTTCGCCTTGCAGAATCTTTCCAGCTTGCCCTACGGGTCCTTGACGCTCTCGATTCGGGATGGCGGTCCTTTGCCTGGCTGGTTCACTCCCGACTATCTGAAACAACTGGCGAGGCGCGTGGATGTCGGACGCAGTTATCCCGAGCGGGTGCGTCATTACCTGATCGCCGATCACGCGCAAATGGCGCGGCGTCGGGTCTTGTTTGCCGAGCAATTGCGCGTGCAATTGCCGCTCAAGGCCCTCGAACAAAAAATACGCGGGCAGGGCGATCTCACTTCGGCCGGCTATCGCGTGGTCTGCGCGCTTCTGACACCGGCATCGGCAGAGGGTGCCTGCCCGAGCACCGACAGCGTCTTGCGGCCCCTTGCCTGGACGGCAGAACCGGGCGCGGCCGCTGACGAGGTGAACAACATGTTCGTAATTGCGAATGCCGATCCAGCCATTGGACCATTGATCCTTTACCGTCCCTTCGCCGCTGTGCCGCTGACCGAGTTTGCCAATTGGACGAGCCTGCGTCAGGCCATCGTCACGCCTGGCGAACTGCAGGATGGCGTGTTGACCTGGATGAGCCCTCGCGGGCGGCAGCGATACGCCAATGGTGGTTTTGATCAACCGCACATCGTACGCTTCGGTCTGGGTTCGGATTTCGCCCCGCTGCGCACGCCTGGTCCGGCGCAGCTGTCCACCGCCCACGTGCAAGGTGACCCGTTGATTGCGTTGTTTGACGCCAACGCCAGGGCCTTGGTTGACCTTGCCGACCGTGAGTCGGTGTCCAATGCCGAGAGCCGCTGGGCGATGCTCCAGCGCGGCGGCTGGCTGGCGCTGGATGCTGTGATGCCGTTTATTTCGGGATCGGCGGGTTCGGCGCTTTGGCTGGTACAACTGATGGCCGGGGTCGATCAGGTGTTGGTGGCCGAGAGCCGTAAGGCGCGGCGCGAAGCCAGCCAGGCGTGGAACGGGCTATTGTTGACGATTTCCATGATCCTGCTGCACCAGGGGTTTGCCATACGGGCAGAGGCCAGCGGGCAATCGGTGCCGATGCAGCCTTCACCAACCGAGCCTGTCGGTCGGCCTGTCCTCACCGTCACCGAAGCATCGGTCCCCGTGCCCGATCTGGCCGAGCCTTCGCGCATTTCGCTGCTGGATTTCTCCTGGTCCAGCGACGACCATCGCTTGACCGAAACTCAGGCACGGCACCTCGAACGCCTTAGGGCATCTCCCGATTCGGCCTCCGGGGTGCCATCAATCGAGCCTGGCAGAGAAGGGTTATATCGCCAGGGTGAACAGTGGCGGGTGCGATTGGACAGTGGGGTCTACGCAGTCGGTTTCTCCGATGACGAAGTCTTCATCGTCGACCCGCAGGACCCTCTGTCCAAAGGGCCGCGCCTGAGAAAGGTCGCTCATGGCTGGGCCATTGATCTGTCTCTTGGGCTTCGTGGTGGCGGTCCGAAGCGTACCGCTCGAATGCTGGCCCAGGAAAATGCTGCCACGCTCAAGCGCGTGACCGAGCGGGGTGCGGCGCTGGCACAGCGCCGTCAGGAGATTTACCAACGATTGGCCCGGTGGGACGCAGATTACCGGGCCTCGCGCGCACCGTTGACCGCCGAGCTGATCAAGAGTGTCGAAGCGGACCTGAACGAACTCATTGCGATTCTCGAGGAGCACAAGCAGCTCCAGCAATCGCTGCGCCCGGCTGATCGGTTTGGAGAGAAGGCCACCGCCGATGATTTGAAGTCAACGGTCCGGCGCATCGCTTTTTTCGAGGGCGTGGTGCTCGAACGGCTGCTGGCGTACGTGCGCGTGGAGTTCCCGCGTTTGAGTGAAAATGGTGAGGCGAGCGTAAATGCAGGGAATATCGATGCCTATCTCATATTGTTCAACAAGGTACTGACGTTGACTGACCGGGGTGTGCATTGGTCTGGTGTGAGGTATGGATTCTGGGAACAACTGCGGGCGGTCCCCAAGGTCGGTGAGCGCTACTGGCATGATGAGGTGCTGGAGATGCAGCGCTGCAACTTGTATACGCACCTGGAGTGGCGCATCAACCGTATGTGGTCGCTGCTGGAGTTGAGCCTGCGCCAGGAGTCGATTCTGGCGCCCTATGACGCAGCGGAGCTCAAGGCCTTACGCATCGATGCAGCTTTGCATGCGGCGTGCAGCTCCCACGCCGAGCTGGAAAAACCCAATGACTACACGGTTTCGGAACAGATCGACGTGCTTGAAAGCTCAGTGCGCGAGTACCAGCGGGGTCTGACCATCGCCACCTGTACGCAGCAAAATACACCCGAACTGCTGATAGTCGAGCAGTTCGAACGTTTCGTCGATGACCTGTCAAAAGTCTCGGAGCAAGCGGAAAAGCGTTTATCGGACCTGATCCGTGAAAGCGCCGAGCCTCAGCACCATGTGCTCGAATATGCGCCGAAGGTCAGGCAGCCTGGCAAACGTGTCTTCAAGACCCGCAACCAGCGCACCTTGGTAGGACGTCTCAGAGAGGGCGAGCCGGACTTTCCCGGTGAAGTGGTGGATGTTACGCAATCGATGGGGGACAAAGTCGTCAGCACTTATCACCTGCACGAAAACGGGGACTGGGTGGAAGTGGAAACCGTGCATCCGGCGAAGGAACAGGGGCACGAAAGCAGGGTTGCGCTGGCCGAGCTCTCGCGCGAAGCGAGCGCAGCGCTGGCGCGGGTCGAACCGGATATCAACACCGTTCAGCGTCAGGCCAGGCGCGGCGGCGAGCCGGCAGACATGCAGGATATCCTCGTGCAAAAGGCCAGCCGCTTGACTGAGCTGGCTGACAGGATCGCGGCCCGCAGGGTCGAGCCCGCCGAAGTGGAGCCGACGGACACCGAAGTGCCGGCATTGCTCGGTGAACTGCGCCTCGCTGCCTCGCGTCTTGGGGAAGAGGGACGCAGTGTGCGCATCGCGATGATCAAGGCGCAGCCGCCCACCGCCGCACGGCTCAGTTATCTGGCGGCTGAGCGCGAGGTCAACATTGCCCGTTTCGAGGGGCGCAAGAACATGTCCGGCTCGCGACGCAATGATTTTTTGCAGGAGTATCTGATTCGTGACAACGAGATGCGTGTGTTGTGGTGGGCGCATTTTCACTATGCCAGTGAAGGGGCCGCCGCCGATGCGTTCACGGCGGCGCACCTGAAGTTGCCTGATCAGCGATTCATCGGCTACAAGGCCCAGTTGAAAGCCGCACGCGACAATAAGGAAGTGATCAGCGTCTATCGCAGCTACATCGGTAAGGATGTCGCTCGGCGGTTGTTCCTCGATCTGGATCCCGTGGCTACCCCCGGTAGCTGACCTGCCCTATATACGAGCAGCTTTGCTTGATCGCGCCTGAATTAGCCTGTCCGCCGACCGGTCGGGCGCGATCCGATGGCACAACAGGCCAAACACTGCCTAACCTGGCACTGCCCTACAAAATTCCGGCTTTTATTGTGATTCATCCCGCCTGCGCATTTATCATCCGCGCCAATTCGGCCTCGATCCGGTCTATGGCTGGCAAGGAAAATGCGCCGTAAAGCAGACAAAATTGGCTTGCGACGCGACCAAGGGTTAATGTTCCCCGCGACGTTGGGCGATTAGACTTCGCCGCGAGTTTCGATTCTTCATGCCGCTGGCTGCGGCATGGGTTAGCCAGAGACGCCAGAGTGGAGTCTCGGCCTGTTCTAAGGAGTACGCATGGCTGTCTACAACTACGACGTAGTGGTACTGGGTTCCGGCCCGGCTGGAGAAGGCGCGGCAATGAACGCCGCCAAGGCTGGACGCAAGGTAGCCATGGTCGACAGCCGTCGGCAGGTCGGCGGCAATTGCACCCATCTGGGCACGATCCCGTCCAAGGCGTTGCGTCACTCGGTCAAGCAGATCATTCAGTTCAACACCAACCCGATGTTCCGGGCCATTGGCGAGCCGCGCTGGTTTTCGTTTCCGGATGTGCTGAAAAATGCGGAAAAGGTCATCAACAAGCAGGTCGCCTCGCGTACTGGCTATTACGCCCGCAATCGCGTCGATGTGTTCTTCGGCACCGGCAGCTTTGCCGATGAGCGCACTGTCGATGTGGTCTGCAACACCGGTATCGTCGAGAAGCTGATGGCTAACCAGATCATCATCGCTACCGGCTCGCGTCCTTATCGTCCCGCCGACATCGACTTCAGTCACAAGCGCATCTATGACAGCGACACCATCCTCAGTCTCAATCACACCCCGCGCAAACTGATCATCTACGGTGCCGGTGTGATTGGCTGTGAATACGCATCGATCTTCAGCGGCCTGGGGGTTGAGGTCGAACTGATCGACAACCGTGATCAACTGCTGAGCTTTCTCGATGCGGAAATCTCCCAGGGCCTGAGCTATCACTTCAGCAACAACAACGTGATGGTTCGCCACAACGAAGACTACGAGCGCGTCGAAGGCCTGGAAAACGGTGTGATCCTGCACCTCAAGTCCGGCAAGAAGATCAAGGCCGATGCCTTGCTGTGGTGCAACGGGCGTACCGGCAATACCGACAAGCTGGGTCTGGAAAACGTCGGCATCAAGGCCAACGGTCGCGGTCAGATCGAAGTCGATGAGACCTACCGCACCAGCAAGCCGAACATCTATGGCGCCGGTGACGTGATCGGCTGGCCGAGCCTGGCCAGTGCTGCATACGATCAGGGCCGCTCGGCTTCGGGCAGTGCGGTTGACAACGGCGCCTGGCGTTTCGTCAACGACGTGCCAACCGGTATCTACACCATCCCGGAAATCAGCTCGATCGGTCAGAACGAGCACGATCTGACGCAGGCGAAGGTGCCCTACGAAGTGGGCAAGGCGTTTTTCAAGGGCATGGCCCGTGCGCAGATTTCCGGTGAGCCGGTCGGCATGCTGAAAATTCTGTTTCACCGAGAGACGCTGCAGATCCTCGGGGTGCACTGCTTCGGCGACCAGGCCTCGGAGATCGTGCACATCGGTCAGGCCATCATGAATCAGCCGGGCGAGGCGAACACCCTCAAGTATTTCGTCAATACCACCTTCAACTACCCGACCATGGCCGAGGCCTATCGGGTAGCGGCATACGATGGTTTGAACCGGCTTTTTTGAGCGGCTCCGGCCGGTGGCCTGAGCCGGCCGGGGAGACCGATTTCAGCAATTCCCAAGGGTGGCGTTGGCCAAACCGGGAAAGTCTGTAATCAGGCTGTCAACGCCAAAGTCAGCGAGTCTGCGCATCAACGCGGGCTCATTGACCGTCCAGACGGACACATGCAGACCCTGATCCTGGGCTTTTCTCAGGCGCTCGGGGGTGCACAGTGTCCAGTTCAGCGCCAGAAGTTCACAGCCGTAGCCCTGCGCGACCTTCAATGGGTCGAGCCAGGCATACTCGGCCACCAGCCCCCGCGAAATATCCGGCGTCAGCTCCAGGGCTGCACGCAAGACTTCCCGCGAGCTGGACGTGATGGTGATCCTGTCCAGCAGGCCAAGCCTCTGGGCCATTTCACGAATCGCCAGCACAGTCGTCGCAGCGCGGGTGCGTGATGCGCTTTTCACTTCCAGCTGCCAGTGATCGAAAGCGCAGGTCTGGAACAGTTCTTCCAGGCGTGGGATCGGGCAGGGCTGAACCCAGCCGGGCCCACCCTTGCGGGCGTCATAGGTGACAAGGTCCGCCGCCGTATGCTCGACCACCCTGCCGCGTCGGTCGGTGGTCCGTTTCAGCGTAGGGTCGTGGATCACCATCAGCTCACCGTCGCGGGACAGATGCAAATCCAGTTCGCAACGCTTGACCCCATGCTTGAGGCATTCCTGAAAGCTGGTCAGGGTGTTTTCCGGTGCTTCGCCTTTGGCGCCGCGGTGGCCATAAATCAACGTCACAAGTACTCCTTCGATAACGCGCCTGTAGGCTGAAAATCAATGCTGATCAGAGGGGCTCTGTTCCCGAGCCAGCCGCCGTTGGGCGGCTTGTCGTTGCAGAATGTGTCGCGCGAGCAATTGACGCTGAGCGTCAGACAGGTCAACCCACTCCGTACCTACCGCAAAATCGCCGATGGCCAGCGAGTGGCACTGCGTAACCCTGGCCTGCAACATCATTCCCGAGGCCTGGGGCATCAGCACCATTTTTACCAATAACGGGGTGCCGGCGGGGAAGGGGTGGGGAGATTCGAATTCCAGCCCGCCTTCGGACATGATCACGTTTTGCGGCGGACCCAGCTTGCCGAGCACGGTCTGGGCCACCACCTGACCTAACAGATCGATGCGTTTGCTCATGGCCCTCAGGAAGCTGTTGGTGGTACGGTCGCGGTCGTCCAGTTGGCGCAGCAGGCGCTGCGACTCGAACTCGGCAACATGCAGTTCGGTCAGCAGATCAAAGAGTGTCGAGGTGTCGTGAGCAGCCGGTTCGTCAACCGTCCCGGACGCCGGGATGGGTTGAATTTCCAGTGCGACGCTGTCCTCGATACGGTAGTATTCGCGGCGTTCTTCTTCATCTAATGTCGACATGGCGAACCCAAGGTAGCTGCGGTTGTCAGAGTGATTGCTCTCGAGCGCGACTCAGTGATCCGAGTGTAAAGCCGCAGGCCCAGGCCCGCCACATGGACGTTCCCATTCCTCCGAACAAGCCCCTACATGTTCAGACCTCTTTTTGTATTTATCGGCACGCGTTATACCCGTGCAAAACGCCGTAATCATTTTGTCTCCTTCATTTCCCTGACGTCGATGATCGGTCTCGCCCTCGGCGTGGTAGTGATGATAGTCGTGTTATCGGTCATGAACGGTTTCGATCATGAGATGCGTACGCGCGTCCTGGGCATGGTGCCTCACGCCACCATCGAGTCCGGCGAGCCCATCAGCGACTGGCGCAGCCTGGCGAGCAGAGTCAAGAAAAACCCGCAGGTGGAGGCCATCGCGCCATTCACCCAGATGCAGGGCCTGCTGACCAACAATGGCAATGTGCAGAAAATCCTGCTCAATGCCATCGACCCGGTTGAAGAGCGCAAAGTTTCGATCATCGACGGCTTCATGAAGCAGGGCCGGCTTGACGATCTGGTGACCGGCGGTTTCGGCGTGGTCATCGGCGACAAGGCCGCGACCAAACTGGGCGTAGGGATCGGCGACAAGGTTACTTTTGTCTCGCCCGAAGTCACGGTCACGCCTGCCGGGATGTTTCCGCGCATGAAGCGCTTTACTGTGGTCGGCATCTTCCACGTGGGTGCCGGTGAGCTTGATGGCTACCTTGGCGTGACCAATCTGCAGGATCTGGCGCGTTTGCACCGCTGGAAGCCTGATCAGGTACAGGGGCTGCGCTTGAAATTCACCGATTTGTTCAAGGCCCCGCGCACCGCTTATGACATCGCGCAGAGCCTGGGTGAGCATCAGTACTATTCCCGTGACTGGACACGTACTCATGGCAACCTTTATCAGGCCATCGGCATGGAGAAATCCATCATCGGTCTGCTGTTGCTGCTGATTGTCGCGGTGGCGGCGTTCAACATCATTTCCACGTTGGTGATGGTGGTCAACGACAAGCGCGGCGACATCGCGATCCTGCGTACCCTGGGCGTCACGCCTGGGCAGATCATGGCGATTTTCATGGTCCAGGGCACCGTGATTGGCGTGGTCGGTACGTTGATTGGCGCCGGCGTCGGCATTCTTGCAGCGCTCAACGTCAGTTCTGCGATCTCGGCACTGGAAGGCCTCATCGGCCACAAGTTTCTCAATGCGGATGTCTATTTCATCGACTATCTGCCTTCGCAATTGATGGCCGAGGACGTGCTGCTGGTATGCGGCGCGGCCCTGGCCCTGAGTTTCCTCGCCACCCTGTATCCCGCCTGGCGTGCTGCGCGCACCCAGCCGGCGGAGGCGTTACGTTATGAGTGAGTCGGGCATGAGTGATAAAGCTGTACTGAGTTGCCGCAACCTGGGCAAATCCTACGAGGAGGGCCCGGAGTCGGTGGTGGTGCTTTCGGGTCTGCAACTGGAGTTGCACCCGGGCGAACGCGTGGCGATCGTCGGCAGTTCCGGCTCGGGTAAAAGTACCTTGCTCAATCTGCTGGGCGGGCTGGACACGCCGACCGAGGGCAGCGTCTGGCTGGCAGGAGAGGAGTTGTCCGCGCTCAACGAGAAGGCGCGTGGGCTGCTGCGTAACCGGTCGCTGGGCTTCGTCTATCAGTTCCACCACCTGTTGCCTGAGTTCACTGCGCTGGAAAACGTCTGCATGCCGCTGCTGATCGGCAAGACGGCGATCCCTGAAGCGCGTCAGCGTGCCACTGCCTTGCTTGAACGGGTAGGGCTTGCGCACCGTCTGGCGCACAAGCCTTCGGAGTTATCCGGTGGTGAGCGGCAGCGTGTGGCCATTGCACGCGCCTTGGTCAACCAGCCAGGTCTGGTGATGCTCGATGAACCGACCGGCAACCTAGACTCCCACACCGCCCAAGGCATTCAGGACCTGATGCTGGAGCTCAGCACCTCGTCGCGCACAGCGTTTCTGGTGGTGACTCACGACATGGCCTTGGCCCGTCAGATGGACCGCGTGTGGCGTCTTGAACAAGGGCGTCTGGTTCAGGCGTGACGCAAGGCTGATTCATCCGGCGCCAGTGTCCCTGAGCGTCGGCAGGTTTCCATTTTTAGCTGCTTATCAGCTACGGTGCTCCACGAATGTTCAGACCGTTATCCATCTTTATCGGCACCCGCTACACCCGCGCCAAGCGCCGCAATCACTTCATCTCGTTCATTTCAATGACCTCGATGATCGGGTTGGCGCTGGGCGTGCTGGCGATGATCGTGGTGCTGTCCGTGATGAACGGTTTCCAGCAGGAGATGAGTTCGCGCATCCTCGGTATGGTGCCGCACGCGGTGATCGACGGGGTCAAACCGCTGGACGACTGGAAACCTGCGGCGGATGCGGCATTGAAGAATCCGCAGGTCACCGCTGCCGTGCCGTTCACCCAAATGGACGGCATGCTCTCGTACAAAGGCTCCATGCAGCCCATCGAGATCAACGGCGTCGACCCGGCGCTGGAGTCTCGGGTTTCCATCGTCACCCAGCATATCGTTCAGGGCCGTCTTCAGGATTTGAAGGCTGGCGAGTTCGGTGTGGTTATCGGTGAAATCACAGCGCGACGCTTTCGTTTGAATGTCGGTGACAAGCTGACCCTTATCGTGCCGGAGATCAGCAACGATCCGGGGGGAATCACTCCGCGTCTGCAACGCCTGACGGTGGTTGGCGTGTTCAAGGTCGGCGCCGAGCTGGACGGTTCGATGGCCCTGGTCAACGTTGCCGATGCTGCGGCGATCAAGCGCTGGCAGCCCAATCAGGTGCAGGGTGTGCGCCTGGCACTGACCGACCTGTATGCCGCGCCGCAGGTCTCCACCGCGATTGCCGGTGGCTTGGGCGCAGGCTACAAGGCCGATGACTGGACCCACACCCAGGGTAGCCTGTTCAGCGCGATGAAAATGGAGAAGACCATGATCGGGCTGTTGTTGTTGATGATCGTGGCCGTTGCTGCCTTCAACATCATCGCCACGCTGATCATGGTGGTGAACGACAAGGGTGCCGACATCGCGATTCTGCGCACCATCGGCGCCACGCCGCGCCAGATCATGGCCATCTTCATGGTTCAGGGCACCGTGATCGGCGTGGTAGGAACCTTCATTGGCGGTGTGCTGGGTATCATTGCAGCGATCAACGTCAGTCAGCTGGTGGGCTGGGTCGAGCGCGTCACCGGGCAGCACATTTTCACGTCCGACGTTTATTTCATCAGCAACCTGCCGTCGAAGCTGGAAGGCAGCGACGTGGCACTTATCTGTGCTGCCGGGTTCATTCTGAGCTTTCTGGCAACCATCTACCCTGCGTATCGTGCGGCACAGATCCAGCCTGCGCATGCGTTGCGATATGAGTAAACGCCAGTACTGCTGATGTTGCATACATTGAGGGCGTGAGCACGCTCACTCCCTCAGTTTTCAGAGTCTTCTAGACCGGCAATTCGATCAGGAACCGCGTTAGCCCATCCTGTGATTCGCACCTGATCGTCCCGCCATGAGCTTTGATGATCGACCGGGTTATTGCCAATCCCAACCCTGCGTGTTCGGTGCTGCCTTCATGGCGTGCCGGATCTGCTCGATAGAAACGGTCGAACAACCGCGGCAGCATTTCGGCCGGAATGGTTTTGCCGTTGTTCTCGACGCTGAGACGCACCTGTTGACACGTACATTCAAGGCGGACCGACACCTCACTTTCAGCAGGCGTGAAGCGCAAGGCGTTATCCAGCAGGTTCGATAAGGCCCGACGCAGCATGTGCCGGTCGCCGTTCAGTATCGCTTGGCCTTCTCGCCTCAGGCGCACCTGCGCCTCTTCGGCCAAGGGCAGAAAAAACTCCAGCAGCGCGTCGACCTCACTACCCAGTTGCAAGCGCTCGCGATTCGGGTTCAGCAAGCCATGCTCGGCCTTAGCCAGATAGAGCATGTCATTGACCATCTGCGCCATCCATTGCAACTCTTCCAGATTGCCCAACAACGCCTCGCGATAGGCCTCAAGGTCCCGAGGCCGGGTCAGTGTGACTTGAGTGTGAGTCAGCAAATTCGACAGCGGCGTGCGCAGTTCATGGGCAATGTCCGCCGAAAAGGCCGAAAGCCGCTGGAAGGCATCGTCGAGACGACCCAGCATGGCGTTGAACGCCTGAGTCAACTCAGCCAGTTCGACGGGCATCTCGGTTTGGGGCAGGCGGGTGGTGAGAGAGCTGGCCGACACACTGGCAGCAATCTCGCTCATCTGCCGTAACGGCCGTAAACCGCTGCGAGCCGCCCACGCGCCGAGCAGCGCCGTGGCCAATGCGGAGAGGCCGACGGTCAGCCAGATCAGGTGCTGCATGCGTTCGAGGAAGTGCTGGTGGTGGGTGATGTTCAGCAGCAAGGTCAGTTGCGGCGAAGCCTGCTGCTCTGGCCGTAGGGGCACCGAGTAGGAGCGGTATGAGACACCTTGATCGGCGACGGTGTTCAGCCCGTCATGCACGCGGGTCTGATTCATCGACGGCGTCACACTGTCGAACCACAACCTGCCGTCTACGCCGTGGACCTGTAAACTCAGGTCCGGCGAGTGTGCCAGTTCATCCTGCAAGGCTTGCCGATGCTCTGTCAGTAGCTCTGCGCTGGTCACTCCCGTCAAGGCATCGCGCAGGCTCGGCAGTTTGCTGTCCAGCAGTTGCTGATCCAGTTCCATGAAGTGCGCTTCGCTGGCCTGGTTGAACAGCACGCCCGCTGTCAGGGAAACCAGCGCGGTGCAGGCAGCGAACAATAAAGCCAGGCGACTGCCCAGGGAGATACGCTTGAGCATCAGAGGTCGCGCTCTTCGAGGACATAGCCCATGCCGCGCACGGTGTGAATCAACTTGTGGGTGAAATCGTCATCGACTTTCAGGCGCAGGCGGCGGATGGCGACTTCGATCACGTTGGTATCGCTGTCGAAATTCATGTCCCAGACCTGCGAAGCGATCAGCGACTTGGGCAGCACTTCGCCCTTGCGTCGCAGCATCAGTTCCAGGAGTGAGAACTCCTTGGCCGTGAGGTCGATGCGTTGACCGTTGCGCTCGACTCTGCGGCGTAGTAGATCCAGACGCAGGTCGGCCAGTTGCAGATGGGTCTCCTGACTGGCACTGCTGCCGCGCCGCAACAGGCTGCGCACCCGGGCCAGCAGTTCGGAAAAGGCGAAAGGCTTGACCAGGTAATCATCGGCGCCCAGTTCCAGCCCGCGTACCCGATCTTCGACAGCATCACGGGCGGTCAGAAACAGCACGGGCGTGTCCAGACCGGTACTGCGCACGGCCTGCAGGATCTGCCAGCCATCACGACCGGGGAGCATGACGTCCAGAATCAGCAACGCGTAGTCCCCGGTCAGCGCCAGATGCTGGCCACTGGTTCCGTCAGCCACAAGTTCGGTGTTGAAGCCGGCTTCGGTCAGGCCCTGACACAGGTATTGTCCGGTTTTCGCTTGATCTTCGACGATCAGTAATTTCATGGCGACTCATCAATCCTGTTAACGCTCCGCGGTGTTCGCAGGCGTACTTTATAACGCGACCCGGGCGGGCGAGTGCGCAAGCTTACAAAGTTGTAATGTCGCGGTCAGCTTAATGGCAGTGACCCAGGCTCAATGTCGGGGCATTGATTGCCGTTGACTGGAGATCCACATGTCCGCTCGCTTTATCGTTGCCGCTGTCTTGCTCAGTGCCAGCCTGTTATCCCAGGCCTCGCCCGATGCGCATTTCGATTTCGGCCATCCCGCCAAGGCTGACGAAGCTACCAGAACTGTCGAGTTGACCTTGGGTGACATGTATTTCGAGCCCAAAACACTGACGGTAAAAGAGGGCGAAACGGTGCGTTTCGTATTGGTCAACAAGGGCGCGCTGCTGCACGAGTTCAACCTGGGTGATGCGGCGATGCATGCTGCGCATCAGCAGGAAATGCTCAAAATGGTTGCCAGTGGCATGCTGACGGCAACCGGCATGAGGCACGACATGCCCGGAATGGATCATGGCGAAATGGGCATGAAGCACGACGATCCCAACAGTGTGCTGGTCGAGCCGGGCAAGACCACCGAGCTGACGTGGACGTTCACCAAAGTCACCCGTCTGGAGTTCTCCTGCAATATTCCCGGCCACTATCAGGCAGGGATGGTCGGAAAAATCGTGATCGCCGACTAATCGCTGAAAGGGCGGGACAAAACCTATAAACTTGGCGGTCATGATTTCACATCAGCCATTTTTAATACGTTTTCAGGTCCCGCCATGCATCCCGCCGAACACTCGCCGCTGGGCAAGTCCAGTGAATACATCGCCACCTACATGCCATCCTTGCTGTTTCCGATCCCGCGCACGGCCAAATGGGCAGAGCTCGGATTGACCGCCGAGACGCTGCCGTATCAGGGTATCGATTTCTGGAACTGCTATGAGTTGTCCTGGCTTTTGCCTTCGGGCAAGCCGGTGGTGGCGATCGGAGAGTTCAGCATTCCGGCCGATTCGCCCAGCATCATCGAGTCGAAGTCGTTCAAGCTTTACCTCAATTCGCTGAATCAGACGCCCTTTGCATCTGAGGCCGAACTGATCGCGACGCTGGAAAAGGATCTTTCGGCAGCTGCCGGCAAGCGTGTGGGCGTGCGCATTCGCTCGTTACGGGAGATTGAAGCCGAAGGCATTGTGCCGGTACCAGGCGTGTGCGTGGACGAACTGGACGTGACCGTCGATAGCTACGACCGCCCACAGCCGGAATTGCTGCGTTGCGACCACTCCCAGGTGGTGGAGGAGGCGTTGCACAGTCATCTGCTAAAGTCCAACTGCCCGGTGACCAGCCAGCCTGACTGGGGCAGCGTGGCCGTGCAATATCGTGGTGCAGCGCTGGATCACGCGAGTTTCCTGGCGTACATCGTTAGCTTCCGCCAGCATTCGGATTTTCACGAGCAGTGTGTGGAGCGAATCTTCATGGACCTGCAGCGCCTGCTCAAACCGGAAAAACTCACGGTCTACGCGCGCTACGTGCGTCGCGGCGGGTTGGACATCAATCCGTACCGCAGCACCGAGACACTTACGCTGGAGAACGGGCGCCTGGCACGGCAGTGAACGCCAGCTCCTCTATGCCTGTGCCAGAGCCGTGTCATATTGCGAAGGGTAGAAAGGTCGAATGCAAAAGCCCGTCGTGATGACGGGCTTTTGCCGACTGCGCGGGGCGGGCTTCAGATCCCGATATTGCCCAGCGTCTGCACGATATTGCGCAGGGTCCCGGCGATGGTCGGGTGTTCGACCTCAAAGCGTTCGACCGCAAGGTTCACGCCATCGGCGAGGTTGTTGTCCTGAGTGGTGGTTTCCAGAGCAATCTGCGACTGGATCTGGCTCATCAACTCATTCAGGTGCACGCGTTCTTCTTCGGTCAGCGGCGGGTTTTGGTCCAGTTGCTCGCGCAGGGTATTGAGTTGTTCTTGCAGTTCTCGGGCGGGCATAGGGTGCTCCCTCAATTGATAGTCTTTGCATGGACCGCAACGCGTCGGCAAAGGTCCCTGGTTGCCAAGACTAACCCAGTGCGGGCCCACGTGCATGACTCTGATCAATCAAGGCTTTTCCGCTTTCAAGCGGCGCAGGGCAATGTCGGCCAGACATGATTCCAGTTCGTCCAGATGATCGATGACCGAATGCGCGCCGGTCGCGTAAAGTTCAAGTGTCGCGCGGCCCCGCAGGCGTTCACGTTGCAGGTCGCTCATCGCTTCCCACTGTGCTGGCGACAGCCCGCAGAGGGGGCCGCAGGATGCCAGGCCCACTGTCCAGAGACCGGCGTTGAGCCCGGCCATGAGCAGGCGAGGATCGCCGCTGATCAGTACACAACCGTCAAGCTGCGCGACGTTCAGGCCCATCAGCGCCTGCCAGCAAGCGTCGGGTGCCGGCCACCGGTGGTTCGGAGCCGGTGTCGAGCGGGCCAGGCCCTCAAGGGTCGCCGCCAGTTGTTCGGCGATGCTGGCCGGGTATTCCTCGATCCAGGCGCAGGGAATGCCTTGCTGTCTGAGCCCTTTCAATGCATTGAGCGCTCCTGGCGTGGGTGCGGAGTAAAGGCTGGCATCCTCAGGGGCAAGCGACTGGCCGTCGCTGCTGCAGCGCTTGCGCATCTGCGCGCCGAAATCCACCAGACAGCCGCTCAGGCCAAACAATACAGCGGTGAACGATTGTACGGGCACGGAGGCGGCGGCTAGCATGGAATTCCCTCTCAAATGTCAGTGACGCTAAGGGATTTGCATGACAGTGCGATGACTGACGGGTAACGCCTTACCGCAGATGTGGAGTGAGTCTGGTAATTCCTTCGGTTTTCGGCGACGTAAATATTTACAGAAGGCTTTATACTCTGGCCTTTGGTTTGGGGGCGTAGCGCCCGCTTCATCACTTTGACTGGGAGTTCCTGCTATGCCCGTAACTGGTGCAGGCTTTATTAATCGTCTGGCTCGAACGTGTTTCTGGGCCGGTCTGGCGCTGGTGCCAATGGCCGCTCAGGCCGCTGAAGAAGACCCGTGGGAAGGCGTTAACCGCGCCATCTTCCGTTTCAACGACACTGTCGACACCTATGCCTTGAAACCGATCGCCCAAGGCTATGACTTCATCACGCCGCAGTTCCTTGAAGACGGCATTCACAACATGTTCAAGAACGTAGGTGAAGTGACCAACTTCGCCAACGATGTGTTGCAGGCCAAGCCTGAGGCCGCAGGTGTCGATACGGCGCGCCTGATCTTCAACACTACCTTCGGCCTGCTGGGCTTCTTTGATGTCGGCACCAAAATGGGCCTTCAGCGCAACGACGAGGACTTCGGCCAGACCCTGGGCCACTGGGGCGTGGAAAGCGGTCCGTTCGTGATGCTGCCTTTCTTCGGCCCAAGCACCGTACGCGATGCCTTGGCCAAGTATCCGGACACCTACACCCAGCCGTATCGCTACATCGACAACGTTCCTGCTCGCAACACAGCATTTGGTGTAAGCGTAGTCGATACGCGTGCCAGCCTGCTGTCCGCCGAGAAGCTGATCAACGGCGACAAATACATCTTCATTCGCAATGCCTACCTGCAGAACCGTGAGTTCAAGGTCAAGGATGGCAAGGTCGTCGACGATTTCTGATCGGACACGGCGGTTACATAATGCAAAAAAGGCGACTTTCGAGTCGCCTTTTTCTTTTGGTCGGATCTTTTCGAAATTGTGATGCAGTTCCCGGAGCGAATCACCTCATCGCAAGGATGGTGAGCCCCAGCTTTTGCTCTCCACCGTCGATGTCAGCGATCCAAACCACTTCGGTATCGGCTTCAAGGCCTCTGAGCGCGGTATGGTCGGACTCGATCTTCACGCTTAGCCGATCACCCACCTTAAATGAGCGGGGCGCCTGTATCTGCATGCCCGAACTGGACAAGTCGACGCACACCGCCGCAATGATCTGCCCCGCATAAATGAGGCTGATATCCGCGTCTATACGCATACGGATGTAATCTCGTTTCTCTGCATAGTCGCGATCAAGCTGGCCCATGATCCATCCTTCGTTTTTGTTGCTGATTTAAAGGTTCTTATAACTCCCGGCGATTTGTCGTGTAAAGACACTGGCCGACCGCTGGAGCGTGCTTGAAACACCCGGCGGATGGGAGTACCGTCTGCGCCTTGAAGGGCACCTCTGATAAGTGAAGCGTTTGACCACGAGTCCGCTCACTTTGCACCAGAGAGGCTAGAAGCGAATCCAGTATGCGGGCCTGACAGAATCCGACCGTGTACGCCAACCTAATCTGGCGCCGTTTGCCCACATGCAAAAAACCAGTGCCACGCTGCTGATTATCGATGACGACGAAGTGGTGCGCGCAAGCCTTGCGGCCTACTTGGAAGACAGTGGGTTCAGCGTCCTGCAAGCCGGCAATGGCCTGCAGGGGCTACAAACCTTCGAGAAAAACAAGCCTGATCTAGTGATCTGCGATTTGCGCATGCCTCAAGTTGGAGGGCTGGAACTGATTCGTCAGGTCACCAGCCTGTCCGCGCAAACCCCGGTCATCGTGGTTTCCGGTGCAGGCGTGATGAGCGATGTCGTTGAGGCGTTACGCTTGGGCGCGGCTGATTATCTGATCAAGCCCCTGGAAGACCTTGCGGTGCTCGAGCACTCGGTCAAAAGGGCGCTGGACCGTGCACACCTGCTGCAGGAAAACCAGCTGTATCGTCAGAAGCTTGAGACCGCCAATCGCGAACTCGAAGCCAGCCTGCACCTGCTGCAGGAGGATCAGGATGCCGGTCGTCAGGTTCAAATGAACATGCTGCCGACCAACCCCTGGGCAATCGATTCGTTCCAGTTCGAACACGAAATCATCCCGTCGCTGTATCTGTCGGGCGACTTCGTTGATTATTTCCGTGTCGATGAGCGCCGGGTCGCGTTCTACCTCGCCGATGTGTCGGGACATGGTGCTTCATCAGCGTTTATCACCGTACTCCTGAAGTTCATGACCACGCGCCTGCTGTTCGAATCCAAGCGCGGTGGCACCTTGCCCGAATTCAAGCCTTCTGAAGTCCTCGGACACATCAATAGAGGGCTGATCAGCTGCAAACTGGGCAAACATGTCACGATGGTGGGCGGGGTCATTGACGAGCAAAGTGGGAAGCTGACCTACAGCGTCGGCGGACATCTGCCGTTGCCAGTGCTCTATACCCCTACTGAAACCCGCTATCTGGATGGCCGCGGTCTGCCGGTGGGCCTGTTCAACGAAGCGACGTATTCGGACCACGTTCTGGATCTGCCCGAGTCCTTCAGCCTGACCCTGCTGTCTGATGGCATTCTGGACCTGTTACCGGGTGATACACTTAAAGAGAAGGAAGCCAACTTACCTGAACTGGTCAAGTCGGCAGGCGGCAGCCTGGATGGTCTGCGTCGTAAGTTTGGATTGGCCACACTCGGGGAGATGCCGGATGATATCGCCTTGTTAGTGTTGAGCAGGAACCTTTAATGAGTACCGGTAGAATCCAGTTTGCCGAGCAAGATGGCACTTTCGTCCTGAAGTTCGTGGGTGAAGTGCGCCTGACGCTCTGTTCGGCGTTGGATGCGACGATTGAGCGGATCTTCACCTCGATGAATTTTTCGACCGTGGTGATTGACCTGACCGAAACCCGCAGCATTGACAGCACGACACTTGGCCTGCTTGCCAAGTTGTCCATATTGTCGCGTCAAAAAGCCGGGCTGTTGCCCACAGTCGTCACCACCCACGAAGACATCACGCGTCTGTTGCAGTCAATGGGCTTCGATCAGGTGTTCAATATCGTCGGTCGACCGATCCCGCGCCCGGAGACCTTGAGGGATCTGCCTTCGCAAGATCAGTGCGAGGAGGTGGTGAAGGCCAAGGTGCTGGAGGCGCACAAGATTCTCATGGGGCTGAACGATTCCAATCGCGAAGCCTTTCGCGATCTGGTCAACGCTCTCGAGCATTAGAGCCAAGGGTTTTGCCGCGATCACGAATCGCGGGCATGAAAAAGGGCGGCACCCGTAAGGATGCCGCCCTTTTTACGATTTATTTCTTGGCGCTGAGCAGAGCTTCCAGCTTTTCCTGATCGCGAGCGAACTGGCGAATGCCTTCGGCGAGTTTTTCTGTTGCCATGGCGTCCTCGTTGGATGCCCAGCGGAACTGGCTTTCAATCAATGTCTGACGTGGCTCACCGCCATTGCCTGGCTTGAGCTTCTGAGCCAGCGTACCGTTATCTTCCGACAGCTTTTTCAACAGCTCGGTACTGATGGTCAAGCGGTCACAGCCTGCCAGTTCTTCTATCTGGCTTAGGTTGCGGAAACTGGCGCCCATGACCACAGTCTTGTAGTCATTGGCCTTGTAGTAGTTGTAGATGCGGGTAACAGACTGGACGCCTGGGTCTTCCGCGCCAACGTACTCCTTGCCCTCAGCCTTCTTGTACCAGTCGTAGATGCGCCCCACGAACGGCGAGATCAGGAAAACTCCGGCATCGGCACAGGCCTGGGCCTGAGCGAAGGAGAACAACAGCGTCAGATTGCACTGGATGCCTTCTTTCTCCAGCTGTTCTGCAGCCTTGATGCCTTCCCAGGTAGAAGCCAGCTTAATCAGGATGCGGTCGCGCCCGATTTCGAATTTTTCATACAGATCTACGATGCGCTTGGCGCGGGCGATGCAGGCCTTGGTGTCGAAGGAAAGGCGTGCGTCCACTTCGGTGGAAACGCGGCCCGGCACGACCTTGAGGATCTCGCGGCCGATGGCCACGGCGAAGCGGTCACTTGCTACGTCGATGTCGCCGTTGGCGCCGCTGAAGGCTTCTTTCAGGCGATCTGCATTGCTATCGGTCGAGCCCGCTTTGAGCAGCAGGGAAGGATTGGTCGTAGCATCGAACGGCTTGAGCTTTTCAATGGCAGCGAAATCGCCGGTATCGGCTACGACGGTCGTGAACTGTTTGAGTTGTTCCAGCTTGGAAGTCATGAGCGTGCTCTGTCCTGTGGGTTTGATGACATTACCCGAGCGCCGCCGGTCACTCAAGGGCGTATACCGCAACAGATACACTGAGTTAGACGCTTGTGTTTGCGCAAACAGCAGGCCTGCAGCTTAGCCACGAACCCGGTGCGACATGACATTTTCTTCAGTCCATGTGGGCTAGTGATCTTGGTTCCCGAGGAGGGCGGATACTCGATCCAGACTGATTGGAGCATGGATAACATCGGTCGTTCCCCCGACTTGTCTTTTAATGCGGACATTGCCGTCAAGCGGCTGGTCAGGGGTATAGCCAAAAGCTTACATGCATTGCAGCAAACTGGCTCTTTTAAAACATGAAGTTGAACAGGTACATTGGATCCATCAACTGAAGCAAAGGATTGCTTCGCAGGTCAAGGAAGATCAGCCATTGCGCGGAGCGCTGCCGACAGGGTGTCGGGATGGCCATGAACTGAGAAAACAACCCGCTTCGGCGGGTTTTTTCGTTGGTTATTCAGGCGTGTTCTGACGATGAGCCTACTTGGATATACGATTTGCGTGAACAGGCAGTGGTGCGCTGAAAGGTGTGAGCTGCGGAGCCGCTGCCTGGAGATTTCGCCCCCGTCGAACAAAGTGAGGCTAGCGCTTCTACCCTCAAAGTGAAAACACAACCTGGCAAGCGCAGTCGCCCGTCAGAATATTCCGTTGCAGGCTCATCCTTCGATTTCACGCGAAAAAACTGGTCTACGCTCTCCGCAAAGGAGGGCAGGAGAATGTACGAGGGCAGGGAAATGGCGCTACAAATCGCGCTAAAAGCTGTGTTGGCGACGGCCAGGAAACAGGGCCTGGATGTGGACGCGCTCGCGGAGGCAGCGGCGGACAGCCTCATAGTCGATCCGGCCTACAGCAGCTGGTACGTGTCGGAAGCGATCCTGGAGATCGAGAAGGCGGTCGACGCGCTGCCGGTGGAGTCGTCAGGCCCGCCGCACCTTGAAGAAACACTTAACTGATTCACTGGCGAATATCCCTCATGCTTACAGGCCTTGTACTTGGCAAGGCTGCGCGCGTGCTCGATTGCACAGGGCGCGGGCTGGTTCTCGCTTGCTTCTGAGCCGCGACTGTGTGGTCGCCCTCCGTTCGAAGGTCTGCCTTTCCTGATAAACTGTCGCGCCTTTTTGAGAGATGCTGATCAGCGCGTTGAGCCGCTGCGTCCCGGAAAAAAGCAGAACAGCAGTAGACGGTAAGAAATGAGAGTTGTTGAAATGCAGACCAAACCCGCAGAAAACCTCGCTACACCCGTAGATCCGGTATGCAGGAGGTTTTCTGTTGCGCCGATGATGGACTGGACTGACCGCCACTGCCGGTTCTTCCTGCGCTTACTGTCCAAGCATGCGCTGCTGTACACCGAAATGGTCACCACGGGAGCGCTATTGCATGGCGATGCCGAGCGTTTTCTGCGTCACGACCAGGCCGAGCACCCGCTCGCGCTGCAGCTGGGTGGCAGTGACCCAGCGGACTTGGCGGCCAGTGCACGTCTGGCGCAGGCGGCAGGTTATGACGAGGTCAATCTGAACGTCGGTTGCCCCAGCGACCGCGTGCAGAACAACATGATCGGTGCTGTGCTGATGGGGCATCCGCAACGGGTCGCCGACTGCGTCAAAGCCATGCGCGATGCCGTGTCGATTCCTGTAACCGTCAAACACCGTATCGGCATCAACGGGCGTGACAGCTACGCGCAACTGTGTGAATTCGTCGGTACCGTGCGCGACGCTGGCTGCACAAGCTTTACCGTACACGCGCGGATCGCCATTCTCGAGGGCCTGTCACCCAAGGAAAATCGCGACATTCCCCCACTGCGCTACGACGTCGCCGCACAGCTTAAGCAGGATTTTCCGGAGCTGGAGGTCAACCTCAATGGCGGCATCAAGACCCTGGAGCAGTGCCGGGAGCACTTGAAGACTTTCGACGGGGTAATGCTGGGCCGCGAGGCCTATCACAATCCCTACCTGCTGGCCGAGGTCGACCGCGAACTGTTCGGCGGCAGCGCTGCGCCGGTCACCCGTGCCCAAGCACTCGCCCAACTACGGCCTTATGTCGAAGCCCATCTCCGTGACGGCGGCTCGATGCATCACATCACCCGACACGTGCTCGGCCTGGGCACCGGCTTTCCCGGCGCCCGCAAGTTTCGCCAGCTGCTGTCGGTGGACATTCACAAGACCGACGATCCGCTAGGACTGCTGGACAAGGCGGGGGAGCTGCTGGAAGGGCGTTAGACTCGTAGGCGTCTTTGAAACGTCAAGGCCAGTGGATACGTACATCAGTGAATTCGCCGCGGCCAATGTCACTCGCTACAAGGTTCTTGGAATCGCCCCAAAATAACTACAACATCACAGGAGTCATCGATGCATCCGATTCGTTTAGGGTTGGTGGGTTACGGCAAGATCGCGCAGGACCAGCATGTGCCGGCGATCCGCGCCAACCCGCATTTCGAGTTGGTGGCGGTGGCGACGCTGGGGCAGCCTTGTCCGGGCGTCGATAACTTCGGTTCGCTGGCCGAACTGCTGGCTCAAGGCCCGGATGTCGATGCCATTGCCTTTTGCACGCCGCCCCAAGGGCGTTTTTCGCTGGTGCAAGAGGCGCTGGATTCGGGCAAGCACGTGCTGGTGGAAAAGCCGCCATGCTCGACCCTCGGCGAGGCCATGTCGCTGGTCGATGAAGTCAGTCGGGCAGGCGTCAGCGGTCTGTTTGCCTGGCATTCACGGTTTGCCCCAGGTGTGGGCATCGCCAAGGCGTGGCTACAGGGCAAGACATTGAGCCAGGTGCGGGTGGACTGGAAGGAGCAGGTGCGCAAATGGCATCCGGGCCAGACCTGGATCTGGCAAGCGGGCGGGCTGGGTGTTTTCGATCCGGGGATCAACGCGTTGTCCATCGTCACCGACCTGCTGCCAGGAGCCCTGTTCGTGGAGTCCGCGCGATTGAGCATTCCGGGGAACTGTCAGTCTCCGATCGCCGCTTCGCTAAACATACGTGGGGCTCATGTGGGTGTGATAGCCGAATTCGACTTTGACCATTGTGATACCGAGCAATGGTGTATCGAACTGCATTGTGATGAAGGCGTCATGCGTCTGGACGCTGGCGGGACGCTGGTCAGCATCAATGGCGTAGCACAGAGCGTTTCGGAAGAGGGCGAGTACCCGGCCATGTACCGGCATTTTGCGCAGCTGATTGCTGAGCAAAAAAGCGATCTTGACCTGCAACCGCTGCGCATCGTGGCAGACGGTTTCTTTGTGGGCAGCAAGCAGACGGTGGCAGACTTTTACGAGTAACTCGTAAGACCGGCGATTTATCCGCTGGCGAGCGTCACATCAGAACTGACCGACGCCTGCCAGCGCGATGCAAAAGGAAACGATCAGCATCAGCAGGATGGACATGTTGATGGACATTAAAGGGGCCTTTATCAGATTGAGGGCGCCATGATCCCTGTTCCTGAAGCTTAAAAGAATAGCGACATTCGCTATGTTCACTATCGACCACATCGATAGAATTATTTCCCAGCAGCGCACTCGTCTATGTCTGCGTCCTCTTGATGACCCTTTAAATTTCACCGCCCTACGCACGTCATGATGTGTAACTGTCATTGATCCCATGAGCGCCTCGGTGCAGTCCGGTTCCTGCAGGCGCATGCACCATTGGGCGGCGGCATCGGCAATGCTGTCGTGGTCGTAGGGATTGTCTGGGTCGTTCATGGTCTGTCCTGATTTTCGGCATTCTAACCTCCACCACCGGCCCCAGTAACAGCCGTCACGGCATATGCCTATCACTGATTCATGCACATTGACCGTAAATCCGCGAATCGCATGGCGGTTAAATACCCCGCGGCTCGTTCCCCTCTACGAGCGCCGCTAGGGTATGGGCTCTTGGATCGTTCAACACCCTCCATGTCAAAGGACTCCCATGGCCTCAACATCCGTGCGCATCACCGCTGAACACATTCTTTCTGACAACTGGTACCTGCTGAAGAAATACAGCTTCGATCTGCAGCGTCGCGACGGCAGTTGGCAGTCTCAGACCCGCGAGGTGTACGACCGCGGCAACGGCGCAACCATTCTGCTCTATAACCTTGAACGACGAACCGTGGTGCTCACCCGCCAGTTCCGCATGCCGGCATTCGTCAATCGGCACAGTGGCTACCTCATTGAGGCCGCGGCCGGCCTGCTCGACAATGCAAGTCCTGAAGAACGTATCCGCAAAGAGGCTGAGGAAGAAACCGGCTACGTCGTCAGCGCGGTACAAAAAATCTACGAAGCCTTTATGAGCCCCGGTTCGGTGACCGAACGCATCCACTTCTTCATCGGAGCATTCCAGCCTCAGGATCGTATCAGCGACGGTGGCGGCCTGGAGGAAGAGGGCGAGGATATCGAAGTCATGGAGTTGGGCTTCGAGCAGGCTATCGCCATGGTGCATACCGGTGAGATCTGCGACGGCAAGACCATCATGCTGCTGCAGTATCTGGAGCTGCGGATGATGTCGGCCCTTTCATAAGCTTAGTGTCAGAGCCTCCGACACCGCGCACGTGCTCTTGAAGCTCAGCCGTGTCGGAAGGCTGGCGTCAAAAAAACATCAAAATATTTCAAGTTGTACGATCTCCTGCCGATAGGTGATGACCACACGACCAGGAGGTGATTTATCCCATGAAGCTTACCGTTAAGAGCAAGCTACTCTGCCTAGCCATTATTCCAGCGCTATTGTTTGCCCTGATTCTCAGTGGCGTCGCAGCGTGGATGTTGCGCAGCAGCGCCGACCAGCAGATGAAGGAAACCCGCGAGCAGCTGGTGGAGCGTAATCGCCAGGTGCTGAAGAATTACGTGGATGTAGCGTTGACCACAATCAAGCCCTTGCACGATGCCTCCGCCCAGGGCGACATGGCCGCGCGGGACAAGGCGCTGCAGCTTCTCAAGCCGATGAAGTACGGTGAGGACGGTTACTTTTTCGGCTACGACACCCAGGGTGTTCGGGTCTTCCGTGGCGACAGCCCGGCAGGTGTCGGCACAAGCTTCTGGGACACTCGCGATCCGGATGGCACCTACCATTACCAGACCTTCGTCGAGGTCGCCAAAAACGGTAAGCATTACATCGATTACGCCGCGCCCAAACCGGGTGACGAAGCGGTGCAGGTGCCCAAGCTCGGTTACACCGTGTACCTGGAAAAGTGGGACATGGTACTGGGCAGCGCGATTAACATGGACGACATCGACGCCGCCATGGCGCTCGAACAGCAGGCCGTTACCAGCCGTACCCACCGCGTCCTGATCGGTGTCTTCCTGGTCACCTTGATCCTGCTGCTGGTGACCGCTGCCGCCGGCGTCTGGACCGCCAACGGCATCGTGCGTCCGTTGCGCATTCTCAAGGCCAATCTGGATGACATCGCTGCCGGTGACGGCGACCTGACCCACCGTCTGGAAGTGACCAGCCGAGATGAGCTGGGGGATCTGGCCACATCGTTCAACCTGTTCGTTGCGAAGATCCACGGCATGGTCCGACAGATCGCGCAGATGACCACCGACCTTGCCGGGCTGGTGGATCAAGCCTCGCAGCAGACCCAGCGCTCCGAAACGGCCATGCAGCGTCAGCGCGAAGAAACCGATCAGGTCGCCACCGCCATCCATGAAATGTCCGCCGCTGCACAGGAAGTCGCCAGCAGTGCGCAACGTGCTGCCCAGGCAGCGTCCGAAACCGACCAGCAAGGCCAGGCGGCACGCAAGGTCGTGGGCAGTAACATCACCGGCATGAACTCGCTGGTCAGCGATATCCGCAAGAGCGGTGTCAGCCTCGACAGCCTGCAGCAGGACGTGCGCTCCATCGTTTCGGTGCTGGATGTGATTCGCTCCATTGCCGAGCAGACCAACCTGTTGGCACTCAACGCGGCCATCGAAGCCGCGCGCGCCGGTGAAGCCGGTCGTGGTTTTGCCGTGGTGGCCGATGAAGTGCGCGCCCTGGCCAGCCGCACGCAGCAGAGCACTCAGGAAATCCAGGGCATGATCACCCGCCTGGAAACCGGCACCCATGCTTCGGTCGAAGCCATGCGCCGTTCCACCGAAGCGGGCGAAGGGGCCAACGTGCGGACCAACGAAGTGGGCGCCTCGCTGGATTCGATCTCCGACCTGATCGGCACCATCAACGCCATGAACGCTCAGATCGCCAGTGCTGCCGAAGAGCAGACGTCGGTCGCCGAAGAGATCAATCGCAGCGTGCATCAGATCGTTGGCGCCGTGGAAAACCTGGCAGAGGAAACCGAACAGAGTGCGCGCACCATGCGTGACGTTTCGGCGCTGGGCGGCAACCTCAGCGTGCTGGTTCGCCAGTTCAAGATCTGATGAATCGTTTAACCCGACCGTGCTGCTGGCACATGATGGCAAACGCTGGTTTAGTGTCGCCCGAATGCTTAGCTTGGTCACTATTAGCTGGCAATCGAATCACCGGGCAAGGGCTACGCAATGGGCTTTTTACCCCGGTGATCAATAACTAGAAACACCCAAAGCACACCCGTGTTCAGTCCCAGGAGATAAGAAAAATGTTCGATGACGACACCTCACCGGCGCGTCGCGACTTCCTACGCAAGTCGCTGACGCTTATTCCCGTCGTAACGCTGGCCAGTGCAGGACTGTCGTCCAGTGCTTTTGCGCAGACCCCGGCCAGTGATGCGAAGCAGGCGTCGGACGCCGTTCCAGGCCCGGTTACGGGCGATTACACACCGACATTCTTCACCCCCGAAGAATGGGCTTTTCTGATCGCGGCTTGTGATCGCCTGATCCCCTCCGATCAGGTAGGCCCTGGCGCCGTCGAACTCGGTGTCCCCGAATTTCTTGACCGACACATGCAAACCCCTTACGCCAACGGCGGCATCTGGTACATGCAGGGGCCGTTTTTAGAGGCTGCTCCGGAATTCGGTTATCAAGGTCGTCTGAACCTGCGCGAAACCCTGCGCATCGGTATCAAGGCCATGAATGCCAATTGCAGAAAAAACCATTCCGGCAAAGCCTTCGCTGAGCTTTCTGCTGCGCAACAGGAAGACCTGCTCAAGTCCGCCGAAAGCGGCAAGCTGGTGCTGGATGACATTTCCTCCAAGCTGTTCTTCACCAACCTGCTCAATGAAGTGCGCAACGGTTACTTCGCCGATCCGTCCCACGGCGGCAACAAGAACATGGGCGCATGGAAGATGATCGGTTATCCCGGCATGCGCGCCGATTACATGGACTGGATCACGGTGCGCGACAAGCCGTATCCGCTACCGCCGGTCGATCTGTCCGGGCGGAGGGGCTGAACATGGCGAACGCAAAAGCAAAAGTGGACGCCGTGATCGTCGGCATGGGCTGGACCGGCGCGATTCTGGCCAAGGAACTGACCGACGCAGGTCTGCATGTGGTGGTGCTGGAGCGCGGTGCTGACCGTGACACGCAACCTGATTTCGCCTACCCGAAAGTGGTCGACGAGCTGGAAGGCTCGGTGCACCGTCGCTACCTGCAAAGCCTGGCCCAGGAAACCGTGACCGTGCGTCACGACCTGACATCAACCGCTGTGCCTTATCGGCAGATGGGTTCGTTCAAGCCCGGCACCGGTGTTGGCGGGGCGGGCAGTCACTGGTCCGGCTGTCATTTCCGTGCGCTGCCGGAAGACTTCAAGCTGCGCAGCAACGTCGAACAGCGCTATGGCGCCAGCTTCATCCCTTCGGACATGAGCATTCAGGATTTCCCGGTCAGCTACGAAGACCTCGAGCCGCACTTCGACCATTTCGAATACGTCTGCGGCACCTCGGGCAAAGCGGGGGTGATCAGCGGGGTCAAGCAGCCCGGCGGCAACCCGTTCGAAGGCTCGCGTTCGCGGGAATTCCCGCTGGGCCCGAACCCGAACTACCTGGGCGCGGAAATGTTTTACAAAGGCGCCCGGGAGATGGGCTGGGACCCGTATCCGATCCCGGCGTCCAATGCCTCGGCGCCTTACGTCAACCCCTACGGTTGCCAGATGGGGCCGTGCAACGCCTGCGGTTTCTGCAGTGATTACGGTTGCCTGAACTACTCCAAGGCCAGCCCCAACATCAGCATTCTGCCGGTGCTGCGTCAGCGCAAGAACTTCGAATTGCGCACCCACGCGCAGGTGCTCAAGGTCAATCTGGACAGCGATGGCAAGAAGGCCACAGGCGTGACTTATCTGGACGCTCAGGGCCGTGAAGTCGAGCAGCAGGCCGATCTGGTGTTGCTGTGCGCATTCTCGCTGTACAACGTGCACCTGATGTTGCTGTCGGGCATCGGCAAGCCTTATGACCCGCAAACCGGCGAAGGCACCATTGGCCGCAACTATTCCTATCAGAACCTCAACCGCGTGGTGCTGTTCTTCGGCAAGGAAGTGCAGGCGAACCAGTTCATCGGCATCGGCGGCGCCGGTACCACGATGGACAACCTCAACGGCAACCAACTGGATAACGCCAAGGCCGGTTTCGTCGGTGGCGGTCTGGTGTGGGCGCGTCAGCCGGGCGCCGGTCCGGTACGCGGGATCAATGTACCGCCCGGTACGCCGAACTGGGGTACGCAGTGGAAACAGGCGGCCAGCGATGCATTCCGTCACTCGTTCTATTTCGAAGTGCAGGGCGCCTGCATGTCGTACAAGCAGCATTACCTGAGCCTCGATCCGACTTACAAGGACGGTTTCGGCCGACCACTGTTGCGCATGAACTTCGACTGGCACGACAACGAAATCAAGGCTTCGCAGTTCCTGGTAGGCAAAGCGCTGGAGATGTCGAAAATCCTCAACCCCACGGCCATGGCCGGTGACGCCAAGAAGCCGGGTGAGCACTACAACATCACCAAGTACCAAAGCACCCACACCTGCGGCGGCGCGATCATGGGCAGCGACCCGAAGACCTCGGCACTGAACCGTTACCTGCAATCCTGGGACGTGCACAACGTGTTCGCCATCGGTGCCAACGCGTTTCCACAGAACAACGGCTATAACCCGACCGGCATGGTGGGCGCGCTGGCGTACTGGTCTGCCAAGGCCATTCGCGAGCAGTACCTGCAAAACCCCGGCCCGCTGGTTCAGGCATAAGGAGAGACGACCATGAAAAAGTTTCTTCTGAGCCTGATCACCCTTGCGGTACTGGTGTTCGTCGCGTTGCTGGCATTCGCCCTGTGGCCCACCTCGACCCCGGCGCTGGTGGCCTCAGCCGACACCGATCAGGCAGCATTGGTAGAGAAAGGGCGGTACCTGGCCGATGCCGGCGACTGCACGGCTTGTCACACCGCTCCTGGCGGCAAACCGTTCGCCGGTGGCCTGCCGATCGCTTCGCCGATCGGCACGCTGTACAGCAGCAACATCACGCCCGAAAAGGCATCCGGCATTGGCAATTACTCGCTGGGTGACTTTGACCGGGCCGTGCGTCATGGCATCGCCGCCAACGGCAACAGTCTCTATCCAGCGATGCCGTACCCGGCCTATGCGCGCACCAGCGACGAGGACATGCGTGCGCTGTACGCCTACTTCATGCACGGCGTTGCGCCGGTGTCCGCAGAGAACCGTGCCAACGACGTGCCGTGGCCGTTGTCGATGCGCTGGCCTCTGGCGATCTGGCGCAAGGTGTTTGCCCCGGCCCCCCAAGCGATGGGGTTCGACGCCGGACGTTACAAGGATCCGCAGGTCGCCCGCGGTGCTTATCTGGTGCAGGGGTTAGGACACTGCGGCACGTGCCACACGCCACGTGCGCTGACGTTGCAGGAGAAGGCGCTGGACGAGTCGGGCCCCGAATACCTGTCGGGTGGTCCGGTGATCGACGGCTGGCTGGCGGTGAATCTGCGGGGCAACCCGGCTGACGGGCTCGGTAGCTGGAGCATCGATGACATCGTCGCCACCCTGCGCAGCGCCCGCAGTCCCACCCATGCGGTATTGGGCGGCCCCATGGGCGATGTGGTCACCCATAGCACCCAGCACCTCAACGAAGCCGACCTGCAGGCGGTGGCGGTGTACCTGAAAACGTTGCCCGCCAGCGAACGTCAGGTCTCCAGCTTCAAGGCCGATCCCACGACGGCCAAGGCGCTGGCGGCAGGGCAAGAGGGCAGCCGCGGTGCCGAGTTGTACGTCGATAACTGTTCGGCCTGCCACCGCACCAACGGCCAGGGCTACGAACGCGTGTTCCCGAAGATCGCCGGCAACTCGTCGGTGCTGTCGGAGGATCCGGTGTCGATGATTCGTCTGGTCCTGGCAGGCAGCAAATTACCGTCGACCGCCACGGCGCCGTCAGAGCTGGGCATGCCCGGTTTTGCCTGGCGGATGTCGGATGAAGAGGTGGCGCAACTGCTGACCTTCATTCGCAGCAGCTGGGGCAACCAGGCGCCAGCGGTGAACGCCGGACAAGTGGCGAAGATGCGCGCGACCTTGCCCAAGGAGTCGCCAGCGGTCAGCCGTACGGACATTGCCAAGCCTTGAGTCGTTGAAAAAAAACGGTGATTTTGCCCGCAGGTGGCAGGCGCACAGCCTGCTGTCCTTGCCGGGCAAAATTGGACCGTTCCCTACTAGCGGTCCGTTGAACGGATCACGTCTTCCAAGCTGTAATCTTCGCCTGCAGCTTCTCACGCACCCTCTTGAGCGCGTCGCCGCCCAGCAACCAGTAGGCTGACGGTGTTCAGCTTTGAACGGTGGCCGTGTTCTTCGCCACCAGGCGCAACCCGCTCGCAACGCTGCCAACCGCCGCGAACCCTGCGCCGATGCTCAGCGCCAAGACCGGGCCGTGTGCGCTGGAAATGCCGAAGCTCAAGGCAACCAGTGCGGCGCCGGTGGCCTGACCGAGCAGACGCGCGGTGGCGATGGTGCCGCTGGCGCCACTGGAGCGTTCTTTTGGGGCGCTGGTCATGAGTGCCTTCTGGTTCGGCGCTTGAAAGAAGCCAAAGCCCAGGCCGCACAGAATCATTCGTGCAGTGATGGACATCACACTGGCATCGGCAGGCATGGTCGCCAGCGAAATCATCCCCACGCACAGCATCGCCAGCCCGATCCCACCCAACAGCCCCGGCGCATACCGGTCCGACATTCGCCCGGCAAACGGTGCGATCATCGCTACCACCAGCGACCACGGGGTCATCAGAAAGCCGGTCTGCACGGGGTCACGGCCCAAAGTGGATTCGAAGAAAAATGGCAGCGACACGAATGCCAGCCCCTGAGTCGCAAAGGAACAAAACGCTGTCAGCGCGGACAGGGCGAACATCGGGCGCCTGAGCAGATCCAGCGGAAACATCGGCGCAGGGTGCCCGGATTCGCGCCTGAGCATTGCGGCGCCACCCACCAGAAAGATCGCCAGCGCGATCAGCACGCTGCTCATCGAACCCAGTTGTGCGGCCTGGCTCAGGGCGAAAATCAGGGCACCGAAGGTGATGACGTTGAGGATCGCCGTCACGCGGTCGAACACCAGACTGCCGGGGTTGGTGGCAGGTAAGGAGTTCCATGCGAATACCAGAGCGAATAAGCCAATGGGCAGGTTGATCGCGAACAGCCACGGCCAGTTGGCGACCGACAGCACCAGCGACGCAATGGTCGGCCCGATGGAAAACGAAGTACCGACCACCAGCGCATTCATCCCCAGGCCGCGACCGAGTCGCTCACGAGGGAAGATCGAGCTGATCAGCCCGGCATTGACGCTCATGATGGCACTGGCGCCAATGCCTTGCAGCACACGGGCCACGGTCAACGTAGGCAGCGACCAGGAGAACGTGCACAGCGCCGAAGACACCACGAACAGAATCAGCCCGCCGAGGTACACCTTGCGTTGCCCCAGCACCCCACCCAGTGCGGCGAAGGGCAACAACGTGGCGACCGCTGCCAGTTGGTAGGCGTTGATGATCCACACGCAAGCTGCAGGTGATGCATGCAGATCGGCCGCGATAGCAGGTAAGGCGGTATTGGCAATGGCGGTATCAAGCGTCGCCAGAGCGATGGACATCAGAATGGCCGCCATGCCGCGAAATTCGCGGGAGGTGAGCTTATCGTTGACGCGCGGGAAATCCTGAGTGGCGGGCTCAACCATTATTGACAACGCTCCGGGGGAAACTGCGGGCAGGGCTGCAAGCACAGAAGAAGCCGTGATGGTGCCGCTTTGTTAGGGAGCTATGCAATGGGCAGGTGAGGTGGCTGGAGTCGGTTAGGACAAATAGTTGAGGTTAAATTGTTGAGGTTAAATTGTTGAGGTTGGAGGCATCGGGCGCAGCACTAGCCCTGGGTGAACGAATTCATTCGCGAGACGGCGGCAAATCCGGGTGATAGGTACCGGGTGCACGTTCGTCTCGCGCATGGATCGCTCCACAGTGGGTTTGCAGCGTAGCTTAACCCCCTTGGGTATCGATATCTGCGTCGGTCTCGCCGGTGTCTTTTTCCTCACCGGTGGTGTCCAGAGACTCATGCTCCTCAGGCTCGAAATTTGGGGTATAGGTGTTTTCGCCCGATTGACTGCCTTTGTTCTCCTGACCTTGCGCGCTGTTTTGCTCGCCTGGTCTTGAAGTCGCTGGCTTATCCTGGCCCATGTGATTGTCCGGGGTATCCGGATCAATCGCTGGGTCGTTGCGGTCGGTGGTCTGCTGATTGTCTTGGGTAGCCATATGCACCTCTTCGGAATGCCCGACTTAACAGGGCTTGAACATATCGAGGGCTCAGCGACGCAGGCGTTCGATGTATTTGCTAACCGGTTGTCCGGGTTCTGCATGTGCTTTTTTACGCGTTAGCTCAGACATCGCCAGACGCGACTTGGGTTCAGGCCCGTGGAGCGTTGCCTGCGCGAAGCAATCCGACGAAGTCGGACCCAACCAGAACCAGCGCCATCTAAAACAAAACAGGGGAAGCCAGACCAAAATCTGCTCCCCCCTCGTTGAGCTTGCAGCTTCTAACTCGCCGCTGCTCTTTTTAGATGACCGCCAGAATCGCCCCGGTCACCGCTTCGATATTGCCCTTGTTCAACGCCGCCACACAAATCCGCCCCGTATCCAGCGCATAAATCCCAAACTCACTACGCAGGCGATGAACCTGCGGCGTGGTCAGACCCGAATACGAAAACATCCCACGCTGACGAGCGACAAAACTGAAATCCTGCCCCGCCGCATTATTCGCCAGACGCCGAGTCATCTCCTCGCGCATCCCACGAATGCGCACACGCATTTCGCCCAACTCGTCTTCCCACTTCTGACGCAACTCTGGATTGTTCAAAACCGCCGCGACAATGGTCGCGCCATGGGTCGGCGGGTTGGAATAGTTGGTGCGGATCACGCGCTTGACCTGAGACAGCACACGGGCTGTCTCTTCCTGCGAACCGGTCACGATCGACAGCGCGCCCACACGCTCGCCATACAGCGAAAACGACTTGGAAAACGAACTGGACGCGAAAAAGGTCAGGCCGGAATCGGCGAACAGGCGCACGGCAGCGGCGTCTTCATCGATTCCGTCGCCAAAGCCCTGATAGGCCATGTCGAGGAACGGCACATGACCCTTTGCTTTCAACACTTCCAGAACTTGCTTCCAGTCTTCAAGGGTCAGATCGACACCGGTCGGGTTGTGGCAGCAGGCGTGCAGCACCACGATTGAACCGGAGGGCAGGTGCTGCAGGTCTTCGAGCATGCCCGCGCGGTTCACATCGTGGGTCGCAGCGTCGTAATAACGATAGTTCTGCACCGCAAAGCCTGCGGTTTCGAACAATGCCCGATGGTTTTCCCAGCTTGGATCACTGATCGCTACCACGGCATTCGGTGACAGCTGCTTGAGGAAGTCAGCACCGATTTTCAGTGCACCTGTACCGCCGACTGCCTGCACGGTCATCACGCGGCCCGAAGCCAGTAATGGCGACTGAGCACCGAACAGCAGGGTTTGCACAGCCTTGTCGTAGGCGGCGATGCCGTCGATTGGCAGATAACCACGCGGAACGTGCTGAGCGACGCGAATTTCCTCGGCTTCGGCAACGGCACGCAGCAGCGGAATTTTCCCTTCTTCGTTGCTGTAGACGCCTACACCCAGGTTGACCTTGGTGGTACGGGTATCGGCGTTGAATGCTTCGTTGAGGCCCAGGATAGGATCGCGAGGTGCCATTTCGACAGCGGAGAACAGGCTCATTTTTGCGGCGGCTCTGAATGGGAGTGAATAGGTCGCATCGCTCCGGCCGAATGCACTGGAGCGGTGCACAAACGGGGAGTCAGTATAGAGAGCATCGCGCACCGGGGCGACAGGGCATGGCCGGTTTTTTCCGGGTTTTTCCGATTTTTTTCGACCATTAGTCATGTGCCGGGGACTAATGTCCTGATGATGGCTTGAAAGCTGGCGTCGCGGACTCCATTTGTAGTCCCATCATCTTTTCTTCGTACGCCTTTTCTCATGGCGAGATCAGTCGTCCGCGCTCATCACGCTCAGGCCCGAGAGCTTTCGAGGCCGGGGCGAACACAGAGGTATGCCATGTCCGAGTTTCAGCTCGTTACCCGTTTTGAGCCGGCCGGTGATCAACCGGAGGCGATTCGTCAGCTGGTCGAAGGCATCGATGCTGGCCTGTCCCACCAGACCCTGCTCGGTGTGACCGGTTCGGGCAAGACCTTCAGTATTGCCAACGTGATCCAGCAGGTGCAGCGCCCGACCCTGGTACTGGCGCCGAACAAGACCCTGGCCGCGCAGTTGTATGGCGAGTTCAAGGCGTTCTTCCCCAATAACGCCGTCGAGTATTTCGTTTCTTACTACGATTACTATCAGCCCGAAGCCTACGTGCCGTCGTCGGACACCTTCATCGAGAAGGACGCCTCGATCAATGACCACATCGAACAGATGCGCCTCTCCGCTACCAAGGCGTTGCTGGAGCGCAAGGACGCGATCATCGTTACCACGGTGTCGTGCATCTACGGTCTGGGTAGCCCGGAAACCTATTTGCGCATGGTCTTGCACGTCGACCGTGGCGACAAGCTCGATCAGCGCGCCTTGCTGCGTCGTCTGGCTGACCTGCAATACACCCGCAATGACATGGATTTTGCCCGGGCGACCTTCCGGGTGCGTGGCGATGTGATTGATATCTTCCCGGCCGAATCGGACCTGGAAGCTATCCGCATCGAGCTGTTCGACGATGAGGTCGAGAGCCTGTCGGCGTTCGACCCGTTGACCGGCGAAGTCATTCGAAAACTGCCGCGCTTCACCTTCTACCCCAAGAGCCACTATGTGACGCCGCGTGAAACGTTGCTGGACGCCATGGAAGGGATCAAGGTCGAGCTGCAGGAGCGTCTGGAGTACCTGCGTGGCGCCAACAAACTGGTGGAAGCCCAGCGCCTTGAACAACGCACCCGTTTCGACCTGGAGATGATTCTCGAACTGGGTTACTGCAACGGTATCGAAAACTACTCGCGCTACCTGTCCGGCCGTCCGTCCGGGGCGCCGCCGCCCACGCTGTATGACTATCTGCCGGATGACGCGCTGCTGGTGATCGACGAATCCCACGTCAGCGTGCCGCAGGTCGGCGCCATGTACAAAGGTGACCGCTCGCGCAAGGAAACCCTGGTCGAGTACGGCTTCCGTCTGCCGTCGGCACTGGACAACCGGCCCATGCGCTTCGATGAATGGGAAAATATCAGCCCGCAGACCATCTTCGTTTCGGCGACGCCTGGGACGTACGAAGGCGAGCACGCCGGGCGCGTGGTCGAGCAGGTGGTGCGGCCCACCGGCCTGGTCGATCCTCAGATCGAGATCCGTCCGGCGCTGACTCAGGTCGACGACCTGCTGTCCGAGATCAAGAAGCGCGTGGACATGGAAGAGCGGGTACTGGTCACGACCCTGACCAAACGCATGTCCGAAGACTTGACCGATTATCTGGCGGACCACGGCGTGCGGGTGCGCTACCTGCACTCTGACATCGATACGGTGGAGCGGGTCGAAATCATTCGCGACCTGCGCCTGGGCACCTTCGACGTGCTGGTGGGGATCAACCTGCTGCGCGAGGGACTGGACATGCCGGAAGTGTCGCTGGTGGCGATTCTTGACGCTGACAAGGAAGGCTTCCTGCGGTCCGAGCGCTCGCTGATCCAAACCATCGGTCGGGCGGCGCGCAACCTCAATGGACGGGCGATTCTCTACGCCGACAGAATCACCGGCTCCATGGAGCGGGCCATCGGCGAGACCGATCGCAGGCGTGAAAAGCAGATCGCCTTCAACCTGGCCAACGGCATCATTCCCAAAGGCGTGGTCAAGGACGTCACTGACATCATGGAAGGTGCCACCGTGCCTGGCTCGCGCAGCAAGAAACGCAAGGGCATGGCCAAGGCTGCCGAGGAGAACGCCAGGTACGAAGCCGAACTGCGCTCGCCAAGCGAGATCACCAAGCGCATTCGTCAACTGGAAGAAAAGATGTATCAGCTGGCACGGGATCTGGAGTTCGAAGCGGCCGCCCAGATGCGCGACGAAATCACCAAGCTGCGTGAGCGGTTGCTGGCGGTTTGAGGCAAACACAGGGGACGCGTGATGCAACGAACGACCGAACGGCTGATCCTGCGAACCCCCACCGTGGACGACCTTGGCAGTTTGTTCGCGATCTACAGCGATCCTGCGACTAACCAGTTCAACCCTTCCGGGCCGCTGACCCGCATCGAACAGGCGCAGTCGGTGCTAAAGGGCTGGCTGGCTCACTGGCAAAGCACAGGCTACGGACAGTGGGCCATCGCCACCCGCGAGCGCCCCGATCAGGTCATCGGTTTTGGCGGGATTGATGCGCGTCGCTATGGGGATGTCCTGAGGCTGAATCTGGGCTACCGCTTCGGCGTGCAGGCCTGGGGGCAGGGCTATGCTACCGAGCTGAGCCGGGCAGCGCTGGACTTCGCATTCGTTGAGTTGCAGGTCGCGGAAGTCTTTGCTGTGGTCAGGCCCCAGCACCATGCCTCGATCCGCGTGCTGGAGAAATCCGGGATGCAGCGCATCGACACCCTCAGCGACGTGCCGGGGCAGGCGCCAAGTCTGGTCTTTCGTTCGCGTCCGGATGAGGTGACTCAAAAGGTGACTTAAGCCTGCGGACGCATGCCATCAAGGCGCTCTTTACGGCTCGATCCCTCCTGAAACCGGCATTCTTTACGCTTTCTTTATGGCGTAGGCCTGCAGTCGGTCTCGTTCCTTTACACCCTGAATGAAGACAATTCCTGCACACGGCAATCGCCGTATGACGGAGAGTTTTCATGAGCGGTCTCGATGGGGTGTCACTGTTGTTGGCGGCAGGGTTGTTCGTGTACTTGCTGGTGGCGCTGTTGCGTGCCGGCCGGGTCGAGGAGTGACGACCATGCACGGCTACGACTATCTGCTGATTCTGGCTTTTTTTGCGCTGGTGCTGGTGCCTGCGCCGTTACTGGGCCGCTTTTATTACAAGGTCATGGAAGGCGAACGCACATTTCTGACGCCGGTCATGGGACCGGTCGAGGGCGTCTGTTATCGCCTGTCCGGCATCGACCCCAAGGTCGAGCAAAACTGGAAGCACTACGCACTGGCCTTGCTGGCATTCAACCTGGCGGGGTTCGTCGCGCTGTTTGCGATTCTGCTATTCCAGGGCGCGCTGCCGCTCAACCCGCAAGGCTTGCCGGGCATGGAGTGGTCACTGGCGTTCAACACGACGATGAGCTTCGTCACCAACACCAACTGGCAAAGCTACAGCGGCGAATCATCCCTGAGCTATCTAAGCCAGATGGCCGGCCTGACGGTACAGAACTTCGTCAGCGCCGCCACCGGCATTGCCGTGCTGGTCGCGTTTTGCCGGGGAATCGGTCGTCGCTCGGCGCAACACATCGGCAACTTTTGGGCCGACATGACGCGTGCCACCCTTTACGGCCTGTTGCCGCTGTGCATCATGCTGGCGCTGTTTCTGGTCTGGCAGGGAGTGCCGCAGACCTTCGCTCACTACGTCGATGCGCTCACCCTGCAAGGCACCGACCAAACCATCCCGCTTGGCCCGGCCGCCAGTCAGATCGCGATCAAGCAGCTGGGCACCAACGGTGGCGGCTTCTTCGGCGTCAACTCGGCGCACCCGTTCGAAAACCCTACGGCCTGGAGCAATCTGCTGGAGATGAGCGCGATCATCCTGATTCCGGCAGCCCTGGTGTTCACCTTTGGCCACTACGTCAAAGACCTGCGCCAGAGTCGCGCGATCATCGCTTGCATGCTGGTGCTGTTCCTGGTCGGCGGCGCCACCGCTTTGTGGTCCGAATATCAGCCCAATCCCACGCTGAATGTTGCCTCGGTGGAACAGACCGCGCCGATGGAGGGCAAGGAAACCCGATTCGGTACCACGGCCACGGTACTGTGGACGACCACTACCACTGCCGCGTCCAACGGTTCGGTCAACGGCATGCATGACAGCCTCAACCCACTGACCGGGATGGTCGCCATGGCCAACATGATGGTCGGCGAAGTGATCTTCGGCGGGGTCGGGGCGGGGCTGTACGGCATGTTGCTCAACGTGCTGATCGCCGTGTTCCTGGCGGGTCTGATGATCGGTCGCACCCCGGAATACCTGGGCAAGAAATTGCAGGCTCGCGAGGTGAAGCTGTTGGTGGCGACGCTGATCGTGATGCCGGTCGGGGTGCTGGTGCTGGGCGCGCTGGCAGCCTCCTTGCCAGGCCCGGCCGGCGCGGTGAGCAATCCCGGCGCACATGGCTTCAGCCAGTTGCTTTACAACTACACCTCGGCCACCGCCAACAACGGCTCGGCATTCGGCGGTTTCAATGGCAATACCCTGTTCCACAACCTGATGCTCAGCCTGTCGATGTTCCTTGGGCGCTTCGGTTACATCCTGCCGGTGCTGGCCCTTGCAGGCAGTCTGGCTGCGAAGAAAGCCTCGCCGCTGGGCCTGAACAGCTTTCCGACTCACGGCCCGCTGTTCGTCACCCTGTTGACCGTGACCATTTTGCTGGTGGGCGGCCTGACCTTTCTGCCGACCCTGGCGCTGGGCCCGATTGCCGAACACTTGAGCCTGGGCTTCTGAGGACTGAATGATGAACATGCAAACACCTGTGTCCAGCCCCCCTGTGACCCAAGCCCCTGCGCAGCCAGCGGCACCGGCCGAAACCGGTTTTGCCGAGCTGTGGCGCCCGGCCCTGATTCAGGCTTTTGTCAAGCTCGACCCGCGTCAGTTGCAGCGCGCGCCGGTGATGCTGGTGGTCGAACTGACCGCGATCCTGACCACCGTTCTGTGCCTGATTCCCGACCCCGCGGTGCCAACCCTGGTCGCGGTGCAGATCGCGGTCTGGCTGTGGTTCACCGTGCTGTTCGCCAATTTCGCCGAGGCACTGGCCGAAGGGCGCGGCAGGGCACGGGCCGACAGCCTCAAGTCTGGCAGCGAAGGCCTAAAGGCCCGTTTGCAAGGCGAGGGCGGGGCGTTCACCACTGTCAATGCCAGCACCTTGCGCAAGGGCGACGTAGTGCGGGTCGACGCGGGGGAACTGATTCCCGGCGACGGCGAGGTTATCGAAGGCATTGCGGCGGTCAATGAAGCGGCGATTACCGGGGAGTCTGCGCCGGTGATTCGTGAGTCCGGTGGTGATCGTTCGGCGGTGACCGGCAACACACGGCTGGTGTCCGACTGGCTGCGCATACGCATCAGCGCCAACCCCGGAGAGTCCACGCTGGACCGTATGATCGCGTTGGTGGAAGGCGCCAAACGGCAGAAGACCCCCAACGAAGTTGCGCTGGATATTCTGCTGATCGGCCTGACCCTGATCTTTCTGCTGGTGGTCGTGACCCTGCAGCCATTCGCCCACTTTGCTGGCGGGAGCCTGCCGCTGGTGTTTCTGGTGGCGCTGCTGGTGACCCTGATCCCCACCACCATTGGCGGCCTGCTGTCGGCCATCGGTATCGCCGGCATGGATCGCCTGGTGCGCCTGAACGTCATCGCCAAATCCGGGCGTGCGGTAGAAGCGGCGGGCGACGTCCACGTGTTGCTGCTGGACAAGACCGGCACCATCACCTTTGGCAATCGACGCTGCTCGGCGGTGTATGCCGCGCCAGGGGTGAGTGGCAAGCAATTGAGCGATGGCACGCTGCTGGCCTCGCTGGCCGACGACACCGCGGAAGGCAAGTCCATCGTCGAGTACCTGCGCGCCCTGCATCCCATGAGCGAGGCTGCGCCAGACCAACTGACGGCCGTGCCTTTCAGCGCCGAAACCCGCCTGTCCGGCGTCGACTGCAACGGTCACGTTTATCGCAAGGGCGCCGTGGATTCGCTGTTAAAGTTTCTGGGCCGTGATCGCAGTGATCTGCCGCCCGTTCTGGCGCGGGAAATCGACAAGATTGCCAAGACCGGTGGCACGCCTTTGCTGGTCTCGGTCGACAGTACCCTGCTAGGCGCCATTCACCTCAAGGACGTGGTCAAGCCCGGCATTCGCCAGCGCTTCGAAGAACTGCGCAAGCTGGGAATCCGTACGGTCATGGTGACCGGCGACAACCCGCTGACCGCAGCGGCGATTGCGGCCGAGGCGGGCGTTGATGACGTGCTTGCCGAAGCCACGCCGGAGAAAAAACTGGAGCGCATTCGTCAGGAGCAGAACGACGGGCGTTTGGTGGCGATGTGCGGCGACGGCGCCAATGATGCGCCAGCGCTGGCTCAAGCTGACGTCGGCATGGCGATGAACGACGGTACGCAGGCGGCGCGGGAAGCGGCGAACATGGTCGATCTGGACAGCGATCCGACCAAGCTGCTGGACGTGGTGCAGATCGGCAAGGAATTGCTGGTCACACGCGGCGCACTCACCACCTTCTCGATTGCCAACGATGTGGCCAAGTATTTCGCCATCCTGCCGGCGCTGTTCGCGGCCATCTATCCGCAACTGGGCGTGCTCAACGTCATGCACCTGGCCAGCCCGCAGAGCGCGATCCTCTCGGCCATCGTCTTCAACGCCCTGATCATCGTCGTGCTGATCCCGCTGGCCCTGCGCGGCGTGCGGGTGCAGGCGGCAAGCGCGGCGCATCTGCTGCGTCGCAACCTGTTGATCTACGGGCTGGGGGGCATCGTCGTGCCGTTCGTGGCGATCAAGCTTATCGACATGCTGCTGACCGGGTTGCACCTGGTGTAAGCGTTGTCTCTGCGCTGCGCGGCATGCATGCGCCCGCAGCACCTGACTGGATTGAGGATTGAATGATGTCGACTATAGTGCGTCCCGCAGTGAGCCTGCTGGTTCTGATGACGTTGATCACCGGTGTGGCTTATCCGCTGGTGGTGACGGGGGTCGCCCAGCTGGCGTTCCCGGAACAGGCCAACGGCAGTCTGGTGTACGACGATCAGGAAAAGGTCCGTGGCTCGGAACTGATCGCGCAGAGTTTCACCGGTGAGCAGTGGTTTCATTCGCGTCCATCGGCTGCGGCGTATGCCACAGTGGCCAGTGGTGCGAGCAATCTGGCGCCCAGCAACCCGGCGCTGGCAGCGCGTGTCGGCGAGGACGCGGCGAAAGAGCAGGTTGAAGGCCAAGGACCGGTACCGTTGAATCTGCTGACCACCTCAGCCAGCGGTCTGGACCCGCACCTGTCGCCAGCGGCGGCGGATTATCAGGTAGTGCGGGTGGCGACTGCCCGGCATCTGCCGCGCGAGACGGTCCAAGGGCTGGTGGCAGCCAACACCTACAGCCCGCTGATTGGCCCGCCGGTGGTGAACGTGCTGGCGTTGAACCAGAGCTTGAGCCAGTTGCCTGCTACCAAGCGGGCCAACTGACTGGCAAAGCCGCGTTATGAATAAACCCGGTGGGAGCAAGCTTGCTCGCAAAGAGGGTGGGTCAGGTATGAATGCTTGCCTGACCTACCGCTTTTGCTGCCGTCGTAACCTCCGGGCGTCTCCTACGCAATAACGCGGCAATACGCTGATACAGCGCCGAGCCGTCAAGGTTGAACGAATACTGTGTAAGTGGTGTGGATGTGTGTGCGGCGAAGCTTTTATGAGCCGGTTTGCTCAGGCGCGCGTTAGGTCAGGCCCATGCAGATCGCCCTATCAGGTCGTTATGAGTCAAGTCAGGAAAAAAGTGAGCAATCAGTCAGGACAACCATCGTGAATTCAGACAGCCGTGCCGACGCGTTGCTGGCCAATCTCCCTCGCGACGATCGCGGTCGGTTGAAGGTCTTCCTTGGCGCTGCACCGGGCGTGGGCAAGACCTTCGCCATGTTGCAGGCCGCTCATGCCCAGATGCGTCAGGGCGTTGCATTACGGGTCGGTGTGGTCGAGACCCACGGCCGCGCCGAGACCGAAGCGCTGCTCGGCGGGTTGGCGCAGCAACCCATGCTGCGTTCCGAATACCGCGGCGTCATGCTCGAGGAAATGGACCTCGACGGCCTGCTCGGCGCCCGACCGAAACTGGTGCTGGTCGACGAACTGGCCCACAGCAACGCCCCGGGCAGTCGTCACGCCAAGCGCTGGCAGGATATTCAGGAACTGCTGTCAGCGGGGATTGACGTCTACACCACGGTCAACGTCCAGCATCTGGAAAGTCTCAACGATCAGGTGCGCGGCATCACCGGCGTGCAGGTGCGCGAAACCCTGCCCGACTGGGTATTGCAGGAGGCCTACGAACTGGTGCTGATCGACCTGCCGCCTCGCGAGCTGTTGGAGCGTCTGCGCGACGGCAAGGTGTATGTGCCCGAGCAGGCAAGGGCGGCCATTGATGCTTTCTTCACTCAGACCAACCTGACCGCATTGCGCGAACTGGCGATGCAGACCGCCGCCGCACAGGTGGATAACGATCTGGCGCTGGGCTACAGGCAACTGGGTCAAGCCGCGCCTGCGGTGCGCGGGCGATTGCTGGTGGGCATCGATGGCGATGCCCAGGCCGAGCGTCTGGTGCGGCACGCCAGTCGGGTTGCACAGCGCAGACACCTGCCGTGGAGTCTGGTGCACATCGATACTGGCCGCTTCGTCGACGAGCGCACGCGTGGCCGACTGCAAACCGCCCAGCAACTGGCCGAACGCCTGGGCGGCGAAGTGGTGCTGCTGCGGGCGCCTGAAGTGGCTAAAACCCTGATTCAACATGCTGCCGAGCGGCGTGCCAGTCTGGTGCTGGTGGGCCAGTCGAGGCCGTCGCTGTGGCGCCGGAGGTTCGGCGGCGGTCTGGCGTCGCGGCTGTTGCGCAACGTCCATGGGCTTGAGATCAACGTTCTCGACAGCGAGGCGCATCCCGCTCAGCCGCGCTCGACCACCCCGCGCACGTGGCGATGGTTCGATTACCTGCTGGCGGTGGTGGCGACAACAGGTGCCAGTGCACTGGCCTGGGCGGTCTCCAGCGTACTGGCGTTGCCCAACATTTCGCTGGTGTTTCTGGCGGCGGTGTTGCTGGTGGCCGTACGCAGCAGTGTGGGCCCGGCGATGGTCTGCTCGGTGCTGTCGTTTCTGGCCTATGACTTTCTGTTCATTCCGCCGAATTTCTCCTTAAGCATTCAGCGCGAAGAAGACGTGCTGACCCTGCTGTTCTTCCTGATGATGGCCGCACTGACCGGCAATCTCGCTGCACGCCAGCGTCGCCAGATGCAGGCGTTGCGTGACACCCAGCAGGAAACCAGCGAACTGCTCGAACTGTCGAAACGTCTTACCGCAGCTACCGACCGCCAGGCTGTTCTCAGCGCAGCCGATCATCACCTGGCGGGCTGGAGCGAGTTGCAGATCTGCATCCTCGACAACGACCCGCAACAAGGCTGGAAGGTGGAAGTCGGCGCGGCGCAGGCATTTACCGAGTACGAGCGAGCCGCCGCCGATTGGGCCTGGCAACACGCGCAGCCGGCTGGCAAAGGCACTGGCACGCTGCCGTCGGGCAGTTGGTGGTGGTTGCCGCTGTGGGTTGATGACGCGCCGTTGGCGATGCTCGGCGTCAGGCCGCGACAGGGTCAGCATTTCAGTGCCCAGCGCAGGCGCTTGCTGACGGCGCTCAGTCAGCCCCTGGCCCAGGCACTGGCGCGGGCGCGACTGGCTGAGGATCTGGAAGCGGCGCGCCTGCATGGCGAGACCGAGCAATTGCGCAGCGCGTTGCTGGCCTCGGTGTCCCACGATTTGCGCACTCCGCTGACGGCCATGCGCGGCAGCATCGACAGCTTGCTGGCGCTGGGCGAAGCGATACCGCTGGACGACCGCCGCGAGCTGCTGGAAGGCACGCGCGATGAAGCCGAGCGTCTGGATCGCTACATTCAGAACCTGCTGGACATGACGCGTCTGGGCCATGGCGCGCTCAAGCTGGCGCGGGACTGGGTCTCGCCGGGGGACATCGTCGGCAGTACGCTCAACCGCTTGCGTGCGGTGCTGACGCCACTGCAGGTCAGCACCCAGCTGCCTGCGGATCTGCCATTGCTGTACGTACACGCCGCCTTGATCGAGCAGGCGCTGATCAACGTGGTCGAGAATGCCGCGCGATTCTCGCCGGTGCACGGGCGGTTGCAGATTCAGGTGCAAGCCTGTGCCGATGAACTGCTGTTCGCCGTGAGCGACGAGGGGCCGGGCATCCCCCAGGCCGAACGGGAGAAGATCTTCGACATGTTCTATACCGCCGCTCGCGGTGATCGGGGCGGGCAGGGCACCGGCCTGGGGCTGGCGATCTGTCAGGGCATGATCGGCGCCCATGGCGGCCGGATCAGCGTGGCGGACGGCATCGAAGGGCGCGGCACCTGCATCAGCCTGCACCTGCCTTTGCAGGCCCAGCCGCAGACTGAAATGGAGCAGGCGTTGTGAGGCGGCTTTGCGTTAGGCTGGCGGTTTGCGGCCACCGGCCATTCTTCGGCAGCAAGGCATTTCCATGAGCCAGACGGCAACCATTCTGGTGATCGATGACGAGCCGCAGATCCGCAAGTTTCTGCGTATCAGCCTCGCGTCACAAGGCTACAAAGTGCTGGAAGCCGGCACCGGCAGCGAAGGTCTGACCCAGGCAGCGCTGAACAAGCCTGACCTGCTGGTGCTTGATCTGGGCCTGCCGGACATGGACGGGCAAGAGGTGCTGAGGCAGCTCCGCGACTGGTCGGCGGTGCCGGTGCTGGTGTTGTCGGTGCGCGCCAGCGAAGGCGAGAAAGTACGCGCGCTGGACTCCGGGGCCAATGACTACGTGACCAAGCCGTTCGGCATTCAGGAGTTTCTGGCTCGGGTCCGCGCGTTGTTGCGCCAGGTCCCGGACAGCGGGCAGCGCGAGGCAGCATTGGTGATTGGGCCGCTGACCGTGGATCTGGCGTTCCGGCGAGTGCTGCTGGACGATGTGGAAGTGGCCCTGACTCGCAAGGAGTACGCAGTGCTGGCGCAACTGGCACGACATCCGGGGCGGGTCATCACCCAACAGCAACTGCTCAAGGACATCTGGGGCCCGACCCACGTGGAAAACACCCATTATTTGCGCATCGTGGTTGGCCATCTGCGGCACAAACTCGCCGACGATCCGACCGCACCCCGGTTCATTGTCACCGAGGCGGGAGTGGGCTACCGACTGCTGGCGACCTGACGGCGACATCCGGGGTGAGTCGGTTTTTTTTCGTGCTGAAAAGCAAGCGCTTGCGTGAATCGATTCAGCTGTTCTAGAGTGTTGCAACGTAATACCGAGCGTCGCCCGTATCGAGGCGGCCCAGGCATAAGAACAAGAAAGCCCGGAGATCCCCATGAACAGCTTGCCCGCTGTAGTGCCACGCCTTTTCCATGCGCCCGCCGCACCGTCTTGTTCGTTTCAGGACGCTCGGTCATGAGCGCCGTCCTCGCTGAACACCCCGCGCCCGTGCTGGAAATGCACGCCATTTCCAAGACCTTCAATGGCGTGCGCGTGCTGAAAAATGTCGCCCTGAAAGTCTACGCCGGGGAGGTCCATGCGCTGATGGGCGAGAACGGCGCGGGCAAGTCCACCCTGATGAAAATTCTCTCAGGCGCCTATCAGGCCGATGCCGGTGGCCAGATTCGTATCGGCGGTCAGACGCTGGCCGCGTTCGATCCATTGACCGCCAAGGCCCAGGGCATCGCGGTAATTTATCAGGAGCTGAGCCTGTGCCCGAACCTCAGCGTCGCCGAAAACATCTATCTGGGCCGCGAGTTGCGGCGCGGCTGGAGCATCGACCGCAAGGCGATGCAGGCCGGTTGCGTCGAAGTGCTCGCCCGTCTGGGCGCCGATTTCAAAGCATCGACCCAGGTCAGCGTGCTGTCGATTGCCGAGCGCCAACTGGTGGAGATTGCCCGCGCGCTGCATGCCAGGGCGAAAATTCTGGTGATGGATGAGCCCACCACGCCACTGTCCTCAAGAGAGACCGACCGGCTATTCGCCCTGATCAAACAACTGCGCGATCAGGGCTTGGCGATCATCTACATCAGTCACCGCATGGCAGAAATCTACGAATTGTCCGACCGGGTATCGGTACTGCGCGACGGCGAATACGTCGGCATGCTGCAGCGTGATGAGCTGTCAGCGGATGCCTTGGTGAAGATGATGGTAGGGCGCGACCTGTCCGGCTTTTACAAAAAGGAACACGCCCCGTACGACCCCGGCGCGGTGATTATGCGGGTGCGCGACATGGCCGATGGCAAGCGCGTCAAACCCTGCAGTTTCGACCTGCACGCGGGTGAGGTGCTGGGCATTGCCGGGCTGGTCGGAGCAGGGCGCACGGAATTGGCACGGCTGATTTTCGCCGCCGACCCACGCACCTCGGGCACGCTTGAGGTCGCAGGCACGCTGCTCACCGAGCTGCGCAATCCCGCCGATGCGATTGGTGCGGGTGTGGTCTACCTCACTGAAGATCGCAAGGCCCAGGGCCTGTTTCTGGACATGAGTGTGCGCGACAACATCAACGTTTGTGCCTGTGTGCCTGATGCCCATGCCGGTGGTGTGCTGGATCGCGGTCGTGGCGCGCAGCGGGCGCTGCAGGCGATTCGTTCGCTGTCGATCCGCGTGGCGTCGGGCAAGGTCAACGTCGGCGCGCTGTCCGGCGGCAATCAGCAGAAGGTTTTGCTGGCGCGGCTGCTGGAGGTCAAACCCCACGTGCTGATCCTCGATGAACCCACCCGCGGTGTGGACATCGGTTCCAAATCGGAGATCTATCGCATCATCAACGAACTGGCCCAGGCTGGGGTCGGCATCGTGGTGATTTCCAGTGAGCTTCCGGAAATCATCGGCACCTGCGACCGCGTGCTGATCATGCGCGAAGGTCAGTTGGTGGCAGAGGTCGGCGGAGCGTCGGGGCAGGCCATTTCACAGGAGCGGATCATTGATCTGGCGACTGGCGGTGGCTGAACGAAGCGCCTGGGTTTCCAGCCTCCGCAAGCAAGCCCATTCCCACAGAGGATGTGCGTGGGGATGAGGGCGTGCACTGCCCCAGCGGCACTGAGAGTGCTTCATACATTTTCTACAACAATAAAAAGGAAACCAGGCCATGAGTCTGACCCTGGAAAACTCGCCAAGCGTGGCCGCCATCAGCAAGCGCGAGCGTTTAGGTGAGTTGATGCGCACCGTCGGCATGCTGCCCGTGCTGATTCTGTTGCTGATCGGCTTTGCGCTGATGACCGACAGTTTCATGAGCTGGCAGAACCTGTCGATCATCACCCAGCAGGCATCGGTCAACGTGGTGCTGGCTGCGGGCATGACCTTCGTCATTCTGACCGCAGGCATCGACCTGTCGGTAGGGGCGATTCTCGCCGCCTCCGCCGTGGTCGCCTTGCAGGCCTCGATGTCGCCGCAATACGGCATGCTCGGGATCTTCGCCGGGGTCGGTTTCGGTTTGCTGTTGGGGCTGGTCAACGGTGGGCTGATCGCCTTCATGCGCCTGCCGCCCTTTATCGTCACCCTTGGTGCGCTCACCGCCATGCGCGGGTTGGCCAGGCTGCTGGCGGACGATAAAACCGTGTTCAACCCGGACTTGCCGTTTGCCTTTATCGGCAACGATTCGGTGCTGGGTGTTCCGTGGCTGGTGATCATCGCAGTGGCTGTCATCGCCATTTCCTGGTTCATCCTGCGCCGCACGGTCATGGGCGTGCAGATCTACTCGGTGGGTGGCAACCCGGAAGCCGCACGCCTGTCCGGGATCAAGGTGTGGAAAGTGCTGCTGTTCGTCTACGCCGTCTCCGGTGCGCTGGCAGGGCTGGGTGCGGTGATGAGTGCTTCACGGCTGTTTGCAGCCAACGGCCTGCAACTGGGGCAGTCCTATGAACTGGATGCCATTGCTGCGGTGATCCTGGGCGGCACCAGTTTCACCGGTGGCGTCGGGACCATCGGCGGCACTCTGATCGGTGCCCTGATCATTGCCGTGTTGACCAACGGCCTGGTGCTGCTCGGTGTCTCGGACATCTGGCAGTACATCATCAAAGGCATCGTGATCATCGGTGCCGTGGCACTGGATCGCTATCGCCAGTCCGGTGCGCGCACGTGAGTATCAGCTTGTCCCGCAACGCGTTGTAAACAATGGCTCTGACAATAATCACAAGAGAGAAATCATGAACTTCAAACGCACCTTTCCTGCTGTTGTATCTCTGTGCCTGGCGGCGCTGGTGTCTCAGGGCGTCGAGGCTCGTGAACTGAAATCGGTCGGTATCAGCCTGGGCTCGCTTGGCAACCCGTATTTTGTGACCCTGGCCGACGGTGCCAAGGCCAAGGCGCTGGAAATCAATCCCAATGCCAAAGTCACCTCGGTGTCCGCCGATTACGACCTGAGCAAGCAGTTCTCGCAGATCGACAACTTCATCGCGGCGGGCGTGGACCTGATCCTGATCAACGCCGTGGACCCCAAAGCCATCGCGTCGGCGATCAAGAAAGCCCAGGCCGCAGGCATCAAGGTGGTTGCGGTGGATGTCAGCGCCGCTGGCGTAGATGCAACCGTGCAGACCGACAACGTCGAAGCCGGCAAACTGGCCTGTCAGTTCATCGTCGACAAGCTCTCCGGCAAGGGCAACGTGATCATCGAAAACGGCCCGCAAGTCACCGCCGTCACCGATCGGGTCACCGGGTGCAAGTCTTCGCTTGCCGCTGCGCCGGACATCAAGGTCCTGTCCGACGATCAGGACGCCAAGGGCTCGCGCGACGGTGGTCTGAATGCGATGCAGGGCTACCTCACGCGCTTCCCGAAAATAGACGGACTGTTCGCTATCAATGATCCCCAGGCCATCGGCAGCGACCTGGCAGCCCGGCAGCTCAAGCGCAGCGGCATCGTGATTACTTCGGTGGACGGTGCCCCGGACATCGAACATGCGTTGAAGTCCGAGTCGTCGATTCAGGCATCAGCCAGCCAGGATCCGTGGGCCATGGCGCAGCAAGCAGTCGTTATCGGCAACGACCTGCTCAACGACAAAAAGCCGGCCGAAGCGGTGACTCAACTCACGCCCAAGCTGATCACCCGCGACAACATCGGTTCCTACACTGGCTGGTCGAGCAAACACTGACGGGTTGAAGCCGGCCTTGAACGGGGAGAGGGAACGCAGTGGTCAAAATGGAGGATGTGGCGCTGCGCGCGCGGGTCTCGACGTCAACGGTGTCCCACGTGCTCAACGGCACGCGCAAGGTCAGCCCGCAAACCCTCGAAGCGGTGCAGCAAGCGGTCAGGGAACTGGGCTATGTGCCCAACACCCTGGCGCGCTCGCTGGCCCGTTCGCGAACCAATACCATCGGCGTGGCGATTTCGGCGCTGTCCAACCACTACTTCAGCGAGACCGTCCACGCCATTGAAACCGAGTGCGCGCATCACGGCATCATGATGCTGTTCGTCGATACCCACGATGATCCTGAACAGGAACTGCGTGTGGTCAGGGCGCTGCATCATCGGCGCGTGGATGGCATTCTCCTGGCGCCCTCCAGCGATTCCGGGCAGGCAGCGCTGGCCTATTTGCAGAGCAGCGCGATTCCTGCCGTGCTGGTGGATCGTCTGGCGGCGCGAGGGTTTGATCAGGTGGGGGTGGAGAATCGCGAGTCCACGCGAGCGCTGATTGCCCATCTCATCGACCATGGTCATCAGCGCATCGGCATGATCGCCGGTCGTCGTGGTTTGAGTACCACCGAGGAGCGCATCGACGGTTATCGGCAGGCGTTGTCCGCGGCGGGTCTGGCATTCGATGAGGTGCTGCTGGTCAATGGTGAATCCAACAGCGAATCGGCGCGGCTGGCCGCTCTGGCCCTGTTGGCGTTACCGAGTCCACCCAGCGCGCTTATGGCCGCCAACAATCTGATGACCATCGGCGCCATGCACGCACTGCGCGATGCAAACATTGCAGTACCCGGGCAGATGGCGCTGGTGGGTTTCGACGACTTCGACTGGGCGGATTTCTTCCTGCCACGTCTGAGCGTGATCGCCCAACCGGTGCATGCCTTGGGGGCGCGTGCCGTGCAGTTACTGTTGCAACGCATCGGCAATCCAGACGGCGTACGACAATCCGAACGACTGCCTGCCACCTTGCGCATACGAAATTCATGCGGGTGCCTTTGAGCGCTGCCGCTGACAGGAACTGAACATACATGAGCCAAGCTGTCTCTCTGGGCATCGACCTGGGCACCTCCGAACTCAAGGCCATCCTGCTGGATATGCAGGGCAGGGTGCTGGGGCAGGCTGCTGCACGCGTGACTGTTACGCGCAGGCACTCCGGCTGGTCGGAGCAGAACCCTACGGACTGGTGGCAGGCCTGTCTATCCGCCCTGGAGCAGTTGCGCAGCGAGCAGGCAGCGGCCTGGCAGCGAATCGCGTGCGTCGGGTTATCCGGGCAGATGCACGGCGCGGTGCTGCTGGATGATGCGGGGAAAGTCCTGTATCCGGCGATGCTCTGGGACGATTCCCGCGCCGTCGCCCAGGCCGGGCAGTTGAATCGAGAGTTCCCTGATTACCCGGCGGTCACCGGCAGTCTGGCGATGGCCGGGCTGACGGCGCCGAAGCTGCTATGGCTCCAGCAAAATCAACCGGAGGTGTTCGGCAGAATCGACTGCGTGCTGTCGCCCAAGGACTACCTGCGTTTTTTGCTGACCGGTGAACGGGTCAGCGACCTGTCCGATGCGGCCGGCACGCTGTGGCTGGATGTGGCAAGACGCCAATGGTACGGGCCGATGCTGTGCGCCACGGGCTTGAGCCTGGCGCAAATGCCGAGACTGCTGGAAGCCAATCAGCTTTCAGGCACCTTGAATGCAAAGGCGGCGCAGTGGCTCGTGTTACCCGAGGGGCTGCCGGTCGCTACGGGCGGTGGTGACAACCCGGTGTCAGCGGTGGGCATCGGTGCGATCAATGCCGGAGATGCGTTCGTCACGCTCGGCACCAGCGCGGCCATCGTTGTCATCACCGATCACCCGGCGGGGAATCCGCTCAGTGCGGTCCACAGTTTTTGTCATGCACTGCCCGATCGCTGGTACACCATGGGCGCGATGCTCGCAGGCGCCAGTTGCCTGCGCTGGGTGACGCGCCTGTTGGGACAGCCGGATGAGCAGACGCTGCTGGACTTGATAGGTACGGCGTTGCCCGTCGATCGGCCCGTGGCCAAGACCCACCCCCTGTTTCTTCCGTATCTGGCAGGGGAAAGAACCCCGCATAACGACCCGCTGCTGCGCGGCGGTTTCATGAATCTTGGTCATGACAGCACCCCCGCGATGCTCGGTTACGCAGTACTCGAAGGCGTGGGTTTTGGTCTTCTGGACGCGATGAACGCCGCGCTATCGGCCGGGGCGAGCGTCAATGCCTGCGCTCTGGTGGGTGGCGGGGCACGTAGTGAATACTGGGCGCAGTTGCTGGCCAATATTCTGGATCGCGAAGTCTACACATTGCAGGGTAGTGAATTGAGCGCCTGCATCGGGGCCGCGAAATTGGGGCTGCTGGCGATCGGGCAGGGCGCGGACCTGCTGCATCACGGAATGCCGATCAAGGCGCGCTATCAGCCGATGGCCGCCGTACAGCACTCGCTGCAAGCGCGCTATGCAAAGTTCCGCGGATTACTGCCGGCAGCGCAGGGGTTGCATCGCTAAAAGAGGAACGATAAGGCGCCCATCTCGTACCTGAACAGTGTGCTGAACAGGCAGGATCTGTGTCTTTATCGACTCAATGCACCGCCCATGAGCGCGGTGCCGGGGTGTGACTGAAGCGGGGAATACCCTTGACCCAAAAGCGCCGATGAGAGGTCTGATCAGGCGCCAGCAGCGGCTGGCTGGACCATTGGTGGTGGCGCTTGGAATCTTCGCGCCACGCTTTCCATTCCATCGCTTCAGCGGTGTCTTTGGCCGCACACTCATCATCGAACCAGCCAAGAACGGACACTTCGCCCTGATCGCGGCCGTGTTCTACCAACAGAAAAATGTCGTACATAGGTATGCCTTTCATCATCAAGTTCGACCCGACTCTCGGGCTCTACTAATGATTTATCGACAGCCGACGGAAGAAATTTAGATAAAAGCACGCTCACATTGAACTCTAAAGATAGAGTCACAGCGCCAAAGGGTTTGAGGGGGACGCGCAAGTGAGGAGTAAGGGGGATAGGCTCAGGGCCACGGGGTCCAGATAGAATCGACATGCAGGCCTGCAGGGAGAGTGTTTGGTCGAGTGATATGCAGGGGCGAACTCGCTAGAGCATCCGATACGCAGGCGACGAATGAACGTCACCTGCAGCACCGAGCCTTGACGCCGTTCGCACCCCCAACAGCTGTGACCCATGCCTATGCAGGCAGGTCATGGGATTACTTGCTACCGCTGGACCCACTTGCGCCACCTGCATTGCCACCGCTACCACCCATGCCAGCGCCATTGCCGCTAACGCCGCCTTCGCCAGCGCTGCCATTGCCGTCAGAACTGCCCATGCCTTTGGTGCCGGGCGTGGAGCTGGTGCCGGTTTTAGGGGTGCCGTCGGTATTCGGACCCTGGCTGCTGTCGCGGGGACCTGCCGGATTGGAAGAGTTGACAGGATCGGTCGGCCCGGTGGAACCCGCAAATGCGGAACCTGTCGCCACAGCGAGCAGGCCAGCGAGAGTCAGGGCAGTCAGTTTTTTCGTATTCATGATGTGAATCCCTTTTTCTGTCGTTAATACAGATTGGTCTGCTCGCCTGGTCTGGACGTGCGGTCTCTCCGACGGACGGTCAAAAGCGATAGGCCTTGGGAACCTGTCGGCTGATAAATGCCTGCGTATGTTCAAGAAACGCCGTCTGCAGCTTCGAAGCAGGGCCCTGTACCGGCAGCAGCATGCTGAAGTCCATCTCGATGGCAGGGTCGAAGGCTTTGAAGACAATGCCGGTGCCTCGGTAATTGACCGCGCTCAACACGTCTACCAGAGCGACCCCCAGGCCATGCTCGACGAATTCGCACATCGGCTGGGACAGCTGCGTCTCCAGGCGCAGCTCGCGCTCGACGCCATGGGCAGCGAAGATCGTGTCGATCTGCTGCCGTGAACCGATTGAATGAGGGAAGGAGATGAAGCGCTCGCCACGCAGGTCTTCGGGAACGATCAGCGGCTTGTCACACAGCCTGTGACCCGCAGGCAGTGCGCACAGCATGCGGGTCGCCAGAAGTTTCTCCGAACGCGGGCTGGGGTAGGTGTTAGGCAGCACGATAATGCCCAGATCGCAGCGCTGACCGACCACCAGATCGATCACCTCCGACGATGAATGCACCACCAGCGAAATCTGTACGCCATCGTGCTCGGCCATGAATGCGGCAATCACACGCGGCAGGAAGACCAATCCCATGGCTGGCGCACAGGCGATGTGCAGGGAGCCGCGCTTGAGGCTGCGTATGTCCTGCGCCGTGCGCGCGATGCGCTCGACGCCCACCAGTGAGCGCTGCACTTCCTGATACAGCGTCATGGCTTCGGCGGTGGGCTGGAGCCGACCCTTGATCCGGTCGAACAGGGTGAAGCCGATGTCCTCTTCAAGGCTTGCAATCAGGCGCGTCGCTGCCGGTTGCGAGATGTGCAGCATCTCGGCGGCGCGCGTGACGGTCTGGCCGAGGATGACCGCCCTGAATGCTTCCAGCTGACGCAAATTCATTTCCCCAACCCCATAACAAAAAGACATGACTGGCCGAAAATAAAGCATTTTTCATGGCTGTAATAGCGCCGTTAGGATCGAAGCCAGTGAATACCTGACTCGCCACAAGCCTTGAAATGAATGATGCACAAGAATGATTTGATCGTCGTCGGAGGTGGCCTGGTAGGTATGTCCATTGCGTATGGACTGGCACTGCTGGGGCGTCAGGTTACCGTGCTGGATGAGGGTGACGATGGCCTGCGTGCTGCTCGCGGCAACTTCGGCCTGCTCTGGGTGCAGGGCAAAGGCTATCGCAACCGCCCTTACGCTAGCTGGACTCGCCAGTCCGTGGCATTGTGGCCGCAACTCAACGCCTTGCTGCAGTCCGACACCGGCATCGACGTTCACCTGCGTCAGCCTGGCGGGTTTCAGTTATGCCTGAGCGATGAGGAACTGGCTGAAGAAACCCTCCGACTGGTCTGGCTACAGGAAGCTTTCGAGGGCGATTACCCTTTCGAACTGCTCGACCCAGCGCAGCTCAGGAAGCGTATTCCGGGCATCGGTCCGGGAGTGGTAGGTGCCTGCTATACGTCGATGGATGGCCACGTCAATCCGCTCAAGTTGCTGCGCGCACTGTATGCGGCCTGTGCCTTGCGCGGGGTCAAGGTGGTCAATGGCCTGAGCGTCGACGCTATCGATCAGCACAGCGGTGGATTTGAGGTCCGTGCTGCACAGCAACGGTTCTGCTCCGAACATCTGGTCCTGACTGCAGGACTTGGCAATCGCCCGCTGGGTGCGATGCTGGGCATGGATGTTCCAGTGCGGCCCAATCGCGGGCAGATTCTGGTCACCGAACGCCTGCAGCCGTTTCTGCAATACCCCACCACTTATGTGCGGCAGACCGACGAAGGCACGGTGCAACTGGGCGACTCGCTTGAGGCTGTTGGCTTCGACGATCGCACCAGCAGCCCTGTGATGTCCGAGATCGCCGCCCGCGGTGTGCAGTGCTTTCCACGCCTGGCACAGGTGCGCATGGTGCGCGCCTGGGGTGCGCTGCGTGTGCTCAGTGCCGACGGATATCCAATTTATGAAGCCGCGCACGACAGTCCCGGGGCATTTGTCGTCACCTGCCACAGTGGCGTGACCCTGGCCGCTGCCCATGCCTTGCGCCTGGCACCCTGGATCGCCGGAGAAGCCGAAGAGCCGGCAATCGATTCATTCAATCTGGCCCGGTTCAAGGGCCAGCGCGAGGTGCCTTATGCTCACTGACGCATTGTTTCGACGCCTATCATCGGCACAGCACTGCGTACAAATCGAGTTCGAAGGTGCGCCGTTGAAGGTTCCCGCCGGTGTTTCCCTCGCGGCGGCATTGCTGACCCATGACCTTGGACATACCCGTGAGAGCGCCGTCAACGGTAGGCCCGGCGCGGCTTACTGCCTGATGGGTGTGTGCTTTGAGTGCCTGGTGGAAGTCGATGGCCAGGCCAATTGTCAGGCGTGCCTGGTCCAGGTTGCCGAAGGCATGCGCGTACGTCGTCAGCACGGGGCGCGGGAGCTGTTGATCGGAGGGCTGGAAGATGAATGATTCAGAGGTTGATCTGATCATCATCGGCGCTGGCCCTGCAGGCATCAGTGCGGCGCTGGAGGCATCGGCACATGGCCTGGACGTGGTGCTGCTGGACGAGCAAGCCAGCCCCGGTGGACAGATCTGGCGCAACGTCACCCAGAGCGACGCACGGACCCGGCAGGTGCTTGGCTGCGATTACAGCGCAGGACGCGAACGGGTAGAAACACTGCTTGCCAGCGAGGTTCGCTATCACCCCAATGCGGCGGTCTGGCAGGTGACCGATGCCCGTTACGTACATGTGCTGATCGATGGCGAGGCCCGCGTGCTCCGGGGGCGTCAGTTGTTGATTGCCACTGGCGCGATGGAACGGCCAATGCCGATTCCGGGTTGGACGTTGCCTGGGGTGATGACCGCCGGGGCAGGGCAGATTCTGCTCAAGAGCGCCGCGATGGTGCCTCGGGGCCCTGTGATTCTGGCCGGGTGCGGGCCCTTGCTTTACCTGCTGGCGGTGCAGTACCTGCGTGCCGGTATCCGCGTCGAGGCGCTGGTGGACACCAGTGAGCGGCGCGATGCCTTCAAACACCTGCGTCAATTGCGTCAGGCGCTTGCAGGATGGCGAGACCTGCTCAAAGGCGTGTCGCTTCTGGCAACCCTCAAGCGTGCCGGCATCAAGCATTACCATGCAGCACGCAATTTGCGTGTTGAGGGTGAACGACATGCCCAAGCGCTGCGCTTCGACAGTGAGGGTCAGTCGCAGAAGGTTTCGGCTTCGTTGATCCTGCTGCATCAGGGGGTCGTGCCGCATATCCAGATCAGCCAGTCCTTGCGCGCCGACCACGACTGGAACGAGCAACAATTGTGTTGGGTCGCGCGCCGCGACAGTTGGGGCGAAACCAGTGTGCCGGGGATTTTCATTGCCGGGGATGGCGGGGCCATCGGCGGCGCCCATGTGGCGGCCATTCAGGGGCGTCTGGCTGCCCTGGCGATCGCCTGCCGATTGCAGAAAATCGATGAATCTGGCCTGCACACCCTGAGCAAGCCCTGGCGCCGTTTGCTGAGCAAGCAAAGCGCCGCCCGACCGCTGATCGACGCGCTGTATCGCCCGCATGTGCAGAACCGCATTCCTCAAGACGACACCATCGTCTGCCGCTGCGAAGAAGTCAGCGCTGGCGCGATTCGCGGTTACGTCGATCTGGGCTGTCTGGGCCCCAACCAGGCCAAAGCGTTTGGCCGTTGCGGCATGGGCCCGTGCCAGGGCCGCCAGTGTGGCCTGAGCGTCAGTGAAATCATCGCCGAACACCGCAACGTTCTGCCGACGCAGGTCGGTTACTACCGCATTCGCCCCCCGCTCAAGCCCATCACCCTGGCGCAGTTGGCCAGCGAGCGAGCGCTTGAGATGTCCCCATCCTCACCCCCCGAAAGGAGCCCTTCATGAGCACCTCGATCCACCGTATCGAAAGCAACCCGCGGCTGAGCCGCAGCGTAATCCACAACGGCGTGGCCTGGCTCGCCGGTATCGTCGCCGCCGATTGCACCCAGGACATTCGCGGCCAGACCCGTCAGGTGCTGCAGCGTGTCGACGAACTGCTCGCCGCCTCGGGCAGCGACAAGAGTCGCTTGCTCAGCGTGCAGATCTGGATGAAGGACATGACCGCCGATTTCGCCGGCATGAATGAAACCTGGAGCGCCTGGGTCGACGCCGCGCAGACCCCGGCGCGGGCGACCTGCCAGGTGATGTTCGACGACCCTGAAATCCTGGTGGAGATCCTCGTCACCGCCGCCGTCTGATTTTTGCTGCAAGGGCAGGGCGCCGTTCGCGTGCGCATAGAGTGCCCACCCGCTGTTCACATTGCTGCTGCCATAACGGACGAGATCCTCATGCCGAGGGCTCGCCCGACTTGAACAACATCGCCCGGAGCCATGCATGAACATCACAACCCTCGTCAGCACCCTCAGCCTCGCTTCCTTGCTCGCGTTCAATGCCCATGCTGCCGATGCGCCGCTGAAACTGGGCATCGAAGCCGCTTATCCACCCTTCGCCTCGAAAACCGCCGACAACCGGATCGTCGGCTTCGACTACGACATCGGCCAGGCCCTGTGCGCCGAGATGACAGTGCAGTGCGTGTGGAAGGAGAACGAGTTCGACGGATTGATTCCGGCGCTCAAGGTAAAGAAGGTCGACGCGATCATTTCGTCGATGTCGATCACCCCCGAGCGCATGAAATCGGTGGATTTCAGCAACCGCTACTACCGCATTCCCGCGCGTCTGGTCGTGCGCAAGAACAGTGGCATCACCGACATTCCGGCGCAGCTCAAGGGCCTGCGCATCGGCGTGCAGCGCGCCACCAACTTCGAGCGTTACGTGACCGAAAAATTCGTCCCGGCCGGTGCGCAGATCGTCAGCTACAGCTCGCAGAACGAAGTGTTTCTCGACCTGCTGGGCGGGCGCATCGATGCCACCATGGCCAGTTCCGTCGCCATCGATGAGGGCCTGCTGAAAAAGCCTGAGGGCAAGGACTACGCATTCGTGGGCCCGGCGTTCACCGAGGCGCAGTACTTCGGCACCGGCATCGGTGTCGCCGTGCGTAAAGGCGACCCGTTGCTGCAACGCCTCAATCAGGCGCTGGCAGCGATTCGTGCAAATGGTACTTATGACCGGATCCAGAAGAAGTACTTCACCTTCGATATTTATGGTGAGTGAAACCGCAGGCCCGTTTGATTCTGCCGCGCGCCGACACCACCGAATCCTTTTGTGGCCGGGCGTGAGCCCTCACGCAAAACGTTGAAACACATGAGCGCCGGCAACGTCGCTGACAAATGACAAGGCCCGCCGTCATGGGCGGAAGAGCCAAGGATTTCACGGCAAAAAAGGGCAGTCCAGAGGCTCGGTGTGGCGTATTGATGTTAAAGCCCCAAAAACCTTAAAACCCTCGTTTCCCCCAATGGAAACGGGGATTTTTCAGTTTTGGCCTGGACGCATCTACCCCTACATCCGGGCTATTCGGGAGGTTTGTCTAAAGACTGTCATCAAACAGAAATGTTTCCGGTTTTAAATCTGCCTCGGGCCTTCCACTGGGACCCCACACACATTTCTCTTGTTGAGGTATTGCCGTGAATCTGCTGACAAAAACTCGCCTGTCACTCCTGCTGGCTTCGATGTGCCTGACCGGGATGGCGCATGCTACGGACGTCACAGGTGCTGGTTCGAGCTTCGTGTTCCCGGTCATTTCCAAATGGGCGACCGACTACAGCAAGGTCACTGATACCCGGATCAATTACCAGTCCATCGGCTCGGGCGGCGGTATCGCGCAGATCAAGGCTGCCACCGTCGACTTCGGCGCGTCCGATGCGCCTTTGAAGGCCGAAGACCTGCAGGCTGGCGGCCTGGGGCAGTTCCCCAGCGTGATTGGCGGTATCGTTGCGGTGATCAACGTCGAAGGCATCGAAGCCGGCGAGCTGGAATTAAGCGGCAAGGTGCTGGCCGATATTTTCCAGGGCAAGATCACCCAGTGGAACGACCCGGCCATTGCTGCCCTGAACAAGGGCCTGAAGCTGCCTGAGTCCAACATCACCGTGGTTCACCGTTCGGACGGCTCGGGCACTTCCTTCAACTTCACCAACTACCTGTCCAAGGTCAGCTCGCAATGGAAAACCGCAGTGGGCGAAGGTTCCAGCGTGCCATGGCCGGTCGGTGTGGGTGGCAAGGGCAACGAAGGTGTCGCTGCCTATGTGAAGCAAATAAAGGGTTCGATCGGCTACGTCGAGTTCGCCTACGCCAAAACCAACAACATCGCTTTCGCCAAGCTGGAAAACGCCGCCGGCAAAGTGGTGGAGCCTGGCGCCAAGGCATTCGCCGCCGCTGCTGCCACTGCCAAGTGGGAAGACGCCAAGGATTTCAACCTGATCATGACCAACGCTCCGGGTGCCGATGCGTGGCCGATCACTGCCACTACCTGGATCATCATGTACAAGCAGCCCAAGAACGCCGAGAAGAGCGCTGCGGCCTTCGATTTCTTCAAATGGTCCCTGGAAAAAGGCCAGGCCCAGGCCGAATCGCTGGACTATGTGCCGCTGCCTAAAGAGCTGGTCAGCAAGATCGAAGATTACTGGAAAACCGAGTTCAGCCGGTAACTCGACGTTATCCGGCTTACCCCTGTCATCGAGCGCTCGGTGACAGGGTTTCTTTGCGAGTGGACACACCATGACTGAAAACACCCAATACATGTCCGCTGCGATTCCGGACGTGACGTCCGAGAGCGAAAAACGCGCGGCCCGCGATCACCGACACGACGCCTGGTTTCGGCGCACGATGCTGGGCGCGGCTCTGTTGGTGCTGCTGTTGCTGGCGAGTATCGCCGGCTCGACGCTCTGGGGCGGCGCCCTGGCGTTCAAGACCTTTGGATTCGAATTTCTTACCAGTACCGAATGGGATGCGGTCAACGGCAAATTCGGTGCGTTGGTCCCGATCTATGGCACCTTGGTGACCTCCTTTCTCGCGCTGCTGATCGCTGTTCCGGTGAGTTTCGGCATCGCGATTTTTCTGACCGAAGTCGCACCGCCCTGGTTGCGGATGCCGATTGCTGCTGCGGTCGAGCTGCTGGCAGGCATCCCTTCGATCATCTATGGCATGTGGGGGCTGTTTGTTTTCGGCCCGTTCATGGCAGACAACATGGCGCCGTGGATCAACGACAACCTGGGCGCACTGCCGTTGATCGGGCCCGTGTTTCAGGGGCCGCCACTGGGGATCGGCATGCTCACGGCCGGTATCGTTCTGGCGATCATGATCACCCCGTTCATTACCTCGGTGATGACCGAAGTGTTCCGCAGCGTGCCGGTGGCGCTCAAGGAGTCGGCCTATGCGCTGGGCGGCACCACCTGGGAAGTGGTCTGGGACATCGTCCTGCCTTATACCCGCTCGGCGGTGATCGGCGGCATCTTTCTCGGTTTGGGGCGCGCGCTGGGTGAAACCATGGCGGTGACCTTCGTCCTCGGTAACGCCCATCAGTTTTCTGCATCGTTGATGATGCCCAGCAGCTCGATCGCCTCGGTGATCGCCAACGAGTTCAGCGAGGCCTACACCGACCTGCACCGTTCTTCCCTCATCGCCCTGGGTTTCCTGCTATTCGTAGTCACCTTCATTGTGCTGGCGATTGCCCGTCTGATGCTGTCTCGTCTGTCGCGCAAGGAGGGTTTATGAGTAAGGCCGATAACGAAAATCTGTACCGGGTCCGGGCACTCAAGAACATGATCGCCATGGTTCTGAGTTGCGGCGCGACGGCGTTCGGTCTGCTGTGGCTGGTGTGGATTCTGCTGACCACCGTGATCAACGGTTTCCAGGCGCTCAATCTGCGACTGTTCACCGAGATGACGCCACCGCCGGGTGCCGAAGGCGGCCTGGCCAACGCGTTCTACGGGAGCTTCCTGATGTCGGGAATCGGCCTGTTGATCGGAACTCCGATCGGTTTGATGGCCGGTATCTGGCTGGCCGAATTTGCCCGTCATTCGAAGCTGGGCAACGCTGTGCGTTTCATCAATGACATTCTGCTGTCGGCGCCTTCGATCGTGCTGGGTCTGTTCGTTTATACCGCTGTCATCCTGCCGGTCAGTGCACTGACCAACCACCAGGTCGGGTTTTCTGCCTTTGCCGGCGCCCTGGCTCTGGCGTTACTGGTGATCCCGGTGGTGGTACGGACCACCGATGAGATGCTTCAGCTGCAACCGTCAACCATGCGCGAGGCAGCGCTGGCATTGGGCGTACCGCAGTGGAAGCTGACCTTGCAGATCGTCCTGCGTGCGGCCAGGGCCGGCGTTGTCACCGGTGTGCTGCTGGCCCTGGCGCGCATAACGGGCGAAACCGCGCCGTTGCTGTTCACCGCCTTCGGTAACCAGTTCTGGAGCAGCAACGTTCTCAAACCGATCGCAAGCGTTCCAGTGGTGATCTTCCAGTACGCGATGAGCCCGTTCGATGACTGGCATTCTCTGGCCTGGGCCGGTGCCTTGATTCTGACCTTGTTCGTGCTGTTGCTGAGCCTCGGTTCCCGTCTTCTCCTTTTGCGCAATAAGGCGTCCTGATGAACAACCTTTCCCTGGCCGACGAAAAAACCAAAATCCAGGTACGCGACCTCGACTTTTTCTACAACGGCAATCGCTCGCTGAAATCAATCAACATGACCATTCCGGAAAAGCGCATTACAGCGATCATCGGACCCTCGGGATGCGGGAAATCGACCCTTTTGCGGGTGTTCAACCGGATCTATTCGATGTACCCGAAGCAGGAAGCCAAGGGCGAAGTGATACTCAACGGCGAGAATATTCTGGCTCCCGGCTATTCGATGAACCGCCTGCGCAGCCATGTCGGCATGGTGTTCCAGAAGCCGGTGCCATTCCCGATGTCGATCTACGACAACATCGCCTACGCCGTGCGTCACCACGAAAAGCTTTCTCGCCGCGAGATGGAAGATCGTGTGGAAGAGGCCCTGCGCGGTGCCGCGCTGTGGGATGAGGTCAAGGATAAACTCAGGCAGAGTGCCCAGAGCCTGTCCGGCGGTCAGCAGCAGCGGCTGTGCATTGCCCGCACCATCGCCCTGCGTCCGCAGGTCCTGCTGCTCGACGAGCCGACCTCGGCGCTCGATCCGATTTCCACAGGGCGCATCGAGCAGCTGATTACCGAACTCAAAGCGCAGTTCACCGTGGTCATCGTCACCCATAACATGCAACAGGCAGCCCGCTGTTCGGACTACACCGCGTTCATGTTCATGGGAGAGCTGATCGAACATGGCGACACCGACACCCTGTTCACCAAGCCTGCCAAAACCCAGACCGAAGACTACATCACCGGCCGGTTCGGCTGATCCAGCACTGACTCACCGCATTTTTTCGAATGCGGTCCCTGGTCAGAATCAGCCAGGGAGCCAGTGAGCTTCAGCCCAACGGCACAGGGGCGACGGTGATTTGCGCCCCCATGAATTGCTCCAGTTTCTTGCGCAACCAGCGCTCCGCCGGGTCGGTATCCATCACGCTCAGCCAGACCATCGACAGCTCCAGGTTCGGCGTGATGAACGGCAACGGCTCGCCACACAACAAGCCCGACTTGCTCATCGCTGCCGTCAGGTGGTCCGGCAGGTTGCACAGCAGGTCGGTGCCTGCCATCAACGCCGGAAGCGTGCTGTATTGCGGCACGGACAGCACCGCCTGACGCTTGCGCCCGATCGCTGCCAGCCACTCATCGGCGAAACTGGAGATGTTGGCCACGTGAGACACCACCACGTGGGGGCGCGAGCAGTATTCGTCGAGAGTGATCGGTTCGGGGGAGGCATCGGCTCGTACCACCATCGGCTGTACGCTGCGCAACAACTTGCGCTTGGCATTGGCCGGCAGCTCGCGGGTCATGCACACGCCGACGGTAATCTCGCCGGACATGAGCAATTCCGAGACATTCCAGTAGTTGACCTGCTTGATGACGATGACAATGCCCGGCGCCTCCTCGCGAATCGCCCGCAGGAGCGGCGGCAACAAGCTGTACTCCACATCATCGGACAGGCCGATGCGAAAGGTCATGTCGCTGCTGGCCGGGTCGAAATCACGGGTCAGGCTCAAGGCTACCGACATGGCGTCCAGCGCCGGTGACAGGTGGTGGATGATTTCATTGGCCCGCGCCGTGGGCTCCATGCGATGGCCCACGCGGATGAACAGCGGGTCGTTGAACAGCGCCCGGAGCCGATTGAGCGCAGCGCTGATAGTAGGCTGGCCGAGGAACAGCTTCTCGGCGGCACGGGTCACGTTACGCTCTTGCATCAAGGTTTCGAATACCACCATCAGGTTGATATCGGCCTTGCGCAGCTCATTGCGATTCATAACTCGTCCCCGTTACCCGACATGTTTCGTCCTGCCCGTGAAAGAAAGGCGGCGAAATGATGCGCAACAGTTTATGGATCGCCACCGCCCGGCGTCCAGCGTAACCGTATGTCTCGCGCTGGCATGTGTATATAGCCGGGGTTCATGGTCAGTTGTGAACGCTTGTAAGCCTGCTCGCGAAGTCGGTGTTTCGTCCAGGAAACAGGCAGGCGGTAGAGAATCCCTTTCCTGAAGACACGTGTCGCACCTCAGGAACACGCTGCAGTTGGCTGAACTCCCGATGGCCATCCAGACTCTCACCCCACAGAATCATCCTCCATCCATGGGAAGCGCGATGGCTATTACCGAGACTGAACCCGCAGCAGGTCTGGAAAAGGGCAGGGTCTTCGAAACCGATCTTCCGGCGCGTCTGGATCGTTTGCCGTGGGGGCGCTTTCATACCTTGCTGGTGTTCGCGCTCGGTATTACCTGGCTGCTCGATGGTCTTGAAGTCACGCTTGCGGGTTCTGTCTCCGGCGCGCTGAAAGACAGTCCGGTGTTGCATCTGAGCAATGCCGATATCGGGCTGGCAGGCGGCGCCTACATCAGTGGAGCTGTGCTGGGCGCATTGTTCTTCGGCTGGCTGACGGATCGACTCGGACGCCGCAAGCTGTTCTTCATCACGCTTGCGCTGTATATCAGCGCGACCGCCGCCACGGCATTTTCCTTCAGTGTCTGGAGCTTCATGCTGTTCCGCTTTTTGACCGGGATGGGCATTGGCGGCGAGTACACGGCCATTAACTCGACGATTCAGGAGTTCACCCCGGCACGGTTTCGTGGGTGGGTGGATCTGACGATCAATGGCACATTCTGGATCGGCGCGGCGCTGGGTGCGGGGGGGTCGATAATTTTTCTGGACCCGGGCTGGATCGGCGCCGATCTGGGCTGGCGTCTGTGTTTCGGCATTGGTGCGGTACTGGGGCTGGTGATCCTGTTTATGCGCCTATGGCTGCCTGAGAGCCCGCGCTGGCTGCTCATTCACGGGCAGGAGGATGAAGCGAAACGCATCGTCGAGAACATCGAAAACAACCTGCGCGAGCAGGGCCATGAGCTAACCCGGCCCAAGGGCAAGCCGTTGAGTTTGCATGCCCGCGACCATACCCCGATACGAGAAATCTTCGAGACGCTGTTCATCACCTACCGCCAGCGCGCCTGGGTCGGGATGACGCTGCTGACGGCTCAGGCATTCTTTTACAACGCTATCTTCTTCACCTATGCGCTGGTGCTCTCCGAGTTTTATCAGGTTCCCTCGGCGTCCGTGGGCTGGTATGTGTTGCCTTTGGCATTGGGCAACTTTTGCGGACCGCTGCTGTTGGGTCGATTGTTCGACGTGATAGGCCGACGTGTGATGATCAGTCTCACCTACGCGATCTCCGCCGTGCTGCTGACCATCAGCGGCTATTTGTTTGAGCAGGGGGTATTGAGCGTCACCCAACAAGCCATCGCCTGGATGATCATCTTCTTCTTCGCCTCGGCCGCCGCCAGCTCTGCTTACCTGACCGTTGCAGAAACCTTCCCGCTGGAAATTCGCGCCCTGGCCATCGCCGTGTTTTACGCCTTCGGCACCGCCTTGGGCGGGATTATCGGGCCGACACTGTTTGGCGAGCTGATCGACAGTCATCAGCGCGGTCCGGTATTCGTCGGCTACCTGATCGGTGCGGCCTTAATGTTGCTGGCCGCTGCGGTGCAGGCAATCTGGGGTGTGGCTTCGGAGCGCAAATCGCTGGAAGAGGTGGCGCGACCGCTGTCACAGGCTCGTGATTAACGGGCTGTTATCGCCGGTCGTCTGAGCCTTCCCGGCCTGCATGGCTCGATTACGGCTTCATCAACCAGGTCGAGCAGGCCCCTTACCCACGACGCAGTGTTGCCGCGTGCGATTAACACGCGCGACAGGTCAGTTTTCTTCAATACCCCGCTGGCCCCCTTTGCTTAGGCTCTCCGATACTCACCAATCGGAGAACTACTCTTATGAATCTGGCGCTTTCCATGGCGGCGTTTGCACTGGCGGCATCGATTTCCCCCGGTCCAGTGAACGTGGTGGCGCTCAGTTGCGGGGCGCAGTTCGGGCTACTGGCGAGTCAACGGCATGTCATGGGCGCTACGGTCGGGTTTGTAGTGCTGCTGATCTTCACCGGCTTTGGCTTGCATGAGGTGCTGCACAGCTACCCGATAGTGACCGACATCATTCGCTGGGCAGGGATGGCTTTTCTGGTGTACCTGGCGTGCAGACTGGCCATGGACGATGGTCGGCTCAACATTGAAAAATCCGCGCAGCGACCGTCTTTCTGGCGTGGCGCGGCGATGCAATGGCTTAACCCCAAGGCATGGCTGGCGGCGGTGGCAGGGATGGGTGCGTTCCTGGCGGGTGGCGAAGCCGAACTGATCGGTCTGTTCGCGCTGATTTACTTCGTGGTCTGTTACCTGTCGGTGGGTTGCTGGGTGTACGCCGGTGCGTTTCTCGGCCCTTGGCTGCGCAGCCCACAGCGCATTCGCACCTTCAACCGCAGCATGGCGGCGTTGCTGACCGGCTGCGCGGTGTCGTTGTTGTACGTGTGATCACTGACGATACTGGCCCGGGGTGGCGGCCAGATGTTTCTTGAACACGCGCTGGAAATGCGCCTGATCGGCAAAGCCACTCTGCTGGGCGATCGCGGCAATCGGCTGGCCTGCGCGCAGTTGCGCTTGGGCATGTTGAATGCGGCGGTTGATGAGATAGGCATGGGGCGTCATGTGGTAGTGCTGCTCGAAGGCACGAATCAGGTATGCCTGCGACAGACTCGCTGCCTGACAGATTTCTTCCAGCCGGACCGCGCGCAGGAAGTGCGCATTGATGTACCGCGCGGCACGTTCCACCTTCTGACTGGCCTTCTTGAGCGGCGCATCGCACTGGCCAAGACGCTGCTGCATCAGCACGAAAAACGCGATGGCGGTTTCGTGTTTCTCCAGGGACTGGAGCGTTGGATCGGTCAATACCCGGTATAGGTCCAGCAGCCGCGAAAAAAGCTCGGGGTCTGCGCTCTGAATCGCCGGAACAGGTTGGAAACCCTCGACACCACAGGCCTGCTGCACCCGCCCGAGCCAATGCGCATCGACGTAAAACATGATGTACGACCAAGGTTTGTCGTCGATGGGATTGCAGGCATGCACATCGCCTGGGTTCATCAATACGACGGTGCCGGTCGCGATGGTGTGCCGAGTCTTCTCATGCAGGTAAGTGCTTTGCCCGGCAGTGATCGCTCCAATGGAAAACACTTCATGGGAATGCCGGGAATAACACAGCTTACGGCCATCGGAGATGGAGCGGGCTTCGATGAACGGCAGCTCGGGATCACGCCAGAACAACGGAATTTCCGGCTTACGCTGTGGTTTCATCAAGGCCGCCTTGTCTACGCATTCAGCCGCGTCTGCAGCTGTGGAAAATGTCCAGCGCCGGCTGGTATTCGGTGCTATTGACGCCGAGCAAGCCTAGCACTGAATGGAACAGGTAGTCATGGCTCAGATCCGCCTGGTTTTGCTTGGCGAGCAGACAGTTGCGATCGATGCTTGCGTCTTGCAGCGTCGAATGGCCGAACCACATGACCATCGGTACATGGGTCTGGGCAGTGGGTGCAATTGCATAGGGTGCAGCATGCAGATAGATGCCGCTTTCGCCCAGCGACTCGCCGTGGTCCGACACGTAGATCATCGACGTGTCGACCTTGTCCTGATTGCGTTTGAGCAGTTCGATGGTCTGCGCCAGGAAGTGATCGGTGTACAGAATGGTGTTGTCATAGACGTTTTTCAGCTCATCCGAAGTGCAACTGCCCAATTGATTGGTGTGACACACCGGGGTGAAGCGCTCCAGGGTTTGCGGATAGCGTTCGTAGTATTCCGGGCCATGACTGCCGTCGGAGTGCAGCACGATGATGGCGTTGTCCTGGAGCGAGTCGATGTACGCTTGCAGCCCCACCAGCAGTGATTCATCCAGGCAGTTCTGACCATCGCAGAAGGGGCTGGGCTGGTTTTTCGGGATATCGCTGTGAGGCACGCGCAGGCAGGCGCCCTTGCAATCGCTGTTGTTGTCCAGCCATAGCACCTTCAAACCAGCGCGTTGCAGCATGTCGAGCAGGCCTTCGTAAGTCTTGCCCTTTTTGTCGCTGTACTCGGTGCGCGGAAACTTCGAGAACATGCACGGCACCGACACTGCGGTAGAGGTGCCGCAGGACGACACCTGGGTGAAGTTGAGAATGTCCTGCTGCTTCAATTCAGGGTTGGTGTCGCGAGCGTAGCCGTTGAGTGAGAAGTGGTCGGCGCGTGCCGTCTCGCCGACGACGAAGATCATCAGGCTCTTTTTCGGCCGTTGCCGGGCTTGCGCACCAAGCGCAGCGTCGGCGCCCACGGTCTGAACAGTGACTGTTTGCTTGATCGCCAGGGTCTGTTTGGTGAGTTTGCCGATGGCGTAGAGGTAGTTGGTCGGGTTGATGAAGTGGGTCAGTTTGTCTTCGTCACGGAAGATCGGCGCGTAGGTCGAATAGAAGGTGCCTACGCAAGCTACGATTACCACCACGCAACCGGCGCATACAAGGAGCTTATTGATCAGCCCCGGCAACACCCGGCGATAGGTCACCGGAATCAGCCATATCAACGCCGTCGGCAGTACGCCCAGCAAACCCAGATACATGAATAGCTTGCCGCTGAGCAGGTCCTGGGCCTCGCCCGGGTTGGTCTCCAGCACGTTCTGCATCATCGTCGTGTCGATGCTGATGCCGTAGGTATTCATGAAGTAGGCGGCGGCCGCCGAGCCTGGCGCGACCAGGCTCAACACCGGTTTGAGGGTCGGGCGGAACGAAAAGGGCGTCAGCAGCAATGTGATCGCGGCCCAAAGAAACAACCCGAAAGAGAGATAAAAGGCCCCGGCCTTGATGCCTTGCAACTGTGTCAGGCCGACGAGCGCATGCCAGGTGGCGAGGTTGTAGAACAGCACCAGGCACAGAGAAAAGAGCATGACCAGGCGGGTAGAGGTGAGAGGGCGTAGCTTCGAACGCATTTCCATATAAAGCACTACTCGAGTCGAGACGGGCCTGCACGTGAACTTCCAGTCGGCGTCATCCTTGCGACTTGCACGTCCAGACTGACCTGCCGAGGCAGGTGGTTAATGAGGAATCAAGCTGGCGCGAAGTTTTCCAGAAGGCTTGTGAATACTTTGTGAAACAGCTTAGACACAATCCATGCTTTGACGCGGTGCTCGTCGATGTGCCCGACACGATTGACAATGGCCGCACAGCTTCTCTAGGATGCCGCTCATGCGCCGATTTAAACAGCTACTTGCGGGGCGCCGGGTGTCGTGAGCAACGTCACCGAAATACCGCTAAAGCGCTGGTTCGGTGTTGCCTCTCACCGCTGCCCAGCGGAACACTGAGGCAGAGAAAACGACACGATGAGCAGCCCTCCCAGCCCACGTCCTCCCGTCCGACTTGGCCCGATCGCCAGTCAGTTCACCCGTCGCAACCCGAAAATCCTGCTCGGTGGTGTTCATCAGCCAACGCTTTTGCGATACCTGGACGGCTGGCCGCGTCGACAGCACGGCCCTCATGCTTTCCTCATCCAGTTCATCGATGCCGAAGAGTCACTCGAGCGTTTCGGCAACGACCAGTTTGACCTGGCCGTTGTTCAAGCACCGTCTACCGAGTGTGCTGCACAGGTGATCCGCCATCTGACGCGTATTGCACGCCAAGGGCTGATCACTTGCTGCTGACTCAGCGCCGCTTTGGTTGCAGGGGTTCGTCAGGGTGGCTGAGCTTGCGACCACCCCTAATCTCATTGGCGTGCCGACAATTGGCAATCAGATTGCTGCGCAGCGACCAATCGGTGTTGATGATGTAGAAGTTCTGGATGTAGCTGTCCTCGTCCACCGATTCGAACCACTGATCGATTTTATCGCTCAGGTCTGTCGGCGCATGAAAGGGCAGCGAGTATTTGGCGCATTGCACGGCTTGCAGGTAGAACGGCTCGTTGTATTCCTCGGCCACACGGTCAATGAACGCCTTGAGGGTGTTGCTGTTGAACAGATTCTCGCCCGGCCAGCGCTGGTTGACGCCGTCCCAGCCATCTTCTTCGACACTGGCATCGTTATAGGCGATAACCACGTTTCTACCCGGGTGATGCTGCCAGATCTGCCCCAGCGTCCAGTTGCGCACGCCATAAGGAAGCACCCGGGCTCCCAGCTCATTGAAAACCTGTGCCTGCAATTGGGCGTGGGCTCGATCGGTAAAACCCTTGAACTGGTGAAAATCGAGAATGACGATTTCACGGGCGGTACTGCCATCGCTTTCCAGTTCTGTAAAAAACGCCCGGACGGCGTCGATGATATCCACGGCAACGGTCCTGCCGGAGGATGTCAGGTGGAAGAGCTGGAAGCGATCCGGGTGGCCTTCCGGGTAATCCTCATCGAGTACGACACGCAGGTCGAGCACCCGGATACCATTGCGCAGTTGCTCCAGCGGCGACACATCCTGGGCGAATTCCTGCGGTAAGCCCGGATTGGGTGATTGCTTGTCGCTGCCCGAGTTATGTGTACCTGGCAGGATCAGTTCATCGATACGCAGGTGTTCGAGGTTGGCCGTCTCGGCCATCCATTGGGTATGCACAGGGGAGTGGGTGTTGCGTTGATTGGTCATGCTGTCAGTCCTTGACGTAGTGAGCGCACCTCGGGGTGGGCGTGCGTCGGGCGAGTCCTTGCCCTGAAAATCGAGGACCAGATTTGCTTTTTAAAGGCAGGCGGTCAACCGGCCAAGACGCGACTTATCGTTACCGAATGTCTGCGTCCGACGGGAGTACGGGGTCCGCAAGATGCCGAGAGGCGCCGCGTTCGCCGCGCGAGCGCTTGCTGGCCGGACCTGGCGTCATTTGCCCCAGGCCGCCAAAGCGCTTTCTACAAAATGCCTGACCTTGGGCAGACGATAACGATCCTGCGCATACATCAGCCAAAGCAGGCGGCTGGGCGGCTGGTAGTTTTGCAACAGCGGTATGAGATTGCCCGCCTTCAGATCATCACTGATCAACACATCCGGCAACATGGCAACGCCCATTCCGGCCAGTGCCGCCTGGCGCAATGCGGGCGAGCTGTTGACGATCATCGACCCGCAGACCGGAACCTCCATTACGCCTTCCGGGCCGGTCAACTTCCACAGTTTGTCGGCGGCGCGCCAGTCGTCACCTGCGGGATACGCGAACGCCAGGCAGTTGTGGTTGCGCAGTTCTTCGGCAGTGTTCGGGACACCGCAGCGTTTCAGGTAATCCGGCGCCGCACAGAGGGTCAGGGTGTAATCCTGCAGCGGTCTGGCAATCAAGGCAGAAGGTTCGGGAATGCCCAGGCGAATGGCCGCATCGAAACCGTGCTCGATCAGGTCCATCAGCTGATTGCTCAGCACCACCTCAATCCTGAGTTCGGGATAGCGCCGGGTGAAATCGCTGAGCATCGGCGCCAGGCGTTCGGCACCGAAGGCGGGCGGGGCGGTCAGGCGCAACGTACCGCTGGGTTGGGTTTGCAGGTGCTCTGCCATGCGTTCCGAATCGCTGACCAGCCCCAATACCTCGACACAGCGGCGATAGTACTGCAGCCCGAACTCCGTGAGGTTCTGCCGGCGTGTCGTGCGTTGCAACAGGCTTACGCCCAGCCGCTGTTCGAGAGCCTTGAGGTGATTGCCGACCATGGTCGTCGACATTTCACACTGCCGGGCGGCGGCGGTCATGTTGCCGGCCTCTACGACTTTCACGAAAACCGTCATTGCCTGAAAAACGTCCATTATCAAGCCCTGCTTTAAAGTCACCGAAGAAAGTCAATCTTTATACAGCAACACGGGTTAACCATACTGGCCCTACACCCTGTGATGGAGCCAAGAGCATGACTGCCGCCTGCCTGATGAACACTTACAAGCCGCTACCCTTAAGCTTTGTCAGGGGCCAGGGCGCACAGCTCTGGGATGACACTGGGCGTCAGTATCTGGATGCCGTTGCAGGGGTGGCGGTGACGGGCGTCGGCCATAGCCATCCGTTGATCGTTTCGGCAATCACCGAGCAGGCCGGCTTGCTGTTGCACACCTCCAACCATTACCGCATCGACTGGCAACGGCGTCTGGCCGGCAAACTGACGTGCCTGTCGGGGCTGGAGCAGGTGTTCTTCAATAACTCCGGCGCCGAGGCCAACGAAACTGCTCTCAAACTGGCGCGTTTGCATGGCTGGGCCAAAGGTATCGAACAGCCGTTGGTGGTGGTCATGGAAAACGCCTTTCACGGTCGCACCCTCGGCACCTTGTCGGCCAGCGACAACGGCACGGTTCGGATGGGGTATCAGCCGATGTCAGGGGCGTTCGTCAAGGTGGCCTTCGGCGACATGGACGCCATCCGGCAGGCCGCCAGGGTTCATGGCGAGCGTATCGTGGCGGTGATGCTGGAGCCGGTTCAAGGCGAAGGGGGCGTGAGTCTGCCGCCGCCGGGTTATCTGAAAGCGTTGCGTGCCCATTGCAGCGACAATGGCTGGTTGATGATCCTTGATGAAATCCAGACCGGTATCGGGCGTACCGGGCGCTGGTTCGCGTTCCAGCACGAGGGCATCGTTCCGGACGTCGTCACCCTGGCCAAGGCTCTGGGCAACGGCATTCCGATCGGCGCTTGCCTGGCATCGGCGGCGGTCGCGCGGTTGTTTACCCCCGGCAGCCACGGCAGTACCTTCGGTGGCAATCCGCTGGCGTGCAGGGTCGGATGCACCGTGCTGGATATCGTCGAGCAACAAGGCCTGTTGAACAATGCAGCGGGGCAGGGCGAACGGCTGCTGGCGCGCTTGCGCGCAGAACTGGCCGGGCATCCCGATGTGCGGCAGATTCGCGGCCTGGGATTGATGGTCGGGATCGAACTGCACAGACCGATTCGTGACCTGTGCCTCAAGGCCGCGCAGGAGTACGGGGTGCTGATCAATGTCACACGCGGCCAGACCATACGGCTTTTGCCGCCGTTGATCATAGAAGAGGCGGACGTCGAAAAAATCGTAAGTGCGGTGGTGGGAGTGTTGGCAAGCTCAGGAGCGTGAGTGGCTGAGGTAATGACGCAGGCTGCGCGGCCGAGGCTGGGCAAGTGGGAGTGAGCACGCTCACCCCACAGTCTCGCTTCGGTTCGGTCAGACCCGGATTACTTGTCGTTACCCGATAGCTGCATGATCATCGCCACTGTCAGGTAAAGCCTCGGCGCGATGCTCGACAGTTCCGAGTACTCGTCGTCGGCATGCAGACCGGCGCCGACCACACCCATGGTTTCCAGCACGGCAGGTTTCTGACTGTCGGGCACGTAGGCGTAACCGGCGTCGGTTCCGAAACGCATGGCGATCGGTTCGATGTTTCTCCCGATCTTCCCATACAAGGCCTTGGCAGTCTTCGCGAGGTCCTCGGTGGCCGGATTTTTCACCAGTGGCGGACGGCCCTTGTCGAGGCGGAACGTCACCTCGGTGCCATCGATCAGTTTGTCCTGCACGATACGCTGACCGTCGGCCAGCACTCGATCCGACTCACCGAGGTCCGAATAACGCATGTCGCCCTCGGCCGCAGCGCTCGCCGGAATGATGTTGCGCTTTTCGCCGCCCGTGATCAGCGTCCAGTTCACCGTCGTACCCTTGGCCGGATCGCCCAGGTCCTTGAGCTGAACCAGTTGGTGAGCCAGTTCCAGCGCAGCATTTCTTCCTGCCTCGGGGGCGGATCCGGCATGGGAGGACTTGCCCTTGACGTCGACGAACACGCCATTGATTCCGTTGGTGGCGACGGTCACTGCGTCTTTATCGGGCGGCTCATAGGAGAAGACGTAGTCATGCTTGCGCGCAAGCTCGGCGATGAGGTTCTTCGAGCCTGCCGAGCCCGTTTCTTCATCGGGGTTGAACAGCACGGTGATCGTGCCGTAGTCCTTGAATGACTGATCCTGCAGCAGCTTCAGCGCGTGCAGCACCATTGCCACGCCACCTTTGGCATCTGCGACTCCGGGCCCATAAGCGCGCTGGCCGTCGACCCGGAACGGCCGTTTGGCAGCGGTGCCCGGACCGAACACGGTGTCGTAGTGAATCATCAGCAGGAAGCTTTTGCTGCCGTTGCCTTTGAGCGTCCCGACGATGTTGTCACCCGCCGACGGGGTGGCTGGCGTGGTTTCAACGGTCGCACCCAACGCCTTCAAACGTTCGACCAGGACCGCGCTGACGGTCTTGAGTCCGGCGGCCTGACCTGTGCCGGTGTCGATATCCACCAGCTGTTTGACCGTCGCCAGATAGGGTTGCTGTTCGGCTTCGGCTTTCTTCAAAAGCTGTTCGGGCGGCAGTTCGGCGGCCAAGGCCAATGAACACAAGAACGAGGCGGCAATGGCAGCCGCCAGAGAGGTACGTCGAACGAGCATGCTGGATCCCTCAGAGGGTGTGCGAGTGATGTTCTGATAGCCCACAGGTTGGCATTGTTCCCCAGGCGCAGTCTCTGATCGGTCTGACGATCAGTTCACCAGAGCGGATCGCGGGCTTTCCCGTGCTGACCGCCGTAGAATCGCGCCTCGGGAAATGAGTTTCGAGGTCGCAGCGGTGGATTTACAACAGGGTTTTGTCTTGACCCGACATTGGCGAGACACGGATGCGGGCACGGAGGTCGACTTCTGGCTGGCGACCGACAACGGTCCGCGCCATGTGCGCCTGCCGCTGCAGACGTCAACGGCATTCATTCCGGCGCAGCACCGTGAGCGCGCCGAAGCGGTGCTGCGTCAAGAGCAGGGTGCCGAACTCAGGCCGCTGCACTTGTGCGACTTCCGCCATCGGCCTGTACTGGGTCTCTATACCCGGCAGCATCGGCAGTTGATGAACCTGGAAAAGGACCTGCGTCAGGCCAGCGTCGATGTTTATGAAGCCGATGTGCGTCCCCCCGAACGCTATCTGATGGAACGCTTCATCACCGCGCCCGTCCAGTTCAGCGGCACGCCGGATGCCAGCGGCGTACTGCTCGACGCGCAGATGAAACCCGCACCGAGCTATCGGCCGCAGTTGAAGCTGGTCTCGCTGGACATCGAAACCACTGAGCGTGGCGAGCTGTACTCCATTGCGCTGGAAGGCTGCGGCGAGCGCCAGGTGTATATGCTCGGGCCGGCCAATGGCGATGCATCAGCGGTGGATTTCAAGTTCGATTACTGCGACAGCCGCGAGCAGCTACTGGAAAGGCTCAACGAATGGATGGCGCGGCACGACCCGGACGCGATCATTGGCTGGAACGTGGTGCAGTTCGACCTGCGGGTGTTGCACGAGCATTCCCGGCGGTTGAATGTGCCGTTACTGCTGGGGCGCGACGGCCAAATCATGGGCTGGCGCGAACACGGCGCACGCAATAGCCATTTTTTTGCCTCGGCCGCCGGGCGTCTGATCATCGATGGCATCGAGGCGCTGCGTTCGGCAACCTGGAGCTTTCCCTCGTTCAGCCTGGAAAATGTCTCGCAGACCCTGCTCGGTGAAGGTAAGGCCATCGACAATCCGTACCACCGCATGGATGAAATCAACCGCATGTTTGCCGAGGACAAGCCGGCACTGGCGCGCTACAACCTCAAGGACTGCGAGCTGGTCACGCGGATTTTCGCCAAGACCCAGTTGCTGACGTTCCTCCTCGAACGCGCCACCGTCACCGGTTTGCCAGCCGATCGCAGCGGCGGTTCGGTGGCGGCGTTCGAGCACCTGTACATGCCGCTGATGCATCGCCAGGGTTTCGTGGCACCCAATCTGGGCGAGCGCATGCCCGAGGCCAGCCCTGGTGGCTTCGTCATGGATTCGCGGCCGGGTTTGTACGAATCGGTGCTGGTGCTGGACTACAAAAGCCTTTACCCATCGATCATTCGCAGCTTTCTGATTGACCCGGTGGGCTTGATCGAAGGGCTCAAACATCCCGACGACAGCGACTCTGTGGAGGGCTTTCGCGGTGCGCGTTTCTCTCGCACCCGACACTGCCTGCCGGCCATCGTCGCGCGGGTGTCCGAAGGACGCGAGGTGGCCAAGCGCGAAGGTAACGCGCCGCTGTCCCAGGCGCTGAAGATCATCATGAACGCCTTTTACGGCGTACTCGGCTCCAGCGGCTGCCGTTTCTTCGACACTCGGCTGGCGTCCTCGATTACCCTGCGCGGGCACCAGATCATGCGCCAGACCCGCCAGCTGATTGAAACCCAGGGCTACGAGGTGATCTACGGCGACACCGACTCCACGTTCGTCTGGCTCAAACGCCCCCATGGCCAGGAAGAGGCCGCGCACATCGGCAAGGCGCTGGTCAAAGGCGTCAATGACTGGTGGCAGGAGCACATACGAGACGAATACGGTCTGGAGAGCGCGCTGGAACTGCAATTCGAAACCCACTTCAAACGCTTCCTGATGCCCACCATCCGTGGTGCGGAGGAGGGCAGCAAGAAGCGCTACGCCGGGCTGGTCACTCGCGCCAACGGCGAAGACGAAATGGTCTACAAAGGCCTGGAAGTGGTGCGCACCGACTGGTCGCCGCTGGCGCAGGGTTTCCAGAAAGAACTCTATCTGCGCATCTTCAATAACCGGCCGTATCAGGATTACGTGCGCGACCACGTTCGCCGTACGCTGGCCGGTGAAATGGACGACCAGCTCATCTACCGCAAGCGCCTGCGCCGCCCGCTGCACGACTACGAACGCAACGTCCCGCCCCATGTCCGCGCCGCGCGCATCGCCGATGACTACAACCGTAAACACGGCCGCCCGCTGCAATACCAGAACCGCGGCTGGATCAACTACGTCATCAGCGTGGTCGGCCCCGAGCCATTGGAAGTCCGCAGCGCCCCGATCGACTACGACCATTACATCACCCGGCAACTGCAGCCGATTGCCGACGCCATTTTGCCGTTCGTGCAGGACGACTTCGCCACCCTGATTGGCGGGCAGATGGGGTTGTTCTGAGTCTTTTACCGGCTGATCAGGATGTTCGGCGGACACCTCACGTGATTCGACGTCAGGCACCGCCGATGGTCCATGCCCGGGATGGAAATCGGACCCTGTGCTTTGGCACTTTTACCTCGGCGCACCGTCAAAGCCGCATCGTTGAATTCCATTATTGAGGTAACACCCGATGAAAGCCTGGATCTGCCTGCCACTGCTCGCGCTTGTTCTAACGGGCTGCGCGGGTAAAACCGCCTATCGCGACAGCTGCGCGACCAATCTGGATACCGCCTGGCATGAGCTGGATCTGGCCAAAGCCGAAGGGTTTGCCGGAACGGTTAGTTATTCCAAAGCCCTGTCGTTGCTGACCGGCGCCAAGACCCAGCAACAGTTCGAGGCCTTCGAAGGCTGTAATGACAAAGCCGAGAAGGCGCGCTTCTACATTCGTGAGTCGCGCGCGGGGCGTTGAGGGCTTCCAGCTTATATACGGTCAGGGTGATAACACCCCCTGTGGGGGCGAGCTGGTTTACGAAGGCAATGTATAAGCCGCTGCGGTGATCGCGGACCGCTTGCCAAGCTCACCCCTACGGCATTTACGCTTGTCGTCTGTCCGCAGTGCAAACCTCTCGCCTTGCGTCCTCGCATAAAATCTTTTCATTCCTGCGCCCGTCTCTGGCTAAAAGGCCTACGCTGACTCTAAAGTGGCTGCACGTCTGGCATGGTCTGCAGTCCTATTAGCCAAGAGCAGTCGCTTGGGGAGGCTTTCCGATGGGCAGAAAACTGGATGCGTGCCTGAGCGCGATCAATGAAGTGGTGCTGGGCAAGGAGCCTCAGGTGCGTCTGGCCATGGCATGCCTGCTGGGTGGGGGGCATCTGTTGATCGAGGACTTGCCCGGCATGGGCAAGACCACCTTGAGCCATACGCTGGCCAAGGTCTTGGGCCTGAGTTTCCAGCGAATCCAATTCACTTCCGACCTGCTGCCGGGCGACATTCTCGGCACCTCGATTTTCGACCGGGACACCGGACAGTTCACCTTTCATCCCGGGCCGATCTTTGCCGAGCTGGTGCTGGCCGACGAGATCAACCGCGCCACGCCGAAAAGCCAGAGCGCGCTGCTTGAAGCGATGGAGGAGGGGCAGGTGACCATCGAAGGTGCAACCCGTCCTTTGCCCGATCCGTTTTTTGTCATTGCGACCCAGAACCCGTTCTCGCAGGGTGGCACCTTCGCCTTGCCCGAATCGCAGCTGGACCGCTTTCTGATGCGCCTGTCCCTGGGCTATCCGGCGCGCTCTGCGGAAAAAGCCCTGTTGTTGGGCGAGTCGCGCCGCGATTTACTCCCGCGTATCGAACCGCTCATCGACCACACTGAGCTTGCAGCCCTGCAACTGGAGGCACGGCGTGTGCGCGCCAGCGATGCGCTGGTGGATTATGTGCTGCGTCTGGTGGAAGCCACCCGCAGCCAACCGCAGTTCGCCTACGGCCTGTCACCTCGCGCCAGCCTGGCGATTCTCTCCGCTGCGCGCGCATGGGCGCTGTTGATCGGCCGCGATTACGTGATACCCGAAGACGTTCAGGCGATTCTGCCTGCGGTCATCAGCCATCGTCTGCGCGAACGCACCGATCCGACCGGGCATGGCGGTGGGGCTTTGGTCCAATGGCTGTTACGTGAGGTGCCGGTGCTTTGATGCCGCAGTTCAAACCGGTCTGGCAGCGTTGGGTGGGGCGACGCATTCCTGCGGCCTCCCGCATCCAGCTCGATCACCGCCGAATTTTCATCCTGCCAACGAAGGTAGGTGGCACCTACGCGCTCTTGCTTGTGTTGCTGCTGCTGGTATCGATCAATTATCAGAACAGTCTGGCCTACGGTCTAACCTTCCTGATGCTCTCGGTGGGCATCCTTGCAATTCTGCACACTTACCGCAATTTCAGCGGCCTGATCCTTAGCGCCAGCCCTGCGCGTTCGGTGTTCGTAGGTGAGCCTGTGCAGTTGCGGCTGCGTCTGGAGAGCGCTTCTAAGGGCCATCAGGCCATTGCGTTGGGCTGGAACAGCGAGCGCATGGAGCAGACCGATGTTGAGCGTGATCGCCAGATGGAGGTTGCGCTGACCTTGCCTGCGGTCAATCGCGGCTGGTTGCGGGCACCGCGTCTGCGGGTCGAGAGCGTGTTTCCGCTGGGCATCTTCCGCGCCTGGAGCTGGCTGGATCTGGAGCAGACCGTGTTGATCTATCCACGTCCGCTGGCTGGCAGTATGCCGCTGCTGCAAGGCGTTCAGCCCCACGCCAGAGATGAAGGACAGGCGACTCAAGGGCAGGGCGTCGACGATTATCAGGGCCTGCGCCCGTGGCAACCCGGCGATTCCCTGAGCCGTATGCACTGGAAAGCCTGGTCGCGCGGTCAGGGATTGATGATCAAGGAGTTCACTGACCTCAGCGGGCACGACCTGTGCCTGGATTTCATGGCCTTGGGAGGCGATATCGAGGAGCGCCTGTCACGTTTGTGTTACTGGGTGCTGGAGTTGTCCCAGCGCCAGCAACCCTTCGCCCTGCGCATGCCCGGTTTTCTCTCGGCAGTGGACAGCGGCGATGCCCACCGCCAGGTGTGTCTGCGGCAACTGGCGCTGTATGGCGTCCGCGCATGAACGTGGGGTGGGCATGACCTCGACCCGTCTGGCGCAATCGATTCCGCGGGTCAGCCTGAACTGGCTGTTGATCGCTCAGGCCCTGGTCATCGTGCCTTTCTCGTTGCATATCCCTGCTTCGCTGATTGTGTTGTGGCTGGCCTGTACCTTCTGGCGCATTCAGATCTTCCGCATGCGTGCGCGCATGCCCGGCAATTGGATCAAGTCAGGCCTGCTGGTCGGGACTGCAGGCGGCATCTACCTTGCGCAGGGCAGTCTGGTGGGGCTCGACGCCGGGGCGGCGCTGCTGATTGCCGCGTTCATCCTGAAAATGCTGGAGATGCAAACGCGGCGCGACGCATGGGTGCTGATCTTCCTGGGCTTCTTTTGTGTGGCCGTGGGTTATCTGTTCGAAGACGCGTTGCTTTGGGGGCTATTCACGCTTCTGCCGATTGCGACCTTGCTGGCCGGGCTGATCGGCCTGCAGCAGTCGGCGCTGTCGAGTAAACCGGCAGGCACGCTGATGCTTGCTGGCAAATTGCTGCTGCAGGCGGTGCCGCTGATGCTGTTGCTGTTTCTGTTCTTTCCTAGGCTGGATCCGTTGTGGTCGCTGCCGCAGCCGAGTAACAAGGCGCTCACCGGGCTCTCTGACAGCATGACGCCGGGGGATATTGCAGAGTTGAGCAAGTCCGCCGAGCTGGTCTTTCGTGCCAGCTTCGAAGGTTCTGTCCCGCCGCGTCACCAGCAGTATTGGCGCGGTCTGACCCTGGAACAATTCGATGGCAGACGTTGGTCGCAGTCTTCCCGGGCTCAGGTGCCCGACGCGCCGGACTGGCGCAAGGAAGGCGAAAAAATTGCCTACAGCGTTGTTATGGAGCCCACTGGCAAGCCTTGGCTGATGACGCTGGACGTTGGCGATACCGACCTGGCGGGCGTGCGGCAAATGAGTGATTTCCGTTGGCAGCGCAGACGTCCCATCGAGCAGTCGGTGCTCTACAACGTCAGTTCCTGGCCAGACGCCGTGCGCGATACAGCGCTCAGCGACGGAGCCCGGATGCAGGATCTGCAGCTGCCCGCCAAAGGCAATCCTGAAACACGGGAATGGGCTGCCGACATGCATCGTCGCTACCCCAAGCCTGATACGCTGGTCGACGCTGTGTTGTCCTATTTCACCCAGCAGCCGTTCCACTACACGTTGAAGCCCCCGTTACTGGGCGCCAACAGCGTCGATGATTTCCTGTTTGCCAGTCGCGCCGGTTTTTGCGCACATTACGCTGGCGCCATGACCTTCGTGCTGCGTGCCGCGGGTATTCCTGCCCGCATTGTGGCGGGCTATCAGGGGGGCGAGTTGAACCCCGAGGGCAACTACATCAGCGTGCGGCAGATGGATGCCCACGCGTGGGTCGAGTACTGGCAGGCCGGGGTAGGCTGGCGCAGTGTCGACCCCACCGCAGCTGTTGCACCGGCGCGGATCGAACAAGGCCTGGAGCAGGCCCTGTCCGCCGATGAGGACTTTCTCGCCAATTCGCCGATGTCGGCCCTGCGCTATCGGCATCTGGCCTGGCTCAATTCGATTCGCCTGACGTGGGATAACCTCAACTATGGCTGGCAGCGCTGGGTACTGGGCTATCAGGGCCAGCAGCAGTTGCAGGTTCTGGGGCGCTGGTTCTCCGGCTTTCAGGCGCCGGCCTTCGCAGGTGGCGCGCTGGTGATTCTCGGGATTCTGGCGCTCTGGCTGCTCAAACCCTGGCGCCGTGAAAGCGACTCGCAATTGCGACTGTTCAATGCCTTCGAACGACTGCTGGCCCGGCATGGTCTCAGACGTCAGCAGGGCGAAGGCGCGCAGGCCTTCGCCTTGCGCGCGGCGCTGCGATTTCCGGATCACGCCGAGGCGATCCAGGGCTTCGCCCGTGAGTTCGAATCGCAGCGTTATGGCGGCATGTCCGGCTCGGTCAGCCAGTTGCGCAGGCACCTCAAATACCTGCGCAGGCGCTTGCCCTGGCGCTTGTCGGCGGTGAAAGACAAGCATCCCTAACAAGATCAAGATGGAGGAGCGTGTTCATGTCTGCAATGGTCGATCACCTGATCGCCGAGATCTTTAGCCTCAACGTCAAACTGCTGGCCTGCCACGCCCGCTTGCAAGCGTCTACCGACAGCGAAGCGCTGCACGATCTGCGCACCACAGTGCGACGCCTGCGCAGCGCGCTGCGGCCCTTGCGCGGTTTACCGGGGCTAGGCCAGGTCGAGGAAGCGGCCAAAGGGGTCGGCGATCTGACCACGCCGTTGCGAGATATGCAGGTGCTGGCGGCGTTTCTGACCGCTGAGGGACTGGATCAGGCTGCGCTCAAGCGCACGAAATACCTGGACGCTGCCTGCCCGAAGGTGGCGACTTCGCCTGAGCTGAACCGCCTGTTCGGGGTGTTGGATCAGTTGCCGTCGCTTTTACGCACTCAACAGCGTCATGGCCTGCTGAGTAAGCTGCGCCAGCGGGTCGAAAAGCGCCTGGACAAGCAATGGAGGCAGCTGCGCCAAGCCATGGCCGATCCTGCCCATGATCGTCACCGCTTGCGTTTGCTGATCAAGCGCGTGCGCTACGCTGCTGAGGCCTATCCCGAACTCAGTCATCAGCCCAAGGGCATGGAGAAGCGGCTCAAGTCAGCGCAAGGCGCATTGGGCGATTGGCATGATCACCTGCAATGGCTGGCTCAGGCTGCGCAGCAGTCTGACCTGGCGCCGTGTGTAGCCGGATGGGAACTGGGCATTTTGCGTGCCGAGGAGAAATCGGACAAAGCGCTGCAGCGCCTGTTTCAAGCCTGCTTTGCCGACGCGCCGGCGCATTGATCCCGACCCCTGCGCAGGATTGGCAGTTATGAGCGCTGCTCGACGCGCCTGCTCTCGCTAAGATCCGCAAACGTTCTTTACGAGCTTCCTGGAGTGCCCATGACATTGTCCGAACTGCTCGAAGCCGTTCGCGCCAACCCGCAAGCCGTGACCGTTCCGGCGGTCTGGTCTCAAGGCCGTTCCTGCTTCGGCGGCCTGATGGCAGCGCTGCAATTCGAGGCGATGCGGGTGACGGTTAAAGCAGATCGGCCGGTGCGGTCACTGGCCATCTCCTTTATTGGCCCGACCGAGATCGATGTACCGATTTCGTTCGAGGTGCAAACGCTGCGTGAGGGCAGGGCGGTCACTCAGGTCTTGGGTCGCGCCGTACAGAACGGTGAAACCTTGATGCTTATCCAGGGCAGCTTTGGGGCACCTCGGGAGTCGCTGATTGCCGTATCTGCCGAGCCTGCACCCCAATTCAAACCGGTGGATGAAGTGCCGGAGTTTCCGTTCGTTGCCGGGGCAATGCCCGACTACCTGCGTTACATCGATATGCGTTGGGCCTTGGGAGGAATTCCGTACAGCAACACCCGGTCGCGCGCCATCGGCGGTTACGCACGGTTGCACGATGTCGCGCAAGAGAGGCTGACCGAAGCCCACCTGCTCGCACTGGCTGATACCTGGCCACCGGCAGTATTGGCGCATCTGAGTAAACCGGCACCCGGCAGTTCGCTGACATGGACCATTGAGTTCATACAGCCGTTGCCGCAAATGACCACTTTGGAATGGACGCAATACCAGGCTGTGATCGAGCACGCCCGCGATGGATACGGTCATGTGGCGGCAGGGTTGTGGTCGCCGAGAGGGGAGTTGATCGCGATCAGCCGTCAGACGGTGACCGTGTTCGGTTGAGCGTAAAGCGGTTAACGGCTTTTTATAGATGAGCAGCCACGGTATGCAGGCAATCCCGAGACCTTACTGGCCCCGGGCTTTGATGGCTTGCGCCGCGATCAGACCTAAAACACCGATACCTGCCGAAGTAATGCTTGGGCTCAGCGCGCCGTCGAGCAACAGCAGGCCCGAAACGATCGACAGCGCAAACGCCCGCGACGACAGAACCAAACACGAGGAAAGACCGGACTTGTTGGCAGCCGAGAAGAAGTCGTCAAGGTGAAGACTGGATATGAACTTGGACATGATGCTTACCTCTGCTGTGCCTGAATAAGAACCGTTTTCGATAGGCTCAGCGTAGGCCTGCGTTCTACCGATAGCGAATCGAGGTTGGCTATCGGTGTCATAGGCAAGAGGTTGGACAGCGGCGTTGCCGATTCGGGCGAGCCGGTGCAGGCGACATATTTCTGTCTCGTTCAACACCGCCCCCCGCGCATGAAGCGCGACTCAACCGCGCAATTTCAGTTGTCCGATCGCTGTGTTCAGTTCCCCGGCCAGTGTGGCCAGTTCATCGCTGGTGGCCGCCGAATCAACGGTCTGGCGCACGGTGCGTTCGGTGACGTCGCGTATGCTGACCACCGCCCGGTTCATCTCTTCGGCCACCTCACTCTGCTGCTGCGCCGCCACGGCGATCTGCGTGTTGCTTTCGCGCATCTGCGCCACGGCTTCGGTAATCGCGGCCAAGGCTTTGCCGGCTTCCTGTGCCTGCTGGACGCAGTCGTCAGCCTTATAAGAACTTTCCTGCATGAAATCCACGGCGTCTCGTGTACCCGCCTGCAACGCCGAGACCATGGTGGTGATCTCGTCAGTGGAGGCCTGCACGCGCTTGGCCAGATTGCGCACCTCATCGGCAACTACCGCAAAACCGCGACCCATTTCCCCGGCCCGCGCCGCCTCTATGGCCGCGTTCAGGGCCAGCAGGTTGGTCTGCTCGGCAATGCTGTGGATCACGTTAACCACGCCGTTGATCTTCTGGCTGTCTTCAGCCAAACGCTGAATCATGCCGGCGGTCTGCTGCACGCCACTGGACAGGCCGGCAATCGAGGTCTGGACCCGATCCACCACATCCCTGCCGCTGCCTGCCAGTGCATCGGCATTCTGTGATTGATCGCGCGTGGCGCTGGCGTGCTGGGCGATGTGATGCACCGTAGCGGTCATTTCGTTGATCGCGGTGGCTACCTGATCCGTCTCGCTTTGCTGACCGAGCATGCCCTCCCGTACGTCGCTCATGCCGGTGGCCAGATGCACCGCACCCTGATCCAGCCGCGCGGCCGATTGCGCCACAGTACCGACAATGCGCTGGTAACCTGCCTGCATGGCGTTGAACGCCTTGGCCATCTGCCCGACCTCGTCTTCTCCGGCCAGCGGCACACGCGCCGACAGGTTGCCGGTCTTCTCGACAAGCAGCATCACGTCTTTGAGCGTGTTCAGATGGGTCAGCAGGAACCGGATCAACAGCTGCGAAGCGCTGAGCATGGCCAGCATCAGCACGAAAACGGCGACAGCATAGTGGGTGAAATGCTCGGTCAGCACCTGCCTGAAGGAGGGCGCAGCGGCGAGCGGCACGGTACGGGGCACCGGTTGCCCGGCCGGCCAGGCCGCCAAGAGTTGTGCATGGACCTGCGCGGCGATCCTGGCATCTGCAGTGCGGCTCTGTTGCTCAAGGTTCAGCGCATAGAGCACCAACAGCAGGATGGTGAGGAATGCAACGGCGTTTACCGCCCAGAATTTGTATTTCAGCGAGATGTTGCTCAACCAGCGGCCCATGAGGAAGCTCTTCTGTGATTGCACGTGATAAGGCAAGGTGCCAGTATTTTCTCAACTGTGTATAGCTGCTGCGTTGACCTGCATCAACTCGCAGGCAGTCAAAATGTCGCACTTTCCTGAATCGCAGGCAGTGAGAAGAACGCACGAGCGCAAGCCGTGGTGTGAGCGGCGACGTCTTCCGGGCGTTCGCCCCGATGCAGTGCCACTTCACGCAGCACTTCCGTCAGATAGGCCGGTTCATTACGCCCGTTTTTCGGTTTTGGCCTCAAGCTGCGGGGCAGCAGGTACGGCGCATCGCTTTCCAGCATCAGACGCCCGCGGGGGATTTCGCGCATCAGAGGGTGCAGATGCGTGCCACGGCGTTCGTCGCAGATCCAGCCTGTAATGCCGATGTGCAGGTCCATGTCCAGATAGCTGAACAGTGCACGTTTTTCGCCGGTAAAGCAGTGCACGACGGCGCCGGGCAGGTGGTCGCGGTATTCGCGCAGAATCGCCAGCAATCGCTCGTCGGCCTCCCGTTCATGCAAAAACACCGGAAGCTGCAAGGCTACGGCCAAGGCGAGATGGGCGTGCAGCACCTTTTCCTGTCGCGGGCGCGGTGAGAAATCGCGGTTGAAATCCAGGCCGCACTCGCCGACTGCGCGCACGGCATTTTCTTTCAGCAGGCCCTGCAACTGTTGTTCGGTGTCCTGGGTCCAATCGCTCGCCGAATGGGGATGAACCCCAGCGGTGCTGAACAATCGCTCACCGCTTTCATCCAGTTCACGACACATCTGCAACGCCTGCTCACTGCCTTGGACACTGGTGCCGGTGAGGATCAACTGAGCTACGCCCGCGGCGTAGGCGCGCTCGAGAACTTCTCGCTCCTTGGATGCGAAGCTGGAATTCGTCAGGTTGACGCCGATGTCGATTAGCTGCATGGTTCACCTCAGGCCGGAGGCCGAGAAGAATAGCAGAGCGATTGAGGCGATAAAAAACAAGCAGACTCAACTGCTTAGAATTAGTAGATCCCTGTGTCGCTGTCAGCAGGCCTTGCACAGACCGCCTGCGTGATGGTCCGACAGGGACTTCAAGCCCGTTTTTTCGGCATTTTTCCCGGAGCGTCAATGATCCGAGCCTCGCTGGTCTCGTTGCTGTGCCTGTTGCTCGTTCCTGCCCATGCGGCGGCACGTCCTGCCGGGCCGCCGGTGATCGTCAAGAGAACCCAGATCCGTGACCTTGCCGCCATCCGCAGCAGCAAGGTGCTCCGTGTCCTGGTCAACCAGAGCCGCAACAGCTCAGGTGAAATGCAGGGCGAGCTCATCGGCGTCGAGTATCGCCGCCTGCAGGCCTTCGAAAAATACCTCAACGGCCACGCGCGTGATGGCCAGAAAGTCTCCCTCAAGCTGATTCCAAAAGCCAAGGACCAATTGCTCGCCGCACTGCAACGCGGGGAGGGCGACGTGGTGGCCCCGGGCGAGTTGCTCGATGCCAGCGCCGCGCAGTACGTCGACGCCACTGAGCCTGTGGTCAGGCACGTGCCGCTGGTGGTCGTGGGAACGCGCGGCGAGCGCGTGATCAAGCGCCCTGAGCAGCTGTCCGGTCGCACGCTGATGCTGACTAACGGCAGCGTGGCCGATGACGCCATCGCGCAGCTCAACCAGAAGCTGGCGTTGCGCAAATTACCACCTGTTCGCATCGAATGGGCCGACCCGAGCCTGGCTGTGGAAGACGTACTGGAGATGGTTCAGGCTGGGATTTATCACCTGACCATCGTCGAACAACCGATTGCCGAGCGCTGGGCCAGGGTCATGCCCAAACTTCGGGTCGACCGCGGGCTGGCATTGAGCGACCCGGGCGACATGAACTGGTTCGTGCGCAGGGACGCCGTGATGCTGCATGCCACCGTCGACCGTTTTCTGGAAACCTACGCGCCACCTGCCAATCAGGACGCCGCGTTCCAGAAAGCCTACAAAGACCTCTATCGCGTCCACTACCCGTTGGCGCGGGAAGACCGGCAGCGTCTGGAAAAGCTGCGTCCCACCCTGCAGCGTCACGCCGACGCGCAGAAAATGGATTGGCTGGACCTTGCAGCGCTGGCGTTCAAGGAGTCGGCGCTCAACCCCGTCGCCAAGGGTGGCAGCGGCGCCACGGGTTTGCTGCAGATCACCCCTTCAGCCGCCCAGCGGGTAGGGGTGGATAACATTCACGATGTCGATGGCAATGTCCAGGCTGCGAGCAAGTATCTGGCGATGATCCGCCGCAAGTTTTTTGCCAGCCCGCGGATCAACGAGCGCGAGCGCATGGCGTTCACCCTCGCAGCGTATAACCTTGGCCCGGAGCGGGTGCAGGCGATGCGCACCGAAGCCAGGCGTCAGGGCCTCAATCCCAATCAATGGTTCTTCCAGGTCGAGCGGGTGGCGATGAAGCAGCTGGGGACGAACGTGGTCAGTTACGTCAATAGCGTCAACAAGTACTACCTGGCCTATGACCAGGAGCGTACGTCGCTGGAAAGTCCTTCACCCCGGAAAGTGGCGATCAGGGACTGAGCGGTCGTCCGACACTGTCGCCTGATCATCATGCTTTCGTGCGGTCGAACCCTGGCCCATTACTGCGCCATGGCGTTGGCCACCGTTCCGTCTTCCTTCAACTGGGTGAACGCTGTGGTAATGCGCTGCACCGTATCCGGCGGTGTCTTCAGGCTCAGCGCGACATACAGTTCGCTGGAAAGCTCGTCGACGGTGTAAACGCTTTCGAGCTGACCGAAGTCGATATGGAGTTGCGCGCACTGCACACGCGCTTCGCGCTCGGGCATGGGCACCAGCGCGACTTGCCCATTGAGCAGCTTGCGCAGGTTATCCAGGTTGTTGGCCGATACCACCATTTTGCTGAAGCCTTGTTCCTTGAGGTATTCCTGGCGCGCATCATCACGTATCACGCCAACGGTGAAATTCCGGGCATCCCCCAGGTCGTTGATGACGATGTCATGGCGGTCGTGCAGTTTGTAGAACTTCGGCGTAGCCGATTCCAGCTCACCGACCCAGATGAACAGCGATTCGCGCTCGCTGCTGCGCACGATGGGATAAATCATTACGTTGCTTTCCAGGCGAGCAATGTCGTAGGCACGCGCCCAAGGGTAGAGGGCCATGCGGTAGTCGCTGACCCCGGCCCTGGAGAGGACCTTTTCCACCACTTCGCTGGCGCTCCCGACGACCTTGCCGTCCCTTAGCGCGCTGTAAGAGGAGTCCTCGGTGACGACCTGCAAAGGTTCGGCCTCGATGCCCAGACAAGCAAGCATCAGCAAGGTCGCGGACAGGGGACTCAAGCCTTGTTTGAGCGAATGTCGGGTAAGGCGCATGTCACATTCTCCCCACGGTCATATCTCACAGCGGTTACGCCCTTGACTCTTGGCGCGATACAGGGCCCTGTCGGCGCTTTGCAGCAATTGGTCGAAGCATTCCATGTTTGCCGGATCAAGCTCGGCGACGCCGATGCTCAACGTGACGTAAGGTGAAACGCTCGACCCCTTGTGGGGCAGTTTCTGCTCGGCAAGCAGTGCTTGCAGACGTTCGGCCAAGCTAAGCGCCTGCTGCCGGTTCTGCCCCGCAAGCAACACGGCGAATTCTTCTCCCCCCAGGCGAGCCACCAACTCCCCCGAACGCGAAAACAGGGCGCTCATGGTCAAGGCTACATCGCGCAGGCATTGGTCGCCGGTGGCATGGCCATAGGTGTCGTTATAGAGCTTGAAGAAATCGATATCGCACATCAGCACCGAAAACGGCTGGTCGTGGCGCAAGGAGCGGTTGAATTCCAGCTCCTTGAGTTCATCGAAGTGCCGGCGGTTAGCCAGGCCGGTCAGCGGATCGAAGCGGCTGAGGGCTTCGAGACGAATGTTGGCCGCCTTCAATTGCGCGGTGCGTTGTTCGACCAGTTCGGCCAGTTGATCGCGGCTGGTGGCCAGGGCCAGTTCGTCGTGGGTCTGGCGCTCGATGTGGTCGGCCAGCTTGTCTTGCAAGTCGTTGACGCCAGCTTCCAGCAGGTCCAGTTCGTCACTGGCCGTGCCGCCGCGTTCGAGCATCAGGTGATGTTTAAGGTTTTGGGGGGTCAGCTGTTCCAGGTGCTGGGCGATGCGTCGCACATGCAGGGTCACCGAGCGGTTGAACATGCTCATGATCAACCCGGCCAGCGCCAGCGACTGGATGATCTGGGTCAACATGATGATTGCGACTTCTTTCCACAGGCGTTGCCACAGCAGACGCGCATCGCCTTCGATGCTCAGTTCGCCCACCACTTCGGTGGCGCCGGGGTAGGGGCTGACCGTCAACTGGCGGCGCAGGGTTGGCGTGAAAGAAGAGCCGTCATGGCCCGCATGGTGACGCTCCAGGACCTCTGGCGGCCGGCCAGGACGCAAGACGCGCACTTCGACACGTCCTACCGGAGGTGCCAGGGCCACGCTGTCGAGCTGCGTCTGCAAGTCTTCGTTGTCCATTTCCCACACCGCCTTGGACAGCGTGCCCTGAAACACCTGGTCGATCAGGCTGAGTTCGGCGTTCATGTTCGACAGGTTGCTGTTCCAGGCGAACCAGGTCCGGACTCCCACGGTGGCCAGGGTGAACAACAAGCAAAATGCCAGCGTCGCCAGCACCAGACTGCGCGCGAGCGAACCGGCACGCGGTGGGGCGACGGCATTTGCGGGAAGCTGGGACTCAAGCTCTGCGGGCATGCTCACTTCCAGTTCCGGGCAATGGCATCGTAGGTCCCGTTCTCGCGAATAGTCCCCAAGCCTTTCTGAAACAGCTGCACGGTAGCGTCGGGAGTACCGGCGCTGAACGCCATGCTAAAACCCCCGTCTTTTTCCAGATCCTTGACCTGCAAGGATTGCACCAGCGTGCGAGCGGGATCGTCGCCCGCCTGACGTGCCAGGTAATTGGCATTCAGTTCATCGGAAATCCACAGATCGACGTGGCCGGTCTGAAGCTTCTGATAGTTGAGCGCGTAGCGATTGCTGGACTGCAGTTGCTGGCCGACGACGAAGTTTCTGCCGATCAGGTACTGCTCGCCGACGTCTTCATTGACCGTCGCGGTCTGCCAGTCAAGGGCATCGTCCAGTGCCATCAGGCTGATGGGGTGAGTGGACGCGGAATAAATGTACCAGCGCGAGGTGGCGATGGTCCCGACCCATTTGAAAAGATGCTCGCGCTCGGCGGTTCGGGTGATGGAATAGATCAGTACATTCGGGTCATGCAATGCCAGGTCATATGCCCGCGCCCAGGGCATGGATTGAATGCTCGCCTGCACCTTCACCTCTTTGAGCACCGCCCGCACTACGTCGGTGCTCATGCCGGTCAACTGGCCATCGCGCGTCATGTTATAGGGCGGCAGTTCTTCGGTGACGACGCGAATGCCGTCGGCCCATGCAGTGCCAACGCTAAGGCAAAGCGATACCACGCAAAACAGTAGGTTGCGAGCTGTGGAATCGAGCGTTGCGGGTGTCATGAACAGCTACCTCACGGTCTGCAGTAGCGGCGGTTATCCGGCTCCGACGCATGCAGAAAAGCATGAGCGGGATGCTTCCTACAGCCACCCTATCGGCTGAAAACCCCCTCACTTGAGAGGGTTATAAGACCTTTATCCTCCCGCTGCGATGTACAACTGTGGCAGAGGCAGGCGGTTGCCACTGGACACTGCGAAATGCCGCTGCCACAGCTGACAAGCTGTGCCAGCTGCTTGATTGAAACACACTGCTTTTTGGGACATTGCAGCGGTTTGAAAGCTGCCTGCCGACCACGGGTTTTGGAGGTTCCCGCCTTCCGACGAATCACGCTGTGGCGTTTTGCCACACCATGTCGCCCGGAGGTTTTTGACCTGGATCAACGGTTGCACAAGGCGCTATAGGAAAAATGCGGTGCACCCTGACGAGTCATCAACATGCCCGGTCCTTTCGATTTCCTCAAACACCCTCTGGCGAAAGAAATAGGCCTGATCCTGCTGATCAAGCTCGTCCTGTTAATGGGAATCCGTAGCGTCTGGTTCGACGCTCCGGTCGAGGTCAAGGATGACGGGGTGCAAGCTGGCCTGCATGTACTGGGCGCCCCTCCCGTGTCTCCTGAGAAGAATTCAAAATGATATCGGAATCCGTCGTCGACTTATCTCGGCTGCAGTTCGCAATGACTGCGCTGTACCACTTCCTGTTTGTCCCATTGACGCTGGGCATGGCTTTTTTACTGGCGATCATGGAGTCGGTGTTCGTCATGACCGGCAAACAGGTCTACCAGGACATGACCAAGTTCTGGGGCAAGCTGTTTGGCATCAACTTCGCCCTGGGGGTCACCACCGGCCTGACCATGGAGTTCCAGTTCGGCACCAACTGGGCCTACTACAGCCATTACGTGGGCGACATCTTCGGTGCGCCGCTGGCGATCGAAGGGATGATGGCCTTTTTCCTTGAATCAACGTTTATCGGTCTGTTTTTCTTCGGCTGGGATCGGCTCAGCCGCGTGCAGCATCTGGGTGTCACCTGGCTGGTGGCAATCGGTTCAAACATGTCGGCGTTGTGGATCCTCATCGCCAACGGCTGGATGCAGAATCCGGTCGGCGCAGAGTTCAACTTCACCACCATGCGCATGGAAATGACCAGTTTCGCGGACCTGATCTTCAACCCGGTCGCGCAGGTCAAGTTCGTGCATACCGTAGCTTCCGGTTATGTCACCGGGGCGATTTTCGTCCTGGCCATCTCCAGTTGGTACCTGCTCAAGGGGCGCGACATCGGCTTCGCCCGGCGCTCGTTCGCCATTGCTTCGGCGTTCGGCATCGCCTCGATTCTCTCGGTGATCGTGCTGGGCGATGAGTCCGGCTACGAAATCGGCGACGTGCAAAAAACCAAACTCGCGGCCATCGAAGCCGAGTGGGATACGGAACCTGCGCCCGCTGCGTTCACCTTGTTCGGTCTGCCGAACCAGGCCGAGCAGCGCACCGATTACGCGGTAAAAATCCCCTATGTGATGGGCATCGTCGCCACCCGTTCGGTCGACAAGCAAGTCACCGGGATCAAGGATCTGGTCAGTGAGCACCAGGGCCGCATCCGCAACGGTATGGTTGCCTACGACCTGTTGGGCAAGCTGCGCGCCGGGGACAAGAGCGAACAAACCCTCAACGCATTCAACGATGTGAAGAAGGACCTGGGTTACGGCCTGCTGCTCAAGAAGTACACCGACAAGGTGGTGGACGCCAACGAGCAACAGATCAAGCAGGCTGCCCTGGATTCGATTCCCCATGTGGCGTCGATCTTCTGGACGTTCCGCATCATGGTGCTCAGTGGCGTGCTGATGCTGCTGTTGTTCATCTGCGCGTTCTGGGCCTCGGCACGCAAGAACGAATCGAGCAAGCGCTGGTTGCTCAAGTGGGCGGTGTTCAGTCTGCCACTGCCGTGGATCGCCACGCAGACCGGCTGGTGGGTTGCAGAGCACGGTCGTCAGCCATGGTCGATCGGTGAAGTACTGCCGGTTCACTTGTCTGCTTCGACCCTGTCCAGCGGCGATGTCATTGGCTCGATTCTGGCGCTGGTCGGTTTCTACACCGTGCTGTTGATCATCGAGATGTACCTGATGATCAAGTTCGCCCGCCTGGGCCCAAGCAGCCTGCACACCGGTCGTTATCACTTCGAAGCACGCGGCGCCGCTGTGTCTGCTGCCAAACAACCTGTGCTGGCCTGAGGAACACATGATGTTCGATTACGAGACACTCAAACTCATCTGGTGGGTGCTGGTCGGCGTGCTGCTGATCGGCTTCGCCCTGACCGACGGCTTCGACCTGGGCGCGGCGATGCTGATGCCTGTGGTGGGTCGCTCGGATAACGAAAGACGTGTGGTGATCAACACCATCGCCCCGCACTGGGACGGCAACCAGGTCTGGCTGATCACCGCCGGTGGCGCGTTGTTCGCTGCCTGGCCACTGGTCTACTCGGCGGCGTTTTCCGGGTTGTACTGGGCGCTGTTGCTGGTGCTGTTCGCGTTATTCGTACGCCCGGTGGGCTTTGACTATCGCAGCAAGCTGGAAAACACCCGCTGGCGGCAGAGTTGGGATTGGGCGCTTTGTGTGGGCGGTATAGTGCCTTCGCTTGTGTTCGGGGTGGCATTCGGCAACCTGCTGCTGGGTGTGCCGTTCCAGTTCGATGAAACCATGCGCTCCAGCTACCAGGGCAATTTCTGGCAGTTGCTCAGCCCGTTCGGCCTGCTGGCCGGTGTCGTCAGCCTGAGCATGCTCGGTCTGCATGGCGGTACCTGGCTGATGATGCGCACCGAGGGCGCGATTGCCCATCGTTCGCAGCGTGCGGCGCAAGGGCTGGCACTGGTGTTCCTGCTGTCCTTCATCGGTGCTGGCGTATGGCTGCTGCTGGGCGCAATTGAGGGGCTGTCGATTACTTCGGCGTTCGATGCAGGCGCAGCGCTGAATCCGTTGGCCAAGACGGTCGATGCGTCTAACCACGGCTGGATGGCTAACTATCAGCAACACCCGCTCACCGTCATCGCGCCGCTGCTGGGCATCTTCGGTGGCCTGCTGGCACTGCTGTGCGCCAGCGCGGGGCAGGGCAGAATGGCGTTTCTGGGCAGCAGCCTGGCCATCGTCGGCGCTCTGTGCACCGCAGGTTTCGCGATGTTCCCGTTTGTCATGCCATCGAGCCTGGATCCGGCGTCGAGCCTGACCGTCTGGGATGCAGTGTCCAGCAGCAAAACCCTGTTCATCATGCTGGTTGCGGCCGTCATCTTCGTGCCGTTGATCCTCTGCTACACGCTGTGGTGCTACGCCAAGATGTGGGGCAAGGTCACCACCACGCATATCGACCATAACCCGCACGGCCTGTACTGAGCCGAGGAGAGAACATCATGTGGTATTTCGCCTGGATTCTTGGCGTATTGCTGGCCTGCAGCTTCGGCATCATCAATGCCTTGTGGCTGGAGTCTTCGGACGCCACGGCTGTGGAGAACGGTCGTGACCGCTGAGGCGCGGAACGCACCCTTCAGGCATGCCATCGGCCGGACACTGTCCTGGCTGATGGCGGTGCCCCTGAGCCTGGTGCTGTTGATTCATCCGGCGTCGATGCTCGATGCCAACGGTCATTATTCCCATAGCCTGTTGATGCTGGTCATGTGGGGCGTGGCCGGTGGTTTCGTGCATGGCGTCGGCTTCGAGCCCCACGCGCTGGTCTGGCGAGTGATGTTTCATCCACTGCTGTGCTGGGCACTGATGGCTTTGGGGTTCGGGATGTGGCTCACGGCGCGGCAGTTGATCTGAAGAGCCTGTGAAATGGCTGCCTGCCCTGATGGTGCGGGCAGTCAACTGACTCTTGCGTAATTGAAAGCGGCAGCCCGGCTGCTTCACAAAACCTTGGGAATAGAATCTCTGGCTCAGCACCGGCTCGTGGTTGCATCAACCAGCAGCACCTTGGTTCAACCCTGGGGGTCCGTGGAAGCCGGCAAGCCCGTACATGACTTACGCGATGAGCTGCGATGAATGAACGGCCTGCGTTGGATAAATACGTTCAGCCGTCGCCGATGATTGCCCATGGGTATCGCTATGTAGTAAACAACACAGCGGTAGCAGGGTAGGCGACAGGGGAACGGAATGAACGCAGTGGCAAAAGAATCGGTTGGGAAAATCTACGACATCGAGGCCATGCGGCATACCCAGGCCATGACCTGGAAGGCCATCGAGCGGGTGTCTCAGCGCATCAAGCCGGGGATGCTGGAATCAAAGGCAGTGGCTATGGGCAAACAGGTGCTGGTCGAGCTTGATAGCCAACGCATCTGGCACCCGATGTTGATCCGCTTTGGCGCAAACACCCTGAAAACCTTCAAGCAGCGCTCCGATGGCGATCCGGTGCTGGGTGAAGACGATATTTATTTCATCGACACGGGCGCGGTTTGGAAGGGACACGAGGGTGATGCCGGTGCCTCCTTCACCACCGGCAACGACCCGCAAATGCAAGCCTGCGCTGCTGCGGCGAAAACCCTCTTCGAAGGGGTCGAGCAGCGCTGGAAAACCGCAAGCGTCGAAGGCATCGAGTTGTACCGCTTTGCCCAAGAGCACGCTGCTGCCATGGGCTGGACGCTGAATCTGGAGATCAAGGGCCACCGCGTCTGCGACTTTCCGCATGCGATTTATCGGGACGGTAATCTCGGCGATTTCGATGGCGTGCCCAACCCCGGTCTGTGGATTCTGGAAATCCAGCTCGCCCATCCGAGCAAACCTTATGGCGCGTTTTATGAAGACTTGCTGGCCTGATATGCGTCACATCCAGATGTCAGCAAGTCGCTATGGTTGTAATCACATGACGGGTGGTTCGATGATGCGCGCCGCACTTATTCATCCATGACAGGACACCCGACATGAAAGTCAGCGCCCGTAACGTCTTCAAAGGTACCGTCAAACAGATTCAGGAAGGAGCGGTCAACGCCGAAGTGGCTCTGACCTTGGCCGGTGGCGAGGAACTGGTGGCGGTGGTCACGCTGCAAAGCGTCAAGAGTTTGGACCTGGCGGTCGGTAAGGAAGCGGTCGCTTTGATCAAGGCGCCATGGGTGATGCTGATGACCGATTCCGGTGGCTTGCGCCTCTCGGCGCGCAACTGCCTGCAAGGTAAAGTCACCCGCGTCAGCGATGGCGCGGTCAACGCCGAAGTGGTGATCACACTTGCTGGCGGCACTGAGGTCTACTCCATCGTTACCCGCGATGCGGTAAGCGAACTGGGCCTAGCGCCAGGCGTAAGCGCAACTGCGGTCATCAAGGCATCGCACATCATTCTCGGTGTGCCTGCCTGATCCAATCGATTGCCGTCGTGCGGCAACCGCTGTGGCAAGTGGTTGTCTTCGGCAGTCATGTTTCCATCTGCCAGTACAAGGAAGTGTATTTTGATTACACGCAGAACCCTGATCGGCGCATCGCTCATGGCGATTCCTGCGCTCTGGACCTTTAAGTCTTTGGCGGCCGCTGCCGCCACTTCCTCCACGACACCCATTGAACAGCAACTGGCTGAGCTGGAGCTTCGTCACGGAGGGCGGCTGGGCGTGGCCATTCTCGACACCGGCAGCCAGCGCCTGATCACCCACCGCGGTGACGAGCGATTCGCTCTGTGCAGCACCTTCAAGGCCTTGGCGGTGGCCCATGTTCTGGCCCGCGTCGACCGCAAGGAAGAGGACCTTTCGCGGTTGATCGTCTATGGCAAGGATCAGCTGGTCACCTATTCGCCGGTCACCGAAAAACACGCGGGCAATCCTGGGCTGAGCGTCGGCTCAATCTGCGAAGCTGCGATTACGCTGAGCGATAATACCGCTGCCAACCTGCTGCTGGACAGCTTCGCAGGGCCTGAAGGCCTGACCGATTGGCTGCGCTCGATGGGTGATCAGACCACCCGCCTGGATCGGCGCGAACCCGAGCTGAACGAGAACCGCCCCGGGGATCTGCGCGATACCACCACACCTGTGGCGATGCTCCAGAGCCTGCGCACATTGGTGTTGGGGAATGCGCTGTCCGCTGCGTCCCGGGACCAGTTGGTCGCCTGGCTAGGCAGCAACAAGACCGGCGACCAGAAATTGCGGGCCGGCTTGCCGAAAGGCTGGCGGGTCGGTGACAAGACAGGGTTGGGCGCCAACAACGCCAGTAATGACGTTGCGGTGATCTGGCCCTCCGAGCGAGCGCCGCTGATCGTCACGCTTTACTCCACCGGTTCCCACGCCAACGCCGAGCAGATCAATGCGCTGATGGCCGACGTCGGTCGGCTGGCTGCCTCGATTTGAATGCAGCATGTGGAGCCGCGCAGCAGAGCGGGGCGTTGGGAAAATGCATAACAAGCTATCTGATCCGGTTTTTTGGCGAATACCTGGCCCTGTATCGAAACAGACCTCGGCCTCACACTGAAGGTGCTCTTTAATCCCTGACCTCGACGCTCGAGGCATTACGGGGAGCCGGCGTTATCTGTCTCGAAACTTTCTGTGAGGAGGCCGTTGTGGCTCGAATGACTATTTTCCTGTTGAGGTTTCTGGCGCTGATCGTCACCCTCGGCTTGCTGGCGACCCTCCCTGCGGGTTGATCCGACAGGGGTGTTTATTTGTTTCCCCCCCTCGCTGCTTCTACTTGAAAACGTGCTGCTTACCGGGCTGTCGCGTACGGCGTTGGGCAGGTTGCCTGCGAAAAGTTTTACCCTGCTGGCCCCTGTCCACCTCCACCGTTGGTCTGCCAGACACCCTATCGCTCCTTGACGATTGACCGGTTCGAGACAATACTTCGCGACTATTCATATAGATGACTATATAAATCAGACAGCGAAGCGCCGCCATGAATCAGTTATCCAGTGATGTCCGCCTACCGCTTTATCAACGCCTGCGTGATCAATTGGCTGAGCAGATCGCCAATAATCGTTGGCGTCCGGGGGAAGCCATTCCCACCGAAGCTGCATTGTCCAGCGAGTACTGCCTGTCCACCGGCACCGTGCGCAAGGCTATCGACATGTTGGTCAACGAGAACATCCTCGAGCGCCAGCAGGGGCGTGGCACCTTCATTCGGCGTCCGCAGTTTCAGTCTTCCCTGTTCAGGTTCTTCCGCTTTCAGAGTGTCTCAGGCGAACGTCAGGTGCCCGAGAGTCGCATCCTGTCCATTGAGCCGGTGAGCGCGCCTTCGGCTGTTTCCCAAGCGCTGGGGCTGGCGCTGGATGCTCCGGTGATTCGCATGATCCGCCTGCGGTTGCTCGATGCCCAGCCGGTGCTCGCCGAAGAGATTTGGCTGCCGCAGGTGCAATTCCAGACCTTGCTCGAAACCGATTTCAGCCGCCATGGCCCCTTGCTTTATCCACTCTACGAACAGTTGTGCGGTCAGGTCGTTGCGTACGCTGAAGAGACCCTGACGGCCGAAGCGGTCAGCGACGTGCACGGGCGTTTGCTGCAGGTGCCGGCCGGCAGCCCGGTCGTGGTGATCGAGCGTCTGGCGCGCAATTACGCCGGTCAGCCGTTGGAATGGCGTCGCTCCCGGGGCCATGCGAGCCATTTTCGTTACAGCGTGGATATTCGATAACTCACACCGGACTTCACCACGGATCCTGCGGTGGCGAATTGATTCGCGAAAGATGGATCAGGCGACGGGGATGTATTGGCGCCTGGCGATTGAATTTGCTCCCGCAGGGGAGACCGCGATTCAAGGGCCATTTTCAAACAAGCCTGTCATTCAGAACGGGCTCAACAATAACTGCCGCTTCACCTGCATAAGGACAAAAACCATGTTCAATTGGTATCGCCAAATCACTCCTCGTGAGCGCAAAACGTTCTGGGCCTGCTTCGGTGGTTGGTCGCTGGACGCCCTTGAAGTCCAGATGTTCGGTCTGGCCATCCCGGCACTGATCGCCGCTTTCGCCTTGAGCAAGGGCGATGCCGGGCTGATCAGTGGTGTGACCCTGATCACTTCGGCATTGGGTGGTTGGGTCGGTGGTACGCTTTCGGACCGTTACGGTCGCGTGCGCACCCTGCAATGGATGATTCTCTGGTTCTCCTTCTTCACGTTCCTGTCCGCATTCGTCACCGGCTTCAGCTCGCTGCTGGTGGTCAAGGCCCTGCAAGGCTTCGGCATCGGTGGCGAATGGGCGGCCGGTGCGGTGCTGATGGCCGAGACGATCAACCCCAAGTACCGCGGCAAGGTCATGGGCACCGTGCAAAGCGCCTGGGCAGTGGGTTGGGGCCTGGCGGTGGGCGTATTTACGCTTATCTATTCGTTCGTGCCTGCTGATATCGCCTGGCGCGTGATGTTCCTGGTCGGTCTGTTGCCATCGTTCCTGATCATTTGGGTACGTCGCAACGTCGAGGAACCAGACAGCTTTCAGCGTCTGCAAAAAGAGCAGGCCATTCCGCAGAGTTTCTTCAAATCCCTGGCCGGTATTTTCCGTCCTGAACTGATTCGCGTGACCCTGCTTGGCGGATTGCTCGGGCTGGGCGCCCACGGTGGCTACCACGCGGTGATGACCTGGCTGCCGACTTTCCTCAAGACCGAACGTAATCTATCGGTGCTCAACTCCGGTGGCTATCTGGCGGTGATCATTGTCGCGTTCTGGTGTGGCTGCGTGGCCAGTGGTTTTTTGATCGACCGCATCGGCCGTCGCATGAACATCGTGCTGTTCGCCCTGTGCTGCGTGATCACCGTGCAGTGCTATGTGTTCCTGCCGTTGACCAATACCGAAATGCTGTTCCTGGGGTTCCCGCTGGGCTTCTTCGCTGCCGGCATACCGGCCAGCCTGGGTGCGTTGTTCAACGAGTTGTACCCCGCTGACGTGCGCGGGGCAGGGGTGGGCTTCTGCTACAACTTCGGTCGCGTGTTGTCCTCGGTGTTTCCGTTTCTGGTCGGTCACATGAGCGAGTCGATGTCGCTGGGCTCGGCCATCGGTATCGATGCCGGTATTGCCTATGGTGTGGCCGTAATCGCCGCACTGTGCCTGCCGGAAACCCGTGGTCGCAGCCTGGAGGCCAGCGCAGCCGTCGCTCAGGGGGCCACTCCGGATAAAGAAACTGCCAGCGCCTGATATTCCTTCCTGCGCGGTGTTCCGGCTTCAGGCCAGAGGCCGCGCATTTTTCTTCGATAGATGAGACCCATGTCCGATACCTTTCCCGCGTCGATTCTCGGCATCGACGGCCACGCACACGTATTCAGCAGGGAGCTGGATCTGACATCGGCAAGACGCTATTCACCCGACTACGACGCCACGCTGGCGGCGTATCAGCAAAACCTGCAAGACCACGGCCTGAGCCATGGTGTGCTGGTACAACCAAGCTTTCTCGGCAGCGATAACAGCTTTCTGCTTGATGCGCTGCAACAAGCCCCTGCGCAACTGCGCGGAGTGGTGGTAGTCGATCACGACATCAGCCGCACGCAACTGGACGAGATGGATCGTCTCGGCGTGGTCGGTATTCGCCTGAACCTGATGGGCAAGGCACTGCCGGATTTTTCCGAACCGCAGTGGAAGATCCTGTTCGGCCATATCGCCGAGCTTGACTGGCACGTGGAGTTGCATCGGCACGTGGCGGATATCCCGGCGCTGGTTCGTGGGCTGTTGCCATTTGGGGTGAAGGTCGTGGTCGATCATTTCGGGCGGCCCGACGCGCGACTTGGGCTGGACCAACCCGGCCTGCGCGAGATGCTCGAGCTGGGCCTCTGCGGTCAGCTGTGGCTGAAGGTCTCGGGCATCTATCGCCTGGAAGGCAGCGAACAGCAAAACCTTGACTTCGCTTGTGCCGCGCTGCCCTTGCTGATGGAGAGTTTCGGCCAGCAGCGCCTGGTGTGGGGCAGCGACTGGCCGCATACGCAGCACGAGGGGCAGGTGAACTACACCCAGGTGGTCGAGCAATTACACGCATTGGGCTGTACCCCTCAAGTGATGCGCTCGTTGCTGATCGAAGCGCCCCAGGTGCTGTTCGATTTTTCGATGGTCGAGGCCTGAAGCATTTTGTCCGCCGCCGCCCGTCCCTGTAGCCGTCCAGCTCGGCGGCGGTAGCGGTCGGATGCCCCACTGCCGGCAAGCCGCGCTGCTATGACAATGTGTGTACGGCGCCGTCTGCTAGGCTTTAAATGATCAGCGGTACGCCGTTCTACCTGGCCTCGATAAAACGTCGCCTGATGCGGCGTGACGCTAGAGCAGTTCCCACGGAGCGGGACTGATCGAGATGCCAGGAGGCTTTCGGCGTAACGCTTGTTTCAGTGCCGCCTCATTCAAGTGACTGAGGTGATCTACCATGCGAACCCTCTTCGCGTTATCACTCGTACTGTTGCTGGCTGCCTGTTCCGGCACCACAGTCGATACTCCCGCGCCGCCTACCGCTCCTGCCCGGATTCAGATCGCGAAACACGCAGCCCCCACCTCTGGCGTCGCCGGACAGCTGAATCAGCGCGGCGAACAGGCGCTCGCACTGCTTCAGAGCTGGTACAACGACAGGACCGTCGACTGCGGTGGCATCAATAAACCTGCGTACCTGTGCAGTGGTGTCTGGATCAGATTGACTACCACTAATCGGGCCTACCTTCCCTGGGACCCAAGCCCCGGTGCCATCACCAAAGGTGGCATTTCATTTGCTTGGCTGAGACAGGATCAGACTTTTTCCAATATCCTGGTAGATGCCCGCAACGGCTTGCTGTTCTATCCCAATGACCGGGCGCCGGCGGGCAAGTATGCCCTTGACGTGCTTTGCACCTTTCCAAGGGATGCGAATACCTGGGAGCGTGACACGTTGCAGGGGTGCGGGCCGTCGCGGTCCAATCCGGAAACGACCGTGCCTTGCCAGCCATTGGGCATTCTGACCGCTCGCCAATGGATCGCTAAATACGGAGAGTACGCGCCACCTTGTGGCTGGGATCTGCGCCCGAAAGCAGGTTCGCCCGGTCGGTGGTTCGACGCATCAGCCGTGTCGCATCAGACGTCGTCCGAGCAGGTGTGGCAAACCAATAACGAGTTGATCGTGAGTACCTGGCAGCCTGGGATCGGCGCAACGCTGCCCATGGTTGCCTTCGTCTACCTGAGCGGTTCGAACACTGAACTGGAGGCGCGGACCAAGGCCTGGATTGATCAAATCCGCTATTACGATGCATACGGTGTAGCGCTGCCGATCCTGCGCATCGAGCTACCCAAAAATCACAGTCAGCCGGTGACCTTCCGCTACTCTTCTGCCGATCAGGGCCTTGATCCCGGAAACCAGAGGCTGCACGCCGACTTTGAGGATGTGCCTGCGGGCACTTACCGGCGGGTGATTTCAAATGGGCTGGAATTCCTGCTGACCGACCCGTCCGGCGAAGTGCGTGATGATCCGCTGCCATCGGCCTCCATCAAGGGTCACTATGCGGTCGCAAACAGCACGCTGTCTTTTGGGGTCAAAGGGCAGGGACCCCTACGCGTGACTTTCGACTGGGGCTGCAATGAATACTGTTTTGTCGGCGAAAGCATGACGGGCAAATACCACGAGTTGTACGACGGCGCTACGCCCGGCCAGATGCGTTTCGGCACCTACAGTGTGGTCGTGGAGGCGCCCGAACACATCACCCTGGGCTCATTGGGCGAAGACGCTACGAAGATTGTGCTGGATAACGTGCGCATCGAGCCTGTCGAAGGCGCTACACAGCGCTGATGGATTTGTTGGGGTCGAGCTCAGTGCCGCTCGACCCGACGCAGCAGGAGCCAGTTGCTTGAAGCCCCGTGATGCATATCGTGGAGCGAGGGATACGCGTGCCCGCAAACGCGGCAGGCCAACCTGCGGATGGATTGGCGTGCCGCGTTCTTTGGCATTTCTGATTTGCGATGTCTGCCTACGGTTCAAACGTGACGATCAACCCGCTTTCCATCCACCACCCAACGCCACCGCCAACCCGACACTGGCCTGCAAGCGGCTAGTGTCCAGCACCTGAAATCTTCTCTGAGCTTGCAGGGCAGTGGTCTGGGCGGTGACCACGTCGAGGTAATTCACAGCCCCTGCTTCATAGCTGCTGGTGGCCATGCGTTCAGTGCTTTGCGCAGCGTCCACAGCGGCTTGCTGGTCCTGTGATTCCTGCTGCAAGTCGCGCAGTTGCCCGAGGTTGTCTTCCACTTCGCGCACCGCCTTGAGCACCTGGCTGTGGTACTGCGCGGCAGCTTCCTCGAATTCGGCGCGGGCCTGGCGTTCGTTGGCGCGACGGCGCCCGCCGTCGAAGATCGGCAGATTGACCAGCGGACCCAACGCCCAGTATCGATTGGCTGCCGCCAGCAGGTTGCCGCTGCCTCCCGTTTGCCCGCCCAACAGGCCGGTCAGACTGAAGTCCGGATACCAGGCCGCCTTCGCCACGCCGATATTGGCGTTTGCTGCGAACACCCGACGCTCCGCCGCAGCGATGTCCGGTCGCTGCTGTAACACACTGCCGGGCAGGGCTTGAGGGATGTCTGGCAGCTTCAATGGCTGGGCGTCGTGCACCAGGGCAAAGTCGCTGGGCAACACGCCGACCAGTTCGGCGATGGCGTGTTCGCTAAGGTCACTTTGTGCCTTCACATCGTCCAGTTGCGCCTGGGCTTCGGCCAGTTGGCTCTGGGCGCGGGTCAGGTCGAGTTCCGAGGCAATCTTGCCTTCGTAGCGATCACGGGTCAGTTGCAGGGCCTGGGTGTAGTCGTCCAGCGACGTCTTGAGGATCCGGCTTTGCGCGTCCAGGCCTCGGGCTTGAATGTAAAGCGTCGCCAGCTGGCGTTGCAGGCTCAGCCGCGCCACGGCCAGATCATCGGTCCCAGCCTGTGCCTGTGCATCACCGGCGGCGACCTGATTGCGAATCCTGCCCCAAAGGTCCGGGTCGAAACTCAGGCTGAAACCGGCAGTGTCACTGTTGTACACCGAAGGTTGCGTCGTGCCGCGCAACGGCCTGTGTTCCGACTGACGCTGGCGCAGCGGGCTGATGCTGGCCTTGATCTGCGGGAACAATCCGGCGTGCAACTGACTGGCGTAAGCCTGAGAGGCGTCGTAATGGGCCAGGGCCGCAGCCAGATCGGGGTTGGCCTTGAGCAGTTGCTGTTGCAGGTCATCGAGCTGTTTGTCCTGGAACACCTGCCACCATGCAGTTTGCACCTGATCGGCAGGTCGGGCAGGGTGCCAAGGGCCTGCATCTTCCTTGTAGTGGGCGGGGAGTGTCACGGTCGGCGCGTGATAGGTCGGCGCCAGTGAGCAACCCTGCAACGTCATGGCGCCGGCCATGACCAGTGCCAAAGCCAGACCTTCAAGCCTTAGGCGCATGCTGACCTCCAACGTTCGCCAGTTGCACGGGATCGTTTTCGCGCAGGGCATCGGGCGGGTTATCGATGACCTTGTCGGTGGCTTGCAGCCCTTGATCGATCACCAGCCGATCCCCCAGGTCCATGGCGATGTGAATGTTGCGCAGGTGCACGTGACCGGCGTTATCCAGAGTTGCCACTTGCGTGCCTTGGGCGCGGAACACCAGTGCGCTGGCCGGGATGCTCACCCCATGGCTACCCGCTGCGACCGGCAAGGTGGCGTCGGCATAGTCGCCGGGGAGCAGAGCCCCGTCAGGGTTCTCGGCGACGAACTGCGCCAGCAAGGTGCCGGAGCGCGGATCGATCGCCGTGGAATCGCCCAGCAGCGTTGCCTTGTAAACCTGCGCCGGATGTTCGGGCACCGTCAATTGCACCTGCATGCCGGGACGAATGACGCTGGCGTAGTTTTGCGGCACCGGCACGTACAGGCGCAGGCGATGCGTGTCGGCCATGCTGAACAGCGGTGTGCCGCCACCGTTGTCGGCCTTGATCAACTGGCCGATATCGGTATTGCGCGCGGTAATCGTGCCGCTGAACGGTGCGCGAATGGTCTTGTAGGCGGCCAGGTCCGTCAGGCGTTGATAATCCGCGACAGCGGCTTGGGCATCGGCTTTCGCAGCAATGGCGGCGGACAGTTTTTCGTCCACCTCCTGTTGCGATACCGAATGCGTGGCCAGCAGATGCTGCCAGCGTTGCGCGGTGGTTTCAGCGATGCGCGCATTGGCCTGCTGCTGCGCCAGATGAGCGCGAGTCTGTGCCAGTTGCTGGTCCAGTTCCGGGCTGTCGATGTGCGCGAGCACCTGACCGGCCTGCACCCGGGCGCCGATATCGGCGGTCCAGTCTTTCAGGTAACCGCTGACCCGGGCATTGATCGAAGCCTTGCTCCAGGCGTCCAGGCGTGCCGGTAACTGCAAGGTATCGCCTTGAGCCGCCTTGGAGGGTGAGACCACCGTGACCACCGGCACTGACTGGCTTTCGGTCCAGGCGGCGACCGCGTGGTCATGGCGGGTCCGCGCGGCCAGGCCGTTGGCGACCAGCAGCGCCGCCAGGGTCAGTCCGCCGATGCCGGTGAGCATCAGGCGTTTGCGCGAAGGGGCGTGTTCAGACGACATGGGGCGTTTCTCCATCAGTGTTGCGTTCTTGTGCGGCATGCTGGTTTAGCGAGCGGGGTTGCGAATGACGGTGCACCAGGCTGAACACCACCGGTACGAACAGCAGCGTTGCAGTGGTGGCCAGGATCAGCCCGCCAATGACCGCGCGGCCAAGCGGCGCGTTCTGTTCCTGGGAAATGGCCAGCGGCAGCATGCCGATGATCATCGCCAGTGCCGTCATGCATACGGGGCGAAAGCGCGTATAACCGGCTTCCATTGCAGCGAGCAGGGCGTCGCCATGTTCGGCCAGACGCTCGCGGCAGAAGCTCACCACCAGAATCGAGTTGGCGGTGGCAACGCCCATGCACAGGATGGCCCCGGTCAGCGCCGGAACCGACAACGACGTGCCGCTGAGGAACAGCATCCAGACGATCCCGGCCAAGGCAGCGGGCAGGCCGGTGATGATCACGAACGGGTCCACCCAGGACTGGAAGTTGACCACGATCAGTAAATAGATCAGCACCACCGCGCCGAGCAGACCCAGGCTCAAACCGCTGAAGGCTTCATGCAGGGCGTCAATCTGGCCGTGCAGGCTGACCACCGCGCCTTTGGGGCGCAGGTGCGCCATGTCATCGATGACCTTCTGCACGTCCTTCGCCACACCGCCCAGATCACGGCCTTGCACGTTGGCGTACAGGTCCAGCGTCGGCTGGATGTTGTAGTGGGTGACTACGGCCGGGCTGTCGACCCGCTTGATGGTGGCCAGCCCGCCAAGGATCTGCGACTGCCCATCGCTGCCGGTAATGGGCAAGGCTTCGAGGGTCGGCAGGCTGTCCAGACGGTATTGCGGCGTGGCTGCGACCACCGAATAAGACACACCGTTTTTCGGGTTCAGCCAGTAAGTCGGTGCCACTTGCGAGGTCCCGGCCAGCGACGCGCCGAGGCTGGTGGTCACGTCTTTTTCGGTGATCCCCAGCTGCTTGGCCCGCAGCCGGTCGACGTTCACCTGCAGTGATGGATAGCCGGTGGACTGCTGAATGCGCAGATCGGCGATGCCGGACACGTGCTGCAGTCGGCGTTGCAGTTCCAGCGCGTAGGCGCGGTTGGCTTCGCCGTTTGGCCCGGAGATTTTCAGGTCCAGTGGAGCGGGGGCGCCGAAGTTAAGAATCTGGCTGCTGATGTCCGCCGGCATGAAGGCGAACTGGCTGCCGGGAAAGCTCTGCGGCAGGGCTTCACGCAGACGTTTGACGTAGTCGGCTGTCGGCGCATGACCTTCCTTGAGCGTGACTTGAATATCACCATCCTGCGGGCCGATGGTGCCACTGCTGCTGTAGGCCATGTCGATACCACTGAGCGGGATGCCGATGTTGTCAATCACCGTGTCCAACTCGTCGGCGGGGATGATCTGGCGAATGCGTTGCTCGATGCGATCGAAAGCCGCGGCGCTTTCTTCGATGCGTGTGCCCAGCGGCAGGCGCACGTGCATCGACAACGCACCGGCGTCGGTGGCCGGGAAGAAGTCTTCTCCCAGACTCGGCAGCAGGGCAAAACTGGCCAGTACACAGGCCAAAAAGCCCAGCAGGAATGCCTTGCGTCGCTTCAGCGCCAGCCCCAGCAGGCCGTGATACACGTCGCGGATTGCCGAGAAACGTTTCTCGAAACCCTGCTGGAAAGCCAACGCTGCGCGCAGCAAGCCATTGCGCTGACGCCCGTGCTGATCGCCTTCGTGATGGTTGATGAACGCATCTTCCGGGTGATGGCCGGGGCCGGCTTCCAGGACATGCGGCTTGAGCAGAAACATCGCCAGGGTCGGCACCAAGGTGCGCGACAGCAGGAACGAGCTGCCCATGGCGAAGATCACCGCCAGCGCCATGGGGCGGAACAGGTAACCGGCGATGCCTTGCAGCATGAACATCGGCACGAACACGATGCAGATACACAGCAGCGACACGAACGCCGGGCCGACGATCTGCCGCGCGCCGTCCATGATCGCGTCCTGCACCGCCTTGCCTTGTTCCAGGTGCCAGTTGATGTTCTCGATAGTGACCGTTGCGTCGTCCACCAGAATTCCCACCGCCAGCGCCAGCCCGCCGAGGGTCATGACGTTGAGTGTCTGGCCACTGATGGCGAGCAGGGCAATGGCCGACAACACCGCCAGTGGAATTGAAGCAGCGATGATCACGGTGGAGCGCCAACTGCCGAGAAACAGCAGGATCATCACGCTGGTCAGCAGGGCGGCGATGATGCCTTCCCGCGCTACGCTGCCCACCGATTCCTTGACGAACACCGAGGCATCGCCCAGCAGCGAAGTCTTCAGTTCCGGCGGCAGGTTTTCATTGATCAGCGGCAGCATGTTGCGGATGTTGTCGACGATGGAAAGGGTCGAGATATTGCCGTTCTTCAGCGCAGGCATCAGCACCGCTCGACGGCCATCGACGCGCACGATGTTGGTCTGCGGCGGCGAGCCGTCACGCACGTGGGCCACCTGCCCAATGGTGATCAGCGCGCCGTCGACGGTCTTGATCGGCAGGTCATTGAGTTCGTCGATGGCCTGAGGGCTGTTGTTGAGCAGCACGGTGTATTCGTCCGTACCCATCTTCACCGTGCCCACGGGGATGATCTGGTTACCTGCGGCCAGCGCGTTGCCGACGTCCTGCGCAGAAAGGCCCTTGGCAGCCAGCGCCTGTGGGTCCAGGTCAAGGGTGATCTGCCGCTGCTTGCCGCCCATTGGCGTGGGCATCGCCAGCCCCGGCACCGCGCTGAGCGGCAGACGGATACTGTTCTGCACCAGGTCGCGGATCCGCGCTTCCGACAGGGTCGGACTGGAAAACGCCATTTGCAGGATCGGCACCGTCGAGGCGCTGTAGTTGAGGATCAGCGGCGGGGTGATACCGGCAGGCATCTGCTTGAGCACGGTTTGTGAAACCGCTGTCACCTGGGCGTTGGCGGTGCGGATGTCGACGCCCGGCTGGAAGAAGATCTTGACGATGCCCATGCCCGGCAACGACTGCGATTCGATGTGTTCGATGTCGTTGACCGTGGTGCTGAGCGAGCGCTCATAGGTGTAGATCACCCGCCCCGCCATGGCGTCCGGGGACAGGCCAGCGTACTGCCAGACCACCGCGACCACGGGAATGCCGATGTCGGGGAACACGTCAGTGGGTGTCTTGACGGCCGCCATCGGCCCGACAATACAGATGAATATCGCCAACACGATGAACGTGTATGGCTTGAGCAATGCAGTCTTGACCAGCCCGAGCATGCCGGAAACCTCCCATTTCGAATCAGCGCAGTCTTGGGGCAGATACCTAACAGGCAGCTTTCGGCCAGATGAACAAATCGTTAGTCCGGCGCACAAGGAGCTTTCATGGGGGATTCATTTGTTGTTCATGCAGGCCGCGTGCAGCCTTGCCTCCTCGAAATTCACCCTGCGCCACAGGGGCTTTTTTCAACTGCTGAGGTTTATGTCATGAACGCGAAATCATTGTTGCTGGTGCCCATGTTGGGGCTGGTGGCTGTTCTCTCTGCCTGTGCCGGCCCCATGCCCAAGGCTGATCCGAGTGAAGCGTGGATCGGCTTGCAGGAGGAGCCGTCCGGTGTATTGATGGCGGAGGATCTGGATGGCAAACGTTTGAACGATGGCCGGTATTTCGACGTGAAACCGGGCGCGCATAAGCTCGATGTAGACCTGATTGTCGAAGGCAACGGCGACGACGGGCAGAGGAACTGCGAAGCGGGCATCAGCTTTGACCAGTTCAAGGCGGGCGAACGTTACAAGCTGGTCGAGTCGAGTCTGGGTGAGGAATATCGGGTGAAGCTTGAGGATGCTCAGGGCCATCAGATAGGGCGCAGCAAGGATTTCACCTGCATGCCGGGGTGAGCCACTGTTCTTTGCTTCGCCGCTTCAGTTGAGTCCCCATCCTGTGGAAGCTTCTGGAGCCGTGCGACAGTGGCCAAAGCGGTGGATCGAGCAGTTCCAGGCTGACTGATACACCGCTTTCGCTGCCGTCGTAACCTCCGGCATTTCCTACAGGACTGCGGTGCGCAGCTTTCGTGTATTTACGCCGAGCTACTGTGGAAATTCATTCGCGAAAGATTGTGCTCACAGCTCATGAGTCGCGGGTGGCTCACCTAACGCCAACACCTGCCGACATTCCAGCACCAGACTTGCGCCCCTCGAGGGGCTGTTGCCGATGCGCAATTTGAAGCCATGCAGGCTGACGATCGCGGCGACGATGGACAGCCCCAGGCCGAAGCCACTTTGCTGATTGCCGGTTTCACTGCGGTAGAAACGCTTGAACACCGCTTCCCGTTCGGCGTCGGGAATGCCGGGGCCGGTGTCCTGGACTTCGATGAAGGTCGTGTCGCCTTCGGCGCGGGCGATTATCAGCACCTGGCCGCCCGCCGGGGTGAATTTGATCGAATTACTGAGCAGGTTCGACAACGCCTCGAACAACAGGGCGCGGTCGCCTATCACGGGCGGGAGGCTCTTGGCGACTTTCAGTTGCAGCGAAACACCGCCTTCCTCAGCAAGCGGCAGGTAAAAGTCATGCAGTTCCTGCAGCAACGGCAATGCATCGAGCTGACCAAAAGCTGAACGGCGTTGATGATCCTCCAGCTCGGAGATGCGCAGCAATCCACGGAAGCGCGCCATCAGGGTATCGGCATCGGCGATAACCTGGGCCATCTGTTCGCCCTGCGGTGAGTCTTCCGGGGACTGCTGCTGAATGCGGTACAGCTGCGCACGCAGGCGCGTCAATGGCGTGCGCAGGTCATGGGCGATGTTGTCACAGACACCTTTGACCTCGTTCATCAGCCGTTCGATACGGTCGAGCATGGCATTGACGATATCGGCCAGCATGTCCAGCTCGTCGCGACGGTCAGACACCGGCAGCCGTCGGGTCAGGTCGCCGGTGACGATGGCTTCGGCGCTGGCCTGAATCGCACCGATGCGTCTGAGCGGTCGGCGACGTAAAAGATGCCAACCCGCGATGCCGGGAATGATGGTCAGCGAGATCCCCCATAACAAAGCGCGCAGAATCAGCGTGGTTACCGCAAACAGCGAACCGTTGTCACGCACCAGAATCAGCCAGCGGTCGTCGAGGGTATGGATGGCCACCGCATCGCAACTGGCGGGCGGCAGATCCGGGTCGTCCGAATCGATGCAGGTGTCCAGCTCATGAATTTCACCGGTCAGCTTGAGCCCGCTAGGAATTTCGTGGACCGGCCCGCTGATCGGTTTCAGGTCTTTGTCGAACAGGCCATAGGCGTCGACGGTGCGGATATCGAACTTGTCGCTGGTGCGCAGGGCATCGTCCAGCTGCGCGCCCTGAAAGCGAGAGAACAATTGCTGGCGCTGCATGAGTGAGTGGCGGGCGAGGGTGTTCAGATAACTGGTGACTTCCCAGTACAGCACCCCCATGAGGATGCTGCTCCAGGCCACAAACAAAAAGCTGTAAAGCGCCAGCAGCCGGCTGCTGGAGGAGCGCCAGCCCTTAGACGGGTTCGGCAATGACATAACCTGAGCCTCGAACGGTACGTATCAGCGGCGTCAGGGTAGGGGGATCGATTTTCTTGCGCAAGCGACCGATGTGTACGTCGATGAGGTTGGTGCCGGGGTCGAAGTGATAACCCCAGACTTCCTCGAAGATCATCATGCGGGTGATGATCTGGCCGCTGTTGCGCATCAGAAACTCCAGCAGCTTGTATTCGGTGGGCAACAGGTTCAGTGCCTGACCGGCGCGGCTGGCCTCGCGGGTGATCAGGTTCAGTTCCAGATCAGCGACCTTAAGCATGGTTTCGGCCTGAGTGACCGGGTTGCTGCGGCGCAACAGAACCTCCACCCGGGCGGCCATTTCGTCGGAGGCGAAGGGCTTGGAGAGGTAATCATCGCCGCCGGCACGCAGACCGCGGACGCGCTCGTCGACATCGGACAGGGCGCTGATCATCAGAATCGGCGTGGCGATTCCGAGTGCGCGCATGGTAGTGACAATCGCCAGACCGTCGACTTCGGGCAACATCCGGTCGAGGGTAATCAGGTCGTAGTCACCGCTGACGGCACGCACCAGGCCTTCGCGACCATTGTCGACCCAATCCACATGCAGGCCGTGACTGCTTAACTCGGCGACGATTTCCTTGGCTGTGACGGCATCGTCTTCGATTGTCAGAATTCGGGTCATTGGGTTGCCTGAACCACGTAGTGACTGAAGGCTGTATTTTGCCCTTAAACGTGGCCACGTTTTCTTAAAAATAATTTAAGAACGCAGGACTGCCTTGATTCGCAGGCTAAAACCTGAGCTGTAGGAGTGGATTACTTCGCCGGGCGTCGGTACATCCCACCGCTGTGTAATGGAGGCTACCGGCCTCTTGCGAAGGGATTCGCTGCTACGGCTGGTCTCATTGCTCCCCGGGCTGGGCGTCATCCTTACGAGCGTTATCCGCACGCCGCTGTTTCTTTTCATCCCTCTTCGGCTTGCCGCTCTCACTGCGAATTTGCGCATGGCTGATCAGGGCGAAGATAAAGCTGCCGCCGATGATATTGCCTGCCAGCGTGGGCCCGGCGAAGGTCAGCCAGAACTCTCTCCATGACAGCTCGCCAGCAAACACCAGGTACGAAACCTCTGCCGAACCGACCACAATGTGGGTGAAGTCCCCCAGCGCCATCAGGTAGGTGATCATCAGGATGATCCACATCTTGGCGTTTTCCATGGACGGGATCATCCATACCATGGTTGCGATCATCCAGCCGGAAATGATCCCCTTGGCAAACATCTGGGCGGGGGTGTTTTCCATGACCTTGCGCCCGATTTCCAGAAATGCCTGATCGGTCTTGGTGTCGAAGATCGGCAGGTGCAGCATGACGTAGGCCACCAGCAGCGTGCCGCAGAGATTACCCACCAGCACGACAGTCCACAGGCGCAGCAAGCGAATGAAATTGCTCAGCGTCGGCTTGCTCATCACTGGCAACACCGCGGTCAGGGTGTTTTCGGTGAACAACTGCTGACGCGCGAGAATCACTGCCAGAAAGCCCGCGCTGTAGCCAACGCTGGCGATGACCTTGAATGCTTCGCCGTCCGGCAGGCGCGAGTTGAGCAATCCCATGGCCATCAACGACAGGCCCATGGTCAAACCGGCAGCCAATGCCGACCAGAACAACGCGGCGACATTGCGTTCCAGTTCCTGGTCGCCCTGCATGCGGATCGTCTCGTGCAATACGGCGGCACGGGGCGGTTGATTCTCGTCGATGCCACGTTCTTCCTCGGCCGTCAGGCCCGGGGTCTTACCGTCTTGTTCAGTGTCCATGTTTATCCTTGGGCTTTTCTGGGGTGGACGGTCTGATTTTTTGGATTTGTCTGCTGCGCCGTGCTGATGGTTCAGACACAATTGGGTTCCCGTCGTTCGCGCTGCACGACGGCCTTTTCATTGACCCCGGAGACCCTGCCGTGCCCCTTCAAATCCGCGACGCCACCCGCGCCGATGCCGCTGTGATACTGGGCTTCATTACCGAGCTGGCCATCTACGAAAAAGCCGAACATGAGGTCAAGGCCAATGTGGCCGATATCGAGTGCAGCCTGTTCGATGAGGCGTCACCTGCCAAGGCGCTGATCTGTCTGCTGGACGATGAGCCCATTGGCTTCGCCGTGTATTTCCTCAGTTACTCCACCTGGCAGGGCCGCAAGGGGCTTTATCTGGAAGACCTTTTCGTCTCGGCCACACAACGTGGCATCGGTGCAGGCAAGCAGCTGCTTCGCCATCTGGCGAAAATCGCACACGACACTGGCTGCGGCCGTTTCGAATGGAGCGTGCTGGACTGGAATCAGCCGGCGATCGATTTCTACACATCGATCGGGGCCAAGCCGCAGGATGAATGGGTGCGCTACCGGATGGAGGGGGAAGGGTTGAAGCGATTTGCGCTAGGGCAAGCGTGACTCAGCGTCGGGCATGACCTGTGGCAGCGAGCTCGCTCGCGAAGGGATCGGTACCTGCATGAGATGCAGATCTGAATCCGGGCCTTCGTGAGCAAGCACACACACGTGTTTCTGGCTGGCAACCGCCCAAGTTCTGAAAAATGGGGGTCAGTCAACCAACTCGCGGCTGTTGACCCGCATGACATCCGCGGCCTGGAAATTCCTCCACGCTTTGTCCAACGACCCGCCCAGGTCGATGGGCTTGCAGGCATCGGTGATCACCCAGGTGTTGAAGCCTGCCGCCCGTGCGTCCAGCGCCGTCCAGGCTACGCAGAAATCCAGCGCCAGGCCGACCACGAACACACTGTCGATGCCGCGCTCCTTCAGATACCCGGCCAGGCCGGTTTGCGTCGTGCGGTCCGCCTCGACGAACGCCGAGTAGCTGTCGATGCCGGGATTGCAGCCCTTGCGCAGAATCAACTGGACATGGGGAAGATTCAGGTCAGCATGTATCTCGGCGCCTCGGGTGCCCTGGATGCAGTGGTCCGGCCAAAGCGTCTGCGGGCCGTAGGGCAGGGTGATGCTATCGAACGGTTGGCGTCCGGCATGGCTTGAGGCGAAGGAAATGTGCTCGGCGGGGTGCCAATCCTGGCTGATCACCACGTTGCGAAACTGCGCGCCGAGGCGGTTGATCAACGGCACCAGCGCATCGCCTCCGGCCACTGCCAACGCGCCGCCGGGCAGGAAATCGTACTGCATGTCGATGACCAGCAGTGCGCTACGCGGGTCGGCAGCGAGTCGTGAGAGAGAGGGGGTCATCCTTGTAATCCTCGAGGCGTTGATTGAATCGGTTGCACCGCTGGCAGCGTTGCGACTGTTGCCGAGTGCGACGGGCATGACATCGGGTGGCGCCGCTTCATCCAGCAAGCAAACGAATCGGGCTTCCCGCATGCCAGGCCTGAATATCCTCGATCATCTGACCGAAGAACATTCTGTAGTTGTTCTCGGTGACATAACCCAAGTGCGGCGTTGCCAGCAGATTGGGCAGGGTGCGGAAGGGATGATCGGCAGGCAGCGGTTCGACGCTGTAGACATCCAGTGCCGCACCGGCGATCTTCCTCTGCTCGAGCGCCTCGATCAGCGCGTTCTCATCGACAATAGGCCCTCGAGACGTGTTGATCAGGTACGCCGCAGGCTTCATCCTGCTCAGCGATTCGGCGTCCACCAGACCCCGACTGCGATCACTGAGCACCAGGTTGACCGAGACGATGTCCGACTGTTCGAACAGCGCCTTCTTGCTGACGTACGTCGCGCCGTGTTCGCTGGCGCGCTCGGCCGTGAGGTTTTCGCTCCAGGCGATGACCTTCATGTCGAAGGCCTGCGCATAGCGGGCGATTTTCTGCCCGATGCTGCCCAGGCCGACGATGCCCAGGGTCTTGCCCTGCAGATCGCTGCCGATCCCGACCTGCCAGTTGCCTGCGCGCAGGGAATTGGCCTCGTCGACGATGTTGCGCGTGACGCCCATGATCAGCGCCCAGGTCAGCTCTGGAGCCGCGTGCTTGTAGCTTTCGGTACCAGCGATGCTGATGCCCAAGCGTGCAGCAGCCTTAAGATCCAGCGCGGCATTGCGCATGCCACCGGTGACCAGCAACCTGAGGTTGGGCAACTGGCTGAGCAGGGCGTCGTCGAAAATCGTCCGCTCGCGCATGACGCAGATGACGTCGAAGTCTTGCAGACGACTGGCCATGGTCGCGGTGTCGGCGGGATAGTCGTGAAGGAAACTGACGTCGCCAATCGGACCGAGAACAGTCCAGTGCGCCGCCTCTTGAGCGACAGATTGCCAGTCATCGAGTACGGCGATTCTCAGCGCAGACCCCTGAGTCATTCGGATACGCCCCATTTCAAGGAATACATTGGATGTGTGGCGCTTACAGTACGCTTGCGTCTTGCTGAGTAAAACCCTGAAAGGACTGCGTAAAAATTCACCCCTGCTTTGAACAATACGGGGGCTCCCAAGGGAAAAATGAACCCGGCAGGTGCCAACCCGGTGTCTGGTCCATGCCGTCAGTTAAATAAGCCCGCCGCAATGTTAATCGAGAACCCCAATATCGAGGTATTGAACAGAAACCCGATCAGCGACTGCGCCAGCACCACCTTGCGCAAGTCTCGGGTAGCGACGCCTACGTCGGACGTTTGCACCGCGACGCTGATGGTGAAAGAGAAATACAGGAAGTCCCAGTAATCTGGATTCTGCTCGCCATCGGCGAATTTCAGGCCTGCATCGTCACCGTCCCAGGTGTAGAACATGCGCGCGTAATGCAGGCTGAAAATCACCCCGATCAATAACCACGAGCCGACGATGGTCAAGCCCGTGAATGCGTAATGCAGGGCCTTGTCGCTGTCCGACATGCCCTTGATGTTCGCCAGCTCCAGAACGATGGCGGCAAGACTGGCGATGGCCGCGACGCAGACCACCATCAGCACCAGACCGGCGTTTTCGTCCTCGATTTCGGCGATGCGTTTGACGTCATCGGCATTGGATTTGAAGGTGCGGATCATGATCAGCACCATGTAGAACCAACCCGCAACGTTCCAGGCGATCAGGCATTTGCTGGTCAGGGTGATGTGTGGCGCGAAGACGGCAGCCGCAATACCGGCGGCGACGCCCAAGGCTACGGCGATGGTCAGGCGAGGGTGGGTCTGGGCGAGATGGGGCATGGCAGGCTTCACGGCAGCGAGATGAGCAGAACCTTAGCACGTCGCGCTCAACCGAATGAATGAAGAAAAACGGCGCGCAAGGGGAGACGCGCCGGTCGCCATAGGGCAGTTAACGTGGATGGGTTTCAGGCAACCGGAACGCTCGCTGCAGGGCGCCTGGCGTTTGTCGAACCTCAATGGCTATCGAACAAGACAGGGCTGCTTGTTGTTGAATTTCCAGTCAGGCATCAAAAATTGCATGGCCGCGCTGTCATCCCGCGCACCCAGGCCCATGCCTTTGTACAGCTCGTGGGCCTTGGCCACTTGATCCATGTCGATCTCGACCCCCAGCCCCGGCTTGTTCGGTACTTGCACGCTGCCGCCGATGATCTGCAGTGGCGCCTTGGTTAGGCGTTGCCCGTCCTGCCAGATCCAGTGGGTGTCGATGGCGGTGATGTTGCCCGGCGCCGCAGCTGCCGCATGGGTGAACATCGCCAGCGAAATGTCGAAGTGGTTATTGGAGTGCGAACCCCAGGTCAGGCCCCATTCGTTGCACATCTGCGCAACACGCACCGAGCCCTGCATCGTCCAGAAATGCGGGTCGGCCAGCGGGATGTCCACCGATTGCAGCTGGATTGCGTGGCCCATTTCACGCCAGTCGGTGGCAATCATGTTGGTGGCGGTGCGCAGCCCGGTGGCGCGGCGAAATTCGGCCATCACTTCCCGGCCCGAGTAACCGTTTTCCGCGCCGCACGGGTCTTCGGCGTAGGCCAGTACCTTGTGCTGATCACGGCACAGGCGGATCGCTTCCTTCAGTGACCAGGCGCCGTTGGGGTCCAGGGTAATGCGCGCCTTCGGAAAGCGCTCGGCCAGCGCGGTCACCGCTTCGATTTCCGCATCGCCGCTGAGCACGCCGCCCTTGAGCTTGAAATCTTCAAAGCCATATTGCGCGAAAGCGGCTTCGGCCAGACGCACCACAGCGTCCGGGGTCAGAGCCTCTTCATGACGCACGCGGAACCATTCATTGCCGGCGTCGTTTTCGGTGCGATACGGCAGGTTGGTCTTGGTCTGGTCGCCCACGTAAAACAGGTAACCGAGCATCTTTACTTCGTCACGCTGCTGGCCTTCGCCGAGCAGCGCCGCGACCGGGACGTGCAAATGTTGGCCGAGCAGGTCGAGCACGGCCGCTTCAATGCCGGTGACCGCGTGAATGGTGATACGCAGGTCGAAGGTCTGCAGGCCGCGACCGCCCGAATCACGCTCGGCGAAAGTGCGGCGCACATCGTTGAGGATTTTCTGATAGTTGCCGATGCTGTTGCCGACTACCAGCGCGCGGGCGTCTTGCAGGGTCTGGCGGATCTTTTCTCCGCCGGGAATCTCGCCCACACCGGTGTGGCCTGCGTTGTCCTTGAGAATCACGATATTGCGCGTGAAGTAAGGGCCGTGGGCGCCGCTCAGGTTGAGCAGCATGTCGTCATGGCCTGCCACCGGGATAACCTGCATCTCGATGATGACGGGGGTGCTGGCGGAATGCTGTGGGGTCATGGCTAAATCCTTGGGTTTGCGTGGCGCCTGGGTCGGCGCCGTTAACACGGGTTTCAGGCTTTTGAGTCAAAGAGCATCAGCAATGGCTGGGTGTCGCATCCACTCGGGCTACCGACGCCGCGCAGCGGTGAAGTAGTCGATCACGCCTGGAAAGAAACCGGCTTCAGCCACCCCCAATAGGAAACGCAGGATATAGAAGTGGGTTTGGGTCTGGATGAAAGCCATGCCTGCAGCCACCAGACCCCAGGTCAGCATGAGTCGGGTCAGCCAGATGCGCGCACCGACTTTCTGCAGGAGGATGTTGGAGGGTACGTCGAACAGCGCGTATGCGACGAAGAACAGGCCGGCACCAAAGCCGTAGGCGGCAGCGCCAATGCCTAGGTCATGTTCCATATGACTACGCACGAAACCGATATTGACCCGGTCGATGTAGTTGACGATGAACATAATGGCGAGCAGCGGCAGGGCATGACGGTTAACTTTTAAGACCGCCGATTGCAAGACGGAATCGATCCCGTCATCCACTCGTGATGAGGGTGTGTTCACTCTGATTGACTCCCACTGATTTATTTTTATGCGGGTTGTGGTGTATCTATCTCACACGCTGTGTGCGCTTTGTTGTTAGTCATCATACAAGTCACCTGAATCGCCGCAAGTGGTTTTTGCAGGGGTCGCAGCTACTATTTTGGGGAATACTCTGGCTTGTCTGACAAGTTGAATAAGTGGTTTTAGCTATCGTGCTCCACCGCTAATGGGGGCTTAGAGGGTCACCACGGCATTCTACGAATGCCTGTGCATACTCGCTTGTCCTGGCCACTAGATGGAAAAAGTACAAGTGCGAACGTGCTCACTTGCGGTCGATTCAACTCAGTGTTCGGACAATCTGCCATGGCATTCACCCCACCCGTTCTTCCCAAGCGTCGGCAGCACAATCTGGCAACCGATCTGGTGACCGACCTCAGCCGCCAGATTCTGTTGGGGTCCATCGCCCCCGGTGAAAAGCTGCCCTCGGAAAGCGAGATCGTGCGTCAGCATGGAGTGACTCGTCAGGGGGCGCAGAGTCCGGGCGTGCGGCCTCAGAGTTATGCATCATTCAGACGTCGACGCCGCGTGCAAAACCCCCAGCATCACGCCCATCTGCCATTCGAAGTACGGATTGAACGTCAGTCTCGCAAATACCTTGCCGGGCTCGCGATGCCCCCAATCCGAATACCACACCGGTTCACCGTTCAGGCATTTCTGCATGTCGGCTGCGTCCTGGCCGTTCCAGCAGATGCGCTGCTGACCGTCCTTGCCATACAGGCGGTTTTCGGGCGAGAACATCAGGCCCATGTGTGAGAACTGTGCGATGCGAGACGCCGGCAGATAATCGCTGCGCACCAGCACCCGCGAATTCCTGGCTGCCGCTGCCGGCTCGTCGCCGTACCAGATCAGACGACTGTCCGGGTGGCTGAAGCGGGTGTTGAAGTTGTCCAGCACATAGGCAGTGTCCAGCACCGAGTCATGTTGTGTGATGGCGATGAACACCGGTTTTTCGTAGCGCTGCCGATGGATGTGCCTCTGGGCCGACAGTGCGCTGCGATAGAACTGGGCAAAGCCGTTAGTGGGCACATTGAGGTAGCGCACCGGTGTTTGCATGGGACGCACGCCATCCTCGGGCTTAGCCAACCACGGCCGAAACCAGCCGATGTATTGGGTCACCCAGGCGTAGGTGTTGGCGGGACGAAAGGCAGGGGAAAACAGCACCAGGCCGGCGATTTCCGGATGTTCACTGGCGTAGTCCAGCACCAGATTGGCGCCGGTGGAGAAGCCGCCCAGGTACACCCTAGGCACCTCGCGCTGCAGAATTAGGGTCTGCTCGCGGACCACTTGCTGCCACTGGTTCAGCGTCACATCCAGCATGTCGGCCGGCTTGCTGCCATGCCCCGGTAGCAACACGGTACGCACCAGAAACCCCTGATCCGCCAGTTGCTGTCCGATGTCATTGAACGACCATGGCGAATCCCCAAGGCCATGCACCAGCAAAATCCCACGCGTGGGCACGCCGACGGGACGCCACTCACGCGGCGTATTCCACTCAAGCTCAGCGGCGTGGTCATCGGTCTGGAAAGTACGGTTTTGCTGGATCCAGGCCATGGTTTGCTCACGATACTCGGCAAAACTCGTCTGCCCCAGCGGCGCATCGCTGGAAGCGCAGGCTTGTAAGGTGAGCATTGGAAGCAACAGGGCAATACGACGTAGGGGCAAGTTGCGGTATCTCTCGGCTTTCTTTATTGGACGCAGAGCGCGCTTTTGCACTGTGCCACGCGAAGGCTCTGTTGGGTATTCGCGGTTGTCGATTGCCATGCAGGAACTAAACGTATAAATCAGGCAGACTCCCACCACTCATAAAAACAATTCGTGATGTGTATGAACCCTCAACGGCTTCGCTTACCGGTAACGCTTCATGTTCATCCTTGATCAAGCCCTGGCCCAGGACATCGTTGATCGGGCGATGGCGATATTGCCGTGCAACGTAAATGTCATGGATTACATGGGCATCATCATTGGTAGCGGCGAGGCGCAGCGGCTTTACACCCGTCATGAAGGCGCACAGCTGGTGCTGGCCAACAGCAGGGTGGTGGAGATTGATTCTCACACGGCCAGACAGCTCGACGGCGTGCGACCGGGGGTTAACCTGCCGTTGATGCTCGATCACAAACTGGTGGGGGTGTTGGGCATCACCGGCGAGCCGGCGCAGGTCCGGGTGTATGCGGAGCTGGTGAAGATGACCGCCGAAATGCTTATGGAGCATCGTCGGCAGCAGGCCGACCAGCAGTGGCGGCACCAGCGCAGCGAGGATCTACTGTCGCGGTTGTTGCTTGGGGACGGCGGCCTGCACTTGCTGGATGAGGCAGAGCAGCTGGGGCTGCAGCCGCAGTTATCGCGTCAGGCGGTAGTGATCGAACTCCCGGCCAATGCGGTGTATGCCGGGCAACTGGTCACATGGCTTAACGGGCGATACGCCAACAGCTGGTGTGTGTCGTGCGAGCCAAGTCTGGTCTATTGGTGCCGTGCTACTGGCAAGGATCGGGATGATGCCTTGTTGCTGGAGCAGTTCGATGCGCAACGCTGGCACGTATCGCGGATGGCGACGGTCGAGCCTTCGTCAGACCTGGCTTCGTTACGTGAAGCCTGTACAGCGGCGCGAGATTTGCTCGACTACGCCCGCCATGTTCAGCCGCAACACCGCTTATTACGGCTCGCGAGTCATCGTCTGGCCGTACTGTTCTGGCGCAATCGGCATGACTGTTTGGCCGACAGTGTGGCCGAGCCTGTCCGTCGTTTGCAGGGCAACGGCCAGTTGCTCGATACCCTGCGGGCCTGGTTCGACTACAGCGGCGAAAGCCAGACCTGCGCCGACGCGCTGGGCATACACCGCAACAGCCTGCGTTATCGCCTGGAAAAGATCGCCGAGGTGAGCGGTTGTGATCCGTATCGAACCGATGACCTGTTGAGGCTGTATGTGGGATTGCAAATGGTGCCCAGGTGAATGGCATTCATCGTGCCTCGCCGTAAATGGACGTTGTGAGCGACTTCATTCGTCCGCAGCGAATCAACCGGCTGCAAGTCCATTGCCCAAGCTATCTCGACTCTCTCGCGAAGCCACTTGTCTTGATACAGCCCATCGTCCATCGAGCAAAACCGAGCTTTTTGTTCGTATGAACAACGAAGGCATCCTCGGTTCTGTGCCGGGGCCAGCCGTAAGGTTTCGACGAACGTGCGAAGATCGCAACAATCGATAAGGAGAACCCCATGAAAATCGTCATTGCCCCGGATTCCTTCAAGGACAGCCTCAGCGCGCAAGGCGTGGCCCAAGCCGTCGCCATTGGCCTGCGCGAGGTGTGGCCTGATGCACGGTTGATTGAGTGTCCAATGGCCGACGGTGGTGAAGGCACCATCGAAGCGGTACTGGCAGCCTGTGGCGGGCAGTGGATGACCACCGATGTCAGCGGCCCGCTCGGGCAACCTGTGCAGGCGCAGTGGGGATGGCTTGCCGATTCTCGTACTGCAATCATCGAAATGGCCATGGCCAGCGGCCTGCAAATGCTGACCCTGGCACAGCGCGACGCGACCGTCACGACCACGTACGGCACGGGCCAGCTGATTACCGCAGCTCTGGATGCCGGCGCGCAGCGGGTCATCCTCGCCATTGGTGGCAGCGCCACCAACGACGCTGGCAGCGGGATGCTCTCGGCGTTGGGCGCACGTTTTCTCGACGACGACGATCAGCTTCTGGAACCTGGCGGTTTGGCCCTGAGCAAGGTTGCGCGCATTGATCTGGGGTCGCTGGACGCTCGCTTGAAAGAGGTGCGATTCGAAGTGGCGGCTGACGTCAATAACCCACTGTGCGGGACGAATGGCGCGTCGCATGTCTTTGGTCCGCAAAAGGGCGCTTCGCCCGAACAGGTGCTGGCGCTGGACGCTGCCTTGGGTCACTTCGCCGAGCAGTCGGCCCGTGTGCTGGGCAAGGATGACAGCGAACAGCCCGGCAGTGGCGCGGCAGGGGGAATGGGTTTTGCTGCCAGCGCCTATCTGAATGCTACGTTTCGACCGGGTGTGGAGGTGGTCGCGGATCTGACCGGTCTGGCGCAGGCGCTGGAGGGCGCCAATCTGGTGATCACCGGCGAAGGGCGTTTCGATGCTCAGACCCTGCACGGCAAGACGCCGTTTGGCGTGGCGAAGATTGCGCAACGTCAACGCGTGCCGGTGATCGTGCTGGCCGGGACACTGGGCGATGGCTACGCCGACCTCTACGAACACGGTATCAGCGCTGCGTTCGCATTGAGCAGCGGGCCGATGACGCTGGAGCAAGCCTGCGCCAACGCCGCTACCCTGTTACATGATCGCGCGCGGGATCTGGCGCGGGTGTGGCGACTGGCTGCCCGATAGCAGGGCGTCCTTCGCAGCGCGGTCAGCCTTTCGCGGCCTCCTCGGCTTCCTCGTCGATCCGGTCCGACTCGAACAATTCTGCGAGCTCGTTTCGGGCTTCCAGCGCATTCTGCATGACCTTCGCTGCGTCATCGTAGATCAGATGCTGGCGACTGAGCACCTGTTCGTCATGACGTTTGAAGCGGCTGATCCGTGCTGCCGCCTGCGTCTCGCTCAAGCCCAGACCAATCAGGGTGCGTCGGGTCATCTCCAGGCTGGAATAGAAGGTTTCCCGTACCGCCTGCGCGTCCAGGTCCATCAGGCGGTGCACGTGCTGCCGGTTGCGGGCCCGGGCGATGATCTTCAGGTGCGGGTACAACTTGCGCACAAGCTCGGCGGTCTTGATGTTGGTGTCGGGGTCGTCGGTGGCGATCACGAAATACTCGGCCTGATCGACCTTGGCTGCGCGCAGGATTTCCGGACGCAACGGGTCACCGTAAAACACCGGCACGTTGCCGAAGCTGCGGGTGAACTCGATGGTTTCCACCGAGGTGTCAAGCGCGATGAAAGGAATGTTCTGTGCCCGTAGGATCCGCGCCACGATCTGGCCCATACGGCCCATGCCAGCGATGACCACTCGGGGATTGTCCGAGTCGATGGACTTGTATTCGTCGGGCACTTCCTTGACCACCGACTTGGGTGTAAGCCAGCGTGACATCAGCAGCAACAGAGGCGGGGTCAGGGCCATCGACAGCGTGATGGTCAGCACCAGCGTGTCGTAAAGGCTCGCATCGAACAGGCCCTGATCGCGACCGATCTTGAATACCACGAAGGCGAATTCACCCCCGGCGGCCAGCACCAGGCCCAGGCGCAGCGCACTTTGTTTGCCAAGGCCGCCGGTCAACCTGCCGACGAAAAACAACAGTGGCAACTTCAAGCCGATCAACAGCAGGGTCAGCGCCAGCACTGTAAAGGGCGAACTGAACAGCAGCCCGATATTGGCACCCATGCCGACGCTGATGAAAAACAGCCCCAGCAGCAAGCCCTTGAATGGCTCGATCTGCGCTTCCAACTCGTGGCGATACTCGGAATCGGCCAGCAGCAGACCGGCGAGAAAGGCACCGAGTGCCATGGAGACGCCCACCAGGTCCATCAGCCATGCAGTGCCAATGACGACCAGGAGGGCGGTGGCTGTAGAAACCTCTTGCAGCTTGGTTTTTGCGACGATTCGAAACACCGGACGCAGCAGATAGCGACCGCCGACCACCACTGCGGTGATCCCGCCCAGCACCTCCAGCCCATGACGCAACGAGTCGCTGGATGAGGCTTCATGATTGCCGCCGGCCAGCATCGGGACCAATGCAATCAGTGGAATCGCCGCGATGTCCTGGAACAGCAGGATGGCAAACGCCAGTCGGCCGTGTGGCGCATTGAGTTCCTTGCGTTCGGCCAGACTCTGCAGGCCGAATGCGGTAGACGAAAGAGCCAGGCCCAGACCCAGGACCACCGCGCTGTTCAGCGGTTGGTCGAAGCCGAGCAGGGCGACTGTGCCGATAACGAACCCGGTGAGCAGCACCTGCGCCAGACCGACACCGAAGACCGATTTACGCATAGTCCACAAGCGTTTGGGTGACAGCTCAAGACCGATGATAAACAGCAGCAGGACCACCCCCAGCTCCGAAATGTGCGCCACGCTTTGTGGATTACCAATCAAGCCCAGTACGGACGGGCCAATGATCACGCCAGCGATCAGATAACCGATCACTGCGCCTAGCTGCAGCCGCTTGGCCAACGGCACGGTCAGAACGGCGGCGAGAAGAAACACGACTGCGGCCTGCAACAGGCTGCCTTCATGGGGCATTGGGAACTCCTTTGAGCGACAGGCAACGTTCGTACATGAAAAGTAAGTGCGCGCATTAAACCACGACGAAGTGACCGGGTTTAGCGTGCGAGGCTTTTCGCCGCACATGGGTACAGACGGCTCGGGAATGCTCGTGGGTGCCAGGACGGCTGTGACGGCGTAAGATGTCGGTCGCATTTGCGCCGCGCAAATGATCTCTACCCGCTTTCAGGACTTGCGCCATGACCAACAAACAGCGTCTGATTTATTCGATCATCATCGCCCTTAGCGTGCTGGCTCTCATGCTCGGCCTGTCGCACCTGCAGAATATCGGCGTGCTCGATGAGAAAACGTTCCAGTACATCGCCATCTTTGTGGCCGTCGTGGTAGTGGTGCTCAATGGCATTTTGCGGCGCAAGGTCAAACACTGATCAGCTGCAATTTCGGTGCTGTGAGGTAACGGCTTGATCGCGGAAACGGGCGGATGACCTTGCCGTAATTCCCGTGACATGCCGCGCGAACCTCACCTGCGTCGCGAAGCCCCTATCCTGAATCAATTTAGGGCATGACCCGCAGCACCCGGTTACAAAACCAGGCCTGAACTATTTTTCTTCTCGCGAACTCCAAAAAACTGCATGTCATATAGCCCGCAAAGGGAAAATGGAGTTCCGAAATGATCAAGACACTTACTGCTGCCGTACTCGCCACCGCCGCTCTGGCCACCGCCCCGTTCGCGTTGGCGGACAAGCCTGGTGCAGGCTGGATCACTATCGAGAAAGCGATCGAAAAAGCAAAGTCGTCCGGCTACACGCAGATTTATCAGATTGAAGCGGACAACGACGGTTACTGGGAAGGCAAGGGGCGCAAGGCTGACAGCCTGACTTATGAGTTCCGCATTGACGGCACATCCGGTAACGTCCTGCGCGATCAGAAAGACTGATCCGAGCGGGCGTATCACGCTGATTCGCCCCGCACCGGGAGCGCCGCTCGGCTGCTCCCGTCTCTGAATCGCGCTTTACTCCCCGCGCTGAATCCGACAACCTTGCCTTCCTATTCCATGTCAGCAGGAAGCGACGCATGACTGTGCGGATCGAATTCAAAAGCAACCCCAGCGAAGACGAGCGTTTAGAAATTCTCGAACCCTTGAAGGCCTACAACGCCGCAAGGGCGGGCGATGGACAGTCTGAAAAGTTTGCCTTCTTTGTCCGCGACCAGACCACTGAGGCGGTAATCGGCGGGCTGCACGGGCGCATTCTCTATTGCTGGCTGTTCATCGAATTGCTGGTGATCCCAGAGCAGGCGCGCGGGCAGCGCATGGGCAGTCAGTTGATGGACATGGCTGAAGAATATGCCCGCAAAAAAGGCTGCATCGGTGTCTGGCTCGACACCTTCGACTTCCAGGCTCCCGATTTTTACCGCAAGCACGGCTATCAGGCTTTCGGTCAACTTGAAGACTACCCGCTAGGGCATCAACGCCTGTTCTTTCAAAAGCGCCTGGACTGATGCCATGAGCTGACGTCCTGCCCGTCCGGCATTTGGGATCTTTCGGAGTTTAAGATGTCTTCAACACACGTCCCTGTTGATAGTCAGACGATTTCCTTCGGCGATCTGACCGAATTGCTGCGCCAGATATTCCTGCGTCACGGCACTTCGGCGAACGTCGCGGCGGTGTTGGCACAAAACTGTGCCAGCGCCGAGCGTGACGGATCCCATAGTCACGGCATCTTCCGTATCAAGGGCTACTTATCCTCGTTAGCGGCAGGTTGGGTGGACGGTCGGGTGGTGCCGCAAGTCGAAGACGTGGGCGCAGGTTTTGTGCGCGTTGATGCAGGTGGCGGATTTGCCCAGCCAGCCGTGCAGGCCGCCAAAGCGTTGTTGATCGAGAAAGCGCGTACGGCCGGCATTGCCATCCTTGCCATCCGCAACTCGCACCACTTCGCTGCACTGTGGCCTGACGTGGAGCCCTTCGCTCAGGAGGGGCTGGTGGCACTGAGCGTGGTCAACAGCATGACCTGCGTGGTGCCTCACGATGCGCAGGCTCCCTTGTTCGGTACCAACCCGATTGCGTTTGCCGCACCACGGGCCGGTGGTCAGCCAATCGTCTTTGACATGGCGACCAGCGCGATTGCCCATGGAGATGTGCAGATTGCTGCCAGGGAAGGGCGCACGTTACCGCCGGGCATGGGCGTTGATCGAGCCGGTCAGCCTACCCGGGATCCCGCTGCGATTCTCGACGGCGGAGCGCTGTTGCCTTTTGGTGGCTACAAGGGCTCGGCACTTTCAATGATGGTCGAGTTACTCTCGGCCGCGCTCACAGGAGGCCATTTCTCGTTCGAGTTTGATATGTCCACCAGGCCAGGAGCGCAGACGCCCTGGACCGGACAGACCATCATCGTGATCGACCCGGACAAGGGCGGCGGGCAGGCTTTTGCTCAACGCAGTGAAGAGCTGGTGCGACAGATGTATAGGGTCGGTCAACAGCGCATGCCTGGAGACCGCCGTTATCGCCAGCGAGAAAAATCCCTGCAGCAGGGCATTGTCCTTTCGGCGCAAGATTGGGTCTGGCTTAAGTCCCTTGCGCATTGTTGAGCGTCACAAATTCCTGAAAAGGCTCTAAGCAGGAACGACCACTCGTCGTATCGAGGCTTGCGTTTGGCTCTCTGAGAAAATACTGTATATTTAAACAGTATCCAGTGAAGAGGGATTGACCATGCAAGTCAACCAAGCTGCAACCACCCAGGCTTTCACCGCTCCGGCTGCAGAAACATCGTTCAGCAATGTCTGGGGCAATGAAATGCAACGCGAGGATTTTCTTGCCCTGGCAGCAGGCGTTCGTCAGTTAAGCACCCACCTTGAAGACGTCGCTTTTGTGCCGGGCGCACTACGTTACTCAGGTGAACAGGCCCAATGCGCAGTGGAATGAGTCTGCCTGTTGATTGAGCAGGCATGTTGCAGACCTAGCGGTGACGTTTCCCGGGAGCTCTTACCGGGACAGGCTCTACGGCAAAGGCACCATCAGCGTCGGGCTGACGCTTCTTGCCTGCGCTGATCAGTCCGACCGCAATAAAGGTTCCTGCCAGCGACACCGCACACCAACCCAGGAAAAATGGAATCACGTCTGGTCCTCCGAACTACAAAATCGGGTTGCCACGCAAATGACGAGCTGCCCATACGGGTTGTCGGCGTTTATAAGTGGTTCCAAAGGCCGAAAAGCGCGCAGCTTGAACAAATGTCGGGGGATTCGCAACTCCCCTCGACCAATGGGGTCTTGCTTTAAACATAGTCAATCTTGAGGCTCTCGGTTATGAAAGATATAGGTTCTCGCCTGAAGGAAGAACGCAAAAGCCTGGGCCTCTCGCAACAGGAGTTCGGTGCGATCGGCGGTGTCGAGGCTAACGCTCAGGGCAAGTACGAAAGCGGCGAGCGGATTCCTCGTTCCGACTATCTGGCAGCGCTGGGTAAAAAAGGAGTCGATGTGCTGTATGTGCTCTCAGGTGTGCGAACGCCAATGTCTGCCGAATCCCTGAACGACGAAGAACGGGCGATCATCACCCATTATCGAGCCTTGAGTGAAGACGACAGGGAGGCTATCTCACAATTGGCGACGTCGCTGTCTGAATGCGCCGTGGACGCCCATGCTCCGGTTTGAGGTCCATTTACAGCCTGGGCATTCGACGACTTGCGGCTGAATATATGAAACGTATATGCTTCGTATATTCAAAGCGAGGTGAGTCATGGGACTGGTCAAAATTTCCGAACAGATGCACGCCAATATTCGCTCGGCCAGCGCTGCGCTGAGTCGATCGATCAACGCCCAGGCTGAGCATTGGATGCGAGTAGGGATGCTCGCTGAACTCAACCCCGGCCTTAACTATTCCGATATCTGCCAGCTGCTCATTCGCGCCGAGGTCGCTGGCGATACGCTGAGTGATCAACCCGAGGAATTCGACACGCAGGAAACGCATTTCAGGGCGGTGTCGCAATGAGCGTTAGCATCAAGAGTGAAGCGGATCTGGCCGGATTACGTGTCGCCGGGCGTCTGGCCGCTGATGTTCTGGCGATGATCGCCAAGCACGTGAAATCAGGCATCAGCACCGAAGTGCTGGACGACATCTGCAATGATTACATCGTCAATGAGCTGAAAGTCATCCCTGCCAACGTCGGTTACCACGGGTTTACCAAGACCACCTGCATTTCGCCCAATACCGTGGTCTGTCATGGTATTCCGTCCCCGGACGACATCCTCAAGGAGGGCGACATCGTTAATATCGATGTCGCAGTTATCAAGGATGGCTGGCATGGAGATACCAGTCGCATGTACTACGTGGGTGAGGTGAGTCCTTTGGCGCGCCACCTGGTAGAAACCACCTACGAAGCAACGCTTGCAGGGATCCGGGTGGTACGCCCCGGCGCGACGTTGGGTGATATTGGTAGTGCGATACAGACGGTGGCTCATCGTGAGGGTTTCAGCGTTGTGCGTGAGTACTGCGGTCATGGTATCGGGCGTAAATACCATGAAGAACCCCAAGTGTTGCATTACGGGGCTAAAGGCAAGGGGTTGAAGCTCAAGCCCGGGATGGTGTTCACCATCGAGCCGATGATCAACGCCGGGAAACCTGGCACTCATACGCTGGATGACGGCTGGACGGTGCTGACTCGTGACCAGTCATTATCTGCGCAATGGGAACACATGGTAGCGGTGACCGATCACGGGTTCGAGTTGTTGACCCCATGGCCGGACGGGACAGGTGACTATCCGGCAGTTTGAGCAACGCCGCATTCGGACTAATAAAGTCACAATTGTTAGCATGACGAAAAGCTGACGTAACTTGTAGGAATCTTCCTGTTCCCCTGTAGTGCTGCAGCCTGACCGGCTCATGGATGATCAGACGTGCAGCATTTGGGGAGAACACCAAGAACACAAGGCGCGTGAAGGATCACACTCAATCAACGCCCACCGGTTTTCGTCAATCCCGATTTCCCCTCATCAAAGTCGTTTTGCCGCCTCCACTCCGGCAGAGCTGAGCTTGATCGGGTACTTGAGTGAGCGCTCGCCTTTGGCCGAGCTTTCAACGCACCCGTCATGTATCAACCCGGCTGTCTGCAAATGTTCAAGGGTGTCTGCAACTGCATGCTCCCCTCTGTAGTTATCCAGCACCTCTTTACCCAAGCCGGCCGGATGAGCGTGCAACAGACGTGTCAAGACTTCGTTTTTAAGCGCGTTATCGATGGTCATATTTACCTCGCTTTCTGGTACATGAGCGCTGCTTATAAATACCGACCACTCGATACCCGGTTTGTTTGGAGATTTATCATCTCACGTACGTTTGCCAGTCAACTGGGCCACATCTAGCCCTCCTGCCAATACCGTGGCCAAATGCGCGTTTAACCTGGAAAGCAATAATAGTGAGGGGGCGCCTTTATTCAGGCTGTGGAACTCCATGAATCAGGTTCGAAGACGAGCTGATTCAGCCGGATGAAGAATATCTGTAAAGAAAGGGCAATCTGATGGCCCGCGACGGAGACATTTTCTGGAAAAATCCTTTTCTTTCAATCAATTCCGGGGCGAGCTGTATGCGAGGAGTGGGTCTGGGCGTGGCGTTTTTTTTGATGGTGGCGGCAGTCCCTGCGCATGCACGAGCCATCAGTAAAAACGACCTGCATGTTTGCAAATGGGGAGCGTTAGTGGCACAGGCTGCCCAAGAATCCAAGCTGTCAGGGACGACGCTCTACAGTGCCAGAAAGAAGTTCCAGACGCGGAAATTCGCCCAGCCCTGGATGCAAAAAATGGCAGTGGGTATTACCGAACAGACCTATAAAAGCCCTTCGCGTCTGAAGCCTGCCGCAGTGAAACAGATCTATTACGACGGCTGCATCCAACATGATCTGGCGCGTAAATAAGCAGGAGGGATGTGGCGGGCTTTGAGGCCCGCCGTGTCGTTGCTTGCGAAGAGCTTAGTGGCAGTTACCTGCCAAATGGTAACGCTGGGCTTCGGCTGCCGCAGTGCTATCGAATTCGATCCTGTTTTTTTCCGACACCGCGTTGTATGACGGGCAGCCCGGGCGATGGTAGACCATGGTTTTCTTATTCCCGCGAATCGCAACATTCAGGTTGCTTGTCTTGGGTGCAGAGGCTGCATTTGGCTTCATCGAATTGGGTGCGGCGGGTATCGTCGACGTTGATCCTAAAGCAGAGCCTTTACCGCCAAAACTGGCGTTGAGAAAGATCGGCGCATGGTCGGAAACGCTTTCACGCCCCTGAGCATGGGTCATGCCCAGGTATTTCGGGTACTCGAAAACCTGAACCTTGTTAACCTTGATCGTCGAATTTTTGCCAACGAAAATGTTGTCGTAAAGATGGGCAAACTTGCCGTCCGACGTCGACAGCGTGCTGGCTCCGCTCAGCATCAGCGGTCTTGCACTGGCGTCCAGGTTGCCCCAGGCCGGCGAGGTGGGCGGCGTATTGAAGTCGCCCATCAGCATGATCTGGCTATTGTCCGGGTAGGTGTCCTTTAACCATGCCCAGTAACCGGACAATGCGGTGATCTCCGAAGCACGATCAGTCTGATTTTTGCCGTACAGGATATGCACCGTCGCGACGACAAAGGTACTGCCATCCTTGAGTGACTTGAAGCGGGCCGAATAAGGCTCCCGCTCGAAAGTATCGCCGCGATTAAGGTACGTTACAGCGCCGTCTTCGTAGGCCACCACATCGTCACGCCAGAGGAAACCGTACATTTCCTTATACGATGATCGGCCCACGGCGTGAGAAGCCATGGCGCTCCAGTGTTTGCCGGTCTGCCGGGTCAGTTCACGGGCCAAGGCTTGCAGGGCGTCTTCGTTCATAAGCTCTTGTACGGCAAGAAAGTCGACGTTCTGCGCAACTTTCGCGATGCTTTTGAAATCCTTGTTTGGACGCACGCTAAGGTGTTCCAGATTCCAGGTCCCGATATTGACGTCAGCGGATGCATTCTGCAGCACGGAGAAGGCCAGCAGGCATGAAGCGATAAATCTAAGCATTGAATTCCAACTTGGGGCTGAGTAAAGCGAAGGCGAGGCATTTTACGAATATCGCCGGGCAGGACAGTTTCATGGCCTGGATCAACCAGGCATCGAGATGCTGAAGAGGGGATCAATCGTCCTTGGGAACGGTCCAGAAGACCTGCACGCCACCGTCATCTCGCCAAGCCAGTGTCACGTTGTCGTTTTCGGCGATTTCTTCCAATAGCTGACTCCAGTCATCCTCGGGGTCGTCCGATAGGCGGAAGAGCAACGCAGAGCGAGATTTCTGCGCAGTGGGTGAGTTGATGATTTTTTGAATGCGCATGGCCAGACGATCATAAGAAGCCGGCGCTGAAACGGCGTTAGTAGACACGAGGAAAATCCTATTCTGCTGTATGTGTATACAGTATTTGAGTGTAGGACGTTTCGCAACTCCGGGGAGGCAAATTCGTGTCAGGCTACAGGTCTCTGTTCTACGGGACGGACTGGCGTCGCGAACCAAAATCAAATGTGTGGATCTGATCCGCTATTGGCGATTCAGTTCGCGATAACTCGAAAAATTAGAGGACTTGACATGAATATCAAAGTTTTGGGGCTGTCTTTCACTGCTGTGGTTATATGTGCTGCATTGGCTGGATGCTCGACGGCGACAGTGGTGACGCTGCAGAACGGCACCCAATACATTACCAAGGATGCACCGAAGACCAAGAGCAAGGACGGCTTTTACGAGTTCGAAGATATCTCTGGAAAAAACGTGAAAGTACGCGCTGACGAGGTGGCTACCGTCAAGAAGGAGGAATAAAGACGGCTTGGCCACTGTGTAATAAATCGTACGGATCGGCTTGAATAAACGCTTCAAAGCGGCCTCTGCCATGCCCCCGATGTCTTATGGGTGGCGTGGACGGTACGCAGGAGCGTTATCAGCGGCACGGAGCAGACGCGGCAGATCATTTTAATGCTTTGTAAGCAGGTGCTGAAATAATCCGTGATCGCCTTCAGGATGTTGACAAATCACTCGGCGATTCTCATAGTTTCGCCTACGCAAACGTTTGCGATTCGCTCATTCCTACGGGCTGAGGACGCATTCGGTGCCGATACAATAATCATAATGTCGGAGTAATTCCATGAAGCTGCCATTCGCTGCACGCCTTCTTGCTGTTGCCATGCTCGCCGCCAGTGCGGTAACCCTGCCTCTCTCTTCTGCCTCCGCTGACGACGCGAAGAAGCCTACTGTCGCCCTGGTCATGAAGTCCTTGGCCAACGAGTTCTTCCTGACCATGGAAGATGGCGCCAAGGAGTATCAGAAAGATCATTCTGCAGAATTCGACTTGATTTCCAATGGCATTAAGAACGAGTCCGATACTGCCGCGCAGATCGATATCGTCAACCAGATGATAGTGAAAAAAGTCGATGCCCTGGTCATAGCACCTGCTGACTCGAAAGCCCTGGCCTCGGTTATCAAGAAGGCTATGGACGCCGGTATCAAGGTCGTGAATATCGACAATCAACTCGATGCCGAAGTGCTGAAGGGTAAAAGCATCGAAGTGCCTTTCGTAGGCCCGAACAACCGCAAAGGCGCGAAACTGGTGGGTGATTACCTCGCCAAACAGCTGACTGCTGGTGATGAAGTCGGGATCATCGAAGGGGTGCCGACTACCACCAACGCGCAGCAGCGCACCGCTGGCTTCAAGGACGCGATGGATGGCGCGCAGATGAAGATTGTCTCCACTCAATCGGGCAACTGGGAGATCGACAAAGGCAATGCGGTCGCTTCGGCCATGCTCAATGAATACCCGAACCTCAAAGCGTTGCTGGCCGGCAACGACAGCATGGCTCTGGGGGCCGTGTCGGCTGTCCGCGCCGCAGGCAAGGCGGGCAAGGTGCAGGTCGTAGGCTACGACAACATCAACGCGATCAAGCCGATGCTCAAGGATGGTCGCATCCTGGCGACTGCTGACCAGTTTGCCGCGCGCCAGGCTGTATTCGGCATCGATACCGCGCTGAAGATGGTCAAGGGTGAAAAGCTCGACATCAAGGAAGGGGTGATCGAAACCCCCGTCGAACTGGTCACCAAGCCTTAACAAGCCCGACTTCTCAAGTCCCCGTAAATACCGCCAGCCCGCACTCCGGGCTGGCGAGTGGAGAGCGTTATGTCAGCGTCTGCTCAGGCCGCTGTTCTATCTGTCAGCGGCATCGGCAAAACCTACGCCCAACCTGTTCTCGGCGACATCGACCTGACGCTGATGCGCGGAGAAGTGTTGGCGCTAACAGGGGAGAACGGCGCGGGTAAGAGCACCTTGTCCAAAATCATCGGCGGACTGGTGACACCCACCATCGGCCAGATGCAGTTTCAAGGGAAGCCTTATACGCCAGCAAGTCGCACTCAAGCCGAAAAGCTTGGTGTACGCATGGTCATGCAAGAACTCAATTTATTGCCAACCCTGTCGGTTGCTGAAAACCTGTTCCTCGATAACCTGCCCAGTCGGGCCGGTTTCATCAATCGCAAAAAACTGCGTGAGGATTCCATAAAGGCCATGGCTCAGGTAGGACTGGAAGCCATCGACCCTGACACCCTTGTCGCGGAACTGGGTATCGGCCACCAGCAGATGGTCGAGATCGCACGCAACCTGATCGGTGATTGCCACGTTCTGATTCTCGATGAGCCGACAGCCATGCTGACCGCTCGTGAAGTGGAAATGCTCTTCGAGCAGATCACCCGTCTGCAGGACCGTGGCGTTTCCATCATTTATATCTCTCATCGCCTGGAAGAGCTTGCCCGGGTCGCGCAGCGCATTGCCGTACTGCGTGATGGCAAGCTGGTGTGTGTCGATGCGATGGCCAATTACAACAGTGAGCAACTGGTGACCTTGATGGTCGGTCGCGAACTGGGCGAGCACATTGATCTGGGCGAACGCAGCATTGGCGCGGTCGTTTTGTCGGTCAAGGGCTTGAGCCGCTCCGACAAGGTCCGGGATGTCTCGTTCGATGTGCGTGCTGGCGAGATCTTTGGTATTTCCGGTTTGATAGGTGCAGGTCGCACCGAGCTGCTGCGTCTGATTTACGGAGCGGACATTGCCGATTCCGGTACGGTTGCCATTGGCCAACCGCTGCAGACGGTACGTATAAGCTCGCCGGTGGATGCAGTCGGCCACGGTATCGCTCTGATCACCGAGGATCGCAAAGGCGAGGGCCTGCTGCTGTCGCAGTCGATCAGCGCCAATATTGCCCTCGGTAACATGGAAGCAATCTCCAGCGTAGGGGTGGTCAACGGTAATGCCGAGATGTCGCTGGCAAGACGTCAGGTGGATGCCATGCGGATCCGCAGCTCAAGCCCCACGCAGTTGGTATCCGAACTCTCAGGTGGCAACCAGCAGAAGGTCGTTATCGGACGCTGGCTGGAGCGCGACTGTCAGGTGATGTTGTTTGACGAACCGACCCGTGGCATCGATGTGGGCGCCAAGTTCGATATCTATGCGCTGCTGGGTGAACTGACCCGTCAGGGTAGGGCGCTGGTGGTGGTCTCCAGTGATCTGCGTGAGTTGATGCTGATCTGTGATCGTATCGGCGTGCTCTCCGCCGGACGTTTGATAGACACCTTCGAGCGTGAAAGCTGGACTCAGGATGAACTGCTTGCCGCCGCTTTCGCCGGCTACCAAAAACGTGATGCGCTGCTTTGCGAAGCGGCGCCCAGGAACGACTGATGAAAACTTCGACTCCTTCTGCCGCGCTGCCTTCACCGGGCAAACGCAGCGGCAATTATTTCGGCCTGGGGACCTATCTTGGCCTCGCAGGCGCCTTGCTGGCGATGATTGTGCTGTTTTCGCTGCTGAGCGATCACTTCCTGTCCTATGAAACTTTCAGCACCCTGGCCAACCAGATTCCCGACCTGATGGTGCTGGCGGTCGGTATGACGTTCATTCTGATCATCGGTGGTATCGACCTGTCGGTGGGTTCGGTGCTGGCGCTGGCAGCTTCCGCAGTGAGTATTGCAATGCTCGGTTGGGGCTGGGGCGTGCTGCCCTCTGCGTTGCTGGGCATGGCGTGCGCGACCGCTGCGGGCACGTTGACCGGCTCGATCACGGTAGCGTGGCGGATCCCGTCATTCATCGTCTCATTGGGTGTGCTGGAGATGGCTCGCGGTGTGGCGTACCAACTGACCGATTCTCGGACTGCGTATATCGGTGACTCTTACGCCTGGTTGTCGAATCCCTTCGCATTTGGTATCTCGCCCTCGTTCGTGATCGCATTGATCGTGATCTTTGTCGCACAAGCGGTCCTCACCCGGACAGTCTTCGGTCGATACCTGATCGGCATCGGCACCAACGAAGAGGCCGTACGTCTGGCAGGGATCAATCCAAAACCCTACAAGATTCTGGTTTTCTCGCTGATGGGATTACTGGCAGGCGTCGCGGCCCTGTTCCAGATTTCGCGCCTGGAGGCAGCGGATCCCAACGCAGGTTCGGGGCTTGAACTGCAAGTCATCGCAGCCGTTGTGATCGGTGGGACCAGTCTGATGGGTGGGCGCGGTTCGGTGATCAGCACTTTTTTCGGTGTGCTGATCATTTCCGTTTTGGCGGCGGGTCTTGCGCAGATTGGCGCAACGGAGCCAACCAAACGCATCATCACCGGCGCAGTGATCGTCGTTGCAGTGGTGCTCGACACCTATCGCAGCCATCGTGCACGGCGGCGCGGCTGAAATGGCCACTATCAAAGATGTCGCGGCAATTGCGGGCATTTCCTACACCACCGTATCCCATGTTCTGAATAGAACACGGCCGGTGAGTGACGAGGTCCGCAAGAAAGTCGAGGCCGCCATCGCACAGCTGGATTATGTGCCCAGTGCTGTGGCGCGCTCGCTGAAGGCCAAGTCGACAGCCACCATCGGGCTGTTGATTCCCAATGGCATCAATCCGTATTTCGCCGAGCTGGCCAGAGGGATTGAAGACTACTGCGAGCGCAACGGTTTCTGCGTGATTCTCTGCAATTCGGACGACAACCCGGACAAGCAGCGCAATTATCTGCGGGTGCTGCTGGAAAAGCGTGTGGATGGTCTGATCGTATCATCCGTGGGCGGGGGCGACAGTCTGGTCGACAGCTTGTCTGCGGTGCGCACACCTATGGTCATCGTTGATCGGGATCTGGAGCAAATCACTGCCGATCTGGTGCGGATCGATCATGAGTTGGGGGCCTACCTGGCCACTTCGCATTTGCTGGAACTGGGGCATCGCCATATCGCCTGTATTTGCGGGCCGGCTCAGACCAGCGTCGCACGTATGCGGCTGACAGGTTATCGCCGGGCGATGCAGGAGGCTGGCATCGAGGTCCCTGATAGCTGGGTGGTTGATAGCGATTTCACGGGGCCCAGTGGGCACCAGGCTGCAGGCAAATTGCTTGACGGTGATCGCCCGAGCGCGATATTCGCTGCCAATGACATGATTGGCATCGGCGTGTTGCGGGCCGCTGCGGAGCGAAATGTACGCGTGCCTGCTGATCTTTCAGTCATTGGCTTCGATGACATCCAGATGAGTCAATATGTGTACCCGGCGCTGACGACGGTCGGGCAATCGATACTGCAACTGGGTGAGCGCGCGGCTGAAGTCTTGCTTCGGCGCATTTCGACACCGGGCGACAGTCCGGTGCAGCGGTTGATCGTTGCGCCGAGCATCGTGTTGCGCGAATCCACGGCGCCTCCCACCAAAGCGTTCAATGAGTTTCGCTGAACCGGGCCGAAGGGGCCCGGCCTGAAGAGTAAAGACGTCATGCATGCAAAAGTAGTGATAGTGGGCAGTCTCAACATGGATCTGGTCACGCGTGCGCCTCGCTTGCCACGCGCAGGCGAAACCCTGGCCGGTCATTCGTTTGTCACCGTGCCCGGTGGCAAGGGGGCCAATCAGGCTGTCGCAGCGGCACGTCTGGGCGCCAGCGTGGCAATGATCGGCTGTGTGGGCGATGACGCCTACGGCGAACAATTGCGCGCGGCGCTGCAGGCCGAAGGCATCGACTGTCAGGCCGTGGCTAGCGTTGCCGGTGAGTCCACAGGGGTAGCGCTGATCGTCGTCGATGACAGCAGCCAGAACGCTATCGTCATCGTCGCCGGCGGTAATGGTCAGGTCACGGCGCAAGTGGTCGACGGCTTCGACAGTCTGTTGAGCCTCGCTGAAGTGATCATCTGCCAGCTTGAGGTGCCGATGGCAACTGTCGAGCACGTACTCAAGCGCGGACACGAGCTAGGCAAGACGGTCATCCTCAATCCGGCTCCGGCCAGTGGACCATTGCCAGCGCATTGGTACGGCTGGATCGACTACCTGATTCCTAACGAGAGTGAGGCCAGCGCGTTGACCGGTTTGCCTGTCGATAGCGTAGCCGGCGCCGATGCTGCGGCTACCGCGCTGATGGCCTCGGGGGTACGCAAAGTGATCGTGACGCTGGGCGAGCAGGGCGCATTGTTCGCGACTCATGCCCATTCCCAGCATTTTCCGGCGCCCAAGGTTAAAGCGGTGGATACCACCGCTGCGGGCGACACCTTCGTCGGTGGCTTCGCGGCTGCGTTGGCCGACGGTAAGTCCGAGGCCGAAGCCATACTTTTCGGACAGATTGCGGCGGCATTGTCCGTCACGCGTTCCGGTGCTCAGCCTTCCATTCCGACCGTCAACGAAGTTCAGGGCTATCCGTCATGAAAAAAACTCCGCTGCTCAATATCGCATTGTCACGCGTTGTCGCCTCCCTGGGGCATGGCGACGTGCTCATGATCGTTGACGCCGGGATGCCGGTCCCTCCTGGCGTGGAGCTCATCGACCTGGCTGTAACCCATGGTATTCCGGACTTCGTCAGCGTGCTGAATACGGTGCTGGCAGAGATGCAGGTCGAAAGCCATATTATCGCCGATGAAATGCACGAGAAGCAGCCTCCGGCACTGATTGTGCTCAATGAGCTCAACGCAGCCGGGCTTCTGGGCAAGCAGCATCTGCTCAGCCATGAAGCATTGAAACAAAAGAGCTGTCGCGCCCGGGCAATCGTGCGCACCGGTGAGTGTCAGCCATACACAAACATCGCCCTGGTGGCGGGCGTCGTCTTCTGAGTGCTTCGAAGCATTCCATTACTGATTGAACAGGGAGTTTTCAATGCAAATCTGCCGTCACTTCGTCTCTCAATTGATCCGGAGCGTTGCACTCTTGGCTATTTTTTCCACTGTTGCGGTGCAGGCAGCCGAAAAGCGTGACCTGATCATCGATACTGATCCCGGCGCGGATGACGTGGTAGCGCTGCTGCTGGCACTGGCGTCACCGCAGGAACTGAATGTGATGGCCATCACGACTGTCGCCGGTAACGTCCGAATTGACAAAACGTCGCGTAACGCGCGTCTTGCCCGCGAATGGGCTGGCCGTGAAGAGGTGCCGGTGTACGCCGGGGCAGGAAAGCCTTTGGTACGCACGCCGATCTACGCTGAAAACATTCACGGCAAAGAGGGTCTGCCCGGCGTTCAGGTGCACGAACCGAAGAACCCCCTCGCTAAAGGCAACGCGGTGCAGTACCTGATTGATACGCTGGGCAGGGCCGCGCCCCACAGCATCACCATTGCCATGCTGGGACCACAGACCAACCTGGCGCTGGCACTGATTCAGGCCCCGGAAATCACCCAGGGCATCAAGGAAGTGGTGGTCATGGGTGGCGCGCATTTCAACGGGGGCAACATCACCCCAGTCGCCGAATTCAACCTCTATGCCGATCCCGACGCCGCTAAGGTAGTCCTCGCCAGCGGGGTCAAGCTGACTTACGTACCGCTGGACGTGACGCACAAAATCCTTACCAGCGATCAGCGGATCAAGCAGATCGAGGGGCTGAACAATGAGGCTGGCAAGCTGGTCAGCAGCATTCTGAACGAGTACGTCAAGGCCGATATGGTGCATTACGGTTTGCCGGGCGGGCCCGTTCATGACGCCAGCGTCATTGCCTGGCTCCTGAAACCGGAGCTTTTCAGCGGCAAGCTGATCAACGTGGTAGTCGATAACCGCGAAGGGCCCGGGTTTGGTCAGACCATTGCCGATTGGTACGACACCATGAGCCAGCCGAAAAACGTGTTCTGGGTTGAAAACGGCGATGCTCAAGGGTTTTTCAATCTGCTGACCGAGCGTCTCGCACGTTTGAAATAGCCCTCACTCAAGCGTTGCTCAGCGCCCCGTTCGAGTAACGAGTGAAGTCAATTGCAGCCACGATAAATACAATACCAAACGTTTTGTGACGATTTGAATGCCATCACTGCGCCGTGCTCGGGCAGACTCGGCCTTGTCTGCAGCCGACTTGCAGGCACAGCCTGCGAAACCAAGCGTTTTCTGCGGTGTCGCAGAGTTTCGGTTCACGTTAAACGTAAGGAGTTTGTATGCCCTGGAAATACGCATCATCGGGATTGATCCTGGCCGCAGCGGTGCTGGCCGGTTGCAGCAGCACGTCCGGAACCTCAAAGCCAGCCGAGGAGTCGGCTTCTGATGCCGGCTACTCCCGTTGTGATGCCGCCGCTGCTCAATTCGCAATTGGCAAGCCAGCTTCACCCGCATTGCTGGAGCAGGCTCGAATCAAGGCAGGCGCGCAAACCGCAAGGGTGCTTGGGCCCGATGACATGGTGACGTTCGAATACCGGTCTGATCGGCTGAATCTGAATACCGATCAGACTGCGACAGTCAATCGCGTCAACTGCGGCTGATCACTTTTCCGCACGCATAAAAAACCCCGTCAGCGACGGGGTTTTTTTAGCACGCTTGGATTACTCCGCGCGAACCTGAGCGGCTTGCATGCCCTTCTGGCCTTTCTCAGCCACGAAAGAGACAGTCTGGCCTTCTTTCAGGCTTTTGAAACCGTCGGATTCGATAGCCTTGAAGTGTACGAACAGGTCGTCACCGCCACCTTGTGGAGTGATAAAGCCGAAGCCTTTTTCATCGTTGAACCATTTTACGGTGCCGGTTTGGCGATTAGACATGGTGTATCTCCAGAAACATAATTTTCAGTAGTGCTGTGCTGCTCAGGCCAACTGGGCACACGAGGGCTATCATAGTCGAATTGTGTGAATGCTGGACTTTTTCGGTAAGAACTTTGCGCCAATACCGCAAATATTTGCAGCCAACTTGATCGGCTTGCCCGTCCAATGCGGCGCCCCGGATATTCCGATACATGTTCAAATGCGGCTAAGGTCCGCGAGATACGGGGATTTCAGTCGAAGTTGCGGCCACTTGCACATTACCCGTGCTCCATGTGCAAGCGGTCTATTGTAAATTTTTTATTTTTTGTCTTTCAGGTATTTTCTCCTACCGCTTTTGTAAGCGAGACGTCATTTCGGCGCTTGGAGGCGTCGTTTTGTCATCGAGTGAGACGATTTCCCTATCACTAAAACTTTTATTGATTTGCTGCGCACCGCATTCGCATTAGGCCTTGACGGCGCTGGCACTCATTGAGTGACTATTCTGGGTTGCCGCGGCTGTACATTCACTCATGTACGTAGACCTGGTCTTTGCATTCATCGCGGCGTGAGCGCTGAATGGAGGTGCCAGTGCCAGCGGTGCGAGGAGTGCGGCTACGCATAAAACCTTCGTGGTAATCCATGCTGTCTGTTAGGCCCGGAACTGGCGGGCCTTGAATGCAAGTCCCGGATAGTCTAACGACAGCGAGATGGCGCCGTCAGTTCAGAACGATCCTTACAGTGATTGTCGGCAAATTTGGTGATCCCCTGCACTGGCCCTGACGTAGAGCATTCGGGCTGTGCTAGGATGCGCGTCCTGCAGATAGGCTTTTTTATCGCATGCCTGTCGATTTTGTACATTCCAGTCACTCCGGTTCGATCAAATGGTTGGCCTTTGGGCTCCTGCCACTGTGAGGCAGGTATACCGACGAATCGCGTACTGGCTCTATCCCACCCACGTGACCTTTGGTAGGGGTCACCACTAGGAGAGGAGGCGCCATGCCAACTATTACTCTTCCCGACGGCAGTCAACGTTCTTTCGATCACCCGGTTTCCGTAGCCGAAGTCGCCGCGTCCATTGGCGCAGGTCTGGCCAAGGCCACTGTTGCCGGCAAGGTCAACGGTCAACTGGTTGATGCCAGTGACATCATTGACGCCGACGTGAGCCTGCAAATCATCACCCCGAAAGATCAGGAAGGCGTGGAGATCATTCGTCACTCCTGTGCGCATCTGGTCGGCCATGCCGTCAAACAGCTGTACCCGACCGCGAAAATGGTTATCGGGCCGGTGATCGACGATGGCTTTTATTACGACATTGCCTACGAACGCCCATTTACCCCCGATGACCTGTCTGCTATCGAACAGCGGATGCAGCAGCTGATCGAAAAAGATTACGACGTCATCAAGAAAGTCACTCCGCGTGCCGAAGTAATCGAAGTGTTCAAGGCGCGTGGCGAGGATTACAAGCTCCGTCTGGTCGACGACATGCCTGACGAAAAAGCCATGGGCCTCTACTATCACGAAGAATACGTCGACATGTGCCGCGGCCCGCACGTGCCGAACACTCGTTTCCTCAAGTCGTTCAAGCTGACCAAACTGTCCGGTGCATACTGGCGCGGCGATGCTAAAAACGAACAACTGCAACGTGTGTATGGGACTGCATGGGCTGACAAGAAGCAGCTGGCGGCATACATCCAGCGCATCGAAGAAGCCGAAAAACGTGATCATCGCAAGATCGGCAAACGTCTCGGTCTGTTCCATACCCAGGAAGAAGCGCCGGGCATGGTGTTCTGGCACCCGAATGGCTGGACCCTGTATCAAGTCCTTGAGCAATACATGCGCAAGACTCAGCGTGAGAACGGTTATCTGGAGATCAAGACCCCGCAAGTGGTTGATCGCTCCCTTTGGGAGAAGTCCGGGCACTGGGCCAATTACGCTGAAAACATGTTCACGACCGAGTCGGAAAGCCGCGACTACGCCATCAAGCCCATGAACTGCCCTTGCCACGTGCAAGTGTTCAACCAGGGTCTGAAGAGCTACCGTGAGCTGCCGATGCGTCTGGCCGAATTCGGTGCCTGTCATCGTAATGAGCCGTCGGGTGCACTGCACGGCATCATGCGCGTACGTGCGTTCACTCAGGACGATGCCCATATCTTCTGCACCGAAGAGCAGATGCAGGCTGAATCTGCGGCATTTATCAAGTTGACCATGGATGTCTACGCCGACTTCGGCTTCAAAGACATCGAAATGAAGCTGTCTACTCGTCCTGAAAAGCGTGTAGGCGCCGATGAATTATGGGATCGCGCAGAGTCCGCCCTTGCAGCGGCGCTGGACAGCGCGGGTCTGCCATATGACTTGCAGCCGGGTGAAGGGGCTTTCTACGGCCCGAAAATCGAATTTTCTCTCAAGGATTGCTTGGGTCGCGTGTGGCAATGCGGTACATTGCAACTCGATTTCAACCTGCCAATCCGTCTGGGTGCTGAATTCGTTTCCGAAGATAACGGACGTAAGCATCCAGTCATGTTGCATCGCGCGATCCTCGGCTCCTTCGAGCGCTTCATCGGTATTCTGATCGAGCACTATGAAGGCGCGTTCCCTGCGTGGCTGGCTCCAACTCAGGCAGTGATCATGAATATCACTGATAAACAGGCAGATTTTTCCCTTGAAGTGGAAAAAATACTGCTTGAAAGCGGGTTTCGTGCCAAGTCCGACTTGAGAAATGAAAAGATCGGCTTTAAAATCCGCGAGCATACGTTGCTCAAGGTTCCTTATCTCCTCGTTATTGGAGATCGGGAGGTTGAAACGCAAACTGTCGCTGTGCGTACCCGTGAAGGTGCAGACCTTGGCTCAATGCCGGTCGCCCAATTCTCGGAGTTCCTTGCACAAGCGGTTTCCCGGCGTGGTCGCCAAGATTCGGAGTAATTATTATTAAGCGTGAAATGAGACAAGATAAACGAGCTGCACCGAAGGCCCCGATCAACGAGAATATCTCGGCCCGCGAGGTTCGGTTAATTGGGGCTGAAGGCGAGCAGCTTGGGATTGTGTCAATTGAAGACGCGCTTCTTAAGGCTGAAGAGGCCAAGCTCGATTTGGTGGAAATTTCCGCCGACGCTGCACCGCCTGTCTGCAAGTTGATGGACTACGGCAAATCGATCTTCGAGAAGAAGAAGCAGGTTGCCGCAGCCAAAAAGAACCAGAAGCAGATTCAGGTCAAAGAAATCAAGTTTCGTCCAGGGACGGAGGAAGGGGATTACCAGGTAAAACTACGCAACCTGGTACGTTTCCTGAGTGACGGGGACAGGGCCAAGGTGTCGTTGAGATTCCGCGGTCGTGAGATGGCCCACCAGGAGCTGGGTATGGAGCTGTTGAAGCGGGTTGAGGGTGACCTGCTCGAATACGGCGCCGTCGAACAGCATCCTAAGATGGAAGGACGCCAGCTGATCATGGTCATCGCCCCGAAAAAGAAGAAATAACCACCAGGGCACGGCAGGCCTTGCGGTTATGTTTATCAACTGAATGCGGAGTATCCGAACATGCCAAAAATGAAGACTAAAAGTGGTGCAGCTAAGCGGTTTCTGAAGACCGCGAATGGCATCAAGCACAAGCACGCTTTCAAGAGCCACATTCTGACCAAAATGTCGACCAAGCGTAAGCGTCAACTGCGCGGAAGCAGCCTGCTGCATCCGTCTGACGTGGCAAAAGTCGAGCGCATGCTGCGCCTTCGTTAATTTTGATCAAGAATAGAGGAAGTAACTCATGGCTCGTGTAAAGCGTGGCGTCATTGCCCGTAAGCGTCACAAGAAAATTCTGAAACTTGCTAAAGGCTACTACGGCGCGCGTTCACGCGTGTTCCGTGTTGCCAAGCAAGCGGTAATCAAGGCTGGCCAATACGCCTACCGTGACCGTCGTCAGAAAAAACGTCAGTTCCGCGCTCTGTGGATCGCTCGTATCAACGCCGGTGCGCGTATCAACGGTCTGTCCTACAGCCGTTTTATCGCGGGCCTGAAAAAAGCGTCGATCGAAATCGACCGCAAGGTTCTGGCTGATCTGGCAGTGAACGAAAAAGCGGCGTTTGCTGCGATTGTCGAGAAAGCTAAAGCCACTTTGGCCTAAGTCCCCGGCAGTCACCGGACTCCGTTTGGGGTTCGGTGTTAAACGTCATAAATAGGGGAAGAGCCTTATAAGCTCTTCCCCTATTTTGTATCTGGAGTCTGTACATGGAAAACCTGGACGCGCTGGTCTCTCAAGCACTTGAGGCTGTGCAAAGCGCCGAAGATATCAATGCCCTGGAGCAAATCCGGGTTCACTACCTCGGCAAAAAAGGCGAGTTGACTCAGGTGATGAAGACCCTGGGGAGCTTGCCTGCTGAAGAGCGTCCGCAGGTCGGCGCGCTGATCAACGTTGCCAAGGAGCGTGTTACAGACGTTCTCAATGCGCGCAAGGCGTCGTTCGAGCAAGCGGACCTTGCCGCCAGACTCGCCGCCGAATCGATTGATGTAACCCTTTCTGGCCGTGGCCAGATCACGGGCGGCCTGCATCCTGTTACACGGACTCTGGAACGTATCGAACAATTTTTCACCCATATCGGTTACGGCATCGCCGAAGGCCCTGAGGTGGAAGACGATTACCACAACTTCGAAGCGCTCAACATCCCAGGCCATCACCCGGCCCGGTCGATGCACGACACCTTCTACTTCAACGCGAACATGTTGTTGCGCACCCATACCTCGCCGGTACAGGTCCGCACCATGGAATCGACCAAGCCGCCGATTCGCATCGTCTGTCCAGGCCGTGTGTATCGTAGCGACTCTGATATCACTCACTCTCCGATGTTTCACCAGGTCGAAGGGCTGCTGGTTGACCGCGATATCAATTTCGCAGACCTGAAAGGCACCATCGAAGAGTTCCTGCACGTGTTCTTTGAAAAAGAACTGGCAGTGCGTTTTCGCCCTTCGTATTTCCCGTTCACCGAGCCGTCCGCTGAAGTCGACATGGAATGTGTGATGTGCAGCGGTAAAGGCTGCCGTGTCTGCAAGCAAACCGGCTGGCTGGAGGTCATGGGTTGCGGCATGGTTCATCCGAACGTGTTGCGTATGTCCGGTATAGATCCGGAAGAGTTTCAGGGCTTTGCTTTCGGCATGGGCGCAGAGCGTCTGGCCATGCTGCGTTACGGCGTCAATGACTTGCGCCTGTTCTTCGACAACGACTTGCGGTTCCTCGCGCAATTTCGCTAGGTCGCCCGTAACGAACTTTTTAGGAGAGCAGGATGAAATTCAGTGAACAATGGTTGCGCGGCTGGGTAAGCCCGCAGGTATCCCGTGACGAGCTGGCGGCTCGTCTTTCGATGGCCGGGCTGGAGGTCGACAGCGTGACCCCGGTCGCTGGTGTGTTCAGCGGTGTCGTGGTCGGTGAAGTACTGAGCACCGAACAGCATCCGGATGCCGACAAACTGCGTGTGTGTCAGGTCAGCAACGGTTCGGAAATTTTTCAGGTGGTCTGTGGCGCGCCGAACGTACGCCCCGGCCTGAAGATTCCGTTCGCCATGATCGGTGCCGAGTTGCCTGGCGACTTCAAGATCAAGAAAGCAAAGCTGCGCGGCATGGAGTCCAACGGCATGTTGTGCTCGCAGGCCGAGCTGCAAGTAGGCGAGGGTGACGACGGCTTGATGGAGCTGCCGTTGGACGCTCCGGTTGGCAAGGATTTTCGTGCCTACCTGAAGCTGGACGACGCCAGCATCGAAGTCGATCTGACGCCGAACCGCGGTGACTGCCTGTCTGTCGCCGGTCTTGCCCGTGAGGTGGGCGCGTTATATGACGCGACGGTTATCCGTCCGCAGGTGGCTCAGGTGCCTGCTGTTCACGAAGAAGTTCGTCCAGTCGAAGTGCTGGCTCCGGCTGCTTGCCCACGCTATCTGGGTCGTGTGATTCGCAATGTAGACCTGTCTCGCCCGACGCCACTCTGGATGGTTGAGCGCCTGCGTCGTTCTGACGTGCGCAGCATTGATGCAGCCGTGGACATCACCAACTATGTGATGCTTGAACTGGGTCAGCCTCTGCATGCCTTCGATTTAGCCGAAATCAACGGTGGTATTCGTGTGCGAATGGCCGAGGAGGGCGAAAAGCTGGTATTGCTCGACGGTCAGGAAGTCAGTTTGCGCGCGGACACACTGGTCATCGCGGACCATCAGCGCGCGTTGGCCATCGCCGGTGTGATGGGCGGTGAGCATAGTGGTGTCGATGCTGCGAGCACGCGTGACATCTTCTTGGAAAGTGCCTTCTTCGACCAGATCGCAGTTGCTGGCAAAGCCCGTTCTTATGGCCTGCACACCGACGCCTCCCACCGCTACGAGCGAGGTGTCGACTGGCAACTGGCTCGGGAGGCTATGGAGCGTGCCACGGGGCTGCTGCTGGAAATCACTGGCGGTGAAGCCGGGCCGATTACCGAAGTTGTAAACGAGCAGCTCCTGCCGTCGATCAATCCAATTGTTCTGCGCGCCGACCGCATCGAGCAAATGCTCGGCATGCAGATGGATGCCACCGAAGTCGAGCGTCTGCTGTCCGCGCTGGATCTACAGGTGGTCTTGGAAACGGCTGGTCAGTGGCGCGTCAAGGTACCAAGCCATCGCTTCGACATCACCCTTGAAGTGGATCTGATCGAAGAATTGGCGCGTCTGTACGGTTACAACCGCTTGCCGGTTCGCTATCCGCAAGCGCGTCTGGCGCCACAGGCGAGTGCCGAAGCTAAAAGCGATCTGCCTGCGCTGCGACGTTTGTTGGTCGCGCGCGGTTATCAGGAAGCGATCACCTACAGCTTCATCGATCAGAAATGGTTCGAGCTATTCAGCCCGGGTGTAGAGCCGCTATTGCTAGCCAACCCGATTTCCGCTGACATGGCAGCCATGCGCTCGTCGCTGTGGCCGGGCCTGGTCAAGTCCCTGCAGCACAATCTCAACCGCCAGCAGGATCGTGTGCGGTTGTTCGAAAGCGGGCTGCGATTCGTCGGCCAACTTGAAGATTTGAAGCAAGAGCCTATGCTGGCCGGTGTGATTTGCGGAAGCCGCTTGCCCGAAGGTTGGGCGCAAGGGCGAGATCCGGTGGACTTCTTCGATGTCAAAGCGGACGTTGAAGCGATATTGGGCTTCGCTGGCGCGCAGGAAGATTTCCGTTTCGTACCCGGACATCATCCAGCCCTGCATCCGGGCCAGACTGCTCGCATCGAGCGCGATGGTCGTGAAGTCGGTTATATAGGTGCTTTGCATCCGGAACTTTCCAAAACCTTGGGGCTGGATCGTCCGGTATTCGTTTTTGAGCTGATATTGGCCGATGTCGCCAAAGGCCAATTGCCGAAATTCCGCGAATTGTCGCGCTTCCCGGAGGTCCGCCGTGACCTCGCAATAGTGGCGGATCGTGAGGTTGCGGCCTCGGCGTTGCTGGACGTTATTCGTGGAAATGCAGGGGAATGGCTGACAGACCTCAGGCTATTTGATGTTTATCAGGGTAAAGGCATTGATCCGCATAGAAAAAGCCTTGCAGTTGGCTTGACCTGGCAACATCCATCGCGCACTCTTACTGACGATGAGGTAAACGCTTCGACGCAGCAAATTCTCACCTCGCTAGAGGAAAGGTTAAACGCCACGTTAAGGAAGTAGCGTATGGGGGCTCTGACGAAAGCTGAGATGGCCGAACGTCTGTACGAAGAGCTAGGCCTGAATAAACGAGAAGCCAAGGAACTGGTTGAGCTGTTCTTTGAGGAAATCAGGCACGCTCTGGAAGATAACGAGCAGGTCAAGTTGTCCGGTTTCGGAAATTTTGACCTGCGAGACAAGCGCCAGCGACCGGGCCGAAATCCCAAAACAGGGGAAGAAATTCCGATTACGGCTCGCCGTGTGGTCACCTTTCGCCCAGGGCAGAAACTGAAAGCCCGAGTTGAGGCATATGCTGGAACCAGGTCATAACGACGAGCTGCCGCCTATTCCTGGCAAACGCTACTTCACCATTGGTGAGGTCAGTGAGCTCTGTGCGGTCAAACCGCACGTTCTGCGTTATTGGGAGCAGGAGTTTCCTCAACTCAACCCGGTCAAGCGCCGCGGAAACCGTCGGTACTATCAGCGGCAGGATGTGCTGATGATCCGACAGATCCGCGCCCTGCTCTACGACCAGGGTTTCACTATTGGTGGGGCGCGTTTGCGCATGTCCAGCGATGAGGTCAAAGACGATTCTTTGCAGTACAAGCAATTGCTTAAGCAGATGATCGTAGAGCTGGAAGACGTTTTGGTGGTATTGCGTAAATAGCAGCCTTGATCAAAATACTTCCCTGATTCAAAAGCTTAGGGTATATTTCTCGAAGCTTTCGCAAGAAGTCACAGTTTCACGCCTAGTCGGGGCGTAGCGCAGTCCGGTAGCGCACTAGCATGGGGTGCTAGGGGTCGAGTGTTCGAATCACTCCGTCCCGACCATATATTTCAATGATAAGGGCCAATGTTCACAGCATTGGCCTTTTTCATGCGCGTGATTTCTGTACTGATCCGCGTCAAGTTGTTCGAATTCGGCATTTTTCGACCCGTACTATCTGGATGCCACCCGCGTGCCGAATGGCACATCGTTCATGTGCAATCGCCCCGGCCGATGACCGGCCCTGCCAATGAAGACAAAGGTGGAGGAAGAAATGAAACTCAGGGTGTTGTTGGGTGCGGCCGATATGGGCACACCACTCGCGTCCGCTTCTAGAGGCGAGCCGCGTATTGCCACAATTGATTCACTCTCTTCAGAAGACCGCGTCAGGCTCGTTGAACTCTACTAATTCCCCGACGCCGTCAACGCAAGGCTTGAACCGGTCTGGTACGTGACTGGTGCGGAACTCGGTCGTAGCGAGCGTTGCTTAACTCAATAACACATTGAGCCCGCAGCGCCAGTTCACGGACAAATCCCGATACGTGCGAATCGATGTGCTCGGTAGTCACGCAAGTTCATCAGTTTTTGTTCTATTCGGATCGCTTATTTATGCGAAGCCAATGATCTGCAACATCGCCCATGGTTAGTTTTTCTCCCTGTTTCATCCAAGCCATGAACGCCCGGTCGAATTTAAACGCCTCCCCACACTGCGAGATCATGAATCGCCTAACCTTCTGCGTATTTCGGTAATTATCGTCCAGAGGTGTTTCGCGGGTGATAGATCCTGAGTGCCAATCAAACGTCATGGTCGCTACCTTGTGAATGCCGAGATCTATCGACGACGTGATGAGCATAGCCATTCACACCATTAAGTGCCGTGCGCTGTCCAGCTTTTAGATCCCATCCGTATCCCCTCCGCCAGACTGGCAATTCCCAATCGCGCCGGTGTCCAGTGACCGTGACTGGGACGTTACAGGCTCAGACTGCGGTTTGAGCGAGTGAGTCGGCCATTCGACAGAGCGTACTGGTCTGCGATCAACGGTATGAACATTTATGAGATGATGGCTGTCTGACATCACTCTGAATTTCACTGGCCCTGCGAGGCCTGCCATGACCGACTTGCATCACCAAAACCCCTGCCGTTTGCCCACGCTCCTGTTATTTACGCTGCTGTCGATGATCGGCATTTCCGTGCTTTGGGAGTTCAAATTTGAAGCCTTGGCAATGCAGTGGCTAAATCTGCCTTACGACAGCGACTTCGAGGACGCGGAACGCTGGAGGTTTGTGTTGACTGCTACTGCATTCTCTTTGCTTTCGTTGATTGCGCCTACTCTGGTACTCAAACGGCTGGTGGCAAATACGCGCTCCAGCTATCGTCGCCTGCAGCGTGTACAACTGCTGACCGAAGCATTGGCTAAATATGACTCGCTTACCGGCTTGATTAACCGGCGCATTTTCATGGAGTCGTTACTCGATCAGCTTGGTCGGAACCATCCAGCAGCGATCATGCTCATTGACCTTGACCATTTCAAGGCAATCAATGACCAGCATGGGCATTCGGTAGGCGACCATACCCTCATTGAGGTCGGCCGCAGGCTTCAGGATATTGCACGGCTGTATGACGGTATGGCCGTGCGTTTGGGCGGTGATGAGTTTTGTCTATTATTTCTGACGCATAAAGAAGAGAACGAACTGGTTGAAATAGCTGAGACTGTTCTGTCGAAATTAGCTAAACCCTTGCCGGAAACTAAAGGCTTCTGCAGGCTGGGGGCGACGATTGGCATTTCGCGGTCCTGGCTGGACGCGCAAGAAGCATCAGCCCTTCTACATTGCGCTGATATAGCCATGTATAAGGGAAAGAGCAACGGACGATTAACGTTCAGCTTCTACGACAGCGAGTATGAATGTCAGCGCCGAGCTCAATCTGAACTTGAGGTGGCCCTTAGGCAAGCTCTAGAAGGGGAGGAGATCGTCCCTTTTTATCAGCCGATTGTTATTCTTCCCGCTCAAGAAATCGTTGGTTTCGAGATTCTCGCGCGCTGGGTCAAGCCGGATGGCAGCATTGGCATGCCTGCGGATTTCATTCCGGTCCTTGAGCGACTGGGATTGATTTCCGCAATGACTCGTTCGCTGGTCAAGCAAGCCTGTCGAGCTGCCAAAAGTTGGGACGGCCATCTGCATCTGTCATTGAATATCAGCGCCGCGATGGTTGCAGATCAGTTTTTTCCTGATCAGCTTTTGGAACAACTCACACATGAGAAATTCCCCTTTAATCGTTTTGAGATAGAAATCACCGAAGAGGCTCTTGTCGGGAATCTGGAAGCGGCGCAGCGAAATCTGAGCAGACTCAATTCCCATGGCATAACCGTGGCGCTGGACGATTTCGGCACTGGCTATTCGGGCTTGTATCACCTGACTCGGTTGTCCATTGACAAGATCAAGATAGACCGTTCTTTCTTCGAGGCTGGGCAAACAGACCATTTACCCATGGTAGAAGCCATCTTGGGAATGGCCCGGAGTATGAACATGAAGGTGACTGCCGAAGGCATTGAGGATTTTCATCTGCCACATCTGCCGTCGTGGTTGGCAGACAACGGCTGTCACTATGCGCAGGGTTATCTTTATGGACGACCACAAGCGCACGTTGAAATGGTTCCGGTATTGGCCGAATTCCCCTTTAACTAGTCTTTGCTTCAACTAATCCTTTGGACTCAATCGCCGAAAACGTTAGTCAGTGCAGATCCGGGCCGCTTTACCATCAGCAAGCCATTGAGTCGCTTCCGAGAGTTTCTATAGAATGCATGCCGTTCGTCAGAGCCGCTGCACGTTTTACCAGTTATCCAGTCCATTCAACGCTGGTAGAAAACCTGGGATTTTATGCGAAGCACAAATTACGACCCCCCCAACGCGCTCGATCTGCTCAATGAACTTGATCGATCGACCGAGGAAATGATGGCCTTGCATGTTGGGCAGGTCGGCGGTCAACGTTGGCAGGACGCTTGCGCGCGTCAACAGCGTGCTTTTCGAGCCTGGCGCGATTACCTTTTTCTCAAGGCAGATGAGAAACCGCCCGCTAAGCTGCTCAGTATCGCCTGAAGTTCCGGGCGCCCTGAGCGCCGAATATTTGGCAGAGGGTGTTATCCTGCCTGCCTTTAGTTAAGGAGCAGGTGCGTTGAAAGCGTTTACGTTTCTTCGCGATCCGATGTTTCTGGTGGGCGCTCCGGTTCTCATCCTGGCGCTCATTTACGACCAGCCGGTCCTGATGGGGCTTGGAATGTCTTTAGTCGCGTGCACGCTGCTCGCGAGCTGACCAGAACGCGCTGACACATGCCGCGGCCACATTCCTCGGTAGACGGAGATTGTCGCTCTTGACTGAGTGCTGTTCTGGTTATCGCGCTTATTTCAGATAAAGTTAAGTATCTCGGGAAGCCCTGGTTCAGATCTCCCAATCCACTCGTTCATGTGAAGGTCGGCTGCCAACGCTCATCAGTTGTCCTGAGTCAACTAACCATTCGTCCATCTTCGGGCACTCGCCAGTTATTGGGGTATCCCAATTCCCTGTGCATGGATGTCCCATGCAACAAGGTTGGAGAAACGAGATGGAAATGAATCCCGACGCACCAGGTAATGTTTCGCAAAAAGGCGTAAACAGCGACGCGGATAATGAAACCGGGTTCGATCATCGTTCGCAAGGCCAAGCGGATCCTTCTTCGGACAATGGCAAAGACGTCGGCGATGAGTTGGGCTTTGACCCTGACTCGCCCGATCTTTCGGATCCTGCCGTGGATCCGCTTCACCCGGCGCGTACCAGCAACGACCCTGTTCCCTCTGGGAAGCGCTTGGGTAGTAGAGACTAAGTTTTGACTGGCAATTACGGCATTGCTAAGCAGTAATATCGAGAAACCCGGCCATTTCGCCGGGTTTTTTGTTCCTGCTTTTTGATTAGGGCGGTGTTCGGTGTTGTCCGATCCGATGTCGCCTGTTAACGGTCGAATCTTTATAAATGGTGCTTGAGAGTTCGTCGCACACGTTCGGCATTGGTTGCTTCAATGCCCATATGCCAATCCTCTTGACGCACAATGGCTGAGCCCTCTCGCGCCTTGCCATGCCGTGACTGCCGTTGTTCGGAATTCAGGAACGAATTGCCTCCAGGCTTGGTCAACCCAATTCGTCAACTTAGAACTCGGTACTCTCCATGAGCACGATGATCGATAACTTCGCTGAAACGCTGAGCGATGATCTGTATGAAAAAACCCGTAAGCAGCTCAACACGTTTATCGACGAGACTAACGCGCTGCTGGCCGCAGGTGACGCACTGCATGAAGACCGTACTTCACAGGCCCGAGAGCGCCTGAACAGGTTTTTGAAGGGCGCCTCGTTGAGAGCAGCAGCCTCCAGAGGCGCGGAATTTGCCACATCAGAGTTTGCTGTTGAACAACCCCCACTGACCCGAGCGATCGATGGCGCCAAGGGCTACGTCAGGGCTTATCCGTGGGCTGCGGTCGGCGCGGCGGCGGGGGTTGGCTTGATTGTCAGCATTTTGCTCAATCGCAGGCAGCCCTGAGGATAGACGAAATGCGTCGTGGTATCGCAACGATGCGCAGGGGACCAGGGGGAAGATTCTCGCTTTCCAATGCTTACAAGCGTTGTGAGGGAGCGCGGGTGTTTTATCCACGGTATTGGCTGCTTTATGGCTCGCCAAGCGTTGTCACAGCAGGTGGCCTTGGGGTCTATCTGACCCCGGGCGATGAATTGCAAAAGTATCTAAGGGGGCCTTGCATGGGTGTCGACGAAGAGGCAGTTCGTCAACTGGCGCAGCTGATCTGGGAAACAGAGGGCAGGCCCGATGGGCAGGAGACCCGGCACTGGGAAATGGCAACCAAGCTTGCCGAATCGGCGGCCATGGCGCCTGTGCGTTCGGTGCACCGGCATCGGGTGGATACGCTGTTTCCAAACCCGGATGACGACGCTGACGATAAGTAAACCCGATAACGCCGCGCTTGCGGCGTCTACGGTTGACAGCGTGATGCCGCAGATGCGGCATTCCAAGGCACGATCAAGCGTCTCCGGTCGCTACAGTGGAGACCGCATGCGTGGCGCGTGCGTCGGTGATTGCCCAGTACCACATTCCCAAACCGCCTAATGTCAGGCCCGCTGCGGCGTAACCTGCCGCAGGCAGACCAAGGCCTGCGGAAATGACCATACCGCCGACCCAGGGGCCAATGGCATTGGCCAGGTTGAAGGCGCTTTGCACCAGAGCACCCGCCAGTGACTGAGCGTTGGGCGCCACGTCCATCAACCGCGTCTGCAGAATCGCTGCCAGACCGACCCCGCAGCCAACAAAAAATACCGCTGGGATCAGCAGCCACAGGTTATTCGTAGCCGATGGATACACGGCAAGGACCAACGCTGTGAACCCAAGCGAAATCCCTGCCGAGCGCATGGTTGCCCGATCCGCTGCCCAGCCGCACACCAGATTACCTGCAGTGGTACCCAGGCCGAACACTGCCATGACCACCGGGATCATCAAGCTCGAAGCGTGGGTGACCTCGATCAGTGTCGCCGCCAGATAGGTGTAGACGCAGAAAATCCCGCCAAAGCCGATGCCGGCAATTCCCAGCGTCAGCCACACTTGACGTGAACGTAACGCGTCAAGTTCGCGTAACGGGCTGGCATCGGGCTGCGCGGGGGAAGCGGGCGCCAGCAGGCGGATCAGCAGCGCTGTAATTGCGGCAAGCAGGGCAACCACACCCAAGCCCCAACGCCAGCCGACGGTCTGACCTATCCAGGTCGCGAAGGGTACGCCGACGATGGTGGCGATGGTCAGGCCCAGGAACACTCGGGAAACCGCTTGGGCTCGCTGGTTCTTCGGCACCAGTGACGCCGCCAGCAGCATGGCCACGCCAAAGTAGGCGCCATGGGGAAAGCCGCTCAGAAAGCGAAAGAACACCAGCCACGGCAGCGAGGGGGCAACGGCGCTCAGTGCATTGGCGAGGCCGATGAAGGCTGCAAGCCCGACCAACAGCGCCCGACGCGGCAACCTGACACCCAGCACCATGATCACCGGCGAACCCACTACCACTCCCAATGCATAGGCGCTGATGGCGTGGCCTGCCAGTGGTTGCGTACTCTGGAAGTCGCTTGCAATGAACGGTAACAGCGTCATCGACGCGAATTCGGTGGTGCCGATGGCGAAGGCGCCCATGGCCAGAGCGAAGAGCAGCCAGCCCATGTTGAAGTCGTGAGGGGTTACAGAGGAGGTATTCATGTGGGGATGAGCGCGGCGCATTTGGGAAGAAGCGCTCCGTTATACCTGAAACCGGTTTCATATCAACTTGAAACCGGCAGCAATCGCCAACGATGGCGCGTGCCACTCAGGTGGAGCGCGCCATGTTGATCAGGAGCATTGCTTAAACTTCGGGCCACGCCCCATCAATGATATTGACGCGCAATAGCGTTTGCGACCATCGGCCTGATGCTCTGTCAGTCCTTGGATTTGGCATCAGGCAACGCCGCGCCCTTGGGCCACAGCATCCAGATTTGCCCCTGTTGTTTCATATTGCCCGCCAGTTCGCCTGCACCGTCGCCTGTGCCCCAGAACATGTCGGCGCGCACTTCGCCTGCGATGGCACCTCCGGTGTCCTGGGCGGCCACCGGGCGCACCAGCGGCGAACCGTCTGGTCGAGTCGAGGACAGCCACAGCAGGCTGCCCAGCGGAATGACCTTGCGATCGATAGCCACGCTGTAACCCGCCGTCAATGGCACGTTCAGCGAGCCGCGAGGGCCTTCGTCGCTGTCCGGGCGCAGGGTGAAGAATACGTAACTGGGGTTGCTGCCCAACAGCTCATGGACGCGCTCGGGATGGGCGATGGCCCAGTCGCGAATGCGCCCCATGGAGACCTCGTCCTTAGTCAGTTGGCCCTGCTCGACCAGCCAGCGACCGACGGGTTTGTAGGGGTGGCCGTTCTGATCGGCATACGCGATGCGCAACTGGCGACCGCTTTCAAGTTGCACGCGCCCGGATCCCTGAATCTGCAGAAATTGCAGGTCGATGGGGTTTTCCAGCCAGGCCAGGACCGGGGCGTTGGCACCTTTTTCGTTGATGGTGGCAGCGTCGTCGTAAGGACGCAGGACGCGACCGTCGAGCCGGCCGCGCAGGCGCTTGCCTTTGAGTTCCGGGTAGATGCTGTCCAGATTAACGATGATCAGATCGTCGGGCACACCGTAGATCGCCACCGGGTGCTGATCGTTGTGTGCCTCGCTGCCTTTATAGACGGGTTCGTAATAGCCGGTGATCAGGCCGTTGGCGCCATGTTCGGAGGAACGCAGGCTATAGACCTGCAACTGGCTTTTGAGGAAGTCGCGAACGGCAGCGGGCTGCTGGGGCACTTGTGCGGCCATGGCACAGGTGGAGCCCCATACCGGGTCCTTGGCGAGCCGCTTGCACGCCGAGAACCAGCTGTTGTAGCCAGCGATCAGGTCGGCATCGTCGACCGCAGGCAGTGTGTCCCATTCGACGCTCACATAGGTGGTGGCTTCGGAAGGCTTGGTCTTCGGGGCGCCGCCGTCGCAGGCGGCGAGCAGGGCGATCAACGGCGCGAGGCAAAACAGAAAGCGGCGCCAGTGCAGGCTTGGGGTCATCACGCGGGGTGTTCCTGAAAACAAGTGAAGGCGGCTAGCTTGGTGAAAGGTGGGGGCGGCGTCAAATCTGTGAGAGGTGCTGGGGTAGATGCGCGTTGGTCAGGCAAGTCTGCTCCTGCACTGCGTCGGCGGTGGCGAAGGTGTGATTTCACGCTGCTTTTCACCCATGCACCGCACTTTTTTGCATTTTTCCGCTCTATGCATGGCCGGGACGTCGCGATTCGCGCGGGGTCCAGATCGTCGAAGTTTGTAATTAATGGTTTCAGTCCGGTGTGTTTTTTCTTTGTGCCGCAACGCCAGCGTTGGGCTGGCGGTAGGTATTGTTGTGCTGTGTGCGGCGGGCTGCACCCGGCAGGACGGACGTGAGGTAGCGACCCAGTTCAGCGAAACCCGGCCTCAGGAGTTCTTTCAGACCAGCGTGGATCGCATGGCGACGCTCACCATGCAGGACAATCTGGAAAGCCTGTATCTGTTGATGAGCAAGCTGTACCTGCGCAACCCGGCCGAGTGGCGCAAATCCGGGTTCGTCAACGCTCAGGCTGCCGAACGCAACGTGCGTAATGCCATCGAACAGCAGACGCCACTGGCGCAACTGGGTAACCGGCGCGACCTGGCGGCGTTGAGTTATGCGTTGAGTCCGGATTTTCTCGGTGATCGTGTGGGCGCGTTCATCTACGCCATCGGCAGCATGCTGGTCACCGCTCATGGCGGACGTTTTGAGTTTTTTATGACCGACCAGATCAATCCCCGATTCGTCAACAATGCCGCCCGCAACATCGAAAAGGCCACCTGGCTTCTGGGCCAGCGGCAAAACGCCAATGGCGAGCTGATGCTGTTCTCCAACGAAATTTCGGAGGAGGGCAGTAACCTGAGTTTCGCCACCGAGTTTGGCAAGATTGTGGCGCGGCTGGATCTGCTCACCCAAATGCTCGATGAGCGCTACCGACGCATCGGGCTCAATTATGCGCAGAGCCTGTTATTTCTGAATTTCCTGCCGGTGCAGTGAAGGCGCCCCGCGGCAATTCTGTAGTCGGGCAAGGTAGCAGTGCTGCCGGTGGCTTAATACGTCTCGCCACGAATGTATTGCTGCAGCTTCTCGATCAACCGCTTTTGTTCGGCAATGGCTTCTTTCACCAGATCGCCGATCGACAGCAAGCCCACCAGGCAACCATCGTCTACAACCGGCAAATGACGCAGACGACAATCGGTCATGATGTTCATGCACTGATCCACGGTCTGCTGGGAATTCACGGTTCTGACGTCATGGGTCATGATCTCGCTGACCGGTGTACCCACCGAGGCTCGTCCCTTAAGCTCCATCTTGCGCACATAGTCTCGCTCACTGACGATGCCTACCACCTTGCCGTCCTTTACAACCGGCACGGCGCCGATGTTTTTGTCCGCCATCAGGATGATCACTTCGATGACCCTCTGATCCGGTCCGACGGTGTGAGGTGCGCGATGCTGTTCATCTTTGAGGTTTAGTAATTCGGCTACGATTTTCATGCTGGCCTCGGCGGCGCGTATTTATGAGCTCGTCCACGATCTGTCGGGCGAGGCATAGAGAATCGTAGAGAGATGGCATTCCCGCAAGTGTTGAAAGTGCCACGCAGCGGCTGAAAGCGCCACGAAAGAGTCGATAGCCCTGTTCATCGGCCTACGCGGCACGCGGACTCAAAGGCTGCGTGACAAGCCGGGCATCGTCGGCCGCTGCGCCATGGGCCTGGCCGGCCCCCCAATACCCAACCTCAGCAAGCCCGGCATCTCCCGGGTCTGCCGCACAAAGCCTTGAACCCAATGCACGAACTCCGTTTCGTCCATCGATTCCAGCGATGCCTGGGCGCACAGCCGGACATCGGAGCGCTCATCCAGCGCCAGCCAGCAGCCATGCAGGGCGCCCATGTCGAAATTCAACCGCAGCAGTCGCTCATGGATGCCCGGATCCGGCCGCATAGGCAGCTTGCAATGCAGCACTGCGACATCGCCTGCGGGTGAAATTTCGATGATGGCGACCTCGTTGTCCTGATCGAAGAGGGCGCAAACGCCGTTTTCCAGGGTCAACTCGGTGTTCAGTTGCTTACCCAACGCGCCGAGCAAGGTGTCACGGGAGGTCATGGATCATTCCTTTCAGTCGATGGATTCTTCGGGCGGTGTCAGCGAGTGCGGAATTCGCCGCCCGCGTGGCTGCCCAGATCGTGTGCAGCCTGCAGGGCGCTTTGCTGATCAGCTGCATCGCCAAGCTCGCCGTCGACGGTGAATTTCTTCGGATGGCTCTGATCCAGCCCATAGTCGAACGTCACCTCGCCACGCAGTCGTTCGATGCTCAGGGCGCTGCCGCTCTTGAAACTCACATAAGGCAACGGCAGACCGAGCGAGTCCTCCTTGGTCGCAGTGCGGAACACGGCGATTGCCTTGATCCGCAGGGTCTTGAGAGGCGGCCAGCCGTTGGCGCCTGGTTTGCGAGAGTGTCGCCGTTGGGCCGGCCCCCCGGTGATGGCGGTGAGCGTCGGGGAGGTAGGGGCGATACGGGTGGCCGGATTAAGACGGGGAAGGTCCACGAGAAATCGTCCATGCAGGGATTTAGCGCTTGAGTGGCACTGACGCCCATCCGGTTCCCTGAATTCGCGCGATGGCTCTAGTCTGGCCGTGCGCGCCGGGGCCGCGAGATAACCGACTCGATATTCTTGCGTCCGATCAGCAACGGGCTTTTCGCTTTGCGCGAGGCGGGCATGTCGGCGAGCCATTTGTACATCACCAGACAATCGACCAGACCCTGACGGGCATGGCGATAAGCACGCGGCAGACGACCGACGGTCTCGAAACCGAGCTTGTTCCACAGTGCGACGGCGACTTCGTTGGTCGATACCACCGAATTGAACTGCATTGCCGAGAATCCACTGTCCACCGCCAGTTGCTGGGAGTGCTCGCACATCAACCGCGCCACGCCGCGGCCACGTGCCTGTAGCGTAACCATGTAGCCACAATTGCAGACGTGACTGCCAGGCCCCGCAGCGTTGGCCTTGAGGTAATAGCTGCCCAGCAGCACGCCGTCTTCCTCGGCGATCAAGGTGTGAAGCGGGTACTCCAGCCACAGGTGCAGGGCCTGGTCATAGCTCATGCCCGGATCGTATGCGTAGGTCTCCCGAGCTTGAATCACGGCCTGGAAGGTTGGCCAGAAGCCCTCGAAGTCTTCGGCGGTCATGGGGCGGATCTGGATCATGGAGGTTCCGTTGGCGAGCGAAGATCAACTGTTGAAGCCGGCGTGTCGGCGAGCAGCGGTATGTCAGATAAAGGTCTGCTGACAGGACGCTGTTCACCAGCAAGCCGGCTCCTTCAGGTGTTACGTTTCAGCGGGCCTGCACGCAGGGCTGCCGAGTGTGTAACTTAGGAAACCACTCGGTAACACGGCACATACGCCGCGCCGCCCGGTAATTTCATCCGGTGCTGCTCGACGAAGGCCTGAAGCAGCCTGTCCAGCGGCTTCATCACCTCAGCGTCGCCATGTATCTCGTAAGGACCATGCTCTTCGATCAGCCGGATGCCTTTGTCCTTGACGTTACCGGCGACGATGCCGGAGAACGCCCGACGCAGGTTCGCGGCCAGTTCGTGAGGCGGCAGGTCACGACGCAGTTGCAGGCTGGCCATGTTGGCATGGGTCGGGTCAAACGGACGCTGGAAGCTTTCTTCGATCTTCAGCAGCCAGTTGAAGTGGAAGGCATCGGCACGTTCGCGGCGGAACTGACGCACGGCGCTCAGGCCTTCGGTCATCTGCCGCGCCACTTCGGCGGGGTCGTCGATAATGATCGTGTAGTGCTTGTGCGCCTCTTCGCCCAAAGTGGCGCTGACGAAGGCGTGCAGTTGTTCCAGATACGGTGCCGTGCTTTTCGGCCCGGTCAGGATCACCGGAAATGGCAGCTCCTGGTTGTCCGGGTGCATCAGAATGCCGAGCAGGTACAGAAACTCCTCGGCCGTACCGGCGCCGCCCGGGAAGATGATGATGCCGTGGCCGACCCTGACGAAGGCTTCAAGACGCTTCTCGATGTCCGGCAGGATCACCAGCTCGTTGACGATCGGGTTCGGCGCTTCGGCAGCGATGATCCCCGGCTCGGTCAGGCCCAGATAACGCCCCCCTGTAATACGCTGCTTGGCGTGGGCGATGGTGGCACCTTTCATCGGCCCCTTCATCACGCCCGGTCCGCAACCGGTGCAGATGTCCAGCTTGCGCAGGCCCAGTTCGTGGCCGACTTTCTTGGTGTATTTGTATTCTTCGGTGTTGATCGAATGGCCACCCCAGCACACCACCATCTTCGGTTCCACGCCGGGCCGCAGAGTGCGGGCGTTGCGCAACAGGTGAAAGACGTAGTCGGTAATGCCCTGGGACGAGCTAAGGTCGATGCGCTGGCTGTCCAGTTCGCTTTCGGTGTAGACGATGTCACGCAGGGCGCTGAACAGCATTTCCCGGGTGCTGGCGATCATTTCGCCGTCGACGAAGGCGTCAGCTGGCGCGTTCAACAGCTCCAGGCGTACGCCCCGGTCCTGCTGATGGATGCGCACTTCGAAGTCCTGATAGGCCTCGAGAATGGTCTTGGCGTTGTCGACATGGGCGCCGGTGTTGAGGATGGCCAGGGCGCACTGGCGAAAAAGCGTATAGATGCTGCCGGAGCCTGCAGCGCTGAGCTGTTGTACTTCACGTTGCGACAGCGTCTCCAGGCTGCCTTTTGGGCTAACCGAAGCATTGATGACATGTCTTGGGGCCATTCTGAATTCCTTGAAAGCGATGCCGGGCAAACGTCAGCAGTGGACGGCACCAGTACAGTGAACGAGATAACGCCCACCCATGGGGGCCATTTTTTACATCGGTCGGTCAGGAAAGCAAACGTTGTGCGTGAAATCCTTGGCATGTGCCCTTGCCGTCACTGCTTCATGAACGCCACGGCCCTTGTGGCAGTGAGCCTGGCCAGTCCGTGCAGATTCACCTTCAATACCCCAGTGATGGCTTTGCAACCAAGCAATCCCGGTGTCCATGGGAACAGCGACTTTTGATTTTTCACTGCGCCCCGGTATGCTGCACCCCGATACCCGCAACCACCCCTACACGATGTTCCCGACTTCATGATCTATAACGTTGCGATTTTCCTCTGCACCCTGATTTCCATGGAGGGGATCGGTTTTCTCGCGCACAAGTACATCATGCATGGCTGGGGCTGGTGCCTGCACCGCTCGCACCATGAAGAACATCTCGGCGCGCTCGAAACCAACGACATTTATCTGCTGGTGCTGGGCGCTGTTGCCGTTGCCCTGATCGTTCTCGGCAACAGCGGTCATGACCCGTTGCAATGGGTCGGCGCAGGTGTCGCGGCATTTGGCCTGATCTACGTTCTGTTCCACGACGGCGTTGTTCATCGCCACTGGCCCGTGAGCCCCAAACCGCGCAATGGCTACCTGCGACGCCTGCATGACGCCCACCTTATGCATCACGCCATCAAACACCGACGCAACAACGTGTCGTTTGGCTTTCTCTATGCACCCTCGGAATTGACATTGCGCAAACAACTGCGCGAGATGGGGGTTGATCGGGACCGGCAGCCCGAACCTCAAGACGGCAGCCTTTGCAGCACGCCGGTCAATCCCGATCTGCAAAACGGTTGAGCGAATGAGATTGTCGAGCGTTGCTCTTTTCAACACCGTTCAACTGTCGTAGAACGGTAGGCCCGAGCTGGCCGCATACTGTGCAGGCCAGCACGAACCGATTTTTTAATGCGTGGGAGACCAACGTGACTCAATCGAAAGCGCAACCAGCGGCAGGCAAAACCATCACTTACCAACGCCCGGACGGCAAAGACGTCAGTGGTTATCTGGCAAGCCCGGTGAAGGCCGAAGGCGCGCCGGCCATCGTGGTGATTCAGGAGTGGTGGGGGCTCAACGACCAGATTCGCGGTGTGGCCGATCGTCTGGCAGCGGTCGGTTACCTGGCTTTGGTGCCGGACCTGTATCGCGGCGAGACGACCGTCGAAGAGGAAGAGGCCCATCACCTGATGGACAAACTCGACTTTGCCGACGCCGCGACCCAGGACATTCGCGGCGCTGTGCAGTACCTCAAAGGGCATACGCAAAAGGTCGGCGTCACAGGGTTCTGTATGGGCGGCGCACTGACGCTGCTGGCGCTGAACTTCATCCCCGAACTATCGGCTGGCGTGGCGTTCTATGGCATGCCGCCGCTCGAATACCTCGATCCCAAGGCGATCAAGGTGCCGGTGCAGGCACACTGGGCAACCCAGGACGAGTTCTTTCCAATTGAAAACGTCGACAAGCTGGAAGAAAAACTGGGCGAAGGCGCAGTGGACATCGAGTTCCACCGGTACCTGGCGCACCACGCGTTCACCAACGAAACCGCTGTCGGCCCCGGTCGGATCGCCGGTACTCAATACGATCCGGTGTGGGCGCAATTGGCGTGGGATCGCACACTGACCTTCTTTGGCCGCACGTTGTGGGGTTGATCGGCCTACGTTGAGGTTGGGGAAGTTTGGCTTTCAGCGATGTCCGAGTGCCTGAAAATCGGCAGCGGCATCCAGACAACAACCGGTGACGCCGCAGAGGCGATCACCGGTGACTTTCCGATCAGATCACGCCGCACGCCATACGGTCACCGCCACCCCCTAATGGCATCGGCATGTCGGCGTGATTATCGCCGCCGGCGTGAATCATCAGCGCGTGGCTTTTGATTTCCGAAATCTTTTTCAAGCGAGGGGCGAGCACCGGGTAATCGGCTTCGCCTTTGGCGGTCACATAAATGGCCGGCAGGTCGCCCAGATGACCATCGGCGTACGGCCCCAGGTGCTTGCCGGTCTTGGCCGGATCGAAATGCCCGCCAGCGGCCAGCGCTGCGACTGTCTTGCCATCCTTTGTGCCAGCGTCGCAGCTGCCGTTTTCATGCACGTGGAAGCCGTGCACGCCAGCGGGCAACGAAGTGAGCTTTGGCGTGAAGAGCAGCCCGTAGGCGGTTTCACTGATGGTGACCTGGCCGATGGGCTGCGGTGCGCCTTCGGCGCTGACCAGATTGATCGGAACCTCGATTGAAGCGGCCTGAGCAGTTGCGCAAACGCTGCCTAGAGAAAGCGTGCCCAGCAGTCCGAGCCAGAGATAAGGTTTCATAAGCGTTCCATCGTAGGGGTGGGGGGGATGTTGAGCTTAGGTGAACTCTCTTAGGCTATTGAAGCCATGCCCCTTTTGAGTGTTACAAAAAATTCCGGTTCGCATCGGTCGCTCAGCGCAACGGGTGTGGCGCAATGGCGTAGGTCCCGACCACATGGGCCACCGCCTCAGGCAAGCCTTCGGAATACAGGGACACTTCGCCAACGGCCAAGGTCTTGCCGACTTTCATCAGCTGACACTCGGCAATCAGGCGCCGCCCGGCTTCGGGTTTGCGCAGAAAATTGATGGTCAGGGAGGTGGTGACCGTCAGCGGCACAATGCCAATAACCCCAAGCACGGCGACGTAGAGCGCTACATCGGCCACCGCCATCAGCGTTGGCCCGGAGACCGTACCGCCAGGGCGCAGGTCCGAGTGATCAACCACCTGCGAAACCCTTGCCCGCTGATCGCCCACCTGCTCGACGACGATCCGGGTCTGCGGAAACTCATCGGTGATGAATGCCGCGATTTCTTCTTTGCTTGCCATCGTGTGCTCCTGCCAGATGCGGTTGGGCAAGACTCGATGAGCAAGAGGTGCTTGTCAACGGGGTGTCGCTTTCGAGGGGAGGGGGCGTCTGAGCGGGGCGCATCGCCAATGAATTCGTTCCCACAGGGTAATGCTGTTCACTCAAAAAAACGCCCCCAGCCCCAGCAGGTATCGCGGCGTTTGGCGTGGAGCGGGCAAGTGTCTGAGGCGTTGGCGTTGGCGTTGGCGTTGATGCTTGTGCCTGGCTAACCAAAGACCGAGGCCATTGCTTTGCGATCACCCGGCAGGCGCCACGCATGCGCTGTTCGCTGAGCGTAAGCAGGGTCCATGCCACCTCAGTGCCGCGCCAGCTGGTTTTTCTTACCCGCGCTACGGCGAGAAAGTAGCAAGGAACCGAACCTACGCAGTACCAGAACAGCTCCATTGGCGTATTGCCCGCTGTGCTGAGTTGGCAACTGCTCTTGACCACACGCAGCAGGGCTCCACTCACCGGTCCGTACGGTGTCGGAAAGCGTTGCTGCGCGAAGCTGTCTTGCAGCGCACGCTGCCGCTGCCTGCGGGACCAAACCGTCATGTACAACAAGGTGCCGAAAGCGCTGGCGCCGATCAGGATGGAAGTCGCAGTGCAGATTACCGAAGAGAACAGCATGCCGGGATCGAGTGATGGGCCGGCATAGAAATGAAAGGGAGAACACAGCGGTTCCCCCTTCATCAAACGGCCTGAGCTAAAAATGTAAATCTTACAAGGCTTGAGCCGAGTGTTGCCAACGGCGCAAGGCAAGTGGGCATCATTTCGCGAATGCGTACTCTCCGCCTTTTTCCACTGCCTTCCGATAGGCCGGCCGCGCCTGAAATTTTTCGACCCACGCCGTAACGTTAGGGTACGGCTGCAACATCCCTTGGGTGTTGGCGAATTCGCCAATGAAGCTCATCTGCACGTCTGCACCGGTGAGCTCATCGCCCAGCAAATAAGGCGTCAGTCCCAGCGCGGTGTTTAAGTAGCCAAGGTAATTGGCCAGCTCAGACTCGATGCGTGGGTGCAGCGGCGCGCCCGCGTCGCCCAATCGGCCCACGTACAGGTTGAGCATCAGCGGCAGCATCGCCGAGCCTTCGGCAAAGTGCAGCCATTGCACGTATTCGTCATAGGTGGCGGTAGCAGGGTCCGGCTGCAGACGGCCTTCGCCATGGCGACGAATAATGTAGTCGACAATGGCGCCCGACTCGATCAGCACATGAGGACCGTCCTCGATGACCGGCGATTTGCCCAGCGGGTTGATGGCTTTGAGTTCAGGCGGCGCCAGGTTGGTTTTCGGATCGCGCTGGTAACGCTTGATCTCATAGGGCACGCCGAGCTCTTCGAGCAGCCACAGAATGCGCTGCGAGCGTGAGTTATTGAGGTGATGGACAGTGATCATGGCAGCTCCGGTTAAACGAGAGATAGGTCAATGAAAGAGACTGCCGGGCCGCCGGGGAGTGCCCAAAAGTTTGCGCTTACTGGAAAGAGTCGATGACATCTGCGGCGATGGGTGGCCGTCAGCCGCGCACTTCCTGGCTGCGCGCTGCCGGTTGCGGCGAGCCGTTGTTGCCGTTCCTGTGACTGCCATAACCCAATTACAGCGCTACTGCTGCACGCCGAACATCGCTGTCCAGTAGATCCCTGCATCGCTTTTCGGGTCCACTGCATAAGCGGCACCCAGTTCACGAAACGCCGGGTTCATGATGTTAGCGCAATGCCCGGGGCTGGCCAGCCAGCCTTCGACCACCTTGCTTGCGCTGTCCTGCCCGGCGGCGATGTTCTCGCCGATCTGCTGCCCGATATAGCCCGCCATTTCCGCACGGTCCCCCGGCGTTCCACCGTTGCGTCCCTTGTGGTCGAAGTAATTGTTGTTGGCCATCGAGCGGGTGTGCCCTTCAGCCGCGCTGGCCAGGTTGTCGTTCCAGTGCAACGGCGAGGCGGGGTCATAGGCCTGGCCCCCACACTCATGGGGCACGCTGCGCGCCGCGTTGACCAGGCCGAGCATTTTCTGGCCCTCGGCCTGGGCGTTACCCAACCCGCCCGTCAGCAGGGGCCGCGCCAGGACGATGCGCCAATCGCGATCATTGCGGCTCACGCCGACGTCCACGAACTGCGGATTGAGCACGACCTGACAGAAACTTTCCTGAACCGCCTTCATGGCCGATTCCGCATCCCGCGGGCCGGACAGGCTGATCGCTTGCACCGAGACCATCGGGTAAGCAGCGCGGGACAGCATCGGTTGCAGGTCCACGGCGCCGCTGGCCGGAAGATTCAGGCGCGGATCGGTGTTCAGCGGAGGGAGCTCCTGGGACACCACGTTGGCACAGGGTTGCGCCTGACTGCGATAGGTATTGATGGACTGGATCAACTGCGTTTCTTCGCTGGCCAGCGCCGTCCCGATCGACATCAGCAGCCATGAGCAGGCGCCAAGACGTATGAATGATGTGAAACGCATGAAGATCTCCCTTGAGCTGACTGCGGCCATGATGCGCGATTTTGTCGGTCGCGAAACAGTCTGAGCCGAAGAATCCCCGGAGGTTGCAGTCCAATAGAAGGTTTTTGCAATGAGAAAAAATCAAAAGCCGCCTCAAGGGCGGCAGCTTGGGGCGTGCACGGCTGGCATTTCGCTGAATTGGTGTATCGCCGGCAGGGCGCATGAGCAGGAGCAAGGCCGGGGCGTCGATCAGGTGATGAGGTTATTCAACAGAGGCCATCACCCGGGTGCTCAGGTATCAGTCGTCGAATCCGTATAGTTGCGCCGGGTTCTCGACCAGAATGGCCTGGCGTGCCGCATCGCTGCCGGCCCAGTCGAGCAGCAGGTCCAGCAGGTCGGCGTCATCGGGTTTTTGGGCTTCGGTGACGTGGGGCCAGTCGCTGCCCCAGACCATGCGCTGCGGCGCCAGGGTCACGAGGTTTCTGGCCAGGCTGCGGACATCGGAGTAGCGCGGAGCGCCTTCGAGGGTATTGAGATAGGGCCCGCTGAGTTTGACCCAGGCCTTGTCGGCATCGATAAGTCGCGCCATGAAGCGCAACGCCGGATGACTGGCGTCGGAGCCTGGCGGCAGACGGCCCATGTGATCGAACACCACGGGCACCGGCAGAGCTGCCAGCAAGGTCTGCTGTTCGAGTATCTGCCCGGCAGCCATGTGGATCTGCACGTGCCAGCCGAACTCGGCAATGCGCTCGGCCAGCGGCTTGATCATGTCGACGCTGGTCACTTGATTACCGGCGTTCCATAGGCTGAATCGAAGCCCCCGGATGCCACCCTCATGCAGGCGAATCAACGCCTTGTCGGTCACGCTCGTGTCGACCACCGCAATGCCTCGGGCCTGGCCGCGCATTTGCGCGATGGCGTTCAGGGTGCAGCGGTTGTCGGTGGCGTAATGCTTGGGCTGAACAATGACGGCGCGGCGCAGGCCCAGCTGCGTGCGTACACCGCTGTAGTCGTCCATCGATTGGCCGTGGGCCGTGGTTGTCGCCGGATCGGCGGGGGCGAAGCGCGGGTCGATAATATGGATATGCGCGTCGCAACTGTTGGCCGGTGCTTTGAAGGCGGGTTTTTTCATCGGTTGACCTTCTTGTCCATACATCTCACGTTTCAACCAGGAGGGATGACAGCATGCTTTTTAAGGGGCTGGCGTGCGGCTTGCCCTCACACCAGCCATAACAACGCCGACCCATAGGCCACGGCTGCCACCAGGAACGTCACGAAGGTGAAGCCCAGCACGCGCTGCACACCGACCCCCGCCATGGCGACCACGGGAGCTGCCCAAAACGGTTGCATCATGTTCGACACCTGCTCGCCCATCGCAACCGCCATGGTGGTGGCTGACAGCGATGCATGCAGCTCGACCGCCGCCGGAATCGCGAACGGGCCTTGCACCGCCCAGTGACCGCCTCCACTGGGAATCAGGAAGGTTACCAACAGCGAACAGACATAGCTCCAGAACGGCAGGGTATGAGTGGTGGAAATCGCCACGAACCCCTTGGCGATAACCCCTGGCAAACCGGTGGCTTCCATCATGCCCATGATTCCACCGTACAGCGGGTACTGCAGGATCATCGAGCCGCTTTGGCGGGCTGCACCCTTGACTGCATTGGCGTAGGCCAGCGGGTAGCCGTGCAGGATGATGCCCAGGGTGAACATGCTCACGATCACGCCGTTGACCCCGGACAGTTGCAAATGGCCGGTGAACGACCAGCCCACTACCGCGACCCCCAGCAATCCCATGAGAACGCTGCCCAGCGGCGAGTATTCTAAAAATTGCGCAAAGCTGCGCTTGCCCTGCGGCCGTTGGGCCGGCTCCGGGTCAGGGTGCTTGCTCATATCGAGGAAAACGGCGTCTTCATCCCTGGGGCGCAACGCCGCCAGCACGAAGGGCATGATCACCAGCAGGGCGATGGTCGGCACCATGTTGTAAGGCATGAAGACCATGTCGCCAATACTAAGCACCTGTCCTGTGAGTTTCTCGACGACGTTCATCGGATTGCCCGGCGTGGTCTGCGCCAGCACGATGGAGCTGGACAGTCCGCCTGCCCAGACCACCCAGCCGGAGAACCCCGCCGCAACGATCCAGGCGAAATCCACGCGCATGCGCTTGGCGATTTCCCGGGCGAGCAGGGCGCTGAGCACCAGGCCAAATCCCCAGTTGAAGAACGAGGTGATCGCCACGCAGAGGAAGATCATCGCCCCCGCCTGAGCCGGGGTGCGCGCCAGAGCCACGAGACGTGTGAAGAAGCGCTGCACGATCGGCGCATGGGCCAGTGCATGGCCGAGCACCAACACCAGAGTGATTTGCAGGGCAAAGGTGAAGATGTTGCACAAGCCTTTGTACCAACCACCCAGCAGTGCATCGAACGAGGCATTCGGTGCCACCAGCCATGATGCGGCGGCGACGATGAAGGTGATGAAAATCGCCAGCACGAATGGATCCGGAATGGTTCGTTCGAACAGTCTGATGGTGCTGTCGGTAAAGCGGGTGCGCAAAGAGCGTGACGCAGTGATGGAGGTGTTCATGGCCGGGAGCCTCCGTGCGGACGGACTGCGGACGTGGTGTTCGGCATGGGGTTATCCCTTTTATTGTGTTTGTGGGAAATCGGTCTGACCCACTCCAGACCGGCGCGGATCAATCTGAGGAAGCGAATTCACTGGTGAAGCAATCCATCGTGCAAACCATATGCGCGGATGTGTCGCCTCTTCGCGAACGCGTCACTCCCCAGGTCAGGCAGGTGCAATCAACGAAATCAGAGCAGCGCCCCATCGGCCCTGAGCTTTGCAATTTGTTGCTCGGTAAAGCCATGCTCGGCCATTACGCGATCCGAATCGGCGCCGAACATCGGCGCAGCAAAGGGCGCTGATCCGGGGGTGCGGCTGAAGGTCACCGCGCGGGTGAAGCCCTGGTAGCGACCGACCGCCGGATGGTCGAACGCGGTGATCAGCGATTCGGCCTCGCACTGCGGGAAATCGAACATGTCCTCGACACGCCGCGCGGCGGCACAAGGCACGGCCTCCCCGAAGATCGTCTCCCATTCCAGAGCGCTGTGCTGCTGCAACGCCTGGTGCAATTGCGGGACGATGACGTGGTGGTGGATTGCCCGTTTGCGCACGCTGTCGAAGCGCTCGTCCGTCGCCAGATGACTCAAGCCGGTCAGCTCGCACAGCGCTTTCCAGAAATGCGGGGTATTGGCCGACAGATACAGATGACCTTCGCGGGTCGGGTGAATCCCGGTGATGCCGCCTGAGCGCATGTCGCGATCCAGGGCGCGCGGTTCGCTGTCAGCCCAGACCAGCCGCGCCGACTGCATCGCCAGCGCGCTGCGCAGCAGAGACACACCGACTTCCTGGCCCAGGCCAGTGCGTTCGCGCTCGAACAGCGCCGAGGCCACGCCACCGGCCACCAGCGATGCGGCGTAATAGTCGACCACCGAGCCGTAGAGCACCTCCGGTGGCCCATCGGCCTTGCTCTGGGCCGTGCACATGCCGGTCATGGTTTGCAGCACCTGGTCATAACCGGCCTTGGCTTTCAACGGACCCTGATCGCCGTAGCCGGTGACCGCGCAGTAGATCAGCCGTGGGTTGACTTGGCGCAGTTGCTCATAACCGATGCCCAGACGTTGGGGGACACCGGGACGAAAGTTATGTACCAGCACATCCGCCTCGTGCACCAGCGCCAGCAGCGCGTCCAGGCCACCGGGAGACTTGAGGTCCAGCACCACGCCGGATTTGCTGCGATTGACGCCAAGAAACGCGCGGCTTTCGCTGGCCAGCGTCGACGGGTATTTGCGCAGGTTGTCGCCGCTCGGCGGTTCGATCTTGATCACGGTCGCGCCCTGATCGGCCAGCAGCGAGCAGCCGTAGGGGCCGGCGATGTAAGCGCTGAGGTCGAGGACGGTGATACCGGCAAGCGGCCCGGTCGGATGGCCTGACGGCGGCGGGGCGGGATGAGGCATGGGCATTTCTCCGATCTTGTTATCGCTGTGCAGGGCAGCACCAGGCGAGCCCCAATGCAGCACATGGGACCATTCTGGTGAGCGCGAAGGAGAAATAAAATGCGTTTTAGCTAGCTTTAGAATCCATAAAAAATGGACTTAAGAATGGCTGAGCTGTTCGAACAGCACCTTGCAGAAGACTTCGATCAACCGCTCCTTGGCTGAGTTGCGTTTCCATAACAGACCGATCGGTCTATATAGCCCGGCACCCGGTAAAGGGATTTGCGCCAGTTCCCCCAATTGCGCGTGCATCGGCCGCCACTGCGGTACCAGTGCTACGCCAAGCTTGCCCTTGACCATGGCTGCAATGGCATCCAGCGCATCCATCTCGAAACGCTCCTGAGGCTGGATGCCTGCCTGCAGCAAATACCGATCCGCCAACACCCCACCCCACGAACGGCGGTGATAACGAATGAACGGTTGGCTGCGCAACACTTCGTGGGGGTGTTCGTCCGCCAGATGTGGCGGGGCGAGGACCACGAACGGCTCATCGCGTACCGGACGCCAGACGAACTCCTTGGGCAACTCGAATTGGGGCGCGACCATCATGGCCACGTCTGTTTCACCCGACAGCACCTTGCGGTACAAATCGGTGGAAAACGCGGGCTCGACGTGGGGCCGCAGATGTTCATAGTTGGCGATCAGGGTCGCCAGCACATCCGGTACCAGATAGGCCAGAGCGGTCGTAATGCAGCCAATGCGCAGCTCACCCGCGACGGTATCGAGCGCGGCAATGGCACGCAACTCACGGGTGCGAACCAGCAGCTCGCTGGCAGGAGCAAGCAGTGCCGAACCCGCAGCGGTCAGTTGCATGTTGCGCCCGGCACGACTCAGCAACGGCTGGCCGATTTCATGTTCCAAGGCCTTGATCCGCTGGGCCACCGCGGTGGGAGTGAGGTTGAGTTTGCGTGCGGCGGCAGCGGTGGAGCCGAGCTGGGCCACTTGAAGGAAGCTGTCGAGGTAGCGTGTGTCCATAGTCTAAAAATTCTGGATTCTGAACGTAGAAATACGCACTTTAGTTAGCTTTTATGTTTTTGCAATATGGGTCTGGCTTTCAAGACCGCCGGGCACACCTGTCCGGCTTCCAAGAACAATGCCGGGTATGGGCTCGATCCTGTCATCCGGCACGACGCTGCAGCGCCCCGTGGGCGGGCGTCGTCATCGAGTGAGTGGCCATGCGCAGCAAATTGTTCGTTCCTGGATCCCGCCCTGAACTTTTCGAAAAGGCCCTGGCTTCACGCGCCGACGGCGTCAGTTTCGATCTGGAGGATGCAGTTGCCGAAAGCGCCAAGTCGACTGCGCGTCGTCAGCTGGCAACGTTTTTAAGCCACCTGGCTGCCACCGAAAAGACCCTCGTGGTTCGCGTCAATGGCCAGGACACCGCGCACTACCAGGCCGACCTCGAAGCGCTGGTGGGCAGTCGCCTGGACATCATCAATCTGCCCGTGGTCGAAAGCCCCGAGCAGATCGTGCAACTGGTGACTGATCTGGAGCGCCTCGAACGCCAGCATCCCGCAGCGGCGAAGGTGAGGATCCTCGCCAATATCGAATCGCCGCGTGGTTTACGCAGAGCGGCAGAGATTGCCTGCGCTCACCCGCGGCTCATGGGCCTGCAATTGGGCTTCGCCGACCTGCTGGAGCCTTTGGGCATCAACCGCCACGAAGCCAGCGTGATCCGGCAGATTCAACTGGCCGTGCGCCTGGCGGCCGGTGAAGCCAACATCGCTGCCTATGACGCTGCGTTCGCCGCCATCAAGAACGTTGAGGCCTATCGGGAAGAGGCGCGTTTCGCTCGCAGCCTGGGCTTTACCGGTAAGTCCTGTATTCATCCGACCCAGATCGATCTGGCCAACGAAGCTTTCCTGCCCGGCGCCGAAGAAATCGAACGCGCCAAGCGTGTACTGGCTGCCGCCAAAGACGCTGACGCGGCGGGCGTCGGTGCTTACACGGTTGATGGGCAGATGGTCGACGCGCCGTTTGTGCAGCGCGCTCGCGTGATCATCGAGCAGGCTCGTCAGGCAGGCCTGCTGCCCCACTGACCCACGCAGCACGTGATGCAACCTGCCCTACAACAATAAAAGAAGACGAGGTTTACATGCACAACGCCGAATCACTGGCCAAGCCGGCCGTGACTGCGCCGAATGCGGGCCGCAACGCTCTGTTCTGGCGCCTGATGGACATCCGCATCGGCTTCATTCCTTTGCCGGTTTACCTGCTCTTGGCGGCGCTGGTGGCCGGGCTGCTGCTTTGTAAAGAGATCAAGGCCGACTTGCCAACGATGATTGCGATCATCGGACTTGGCGGGGCCACCTGCGCAGAGATCGGCAGGCGCCTGCCGTTCTTCGGCAAGATCGGTGGGGCGGCCATTGTCTCGGCCTTTCTGCCCTCGTACCTGGTCAGCCTCGGTTGGGTGCCGCAGGACATCATCGCGCCGGTGACGACCTTCACCAAATCCAGCAATTTCATTTACCTGTTCGTGTCGGCGGTGGTGGTGGGCAGCATTTTCACCATGGACCGCAACCTGATCATCAAAGGCTTTGCCAAGATATTCGTGCCGCTGCTGGCCGGCTCGGTACTGGCGCTGTTTGCCGGCATCGCCGTGGGCCTGCTGTGCGGAATGGAACTGCGTCAGGTGCTGTTCTTCGTCATTGTTCCGGTGATGGGTGGAGGGCTGGGCGAAGGGGCGATTCCGCTGTCGGTGGGGTATGGCGAAATCCTGGGCATGGACTCGGGCAAGATTCTCGCGCAGTTACTGCCCATCATCCTGCTGGGCAACCTCTGCGCTATCCTCGCTTGCGGCGCGCTGGACCTGCTCGGCAAACGCTTCCCGCAACTGACCGGCAACGGTCGCCTGCAAATGGTGGAGCTGCCGGCGGATGACACCGCTCAAACGCAGAAAGCGCTAACCCGCTTCGATGCCCAGACCGTGAATCAGGTGATCGCTGCCGGCATGTGCGCGATCACCCTGTATCTGGCCGGTGTTCTGCTGCATGCGCTGTTCGGTTTGCCGGGCCCGGTGTGCATGCTGTTTCTAGCGGTGCTACTGAAGTTGTGCAACGCCATACCGGCACCGTTGGAAGTGGGGGCGCAGGTGCTGTTCAAATTCTTCACCACCTGCGTGACCTATCCCTTGCTGTTCGCCAACTCGATTGCCGTGACCCACTGGAGCGAACTGACCGCAGCGTTCCATATCGGCAACGTGCTGACCATCGCCACGACCGTGCTGACCTTGATGCTCACAGGGCTGGTGATCGCCCGAAAAATGGGCATGTACCCCATCGAAACCGCCATCGTCAACGGCTGCCACAGCGGTCTGGGCGGCACCGGCGACATCGCGATCCTCACGGCGGCCAACCGCATGCAACTGCTGCCGTTCGCGCAGATCTCAACCCGTATCGGCGGCGCGATCACGGTGATGGGCGCGCTACTGATACTGGCGAACCTGCCGCCGGTTTGACCCTCGGGCCTGCGCCGCCCCTCGAGCGGCGGGTCCCGGTTTAAGGTGCAGCGTCGGTGAAAGACGCGGCCTGCGTCAGTGGGGCGGGAGGTTATCGGGCCAATGCCCGATACCTGACGCTTGTTCCAATCCCGATAGGGTTTCATACTCTGGCCCGTTCTCACGTTTTTGAGGTGTTCGTCCAATGCGCAATTGATGCCGCCGTCCTGTTCGACGGCCCGCTTTCAGGCTCCCTGACTTCAGGGGGAATGTTCCGTGGCATCCATTGAGTACGTGTATGACGATTGCATCCCTGACACTGCAAAGCGTTTCCCTTGCCTTGCCCGATGGCCGGCAAGTCTTCTCCGATCTCACCGCGCAATTTGACCAACAGCCCACTGGCCTCGTTGGCCGCAATGGCGTGGGCAAGAGCCTGCTGGCGCGGTTGCTCGCAGGACAGCTCGAACCCAGTGGCGGTCGCTGTCTGCGCACCGGCTCGGTTCATTACCTGGCGCAGCAGGTTGATCTTCCTCCTGATTTGACCGTAGCTGGCCTTGCGGGTCTGGCACCGGTGATTGACGCACTGCAGCGCATCGAAGCAGGCAGTGTCGATCCTGCTGATTTCGACGCAGTCGGCGAGCGCTGGGACATTTGCCAACGGTTGCAGACGCTGCTGCAGGCCCACGGCCTTGGGCAGTTGGCGCTTGATCGGCCAGCCACTGAGTTGAGCGGCGGTGAGGCCATGCGCGTGGCCTTATTGGGCGCTTGGCTGGCGGAACCGGATTTGCTGATCCTTGACGAGCCCACCCACCCTCTCGATGGTCCCAGCCGTGAGGCGTTGATGGAGCAACTGCGCCTGTGGCCTAAAGGTTTACTGGTCATCAGCCACGACCGAGCGCTGCTGCAGCAGATGTCGCGCGTCGTCGAACTTTCATCGCGGGGATTGCAGAGTTATGGCGGCAATTTCGCGTTTTATGAGCAGTGCAAGGTGCAGGAACGCGTGGACGCCGAGCGCCTGGTCGAGCAGCGCAAGCACCAGCGCAAACAGGGCGAACGGGCGCTGGCGCAGCAGCGTGAACGCCAGGAGCGGCGGCAGGCCCAAGGCAACCGGCAAGCGCGCGAGGCCAATCAGGCGCCGATCCAGCTGGGCAGGCAAAAGGCGCGCAGCGAGCAAAGCGCGGGTAAGTTGCACCTGCGTCAGAGTGTAGTGCTGGAGGCCTTCAGTCAGCAGGTTCGCGACGCGGTGCAACGGGTTGAGCAGGACGCCGACATTACGCTGTATCCACCCCTCAACGCATCCAGTCACCGCCATCGGGTGGCTGAATTGAAGGCCCTCCGTCTGCCGTACGGGGGGCCTTCTACCGCACTCGACCTGACCATCGGCGGTCGCCAACGGATAGGGCTGGTCGGTGCCAACGGCGCAGGAAAATCGACGCTCTTGCAGGTGCTCGCGGGTCGGCTCAGTCCGCTGACCGGGCTCTGTTCAGTGCAGGCGCAGACGGCGTTTCTTGATCAGCGACTGGGTGACCTTGACCCGAATCAGTCGGTGCTTGAGCAACTGCTGAAGGTCAATCGAACAGTCAGTGAAGGCGAGCTGCGCACGCGTCTGGCGCACCTTGGCCTCGATGCTCACAGGCTGACGCAGCCTTGTGTTGCGCTCAGTGGCGGCGAGCGTCTGAAAGCGGCCTTGGCCTGTGCGCTGTACGCCGACCGGCCGGCTCAGTTGCTCTTGCTGGATGAGCCGGGTAACCACCTGGACCTGGTTCGCTGCGGGCGCTTGAGACCCTGTTGCTGCAATACGCAGGAGCGCTGGTGGTGGTGTCCCATGATGCCTGCTTTCTTGATCGTTTGGTGTTGACCCATCGCCTGCACGTCAGTGATAGCGGATGGGTTCTGCAGCCCTGGCCGGTTACCGTCGTCGACAATGACCGATGACGAGCCTTCTCGCTTATACGCAAATGCCGCATCAGGTCATGACATTCGACAGGACAAGCGATGCAACTGGAATGGCTGGCGGACTTCGTCGAGCTGGCGCGTCTTGAGGTCATCGAAAAGGCCGGGACAGTGATCGCTCATGACAGGGGCACCCCGATCATCACCCCCCATGACAACTGCGTGCTGGTGCAACCTTTCCCTGATGAAGAAGGTCAGGATCGAAAGCAGTTATGATACCCAGGCCCGTCCATCGCCAGAGCCTCAGCATGTTCACCGTTACCCGCCTCGAAAACACCCCGCCCGAATCCATCGATAGCCAGATCATGCAAATGGTCGTCGACTACGTCACCGACATCAGCAGGGTCGGCATCGCCCCCAGCAACCCTCTGTACCCGCTTTATCAATACGGGGTGGGTCACGAGGTGCACCAATACCTTCAGGCCATGAACGGCTCCCGAGGCTTCCCGGTGGAACTCATCGTCGCCCTGGACGACGCAGACCCTTCCGTGGTCTCAGGCTTTCTCCTCTACCTGCCGGTGCAAGGCGATCCCCAGGCGTGCTCCATTGCCTACATGGCGGTCAAGACCTGCCAAAGACGACGCGGTATTGCGCGTGCGATGGTGCAGAAGATGCTGGGCCGCTATCCACACGCCGAACTGGCGTGCTTTGTAAGCAAGGTGCCGTACTTCGAAGCGATGGGTTTGCAGGTCCTTGGCGCTCGCGGCCCGCAGGTCTTGATGAACACCCGCGACCACCAGACCGATGGCCTGTTGGCGGTGCTCGACATCGCGCCGATTTACCACTCGTTGGAAGTGCGGCAGATCCATGCCTACCTGCTTAAACAGCACGGCAAACGCGCGATGACTGACGCGGAAAAACAACGTGATCGACAGCTGGACCAACTGACCCGACACGCACGGCTTTACGTGCAGGAGCGCCTGGTCTGACAGGCGCGAATCCAGACACGCGCCACTCAGAACACCTGCTCACCTAGATCGATCCCGCCTGGCTGCTGGCCCCACATCTCCAGAAGAAAGTCGGTCTCTTCGTGCCGGAGCAGGGGCTGTAGCCCCAGATGCTCGGCGAGCAACCCATGCGCCTTTCGACCGAGCATCGGGCAGCCTTCGATGGGGTGCAGCCAATGACAGGCCAGCACCGTGCCGTCGGGAGTGAGGCTGTCGGCGATACGCTCGACCACCTGCACAAACAACTCAGGCTCAAGGTAGTAGGCCCACTCGCTGACCACGATCAGATCGAACTTGCCTGCAGGCCAGTCGTTCGGCAGACAACCTTCGAGCACTGTAGCGGCGGGAAACGGGCTCAGTCGCTCGCGCGCCAAGGCCACAGCTCTGGCGCTCATGTCCAGGCACAGCAGTTCGTCGCAGCGTTGCGCCAGACGCAAGCTGAGTTCGCCGTTGGCGCAGCCAGGTTCGAACACGCGGCCGTAGCGTTGCCGGGGCAGAGCGGCCAGGGTCACGTCACGCTTGCGCTGCTCATACCAGCGCGTGCCAAAGCCCCAGGGGTCGTCGCTGTCGGCGAACAGTTCATCGAAATAATCGGCAGGCAGGCTCACAGAAATACCAGTTCGAAGGGCTGCAGCAACCGCTCCAGCGTATTGGCGTCGAGCACCGGCGCAGCGCCGGTGCTGGTGTCGATTTGCAGCTGGCTGGCATGGGCCGTGATTGCCTTGCGTTTGCGCATCAACTGAGCGTCGGTCAGCATCAGCTTGCGCGCGCGATCCCACGGAATTCTTGGATCGTTGGGCTGCGCCCAGTGCCAGGCCCACACCGGCAATTCCAGCAAGGTCGCTCCGGTGTTCGCCGCAGCTTGTGCAGCGCAATGGCCGACCGCCTCGTGATCGCAGTGGCCGTCGTGGCGCCAGGTGCTGAGCAGCACGTCACCGGGGCGCATATCTTCGCTGAGCAGCGCTATCAACGATTCGGCGCGGTCAGCGACGTGGCCATCGACCAGCTCCAAGCGGTGCCAGCTGATGCGCGACAATTCGAGCCCGAGACTGGCAATGGCGTGTTCACTTTCCTGACGACGCTGAGCGCGCAGCTGCGGTTGCGGCCATTGCGACGATCCCGGATGGCTGCCTTCCCCGTCGGTCACCGAGATCAGCTGGATATCCTCCTGCCGCTCGGCCATCGCTGCCAGCAGGCCGCCGCACGCCAGAACCTCATCGTCCGGGTGCGGGGCGAGCACGACCAAGCGTGAACCGGGAGGAACCAGTGCCTCCAATGTGATCGGCTGTACGCTGCGCAATGCCGCGCTGTTTTGCCAATCTCTCAAAGGCGTACCTTGAACGCCGAAAGGCAGGGCTTGACTCATAGCGACCAATCCTGCGGAGCGTGGCTGACGAGCAACTGGCCGAGTTGCGCCAGATCACGCTCGGCGTGGCTTTGCCGGATGAAGACCGGCAGGTCCACGGCCAGCCGGGCGAACTGCGGATCACGGCAGAAGGGCGTGGCCCCCAAAGCACGTCCCACGTGTCGACAAACCTGCTCGACCGCCATTTCGACCTGGGCTCGCACACGTTGCACAGCCAGTCGCGCATCGTCCCGGGGATGGGCGTCAATCCACTCTGCGCAGTCTCGCAGCGAGGCCGCGGCCCCGTAGAGCGCGGCGTCCACAGCGCCCAAGTGCGCATCGGCATGCTCATCGGGCCGGCCTTGCTGGCGTTGCTGATGAAGCGAGCACGCCAGCGAGGTGGCTGCGCCGTACCAGGCGGCGGCGATGCCTGCACCGCCTTGCCAGAAACCGGGGCGAGACAGGTAGGCCCCGCTTTCGCCTACGCACTGGCCCACGGCATTATCGAAATGCAGATCGACGCTGGCGGTATGGGCCATGCCCACGGCCTGCCAGGCTTGCGCATCAATGGTGACGCCGGGCTGATCGAGGCGCACCGCGACCAGTTGAGGCTGGTCACCGCCGCTCCAGACGGTGATCAGCGCGTAGTCGATCTGCTGCGCGCCGGAGCACCAGGCCTTGCGCCCGTTCAGACGCACCTGGTCGCCGTTGCGCTCGCTGGCCAGGACCCGCGCCGAGGGAGGTTCTGCTGCCCACACCCCCCAGATGCCAGGTTCGGCAAAAGGCTGACAAGCGAGTTCTTCGAGAATGGCCAAGGCATCGGTGTGTCCTTCGTAAAGCTTGAGCAACGCCAGATCGATGGAGCCCACGGTGGCCAACTGTTGCCAGCGGGTCAGGGTCTGACCGCTGCCGGGCAATGGCAAATGATCAAGCCCGCGCTCAAGGCACAGACACATCGCGTCACGTAGCCGACTGTCGCTGCCAGGCACGTTGGGCCGGCGGGCGAAATCCGCCAGTGCCGCCTCAATTCCTTGTGAGTGATCGCCCATGCCTGAAAATACTCCTGCCGATTCCATGGCCCGCACGGCGTGCGCGGGCTACCCGTTCAGTTCGGCATCCGCTGGAGGAGGGGGTTCAAATAATCTGAAGCGGCTTTAGCCATAAACACTTGCCCGGTACTGCGAGGGCAGTGCGGGGCACGTTGCCTGCGCGGTTTTGTCGCATCCCTTGATCCGGGCTCACGCCATGTGATCGGGTGCAACGATGTAGAATCACGGCCCATGAAATTCGTCCGAACCCATCAATCGCTCATCGCCTGGATGCTGTATGGCTTCATCCTGTTCAGTGGGCTTGTGTGCAGCCTGAGCCATGGCCAGATGCTGCAGGCGTTCAATCAGTTTGACCCCGCCGCCGAGTGCAGCACGCGCCACGAGCTGTCCGGCCATCCGGACATGGGGCAGTTGGGTGAGCATGCGCGGTTGATGAACCTGTCCATGGCCGATTGTGCCTTCGCCGGTACGCTGGTGCTGGCGTTGATCTTCTTCATAGGCGCTGGCTGGACAGCACGCAGCCAGCGCAAACTCGTTCCCCGTTCCGACTACCTGCTGCGCAAACCTCCCCGATACCGCCTGCCTGAACTCGCACCTCAGGCGCCCTGATTCCTCTGTGCATCGTGTACAGTCAGCGTCGTTCTTGAGCATGCCCATCGCGGCAACTGCCGGGACGATCAAAGGCCGGCGTCAATGCCGGTCGCTTCAGAGAGTGCGTGACATGAATGATTTACTGAGCCGCCGTCAGGTGGTCACCGGCATGGGCATTCTTGGCCTGGGCCTGCTTGCCGGTTGCGATGGTTCGACCACCGCGCTGGATTTCAAATACGGCAAGGACCTGAGCAACAAGATCATGGGCCGTACCTTCAAGCTCACCGATACCGCAGGTGAAGTGAAAACCCTTTCCAGCTATCGCGGCCTGATGCCGATGGTGTTCTTCGGGTTTACCCAGTGCCCGTCCGTCTGCCCCACGGCATTGGCTCGCGCCGCGCAGATCAAGAAGATCATGGGCGAGGACGGCAAGACCCTGCAGGTGATTTTCATCACCGTCGACCCCGAGCGCGACACGCCGCAAATCCTCGACGCTTACGTCAAGCAGTTCGACCCAAGCTTCGTTGCCCTGCGCGGCACGCCGGAGCAGACGAAACAGGTTGCCAAGGAGTTTGGCGTGTTTTACGAAAAAGAGCCGATCGGTGATACGTACACCATGTCCCACACCGCCACCAGCTACGTGTTTGATTCCCGGGGCAACCTGCGCCTGGGCCTGTCACCTTCGCTGTCCGCCAAGCAATGTGCGGAAGATCTGCTCACCGTTATGGAGATCTGCTGATGACCCTGTCGTTTTCATCTGCCCTAAAACGCCTGGCCCTGCGCCGGATTCTTGCCGCTTTCGTATTGGGCGGCTTCAGTGTTTGCGCCATTGCTCAGACCCATGTCGATGATGCATGGGTTCGCACGACGGTACCGGGCCAGCCTTCCTCCGGTGCGTTCATGCGCATCACTGCCGATGTCGACAGCAAGCTGCTGAATGTCGCTTCACCGGTGGCGAAGGATGCACAGATTCACGAAATGAGCATGACCAATGACGTGATGCGCATGGGCCCGGTCGACGCCGTGCCACTGCCCGCGGGCAAGGCCGTATCGCTGGACCCGGATGGCTACCATGTGATGCTCATGGGGCTGTCGGGCCAGATCAAGGAAGGCGATCAGGTACCACTGACCCTGACCATCGAAAACGCTCAGGGCGTGCGCGAGACCGTACAGGTGCAGGCTCAGGCGCGGCCGATGATGGACATGGACATGAGCCACGACCACGGCAGCAGTCATTGAGCTGAATGTGAGCGTTGGTTGACGGAACAATCTGCTTTCTAACGCTCGCCACTTCTGACGCCTCCAACAGAACTCGGGCCTGGCTGCAAAAGACTCTCGGCAGGAAGTCTGCCGAAGATTTATGGCCTGAACCCGATCCAGTGCAGTCAAAATATTTGCGCCATCAATCGCCAAACATCCCCACCAGCAACACAAGATTCAAACCGATGATCAACAGCGCAATGGCCCAGGCCACCAGGGTCAGCACAGGTCCTGTGACCAGCTTGCCCATCAGCTTGCGGTCCGACACGAAGCGCACCAGTGGCACGATGGCGAAAGGCAGTTGCATCGACAGGATCACCTGACTCAACACCAGCAGTTTGGCGGTGCCTTGTGCCCCGTAAATACTGGTGACTACGATCACCGGGATGATCGCTAGCCCCCGCGTCAATAGCCGCCGCACCCAGCCTGGCAGCTTCATTTTCAGAAAGCCCTCCATGACGATCTGCCCGGCAAGCGTAGCGGTCACTGTGGAGTTGATGCCGGACGCCAATAGCGCAATGGCGAACAGCGCCGACGCAATGCCCACGCCCAGCATGGGCGACAGCATGTGGTAAGCCTGTTCTATCTCCACCACGTCCGTCTTGCCTGCTTTGTGAAAGACCGTAGCGGCAGTGATCAGAATGGCTGCATTGACGAACAGCGCGAGCGTCAGGGCGATGGTGCTGTCGGTGACCGACCAGCGCAGGCCGATGCGCCGGCCTTCATCGGTGCGCGGATAGGCTCGTGTCTGCACGATGGAGGAGTGCAGGTAAAGGTTATGCGGCATGACGGTTGCGCCGATGATGCCGATGGCCAGGTACAAGGCTGCAGGGTTGGTGACAATTTCAGATTGTGGAATGAATCCGGCCAGCAATTCGGCCATGTCAGGACGTGCCAGGATCATTTGAATCGCGAAGCAGCCGAAGATGATCAGCAGCAAGGCAATGACGAAAGCTTCGAGGGCGCGCAAACCTCTGCCCATCAACAGGAAAATCAGGAACACATCGATTGCCGAGATCACCGCGCCCCACACCAGCGGGATACCGAACAGCAAATTGAGGGCGATGGCCGTGCCGATCACCTCGGCCAGGTCACAGGCGATGATCGCAATCTCACAGGCCAGCCATAGCGCAATGCACACCGGTCGGCTGTATTGCTCACGGCAAGCGCGGGCCAGGTCCCAGCCAGTGGCGATGCCCAAGCGTGCGGAAAGCGCCTGAAGCACGACGGCCATCAGGTTGGAAAACAGGATGACCGAGAGCAGCATGTAGCCCAATTGCGAGCCTCCGGCCAGGTCCGTGGCCCAGTTACCAGGGTCCATGTAGCCCACGGCGACCATATAGCCTGGGCCGGTAAATGCCAGCAGGCGTTTGAACCAGTTGCCGGATTTGGGCAGGGCCACACTGGCGCTGGGCATGCCGCCGCCCAGGGTGTCATCACCGGGCTCGGCGCGGTTTTTCATGGGTTGCATCGGTTACTGTCCCGCCGGGGTGAGAGTCGCTGATGGGGCACGCTGGGTGCTCAATGACGTTTCCAATATTGCGCACACAAGGGGGGCTAGCCTGGTAACGCCTGACCCGCCAGAGAATTCAAGTAGTCGCCAAAGCCTTCCTTGCAGCGAAAATGTTTGCGCGCGCTGGTGGTCACGCTGTTACGGGCGGTCCAGATGATCTGCGCGCCAATGCGTTGCAGGTCCTCGACAAGGTGCACGTCCTCATGAGCGGGGAGTGCTTTAAAACCGCCCGCCTTGAGGTAGGCCGTGGAAGAAACCCCCAGGTTGGCGCCATGAATGTGCCGGTGATCGTCCATAGGTTGATAAAGCGCGTCATAGCGGTGCTTCACATGCTCCGGGTGTTCGGACCAATCATCGACCTGAACGATTCCGCAGACGGCATCGGCATTCGCTCGAAGCTGTTCCGCCAGCCAGCCATAGGGCACCACGCTGTCGGCATCGGTGAATGCCAGCCATCGGGCGCCACGCTCGAGCATCCACCGTGCTCCTGCTGCGCGGGTCTTGCCGACATTGCGATAGTCACAGTCGAGGGTGTGGACACCCTGTGCCTGTGCAACTGCTGCCGAACCGTCACTGCAGTCATCCAGCAGGATCAGAATCTCTACCGGCTCGCTATTGAGCTGCTCATGACTGGCAGCTGCTACCAGTGACTTGATGCAGTCACCCAGGAAAAATTCTTCGTTATGCGCGGGGACAATAATTCCGATCATGTGCGAAATCCCGTGTCTGCACCTGCGTTGATCGCGTTGGCCTCGGGATGTGGACCGGTAATGTGAAAAATTGGTTGCAAGTATTTTTCTTGCCACTAGCACATTGGCGCCAGTGCGCACAGCCGAACGTCAGTTGCTTGAAAAAATATTCGAACAGACTGAATTAGTCCCGCAGATCGCGCTCAGAACAGGGGAGTGCGAGACTCCCCTGGCGGTCTGTACGTCGCTGTCTTCCGCCAGGGTTATAATTCCCCAAACGCATCGACGCCGCTTTTGAGCGGCGTCGGTGCGTTTTCAGTTGTGATAGAAGCAGCGGCTTCAGACCCCTTGCAATGCGTTGCCGATGGCTTCGTTAAACGCCGGCAGATCATCCGGGGTGCGCGAAGTGATCAGCGTCCAGCCATTGGCGCTGCATACTTTGACTTCTTGATCCACCCAGTTGGCTGCTTTGGCATTCATCAGATCCTGGCTCACGCTTGGATAGGAAGTCAGGGTTTTGCCTTCCACCACGCCAGCGTTGATCAGCAGCCACGGGCCATGGCAGATAGCGGCGATGATCTTGCCTGAATCAGCGAATTCCTTGACCAGACGCTGCGCGTCTTTGTCCTGACGCAGCGTATCGGCATTGACGGTGCCACCTGGGATCAGCAGCGCATCGAAGTCCGCAGCAGACAAGCCTGCCAGTTGGGTTTTAGAGGTGACGCTGATGTCTTTTTCGGTGTCTTGGACGAACGTTTGCGCCTCGCCACCCTTGATGGTGGCGTGGGTGACGGCTGCGCCCATGGCCTGCAACGCCTTCAGCGGCTCGAGCAGTTCATCACGCTCGATACCGGTGTTGGACGTAATGATCAGGACCTTTTTGCCGTTCAATGTATTCATGGTGAAGATGCCTCCAATGAAAATCCATGCTCGATAATCGAGCGGTATCGGTTCTCAGAGGGAATCGGCAAAACGAAAGTTCACACCGATTTTCTTAGCGTGTGCGAATGGCATCTGCTCACCAGCAGCTCATAAACAGTCGCGTGCCGCCTTCTCCAGTGCGCTGTGGCCAAAGGCTGAGGCGAGAGGAGCACGCTGGTAAAGGAATGCGCGGGTATTGGGATTGCCCTTGAATACTTCGAGGATATTGTCCTGCGCCACTTTGCCGGAGATCAGCAATTTGTAGTGCCCCTTGCTTTCGATCAGCTTGGCATCGGGCTTGAGTCGCTGCCATTTCTGAAACACGCATTGTGCATAGTCACCTGCAGCTTTGGGTGTTTCCAGATCCACTGAAGGGTTGTTCGGGGTTGAGCCGCAGCCGGACAGCAACACGGCCAGCACACTGGTCGACAGTACAAGACGCATCTATTTAATCCTGAAGCAAAAGTGAGATCACGTTGGCAATAACCGCGAAGCGAGTTCGTATGCGGCTTTTACATAAGTTTGTTATTAAGCAAAGAAACACGATAGTTGAGAATTAATATCATTCTCTTCTTTAGGCTGCTTGCTGTTACGAGTGGGCGGGTATGTTGACGAGCAAATCTGCAAATGAAAAGGGCGTCTGCCAAATATTCCGGTAGGGCTCTGCACTCAGACTTATGCGCTGAAACGGGCTGCGCTGCTGGACTGCTTCAGCGTCATTCGACTGCTGCTGCCCTTCACTGAATGCTCGGTTATGGTGGGTTTCATTGATTTTATTTGTTATTTCAGCAATAGCGAGCATGGTCGAGCAATCAAATCATACTAAAGAGGCGAATCATGCCAAGGCAGGTGTGCATCTGTTGCTGGTTTCAAGCGAGTCGGGATTGGACGAAATCGCTCAGGCCATTGTCGGAGCGGTCGAAACCGGCCTGCTCGAACTTCACCAGTTGCTCAAGGCATCCGAGAAGGTCAAGGGCCTGACCGAGAAGTCCCGTGCGCAGGTCGATGCCGGGTTGTACGTGTCCTATTCGATTCCCGGTGGCCACCTTACACGCAGGGTGTGCATCTGATCGCGGCAGGCCAGGTTGATGCGGATCGAGCGTAGTAGGCAAAAGCCTCGCCGCGCTGCACAATGTCGGCACGCCAAGGACCTCATCAGCCAAGAGTCTGCTGCCCATGTTCACCCCTATCGCTTTGTCTGAACTGCTGCGCTTTGCCCATCATTCCAGTGCCGTCACCCAAGCCTGCTCGTGCGTCCCCAAATCCTTCGCTGGCTGGGAAGGGATGCCGGTATCGCTCAAGGAAAGCCAGCTGCGGGAAGTCGGCTCGCTGATCGCAGGCGAGGAGGAAGACCTGACCCTCGATGAACATCATCCGGCAGGCACTTCCTATTGGTCAGCCGAAGCGCCGATTGCTCCGCATTTCTTTCCGTACAATCGCTGCCGGATCTGGGAGTGCGTGCTATGCAGCCGGGTTTTTTTGCGCTATTCCGAAGCCGGCGCGTATCACTTTGAACAACGCATTCGCAGCCTTGATCCGGTATTGATTGTGGATGTGGCCTTTAACGGTATCGGCCGCGCCTGACCGCGATCCGGTCGTTTCGACCTTGGTTCATACGTCTTACAGAAAGCGGAGAGCAAGCCCGATGAGTTGGTCAGCCAGGCAATATTCGATGTTCGAGCAGCAACGCACGCGACCGGTCCGCGATCTGGTCGCTGCCATCCCTGCAAACAGAGTCAAGACTGCAATCGACCTGGGTTGCGGTCCGGGTAATTCCACCGAGGTCTTGGCAGAGCGTTATCCCGACGCGTCAATGACCGGGCTGGACAGTTCAGAGAACATGTTGGCAGAGGCACGCCAGCGCTTGCCGAGTCTGCAATTCGCGCTGGCCGACATCGACACATGGAGGCCTGAGCACGCCTTTGATGTGATCCTGGCCAACGCCTCCTTGCAGTGGGTGCCTGATCACGCCGAACTGTACCCGCGTCTGATCAGCTTTCTTGAGCCCGGCGGGACGCTGGCCGTGCAGACGCCAGACAACCTCCAAGAGCCTGCGCACCGTCTGGCGCGCGACATCGCCGCGAGCGGGCCATGGGCAGGCAAGATCGCTTCGGTGAAACACCCGGACCGGCATCCGGCGGCCTGGTACTTCAACCTGCTGCAGCCTCATTGCACCGAAGTGGATGTCTGGCGCACAACCTATCATCATCCATTGTCCGGCGGGCACGCAGCGATCGTGGAATGGTTCAAGGGCTCGGCACTGCGGCCTTATCTGCAACGTCTGGATGAGGTTGAGCAGAAGGATTTCCTCGACGCCTACCTGCATGCAGTCAGTCAGGCTTACCAGGCGTTGTCAGACGGCTCGGTGCTGCTGCCGTTTCCGCGCCTTTTCGTTGTAGCAACGCGCTGATTCGGAGTGCATATGGACCCGACCAAAACAGATCTGGCTTTGCGCCTGATCCGCAATTTTAATGAATTACCCTTGCACAATGAACGCCGCGACCCGCTCTATGAAAGTCAGGCTGCGCGCCTGGGTACAGGAACGGTGGCGCAGAAGCTCGGCGCTTCAATGGACATTGTCGCGCCGGGCAAGCGTTCCTGTCCGTACCATTTCCACCATATTCAGGAAGAGATGTTCGTCGTCATCGAAGGTGAGGGCACCCTGCGAGTGGCCGGGGAAATGCTGCCAATTAAAGCGTGTGATGTGATCTTTATCCCGCCTGGTCCTGAGTACCCGCACCAGATCATCAATACCTCTGATAAGCCGCTCAAATACCTTTCCATCAGCACCCGCGAAACGCCAGAAGTGTGTGAATACCCTGATTCGGGCAAGTATCAGGCAACGGTAACGATCAATGACGCGGATGCGTTCACGGTGGTACAGCGACCAGAGGCGTCGCTGGATTATTGGGACGGCGAACCCTGACGGCTACGTTATGCCTGAAAGGACAGGTCAGTTTGGTTATATCCATAGATCGTATCGATCTACTCTTCATATAAGAAAAATCAAGGTCCATAGACAAAAAATCGCTATCCTGCGTGCCAGTTTTTTGCAGGCGTATCAGGTCCAACCATGGATTTCGGCAATATAGGTTTCGTCGTCGCAGGATTGGTCGTGGGATTCATCGTCGGCATGACCGGAGTCGGAGGGGGGTCGCTGATGACCCCGATCCTGCTGTGGTTCGGCATCAATCCGGCAACGGCCGTTGGCACTGATTTGCTCTATGCAGCCATCACCAAGAGCGGTGGCGTGCTGGTGCACAGAAAGAATGACAACATCGACTGGGGCATCACGGGCTGGCTGACGTTGGGCAGCGTACCGGCGGCGGGACTGACCCTGTGGTTTCTCAGTAGCCTGCACACCGCGCCCGAGGCGATGAATGCGGTCATCAAGCAGGGGCTGGGGTTTGTCCTGCTGCTCACGGCGGTAGCGATTTTCCTTAAGCAGCGTCTGCTGGCCTTCGCTCAGCGCCATGCCGGAGACCGCTTTCGCCTCAGCGGCAAAACCCTCAACAGCCTGACGGTGATCACCGGAGTGGTGCTTGGCGTCATGGTCGCCCTGACCTCCATCGGCGCCGGGGCTTTGGGCACGGTGGCGCTGTTTTTACTCTATCCGTTTCTCGATACCCGGCGCCTGGTGGGCACCGAGATCGCGCATGCCGTGCCGCTGACGCTGATTGCCGGCCTGGGACACGCCAGTATGGGCAACATGAACTGGACCATGTTGGGGTTCCTGTTGATGGGGTCGCTGCCGGGCATCTACATGGGCAGCCAGCTGACCGGACGTATCCCCGATGCCGTGCTGCGCCCCTGTCTGGCGTTGATGCTGATCGCGATCGGTTACAAGCTGGCCTTCTAAACTTTTCAGAATCAGGTCAAGACGCACGTCATGGACATCATTGCCGAGCCGCAGCTGATTCGTCTGGTTACCGAGCGTCTGGTCTTGCGCCCGGTGGCAGGCGGGGATGCGCTGCAGATTCAGCGCTACAACCTGAACAACCGCGATCATCTGCAACCCTGGCAACCGATCCGCCCAGCGGGCTTTTTCGAGCTTGATGCGATTATCCACCGCATCGCTTACACCGAGTATGAGCGGATTGCCGGGAGGGGGTTGCATCTGCTGATCATCGAGCGTGACAGCGCAGATATGGTGGGTGAATGTATCTTCAGCAATGTCGTGCTGGGTGCTTTTCAGGCCTGTCATTTAGGCTATTCACTGGCTGAACAGGTTCAAGGAAAAGGTCTGATGACCGAGGCGCTGCACCGGGCCATCGCCTACGCATTCGAAGACCTGGGACTGCACCGGATCATGGCCAACTACAGGCCGGAGAATGAGCGCAGCGCACGGGTGCTGTCGGCGCTGGGTTTCGAGCGGGAGGGTTTTGCCCGAGCGTATCTGAAGATCAACGGCGAGTGGGCAGATCATGTGCTGACGGCGTTGATCAATCCGGCAGCACGGTGACGTACGACAGCATGCGTACAGTCGGTGGCACTCTAAGCAATACGCCGCTGACCCTTGGGAAACCCAGGAATCAGCGGCGCAACGCTTCTTAGCAAAGCCGGTCGATCACACACACGCCTTCGTGTTGCCGCGCGTTGCCCCATTCACTGCTCAGGGTATCGAGCACCTGACCAAGGAACTGTTTGTCGGCGGCTGCCTTCTTGCCGACATAACCGTGGCCTTTGCGGTACATCTTCAGCCGTGCGCGCATATGCGGACGCTGTTCGTCGAACTCTTGTTCCTCGGTGCACACACCGAGGCCGTCCATATGCACATCACCTTTCTCACAGACCCAGAGAATGTGGCTGTCGAGGGAGTCCTTCTGCGCCGCGAACAGTCGAGCCAATTGGTCAATGGTAGGTTGATTGTTCAGATTCATGGTTGGATACCCCTTTTTGCCGTTCGTTAATCTATCTAGTCAGTTCAAAACGCGATGGCGGATCGTCCGTCGATCCGCAGTCCTTCACACGCTGACAAACAAGGCCCGTCTAGACGCAGAGCCGGTGCCGGGCGTCAGGATGTAGTGCTGATGAGAGTCTGCTACGGAACGGTTCGAAACATCGAGGAGAGGCTGCGAGCGTCGCAAGAACCCTGGCGACTGATGTCGACCACAAGTGTCATGAGGACGTATCGCCAGCGCTCGGCCCATGGCTCGATCATGCCGGTTCAGGTTCATCAATCTGCCTTGTGGGCAGCACACATCCAGAGGTGGTTCGACTGTTGGGTCGAATGGCCCGGACTACTTTTGCCAGCTCTCCCGATCGGGGAGACGGTTGAACTATGCAATTGCAAAACAGCTTCGTCAATCATTTTGTAGTGATTATTTTAAGGCACTACATATTTTGTAGTTTCAATACAGGAAGGTCGGTTTGTGACTACAAAGTCGGCACTGCGCAGGGAGAAAACAACAGCGGGTCAGCGCGCGCAACAGGGGCGCGTCCGTATTGATTTGCCTGGATAGGCCTTTGAGAAGGGCTGCGAGCGCGTGATCATTCTACCGGCTGCAAAAATGCAAAACCCCTGCTGCGGCGAATGCATTCGCTGCAGCAGGGGTTGGGGAACGGTCCTCAGGAAGCGAGCCTGGTCCTGAAGACAATTACGTGGCTTTTTACGCCTGATCTTCCTTGTGCAATTCAAACAGCAGCAGCGAACGCGGCGTCACGGTGTACTCGCTGCCGAAGTCGAATGTGTCCTTGCCACGAATTTCAGGCTGGTTGGTGTCGACCAGGCTGACCCAATGCACGCCTTCTGGCACTTCCGGCAGGGTGAAGTTGACGCCATCGTGGTGTGAGTTGACGATCAGCAACATGGTGGCCTCGGAGCCACGGCGACGAATACCGGTCTCTTGAGCGCGGCCATCCATGAGCATACCCAAGCAACGACCATTAGGATCTTCCCACTGCTCGATGGTCATCTCTTCACCGCTTGGCGACAGCCAGGTCACGTCCTTGACCCCCAGTTCTTCGTTGTAATCACCGACGAGGAAACGTCCGCGACGCAGGATCGGATATTTCAGGCGCAATTTGATCAGGCGTTGCACGAAGCTGTGCAGAGCCTTGCCGTCTTCGTCCCACTCCCAATTGACCCAACCGATTTCGCTGTCCTGGCAGTACGCATTGTTGTTGCCATGCTGGGTACGGGCGAATTCATCACCGGCCACGATCATCGGCGTGCCCTGCGAAAACAGCAGGGTAGCGAAGAAGTTGCGCATCTGACGCAGACGCAGTGCGTTGATTTCCGGATCTTCGGTCGTGCCTTCCACACCGTGGTTCCAGGAGCGGTTGTCGTTGCTGCCGTCCTGGTTGTTCTCGTCGTTGTCCTCGTTGTGCTTGTCGTTGTACGACACCAGGTCGTGCAGCGTGAAGCCATCGTGAGCGGTGACGAAGTTCACCGAGGCATAAGGTCTGCGGCCGCGCTGGTTGAACATGTTGCCCGAGGCGGTCAGGCGACTTGCCAGATCGGCAAGCTGCGCTTCATCACCCTTCCAGAAGGCGCGCACGGTGTCGCGAAACTTGTCGTTCCACTCGGCCCAGCCCGGCGCGAAGTGACCGACCTGATAGCCACCGGGACCGCAGTCCCAAGGCTCAGCGATCAGCTTGACCTGACGCAGCACCGGATCCTGGCGGCAGGCCACAAGGAAGCTGTGACGCTCATCGAAGCCATCGTGGTAACGACCGAGGATGGTTGCCAGGTCAAAGCGGAAGCCGTCCACATGCATCTCGGACGCCCAGTACCGCAGCGAGTCGGTAACCATCTGCAGCACGCAGGGATGGCTCAGGTCCAGTGTATTGCCGGTGCCGGAATCGTTGATGTAGAAACGTTTGTCGTCCGGCATCAGGCGATAATAGGAGGCGTTGTCGATACCGCGCATCGACAGGGTAGGGCCGCGCTCGTTACCTTCGGCGGTGTGGTTATAGACCACGTCGAGAATCACCTCGAGTCCGGCCTGGTGCATGTGGGCGACCATTTCCTTGAACTCTGCAATCTTGCCATGCGCCAGGAAACGCGGATCCGGGGCAAAGAAGGCAATGGTGTTGTAGCCCCAGTAATTGGTCATGCCTTTTTGCAGCAGATGCTGGTCATTGACGAAGGCATGGATAGGCAGCAGCTCCACGGAAGACACTCCCAGCCCCTTGATGTGCTGGATGACCTCATCGACCTTAAGGCCCGAGAACGTGCCCTTCAACTCATCGGGAACGGCTGGATGACGCATGGTGAAACCGCGAGTGTGGGTCTCATAGAAAACGGTCTTTTCCCACGGCACATTGACCCGCTGATCGCGGCCCCAGGTGTAGGCAGGGTCGATGACCTTGCACTTGGGCACGAACGGCGCACTGTCGCGCTCATCGAAGCTCAGGTCGTCGTCAGGGTGGCCAATGGTGTAGCCGAACAATGCTTCCGACCATTTCAGCTCCCCGACCAGTTGTTTAGCGTAGGGGTCGATCAGCAGTTTGTTGTGGTTGAAACGATGGCCGTTCTTCGGGTCGTATGGACCATAAACACGGTAGCCATACACCAGACCCGGGTGGGCGTCAGGCAGGTACCCGTGGAAAATCTCATCGGTGTACTCGGGAAGTTCGATTCGCTCCAGTTCAGTCTCGCCGGAAGAGTCAAACAGGCAAAGCTCTACCTTGGTAGCGTTGGCCGAGAAAATCGCGAAGTTTACCCCCAAGCCGTCCCAGTTCGCGCCGAGTGGAAAGGGGAGCCCCTCTCGAATGCGCGATGCGGTAACTTCCGGGCTGTCAGCCTTAGTGGATTCATTCTTTGGGGCGGTGTTCTTTTCTTGCTTGCTCATGGTGATTCCTGACGTTCGAATGATTTCCTGAAGGCGAACAAAGCCTCTGTCGCAGGCTGAAGCTGCGCCACACGGTAGAAACAGGCAAAGGGGTTACCGCAGGGAGAAGATCGTTGTAACGCGATCCCTGCGGTAGGGGGCTGCTGTACGCTGAGTCTTCGTTGAAAACGAAGACTCAGTGCGCGGTCGGCTTGGCCGCGGCGGGCGCTTTCTTGACTGCAGGTTTGGCCGCTGGCTTGCTTGCAGGTGCCGCGCCGCTTGCGGTTGGTGCCTTCGCCTTTGCCGGGGCTTTGGCCGCAGGTTTGGTCGCAGGCTTGGCCGCGGGTTTGTCTGCAGGTTTCTCAATTGCTTTGGCTGCAGGCCTTACGGGTGCTGCCTTGGACTTGGCGGAAGCTTTGGCGGCGCCCGCTTTAGGCTCGGCTTTGCCGTCGGCCTTAGGCTTCGCTGCTTTGGATGCTGCAGGCTTCTTGGCTAGCTTGGTTTCAGCTTCAAACAGCTCCAATGCCTTCTTCCAATGCTCGGCATCCTTTCCGTGTGGTTTTCCTTCCGTTTTCCACAGATCGTAGGCTATCTCTTTGATTCTTTTATCGTCGGCACTCATCTCGACACTCCCGGTATTACAAGGTTTGAATAAGCAGATTTACGGAAAATTCCTTGAGCGCTTCGCTGAGCGACAATTCCTTGCTCTCTGTGACTGTAGCCTGTGCAAAAAGTCCCTTCCAGTTTGGATTTGCGTTAGCGAACGGCAGGATCACTCGTGTATCGCCCCAATTTGCCGCATTGATCAATGGAGTTTGCGCGGTGCCCAATAGTTCAGCCGGCAAACGAGGTATCACAACGATAGCCCGCACCTCCTCATGTTCACGGGCAAATGCCAGGACGTGTTCAGCCTGTGAGCCGTTCACTTCGAGGGGCAGATACCGACCTTCACTGAACAGTGCTGGATACTGATTGCGCAGCGAGAGCACTTGAGCAATCAATGCCTGCTTGATCCGGCCGTCCTGCCACTGGGCGAGCAGCTGCGCAGGCACTGGCGCGTCATTCAAGGCACGCTGTCGAGCGCAATAGTCCACTGGCCGACGGTTGTCCGGGTCTACCAGACTGAAGTCCCAGAACTCGGTGCCCTGGTACAGATCAGGCACGCCGGGCACAGTCATTCGCAGCAAGGTTTGCGCCAGACTGTTGAGGGCGCCCGCGGGGGCGATGCGATTGGCGGTAGCCCCGATGGATTGGCGCAATGCCAGCGCATCCGGGCTCAATAACACATGCTGCAGAAACTCGCGACAGGCCGTTTCATAGGGCTCGTTCGGTGCGCTCCAGCTGCTTTGCAACTTGGCTTCGCGCAGGGCCTTTTCCTGCCACTGAGTGAGGCGTTTGGCGTAATCCTCGAACCCCTGCTGGCCCTCCAGCCCCAGCGGCCAGCTGCCCAGAATCGCCTGGTACAACATCAGCTCGTCGCCTGGACTGATCTGATGCTCACCCTGCTTGAGCGGCGCAGACAGCTGTAGCCAGCGCTCGACCTGCTCCGCGTACCAGGGCGCGTTTTCACTGATCACCGCCAGACGGGTACGCGTATCCTCGCCACGCTTGTGATCGTGGGTGGCAGTGGTCAGCAAGTTGTCTGGAAAGTGTGCACCGCGTTCCACACAGATTTCGTGAAACGCTTCGCAAGGCGCACTGAAATGTTGCGGATGAAACCCTACATCGTTGCGCGAAAGGAGCACGGCAGAACGATAGAAAGAGGTGTCTTCGACCGATTTTGCCGCCACAGGGGAGGTCAGTTGCTGAAAGCGATTGCAGGCCTTGCGACGCATCTCACGCTGTGGGCCGCTCGGGAAATCGCGCAGGCTTTCGCCGCCCAGCCAGCGTGCCAGATTGTCGAGCACTGGCCAGTCGCCCTCGCTGAGCATTTCCCGCGCGCCACTCATGGCCTGCTGGAAGAACCGCTCGTCCTCGGCAGAACGGCCACACGCGGTGATGTAGGTGCGATACACCGGGAAGTTGCCTACCAGCGCCAGCAGCGCACGGCGGATCGCACCCAGCGTCAGATCGCGGCTCATCACGTCGCTGCGGGCCACTTGCAGCAGCGCCTGAGCGAGATTTTCGAAGTCGCCGGCGAGGGTGCCGTGCAGGACCAGATCTCGCGCTTCCAGCACCTCCTGGTTGAAGTCGGCAGTGCGGCCACTGATGCGGCTCCACAGTTCTCCCAGTACCTCTTTGCCGCGTGGATCGTGTTGCAGCAGCGAGACCTGGTTCATGAATTCATAACCGGTGGTGCCGTCGACGTTCCAGTCCTTGCGCACCTGTTCATCGGAGCCGAGGATCTTCTCGACGAAGATCGGTACATGGCTCAATTCAGTGCCCTGCGGGCGCTGATTCAACAGGCTCTCGACCCGCCGGTGCAGTTTTCGGCAGTAACCGCGTGGGTCGGCCAGACCGTCGATGTGGTCGATGCGCAACCCATCCACCAGTCCTTCGGCGATCAATTGGAAGATCTTGCCGTGGGTTGCCTCGAACACCTGCGAGCGCTCGACCTTAAGGCCGCCCAGTTCGTTGATGTCGAAGAAGCGGCGCCAGTTGATGTCATCGCCGGCGGTGCGCCAACTGGCCAAACGGTAATCCTGGCGTTCAAGCAATGCGTGCAGGCGTTCGAAACCTTCGGGTTTGCTGGAGTCGTACTGGCCCAGGCCGCTTTCTATGGCCTGAACCAACGCCGGTTCAGCCTTGATGAGTGCAGCCAGTGCATCCTTGATTTCCTGCGCCTGCTCGTAAGCCTGCGGGCTGGCGTCCAGCTGCTCGAAGCGTGCGGCCAATTCATTCAGTTCTGGGCGGTTGGCCGCTCTGAGCAACGGTCCATAGGTGCCCGGGTTGATCGGGAAATGATGCTGATAGTGTTCAACGCGGAAACTGGCGTGCTCACTGTCCAAGCGCAGCGGCACCTCGTTGTTCTGCAACACGGTGCCGTAATCGGTGCTCAGAAATGGCAGCAGCAGCTGGCCTTTGAGCAGTGGGTCGGGGGAATTCCACTGGATGTCGAAGAACTTGGCGTACGGGCTGCGCTGACCCCATTCCAGCAGGTCCAGCCACCACGGGTTATCAGCGCCGCCGACGGCCATGTGATTGGACACGATATCCAGGATCAGGCCCATGCCGTGTTTGCGCAGCTCGGCCACCAGACGGCGTAACGCGGGTTCACCGCCAAGCTCCGGGTTGATGATCCGGGGATCGACCACGTCATAGCCGTGCATCGAGCCCGCACGTGCCTTGAGCAGCGGCGAGGCGTAGATGTGGCTGATCCCCAGTTGAGCGAAATAGGGGATCAGAGCGGTGGCGTCGTCGAGGGTGAAATCTTTATGAAATTGCAGGCGCTGTGTGGCGCGTAGCGATTTGAGAGGTGGATTCATTGGATGACTCATTGATCACGCTCTGCGGCTTGTTGGCGTGCTGCGGCCAGTATTTCCAGACGACGCGCCGCGTTAGCGTTGTCCAGCAGGCGAGCACAGTCGCCGGACAGTCGGCGACGCCAGTTGGGATGGCTGTCGATAGTGCCCGGAAAGTTGGCTTGCTCTTCGATGCCCAGCGCATCTTCGATGGGTAGCAGCACCAGCGGCGCGCGGGTATGGCCAAGGTAGCGCACGCTGCCGTCGATAACGTCGCTGTCGCTGATCGCATCCTCGCCATAGCTCTGCCGCAGCGCGGCACGCAGGCCCCGACGTTCGCGTTCACGACCTTCACGCCACTGGCGCTCGGTGTCGGCGTCGATGTGGCCGAGGGTTTTATTCCAATCGATGTCCAGCTCACTGAGCCAGCCGCTCAAGGTGGGCAGGTCATGGGTGCTGGTGGTCGCCAATGCGTCATCGGACCATTTGATGATCGGCTTGAACTGAGCGTTGTCCTGTTCGAACAACAGCACGCGCATGCCTAGAATTCCTCGGGTCGAGAGCTTCTCGTGCAAGCCTTCCGGTACCGTGCCCAAGTCCTCACCCAATACCACGGCCTTGTGGCGCCAGGATTCCAGGCACAGCAGGCGCAGCATGTCATCCAGCGGGAAGTTCAGATAAGCGCCTTCATTGGCCGGTGAGCCCAAGGGCACCACCCAAAGGCGCTGCAGGCCCATTACGTGGTCGATCCGCAGGCCGCCTGCATGAGCGAAGTTGGCGCGCAGCATCTCAATGAATGCCCGGAAGCCATTGCGCTTAAGGCCCGTGGGCGAGAACGCCGAAATGCCCCAGCTTTGTCCCGAACGATTGAGAATGTCCGGTGGCGCACCGACAGTCAGCGCCGACAGCAGCTCATCCTGACGGCTCCAGGCCTGACTGCCAGCACCATCGGCGCCTACCGCCAGATCGCCGATCAGGCCGATGCTCATGCCACTGCCCCGGGCCGCTGTCTGGGCGCGTTCAAGGCCTCGCGCGACCAACCATTGGGCGAAGGCGTGAAAACCGATCTGCTTGCCATGCGCGGCAGCGAATTCGTCGATCACCTGGCTGCGTGGGTCCTTGAAGGGCTCCGGCCATTCGTGCCAGTTACCACCGATGCCCAGCGTTTCGCTCTCGTCGCGCAGGGCCTCGAAACGGCAATGGTTTTCCAGCGCTTGACCACCTGCATGGCGGAAGCTATTGAAGTCTTCGTGCAACGGATGACTGCTGGCAACGAAAGCGGCGTACAGCGCGCGATAGAGCTTCCACTTGGCGGCTGCGGCTGCCGGCCAGTCGATCAGCGGCAGCGCCTCCAGGCGTGTGAGCTCATCGGCCAGACCGGTTTCATCGATAGCCATATGCACTGCGCGTTCCCCGAGAATGGCTCCGGGTGCGGCGTACAGCGCATTAAGAAACAGGCGACTGGACGGCGAGTAAGGGCTGAAGCGCTCGCTGTCATTGGAGAACATGGCGTGCACCGGGCTGATGGCGATTGCCTCCGCGCCGCGCTCGCCTGCGGCACGGGCAAAGGTTTCCAGCGCCTGGGTATCGCCAAACCCGCCATCGCCTTCGCGACGCAGGTAATACAGCTGCAGGGTCAGGCCCCATGTGCGGGGTACGCTAACGCCGGTGGCCGAGCCTAGGGTGTAGGCGGTCTTGGGCGCTACGGCGATGGTCAGATGCTGACCATCGATAGCCAACTGCTGATAACCCACTGTGGCCAGCGCAGGCAGCTCTGCCTTGGCCGTTAGTTTTGCGTCCAGGCGCGAGCCGTCCTCCAGTTCCAGTACGAACGGCGTCTTGGGTTTGAACCAGGCGGACAGATCGAGGTTGCTGCCATGATCGACCGTCAGCAGAGGCGGGGGCGTGGTCGAAAGACTCTGGTCCTGCAACTGCTTGAGGCTTGCCGCTATCTGCTCATCGGTGTCGGCGCTGTGGCCAAGGCCGGCGAGAACCTTGCGTAATACTTCAGGACTGACTCGTTGCGGTTTTGCGTTGGCGTCTTTCCAGTCGACGGATAATCCAGCTTCGGCGGCCAGCATCTCCAGTTGCTCATTGCTCATCCTGTTCCTCCACAACGTCACTCGATATCAGGCTGACAATGGCCGTGTATGGATTGAGGTTGCCGTGTTGGGAAAGTTCTGCCGATTTTGGATGGGACTCATACAGGACCTGCTGGACGCTGTGCTCGTCGATCTGCACGGCGTGTTCGCTGAGATTCAGATCGATGCGCAGGATATGGCCGTCGCCCATCTGCCAACTGGCGCTCACCGCTTTTTCGGCCAGCACCTGTGCGCCCAGTGCCTGGCTGCTGCCAAGACGGGGGACGATCTGCTCGCGACGGATCTGCAGCAGTTCCTTGTACAGCGTCAGCCAGCTGCGGTGGTCCTGGCCCTTGTCGGTTTCCAGAAGCAGCGCATCGAACGCAGGTCGCGAAGCGTCGAAGGTCTGCAGCGCATTCGGGTCGGGAATGAGTTCGCGCTTGGCCGGGTCGGCGAATGCCGCGAAATCGGCAAACTCGCCACGACGACCTTCACGCACCGCGTCTGCCAGATCGTCATGGAAGTCAGTGAAGAAGAGAAACGGCTCACTGGCACCCCACTCGTCGCCCATGAACATCAGCGGAATCATCGGCGACAACAGCAGCAGCGCAGTGGCAGCCCGCAATGCAGCCGGTGGGCATAATTGTGCAAGGCGCTCACCCAATGCACGGTTGCCGATCTGATCGTGGTTCTGCAGGAACAGTACGAAGGAAGTCGGCGACAGATGAGCACTGGGCTCGCCCCGCTTATGGCCGTGGCGGGTCGACTCACCCTGGTAGACAAATCCCTCGCCAAGCAGACGCGCCAGCTTGTGCGTCGGCTGCTGGGCGAAATCCGTGTAGTAGGCGTCGGTTTCCCCGGTCAGCAATACGTGCAAGGTGTTATGCCCGTCGTCATTCCACTGAGCGTCGTAGTGTTTCTCCAGACGATGAGCTTCGTTGAACTCGTTTTCCAGCATCAACCAGATATGACGCCCGGTTGGCGTCTGTTGCCGCACACGTTCTGCCAGTTCCTTAAGGAAAGTTGGATCTTCAATGGCGTGCACAGCATCAAAGCGCAGACCGTCGAAGCGGTATTCCAGCAGCCACATCAACGTGTTGTCGATGAAGAAGTCGCGCACCTCGCGACGGCGAAAATCGATGGCGTCACCCCAAGGGGTTTTCTTGTCGCTGCGAAAGAAATGCTTGGCGTAAGCGCCCAGGTAGTTGCCGTCCGGGCCGAAGTGGTTGTAGACCACATCAAGGATGACCGCCAGACCCAGGCCGTGGGCCGTGTCGATCAGGTGCTTGAGCTGCTCCGGAGTGCCATAGGAGGACTGAGGCGCGTAAGGCAAGACGCCATCGTAGCCCCAGTTGCGGTTGCCGGGAAATTGCGCGATGGGCATCAACTCAATGGCGGTTACGCCGGTGTCTACAAGGTGTTGCAGATGTTGCTCGACACCTGCAAAACCGCCCAGGGTGCCAACATGCAGCTCGTAGACAACCGCTTCGGCCCAAGGCCGTCCTAGCCACGCATTGTGCTGCCATGGGTAGGCGTCGGGGTCGACGACCACACCGTAGCCATGTACGTCGCTGACCTGAGCCCGGGAAGCCGGGTCAGGCACGCTCAGTTCATGGTTGATTTTATAGCGATAGTGCGAACCGACCGGGGCGGCTGTTTCCAGAACGAACCAGCCGTCTTCCTGGGGCAACAGGGCATGTGAGGCCCCGTTCTCCAGCTCGATATTTACGTAGTCCGCATCCGGTGCCCAGAGGGCAAACCGGGTGTGTTCGGAATCCAGCAGGACGGCGCCGTGGCGCCAGTTATTATCCGTGCGCGAAGGCATCCGTTACCCCTTTATTTCAGTCATCAATCAGTAATGCAGTGCAGCGCCCAGGTTCTTCTTCAACAGTTGCTGATAAAGATCGGCATAGGGTTCTACTGCTTTATGCCAGTCGAACGGCGCAGCCATGGCGCGGCAGCGCATGGCGTTGAGCAGCGCAGGGTTGGCGAAAACGTTGAATGCGCGGGTCAGGGCTTCGGCGTAGCTCTCAACGGTCGATTCGTCGAACAGAAAACCCGTGCAGCCATCCTCGATGGTGTCGGCCAGGCCCCCGGTACGACGGGCCACAGGCAGCGAACCGAAACGCTGGGCGTACATCTGGCTCAGGCCGCAGGGCTCGTAGCGTGAGGGCATCAACAGGAAGTCACTGCCTGCAAACATGCGGCGTGCGTCGGTCTCGTTGAAGCCAACCCGCACGCTGACCTGGCCGGGGAAGCGGGAGGCGAGGGCGCGCATGGCGTCCTCTTCGTCAGGCTCGCCACGGCCGATAATTGCAATCTGCCCGCCTTTGTTGACGATATGCTCGGCAACGCCGATGGTCAGGTCCAGACCCTTTTGATACACCAGGCGCGACACCACAGCGAACAACGGGCCGGTGGAAGGCTCGAGCTCGAATAATTCGCGCACGTAGTCGGCGTTGATTTCCTTGCGGGTCCATTCATTGGGCGCGAAACGGCAAATGAGGTGGTCGTCAGTCGCGGCATCCCAGCTTTCGTCGATGCCGTTGGGGATGCCGCTGAGCTTACCCACAATGGCTTTGCTTTGCAGGAAGCCTTCCAGCCCGCAGCCGAAGTCAGCAGTGGTGATCTCCTTGGCGTAGGTCGCACTGACGGTAGTAATGTGGCTGGCATAGGCCATACCGGCCTTGATGAAGGAAAGCTTGCCGTAAAACTCCATGCCTTCGGGACTTAGCGCCGAATCGGGAATCCCCAGCTCGCGGCTCGATGCGGTGCTGACGAAACCCTGATAAGCAAGGTTATGGATGGTGAAAATGCTGGGCGTGCTCTGACCGCGCCATTTCATGTAGGCAGGCGCCAGGCCCGCAGGCCAATCGTGAGCGTGCACCAGTTCCGGGCACCATTGGGTTTTCACCGCGCCTGCCGCAAAGTCCGCGGCTGCGAGGCCCAGGCGAGCGAAACGGATATGGTTGTCGGACCAGTCACGGCCTTGATTATCGCCGTAGGGCGTGCCTTCACGTTCATACAATTCGGGACAGATCAGCACATAGATGACCAAGCCGTCTTTCATGTCCATACGACCGATCTTGCACGGTGGCAGCGCAGCGTACCCGGTCAGTTCATTGATGATGTGAATCGGGTTGCCGCTATTGATGACTTGCGGGTAGCCCGGAATCAGCACGCGGACATCGTGCAGGTGGCGCATGGCGCGCGGCAATGCTGCAGACACATCACCCAGACCGCCGGTTTTCACCAGATCGGCCATCTCCGAGGTTACGAACAGGATTTTTTTCCGGTTCGCCATGGACATGCCTGGTTGTACAGGGGGCAGTTGTAGCCGAGGTGCGCTCGTCGTTGCAAAGCCCGGCAGATGGGTCAGCTCGCTGGCCGGCTGATTAAAACTCTCTCCCTTCTGGGTTTTGACAGCGGCACTAATCATCGTTTTCTCCAATTCGATACACAGTGTTGATACAGCACTTGATGGGTAATCGGCCATTTCCTATGGCCAGGCACACAAGACCTACGCAAGATCGATACCTATTTACCGAATGCATGAGAAAGGACAGGGTGGAAGCGGCCTCTATTCGACTGTCATGCAACAGCATAGGCGCTCTAAACAGCTGACCCAGGGCATTTGTAGAAGTTTCGACTTTTTCTTGAGAAAACTCTGACGTGCTTCATGGCAACAGTTTGTAGGAAATCGATCCTGCCACTACAGATGGCCCACGACCGCCAGTTGCGCCGTTTCGGAGCAGGCATAAGAGCTGTTAGAGGCCACTGACCGCTGGTCGGATTGTTCGACAATCAGCGAGGTTAAACCCGGTAGTTCCGCTTTGCAGATGTGTTATGTGGCGAATTGAACACAATGCTTGTTCATTGCCTTTTCAGGTGCAGTTCAGCTCAAAACGCATGCCTGCCAGGAAATATCCTGCTTCTGTACCGGGAAATTTTGTTGCGCTCCACGGTAGAATCCTCGGCACGTGGCAAACGGTCTCTTCAGTCCGTTGCCTGTTCCCCCTCCCTTGTAGTAGAGGAAGTCAATGCAAGCCCCAGAGGTGCTGGTCCTGCAAGCCAGCTATAGCAATCCGGTTCACGCTGAAGCCATCGGTTTTCTGCTCGATCAATACGCCACTGATGCCATGGGTGGCGGCGAACCGCTGTCGATGGACACTCGTCAGCAACTGGCTAAGGAGCTTGCCAAGCGACCTCACGCTTTCAGTGTCCTTGCCTTCATTGCCGGTGAGCCCGTGGGGCTGGTCAATTGCTTTGAGGGTTTTTCAACCTTTGCCTGTCGCCCGCTGGTGAACATTCACGACGTGGTGGTTATTGCCTCGGCACGCGGGCAGGGCATCAGCCAAAAGATGCTGGGCAAGGTCGAAGAAATCGCACGCCAGCGCGGCTGCTGCAAGATGACCCTGGAAGTGCTGGAAGGCAATGCAGTCGCACAAGGTGCGTATCGCAAACTCGGCTTTTCCGATTATCAGCTCGACCCGCAGATGGGTCGCGCCCTGTTCTGGCAGAAGGCGCTTTAACAGAAAACGCCGGGGGGACGATGACTGCGTCGTGGCCAAGCCGGCGCGGCTAACACATCACGAAAAAAACGGCCTGCATTGCGCAGGCCGTTTCTCTACAACGCAGGACGCACAGCGCTACCGTCTGGCGACTTCAGGCGCCGCGCCAGGTTGCCTGGCAATCTTCTCCATCACCGCGAAATCACTCAGGCCTTTCTGCGCATAAGGGTCGCCGATCATTCTGGGGCGCGCCTTGAAATCCAGACTGACCATACTCTTGGTAGTGTCGAGTTCGTCGAAGCTCAGCCCGGCAAGCTGCGCCCACGTGTGGATCAGAGTGGAGCTGCTGTACGGGCGATCGCGAATGCTGTCGAAGTTCCAGTCATGCGTTTCCCGCCATTTGGGTGAGGCATAAACGATGAACGGCACGGTGTACATCGGAATCGTCGGTTTGGCCTCATTACGGCCCAGCGTGCTGTGCCCGGCGGAGTCGTACACGTCCTCACCGTGGTCGGACAGGTACAGCAGAAAGCCGTTGGGATCGGCCTTGCTGTAAGTCTTGATCAGGCTCGATACCACAAAGTCGTTATAGAGCACGGCATTGTCATAGCTGTTGTACATCTGCAGCTTGCTGTCATCGATTGCCGCCGGTACGCCTTCACGGCCGGTGAACTTATCGTACTGCTCGGGATACCGATACTGGTACGCCATGTGCGTGCCCAGTAGATGCACGACGATCAACTTGCGTGGCGCAGCATCGGTCAAGGCTTTGGCAAACGGCTCCAGAACATCGCCGTCGAACTGACGAGCGTTCTGGTTACGATTGTTGTTCAGGTACACCTGTTCATCCGCTTGTTCAGAGAACGTGGTGAGCATGGTGTTGCGTTTGGTCATCGTCTGCTGGTTGGTGATCCAGAACGTCTTGTAGCCCGCCTGTTTCATCACGCTGACGATGGACGGCGTCTTGAGGTACAGGTCCGGGTTTTCTTCGTCGGCGAACGTCAGTACCTGTTGCAGCGCCTCGATGGTGTAGGGGCGGGGAGTGATGACGTTGTTGAACACCTGCAGCTGGTCTTTCATGGCGTCCAGGTTTGGCGTGGTCTGCCGCGGATAACCATAAAGATGCATGCGTCCTCTATTGGTCGACTCGCCGATCACCAGCACCAGCGTGGTGGGCAGTCCTGCCTGTTGATCCTTGAGGTTTTTCAGTGGCGGGATATTGCTGGAGGTCGTCAGCATGTCCTGCATGCTGTCCAGTTGCTGGGTGTAGCGATGGTAGGCCACCACCATCTGCCACGGCACCGTGGTTTCGATACGCGACTCGAAACCTTCAAGGCCCGCTTCTACGGTGTCGTTACGCGCTATCTGCTTGGCCAGCGGATAGCCAATGATGGCGACCAGCAGCGCCGAGGCGACCACCCAGGCTCGGCCCCGGGGCATGTACACCGGGCGCAGACGGGTCCACAGAAAGATCGCAAAGGCAGTGTGAGCGATAAACGCCAGCACGATCCACCAAGCGAAGTACTGGGTCATGTACTCGCCCGCTTCAGAGATGTTCGACTCGAACATGATGAAGATGACGCTCTGGGAAAACTCCTGCTGATAGATGAAAAAGTAGCCCAGGCTGGCCATGGAGCATGCCCACAGCACCACCCCGATCACGGCCGCCATAATTCGGGTTTTGGCGGGGAATATCAACATGGGCGCAAGCCAGATGCCGCTCATCACGAACGCTTGGCGAAAGCCCGAGAAGCCTGTGATACCGGTGAGCTGAATCAATAACTGAGTAATACCGGAGAAATACCAGAAGAATAAAAACAGCCAGGCTACACCTGTCCAGTCGAAGCCTTTCGGAGTCGTGGTACTCCGTTTCGTTGTTGCCATCGGGCGCTCCAGCTGTGGATCTATCGCGCGGCCCGGACAGCCGCATCGTGTGCGATGGAGGGAACGTACGGCCAGCAGGCGACCGCAGTCATTCCATGAGAGAGGCGCGAGTATGCAAAGAGGCAGGTGAAAAAAACGTCACCCCGACGTCAGCAGAGTGTTGGCCACGCTCAAGACCGGAGCTGCGAGAGGGGGGAACGTTAGCGGATGTGCCTGGTCCGACAACTGATCAATCGAAAATCGTGAGCTTAACAGAAGGTTTGGGCAGCAAAGGGGCATGGAAGGGCAAGCCAGCTGATCGGGCTTGCCTCGATTCGGCAAAAACGGGAGATATCAGGCGTGCAGGGCCGTGCCGCGGCTGGCGAGCTGAGCGTGTTGCAGCATCATAGCCAAGTGAGCGACTTTCTTTTTAAGTTGTTCGCGTTCCTCCCGGAGCTGACGCAGCTCGTCGCGGCGAATGGTGACGTACAACGTCTGTGGAGCGCTTGCCGGTACTACATTGCCCATTGCTCACCTCGCAAATGGCGGGATTCAACATCATAAGGTTCGAACAACGACACTATCGCGACCCGAATTGTCTTTGCTCATACCTTTATCGGCGCAAAGTCTGATTTCTTTTGAGGGAAAAAGGAACTTTTTTATTTTTTATTGTCGCGAACGTTTCTTGATCGCGACAATGGGCGTCCTACACGGCGTTAGCGCCCCAAGATGAAACTATTTTCACCGGGAAACCTTCGTTTGCCTCCCCCGGACTAACCCTACAGGCGGCACTGGGCTATAAAATGGGGCACCCCTGTTTAAGAATTAAGGAGCACCTCTACATGCAACTCGGGATTGTTGGACTAGGCCGCATGGGCGGCAACATCGCACGTCGACTGATGCTCAATGGCCACACGACCGTGGTCTATGATCGCGATGAGCAGTCTCGCACCGTGCTCGCTAACGAAGGTTCGAAGCCAGCGGGTGGCCTTCAGGCACTGGTCGCCGCGCTGGACAAACCGCGAGCCGTCTGGGTCATGTTGCCTGCGGGCGCGCCGACCGAAGACACCATTGATGAGCTGGCTGAACTGCTGGAAGCCGATGACGTGATCATCGATGGTGGCAACACCTTCTACAAAGATGACGTGCGCCGCTCCCATTCGCTTAAGGAGAAGGGCCTGCACTACGTCGACGTCGGCACATCGGGCGGCGTATGGGGGCTGGAGCGCGGCTACTGCATGATGATCGGCGGCGAACCCGAGGTCGTGAATCGCCTCGATCCGCTGTTCAAGACCCTGGCGCCGGGCATCGGTAACATTCCGCGCACCAAGGATCGTGCCCAGAGCGCTGATCCGCGTGCCGAGCAAGGCTATATTCACGCTGGCCCGCCGGGTTCTGGCCACTTTGTCAAGATGATCCACAACGGTATCGAATACGGGATGATGCAGGCCTTTGCAGAGGGCTTCGATATCCTCAAGACAAAGAATTCGGAAAATCTCCCTGCCGATCAGCGTTTCGACCTGAATCTGGGCGATATCGCCGAAGTCTGGCGTCGTGGCAGCGTGGTGTCCTCCTGGCTGCTCGATCTGACCGCCGACGCGCTGGCGACCGATCCACAGCTCAATGCCTATTCCGGCTCGGTGGCCGACAGTGGTGAAGGCCGCTGGACCATCGAAGCCGCCATGGAGCAGGCGGTGCCGGTTCCGGTGCTGTCGACTTCTCTGTTTGCCCGCTTCCGCTCGCGTCAACAAAGCACGTATGGCGACAAGATGCTCTCCGCCATGCGTTTCGGATTTGGTGGTCACAAGGAACCAAAATAATGGGTTTGACCCGAAGCAAGCAAAAGGCACCGGTCGCTCCGGCAACCACACTGTTCCTGTTCGGCGCTCATGGCGACCTGGTCAAACGGCTGCTGATGCCGGCCCTCTACAACCTGTTCCGTGACGGGCTGGTGGGTGAGGATCTGCACATCGTCGGCGTGGACCACAACACTGTGAGCGACGCCGACTTTGCCAAAAAGTTGGAGGACTTCATCCGTCAGGAGGCGGCCAGCAAGGTCGCTGAAGGCGGCAATGAGCCTCTGGACCCGGCGCTGTGGGACGGTCTGGCCAAACGGATCACCTACATCACCGGTGATTTTCTGGATGACGCTACCTACACCGCCATCGACGAGAAGATCAAGAGCACCGGCACCAAAAATGCTGTGTTCTATCTGGCGACCGCCCCGCGCTTCTTCAGTGAGGTAACCAATCGTCTCGGCTCTTGCGGCCTGATGGGCGAGGGCGACGATCATTTCCGCCGCGTGGTGATCGAAAAACCATTCGGCCATGATCTGCCGAGTGCGGTGGAGCTGAACAATTGCTTGCTGAAGGTCATGTCCGAAAAGCAGATCTACCGGATCGACCATTACCTGGGCAAGGAAACGGTACAGAACATTCTGGTCAGCCGTTTTTCCAACGGTTTGTTCGAGTCGTTCTGGAACAACCACTACATCGATCACGTACAGATCACCGCAGCGGAAACCGTGGGCGTCGAAACCCGCGGCAGTTTCTATGAGACCACCGGCGCGTTGCGGGACATGGTGCCCAATCACCTGTTCCAATTGCTGGCGATGGTTGCCATGGAACCGCCAGCTGCCTTTGGCGCTGACGCGGTGCGTGGCGAGAAAGCCAAGGTGATTGGCGCTATTCGGCCTTGGTCGGAAATGGAGGCCCTGGCCAACTCTGTGCGCGGGCAGTACAGCGAGAGCAGTATCGATGGCAAGCGCGTGCCTGGCTATCGTCAGGAAGACCGTGTCGCGCCCGACAGCACCACGGAAACCTACGTGGCGCTCAAGGTGATGATCGATAACTGGCGTTGGGTCGGCGTGCCGTTTTACCTGCGCACCGGCAAGCGCATGAGTGTGCGCGACACCGAGATCGCGATCTGCTTCAAACCGGCGCCTTACGCGCAATTTCGTGACACTGACATTGATCGTGTGGAGCCCAACTTCCTCAAGATTCAGATTCAGCCCGACGAAGGCATGTGGTTTGATCTGCAAGCCAAGAAGCCCGGGCCTACCCTTGACATGCAGACCATCGAGATGGGCTTTGCCTACAAGGACTTCTTCGAGATGCAGCCATCGACCGGGTATGAAACCCTGATCTATGACTGCCTGACCGGCGACCAGACCTTGTTCCAGCGTGCCGATAACATCGAAAACGGCTGGCGTGCGGTGCAGCCTTTCATCGACGCCTGGGCCAAGGATCCGCAAGTCGAAACCTATCAGGCAGGTGAGGACGGTCCTGCTGCGGCCGATGAATTGCTGGCCCGCGATGGTCACACCTGGCAACTTCTCGGATGAGTGACTCTGCGCATCCCTCGATCCGTTTCATGTTGTCCGACATTGATGGCACGCTGCTGCGGCCCGATCACAGCCTGAGTCAGGCCAACATTGATGCCATTGGCAAGTTGCGTGAGGCCGGGATTCTTTTCTCGGTCGCCAGCAGTCGGCCGCCGCGTGCCATGCGTCAACAGATCGCGGCGCTGGGCATCAATGTACCGACGGTAGCCTTCAATGGCGCCAACATCATCAATCCCGATGGCAGCTTGCTCAAGGCACACCGAATCGCGTCCACGGCGGCACGCAGCAGCCTGGAACTCTTCGCTGGCGAGAACGTGGCGGTGTGGGTGTTCGCCGACGATCAGTGGTTACTGATCGATCCCCAAGGCGATTACGTGGAGCATGAGCGCAACACGCTGGGATACGACTTCGTTCAGGTTGATCACTTCGATGACTACATCGATCGAATCGACAAGATCGTCGCCGCCAGCAAGGATTTCGAGCTGCTCAAACAGCTGGAAGCTCGCCTCAACCCGCTGATTGCCGACACAGCGTTGGCGGCTCGCTCTCAGTCCTACTACCTGGATGTCACGGCTCTGGACGCCAACAAGGGTTCTGCACTGGAAACCCTTGCCAAGGGTTTGGGTGTGGCGCTGGCCCATACGGCGGCCATCGGTGATGCGGGCAACGACGTGGCGATGTTTCTGCGCGCCGGTCTGTCCATCGCAATGGGGCAGGCCGAAACAGGGGTCAAGACCCACGCCAGCTACGTGACTGAAAGCAATGAACACGACGGGCTGGCGACGGCCATAGAGCGTTACATCCTGCCGCGCTGAAAAACGCGGCACTTTTAATGACTGATGCCCCCTTACACCAAGAGGGAACACTGCCCCATGGCTGTTTTGATTGAAGATTATGCGCTGCTTGGCAATTGTCGCACTGCAGCGCTGGTGGCCCGCGATGGGTCGCTGGACTGGTTGTGTTTTCCGCGCTTTGACGCACCTGCCTGTTTTTCCGCTTTGCTGGGTGACAGTGATAACGGTCGCTGGAAAATTGCGCCCACCGATGGAAAATGCAACTCCCGGCGCAGTTATCGCGACGGTACGCTGATTCTCGAAACCCTGTTCGTGACCGATACAGGTTCAGCGGTACTTGTGGACTTCATGCCCATGAGCGAAGACAGCAGCGTAGTGCGCATCGTGGTCGGCCTCCAGGGACGCGTGGATTTCTCCATGGATCTGGCCATCCGCTTCGACTACGGCAGCACGGTCCCGTGGGTCGAGAAACGCGATCCGCATACCATGACTGCCGTGGCTGGCCCGGACATGCTGGTCCTGCGTACGCCTTCGGAATTGCATCCACTGGACCACCACACCGAAAGCCAGTTCACGGTCCAGGCCGGTCAACGTCTGGGCTTTGCGCTGGCGTGGCAGGCGTCCCATGAGCCGGTCCGCGAACGCTTCGATATCGAAGCGGCATTGCAGCAGACGGAGGGGTTCTGGCGAGAGTTTTCTGACCGCTGCCCCGATGTCGGCCCGTGGACCGCTCAGGTCAAGCGCTCGTTGATCACCCTCAAGGCCATGACGTATGCCCCGACTGGCGGTATCGTCGCCGCAGTGACCACCTCGTTGCCCGAGCAACTGGGCGGCGAACGCAACTGGGATTATCGCTTCTGCTGGCTGCGTGACGCGACCATGACGCTGCTGGCGTTCATGAATCTGGGTTACTACGAAGAGGCGACAGCCTGGCGCAACTGGTTGCTGCGTTCAGTGGCCGGCAACCCCGAGCAGATTCAGATCATGTATGGACTGGGCGGTGAGCGACGCTTGCCGGAGTATCAACTGCCGTGGCTGAGCGGCTACGAAAACTCCCGCCCTGTTCGCATTGGCAATGGTGCCGCGACCCAGACGCAGCTGGACGTATACGGCGAGGTGGCGGATGCCATGACGCAGGCCTTCAAGAGCGGTCTGCCGCGGTTGCCGCGCAGCACGCAAATCCAGAAAGTGATCATGCCGTTCCTCGAGCAGGTCTGGCATCTGCCGGATGCAGGCATTTGGGAGATCCGCTCCGAGCCCCGGCACTTCACTCACTCCAAGGTCATGGCTTGGGTGTCATTCGATCGCAACGCTGCCGTCCTCACGCAAAGTGATGATGCAGAAGATCGCGAGCGCGGTCGGCATTACCGGCTTGTCGCCGACGAAATCCATGCCGATGTGTGCACCAATGGTTATGACGCCGACCTGGGCAGCTTCGTGCAGACCTACGGCGGCAAGGAGCTGGATGCCAGTCTGCTGCAGATTGCACTGACCGGGTTCCTGCCGGTGGATGACCCACGCGTGACAGGCACGATGACGCAAATCGAGAAGGCCCTGATGCAGGACGGTTTGCTGCTGCGCTATGACGGCGAGCGCAGTGCGGACGGAGTGTCCGGCAGCGAAGGCACGTTCCTGGTCTGTTCGTTCTGGTTGGCAGATGTTTACGTATTGCAAGGACGCGAGCAGGAGGCCAGTGACCTGTTCGAGCGACTCTGCGGATTGTGCAACGACGTCGGTCTGCTTGCCGAGCAGTACGATCCGCGTGCCGGACGCATGCTCGGGAATTTTCCACAGGCGTTCAGTCACATCGGGATCATCAATACCGCACTGAATCTGCATCGAGTGGTGTGCCCGGTGAAAACCCGGGCGTCGGCCTAGAGAGCCTCGCAGGCTTGCATCAGCGGTCTGGGAGCGGGAGCCTATCATCGCTGAGGCTGCGGGGTAAGGGGCTGCTCAGGGAGCTCGGTCGGGTTTCGAGCCTCTGGCGCAAGGAGTAAGACGAACTGTCTTCAGCCCGCGCCGCAGTAGCCGATAGAGGGTAACGCGCCACACGCATGCAAAGCTTGCGTCAGGCCACCCACTCGTCCGAGCCCATCATGAATCCACTCAGACTTTTCAATCAGGCGCGCGCATCTGCTCAAGGTGCCCTGACCATCACGTGCAGCGCCAGCGAAGTCGACAAAGCCCTTGCCGCGTTGCGCATGGCGCCCGTTCTCATTACCGGTTTTGTTTCTCCTTATCTGGACATCGACACGATCGCCAGCAAACTCAGGCAGCGTTTCCCTACCAGTGCTATCAGCCTGTGCACGACCTCCGGCGAGCTGTGCAACGCTGCTGACAAGCTGTACTGCACGACGGGAGACAGCTGGGATCGCGTGGTGCTGCAACTGTTTGACGTCAGTGTCATCGCGTCCGCCGAAGTGGTGATGGTGTCGCTGGAGTGCGAAGACATTCGCCGCGGCGGCAAACGACTTGCGATGCGCGAGCGGATTGCCAAACTGGTGAGCAGCATCAAGCGTACCCAGATCCGCACCGCCATCGACCACCGCGACACCTTGGCGTATGTGATTTTCGACGGCCTCTCAGCCTCCGAGTCATTCTTCATGGAAGCCTTGTATGAATCGGGACGTTTTCCGTGCCTGTTCGTTGGCGGGTCGGCCGGTGGCAAGCCAGACTTTAAAAAGACCCTGATTCACGATGGTCAACGCAGCTATGAGAACCATGCGCAGATCGTTTTCCTTAAAACCCCGCCCGATGTGCGTTTCGGAGTCTTCAAAAGTCAGAACTTTCAACCCGCCGGGCTCAGCTTCAGTGTCCTGACCGCGTCGGTGGAAGACCGCACCATCGGCCAGGTCATCGACAGCAGCGGCAATATCAAATCCATGGTGCAAGCCCTGTGCGAAGCCTTTGAATGCACTGCGCAGGCGCTTGAGCAAAAGCTTGCTGATTACTCGTTCGCCATTGCGGTGGGGGAGGAACTGTTCGTGCGCTCCATTGCTCGTATCGATTACCAGCAGCAGACCGTGCATATGTTTTGCGACGTCGCGCCCGGCGAGCAACTGGTCATGGTCAAGCGCACCCCTTTGCGCGAAGCAACGCGCAGCGACTACGAGCGATTCCTGCGAGGCAAGGGTGGTAAACCGGTGGCGGGCATTCTCAGCGACTGTATCCTGCGCAGGCTTAACAATATCCGCGACCTGCGCAGCATGACCGGGGTGTTCGGTGATGTGCCATTAGCCGGCTTTTCGACCTTCGGCGAAATTCTTGGCTTGAATCTCAACCAGACATTGACGGCGGTTTTCTTTTTCCGGGTGGCGAAGGGCGCCAGCTTCGTCGATGACTACGTTGACAATTTCATCACTCATTATGGTGAATTCAAGGCCTTTTTCCTGCGTCGGCAGATCAAGCAACTGGCGGGCCTGAACCATGTGGTGGTCAAGCAGATAACTGCATTCAAGAGCGGCGACTACGGCCGTGCCTTGGACACCGAGGGTCTGGATAACAAGATTCGGCCTGTCTTCGATGGCCTGGCAGACCTGGGGCAGGTGTTGGCACAGGCCAGCGAGCAGCAGGAGCAGATGTCGAAGCAGATCAAGCATTACTCGGGCCAGTTGCACCTGTCGATGGACGATCTGGCGGGTACTATTGACCAGCAAAACGCGGTGGCCACGAGGGCGGGAGGCACGGTCGAGAGTCTTGCCACACAAGCTGAAGAGGCAGTGACAGGTGCTCGCGCGCTGGCAGGTTCCAGCTTGCGTATCCAGTCGATTGTGCAGGTCATCCAGCAAATTGCCGGGCAAACCAACTTACTGGCGCTCAACGCCGCCATCGAGGCTGCGCGAGCCGGCGAGATGGGTCGAGGATTTGCTGTCGTGGCTGATGAGGTGCGTAAGCTTGCGGAGATCACCCGCAAGAACGCGGCCGATATTGGTGTAGACATTGATCTGTTGACCGGCGAGATTCAGCGCGTCGCTCAGCAAATTGAAAGTCAGTCCATTGCTGTCGGTACGTTGCGGGAAATGCTCGACGCGCTGGAAGAGTCCAACCGCACAACCGAAGGCACAGCACAACGTACCAAATCCATTGCAGATACATTGACGGGTCTGACCCACGGGCCGCTTTGAAACACGCGCCGCTGTCCTGATGCGCGGAGACCCGCTTCAGTAACAGCCCAGGCTTCGCAGGGCGTAGGTGTATTTCAAGACGGGATCGAGGTATCGCTCAAGTTCCTCCAGCCAGTCGGGCAGGCGCCAGGAACCATCCGCTTGCTCAGCGAGATAGGGTGTCTGCCAGTCACGATGCCGTTCAAATACATCGGGTACCGAGGCCGCTAACACGGCCAGCTCGCCCGCCCCGAAACCGGATGCCAGCAGAGATCGGGTTTTATCAAGCGCTTGCTCGTACTGGTGTCGCTGATCCAGCTTCATGCGCCTGGCCAAAGGGATCAGGTTTTCCAGCGCCTGCCCCAGCTGCATCAGCTGTTGGCGGCGTTCGTGTGGCGTATAGAAGTGCCCAGTCATAAACCTGCGCCTGAACCAGAAGGTGCACGTGATAGCAAGGATGAGATCACTTGGCAATCAACACCGATTTCGGTCTGGTGTTCGGCAAGGGCATACTGCTGACCGTTTTACTCGAAGATGACGCACCACTGCCCGAACCGATATCGCAGTCATTTTTTGCGCCGAATGCAAAAGTGCTGAAGAAACACCGCTGGGTCCAGTTGCAACTGCTTCAGTTCTGCCGCGACGATGTGAAACTCAAGCCGCAACAGCTTGCCGATCTGATCCGCAGTCACCTGAACGCTGGAAGGCGCGACACCTGCTTGAGCAACGTTTTGAAACGGCCAAGGCCCCGACGGACTCGACGGAACAGTCAACCAGGCTGTCGTGACGACAGGCTTTTCAGGACGATCCATTGCAGCCCATTTGCCTGGCAACGGACGCAGACCGGTCTCTGGATATGCCAGGGACCGGACACGCTTCTCACCAACAAGGAAGTACCCTCTTCATGCAGCAATCCTTCTGCGCTCCACCCCCCCGACGCAGGCGAACTGACCGGCACCTACTGCCATGGCAAAGGCTTTTTGGTGTTCCTGTTGTCCTTTGGTGGCGTGATGCTGTGTCTCGCCGGATTCTTGCTGTACTTGAGCAGTGTTTTGCCGCCAAGCGATAACGGACCTGCATCGGTGCATACACACACAGGCATGGCATTGGATTTTTCCAGCCCGCAGATGCTGATCTATTGCGTGAGCGGGTTTCTGGCATTTATTGCGCTGGGTGTGCCCTTTACCTGCAACAGAGTTTATGAAAGTGCGCGGCAAACAGGTGGCGATTTCCACACTCATTACCGTTGATCTCAATGCCTGGACAGAGCGCGTGATCGTCAGGGATGAGTCCGGTATGGAGGTGCTGAACACGATCTGCACCGGCATCATGAGCCATGATCTGTTTCTCAATACGCTCGCAGCGCTTTTCGAAGCATCGCATACCGGCGAGCCATTGGCAGAGCCCGCATAGGCCGGGGAAGGATGGTTTGGACCAGGCTGGCAGCTAGCGGGATTTCAGCGTGCTTTACGAAAGGTGAAGTTGATACGTTGCTCGCCCAGTTGGGCATGCTCGGCTTGTTTGATCGGCATGACGCCGTGGTAGCGCAGGCGGTCTTCGCCGCCCCAGACCACGACGTCGCCGTGGAACAGTGGCACCTTCGTGGTAGCGTCACTGCGGGCATGACCACCGAACAGAAACCTTGCCGGGATGCCGAGCGACACTGACACCACCGGCCATTGCAGCCCGAGCTCGTCCTTGTCCTGATGCAGTGACATCTTCGTGCCGGGAATGTAGCGGTTGATCAGGCAAGCATCGGGTATGAAATCGGCAAACCCCGCTGCATCGGCTGCAGCCTGCGCAAGCTTCAGGAAGAGCTCAGGCATTGCTGGCCACGGCTGCCCGCTCTGAGGATCGATGCGCGAGTATTTATAGCCCCGGCGATCGGTGGTCCAGCCGAACTCGCCGCAGCTGCTGAGCGCAACCGACATGATGTGACCACCGGGGGTGACCATGTTGCGAAAAGGAGCCTGAGCGAGAACAGCTTCAAGGGTTGGCAGCAATGGCTCCACCATCGGTAATGCGAAGCCGCGAAAGACGAACGAGCAAGGGCCGATCTGCTCGGTGGCCGGCAATGGAGGGGCGTCGTCGGCAAACAGATCAAAGGTGGCTGGGGTCGTGCTCTTGAGTTGCATCATCATGGCCTTTGCGATCAAAGCGCCTTGCTGACCTTTACATCGCTGATCACGTCATCGCTGCCGCTGTGCATTTTCTGCAGTGCAGCCAGCGCCTCGCCAGCAGAAGGGGATTGCAGCAGGGCGAATTCGAAGCGGCGCTCGCCGTTGAGTTTGTAGCTGATGGCGTATTTGATTACCGGGTCGGACGTACTCACGATGAACTCCTGAAAAAAGGTGGCATGCTGGCGTGAAACACGAAGATTTCACGCGGCCTGTGGTTGACTGCGCTGATCAGCTCAGGCGTGTAGACGTGCGTCGCACGATTTTGATCGAGTGGGTAAACGTGGTTTTGCGCGCGCCGTGGGTGTCCAGCTTGCGCCCGGCGGCGTCGATGGTAATGTTCCAGAAACCGGTGCTGGGCACTGTAATCTTTGCCGGAAACCGATCGAATGCGCCGCCGTGGTAAGTGTGCCGTCCGCCATTCTTGAAGCTGCGGAAATTCGCGTCGCTCATCAGGCGTATGTTGCAAAGCTGGGAACACTCGATGACGACCATGTCGTCTTCATTGAGGTGCTCGCGCTGGTGTACGAATTTCATGGGTGTCTCCGAAGACAGGCATTCTCGAAAACCCGAAACGATAGCACGCCGAGCACCTGCGTTGATGACCGTTCAAATGTTTGTTGTCGCAACTGCGGCAGAAAAAGCGTAATGGCCAGGGATATAATCAGCGCCTGGCTTGTCGTAGAGCCTTTACTGGAGGGTTTGTATGAAACTGGCTGTTGTAGTTTTGGCTCTTGCAATGACAGGGTGCGCAAGCGTGACTGACATCGAGCACACCCCCGCCACCATGAGCGTAATGTCAGGGAAGAACCCGCAGGAATATGCCGAATGCTTCGTGGGCAAAATCAGTGACAGCCGCGAGCCATCTCAAGTTGAGCCCCACAAGGATGGTTTGCGTGTGATTGTTCCGCAGAAGTTTGCCAGCAGTACCCCTACTGCCATCGTCGATATCGAAAGGCGCTCCGGGGGCAGTTCGATCAAGCTTTTCGAGGATGGCGGCAATAATCCCTTGCGGCCCAAGGATATCCAGCACGCCGTCACTGCGTGCATTTCGGGTTAATGAGCCCCTGAAGCGGGTCTCTGCTTATTTGCACATCACCAAAACGGTACGGTTCTTGTAGTTGCCCACGTCCACGCCCAGGGTTTTATCGGACTCCTGAGGTTGTGGCGTGCCGTTGGTACTGACGATGTTGTAACCCGTGCCTGCGCATGAGGCATCGGCTTTTTCATAGCAGGCGGCCCAGGACATGGCCTCGCCAGAGCAGTCGATGCTCAGTGCCTGCTTGCCGTTCTTCAGGTAGGTGTTTTGTGCGGTTGCACAGCCGGTCAGGCCCAGTACAACGATGACGGACAGAATCTTGATCATTTTCGAATGCTTCACGATGAGGGCCGAGGTGGAATAATCAGCCTCTCTGAGACTGAACGGCCATGCCATCGTTCCGGCATCACTGAAACATTTTTTCGACGTGTCGACGGTTGTGCATGAGGGTTCAAGCCCGGCCAGCCCAGGCCTGAACGCTTTACCGACTCAAGACCTCTTGTCAGCGTGGTGGCGGGGAACGGGGGTATCCTGAAACACGGCGGCCACTTCAATAGCGCTGCTTTCGCTGGCGAAAGGGCCGGCAACGTGTTCTTCGTCATGGCCGATCAGCCACCACTGACCATCCTGCAGTTGCTTGATCTGGTAACCGTTTACACTTTTTGCTTCTGACATCGATCCATCTCGATAAATGATTCAGGCGCCATAGTAAGCGGGAATGATGCTATTTCCAATGTATGCGCGTGGGCCTTTCAAAGGCCGTTCTGTATCACGCAATGCTCGCTTGCTGGCGCTTGCAAGCGCTTGATCAGCAGCGAGCGCCCATGGACAGGTGAACGCCCCACGAGGCGTTGGCAGTCTCTTAGTGACAGGTGAGTCGCAATATCGGAATTCATGCGGAACTATCTGCGCATCAGTTCCTCTACCAACACATCGAATCGGCCAGTGGCGGGGCATTGTAAGGTAAGCGCCTCCTGATTAGACTGCGCCGCAATACCCCCAGCCCCATCAAGGATTTATATGATCAAGAAATGCTTGTTTCCTGCAGCCGGTTACGGCACTCGCTTCTTGCCAGCGACCAAAGCCATGCCCAAAGAAATGCTGGCAGTCGTCAACAAGCCGCTGATCCAGTATGGCGTGGAAGAAGCACTTCAAGCCGGGTTGAAAGAAATCTCCATCGTGACCGGTCGCGGCAAGCGCGCACTGGAAGACCACTTCGACATCAGCTACGAGCTGGAGCACCAGATCAAGGGTACCGATAAAGAGAAATACCTGGTCGGCATCCGTCGTCTGATCGACGAGTGCAGCTTCGCTTACACCCGTCAGACCGAGATGAAGGGTCTGGGGCACGCGATCCTCAGCGGTCGCCCGCTGATCGGTAATGAAGCGTTTGCTGTCGTACTGGCCGATGACCTGTGTGTGCATCTGGAAGGCGACGGTGTCCTGGCGCAAATGGTCAAGTTGCACAACCACTATGGCTGTTCGATTGTTGCGATTCAGGAAGTGCCTGCCGATGAAACCAACAAGTATGGTGTGATCGCCGGGGAAGAGATCAAGCCGGGTCTGTTCCGGGTAACCAACATGGTTGAAAAGCCGAAGCCGGAAGATGCGCCATCGAACCTGGCGATCATCGGCCGTTACATTCTGACCCCGGACATCTTCGAGAAAATCGAGCAGACCGAGCCGGGTAAAGGTGGTGAAATCCAGATCACCGATGCGTTGATGAAGCAGGCTGCCGAAGGCAACGTTCTGGCTTACAAATTCAAAGGTCAGCGGTTTGACTGCGGTGGCGCCGAAGGTTACGTCGAAGCGACCAACTTCTGCTTCGAGCACTTCTACAAGACGGGTAAATCTACCCAGTGATGCAGGTGTCCCGGTAATTCGCCGATAACTGTGTTGCAGCGCAAAGCCACCTTCGGGTGGCTTTGTCGTTTCTGTCTGCGGGCCTTGCCGAGTGCGCTGAAGCGGTTATGCTAGCTGCCTTGCCAGGAGAAATACATGACTTACAACTTCGACCTTTTCGTCATCGGTGCCGGATCAGGTGGTGTTCGCGCCGCGCGGTTTTCCGCCGGTTTCGGCGCGCGCGTGGCGGTTGCCGAAAGCCGCTATCTGGGCGGCACGTGCGTCAATGTCGGCTGTGTCCCGAAAAAACTGATGGTGTATGGCGCTCACTATTGCGAGGACTTCGAACAGGCTAAAAGCTATGGCTGGAACAGCGGTGCGGCGAGCTTCGACTGGCCGACCCTGATCGGCAACAAAAACCGCGAGATCAGTCGCCTCAATGGCGTCTATCGCAAGCTGCTGGACGACAGCGGCGTGACCTTGATGGAGGGCCATGCTCGCTTGCGTGGGCCCCATGAGGTGGAAATCAACGGCCAGGTTCACACCGCCGAGCACATCATGATCGCCACCGGCGGCTGGCCTCAGATCCCGGACATCCCAGGCCGCGAACACGCTATCACGTCCAACGAAGTGTTTTTCCTCGAACAAATGCCCAAGCGCGTAGTGATCGTCGGTGGTGGCTACATCGCGGTCGAATTTGCGTCGATCTTCAATGGCCTCGGTGCGGACGTGAGCTTGATGTACCGCGGCGAGCTGTTTCTGCGAGACTTCGATGACGGGGTACGTAACCACCTGCATGAGGAGCTGAACAAGCGCGGGATGGACATTCGGTTCAAGACTGAAATCAACAGCATCGAAAAGCGCGCCGACGCCAGCCTCGACCTCAAGCTCAACGATGGCAGCACGTTCAACACGGACTGCGTGTTCTACGCCACCGGACGTCGGCCGATGCTGGACGATCTGGGCATGGAAACAGTCGATGTCGCGCTGGACGAAAAAGGTTTCGTCAAGGTCGATGAGCATTATCAATCCAGCGAGCCTTCGATCATTGCAATCGGTGACGTCATCGGTCGTGTGCAATTGACTCCCGTGGCGCTGGCCGAAGGCATGGCTGTCGCTCGGCGCTTGTTCAAGCCCGAGCAATACCGTGCGGTGGACTATAATCACATTCCAACGGCTGTATTCAGCTTGCCGAATATCGGGACAGTAGGTTTGACCGAAGCGCAAGCCAGGGAAGCGGGTCACGACGTGCAGATTTTTGAAAGTCGCTTCCGGCCGATGAAGCTGTCACTGACCGATAACCAGGAGCGCACGCTGATGAAGCTGGTGGTGGATGCCAAGACCGATCGCGTGCTGGGTTGCCACATGGTGGGCCCGGATGCCGGTGAGATCATTCAGAGCCTGGCTATCGCGCTGAAAGCCGGAGCCACCAAGCAGATTTTCGATGACACCCTCGGCGTGCACCCGACGGCAGCGGAAGAGTTCGTCACCATGCGTACAGCCGCGCGTTGATGTCTGAACCCCGCCTCATGGATGAGTGTCGGGCCTGCAATCGTTATAAGGATGGAACCGCTTTTGACCAGCAAGAATCTTCCGGCAGCCATGCCCTTGAATCCTACTGCAACTGAAGATCGGGAATCTGATGACCGGGGACCTGCCGGGGACGCCGCGTTGCACGAAAGCGAGCGGCAGTTCCGGACCCTGGCTGACAACATGAGTCAGTTGGCGTGGATTGCCGATCCTGTCGGAAGGATCTATTGGTACAACGCACGCTGGTATTCCTATACCGGCACCTCTCACGAAGCCATGATGGCGCTGGGCTGGCGATCGCTGCACCATCCCGATCATCTGGAGCGCGTTGAGACGCGCATGCGACGCTGTTTCGCCACGGGTTCGATCTGGGAGGACACCTTCCCCCTGCGCGGCAAGGACGGGCTCTACCGCTGGTTCCTCTGTCGCGCGCTGCCCATCCGCGATGAGCAGGGCAATATTACCTATTGGCTTGGCACCAGCACTGACATCACCGCGCAGGTCAGCGCTGAAGATGCGTTGCGTGAACTGAACGAAAGTCTTGAACGGCGGGTGGCAGAGCGCACGCGCGAACTGGCGCAGATCAACGAGCGGCTCCAGGTGGAAATCAGCGAGCGTGCACAGGCTGAAGAGGCGCTGCGTCACGCCCAGAAAATGGACGCCATCGGCCAGCTGACTGGCGGCATCGCTCATGATTTCAACAACATGCTGACCGGCGTGCTGGGTGCTCTGGACCTGATCCAGCGACGTGTTGCGGCGGGTCGAGTGTCCGAGATCGACCGCTATATCGAGGCGGCCATGAGTTCGGCTAACCGGGCCGCCTCGTTGACGCACAGGTTGCTGGCATTCGCCCGGCGTCAGTCGCTCGACCCACGACCCGTCGACGTCAACCAGATGGTGATGTCGATGGAGGAGCTGGTTCGGCGGACCATTGGCGAGAGTATCGAACTGGAAATCGATCTGACTACCGGCTTGCAGCTGACCAACACCGATGAGCATCAATTGGAAAATGCCCTGTTGAATCTGGTGATCAATGCTCGCGACGCCATGCCCGACGGCGGACGGCTATTGATTCAGACCGAGATCGTTCATGCGGCAGCGCTGCATGACGCGTTGCCGCCGGGTGACTATGTCCGGTTAAGCGTGCAGGACACCGGCAGCGGTATGTCCGCAGAGGTGATTGCTCGTGCGTTCGATCCGTTTTTCACCACCAAGCCGATCGGGCAAGGCACCGGTCTGGGCTTGTCGATGGTTTATGGCTTTATCAACCAGACTGGCGGGCAGGTGCTGATCGACAGTGTGGAAGGCCGGGGGACGCGCATCGACCTGTACCTGCCGTGCCACTTCGAATCTGCGCACCGCCAGCAAGCGACCGATGAGGACGCTGCGACTCCAAGAGCGGAGCAGGGCGAGCGCGTGTTGGTCGTGGAAGATGAAGCCGATGTGCGAATGCTGGTGGTGGATGTGCTGCGGGAGCTGGGGTATTCGGTAGAGGTGGCTGCCGACGGTACGTCTGCCTTGCCGTTTTTGCAGGATGGCGGGCGAATCGACCTGCTGGTCACTGACGTAGGCTTGCCGGGCATGAACGGTCGTCAATTGGCGGAAATCGCCCGCCAGCAGCGCCCTGAGCTGCGCGTGTTGTTCATGACCGGATACGCCCGCAATGCCCAGGTGCGTGGCGATTTTCTGGAGAAGGGCATGGACATGCTGGTCAAGCCGTTCCACATCGATGACCTGGCGCAGCGGGTCCGCGGCTTGATCGAAGCGCCGTCGGACAAACCTTAGGCGCTGATGCGTCAGCTGTCCGGGGCGGTTTGCGTGGCAGGATGCTCTGCCCGCAGATTTTCCAGCGCCACTTCAGTCTTGATCAGGATCAGCTCCAGAACCCGATTCTGCTGGTCACGTTCGGTCAGCCGCTCCTGCAGCCTGTCGTTTTCACGCTGTGCATTGTGCAAGCGTTCCTGTAACAGCGCGCACTGGGTGTGCGATTGCAGATGCTGTCCTTTGAGCGCGCGAATCTGCGCGTCCCTGTCCTCCAGGCGTGACGTGGCATCCTGAGCGGCCTGGGTCAGTCGGCCATTCTCCTTCTGCTCGATCTGCAAGGCTTTCTGTGTGCTCAGCAAAGTGGCGGTCTGGGTGCCCAGCTTGGTGGTCTGGCTGGCGTGGCGTTCAATGAGGTCGGCCAGGCGCCGCTCTACGGCGTTCAGTGTGTCCTGCAGGGCCTTCTTTTCGGCATCCAGGCTTGTCTTCGCCTCCTCGATGTGCGCCTGCGCCTGCTCCCTCAACCGCGCTCCCAGGCGAGCCACAAGACTATAGAGTTCGGCGTCGATCTGTGGGACAGGCGTGTCGCTCTCTGTCGTGTCAAGTTCGCGCATGAGGCGGTGGATGGTGCTCTTCGATCCTGTATTGCCCATCTCGATACGTACTGCATCGATGCTCGGATTTTCGCCCCGAGCCAGCAGAGCAAGGCGCGCAGACTGCACGTCCGACTTGTTTATGCCGCTTCGGGCCATACTCACTCCTGCAGAATGTAACGGCCACCTATCAGCGGTTACGTACTATCAAAGGCGCGCATTTTGCTGCATTTTTCAGGTGATGTCTGCCATGGGTTGAACATCCATGGATGAAGCCGGTAGGCTGTCCGGCGCGTGCTGCGATTCACCCTGGATCGCCTGTGACAGATTCGCGAGGCCGCACTGAATTCTTCTATTAATAGAGTTCCTTTATAGCGAAAACCAATCATCAGCATCAGGTTTGCCAATGAGCCGTGGCTGATGATTGTGCGTAAGATCCTTCCCATCGCTTCACAACGCCGTTTTTTTTAACCCTAAGGAGATCCAACCGATGCCTATCATTAACAGCCAGGTAAAACCGTTCAAAGCGACCGCGTTCAAAAACGGTTCTTTCGTCGAAGTTTCGGATGCTGACCTCAAAGGCAAATGGTCTGTGGTGTTCTTCTACCCAGCCGACTTCACCTTCGTCTGCCCGACCGAACTCGAAGACCTGGCGGACAACTACGAAGCGTTCCAGAAACTGGGCGTTGAAATCTACTCCGTATCGACCGACACCCACTTTGCCCACGCTGCCTGGCACAACACTTCCCCAGCCATCGGCAAAATTCAGTACACCATGATCGGTGACCCAACCCTGACCCTCTCGCGCAACTTCGACGTGCTGATCGAAGAGGCTGGTCTAGCAGATCGCGGTACCTTCGTGATCAACCCTGAAGGCGAGATCAAAATCGTCGAGCTGAACGACGGTGGTGTAGGCCGTGACGCCAACGAGCTGCTGCGTAAAATCAAGGCTGCTCAATACGTTGCTGCTCACCCGGGTGAAGTCTGCCCGGCCAAGTGGAAAGAAGGCGAAGCGACGCTGGCTCCTTCCCTGGACCTGGTCGGTAAGATCTAAGTCCTCATGACAGGACCGGGGGCGTTCAGCCCGTAAGTCAGTAAGCCGCATCGCCCCCAAAAAACGCCCGGGCGGTTATCGCCTGGGCGTTTTTGTTTGAAGACACTGCATTTGCAGACCCTGAAAGTGAAAAAAGGAACGCCATCATGTTGGACGCCAATCTTAAAGCTCAGTTGAAATCGTACCTGGAGCGGATCACTCGCCCGATCGAGATCGTCGCGTCCCTCGATGACGGCGCAAAATCCCAGGAAATGCTGGCGCTGCTCAATGACATCGTCAGCAGCTCCAACCAGATCACCTTGGACACCAACGGCACCGATGCCCGCACCCCGTCCTTTGCCCTGAACAGCCCGGGCGAGGACATCAAGTTGCGGTTTGCCGGCCTGCCAATGGGTCACGAATTCACCTCGCTGGTATTGGCGCTGCTGCAGGTTGGCGGCTATCCCTCCAAAGCCACCGAGGAAACCATCGAGCAGGCACGTTCCCTGTCCGGTGAGTTCAAGTTTGAAACCTACTTCTCCCTGACCTGCCAGAACTGCCCTGACGTGGTTCAGGCGCTGAACCTGCTGGCTGTGCTCAACCCGAATGTGCATCACGTGGCTATCGAAGGCGGCCTGTTTCAGCAGGAAGTCAGCGACCGTCAGATCATGTCGGTGCCGAGCATCTACCTCAATGGCGAGCTGTTCGCCCAGGGCCGCATGAACCTGGAAGAGGTTCTGGCCAGGATCGACACCGGTGCAGGTGACCGTCAGGCAGAGAAACTCAATGCCAAGCAAGCATTCGATGTGCTGGTAGTCGGTGGCGGCCCTGCAGGTTCCGCGGCAGCGATCTATGCCGCACGTAAAGGCATCCGCACAGGCGTGGCGGCTGAACGCTTCGGCGGTCAGGTGCTGGACACCATGGCCATCGAAAACTTCATTTCGGTACAGCACACCGAAGGCCCGAAACTGGCCGTGGCCCTTGAAGAGCACGTCAAGGAATACGAAGTCGACATCATGAACCTGCAGCGTGGCGACAAGCTGATTCCAGGCAAGGATGGCGCGCTGCATCAGGTCAGGTTCGCCAGTGGCGGCGTGTTGAGATCCAAGACCGTGATCCTGGCGACCGGTGCCCGCTGGCGCGAAATGAACGTGCCCGGTGAACAGCAGTATCGCAATAAAGGCGTAGCGTATTGCCCGCACTGCGACGGCCCGTTGTTCAAAGGCAAGCGCGTGGCTGTGGTCGGCGGCGGTAACTCTGGCGTGGAAGCGGCAATCGACCTGGCCGGTATCGTGTCCCACGTGACCCTGCTGGAATTCGACAGTTCGCTGCGAGCCGATGCTGTTCTGCAACGCAAGCTGCACAGTTTGCCCAACGTCACCGTGCTGACCAGCGCGCTGACTAGCGAAGTGACTGGGGACGGCCAGAAGGTCAATGGCCTGCGTTACAAAAACCGCATCACCGGTGAAGAGATCAACGTTGAGCTGGAAGGTATCTTTGTACAGATCGGTCTGCTGCCAAACACCGAATGGCTCAAAGGCACCCTTGAGCTTACGCCACGCGGCGAGATCGTTATCGACAACCGCGGTGAGACCTCAATCCCTGGCATCTTCGCTGCCGGTGACGTCACCACTGTGCCGTACAAGCAGATCGTGATCGCGGTGGGTGAGGGCGCCAAGGCCTCCCTGAGCGCGTTCGATCACTTGATTCGTACCAGCGCCCCGGCCTGATGGCTGACTGACTTAGTCTCAAAACAAAAACCTCATGAGCGATCATGAGGTTTTTTTATTTACAGGATCACCGACGAGTCCTGAAATGGGGGCAGTCGTGACCTGGCGGAATGCTCAGACCGGCGTAGGCTGAATGATCTCGACCCAGTAGCCGTCCGGGTCCTTGATGAACGCCAGGCTCTTCATGCGGCCATCGCTCAGGCGTTTCTGGAAGTTCACACCCAGCTCTTCGAAACGGGCGCAGGCCACGTGTACGTCCGGCACTGACACACAAATGTGACCAAAGCCTCGCGGATCGCTGTTGCCATCGTGGTAGGCGACCGACGGATCGTTCTCGGTGCCGTGGTTGTGGGTCAGCTCAAGAATGCCAGCAATGCCCTTCATCCAGACCGTGCGCGCCGCGTCGTCCGCAGGAATCTGCGCCTTGTCGACCAGCGCCAGGAAATACAGGCTGAATTCGGCTTCAGGGAAATCGCGTTTTTCCACCAGACTGAAACCGAGGACGCGGGTGTAGAAATCCAGCGAGGTGCAAATGTCCTTGACCCGAAGCATGGTGTGGTTGAACACGAATCGGGCAGTGGCGGCATCCGGCTGGGCAGTGACGCCTGGGAAGGTGTTCAGTTCGTGCAGACTCATGGTGACTCCGGGTAATTCTGTAAATGTGGCTCAATGATACGGGACGCCACGCCGTAGCCAAACCCGAAAGTGATAAACCTGTCTGCGCGCCTTGTGGGCATACTCTGTCTGCACCACAATTTCCGGCTCTACGTTCAGGTATCGGACATGCTGCTCACGCTACGTACTCTTTTAATGGTCGGTGCCTGCCTGGCATTTGGTTCAATTCCGGCACAGGCGGCGGATGCGGTGATCGTCTGGCCCAGCGACTGGCAAGTCGAGGCATTGCCACCGGCGCAGCCGCAGTCAAATCCGGACCGACCTGCTGTGCAGATCCGCCAACGGGCGGTGAAGAACGATGACAATGGCGACCCGGCGATGGTCGTTGAGCTGACACAGACCCGCTTGCAGCCCGGCCATGAGGTCAATGTGCAGAGCGTGCTGCTGGAAATGCGCAAGGCGGTGCAGGTCAACTTCGTGCGCAGTGGATTGCAGAGTGTCTGCACGAAGATGAAGGACAGTGCCTTAAGCGATGTGCCGGCGATGGAAACCACCTGCACTATCACGCAGAACGGAGCGCATGTGATGACCCAGACGCTGGTCGCGGCAGCCAGCAATGCGACGGCCTGGTCGTTGTCTTATGCAGGCTCGGCAGACGGCTACGTCGCCAATAAGGATGAAGTGTTGCGCATTAGAGACAGCTTGCGTCTGCATGTAACGCCCTGAGCGCTAAACGATAGGCATAAAGAAGCCCGCCGAAGCGGGCATGGGGCGCTAATCCTTTAGCAGCCCCCATCCTGTAGAAGTGCATGTGAAAAATATGTGAAGAACTTGCAAATAAGCAGTTAGCACTTAGCGATTTCATCGACTGTTCGTCGATTCAAGCAATCTTGGGTGCTTAGTTCGTTACCGCCCTCGACAAGGTGAATAACACCCATTCATTACTACTTTGTAATCAATCACCGGGGTGGTCCGCCTTAGTTGTCATCCCTTTGTTGGAGCCGACATGCCCGGTATACGCTCACACACTTGATGGCTTTGTGCAGCCTGGGCAGGGGCCGCATTGACTTTCACGGTTCGCACCGTGCGTTGATCATCCAGGTCACGATGTTTATAAAAAAGCCCCTTGGCAGGGGCTTTTTTATAAGGCGTTGGTGCCACCCAAGGCGATCAGTCGCGCAGCCAGGAGTCAACGGTTTCAGCACCGTACTGCTCTTTCCATGACTTGAGGCCGCGATGGTTGCCGCCTTTGGTTTCGATCAATTCCCCGGTATGCGGGTTGTGGTAGACCTTGACGACGCGTGCCCGGCGGCGCTTGGGGCCTGCAGGGGCGGCGGTCGTATTCGAAGGGTTTGGATCGAGAATGGCGATGATGTCACGCAGGCTCTTGTCATAAGTGCTCATCAGGGCCTGAAGCTTTTGCTCGAATTCGATCTCTTTTTTCAGTCCGGCATCATTCTTCAGATTCTCCAGCTGGGCCAGCTGTTCCTGAAGGGCTTTTTCTGCTGCGCGAAACTCGGCAAGTCTGGACAAATATAGTACTCCGACGATGAATGGCTGTTATCAGCCCAAGGCAAGCAACATAGACGCAAATAAAAGGCCTTGTGCTCATTGTGTCACTACCCCTCTGCGCCTTGACATTGACATCGGCCAATGAAACTAACGTTGTGATATCAGTTTCACATCGATGGCGGGGTAGTTGTGATTCACTGCGGGTAAATAATGCACGTTTTTTGCGAGTTGGAAAATAGGCGAGGCGCATTTCCAATATGAAACTTGCAGGGAAAGATAAAGCCGTCTGACAGAAAATGCCTCGGAAGGAGCAAATTTCTGTAAGTAATTTCTCAAACTAGGCTGACAGAAGAAACTAGCGACCTGCGCTGCCGGACCCTCTTTCTGTCCCTAAAGGCCTTGTTGCAGGGCAGGATCATCAGGGTTCAACTGCTCCAGCTCCGCGAGCAGTACCTGAACTTTCTGCAGTTGTCCGGCCTCCTTCCAGTAGTGGATGAGCAGAATGCGTGCGCTGCGATTTGCCGGTTGGCGCTGCAGGATTTCTGCGAGTTGACGCTGTGCCGGCTCCAGCTGTTGAAGGTCATGCAGGGCGACGGCCAGATCATACCGATAGTCTGTATTCTCGGGCTCCAGCTCCACAGCCTTGACGAGCGCCAGCAAGGCGTATTCATGTTGCTGATGACGCAGCAGCCACAGGCCCAGCGCATGTTGCAGCATGGAAGACTGGGGATGCTTGCTCAGCAGCCGCGCCAGTTGCTGCCGGGACGGGTCGGCCTGGCCCTGCCGATCCAGGAGCTGAACCTGCGCAAGGCCCGCCTCAATGTTATCGGGCTCCAGTTTCAACGCCAGATCCAGAGCGTCAGACGCTTTTTGCACATCGCCGTGGTTGATCAACAGTTTTGCCAGCAGTAATTGACTCTGACCACTGGGGGGCTGCGAGGCAAGCGTGCTTTCGTATTGGGCGGCGGCGTCCTGAAGCGGGCCGTAGTAGAGCCCGACGTCGTCCGGCGTCAGACCCAATAATGCGCGCACGGCACTGAAGCGCACGCCTTGATCCGGGTCATCGAGCAGGGGGCCCAACAGCAGGCTGCGTTGGGCCTGCGGAACCATTGCGGCGACGGCGTCTATTGCGGCCTGCTGAACCAGTGGGACGGGGTTTTTGAGGTCTTTATCAAGTATTTTCAGCGCCTGAGCGCTTGGATAGTTGGCCAGTTCGGCGAGCAGGCCAGCGCGGCGGATGTCCGAGAGGTCGGTGCGACTGAACTGTTGGTAGAGCACGCGGGCAGCTCCCGGTTTGCCGTTGTGAGCCTGTTCCAGCGCTTCGGCGTAGCTGTGATTGACCGCTGGCCGGGGCGCCGGGGCGTGCCACCCGCGCACCAGCAATGCCAGGGCGATAAACGCCAGCACTGCCATGGCGGCAATGGCGATATTCCAGCGGTGTCGAGCTTTCAGTGATGCTGGAGAGTCCTGCGGAGACGCTTTTGACATACTGATTTCCGTTTCTGCGTGGGCAGCAGCTTCGGGGAGGGATCGTCGAGTGTCAAACGCCAATCCACAATTTAGGGCGCTGTCGTCGCGCTGCGCGGTTAACGAACGAGCGCCATGCGGAGTTCAAAACCGTTCAGTGAAAAGCCCCGGACCTTATGAGTCCGGGGCTTGAACAGGGCGGCAGACAAAGCTTCCGGCGGGTGCCCGGAGTCGATCAGGCGTTGGGCTGCCAGCCGCCGCCGAGTGCCTTGTAGATCGCCACGATACCCCGGTACAAATCGATTTCTGCCTGCGCCTGGGTGTCTTCAGCGGCAAGACGCTCGCGCTCGGCATCCAGCAATACCAGGAAGTCGGCGGTGCCTTCCTTGTACTGAATGCTCGCCAGATTCGCCGCCGAGCGACTCGCCTCACTTTGCCGCACGAGTGCGACCAGCCGCTGCTGACGCTTGTCGTAATCGCTGAAGGCGTTTTCGGTTTCTTCCAGCGCCAGCAGGACCTGTTGCTCGTAGTTGGCAAGCGCGCCCTCGGCATCGGCGTTGGCGCCTCGGATCCTCGCCCTCACGCTGCCAAGGTCGAATGCTGCCCAGGTGATGCTCGGGCCCAGCCCCCAGGCTTGCGCCGCCCCGGAGCCGATCTGCGAACCCCGGCTGGCAGTGAAGCCAAGGAAACCGCTGAGACTGACCCGTGGAAACAGGTCGGCGGTCTGCACACCGATGCGTGCGGTTTGCGCCGCCAGTTGTCGTTCGGCACTGCGCACATCAGGACGGTTTTCCAGCAGCCTGGTCGGGTCGCCAATCGGCAGCGCCTTGGAAATCGCCGGCAGTCTGGCCGGTGCCAGGCTCACGGTCATGGCGTCCGGGCGTTCACCCAGCAGGGTAGCGATGCGATTGCGCTCGCGGGTCTGTTCGGCCTGCAGTTGCGGGATCGTCGCTTCCACGGCGGCCAGACGTGCATCCGCGCGCACCACGTCGATCTCGTTGCCGACGCCTTCGTCGCGCAATTGCACAGTGACCCGGCGCGAGTCCTGCTGGTTTTTCAGGTTGTCGCGGGCGATGTTTTCGCGCAGCTGAGCGCCGCGCAGTTGACCGTAGGCGTCCACCAGCTCGGCGATCATGCTCACTTGAAGCTGATACAGGTTGGCCTCGGCCACTTGCTGATCGGCTTCGCTGGCTTCCAGTTCGCGCTGAATGCGACCGAACAGGTCGATCTCCCAGGCCATGTCCAGACCCAGGTCGTAACGTTCCTGATTGACCCGGTGTTCGGTTTCACCCGGCACCTGGGCCCGGCCGATCTGGCTGCTGGCGCGGCTGGTCACCACGGGCATGGCATCGTTGCTGATGTCGTCGCGGATGGCCCGAGCCGCCTTGAGACGGGCGAACGCGACGCGCAATTCGCGGTTGCCTTGCAGCGATTCGGCCACCAGTTGATTGAGCGTCGGATCATCGAATTGCTGCCACCAGATCGTCTCTGTGCGGCTGCGGTCGTAGGCGCCCTGGCCGGCGGCGTGGATATCGGCCGCTGAGGTGTCCGGCTTCTTGTAGTCAGGGCCGACGGCACAGGCCGCCAGCGCGAGGACCAACAGGCTTGGCAGAAAGAGTTTTGCAGCCTTCATCAATGAGCCTCCGCAGCGATGGTCTGAACGTGTTGAGCCTTGGCCGCTTTGCGCGCCTGTTTGCGCTCCACGAAATTACGAATCAGCACATAGAACACCGGGGTCAGCAGCAGACCGAAGAAGGTCACTCCAAGCATCCCGGAGAATACCGCGACACCCATGGCATGACGCATCTCGGCACCGGCACCGCTGGACAGCACCAGCGGCACGACACCCATGATGAACGCGAAGGAGGTCATCAGGATCGGACGCAGACGCAGACGGCAGGCTTCCAGCACGGCCTCCAGCGGGGTCTTGCCTTTTTCCTGTTCGTCCTTGGCGAATTCGACGATGAGGATCGCGTTCTTGCACGCAAGGCCCACCAATACGATCAGGCCGATCTGGGTGAAGATGTTGTTGTCGCTGCCGGCAATGATCACCCCGGCGATGGCCGACAGCAGGGTCATCGGAACGATCAGGATCACTGCCAGCGGCAGGCTCCAGCTTTCGTACAGTGCCGCCAGTACCAGGAACGCCAGCAGCACGCAGAGCGGGAAGACCAGCAGCGCCGTGTTGCCCGAGAGGATTTGCTGGTAGGTCAGGTCGGTCCACTCATAGGTCATGCCGTTGGGCAGTTCCTGCTTGAGCAGTTTTTCCATCGCCACCTGTGCCTGACCCGAGCTATAGCCTGGACCGGCGGCACCGTTGATCTCGGCGGTGATGAAGCCGTTGTAGTGCATTACGCGGTCCGGGCCCGAGGTGTTGGTGACGTGCAGCAGGGTCGCCAGCGGGATCATTTCACCCAGGTTGTTGCGCACTTTCAGCTGACCGATCTGCTCGGCGTCCTGACGGAACTGCTGTTCAGCCTGAACGTTGACCTGATACGTACGGCCGAAACGGTTGAAGTCGTTGGCATACAGCGAACCCAGGTACACCTGCAACGTATCGAAGATATCGCTGATGGCCACGCCGTGGGTTTTGGCCTTTTCCCGGTCAATGGCGGCATCTACCTGCGGCACATTGACGGTGTAACTGGTGAACAGCGCGGCCAGTTCCGGCACGCTGCGGCTCTTGCCGATCACGTTCATCGTCTCTTTATACAGCTCGTCATAACCCAGGTTGCCGCGGTCTTCGATCTGCAGTCGGAAACCACCGATGGTGCCCAGTCCCTGTACCGGCGGCGGCGGAAAGATCGCCATGTAGGCCTCCTGAATCGACGCGTATTCACCGTTGAGCGCACCGGCAATTGCCCCGGCCGATTCGCTGGCCAGCTTGCGATCGTCGAACGGTTTGAGCGTGACGAACACCACACCCGAGTTCGGGCTGTTGGTGAACCCATTGATCGACAGGCCCGGGAACGCCACCGCGCTTTCTACGCCCGGCTGCTTCAGCGCGATGTCGGACATGCGCTTGATCACCTCTTCGGTGCGGTCAAGGCTGGCCGCGTCAGGCAACTGCGCGAATGCCACCAGGTACTGCTTGTCCTGCGCAGGTACAAAACCGGTAGGCGTGCTCGAAAAACCCAGCCAGGTCAGAACGATCAGCCCGGCATAGACCACCAGCGCTACGCCGCTGACCCGAATCACACGTCCTACGGCCCCTACGTAGCCATTGCTGGCCTTGACGAAGAAACGATTGAACGGACGGAACAGCCATCCGCCTAGCACCCTGTCGAGCAAGCGCGAAAAGCCATCTTTCGGCGCATCGTGAGCGCGCAGCAGCACAGCAGCCAGTGCTGGCGACAACGTCAGGGAGTTGAACGCAGAGATCACCGTCGATATGGCAATGGTCAAGGCGAACTGTTTATAGAATTGCCCCGTCAGCCCGGAGATGAACGCCGCCGGGATGAACACTGCGCAAAGTACCAGTGCGGTCGCGATGATCGGGCCGGTCACTTCGCGCATCGCGATCTGTGTGGCCTCCATCGGTTGATGGCCCAGCTCGATATTTCGCTCGACGTTCTCCACTACCACGATGGCATCGTCCACCACGATACCGATCGCCAGCACCAGACCGAATAGCGACAGGGCATTGAGCGAGAAGCCGAACAGGTGCATGACCGCGAACGTACCGATCAGCGACACCGGCACCGCCGCCAGCGGGATGATCGAGGCGCGCCAGGTCTGCAGGAACAGGATCACCACCAATACGACCAGAATCAGCGCTTCGAACAGGGTGTGAACCACTGCCTCGATGGAGCCGCGCACGAAGATCGTCGGGTCATAAACGATGCTGTAGTCCATGCCCTCGGGGAAGCTCTTTTTGAGCTGGTCCATCTGGGCGCGCACTTCGTTGGAAATGTCGATGGCGTTTGAGCCGGGACGCTGAAAGATGGGCATCGCCACCGCTGGCTGGTTGTTCAGCAGTGAGCGCAGGGCGTACTGGCTGGAACCCAATTCGACTCGGGCAATGTCGCGAACCCGGGTGATTTCGCCGTTGTCGCCGGCGCGAACGATGATGTTTTCGAACTCCTCTTCAGAGACCAGACGGCCCTGGGTGTTGATCGACATCTGAAAGCTGGTAGCGCTCGGGGAGGGTGGAGCACCCAGCTGACCGGCCGCGACCTGGCGATTCTGTTCGCGAATGGCGTTGACCACATCGGTCGCGGTGATATTGCGCGAGGCAGTCTTGTTCGGGTCCAGCCACACACGCAGCGAGTAGTCACCCATGCCGAACAACTGCACGTCGCCGACACCGTTCAGGCGCGCCAGCTCATCCTTGATGTTGAGCACGGCGTAGTTGGACAGGTACAGCATGTCGTAGCGTTTGTCCGGCGAGGTCAAGTGGACCACCATGGTCAGGTCCGGGGAGGCCTTGTCCACGGTGATACCGATCCGCGTCACCTCTTCAGGCAGCTTGGGTTCGGTCCGGGTTACGCGGTTCTGCACCTGTACCTGCGCAGTGTCCAGGTTGGTGCCCAGGGCGAAGGTGATGGTCAGGGTCAGTTTGCCGTCGGCGGTTGCCTGCGAGGACATGTACAGCATGTTCTCGACGCCGGTGATCGCCTGTTCCAGTGGTGCGGCCACGGTTTCGCCGATGACCTTCGGGTTGGCGCCGGGGAAATTGGCGCGCACGACCACGGTCGGCGGCACGACTTCCGGGTATTCACTGATCGGCAGCTGAAACAGAGAGATGGCGCCGGCAATCAGGATCAACAGCGAGAGCACCGCCGCGAAGATCGGGCGCGTGATAAAGAACTTTGAAAAATTCATCGAGTGTGTTCCTTAACCGCGTGGGGTCGCGACAGCAGCAACCTTGGCGTCCGCTGTGGACGGCACCTTGGGTTGATTGCTGGCGTCGAGCGCCTGGCGTTGTTTCTGCAGTGCAGCGAGCGTATCGGCGCTGGCCATCTCGGTGTCTTGCGGGTCGATCGGTGAGCCTGGACGTACGCGCTGCAGACCGCTGACCACGATGCGGTCGTCCTTGGCCAGACCGCTGCGCACGATGCGCAGGCCTTCGATTTTCGGCCCCAGGTCGACGCTGCGGTAAATGGCCTTGTTGTCCTTGTCCACCACCAGCACGAATTTCTTGCCCAGATCGGTGCCGACCGCTTCATCCTTGATCAGCATCGCCGAGTAGGTGCCGCTGCCCACCAGCTTCAGACGCGCATAAAGACCAGGGGTGTATTCACCCTTGCTGTTATCGAACACCGCGCGGCCACGGATGGTGCCGGTACGCGGGTTGACCTGGTTATCGACGAAGTTCATCTGACCCTGATGCGGGTTGTCCGCTTCGTCGGACAGCCCCATGTACACCGGGCTGGCAGCGCCACGCTTGCCGTCGCGGGCCAGTTGGTTGTACTTGAGGAACACTCGCTCATCGGCGTCGAAGTAGGCGTAGACCTTGTCGGTGGAGACCACGCTGGTGAGGATGCTCTGATCGGCGGTAACGATGTTGCCGGCGGTAATCTCCGCTCGGCTGACGCGACCGGCAATCGGCGCGGTCACGCGGGTGAAGCTCAGGTTCAGCCGTGCCAGATCCAGTTGTGCCTGAATGGCTGCGACAGCCGCTTTGGATTCCTGCGCGCCGGTAGTCCGCGAGTCGGCCAGCTCCGTGGAAATTGCATTATTGGCGCGCAGACGTTCGCCGCGTTGCGCTTCGTTGTTGCTGCGCAGCGCCGCTGCTCTGGCCTGTTGTAACTGAGCATCCAGACGATGCACTTCGGCCTCGAACGGGCGCGGATCGATCTGGAACAACAGGTCGCCTTTCTTCACCAGCGCGCCATCGGTGAAGGCCACCGAATCAATCTGGCCTGAGACTCGAGGACGAACCTGCACGGTTTCGGGCGCTTCAAGACGCGCGGTCACTTCATCCCATTCGTTGACCGGTTGTTCAAGCACCTTGGCCACGCTGACTTTTGCCGCCGCTGGGGCCTGTGCTGCCGTCTCCGGGCTTTTGCCGCAGGCACTGATCACAACCAGTGCCAATGCGGCAAGGGGATAGCGAAAAGGAGGGAGTGACTGAAACATGGAAAAATCCGCCGATGTTATTGAGATGGGCGGATTCTGTTCTCGGGGGTTTTATTGCACGAATCGAATAACACGAAGATAAATATCAGTCGGAATGATATTTCCGCTGTCGCAGGCTCTGGGACGCGGGTTACACCAAGCTGTCAGGATTCCGGAAAAAATGTTGTCAAGGATTCAGGGCGCCGTTCACGCCACCCGGATTGTATCTCGCTCCCCCAGCTGAGCGTGTCCGAGCCGGTGCCAAGTGCAATGACCTGCTGTCGATCAAGGCTGATGGAGATTTTGGCGAGCCAATCTTCCCTCATCTGCGGCACGGCCTCGATCAAACGTTGGGTATACGCATCCAGCGGCGGATTGAGCGCTTCATCCACGCTGCCTTGGCGCACTATGCGGCCGTGACAGAGTACGGCCACGTCATCGGCGATCTCTTCCACGACGTGCAGATCGTGGGTGATAAACAAGTAAGACACCCCCGTATCCTCCTGCAGCTGACGCAGCAGCGCGAGGATTTCCCTTGCGACCAAGGGGTCGAGCGCTGACGTAGGCTCATCGCAGACAATCAGATCCGGTTTCGCTGCCAGCGCGCGAGCAACGCATACGCGCTGCTTCTGGCCCCCGGAAAGCGTATGGGGAAGACGCTGCGCTACGATGGCCGAAAGGCCTACTTGACCGAGCAGCTCAAGCACACGTCGTCGACGCTGCTCGCGGCTCAGGTCGGTGAATTTTTGCAGTGCACGATTCAGCTGATCGCCAATGAGAAGCTTGGGATTCAGAGCGCTGTCCGGTGTCTGGTGGATCATCTGGATCCGTTGCAAATGCTCTCGACTGCGCTCGCCAAGGGTCGGCGGCAACGCCCTCCCGTCGAGTGTAATCGAGCCACTCTTGGCAGCCAGCAGCCCGCAAACCACTTTACCGAGCGTCGATTTGCCAGAACCGGATTCGCCGATGAGCGCCAGCGTGCGGCCCTTGAGCAGACTTAGGGAAATACCGTCCAGAACCGGTTGATGGTGGTAGCTGGCGCTAAGAGATCGTATTGACAACAACTGCGGATTTTCAATCCGGGTCGCAGGGCGCCGGTGAGCACCGCGTCCGGCATCGAGCAGGTCGTTGGTGTACCGGGCGGCAGGTGCATGGAGAATCTGCCTGGTCGTGCCGTATTCCACTTGCCGGCCATGACGCAACACCAGAATGTGGTCGGCCAGCTGCGCCACTACTGCCAGATCGTGGCTGATGTAAATCGCCGCGACGCCGAACCGGCGGATCACCCCTGCGATAGTCTGGAGTATCCCCAGCTGAGTGATGACATCGAGTGCGGTCGTGGGCTCATCGAAGACGATCAGATCGGGCGCGCTGCACAGCGCCATCGCAATCATTGCGCGTTGCAGTTGCCCACCCGAAACCTGATGGGGATACCGCAGATAAAACTTTTCTGGCTCCGGTAGGGAGAACAGCCTAAACAGTTCAAGTGCTCGCTCCCGTGCTGCCATAGCGTCCATCTGCCCATGAAGTCGGGCGGCTTCGACCACCTGAGCGCCAATGGTAAGGGCCGGATTGAAGGCACCGCCGGCCGACTGTGCGACATGGGCAATCCGCTTGCCCCGGATCCGCCGCAACTGGGGCTGCGGCAGACACGCCAAATCCTTATCGTCGAACAGGATACGGCCGCCCGTGAGCGCCATGCCCTGGCGCAGGTGCCCGAGTATGGCCTGGCCAATTGTGGATTTGCCCGCACCGGATTCGCCAATCAGTCCGAGCACTTGCCCGCTGTCAAGGGTGAAGGAAATATCGTCGACCAGAACCCTTTCAGGTGTGCCCCTGGCCACAATCCGCAGGTCTTCGACGCGCAGCAGCGGGGTGAGTGCAGTGCCTGACAATTCAGTCATGAGCGCGTGCTCCCCAGGCCCGTGTGTTCGCGCCAAGCAGCCAGTCGGCCAGCGTATTGATGCACAGCGCCAACAGCGCGATCGCCGCGCCCGGTAAAAGCGCGGCCCAAATGCCGAACAGGATGCCGTCTTTATTATCCCGAGCCAGCCCACCCCAGTCGGCCGTGGGCGGTTGAATCCCCAAACCGAGGAAAGACAAGGCGGACAGGAACAAGAGAATGAAGACGAACCGCAAGGCGAACTCCGCGATCAGGATAGGTAACGCATTGGGCAAAATCTCGCGCAGGAGGATCCAGCCCAGACGCTCGCCGCGCATGCGGGCCACATCGATGAACTCCATGGCTGCGATGTCGGTTGCCAGTGCACGAGCGACCCGAAGAATGCGAGTGGCCTCCAGCAGCCCGAGCACCAGGATAATCACGCCAAGGGATTTGGGCAGCGTCGCCAGCACCACCAGTGCCAGGATCAGCGTAGGGATGGCCATCACGACATCGTTGACCCGTGAGATCAGTTGATCAAGCCAACCGCCCATCACACCCGCGATGAACCCCAGGGTGGTGCCGATGATGAACGCGACCAACGCCGTGACCATCGTTACCGACAGCGAGGTGCGAGTGCCCCATATCAGCCGGGACAGCAAATCCCGGCCCAGATTGTCCGTGCCCAGCGGCGCCAGCATCGAAGGTTGATCCCACGCTATCCCAATCACCTGGTCCGGTGCGTGGGGAGAAAGCAGGGGGGCGAACAGTGCGACGCCCACGAACAAAATAAAACCGGCAATACCGGGCAGGTGGGACAGTTTCATGGCAGGCATGGCTAATTTCCGTTGCGTAGGCGGGGGTTGGTCAGAACGGCGACGACATCGGCGAAGAGGTTCAAGAGGATGTAAACGAAGGCCAGTACCAGAGCGCAGCCCTGCACCACGGGGATGTCACGTTTGCTGATACTGTCGACCATGTATTGGCCGAGTCCTGGGTAGGCGAAGATGTTCTCCACGATCACCACGCCCACCATCAGGTACGCCAGGTTCAGCACGATCACATTAATGATCGGTCCCCAGGCATTGGGCAGCACATGACGCCACAGCACGCGCATGGGCGACAGGCCCTTGAGGATCGCGGTATCGATGTAACTGCTGTTCTGCGCGTTCAGCAAGGCTGCGCGGGTCATGTTACTCATGTGCCCCAGCACCGCCATCACCAGCGTGATTCCGGGAAGGACAATCGCCATCAGCCGCTCAGATAGCGGCATGTCCATCTGCACACTGCTATTGCTTGGCAGCCAGGCCAAGGTAATCGAAAAGATCAGAATCAGCAGATAACCTGAAAAGAATTCCGGCAACGCCACGGCTGAACGGGTCAACAGATTCAGCAGCCAGTCCAGCCAGCTGCCATGAAAGCGTACCGAGACGAAGCCGATGATTAAAGCGAACGGGACGGCGACCAATGCCGTACCGCTCGCCAGGAACAGGGTATTTTTCAGTCGGGTCCACAGGGGGGCGGATATGTTTTCCCCAGAGGTCAGACTCATGCCGAAGTCCCCATGCAACACAGCGCCAAGCCAATGGAGATAACGCGCGAGTGCCGGCTGATCCAGACCTAATTTCAGCTTCAATGCGTGGACAGCGGCGGGTGTTGCCGACTGGCCCAGAATCGCCGTAGCTGTATCACCGGGCAGCAGGTTCAGGCCCGCGAAGATCAGCAGCGAAATCGCGAGGAGCATCAGCAGCCCGGCGAGCAGCCTGCGGGCGATCAGCGCAACGAGAAAATCCTGCCCGGCGGCGCGCGCAAAAAACGGCAGTGTCAGTGACATGGACCTTACCCCTCCAGCCAGACTTTCTCGGCAGCGCGGTTTCCGCTCAGGGGCACACCGGGCACCGAGGTAAACCCCTGCACTTTCTTGCTGGCGGCTGAGAGCGCATCGGCATAGAGAGGAATGAGTTCGCTGCCCTGATCCACGAGCATCACTTGAATGTCGTGGTAAATCTGGCGCCGCTTGACCTCGTCGGTTTCACCCCGCGCAGCCTTGACCAACTGGTCGAAGGCCGGGACTCGCCACGCGGATTCATTCCAGGGCGCATTGCTGGTGAACACCAGTGACAGCAATGCATCGGCGGTCGGTCGAGAACCCCAGTTGGACGTGCAAAAGGATTTTTTCAGCCAGGTATCGGTCCAGAACGCATCATTCGGGACACGCTCGACAGCAAGGGGAATACCCGCTGTGTGCGCAGATTGCTGAAAGAGCTGGGCCGCGTCAACGGCACCGGGAAACCCCGCGTCTGCCGCGAAGAGCACCAGCGGACCGTCGAAACCTGCCTTCTGCCAATGGAACCGTGCCCGGTCAGGATCGTGAGGCCGTTGCGGGAGGTCCTTGGCGAAGTAGGTGTTTGACGGAAAGATCGGGTTGTCGTTGCCCAGCGAGGCATAGCCGCCCAGCACTGTATCGATTATCTGCTGCCGATCGATGGCGTACTTCAACGCCAGCCGCCCGTCCATAGAACTGAAGGGCGCGATGTTCGCGAGACCCGGCAAGGTGAAAAGCTGGCTGTCCTTGTCGCGCACCAGCTGGATCGAGGGGATTTTTTCGATGCGCCCGACAATACGCGGATTCACCCGGTTGACGATGTGCGCCGAGCCACTGATCAGCGCCGCCACCCTGGCAGTCGAGTCATTCATGGCCAGCGTTTCCACTGAGTCCACGTGGCCACGGTCAGGGTGCCAATGGTTAGGATTGCGCTTGACCAGCATGCGTACGCCGGGCTGGAAGTTTTCGAGAATGAAGGCTCCGGTGCCGATGCCTTTCTCGAAGGCTTCGTTCTCGGCCGTGATCACGAAATGCACAGCAGAGAGCAGCGAAATGAACTCCACGTTAGGCTCTGCCAGCGTCAGAGTGACCTCATGCTCACCCGTGACAGTCAAGCCTGTGACAGGCTCCAGGTAGCCCTTGACCGGCGAGGAAGATTTCTCGTCGCGATGGTGATTGAGCGACCAAACGACGTCTTTTGCGCTTAATGTGCGGCCATCATGGAATTGCACCCCTTTGCGGATATTGAGTACCCATTTGCGGCCACCGTCGGCACTCGACCAGGCCTCTGCCAGGGACGGCACGATGTTGCCACTGCTGTCGATTTCAACCAAGGCGTTGAACAGCTGGCTGCCGGTGAAGTACATCCAGCTTTCAAACCAGAATGCAGGGTCCAGGCGATCGGTGGTCGAAGCGTTATCGAGCCCGATAATCAGATGACCGCCTTTTTTAGGACGTGAAGGTTCTGCCGCCAGGGCGCTGGCTAACGACCAGGGGGAGGTCAGCGCGGCAGACATGACAACCGTCCCAGTACCCTTTATGAAAGAACGCCGATCAATCATGTGGACCACTCAGTGGATCGTTGGAAGTGGGCAAGTGCGCCGACAACGCAGCGATGTGTTCAGGCCCAATGCCACAGCAACCGCCCACGATGCTGGCTCCCTGTTCGATCCATTCGTTGGCCCAACGCAGGTAACTGGGAGGTTGGGTATCACGACGTATCGCACTGATCCCCACATTGGCGCCGCGTTTCTGATCCGCCGGCTCGAAGGCGTTGGCGTAGACCCCTAGGGTTAGCGTCGAGGAGGCCGCCGCTTCAAGTACCGCTGCACTCATGACTTCCGGTGGGCTGCAATTGAACAGCACCGCCGCCGCATTGAGTTCAACAGCGGCCGCCACTGCGTCGGTGATGCTTTCCCCGGAACGCAACCGGGCCTGGCCTTGTTCATCAAGTGCATCGTCAAGGGTGAAGGAAAACCAAAGCGGGCGCGGGTCGTCTTTCAATAACTCGGCCACCAGTCGCACTTCCGCAATTGAACTTTGCGTCTCTGCCAACCACAGATCGACGTTGTCACTCAGCGCTTCGATCAATACGTTCAAAATTGGCTTCGCCGCTTCGGGTTCAAACAGATCCGGACGGTAAGACCCCAGCACTGGCGGCAGCGAGCCGGCGACGCGGACCGGATCCACGCTGGCATCTGCCGCCCCGCGAGCGATGGAGCCCGCCAGCCGTGCCAGTGAGCGACCCTCTGTAGCGAACCGTTCCTCTCCTATATGAAACGGCACGACGGCGTAGCTGTTGGTGGAAATCACCTGCGCGCCGGCATGAATGTAGGCATCGTGCGCCTTGCGTACGTATTCCGGAGTTTCGATCAGGGCCAGCGCCGACCATTCCGGCTGGCGAAACGAAGCGCCGTTACGCGAAAGTTCCCTACCCATACCGCCGTCCAGAATTTGAATCTTTTTCACCATCGTATTCACCAGGCACCTGAATAAGCTTTTAAAACGACACGTCATGCTTATAAAAAAGCGCCGTTTTTCGTGCTTGGTTCAATTGCAAGTTCAGGGCCAGCTGTATTTCAGTGGGGGCGGGGGGGTCAAGTGGTTATTGGTCAGGCGCTTTAGCAGCACTTTGCTAAATGACTGTCCGCCCATCAACAGCACAGCACTCAAGACGATAAATGAGCAACTAACATGCTGACTGTTTAGCGATGCTCGCGTCGGCGCCGACATTGCTTATCTGGGCGGGTGGTATCGTTGCCTTGGTCGACGGATCTCAGCCTATTTCGACGCAGGGGCAAGGAGGGCGATAGCAGGGATGATCGATTACGGGCATTCCAGAGCGGTTCCATACAGATTGCTTAAAGGCTATCGGGGTCACCAAAAAACATCTGAATCCTCGAGCGCAGCCAGCGCTCGCCCGGGTCGTTGTCCTGGGAGCCGCGCCAGACCATGTGCAGCTCGAAGGTGCGCGATTCAATGGGCAGGTCGTCGGCCCGGACGCCGCCCGCTGCGGTGAGTACCGCTGCTGCGTAATCGGGAACGGTGGCGATGATGTCGGTGCCGGAGATCAGGGTTGCCAGGCCGTTGAACTGCGGCACCGCCAGTACCACATGACGCTTGCGGCCGATCTTCTCCAGGTGTTCATCGATGAAACCACCCAGGTCGCCAGCGATGGACACCAGTGCGTGAGGCCGGGCGCAGAAGTCATCCAGCGTGATCGATCCCGGCATCGCGTCCGCGCGCAGCAGCTTGGGCTTGCTGCGGCGCAGTAGCTTACGCTTAGCATTGGCGGGCAGGTCGTCGGTGTAGCTGACACCGATGGATATCTCGCCGGAAGAGAGCAGTGCGGGCATCAGAATGTAATTGGTACGACGCACCACCAGCACGATGCCGGGCGCTTCGGAGCGCAGACGCTTGAGCAGCGATGGCAGCAGAGCGAACTCGGCGTCATCGGACAGGCCAATGCGAAACACCGCGGTACTGGTCGCCGGGTCGAAATCGGCAGCGCGGCTGACGGCTGTGGAGATGGAATCCAGCGCTGGCGAAAGCAGACCGAAGATTTCCACCGCCCGCGCGGTGGGTTCCATGCTGCGACCCGTGCGCACGAACAGAGGATCGTCGAACAAGCCACGCAGCCGGGAAAGCGCAGCACTGATCGCCGGCTGGCCAAGAAACAGCTTTTCTGCGGCACGGGTGACGCTGCGTTCGTGCATGAGTGTCTCGAACACGATGAGCAGATTGAGGTCGACGCGACGCAGGTCGTTGCGATTCATGACAGGGGTCTCGGAGACATTGATCAATGCATTGGCGGCCGCAAAAGCATGCCAGTGTTCAGCTCAGGGACGGATATTAAGGGCAAATGCGCACCCTGCGCATGGTTAAATTCATCTGCGGCATGCAGGCGCGCTCGCTGTCACGGCGGTTGAGGGCGTGGGCCGACGGCTTGACTCATGACCGTGATCCATCCACATGGGTTGATCTATGGTGCGGGGCCACCCGGATGCACGGAGTGTTCACTTCTCCGGCGTGCGCTTCACCGGAAATCAAGGACCGGGTTGCAATGTCCGGGTGAGCGAAGAACAATGTCCGCCTTGAAGACGTGGACATTCGATGAAGGTTTCATCGCTTTACGTCCGCAAACACAATCGATGACAGGCATGTCGACTATTAATAGCCACTGATAGTGTTACCGGCAGCGCCCGGATAGAGTTCATGGCATCAAGGTTCATAAGGCGAGGTTCGAAATGTCCCGCACGATCCGTTTTCATCAGTTTGGCCCGGCCGAGGTGCTCAAGTTTGAAGAGCTGCCCGTCGCGTTGCCGGCGCCCGGCGAGGTGCAGGTGCGCGTCCAGGCAATTGGCGTTAGCTGGTACGACGTGCTGTGGCGGCAAAACCTGGCGTCTTCCCGGGCTCGATTGCCTGCCGGCCTGGGTTCCGAGATGTCCGGTGTGATTACCGCTGTCGGCGATGGCGTGGTCGATTTCAACGTGGGCGACAAGGTCGCCAGCTTCCCCGCAGCCGACCCTAACGTACATCCGGTGTATGGCGAGATGATTACGCTGCCGGCCAATTCCGTGACCCGCTATCCGGACGTCCTGACCGCTAACGAGGCAGCGGTCCATTACACCCCGATGCTGATTGCGTATTTCGCGTTCGTTGAACTGGCCCGCGCCAAACCCGGCCAGACGGCGCTTATCACCGACGCGAGCCACTGCGCCGGACCTGCGTTTTTGCAAATGGGCAAGGCGCTTGGTATCAAGGTGATCGCAGCAACCAAGACCCAAGCATGTCGTGACTACCTGCTCAAGCTGGGCGCGGACAAGGTGGTTGTCACTGAAGATCAGGATTTGTTGATGGTGATCAACAAGTACACCGATAACCGCGGCGTCGATATTGTGCTGGACGGTCTGGGTGGTCCGCAGATGTCCATGCTGGGGGATGTACTGGCACCGCGTGGCAGCCTGATTCTTTACGGTCTGCAAGGCGGTAACCACACGCCATTCCCGGCGTGCGCAGCCTTTCAGAAAAACATTCAGTTCTTCGTTCACTGTGTCGGCAACTTTACGGGCAAGCCGGAGCTGGGCATCTGTCAGGATGAAGATGCGGTGAAGCGTGCGCTGCGTGATATCAACCAGCTGACCGCTGACCGGGTGCTGTTGCCGCAGATCACCAAGGTATTTTCGTTCGATCAACTGGTCGAGGCACACCGCTTGATGGATAGCTGCCCGGTAGGTGGTCGGGTGGTGGTAGAAGTCGATCCTGCGTGAGCGCAATTCATCGCGCTCATTGATTGATCGACGCCAAGGCCAGGCGTTGAGACGGGTACAGGGTCAATGTCAACGTAGATCGCCCCGTTTTTGATTGGCCATGTGGTATCTGACAAAGCCTTCCTGAAGAATCGGGAGGGCTTTTTTGTTTATACGTTCAATGTAATTGAACAGGGTTGTTTCGCAGGCGAAGCATTAGGCTAAAGCTCGTCGCGTCATATTAATGGTTCAACCTCTAAACGCATAGGTTTAACGGCACGAGTTTTGTATAAAACTGGCAGTCAATCCAACGCGGATCTGTACCTTGTAAATGTGTTCGTGAAGTCGATAATAGTTCGCTCCATACAACTCAGGGAGTGAGTCATGTCACACTTTCGTTATGGCCGGGATACGCACTCTGCTCGTTGGTTCCGGCTTTTTCTCAACGGAACGCTAGCCCCAAGACAGACCGCCCCAGCCCATGCGCGGTGCAGAGCCTCTAGCCCGAAGGCTGTTGAGTCCGACCTGAACGAAATGCTGCGTCCGACAGTACCGATGGCCAGCCAACTCGTTTCCCAACGTTGTGGTAAGGCCATCAACGTTATCGCTTGATCGAGCAAGTCAGGTATTGAAGTTATGAGTTCCATCCATGAGCAGGCCATGAAATATGTCTATCAACAAGTGCTGCAACGCCTGTTGAGTTATTTCAATCGCGCCGAACGAACTGCGCTGCAATTATTAATTCAACGTTTGATTGTGGCCGCCGGAGGCATCGAGCAGATAGGCAACTATCGCGTATTGGTGACGTTCAGTGGAGGCAAGGACAGTGCGTATACGGTGGCGTTGTTGCGCGCGGCTCAGTTGAGCATTGCCGGTCGCTCTCCAGCCACTTTCAAGCTACGGATTGCCAACATGCGTCACGCCGCAATGACGTCAGCGGTAATGGGTAATATCCAGCGCTGTTATTCAGCTTTGTTTCTGCACGATGACCCCAGGGTGCAATTGCTCGTGGTCGATCATCAGTACGTCCAGGCTTTCGAGCCGGATCTGCCGTTTACCAGGGCCGCACGCGAGCAGAACCGGTCCGACGTGCTGTTGGGGGGGCATCTGACTGCGGGTGATGCCCGGACCACGTTCTACAACGCCTGCTACCTGAGCATGGCGCGGTTTCTGGGTCGGGCAGCCAGTTGGGCCGAGGGCGTCAATGCCGTGGTCTGTGGCCAATCGCTCAAGGCGCGCAGACAGTACGCCACCTGGATCATGCGCCTGGCGCGGAGCAACGGCCAGAGCGTCTCGCATTGGCACAAACTCGGGCTGGGCCATGTGCTTAATACCATCGACAGCATCGGTCGGGTGTATTACCGCGAGCTGTACGGAGAAGCACCCACGCCAAGCGATCTGGTGCTGCGACCGCTGGGCTATCCGGACACACTCAAAACGCCAACATTACTGCCCATTGCCGATCTGACCGCCTTCAGGGTCGAAGAGCATTGGGGATTGCTTACCGGTTTTCTGGGCTTTCACTTCGACGATCTGGCATTTGGCTTCAGTGAGTCCGACTGCGCCAATCCTTTGCTGATGGCGCATATGCGCGGACTCAGGGCGCAGTTCATCCAGGGAAGGGATTACGCAGAGGGCGTTACCGAGTTCCTGGATCAGGCGGTTGCAATGATGCATCGCAAGCAAATGCCCAAGCGCCTGATCGAACAGGCCATAGCTGCTTACGATCGTGCCGAAAAAGTCCAGGAACGTCGCGAGCGGGCTGCCGACTATGCGCAGGAAGCTTTTGGGCTTAACGAAACGCAACTGGTCTGCCTGCTGTTTGCACCCTTCGTCGATGCAGGGGCGCAACTGGCGCCGTTTCTGCGTTGCTGTCATCCCGGCATGCTGGTGGCATTGGCCGATCTGCATAAAGCGCTCTCGGGCCAGTCGGCGCCTGATCAGGTGGTCCAGTGGCTTTTGGATGTCAGTGGCCTGAGCCTTGCGGGGCTGCAAAATCTGTACACCCGATCACGTGTGGATTTCAGCGACGACAGTTCGATCATCGCCCGTGTACGCGCCAGTGACCCGGACAAGGGCCGCGTGATCACCTTCGATCAACCTGCTGAAGAGGCCGTGGCGGAGTGGGTCACAGGCTGCTGAATGTTTCATTGCGTAGCTGATACGGGAGCATTGCGACCTGATATTGCTGCGTATTTATTTTCATTGACCCTGCGTTTTGCGCATGGATGGGGTTCGTCCGATGAATAAAGACAAGACCGATTTCGCCTACCAGATGGTGTACCGCTACCTGTCGAGGCTGACCCACGAGCTGCCGGCCGGCCCGGCCGTCAAGCTGCCCTCGCTGCGTTTGCTCGCCCGGCGCCTGCGCGTGTCCATTTCAACGGTGCAGAACGCCTATTCCTTGCTGGAAAAAGAGGGGCGCATCTGTTCCGTGCCCAAATCCGGTTATTACGCGCTGCCACAGCCTTGCAACGATATCCATTGCGAGGGCGAAGACCTGCTGGAGCGTTATCAGGCCAGTACGCGACGAGCCGACATGTTCGTGTTCGGTGCCGATGAGCCGACGCTTGTGCAATCGATGGACACGGCGCTGCTGAGCCTGGAGCGCGACCTCATGCGGCATTACCCCAGTCAGTCGGATCCACGCTTTCAGCCCTTCGGTGACATCGAGTTGCGCGCGGCACTGGCTGCGCATTACACCTCTTGCGCCCAACATTGCTGGCACCCGGACAACGTCTTTATCGCTCCTGACAAGACCGGGGTATTGAAAACCGTGCTCAAGGCGCTGCAATTGCGCGATTGTGCGGTGCTGGTCGAGTCGCCCTGCGGCTGGAGTATCCTGCGCACCCTGCAGTCCTTCGGCATTCGTGTGATCGAGCTGTGCACGGATGTCGAAGGGGTGATCGACCCTGACGACCTGGAGGGACTGTTACGCCATGCCGACATTAAAATGGCGATCCTGTCGTCGCGGATGAACACTATCCGTGGCCGGGTCATGGCGAGTGATCAGCGCGTGCGTCTGGCGCAGGTGCTTAACCATCACGGCCTTTGGGTGCTGGAAAACGACAGTCAGGGTGAGTTGTGTTTCGACCAGCAATGCGTCCCCTTGCGTGATCTGATCGATCCGCAGCGCTTGCTGATCGTCGGTGCGTTCGACAAGACCATCGGCCTGGAGGCGCCCTTTGGTTATCTGCTGACCCGGCATTCCCGAGCCTTGTGGCACCGGCAGTTATTGTTGCGATCTTTTCGCTTGCCTCCGATCAGGCAGAAAGCCGTCGCTCGTCTATACAGTTCCGGCCAGTTGCAACGGCACCTGTGCCAACTGCGGCACCATCTTCGGCTACGGATGGACCACCTGTCGCTGATGATCGATGAGTATCTGGGTGAGAACGTGACCTTCGAGCCTCCCCAGGGTGGCGCGACAATCTGGTTGAACTGCAGACATTGTGTGGACATGGAGCGTGTGTTCGAGCGGCTGCTGGACCAGCGTATCGTCATCGCCCCGGGAACGCTGTTCAGCGTGCGTGGCCTGCATCAGCAGAGTTTGTGCCTCAGCGGTGCGGCGGACTGGAGTCAGAACATCGAGTCGATGCTGGTGAGCATCAGGAATGCGCTGGTGCAGGAGCGTTTGAGGTAGCGGTCAGCAGCTCTGATCGGCTGTCGATCCCGGGTAAGCCATAAGTCGCAACGCGCACTGGGCATCGGGTTCTGCCCGCCCGGACGCGGTGGCGGGATTGGCGAGCACAGAGCCGTCGATCCTTTTCCGATTGCCAGAACGGTAATGCTGCTGTTATCTGTATGCCTGTCCAGTATCACGAATGCGCTTCCCTTGCTGCCAGTCAACACCATCCCCCCGATCGAACCTGTTACCGACGCGGTATCTGATGAGCTGCCAGCGGCGCCGGCTGCCCCGGCGATCGATCCGCAGGCCGGCTACTCGATTGCCGTGCGCGCGTTGTGCGAATTCACCGCCAAGGTCGGCGATCTCGATCTGCGTTTCACACCGTCGCCTACCGCCCAGGAAGGCATCGTCGGGCATCGTACCGTGGCCGCACGCCGCGGTCCGCACTATCAGTCGGAAGTGTCTCTGTCCGGCGCTTATCACGAGCTGAAGGTGCGGGGCAGGGCGGACGGTTACGACTCAGCCCTCAACCAACTGGAGGAAGTGAAGACCTACCGTGGTGACCTCGACAAGATGCCCGTCAACCACCGACAGTTGCACTGGGCTCAGGCCAAGGTTTACGGCTGGCTGCTCTGTCAGCAAATGCAGCTGGCGGACGTGCACATCGCGCTGGTCTATTTCAACATCGTCAATGAGCAGGAAACCCTGATTCGCGAACGTTTTACGGTCGCGCAATTGCAGGCATTCTTTGAAGCGCAGTGCGGGATTTTCCTGCACTGGGCACGTCAGGAACTGGCCCACGTCCAGTCGCGCAATCTGGGGCTGGCTGAACTCAAGTTTCCCCACGCCGGTTTTCGCAGCGGCCAGCGCGTATTGGCTGAGTCGGTATACAAGGCTGTCAGTACCGGGCGCTGTTTGATGGCTCAGGCGCCGACCGGCATCGGCAAAACCATCGGCACCGTGTTTCCGATGCTCAAGGCCGCGCCGAGCCAGAAACTGGACAAGGTTTTTTTTCTCACGGCCAAGACCCCGGGGCGACAGCTGGCGCTGGATGCGCTGAGCGTCATCGGTCGCAGTGCGCCACAGTTGAAGCTGCGGGTGCTGGAAATGGTCGCTCGCGACAAGGCCTGCGAGTACCCGACCAATGCTTGCAATGGCGATTCCTGTCCCTTGGCCAAAGGCTTTTATGACCGATTGCCTGCCGCACGCAGCGATGCCGTGGCTAACCCCTGGCTGGACCAGGCAGGGTTGCGCGAGGTGGCGCTGCGTCACCAGGTGTGCCCGTACTACCTGAGCCAGGAGCTGGCACGCTGGTCGGACGTGGTGATCGCCGATTACAACTACTACTTCGACCTTAGCGCCTTGCTGTTCGGGCTGTGTCAGCTCAACCAGTGGCGCGTTGCGGTGCTGGTGGACGAGGCGCACAACATGGTCGAGCGCACGCGACAGATGTACAGCGCAAGCCTTGATCAGTACACGCTGAATCAGGTCCGGCAAAACGCCCCGGAGCAACTGAAAAGGTCTCTGCAACGGTTGAACCGGGAGTGGAACGCCCTGCACAAAGAGCAGGTGGCACCCTATCAGGCTTATCCCGGCACGCCCGCAAAGTTTCTCGCCAGCCTGAATCTGTGCGTCGCTGCGTTCGGCGATTACTTCAACGATCATTCCCATGCCGCCAACGGTGAGTTGCAGAGCTTCTACTTCGAGGCGATTCAGTTCGGGCGCATCGCTGAATTGTTCGACGAGCATTACCTGTTCGACATCAGCAAGCGTGAGCTAGGGAGCAGCAAAACGCTGTCGAGGTTGACGCTGCGCAATGTGGTGCCTGCCGGGTTTATCCGCCCACGGCTGACGGCGGCGCGCAGCACCACCCTGTTTTCCGCCACGCTCACCCCCAGGCATTTCTACCGCGATTTGCTGGGGTTGCCCGACGACACCGCCTGGGTCGACGTCGAATCGCCGTTTGTGCGCGAACAGCTGGATGTGCATATCGTTAGTCGTATCTCGACGCGTTACACCCATCGTCAGGCCTCGCTTGCGCCCATTGTCGAGCTCATGGCCGAGCAATTCCGTGCGCGACCGGGTAACTATCTGGCGTTCTTCAGCAGCTTCGATTACCTGCAACAGGTGGCAGGGCTGATGAGCGCGACTCACCCGCATATTCCGATGTGGCAGCAGTCCCGGGGCATGGCCGAGACGGATCGCCAGGCGTTTCTCGAGCGCTTCACGCCCCAGAGCCAAGGCATCGGTTTCGCCGTGTTGGGCGGGGCGTTCGGGGAGGGTATCGACCTGCCGGGTGCTCGACTGATCGGGGCCTTCATCGCGACCCTCGGCCTTGCCCAGATCAACCCGGTCAACGAGCAGCTCAAGCAGCGCATGAGCCTGCTGTTCGGAGCCGGTTACGACTACACCTACCTCTATCCCGGCATGCAGAAAGTGGTGCAGGCGGCGGGCAGGGTGATCCGGGGGCAGGAGGACTGCGGCGTGGTAATGCTCATCGACGATCGCTTCGCCGAGCGCAAGATTCAGCAGTTGTTGCCAGCCTGGTGGCAGTTATAGGACGCACTGCGCAATTGTCTGAAGGGTTACGGATCAATAGCCGAGCAGGGTGGTCCAAGTGCCAGTAAACTGCCGCGCCATCGGCATTTTTTCTTTTGCTGCGCCCCATTTTCTATTCCACGGTTTCCATCCACGGAGGTTTTCCATGAGCATCAGTCCATTGGCGGGCAAACAGGCGCCTGCAGAATTGCTGGTCGATCTTCCTCGTCTCGTGACGGCTTACTACACCGGTCAGCCAGACGCCTCGGTGGCCACGCAACGGGTTGCCTTCGGCACTTCCGGTCACCGTGGTAGCTCCTTCGACCTGAGCTTCAACGAGTGGCACGTGCTGGCGATCAGTCAGGCCATCTGCCTGTATCGTCAGGCCAATGGCATCGACGGCCCGCTGTTTCTCGGCGCCGATACCCACGCGCTGTCCACACCCGCTGCCGCTTCGGCGCTTGAGGTGCTGGCTGCCAATGGCGTCAACGTGATGATTTCCGAAGGCGACGAGTACACCCCGACGCCGGCCGTGTCTCACGCCATCATTTGCTACAACCGTGGCCGTACATCGGGTCTGGCTGACGGTATCGTCATCACCCCGTCGCACAATCCGCCGGAAAGCGGTGGCTTTAAATACAACCCTACCAACGGTGGCCCGGCCGACTCGCACATCACCAAGTGGATCGAGACCAAGGCCAACGAGTTGCTTGCCGAGAAAGTTATCGGCGTGACCCGCGTAACCCTTGAAAAAGCCTTGCGTGCCGACACCACGCACCGTCATGACTACCTCAACACCTACGTCGCCGACCTGAAGAACGTCATCGACATGGACGCCATCAAGGGCGCCAATCTGCGTCTGGGCGTCGATCCGCTGGGCGGCGCTGGCGTGCGTTACTGGTCGGCCATCGGCGAGCACTACGGCCTGAACCTGGAAGTGGTGAACACATTCGTCGACCCGACCTTCCGCTTCATGAGCGTCGACTGGGATGGCAAGATTCGCATGGACCCTTCGTCGAACTTCGCGATGCAGAGCCTGATCGGTCTTAAGGATCGCTTTCAGGTGGCGTTCGCCTGCGACCCGGATCACGACCGCCACGGCATCGTGACACCAACCGGCGGCCTGCTGGCGCCGAACAATTACCTGGCGGTGTCCATCGATTATCTGTTCCAGAACCGACCTGAATGGCGCGCCGAGGCAGCCGTCGGCAAGACTGTGGTCAGCAGCGGCATGATCGACCGGGTAGCGCAGCGCTTGGGCCGTCGCCTGTATGAAGTGCCAGTGGGCTTCAAGTTTTTCGCTGAAGGCTTGTACGAAGGCACGTTGGGCTTTGGTGGCGAGGAGAGCGCGGGGGCGTCATTCTTGCGTCGCGACGGCACGGTCTGGACCACCGACAAGGATGGTCTGATCCCCGCGTTGCTGGCGGCCGAAATCCGCGCGCGTAAAGATCGCGACCCGAACGAGATGTACAAGGCGCTGACCGATGAACTGGGTGAGCCGGTGTCGACACGGGTCGAGGCCAAAGCCAATTTCGAGCAGAAGGCATTGCTCAGCAAGCTGTCGCCGGAGCAGGTCACGTCGACCGAACTTGCAGGTGAGAAGATCCAAAGCATCCTCAGCAAAGCACCCGGAAACGATCAGGCGATCGGCGGCTTGAAAGTCATCACTGAAAACGGCTGGTTCGCTGCGCGTCCGTCGGGCACGGAAGATATCTACAAGATCTACGCCGAGAGTTTCAAAGGCGAGGATCACCTCAAGCGTCTGGTCGCTGAGGCGCAGGTATTGGTAGACAGCGCCATTTCACCGAAGTAAAGCCAGCACGGCGGAGTTCGCAAGGGCTCCGCTGTTGTGCGGTTGTCTTGATTCGCGCACTCCACTGCGACGTGTTCCTCCCGCGCCTGGACGCACATCTGCTGTGGGAGAGCGTTTGTGTGTGTCTGCCAGACATGCTGTCCTGATCCAGCCTCAGTGTCTTTACGCCAGACCTGGTACGCACTTCATACCTGTGGCCACGAGCACCTGTTCATCGCACAAAATCAGTGCTCAACAAATTTTTGAATAACGCGCGGAACCGATCTTCACCTGGACGCCACCCATCAGCACCAAGCACTTCCGCTGGTGACGATCCAGGAGTATCGAAAATGGGCGCTATCTCTTCAATAGGTAATTTCGCAAACAGTCTGATCAACGGCGGCGGTCAGATCGCGCAGCAAACAGCCGGCGCTGGCGCCAACATCACGCAGCAAAGCAACATCACAGACTCAAGCGGCACATCAAAAGCGGAAGCGGCGCAAAGTGCTGCTACCGAAAAAGCCGACGCCAGTTCCGCACGCCTGATCGCGATGCAGACTGATGCTGACATCCGCAAACAAACCAACGACGTCCTCAGTGCCATTCGTTCCGGCAAGGAAGACAGTTCGAACAAGGCGATCAGTGCCGAGGCGCAAAACGCCAAAGGTATCAGCTACTGATCATTCAGAGCGCCCCCTGAAAAAGGGGGCAACCCGCTGAAGTTGGAGGTTTCATGCTAAGTCTCAATGCCAGTATCAACCCGCTGCAGAACGCCCGCGTGGGCAACATGCTGTCGACCGGCTCTGTAGGCGGCCAGCAGGGCACGCAGCAATCGCTCAAGGACGTCATCGACAAGCTGGCCCAGGCGCTCACCAAAGACGGTCAGCTTGACCAGAGCTCGCCACTGGGCAAGATGGTCGGCGACCAGATGAAGAAATCCAATCCTCTGGCCGCGCTGGGTGGTGGTTCGCCTGACATGGTCAAGGCCGCTTTGAGTGAACTCATCAAGGACACGTTGGGCGACAATTTCGGCGCAGCGGCAGACTTCGGTCTCGACAGCGGCACGGGCAAGCCTGATCTGATGTCCCAGGTGCTCAATGGGCTGGGTAAAGCTTCGTTGGATGACCTTCTGAGCAAGCAGGGTGATGGAACGAAGTTTTCTTCCAGCGACATGCCGCTTCTGGACAAGGTCGCGCAGTTCATGGACCAGAACCCCAGCAAGTTTCCGGCACCGGATTCAGGCTCCTGGAAAAATGAACTCAAAGAAGATAACTACCTCGACAAGAGCGAAACCAGTGCCTTCCGCGCCGCGCTGGACATGCTCGGTGGCCAGCTCGAACAGCAACAGAACGGTGTCAGTGATGCAGGCAATGCGGGCGGCGATCTTGGCGGCGATGCCCTGAGCACCGATGCTTCCGCCGGTCAGGATGCGGTGAGCGACCCTGCCCAAGACCTGGGCCAACTGCTCAGCGGTTTGTTGCAGCAGGGGCTGAACGCAAGCACCGGCAACGGCGGTGGCAACAGCGTGGGTGGAGGTCTTGGCACCCCGATCAACGACACCACGCAGTCGGCCAATACTGGTAATACCGGCAACAGCGTGACCCAGGATCTGGGCAAGCTGCTCAGCGGCCTGATCGAAAAAGGCCTGCAAGCCAGTCAGGGCGGTAACGGCGGCAATGTCAGCGGTGCTGGCGGTCAGCAGAACCCTCTGCTCGCACAGCACGACCTGCAAAGCAGCCTGAGCCAAGCGGCCAATGCCATCATTCAGGCGCTGACAGGAGCGGGCAACAACAGCCTGTCCTGATCCAGCCTTTCGTATCGACCCGTCTGTCGGAGAGAACCCGTGACCGTTTCCAACATCAATCAACTCAAATCGTCATCCCCCGATCTTGAGCAGCATCTTGATCAGGGACTGGTCAGCGGCCCTTCGCAGGCGGACGTCGACCTGTTCAATTCCGCCATGCGCCCTGACATGGCGTTGCAGCAAAGCCATCTTTCTGACCAGATTGCCAATGCCTTGTCCGAGCGATTGGGCACGATGGACAAGTTTTCCCAGCAGGCGGTGCGCAAAATGAAGAAGGCGTCCAGTACCGATGACCCGCTGGAGATCGCGCAAATGAGCCGATCCTTGTCCCAGTACTCGTTGCAAATGGCGTTGACCACCAAGGTCGTCAACAAGAGCGCTCAGGCGTTCGACAAGCTGACCAACCTGCAATAGAGGTCCTGCGTGAACTATCTGACTGCGGGCTTGATGTGCCTGATGATGCTGCTCGGCGGATGCAGCGACGACACCGATTTGTTCAGCGGTCTGTCCGAGCAGGATTCCAACGACGTGGTCGCCAGCCTCGCCGATCAGCATATCGATGCGCGCAAACGCATGGAGAAAACCGGCGTGGTCGTCACGGTGGCAACGGCGGACATCAACCGTGCCGTGCGCATACTCGATGCCGCCGGGTTGCCCCGGCACTCGCGTACCAGTCTGGGTGAAATCTTCAAGAAGGAAGGGGTGATCTCGACGCCGCTCGAGGAGCGCGCTCGCTACATTTATGCGCTGTCCCAGGAACTGGAGGCCACGCTCTCGCAGATCGACGGTGTGATCGTGGCGCGGGTCCACGTGGTGCTGCCTGAACGGGTGGCGCCGGGGGAGCCGGTGCAGCCAGCATCGGCGGCGGTATTTATCAAACACACCTCGGCACTGGACCCCGACAGCGTGCGCGGGCGAATTCAGCAGATGGTTGCCAGCAGTATTCCGGGGATGTCCGGCGAGTCGGCGGATTCAAAGAAATTCGCCATCGTTTTCGTACCTGCAGCGGAATTTCAGGACACCGAGCGGCTGGTCAGTTTCGGCCCGTTTCTGGTCGACAGCGCCAACCTGGGCTTCTGGAAAGGCATGCTTTGGGCCGCACCGTTCTTGGGCCTGATGCTCATCCTGTTGCTGGTGCTGATCCTGCGCGCTGATTGGCGCAGCGCACTCTTGCAGCGCATCGGGATAGGCCGCGGCCAGCGTTCGAACATGCCGGTACGTGTGTGATGCCCGACCAGACCGAGCGCTGGATTCAGTGGTGGTGCGCCCCGTGGCAATGGGCGCATCCGGACTGGATGGCGCTGTTCGCCGAGCGCAGTGGCCTGCCGGCCCTGGCGCCGCAGGCACTGTTATGCGGTCGACACAACGCGTTTTTGCAGACCGTGGGCATTACCCCCAGTCAACCGCCAGAGCCGTCCGCGTCATGGGTGCAATGGCTGATGCTCAGCGCTGACCGACAGCGGCAGGCCCTGAACCTGGCCGGAAGTATCTGCTTGGGGCGCGCTGCTTTCAGGGCAACCGGGCCCTTTGCAGAAGGGCGGGTTCATGATGACGCTTTACAGCATGAAGATTGGTGCCGTTCGGTAGCCAAGGCGTTGCGTCCTGGCGCTTGGCTTGCGCCTTCGATTGATGATCCAAGGCTGTTGCTGGCGGCCTGGGCGGGCGAGGCAAGCTGGTCGCGACTGCGGCTGAGCTGGGCGCCGGACGAGGTGCAGCATCACGTTATCGAGCTGCCGCAGAACAAACTGCAAACCCTATGGCAGTCGGTGCTTTGGCGTGTCACCAGCGCTTGAATCGCTCAAGGCTTGAATCCTTAACAACAGGAATTGCACATGCTCGCTAAACGCAGCCTTTCCCTGGCCTCCGACGGGGTGCTCGTCGAGACTATCCTGCGGCGCGAAGACCTCGTCGACGTGCAACTGGCCTCGCAGGTGCTGCGCGATGCTCATCTGCAAGCCGAGCAGATCCTCGCTCAGGCCCGTGAACAGGCGCTGCTCGAGCGAGATCAGGCCCACGCGCAGTTCTGGGGAAATGCCAATAGCTTTTTGCAGGATCTGCAGCAGGAAAGACAAACCCTGCAGCACGAGTCGATGGTGGCTGTCGAACAGCTGTTGAGCAGCGCCCTGGCCAGCCTTCTCGACGAAACATCCTTGGCCGAACGCACCCGCGCCCTCATCCGTAACCTCGCCGACAGTCAGCGGCACGAAGCAGTTGCCACCCTCAGCGCCCACCCTGAGATGCTCGCCGATCTGCGCCAATGGCTGGAGCACAGTCGCTTTGCCGAGCATTGGCAGCTCAAGGGCGATCCGTTGATGGCGCCTCAGACCCTGCGCCTGAGCGACGCCAACGGCGCATTCGATATCGACTGGGCAAGCCTGCGTAACGGATTGGTAGGCCAGTCGGACGAATGATGACCTCTTCCTGAACGAGCATGACGGTTTTTTGCAGCCATGCAGGGAACCGGAGCGGAGCGAGTTTCCACTCAGGGGTTGAACCCCTTATGTCGGAGTCGCCACTCATGATCAGTTTCAAGTCCTTGCAGAGCCACCTCGATCACACCTACAGCCGCGCCCAGAACGACATGGACGACGCTGCCGAAGCCGCCTCGGACAGCGGCACCATGGAAGACCTTCAGGCGTTCAACGACGCCTCGCAGCAGACCAACATCGCCAACATGATCCTCAATGAAGGATTGCGCGCCAAACACGGCATTACCAAAGCGATCATCGATGGAATTCAGTGAATTTGCGGCCATTCTCGGCCAGTGGTGTGAGCAGCGGCCGCTCGCACCGCTGGACTGCTGGATCGACGATGCCAACGCGAGGCTGATGGTCCTTGGCAACGGCGTGAGAATCAGCCTTGACCTGCTTGACCCCTACGACGGAAGCGACCCGCAACGTCTGGAAGCCTTGCTCGGGCAAGGTGGCGCCAGCGTGGCCTGCGCCTGCGCCGGCGCGCTGGCGATCGACCCCGACAGTCGCTGTGTGGTGTTAACCAGCTGGCTGGCGAATCCGTGCAGCCAGACCGATCTGCTCAACCAACTCGAGCAACTGGCCAATCAACGGGCCGCGATGCTTAGCTTGATGCAAACCTCCCTGCGCAACGCCACGGCTTCGTCGTCGCCTCGCGCAACTTTAAATCGCTGGCAACCAGGAGTGTGAAATGCGCAAGGCCTTTATGTGGTTGCCTCTGCTGATGATAGGAGTCGCCGCGCCCACGCTGGCAGCGGTGCCAGATGCCTGGAAACATACGGCTTACGCTTACGATGCCCGGCAGACCGATCTGACTGCTGCGCTCAAGGACTTCGCCAAGGAGTTCGGCATCGGTCTGGAGATGCCCCCTATCCAGGGCACCCTCGACGGACGCATCCGTGCGCAGAACCCGCAGGAGTTTCTTGACCGATTGGGCCAGGAACATCACTTCCAGTGGTTCGTTTACAACGAGGTGCTGTACGTAAGCCCGACCAGCGAGCAGACCTCGGCCCGCATAGAAGTCTCCCCCGAAGCGGTGGACGACTTGCAGCAGGCGCTCTCCGATGTCGGCCTGCTGGACAAACGTTTCGGTTGGGGCGCGTTGCCCGACGAAGGCGTCGTGCTGGTGCGTGGCCCTGCCAAATACGTGGAATTCGTACGCAGCTATAGCAAGAAGGTCGAGGCGCCCGAGAAAGCCGAGAAGCAGGACGTCGTGGTCTTGCCGCTCAAATACGCCAACGCCGCGGACCGAACCATTCGTTATCGCGATCAACAGCTGACCGTGGCCGGCGTGGCCAGCATCCTTCAGGAACTGCTTGAAAGTCGCTCTCGTGGCGAGTCGATCAATGGCGTCAACCTGGTGCAGGGGCAGGGCGGCACTGCCAACGGGATGGCGGGCAACAGTAATGCCTCGGCGATGAATTACGGTGGCATGGACGGCGGCGGCTTCGACACCGGCGCACTGGAACAAGGTCTGGATCGAGTGCTGGGCACCGGTGGAAAGCGTGGCGCGGGCTCCCGTGACAGCACCGGCGCACGTTCCAAAATCCGCGTCAGCGCCGATGTGCGCAACAACTCCGTGCTCATCTATGACCTGCCCAAGCGCAGGGCAATGTACGAAAAGCTGGTCAAGGAACTGGACACGCCTCGCAACCTGATCGAGATCGACGCCGTGATCCTGGACATCGACCGCAACGAACTGGCGCAATTGTCCAGCCGCTGGAATTTCAATGCGGGCAGCGTCAGTGGCGGCGCCAACCTGTTCCAGCAAGGCACCAGTTCAACCTTGTTCATTCAGGACGCAGGCAAGTTTGCCGCCGACCTGCATGCGCTGGAAGGCAATGGCGCGGCGTCGGTGATTGGCAACCCGTCGATTCTTACCCTGGAAAACCAGCCTGCAGTCATCGACTTCAGCCGTACGGAATTTCTCACCGCGACCTCCGAGCGTGTGGCAGATATTCAGGCCATCACCGCCGGCACCAGCCTGCAGGTCATCCCGCGCTCGCTGGACAAGGGCGGCAAATCGCAGGTACAGCTGATCGTTGATATCGAAGACGGGCAGATCGACACGTCGACCATCAATGACGCCCAGCCTGCCGTGCGCAAGGGCAACGTCAGCACGCAGGCGGTGATCGCCGAGCACGGCTCGCTGGTGATCGGTGGCTTCCACGGACTTGAAACCACTGACAGGGTCAACAAGATCCCGTTACTCGGTGATATTCCGGTGATTGGCAAGCTGTTGTTCCAGAATCGCAGCCGCGAACTGAATCAGCGTGAACGGTTGTTCATCCTGACCCCACGCCTGATCGGCGACCAGGTCAACCCGTCGCGCTATGTCGAAATCAGTAACCCTCACGATGTGGACGACCAGATGAAGCGCATCAGTCAGCGCCGCGACGGTGGCGAAGAGCCGACCCGTGGCGACGTGCAAAGTGCCTTCACCCAGTTGCTCGATGGCGTGGCCCCGGTGGGGTTCAACAGTGGCGAAACCTTGCCGTTCGAAGCCGACAGTCTGTGCGATCCGGGACAAGGGCTGGAGATGGACCGCACGCGCTCGCAGTGGTTTTCGAAGAAGGATTGGGGCATCGCTGTCGTGGTGGCGCGCAATACCACCGGCAAACCGGTGCGCATCGATGAAAGCCGTTGTGGCGGCCGCTGGGTGATGGGCGTTAGCGCCTGGCCCCATGCCTGGCTGCAACCGGGGGCGGAGAGTGAAATCTACATCGCGGTGCGCCAGCCGCAGATTTCGACCAAAGCCAAACAGAACCGACCTTCGCTGCTCAAGGGGGCAACACGATGAACGCACGCGTGTACATCATTCTTCTGGTGCTGTTCGCCACGTTGGGCGGCTGCGCGAGTCGTTCCGGTTGTTCGGGCTATGCCTGCAAACGCCCGGATTCCAATGATCGCGAACTGGTGATCTGGTGGCCGCAGGACATGCGTCAGGGTCTGGATGAGCGTGACCATGAGCTGGACTTCACCGTTGTGCCACTTAAGGATTGAGCATGATTCGGGTATCGGAAAAAGCTGCGTTCTATGCGCATGTCGCGGCCGAACGCGCGGCGATCTGGCCGGTGGCGACGGGTGTGGCATTCGTCAGCCGGCGCGAGCACCGCGACTGGGGCATCGCTTTGCACATCGAAGGACGGGCGTTGCGACCCGAGCAATTGCGTGACGCGTTGGAGCGGCGGTTTTCACAGGCGGAAATGTTTAATGACTATTTCCTTTTTCTGGACGTGCAACGGGATTTCGTGGTCTGGCATGCGGTGCCGGGCGCTACTGAATCGCCTACCAGCCTGGACAGCATCCGCCAGCATGAACTGATGCTGGCAGGGCTGGATCACCTGAGTGATGTGGGGCGTTGAGCGCCGTCAGCTGACCTGCGGCTCGCCTGTCAGCTGAACGCCGGGGGTGCGGAAAAAGCCACCTTGGCGCGACGCTGGACTCAGGTCTTGAAGCGGCGCACCAGCCCGTCCAGTTCGTTGGAAAGGGTCGCCAGGTTCTGCGCGTCCCCGCGCGCCGAATCCGCCAGATCCGCCACCCGCTGCGCATCGCCGTGTATCTGGCTGATATGGCGGTTGATGTCTTCGGCCACCTGATGTTGCTCTTCAGCGGCGGTGGCGATCTGGGTATTCATGTCACGGATCACGTCAACCGACTCGCGTATCTGGCCGAAGCTGCTGCGGGCTTGCCCGATCTTGGCGACCGACTGCTGCGACACGTCCAGGCTGGCGTGCATCTGCTGCGCGACCGAGGCCGTGCGCCTGGCCAGATTACCCAGCAGCGAGTCGATTTCTGCGGTCGAGTCCGATGTGCGTTTGGCCAGCGCCCGCACTTCGTCGGCCACCACTGCGAAGCCGCGACCCTGCTCACCGGCGCGGGCTGCTTCAATGGCCGCGTTGAGCGCCAGCAGATTGGTCTGTTCGGCGATCGATCGAATGGTGTTGAGAATCGACTGGATGCCGTTGCTGTCCTTTTCCAGCTGGGTCATGTCATTGGCCGAACGAGAGATTTCACTGCTGAGCTGGTCGACGCTATTGACCGCATCGTCAATCTGGCGCTGACCCTCACGGGCCTGACGCTGACCACTGTCTGCCGATTCTGCGGCCTGACTGCAGGAACGCGCGACTTCGTTGGCGGTGGCCACCATTTCATGGAATGCAGTCGATACCATGTCTACGGCTTCACGCTGACGCTCGGCCGCTTCCGCCATGTCGCTGGACACGCGCGTGGAGTTGGCGGAGCTGTCGAGAATCCGGGTAGCGGACTGGCTGATATGCTGAATCAGCCCGCGAATGGCCGTCAGGAACTGATTGAACCAGTTCGCCAGTTGCGCGGTTTCATCCTTACCGCGTATGGACAGGCTTTTGGTCAGGTCGCCTTCACCTTGTGCGATGCCCTCCAGGCCGCTGGCGACGCTGCGAATCGGACGCACGATGAGTGTGGCGAAGCTGGCACCGAGAATGGCGAAGACCACTGCCAATACCGCTGCAATGATCCCGATCAGCCAGGTCAGTCGTGTCGCCGAGCTCATGACTTCGCTCTGCTTGATCAAGCCGATGAAGCTCCAGCCCAGTTGATCGGAAGGGAACACGTTGGCCATGAAATGCTCGCCATTGATGTTGACTTTGATCAGCCCGGCCCCGGCCTTGGCCAGGTCACTGAAACCGCCGCCCAGCTCTGCGAGTTTCTTGAAGTTGTGTTCGGGTTGCTTCGGGTCGACCAGCACCGTGCCGTTGTTCTCGATCAGCATCAGATAACCGCTTTCGCCGAGCTTGATCTGCTTGACGATGGTCGTCAGCTGCTTGAGGGAAACGTCGATATTGACCACGCCACCAGCGTTGCCCAAGGCGTTATTGACGGCGCGAACCGTGCTCACGAGCACCGCATCGTCGCCGGCCCAGTAATAGGCGCTGGTGCGTAATGTCTTGCCCCGATTGGCCTGGGCTGTCTGATACCAGGGGCGCTGACGCGGATCGTAACTGGCCATTTTCGGATCGCCTGGCCAGAACGCATAACTGCCGTTTGCCAGCCCATAGGACACGTACGAGTAGGCCGGATGACTCTTGGCAATGCTGGCAAAGAAGTCGAACAGCTGTTTATCGACATCGGACTGTGGAATGTCGGGGGCCTGAGCGCTCATGTAGCTTTTCACGCCGTCCCCGGCACCTGTGACCAGCGGATGGGCCGCCAGGTAGTCGACGTTCTGGCTGATGCCTTCGAAAAACAGCTGCATCGCGTTGCTGACCTGACGTATCTCCCGGCCGCTGCTGTCGACGAAGCTGTTCTCGGCGTCGTTGCGCAGGTTGATAATGACCAGCGTTGCAACCAGGATGATGGGCAGGCAGGCAATCACTGCAAAGGCCCAGGTCAGTTTCTGTTTGATGTTCATCGGCGCTCCTGATTCGTTCTTGTGGGTCACGCGTGGGATTGTGCCGCTGGCAAAATCGATCAGGGCCGTGCGAGGAATGCAAAAGCATCTGATGGCATACCATTTTCGGCAGGCAGACGGATTTCTTGAGTGTTCAAGCGGGACGTCGCTGGCGTGCCCGACCTCAGCGGCCCATCAAGGCTTGGTCAGCTTGGCTGGACTTAAGGTGTGCGCAACCTCAGGATCCGCGCGCCATCGAACGGGTCCGTCAGCCAGTGCCCCAGAACGCCAAAGGTCTCAGTCAGGCGTTCCGGTGTCAGCACCTGGAAAGGCGAGCCCAGGGCTACCAGCCGTCCGTGATCCATCACCGCCAGGCGATCGCAGGCCAGTGCCTGATTCAGATCGTGCAGTGCAATGACGCTGGTCACCGGCAGTCGATGCACGAGCCTGAGGATCGACAGTTGCTGCTGGATATCCAGATGATTGGTCGGCTCGTCCAGCAGCAGAATCTGTGGCTTTTGTGCCAATGCACGGGCGATGTGAGCGCGTTGCCGTTCACCGCCTGACAGGGTGTGCCAGGCGCGCTCGCGCAGGGCTTGCAGGCTTACATCGGCAATGGCCTGATTAACGATGCGCGTATCTTCCTCACTCCAGGGTGCCAACGCGGACAACCACGGTGTGCGGCCCAGCTCCACGGCCTGCAGCAGACTGATTGAATCGCTGGTTTCAGCGTGCTGTTCGACGACCGCCAGACGTTGCGCGATGTCACGGCGGCGGATTGCCGACAGGGGCTGACCTTGCAGGAACACCTCACCCGCGCTGGGGGCCAGCAGCCCGGAAAGCAGTTTGAGCAAGGTCGATTTTCCCGAGCCGTTGGGCCCGATGATGCCCAGATTCTCCCCTGGCCGAATCGCCAGACTTACGTCGTTGAGCAACTGCGCACCCTTGACGCGGTAGCTCAGGTTGACCCCGCTGAGCACGCTGGTGACCTGATCGGTTCGCGCATTCATCGTGAGCGATTGCCTCGCAACAGAATGAGGGCGAACACCGGTGCGCCGACCAGTGCGGTGATGACGCCAATGGGCAGCACCTGACCCTTGATCAGTGTGCGCGAGAGGATATCGGCGGCGATCATGAACAGCGCGCCGCTCAGTGCACTCAGCGGCAGGACGCGCGCGTGCCGCACGCCGGCGATCATGCGCACGGCATGGGGAATCACCAGCCCGACGAAACCGATGGAGCCGACGATCGACACCATCACAGCGGTCACCAGTGCGGCGGTGGCGATCAGAATCGTCTGCACCCGGCGCACCGGAATGCCTAGCGACGCCGCTGAGTCGGCGCCAAAGGTGAATGCGTCCAGCGAGCGACGATGCCACAGGCACACCAGCAGCCCTGCGATGACCACCGGCACCGACAGCAGGACCGAGGTCCAGCGCACGCCGCTGAGATTGCCCAGCAACCAGAACATGATGCCGCGTGCCTGTTCGGCGCTGGCCGACTTGGTGATCAGGAACGAGGTCAAAGCGTTGAACAGTTGCGAGCCGGCGATACCCGCCAGAATGATCTGCCCGGTGGCGGTCTGACCCCGAGAGGACCGGGCGAGCAGGGCGACCATGGCAAACGCGGCAAGGGCGCCCACGAATGCGCCGGTGGACAGCGAAATTGCCCCGGCGCCCAGACCGATGATTGCCACCAGCACTGCACCGGTGGAGGCCCCGGCGGAAATCCCTAGCAGATAAGGATCGGCCAGTGCGTTGCGCAACAGCGATTGCAGCACCACGCCAGAGATCGCCAATCCGGCACCGCAGGCCGCCGCGACGATGGCGCGAGTCAGGCGGTAGTTCCAGACGATCCCTTCATCGATGGCATCCACCGCAAAACCTGCCGCCCACAGCTTGTTCGCCAGCACCTGGAATATCACCGGCAGGCTGATCGTCGTCTCACCAATGGCGACGCCCGCCAGCACTGCCATTAGCAGCAGCGCGCTGATCCATAAAGCGTGCAGCACACGCCCCGGCCATTGCCCGATGCTCATACGCCTCATTGATTGCCGGAGGCCTGGGCCAATTGCTCGATGCCGTCGAACAAGCGCACGCTGGACTCCATCGCGCTGGCGTCCATGATCACGATGCGGTTGTTTTTCACGGCGTCCATGCTGCGGGTAACCGGGTCGGATTTAAGAAAGGCCAGTTTCTTCTCATGATCGTCTGCCGGAAAGCGGCGGCGATCCATGCGTGCGATGACCAGTATCGTCGGGTTGGCCTTGGCGATGGTTTCCCACCCTACGGTTGGCCATTCTTCATCCGAATCGATGATGTTGTGGATACCCAGGGTCTCGAGCATGAAGTTGGGAATGCCTTTGCGCCCGGCCACGTAAGGGTCGACGTTGATATCGGGGCTTGAGAACCAGAACACGGCTGAGGCATTGCCCGCGTGCTTTTTGGCTTGCCCCACGGCCTTTGCCAGACGCGTTTTGTAGCTGTCGATCAACTGCTGTCCACGGTCCTGGACGTCGAAGATCTGCGCCAGCTGGGCGATGCTCTTGTACAGCGTGTCGATGCGGAAAGCTTTCAGCCGCGTGCCGTCGGCACCCACCAGATTGTTCTTGCCCTCGCAGTCGGAGGGCAGGAGATAGGTCGGGATCTTCAACTCTTGAAACTGCTGCCGGGTAGCGACTGCACCCTGCGGGCCGACCATCCATTCGAACTGAACCGGTACGAAGTCCGGGCGTTTGCCGATCACCGATTCAAAGCTCGGTGCATTGTCGGCCAGACGTTCGATCGGGTCGTTGGCAGGCTTGAACTCAGGCAGCACCTGGTTGAACCATAGCGAGGTGCCGACGATGTGCTGGCTCAGGCCGAGCGTGTAGAGCATTTCGGTCGCGGCCTGGCCGATGGTCACGGTCTTTTGTGGGACATGGTCGAAGGTCAGCGGCACACCGCAGTTATCAAGGGTCAATGGATAGTGCGTCGGCGCGGCAGATGCAGCGGGGGCCACGAGCGCTGCGCTGGACAGTGTCAGACCGGTAAACAATGTGGCGAAGCGGCGCAGCGACATCGAGGACTTCTCCAGTGAACCTGAGTATCGGCGGAGCAGGCATTGGAAAGCACACCCTGATGTAGCGCTTGAAAGGCAAGTCAAGCCGAAACTTGCGAGGGGCAAGCGACGCGCACGGGAGTCCTTCCCGGATACCCCGCCGGTGAGTGATTGACGCGTGCCGGCAGGTCTCCTGACTGGCGCGTCCTCGCCCTGCTTCGGCCTTCCCGGGAGAACCCAGTGGCAAACATGAAACAGGGCTCAGCGCCTACAGTTGCGGGGACAGTTCCGTTTGAGCCTTATAGAGGAAGGGCTCGCGGATTCCCTATTAATTCCGTGCGGAAACCGGCGGCGGGGATACTAAACGATTTGCGGGGGCGGGGCGAATCTTCAAAGCAGAAGCCGGCGCAGACGAATGCGCTGTTCTGACACACCGCATTCTCAGGATTTGCTGCCGCTTTGCGCTAAGTCGCGAGCAAGCTTGCTCCCAGGCCCTTCGGACATCGGCGGCAACACCCACTGGTGCGTTACAAGCTGAACGGCCAGCCGATCACCTTCTTGGGACGCGGCGTGGCATAGGTGCGCACCTTGGACGTTTTCAGGCCCAGACGCACCAACGATTCGGCCAGCGCGACCGCCGCGGTCACGCCGTCGACCACCGGAACCCCTGCACGCTCACGAATCAGTTGATCGAGTCCTGCCATGCCACCACAACCCAGGCAGATCACTTCGGCCTTGTCCTGGGTTACCGCTTCGACGGCCTGCCCGGCGATGGCCTCGAGCGCGCGGTCGGGCATCTCTTCCAGTTCCAGCACGCTCATACCGCTGGCGCGGACGGACGCACAGCGCTCGAACACCCCCGCCAGTTTCAGGCGGTCCTCGATCATTGGCACAGCGCGATCCAGTGTCGTCACCACCGAGTATTTGTGCCCCAGCAGCATTGCCAGGCTTGCAGCCGCTTCGGTGATGTCCACCACCGGCACCTCGAGCAGTTCCTGCAGACCCTCTCGGCCATGTTCCCCATAGCCTGCCTGAATCACCGCGTCGTAGGGTTGATCGTATGACAGCACCCTGTCCATCACGGCGATGGCCGCCAGGTAACTTTCGAAGTTGCCCTCCACGGATTCGGCGCCGAAGCGCGGAGTCAGGCCGATGATTTCAGTACCGGGGGACGCCACGCTGCGCGCCTGTTCGGCGATGGTCTGAGTCATCGACTGCGTGGTGTTCACGTTGACAATCAAAATACGCATGAGTAACGGCCTCTCGTTTGCGATCAATGCTGGGTCTCTTGTACGGCAATGGCCTCACCACTGACGTCGTTGAAGGTTTTGCGACGGTCGGCCAGCAGCAGGTACAACGCCGCGCCAATGGCCGCACCCATCAGCCACGAAAATGGCGATATCGAATCGAATGCTGGCGCCAGTGCAGTGATGGTGGAAATAAGCGCCGCCGGAATGAATGCCCACACCGCGCGCAGATTGACCCCGCGTGAGTAATGGTAGGCGCCGGTCGGGTCTTCGGTATAAAGCTGCGGCACGTCGACGCGGCCTTTGCGCAACAACCAGTAGTCCGCGGTGATCACGCCATACAGCGGGCCGAGCAGGGCGCCCAGACCTGACAGAAAATACACGATCACCACCGGGCTGTTGTAGAGGTTCCATGGCAGGATCAGCACCGCGACAGTCGCACTGAGCATCCCGGCGCGGCGAAATGTCAGGTAGCGCGGCGCCAGGCTGCTGAGCACGAATGCGGGAGCGACGAAGTTGGCCATGATGTTCACCGCGACCGTGACGATCAGAAATGCCAGGCAACCGAGCACCAGAAAGAAGGTATTGGGAATGGTCTTGATGATGTCGGTCGGGCTTTGGATGATCTGCCCATTGATGGAGAACTGCGCGCCGCAAATCAGCACCGTGATGCAGGCGAACAGCAGCACATTCACCGGCAGGCCCCAGAAATTGCCCTTGCGAATGGTTTTCCTGCTGGGTGCCGAGCGTGAGAAATCGCAGAAATTCAGGATCAACGTGCCGTAGATCGCCAGCCATAAAGCGCTCCCTGCAAAAATGCTGCGCCACATCTGCGCGCCCTCCAGAGGCGACTTGTTCGACCAGGCGATCTGCCCATGGGCCTGGGTGAACATCCAGCCTGCAAGGCTGGCGACCGTCAGCAGAATCACAGGACCGGCGAAGGCTTCATAGCGGCGCACCATCTCCATGCCGTAAGCGAGAATGACGAACTGCACCGCCCAGATGCTGGCGAAGCACAGCCAGCCCAGACTTGATAATCCCAGCCAAGCGTCGTGGTCATAACTGTCCAGCGCCGGATCCAGCGCGGTAAGCAGGACGCGCAGCACCACCGAAGCCAGATAGGTCTGAATACCGAACCAGGCAATGGCGATCACTGCGCGAATGAGCGCCGGAATCTGCGCGCCGAAGATGCCGAAGCTGACTCTGCTTATCACCGGGAACGGCACCCCGGTCTTTTGCCCCATGTCGCCGGTCAGGTTCATGCACAGATAAACCAGCACCGCGCCAATGGCCAGTGACAACACGATTTGCCAAGCCCCAAGCCCTAACGCAAAAAGGCCGATGGCGAAAGAATAGTTGGCGAGATTGTGTACATCATTGGTCCACAGAGCAAAGATGCTGTAGCCACCCCATCGTCTGCCTTCTCGCTTGCTGGGAGCAAGGTCGTGATTATAAAGACGGCTGCTGAGTCCCGGACATTCGGCAGTCGGGGAGGCGGCAAGGCTTGGATCGAGGGTGCTTTCAGTCGGCATGTTCAACAATCTCCGGCGCTATTTGTATTTGTTTTTGTATACAGTGCGCAGGCAAGACTAACGGAAATGACAGTTGAGTCAACGCGAAGATTACCGAGGATGCGGGGTGGGACGCTTAGGGCCTGAGGTGAAGAGCAGGGTCAGAGGCTCTAAATAAACACTGTGAGAGCGAATTCATACGCGAGAAGGCCGGTACATCCGATAGGTGTCCGGCGCCTGACGAATAGCCTCGCGAAGGAATTCGCTCCCACAGATCTGGGCCCCTCCTGCGGGAGCGAATTCATTCGCGAAAGGGCCCAGCCAGCCGAAGAGCCGGGCCGGTCAAGCCTTCATGGGTACCGGCGCCTGCGCGGCGATGAACCCTTGATCGCGCATCGCCTGCCAGAAACCATCGGGCACTTGGGCGTTAAGCGCGGCAATATCCTCAGCTATCCGCGATGGTCGGCTGGCGCCCGGAATCACGGCTGCCACCAGAGGGTTGGCGAGGACGAATTGCAGGGCAGCCGATTTGATATCGACCTGATACTGGCGAGCGATTTCCTGAATGTGCGCCACCTTGTCGAGCATGGCTTGCGGGGCTTCCTGATACTCGAAATGCTTGCCCCCCACCAGTACCCCCGAGCTGTAAGGACCGCCGACCACGAATTCAGCATTGTGCTCACGCGCCTTGGCGAACAGACGTTGCAGCGGCTGGTCGTGGTCGAGCAGTGAATACCGGCCGGCTAGCAGGAAGCCGTCCGGTTGCGCTTCGCTCAGATCCAGCGTCAGCTCGCACGGCTCCACCCGATTCACACCCAGACCCCAGGCCTTGATCACGCCTTCTTCGCGCAAGCGGGTGAGGGTGCGGAAAGCACCTTTGCGAGCGACGTTGAAATGCTCGATCCACTCATCGCCATGAGCGTCCTGAGCGACGTCGTGGACAAACACGATGTCCAGCCGGTCAGTGTTCAGGCGTTTGAGGCTGGCCTCGATGGAGCGCAGCGTTGCATCGGCCGAATAATCGGTGAGGATCTTGTTCTTCAGCCCCTCGGTGAACGGTCCGCTGCGGGCTTGGGTATCAAGCTCGTCCGAAATCAGCCTGCCGATCTTGGTGCTGAGGGTGTATTCATCGCGCGGCACATGGGCCAAGGCCCTGCCTAGCCGTTGTTCGGACAGGCCAGCGCCATAGATCGGTGCCGTATCGAAATAGCGAACGCCCTGATCCCAGGCCGATTGCACGGTGGCGGCGGCTTCCTCTTCAGAGATGTTGCGGAACATGTTGCCCAAAGGCGCGGCACCAAAGCCAAGGTGACCGATGATCTTGTCGTGCAGACTCATGAAAATATCCTGTCTGGCGTCGTGGAAGATTGGTGTAAGCGCTGTGAAGTGAGCGCCTGATGTTCGTGTACTGATCGTCCATCGAAGCAGTAGTTCGAATGACGTGCATCAAGCGGCAGTGACTCGACTCCGTGGGAAGTGTCATTGTCTGGCAGCAAGGGAGGCTTGATCCGGGACCGGCCTGGCAGCTCGGTGCGGACGCGGTACGTTGAACCATCAGCCTAGACGGGGCTCAATCAATCAGACCCCAGGCGCGAAAATATCCGCCTCAACACGAGGAAATTGTCATGAACACACACTCGCACAGCACCTTTACCGGCGAGACGGATGAAGATGTGATTGACCCTGCTAAAGACATCGATAACGACCCGGGCAATGAGGACCCCGGCTCGCAGCTGGATCGCGAGGCGACGGTGCCGCTCATCGATCCAGACGAATAACAGACAAAAGGCGTTGGCTATAGCCCTTGCTGCGTTCCGGCACGTGGCCGGATGACGAATCCATTGCGTGCCCAGTTGACATTGCTTTACATGTGCACTTCCACCGTGAGTGGCAGGTGATCCGAAAGGTGCGTCCATGGCCGGGTTCCAAGAATCTTCGGGTCGTGGCTGGTGGCGTTGCGCAGGTATATTCGGTCCAGACGCAGCAGTGGAAAACGCGCCGGGTAGGTTTTCGCCAGCCGCCCATGGCTGTGCTCAAACGCTTCATGCAGATACGTACAACGCGCCAGGCGCTTGTTGCCTTGCAGTTGCCAGTCGTTGAAGTCTCCGGCAATCACGACCGGCGCGTGTTCAGGTAATGAGTCCAGCAGTGCGCAAAGCAAATTCAACTGCAACTGGCGGTGGCTTTCCAGCAAACTGAGGTGCACGCAGATCGCATGCACTTCGTCATGCCCCGGCACCTGTAACACGCAATGCAGCAGACCACGTCGTTCTGGACCCGTAATGGAAATATCCAGGTTGCGGTAATGCAGAATCGGGTACTTGGACAGAATGGCATTACCGTGGTGGCCTTCCGGGTAAATGGCATTACGACCGTAGGCAAAGTCGCTCCACATGCTGTCAGCAAGAAACTCGTACTGGGAAGTTACAGGCCAGTCGTCGTAACGGGTGGCGTGACCATCGTGGCCACCCAGCACTTCCTGCAAAAAGACCAGATCGGCGCCAGTGCTGCGCACGGCCTCGCGAAGCTCTGGCAGGATGAAGCGCCGGTTCAGCGCCGTGAAGCCTTTGTGTGTATTGACGGTCAGTACACGCAGCTTGTGGACGTCTTGTGCAGCCGCCATGTTCGTGGGAGGTAGATTGATGCCTGGGTCGGAGGTCACACGCACGCTCCTTTTTGCATTGTGAGGGGATTGATGTTTCCGACCGCCTGGAGTCGGGGCGGTTCAGCTTTTCGGCCGCAACAGGGTCATACCCGCGTGTCTACGCCGGGACGACGCGACAGCAGCAGCGTGAGGCCCAACGCGAGCACTGAAAGCACGGCAGCAAAGAAGAAAATCCAGCCGTAACCCATGCCTAGCGCGATCGCTCCCATCAGGGGGCCGGCGATTGCCAGTGCCAGGTCGAAAAATACTGCGTAGGCGCCCAGGCCAGCGCCGCGGCTGCTGTTGGGCACTTGCTTGATCGCTTCAACGCCAATGGCCGGATACACAAGAGACAGGCCAAACCCCGTCAACCCCGCTCCCATCAACGCAGTCGTAGTGTTGGGTGACAGCCAGAGGGCCAGTAGCCCGATGGTTTCGACCGACATGCAGGCGATGGCCGAAGCGAAGCCACCGAAGCGGGTGATGGCGTTGATAAAGAACAGTCGGGCGAGGATGAAACAGATACCAAAGACCGTCAGGCACCAAGCCGCACCTTCCCAGCCTCGGCTGACGTAATACAGCGTGATGAACGTAGTCAGGGTGCCGTAACCGATGGACGATAAGGTCAGGCTCAGGCCATAGGGCGCCACTCGACCGAACACCGACCAGAATGCCATTCGTTCGCCGCGCACTACGGGCACCGGCGGCTTGTTGCGGATCAGCAGCAGCGCGCCGACTGCCAACACCGTAAGCACCAGCCCCAGGCTGACGAACCCTAATGCGTCGACCATCACTACGCCCAGCGGAGCGCCGATGGCAATGGCGCCGTACGATGCAATCCCGTTCCAGGAAATCGAGCGTGCCGTGTGCTCGGCCCCGACCTGGCCGATGCACCAGCTGATCGTGCCCACACCCACCAGGCCCTGCGAGCCACCCAGGATCAGACGGGCGACGATCAGGATGATCAGGCTGGTACTGGCGAATTTCTCCAGCAACACCGCGAGTGCCGTCAGTCCGCCGCTCAGCGCAATCCCCGCAAGACCGTAGACGATTGCCCGTTTGGTGCCGATGGTGTCGCAAATTCTGCCCGCCACTGGACGACTGAACAGCGTGGCCAGGTACTGTGAGCCGATTACCAGTCCCGCAACCACCGCACTGAACCCCAGCTGGTTGTGAACGTAGCCGGGCATGACCGCGATAGGCAGGCCAATGCACAGAAACGCAATGAACGTATAAAGGACGATAGAAACGATCTGCAAAGTGATCGTCATTGAACTGGCGTTCGGCGCAGGCGTATTCGGCGGCAGGGCGGCGGACATGGGACTCTTCGCTGGAGCGGTGGGAGTGCGCCATCATCGCCCGTGAAGCGTGGAAATGAAAGCAGGCTAACGTTTTAATCCGGCCTCAATGAACAGCGAACGCTGCTGAAAACCCTTGCCTGAAAACAGAAAGCCCCGTCATGAACGGGGCTCTCGGGTAGTGCGCAGCGCTGTTTAGAGCACAACGCCCTGGCTGCGCAGGTAATCGTCGTACGTGCCGCTGAAGTCAGTGACGCCATTGGGGCTCAACTCGATGATTCGAGTGGCCAGAGACGATACGAACTCACGGTCGTGACTGACGAAGATCAACGTGCCCGGATAGTTTTCCAACGCCAGGTTAAGCGCTTCGATGGATTCCATGTCCAGGTGGTTGGTCGGTTCGTCCATCAACAGCACGTTTGGCTTTTGCAGGATCAGCTTGCCAAACAGCATACGGCCCTGTTCACCACCGGAGATGACCTTGACCGACTTGAGAATCTCATCGTTGGAGAACAGCATGCGCCCCAGCGTGCCACGGATGATCTGTTCGCCCTGAGTCCACTGACCCATCCAGTCGAACAGACTGACATCGTCTTCAAAGTCGTGTGCATGGTCCTGAGCGTAGTAGCCCAGCTCCGCGCTTTCGGTCCATTTCACCGAGCCTGCGTCCGGCGTCAACTCACCCATCAGCGTGCGCAGCAGGGTGGTTTTACCAATGCCGTTCGGGCCAATGATCGCCACGCGCTCGCCGGCTTCGACCGTGAAGCTGAAATTCTTGAACAGCGTTTTGCCATCGAAACCCTTGGACATCTGCTCGATGGTCACGGCCTGGCGATGCAGCTTTTTGGTCTGCTCGAAACGGATGAATGGGCTGACGCGGCTCGACGGCTTGACCTCGGTCAGCTGGATCTTGTCGATCTGCTTGGCGCGGGAGGTGGCTTGTTTGGCTTTCGAGGCGTTGGCCGAGAAGCGGCTGACGAAGGTCTGCAGTTCGGCGATCTGTGCTTTTTTCTTGGCATTGTCCGACAGCAATTGCTCACGGGACTGGGTCGCCGCGGTCATGTACTCGTCGTAGTTGCCCGGGAACAGGCGCAGCTCGCCGTAATCCAGGTCGGCCATGTGGGTGCAGACGCTGTTCAGGAAGTGCCGGTCGTGGGAAATGATGATCATGGTGCTGTTACGCGCCGTGAGGATGGTTTCCAGCCAGCGAATGGTGTTGATGTCCAGGTGGTTGGTCGGTTCGTCGAGCAACAGCACCTCCGGATTGGAAAACAGCGCCTGAGCCAGCAGCACACGCAATTTCCAGCCCGGTGCAACCTCGGTCATCGGGCCGAAATGCTGTTCCAGTGGAATGCCCAGACCCAGCAACAGCTCGCCGGCGCGGGATTCTGCGGTGTAACCGTCCATTTCGGCGAATTCGGTTTCCAGTTCGGCAACGGCCATGCCGTCGTCTTCGCTCATTTCAGGCAGCGAATAAATTCGGTCGCGCTCGGCCTTGACCTTCCACAGTTCCTCGTGACCCATGATCACCGTGTCGAGCACGCTGAACTGCTCATACGCGAACTGATCCTGGCGCAGCTTGCCCAGGCGCACGTTCGGTTCGAGCATCACCTGACCGCCGGAGGGTTCAAGGTCACCGCCCAGAATTTTCATGAAGGTGGATTTGCCACAGCCATTGGCGCCGATGAGGCCATAGCGATTGCCGTTGTTGAATTTGACCGAAACGTTCTCGAACAGCGGCTTGGCGCCGAACTGCATCGTGATGTTAGCTGTGGAAATCAATTACTTTACCTATCAAGGGGTTACAGGTTGCTGATTCTGGCCTTGGACCAGCGATGGACCAGTCTTTAGCTTTTCCATCTCACCCCAATCGCCGCTGGAGCTGATCCAGCGGGCATACGTCGAAGGCGACATCTGCACGTTATGGCTGAGCTGCTGGGAAATGAATGCGGGGGTTCATGCCAGACATTCTGCGTATTGTCGCATAGGTGTGACGACAGTTGTACGGGGGACGGTGTCGCACCCGAGCTCCTCAAGGTCAGTACCCGTGATTTATCGAGCCGAGGTGTTTACGTCAGGTTTTGCAATACGCTATGCTTTGTGTGGTACTGTACATGCATACAGCAATCATGGAGTAGCTGATGACCCGCCCACAAAAGCAGACACTGCAAGATCATCCGACAATGCCCGGGATAGAGCGGCTGAACCTCAGGGTTTCGAACATGATCAACCATCCCATGGCCCAGGATCAGCGGTGGGTGACGATTCACCGCCTGGATACGGACGGCGACAGGGAATGGCATGAGGTGATGGGCGTGCTGTCCGAAACGGACGGAATAGAAATGACATTCAACGAGGAGGATAAGTCGGTCACTTTGAAGTGGGAGGCGTCTTCAGAAGCGGATCTCCACGTACAGGCTCATGACGAATTCGTGATAGTTGAAGAGTCAGCACCCTTCTGACCAGGATTTAAACCTGAAGGTCGACCTCTATCAAAAAAGAGCGGCGCGAACCTTGCTGACCAGAGCCCCACCCAGACAATGCACGGCCGCTGGGGGCGTCGGAATCAGTAGGGCGAACACATCCCTTGGGCTGCCTAAACGCTGAGGCCATATGACGTGAAGAACCTGAGCTAAGCCTTTCTGGCATTCCAGATAAGCAACACTTTCGCGTGAATCGTTACGTCAGCGATCCTTGCTGTCTGGTTTTCGTAATGCGGGTTGTCCGAGATCAACCGGTAGTGTTCTTCGTCCAAACGCATGACGCGCTTGATGTACAGCTCCTGATGCCAGGTCATGACATAAATACCTTCACCGACGAAGTCTTTCACGCCGCGGTCGACAATGACGAGATCCTTGTCGTTGATCGTGCCTTCCATTGACTGGCCCCAACCGGTGATCATCGCCAGCGCGCTTGCAGAAGTGTAGGTCACACCCTTCTCGCGAAGAATTTCTTCGCGCACCACCAGATTTCGGACTGCCTGGTTGTACTCGGGCGGGACCTGCCCATGGCCCATTGCAGCACGGATGTCGTACTGGGGAATCAGGATTTCTTCGTGGGTGGGTCGCAGGCTGGCCAGCTTCGCAGTCAGAACGTTTGTCGGGCCCTGCTCGGGCTCTTCTGCAGCGGCAACAATTCGATCACGTGCCTGCACAGACAAGCCTCTCACTCTGCTGAGCATGCGTTTTACCTGGTCGGTGGCTGAGGAGGGCGGTTCAACAGTTGCTGCAGTCCCTGCATCTGGTGCTTCGTCCGGCGAGCGCGTCGACGGTTCTTCAGCCGGTATCGAGTCAAACCAGCCACGCGGCAAACCCTCAACCGCCTCGATGCGACGAGCGACATCATCACCCAGATTTTTTGCTGTTTTGGTGGAGAGAACCTGACTCAGGTGCGCAGGCGCCATCCCCCAGCGATCAGCGCAGGCGCCTTTTTTTTGGTTTCCGATCAGTTTGACCAATTGGTGTTTGCGAATTGCGTAGATGTCCATGGGTGCCAGAATGCCATCCTTTAGCTCTTTGCTAAACGCACTATAAGCTAAATAATATCTTGCTACAAATTTAGCCTTGGGCTAATTTTTGTCTTTGTATACGGCCCGGATTGGCCAAAGACCCAAGCTCAAGGAGAAAGCCGATGCTGTATTCTACCGTTTTGAGCGCCGTCGTATCGGCTCTCGGCACTGAAGCCGCGGACAACACCAGCAAGCAGGCCTGGCAAAAGCTTTACATCGCGCCCGACCGTTTGAGGGCGGATCGAGGCAGGCTGTCGCCGTCAAGGCTCGATGGTATGGATCGTCGGGCAGTCGATTGCTGGATCTACGCTCGGCTGCAGTCACAACTGATCACGCGTCACTGGAATGCACTGATGGCGAAGTTCAGCGTACACAAAGGCAAAAAGGTACACGCTATTGGTGAGCTGGTGCCTTTGATGGCTTCGCACGCGCCGCAGCTGTTTCTCTATAAGGCTGTCACCGCCTGGGCCATCCCGCCGTTACTAGGCGCCAAGGTTATAGCCGACCGCGAGCAACAGAATGTAAAGCGCTCAACTGACATGATCGTGCTGCCGGAGACGTTTTATGACATCAGTACCTGGGATCCACAGGGGTTGAATCGAACCACCTATTGGCGGTGGAAGAAAGCGATAGATATCGCGTTGGAGGCGCTGGTGAAGGACGCGCTGAAATCAGCCGAAGCCGTACTGATTCACGAAGGCGTGCTTCTTTCAAAAACCGGTTGACACCTGTGCATCCATACAGTATTCTTTATCCATGCTGTTACTTCTGCGTAGATAAGACTACGCCACAAGCCCCGCTAGAGAAATCTGCCGGGGCTTCGTCATATGTGCTTATTGGAGCCTGAATATAACGAGAGCAGAGACCGCTCTGCGTCTCGAATTATTCATGTGCTCTTGGCCCTGTTTGAGCGGCCACTTCCTTCTAAAGCTCGGTGTCCTCCGAGGGTTTTTACCGATTGCTTGAAAACAAAGCCCCGAGACTCGGGGCTTTTTATTTAGTAGTGCAAAAAAAGAGGCACACGGTGTAGGGCAGTTCTAACCCTCAAGTTCGAACTCAGATCGCAAAACCTTACTGCGCCCCGGCCAAGACCCTTCACCGCTCAGGGGGGCGTGACGCATTCTGGAAAAACAGAGGCTTTGCATATGTTGAAAGATTACAGATGTGGAAAGTGCAAAAGACTTCTCGCCCGAATCGGCGAGATGACCGAGCTCCAAATCAAATGCGCCCGTTGCGGGACGTTGAATCATGTGCGGGCCACGAGCCCCGAGCTATCGCCATTGAGCGCCAGCGGTACCGCGTCCGTTACGCGGCTAACTCGATCGACTCAAGGTGCACAAAATGTCCAATAGCAGCTCAGCAATCGCCCAGCTCACCAATATCCCTCTGGTAGGGATCAACCTGGGCTCCGTTGCCAACGCCGGTCAGATCCTTCCGGGTTCAGCCGGCACCCATTATCAATGGCCTACCCGGGCCACCATCACCCATTGGGTGAAGGACCTCGGTGTGCGACTTATCCGGTTCCCCTTCGAACTGCAGCGTGCCATCGAACTTTCTTCGACGGATGGACTTCCGGGCCAAGGGGCAAGTCTGAAGCAAGACTTCATCGATAATTGGAAAGTGATGTTGAAGGCGATTCACGATGACTCCAATGGTGAAGCCAGGATCATTCCTGACCCGCATCACTACATGCGCCTGCATCGTTATGAAACCGACAACTACGGGCAATTGACCGGCAGCCTTTATCCTCCGGAAAAAGCCGGTAATCAATCCGGCTGGAAGGTGACCGAGCAAGTCCTGATCCAAGACGGTAACGCTGTCGGTGGAGGATCGTGGAGTGCAGTCCATTTGGCCAACTTCCACCAAAAACTGGTTGTTGCCTGCGACGACCCGATGGTGCTGGGTTGGGGCCTGGGTAACGAGCCTTATTCCTTCACCAGCAATGCCTGCGCAAAGGATTACATCACTCTGCCCAACCTGGAAACGTTGTACATCAACACCATGAACACGGTTCTCCAGGCCCTTCGCAACAGTTCCAAAAAGCCGGTTTTCATCTGCGGTCTGGAGTACGCAAGCGCCAAGTACTGGTCGAGCGTTTCGGCGAATCTGCAATCGAAAATCGTCGATCCGGCGAACGCCATCGTCTGGGAGGCTCATGGCTATGCTGACGTTGATGGCAGTTCCAGTGGTGCTTATAACGGCGATAACACTCAGATATCGTCCACCGCATTGCGCGATAATATCGTTGGCCCGTTCCTTACCTACGCCAAAACCAACAAGATGGCAGCATTTATCGGCGAGACTGGCATTCCGCCGACCGATGCCGGTCGCACTGCCTTGAAAAACCTGCTTGAAAAAGCCAAAGCCGAAAAGACTCCACTTACCTTGTGGGTGGCCGGCCCTGGCACCGATGGGGAAAAAATGAGCCTTGAAGCCAGCAACCATGCAACCACGGTCACCATGGTTCAGCCTTACTTTGCCGAGCGTATCGCTCAGTGGGGTTACGCCCAGGCATAACTTGGGTGCCACGACACGGGAGCCCCGCATTTTGCGGGGCCTTTTCATGCCCAGTATGGAGTCGAGCGCATGGAGATCTTTCACCGGCTGCTCGACAAGTTCGACTGGCTGATTGCAGGACTATTGGGTGCCCTTGTCGCCACGCGCTGGCACAAGGAGGATCTGACCGACTGGAAGTCCTGGCTGTTGTTTCTCTTCACGGGCATGGCGTGTGCCCACTACCTGACCGGCATGGTCAGTGCTTATTTCGGAATTATCGAACCACGCACTGAAGCCGGAATTGGCTTCCTGCTGGGTACCTTTGGCGGATCGCTCATGGCCGCAATTACCCGGGCTATCAAGGCCGCAGACCTGTGGTCATTTATCCGAAGCAAATTCGGAGGACCCAGCCCATGATATTCGAGTACCTGAACGCATACGCCGCAGGCTTCATTGCATGCTGGGCTACCTGGTGCGCGCTGAACGGCAAGATCCGGGACGGTGTCATTGGCAAAATCCTATACGCAGTGATCGCCATCAGTGGCTATGCGGTCCTTGCGCTGTCTGACCCTCTCTTCTTCACGACAAATCCAGCAGGGATGACGATGCATGTCGCGATGGCTCTGGCCGGACTGCGTCACATGTTCATGGTCACCTGCTGGCCCAAAATGAAACGCTGGAGAAGCGCGCGGCCCGATCGTGAAGGCTGTTTACGTGATAACCGTTTCGGCTGTCAGCCTGGAAAGATCGAGCGTCGAAGCGAACGCCGCTAGCTGACCGATTGGTTAGATAAATACCCATCGTTTCTGGAGAGAAATTTGCTGAACTCGGCTGTACGGCCAGCATCCATTCATCCATCTCAGACGTAGAGAGTAGTTGCGATGGATGATGAATTGGATTTCGTGACCGACCTTCAGTTTTTGGGCGGCTTGGTGCTGATTGCAATCTTTACGGCGGTGACCTGGATGATTTTCTAAGACAGTGCCACCTGTTCGCATGCATCCGTTTTGTAGCTTGGCACAAGCCATGATCAGCATGGTCTCAGCGGTATCGTCTTGACGGTACCGGGGCCGGATTAAAACGACGTTGCAAGCTGTATCCGTATCACCACTTGCGCTTTTAATGGTCCGCCAGTGACAACGTTTTTCAAGGTAGTTGTCGCGTCAACCGTATAACTATGCCGTCCTTTCTCGACCTGCTGCTCTCGATCCGGGTTCAACAGTACGGTACCGATCGGCTTCCAGTTACGCGTTCTACCCGACCACCGTTCCGGCTTTTTCTCTTTGGTTCGCTCGTACAACTCATGTCGCTGGGCCAGGATCTGATCATCCAGTCCCCGATGCCGCTCAGTCGGCGTGACGAAGCGGATACGGCTATGTCGGTGTTCGTCGTTGTACCAACGCATGAAATCCCTCACCCAGGCCCGTGCGGCGTTCAAACTGGCAAAACCATCCTGCGGCCATTGCGGGAGTATTTCAGTGTTCTAAACAGCGACTCCGAGTAGGGATTGTCGTTGCTGACACGCGGTCGTCCCCGCGAAGGCGTAATGCCCAGGTCGTACATTTGTAAGCGCTCCATAAACCCCACCGAACTCAATATGGGTGGCGCGCTCAGCTAGGCGATGTGGGTGAGCAGTTCCACGGCAGCAACGCTTCGTAATCTTCAACAGACGACGCCTGCGGCAGCCGCTCAAGCACGTGGCGCAGCCACGTATAGGGCTCTTGGCCGTTGACCTTGGCGGTCTCAACCAAGCTGTAGATCTGTGCACTGGCGGTGGCGCCTTTGGGCGTGTCGCTGAACAGCCAAGCCTTGCGCCCGATCACAAACGGCTTTATCGCTCTTTCGGCGGCATTGTTGTCGATCGGTAAAAAACCGGCTTCCACGTAGCGTTTTAGTCGGCTCCAGTTGTTAGCCAGGTAGTTCACTGCCTTGCCCAGTACACTTTGTGGCGTTACTTGGGACTGCGTTTTATCCAGCCAGCTTTTCAACTGCGTCAGGATCGCCAGGCTCTTTTCCTGACGGCCGATAAACCGCTGCTCGTCGCTGCCATCTTTTAGTTCACGCTCGATGCCGTACAGCTTGTTGATCATTGTCAATGCGATATCTGCACGCCCAGTCTTGCCCTTGGGCTGCACTTTCTGTGCTTCCACGAACTTGCGCCGGGCATGAGCCATACACGCCAGGCGCTCCACGCCCGGTTGCAACGCCAACGCGTTGTAACCCGCGTAATCGTCGGTCATCACATAGCCACGATAACTTTCCAGCAGGCGCAACGGCACTTCCTGCGCACGGCTGGAGGTGTAGTCAAACAGCACGACTTTTCTGTCCGGCGGCCCACTGGCCTGCACCCACATCCAGGATTGGCTGGTTGGGTCTCGATCCGGTTCTTTCAGCACCTGAACGCGGGTTTCATCGCAGTGAATGACCGGGCTCTCCAGTAGCCGGTCGCGCATCAGACTCAACAACGGTTGCAGATGCTCGCCGGACTGGATAACCCAGCGGGCCAGGGTTTGACGCGGGATTTCTATGCCGTGGCGGCTCAGCATTGTCTCGAAACGATGCAACGGCAAGCCGTCGACATACTTGGTGGTCAGAAGCATGGTCAGCACGCTCGGGCTGGCCATGCTCTTTTCGATCAACTGCGCAGGCTTGTCCATCACAGGGACGGCTTTCTCTTGCCGTATTCGGTGCCGGGAGTCCGGTTCCAGGTCGCGGACTTCACGTTGATTTCGTAAAACAGCTGGATGTAGTGCAGAGCCTGTTAGGCAACTGTGCTTTTGTTAGTCGCATGCAACTCGAAGAACTTTCGCCGCGCATGAGCCATGCACCGATCTCGGTCAGGCCGGGCCCGAAACCCGCTTTGTAACGCCAAAATCATCGCAGACCAGCTTGCCCTTCCAGTCTTGCAGGGAGTTTCGAGCATGTTCTCCAGCACGGCTGGGCAGGACACCCGACCTCACATGCGTCCCACTGAGAAGGGCGATGAAGTCGAGCTGAAAAGGCTACCTCCGCGAGCAACCAGAAATTGCTGTCCCAGCTCCGAATCCAGATACAGCCACACTCAAGGGATCAGGCCATTCCCCGCAGATATTCGCTGTGTATACGGGCTGCTGCGGGAACATCGAATAACGCATCCAAGCGCGCTCGCGCAGTCTTCTGACAAAACGTGCCGTGCAGGGTGCTATCGCCAGCGTCGTGCATCGTGTTCGTCATCCAGCTGCTGAACTCCTGGTAGCGCCAGACATGAGGCATCACGGTATCGGTGTATGCCGCCAAGGGAGCCAAGTCATCGTCTCGCACCGCACTTATCAACGCTTGAGCCAGCATGTCGACATCGAATAGCGCCAGGTTCATTCCCTTAGCACCTGTAGGGGGAAACAGATGTGCGGCGTCACCGGCGAGAAATAACTGACCATGCTGAATCGGGACGTGTACCACTGACCGCAGTGGCACCAGTTCCCGCTCGAGAACCGCCGAATTTGTAAGACCTGCGTCACCCGTCCGAAGACGGATTTCGTCCCAAAGACGTTGATCTGGCCAGTCCGATAACTGATCATCAAGCGAGCACTGCAAATAATATCGGCTTCGATGTGGTCCGCGAGGGAGTTGACCCACAAAGCCATGCTCACTGATTCCCATGATGGGATGTGCGGCTACCGGGGCTTCCACAAGCGCTGCTAACCACGCATAGCCAAAGTCGTGAATGATGGTTGTTAGGATCCCCGCCGGAATGGAGGCGCGGCTCACACCTCGGTCCGCGTCGCAACCAGCAATATGCACACAGGTCAACTCATGTAGGCCGTTCGCGTCGGCGTAGGCAACCTGAGGGGCGACGCCCGCTTCGTTCCTGATGGTGACGTCCGTGACGCTGAATCGCACGTCTGCGCCCATTTCATCTACCAGTACCCGAAGCAGATTGTTGACCAGCATCTGCTGTGTGCAAAAGCGGCCCTCGACGGCATCTTCTTTACTGATTTCAAAGACGCGGCTGACGCCATCGGTGCGATAGTCGATGGTCTGGGCGACGGGGCCTCCAAGTAGTCGATCAGCCAAACTCCAGCGCTCGAACATTTGCACATTGCGTGCATCGACCACTCCTGCACGTTGTCGGGTCTGGACGTAACTGCGGTCGCGCCGCTCAAGGACTATGCAAGTGATACCGGCGACTTTGAGGAATGTGGCTAACGTCAAGCCTGCTACGCCGGCCCCAATGATGACTACGGGGGTATTTTCTTGGATTGCCATGGTGCACCTCCACCGCTGATAGGATGGAGGTCAAGATATAAGTATTTGATTGCTTCTTCTAATCACATCCGGCGACTACCTTAATGATGAAAAAACCGAGGCAGATGAGCCCGAAAAAACTGCCGATTCAGGCTCGGGCGGTGGCAACGGTTGAAGCTTTGGTCGAGGCAGCTACTTACATTTTGGCTCGCTCCGGCCCTGCGGGGCTCACTGCTAATAAAGTCGCAGACAAGGCCGGGGTCAACATCGCATCCTTCTATCAATACTTCCCTAACAAAGAGGCGCTGCTTTTTTACATCGTACGGCAGACTTGGGAGCGTCAACTGGCCAGGCTATCGCCTATCCTGACCCGCAGAGACGCCAGTCATGCAACTCGGCTACGTGATTTCCTCAGAGAGTTTTTCATGATCGAATCGGCAGAGGTGGAGCTTCGACGTGCACTTCGGGCGGCTTCGGTGGAGCTTAGAGAGATGGAGGAGTATCAGGTATTGCTACGCGACGGCGCTGAACTAACCAAAACCTTCATAGCCGATGCCGTAGGTAAGCACCTTGAACATGAGGTCGATTTTATCGTCCGATTCGTGGTGCTCATGACCACCAGCTTCGCTGAGCGCACTACTGACGAAGGAACCGATGGTGCCGAGTTGATCCGTCAGGCGGATTTGATTACTAGCATGCTGGTGAAGCAGTTTAAATTGACGTAGCCATTCAGAGACAACAAGGGAGTCATTGACCTAGCTTCCCCATGGCACGAGCGTGTTAGGCTGCGGCAATCGCAGGCACAGGTCAGTTCGTGCTCGGCAGTTCGTGGATGACTTCGATGCGCGGCAGATCAGCTGACAGTGGCTTGCGTCTGCCTCGGCGCGATGTCGCTGCAACAACTTCTTTCATCAGCGTCGCCAACCCACGGCATGGGTTCGCTTTCAGGCTCGTTGAACAGCGCCAGCTGCGGCGTTTTGCGCTCCCAATACTGCACGTTGACTCGGTTGCGGTGGCGATTCAGGAAAACGAAAAGTACGGGGTCAAACACCGCCACTTTAATATCGAGTTCGACCAGGGCAGCCAAGCCGTCGATGGATTTTCTAAAGTCGACGGGTTTCGGGTAGAGGTAAACTTTTTCAACGCTGGCGTCGGGACGCATCATGGTGAGCGGCTCCTGAGAGGAAATCGGGAGCTCAGCATCAGCTGTCAGCTATTCGCTTGGAATGTGGGGTTCGTGAAGCTTATAGAGCGCCAGCCAAGCTGGCAGTTGATAAAGGGTGAAAGTCCCTACGAGAGAAGTTATGGCGAAACACCTCGACCTCGAGTCATGCGTGATACATCGTGAGGTGTATGGCGAAGCGTTGGCAGGGGAAACCAGCAGGCGAGCCATTGAGCCGCGAAATCATGAGTCCGGGGCGCCGACGCTGTTATGCGAAGCGGAAGGCCACAGTGCGTATGACGATAATCGCAAGTCATGCTACACGCCCTGCGCGGTCGTAGACCCTGAGCATACTGGGAAGTCAACTGTACGGAAGCTGGGAGATCTCATTCGTGTCTGGTCGTGACAAGCCAGACGGGGCAGGAAAGGCCGCAAGCCAAAAGTCTGCCGTCTACGCGAATATGCATTGGATGCGTTATCGGTAGGTATACAAAGCTCGCGCGTGCGGTGGGTACTGGACGTTGATATTCAGGCGTTCTTTGACGCCCTCGATCACGACTGGATGATGTGTTTCCTGCAACATCGAATCGCAGATAGGCGAGTGCTAGCGCTGATCGCTCGATGGTTGCGTACAGGCGTTCCCGAAAATGGAAAGCGGATTGCTGCGAAGCAGAGCACGCCGCAAGGTGCGCCCATTCCGCCGTTGCTCGCCAACATCTACCTGCACCACGTGGTGGATTTGTGGATCAGGCAATGGCGCGAGCGTACTGCATGGGGTCAGATGATCGCCGTGCGATATGCAGACGACTGGATGGCTTTCGTCGTGAAATCATCGATGCGTGGAGGCATGCCCTTAAACGGCGGAGTCAGCGACATCGCCCGCATGACTGCCTAGGCCCGTTGGTTCATACCCTATCCACGAGAGCTGCCCATGCATCCTCATCCTGTAACTCGCTTCGGCGTTAAAACCCAAGGCAGGAGCCATATGCGGTAATTCTGCACGTACCGATCTGTGCAGGGGTGGCGGGTGACCGCCATTCCTGCCGCGACCGATATCTGCACAGTCGTAGCGGTGGATGATCAGTTGCTCTGCAGCCAGCGCTTTGAGGTAATAGTCTATTGGTTAGTAGTCAGTAGCCCCTCGCACATGCTGTCACCCGTCGTAATTTCCTGTCCGTGAGATTGACTGCAAGCGAGTTAGCGCGTTAACTGTATACATATACAGTTAATTGGATAACACACGCATCATGACGCTTACCATTCTTGGGCCACTGGTGGCTGGCGGCGAAAGGCTGCCCCTTTATTCATCGCACGCGCAAGCCGGATTCCCATTTCCTGCTGCCGATCACGTTAATAAACATACTTCGTTTGATGACCTGTTCGATATCCGAGCGCCGCATATTTATCTGGTCAGGATCGAAGGCGATAGCATGCAGGGCGCGGGCATCTTTTGTGGGGATCTGGTCATAGTCGACCGGAGTCTATACGCAGAGCACGGCGATATCGTAGTCGCGTCGCTTAATACCGAGCCGGTGTGCAAGCGTCTGCATATGCGTGGTCCGGACGTCATTTTGACGTCTGAAAATCCGCAATACCCGCCTCGGTATGTCCTGGAAAGCGACGACCTTATGATCTGGGGCGTGGTTAAGCACAGTATCCGCGCTCATGAAAACAGTCCGAACCGGTCTGAGCGTTGATCGACTGCAACAGCTTCGCGTATCAGCAACCAATAAAGACGCGCTTAATCAAAGCTCGCCGTAAGTGCCGATAAGCGAATCTCCATTTTCGCAATTTAGAATCAATGCACGCTGGCTGTTGATTTAGTTTGCATCCCTCGTGGCTCTGTTGCCGCCTGGTTCGGATTCGAGCCACGCCAACCTCCACCCAATGCCTGATAGAGTGAAATAACGTTATTGAGTTGACTCTCCCTGACCTGAATCGCCGCTAACTCGGTATTGAATAGATTACGTTGAGCGTCAAGCACTTCCAGATAGGAAGAGTAACCGCCCTGATAGCGATCCCGAGCGATGTTCAATGAACGGTTCAGCGTGTTTATCCGGGTGCGTATCCGCTCGATTTGCTCTTCGAAACGCTTGACTGCCGACAGCGAATTCTCCACTTCGCCGAATGCCTTGAGCGCGACGGCCCGATAGTTGTAAGCGGCCTGGTCTCGCTGCGCCGTCGCTACGCCAAGCTGCGCTTCAAGCCGTCCGCCACTGTAAATCGGAGCCAGTACGCTGACACCCAAATCCCACACCTTGACCGGATCGAAATCCAGCGCGTTGACATAGAGGCGACCGAAGCCCGCTGACAGCTGCACCTGAGGCAGGTACTCATCGCGACGTGCTTCCAGGCTGAAATCCGAAGCCGCTACCATAAGCTCTGCTTGCTGAATATCGGGACGACGTCGCAGCAACTCTGATGGCAGCATCCCTGGCACCGTAGGGGGGGTGATGTTCTGGAACAGGCTGCCGCGCGAGACGTAGCCAGGCGGCGTGCCTGTTAGCAGGCGGATGGCGTTTTCCTGCTGGCGTATCGATTGTTCCAGTTGCGGAATCATCTGCTGGGCGGATTCGTACTCGGACTGCGCCTGGGTCAGTTCCAGCTGTGAGGTATAGCCTTCATTGGCGCGGTCCTGCGCAACCATCAGTGCATCACGTCGAGACGCGGCAGTATCGCGAGTGACCTTAAGCTGGGTGTCCAGCGACAACAAGGTGATGTACGCGCGTGCAACCGTGCTCGCGACGGAAAGATGAACATTGTCCAGGTCTGTCTGAGTGGCTTGGTATTGCAGCTGAGCGGCCTTGTCCAGGTTGCGAAGACGTCCCCAAAGGTCCAACTCATACGCCACCTGGATTTCCGGTTGCACCGACCGGGAGTGAGTAATGCCGGTCACGCCCAGGTTGCGCGTTGTCTGCGCGCCGAGCGACCCGTTCAGCGTGGGCAAGAGCGCCGAATGGGCCAGGCCGATTTGCTGGCGCGCTTGCTCGACACGCGCGACTGACGTCAGGACGTCGTTGTTATGCAGCAATGCCTCATCGACCAGTTGGCTAAGGACGGGGTCATTAAAGGCTTGCCACCACTGTGCGGAGACCGGCGCCAGCACCTGCGCCGGGCCTCGCCACTGTGAAGGCGGGAAGACCTTGGCCTGCGCTGGAATCGGGGCCTTGGCGGGCGCGCAACCCGTCAAAGCGACCAGGGTTGCGAGCACCAGGCGTCGCAACGGGCTGCAGGTTGGTCGACTCATGGCGCGCTACCTTCGTCGCCCGGGCTTGCCGTGTCGACGTGTGCAACCACCGACATGCCGGGTCTGAGCCGTCGAGCCATGGGTTGGTTGGCATCCAGCTCGATTCTGACGGGAATGCGCTGGGCAACCTTGGTGAAGTTGCCGGTGGCATTATCGGGCCTTAACACGCTGAATTCGGAACCTGTGGCCGGAGCGAAGCGCTCCACGCGCCCGGTCAGTCGCGCGCCATCAAGGGCATCCAGGTCAAGGGTTGCGGCTTGTCCGGCCAGCATGTCGTTAACTTGGGTTTCCTTGTAATTGGCGATCACCCAAAGCTGCTCCGGTACCAGATACAGCAATTGCGAGCCGGCGCTGACGTATTGCCCCAAGCGTACCGATACCTCACTGAGCACACCGTCACGCGGTGCCCGGATACGGGTGTTTTCCAGGTCGATCTGCGCCAGGTGCAAAGCCGCTTGCGAGCTTCTGACGGCAGCCTCCAAGACCCCGCGCGAAACCTGGGTGGATTTGACCGTCTCCCTGGCGATATCGATCGCGGCTCGCGCTTTCTTGACATTGGCGCCTGAGGCGCGGGCGGTGGCGCGGATCTGGTCACGTTCGCGGATAGACACAGAGCCTCGCGAGGCGAGCTCATTGACCCGCGCTTCGTCGGCTCTTGCACGATCAAACTCAGCTTCGACCGAAAATAGCTCCGCTTGCCTGGAGGCCAGTGTCGCCTGGTCCGAGGCCTGGGTTTGCAGCGAGTTTTGCAGGTCTGCTTTGCGAGCGTCCAGATCGGCTGCCGCTTGTTCAACGCGCTGCTGATAAATGCGATCGTCGATCTGTATCAGTACCGTTCCTTGCTTGACAGGTTCGAAGTCCCGCACCAGCACCTCTGACACATAACCATTGACCTGCGGCGCCATGACGGTGATCTGACCCCGGACATAGGCATTCTCCGTCGTCTTGATGGCACTGTTGAACGGCCAGAATTGCCAGGCATACAGGACCAGCACGATGCCAACGACCGCCACGGCCGCCATCAGCCACAGGGCAGTACGGCTTGGCTTGATGATTTTGGGCGGATCTACCGAGGCCCCACCTGCATTGGCTGCATCGGTGGGCGAATTTGCGGTTTTCATGTTTGTTTCTGGATCAGTCTGGCTCATTGAAGTCACACAACTGCGGAGGAGGGAGTGGCTGTGGGCGGCGGTTTCGCTTTGCGTGCGGCGCGGGCGGTATGCACCAATGACCAGCACAGAAAACCGACGGTCAGTACGCCCAGCACCCGGAAGACGTCGTTGAAGGCCAACACGTTGGCCTCTCGGGTGGCGGCCTGGCTCAGCTGGGCAATGCCCTGCGCATTGCGTAACACAGGATCCGGCTGGGTCGCGGCATAGATTTGTCCCTGAATCTGCAGGCGCTGTGCGATGACGGGGTTGGTGGGGTCGATATGCGCATTGATCTGGCTGGAGTGATATTTTTCACGCAACACTTGGAAAGAGCCCAAAGCAGCTGGCCCCGCCAGGCCTCCGATACTTTGCGTGAGCGAGAAAAGCACCGCGAAGCTGACCATGTAATGAGGCCCGTTCTTGAGCGCGCTCATCACGCCTATGAGCAACAGAGGACCCATGAACATTCCTGCAGCCACTGACAACAGGAATTGGCTCAGAAACATGTTTTGCGGACGTGTCAGGTTGGTGGCATCGGCATCCATGAAACTACCGACCCCGACGAGCACGATGGACACGAGAATCTGGGGAATGGTTGCCTTTTCACTGAACGTCAGGGCGCTGCCGAGTATTCCGGTCACGAGTCCTGCGAGCATGACGGCATACAAGGGCTGGAGTTGATCGGCTGCCATGCCCAGAGTCTGTAACAGGCCGACCGCACCATAGGTCTGTTCGGAAAGAATAAAGCGCAGCATCAGTGCGCCCAGGGCAAAGCGGATCGTCTCGAGCGAAGCCAGCCAGCGGGTTTGCAGTAACGGATTCTTGCGCCGGTGCTCGATCATGACCGCTATGGTCAGCAAGACAATGGCGGCGATCAGCGCATAGCCTATCCACTGTTGAGTGTTCCACCATTGCACGCGGCCTTGGGTCAGTACTGCGGCAAACAGGCCTAGCGCAGGGGCGAGCAGAAAAAAAGTGAGGAAATCCAGCGGCTCGAAGGCCTTGATCCGTATGCCGGGAGGCAGCTTGAGAGACACGACTGCGGCCAGGCAGCACAGTGCCAAGCCCGCTTCAAAGACATACAGACGATGCCATTCGCCCATGTCCAGCAACGCGGGGGAGATGAGCCAGGCAAGGGGCGTGGCCAATTGGGAAATACCGATGCCAAGCACCAGCGCCTTGCCCATATCCGCTTTTTTGAACGCCTGTAGCATATACATCACCGCCAGGGTACTCACGCTCGCACCGGCAAAACCACTGGCAGCCCTGACAACTATCGCCATGGTGAATCCATCGATGAACACATGGGCAATCGTAAGGAGGACATAGACGGGCAGGCCAATTTCAGCAAACCGTCGCAGACCATATTGCTGGCGAAACTTAACCAGCAGCAACGCTGTTGACAGGTTCACCATCAGATAGGACGCCGGCAACCATGCAGCTTCGGAGGGGGTCAGCCCCAGGTGGCCCTGGATGTTGCCCAGGTTGGCGCTGATCAGTGCATTGCCCAAGCCACCCGTGATGCCCAGTAATACGGCGACCAGCGCGTAGGCCAAACGCACACGCGGGGTGTGATAGGGCGTAGAAGGAGAACCTGGCATCGATGGCCGTTCATAGGCTTCCCATTTCGGCGTCGGTTCAAGGTACTCAGCCAAGCGCAATCATCTCGTTAACGTTAGGGAAAAAGTGCCGCGCATTTTGCGCGATACTAGACGGGCGCGTCGAGTTTTAGTTCATTTACGGGAGTATTAACTCGGTCATAATGGAGGACCGAATCATGCACGCTTTCCCATGACCGAAAAAAAGCCCTCTTCATTCCGCTCCCCGCAGCAAGCCCGCGGCCGTGAGCGGGTATCAACGATACTGGATGCGTGCGCCCGTCTGATCGTGCTCGAGGGTGCAGCTCAGGTGACCATGCATGGCATTGCCCGAGAAGCCGGAACATCAATCGGCTCGCTTTACCATTTCTTTTCGGACAAACAGAGAGTTCTAGAGGCATTAGGCGAGCGCCATATAGAGTCGCTTGCGCTCATTACAAACCAATTGTTGGCCATTGAAGACAGCGTCTGGGTTGCGCAGAGCGCAGAAGGTGTTATTGCTCGGCTCATCCTTCCGGTCCTGCAATACACCGAACAGCACCGGGACCTGGTTTCATTGATTTTTCCGCTCGATGGTGCTGATCGCTTGAGTAACCCCGACCTGCGCCTGCGGATCGAAGGCATCTATACGCGGGTGCTTCAATTACGATTGCCCAATGCAACAGCTGACGCACGCCAAACCTACGTGTTAGCAATGATAGGGCTGCCTATGGGTGCCTTTCAGATCGCGCAGGAAAACAGTGCGGTGTCCAGGCGGATCCTGATCGAGGAGATTCCGAGAGCCTTGACTGCTTACCTCAAGGCTCTGGAAATGCTTCATATGTAACAGGGTAGATCTGTTCGGGTCATCGCTGCCACAGGCAATTACCAAGGTGATGCAGGTGCTGGATGTCACCAATGACAGGTAGGGCAGGGCAACCCTTCGAGCGGCTAGCGCTCCCCCCAGAAGCCGGGCTGAACAACGAGGCGCGAGCCGCTGAGCGGTCGTTCCACGACGAAGGATGACCAGTTGTGCGCGGTTGGAAAGAAGTCGAACTAGAAGTTGACTTTATAGTCAGGATGTCTGTAACTCTTTTTCCTTTTCTCTCAGGAATCATCATGCACACCTACACGCTCGAGTATCTGTTCAACGATGAACCACGAATGCACCGCTTTGAGCTCAAACAGCCGGAGCTATCGGTTCACGAGGCGGCTATGCACCTGCTGCAACTGCATTTCGGAGACGCGGAGAACAGTCTGATCATGCCCGATGGCGAGGCGTCGCCCGCAGAAATCCTGGAGCAGGCCAAGCGGGACGGGCTGACGCAGATCAACGTCGTCGATTCAAACGCCTGAAAGCGAATACCTCATCGCCCAATGAGTTTTGCCTGATTCATTCTGGATCCCTGCGGGCGGGCATTTGAAAAGCATTGCGTTCCCCGACAGAATCGCGACCGTTCCGGCAGCCACTTGCCGGACGCATGAACTCGGGTGGGGCAGCAATTGAACGAACAGACTTTGTCCATGCGTCTAGAGCGCGTGGCGGCCCATGTGCCGACGGGTGCTTACCTGGCGGATATCGGCTCGGATCATGGCTATCTGCCGGTTGCCTTGATCCGTCGCCGCGTTATTGCAGCAGCGGTGGCGGGCGAGGTGGCATCGACGCCTTACCAGTCGGCCCTGCGCACGGTGCATGAGAACGGACTTGGTCAGTACATCGCCGTACGCCTGGCAGATGGGCTGGCGGCTATTGAGCCGCAAGATCGCATCACGGCGATCAGCATCTGCGGCATGGGAGGGGCGACGATCCGCGACATCCTCCAAAGCGGCAAGGCAAGACTCGGTGGACAGGAGCGTCTTGTACTGCAGCCTAACGGCGGCGAGCAGCCCTTGCGCCAGTGGCTGATGGACAATGGCTACCGCGTCGTTTGCGAAGAGCTGCTGCGCGAAAATCGCTTCGATTACGAGATTATCGTCGCCGAGCGCTCAGGGCCTGTGGTGTACACCCCAGAGCAGCTTTACTTTGGGCCGCTGCAGATGCAGGCCCGTAGCCCAGCGTTTCTGCTCAAGTGGCAGCGCCTGCTGCGTCTGAAGCAGCGGACGCTGAAGGAGCTGGTCCATGCAAGAAAAGCTGTCCCGGAAGAAAAACGGCAAACGCTGGTGCAGCAAGTGGAATGGATTGTCGCCTTGCTCGGCAGCACAGCTGAAACTACCCGTTGAGTGACCCCTGGCTTTTATGTCCAGAACTGATCAGGCGCAAGCATGTTGTTTCTCCTGTGCTGGGTCGCCAGCGCTCGGCGGGCTCTGGCACACGCATGAAGTGAGCATTCACAGCCCGAAGTTTTTTCATAGGGCTGCTTGACTTCTCTTTTTCAATCAGTAAGATAGCTCGCATTCCGCGATAGCTCAGTTGGTAGAGCAAGTGACTGTTAATCACTGGGTCCCTGGTTCGAGTCCAGGTCGTGGAGCCAAACGAAATACCAAAAAGGCCAGCTTATAGCTGGCCTTTTTTTTGCGCGTTGATTTTCTCCTTTCCCTTCGCAGAGTACGCGGCAAACCCTGCGTTTTTCAGAAAGGTCTGGGGTTTCAAGCTGCTGCCTGAGGGGATGCCAGCGCTGTTCATGGGGCATCCTTACCTAGCGATCCAGAGCGCAGAGCACGCCTGAGACAGGGGCACGGTGCTGCGCATCGTCTGGCGATTGACCTTGGGCGGTAGAAACGGTTCACGTAAGGTTTGCCGCTATTTCCAATGGCATAACTGAGCGTTTCTTTGCGGTGCGACACGGGAAAAAATGGCTGCCATGGCCGGCCCATCATTTTTGGAAATATTCATAATTCGTGAAAAAGACGTGAATTATTTGTAAAAATCGGTTTCCCTTGTGCGACGTTTCTGCCCCGGTCACCGGGGCCACTGGTGGAGCATTACGTTGCAAACGACGCAAAACGATTTGAAAATCGCCTCGCTCGGAGTGTTGTTGAGATTGGTCTTGGTTGGAATTGCCTTTGGCATGATCTGGTTGGACATCGCGGTATTTCGTACACAAATTCTGGAAGTCTCATTCACTGAAATCACTCAGGAGGTCATGTTGTTCGCCTGTGCGGTGCTTTTCTGGAAGGCGCCTGGCCCATCTCAAGAGCGTGGATTCAGGATCCTCGCAGGGGGCTTTTTCGCTTGCCTGCTGATGCGCGAACTCGACGGTCTGTTCGACCCGATCAGCCACAGTGCCTGGTGCTGGCCATTCAGTTTGATCGCGATGGTGTGCATTGGCCTGGCGTTCAAAACCGGTGATCGCCGCCATACCTTTGTTGCGTTGGCCTCTTTCGCACGTACGCCGGCCTTCGGCGCCTTCTCTACGGGGCTGGGAATACTGGTGTTTTCGCGGATTTTCGGGATGGGCGTTTTGTGGCACCTGATCCTGGACGACGGTTATGCGCGCCTTGCAAAAACAACCGTTGAGGAAGGTGTAGAGCTACTGACGTATTCGATGTGGCTGGCGGCATCGATTGAGTATTTTCTGCTGCAGCGTGCCTCTGAGGTCCGAAAGGCGGATGCTCTGACGGCCAACCCCAGAGGCGAAGTGGCCACGCAATACTGACGTCGCTAACTGCATGATGCGCACTGCGTGTTTGTGACATGTAGAAATCGGTAGGGATACAGAAAGCGAAACCGGCTGAGCCTGGCCGGTTCGCTCAGCTACCGAGTCGGGCTTGGCTAGACAATCGCATCATTCAAAAATGCTTTAACGATGGATTTGGCCGAGGGGTTGACCTTCAAGTCATTGAGCTCCTTGGCCGTGAACCACCTGCAATCGGCGATTTCGTTATTCGGCGCAGGTGTAGCCATGAACGTGACCGACACTTCGAATACGTGATGGAGCACGCTCGCTCCTTCAAAGCGCGTTACATAGGCCAGTTCCTGAAGGATTAATCCGGTTTCTTCGCGCAGCTCCCGAGCGGCTGCCTGGGCAGGAGACTCGTTGGCCTCGACCTTGCCGCCGGGCAGCGTCCAGCGCGCTTTGGCCTTGCGCACATAGAGAATCTGGTTGTTGCGACGGCAGATCACCGTAGCTCGTTCTTTCATTGGATCTTCCTCCACCGTACGACCTGTGAGATGCGCACTGCCTACGCCTCGTCACGCAGTCGTCACAAAAGCTTCATAAAAGGCTTTGAAGCACTAACGGTGCCAATGTTCCCCCTACTCTGGATGTCGGCAGGTTGCGGCATGTCCTTAGTCAATGCAGCGTAGCCAATGCCGAAATAGCCAGAGCTGCAATTGCGTGACGTTTTAACACCTGAATCAGGCTCACGGAACCTCCAGCGCCTGTCTTCAAACCTTGCGGTGCACCTGTGTGGCCTTCCTTGCACAACCTTGGGTCAGCATAGGCACTGCACGTCACCGTTGGGGCAAACAGTAGCGAAGTGTGCTGTGCGCCTCTGCAGTCTCGTTAGTTAATGCTGCCTTATGTCCTGATTTTTCAGGCTTTTCAGTTACCGTGTTCTGTCTGCCGATCTGTGGCACACTTTCTGCTATCTATTCCGTTGTTACATACATTGTTCCGTTATAGCGGAATAGATATTTTTCGGCGGAGTTCATCACATGCATCGCGGATCTTTTTTTCTAAAAGCCTGTGCGTTCGTTCTCGCGGCTATGGCAATCCAGGCCACGACGGCTCAGGCTGCTGACGGCAAGCTCGACAGCGTGCTGCAGCGCGGCCACCTGGTTGTTGGTACCGGCAGCACCAACGCCCCGTGGCACTTCCAGGGTGCGGATGGCAAATTGCAGGGCTTCGATATAGACATTGCGCGCCTTGTCGCCAAGGGCCTGTTCAATGACCCGAGCAAAGTTGAGTTTGTGGTGCAGTCCTCCGATGCGCGGATTCCCAATCTGCTGACCGACAAAGTCGACATGAGCTGTCAGTTCATCACCGTGACCGCCAGCCGCGCGCAACAGGTCGCTTTCACGCTGCCGTACTACCGCGAGGGCGTGGCGCTGCTGCTTCCGGCCAACAGCAAGTACAAGGAAATCGATGACCTGAAAGCGGCAGGTGACGGCATCACTGTTGCTGTGCTGCAGAACGTCTACGCCGAGGAACTGGTGCATCAGGCGCTGCCCACGGCCAAGGTCGATCAGTACGACAGCGTCGATCTGATGTACCAGGCGATCAACTCAGGCCGTGCCGACGCCGCGGCCACCGATCAGTCCTCGGTCAAATACCTGATGGTGCAGAACCCTGGTCGTTACCGTTCGCCCGGCTTCGCCTGGAGCCCGCAGACCTACGCCTGTGCAGTGAAGCGGGGTGATCAGGACTGGCTGAACTTCGTCAATACCGCGCTGCATGAGGCTATGACCGGCGTGGAGTTCCCGGCCTATGCCGAGTCGTTCAAGAAATGGTTTGGCGTCGATTTGCCCACGCCACAGATCGGCTTCCCTATGGAATACAAGTGATACGTCCTGCAATTGAAAGGGCAGGCAAGCACGTGTTGGCTTCCCGTCCCAGGTGTAACTGACCATGAATTATCAGTTGAACTTTGCAGCGGTCTGGCGGGACTTCCCCAGTCTGCTGGCCGGGCTGGGGCTGGGCTTTGAACTGGCTCTGATCTCCATCGCCATAGGCTGTGTGATCGGCTTGGCGGCAGCGTTTGCCATGCTGTCGCGCTATCGCGGCTTGCAGATGGTGTCTTCGATTTACGTCACGGTGATCCGCAACACGCCGATTCTGGTGCTGATCCTGCTGATCTACTTCGCCTTGCCGAGTTTGGGCATTCGCCTGGACAAGATTGCTTCGTTCATCGTCACCCTGTCGCTTTACGCCGGGGCCTACCTGACCGAAGTGTTCCGCGCCGGCTTGTTGAGCACTCACAAGGGCCAACGTGAAGCAGGGCTGGCCATCGGGCTGGGCGAGTGGCAGGTGCGGGCCTACATCATCGTGCCGGTGATGCTGCGCAACGTGCTGCCGGCGTTGTCGAACAACTTCATCTCGTTGTTCAAGGACACCTCGCTGGCCGCCGCCATCGCCGTGCCGGAACTGACGTATTACGCGCGCAAGATCAACGTCGAAAGCTACCGGGTGATCGAAACCTGGCTGGTGACCACGGCGTTGTATGTCGCGGCCTGTTACCTCATTGCCATGCTCTTGCGCTACCTCGAACAGCGCTTGGCGATTCGCCGCTAGGAGGCCCCTGACATGTACGCACAACCTACCTGGCTGCATGAGCTGTGGATCGCTCGCGAAGCACTCTGCAATGGCTTTCTGACCAGCGTGCAGTGCGCAGGGCTGGCGATCATCTTCGGCACCTTGATCGGCGTATTTGCCGGGTTGAGCCTGACCTACGGCAAGCTGTGGGTACGCCTGCCGTTTCGCTGTTATGTCGATCTGATCCGCGGCACGCCGGTCTTCGTGCTGGTGCTGGCCTGCTTTTATATGGCCCCGGCTCTGGGCTGGCAGATCAGCGCATTCAATGCTGGCGCATTGGGGCTGACACTGTTCTGCGGCTCCCATGTCGCGGAAATCGTAAGGGGTGCCTTGCAGGCGATTCCGCGAGGTCAACTTGAGGCGGGCAAAGCCATCGGCCTGACGTTTAACCAGTCGCTGAGCTATGTGCTGCTGCCTCAGGCGCTGCGTCAGATCCTCCCGACCTGGGTCAACTCGTCTACCGAAATCGTCAAGGCCTCGACCTTGCTCTCGGTCATTGGTGTCGCCGAATTGCTGCTCAGCACCCAGCAGGTGATCGCACGCAACTTCATGACCCTGCAGTTTTACCTGTTCGCCGGGTTTCTCTTCTTCGTCATCAACTACGCCATCGAGCTTCTTGGACGGCAAATCGAAAAACGGGTGGCCTTGCCATGACACAGACTCAAATCGCAACCGCCGCCCCGGCACTGCTGAGCATCGAAGGGCTGCACAAATCCTACGGCGCTGTAGAAGTGCTCAAAGGCGTGGACCTTACGATGAACAAGGGCAACGTAGTAACCCTGATCGGCTCCAGCGGTTCGGGCAAGACCACGTTGCTACGCTGTGTGAACCTGCTGGAAGAATTTCAGGGCGGGCGCATTCGGCTGGAGGGGCAGGACATCGGCTACAACGAGATCAATGGCAAGCGGATACGTCATCCAGAGAAAGTCATCGCTCAGCACCGGTCCATGACCGGCATGGCTTTTCAGCAATTCAACCTTTTTCCGCACCTGACTGCCCTGCAGAACGTCACGCTCGGCCTGCTCAAGGTCAAAAAGCTGTCCAAGGATCAAGCCATCGCTCTGGCCGAGAAGTGGCTGGAGCGGGTCGGTCTGTTGGAGCGTCGTAATCATTATCCTGGCCAGCTTTCCGGTGGTCAGCAACAGCGTGTGGCGATCGCCCGCGCCATTGCCATGAACCCGAGCCTGATGCTGTTCGATGAAGTGACTTCGGCGCTGGACCCGGAGTTGGTGGGTGAGGTGCTCAGCGTGATCAAAGGCTTGGCCGAAGAGGGCATGACCATGCTGCTGGTGACTCACGAAATGCGCTTCGCCTATGAAGTGTCCGACCAGATTGTATTCATGAATCAGGGGCGCATCGAAGAACAGGGCCCACCCAAGACGCTGTTCGAGCAACCGAAGTCGGCTCGGCTGGCAGAATTCCTCAAGAACATTCGTTTTTAAACGCTCAATCAAAGGAGATTTTCATGAGCATTATTCGTTATGGCGCTGGCAGCACAGCAGGTGGCGGCCAGCCACGTCCATTCGCTCGCGCTGTAGAGGCCGATGGCTGGCTGCATGTGTCCGGTCAGGTGCCAGCGGAAAACGGCGAAATCATTAACGGCGGTATCGTCGAGCAGACCCACAAGACCCTGCAGAACCTGGTCGCCATTCTGACTGAGGCCGGTTACAGCCTGGAGGATGTCGTCCGGGTGGGTGTCTGGTTGGAAGACCCGCGTGACTTCTGGAGTTTCAACAAGGTGTTCGGCGAGTACTTTAAACCCGAGCACGCGCCCGCACGGGCCTGTGTGCAGGCGAACATGATGGTCGATTGCAAGATCGAGATTGATTGCGTCGCTTACAAGCAGAAGTAAGCAGCGGCACGCTTTCAAGCTGCGGGCTGACCCTGTTGATGCGGCGCTTGCAGCTCGATACTTGCCGCTGGAAACTGACGCGTCTTTGTAAGGCCAGCGGTGCGTTATGCACCCGCGCCGCTTATCTGGGAACTGCTTTTATGACCCAAGACACCATCAAACGCCGTGCCCGAGGTCTGGATCGTGCGTTCGATATTCTCGATTTCCTCAAGGAAAAGGGAACGCCATTGCGCCCGAACGAAATCGCCACTGGCATCGGCAGCCCGAAATCGACGGTGTATGAGCTGGTCAGCTCGCTGCTGGAGCGGCGCATTCTCGAAACCGTGGGCAAGGACGGTCACGTTTATCTTGGGCGGCAACTGTATTTCCTCGGGCAGGCGCACCTGCGCCATTTCGACTTCACCCGCGAGGCCGAAATGAGCCTGGATGAAATCGTTGAGCAGACCCGCGAGACCGCGCAGATGTGCCTGCTCAACGGCCGCAAATACACGGTCGCGCTGATGAAGGAAGGCGCCCGGCATTTCCGCATTTCCTCGGACATCGGCGAGGACGCACCCATCCCGTGGACGGCGTCCGGTCGCCTGCTGCTGGGACACCTCAGCGATCAGCAGATCATCGACCTGATCGACCCTGAAGACTTCATTCTTCCGGACGGCACACGCCTGCCGCTGGAGAGCTTTCTAAGCGAAATCCGCAAGGCCCACGAAGAAGGCTTTTTCTCTTTCAACAGCATCGCCGACACCTTTACCCATTGCTTTGCAGCGCCGGTGAAGGACAAGCAAGGCATTTGCGTCGCGACGCTGTGCATCGTCGCGCCACGTGCCGACGCCACCGCGCACTACGACGACTACCGGCGCGTGTTGATCGACAGTGCCAATGGCCTTGGGCGGCGGGTCAACGATTAAAGACTGCGTCACTTGCAGGCAGACAAGACACAAACAAGAATTCTGGAGAACAGACATGACCATTGCCACCCTTGAAAAGGGCGCCGCCAACCCGGGCGACCACTTAGTGCGGGATGTCAGCCTGCCCGCGCTAGTGATTCATGACAAGGCGCTCAAACACAACCTGCGCTGGATGCAGAAGTTCGTCACCGACAGCGGCGCGGAACTCGCGCCCCACGGCAAGACCAGCATGGTGCCGGCGCTGTTTCAGCGTCAGTTGCAGCACGGCGCCTGGGGCATGACCCTGGCCACCGCCACTCAGGCCCGCGCAGCCTACGCCCATGGCGTTCATCGTGTGCTGATGGCCAACCAACTGGTGGGCGCGCCGAACATGGCAATCATCGCCGACATGCTCTGCGACTCGATGTTCGACTTCCATTGCATGGTCGATCACCCGGACAACGTCCAGGCGCTGGGCGAATTTTTCGCCGCCCGGGGCCTGCACCTGAATGTGATGATTGAGTACGGCGTGGTGGGCGGGCGCTGCGGTTGCCGCACTGAGGCCGACGTCATGGCTCTGACTGATGCCATTGCAGCGCAGCCCGCGCTGAAGCTCACGGGTATCGAAGGTTATGAAGGCGTGATCCATGGCGATCAGGCGGTCAATGGCATTCGTCAGTTCGCGGCCTCTCTGGTGCGTCTGGCGGTAACACTGCAGGACAAGGGCGCATTCGCCCTGGAGCGTCCGATCGTGACTGCCTCCGGTTCTGCCTGGTATGACCTGATTGCCGAAGAGTTCGACAAACAGCAGGTCCGCGAGCGCTTCCTCAGCGTGTTGCGCCCCGGCAGCTACGTGGTGCATGACCACGGCATCTACAAAGACGCGCAGTGCTGTGTGCTGGATCGCCGTCACGACCTGAGTGAAGGACTGCAACCGGCCATGGAAGTCTGGGCCCACGTGCAATCGATGCCGGAACCAGGTTTGGCCGTGATTGCCTTGGGCAAGCGTGACGTGGCCTACGACGCCGGCCTGCCGAGCCCCATCAAGCGCTACAAAGCGGGCGTGGTCCCGGCTCAGGGTGATGATGTGAGTGCCTGTAAGGTGACTGCGGTCATGGATCAGCATGCATTCATGACGGTAGCGCCGGGTTGCGAGTTGAAGGTGGGTGACATCATCTCCTTTGGCACTTCACATCCCTGCCTGACGTTCGACAAATGGCGCACGGGCTGTCTGGTCGGTGACGATCTGAGTGTCATCGAAGCCTTTGCGACATTCTTCTGACAGGAGTCTGTGATGAGCGAGTTGGTCAGTCACAGTCATCCCCGGGTTGCCCTGATCGGCGAATGCATGATCGAGTTGCAGCAGCACGCCAACGGCGCCCTCAGGCAGAGCTACGGCGGCGACACGCTGAATACGGCGGTGTATCTCTCGCGGCTGCTGGGATCGGCGTCACAGGTGGATTACGTCACCGCGTTGGGGGATGACAGCTTCAGCGACGCCATGTGCGCGAGCTGGGCCGAGGAGGGCATAGGCCTGAGTCATGTGCAGCGCCTGCCGGGGCGTTTGCCAGGCTTGTATTGCATTCAGACCGACGCCAACGGCGAGCGGCGCTTCCTGTATTGGCGCAATGAAGCGGCGGTGCGTGAGTGTTTTACCACGCCATCGGCCGAGCCCATCCTGGCGGCTCTGCCTGAGTACGACGTGTTGTATTTCAGCGGCATCACCTTGGCGGTGCTTGGAGAAGTGGGCCGGGCGCGGTTGTTGTCGAGCCTGGGCGATGCGCGTGATCGTGGCGCGCGGGTGGTGTTCGACAATAACTATCGGCCACGACTCTGGCGCAGCGTCGATCAGGCGCGGCAGGCCTATCGGGCGGTGATGCATGAAGTGGACGTTGCGCTGCTTACTGAGGACGACGAGCTCGCCCTGTTCGGCTATGCCGACGCTGAGCAGATCATGACGGCCTATCGGGACCTTGGCATTGCCGAAGTGGTGATCAAGCGCGGCGCGCAAAGTTGCCTGGTGTGTGCGGACAATCAGCGGTATGAAGTGGCGGCGCAGCCCGTGCACAAGGTCATTGACACCACGGCGGCGGGGGACTCGTTCAGCGCGGCGTATCTGGCGTGGCGCTTGCGTGGCGGCAGCCCCGAAGATGCGGCGGCGGCCGGGCACCGACTGGCAAGCCTGGTGATTCAGCATCCAGGCGCGTTGATACCACGCAGTGTGATGCCGGCTTGAGGCTCAGGCCCGTCACTCACTCTTTGCGGGAGTGACGGGCGCAACGGCTTCAATCCCGATAAAACACCTGCACCAGGTGATAGCCGAACTTGCTCTTCACCGGCCCATGCACCGTACGCAGGGGCTTTTTGAAAATGACCTGATCGATGGCCCCGACCATCTGCCCCGGTCGAACTTCGCCCAGATCGCCGCCGCGCTTGCCAGACGGGCAGGTGGAGTACTTCCTGGCCAGCACATCAAAGGCTTCGCCCTTGGCGATGCGTTGCTTGAGCTGCTCGGCCTCCTCAGAGGTCTTGACCAGAATGTGGCGGGCTTGAGCTTTCATGATGAAAATCGCCTCGATAAAAAAGCCGCGCATTATGCCCTTGCCCGGCGGATTTCAGGTAATTTCCTTCACCTTGGCCGCACGAGCGTAGCGCTGCTGCCTGGCTTGGCGCCGAACGTTGCCATTGCTTGAAGGTCGCACACAGTGGCGGCCTGCGGTCTTCTTAAACTTAATGTGCGGTGTGACTTATGGATTTCCCGGCGTTGTTGAAGGTTCTGGCCACTCAGGACGGATCTGATCTGTACCTTTCCACCGGTGCGCCGCCCTGCGCCAAGTTCAATGGCGTGCTCAAGCCGCTGGGCACCGAAGCGTTCAAGCCAGGCGATGTCGCATTGATCGCCGAAGGCATCATGGACGCCGAGCAGCGCCTGGATTTCGAACGTGAGCTTGAAATGAATCTGGCGCTTTCCCTCTCGGGCATAGGCCGGTTCCGGATCAACATCTTCAAGCAACGCAACGAAGTTTCTATCGTGGCCCGCAACATCAAACTCGACATCCCCAAATTCGAAGACCTGCACCTGCCATCGGTTCTGCTGGACGTGGTCATGGAAAAGCACGGTCTGGTGCTGTTCGTCGGCGCCACCGGCTCGGGTAAGTCCACGTCGCTGGCGGCCTTGATCGATCATCGCAACCGCCATGCCAGCGGGCACATCATCACCATTGAGGACCCGGTGGAGTTCATCCATAAACATAAGAAATCGATCATCAACCAGCGTGAGGTGGGGGTTGATACCCGCAGCTTTCACGCCGCTTTGAAAAACACCCTGCGTCAGGCTCCCGACGTGATCCTCATCGGCGAAATCCGCGACCGGGAAACCATGGAGCATGCGCTGGCGTTCGCAGACACCGGGCATCTGGCAATCTCGACCCTGCACGCCAACAACGCCAATCAGGCACTGGATCGCATCATCAATTTCTTCCCTGAGGAGCGCCGTCCTCAGCTGCTCCATGATCTGGGCAATAACCTCAAGGCGTTCGTCTCCCAGCGGCTGGTAAAAACCAAAGACGGCAAGCGCCGAGCGGCAGTGGAAGTGATGCTGGGTACGCCAACCATCCGCGATCTGATCCACCGCAACGAGTTGACCGAACTCAAGGGCATCATGGAAAAGTCCACCAACCTGGGCATGCAGACCTTTGACAATGCGCTCTACGATCTGGCGGTCGAAGGGGCGATCACCGAGGAGGAAGCGCTGAAGAATGCCGACTCGGCGAACAACGTACGCCTGCGCCTGAAGCTGCACGACGAAGGTGGTGTGTCGGCTATCAGCACGCCACCTGCCGCGCCACAACCTGCCGCGCAGGTCGATATGAAAGATTGGGGCCTGGTGGATGAGCGGGACGAGCCGGGCGCTTGAGTGCTGGCCGCGCAGCCGAGCACTGCGCGTTATGGGTGAAAGGGCAAGCCTAGCGCGCCTTCTCGTTGAAATCCGGGTGGGCTGCGGCGAGCAATTCTCGGGTGTAGGGATGCTGAGGCGTGTCGAAAACATCATGACTGGCGCCGCGCTCGACCACCTTGCCGTCCTTAACCACGATCAGGTCATGGGCCAGCGCCCGGACGACCGCCAGATCGTGACTGATGAACAGATACGTCAGGCCATGCTTTTCCTGAAGTTGGCGTAACAGGGCCACCACCTGCTTCTGCACGGTGCGGTCCAGGGCCGAAGTCGGCTCATCGAGCAAAATCAAGGCAGGTTTGAGCACCAGCGCGCGGGCGATGGCGATGCGCTGGCGTTGTCCACCGGAAAACTCATGGGGATACCGATGTCGGCTCAACGGATCGATGCCGACCTCCTCCAGGACTCGAATCACTTCGGCTTCGCAGCGCACCTTGTCCAGTTCACTGTGAACTTCCAGGCCCTCACTGATGATCTGCGCCACCGACATGCGGGGGCTGAGGCTGCCATAAGGGTCTTGAAACACCACTTGCATTTGCTTGCGCCAAGGACGCATCTGCTTCTGGTTCAGGTTGTCGAGCGAGTGTCCTTTGAAGCGGATACTGCCGCGCGATTCCAGCAAGCGCAGGATGGCTTGGCCAAGTGTCGATTTCCCCGAGCCGGATTCACCAACGATGCCCAGGGTTTTGCCTCGCTCGATGCTCAGGCTGATGTCATCCACGGCCTTGAGGTATTCCTGATGGCGATTGAAGATACCGCCTCCCAACGAGAACCAGACGCGCAGGTTGTCGACTTCAAGTACCTTTTCGCGGGTGTCGCGAGGCAGCGGTTCGCCAGCCGGTTCGGCGTCCAGCAGCAATTGGCTGTAAGGGTGCTGCGGGTGTCTGAACAGCGTCTGGCAGCTGGATTGCTCAACGATTTCGCCAGCGCGCATCACGCAGACCTTCTGCGCGATGCTGTGTACCAGGTTCAGGTCATGGCTGATGAGCAGCAGTGACATGTTCAGGCGTTGCTGCAATTCCTTGAGCAAAAACAGAATCTTGCGTTGCACGGTGACGTCCAGCGCAGTGGTGGGCTCATCGGCAATCAGCAACTCGGGTTCGCAAGCCAGGGCCATGGCGATCATTACCCGCTGACGCTGGCCGCCGGACAACTCATGGGGGTAGGCTTTCAGACGCTTTTTTGGGTGCTGGATGCCGACCAGCTCCAGTAATTCGACAATGCGTGCCTGCGCTGCCTTGCCACTGAGGCCCTTGTGCAGCAGCAGCGTCTCACCGATTTGCCGGGACACCGTGTGCAGGGGGTTCAGTGAGGTCATCGGCTCCTGAAATATCATGGCGATCTGGTTACCGCGAAGACGCCGCATCGTCTTGCCATCGGCACTCAGCAGTTCCTGTCCGCGATAGCGGATGCTGCCGGTGGTGACAGTGCCCGCCTGGGGCAGCAGTTGCAGGATGGAGTGCGCCGTGACTGACTTGCCGGAGCCTGACTCGCCCACCAGCGCCAGGCATTCGCCTGCGGGGATGTCGAGGCTGATGTTTCTGACCACCCTGTTGCCGCCGAACGCCACCGACAGGTCCCGGATTTCAATGAGAGTTTCAGCCACGTCAGGACCTCGGATCGAAGGCGTCACGCAACGCCTCGCCAATGAACACCAGCAGCGAGAGGATCAGCGCCAGGGTGAAGAATGCAGTGAAGCCCAGCCAGGGCGCTTGCAGGTTCTGTTTGCCCTGGCTGATCAGCTCGCCCAGTGATGCGCTGCCGGCGGGCATGCCGAATCCCAGGAAATCCAGGGCGGTGAGGGTTGATATGGCCCCAGTGAGAATGAACGGCAGGTAGCTCAGGGTTGCGTTCATTGCGTTGGGCAGAATGTGGCGCAGGATGACTTTGCGGTCATTCAAGCCCAGAGCGCGGGCCGCTTTGACGTACTCCAGATTGCGCCCGCGCAGAAACTCGGCACGCACCACATCCACCAGTGCCAGCCACGAGAACAGCGCCATGATCCCCAACAGCCACCAGAAATTCGGCTCCACGAAGCCCGAGAGAATGATCAGCAGGTACAAAACAGGCAGCCCGGACCACACTTCCAGCAGGCGTTGACCGATCAGGTCGACCCAACCCCCGTAATAGCCCTGCAAAGCCCCGGCGGCGATGCCGATGACGGCGCTGATAACCGTCAGTACCAAGGCGAACAGGATCGACACCCGCGCTCCGAAGATCACCCGGGCCAACACATCACGGGCCTGATCGTCGGTGCCCAGCCAATTGATCGCCGACGGCGGGCTTGGCGCGGGCTTGTTCAGGTCATAGTTGGGGGTGTCATCGCTGAACGGGATCGGCGCAAACAGCATCCAGCCGTCGCCCTTGCTGATCAGCTGGCGTACGTAGTCGCTGCGATAGTCCGGCTGGAAGGGTAGCTGGCCGCCGAACTCTTGCTCGGTGTGCCGTTTGAACGCCGGAAAGTACAGCTCGTGTTGATAACTGAGCACCAGGGGTTTGTCATTGGCGATCAGTTCACCGCACAGGCTGATGGCGAACAGTGCGCAGAACAACCACAGCGACCACCAGCCGCGGCGGTTGTTGCGAAAGCGCTCGAAACGGCGACGCGCTACCGGAGACAGTCTGCGCATCAGGCATTCCTCGCGCTGAAGTCGATTCGCGGGTCGACCAGGGTGTAGCAGATGTCCCCGATCAGTTTTATCAGCAGCCCGAACAGAGTAAAGATGAACAGCGAACCGAACACCACCGGATAGTCTCGCGACACGGCCGCCTCGTAGCTCATGCGGCCCAGCCCATCGAGAGAGAAAATGACCTCGATCATCAACGAACCCGCGAAGAACACACTAATGAACGCCTGCGGAATACCCGCCACCACCAACAGCATCGCGTTGCGCAATACGTGCCCATAAAGCACGCGGCGCTCGCTCAAGCCCTTGGCACGAGCCGTGACCACGTATTGGCGGGTGACTTCGTTAAGGAAGGAGTTCTTGGTAAGAATGGTCAGCGTCGCAAAGCCACCGATGACCAGTGATGCCACGGGCAGCACCAGATGCCAGAAATAGTCGGCGATCTTGCCCAGCATGGTCATCTGATCGAAGTCTTCCGAAACCAGCCCGCGCACAGGGAACCAGCTAAGCGAGGTGCCACCGGCGAACAGCACCACCAACAGCATGGCGAACAGGAACGCGGGCATCGCGTAACCGATGATGACTGCGGTGCTGCTCCAGATATCGAAATAACTGCCATGTTTGACTGCCTTGCGAATGCCCAGCGGGATCGACACCAGGTAGGTGATCAGCGTCGCCCATAGACCAAGAGAGATCGACACTGGCATTTTTTGCAGAATCAGGTCAGTGACTTTGGCGCCGCGAAAGAAGCTGTTGCCGAAATCCAGAGTTGCGTAGTTCTTGAGCATCAGCCACAGGCGTTCATGCAGCGGTTTGTCGAAGCCGTACTGGTGCTCGATTTCCTTGATCAGTCTGGCATCCAGGCCGCGACTGGCGCGGGACTGGCCGGTGTTCATGGTTTCGGTATGGCCAGCGCCTATGGCGCCGCCAGCCACGCCTTGCAGCTTGGCGATGGCCTGTTCCACCGGCCCGCCGGGCGCCGCCTGCACGATAAAGAAATTCACCAGAAGAATGCACAGCAGCGTAGGGATGATCAGGAGCAGGCGGCGCGTCAGGTAGCCGAGCATTACTTCACCTCCGAAGGAATGGCCGAGGCGCCCCGTTGCTGGGTAAATTGTTCAGTTGTCAGCGCCTGCGGAGCGATCTCCCACCAAGTGTCGATCGCTTCGCTGTTGCTCGCTTGTATCCTGGGAATGCCGAAACGGTTCCACCAGACCGTGGAGGAGCCTGGCGGGTAGTAGTTGGGGATCCAGTAGAAGCCCCATTGCAGGACGCGGTCCAGTGCATGGGCGTAGTCGATCATGGCCGGTTTTGTGTCTGCCTTGGCCAGGCCGTTGATCAAGCTGTCGACGGCCGGATCGCGCAGCACCATGTAGTTGCTTGAGCCCGAGTCCCTGGCCACTTTCGAGCCGAAGTTGTTGTACAGCTCCATGCCCGGCGAGGTCGATACACCGTACCCGGTCACGATCATGTCGTAGTCGCGGGCCATGACGCGATTCAGGTACTGGGCCGAATCGATGCGACGGATTTCGAAGTCGATGCCGATCTGCGCCAGATTACGTTTGTATGGAAGCAGGATCTTTTCGAAACCGCTTTGCCCGTTGAGGAAGGTGAAGCTCAGCGGCTCACCTTCAGCGTTCACCAGTCTGTCGCCCTTGGGCATCCATCCGGCTTCTTCCAGCAGGGCCAGTGCCTGCAGTTGCTTATCGCGGATAAAACCGGTGCCGTCGGTGCTGGGTGTCTGGAATACGCTGGTAAAGACTTCGGGTGGCACCTGGCCGCGCAAGGGCTCTAGCACTCGCAACTCGGATTCGGTAGGCAACTGAGTAGCGGCCAGGTCGCTGTTGGAGAAATAGCTGTTCTGGCGCACGTAGACATTGCGCATCATCTGTTTATTGGTCCACTCGAAATCCCAAAGCAGGGCCAGCGCCTGACGCACGCGGCGATCCTGAAATTTGGGCCGGTCGAGATTGAACACGAAGCCTTGAGAGCTTTGCACTGCACCCTTGGCCAGATGTGCCCGCTGTAGCCGTCCTTCCGTCAGGGCCGGGCTGTCGTAGCCGATGGAGTAACCGGTGGCCGAGTACTCGCGGTTGTAGTCGTACCCGCCGCCGCGCAGCACCTGGCGGGCGACATCGGTATCACCGAAGTACTCGACGCTGAAGTGGTCGAAGTTGTACATGCCCCGGTTAACCGGCAAGTCCCTGGCCCACCAGTCCGGGTCGCGCTCGAAGGTGATGCTGCGGCCCGGATCGACCTTGCCGATGCGATACGGACCACTGCCGACCGGGATCTCGAAACCGCCGCCGTTGGCGAAGTCCTTGCCGTTCCAATAATGTTCGGGCAGCACGGGCAGAGAAGCCAGATCAAGGGCAAGCGTGCGGTTTTCGTTGCTTTTGAAGTCGAAGCGAATTTGCGTCGGCGATTCGATTTCCACGCCTTTGACATCACCAAACTCGGTGCGGTACGACAGGCTGCCCTGGGTCATCAGCAGATCGTAGGTAAACCGCACGTCTTGGGCAGTAACGGGAGTGCCGTCGGAGAATCGCGCCTTGGGATTGAGGAAGAAGCGCAGCGACATGCCGTCGGCGGCGCGTTCCATTTTTCCGGCGATCAGGCCGTACACCGTGTAAGGCTCATCCAGCGATTTCACGGCCAGTGGCGAATAGAGCAGGCCATTGACTTGAGACACGCCAGTACCTTTGTCCAGGTAGGGCATGATGTGGTCGTACTGACCGATTTCCTGCGCAGACCGGCGCATGCTGCCGCCTTTTGGGGCGCGCGGGTTCACATAGTCGAAATGCTTGAAATCTGCGGAGTAGCGCGGGGCCTCGCCATAGACCGTCAACGCATGTTGAGGTGCAGCGGACAGGGATTGGAAACCTGAGATAAAGACCAGTGTTGCGACGATCAGCGATGAACAGACAAAACGCATTACACGAATCCTGACTGACGTCTTGGCGCAACGTCAGGGTTGAAGGTCATGGGCTGGCGTGTGGCCTGCGCCGAAGTTTTTTCTTGCAGGTTTCTAATGCGTTACCTCCGGTGGCACGTTACCGCAACACCGCGACCTTTGTAACCGCACAATGCTCGTCGCTGCTGACTTCTTGATAGGAAAGCCAGGGCTTGCCAAGCGCTGGCGTGTCTGCAAACCGGTTAACCCTATTACAAAAGCAATTTCTTTGCCTCAATCCACAAGTGATGGTTTTTTCCTGCTTGGTAAACAAGAACGGCCCGCTTTTCAGGGCGGGCCGTTGGAAGCGCACAGTCGGCAGGATCAGTCCTGACGGCTGGTGACTTCCAGCAAGTGATAACCGAACTGGGTTTTCACCGGGCCCTGCACGACATTCACTGGTGCGCTGAATACGACGGTATCGAATTCCTTGACCATCTGGCCCGGACCGAACGAGCCCAGATCACCGCCCTGACGGCTGGAAGGGCAGCTGGAGTTGGCTTTCGCGACTTCGGCAAAATCGGCACCGCCTTCGATCTGAGTTTTGAGTTCGTTGCATTTGTCTTCACTGGAAACAAGGATGTGGCGGGCAGTGGCTTTAGCCATGGGGTGTACTCCTGTCAAAAAAAGGAAAGAGCCTACCGGATTAAGGGAGGCTTTTCCCGAGAAAGTTCCGACTTACAGCCCGAACGCGATCATCACGGGCTGGCGCTACAGGCCCCTTGCGTAGAGGAAGGCCGCGTGATCGACGTAGAGTTTCACTGGATCGACATCCTTGCGCACCAGCCCAGCCGTCTGGTTTATCGCGTCGACGTGATCGAGGGGGTAATCGGAGCGAATGACCTTGCCCAGGTGTGAGCTGTAGCGTCCGACCAGACCGTCGTTTTGAGCTGTCTCGCGTTTGAAAAGCAGCGCGTAACCACGCAATGCCAAATGCAGAGGGTCCAATGCATTCTGCCCTTCACTGCGAAGCGAACCTTGAATGCAGCCGCTCCAGGAGTAGTAATTCACGCCGTTTACCTGTTCCGCACCATCACTGCCCCATTCCCCGGGCAGCCCCTGGGGGTACTTGAGATTGAAGTGCGCGACGCCTTCGGTGGTCAATGCGTCCAGCGCGCGCACAGGGTCCTGTGGCAGCCCGGGGTTGCCGCTGAGCAACGCCAAAAAGTGGGCGAACCCGCTAACCAGTCTTGCTGCCTGTCGTTCGGGCAACTTACCCGGCGTTAACGCTTCTCTTACCCGATCGGCGACTTCCGATCCGTGATTCGGGCCGCTGACCGAAGTCACGGAAGCGATCAGCTCAGGGCGTACGGCCGCAGCGTAGCGCGAGGTCAGCGCTCCCTGGCTGTGACCGATGAGATTGACCTTCAGATAGCCGGAGCGCTTTAGAAAACTCTCGATTTGCAGCAGCAGTTGCTCGCCGCGAGTCTCGTTGTCGTGGACCCCTGACAGAGCCGGGACGTGGACGCGGCATCCGGCTTTCTCCAGCGCCTGGACGATCCCGTAGAACATGTCGAAATTGGCGATGCGATCAAAACCGAACAGGCCGTGCACCAGCAGGATCGGGTATTTGGTCGTCACCTGTATGTCGTTCATCTTTAGCACTCCCTCGCTTGGTTGAACGTTCGAGGGTAGCCGAGGCGGAGCAGTGACGTTGGATGAAGACCGAACCAAAGATGGCGTGTTCGTCGCCCTCTGCGACAAAGTCTGCTTTGGGCGAATGGCCCGGATCACAAAGCACAGGCCAGTGCGCCGAATGAATCTTGCGACAGGTCTGAGACATACCTGCTGGATTTCCTACGCCTTCAATCCGTAAAGCGCAGAGGGGCTGCTGCCAGCACAGACAAGTATCAGGGAAATGGGCCGCACGCGTCGGCCCCACTTCCCATGTGGCCAATGCCCATGATTACCTGTAACGCAGTTTATGGACGGCCGCACGCAGCAGGCTTTCTGTATCGTCCCAGCCCAGGCAGCCATCGGTGATCGAGACGCCATAGCGCAACGATTCGCTCAACGGCTGGCAGCCTGCAAACAGATGGCTTTCCAGCATCATGCCGATCAGGCTGCGATTACCTGCCAGACGCTGTCGCAGAACATCGTTGAACACTTGAGGCTGGCGCAATGGATCCTTGCCGCTGTTGGCGTGACTGCAGTCAACCATGATGCGCGCAGCGATACGTTGCTGGTTCAGGCTGGCGTTGACCCTGGCGATGCTCGTGTCGTCGTGATTAGGCCCGTTGTGCCCGCCGCGCAATACGATGTGGGTATCCGGATTACCCCGGGTTTCAATGATCGAGGGATGCCCATGAGGGTCCATGCCAAAGTGGCGGTGGGCATGGGCCGCCGAACGAATGGCATCGCAGGCCACGCAGACGCCGCCGTCTGTACCGTTCTTGAAGCCGACCGGCATGTGCAAACCACTGGCGGTTTCCCGGTGAATCTGCGACTCGGTGGTTCGCGCGCCGATGGCGACCCAGCTCAGCAGGTCGTCGAAATAGCCGGCAGCCATCGGCTGCAGCAATTCAGTCGCGATCGGCAGCCCCAAGCGGATCATTTCGCGCATCAGGTGACGAGACAGCGTCAGGCCCGCAGCCATGTCGTCACTGCCATCCAGATTCGGATCGTATGCCAGACCTTTCCAGCCCACCGTGGTGCGGGGTTTTTCGACGTAAGCACGCATCACCACAAGCATCTGATCGCTGACTTCGAAAGCAAGGTTGGCCAGGCGTGCGGCGTATTCGAGGGCAGATTCGGAGTCGTGTAGGGAGCAGGGCCCCACGATCACCAACAGGCGAGAGTCTTCACCGTTAAGGATGGCGCGCACTGATTGCCGATGGGCTGCAACTTGTGCGCAAAGCCTGAGATCCAGCGGCAGCTGGTTTTTCAGTACCAGAGGGCTGGGCAGGCGTTGTGGGGCAGGGCGACTGTCAATCAGCGTCACGGTGCCGGACTGCAGGTCGGACAGGTCGGGTGCAACGACGGACGAATTCATATTCAGGTTTCCTGGTCGGCGGGCGTTGTCCCGCGCCGACCTACTGGGATGTTCGACAATTGGCCTTGCTGGCCGGTTGTGTTGATTTGCCACCTGTCAGTGACCGATCGGAGGCGGCTGGCTGTCCCGAGCGGAGGTTGCTAAATCGCCATGCAAAGTCGACGTCGTTGCGGTAATAGGTGCTGTATTTCATGTCATGTTCCTCAATTCGAAGCGTTAGTTGATTTTATGAAGGCCAGAAAAACGAAAACCCCCGGTCGGGAGGCCGACCGGGGGTAGAGTTATCTCTGGTGGGCGTCCCGTGATTCATGGGCGCCGGTCAGGTATCAGGCGCGCCAGTGGCTAAACCAATACCCATACAAATAAGAAGCAGGAGGCGATATTGCCGATGCACCCAGCACAGCCCATGCACTTGCCTGACGCGAGGCGTCGGCAGAGCGCTGAAGCTGATTGGGGATGGAAGGCAGCATGGCAAGTCTCCAAAGAATGTGGGCGAGCTTACTGCACGGGCGTGGCGTTATTCAATTGGAAATTCCAATCGTCGTGATGGTGAGCGTTGTTGATTGCATCGGATGAACTCGTCGCAAGACTGGTCAAGTCTTAGGACACCGTTAGAATGCGTCCTAAGAAGGGACAAGGTCACGAACAGCCAGGAGTAGCAACGATGCAGGTGAGTGAACAAACCCGAGCGCCGGTGTTTGCCGTAGCCCAGTCATCCTCCATGGCAGGAGACATCGAAGGGAATGTACAGCGTCATCTGCACTTCATGGAGATTGCCGCTGGACGCGGGGCGAACTTCCTGATGTTTCCAGAACTGTCGTTGACCGGTTATGAGCCGACCTTGGCGGGCAATCTGGCGTTCTCGGCCTGTGACCCGCGCCTGCAACCGATGCGGGATATGGCACGGGAGCTGAAAATGGTCACGGTAGCGGGTGCCCCCATCCGTTCCTCAACTCCCGGCCAAGTGCTGATTGCAGCGCTCGTTTTTCAGGCCGACGGCGGGCTCGACCTGTATTACAAGCAACACCTGCACAGCGGCGAAGAATCGGTTTTCGGTGCCGGAACTGGCGGCGCGCCAGTCGATATCGCAGGCGAGCGTCTAGCGTTGGCGGTCTGTGCCGACTTCGCCCAAGTGGCTCACGCAAAAAAGGCTGCCGAAGCGGGCTCGACCATTTATGCAGCAAGCGTATTGATTTCCGGCGCAGGCTATGCGCATGACTCGGCGCTGCTGAGTGGCTATGCGCGAACGCATCGGATGTCGGTATTAATGGCGAACTATGCGGGCAGCACCGGTGGTTGGCTGTCCGGCGGGCGCAGCGCGCTGTGGGATGAGGATGGCGAGATGGTCGCGCAAATCTCCGGGGCAGGAGAGGAATTGCTTCTGGTGCGACGTAGTGACGCTGCATGGTCCGCGACTGCCGTTGCGGTCAAATTGTAGATGGCCTTCATAACTGACGTATCAGGCAATTCGCTTTTATTGCAACCAGCAGCAGATAGCGATCTGGCATTTGCCCGTGAATTGACCCGGGTCAACATGCGCGATTATTACCTTTGTTACGGTCTGGTGTGGCAGCCGCAAGCGTTTGATGCTGAGTGGCCGCGGCGAGAGAGTTACCTTGTCATTCAGTCAGGAAAGCCAATCGGGTTTCTCGGGTTAACCCTCGAAACCGGCTATCTGTATGTGCGTGATGTGCAACTGATCGAGGCCCGCCGCGGTGAAGGCGTCGGCCAATGGATAATGACCTGCGTTGAACAAGTGGCGATAGCACAGGGGTGCGCGAGTGTTCGGCTCAAGGTGTTTAAAACAAACCCCGCAGTGAGGCTGTACCGCCGGCTCGGCTATATGCATGTGGGAGAAGAAGCCGCACTGTTCTGGATGGAGCGGGCAGTGCATCAGTCACTACGAGCTCCCTCGGACACACGATAATGACCTGTGATGGATTCAGGCTGAGCGAGCGCCCACGCACTTATACCTTCCCTGGACAAATGTTGCAGAAGGTCCACGCTCTGCGGGACCTAATCTGTCGATAAATCACCGCTATCCGGCGATTGCGTTGGTATCACGCCTATTTTCATACCCAGCAGCACCGCCACTTTGTGGGATTCGCCACGACGACCTTTTTTTCGACCGGAAAGAATCTGATAAGTCGTCGCCGGATCGACGCTGTTTTCGCGGGCAAACTCTTGAACAGATTTACCTTGCTGTTCCAGCCAGGCCTTGGCTTGTGCTGCGGTGCGGATTCCGGGCATAGTTCAAAACCGTTCAAGTCTGTACAAATTTATCAGGATTCTACCATTCGTAAGGATGGGGTCAATAAGGTTACGCATTCAAATGAGTGGAATTGGTGCCCGTATCAGGCAAGAGCGAGAGCGGCTGGGGCTTTCGCAGCGAGCGTTTGGCGAAATTGGTGGTGTCGAGCCCAATGCCCAAGGCAAGTATGAGAGTGGTGAACGCACGCCGAAGGCCGATTATCTAGCGGCCGTGGCTGCCAAGGGTGTTGATGTGCTGTATGTCTTGACCGGGTCACACACTCCGTCCCCCATTGAGGATCTCAGCGAAGTGGAAGAGTGGGTGCTCGGAAGCTACAGAACGTTGGTCAAGGAAGATCAGGACGCCATTCTTCGACTGACGACCACCTTGGCTGAATATAAGGCGAGCTACACAGCAGAAAAAAATTAATGTCAGAGCGGGGGAGTGATTTCATTTTTTTTGGCGGTACGCGGCGTCAGGCCGATGAGGCGGGCCTGTCGGCAATCTCGCAGATAAACGTCAGACCTGCCAAATTGCTTCATGCTAGGTCCTGCACTTTCTTTTTTGTTAAGGTGATGGACTATTGTCATCAATTGTTTCGTGAGGTGTCTGCTTGATTAGGGTGCTGGTTGTCGATGACCACGATCTGGTTCGGACGGGTATCACACGCATGCTCTCCGACATCGACGGCCTGCAGGTGGTCGGACAGGCCGAGTCTGGCGAAGAGTCGTTAAAGAAGGCTCGTGAACTCAACCCCGACGTCGTGCTGATGGATGTCAAGATGCCAGGTATCGGTGGCCTGGAGGCTACGCGCAAGCTGCTGCGTAGCTATCCGGATATCAAGGTGGTCGCAGTGACGGCATGTGAGGAAGATCCGTTTCCCACCCGTTTGTTGCAGGCCGGAGCCGCAGGCTACATGACCAAGGGCGCGGGCTTGACCGAGATGGTTCAGGCCATTCGTCTGGTGTTTGCAGGCCAGCGCTACATCAGCCCGCAGATTGCACAGCAGCTGGCGCTCAAGTCCTTCCAGCCGCAAACCAGTAATTCGCCATTCGATCTGCTGTCGGAGCGAGAAATCCAGATTGCCCTGATGATCGTCGGCTGCCAGAAAGTGCAGACCATTTCCGACAAACTGTGCCTGTCCCCTAAAACAGTGAACACTTACCGATATCGCATCTTCGAGAAGCTTTCGATCACCAGTGACGTTGAGCTTGCCCTGCTTGCCGTGCGTCACGGCATGGTCGACGCCAGCGCCTGAAATGACCCAACTGTTTGATCCAAGTGCCTTTCTTGCCACCTGCAGTGGCCGCCCCGGTGTTTATCGCATGTTCGATACCGAGGGCCGGCTTCTTTATGTGGGCAAAGCCAAGAACCTGAAGAAACGTCTCGCCAGCTATTTCCGCAAGACCGGACATGCGCCGAAAACAGGCGCACTGGTAGCGCGTATTTCTCAGATCGAAACCACCATCACCGCCAATGAAACCGAAGCGCTGTTGTTGGAACAGACGTTGATCAAAGAGTCACGTCCGCCCTATAACATCCTGCTGCGTGACGACAAATCGTACCCTTATGTGCATTTGTCCAATGGCGAATTTCCACGCCTGAGCATCCACCGTGGCGCGAAAAAGGCCAAGGGACGTTACTTCGGCCCCTACCCGAGTGCGGGGGCGATACGAGAAAGCCTAAGCATTCTGCAAAAGACCTTTCACGTCCGGCAGTGCGAAGACAGTTTCTACAAGAATCGGACGCGCCCATGCCTGCAATATCAGATAAAGCGCTGCAAGGCCCCATGCGTAAATTTCGTCGAGCCGCAGGTGTATGCCGAGGACGTGCGTCACTCGGTGATGTTCCTTGAGGGACGTAGCAATGCTCTGACTGACGAGTTGAACATGCTCATGGAGAAAGCAGCCATGGCGCTCAATTTCGAACGGGCTGCCGAATTGCGGGACCAGATCGGCCTGCTGCGCCGTGTTCAGGATCAACAGAGCATGGAAAGCGGCAGTGGCGACGTCGACGTGGTCGCCGCTTTTGTGAACCCGGGCGGTGCCTGTGTACATTTGATCAGCGTGCGTGGCGGCCGGGTGCTGGGCAGCAAGAACTTCTTCCCTCAAGTGGGTATAGAGGAAGAGGTCGGCGAGGTGATGTCAGCGTTCCTGGCGCAGTATTTCCTGGGCGGTGGTGAGCGCGAGCTGCCGAGCGAAGTCATCGTCAACGTCGTCAATGAAGATTTCCCCGCGCTGATCGAGGCCATTGACGCTTCCCGTGGCAAGGAAATGCTCATCAGTCATCGGGTGCGCGGAACCCGTGCGCGCTGGCAGCAGTTGGCCGTGACCAACGCCGAGCAGGCGCTCGCCGCGCGGCTTGCCAACCGACAGCACGTCGCGGCGCGCTTCGAGGCGCTGGCCGAGGTGCTCAAGCTGGATGAGCCACCGCAGCGGCTGGAGTGTTACGACATCAGTCATTCCAGTGGCGAAGCGACAGTAGCCTCCTGCGTGGTGTTCGGGCCGGAAGGGCCGATCAAGTCCGATTACCGCCGCTACAACATCGAAGGCGTGACTGCAGGCGATGACTATGCGGCAATGCATCAAGCGCTGACCCGACGTTTCAGCAAGATCAAGGACGGCGAAGGCAAGCTACCGGATATCCTGCTGGTCGACGGCGGCAAGGGGCAGCTGAACATGGCGCGTGACGTCATGAACGAACTGGCCGTGCCGGACCTGATCCTGCTGGGCGTCGCCAAGGGCACTACGCGAAAGGCCGGTTTCGAAACGCTATACCTCAATGACGCCGCCCATGAGTTCACGCTGCGGGGCGACTCTCCGGCGCTGCACTTGATTCAGCAGATTCGCGATGAAGCTCACCGTTTTGCAATCACCGGACACCGTGCGCGCCGCGGCAAGACAAGGCGTACTTCGACGCTGGAAGGCGTGGCGGGCGTGGGCCCGACGCGACGCCGGGACCTGCTCAAGCACTTCGGTGGCCTGCAGGAATTGTCCCGCGCAAGCATCGAAGAAATCGCCAAAGCACCCGGAATCAGTAAAAAGCTCGCAGAGTCGATTTATGCGAGCCTGCACAGCGAGTAGAATGCCTGTTCACCTCGTAGCCAGTTGTGCCGATGAATATCCCTAATTTGATCACCGTATTACGTGTCCTGCTGATTCCGATCTTCATTCTGCTGTTTTATTTGCCTTATCACTGGAGCTACATGGCCGCCAGTTCTGTGTTCGCCCTTGCGGCGGCCACTGACTGGCTGGATGGATACCTGGCGCGTCGACTGGAGCAGAGCACACCCTTTGGCGCGTTTCTCGATCCGGTTGCCGACAAGCTGATGGTCGCCGTCGCCTTGGTATTGCTGGTGCAGGGGCACGCTAATTTCTGGCTGACCTTGCCAGCTGCGGTCATCATCGGTCGAGAGATCGTGATCTCTGCACTGCGCGAATGGATGGCCGAGTTGGGTGCGCGTGCGCAAGTGGCAGTCTCCAATCTGGGCAAATGGAAGACAGCCGCGCAAATGCTCGCGCTGGTGATTCTACTGGCGAACCCGCCTGCCTTCACCTTCTGGGTCGTGCTGGGGTATGTGCTGCTGATGATAGCGGCGGGGCTGACGCTATGGTCGATGGTGCAATACCTAAGAGCGGCCTGGCCGCACCTGCGCACCACTACAGAGGAAAAATAAGTTTCTTTAAATCAAGGGGTTGACGCGGTCACTCGAATCTATAGAATGGCGCCCACACAATGCGGGAATAGCTCAGTTGGTAGAGCACGACCTTGCCAAGGTCGGGGTCGCGAGTTCGAGTCTCGTTTCCCGCTCCAGATAGTGTTTTGCGGTCTTTTATCCAGGTCTGCAAAACTGAAAAGAAGAGGCTTCGGCCTCTTTTTTCGTTCCAGTAAGTGCCCATCCCAAGCACCCTCATTCCCGGTTTTCTACGGTATCCATCGGATGCTGAGTAGATTATTTGGTGGGATTCGCTCTTCGGAAAGCGAAAAATCTCCTCCACTAGGTGCTTCGACCCTGCGATCGCGCTGATACATCGCCTTGATGATTACAGCATCACGTCACACTCTGTTCGTGCACCGCCTACGTATTCAGAACAAAGTGCGCGCCTTATCATCGTGAACTTCCGGCTATTCAGGGAAGGGTTCCTGGGTGAATGGCGGGTGGGAGATGCAGGCGGCGCAAGTAGACCCCGCCACCTGTGATAGATCCATCACCTTTTCAGTTGCACTTTGCGGTCTGAATCAGCTCCCGAAGATGAGCCATCACCTTCGGTAGCTGCCGGTCAGACCTTATTTCGGCAATACGATTGCCGAACGCGGATCGCTGGCCAGGGTGCGCAGAGCCAGCGCTACTTCTTCAAGCGCCGCGCCTTGCAGGTCCAGCAACGGGTGGCGAACCGACCCACCCTTGAATCCGCGCAGGTTCATGATCGCTTTGGTGGTTTGAGGCTGACCGTGTTTGCGTGCCAGCTCGCGTAACGGGAACCAGAGGCGATGTAATTCGGTGGCTTTTGTGGCATCGCCTGCCTGCAACGCTCGGAACGTCGCCAGGATCAGTTCCGGCAAGGCACCACTGTTGGTCGAGCTGATGCCGTCGAAGCCAGCCATCATGGGGCCGCTGAAGACCAGGTCCGAGGCACAGAACAGGCGAACCTTGCCGCTCAGTTTATTGGCGATGCGGTCGATCACCGTAGGCGTTAGATCCCCTTGTTTCAAGCCCACCACACCCTCGATTCTGGCCAGTTGCTCAATGACCGACACCGAAAGGGTGATACCAATCCCGGGGGCGTTGTAGATCAGGATGCCGGTCCTGGACAGCGGTGCCATGTCTTTGAAGAAGCTGACAATCTGATCGTCCGTAATCTCCGATACAAAGGGAGGAGTGACCATCGGCAGACCACCAAGCTCGCCCGCCAGCTGTGTCAATTCGCGCACGACACGGCTGTCTGAACCCGCGGTGCAGAGCATTACCGGCACGCGGTCGCCCACGATCGCCATCACCTTGCGAAACAGTTCGGCGCGCTCTTCACAGGTCATGACCGGAAACTCGCCGTACGTCCCGCCGATCAGCAAGCCGTCATAACCCAGCTCGATGACGCGCTCGATATTTTCGGCCATCGCCGCGTAATCGAAATCGCCATTTGCAGTGAAGGGGGTGACGGTGATGTTAAAGATCCCGTGAAGGCGTTCGCGACATTCTTGAATGGTTTGCATGCGTGGATCCTTTGGAGGCTGGACATCGGGGTGAGCAGATATTGTATTATCTGTGCCCATATGTACAATAACTTTCTGCCGACGATGACGCTCGGTCGTTCATTTGCTTCTGAGCAGACCTGTGGGCGTCCTTGGTAGGATGTGCGCACTCTTTATTGTCGAGGTTCACCTTCCATGGCGTCGTTACCGGGCCAGAACAGCCGTCGTCTGGCTAACCAGATTCTTGATTTCGTGCGTAAGGCGCGCTTCGAGCCTGGCCATCATTTGCGCGAGCAACAGATTGCCGATTTGCTCGGCGTTTCCCGCACGCCTACCCGTAACGCCTTGAAGCTTCTGGTCGAGGAGGGCATCGTCGAAACTCGCCGGCATCAGGGGTTTTTCCTGCTCAAGGCGTTCGATGCGCTGCAGCGAGTGGAGTTGAGTGTGTCCTCCAGCGTCGAGGATTCACTCTATGAACGTCTGGTCAATGATCGGCTTAGCGGCGCGATCGCTCATTCGGTAACGCAGACGGAAATCGCCACACGCTACGACGTCGACCGGGTCACGCTAATGAAAACCCTGACGCGCATGGCGGAAGACGGGTTGCTGATTCGTAACAAAGGCCACGGCTGGAGCTTTTTGCCAACACTGGATGAAGCGGCATTACGCAGCGGCTACCAGTTCCGGCTGATGGTGGAGCCGGCGAACTTCCTGCAACCGCAGTTCAGGCCGGATGCCGCAGCGCTGGAGCGTTCGCGATTGCAGCATTTGTATCTGGCCAGTCATTCGGACTCCGCGGCAGTCAGCAATGCCCAGTTATTCGAAACCGATGCGCGGTTTCACGAAATGTTCGCCGAGTTCGGCGGCAACACCTTTGTGATTCAAGCCATTCAGCAACAGAACCGGCTGCGCAAGTTGCTCGAGTTTGCAGGCTATGCCAACCGGCGCCGAGTGCGCGACTGGTGCGCCGAGCATCTGGCAATTATCGATGCAGTCGCCAGCGGTCGCTACGCGGATGCCAGCGAGCTGATGCGCAAACACCTGACCCACGCTGACACTGCGGCGCAACCCGGCAAAAAGCCGACGCGCAAAGCCTCGGCCAACCTCCGCCCACCCCGTCAGGTGGCGGATGTCCCCATTTACGGCTAGCGCCTGCCAGGCGCTGGTCCTTACGTTGAGAGAGGGTTTCATGGAATTAGGTTTGCGAGGTAAACGTGCGCTGGTGCTTGGCTCAAGCCGTGGTCTGGGCCTGGCGATTGCGCAGGGTCTTACCGCAGAGGGGGTTGCCGTTACGTTGTGTGGCCGCCGTGATGACGTGCTGGCCGAAGAGGCGCGCAAACTGAGCGATTCAGGTGCCCAGGCGGACTATCTGGTGCTGGACCTGGCCGATCCCGAACAGCGTCGTGGCGCTTTGGATCGACTGTTAGCCAACGGGCGCGGTTACGACATTCTGATCAATAACGGTGGCGGTCCTGCACCGGGTGCAGTGTGCGCCGTTGAAACCCGCCAGTGGCAGGCGGCGTTCGACAGCATGGTCTGCGCACTGTTTGAAGTCACTGCCAGCGTCCTGCCTGGCATGCGCGAAAGGGGATGGGGGCGCATCATCAATGTCGTGTCTTCCGGGGTGGTGCAACCGATTCCCAACCTGGGCATTTCCAACACCTTGCGCGCCAGCATTATCGGGTGGTCTAAAACCCTGGCCAATGAAGTGGCCGCCGAGGGAGTCACCGTCAACTCGGTCATTCCCGGACGCATCGCTACCGCCCGCGTCAGCGAGCTGGACCAGGCGGCTGCCAAGCGCGCCGGCTCCACCACCGAGGCCATCGCCACGGCCTCGCGCAGCACCATCGCGGTCGGCCGCTATGGCGAGCCGTCCGAGTTTGCCGATGCGGTTATCTTCCTGGCCAGCGCCCGAGCGAGCTACATCACCGGCACCTCCTTGCGGGTCGATGGCGGCCTGATTCGCAGCATTTAAACCCTCTTGGATCGTGATTCATCCTCTGCTGACCGTGCAGCCGAGCTTTCCTTATGTCACCTGTTGTTTTAAATGTAGCAATAGGTGCAAATATCAAAGGTGACTGAAATGTTCCAAGCGGTTCTGGCGCAGCGAATGCGCCGCGTACGTCCTTCTCCAACAGCAGAAATCTCCGACAAGGTGCGCGCTTTAACGGCGGCGGGCCAGTCGGTGATCAATTTGGGCGAGGGGGAACTGGATTTCCCCACACCCGCGCACATCGCTCAGGCAGGAATCGATGCGATCAATGCCGGTGAAACCAAATACACGGCTGTCCCTGGTAGCGCGCGCCTGAAGCAGTCGATCATCGACAAGTTCAGTCGCGAGAACGGGCTGATCTATAACGCTGGCGAAGTGATTGCTGGAGCAGGCGCCAAACAACTGATCTTTAACGCACTGATGGCAACCCTGAATGCTGGCGACGAGGTCATTGTCCCAGCGCCTTACTGGGTATCCTACCCCGACATGGTTTCATTGGCCGAAGGCGAGACCCGAATCGTCCAGTGCCACGAATCCGATGGCTGGAAGTTACAGCCCCAGGCCCTTGAGGCCGCTATCACGCCGCGCACCCGCTGGGTGTTGCTTAATTCACCCAACAACCCGACCGGTGCGGTATATAGCGAAGATGAAATCAAGGCGCTGACCGATGTGTTGCTACGGCACGAACACGTCCTGGTTCTGGCCGACGACATCTACGAACACACCCGTTACGGTCGGGCATTTTTCACGCCCGCGCAGGTTGAGCCGCTGCTGCGGCCACGCACGCTGACCGTTAACGGCCTTTCCAAAGCGTTTTCGATGACGGGCTGGCGCATTGGCTATGCCGGTGGCCCGAAATGGCTGATCGATGCGCTGCAGGTCTTGCAGTCACAAAGCACTTCCAACCCTAGTTCGATCTCTCAGGCCGCTGCGATTGCCGCGCTTGATGGTGGTACGGCGTTTATCGAGGACTGGATCGGTCGGCTTGCCGAGAGGCGTGACCAGGTACTGGACAGTATCGGGCGGATTGCAGGGCTGGAATGTGCCATGCCGGAAGGGGCGTTCTATTTGTTCGTGAATTGTCAGGGCATGTACGGCAAGCAGAGGCCAGACGGCAAACTCATTGCCGATGACTTTGACTTCGCCAGTTATTTGCTGGACGCGGCGAAAGTCGGGACTGTGCATGGCTCGGCATTCGGTGCGCCGGGTTATTTGCGCATTGCCTATGCGGTGGATGACCAAGTGCTGGGTGATGCCTGTCAGCGGCTTGAGCAAGCCTGTGCGCAGTTGAAGTGAGCATTTGACAGTCCGGTGGTTATCCAGCCACCGGACTGTCGATAGGGGATGATCAGATTTGCCGCAATGGTCGCTCAAGGCTGCCCAGCACGCGATAGCCGGTTTCGGTAATGACCACCGTCTCGCTCACGCCCACGGTGAATTCGCCGTAGATACGCAGGGCGGGCGGAATGTGAAAGCTCATGCCGGGCTCAAGCTCGGTCTTCACGCCGCTGTACAGGCTTAGAATCGACCCTTCGCCCCAATCGGGCGCAAATGAAATACCCACCGAATAACCCGTACGCTTCTTGAAGGCGTCGGTGAATCCGGCGCGGTCGATGACTGCCTGGCAGGCGATGTGTGAAGCCTCGCAAGGCTCGCCGGGGCGCAGCGCGTCCAGCGCCGCTTGCAGCGCTTGCTGGCACACTTTTTCCATTTCAATGGCAATGGCGGGCGGCTTGCCGAGCCAGGCGCAGCGCATCAACGCGGCATGATAGCGGTCATGGCTGGCCGCCATTTCGAGAAAGGCCGGCTCTCCCGCTTGCAGAACGCGCCGACGCCAGGTGCCATGCGGGATGCCGGTGCGCGGGCCGCTCGACACCAACGGTTCCATGCCCATGTATTCGGAGCCAGCGGCAATCGAGGCCTGCAGCATCGCAGCCACCAGGTCGTTTTCACTGGCGCCGACTTTCACTGCGTCCATGCCTGCGCGCATGCCGGCATCGACATAACGCGCAGCAAATTCGAGTTTTTCCACTTCGGCCGGGGATTTCACCGCACGCAGTTTTTCAATCACCCCGGCGGCGTCATGCACAGTGCCCAGCTTGCCTTGCAGAGCCTCATAGACCGCGATAGGCAGGAACCATCCTCGCTTGTCGATGGCAATACGGCGGTTACTCCAGCCTTTTTGTTCGATGGCCGCAACCAGAAAGCTCACAGGGTCATCGCCGTCCAGATACACCGAGGCGTCACTGATAAAGGTGTTGGCGATGAAATTGAAATATTCGAGCTGGCGGATCACGAACATCGGCTCGCCGTCGACTGGCAACACGAGTGCCTGAAAGGTGTAGTAGCCCGGTGTCTGTTGGCCGGTGAGATAGAAGATATTCTCCGGCCCGGTCACGATCATCACGTCGATGCCCGCCTGGACCAGATTGGTTTTGGCGTGGCGAACGCGCTCGGCATATTCGCTGGCAGCGAAAGCCGATTCGCTGCCTTGACGTACGTTGCTGGGGGGCGCTTGGTTCATCAGAAACTCCGAATCAGTTCAGTTTTTTCGAGGTTGAGGGTGATGCCCAATCCGGGTGCCGGGGGCAATCGGGCGTCACCGTCGAGATAGAGCAGGGGGCCTGCCGGGTCGTCGCACAGGCCATCGGCGCCATACAGTTCGGCGAAACTCGGCGTGCTTGCGCAGGCCACGTGCAGGGCTGCCGCAGTGGCTGCGGCGCCTTCATTCATTTGTCCGATCATGTACGGGACCGAGGCACTGGCCAGTCGTCGGGCGGCCGAAAGGCAGGGGGCGATACCGCCGATTTTTACCAGTTTGAGGTGCGCCCACAGCTTGCCGCCCAGCGCGCACAGGCGGTCCACGTCCTCACCGCTCGACAGGCTTTCATCGATCATCAACGGCAGCGGGCTGTGCTGCGCAAGCTGCTCCAGTGCATCCCAGTCCCCTGCGGCAATCGGTTGTTCGACATAGACCAGGTTGAACCGGGACAGCGCTTCGAGGTGTTTCAGCGCGTGCTGCAGTGGCCACTGACCGTTGACATCGACGGCTATTTTCACTTCGTCGCCAAAACGGTCTCGCAGGGCTTGCAGGCGCACAAGGTCCTCCTCGAAGGTCCCCACGGCAATGCGCACCTTCAGGTCGTGAAAGCCTCGTTTTACATAGGCATCCGCCTGCGCGAGGAAAACATCGAACGGCGACCAGAAAAGCGTCTGGTTGCTGGCGTAACGAATGTCCGAGACAGGGGCGCCCAGCCACTGCGCCAGCGGCACGCCCGCGCGGCGAGCGAGCAAGTCATGAAGCGCACAATCGATCAGGTTGCGCACCGGCATGCTCAGGCTGGCTGCCCACTCCGGCATCTGGCTCAGCAAATGAGAGGGGTCGCTGCTCCATGGCAGCACGGCGAGCGCTTGTAACGCCTGAGCGACCACCTGCTCAGCAGCGTACCCGTTGAGATAGGCGATGTTGATCCGCACTTCTCCGACGGCCTGATGCTGGCCGTCGTCCAGGCACAAATACAACGCTTGCAGTTCGCCGACACTGCCGGACGCCGCGGTATGCAAATGCACGCCATTGCCGTAGTGCAAATCGGCCCGACGCAGGAAGGCTTTGAGTGTCATGCCGATTCCAGCGGCAGCATCCGCAGGGCGATGTCCCGATAGATCAAGGCGGCTGCGATGAATTCATCGATCGGTACGAATTCATCAGGCTTGTGCGCCACGGCCAGGGTTCCCGGGCCAATGACAGTCCCGGTGGTTCCCAGGCTGCGGAAATGCACCAGGTCGCACCCACCCTGGAAACCGAACGGGCCGGCGTTGCCGTTGTTGTGCTCGCGGCAGGCCGCCAGGCTGGCCTGAACAATGGGCTCGGCCAATGCTGTTTCTGTGGCGCCACCGGTGGTGGGGATATATTTCAGGACCTCGGCACGGACGCCGAAACGCTCCTTGGCCAACGCCAGCAACTGATCGATTTCCGCTTTGACTTCCGCTTCGCTTTCGCCGGGCACCATGCGCCGGTCCAGCAACAGATCGCAGGCGCCGGGCAGCACGTTATCGGCGTGCCCACCATTGATGCGCGTGACGGTCAGGCTGGCTTCGCCCACCAGAGCATGGCAATGGCATTTCACCGAGTGTTCGTGATGTTGCTCGATCAGCTCCAATAACTGGGCGGCTCGGTAAATGGCGTTCTCTCCCAAATGGGGCGTGCCGGAATGTGCGGTGACGCCATGAACGCGGACCAGCGGGCGCAGGCTGCCCTTGTGCGCGGTGAACGCGGCGTTGGAGGTGGGCTCGCCAATCACGGCGAAGTCGATGTGCGGCGGCTGATGGGCGACATAATGCTTGGCGCCTTCGCTGGCGATTTCCTCATCGGCGGTGAACACGGCCATCAGCGTGCCGGACCACTGCTTGCGGCAGGCGATCAGCATGCGCGTGGCCTCGATCATGGCGACCATCGGCCCTTTGGCATCACAACTGCCGCGACCATGCAACTTGCCATCGGCCTCGTGCAGCACAAACGGGTCAGTACGCCAGCCTTCACCGGCCGGTACCGTGTCGATGTGGGTATTAAAAGCGAAGGTTGGGCCAGGGCCATTGGCGTAAGTCGCGATGACGTTGACGCGGCCCGGTTTGTATTCCGACAACGACAGGTCAAAGCCTTCCGCCTCCAGCAGCACCTGCAAATAGCGCGCTGCTTCGAGTTCGTGACCCGGCGGGTTCTCGGTATTGATCGCCACCAGCGCGGCGAGGTCGCGTTTCATGCGGGGGAAGTCGGGTTGCTGATTCATTGCTGTGCTCTCAGTGCAGGATCTGATCGAGAAAATGACGGGTACGCGGGTTGACCGCGCCGCCGAAAAAATCGTCTTTGCTGGTGTTTTCGATGATCTCGCCGCTTTCCATGAAGACGATGCGATCTGCCGCTCTGCGGGCGAACCCCATCTCATGGGTCACGACCAGGCTGGTCATGCCGTCGCTGGACAGTTCGGCCATGACATCGACGACCTCACGGATCATCTCCGGGTCCAGGGCCGAGGTCGGCTCGTCGTAGAGCATGACCTTGGGTTTCATGGCCAGTGAACGGGCGATGGCCACGCGTTGCTGCTGGCCGCCGGAAATCTCGTCCGGATAGGCGTCGGCCTTTTCCGGGATGCGCACCTTGCCCAATAACTCGATGGCAATGTCATGCGCATCGGTGCGGCTCATGCCGAGCACCTTCATCGGCGCGAGCATGATGTTTTCCACCACGGAGAGATGGGAGAAGAGTTCGAAATTCTGAAACACCATGCCGATATCGCGCCGCAGCAGATGCACGTTGCGTCGGTCGTAATCGATACGCCGGCCCTCGAAAAACAGGTCGCCGCCGTCGGCCGGTTCCAATTGATTGACGCAACGCAGCAGGGTGGACTTGCCCGATCCCGAAGGGCCGATGATCACCACGGTCTCACCGCTGTTGACGTTCAACGAACAGTTCTTGAGGACTTTGAAAGGGCCGTAGCTTTTGTCGATGCCGATGAGTTCCAGCAGTGGCTTGTCCTTGGCTGAAGCCCAGAGAGATTTTTGCATGATCGGTTTCTCCTAGCGGACGGTTGCGCTGCGCGATGTGCCCAGCATGCGTTCGGTCAGGCTGGTGCGTGGCCCTTTGCGGCGCTGTTTGGGATCAAGCCTGCGTTCGATCAACGCCTGTACGCCCATGAACAGCGTGGTCAGGGCCAGGTAATAGATGCCCGCCGCGGTGAGCGCTTCGAAATAACGGAAGTTCGAGCTGGCGGTCTGGTTGGCCACCAGCATCAACTCCTCAACGGCAACCACCGAGACCAGCGCGCTGAGCTTGAGCATGCCGACCATCTGGTTGCCGATGGGTGGCAGGATCATTCGGGCCGCCTGCGGGATGACCACGTGGCGCATCACGGCGAAGGGTTTCATGCCCAGCGCCAAGGCCGCGGTACGCTGGCCTTTTTTCACGGCCTGAAGGCCCGAACGAATGATTTCAGCCATGTAGGCACCCTCGTTCAGCGACAGCGCCAATATCGCGCTGACCATTGCCGACAGACGAATGCCGAAGGTGGGCAAAACGTTGTAAATGAAGATGATCTGAAACAGCACCGGTGTGCCTCTGAACAGCCACAGGTAAACCCATGCCAGGGTCCGGCCCAGCCGGGTATTGCTGTCCTGAAGCAAGGCGACTATCACGCCGACAGCGACGCCGAACACCAGCGAGTAGAGCGTGATCAGCAAGGTGGTCAAGGCCCCGTGAAAGAACGCCGGGGATATCAGGTATTGCAGGACCAGTTCAAATGACATGATGCCTCCTCAATGAACTCAGCCTTGCGCCGAGTACGTTCGGCGCCTGGGCTTGGGGTGATTGGCGTCAGTCGAACAGCGACACGGTCTCGGGAAACTTCCATTTTTCGATGATCTGTTTGTAGGTGCCGTCCGCGACCATCGCTTTGAGCGCGACTTGCAAGGCGGCGCTCATGGCGGTATCGCCCTTGGTCACGGCCATGCCGATGCGTGTGTCCGATTCGAACTCCGGACCTACGGTTTTGTAGACGTCAGTCACTTCGCGCAATAACTGCACAACGCCTGGCGTCGATTCGAAAATGGCGTCGGCACGTCCCTGGCGCAGGCTCAACGCGGTCGCCTGAGCGGTCGGCAGGGTTTGCACGTTTACCGCCTCCAAACCGGCGCTGCGACAGCGCTGGTCGTCCTGACGCGCGTAGGTTTCCTCAATGCCGCCCAACGTCACCGCGAGTGTTTTGCCGCACAATGACTTGTCCCGACCCGTGACCTGTGCCGGGTTGTCCTGCGTGACAACGACCTGATTGCCGATGCGCAGGTAAGGCACAAAATCGACCTGCGCAGCCCGCGCTTCATTCATGTACATGGCCGAATTGATCAGGTCCAGGCGCTTGCCCTGCAGGCCTGGAATCAGCCCCTGAAACTCCATGTTCATGGCCTTGGGCTTGAGGGCGAGCTTTTTGCCAATGGCCTCGACCAGATCGATGTCGAAGCCGGTCAGCTTGCCATCGGCCTGGAATTCGAAGGGCGCAAAGGTCGCCGCGGTGCCGTAGGTGAGCTGGCCGGGTGTAACCAACGGCAGCGCGGCGTCGGTTGCTGCATTGACCCAGGGTGCTGCCAACAGCGCGGATACCAGCGTGAGGGAGCGCAAGCTAGGGCGCAGTGATGTCGTCATGTCAATCTCCAAGACTGTAAATTCATTGCACTACTTGTATCAATTAGTGCAAATAAACCAAAAGTTGTAATGAGCCTTTCGAGGGCGTACCGCTCTGAAATGGTGCAGCGGGTTTGACTTTCGGCGTATTAAGCAGGAGGGGTGAAGCCCAGGTGGGCTCCAAGGTTACGGAGCAATATGCGTTCCATCTTTTTAATTATGTGTCACATGCAATGCGTCAGTGGTCATTCGGGGATGCGGCGCCAGCGTTTGCCGATGCCTGTGCAGCGAGCAAGAAGTCCTTGATCAGAGGATGCGGTGCCCCGGCCCTGGAGCCGAGTTCCGGGTGGCCCTGCATGCCTTGGTAAAAGGGGTGAGACGGCCAATCGATCATGTCGACAATTTGGCCACTGACGTCGGTGGCGGTGATCACCAAGCCTGCCGTCAACAGCGGCGGTATAAGTTCGGGATTAAGCATGAAGCGATGGTTGCAGCGTATTGTCAGATGATGTTGAAACCGGTATTCCAGTGCCGCGTCCCTGAATTGCAAACGTCGCTCGCCCAGGCGGTGAACCTCCAATTCAGCGATGCCAGCCATCGGTACAAAGCTTTTGATTGCTGCGTCCGGCGCCGCTTCCGCCATATTTGCCTGTTCAAACCCGGCAATGGTCTGCGCCAGGGCGGTGGTCATCGATTGCATGCCCAGGCACAGGCCCATGACGGGAATACCCGAGGCCAGCGCATGCCGCGCCGCACGTATCTGGCCCGGCACGTTAGTCATGTCGCAACCCCCTGGCAGAACGATGCCGTCAACCCAATCGAGCTGCGACACATCAAGCTGCGCAGGCGCGATGAAACGAATGTCCAGATTCACCTGCGCAGCGTCGGCGGCGTCGCCAAGGGCGGCCAGCGTGGCGGGGTACACGTCCCGCTGATCAGCCTCGCTCCCCAGCAGCGCGATGCACAGGCTTCTTGCGTAGGCATCGTGTGGTGTGTCGGATTCATGATTGACCCAGCGTCCGAATGCATCTTGGCGCCAGCGGCCATGCGCGGTCGGTATGCCGTCGTGGTCTTCCACATGCCAGGCGCCGTTCTGACTGAGAACCGTCAGATGGCGCGCCGATAACCCGGCAGCGTGGGCCTGCGCCAGCAGCGTCTCACGTAACACGTCGGATTGAAGTGTCGTGTCCCACGGCAAGACGACTGCATGCTGCCTGGCGGTGTCAATGACTGTCTTGATGTTGCTGACCGGCCGGATCTCGCGCCCGGTCATCCTTTCGTACCAAACGAAGCCACTGGCGACCAATGCCCCTTCCGCGGCGACCATTTGCACGCCGTCCATGCCTTGGCCAACATGAAAGTCAGCGGGAAAATGCATCAGCAATGCATCTTCGGCCTGCGCGACACAGGCCGCGAGTGCCCCGAACAGCGCTGGAGAGCAAGGTGAATGGCTGACCAGAGTGAGTGTCATTAAGGGGACTCCAATCGGATACGCGTGTTCGCAACATGGCTGTTAGATAAGACTGTCTGTTTCCTATCGACAGAGATAGCATGTTTTTCTTTTTTCAATCGAAAGTAATGCTTATGGATATTCGGTACCTGAACAGCTTGTTGGCGGTGATCGAATGCGGCTCCATTGCCGATGCTGCCCGCGTCGAAGGTATAACGGCGGCGGCTGTCAGTCAGCGCATTCAGGTGCTGGAACGCTTGTTTGGGTTTGCGCTGTTGTCCCGTGTGGGACATTCGGCCAAAGCCACCGAAGCCTGCCTGGCTCTGCTGCCGCGGGCACGCCACATCGTCAGGGAGGTCTCGTTACTGGCTGGCGACGCCGACTTGAGCGGATTGACCGGCTCGCTGCGCATTGGCGCGATTTCCACGATGTTGACCGGCCTTTTGCCCACGGCTTTGCTGGAGCTGAGTCGCCTGGCGCCCGGCATGAAAACCTCGATCCTGCCTGGCACCTCCCGTTCGTTATACCAAGCGCTGCAGAGTGGTGAGCTTGACGCGGCGGTCATTGTTGCTCCTCCCTTCGAGTTGCCAAAAATGTTCCGGATGGCACCACTGCACCTGGAAAAGCTGGTGCTGGCCTCTAAGGCGTTACCCACAAAAGGCATCGCCGAAGTCCTGCGATCGCATCCTTATATCTGCTATGAACCCAGCTCATGGGGCGGGCGGCACGCCGAGCGTTACCTCAGCGATACCGGCTTGGCATTGACGCCGCTGTTCAATCTGGACGGTCTTGAGGCCATTGCGATGCTGGTCGCCGATGGTGTCGGAGCGAGCCTGGTGCCACTGTGGTCGGGCCTGGAGCGACTGGCGCAGGATTTTAATATCACGCCGGTTGGGGAGGGGTATGATCGAGAAATTGTGCTGGTGACATTGGCGCACACCGACAGACCGCGAATGTTAGAGGCATTGCTCAAAGCGTTAGCCAAGCGCTAATCGGCTGGAATATTCACCGTCGGGAATATCGCCATAACCCAGCACAGCGAGAGTTCGGGCTTGATCAAAGGTGCGGCATCGCTGGTAACGGCAAGCGAGTACCGCGTTGACCGATCGTCATTCGGCAGGAAGCAGGCATATTTTTTCACCCGGCTGTTGACAGTCCTGCTGAACAAGTCCAGAATTGCGTCCATTCCTGACATAGGAAAGCGGAAAAACCTTTGTTAATCAAAAGGTTAGGGAGCTGATCACAGTTTCATTTCTTGCTTAAGTTTGTATGCGTCTAATGCTAGCTGTAGAGGCATTAGTCGTTTGGGGCCGAGTAGCAAAATGGTTATGCCGCGGATTGCAAATCCGCTTACGCCGGTTCGATTCCGACCTCGGCCTCCACATTTAAAGCCCGTAAGATCAACGTCTTACGGGCTTTTTTGTGGATGGCAATTAGTGAATTACTTCCGCTTGAATCCAAATCGCTTCCGTTTGGTGCCCCTATTTCGTCGGGCTGACGACTTCGCCGATGCGGCGGTAAACGTCTTTTGTGATCTTCTCTTTTGAATGCCCGAGCAGTCTGCTGGCGGGGCTGACATCCTCAATCTCCGATGCCGCTTTTGGCCGGATGTCCCGGAATTGAAACTCCCTGATCAAAGCTGCCAAGGCGGCGTCACCGGCCGCAATGGCTTGAGATGCTGCCTTGTCTCGGGCTTCAACCCAGCGGTTGTTCATCATTGCCATGCTCATCCGCAAGCCAGATGCATTCGTGATCAGCCGCGATCCGCGTATTCCGGCCAGGCGACGACGCTCGAGCAAGTCTTCAATAAAAATGCCCAGACCGGTCAGCTCGTCATTGATAGACAGACGAATTCGCAAGCGCTTGTCGGTTTTGCCTTGGGTTACAGAGAAAAATCCGGCTGCGATGTCCGTAGTTACAGCCTTGAGAGTATCGGCCGGGCGCTGCCCCGACAGATAAGCCAGGTCCATTGCATCCTTTAGTTCCTGGACCGCTTCGGTGTAAACCGCATTCCACACGGCGTCGTTAGCATAATAATCCCGGGGTTTTTCCTTGTTTCGACGTAGACCATCTTGATCACAAGATAACTATCTCTCTTGACGAATTGCCTGAGACTGTTTCGGAACCATTCTGAGAGAGTGTAGTCTTAAGGCCGGAATTTAATCAGTACGATACCAAGGAGGTCTCATGGCATTTGATGCTTTCGTAAAAATCGATGGTATTCCTGGCGAAGCGCTGGACGAAAAATACCGCGATTGGATAGAGATTACGGGTTACAGCTTCGGTACCCATCAAAGCACCTCTGCGACTGCAAGCTCTGCCGACGGCGCCTCATCTGGCAGAACTACCATGACGAACTTTACATTCACTAAGATCTTGGATAAATCCAGCTGCAAACTAATGGAGGCAAGTTGTGCTGGTGAGCATTTGAAAGAGGTTAGGCTTGTACTTTGCCGTGCGGGAACTGACAAGCTAAAGTATTTCGAAGTGGTGTTAGAAGAAGTAATCATCGCTGATTACACGCAAAACGCTGGTTCGGGTATTCCGCTAGAAATAGTCCAGCTGGATTATGGTCGTATTAAAACGACATATACGCAGCAAAAGCGTAGTGACGGTGCCTCCGGGGGGAATGTAGCCGGTGGGTGGGATCGTATCGGCAATAAAAAATATTCGTGAGAGGTTGATATGAGTGAACCTCTTTCATTTATAAATGCGAAAACCCAGTCGTTCGAGTCTTTAAAGCGGAGTCTTAATTTAACTGGTACCTCGAAAAGTAAGTTTGATGCGCTTAATAACCACATTGTTAATACGGTGGTCATGGGAGGGGAGTTGGTGATTATAGGTGATGTGTCGACTTCATCTAGCACTAGCGCGGAGGCCTATCTCATGAATCTCGCTAGCCAGATACATGCGGGCCTTCTTTCTAATAATGTGGATGCCGACGATTTCTTTCTAGAAAACTTTGAGTTTTTCCAAGATTTTCTTACTCACGGCTCTCAAGGGATAGGGGCTTTTAGTGATGGCTGGAGCAAGCATATGGAGAATATAAAAACCTCCCTCTTGGATATCGAAAGTCTGCATCAAAAGTATCTTAGGTCTGGCTCAATTGTAGATCATGATAAGTTCTATTTCGAGCGAGCGATGTTGTTCAGCAGGCTTGAAGGCCATTTGGATAGGCTTGCCGCTTACGGCTCTGGCTTGCGAAAGAAGGGAGAAATTAAAAGATTATTGGAAATCTCTACCAAAAGCTATTTGAAAACTGGGGAAATCGCAGGCTACGCAGAAAAAGTAAGCAAAGTTGCTAAGGCCGCTAACCTCATCAAAAAAGGGACTTATGTTGGCACTGCTTTGGACGTCGCTGCCACCGCAATTAAAATTAAAAAAGCATGTTCTGAAGGCCGAGAAGAGCAGTGTACAAGGGCTAAATATGTAGAGACCTCATCTTTTGCCGTGGGCTTGGGTGGTGGGGTGGTGGGAGGAGCTATGGGCGGTGCTGGCGCAACCTTTGGCTGCGTGGTCGTTTTAGGCATGTCCAGTGGTGGAATCGGAGCCTTGGCATGCGGTGTGGTAGGGGGATTTGCAGGTGGCTTGGCAGGAGGAGAGGTTGGCGGAGATGCAGGAGAAAAAATCGGCGATTATCTTTATGGGAAATCTTTGCAATGACCACGATTCCCATAGGACTTCTCGCCGCTCTAATTTGCTTACCTATGATATTTTTCGATCTATGGCTAATCTATGCTATTCACGTTTATACGGAAAAAGCCGAAAGCATGATGCCAACAAGTAGCTTTGTGCAGGCTAATCGGCAAGCCTACTCTCAAGCAGGCTTGATTGGGAAAGCCATTAGGAATGGTTTTCTGACAGGGGTTCTTCTCATGCCTAACCTTTCTAACAAAAGGGGGATAGTTAATCTTTCTGAGGTTCGAAGCTTTCCCGCGGGGCTAAAACATCTCCTGTTTATAACGTGGGGGCTTTGCGCGTTTTTTTTTACCGCATTAATGGCGTTAGGTCTTTACATGAAATACATCGAAATATGAGGCCCATGTCCGGTATGCGCGGCATTTGCAGCTGGCTCTTGATCGAGCCAGCATGCAGTTTTGGAAGATCAACGATTAAACGAACATTCTCCAACATGTCGTGAGCTGGCGCAGTTAAAAGATCAGAAATTAGTTCCCAATTTGGTTTTATATTTCTGCAAGGCGCAAGCACCGAGTTCGTTACCTGAACGGCGTCACGAACGTCTATGTCTACCTCAACTGATCACTAATCGCTTGCAGCAATTCTGGTATGAACGACAGATAAGCCCCGTCTCGCGCACGAATCCAACACAGGATCTTCTCCGGCGTGAAGACTCCCGCATCGGCAGGTACGTCCATAAGCTGGGGATCCCCGTTACCGTTGAACGTCACCAGCCAGCGTTTATCCCTGAGCAACAACGTCGCCAATCGCATTGTCATCCTGCTTTCAGTGGCGCCATCCATCGTTGGTAGGGTACCTCCTGCGTCCACTGAAAGTGTGGTTGAAGCTTTGCGGCCACCCGAGGACTTGATTGCTGGGGAAGCAAAAGGCTGCACCCCGCTTGGTAGCCGAGGTACGCATCTTCGACATGACCGCGGAGCGGCGCCACCCTGAAGTATCAGCGGGGAATTTGCCCAGCGCTCTGTCAGCAGAATCAGACGAGTTCGTCAGAGAATTCCTTGCTGAATGAGTAGCGCAAAACGATCAATTCAGCTTGCTTGTTTGTACCTAAAGGGTACAATTCAGGTATGGGCAGCGCAGTAAGGGCGACCCGATGACCCGAAAGGATGAAGATATGTTGAGAGACGATCGTGAGCACTTGGAGCTGGAAAAGCTTTCCGTAGAGATCCACAAGCTCATGGCTGAAAGTCGGAAGCTCGCGGCCGAGGAAGCCAAGATCAAGCGCGAGGCCATGTTCTACCCATTCGCTGTAGGGGCAGGGTTGATTACAGCGTTAGTGGCTTTGATCACGCTGTTGCGTAAATGAAAAACGCGGCCCCGGATAGCCGGGGCCTACAACGGAGCAACTTGAGTTGTCGCCCCTACCGGGTCTAAAGTATGCACAAAGGTGCAAATGTGATCCGCGCTTTTCCCTTTAGAGGATGCCTGATATGTCCACCCCTCGCACCAAACCCAATACTGGCCGGACCGAACGGTTCGCTCAGCTGCATGCCGACGTCGCTGCCTTTAACGAGGAAATGCATCAACATTCAGTACGGCCTGCTGACCCTCGTAAAGCTTGGCTGCCGTTTGGCCTGGGCGCCGCCGCTGCGCTGGCTGCGTTCGCGGTTGCTGCTCTGATTCAGCACTGATTTAGCTCCGAACAATCCCCCTGCCGGGGTATAGGCCCCCATGATTCGAATCAAGCACTATCAGCCGCCGAGCGCGGCTGAACTGGCACAACTGAAAGCGCGCCTGAAGTTGACCAGCCAGAAAATGGCTGACCTTGTGGGGCTGGCTGGCGGTGCTCAGTGGCGTAAATACACCGGCGGTGCAGAGCCTCGGACTATGGGTCAGCACATGCATTTCTACTTCGCTGCTCTTCTGACTCTTGAAGATGATCAGCTTGAGCAGGTGTATGCGTGTATGCGAGACCACGGCGCAGTGCTGGAGGAGGTCTCGGGCCTGCTCCCGTCGCCATTGGCTGCGTCGGAATCATCCCGCTAATCAAATGCCGTGGATCTAGTGTACCGGTGTGGCGCTCTGTACTGACCACTCCGCCCCTTACACAGTGATTCAATTCACTGGCCGTTCGCCGGTTTGTCGTTTCGCCAGCGCATTGTAGATAGTTGCATCACAGCCTAGGCACCTAAATGGCCATTGGGCCAAGTGTGTAGCGGCCACACTCTTTCACTGGTCATCGAACAGGTCCGAAGCCATCTCCGGCTCAATCAGTTCGGCACCTTGACTCCTCACATTACCCACCGCCTTGCCGACCCTAAACCATTCGAATTCGTCGGTCGGGCGACTGCCTGCCCTGGCAATTTCCTCCGCGCGGGCGGGCGACAGTCCCGGATCGACCCATTCCTTGGCCATCTCCGGAGACAGCACCAATGGCCGGCGGTCGTGGATATCCACCAGGCCGGAATCACTCGCTGCAGTGATGATCACAAAGCCTTCGCGCTCGTCAGTCTCTTGATCAGGGTGCACTTGCGCCAAGGCGGCAAAAAACATCGGACGTTGGCTTCTCAAACGGATGAAGTAGGGCTGTTTCTTTTTTGGATCCTTTGGATCCATCACCCACTCGAACCAGCCATTAGCAGGAGCCAGTGCTCGTCCGTTCGGCCAGAGCTCTTTGAAGAACTTGCCGGTCATCACCGTCTCAACCCTGGCATTAATCGGATCAGGCCGTTTCCCTTTAGCCCAGAAAGGCGACCAGCCCCAGCGTACTTTGTCGACGCTCAACCCTTCATTGACCGGTCGGATTATTTCGACGCGCGTGGTCGGTGCGACGTTGTACCGCTCAATGGCCCAGAGATCGTAGCCGTTGATGACCAACTGCTCTGGCGCGAGCTCCTTGAGGTAATGGTCCATCGGTTCGTAGATCGAGTAGCGTCCGCACATGGTGTCACTCGTCGAAATGTTCCATGTATGAGATTGACCGAGAGCAAGTCAGAACGTTAACTGTATATACATACAGTCACCCTCGGTAAGGTTCGCATCATGAGCATCAACATACTAGGCCCGTTATCTGCTACCCGTGAACGTCTCCCCCTGTACAGTTTCAAGGTACCAGCAGGCTTTCGTTCTCCTGCAGCGGACCATATCGAAAAGGACATCTCGCTCGACGAGCTATTCGACATTCGCGCTCCCCACGTCTACTTGGCGCAGATTGAAGGCGACAGTATGCAAGGGGCTGGGATCTTTTGCGGTGATCTGATAATCGTTGATCGCAGTATGGACGCGGTACACGGTGACATCGTTATCGCTGCTGTCAATTCAGAACCCATGTGTAAGCGCCTACACAAACGTGAGAACGCTGTGGTGCTGATGTCGGAAAACACCAAGTTCCCGCCGCGCTACGTAATGGAAGGCGACGAGGTTCTTGTCTGGGGCGTTGTAAGGTATAGCATCCGTGACCATTCCCACGCCTGAGCCCGTGTTCGCGCTGATCGACTGCAACAGTTCTGGACCCTAGCTAACCGTTAAATTCAATTTTAACAATGTAATTCAATGCCTTAGCCTTATGAATCTTTTTTGAATTTTTCGGGCGCATTCTACTGCCCCTCAAATGGAACAATTTGCGCGCCACCGCGCTCACCTTCCAGCAACCATTACCTCGTCGAGCACTCCCTCAGATGTGTTTGGGGCGCTGTGCGCTTGGTACAACTAGCCCAGCAGATTTTCCAGATGCCCGGTGTTCAGTTGGAGGGCTAGTCGATTTCTGCGCAGGCCAAGCGTCCTTGCAACCGACCGTCGGCGATGATTGTCTCCAGGTACCAAGGTAGCGTCGATGGCTTCATGTTCGATCAGCGCAGTCTACCCACACGCCGCGTAGCCGTTAGCGTTCATAACGTGGTAGCGACCCAGCTTGCGCCATTTCGCTGTTTGCCCGCTGTTAGGCTGAATTGAACAGCAACAGCAAGACCGAAGTCACATGATTCAGACCTTTCTTAAGTACGATCGTACTTAAAAGTAGCGATCGCACCAAAGTGGAGCGGCACTAAAACACCAAATAGCAAAAAACATACCTACCGAACTGATTTTTTAAATAAAAATTATTTCAGTATAATCCCGGCGCTTTTCTCAGCCAAAATAACAGGATGTTAGAATGTACGAGTGTAACGTTGAACTATTGGATTCCGTAAAAAACAAAAATATTGAATCAGCCTTTGAAATACTAAAAAAAAATCCCGCCTCTTAGGATTTGAATTCATTAGTTACCACTTCAGATACGCCCTCCCCATTACAGCTCCAAGGATGTTTTCAAAAAACAACTACGACCCTCAATGGAATGAAAACTACCAAATACATAACTTTGTAGAGTCGGATCCTACATTACAGCACGGCTTTAAAAGCAATGAACCAATGCTATGGTCGGAGGATACATTCAAAGACCACACTCTTCTTTACGGTGAAATGAAAAAATTCAATCTTAATTATGGCTGGCTTCAGTCATCCTGGTATAACTTCGCCGCAAAAGGAGTTATCACACTCAGCCGATCGACAGAAGCAATTACTTTGCAGGAGCTGGACGCCAAGGAGGCTAAAATGTCAAAACTCGTAAGACTTACCCATGCTTGCCTGTCCGAAATTATAACCCTCAGCCCACCGTACAATCCGCTTGAAAAACTCAGCACGAGGGAAGTGGAAATACTCAAATGGGTCGCTGATGGTAAAACCGGTGAAGTAATCGGGAAAGTTCTCGGCGTCACTGAGCGAACCGTAACGTATCATACGGTGAATATCATGCAAAAATTGAATGCCACAAATAAAACAGCCGCGGCCGTAAAAGCCGCGCTATTGGGAATAATCTAACATCAACCGGGGAGTATTGGTAACTCCCCTTCTGCTGCCATATCAAGCAATCAAGAAACTCGCATTCCACGCACTTTATCAATAGAGCTTTTTTCCGACCATCACTAGGTCAAAATCCTCTCCACGGACTCGTGCGACGCCTGGCATGAACCCCCAGCGAGTAAAACCCGAGTTCTCGAACAACCGCAAACTTTTATGATTATGGGCAAATACCGTGGTGGCTATCACTTCGATATCCAGCAAGGCTGCCGACTCCATGATTGATCGCAACAAAAATGATCCAACGCCTTGCGACTGATGAAGGGGATGAATATATAACCCTAAATCAGCGGTTCTAAAATAACCTGGACGCTCATTCATGAAGTACGAAAGTGATAAATAACCGATAACGCCTGTTTTCGGATCCCTAGGGTCTTCAGCTACCCAGATCGGGCGTCGGCTACCGGAGTGTTTTATAAACCAGGTTTTCCAGGCTTCAACACTCACCGGTTCGACGTCACATGTACTATTTCCCGCTTCAATAGCACAGTTGTAGATTTCAACAATGGCGGGTAGATCCGCCAGAGTAGCGGCGCGGCAAATATAGCTTGATGAATCATACATTTTGCATGCCCTTCTCGAAGTCATAGGAAAATATGCCAGAAAAGACATGCGTTACCGAACCGATCAGATTCAACGTGCTGTCCGGATCAATGAATACAGACATCTTCCCTCCTGGCATCACAACGGTCACATCTGCATCCACCAACCCCAGCGTATGACAAACGGCCGCTGCCGCACAGGCACTGCTGCCCGAGGCCAGCGTATATCCAGAACCCCGTTCCCATGTCTCGACTTCAATTCGTGAAGGACTCACGATGTTGACGAATTGTACATTGGTCTTGTCAGGGAAAATTGAATGCTGGGAAATCAATGGCCCAAGCAATTCCGCAGTGGCTCTATCCGCTGCTTGCCCAAGAACAACACAATGTGGATTACCAATATCAACACATGATATGGAAATATCCCGACCTGCGATGTGCAATGTCTCGTTCAAGACTGTTTTCTTCGCATCCATTATCACCGGCACTTTACTGCTCTCGAGGCAAAAAGAACCGAGGCTGACGAGAAACAGGTTATGTGCGGGTAATCGCTGCACAGCAATACTCTGCGCCAGACGACTCAACCAGATATCAAAACTGTCCGATTGGACATAATCATTATCAACAAGATATCGGGAGAACACCCGTAAGCCGTTCCCACTTTTCCCACAGGCCGAGCCGTCCGAATTATAGACTTCCAGACCCAACTTTCCATTATTCAAATGAGGGCCATACAAAACGCCATCCGCACCAATGCCGGTGCGCCGATTGCAGATTTTACGAACCAATTCAACATCGAAATCCATCGACATCTTATTGGGATCAAGAACGATATAATCATTGCCCTGTGCGGTGTATTTTACAAAATCCATTTTTATACTGCTCCTGCCGACTCAACCAACCCCAGGCGCTCCGGAAAACCCAGCATGATATTCATATTTTGTACAGCGGCGGTTGAAGCGCCCTTACCCAAGTTATCAAGTCTGGCAATCAAAAGTGCTCGCGAACCATCACTTCCCGAAGTATCCTTACACACATATAAATCAACTTTATTGGAACCTGAAATCACTTGAGCATCCAGCCTTGTTTCACTAACCGCAATACAGTCCTCCCTGGAAGCGACATTGACAAATTGTTCATTTTCATAACATTGTTCAAGGCATTCACGTATCTGTTCAGGGGTTACTCCCGTTGCCAAGAACAGCGGAATGTAAACCAGCATGCCACGATAGAAATTACCAACTGCTGGGGTAAAAATCGGTTCAATCTCAAGACCACTGTACAGTGTCATTTCCGGCAAATGTTTATGATTAAAATTCAAACCATACACATGGTGGGCAAAAGGCGGCGACTTACTTTCATATTCCTTAATCATTCCCGCGCCGCCACCTGAATAACCGGAGATCGCGTTAATTGACAACTTTGAGTGAGCCAGTACTTTGCCATTTAGTATTAAAGGCCTCAGTAACAATATGGCGCCTGTGGCAAAACAACCGGGATTTGTGACCTGGCGCGCATGTCTGATTTTTTCGCGTTGACCGAAGGATAACTCAGCGAGTCCATAAACCCATTGCTCGGCCGTCCGGTGAGCTGAACTCGCATCAATCAACCTGCAATCTATTGACTTCACGGCAGACACCACTTCTTTCGCTGCCAGATCCGGCAGACACAATATAGTGACGTCCGCGTCTGCGATCAGACGTTTCTTCTCATCAAGGTTCTTCTTGGCGTGCTCGTCTATGCTGATCAACGCGACTTCAGGATGTGCTTTCAAATGCTCCCGAATCTGTATTCCCGTCGTACCAAACTCACCATCAATAAATATTTTTTTCAAAACTCTGTCCTCGGAGCAATCAATACATCGACAAGGAATATTTGAACTCGGACTTTATCCTGCCAAGCCCTTCACGCAGTTCATCCACGGGTCTCGCAAAAGTAATACGCATCCCATGCCGCTGGCCAAACACTTCGGCGGGCATCGTCAACACCCTTGTGTGGTGGAGAACTCTTCGACAGAAATCCAACGAACTCTCCGAGGAAGTCAGGTGGACCCAACAAAAAGGAGTTCCCTCTGGCGCGACAATCTCAAGCATAGGAAAACAATCTCGCGACCATTGCTGAAACACCTCATAACCGTTTCGGCACAATTGCAAGTAATCTTTCAGCAGAGCGTCATAATTCAGCAGAATACGCTCTGCTATTTTTTCGCAAATCACCGAATTTGAAATTGTCGTGAAGTGCTTGTAATCCATTGCTTTCGCAACAATATCCTTCGGCCCACACATCCACCCCACCCGAATTCCTGGTACGCCGAAGATTTTCGATACGCCGGACACCGCGATCACGTTTTCGAAATCGAAATGGAACACGGATGCCTTCATGTCCGTGAGGTATTCTTCATCCGAAATGATGAATATATTCCTCTCTCGCGCTACTTCGACGATCCTCCTTAACTGATCTCGATCGATCGCTTTACCAGTCGGATTGCAAGGGTTATTCAAAATGATGGCTTTGGTATTCGCCCTTAACGCCCCCACAACTGACTCGGCTAACACTTTGAAATTTGCGTCATACTCAAGAACGCTTATCGAACAACCAATTTTCTCTGGAACTTTCCACGACTGTTGCCAGCCCGGCGAAAATGTAATGACATGATCACCCACGTTCAACAAAGTACGATACAATAGATAAAGCGCTTCCTGCGCACCGTGAGCGATGCCAACGTTACAGCGTTCGATGCCATAGAGCTTCGCAACAAGCATAGCCAAAGCACTGCTTCCCCGATCAGTTCCATAGTCCAATACCAAACCTTCAAGGTCTGCACTGAAGATCCCTGCTTTGATACACGGAGCATTACTGTCTCCCAGATCAATGTCGTATTTGCCATGAGCTTCTCTAAAAACCCATTCCTGCATACTGTAAGGCTGGCTCACTCACGTTCCCCTTTCCGTCCTGGAATCAGTTTTTCTTGTTTTCAGTAAATATCAACGCTCTGAGATCGAACTCATAGCTATGCGGAATCGATTTGACATTTGAGGTCTGCCCCAAGAGCAACATGTGAGCAATCATTGAGCCAAACGAAGTCGCCATCAAACATGTCGCACTTAACGACGATACCTTTTGCTTCTCAAAATCAAGCTTCGGCGAGTCGATATACTGCTTGTATAACTTTGAAGGTGCCAGCTTTCCTCCAAACTTCTTGAGGCTTTCGAGTTCGGTATCCTGATCTGAAATATCAAAGAACTCTTCGAAGGTCGGGCTATTCGGCAGAAAAACATGCACCGTCACCCCGTAGGCGACCGGGCAGCACAGCACGACTGGGATACTTCTGCGGCGGGCTTCCTTATAAAGCAGGAGCCGTGGCTTGATTACAAAAAAATCCAGCGTATCGCATACAACGTCAACACCGCTGAGGTAGTCACTGACATTGAACTCATCCAGATAATCGATGGCCTGCACCGATACCTGCGGGTTAATGGACAGCAATCGCTCAGACAATACTTCCGACTTCTTCCTCCCGATAGTGTTCGTTGAGCAACCGAACTGCCTGTTCATGTTCTCAGGACCAAATGTATCCGCATCAGCAATGTTTACACCGCCAACCCCCATACGTACCAGACATTCGGCATAGGTGTACCCGGTCCCCCCACATCCAGGCACCGCGACTCGTTTTCCAGCGAGAATATCGAGTTCTTGCTGCGACACCAGCCCGATCATGCGACTAAACAAAACATCTCGGGAAAAATCATTTGGCTGTTGCATCGTTATCTCCAGTAAATTAGGCCTGTACGGATTCAATGACTTTCTTTTCAAACTCATCGCCGTGCCAGCGATCAGCCCAGGGCGAAAATGCGACGACGAAAATATCGCGATATCCCTCTTCATTGACCGGAATAATCTCAGTCACGTCATGGAACATATTTTGATCATCAAGGAGCACCGCCTGGCCTTCGAGAAGAATGTCGTTGTAGAAAGGTTCCGTATCGTCTGCATTGCGATACAGGCTCATCTCAGCGCCGTTAATATCTTTTCGGGCCACCACGCCAATCATGACAAATGAATGTCCGTCTCTATGTCGCCCTTCTGGAACGGTAACGCCCTTCAACTGCGGATTAACAATCACCCGGTATTGATGGACATTGATCTGCCAGTCCTGTACTTTATCCAGAGCAATCTCGATTGCCCCTCGCTCAATGAATGGCGTGAAATCCACCTCGATAGGCTCATAGAACCTTTTTATTCCGCCAGCCACAGGATTATATTTAGAAAATGTCATGTACGGGCGATGCGCTAGAAGTTCAAAGTCCCAGGCCGTTTCGTTGAAAGACATCTTGTACTGGGAGAACCTTCTGTAGCGATTACCACCACCCATGTATTGATCCAATGCCAACCGTGAAAAACTATCGACTACATCAGTTGGTATTGCACCGAGTTCAATGATACTGAAACCATCATTATTGATAGGCATAGACTGCTCACTCCTTAAGCCAATGTCTTTGCGGTGTTTCCGAGATGGGCACTCAATTCGTCCAGATAACGTGCCGAAGAGTTAATCCGAATAAGTGCACCCACCGCAATTTCACGGCCGATACGGGGATCTTGATCTACCAACGGAGCAACGACGTTGTTAAACCAGCCATTGGCGTGTTCCGTGTCAATATAGACATGAAGCTTGTGATATTGAATACCGTGGGAAGGCAAATTATTTCTCTCCCATGCCTTGATCACGTGTTTGAAGCGCCGTGGCGCCAAGTATTCAGTGACACCGAAATACCCTACCGCCTTAAAATAATGACGGCGAGACAGCGCGAGGCAAGAACTGACGTTCCCGGAAACGATCGATTGAAGCAGCATTGCGCTGGACAAATCAGAATCTTCGACGCCTGCGGCCTTCAAAGTCTCCGCAAACATTCTGGAATGTACTTCAGCCTCGACTCCATTGCCCATTTCGTCAAAATAATTCTTGGCCAATTCAAGCTTTTGGCCAACCGGTAATCCAATCTGCATAAATGCCAGAATGTCGTCAAATTTCGGATCGAGATTGGTTTCTTGAATCAAGTAATACTTAACATCCGCTGCGGACGCATCCTCACTTAAAAACTGGGTATAAAAAGGATGCACACTGGAGGGAGTTTTTGACACCAGTTTTTTCAACCATTTTACATACTCTTTACCGTTTACCGGAAAGTCACTGACATCTTCATCAGACAGGCCTTTCATTTCAAACTGAAGCATTGCGCTTTCAAATACCGATTGAACGTCACTGACAATTGGCCGTCGATCAGCATTTACCTGTTCAATGCGCGCACACTCGAACTCATTCCGGTAAATGATAGCCAGACACTCATGCAGCGCCGCTAGGGCTGTTTGATTGTTGTTGACATAGGCCTCATGCGCCAACATTTGAGCAGATTGATTAATATTTTTCCGAATCGCGAAATTTTCATTCACGGAGTTCCATTCATCGGGGTTGCGCTCCATCGCAACAAACCATTCGAGCAGATCTAACCCTTCCACATTCATTGCGAACATCCTTATAAATTGATTTACCGTAGTTACTTTGCAGTGACTGATTTAAAAATCACGGGCGAAGTTTTGGATAGCTCTGAATTCAGAGCTATCACATCGTGGTTTTCACCAGAGTATTCTTCGGGATTGATAATTGCGTCGACAGGACACTCAGGCTCACATACACCACATTCGATGCAGGTATCCGGACAAATAACCAGTTGGTAGTCGGCATCGCGAAATGCGTCAACGGGACAGACATCTACGCAGATGGTAGATTTGCATGAAAGACACTCTTTCCCAACTACGTATGGCATCTGGACGTTCCTTCGTCGTTAAGTTTCGAATCATGCTGCCTCCGACAATCACATGTTTTCCTGATTGCCAGAGAGCGCAGCCATTTAAGTGTTATTTATTTTTTCTGTACACTGTAGAAAACTACAGGTGCGGCAAAAAGTAGATTCGTGTACCAGCATGAAGCACGCAATACTTTCGGGCTTCAGCCAAACCAGGCTCGGTCCTTTCAAGTACGACACCTCTGTTGGCAGCTCTGGCTTACGCCTTACACGCGCCACATGAAAAGTGCTAGACTCGGTCGCAATAGGCATGTTCATTCAAAATAACTGCTGAACCACGAGGCCCGCATGTACCTTCTTTATTACTCACCCGGTGCTTGCTCACTTGCAGCACATATTCTTCTTGAAGAACTGGGACAACCGTTCAAACTGGAATTTCGCTCAGCACTGAAAGGCATCGGCACCCAAACTCCGGAATACCTGAGCATTAACCCGAAAGGCCGGGTCCCAGCCCTGCTTTGTCTTGATAGCCCCATCGGTGAAGTAGCCGGAGTTTTGACAGAGTTACCTGCCATCTTGCTTTATCTGGCTAACCAATCGACACCTGTACGCTTTATCCCCGACACTCCAGGCGAATTAGGGCGATGCCTCGAGTGGTTGAACTGGTTATCAGGGACAGTGCACAGCCTTTCTTATGGACAGGTCTGGCGGCCACAACGGTTTATCGACGATGAAAGTCTGTTTCCTGCCATTGTTAAAAAAGGCCGCAGCAACGTTATGGATAACTACACGTTTATCGAGCAGCACATCGCTGCGCAGAGTGATCGTCCCTTACTAAGTACTTATAGTATTGTCCACCCCGTTCTTCTTGTTTTCTGGATGTGGGGAAAGTGGATTGATATAGATATGGGCACTCACTTTCCCAATTGGACTCAACTCGTTCAGTCGATAATCGAACGACCTGCCGTGCAACGAGCCTTGGCAACTGAGGATATTGATATAAATATTTTCAAGTAAAATTCCTAAAGCATTAGTATCCCCCTACGGACTTTGAATAGGGCTTGCAAATTGATCGAATGACACAGTAGAGCCCCTGACCATGCTGTTTGCTTTGCCAAACCTGTGGATGGTTCGAAAAACTCTCTTGATATGGATGAGTTACGTCTGTAACACGGAGAGGTCGGCTCACAAACCCAACCAACGTTGCACATAGGGGCGTTTCGCGACAGTTAGCGCTGATCGTGGTGGTTTTTTCACCTCGCCACGCAGACGTGGCAAGTTGATCGGAGCTCCCCTAGATTGGAGTATCAAGGCGTTTTCATAGCAGCGATGGAGTAAGCGCTTTCGCAGCTAGTACCTAGCCTATGGCAGATCCACTACCTTGGCGCCGCTTTGCTTAGCTTTCAGCACACGAGCCTCGGCTATCAATACCTCGTTAATTGAAGCGAGACTGGCAACCTTTACGCGTAGCTCCTCATTCTCTTGCCGGAGCATTCGATTTTTCTCGCGTTCAGCCAAGAGATCCTGGTGTTTCACATCCCGCTGGGCACGACTCGAACGCCCCTGAGTTTCGCGGATCGCCTCGGCGACGGTGGGGTAGTGATTGTGAATCAGAGCGGTTGAAACACCGGCTTCCCGCGCCACCGCGGCGATAGTGACCTTGGATTCGCCGCTATGCGCCCGACCGCGCAGGATACGTGCAAGTGCGAGTTGCAAATCCCGCTCTCGGGCGTCCGAGGGCTTGCGTTTAATGGTCATGCTACGTTCTCCTCCGGGTCGTATCCAAGTTGCATGAGCACGTCACGACAGCGATCCAAATCACGCAATACGCGCTGGCGGCCACCGTCACCAATGTCGTGGCAATCCAACAACCTCTTCAGGTTGTCGTAAAGGCGCTGGTAGATACCAACGTGTGCACCTCCAATCACGGCGTTGTTGCAGTCGCCGCAGCGCGTTCGCTCCATGGTGTTACCTACGCAACGATCATCATCGGCGGTACACCAGGCGTGACCATTACTTCGAATCGCGGTGCTCTCAGCAATCGATGTCACCATTGAGGCGTGGCTCTTGAAGATCGCGAGGTTCGCCGAATCGCGCTGCCAATGCTTGATTGATCGACCGTAGCCGCCAGTCAGCGGTGTGTCCCCCAGCCAGGTGCCGACGACCTCGGACTTGATGTCTTCGAGTTCTGACTGGATGTCTTCGTATAGTTCGATATCGAGATGCTGCCCCCAATCTTGATCCATGGCGTAGCCCAAGGTCATGTCCATGGACCAGTGTGCGAAATGCTCACGCAGGTAACGCAGGTCGCCGAATTGACTGTGTGCGGCATAGTTGGCGAATTTACGACGAAATTGATGGCTGGCTAAGATCCAGTTCAGACCACAGCTCTTCGCGTACGCTTTGAGGCACATGTTCCATGCCGAACCCGAGAGGGTACGAACTTGATTACGTTTGGTGGCCGCCACCCCGAGAAAGAGAGCATGCCGATGCTTCTGCGCCGTGGCGATTTGCGGATCACTCGAATTGAGCATTCTTCGCTCGGAGATCTCAGCGTCGATCATCGCCTGGTACGGCTTGGCCCAGCGTTCCATTAAACGCAACACGTGCACAGCAATTTCTGGAATCATCCAGTCGTGCACGCCGGTATCGGTTTTTTCCGACGTGGAGCGCAGCCAGTGAAAGACCGTGCCTTCATCGTCTTCCGTACGGTGGTGCGCGCCAGATTTTACGTTGGCCAACTCATGATTACGGCAACCGGAGGTGCTGGCCAGAACGATATAGGAAGCGGTTCTCAAATCCTTGATCGCTTGATTGAATGCCTCAAGCCCGCCTTCCCACCCAAGAGCCGTCAGCTGGCGAACCTTATGCTCCTGAACTGATCTGGTCACCTGTCCCTTGCGTGCTACAGCGACGCTATCGAGGGTGTCGCGCAGATCGAGCAGACGCTCACCGTGCTGAACCTGTTCATAGGCCTTCTCGAACAACGTACAAAACACTTCGTCTGGTATCAACGGCGTTTTGCCGGCCTCACTGTTGAGGGAGGCTCTACCGGCCAAGGCTCTCGCCGATGTATCAGGCCAGGGATGTCTTGGGATTGGGTCGTTGGTGTACTGACTGAGCTCATGAAGCGCCTCGACTGACATAAAACGACGCTCAAGGGCCGCCGGAGACAGCGCCTGCCCCCGATTGCGACGCGTCTGTCGGATCTCCCGACATTCGGCGACGTAATTTGCACAAATCATGGGCGTTACAGCGTCGAAGTGATCGAGCTTAAGCGCGCTTAGATACCGCAGGAAGGGCAATACATTTTCAAAAACATTGCGCAAAGTACTTGCCACGGGACGCTTCTGCCCTGCGCGACCGCGTCGTAGGTAGCGGTACAAGAGGGACTTCATCACCGCTACAAACGCAGGGGAACACGATCGAAGTCCAAGTTCCTCATGTTGTCCGGTACATTGCTCGTCAACCCTTCGAGCTGCCAAATGTCATCGCGATAGCGACTGAGAATGACCCAGCGGCCATCAACATGAATGGCGCTGACAATGAGTGCTTCACGGTCGCTCTCGGGCAACTCACGTATATCCCCTGGCTGTAGTTCGATACTTGCCCAGGGCAACATGGTCACATTGCTTTTGCTCATGCAAACATCTCCAGACTTTCCACTACATCGGACGACCAAAACGGGTGCGGATCGCGGCGAGCCTGCTCGCGAGCAGCTTCAACGGCGGCCGATTTGAAGGTTCCACGCCGCAGCCCTTCAGCCACGATATAGTCGTCAATCAATCGAGGAATATGCGCGTACTCCTGCGCCCAACGCCGTTTGTTCATGCGAGGACGCTCCGCAAACACACGAAAGTAAAAACTAAATAGCCGGTGTAAATCGTCTCCTGTGACCGCGTAATGCTTGCATCGCAAGCAGTTGAGGAATGAAAAGCACGCTTCCCCCTCACGTTTTGGCGCATATTGGCCGTTCACTGGATCACCGCAGCGCCCCATTGGGGTAGTTTTGTAAGTAGCGCCAATAGTCCGGCTGAGTAATTCCTGAACCATTATCTCGCCCATAAACTGCCAGTTGCGCCTCGCGTCTGCGCTAGGTGCCAAGTAATTTCGTCCGGCCACCTGTGGAGTGTTACCAAGCGCGATGGCCGTGGTCATCAGGTCACCCGCGAGCAATTCGAATATTCGGTTGGCAAACGTTTTACGTAGTCGAGAGATGTTGATGCGAAGCGGCTTACCATCCGTATCGACGAGTCCATAATCGGTCACCAATTTTCTGGACGCTGTTTTCAACGCGACATCAGTCAGCGCAATGACCCTGCCAAGGCCCGGCCCCCGGTGCACGCGATACAGCCAAACACAATCCTTGACGTTATCTGGCGCCTCCGCGCGCAGCGGTTCGCTGTGAGCAAAGACACGGCGGATCAGGCGCTCAATGTTGGTCTTGATGGTTGGGGTAGACTCCAGAAGACGCGCAGTGGCGCTCTCTGAGCGCAGAGCCACCTTACTGCTGCTGTGTCCGCGACGTTTCCAGAGGACTAAAAAGACACTGTTGTCTTTGGGGTGAGCGCGCAGGCAATCGTGCCCCATCTCCAGCAGCGGCGTGGAGTTACGCCCAGTGTGCAGCGCAACGGTCAACAAGGCATAAGCCAGTAGCTCACCTGTCACAAAGACGTCTTCATTCCAGATTGGCAGGGTCGCCTGTTTTAATGCTGAGGTGAACGCTTGTCGCTGGCGTTTCGGTAGTGGCGTTTCACCCTTACTTTTGCCACTGTTTGGGAACGGGTTGCGCGGAAACGTCGCATCGTCCCCTGTGGTGACCAACGAAATTATCCCTCTGCGGCCCAACGCATGAAGGACGCACTTCATACCGGTGTAGTGAGTACTCTGGCTAAGCGTGGTAATGCCCAATCCAGCAAGGTGACCAAGAAAATCGTCAATCAATGCACGGTCAATGTCGTTTAGGGTCAACTCACGGCTGAGCGCGGTTGCACGCAAAATCATGAAGTTAAGGAAGTGGCGTAAACCGCCTTTACAGAAGCTTGCTACGGTACTCGCTTCGACCCCAGTGTCCTGCTGGGCCAGAAAGCGTTCAGTCTGTCGCTGACAGGCATAGGTAATCGAATCGATACCCACGCCATACCAGAAAGCGAAGTCGATGCCGCGCGAGCGAGTGGCATTCCTTCCGAAGTCGACCCTTGTGTGGACAGGTGGAATCACTTCGGGGAGAACAATGACAGACCCGTTCGCGTCGTGACTATGCTCGACTTGCGGGATACTGAGGTCGGTCTTTAAGAAGACCTTGCGCCTCCCCATTAAACAACTCCCAAGTCGTCAGACAGTTCATCGTCGTAAGCCAGCACGGCGTTGTCGGCCAGTTCGTTGACCAAGTGCAGGTACACCATCGTCGTCTGGATCGAACTATGACCGAGCTGCCGCTGCACAAACACGAGCGGTTCCAGGCTGCTGCCATTGCGCTGAAGGGCGACCAGAGTATGGGTCGCGTAGGTGTGGCGAAGCATGTGCGTATGAACCTTGATCTCCGCACGCTTGCCAATTTCTCGGACAATGCGCTCGATGCGTTTACCATCATCGGCGTAGGGCTCACCAGACTGATTCAAGAACAGCGATTTGTGCTGAGTACGACTCAGTGATGCCCGCTCGCCACGAACCTGCACTACATATCGGTGCAGATCCGCGAGAAAGCGTCGACTGATAAAGATGTCACGCGGTTTGCTTCCCTTCGTGCGTATTCCATGACCATCGTGCGGATCAAGGCGAATCCGGATGTTGCGCTCGTGCCTGCCGGCTTTGTCCGGATCGAAGACATACGCCAACGGAAAAGAGGCGATTTCCGCCCGCCGCAGGCCCGTCTGAAGTCCAAGTCGAATCATCATTCGGTGATGCGGATTTTCCGCCTTCTCCAGCAACACCTTAATCTCGTCCATGCTGAGGAACTTCGGCAGCACCCGATGCTGACGAGGCATGACGTCGTTCACCATCGCCTTTCCGTCGCTGGCATTTATGTGTGCAAGAAAGCCGGTGGGCCGTCTGACCTTCCGCTCCTCATAACCAAACGGCAGTCTACTCACCCATCCCTGCTGCTGAGCGTACTCATAGAATTTGCAGACATAGTGAAGTCGTTGACGGGTCGTTGATCGGGCTAACTGACACTCCACCAAGCAGTAGTCCCGGTAACCCGCGACAACACTCTTGGCCTCGCCACGCTCCACATCGCGCCAGTCGAGGTCATGTGCCTGAAGGAAACTGAAAAAGTCGTACAGAGCACGCCCCATGCTTGGCCATGATTTGCTCGACCCAATAGCTCCTCGCAATAAAAAATGACGCATGAATTCATTGGCAGGAACGCAACTGTCCATCGTGTCCCAAAGCAAGAGCGGAAAGCCTGGATATGGACGACCGCCAATCACCAAAGACTCAGTAGCCCACAGAAGCTCCATCTACTCCCCCTAACCTATGGTCTGAACTAACGATTCGATAATTATTTTCTAATTTATTATTTATAAAACACTTATGTCCTAACGTTTATCAAACCCCAGAACAACAGCTTCTACGCCAGCTGTGAGCGGGTGTTCAGGCCGGACCTAGCCAAGACCCCCATCGTGGTGCTCTCGAACAACGACGGCTGCGTGATCGCGCGCAGCTATGACGCCAAGCCCTTAGTGAAGATGGGCGCCCCGTATTTCCAAATCAAAGACCACCTGCGACGTAACGGAGTTGTGGCATTTAGCAGCAACTATGCGTTGTACGGTCAAATGTCTGCACGCGTGATGACCATTATTGAGTCCATGGTCCCAGCGCTTGAGGTCTACAGCATTGACGAAGCTTTTGCTGATCTGACCGGCATACCGGGAGACCTCACCGAGTTTGGGCGAAGCATTCGGGCGAGAATTCTCAAGCACACCGGCATTCCTGTGGGTGTTGGAATCGCGCGGACGAAAACCTTGGCCAAGCTCGCAAACCATACGGCTAAGCGACTGCTGTCCAAGACAGGTGGCGTGGTCGATATCTGCGACCCCTTCAAACGTGATTGGACGCTGCGCAACACGGATGTAGGCGAGGTCTGGGGTATCGGCAAGCGCATGAAGGCCCACCTCGAGGCTATGGGCATCAAAACCGCGATGGACCTGGCCCAGGCCGATGCCTGGACGTTGAGGCAGAAATTCAGCGTCGTGATCGAGAAGACTGCCCGCGAACTTGCCGGTACGCCCTGCATGGAGCTGGGCGACGTTGATCCGCCGAAGCAGGAGATCTGCTGCAGCCGAATGTTCGGCACTCGCCTCACCGAAATCGAGCCGATCAAGGAGGCGGTGGCCACCTACATGCAGCGCGCTGCAGAGAAGCTGCGGGCACAGAACTCACTGTGCAAGAAAATCCGCATCAGCGTTCGCACAGGCATGTTCAACCCGGAAGAGGCCAAGTACGCCAACGGCGCGCTGGTCGAGCTGCCGTATCCCACCAACGACGTCAGGCTAATGACCAAAGCTGCCACTGAGGCCGTTGAGCGTTTGTTCCGGCCTGGCTTCAAGTACAGCAAGGCCGAGGTGCTGCTGATGGATCTGCGGCAGCCTGGTGAGTTTACGGATGATTTGTTTGCACAGTCGCAGTCTGTTGAAGCCGGGAAAGTGATGAGTGTGCTGGACGAAATCAATGGAAGGTGGGGCCGAGGCACATTGCGAGCGGCTAGCGTGCCTGTTGATCCCACGTGGGCGATGCGGCGTGACGTAATGAGCTGTAGTTACACAACCAATATAGGACAGCTATGGGTCGTGCGCGCTTACTAGCTGAACACCGCCCCAATTGCGGTAGGGAAAGTTGGGATTTGCCTTGACTCGGCTTCTGATATAGCTTGCTCAAGGCAATTGGACGCACAGCTTGATGGCCGAGTGTGTTGCCGCAAACTGAGTCAAGGACGAGCAAAAATGGAAGAGCTTTGCGATACAAGTACTAATAGCAGCCCTACATGGGGGCTGTTCGATGTTTTCAAATGGAAAGTCGTGCCTGAATCATTCGGCGGGGGTCGAGCCTACATTCAGCGTTTCAAAGATGCTTGGGTGGTGCATAACAAGCTTTCGATCAAAGCAACAGCGCTCAAGTATTCATTGCCGGTCCAGCTTTTAGCGGGGGTTTGCTGGATTGAAACTGGCGGCGATCCTAACTTTATCGATAGGGTGGCATTTGAGGTTCGAGCGTTCGATCATATTGGGAACTCATCGCATGTAGTAACGAATCCCCCAGCCAAAACCAGCTTCGGTTGGGTCAGTATACAGCTGCGAACTGCGGCATATACTCTTGGGCTTGACGCCGATAAGATGGAGATCAGCGAACTAAGGAGTTTATCTCATTGTCTAGAACGGGATGTATATAATATTGACTTGGCTGCAAAGCATTTGCGAATGCTTGCTGATCATGACCATTTCGTGTCCATTGGCTTCGAAGAGGTCCGGGTGATTGGCGCCCGGTATAATCGGGGGATGGAACTTTCGTTAGATAAAATTATGCAAAACACCCGTTATGGTGATTTTATCGTGAAGAATTGGTTGCGCTTTACCCAACTTATGATGTGAGACTTATGATCGCTAAAAAAGTCTGGACTCGTTTGGCTCTTTATTTAATCTATTTTGCATGCTTGCTGGCTTATGCAATGTTTCATGGTTCCAAGTACGACTGGATGGATCAGGGGGCGATGGGATCTTTATCGCAGGAAACTTCTATGAATTTTATTGAAGACCCTTCTGGTAATCGTTCGGTGTTTCGTGGCGTTATGTTTGTAGTTATTTTAGGAGTGCAGCTAGCAATTATGAGACAGTTTTCCAAGATCGAAGCTTTATTCACCGGTGTTCTGCTTTGTATTGTGATGATTGCTTTCTGGTGATTTTTTATAAAGCCCGCTAGCTTGTTTGCGGGCTCTTTCACGGAATATTTAACTGCGCCGGTTACGATTGGAGATTATGCGAATGGCTTATTAGCCGTCCTGTCCCAGCCGCCCGACACTATTCCAGCACTTGCTCCATCAACCCTGCGCTGTTGGGTATATTCAAATTTGATACGCCCATAATTCAGGGTAATAGTCTCTACTGGGAAACCTGCATGTTCTGCTCCCTGCCCACTTACTGTGGAGATCAGCACTTCTTCAAGGACAATATCTAAGTATTTGAATTTCTGAGTGCCCGCTCGATGTACCCGGATCGTCACTTTCTTGATGTGCGATCCTCGGCAGCAAAGCTCAAAAAGCTTAGGCGTTGCTCGATCAACATATTTGGCGATCCGGAAATCAGGCAGCGTAACATCCCCGGCGGAGGCGCCGCCGTTGGAACTGGCGGATTGGCTGATCGATTGAATGGCGTCATAGTGGTACGAAAGTAGTTCAACCCAACCTTTATGGTCGGCATCCAGCGATTCACCCTCAACACCTTCTACCTGCATGAATGCATCAAATGACATCTGTAGCTCCCTGCTATGTTTCGAAACATAAGATTAAGTATTCTAGATTAGAAACCGCCTGTACCATGTTCGATGCGCAAGGTATGGGCGAGGATCTGCAAATGTACGGTACCTCGGCGCATATTGAAATCATCCGAACGAACACCCCGCGCAGCGACCAACCATACCGCAAAATTGTTCATCGATAAAACTGGCGACGTGGTCGACATATGCAACCCATTCAAGCATGACTGGACGCTGCGCAACACCAACGTGGGGGAGGTGTTGGGGGTAGGTAAGCGGATGAAAGCGCACTTGGAGTCTATGGGCATCAAGACCGCCATGGACCTGGCCCAGGCAGATGCGTGGACGCTGCGACAGAAATTCAGCGTAGCGATCGAGAAGACCGCGCGGGAACTGGCCGGTACGCCATGCCTGGAGCTGAGCGAGGCCCGATCCGTCAAAGCAGGAGATCTGCTGCAGCCGGATGTTTGGCAGCCGGTTGACCGATATCGAGCCGATCAAGGAAGCGGTGGCCACCTACACTCAGCGCGCTGCCGAGAAGTTGAGAGCACAAAAATCACTCTGCAAAAAAATCTGCGGCTGCATTCGCACAGGCATATCCAACCTGGACGAGGCCAAGTACACCACACGACCGGACCCCAAAACGCAACTCACCGCTTGGACTCAAATGAATGGTATGCGTAAGGGGATCACGACGGAGTGGTCAAAGACACAAGCAGAAGGTTACCAACGCGCTGGTACAAGTCTGCGAGTGTGGAAAATTCGCAAAATTTGCAAACGACCGGATCTGAATCGATAAGGAATAAGGTAGGGATAAACGGGCATGGGCAAATCTCTAGTCCCAGAGATACGGCCCACCCGACCGATTGCAGGAAAGCGGGCAAGGTCTTCCACGCTAAGCCGCACTGCGGCAACAAAATCCATAGCGGCCTGAGGGCTATCCAGCGCTATGTGCGCAGCTTCATCATCGAGATTTTTTAGGGCAGTCCTTAGCCATTCAATCTGCATGGGTAGACCATTTCTCCATTACAGCATCTACTTCTTCGTCGGTCGCAAAGTCGCCAGCATCGGCTTCCACAATTGCTTTTCCGATTTCAGCTATCTGCCAAGCCTCGCGAGTCAGGTATTCACGAAGCGCGTCAATGGCGAGAAAAGATTTACTTCTACCGGTTGCCTTGGCAAGGCTGGCGAGCGTCTCCGCCAGTTCGTCTGGTAGACGTAGGGACATCATAGACATAACACCACCTGTGTAATTATATGTAATACGAGGTGATACTATGTCACGCCTCATACGTTCTAGCCAGAAATTCGCGAAACTTGAATTATGTCAGCGGGTATCCGAGGAGGGGAGAGGGAAGGCCCTGCTGCGAACGCTGTGACTGCAGCAGAGCAAATGTAGCTATTTGCCGAGCTTTTTACGAACATCAACAACCATTGGGCCGGCCGCCTTTGCTGCTGCTTTGAGCTGGTCTTCAGTTACGCCGAACTCCTTGGTCCAATATTTCAACTCCCACGGCTCGGACGTGTTTACGCGATTTCTGTCTTTCGGTCCACGATTGGAGAGATCATCAGCCATTTTAAGTATCCCTTTGAGTGACTTGGGGCGTTCCAGGCAGCTGAAGCATAGACTAACGGTCTCTGCTTCCCGCGCGGTCAACGGCTGGACCATGACAACGCCGAGGGAAGCGCAAAATTCAGTTCCGCAACTCGAAATATGATCGACTGAATATGCGGTTCGTAGGGCGGTCAAAAATCACATGTTGCGGAAGGTAAAAGTATGTAAGCGACTGATATATATAGTTTTTAATACCGGATTGCAAATCCGCTTACGCCGGTTCGATTCCGACCTCGGCCTCCACATTTAAAGCCCGTAAGATCAACGTCTTACGGGCTTTTTTGTGCCTGCTAAAAGTGAAAGTTTCTGCAACTTTCAAGATCGTTGCTGCAGCCTGAGCTTGTTGCCGCCCATTACGCTCCCCACGTCCGATGATCTGCATTCATTTTTTAGCGTTCCGGTTCTGCTCCGGCAGTGCGGACGAGGGTGTGGAAAGCTAAAATCCGTAAGTGCTTTGGCTATACGTATATACAATAGCTACACGTACTGATAGTCTTTGCTCGCGGACCGCATCCGCCGACTGCTAACGAAAACAACGGACTAGAGGCACTATTTACGTGACAGCTACGCAATATTTTCGGGCCATAGACCTACCTGACGGGCAAGGCTCAGCACTTATCATTTAGGTACCGTGACATGAACCAACTCTTAGAGCGCGATAAACCCGTCCCTATCAACATGCGGGTCGATACCAAAAAGCGCAGCCTGATTGACGCCGCAGTCGAAATACTTGGCACAGACCGGACCAGCTTCATTCTCGAGGCAGCGTGTAAACGCGCTGAAGAAGTGCTTCTGGACCGCAGGCTGTTCTTGCTGAGTGATGAAGCATTTGACCGATTTGAGCAGGCGCTCAACGACAATTCATTAGGGAATAACGAATGCGTCAAGAAATTGCTTGCAAAGCCGAAACCCTGGAGCTGACTCCACCGGAAAAGCTGGAAGAGCGTCACGTAGCAGATCAGTTTGAATCCGGTGAGGGTTCAATCGACGACTACATACGTAATAAGGCTTTAACGGCACAGCAGGCGAAGCATGCGATGGTGTATGTAGTTTGCTTCAAGGACACGAATATCATCGCGGGCTACTACACATTATCCAACAGTGCGGTAGATCGACGGCACGGCGCGACCGCAAAGCTCAGGCGCAATGCGCCCGACCCGTTGCCCGTGACCGTTCTCGGGCGGATGGGTGTAACAGCTAAAGCTGGCGGGCGGGGTTTGTCGCTTGGCTTGCTTGGTGACGCGATCGAGCGCTGCATTATCGCGTCTGAAATCATCGGATCTGCGGCCATTATCGTGCACCCCATGAACGAAAGGCTTGCGGCGTACTATGCCAAACACGCCGGGTTTATCCCGTGTCCCGACTTTTCTCCAATGACAATGATGCTTTCGCTTAGGCAGTAAGAACCAAGAAGCCCGCAGCCGCGGGCTTCTTGAGCTGTAGGGTTGGCGATCATTAAGCCCTCAATCGATTTCTAGCTTACTCATTTTGTGGGACTCACAATCTCTCCCACACGTCGGCTCAGGTCGTTGCCGAGCGGAATCTCTCGGCGTTTTCCAGCCTCTTCTTTGCCGTTGTAGTAGTGCCCGACCCAAAGTTTTCCGTTCCTGAACTTGCGGGTTCGCCGCAACATACGCGGCGGCAGGTCCCGATTTTCCTTGTTCTGGCTGCGCACCGTTTACCGCACGCGTGACAAGTCAAGTGTGCATGTTTCCGCCACTTCATTTGCAACGGATGGTTTAACGCCTGACAGCATCAGCCGCGCGTAGACGCGGCCTACGATCAGGCTTCTGGCCCCCGTCAGCACGTATTCCCAACCATTGTGGCTGAGCCACTGAATCTGCCGGGAGGGTGCCTGATAGCCGGTGATGGTTGCCGGTTCTTCATTGGCGAGAAACTCGCTTGGCACTTCCCAATCCATTCTGGAAAGTGAGCATCAGGGTCATGCGGCTATCTCCTTTTCGGTTGGAGTCAGGGTATCCGGTGCCTGCATTGTAAGCGTCCGCCGAAGTCACCTTGCACGACTTAGGCAGATACCCACTGATGCGGCAGCAGTTGCTCAATCTCACTCGCTCGCTGCGTCGGCAACCGCGCCAGCACATCTTTAAGATAGGCATACGGATCGTGCCCATTCATGCGCGCCGATTGGATCAAACTCATGATCGCCGCCGCCCGCTTGCCGCTGCGAAGCGACCCGGCAAACAACCAGTTGGAACGTCCAAGTGCCCACGGCCGAATCTGGTTTTCGACTGCGTTGTTGTCTATGGGTACA
>NZ_SOCT01000002.1 GCF_004364435.1 Pseudomonas sp. LP_7_YM | reverse complement strand
ACGAGCGGCATCTGGTGCCACAGGCGCTGGCAGAGATTGGCTATCCGTATTGGGATGAGACGAACAACCCGGCTTACCGATTGTTTCTGGGCTGAGGAGAACGGCTTCTATTCTGGCCGCTGGTCGTGGGAGCAAACTTGCTCGCGATCTGGTGCGAAGCGGCAGCAAAACCTGAGGCCTTGGTGTATCTGAAATAAAGGTGATTCAGATTCTGCCGCTTCTTTGAGCTCAAAGGCGAAATCGCGAACCACCCGATCTGCGTGCGCCCATATCACTGCGCAGGCGTGACTTCTGGTGCAGTTACCGGGGTGGTTTCTGACTCAGCGGCTGGAGTCGGTGCCGGAGCAGAATCTGCAGGGGCAGCAGACTCGGTTTTTACCGATTCCGGTTCGGCAGGCGCTGGCATTGGCTCACTGCTTTGCTCGGTCGTTGGTGTAGTCGGTGTCGCCAAGGGCGCCGCAGCCGGTGTAGCTGTGGGGGTCTCGGCAGGTTTTTGCTCTGTCAAAGCAGCGGCCTTGGCAGGCACCGGCTCGGGCATGCCTAGATCCGTCTTCGGCTTTTCTTTGATGTGAGCAGCCTTCTTCACCTCGGGTGGCAGGAAATTCTCCACCAGCGCAAAGAAACGGTCGTAGAACTTGGGGGATGCCACCGTTTCACTGGCCACCTTGACCATGGAATCGTCGGTCGAGCCGATCGGCATCGACACCGAACCCAGCACACCAACGCCCAGGCTTGCAGAGTTATTCACCTTCTTCAGTGCATACCGGTCCTGCAGAGCGTTGGCGAACATAGTAGTTTTGCCATTGGCGCTGCCATCACCGGCGCATACCACGTTGAAGCTGATCTCCATGTGGGTTTCGCCGGTCTGCTGAAAACTCTTGTGACCGGCGATCGATTTCGGATCGCTGCTGGTGATGATATAGCCCTGACTCAACAGCGCTCGACGGCCCGCTTCGCAGGTCGCTGCGTCGGAGACAGGATAGTTGCGTGAAAACGTCCCGGCATCGTCGAAGTTTTCATGCTCGTAGACCGTTTGTTTCTTGGACGAGCAGCCTGCGGCGGCCAGCAGGGCGAGTGCCCCGCATGCGGTACGAAAGCTCATTAATCTAGACATCAAACATCCCGGGGAAAAGGTCGACAGAACAGTGGACCGAAGAAAACGCCGATAAGTCTGCAACAAGCCTCACATCGGATCAACGCAGAGTTTGCAACCACATGGATACATCCAGGCTTTGAATGCTGCCCGACCAGGCACACGCAACGCTGGCAGGCAGTTTCAGGCATTGTGTATCCGGGAGCCGCGGCACTGGAACATCGTCATATCCAGGCAAGCGTCGACTGGCGGTCGTCATTCCCTTGCCTTGCTCACAACAGCCTCAAATCTCGCCGTGCTCAAGGCGCACGCCCAGAAACTCCAGCGCACGCCAATAGCCTGGATAGGTCTTGCCGACGCAATCGGGATCCTGAATCCGGACACCGGACACTTTCAGGCCTGCCAAAGCAAAACACATGGCAATACGGTGGTCGGAGTGAGTATTGATCAACGCGTGGCTGTCGGTACCGGCCAGGCCAGGATCGGACGCCACCAAAAGATCATCGCCTTCCAGCGTCGCCAGCCTTGGGCGCACTTGATTCAGACCGTCGTACAGAGCCTGCACGCGATCGCACTCCTTCACACGCAGGTTGGCCAGGTCCACGAAGCGCACCGGCGTTTCATTGAAAGCAGCCAGCACAGCCAGCGTCGGTATTGCGTCCTGCATTTGCGAGCCGTTGATCACCGCAGGCATGTTGGGAAATTGCGCGATCATTTCCATCGCCCTGGCATCAGGCTGCGTGAAGTCCTGGGCAGCGACGCCCAGATCGATCTTGCCCGCAGTGAGCGCCTCGGCAGCCCACAGGTAGGTCGCAGCGGATGCATCCGGCTCGATCTGATAATCGCAGGCACGGTAGCCGGTCGGCGCCACGCGCCATAACGCTTCGTCGACGACCTCTACCTCGGCCCCGAAAGCACGCATGCAGGCGAGGGTCAGATCGATATAGCCGCGAGCCCCGATTTCCTTGCCGGTCAGTGCGACTTCAACAGGGGCATCGCCACAGGCGGCAACCATCAACAATGCCGAAACGTACTGGCTCGAAAGGCCACCGTCGATTTCAAAGCGCGTGGCCTTGATCGAACCGTTACCGTGGACAATCACCGGCGGGCAGCCGGTGGCGCTCTCGACGCTCAGACCGCCCTTGCGAAGCGATTCCAGCAAAGGGCCGATCGGACGTTTCTGCATGTAATGGTCACCGTCCAGGGTGACAGTGCCGTTGACCGTGGCTACTGCCGCCGTCAAAAAGCGCACTGCAGTACCAGCGTTGCCCAGAAACAGCGGGCTCTCGGGATTCTGCAGACTGCCGCTGCTGGTGACCACGAAACTGGTGTCGTCCGGCTCGTCGATGGACACGCCCATTTGCCGCAGGGCATTGGACATATGCCGGGTATCGTCGCTTTTGAGCGCACCACGCAGATGACTGGTGCCCTTGGCCAGGGCCGCCAGCAGCAAAGCGCGGTTGGTAATCGACTTGGAACCGGGTGGCGCGACATGCCCCTTCAACGGCACACCCGGTGGGATCACAGTGATAGTTTGGTTCATGCCCATGGTCCAGCTCTCCAGATCGAAATCAGCGCCGCTTCAACAAGCCGCCAATCATGGCATTTATCACCGCGATCTGCAGCAGTGCATCGCTATACGCTCCGAAGGAAAAATCAGTGTCTACTAGGGGTTTTGTCGGCTCAAGCGGTACTCTTTGCCGACCCGCACCAGGGATTTCAGCGTATCGATGTCCGGTTCATAGCCGAGCATCCGGCGCGCTTTTGATGAGTCCACCGTCAAGGAACCGCACAGCTGTGTGTACAGATCGCCTTTGCCCGTTAGCTTCAGCAGTGCTGCCAGCAGGAACTGCGGCACCGGGATCGACCAGCCGCGTCCTCCCATCCCTTGCGCCAGGGCGGCGAGGATTTGATCGGTAGAGACATCGGAACCATCGCTGGCCAGAAACAACTGTCCACCCGCGTCGGGATGTTGCGCCGCCAAGGAAATCAGTAGCGCCAGATTATCCACCGAGATGAGACTGCGGGCGTTGCGCACCAAGGCAAAGGGACTGGGAATCCCCTGGTCGACCACCTTGAGCAAGGTTCTGAAATTACCCGGCGCATCGACCCCGTAAACCAGCGGCGGGCGGATGATCACCAACTGCATATCCGACGTGTGCAGCAGGGCTTTTAGCCCCTCTTCGGCCTCCAGTTTTGATCGTGCGTATGCAGCTGCAGGCGAGGGGATGGAGTCTTCGGTGAAACGCTGGTGCGCCGACTGATTACCATTGACGCCAATTGAACTGATAAAAACGAAACGTTTGACTCCAGCCTCCAGCGCCTGGCGGGCAAACTGAAGGGTGGCATCGCAATTCACAAAGCGGTAAAGCGCTGCCTCATCGTTGCGCTTGTCCAGCACATGGGCCCTGCCCGCCAAGTGAATAACGCAGTCAATATCGCGCAGGCTCTCGCTGATGGAATGGGCGTGGGTAAAATCGTTCGCCTGATAGTCGACACCTTCAACCACCCCACTCCCGCTTCTGGAAATACCCCGAACCTTGTGGGCCTGATTGATCAGAAGCTCACACAAGCGTGTGCCGATGAAGCCGGTGGCTCCTGTGACAAGAACTCGCATGACGTGCAACTCGCTATCTATGAATTGAACGAATGATAAACGCAGAGACGGCGACAGCCCGCCGGTTTTTTACAGGCAAAAAAAAGCGACCCTAAGGTCGCTTTCTTTATCGCGTCAAGGAGTTCAAGGCCTTGAAGCTATGTATGGCGCAGCGGACGGGACTCGAACCCGCGACCCCCGGCGTGACAGGCCGGTATTCTAACCGACTGAACTACCGCTGCATGTCGCACAGACTTGCATCTGTTTAACTCTGTTGAAACAGGCTTCAATACCTGTTTCGTGAAACACTGATTAATCGCTCGAGGCTTTTAATCTCAGACCGGATTTGAAAACCCGATCTGGAAAATATGGCGCAGCGGACGGGACTCGAACCCGCGACCCCCGGCGTGACAGGCCGGTATTCTAACCGACTGAACTACCGCTGCGCAGTGCTGGACTTGCGTCCTGCTGAATCTCAGTAGCCTTCAGCGTGCATTACAACTTTAAAGCACTCAACGATGGTGGGTGATGACGGGATCGAACCGCCGACATTCTGCTTGTAAGGCAGACGCTCTCCCGGCTGAGCTAATCACCCTTTGCTTCGCTGAGGCCGCGAAATTTACGCAGGTGCCGAACCTAAGTCAATAGCCTGCTTGAAGTTTTTTTTAAAAGGCAGTTTTCAGCAGGAGGCTGCAAGCTAGAAGCCAGGAACGAAAAATCGAGCCATAAGACTCGCTCTGTCTGTCCACTTGCGGCTCGCAAGTTGAAGCTCGCAGCTGCGTTACTCGACGTAGATCATCTTCTTGCTCATGCCGCCGTCGACCACAAACTCCTGTCCGGTGACGAAGCCGGCGTTCTTCGACAACAGCCAGGCCACGGTAGCGGCAACGTCTTCGACAACCCCTACCCTGCCCGCCGGATGCTGCGCATGATCGGCGTCGGACAAGGGTTCGGCTCGACGCTGAGAAGGGTCGCGAGCGTCGATCCAGCCGGGACTCACGGCGTTCACACGCACTTGCGGCCCAAGGCTCATGGCCAGCGCGTGCGTCAGGGCCAGAAGCCCACCCTTGCTGGCGGTATAGGCTTCAGTGTCGGGTTCGGATTGCCGCGCCCGGGTCGAGCTTAAATTGACGATACTGCCAGCGTGCGCGCGCAGGTACGGCGCGCAGTGTTTGGCCAGCAACATGGGCCCGGTGAGATTGACCGCCAGCACACGGTTCCAGTGCGCCAGCCCCAGACTTTCTAGGACCGTGTTGCGAGGATCGGCTACGGCCGCGTTGCACACCAGCGCATCCAGACGGCCGAACAGGCCCAGTATCTGGGCAACACCACGGACGACCTGCTCCTCTTTGGACACATCCATGGCGATGAAAGAGGCGTTGTCCCCCAGCACCCCGGCGACCACCTCCCCGCGCCGACGGTCGACATCGGTCAGCACCACTTGCCAGCCTTCGGTGATCAGCCAAGCGGCGATGCCCAGCCCGATCCCCCGCGCAGCACCGGTTACCAGCGCAACGCGACCGTTGTGCACACCGACAGCGTCCATGACTAGCTCATTCACCGGCAATGCTCACAATGCGGCCAGGCCGCGTGCCAGATCAGCCTTAAGATCAGCCACGTCTTCCAACCCTACGGCCACCCGGATCAGGCTGTCGCGAATACCGGCCGCCTCTCGCTCCTGTGGCGACAGGCGCCCATGGGACGTAGTGCCCGGATGCGTGATGGTGGTTTTGGTATCACCCAGGTTGGCGGTGATCGAGATCAGGCGAGTGGCATCGATGAAGCGCCATGCGCCATCCTTGCCGCCCTTAACCTCGAAGCTGACCACCGCGCCAAAGGCCTTTTGCTGCCGCTTGGCCAGGTCGTGCTGCGGATGACTTTCGAGACCGGCGTAATGCACTTTCTCGATGCCGTTCTGCTGCTCCAGCCACTGGGCCAGTTCAAGGGCACTCTGGCAGTGGGCGCGCATGCGGATGTTCAGGGTTTCGAGGCCCTTGAGGAACAGCCAGGCATTGAACGGGCTGAGGCTTGGACCTGCAGTACGCAGAAAGCCGACGACTTCTTTCATCTGCTCGCTGCGACCCACCACGACGCCACCCATGGCGCGACCCTGGCCGTCGATGAACTTGGTCGCCGAATGCACGACCACATCGGCCCCCATGCGCAGCGGTTGCTGCAGCGCCGGGGTGCAGAAGCAGTTATCGACCACCAGCATCGCACCCTTGGCGTGGGCAATTTCGGCCAGCGCGGCGATATCGACCAACTCGGCCAGCGGATTGGACGGCGATTCGACAAACAGCAGTTTGGTATTGGGCTTGATCGCCGCATCCCAGCCTGCCAACTCAGCCAAAGCAACGTAGTCCACTTGCACGCCGAAACGTTTGAAGTACTTCTCGAACAGGCTGATGGTCGAGCCGAAAACGCTTTTGGACACCAGCACGTGATCGCCCGCACTGCACAGGCTCATGACGGTTGCCAGGATCGCCGACATGCCGGTAGAGGTCGCCACAGCCTGCTCGCCACCTTCCAGCGCCGCGATGCGCTCTTCGAACGAGTGCACAGTCGGGTTGGTGTAGCGCGAATAGACATTGCCCGGCTGATCGCCAGCAAATGTGGCGGCCGCATCAGCCGCCGTGCGGAATACGTAGCTGGAGGTGAAAAACAGTGGATCGCTGTGTTCGCTCTCCGGCGTACGGTGCTGACCGGCACGTACGGCGAGGGTGTCGAAACCCACGCCTTCCAGATCGCTGTCCAGTCGACCGGCATCCCATTGCTGAGTCATGCCGCCTACTCCTTCTGAATTAGTTGTTGTACAGATCGATGATCGCACTGACTGCCTGAGTCTTGACCTTGGAAGCGTCATTGCGTGCCTGCTCGATCTTGTTCAGGTAATGCTCGTCGATGTCGCCGGTCACGTACTTGCCGTCGAAAACCGAGCAATCGAAGTTGTCGATCTTGATCTTTTTGCTACCGCTGACCGCTTCGATCAGATCGCTCAGATCCTGATAGACCAGCCAGTCGGCACCGATGAGGTCGGCCACGTCCTGAGTGGAGCGGTTGTGAGCGATCAGTTCGTGAGCACTCGGCATGTCAATGCCGTAGACGTTAGGGAAGCGCACGGCCGGGGCTGCGGAACAGAAATACACGTTCTTGGCGCCGGCTTCGCGGGCCATCTGGATGATCTGCTTGCAGGTGGTTCCACGCACAATGGAGTCGTCGACCAGCATCACGTTCTTGCCACGGAACTCAAGCTCGATGGCGTTGAGCTTCTGACGCACGGATTTTTTCCGCGCAGCCTGCCCAGGCATGATGAAAGTCCGGCCGATATAACGGTTCTTGACGAAGCCTTCGCGGAACTTGACGCCCAGGTGATTGGCCAGTTCAAGCGCTGCGGTGCGGCTGGTATCCGGGATTGGAATGACCACGTCGATGTCGTGATCAGGACGCTCGCGCAGGATCTTGTCGGCCAGCTTCTCGCCCATGCGAAGGCGCGCCTTGTACACCGAGATGCCGTCGATGATGGAGTCCGGGCGCGCCAGGTAGACGTGTTCGAAGATGCACGGGGCGTATTTCGGGTTAGCCGCGCACTGGCGGGTATGCAGCTTGCCGTCTTCGGTGATGTACACCGCTTCGCCAGGCGCAAGGTCGCGAATCAAGGTAAAACCCAGCACGTCCAGCGATACGCTTTCGGAGGCAATCATGTACTCGACGCCTTCGTCGGTATGACGCTGGCCGAAGACGATCGGACGAATCGCATCCGGGTCACGGAAACCGACGATGCCGTAACCGGTGATCATCGCTACTACCGCGTAACCACCACGGCAACGGTTATGCACGTCGGCTACAGCGGCGAAGATGTCTTCTTCGGTTGGCTGCAGCTTGCCGCGCACCGCCAGTTCGTGGGCGAAGACATTGAGCAATACTTCCGAGTCGGAATTGGTGTTGACGTGGCGCAAATCAGATTCGTAGATCTCCTTGGCCAGTTGCTCGACGTTGGTCAGGTTGCCGTTGTGCGCCAGCGTGATGCCGTATGGCGAGTTGACGTAGAACGGCTGGGCCTCGGCCGAAGTTGAACTACCCGCTGTTGGATAACGCACGTGACCGATGCCCATGTGCCCAACCAGACGCTGCATATGGCGCTGATGGAACACATCACGCACCAGACCGTTGTCCTTGCGCAGGAAGAGACGGCCGTCATGGCTGGTTACGATACCGGCAGCGTCCTGGCCGCGGTGCTGGAGGACGGTAAGCGCGTCATACAGCGCCTGATTGACGTTCGACTTGCCGACGATACCGACGATGCCACACATGCGACACAACCCCTACTTAGTGGAACTGGATTTACCGACCACATCCTGCGGCGTCAACGACGGCAGGAGATGATCCTTGAACGGGATATCAACAGGTACGCTGATCCCGCTGGCGAGCCACTTGCTGGACATCCCGAGAATCAGGTTCTTCGACCAGTCAGCGACCATTACGAACTGCGGCAGCAATCGGGACTGCTGCCACCATTGATCCTGTTGTACCGGGCCCAGGCTCAGCAGCCCCACCGCTACCACAACCAGAAGGCCGCCACGTGCAGCGCCGAAGACCATGCCCAGAAAACGATCCGTACCGGACAGCCCGGTGACGCGTATCAGTTCTCCGATAAGAAAGTTGACCATGGCGCCGACCAGGAGAGTGGCGACGAAAAGAATGGTGCAGCCCGCAATCACGCGTGCCGAAGGTGTCTCGATGTAGTTGACCAGATACTGGGCCAGCGAACCGCCAAACATCCAGGCAACAGCACCTGCGATGATCCACGTCAGCAAGGACAGCGCTTCCTTGACGAAGCCGCGCTTGAGACTGATCAAAGCGGAGATGGCGACAATCGCAATGATCGCCCAGTCAACCGGAGTAAATGACACGTTGCAGCCTACAGACTGTTAAGGCGGCGCATTTTAGCAGAGCGCTGGCCCGGCGGTAAGCGCGGATTGTGCGAGCGAGGGCAATTAAGGCGAATGCCTGGATTTGGGGGCAGGCTTATGTCGAATAAGCCTCTGTGGGAGCGCAATCGCGCCCACAGGATTTGGCGACAACGCCGGCTTCTACTTACGCTCCGGCACAAAGCGCACGACGATGCCCTTGAGCTTTTGCTGTTTGTCGAGCTGGTCGCGCAAACGATCGGCTTCGGCGCGCTCGATCAGCGGGCCAACAAATACCCGATTCACGTTGTCCGAAGTGCGGATATAGGCGTTGTAACCCTGAGTGCGCAGGGTTTTCTGCAACGCGTCAGCGTTGGCGCGGTTGGACAGGCTGGCCAGTTGTACTGCCCAGGAGATCGACAGGCCATTGGCGTCGACCCGGTTGGTATCGGTCGCCAGGGGTGCGGGCGCAACGGGGGCCGGCGTGGCTGCTGGTTTTGCCGGAGCCTGCGCGGGGGCAGACGGCGTGACTGCTGGCTTGCCCGAAGCCGGGACTGTCTTGGCCTGCGGCGCTGAGGCCACGGACTTGGCAGGTGCGGGCGCGATCGGCATCGACGGCAGGTGCTGGTTGACCGGTGGAGCGGGCTGCGCCAGTTCTTCGTCGGAAGGAATCGGCTCTTGCGGCAGGGGTTGCTGCTCAGGAACGGCCACAGGGTCGACTTTGATCTGTGAGGCAGCGGGCGCCTTGGGAACTGCGGGGGCGTCCACCTGTACACGACGTGCTTCGTCCTGACGTGAGAACAGCATCGGCAGAAAGATCACCGCAATGGCGATCAATACCAGAGCACCGACCATTCGCTGCTTGTACGCCTTATCCAGCAAAGCCATGTGTCACTTCCTCCGTGACGCGCCAGCAAGCCATTCCAGGGCCTCGGCTACGCAATAAAAAGACCCGAACAGAACGATTTCGTCGTCGGCTGTTGCTTGAGCGCATTGAGCTTCAAGCGCCAACACGACACTGCCGTAGGACGTCACAACGGCGCCAAGGTTCTGTAGGGCCTGTGCAATATCTTGCCCGGAACGACTGCGCGGCGTTGGTAACGGCGCAACCGCCCACCTGCAAAAGCAATCGTGCAGCTCGGCCAGCACGCCATCCAGATCCTTGTCATTGAGCAGACCGAACACCGCCAGTCGTTTACCGCTGACCGGACGCTGATGCAGCCGCTGAGCCAGAAACGACGCCGCATGAGGGTTATGACCCACATCCAGGAGGATGTGCAACGACTTGCCCTGCCATTCGAAGAACCGTCGATCCAGCCGCCCGGGCACTCGCGTACCGAGCAATGCCTGACGCAACGGCACATCCTGCCAAGGCAGATCCAGCAACAGATAGGCCTGGAGCGCCAGCGCTGCATTCTGCATCGGCAGATCCAGCAAGGGCAGGTCGAGCAACTCCACCCGTTCGCCCCTGGCGTCGGTGCCGAACCAGTTCCAGCTTGTCGCACCAATGGTCAGATCGAAGTCAGCGCCGCGAATCGACAGAGGACAGTTCAACGCCTGTGCCTGATCCAGCAATGGTATTGGCGGATCGATATCGCCGCATACTGCAGGGCGACCTTCGCGGAAAATCCCGGCCTTTTCCAGCGCCACCGACTCGCGGCTATTCCCCAGCCATTCCGGGTGGTCAACGCCAATACTGGTGACCAGCGCCATGTCGGTATCGATCAGATTCACCGCATCCAGACGTCCGCCCAAGCCGACTTCAAGCACCACTGCGTCCAGCGCTGCCTGCTCGAACAGCCAGAACGCAGCAAGGGTGCCCACTTCAAAGTAAGTCAGGGAAATGTCGCCACGCGCCCGTTCGACAATGGCGAACGCCTCGCACAGCTGCTGATCGGTGGCCTCGACGCCCTGCACCTGGACCCGCTCGTTATAGCGAACCAGATGTGGCGAACTGTAGACGCCGACCTTGAGGCCTTGCCCCTTGAGCAAAGACGCCACGAAGGTGCAGGTCGAACCTTTGCCGTTGGTGCCGGTGACGGTAATGACACGAGGCGCAGGCCTTCTCAGCCCCATCTGCAGTGCTACCTGTCGGGAGCGCTCCAGCCCCATGTCGATGGCCGAAGGGTGCAACTGCTCCAGGTAGCCGAGCCACTCGCTCAGAGAGCGTGCGGTCATAGGTTGGCCGGAGCGGGAGGAACCACGATAGGCTCGATTTTCGGAGCAACGAATTCAGGCGTCGGAAGGCCCATCATCTGCGCCAACAAATTGCCCAGGCGCTGACGCAACTCTTGACGATGAACGATCATGTCGATGGCTCCGTGATCCAGCAGAAACTCGCTGCGCTGGAAACCTTCCGGCAGTTTTTCACGTACGGTCTGCTCGATTACGCGCGGACCGGCGAAACCGATCAAGGCTTTTGGCTCGGCTACGATCACGTCGCCCAGCATGGCCAGACTTGCCGAAACGCCGCCGTACACCGGGTCAGTCAAGACGGAAATAAACGGCAGGCCTTCTTCGCGCAGGCGGGCCAGCACAGCCGAAGTCTTGGCCATTTGCATCAGGGAGATCAGCGCCTCCTGCATGCGCGCGCCCCCGGAAGCAGCGAAACAGATCATGGGGCAGCGGTTTTCCAGCGCATAATTGGCAGCCTGAACGAAGCGCTCGCCGACAATGGCGCCCATGGAACCGCCCATGAACGAGAACTCGAATGCGCTGCATACCACTGGCATGCCCAGCAGCGTACCGCTCATGGAGATCAATGCATCTTTCTCGCCCGTCTGCTTCTGGGCAGCGATCAGGCGATCCTTGTATTTCTTGCTGTCGCGGAATTTCAGACGGTCGACCGGCTCCAGATCGGCGCCGATATCCTGACGACCATCGACATCGAGGAAGATGTTCAGACGGGCGCGGGCGTCGATACGCATGTGATGATTGCACTTCGGACAGACGTCCAGGGTCTTTTCCAGCTCCGGCCGGTAAAGCACCGCCTCACAGGAAGGGCACTTGTGCCAGAGGCCTTCAGGTACCGAGCTTTTTTTGACCTCGGAACGCATGATCGAAGGGATCAGTTTGTCTACCAACCAGTTGCTCATGCTTTCTTTCTCCAGTACCGGTGGCCAGAGCGCGATGGCGATCGATGCCACGCGCATGCCCTTAAACTAAATTCATGTGCAATATCGCCAATTGCCTGCAACGATCGGCGCTGGCGCCTGACCTGCTGCCCTGACAATTGCACGGCATTGCCCTCAACTTCTTTGCAGCGAGACGTATAACGTCTTCGCCTGATCAATTTTGGCGACCACAGTAACTCACCGCAGCCGCAGGCTAGTGGACGGCAACCGCCCGTCTGCCGTCACATCGACAGCAACTCCGTCGGAAATTCTCCTCAGGCTCCGTGCACCGCACTCATGAAAGCCCGAATCTTGTCGTGATCCTTGACGCCTCTGGACTTCTCGACCCCACCGCTGACATCCACCGCGTAAGGTCGGACCTGGGCGATGGCCTGAGACACATTGGCCGAAGTGAGCCCGCCCGCCAGCACGATAGGCTTGCTCAGCTGTTTTGGAATCAAGGCCCAATCGAAAGTTTCCCCCGTACCGCCCGGTACTCCCGCCACGTAGGTGTCGAGCAGGATGCCGCAGGCTTTGTCGTACGCGGCACAATTGGCGGCAATGTCATCCCCGACCTGTACGCGCAGGGCTTTGATCCAGGGACGATTGTAGCCCTCACACTGTTCGGGGGTTTCATCTCCATGAAACTGGATCAGGTCCAGCGGCACGGCGTCGAGCAGGGATTTCAACGCTTCACGCTCAGGATTAACGAACAGGCCGACAGTGCTCACGAACGGCGGAAGCTGGGCAATGATCGCCTGTACCTGTCCGATGGTGACTGCTCGCGGGCTCTTGGGGTAGAACACGAAGCCGATGGCGTCGGCTCCCGCATCTACAGCGGCCAGCGCATCTTCTATGCAGGTAATCCCGCAGATCTTGCTGCGAACGGCTGACATGTAATGAATACCTCAAGCCCGGCGAAAGTCACGGATGGTAGCAAATGCTGTTCCGGGCGTCAGCCGCCAAGTTCCGTGAAGCCTGTGAGAAAGTGCGGGCCTATATAACGCTCAGGTAATGGGAACTCGTCCCGGTATTCGACCTGCACCAGGTACAGGCCAAACGGATGAGCAGTCACGCCACCTGTGCGTCGCACCCGGCTTTCCAGCACTTCACCGGCCCATTCCACGGGTCGCTCCCCTGCCCCGATGGTCATCAGGACACCGGCAATATTACGCACCATGTGGTGCAGGAAGGCGTTTGCGCGAACGTCGATGACGATCATCTTGCCGTGCTGGGTGACCCGCAGGTGATGGATCTGCTTGATGGGTGATTTGGCCTGACATTGACCGGCACGAAACGCACTGAAATCGTGAGTCCCCACCAGATACTCCGCTGCCAGCGCCATGCGCTCGACATCCAGAGGCCGATGATTCCAGGTAATCTCCTGCCCCAGATGCGCCGGACGAATCTGGTCGTTGTAGATCACATAGCGGTAACGACGGGCAATGGCCTTGAATCGTGCGTGAAAATGTCCAGGCATGACCCTGGCCCAGGTCACGCTGATGTCATGGGGCAGATTGATGTTGGCGCCCATGGTCCAGGCCTTCATGGTTCTCTGTGCCTGAGTGTCGAAATGCACGACCTGGCCACAGGCATGCACACCGGCGTCAGTACGTCCTGCGCACATCAGCGAGACCGGCGAGTCGGCGACTTTGGACAAGGCATTTTCCAGCGTTTCCTGAACGGTCAGCACGCCGGTAGACTGGCGCTGCCATCCGCTGTATCGGGAACCCTTGTATTCCACACCCAGGGCGATTCTGGAAAAGCCCTCGACGGCCATTTCCGCTGCTGCAGTTTCTGCCTCGTTGTCTTTGATTGCCAAGTGCTTAAAGCCTGTGGATGTACGCAAGGGCGGCCATTATACGGATGGCGAAAAAAGACGCCATTGCCAAAGCCCGACGCCGTTCCGGCAGGCCCCTGTGGCGGTCCGGGTCGACAAGGGCACAGATCATTAAGGGGCCGCGGCGGGCATGCCTGGCGGCTAAATGGCCAGAAACGAAAACGACCGCCGAAGCGGTCGTTCCAATCAAGCATAGAAGCGGTTCACGCCAGACGCGAAAGCATGTCCCGCGCTTCGGTTTTCTGCCCGTCATCACCTTCCGTCACAACCTCATCGAGAATGTCGCGGGCGCCATCGGCGTCGCCCATCTCAATGTAGGCACGCGCCAGATCCAGCTTGGTGGCGGCTTCGTCAGTGCCCGACAGGAAGTCAAATTCCGGCTCATCGTCTGCCAGCAGCGCGTCGTCTTCGGTAAAGGTCGGCTCGTTTTCGAAGGGTTTGGCAATCGGCGGCTGTTCCAGGGTTTGTGACAAACGCTCAAGTTCAGCATTCACGTCATCAATCTCGGAAGCAAACGCCTCGGATGCCTGATCGGTCTCGATTTCATCGGCCAGCGACAGATCGAAATCGGCTGGCAGCTCAAGATCATCCTCAGTGTCAGGCTTGCTGGCACCCAGATCTGCGCGCTGATCCACAGGCGACGGTTCGTCTTCCAATCCCAACAGAAAATCGTCTTCGGCCTTGAGGCCCGGCTGATCCTCCGAAAGGTCGAGGTCAAAATCCGCCAGGTCGTCCGGCTGCGCAGTCTTGGCCTCCTGCTCGCGAAGAATGGCATCGAAATCCAGGTCATCTGCAGCTGCACCACCGAATGGCGCGTCCAGATCCAGATCATCGAGGTCAGCGGTAGTTTCCGGTGCACCGTGATCCTTCACCTCTGCCGGCGATGCAGCCTCCAGATCATCAAGACTCAGATCAAAAGCGGTGTCGAAGTCGTCAGGTGCTGACGCAACAGGGTCGGCTGCAGGTTCAGGCTCGGAATTGTCAGTCAGCAGATCCTCAACATATTTCGCATCCATTTGCGCCGCCAAAGCCGACGCAGCCACGACACCCGCAGCCGCAGCACCAGCTGCCATGGCCGGATAACGGGTTTTGAGCTGCTCGACTTCAGCGTGGTTCTTTCCCGTGGCCACCAGTTGCCGCTCCTGAGCGAGGAAAGCCTCCTGGTTACCTTGCTGGGCATAGATTTCCATGAGCTTCAAGCGCAGTTCACTGCGCTGAGGCTCTTCCTTGACAGCTTCTTCCAGCAGTGCCGCGGCCTGATTGATGCGGCCATAGGCAATATGGATTTCAGCCTGTACCAGCACATCAGCCGGCCGTTCGCGAGTCGGTTCGATGATCACGGCCGACAACGGCGCCGACTTTACATTAGGCGCAGGAACCTCCAACCCTTCGAAACTGCTTTCAGGCAAGTCCATGTCAGAGGCGAAATCGGACTCTTCCGAGAGGGCACGGGCCATTTTTCGGTGTCTTTGAGCTTCGAGATTCGCATTACGACGACGCACCATCAGCAAAACCAGCAACAGCAGCACCAGCAACACGCCGCCGCCAATCAGCCCCATCAGCGTGGGGCTTGCCAGGATCTTGTCCAGCGCGCTCCGGTTATCAGGGGAGGCAGCCGGGTCGGGTTGAACCTCCAGCGGCTGGTCCGGGGTGGCGCCGGTAACCTTCGCACCATCGACCGGCAATGCATCCTCCGGTGCGATTTCATCCGGCGGTTTGCCAGCGGCATCCGGGGCTGCCGATGGCGCGACGATCTGTGCAGGCATCGCTGGGTTCGCGGCGTTGTTCGGGTTGGTCACACTGTTCGGGCTGACCGTGCTGCCAGCATCATCGACTGGCGCAGGTACTGCAGAACCTGTGGCCTGCATCTTGGCCAACTGGTTGTTCTTCAATTCGATCAGACGTTGCAGCTTGTCCAGCTGACTCTGCAGATCGTTCATGCGGCTTTTCAGTTCGGCATTGTCGCGCCGGGTGCTGTCCAGGCTCTCCTGCGTCACTGCCAGCTTGTTGCTGAGGTCGGCATCCCCCGCGACACCCTTGGCCCCCGACTTGTTGGCCGACACCAGACTGAGGTTGTCCTTGGCGTCGATCTGCGCAGGTGCCGCCTCGGTACGATCCCGGCGGGTCGCATCTACCTGACGGGCGCCCGTCGGAAGACGACGACCCTCACGCCAGGCGCGGTTCTGTTCGGCAACTTCGGCCACTGCACGAGGCTGCGGTGTGGCCCCAGCCTCTTGAGGCGAGGGTAGACGCAGCACCTGACCTTTCTTCAAGCGGTTAATGTTGCTCGATATGAACGCGTCGGGGTTGAGCGCCTGAATCGCCAGCATGGTCTGCTGGACCGTAGCGCCATTGCGTACGCGCTCGGCGATTTCCCACAACGTGTCGTTGTTGGCGGTCGTGTACTGGTTGTACTTGGGTTCTGGCGGCGCTGCGGCAACCGGGGCCTGAGCCGGAGGAGATTCGGCAGCGGGCACCTGAGTTGGGGCGGCGGCCGCGGCGGGGGCAGTCGACGGCAATTGGGCGGTTGCGGCAGCAGCGGCCTGTGGCGAGACCTTGGGCGGATCAAGCAACAGGCTGTATTCGCGCAATACGCGACCATTGGGCCAAAGCACCTGAACGAGGAACTTCACGTAAGGATCGCGGATGGGCTTACTGGACGTTATCCGTAGAACGCTCTTGCCGCCCGCATTGACCACCGGGGTAAACGTCAGGTCATCGAGTACGGCCGTGCGCCCTACACCCGCCTGTGCGAACTCGGCGGAACTCGCCAGACTCGGCACGACTTGCGCCGAGTTCAGGTCTTGCACCTGCGTGAGCTCGATCTCGGCGAGCAGCGGCTGGTTCAGGCTCGACTTGACGGTCAAACCACCGAGACCAAGCGCCTGTGCCATCCCTGATGACAGCGCCGAGGCTGCAGCGATTGCTAAAACCAGTTTACGAACCTGAACCATAGCCCATCCCTTGTTTAAAATTTCCCCGGCGACCGAGAAGATAAAGCCTGCTAGGGCGTAGGGCGTTTCTACACGCCATAGCTAGAATGATTCTTTGAATTGTTGGCAAGTATCTTTTACGCAACACCTTTTATCAACAATTCCGCGACCTGCACAGCGTTCAACGCCGCACCCTTGCGCACATTGTCCGACGTCACCCAGAAGTTCAACTCACAGGCGTCGTCGATGCCCGCGCGTAAACGTCCTACATAAATAGCGTCCTGCCCTACTGCATCGCCTACAGGCGTCGGGTAATCCTCAGCGTCCACCCGATCGATTCCATCCGCCGCGTCAAGAGCCGCAGCCACAGCGGCAATGTTTACCGCAGTGGTTGTCTGCACCGACACGCTCAGACTGTCGCCGAAGAACACCGGCACCTGGATACAGGTGACCGCGACCTTGATTAAAGGCAGCGACAGCAACTCGCGCAACTCGCTGACCAAACGTTTTTCCAATGGCACATGGCCCTGTGCATCGGGCGTGCCCACCTGGGCGAGCACATTGAATGCCATCTGCCGGTCAAATACCCGTGGTTCCAGCGGGCGGACGTTGAGCAATTCGGCAGTCTGGCGCGCCAACTCGGTCACGCCTTCACGTCCAAGGCTTGAAACTGCAAGACAGGCCGTAATGCTGACACGCTGGACGTCCAGCAGCCCACGCAAAGGGCCGAGGACCATCGCCAACGCGGTTGCCGCCGGACTGGCACACGCCACCTGCCAGGGTCTGGGCAGCGTAGCCAGGAGCGCGCCATTGACTTCAGGAACCAGATTGGGCGCCTGCTCGACGGGCAGGCCCGCAGACAAGTCAATCACCGCGCAACCTGCTGCGGTCGCACGCATGGCATAACTGCGCGTAACGGCTGCACCTGCTGCAAAGAAAGCGATTTTCGCTTTACCGAAGTCGAACGCGTCGACTTCTCGTACACGCACATTCTTGCCGCGATAGGCAACCGAGCTGCCGGCCGATTCTGCGCTAGCGAGCAAATACAGTTCGCCGACCGGGAAATCGCGCTCTTCAAGAATCTGGACGATGGTTTCGCCGACAGTACCGGTGGCGCCGATCACGGCGATATCAAAGGACTGGCTCATGCAACAACCTCAGAAAAATCGGGGGGCGGCACTTTAACCGCGAGAAGAAAGCCAGGCAATTGAGCTGGCGAAAACGACGTTGCGCCAGCCTCGGACCTGATCAGGGCTCAAGGCCTATGGGGAAGAATTCGCCGTGACTCCACACACCCAGCCAGCGCTGGCCGTCAATCTCCTGACTGACCGCCAGACTGACCAACTGATAGAAGACGTTGCGGTGGATCAGTGCTTCGAGATGGCTGCGCACATGGACGTAAGGCGCGGGCTCCTCGGTAGCGGCGTCGATGCTGATACGCAGAGGATGCTCGGCACTGGCTTCGATCTCGTCTTCTACATTGGTGGTGAAACGAAGTACCTGGGACTCGCCCTCGCCTTCGACCTCTAGCAGCACCGCGACAAATGGTGCGTCATCGACCCTGATACCGACCTTTTCCACGGGGGTGATCAGGAAGTAGTCATCACCGTCTCGACGAATGATGGTGGAGAACAAGCGCACCATCGGTTTACGGCCGATGGGGGTGCCAAGATAGAACCATGTGCCGTCACGAGCGATTCGCATGTCGATATCGCCGCAAAAATCAGGGTTCCACAGGTGCACAGGTGGCAACCCCTTGCCGGTCTTTGGTAATTGCGCCAACAGGTCGCTGGCTTTTCCCGGACCACTCATACGCTGCTCCTTAACGGGCCTCGACGCCCAACAGGCTGCGAGCGTAATCCTCCATGGGTGGACCTAGCAAATCTTCAGGCTTGGTGTCGTGCAGGGTGAGCAAGCCTCCGCGACTGTGAATCCGGGCGGTATCGATCAAATACCGGGTGTTGGTTTCGATGAGCATCAACTGGATGACACCACTGTCGATGCCCAACCGATCGACGGCTTCCTGATCGGACCATTCGTCAAAGTTGCCGATACGGTCGTCGGCCTTGGCGAAACGGGTGTATAGCAGATAATGCGCGCCAGCGGCCCGGGCTTCGTTCATCGCCTCATCCAGGCCTTCGGGCGCACGGGCACGGCGGACCAAAGGAAAGTATTCGATGAAACCGTTGAAAGCCTCTTCGGCGACGACGTTCGGACGCGGGTAAGTGCCGCCCGGCGGGGCAAAGGCACCTTGAGCGATATAGATGAAAGAGTCCGGCTGCAGACGGAAATTATTGATCCGCCGCGTCGAGCTGTGGTCCAGCAGGCCCGCGTCGCTAAGCTCGTCGTGAGCACCCTGCGCCAGATCGCTGACGTGCATGCAGCCACTCAATGCCAGGAACGTCAGCAGTAAAACCAGGCTACGCATTTTTCTCTCCAAAGTCCGGCGACGGAAAACCGGCGAATGGCGGTGTAATGCAGCTTTTGCGCCATGTCGGGAATCTGGAGATGAACAAGGATCAGGCCGTTACAAGCAGGCATTATTCGGGGGAGGATCTTCTGAAGGCGTTGGCGTAGGCCCGGATGGCCTGCGCCAGGAAATACAGCAGGAAATCAGTCCGACGGACCGGAGGCTTCAGGCTTGAGATCGTGACCCGCTTCAGGATCGCGCTTGCGCTTGTTGCCCATGCGCACGCCAATGTCCATCAGGAACTGGAAGAAGCCCTCCTGATCCTCCAGCACGTTGCTCCAGAACGGCGAGTGGTACAACGCCACCGCGCCATGCACCAGCGCCCAGGCGGCGCAGTAATGGAAGTACGGGGGCACGTCCTCAAGCTTGCCTTCGCAGATCCGGCCCTTGATCAGCAGGGTCAAGTGTTCGAAGTTCGAGGCGCGAATCTTGTGCAGTTGTTCGACCATCTCAGGCACTTGATTGCCCTTGACCACTTTCTCTTCCAGCCGGTCGAAAAGACGATACCGCTGCGGATCGCGCATGCGAAATTCGAAATAGGCGCGGGAAAGCGCTTCCTTGTCCTTGTCGACATCAGCCGAATGCAGCAGCTCATTCAGATCACGCTCGTAGTCGAGCATCAGGCGCAAGTAGATCTCGGCCTTGGATTTGAAATGCTTATAGATAGTGCCTTTGCCAATACCTACGGCATCCGCAATCATCTCGACAGTGACGCTGTCTTCACCTTGCTCGAGAAACAGCTTTAACGCGGTATCGAGAATTTCTTGCTCACGGCGTCGAAACTCACGGACCTTACGAGGTTCTTTGTGCATAGAAAGAGGCTGTGGATTCAAAATCGAAGTCACACAGTATGCCTGACCTGCTAAAAAATGCACGACTCCTGCGACAATGTTCACGCACAAGACTCCATCAAGCTCATCAGCCACCTTTTTGACTGCAGCTCTTGCGCTGGTCCCGACCATCAAACTGGCGTTGCACGCTTTGAGGTATCAAGAATATCTTGGGTATTCCAAAACTGTTTAAAAAATGTACAGCTCGGGCTGGACGCCTTTGGAATATGACCAATACTTAAATTCGCTGATGCAGCATCTCCCCCAAGTGCAACATCGGTAAAGGCACCCATGGATAGCGTGTCTTTGTTTTACTCCTAATGGTCTTAACCCGGATTCCCCCCCCAGAACCCGGGTTTTTTTTGCCCTTGATCTGGCGTGAAACCAATTCTGTCTCAGGCGGGCTTGACCCGGGCCAGCGGGAACAGCCGCTTGAAGTTCTCGGTGGTCTGCTCGGAAAAGCGCTCGAAGCTTTCGCCGCGCAACATCGCCAGAAATTCCGCGACCTCGCGCACGTATTGCGGCAGGTTGGGCTTGCCGCGATAAGGAATGGGCGCCAGATACGGCGAGTCGGTTTCAACCAGCAGGCGATCCGCTGGTACTTTGCTCGCGACATCGCGCAGTGCGTCGGCGTTGCGGAAGGTCACAATGCCGGACAAGGAAATATAGAAACCCAGGTCCAGCGCAGCCTTGGCCATGTCCCAGTCTTCGGTGAAGCAATGGAGCACGCCCGCCTGGGGCAGCGCAGCTTCGCGCAGCAGTTGCAGGGTGTCGGCACGAGCGGCCCGGGTGTGGATGACGACCGGCCTGCCGGTGACGCTGGCCGCCTGCAGGTGCAGACGGAACGAAGCCTGCTGCAACTCGGCCGCTTGCGGCTCGTAGTGGTAATCCAGTCCGGTTTCGCCAATTGCGACTACACGCGGGTGGTTCAACTCGTCCAGCAGCCACTCCAGCGCAGGCTCTTCGCCGGGTTTGAGGTCGAGCGGGTGAATGCCGACCGAGCAGTCCACATCTTCATAGCGATCAGCCAGGGCCTTGACCCCGGCCGCGTTGTCGGCGCTGACGCCGATGCACAGAAAATGACCCACACCCCGTCCACGCGCCGCGTCCAGAGCGTTATCCAGAGAGCCTGCGTGTTCAGTGAGGTCAAGGCGATCGAGGTGACAATGGGAATCTACGAGCATGGGAACCGGAACAATTACATCGTGTGAGTAGGACGGTCGGATTTGAGAGCACCGGCCAGATAGTTTTCGATCATGTTGCGGGCGGTATTGTCGCCATCGTTGAACTGCACGCCGACGCCCGCCGCCCGGTTGCCCTGGGCGCCCTTGGGAGTGATCCAGGTGACTTTACCCGCGACCGGAATCTTTTCAGGTTCGTCCATGAGGTTGAGCAGCATGAACACCTCGTCCCCCAGCTTGTAGCTTTTGCTGGTCGGGATAAACAGTCCGCCATTCTTGATGAACGGCATGTAAGCGGCATACAGGACAGACTTGTCCTTGATCGTCAAGGACAGGATGCCGTTACGTGGACCCGGGCTCAGGGGGACGCTCATCTCAACTTCCTCGTGGATACTGATGTCATGCAGATGGCCAGTCTAACCCTGTCCGGTCAGAGATGCCCACTGCACCAGTAACGCTTCGAGCAACAAAACCCGATTCAGGTTTGCTTTGGACAATACTTTCTGGCGCTGCATGAGCACCCAGTCTTGCATGGCCAACACTTTGCGTTGCGGTGATTTCTGCGCCAGGTACTGCAATACCTTGCGCATGTCGGCCAGTCCCAGGCCGCTTTCGTCGTCGGTGAGCTGGTAGCGCAGGATGAGATTCGACCAGTCACAGAACCAGTCGAAAAGCAGCAAAAGCGGAATGTCTTTCCAGCCCTCGGCCAACTGCGTAGGCGACTGCTGCCCCTTGAGCAGCTTCTTGACGCCATCTACCACCAGCGTTCGTTGCCCGCGAACGCCTTGCGCCTGAAGACTGATCGCAGCCAGTGGCGAACCGGCCGCCAGCGTCAGAAGCTCGACGCGTTCGTCCTCGGTGCATTCCGGCAGCGCGTCAGCAAGCCAGGCCACACTCATCGCCTCGCTTGGCAGGGGACAAGCCTGCTGCACACAGCGGCTCTTGACGGTGGGCAATAACCGGCTGGGCTGGTGGCTGACCAGCAACATAACGGTGTTGCCGGACGGTTCTTCGAGGCTTTTGAGCAAGGCGTTGGCAGCATTGATGTTCATTGACTCCACAGGCTCGATCAGCACTACCTTTCGCCCGCCCATCTGCGCGGTTTGCACCACGAAACTGACCAGATCACGAACCTGATCGACCTTGATCGCTTTATCCGCCTCTTCCGGCTCCAGAATGTAGTTGTCCGGGTGACTGCCAGCGGTCAGCAATGAGCAAGACTTGCATTGCCCACAAGCTTCAAGCCCCTGCGAGTGCTGACACAGCAGCAGAAACATCAGGCGCTCGGCCAGCGCTCGCTTGCCAATACCCGCCGGACCGTGCAGCAAATAGGCATGGGCATGTTGCGTGCGACCGGCAAGTTGCTGCCAGAGGTTTGCCTGCCAGGGATAAACCTTAGCCATGCTGACGGTCCGCCAGCAGTTCCAACAGCTCCGGCAACAGAGAGTCGAGGGAAGCCTGCACCTGAGCCAGCGGCAGCGCGGCGTCCACCAGACGATAACGCTCGGGCGCTGCCGCAGCCCGGTTCAGATAGGTGCTGCGTACCGCATCGAAAAACACGCGACCTTCCTGCTCGAAGCGATCCAGCCTGCCACGGGCACTCGCCCGGGCCAGTCCGACTTCCACTGGCAGGTCGAACACGAGGGTCAGATTCGGGCGCAGATCGCCCTGGACGAAATTTTCCAGGGCAGCGATACGCTCTACAGACAGGCCACGGCCGCCTCCCTGGTAGGCGTAAGTAGCATCGGTGAATCTGTCACACAGAACCACCGCGCCGCGGGCGAGCGCCGGGCGGATCACCTCGGCCAGATGCTGCGCGCGCGCTGCGAACACCAGCAACAGTTCAGTATCGGCATCCATCCTTTCATCACTGGGTGCCAGCAGCAGCTCACGAATGCGCTCGGCCAGCGGCGTGCCACCGGGTTCGCGGGTCAGCACAACATCAACGCCGTGGCTGCGCAGACGCTCGGCCAGGTATTCACGATTGGTGCTCTTGCCCGCGCCTTCCGGACCTTCCAGCGTAATAAACAAACCAGTCACAGGCAGTCCTTCATCAAATTCATTGCGGGCTCGACTCGCCTTTCACAGCCTTGCCACTGGCTTGGGCAGATGGCGCCGGTTGATCGCTATCGGGTTTCCCGGCGGCAGATTGCTTAGCCGCCTTGTCTTCGGAAGTATTCTGTTCCGGCACCTTCTGCTCAGGCAACGGCGATTGCGGCAATGGCGCATGGAGAGAAGGCACTGCTTCCTTCCCGGAGTTTTCAGTGCTCGGCACCGAATCCGTGCCCGGAGGCGGTAAGCCGCCAGATGCCGGACTGGAGCGGTAATCGGCACGGCGCTTGAGCTGGTACTCCTTGACCGCCGCATTATGGGCGTCGAGATCGGCAGAAAAGACGTGGCTGCCATCGCCACGCGCCACGAAATACAGGCTGTTTCCCGGCACCGGATTCATCGCCGCGTGGATCGCCTCACGTCCGACCATGGAGATCGGTGTCGGCGGCAGCCCGGCGATCACGTACGTGTTGTACGGCGTAGCCTCTTTCAGAAACGCGCGTGTAATCTTGCCGTTGTAGCGCTCGCCGAGACCGTAAATAACAGTAGGATCTGTCTGCAGCAGCATGCCCTGCTGCAGACGACGCACGAACACTCCTGCAATCTGCCCTCGCTCCTGAGGCACGCCGGTTTCCTTTTCCACCAGCGACGCCATGATCAGCGCCTGATAGGGGTCGACATAGGGCACATCGGCGGCGCGCTTTTCCCACTCCTCCTGCAACACTTCGTCGAGTCGGGTGTACGCCTGCTTGAGCAGCTCGACGTCGGTCATGCCCCGCACGTAGCGATAGGTATCAGGGAAGAAGCGACCTTCAGGGAAAACATTTGGATGACCGATTTTCGCCATCAACTCGCTGTCGCTGAGGTTGACGAGGGTTTGCTCAAGCTTCGCCTGTCTGGCCAGCGCGGCGCGCACCTGACGGAAATTCCAGCCCTCCACCAAGGTCAGGCTGTACTGCACAACCTCACCTTTTTCCCACATCACCAGCAGAGATTTCGCGTTCATGCCCGGCGTCATGCGGTATTCGCCGCTGTGCAGGGACTGGCCGGAGAAGTTGAAACGCCAGTACAGACGCAGCCAGAACGCATCCTTGATGACACCATCGGTCTGCAGCCGGTTGAGCATTCCGGTGGGCGACGCGCCCGAAGGCACATCGAGCAGTTGCTCTTGATTCAGTTTCAGGGGTTGTTGCAGCGCGCTGTTCTGTTGCCAGAATGCCAGACCCAGTAGCAGCCCCGCCAGAATCACACCTGCTTCCAGCAAGACAAATAATTTTCGGATCACGAATCAGATATCCAGAAGCCCGCGAACAAGGTTTTGCAGTTTACGGGTGACAGGGCCAACCGGCCAGTTCAGTTGCTCGAAAGCGCACACGGGCCAGATGCCATAAACGCTGTTGCAGACGAATACCTCGTCTGCCCGCCGCAGGTCAGACATGTACAGGTCCAGCGCCCGTACCGGCAGGTCCATCTGCTCGGCCAATACCAGTATCTCGGCACGCATGACGCCCGCTACGCCGCAACGGGTCAGGTCCGCAGTCAGCAACACGTCGCCTGTGATCAAAAACAGATTGCTGTAAACCGCCTCGACGAGACGCCCCGTTGTGTCACGCATCAAGCCCTCGGCGTGCTCGCCATCGTGCCACTCACCGCGGGCGATGACCTGCTCCAGGCGATTGAGATGCTTGAGGCCGGCCAACAGTGGCTGTTCGGCAAGACGAGTCCGACATGGGAACAGTCGAATACCTTGCTTTGCATTCTCGCAAGGATAGACAGGCGCCGGACTGGCCTGCAGCATACGTCGGGCCTGTGCGCCCGTGACAGGCGCATAACCCCGCAGGCCGTCGCCGCGCGTGACGATCAGCTTCATCACGCCTTCACCCATTTGCGCCGCGAACGCCCGGCATTCGCTATCGATCAGCGACAGGTCGAGCGCCAGCGCCAGGCGCCTGCCGCCCAGCGTCAGACGCTGAAGGTGACGCTCGAATAGCAATGGCGCGCCCGCCTTGACCAGAATGGTCTCGAAGAGACCGTCACCGTAGGCCAATCCCCGGTCCTTCAAGGACAGGGCGTCGGCCGGGACGCCATCGATCCAGCTCAGGGTCATTCCGCGAACCGGCGGAACACCAGCGAGCCATTGGTGCCGCCAAATCCGAACGAGTTGGACACCACAACATCGATGGGCATGTTGCGCGGCTCGTGGGGCACGAAGTCGAGGTCGCATCCTTCGCTAGGCTCATCGAGGTTGATCGTCGGTGGCGCGACCTGACCGTTGATTGCCAGCACGCTGAAGATCGCTTCAATGGCACCGGCCGCGCCCAGCAGGTGACCGGTCATGGATTTGGTCGAACTGACTGCCAGTTTATAGGCGTGCTCGCCGAACACCGATTTGATGGCGTGGACTTCTGCCAGGTCGCCTGCAGGCGTGGAAGTCCCGTGAGCATTGATGTACTGGACCTGATCGGGACGAACCTTGGCGTCTCGTAGCGCATTGGTAACGCAGCGCGCAGCACCGGCACCGTCTTCCGGTGGCGAGGTCATGTGGAACGCATCGCCGCTCATGCCAAAACCGATCAACTCCGCATAGATGGTCGCACCGCGTGCCTTGGCGTGTTCCAGCTCTTCGAGCACCAGCGCGCCAGCGCCGTCGGACAGCACGAAACCGTCACGGCCCTGGTCCCACGGACGGCTGGCACGGGTCGGCTCATCGTTGCGCGTCGACAGCGCACGCGAGGCACCGAACCCGCCCATGCCCAGACCGCACGCCGCCATTTCGGCGCCACCGGCGATCATCACATCGGCTTCGTCATAAGCAATGTTGCGCGCGGCCATGCCAATGCAGTGCGTACTGGTTGTACAGGCGGTTGTGATGGCGTAATTCGGACCCTGTGCGCCCAGGTGGATCGACAGGAAGCCGGAAATCATGTTGATGATCGAGCCCGGAACGAAAAACGGGGAGATCTTGCCCGGCCCCTGCTCGTGCAGCAGACGGCTGGTGTTTTCGATGTTGGTCAGACCACCGATACCCGAGCCCATGGCAACGCCGATACGCTCACGGTTCGCATCCGTGATTTCGATACCGGCATTGCGTACCGCCTGAAAGCTGGCAGCCAGGCCGTACTGAATGAACAGGTCCAGACGCCGCGCCTCCTTGGGGGACAGGTAATCCTCGACCTTGAATCCTTTGACCGAACCGCCAAAGCGAGTGGTGTAAGCCGAAAGGTCCGTGTGTTCGATAAGGCCAATGCCACTCCGGCCAGCCAGAATGCCTTGCCAGGTGCTGGGCACATCATTGCCCAGTGGCGTCAGCATACCCATACCGGTGACCACGACGCGTCTACGCGACACAGGACTCTCCTTTTTTCTATTGACGAAACGCTGCCCTGTTAAAGAAAAAACCGCACGCCTGAGGCAGTGCGGTTTTTCCATGACAGCGAGCAACGATTACAAAAGCTTACGCCTGATGGGCAGTAACGTAATCGATAGCAGCTTGAACGGTGGTGATCTTTTCAGCTTCTTCGTCAGGGATTTCGGTCTCGAATTCCTCTTCCAGAGCCATCACCAGCTCAACGGTGTCAAGGGAGTCGGCACCCAGGTCTTCAACGAAAGAAGCAGTGTTGACCACTTCCTCAGATTTGACGCCAAGTTGTTCAGCAACGATTTTCTTGACGCGCTCTTCGATGGTGCTCATACCGTGTTTTAACTCCTAGTGGACAAATTCAGGCAGCTGGCCGATGGGTAAGTGTATAGAAGAGGTTTTGCGCATTTCAAGCTAAACGCAATTTCCGCTACGCCATCAATCCTCTGCCCGTTAATAGATTTCAGCTTTATAACGGATTTTAGACAGCCCGTATGACATTTTTTCAGTACGGGAAGTCACATGTACATGCCGCCGTTAACGGGGATTGTAGCCCCGGTAACGTAGCCTGCACCTTCCGAGGCAAGAAAAGCGACCACATGCGCGATCTCTTCGGCCTGCCCCAGTCGGCCCAGAGGGATCTGAGCCGTCAGGGAATCACGCTGTGCTTCCGGCAACTCGCGGGTCATATCGGTATCGATAAAACCGGGCGTTACCGAATTCACGGTCACTGCCCTCGAACCGACTTCACGCGCCAGCGCGCGACTGAAACCTTCCAGACCCGCTTTCGCGGCGGCGTAGTTTACTTGACCGGCGTTGCCCATGGCACCCACTACCGAACCGATGCTGATGATCCGCCCCCAACGTGCCTTGGTCATCCCGCGCAGAACGCCCTTGGTCAGGCGAAACAGGCTGCTCAGGTTGGTATTGATGACGTCATGCCACTCGTCATCCTTCATGCGCATCATCAGGTTGTCACGAGTGATGCCGGCGTTATTGACCAGGATCAAAGGTGCGCCGACACGCTCGGTAATCTGTGCCAGCGCGGCGCTGACGGACTGGTCGCTGCCGACATCCAGCGCCAGCCCGAAGCCTTCCACACCGTTTTCCTTGAAGTAGGCGGTGATCTTCTCGGCACCGGCCTCGGACGTTGCAGTGCCCACGACGATTGCGCCGTTACGACCCAGCTCCAGAGCGATAGCCCGGCCAATGCCACGGCTCGCGCCGGTGACCAGTGCAACTTTACCCTGACTCATGGTGTTCTCCTTATCAGGCCAGCGCCGCACGGGTGGCGGCGAAAGCTTCCGGGGTATTGAGGTTATGAGTGACCACGCCGTCGGCGCAACGCTTGTTCAGACCAGCCAATACCTTGCCTGGGCCGCACTCGACCAACTGCAATGCGCTGCTGGCGGCCAGGGTCTGGACCGACTCCACCCAGCGCACCGGTTTGTACAGCTGCTGCAGCAAATCACTTTTAAGGGTGTCCAGGTCCGAGACCACGCTGGCGCTAACGTTCTGCACCAGCGGGATTTGCGGCGCCTGCCAGTCGATGGCGGCAACGGACTCGGCAAAACGCTCCGCAGCCGGGCGCATCAGCTCACAGTGCGAAGGTACGCTGACCAGTAGCGGCAGTGCACGCTTGGCACCCTTGGCCTTGCATACCTCGATTGCACGATCGACCGCAGCCTTGGCACCGGCGATGACCACCTGACCTGGCGAGTTGAAGTTGACCGCGCTGACCACATCGCCCTGAGCCGCTTCATTGCAGGCGGCGATGACATCGGAATCTTCCAGGCCGAGAATTGCAGCCATGCCCCCCTGCCCCGCAGGCACGGCTTGCTGCATCAACTGACCACGACGCTCAACCAGCTTGACCGCGTCAGCCAGCGACAAGCTGCCTGCGGCTACCAGGGCGCTGTATTCACCCAGGCTGTGACCGGCAACGAATGCTGGACGCGCGCCGCCCTCTGCAAGCCACAGACGCCACAGAGCGATGGAGGCGGTCAGAATGGCCGGCTGGGTTTTGTCAGTCTGGTTGAGGTTTTCTTCCGACCCCTGCTGGGTCAGCGCCCACAGGTCATAACCCAAAGCATCTGAAGCTTCTTTGAACGTGTCCAGAACCAGCGGGTACTGCGCGCCCAGCTCGGCAAGCATGCCGAGGGACTGCGAGCCCTGGCCCGGAAAGACGAATGCGACGGAAGCAGACATTGACAAGCCCCTGATTATTGTCGTCGAAAAGAACGTCCGGCCATTCCGAACGCGAGGTAATTCAAAGTGTTGCGAATGGATCGTAGGATGACCCGGCAGTCACAGGGGTCACATTCTAGCGCAACACACCCTATAGCAACGTTTCCAGGCGAGCATGCAAGCGCTCCGGCAAATTCTCCTGAATTTCGATCAGGGCACGCTGAATTGCACTTTGAAAGCCCTGCACACCTGCCGAGCCATGACTTTTCACTACAATGCCCTGCAAGCCGAGAAAACTGGCCCCGTTGTGTCGCGCTGGCGCCAGATCGGCCTTCAGACGCCTGAGCAGCGGCATGGCCAATAACCCAACGGCCCTGGACAACGCGTTCTGCTGGAACAGGGTTTCAATTCGCTCACCGATCATGATCGCCAGACCCTCGCTGGACTTGAGCAGGATATTGCCCACGAAGCCGTCACAGACCACTACATCGGCCTCGCCGCGATAGAGCCCGTCGCCTTCCACGAAACCGATGTAATTGAGCCCCGGCGCGGCCTGCAAGAGACTGGAAGCCAGCTTGACCTGCTGATTACCCTTGATGTCTTCGGTACCGATATTGAGCAGTGCGACCTTTGGCCGCTCAACGCCCAACGTTTCGGCAGCCACCGAACCCATCACGGCGAACTGATAAAGGTTTTCCGCACTGCAATCGACGTTGGCCCCCAGGTCCAGCAACTGGCAATAGCCACGCTGCGTAGGGATGGCCGCGACCATTGCCGGGCGATCAATGCCAGGCAGTGTCTTGAGGACGAATCGCGACAGCGCCATCAGCGCTCCCGTGTTCCCGGCACTCACGCAGGCCTGGGCGTCACCTTCGGCCAACAGTCGCAACGCTACGCGCATGGACGAGTCAGGCTTGCCTCGCAGGGCAAGGGAAGGACGGTCATCCATCGTGATGATCTCGCTGGCATTGACGACGAGCAGGCGCGACCGATCAACACCGGAATGGCGTGCGATGAGCTCTTCAAGAAAGGGGGCTTGACCGACGAGGGTCAGATGGAGCGAAGGTGAAGCAAACAGGCAGGCAACGCTAGCCTGAACAATGCTGCGGGGACCGAAGTCCCCGCCCATTGCGTCGATCGCGATGACCGGAGCGGACAAGAAATTACTCGTCAGCGCCCTTGTCGATCACTTTACGGCCACGGTATACGCCTTCTGGCGATACGTGGTGACGCAGGTGAATTTCACCCGTGGTTTTTTCTACAGACAGAGTGCTAGCCTCGAGAGCGTCGTGCGAACGACGCATGTCACGGGCAGAGCGGGATTTTTTGTTCTGCTGAACAGCCATAATTGATTAACTCCTAAACGTTTGGGTCACGCTTTAACTGCGCCAATACACTGAACGGGTTGGACCGCATTACCTCGTCCACGCTCGGCTCGGGCTCATCGGCGCCCGCCGGCTGCTGGCATTCTTTCGGATCATGAACAGGAACAATGGGTAAGGCGAGCAGAAGCTCCTCCTCGATCAAAGCCTGCAGATCCAATGGATCTTCGCCGAGTTCCAGCACGTCATAGCCTTTCGGCAACGACTGGGTATTTGCACCCTCCTTCACCACGACGTAACTGCATTCGCTGTGAATCGGCAGGGTGACCAGCTCAAGACAACGCTGGCAAACCATTTTGACTTCGACGTCGATTTCGCTGTGGATAACCACGGCGCGGCGTTCGTCTCGTTCAAAAACGAATTTCGCCTGCACTGTACCGAGATTGTCAGCAAGCGGGTCGCAGAGTCTCTCCAAATCAGCCAGCAGCAGCTCTCCCTGAAGAGTAGTGCCACGGTCAGCTAATTTGCGCGGGTCAACGTGAGGTGGAATCGGGTCATTCAACATAGGCGCAGCATTCTAGGGACGAGCCCTGCGACTGTCAAAGGAAATTCAGGGCTGTTCGCAACCTGACCTGCTGATTACACTCAACTTTCACCTGTCGGAGATCCCCATGCTGCCTTTGCTGCTCGCTTCCAGCTCATCTTATCGCCGGCAATTGCTTGACCGCCTGCGCCTGCCGTTCGTCAGCGCGTCCCCGAACATCGATGAAAGTCACCGCCCCAACGAGGCGGCCAGAGACCTGGTGATGCGCCTGGCCCAGAAAAAAGCCACGGCTCTATCGGCGCAATTTTCCGACCATCTGATCATCGGCTCAGATCAAGTAGCGGTGCTGGACGAGCAGATCCTTGGCAAACCCCACACCTTCGAGCGTGCGCTGCAGCAACTGATTGCCAGCAGTGGCAAGCGCGTGACATTTCTCACAGGTCTTGCGCTGTATAACAGCCGCACCGGACAATGCCAGGTCGACTGCGTCCCTTTTACGGTCCACATGCGCCAACTGGATCACGCGCGGATCAGCCGCTACCTTCACGCTGAGCAACCCTATGACTGCGCAGGCAGCTTCAAGGCCGAAGGCTTGGGCATAAGCTTGTTTCACAGCACCGAAGGCCCCGACGCCACCAGCCTGATCGGTCTTCCTTTAATAAGGCTGGTAGACATGTTGGCAGCAGAAGGCGTGGATGTACCGTAATCAATGATTCAAAGCTACAAAAAACCCGGCCATTGGCCGGGCTTTTTTATCAATCACAGCGAATCAGCGTAGCGACGGCCCATTGAAACCCGCCCACATGGCGATCTGTTCGGCAACGCTGGAGCCCAGCTTCTTGGAGAACCGATCGAAGGGCGACTCCTGCACGGTGTAGTCCACCATTTCCTTCTCGCCGATCACGTCGCGAGCTACAGAACTGGCACTGCCCAAACCATCCACCAACCCTAGCGCGACAGCCTGCTCGCCAGTCCAGACCAGCCCGGAAAACAGCTCTGGATGCTCCTTATCTTTCAGGCGATCGCCACGACCTGCCTTCACACTGGCAATGAACTGTTTGTGGGTGGTATCCAGAACGCCCTGCCAGAAAGCTGTCTCGTCAGGCTTGGGTGGCTGGAACGGATCGAGGAACGCCTTATGTTCACCCGATGTGTAAGTGCGACGGTCCACACCAAGCTTTTCCATGGTACCCACGAAACCGAAACCGGCTGCGGTGACACCTATAGAGCCCACCAGGCTCGCCTTGTCGGCGTAGATCTGATCGGCCGCACTGGCAATGTAATACGCACCAGAGGCGCCTAGATCGGTAATCACGGCGTAAACCTTGATGTCCGGTTTCTTCGCACGCAAACGGCGGATTTCATCGTAAATGTAGCCCGACTGCACAGGGCTGCCGCCCGGACTGTTGATACGCAGGATCACGCCCTTGGTTTTCTCATCATCGAAAGCCGCACGCAGGCTGCCGATGATATTGTCGGCGCTCGCCGCTTCGGTGTCGGCGATCATGCCCTTAACCTCGATCAGCGCAGTGTGGCTGGCCTTGCGCGACGCGCCCTTACCGAAATCCATCAGCGGCGAGAACATTGCCAGGGCTATGAACAGGTAAACGAAGGTCAGAGACTTGAAGAAAATCCCCCACCGCCGGGTACGACGATGCTCCTGAACATTGGCCAGCAATGTCTTTTCCAAGAGCTTCCAGCTTTTTGCATCACCTTTATCGTCGCGCTCTTGCGAAGACGGTGACTTCCATTCATCCGACATAGATCAATTACCCCAACAACGAAGATTCGGCAGTGCGCGCACCCAGCCAGGTACGCAATTCGGAAAAATGCTCTATCGCCAGGCGTGGTTCGTACTGCAGCAACGAACTCAGGGCCTGGGCACCATAACCGACCGCCACCGAATCCATGCCCGCATTGCGCGCCATCAGCAGATCGAACGAGGCGTCGCCGATCATCAGGGCTTTTTGCGGGGCAACGCCACACTGCTGCAGGATTTCGTTGAGCATGAGCGGATCGGGCTTGCTCGCGGTTTCATCGGCGGCACGAGTCGCGTCGAAATAATCGAGCCAGCCATGGGCTTTGAGTACGCGATCCAGCCCGCGGCGTGCCTTTCCGGTTGCAACCGCCATGCGATAGCCCTCGGCACGAAACGCCTCCAGCGACTCCAGCACGCCCTCGAACAACCTGGACGGCTCGGCATCCATGGCCATGTAACTGTCGGCATAGTGCTGCCGAAAGTCGATCAGGTCGTTGGCCGTGATGTCCGGGTAAAGGGTGCGGATTGCCTCAGGCAGTCCCAGACCGATGATGCCTTTTATCGCGCGATCATCGCGTACCGGGCGGCGCGCAAGGTCGGCTGCCTGGCGCATGGCATCGACGATGCGACCGATGGAATCGGACAGCGTACCGTCCCAGTCGAATACCAGCAGTTCGTAATCAGGGCGCACTCAACAATCGCTCCACGGTCCTGGCCCACATCTCATCGACAGGTGCCTCCAGTTTCAGCTCGCCACCGTCGGGCAGCGGCACGGTCAGGGCATAAGCATGCAGGAATAGCCGCTTGCCGCCCAGTTCGCGAATCTCACGAGTGAAATCCTCATCGCCGTATTTGCTGTCACCAGCGATGCTGTGCCCGGCGTGCAGCGCGTGCACGCGAATCTGGTGGGTGCGGCCAGTGATAGGACGCGCCTCGATCATCGTCGCGAAGTCACCAAAGCGCCGCAGCACCTTGAACAGGGTCAATGCTTCCTTACCCTCTTCGTTCACCTCGACCATGCGTTCGCCGGAGCGCAGATTGCTTTTGAGCAACGGCGCGCGAACCTGTTTTTGCGAGGCAGGCCAGTTGCCACGGACCAACGCCATATAGCGCTTATCGACACCGTCGCCGCGCAACTGCTCGTGCAAGTGGCGCAACATGCTGCGTTTTTTCGCGATCATCAACAGCCCGGAAGTGTCTCGATCCAGGCGATGGACCAGTTCCAGTTCCTTGGCATCGGGGCGCAACTGACGAAAGGCCTCAATGACGCCGAAACTCAGCCCGCTTCCGCCGTGAACCGCAATGCCCGCAGGCTTGTTGAGCACGATCAGGCCTTTGTCTTCGTGAACGATAGCCGCTTCCAGGCGCTGCAACAGACCTTGCGCTACCGGCACAGGCTCGTCGCGCTCGGGCACCCGGACAGGTGGAACGCGCACGATGTCGCCAGCCTGAAGCTTGTACTCTGGCTTGATCCGCCCCTTGTTCACCCGCACTTCGCCTTTGCGCAATATGCGGTAAATCAAGGTCTTGGGAACACCCTTGAGGTACGTGATCAGAAAATTATCGATGCGTTGACCGGCAAATTCCGGCGCAACCTCTACCAGCTGAACGCCGGGGGTTGGGGGGGTGATATTTGTCATGGCGCAAATCATAACAATTTTTTATGGATTTGAAGCACTTAATGATTGCTGCTATAGTCGCGAACGCCGCCAAAAGCGGCCTGGGCAGAGGACAAACGGCCCTGACCAACGCAATTCACAAGGGCGCGAGGCCGTCCTACGAGGCTTTCGGTGACAACGGAAGATCAGTGAGCGTAACGAGCGCAGGTGACATAAGGCCTGAAACAAGCCTGATCGCGGAGTGAATCACTCGCCATCAAGGCCCACGTTCAAGGCCAGTTCACAAAGTGCAGTCGCTGGCGATCGCTCCGGGCGAATACTTCGGAAACCACGCCTTGATATGAGTCATGAGGCGCGAACTTCCATCGAAGAACGCGTAAATGCAAACCCGCTGCGGATTCAGCGCGCGGCAGCACCCGAATTATCAGGGATACGTGTGGGGCGGAGACGCACAACCGTCGGACTGTGTAGCAAACGGCTTTATTCAAGACGCTTCATATCGTCCGCTACCGATGGTTGATTCCTCCTCCTGACAAAGCTTTTGCTGACAGGGTGTCATTTGTCACCACAGCAAGCAGGAAACGTCGTCGCGACTACGGCCCCGCTGGTCGGATATCGCTAGACACTGGAGTGTTCAAGCACTCCTGACGCGCCCTGACACCGACCGTGAGAAGTCGTGTGTGCCGAACGCCGTTTCCGGCAGCCCGGAAACCGACGGTACTACATGAAAAGAATGCTGATTAACGCAACTCAACCCGAAGAGTTGCGTGTTGCGCTGGTAGACGGCCAGCGCCTATACGACCTGGACATCGAATCCGGGGCCCGCGAACAGAAGAAGGCCAACATCTATAAAGGCCGGATCACGCGTATCGAGCCCAGCCTTGAAGCGGCTTTTGTCGACTTCGGCTCCGAGCGTCACGGCTTTCTGCCGCTGAAAGAAATCTCCCGCGAATACTTCAAAAAGTCCCCGGAAGGGCGCGTCAACATCAAGGACGTCCTGAGCGAAGGCCAGGAAGTCATCGTTCAGGTTGAAAAAGAAGAGCGTGGCAACAAGGGCGCAGCCCTGACCACCTTCATCAGCCTGGCCGGCCGTTACCTGGTGCTGATGCCGAACAATCCACGTGCCGGTGGCATCTCTCGCCGTATCGAAGGCGAAGAGCGCAACGAACTGCGTGAAGCGCTCAACGGCCTGATCGCACCTGCCGACATGGGCCTGATCGTGCGCACTGCCGGCCTTGGCCGCAGCAGCGAAGAAATGCAGTGGGACCTCGATTACCTGCTGCAACTGTGGACCGCCATCAAGGAAGCGTCCCTGGATCGCGCCGCCCCGTTCCTGATCTATCAGGAAAGCAACGTCATCATCCGCGCCATCCGCGACTACCTGCGCCAAGACATCGGTGAGGTCCTGATTGACAGCGTCGAAGCCCAGGAAGAAGCCCTGACCTTCATCCGCCAGGTAATGCCGCAGTACGCCAGCAAGATCAAACTGTACGAAGACAGCGTTCCGCTGTTCAACCGCTTCCAGATCGAAAGCCAGATCGAAACCGCCTTCCAGCGCGTCGTTGAACTGCCTTCCGGTGGCTCCATCGTCATCGATCCGACCGAAGCGCTGGTGTCCATCGACATCAACTCGGCGCGCGCCACCAAAGGCAGCGACATCGAAGAAACCGCTCTGCAGACCAACCTTGAAGCGGCTGAGGAAATCGCCCGTCAGTTGCGTCTGCGGGATATCGGCGGCCTGATCGTCATCGACTTTATCGACATGACCCCTGCCAAGAACCAGCGCGCCGTGGAAGAGAAAGTCCGCGAGAGCCTGGAAGCCGACCGCGCCCGCGTTCAGGTTGGCCGCATCTCGCGCTTCGGCCTGCTTGAGATGTCCCGTCAGCGCCTGCGCCCATCCCTGGGCGAAAGCAGCGGCATCGTCTGCCCGCGCTGCAACGGTACCGGCATCATCCGTGACGTCGAGTCGCTGTCGCTGGCAATCCTGCGTCTGATCGAAGAAGAAGCCCTGAAAGACCGCACTGCCGAAGTGCGTGCTCAAGTGCCGATCCCGGTCGCTGCGTTCCTGCTCAACGAAAAACGCAACTCGATCACCAAGATCGAACTGCGCACCCGTGCACGCATCATTATCCTGCCGAACGATCATCTCGAGACACCGCACTTTGAAGTGCAGCGTCTGCGCGATGACAGCCCGGAAGCCCACAGCCTGCAATCCAGCTACGAAATCGCTGCTGCCGCTGCGGAAGTGGAAGAAGTTCAGCCGGCCGCGGCAACGCGCACGCTGGTTCGCCAGGAAGCTGCGGTCAAGACCGCCCCGGCACGCGCTAACGCTCCGGTGCCTGCCGAAGCCGCCGCCGCGCCGGTCGCCCCAGCCCCAGCCCCAGCCCCAGCCCCTGTGACCCATGAACCAAGCCTGTTCAAAGGCCTGGTAAAATCGCTGGTCAGTTTGTTCGCTACCAGGGAAGAGCCTGTCGCCCCGGCCGCAGTGGTTGAAAAACCGGTTGCCGAGCGTCCTGCCCGCAACGAAGAACGTCGTAACGGTCGTCAGCAGAGTCGCAGCCGAAACGGTCGCCGCGATGAAGAGCGCAAGCCGCGCGAAGAACGCGCACCGCGTACCGAACGTGAAGAACGCACACCGCGCGAAGAGCGTGCTCCTCGTGAAGAACGTGCTGCCCGCGAGCCACGTGAGGCCCGTGAAGAAACTGCAGCGCCGCGCGAAGAGCGTCCGGCACGTGCTGAACGCGCACCGCGCGCTGGCCGTGAAGACCGCAAGCCGCGTGAAGAGCGCGTACGTGAACTGCGTGAGCCACTGGATGCCGCCCCGGCCGTCAATGTGCCTCGAGAAGAACGTCCGGAGCGCGCTCCGCGTGAAGAGCGTCAGCCGCGTCCGCCGCGTGAAGAGCGTCAACCTCGCACCGAGCAGGCCGCAGCAGTTTCCGAAGACGAAACGCTGTTGAACAACGAAGAGCAACTGGATGAAAGCCAGGAGCATGCCGAAGGCGATCGCCCTCGTCGTCGTTCCCGTGGGCAGCGTCGTCGTAGCAACCGTCGCGAGCGTCAGCGTGATGCCAACGGTGATGTGATCGAAGGCTCGGAAGGTGAAGGTTCGGAAGAAACGGCTGAAGCCTTGAACGATGGCGTTCGCAGCGAAGACAACAGCGCGCAAATCGCTGCGGGTCTGGCTGTAACCGTTGCTGTTGCTGAAACCGTAGTCAGTGCCCCGGCAGAAGCCGAGGCTCATCGCCAGGCTGAACGCGCAACAGCAACGGTCGAAGCGCCAGTCGTTGAAGCGACGCCCGCCGCGACAGCTGAAGCGCCCGTGCAAGCCCCTGTCGTTGAAAGCCCTGTCGTCGAAGCCCCTGCTGTCGAAGATCAGGCGACCGCCACCAAGCATTCGGTCATGCCGGAAGTTGAAGTGGCACAGTTCGATGCTTCTCTTAGCCCGTTCGAGCGTCAGGTAAAAGCGGCTGCCGAAGCCGAGCAGCTTGAAACTCCTGCTGCGGTAGAGGCGCCTGTTTTCGCTCACGCTCCAGCCGCCGCTACAGCCCCAGAAGCTCCGGTTTCAGCCCCCGTGGTCGAAGCGCCAGCAATATCCGTAGAAGCGCCAAAAGCCGCTGAGCCGGTTGCAGAGCCAGTCGCTGAACACCCAGTGGTGCAATCCCCGTTCGTCGAGGCATCTACTGCCGCGCCGGAAATCGTCGCAGCTCCTGTTGCTGTAGAGCCTGCACCTGCGGCCGTTGCAGCTGAAATGCCTGCCCTGCCGATGGCCAGCACCGGTCGCGCGCCGAACGATCCTCGTGAAGTTCGCCGTCGTCGTCTGGAGGCTGAACGCCTGCAGAAGGAAGCCGAGGCTAACGCCGCTGCGGTACCGCAGGTCGCAACCCCTGCTGCGGCAGAAGCTGTCGCCACACCGGCCCCAGCCGCTGACGAGCACGTCGCGCCGGTCAAGGAAGGTGTGATCGAGCTCGGTGCAGAAGCCGAAGAAAACAAAGATTCCAAATCGCCTTTGTAATCTTCAGTAAATCGAAAGCCCCATCTGTGTGAGCAGATGGGGCTTTTTTATACGTGTTGGAAAGATCGGCAACATCGTTGTCCGGACAATAGCTATTTAAAGTCCAGCGCCGAAGGCACATCCACATCCCACAACACGCCCGGATCGTCGACCACAATCTCCTTGACCCGAGCTGCTTTGAATAAGCGCCTGGCCCCTCTCTCTCCTGCAAGCTTCATCAAGGCGGGCCCGAACCCGCGACCAAAACCTACCGGGTGCCCGTATTCGCCAGCATGCATTGGTACGCTGATAGCATCCGATTCAAGAGATTCGGCGACTTGCTTGAGACTGTCCAGATGAATGAAAGGCATATCGCCCAGGACAATGAGCCAGCCACGATGATCAGGCTCAGCCGAAGCCGCAGCGGCAATGCTGTCGCCCATTCCGGGCGAGTCCATGAACACCACCTCGCAGCCGTGGCGCAAGCCCAGCTCGGCGACACTGGCATAACAAGGACGGGTCAGCAGTATGATCGTGTCAACCACCCGATTCAGAGTGACCAGTACATGCTCGATAACCGAACGCTCGACGCCATCACGACCGATGCATGGCGCCAGTAGCTTATTGTGAGAAGCACCGGCCAGCGCCCGATAACGATTCCCCTGCCCGGCTGCGAGAACGATGGCACACAGGGTTTGACTCATACTCTGCCTCTGTTCCGAGCGTGCTTCGCAGCGCACAGGCCAAGCCAAACAACCTAATCGCCTTAGTAGAGATTAGGCTCCATTTCCAGCGAAACGCCGAACCGCTCTCGAACATCAGCCTGGATCCGTTTGGCAAGATTCAGTAAATCTCCCCCGGACGCCCCACCATAGTTGACCAGCACCAGCGATTGCAGGTCATGCACACCGGCGTCGCCGTCACGCAAGCCTTTCCAGCCCGCTTGCTCGATCAGCCAGCCAGCGGCCAGCTTCACTTGCCCATCGGCTTGCGGGAAGGCCACCACGCCAGGGTGAGCTTCACGAATGCGGGCGGCAAGCTCGGCCGGGACGAGGGGGTTCTTGAAGAAGCTGCCCGCATTACCGAGCACTGCAGGATCCGGCAGTTTTTCGCTGCGAATGGCGCAGATTGCCCGGCTGACATGAATCGGCGTCGGCTCCTTGATACCCTGCTCCAGCAAGCGCTGGCGCACCGGACCATAATCCAGATGCAGCTCTGCGGCATAACTGAGGCGAAAACGCACGCGCAGGATCAGCCAGCGACCCGTCTGGTGCTTGAATACGCTGTCGCGATAACCGAAAGCGCAGTCAGCCAGGGAAAACACCTGCGTTTGGCCAGTTTGGCGATCCAGCGCGATCAGGCTGTCGAAGACGTCCTTCAACTCAACCCCGTAAGCGCCGATGTTCTGCATCGGTGCCGCACCGACAGTGCCCGGGATCAGGCTGAGGTTTTCAAGCCCCGACAGCCCCCTCGCCAGCATTTCCTGAACGAATGGATGCCAAGGCTCGCCGGCCTCCGCTTCGATGACTGCCGTGCTGCAGTCTTCATGGATGATGCGAATGCCACGACTGGCCATGCGCAACACCAACGCCTCGACGTCACGAGTCAGCAGCAGGTTGCTGCCGCCGCCAATCACCAGCAATTTGACGTCGCGCTCTTTCGCATAGGCCAGCGCCTCGCGAATGTGCGCATCGGTATGCGCCTCGGCGAACCACCGGGCGCTGACATCCACACCGAACGTATTGAACGGCTTGAGTGAAACATTGGCTTGAATCTGCAGGCTCATACGGGAGCCTGTGTAAAAGCGACATGATGACCCATCACCGTCAAACCTCCAGCAAGCGCCGTACGCGCTCCAGATCTTCTGCAGTGTCGACTCCCGCCGGCGGAGCTTCCAGCGCATCGGCGACGTGGATACGCACGCCATGCCACAGGGCACGCAGCTGTTCGAGGCTTTCGGTATCTTCCAGCCAGCATGGGCCCCAGGCGACGAAATCGTGGAGGAAACCGGCACGGTAGGCGTAAATACCGATATGGCGACGATATGGCACGCCGTCGGGCAGCTCATCGCGGCTCCTGGCCAGCGCATTTCGTGCCCACGGCAGCGGCGCGCGACTGAAGCTCAGGGCCAGACCGTTGATATCAGAGCTGACCTTGACCACGTTCGGGTTGAATAACGCGGCCACATCATCAATAGGCTCGGCCAGGGTCGACATTCGTGCTTCAGGATGCAAGGCCAAATTGTCGGCGACCTGATCGATTACCGCAGGCGGGATCATTGGCTCATCGCCCTGCACGTTGACCACGATGGCGTCATCCGCCAAGCCTAGCAGCGAGGCCACTTCAGCAAGACGGTCGGTGCCGGAATTGTGGTCTTCGCGGGTCATGAGCACTTCAGCGCCGAATGCCTGGCAGGCCTCGACGATACGCTGATCGTCGGTGGCAACCACCACGCGCTGGGCACTGCTTTTACGCGCCTGCTCCCAGACGTGCTGGATCATCGGCTTGCCGGCGATGGTCTCCAGGGGTTTGCCGGGAAATCGGCTGGAGGCGTAGCGAGCAGGGATGACGACGGTAAACGCTGCTGTCATTTGTCCAGACGCTCGTCAGTAGTCAGGGTGCGCGCTTCGCTTTCCAGCATCACCGGGATGCCGTCGCGGATCGGATAAGCCAGACCGGCGCCTTTGCTGATCAGCTCGGTTTTATCGGCGCTGAGCTTGAGCGGGCCCTTGCAGATCGGGCAAGCGAGGATATCGAGCAATTTGGTGTCCATAAGAAATCCTGAGCGAGTCATGGCAGAAGCCGGGTTAATTGCGAATCGAACCAACAGATGAATGCCGGGCCAGGCACGGCCTCCACCGCCAGATACCACCAGTCTAGGGCCGCGAAGGACATGCATTTCACGGCGTCTTTCTCGGTCATGATCAACGGCAGCGCCGGCGTGAATGCCAACGCCTCTGCACTGAACTGGGCATGATCGGCGAACGCATGGGGAACAGGCCGCCAGTGTAGTCCTTCGAGGGTATTGAAGAAACGTTGCGGATTACCGATCCCGGCCACCGCGTGCACGGCCTGACCAGGTGGAAAGTGGTCCACGGGCTGACGCTCACCAGTGCGCAGATTCACCAGCGCACTGGGCTGTAATTTGAAGGCGTAACCATCTTCACGGTCTTCGCTGGCGCCGTTGTAGAGCAGCGCATCGACGCTGTGCAGACGCTCGATGGGCTCGCGCAGAGGGCCGGCGGGCAGACAACGGCGATTGCCGAGACCGCGCGCGGCATCGATCAGCACCAGTTCCAGGTCGCGGGCCAGCCGATAATGTTGCAGACCATCGTCGCAAAGGATCAGATCCAGCGGCTCCTCGGCCAACAACGCGCGCACGGCCCGGGAACGGTCAGGGTCGATCATCAGCGCAACGCCGGTGCGCTTGACGATCAACAGCGGCTCGTCCCCCGCTTGATCGGCGCCTTGCTGTGCCCGCACACGCCAGGGCAACGTTGGCGGTTTGGCCCCGTAGCCACGACTGACCACACCCACTCTCAGGCCGCGCTGCCGACAGTGGTCGATCATCCAAAGGATCAGCGGAGTCTTGCCGGTGCCGCCCACGGTAATATTGCCAACGACGATGACCGGCACCGGTGCCTTGTAGGTGTCGCTTTGCCCGGCCACGAAACGCGCACGCTTGCGGTTGACCACGTGCCGGTACAAGGCTTCCAGCGGCCGCAACAGGGTCAGCGCCGGATGGCCGTTGTACCAGGCGTTGAGCAAACGGTCGGTCAGTGCCATCAGTTAGCCGATGCGGCCTCGACGGTGGTCATGCTCAAATGGGCAAAACCCAGTTTGCCGGCCGCATCCATTGCGGTGATTACCGCCTGGTGCGGCGTCTTGCCGTCTGCGCTGATGGACAGCGGCAGGCTGGCGTCGCCACCGGACTCTTTCTGCAAAGCGTCGATCAAGGTGTCGAGTTTGCTGTCGGGCAGCAAGGAATTATTGACCGAGTACACGCCATCAGGATTGATGGCGATGTCGATGTGCTTCTTGTCGATATCGTCAGCCGAAGCGCCTGTTACCGCCTGCGGCAGATCCACGCGCAGCTGGGTCTCACGGGTGAAGGTGGTGGTCACTACGAAGAACAGCAGCAGAATGAATACCACGTCGATCAGCGACACCAGGTTGATGTCGATGGTCTCCCGAGGCTTGCGGCGGCGGAATTTCACTTCTTGCGACCCTCGCCCCGGGCGGCGGCTTTGAGGTCAGGCTTGGCATCGGTCAGGTCGACATCGCGGTCGCCCTGCACCACTTCCACCAGCTTGATGGCTTCCTGCTCCATACCGACGACCAACTCGTCGACCCGGCTTTGCAGGTAGCGATGGAAAAAGATCGTCGGTATCGCGACCGTCAAGCCAGAGGCAGTACAGATCAAGGCTTTGGCGATACCGCCAGCGAGCATGCCAGCGTTGCCGGTCATGCCGGTGCTGGTGAACGAACTGAAGATATCGATCATGCCAAGCACCGTGCCCAGCAGACCCAGCAACGGCGCCATGGCGGCGATGGTGCCCAGTGTCGCCAGGTAGCGTTCCAGTTCGTGGATGACCCGGGCGGCGGCCTCTTCGATGCACTCTTTCATGATCTCGCGACCATGACGGGAGTTGGCCAGGCCAGCGGCGAGGATTTCACCCAATGGTGAGTCGGCGCGCAGCTCCTTGAGCTTGTCGCTGCTCAGCTGTTTGTCCTGAATCCAGCGCCATACCTGACCGAGCAGATGGGGCGGTGTAATGCGGCTGGCGCGCAAGGTCCATAGGCGCTCGATGATGATCCCGACGGCAGCGATGGAACTCAAAATGATCGGTAGCATCATCCAGCCACCCGATTTGACCAGTTCCCACACAGCGACCACCCCCTGAAAAAAAGTCGCGCTACTCTAACATATGGCCAGCCCGGCGCATCGTCGACTCGCCGGTCCCGATGAATAACCTTCATTTTAGTCACGCCAGAAGCGTCGAGCCTCACGCTCGGCACGCACTTGGCCGAACGTTCCCAATTGCAAGGTGACAGCCCCCAGTTCAGCGCTGTCATAGGGTTCGATGTTCAGCCAGCGATAGCGCGACATGACCAGCGGATGCGGATGGCCGAACGCGTTATTACGGCCTCGGGAAATCAGCACCCCGCGAGGAGAAACTGCTTGCAGAAAGCGTTTGGAAGATGATGTGCGACTGCCGTGGTGCGGTGACTGCAGCCAGTGAGCGCGCACATCGAAGCCCTGTTGCAGCATTGCGCGCTCGGCATGGATGTCGATATCGCCGGTCAATAACAGCCGCTCGCCAGCGGCCTCGACCCTCAGCACACAGGACGCCTGATTGCCTTGCTCCGCCTGCTCCCAGACCCAGGTGGAGAATGTCACCTCATCCCACGTCCAGGTTTCACCGTTGCGACAACGCTCGACGGCCAACGCTGGCGGCATTCGTTCGGTGTCGCCGCCCAGAATTCTGGAGACCGGCAGCGCCTGCTGAACGGCAGACGCCCCCCCGGCATGATCGGCATCGGCGTGACTGAGCAGCATCAGGTCCAAATGGCGAATTCCGGCGCGGCGAATCGCCGGCAGCACTACGCGCTCGCCAATGTCGAAGTCGCCGAAGCGCGGACCTGCGTCGTAGAGCAGCGCGTGATGGCGGGTGCGCAGTGTGATCGCCGATCCCTGCCCGACATCCAGCTGCACCACCTCGACTTCACCCACCGGAATGCTTTTCTGCGGCGCGAATACGCAGAGCAGCAACATCGGCCAACCCAATGGCCGCAATGGAATGCCACTGGGCAGCAGAAGCAAGCATGTACCCAGCAGACTCAACGGCCAGACCCAGGTCGGCACGGCAGGTCCTGTCCACGCGGGCATGAGCTCAGCCATCAAGGTCAGAAAGCGGAACAGTCCGTTCATAGAACCGCCTGCCAGCCACAGCAAGCTCTCGCCGACCGGTGGAACTGCCAGCAATAGCGTGCCGAACAGCGCCAGCGGCAGGATAAAAATGCTGACCCAAGGCACCGCCACCAGATTCACCATTGGCCCGCTCAGGCTGACGGGCAGATTCAGCGCAAGCAGGACCGGCAGTAAACCCAGCGCTATCAGCCATTGCGCACGAGACCAACTGCGCAGCCCGCTCCATGCTCCGAGGCGCGCGCCGAAAATCAGCATCAGAATCGCCACTGCGCCGAACGACAGCCAGAAACCCGGACGCAAGCTGATCAACGGCTCGGCGATCAGCACCAGATTCAACGCAATCAATAGAGGCGGGAGCACGCCCAGATGACGAAAGCGTAGACGCCACAGCAGAACCAGACCCAGCATCAGACAGGCTCGTTGCACCGGCACTTCGAATCCAGCCAGAAAGCCGTAGGCCAATGCACCACTGAACGCCAAAACACAGGCCGACGGCAGCCAGGGGATGAATCGCGGCCACAGACCCCAACGGGCCAGGCCAGCAACACAACCGTAGAGCAATCCGGCGAGCAGTCCGACGTGGGTGCCGGAAATCACCAGCAAATGTACAGTCCCGGTGTCCTGCAGGACCTGCCAGTCAGCGGTGCTGAGTCCTGAATCATCGCCAAGCACCAAAGCGGTCAGGCCACCCTCTTGACCTTGGGCGTCCACCGCCAGCAAGCGTTGGCGAATCCTGTCACGCCAGGGCACCGATGACGCCCTGAGCAACTGGCCATCGACGACTGTGCCCGTAGCGCCGATGCGTTGGGCCAGCAGCCAGGCTTCGTAGTCGAAAGCGCCGGGGTTGGCCAGACCGCCAGGGCGCTTGAGCTTGACCGCCAGCCGCCAGTACTCCCCGCCTTGCACCTTCGGGCCACCGTACCAGGCAATGCGCAGCCGCTCAGGCAGGCGAGTGCGTCGCGAAACGGGGTCGTGCAGCTGAAAACGCACCACACCTTCGGCGCTGTTGGGTAAGCCCACGACCTTGCCCTCGAGCCAGAGGGTCTGGCCATCGAGTCTTTCAGGCAGGCGATCGTCCAGTGCGGACTTGGCTGACACGCTGGCCCAGGTCAAACCGAACAGAAAAAAAGCCAGCGGATAGGTACGAAATGGCAGCAGCATCAGCGCCAGCACCGGCATGACGAGCATTAACCAGACAGGCGGTAGGGCTGGCAAGAAACGCAGAACCAGTAGGCCCAGTGCAAGCGCCAACATCCCTGTGCGCATAAGGTTCTCCTTGTCGGTCTATGAAATTCATCCTCATGACTTAGCGCACTGAACCGGCCGCGCCTTTATTAATTGTCACAATGTCTGAATTTTCATCCGCCGCCATCCATGCATACTGGCCCGAATATTTCCGTCAGAACCCCGGATTTCCTGTATGCCACGCCACTTGTTCAAGCGCTACATGCCCGATCCGAACCGCATCCGGGAACACAAATCCTTACGCTTCCTCGGCAAGCTGCTGCACGACCCTAACCTGTGGCACCTCAATCGCCATTCGGTGGCCAGGGCAATGGGCGTCGGTTTGTTCGCGGCACTGATGCCGATGCCTTTGCAGATGTTGCTGGCGGCGCTTCTGGCGATTTGGGTGCGTGCGAACATGCCGATAGCCGTGAGCCTGTGCTGGCTGACCAATCCGCTGACCATGCCGCCGGTGTTTTATTGCACCTACAAGATAGGGGCGCTGCTTCTGGGCCTGGAGCCGCGCAGTTTCCCGGAGGAGATAAGTTGGGACGGGATCAGTGGGCAGCTTTCGACGTTGTGGCAGCCGTTTCTGCTGGGATCTGTGGTGGCGGGGGTCGTGCTGGCACTAGTGGGCTATTTCGCGACGATGGGGTATTGGCGCTGGTGGGTAGGACGGCAGTGGGCGCGGCGCAGGGCGAGACGAGGCTAGCGCAGATGATACAAACCTGCGGGAGCGAGTCCGCTCCCACAGGTATTTCGTCGATCAGATCATTGGGCTTTGGGTCATTGCCGCATCCCGCGTCCACTCACCAGCAGCCGCGCACAGCCCAGGTACAGGACGATGGTGGCGACCACCATAAACGTCAGGGCCACGCTGATTTTGATGTCCGACACGCCCAGAATCCCGAAACGGAAGGCATTAACCATGTGCAGCACGGGGTTGGCCAGCGAGACGGTCTGCCAGAACGGCGGCAGCAGGTTGATCGAGTAAAACACTCCACCCAGATACGTCAGTGGCGTCAGTACAAAGGTCGGGATGATCGAGATGTCGTCGAAGTTGCGCGCGAACACGGCATTGATGAAGCCCAGCAGTGAGAAGATCGTCGCCGTCAGCACCACCACAATGATGGTCACGCCCAGGTGATGAACCTGCAGGTCAGTGAAGAACATCGAAAGAAGGGTCACGATAACCCCGACCATCAGCCCGCGCAGCATGCCGCCCAAGGTGTAGCCGATCAGAATCGTATGCGGCGAAACTGGAGACACCATGAGTTCTTCAACCGAGCGTTGAAACTTGGCGCCAAAGAAGCTGGAAACCACGTTGCCATAGGAGTTGGTGATCACCGACATCATGATCAGGCCCGGCACGATGTACTGCATGTAGGTGAAGCCGCCCATGTCGCCGATTTGCCGGCCGATCAGGTTGCCGAAAATCACGAAGTACAGAACCATGGTGATCGCTGGCGGCAGCAGGGTCTGCGGCCAGATCCGCATGAAGCGACGGACTTCGCGGTAGACGATAGTGTTCAGGGCGATCAGGTTGGGGCGCAGTTCGGAGCTCATACCGCCACCTTCGCCAGATTTTTCTCAACCAGGCCCACAAACAATTCCTCAAGGCGATTGGTTTTATTGCGCAGGCTCAGCACCTGAACGTTTTGCAACGCGAGTTGACTGAACAGCCCGCTGATGCCGATGGCTTTGTCGACCTGCACCTCAAGGGTGAGATCGTCTACCCGCTGCGACGGGTAACCGATGAGTTGCGGCGCAACCCGTATCGGATCCTTGAGATCCAGCAGGAAAGTCTCAACATGCAGCTTGTTGAGCAGCGTCTTCATGCCGGTGTTTTCGATGATGGTGCCGTGATCGATGATGCCAATATTGCGGCACAGCTGCTCAGCCTCTTCCAGATAGTGCGTGGTGAGGATGATAGTGATGCCCTTATCGTTCAGCTCCGTGAGGAAGGTCCACATCGACCGGCGCAGCTCGATATCCACACCCGCCGTCGGTTCGTCGAGAATCAGCAGCCGCGGTTCGTGGATCAGCGCGCGGGCAATCATCAGCCGGCGCTTCATGCCACCCGAAAGCGAGCGCGAGGGCACATTGCGCTTGTCCCACAACCCGAGCTGGGTCAGGTACCGCTCGGCGCGCTCCTTGGCGACCCTGGGCGCAATACCGTAGTAGCCAGCCTGGGTCACGACGATGTCGAAGGTCTTCTCGAACTGGTTGAAGTTGAACTCCTGGGGCACGACACCGATCGAGCGCTTAAGCTGCGCCGGATTGCGGTCCAGGTCGTGACCGAAAATGTTCACCGAACCAGTCGTTTTGTTGACCAGCGTCGAGATGATCCCGATGGTGGTGGATTTGCCGGCGCCGTTAGGGCCGAGCAATGCGAAAAAATCACCCTCGGCGACGTCCAGGTCAATCCCCTTGAGGGCCTGGAAACCGTTGCCGTAGGTCTTGGTTAGCTGCCGAATGGACAGAGCTGAACTCATGACTGAAAACACACCAATAAAAGGAGAGAAAGAAACAGACGAATACAAAAGACTCGCCGGCGCATGACCCAGGACCGCTCACAATGCGAGCTTCGAAACAACACCGGACGCGACGAAGCTGCCAATGGTGCTTGTCGAAGTCGCGCAAGTACAGCGAGTTCTATTGATAGTCATTATTAATCTAGCGCGGCCAGCGCCGGTTCTGGTTCGACCGCGATGCCGCTCGAATGTTGAACGAATATCTGCACTGGCTTTTGGCGGGCCCTGACAGGTCATCCAAGGCGGGCGGCAATGTGGTGATCTATGTCACCGACCCACCAATCTGATCCGGCCGCTCCATGAAGGGGGTATTCGAGCCACAACTTCAAGCGCATCGGCCACTGCTCGAACTCCACCGGGGGCTCGGGGTCACTATCGTTGCGCGGGCCAGAGCGGCTGCCCGTGGTGTCGATGGCGCTCTATTCGCCATCATCCTGGAGGGATTCTTATGCTGTTGTTGTGGATCGTGGTTCTGGTTATCGGCGTGGCCTGGCTGGCCCACCGGCGTGTTGCCCCCTTCCCTGCCCTGGGTATTGTGGCGGTTTATCTGCTGGCAATGGGCGCGTTCAGTCATGCCCACGGCTGGATGGCCATCCCGTGGCTTCTGTGGCTGGCGGTGATGCTGCCTCTGGCCTTGCCTGATCTGCGTCGCAGGTATTTCAGCGCGCCGATGTTCGTCTGGTTCAAGAAAGTCTTGCCGCCGATGTCGGCGACCGAGCGCGATGCCATCGACGCAGGTACCGTGTGGTGGGACGGCGAACTGTTCAGCGGGCGTCCAAATTGGGACACCCTGCTCGCCTACCCGAAAAGCCGGTTGACCGAGGAGGAGCAAGCATTCATCGACGGTCCGACCAACGAACTCTGTGCGCTGGTCAGCGACTGGGAAATCGGGCAGGCCATGGATTTGCCGCCGCAGGCCTGGGCGCACATCAAAAAGCATGGCTTTTTCGCCCTGATCATTCCCAAGGAATACGGTGGCAAAGGCTTCTCAGCCTACGCTCACTCGCAAGTGGCGATGAAACTGGCGACCCGCAGCGGTGACCTGGCGTCCACGGTCATGGTGCCCAACTCACTGGGGCCGGCAGAATTGTTGCTGCATTACGGCACCGATGTGCAGCGTAACCATTACTTGCCACGTTTAGCCCGCGGCGACGATATCCCCTGCTTTGCCCTCACCGGCCCGCTGGCCGGGTCTGATGCGGGTGCAATGCCGGACACAGGGATCATCTGCAACGGTCAGTGGCAGGGCGAAGAAGTCATCGGTCTGCGCCTGAACTGGGAGAAGCGCTACATCACCCTCGGTCCTGTCGCGACCTTGCTCGGCTTGGCGTTCAAGGCCTTCGACCCCGAGCATCTGCTGGGCGACAAAGAAGATCTGGGCATCAGCCTGGCGCTCATCCCTACCAACACACCGGGCGTGGAAATCGGCCGTCGCCATTTGCCATTGGGCGCCGCCTTCATGAACGGCCCTAACGCCGGCAAAGAAGTATTCATCCCCCTTGAATTCCTGATCGGTGGTCAGGAAATGCTCGGCAAGGGTTGGATGATGCTGATGAATTGCCTTTCGGTGGGCCGTTCGATCTCCCTGCCAGCGGTAGGCACTGGCGCGGCCAAGTACACCAGCCTGGTCACCGGCCAGTACACACGGATTCGTGAGCAATTCAATGTACCGCTGGCTGCATTCGAAGGTATTCAGGAGGCCCTTGCCCGCCTCGGCGGCAATGCCTGGCTGATGGACAGCGCGCGCATGCTGACCGCCAATGCAGTGGATTTGGGCGAAAAACCCTCGGTGCTCTCGGCGATTCTGAAGTATCACCTCACCGAACGAGGCCGCGAATGTATTACCCACGCAATGGATGTGCATGGCGGCAAGGGCATCATCATGGGGCCAAACAACTATCTGGGCCGTTCGTGGCAAGGCGCGCCGATATTCATCACCGTTGAGGGCGCGAACATCCTGTCGCGCAACCTGATGATCTTCGGTCAGGGGGCGATCCGCTGCCATCCGTTCGTGTTGAGGGAAATGGCCCTCGCCGGGCGTGAGGATCATGACCGCGCTCTGGTGGAGTTCGATGAACTGCTGCTGCAACACATCGGTTTCGCGGTGCGCAATGCGGCAAGCACGCTGGTGTTGAACCTGGGCTTCGGGCGCTTCGAAACCATGCCGGGGGACCGTCTCAGCCAAGGTTACTTCCGTGCACTCAACCGCCAGGCCGCCGCGTTTGCGATGCTCGCTGACCTGAGCATGATGCTGCTCGGTGGCGAACTGAAACGCCGCGAACGTCTGTCGGCCCGCCTCGGTGATGTACTGAGTCACCTGTATCTGGCCTCGGCAGCGCTCAAGCGTTATCACGACCTGGATTACCCTGAAGCACTGGTGCCGCTGTTCCGCTGGTCCATGGAAGAAGCGCTCGGCGAATCGGAACGCGCATTGGATGAGCTGCTCAGCAACTTCCCGAATCGACTTCTTGGCGGTTTGTTACGCGTGATCGTGTTCCCGCTGGGTCGGCGCCATAAGGGCCCATCAGATGTGCTGGATGCCGAGGTCGCAGAGATCATCGGACGCAACAAGGGCGACCCGGCGCTGGAATCGGTACTTGCTGGCTGCTATCGCCCGACCTCGGAAAGCGATCCGGTAGGGGCCTTGCAGCATGCGGCGGATTTGCTGACCGATGCGAAGGCGCTGCATAGCAAGCTGCATCATGGGCTCAAGAGCGGTCAGCTCAAGCCCGCAGGGGGCGAGCATGTGATCGACGCGGCCCTCAATGCAGGCGTGCTTCAGCCGGCCGAAGCCGAGAAGCTGCGCGCAGCAGAAGCGGCCCGGCGCAAGGTCATTGATGTGGATGACTTTGACAAGGAAGCCTTGAAGGCCAGCGAGGGCAAGGTACGCTAACTGCCAACATGCGAAGCCGCTCCCGCTGCCGGTCATCTTCTCCAGACTGACAGCGGGACACGCGGCACTTTTTTGCAGGTCGCTTTCCTGTCGAGTTCGCGGAGGAGCGACGCGATGCCCATGCCCATGCCCATGCCCTTCATGGTGTAAGCGATTGCGTCAGTTCCGGCACGCTAACAAAGCGACCCTGGAATTTATGCAGGACGTTTTCGAAAGTTTGGAGTGATTTCAAGCTTTGCTACACGGGCATCCACCACGCGCTTATAACGCTACGTCACCGTACCGGTTTTCAGATACGCTCTGGCCTGCACCGCTGCGAAGAGTGTCCTACACTTTTCGGTAACAACAAGAAAACACCCAGGGGACGCATCATGATCGACCACCGCATGACCCATCGCTTCCTGCTTGCTGAAATCGCCTCGGGGGAGGACTTTCATAGCGGCAAACCCAACCAGACGCTGCAAACGCTGCTGCTTATTGGCTTTGTCACCCGCCAGCCCGGTCCCGATCATACGTACGCCCATCTGGCGCTGACCGAAGCCGGACATCGCTATCTGGCCGGGTTATGGCATTGAGCTGACGCGCCGCCGATACGTCGGCCTGCCACCGCCAGTCCTCATCGGGGTATCGGTCCCCCTCTACGGGATCTATACTCCCGCGCCTGTTTTTGTCTTTGAGGACTTCATCATGGCCGACGCCAATCTCGACCGCACTCTCAACCTGTTGGCGCACCTGCGCGGCATTCTGGTCGCGCTCGGTGAAGCCGAACAGGTGCCTGAAGAAAGTCATGCGCTGTTTCTGGAGCGTTATGACGAGTTGATCGATCTGCTGCCGCGCGAGCCGATCGAGAGCCAGTACCTGGGTCAGGACCTGTTGTGTCAGGTGATCCAACGCTATCCGCAAATCGCTCATCTGGTACCGCGCGACCTGCTCTGGTATTTCGGCGGCGACTGTCTGCACTTCATGCCCGACGAAGAAATCGACATGTATACCGCCCTGGAGGAGCGTCGCTTCGAAGCCCAGGAGAACGAAGAACCGTTTGATTGGGATCAGGAGAAGCAATTGCTGGCAATGGCGCAGGATGGACCGCGACATTAAACGGGATTCGTGACCGGCGCACCTCTGGCGCAACACGCCGACGCTTGTGAGAGCGAATTCATTCGCGATGCGCCAGGACAGGGATACATCCCTGTCCTGTGTACGGCTTTGGCGAACGAACGCGCACCACACATCTGGACCTCATCTGGTTAGCGCAGCAATACCCCGTGCGCACTGGGGAACACCTCCCGATCGATCAACCCGGACACCTGTACCGGTTTCGCAAAGATCTTCTTCGCCACGAACAGATCGTCCACACCCTGCAAGGCAGTGACGTCAGATGTTTGGACAGGCTGCAACGACTCGACCCCCCAACTCTGCAAACGCTGCGATACCGGCAAGGGCACGTTGTTGGCGCTGGAAAACACCTGCGCATACTGGTCCGGATTGGCCCTGGCCCACTCGAAAGCCTTGGCCAGCCGCTGCAGCACATCGTTTAGAGCCTGACGCTTGACCTTGTCCGCCAGCGCATGATCTGAAGCGGTGATGAACGTCAGACCGGTATTGATGCCCTCCCCGCTCAGCAACAGCCGCGCGCCGTTTTCCTCGCCGAATGCCTGATAGATCCCGAAGGTAGCCCAAGCGTCGATCTTGCCCCCGTGAAAGGCCGACAGCGCATCCGTGGGCATGACGAAACCGATATTGACCTCAGACTCCTTCACCCCTGCATTCTCCAGCGCCCGAATCAGCAAATATTGAGAGATGCTGCCCCGGGCCGAGGAAATCGATACGTTGCGGCCTTTGAGGTCGGCCACGGTTTTGATGTCCGAACCCGGTGGGACCAGGATGCCGACGCTGCGCCCCTGCCCCCGGCGCACCGCAACAATACGCAGCGGCGTACCGCCAGTGGCCGCCGCCAGAACCGGTGTATCGCCTGCGGGGGCCAGATCCACGGCTCCGGCACGCACCGCCTCGAACAATGGCGCAGCGCCCTGGAAGTTGGCCCATTCGATCTGATAAGCAATCCCGTCGAACGCATTGGACGCATCGACGACCGTGCGCAAACCCTTGGCCTGATCGCCCAGAACCAACTTGACCTTCGACCAATCCACCGCGTCGGAGACAGCCACCGGCTTGTCTTGCCCATCCCCACACCCCGCTAACACTAACAAAGAGCAAGACAGCATAAGCGCGGCAGTTTGGCGGGCCAGATTCCAACAGCTAAAACCCATGAACGACATCCTTGCAGTACAGAAAGAGGCAAGTACGGAAGCGCAGGCGACGACCGATCCTTGAAGTGCGGACCATCCTAAACGCATAAAAAAATGCGGGGAAATGTCGAAAGGTAATAAGCTAATAATCAGCTTATTTTAATTTTAATAAAATTTTGATGCGTAATTATTATATTAGCTTAGTTTCAAATCGAATTTCACAGGCACGTCTTCTCACCCTATGTTGCTGACTGGTCTTGCGTGAATCATCGCGCAGCTTTCGATTACCCACCTCAGGACATCGCCCCATGAGCGTCGAATTCATCGGCTACATCGCGACTCAGCCTTTCTCGGAAATTCACCCGCGCAGTGGGGAGACGGTTCAGCCCGAATACGTCGAAAAAGTCGCGCGCGCCCACGAGCTGGCCGGTTTTGATCGAGCGCTCGTGGCGTATCACTCCGATAGCCCGGACAGCGCTTTCGTCGCCGCCCATGCCGCCAGCGTGACCACGAAATTGAAGTTTTTGATCGCTCATCGCCCGGGTTTTATTTCCCCAACCGTTGCAGCCCGGCAGTTCGCGACGCTGGACGTGTTCAACGGCGGGCGCACCGCCGTGCATATCATCACCGGTGGCGACGATCAGGAACTGCGTGCCGACGGCAGCTTCATCGGCAAGAACGAGCGTTATGCACGTACCGATGAGTATCTGAACGTGGTGCGTCAGGAGTGGACTTCGGAAAAACCCTTCGACCACCAGGGTAAGTATTACCAGTTCGAAGGCGCTCATTCGCGGGTCAAATCGCCACAACAGCCACACATTCCACTGTACTTCGGCGGTGCATCTCAGGCCGCCATCGAGGTTGCGGGCAAACACGCGGACGTCTACGCCTTGTGGGGCGAGACTTATGAGCAGGTCAGAGACATCGTCAAACAGGTCCGGGGCGAAGCTGCAAAGCATGGGCGCACGATACGGTTCAGCCTGTCGCTACGACCGATTCTGGCCGAGACCGAGGAAAAGGCCTGGGCCCGGGCCGACAGCATTCTGGAACGGGCCAAAGCACTGGCGCACGCCTGCGGTGTCCCACGTCGCGAACCTGCCAATGAAGGTTCCAAGCGTTTGCTGGCAGCGGCGGCGCAAGGCACGCGCCTGGACAAACGCCTGTGGACCGGCATTGCCGGGTTATTAGGCGCCAAAGGCAATTCCACGTCTCTGGTGGGCACCGCAGAACAGGTGGCCGAGGCATTGCTGGATTATTACGATCTGGGGATTACCACGTTTCTGATCCGAGGCTTCGACCCGCTCGAAGATGCTATCGACTACGGCCGGGAACTCATCCCCCTGACCCGAGAACGAGTGGCCAGGCGCGAAAGGGAAAGGAATGAGAAAGTGGCATAGCCCCTGTCGATACGTCATAGAAGCAGGGAATAGACACTTTGTGGGGAGCGAGCTTGCTCACGCCCCCGGAAGATCGTATGCGCTGCGGTTGTGCTATTCCCTATACGCTGTCCCGTGTCGGTCCAGCTCGCGGATCAACGCATTCCAGTGCCGAGCCACGCCCGGCCCGGTGCCGCTCTTGAAGACCTTGGCTTGTTCCTCGACTTTCTTCACCACCTCCTGCGGCGGGAAGATCAACTCGGCATTGCCCGCAGCCTGCGCGGCGATCTGGATAGTGCAGGCGTATTCCAGGTTGTGCAGCAACTGAAAGGCGTGCTCGATGCTGAGGCCCGCCGTGAGCAGGCCATGGTTGCGCAGGATCATCACGTTCTTGTCACCCAGATCCGCCACCAGCCGTTCGCGCTCGCCCAGATCCTGCGCGATGCCCTCGTAACCGTGATAGGCCACGCGCCCCGAGAAACCAAGAGAATGCTGGGAGATCAGCAGCAGGCCGTTCTTCTGCGCCGAAACCGCGACGCCGTCGCGGGTGTGAGTGTGCAACACCGCTTGCAGGTCGGGCCGCGCCGCGTGAATGGCGCTGTGAATGACATAGCCTGCGTGGTTGATGCCAAGACCGGTAGGGTCATCGACGAGGGTGCCGTCGATGTCGACCTTGACTAGATTCGACGCAGTGATTTCATCAAACAGCAGCCCGAATGCATTGATCAGGAAGTGCTCGTCGGGGCCAGGCACGCGCGCCGAAAAGTGCGTATAGATGTGGTCGGTCCAACGCTTGAGCGCAGCGATGCGATACGCCGCGGCAAGCTTTATTCGCACCTCCCACTCTTCGGGACTGACCCGGCTGCGCACGTCGCTTGAACCGGTTTGAACGGGCAAAGCACTGACATTGCTCATGCATGACTCCCTGTAGGTCTTGGGTAGAGGTATCCAGGAAGCCTATGCGCGCCGAAAAAAGTTTAATAATCACATTTTCTTCTAAGCTAATTATCAATATTTTTTATTTCCAGGAAGGCAATCACGCAGCCTTCCGAGCCTGCTTCAGCGCCTGCGCCACGAGAGCCCCGAAGGATGCTACCGGCGCTTGCAGATTGCCAAGGTATCGCGGATAGATCAGCCACAGATCCATCACCGGCTTGAAATCCTTGAGCGGCACCAACCCCAGCAGGTTCCGGTGCGCACTGCGCTCGAACAAGGGTCGCGGGACCAGTCCAAGACCCATGCCATCGGCCACCAGCCCCAACTGCAATTCCGTACCAAAGGTTTCCAGATTGACCTTCAGGCCCAGCCCCTGATCGGCCAGGGTACGTTGCAACCCTGCGCGAAAACCACAGCCGTCCGGGTTGAGCACAAAACCCTGATCGTGACACTCGGCCAGCTTGATCGGCTTCTTCGGCACACGCTCCTTGGCGCAGACCACCACCAGCTCCATCTTGCCGATGGACTCGCCAATGATACCTTCGGGGAAAATCTTGCCCGCCGGGAACAGCGCCGCAGCGGCGTCGAGTTCGCCGTTCTCGATCTTGCCGATCAGATGACTGCCCCAGCCGGTCACCACCTGCGCACGCAGGTCGGGAAACTCACCGCGTAAATGCCTGAGTGCATCGAGCAGCACCACATCACCGATGGTTTGCGGCACGCCCAGGCGCAGCAGGCCGCTGGGCGGCGTATCGCTGGCCACCAGTTCACGCAATGAATCCATTTCCCGCAGGATAGCCAGACACTTCTGGTAGACCTGAAGGCCCATCGCCGTCGGCTTGAGTGGTTTGGTGTTGCGATCAAACAACTCGACCCCCAACGCCTGCTCGAAATTTTGCACCCGTCGGGTGATCGCAGGCTGCGTCAGTTCCAGCGACTCGGCGGCGTGGCTGATCGACTGGCAGCGAATCACTGCGACAAAGGCATCGATATCGTCAATTTTCATACGGTTCGCACATGGAAAAATAAAAACAAGATAGGCAAAAAGCATAATTCCAAATATGCCGCATAGATACCCCGACAACCTGTGCAGCGGTTATGAAATGCTTTTTCGTTATAACCTAATCATCAATAAATAGCATATTAAGCGTCGGTATTATGCTTATATTACTCGTACAAATGAGTCCTGCCCCTTCCACGGAATTCACATGACCCCTCCCCGACACCCGGAACGGCTCCGGGCCTTTATCGCAGCCCTGGCCGAATTGATCGACAGCCACCCGCCTGAAGCCGATCTGCTGCACCGCGGCGGCAAGCTGCTGGGCCAACTGGTGCGGTACGACGATTGGCTACCCGATGAGTTCGCCATTGCCGACCCGACCCGTTACCAGCAATTTCTACTGCATGCCGACTCCCGCCAGCGCTTCTCCATTGTCAGCTTTGTCTGGGGACCGGGACAAAGCACGCCAATTCACGATCACCGGGTCTGGGGGCTGATCGGCATGTTACGCGGCGCGGAATACTCGCAGGGTTACGCCCGCAGCGCCGACGGGCATCTGCAACGGGAAGGCGCGGCCATCCGTCTGGAGCCCGGCGACGTCGAAACCTTGTCACCGCGCAGCAACGACATCCATCAGGTCAACAATGCGTTCGACGATAAAGTCTCGATCAGCATTCATGTCTATGGCGCCAATATCGGCGCCGTGAAGCGTGCCGTCTATCAACCTGATGGCAGCGAAAAACTGTTCATTTCCGGCTATTCGAACGCCTACCTCCCGAACATTTGGGACCTGTCCAAAGAGAATCAAGCCTAATGACTCAAAGCACACGATCATTCGCCGATATTCGCAAAGCGCTGCTGGCCGGCGCAGAAGTCGCCTTGGTGGATGTGCGCGAAGAAGCGCCGTTCGCTGAAGCCCATCCGCTGTTCGCTGCCAATATCCCGCTGTCGAAACTGGAGCTGGAGGTGCTGTCGCGAATTCCTCGTCGCGATACGGCGATCACGCTCTACGATAACGGCGAAGGCCTGGTTCAAACTGCCCTCGCCCGCCTGGCGGATCTGGGTTACAGCGACGTCAAGGCGCTGCAAGGCGGATTGCAAGGCTGGCGGGATGCGGGTGGCGAGCTGTTCATCGATGTGAACGTACCGAGCAAGGCATTCGGCGAACTCGTGGAGCATCATCGTCACACTCCGTCGCTGGCGGCCGAGCACGTGAAACAGTTGCTCGACAGCAAGGCCGACGTGGTGGTGCTCGATGCTCGCCGCTTCGATGAATATCAGACCATGAGCATTCCGACCGGCGTCAGCGTGCCGGGGGCCGAGCTGGTGTTGCGCGCCCGCGAACTGGCGCCTGATCCCCAGACCCGCATCATCGTCAACTGCGCAGGACGCACGCGCAGCATCATCGGCACCCAATCGCTGGTGAACGCCGGTCTGCCGAACCCGATCTCTGCCTTGCGCAACGGCACCATCGGCTGGCTGTTGGCGGGGCAGACGCTGGACCACGGTCAAAAGCGGCGCTTTCCTGCGGTCAGTGAGCAGACCCTGGACCTGGCCCGTATCGATGCCCGCAGAGTGGCCGACAAGGCAGGTGTGAAGCGTGGCAAGCGTGCCGACCTGGCAACATGGCAAGCCGGAACGGCCCGCACCACGTATCTGTTCGATGTGCGAACGCCGGAAGAATATGAAGCCGGCCATTTGCCGGGGGCTCGTTCGACACCCGGTGGCCAGTTGGTGCAGGAAACCGATCACTACGCCAGCGTGCGTGGCGCCCGGATCGCGCTGGCGGACGACAATGGCGTACGGGCCAACATGTCGGCCTCATGGTTGGCGCAACTGGGTTGGGAAGTGTTCGTCCTCGACGACCTCAGGGCTCAGGACTTCAGCGAAAAAGGCCCGTGGAGTGCGCCGACTCCGACACCGTGGCAGGTCGAGGAAATCAGTGCCGACACCCTGCGTCACTGGCAGGCACATGGCAATGTGGCGGTGCTGGACTTCACCACCAGTGCCAACTATGTGAAGCAGCATATACCCGGCGCCTGGTGGACCTTGCGCGCGGACCTGTCCAGTGCCTTGCGCAAGATTCCCGACGCAGAGCAGTACGTACTGACCTGTGGCAGCAGCAAGCTGGCGCGACTGGCGGTGCCGGAAGTCGAAGCGCTGACAGGCAAACCGGTGTTCCTGCTCCAGGACGGCACGGCCAGCTGGATCACCGCAGGGTTCGAACTGGAAAACGGTGAAACCCATTTGGCCTCCCCTCGAATCGACCGCTACCGCCGTCCCTATGAAGGCACCGACGCACCGCGCGAAGCGATGCAGGCGTATCTGGATTGGGAGTTCGGGTTGGTGGAACAGCTTGGGCGTGACGGCACCCATGGGTTCAGGGTGATCTGATCCCCGTTCGCAGGGGCGCACTTGGCTGCCACACGTCAGCTCAGATAACGGGGTATTTGAGCTGCCCCGTTGTCGCAGGCCAAAGCGCGCGCCTACTACGTTCGATGAATATTTCGACAGTTAATTAATGCAAATACCTGATATTAAGACACTGAAAAAATCATCTAATTACATAATTAGCATATAACCAAAAGATACTTCTAATTCGTTTCTTATACGTATAAGGTCATAACCCTTGGCCGACCCCTTCTCCAGGTGGAGGCTCAGACCCATCGTCATAGCCTGGAGACACGCTTCATGCCCGCCCCGATTTCAAATGCCCTTCGCACTAAAAAACTTTTGCTGGGTGCACTGCTCGCGCTGTCCTTCGGCCAATTCAGCCAGGCTGCCGAAACGCTGCAGCCGCTGCTGGTTGCCAACCAGAAATCAGCATTGAAGGTCTTGCTGGAAGTCTCGGGCGAACTGAAGGATGTCCCCTACCCGATCAAATTCTCCGAATTCCCTTCTGCCTCGCCCTTGGGTGAAGCGCTGAACGCTGGCGCGGTCGATGTCGGCGCACTGGGCGATGCGCCTTATGTGTTCGCGCTGGGTGCTGGCGCTCCGCTGAAAGTGATCAGCATTACCCATGTCGACGGCCGCTACACCACGGCACTGATCGTGCGTAACGATTCGCCGATCAAATCCGTAGCCGACCTCAAGGGCAAGCGCATCGTCACCGGACGCGGTTCCATCGGCCATTACCTGGCGATGCGCGCACTCGACGAAGCCGGCCTTACAACCGGCGACGTCAACTTCGTCTACTTGCTGCCAAGCGAATCGCGGCTGATCCTCGACAATGGTGATGCTGACGCCTGGGCCACCTGGGCGCCTTACACCACGGTCGCCACCCAAAGCGGCGCACGCATCCTGCCCAACGGCCCGGACCTGTTAACCAACCACTCCTACCTCGCCGCGACCAGCAAGGCCATCGCCGGGAAACGCGCGCAGCTCGATGACTTCGTCGTGCGTCTGGACCGCGCTTATCGCTGGGCCAACACCCATCCCAAGGAATACGCCGCCGCTCAGACCAAGGTCACCGGCCTGCCCCTCGAAGTGCATCTGGCCGTCAACCGTGACACCCGGATGGAGCCTGTAAGCATCGACGACAGCGTGGTGAAGGGCCTGCAAAACACCGCCGACATTTACCAGCGCGAAGGCATCCTCACCCGGCATGTGGATGTCTCCAACGGCTTCGATCCGCAATTCAACGCCATCCGCCTGGCTGCCGAACAGGCTGCAGGGCAGACCCCTTCGCAAGCTGCGCGCTAAGCGTTAGACCCAGGAGAGCACCCACATGAGCACACCTCGTCAACTCAAATTCGGCGCCATGGTCCATGGTGTCGGCCACGGCTGGGGAGAATGGCGCCACCCGGATGCACAGGCCGATGCCAGCACCCATTTCGGCTGGTACCAAGGCCAGGCCCGCTTGGCCGAGGACGCGAAATTCGATTTCGTCTTCATTGCCGATAGCCTGCACATTCATGAGAAATCCAGCCCGCACTACCTCAACCGTTTCGAGCCGCTGACCCTTCTGTCGGCGCTGGCGGCCACGACCTCGAAGATCGGGCTGGTGGCGACCGTCACGGTCAGTTACACCGAACCGTTTCAGGTGGCACGGCAAATTTCTTCTCTGGATCACATCAGCGGCGGGCGCGCTGGCTGGAACATCGTCACCTCCTGGCTGAGCGCAACGGCGGAAAACTTCAGCAAGGCAGAACATCCACCCCATGCCGTGCGCTATCGCATCGCCAGAGAACACGTATCGACGGTCAAAGGGCTGTGGGACTCCTGGGAAGACGATGCCTTCACCCGCAACAAACACACCGGCGAATTCTTCGACCGCGGCAAGCTGCATTCGCTGAACCACCAGGGTGAGTTCTTTCAGGTCAAGGGTCCGCTGAACATCGCACGTTCCAGGCAAGGCCAGCCGGTGCTGTTCCAGGCCGGCACTTCCGAGGACGGGCGCAATTTCGCGGCTGAATATTCCGACGCCATTTTCGTCCATGCCGAATCGTTCGAGGAGTCGAAGGCCTACTACGCCGACCTGAAACGCCGGGCCGAGGGTTTCGCTCGCAAGGCGGACGACTTGTCTATCCTGCCGGGAATTCGCCCGATCGTAGGGCGCAATCCCGAGGAAGTGGAGCACCGTTATCAGCAGGCCGTGGCGCTGGTGAGTATCGAGGACGCCATCGTCGCACTGGGTCGTCCGTTCAACGATCATGACTTCACCCGCTACCCGCTGGACGAGCCGTTCCCGGACCTCGGCGATCTGGGCTCCAACAGCCAGAAAGGCGGTTCGGACCGCATCAAGCGACAAGCACGGGAGCACAATCTGACGCTGCGGCAGGTGGCACTGGATTTTTCGCGTCCTCGCCGGGAGTTTGTCGGCACCCCGGAGCAGGTCGCCGACCAGATCCAACACTGGTTCGAGAATGGGGCAGCCGATGGCTTTATCATCAACTCCTTGCTGCCCGACGGCCTGAGATGCTTCACCGAATGGGTGATTCCGGTGCTGCAAAACCGCGACCTGCATCGCAGGCACTACACCGGCTCTACCTTGCGTGAGCATTTCGGTCTGGCGTTCCCGGCCAACCGCTACACCGCAGCCAGGGATGAAGCGCAGGCTACGCAGGCGCAGAAGGCGCAGGTGCCCGCTTAAACACGCCGGATCGCCAGAGACCCGGTCAACGGTAGAACGGCAGGAGGGAGTCGACTCGCGGCCTGAGCATGCAGAGGTCACAGATGCAGGCCAATGGATCGAAAGTCGACAACCCGGTGCGTCTCGTTAAAATGGAGCCTTTGCCGTGGGAGAAGATGTCCTCCTCCCAGCCGTGCCACGAGGTCCAGAATGCCCACCCAGTCAGCCGCTCCCGATTCCCTGCCCGATCACTGCATGACGGTCTTGTACGGGTTGGTGACGTCATTCCCTGGTAAAGGCAAGAGTTCGCTGCTCAAGCTGCTGCGCCCCCTTGGGGCATCCGACGCTGACGGCAAACCGGTGGACGCCGATACGCTGTCCGCATTGCTGGATTTGCTGCATGAGCAGGAGTGGATCGTGCTGGAGGAGCGGCCTGAGGGTCGCTACTTCGGTGTCGCACCACAACGGCGCAATCAGGTATTGCTGAGCTTGCTGGAGTCGGCAGATTGCGAGCACTGGCTGCATGAAATCAAAACCGGCCTGCCCTTGCTCAGTGAATGGCAAACGCCGTCCCGGTCGCGGATCCTGCAGGACCTCTGGCTGAACCTGCTCAGTGGTGACCTGCGTGGACTGGCGCATTCGTTGCGTTTGGCTACGTTTCTGTTCGTCCACACGCAATCCCCCGTCGATCATCCCATGCGCGTGCTGCAGGCCGACCCTGAAGGACTCAAGGTCTTCGCCCGGCTGGAAGACGACATACGCCTGTTGCTGGTGGAGGATCACCTCAATCTGCTCAACACCCTGCTGAGCCCGGCCGGCCACAGCTACCCCTTGGCGCTGCGCGAAATGGAGGCTCGACCGAGCAGGGCCCTGGGGCTTGAGCTGTCACTTCAGGCCCTGTGGCGTGGCGACTGGGGAACGCTTGAATACATCGAAATCGAAGAACTGGCCTTGCTGCACCAAACCATTCATTTATTGCTGCGCGGCCAGGTGAGCGAGACGTTGCTGTTGCTGCGTACCTGGCTTAGCGAAATGCGCAGGCTCACCAAGAAGCGCAGGATCGATCTGCCGCCAGTGCTCAATGCGTTTTACTGCCTGGCGCTGATTGCGGAGAACGCCCCCCAGCATCGTGCAGCCCTCAAGCAGGCCATCACTCTGGGCGACAAAGAGCGCTACGGCCGTGCCTACGTGGTGCTCCTTCACCTGCTCGAACAACTGCAAGGTGAGACGTCATCCCTCTCATCCGCCTTTCTGCCCGACACGTTGAATGGCCTGGACGGGTTGCTGCTGGCGCTTGCCCTGTACTGGCTGGATGCGCCTCAAGTGCGTCAGGAGGCATGGCGCACCAGGTTGCAGGATTACCGCGATGAGCTGGCACGGGACGAATACCTTTGGCTGGCAGCGGAGTTTGACGCACTGATCGCCATCCAGTTCGGCCAGCCCCGGCAGTTAACCCAGGTCCATCGAAGCGCCGGTTTGCAGCCGCTGGTCGAGCTCTGTCATCGTCAGGAAGCCTGGGAGCATGCGCTTAACGCGCTGAGTCAACTAAGGCCCGGCAAGGGGCCAGCCACCCCTGCTGCTGACGAGAAGAATACCCGTCTGGCCTGGACCCTTCTGCTGACCGACTATTGGATGAAAGTCGAACCGCGCGAGCAAAAACGCAATGCCAAGGGACAGTGGAGCAAGGGCCGTACAGTGGCGCTCAAGCGTCTGGTAGAAGACGGCGACCTGATGGATTTTCTCTGCGAGCAGGACCGGCAGACGATCAGCGCGATCCAGGCAAGCTACCACTACGCCAGCCCCGAATACGAACTGCCCGCTGTTCACGCCTTGCCCCGTCTGGTCGGCCATCCGGCGCTCTACTGGGAGGACGCGCCGGACGTGCGTATCGATCTGCAGGCGGGTCAGGCGACCCTGCACCTTCAGTCCCGTGCCGAGCAGATTCAAGTGCGTCTGGAGCCTGCGGGCATCCTCGACGCGGGTGATACCTATGTGCACAAAGAAACCCCGACCCGCCTGCTGGTCTACCCGATAAGCCGCGAACTGCGCAAAATTGCAGACATCGTTGGCCACAGTCTGAGCGTGCCGGCGTCGGCCAAGGCGCAACTGATCGAGGCCGTGAGCGCGATTGCCCCGCTGCTGCCGATTCATTCGGATATTCCCGAACTGACCGGGCACCTCGACCAGGAGCCGGCCGATACCCGTCTCTACGCGCATTTGCTGCCTCTGGCTGAAGGTGTGCGCTTGCAACTGTTGGTGCGTCCTTTGGCGGACGGTAGCTGGTTCCGCCCAGGTCAGGGGGCCGAAAATCTGCTGGGCGAGCGCGAAGGCAAGCCGCTGCAGGTATGCCGGGACCTGGCTGGCGAACGCCATGCGCTGCAACAGGTCCTGGAAAGTTGCCCAGGGCTCGCCTATGCCGACAGCGACGGCCAGGAATGGCAGCTGGACCAGCCCCAGCATGCCCTGCAGTTACTCAGCGAACTGCATGCGCTGGACGGCGAGCTGCTGCACTGCATATGGCCGGAAGGCGAGCGCATGCGGATCAAGGCGCGTCCGGGGCTGACCCAGCTCAAGCTGGGGCTTCGCCAGCAGGGCGACTGGTTTGTGCTGCAAGGGAATATCACCCTGGACGACGGCAGGGTGTTACAGCTCAAGGAATTGATGGAACTGCTCAAGGCCAGTCCCGGCCGCTTCCTGAGGCTCAATGAACGCGACTGGCTGGCCCTCGATGACAGTCTGCGCAAACGCCTCGATGAACTGGCGCACCTGACCGACCGGGTCAATGACCAGGGATTGCGCCTTAGCACCCTGACCTCGCCGCTGCTCGCCAGCCTGGCCCAGGAAGTCGGGCAATTCGACGCCGACGCGAGCTGGCAGACCCACCTCGAAAAACTGCAGTCCTTGCGTCACTACCAACCGCAGGTACCCGGCGGCCTGCAAGCCGAACTGCGCGATTACCAACACGACGGCTTCGTATGGCTGGCACGTCTGGCCCACTGGGGCGTCGGTGCCTGCCTGGCTGACGACATGGGTCTGGGCAAGACCGTGCAGACACTGGCGCTGTTGCTGCAACGCGCAAGCCTTGGGCCGCAACTGGTGGTCGCACCGACGTCGGTCACGCTCAATTGGCAGGCGGAAAGCGCACGCTTTGCTCCAGGTCTTAAATTGCGGCTCTATCAACAACAGCGCAGCCTGGATGATCTGGGTCCCGGCGATCTGGTCATCGTCAGCTACGGTCTGCTGCAGCTCGATACCGCGGCCTTCACCGGGCAGCGCTGGACCAGCGTGGTGCTGGACGAGGCTCAAGCCATCAAGAACGCCCAGACCAAGCGATCCCAGACCGTGATGGCGTTGCAGGCCGACTTTCGTATGATCGCCACCGGCACCCCGCTGGAAAACCATCTTGGCGAATTGTGGAACCTGTTCCGGTTCATCAACCCTGGCCTGCTCGGCAGTCAGGAAAGCTTCGCCGCCCGCTTTGCAACGGCCATCGAGCAAGGTGATCTGGCGGCGCGCCGGGCGCTCAAGGCATTGATCCAGCCGTTTATCCTCCGACGCCTGAAAAGCCAGGTGCTCGAAGAACTGCCAGCACGTACCGAGATCACCTACAAAGTGCCGTTGTCGGACGAGGAAGCGCATCAGTACGAAGCCCTGCGCCAGCAGGCGGTGGCAAACCTCTCGCGACTCGATCCCAAGCAGGGCAAATCCATGCAGGTGCTGTCGGAGATCACCCGTCTTCGTCGCTTCTGCTGCCACCCCTCCTTGGTCCTGCCGGGCTCGACGTTGCAGAGCAGCAAGTTGCAGGCCTTTACGGAAATCGTCAGCGAGCTGCTTGAGAACCGGCACAAGGCGCTGGTCTTCAGTCAATTCGTCGACCACCTGAGCATCGTCCGCGCCTGGCTGGATCAGCAAGGGATCGCCTATCAGTACCTTGATGGCGCCACGCCCGCCAAGGAGCGGCAAAACCGGGTCAATGCGTTTCAGGCCGGGGTAGGCGACATCTTTCTGATCAGCCTTAAGGCCGGTGGCAGCGGCCTCAACCTGACTGCGGCGGACTACGTGATCCACCTCGACCCTTGGTGGAACCCGGCCGTTGAAGATCAAGCCAGTGACCGGGCGCATCGCATGGGCCAACAGCGGCCCGTGACGATTTATCGGCTGGTAACCGAAAACAGCATCGAGGAGCAGATCGTGGGCTTGCACGGGCGCAAACGCGACTTGGCCGACAGCCTGCTGGACGGTGGCGAAATCAGCGCGAAGCTGGACGCCGATGCGCTTCTGGAACTGCTTAAAGGCTAGCGAAGGATCGGGGCCTGACGCCTGCGTCGGGCTCCGGACCGGATTTTGGTATGAGCGCAAGCTGATGAAGCGTAACCTGCGCAAGCAAAAACGCCGTGCTGGTGATCGGACACATTCGTCAGGACTTTCACGATTCCCTGATCCGGTACTGGTCGGGCTCTTCCTTGCGCCTACCCGTTGCAGATCCGATGTGCCTTTCCCGCCAACCGGCCCAGAAACACCTCCCGCCGCCCACGATCCGCGCTTTCCTTCGCCAACAAACCTGGCAACAATTCAGCTGCCTGCTGGGGATTCAGGATAAACACGCCATCATCATCACCCACCGCAAGGTCCCCCGGGTTGACTGCAACGCCACCGATACAGATCGGCCCATTGAGTTCGCCGCGCTCTCCCAGACTTCGTGTGGTCACGGCGCTGATGCCCTGGCTGAATACCGGCAGCCGATGTTCGCGCAAGGCGGCGACATCGGTCACCGCACCCGAGACCACGACTCCGGCCAGTCCCTTGATGAGCCCGGCCAGCGTGCGCAGCTCGCCCCAGCATGCGCAATGCCCGTCGCCGACGCACTCGATCACCAGCACATCACCGGGCTGGCTGTTCAACAGGGCGTCGCGAAGAATGCTCCCATCGGGCAGGTGTACTTTCACCGTGACCACGTTGCCGACCATCCTTATACCGTCGAACAGCGGTCTGATCCCGCGCAGATAACCGTTGTCGGTCAGGTGCCCGATGGTGGAGGCCGCGATGCCCCGGTATTGCACGATTACGACATCGTCGAGTGGTTGCTGGCGGTCTGCAATCTGCTTGTTCATCGATGTTTCCTGGGCCTCAATAGCGGGCAGGTCGAGCAATACTCGACAGGATTGCTGGCCTCGTAATAGAAGCAGCAGGTGCGACGAAATCGAATGCTTTTACCCTCCGCCTCCAGCAACACCGGTGGACGCCGGAAGTGTTTCAACGGGTTGTAATGCAGGCCGAACAATGCTGGCTCGGCTTGATTGAGCAGCCAGTCGAAATCGGCTTCATGGCGCTGGCGGATCAGAGGGTCTTCGACCTTGACCATGCGCTTCTCGTACAGCGAATAGACCCGCACGGCGGTGTTTTCCCACAGAATGCGCCGGGAAATGCCCGTGACACGATTCAAGGTTTCCCACAATGGCTGGAGCAAGTCGCGAAACAGGGTGCCGACCACCTCATCGCGCCACGCCTCGCGGTTGCCTGGCTCATAGCCCGCGGGGACGGTATCGACCAAAGGCATGGAGGAGGTCCACAGGCCGTCATCGTGTGCGTATTCGAGTACGCTGTTATCCAGCGACAGGATCAAGCCTTTGTCGTAGACCGACATGGCGTACAGACAGGCACCGGTGCTCAGAAAGGAAAAGCGCTTGGCCAGCAGGGATGCGGTGATCGCCTGTGTCGGGGAGCCGATGATCGGACCCAGGGTCTGCAGCAATCGCTCGCACGCCTGATCATCCAGCAATGCGCTGGCTGGCAACGAGCGGGGATCACGCGCATCCGCCTGCTTGAGCCGCAGTGCCCCGGACAGCAGCGCCCATTGCGCCTCACTGAAGTCGTGCCTCAGATTCATTGCGGCAACTCGCGGCCAAAGGGGATGCACAACGGGGTACCAAAGAAGGGGTCAGCGATGATCCGACAGTTGAGGTTAAATACCTGCATGACCAGCGCTTCACTGAGGATGTCGGCGGGACGTCCCTGGGCAAAAGCGGTGCGCTGGTGAACGGCGACCATGTAATCGGCATAGCGACAAGCCAGGTTCAGGTCATGCAGAACCATGACGATGGTCTTGCCCTCTTGCCGGTTGAGGTCACGCAACAGGTCCAGCACCTCGATCTGATGCGCCAGGTCGAGAAAGGTTGTCGGCTCATCCAGCAGCACGATGTCGGTGTCCTGCGCCAGCGTCATGGCGATCCACGCGCGCTGACGCTGGCCACCCGACAACGCATCCACCGGCCGGTCGGCCAGTGCCTGCATGCCGGTCTGCGCCAGCGCTCGTTCGACCATGGCCTCATCCTGAACGGACCATTGCTGCATCCAGTTCTGATAGGGATAACGGCCCAGCGCCACCAACTGACGCACGCTGATGCCTTCCGGCGCGCTTGGCATCTGCGGCAGAATCGCCAGTTCGCGTGCCACGGTGGCGGTGGATTTCTGGTGAATGTCGGCACCGTTGAGCACCACGGTGCCCTGCTGTGGCTTGAGCAGACGCGCCAGGGATTTGAGCAGCGTGCTTTTGCCGCAACCGTTACTGCCAATCAGCACGCTCACCTGACCTTCGGGCAATTGCAGATCGAGGCTTTCGATGATCACCTGTCGCTGGTAACTGAGGGTCAGGTCATGGGTTGCGATGGACGCCATCAGTAATTCCTTAATGCCGCTGATTGATCAATAGATACAGAAAAAACGGTGTGCCCAACACCGCTACAAAAATCCCCGCCGGTAGATCCAGCGGCAGGAACAGCGTACGCCCGGCCAGATCGGCGAGCATCACCAGATTCGCACCGATCAGTGCCGCCATCAGTGCTTGACCGGTAAACCCGGGAGGCATCAAGCGCTTGGCGATATGCGGCGCAATCAGGCCGACAAAGGCAATCGCACCGGCCCATGCCACCGCCAGGCCTGCAAGCGCAACGCTCACCACCAGCAACCCGGCGCGCAGCCACTGCACCTGCACACCGATGCCTTGGGCCAGACCATCGTCCAGCTGCTGCATGCGCACCTGACGGGCGAGCAGCACCAGCAACGGCAGGGTCAACAGCAGCCAGCCTGCCAGGGCACGGGGTTCCGGCCAACTGGCACCATACACACTCCCGGTCAGCCAGACGTACGCCGACAAGGTGGTGGTCAACGGGCTGAACACCAGAACAAACGTGGTCACGGCTGCCAGCAGCGCCGATACGCCGACCCCGATTAATACCATCCGCAATGGCGAAGCGCCTTGGTTCCACGACAGCAGGTAGATCACCAGCGCCGCCGTCCCTGCGCCGCAGATTGCCGCCAAGGGCAGCCATTGCGCGCCCCACACAGCCGAGAGGAATGACAGGTACAGCACTGCCGCCGCACTGGCGCCGCTGGTAATACCCAGCAAGTCCGGCGAAGCCAGCGGGTTGCGGATGATGCTCTGCAGGATCAGCCCGGACAGGGCCAATGCCGCGCCTACCAACGCCGCCAGCACCAACCGGGGGGCACGCAGTTGCTCGACGATGAACACCAGGCTGGCATCGGCCTGCCCAAAAAAAACGCTCACAAGGGCCATGGGCGACAGGTTGATTTTGCCCACGGCCAGCGACCCCATTGCCACCAGCAGCGTCAGCGTTGCCGCAATCGACAGACGCGTTAATACGGTCAGGCTGAACTGTCGGGAAAAGCTTCGGTAGCGCAGGGTCAGGCGCCTATCCATAACGCGCCCCTCGCCGCACCAACGCGATAAAGAACGGCGCACCAAACAGCGCGGTCATCACGCCAACGGGAACCTCCTGAGGCAAGATCACCACTCTCGCCAGCGTATCGGCCAGCAACAAGAGCGTTGCGCCCAGCAATGCGCAGCCGGGCAACAGCCAGCGATGGTCGATGGACAGCGTCTTGCGCACCATGTGCGGCACCAGCAGCCCGATGAAACCGATGCTGCCCGCCAACGCCACGGCACTCGCCGCCAAAGCAATGATGACGATGCTCATCAGCAGCCGAATCAGCCCTGTACGCTGGCCCAGGGCGGTCGCGATGGCCTCTCCGGTATTGAGCACGTTGACCTGCCCGGCTAATAGCAATGACCCGCACAAGGCCAGCGCCACGCAGACCAGTAACGGCGCGGTCGTGCTCAAGTCGCGCCCGGACAAGGAACCCGCCAGCCAGAACAACACGGTGTCCAGCCCGTCCTGATTGACCACCAGCAACGCCTGACTGAACGCTGTGAACAGCGCGGTGATGGCCGCACCCGCCAACACGATCCGCAACGGATTGAGACTGCCCTGCCCACGATTGCCAATCACCCAGACGACAGTCCCCGCCACCGCCGCGCCGATGAAGGCACACCACAGCCACTGACTCATGGACGACAGGGCGAAAAACGATGAACAGACGATGATGGAAAACGTCGCCCCTGCGTTGATGCCGAACAAGCCCGGCGACGCCAGAGGGTTGCGCGTCAAGGCCTGCATCAGCGCGCCGGCCACCGCCAGGCTGGCACCTACCGTTATCGCGATCAAAGTGCGCGTCAGCCGCGTGCCGAGCAGCACATGCTCGATAGCGCTCAGCGCATCGGGCCGCCACACGCTGCGCACAATCGCCGAAGGCGAAATCCAGGTGGCTCCGGTGGCCAGGCTCAAGCCCATGCACGCCAACAACACCAATAGACCAAGGCCCAGTTTCAGCGCAGCCGTCATGAGGCGCTTTGCGCCATCGCCACACGAGCGATTTCATCGAGCATCTGGTTGGCGCCCAGAATGCCCCCGGACAGGCTCCAGGCGACGGCATCGACGCGCCATACCTGACGGTCCTGCACGGCCCGCAACGGCTGCCAGAACGGGTGCTGGACCAACGCGGCGTAGCTTTGCTGCGCGGTTTTGCTGTCCGCGCGCTGAAAGATGAAGAACAGATCGGCGTCGACCACCGGCAAACTCTCTCTGCTGCTGAGTTTCAGGGATACACCGCTCGCGGCGCGGGCGGCGGGGCTCCAGTCAAAGCCCAGTTCACTGAGGATCGAACCTGCAAAACTGGTGGGAAGATAGCTGCGGATATGGTCTTCGCGAATATCGAGCACCGAGACTGTGACCGGCCAGCGTCCGGCAAACTTCGCCTGCAACTGACTGCGCAACTGCGTCACCCGCTGCTGCCACTTGCCCAGCAGATCCATGGCTTGCTGTTGACGCTGCATGGCAGCGCCCATCATCGCCAGCGTGCGTTTGAACTCGAACACCTCTTCCAGCATCAGTACGGTGCTGATCTGCTCAAGCAGCGGAGCAATGCGTTGATTGCGAAAGCGTGAAGCGACGATCAGGTCGGGCTTGAGCAGCACGATGTCTTCCAGGCTGGGTTGGGTTTCCAGGCCAACGTGTGGCACCGCCGCCAGCGCCGGGCGCAGGTAGCGATACATGGGTTTTTCGCTCCAGGAATCCACCACCCCACAGGGCGTCACGCCCAACGCCACAGCGCTGTCGGCAGAGCCCTGAAACAGGGTGACCACGCGCAACGGCGCTGCCCGGGCAATGCCGGGCAGCGCCAGTAAACCCAACGACAGACGCAGTACCGTGCGCCGCGATGGATGGACCCTTGGCTCAGGTTGCACGGCGCAGCCTGTGGAACGGGTTGACCACCTCGCCCTTGCCGAACGGCATGCTGCCCGGCCCGCCAGCGCGCTCGATCATAGGTGTGAGCAGCAGTTTCTGCGGCCAGTTGGGTGCTTCGAACAGTTGATGCCTGATCATGGCCCGCGCCTCGTCATCAAATTCGATCGTGTTGATCAGATTGTCCAGAACGTCGCGCAATACCGTCCACAGCGCGGTTACCGGTACGTCGTAAACCTGGGCCAGCGTATCCATGATTGCCCGCACGTTGACCTGAATGCCCAGTGTCTGCAGCCAGAAGAGAAGGTCTTCAGGGCGGTCATGGTAAAGCGTATTGGCATGACCTTTCTTGATCCGGTATTCGGGGTCGTGCATGCCATTGCGTTCCAGCCAGGGCACGAAGATACGTAGCGAGTCGTGGTCACGCAACAACAGCCCTTGCGCCTGACCGGCTTTCCACACCATCACCGCATTCTGCCCATGCACCTCGCCAAGCATGCCCAGACGGAACATGCGCAGGTTGATGTCGAAGAAACGGTGGCTCAGTTCGCCAAACAGCGTCAGCACCGAGGCCTGATTACGCGGCAAGTTGCGATAGGCCATCCACTCATCGAAGAAATGCCGACGGCTGCCTGGCAGCGGTGTACCCAGCGCCGCCATTGGCAACAGGCGACAGTCCGGGTCGTCGAGCAAGGCTGATGGATAGCCTCGCACCATTGCGGAAAGATGTCGCGGTGCTTCGTCGAACAGCGTGGCTTTTGGTGGCATGAACGCCCACCATTTGCGTTCGTCGCACAGGTGCAGCGAGCGGCTCAGGGTTTCATCCTTGTCCACCACCTGGCGCAACAGCTTCTCGCTCAGCCCGCCGTTGATCATCTTCACCGCTGGCAGATAGCGGGACGCACCGAGGGAGTAGATGGCCATGGGCAGCTTGAGGTAATCCGAACTGTCGAAGCAGGGCGTCATCGAGCGAAGCGACGAGGTGGCATACACCGCTGCATCGTTGAACGCCAGGCGCTGACAATCGCCTCTGGCAAAGGCGTCGCCCAATTGCGCCTGCAGCACATGCTCGAACTGCCACGGGTGAACCGGCAGTGCGACATGGCTGTCTGCTATGCCGCGCGCCTGCATTTCCTCGTCAAGTTGCGCCTGCAGCGCTTCTGGCAACAGGTAGCGTGCCGGGAAAGAAGCATTCAAATCCCCGACACCCTCCCCGCACTGCAACAAGGTCTTGTCGACGGCGACCCAGTTCAGCGCCACCGGCCGGGCAAACTCGGCCTGGTACTGTTGGTATTCCTGCTCGTTCAAGCCCTGCTTGGCCTTGGCCAGCGGGTGGTAAGGACGATCCCGCAGCGACGCCCACTGCTCCATGGTCCTGAAGAACGTGGCTCCGTCCTGGGCCATGAGGTTCTGCTCGTCCACTTTATGATCCAGTGACAACGCGGTCTGCCAGACACTGATGCGCAGCACCTCGAGAAACAGCGCAATGCCCTTTTCATTGTCCTGACGCTCGCTGTCCTGAAGCAGCGTCGCCTTGCCGGCAAATACCCATTTCATGAAATCTTCCGGCGACAACTGCGCCCAGCGCTCATCCTGACGACCCAGCACCGGAGTGTCCGGCACCTTCTCCCATTGCTGGGTAATACCGGGGCGCAGTGCGATGCTGATAAAGCGCTGTTCGGCAGCATCGCAGCACCATTCCCAGACCTGCTGTGGGTCATGCTGCCCAGCCAGGGTCGGTGCTTGTGGGTGGCGCGATTGCCACTGAGCGATGTCCTGCAGGTTCAATGGCTCGCGGCCAAAGAAGTCTTCAGCCAGCAGGCAATCGACCAGATCCTGCATGACCAGGTCAGCGGCGAGTGAAGTGAAGTTCATCGGATTATTTTCCTTCTGCTGAATGTTGGATCAAGCGGGCCTGGAGCGCACGAAAGGCAATGCCGCGCTCATCCCCGAGAACAAAGGTATTGACCCCGCGAGCCTGCCAGCGGGCAGCGTCACCGGATTGACGAGGAATCGCGCAATAGGCAACCCCCGCTGCCTGCGAGGCCTGCCAGGTAGCGAGCAGTGCTTGCTGTACATCGGGCTGATCGATCTGCCATGGCATGCCCAGTGACTGCGACAGGTCTGCTGCACCTTCAAGCATCATGTCCAGCCCCGGCACGCGGGCAATCTCTGCCGCGCGGCGCACGCCTTCGGCGCTTTCGATCATTGCCACCACCATGATCTGTTGATTGGCGGCTTCTACGTACTGCGCCAGGCTGTGCTTGCCGAATGAACCGGGACGACCGGCGTTGAGGCTGCGACGGCCCAGCGGGTGGTACTTGCAGGCCGCAATGGCATCTGCCAGTTGCTCGGGACTCTCGATCATCGGCAACACGATGCCCTGCGCGCCGCCATCGAGCAGGCGCAGGAGGGTTTTAGGATTGAGATCGGCGACCCGAACCAATGGCGTGAGGTCGTAACTCTCTGCCACGCGGATCATGTTCTCCACCGTTTCCGGGTTGATCAGCACGTGCTCCATGTCGATGATCACGAAATCGAACCCGGCCTCGGCGATCAGCTCGATGGCCGCCGGAGCCGGCATCGAACTGATCAGCCCACGCAGCGGTTGGCCACTGCCGAGTCTACTCTTGAGCGTGTTGGTCCTGAGCATCATTGCGGCCTGAAGGCATGAAGCGGATTAGGCACCAACCGGAAGCGACGCTCGCCGTCACCGAGCAACCGCCGCTTGGTCAGTTCCTCCACTTCATATGACGGCGCAAACACATCGAACAGCCCGAAACGCTCACTGTGCTGCGGGTGAGCCTGCTGATAGTCGAGAATGACACCGGCGGTCATTTGCCAGAACAGCACCTCGTCCAGCTGATAGTTCTGGCGCAGGAAAATCGCCATCTCGGCCAGGCAGATGAAGAAGAAACAATCACAGGAAAAGTCGCGCACTGCGTCGACATCATCGGTAACGATGAACGAGTTACGGTTGAGCCTGGCGTGGCTGGCGGGCAGCGGAACCAGCTCCGGACACAGTTCGGGACGCCCGAGGTGCGCGGGTGAATAACGCACGCCGTCATGGAAGTCCTTGAGCGCGATACGCTGCGGCCAGCCTTGCTTGACGATCAATACGATGTTCTGACCGTGGGACTCCATGCCGATGCCCTCGGCGTAGAGCATATGAATGATGGGAGGCACCGTGACCTGCAGCAATTGCCGGGTCCATTGCGCAAGGCCGTACTGGCGGATCCAGGGGTCTATAAACGGCACCTGCTCGCCATCACCGTAGCGGTTTTCCACGTGACTTAGACCGTTGAAGGGCACCGCCTGCTCGTCGTCCCTGAGGTATTGATGCAGGCTTTCGCGCCAGATAGCCCCCAACGTGCCGTAGGTCTGTGCCGAGCGCGATTCCGGCAGGTGGCGGTAGTCGAAACTCACCCCGGCCACCTCACCTAGAATCACGAACTCCAACGCCCGCGCGGTGCTGTCGGTCGCGATCAGATGTTGCAGCCAGTCGGTGATGATCGGGCCGTTGAGCACCGTATGCCGCGCCAGGATGCGCGTGCTGGAGGTGTTGGTCATGCTCATCGCCAGCTTGACGTAAGGCCGCTGGGGCTGGCTGGCATTGGCCAGCGTGCGAATCGACTGTTGGGCTTTGTAGAGGTCGGTCGAGGTGCCCAGGTAAATCAGTTCTGCGCTCGCCAGCTCCGGGTAGAAGGTCGAGACCGTGACGTTGGCCCACTGCCACGGATGCACCGGCATCAATTGATAGTCGTCGATGGACCGGCCCTGTGCCGCCAGGTCGCGGGCAATTTCCTGCCAGCGTTGCGGGCCCAGCTCCTGGCGGATAAACGCCGGGAAATCCATGCTGCGCGAATGACCCACCGAGGCGCTCGATTTGGCAACCGCCAGCCAGACCACAGCGAACGGCGTGGCGAATTCAGGCCCATGGTTACGGTTGTCAGCCAGGGAAAAGCCGATCCGCGACTTGTAGCAAGGGTGGTAGCTGTGGGCATCCATGAAGTGCTGCTCCAGTGCATCCACGTCCAGCTCATGCGCCGGCCTTGCAGGCTGATAGCCCTGATGACGGGATTGCAGGTCCTTGAGCTGGGTCTGCTCGATTTCCTGGATGAAGCGCGCCAGGTGCGGGCTGTCCTGGAACGGCTTCAGCAACTCGGTCAGGGCCAGGTGCAGATCCGGCACACTGCGCTCACCGGCGCTGTTCACCCGTTCAAGGGTGGCATGGTCCAGGCGAATCAGCTCGAAACTGGTACTCAGCAGACCATCGCAGCGGTACTCCACGCCATCACTGACGGCGACTGCGAAACGATGGCGATGATCGTCCAGCGGCTCGCATCGGTAAGGCAGCGCTACCTCGTACAGCAACGTTTGCAGCAATTGGCCGATCACCCGGCGCTGCACTTGCGCATAGCGCTCAGCGCTGATATCGGCGAGCCAGGCACCGTTGCCGGTGGTGGTGGGTGCAGCGTTACGTTTCATCGGTAAAGGGGTAGCCATGTTCATGCCTCGAACGAAAAAATTATCGGGTTTCGACCGCGCCGGACCGGGCCTCGGCGCGCTCGTCATCAAGGGGAAAACGCCAGGCACAGGGCAGTGCCAGCAGGATCAGCAGGCCGGTGGCGATGAAGACTTCGGTAATGGCCGAGGGCGTTGCGGCCGGTCCCGCCGCGTTGAGCCGCAACTCCAGCCACAGCGAGGCGAGGACAATGGCCACCGACGCGACAAGGCGACGGGAAATGTTGTTCATCGCCGCACCCTGAGTGACCATCGGCTCGGGCAAGGCGTTAAGCCCCGCCGTCGTCACCGGCATGTAGGAAAGCCCGAGCCCCGCACCGCGAATCATCATCAGGACAAACACCATGCCGATGCTGGCGTTGGCCTTGAGCATGCCCAATGCCAAGGTGGAAACACCGGTCAGCAGCAGGCCGCTGGCGACTACCGTGCGCGGACCATGCCGGTCCAGCGCCTTGCCACCCCACTGCCCGAACAGGCTGGCGAACGCGGCCGTACACAGCAGTGCAAGCCCGGTCCAGATCGGGTTGTAGCCCAGCACTGTCTGCACCAGCACCGGCAACAGAACCAGACACTCGAACATGCCGACCGATTGCACCACGGCGATGATCACGCTCAGACGGTAGCCGCGCAGGTTGAACAGCCGCAGATTCAGCAGCGGTGACTGGCGCCTCAACTCAACACGAACGAAGGCGACCAGACAGGCCACCGCGACCAGCACCATGCCCTGGTTGAGCGGATCGCTGAACGCCTGAGCGTGGTGCAGGCGGCTGATGGCGATCATCAGCAGGCCCATGCCCGACGCAATCAGCAGATACCCCGTCAGGTCGAATGGCTTGCGCTCGGCAGGCGCTGAATTGGGCAGCACGCCGACGCCCAACAGCAATGCCAACAGCCCGATGGGCACATTCATCAGGAACAGCGAGCGCCAGCTGAACCATTCCAGCAGCAGGCTGCCGCACAGCGGGCCAAGCGCTGGCGCAAGCATCACGGCCGCGCTCCAGAGCCCGGTCACCCTGCCCCGCTCGTGCTTTTCATACACGGAGAAAATGATCGCCAGCGACAAGGGGATCATCAGCCCGCTGGCCACGCCCTGCACCACTCGCGCAGTAATCACCAGCGCGATGGAAGTGGCCAGCGCCCCCAGAAGGGAGCCGCCGATGAACAGCGCAACCCCCCATAGATACAGGCGTTTGCGTCCAATGCGCTGACTGAGAAAGCTGGTCAGCGGCATGGTCACGGCCATGCTCGTCATGAACCCCGCGACGATCCAGGTGGCCAGTAACGGACCGATGCGCAACGCTTCCATGAAGGTCGGCAGCGCCGGGTTGAGCGAGCTGTTGCTCAGGCTGACGGTCAATGTACCGAGCAGCACATTGAACACCACCCAACGGCGTGGAACGTTCAAGCTCATTGGCGAACCCGTTGCCCGTTGCGCACGAAGTGCTGTGACGGTCTTGGATGGCAGAGAAAATCGGCGTGGGAAATGTTGTAGCCATAGGCCCCTGCCAACGGCAGGACCAGCAGATCGCCGATGTTCACGCCTTTGAGTGGCTGGCGGCGGCTCAGTATGTCCTTGGGCGTGCACAGCTGCCCGACGACGGTGTAAGCCTGCTCTGCCGAAGCGGCGGTCGGTGGCACGCCTGGCAGATGGATCAGCGGATGATCATGGCTTTGCGCAACCGGCAGACGGAACTGATGGGTGCCGCCCCGGCAAACCAGAAACTGCTCGCCGTGGCTGGTTTTGCTGTCCAGCACCTCGATGACGTAATAGCCGCAATAGGCGCTGATGAAGCGTCCTGGCTCGAAGCGCAGGATCGGTGCGTCGCGCTGTTCGCCCAGCCGCGTCTCCAGATAACGGCAGAAGCGCTGCCAGTCGAACCGCTGAGGGGTCAGGTAATCGACGCCAATGCCACCGCCGACATTGAAATGGGTCAACTGCTCCGGGTAGCGGGCCAGTGCTTTCCATTTTTGCCAGCGCTGCAGGTAGAAATCCAGCAACTGCTCGTGGCGCTCAACCGATAGCTGATGCGACATGGCGTGTACATGCAACCCCATGAGCGTCAGGTGGCTGGCGTTATCGACGCATCTGACAGCCTCGGCCAGATCCGCTTCGTCAATGCCGAACGGTGTGGCAGTTCCGGCCATTGCCAGCTTGCTCGACTGCGCGGCAGGCAGCTGAGGGTTGATGCGCAGGAACACCGGTTGCACGCGCCCCGCTTCCTCAGCCAGACGTTGCAGGCGCGCGATTTCGTTGAGGCTCTCAAGGTGGATGGCTTCAACCTTGTTCAGCAACGCCGAGCGCAGATCGGAATCAAGCTTGCCGGGGCCGGAGAACACGTAGGGTTTGCGCGTCGGACAGGCCATTACCCGCTCGATCTCGCCTCCCGACGAAATTTCAAACCCATTGACCAGCGGCGCCAGGGTTTCCAGCATCAGCGCTTCACTGTTGGCCTTGATAGCGTAATACAGCTCAACGCCGGCAGGCAGCGCGGCCATCACATCGCCGACATGCTGCTTCAATGCGTCCAGATCGTAGATGAAGGTCGCCAGCGGGTCCGCTTCCAGCGCCCTGGCTTCCTTGATGGCCGCCAGTACAGTTTCCGGCAGCTTATGCATAACGCGCCTCCGAACCCCATGGTGACGCCAAGCGCACATAATTGGCCTCGCGATCAGCCTTGGCGGCCAGACGCACCTTCAGGTTGGTCTTGCAGGCAATCGAATGGCCGGCGATCAGCGCATCCAGTTCTGGCGCCGCAAGCAGCAACTCGTCGCGGATCCGCTGCAACTGCCGCTCCACTTGCTGCCACATCAGCGGCGCCAGGTGCGGGCGCTCCCAACTCAAGGCCAGCACGGCTTCGGAAAGGTTATTGATCAGCAGGCAGTAAGTGATGCGATTCCAGCCTTGTTCGCGGCTGTAGAGCAATGACTGACGAATCCGCGGGTGCAGCCCGACCTGAATAGCCTTGATGCCCAGTTCATCGGTCAGCTTGACGCCTTCGAAGTCGCGTAACAGCAACTGCTGAGGGCGGCCGTTATCGTGAATCAACACCGCATTCTGCAAATGCGGCTCCATCACTACGCCATGATTGAAGAACAGCGCCAGGACCGGGCGCAGCAGCAAGGCCTGATAGGCGTCAAACCAGCCCAGCAGATGCTGGTCCTCCAGTTCGCCGCCGTGGAAATGCTGGAGGAAATCGTGCACCAACGGGCGTGAACGCAGGTCACGGGCAAACAAGGTGCCGGCCATTACACTGCAGTCGGCTCCGGAACGGCGGCAGAAGTTTTCCCGCAAAATTGCCCCGGTCTGCTCGCGAAACCAGTGCCCATCCGCTTCGCTCGCGTCTTTGGGCGCCCAGCTCATGGAACCGGGTTCGGCCACTGTGGACAGTCCGCCGAGGGTTTCGGGACGAGTCTGCTGCAGGCGCTGAAATAATTCGTCGATGATCAGCGTGCTTTCCAGTTCGTACCATGCGTTTTTTCTGACGCAGTTGGTAATGCGCACATTCAGCGAACCCTTGATGAAATAGTCATGCCCCTCGATGTACCAGGTGCGCATCGAGGCCGTTGGACTGGCAAGTGGCCCACTGGTGGACAGATCGGTGATCTGTCCCAGCTCGATCAGACTCTGCACGCGACGGTCCTGCATAAACAGCTCAGCCTGCACCGGATGCATGCAGATCAACGCGTGTCCGGGCCGGGCCCGTGACTGATCGGCAAATCCGGACATCACCTGTGCTTCGCTCAAGCCGTTGGAGGTGATTCGCAACCCGTCCAGCGGTACTTCGAACACGTGCAGCGCAGTCTGCGCCTGAAACTCGGGGGCGTAGGTTTCCTGAGCCAGATGCGCGGGCCACAGACGCGCCTTGGGCGCCGGGTGATTGGGATGGCCGAACCACAAGCCCTGTTCGCTGGCCAGGTAGCCGCTCAGCGGTGCCGGGTGCTGGCCGGTCATGTTGTGGGCGACGATGGCTGCTGTCAGGTGCTGGCTTTGCAGGACCTGATCCAGCAGTTCGTCGTTGCTGGCACGGGTCATATGCTCGCAGGCGCTCAGCAACTGCTGGACGAACTCGGCAAAGGCCAGACAGCGCCAAGTATCCTGGCCCCGTCGTGCGTAGACATCGGAAAGGTAGCGATGGCTGCCAAGACGGTCCTGGCGGTCCACCAGTACGAAGAACTGTTGCTGATTGGGCAGGCTGATGGTGAGCGGAATACCCTTCCACTGCCCGCCCTCCACGAAACTGCCCGGCGCAATGCCTTGCATGTCTTCGGGCCATTGGTAATGAAGGCAATTTTCGGGCAGTGCGAACTCTTTGATCAGGCAATTGAGTAATGCACGGGTGGTTGCCAGCTCGCTCACCATGTTGGATAGAACGGTGCGGTCGGTGTTAGTCATGTCTGCTCCACAGTCGCTATTACGCTTACTGTTTAAGTGACGTCACAACAAGCGTTGCTTTATCGCTTGCGGTACAACAGTTCAGTTGTCGATATGGCTTATGCTCGGTAATAGACCGAGTGATAAGCCCAAGAAGAAAGTGCGATTGATTCGCTAGCCAAACGTTGTTGGCGGGTCATGTTCCATTAATAACGAACGCGTGATCGTTATTGACGCAATTGAGACAATGCGCCCTTGAGGGCTTCCTCGAATCGCTGGATCACCAGTTGGCATTGCTCTTCGGTAATGATAAGCGGCGGCAACAGACGGATGACATTGCCGTTACGACCGCCACGCTCCAGCAACAGACCTTGCTTGAAACAGTGCTGCTGAATGGCAACGGCCAGTTCCGGGTCCGTGGGCAAGCTGCCGAGGCGGTCCGCCGGTTTGCGCTCATCGACAATCTCGATGCCCAGCATCAGCCCGCGCCCCCTTACCTGACCCATGGCTGGATAACGTTGTTGCAGCAGGCCGAGTTGCTCCTTGAGCCATTCACCACGTTTCGCGGCCTGAGCGGCGAGGTTCTGCCTTTGCAGCACTTCAAGGGTCGCAAGGCCGGTGGCCATTGCCATCTGATTGCCACGGAAGGTACCCGCATGGTTGCCCGGTGCCCAGGCATCGAACTCACGTTTGAAGCCGAGCACTGCCAACGGCAGACCGCCACCGACGGCCTTGGACATGACGATGATGTCGGGTTCGATGCCGGCGTGTTCGAAGGCGAACATCTTGCCGGTACGCCCGAAGCCAGCCTGCACTTCGTCCAGAATCATCAGAATGCCGTGCTTGCGAGTCACTTCTCGAATCTGCTGCAGCCACGCATCTGGTGCCGGATTGACACCACCCTCGCCCTGCACGGCCTCCAGAATCACGGCGGCCGGGAGCGAAACGCCACTTTCGACGTCTTCGATGAACTGGGTGAAGTAGTAACTCAGCGCCTCAGTGCCAGCGTCGCCCCCAATACCCAACGGGCAACGGTACTCGTGGGGGTAGGGCAGGAACTGCACGCCCGGCATCAGGTTGCTGACGGCATTCTTTGGCCCGGTGTTGCCAGTCAACGCCAGCGCGCCGTGGGTCATGCCGTGGTAGGCACCGGAAAAGCTGATGATGTTATGGCGACCGGTTACGGTCTTGGCCAGCTTGATCGCGGCTTCGACAGCATCGGCACCGGACGGGCCACAGAACTGCAAACAGTAATCGCGTCCCTGACCCGGCAGCAGGCCCAGCAGGGTCTCGCTGAATGCGTCCTTGATCACAGTGGTCAGGTCAAGGGTATGCATGGGCATTCCTGAAGCCAGGAAACTGTCGAGACTGGCCATGATGGCTTCGTGATTGTGGCCCAACGCCAATGTGCCGGCCCCGGCCAGGCAATCCAGGTACGTCGCGCCCTCAACATCAGTGACCCACACGCCGTAGGCTTTGGCGATGGCCAATGGCAACTTTCGTGGATAACTTCTTACATTGGATTCAAACTTGCTCTGCCTGTCCAGATAGTTGGCATTGGTATTACGCGACGCGGTAGACTGCAATAAGCCATTATTCAACATCTGTTAGTCCTCGCTAAATTCTGGATGCAAATTATTATCATTCCACAAAAAATGCAACCAGTTGTTTCGAGAAAAAGATGAAATTTAAATTGAGCTAATCGACCCTTTATAAAGTTGTCAGGCACACCACATCACCGATATATAAAATCGGTATAACTCCAAAGTGCCAGTATTTTTGCGCGGCGCTTTTTAATGGATACCTGTTATACAAGCGGCTGCTTAAATAACAGGCACTTGATCCACGGCATTCAAGTTGAGTTACGGTAGGACGCACACACTACACCTCGATAAGGACTGGCCGCATGTTCGACACCGGCGAGCCCTTTCCTGGGCTTGGCGGTCGACTTAAAACCCGATGGTGGCTGAAAGCAGATAGGTGCGCGGCGTCGACAAGGACAGACCCGCCTCGCTGTCATCCGAAGCGCCGGCCGAACTCCAGTAATACTTGTTCATCACGTTCTCGACGTTGGCCCGCAGGGTGATGTCCTTTTGATCGACCTTGAACGCATACCGTGCGCCCACATCAAACCGCTCGGAAGAATCGATGCTTTTGCTGTTGGCCTGATCCAGATACTGGGAACCTGTGTAAATGCCCCGCCCGGTCAGGGTTAGTCCCTTGACGTTAGGCACGTCCCATTCAGCGCCCAGGTTGACGTTGTACCTGGGAGTCGCAGGTGCGCGGTTGCCGTCGTACGCGCCATTGGCGGTGTTGGTCAGTTCGCTGTCGATGTACATCACGCCGCCCATCAGGCGGAAGCCTTTGAGTGGCTCGCCGAACAGGGTCAGCTCGACGCCATCGTTACGACGCTTGCCGTTTGGGCCGAAGACTTTCGAGGTCATAATCTCGTAGGCCGGTTGCTTGATGCGGAATACGCTGGCGGTGAAGGCGAAGGGTCCCAGGTCATATTTGGCCCCGACTTCGATCTGACGGCTGATGAAAGGCGGAAATATCTGGTCATCGTTCACCGAGGCCGTCGGGGCGATCTTGCCCTGGCTCAGGCCTTCCATGTAGTTGGCGTACACCGACAGGTCATCGGTCACCTTATACAGAATGCCACCCGACGGTGAGACCTTCTCCTCGTCGTAAGCGGTATCGCCTTTTACGTCGTTGGTCCAGTCATCGACCTTGACCCGCTGCCAGCGAGCGCCAAGGGTCAGCAGGAGACGGTCATCGAAAAATCCCAGCGTGTCGGTCAGTGCCACGCCGCTAAAGCGGTTCTCGGTGTACACCTTGGCGTCGGCACGCGTGGGGTTGGTGGGTGTGGGCGTATCGACCGGGTCATAGAGATTGCTGAGAGCGGACGCATAGCGGGCTCCGCCGTTTTCAAAATCCATGTAGAAATAGCTGGCAGCCAGATTGACCTCATGACTGACCGGCCCGGTGTGGAACCAGCTGCGCATGCCGGCGGTGGTAGTACGGACATTTTCGTCACGGGTGAAATCGCGTGGCTGGACGCTGAAGTCGCCCGCGTTGTTGTTGACCGAGACCGCATGGCGAAGGAAGTCATGGTTGCTTTTGCGCGCACCGACCCCGCCGTACAGCATGACCGAGTCGCTGAGGTCATATTCGGCATTTATCGCCCCGAAGGTATCCTTGGTGCGCGCCCTGCTCCAGGCCTGCGCATAGTTGTCACGAACGTCGTTGGCGTGGGGCACTTTTACGTTATTACTGACTTGCACGCGCTCCTGCGGGGCATCGGTGTCGCGCTCGGTGTGTCCGACATCCGTCGACAGACGCAGTCGGTCGCCACGGAAATCCAGGCCCAGCACGGCCATCTGACGATCAACGCTCTGGTGATCCCATTCAGTGTCGCCGGACTGCTTTACGCCGTTGAAACGAATCCCGAACTTGTCGTCCTCACCGAACCGACGCGCCACGTCCACCGCCGCACCCACTTGCCCTTTGGAGGCATAGCTGGTGGTGATCTCGGTGATGGGTTTATCCGTTGCGCGCTTGGGGACCACGTTGATCCCCCCGCCGACACTGCCGCGCGGCGAAATACCGTTGATCAACTGGTTCGGCCCTTTAAGGATATCCACGCGCTCGGCCATTTCCATGTCGATCGTGTAAGTGGGCAGGATGCCGTACAGACCGTTGTAGGAGACGTCACTGTTGAACAGGCTGAAGCCGCGAATGGTGAATTGTTCGTAACGCCCCCCTGCCGGGTTGGTGGCACGTACTGATGGATCGCTGGCAACCAGGTCGCCAAGGGTACGGGCCTGCAGGTTTTTCACCGCCTCCTGGGTGTAGGTAGTCATGCTGAAAGGCGTTTCCATGAAGTCCCGCGAGCCAAGCATCCCTTGCGAGCCTTTGCGCGCAACCTGACCGCCCGCGTATGCCTGGCCGTCCGTGGAACCGCTGTCACCGACAACCGAGGTGGGCTCCAGCTGTAAGCCTGCTCCCTCGGGGACCGGGACCAGCGTATAGGCCTGGTCGCCGACGGACATCAATTGCAGACCGGAACCTTGCAGCAAGCGCGTAAAACCTTCCTCGACCGCAAACTCGCCTGACAGGCCAGAACTGTTTCGACCGTTCACCAGCGCCGGATCTACCGACAGGTTGACCCCGGCCTGACCGGCAAATCGGGTAAGCGCCGCGCTCAGGCTGCCGGCCGGGACTTCATAGGCACGTCTGCCCGAGGTTTCGGCCCAACTGGTGGAGACAAAAAACGGGCTGGAACTCAAGGTCAGCAAAAGGCCGAAATGCAAAAGCGGACGCAAACGAAAGGAAGACACTGCGGACATAGAGGAAAGCTCTCGTATTTTTTTGTGCACTTACCTGGAATGACCAGCGAGACAAAAAAAAGGGACAGCCTCACGCACTGTTTTTTGTGGAAAGGTTATTTCGTGGCACCAGCGTGACCCAGTAACGAGTCCGCATCTGTACAGCCACCGGCAGACTGGCAGTCAGCAATGAGAGCACGCGGTCGGTATTGTCGAGCCTGAAGCTGCCCGTCACGCGCAGGTTTTCAAGCGCCGGCTCCCAACGCAATACGCCCGGACGGTATCGGCCAAGCTCGCGCAGGAAATCGCCCAGCGACTGGTTCTGTGCTGTCAGCACATCGTCGCGCCATCCAGGCAGTAAAGCGTCGAACGCGCTGACCAGCCCAGCGCCGCTGCGCTTGAGGCTGACCTGCTGTTGCGCATGCAGCGCCAGTGCAGCCCCCTGCAAGGGATAAAGCTGCACGGTGCCGCTGACCACCGACACATGACAGTCGCCCTCGTTAAGGCGGACACAAACTTCACTCTGACTGACCACGATGCGGCCGTAAGGAGCATCAATGGTCAACGGCGCGCTGCCAGGCACCTTGAGCGCCAGTTCGCCGCGCACAAGGGTGACCCGACGCGCACTCAGATCGACATTCACGGCGCTGTCGGTGTTCAGTTGCAAGGTACTGCCATCGACCAGCATCAGGCGCTTGTGCCCGCCGACGGCGGTTTGCAAATCAGCACGCCAGACATCCAGTGGCAACTGGCGCCCCAGCAGCCAGGCAGCCGGGATCAGCGTTACTGCCCCAAGCGCCCTTTTAAGCATCGCGCGTCGTGCTTTGTCAGGGCGATCCAGGGTGGCGAGCGCCAGCTTGGTGGGCAGACCGAAAAAACGCTGGCGCAGCTGTTGTGCCTTTTGCCAGGCTCGCTCATGACTGCCACAGCTGTCGCGCCAGCGTTGCAGACTGGCGTGATCTTCTTCGCTGGCGTCGCCAGATTCCAGAAGGGCCAGCCACTGTGCAGCCCTGCGTACAACTTCGCGTTCTTCGGACGAAGGCGCCGAACGAATCACCAGTCCACCAACAGACAGTGTTCGTAGGCTTGGGCCATGTAGCGTTTGACGGTGCGTTCGGAAACATTCAGGCGCTCTGCGATCTCCCGGTACCCCAGCCCCTCGAGCTGACTCCAGAGAAACGCGCGGCGCACTACCGCCGCCAAGCCATCGAGCAACTCATCCAGCGCCTGCAAGGTTTCCAGCAGCAACCAGCGCTGTTCGGGAGACGGCACACTTTCTTCAGGCAACTGCGCGAGCGCCTCCAGGTAAGCCTGTTCGAGGCTGCGGCGCGTGTAGAAATTGCTGAGCAGGCGTTTGCCCACGGTCAACAGATACGCACGCGGCTCCTGCATATCGGCGATTTGCTGGGAACTGGACAGCACCCGCAGGAAGGTATCCTGACTCAGGTCCGCAGCATCCCAAGCATTACCCATGCGTCTGCGCAGCCAGCTTTCCAGCCAGCCATGATGATCGCGGTATAGGGTATGCAAAGCCTGCTGCGGTAGCGTCTCTGCTTCAATCATGTCAAAAAGCCTTGAGCTGAAGGTGCGCCAAATGAGACTGATTCTAATTAGTGTTACATCCCGAGTCCACGCTCTTTTTAAAAAGCCTTTGCCGTTGCGGCGTATAGGAGCTCTGCTCACGTCGCTACACCCGATACCGCGTGCTGAAAACACGCTTTGACGCAGCGCAGCGCAATATCTGCAGAAGCTGGCCCAAGCAGTCTTTTCAGCTGTGGACCAGCAAGACTGATGGCGCTATGCAGGGCTTTTGAACGTGAGATAAAGATGCGATGCATAACCTATCGGATTCGACAGGCTCGAAAAAATCGGCTTGAGAAGCTTGAAGGGATGTCGGCAAAGTCGTCGGAAACGAAAAAAGGACCCGAAGGTCCTTTTTCAGTGATTTACAGATCTCAATAAAACGCTGTAAATCAAAATTTGGAGCGGGAAACGAGACTCGAACTCGCGACCCCGACCTTGGCAAGGTCGTGCTCTACCAACTGAGCTATTCCCGCAATATGGCGTCCCCTAGGGGACTCGAACCCCTGTTACCGCCGTGAAAGGGCGGTGTCCTAGGCCACTAGACGAAGGGGACACTGCCTGAAACACAATGGTGTGTGATTCAGTTCCAGAAACACATCCAAAGACGCTTCCTGGTTTCACTCAGCCTCACTTCAGGTCAAAACCCATGAGCAAAGCTGCTTAAAATTGGAGCGGGAAACGAGACTCGAACTCGCGACCCCGACCTTGGCAAGGTCGTGCTCTACCAACTGAGCTATTCCCGCAATGGCGTCCCCTAGGGGACTCGAACCCCTGTTACCGCCGTGAAAGGGCGGTGTCCTAGGCCACTAGACGAAGGGGACACGCTACAACATTCACTTCCTGCTACGCTTCGCGGTGTGCTTTACGCTGCAAGTGGCGCGCATTCTATGGATGGTTTAGGGGGTCGTCAACCCCCGAATGAAAATTTATTCAAATCAATGACTTCGCCCTCTATTTCGGCAGTAGACGGCCGATATACGGTGTACCCGAATGCGCATCTATATAGAGTAGCGCGGCCAGCGCTCTTCCCGTGCTAGTGCATAGCCACTACACTCGGCGCAAAATTAACTGATCGAGGTTTGTACGGTGACCCCACTCATTATCACCCTGTTGGTTGTAGCAGGCATCGTACTCCTGATCGCAATCGGCTATCTGAATCACGTTGCCGAGAACAATAAGGTCGAGCGCGCGCGCGCCCTGGTCGAGCTCAATGATCGCTTTCGTCGCTGCAGCGAATTGTCCGAAACCTTTCCCGGCCAGTTGATGACGCCAGCCCTGAAGCTGCTGCTGGTACGCCTGGAGCTCAATGTGATCAGACGCCTTTTGGCGCTGGAGAAACGAAGCAACCCGGCCATTCAGGAACGCCAGGCTGAACTCGACGCGCTGGTTGCTCAAGGCGACAACATCACGATCAGCAACCCGGTCAGTCCGATACAGACCGAAGCCAAGGCCAAGGATGTGCGCTTTCTTCTGGAAGCCATGCATGGACAGGTTACCCGTGCAGCCCACGACGGTTTTCTGCAGACGGCCGAAGCAAAGCAGTGGATTCGCGAAATCCGCAACCTCCTCGTCTTGCTGCACATTGAGTTTTTCAACAACCTGGGGCAGCAGGCGCTGAACCAGGAACAGCCTGGCCAGGCACGTCTGGCGTTCGAACGTGGTGTGCAGTACCTGAAAAACCAAGCCGAACCCGCACCATGGAAAACCCACTTGCAGGCGATGGAACGTCAACTGGCGCGAGCCAATGGCATGGTGCTCGACACCATCGCCCCGACCGAAGAGGACAATAACGAGTTGACCGAAGGCTTGAAGGAAGTCGAAGCGGACGCCGAATGGAAGAAGAAAGCCATCTACGACTGATGGGTTCAGCGGTGGGTCTGTGTTGAGCTTGCTTACGAATGACCCAGAACCACCGCCACGTAATCAGCGGCTGTCACTCATGTCCATCAGCAGGCACACTTGCACCACCGCTGACACTTGAAACCTGCTGCTGCCAAAGCTGCTGCAGGTCATCATCTTGTATCAGCAATCGCTGGCCGCTAGAAAAATCGCTGCCAGGGCCTCAATCCCTGCCTGATCCGCCTCGCTGAAACGCCCGAGACTTGGACTGTCCAGGTCCAGCACACCGATCAACTTCCCGTCCTTGACCAACGGCACGACCAGTTCGCTGTTCGACGCACTGTCGCAAGCGATATGCCCGGGAAACTCATGCACGTCCATTACACGCCGGGTTTCACGGCTTTGCGCCGCAGCGCCGCAGACGCCTCGGCCGAATGGAATCCGCACGCAGGCTATCTGCCCCTGAAACGGCCCCAGGACCAGTTCTTCGTCGCGGTTCAGATAAAAGCCGGCCCAGTTCAGATCATCGAGCTGGGTATAGAGAAACGCAGAAAACTGCGCAGCGTTGGCGATGAAATCACGCTCATCGGCCAGCAAAGACTCCAGCTGTGCAGCCAGCAGGCGGTAGCCATCAAGCCCCGCGCCTGCTGCTTTCAAATCGATCATGAATGTTGCTCCAGCATTTTCAAACCTACCCAATAACGGGCGAACTGATAGGCACAACGACCATTACGGTTGCCGCGTCCTGTCGCCCAGCGTATGGCGAGGATGTCGAGTTCATGGTCACGCTGCCATTGCAAACCGGCTTTGGCGGCCAATTCGCCGATCCAGTGCTCCACCACGTTCAGAAAATGTTCCTGAGTGAATGGATAGAAAGACAGCCACAGGCCGAAACGGTCGGACAGGGCAATCTTGTCCTCGACCGCCTCACTTGGATGAATTTCGCCGTCTTCACCGCGCTGCCAGTGAGCGTTATCGCTTTCTTTCTCGGGTACCAGGTGGCGGCGGTTGGATGTGGCGTACAGCAGCACGTTGTCCGGGGCCTGCTCCAGCGAGCCGTCGAGCACGCTTTTGAGTACACGGTAATCCCCTTCACCGGAATCGAACGACAGGTCGTCGCAGAACAGCACGAAGCGTTGCGGCAACTTCTGCAGCTGCTCGACCACCCGGGGCAAGTCGCCCAGATGATCGCGTTCGATCTCGATCAGACGCAAACCGGCCTTGGCGTGCTCGGCCAGCAGCGCGCGAACCAGCGACGATTTGCCGGTGCCGCGCGAGCCCCAGAGCAAGGCATGATTGGCGGGCAAGCCGTCGATGAACTGCTGGGTATTGCGACCCAGTTGCGCGCGCTGTTGATCAACGCCTATCAGGTCGGACAGGCGCATGTCCAACGTGACCTCCAGCGGCATCAGATAGCCGGTACGCCCCTCGTGCACCCAACGCGCGGCCAGTGATTTATCCCAGTTCACCGGCTCACGCAGAGCGGGCAAAAGGGGCTCAAGTCGCGCCAGAACCGATTCGGCGCGCTCCAGAAATGCGTTCAATCGAGAATCCACGATTTCTCCCTGATTTAACTGGTTAAAGCCGGTGTGCGATCGGCTATGCTTGGCCCGCAATGGACACAAGAAGTGCAAGTGCCCGACGGATCAAGCGCCCTTATGGATATACGAATCCCCCACCGACTGTCGTACAAACAGGCCCGTCTGACGGTTCTGCTTGGTTTCCTGCTGGGAACCCTGTTCAGCCTGGCGCAAATTGCGATCGATTATGCCAGCGAAAACGCCTCCATCGATCGTGAAATTCGCTCATTGCTGCAAATCAGTCACAACCCCGCTTCGCGTATCGCCTACAACATTGATGCAGAACTCGCGCAAGAGCTGACTTCCGGCCTGCTGCACTCTCCCGCCGTGGTCGGCGCGCGCCTGATCGACAACAACAATGTACAGCTGGCAGCCGTATCACGGCCGCTCACCACCAGTTCGTATCGTATGCTTAGCGACTCGCTGTTCGGCACCAGTCGTCAGTTCGAAGACGTCTTGTACCTGGACCACAGACCCAATGAAACGATTGGCACGCTGCAACTGGACGTGGACACCTTTGCCTTCGGCAGTCACTTCCTGCAGCGGGCGGAAATCACTCTGATCAACGGCTTCATTCGCAGCCTGGTATTCGCCGGCATTCTCATGGGCCTGTTTTATCTGACGCTGACCAAGCCCCTGACCGGCGTGATTAGGGCATTGTCCAGTCGCGACTCGCGCAGCCCCACACAAACCCCGCTGCCCTGCCCGCCCGGTCATGAAAACGACGAGATCGGCGTGCTGGTGCAGGTCACCAACCAGCAGTTCGATAACGTCGCCCATGAATTCGGTCGCCGCCGCGACGCTGAAAACCGCCTGACCGAACACCTCAACGAACTGGAAAACGTGGTGTCTGCCCGCACTCAGGAGCTCAAGGCCAGCAACGCCCGCCTCAGCCAGTCCAATAAGGAACTGGAAATTGCCCGCAGCACGGCGCTGGACATGGCCAATGCCCGTTCGGCGTTTCTGGCGCACATGAGTCATGAGATCCGTACACCGCTCAACGGGCTGCTGGGCATGTTGGCGCTGTCGCTCGATGGTCCGCTGAGCGCCGAACAGCGCCAGCAACTGGCTATCGCTCATGACTCGGGCAAGGTGCTGGTGGAATTGCTTAACGACATCCTGGACCTGTCGAAATTCGACGCCGGGCACCTGGAGTTGGAGCGTATTGCATTCGATCTCGCCACCTTGGTCGAGGACACTGCCAATCTGTTATCGCAGAACACCGCCCCCAGTGTCGAGCTGACCTGCCTGATCGATCCGCGCTTCCCTTCCCTGGTGCTGGGCGACCCTACCCGGGTTCGGCAGATCGTCAGCAACCTGTTGTCCAACGCGCTCAAATTCACCCGGGCCGGACGTGTCGACATTCGACTTAGTCAGCTCAACGGGAGGGTGCGCATCGAGGTCTGCGACACCGGCATAGGGATCGCGCAGGAGGCACAGGCGAAAATCTTCCAGCCATTTACCCAGGCCGAAGCGGCCATCACGCGCCAATACGGCGGCACCGGACTAGGGCTGACACTCACGCACAACCTGTGCAATGCCATGAATGGGCAGTTGAACATCGAGTCCATAGCAGGGGTGGGCAGCCGCTTTTACACCGACCTGCCGCTGCCGGCCCATACGTCGGCGCCCGTCTGGCCGGCGCTGACGGGCCGTGTGGTGGTGGCAAGCGCCAAGGACAGCGGCCTGACGGAGTTGTTGAGTCGCCTGCTCCCGGAATGGGGCATCGACTACTGGCCTTTTTCGGCTGATGACCCGCAACCGGAGGCATACGACCTGCTGATCAGCGACTGCCCGGAATGCCTGGCAGGCATCCGCCCGGGCACGCGCATTCCCATCCTGCTGGTCACCGCTTACGGTAATTTCATGCCCGGCGAACAGGTGGTGGCATTGGCGCCGCTACAGCAGCAGGCCCGGCCGTTGTCGCGCAATGTTCTGCATCAGGCCCTTGAGCGTGTGTTGCGCGTTGATGGAGCGCTTGAGGGTGAACACTTGCCGAGCCCGGAACCGGTGGCCCATCGCGCACGCATTCTGCTGGTCGAAGACAACCCGGTGAACCAGCTGGTGGCCAAAGGCATGCTCAGCAAGCTGGGTTGCGAAGTGGTGGTCACCAGCCATGGCGGTGAAGCGCTGCAACAATTGGAGCGCAACCCATTTGATCTGGTGCTGATGGACTGCAACATGCCTGTGATGGATGGCTATGAGGCCACACGCCTGATTCGGCAGACCGGTAAATGGCCGAACCTGGCCATCATTGCCCTGACCGCCAATGCCATGCCCGAAGAACGCGAACGCTGCAAGAATGCGGGAATGAACGACTATCTGGCCAAACCCTTTCATCGCGAGGAACTGGTCAGCCTGCTGGATCAGTGGGCTGCCGGGCCAAGCATCAAGCCATAGAGTGCAAGCTGACAGTCGGCGCGCCCTTGCGGGTCGCGCGCCACTGCTCTTACCTGAGCAAGGCTTCGATGTCCGATGTCAACGCTTGCGGTTTGGTCAGCGGCGCATAGCGCTTCACCAGCTTGCCGTCCCGGCCAACGAGGAATTTGGTGAAGTTCCACTTGATGCTTTCAGAACCCAGCAAGCCCGGTGCCTGCCTCTTCAACTGCACGAACAATGGATGGGCCTGATCGCCGTTGACATCGACCTTCTTGAATAATGGAAAACTTACCCCGTAATTCAGCTCGCAAAATTCCGAAATAGCGCCTTCATTACTTGGCTCCTGCTTGCCAAACTGGTTGCACGGGAAACCTAAAATCACGAGGCCACGATCCTTGTAGCTCTGCCACAACGCTTCCAGCCCTTTGTACTGGGGCGTGAAACCGCACTTGCTGGCAGTGTTGACCACCAGCACGGCCTTGCCCGCGTACTCCGCGAGCGTCTTTTGCTCGCCTTTGATGGTCTGCACCGGGATATTCAGCAAATCTTCGCTCATGGCGATGCCTCGGGAAGGGTCAAGTTGCCCAATTAGCGCGCCCTTGATTAGCGCGCCATCCAATTATGCGCAGTGATATCCGGGCATCAGATCTGGCGGGGCACCAGGTCCAGACACACCGAGTTAATGCAATAGCGCAGGCCGGTCGGCTTTGGACCGTCGGGAAACACATGGCCCAGATGCGCGTCGCATTTTGAGCAAACGACTTCGGTACGGATCATGCCATGACTGACGTCCCGCACCTCCACCACTGCACCGCCCTCGATAGGCGCATAGAAGCTTGGCCAGCCGCAGCCTGAATCGAACTTGGTAGTGGAATCGAACAATGCTTCATTGCAGCAGATGCAGTGATAAACACCCGCAGTCCTGGTGCTGTTGTACTTGCCGGTGAAGGGCCGTTCAGTGGCTTTGAGGCGGCAGACGTTGTACTGCTCCGGATCGAGCATCTGTTTCCATTCTTCGAGGGGTTTTTCCAGCTTTTCCACGGGTACACCTCCACAACTGAAAAAGCCCGAACTGTGTCTTTTCCACGGATCGGGCGGCACGTATGATTGCGCCTTCGTTAGACGCCAGTCTGTCACCGGCCTTCCAGGCATACAAATTCATTTTGATGGCGTCGTGCTCAGCGGTCCGACTTTTTCAGCGCACAGCGGATCGTCCATTTTCAGGATCAATCACCATGCAGTTCAGCAAATCGAACAAGCTCGCCAACGTCTGCTACGACATTCGCGGGCCCGTGCTCAAGCACGCCAAGCGTCTGGAGGAGGAAGGCCATCGCATCCTCAAGCTGAACATCGGCAACCCGGCACCCTTTGGTTTCGAGGCGCCGGACGAAATCCTGCAGGATGTGATCCGCAACCTGCCGACCGCTCAGGGCTACAGTGACTCCAAAGGTCTGTTCAGCGCTCGCAAGGCAGTGATGCAGTACTACCAGCAGAAACAGGTCGAAGGCGTCGGTATCGAAGACATCTACCTGGGCAATGGCGTCTCCGAGCTGATCGTGATGTCGATGCAGGCGTTGCTCAACAACGGTGACGAAGTGCTGGTGCCAGCGCCGGATTATCCACTGTGGACCGCCGCTGTGGCGTTGTCCGGTGGCAGCCCGGTGCATTACCTGTGCGACGAACAGGCTAACTGGTGGCCGGATCTGGACGATATCAAGGCCAAGATAACGCCCAATACCAAGGCCATGGTGATCATCAACCCCAACAACCCGACCGGCGCCGTGTACTCCGGAGAAGTGCTGATGGGCATGCTGGAGATCGCTCGCCAGCATAATCTGGTGGTGTTCTCCGACGAGATCTACGACAAGATCCTGTACGACGATGCCGTGCATATCTGCACCGCTTCACTGGCGCCGGACCTGTTGTGCCTGACTTTCAACGGCCTCTCCAAATCCTACCGGGTGGCGGGCTTCCGCTCCGGCTGGATTGCCATTTCCGGCCCGAAACACAATGCCCAGAGCTATATCGAAGGCATCGACATTCTGGCCAACATGCGGTTGTGCGCGAATGTGCCGAGCCAGCACGCGATTCAGACTGCGCTGGGCGGCTATCAGAGCATCAACGACTTGATCCTGCCACCCGGACGCCTGCTGGAGCAGCGTAACCGGACCTGGGAGCTGCTCAACGACATTCCCGGCGTCAGTTGCGTGAAGCCGATGGGTGCGCTCTACGCATTCCCGCGGATCGATCCGAAAGTCTGTCCGATCCACAACGACGAGAAGTTCGCGCTGGATCTGTTGCTTTCGGAAAAGCTGCTGATTGTCCAGGGCACCGCCTTCAACTGGCCATGGCCGGACCATTTCCGCGTGGTCACTTTGCCGCGTGTGGATGATCTGGAACAGGCGATCGGCCGGATCGGCAACTTTCTAAAGTCGTATAAGCAGTGATGCTGCTGTTGTAGGAGCCGGCCCACAACAAGCCAGCTCCTACCGTCCCAGTCCCGATCCAATAGCCCGTAATTACTCTGCCAGCACCACACGACACAGTTTGAAATAGTCGCCCGGTTGAATACCCAGCGGCATCCCCTTATATACCCCGCAACACGTTACACATTCTTCACGAGGAGAGATTCCAGACCATGATGCGCATCTTGCTGTTTTTGGCCACTAACCTTGCGGTCGTGCTGATTGCCAGCATTACCCTGAGCCTGTTCGGCTTCAATGGGTTCATGGCGGCCAATGGGGTCGACCTCGACCTCAATCAGCTGCTGATTTTCTGCGCCATATTTGGTTTCGCCGGCTCACTGTTCTCGTTGTTCATCTCCAAGTGGATGGCGAAGATGAGCACCGGTACCCAGATCATCACTCAACCGCGCACCCGCCATGAACAGTGGCTGTTGCAGACCGTAGAACAACTGTCGCGCGATGCTGGCATCAAGATGCCGGAAGTCGGAATCTTCCCCGCGTACGAGGCTAACGCCTTCGCTACGGGATGGAACAAGAACGACGCGCTGGTGGCTGTCAGTCAGGGCCTGCTTGAGCGTTTCTCGCCTGACGAAGTGAAAGCCGTGCTGGCCCACGAGATCGGGCATGTTTCCAACGGCGACATGGTGACCCTGGCCCTGGTACAAGGCGTGGTCAACACCTTCGTCATGTTCTTCGCACGGATCATCGGCAACTTCGTCGACAAGGTTATCTTCAAGAACGAAGAAGGCCGTGGTATCGCGTTCTACATCGCGACCATTTTTGCCGAAATCGTACTGGGCTTCCTGGCCAGCGCCATCGTCATGTGGTTCTCGCGCAAACGCGAATACCGTGCCGACGATGCCGGTGCCCGTCTGGCGGGCACCGGGGCGATGATCAGCGCCCTGCAACGCCTGCGCTCGGAACAGGGCGTCCCGGTGCAGATGCCCGAGAGCCTTACCGCGTTCGGCATCAACGGCGGCTTGAAGCATGGCCTGGCCGGTCTATTCATGAGCCATCCGGCACTTGAAGACCGTATCGACGCTCTGCGCCGTCGCGGCTGATTCTGGAAGGGGTTAAAAAGAGGGTGACATCAGTCGCCCTTTTCTTTTGTCTGAAAACATTGATCGATGGCTGATCGATCTTTCTAGTGAAAGCGACCTCCAGGATCGAAGTCAACGTCGATACATACGATAAGCGCCCTCTATCAGACGTGCAGCGCCAGCCTTTTTGAATTTCTCGCTCTGCTCAAGCACGTCCCACTCACTCACTTTTTTCAGTCGCCACTGCACAGACAACAACTGCTGTACCTCATTTTCATCCACTGAAAAAGGCGGCCCGGCGACCTGCATTTGTTCGTACTCCAGCGTGATCAACAGACCGCAAGCGTCCTTGGCCATTAACCGATTGATCTGTCCGACATACTGCCAGCGCATCTGCGCAGGCAATGCGATCAGCGCCGCCCGATCATAGAAAGCGCTACATTCACCAATGTCGCGGGCCTTGAGCGCGAAAAAATCACCACACCAGATCTCGCAGGCCTCGTGGCGGTAGACGTTGAAGCTGCCACGCTCCTCGATAGAGGGCGTCAAGCCACTTTCGCTAAACCACGCAGCGACGGCTTTTTCTGAAAGCTCAACGCCCACCACCTGCAGACCTTGACGCAGAAGCCAGTGCAGGTCGATGGTTTTGCCGCACAAAGGTACGAACACCCGCGCACCCGGTTGCACCTTCAACTCGGGCCACAGCGCCATCAGATACGGACTCACCTCTGATTGATTGAAGCCAATCTGATTGATCGCCCAGCGTTCATGCCAAAACTCTGGCTCCATAAAAACTCCTGATTCTTCGATCAAAGGGCACGAAAACTTATATTAGATTGCGATTGATGATCTGACTGATCATGACCCGTATCTTAATGCTCAGGACAACCAACATGTTCCCCAGCCTGTTCATATCTCATGGCTCACCGATGCTCGCGCTGGAACCCGGCCCGAGCGGCCCGGCACTGGCACATCTGGCGGCAGAACTGCCGCGGCCGAAGGCCATCGTGATCGTTTCGGCGCACTGGGAAAGTAACGACCTGCTGGTCAACGGCAACCCACAGCCGGAAACCTGGCACGACTTCGGCGGCTTTCCTGCGGCGCTGTTTGCTGTCCAATACCCTGCGCCGGGCGAACCGGAAATGACACGGCGTGTAATGGAAATGCTTGCAGCCGCCGACCTGCCCGCCCGCATGGATGGCCGCCGGCCTTTCGACCACGGGGTTTGGGTGCCGCTTTCCTTGATGTACCCCAATGCCGATATTCCAGTCGTACAGATTTCACTGCCTTCGCGCATGGGCCCTGCCTTGCAGACACGTGTAGGCCAGGCCCTGCGCAGCTTGCGTAAGGAAGACGTGCTGATCATCGGCTCCGGCAGTATCACCCACAACCTGCGTGAGCTGGACTGGCACGCCGGGCCGGAAAGCGTCGAGCCGTGGGCGTTGGCTTTCCGCGACTGGATGGTCGAACACCTCGCCGCCGACGATGAGGACGCGCTGCACGACTATCGCCGCCAAGCGCCAAGTGCCGCACGCAACCATCCTTCCGACGAGCATCTGCTGCCGCTGTATTTCGCCCGCGGCGCAGGGGGTAAATTCAGCGTGGCACACCAGGGTTTCACCCTGGGCGCACTGGGGATGGATATTTACCGATTTGGTTGAGTGAAGCTCAGAGGCCCTCTGCCAGCGGCTTGAAGCGCTGCGATATCGGGTTACAGCGGCATCGTTGACCACGTTTCATGCACCCGGCAATTTCCCCGACCCTAAGCTGGATGAGGCAAGGAGTGCCGCGGCTCATGGGCAGCGTGGACGAAATCCAGCGAACCCGAACCAGTGTGTCGCTGGTCCATCCCGAAGGACGGCAGAGGGCTGTGAAGTTTGATGACGACTTGAAAGATCCTTTGGAATAGGAGTAGCCGCTTTTTCGTAGAAGGCTCCCCAACGATCCTGCTTCATGAGCAGTCTGGAAAAAATCTCTCGAATACGTGGCCTTTGCAGATAGGAAGTCCATGACTGTTTTGTAGCTTGATAAGCAACCAAATCCCAGCCAAAAAAAATCCCCGAACCAGTCGGGGATTTTTTATTCAGACGATCAGCTCAGCTGCCGATCAGTCTTCGCGATAACGACGCAGCTTAAGCTGCTTGCCGGCAACGCGAGTGTCTTTCAGCTTGGCCAGCAGACGCTCGAGGCCATCTTCCGGCAGCTCGACAAGACTGAAGCTGTCACGTACCTGGATGCGGCCGATGGCTTCGCGAGCCAGGCCGCCTTCGTTGAGGATGGCGCCCAGCAGGTTCTTGGCAGCGATGCCATCACGGGCACCCAACGCAGTACGGCAGCGAGCGCGGCCTTCAGCCAGCGGCATCGGTGCGCGACGCTCACGATCACCACGATCAGGACGGTCGCCCGATGGACGATCAGCACGATCGCCACGCGGCGCGCTGTTCGGCACCAGTGGACGTTCCTTCTCGATGGCAGCCAGGGTCAGTGCCTGACCGTTGGTGGCCTTGCGCAGCAGCGCGGCAGCCAGTGCACGCGGGGTGCAACCGATGTCAGCAGTCAGACGGTCCAGCAACTCACCATGGCTCGCTTCAGCATCGGCAACCAGCGGCGACAGACTGTTGGTCAGTTTCTTGATGCGGGCATCGAGAACCGCTTGCGAATCCGGCAGGCGAACTTCGGCGACCTTCTGACCGGTCACACGCTCGATCACTTGCAGCATGCGGCGCTCACGCGGTGTTACCAGCAGCAACGCACGACCTTCGCGACCGGCACGACCGGTACGGCCAATACGGTGAACGTAGGACTCAGGATCGTACGGCATGTCCACGTTGAAAACGTGAGTGATGCGCGGAACGTCCAGACCACGGGCAGCGACGTCGGTCGCAACAACGATGTCCAGACGACCGTCCTTGAGCGAGTCGATGACGCGCTCACGCTGGTTCTGGGCGATGTCGCCGTTCAGCGCAGCGGCCTTGTAGCCTTTGGCTTCCAGCGCGCTTGCCAGATCCAGAGTGGCCTGCTTGGTGCGTACGAACATGATCAGGGCGTCGAAATCTTCGACTTCCAGCAGACTCAGAACGGCAGAAGTCTTCTGGTCAGCGTGAACCAGCAGGTGAGCCTGCTCGATCGCAGTGACGGTCTGAGTCTTGGTCTGGATCTTGACGTGCTGCGGATCACGCAGATGGCGCTCGGCAATCGCCCGGATCGACTGCGGCAGGGTGGCCGAGAACAAAACGGTCTGACGGGTTGCTGGCAGTGCCTTGAAGATGACTTCCAGATCGTCCATGAAACCGAGTTTGAGCATTTCGTCGGCTTCGTCGAGAACCAGGTGGTTCACGGTCGCCAGCACTTTTTCGTCACGACGCAGGTGGTCACACAGACGGCCCGGGGTAGCGACGACGATCTGAGCGCCGTTACGGATGGCTTTCAGTTGTGGGCCCATCGGCGCGCCGCCGTAGACCGCAACGACGGTAACGCCCGGCATTTGCTTGGCGTAGGTTTCGAAAGCGGTTGCTACTTGCAACGCCAACTCACGGGTTGGCGCCAGAATCAGGGCTTGCGGCTCGCGCTTGGCCGGGTCGATGCGATGCAGGATTGGCAGGGCGAACGCGGCGGTTTTACCGGTACCGGTCTGTGCCTGGCCGATCATGTCCTGGCCAGCCATGATGATCGGGATCGACTGCTGCTGAATAGCCGAAGGCTCTTCGTACCCCGTCGCGGCGACGGCAGCAAGAATATTCGGATTAAGATTAAAAGCGGCGAAGCCGCCGGTTTCCTGGGTCATGGGTCTGCCTCTGAGTGCATCCGCAAAGACCCATGCTTCAAAGCTGCGCGTGCCGTGTAAGACCCTAGAGTCACCCTGGCTGCTTTGTCGGCGGGGATTTGCGAAAACGTATTGATGAATGGATCGTCAAGGGTAGTTCGTAACCGAACCGGCTTGTGAAGAAGGCTTCGCAAACCCATACCGTGACGAGGGCCCTATGAAAGGCCGGCGCGCACTATACCGGAATTGCTGAAAAAAGTGAGGATTTTTTTCAGCTAAAGGACACCTTGCGGCCATCTGCCACAGGCTTCGCGCAAACCCGTGCCGCTGGCCAGTTTCCGGGAGCCCGGTATGCCTGACGCTCAGAGCTTAAACGATTCATCTAAAGAGTCCTTATGGACGCTCGTCCAATGAGACCAGCGGGCGCTGAACTCGCCGCTCAGCTCGCCGGACGCACAGCCCTGATCAGCGGCAACAGCGAGTAACCCAATTGCGGCGCAAGGACCTCAGCACGCGCAATCAGCGCATCCTTGTCGAGCATTTGGTCCAGGTCGGCAGGCACGATGAGAATCACGTTGCCCTCCTTCACCGGCAGCTCCCAATAGTGGCGGTGATACAGGCCACGCAGCAATGCTGCACCCAGTGGTTTGCCGTCGTCCGAGGCCCATTGGTTGATGATCAGCCAGCCGCCCGGGTTCAGCCGCTGCTGGCACTTTTCCAGAAAGCCCCACGCCAGATGCCCCACTGCCGGACCGGTATCGTTATAAAGGTCAACGAAGATCAGGTCGGCACTTTCGGCCGTCGGCAGTAAATCCAGCGCGTCGCCGATACGGATGTACAGCCTCGGGTCATCAGACAGGCCCATGTATTCCATGGCCAGACGTGGCACGTCCGCACGCAGTTCGATGGCTTCGACGTCATCCAGAGGCAGAAACTTCAGGCACGCCTGGGTCAGTGTGCCAGCGCCCAGCCCCATGAACAATGCGCTTTGCGGTGCCTCATGGCACAGCGCGCCGATCAGCATGGCGCGGGTGTAGTCATACTCCAGCCATGCTGGATCGGCGGTGAACGTGCAGCTCTGCTCGATGGCATCGCCGAATTCAAGAAAGCGGTAATCCTCCACTTCCAGCACGCGGATCACGCCAAAGTCATCGTGAACTTCAGCCAGCACGCGCTCTACACGCTCCTCGGTCATTGCTGTTCTCTTGCCATTGTTCGCTGTTGGGGCTAACGCTATAGAGGACGAATTCATCGCGAAGTGCTCTACAGACGATGATGAGGCATTGCCTGCCGGCCAATCGCGAATGAATTCGCTGCCACAATAGCCTGCGTTGCGGAGTAGCTCAGTGGCATCGAGCACATGCAGGTCCACTTCGGGAAACGCGGATTGTCGGCCAGGCGCCCCCCGCAGGTCACGCAAATTATCGAAATGAACTGCTACCATGGCCGCCCGATCGCGTTCACACAGAGTTCACCATGAGCCAAACCTGGAGCCCCGACAGCTGGCGGAGCCTGCCCATACAGCAACAACCCCGATACCCTGACGCCGCGCATGTGCGGCGTGTCGAGCAGACGCTGGCCGGTTATCCGCCACTGGTGTTCGCCGGTGAAGCGCGGGAGTTGCGTCGCCAGTTTGCCGAGGTCACCGAGGGTCGCGCGTTTCTGCTGCAAGGCGGCGATTGCGCCGAGAGCTTCTTCGAGTTCTCCGCCGCGAAAATTCGCGACACCTTCAAGGTGCTGCTGCAGATGGCGATCGTCATGACCTTCGCCGCAGGCTGCCCGGTGGTCAAGGTCGGGCGCATGGCCGGTCAATTCGCCAAACCTCGCTCTTCGAACGACGAGACCGTGGACGGGGTGACCTTGCCCGCCTACCGCGGCGACATCATCAACGGTATCGGTTTTGACGAGAAAAGCCGTGTACCGGACCCGGACCGCCTATTGCAGGCCTACCACCAGTCCACAGCGACACTGAATCTGCTGCGCGCATTCGCGCAGGGCGGCTTTGCCGATCTGCACCAGGTGCATCAGTGGAACCTGGACTTCATCGCAGGCTCCGCGCTGTCGGACAAGTACAGTCAACTGGCCAATCGCATCGATGAAACCCTGGCATTCATGCGCGCCTGCGGCATGGACACCTCGCCGCAACTGCGCGAAACCAGCTTCTTCACCGCACACGAGGCCTTGCTGCTCAATTACGAAGAAGCCTTCGTGCGCCGTGACAGCCTGACCAACGATTTCTACGACTGCTCGGCGCACATGCTCTGGATCGGCGACCGCACACGTCAACTGGACGGCGCGCATGTCGAGTTTCTGCGCGGGGTGAAAAACCCGATCGGCGTGAAAGTTGGTCCGAGTATGAATACCGACGACCTGATTCGCCTGATCGATATCCTTAACCCGGACAACGACCCTGGGCGCTTGAACCTGATCGCCCGGATGGGGGCGAACAAGGTCGGTGATCACCTGCCCGGCCTGATTCGGGCGGTAGAGCGCGAAGGCAAGAAGGTGTTGTGGAGCTCCGACCCGATGCATGGCAACACGATCAAGGCCAGCAGTGGCTATAAGACCCGCGACTTCGCGCAGATTCTTGGCGAAGTGAAGCAGTTCTTCCAGGTCCATCGGGCAGAAGGCACATACGCTGGCGGCATTCACATCGAAATGACCGGGCAGAATGTCACCGAGTGTATCGGCGGCGCGCGTCCGATCACCGAAGACGGCTTGTCGGACCGCTACCACACCCATTGTGATCCACGGATGAACGCAGATCAGTCGCTGGAGCTGGCGTTTTTGATCGCCGAAACGTTGAAGCAAGTGCGCCGCTAAAAAACGGTAGCAACGCTTGCCCGCGAACATCGTGTCAGCCGAGCGATGACTGTCGACTGCAACGACTTATCGCGGGCAAGCGCATGTGCATCAGTGGCAGCCCATGACGTGGCAGGGCAATCACAGAAGCTGTAACCCCGCACTTACGAACGCCGTTCGTAACCTTGCCCCGCTGACACGCTGGCAGTTGATCAGCACCTCAGGCAAGCCCAACCAGTCCGCGAGTTGGCGCACGTTTGCGGCCAGCGCGTACATGCCCTCCTCATCCAGCCCCGGCTGTTCTTCGTGTACGGCATGCACCGCCAGCCGCCCCGCTGTCCGTTCCGCACGCAGATCGATACGCGCGGCTATGCGCTCGTGATGCAGAAAAGGCAGCACGTAATAACCGTAAACACGCTTGTGGGCAGGGGTGTAGATTTCCAGCCGGTAGCGAAAATCGAACAACCGCTCCGTGCGCGCACGCTCCCAGATCAGTGAGTCGAACGGCGACAGCAAGGCACTGGCGGTGACGTTGCGCGGCACTTTGAATTCCGGCAAAACGTATGCAGGCTGCCTCCAGCCTTGCACGTGCACACGTTGAATTGCCCCCTGCTCCAGCAACTCAGCCAAGCCCGACCTGGCCGGTGCGGGATCCTGGCGAAAATAATCGCGAATGTCCTTTTCAGTGCCCACGCCCAGTGCCTTGACCGCGTGCAGCAGCAGACCACGCTGGGCATCGGCTTCAGCAAGCGGCGGGTGATCGATGATGGCGGCTGGCAATACCCGCTCCGGCAAGTCATACAGGCGCTCGAACCCTCGACGCCCGGCGACTGTCAATTCCCCGGCTGCAAAGAGCCATTCCAACGCAATTTTCTCCGCGCTCCAATCCCACCAGGGGCCCGCGCGCTCCTGCCGCGTATTGAGGGTGCCTGCGCCCAGCGCGCCTTGCTCACGGACTGCCCGCAGCACGCGGGCAATGGTCGGTTGCTGTTCGCGACCGAATTTGGCCATCTGCTGATAAATGCCCTGGCCCTGGGACGCTCGCTGCATGCGCCAACGCATCAGCGGGTATAAATCGATCGGCAACAACGATGCCTCATGCCCCCAGTATTCGAACAGTTTGCGCTGTCGCCCCTTACTCCAGGCCGCCTGATCCAGCAACTTTTGCGGGTAGTTGCCCAGGCGCGAATACAGCGGCAGATAATGCGAGCGCACCAGCGCGTTGACCGAATCGATCTGCAACACGCCCAAGCGCTCGATCAATTGCGTGACATGCCGGGATGTAATCTTCGCAGGCGGCTGCCGGCCATGAAATCCCTGGGCGCAAAGCGCCAGACGACGGGCCTGCTTGATAGATATTGTGTGTTGAATGGGGAGTTCTGCGGGCATCAGGACCTCCTGGTCGAAGCGCAAAACTACCTGATCACACGGCGTCCTGTCAGCGCTTGATCGGGTCGTACCAGAAAGGACGCTCCGTTTCTTCATAGACGTCGGCGCGGCTCAACCCGATGTCCTTGAGCGCGTCGTCGCTTAAGCTGGCCAGCTCCACACGCTGGTGATAAAGCTTGTGCCAACGCGCTATCTGCCGGGTTAACGCAGCCAACGCGCGCTTTGGAAAAGCGTAGCGGGACAGGGGGTTCAGCCCCCATACAAAGCCTTTTTGATTTTTCATCATGCGCCCTCCATGTGGGATGGCGCGATTCTCTACCCGGGCTTAAGATCAATCCAACGAATGTTTCTTATGGAATGCATCTAGGAGATTGATGCGATGGCCACTTACCCGAGTATCGACAGCGAACTGTTGCGCACCTTTGTCGCAATCGCCGACCAAGGTGGATTCACCAGGGCAGGCGAGGTGGTCAACCGTACGCAGTCTGCGGTCAGCATGCAGATGAAGCGGCTGGAAGACGACGTGGTGCAACGCCCGTTGTTCCAAAGGCAAGGCCGGGTCTTGAACCTGACTGCCGAGGGACAAGTGCTGTTGGGTTATGCCCGGCGCATCCTCAAGCTGCACAGTGAGGTGTTCAATACCCTGCGCGAGCCCCATATGGTCGGCACGGTGAAGATCGGCACGCCGGACGATTACGTCATGCGTTTTCTGCCGGACATCCTGTCGCGTTTCTCTCAGGTCTATCCATTGATCCAGGTGGAAGTGCATTGCGAATCGTCCGCGCAGTTGCTGCTGCGCCAGGATCTGGACCTGAGTATCATCACTCGCGAGCCGGGCATGGAAATCGGACAGATCCTGCGTCAGGAGCGCTTCGTATGGGCCGAGGCCGTGGGATTTTGCCCACATGAACAGACGCCAGTTCCTCTGGCGATGTTCAATAACGATTGTTTTTGCCGGTTATGGGCCACCCACGCGCTGGACGCGTCAGGGCGTGATTATCGAGTGGCGTACACCAGCGCCAGCCTGTCGGCGATCATGGCCGTGGTCAGCGCAGGGCTGGCGGTGACCGCACAACTGGAAAGCCTGATAACCTCGGACCTGCGGGTTCTGGGTGAGTCAGAGGGCCTGCCACAGTTGCCGTCGGCGAGCATCGTACTGCTGCGCAACCCAAACAATCCTTCGCCGATCACCGAATGCCTGGCAGAACACATTGCCGAGGGTTTCAAGCGCTAGGCAGCATCAAAGCCTGAAGCACAGCATGATCGCGCAGAACACCAGAAACACGCAGAACAGCGAACGCAGCCTACGCTCCGGCAGACTGTGGGCCAGCGCGACACCCCAACTGATGCTGGCCAGCCCCCCGATCGCCAGCGGGATGCCCATCAGCCAGTTCACGTGGCCATGCAGTGCGTAAGTGGTTAGCGTGATCACCGTGGCCGGCGCCGCCAACGCCAGCGCCAGACCCTGGGCAGCCACTTGCGTGGCGCCGAAGATGCCGGTCAGAATCGGTGTCGCGATCACGCCGCCACCGACGCCGAACAGACCCGCGGTGATACCCGAACCCAGTCCCAGGACCCATAGCCATCTACCGTGACGCAACTCAGCGCCGGCATTGCCTTTATGCCAGTACATCTGGATCAGGTTGAACAATGTCAGCACGATCAGAAAACCCACGAAGCCAATGCGCATGTTCTGGGCTTCGACGCGCACCGCCCACATCGAGGTCAGCCAGGAAGCCACGAAGCTCGGCACGATCAGCATCATCGCGTTGCGCACCGAAATCCGGTTGCGCTGGTGGTAGCGCCATAGCGCCAACAGAACATTGGGTAATACCATCAGCAGCGCTGTTCCTTGGGCCAGTTGCTGGTCCAGACCGAAAAGCACGCCCAATGCCGGGATCGCAACCAGCCCGCCACCAATTCCGAACAGCCCGCCCAAGGTGCCCATGGCAGCCCCCAGCAGCAAGTACATCACGACATCAACGATCACATGCGGTCCTCTATTTGATCCTGCGCCCATGCTACGCAGTCAGGCCAATTGAGGAAATCTGCAAAGGAGCAATAACAGACAACGAATCGTGATTCGTCGATTCACGAAACGTGTCCACAGGCCCGCCTGCTTCATCGACAGAGAGCACCGCGAGGGGCCTATTGCTGAATTGTCTGGTGCATTAAAGGCAAGGACACTAAATTAATCGCGAATTCCGCTTTACTGAGGACGCTTCAATGAACACCGTCGATAGCTCCATCACTGCAGGCGCAGGTAGCTGCGAAAACCTGCTGCTGGATAACCAGTTGTGTTTTGCCCTGTATTCGACGTCATTGATGATGACCAAGGTTTACAAACCACTGCTTCAGGAACTGAACCTGACCTACCCGCAATACCTGGCCATGCTGGTCTTGTGGGAAGAAGAAGGTATGACTGTCGGAGAGGTCAGCACGCGTCTGCTGACGGACCCCGGCTCCCTGACGCCACTGCTCAAGCGCCTGGAAACCGAAGGCCTGATCCGCCGCACCCGCAGCAAGGAGGACGAGCGCGTCGTGCTGCTACACCTGACCGAACAAGGCAAAGCCTTGCACAAGAAGGCCCAAAGCATCCCGCAGTGCATCCTTGCAGCGACCGGAATGACGGTCGAGCAGCTGCAAGCCTTACAAAAGAGCCTTCTGAGTTTGCGCGGCAACCTGCACGCCAGTCTTTGAGCACGCCCTTCTCCCTACCAAGCCGGCGCGTTGCCGGCTTTTTTGATCTCCGACTTCAAGCCTTTTGAAATTTAACTTGCGCGCAAGATATTAGCGCAGTACATTTCGCTTCAACTGTTTGGCGCACTAAATTTTAGCGCTGATTATTTATTCCAGAACCACATCATCAAACGAGGAAATACCATGCAAGCGCTCTATACCGCAGTCGCAACCGCCACCGGTGGCCGAGATGGCCGTGCTGTTTCCAGCGACAAGATTCTCGACGTGAAACTCGCCACCCCAAAAGAAATGGGTGGCGCAGGTGGTGAAGCCACCAACCCTGAACAACTGTTCGCTGCCGGTTATTCGGCCTGTTTCATCGGCGCACTGAAATTCGTCGCCAGCCAGAGCAAGCGCAGCATCCCGGCAGACACCTCGATCACGGCGCATGTCGGCATTGGTCAGATTCCCGGCGGTTTCGGCCTGGACATCGACCTGCACGTGAACCTGCCGGGCCTGGAGCAAGCTGATGCTCAAGCACTGGTCGAAGCGGCTCACAACGTCTGCCCTTACTCCAACGCTACCCGTGGCAACGTTGAGGTTCGTCTGCACGTGACTGTCTGATCCTCCCGCAATGCTGGAGATGAACATATCCGGCAAGATCATGGCGGGGTCGTTGCTTGCCCTGTGGGTGGAGCGTGGTTGCAGTGGCGAGTAACCGTGTCGGCGGCAACATGGCGACACTACGGGCTGCTCAATGTGGCCAGTCAGTCCCGAGTACGGTCGGCCATCCAGCAGGCGGCGCGGGCGTTGAAGGTCCATTTGCAGTCAGCGTGAATCGCACCGGCTCGACCCTCATGGGTCAGCCCGGTCTTGATGAACGCAAGCCGGCTGGCCCCTGCAGCAGCGGCCCTAAACCCGGCGCCCACAAAAAAGCCCGACTCGATGGTCGGGCTTTTTCGTATCTGGCGTTACAGCAGCAGTGCTTATTTAGCACGGCCTTTGTAGGAACCGCCTTCACGAGTGTCGATCTCGATTTTGTCACCGATTTCGATGAAGTCGGCCACTTGCAGCTCAGTACCGTTGCTCAGCTTGGCAGGCTTCATGACCTTGCCCGACGTGTCGCCACGCGCGGAACCTTCGGTGTAGTCGACGACGCGTACGATGGTGGTCGGCAGCTCTACGGACACGAGACGTTCTTCGAAGAACACGGCTTCGCAGACGTCGGTCATGCCTTCTTCAACGAAAGGCAGAACGGCTTCGATGTCTTCAGCGTTCAACTCGTACATGGTGTAGTCGGTGGTGTCCATGAACGTGTAGGTGTCACCGCTGATGAAAGACAGGGTGGCTTCCTTACGGTCCAGAATCACGTCCTCCAGCTTGTCGTCAGCGCTGTAGACGATCTCGGTCTTGTAGCCGGTCAGCAGGTTTTTCAGCTTGGTCTTCATGATCGCGCTGTTACGGCCCGACTTGGTGAATTCGGCCTTCTGAACCAGCCAAGGATCTTTTTCCAGCTTGATCACGGTACCGGGTTTCAGCTCTTTACCAGTTTTCATTACGAGTATCCGAATTTGGATTGAAGTACTTACTAAGCCCTGTACGAAAAGCCACTTTTCGTACAGGGCTTACTACAAGGCCGCGTATCATAGCCAATTCCGGTGAAACTGTACCAGCGCAGTCGTCAGATCATCCTGCAAGGCGCGTTCCAGACACCAGCGTTCGGCATGAAGCGCCAGTTCGCTACGGTGTATTTCCAGCGCGCTCCAGCTTTGCGTCATGTCCTGTCCGGCATTCCAGTGACGCCAGACCTCGATCAGGGCCTGCCCGGCTGCGTCTGAAAGTCCTGCCAGATACAACTCCAGAAAGGCATCGAGCTTGGCCCAATGGGCGTCGTCGTCCTGCTCGTAGATGTGCCAGATCAACGGACGACCAGCCCATTGCCCGCGTACGAACGAATCTTCGCCACGCACTACGTTGAAAGCGCAACACCAGAGCAACCGGTCGTAATCTTCCTGACGCACGAACGGCAGCACCTGAATCGTCAGCGCGCCACGCACGTGCACCGCCCCGGCCCGTAAACCCTCTACGTCAAGCCAGCGCTCGACGTCGCCAATGACACGTCCTTCAGGCACGAGCAGGTGAGTGAGTTCTGCATCCTGAGCCAGATATGCCAGCCACGAGCCCAAGCCTGCGTGTTCGTAGGCGAACAACGAGATCAGGCGTGCGCCAGGTTGTGGATAAATGCTCAGGTCGGCGAGAAACGCCTGTCGTGCAGAAAGGTTGCGCTCAAAGGCGTGGCGTCGGTCGATCAGCCCGGCTTCACGTAACAAGCCCCCGGTTGAAGTTCTGAACCCCGGAAAGAAGAAGAACTTTTTAACACCACTCGATTGCAGCGACGGCAGGCCGTGGCACCCGGTGACCCACTCCTCTGCGCTAAGGTATTCCAGGTTCAGCCACAACGGGCGGGGGTTGCACGCTTGAACGGCTTCTATATACGCCGCTGGCAGGTGACAGGCGAAGGCTTGGATGACCACATCGGCAGGCTCGGCCGGTTGCCAGTCTTCAGGCCAGGAACACACCTGAACGCCGTCATGCCATTGCTGTTCGGCCTGCGCATCGGCGCCGGGGCACAGACGCGCGAAGGCCGAAAGATCATCGACCCAAAGGCGCACCTGCAGGTCGTGTTCGGCGACCAACTGTCGGGCCAGGCGAAAGGTCACGCCGACATCGCCGAAATTATCTACAACGGTGCAGAAAATATCCCAAGAGGCTTTCATCGGGGCTCCCTGAGGATGTTCAAAAAAACGGATTGTCCGTCATAACAGCACTGAATCACCAGCGCTGGTCGTGCGACAATCGCGGCCACCGACACTGTGCAAGCCTGGAGTCTGCCATGTACGTCAAACATCGCGAATTGTCCGCCACGCTGCGTCCGCTGAAATTGGCGTTGTCCATTGCCGCTGGCATCTGGCTGGGATGCCTGGCTGTCGTGCTCACCGGCTGGTTGGTCTACAAGGCCCTGCCTGCCGAACAGACCCAGGCCCTGAATAACGCCGCTGCGCAATTGATCACCCCGCCGACAGGCAAAGCAAAGCCTGAGAGTGACAACTCGATGTTTGATCAGTACCGGCAGATCCTGCGTGACAGCGAGACCCGTCAGGCTCAGAAAGCCGAAGAGGCCGACCGGCAGCGCAGTTTCAACGGGCCAAAATGCCAGTTCTGGATGCAGCAGAACCAGACCGCCCCAAGCGAAAAAAGCCGCGCGGCGATCTATCAGTTCTGCGGTTGATTCATTTGACGAGATATGCCGCACTCATGAACAAGCAACAGGTCCTGCAACGGATCATCGAAAAACTCGACATCGATCTGGACGTCGCCATTCGTGCCGCGCAAACCGCCTACGAAACGGCGACGCATGAAGAAAACATTGCCGAGAACAAGTACGACACCCTGGGTCTTGAGGCCTCCTATCTGGCGGCCGGCCAAGCGCGTCGCGTGGAGGAAATTCGTCAGTCGCTGAGCCTGTATCGGCAGCTCGGCCTCAAGCCATTCGATCAGACGCGCGGCATTCAGTCGGGAGACCTGATCGTCCTTGAGTCGGGCAAGGGCGTGGCGCAGCACCTGTTTCTCGGCCCGGATGCGGCGGGCCTGAAGGTTTATCTCGATGACACGCTGATCACGGTCATCACCCCGCGCGCGCCCTTGGGGCAAAATCTGCTTGGCAAGCTCGAAGGCGATGAGCTGCAAATCAGCGTCAATGGCAGTCGCCAATCGTTCGAAGTCACGCGTGTACTGTGATCTGTTAATCATTTGCAGGGTTGATGGGTCAGACTTTTTGTGGGTAAGGTGCGAGGTCACACGACAAGCAATAAACCCGGACATGGAACCGGGCACACGGATTTAACCAAGGAGATATTTCATGACGAACGTCATCACCTTTCCTGACGCCCATGAACGCGATCGCCTCAAGTCCAGTGACCAGAAAGAGTTGAGATACCTGAACAAAAAAGAGCGACAACTGATCGATTGTCTGCGCATGACTAGCCACGCAGGCCGTCAGTACGTGTACGACTACGCCAACATCATGCATCGCTCCAAGCCGTTGTACCCCGAGCAGCAGGACTGACCTCTGCGCTGTGGGTCATCACGCATTCACCGCAGCTCAGTACAAAGCCTGCGAGCGTGGGCCTATAGTAGGTGAAAGTCTTTAACCTGCGAGAATGGCCCATGCCCGCTGTCACCCCCGAAACCACTGCCACCGACACAACCGCACCCGCCAAGCCTGTGAAAGTCGATCACATGCGCTTTCATAAACTCCATGCGCACCTGGCGCCCACTTTTGGCAGCGACGCTTTTGCTCTGAAGGCCGAAGCCTTCGCGCGTTTCTTCGGCACACCCACCTTCCTTGGAGCACAAACCCTGCTCGTGCTGCTATGGGTGGGTGCCAACCTGAGTGGCCTGGTGACGTTCGACCTCTACCCTTTCATCCTCCTGAATCTGGCATTCAGCCTGCAATCGGCCTACGCCGCGCCGCTCATTCTGCTGGCCCAGACCCGTCAGGCTGCCCGGGACAAGGCCACATCCGATGCCGATGCACAACATCGCGAAGCCTTGGCAGTGGCCAACGAAGAGCGCATGGCAAGTGCCGCGCAAAACACCGCACAGATGCTTGAACTGCTGGAACAGAATACCCGCCTGACCGAAATGACCAAGGTCCTGACTGAACGCGTCGAAGTCCTGACCGCAGACATGCACAAGCATTTCGTGAAGAAGGACGGGCACGCCTGAACAACGGGCGACATCCGTTGGCGGATTCTGGGTGCCAACGGGACAGCCCGGGCGTCTGGGCATCGGCCTCAATCCAACTGAACGAACACTCACTGCCATCGCTCTACCCTCCAGCGCTGCTTAGGATTTACGGTCGAAATTCCGATTGATCGCCATTTTCTTCGGGACCCAAACGCAATGAGGGGCCGAACATTTTCAACCTGCGTACTGGAGTACTTAATGACTGTTCCTGCATTTGGTCTTGGCACCTTCCGTTTGAAAGACCAGGTCGTCATCGACTCGGTCAGCAACGGCCTGGAACTGGGCTATCGCGTCATCGACACCGCACAGATCTACGGCAACGAGGCCGAGGTCGGCATCGCCATCGGGCAGAGCGGCGTTCCACGCGATGAGCTGTTCATCACCACCAAGATCTGGACCGATAATTTCGCCGCCGACAAGCTGATCCCCAGCCTCAAGGAAAGCCTGACGAAGCTAAAAACCGATCACGTCGACCTGACCCTCATTCACTGGCCATCGCCAGGTGGCAAGGTGCCGGTCGCCGAATTCATGGGCGCTCTGCTTGAGGCGAAGAAACAGGGCCTGACCCGTGAAATCGGCGTGTCGAACTTCACCATCGCGCTGATGAAGGAAGCAATCGAGGCAGTAGGTGCGCAGAATATCGCCACCAACCAGATCGAACTGCACCCCTATCTGCAAAACCGCGTCGTTGCCGACTTTGCCAGACAGCAAGGGATCAAGATCACTTCGTACATGACCCTGGCCGTGGGCGAAGTGCTGAAAGACCCGGTCATCGAGCAGATTGCCAGGCGTCACGATGCAACGCCGGCACAGGTGACGCTGGCCTGGGCGATGCAACTGGGCTATTCGGTCATCCCGTCCTCCACCAAACGGGCCAATCTGGAGAGCAATCTCAAGGCTGTGGACCTCACACTCAGCGACGACGACATGAAGCAAATCGCCGCGCTTGATCGTGCGCACCGCCTGACCAGCCCTGCAAGTCTCGCGCCGCAGTGGGATTAAGCATCTGAGGACAGGTGCGGTCGGCTGATGAGATGGACTTGCTCACGAGGCGTCACCTTCGTCCCCCGAAGAGGCTGCGATTCGAACGGCCCTGTCGTGAGCGGGCTCATTCCCGCAGATTACTTGCCAGTCTCGATTCCGGGCTGCATGTAGGTCCTGTTGCGGGAGTGAGCTTGCTCACGAAGATTGACTTCAAACCCCAACGCGGCTCTGCATCCACCGATCTCTTGGTAAGCAAGCCGCCTCCACAGCGGCGGCTGCCCTTGCCGAGCTGCCGCCCCGTAACCATGCACCCGAACCATAAACAGGCATGCAAGTAACATCTTCAAAAAATTGGTGCGCTTAATCCCCGAACCAATCCCCTCTTAATCCCGCGAACCAACCTCCTGAACCATTGGCAATTGGCCCGCAATGTGCCAATGCGCTCCTCTAAGCCCGACAAATTGCCTGGCCCACCGCCGAACCAATTTAAATTGGCATCGCTATTGCACCCTTCCGATATCGCCCCTTAATAGCCGCGATCACGAGCGGCGTCCTGTTTTCATCTGTCACGAGAGACCACGATGGAAAGGTTCGAGACTGAAGCGCTCCACGACAATTCGTCGAAAATGGCCCTGGATGCCTTACGCCAGATGGTCGCGCAACATGCGGCATTTCCCCAGCGGGCATTGCCTACCGAACGTGAACTGGCGGTGGATTTCGGTGTAAGTCGCCGAGCCATTCGCCGGGCTCTGTCGGTGCTTGAGGCCGAAGGGCAGATCTGGCGTCGCCAGGGCAAAGGCACCTTCGTCGGGCCGACTCCGCCCAGCGCATCGATGAGTTTTGCCAAGCTGTCCAGCCGAACCAATTTCAGCGAGGTCATGGAAGCGCGCCTGTATCTGGAACCAGCGCTGGCGTCCCTCGCTGCGCTGCGGGCCAGCGGGGAGCAAATGGCGATCCTGCGCCGCCTGACCGAACGCACCACGCGTCAGCAGCACGCCACCGAGATCGACGCCGAGGGCATTGAGCTGTGGGACAGCGCGCTGCACCGTGGCATTGCCGAAGCCGCAGGCAACCGGCTGATGCTGGACATCTTTGAAATGCTCGACGCCATTCGCCTGGATCCCGCCTGGCGCGACCTGCGCCAACGCGCACGCAATGCCGACCGTCTGGACACCTACAGCCACGATCACGACGACATCGTCAGTGCCATCGAAACCCGCGACCCGGTCAAGGCCGCCACTGCCATGCGTGGCCATTTGCGCGCCTTGCAGCAGGCCCTGGACCACGTCATTCAACAAGACCTCGAGGCCAGCGTATGAGTGACACCCCTCGTAATCAGTCCCACGCCGTACTGAGCGTGAGCGACCTGACCGTGCGCTTCAAGGATGCCCCGGCCAACGTGGTCGACGGCGTTTCGTTCTCCATCCACCCAGGCAAGACACTGGCCATCGTCGGCGAATCCGGCTGCGGCAAGAGCGTGACCTCCATGGCGCTCATGGGCCTGCTGCCGGACACCGCCAAGGTCCAGGCCAGCGCTTCGAGCCTGCTGGAAGAGCCGCTGCTGGGCATGTCCGATGAACGCCTGCTCGATGTGCGTGGCAACCGCATGGCAATGATCTTTCAAGAGCCGATGACCTCGCTCAACCCGGTGTTCACCATCGGCGAGCAGATCGCCGAAAGCGTGATCCGTCATCAGGGCCTGTCCGCCAGTGCCGCACGGCAGCGCGCGCTGCTGATGCTGGAAAAGGTCCGCGTGCCCGATGCCCTTCAGCGTCTGGACGCCTACCCCCACGAACTGTCCGGCGGCATGCGCCAGCGCGCGATGATCGCCATGGCGCTGGCCAACGACCCAGCACTGATCATCGCCGACGAACCCACGACGGCGCTGGACGTGACCATTCAGGCACAGATTCTTGCACTGGTGGCCAGCCTGCAGGCCGAGACCGGCACCTCGATGATCCTCATCACGCACGACCTGGGCGTGGTCGCCGAAGTCGCCGACGAGGTGATGGTGATGTACGCCGGTCGCGTCGTCGAAAGCGCTTCGGTGAAGACCCTGTTCGACGACCCGCAGCACCCTTACACCATCGGCCTGATGGGCTCGATGCCATCGGTGGGGCCGCGGGAAGGCCGCCTGGCGACGATCAATGGCCGCGTGCCGACGCCCGCGCAAATGCCCAGCGGCTGTCGCTTCGCCAGTCGCTGTCCGTTCGTTATTGCAGCCTGTCGCGAAGCCCGACCGCCGCTGCTGGAAATCTCCGCGGGTCACTTCGCGGCGTGCATTCGTGCGCCACTGGAACAGCATCTGGGAGTCAGCGCATGAACACACCCGTCAGCACCATCGCCGATGCAGCCCCCTTGGAAAGTCCGATTCTGGAAAGCATCGCGGTCAGCAAACACTTCCACAGCGAAGCCGGACTTTTTCAGCGCAAAAAGCCGCCGGTGCAGGCTGTCAATGAGGTCTCACTGGCGGTACGGCGCGGCGAAACGCTGGCGCTGGTGGGCGAATCAGGCTCCGGTAAATCGACCTTGGGCCGCGTGCTGCTGAACCTGCTCAAGCCCACGGCTGGCGATGTGATTTACGAAGGCCGCAATCTGGGCAACCTGCCCGCCGACAAGCTGCGTCAGGTGCGGCGTGATCTGCAAATCATCTTTCAGGACCCGTTTGCCTCACTGAACCCGCGCATGAGCGTAGAGTCGATTATCGGCGAGCCAATCTGGCTGCACCGCGACGATTCGCGCAGCGCACGACAGGACAAGGTCGCCGAGCTGCTGCGCACCGTTGGCCTGGCGCCTGAGCATGGCAGCCGCTTCCCCCATGAATTTTCCGGTGGCCAGCGTCAGCGTATCGGCATCGCCCGCGCCCTGGCCTCCGAACCTCGGCTGATTCTCGGCGACGAGCCGGTCTCGGCGCTGGACGTGTCGGTGCAGGCGCAAGTGGTCAACCTGCTTGAGGACCTTAAGCATCAGTTCGGCCTGACGCTGCTAATCGTGGCCCATGGGCTGGCAGTGATACGTCACATGAGTGATCGGGTGGCGGTGATGTACCTTGGCGAAATCGTTGAGCTGGCGCCGGTCAACGCGCTGTTCGAAACCCCCTTTCATCCTTATACACAAGCGCTGATGGCCGCAGTGCCGGTTAGCCATCCTGACCTGCGACGCCCTCGTCCGCTGCTCGGCGGCGACATGCCGAGCCCGAGCAAGCCGCCGTCAGGCTGCCGTTTTCACACCCGCTGCCCCCACGCCAAGGCGCTGTGTCGCGAACTCAAACCCGCCTTCGAAACCGTCGAGCCGGGGCGTCAGGTCGCCTGCCACTACTGGCGCGAAATCGCCAATGCCGGTGCCGGTTCGCTAATCGTGCCCACGCCCAGCGCCGCCTACAGCCAGCGCCTGAACCTGTTCAAAAGCCATCAAGCCCTTTCTCTGGAGAGTCAGCCATGAAGTTCGCCCCACTGATGACAACCGCGTTGTTGCTGCTTGCTGCGAACTCGGCGTTTGCCGACACCACGCTGCGCATCGGCATTCAGGACGATCCCGACGTGCTGGACCCGCATCGCTCGCGCACCTACTCGGGACGCCTGGTGTACACCGCCCTGTGCGACAAGCTGGTGGACGTCAGCCCCGACTTGACCTACGTGCCGCAACTGGCCACGGCGTGGAACTGGAGCGAGGATGGCAAAACCCTGACCATGACCCTGCGCGAGGGCGTGACCTTCCACGACGGCGAAGTCTTTGACGCCGCCGCCGTAAAGTTCAATCTCGACCGCGCCCGCGCCCTGCCCGACTCGCTGCGCAAGAGCGAACTGGCGTCGGTGGAAAGCGTTGAGGTCATCGATGCCAAAACCGTGGCGATCAAGGTCAGGCAAGCCGACGCCACGCTGATTTCGCAACTGTCGGACCGTGCCGGGATGATGCTCGCGCCCAAGGCAGCGGCCACCGACTTCAGCGCCAGACCGGTGTGCTCCGGGCCCTATAAATTCGTCCAGCGCGTGCAGCAGGACCGCATCGTTCTGGAGCGTTTCGACAATTACTGGAACAAGCAGGCCTATCACTTCGACAAGGTGATTTTCCTGCCGATTCCCGACACTTCGGTGCGTCTGGCCAACCTGCGCTCGGGTGATCTGGACATCATCGAACGGGTGGCGCCCACCGACGTGAAAACCGCCAAGGCCGACAGCCATGTTCAGGTGTTCAGCACACCAGGGCTGGGCTATATGCAACTGATGTACAACATCGGCAATGGCGAAAAGGCCAACAATCCGCTGGGCAAGGACAAGCGCGTACGCAAGGCCTTCGAACTGGCGATCGACCGCGATGCGCTCAATCAGGTGGTGTTCGAAGGTCTGTATGCACCGAGCGCGCAGCCTTTCCCGAAAAACAGTCCGTATTACGACAAAGACCTGCCGGTTCCTGCCCGGGATGTCGAGGCGAGCAAGAAGCTGCTGGCCGAAGCAGGCGTAAAAGCCCCGGTCAGTGTTGAGCTGAAGGTCGCCAACAACCCCATCGCTCAGCAAGTCGGCCAGATCGTTCAGGCCATGACCGAGGAAGCAGGCTTCAAGGTCAATCTGATCGCGACCGAATACGCCACGTTGCTCAATGAACAACAGGCCGGCAACTTCCAGATCAGCATGAATGCCTGGTCCGGTCGGCCCGACCCGGATGGCGACATTCACCAGTTCGTGACCTGCAAGGGCGGCCAGAACGACGGCCACTTCTGCAACCCGAAACTCGACGAACTGCTGAACAAGGCACGTACCGTTAACGATCAGACACAGCGTCAGGCCCTGTACTTCGAAGCCTTGCGTGTCCTCGCCGATGACGTGCCGACCAGCTACCTGTATTTCGATCCGCGGATCATCGCCATGCGCAGCAACCTGACGGGCTTCGTGCCCAACCCCGATGGCCTGATCCGTCTGAATAACGTCGCCTTCAAATGATCACCGACGCTGTGGACAACCGTTGCGGCCACGAGGAATCGTCATGCTGACTTTCATCCTGCGACGCCTGATCAGTGCGCTTCCAACGCTGATTCTGGTTTCGCTGTTCGTCTTCACCCTGCAGAAGCTGCTGCCGGGCGATCCGGTGCAGGCCATGGCCGGTGAGGAACGTGATCCGGCTGTCATGGAATACCTGCGCGAAAAGTATCGGCTCAACGATCCTCTGCCGGTGCAGTACGTCCATTGGGTCGGCAATGTGCTGCAAGGTGATTTAGGCACCTCGCTGCGCACTGAGCAACCGGTGACCACGTTGCTGGCGTCCAAGCTGCCAGTGACCATCGAGCTGGCCGTGCTGGCGTTGATCATCGCACTGGGGATCGGTATTCCCACCGGGGTGATTTCGGCGGTGCGCAAGGGCACGGCCACCGACTATGCGGCCAACGTATTCGCCCTGTCGGGCATTTCCATTCCGCACTTCTGGCTGGGGATTTTGCTGATCATGATCTTCGCCGTGAAACTGCAATGGCTGCCCGCCTCCGGTTTCGTGCCGCTGGGCGAAGACGTGGGGCAGAACCTCAAGACCTTGATCCTCCCGGCCTTCGTGCTCGGCGCAGGGCTCTCCGGTGTGCTGATGCGCCACACCCGCAGCGCCATGCTCGAAGTGCTGCGGGCAGATTATGTACGGACGGCACGGGCCAAGGGGCTGTTCCCGCGCACGGTGATCCTCAAGCACGCGCTGCGTAACGCGCTGATGCCCATTGTCACCCTGACCACCCTGCTGTTTGGTGAATTGCTCGGCGGCGCAGTACTCACCGAGCAGGTGTTCAGCATTCCCGGTTTCGGCAAGATGATCGTCGACGCCGTGTTCAATCGCGATTACGCCGTGGTGCAAGGGGTGGTGCTGTGCGTGGCCATTGGTTTCCTGTTGCTGAACCTGCTGGCCGACGTGCTGTATCGCCTGATCAACCCGCGCCTGAGGACTGCCTGATGAGCTCGATTGCCGTCAATCCTGCTGTGCCCGTCAAGAAGTCATTGAAGCCGCGTATGCGCTCGCCGTTCGTGAAGAAATTCCTCGCCAACAAGGGCGCGGTGGTCGGTGCGGTGGTGCTGATCGCGTTCATCCTCGCCGCGCTGCTAGCGCCGTGGATTGCGCCTCACGACCCGCTCAAGGCCAATTTCCTCGCGGTGCGCAAGGCCCCTTCGCTGATGTACTGGCTGGGCACCGACGAACTCGGGCGCGATCTGTTCTCCCGGTTGTTGTGGGGCGCGCGCAGCTCGCTGCTGGCCGGTGGCGTTTCCGTTGCCATTGCGATGATCATCGGCGTGCCCCTGGGGCTGTTGGCCGGTTATTTCGGCGGCAAGCTGGACGCAGTGATCTCGCGCATCATGGAGGCGCTGCTGTCGTGCCCGTTTCTGGTACTGGCCATCGCGCTCGGGGCGTTTCTCGGCCCAAGCCTGACCAACGCGATGATCGCCATCGGCTTGTCGGCGATGCCGATTTTCTCCCGACTGACCCGCGGTCAGGTTCTGGCGATCCGCCACGAGGATTATCTGGAAGGCGCCCGGGCCATTGGCCTGCCGGACCGTTGGATTATCCTGCGTTACGTTTTGCCCAACGTATTATCGCCACTGGTGGTCCAAGCCACGCTGACCATTGCGTCTGCGATTCTGGCCGAGGCCAGCCTCTCGTTCCTGGGCCTGGGCCAACAGCCGCCCTCGCCGTCCTGGGGCTCGATGCTCAACACTGCAAAAAACTTCATGGAGCAGGCACCCTGGATGTCCATCGCGCCGGGCGTGGCAATCTACATCACGGTGTTGTGCTTCAACCTGCTGGGCGACGGCTTGCGAGATGCCCTCGATCCAAAAAGCTGACGCCGCATACTGAAGAAACCGACCCGCTTCTTTTTAAAGTTGATCAACTGCCGAAGAGACAACCTCATGTTCGATGATCTGGATTACAGCCAACCCTACGCCTCCGCCCGCTCGCCGGTGATGGGCAACAACATGGTCGCCTGCTCGCAACCGCTGGCTGCTCAGGCCGGGCTCGACATGCTACGCCGTGGCGGCAACGCCGTGGATGCTGCGATTGCTGCGGCCATGGTGCTAACCGTGGTCGAGCCCACGGGCTGTGGCATCGGCAGCGATGCCTTCGCCATCGTCTGGGACGGCAAGCAGCTGCAAGGCCTGAATGCTTCCGGGCGCTCGCCGCAAGCCTGGATCCCGGAGCACTTCGCCGGGCAGACAGAAATGCCCCAGCGCGGCTGGGGTGCAGTGACCGTTCCCGGCGCCGTGTCGGCCTGGGTCGCATTGTCCGAGCGCTACGGCAAACTGCCCTTCGCCACCCTCGCCGAACCCGCCATCGGCTACGCTCGCGATGGCTATCAGGTCACGCCGATCATTGCCGAACTGTGGCGTCGTGGTGCGGCACTGCTGAAGGATCAACCGGGCTTTGCCGAGTGCTTCCTGCAGGGCGGCAAAGCGCCGAACGCCGGGGAGAAGGTCAAGCTTGCGGATCATGCCAAGACCCTGGAGCTGATCGCCGAAACCAAAGGTGAGTCGTTTTATCGTGGCGAGCTGGCCCAGCAGATCATTGCCCATGCCCATATCAATGGCAGCGTCATGAGCCTGGACGATCTGGCGAGCCACAGCGTCGACTGGATTGACACCCTTTCCGTGCCTTACGCCGGAGCCATGGTTCACGAACTGCCGCCCAATGGCCAGGGCATCGCCACGCTGGCCGGCCTGACCATGCTCGAAGCGCTGGGCGTCGGCGAGCACCCGGTGGACAGCGTCGAGACCGTGCACCCGGTGCTAGAAGCCATGAAACTGGCGCTGGCCGACCTTGCCCAGCATGTCGCCGACAACGAGCACATGCGCGTCGCCTCGGAGCACCTGCTGGCCCCGAGCTACCTTAAGGAACGCGCCGCACTGGTCACCGAACAGGCCGCCGATCCGCTGCACGGCGCGCCCAAGGCAGGCGGCACGGTGTACCTGTCGACAGCCGACGAGAGCGGCATGATGGTCTCGTTTATCCAGTCCAATTACATGGGCTTCGGGTCCGGGGTGGTGGTGCCGGGCACCGGTATCAGCCTGCAAAATCGCGGCGCAGGCTTCAGCCTTGATCCTGAACACGTCAACACCGTCGCGCCGGGTAAACGCCCTTTCCACACCATCATTCCGGGCTTTGTGATGAACGCCGATGGCACGCCGCTGATGTCCTTCGGCCTGATGGGCGGCCCGATGCAGGCCCAGGGTCATCTGCAGATGATGATGCGTATCCTGCGCTACAAACAGAACCCGCAAGCCGCTGCCGACGCCCCGCGCTGGCGCCTGGAAGCGGGGTTGAAAGTTGCGGTAGAGCGCTCGTTCGATCCTCTGGTGATCGAAGAACTGCGCGCCAAAGGGCATGAAGTGGAGATAGAGGACCCGAGCGGCGTGTTCGCCTTTGGCGGCGCGCAGATCATCCAGCGCACGGCTCACGGCTATGTGGGCGGAACCGACCCGCGCAAGGATGGGATAGTCGCAGCTTATTGATGGCTGCTTCACAGTAGATGATGGGAGTGCATTCATCGTGAAGGGTGGCAGGGTCCAATTCTCTGTCGCCTGATGCGTCTTGCGAATGAATTCGCGCTCAGCGTTGTGTGGTGCCTGGTCGGTAGGCTCTGTTGGTTTCTGAGGCTGTTAGCCGAATCCCACCGCATAAATGCCCACGCCACTCAAGACGATCACTGTGCCGGCCAATACCACAACCTCCCGAAACGGCGCGGGTATACGCTCCTGCTTGAGGCCTTTGCTGCTTTTGCGATAACGCGCATTGAGGGCGATCTGGATCAAGATGCCCGCCACCAGCGAGATCATGATCGGTAGCAGCGCGATCATGCCAAAATGCGGAATCCAGCGCAGGAAGATCGTGCAGACCACCAGTAAGGTCATCAGCGTGCGGCGCCAGGCCAGCAGTGTGCGTTCCGGTTGCAGGCCCGGATCGTCGTGACCCGCAACCAGCGGCCCGCGACGGTTCATGCTGCGCCGTATGTGAGAAAGACGATGAGCCCTGCCGCCACCAGCGCGCCGCCCAGTGACAGAACCGGCACGAGCACCGGTAAGGGCAGCGGCTTGCGCAGACGCATGGCGCGCTCGACTTTCAGCCAGCGAATGCAGGCACTGGCGCTGACCAACATCGCCAGCACCAGCAGCGATAACGCCACCGCACGTCGCAAGCCGGGGCTGAAGACATCGCCCGCGAAAGCCTCGACCGCAATGCCCCCGGCGAGGAACGCCAGCGCCGTGCGAATCCACGCCAAAAAAGTGCGCTCGTTGGCCAGGGTAAAGCGCGGGTCAGGTTCGCAACCGCCGCCCAGCAGGGACGTGGACAGACGATCGCGATCGCAGGGGGCGGTGACGGGGGAGATAACTTTGCCGGAATCCGGAGAATTCATGTCGCACCGTGGTCGGGTAGATGGCTCGATCATACCGGGCATGACCCTCAAAGGCCCGCATCGGCAGCGACCCTGGTTTACCTATGGCCGCAACGGCACACCCCGTACACCTAAGCCTGGCCATGTGCGGCGAATCTACTGTGGGAGCAAGCTTGCTCGCGAAAGGGCCGACTCGTTCTCTGCGAGATTCTAATGCCGAAAGAATTTTCCCTTCAAAATCCCATACTTGTCCTACGCTGTGTCAGACGGTCGCTGTTGCGATAGCGTGTGTCACCCAGCATGGGGTGTTTGGCACATCGACGGGTGTTAATCGTAGACGTCAGTGAGGGCGAGGCTTGAGACAAGTAGAAGGAACAGTCTTCGATGCCAGAAACCGGCGTCTGAAGCGCATGCCTGTGCTGTGGCTGGCGGGATTTTTTACTGTCCTGGTGTGCTTATCCATCACCACCATTACCTTGTGGCAATTGCGCCAGGCCCGCAATCACGAACTGGAAATCGCTGACACTACGGTCGCCAACCTGTCTCGCTCGATGGCGCAGCAAGCGGATGATGCGTTCGATCAGGCCGAAATCCCGGTAGCCGGCATCGTCGAGCGGCTTTCCTTCGACGGCTTCGGCGCCGCCACCAGCTCACGGATGCATGACTTCCTGCGCGTCACCGCTGCCAGCGTCGAGCAGGTCCAGGGGTTGTTCATCTATGACAAGGAAGGCAACTGGGCGGCCACATCGCTGAACCGCATGCCGGACAACGCCGACAACGCCGACCGGGAGTATTTCCGTTTTCACAAATCTTTCGATAGCATCCTGCCGCACATCAGCCCCGCCATTCGCAGCCGCACGACCGGCGAGTGGGTCATCCCGATCTCGCGCCGGGTCAATGACTCCGCGGGAAATTTTGCAGGTGTCGTGCTGGCAACACTTGAGCTTGCCTATTTCGACCGTTTTTTTGATCGATTTGACATCGGCAAGAAAGGCGTCCTCACGCTGGCGATGGCCGACGGCACCATTCTGGCGCGTCGCCCGATCCAGGAAAACCTGCGGGGCGTGTCGATTGCCGACAGCGAACTGTTCAGCAAATACCTCAAAGAGCGCTACGAAGGCACGGCAACGGTCCGCTCGATCCTCGACCAGCAACTCCGCCGGTATGGCTACAAACGTCTGGACCGTTACCCGTTGGTGGTATTGGCCGGGTTGTCCGAGGAGGAAGTGCTGGGGGAGTGGCGCCAGTATGCCTGGCGCTCGCTGGCGATCATCATGTGTGTTGTGGTGGCCAACCTGTTGTTCGGGGTTTTGCTGTTCCAGCAGATCCGCTTCGGCCTGAACGCCGAATCACAACTGCGCATCGCCAGCCATTCGCTTGAAAAACTCGCGTTGCAGGATGGACTGACTGGCTTGGCCAACCGTCGCCACTTTCAGGAAATACTGGGGCTGGAATTCGTCAGCGGCCACCCGAATCAGCATCCGCTGAGCCTGATCCTGATCGATATCGACTTCTTCAAAACCTACAACGATAACTACGGACACGTGGCCGGCGATAAATGCATCGCTGCCGTAGCTGAGTGCATTCGCGGCAACCTCAATCGCACAGGCGACCTGGCGGTGCGCTACGGCGGCGAAGAGATGGCCGTGTTTCTGCCGCACAGTGAAGTCCAGGGCGCCTACAGGCTCGCCGAGAAAATCCGCCTGACAGTACTGGCTCGGGCCATCGAACACCGGGGTAACCCGGAGGGCATCGTCAGCATCAGTCTGGGCGTCTACGGCTGTGGGGCTCAGGAATGTCCGAGCATGGAAGCACTCATCGAACGCGCCGACAGCGCGCTTTACGCGGCCAAGCATCAAGGACGCAATCGCACGGTGACAGGCTGAAACGTCGTACAGCCGCCATGTTTTAAGGGGGTGGAGTTAGCCTTGGTGAGCAAGCGCACCGTTATCCAGCGGCAGACGCAAAAGCCCGTCAACCCGGCTGCGCCACCACGATCTACGGGGTCTGGCGGAACGACCTGTTCATTTTCCACCGGCGCCACGGCACACATCTGCACGGCCTGCCCGCCTGGCTGGCCGCGGGTTGTCTGTTCGCTGTATCACTGTCAATGCTTTCGCACATCGTCGATCACTACGACAAACGCAATAACGAGCGCAGCTACCGACGCTTTCACTATTACGTGCAGATGATTGCCTGCATCCTCGGGCTTACAGCGGTGCTTTCCCCGCTGCTCAACATGCTCTAGGTCGTCATTCGGGGTCCGTACCCTGGCACGTGGGCTTAAAGCATCTTTCGGAACAATGCGTTCTCATGCGTCTCATTCTGCAGCGTGTAAACCGGTGAACCGATATGCGCGTAGCCCTGCCGTGGGTAAAACGCCAAGGCCCTGGGATTGCCGACCCACACCGTTGCCCACAGCATCGACGCCTTTTTCAAGCAGGCTTGCCGTTCGGCAAATGCCAGCAGGCGCCAGCCGAGTCCGTACCCCGTGAAGCGCTCCTGAACGTAAAGCCGTTGCAGTTCAGCGGCCTGTGGGCTGCGGATCATCGGATGGTCGGTCTGTGCAGCGAGTTGCGCGAAGCCGAGCAAATGCCCTTGGGTTTGCGCGACGATGAAAGACGTATCGGCACGCGCCATCAAGTCCAAAATGGTCTCAGTGGAAAAAGACCTCAGCGCTTGGCGAGCCAATGAGTCACGAATGCCTTCAGTGGCGTAGGTATCGAGAAAAACCTGCATGCCCAACACGCCAATGCGCAACGCATCTTCGGGTGTTGCCTGGCGTAGGGAGAGTTGGAGTGAGTTCCTGCCACTCATTGCATTGCGTCCTCGAAAGTCAACCTGGCGTGAGTCGACGGCCAGAATACCCGATCAGCATCGGCGTGAACCCATGCCGATTTCAGCACTCCATCTTTTTTTTCAACCTTAATGGAGATCTGCGAGATGAAAATCGATTTGACCGGCAAAACCGCTCTGGTAACAGGTTCGACGCTGGGCATCGGTTATGCCATTGCTAAGGGCCTTGCCGAAGCCGGTGCCGAGGTGGTCATCAATGGCCGCAAGCAGGATGCGGTCGATAAAGCGCTCGAGCGCCTGAAGAGGGAAGTGTCGGATGCGCGACTGCGTGGCGTCGCTACGGACGTGGGCACCGCCGAGGGTTGCGAAGCGCTGATTAAAGCTGTGCCACAGGTCGATATCCTGATCAACAACGTCGGCATTTATGGGCCGCAGGATTTCTTCGATACGCCGGACGATGTATGGCAGCGCTTCTTCGACGTCAACGTGATGTCCGGTGTGCGACTGTCACGTGCTTATGCCGATGAAATGGCTAAACGCGGTTGGGGTCGCATCGTGTTCATTTCGTCCGAGTCAGCGTTGAATATCCCGGCAGACATGATCCATTACGGACTCACCAAGACCTCCAATCTGTCGATCTCCCGAGGCCTGGCCAAACGTCTGGCAGGCACGGGCGTGACTGTCAACGCCGTGCTGCCCGGCCCTACCCTGTCGGAGGGGATGACCGACATGCTCAAAGATGAAGTGGAGAAGACCGGCAAAGCGCTTGAAGACTGCGCGGCAGCCTTCGTCATGGAGCATCGCCCCAGTTCGATCATCCAGCGAGCGGCGAGCATCGAGGAAGTGGCCAATATGGTGGTGTACGTGTCGTCGAAGCAGGCTTCTGCCACCAGTGGCGCGGCCTTGCGCGTAGACGGGGGCGTGGTCGACACCATCGCCTGAGCCCTGATTCCACGCTGATGAAGACGGCGATCACCTCTTGAACACGTGATCGCCGCAGCAGGGTCACGGCATCAACGAGTAGACCAGCGCCGAAATCGATACCAGCCCGACCACCACCACGAACACGTTGGACAGTTTGCCCGCGTATCGGCGCATGGCTGGCACTTTGCGCACCGCGTACATCGGCATTAGGAACAGCAGCGCTGCGATGACCGGGCCGCCCAGGGTTTCGATCATGCCGAGGATGCTCGGGTTAAGCGTTGCCACCAACCAGCAGACCACCAGCATGAAACCTGCAGTCAGACGATCCAGCGCCTTCGGCGACGGACGGCGGCCAGTCTTCACCACCAGCCCCTTGAGACCCTCGCTGGCGCCGATGTAGTGGCCCAGGAACGATTTGGTAATGGCCACGAACGCAATCAAGGGTGCTGCGAAGGCGATGGTCGGATTGCTGAAATGGTTGGCCAGATAGGACAGGATCGAAAGATTCTGCGCCTTCGCCTCGGCCAGTTGCTCAGGGGACAGCGTCAGCACGCAACTGAAGACGAAGAACAGCACCATTACAACCATCAAGCCGTGGGCGCGGGCCAGGATCTGTGAACTGCGCTGATCGGCATGTTCGCCGTAGCGACGCTTCTGGTCGACAGCGAACGCGGAAATGATGGGCGAATGGTTGAACGAGAACACCATCACCGGAATCGCCAGCCACAGGGTAGGCAACAGGGCTGACGGTGCGGGCACGCGGGTCGCTGTTGTGAGAATGCCGCCGGTCCAGTGCGGGATCAGGAATACCGCGAGAAACAGCAGCGCAACGATGAACGGGTACACCATCAGGCTCATGGCCTTGACGATGAGCTGCTCGCCACAACGCACCACAGCCAGCAGACCCAGGATCAGCACAAATGCCAGCACCGCGCGTGGCGGTGGTTGAACATGCAACTGATGCTCCATGAAGCTGGTGACGGTATTGGTCAGTGCCACGCTGTAGATCAGTAGGATCGGAAACACCGCGAAGAAATACAGCAAGGTGATCAACGCCCCGGCCTTCTTGCCGAAATGCTCTTCGACCACTTCGGTGATGTCGGCACCTTCACGCCCCGACAGCACAAAGCGGGTCAAACCGCGGTGGGCATAGAAAGTCATCGGAAACGCCAGCAGCGCAAGAATCAGCAAAGGCCAGAACCCACCGATACCTGCGTTGATCGGCAGGAACAGAGTGCCTGCACCGACGGCGGTGCCAAACAATCCAAGCATCCAGGTGGTGTCGTGGCGATGCCAGGGGGTCATGCTCGTCGCCACGCCCGCGGACGCTTCGTCAATGCGTTGTTCGACGCTGTTGGCCTGATCATTCATCCGGTCGATTTCTCCGTTGCCGGTGATAGCTACAAAGTCAAAAGCGCGTCGAAAAGCTCGGCAGTCAGCGCTTCTGACCGGTTCTCTACAGGGAAAGGGCCGCGATTGTCCGGGATTAAGAAGCAGAATCAAAGAGTTGTCGGAGGGATGGTCGCTGTTTCAGCGTTTTCTGACGGGCAGAGGCACAGGGTTTCGTTCCGAAAAGCGACACCGGCTCACATGCATGTCAGTGCTTATCAAACACTCTGCGCCAATAAGGCCGGCACACGCATGCCGGCCTGCAAGCCTCGAGTCAACCATCCCTTCGCAACGGCATGCTCAACTCCACCCTCAGCCCATCGTGGCGGCTGTCGAATTTCAAAGAGCAGGCGCAGCGCTGCACGATAGCCTGCACAATCGCCAGGCCAAGCCCGGCACCGGGGCTCTTGCCGTTACGCCAGAAGCGCTGGGTCATCTTGTCTAGATCCGGTTCAGGAATGCCGGGACCGTAATCCCGAACGCGGAAATGCGCCTGACCATCGAACGTCTCCAGACTCAACTCCACCCGCTCCCCGGCCTGGGTGTGACGCAATGCGTTGTCCAGCAGGTTGCGCAAGGCCGCGACCGCCAGCGCCGCCGGCATCTCCACCGGTGCGGTGGATAACTGCACAGGCATAATCAGTTCGATACGCTGTTCATCGCCATGGCTGGCGTCGTGAATCGCCAGCCTCGCGACTTTCTCGGCATCGCACTGCACGCCGTCATCGAAGGAGAGGCTGCCCTCGACCCGCGCCAGCAACAGCAGTTGCTCCAGCGTGCGGTGCATGCGATCGGTGCCCTCCTCCGCATGGGCCAGCGCCCTGTCGCGCTTGTCGCCTTCGGTCATGCGCGCAACCTGCAGATGAGTCTTGATGGCCGTCAGCGGGCTGCGCAACTCGTGGGCGGCATCACCCGTGAGCCTGCGTTCGCGTTCGAGGGTCTCGGCGATACGCTGGAACAGCTGATTCTGACTCTTGAGCAAGGGCTGTAATTCGCTGGGCAGGTGGGGTACATCCAGCGGCTCGACCGAATCGGCACTGTGCCGGTTCAATGCATCGCGCATCCGGTTCAACGGCGCCAGGCCGCGACCAATCCCGAACCAGACCAGAATCAGGCTACCGAACAATGCCACCAACACGGGAAGCGAAGCGGCGAGCAGCACCGAGCGCCCCAACACATCCCGTTCGATCTGCCGATCCGCCGTACTCACACGCACATTGCCGTGCATCATGGTGTACACCCGCCAGTGTTCGCCATTGATCATCTGGTCGACGAAACCGCTGGAGTCTGCTTTCAAAGGTTCGGCCGGCGAACTCTCGGTGCGTGCCAGCACCTGCCCGCGCAAGGAACTGAGCTGGCAGGCCATGCCGTCCGGAATGCTCAACTCACCGGCATGCAGGGTTTTGCCGTCGTTGTCGCTGGGCATCTGCATTTGCTCCAGCAACCCGGACACCATGCGCGCCGACGCTTGCAGACGCTGGTCGAGGGATTCCATCATCTGCGTGCGCAGGTCGCGCAGCATCCAGGCGGCCGCAAGCACCCAGATCACGATGAACGCCGAGCCCAGCGTCAGGCTGAGGCGCGTTCTGAGGCTCATCATCGCTGTTGCTCCGGATCACCGGCAGGCCCCAACCGATAACCCAGGCCGCGTACGGTTTCGATGATGCCGCCTCCCAGTTTGCGCCGCAGGTGGTGGATATGGACGTTGAGCGCGTTACTCTCGACCTCGTCGCCAAAACCATAAACGCAATCCTTGAGCTGCTCGCCGGACAGCACGCGGCCATGGTTGTTGAGCAGGGCCTGCAGCAACGCCTGCTCGCGGCGCGACAAGTCCACCGCCTGCCCTGCCAGACGGGTCTCCCGGCTGCTGGGATCGTAAGTCAGCAGGCCGTGCTCGATAACGTTGACACTGCGTCCGGCCATACGCCGGACCAGAGTGTGCAGCCGCGCACTCAATTCGCGCAGGTCGAAGGGCTTGAGCAAGTAATCGTCGGCGCCCGCCTGCAGACCGTCGACGCGATCGGTGACCGTGTCGCGCGCGGTGAGGATCAGTACGGGAGTGTCAACGCCTTGTTGACGCAACTGGCGCAGCAGCTTGAGACCGTCTTCGTCCGGCAGGCCCAGGTCCAGGATCATCACATCGAAATGCGCCGCCGAGAGCATCGCCCGTGCAGCCGATGCAGTGGCCACACGGTCCACGGTCAGACCTTGGGCGTCGAGGCCGGCCACGATGCCGCTGGCAATCAGATCGTCGTCTTCACAGAGCAATACGTGCATGGGTGGCCTCGAAAAAAAGGCAAGTGGAACAGGCTCGGATTAAGGGCCGATTATGCATGATCCGCCCTCGCATCTCTGGGGACCCGTGTGTCAGCGGCCCTCTGACGCTACCGTTAATCACCTGTTAATCACTGCCCGTCAGGCTCGCAGGCTTTGATGACTGGCCGGGGTTTGGCATGCGCAGGGTGTGGGTTTTGGTGCTTCTTTTGTTTCCGCTGTTGGCGCAGGCATTGCCGGGTGGGGATCTGTTCAAGAAGCCTGATTTCCTGCCGGTCGGGCAGGCCTTCTTGTTCAGCTCGGAGCGACTGGACACCGGTGAAACTCGTCTGTACTGGCAAATCGCGCAGGGTTACTACCTCTATCAGAAACGTCTCAAGTTCGAGGGTCTGAGCATCAATCAGCAACCTTCCCTTCCCGCCGGGCAAGCGCACAACGACGAGTATTTCGGCGCGCAGCAGGTGTACCGCCAAGGTCTTGAGCTGGTGATTCCGGCGTCCGCCAGCGGGCAGGTCACCGTCGGTTGGCAAGGCTGTGCCGATGCGGGTCTGTGTTATCCGCCGCAAACCCGGACTGTCGATCTGGGCGCTGGCAGCAGCAACGTGAACGACCGTCAGGCACCCGATCAGGCGCTGGCCGTTGCCCTGCAGGAACGCTCTTTGGGCTGGAGCCTGCTGATCTTCTTCGGACTGGGCCTGCTGCTGGCTTTCACACCTTGTTCATTGCCGATGCTGCCCATTCTGGCTGGCGTGGTAGTCGGCAGCGATGCCAGTGCCCGTCGAGGCTTTGCGCTTGCCAGTGTCTACGTGCTGAGCATGGCGTTGATTTACGCGGGGCTGGGTGTCGTGGCAGCGCTGCTGGGCGGCAATCTGCAATCGACGCTGCAACAACCCTGGCTGCTCGGCAGCTTCGCTGGCCTGTTCGTCGTCCTGTCCCTGCCGATGTTCGGTTTTTTCGAGCTGCAACTGCCCGCATTTGTGCGCGACCGACTGGAAGACACGGGGCGTCAGCGCCGGAGCGGCAGCCTGCTAGGCGCTGGAGTGCTGGGCGCTGTATCGGGATTGATGGTCGGGCCTTGCATGACAGCCCCCCTGGCGGGGGCATTGCTTTACATCGCTCAGAGCGGTAATGCCGTACACGGCGCACTGGCGCTGTTCGTCATGGGCCTGGGGATTGGTCTGCCGCTGTTACTGTTGGTCACGGTCGGCAACCGTTTCCTGCCCAGGCCGGGCGCGTGGATGGATCTGGTCAAGGGTGTCTTCGGCTTTGTGCTGCTGGGTACGGCGCTGATCATGGTCCGGCCACTGCTGCCTGAAAGCCTATGGCTTGCATCGCTGGGCGCCTTGTTATTGATCGAAGGGTTCAGCGCCGTGACGCAGACGCGGAACTTGAAATGGGCTGCCAGGCTCTGCGCGCCCGCAGGCCTGATTCTCGGGTTGTGGGGCGCAATGCTGCTGATCGGCGCTGCCGGTGGCGCCGATGATCCCTGGCAGCCATTGAAGGTTTACAGCGGATCCCGCCAGGAAAGGGCCGGCGAACCCAACGGCGCCTTCGTCACACTCAACGACCCTGCCGCCCTGGACCGCGAACTGGCCGCAGCGACGTCAGCCAGCCAGTGGGTGCTGGTGGATTACTACGCCGACTGGTGCACCTCCTGCAAAATCATGGAGAAATCCGTTTTCGGCAAAAGCGAAGTCATTCACGCGCTCAATGGCGTACGTCTGTTGCGCCTGGACGTGACTGCTGACAACGACGCCAACCGCGATTTGCTCAAACGTTATCAAGTGCCCGGGCCACCGACGCTGCTGTGGCTGGGTCCCGACGGAAACGAACGACGTGACCGGCGCCTCACTGGCGAAGTCGATGCCGGTGCGTTCATCGCACAGTGGCAGGCCACACGGGAGCGGGGCTGATGCTGAGCGTTACCCTCGGCCCGTTCGCGCTGGCGATCAATCATTTACTGCTGCTAATTGCTCTGGCGCTGGCCACACTGGCAGGCTGGCTCGCAGGACGTCGGCAACGGGTCAATCCTGAGAGCGTATTGTTCGGCTTGTTCGTACTGGGGCTGGTAGTTGCCAGGCTGGGCTTCGTGATTACCTACTGGAGGCAATATCAAAGTCACCCTTTGGACATTATTGATATTCGCGACGGCGGCTTTCTGGTCTGGCCCGGCGTGACAGCCGTTCTGATCAGCACGCTGTTACATGGCTGGAAACGGCCAGCACTACGCGCCCCCTTGGGCGTGGGTGTAGCAAGCGGTGTAGTGTTCTGGTGGCTCGCTGGCCTGGCGCTAAACGAGCACGAAGATGCGCGCCTGCCTGAGGTAACACTGCTTAACGCCGCGGGCGAGTCCGTATCGCTAAGCGACTATCAAGGCAAGGCGCTGGTGATCAATCTCTGGGCCACATGGTGCCCGCCATGCCGCCGCGAGATGCCGGTACTGCAGGCCGCCCAGCAGGCCAATCCCGAGGTGGTTTTCCTGTTCGTCAATCAGGCAGAAGATCGCCGTGAAGTAGCGACATTCTTCATCAGGCAGAACGTGCACCTGGACAACGTTTTGTTCGATGACACCGCTGAACTGGCTCGACAGGTCGGGGCCGCCGTGCTGCCAACCACGCTTTTCTACAACGCAGCCGGAAGCTTGTCGGGAAGTCATACAGGCGAATTGTCCAACGCCAGCCTGGAGCACTATCTGGATAATGTCAGCGACCCGAAGCCGTCTTCCGTTTCACAGCCCTCTATTCCAAGGAACACACGATGAGATTCATGCGACCCTTCATGCTCGGCGCCATGGGCCTGCTGACTGTGCAAAGCGCATTGTTACAGGCTGAAGAATTGCCCGCCCCCATCAAGGCACTCCAAGCCAAGGGTGCGACGATCAAGGGTACTTTTGACGCGCCCGGTGGCCTGAAAGGCTACGCAGCCGAGTATCAGACACAGGCAATGGCGCTGTATCTGACGTCCGATGGCAAGCATGTGCTGGCTGGCAATCTGTTCGATGAAAAGGGCGAAGACCTGAGCGAAGCGCCGCTGCAGAAGCTGGTCTATGAGCCCATGAGCAGGCAAATGTGGAGCCAGATGGAAAGCAGCACCTGGATCGCCGACGGCGCCAAAACCGCGCCGAAAGTCATTTACCTGTTCAGCGACGCCAATTGCCCGTACTGCAACATGTTCTGGGAGCAGGCCCGGCCCTGGGTCAAATCGGGCAAGGTCCAGTTGCGTCACATCATGGTTGGCATTATTCGCGAGGACAGCGCCGCGAAGGCCGCCACGTTGCTGAATGACGCCAACCCGGAACTGGCCCTGCAAAAGCACGAGCAGGCAGGCAAGAGCAGCACGCTTGAAGCCATGTCCAGCATTCCGAAGGATATTCAAGCCAGGCTCGACGCCAACCTGAAGCTGATGGAAGAGATGGGACTGTCTTCCACGCCAGCGATTTTCTATAAGGACGAAAATGGCCACCTGCAGCAACAGCAGGGCGCGCCCCGGCCAGATGTATTGGCCAAAATCATGGGGCCGAGGTAGTACGTCGGCATAGGTTAGTAAAACGCCAATCTTGTACAATCGGATCCATATTAGCCCAGTGCAAGGAATCAGGTTTTGGTGGATAAGGAACGGCAACGAATTCTAGGTATTCTCGATTACTGGCACAAAATCGAGTTCTTCATACCGTTCGGGTTGGATCAGCAAATCAGCGATAAGGAAAAGTGGCAAACCCGCAAGTTATCAGTCGAGCTTTTATCCCTGTCATTTGACGACGGGTGGAGAACCTTTAGCCCGCCTCGTCAGATGAACATCAGCGGCTATAACCTCTACATGGGTGTATTCGACAAATCGAGCATTTCGTCATTCTGTGAGCGTCATATTTCTGCTGAACTTCAGCGCACTTCTTTCAATATCTTTGAAGAGGATGAACGCACGGAGCTGGACGGTGAAACCTGTTTCGCCAAACTCCGCCTGAATAGCCAAGGGGTACCCCAACTCGAGACTGTTTCTGTGTCGGCCCTGCCCTGGGCACTGGGCACCTTGGCGCAGAAAGGACTGGATGCCCTGGCATTCGACAGTTTTGAAACTGCCAAGGGAGAACTTCAGGTGCGCCTGAAGAATTTCCTGAGCAACCGCAAACACCATACGGATTTGCCTCTGAGTGCGATGGAAGTTCTGCGTCTGCATGAAATTCTTTGCAGCTGGGCCGTTTTCCAGCCCGAGGGCAATCAACCTGTGGCGGTACTCGAAGTAATTGCACATGAGCCCAGACCGGGCAAGGCGAAAGTGGCGAATGAGCCTGACGCTTCCCCCGACCAAACGGACGAAGCTTCAAGCGATGAACCGGTCTCGCCGCACTCCCCGGAAGTAGCTGCAGATGAAGAGACCGAACCTGAAATCGATATCCTCAACAGTTTTTATATCAAGGACATCGAGCGAACGATCAATAGCGTGCGTAACGGGCATGTTCCGGAGGCTTTGCGCCAGTTCCTGATGCCCGGAGTAGAGTCCGGCCGTGTCGATCTTTTCAGTGAGAAAGGCCGGCAGACCCTCTTCGCAACATTGCGGCCTGAGCGCATGAATGCCGGCCATTGGTTGGCCGATCCCAGATATGCCATGAGTCAACGACAGCAGTTCGCGATCAATGCAATGCGGCAACAGCTGGGTGAATCGGGGATCTTCTCCGTCAATGGACCGCCTGGCACTGGAAAAACAACGTTGCTCCGGGATTTGTTCGCGGAAAATATCGTGCGAAGAGGTCGTGTCCTGTCGAATCTGCGCTCAGCCAAAGACGCGTTCAAGAAAGGGGCAGTGTCAGTCAGCTTTCGCGGAAGATCGGAAAAAACCCATATCCGGCCTTTGATCGATGAGTTGACTGGCTTTGAAATGGTCGTGGCGTCCTCCAACAACGCTGCGGTTGAAAACATCTCCGTCGACATGCCCAAGCGCAAGGAACTGGGTCAAGACTGGAAAACCTTTTCGTATCTCCAGCCCGTAGCCCATAACCTTGCCATCGTGTCGGAAAAGGGAAATGTCCGATCGCCTTCCGACCAGGATATGCCTTGGGGACTGATCAGTTGTGCGTTGGGCAATTCGCGTAACCGGAAAAAATTCTGTGATCGCGTCATGTATGATTCATTTGAAACGCCACACCCTGAACAGCCTGCGAACCTCTGGCACTGGTTGAAAAATTATTCCGGCCAAGCGTTCGAACATGCTGCAGCTGAATTCCGTAAGGCGGACGCCGATGTCACACAAGCGCTGATAGCGCGCAGTCGCTTGGCCGAACTCGCATTACTTATTGCTCAAACAGACCAACATCAATTTCTGGCCGAACAACAAACCGCAAGCGATCAAGCGCAACGATCGCTGACGCAAGCGCAAACCGCTATCACCGACGCACAAGCATCCCTCTGCACTGAGCAACAGGTTATGGATGAACTTCGGGAAGACGAACGCCTGATCGACCGTAAGCGACCGGGATGGGTCGCGCGTCTGTTCAATCTGGCTTCAGCGAAGGCCTACAACAGCGAAAGGGTTGAAAACGCAAGCAAGCAACAACGTATGCGGGAAAAAATTGCACTGCTGAAATTCGATCTGTCAAACCGGTTGGAAGACAGTCTGCAGGGGTGCACGGCTGCCAGCGCTAGCGCCCGGCAACTGCTGGAAAGCCGACGACTTGAGTGGCTGGATCTGGTGACGGAATGGGAAAGCCTCATCGCACAAATAGGCGAACCACTTCTGCCGACGGATCTGGCACAACTTGAAGATGACTATTTCCAGATACATGGGCTCTGGCACGATGCGGCCATGAACACCTTGCGCTCGGGCCTGTTCGCCGCTGCACTGAACCTGCATCAGGCATGGCTTGCGGAAACCGGCAAAAAAGGCGGCGGCTTTGGCGGGAACATCTTTGCTCTCTCGCACCTGTTGCAAAACCAGAAGCCCGAAAATGCAGACCATGTCCTGCCGATCTGGCAAAGCCTGTTTATGATTGTCCCCGTCATCTCTACCACCTTCGCATCTTTCGCCAATCAGTTTCAGGGACTGGGCCCGAACTCTCTGGGTTGGCTTTATATAGACGAAGCGGGCCAAGCGGTGCCGCAGGCAGCAGTCGGTGGCCTGTGGCGTGCAAAAAGGGCTGTCATCGTCGGCGATCCCTTGCAGATAGAGCCTGTTTTCACCCTTCCGGCGCGTCTGATCACGGCGTTGAGCCAGGTCGATAGTCATACTGCCGACGAGCAATACGCGCCGCATCGGGTTTCGGTACAAAGTCTCGCTGATCGGGCTAACGCTTATGGAAGCTACGCTGAAGGAGAAGATGACACGCTGCACTGGATCGGCAGCCCTTTACGGGTGCACCGGCGCTGCCTGGAACCGATGTTCAGCTTGTCGAATTCCATCGCATACTCGGACAAGATGGTATTCGGATTGCCGAGTCGCACGGCAGCGAACGCCTCGCCTGTGCACTGCGACAGCTGCTGGATCGACATGGCTGGCAAAACCGAACACAAGCAGGTTGTGCCGCAACAGATCGATTTTATGGTGCATGTGCTCAAACAGCTCTATCAGCGAGACGGCGCATTGCCGGCGCTATTCGTGATTTCCCCCTTCAAGGCGATTCGTCAGGAATTGCAAAACAGGCTCCGCCGTACTGACTGGAGTGTCGATGGTCAATTCAGGGAACTGCCTGCCAACACACTAAATGCCTGGCTGAAAACCCATATCGGGACTGTGCATACCTTCCAGGGTAGAGAGCAGGACACCGTTTTCATGGTGCTGGGTGTCGACGCTGAAAAACCGGGTGCCGCCCAATGGGCATCTTCCAAGCCGAACCTGCTGAATGTCGCGTTAACCCGAGCCAAACGGCGTTTCTACATGGTCGGTGATTATTCATTGTGGAGTTCGTTGCGCTATTTCAACGTTGCCAAGTCAAAGAAGACCGAGCTTGCTCTGCGCTCACCTCAAGCATTTCTCGCTGAATTGGCAGCGAACGCAGACCCGGCCATTTGGGCAGACACACAGCGTGACGGGGCTCGCCCTGACTGAATGCCCTTTTGACCAATGGCCATGCAACCCGAAAAAGGGGGTACTGCATAGGCTTGCTATACGTGTAAAAATGTCTCGTACCCTTAAAGGGCCAAAGTCGGGAGGCTCGTCCAATGCGTTACGCCGAAGATCACAAAGCCCAAACCCATCATCGCATTCTCCACGAAGCCGCCGCGCGCTTTCGCCGTGATGGCATCGGCGCCACCGGTTTGCAGCCGCTGATGAAAGCGTTGGGTCTGACCCACGGTGGTTTTTATGCCCATTTCAAATCCAAGGATGACTTGGTCGAAAAAGCCCTGCGTTGTGCGATGGATCAGGTCGAAGGGTTAAGAGCCCAAACGTTGGCGGATGATCATTCGGCCTTGGCCTTTGTTGATATGTACCTGACGTCCGAACACCGTGATCACCCTGAGTGGGGCTGCCCCCTGCCCACCATGTCGGCGGAGTTGGGCCAGCGTGGTCAGCCCAGTGAGAGCACCGACAAGTTGATCCACCAGGTGTTGTCCGAGCTTGAAGCCGGTATGTCGACAGTGCCGCAGGCTGGCGATAAGAGTTTGATGCTCCTGTCGGGGCTGGTAGGTGCGTTGGTGCTGGCTCGCAGTGCCAAAGATCCGCAGCTGGCCGAGCGCATTCTGCAAACCACCCGTGAGCAACTCAAGCAATACATCGCCGATGTCTGATGGAGATCCCTCGTCACCTCCGACAGGATTTTTCCAGATTGAGCGTCCCTGTGGTGACACGATCACGCATCAACATGTGCCTTGCTTGTCACTGGCAAACAGGCTTTACGAATGCCGGGCAAAAAAAGACCGATCAATGATCGGTCTTGTCAGGTCATGGGTTCTTCAATTTACTGCGAGTCGCTCACGATTCTTGTCCAGAATCGCCTTGCCGATGCCTTTGACTTCGATCAATTCGTCGACAGAGGTAAAGTCACCGTTTTCCTCACGATAGGCAACGATTGCCTTCGCCTTGGCTGAACCAATGCCTGACAGCTCCTGCTGCAGCGTTTCCGCGGTGGCGGTATTCAAATTGACCTTGACACCCTGGCCGACGGGTGCAACGACCGCGGTTGCGGCGGATGATGCCTCGGCATTCGTGGCGGGTGCAGCATTGATCGCAACGGATGTGCTGGCCAGCAAGCCGAAGAGAAGGGAGGACAGATAGGAAATACGCATGATTAACGCTCCATGACACCGTGGTTTGGGAAGCAGCATCCTGAGCTGCCTCCCAAACCTAGACGATGATCGACGAGGGTCAATGCGAGGATAAGTGACGGGATGTTTAAGGCCCGCAATCCCGGGAAATCCGCGGTCTTGGGCCACGGGGTGGACGAAGGCATTGCGTAACCGCAGGTTTCGGCCTCAGGGTTCGTGGCGTCGCTGCTGATGTATCCAATCCACTATTTCGCCTTCCGGGGCGTAGCCGCTGACGGTATCGCCCAATATCTGGCGCACCTTGGCGTAATCATCGTCTTCCAGCGCCTTGAGCAGCAGCGACAGGCTTTGCTTGAAGAGGTCCCATGACACATGATCTTCCTGAGCGCTCATGATCATTGGATGGCTGGTCACAGCGACGTTGTCGCCAATCAGCAACTCTTCATAGAGTTTCTCGCCAGGCCTGAGCCCTGTGAATTCGATGGAGATGTCGCCGTGTGGATTTTTTTCCGAGCGGATGCTCAAACCCGAAAGATGAATCATTTTCTCGGCCAGCTCGATGATCCTCACCGGCTCGCCCATGTCGAGCACGAACACATCGCCGCCCTGTCCCATCGAGCCCGCTTGGATAACCAGCTGTGCGGCCTCGGGAATGGTCATGAAGTAACGCGTGATTTTCGGGTGGGTCACGGTCAGTGGACCGCCTGATTTGATCTGTTGGTGAAACACCGGGATCACCGAGCCAGACGAGCCAAGCACGTTACCGAAGCGGACCATGATGAACCGGGTTTTATTGACCTGATGCACGTTGGCCCGATCACCAAACATTACAGGTGCCGTTTCCCGGCTCAACGCCTGCAGGATCAACTCGGCCAGCCTTTTGGTACTGCCCATGATATTGGTCGGCCGAACGGCCTTATCGGTGGAAATCAGCACAAAGTTGGACACGCCTGCCTGCAACGCAGCCTGTGCGGCATTCAAGGTGCCGACCACATTGTTGAACACGCCTTCGGCGATGTTGTGCTCCACCATCGGCACATGTTTGTACGCCGCTGCGTGATAAACCGTATCGACCTGCCAGGTCTTCATCACATCCAGCAGCTTGGAGTGATTACGCACAGAACCCAGAATCGGCAGGACCTTGACTTTCAACGACTCACGCGCAATCCGCCGCTCCAATTCCGACAGGATGGTGTAGAGGTTGAACTCGCTATGGTCGAGCAGCAACAACGTGGTGGGCTTAAGCAGGACGATCTGTCGGCACAGCTCCGAGCCGATGGAGCCGCCGGCCCCGGTCACCAATACGCACTGGTTCTTGATGCAGTGTTCCAGCAACTCTTCCTGCGCCGGGACAGCGTCGCGGCCCAGCAGGTCGGCGATGTCTACCTCCTGCAAATCGTCCACCTTCACCCTGCCGGCAGCCAGATCGGAAAAATTCGGCACGCTGCGCACATGAAGCGGAAAACTCTCCAGCAGGCCGAGAATCTCGCGGCGCCGCGTTCTGGCCGATGACGGGATCGCCAACAGGATTTCCTGTGCGCCCGTGACATCGATCATCTGCTGGATGTGCTTGGGTTTGTAGACCTGCAGACCGGAAATCACCCGGTTGGAGATCGAGTCGTCGTCGTCAATAAAGGCAACCGGGCGCATGGACCGTCCCATGCGCAATGCCGCTACCAGTTGGTTACCAGCAGCCCCTGCACCGTAAATTGCGACCTTGGGAAGACCGTCGTCGCGGGTGGCAAATGGCACATGCTGCGCGGCGGAAAACCAGTCGCCCAGAAAATACTGGCGCATCGCGAGCCGCAGCCCTCCAATCATCACCAGACTCAGCCACCAATAATTGAACATTACCGAGCGCGGCACTACATGCTGATGGTTGCTGTACAGGTAGACGACTACGCCCAGAATCAGAGCCGACAGGCTGACAGCCTTGATGATTGCCACCAAAGCGTCATTGCCGAAATAACGCATGACTGCTCTGTACATGCCGATGCGAATGAACAACGGGATGGCGATGACAGGCGCGCTGATGAACAGCCAGGTGTGGGTTTCGAGCGGATTGACGAGTTCGTCGATTCCAAGGCGAACCACAAAAGCCATCCACAGCGCGAACCAGACCAGACAGACATCTGTGCTCACCTGAATTATTCGCTTCTGACGACGCGGCAACGCCACCAACATAGCGCGCAACTTACTCATCCATCCCTCAAGCACGAGTTCAATCTCCTATCGACCTGAAACGCGGGCGTTTGATTCCGAGCGTTCGCAATAATTACTCTCTTGCGACAGCCAGAACCTTTCAGTTTCGTTCAAGCTCTCCCGCCCTGAAGCAAAATGCAAGAATCACTAGCGGGATGTACGCGACGATCAAGCCGACCGCACCATCAAGACCGAACTGCGTGACACCAATAGCGACCGGTAAAAGCCAGAACAGATTGATTACACCGACTGCGGAGGTCACCGGAAGGTGCTCGCCATATCTTCGCGAGGCGAACTGGTAAGCATGGCTTCGGTGAGCCTCATAGATCTTATCTCCTCGGACGAGGCGACGGATGAGGGTAACTGTAGCGTCTACGATGAAAACCCCAAGAAGAATAAGCCATGCCCAGAGTAACTGCGAGGAAATCCATGCCGCCTGTAGTGATAGAACGCCAATAACGATGCCCAGAAACCCGCTGCCGGCATCTCCCATGAAGATTTTGGCAGGGGGGAAATTCCAGATCAGAAATCCCAGCACGGAGGCCGCCAGCAGCAATGGTTGCCATATCAACTCAAAATGACCCGTTAACAGGTAGATCAGGGCTGCGCCTGCACAAACGCAAACCGCTTCCACGCTGGCGATGCCATCGATGCCATCCATGAAATTGTAAAGATTCAGCAGCCAGACCAGATAAACCACCGCCAGCGCATGCCCAAGCCAGCCGAGATCCAGCGTACCGCCAAACAAGGAGATCGGCGGTAGCCCGTCCAGGCAGAACAACGCCCAGCCAGCCCCGGTGAAATGGCCCAACAGACGCCAACGCGCAGCAACGTGTCCGTGATCGTCCAGGAAACCCAGGGCTGCGATAACGAGCCCCGAACCAGATAAAGCTAGAAATACCGAGAGGGTCAACACGCCTTCACCAAACAGTACCGTCAGTGCGGCCAGATAACCAATGACGATCGCCACCCCGCCACCGCGCGGAGTCGGGACCGTATGGGAACTCCTGCCATTGGGAATATCCAGCAGGCTTTTGTTTAAGGCATATTGTCGAAGCCAATAAGTCAAAGCGAAAGAAAAACCGATTACTGAAAATGCCAACCACCAATGAGTCATTTTTGTTCCGTCATAAAATGGTTGGCTGTGTTTGTTTCTTCAGCTACCGGATGTCACATATGAGAGGGTTAAGCCGCCATCTCGGGAACGTACACGGGACAGCGGCACAGTTTGAATCAACCGGCTTTGAGCAGCTGTTCGATTTCCTTGACCTTGGTCTCGACCAGTTGTGGATCCCGGCGGCTTTCCACGTTCAGTCGCAACAGAGGTTCGGTGTTCGAACCACGCAGATTGAACCGCCACTCAGGGAACTCGAGACTGATGCCGTCCGTTTTATCGATCTTTGAGCAAATGGGCGTGTAATGCTCCAGCACTTTGCCCAGAACGGTCTTAACGTCCTGAACCTTGTAATTGATTTCGCCGCTGCACGGGTAAGCCGCCATGCGCTCATCGACCAGCTGAGAGAACGACTTGCCGGAGACCGACATCAAAGCAGTGACCAATAGCCACGGGATCATGCCGCTGTCGCAGTATGCAAAATCGCGGAAATAGTGATGCGCGCTCATTTCGCCGCCGTAGATCGCATCTTCCTTGCGCATACGTTCTTTGATGAACGCATGGCCGGTCTTGCACAACACCGGCGTACCGCCCGCCAGATTCACCTGATCAATGGTGTTCCAGGTCAGCCGCGGGTCGTGAATGATCTTCGAACCCGGTTGTTGCTTGAGCAGCATCTCAGCCAGTAAGCCCACGAGGTAGTAGCCTTCGACGAATCGGCCGTTTTCATCGAAAAAGAAGCAGCGGTCGAAGTCGCCGTCCCATGCAAGGCCCAGATCACATTTATGCTCGAGTAACGCCTTGCGAGTGAGCTCGCGGTTTTCCGGAAGCAGCGGATTGGGCACACCGTTGGGGAAGTTGCCATCCGGTTCAGCATTGATAATGACCCATTTGAACGGAAGCTCGGGCATGATCGCTTCCAGCGCAGGGCCGACAGCTCCGTTACCCGGATCAGCAAGGATTTTCAGCGGTTTGAGGTCGGCGTCCTTGACGTAAGTCAGGAGGTGCTTGATGTAGGCAGTTTTATCCGGTGCAGACTTGACGCTGCCTGGCTGCGCGCAAACCACTCCAAAATCCCCGTCATCCACGCGCTGACGAATAGCGTCCAGACCTGTATCGCCACTGATCGGGCGCGATTGGCGCTGGACCAGCTTCATGCCGTTGTAACCTTTAGGGTTGTGGCTCGCCGTAACCATCACACCGCCGTCGGCGGCATAGTGGCTGGTCGCAAAATACACTTCTTCGGTTCCGCACAAGCCGATGTCGATCACGTCCGCGCCGGCGTCCAGGATCCCCTGGGTCAGTGCCTGAGCGAGAGCAGGGCTTTCGAGCCGCATGTCTCTGCCGACCACGATATTTTTGGCACCCAGCTCCGCCACCATGGAGCGCCCGATTCGATAGGCGATATCGGAGTCCAGATCATTAGGGACCTGGCCGCGGATATCGTAGGCTTTGAAGCAACGGGTCTGAATAACGGGATAGTCGGGATTCATGTGTAAAAACCTATGCGACGAAAAAACCCGGAGGTTCCTCTGTTCAGTATGAAGCAGCCCATCTTTCCGGCTGCACGCTACCCTCGCGCATGACAGCTTGAGGCGAGGGTTAGGCAGTAAAAATCAGGTTTTGTTAATTGCTGAAGCGTAATTATCTTCGAAACGCTGAAAATCGCCCCAAGTGATTTGATAATGATATTAAATCATGAACCATCAGAGGCTGAAATGAGCCAGAGCAGGAGAAACAATTGACGAATCCGCAACTGGCTACAAGACCCGGTGAAACTCTTCCGCCATCATAATGAATGACACTTGGACAACGCCTGCGCATCCCTTAATTGGCTGCTGAACCGGCGCAGCTTAACGTCACTGAATGTGAGATTCAGCCGTAGAGGTTTTACGGGATTTTTCAGAATCAGCCGGAGAGACATTTCTGGATGAAATGAGCAAGCAGTTGGATGCAGCAGCGATCATTCGGCATGGCGAAGTACTGCGCGGCCAAAGGCCGCGATAGTCAGGCCAGACGCGAAGCCTTGGGTTTTCTACGCAGTCGCGCAATTGAGGCCAGCACAGGGCCAATCAACATGCCCACCAACAGGGCCAGGATTACCGGAACCGCCAGGGAGAGTTCGGGCGCAGACCAGCCAAAAAATACCAATGTCACAGACTGTTTGTTCTCAAGCGTAAAAATCACCGTCGCTCCTACGATCAGCAGCACGATGACAAAAAATATGAGACGTTTAAGATTCCGCATCGAGTACTCCTCATACGGCTATTGGAACTCATGCTCCTCTTCTTCATTCACCCGATCGCGCAGCTCTTTGCCGGGTTTGAAGTGAGGAACGAATTTTCCATCAAGACTGACGGATTGGCCTGTTTTAGGATTGCGCCCCACACGAGGCGGGCGGTAGTGTAGGGAGAAGCTACCAAAGCCCCGTATTTCAATACGTTCGCCGGTGGCAAGGCATTGCGACATCTGCTCAAGCATGGTCTTGATGGCCAGCTCGACATCTTTGGATGAGAGCAGTCCCTGATGGGTGACAATTCGTTCGATCAACTCCGACTTCGTCATATTTTTCCCTTCTGTTTCAAGCAGCTAGGTAAAGCGCTTCGAAGGTTTTAGCATGACCGGAGGTGTTTGAACAGCCCATGTTTTCACTAATGTGAGCGGTGATTTCCGCCGACAGGCGATAACCACGCGCGGGCGTTTGGATTCGGGGCCTGGCGTTTTTTGCATGCACCAGATCATCTCGAATCTGTCGCCAGCCAGGAAAACCTCACCCACAAAAAAGGGCGACCTAAGTCGCCCTTTTCAATGGTCAGACAGAACTCAGTTCTGTTTTTCCATTTGAGCACGCAACAGGTCACCCAGAGTGGTTGGACCTGTGTTCTCAGCGGTTTCAGGCTTGCTGCGCAGGCTCTGAATCGCTTCTTTCTCATCTTCAACGTCTTTCGACTTGATGGACAAGCTGATCACGCGACTCTTGCGGTCAACGCTGATGATCTTGGCTTCAACCTCTTCGCCCTCTTTCAGAACGTTGCGCGCGTCTTCAACGCGGTCACGACTGATTTCGGAAGCCTTGAGGGTAGCTTCGATGTCCTCGGCCAAAGTGATGATGGCGCCTTTGGCGTCAACTTCTTTCACAATACCGCGGACGATAGAGCCTTTGTCATTGACAGTGACGTATTCGGAGAACGGGTCGCTTTCCAGCTGCTTGATACCCAGCGAGATGCGCTCACGCTCTGGATCAACAGACAGGATGACCGTGTCGAGTTCGTCGCCCTTCTTGAAGCGACGTACGGCTTCTTCGCCCACTTCGTTCCAAGAGATGTCGGACAGGTGAACCAGACCGTCGATGCCGCCGTCCAGACCAATGAAGATACCGAAATCGGTGATCGACTTGATGGTGCCGGAGATCTTGTCGCCCTTGTTGAACTGGCCAGAGAAGTCTTCCCATGGGTTCGACTTGCACTGCTTGATGCCCAGAGAGATACGACGACGCTCTTCGTCGATGTCCAGAACCATGACTTCCACTTCGTCGCCAACCTGAACGACTTTCGACGGGTGGATGTTCTTGTTGGTCCAGTCCATTTCGGAAACGTGCACCAAGCCTTCCACGCCTTCTTCCAGCTCAGCGAAGCAGCCGTAGTCGGTCAGGTTGGTAACGCGTGCAGTCACACGAGTGCTTTCTGGGTAACGAGCTTTGATAGCAACCCATGGGTCTTCACCCAGTTGCTTCAGGCCCAACGAAACACGATTGCGCTCGCGATCATACTTTAGAACCTTTACATCGATCTCATCGCCAACGTTGACGATTTCCGATGGATGCTTGATACGCTTCCAGGCCATGTCGGTGATGTGCAGCAGGCCATCGACGCCACCCAGATCGACGAATGCGCCGTAGTCGGTGAGGTTCTTGACGATACCTTTGACTTGCTGACCTTCCTGCAGGGATTCCAGCAGAGCTTCGCGCTCGGCGCTGTTCTCGGCTTCCAGGACGCTGCGACGGGAAACGACAACGTTGTTGCGCTTCTGATCCAGCTTGATGACCTTGAATTCCAGCTCTTTGCCTTCCAGGTGCGTGGTGTCGCGCACTGGACGGACGTCAACCAGAGAACCTGGCAGGAACGCACGGATGCCGTTAACGTCGACAGTGAAGCCGCCTTTAACCTTACCGTTGATAACGCCCTTGACCACTTCCTCAGCTGCGAAAGCCGCTTCCAGAACGATCCAGCACTCAGCACGCTTGGCTTTTTCGCGGGACAGTTTGGTTTCGCCAAAGCCGTCTTCTACCGCGTCCAGCGCCACATGAACTTCGTCGCCGATCTTGATGGTCAGCTCGCCAGCATCATTGTGGAACTGTTCCAGCGGGATGAGGCCTTCAGACTTCAGACCGGCGTGTACGGTTACCCAACCAGCCTGGTAATCGATATCGACGATAATAGCGGTGATGATCGAACCGGCCTGAAGGTTAAGGGTCTTTAGGCTTTCTTCGAAAAGTTCAGCAAAGCTTTCGCTCATTTTAATTCCTGTTGATAAGGGCGAAGTAAACGCCCATCTGCCACGCTCCAGACAACGTGGGTTTCGTTCATATGAAAGAAAGCCTGCGGGACTATGACTGGTCTCCCACATGGCTTTCTGGTCATCCGGCGAGATCGCGAAGTGCGACTTCACTCAAGATGCGTTCCAGCACCTGCTCGATGGATAATTCAGTGGAATCCAGCTGAATGGCGTCATGCGCCGGCTTGAGCGGGGCTACCGCTCGCAGAGTGTCACGCTCGTCGCGGACACGTATCTCATCTAGCAGACTCGACAGACTAACATCGTCCCCCTTCGCCTTCAACTGCAAATATCGGCGTCGGCCACGTTCCTCGACACTGGCGGTCAGGAAAATCTTCAACGGGGCTGCGGGAAACACCACAGTGCCCATGTCGCGACCGTCAGCGACCAGACCCGGAAACTCCTGAAAGGCACGCTGGCGCTGCAGCAATGCATCACGCACCACAGGCAGCGATGCCACCTGCGAGGCTCCGCTACCGACCTGTTCGTTGCGGATCGCCAGCGTCACCTCTTCGCCCTCGAGAATAATGCGTTGACCGTGATCGCCGGTCGCCGCCTCGAATTGCACGTCAAGATGTGCAGCCAGAAGTTTGAGCGCCTCCTCATTGGTCAGGTCCACACCATGATTACGGGCAGCAAATGCCAGCAAACGATAGAGCGCGCCGGAATCCAGCAGGCACCAACCCAGGCGTTTTGCCAGTAACCCGGCCACCGTCCCTTTTCCGGAACCGCTTGGCCCGTCGATCGTAATGACCGGAGCTTGAACTTTCACGATTGCCCCTCTTGCGTTACACGAATGCCCACCTGGTTGCACAACGCCAGGAAGTCGGGAAAAGAAGTCGCCACATTAGCGCAGTCCCGGATGCGGATCAGGGACGACGCGCGCAACGACGCGATAGTGAATGCCATGGCAATCCGGTGATCGCCATGGCTGTCGATGTCGCCACCACCGATGCTGCCGCCTTCGATAACGAGGCCATCGGCTGTTGGCTCAGCCCTGATGCCCAATGCTGTCAGACCCTCGGCCATGACCTGAATGCGATCGGACTCCTTGAAACGCAATTCCTGCGCCCCTCGCAACACCGTGCAGCCTTCGGCACACGCGGCAGCGACGAACAGTACCGGGAATTCATCGATCGCCAATGGAACCAGCGCTTCGGGAATCACGATCCCTTTCAGCCTGGCGTAACGAACACGCAACTCGGCAACCGGCTCGCCACCCAGCTCGCGCAAATTCTGCACCGAAATGTCCGCGCCCATCAGACGCAGGATGTCGATGACCCCGGTGCGGGTCGGGTTGACGCCCACATGCTCAAGCAGCAGGTCGGAACCCTCTGCAATCGACGCGGCGACCAGAAAGAAAGCGGCCGAAGAAATGTCGGCAGGAATTTCGATGCGGGTTGCAGTGAGCCTTGTGCCCGACTCGACAGACGCCGTTGCTCCGTTAACCGCCACCGGATAGCCAAAGCCGCGCAGCATGCGCTCGGTGTGATCGCGGGTCGGCGCAGGCTCGGTGACCGTCGTCACGCCTTCGGCATACAGACCCGCCAGCAAGAGACAGGATTTGACCTGGGCACTGGCCATCGGCATGACGTATCCGATGCCGTGCAGCGGCTTGCCGCCGCGAATGGTCAGTGGCGGACGCCCCTCTGCCGCGGTCTCGATTATTGCGCCCATTTGCCGCAAAGGCTCGGCCACGCGCGCCATCGGAAGTTTGGATAACGACGCATCACCGGTCAGTACGCTGTCGAAACGCTGGCCGGCCAACAGACCGGACAGCAGCCGCATCGAGGTTCCGGAGTTACCCAGATAGATCGGGCCGGGCGCGGGTTTGAGTCCGTTGAGGCCTACCCCATGAATGGTCAGACGACCATGATGCGGACCTTCGATGACCACGCCCATGTCGCGCAAAGCCTGCAACGTCGCCAGTGCATCCTCGCCTTCGAGAAACCCTTCGACCTCTGTCGTGCCCTCGGCCAGCGACCCAAGCATGATAGAGCGATGCGAGATGGATTTGTCACCCGGCACGCGGATCCGACCGCTTACGCTGCCAGCGGGTTGAGCGACGAACGTCAGATCATCGGTAGACTCTGCTTCAACGTAAGCGCGCTGCGCAAGGATTTTGCCGAAATGCTCACGAGCCACCCGGGCGCGAGTGAATACACCGAGCAACTGATGGCCGTCGCCCGCATCCACGGCATCACGCAGCGCGTCAAGGTCGTGGCGGAAGGTATCCAGCGTGCGCAGCACAGCCTCACGGTTGGCCAGGAAAATGTCATGCCACATCACCGGGTCGCTGCCAGCGATGCGGGTGAAATCGCGAAACCCGCCCGCCGCGTAGCGAAAGATATCGAGGTTTTCATTGCGCTTGGCCAGCGAGTCCACCAGCCCGAAAGCCAGCAGATGCGGCAAGTGACTGGTCGCCGCCAGGACTTCGTCGTGGCGCTCCACCTGCATATGCTCAACGTCGGCCCCCAACTGCGACCACATCCGGTCCACCAGCGCCAATGCCGCAGGATCGGTTTCAGGCAAGGGCGTGAGAATGACCTTGTGACGACGGAACAGCTGTGCGTTGGACGCCTCGACTCCACTTTGCTCTGAGCCGGCGATGGGGTGTCCGGGCACGAAGCGCGCCGGCATCACACCGAAAGCATCACGGGCCGCGCGCACGACATTGCCCTTGGCACTGCCCACATCGGTCAGCACGGCAGCACCGAGGTCAAGCACGGCGAGCATCCCCAGCAGCTTTTCCATGGCCAGGATAGGCACGGCCAGTTGAATGACGTCGGCGCCGACGCAGGCAGCGACGAGATTGTCTTCACAGCGATCGACGACACCCAGCTCCACGGCCAGCTTGCGCGACTGCGGGTCGAGGTCGACGCCGACCACCTCGCGACACAGCCCGCTTTCTTTCAAACCTTTGGCGAACGAGCCGCCAATCAGCCCGAGACCGATCACCACCAGACGGCCAATCACAGGCTCAGCGACCTGCACTGCCGAGATATCAGCGATGACATCAACCACGCGCCAGAACTTTGTTCAAAGCGTCGAGGAAGCGGCTGTTCTCAACCGCCAGACCGACGCTCACACGCAGATGGTTGGGCATGCCGTAGCCCGCGACCGGGCGCACGATCACGCCCTCGCGCAACAATCCCTGATAAACCGACGCCGCTTCTCGACCGACATCGACGGCGATGAAGTTGGCCTTCGAAGCAATCCAGCCGAGCCCCATCTGACGCAGGCCTTCTTCAAGCTGCCTTAACCCCGCCTCGTTCAACTGTCGGCTTTCGGCAACGAACTCGGCGTCTTCGAGCGCCGCGCAGGCCGCAGCCAGGGCGAGACTGTTTACGTTGAATGGCTGACGTACACGGTTCAGCACATCCGCCACTACCGGCGAAGACAGCGCATAGCCCACACGCAGCGAGGCCAGGCCATAAGCCTTGGAGAAGGTGCGGGAAACCAGCAGATTCGGATACTGGGCCAGGAAGTTCAGGCCGTCCGGCAGATCGGCGCCTTCGGCATATTCGATGTAGGCCTCGTCCAGAACCACCAGCACGTCTTGCGGCACTGCGGCAAGGAAATCCGCCAATGCCTGCGGACCGAACCAGGTGCCGGTCGGGTTGTTCGGGTTGGCGATGAAGACGACGCGGGTTTCGCTGTCGATAACCTCGAGCATGGCGGGCAGGTCATGCCCCCAATCACGGGCTTTGGCCACATGAGCCTCGGCGCCCACTGCCTGGGTGACGATCGGATAAATCGCGAAGGCGTGCTCGCTGAACACTGCGTTCAGCCCCGGGGCCAGATAAGCGCGGGCGACGATCTCGAGGATGTCATTGGAGCCGTTGCCCAGCGTCACCTGATTCAGTTTGACGCCGCAGCGTTCCGACAGCCGCAGCTTCAATTCGAAGCCATTGCCGTCGGGGTAGCGAGTCAGTTCCGCCAGTGCGTCACGAATCGCCGCCAGCGCCTTGGGACTTCCACCCATCGGGTTCTCGTTACTGGCCAGTTTGATGATGTGAGCCGGATCAATATCCAGCTCACGCGCCAACTCGTCCACCGGTTTGCCGGGAACGTAAGGCGATAGTTTTTGCACGCCAGCCTGCGCCAGCGCGAGGAAGTCACCGCTCATGTACCGCTTTACCTCTTCAGAAAACCGCAGGCCGGATCAGAGAACCGCTTTCGGATAGGAGCCCAGAACCTTGAGTGCCACGGCTTCCTGGCTGATTCGCTCAAGCACGGCCTTGATCAGCGGGTCCCGGTGATGGCCAACGAAGTCGATAAAGAACACGTAGGTCCATTTACCGCTACGTGAAGGCCTGGTCTCGATACGGGTCAGGTCGATTCCGTTCTCATGGAAAGGCACTAGCAATTCATGCAACGCGCCTGGTTTGTTGCTCATCGACACGATGATCGAGGTCTTGTCGTCGCCGGTCGGCGGCACTTCCTGATTACCGATCATTAAAAAGCGCGTCGAATTGTCAGGGCGATCTTCGATCTTCTCGGCGATACGCAAGAGGCCATACAGACCGGCAGCCATGTCCCCGGCGATGGCTGCGGAGTTCCATTCACCCTTGACCCGCTTGGCCGCTTCGGCGTTGCTGGCTACCGCTACGCGCTCGACGTTGGGGTAATGGGCGTCCAGCCATTTGCGGCACTGGGCCAGCGACTGGGCATGGGAGTAGATACGGCTGATGCTGTCAGTCTTGGTGTTTTCGCCCACCAGCAAATGGTGGTGAATGCGCAACTCGACCTCGCCGCAAATGACCATGTCATGTTCGAGGAAGCTGTCCAGAGTATGGTTGACCGCGCCCTCGGTGGAGTTTTCCACCGGCACCACGCCGAAATTGACTGCGCCGGCCGCTACCTCGCGGAAAACTTCGTCAATGGCCGCCATCGGTTTGCTGATTACCGCATGACCGAAATGTTTCAGCGCCGCAGCTTGGGTGAAGGTGCCCTCCGGCCCGAGATAGGCGACCTTGAGCGGTTGCTCAAGCGCCAGACACGAAGACATGATTTCGCGGAACAGACGCGCCATTTCCTCGTTGCTCAGCGGGCCACGATTGCGCTCCATGACGCGCTTGAGCACCGCAGCTTCGCGCTCGGGGCGATAGAACACCGGCTCCTCGCCTTCAGCCAGGCTGGCCGTCTTCACCCGCGCCACTTCCTGCGCGCAGCGTGCCCGTTCGCTGATCAGTTCCAGGACCTTTTCATCCAGACTGTCGATGCGTACGCGTAGGGCCTTGAGTTCTTGTTCAGACATTAGCCGTGTTCCTTCTCGAATTCGGCCATGTAGGCCACCAGCGCTTCGACTGCTTCCAGGCCCAGAGCGTTGTAGATCGAAGCACGCATGCCGCCGACCGAACGGTGGCCTTTAAGGTTGAGCAGACCACGGCCGTCGGCACCGGCCAGAAAAGCCTTGTCCAGACGCTCGTCAGCCAGCCGGAACGGCACGTTCATCCATGAGCGGGCGTTGTGGCTGATCGGGTTGGAATAGAACTCGCTGTTGTCGATAAAGCCATACAGACGCTCTTTCTTGGAACGGTTGCGCTGCTCCATGGCCTGGACGCCGCCCTGCTCCTTGAGCCACTCGAAGACCAGACCCGACAGATACCACGAGTACGTGGCTGGCGTGTTGTACATCGAGCCATTGTCCGCCGAGACCTTGTAGTCGAGCATGGTCGGGCAACTGCTGCGTGCACGACCCAGCAGGTCTTCGCGGACAATCACCACCACCAGACCGCTGGGGCCGATGTTCTTCTGCGCGCCTGCGTAGATCAGACCAAATTGCGAGACGTCGATCGGACGCGACAGAATGTCCGAAGACATGTCGACCACCAACGGTACGTCACCGGTCTCTGGCACCCAGTCAAACTGCAAGCCGCCGATGGTTTCGTTGGAGGCGTAGTGGACGTAAGCCGCGTTGTTGGTCAGCTTCCAGTCGTTCTGCCCCGGGATCGCCAGGTAGTCGAAAGGCTTGGCACTGGCCGCAACATTGACATTGCCGAAACGGCAGGCTTCCTCAATGGCCTTTTTCGACCAGATGCCGGTTTCGACATAATCGGCCGTGCCATTTTCCGGCAGCAGGTTCAGCGGAATTTCCGCAAACTGCTGACTGGCACCGCCTTGCAGGAAGAGGACTTTGTAGTTGGAGGGAACGGACAGCAACTCACGCAGATCTTGCTCGGCCTTCTCGGCGATGGCCGTGTAATCGGCGCTGCGATGACTCATCTCCATCACTGACAAGCCCTTGCCGTGCCAGTCGAGCATCTCGGCCTGGGCGCGTTGCAGAACTGCATCAGGAAGCGCGGCTGGACCGGCGCAGAAGTTAAAGGCTCGCTTGCTCATATCCACTCTCGTCAACTCTTTGAATTCGAAACGGCTGCAGCCAACAGGCCTGCCGGCGGGACTGCAGTTCTGGCTAAAGCCAAGAGGGCCCACGAAGGGCCCTCAAAAACAACGTTTATCAGTCTTGCGGTTCTTCTTCGTCAGCCCCGGCATCGGCTTGCAGTTCGCTGGCCGATTCGTCTGAGTCGGAGAGGTTTGCACCCTCGCCCTCCAGTTCTTCGCCCTCGAGCACTTCGCCATCCAGCTCTTCACCTTCGACTTCCGAAGGCTCTTGAACCCGTTCCAGACCGACCAGTTTCTCGTCCTTGGCCAGCTTGATCAGGGTCACGCCCTGAGTATTGCGGCCCAGGCTCGACACTTCGCCGACGCGAGTTCGCACCAGGGTGCCCTGGTCGGAAATCAGCATGATCTCCTCACCGTCCTGCACCTGAACCGCGCCAACCAGACGGCCGTTACGCTCGTTGCTGACCATGGCAATAACGCCCTGCCCGCCGCGCTTGTATTCAGGGAACTCGGTAATCGCGGTACGTTTGCCGTAACCACGCTCGGACGCGGTGAGGATCTGGCTGCCTTGCTCCGGAATCAGCATGGAGATCAGCTTCTGCCCGTCAGCCAGACGCATGCCACGCACACCGCGAGCAGTACGACCCATGGCACGGACGTCGGATTCCTTGAAGCGGGTCACTTTGCCGCCGTCGGAGAACAGCATGATTTCCTGCTCGCCATCGGTAACGGCTGCGGAAATCAGGATGTCACCCTCGTCCAGTTCCAGAGCGATCAGGCCTACGCTGCGCTGACGGCTGAAGGCTACAAGCGGGGTCTTCTTGACGGTGCCATTGGCAGTGGACATGAAGATGAACGGAGCCTTCTTCTTGTCTGCAGCCTTGATCCGCGCCTTGCGCTCCTCTTCGGTTTCGCTGCTGTTCTCGATGTCTTCGGCATCGGATTCCACGCCTTCGGCTTCTTCTTCGTCAGCCCGCTTGCGCATGGCTTCCAGATCGACCGGCAGCATGGTGGTGATGTATTCGCCTTCGCTCAGCGGCAGCAGGTTGACCAGCGGACGCCCACGGGCGGCGCGAGACGCTTCCGGGATTTCGTAGGTCTTGAGCCAGTACACCTTGCCCTTGCTGGAGAACATCAGCAGCGTGGTGTGGCTGTTGGCGACCAGCAGATGCGCGATGTAGTCCTCATCCTTGACACCAGTGGCCGATTTACCTTTACCGCCGCGACGCTGAGCCTGATACACGGCCAGCGGTTGCGTCTTGGCATAACCACCGTGAGAGATGGTCACGACACGCTCTTCTTCCGGGATCATGTCGCCCAGGGTCAGATCCAGACGGGCGTCGAGGATTTCGGTACGGCGTACGTCACCGTATTCGGCACGAATCAGTTCCAGCTCTTCGCGGATCACTTCCATCAGGCGCGTGGAGCTGTTGAGGATACGGATCAGCTCGCCGATCTGAGTCAGGATTTCCTGATACTCGGTCAGCAGCTTCTCGTGTTCCAGACCGGTCAGGCGATGCAGACGCAGTTCCAGAATCGCCTGGGCCTGCTCCGGCGACAGGAAATACTTGCCGTCACGCAGACCGTATTGCGGATCGAGGTTCTCCGGGCGGGACGATTCGGCGCCTGCGCGCTCGACCATCTCCACCACGGCGCTTGATTCCCACGGCGTGCTGATCAGACCTTCCTTGGCTTCCGCCGGGGTTGGCGACGCCTTGATCAGTTCGATCACCGGGTCGATGTTCGACAAGGCAACGGCCTGACCTTCGAGGATGTGCCCACGCTCGCGCGCCTTACGCAGTTCGAACACGGTACGACGAGTGACGACTTCGCGACGGTGACGAATGAAGGCTTCCAGCAGATCCTTGAGATTGAGGATTCGTGGGCGGCCGTCGATCAGCGCAACGATGTTGATGCCGAAAACGCTCTGCAACTGGGTCTGAGCGTAGAGATTGTTGAGGATGACCTCAGGCACCTCGCCACGACGCAGCTCGATGACCACGCGCATACCGTCCTTGTCGGACTCGTCGCGCAGCTCGGTGATGCCTTCGAGCTTCTTCTCTTTTACCAGCTCGGCGATCTTCTCGATCAGACGGGCTTTGTTCAACTGGTACGGCAGCTCGGTAATCACGATCTGCTGGCGACCGCCGACCTTGTCGATGTCTTCGACCATGGAGCGGGCACGCATGTAAATGCGCCCGCGACCGGTCTTGTAGGCTTCGACGATACCGGCACGGCCGTTGATGATGCCCGCTGTCGGGAAATCAGGGCCGGGAATGTACTGCATCAGTTCGTCGACGGTCAGGTCGCCGTTGTCGATCAGCGCCAGGCAACCGTCGATGATTTCACCGAGGTTGTGCGGCGGAATGTTGGTCGCCATGCCCACGGCGATACCGCTGGAGCCGTTGACCAGCAGGTTGGGGATACGGGTCGGCATGACGGCCGGAATCTGCTCGGTGCCGTCGTAGTTGGGCACCCAGTCGACGGTTTCCTTGTGCAGGTCGGCCAGCAACTCGTGCGCCAGCTTGGTCATGCGCACTTCGGTGTATCGCATGGCCGCGGCGTTGTCGCCGTCCACGGAGCCGAAGTTGCCTTGGCCGTCTACCAGCAGGTAGCGCAGGGAAAAGGGTTGAGCCATACGCACGATGGTGTCGTAGACGGCTGTATCGCCATGCGGGTGGTATTTACCGATGACGTCACCGACCACACGGGCGGATTTCTTGTAAGGCTTGTTCCAGTCGTTACCCAGTTCGCTCATTGCAAACAGTACACGCCGGTGCACGGGCTTCAAGCCATCGCGCGCGTCGGGCAGAGCTCGTCCGACAATGACGCTCATCGCGTAGTCGAGGTAGGACTGCTTCAGCTCGTCTTCGATATTGACCGGGAGGATTTCTTTGGCCAGTTCGCCCATGAGAAGCCTGATTCCTTTTTCGGGTGAAACCTCGTGCATCCATCCGGGATGAACGAAGCTCGCCGCCGCCGGCAATTGCCTGGCAGCGACTTACGACAAATCAGCAATTTAAGCCATGAATTTGCGCAGTGAAGAGGGCGCTGTTACGCCCACCTGGAAACCGCCGGATGTTACCACAATGACGGTCAGGCACGAAGCATTCGCAAGCACTGAAAATGAGCGATTTCGCCATTAGCGGCCTGAGAAGCGCCTACAGGCCCGTATGGTGTGCAACCCGCCGGATGGTAGCGCCTGTCACAAAGTGATCAATGCAAGCGTTTACGGCACATCAGTTGTGCAAGCCTGGCCGTGTCTGGACGTTCAACAACACCCTTTTCAGTCACGATAACGTCGATCAGGTCGGCAGGCGTCACGTCGAACACCGGATTGAAGGCACCGATATCATTGCCCAGGCCGCGTCCACATACTTCCAGCAGTTCGCTTGCATCGCGCTCTTCAATAGGGATGTCGTCGCCGCTGGCCAGGTTCAGGTCAATGGTCGAACTCGGCGCCACCACCATGAAGCGCACGCCGTGATGCATGGCCGCGACGGCCAGTTGGTAAGTGCCGATCTTGTTCGCCACATCGCCATTGGCGGTGATGCGGTCGGCGCCGACGATGACCCAGGTGATGCCTTTGGTTTTCATCAAATGAGCTGCCGCCGAGTCCGCAGTGACCGTCACCGGAATGCTCTCGCTTGCCAGCTCCCAGGCGGTCAGCCGCGAGCCTTGCAGCCAGGGTCGGGTTTCATCGGCATACACGCGCTCGATCATGCCTTCTATATAAGCTGCACGAATCACTCCCAGCGCCGTACCGAAGCCGCCCGTGGCGAGGGCGCCGGCATTACAGTGGGTAAGCACGGTTTGCAGATTGCCCTGATGCTTGCGAATCAGGTCTACGCCCAGTTGCGCCATGGTCAGGTTGGCTTCGCGGTCGCTGAGGTGGATTGCTGCCGCTTCGGCCTCCATGGCGGCGCGTGGGTCCTCGCCATTCTTGAGCCGGTACAGGCGCTCGCGCATGCGGTTCAACGCCCAGAACAGATTGACAGCCGTAGGCCGGGCGTTGACCAGTTGATCGAAGTCCTCTTCGAGGGCCATTTGCCAATCGCCACCTTGGGCATACCGGTCGAAGACCGCGAGCACCAGCCCGTAGGCTGCAGCGATGCCGATGGCCGGCGCCCCGCGCACAACCATCGTTCGAATGGCCTCGGCCACTTCGTCCGCACTGTCACAGGCCCGCCAGGTTTGCTCGAACGGCAGTATCCGCTGATCCAGAAGGTATAGCGTGCCGTCCCGCCAATCGATGGCCTTCACTTTCTCTGCAGCCATTAATCGATCGCGCATTGCACACCCCACATGATTAAAATTCGAAGATCGGGGCGCTCAGTGGATCCGGACCCTTTGCAGGGATCGAACCTCCGCCCTGGCGAGCAAGCTCGCCCCCACTATTTGTCTCAGAGACCAGGAATCAAATGACCAGTAGCCGAAAAAGCCGCCGATTATAGCGAGCCGCCTGCCAGGGCGCTCGGGTATACTTCGCCGTCCCCGTTATATGCCAATGGATGCCCGCCCCATGCCCCAATCCGCCGCCCCGCTCGACCTTCTGCTGCTGCCCGAGTGGCTGGTACCGGTCGAACCTGCTGGCGTGGTGCTGCAGCAACACGGTATCGGGATTCGTGACGGGCTGATTGCCTACATCGGCCCCAAGGCAGAGGCGTTGCAGCAACAGGCTACAGAGGTCCGCGAATTGCCCGGCGCCCTCCTGAGCCCGGGCCTGATCAACGCCCATGGCCATGCAGCGATGACGCTGTTCAGAGGCTTGGCCGATGACTTGCCGCTGATGACCTGGCTACAAGACCATATCTGGCCTGCCGAGCATCGGTGGGTCGATGAGGATTTTGTCCGCGACGGCACCGACATCGCCATCGCCGAGCAGCTCAAGGGCGGCGTCACCTGCTTCTGCGACATGTATTTCTTTCCGAAGGTCGCCTGCGAACGCGTCCATGACAGCGGTATTCGTGCACAAATCACCGTTCCGGTGCTGGACTTCCCGATACCCGGCGCACGCAACGCTGACGAGTCGCTGCACATGGGTATCGAGCTGTTCCACGACCTGGCCCATCACGAGCGGATCAAAATCGCCATAGGGCCACACGCGCCTTATACCGTGAGCGATGAGAACCTGGAAAAGATCCGGGTCATTGCCGACGAGCTGGACGCAGCGATTCAAATGCATGTGCACGAGACCGCCTTTGAAGTGAACGAAGCGTTGCAGCAGCGCCAGGAGCGCCCGCTCGCCCGGCTGCATCGGCTGGGTCTGCTGGGCCCGCGTTTTCAGGCCGTGCACATGACCCAGATCAGCGACGACGATCTGGGGATGCTGGTAGAAACCAATTCGAGCGTGATTCACTGCCCGGAATCGAATCTGAAGCTGGCCAGCGGTTTCTGTCCGGTCGAACGGCTGTGGCAGGCGGGAGTCAATGTGGCTATAGGCACTGACGGAGCCGCCAGCAATAACGATCTGGATCTGCTGGGCGAAACCCGCACCGCTGCCTTGCTGGCCAAGGCGGTCGCAGGCTCGGCCACCGCGCTGGACGCCCACCGGGCACTGCGTATGGCCACACTCAACGGCGCGCGCGCCCTGGGCATCGAGCACCACGCAGGGTCTCTGGAACTCGGCAAAGCAGCGGACATGGTCGCGTTCGACCTGTCGGGACTGGCGCAGCAACCGATTTATGATCCGGTTTCACAGCTTATCTACGCCAGCGGCCGTGATTGCGTGCAGCACGTCTGGGTCGCAGGCAAACAACTGCTTCAGGACAAGCGCCTGACGCGCATGGATGAACAGGCGTTGATCAGAACCGCCAAAGCCTGGGGCAATCGCATTGCTGCCAAGGACTAGCGTTCAGCGACAGGCTTCAGTGCGATCACGGCCAACTGCCTTGATCGGCTACCGAATTTCAAGTTTTAGAGGGATCACACATGAACAACGTCGACAACGCTGAAATCGCCAAATTTGAGGCCCTGGCCCATCGTTGGTGGGACCGCAACAGCGAGTTCAAGCCCCTGCACGATATCAACCCTTTGCGAGTGAACTGGATCGACGAGCGAGTCGGACTGGCAGGCAAGAGTGTGCTCGATGTCGGTTGCGGCGGCGGGATTCTCAGCGAGGCCATGGCGCTGCGTGGTGCCAGCGTGACCGGGATCGACATGGGTGAAGCCCCGCTTGCAGTGGCACAATTGCATCAGCTGGAATCAGGCGTGACCGTCGAGTATCGCCAGATCACCGCCGAAGCCCTGGCCGAAGAAATGCCCGCGCAGTTCGACGTGGTGACCTGCCTGGAAATGCTCGAGCACGTACCCGATCCGTCATCGGTGATTCGCGCCTGCTACAAGATGGTCAAGCCGGGTGGTCAGGTGTTTTTCTCCACCATCAATCGCAACCCGAAGGCTTACCTGTTCGCGATCATCGGCGCGGAATACATCATGAACCTGCTGCCGCGCGGGACCCATGACTTCAAGAAATTCATCCGCCCTTCCGAACTGGGTGCCTGGAGCCGCAGCGCCGGACTTGAGGTCAAGGACATCATCGGCCTGACCTACAACCCGTTGACCAAGCATTACAAGCTGGCCTCCGATGTCGACGTCAATTACATGATCCAGACACTCAAGGGAGCCTGAGTCATGCGCCTCAGAGCGGTTCTATTCGACATGGACGGCACTTTGCTCGACACCGCGCCGGATTTCATCGCTATCTGCCAGGCCATGCTGGCCGAACGCGGCTTTCCTGCTGTCGACGACAAGCTGATCCGCGATGAAATTTCCGGCGGGGCCAAGGCCATGGTTTCAGCCGCGTTTGCGATGTCGCCGAGCGCGCCGGAGTTCGAGGCCTTGCGCCTGGAGTTTCTGGAGCGCTATCAGAAGGACTGCGCCGTTCACAGCACGCTGTTCGGCGGCATGGAGCAACTGTTGACCGACATCGAAACAGCAAAGCTGCTCTGGGGCGTGGTTACGAACAAACCCGTGCGCTTCGCTCAGCCGATCATGGAGCAACTGGGCCTGTCCGAGCGCTCGGCGGTACTGATTTGTCCCGATCATGTCAGCAAAAGCAAGCCGGATCCGGAGCCATTGCTGCTGGCCTGCAAAATGCTCGGCCTGGACCCGGCCAGCGTGCTGTTCGTGGGCGATGACTTGCGTGATATCGAGTCGGGCCGCGACGCTGGCACTAAAACCGCTGCCGTGCGCTACGGCTATATTCACCCCAACGACAATCCCGATCACTGGGGTGCAGACGTGGTCGTGGATCATCCCCTGGAACTGCTGCGAGTGCTGGATAACGCGCTGTGCAGCTGCTGACGCTCCGGGCGCGGATAAAAGTCCCCGGCCGCGCAAGCGCCAAAACGCTTGGCATCGCCTGACCAGCGCGCCAACGACAAGGACCAATGAGGCCACCCATGTTCAACTACTCCGCCCGCCCCGACCTGCTCAAAGACCGTGTCATTCTGGTGACCGGTGCCGGTCGTGGCATTGGCGCCGCCGCTGCCACAACCTACGCGGCTCACGGCGCGACCGTACTGCTGCTGGGTAAAACCGAGGCGAACCTGGCCGCTGTCTACGACGAAATCGAAGCCGCAGGTCATCCACAGCCAGTGGTCATTCCCTTCAATCTCGAAACCGCCCTGCCCCATCAGTACGACGAGTTGGCAGCGATGATCGAGGCTGAATTCGGACATCTGGACGGCTTGCTGCACAATGCGTCGATCATTGGCCCGCGTACGCCAATCGAGCAATTGTCGGGTGAGCATTTCATGCGCGTGATGCACGTCAACGTCAATGCGACATTCATGCTCACGTCGGCCCTGCTGCCGCTGCTCAAGTTGTCTCGCGACGCTTCGATGGTCTTCACTTCAAGCAGCGTCGGGCGTAAGGGTCGCGCCTACTGGGGCGCCTACGGAGTGTCCAAGTTCGCCACCGAAGGGTTGATGCAAACCCTGGCCGACGAACTGGAAAACCTCGCATCGGTACGCGCCAACAGCATCAATCCCGGCGGAACCCGAACCGAAATGCGCGCTCAGGCATATCCTGCGGAAAACCCGCTGAACAACCCTGCTCCCGAGGAAATAATGCCGGTCTACCTGTACCTGATGGGCCCCGATAGCCGGGGTGTCAATGGCCAGGCGTTCGACGCTCAGCAGAAGTAATCCGAACGTCACCTGACTCTGCCTGCATCGATAGCGACGGCAAGCCTTCGAAAAAAGGAGCGATCCGGTCGCGACCTGCTTGCTCCCTCGGCAGTTTTCCGCCGGCTCTGGGCCGTTCTTCGGCCCGCAGGCCCTCAGGGGAGCCAATCCCAAGGCGCGTCCACTGTCCTTGCCAGCGCCTATGCAAGCTAAGCCTCTGATTTCTATGGAGGGCCAATCGTACATTCGAATTGGCACGAGTTTCGCTCTATCTCTGCCATGCCGATGAGCGGCGCAGGAGCGAAGACATGAGTTTTCCCACACGAACCAATGCCATTGATTTCAACAGTGCGAGGCTGCAACGCTTCGGCTTTTCGCCTGCTCAATTTCTAGCCCAGCCACTGCTGGACTATGACCAGCTGCAACGCCGGCTTGGCCTGCAGCTACAGACAAGCCTGGAAGCGGACAAGGTCCTGGCGATGTTCTTCCAGAGTGTTCAGCAACTGATTCCGCTGGGTGCGCTTATTTACAGGCACGAGGGCACAGACCTGCGTCTGGAACTCGGCGCGCGCGCGCGTCACGACGCCAGCTACTGCATCACGTATGAAGGCGAGCAAATGGGGCAACTGACGTTTCAGCGCGATCAGGCCTTTGGCGAGGATGAGCTCGCCCAACTCGAATCCTTGTTGAGCAACCTGATTTACCCGCTGCGCAACGCGCTGCTTTACCGACATGCGAGCCTGAGCGCATTGCGCGACCCGTTGACCGGTGCTGGCAATCGTATTGCCATGGAGCAGTCACTCTCCCGCGAGGCCGAAATTGCCCGCCGCCATCAGCAACCGCTGTCAGCGCTGATGCTGGACATCGATCATTTCAAAGGCATCAACGACACCCACGGCCACGTCACGGGCGATGAAGTGCTCAAGGCCGTGGCGGACATGATCAAGGATCGCCTGCGTAACATCGATCAAGTCTTCAGATTCGGTGGGGAGGAGTTTCTGATCGTGCTGACCAATACCCCTCGTGAGTCAGCCGCTCTGGTGGGCGAACGTCTGCGCCAGGCTATCCTGCAACTCAAATGTCCGGCTAACCACAGCGCGGCGCAGCTGACCATCAGCCTGGGCTGCGCGACACTGCTGCCGGGAGAATCCCCCGACAGTCTGGTGCGTCGCGCTGACTCCGCACTCTATGCGGCCAAACGACAAGGCCGTAACCGTCTCGAAATGGCCGGCTGAGTGGCTCATGCTTGAGCAGTGTCGTACCGCCGTGCTGGCGTCTTCGCCTCACCTGACGATTCAAGCGCCATGCACCGTTCCAGGAACAGGTACATGTATTCGTAGCTTTTGCAGATCGCCCTTCTCAGGTCTGCCTGCAACTGTTCAGAGGGATTATTGCCCGCCAGGGTGCAAATGATTTCCAAGGCTTCCCAAGGGTGGGAGTCGTCATATTGCGCATGCATCTTCAGCCACTTCATGGCGCGCTTGCGGGTCTGCGGCGGGAACAGATCTGCGTAGGTTTCCTTTGAACAGACCACGGCGGACCATTCGCCGGTCGCCCCCTCGATCGCATAGTTGGTGGCAGCCATCGCCACGGCCAGAGGGTCCGACGAGCAGCTATGCCAGCACCAGTGACTGAGTGCGTGCAACTCTGAAGGGACTTGCTGCGCTTGCAGATCCTCCAACGTGACACCATGGGCCGCGCTCCAGTTTATCCAGTAGTCGGCATGGTTGAGTTCAACCCGGATATTGCGCATCAGCCAGCGGCGAGCCATGTCCTCGCCGGGGTGACGGGCGAAGCGGGTTTTGGTCAGGTTGTGCGCCATATAGACCGCAAACTGCTCCACCACGGGCCAACCGCCAATCAGGTACTGACGCATCGTGCCAGCACTGAGCTGGCCGTCTCTCATACGTTGATAAAGCTCATGCCCCACCACACGTGCCTTGGCCTCGCTGCAATCCTCGATCAATTGCTGCGCCCAGACAGGGTAACTGCTGGCATCCATCAGCGGACCGGTTCTAACGAACGTATCGATCACTGCGTAGCTCCTTATGTTGTATTGCGTTGATCGCTCAGCGATAGGTCCCGGGGGCACTGAGCAACATTGGGGGCTGCCTCGCGGGTCTCGCGTGCAGACATTCACAGGTAAACAACCGCGGTCGCTCGATGACATACCCCTGACCGTAGTCCACACCGATTTCCAGTAACACCTGTTCTATCTGTGGGCTTTCAACAAACTCGGCAATCGTCTGTTTGCCCATTACGTGTCCAATCTGGTTGATCACTTCGACCATCGCCCGGTTGACCGGATCGTCAAGCATGTCCCTTACAAAACTGCCATCGATCTTCAAGAAGTCCACCGGGAGATGCTTCAGGTAAGCAAATGACGACATGCCCGCACAGAAGTCGTCCAGGGAAAACCGGCACCCCAGGCCCTTGAGTTCATTGATGAAGCGAATGGCGCTGCCCAGGTTAGCGATCGCACTGGTTTCGGTGATTTCAAAACAGATGAGTTCCGGTGGAATGGCGTAGATCTGGAACTGCTGCCGCAGAAACTCAAGAAAAGCGTCGTCGCCAATGCTGGTCCCGGACAGGTTGATTGCACACACCGCCATGGGCCCTTTGCCATGATTGTCGCTAAGGCATTCGGCGATGACCCTGAAAACACTCTGCACTACCCAGCGATCCAGTGTCGACATCATCCCGTACCGTTCGGCGGCGGGAATGAAGCTGTCGGGCAGAATCAGCCGACCCGATTCGTCACGCAGGCGCAGCAGAATCTCCACGTGGCCTCGCCCATTGGCGGTCTCTCGAGCAAGCGGTGCAATTTCCTGCGAATACAGGCAAAAACGGTCCTCCTCCAGCGCGACGTGCAGCCGCTGAATCCAGGCCATTTCGCCAAAACGGGTGGACAGCTCCGAGTCATCGTCGTTGTAGACCTGAACCCGATTGCGGCCTTTTTCCTTGGCCATGTAGCAAGCCATGTCCGCCGACCGTAACGAGGCTTCCAACGTCGTTGGCGCATTGGAGACATGCACCACGCCGATGCTGACGGTGGTGACGAACGGGCGGCCTTTCCAAATGAAATGCAGACTTTCCACCGTCTGACGCAAGCCTTCGGCAACTTCTTCGGCGACCTCGGGTGAGCAGTGCTCCAGTAGAATCCCGAACTCGTCACCGCCTAGCCGCGCCAGGGTATCGCCCTCGCGAATGCCCTGTTGAAGCAAGGTACAAATGTGCCTTAGCAGTTCATCACCGGCGGCGTGGCCGCTGGTATCGTTAACCAGCTTGAACTGGTCGAGGTCCAGAAACATGAGCGAATGCTGCCCCGGCTGGTGACCCAGCTCGCTCAACGCCAGCTCCAGTCGGTATTCGAATTCCCGGCGGTTGGCCAGCCCTGTCAAGGCATCGTGCGTGGCCTGCCACGACAGGCTGGCGATGTACTGCCGCTCCTGGGTCATGTCATGCAGTACCAGAACCGCACCACAGACCTTGCCCTCGGTACGAATCGGCGAACCTACGAGCGCAACCGATACGGTGCTGCCATCCAGACGCTGAATGAGCTTGGCATTCTCGCTCCCACCTCCCAGCTTGCCGCTGAGGATATGCTCGATCAGGGTCGAGTTGTCCTTCTGATCGTTCTCGTCGATAAGATTGAACAGCGCCGCCAACGGTAAACCGACCGCCTGCCCGTTTTTCCAGTGAGTCATGTGCTCGGCGGCAGGATTCATGTAGGTGATCGAACCATCGACATCGGTGGTAATCACTCCGTCACCAATCGACTCCAGGGTGATCTGGGCCCGCTCTTTCTCGGTCTGGAGGGCTAGAGCGAAAGCATGCCGCTGCTCCAGCAATTTGTGTGTACGCAGCAGCGCCAACAGGATCAGAACGATCCCCGTGGTCAGGTTGACCACCACCAAAATCCGCAAAATCATCCGCGAAACTGCACCCAGCGCATCGCTGAAGGCCATGGCTGCAGGCGTTACACCTTCGTTGATGGCGTTGATTTGCTGCTTCCATGCCAGCACGTCGGCATGGGTGGCGCTGCCATCGACAATGCGCTGATGCATCTCCCGGGCGACTTCGTCCAGCTGTACGAGGTAGTCGTCGCCGATTTTCCAAAGATCGACCGCCTTTTCCAGATAGCTGAAATGGCGGAAATTCAGATAAAGCCAGATGACGCCCTGAGCATCGTCAGAATCGTTTCCCCCTTGAAGAATGCCCGCCTTTGCACGCGCCAGATCAGGCTCGGGCTGATCCATTGCCACCCGCAGATCATGACCCCCCTGAGGGACGGCAATGGCCCGCTGATATTTCAGGTAATTGATTTCATCCCGGCTGTTGGCATACAGATTCAGATAGTAAATCGCGTCTTTCTGCCCTTTGGACCAGAGGCTTTCCCCTCCCACGTAACTGCGTACCGCCGACATCATTTCAAGGCTGACGCAGCCAAGCAGCGCCTGTAACAGCACTACCGCAATAAATGGCCAGACAATGCCCAAAAGGCGGGGCTTTTCGAGGATCCGCTTTTGCTTCATGGTGTCCCTTTCATCCGCACTGCCAGATACTCACTTCCCCTTCCAGGCGACGCTCCTGAGAAATAAGGGATTTGGCTAACTTACACGATGCAACGGAATGCTCCTCATATTTTCGTGCTGCTTTCGCGCGTGATCGCGCGACATAGAGACCTAAAGATGACGCTTTTCACCATGATCGAACACAGTGTTCAAGCGTAGCGCAAGAATTGACGTGTTCCAGTGGCGATACGCCATTTCATATCTGAGGAGATGAAAACCGACAAGCTGTATTACACCTGTTGCAGGTGGCCATAAAGACGTGCATAGAGACCGCCGTCGGCGATCAGCTGCTGGTGGTCCCCGTCCTCGGCGATCCTGCCTCCATCGAAGACCAGCACACGGTCGGCCTGCTTCACCGCCGACAGGCGGTGGGCAATGATCAACGTCGTTCGCCCGGTGAGGAAGCGGTTCAGGGCCTGGTGCAAGTTGTATTCGGTAGCAGCGTCCAGCGCCGATGTGGCCTCGTCGAGAATCACCACTTTGGGGTCGGCAAGCACCATTCGCGCAATGGCCAGCCGCTGTCGCTGGCCGCCGGACAAGCGCACTCCGGAGCGCCCGACGACACTGTCCAGCCCTTGTGGCAAGGCGCGAATCGTGGCGTCCAGTTGGGCTATCTGCAGCGCCTGCCAACAGGCTTGGTCGGTCCGCTCTCGGCCCATGGCAAGATTGGCGCGGACGGTGTCATTGAACAGCGCAGGATGCTGCAAGACCACCGCAACGTTTTCGCGCACGGTCTCAAGGCCAATATCTTGCAGGGTTGCGCCGCCGAAGCGAATGCTACCGGCATCAGCGGTGTAGAGGCCAAGCAGCAGCTGAACCAGCGTACTCTTCCCGCCGCCGCTGGCGCCCACAATGGCCACCTTTTCACCCGGCGTGATGGACAGGTCAAGGTGATCGAGCACTCGTTCCTGGTTGTAACCGAAGCACAGACCGCGCACCTCGATGCCCACGGTTTCGCGGCCATTGAACGGATTGACACCGCCTTCGTATTGCGGCTCGTCGGCGCGGGCCAGCAACTCATTGATACGGGTCAGCGCTCCGCCTGCGGCATAAAAGGCATATTGCAGATTCAGCAGCTGCTCCACCGGGCCGATCATGAACCACAGGTAGCTGAACACGGCCAGCATGTGGCCGATGGAAAGATCGGAGAACAACACCGTAAGCATCGCCGCCGCGCGGAAAATATCGATACCGAACTGAAACAGTAACCCGCTGGCACGGCCCGAGGCGTCGCTCTTCCACTGCGAGGACACGGCATAGTCGCGCACCTCTCTTGCCCGTCCGCCGAGCAGCCCGAGGAAGTAGCCCTGGCGATTGCCGGCGCGGATTTCCTGGATCGCATCCAGTGTTTCAGTCAGGGCCTGAGTGAACCGCGAAGTGCTGTCGTTTTCCAGTTTCTTGAGGTGCTTGACGCGTTTGCCCAACTTGACCGTGGCGTAAATCACCAACGGGTTGAACAGCAGGATCAACAGCGCCAACTGCCAGTGCATCCAGACCAGAATGGCGGCAGTACCGGTCAGCGTCAGCATCGCCACCAGGAACCTGCTCAAGGTCTCGCCGACGAATTTGTCCAGCGTGTCCAGATCGGTGACCAGATGCGCAGTCACCGTGCCGCTGCCCAGACTTTCGTATTCGCCCAGGGAAATCCGTTTGAGCCGCTCGATCAGCCGGATACGAATGCGATAGACGATATCCTTCGCCAACCCGGCAAACAGGCGCGCCTGAATCACGTTGAACAGCAAGGCGCCCAGTCGCAGGCACAACGTGGCGGCCAGGATCAGCCCGATATAACCGACCGGCTTATGCAGGCTGGCTGGCAAAAATTTATTCATGAACAACAGCGCCGCATTGCCCTTGCCTAACAACACCTCGTCGACCAACAGAGGCAGCAGCAATGGAATGGGCACCGAACACAGCACTGCCAGCACGGCGACGCCATTGGCGATCCAGAGCGATCGTTTGTGATGCAGTGCAAGCTTGCGGATCTGCGCCCAGTCGAGGCGGTCAGTTTGTGCGAGCGGGTTGTCGCGGGGGATTGCTCGCGAACCTTTGCCGTCGAGGGGGTCACGCACTGGCTGCACGCTCCAGCCAACGGCCCAGGAGCGGCGCCAGTGTATCGAGGGGTTGATAGCCGTTGGTCAGCAAGGCCAGCTGACCCTCACGTTCAGCAAGCAGCGTTGGAAAGCCGGCGATGCCAAGATCCCGCACCCAGGAAAAATCCGATGTAGTGGCCGCATGCTGTTCGGGGCTGTCGAATGCTTCGGCAAACTCGATGCGGGGCAGCCCGGCGCTCTCGGCAAGCTGCGCCAGCACTGATGCATGGGTCGTGTCCCGGCCTTGCAGGTAGAACGCCTGCTGGATTTCCCCGACCAGCTTCCAGGCGATGTCCGGCGCGAGACTGCGCGCAGCGACGATGGCGCGGCACGCAGGTTCGGTGTCATAGACAAAGCCGTCAGGCAAGGCACCTTCGAATTTGAACGACTGGCCTGTGGTGTTCTGCACCGCATGCCAGTGCTCGAGAATATAGCGCCTGGCGGTTGGCTCCAGTGCCGCACCACTGCCGGTACGCAAGCCGCCCACCACCAGATGCAACGGCAGACCCGCCGCCTTCGCCTGCTCGACCAGTGCATCGGCCACGGGCGCAAAGCCCCAGCACCATGAACACATCGGGTCCATCACATAAAGCAGGCGGGCGTTCATGGTTCAGGCCTCGTGGGTCTGGGCTTCTTCAGCCAGGTTCACGTCGGGTTGGCCATCGAGCAACCGATAGTTGCGACCGATCGGATGGGGCTGATTGCGTGCCTTGGCAAGGTCGATCTGCTTCTGGCGGTCGATCGCGCTGCGGCGGGTCTTCTCGCTCAACGAATCCCAGCAGTGCGGGCAACTGACGCCAGGCGAGTAGTGTTCGCTGGCGCGATCTTCGGCGCTGATCGGGGTGCGGCAGGCATGGCATTGATCGTAGTCGCCTTTGCTCAGGTCATGGCGAACGGTCACGCGATTATCGAAGACGAAGCAGTCCCCGCGCCACTGGCTTTCTGCCTGAGGCACTTCTTTCAGATACTTGAGAATTCCGCCCTTGAGGTGATAGACCTCTTCAAAGCCTTCGCCGAGCATGTAGCTCGAGGCTTTTTCGCAACGAATGCCCCCGGTGCAGAACATGGCGACCTTCTTGTGTTTCGCCGGATCGAAGTGGGCCTTGATGTACTCGGGAAACTCGCGGAAAGTCGTGGTTTTGGGATCGATAGCGCCCTCGAAGGTGCCGATGGACACTTCGTAGTCGTTGCGGGTATCGATCAACAGCACCTCAGGATCGGTGATCAGCGCATTCCAGTCCTGCGGCTCGACGTAGGTACCGACGGCCTTGTTCGGGTCCACACCTTCCACACCCAGGGTCACGATCTCTTTCTTGAGCTTGACCTTGGTGCGGTAGAAGGGCTGAGCGTCGCAGTACGACTCTTTGTGGTCTATGTCGTCCATGCGCGGGTCGTTCTTGAGCCAGGCCATCAGCCCATCAATGCCTTCGCGACTGCCGGAAACCGTGCCATTGATGCCCTCTTCGGCGATCAGCAAGGTGCCTTTGATGCCGTTATCGACCATTGCCCTTAGCAACGGCTCGCGCATCTCTACGTAGTCCGAAAGGGTGACGAATTTGTACAGCGCCGCGACGACGATGGGGGCGGTTTGGGTCATGTTGCGTCTCCAGGTGGTGACCCTCGCAAAGGGCCTACCGGATGAATGATTCAGGTCAAAGCGTGCCAGCCCGGCAACGCGGCGCGGATTTTAGCAAATATCGGCGGCGGGCAGACAGAGGGGGTGATCGGCGGAAAATCGATGCAGGTCAATCGGGCAGCCAAGAGATCCATACTGTCGAGGCATCAACCTGTGGGAGCGAATTCATTCGCGATTGGCCCGCAAGCGCCGAGCCGATGCTACGGCCTGATGCAGCTTTGCGAATGAATGCGCTCCCACAGGGGGAACGTATCCATTCACGAAACGCGACCGACAAGTGCGTCGCTCCTAATCAGTCATGCCCCCCGGCACAAGTCGGCGAAGCAGGTGCGGCGCCCAGCTTCGACCACTCCTGCGGGGTGTAGGTGTGCAACGCCAGGGCATGAAACTCACCCATCAGGCCACCGAGCAGGCCATAGACCTTCTGGTGACGCTTGACGGCGTTGAGGCCAGCGAACTGGTCGCTGACCACCACGGCCTTGTAGTGAGTGTCGGTGCCGCGACTGTGCATGTGGCTTTCGTTGAGCACTTGCAGGTACTCGGGCTGAAAGACCGTCAACGCGGATTCGATTCGCTGTTGCATGCTCATGTCTGGCTTCACTTATGGCTTACGGCTTTTTGGCAGGGGCTGCCGGGGCACCCTTGGCGCCAGCCGGAACGAGTTCGCTGGTCATTGACTCGAGCAGCTTGGTGACCACTGGCACTGCAGGTTGCAGTTTGTCCTGAGTCATCTGGAACGACTGCTGGCTGATCTGCGGCATCTTCGCCTGGACTTTCTTGCCCAGCGGAGACTGGTAGAAGGCCACCAGGTCCTTGAGCTCTTGCTCGCTGAAGTTATCGGTGTACAGCTTGACCATGTCAGGCTGCAGCTTTTCCCAGCCAATGGCCTTGTCCAGAGCGGCGTTGGCCTGCGCCTGATATTTTTCCAGCACGGCTTTCTTGGACTCCGGCGCTTTGGTTTCGGCGAAACGCTGGGCGAACATTTGCTGCGCTTGCGCGTAAATCGGCGCGCCCAACTGATCGGCGTGAGCCAGTTTGAGGAAGGCTACGGCGCTGGCATCGTGGCTGGCGGTGGCGGCGAGAGCCTGGCCGCTGGCACATACCAGAGCGACCGCAGCACAGATGGCACGAAGACGGGTCATCGAGTTTCCTTATCTAGCAGGCGAGGCTGAACCCCAAGGCCGCACATTCTGCGCCCCTTTTCATCCTGCGCTCAACCCCCGGCGCTACCGACGGTCAAATCGCCGTCCGGAGACAAGCCCACGCCATAAAGGTTGCACAGGCAGACCCGGCCTTTCGTCGCACGTTGAGCGCGCATCTTCGTGCCGCACAGCCATTACCGGGAACCGAAACTGCGTGCCGGGTACTAAACTGCGCCATTCGACCCTTAAGGAGTGATTCCAGTGAGCCGTACCGAAACCGACAGCATAGGTCTGATCGAAGTCCCCGATGACGCTTACTGGGGTGCGCAAACCCAACGCTCCCTGATCAACTTCGCCATTGGTCAGGAGCGTATGCCGCTGCCGGTGATCCATGCGCTGGCCCTGATCAAGAAAGCCGCCGCAAGGGTCAATGAACGCAACGGTGACTTGCCTGCCGACATCGCGCGGCTCATCGAGCGGTCCGCTAACGAAGTGCTCGGCAAGGAGCTCGACGACCATTTCCCGCTGGTAGTCTGGCAGACCGGCAGTGGCACCCAGAGCAACATGAACGTTAACGAAGTGATCGCCGGACGCGCTAATGAACTGGCGGGCAAGGGGCGCGGCGGCAAGTCGCCCGTTCATCCCAATGATCACGTCAACCGCTCGCAAAGCTCCAACGACTGCTTCCCGACCGCTATGCATATCGCCGCTGCTCAAGCGGTCAAGGGGCAACTGCTGCCCGCCATCGCTGAGTTGTCGGCAGGCATTGCCGAACAGTCGTCGCGCCACATGAAGCTGGTGAAAACCGGTCGCACGCACATGATGGACGCCACGCCGATCACTTTCGGGCAAGAGCTGTCGGCCTACGTGGCGCAATTGGATTACGCCGAAAAAAGCATTCGCGCAGCCCTCCCCGCCGTTTGCGAACTGGCTCAGGGCGGCACGGCGGTCGGCACCGGGCTTAACTCACCCCATGGTTTCGCCGAGGCCGTGGCCGCCGAACTGGCTGCCTTGTCTGGTTTGCCGTTCGTGACCGCGCCGAACAAATTCGCGGCATTGGCAGGGCATGAGCCGCTGACGGCGCTGTCAGGCGCGCTGAAAACACTGGCGGTCACGCTGATGAAAATCGCCAACGACCTGCGCCTGCTGGGCTCGGGCCCGCGCGCCGGTTTTGCAGAAGTCAAACTGCCAGCCAACGAGCCGGGCAGCTCGATCATGCCGGGCAAGGTTAATCCGACTCAGTGCGAGGCACTGTCGATGCTGGCCTGTCAGGTCATGGGCAACGACACCACCATCGCGTTCGCGGCGAGCCAGGGTCACCTGCAGTTAAACGTGTTCAAGCCGGTGATCATCCATAACCTGCTGCAGTCGATTCGACTGCTGGGCGACGGATGCCGCAATTTCAACGAGCACTGCATCGCGGGCATGGAAGCGGACGCCGCAAAAATGGCCGAGCACCTGGAACGCGGCCTGATGCTGGTCACGGCACTCAACCCGCACATCGGCTATGACAAGTCGGCACAGATCGCCAAAAAGGCTTACAGCGAAGGCCTGACCCTGCGCGAAGCGGCCTTGCAGCTGGGCTTGCTGACCGAGGCCGAGTTCGATGCCTGGGTACGTCCCGAGAAGATGCTGGAGGCCGGCAGCAATGGCTGAGCCGATCAGTGGCGCCACCCCACTGGAAGGGTATGGCAAACGCATTCTGATGGTCATCGGCTCGCCGAAGTCCATCAGCCTCTGCCACGCGCTGGGCGAAGCCTATGCCCAGGGCGCGCGCAGTCAGGGCCATGCCGTGCGGGTGCTGAAGCTGGACGAGCTGGACTTCGACCCGGTGCTGCGCGGCGGCTATGAATCGAGTCAGATGCTGGAACACGATCTGCTGGAGGCTCAGCGGGAAATTCACTGGGCCCAGCATCTGGTGTTCGTCTATCCGGTCTGGTGGGGCGGGCTGCCGAGCCTGCTCAGCGGTTTTTTCGACCGGGTGCTCATGCCCGGTTTCGCGTTCAAGACCCACGGTCGCCACCATCCTTCCAACGAACTGCTAAAAGGCCGGACCGCCGAACTGCTGGTGACGCTGGACACACCGTCTCGCTACTTCCGCTGGGTGTTCAAGGCACCGGCTCACCGGCAGATGAAAAGGACAATTCTGGAGTTCTGCGGAATCAGGCCCACGCGGCTGACGGAGTTTTCCCCGGTCCGTACCTCGACCGAAGAGCAACGTCAGCAGTGGATCCATCAGGCTGAAGCATTGGGAAAGCGCTGATTCGGTTGGGGATTAGTTCAGCTTTAACGTAAATGATCGAACGTCCAGCCGAGTTTTTCGTCTCAACCTGTGCGGGCTCATGCGGCTAAGACCTAACGATTAGCCGTTCTGAGCTATCCCCATCCACAGTCTTAAGACCGGAGAAGACTATGTTGAGCAAGCGTGAGCAAGACCTTCAGACCGCCGTTCACTTTCGCAGCGATCGCGTCTCGCGCATCAACGGTCTGTATTTCTTCAGCACCCGTGAGAACACTCTCGAAGGGCCCTTCTCTACCAAAGAAGATGCCGAGCGTGAAAGCGACGCCTACATTCGCCGCGTGCAAACGGGCAATGCATCAGCGCCTGAGCCCGCGCCCTCGTTCAACGGCTGAGTTCAACCATGGTTGCGCCGAAAGGTTTCCTCGCCCATCGCCGCAATCTGCCCCTCGATCAAGACCTCGAAAGGCCGTAGCAACGCCTGAAATGTGCGCTCCGGCTCAAGGGTCTCTAGCGCATGGGTAATAGCTTCCAGGGTCGATAACGCATCCGGAGCTGGCGCCTTGCGAATGCGATACCGCGACGCTGGCGCGCTTTCCAGTGTCACTCTGGGCAGTGCCGCCAGCAGCGGGTTGAGGTGCAGCAGCTTTCGCGCCTTGCGCCATGTGCCGTCCGGAACTACCAGCAAGGTGTGCTCCGAATCGACCTTTTGTTCGGTGAGCGCGGTGGCGCCCTCGCCCGGAAACAACAATCTTGGCTGGTAACCAGGCACATTCAGCCATGGGGCGAGGTTTTCGAACACCTCGCCAACCAGCAACTGCGCGTTACTCAGCCCAAGTGCTGCCAGCCGAGCGGTATTGAGCGCGTGGTTGACCTCACTGGGATGCTGCAGAATCAGCACGCGGGTGCGGCTTTCAAGGCGCGGGATCAGCGCGCACAAGCAATGTCCTTCCGGACGATGGCAGCGCTGGCAACAGGCACGTGGCATGTTCGAAACTTCCTAAAGCGGATTGAGCTGGGCTTTGAGCAGATCGCGGAAGGTCTGGATCAGCGGTTCGCGACTGCGCCCGCGCCGCAGGATCATCGAAAACGGCGCCTGATAGCCGAATGTGGCTGGCAACAATACACGTAGATGCCCCGAATCGACCCACGATTGGGCGTAGTGCTCCGGCAGGTAACCGATGTAGGCGCCGGAAAGCACGAGAATCAGTTGAGCCTCCATACTCTCCACGGTCGCCGCGCTGTGTTTGAAACCATGCCGGGCCAGCTCCGCCTGACTCCAGTAGCCGCGACCGACCATGCGTTGCTGGGTGATCACCGGCTCCGGGATGCGCCGCTCGACGAACAATGGATGGCGGTTACTGCAATACAGCCAATGTTGCTCACGATAAAGCGGCTGATACAGCAACCCGTTCATGCGGGTGGAAAACGAGCCGATGGCCAGGTCCAGCCGGTTGTCCAGCACACCGAGCTGCAATTCGTACGGGCTCATGACCGAAAGGTGCAAATGCACCGCCGGATGTTCTTCACTGTAGGCGCCAATCACTTCGGCGAACGGCAATGCGCGGTCGCTGACGGTCGAGTCCAGCACGCCGAGGTTCAAGGTGCCACGCAGCTCGCCCTTGAGCGCAGCGGCATACAGTTCAAAGCCTTCCAACTCGCCGAGCAGGCGCAGGGTTTCCTGGTGAAACAGCTCGCCTTTGCTGGTCAGACTGAACCCGCCACGGCCGCGATGGCATAGCACGATGCCCAGCGCCGACTCCAGCTGGCTCATGTAAGTGCTGATGGCCGAGGTCGACAGGTTCAGCTCCTGCTGAGCGCTGGCGAAGCCTTGATGACGCACCACGCAAACGAAGATGCGCAGCAGTTTCAGATCGGGTAATGAGTGGGCCATGGAAGTACCGGGACAATCGTGTGCACGTATCGGATAGACGCAATGCGCGGCAGCTTAACCTGATTTTCCCGATAGTTCAGAAATCTCTGAACTAAGTATTTTGCCTCAGCGATTGTTCGCAGCACCGGTGGTTCGCAGAATCCGCTCCAGCCCTACAACTATTAATAACTCACCGATGAGGCAATCCTGTGGACAAGATTTTCCACCAACCACTGGGCGGCAACGAAATGCCGCGCTTCGCCGGCATCGCAACCATGATGCGTCTGCCCCACCTGCAATCGGCCGCCGGCCTGGATGCCGCCTTCGTCGGCGTGCCGCTGGACATTGGCACCTCGCTGCGCGCCGGCACCCGTTTCGGACCTCGTGAAATCCGCGCCGAATCGGTGATGATTCGCCCCTACAACATGGCCACGGGCGCTGCACCTTTTGACTCGCTGTCGGTTGCCGACATCGGTGACGTCGCAATCAACACCTTTAACCTGCTGGATGCAGTGCGCATCATTGAGGAGGCTTACGATGGCTTCCTCGCGCACGGCATCATCCCCCTGACTCTGGGTGGCGATCACACCATCACCCTGCCCATCCTGCGTGCCATACATAAGAAACACGGCAAGGTTGGCCTGGTGCACATCGACGCTCATGCCGACGTCAATGACCACATGTTCGGCGAGAAGATCGCCCACGGCACCACGTTCCGCCGCGCGGTGGAAGAGGGTCTGCTGGACTGCGATCGTGTCGTGCAGATCGGTCTGCGTGCTCAAGGCTACACCGCCGAAGACTTCAACTGGAGCCGCAAACAGGGCTTCCGCGTGGTTCAGGCCGAAGAGTGCTGGCACAAGTCGCTCGGGCCGCTGATGGCTGAAGTCAGGGAGAAAGTCGGCGGCGGTCCGGTTTACCTGAGCTTCGACATCGACGGCATCGACCCCGCCTGGGCACCCGGGACCGGCACCCCGGAAATCGGCGGCCTGACCACCATTCAAGCCATCGAGATCATTCGCGGCTGCCAGGGCCTGGACCTGATCGGTTGCGACCTGGTGGAAGTCTCACCGCCCTACGACACCACTGGCAACACCTCGTTGCTGGGCGCCAATCTGCTGTACGAAATGCTCTGCGTGCTGCCGGGGGTAGCGCACCGCTAGACGCTAGCGATCCGTCCAATACCCTCGGGGAAAGCTACCACGTGTGGGAGCAGCCCCATGCTGCGCAGCGCATTCATTCGCCAGACGCCGGTACAGGCAATGCATGTCCATTGCCTGCCCGACCGCATCGCGGATCACTTCGCTGCCACAGGTTCCGGGCACGCCATACATCGGCACTTCAAATAAACAGGAAAACTCAACCGCTAACGGCCTCAGCCATGTCAGCCGGATGAGCGCGACTCACTATAAAAACAATGATTGGAGACACTCCATGGCTTTAGATATTTTCGTCGTGCTGATCTACGCGGCCGGCATGCTGGTGCTGGGCTGGTACGGCATGCGCAAGGCCAAGACCCACGAAGATTACCTGGTTGCCGGACGCAACCTTGGACCGAGTCTGTACATGGGCACCATGGCAGCCACGGTACTGGGTGGCGCCTCCACGGTCGGCACCGTGCGTCTGGGTTACGTTTACGGAATTTCCGGTTTCTGGCTATGCGCCGCACTGGGCGCCGGGATCATCGCGCTGAACCTGTTCCTCGCCAAGCCGTTACTCAAGCTGCGCATCTTCACCGTCACCCAGGTCCTTGAAAAACGCTATAACCCAATGGCTCGTCAGGCCAGCGCGGTGATCATGCTCGCCTACGCGCTGATGATTGGCGTGACCTCGATTCTGGCCATTGGCACCGTGATGCAGGTGCTCTTCGATCTGCCGTTCTGGATGTCAGTGCTTCTGGGCGGCGGCGTGGTCGTGGTGTATTCGACCATTGGCGGTATGTGGTCGCTGACCCTCACCGACATCGTGCAGTTCGTAATCAAGACCGTCGGCCTGATGTTCATTCTGCTGCCGATCTGTCTATACCGTGTTGGGGGCTGGGACCAACTCGTCGCCAAGCTACCAGCAGCGAGCTTCAGCTGGACCACCATCGGCTGGGACACCATCATCACCTACTTCCTGATCTACTTTTTCGGCATCCTCATCGGTCAGGACATCTGGCAGCGCGTGTTCACCGCCCGCAACGAGAAGGTCGCGCAGTATGCAGGCTCCATTGCTGGCATTTACTGCATTATCTACGGACTGGTCTGCGCGCTGATCGGCATGACAGCACACGTATTGCTGCCGGATCTGGCCAACGTCAACACCGCCTTCGCGGCCATCGTCAAAGCTTCACTGCCTGACGGAATTCGCGGTTTGGTGATCGCAGCAGCCCTGGCCGCGATGATGTCGACCGCAAGCGCCGGACTGCTTGCAGCATCCACGACCCTGACCGAAGACTTGCTGCCAAAACTGCGAGGTGGGAAGCAATCGAGCCTGGGCATCAACCGCCTGTTCACCGCACTGACCGGTATCGTCGTGCTGGCGATCGCACTGGTGGTGAACGACGTGATCAGCGCCTTGACCCTGGCCTACAACCTGCTGGTGGGTGGCATGCTGATTCCGCTGATCGGCGCCATCTTCTGGAAGCGTGCCACCACCGCTGGCGCCATCACCAGCATGGGTCTGGGCTTCGTCACGGCATTGGTGTTCATGCTCAAGGATGGCCTGGACGCCAATACGCCGATCTACTACAGCCTGGCGATCGGCTTGCTGAGCTTCGTAATAGTCAGCGCAGTGTCGCCAAGGCCAGCTTCGGTAGCCAGCGCTGCCTGAGCGGATTCTGATCGGCGGTGATGCCGTCGAGTAGATCAAAGGACGCCTCAGGGCGTCCTTTTTCATGAGCCGGTTACAAAATTTCATCGAGGAGGGAGCGGCCGCGCGCACCGAACATGGACTAGCCTAGTTCAGGACAGTACCTTATCGACGCACCTGAACGAGGTGATTCAGCAAACAGGGCAGTATCAGGCTGTCACCTGACGCCCCTCTGTATGTGAAGTCAGGGTAACTTTGGAACGGCATCAATAGCAGGGGCCCATCATGGACCGTCTCGAAATTCAGCAGCACGTCCTGGACACTCTCGGGAAGATCCTCATCGATAAATCAGTCATCCAGGGACAAGAGGACGTGCTGGTGAGCGCCCTCGAACTGGATGAAGAGGATTTCGCTGAATTCTTCGCCGATCTGCAGAGCAGGTTTCACATTCAGTTACCGATCCGGATCAAATCGGACCTGTCACATTTACCGGAACATCCGGATTACAGCCAACTGAGGCTGCAGGGTCTCATTGATCTGATTCTGCTGAAGATGACAAGCGAGGAATCTCGCTGAACGCAAATAGGTCCCCTTCGCAGGCACGAGGGGTTGTTGAAAAGAAGGAAAACCGGTTACTCGCCTCTAACTGCAAGCCAAAGCGGCGTACAGCGCGAGCGGTCTATCTGGCGATACACCGCTGTTTACGGGTTTAAACCAAGCGATTGCTCAACGACGCGGACGGCGCCGCTCATCATCGTCGGACCGGACAGGAATCGGTTGCAATTTAGGTCGCTCGATCAAGCCTAATGCAACACCTACGTCGTGCAGCCATTCTTGCAATTTACTGTTCATATAGACGCCCCTTCAGGGAAATGCTGGCAGCCAACTTCTGGTCCGCTTAACGCAAATCATAGTGCCAAGGTGCACTTTACGCCTGCTACGGAGTGTCGCGTCAGGAAATTTTCCCATTCTTTACGTTCGGACATTTCCATGTAGCAATTGCCAAGCCTCACGCGACCAGCGACACCGCCGCTGGCCGCGCCCTTTTTGTCACGATGCGACAGGTGCTAATGACGCACCTTCGTGAGCCTGACTGCGGCGGGCAAATATAAAGAACAGCGCGCCACCCAGAAAACAGCCGGTGAACCACGCAAAGTTGGCCATGGGCTGCAGGGCGGGAATAAAAGTGATCGCGATGCCTGCCAGAGTGGCCAGAATCAACGCCTTAACTGCGGCATAGTTGACCCCGCCGGTATACCAGTAGCGACCCTGCGGGCCATCGTTGAAGAGCGAATCGACGTCAATCTGCTGCTTCTTGATGACGTAGTAATCCACCAGCAGGATGCCGAACAACGGGCCGATGAATGCCGCCAGCACATCCAGGGTGTAATGGATAACCGCCGGGTTATTGAACAGGTTCCACGGCGTGATGAAGATCGAGGCCACTGCCGCGATCATGCCGCCCATGCGCCAGCTGATCTTGCTGGGCGCGACGTTGGCGAAATCGAATGCCGGGGATACGAAATTGGCCACGATGTTGATGCCGATGGTGGCGGTAACGAAAGCGAATGCACCTAGCAATACCGCTACTTCGTTATCAATACGGGCGACCGTGGCGATCGGGTCATGAAGCATTTCACCAAACACCGGCAAAGTGCCAGACACGATAACGACAGTTACCAGTGAGAACGCGAGAAAGTTGACCGGCAAGCCCCAGAAGTTACCTCGGCGCACCTGCGACATGCTCCGGCAGTAGCGACTGAAATCTCCAAAATTCAGCGTAGGGCCAGAGAAATACGAGACCACCAGCGCCGTTGCCACGACCACTTGCCAGGCAGCTTCCCACCCGGTCAGGGATTTCTCGGACAAAGTGAAGCTGATATTGGCCCAGCCTGCCTTCCAGACAATCCATCCGGCCAGCAGGAACATCACCGCATACACCACCGGTCCTGCCCAATCGGTAAACCGGCGAATCGAATCCATACCGGTCCAGAACACTGCGGCCTGGACCAACCAGAGGGCCAGAAATCCGAACCAGCCTAGGTAGGATAAGCCTGCGAAATGCGGATCGGCATACACCGCCATTTGTGGGAAAAATCGCAGAACCACAATGATCAAAGCGCTGGAGGCCAGATAGGTCTGCACGCCGTACCAGGCCACGGCGATCAGCCCGCGAATCACCGCTGGAATATTCGCGCCGAAGACACCAAATGCCAGTCGGCAGATCACCGGGTATGGTACCGCCGCCTGTTGACTCGGTTTGGCGAGCAGATTTGCAATTACCTGAATGATGCAAATGCCCGCCAGTAGCGCGATCAGCACCTGCCAGCTCGCCAGACCCAGTGCGAACAGGCTGGCGGCAAACACATACCCCCCGACGCTGTGCACGTCGCTCATCCAGAAGGCAAAAATGTTGTACCAGGTCCACTTCTGCGGCAAGGGCCCCAGATCCTGGTTATATAAACGCGGGCTGTAGCCCTCGGGTATTGATTCGGTCATCGCATTTCTCCCTGAGAAAACCAGCTGCTTCCCGTGTAGGCATTGCACACTGCGTACGGGAGATAGCCTGGGTTGTATACGAATCACTAGGCAGAATGCGTGCCAGTAGAATTTTCGACGCGGTGAGAACGCGCCGGGTCGGGGTTTTACAAGCGATCAATGTGAATGAGCAGCATCAATTTTTCAGAACTGATGAACAGACTCGCCCACTCTGAGTGCATCGATGCGTGATGGCGGTGCATGGTTGAGGCATGCGGTTTGAAAGGACCAAACGCAAAATCTTGTATACATGTATTCAAAATACTGGCTGTGAAGCACTCAGCCGGGTGGTGCAAAACATCCTCCGGTTGCGACCTACTCAGGCAGCTTCACCAGTCCATCCTCATCGGTCATTGCCCGCTCCAGCAGATCGGTGGGCAGGTTTTTGCTCGCCCGCGCGCCAAGCAGCTTGAGTTGCTCGCTGCGGCTGACCAGGTTGCCACGCCCCTCAACCAGCTTGTTGCGCGCAGCGCCGTAGGCTTTATCAAGTTGCTGCAGACGGCTGCCGACCTCATCCAGATCCTGAATGAACAGCACGAACTTGTCGTACAGCCAGCCTGCGCGCTCGGCAATTTCCCGGGCGTTCTGACTCTGGCGCTCCTGCTTCCAGAGGCTGTCGATGACCCGCAGCGTGGCCAGCAGCGTGGTCGGACTGACAATCACGATATTGCGGTCGAAGGCTTCCTGAAACATGTTCGGTTCCGCCTGCAGTGCTGCGGAAAACGCTGCTTCGATAGGTACGAACAGCAACACGAAATCCAGGCTGTGCAACCCTTCCAGACGTTTGTAATCCTTGCCGGACAAACCCTTGACGTGGTTGCGCAGTGATAAGACGTGCTGTTTCAAGGCAACCTGTGCGATCACGTCGTCATCGGCCGACACATATTGCTGGTACGCCGTAAGACTGACCTTGGCATCGACCACGACCTGCTTGTCGCCCGGCAGCATGATCAGGACATCCGGCTGGAATCGCTCGCCATCCGGCCCCTTGAGGCTAACCTGCGTCTGGTATTCGCGGCCCTTCTCCAGCCCGGCGTGCTCCAACACCCGTTCCAGGATCAGCTCACCCCAGTTGCCTTGAGTTTTCTGGCCCTTGAGCGCCCGGGTCAGGTTGGTGGCTTCGTCGCTCAAGCGTTGGTTGAGCACCTGCAGACGTTCCAGCTCCTTGCCCAGCGAGAAACGCTCCCGCGCCTCCTGCTGATAGCTTTCTTCAACACGTTTTTCGAACGACTGAATCCGCTCTTTCAGCGGGTTGAGCAACTGGCCCAACTGCTGCTGACTGGTTTCGGCGAAACGTTGTTCGCGCTCATCGAAGATCTTCCCGGCAAGCTCGGCAAACTGGGCCCGCAACTCATCCCGCGAACCCTGCAGATCGCTCAGACGCTGCTGATGGCTTTCCTGTTGTTCACGCAACTCCGCGTCAAGGGAAGCACACTGCGCGCCCAGGCGCCGCAATTCAGCCTCCTTAAGAGCACGCTCCTGCCCCCAGTCCTCCTGCGCAAGGCGAGCTGTATCCTGCTGCAAACGCAGGAGTTCGACCTCTCGGCGCAAGGCCGCAAGCTCCGCTTGCTTCACTGCATTGGCCTGCGATAAATCGCTGATCTCGTCACGGCAGGCATCCAACTGTGCATTCAAACCGTCCTGGGCCATTTGTGCATTGCTCAAGCGCTCGTCCAGCAATGTCGCCTGCGCCTCATGCCGGGCAATCCGGCGTTGCAGTTGCCAGGCCAGCGCCAGCAAAGGCAATGCCGCCACCGCCAATCCCAGCAGCAGGCTGGTGAGGTCCAAAGCCATAAAATTCTCCAACTCAAATCGATGCTGGCGGCATTATGCGCAGAACCTGTGCTGACGTCAGATTCAGGTTCGGGCCATACCCGAAAGAAAGGCCGAATCTTCGTCTGATTGAAGCAAAGGCGCGGGTTAGAGCGAGCGCCCGGGACAATCCACAGAAGCTGTGGATAAGTCAGTGGACAACCTCCCTTGAACCCTCGCAAACGCCGATAGAATGGGGCTTGCGTTCAAACTGACGATTTTTTCACCAGAAAAAAAAACGATGCTTTTCATTGACTTAATAAATCGCTGACTGAAATCAAGCTGTTAGGAGGGAATGTGACAGTGAGATAACAGCTAATGGCTCTAATGTGCACAAGTCAATTTCCCTTCGCTATAAGCACATGTTCAGAAAGAAGCCGAAATCGCTTTACACCGACAAGAGGAGTCTATAGCCCGCTGAAAAAACATGTCGGCACGTATCAGCGCGATACCTAAATGCCGAATACCCGCACATCCAGCCGCAGAACAACATTCGTGCACCACACCTCTTGCGCTGCGTTTTCAAATCGAATAAAATCGCCGCCGTTAGTACCAAGCTGAAAGTCAATTCTGATCGAACAAATCCTTGGATCCATCTGTGCCTTCAAGCAGACGGACTAAAAAACGGGATCGATCACCTCGATGGTTTCCAGACATGAACTCGCACGACCTGCCGAAAACGGAGGTGTGGAGAAGCAATCATGGTCTGCTCAAACCAGCCTGCAAATTGATCAGGATCTTCACCTGGAGCATCGAACCTTTGCTCCTGTCGTGTTGCCTGCCCTCCGAAGTACCTACCAGTCAGCCCAGCGCTACACGATAACCGCGCTTCAACTGGCTGCTTTTGTTCCAGACAGGTTCTGCGCCCTGCCCTGACTCGCATTCGAGCATCGGCCCGCGTTTACTGGAACGTTTTTATTTTGCACGCCTCTGATTGCGTGTCGATTCAGGAAACACCATAACCATGACTACCCATGTCCAGACTCAAAATGCTATTCGCACCCTAACCAACGCTTTCGCGCCTATGAACTGCCTGATCATGGCGGCTCGCAAAGGCTGTTTCAGCTTCACGATCGTCAACGAACACGGCATCGCCCGTCACAGTGAACGCCTCTACCCCGATCAGTACTCCAGCGCCGAACCGCTGCAGGCCATAATTGACCGGACACGTCAGGCATTAACCGCCTGATACCGTTCGTCGGGTAAAAAACACGCCGCCGAGCCTCACCCTTAAAAGGTGGGGCTTTTTTGTGCCTGTTTTTTATATGAAAAGCTGTCGCACCGCTCACCATCAGCGAAGAGAAACAGGCTTTAACGATCAGGAAATATCTTAGAAACAGCCCCTTACACGGCAAATATGAGACTACGCTTCAACTCAGGCGGCTATCCCCGCTTCTGGAGGTCCCAGGTTCATTCCCGCTACCAAGCGTCAGGGGCTTCCGGCTCATTGACCTCGCCGAGGGCATTATGGGAATCGCCGCCAGTGAACTGCGCCGTCATGTGATCAGCCCGACGCTGACCTATCTCGGCCGCCACCCTCCAGGAGCAGAATCTTTTCTGCTTGCTGTGGCCGCTACCCAGTCAGCGCTGGGGGCCGAGCTCGACAGTCAAGCCGGGCATGGCTTGTATGGCATTTCCGATGCCCTGCACTACCGCGTATGGGATGGCTATCTGGCCAAAAACCCCGACCTTGCCAGCCTGATCAGAGGCCTGGCCAGTCAGCACGCCTTCCTGACCGGACCGGATCTTGAACTGACGGTCAACCTGCGTTATTCCACCGCAATTGCTTGGATGATGGTGGAAGCGAGTGGCATGACGCTACCCGCCGAAGATAATCTGCTGGGGATGGCGCGAATTTGGCGCAGGATATTTCAGCCGAGTGGCCGGCTGGAGGATTTCACGACAGCCTGGCAAACCTGGGTTCACCCTTTGTTTCAAGCCGAATCAACCATTTTATGACCCGACAGTTTTACGGGAGATAGCAGCACGTTTGCCCGGATTGTCCTACAAAAACAGCTCAGAATCGGGTGAAGCAGCCTATGGCGCGACATCAAAAATATTGGTAATTTCCGCGCGGTGATCAACAAGGAGTTCTAACAATGAAAAAAACAATGATCAAATCCAGCCTCAGCCTCGCCATCACTCTTGCCTCCACCCAGATTTTCGCATCAGGTTTTGCTCTTAACGAGCAGAGCATCAGCGGCATGGGCACTGGTTTTGCAGGCCGTTCCTCTTCCGTCGATGATGCGAGCATCGTCTATGGCAACCCTGCCGGGATGTCGCGCCTCAAGCGCCAACAAGTCACCGTTGGTGTTGCGGCCATCGACGCTTCGACAGATATCAAGGACACCAGCGGCTCTGTTGTGGGGACCAACAAGGGCGACATGGTGCCTTTCACTGCCGTGCCAATGGGTTTCTACGTCAAACCTATCGACGATCAGTGGGCCTTCGGCCTGGGCGTTTATGCGCCGTTTGGTCTGGTGACCGACTACGAGAGCAGCTTCCAGGGCCGTAACTTCGGCAGCAAGAGCCTGGTCAAGGTCGTGACATTCCAGCCGACCGTCAGCTATGCCTTCAATGACAAGGTGTCGATCGGTTTCGGCCCGACGATCAACCATATTTCCGGCGTGCTGGAATCGGCACTCAACGTCAGCCCGCTCCTGGGAGCCCGCACCGGCGACGGCCGCGTTCAAGTCAAAGGCGATGACGTCGGCTATGGCTTCAACGCCGGTGTGTTGGTGCAGGCCACCGATACCACAAGCCTGGGCCTGACCTACCACTCGAAGGTAACTTACAAGCTCGAAGGTCATACTGAAGTCACACCAGGTGCAGGCGTTCCGGCCAACGTGCTGGGTGCTGGGCGATATGACGGCAAGCTGAGCCTGGATACTCCAGAGTCCGTAGACTTCTCGGTTACCCAGAAAATGACCGACGACTGGAAACTCTACGCCGGTGCGACCTGGACTCGCTGGAGCCGCCTGCAGGACATCACCGTTCGCAACTCGGGCGTGACCCGTGCTGGCGGTAATGCAGCGCCTGGCCTGGTGGGCACCATCAGCGAAGAACAGAACTGGCATGACACCTGGGCCTATGCGCTGGGGACTTCCTTCCAACTGAACAAGCAGTGGGTACTGCGTACCGGCCTGACGTTCGACCAGTCGCCAACCAACAACACTGACCGTTCGCCACGCATCCCTACCGGCGACCGTACGATCTTCAGTGTGGGCGCAGGCTACAGCCCGACCGACGACATCACCATCGATGTCGCTTACTCGTACCTTCAGGAAGAAGACATCAAGGTCAATCGCTTGAACGCCTTGGGCCAGTCCTACAACGCGAAGTATGAAAACAGCGCCAACGGTTTCGGCTTGGGCCTGACCTACCGCTTCTGATGGCTTGGGCGTCACAGGTTAATCACCCGTGTGCCATACAGAAAAACCCCGCATCCAGTGATGGTTGCGGGGTTTTTCGTTCAACCTCGAGGACCGTGCTTGCCGGGATCAAGGTGTGGAGGCAATGGCTTTCTCGATCGCAGAAATCAACTCGGGATCGTCCGGCTGGGTCAGGCTGGAAAAACTGGCAATCACATTACCTTTGCGGTCCACCACGTATTTATAGAAATTCCAGCGCGGCGCATTGCTTTGTTCGGCCAGAACCTTGAACAGATTGATCGCATCGGCACCTCGCACCGGTTGCGGCTCGGTCATGGTGAATGTCACACCGTAATTGACATAGCAGACCTTCGCCGTTTCAGCGACGTCTGCGGACTCCTGTTTGAAGTCGTCCGACGGCACGCCCAGCACTTCCAGCCCCTGCCCCTTGAACCGTTGGTTGAGCGCTTCCAGCCCTTTGAACTGCGGCGCAAAGCCACAGAAGCTCGCGGTATTGACGATGACCATCGGCTTGCCCGCGAACTGCTCGCACAGCTCGATATTCTGTTTAGCCCGCAGCTTGGGTAACTCACCCTGTAATAAAGGAGGGCAATCGGCAGCCATGGCTGCGCCGCCCAGATGAAACAACAGGACAGCAAGGCAGATCCAGCGAATATTCATGTCGGCATCCATTCGGGACAAGGAGTCGGTGTCAGGAATACAGGCTAACCCTTGCCACCAAAGGTGCCTAGCGAGCGGGCTCTGTTACATCAGCGCCAGCGTGAGTACCACCAGCAGCTCCAGCAACTCCAGCATCGCCCCCGCCGTATCTCCGGTGCTGCCACCCAGACGCTGCATCATCAGGCGTCGCAGCCAGAAGAATCCTGCCACGACGAACAGCAACACCCACACACCAGCCCAGCCGGATGCGATCACACAGCCAACAGCTGTCGCAGCTAGCGCTTGAAAGCCCATTCTGCGCGGGAGGTGATCGGCCAGCGCCTGCCCCAAGCCACCAGCACGAACATAGGGCGTGCAGAGGAATAACCCCAGCATCGCGGCGCGGCCTATGACCGGTGCCAGCCATAGACCGACACTGTGATGCCCTTCGATCAGGGCCAGAACTGCGCTGAATTTCAGTAACAGGACGATCACCAGTGTCACCACGGCAATCGGCCCGCTGCGCGGGTCCTTCATGATCGTCAGGGTGCGCTCCCGGTCACCGAACCCGCCAAGCCAAGCGTCGGCGCTATCGGCAAGCCCGTCCAGGTGCAGGCCGCCGCTGAGCAGTACCCAGACTGTCAGCAGCAGTGCGGCATGAAGTAATAGGGGCGTGCCGTCGAGAAAAAGGTTAAACGCCATCAGGATCGAACCGAACAGCACTCCCACCAGCGGGTAAAACAACAGCGAACGTCCCAGTGCCTGCGGCTCCGGCATGCCGGGTAGACGAACCGGCAAGCTGCTGAGAAATTGCAGGGCGATCCAGAACGGCAGCATTTATACCTCCGTCAATAGGCCATCGGCATCGACATCAAGCCCGAACAGATCGCCATGACCGACGACCACTTGCAGCAATTGTTCACAAGGCAGCCTGCGGGCCTGAGCCAGCAACAGGCGCATGACCCCGCCATGGCTGATCAGCAGGATGCGCTGGCCGTCGTGGATCTGGTGCAGACGCCGGACAGCACCGCGCACTCGCTCGGAAAACGCCGACACTGGCTCGCCATTGGGCGGAGTGAAGGTGTAGGGATTCTCCCAGAAGCGTCCCAGCCCTTCGGCATCGCTTTCCATCAATTGCGAAGTGCTTACGCCCTCCCAATCGCCGAAATGCAGCTCCTGCAGATCAGGTTCAAACGCCACAGGTAACGACAATTGTGCCGCTAATGCTTCGGCAAATCGCGCACAACGTTGCAGCGGCGAACTGAGGATCAGATCCCACGCAGCGGGCTTGGACACCGCTTGGTGCATCTGCTGCCAGCCTAGTGGGGTCAGGGCGTCATCCAGACTGCCACGCAGCCCCCCGCCGCGTTCGGTTTCGCCATGGCGCAACAGGTCCAGACGCAGGGTCATGCCGGTCGGTCCGCCACTGCCGCTTCGGCGAAGGTCGCCATACCGTTGTGCAACTCGCACGCCAGGCGCAACAGCGGCACCGCCAACGCCGCACCACTGCCCTCGCCCAGCCGCAAGCCCAGCTCCAGAAGCGGCTCGGCCTTCAAGGCTTCCAGCACATGACGATGACCCGGCTCGGCTCCCCGGTGGCCAAAGAACAGCCATTGACGACAAGAAGGATTCAGCCGCACCGCCACCAGCGCCGCCACCGTACAGATGAAGCCGTCCACCAGCGCCACGATCCCTTCCTGCGCACAGGCCAGGTAGGCGCCTGTTAACGCCGCTATTTCAAACCCGCCAAAGGTGCGCAAGCTGCCCAGCGCATCGCCGGATTGGGCTGCATGCAGCTGCAATGCCTGCTCGATGACCTGCACCTTGCGCTGGACCCCTTGAGCATCCAGCCCCGTGCCGGGACCGACCAGAAGCGGTGCCGGGCAATTGAGCAGCGAACAGGCTAGCGCGCTGGCCGCCGTGGTGTTGCCGATCCCCATTTCGCCACCGATAAACAGCTCGGTGCCTGCCGCTTTGGCCCGTTGTACGCTTTCTCGCCCCCCTGCCAGAGCACGTTCAAGTTGCTCCTCAGTCATCGCCGGGGCCTTGGCGAAGTTGGCGGTGCCTGCGCCCAGATTCAGATGGCGCACACCCGGCAGGTTCAGCGGCGAAACGGTGCCCAGGTCGACCACATCCAGCTGGGCGGACAACTGTTTGGCAAGCACACTGATGGCCGCGCCCCCCATGACAAAGTTGTGCAGCATCTGCCCGGTGACTTCCTGCGGATAAGCCGAGACCCCTTCGGCAACCACGCCGTGGTCGCCAGCGAAAATCGCGATCCAGAGCTTATCGACCCTGGGGTTGAGCTGGCCTTGCAGACCGGCCAGTTCAACTGCGACCGCTTCCAGTTGGCCCAATGACCCCGTGGGTTTGGTCAACTGCTGCTGCCGGGCGAGCGCCTGCTCGCGGCTGTCTTGATCGATTTCACGCGCAGGGTTGAGCCACCAGGCATTAGTCATAGTGCGGATCCTTTAAGGGTCATGGGCAGTCCAGCGACGGTGAACACCACCCGCTGACATTGCTCGGCCAGCGCCTGATGCAGCCAGCCGGCTTCATCAACATAGCGACGGGTCAGTTCGCCGAGGGGAACGACACCCAGCCCGGTTTCATTGCTGACGAAAATGATTTGCCCGGGCAATCGCCCCAGGCAGTCGAGTAATGCATCGCGCTCCTGCGCCAGTCGCTGCGGATCGTCCAGCATCAGCAGATTGGTCAGCCACAGGGTCAGGCAGTCGACCAACAGGCAACGATCCGGTGCGGCGTTTTCCTTTAATACGCGAGCCAGTTCGAGCGGTTCCTCGACCAGCCCCCAACTGTCCGGGCGACGCTGACGATGCAGCGCGACCCGTTGGTTCATCTCGCCATCGAGTGACTGACTGGTAGCGATATAGGTGACGTCGAGCCCGCTTTCACCGGCCAGCCTTTCAGCCAACCGACTCTTGCCGGAGCGCGCCCCGCCGAGGATCAATTGCTGCATCGGGCTGGCTCCAGACCACAGAGTTCACGCAGCAGTCTGCCGTCCAGATGTTCCTCGACCAGATCGGCAAGCCGTTCGATATCGCGTTCACGCAAGGCGTGATAATCAACCCGCTGCACGTTCTGCAACCCAGCCCAACCCAACAAGGCGCTGCTGGAGGCCGGGTTTTCGAACAGCCCGTGCAGGTAGGTGCCAAGCACTTGCCCATCGGCACTCTGCGCGCCGTCGCAACGGCCATCGCTAAGCTGCACCAAGGGGTTTTCCAGCGCTGGCCCTGTGGTTACGCCCGCGTGGATCTCGTAACCGGTGACTTGCGCGTCTTGCAGAGTCAGTCGGCCTCGCACGTTGCGCAGTTGTTTTTCCTCAGCCAGTACCGTGCTCAGAGCCAGCAGCCCCAGCCCGGGACTTGAACCGGCTGCGCCCTCAAGGCCCAGTGGGTCATGCAAATGCTCTCCGAGCATCTGCAGCCCGCCGCAGATCCCCAGCACTTTGCCGCCGTAGCGTAAGTGGCGACCGATCGCGGTGGCCCAGCCGTTGCTGCGCAGGTAGGCCAGATCGCTGCGCACGCTTTTGGAACCCGGCAGGATGATCAGATCGGCGGAGGGGATCGGCTGGCCCGGCCCGACAAATTGCAGATTGACCTGCGGATGCAGGCGCAAGGGGTCGAAGTCGGTGTGGTTGCTGATGCGCGGCAACACTGGCACCACCACGTTAAGGACGTGCTCGGCCTTGTCGGTCTGGCGCTGATCGAGACCGTCCTCGGCCTCCAGATGCAGATCCGTGACATAGGGCAACACGCCGACCACCGGTTTGCCGGTGCGCTGCTCCAGCCAGTCCAGGCCCGGTTGGAGCAAGGCGATGTCGCCGCGAAAACGGTTGATGATGAAGCCCTTCACGCGTGCCTGTTCACTGGCAGAAAGCAGCTCCAGAGTGCCGACCAGATGCGCGAAGACGCCGCCGCGATTGATGTCGGCCACCAGCAATACCGGGCAATCCACTGCTTCGGCGAAGCCCATGTTGGCGATGTCGCCCGCTCGCAGATTGATTTCCGCCGGGGACCCCGCCCCTTCGACCATCACCACCGGCCAGCCGGCGCTGAGCCGTTGATGAGAGGCAAGCACCGCCTGCATGGCGATCGCCTTGTAGTCGTGGTAGGCCACAGCGTTCATGGTAGTCACTGCGCGGCCGTGAATGATCACCTGCGCCCCGGTATCGCTGTTGGGTTTGAGCAGCACCGGGTTCATGTCGGTGTGCGGCTCAAGGCCGCACGCCTGGGCCTGCACAGCCTGGGCGCGACCGATCTCGCCCCCGTCGGCAGTCACCGCGCTGTTGAGCGCCATGTTCTGTGGCTTGAACGGCACGGTGCGCACACCCTGGCGTGTCAACCACCGGCACAGTGCGGTCACCAGCGTGCTCTTGCCCGCGTCTGAGGTTGTACCCTGCACCATCAGGGTTTTACTGGCGGATGAAGTGTTCATGCACGCTCCCGGGAAAATGCCCTCAGCGCCTGCTCCAGACGCAGCCAGTCAGCTTCGTCGCGAGGCAGGCCGAAACGCAGGCTGCCATTGTGCGGCGCATCATCGAGAAAAATACGCAGCAGAATCCCGCGCCGGGCGCAGAACTCGTGCAGTTCGGCGGCCCGCGGCGTGATCAGCCATTGAAACAGCGCACAGCCGCCTTGGGGGGCAAGGTCGTATCGGGTCAGCAGCTCGAACAGACGTTGACTGGCCGCTTGCGTACGCGCGCGCTGCCGTTGATGGCCATGGGCATCGTCAAGACAGGCCTGACCGAGAATGCGTGTGGGACCGCTGACCGACCAGGGACCGATCTGCCCGGCCAGCACCTTGAGAAAATGCGATTCGCCAAGAACGAAACCAAGCCGCACCCCGGCCAGCCCAAAAAACTTGCCAAACGAGCGCAAAACGACCAGACCCGGGCGCTGGGTTTCAGCGGCAAGGCTCAACTGCGGCGTGTTGTCCATGAACGCCTCGTCCACCACCAGCCAGCCGCCACGCTGCGCCAGTTTTGCGTGCCACTCAAGCAAGCGCTCGGGCGTCAGGCTCAGCCCTGTGGGATTGTTGGGATTGACCACAACCAGCACGTCAAGAACGTCGATGAAACGCTCGACTTCATGCTCCAGCACTTCGCGCACCAGAAAACCGTTACTGCGCCACGCTTGCGCATGCTCGGCATAACAAGGCGACAAGACGCCGACCTTGCCCGGCTGACGCAAGCGCGGCAACGCCTGAATCGCTGCCTGGGAACCGGCCACCGGTAGTAAATCCGGAGCACCGTAATAACGCCGAGCGGCGTTCTCCAGACCATCGTCGGTTTCTGGCAAACGCGCCCACGCCGACGCAGGGATCGGCGGAATCGGCCACGCCCAGGGCGAGATGCCGCTGGACAGATCAAGCCAGTCCGCCTCGCCGATACCGTATCGGGCCACCACCCCGCGCAACCGGCCACCGTGCTCAAGCATAGAATTCAGTCCCCAGGCATAGAATCAGCAGCCACAGCCACACACCGCGCTGTACCAGCTGCCAGCCTCGGTCTATTGAGTCCGCATCGGCAGGCACACCCTCGCCCAGTTGCGGACGTTGATGCAGCTCGCCGTGATAAATTGCCGCGCCACCCAGTTCCACGCCCAGCGCACCTGCGCCCGCGGCCATGACCGGCCCCGCATTCGGGCTGTCCCATTTCGGCGCCTGTGTGTGCCAGCAGCGCAATGCAAGCCGGGTTTTGCCCAGCAGCGCGTAGGTCAAAGCCACGAGACGCGCAGGAATATAGTTAAGCAGGTCGTCGATTTTCGCCGCTGCCCAGCCGAAACGCTCAAAGCGCTCATTGCGATAGCCCCACATGGCGTCCAGCGTGTTGCTCAGGCGATAGAGCACCACGCCCGGCGCGCCTAATACCACGAACCAGAAGATGGCCGCGAATACCGCGTCGCTGCCGTTCTCCAGAACCGACTCTGTGGCGGCACGGGCGACTTCGGTCGCGTCCAGGTCCGAAGTCTGGCGGCTGACCAGATAGCCCACCCGGCGACGCGCCCCTTCAAGATCATCGCTGCGCAAGGCTTGAGCCACAGGCTCGACGTGTTCTCCCAGGCTGCGCAGGCCCAAGGCACAATACAGCGCAGCTGCTTCCACCAGCCAGCCCACATAAGGCAACCCACTGAAGAACGTCACCAGCAGCGTCAGCGGGACCACCGCGATGAACCAGGCCGTGACCCCGTGACTGCGCCACCCGCGCCCTTGCGTGTTGAAACGGTGCTCGATGCGCTCGGCATATCGACCGAACGCCACCAGCGGGTGGTTTCGTTTTGGCTCACCGAGCAACGCGTCCAGCGCGACCCCGGCAACGCTCAACAACGCCACACTCATGAAGTCACTCCCCATTGGTTCTCGTAGAGCAGTTCGTGCAACGGGCGCGCCTGCGCCCAGCCTTCCAGTACCAGCATCGGCGCCGGATAGAATTCCCTGACCGGCCCCAGACACAGAATCGCCAAGGGTTTCGAGCCGGCCGGCATCTGCAGAAGGTCGGCCAGCGCCTGGGGTTCGAACAGTGACACCCAGCCCATGCCCAGCCCCTCGGCGCGAGCCGCCAGCCACAGGTTCTGGATGGCGCAAGACAACGAGGCCATGTCCATTTCCGGCAAGGTACGACGTCCGAAAATATGTTTCTCGCGATCGTCCATGAGCGCCGCAACCAGCACTTCGGCGCAATCGTTGATGCCTTCGACCTTAAGCGTCATGAAGTCGTCGGAGCGCTCACCGAGGGCTTTTGCAGTGCGTATCCGTTCCGCCTCCACCTGTGCCTGAATCTGTCCGCGCAACTGGCGATCGCTGATCCGGATGAAGCGCCACGGCTGCATCAGCCCGACACTGGGGGCCTGATGCGCGGCCTCCAGCAAACGCGCCAACAGTTCGGGTGCCACCGAACCACCACAGAAATGACGCATGTCCCGGCGCTCGGCGATGGCCCGGTAGACTGCAGCGCGCTCGTCGTCGCTGAAGGTGTGGTCAGTCATGGCGATGACCCCAGCCTGCCTGCTGACCGCGCACATCCGATGCGTGCACAGAACCTGTAGGCGCGAATTCATTCACGAGAGGCCTGGGCATTCGGTACAGGTTCATGGCCTGTGACACCGCTTCGCGAATGAATTCGCTGCCGCGAGGTCCTGCACCCCTGCATACAAACCCGATGAAACAGGCAAAAGAACGTGAGGGAGCATTGTTCATGGCAAAAACAGCGCCGCCAGCGCCTGGGGGTTGGACGGGAAATAAAAATGCACGTACGACGCGGTCGTTCGCCCGTCGCGATACACCGCCTCGGCACCTCGACCGCCATTGGGACTCACGCCACGGGCAATCGGGGTCAGTTCGGTGCTGGTCAGCGAATGGTGATAGGTGTGGCCGCGCAAGGTTCCCTCCGGCAGTTTCACCGATTGCAAGGCCAGTGCCGCCAGACGCTTTTGCATCACTGCCTCGCCATCCAGCAAGCCCACCAACTCGACACGCAAGCCCTCTACGTCAGTCAGCGCGTTGAGCAGGTACAGCATCCCGCCGCACTCGGCCAGTAACGGTTTTCCTGCCTGATGATGCGTGCGGATGGCCCGGAGCATCGAATGGTTTTGCCCCAGCGCCAGGTGATGCAGTTCGGGATAACCGCCAGGCAGGTACAGGCTGTCGGCATCGGGCAATTGCTGATCGCGGATCGGCGAGAAGAACAGCAGTTCGGCGCCCATCGCCCGCAACAAATCAAGACTGGCGTTGTAGGTAAAGGCGAAAGCTTCATCATGGGCGACAGCAATCCGCACGCCTTCGAGCAAAGGCTCGGCAGGCACGATTTCTGGCGCGTCGAATACGACGGCAGGCGGCAGGGTGGCGTCGCAGGTGCCAGCCAGAGCCGCAGCGGCTGCGTCCAGCCGGATGTCCAGGTCGTTGAGTTCATTGGCCTGGACCAGCCCCAGATGGCGGCTCGGCAGCTCGATTGCCGTTTCCCGTGACAGCGCGCCATACCAGCGCAAGCCTTCGGTCAGGCTGCCTTCAAGCAACTGTGCATGCCGTACAGTCCCGACGCGGTTAGCCAGCACCCCGGCGAATGGCAGATCAGGCTGATAGCGCGCCAGCCCCAGGGCCAGCGCCCCGAAGGTCTGTGCCATGGCGGTGCCGTCGATCACGGCCAGCACCGGTACGCCGAAACGTCGCGCCAGATCAGCACTCGAAGGCGTCCCGTCGAACAGGCCCATGACGCCCTCGATCAGGATCAGATCGGCATCGGCGGCGGCTTCCCACAGCAAGCGGCGGCTCTCGTCTTCGCCCACCATCCACATGTCCAACTGATACACGGGGTGGCCGCTGGCGCGCTCCAGAATCATCGGGTCAAGAAAGTCAGGCCCGCATTTGAAAACCCGAACCTTGCGCCCCTGATTGCGATGCAGTCGCGCCAACGCCGCCGTGACCGTGGTCTTGCCCTGCCCGGAAGCAGGCGCGGCGATCAATACCGCAGGGCAATGCCGGGGTTGACTCATGAACGCTCACTCACAGTTCGATGCCCTTCTGCGCCTTGATACCCGCCTGAAACGCGTGCTTGACCACGCCGATGTCGGACACGGTATCGGACAGGTCGATCAGTTCCTGTTTGGCGCCCCGCCCCGTCACTACCACGTGCTGCATCGGTGGCCGCGCCTGCAGATCGCTGAGCACCTGCTCCAGATCCAGATAGCCGTGCTTGAGCGCAATGTTCAGCTCGTCAAGGACCACCAGACCGATCTCGGGATTGCGCAGCAACTCCTGGGTCACGGTCCACGCGGCCTCGGCAGCGGCGATGTCACGCTGACGGTCCTGGGTTTCCCAGGTGAATCCCTCGCCCATGACGTGATAACGCACCTGCTCGGGGAAGCGGCGGAAGAACAGCTCCTCGCCCGTGGCATTGCGGCCTTTGATGAACTGCACCACACCGCACTGCATACCGTGCCCCATGGCCCGCGCGAGCATGCCGAAGGCCGAGCTGCTCTTGCCCTTGCCATTGCCGGTCAGGACCAGCAGCAGGCCGCATTCATTTGGCGCGCTGGCAATGCGCTCGTCCATTACCGCCTTCTTGCGCAGCATGCGCGCCAGGTGGCGTTCGTCACGTTCGGGGGATTCGCTCATCTCAGCTCTCCGCTTGCGGGCAGGTGTGGCAAACGGAGGGTGCAGGCAAAGACTGGCAGCAGGCGCGGGAGCGGGATGGCCCGAGCCTGCGCAGAGCATCGCCCTCCGTGATGCTGTTGAATGGATCAGGCCGGTCTCCGGACTCATGAGCTGATGCACAAGCCACGCGCCTTCCCATGTTCGACGAACACAGTGGCATCGTGCGTGGCTTTGACTCATTTACCGTTGCGGGGGCAGCGCCGGGATTGATTGCAAACGCGTTCGCACCGGCTTCCCTGTTTCACCCTGTTGATCGGCCTTGGCCGCGGGCACCTGAAACAATCGGCGCAGGTTAGTGGGTTGACCCCACAGCGTCAATCGGCGCGGCCATTGATCTGCAGTGGAACCGACACTTGCGAGCGACCTCTACTCATGGACATGCGATTTCATGACTGCCAGGAAGGGAGATCGATCATGTTCAAGCTCAAACCTCAGTGTGTGATGTGGCTGCTGGTGGCCAGCGGGCTCGCGGGATGCGGAGAATCCTCCACATTGCAGGTGTCCGACGGCATTGGTCCCTCGCCCAGCCTGCCGGAACCGAACAAGACACTGATCCCCACCACATCGCTCCGGCTGTGGACTGGCCTGCTGGCGGCAAACCCACGGCAGCAGGTGGCACGCAGGTCGCCGCGTTCGCAGAAAATCTCGATCACCCGTGCTGGCTGTACGTGCTGCTCGATGGCGATGTGCGGGTAGCCGAAACCAACGCGCCACCCAAGCCCGATGACAGTAAAGGCATCAAGGGCTGGGTCATGAAGAAAGTCATGGGCTGCGCGGGTGCCGGCGTGCCGATGAAAAAGCTCAAGGCCGCCCGGTGGGCGTGGTCAACGATAACAGGGGTGGCGTGCTGGTCGCCGATGATGTCGGCAACAAGATCTGGCGAGTAACTGCGGCGCGGACAGTGCAGCCTTCAACCGCCACACCGCGATTGCACTGACACCACACGAGAACAGCTCTACTGTTTCGCCAGGTTCGAAGGCTGAATCACGCGCTTGGCGCTCAGCCATGCCTTCTGCCAGTAGGGCTTGTCGAGGCTGTCCAGCTTGACAGTACCGCCCGTAGCCGGCGCATGCACGAAACGACCTTCGCCGACGTAAATCCCGGCATGACTGACGTTCGAGCTACCACTTGTCGCGAAGAACACCAGGTCACCGGTCTGCAACTGGTTGCGCCCGATTTCAGGGCCACGCAGGCGAATCATGTCGCGGGTTGAGCGCGGTAGAACGATACCGGCGGCGCCCTGATACACGTAACCGATCAGGCCACTGCAATCGAAGCCCGAATCCGGCGTGTTCCCGCCCCAGCGATAAGGGGTACCCACCAGCCCGATAGCACGCAGCAACACGTCATCAGCAAGCGGCGAAGAAAATTGAGAAGGTGCAGAAACCACAGGTCGGTAAATGACCCTGGGGGCAGGAGGCGGTGGGTTGCTGGAACAGGCAGCCAGCAATACAGCCAGTGAAGCGACAGTCAGGCGAACCGTAAACGACATAAACACAACAACCCTTGAGGATGCGGCTTACTCTGCCGGGAGCCGGGGGCTCGTGCAATCAGGGTTTGCCCGACTGCACGACCAAGGCAGGAGGTGTTGCCGTCCTGGCAAGAGCCCCTACTACCGGTGTTGGCGCTTGATTGTAGTCGAAGTCATCGCAGTCGTCGTTTCAGGGACCTGGGAAGGCGCCATGGCCAACGCGCGCTTGGCTTCGATGAAGGTTCTGGCCCAGTAGGCATCGTCAAGGCTGTCAACGCGAACACCACCACTGCGACGGCTGCTGGAGTGGATGAACTGATCGTCGCCCAGGTAGATGCCGGCATGACTCACACGACCACGGCCCGCTGTGCTGAAGAACAGCAAGTCGCCCGGCTTGAGGTCATTGCGCTTGACCAGCGGAGCATCGATGTTGATCATCTCGCGGGAAGAACGCGGCAGGCTCATGCCAGCCTCTTCACGAAACAGATAGCCGATGAAACCGCTGCAATCGAAACCGGACGCTGTCGAGGTACCGCCGAAACGGTAACGGGTACCGATCAACGATTTACCACGCTCCAGAATGCTGTCAGCCAGAACCGGTAAACGGTAAGGTTTGGCGTCGGCAAATTGAGCCAGTTCATCTTCGGTGGCGATCTCGTCTTCCAGAACGGAAGCGGACGCATAGTCGACACGTTTGGCAGTTTGGGCGGTGGCAGAGTCCTTTAAATGCGGAGTCTGCGACTGCTGTTGCGGCGCTGGCATCTGGGCCGCGCAGCCGAACAGCAGCGTCACGAGTGCGAGAGGCACGAGGGGTGCAAAGCGATTTAGCATGGGCACAACCGTGGCTGAGGTGTAAAGGAGCCGAGACTATGCCTACTATCGCCGCCATTTGCAAATTCAATCGAATTAAATGTGACTTACCAGGTCGCCCATGACATCTAAGGCTCTACACCTCAGAAACGCATCCATGTGAATGGAGTGATCGGTCGGCTCGGGATTTATCTCGGCGGTAAAGCCTCCCGCAACCCGCGTGCGCAGCATGGGCTCGTGGATATAAGGGAAGCTGGCAGTGGTGCCAACGCTGAGAACAGCGTCGAAGCCTTTTGCCATTTCCTCGTACAGCACGTTCAATGCCAGCTCTGGCAGCAGCTCCTGAAACAAAACGACCGGCGGTCTTAATACCCCGTGACACGTTGCGCACAGCGGCGGCAAGGGACGTTGCAAATGCTCGCCCAACTGGGGAGCCTCAGCGCCACAGGACTGGCAGAACAGCGGCGCCAACTGACCATGAATCTCGATCAAACGCTCAGGCGGACTACCTGCAGCCCGGTGATACCCGTCGACATTCTGCGTCAACACCCAGCATTGGGGCTTGCGTCGCTGAAGTTCGGCGATGGCATAGTGCCCTGCATTGGGCTGCCCGCCAAGGCATGCGCTGCCTAATTGGGCAATATATTTCCAGCAAAGCGCAGGGTCTCGCCGCAACATCGGTCCCGACAGCGCCACTTCAATCGGCAACCCTTCGTCTGTGTGACCGTTGTAAAGACCTCCTACGCCGCGGTAGGTGGGAAGACCCGAGTCAGCCGACAGCCCGGCACCCGTGATGACAAGAATGCGTCGAGCATGGCGCAGGGCGCAAGCAGTCTGCAGCACCAATGCCGCATCAACCACATTCCCGCCTACCAACCCAGCGTCTCTTTGAGAAAGGGAATGGTCAGCTTGCGCTGCGCCTGCAGCGAAGCCTGATCGAGTTCTTCGAGCAGATTGAACAACGCACTCATGCTGCGCTTGCCACGGGTCAGGATGAAATGGCCGACCTCGTCTGTCAGGTGCAGACCGCGTCGCGATGCACGTAATTGCAAGGCACGGAGTTTTTCTTCGTCAGACAGAAGGCGCATCTGAAACACCAGCGCCATGGTCAGTCGCGACTTCAGATCTGCCAGTTTGACCGGCAACTCCCGCGGGGAACAGGACGCCGCGATCAGCAAACGTCGGCCGCTGTCACGCAAGCGATTGAACAGATGGAACAGCGCCTCTTCCCATTCAGGCTTGCCGACGACCGCCTGCAGGTCGTCAAGACACACCAACTCGTACTGCTCCAGGTGATCAAAGAGTTCGACACCTTCGTCGATGAGCTCGGCCATCGGCAGGTACACGGCAGGCTCGCCCATCTGCTCAAAACGCAGGCAGGCCGCCTGCAGCAGATGCGTGCGCCCTACTCCGTTTTTGCCCCACAGATAAATAAGGCTTTCGGTCCACCCGGCGTCGGCTTCGCACAAGCGTTCGACGTAGCCGAGTGCAGCGGCATTGGCGCCTGGATAGTAATTGATGAAGGTGGCGTCATCACGCAGACGCACACTCAGGGGCAGCTGAACTGGTTTCATGCTGGCTGAACGGTTCAATGACGAACCGCCAAGGGCCTCTGTGTAAAGTGCGCAAAGTTTATACCTGCGGGCCAGACCGCACAATGCGCCCGACCGCCTGAAAAATCAAAGGGTTGCGTCTATCGCAGGGCAGGCCGCGAATTATGGCCGCTCATCGGGCTTAAAAACTGCGCAGCCAACCGCTCTGACAGGTCAGTCCATAGCACTGTAGGAGCGAATTCATTCGCGCTGGAGCTTTCAGCCGACACCGTCGCATCGTCTGTAACCGCTTCGCGAACGAACTCGCACACAGGACCTTCAGCGTTTTCGGGCTTTTACTCTATAGCTCCGGATCTTCCATCCCGCCGTAGATATCCGACTCTTTGTAAAGATCACGAACATGCCGCACCAGCACCATGACCACCGCCGCCACTGGCAGCGCCAGCAGGATGCCGGTGAAGCCGAACAGTTCGCCGCCCGCCAGAATCGCGAAGATAACCGCCACTGGATGCAAGCCGATTCGATCGCCCACCAACAATGGCGTCAGCACCATGCCCTCCAGAGCCTGCCCGACCATGAATACCGCGACGATGCCGAGCATTGGATACAGGTCGCCGCCGAACTGGAAGAAGCCCGCCAGAATCGCCGAGCCAATGCCGATCACGAAGCCCATATACGGCACGATGGCCGCCAGACCTGCGATCACACCGATCAATAACCCGAGTTCCAGACCCACCAGCATCAGACCGGCGGCGTAGATAACCCCCAGCGCCACCATCACCAGCAACTGGCCGCGTATGAACGCCCCCAGCACCTCGTGACACTCATCGGCCAAGGCCACGATCTTTTTCTCGCGATGACGCGGCAGCAGGCTGCGGATCTTGGCCATCATCACGTCCCAGTCGCGCAGCAGGTAGAAACAGACCACCGGAATCAGCACCAGATTGGTCAGCCAACCGATCAGCGCCAGCGTTGAGGTGGTGGCCTGCGCCAGAACGATGCCGACGATGTCACCCGTCTGTCCCATGTGCTCGGAGATCGCGGCCTTGACCTTGTCGAACCGCCAGAACCCGTCCGCCAGCCCGAGCTTGGCCTGGGTCCACGGCAGCGCGGTGTGCTGCAGCCAGTCAAGCACTTGCGGCGCCAGTTCGTACAAGCGATACAGCTGCTTGACCAGCATCGGTACCAGCACCAGCATCAGCCCCATGAAAATCAGGGTAAAGAGCACGAACACGGTCACGACACTCAAGGTGCGCGACATTTTCAGTTTTTCCAGCCGATCCGCCAGCGGATCGCCCATATAAGCCAACAGCAACGCCACCAGAAACGGCGTGAGGATGGCGTGCAACAGCCAGACGAACAAGCACAGCAGGACAATCCCGCCGAACCAGAACCAGCGACGCGTATCAGTCATTACTGCCCCTTGAATCCCATAGAGAATGCTTCATGCAACGCCGTTATGAACTCGCTTACCAGCGCAAGTGCAGTGTTTGATCAGCAGTACCCGCAGGCAAAGATACGTTGGTAGAGCCCGGCTTGGCCTCGACCGCAGGCGTTTGCCCGGCATCGACCGGCGCCGCACCGACTTCACCCGCTGGCACCTCCTGCAATCTGGCCAGCGACAACTGCGAGCGCAGCTGATCGACGCTGCCGCTTACATCGAATACCACCCGATCACCGTTCACTGACCTCAGACGACCGCCGAAGGGTTCCAGCAAACGCACCAGTTGGGCGTAACGCTCCAGAGTCATGCCCTGGACTTCCAGCGCCATGCTCGACGACGCGCCTGGCTTGACCACGAACCGCGGAGCCAGACGCTGGCTGACCGACAACAGCACGGCATCGGCCAGTTCGGCGGCACTCGCGCCGCTGGCGCTGCCCTGCTCCATCTTGTCGCCCAGCCACAGGTGCCATTTGCCCTGCCATTGGCTGCCATTTTCCTGAGCGTGAACGGCAAGAATGGCGTCCGGACCATAGCGCTCGGAGGCCTGTTTCAGCGGCGCGACGTCGGTACCGTCCAGGGTCTTGGCATTGCCGATGCTCTGCTCGCCCAGATCCGCCAGCGGCAGACGCAGGGGCAAGCCGCGATGCTGGGCCGCACGGCGCAGAGGCTCAGCGCTCGACTGACCGTCACCCACCAGATTGGCGCCATCGGTTGCATCATTCAGCCACCAGGCCATGATCACCGGCCGGTTCGAGCCCCACAACGCTAAACCGGCCTGACGCAGCGCACGTTCAGTGCTGGCCGGATCGAAATCCACCTGCAGCGACTCCGGCGGACCGGCGTCGTAGCCGTATTGACTGATGATCTGCTGTGGATCCTTGCGCACTTCGGCGAGCGTTGCTCCCTGCGCAGCCTTGGCGTCACCGGTGAGACGGGTAACCAGGGTCTCCAGCGCGGCTTGGGTGGCACGCGTCTTCTCGTCCGGGGTCTGTCCGCTGACCGGCTCGCGCACCTGGAAGAGATTGTTCACCGTCTCGGCCAGTGCCGGGAGGCTCATGAGGGACAGACAGCCTATGAACAGGCAGTTTTTCAGGCGCATAAAAATTCCCAGGAAACAAAAACCGCAGCTATTAATAGCTGCCTAAAAATGACTGGCTCGACTCAGACCGCACGTCAGCCAAAATCGCTCACCCCGGACACGAAGTTACACCTTTTAGGCGCGCCGACGAACGGGCAAGCGTGATCAGCGAGCTTATTTTTTTGTTCATCATGACCTGACCGTCGGCCCAAGGATGGCCGGTTTGGCCCAACCCTGATAAAATCGCGCGCCTTCGCAGACCGGCGATGCCACGGCCACGCGCCGTCCCTAATCGGTCGTTATCCCGAATCCCCCCTAAAGGCCTGGATCATGAGCAAGCAACCCTCCCTGAGCTACAAAGACGCCGGTGTAGACATCGACGCCGGTGAAGCATTGGTCGAACGCATCAAGAGCGTTGCCAAGCGCACCAAGCGCCCGGAAGTGATGGGCGGCCTGGGTGGCTTCGGCGCGCTGTGCGAAATTCCGGCTGGCTACAAGCAGCCCGTCCTGGTTTCGGGTACCGACGGGGTCGGCACAAAACTGCGTTTGGCGCTGAACCTGAACAAACACGACAGCATCGGGATCGATCTGGTCGCCATGTGCGTCAACGACCTGGTGGTCTGCGGTGCCGAGCCCTTGTTCTTCCTGGACTATTACGCCACCGGCAAACTGAACGTCGACACCGCCGCTCAGGTGGTGACTGGAATCGGCGCGGGCTGCGAACTGGCCGGCTGCTCGCTGGTGGGCGGCGAAACCGCTGAAATGCCGGGCATGTACGAAGGCGAAGACTATGACCTGGCCGGCTTCTGCGTCGGCGTGGTGGAAAAAGCCGAGATCATCGACGGCTCGAAAGTGGCCGCAGGCGACGCCCTGATCGCCCTGCCATCGTCCGGTCCACACTCCAACGGCTACTCGCTGATCCGCAAGATCATCGAAGTCTCCGGTGCCGACATCGAAACCATCCAGCTGGAAGGCAAACCGCTGACCGACCTGCTGATGGCGCCGACCCGTATCTACGTCAAGCAGTTACTCAAGCTGATCAAGGACACCGGCGCGGTCAAGGCCATGGCCCACATCACCGGCGGCGGCCTGCTGGACAACATCCCTCGCGTGCTGCCTGAAGGCGCACAGGCGGTGGTCGACGTAGCGAGCTGGACCCGCCCAGCGGTGTTCGACTGGCTGCAGGCGCAAGGCAATGTCGACGAGCACGAAATGCACCGCGTTATGAACTGCGGCGTTGGCATGGTCATCTGCGTCGCCCAGGAACACGTTGAAGCCTCGCTCAATGCCCTGCGTGATGCAGGCGAGCAGCCATGGGTCATCGGCCAGATCGGCACCGCTGCCGAAGGCGCCGCACAAGTCGAGCTGAAGAACGTCAAGGCACACTGATGCATGAGGTCGTGAAGCCTGACCTGCGCCGACCTTGTGATGTCGTGGTGCTGCTGTCAGGCGCCGGCGGTAACCTGCAAGCGATGATCGACAGCCTGCAGGACGGTTCAGGTCCGGGACGTATTCGCGCGGTGATTTCCAACCGCGCCGATGCCTACGGACTTGAGCGCGCAAAGAGCGCAGGCATCGAAACCCGTGTTCTTGATCACAAAGTCTACGAAGGTCGCGAGGCCTTCGATACGGCATTGATCGAACTCATCGACACGTTCACGCCGAAGCTGGTGGTACTTGCCGGTTTCATGCGCATCCTCACGCCTGGCTTCGTGCGTCATTACCACGGGCGGCTGTTGAACATTCACCCTTCCCTGCTTCCCCTGTATAAAGGCTTGCACACGCATCAACGCGTACTGGAGTCCGGCGACGCCGAACACGGCTGCAGCGTGCACTTCGTCACCGAGGAACTCGATGGGGGGCCGCTGGTCGTACAGGCAGTGGTTTCGGTAGAGTTACACGATACGCCTGCGACATTGGCGCAGAGGGTTCATGCCCGGGAGCACCTGATCTACCCGCTGGCAATCCGCTGGTTCGCCGAAGGCCGTCTGGCCTTGGGTGAACATGGCGCTATATTGGACGGACAGCCACTGGGACCCAGCGGCCACTTGATTCCGGCTATTTAATTAAAACGGGAGATATTATGCGTCGCGCTTTGCTGTTCGCTTTCGCTCTGTTCGCACTTCCTGCGGTCAATGCGGCAGACCTTCAACCTTTCTCTGCCAGCTACACCGCTGATTTCAAACAGCTGCCCGTGGGCGGCGGCAGCGCTACACGCAGCCTGGAAAAGAACGCCAACGGCGTTTGGACCCTGAGCTTCAAGGCCTCGATGATGATCGCCAGCCTGACCGAAATCAGCACGCTCAAGGTCGACAAGGACCAGCTGCTGCCCCAGACCTACCACTTCGAGCGTGGCGGCCTGGGCAAGAGCAAGACGGTTGATCTGGTGTTCGACTGGCCGACCAAATTCGTCACCGGGACGGACCGTAATGATGCAGTGAAGATCCCGCTGAACACCGGCGTTCTGGACAAATCCACTTACCAGTTGGCCCTGCAGCACGATGTCGCCGCGGGCAAGAAAAGCATGACCTATCAGGTGGTGGACGGCGACGAGGTCGATACCTATGACTTCCGCGTGCTGGACACTGAAAAAGTCGAGACCAAGGTAGGCTCGGTTGATGCCATCAAAGTCGAGCGCGTGCGTGATCCGACGCAGAACAAGCGTACTACTGTGATGTGGTTCGCCAAGGACTACGACTATCTGCTGGTGCGTTTGCAGCAGGTCGAGACTGACGGCAAGGAATACAACATCATGCTGCAGGATGGCACGGTGAATGGTAAGTCGGTCAAAGGCAGCTGATTAAGCCTTTACCGAGCTTCGTAAGGAACCCCGTCGATTGGCGGGGTTTTTTGTGGGTGGCAGGATCGGGTATCTACCGGGCCTTTAGTTTATGTATGCCCATTAGCAGTGGCGGCGCTGATATCGGAAAACCCTGTCTAAGACGTCGGGTTACGACGGCAGCGAATATGGGTGTCAGGGGCAAGCCCCTGTAGGAGCGAATTCATTTGTGAAAGATACATCGACTCAGCTTTACCGGCCTCTCGCAAATGAATTCGCTCCCAATGAATTCGCTCCCATAGTTGAACGCCGTGCTCAACTCGCCCCCGCATCCGGCTCAAGCTTCAACATGAAACTTTCTTCATACCCCTCAAATGAGTGCGACAAAACGCCGCATACGCTGCAAAAACAGTCAGTTACCCACTATTACTGGATTCGTAAATTACTCTTTCAAAAATCAATCATTTACTTAGCCTGCTAAGCAATTTTATAAAGAAGCCACTGCGACGTCCTGCCGCAGATCTCAAAGAGTCAGGAGTTTGCACTATGACGGTTACTGTTACTGAACGCGACGACGCCCACATCTCTCACGAAGCCATCGCCGATGGCATTCAAATCTGGGATGTCCGCCAGCAAGATCAACTGGTCGGGATGTTTCATCATGAATCGGACGCACAGCGTTACGCAGCAGAGCTCGCGGAACTGGAAGCCAGGAAGGCTGCGAGCAACTCGTAATAACGGAATCGCGATAAACCAAAACCCGCCGAGGCGGGTTTTGTTTTATGCGGGGTTTACCACATCAAATCATCAGGAATCTTGTAGGCCGCATACGGATCGTCGCCATCCGGCTCTTCAGTCGGCTCACTGAGCATCACGATCCGACGCGGATCACGCTCCTGAACCTTCAGCGCTGCCTCTCGCGGTATCACCTCGTAGGTACCACCATGGTGCACGATCGCCAACGAACCGTTGCTCAGTTTGCTGCGCATCAGCGAGTTGACTGACAGGCGCTTGACCTTCTTGTCATCGACGAAGTTGTAGTAATCCTCGGTCGTCAGCTTTGGCAAACGGGTCGCCTCGATCAGCTGTTTGACCTGCGCGGTACGGGCTTTCTGCTCGGCCTTTTCCTGCTGCTGACGGTTCAGTTCCTGATCGCGTCTGGCCTTATCGGCCATGGCTTCCTGAGCGGCCCGCTGGCTGGCGTCGTCGGCAGTCACCTGACCCTTGTGCACCAACCGCTGTTCTTTCTGCTTGCTCTTGGCAACCTGTTTGGCCTGCTTCTCATTGACCAGGCCTGCTTTGAGCAACTGCTCACGAAGGGAAATACCCGCCATTTGTCTTCTCTCTCTAAATAGTCAACTCAACCGCGGTTGGGCGTGTTCTTTTCCAGACGCTTGGCTTGGCCCCAGAGCGCATCCATCTCTTCGAGACTGCAATCTTCGATGGGGCGACCGGTGTCACGCAAGGACTGTTCGATAAAACGAAAGCGCCGCTCGAATTTGCCGTTGGCGGCGCGCAGGGCATTTTCCGGATCAACCTTAAGATGCCGGGCCAGATTGACCACCACAAACAACAAGTCACCGACTTCTTCATGAATACCCGCGCTGTCGTTGTCGGCCATGGCCTCAAGGACTTCGCCCAGCTCTTCGCGCACCTTGTCGATCACCGGCAGCGCTTCGGGCCAGTCGAAACCGACTTGGGCTGCTCGCTTCTGCAACTTGGCAGCGCGGGACAAGGCTGGCAGTACATTTGGCACGTCATCGAGCAGAGACAGCTGCTCGGGAATCTGCGCTTTCTCGGCGCGCTCCTGGGCCTTGATCTGTTCCCAACGTTGCTTGACCTGATCTTCACTCAGGCGCGGCGTTTCCAGCGGTGCATACAGATCGCCCGCAGGAAACACATGGGGATGACGACGGATCAGTTTGCGCGTGATCCCGTCGACCACACCGTCGAGTTCGAATCGTCCTTCTTCGCGCGCCAGTTGGCAGTAATAGACCACCTGAAACAGCAGGTCGCCCAGCTCGCCACGCAGGTCGTCGAAGTCACCGCGCTCTATGGCATCGGCGACTTCATAAGCCTCTTCGAGCGTATGCGGCACGATGGTCGCGTAGTTCTGCTTCACGTCCCATGGGCAGCCGTACTGCGGATCGCGCAGGCGGGCCGTGAGGTTAAGCAGGTCTTCTAGCTTGTACATTCGAGAATCTCTTCGGTCACAGCCATAAGCCGCAAGCCCCAAGTTGCAAGCAGCACGTGGACAACTTGCAGCTTGCCGTTTAAAGCTTGTGGCTGTTTTAAGGTGTTCGGTTACGCCGGGTCTCGATGATGTTCGGCAACTGCGAAATCCGCCCCAGCAGACGGCCCAGTGCATCCAGCCCGGGAATCTCGATGGTCAGCGACATCAATGCCGTGTTGTCTTCCTTGTTGGAGCGGGTGTTGACCGCCAGCACATTGATGCGTTCGTTGAGCAGCACCTGCGACACGTCACGCAGCAGCCCGGAACGGTCGTAAGCGCGGATGATGATGTCCACCGGATAGGTCAGCACCGGCACCGGGCCCCAGCTGACCTGAATGATCCGCTCAGGCTCGCGCCCACCCAGCTGCAACACCGAGGCACAGTCCTGACGGTGGATGCTCACCCCACGGCCCTGAGTGATGTAGCCGACGATGGCATCGCCCGGCAACGGCTGGCAGCAACCCGCCATTTGCGTCATCAGGTTACCGACGCCCTGGATCTGAATGTCGCCACGCTTGCCCGGTTTGTACCCTGTCGCCTTGCGCGGAATCAGCTCAAGCTGTTCATTGCCGCGCTCCGGCTCGACCAGTTGCTGCGCCAGATTGACCAGTTGCGCCAGGCGTAGATCGCCCGCACCAAGGGCGGCGAACATGTCTTCGGCCATCTTCATGTTGGCCTTTTCCGCCAACTTGTCGAAATCCACCTGTGGCAACGCCAGACGCGCCAGTTCGCGCTCAAGCTGCACCTTGCCGGCTGCGACGTTCTGATCGCGGGCCTGCAGCTTGAACCAGTGAACGATCTTCGCCCGCGCCCGCGAGGTGGTGATGTACCCCAGGTTCGAGTTCAACCAGTCGCGGCTCGGCGTGCCGTGCTTGCTGGTGATGATCTCGACCTGCTCACCGGTCTGCAGGCTGTAGTTGAGCGGCACGATGCGCCCGTTGATCTTGGCGCCACGGCAGTTGTGACCGATCTCGGTGTGCACGCGGTAGGCGAAGTCCAGCGGCGTCGCGCCTTTGGGCAGGTCGATAGCGTGACCGTCCGGGGTAAAGACATAGACCCGATCCGGTTCGATATCGACCCGCAGCTGCTCGGCCAGACCGCCGATGTCGCCCAGTTCTTCGTGCCACTCCAGCACCTGACGCAGCCAGGAGATTTTCTCTTCGTAATGGTTGGAGCTGGGTTTGACGTCGGTGCCCTTGTAACGCCAGTGGGCGCAGACGCCCAGCTCGGCCTCTTCGTGCATGGCGTGCGTACGGATCTGCACTTCCAGCACCTTGCCTTCCGGGCCGATCACTGCAGTGTGCAGCGAGCGATAGCCGTTTTCCTTGGGGTTGGCGATGTAATCGTCAAACTCTTTGGGAATGTGCCGCCACAGGGTATGGACGATCCCGAGTGCGGTGTAGCAATCGCGCATTTCCGGCACCAGCACGCGAACGGCACGAACGTCGTAGATCTGGCTGAACTCAAGACCCTTGCGCTGCATTTTGCGCCAGATTGAATAGATGTGTTTGGCCCGACCGCTGATGTCGGCCTTGACTCCCGTGGCCAGCAGTTCGTTTTCCAGCTGCGACATGACATCGGTGATGAAGCGTTCGCGATCCAGGCGACGCTCATGCAGCAGCTTGGCGATCTGTTTGTATTGCTCAGGCTCCAGATAGCGGAAGGACAGGTCCTCCAGCTCCCACTTGATGTGACCGATGCCCAAACGGTGTGCCAGCGGCGCGTAGATGTCGAAGACTTCCCGGGCGACCCGGTTGCGCTTTTCGTCATCAGTGTTTTTCACCGCGCGGATGGCGCAGGTACGCTCGGCGAGCTTGATCAGCGCCACGCGCACATCGTCGACCATGGCCACCAGCATCTTGCGCAGGTTTTCCACTTGGGCCTGAGTGCCAAGCACCAGTGATTGACGGGGGCTGAGACTGGCGCTGATGGCCGCCATGCGCAGCACGCCGTCGATCAGCTTGGCCACGGTCGCCCCGAAACGCTGACCGACGTCGGGCAAGGGAATCTTGCCTTCACGCACCGCGCGGTAAAGCACGGCGGCGATGAGTGAATCCTGATCGAGTTTGAGGTCGGCCAGGATTTCAGCGATTTCCAGGCCCGTCTGAAAACTCGACGTGCCTTCCGCCCAGAGGTTCTTGGCGGCGTTGTCTTGTTGCTCGGCTTGTCGGGCGAATTCACAGGCCTCTTTCAATGCCTGTCGATCCACTGCCAGGTCGACGCTAACCACATGATCAAGCCACGCGTCGAGGTTGATACTGCCGTCTGTGTTTATCGGCTGGTGTGCTCTCACCTGTACCATGTTGCTTACCTTCCCTACGGCGCGATGAAATGCGCCATCAGTCGCCAGCCTTCTTCAGCGCATGTTCCTTGCGGGCCTTGCAAGGTCGCGCATGCGCGGGCCAGTCGGATTAAACGAGACTCCGTGTAAGGCACCGATTCAACTCCTTGAACCTGCTGCCTCACTTACTCGCTTCAAATAACGCCATCGCCTCGACATGCGCTGTCTGCGGAAACATATCGAGAATTCCGGCACGTTTTAATCGGTAGCCCTGCCTGATCAATTCGACCGTGTCGCGCGCCAGGGTTGCCGGGTTGCACGACACATACACCAATCGTTCGGCGCCCAGATTCCTGAGTTTGCCGACCACTTCGAACGCCCCGTCGCGCGGGGGATCGAGCAGCACTGCGGGAAAACCTTCCGCCACCCAGGACGCCTTGTCCAGTGGCTGAGACAGATCCGCCCGATGAAACTGCACATTGTGCAAACCATTGCCCGTTGCGTTGGCGGTAGCGCGCCGGACCATGGTCTCGACGCCCTCCACCGCCACCACCTCGCGGGCGATCTGCGCCAGCGGTAATGCGAAGTTACCAAGCCCGCAGAACAAGTCCAGTACTCGTTCATCGGCACGAGGCGCAAGCCACGACAGGGCCTGTGCAATCATTGCCGAGTTGACCTGGGCGTTGACCTGCACGAAGTCACCGGGACGATACGCCAGTTCAAGATTCCAGGGGCCCAGGTGATAACCCAGTTGCGCTGAAGCGTCTACAGGCTGCGGTTCACCTTCACCGTGCAACCAGAGCTGAGCGTCATGGATCACGCAGAAAGCCCCAAGGATCGCCAGATCCTCTGCGGCCAGCGGCGCGGTATGGCGCAGCAAAACGGCATTGGCCGAACCGCTGAACAATTCCACATGCCCCAGCGCCTGCGGCTTGCTCAGGCTTGAAAGCATGGCCGGCAAAGCGGTCATGATCGGCTGCAACGCCTGTACCAGCACCGGGCATTCTTCAATGGCGATGATGTCCTGACTGGACGCTGCGCGAAAGCCGACTTCCAGGCGCTTGCCCTTGGCGCCCCAACGTACGGCGATGCGCGCCCGTCGACGATACGCATATTCGTCACCGGTCAGCGGCGCGGCCCACTCCTCGGGTTCGACGCCGGCAATGCGACTGAGCTGCTCGGCGAGCATGCGCTGTTTCAGGGCAAGCTGCTCCTCGCGCGGCATCTGCTGCACGCTGCAACCGCCGCAACGACCAAAGTGCTTGCACGGCGCGGGACGGCGCAGAGGGCTGGCCTGGAACACACGCTCGGTGCGCGCTTCGACCACCTTGCCGTGAGCGCCGAGCACACGGGCTTCAACCTCTTCACCGGCCAGACTGCCAGCGACGAACCAGGTGCGACCGTCTACAAAGCCGATTCCGCGGCCATCGTTGGCCATCCGCTCGATGCTCAAACGTTGTTTTTTACCGGTAGGGACCTGCGCTGTCCGGGTGCCGCCAGTGGGCTGGAAACGCAGGCCTGAATCACGCTTGGCCATCAGTTGGGCGCATCGTAGACACCGGTGGACAGATAACGGTCGCCACGGTCACAAATGATCGCGACCATGACCGCATTTTCCACTTCTTGAGACAGCCGCAACATGCCCGCAACGGCACCGCCCGAGGACACGCCACAGAAAATGCCTTCCTCACGCGCCAGCCGACGCATGACCTCCTCGGCTTCGCTCTGGGCCATGTCCATGATCTGGTCAACGCGGTCCGCGTTATAGATTTTCGGCAGATATTCATGGGGCCAGCGCCGGATACCCGGGATTGCCGAGCCGTCCATGGGCTGCAGGCCGACGATGCGAATGTCCGGATTCTGCTCCTTGAGATAGCGCGAGGTGCCCATGATGGTGCCCGTGGTGCCCATGGAACTGACGAAATGGGTAATGGTGCCGCCGGTCTGCTGCCAGATTTCCGGGCCGGTGCCGACGTAATGCGCTTCGGGGTTGTCGCCGTTGGCGAACTGATCCAGCACCTTGCCGCGACCTTCGGCCTGCATGCGTTCGGCCAGGTCACGCGCACCTTCCATGCCTTCCTCTTTACTGACCAGGATCAGCTCGGCGCCATAGGCCGTCATGGCAGCCTTGCGTTCGGCACTGGAGTTGTCAGGCATGATCAGGATCATTCGATAACCCTTGATTGCCGCAGCCATGGCCAAGGCAATGCCGGTGTTGCCGGATGTCGCTTCGATCAGGGTGTCGCCCTGATGGATCTGGCCGCGCAGCTCGGCACGGGTAATCATCGACAGCGCCGGTCGGTCTTTCACTGAACCGGCCGGATTATTGCCCTCAAGCTTGAGCAGCAACGTATTGCTGGTATTCCCCGCCATGCGTTGCAGACGCACCAGCGGGGTATTGCCGACGCAATCGGCGATGGTTTGATACTGCAGGGTCATGGCGTGTTCGCGATCCGGACGTGCGGGGGTCGCCTATCATACCGGCAATCGCTTCAAGCCCATATCACGCAAAGTGAGGTACATATGGCAAAAAGGAATAAGCACGATTGTTCGGGCTCTGCCCCAAGAGCTCGACCGGAGCCCAAGGCAGGCTGCCATTTAGCCGGGATTCCCCTCGCGCAAGTGGCTACACTGCGCAAACCAAACGACGTCCAGAGGCGACCAGGGTGCAGGCCTTGCTGCGATCTTGCGGAACAAGCGCGCACCTGACCGTGATTGCCGGAGAAAGAATGTGCTGACCAAGCTGGGCATCAAAGGCCGCGTATTGTTGTTGACCCTGTTGCCGACCTGCCTGATGGCGGGGCTGCTGGGCGGCTATTTCACCTGGATGCAGCTCTCGGAGCTACAGACTCAACTGCTTAAGCGCGGCGAAATGATCGCCAACGAACTGGCACCCTTATCCGCTGCCGCGCTGGCCCATCGCGACGAGGCCATGCTCGAACGCATCGCCGGACAGGTTCTGGAACAGGCCGATGTGCGCGCGGTGTCGTTTCTCGACGCTGACCGCATGGTGCTGGCCCATGCAGGGCCATCGATGATCAATCAGGCGCCGATCGGTAACAGCACGCACATGCTGCAGCGGTCCGATAACGACGCAACGCGTTATCTGATGCCGGTGTTCGGGCGTAACCGGCACCTGACCGGCGAAATCATCCCGGAGGAAGCCGACCGCCTGCTGGGCTGGGTCGAGCTGGAACTGTCTCACAGCGGCACCTTGCTGCGCGGCTATCGCAGCCTGTTTGCAAGCCTGCTGCTGATCGCCGCCGGGCTGGGCATGACCGCGGTCCTGGCGTTGCGCATGAGCCGCACCATCAACGGGCCGATCGCTCAGATCAAGCATGTGGTCGCGCAATTGAAGGACGGCAATCTCGAAGCGCGCCTGCCGCTGATGGGCAGCAACGAGCTGGACGAACTCGGCTCGGGCATCAACCGCATGGCCGCAACCTTGCAGAACGCTCAGGAAGAACTGCAGCACAATATCGAGCAGGCCACCGAGGATGTGCGACAGAACCTGGAGACCATCGAGATCCAGAACATCGAGCTGGATATGGCACGCAAGGAAGCGCTGGAAGCCAGCCGTATCAAGTCCGAGTTTCTGGCCAATATGAGCCATGAGATTCGCACGCCACTCAACGGCATTCTCGGCTTTACCCATTTGCTGCAAAAAAGCGAACTGACGCCGCGCCAGTACGACTATCTGGGGACCATCGAAAAATCTGCCGACAACCTGTTGAGCATCATCAACGAAATCCTCGATTTCTCGAAGATCGAGGCCGGCAAGCTGGTGCTCGACGCCATTCCGTTCAATCTGCGCGATCTGTTGCAGGACACCCTGACCATTCTCGCCCCCGCTGCTCACGCCAAACAGTTGGAACTGGTGAGCCTGGTGTACCGCGACACGCCATTGTCGCTGGTGGGCGACCCGTTGCGCCTCAAGCAGATCCTGACCAATCTGGTGAGCAACGCGATCAAGTTCACCCGTGAGGGCACCATTGTCGCCCGGGCCATGCTGGAAGATGAGCAGGATGACAAGGTTCAATTGCGCATCAGTGTGCAGGACACCGGCATCGGCCTGTCGAGCCAGGACGTGCGCGCCTTGTTTCAGGCCTTCAGTCAGGCCGATAACTCGTTATCACGGCACTCCGGCGGCACCGGCCTGGGGCTGGTGATTTCCAAGCGGCTGATCGAGCAGATGGGTGGCGAGATCGGCGTGGAAAGTACCCCCGGTGAAGGTTCGCAATTCTGGATCAGCCTGGCGCTGCCCAAGACCCGCGACGACCTCGAAGACCTGCCCTCCCCGCCGTTGATGGGCCGTCGCGTGGCGGTGCTGGAGCACCACGATCTGGCGCGTCAGGCGCTGGAACACCAGTTGGAAGACTGCGGCCTGCAACCGATGGTGTTCAACAACCTGGAAAACCTCATCAACGGCGTTACGGTGGTTCACCAAACGCCCCACTCCATCGAAATGGCCGTGCTCGGGGTGACTGCGCACCAATTGCCGCCCGAGCGCTTGCGCCAGCAAATCTGGGATCTGGAAAACCTCGACTGCAAGGTGCTGGTGTTGTGCCCGACCACCGAACAGGCGCTGTATCAGGCGTCGGTGCCTGATCCTTATAGCCAGTTGCAGGCCAAACCTGCGTGCACGCGCAAGCTGCGCCGCGCTTTGTCAGAGCTGATCACCCCCAAGCAGCTGCGCAACGAAGCGCCCGAGCCGGTTTCCAGCCGTCCACCACGCATCCTGTGCGTGGACGACAATCCCGCCAACCTGCTGCTGGTGCAGACGTTGCTCGAAGACATGGGCGCCAAGGTGCTGGCAGTGGACAGTGGCTATGCTGCGGTTCAGGCGGTGCAGGACGAGACATTCGACCTGGTGCTGATGGACGTGCAGATGCCCGGCATGGACGGACGTCAGGCCACCGAGGCCATTCGCAGCTGGGAAACCGAGCGTCACGCCACCTCGCTGCCGATTGTCGCCCTCACCGCCCATGCAATGGCCAATGAAAAACGCGCGCTGCTGCAAAGCGGTATGGACGACTACCTGACCAAGCCGATCAGCGAACGGCAGCTGGCCCAGGTGGTACTCAAATGGACCGGCCTGGCGCTGCGTAATCAGGCGCCGGAGCGCCATCACGAGATCAGCCACGCCGGCGTGAACCTGCAAGTGCTCGATCATGAGGAAGGCTTGCGTCTGGCGGCAGGCAAGGCCGATCTGGCTGCCGACATGCTGGCGATGCTGCTGGCCTCGCTGGACACTGACCGTGAAGCCATCCACGCGGCGCGCGAAACCCACGACCATGTGGCATTGATCGAACGCGTCCACCGCCTGCACGGCGCCACCCGCTATTGTGGCGTGCCACAACTGCGCGCCGCCTGCCAACGCAGCGAAACCCTGCTCAAACAGGACTCGCCGGAAAGCGAAAAGGCCCTGGACGATCTGGAGCAGGCAATCACCCGACTGGAAATCGAAGCCCGGGTGACGGCTTGATATGGGTCAATGGTTCGAATGGCCCTGCCCTGCTTAATGAAAGCCAACCCTAAATCTGTGGGAACACGCTTGCTTGCGAAGAGGCCGCTTCGGTCACAGACATCAATATGTCTGTGATATTGCCTTTTCGAGCAAGCTTGCTCCCACGGCGCATCAGCGAATGCGAAGTCTCAGAAGGAACCCTCATGCGCACCCTCCTTTACGGCAGCCAGAACTACGACCGTGACAGTTTTGCCGGCGCTGCGCAGCTCACACCCGGGATCGAGCTGCATTTCCAGCCCGCGCGGTTGAGCCTCGACACCGCGGCGCTGGCTGACGGCTATCCGGTGATCTGCGCCTTCATCAATGATGACCTCAGCGCCCCCGTCCTCGAACACCTGGCTGCCGGCGGCACCAAGCTCATCGCCCTGCGCTCCGCCGGTTTCAACCACGTCGACCTGCCCACCGCCAGTCGCCTGGGCATCAGCGTGGTTCGGGTTCCGGCGTATTCACCCCACGCCGTGGCCGAGCATGCGGTGGCGTTGATCCTGGCCCTTAACCGGCACCTGCACCGCGCCTACAACCGCACCCGCGATGGCGACTTCACCCTGCACGGCCTGACCGGTTTCGACCTGGTGGGCAAGACCGTCGGCGTGGTTGGCACCGGACAGATCGGCGCCACGTTCGCGCGAATCATGGCCGGTTTCGGTTGCAAGCTGCTGGCTTATGATCCGTACCCCAATCCTCTGATAGAGGCTCTGGGCGCCCGCTATCTGCCGCTGGATCAACTGCTGGCCGAAGCGCAGATCATCAGTCTGCATTGCCCGCTCAATGAGCACACCCGGCATCTGATCAATCAACACTCGCTGGCAGGCATGCAGCGTGGCGCGATGTTGATCAACACCGGACGCGGCGCGCTGGTCGACACCCCGGCGCTGATCGAGGCGCTGAAAAGCGGCCAACTGGGTTATCTGGGGCTGGATGTGTATGAGGAGGAAGCGCAACTCTTCTTCGAGGACCGCTCGGATCTGCCGCTGCAGGATGACGTGCTTGCGCGGTTGCTGACGTTCCCGAACGTGGTGATCACCGCGCATCAGGCGTTTCTGACCCGCGAGGCGCTGGGCGCCATTGCACAGACGACGCTGGAAAACATTGCGCGCTGGGCGGCGGGGAGCCCGCAGAATCTGGTGTAGATCCAGCGCCCCCGGATGCCTAAAATACTCTGCGCGAGCGCATTCATTCACAATAAAAGGTGCAAACGAAAGAAGCGCGGCGGCCGTGCCGCCGTACCGTCAATGGATTCGCTCTCTCTCATAAGTGCTGCTTCGCGACCGAGCTCTGCCGCCCACCGGCAGCGGGAATCGGCCTCTAAAGTGTTAGCATGCGCGCAAATTTGGAGACCCTCATGGCCGAACACGATTTTCGCTACAGCATGCTCACCCCGCAGCACACCCTGATCGAATGCCGCAGCCTGGCTGTCGGGCGCTATCAAGTGACCGGCAACGGCGGCTCGATCAAGCACGACGACGTCTTGCTCGTCACTGTCAAAGGCAGCAAAGACCTGTACATGCGCCTGAATGTGGAAAAGGTCCGGCACCTGATCAATCCGCCCGGCCAATGGGTCGCGGTGGCCAATGGTCCAGCATTCACCGAGCTTGCGATTCACCAGTGGAAAGTCAATTGCAACGCGTGTGGCAAAGAGAAGGACATCGAGTTCATGGTCGATGGCAAGGACGGCAAGAAAGCCCTGAAACCGGCCGCGGCCGCACGCATCGCCGAGCTGGGTTGGAAGACCGTGGGCGAGACCCATCTGTGCCCGGCCTGCGCCAAGAGCGCTGCATGAAATCGCTGGTATTGACCCTGTTCGCCGCGACGCTGCTGACCGGCTGTGCGACCAACACCGAAGCCCTCAGGCGTGATCATGGCTATGGGCTGGAGTGGATCGGTGAACGTCCGCTGCTCGACAACAGCCACCTGACCATGACCTTGGGCAACGACGGTCGGGCCTTTGGCAATGCAGGCTGCAACCATTGGTTCGCAGCGTATCGACTGGACGGTGAAGCGTTGAGTTTCGGGCCGGTGGGCAGCACCCGCAAACTGTGCGCACCGGCGCTGGTGGAACAGGAACATCGGTTCCTCGAAGCGTTGGGCACGATCCAGCGCTGGGATGTGTCGCAGGTCGAGCAGTTGCAGTTGTGGCCCGGCGCTGGCCTGCCGCTGCGGTTCTGGCCCGACGAAGGTTGATCTTCGACGCACACACTGCAGGAGCCAGCTGACTGGCTCCTGCCATCGGACGTGATGGCGGGATAAGGAGCGTTAGCCCTTGCCCTTCAACTCCGTCAGTTTCTGCATCACACCGGCTGCGGTCTGCTCGCCCATCAACTGTTCGCGCACCTTGCCCTTGTCGTCAATGATGTAGGTGATTGGCAAGGCTTCGCTCTTGGGCAGCTCGTATTGATCGGCCGGATCCTGGGCCAGCACGGTAAACGTGATGCCCAGCGCGTTGCTGGCGGTTTTCAGGTCTTCACCCTGAAGATTGTCGAAGTTGACCCCGAACACACTGACGTTCTGCCCGCCGACCTGCTCGGCCAGTTTATTCAGTTCCGGAATTTCGGTACGGCACGGGCCACACCATTCGGCCCAATAGTTGACCACCAGCCAATGCTTGTCGATGCGGTCGCTGGCGATCTTCTGACCATTCTGGTCCGTCCCCAGATCCGCTCCGCACCCGCTGAGCAACACACTTCCGATCAGCGCCACCGCTGCTGCCAAACGCCTTGCCATGATTACTCGTTCCTTTGATCAAAAACCGGCGCTGGCCTTGTCTTGGCCTTTACCGTCACCACGGTAGAATACCCGCCACTTTACGAAAGATGCGACCCGCAAATGACCGAACTGACGCTTTATCACAATCCGCGCTGCTCCAAATCCCGTGGCGCGCTGGAATTGCTTGAGGAACGAGGGCTGACCCCGACCCTGGTGCGCTATCTGGAAACCCCGCCCGACGCCGCCCAGTTGCGGGACCTGCTCGGCAACCTTGGCATCAGCGCGCGCAACCTGCTGCGCACCGGGGAAGATGAATACAAGACCCTGAACCTGGCCGACGTCAGCCTCAGCGACGAGCAACTGATTGCCGCCATGGCCGCCCATCCCAAGCTGATCGAACGGCCCATTCTGATCGTCGGCGACAAGGCGGTGATTGGTCGTCCACCGGAGAAAATCCTGGAGATTCTGCCTTGAGCGCGCCTTACATTCTGGTCCTGTTCTACAGCCGCAATGGCGCAACCGCCGAGATGGCCCGGCAGATTGGCCGCGGTATCGAGATGGGCGGCATGGAAGCGCGGCTGCGCACGGTTCCGGCAATCTCCACCGAGTGCGAAGCAGTGGCACCGAGCATCCCGGAAGACGGCGCGCTCTACGCGACCCTGGAAGATCTTAAAAACTGCGCCGGCCTGGCCATGGGCAGCCCGACGCGCTTCGGCAACATGGCGGCGCCGCTCAAGTATTTTCTCGATGGCACCAGCAACCTGTGGCTGACCGGCGCATTGGTGGGCAAGCCTGCCAGCGTGTTCACCTCAACCGCCAGCCTGCACGGCGGCCAGGAAACGACGCTGCTATCGATGCTGCTGCCTCTGCTGCATCACGGCATGCTGGTCAGCGGCCTGCCCTACAGCGAAGCGGCGCTGATCGAGACCCGTGGCGGCGGAACGCCGTACGGCGCCAGCCACCACGCGGGGGCCGATGGTAAGCGTGCGCTGGATCAACACGAAACCACGCTGTGTCGTGCACTGGGCCAGCGTTTGGCGAAAACGGCACTGCTGCTGGAACCCGCGCGCAGCTGAAAACCCGGCGCCCGGAACGATGTGCGATTGAACCGGCGCCGTTGTCTGAACTCCTAACGAAACGCTCAACGGCAGCGCTCACGGGCATCCAAGGCACCGGCTGACATCGCAATTTCCGGTTCGTCCCGAGCTTGCGTGGGAACGAGCCTGCTGGCGAAAGCGCGGTGTCAGGCCCAAAAAATGTGGGAATGTACGGCCTACTTCGCCAGCACTCTAGCCCCCGCAGGTCACGCCTTGCGCAACTGTATTTTTTTGGAGAGGGCATGCACGACTACAAATGGCTCAATGAATACTGCCTCAACCGCTTTGGTTCCGCCGCCGCGCTCGAATCGCACCTGCCGACTCCGGTCACATCCAGAAAACTCAAGGCCCTCAGTGACGATCGTTACCTGTCCACCATGGCCCTGAGAGTGTTCCGCGCTGGCCTGAAACACAGCCTGGTGGACGCCAAATGGCCTGCGTTCGAGCAGGTGTTCTTTGGTTTCGATCCGGAAAAAGTCGTGCTGATGGGAGCGGACCATCTGGAGCGGCTGATGCAGGATGCGCGAATCATTCGCCATCTCGGCAAGCTCAAAAGTGTGCCGCGCAATGCCCAGTTGATTCTCGACATCGCGCAGGAACACGGCAGCTTCGGCAACTTCATCGCCGACTGGCCGGTGACCGATATCGTTGGGCTGTGGCGTTACCTGTTCAAGCATGGCAATCAGATGGGCGGGCTGTCCGCGCCGCGTTTCCTGCGCATGGTGGGCAAGGACACATTCATCCCGAGCCATGATGTGGTGGCCGCGCTCAACGCCCAGAAGATTGTCGACAAGGTGCCCAGCAGTCAACGCGATCAGGCGGCAGTCCAGGCCGCGTTCAATCAGTGGCATGCCGAAAGTGGTCGGCCAATGAGCCAGCTGTCAGCGATGCTGTCGTACACCGTGAACCATTGATCTGCCTGCGCACGTCCACGGCCGACATCCGCTGAGCGCGTTATAAAGCGAGACACCGAGCGATCGAGGCATCATCGGTGTCCAGCTGAGCAAGCCTCACTCTACGCGCTTGCGGCAAGGCGTCAGATAGTCACCACATTCACGAACCGCGAAGCTGCGGTTTCGTCGATACGCAGGTTGGTGAAATCGAACAGGTTGCGATCCGCCAACTGCGATGGCACGACGTTTTGCAGGCTGCGGAAGATCATTTCCGAACGGCCTGGCGTCTTGCGATCCCATTCCTGAAGCATGTCCTTGACCACCTGACGCTGCAGGTTCTCCTGCGAACCGCACAGATTGCACGGGATGATCGGGAATTGTTTCATGTCCGAATAGGCCTGGATGTCCTTCTCGGCGCAGTACGCCAGCGGGCGGATGACCACATTGCGGCCATCGTCGGCACGCAATTTAGGCGGCATTGCCTTGAGGTTGCCGTTGAAAAACATGTTCAGGAAGAAGGTCTCGACGATGTCGTCACGGTGATGCCCCAGCGCCATCTTGGTCGCGCCGATTTCGTCGGCAAAGGTGTACAGCGTGCCGCGACGCAGGCGTGAACACAGCGAGCACGTCGTTTTGCCTTCCGGAATCAGTTCCTTGACCACCGAGTAAGTGTCTTTTTCGACGATGTGGTATTCGACGCCCTGTTCTTTCAAGTAGGCAGGCAGCACGTGCTCCGGGAAGCCAGGTTGTTTCTGGTCCATGTTCACGGCAACGATTTCGAATTTGATCGGCGCGACCTTCTGCAGATGCAGCAGCACGTCGAGCATCGTGTAACTGTCCTTGCCGCCGGACAGGCAGACCATGACCTTGTCGCCCTCTTCAATCATGCTGAAATCGGCCACCGCTTCGCCCGCAAGCCGACGCAGACGTTTCTGCAGTTTGTTCTGGTTGACTGAAAGGGTGCCCATGGCGCTGTCGTCCGCTCGCTGTGACTTAAGGAAGGGGGCGGTATTTTACGCATAAACCTTTAAGTGGGTAATGCCTGTTGGCCCTGAAAGCGTCGCGCCGTTTCAGCATTTCATGCAATCAAACCGCCGTCCGACGAGCCGGACTGGATCGGATGGACCGACCATTCGGCGCCTCGGGTTTTCGGCCAACGCCCACTTTGCGGCATACTCGCGTCCTCTGGAGACCGATGAAGCATGCTCGAACCACTCAATACCCGCGTCGAATCCTGTTACCAACAAGCCGAAGATTTCTTCAAACGCCCTTTCAAACGCCCTGTCGTCAGCCTCAAGTTGCGCGGCCAGAAGGCCGGCGTGGCGCATCTGCATGAAAACATGCTGCGCTTCAATCCGCAGTTGTACCGGGAAAACAGTGACGACTTCCTGCGTCAGACGGTGGCCCATGAAGTCGCGCATCTGGTTGCCCATCAGCTGTTTGGCGACACCATCGCGCCCCACGGCGAGGAATGGCAGCTGATCATGCGGGGCGTGTACGAACTGCCGCCCAACCGCTGCCACACCTACGAAATCCAGCGCCGCAGCGTGACCCGCTATATCTACCGCTGCCCCTGCCCGGACAGCGATTTTCCGTTCTCTTTGCAGCGGCACCAGCTGGTGCGCAAGGGACGCCGGTATCTGTGTCGCCGGTGTCGGGAGATTCTGGTGTTCAGCGGCCAGACGCGAGTGGAATAACCCTCTGGCTGTCGCTCAAGAGAGCCTCACGCCTACAGGTCATGGGCCTTTTTCAGCCAACAAAAAGCCCGTCCCGGTTAGCCGTGGGCGGGCTTTTTATTTCAGAACGAGGCTAACCGATCAGGGACGGCCTACCGAAGCAGGGCCTTCAGCCACGCCCAGATCGTCCTGCGGTACGGTTTGATCGATGGCGCGTCCGCCCGAGGCCAACTCTGCCTGCATCTGCGGCACGTCCAGTTCCTTAACCCACTTGGCCACGACCAGCGTCGCCACAGCGTTACCCACCAGATTGGTGAGGGCGCGTGCTTCGGACATGAAGCGGTCGATACCCAGAATCAGCGCCAGACCGGCTACCGGCAGATGACCGACCGCCGAGAGCGTAGCGGCCAGCACGATGAAGCCCGAACCGGTGACGCCAGCAGCGCCTTTGGAGGACAGCAACAGAACAGCCAGCAGGGTGATCTGTTGGGTGATATCCATGTGGGTGTCAGTCGCCTGCGCGATGAACACGGCCGCCATGGTCAGGTAGATCGACGTACCGTCCAGGTTGAACGAGTAACCGGTCGGGATCACCAGACCCACAACGGATTTCTTCGCGCCCAGACGCTCCATCTTCACCAGCATGCGTGGCAGAGCCGATTCAGACGAGGAAGTCCCCAGCACGATCAGCAGTTCTTCGCGGATGTACTTGATCAGCTTCAGGATGTTGAAGCCGTGCGCCCGAGCGATGGAGCCCAACACCACAAGCACGAACAACAGGCAGGTGATGTAGAAGCACAGCATCAACTGGCCCAGTTGCACCAGCGAGCTCACACCGTAAGCGCCAATGGTAAAGGCCATTGCGCCCAATGCACCCAATGGCGCCAGCTTCATGATCATGTTGATGATGTTGAACATGACGTGGGCGAAGCGATCGATGAAATCCAGAAGCGGCTTGCCGTAGGCACCCAGGCGATGCAGGGCAAAACCGAAGATTACCGAGAACATCAGCACTTGCAGGATGTCGCCGTTGGCAAACGCGCCGACGATGGTGCCCGGGATCACGTTGAGCAGGAAGTTGACGACTGTCTGGTCCTTGCTCGCGGTCACGTAGGAAGCGATTTTCGAGGCATCCAGAGTCGCCGGGTCGATGTGCATGCCAGCGCCAGGCTGCACGACGTTGACCACGATCAGACCGATAAACAGGGAAATGGTCGACACGATTTCGAAGTAGAGCAGTGCGTAACCACCGGTCTTGCCCACGGACTTCATGCTCTGCATGCCAGCGATACCGCTGACGACGGTGCAGAAGATGATGGGGGCGATGACCATTTTGATCAGCTTGATGAACGCGTCACCAAAGGGTTTGAGCTGAACGGCGGTTTCGGGATACCAGTGACCGAGGGCAATACCGATGATGATTGCAACGATCACCTGGGCGTACAGGGATTTGTAGATTGGCTGACGAGTCGTCATTGCAGTTTCCTCAAGAGCCTCGGCCTGAATCATTGCTGATACACCGATGCCTAAAGTGCGAACCCACCTGCTCGGAGGGATTTGTTGTTGTCGAGTTGCGCGCGGCAGACCTCTGCGCCCATTAATGCAAGCACCGCGCCATCTTTTACCGGCTTGCTGCAAGCCGCGGCCAGTATGAACTGCCTGGTTAACGATAGACGAAACAGCAGGGCCGTAATGGCGGATTTCCGCCCATTAGCGACAAAATACCGCCTTCACTGGCGGGTATCCGCCTTTCTATATATTCGGCTGGGTTAGTAACCGCGGGGCGGAGCTGGACGAATTCGGGGTGTCAGGTAGCTCATCTGTGGCCAACGACCGCGTTCGCTGCCGTCGTAACCTCCGACTTCTCCTACAGGGTCTGCGGGGTGGCTGGACCTGCGTGCGGGCAAATGAGCTATATGTAGAGAAACAACCTTCAGCATTGTCGCAGGGACACGGTTGCTGGCGAATGCGGCTGCAGGTATGGCCCGATCACCAAACCTAGATCGCAAACTGAATCCTGAATGCCGCGCCACCCAGGTCCGAATCGCCCAGGGTCAGCTGCGCGCCGTAGCTTTCGATGATGTCCTTGACCACCGCCAGACCAATGCCCTGGCCGGGATTCTGTCGGTCCAGCCTTTCGCCTCGCTCGAGAATTCGTGCCCGCTGGCTGTGTGGCACACCCGGGCCGTCGTCTTCGATGAGCAATTCATCGCCCATCATCGAAGGCCGCCAACTGACGCGCACCTCGCCCAGACACAGCCGGTAGGCGTTCTCCAGCAAGTTGCCGAGCATTTCGAGCAACGCGCCCTCTTCCATCTGCACCTGACAATCGTCCGGCAAGTCCTGCGTGACCCCCACGCGCTTGTCGCGGTACACCTTGTCCAGGGTATTGCACAGACTCTCGACCACCGGCTTCAACGCCACGTGATACCGCACCAGCCCGCTTTTGCGCAGGCTGGCGCGTTGCAACTGATAGCCGATCTGCTGACTCATGCGCTCGATCTGCGATTGCAGAATGCGCGCCTGCTCCAGATCCTCGGGACGCTTGGCGATGGTTTCGCTGACGCCCTGCAATACCGCCAGCGGCGTCTTCAGGCTATGGGCCAGATCGCCCAGCGAGTCGCGGTATCGAATGCGCTGCTCGCGCTCACTGCGCAACAGTCGGTTGAGGGAGTTGGTCAGGCGCAGTAGTTCGCTGGGGTGTTCTTCGCTGAGACTTTCCCGGGAGCCGGCCTCTACCTGGTCCAGTTCCTGGCTCATGCCTCTGAGCGAGCGCAGGCTCCAGGTCAGACCAACCCAGAGCAGGATGAGCAGCACCAGCAATGCGCCACCGAAGCCCAGATAGAGCTTCTTGCGCAGCCCGGAAATGGTTTGCTGATACTCACGCACCGGTTGCACGGCGACGATGCTGTACGCGGCGTTTCGCCCGCCCAGCAGCTTGATCTCGACGTCGTAAACGAAGAACTCCTCGCCATTGGGCTGGCGGATCTTGGCGAATTCGGTGCCCAGCCCGTCGTAGCGCGGCTGATAGTCGATGGCTTCGTCTTCGCTGGCGCGGGAACGCCACACCAGCTTGCCGGCGCGGTTATAGATGTAGCCGAGCAGACGACTATCCGGCAGGCTGAACTGCTCTCCGGGGAGCAGCGTCGGCATGAGTAGCCGGTCATCCTCGACCCGCGCGGCAGAGATCAGCGTCGTCACGTCGGACGCCAGGCGTTTTTCGATGGCGTTTTCCAGCGCCAGACTGAAAGCGCTCTGCAAGGCGGGCAACATCAACAGCATGAAGATGACCGCCAGCGTCGCGGCGGCCAGCATCAATCGAACGCGCAGCGATCGAATCATCGGCAGCGCTCAGTGAACAGATAACCCAGACCGCGCACGGTATCGATCGGTTTGAACTCCAAAGGGCCTTCGAGCTTGCGCCGCAGTCGGCCCACCAGAACTTCGATCACGTTCGGATCGCGCTCGTCGTCATCCGGGTACAACTGCTCCATCAGGCGCTCTTTGGGCACCACTTGCTGATGGTGGCGCATGAGGTATTCCAGAATCCGGTATTCGTAAGCCGTCAGCGCCAGCGGCTGTTCGTCCAGCGAGGCCTGCTTGCGGTTGATGTCCAGCGTCAGCGGCCCGGCAACGATCATCGACTGGGTAAAACCGCTGGAGCGGCGCAGCAGCGCGTTCATCCGCGCTTCGAGTTCTTCGAACTGAAACGGCTTGACCACGTAATCGTCGGCACCGGCGGCCAGGCCCTCGACCTTGTCCTGCCAGTTGCCGCGAGCCGTGAGGATCAGGATCGGGAAGGCCTTGTTCTGCGCGCGCAGCTGACGAATCAGGTCCAGGCCGCCGATGCCCGGCAGGCCCAGGTCGATGACCGCCAGATCATGGTTGAACTGCCCGGCCTGATACAGCGCCTCCTCGGCATTGCCCACCGCTTCCACCACGTGGCCGCTTTCGGTCAGGCGGGTCTGCAAATGATGGCGCAACAGGGCTTCATCTTCGACAACCAGCAGTTTCATGCAATTTTCCTCAACCTGCTGTCGCGGTGGACAGCCCTGATATAAGCCTGCCGGGCGCACGTCAAGCATGCGCCCGGCAGTTTCCAGCCATCTGACGATCAGAAATTATAGTTCGCAGCCAGGTAAGTCTGAGCGCTGCTGTCGAGTTTCAGCGACCCCACCTTGGACACGCCGTGTGGTGAGACTTCGGTACTGGCGTTGCTGCGCAGGTAACGATAACCCAACTCGACCGAAGCGTTTTGCGAAACCTGTTGGAGAACGCCGGCCTGCAGGCCCGCAGAGTAACCCATTCCGGTGTCGCGACTGCTGCCACGCGACTCCTGGGTCAGCTTGGTGAACCCCAGCGTACCGCCGCCGAAGAGTTTGGTAGAGGGAGTAATCGGCATGAACGCGTCGTAGCTGCCGAGCAGGTTTTCCTGACGCAGCTTCAGGCCATTGTGATTGCCGGAAACGTTGTCGTAAGTGGCGTAGTAACGCCCGGCCTGAGTTTGCTGACCCAGCCGCACGCCCCATGTGCCGTCTTTGCCGATGATCCCGTCCGCATTGGGGTTGTTCAGGTTGCGGTTGAGGTTGTTGGATTTGGAAATCTTGTCGCTGGTGTTGCCATAGGTGACACCGCCGAATGTACTGCTACCCTCAGAGGCTTGAGCGACTGCACTGCCACTGATGAAAGCCAGAGCGAGTACGAACTGATTGAACTTGAGCATGAATATTTCCTTATAGCGTCACGCGCTTGTTGTGAGTACGGGGCCCAAGGTAATCGTTCATCGCTGAACTCCCACTGAACACTCACTGAACTTGGGCTGAACCGCTGCCAATGGATAAATCCGGCGGTTCATCAGTCCACTTTGCGAGTGATGTTGAACCCCGACGACTAACGAAGGAGAAAAACATGCGTTTTCTGATTGCCCTCACCCTCATGTGCCTGGCAGGCCTCGCTCAGGCAGAAGTCAAAACCCGCACCATCGATTACCAAAGCGCCGACGGCACCAAACTGGTCGGCTACTACGCCTACGACGATGCAATCAAAGGACCGCGTCCTGGCATCGTGGTGGTGCACGAATGGTGGGGCCTGAACGATTACGCCAAGCGTCGCGCCCGCGATCTGGCTGTGCTGGGCTACAGCGCCATGGCCATCGACATGTACGGCGAAGGCAAGAACACCGAACACCCGAAAGACGCCATGGCCTTCATGAAAGCCGCGACCGCAGATGCCGACGCCTCGGCCAAGCGCTTCGACGCCGGGCTCGAGCAGTTGAAGAAGCAGCCTGAAACCAATCCGCAAAAAATTGCTGCCATCGGTTATTGCTTGGGCGGGGCCGTGGTGCTGGACGCGGCACGTCGGGGTGAACCATTGGCCGCAGTGGTCAGCTTCCATGGTGCGCTGACCACCAAGACGCCGGCAAAAGAAGGCGTGACCAAAACGCCCATGCTGATCGAACACGGCAACGCCGACAGCATGGTCACGCCGCAAAACGTCGCGGATTTCAAAAAGGAAATGGAAGCGGCCAAGGCTGACTACAAATTCGTCGGCATCGACGGCGCCAAGCACGGCTTCACCAACCCCGACGCCGATAAGCTGAGCCACGGCGATCATGGCGGGCCGGACATCGGCTACAACGAAAAGGCAGACATGAGTTCGTGGGCGGACATGAAGGCCTTCCTCAAAGAGCAGTTCGCGAGGAACTCGACGCTGTAATTGAGTGCAACAACAAATCGGCGGCCTACGCGGAGCACTGCAGGCGCCAGTTTGCTGTGGAATGCTCGTGTGTCAGGCACCCCGAAATCTGGAGCTGACCTGATCCCTGTGGGGGTGAGCTTGCTCACGATAGCGCCCGTACATTCGCTGATTTCAGCGGTTGAAACGCCGCCGTCGTGAGGCTCACCTTCACAGATCCAGCGCTGGCCTCAGGCGCGGCGTCCAGCTTGAATGACATTGCGCCGATCTCGCGGCAAAATGCCGCCCATGAGCCAATCTCCATTTCTCCCGTCCTGCTGCCCTGTCCTCACCACCCACTGGCCCCTGCCTCAGGCACTGGCCAATACGGTCTTGGTCAGCGCCCGCTTCGCCCCCCAAAAGCTTGTCGAGGGTGACTTTCAGCGCTGCCTGATCGAACCTCCTGCGAGCATCCAGCGTTCCGTCGCCAAGCGTCAGGCGGAGTTTTTCGCCGGGCGCCTGTGTGCGCGCGAAGCGATGCGGCAACTGGACGGGCGTGAACAGGTGCCGCCGATTGGTGAAGACCGCGCGCCGGTCTGGCCACAGGACCTGTGCGGCTCGATCACCCACAGCAGCGGTTCGGCAGCCGCTATCGTTGCCCACAAGCAGCATTGGCGAGGGCTGGGCATGGACCTCGAACAGCTCATGAGCAACGACCGGGCATCAAGACTGGCCGGGGAAATCCTGACCTCCGACGAAATGCAGCGCCTGAACGCCAACCCCAAGCAGCAGCCGGGGCTGGCGGTGACATTGACGTTTTCGCTCAAGGAGGCGCTGTTCAAGGCCCTCTACCCTATCGTGCTCAAGCGTTTTTATTTCGAAGACGCCGAATTGCTTGCGTGGTCGGAAGACGGCAGCGCACGGCTACGGTTGAAGATCGATCTGTCAGCGCAATGGCACAGCGGCAAGGAGCTGGAGGCGCAATTCAGCGTGGCCGACGGGCAGCTGTTGAGCCTGGTGGCCATTCCCGCCTGACCAGGAACACCTCAAGCGCCTACAGATCAGTGATGTTCAAAGGGCTGCCCTGCAACGGGCAATGCTCGCAGCGCCCTACCCACTCGACCTGATAGCTCAGACAACACGTGCGCCGCCGTCTGATCAGTAGCCCATCCGGCCCTTCTATATAGGTAATGGCCCGGTACAGCGGGTTACGTCGCCCGTCAGGTTGTAGTCGCTGGCGTAAGAGACCGTAGCCAATTTCCAGCCTCTGGTGATCGACCTCAGTCAATTGTCGCAAACAGGTTTCCAGATAATCTCCGGCGCTGCCCCACAGTACGGTCGGCGCGACCTCGCCATATAAGCTCAGATGCTCGATCACTGACTGAAGGTTTTCCAGCAACGCTGCAAAGCGCTCGAAGGGATCATCGGACGACGATGCGGCACACGCTGCCCCTTCAAACCTCACACCATCGAGAACACCTCGTTCGTGCAGGGCGAACCCCAGTTGATCCAGCTGCAATGGCCAGGTCATATCACGCGCAAGGCTGGCCACGATCACCGGCGGTATCAGTTGCATCGCATAGAACTTGAACCACTGCGAGACCAGCACCGGCAAATTCTCGGGCATCAATGTCGGCCCATAGACCTGCAACAGCAGCCGATCCAGCGTCTCGCCTCGCAGCAGATGCGGCAGGGCAATCACAGACCGCGCGCTGTGACCCTGCACAATCTTCAGGTCATAGCGTGCAACGTCATCGCACGTCAGCATCTGCCAAGGTTGCTGCGGCACCGTCTGGTCTCCAGATCTCAAGCCAATTGACTGCGGGCACGAGCGTGCTCGCGATGAAGTCAGAGAACCCGACGCGTGCCGGGCGAGCGATTCTAACCCTGCTGCGGCCAGTGCGTTAAACATGAAACGCAACATGCAAAATCACCCATCTACGTCCTTGCCAAACCGTAATTCCGTGATAGGGTTCGCGCCCTTGAAAAACCGCGCATCTGTTTTTAATCCCGGAAAAAACAGTGACCAATGGCCCATCCCAGTAGCCATGCGGCCTACACGCGATTTCCCCGTTTCGCACACAAGTTACGCACAGGTTTACCCACAGCTGACACGTTGCAATTGGTGTCCGAAACGCATTATCTTGTAGCCCGTTGCGGGCTGACCCCCTACATGTGGGGTTTTAGTCTAAAAACCAAACACAAGTCGACGAGAGATTTCAAGCAGTTTTTCTCGCGCTAAACGGGTTGATTTATCCCCGGTTTTACTGCATGACCGCTCACATGCGAAGGGCAACTGCCCAAGCGTCACGATCTGCGCGTATCGGTACACGTGTTGCAACGTTTACGCGGCAAAATGGCAGTACGCATTCAGGATCAACTATTTACGGGCGACGGGCTCAAGACCCGCGCCCTTTTGGACTTCAAGCCAGGGACGTGCTCATCCAGCCCTTCCCGCCGTTGGAAGTCATTGGACTGACGTTTGTCGGTCAACTGTCTCAAGACGGAACGGTGGGTGCGTTTTACGCCCAAACAAACTTAGAGAACGTGGAGACACCCATGCAAACAGACACAACTCGCGAGAATCCGCAGGCCCCCGCGCCGCAGACAGGTACCCACCAGCAGGACCTGTCCGCGACCGCTCCGGGCCAGCTGCGCGTGATCAAGCGCAACGGCACTGTCGTTCCTTACACCGATGACAAGATCACCGTCGCCATCACCAAGGCTTTTCTCGCAGTTGAAGGCGGTACCGCCGCCGCGTCGTCGCGTATCCACGACACCGTTGCCCGCCTGACCGAACAAGTCACCGCCACCTTCAAGCGTCGCATGCCTTCGGGCGGCACCATCCACATCGAAGAAATCCAGGATCAGGTAGAACTGGCGCTGATGCGCGCTGGCGAGCAAAAAGTGGCTCGCGACTACGTGATCTACCGTAACGACCGCTCCAAAGAACGTGCCGGTCGTATCGGAGAAGCGCCGGTACAGGCGCATCCGTCGATCCGTATCACCAGCAAGGACGGCAGTCTGGCGCCGCTGGACATGGGTCGTCTGCACACCATCATCACCGAAGCGTGCGAAGGTCTGGCCGAAGTCGATGCCAACCTGATCCAGAACGAAACCCTGAAAAACCTGTACGACGGCGTTGCCCTGACCGACGTCAACACCGCGCTGGTCATGACCGCGCGCACCCTGGTCGAGCGTGAACCGAACTATTCGTTCGTGACCGCGCGCCTGCTGATGGACACCCTGCGTGCCGAAGGGCTAGGGTTCCTGGATGTCGCCGAAAGCGCCACTCACCACGAAATGGTCGACCTGTACGCCAAGGCGCTGCCGGCTTACGTCGCCAAAGGTATCGAGTTCGAACTGCTCAACCCTGTGCTGGCCGAGTTCGACCTGGAAAAACTGGGCAAGGCGATCAACCACGAACGCGACCAGCAATTCACCTATCTGGGCCTGCAGACCCTGTATGACCGTTACTTCATCCACAAGGACGGCATCCGTTTCGAACTGCCGCAGATCTTCTTCATGCGTGTGGCCATGGGCCTGGCAATCGAAGAGAAAGCCCGTGAAGACCGCGCCATCGAGTTCTACAACCTGTTGTCGTCCTTCGACTACATGGCTTCGACGCCGACCCTGTTCAACGCCGGTACCCTGCGTCCACAGCTGTCGAGCTGCTACCTGACCACCGTTCCGGATGACCTGTCGGGCATTTACCACGCCATCCACGACAACGCCATGCTGTCCAAATTCGCAGGCGGTCTGGGCAATGACTGGACACCGGTGCGCGCGCTGGGCTCGTACATCAAGGGCACCAACGGCAAATCCCAGGGCGTGGTGCCCTTCCTGAAAGTGGTCAACGACACCGCTGTGGCAGTCAACCAGGGCGGCAAGCGCAAGGGCGCTGTCTGTGCCTACCTGGAAACCTGGCACATGGACATCGAAGAGTTCATCGAACTGCGCAAGAACACCGGTGATGATCGTCGTCGTACCCACGACATGAACACCGCCAACTGGATCCCTGACCTGTTCATGAAGCGTGTCTTCGACGACGGCAAATGGACCCTGTTCTCGCCGTCCGAAGTGCCGGACCTGCACGACCTGACCGGTAAAGCCTTCCAGGAGCGCTACGAGTACTACGAAGCGCTGACCGAGTACCCAGGCAAGGTCAAGCTGTTCAAGACCATCCAAGCCAAAGACCTGTGGCGTAAAATGCTGTCCATGCTCTTCGAAACCGGCCACCCGTGGCTGACCTTCAAAGACCCGTGCAACCTGCGCAGCCCGCAGCAGCACGTGGGCGTAGTCCACAGCTCGAACCTGTGCACCGAGATCACCCTGAACACCAACAAAGACGAGATCGCGGTCTGCAACCTGGGCTCGATCAACCTGCCGAACCACATCGTGGCCGGCAAGCTGGACACCGACAAACTCAAGCGCACCATCGACGTTGCCCTGCGCATGCTCGACAACGTGATCGACATCAACTACTACTCGGTGCCGCAAGCGAAGAACTCCAACTTCCGCCACCGTCCGGTCGGTCTGGGCATCATGGGCTTCCAGGACGCACTGTACCTGCAGCACATTCCTTACGGTTCCGATGCTGCCGTCGAATTCGCCGACCGCTCGATGGAAGCCGTCAGCTACTACGCGATCCAGGCCTCCTGCGACCTGGCCGATGAGCGCGGTGCCTACGAGACGTTCCAGGGCTCGCTGTGGTCCAAGGGCATTCTGCCGCTGGATTCGCAACAGATCCTGATCGAAGCCCGTGGCCAGAAGTACATCGATGTCGACCTGAACGAAACCCTGGACTGGGCGCCTGTGCGTGCTCGCGTTCAGAAAGGCATTCGTAACTCGAACATCATGGCCATCGCACCGACCGCCACCATCGCCAACATCACCGGCGTATCGCAGTCGATCGAACCGACCTACCAGAACCTGTACGTGAAATCGAACCTCTCGGGCGAATTCACCGTGATCAACCCGTACCTGGTTCGCGACCTCAAAGCACGCGATCTGTGGGACTCGGTCATGATCAACGACCTCAAGTACTACGACGGTTCGGTGCAGCAGATCGAGCGCATCCCGCAGGAACTCAAAGACCTGTACGCCACGGCGTTCGAAGTGGACACCAAGTGGATCGTTGACGCCGCCAGCCGTCGTCAGAAGTGGATCGACCAGGCGCAATCGCTGAACCTGTACATCGCCGGCGCATCGGGCAAGAAGCTCGACGTGACCTACCGCATGGCCTGGTACCGTGGCCTGAAAACCACTTACTACCTCCGTGCCCTGGCCGCGACCAGCACCGAGAAGTCGACCATCAACACCGGCAAGCTCAACGCCGTTTCCAGCGGCGGCCACGGCCCGGACGACTCAGCGATCACCGCCCCCCGTCCAGCCGAAGCAGCACCCGGCCCAGCGCCAGTGCCAAAGGCCTGCGCGATTGATGAGCCGGATTGCGAGGCGTGTCAGTAAGCGGCTCTGCACTATGGAACCAGAGCGTCGTGTAATCGACGCTCGACCGGTAAACGCGCTCCTGAAGGAGCGCGCTTGCTCTCACTGCATCTGGACGGCTAGCGCGCTTTAAATATGACTTCTTTTTGACCAGATGACTGTGGAAGTCGCACTCAACCTGAGTGCTTGTTCGCTGGCGGCGAGGTTTTCACCTGTGTTCGCTGCAGAAGGTGAACGCTGAGCAGGCAGTCTTCATCTTCACCGCGGGTGACAACGATGCGGCGGACTTTTATGCAAAGCACTTTCAGCTAGCAGCCCGGCACATTGGCGCTCGCGAGGCGCGGATCTCAAATTCGCAAAAGGAGTACAGCCAGAGTACTAATAACAATGCCTTAGGAATTATTTATTAGATAGAATTAAGAACCCCCATCAATAGAATTCCTAACTTCCTGCTGTGCAAGATCCATTCTCTCAAGCTCCAAATACTCCCTCAGCGACTTTTTTATAAGGTTACCGGGCAAACCATTGGCAATCAAAATTTCAATACCTTTTTTGATAATCGCTGACAATCGAGGGCAAAGAATATTCACCGTGCAACCTCTCGGCCTTATTCAACTATTTACTAAATCCAAAAGTAAAGCCAATAGATTGTCTTTACTCATATAAACCTCTACACATAGAATGCATACTCTTCACACCTACAGCCCAAGACTCACGCCAATGTTGAGCATTAATACCTGATCAGCGTCGCCGGTAATATCGTTGGCACTTGATGCGCCTTTACTCTATTTTCATTCCATTGATCCATAGACCCTCCCTCGAAACCGCACGACCTTGTTTGATGAACGCACAGCCAATGATTTCATCATTACACACAAAACAGTCACCATCAAAAAGGTCGTTAGTCATAGGGTACACCTGTAACTTCTCACTCAACGAAAATGAGGACAAACGAACAACTAGGTCGCTTAATCCGAAAGCTCCACTTTCCGAACCATAGTCAAAGTTAGCTCTCCGCCCATATCTTGCTAATAGCAAGCTGACATTCTCCTCGTAAGGATTACCAAGCTTTAGACTGTCAGAACTTAGCACTTCATTCAGAAGCGTGGACCATTCTTCATTTCGTGGAATGATACTCTTTAAATACTTCGCATACTCCATGACTACGAGCCTCACAACCTATTAACTTTTACGCCAGTCCGTGTGCCTAATTGCAACATCTCGGCCTCTCCCCACTGATTGATTTGGCTCCCCCCCCAAGACCAAGTTGCGCCTTGGGCAGGCGCACCGATAGGTACGCTTAAAAGCACACCGCCTGGCCCGTCTTTGTTAGCGTGCTCCAATGCCATTTCTTTATTAGGAGTCCACGATACAAACTGGCTTTCTCCTGTCCTTCCTCCCTGTGCGTGTTGCTCAGGAGTCAAATCCGCATGCGGATTTGCAGGCTTCACTACGCCGTTTTTCGCGCTATCGAGATCAGGGTGCTTCGCACTTACCCCTCGATACAGTTGGCTAGTATCATCGCAGCTTAGCCCTAGTGGATCCACCCACCTTGTTGAATTCAGTGCATAAGCATAAAGGTTATTACCACCAGACAACCCAATTGGATCCTGAGTAATAAACCGTCCCACCTGCGCATCGTAATACCGGAACGTGTTGTAGTGCAGCCCCGTCTCGTCGTCGAAGTACTGCCCCTAAAACCGCAGATTCTGCTCGACGTCACTAACTGTGAGCGTTTCAAGCTCGCCCCACGCCTTGTAGGTGGCCTGCCATGTATACTTCCGTCAACGTCCGTCATCCCCAGCGGCGTGCCACTCTGGTCGGTGTGGAAGTAGTAGAGTTTTTTGCTCTGCCCCCAGCCTTGCCAGAGAAAGCTTTTATGCTCGGTCTGGTCTTCGATCTCGAAAGTTTTCCCGATTCGTAGACCAAGGCTGTAGTACCGATAGGTGCCGATGCTTTCTCGCTTGCCGCTGATCACCGTTTCAGCCTCGACCAAACGGCTTTCGCAATCATGGCTAAACGTCCGCAGCTTGCGCAGGCCACTGCGCTTTTCAATCAGGTTGCCCAACGCATCGTAGACATACTCGCGCAGCAGGCATACTGTTGATATGAACCGTATCGCTGCCTTGGGCACGAATCTGCGGCGCCGAGCTGTGCTGATCGCACTGGGCAGTGTCAACATGGGCCCGAGCAGCAGGCTACACCACACTAGCTCTCTATTGTAATTACACCGACGCAAGACACTCAGGAAATGGACGTGTTTTCTTTAGGCTTTGCTACGCTCCTTTCGCGTTCCCTAGTTGTTGCTACTTCGCGCCCAAGCTGGATACTATTCTATGCATTGGATGACCTGCAAAGGTATATTCAGCGTGTATCATAATCGAAGATCTTTGAAACTATAACAATACCCCTAAGCATCGCTGGTAATTTTTAAAGACATGCACCCATCAATATCAAAAGTCTTTGAGTTGATTATAAATATCAATAAGTAATCTTCAACTTTTAATGTCACCCAAGATCGACGATCAATGCTAACCGTGTCACTTAGCGATTGCAAACATATATCTGAGCCATTAAGAATACGTCCCTGCGCCGTCAAGTTCTCGGCGCGAAACTTTATAATTGACTGCATTGAGTCTTTTTCCTGATCACTATAGCTATTAACCCCCGGAGGAAGAGGAAATCGACCCTTGGGAAGTTTTACCTTTTTCAGTACTATGGCCGTTTGACAGTCGATATTGCCAGTCTTTATAAATTCTTCAAAATCAACTTTTTCCAGTAAATCTTTAGAGTTCATTTGGATCAAACACCTTAAGTCCAGAGCGATTCCCTTGCAATAGTACTTCTGATTCACCATAAGCATCTGGAGAAAACTTCCACGCCCAGGTGTTACCAGGTTTGGGGGCGCCAGTTGGAGTCCCTAGGACGACGCCTCCCGGCCCGTCTTTTTCTGCCCACCATTTGGCGACCTTAGGATCTCGGGTCCAAGATGTAAAAGGGCTATCATGAGAGACGCCGCCAAGGTTGTGTGTCTCTGGTGAAATGTTACTCTCAACATTACCAGGTTTGGCAATTCCATTTCTTGCATTAGCAATTTCAGGATGGTTGGCGCTTACGCCTCGGTATAACTCGCACTCCCACCCTAATGGGTCGACCCAAGTATTTGGATTTGGGACGTAAGAATACAAGTTGTTGCCACCCAGCAACCCAATTGGATCCTGCGTAATAAACCGTCCCACCCCAGGATCGTAGTACCGAAACGTGTTGTAGTGAAGCCCCGTCTCGTCGTCGAAATACTGCCCCTGGAACCGCAGATTCTGTTCGACGTCGCTGACTGTGAGCGTTTCAACCTCGCCCCACGCCTTGTACGTGGCCTGCCAGACGATGCTGCCCTCAGTGTCTGTCATTTCCAGCGGTGTGCCGATCTGGTCGGTGTGGAAGTAGTAGAGCTTGTGCTCTGCCTCGTCTTCCTGTTGGTCGACTCGGGCTAGCGGCGCGTAGCTGCCGGGTTCGTAAATGTAGAGGCTACTTTGTTGTGGGCTTTCCTCGCGTAGCAGCCGCAAGCCTTGCCAGAGGAAGTTTTTGTGTTCGGCCTGGCCATTTATTTCTGATGTTTTGGCAATGCGCCTGCCCAGACTGTCGTAGCGATAGGTGCCGATGCTGTGTCGCTTGCCATTGACCAGTGTTTCGGCTCTGACCAGCCTGTTTTCACAGTCGTAGCTAAACGTCTGCAGTTTGCTCAGGCCAACGCGCTTCTCGATGAGGTTGCCCCATGCATCGTAGGCATACTCCTGATCGCGCCAGCGCTTAAGGCGGTTGTCTTTGACATGATCAAACTGGCTTGTGTTGAAGTTCAGCCGGTTGGCTGCCGCGTCGTACCTGAACTCTTCACTGTCGACCAGTTTTCCGGTGTCGCGGCTGTGCAGTTGGCCGTTGGCTTCGTATTCGTACTTGATTTCGCCGCGCAGCTTGTCGAGGGTGCGGGTCAGTTCGCCAGCTGGATCGTATTCATAGCGTCGGTGGATCGGGTTGTAGGCGTGATCCACCAGCAGGCTGTTGTCGCCGGGGTTATGGATCTGCGAGAGCTTTTCGCCCGGTAATTCGGAGGCGAACTGCCAGCTCTTGCGGCCCATGGCGTCGTAGCCGAAGCAACTGGTGAGTTTGCCCTGAGTGCGGAAGATCTCGCGGTGCAGGTCATCGTGTTCCATGTCGCTGATGAGCAGTCCGTCGAGGTTGAGTTGGTGCAGGTGGCCGCTGCCGTAGTAGAGGTGGTTGAGGTGTTGACCTGTGGGCAGGGTCAGCGTGGTGAGGTTGCTCAGCGGATCGTATTCGTAGTCCAAGGCGCCTTGGGGTGTGGTCTCTTTGACCAGACGGCCCAGGAGGTCGTATTCAAACTTGAGAGTTTCTTCGCTGACGCCGAGGTTTTTACCGGTGTTCGTCGGCAGACGGTGAATGCTCAGCAGCCGGTCGCCTTCGTCATAGGTGTACTCCTGACGTGCATCGTCGTTGAGTTTGGCCAGTAGACGGCCAATCGTGTCGCGCTCAAATTCGGTGCTGCGCTGTGGTCGTTCGGCGCGGTCTCCGTAGCCGGTTTCGTCGACGCGGGTCAGATGGCCGCCGAGGTTGTAGCTGAAACGGCGGGTCAGGTTGTCGATGCGCTTTTCTTCGATCACGCGATCAGAGGCGTCGTAGACAAACTGGTAGGCGGCGTTGTTTTCGTTGACCAGTGCGGTCAGGCGGATCGCATTGTCGTATTCGTAACGAATGTGCTGGCCTTTGGCATCCTGGCGGCTGCTCGGAAGGCCGCGTGCGGTGCGCAGCAGACGCGTGGTCTGGCCTTTGCCATCGGTGTGGGTCAGAACTTGGCCAAGGGCGTTGTAGGTAAAGGACTCAGCAGTGCCATCCGGATGATCAATGCGCAGCACTTCGCCATCGGGTTTGCGCTCAAGTTTCGTGGTCTGGTTGAGGGCGTCGGTGACAGCAACGAGATGCTGGCGGTCGTCGTAGCTGTAGTAGGTGCTTTTGCCGGAGCAATCCTGAAAGCGCTCCACCTGGGCCAGACTGTTCCACCACAGGTATTTGGATTTGTGCGTCGCGTCGATGATGGTGTGCGGCAGGCCGTCATCGCTGTTGAGGTATTCGGTTTTGTGGCCAAGGGCATCGGTTTCGGCGATGAGGTTGCCCTTATCGTCGTAGCGGGCTTTCCAGACGCTGCCGTCGGGAAAGCTTGTCTCGGTGATCAGGGTGGTGCCGAGGTGGTGCTTGTAGGTGACGTTCCGACCCAGCGGATCGGTTTCTGCAATCAGTCGGGAGAAGTCGTCGTATTTGAAAGCAAGGCGGTTGCCATCGGGCAGGACGATGCCGGTCATGTTGCCCGCTTCGTCAAGGTCGATGCTGTAGTGTTCCCCGCCGTAGTCACGGCTGGCGATGACGCGGCGGTCTTCGTTGTAGTGCACTTCCAGTTCGCGCCCCAATACATCGGTGGCCCATGAGGTGCGTTTTTTGAAGTCATAACGGAAATGGAAATGTTCGCCGTCGCTGGTCCAGTGCTCGACTACGCGAGGCTGGCCGTCGACGGTCTCCCAGCGGTAGCTGCAGCTCAGACCGAGTGCGTTGCTGTGGGTGGCCATCACTCCATCGGCGTAGCTAAAACGCCGCATCGAATCGCCATTGCGGTTGATCACTTCGCTAAGTTGACCATTAGCGTCGTAGCGGTACTGCACGAGGGTTTCGACGGCCAGATTATCAACAACGCGTTTGACGTCGGTCAGGCGGCCCAGCGGGTGGTCGTAGTGCAGGTGCACACGTACGCCACCCGGGGCGCTGATGTCAGTAAGCGTGCCTTCGGGGGTGCGCGTGAAATGCAGGTAGTGGCCAAGTGCGTTTTCAATACGCTGCAGAGGTACTGCAGAGTTGCCCTCCGGGACTTCGCCGAAGTAGAAGAAGATGTTGTCCAGGGTCTGTAGCAGGTAGTGGCCACCCTGGGTACGAATCAGATAGAGCTGTTCGTAGGGGTTGTAAATACGCTCCCCCGGCTCGACATCGACAAACGGTACGCTACGCCCCTGATTGTCGCGGAGGTAGACGAAGCTACCGCTCCGGCGCAGACTTTGCTCCCAGGGTAGCACCCAGCCTTGGCCCAGTACGCTGTTGACAGTCAGGTCGCTGGCGTAAAAACGCGACCACTCAATGGGCAAAGGATTCAAGCAACAGCTCCTGGCCGCCTTTTAGGGCCATGGTGAGCTTGAACAGGCGCCTGTTCTGCGCCGTAAATAGTGAGGAAAGATCCATCGCTTCTACTACTCCTTAACCAGTAATACGTCATCAGGCTTGAGCAGCCTGCTAGTAGTGATCGTCAAAAATCAAGCACCCGGAGACTTGCGCCAAGACGCAACCCACTTAAACAACTTACTGAACCACCAACGACTGCGAGCTTCACGAATTTCGTCGATTTGCATGAAGGTGTAGGGGGTGGGCATGGTCTTTTCTTGGATGCGAAGGGTACGAAGGCCTCTGATTATGTGGCGTGCGTAGAATAAAACCGTCATGGAGAAAGTCGTCAGTCCAAACATGGCGACCATTCCGGTAGTGAGCGAGCCGACTGTTTTGGTAAACATACTTGCCGCCAAGGTGGTCGCTCCTGCCACCAAAAGAGGGCTATACGCTGTCGATATTTTTTGCTTTTTTTGCGGACGTGGCTGGACCTTGATTCCATCATATTCGAATGGATGAAATGAGGGTTTGCCATTGGCCAAGACCCAATACGTCAAAGATGCGATACCCATTGGAACAGGCCATATCATGAGGGCAGCAATACTTGTCTTCCCCCAGAACCTAGAAGCAACCAAATAAGCTGCGGTACAGGCCATTAAAGAAAAGACACCTACAACCATAATTGTTATTGAAGTTATATATACGGCAAACCTTTCACATGCATAGACAAGATAGAAGGTCCACATTAGCGCAGATAACAACACGACAACAAATGCGGGCCAGAAATATTTAAAGCCCGAAGGACCAAAGGCTAACAAGAAAACAAGAAATACAAATAAAAACCAAGTAAATTTTTTGAGATTATCTGAATCAATCATTGCTGGCTCTCAATCCTTAATGCGTTCCCAATCTTCTTATCAACCCCGAACTCAACCATTGCCCACTGCATTGCCAGACCTGCGAGGAATCCAACGGCCACGACGACAACCAAGGGCGCTGCAGGAATTGCAAGCATAGCGGTAGCTCCCGCCAAGGCATAACCAGAGCCGACGCCCGCAGCAGCCGATACGATGTTAGTGGGCTGGGTGTAAACAGACTTGTTATAAAATTCTGTACCCGTCGTCGAGCTTGAATAATCCAGATAGGCTTGCGGACCTATAGCCAGAGCAGCACCGACAGTATTCCCTCCCATAAATTTCAGCGCACCGGTAGCGCCATTCGCATGCAGATGGGCGAACTGATTCAACGCCGCTTTGGTATTGCCCACAGGAATATGAGCAGCAGTTGGCCCGACCGCACCTAAGATCTTGTAATGCTTCGCAACGGCGGTCACAGGCACTTCAAAAAATAACTGACCTTCCTTGGCAATAATTTTTATGCTGCCTTTAAATGTTTTACCAGCCGACTGCGCGCCAGGGGTACCCCGACTATTGGCCCACGCGTGAAGCTTCGCTTTTTGCTCGGTAGTCAAATCCAGGAGGTCTGTGACCTTCTTGGCCTTGGCCGCTGCCATAACACCGCCTGCGGCGGTCGCAACGGTCCCAGGCAAGTTGCTCTGCGAGAACATCAGCGGGCCAATTCCCGGAATATTTTGGGCGGCCTGTTGGAGGGTTTGCAGCGCTTCCACTGATACATTTGTGGCGGATTTCATTTTCTGAAGGAGTTCGCGCAGCAGCAGAGCAGCGCTTCTGAACTCATCAGGAGTCATTTGCTCATCGCTAGATGACAGCTGATGAACCAGATAAACAGCAGCTGTGTAGTCGTCGGTAGGGTATTGGCCGGCGAAGCGGCCAGGCTGCATGTAAAAATCCATGGCAGACCCGCCTGCGACCCCCTGCTGGCCCCCCCCCCAGCAATCCAGACTGCCTACGATTGCATTGCAGGCTAGCCGAGGTAGGAGGCGTTAAAAAGTTAGTCATTCGTATTCCCTCACTGTCCGCCCATTCCTATCTGGAAATGCTACATCAATAGACCAGGGCGTGCTCCATAATATGCAACGGGCAATTCCCTCTCTTCTAATCGTTGGCAATTTAAGAACGCCAACAGCCTGCAAATACCTATAATCCTTTCGCATGGCCTTAAAAGCTAAGGCAACGAACTGACGGGGCGGTCCGGAAGAATACACGTACAGGTCGCCTAAATTAGTGCTCTCATCAGCCCCATCCTAGCGCCCACTTGGCACTGAGCTGAGCGCAAGTTCTTAGCCACCTATAGGAGAGATACTACATCCCTTTGCCAGTGATCATAACGACCCAGCTCAAATAGCAACAGGTTAAGAGATCGCCAATCGCCCCTGCCCCTCTCCCGACATGGCCCGAGAAAACGCCGTCTGTCAGGCTAGCAATCAGCCAAATCGAACAGTGCCCGATTGCCTCCACTTACTCTGCGCCACGGCAGCCGGGCTTCTTCGCCGGCGTGCTCAGCGTCTTGCGTATTCGTAGAACGTTGAGCTACGTCACGACCTGCAGCAGATGTAGAAATACCCGGTTGCATCCTCGCCCCTGACACCTATATCGTGTGCTTCCTGACGCCACCGAACACTACATAGGCGATTCACATTCAATTTATCGCTGCCGCGTCAAAACAAATTCGGCCCGCCATTCAAACCTGTTGAACGGTGCCGAAAATGATCGATAGATCGGTCGCAGGGCACACGCACGGGGCAAATTTCCGTATACTTGCGCCCCCCTAATCAAGGACCACGACATGACCACCTGCGCAGCCAAAGCCGAATCAAGACCATCGGCCCCCACGCATCCGCGGTGTCAGCGAAGTGTTTCCCTCACGTGCAGCGATTCGCGACCGTAAACGCGACCCTCACGTAACTCCCGAATAAAGACTTCAGAGAGCCTGCTCTCTACCGCCGTATTGCCTGAGTGTTAACACACATCAGCACTGACTTTTTAAATCCAACCGATCGCCAACAGGCGGTCCTCACGCAGGAGCCTCATCACCATGCTGAGCTGGGACGAATTCGACAAAGAAGACGCCGCTGAACCCGCCAAAGGTGCCAACGCCGGCCACGCTTCCGAAGCGGCCATGGACAAACTCGACAGCGCCGGTGGTGCCGCCGCACTGGAAGCACGCGCTGCCAATGCCAACGACTCCGCTGCTGTGGCCCGTGCCAAGGCTGCACTGAACAAGCTCGACATCGCCGAAGGTCTGGCTGAGCTCGAAGGCTCCGCTGCCCGCGTGGCCGTCGACGAAAAGCGCATGATCAACTGCCGCGCCGACCTCAACCAACTTGTGCCATTCAAGTACGACTGGGCCTGGCAGAAGTACCTCGACGGCTGCGCAAACCACTGGATGCCGCAAGAAGTCAACATGACCGCCGACATCGCCGTCTGGCGTAACCCGGAAGGCCTGACCGACGACGAACGCCGCATCGTCATGCGCAACCTGGGCTTCTTCTCCACCGCCGACTCCCTGGTCGCCAACAACCTCGCGCTGGCCGTGTATCGCCTGATCACCAACCCGGAATGCCGCCAGTACATCCTGCGCCAGGCCTTCGAGGAAGCGATCCACACCCACGCCTACCAATACTGCATCGAATCACTGGGCATGGATGAAGGCGAAATCTTCAACATGTACCACGAGATTCCATCGGTCGCGAAAAAGGCAGCCTGGGGCCTCAAATACACCCGCGCCATCTCCGACCCGGAATTCAACACCGGCACCGTCGAGACCGACAAAGAACTGCTGCGCAACCTGATCGCCTACTACTGCGTTCTGGAAGGCATCTTCTTCTATTGCGGCTTCACCCAGATCCTCTCCATGGGTCGCCGCAACAAAATGACCGGCGTCGCAGAACAGTTCCAATACATCCTGCGCGACGAATCCATGCACCTGAACTTCGGCATCGACGTGATCAACCAGATCAAAATCGAAAACCCACACCTGTGGGACGCCGAACTGAAGGAAGAAGCCTCGCAAATGATCCTGCAAGGCACCCAGCTGGAAATCGAATACGCCCGCGACACCATGCCTCGCGGCGTACTGGGCATGAACGCAGCGATGATGGAGGACTACCTCAAGTTCATCGCTAACCGTCGTTTGAGCCAGATTGGTCTGAAAGAAGAGTACCCAGGCACCACCAACCCGTTCCCATGGATGAGCGAGATCATGGACTTGAAGAAGGAGAAGAACTTCTTTGAGACCAGGGTTATTGAGTATCAGACGGGTGGGGCTTTGAGCTGGGATTGAACATGGCTTAACGCCATGCTATAACTCGGTCACGACAAAAAGGATATAAACCAAAACCCTGCGCAAGCGGGGTTTTTTTAAGGAGTATTTCGTGAACACACCAATATTACTTGAGTACCAGGCCGGCGAAGAAACTTCAAAAATCAGGACATTCTATAGAGAAGAGACGCTGTACGTCTCTTTGGAAGATGTAGTACTGATGTTGGCCAAATCTAATACCACTATAAATAATAGAATAAAAACCGGACTAGGCGCCCTGCTCAAGGCTCAGCAACAAGTTTTAGATGTTGATGAGTACGAGCATTTCTCGGTACCTGATGACAAATCCAATTCCCCCCGGCAAGAAGTTTTCATTACCCAGCCAGGTTTATTCAGACTTATTTCAAGGGACAGCACGCCAGCCAGTAAAAGGTTCCAGCGCTGGCTGTTTCATGAGGTGCTCCCATCTATCCATAAACATGGTACCTATCCACCGCCCCAAAAACAAAATAGCTCGGACATCATGTCTCTAGCTCATGCGCTTGCTCAGAATACTAATCTCCTCATCCGCGAGATTGAAGAGCGCGAGAAATTAGCGCATGAGACAAAATTGAAATTTGAAAGCACAGACCGTCAACTGCATGAAATAAATAAGAAAATTGAAGAAATTTCGCCACAAATTGAACACGAAGATTTTAAAAGCATCTCTGAGTACTGCCAAATCAATTGTATCGAGATTGAACATCAGCATCTTTGGGCTATGTGCACCAAGCTGTGTATCGAGCAGGGTATCCGAGTAAGAAACAAATCGAGTTCTAACGGAGTTGAAGGTCACCTTTATCCTTCGAAGACGATTTCAGACGCTATAAAAAAGATACAAGGCATTTGATGATTGTTCCCACGCTCCGCGTGGGAATGAAACCACTGACGCTCTGCGTCACCAGCGGTGCCTTGTCGCAGTGACGAACCACGGTCGCCCAGGCAGCCATTTATCACGCCTAAAATTCCGGCGGCCAACTCATGTTTTTCCAGCAAGCGCCGGAAGTTGAGGATGGTGGTTTCATCCGGGATTCGCTCCAGGCTCAGACCGGCAAACTGGCGTAAAATCGTAGTTTCGTAGAGAGACTCTTCCATCGCCGGATCGCTGTAGTCGAACCAGCTCTGCATCAGATGACCCCGCAGCATCGCCATCAACAGATAGGCTGGACGACCCCCTTCGCCCTTAGGTTAATGAGGTCCGATCAGGGCAATCAAACCCTTCCAGGGGACGACTCGATCCATCTCGATCAAGAGCAGTTCCTTGCGGGTCTGCTTGCGCTTACCGGCGTACTCGGCATCGGCGAAGGTCATTTGCTTCATCATCGAAAAGCTCGGCGATTGGTGTTCGGGGATTTTGCCAAATCAGGAAGTCTTTTTCAGAATTCCCCTAAATGGGCGTGAGCCATTAACCTTGACGTCGGGATCAGGAAGTAATTTTTCTCTTCAGTTGCGTGAGAATGTCCTGAGGGCTGCGAACATAGTAATTGTCGAATTCGCTACTTTCGACGAACTGAAAACCATGCCGCGTATAAAAACGATTTGAAGCGCTTCCCTGAGGGCACCCACCCGTAATGTCATGGCCGCAACATCCGCCTCCATAAAGATGTGACGAAGGACAACCGAACCAATCCCCGCCCCCTGTGCGTTCGGCTTAATGTACAGGTGATCAAGCAGCCACCACTCGTAATCAGGTTTGACGCTCTGCGTCGTCAGCTAGCTCGAGTACCATGTGTACCGATCCGAAAGACTTAGAAACACCAGAACCTTCACATCATCCAATGACTTTGCCTAGGCTTTAAAACTCCGTGCCCGCTTAAGACTCAGGAAAGATCCATGGCCCGAAGTCGCTACACCATCACTGAACCCGAGAAACCTCACTTCCTAACCTGCACCATCGTTGAATGGCTCCCTCTGTTCACCCGCCCGGCTCTTGTCGACATCGTTTTGAATACCTGGCGTTTTCAACAAGCCAATCAGGGCTTGAAGCTTTTCGGCTATGTAGTTTTAGAAAACCATCTGCATTATCTAGCCCAATCCCCCAACCTCGCGAAATCCGTCGCAAGCTTCAAGTCTTTTACGGCACGAAAAATCATCAACCACCTTGAACAAACGCGAGCAGAAAGCACGCTTGAGCGACTGCGCTTCGCAAAACGCGCTCATAAGCTCGACCGGATTTACCAAGTCTGGCAGGAAGGCGTACACGCAGAACTGGTCTATAGCGAGAGCGTGCTGCGACAAAAGCTTAATTATATTCATCACAACCCAGTAAAACGAGGCTATGTCGATCTTGGTGAGCATTGGAGATATTCGAGTGCTCGTGATTATCAAGGGCAGCCGGGACTGCTTGAGATTCAGCGCTGGTATTAGCTGACGCGGAGCGTCAGAGGCTGCTTTCCCACGCGGAGCGTGGGAACGATCACCTCCATTTGTAGGATTATTCCTAGACAGTGGGGATGGCAATCAGTATCGTTTGAAGGTTTTTAACCTTCGGCGATGGCATGGATACGGATAAACGCAGCAGCGATTGGAGCGACGTTGAGATTCAAGCGGCAGTCGATACCTACCTCGACATGCTGAACCGCGAGCAAGGCGGACAACGGATGAACAAGGCTCATGAAAATCGTCAGTTGCGTGCGGGCGTTCTAGCTGCCCGCACAGAAGGGTCTGTCGAGTTTCGTATGCAAAACATCTCAACGGTTCTCTTGGAGATGAATCGGCCCTGGATTAACGGATACAAACCTGCCAAGAACGTTGGGGCCAACGTGGCGCGGAAAATTCGAGACGCGCTAAACCTCATTGCCATGCCGACGTCGGAAGACTTCGAACCTACCGCCGACGAAATCACTTTGGAAAAGCGAGCAGGCAAGCTCGAAAAACAAGTACTGGCGCAGCCCCCCAAAGGCATTTTGAAGCCCCAACTATCGTCAGCCGCTGGTAAGGCCTTCCTGCGTGATCCAGAAGTCAGAGCTTGGGTTCGCAAACAAGCTAACGGTGTCTGTGAGGGTTGCGGTCAACCTGCTCCCTTCGAAATGAACGACCGGCCTTTCCTTGAGGTTCATCACGTTAAGCATCTGGCCGATGGCGGTTCTGATCGTCCAAGCAACGCCGTAGCTCTTTGCCCGAATTGTCATCGCCGCTGTCACCACTCCAATGACAAGCAGGCATTCACGGCTTGCTTCTATGAGCGTGTCGAGCGACTGGTCCGAGAGGACTAAACCTCAGTTGAAAGTGCATTTTCGGAAATGGCCTACAGACGCGTCTTTGCTTGCCCCCTACCCTGCCTCCGCGCCTAAGAAACGCTCAAGTGAGACTCAGTGCAGCGGCCTGCCCGCTCCCGATAGAATGTGGCTTTTCACGCCTGCGGCCCTTGGCTGCGCGTCGTAAAAACTCTGCTATGTCGGGAGTGGACGAATACAAGACCCGCAAGGGGAATAAGTCCGGCCTTTTCTGCATTGGAGGTTTCTTAACTCCCGACGCCTTAGCTCTGAAGAGCTAAATGATGTAGAGGTCAGTAACAATGCCAGAAGCCGTCACAACCGCCACCTTCCACCGCAACAACCGCCCCCTGCGCGCCCTTCTCCTCGAATCCCAAGTCTGGTTCTGCGCCCGCGAAATGGGTCGCCTCATGGGCTGGCCTTTGAACGAACGCACCACTCGCAAACTTGACCTGGACCAACGCCGTACGCTGACGCTGGCAACTGGAGTCGGTGGCGAGACCGAGCTGATGGTTAGCGAGTCGGGGGTGTACGCGATGCTGGTGCATCACTATCACGCCGAGAACCGCGAGCTGCGGCAGTGGCTTACCAATGAGGTGGTGCCGTGCCTGCGGGATGAGTGTGTGGCGCCGGGTGCGGGCAGTCCGTGTTTGAGTTTTCTGCAGTGGCCGGGGTTGTCGGTGAGCATGTTGCATTGGCGCAGTGAGGCGTGGATTCGCTTGCGGGACATGCCGCGAGTGGTGGCGCTGGATGAGTTTCGCGGGGATGACAGCAGCGTTAATGCGCGTAGGCCCTGGTGGAAGCTGGCAGTGCAGGCTTTGCGATTGGGGTGAACCTGCCATGCCGCAGCTATGGCGGGCCCAGCGTGCATATCCCTCAAGGGAGGACGCAGCGGAATCGGCTCAGCGCGGGTCGTCCCACGAGCTTTGCGCCCCGGGATAAATCTGCCACCAAGTGCCGGGATTCCCACTGGCTGTAATAAGGAACGGGGCGGTCAATGGGATGCCTCCTTCAATAAAACAGCGGAATGAGTGATAACGCTTACGCCCCGAGTGCGTGGATTGAGGCGTCCGTTTGCAGCGCCGCAGCGATGTGAACGTCAATCGAGTCGATCAATTCGATGCCAGGCGACGGGGACATTCGATCAGCCGTCAGCGGCAATTCGGTGCCTCCTAAAATGACGGCATCGATGTCCTGCACAATCAGGTCGTCTATCGCGGCTCGGACTGCCTTGGTGGCCTTTTCGGGAAAGTTGTACAGGCATGCATCATCGTAAAACGCATCCTGAACGGCTTCACGGTACGCCGGCCGCGGCAGGATGATTTGCAGCCCTTCCCTGTCGAAGCGCTCGACGTAAAAGCCCCGCTCCATCACCTCCTGTGTGCCTAACAGGCCGAACCTTTTGAACCCGGAGCGCTTCGCAGCGGCCACCGTGGCATCAATGATGTTGATGGTGGGAATGGCGATATGGGTTGCAAGTCGGTCACAGGTATCCGTGGCGGTGTTCGAGCAGATGAGGATTTTCGTCGCCCCTGAGCGCTCCAGCTCCAGCGCGGCACGGAGCAGTATCTGAAACTCGCCCTCTTGGTCATTGTTCTGCTGAACCTTCAGTATGTCGCCGAAGTTCATGCTGTACATGACGAGCTTCGCTGAACCGTGGTGACCTGCCGCTTGTGCGATGAGATTGAGTCGGCGGTAATACTCCATCGTCGACATCCAACCGACACCGCCAATCAGACCGATCCTGTCCATATGGTTGCGTCCTTAGTTTATCGAGTTGTCGTGAGCGGAAAGTTTTTGTGTTGGGGCGCCGTCCTGAAGGTCCGAATGCTTGACGCGGGGTCCGCTGGCGACCCTTCACCCGATCCCTAACGATCGTTCAACGTCATGGACTGCTCCGCATGCACCTTTCAATTACTCGTCATTCAAGACGCCAAACTGAATGCAAAGTTAATGGCTTTTGTATTTAAACGCTTTAAACATAGTTGGTGTTTAGGCATTAATCACGCCCCCTTTTTGAAGCGAGCCGACAGGAGCACATAAAACATTTTATTTAATTAAACTGCAACCCCTACAGCGATATCTCAATGGTAGCATTCCACACTTCTCCTATCTTTCTATTTGAAATCAACAATTTATATCTGGACAAGCAGGCATCTACAAAAACCGGACACTGTAAATCTGTGTCGTCTGCATGCACTTATCTGTCACTTTCTTACATTCCTTCGCCGTCGTTGCCGATGGGAATAAAAGTGAGTGACAAGTGCATCATCAGGCAACCGGGCAGCACTGACATCAACATCGTTGGTTGATGTGTTGCTCGTTAAACTGGCGAACACCTGCCCGTCCCCATGCACCACGTCGTATTAGCCTGCTTTTTAACTCATATATATTCACGCACTTTAATAGCCGGAGACAGGCCACGATGGTCAGTCGAAGCCGTTTGGCTCTGCAGATGAGAACCGTTAAGCTTGCGCTCCCCCGTTGAGGCCTTTTCTGACAGGGGCGTCCTCTTTGCTTTAGGAGATCCACAGACATGCAAGTCTCGTTTCGCGCTCACTGGCTGCTTGCCCTGGCCCTGCCCCTTGCCCTCATCGCCTGCGGTGATAAAGAACCTGAACAACGCGCTGCCTTCTCGCAGTTCCTGCAGACCCGCATCATCGACAAACCGGGCGTCCACGTGCCCAAGCTGACGCCTGATGAGTCGAAGGCGTTTGGTGAGTACACCACTCACTACGCGGTGATCGCTGACTTCAACAGCGATATGGATGCAGTCGTCAAACCCATGGGTGGCATGATTCAGAAGGCGAGCATTCATTCGTTGAACGATGTGATTACACGCCGCGACGACATCAAAGCAGTGCAAAGCAGCATCACCGAGATGGGCGTGCAGTTGAAGCAGCGTCAGGCCAAGGCCGATAGCGCGCACGCTCAGCTCAAGCAACCGGAAGACTTGAAAGTGGTGTATGACAAGGCCTATGACAGGACTATCACGACCACTACCAACACCCTTCTGGAAGTGCTGCCGCAAGTCAACAAGACGCTGGACAGCGCACTGAAAGCCGCCGATTACGCGACAGCGCACACGTCGCAGATCGATATCAACGGCGCAGTGATCACGGTCAAGGACCCAAAAGTGCAGGCGGAGCTGAACGCGTTGCTGCAAGACCTGAACGCACAAGGCCAGGCTTCGCAACAGGCACAGGCCAAGGTGCAGGCGCTCATGTACGGCCGTTAACTGACGCTGCTGTCTTAGCGATCACCGCCCTGTGCACATCTGCGGCTTGCACAGGGCAGCCTACGCAGGGGATGGCCAGTCGTTAGTCCTTCCCTTTCGGGGTTTGATGGTTCAAATGCGCCGGCGTGAGCGCGCTCAAGTTCAGCCAGCAAAGCCGGTGTCAAAGCAGCAAGCACGCAACGCGCCTGCTGCATCGGCTTAGCCAGGGTCAAGCATGTCCTGCAGCGACTTCGCCCGACTCAGGGCCTCGGCCGCCAGGCACTCGCTGGTCCACACAGACGTCCAGCTGTTGCCCTCTACCCTCGAACGGCCATAGACGCTGCAGTACTGTTCACGAAAATGAACCCAAGTGCGTTGCGAGGCGATCATGTCCTTGACCCGTTGCGGCGAGTCGCTTTTAAGCTGGGCGATCACCTTGTCGTAGCTACCCTGCAACTGCTTTTCGGCCGCTTCCCACTTCGGCGCGTTGCACATCGAAATGGCCATGGCGCTGCCTTGCTGGCAAGGGTCATCGTCATCGGCGGCAGCAAAAGCGCTTGCCGCGCCGAGCAGGGATAAGGCCAGCACTACGCTGCGCATGGGGAACTCCTGAGGGCAAAAGCGCGGATTATAAGCAAAAGGCCTGCCGGCTGGCTCACCGAGGCGCTGGCGGAACAGCCAGCCCACGCAGCAATACCAGCGACAGCAACACGCCGAGCAGACCTACGGCGCCAAACGTCAGCCAGGTCTCGGCGCTGCTGCGGTTGAGGATCAGCCAGCTTCCCACGTAATAGCCCGCCCCGCCGCCCAGCGCGCCCGCTGCGCTGAAGGCACCCAAAAACGCGCCCTGACACCCCTGCGGCGCCAGCGTGGCCGTCAGGGTTTCGAACGTGGGTAACAGAATGGTTTCGATCACTGTGTACACCACGATAAACAACAGGAACCCGGCGACCCCTGTGACGATGCAGACGCTGGCAAAGGCCATGCTCGCCGCCAGATAGGCCCCTTTTACCAGTGCTTGAGCCTGTGTGCTGACCAACCAGCGCTTCATCAGCGAGAGGAAGAGCAGCCCCACCACTCCGTTGACCACGTACACCGCCGAGGCGCCATACGGCCCTGCCAGCTTGGCTGCGTAAACCGGGAACGCGACGTAGAGTTGGGGAAACAGGAAAAACCATGGCAGCGCCACCAAAATCAAGCGCAGCAAGCCACGATGCGTGACGGCAGTCTTCAGACCTTGCAACAAAGGCTGTCGTGCGTGTGAGGGATTGGTGTCGATGCGCGACCAAAGGGTGATAACACCCAGCGTTGTGAACACCACCGCACTTGCCGCGAAGGCCATGCGCACGTCGAGCATGGCGGCCAATCCCCCGAGGATCGGGCCCACCGCGGCACCGAGGTTCAGCATTTGATTATTGGCCGCGAACACTCGGCTCAAACGGGCTCTGGGTTGCCTGCCCAACTGCGCATAGACACCGCCCTCATAACAGGCCACGCCCGTACCGGCGAACATCGCTGACACCGTCCAGGCCACTACGCTGTCGAACGCGCAAAACCCTAAAAAGCCTGCACCGCGCAAGAGCAATCCAAGGGTGATCAGTCGTCTGGAGCCCATTCGGTCTGCAATCGCCCCGGCAGCGACCGGCAACATTTGTGCGCACAACAGGTTGGCCGACATCACCGAGGCAAGCGCTGGCGCACCGAAATGCAGGTGCGAGGACATGTAAAAAGCCAGCAGCGGAACCGTCATAAAGTGCGAAGCATTCATCAGCCCTTGCATCCACAGCAAGCGCTGGACGGCGCCGGGCCATTCGCGTCGAACAACAGCGGTTTCCATGGTCATGTTGCAGCACCGTAACCAGCAATGTTAGTTTGATGGTTACTTAAATTTCGCTCTTTTGCAACGGGGGTTGCGATGCAACAGCACAATCAGGTCGCGCCGGGCGATCTGGAAGAGGTTCGGCGGTTTATCAACACCTGGTCGATCCCCAACCAGACGCGGGTCGAGACAGACGTTCTGCCGATGCTGGTGAAAGACGCGCACGCGTGGGCCCGCGAGTTATCCCTCTACCCACGCCAGCCCGCTGACAACCTGGACATGCTTTCAACCCTGCGCCTGGCATTGCGCCAAGCCTGTGCTGATCACGCCCAGCACCCTGAAGCGCTCAATGCAGTATTCGGCGGGGTCCCTCTGCAAGCCAGGGTGCAGCCCAACGATGGAGTGATGCGCTTGCAGCTGGAGTCGACGCAGGGAACCTACGCCGGGCATATCCTGGCTATCGTCGCCAACGCCATCGCGGCTGGGCACTTCTCGCGGCTCAAGACCTGCGGCGACTGCCAGTGGGCCTTTTATGACCACACCCGCAGCGGCAACAAGCGCTGGTGCGGCATGACCAAGGGCGGACCACAAGGCCGCGCGTGCGGCACGATTGCCAAGGTCAGCGCGTTTCGCCAGCGTGCGGCGATGAAGGCCAGAGCGGCAGACACTTGAGTTTTCGGTGATAAAACGGGCCAGCACCGGGTCCGGGCTGCCGCAACTGCTGTGCCAACCGCGACCGCCAGGATGCGCGGTTTATTCAAGCGCTGGTGACCGCCCCTGTCCGACACTTGTGGCTCAACCAAAATGGAGCCTTGAGATGCGCAGTGTGTACGGACCGGTTTTTTTCTTTGGCTTTATTGGCGTGGCACTGCTGGCGGTCGCTGAGGGGTGGAGCCCCGCTTGGCTGTTACCGTTACTGCTGATGGCAATTGGCGTGTCGACCCTGTGCGAGCGTCGCTGGCCTTATCGTGAGCAGTGGAACAGAAGCCACGGCGATGATGCTCGCGACGTTGTGCATGCCGGCGTAAATGAAACACTGAACGTGACCGCCGTGGCCGCGATTCCGCTGATCGCTATGATATTTCCCGATGCCGGGCTGTGGCCTGCCGCCTGGCCATTGGCGCTGCAATTGCTGCTGGCCGTGACGGTGGCAGACATGGGCATCACCCTGGTGCATTACGCCAGCCACCGTTGGCCGCTGTTATGGCGATTGCATGCCGTCCATCACAGCGTGACCCGGCTGTATGGATTCAACGGTCTGATGAAGCATCCCGTGCACCAATTGCTCGAAACGCTGGGCGGTACGTTGCCGTTGCTGATGTGCGGGCTGCCGCAGCCGGTGGCAGCGCTGCTGGCGTTCAGTATTTCCATTGAGTTGCTTTTACAGCACAGCAATGTCGACATGCGCATCGGCGTGCTTCGCTACGTATTCGCCTGGGCACCTGTTCATCGTTTGCATCATTTGAAGTACGGCACGCACGGGGACGTGAACTTCGCGCTGTTTTTCCCCGCGTGGGATCGCCTGCTTGGCACCGCGTTGCACCTGCCGCGCTATCGACTGGCTGACAATGATGTTGGCATCGGCGACTGCCCCGACTACCCCGTGGGGTGGTTTACACAACTACGCCAGCCCTTTGTCCGCCAGCAGAAGATCGTCCCCCCACCTGCGCTGCCCGAGCCATTGCGTGAGGCGTTAGACAAGCACCCGCAGGCGCAGGTTGCGTAACATCTGATCTGCTCGAACTCCGAACTGCTGGCGTACACACCGGGATAAATGAGCGGAGTCGGCAAAGCCGGCGGTGGCCGCCGCCTGGGTCAGGTTGCACCCTTCGAGCGCCAACTGCAGCGCCAGGCGCAGCCGCTGCCACAACACAAGGCGACGCACCGACAGGCCCAACTGTCCGGTAAACAGGCGCTCCAGCTGACTGATAGACAATGCCGCCTCGCTGGCCAGCATGGACGCCGACAGGGTCGCCGCGTCGATCGAACGAATACGCACCACGGCTTTGCACAGTCGCGGATGCAACTGACGTCGAGGCAGTTCGCGCAGCAGCTCGACCAGAGCGTCTGGGCTCGCAATGGCGAAGCGACAAATCTCCTGCAAAGCTGGCACTTTGAAGGCCAGGGGTTCGGCGAACAGGCTGATCGCTGCCTGATCGGCTTTGAGGATCGCGTGCTCCTGACCCGATTCGATAAGCAGCGCAGGCCCGCGCATGATCTCACCTTGCACCCAGACCTCGACGACGCCGGCGCGGGCGATCAGCAATTGATGGGCGTAATGAGCGTGGCGGCGCGTCTGGCCGAGAACCCCCGTGATCAGGCAATGATCGGCTGCCAGCCAGAGGTCGCCTTGCCAGCGACCGTCTGCAGGCGACAGGATCGGCGATGCCTCGGGTAATGCCACGAATTGGACCTCAATGCGAGCGGGTTCATGCGCACGCCCACTGTATCTGAAAGCATGAAGCGCAGCCTTCTCTGCGTGACTGCTCGGTAGCTTTCGATGCGGTGCCCGTTGACGTAGTCTGCACGCGCTTGGGGCGCGTCAGTGTTTCCAGCATGGTGGCATTAGCCTATCATCGCCGCTCAGTCGCTTATCAGCAGTCCCGCCGCTGGCGCTGCATTGCATCTCTTCTCTTTACGGATTGACGAAAAAGACCACGGACATGGCCCGAAAAACCTCCAATCTCCAAGCGCTCATTCACCTCGCCAGCAAGTTGCCCTGGTGGATCAGCGTCCTGCTCGCCGCTCTGTCGGCATTCTGGCTGCACTCAATCGCCGTGGCGCCCATGCCAACGACCTTCGATCCTCAGCACTTCGACAAAGCGCTGACGGCGTCGGTCTTGCGCGGCATCGCCACATTTGCCCAGTTTTTTGTGCCGATCATTTTCGTCGGCGGCGCCATCTATTCGATTGTCGGCCGCCGTAAACGGCGCAATCTGCTGACGTCCGTCGCAACTCCCGGCGGCAATACGCTGCTCAGCATCAGTTGGCACGACTTCGAGCTGTTGGTCGGCGAAGCACTGCGGCATCGCGGGTATGCGGTGCAGGAAACCGGTGCAAACGGCCCGGACGGCGGTGTAGACCTGATTGCGCGCAAGCAGGGCGAGACCTATTTGGTGCAGTGCAAGCAGTGGCGGTCGGTGCAAGTGGGTGTGCCGGTGGTGCGCGAGTTGTATGGGGCGATGGCAGCCGAAGGGGCGGTCGGCGGTTTCGTCGTGACGAGTGGGAAATTCACTAATCCGGCGCGGGCCTTTGCTTCCGGCCGCAATGTGCAGTTGATCGACGGTGCCGTGCTGAGGCAGTGGATCGTCGAAACCAAGGCTCAGGGTCCAGCCCCCACAGTCGAGACAGTCCTCGCGCAGGACGCGAACCGGGTGCCCGAGCCCGTTATCACGACGCCCGCGGTCAAACCGGCAAGCCCCGAGGCAGCCCCTGCGAACAACGCTGAACCCAAGGCGCCCTTATGCCCATTTTGTCGAAAGACGATGGCGACCAAACGGGCGCGCACCGGGAAGAATGCAGGCGGTACTTTCTGGGGTTGCGTGGATTTTCCGAAATGTAAGGGCATTCGACCGATATTCGCGCCGATGATAGTGAAGTAAGCGCAGCGACACAGCGGCCGGATACCGACAAAGCGTCTGCCAACGTAGATAACACCCTCACGCAAATGACATATTCGCATTCAATTTTTCTCCACCCCCGAGATGCGTCCATGTCAGCCCCCGCTTTCGCCTTGTCTGCGCGCAACCGTTTGTGGAGTTTCATCAACAGCGAATATTAGCCGTGGCGGCAAGGTTGGTTGCTTTGGAACGCCTTCGTGGGCCGCGCTCTGGGCCATGCGGCAATGAGCACAAGGCGAGGTTCGTGGTGGCGACTGGCGGCTCGGGTTTTGCGATTGGGGTGATCGGGATCGGGTACATCGGCGATTACGGGTCGCCTGGGTGTACTGCCGCTGCGCGTCAGATCGCGAGCAAATCACGCGCGCATAGCTTGCCTTCCCAGACTACCGAACCCAGATCCCCCTGCCCGCGAAATACCGTCCGAAATCCCTCAGTCCCATCACCACATTCTCTTGCGACGCTGGCGTATCACCCGAGGAGTTGTGGAACATCACCCTATCGGCGGTCGCTGCGGTCACGAGCACGAGATGCCCGCCTTTTTTGGGTGGCTCACGGTCAGGCCAGCGGATCGTGGGGTGCACGGAGGCGATGAAGAACTGGCCAGGGCTGATGACTGAAGGGATGTCGTGGGCTTGGAGGTCAGTGACGACTTGGGACTCCACTCCAAACTCATGTTTCAGCATTTCAGTAGCGGCCGCGTAGATCATGCCCTTGATGTCATCGCCTTCAAGCACATAAGCGCCATATTGCTTGGCTAGCTCTAGAAGCTGGAAAGTGGGATGAACCCTCCCGGTTCTACAGGCAAGCAGCATTTTCAAGCAGGCCATGCCGCAGATATGCCGCGCCCATGTCGCATAGTCTTCGACGCAGGCGGCGCCAGAACCGGCCCAAAGCGGGTCATCCAGAGCGCTTTGGGTGTTGGAGATAAAATCAATCACCCGCTGGCGCGACTCCCATTGGCTGTAATACGGAACGGCGTTGATCACGTAGGGCCTCATTTGAAAAACAGTGGAGCAGTACCAAGGATCGACAGCAGGCCAAAAAATAACTGATTCTTGCCGTGGCCCTCTCGGTAAACCAGAAAGGCAATGGTCATCAGCAGCGGCACCCTGAGGGAGATTGCAAAATAGCCGTAGCTCAGGGGCAGGACGCCTGCTAGGGCGAAGTTAAAAAAAAGCTCCGGCACGGTCCAACCCAGTGCGAGCAGGACCCAGTGGCACAGGCTGAGGCGGGAGGATGTCTTTAGCACGATCCTCGCAGAGAGCATGTTGCCGATGCCAGTATAGAGCAGGTAGCTGAACCAGCCGGCACTGGCTATTCCCACTTTGTCGCACAGCGCAAAACCAATGACGGCCGCAACCATGACGAAGAACCTCAAGGTGTCGGTGCGTGGCATTGAGCTCAAGTGCCCGAACACCGAGAACAACAATCCAGCCGCAAACAGAACAATGATGGAGACCAGGCCACCTTGGGACAATTGTGTGCCGAAAATCGTGTAATCCAGCAGCGCGATGCCACCCACCGCGACCGGAAAAACGTAGGCCGTTGCAGAAACGCTGCGCCCGATTATCTGCTGCTGGACGGTAATGAGCAGCGTCAGTAAAACGCCTTTCGCCAGCCCGGCAGCGATCCCGGTTGCATTCAGCAGCGAAGGCAGATTGGCTACATCGCAGGCCCACGCCACCGGTAGAAGCACCAGGCAGACACAGCTCGTTCCCGCGCCAATCGCCCAAGCGGTTGCCTGAGGAGAAACCTGGGCTGCCAGGTTGCGCATGAGCAAGGTCCTTGCCGTGACCAATAGCACAATGGTCAAGAATGCAGTGCTCTGGATAACAGACAATAACTACACCTCTAGCGCACGTTGGGCTCCGCGCGGGCGAAGGGCTGCGGCAATATGGGCGTCGATCGAGTCGATCAATACAACGTGCGGCGGTGGCGAAATTTGCTCGACGATCAGCGGCAATTCGGTGCACCCCAGGATCACAGCCTCGACGTTTTGATTGAGCAGATCATCGATAGCCTCCTTCACCGCCCGTGTAGCCCTTTCAGAAAAATTGCACTGGCACAAATCGTCGTAAATGGCATCGTGGACCGCACCACGATGTACCGCCCCAGGCACCTTAATAGTCAGGCCTTCCTTGCGGCAGCGCTCAATATAGAAACCGCGTTCCATCACATACTTCGTTCCTAACAAACCAATACGCTTGAACCCTGAACGGCTGGATGGCCGACACCGTCGCATCAATGATATTTATTACCGGAATAGACAGTTGACTCTCCAGGCGGTCGCACGTATTGCTCGTAGTGTTGGAACATATCAAGAGTTTCGTGGCCCCCGACCGCTCCAGCTCAGTCGCTGCCTGTATGAGAATCTGAAACTCGCCTTCTTCATCACCTTCCTGTTGAAACTTCAATATCTCGCAGAAGTTCAGGCTGTGCATGATAATTTTCGCTGAACTGTGGCGACCCGCTGCCTGAGCAATGAGATTGAGTCGACGGTAGTACTCCATCGTTGACACCCAACTTACTCCACCTATCAAACCTATCTGCTCCATGCCCGCACCTTCCTTAATCAATTGAATAATCATAGACCGAACGCTTGTGTAACTTGACCGCATCCTGGCAACTAAAATGCCTGATCAACTGCGCTATCGACATTCCGCTTTTTTTCAGCATCTTTGGAAAGATACTGTTGCGCATCAACCCAGGGATAGGATTCGCCTCCAGGAAATAAATGTCGTCGCACCCCGTCACGATATAATCGAACCGGCACATATGAGCGAACCCCAGATCATCGAACAGCTCACACGACATCGCTTTAAGTTGCGATATGACGGGCCTGTCCTCTTCTACGAGGATCTCTTCCACGTTTCCCTGTCTGTGTTTCTCCTTATGCCCGAAAAACCCGCGCGCAGTGTCAATACGCACGGCCGCAAGTGCCACCACGCGGTTGTCCAGCCGGACGCAACCTATCGAATATTCCGTTCCGCTCACGAATGCCTGAACCAGTGCCCGCTCATCGTATTTGGAGATAAGTGCAAGATTCTCGATGATTCGAGGCACCTCTGCCTCCGTGACGGTATAGCACTCCGTAAAGAGCGATGCGCCTAGGGAATTGGGCTTCACCACCACCTTTGTGCCCCCGAATTTCCCCAAGAGAGTCGCGGTGTCTGGCGACTTTGAAGAATCGGTCACCACCCCGGTATCAGGCACCTTGACGATCTTTTGATAACCGCTGACATAGCGCTGCATATGCACCTTACTCATGGCAAGGCTAGCCGGTAAAACGGGGCCGAAACTGCCACGCAGCTTCAGCAGGTTCGCCAATCCCTGGACATGCCCGTCTTCCCCGTAATTTCCGTGAAGGAGATTGAACAGGTAGCCGGTGTCACGGCTCATCATGTCTGCCGCGGCGGCATAATCAACCGGCTCGCTGGGCCGCATGTAATCTTCCGCGAGGGCATTTTGTTTAAACGGTCGACAGGTGATTCGGTTGTTCAGGTCGACATAATAAATATTACGGAGTGCAACTCCACTATTTTGAGCCGTAAGCTCTTGATAGACGAAACTGAAGGAAGCTCTCGACGCCGCATGCTCTGGCGACATACCGCCGAAAACAAGCGAAACTTCCAGGTCATCCACTTTCAAAGTCACGCCTCCCATAAGCTCTCTCCATGACAGGTAGATCCTTAAACACAACCTTCTCGACCAACCAAAAACACGTCTCGAATGTTTAAAAGACTAAACAACTACAGAAATCAAAATAAAAAAGCTATTAAATCCAGATTCGGTACTATAGGACCACTTTTTATTTATTTACAACCTCAGCCGCCGCTGTTTTTTTGAACGAGCGCGCAGTTGTAGAAAATCATATACCACACAGCCACATAGAAGCACATAGCTAACTCCTCGTAAAAACCATTTCAGTAAAACTGTATGTACCCTCACTCCGAATCTGTACTAACCAACATAGGGGAGGTATCCATTTTAATGGAACCCCCTTTATAGCAACTTTACTGCTTCAGTAGCCGGGCACATGGGGTGCAAAAAGCAAATCTCATTAAACACGTGATAAGTCGCCGTACAATCCCCTCTTTAACGGCATCATCAGTCAAATTCGCCATGGCCAAAATGCCTCTGCCCTCGAAGGCTTCATTTACCTTGCCAGCAAACGCCTTGGTGCAGTGCAAGCAGTGGCGTTCGCTGCAGGTGGGCGTGGCGGTGGTGCGCGAGTTGTCTGGGGCGATGGCGACCAAACGGGCACGCACCGGAAAGAATGCGGGCGGTATTTTCTGGGGTTACGTGGATTTTCCGAAATGTAAGGGTGTTCGACCGATATTCGCGCGCATTACGGTGAAGTAAGCGCAGCGACACCGCGGCCGGATACCGACAAAGCGTCTGCCGATGTGGATGACACCCTCTCGCAAATGAAATATATTCGCATTCATTTTCCGCCCACCTCGAGATGCGTCCGTGTCGGCCCCCTCTTTCGCCTTGTCTGCGCGCAATCGTTTGTTGAGTCTGATCTACAGCGATCATCAGCCGTGGCTGCAAGGTTGGTTGCGGCGCAAGGTCGGCTGCTCGGCGCGGGCGGCGGATCTTTCTCAGGACGCCTTCGTGCGCCTGCTGGGCGTGCAGGCGCTGGAATCGCTGCAGGAGCCCCGGGCGTTTCTGACGACAACGGCATTGCGCCTGCTGATCGATGGCGAGCGGCGGCGCAAGCTGGAGCAACTGTATCTGGCAGAGTTGGCGCTGGCCCATGAGGACCTGGCGTCGACCGGGCCGCAGGTGATGCATGAGGCGCTGGTGCTGCTCGAATCGGTGTTCGCCTTGCTTGAAGGGTTGGCGGAAAAACCGCGTCGCGCGTTTTTGCTCAATCGGCTCGATGGCCTGACCCACGCGGAAATTGCCGAGCAATTAGGCGTTTCCACAAGCATGATCAAGCAATACATCGCGCAGGTCCTGCTGCATTTTTATCAGACGCTGTTTGTCGACGAAGAACAGCCATGAACAGCGTTGCCGAACCGGCCCGGGAAACGGTGATGGCGGCGACCGAGTGGATGGCGCAGCTGCATTCCGGGGAGATGGACGCGGCGCAACGCTTGGCACTCCAGGCTTGGCAAGCGGCAGACCCCAGTCACGGTCTGGCATGGTCACGTCTGGAAATGTTGTGGGGGCGTTTCGATGCGCTGCCTCCCAAACCCGCTATTAATGCACTGGAAAAAGCCCTTGCACCTGTAAGACGCAACCCCCTGCGCCCTGCCCTTGGCGCACTGGTTTTGGCGTTGCTGGCCTGGCAGGGAGTCGCCCGTGGCCCCCTCTGGTTTGCCGACCAACGCACCGGGTTTGCCCAGCGTCTGGATATCGAGCTCGACGATCACAGCCGGTTGCAGCTCAACAGTGATTCGGCAGTGGATGTGCATTTCAATGCACGGCAGCGGCTGATCGATCTCAAGCGCGGCGAGTTGTGGGTGGAGGTGGCGAAGGATCCGCAGCGCCCCTTCATCGTGCGCACCGAGCATGGCACGGTCACTGCGCTGGGCACCCGCTTCCTGGTCAAGCGCGAGGACGGTCATACGCAAGTGACAGTTCTGGAGTCAGCGATTTCCGCGCGTCCCAGCGAGGTTGTCGATCTCAATGCGCGCGTTGCGGCAGGGCAACAGGCAACGCTGTTTACCGATCATGTCGAAGGGCCGAACGCACAGGGCAAAGGCGACCCGGCGGCCTGGACCCGCGGCCTGCTCAAGGTCGAGGACCGGCCCTTGGTCGAGGTGCTCGACGAGTTGTCGCGTTATCGCAAGGGCGTGATGCACTTCGACCGGCAGGCGTTGCAGGGGCTGCGGGTGTCCGGGGTGTTCCCGCTGGATGACAGCGACAAGGCGTTGCAGGCCTTGCAGGCGAATCTGCCGATCAAGCTGCAGCGCTTTACCGACTGGGTGCTGTGGATCAGGCCGACAGGCTGAAACGAGATCACTGAAAGAAGGCAGAAAAAAATGTTCAGGCCACTGTCCCTTTTTTCGTCCTGTCCGTCATGACCTGAAGACATACGCCTACGCAGGATCACCCATGACTCGCTTCGCCCTTCGGCGCCATCCGCTTGCAACCGCCCTGCTCGCCGCTTCGCTTGCCAGCAGCGCCATGACCGCCCTCGCCGCCGGGCAGCCCGACGCTGCGCAGAGCCGGGTTCAGACGCTTTCCATTCCTGCCGGTGATCTCGGCACTGCCCTGAACAGCCTGGCCGAGCAAACCGGCATGGCCCAGGCATTCGACCCGGCCATGACTCAGGGCAAACGCACCTTGGGTTTGAACGGCAATTACAGTCTGGACGTGGCCTTCAGCCGTTTGCTGAGTGGGACCGGTCTGCAAGCGGTGTACGTTGGTGGCACGTATCGCCTTCAACCCATTCCCTCCACGCCGAGAGAAGTCACGCTGGACAGCACGTCGATCAACTCGACCCTGGGCAGTGAGTCGCCACTGGACGACGTCGATGGTTACGTGGCACAGCGCAGCATCAGCGCGACCAAGACCGGAACGCCGGTTCATGAGACGCCACAATCCATTTCGGTGATCACCCGCGAGCGCCTTGAAGCGCAGGGCGCGCAGTCGGTGAACGAAGCGTTGCGCTATACGCCGGGCTTTTCCAGTTACGGGGTCAACAACCGCTCGGACTGGTACAGCGTGATTCGCGGCTTCTCGCCGACGATCTATCTGGACAGCCTGCAACTGCCAACCACCATTAACCTTGCCAGCTGGATGGTCGATCCGTACATGCTTGAACGCGTGGAAGTGCTGCGCGGTCCGGCGGGCGTGTTGTACGGGCAAGGTGATCCCGGCGGCGTGGTGAATCAGGTCTCCAAGCGCCCGAGCAAAATCGCCGCCAATGAAATTCAAGTGCAGTACGGCACCGACGCGCGGCGGCAGATTGCTTTCGACTCCACCGGCCCGCTGGACGATCAAGGTGTGTGGACGTATCGCATGGTGGGTGTGTTGCGCGACAAGAACATTGCCGACATGCCGGGTCAGGACAAGCGCCAGGCGCTGGCGCCATCGCTGACGTTTCAGCCGGACGACGACACGCGCCTGACATTGCTCGCCAGCTACCTGTACGACGACAACAGCCCCGACGACAATTTTTACCCCGCCGCCGGGACGGTGGCTCACAACCCGTATGGGCATATTCATCGGGACGTCTACACCGGGGATCGGAGTTTCCAGAAGTACGAGAAAACTCAGCTGTCGTTTGGCTATGAATTTGAGAAGCGCCTGAACGACACCTGGCAGGTGCGCCAGAACCTGCGTTACTCGCACCTGGACCTGAACGACAACATGGTCTACGGCATCGGGACCACCGCCTATGCCGCCAACCTGTATGGCGCCGGGGTGTATCCAGGACCGGTCAATGAACGCACGCTGGTACGTTATGCCGGGATTGAAAACCCGACCTATTCGCGCTGGACAATCGACAACCAGGCACAGGCCGATTTCGCCACCGGCACTGTGCAACACACGCTGTTGATCGGCCTGGACTGGCAACGCCAGCACACCGAAGACCCGCAAGCGTACATCCTGACCAGCAATCTGGACCTGTTCGGCGGCGGAGCCGATGCCCCGGTCGACACCTCGCAATTCACTGCGGACACCTGGAGCTACAACAAGCAGATTCAGCGGCAGACCGGCCTGTATCTGCAGGACCAGTTGAAGTTCGATGAGCACTGGGCGCTGACCCTGAGCGGCCGTTATGACTGGGCGGACTCCAGCACCGACAGCTGGACGACGAGCACCCGCTCACACGCCAGCCAAAAGGACGAGGCATTCACCGGGCGCGCGGGTCTGGTGTATCTGGCCGACAACGGCCTGGCTCCGTACATCAGCTACAGCGAAGGTTTTACCCCGAACTCAGGCGTGGACTACAACCTCACGCCCTTTGATCCAACCAAGGCTAGACAGTATGAAGCCGGGGTAAAATACCAGCCCAAGGGCGGTAACGCATCGGTGACCGCCGCCGTTTTCGACATTACCCAGACCAACGTGCTGACACCGGACCTGGACGCGACCCACATCAACAGCTACGTGCAGAGCGGCGAGGTGCGTTCGCGCGGGTTCGAACTGGAGGGCACCGCGAGTCTGAGCCGCGAACTGGACCTGATCGCCAGCTACACCTATCAGGATGTGGAAATCACCAAGGCCAACGATGTAAGCAAGGGCAACACGCCAACCAGCATCCCGGTGCCGCGTAATCTGGCGTCGGTATGGGGTGACTACACCCTGCGCGATGGCTGGCTGAAAAACCTCGGTTTTGGCGTCGGTATGCGGTATGTCGGGCACAGCCCCGGTTCAGCCGACAACTCGCTGGACGTGCCGTCCTACACCCTGCTCGACGCGTCGGCCCACTACACCACCGGGCCCTGGAAGCTGGCGCTCAATGTCACCAACCTGACCGATCACGAGTACATCTCGGGCTGCTACGACGCCAGTCGCTGCATCTTCGGCAATCCGCGCACCGCCATCGCGTCGGCGACGTATCGTTGGTGAGAACATGCGCAGGGTAGCTCAGTCGACATTCTTACCTGACTGACCTGCCGCCCTGGCCACCCATGACTACGGCAGTCGTCGACAATTGACGACTGCTAATTAATTCCTCCTTGCACATAACATTTTCACTAAAGAATATTTACTCGGGTTTCATTTGATACAAGGCCTCTGGATTCTTACAGTGGCCCCACCTGATCGAACTTGCCTATGCAAGAGGCCTGATTCAAATGTTAAAACCCCTGAGTATTGCCGTAACGCTTGTCCTCGCGTCCTTCTTGGCGACCTCGCCTGCAATGGCTGAGGAATCGCCAGCGTTCGTGGCTCGCAACCAGGCCATGCAAGCGAACCTCGAACAGCATGAGCAGGCCTTTGCCGCCAAAACCAGGGAGCAGGAAAAGGCCCAGCAAGCCTCGACCTATAACCCTCAAGTGGAGAACGCCAAGCACACCTGATCTGCTGGTCGCTGTAACTCTGTCGTTTCTTTGATGTGTTTCTGTTGTTGCAACTCTCCGCGTCGTTGCTCCCGACGTGGGGCCCCAAGCTCCAAACTTCAGCCGCTTCCCCAGCGGCTTTTTTTTGCGCGCAAGAAAGTTCAGAGCATTAATAAACGGTTCTTCTTTAAGCCCAAAGCAAACGCAGCTATCAGATCACAGTAAGACTATGCGGCGATCAACAGGAACGTATGCCAGCGCCGCCAGGCCGCACAGGCACGTTGCGTCTGAGCATCCCGCATGAGCCTATCTACGCACCACGTCGCTCAGGCAAAATGCAGACCCTGTGTATGAATCAGCATCTGAAGAGGTAGGAATGCGCTTGTTCGATTTGAAAACAGTTGTGATCTGCACTGCACTGTCCGTGTGTCTGGGCGCGGGCGTCGCGGATGCCGCGACTGAAACCAAGCATTCTGCCAACGCTTCCAAAACCGCTCATGCGTCCAAATCCGCCCGGCACAAACCTGCGTCTGCCAAAATTGCCACGCAGAAAGTCACCATGCTCGGCGGCAAATTCGTTTTCACCCTGCCCAAGGACTACGTCAAAGGGCCGATGGAAGAGATCGACGATAAGGCACAGGCCGCGGGCGTCACCGGCTCGCTGTACATGAACAAACCTGCCAAGCGCATGGTGATCATCACCGAAACCCCGCTGCCGGACGGCAAGAAAGTCCCGTCCAATGACACCGAGACGCTGGACACCATCATCGCCGAGACCCTCGTTCAGCAGCAGTCCAGCTATAAGGACTTCAAGAAGCTCGGCGAGAAGAAGATCGTCCGAAAAGGCCTCGGATTGCGTCAGTTGGATGCGTCAGGCAGCGTCGACGGCGGCAAGGTACTGAGCACCACCATCACCGCCGCCTCCGGCACACGCACCGCAATGATCAACGTGATCTCCCTGGCCAAGGACGCCAAGGCGCACGCTGCCGTGGTCAAGGGTGTGACCGGGAGCAAGTGACAGGTGCTGCTTTTTTGCCAGCGACTGCTGCGTTAAAGCCAGCGGTAATCGTCACTGGGCGCTATCAATCCGGCAATTGCAGCTTCACCCCGCCGGGGTGCGCCTTGATCACGCTGTACGGCACCACAGACCAATCCGGTCCTTCACAGGCGCGCATGACGCGAGCGAAATAGGGTCCTAGATAGAGGCCTTTTTCGGTGAAGTGCCACGAGGAAAATTCCCACACGGATGCATCGGTGTAATCACAATCGTCCTCGGCGTCAGGCTTCTTCATCTCATCGGGGTGGGCCGCTTGCAGTTCGCTGACCAGCCAGGGGGCGAAGGTTTTACCACGATAGCTTGAGTAGGTCTCGAAGCTCACGCCGTTCTTTTCATCGCGCTCGTAGTGAAATGGCTTGCCTTTACCGACCCAGAGCACATCTTCCAGGGTCAGCTCCTTGCCGGTGGCCACGTCGAGGTTGAGTGGCGAATCGCCGAAGTCAGGGTGTGCGCCGCCGCAATTGTAGGACGTATAGATGTTGAGACTGACGACACCCGGGGTCAGCAGCTCAGGGCTGACAGACTGGTTGAAATCGCCGCCCATGCGGCTGCCGCCAAGCAGGCACTCGTGATAGCTGACGACCTCGTGCCACAAGCGCGAACGCAATTGCTGATTGATCCGCGCGGCCTGCTCACGTGAATAGCCGGACGTGATTTCGAACAGGCTGATTCCCGATTCCGGCTCGGTCCACCATTGCAGGTCATGCCCCATGAACGTTTGTTTTTTATCGGCCTTAAGCTTTAGTTGGCTAAGGCGCAGGTAGTCGTAGGCGGATTGCCGGTAGATGTCCTGCCAGCCGGGCTCTGCCGACTGATCGGGCGCCGCGATCTGTTTTTCCACCAGTTGCACCTTGTAGGACATGCCCTTGGCGCTGGTCCACTCCCCCGACCACGTTGAGTCGGCTGACTTGTGCAGATGTAAAGTGGGCAGTTGGGGATTATCGTCGTAGCTCAAGCCTTCGGTGAGCGTCAGATCCTGCCCGGTGAGCCTGCCGGAAAGCGGGAGATCCTTGTGGTACTTCTCATAGAAATAACGCCCGCTGATGCTGTCGGGGCTGGTCAGGTTCAGCTCCACCACAACTGGAGACTTGCCGAGGGTGCCAGTCAGCAAATGCACCGGCTCGGCAGCGTGCCCGATGAAAGGCGCCATGAGCGCAGCAAGAAAGGCAACATGAGAGAACAAACGCTTTGGAGGCATCAGCCGATCCTTTGAAATGACGCGAATTCGGGCGCTAATCTCGCCAATGGCGCCGCGTATGGCAAGGGATCGGTAAAACATTTTGTTTAACGTGAGCAGTGGCAGCCTGTTCGCTACTTCCTGCTTTCAACTGCCATGCGCACCGCAAAGCCGAACAATACGATGCCCATGAACCAACGCTGCACGTTGGCCCAAGTGGGCTTAGTGGTCATGAAAACGGCAATCGAGCCAGCCGCCATGATTACCATCGTGTTGACGGTGAGGCTGACACCGATCTGTGCGCTGCCCAGTATCAACGACTGACTCAGCACACTGGCACCCTTGTCCACGGTCATGAACTGCGGCAGCAGCGAGAGGTAGAGCACCGCAACCTTGGGATTGAACAGATTGGTCAGCAGGCCCATCAGGAACAGTTGTTTATTGCTGTCACGGGGCAGCTCCTTGACCTGAAACGGCGAACGGCCACCCGGTTTGACGGCTTGCCACGCCAGGTACAACAGGTACAGGGCGCCCGCCAGGCGCAGGGTATCGTATGCGTAAGGCACGGCCATGACCAACCCGGTAATGCCGAATGCGGCGCAGAGCATGTAGAACAGAAACCCGACGCCCACACCCGCCAGAGAGATCAGCCCAGCCTTACGCCCCTGTGAGATGGATCGCGAAATCACGTAGACCATGTTCGGGCCGGGGGTCAGAACCATACCCAGCGAGATGAGGGCAAAGGCGATGAGATTCGAGAACTCGGGCATTGGCGTTCCTTGCGATGACGGACGGAATGGCCCACCTGATGGCTGTGGCGTGAGCCTGAATACATTTCATCCATCCGGCACCGCAACGTCTATACACAGATTCGGCAAAAAGAGACCGGGACAGATGCGCTGCGGTCTGGTGTCACTACGCTTCTCTGATGAAGATCACACTGAACGGCATCACCTGCGCGCGAACGTCACCCTCACAACACCGGGTCTGTCGGGCGCTGAACCCGCTCGAGCAAATCCACCGGTGAGATCGTCTCAAGCAGCGTCACCACATCCTCATTGAGTGCCAAAGGTCCATAGAGTTGTTCCTCGCGGTCCAGATGGGCTTGCTGCGCGGCACGATAACCGTCGGGATAGATGCTCTTTTCAATCGGCAACAAACGGTCGTAGTGCTCCAGCAAGCCGCGGAAGACAATGCGTCTTTCCACGACACCGCGAGTCGTCGCGATCAACTTGATGAAGAAGCTCGCATCGCTCTGGCGTATGGCCTCATACGCAGCGTACCGCTCCACCAGTGTGTAACCCGCTGTCTCGTCGAATACCACGCAACACAGCGCTTCGCGCCGACGCCCCGTGAACGGATTGAGGACAGCGTCTCGACGATTGCTCTGTGCCAGAGCGAAGTCCACAACCAACTCCGCTTCTTGCGAGCGTTGGGACGACTCCAGCTCCCTGACGCTGTCGAGTACCGACGCCTGACGGCCCAGTTGCGCGATTTCTTCGCCCACCCTCGCGAAGATGCCGCGTGGGCCGAACCATTGCTTATGCAGGTTGTACAAGTGTTCTTTGCTATAAGCGGCCTGCTCATGAACCAGTTCATGGAAGTGGATCATGTGCGGCTGTTCGCCGTGGTCGATAAGCATTACAGACCCTTTTGATACAGGATCGAGGTCGCTCGGGTTGCATCCAGTCATTAAGTAGTTCCTTCTTGTTGTTGAATGCTTGATCTGCGCTCTGGTGCAGCAGATTGGCTCAATCATCCCTGAGCGCAATTCGTACAATGCCGCCAGACAATCGCGTGATGGACCATCCATAACTTGTCCTTGTTAATACAGTGCCAATTCTTGTTGTTTGCGCTGAATTTTCGTACCTGTGGGTAAGCCCCGGAGAAAAGATGCCGATGCCAAACAAAAAGAACGTTCAATGCACTGCCATTATGCTCAAGCGAATCAGCAATACAATCCGTCAGATGTAGGGGTCAATCGCGTTCTTCGCTTGCATGGCAATGCCACGTGCAATGCCATAAGTTGCGCGCGATTCTTTACTTCGCTCTTCTTCAACAGCGCCGAAACGTGGTCGCGGGCCGTGTAATCGCTGATACCGAGCTGCTGGGCAATGTCCTTGTTGGTATACCCTAGCAGCACCAGCTTCAGTACTTCACTTTCACGCGGCGTGGTTATGTTTGCTCTTTCGCGCTTATGCTCTCTTTCCTGCATAGACGTGTAGTGACCTCTTCTCATGGCCATCCCTGGCATTAAACTACCCATCGGCATCCATGGGGTTTTATTGAGCATAATTTTAAAATCTCCACACCAGGACAGGGCCTCTGTTACCGAGGTTAATAGCAGCACTTCTAAAAGTAATTATTCCTACAAGCTTTATAGAAAACTCCTTGGGCAGGTCTTACAAACATAGCGGGCAGGCATAAACGTTCCAAACGCACCCAACATTTTCACGCAGGTATCAGACACTTCTGTTGTAGGGGACGGGACAATAAACGCAGCACTTTATAAATACAATGATCAGTTACAAATGAACGGATACGTGTATTCGGGCGGATTGAAAAGAGGCTGATATGCCCGAGCGTGGCCTGCACTTGTGGGCTACAGGCCTGCGACGTTGATGAAGCAGTCAATGATTCAGGGACCAGAAAGGCGCCTGACCGAACAGCGCCGTGTTTAATGTGTCTCTGGGGGAACAGTCGGTCATGAGGCGCCGTTTAACGGCGCCCGTCAGTTTGCGCAGCGCGCAGGGAGCGCATCGTCCACTTGCATGCCCTTGTGCATGCCGAAGAATAGGGCCGTTAACAGACCCACCGCGCCCATGATCAGGCAATAACCCACGCACACCCACGGACTCCAGGGCATCAAGGCGATCAGCGCCAGCGGCGTCGTGCTGGCCCACAGCGCATAACTGATGTTGTAGGTCAGCGAGATGCCCGATACCCGGATGTTTGCCGGGAACAGTCCGACCATCACCGAGGGCACCACGCCCACGATGCCGCACGCCAACCCTGCGACTGCGTAGGCCAGTCCCACCGGCAGCCATTGAATGACCAGACTGGCGTACAACAGACTGACGCCCAGAGGCAGCAGCAGGCTGTACAGAACGACACTGCGCCAGGCACCGATACGGTCGACCAGCATGCCGGCCAGCACGCAGCCCAGGTTCAGGAAGACGATGCCGACGCTGCTCAGCGCGAAGGTGTCGCTGGGGCTCATGCCGAACCGCTGCTGCATGACGGTCGGCGTGACCACCACCAGCGTCACCACCGCAGAGGTCAACACACAGGTGAGCAAGGCGGCAGGCAGCAATGATTGACGATGCTCACGCACGACGGCCCGCAAGGGCAGTTCGGTTCTGCCCTCACGCTGCGCACCGAGGGCCATGAACACTGGCGTCTCACTCAGCCAGCGACGCAGCCAGACACCGATCACCCCGAATACACCGCCGAGCAGAAACGGAATGCGCCAGGCGAAGTCGAGCATCTCGGCATGGCTGAACACCCTGGCCAGCCAGGTCGCGGTCAACGCGCCGATCAAATAGCCAAAGGTCAGCCCAGCCTGCAACACCCCCAACGCATAACCACGACGCCCCCTGGGCGCGTGCTCGGCGACGAACACCCAGGCGCTCGGGACTTCGCCGCCCACCGCGGCACCCTGCAGGATACGCAGCGCCAGCAGGAGCAACGGCGCCCAGTAGCCAATGTTGGCGTAGGTCGGCATGACGCCGATCAACATGCAAGGCAAGGCCATCATCAGAATGCTCAGGCTGAACACGCGTTTGCGGCCCAGCTTGTCGGCAAAGTGCGCCATCAGAATGCCGCCCAGTGGCCGTGCCAGATACCCGGTGACGAAAATCCCGAAGCTCTGCAGCAGTCGCATCCATTCGGGCATTTCAGGCGGAAAGAACAGTTCGCTGAGGGTCAGCGTAAAGAACACGAAAATGATGAAATCGTAGATTTCAAGCGCCCCGCCCAGTGCCGCAAGGCCCAGGGTCTTATAGTCGCCCCGGCTGATCGGTTGTGGACGTGGTCGAAGAATGGCTGTCATGGAAGACCCCATTTGGCAGTTAAAACGGCAGTTAGGTGCGACAAAGGCGCGCAGGATAACAAAGCTGAAGCAATCAGGGCGCGTGGCAGACCACCGGACGTGCGTCATATCACAAGGCATAAACGCCGGGCTTGATACCAAACCGCGCGCTAAAGGCGCTGGGCATATTCTTCACTCAGGCGCTGGCGAGACGCGATTGACGTGCTCGCCGCAGGCCTATAGTTGGTTTGCGTGATGGAATATGCACCCCGGACCGTTTCAAAAACTCACCGTCGCCGACAGCCGTGCAGTACGTGGCGCGCCCAGGAACAGGTAATCGTCGCCAAGGTATTCGCCGACATCGCGCCAGTAACGTTTGTCGAACAGGTTATCGACGGTCAGGCGGAACACCGTGTCGTAGCCCTCGAACCGGGTGCTGTAGCGACTCCCGGCGTTGAACACGGTGTAGTCGTCGACCTTCACCGAACCCTCGCGGTTGGCGGATTTGCTTGCGCTGTATTGCACGCCACCGAGCAACGCAAGCCCCGGAATCGGCAGGCTGTAATCAGCCGACAGACTCCCGCGGAACCGGGGCACGTTGATCGCCTGATGGCCTTCGTAGGCCGCAGTGCCGCTGTCCTCCACCCGCGCCTTGATGGCCGCAGCGCTGGCGGCGATCTGCAGCTGTGAGGTCAGCCAGCCGTTGGCGCTCAGTTCCAGCCCGGTATTCTTCTGCTGGCCCTGCTGCACGAACGTCAGGCTGCCGTCGTCGTTGGGTTTTGAGTACTGATACGCCTGACGGGTCTGAAACACTGCGGCGCTAAAGCTCATCCGCCGCCAGTCGTACTTGACCCCGGCTTCAAGCTGACGAGAGATCGTCGGTGCGAGGATGTCCCCGATGTTGCTGTCGAACACCGACGCGGTGCCACCCAGCGACAGCCCTTTGCTGTAGCTGGTGTACAACGAAACAGTGTCGATGGGTTTGTAGATCAACGCTGCCTGGGGCAGGAAGACCGAGCGCTGGGTATGGCGATTGTCGCTGCCGTCCTCGTTGTATGCCTTTTCGTCGAGACGGACCTGACGACCGCCCACTATCGTCTGCCAATGCTCGTCGAAACTGATGCGGTCTGTGGCGAACAGGCCGTACTGGCGGCTGTCCAGGCGGCGTTCGGTGTGCCCCACGGGCAGGTCGGAGGGCGCGAAGGTTTCTGTTGCCTGGTTAATGTTGCCGGAGCCGACGTATTCGCTGAAATAAGGCCGGGTGTCGACGGTGCGGCGAAACGCACTGGTGCCCAGGGTCAGCTCGTGCTTGAGCCAGCCGGTGTCGAACCGCCCGGTCATGGAGGCCTCGACTTCATCGTTGCGCCGGGTGTCGTCGGGGCTGCGGAAGTCGTAGATGTCGTAACCGCCATCGCTGTTGAAGTGCCCGGTCACGGGCGTGCTTGAGCAACTGCTCTGGTAATAGCAGCCATAGGCGAAGGCGCTGTAATCGTCGATCACCACGCGGCTGCGCGAGGCACTGAGACTGGCCTTCCAATCGTCGCTGAAGCGGTACTCATAGCGACCGCTCATGTTCAGCGAATCAATGCCCACCGGGTTCGACCAGCGCTGGTAACCCAGCAACTTGCGTGGCGAGGCGTCGTGGGGCAGTTCGGTCCCGCCGAGCAGTTGATAGCCCGGCACCGACCGCTGCTCTTTGGTCTGGTATTCGACATCGAGCTGCAAAGTTGATTGATCGTTGATGTTCCAGTCGAACGCCAGCGACGCAAAGTCCCGCTGGCCATCAGCGTGCTCGACGTAGGAGCGGATGTCTTCGTGAGCGACGTTGGCGCGCAGGCCAAACTGTTTTTCGCTGCCGAACCAGCCACCGACGTCAGTGGCGATGTAGCGCTCGCCATGCTCATTGGTCGAGACCGTGACGGAACGCACGTCTTCCGGGCGTTTGGTCTTGTAATTGACCACGCCCGCAGGCTCCGATACACCGCTTTGCAAGCCGGACAAGCCCTTGAGCAACTCGACCTGTTCCTTGTTTTCCAGTGCGACGTTCTGCTCACCGGTGATGCTGCGGCCGTTGATGCGATAGCTGTTGGCGGCGTTCAGGGAAAAACCGCGGACCACGAAGTTTTCGTAGTAACCGATCGGTGCGTAGCTGTCGCCCACCGAGGCATCGTTGCGCAGTACTTCGCTGAGCAGCCTGGCCTGCTGATTTTTGAGCATCTGCTCGCTGAACACCGAGATCGATGCTGGCGTATCGCGCAATGGCGTTTCGTTGAAGCCCCCGACCGAGGCGCTTTGGACCTGATAGGCCGACGTCTGCTCACCCGACACCTTCACTGCGTCCAGCGTGAGCGGCTCGCCTTCCTGAGCGGCCAGCCACGGCGAGGCGAAGGCAATGCTCAGTGGCAGCAAGCGGCGAGTGAAGGCTGCCGCAGGTCGGTATGGCGTGGTCATCGAAAATGAAGCTCCAGGCGGGATGTCTAGTCGGCGCATCTTTTACGTTCTGTGCCGATTTTTTACAACCTCGATACAACCTCTATGAACGTAAGAAAACGCTGATGTGAGTCCTTAGTTGAACCGCACAGGGCGAACTCAAGCACTTCAAGGTGCAAGCCGCCTGCATCCTCAGGGCAGCGCCATGTTCGTCGCCTGCTCCACCAACCAGGCCAGAAAGGCGTTTACCTGTGGCTGCCGTTCCCTGCCCGGCACGCAGGCCGCCACGTAACGTGGGCCAGGCAGATTGATTTCAGGTCTGTAGGCCACCAGTTCTCCACGCTGCAAACTGTCGGCCACCAGCACATTGCTCGCTAACACCAGCCCCTGCCCGGCCACGGCTGCACTCAACGCGTAGTGTTCATCGTCGAACTGCCGAATCCGTGCGGTCTCAAGCCAGCTTTCGCAGCCGGCTGCCGCGCACCAGGTTTGCCAATTGATCGTGAGTGCACCGGGAATCTGCCAGCGCAGGTCGATCAATTCCACGCTTGCGCTGTCCAGCGACCGCACCAGACCCCGCTCCCCGTATACGCCGAAACGCTCGTTCATCAATTCCTGCCGGAACAGTCCCGGATCGTCGCGACTGACGGTGCGAATGGCCAGGTCAATGCTGGAATCGCGCAGCAGATCGACCAGTTCGTTACGCGTATCGACCCGCACGCTGAACTGCGGATAAGCCCGATAAAACCCGCCGAGCCGAGGGATCAGCCACGAGGCTGCAAGGCCTGGCGTGGTCGTCAGGGTCAGCGTTTGTGACGCGCTGTCCGGGCCGAAGCTCTCCAGGCTGCGGCTGATCTTCAGCAATGCACGATGGGTCTGGCGGTACAACTGCTCGCCTTCCTGGGTCAGTACCACGCCTTGGCTGGAGCGCTCAAACAACATCGCGCCGAGCCTGACTTCCAGGGTTTTGACCTGGTGGGAAATCGCTGCGGACGTGACCGACAGCTCCTGGGCTGCGGACTTGAAACTGCCAAGCCGGGCTGCCGCTTCGAAGGTGCGTAACGCATTGAGTGGGAGATTGGAAAACACGTGCTGCTCCCTGCATGAATTGAATTGAAGCGGGGTCAATTTATCTCATTTTTCAGCGCCCAAGCGGCTTGCTAACGTGATCGACACTCACTGCCACGTACCCGGAGATCAATATGCAAGGCACCCTACAAGGGCGTAAGCGCAAACTGGTTCAAGCCATCCTTTACGAAACCATCGCCATCGCGGTGCTGTCACCGGTCATTTCGCTGGCCTACGACGACGGGCTGGCCCATGCCGGAGCGCTGTCGTTGATGCTCTCGACCAGTGCGCTGTGCTGGAACGTTCTTTACAACTACCTCTTCGAATATTGGGAAAGCCGGCAGATACAGCGGACCCGAACCCTTGCCCGGCGACTGCTGCACTCATTCGGTTTCGAGGGTGGGCTGGTGCTGATGCTGGTGCCGCTGGTGGCGTGGTGGTTGAACATCTCGTGGTGGGCGGCGCTGATCACCAACCTGGGTTTATTCGTCTTTTTCTTCTTTTATGCGCTGCTGTTTCAGTGGCTGTTCGACCGCGTGTTCGGGGTACCTACGTCGGCGCAGGCGTGCGCGAATTGACAAATAACCTGTGAAAGCCTGCCCACGAAAACTGACTTCAGCTCCTGCATCCATGCAGGCCGAGCAAGGCAGTGGCGGCAAGGCGGCCGCCACCGGCTGAATGAGCGTCCGGCTGCTTCCTACTGCGCCAGTCCCACTTTCAGCAATTTGCCGTGCTCTTCATCGGTCAGCAGATACAGGTAACCATCCGGCCCCTGACGCACATCCCGAATGCGTGATTTGAGTTCGCCGAGCAAGCGCTCTTCGTGCACCACCTTGTCGTCCTTAAGCTCCAGGCGGATCAGTACCTGGGCCGCCAACGCGCCGACAAACACGTTGTGGTCCCACTGCTGGAAGGTGTCGGCGTCGTAGAACGCCATGCCGCTGATGGCCGGGGATTTCTCCCAGACGTGGAACGGGTGGGTCACGCCTTCGACGATCTTGCCTTTGGATTCGGGGATTGGCTGGCCGTTGTAGTCGATGCCGAAGGTGGAAATCGGCCAGCCATAATTGGCACCGCGTTCGATGATGTTGATTTCATCGCCGCCCATAGGGCCGTGCTCGTTGGTCCAGAGTGTGCCGGTCCAGGGGTTGAGCGCGGCGCCTTGCTGATTGCGGTGACCGTAGCTCCATATTTCCGGGCGCACGTTTTTCTGCCCGACGAAAGGGTTGTCGTCAGGAATCGATCCGTCGGGATAGAGGCGCACGATTTTGCCTTGCAGTTTGTCCAGATCCTGCGCGGTGGGCCGGTTGTTGTTTTCGCCGAGGGCGATGAACAGATAGCCGTCCCGGTCGAAGACGATGCGTGAGCCGAAGTGGTTGCCGACTGAAAGTTTGGGTTGCTGCTGGAAGATCCGGGTAAAGCCTTCAAGCCGGGTCATGTCCTGCGAAAGCCGTCCGCGTCCGGCTGCGGTGCCGCCGGTCTTGCCATCAGGTGCCGCCTCAGCGTAGGTCAGGTAGACCATTCGATCCTTGGCAAAGTCGGGCGACAGTTCAACATCGAGCAACCCGCCCTGCCCCTGCACCCAGACTTGGGGCACCCCCGAGATCGGCGCCGAAAGCTTACCGTCGGGGCTGACCACGCGCAGGCTGCCCGGGCGCTCGGTCACCAGCATGCCTTTGCCCTCAGGCAGAAACGCCACTGCCCACGGGTGCTGCAAACCGCCCACAACCTCATCCACTGTGAGTGTGCCCTCCTCACTTTTGTAGGTCGCGGCCGACGCCTGCCATGAAGCACCGAAAAACGCGCTTGCACACACAGCGGCTATCAAGGTTTTGCGGATCATGCTTTTACACAACATGGACGATTCCTTTTGCTGGACATTGGCCTCAATAGCGGCCCCGGAAAGCTGACGCAGGCAGCCGATACGTGCGCAGCTGACTCAGTTGCTGCCACGTTCATTGCCGCTGGAAGGACGCGGCGACTGCTGCCGTGTCGGGTAACCATTGCCTATCCCGCCGTTTTCCAGCGTCGGCGCGCGTTGCGGCGCTGGACTCAGATTCGGCCCACGCAAGGTCGGCGAGATCGATTCGGTTCCCTGACGGCTATTGGGGTTGGCGCGGCGGATGGCACCGTTATCGGGCGTGTTGTTGGTGCGGTTGGGGTAGCTGGCCGAAGCCAACGACTGCGGGGATTGCGCGGCACTGTCACCCGCCTGTGCCAGGCCGCCGGTTAACAGGCCGGCCAGGGAGAACAGTGCAAGACGTCGCAGAAAGCGGTTCATCATTTACCTCAGGGGATGGGTATGAATGAATGACGATTGCAGTGTTGGATGGCGACTGAGCGCGTAGGTTCGGGCCGTGAGGCTGGATGACCGACGCATGGAACCGGTGATTTTGTAACAAGGATAGTCAAACGCTGCGCTCAGCCTGAGTGCGACGCCCAGCTATGACCCGGTGTGAGGTTTTGCTGTCGCTTCGCGCCAGATCGCGAGCAAGCTTGCTCCCACGCCTTGGGCAGCAGCGCTTTGGCGGCTAACGGGTAGAGGCGCCGCTACGCTCACTTGCTGCACAAATCTTCCAGACCTTGCGTCAGGTTGCCGATAGCATATGCAAGGTTGGGCGTGCTGTTACAGGTAACTGTCCGCAGCTATCGGTTCGACCTGCCGCACACTCATCAGGAGCCCCCATGCCCCAACGCAACTGGATCGATCTCAAGCAGGACGCGGCGTCCGGCATCGAGACGATGCGTGCGCATTTTGAAGGGCATGCGTACGACCCGCACTGGCATGACAGCTATCTGGTGGGCATTACCGAACAGGGCGTGCAACAGTTCAACTGTCGTCGTCAGCAGCACAACAGCACGCCGGGGAAGGTGTTTTTGCTCGAGCCCGGAGACATCCACGACGGCCATGCACCGGAGGCAGGGGGCTTCACTTACCGCACGTTGTACCTGGACCCCCATTGGATGGAGCGCGAGTTACGCGCGCAGTTCCAAGAGGCCCCGGATAACGCCCAGCTGAGCTTCGCCGCGACATTGGCCGAAGACAGCCGTCTCTCCGTTGCCACCGCTCAGGCCTTTGAGGCCATGCACAGCGAGGAGTTACGTATCGTGCGTCAGACCGCGCTGGATAACCTGCTGTCGAGCGTCACCCGCCACCTGCACTGGCGCACGCGGGTCAACCCCGATCCACGCTTGCCGTTGGTGGCGCAACGAGCGCGGGATTATCTGCACGCTCATCTGCATCAGGACATTGGCCTGGATGATCTGGCAAAAGTGACCGGCGTGGATCGCTTCCGTTTGAGCCGAGCCTTCAAAGCCGCCTTTGGCTTGGCGCCTCACGCTTACCTGATTCAACTGCGCCTGACCCGCGCCCGTCGCCTGCTGGCCCGTGGCGAGTTGCCGGTCAGCGTCGCCGCCGCGCTGGGTTTTGCCGATCAGAGCCATCTGGGCCGCTGGTTCCAGCGCGCTTACCGCATGACGCCCGCCGACTACCGCAAGCGCTGCTCAATTGTTCCAGACTGACAGCCCGCACGCCGCGATCATCGCTGCATGATCCCTCGCTGCCGAGTCCTCTCATGGAAACCTTTTTGCCCTTTGTACTGTTTGCCTTCGTCGCCTCCATCACCCCTGGCCCGACCAACATTCTGGTGCTGACCAACAGCGCGCGCCATGGCCTGCTGCGTACCCTGCCGATCGTGCTGGGTGGCTGCGCAGGAGCGGCCTTGCTGGTGCTGATGGTGGGCGCTGGCTTGGGCGATGTGCTGGCGCATCACCGGCGCGTGCAAACCACGATGGCCTGGATCGGTATCGCCTGGCTGACCTGGCTGGCATGGCAGATTTTCCATGCACCCGCCCAAGCCATCGACCCGCACACCCTCGCCATCGGGCCGCGCATGGGGCTGTGGGGGGCGGCGACCCTGCAACTGGTCAATCCTAAGACGTGGATGATGGCGTTGGCGGTGCTCAGCGTGTTTGCCGGCACCGAAACGGATCGCATGTTGCGCGTGATGTGGTTGTCGTTGACCTTTTTCCTGGTGTCGATTCCCTGCATGAGTACCTGGGCCTGGCTGGGGGTCAGCGCGGCGAAATTCTGCCGTTCGGCGCAAAGCATGAAGCGCTTCAATCAGGGAATGGCGCTGCTGCTGGTGGTGTCTGCATGGTTGACGGTGCTGGTATGACTGTCTGGAAGAGGACGATGCCCTGTGGGAACGGGCTGCCATGAGGCGGTACGCAGTCATGCACAGCGAGCCATGATCTAATGCCGGTCTTTACCGCCCACTCCGGACCTGCCATGGCTGCTTTCTACGACGCACGCGGCAATATCTACGCCGTGACTTCTCCCCAGGCGCTGCGTTCATTGGGCGTGAATGTGCCCATGTCGGCTGCCGATGCGGCGCTTGCTCGTCGCAGCTGGGCGCCTCAAGCGGTCGCGGCGCTGTGCGAATGGCCCAAGGGCGGTCGTCCAGCGCACAGCAAGTCGCATCGCTCGGATGGCCTGCTGGTCGGCCCGTTCCAGGACGCTGCTCCGTTCGATGTCCTGATCGTCAACACCGACAGCACGCTGGCCGAACGCAGTGGCAACGGGCTGACGATTTTCTCGCAGTCGCTGGCCGATGCCGGTCGTACGCCGAAGGAAGAAGGCTTCCTCCTGAACGTGCATCACGATCATGACGACTCGGCCAGCCCCTCACCCACCGCAGTGGCCCCGGCATTGATCGATGGCGTTTCAGGGTTTTGGCTGGACATCGGCACACCGGGCTTTGGCGCTGCGGCGGTGGGTGCCAAGGGCAAAAGCGTGGGCGATGCCGTGATCAACGATGTCCCGGTCAATCGGCTCGCGCGCCTGGCCGAGCTGCATCCCGACTGGCAGACCAGCGTGTTCGTTCGGGTCGGCAACCCGCATTGCGTGACGCTGGTGGCCGATGAAGCCTCGCTGCCAGGTTTCGAGCAGCTGCACGAAGCCACACTCAACGAGGCCCTGACCCGGATCGCCTTTGCCTTTGGCGAGTTGGGTGAAGGTGACCCCTGCCCAGCTGGCATCAACCTGCAATGGGCGGCGCGGGTGGCCCCAAACAGAATCATGGCCCGCGTGTTCGAACGCGGTGAAGGGCCGACCGCGTCCTCCGGGACCAGCGCCAGCGCTGTCGCTTCCGCCGCCTGGCTCAGCGGCTGGGTCGATGCTGGCACGGTCGAGGTGGTGATGCCGGGAGGCACGGCCCCCGTGCGCCTCATCGAGCAGGAAGGTCAGCTCAAGCAAGTTCAGTTGTTTGGCCAGGCGCATATCCAGGGTTAACGTGCTGCGCCGAGTGCGCATCCAGAGGAGGGTTCTCGGATAGCTGAGCAGCACTGTGGGCAGCGTTGTTCGGCACACCGGAGAGTTGTCAGCGCTGACGGATGAGAAAAGTCACTCCCCGATGTCCTCGTTCCACAGCTCAGGCTTGACGGCGATGAATTGCTTCATCAGGCCGACGCAGGTCGCGTCTTGTATGACATCGACCTGCACGCCCCGCGAGCGCAGCAGCTCCTCTTCGCCCATGAACGTTTGGTTCTCGCCCACGATCACCTTGCCAATGCCATACAGCAGAATCGCTCCGCTGCACATCGCACACGGGGAAAGCGTGGTGTAGAGGGTGGCCTCGCGATAGACCCGGGCCGGCTGACGACCGGCGTTTTCGAAAGCGTCCATCTCGCCATGCTTGATCGCGCTGCTCTCCTGAACCCGACGGTTGTGACCACGGCCAATGATTTTGCCATCGTGGACGATTACCGAACCAATCGGAATGCCGCCCTCCTCCAGCCCCTTTTGCGCCTCGTCGATGGCCGCTTGCATGAATGAGTCCATGGTTTTCCGTTCCCCGTTTAAATCCAAAAAGTTACCGACCCTTCCTTATCAGGGCCGGAAAGCTCAAGGCTTGGCTTTTTTCAGCGCGTTGTCCAGCGCGGTCGACACATACACCTTGAGCAGCTCGCTGGAGCGGCCCTTCATGTCCCTGCCGACCTCACGCTGTTTGGCGCGCAATTTACCGGCAACCTCCGGGGGTGGATCACCAACGTCGAGCGCGTTCAGTTCTTCCTCGGAGAAGGACGCAGCGTAGGCGGCGGCAAGATTGCGATCCCACGCCTGCTGGTAGTGGGGCTGTAGATATTGCAATTCGTTCTGGACGATTTCCTGAGCCTTGGTGCGCCCCACCGTTTCGACGAGGATGGTAAAGGTCACGGTGCGCGACGCCACCTGATACCCCAACCAGCCCAGACTCTCGCCCAGATGCCGGTCTTGAACATACGTCAGTGCACTGGAGGGTACTGAAGAGGGGGATACTGGTGTGGGTTTGTCGTCACTCGCCAACGCCAGCCCCTGCACTGCGCCCAACAGCCCCAGGCACAAGCCGGCCATTGTATTCACGCGCCTCAACCCGGTCGATCTGCTCAATCTCATGTCCTCTCCCTGGCGACTTCTAGATATGTGATCAACTCACGATTGCAGGTGACGCTAGCAGCCGGGCAACGATTTGCCAGTCGGCCAAGCTTGCGCCAAATAACGCCAGCCCTGCGCTCATCGTTCGGACCGCAGAATCAGGGCGAGATTGAGGAGGAAATGTCTTGGACTGAGCAGGCCGATTACACGCGTCGCGTTCAAGCCGTGTGTCAATCAGGGGCACAACCGAAATCCTGTGGGAGCGAATTCATTCGCGAAAAATCTTTCAGACGACGTACCGATGTCGACTGTACGGGATCCTCGCGAATGAATTTGCTCCCACAGGTTTACTACAACGTTTGAAATCAGGTTACAGCCCGGCCGTCACTTTTTTTGCCACATCAGCTGGCACCCACGGGGTCCAGATTTCTGGATGATCCTTGAGGAAAGTCTTGGCTACGGCCTCGGGCTCCAGGCGTTTTTCGCTCATCTGGCCCAACGTCTTGTTCAGTTCATCGATGGGCAGATCGACCTTTTTGAAGAAGCTCACCAGGTCCGGGTACTGTTTCTGGAACGGGTCAGACACGCCAATCGCCAAATGCGCCGCCAGCGAGCTGGAGCCGACCGGATTGGGATTGTTGGCGTCGGCCAGGGTTTCCCACGCGGCCTCGTTGAACGGTGGCTCTTCGAGCTTGATCAGCTTGAAGCGACCCAGTAAGGGTGTTGGCGACCAGTAGTAGAACAGCACCGGCTTGCCGCGACGGATCGAGGAAGCGACTTCGGCGTCCAGCGCCGCGCCGGAGCCGGTGCGGAAGTTCACGTAGCTGTCGTTGAGCTTGTAGGCCTTGAGCTTTTGCGTGTTGACGATTTCCGAAGTCCAGCCGGTCGGGCTGTTGAGGAAGCGGCCCTTGTCAGGCGACTCAGGGTCCTTGAACACATCTTTGTATTTGGGCAGATCCGCCACTGACTTTAGATCCGGCGCCAACGGCTTGATGCCTTTTTCCGGGTCGCCCTTGATCACAAATTCCGGCACCCACCAGCCTTCGGTCGCACCTTTGACAATGTCGCCCAAGCCATGAACCTTACCCTCGGCTTCGGCCTTGACCCACGCCGGGCTGCGTCCGGCCCACTCTTCGCCAATCACCTGGATGTCATTCTTGGCCAGCGCTGCCTCCAGGCTCACCGTGCTGCCCGGCAGCTTGTCGGTCGGGTAACCGTAGCCCTTCTCAACAACAATGCGCAGGATTTCCGTAATCAGGCTGCCACTTTCCCAGGTGATGTCGCCAAAGTGGATCGGCGCCGGTTTCTCTGCGCTGTACGCAGACTGAGTCAGTACCGACAGCGCCAGCAGCGAGCCGCCCAGCAGGTGTTTGATCGATGTCATTGTTGTCTCTCGTAGTTTGTCGTTCGAGTCGGTGTCATTGATGATCGCAAGTGGCGGGCTCATTAGGGTTTAGCACAACACAGGTTTCATTCCAGACAAGCGCGCAGGCAACAGGTTTCGGCCTTTTCCATGTAGTCACTGACTGAGCGGGAGGAAATGCCCAGATGATGGGCGATTTCAGGGTAGGTCAGACCCACGCTGCGAGAGAGCATGAAGGTGGTTTTGATCTTGGGCGGTAGCCGGTTGAGGCGTCGATCAATGCGATCCAGGGCCTGCAGGGTGGCGGCCAGACTCTCCGCAGAAGGTGCGTAAGTGTGCTCTTCGTCGATCAGCCCGGTCAGATAATCCCGCTCCAGGCCGCTGCGACGCCAGCATTGGTAAACCAGACGTTGCGCAATGGTCGTCAACAGCGCCCTGGGCTCGCGAATGGGCACCACATTGGGCGCAGCCAGCAGCTGCAGAAAAGTCTCGGCGGCAATGTCTTCGGCGCTTTGCGCCCCATCAAGGTGACCACGCAAGCGCTCGCACAACCACCTGTAGTGATGCTGGAAAAGCTCGCTGAGGTATTGGCGATGGGACGGATCGACGCCAGACATAAACTTACCTTGGCATGAATTATTGCGCTGCCCCGGGGGTTTGGGTGGCGTCATGCTAGCAAGGGTTTTTATGCATTAAAAATATTTAAAAGCGATATTTATAGATCATTTAAAACTATAAGAAATTGCCCAGTGGGCGCTTCCAGAGGTTAAGACGGTGGCGAATGCAGTCCGTCCGCCACATCCTTTTTGTCACCGTTGCAACCCCGCGATTTCTGCCAATCCCAGTTTCTCTGCCTGAGCCTGATAATCCAGCAGCACCTGATAATCTTCCTCAACGGCGGGCAGCACTTCGGCAATCGCAAGCACCTGCGCGACATCCGGCAAATCCTTTAGCGCCTGGTTCATCGCCTGACGAATACCCCCGGCATCGGCGCCGGTGCGCGTGATGTAAGGCAGACAGGGCCCCTTTGCCGTGCGACCAATCACCTTTATGCCAGCAACTTCCTCATTGTGATCCCGAGCCAGATAGTCGAAGGTCACACTGTCAATTGCCGCCAGATCCCCTCGTCTTTGCTTGATCGCCGCCAGGCTATCGCGATGCCCGCCCGTCAGTGATACCTGGGCAAAGAATTGCCCATTCTGCTGCAAAGGCGCTAGCGCATGACGGAACAGATTCATCCCGGAATTGGAATCCTGCGAATTGAGCAAGCCATGACTGCCCCGGAACGCTTCAAGCTGCTGGCGGGGGTCGTCGGCCCGCGCCACCATCAGGCTGCAATGGGTGCCGTCGCCACTGTTGGGCAACTGGTAAACCGGGCGGCCGACGATCTGCACCTGCCCACGCAACAGCGTCATCAACGGGTAGCCGCAGGTTTGCGTCAACAGCAGTTGCGCAGAGAGCCACAACTGTTTGAGCTCCATTGCCTGTGCATCCAGACGCTCCGTCCCAAGAAGCTCAAGCACGCGGTTCAACCATCGCTCCTGGGCCTGACGCACACGTTCGGGGGCGAGATACATCAGTAATTCGGCGTAACCCTGAGCCATATGCGAATACCGGGTCTAGACGTAAGGATGTTGAGGACTGTCGATTGGGGCGAAGCTGTGACGCCGAAACAGTTCAACATATCCGGGCACCAGAAAACCACCGCTGCGCTCCAGCCACTGTGCGCGGCGATCTTCATACACTTTGGGCAGGTGATACCAGGCCAGGCCAGGCAGGTCGTGATGCACTAGATGCAGGTTCAGATTGAGGAACAGCCAGCGCCATGGCCACGACGCTTCGTTGATCACCGTGCGCTGATGCGAATGCTCGGCAGGGCGATGTTCGTAATAGGAGCGCACCATGGAGATGGCCAGCGCCGGTACGCTGATCAACAACAGGTAATGCAGGCTCGATATAGCGCTGTAGCGTTCGATGAACAGGAACATCAGGACCAGGAAAAAACCATGGGTGGCCCACATTGCCCACGCCTGTCGGTCGCCGCGCAGCAGCCGCGCAGCCTCACCGACAATCAGGCCACCGAGCGCCAACGGCACGCCGAATACCAATCGTCCCGACGGGGTTTTGTCGAGCCAGCGCAGCAGGCGCATCACCGCGCCGGTACGCTGCCAGTTCGACTGACTGAGGTAACGGCTTTCCGGATCACGTCCGGGGACGGTCAGGTCTTCATCCCTGTGGTGTTGCAAGTGCGTATCGCGATAGAGCGTGTACGGATACCAGACCGCGAACGGCGCATAGCCCAGCACCTTGTTCACCCGGCAACGACGGGTGGGGTGGCCATGCAGCAGTTCGTGTTGCAGCGACAGCCAGAGTACGGTCAGCGGAATCATCAACGCGGTGGTCGGCCAGACGCCCAATTGCGGGCTCAACAGCAGCAGCGCAGGCCAGGCGACATACACGCCGATCAACAATGCCCATGTCGGCCATTCCGTGCGGCCCGTAAAGCTCTGGCGCAGACGAACGATGTCGTCGCGCTGAGCGTTGTCGAGATAATTGGGCATGGCCGCTCCTGCAAATGGCTGATACCCGGTTGTGGATCAACTACGCAAAATCTTGTAGACCGATTGGTTATGACGCTAGAACGAACATTTGGATATGACAGGAGTCATGCCTGTATGCAGTTTCAACTTCTGCCTGCGCTTCAACGCCCGCTGCTTGCGAAGTTCTACAAGGCCCAGCGCTCCGGCATGCGTGCCAGGGGCGAGGCGCAGATGTGGGTAGCCAAAGACAAGGACATCGTCGCGGCGCTTTGCATGACGCCGGTGACTGATGGTCGGTGGCTGAGCGGATTGTTCGTAGCGCCGGATCGGCGAGGACAGGGCATTGCCAGGGCCTTGATCGAGGCAGCGCTCGGCGCCAATGAAGGCAGCGTCTGGTTGTTCTGCGACCCGCATCTGCTGGTCTTCTATCAGCGAGCGGGTTTTATCGAGGCTGACGATTTACCAGAGGAACTGAGAGCCCGCCTGACCCGCTACAGACAGACAAAAGCGCTGCTTGCACTGGTCCGTGCTTAGATCCATTTAGGTGAACGACCAAACCAAATGTGCCAATCGTCCGGGAATCCCGCGTGCTAGCCTCGCCACCACCTTCTGCCGCAGACACGGGATGCACATGAAACCCTTTCTCAGCGCTTTATCTCTCGCCGCGATGCTCGGGCCGTCCGTTGCCATGGCCGCGCCTACCGCCTCCACGTCCAACATTACCCAAGAGCAGTTCGCCACTGTGCTCAACGGCGACTGGCGTGTGCCGCAAAATGCGGCACGCGACCCCTATCGCCATCCTGAGCAGACGCTGCAGTTTTTTGGCGTGCGAAACGACCAGACCGTCATCGAGATCAGTCCCGGCAGCGGCTGGTACAGCGAACTGCTCGCGCCATTGCTTAAGGACAAGGGGCATTACGTGGCGGCAATCGTCGATCCTGTGGTGAACGATTACGCGAAAAAATCCGCCGACAGCCTCAAGCAGAAATACGCTGCCGACCCTGCGCATTACGGCAAGGTCGAGGTTGTCGCCTACACGCCCAAAGCGCCGGTGTTTGGCAAACCTGCGTCTGCCGACACGGTTCTGACGTTCCGCAATGTGCATAACTGGGTCGATGCGGGCAACGAGGCGGCGACCTTCAAGGCGTTCTATGACGTACTGAAACCGGGGGGGACGCTGGGGGTGGTCGACCATCGTGCCAAACCAGGCACCACCGCCAGGGACAACCGGAAGAATGGCTACCTGCCCACCGATTACGTGGTAGAGCTGGCAAAGACGGCGGGGTTCACCTTGGTAGGTAAAAGCGAAGTGAACGCCAACCCCAAGGACACCAAGGACTACCCCGATGGCGTCTGGACCTTACCGCCCGTGCTGGTGAAAGGCGATCAGGACAAGGCCAGGTATCTGGCGATTGGCGAGTCGGACCGGATGACGCTGCGGTTCATCAAGCCGGGCAAATAAGCGCCATTCGCAGCGTCAGTCGAATGCCAAACGGCAGGCGCCCGCTCGCTGCGAGTTCTAAGCGAAGGGTCAGTCGCCAACGAGCTGCCTGACACTGCGCTTGCGCCCGTTAATCGGCCTCTACAGCCTGGCTGGCTCAATCATCCGCATTTGGGTCCATATCTGGAAACAGCACTTCGGTGAAGCCAAAGCGGGTGAAGTCCGTGACCCGAGACGGGTACAGCCGCCCGATCAGATGGTCGCACTCGTGCTGTACCACCCGCGCATGAAAGCCCCGAGCCACGCGCTGGATACGCTTGCCGTCGGGATTAAAGCCTTCGTAGCGGATGTGCTCGTGACGCTCCACCACGCCACGCAGCCCAGGCACCGACAGACAGCCCTCCCAACCCTCTTCCAGCGTCGGCTCAAGCGGCGTGATCAGCGGGTTGAGCAGGATGGTCTGCGGCACGGCCTCGGCATCGGGGTAACGCTCGCTGCGTTCGAACCCGAAGATCACCAGTTGCAAATCGACGCCAATCTGCGGCGCGGCCAGACCTACGCCACCGACGCTGTGCATGGTTTCAAACATGTCGTCGATGAGTGTTTTCAATTCGCTGGAGCCGAACATTGATTCGGGTACGGGCGGCGCGATGCGCAACAAACGCTCATCACCCATTTTCAAAATTTCACGAATCATGGAAGAACCTTTGGCAGGGGCGGATGCGCCGTGTAAAGGCGCATCCTGCCACAGGAGCGATCAGGGCTTGTCGATTTTCAACGGCTGCAGGGGCTGCTCATAGTCGTGAGCGTGGTCATGGTCGTGGTCCTGATCGTGATCGTGATTACGGCCCAGACCCGAGACCTGCTGCTTGTCCTTATCCTTGTACTGGTCGTTCTGCTTCTCCTGGGTTTCGGCATCGGCATCCTCACCACCGTCTCCAGGGACTTTCTCGCCTTTCTCCTTGCCCTCTTCGGACAAGTGTTCGATCACCGCATTCATTTCCGCCCCTAGCAACAGGACCGATGCGGAAATATAGAAATACAGGAGCAAGACGATGATCGCGCCAATGCTGCCGTACATCGCATCGTAGTTGGCGAAGGTTTTCACGTAGTACGCAAAGCCCAGAGAGGCAACGATCCAGACCACCACCGCCAGCACCGAGCCGGGCGAGATGAAACGGAACTCCTGCTTAACGTCCGGCATGACGTAATACATCATCGCCACGGAAATCATCAGCAGCAGAATGATCAACGGCCAGCGCAGGATGGTCCACAGGGTGACGATGAATTCCTCCATGCCGATCTGCGCCGCCAGCCAGCTCATTACCTGAGGCCCTGTGACCATCAGCGCCGCCGCCGCCAGCAACATCCCGGCAAAGCCCACGGTGTACAGCACCGACAGCGGAATGCGCTTCCACACCGGACGCTGTTCAACGACATCGTAAGCGGCGTTCATCGCGCTCATCATCAAACGCACACCTGCCGAGGCGCTCCACAGGGCGATGAAGATACCGACCGAGAGCAAGCCGCCTTTGGACTCCTGCAACTGATCGATCACAGGATTGACCTGATCCAGCGCTTGCGGTGGCAGCACCAGTTCAGACTGCAGGCGCAACCAGCTGAAGAAATCCGGCAGATGCAAAAAGCCGATCAGGGCGATGAGAAACAGCAGGAACGGGAACAGCGAAAACAGCATCTGGTAAGCCAGTGCAGAGGCGTACGTCGACATCTCGTCGTCGAGGAACTCTTTGACCGTTCTGACCAACACCGTTGTTACACGTAGCCGGCGCAAATCCGGGAATATCATGGCGTCTCCTTTCGCGACGTAGACGTATCTGAAGCACATTTACCTATACGAGCAGGCAAATGCTTTGAAATTCCGTATGCCCTGCATAACGGGTCGGGCTTTTTACATTCAGTTAAGCACTTTTGCCAGGCCCAAAACGTTTCAACGCATCCTGGACCGGACGCAATAACGGCCATCATGGGATGGCCGTTACGGATGACGCTTTGACTCGCCGGGGCGGTTAGCCCCGAGTGCACAGGCGGTCAGGCCTTATCGACGCCATTTTTCACGGCGTCTTTTGCTTCGCCCACTTTCTTCTGCACATCGCCTTTGACTTCTTGCGCCTTGCCTTCTGCATGCAATTTGTCGTTGCCGGTGGCTTTGCCTACGCCTTGTTTCACGTTACCGACTGCTTCGTTGGCCACGCCTTTGACTTTATCGCCAGTGCTGCTCATCGTTGTCTCTCCTCGGTAGGAATCAGGTGTCATAACCTCGACATAGAGGTTGACCGGACTCCGTTCCCCAGAGTTTCAAAAATTTTTCCGAGTTTTTCGCAGAAGGCTCAGCGCTTTTCATCACTTGCGCCAGTTTTGCCTTTATGTTTGCCCGGCAACCCCGGAGAATGCGCAGCCGAACCGGGTTGTGCCCGCAGATGCACGTTCAGGCTCACGAAACAGAGATCCACAGGAAGGTTATGAAACTCGACAAGCAGCAGGCCATCGCGCGCCGCAATGAGCAACTGGGCGGTGCCGTATTAGGCACCAACAACACTCATTTCGCGGTTCTGGACCCCAAACGCAACATCTGGTGGTTCGATCTTCCGGTAACTCGGCTGGCGGTCGGCCAATACGAATGGCTGCACCTGCTGTTGCACGCGCCAAGCACCGATGAGCTGATTCACTTGAAAGTGACGACCAGATTCTTGCGTGAGCAGAAGGAAGGCGTGGTGATTCGCAACGAAGGCAAGCGCAAATCCACCGTTAGCCTGGAGCTGTCGGCGGATAAGGATTCATACCTCAAGGACATGCGCCCGAATGGAGCGAATCTGAGTTTCACCGGGTTTGTGCAGCCGTAAATCTGCAACCTGGCAGGCAATCCCCTGCCAGGCGCAACCTCTGCTCGTAAAGGTCGCGGGTCAGCGACACACTCCGTGCACCCGTGATCCTCTTCGCGCCATTCGGGGGGTTACATTGAGTTACCCTGCCCTGCATCCGAGCAGGGCCAGATAAGGACGCATTGCAGGGTCAGACCAGCTCGATACGATCGGCGTGGATCACGATCTGGCCCTGCTTGTACATCGCGCCAATGGCCTTTTTGAAGTTGCCCTTGCTGACGCCGAACAGGTTACTGATGACCGACGGATCGCTCTTGTCGCTGACAGGCAGTACGCCATTGTTCTGGCGTAACCTGTCGAGGATTTTGGCATTAAGACTGCTGGCCAGTTGCTCGCCAACCGGTTGCAGACTCAGGCTGATGTTGCCGTCGCTGCGCACTTCCTTGATGAAGCCCTTTTCCTGTTTGCCGGAGCGCAGGAATTTGAAGACTTCGTTCTTGTGAATCAGGCCCCAGTGCTTGTTATTGATGATCGCCTTGAAACCCATCGCGGTTTCTTCAGCGACCAGCAGGTCCACCTCCTGGCCCACGGTATAGCTGGCCGGAACCTTGTCCAGATAGCGATCAAGGCGCGTAGTGGCCGTGATGCGGCGGGTGTGTTTGTCGAGGTAGACATGCACCACACAGTAGTCACCGGCTTTCAGCGGGTGCTTTTCTTCGGAATACGGCAGCAACAAATCCTTGGGCAGCCCCCAGTCCAGAAAGATACCGATGCTGTTGACCTCGGCTACTTTCAGGCTGGCGAACTCACCCACTTGAACTTTTGGTTTTTCAGTGGTGGCGATTAACTTGTCATCGCTGTCCAGATAAATAAATACGTTTAACCAGTCTTCATCCTCGCTCGGAATATCTTTAGGGATATAACGATTGGGCAACAGGATTTCGCCATCCTGAGCACCGTCCAGGTATAAACCGAAGTTGGTGTGTTTCACCACTTGCAAACTGTTGTAGCGTCCGACTAAAGCCATGTCCAAATACCCTCATTACGTGGGCGGCATTCTACCCGAGTTTGGCCTGCGGTTGCCGCTCCCGGCGTCAGGTCTGTAGAGGGGCGCCGCAAGCCTTGAAAATCAGGGCCTTGGCAAGAGCAACTGGCTCAACGGGTACGCTAACCGGCCACTGGTCAGATCAAAAGACGGATACCGCAGGTAATCACGGCGTCATTTACGCATCTGGGGACGCGATACATGGCAATTAAAACAGGCATTTAGCCGATCGCAGAGCGAAATGCTTTGCGTCGCAGGGATTAATCGGTCTATGGTGCGGCGCCGATAATTACCAAGCAATTGTTCGCGCATTCCGATAAGATGGCCGGCCGTATTAATTTTATATAGGTTAATTGCAGCCATGCGCGTAAAAGCATCCAACTCGAAAGCCAAGCCAGCTCCAGCCGTTGAGACCAGCGATTCGATCAACGCACAAATTGTAGCTTTCCTGAAATCCGGCGGCGAGATCCAGCAGATCGCCAAAGGCGTGAGCGGCCAGACCTTCGGCGCTTCGAAGCAGATCTCCCTCGGTAAAAAGTAAATCTTTCACCGCCTCCGCGGTCGACATCCAGGCGCTTTGATCGCAAGGCGCCAGGTCCATCGCTCCCCCGATTCATTTAGCTTGCTTGTGCAAAGCTCTGCTTTACTGTCTCGACATAGCCCGTCCCGAGCTGGCTGATACACGCAACAGACCGGACGATGCCCTGATTGACCAGACATCTTTGCGGAAACCCGATATGAACAAATGGATGTTTTTCGGCGCCCTGCTTTGCCTTGGCCTGGGTGGTTGTGCGACACACGGCTGCGACACCTCGACTGTCGGTAGCGACTGCCGCAGTGACTACCTGCTCTATCAGAACGACATGTTACAGGCCAAGTGGATCATCAATGAGCGTCATCAGCAGAGCTACGAACTGGCCAGCGCGCTGCTCACGCGGGCCGCGCGCGATGACCGGACCGGTGAAGCCGCCTTTTATCAGGCCGTGCTGCTGCTGCGCCTGAAGGGTGATGGCTCCATGGTGCACGATATGTTGCAGGAATCGGCCGATGACAAATATCCGTTGGCGATCGCGCTGCTCGCGCAGCTGTCGGGTTCGGTGGACCAGGAAAAGGCCCGGGCCTACCGCGCCAAATACGGTGAACTGGATGTCGCCAAGAGTGGCTACCCCTCGTTCCCTCAGGCACTGATCGTCGTCAATCAGCTGATTTCGCCGAAAAACTGATCGCTGCATTCAGTTTTTTCTTTCCTGGATCGACCAGCGGTCGATTCGCGGCAGCATTCGCCGGTATGCTTGCGAGGCTCTAGCTCGCGGTTCCTATCCAGACTTTCGTCGTTGCGATATGCCACCTTAGATCCACTCCTCTGAATCTGAAAGGAGTGACGCATGCTTCATGCTCGCTGTTTTACACGCTGGACCGGTGCGCTGCTGACCAGCGCCGTGCTGGTGCACCCGTCTGCCAATGCCCAGGTGCTCGAACGGCAGGTGGGCGACTTCAGCCTCAAGCTCGGGACCACGCCAAGCCGCACCATGGCCCAGGGTCTGGTGACACCCAGCAGTGGCGATTCCAAATTCCATGGCGGGCTGGACCTCACCCACGAGAGCGGATTCTACATCGGCCAATGGTCTCCCAGCGCGGGGCTCGCGCCGGATACCACGCTGGAGGTTGACTCCTATCTGGGCTTCAAGAAACCGTTCGACAAGACCCTGGGCTATGAGCTGGGCGTGATCCGCTACAGCTACCCCAACACCAATCAGATCGACAGCCATGAGCTGTACGCCGGGTTTCGGATCTTCGACAGCCGCATCGGCACGGCCGTCAGCACAGACGCGGGACGGCAGGACAGCACCTTGTTTCTCGATCTCGGCGGTCTCGGTGGCCTGGTTCCATTAGGCCTGGACCTGCGCATGCAATACGGCAATCACCAACTCGACGCGCCCACCCTGATCGATGGTGGAGGCGTAGTCAGCGCCTACAACGACTGGTCGTTCAATATCTCGCGCCCTTGGCTGGGAATGGACATGAACCTGATGTACAGCGGCTCGAGCCTCACCGGTGCCGATTGCAGCGCCTACAGCGGGCACAATACTCAGTGCGAAAGCGCAGTAACGCTGAAGATCGTGCGTTCGTTTTTCTGATTGGCTGAACCGCCTTGACCGGACTTGCTCTATAACTGGGAGTAAACCGGCAAGGAGCTGTCATGGGCATTGTATTAAGGACCTGTATCTCGCTGTGGTTGAGCCTGGCGCTGCTGACGGGCTGCAGCCAGTTGGGTCTGACCTATCGGCATCTTGATCTGATCATTCCGTGGTCGCTCAGCGATTACCTGGATATGCATACCGCGCAGAAAGACTGGCTCGACGATCGCCTCAAGGAGCATCTGAGCTGGCACTGCACCACGCAGATTCCTGATTACCTCAGTTGGCTCGACCGCTTGCAGGGCATGGTGGAAACCAGTCAGGTCAATGAAACCCAACTCAAGGCACGCACCGCCGAAGCCCGGCAGGCCATCGCCACCATTTCCCGGGAAATCACCCCGTCCGCGGTCGAACTGCTACGTCAACTGGACGATCAGCAGGTGGCGGAGATGCAAACCGCATTCGACAAGGACCTGCGCAAGCACGAGTCGGATTTCGTTGATCAACCGCTGGACCAGCAGATCAAGGATCGCGCCCAGCGTATGGAAAAGCGTCTGAACCCGTGGATCGGCAAGCTCAGTGCGACGCAAAGAGCGCGCGTGATGCAGTGGTCAACCTCACTGGGCGAGCAAAACCGCCTGTGGATTGACAACCGTTCACATTGGCAGTCGCTGCTATTGAGTGCAGTCAAGCAACGGCAGGCGCCGGACTTCGATCAGAGGATCGCAAAGTTGCTGCAGGACAGAGAAACGTTCTGGACCCCGGAATACCGCGCAGCCTACGACCATACAGAGCAGGCCGCCATTTCGTTGATCAGCGATTTGATGGCGCAGAGTTCTCCTGAGCAGCGACAGAAGCTCTTGGGTAAAATTGCCGATGTGCGCAAGGATTTTACTGACTTGAGTTGCCTGAAGGGTGCAAAGCAGGCGTATTGAGGGGCACACTCAGCGCTCATCAAGCGCGGATACTGAAGGAGCCGGCTTGTGCAGTGAACCGGCTCCACGACTCATATGACGCCTGAATCAGATGGCGCCCGGAGCAACCTGCGCCTCGGACGACACCCCGTCAAAGGTATTCGGGTCCAGGGCATCGGCCTGCTCATCGAGTACCTGACGCGGCGGCGCGTTACCGGGAATGCTGCTGTCGATCATCGCCAGCAGGCTGGAGCCGCGCGCGGTCAACACGAAGTTCTCACCGTTACCGCCCTCCTGTTCGGGGCGGGGTTCGATGAAGCCGCCCTTGAGCAACACCACTTTGAGGCCTGCTGCGTCCGACTTCAAACTGTCCACGTTACCTGCGCTCTCGCCGCTCTGCACTTTCGCCGCAGCCTGTTCTTCCGCGTGTTGGCGTGTCTCAGGCGATTTGCCCACGCCGTTTTGCACTTCATGCAACAGACGCTCGATCAAGTCCCAATCATATTTTTTCGACATATTCCTCTCTCCATAAAACGGGGGCGAAGTTGGGATTGCAACCCGCGACGTCCAGTCGTCAGGCCTGATACTCGAAAGGTCTGACCGGTCCCCTGCGCAGCGGTTCAGCTGGCAGGCTCAGCGGTCGAGCTGAACTTTTGCCGACGGCGCCTGCTCCTTTCCAATAAGCCCGCAACGGATAGGCAAACAAACATGAAAACGCTGATCAGCATCACTGCCGCGCTGACGCTGCTCGCGGCGGCGCCGGTTTGGGCCTGCACACCCGAAGTGGCTGAGGCCAAACGGCAACAACTCGCCCGGCAAGTGCAGAGTTTGACCCAGCAGAATCCGGCCAAGGCCAAGGAGTTGAATCAGGAGATAAAGGATATGCAACTGGAAACCGCGGCCAGAGACGTCCCGGACAAATGCCAGTTGATCGATCAGCGGATCAAGGAAATGGATGAGGCTGCGCAGAATGCCGATGGGTGAGTGGCTTCTGCTATCTGCGTGCACGCTGACGGAGGCAGATCTGAAGGAGAGAGCTTTATGAGAACGCTGACACATGACAGGGTGCGCAAGCTGCCTGATCGCCAGTCTGCCGATGGCGCGCTTGCACACGCCCACTGAAACAGGGGTCATGCACAGAAAGCTGCCCATGACCTCAATAACAGCAGTGATTACTCCGAAACGGGTGGTCGCGTTACGCGCTTCTTCAGCGGTGCCATTCCGTCCTGGCTCACCAGCGGGTCAGCCTTCGGACGGTTCACTGTCTTGCGCTTGGTCGGACCTTTGGCAGCGGTCTTCTTCTTGTCAGCGCCCTTCTTGTCACCCTTGGCGTCGGCCTTTTTCTTCTTCACACCTACCGCCTTGCCCGACGCCTTGACCTTCTTCGGTCCGGTGTAGCTGCCCTTCACTTCCTTGATGGTGCGGCGCTCGAACTTCTGTTTCAGGTAGCGCTCGACGCTCGACATCAGGTTCCAGTCGCCGTGGGTGATCAGCGAGATCGCCAAGCCCTCGGCCCCAGCGCGCCCCGTACGGCCAATGCGGTGGACATAATCGTCGCCTGTACGCGGCATGTCGAAGTTGATCACCATGTCCAGGCCATCGACGTCCAGACCACGTGCCGCAACGTCGGTCGCCACCAGAATCTTTACCCCGCCCTGCTTCAAACGGTCGATCGCCAGCTTGCGATCTTTCTGATCCTTCTCGCCGTGAAGCACGAACGTCTTGTATTCCAGGGCCACCAAACGGCCATAAATACGGTCGGCCATGGCACGGGTATTAGTGAAGACGATGGCTTTCTGATAAGTCTCGTTGGCCAGCAGCCAATGCAGAACCTGCTCTTTATGCACGTTGTGGTCAGCGGTGATGATTTGCTGACGCGTGCCTTCGGCCAGTTCGCTAACGCTGTTGACCTGCAGGTGCTGCGGGTCCTTGAGCACCTTGCCGATCATCTCGCGCAGGCCGGAGCCGCCGGTGGTGGCGGAGAACAGCATGGTCTGCTGACGATTGGCGCACTCGTTGGCCAGACGTTCGACGTCTTCGGCAAAACCCATGTCCAGCATGCGGTCGGCTTCGTCGAGTACCAGCAACTCGACATGCTTGAGGTCCAGGTTGCCGGCGTTCAGTTGCTCCAGCAGACGACCCGGGGTCCCAATGAGGATATCCGGCACCTTGCGCAGCATGGCGGCCTGGACCTTGAAGTCCTCACCGCCTGTGATCAGGCCGGCCTTGATGAAGGTGAACTGGGAAAATCGCTCGACTTCCTTTAGGGTCTGCTGCGCCAGCTCGCGGGTCGGCAACAGAATCACCGCACGAATATCGACACGAACCTTGGCCGGGCCCATCAGGCGATTGAGCATGGGAAGTACGAAAGCGGCTGTCTTGCCACTGCCGGTTTGCGCCGTCACCCGCAGATCGCGTCCTTCCAGCGCCAGCGGAATGGCTGCTGTTTGCACAGGCGTAGGCTCGACGAAATTGAGTTCGGCCACGGCTTTGAGCAGGCGTTCGTGCAGGGCGAATTGGGAGAACACGGGTGTTACCTCGGCGGAATACAAAAAAACAGTCGCATAGGTTACCGGTTTAAGCCTCATTCGCCGAGTTTCTTTACCTCGAAACGCCTATTTTGTTACCGAATTTGCCCGATGCTGCGTTGAACATCTGGACAATGCTCTAATCGCGCCCCCTTTCTTCAAGAGATTTTTCGCTCATGGATACCTCACCCCTCTGGCAGCGCGCTCAGGCACTCTGGGAGCTGCTCGAACACCAGCCGATGCTGCGCGCGGCCATGGGCCTGCTAATGCTGCTGGTCGCGGCCCTCGCATTGGGCCGCCTGGTGCGTGTCGTCATCCTGTATATCGTCAAAGCCCTGGGTCGACAGCCGGCGCTGTTCTGGCTCAATGATTTTCTGCACAACAAAGTGTTTCACCGACTGGCACAGGTCACCCCTTCGCTGGTGATCCAGTTCGGGCTCAATCTGGTGCCTGACCTCAGTGCGGCCGCCACCCATGTGTTGGGCAACGTCGCACTGGCCTTCACCATTCTGTTCATGATGCTCACCGTCGGTGCCCTGCTCAACGCCATGCTGGACATCTACGCCCGCACCGAACATGCCCGCACCCGCTCGATCAAGGGCTACGTGCAACTGGCAAAAATGATCCTCTACATCTTCGCTGCAATCATCATTGTCGCCACTTTGATAGACCGTTCACCGCTGTTGCTGCTGTCCGGACTTGGCGCGATGTCGGCTGTGATTCTATTGGTCTACAAGGACACGCTGCTGTCCTTCGTCGCCAGCGTGCAGCTGACCAGCAACGACATGCTGCGTGTCGGCGACTGGATCGAAATGCCTCAGGTGGGGGCTGACGGCGATGTGGTGGACATCACGCTGCACACGGTCAAAGTACAGAACTTCGACAAGACCATCGTCTCCATCCCCACCTGGCGTCTGATGTCAGAGTCATTCAGGAACTGGCGCGGGATGCAGCAGGCAGGAGGTCGGCGCATCAAGCGCAGTCTGTTCATCGATGCCAGCGGCGTGCGCTTCGTTGCCGAAGCCGAAGAGCAGCAACTCACTCAGGTGCACCTGCTGAGCGCTTACATGGGACGCAAGCAAGCCGAACTCAGAGCCTGGAACGAAGCGCAAGGCAACGTCGCGCAATTGTCGGCCAACCGCCGTCGTATCACCAATCTCGGCACCTTTCGCGCCTATGCCCTGGCGTACCTGAAAAGCCATCCCGACGTGCACCCGGACATGACCTGTATGGTGCGCCAAATGGAAGCCACGGCTCAGGGTGTGCCCTTGGAGATCTATTGCTTTACCCGCACCACCACCTGGACCGATTACGAACGGATTCAGGGTGACATTTTCGATTACCTGTTGGCCGTGTTGCCGGAGTTTGGGTTGAGCCTGTATCAGCAACCAAGCGGCTCGGATATGCGGGTGGGGTTTGGAGTCAGGTGAAACAAGAAAGCCCGGCGTTTGCCGGGCTTCTGACGTTCAGTGCAAGCTTTGCGTAATCAGTAACGCTGATAGCCCGAGCCGAACTCCTTGCGGTTTTCGGCAACGATCACCGTGCCGGACACCTTGCTGTGAAAAGGTGTGACGACGCCTTTGCTGGACGCTTGGCCGTTCAGCGCGGTGGCGGCGTCTGCAACTGCGCGCTGATCATGCCTGGCAGAACTGGCAAACGCTGAACCTGCTGCAAGGATCGACAGTGCGAAGCCGAATGCGATGGATCTTTTCATGAGCACAATCTCCGATGAGTACATCCGTTGATTCGATCAAACGGGTAAGTGGTGTCGTGGGGGCCAATCTAGCCGCCCGGGCCCCGGATGAAAAACCACGGCTGTAGATATCAGACATCGACTCAAGTGATGCCGGCGCTGGAGACCTCTGGTGCGGCGATTGCGGCGCGCATGCCGAACGTCAGCCAATAAAAAGCCCGATGACCCGACGCTATCAAGCGGGTCTATCGGGCGGCGCACTCAGGAGCGGTTCAAGTGCCAAAGGAGGTTCGATGAACGCGATCATCGTCACGCAGTGGCATTAACTGGGGATTAAGTCCACGAAGGTGTGCACCGGCGTTCATGAAAAGGTGATGAAACGCGGCTATATCGATTAAAAACTACGCCAAACTGCTACAAAACATCTAATAAACTGTTTTCTTCGGTAAAAGAGCACTAGGCTCTTTCCGCATCGATGGGGTAGGCCAACGCGCTGAGGGGCAACACCGCCAGCAGCACACGACAGAATCTTTTCATGTGGCGGTCTCTAGCCGGACCGCCAGCATAGGACAACAGGAGCGAACGATGAAAGCGCCCCGCGTGACCCTTGATCAATGGCGCACCCTGCAGGCAGTGGTCGATCATGGCGGCTTTGCCCAGGCCGCCGAAGCCTTGCATCGCTCGCAGTCTTCGGTGAGCTATACAGTGGCCAGAATGCAGGACCAGCTGGGCGTGCCATTACTGCGCATCGACGGCCGCAAAGCGGTGCTGACCGAAGCGGGCGAGGTACTGCTGCGCCGTTCACGGCAACTGGTAAAGAACGCCAGTCAGCTGGAAGACCTCGCGCACCACATGGAGCAAGGCTGGGAGGCGGAGGTGCGCCTGGTGGTCGACGCCGCCTACCCCAACGCACGTCTGGTGCGTGCGCTGACGGCGTTCATGCCGCAGAGTCGCGGCTGCCGCGTGCGCTTGCGTGAAGAAGTGCTGTCCGGCGTCGAAGAGGTCCTGCTCGGCGGCGTAGCGGACCTGGCCATCAGCGGCTTCAATATTCCCGGTTACCTGGGCACCGAAATGAGCAAGGTGGAGTTCATTGCCGTTGCGCATCCCGAGCATGCTTTGCACCAGATGCAGCGGGCGCTGACCTTTCAGGATCTGGAAAGCCAGTTGCAAGTGGTCATTCGCGACTCGGGCCGCAACCAGCCTCGCGATGTCGGTTGGCTGGGGGCCGAACAACGCTGGACAGTAGGCAGTCTGGCGACTGCCGCAACCTTTGTCAGCAGCGGGCTGGGTTTTGCCTGGCTGCCTCGACACCTGATCGAGCGCGAACTCAAGGAAGGCGTGCTCAAGGTGTTGCCTCTGGACAAGGGCGGCAGTCGCAACCCCACGTTCTATCTTTATGCCAGCAAGGACAAACCACTGGGGCCTGCAACGCAGATTCTCATCGAGTTGATCCAGCGTTTCGACACCGCGCCGCTGGACGTGCCTTTTGCGGCACCGCAGATGGCGGTCTGATCACACGAATGCAGCGCCTGCGGGAGCGGGTTGACTCGTCGCAGGTCAGTCCAACGGACGTATCTGCATCGTACGGACTGTCAAATAGCCTGCAAACGTGCTTCCCTTGTCGCCTGTTTTTTGCAGTCGAAAATCTCTTTTCAGGACTCCGCCCTCATGCTGAAAAAAATCGCTCTCTCTGCCGCCGCGCTGTTATTCGCTTCCAACCTGATGGCTGCTCCTGCGCCTCACATCCTGCTGGACACCAGTCTTGGCCAGATCGAAATCGAACTGAACCAGGACAAAGCGCCGGTCAGCACCGCCAACTTTCTCAAGTACGTGGACAGTAATTTCTACAGCAACACCATTTTCCACCGCGTGATCCCGGGCTTCATGGTTCAGGGCGGCGGGTTCACGGCACAGATGATGCAGAAGCCGACCAACGATCCGATCAAGAACGAAGCGGACAACGGCCTGCACAACGTGCGCGGGACGGTCGCCATGGCGCGTACTTCCGATGTGAATTCGGCCACCAGCCAGTTCTTCATCAACGTCGTGGACAACGAGATGCTCGACCATGGCGGTCGTGACTTCGGGTACGCGGTATTCGGAAAGGTGGTCAAGGGCATGGATGTGGTCGACACCATCGTCAACTCCCGGACGGGTACCAAGAACGGGATGCAAAACGTGCCAGTGGACCCGATTCTGATCAAATCGGCCAAACGCGTGGACTAAGCTCGTTATGTCCATAAAAAGCCGGGCATATGCCCGGCTTTTGCATGTCTGAATGGCAGGACGCCCGAAACAGCGTGAGCAATCGGGTGTACATGTGGTCTGATCCGGGGATGCACCGAAAGTCCTGAAACAAAGTCCTGCACAAAGGAGAGCCCGCTCAAGCGTGGGCGTCATTGCCAATGCTCTATCGCCGTTTCGAAAAGCTGATCGATATCTTCCGCGACGCGCCTACCGCCGCGCCCCCCAACCAGGTCATGGCCTTCTACGTGTATTACCTCAGGCAGGTCTGGCCGAGTTTCCTGGCGCTGCTGGTGGTCGGCCTGATCGGGGCGTTGATCGAAGTCTCGCTGTTCAATTACCTAAGCCGCATCATTGACCTGGCGCAGGGCACGCCGAACGTCAATTTCTTCAAAGAGCATGCCTTCGAGCTGACCTGGATGGTGGTCGTGGCCCTGATCCTGCGGCCGATTTTCGTCGGCCTGCATGATCTGCTGGTGCATCAGACCATCAGCCCCGGCATGACCAGCATGATCAACTGGCAGAATCACAGCTACGTACTCAAGCAGAGCGTGAATTTCTTCCAGAACGACTTCGCCGGACGCATCGCCCAGCGCATCGTGCAGACCGGCAACGCGCTGCGCGACTCGGCCGTGCAATCGGTGGACGCCCTGTGGCATGTGTTGATCTATTCGATCAGCGCCCTGGTGCTGTTTGCCGAAGCTGACTGGCGCCTGATGATTCCGCTAATCAGCTGGATCGTCGCGTTCGTCCTCGCACTCTGGTACTTCGTGCCACGGGTCAAGGCGCGCTCGGTGGTGTCATCAGATGCGCGTTCCAAGCTGATGGGGCGCATCGTCGATGGCTATACCAACATCACGACCCTGAAGCTGTTTGCCCACACCAACTCAGAACAGCAGTACGCCCGCGAAGCGATCAGCGAGCAGACCGAAAAAACCCAACTCGCCGGTCGTGTGATCACTGAAATGGACACGGTGATCACCACCCTCAACGGGATTCTGATCGTCTGGACCACCGGCCTTGCGCTGTGGCTGTGGACGCAGTCGCTGATCTCGGTGGGCGCCATTGCCCTGGCGACAGGCTTGGCCATTCGTATCGTCAACATGTCCGGCTGGATCATGTGGGTAGTCAACGGCATCTTCGAAAACATCGGCATGGTGCAAGACGGTCTGCAGAGCATTTCCCAGCCAGTCGGCATTACGGACCGTGAAGCTGCGCCGAAGCTGGCCGTGAGCAAGGGCGAGGTGAAATTCGAGAACCTGCAATTCCAGTACGGCCAGGGCAAAGGCGTGATTCATGGCCTGAACCTGGACATCAAACCGGGGGAGAAGATCGGCCTGATCGGGCCGTCCGGTGCAGGTAAATCGACGCTGGTGAACCTGCTGCTGCGTCTGTATGACGTGCAGGGCGGGCGCATCACGATCGACGATCAGGATATCGCCCTCGTCGCACAGGAAAGCCTGCGCTCGCACATCGGCATGATCACCCAGGACACATCGCTGCTGCACCGCTCGATTCGCGACAACCTGCTGTATGGCAAGCCGGACGCCACCGATGCCGAACTATGGGAAGCCATGCGCAAGGCACGGGCCGACGGGTTCATCCCGCAGCTGTCGGATTCGGAAGGCCGGACAGGGCTGGACGCTCACGTGGGCGAGCGCGGCGTGAAACTGTCTGGCGGTCAGCGTCAGCGAATCGCAATTACCCGTGTACTGCTCAAGGACGCGCCGATCCTGATCATGGACGAAGCCACTTCAGCGCTGGACTCGGAAGTGGAAGCGGCCATTCAGGAAAGCCTGGAAACGCTGATGCAAGGCAAGACGGTGATCGCCATTGCCCACCGCCTCTCGACCATCGCGCGGATGGACCGCCTGGTGGTACTGGAGGACGGTCGCATCGCGGAGAGCGGTACCCATGCCGAGTTGCTGGCCCATAAGGGCCTGTACGCGCGGCTATGGGCGCATCAGACAGGGGGGTTTGTCGGGGCAGAAGAGTATCCGCTTGCGCCGCAATCCTTGTAGGAGCGCTGACTGACCTCAACGGATATCGTTGATTCACGCAATACCTGTGGAGTGAGCTTGCTCACGAAGGCCAAATTTCAACCGCTGGAGATGAGCGGATGCATTGACCTCTTCGTGGCAAGCGCACCCCACAGTGATTTGCGTAAAGGTGAGGGTCGTCAGTCATTGCTCTGCCGATACGGCAACGCGCCGCGCGCTTCTTCGGCGTAGGCCAGAATCCCCGCCCTCTCCTGCTCAAGAAAATCTGCCACTGCCTCGCGCAATCCGGGGTGGGCCAGGTAGTGCCATGAGTGGGTGATGACCGGTTCGAACCCCCGGATCAGCTTGTGCTCACCTTGGGCGCCCGCATCGAAGCGCTTGAAGCCGTGGGCGATGGCGTAATCCATGCCCTGATAAAAACAGGTTTCGAAATGCAGCCGATTAAACTCGGCCAGACACCCCCAATAACGGCCATAGAAACTGTCACCCCCGATCAGACTGAACGCCATCGCCACCGGCCGGCCACCCTGTCGGGCCATAGCCACGCGAATGGCTTCGGGCATGCGCTCTGCCAGCAGGCTGAAGAACTCGCGCGTCAGGTACGGCGTCTGGCCACGAACTTCATAGGTATTGGAATAGCAGGCGTAGACAAAATCCCAATGCGCCTCGCTGAGCGCATGACCTTCCAGCCATTGGAACTCGAAACCCTGCGCCGCCACCTGCTCACGCTCCTTGCGCATCTGCTTGCGCTTGCGTGAACTCAGGGCGTCAAGAAAATCCTGAAAGTCGCGATAGCCGCGATTCTGCCAGTGGTATTGACAGCCGATGCGTTGCAGCCAGCCCGGTTGTTCGGCCAACAAAGCATCGGTGGCAGAGTCGGTGAAATTGACGTGGACGCTGGACAGCTGCTCGGTCTCGGCATAACCGGGCAGGCAGGCAATCAGCGCCTGGCCGTCTTGGGGCGTTTTGGCCAGCAGACGCGGCCCGCTCACCGGACTGAACGGCACCGCCACCAACAGCTTGGGGTAGTAGTCGATCCCGGCGCGGCGGCAGGCATCGGCCCAGCCGTGGTCGAATACGTACTCGCCGTAGGAATGCCACTTGCGATAGCTCGGCAGCGCGGCGATGAGCGTGTCGCCCTCATAGTGCAGCAGATGCTCGGCGCGCCAGCCGGAATGTGGCCCGAGACTGCCGCTGTCCTCCAGCGAACTGAGGAATGCATGACGCAGAAAAGGCGAGTCGCCGGGTATCAGCGCGTCCCACTCAGCCGGCGCCAGCGCCGACAGACTATCCAAACGATGTAACGACATCACCATCCCCTTCCGATACCGCAAGCGTGGCGAGTATCGCCCATCAGCAACGATTTGACATAGCCTGTGTGCTGCGAGGGCTCTAGCCCGAGACTTTGATTGACACACCCGTCATCCCCACGCCAACACTTAGACATCATCTGGTCACAAACGACCGTGACACTGGCGCCTGTTTCCAGATCCCCCCGGCTCTAAAACCCAGACTTTCCGCCCGCCGCGCTGTGTCGGATCCCCATCATCCGTTCCGACAGGTCTGCGGCAGCCTGGTATTTCGGGCATAGGGAACTGGTTAAGGGCTTGAATCAGGCCTCCTCAAACAAAGCACGGTGCCACCGCCAGGCTGCGGTAAAAGGTCGCGATAGCAGAAAAAACAGAACACGTGGGTTTTCACGGGGTCACCTTAAAGGCAGACATTGATTCAGCTGAATCAGAATCGCGCTACAGAGGAGTACCTGAATGCTGACCCTTGCCTCCCTCTCACTTTCCGATGCTAAACGCATCATCAATGCAGCCGAGGCCAAAGCCACGCAGATAGGTTCGCCCAGCAACGTGGCCGTCGTAGACGCAGGCGGCAACCTGGTTGCCCATGTGCGCATGGACGGCGCGCAACTGGCGAGCATTTCCCATTCGATCAACAAGGCGTTCACCAGCCTTGCCTGCAAGACAGCCACCAAAGACCTGGCGGCCGATGCGCAACCGGGCGCATCGCTCTATGGCATCGCCAACTCGGTGGATGGCCGCATCATCACCTTCGCCGGCGGCATCCCCCTTAAAAGCGGCGACGCGTTCGTCGGCGCCGTGGGCGTCAGCGGCGGGACCGCAGACCAGGACCAGGCCGTGGCAGAAGCGGCGGTCGCAGCGCTTTAACCCCTTTCACACCTCCATACAGGAAATCATCATGACTATTCTCGTAACTGGCGCAGGCACAGGATTCGGCCACGAAGTCTCGTTAAGACTGGCGGCAAAAGGGCTGGACGTTATCGCCGGCGTAGAAATCGTCGCGCAGGTGCATTTACTGGAGCAAGAAGCGAAGCGTCGTGGCGTGAAACTGCGCATTGAAAAGCTCGATGTCACCCATGAAGGCGACCGTCTCAAGGCCGCCGAGTGGGATGTGGATGTATTGCTGAACAATGCCGGTATTTCCGAAGGTGGATCGACCGTCGACATTCCCGCAGAAAACCTGCGCCGTCAGTATGAAGTCAACATCGTCGGCCCGTTGATGCTGACCCAGTTGATTGCCAAAAAGATGGTGGCGAAGAAGAAAGGCAAGATTGTCTTCATGTCGTCGGTGGCAGGCCTGACCACCGACCCGTTCGCGGGCGCGTACGCGTCCTCCAAGCACGCCATCGAAGCCATCGCTGAAGCGATGAATCAGGAGCTGAAAGAATTTGGCGTCGACGTCGCCACGGTCAACCCGGGACCATTCCTTACCGGCTTCAATGATCGGATGTTCGAGACCTGGAAAACCTGGCAGGACGATCCCTCCCAGCGTCTGTTCGATTACAGCAAACTGGCGTTTCCCCATGAGCAGTACGATCCGGAGCCGGTTTTCGAGACCACCATCGGTGTGATCACCGGCGAAATCGACAGCTATCGAAATGTCGAACCCAAGGAAATCATCGCCCAGCAACGCCAGCAGATGGACGCTGCCTGGACACGTAAAAGCAATGAGGGTCTTGGAAAACGAACCGAGCTGGTGCAGAAAGCCTTCGACATCAAGCCCGGCACGCCTGTCTGATCCAGGGCTTGGGCCCGTAGCGATCAACCCGGCATTACAGAGATACGCCTGACGGGTTTATAAAATGGCCAGCCTCCTGCGCGGAGGCTGGCCATTGTATATGGATTGAGCGCCAACCATCGCAGGCGCTGGCGTCATGTCACTTCTTGCGCAAAATCACGCTACCGATCGAATACCCCGCCCCGAACGAGCTGAGTACGCCCAACGCGCCTTTTGGCAGATCGTCCTGATAGGTGTGAAAAGCGATCACCGAGCCCGCTGAACTGGTGTTGGCATAACGGTCGAGAATCACCGGCGCTTCTTCGAGGGTGGCGTCTCGGCCCAGCAGTTTTTTCACGATCAGGTGATTCATGCTCAGGTTGGCCTGATGCAGCCAGAAACGTTGCACGTCGCTGACGTTCAGGCTGTTCTCGTTCATATGCGCGCCAACCAGCTCAGCGACCATCGGACAAACATCGCGGAACACCTTGCGACCTTCCTGCACGAACAGTTTGTCTGGCGTCCCTTCGCCTTCTTCGGCGGTGCGGTTGAGGAAACCGAAGTTGTTGCGAATGTTATTGGAGAACGTAGTCAGCAGCTTGGTGCCGACGATGTCGAACTGGTATTCGGATGTCGCAAGATCGGCACGCTCGACCACCACAGCCGTCGCCGCATCGCCGAAGATGAAGTGGCTGTCGCGGTCACGGAAATTAAGGTGTGCAGTGCAGATTTCCGGGCTGATCACCAGCAATGCACGGGCCTGACCAAGCTTGACGCTGTTGCAGGCGGTTTGAATCCCGAAGGTCGCCGAGGAACAGGCAACGTTCATGTCAAAGCCAAAACCCTGAATCCCCAGCGCCGACTGAATTTCGATGGAAATCGCCGGATAAGCACGTTGCAGGTTGGAGCAGGCGACGATCACGCCGTCGATGTCGGCAGCGGTTTTGCCTGCCCGCTGCAAGGCCTGTTCGGCTGCGGCGACACCCATCTGGCAGAGGATCGACCATTCGTCGTTGGAACGCTCCGGCAAGCGAGGCTTCATGCGCAGGGGGTCGAGGATGCCGTCCTTGTCCATGACGAAGCGGCTTTTGATCCCGCTGGCTTTCTCGATGAAGGCCGCATTGGACTCGGTCAGCGCCTGAAGCTCGCCAGCCTCGATGGCCGCAACGTTTTCAGCGTTGAACTGCGCGACCCAGGTGTTGAAAGACTGCACCAGTTCATCGTTGGAAATGCTGTTGGATGGGGTGTAGAGCCCTGTGCCACTGATCACGACATCGTACACGGTCGTTCCTCTCTGATTATTGACGGCAGCTTGTTAATGCCGGCAGACAAAGCGCCTGCGTAAGCATGGTGCTGGCCGTTTCCGGAACGACAGTACCAATGCAACGATAAAATTTCCCAGTGCTGATGTACGGCGCCGTGGGATTTGGCCGCGAAGTTTGCCATAACGGCCGGGATTTGGCGCTATCGAGCTGCCGGAATACCTTGGCTTGGGACTGAACGGAAACGGCTGTGGGTACCCATTCATTCGCGATACGGACTTTCAGACGGCCTGTATCTGTCGTCTGCAACGGCCACTCGCGAATAAATTCGTTCCCACAGGTGAGTACGGTGATCAGTTCAAACTGCGGTCTGTTACCCCTCGACCTGGCTCCACTGCTTGCTCAAACGCTTGTCGGATATCGGCACCTTGGTCCCCAGTTGCTGGCCAAACAGTGACACGCGGTATTCCTCCAGCCACCAGCGGTAAACCACCAGTTCGGCATCGCGCTTGCCTTCCTGTGCATGTTTGTCGGCGCGGGTCTGGTACTGCACCCATAGATTGCCCAATTCGAGGCTCCAGACCCGGTCCTTCTGCACCTGACTGCCCAGCTTTTCGAGACGCAGTTCGATGGCCTTCAAATAGCGCGGGAACTCCTTGAGCCACATGAGCGGGGTTTCGCGGACGAAGCCTGGGTACACGAGCTTGCCCAACTGCCCTTTGATGTCGTTCAAGGCCACAGCCTGAGCCAGATCAATCTTGCCCTTGAAGCGTTTTTGCAGCCCGTGCCATAGCTTGAGGATTTCCAGCGTCAGCTTCGCCAACCGCTCAGCCTGCTCGGTCAGACTGCCACGCTTGCGTTCGGCCAGCGACATGAGACCCGCGCCATCGCGTGGCAACGTGACTTCACCGTCCAGAATGCAACTGTCCAGGCTCGCCAGCAGAATGTCCTCGATCAACGCATCGACTCGGCCCATGTCGCGGTACAGCAAGGCCAGCTCGGTCTGTCCAGGCAGTTTGCTGCGCAGAAATTTCGCAGGCTCGGCCAGTTGCTGCAGGAGCAAGCGCTGCAAGGCGCGACGATGCTGATACTCGGCTTCTGTCTGAGTCGAAAAACGCCCTTCCTTGACCACGCCACCCTCTTCCACCAGGGCCGGATACACCGTCATCGAGAATCCGGCGATCTGTTGTTGGGTCTTCTGCGCCACCGCAGCGAAGCCCTTGGCTTGCACCGGCTGTTGACTCTTGGCCGACTGCGGCACCGCCAGGGCGGCCTGCCCGGCTTCGGCGAACCGCGCAGTCAACTCGTCCAGCTCCCGGCCTTCACCGAGGAACTTGCCGTTGGCGTCGACCACTTCCAGATTCATCTTCAGATGGCTTTCCAGTTGCTGCGCAGCCTCGGCCCAGGCTTCGTCGGTGACCCGTGCTCCGGTCATGCGCAGCAGTTCACGACCCAAAGCCTGCGGCAACGAGCCTTCGGCAAAAACCATGCGCTGCAACGCGGCCTTGACGAAATCCGGCACCGGCACGAAGTTCTTGCGCAAGGCCTTGGGCAGGTTACGCACCAGCGCCACGCACTTGGTCTCCAGCAGCCCCGGCACCAGCCACTCCAGACGCTCGGCAGGCAGCGACAGCAGCAACGGTGCCGGCACGCGCAGGGTCACGCCGTCACGGGGATGATTGGGTTCGAAGTGGTAGGTCAGCGGCAGTGTCAACTCGCCCAGACGCAGGGTGTCGGGGTACTGATTGGCCGTGACTTCGCTGGCTTCACGGGCGAGCACATCTTCTTCGCGCATGATCAGCAATTGCGGGCTCTTCTGGCTCTCCATTCGATACCAGGCGTCGAACGTGGCAGTCTGGTGGATGTCGGCAGGCAGGCGCTCGTCGTAGAAACGGAACAGGGTTTCTTCATCCGCCAGAATGTCGCGACGTCGGGCCTTGGCTTCCAGTTCGTCGAGTTGCTCCAGCAGTTTGGTGTTGGCACTCAGGCATTTGGCGCGGGACTGAATCTCGCCGCGCACCAGCCCCTCACGAATGAAGAACTCGCGGGAAACCACCGGATCAATCGGTCCGAAATGCACCGGACGACGTCCGACCACGATCAGGCCGAACAAGGTGATCTGCTCGAAAGCCACGACCTGGCCGCGCTTCTTCTCCCAATGTGGTTCGAAATGGTTTTTCTTGATCAGGTGCCCGGCCAGCGGCTCGATCCAGTCCGGCTCGATCTTGGCGACCATGCGCGCATACAGCTTGGTGGTTTCAACCAGCTCGGCGGCCATGATCCATTGGGGGCGCTTCCTGCCAAGACCCGAGGACGGGTGCACCCAGAAACGCCGCTGCCGCGCGCCAAGGTAATCGCCCTCTTCGGTCTTTTGTCCGATCTGGCTCAACAGCCCCGAGAGCACCGCCTTGTGGAATTTCGGGAAGTCGGCCGGATCCTTGTTGACCGTCAGTTGCAGGTCGCGGCAGATCAAACTCAATTGACGATGGGAATCGCGCCATTCACGCAGCCGCAGGTAGTTCAGGAAGTTGCGCCGACACCAGTTGCGCAGCGGGCTAGCCGTGAGGGCCTGACGCTGTTCCTCGAACCCGCGCCATAGATTGACCAGCCCGGCGAAATCCGAATCCTGATCTTTCCATTGTGCGTGGGCCTGATCGGCGGCCTGCTGCCGGTCCGGCGGACGCTCGCGCGGATCCTGGATCGACATGGCGCTGGCCACGATCAGCACTTCCTGCAGGCTGCCCTGTTTCGCAGCCTCCAGCAGCATGCGGCCCATGCGCGGGTCCACCGGCAAGCGCGCCAGCTGACGCCCCAGCGGGGTCAACTGGTTCTCACGGTTGACCGCTGACAGCTCCTGCAGCAGGTTGAAGCCGTCGCTGATGGCCTTGCCATCCGGCGGCTCGATGAACGGGAAATCGGTAATCTCGCCCAAGCGCAGATGCAGCATCTGCAGGATGACCGCCGCCAGGTTGGTGCGCAGGATTTCCGGATCGGTGAATTCAGGGCGGGAGAGAAAATCCTCCTCGCTGTACAGCCTCACGCAAAGCCCCGGTTCGACACGGCCACAACGACCTTTGCGCTGGTTGGCGCTGGCCTGGGAAATCGCCTCGACGGGCAGGCGCTGGACCTTGGCGCGATAGCTGTAGCGGCTGATTCGTGCAGTGCCGGTGTCGATCACATAGCGAATGCCCGGCACAGTCAGGGAAGTCTCGGCAACGTTGGTCGCCAGTACCACGCGCCGGCCTGGGTGCGACTGAAAAATCCGCTGCTGTTCGGCAGGCGACAGCCGCGCGTACAGCGGCAGGATTTCAGTGTGCTTGAGCTGAGCCTTGCGCAGCATTTCCGCGGCATCGCGAATCTCGCGCTCGCCAGGCAGGAACACCAGCACGTCCCCGGGGGATTTGCGTTCGCTGCGTTCCAGGGCAGCGAGTTCATCGAGCGTTGCGAGAATCGCCTGATCGACGGTCAGGTCGTCCTCGACGCTGTTGCCCTCTTCGTCCTGCTGGGCCGTCATCGGCCGGTACCAGGTCTGCACCGGGAAGGTCCGCCCTGAGACTTCAATAACCGGCGCCTTGTCGAAATGCTCGGAAAAGCGCTCAAGGTCGATAGTCGCCGAGGTGATGATGACTTTCAGGTCCGGGCGACGCGGCAGCAGGGTTTTCAGATAGCCGAGCAGGAAGTCGATGTTCAGGCTGCGTTCGTGGGCTTCGTCGACGATGATCGTGTCGTAGCGCTCAAGAAAACGGTCGTGCTGGGTTTCGGCCAGCAGGATGCCGTCGGTCATCAGCTTGATCAGGGTATTTTCGTCGCTCTGGTCTTCAAAGCGCACTTGATAACCCACGAGCCCGCCCAGCGGCGTGCCGATTTCCTCGGCGACCCGGCTACCGACGCTGCGCGCAGCGATCCGCCGCGGCTGGGTGTGGCCGATCAGACCGTGCTGCCCGCGACCGATTTCCAGGCAGATCTTCGGCAGCTGGGTGGTTTTACCCGAGCCGGTTTCGCCGGCAATGATCAAGACCTGATGTTCCAGGAGCGCTTTTTTGATCTCGTCGCGCTTGGCGGCAATGGGCAGGTTTTCGTCGTAGCGCATGGTCGGCACGCTTTGCGCGCGACTCAGCACACGGACGCACGAGGCCTGCACACGCTCGACCCACTGCGCCAGCTTCGCCTCGTCGGGCTTCTTGCGCAGTTCATGCAACTGGCGACGCAGGCGATGACGATCACTGATCATCGCGTGGTCGAGGTTCTTGAACAGTGGGTCGATGGAGGGCGATTCGTCGGTCATCAGGGCGCGAAGTCTTTTCTAATCTGAATGCAGGGCGCGGATTGTCGCAGATTTGGTGGGGGTGGTGCATGTGTGCAGATAGACGCGAACCTCTCAGGTCCCTGTCTACTGATCGTTCCCACGCTGCGCGTGGTGACGCATCCCGTGACGCTCCGCGCCACCATGAGTAGGCCCCGCAGAGCGGCGGAACGATCATGAGTGGGGAATGATCATCAAGGGGTGCAAATAACAAACCCCGCACGAGGGCGGGGTCTGGTGTGATTGCTGCAGGCTTACGCCGGTTTTCTCAGCGCCAGCTTCTTCAACTCTTCATCACGCAGTTCGCGGCGCAGGATCTTGCCAACGTTGGTGGTCGGCAAAGCGTCGCGGAACTCCACGCTGCGCGGCACCTTGTAGGCGGTCACGTTGGCGCGCATGTGCTCCATGAGCTGATCCTTGGTCAGGGTCATGCCCGGTTTGACCACCACGAAAATCTTGATCGTCTCACCCGACTTCTCATCCGGCACTCCAATGGCCGCGCATTGCAGCACGCCCGGCAGGGTCACCAGCACGTCTTCCAGCTCGTTCGGATACACATTGAAACCAGACACCAGAATCATGTCCTTTTTACGGTCGACGATGCGCATATAGCCATCCGGCTGGATCACCGCTATGTCGCCGGTCTTCAACCAGCCTTCGGCGTCGAGCATTTCGTCGGTGGCTTCCTGACGCTGCCAATAACCCTTCATGACCTGCGGGCCCTTGACGCACAACTCGCCCACCTCGCCAAATGGCAGCTCTTCGCCTGCGTCGTTGATGGTCTTGCACAATGTCGAGGGCACCGGAATGCCAATGGTGCCCATCTGAATCTTCTGGATCGGGTTGACGGTGGCCACCGGGCTGGTTTCGGTCATGCCGTAGCCTTCGCAGATGGAACAACCGGTCACTTCCTTCCAGCGTTCGGCAGCCGCCTGTTGCAGGGCCATGCCGCCGGACAGGGTGACTTTCAGCGAGGAGAAATCCAGATTACGGAAATCAGCGTTATTGCACAGCGCGACGAACAGCGTGTTCAGGCCGACGAAGCCGCTGAACTTCCACTTCGACAGCTCCTTGACCATCGCCGACAGGTCGCGCGGGTTGCTGATCAGGATGTTGTGGTTGCCGATCAGCATCATCGACATGCAGTGAAAGGTGAACGCATAGATGTGATACAGCGGCAACGGCGTGATCAGGATCTCGCAGCCCTCATCGAGGTTGGAGCCCATCAGCGCCTTGCACTGCAGCATGTTGGCGATCAGGTTGCGGTGGGTGAGCATCGCACCCTTGGCCACGCCTGTGGTGCCGCCGGTGTATTGCAGTACGGCGACATCTTCGCCTGTGGGGGCAGCGTCATTGACCGGCAAGCCGTGACCTCTGGCCAGGACCTCATTGAACTTGACGGCCTTGGGCAGGTGGAATGGCGGCACCATCTTCTTCACGTATTTGATGACGCTGTTGACCAGCAAACGCTTGAGCGGCGGCAACAGGTCGGCGACTTCGGTGATGATGATGTGCTTGACGCCGGTCCTGGGCACGACCTTCTCGGCCAGGTGCGCCATGTTCGCCAGGCACACCAGGGCCTTGGCACCGGAGTCGTTGAATTGGTGTTCCATTTCCCGCGCGGTGTACAGCGGGTTGGTGTTGACCACGATCAACCCAGCGCGAATGGCGCCGAATACAGCAACCGGGTATTGCAGCACGTTGGGCAGCTGCACGGCGATGCGGTCGCCCGGTTGCAGGTCGGTGTGCTGCTGCAGGTAGGCAGCGAAAGCCCCGGACAATTCGTACATCTCACCATAAGTGAGTGTCTTGCCCAGGTTGCTGAATGCAGGTTTGTTGGCGAAACGCTCGCAGGACTGTTTCAATACCGCCTGAACGTTCGGATACTGGTCCGGATCGATATCGGCAGCAATACCAGACGGATATTTATCCTTCCAGAAGTTTTCAATCATGGAAGCCGACTCCTCAGCGACAGCGTTTCTACACACCGCTCGATGCGATGATTTCTTGTGTTTGGAATGTTCGTAGCGACAGCTTTTTGCTTATCGACAGTACAAAAAGCGGGCCGAGCGTAGCAGCTTTGCCAAAGGCCGACCAGAGGCAAAAGCAGCCCCTACAGTCATAAATATGACTCTTGAATATGTATCAGTCATGTTTAGAGCAATGAACCTAAATATCGAAATAGTGCCAGCAATCATTTGCCTCATACGCAAAAACGGCGTGATCAACACGCCGTTTCTTTCTATATAGCCATCCTCAGGCACTATCACGAAGCTCGCGTCGCAGTATCTTGCCCACCGGGGTCATCGGCAGCGAGTCACGCAGCACGATGTGCCTGGGGACCTTGTAACCGGTGAAGTTCTGTTTACAGTAAGCCTTCAGTTCCTCGGTGCTCAGGCCTGCATCCCGCGGCACCACGAACAGCTTGACCGCCTCCCCCGAGCGCTCGTCAGGCACACCAATGACCGCGCAGTTGGCGACTTTGGGGTGGCGCGAAACCACCTCTTCGATCTCGTTGGGATAAACGTTGAAACCCGAGACAATGATCAGGTCTTTCTTACGGTCGACGATGCGGATAAAGCCGTCAGGGTCGATCACCGCAATATCACCGGTTTTCAGCCAGCCATCGCAGTCCAGCACCTCGGCGGTGGCCTCGGGCTTGTGCCAGTAACCGAGCATGATCTGCGGCCCTTTAAGGCACAGTTCGCCTCGCTCCCCCAGTGGTAGTTCGATGCCCTCGTCACTGATCACCTTTGCTGTGGTGCATGGCACCGGCATGCCGACGGTGCCGAGCCTGGATTGATCGCCATAGGGATTGGCCGTGGCCACGGGCGAAGTCTCAGTCAGGCCATAGCCCTCGACGATGGGACTGCCGGTGAGTTGCAGCCAGCGTTCGGCGGTGGCTTTCACCAGCGCGGTGCCACCCGAGTTCGTCAGACGCAGACTGGAGAAATCCAGACGCTTGAAGTCCGGGTGATCCATCAACGCGACAAACAGCGTATTGAGGCCAAGCATCGCCGAGAACTTCCACCTCTTAAGCTCCTTGATGAAGCCGCCGATGTCCCGCGGATTGGTGATCAGCACGTTGTGATTGCCGCTGACCATCATGCACATGCAGTTACAAGTAAAGGCGTAGATGTGATACAGCGGCAGCGGGGCCACCATGATTTCATTGCCCTGTTTGAAGATCGGCACCCCGTCCGGGCCGTGCTGCGACATGCAAGCGTTGACCTGCTGCATGTTCGCCACCAGGTTGCCATGCGTGAGCATCGCGCCCTTGGGCGAGCCGGTTGTCCCGCCGGTGTATTGCAGAACGGCGATGTCATCCAGCCCCAACGGCACCTGCTGTAAACGATCACCCCGACCTTGCTTGAGCACAGTTTTGAAAGAAACGGCCTGGGGCAAGTGGTACTCGGGGACCATTTTCTTGACTTTGGCGACCACCGTGTTGATCAGCCAACCCTTGGCCGGAGACTGCATGTCGCCCATCTTTACTTCGATCAGGTACTGAATATCGGTATCCGGCAGAACGTCCTCTACGTTCTTGCCGAAGACATTCAGGTACACCAGCGCGCGAGCGCCGCAATCCTTGAACTGATGACGCATTTCGCGGGCGGTGTACAGGGGGTTGGTGTTGACCACGATCAACCCGGCGCGCATGGCACCGAAGACGGCGATGGGGTACTGAATCAGGTTGGGCATCTGCACGGCGATGCGATCGCCCGGTTTGAGCTGGGTGTGCTGTTGCAGATAACCGGCAAATGCCGCTGAGTGCCGCTCAAGCTCGGCGTAGGTCAGCGTCACGCCCATGTTGCTGTACGCCGGACGATCCGCATACTGCTTGCAGCTGCGCTCGAAAACCTCGACGACCGAGGTGTACGCCTGAAGGTCGACCTCGGCGTTCACACCCGCCGGGCGCTTGTCATTCCAGAATTCAGGTTGCATGTTGTTCTTATCCTCTTACCTGAGCATTTCGCCCCGCGGCCTGCGCACGGTGGTTGCCGGACGTTAGCAGCTCACCCCAAGAAGGCAAATAGGCCATCGGGCCTCATCACTCGTATGAATCTCGTGGGTGATCAGCCTGTCATTCCGCAAGGCTATACACTGCTGAATCGCCTTCAGTGCAGCGCTTTTTCGAGACAATTTTATACAAGGCCAGGGAAACGCCATGAAACACACCGCTTTTTGGCTGGACACATCCGATCACAATCGCCTGCTGGTGAACGCCTGGCTGCCGTTGACCGATGGAGACCCGATCAAGGCCGTCGTGATGCTGTCCCACGGCATGGCTGAACACAGTGGGCGTTATCAGCGGCTCGGCACTGCATTGGCTGCGGCAGGTTTCGCCCTCTATGCCCATGACCAGCGCGGCCACGGTCAAACCGCAGCCCACGGCGTGCTTGGGCACTACGCCGATGAGGATGGCTGGAACAAGGTAGTGGGTGATCTGGCCAGCCTCGCTGCTTCGATCGCTCAACGTCATCCGGGCGCGCCGCTGTTCCTGCTGGGCCACAGCATGGGCAGCTACATCGCCCAAGCGTATCTGCTGCATCACGGCGCCAGCCTGCAGGGTGCAGTGCTCAGTGGCTCGAATTTCCAGCCGGTTTCGTTGTACCGCAGCGCCGCCCTCGTGGCACGCATTGAACGCTGGCGGCAGGGGCCGACCGGGCGCAGCGCGCTTATCGAATTCCTTTCGTTTGGCTCGTTCAACCACAGATTCAAGCCAGCGCGTACGTCATTTGACTGGTTGAGTCGCGACCCCGAAGAAGTCGACAAGTACGCCCAAGACCCGCTATGCGGCTTTCGCTGCACCAATCAATTCTGGCTGGACATGCTGGGCGGCCTGCAGCAAATCAGCAAAACGTCCAACCTTGCGCAGATCGACAAAAGCCTGCCGCTGCTGATCATTGGCGGCGAATGTGATCCGGTGAGCGATGGCAAGCGTCTCAAGGATCTCGCTGATGCTCTGACGACTACGGATCATTCGCTCGTTACGCTGAATATCTACCCGCAGGCACGGCATGAAATTCTCAACGAGATCAACCGCGACGAGGTCACCCGTGATCTACTCGCCTGGTTCCAAGCAGCACTGGCCGAGCCAAGGCCTCGGCGCAGCGAGTAGTCAGTCAGCCGCTGAGCTTATTTACTTTCATTTTCAAGTCACAGGACCGCAGCATGACTCAAGTCACCAATACGCCTTACGAAGCCCTCGAAGTCGGCCAGACCGCGACTTACAGCAAGACGGTTGAGGAGCGTCATATCCAGCTGTTCGCCGAGATGTCAGGTGATCGCAACCCGGTGCACCTGGATGCAGAATTTGCGGCCAAAACCATATTCAAGGATCGCATTGCCCATGGCATGTTCAGCGGGGCGTTGATCAGTGCTGCAGTGGCTTGTGAGTTGCCTGGGCCGGGTACGATTTATATGGGTCAGCAGATGACCTTTCAAAAGCCGGTGAAGATTGGCGATACCTTGACCGTGCGTTTGGAAATCCTGGAAAAACTGCCGAAGTTTCGGGTGCGGATTGCGACCCGGGTCTTCAATCAGAGGGATGAGCTGGTCGTTGATGGCGAAGCGGAGATTCTTGCACCGCGTAAGGAGCAGACGGTGAGTCTGGCGGACTTGCCGCCTATCACTGTTGGCTAAGATGGTTTCCTTTGTCGCGGCAGGGCAGTTTTTGCAGGGATATTGACGCTGAACTCAGCGGTGGGGAGCAAATTCATTCGCCAGAGGCCAGTACAGCTGACAGTGCCTTATCGACTGGAATCGCTTTCGGGAATAAAATTCGCCCCCACAGGGGACGGTGCGTGACTGCCAAAGCTCACTGCACCAACAGAATCGATTGGCTTACCCACTTCAACGCAAATCTGACGCCAGACGCCAAAACGCGCCCAAAAAAAATGGGCAACCGAAGTCGCCCAAAATGCCTTGCGTGCTCTTTTTATTGGAGACTCAATCCTTACCGCGCTTGTGGGAGTCTCTACAGCTAAATAACGCCAACCCTGCAAAACCACTCAGCATCAGCATGACCGTCATGACGCCGGCTATCACCGCATGGTCGAGAACCATCATCCCCCCTGCTGTGACCCTGTTCGATAGGTGCAGATTAACCAGAGAGGGAAAAGCAGGTGTTGACCCAAGTCAATGCCCCGCGCCAGAAAGACGCCAGTGCATTGACCGGTGGGGACAGGGGAGAAAGGGATCTAGCGTTTTTTCGGTTTCTTGCTTTTCTTCTTCGCCTTGCCCAGCGGCATGGCTTGCTCAAAGGCCTGACGCACTTCGTTGAGCCGCTTGTCGTTGAGGTCGTGAACACGCTTGGCGCGCTCAGCGCTCAGGTCTACCAGTTTTTCGTCATTGCTCATGGCGTACAGCTCTCGAATGCCCAATGGCGACAATAATGCGCAATCGCGCAGGCGCTGACCAGCTCTCAGACCTTCAAGTCCACCCACAAACCCTGACGCGGCTCATCATCGATGATGGGGACCACCGGCACAGTGTTATCAGCGTTGAGGTAATCGCCCGCAATCGCTGGCCCAGGATATGGGTCCTGTTGCCAGGCTTGCTGGGTATCCGCCTCTGCCCCCTCATCGTCCGGCTCGGCGTGGCGATCGGCGACGCGTCGGTCACGGCGACGCCTTTGCTGTCGGCGCTGTTCTTCGCGCAGCAGCAACTGCGCCTGTTCGGGGTCACGCTCGCCCCTATCGATCGTGCTTTCACTGGAACTCGGCTGCACGGGCGTTACCGGCGCAATGTCGGGCGTGGGTCTGACCGGGTCCTGCTGCGCAGTAATAGGCGCCGCGCTCAAGGGGATCAACGGTGGCAGCATGGTAATGGATCTCCTGTTAACAAGCTGTCGGCTGCCGTTTCGTCGACTTGAGCCGTAATAAAGAGCAACGTTGGACTGTGTTTTGCGCGATGAGTGCCGGCATGAGGCTGCAGACCCGACTATCCATCTGTTTTTACACGGCAAGGTTCACAAGACCTTTGGCCTGGACGGCTTGTTCCGTTAACATAGTCGGCTTTTTCAGGGCGGGAGTCAGGCAGCATGGCGCAGCAGTATCAACCGGGGCAACGCTGGATTAGCGACAGCGAAGCCGAGCTGGGTTTGGGCACCGTTCTGGCACAGGACGGCCGCTTGTTGACCGTGCTCTATCCGGCCACTGGCGACACCCGCCAGTATGCATTGCGCAATGCCCCACTCACGCGTGTGCGCTTCTCGCCGGGTGACACCATCACCCATTTCGAAAACTGGAAGATGACCGTCCGCGAAGTCGAGGACGTCGATGGTCTGTTGGTCTATCACGGTCTTAACGCGCAGAACCAGCAGGTGACCCTGCCGGAAACCCAGCTCTCGAACTTCATTCAGTTCCGTCTGGCCAGCGACCGCCTGTTCGCCGGTCAGATCGACCCGCTGGCCTGGTTCTCCCTGCGTTATCACACCCTGGAGCACACCAGCCGCCAGTTGCAATCCTCGCTGTGGGGCCTGGGCGGCGTTCGTGCCCAGCCTATCGCCCACCAGTTGCACATTGCTCGTGAAGTCGCCGACCGTATCGCTCCGCGCGTTTTGCTGGCCGATGAAGTGGGCCTTGGCAAGACCATCGAGGCAGGCCTGGTCATCCATCGCCAGTTACTGTCCGGCCGCGCCAGCCGCGTGCTGATTCTGGTGCCGGAAAACCTGCAGCACCAGTGGCTGGTCGAGATGCGTCGCCGCTTCAACCTGCAGGTCGCACTGTTCGACGCCGAGCGTTTCATCGAGAGCGATGCCAGCAACCCCTTTGAAGACACACAACTGGCGCTGGTTTCGCTGGAGTGGCTGGTCGAAGACGAAAAGGCCCAGGATGCGCTGTTCGCGGCGGGCTGGGACCTGCTGGTAGTCGATGAAGCTCACCATCTGGTCTGGCATGAAGAGAAGGCCAGCGCTGAATACTCGCTGGTCGAGCAACTGGCTGAGGTTATTCCGGGCGTGTTGCTACTCACCGCGACCCCGGAACAACTGGGTCAGGATAGCCACTTCGCCCGCCTGCGCCTGCTCGATCCGAACCGTTTTCACGACCTGCATGCCTTCCGCGCCGAGAGCGAAAACTATCGTCCGGTGGCCGAAGCCGTTCAGGAGCTGCTCGATCAAGGTCGTCTGTCGCCAGAAGCGCACAAGACTATTCAAGGTTTCCTCGGTGCCGAAGGCGAAGCCCTGCTGAGCGCCGTCGCCGATGGCGATACCGAAGCCAGTGCCCGCCTGATCCGCGAGTTGCTCGACCGTCATGGCACCGGCCGCGTGCTGTTCCGCAATACCCGCGCCGCCGTGCAGGGCTTCCCGGAGCGCAAGCTGCATCAATATCCCCTGCCCTGCCCGGCCGAATACCTGGAATTACCTATTGGCGAGCACGCTGATCTGTACCCGGAAGTCAGCTTTCAGGCGCAGGGCGAGACCAGCGAAGAAGAGCGTTGGTGGCGCTTCGACCCGCGCGTCGATTGGCTGATTGATACGCTGAAGATGCTCAAGCGCGTCAAGGTGCTGGTGATCTGCGCCCACGCCGAAACCGCAATGGACCTGGAGGACGCCCTGCGCGTGCGCTCCGGTATCCCGGCGACCGTGTTCCATGAAGGCATGAACATTCTGGAACGTGACCGCGCGGCTGCATACTTCGCTGATGAGGAATTCGGCGCCCAAGTGCTGATCTGCTCGGAAATCGGCAGTGAAGGTCGCAACTTCCAGTTCTCCCATCACCTGGTGCTGTTCGACCTGCCCGCTCACCCGGATCTGCTGGAACAACGCATCGGTCGTCTGGACCGTATCGGCCAGAAGCACATCATCGAACTGCATGTACCGTATCTGGAAACCAGCCCTCAGGAGCGCCTGTTCCAGTGGTATCACGAAGCGCTCAACGCCTTCCTCAACACCTGCCCGACCGGCAACGCCCTGCAGCATCAATTCGGCCCGCGCCTGTTGCCGCTGCTCGAGAGTGGTGACGATGACGACTGGCAGGCCCTGGTCAACGAAGCGCGTGCCGAGCGCCAGCGGCTGGAAACGGAGCTGCATACCGGTCGCGACCGTCTGCTGGAACTCAACTCCGGCGGCGCTGGTGAAGGCGACGCGCTGGTCGAGGCAATCCTCGAACAGGATGATCAGTTCGCCTTGCCGATCTACATGGAAACCCTGTTCGACGCGTTCGGCATCGACAGCGAAGACCATTCGGAAAACGCCCTGATCCTCAAGCCGAGCGAGAAGATGCTCGACGCCAGCTTCCCACTGGGCGACGACGAAGGCGTGACCATTACCTACGACCGCAATCAGGCGTTGTCCCGCGAGGACATGCAGTTCATTACCTGGGAGCACCCAATGGTGCAAGGTGGCATGGATCTGGTGCTGTCCGGTTCCATGGGCAACACCGCCGTGGCGCTGATCAAGAACAAGGCCCTGAAACCTGGCACCGTACTGCTTGAATTGTTGTACGTCAGTGAAGTAGTGGCCCCGCGCTCGCTGCAACTGGGTCGCTATCTGCCACCGGCCGCCTTGCGCTGCCTGCTGGACGCCAATGGCAACGACCTGTCGGGCCGTGTCTCGTTCACCACCCTGAACGATCAGCTGGAAAGCGTGCCGCGTGCCAGCGCCAACAAATTCATCCAGGCTCAGCGTGATGTGTTGAATCCGCAGATCAACGCTGCTGAAGGCAAGATCGCGCCCAAGCACGCTGAGCGTGTGGCCCAAGCGCAACGTCGTCTGGCAGCAGACACCGATGAAGAATTGGCGCGCCTGACAGCCCTGCAAGCGGTTAACCCGACTGTGCGCGACAGTGAAATCACCGCCCTGCGCGAACTGCGCCAACAAGGGCTGGCGATGCTGGAAAAGGCTGCCTTGCGTCTGGAAGCGATTCGGGTGCTGGTCGCCGGTTAACGCCTCAACCATCCGACCGTCCATCTCCCGGTGGACGGTGATGGGTGGAAGTGAGCTTGCCCACGAATGGCCGGTTCAACCGCGGAAAACTCAGCGGTTGAACCCACATCGCCGTGATGCAAGCTCAGCACCACCGGCTCTTTTAGCGCTGATCAGCCCGGGCCACACTTGCTCTTCGACGCTCAGTCGATATAGAACAGCAAACGCCAACCCATCCCCCGCCCCTGGCCTCATGCCAGGCTGCTTAGAACTTTTTGCCATTACCCTTATGGCGAAATAGTTGGTACGTCCGTCTTTTAAGTGATGTTTAAAATTAAACCACCTCTATAATCATTCCAAAGTGCCATTAGTCACCCAGACTGAAATATCTCCAGCAGTGGTCATGGAGCGTGCGAATGGATTGGCTGGGTCTGCATTTTTTATCCTCTATGCCCACACCGGGCAATGGCCAGGTGTTGCTGGACTGCGGCCATAACCCGTTTCTGGTCGCGCTGGCCTATCTAGTAGCGTGTGCCGCCAGCTTCGCAACGCTGGACATTGCCGAGCGTGTCGGACACGTCGACAGCGTCAACGCCAGACTGCGCTGGCGTGTACTCGGCGCCTTGTGTCTGGCCGTGGGCATCTGGGCCATGCACTTCATCAGCATGTTGTCGTTCCAGGCCCCTCTGGACATGCACTACGACATCCCTGTCACCATTGCCTCGCTGGTCATCGCTCTGATTTCAGGCACGGTGGCCATGCAAGCGCTCAGTCACCCCCTGCTTCGCCCGGGGCAATACCTGATTGCGTCGCTGTGCATTGGTCTGGGCATTGCGGCCATGCACTACCTCGGCATGTCGGCCATGGGCTCGAGCGCCACGCAATACTATGAACCCTTTCGCTTCGCCGCCTCCATCGTCATCGCCATTATCAGCAGTCTGGCCGCATTGGTTCTGGCGATAAAGTTGCGCCACGGCAGCGGAATGTTCCATCAGCTGATCAAGTACGGCGCGAGCCTGGTGATGGGCCTGGGCATTGTCAGCACGCACTTCATGGGCATGTGGGCGCTGCACCTGATGGTCCCGGAAGGCACCCCGATGCGTATGCACTCCACCGAAAACAGTCTGCAACTGAGCCTGACCATCGCGCTGATCGTGATGTTGATCATCGCCGGTAGCGTCAGCGCGGCACTGGCGGACAAAAAGCTTCAGGCCAAAGAACACGACCTGCGCCGGGTCAACGCCTTGCTCAGCCAACTCGATCAGGCGCGTGTTTCCCTTCAGAAAGTGGCGCACTACGACGCCCTGACCAATCTGATCAATCGTCGCGGTTTCAACCAGATCTTCGCCGAGCGCCTGATGGAACAGAAGCTGGCAAACGGCATGCTGGCCGTGATGTTTCTCGACGTGGACCACTTCAAGCGCATTAACGACAGCCTTGGTCATGATGCGGGTGACGAACTGTTGAAGGTCATTGCCGATCGTATTCGTGGCGCCACCCGTGTCAACGATGTGGTTGCGCGCTTCGGAGGTGACGAATTCTGCATTCTGATTGCTTTGCGTAACGTCGAAGAAGCTCGCCATATGGCCCAGCGGGTGATGGCCAAAATGAAAGACCCGATCGCCCTGGCGGGTCGGAGCATGGTCATGACCACCAGCATCGGTGTCAGCGTTTATCCGCACGATGGCGACACCTGTGAAGAACTGTTGAAAAACGCCGACCTCGCTCTGTATCAATCCAAAGGCAACGGTCGCAACACGCTGCACTTTTTCAACGAGGCACTGAAAAACAAGGCGAGTCTGGAACTGCATCTGGAGGAGCAATTGCGCAACGCATTGATCGACAGACAAGGCCTGGAGCTTTTCTACCAACCTATCGTCGATCTGCGCACCGGACACGTTGCCAAGCTTGAAGCCCTGGTGCGCTGGCGGCATCCCGTCCACGGGCTGCTCACGCCGGACCGTTTCATTACCATCGCTGAAACCAACGGCCTGATTGCCGAACTGGACAACTGGGTCTTGCGTCGGGCGTGCATGGACCTGGCCATGCTCGTGGACGATGGTTTCGAGAAGCTCATCATCACCGTAAACTGTTCTGCGCTGAATCTTGCCCGTGAAGAGTTGGCTCAGGAAATGGACACCGCACTCAAGGACGCCGGGGTGCCAGCGCAGCGACTGGAACTGGAGGTCACCGAAAATGCCCTGATGGGCAACATCAGCAACACGGTGCTATTGCTCAACGAAATCCGCAAACTGGGGGTGGCCCTGTCCATCGACGATTTCGGGACGGGCTATTCGTCACTGGCTTATCTCAAACGTTTACCGCTGGACACCGTCAAAATCGACCGATCCTTCATAATCGACATTCCCGAATCGCCCCAGGACATGGAAATCGTCCAGGCCATCATCGTCATGGCTCATACGCTGCATTTGAAGGTCGTGACGGAGGGCGTGGAAACGCCAGCCCAGCTGGAGTTTCTCAGCGAATACGGCTGCGATTACGCTCAAGGCTATCTGTTCAGCAAGCCAGCACCGCTGGAGGCGCTGAAACCGCTGGTTGAGCAACTCAATCGACGTAAACCTTCCGAGTTGTGGCCACCGGTCAACCTGCTGGAGGCGGTGGAAACGAGCGCGGTGGAGACGATCACGCCGTATGGACGCCGTGATGCAAGCCACTCCCGCGCCGATCGTTTTCGAACACGTCCATAGCGCTAAGGCAACACGATCCCACTGCGCCCCTCTAAACCCCCGGGGTCAATCGTCAATATCGGCCTCTGCTATACCCCGTTCGCCACCAGACCGGCACTGCCGGATTGCACCTTGGGTGCCGACTAAAACGTGGTTTTTTGCTACCGGCCACTCAGCGTGAGTTACCGGCCTACCCACTTTGCCACTATCCGATGCACCAAAATGGAACGCGCCATTGGGTTATGCCCTCTCCTGGATCAATACCCAAGGTGCAACCACCACTGCCCATAACGGAGGATCGCGCTCCAGCAGGTCCATAGCCTTCGATTCAGAGACCCTGCCCACTTCTGCCGTCTCGAGCCACGAAGCGACCCTGTCGTCGGCGTTTTCTGCAAAAGCCTGCGCGACCATGATCAAATCCTGCGACGGCTCGACCCACAACAGGGCACCCTTGGCAAAGAAGGATTGCAATTCATTCCAGGTGATCGAGGCGGTCTCTCCAAGCAGCTTGGCATAGAGGGTGCTAGGTTCTTGCTTCATGGGTTTCACCGTCTGGAAAATCGGCGCAATGATACCGCTGCCTTCCCGTCGTTCAAACCCGGATTCAAGTGATTGATTGCAGTGCACTTCACGCAGGCGAATGAGGTGGCATCCCACCAGAGTCGCGCGGGCTGATTGTGTATCTTTCTTTCGATTAAGCGACACGTGTGGCGTTCGCCCCCCGCAGCCAGCTATCCAAGCGCTTCACCGGCGCTCTAAACTGTTCCGGTACAGTTGCGGCGGGCTGGCCAGATCAACACGGTCCTGCAGCCTTGGCCGGCAGGATTATAAAAATTACAAACGCAAGAGTGGAGCATCATGACGAAGGGTATTAACCAGATTTCCAAGTTGTTTGCCGCGCTGGTCCTGGCGGGGGTCGCCAGCCATTCGTTCGCAGCTGACACCATCAAGATCGGCATCGCCGGCCCTAAAACCGGCGCCGTGGCCCAGTACGGCGACATGCAGTTCAGCGGTGCCAAAATGGCCATCGAGCAAATCAATGCCAAAGGCGGCGTGGATGGCAAGAAACTCGAAGCCGTTGATTACGACGACGCTTGCGACCCGAAACAAGCGGTTGCGGTCGCCAACAAAGTGGTCAACGACGGTGTGAAATTCGTGGTCGGCCACCTGTGCTCCAGTTCTACCCAGCCGGCGTCTGACATCTACGAAGACGAAGGCATCATCATGATTACCCCGGCTGCGACCAGCCCGGAAATCACTGCCCGTGGCTACAAGATGGTGTTCCGCACTATTGGTCTGGACAGCGCTCAAGGACCGGCAGCTGGCGAGTACATCGTCAAACAGGTCAAGCCGAAAATCGTTGCGGTTATCCACGACAAACAGCAATACGGTGAGGGCATCGCCACTGCCGTCAAACAGACGCTGGAAAAAGATGGCGTGAAAGTCGCCCTGTTCGAGGGCATCAACGCCGGCGACAAGGACTTTTCCTCGCTGATCGCCAAGCTCAAGCAAGCCAACGTCGACTTCGTCTATTACGGCGGCTACCACCCTGAGTTGGGTCTGATCCTGCGCCAGGCACAGGAAAAAGGCTTGAAAGCTGGTTTCATGGGGCCGGAAGGCGTGGGCAACGCTTCTATCTCGCAAATCGCTCAGGACGCCTCCGAAGGTTTGCTGGTGACTCTGCCCAAATCCTTCGACCAGGATCCAGCCAACAAGGATCTGGTCACCGCGTTCCAGGCGAAGAAAGAAGACCCGAGCGGTCCTTTCGTATTCCCGTCCTACGCCGCAGTTGAAGTGATCGCCGCAGGCATCACTGCCGCCAAGTCCGAAGACCCCGCCAAAGTGGCTGCCGCCATTCATGCCGGGACCTTCAAGACCCCGACCGGCGACCTCTCTTTCGACGCCAAGGGTGACCTCAAGGATTTCAAATTCGTCGTTTACACCTGGCACAAAGATGGCAGCAAAACTGAAGCCCCTGTGAAGTAATCGCAGCCTTCATGCTTCCCCTGAGCCCACTGCAACCGCAGTGGGCTTTGTTTTAGCCGGGCTGATGGATTTCACAAGAATCCCGATCCCTGAACATCTTGAAACCGCACCAGTGAACCACTGGGCTCGTGCCGGACGCGGACGTAGATCACGACGCGCGAGCGGGAAAAGACTTCACCAGTGAAACGCCGAGAAGGTTTTTAGGAGCGCGGCAATGCCTGAGATAGACATCTATCATTTTTTCCAACAGCTGGTTAATGGCCTCACCATTGGTAGCACGTATGCCCTGATCGCCATCGGCTACACGATGGTCTACGGCATCATCGGCATGATCAACTTCGCCCACGGCGAGGTGTACATGATCGGTTCGTACGTGGCGTTCATCGCCCTGGCCGGGCTGACCATGCTGGGTCTGGACAACCTGCCCTTGTTGATCACCGCAGCGTTCGTCGCCAGTATCGTGGTGACCAGCGCCTACGGTTACGCTATCGAACGGGTCGCCTACCGTCCGCTGCGCGGAAGCAACCGTCTGATCCCCCTGATTTCCGCCATCGGTATGTCGATATTCCTGCAGAACACCGTGCTGTTGGCGCAGGACTCCAAAGATAAATCGATTCCCAACCTGATCCCTGGCAACTTCGTCTTCGGCCCGGGCAGCACCCATGAAGTCGTTATCTCGTATATGCAGATCCTGATCTTCATCGTCACTGTGCTGGCCATGCTTGGTCTGACCTGGTTCATCTCCCGCTCCCGCCTGGGTCGCGCCTGTCGCGCCTGCGCCGAAGACATCAAGATGGCCAACCTGCTGGGCATCAATACCAACAACATCATTGCCCTGACCTTCGTCATCGGCGCTGCACTGGCAGCGGTCGCCGCGGTATTGCTGAGCATGCAATACGGCGTGATCAACCCCAATGCCGGTTTTCTGGTCGGCATCAAGGCCTTCACCGCAGCGGTGCTGGGCGGTATCGGCAGTATCCCGGGCGCTATGCTCGGCGGTCTGGTGCTGGGTGTGGCCGAAGCATTCGGCGCCGATATCTTCGGCGACCAGTACAAGGATGTGGTGGCGTTCGGTCTGCTCGTCTTGGTGTTGTTGTTCCGGCCAACCGGCCTGCTCGGCCGTCCGGAGGTTGAAAAAGTATGACCAGGAATCTCAAATCGGCCCTCTTCAGCGCAGTGCTGGTGCTGGCCGTCGCTTACCCGATTCTCGGGCTGAAACTCGATATCGTCGGTATCAATCTGGCGGTCGTCGGCGCAAGCAGCACCACCGTGCTGCTGATTTTCGGCGCCGCCCTGCTGATGTTCCTGCGCGTGCTGTTCAACGAGCATATCAGCGCCCTGTGGCGTTCACGTCCGCAGAAACAACTGGTGTCGGACAAGGCCAGTCATTTTCTGACCCTGCCATCGACCCAGCGCTGGTTCCTCGGCGCGCTGGTTATTGCAGCGCTGGTGTGGCCATTCTTCGGTTCACGCGGCGCGGTGGACATCGCCACGCTGATCCTGATCTACGTGATGCTGGGCTTGGGCTTGAACATCGTGGTCGGCATGGCTGGCCTGCTGGACCTGGGTTATGTCGGCTTCTACGCCGTCGGCGCCTACACCTATGCGCTGTTGCAGCATTACTTCGGCTTCGGTTTCTGGATCTGCCTGCCGCTGGCCGGGCTGGCGTCTGCCACGTTCGGTTTCCTGCTGGGCTTTCCGGTACTGCGCCTGCGCGGTGACTACCTGGCGATCGTGACCCTGGGCTTCGGGGAAATCATTCGCCTGTTCCTGCGCAATCTGACCGACATCACCGGCGGTCCGAACGGCATCAGCAACATCGAAAAACCGACGCTGTTCGGCCTGACCTTCGAACGCAAGGCAGCTGAAGGCATGCAGACCTTCCACGAGTATTTCGGCCTGCAATACAACTCCATCAACAAGGTGATCTTCCTTTACCTGGTTGCCCTGCTGCTGGCGCTGCTGGCGTTGTTCGTGATCAACCGTCTGCTACGCATGCCGATCGGTCGTGCGTGGGAAGCGCTGCGTGAGGATGAAATCGCCTGCCGTGCACTGGGCCTGAATCCGACGATCATCAAGCTTTCGGCCTTCACATTGGGCGCCGCGTTCGCCGGTTTCGCCGGGAGCTTCTTCGCCGCGCGCCAAGGCTTGATCACCCCGGAATCGTTTACCTTCCTGGAGTCGGCAATCATTCTCGCTATCGTGGTGCTGGGCGGCATGGGTTCGCAGTTGGGCGTGATTCTCGCGGCGATCGTGATGATCCTGCTGCCTGAACTGCTTCGGGAGTTCAGCGAATACCGCATGCTGGGCTTCGGCGCCTTGATGGTGCTGATGATGATCTGGCGTCCTCAGGGCTTCCTGCCCATGCAGCGTCCCGTCATGAAACTCAAGGGGGAGCGCTGATGAGCCGTCCACTTCTGCAAGCCTCGGGCTTGTGCATGCGCTTTGGCGGCCTGCTGGCGGTCAATGGCGTGGGTCTGACCGTCAACGAAAAACAGGTGGTGTCGATGATCGGCCCCAACGGCGCCGGCAAGACCACCGTGTTCAACTGCCTCACGGGTTTCTACAGGCCGACCTCGGGCACCATCTTGTTGGATGGCGAGCCGATTCAGGGTCTGGCCGGTCACCAGATCGCCCGCAAGGGCGTGGTGCGGACCTTCCAGAATGTGCGTCTGTTCAAGGAAATGACGGCGATGGAGAACCTGCTGGTGGCCCAGCATCGTCACTTGAACACCCACTTCCTGTCTGGCCTGTTCAAGACCCCGTCGTATCGCAAAAGCGAGCGCGAAGCCATGGATTACGCCGAGCACTGGCTCGAAGCGGTTGACCTCAAAGCCTTCGCCAACCGCCCCGCCGGCACCCTGGCCTATGGTCAGCAACGCCGTCTGGAAATCGCCCGATGCATGATGACGCGCCCGCGCATTCTCATGCTCGACGAGCCGGCGGCAGGCCTGAACCCCAAGGAGACCGAAGACCTCAAGGCGCTGATCGGCGTGCTGCGCAATGAATACAACGCCACGGTGTTGCTCATCGAGCACGACATGAAGCTGGTCATGAGCATTTCCGACCACATCGTGGTGATCAACCAGGGCACGCCTCTGGCTGATGGCACGCCCGAGCAGATCCGTGACAATCCTGAAGTGATCAAAGCCTACCTGGGGGAAGCGTAAATGCTGCAGTTCGACAACGTTTCCACCTTTTACGGCAAGATCCAGGCGCTGCACGCGGTCAGCATCGATGTGCAACAGGGTGAGATCGTCACCCTGATCGGCGCTAACGGTGCGGGCAAATCCACCCTGCTGATGACTCTGTGCGGTTCGCCCCGGGCCCACGGCGGCAGCATTCGCTACATGGGTGAGGAGCTGGTGGGGCTGGAGTCTTCGGTGATCATGCGCAAGAGCATCGCGGTCGTGCCGGAAGGCCGCCGCGTGTTTGCCCGCCTGACCGTGGAAGAAAACCTGGCCATGGGCGGGTTCTTCACCGACAAGGGTGATTATCAGGAGCAGATGGACAAGGTGCTGGAGCTGTTCCCGCGCCTGAAAGAACGCTTCAACCAGCGCGGCGGCACCATGTCCGGCGGCGAACAGCAAATGCTTGCTATCGGCCGCGCGCTGATGAGCAAGCCCAAGCTGCTGCTGCTCGACGAGCCTTCTCTGGGCCTGGCGCCGATCATCATTCAGCAGATTTTCGAAATCGTCGAACAGCTGCGCCGCGACGGTGTGACCGTGTTTCTGGTCGAGCAGAATGCCAATCAGGCCCTGAAAATCGCCGACCGTGCCTACGTGCTGGAGAATGGTCGAGTGGTGATGCAGGGCTCTGGCGCAGAACTGCTGGTCGATCCGAAAGTGCGGGATGCGTATCTGGGTGGTTAATGGTGGCGCTCACTTGTAGGTGTGCGCTTGCCGTGACAGCGGTGGGTCAGTGAGTTTATGTGTGGCTGACCCACTGCCCTCGCTGCCGTCGTCACCTCCGGCGTCTCCCACAGGGTAGATAGCACTCCAAATAGCCCTGACTGACTCAGCACTGCAGGAGTTGGTCACCCGTCTTCGGCGTGACTCCAAGCTTGTGTGAGGCGCCGGAGGTTACGGGTCGGAATACTTGATCATGTGAACACCCCCAGAATGGAATTAATGTCCAACTTCTTGGGGACAGTCCAGTCCTGTGGAGACGCCGGAGGTGACGACGGCAGCGAATGCGGTGGGGCTGCCAAGCCGCCCTTTCTGACCTCAACACCCGCATCAAAGCTTCTGCAACGCCGCGTTGCTGCGTTCGAACCACTCGCTCAGATAATCGGCCATCACCTGGATTCGTCTCGGCAGATGCCCTTCGAACGGATGCACCAGAAACAGCGACGACACCGGCGTCTGGTAATCACGCAGCAGCCACACCAGCCGACCGTCATTGAGTTCGTTGTGCACCATGTACGAAGGCAATCGCGCGATCCCTGCCCCCACCAGGGCCGCTTTTTTCAAAAGACCATAGTGGTTGCTGGCAAAGGTGCCCCGCACGTTGACTCTGCTCAGCTCGTGACTCTGGTGATAGACCCACGTCTGGCGACCGGCGTAATGACTGTTCAGCAGGCACCGATGCACGCGCAGCGACTCCGGCGTATGCGGCGTGCCGTGCTCGGCGAGGTATTCAGGACTGGCGCAGGTCAGCTCCTGCAGGGAGAGCAGCGGCTTGGCCACCAGCCGCTCATCGACGCCGACGCTGGAACGGATGCCCAGATCGAAGCCATCCCTGCGCATATCGCAGAACTGATTGTTCAAATCCAGTTCCATCTGCAGCTGGGGATACCGCGCGGCAAACTCGTCGAGCAGCCCTTCCAAGAACGTCTCGCCCAATGACACCGGCACCGTCATCCGCACGCACCCCACCAGACTCTCGCTCAGACAGGCCATGGCGTCGCGCACCCGGTCGCGCTGCGCCAGCAAAGCTCGTGCCTCGGGCAGCAGAATCGCGCCGGCCGAAGTCAACGTCAGGCTGCGGGTCGTGCGATGCAACAGCGTGACGCCAAAACTCTTTTCCAGCTTGCTGATGCGCTTGGAAAGCTGGCTTGTACTGGTGTCCAGCCATTGTGCCGCCAAGGTAAAGCTATTGGCTTGCACCAGCATGGCAAACGCGGTCAGATCATCCATTTCGCTCATGATTGTTTCCTTATCGACAAACCGTGATTGCCGTTTAGCCCATTTATCTGCGGGAAAACGCGGTTCACACTGAGCGCCTGATCCACTCATCCAGGGACTGCATCGTGAAGATTCTATTGATTGGCGCCGGCGGCACCATTGGCTCGGCGATCGAGAAGGAGTTGGCGACGCGCCACGACATCGTGCGCATCGGCCGCAACAGTGCTGACGAGCACGTCGATATTAGTGACAGCGCATCGATCCGCAAACTGTTCGAACGAACAGGTCCTTTCGATGCGTTGATCTGCGCTGCGGGCAACGTCACTTTCGCGCCGCTGGGCGAGATGACCGAAGACGCCTTCGCATTGGGTCTGCGCGACAAGCTGATGGGCCAGGTCAATCTGCTGTTGATTGGCCGCGAGTTCGCTAACGATGGCGCCTCCTTCACCTTCACCACAGGCATCACCAGCCACGATCCCATCCGCAGCGGAGTATCTGCCAGTCTGGTCAACGGGGCTATCGATGCGTTCGTACGGGCAGCGGCCATCGAAATGCCGCGAGGCATGCGCGTCAACTCGGTCAGCCCGACCGTCCTGGTCGAAGCCATGGGCAGCTACGCAACGTATTTCCGCGGTTTCAAACCGGTTTCGGGAGCGAATGTGGCCCTGGCCTACGCGAAAAGTGTCGAAGGCCTGCAGACCGGGCAGACTTACCACGTCGGTTAATCACCTCTTGTGATGAATGAGAAGCCTGAGTAACGTGGCGGCACTTGTCTGGAGACCGCCTCATGTTCGCTGCCCGCCCTGTCCTGATGTTCGCCCTGCTGCCCCTCTTCGCTGGCTGCCAGTTGCTGCCCTCGAAATCTGCCGACAGCACAGTATCCACTGCAGGCATGATCCGTATGCAGGGCATCTTGAGCGGCGACGCTGGCAAATTGTTCTTCCAGCCGTGCAGTGAGCAGCGCCGCTATGCCGTAACCGACAAAGGCAACACCGGCGTTCTGCAGGAAGCCGCTTCAGTGGTCGACAGTGCTGGCAAGGCCTTCGCCGACGTGCGCGGCAATTTCGTCGCCAGCAGGGCGCAAGGCAGCGATGGCCAGGCTGATGTGTATCAGCTGTACCGTGTAGAGCGTCCGAGCGGCGCTTGCGAAGACCCGAACTTCAAGCGTTTGACGATTCACGCCAGCGGCAACGGCCCGAAATGGAACCTGAATGCCAGCGGCAAGGGTCTGGTCCTGGAGCGTGAAGGCCAGGAGCCGTTTGCGGTGCCGTATATGGAAGAGCAGATGCCCGAAGGCCGCTTCAATCTGATCACCGACGCCAACAACCAGCATCTGGAGTTGTACGTCGCCCCGCAGCGCTGTGTCGATCCGGTCAATGGCTCGGTGCAGTACCTGACCGCCGAACTGCGGGTCAATGGTAAGGTTCAGCGTGGCTGCGCGTATTTTGGGGCGATGCGTAACGATTGATCGTTTTGCGCCGTCAGCCACACACAACAACATCCGCTCGAAAGCGTAATCGCAGCCGGTTTTTACTCGACTGCCCCCCGCATTCGCAAGCAAGCTCGCTCCATAGCGGTTCTGCGCAGGGTTGAACGGGCACTGCGTGGCTTCGTCGTCGCTCCGGTCACCGCTCGCCCCTCGATGTAGCTTATAATCGCCGGTTCTTAGCGCTACCAGGCCGACCCTGCGGCCCGAAACCGGACCTTTCAATGTTACGAATCACCGAACTCAAACTGTCGCTGGACCACGCGGACGAAGAGCTGCGCCCTGCACTCGTGCAGCGGCTGGGCATCGACAGTGCCGAGCTGCTGGATTTCACTCTATTCAAACGCAGCTACGACGCGCGCAAGAAATCCAGCGAACTGCAATTTATCTACACCATCGATTTTCAGGTGCGCGACGAAGCTGCTTTGCTCAAGCGCTTGAGCCACGACAAGCATGTCGGCCCGGCGCCGGATGTCAGTTACAAAGTCGTTGGCCACGCCCCGGACGATCTGGCCGAACGCCCGCTGGTGGTCGGTTTCGGTCCGTGTGGCATTTTCGCCGGCCTGCTGCTGGCGCAGATGGGCTTCAAGCCGATCATCCTCGAACGCGGCAAGGAAGTGCGTCAACGCACCAAAGATACCTGGGGCTTATGGCGCAAAAGCGTGCTCAACCCTGAGTCCAACGTGCAGTTCGGCGAGGGCGGCGCAGGCACCTTCTCCGACGGCAAACTCTACAGCCAGATCAAAGACCCGAAATTTCACGGTCGCAAGGTCCTGCATGAGTTCGTCAAGGCCGGCGCCCCCGAGGAAATTCTCTACGTCAGCAAGCCGCACATCGGTACGTTCCGCCTGACCGGCGTGGTTGAAAACATGCGCCAGCAGATCGAAGCATTGGGTGGCGAAGTACGCTTCCAGCAGCGCGTCACCGATGTATTGATCGAGGAGGGTCAACTGCAGGGCGTGGTCCTCGACAGTGGCGAGCAGATCGACTCCAGGCATGTGATTCTGGCGCTGGGCCACAGCGCCCGCGACACCTTCCGCATGCTTCACGGCCGCGGCGTATACATGGAGGCCAAACCGTTCTCGGTGGGTTTGCGCATTGAGCACCCGCAAGGGCTGATCGACCGTGCACGCCTGGGCAAATACGCCGGTCACCCGAAACTGGGTGCCGCCGACTACAAGCTGGTGCACCACGCGAAAAACGGTCGCTCGGTCTACAGCTTCTGCATGTGCCCTGGCGGTACGGTGGTGGCGGCGACGTCCGAGCCCAACCGCGTCGTCACCAATGGCATGAGCCAGTATTCGCGTAACGAGCGTAACGCCAACTCGGGCATCGTGGTCGGCATCACGCCAGACGAGGATTATCCCGGCAGCCCGCTTGCGGGTATCGAGCTGCAGGAGCGGCTGGAATCGCATGCTTACATCATGGGTGGCGAAAGCTACGATGCGCCTGCACAGCTGGTAGGCGACTTCATCGCAGGCAAAGCCTCGACACAGTTGGGGGCAGTGGAGCCCTCCTACAAGCCGGGCGTGAAACTGACCGACCTCGCCGATGCGCTTCCCGCCTTCGCTATCGAGGCGATTCGTGAGGCGTTGCCAGCGTTCGACCGGCAGATCAAAGGCTTCTCGCAGCACGATGCAGTGCTCACCGGTATCGAAACCCGGACCTCGTCGCCGCTGCGCATCACCCGCGACGCCGACATGCAGAGCCTGAACGTCAAGGGGCTGTTTCCGGCAGGCGAAGGTGCAGGCTATGCCGGTGGAATCCTCTCGGCAGGAGTCGACGGGATTCGCATCGCAGAGGCAGTCGCCAGGAGCATGTTAGGGATTACTGAGTGACGCTCAACTTGTAGGATCCGCCTTGCTGTCGCGGGCGCAGCAGGTCGACTCCTACAAGATAGATTCGAATCTCCTGCACACCCCGTAGAATAAGCCCCGCAGAATTTTGTAACTATAATTGCAGACGTTCTGTATACAGGTTTATCATCGATTTTTAATAACAAAATCGAATATAAATTTTGTTTTCAGAAACAAGAACACAGGGTACGGTGTCGCTCCCCTTGCGCATGTCCATGGAGAGTGACCTTGCCCGTACGCAATACATTCAAGCGTTTTTTCCAGCTGGAGGCGGCTGGCGGTCTGTTGCTGATCGCGGCGGCCGCGGTGGCTCTGCTGGTCAATAACTCCCCCCTGTCATGGCTTTACAACGGCCTGCTCGACGTGCCGGTCGTGGCACAGATTGGCGCGCTGAAAATCGCCAAGCCGTTACTGCTCTGGATCAACGACGGCTTGATGGCTTTGTTCTTCCTGTTGATCGGCCTGGAAGTCAAACGTGAAGTCATTCAGGGTCATCTGTCCCGCCCCTCGCAGATCGTGCTTCCCGGCGCCGCAGCTATCGGCGGCATGGTGGTGCCCGCGCTGCTTTTCTGGGCGCTGAACAAAAACGATCCCGCAGCGATGAGCGGCTGGGCCATTCCCATGGCGACCGACATTGCGTTCGCGCTCGGTGTGCTGGCGCTCCTTGGCAAACGCGTACCGGTATCCCTCAAGCTGTTCCTGATGACGCTGGCTATCATCGACGATCTGGGCGCGATCATCGTTATCGCGTTGTTCTACTCGGGCGAGCTGTCCAACCTGTCACTGGCACTGGCGGCTACGTCGATAGCCACATTGATTGCCATGAACAGACTGGGTGTGGTGAAACTTGCGCCGTATCTGCTGGTAGGTCTGGTGTTATGGGTTTGCGTACTCAAAAGCGGCGTGCATGCCACACTCGCAGGCGTAATCCTGGCGTTCTGCATCCCCCTCAAGACAGGCAAAGACGTACCCTCGCCCTTGCAACAACTTGAGCACGGCCTGCACCCCTGGGTCGCTTACGGCATTCTGCCGCTGTTCGCTTTTGCCAACGCCGGGGTATCGCTCAGCGGCGTTACTCTGCAGAGTTTCACCCATCACGTACCGATGGGCATCGCGACAGGACTGCTGCTGGGCAAGACGCTGGGCGTATTCGGATTGACCTGGCTGGCAATCAAGACCGGCCTTGCGACGCTGCCTGCAGGCGCTAACTGGGGTCAGGTCATGGGCGTGTCGATCCTGTGCGGGATTGGCTTCACCATGAGCCTGTTCGTTGGCTCGCTAGCCTTCGTCCCCGCAGAGAGCGAGTACGCAGGGATGGACCGAATGGGCATCCTGACCGGATCTGTGCTGGCAGCCTTGATCGGCTATGGAGTGACCGCAATGGCGAGCCGTAAATCAGCGTCCGCCAAACATAAGTGACCGGCGAGAAGCCGCTGACCCGGAAACAATAACGCCCCGATAAATCGGGGCGTTTTAGTGAAAGCGGGTATTAGATCCAAACCGCTCAGTCTACTCGGAGGTGATTCAGCGAGTGACGCGGCTGGTGCCATTCACTGTCATGACGCGTACACGGTCGCCGATGCGGAAAACTTCGTTTTCCTGAACCTGCTGCACATACGCACGCATGCTGCCGTCGTCTTCACGCACGGTGATTTCCACACCCTGAGTGCGCGTCAGACCTTCTTCGGTCATCGATCCGAGCAAGCCGCCGGCAACTGCACCAATGACCGCAGTCACGATACTGCCGCGTCCGCCACCAATGGCGCTACCACCCAAACCACCTACGACCGCACCGGCACCGGCACCGATCGGTGTTTTGGTGCCCTCGATTTTCACCGGACGCAGCGATTCGATTGTACCCAGGCGCACGGTCTGCACTTGGCGAGCTTCATCACGGGAATACGAGTCGCCGGTCAGGCTCGAAGTACAGCCGCCCAAGGTCAACGCCATGGCGGTGAACGACGCAACCAACAGAACAGACTTACGCATAACATTTGCCTCCAGAGGAACAGGTAGTCATTAGACTCTGCGTCACCAAACGGTGTCACGACCCTGTACCGATAATTTACGTTCATTCAGGCGCTATACAGAAACCGCCTGCGTCTACGCAGTATGGACGAAAATTCGCTGCAGAGATTCAAAGAAACGTCGCTCAAACCGCCAAAAAGTTACGGCGCAAGACGCTCGCGCGTCCACTGTCCATCAAGCAGACGATAGTTCAGGCGGTCATGAAGACGGCTGGGGCGACCTTGCCAGAATTCGATGCGGTCCGGGAGCAGACGGTAGCCGCCCCAGTGATCCGGGCAATCGGGCTGAGTATCGCTGAAACGCTCTTCGGTCGCCTTGAGCAAGGCTTGGAGTTCAGCACGATCAGCGATCACCTGGCTCTGCGGCGATGCCCAAGCCCCCAGACGGCTACCCAGCGGACGGACCTGAAAGTAGGCGTCGGACTCCTCGTGAGAGACTCTGACGACCTTCCCTTCTATACGCACCTGACGCTCAAGGGTAGGCCAGAAAAAGGTCATAGCCGCAAAGGGACTGTTTTGCAACTGCTGCCCCTTGGCGCTCAGGTAATTGCTGAAGAAGGTGAAGCCCTGAGCATCGAGGCCCTTGAGTAGCAGGACCCGACAGTGAGGGCGACCATCGGAGTCGACAGTCGCAAGCGTCATGGCATTGGCCTCGACAGGCGCCTGTTCGGTTTTCACCGCTTCGTCGAACCATTGATGGAACAACGCAAAGGGTTGTTCCGGCGCCTGCGCCTCGGCCAAACCTTCGCGGGCGTAGTTACGACGCATATCAGCCAGACGCTGGCTCATCACTGCCTTCCTTAATCGGTATCCGAGAGCGGGACACCGATATTACCCTCAGTTGGCGTTCGCTTGGGCATTGGCGGCCGGTTTCTTGGTCGCCGCCTTGGCTGGCGCGGTCTTGGCAGGTACCGCCTTGGCTTTGGCGGGCGCTGCTTTTTTCACCGGAGCCTTTTTGGCGGCAGGTGCTTTTGCAGGGGCAGCCTTCTTCGCTGGTGCTGCCGACTTGGCCGGTGCGGCAGGAGCCGGTGTCACGGCAGGCTTGGCTTGCTGCACGGCGACCAGGGTTGGCGAAGGTGGCAGGTTGTATCTGGCCATCAACGCAACCATGGTGTCCTGCGGCGTCATGATGATTTCCACTCGGCGATTCAGAGCTCGACCTACGGCGCTGTCGTCAGCCGCCCGGGGCATGACGGCGCCCATACCGCGCAGGTTCAGACGATTGCGCTCAAGGCCGCTCAGACGAAAAATTGAGGCCACCGACTGCGCACGTTGCTGGCTGATCTTGAGATTGGTATCGCTGGAAACATCACTGTGGCCCAGAACCAGAATCGCGGCTTTCTGATCGCCTTCAACGACCTTGGCCATGCGCGTGATCGGACCCAGGTTGATCGGCAACAGCATCTCCGGACGATCCGGGTTGAACGTGCTGTCCACCGGAGCTGTCACGACCAGCACGTCTTCGCGGCGTTCGAACTGGAATTTGCTGTCTTTGATTGCTTCACGCACTTTAGGCTCGTACTGGTCGAGCCAGGCCTGGGTGACCTTTGGGTCAACCTTGGGCACCACAGGCGCTGCGTCTTTTTTGGCTTCACTGTTGCCGAAAGGCCACCACCACTTGCCGCCGTCATCCGCTTTGGCCACCGCAGGCTTGGCCGCCGGCTGAGTGGCCGCAAGCTCAGGCTTCTTGTCAGGCGTGCCATGGTCGGAACCGAATGGCCAGTACCAATGCGTACCGCTTTCGGCTTCGGTCTTGGCAACTTCCGCAGCGGCCGGATTTACAGCAGGTTTGACCGCCGCTGGCCTGTCAGCAGCGTCGGTGCTTTTGCCGGCACCGAACGACCACCAATGATCGTTGCTTGCCGACTGATTCTGAGGGGTTTGTGCACAGCCGGTGACGGCGAGGCACAGGGCAAAGGCGAGACTTTTATTGGCAGACATGGGTGACTCACACAAATAATTGATCAGAAAATGAACGAAGCAGCGCCCATATAACACGCATAAACATCGTTTTGGAAAAGGAAACCGCTCTACGGTTCCGATATGGGCGATTTACCTGACAGTCGGTAGAACAAGCACTTATAAGCGATACCTATTGCAAACACTCACCAAGCACCCGCACCAGGCCCTGTGCTCGAGGATCCATCAGGACATAGGGGCCTAGCGTGTTGGTCACAAAACCGAACGCTACCTCCCGGTCGGGATCGGCGAACCCCACCGAACCGCCTGCGCCTGGATGGCCGAAGGATTTCCCGCCCAATCCAAACGTCGCATTGCCCACCGCAGGCTGGTCAAGCATGCAGCCCAGACCGAAACGAGTCTGGGTGAGCAGTGTCTTGTCCTGGCCGAGGCTGTGTTCGCGAGTCATCTCGTTGATCAACTCGGCGTCGAGCAGGCTGCCGTCGAGCAGTGCACTGTAGAAGCCAGCCAGGCTGCGGGCGTTGCCGTGACCGTTGGCGGCAGGTTGTTGCATGCGCCGCCACTCCGGTTTGTTGGTACTGGTCATGATCGATGGCGGGTTGGTAAAAGCCCTTGCGGTCATGGAGGCGGGCTCGTGCAGTGTGGCTTGCAACAAACGCTGGGCAGCTTCATCCCCGACCTTGCCTTTGCCCCGAGCAATATGGGCCACGCGGTAGAACTCCGCATCGTCCAGGCCGACATGGAAATCCAGGCCCAGCGGACGGGAGATGCGTGCGGCAATGGACTCGCCCGGACCACGACCATCAGCGCGGCGAATGACTTCACCGACCAGCCAGCCATAGGTGATAGCGGCGTATCCATGACCCTGCCCCGGCGTCCACCAAGGCGCTTGAGCAGCCAGCGCATCGGTCATGGCTTGCCAGTCGTAAAGCGCCTCGGCGGGCAGCATGTCGCGGATGGCCGGCAGACCGGCCTGGTGACACAGCAACTGGCGCAAGGTGATCGACTGCTTGCCAGCGGCGGCAAACTCGGGCCACAGATGCGCGACGGGCTCGTCCAGATTCAGTTTGCCCTCGTTGACCAGTTGCAAGGCGGCGACAGCCGTGAATGTCTTGGTGCAAGAGAACAGGTTGGCGATAGTGTCGCTGTGCCAAACCTCTGCGCCGTCCTTATCGGCAGTCCCCGCCCACAGGTCAAGCACGGTCTGACCGCCGACCTGCACGCACAGGGCTGCGCCACGTTCTTGCGGATCGTCGAACAGGGCCGCAAATGCCTCGCGCACGGCTTCAAATTGAAGTTCGAAGTGACCTTGAATTTGCACGGCATCGCTCTCCGGGTACGGGCTGAAAAATGTCGTGCATTGTTCCAGCGATTGGCGGATTTGGAAACCGTTCCCGCAGCCATTCAGGTTGTAGGAATACGCTTGGCCGCGAACCAGTTATCCGCAGAAGCTTATGTACCGGGTCTGACGCTTTAGCGGGCAAGCGCGCTCATACAACGGATTGGTTAATCAGGGCGCTTTGGCAGCAACATTGCCAACCACATCCCCCACCTGCCCGTTGGCCTTGCGCACGGCATCAATGAAACCCTGATACGGCACATCGGTAATACCCACTAACCCAAGGTGTCCGTTTTCGCCGTCAAGCATACGACCGGACGCGGGCTGGTCCAGATACTGAAACCAGTGCACGCCAACGATGGACGGTTCCGACAGAGCGCCCTTCAGGAAGTTGGCGTAAGCGGGACCACGGTCTTCTTCACGAGCCACCTCCATGACGCCACCCCAGAAAGGTCCGCGATCACGCGAACCGAAATGGAATTCACTGACCAGCACCGGTTTATCCAGCACGCGCAGTTTGCTGAAATCCACGCCGTCCTGCGGCTTGGGGGTGTAGAGATTGAAGCTCAGGACATCACAATATTTGGCGCACGCCTCGATAGCTTCCGGCGTACTCACACCAAAGCGACCGCCCAGCAGCAAATGGTTCGGCGCGTGCCACTTCAACGCATCGGAAATGGTCTTGAAGTAGGTTTCGGCAAACACACGCTGGAAGTATTTGAGGTCATTTTCAATCTCCGGGTGTTCGGGGTTTGGCAAGGGCGGCTCGAACCCCGGATCCTCCATCAACTCCCACGCCGGTAAGTCGATGCCCCAGGCTTTGGATAGCCCCTGCTGATTACGGTACTTGTCGCGCAGTTGCTTGAGGAAAGCCCGCTTGGCCGGGACATCCGTGGTCAGTTTCAAAGTGCCGTAGGCCAACGCGTAACGATCTTTCGGGTCATCACCAGGAGCCGCCCACGCCAGTTCATTGTCGGCGAAATAGCCAATCAGAAACGGATCGTCCCGATGATCGCGGGCGGCAATGGCCACTGCTCGCTCGGTGGCCATGGCAAAGCGCGGATCGAACGGATCAGGCATGCCGCCCCACCAATCGTGGCCAGTGCTGATGCTGACGTAATCGCCAACGATGGACAGTGGAAGCGTATAAGGGACCCGATCCTTGTTTTCCAGAGCGGATTCGCTCCAGTTGCCGATGGTATTAAAGCCCCAGGCCTGAAGGCGTTGCAGGGTGTGGTCCACCCAGCGCTTACTGTCGAAGCTCACTGCCTTGCATTCAACGGCGGGGGGCGGTACCGCTGGCTTTTCAGGCGGAGGGGTGGAAGTTTTCTGATCGTCAGTAGCGGCGCTTACCGACGCATCCGCCTCGTCATCCTCATCCACCGCAGGTGCAGGTCTTACCACTTCGACGCACTTGGCCACACCATAGGTGCGCTGCAGGTTGGCGCCATAGAAATCGAACCAGCGGCCCTGATCGAACTGCCGATCCTTGTTGGCCCCGGTGTTGCGATTGTCATCACCGGAACCGTAAAACGCCGCCAGCGAATCATCACTGGCTGGCAGGCTGGCGAACATCGATTCGCGACCTTCGACATACGTCTGGCTGTCATCGGCGGCGATGGCGTTAACGCCCAGCGAATAAAAAGGATGACCTTCCGGCGTCACCAGATACCAGCGGTCGTCGCGCTTCTCGGTGCGGAAGAAACCTTTGGCTTCGAAGTTCGGCCCCTTGAGCAGCCCGCCATATTTATCGTGCGGCGGACGATCCTTCAGCCAGGCCTTGAGTTGCTGTTGCTCCTTGCTCGCCAGACCCTTGAGCTGATCGTCGCTGGTGATCTTTTCCGGCCATTTGCCGCGGGTGTACTGGCCGTAACCGTCAAGCAGATTGCTGTACGCAGCCTTTTGAATCGTGTCGTCCTCCTGCACACCGAATTTCTCGATGAGAATGCTCTGCGGCACGTTGGGCTGCGCCATGGATAGCGTGACAGACGTCACGTGGCTGGCGTCCAGCTCGCCGTCGGTATTAGCCAGCAACACACGCTGGCCCTCATAGTTCCATGGCATCGGCGGGCCCACACGCATGCCTTCGCTCAATGCGGAACTGGCCTTGAGCGGTAAAATCAGGGTTTGCGCTGGGCCAGCGGGCAGGTCGATGCGGCTGGTGAGGGATTTGCCGTCGCTGCTCTGGATTTGCACATACAGCGTCAGGGCCCAGTCCATCGCGCTTTGCAGGCGCAGGGTCATTGCGCTTTCACCCGTCCAGTCCCAGACGCCCGATTGCGGCGACAGCCGCAGGTTGGGTTTGGCAACCGGATTGAATGTCACGCGACGCAGCACTTCACCTTCGGCTGTCTGCTCGGCATTGGCCTGAGGCAGGCTCGCGTCCTGGATAGTGACCTGTACGACATCGGCGGGCCGGACGAAATTGAACAGCGTCTGCTGGCCGTTGGGCGCGGCATGGACGGGCCCTGCGCAGGCAACGGCAAGGATGGCAGACAATGAACGGCGAATCATGTGATCGGTTGCTCCATGGTCATCGGCGGACCTCGCCCCCAGGTCAATATATGATCTGAAGAGAGGCGAACATCGCTTTCGCAAATAAGCTCACTCCCGCAAAACGGGTGCATGAGATGCAGTTTGACCGATATGTGCACTGTGGGGTGAGCATGATCACAACGAGGCCATGACTGACTCGACAGCATCAAATCAGTCGGCGACAGATAAGACCTGATCGGCCGCATTTAATCCCCCGCACGTGTCAGGAAATTTCCCGACGAAACGGCGGCAGAGCATTGAGGATCGCCTTGCCGTAGCGCTGGGTGACCACACGCCGATCCAGCAGAGTGATGGTGCCGCGGTCCTGCTCGGTCCGCAGCAGCCGACCACAGGCTTGAATCAGACGCAGCGAGGCATCGGGCACAGCGATTTCCATGAACGGATTGCCACCCCGGGCTTCGATCCATTCGGCCAGCGCGGCCTCGACCGGGTCATCGGGCACGGCAAACGGGATCTTGGCAATGACCACGTGTTCGCAGTAAGCACCCGGCAGGTCCACACCTTCAGCGAAGCTGGCAAGGCCGAACAGCACACTTTCATCGCCGCCATCGACCCGAGCCTTGTGCTTGTTGAGCGTCTCCTGTTTGGACAGGTTGCCCTGAATGAACACGCGCTTGCGCCAGTCGCGCTCCAGTCCGTCAAAGACTTCCTGCATCTGTTTACGCGAGGAGAACAGCACCAGCGTGCCCCTTGAGCCTTCTACCAAACCCGGCAGTTCGCGAATGATCGCCGCAGTATGCTCGGCAGCATTGCGCGGGTCGGCTTTAAGATCCGGCACCCGCAGTACACCGGCGTCGGCGTGATGGAACGGGCTGGGCACCACTGCGGTAACCGCGTCTTTGGGCAGGCCGGCGCGCATACGAAAGCGGTCGAATTTGCCCAGCGCAGTCAGGGTGGCAGAGGTGACCAGCGCGCCATAGGCCACGTTCCACAGATTACGACGCAGCATCTCGGCCGCGAGGATCGGGCTGGCGTTGACTTCGATATCAAACAACGAGCCGCTGTCGGCCAGGGTCAGCCAGCGCGCCATGGGCGGGCTGTTTTCCGGATCCTCGGCAGTGAATGCGGTCCACAGCTCCCAATTGCCGTGTGCCCGGGCCAGCAGGCTGCCGAACAGCGGATACCACTCTTCGGCCTGGTGGCTGGCAATACCGATATTGACCTCGCCATCCATGCCTTCCTTGAGCAGCTCGGTGAGGCGGGTGAAGAGGTCGTCGAGCCGGGCAAAGCCTTTCTTCAACTCGATGCCCATTTCGCGCATGTGTTCGGGCACTACGCCCCCAACGAAACGATGCCGCGGACGCTCACGCCCCTCCATGTCCTCACCGGCCTTGAAATCGGCCAATTGCTCGCAGGCAGTGAACATGAATTGCTGCTGTGTCTTGATTTCGCGGGCCAGTTCCGGCACTTGCTCGATCAATTTGCCCAGATCACCGGGCAGCGGGTGCTGGGCCAGTAATTTAGTGAGGTTCTTGGCGGTCTGCTCCAGCCAGTCGGCGGTTGAGCGCAGGCGACTGAAATGCGCGAAATGACCGATGGCCTTGTCCGGCAGGTGGTGGCCTTCGTCGAACACGTACAGCGTCTCGCGCGGGTCGGGCAGCACAGCACCGCCCCCCAGCGCCAGGTCAGCGAGGACCATGTCGTGGTTGGTGACGATGACATCGACTTTTCCCATGCCTTCGCGAGCTCTATAGAAGGCGCATTGCTGAAAATTCGGACAATGTCGGTTGGTGCACTGGCTGTGATCGGTGGTCAGCCGCGCCCAGTCCTGATCCGCCAGTTCCTGAGGCCAGCTGTCACGGTCGCCGTCCCATTTGTTGCCGGCAAGTTTTTCGATCATGGTGGTGAACAGCTTCTGACTGGCCTCGTCGACCTCGATCTTGAAACCTTCTTCCTCGAACAACTGGGCAGTAGCGGTCTGGGCGTTACCCTCCTGCAGCAGCACGTCGAGTTTGGACAGGCACATGTAACGACCGCGCCCTTTGGCCAGGGAGAAGGTGAAACTCAATCCACTGTTGCGCATCAGGTCGGGCAGGTCCTTGTGGACGATCTGCTCCTGCAGCGCGACGGTTGCCGTGGCGATGACCAGGCGCTTGCCCGCTGCCTTGGCGGTCGGAATCGCGGCGATCGCATAGGCTACGGTCTTGCCGGTACCTGTCCCCGCTTCCACTGCGACCACCGCCGGGTCGCCCGAGCGGCGGCCTTCTTCGTCGGTGTCGATATCACCCAGCACCTTGGCTACCTCGGCGATCATCAGACGCTGGCCGTAGCGAGGCTTGAGGCTTTTGGCTTCCAGGAAACGCGAATAAGCGCCCTGAATCTGGGATTTGAGTTCGGTACTGATCATGGGCTGGGTCGTTGGCTCGGCGTCACAGGATTTACAGGTGAAAAAACCGCTGGATAAATTATCAGTGGTTGCAGCGGGCGGCTATCATACCGCGCTAATTCTTTCTGCGCAGATCGGAGTTCTCGATGTCCCCTGTAGCCTTTGTCTACGTCCTGCATGTACTGGCCGCTGTTTTATGGGTAGGCGGGATGTTTTTCTCATGGATGATCCTGCGACCAGCGGTCATCGCCGCACTCGAGGGCCCGGCACGACTGAAGCTGTGGTTGCAGGTTTTTCAACGCTTTTTTGTCTGGGTGTGGTGTGCGGTGATCCTGTTGCCGGTGACCGGAATCGGCATGATCAACATCAACTTCAGCGGTTTCCAGACTGCTCCACGTTACGTGCAGGTGATGATCGGGCTGTATGTGGTGATGGTGGCCCTGTTTCTGAGGGTTTCAACGCTGAACCTGCCGCGATTGCGCAAAGCCGTGGAAGCCGAGCAGTGGGCTGAAGGTGCAGTAACGCTTGCCGGGATCCGGCGAGTGGTGGGAGTCAACGTGCTGGTGGGGATCGCTGTGATTGCGATTGCGGCCGCCCGGCCGGGGTTTTAAGTACTTGCCAGTCATGCGGTGAACTCTATAGGAGTGAATTCATTCACGAAGGCATGCAGGCGATGAAGGTATCTCGCTTGCCTTGGCCTCTAGCGAATAAATTCGCTCCTACAGAGATGAGAGTTTGATCCTACAACTTGCGCACGCTCACAGAGCCTGCTGGTCCAACGGAACCTGGTTGGCCTTTTTCACCCTCTCGGCCGGATTTGGCACCATCAGCGCGATACACCAGACAGCCTTTGGACGCACCGCCCTTGCCGCCGCGACCGCCTTCCCCGCCAATCCCGCCGGCGCCGCCCTGCACGTTGACCTTCACCTGTTCATCCGGGAAAGCTTGTGGCAGTTCCAGGCGTACCAGTGCCCCGGGCGCGCCTTCATGGCCATTGGCGCCGTTATCGCCATCGAAACCACGGCTTGCCGATCCCCAGGTACAACCCGGTTCCTGGCCATTGCCACCGTCCAGGCCCGCATACCCGGGCGATCCCGCGCCGCCACGGGCGTCGATGGACAGCAGGTCGGCATTCAACGCCTCGATCCGCAGGTTGAGGCTGCGTCCTGGCGACGGCGCCTTCTCGAAAGTGCCCGGCGCGCCACGTGCGGTGATTTGAGCACCACTGCCCAGATCGCCCTGTTTGACCTGCAAATTGAGCGTGTCGGCGCCAGGCACGATAGCGATTCGCGACTCATGGCCCATGACCAACTGCCCGACTCGCACATCGGTCACACCGGCCGGGATCAGCAGGGTTCCGTAATCGGCCACTTCCAGACGATCCAGCTGCATGACGCTGGCGTTGCTCGGCAGGCGCATCAGCGAATGCGACTCCACCGAGATGCTCTGGGCCATGATCAGAGGACTGCTTAGCGCCGACAGCAGGCCCGCCGTCATTAGTAACACGTTACGCATGGTGAACCTCCGCCTGGCGGCGACCAAAGGATTGCAGGTGGAAAATACCGAAAACCAGAATCTGTATACGATCAAGCCAAGGGTGCGCACGCCCCCGCAGGCTACCGTTGAAGAGAAGCAGTTCCATTACATGGGTCAGCAGCAACAGACTGCCGGCCAGTTTGATCAACATATCGAAGGGCACCGGCAGAACAGCGGTCTGATTGACCAGCACCACTGTCCAAAACCCCAGCGTCAAAACTTTCCCTAACCCCCAAACCAACTTCATGACACGCCCCTGCTGTTTTTTTATTTCCGTGCTGCAAAAAATGCTTTGCGCACAGTACGGCGACGGGAGCGACTATGCCAGAGGATGACTTCAAATGCCGCAGGTTTGATGGCGATGCGGGTGAGAGGCTATCTGGCTCGGGAAAAAGAAAACCCCGACGCAAAGTCCGGGGCTTTCTCTAATGCTTAACTGTCGATCAGCGATTAATCTTGATCTCGACACGACGGTTCAACGCACGGCCTTCAGCCGTTTTGTTATCGGCGACAGGACGGCTCTCACCATCCCCTTCCACCGAGACAAACGCACTGCGGGCAATACCTGCGCTGACCAGATAATCCGTTACCGAATGCGCACGTTTTTCAGACAGCTTCTGGTTATAGGCATCGCCGCCCACGCTGTCCGTGTGTCCACTGACATGCAATTGAACGTTGGCCGCTTCAGCTTTCAGTTTGGTTACCACCCGATCCAACTGCTGCTTGTCGCCTGGCGTCAACGTCGCCTTGTTGAACTCGAAATGCACGTCACGAATGGTGATCACTTCTTCTTTAGGCAGCGTAACCGGAGCAGGCACCGGCTCCGGCGCAGGAGCTGGCGCTACGATCGGACAGCCTGCGGCATCGACCGGCGTACCTTTGGGTGTATTCGGGCATTTGTCGACGCTGTTCAGCACACCGTCGCCGTCATCATCGCCATCACCATGCGCCCAGCAATAAGCACCCGCCATTACACCCACCGCACCACCCAGCCCCGCCGCGACGGAGGCGGACTGGAACGCCCCGACGGCAGCACCGCTGAGCGCACCCCCTGCCGCACACAAAGGCCAGTCGGTCTTTTGCAAGCCAGCACAGCCTGTCAATACACTGGCAACCAAAATCAGAGGTAACGCTGTCCGAATCATGCTCATACAGTTCTTCTCCTTTGGTATCGGCTAAATCCGACTGAAATGCAGTAAAGACGCCGCAGCTTCCATTTGCCAATCCGATCCAGGTCGTTTGATGGGTTTTAAGCACGTAGACGGGCGTGCTCTTTAAGAAAAAGCCTTTTGCCTGCACTTCGTAGGCGTTGCCATAACGTGCAATTAAAAAGCTCAAGCACTAGGCCACCAGAATTCAGCAGGCTAACCTTGCAGGCTTAATTGAGGGATTTCGATGACCGACAGTGTATCCACCCGCACGCCACAACAAGCGCTGGCCGCCCTCCTGGACCGCTATGCGCCCAAGCGTTTGCTGTTGATCGGCGCCAGCGGTTTTCCAGCCTTGCAAGCTTTTCAGGACGCGCATCCGAATGCTGAACTGACGCACGCGGCGCCGGGTGCACTGCCTGCAGACATTGCTGCCCAGCGTTTCGATCTGGCGCTGGTCGTTGATTGCCTGGAGCACATGCCGAAACGCGCAGGACTGGAATTGCTGGGCGGGATCCGCAACCTCAATGCCAGTCGCATCGCCGTGCTGGCCGATATGAAGGCGTGTGGATGGCAGACCACGGACTTTTACTCACTGGCGTTACAGGCCAGCGAACGTTTCGTCAGGGACGGACAGGTGCTGACACTCTTCACCTACGACCTTCGCGAATACAAACAAGTACCGGACTGGCTGAACGCGAAGTTCTGGGCCAATCCGGAAAATTTTGGCAAGTACTGGTGGTGAGATCTGCAACATGAGCAGTGCAATTTGTCCCTGTGGCAGCGGCAACCTTTCGGACGGCTGCTGCGGTCGCTATCATGCCGGCACACCCGCGCCATGCGCAGAGGCGTTGATGCGTTCGCGCTACAGTGCCTACGTCCTAGGCTTTGTGGATTACCTGCTCGACACGACGCTGCCGGCCCAGAAAAACAGCCTGGACCGTGAGTCGATCAGCCAATGGAGTGCGCAAAGTACCTGGCTGGGGCTTGAGGTGGAGAGTGCCGAGTTGTTGGGCGGCAAGCCGGAGCACGCGTTTGTGACCTTCACGGCGCGCTGGCATGACGCGGTCGCAGAGCATAGTCACCGGGAGCGTTCGGCGTTTGTTCAGAACGACGGGCGCTGGTATTTCATCGACCCGACCGTGCAACTGAAGGCCGGACGCAACGATGCGTGCCCTTGTGGCAGCGAGCAGAAATTCAAGAAATGCTGTTCGGCTTATATGGCGTGATCTCGCCGCCTATGGATACGTGCGGCCTGAGCGCATTCGAAACCCTATCGAGCTCAGTCAGGCAGCGTTTCATCACACAAGTTTGATGTGCGAAATATCCGGGATCAGCACATGCTCGACCGATTTGATCTGGCCCATGTCGCTGCCCTCAGGCGCCAGGCTCAGACCTGACAGATCCAGTCGAGGCGCGACCGGCGCCGCCTTGGGGTCCTGTACGTCCTGCCCAAGCTCAGAAATGCTCAAGTCCGGTGCCTCGACATCGACAAATGCGGCCATGTACACATCTCGCGGCTCGGTCTTCGTCGTGAGTAGCCGCTTTGCCTCCCCGGCACGGGTCGACACCGAAGATAACGATGACCGGCGTGTCCAGTTCGGCTCATCCGGTGGTGGAGCGAGCTCGACTTCTTCGATTTCGACCTGTTGCGTTTCAGTCTCGGGGGCGACCTGCTCCGCCATCGCCACGACTTCCACCAGCGCACCAGCGCGCTCCAGAGTGGACCGATACTTCTCGGCGCCCACCTGATCGAGCATGTTCTTGAGCACCAATCGCCGACCAGAAAACAGCAGCGTGAGGCGCTGGGCGTCGGCCTGAAACAGTTTCGCCAGGTTGGCCTTGACCCGATCAAGTTGCGCGCCCGGTATCAATTGTCCAGAAAAAACAATTTCGTACAGCTTCACGGGTCAATACTCCTTCGACACATGGCGTCAGTATGGCGCAGGCTTTATGTAACAGCGAGTGCCCGCGGGCTGGCCACTTGCTATACTCAGGCCCGACGGGAGTAAAACAATGTTTCAGGCAAGCATAATCAGAGTCGTCGCCTTGTTCATGGCGCTGACACTATCGGGCTGTTCGTCGTTGATCACCGGTGGCAACCAGGACCTCGACGTCAAGCTTCTCAAAGTCGACGTGGTCAAGGCCAGGCTGCTCAAGCAGGACTTGAAGCTGCGCTTTCGCGTGGACAACCCCAACGACTCCAGCGTGCTGGTGCGCGGGCTGCGCTACAAGGTGTTGCTCGACGACATCCTGATCGCAGATGGCGACTACAGCGACTGGTTTGTGGTCAAGGGCAACAGCCACCGCAATTTCTCGATACCGATCCGCACCAACCTTTGGGAACATCTCAAGGACGTCGCGCGGATGCTCGGCAAGCCCAATCAGGCCGTACCTTACCGGCTGGACGGCAAGCTCAGGACCGGATTCGTATTTGGACACAGCATGCGTATCGGGCGTAATGGCGAGATAACGCCGGGTGCGTTGATACCGGTGGAATAAGCAATGAATCCTGGGCCTGGCCTGCTCCGCGATCTGCAAACTGATTCATCGATCCGAAGTACATCACGTCATCTTCAGTGGCATTTCCTTCTTAGTGGACATTACTCGGTTTACCAAACAGCCGATAACGACCCAAAGGAGATGCACTTCTATAATGGTCACCTGATAGTTACGGCCACTGGCCGATCAAGCGGTAGAAGTTGACGCCTCCTCGGTGGACCGAAACAGTCGGTCTCCGATGAGAGACGCAGGATGGGGCCGAAAAAGAAAAACCAACGCCCGTTAACTTCATTGGTGTTGTACGCCTGATTGGACCAGCGCTCAGCCTGTCACCGCGCATTAACGGCACACGTTCTTGATATACGACTGGGCAGCTCTTAAGGCTGCCTGATCGGCGATGATGTCCCGGCGGAGATCGAGAACAGCTTGTCCAGTTTCCCGATTGAGTTCGATGGTGCCTGCATTACCCACGCCGGCGGCGCTGGCGGTACCGGACACGTTCCCGTCACGGGCACTACAACTTCCCGCGATGCGCAACCGGCGAGTGCCATCAGCAACAGCCCGGCGCAGAGTGTCATTTTCAGCATTGAGTTTCCCCTTCTCTTCAGTGCCGGTTTTGTCGAGTGCAGCGAGCTTTTGTTCGACGGCCTGCTGCTTTGCCAAGGCTTCGCGGGCCTGCCTTGTGCCAGCGGCTGAGACAGTGGCCAAGTCTTTCTGGTGATCTGATTGAGCGCTGGCGATCACCTGCCCATACGCATTGGCCTGCCAGAACCAGGCAGCCGCGAACCCGATGCTGATAAGCGCGATGACTGCCAGCATGTAGGCCAGCAGCTTGACGCGGACATCCGTCACGCCAGCGCCCTCTGCACGCCTTCAGCAATCACCGACGCAGCATAAGGAACTGCGCCGTTTTCATGCCGGATGATCCCGGTGGTCAGGGCGATCAGCGTTCTGAAGTTGCGGATGTCGATCGGCTGATTGGGCTGAACGCCGACATCTGCGGCCACGGCCCTAATGTACGCCTCGGTGTCATTCTCCCCGCCCGGCGCCCACCGACTGATGATCTCCCGCACAGTGTCGATGCCGGGGCCACCCACGCCAGGCACCCCGTCCTTACCCCGGTACGCCAGCAAGAGCTTGGCCAGTGCACGGATGCCATTTTCGGCGGTGTCGAATCGGGCGAAGCGTTTCTCGATTGCCGGGTCTGGCGGGAGCTGGCCCTGCCATTGGTTGCGCGGGTTGTAATCGATGTTGCCGGGGTTGTTGTTCCGAATCCCTCGGGTGATGAGTGTCATTCACGTTTCTCCAGACGAAAAAAAACCCGCACTGGGCGGGCTCGGTGAGCAAAGGATTACCGTGCGGGCATTAACGACAAACGAATGCCCGAATGCGATTTTGCGTTCTAACCTGCCTGACTGCCTCCAGCTCAGGCGGTGGCACGGGGAAAACGCTAAACGACTAGAACGGCGCGGCAGATAGCATGGTCGGCCAACAAACTGTCACCCGCTTCCTCGCACCTGTAGCAGTGCGGCTACTTCGAGCGTCAAATATGCTGCGGGTTAATTGAATGTTTCGCGGTGCGACTTGGGATAGCTATCCTTTACAGTCTTGATTGAGGAATAAAAAGGTTCGATTTTGGCTGCTGTACCCTCGTTCATCGCATGCCACAACATATCCAGTTGGTCCGCTACAGATGGATACTCAACTGCGCGCCGTGGAACGTGATCGCTCTTATGCTGGATTCTCAACTTTAAACTCCTGATCTTGATAGGGCCATAGTATTACTTTCACCAGATGCTCTCCAGCCGAAGTAAACTCCAGTTCAACATCTGTACCGTCCGCTGCATAGTCATGACCTTCAATCGTGACAGTGGCACCTGCAAGTACGCCTGCAAGAGTATTTCCATTCAGCTCTGTCGCCATTTTTGGACGTTGTTTGAGTATCCCCTCCGGCATGTAATATTCATCGGACCGAACTTGCAGGGGAGCCTTGGCGAATTGAGTGAAACCGTTAATTCGCATATTGAGCTCGGCCATATCATCCGAGCAACTGACAACAAACAAAATTCTTCCTGCGGCATCGTAAGCTGCGAATTTAGCCATATCGGTCATCGTTTTGCCCCCATTGCAAATAGATTTTTGTTTGCGATGGACACGTTGGCATCTTGCCCATACCAGTCCACCTGCATTACATAGGTCCCGGCGTCCACTGGAAGAGAGTAAGCAATACCGGGAAAACCGTCGGCCCATGTGCCTGAGAATGAAGCATAGACACCGCCGTTAATAAGCAGTCTGAAACCGTAGTCCCTGATTCCATGTCCGAAGCTCTGCGTGCAGCTAAAGTTAACTTGAATATGACCAGGCTGGTCCATGGTTACCGCAACGGCTATGACACCTATCCAGCTACCTATCCCAGAGCCTTGTGAAACTACGCTAGTGCTAGCACTGGTGGGAATCGTAACGGCGTTACCACGGATGCGGAGAGTGTCAATTTCGGCAACGCCAATTTTTGCAGTAGTAATCGCCCCGTTGGCAATCTTGGCATTCGTGATGGATGCTGTTCCAATTACCGCGTCGGCAATAAATACCTGGCCATTATCAATAACGAAAGGTGATGTGACGTTACCTGCTACGTCGCGGATGACCGCAAACCTGTCGGCTGCAACGACGAATTGCGATTGAAATACCCCGGAGTTGTTGTCCAGACTCAGGCCGAAGCCGGCGACATACTGCAGACCATTTTGCGCGGCGGCGAGCTTGACCGAATAAGTGGCCGAGATCTTCCCGTTCGAATCAGCAGTGCTGTTCGCCAGCTGTGATATCTGCGAAGTGTGTTCGCCTACGGTGCTTTGCAACTGAGTGATCGACCGCGCCTGCGCGGTTTGGGTGTTGCTTTGCGACGTGACAGTCGAAGAGAGGCTGTTCAGCGACTTAGTGCTCGCCTTGGTCGCCAGACCGTTGCTGGTGCTATTCACGCTGTTTTCCAGCGATGTCACGCGTGACGAGGAACTGCTGATGTCGACACCTTGTTGGGTGACGGTGGAACTCAACGCAGAAAGTGCCTGCGCAGAACCTGCCGCCGATCGACGCCCGACGGCGATGTAGGCGATGTCTATGACGGCGTTAGGGTCTTGCTCGATGTTCATATCGAGACGAATAGCATAAATCGCAGTCTTGCCAATCCATCCGGCATGAACAGAAAGGTCCAGTTCGATATCCTGCCAATCAGTGGTGTTGAGGTTGATTGGCCAATTGAACCGGCGAGCTTCGGATAAGCCGCCATCCTCATTCGCCCAATACATTGCCGCCGTTGCACGGCTAGTATTGCGGCGGCGCAAACGGATGCGCAGGTACGGATTCTCCGATCCATTGATATTGCCGAACGAGTTGGTTGCCTGGATTTGGGTGTACTTTGAAACGGTGGAATAAAGCGGTCCCGCCGTGATCGTCGCACCCGAGACATTCGCAACCCAGCCACGGGTTGAGCCTGTCATTTCCCATGCGTACCCGGCGACAAATGGAGCGGCGGTGCCAATTGAGTTTTTCAGGTTGGTAATGTCGGAACTTTGAGTCGTCACCTTCCCTTCGACACTCGTCACCCTGTTGCCAAGCGTTTGCAATACAGAGGCGCTGGCTTTGCTGGCCAGACCGTCCGTGGTGCTGCTTATCGCATTTTCGAGCGTTGTAGTTCGCGCCGAGACACTGGTCAGGGTTTTGCCTTGCTGACTCACAGTCGAAGAAAGCGAATCGACTGCGACGGACATTGCAGCCTGGTCACTAGCAGTCCCTTGGACTGACGGGCTGTAAGCGGTAAGAACAGCGCCCTCCTGAAACTGGGTATTATCGACCTCCATCCACATATCAGCACCCGCGCCAGATCGGTTAAACAAGCGCGCGGGATAGACCTGAATACGGGTGGCTAAAGCAGGACACACAGCGGTCAGGCTCAATCGCGTGAATGTTGTTCCTACCTGCGTTTCAGCAAGCTGAGGCGCGGTTATCACGTTCCCAGCTTCGTTTACGAATACGATGTACATGGCGAAGCGAGCGCCAACACTTGAGGCCCTCACGTAAGTGCTTAACGTGTAAGGCTGCCCGGCTACCACCTTCGCCCTTGGTCCTTCCTCGCTCCCGAAGGTGATGCCGATGTAGTCACCATTAGCGAGCGCGCTCTTGGAAACGCGTAGAGCTTTCATGCTGCTAGGCAGTGGCGAATCCACCTGAGTCAATACCGGAGGGGCGCCCGAGTTGTAATCTCTGCGCCAGTATTGCGGTCGAGTTCCGTCGGCTGCCAACACTTCGAACGAGCTATTGAGCAGCATGTTATCGCCGCCCATCTGGCCTAGGTTGTTGTTCAGTTGAGTGATCTGACCGCCAATGCTGGTCAGACCGTTTTCATTCTGCGTGACGCGACTGTTAAGCGCGGTAGTCGCTGAGGCTTGCGCGAGGAGGTCGGACGCTACGACGTCGGCGTTGTCTTGCCATCCTGTAGCAACAGAACCGGTTTGGAACTGCGCATTGTCCAGCTCGATAAACCCGGAGGACAGGGAGGCGGTCCCGTATACCACGGCTGCTACGTACAGTTTCACCGTATCACTGGCAGGGTTTACAGCAATGCCCAAGCGCTGCCAGTTGCCGTCAGCAGGAATTAACCCGGGCTGCCAAACGGTGCTTACCGAATCGTCTGCCTTGAATCCAACGACCTGGATCTTTATTTGCAGACCTGCGGTAGCCCGGATGAATACCGATGCTGCGTAAGATCCGGGGGATACCAAGATAAGTTTTGACTGCTGGATTCTGTTCCAGACAGTCGCACTCAAGCCTGTCATGTCGAGCCGCTGGACCGATCCGCCAGGCACCAGCGTGGAGGCCATCATACTCGGTGTACGGCTCCCGCCTGCCGAGTCGAACGTCCACCCATCGGCAACGCCAGGAAGCACACTGGCTTTGTCGAACGATGGGTTGTAGACCATGTTTTGGCTGCCAACGCTGCTCAGATTCGTATTGATCTGAGTGATCGCACTGCCGTTGGCGCTCAGGGTATTACCCTGCTGCGTGACCGTGTTGGTCAGTGCCTGGACAGTTGCCGCCTCGGCTTTGGTCGCCACTTGAGCGAGGGCAGTTGAAGCTGCGGCAGCAGCATCGGTCGCCGCTTTGTCCGTAACCGCTGCCCACGCGCTCCCTGTCCAGCGCTTTGGGGTGTTCGCATTGTTGCTGGTATCGATCCACAGGTTCTGCGCCAACTGATCGGCGGCCGCTGGTACCGACGACTGAACGATGACTTTGCCCTTACCGCCCGCCAGCGTGTTAGCAGCGTTTACTGCATTCTGCGCGGCGATCACGTTCTGGTTGGTGGAGGTCAGGCTATTGTTCAGGCCGGTGATGGCCGCACCCTGGCTGCTGATCGTACCTTCGGCGGTCGAAACCCGGCTCGACAGGCTCTGGACAACGGACGAATCGGCTTTGCCGTCCAGTGAGGTTTTCAGGCCCGTGATCTGCTCAGACTGAGCGGCGTTTACGCCCTCGATACTGGTGATCTTCTGCTCAGACGTGCTAACGCGCACGGCCAGACCGCTTGCCGTTTGCACTGCCTGACCGACGTTGAGCCAGAAGTCCGCATTCGGCGGCGGTGTGTTGGCCGGGACGTTCTTCGTGGCCTGATAGATAACGCCGTCGGCACCGAGTACACCCTGCCCGCTTGTGTAGCTCTGATCGTCCTTGTAAGGCATTGAGTCGGCCAGATCGGCAATCTGGTCGATTTGCGTCTGAAGCTCTCCCTGCACCTCGGCTACGGTGTTATTGACGGCCGTGATTTGCTCAACGAGACGAGTCTGTACCTCCGTCAGTTCACCACGCACTTCGCCGAGGCGCTCGTTGACCGAGCCTGGACCCTCGCCGCCAATCTTGCCAATCTCCCCCAGCAGTTCTTTGCCCAGTTCGCTTTCGGTGATCTGGCCGGCGAGATAGTCGAGAATGTCGTCAGCGTCAGCACTGGCCTGCCCCCCCACGACAGAATCGCCGACGGGGAACCACGGCCCGATGTTGCCGGTACGGTCGACCAAGCGCGCCCAGAAGAAGAACTGCTGGCCCGCGCGCAGGCCCTGCATCGTGTAATCGGTCTGTGGGTACGGGAGGTCCGCCAACTTTGTCGCACTTTCCAGCTTCGGCGCTTCTCCGTACCAGATCTCCGTACGCTGGGTGTCCTCTGCACCTGATGGAAAAGTCCATTTGATGCCAATGCCGAAGATCAGGCTCTCAGTGGTCAGCGAGGTGACCGCCGGTGGCAAACCTTCTTTGCCGTTGAGCTGGGTCAGGTTCGATGTGCGCCAAATCGACGAGATGTCGTAGGCGCTGACCGCCCGCACGCGAGCCAGGTAGGCACCCGAATAGATGCCGGTGATGTCGACACTGGTGGTGCCAGTACGCTGGACCCTGATCCAGTTTCCATTGTCCTTGCGCCACTCCACGTCATAGCTGACAGCGCCGTTCACGGCGGGCCAGGCGATGGTCATGGTGGTGACGGCAATACCTTGGTCAATCGCCGAGTTCGAAGTTAATGTGACGCTGGCAGGCGCCGAAACCACGGAGATCGGAATGACGCTGATCGAACGCTCTTCCAGGCGGGCGCCGGTGTCGATGTACCCGAACTTGCTCGGTTCGTACTGCAGCGCATTGATCTCATAATTGCCATCGGTGGTGCGCTTGGTGCTCAGCACCCGATACAGTGGGATCGCCAAATCATCAGCATGCAGCGCCCATTGAAGTTGAGGTGTCGGGGTTTCGCTGTAGGCAGTGGTTACCGTGACCTCGCGACCGGCAACGTCTTGCACCGTACGCCCTTGTGCGTTACCGCTCGGCAGGTTGATGATCAGACGATCACCGACCTTGGCCTGCGTGTCACGATCCAGCGTCACCACGCGCCCCGTCGCAGCAGAGATACGCCCGCCAATTTCGCGACCGGCCAACAGCGAATCGGCCACCGGGATAATGTAGCCAGGCAGTGGAATCGCGCCTTCCATGCCGGTTTTGAAGCTAATGGTACGGTCCTGATTGTTGCTCATCACCGCCCATTTGCCGCGACGCTGGGCTTCGGAGGCACGGGTGCAGCCGATCGCACTGATCTCCACAGGCTTGTCGCCAAAGCGGCGCTGCAAGACTGGATCGGCAAAGGCTGTCACATCGGTGTCATAGTTATTCGCCGGGTTGTCGTAACTGACGATTGCGCGGGTGTAGCGTGTCTGGGACGAGGCGCTGCCATAGGAGAACTTGCCGTCGATGACGTTCGCGCGAGTGAATACATAATCGAAGTCTTGAGCCCGTGGCATGTCGGCCTGCATCACCAGCTGGCCTTGAGCCCAGTAAGTCATGCCCCGGTAAATCGCCGAAATATCACGCAGCAGCGTCCAGGCCTCTGCCTTGCCCTGCAGGTTCATGTCACAGAGGAAACGTGGCTCCTCTCCGCCAGCCCCGTCGGGCACCAACTGATCGCAATACTGGGCGATGCGGTAAAGCTCCCACTTGTCGACCATCCACGGTTTGATGCGCTTGCCCAAGCCAAAGCGATCAGTGGTGCAAATGCCGAATGTCACCCACGCCGGGTTGTTGGTCCAGGCAAGCTTGAACGATCCATCCCAGACCCCGGAATAAGTGCGCGCCAGTGGGTCGTAGTTGCTTGGCACTTGCCATTTGCGGGCTCTGCAGTCGATGGTGACAGCCGGAATGTTAGTGAATTGCTCAGCGTCGAACTCGATGTACAGCAATGCAGTATTGGGGTAGCGCAACTTGGCGTCGATCACCTCGGTGTAACCGGCGACGAGCATGGTGTCGGCAATCTTGTTGGTGTTCTGATTCGGCGTGATGCGACGCACGCGGATCTGCCAGCCAGAGGACGCCACGGGCAAATCGATACGGCGCGAACGCTCGTAGCGGGTCGTCGTTTTGCCGTCGACAGCCTCGTCCAGCACCTGTTGATAAGCACCGCCGTCCGTGGCGATATCAACGGCATACTCGATCCGGTAACCGCCGACGTTACCGCTGTCGTCCTGCTGCTGAAGTGCCGGCCATGCCAAACGCACGCGCACGGCGGACAGTTGGGTATTGGTCAGCGAGCGTACCCATGTGGTATCGCTGCGCAACTCGACGTTAACCGTCGTCTCGTTCTCGACCGATGGAATACCAGGGATATAGGCCTGCTCCACCGAGCCGGTACGCCATTCCCACTTCACGTTCGGGAAGTTGACGTTACCGCTTGCGTCCTCAATGGGAGTGTTATCGAGATAGATGTCACGCGCAGTTGGCGTGCCCTCGAACTCCCCCTCGCCCACGGCGATCAGGATTTTCGCCAGGTTGGTTGAGCGCAGGCTGTCGGCGGCCTCAATCGGCGTTTTTGGACTGCTGCTGCCACCCTTTGCGCCATGGATGTCGATTTGTTCGGGTACGCCCATGCTAGTTCTCCAGGCATAAAAAAACCGCCAATGGGCGGTTCGGGTTCCAAGTGAAGGTTCAGGCTTTGTCTTCGGCGTAGATGGATGCAGAGATGATTGCGCCCCCCCAGCGGCGTCGGCCGATGCAGATCGGAACCGGGTTGCCGCTGGCGGTGGTGTTCCTCGCTGAGCCGAAAGCATATGACGGCAGGTTTTCCGGGGCAGCGCTTTGTCTAAGACCGGAAGCTTGAGGGCTGAGCATTTGCATAACCCCGCCAGCGAGCATCGCTATACCTGCAGGAGCCAGCGAAGGGAACCAGATGCTCGCCACCAACAGCACTACACCCACTATGGTTTGCAGAATGCCTGCCCGCTTGCTCCCCTCCATAACAGGCGCGATTCTCACCTCTCGAGTGCCACTCAAATCCAAGCTTTCTACACCAACATTTTTACCGTTACGGAAAACTGCGAAACGCATTCCCAAACCCGCAAGGCGCTTGATTTCATCTCCAAAACCTTCGAGCGTGCAAGTAAGGGCTTTAAGAGCCTCCCAAGCTCGCCCGCTATCGAGTTGACGCCGATGTAAGCGCCCGAATTTCTTTCGAAGCGGACCCGAGAGAATGATTGTGGTAACAGGGTCGAAATGAGCAGTTGCAGGGGTCATCTTTGCTCCAAGCATTAAAGAGGGTCGCCCGGAGGCGGCGGATGAGTTAGTCAGAGACAGATCGCACCGCCGATTCAACCGCGCGTCCTGGCATCATGGACCACGCCATACGCTGATGAAGATCGACGGAACTGCCACATGCAGTCTTGGCGATTCCAGCATCTCGTCGGCCATGTTGTTACTGGCTACAAGCAATGAGGATCCGTTCTCGGCCTCAGCCGTTGATAAATGGGTCCGAGCGTCTCGCCATCTGGGGAGTACACATGGCGCGTAACGCTTAGGGTCTTTTTTGTAGTTGCAGTGACGCTCCACTCGTTTTCAGCCAAGTCGCCCGGACCGATGCATCCGACAAGCAGGGCGACTGCCAGGGTCCGGTAAGCTCGCATGAACATCCCTCATCAAGAAAATAATCGCGCATGTTCTGTCATGCCAAGGGCGGCGAAGATGATGATCTCGGACGGCTTACCGCACAGGTGATGGAGACTGCAACTTCCCTTGGCAAAGCGGATACCCATGAAGGATCAGGCTTTGTCTTCGGCGTAGATCGAGGCGGAGATGATCGCGCCGCCCCAGCGCCGGCGGCCGATACAGATCGGTACCGGGTTGCCGCTGGCGGTGGTGTTTCTCGCTGAGCCGAAAGCGTATGACGGGAGGTTTTCCGGCGCGGCGCTTTGGCTAAGCCCCTTTACTTGGGGGCTGAGCATCTGGATTACGCCACCAGCCACCATAGAAGCCCCTAGCGTAATCAAAGCTGAGCCAAATGGGGCACCCGCGCCAAATGTGCCGCCGGTTATCACCAGGCCAACAACGATCAAAACAGCCCCCACGATGGTCTGTAGCGAGCCTCCACGTTTACTCCCTTCAAAAACCGGAACAATCCGGAGTTCCCGCGTACCAGAAAGATCAAGGGACTGCGCGCCAGTATTTTCCCTGTTTCGAAAGATAGCGAAGCGTAGGCCCAGACGATCTAAGCGCTTAATTTCATCCTCAAATCCAGCAAGCGTTGCCTTGAGCGCTCGAAATGCTTCCCGAACGCTCTGGCTATCAATCAGTCGGCGATGCTCTCTGCCGAAACGCTTTGCAAGCGACCCTGACAACTTAATCACGGTCATAGTTGTATCGTCAGCGCCCATTAAATTTTCCTTGATAAAACCCAACGGAGCGGGCTTGAAGTTTCATTAGAGACAGAAGTTGATTCTCTCCAGCCTCGCCTTCGCAATCCAGTTGTCTACGTTGACGTAGTACCTGGCCTCTGAGCCGGACGCCACAGGCCGAATGTCTACGAAGTATTCAGATGCAGCAGTGAAGACTGTATAGCCAGACTCTCGACGCGCTTGCATTGTTGCTTCAGGCGTGACCCCGAATAACGACTGGTTCTGCCATTCGTACTGGACGCACAGAGCGACCGCTTGATCCGGTTTCTTGGAGTAGAGAATCTTATTCGGACCATCTTGCCTTACCTCATTCATTGGCCGCGCAAGGCAACCAGCCAGCAAAGCAACTGCGAGCGCCCCTATCAAAATTCGCATGATGATCTCCAAGTGATAAATAGTCCGAGACTATCACTGCGCATGACGGTGGCGAAGTATCAGTCGCGCTCGCTCATGCCAAGGCCCGCCGAAGACGATGATCTCGGACGGCTTACCCCACAGGTGATGCAGGAGGAACGGCCCGGCGCCATGCACCGTGACTGACTCGGAGGGATGGGTTGGGTCAGCGCCGAGGAAGATCCCGGCGTGATTGGGGTGTTTGGTGCGCCCGACTTCCATCACGATCATGTCGCCGCGTTGCGGCGTGCCAACTCGGTAGAACCCCGCTGCGTCATAGGCCTGCTCATACAGACTCGGGCCATCGGCCTGCTCCCACCAACCGTCCTCGCGCTTGAAGGCTTCGAACTCCAGCCCCCATTCGCGCTTGTACCAATCAGCGCAGACTTGCCAGCAGTCCCAGGCACCGTGCACAAATGGACGGCCCAGCAGCGGGGTGTTGCCGGTGGGCACTATGGTCCGCAGGTCTGCCTCAGGCCAGCTGAGAATGTGCCAGGGCAGCGCGGTCGCTTCGCACATGGCAAGGTCGCGCGGCGATGGCCTACTGGTAGCGTCCGGGTGCGAGTGAACGATGCCGATCACCTCGCCCTGGTCGTCGGCTGCCGCGTAATCCTGCGGGCTAATGCGAAATTCCTCATTGGGCTCGGTCGCTGAGTTGGTGCACGCAATGTACTGCTGTTTACGGCCAACGCGAATCAGCAGGCCGCAAGACTCGCGTGGATATTCAGACGCCGCATGCGCCTGCACCGACTTCAAAATGTATTTCAGCATGGTCAACTCCTGGCAATCAGAGAGACGGCCGGGAAACCGCCGAAGGGCAATTCGTTGCTCGCACCCCAACGAGGCTCGCAGCCTGTCGTAAGCAGGCCATTGCATTCGTCGAGTTCGGGTTTGTCGGTCAGGTTGCCATCCTTGTCGTGGTACGGCCCGGTGTAACCACAGTTCGGCCCACGATATCCGCCGGTCAGGCACCAGTGACATAGCGTGGTCATTTGGCGGCCTATGGACTCGCTACCAACGTCGCCTGGGCTGGCCAGCTCCCACGAAACGGTTTCACCGTCCTCATTGGTTTTCTGGTCCAGGTACCAGACTTCGATAGCCTCTTGCGTCGGGTCGGCCTCTGAATTGCCCGCCGGGAAGTTCCCAGCGTCGATATAGCGCGCCAACGTGTGCCGCACGGTGAGCTTGAAACCAAGCAAGTCTTCGAAGGCCAGACACAGCGCCGTGATCCGTCCGCTGACGTTGCCAACCGACAGCTTTGGTCGCACCGCTGTACCGTCGCCATTGGCCTCGATGCCCTCGACCTGCACTGGCCAGGCACCGTACTCGTTGCCCTGCCACCAGATTGATTGGGCTGGAAGCTGATCCGCGTCGACACCCGCCGACATGATCTGCGCTGGTGTGTGCGGTATTGAATGTCCGTGAAAACGTAGGATATCAGCGCCATAGTCCGAGCCATCCACTTCGAACAACAGCACTTCACTGCCAGGCTCGAGAACCTGCAGGTCACTGATCAATGGCATGGAGAATCCTTATGGGTGAAATGCTTGGTTGAAGGTGGTGGTGACTTTGAACTGGCCGCCGCCGATTGGAGTTGGCACCGGCTTCTGGCAGGTAAAGAACCCGGCCTCACCGAGTGGAGTCGTCCAGATAAAGGCTTTGGCGCCCGCATGCCGATCAAAGAACGCCATAATCTCCAGCGCTTTGGCTTTGGAGCCGGTGAAGGTGATCGGGTACGAGCTTTCCTTGTTGTTCGGCCCGTCCCCGACTATCTGCTTATAGCCGCTGCCGAACTGTGACGTGCGGTTGCGGTAGGTAATATCAGGTGCATCACCTGACTGTGTCGGCCAGATGAATGTTTCGATCGCCATACTCATGCCCTCCCGTTGACATTGCGGTAACTCACACCGCCAGCGCGCCATGATTCTGCGACGGCCTTCTCGGCAGCTGCCTGCATCTGTTTTTGCAAATTCTGCTGGAGCACTTGCTGATCAATCTGCATCCCTTCACCGCTGCGGTCTTGGGTGACCACCGTCACCGGCGCGCTGATCTGGACACTTGAACCGCCTCCTCCCACCGAGCGCACACCGAGCGCACCGCTTGAAGTGCGGGTCAGGGGCATGATGGCCTCAGGCCCGGCCTCGCCCATCAAGCCAGCGTGACCACCGGCCATACCGAACGCAGTCGGGGTGCTGACGATGTTGTTGGTAAAGGCTGCGCCGTTGGCAAACATCTGCACGCCGCCAGACCACGCCCCCCCATTGGCTTGCTTGTAAGCTAGCCCGGACACATCGAGCTGAGGATTGAAACTAAACGATGTGTCGCCCACGGAGCCTGTGGTTACGGTGGGCGCTGATCCACCGCCGGTGAAGTAGCTCAACCCAAGTCCAAACAACGAGCTCAGTAGCGATGAAGACGCCTGCCGTGCAGCGACGCGGGCCATGTCCGAGATGATGGACTTGGCAAGGTCCGAGAAAGAAAGCTTGCCGGTCATTGCAAAGTTGAACACCGCGTCTTCCATGGAGCTGAAGGCGCCTGTGAACAGGGTTTTCGTCCTTCCCGCAACGTCCCCGGCGGTGTCCACATAGTTTTCCAATGCCGCGGTTGCGCCATTGGTCCAGTCACCTTGAGCGGCCTGCAGGTCGGCATAGTTCCGATGGATCTGGTCGGTGGCCTTGTCATTGGCAACGACCAGATCTTGGAGTTGTTTCTTGTATTGGTCACTGGATAGCCCACCCCCCGACGGGTCGGACCCTTTACTTTTTAGCTCTGACTTTTGCTTGGCAAACAGCTCTTCCTGTTGATCCAACTCCCCATTTAGCTTGTTCTGACGGTCGCCATGTCCCACGTTGAGTACGGCACGTTGTCCCTCACGCCTCAGGGTGTCCTGCCGTTGTTTGAGGACACGCTGTTGCGCAGTTTCATCGTTACCTGCCGACGGACCGTCGGTTTTTTTCGGGTATTCACTGAACGTGGACGGACTCAAAGGACCCGATTTAAGCCCGAACGTTGATAACTGCAGACCCTCCAGACGGCCCAACGCCTTGGACGTTGGGTCAACCTTGCCCAGCAGGCCTGACACTTCACTGGTTTGATGCCTGGTCGCCTTCGAAGCCTTGTCGGCTCCGCGAGCGACGCCTTCTGTAGCTTTCTCCGCTCGCCCGGCCGCCGCTGTCAGCTTGTCGAGGACGGAGCTCGCCTTCGCGGCATCGGTGGAATCGATTTTGATTCCGAGTTCAGCAATGGTTGGCATGCTCGCTCCGCTATTTTGATTGGCTCATGATGAGCAGGGCCTCAGCCTCCATGACGCGAACGTCATGGAAGGCTGCGGTGATTTCTTTACGCTTCATGCCAAGCATGGAGCCGGTAGAGGGGATGGCGCCGTAGTCAAGACCAACCGGCCCGCCCATACCGACGCGCCACTGGGTGGACAGCGCTTCGAACAGGCGAAAGGCCGGCCAGACATCAGCCAGCACCTCATGCTCGATTTCCGGGATGTCCGACTTGGTCATGTGAAACGCAGCGAGATCGGCGTCCGACGGACCGGACTCGTACAGGATCCGGGCCGTCGCCGTCAGTTTCCCAGTCGGGCCGATTGGTACGCGCCCTGGTAGGCATCCAGGACGGCTTGAGACGCGCCCACGCAGGTGGTGACCAGCGCAGTCATGGCTTCATCGTTGAACGTGTCATCGAAGCCCCAACCGGACACGATGTCTTTCATTTGGCTGACCTGCATGGCGATCTCGTCGCGCGTGGCTTGCTGCCAGGGCAGATTGCCATCCTGCACCTTGGCTGCGTGCTCCTCGCGGGCGGCATTCCATTTATCGAACAGCGTGGAAAGCACCAGCCGGTCCAGGTACTTGAACTCGAAATCCACATCCACAGGCTTTTCGCCCACCCGTGGAATGGCGACCTTCGCTTTGAAGGTAGGGTTCTGGGCAATCTTGATCTTCGCCATGGTTTACCCGGCGACCTGATAACGAGTCGGACGGGATGCCAGCGACAGGGTAATGACGCGGGTCATGATGTTGTTGCGCGACAGGGTCGGGGTGGAGGTGATCGACACGTACGCGTTGTAGTACATGACCGAGCCATTGGGCAGTGTCAGGCGCAGCGCACGGGCATCCTTGTCCTGGTCCGCGGTCTCGCAGACCGCCACGTATGGCAGAAGCGGATCGTCTGCGACGGTGAAGGTCATGCTGACCGGAGACTTGGTGGTCGGTACTTGACGGTCTTCGTCCTCTTCCAGAAAGCCGAACGTGGCGAATTGCTGTTCGCCCCCGGTGGAGGCCACTTCGGTAATCTGGCTGATTTGCGCCCACGCTGTGACTGCTCGGACGCTGCCGGTCCCCGCGCCTGCCGCGTAGACAGTGGTTTTGGTGGTATCAATGCCTTCGAGCTTGAAGGTACCGGTGTCCGAGCCGGTGACGCGAACTGCCTTATCGTTCAACCGGGTCCAGCCAGAGCGCACAACAACCACATCCCCATCTTTGAGGCCATGTGCGGCGGCAGTTGCGACCGCAGGACTGGCATTGCTGATGGCACTGACAGCGTTTGCAGCAGCCAGGGTGGTAGCAATTTCCAGAATTGCGCCGTTAGGTAGTTTGAAAGCCATGTGTTTGTCCTCGTACAGAAATGAAAAAACCCGCACTCGGCGGGTTCGGGTTTGCCCAGTGGGCGGGTTAGTGGGTGTCAGCGCGGTATTGAAACGAGGCGGACACTGTCAATGCGTTGCCAGTTTGAATCAAAGGCCCGGGCCCTACTGGCGTAAGTACCATCACTTCGAATTCGCCCTCCTTCAGCCGCAGGAAGGGCGCAAACAATGGGTCGAGATCATCAATCATGCCTTCGGCATCGCCTGTGCCATTACCGGCAGGCGTGACGACATTGATCTGGAACACGCCCGTATAGACGCGATGGTCGCCGGAAAGCGTGCTTGTGTTGGTCGCTGCCGGAAGCGTGAAGGCCGCCAGGTAGGTTTCGCCAGGCTGCGGATCAAAGGTATAGCCCTGATACGCGATACGCAGGTTGCGTACCGCAGCCCATGCAGCAAGACGCTGCTCGAACAGTGAGCGGATGATTTTATGGCTCATGACTGATTATTCCTGATGACTTCCAGCACCCTCTGCTGAAAAGAGGACTGCGTGATCCTTCCCATGCCCGGAGGGGCTTGAGCGCAGTAGACGAATTTGAGCGGGTGGATCGGTAGATAGGGGTTCTGCTGAACTGCTGAACTGCTGAACACGATGAAAGCGCGGTTTGCCGGGTCTTCATCGCAGCAAAATAACGCGACTATCGGGAGGGCCTGCGGCGCTCGATCTTGCCTGCCTCGCTGCCGAAGCGGTCATCCTGCAGGCAACCCTCACAATTGAGTCGCACACAGATCCAACGCTTTACCCGGGGCCAATACGTGACCATGAACATGTGTCGCAATCCGGCCAAGGCCAACGCTACGTGCATCGTTACTCCAGCTGAGTTGGGCGTAAAAAAGAAGCGGTCGGACCGGGCAAGAATGGCGTACCCACTGATGGCGATCACCGCATAGAGAAGCTTGCCGATGACGCCATCCTGGACTTTGCCGCTCAATACGCACCAGGTCGCCCAGAAGGCTATAAGGCCAGCCGCATAGGCGTTGAGGTATTCGTATGTCATGAGCTAGGCCCTCCGAATTTGCTTCGGATGACTGACCACAGGTCAGCGGCCTTGATTGCTCTCGTTACGGCTGCCATGAGCGATCCACCAAAGGTGCCCAACAGGAAGCCCACGCCGGCGACGCTGCGTGGCTCGATGATTGCAAAATAAGCGCTGACCATGCCGGTCAGGTAGTGAGCACAGGCCATGCCTGTGAGCAGAAAAAGCAACCACGACCTGCGATCTGTGAGGTCGTCTTTATGCCATCGGGTGGCGACCAAAGCGCCAAACAGACCCGCGATAAGCCAGTCGAACTTGTCGAGCAGGCGGTGAAAGAATTCCATACGCTCGACTCCGTATTGGGCATGAAAAAATAATGGCGTTAGCAAAGCGCAACGTCAGCAAGCAGGAGGCCTGCGCAAGAGCACCGGATCAGCAATCCTCTTTGTAGATCAGCATGAAAGCTTTGTTTGGCGACTGAAGGCAGCGCCCACAGCTTTCATGCCTCTCAAAGGCGATAGCTCGGGGATCGTGCTCTCACTGAGTTGCTCGCAAAAAAAGCCCCGAGTTCGTCGGGGCTTTGCTGCTTCTGGCGGGGAATAATCTGGCGGGAAATAAAAAGCCCGACTCAATGGTCGGGCTTAATGTGTCATTCTTTAACGTTCGCAGGAATGACAGGATGAAACAAATGATGACGGCGTGATGGGCGCTTGTCAACAGGTATTACGCTGTTTGATGTAAAAAAACGCCCTCCTGTTCAAGAATAACTTCGGCCGCGCTCAACGCTTCATTCACCATCTCGTTCAGCACTGCCTGAATCTTGCGCCGCCACTCACGGCGGGTAGACTCGGGACGGCCTTCGTTGTCCCACGTGTTCATGTCATAGAACTCGGCGGGCAACACAATCATGTCGGTGGATCGTTTGATGGAGGTTTCTCTACCGCCCCGGTGCAGTTCGTCGCCCTGCCCCTTATCAATGTGCATCTGCTTTGTGACCGCCTTGAGTTCCGCCTCCGTCCTGGCGGTTTGGCTTGCGACCTCGCGGCCTGAACGATTTTGCCGCCCCTGCAGCGGCGGTATGGCCCAAGTCGTCACCGCTTTGTAACGGAACAGCGTGGGCGCTGGCGATGCAACCAACGGGACCAGCTCGCCGATGGCCTGCACCTTCAGGCCTTTATGTGTGCTGAACTTGGCCACCAGCGCATTCCAGTGCCGAGGGATCAGCTGCGAATGCAGGCGGGCGTATATCCAGCAGTCGGCCTCCTTGCGGTCGATACCCTCGCGCCTCGACGACGAGAGCATGCTCAGATCCGCGCTCCCTTCGTTGTGCGGGTTATACAGCTTCTGCCAAGCCTGCTTGCTGGTGTTGTCCATCGCGTCGGTGGCGAGAGCCGAAATGACGGCGCTCAAAACATTGGAGTAAATCATGCGGCTCTCCCCTTAGATTCATTGATTTTCGTTCGGTGCTCGGCCTCAGTGCCCAGGTAAAGGCGTCGAGGGTGCTACATAGGTGTGTTTTCAAAATGCCTGAATGGGTTGAAATAATTTCAGCATGCTGAAATCTTGAAGTCAATAGATACCTTAAGTATGCTGCATACTTAAATTCAGCGAGCTTAATATCGGCCCATGGATAGACACGAACGCATTACCCGCGCCATTGAGTTGAGCGGGCTGAAAAAGAGTGAGATTGCTGCCGCCTGTGGAGTGGCGAACTCAGCGGTGACTCAGTGGATTACCGGCGAGAGCAAAAGCCTTAGGCCGGAAAATCTTTATGCTCTCGCGAAGGCGACAGGCTTTTGCGCCGAATGGCTGGCCATTGGCGAGGGACCGGAAAAAGAGCCCGCTTCTAACGTTTCGATGGCCGCGCAACCCAATATGATGTTTCGCTACCCTGTTATTTCCTGGGTAGCAGCGGGATCGTGGGCAGAAGCAGTCGAGCCCTACCCGCCTGGTTTCTCAGATCGATACGAGATGTCGGAGTACGATTCGAAAGGCCCGGCATTCTGGCTGGAAGTCAAAGGCGACTCGATGACCTCCTCAGTGGGCCAAAGCGTGCCGGAAGGCAGCCTTATCCTCGTGGATACCGAGGCTGATGCCCACTCGGGCAAGCTGGTGATTGCCAAACTGGCCAGCGGTGACAAAGCGACATTCAAAAAACTGGTAGACGATGGCGGCCGGCGGTTCCTGAAGCCCCTGAATCCGGCCTACCCGATGGAAATGTGTGCGGACGATTGTCGGATTATCGGCGTAGTGGTGCGGGCCCTGATGAAGCTCTGAATCCTTCGGCACACACCATGGAGCTGACTCAAACAACGGCGAGCCTGGCTTGCGCTATTGATCCGTCGCGCCAGGCGTGAGCATCAGGTCTCGTCCTGAACAAGGCCCGCGCCCGTTTCAAGGCTGGCCACGCCCCAATGCGGAGATTTTTCCTACACGCCCTTGCCAATCTACCGAATCCTTTTTACTGTATATTCGTACAGCATTAGAAAAGGAGGTTCACAGTGCTTCGGCAACCTGATTTCACCCGGAACAAACTCCGCACCTACGAGCAGATCGGCCATCGGGTTCACCAGATCATCACCGACCCCCAGGTTCAGAAAACTCAGTGTGTCACCATTTCCAGGCTTCCCAATGAGAGCCCCGCCGACTGGCTTCGGCTCTTGAATGAGATAGGCGGGACAGCCGGCATCAAGGTAGAGGCAATCGAGGGAGATGCCTATAAAGTCGGTTGGCGTGAGTACTGTGAGCAATGATTTTGGCCCGCCCGGCGCGGGCCTGCTTACGACAATAATTCAGCACACTGAAATTCCACCGCCAGCGCACCCGCAATGAAATTTCAGATTGCTTAGTATCGCTTGATTTTTCCAAGGGTGCACTGAGCTGTCGACAGGGCCGTTGCAAATGTCCATGATCGTGGCCAACAAAAAGCCCCAGCCGTACTAAACGAAATTTGACCCATTCGTCATATAGGGCCTTAGGCGATTTACGGAAATTGCGACATAATTCCCGGCAATTTGATTCCGGAGTAACCCCATGAACCAGCAAGCCCATGTCCACGGCCCTGATTGCGAACACGATCACGACCACAACCATCATCACGAACACGGCCATGTCCACGGCCCGCACTGCAACCACGAACCTCAAGAGCCTGTGCGCAACTCGCTGAAGGACGTGGGTCGCAACGATCCCTGCCCCTGTGGCAGCGAGAAAAAATTCAAGAAGTGTCATGGTGCCTGAGTAAAAACAGGCATTGATTCCTGCGGGAGCAAAGTCATTTGCTCCCGCAACGGTTTTGTCCTTCGCAAGACCATGCAATATCCTGAAATAAACTCCGTACCCCCGCTTGCTTAGCGCCCGCCTGCTCTCTAACGTAGCGCGTTTCCAACGCCTACCCCCGCAGGAGCAACAACATGGCTGCGCCAGCCCTTTTATTTGTGAAGACGCGACTCAACACGGCTGCTATGTTGGCGCTCTTGAGCCTCGCTGGTTGCCAACTGGGCGGCGAAGACCATGACAACCTGCCCCCTGTCAGCGGCGTGTATGTCATTAAGGGGCTGGCGCAAAATGTGTCCGTGCGCCGCAATAACCTGGGCATGCCGCTGATCGAAAGCAACACCTTCCACGACGCGCTGTTCACCCTCGGTTACGTGCATGCCAGCGACCGTATCTCGCAGATGGTGCAGATGCGCCTTCTGGCTCAGGGCCGCCTGTCGGAAATCGCCGGTGCCGGGGCGCTGGATCTGGACCGCATGATGCGTGCTGCCAATCTCAAGCAAACGGCGGGCGATCTTTACAATGCTTCGTCGTCACGCTTGAAACGTTTCTTTGAAGTCTATGCCCGCGGCGTCAATGCCTACCTGTTCCGCTATCGAGACAAGCTGCCGGCCGATCTCGCGGACGCCGGTTACAAGCCTGAATACTGGAAACCCGAAGACTCTGCACTGATTTTCAGTCTGTTGAACTTTAGCCTGTCGGTGAACCTGCAGGAGGAAATTTCCTCGCTGGTGCTGGCGCAGAAGGTTGGGGCTGACAAGCTCGCCTGGCTGCTACCGACCTACCCTGACGAAGAACTGCCGTTCGCTGAGGCCGACAAACTCAAAGGTCTGAATCTGGGCGGCGAACTGCCGGGGCTGGCCGACCTGGACAAGGTCGCGCGGCAACTCGCCGATCTCAATCTGCTGGGAGTGTCGGCGTCCAACAACTGGGTCATCACCCCGCAACGCGCGCGTGCAGGTAAAAGTCTGCTGGCCACTGACAGCCAACTGCCAGCCACCCTGCCGTCAATGTGGAATTTCGTGCAGATCCGCGCGCCGAAGTATCAGGCTGCAGGTGCAACAGTGGCCGGTCTGCCGCTGGTGCTGTCGGGTTTCAACGGCAAGCTGGCTTGGGGCATGGGCCCGGCAATGGGCGACAACCAGGACGTGTTTCTGGAAAAGCTCAAACGCGAAAACAATCGCCTGATGGTCATGGCCGACGGCAAATGGGTCGCCGCAGGGGCCCACGAAGAAACCTATTTCGTGAAGGGCCAGAGCCCGGTGCGCGAAGCTGCCTATGAAACCCGTCACGGACCGCTACTGAACGCCAGCTCTGCGCAACGGGCCAACGGCCTCGGCCTCGGCCTCGCACTGCAGACCCCGAGCGCCAAGGACGATAAGTCTCTCGATGCGCTGTTCGACCTGACACGTGCACAGAACGTGCAGCGGGCTTTCGATACGACTCGGGAAATTCGCGCCATTAATCTGAATATGGTCTTCGCCGACGCATCGAACACCGGCTGGCAGGTTACCGGACGCTATCCGAATCGTCGGGATGGTCTGGGCCTGATCCCTTCGCCGGGCTGGGATGGCCGTTTCGACTGGGACGGTTACGCCGACGCCATGCTGCACCCGTATGACCAAGACCCGCAGCAGGGTTGGATTGGCACGGCTAACCAGCGCTCCGTACCCAAGGGCTACGGAATGCAACTGTCGAACTCCTGGGACTACCCGGAGCGCGCCGAGCGAATCGCGGAGTTAGCCAATAGCGGCAAGCAAGACACTCGCAGCACGGTCGCCATGCAATACGACCAGACCACGACCTTTGCCGCTAAATTGAAGAAGATGTTCGACGCGCCGGGCATGGCCAAACCGCTGAAGCAGGCGATTGACGCGCTGGCCCCGGCGGATCGGGACAAGGCACGCGAAGCGCTGAACCGCTTGATGGCGTTCGACGGTCGCTTGTCGCCGGTCTCAGCCGATGCAGCAATTTACGAGCTGTTTCTGCAAGAGAGCGCCAGACAGATCTTCCTCGACGAACTGGGCCCGGAAACCAGTCCTGCCTGGAAAGCACTGGTGCAAAGCGCCGACCTTTCCTACTCCCCTCAGGCCGACCACCTGCTTGGACGCGAAGACAGTCCGTATTGGGACGACGTGAAAACGCCGCAAAAAGAAGACAAACCAACGATTCTGGCGCGCAGCCTTGCAGCGGCCATCAGCGCCGGAGAGAGCCAGCTGGGTAGCGATCACAAGACCTGGCAGTGGGGCAAATTGCATCAGTACAAGTGGACGACGCAGAGCGCTCAGTTGACGGCAGCGATCGGTGGCAGCAAGGCCAGCGTCGTCAAAGGGCCGATGGCGGCAGGGGGCGATCATACGACGCTCAACGCCTCTGGCTTTCATTGGGGGCAGGATTTCGACGCGGCGGTGATCCCGGCGATGCGCATGATCGTCGACTTTGCTCAGCAGGAACCGATGATGGCGCAAAATGCAGCGGGACAATCGGGTAACCCGGCCAGTCCGCATTTCGCCGATGGGATCGATCCGTGGGCCAAGGGTGTGTATATGTCGATACCGATGCAGCCAGCGAATTTCGACAAGGTATATGGAAAGCAGCGGCTGACGTTGACGCCTGGGAAATAGAGCAGGCTCCAGAGGGCTTCGGCCCATCCTCAATTCGCGACCTGTGTGCTGCCAAATCTGGGTAGCTTGAAGAACTCTTCGCGTGGACATATCTCGGTAAACCGCTGACACCTGGAACAGATCAAGGTGTTCGGCGGCTGACGTGAAAGGCAGTGGATATCCACCTGACCATCAGCGACCCGAGCCCCAAAAAACAAACCGAACTTCCCTCGATTTTCACTGCTCTACCTGACAAGTCCCCAAACCGGTCATGTCCATGGATCTTGTCATCGCCCGCCCCGAAGGTCTTTACTGCCCGCCGGGAGATTTCTATATCGATCCCTGGCGTCCGGTTGAACGCTCGGTTATCACTCACGGCCATGGCGACCACGCACGTACCGGCAACCAGCACTACCTGGCCGCCGCCCCTGGCGAAGGTATCCTGCGCTCCAGGCTGGGCCAGGACATCAATCTGCAAACCCTGAAGTATGGCGAATCCATCACTCACCATGGCGTGAAGCTGAGCCTGCACCCTGCAGGTCACGTACTGGGCTCAGCTCAAGTCCGGCTTGAATATCAGGGCGAGGTCTGGGTCGCATCAGGGGATTACAAGGTGGAACCCGACGGCACCTGCGAACCGTTCGAACCGGTGCGCTGCCACACTTTCATCACCGAATCCACTTTCGGGTTGCCGATCTATCGCTGGCAGCCTCAGTCTGAAATCTTCACCGGCATCAACGACTGGTGGCGCGCCAACGCCGCAGTGGGCAAGGCCAGCGTGTTGTTCGCCTATTCCTTCGGCAAAGCTCAGCGCATCCTGCACGGCATTGACCCCGGCATCGGGCCGATTCTGGTTCACGGCGCGGTCGAGCCGCTGAACCGCGTTTACCGCGAAGCCGGCGTGCGGATTCCCGAAACCCAATACGCCGGCGACTTCAAAAAGACCGACCCAGCCCTGCGCCAGGCCTTGATCGTAGCGCCCCCCTCAGCGGGCGGCAGCACCTGGATGCGCCGCTTTGGCGATTTCAGCGACGCCTTCGCCAGTGGCTGGATGATGCTGCGCGGCACACGTCGGCGGCGTGGTGTGGATCGCGGCTTTGCCCTCTCTGACCATGCCGATTGGCCCGGGTTGTTATGGGCCATCGAAAACACCGGAGCCGAACGGGTAATGGTCACCCACGGCTCGGTGGCGGTGCTGGTGCGCTACCTGCGCGAGCTGGGCCTTGATGCTCAGGGCTTCTCCACCGAATACGGGGAGGAAGAAGACGACGCCTCTGCCAAACAGGAACCCGCGACTCAGGAGGCGTCGTCATGAAAGCTTTCGCCGAGCTGTACTCGCTGCTGGACGCCACCACTTCCAGCAATGCCAAACTTGCGGCGATGCAGCACTATTTTGCCCTGGCCGCCCCCCAGGACGCAGCTTGGGCGGTGTACTTCCTGTCGGGCGGTCGCCCACGGCAACTGGTGCCGACACGTCTGCTGCGCGAGCAGGCGATGCTGCTGTCCGAGCTGCCTGAATGGCTGTTCGAAGAGAGTTATCAGGCCGTCGGCGATCTCGCTGAAACCCTGTCACTGCTGCTGCCTCAAGCCGAGCACAGTTCGGAGGAAGGCCTGGCGGACTGGATGGAAAACAAGCTGCTGCCGTTGCGCGGCCTGCCTCATGAAGAACTGCTGGAGCGACTGCCGACCTTTTGGTCACAACTGGATCGCCAGAGCCTGATGGTGTGTCTGAAGCTGATCACGGGCAGCTTTCGCGTGGGGGTCTCCAAACTACTGGTCACTCGCGCCCTTGCTGCGTTGGCTGACATCGATAGCAAACGCGTGGCCCAGCGTCTGGTGGGCTACACCGATTTGTCTCACCGACCAAGCGCCGAAGGCTATCTGAAACTCATCGCCGAAGAATCGCAAGACGAGCATGCTCAGCGCGGCGGCCAGCCTTATCCGTTCTTCCTCGCCCACTCGCTGCAACAGCCGGTGGACCAGTTCGAGACGCTGCTTGGCCCCGCCGAAAACTGGCAGGTGGAATGGAAGTGGGATGGCATTCGCGCGCAGGTGGTCAAGCGCGAGGGACGCCTGTGGATCTGGTCCCGCGGCGAAGAGTTGGTGACCGATCGATTCCCGGAGTTGCACAGTCTGACCCAATGCCTGCCGGACGGCACGGTGATCGATGGTGAGATCGTGGTCTGGAAAGCTGCGGCGGCAGAATCCGTTGCCGACGACGCCTTCGAGCTCGACACTCCCGCCCCGGGTACACCTGGAGAATCGACACCGTCGGTTCAGCCCTTCGCTCTCCTGCAACAACGCATCGGTCGCAAGACACTGGGCAAGAAGATCCTTGAGGATGTCCCGGTGGTGGTTCTCGCCTATGACTTGCTGGAGTGGCAAGGCCACGACTGGCGCAGCCGGCCGCAACATGAACGGCGCACGCAACTGGAGCAGGTGGTCGCCGAAGCCCGGAGTCCGGTGCTGCTGCCCTCGCCGGTACTGAGCGGCAAGGACTGGCTGGACCTTGGCCAGCAGCGTGAAGCGTCCCGCAGCCTGGGCGTGGAGGGCATGATGCTCAAAGCGCGGGACTCTCTCTATGGCGTCGGTCGAACCAAGGACATGGGCGTGTGGTGGAAGTGGAAAATCGATCCCTTCAGCGTCGATGCCGTGTTGATCTACGCGCAGCGCGGTCACGGGCGCCGAGCCAGTCTTTACAGCGATTACACGTTTGCAGTGTGGGACGGCCCGCCGCAGTCCAGTGAGCGTACCCTTGTCCCTTTCGCCAAGGCCTATTCGGGTTTGACAGACGAGGAAATGCGCAAAGTCGATGCAATCATTCGCAAGACCACCGTCGAAAAATTTGGCCCGGTCAGAAGCGTGACTCCCACTCTGGTGTTCGAGCTGGGTTTTGAGGGCATTGCCCTTTCAAAACGCCACAAGAGCGGGATCGCAGTAAGGTTTCCGAGAATGCTCAGGTGGCGAGTCGACAAGCCAGTGGCGGAAGCAGACAGCCTGGCGACCTTGCAGGATCTCCTGTCGTAAGCACCACTGCAGTGCGCTCGCCCCATAGGCGCCCACCCGTGCCGCACCATGAACGTGCACCTTAGCGTCGTTAAGCTTGATATGAGCGGCAACGACTCGTCATAACTTCGGTGTTGATCTGCGATTAACAATCTCTGGCGGGCCACTTGTTACCGTTTCCTGGCCCTTTCCCTATGAGTTTATGCCGCGCCTTCAGGAAGCACGGCGTGACGGAATTTTCCCGCGCACTTTTGACCCGTTCCAGATACTCTCCTCGAGCCTGCGGCATCAGCAAAAAGACAAGAGATGGCTCAAAGTCATCATTGCGACAACTCCGTACATCCAAAACGCACGTTCGTCCCTTTGGTTCGGAAATTGCTATCTTTTTGCGGTCTGGCACCTGCCGGTAGCAAGCCTTCGCGTGTTCCCAACGCTCAATTTGGTTTTAAGGACTGAACGATGAAAAAAGCATGGCTGACCCTTTCCGCACTCGCCATCTGTCTGGCCGCGGGTAACGCAATGGCCAAGGAATACAAGGAGCTGCGTTTTGGCGTCGATCCTTCGTACGCCCCCTTCGAGTCCAAAGCCGCAGACGGCAACCTCGTGGGCTTTGACATCGACCTGGGCAACGCGATCTGCGCGGAATTAAAGGTCAAGTGCAAGTGGGTCGAGAGCGATTTCGACGGCATGGTTCCGGGCCTGAAAGCCAACAAATTCGACGGCGTGATCTCATCGATGACGGTGACCCCGGCGCGCGAGAAAGTCATCGACTTCTCTAACGAACTGTTCTCAGGCCCTACCTCTCTAGTGTTCAAGAAAGGCGCAGGCTTCACCGAAGATCCAGCGACCCTGAAAGGCAAAACCGTTGGTTACGAGCAAGGCACCATTCAGGAAGCCTACGCCAAGGCTATCCTGGACAAGGCGGGCGTGAAAACCCAGGCCTACGCCAATCAGGACCAGGTGTACGCTGACCTGGTATCGGGCCGTCTGGACGCTTCGGTACAGGACATGTTGCAGGCCGAACTGGGCTTCCTGAAATCGCCACAAGGTGCTGACTACGAAGTCAGCAAGCCTATCGAAGACCCCCTTCTGCCAGCCAAAACCGCCGTCGGTATCTCGAAAGGTAACAAAGACCTGAAAGCGCTTTTGGATAAAGGTATCAAAGCGTTACACGATGACGGCAAGTATGCCGAGATCCAGAAAAAGCATTTCGGTGATCTGAACCTGTACAGCGGTAAGTAACAACGCAAACGCCCGTCGATTTCAGCGATCCTCACGAGGAGCTGTTTGGCGCTTCAACACGGCTCGTGGTGAAACGCGACAGCTCCTCTCCCGCGCTGAAGTCGCAGGGCGTTTTTATTGACTGTATAGGTTCCACATGCTCGATACTCTTCTGCAAAACCTGGGACTGTCCGCGTTCAGCCTCAAGGGCTTCGGCCCGTTGCTGCTTCAGGGCACCTGGATGACCGTCAAACTGTCGGTAATGTCGCTGCTGCTGGCCATCGTGCTCGGCCTGCTGGGCGCCAGCGCCAAGCTCTCAAAGACCGCGTTCCTGCGAATTCCGGCGCAGGTCTACACAACGCTGATTCGCGGTATTCCTGATCTTGTGCTGATGCTGCTGATTTTCTACAGCCTGCAGACCTGGCTGACGAGCCTTACCGAAGCCATGGATTGGGACTACATCGAAATCGACCCGTTCGCTGCCGGTGTCATCACACTGGGCTTCATCTACGGCGCCTACTTCACCGAAACCTTCCGTGGCGCGATCCTCGCGGTGCCCCGCGGACAGGTCGAAGCGGCCACCGCTTACGGCTTGAGTCGCACCCAGCGTTTCCGTTTCGTGGTCTTCCCGCAAATGATGCGCTTTGCACTTCCCGGTATCGGCAACAACTGGCAAGTGGTGCTCAAGGCCACTGCGCTGGTGTCGATCATCGGTCTGGCCGATCTGGTCAAGGCTTCTCAGGATGCGGGCAAAAGCACGTATCAGCTGTTCTATTTCCTGGTGCTTGCGGCAGTGATCTATCTGGCCATTACCAGCGTCTCCAACGTTGCCCTGCGCTGGGCTGAAAGGCGTTACGCCGCAGGCAGCCGGGAGGCTCAACGATGATCGAATTGCTCCAAGAATACTGGCGCGCTTTTCTTTATACGGACGGCCAGAACATCACCGGATTAGCCATGACCCTTTGGCTGCTCAGCGCCTCCATCGCCATCGGTTTCATCGTCTCGATTCCGCTGTCCATCGCCCGGGTTTCACGTAATCCGCTGGTGCGCTGGCCGGTGCAGTTCTACACCTACCTGTTCCGTGGCACGCCGCTCTATATCCAGCTGCTGATCTGCTATACCGGCATCTACAGCATTGCCGCCGTGCGTGAACAACCAATGCTGGGCGCATTCTTTCGCGATGCGATGAACTGCACCATTCTGGCCTTCGCTCTGAATACCTGCGCCTACACCACCGAGATTTTCGCCGGTGCCATCCGCAGCATGAACCACGGCGAAGTAGAAGCGGCAAAGGCCTATGGCCTGACCGGCTGGCGTCTGTACGCTTACGTGATCATGCCGTCGGCACTGCGTCGCTCGTTGCCCTACTACAGCAACGAAGTGATCCTCATGCTGCATTCGACCACCGTGGCCTTCACCGCGACCGTGCCGGACATCCTCAAGGTGGCCCGCGATGCGAACTCGGCCACGTTCCTGACGTTCCAGTCGTTTGGCATCGCCGCGCTGATTTACCTCACGGTCACCTTCATCCTGGTCGGCCTGTTCAGACTGGCAGAACGCCGCTGGCTGGCCTTCCTCGGCCCGTCTCACTAGGACTTGACCATGCGACATCAGACCCATGATTTGCTGTCGCCGGTGCCAGGCACCGCGCGGCAGATTCACAGTTTTCACTACGGCCCGGAAAACGGCGCCTGCAAGATCTACATTCAGTCGTCTCTGCATGCCGACGAATTGCCCGGCATGCTGGTGTCCTGGTACTTGAAGCAGCGCCTGGCCGAGCTGGAAAGCGCTGGCCAGTTGCTGGGCGAAGTCGTCGTGGTGCCGGTGGCCAACCCGACCGGCCTGGAACAGGTACTGATGGACATCCCGCTGGGCCGCTACGAACTGGAGAGCGGGCAGAACTTCAATCGTTGGTTCGTCGATCTAAGCGTACAGGTAGGCGACGAGGTTGAGTCGCTGCTGAGCGACGACCCAAAGCACAACGTTGATTTGATCCGCAAGCACCTGCTCGCCGCGCTTCGGGGACGTTCAGGTACGACTCAACTGGAATCGCAACGTCTGACCTTGCAACGCCTGGCGTGCGATGCCGACATGGTGCTGGACCTGCATTGCGACTTCGAATCGGTGGAACACCTGTACACCACGCCCGAGGCGTGGTCGCAGGTCGAGCCGCTCTCGCGCTACCTCGGCGCCCAGGCCAGCTTGCTGGCGACCGACTCCGGCGGGCAGTCGTTCGATGAATGCTTCACGCTGCTTTGGTGGCAGCTGCAGCAACGCTTCGAAAAACGCTTCCCGATTCCGCTCGGCAGTTTTTCCGTGACGCTGGAATTGCGTGGTCAGGGCGATGTGAATCACGCCCTTGGCAGTCGCGATTGCCAGGCGATCATCAGCTACCTGATGCAGTACGGGGCCATTTCCGGGGAACCGGCACCCCAGCCCCAATTGATTTATCCGGCGACGCCACTGGCAGCGGTCGAACCGGTCGCCACGCCCGTCGGCGGCCTGCTGGTGTTCTGCACACTGCCGGGCGAATACGTCGAGGCCGGGCAACTGATCGCTGAAATCATCGACCCGATCAGCGATGCAGTAACGCCGATAAACGCCGCCAATGCCGGCCTAATGTACGCCCGCTCATTGCGACGCATGGCGACCGCTGGCATGGTCGTCGCCCATGTCGCCGGCACCGAAGCCTTCCGCAGCGGCTACTTACTTTCTCCTTAAGGATTTGCCAGTCATGTACAAACTGACCATCGATGGCCTGCATAAGAGCTACGGTGACCACGAAGTGCTCAAAGGCGTGTCGCTCAAGGCCAACGTCGGTGACGTGATCTGCCTGATCGGCGCCAGCGGTTCGGGCAAGAGTACGTTCCTGCGCTGCATCAACTTTCTCGAACAACCTAACGACGGCGCCATGAGCCTGGACGGCCAGCAGGTCCGCATGGTTAGCGACGTCAACGGCATGCGGGTGGCCGACCCCGCTGAATTACAGCGCATTCGCACCCGCCTGGCCATGGTGTTTCAGCACTTCAACCTGTGGAGCCACATGACGGTGCTGGAAAACATCACCATGGCGCCACGTCGCGTCTTGGGCGTTTCCAAAGTCGAAGCCGAAGACCGTGCCCGCAAGTATCTGGAAAAAGTGGGACTGCCGGCACGTGTTGCCGATCAATACCCGGCGTTCCTCTCCGGCGGCCAACAGCAGCGTGTGGCAATCGCCCGGGCATTGGCGATGGAGCCGGAAATCATGCTGTTCGACGAACCGACCTCGGCCCTTGATCCTGAGCTGGTGGGCGAAGTGCTAAAAGTGATTCAAGGCCTGGCCGAAGAGGGTCGCACCATGATTCTGGTGACTCACGAGATGGGCTTCGCGCGCAAGGTCGCCAATCAGGTGGTGTTCCTGCATCAGGGCCAGATCGAAGAAATCGGTCACCCGGACGATGTATTGGGCAACCCCAAGAGCGAACGGCTGAAACAGTTTCTCAGCGGGAATTTGAAGTAACCCGTCGCACCTGCAGACGGGCGCGGCCCTCTGTGGGAGCGAACTCATTCGCAATGAGGCTATACAGTCGACTGATCTCTTTCGCCTGAACACTCTGTCGCGAATGAATTCACCCCCACAGGAGTTCACCCAGCGCAGCAACACAAACAATCATCCCGACCAAACTAATCCCCTCCGCCGGCGGTCTCTGAATTAACCACTCATCAGAGCCCGCGCATGCCCAAAACCGTCAATTTTGCCCAGCGCTGGTTTACCGCCCGTGGCTGGAAACCGTTTGCTTTTCAAAAGGACGTGTGGTCGGCGGTTGCACGGGGCGAATCAGGCCTGCTACATGCGAGCACAGGCTCTGGCAAGACCTATTCGGTGTGGTTTGCGGCGCTCAATCGCTTCGCCAGGGCTGTCGATACGCCCATCGACGCCAAGCCTGGCAAACGCAAAACCCCGCCCCCGCCGCTAAGCGTTCTATGGATCACGCCCATGCGTGCCCTGGCGGCTGACACCGCACGCGCCCTTGAGGCGCCACTGTCGGATCTGCAAATCCCGTGGAGCGTCGGCTTGCGAACCGGCGACACCAGCAGCAGCGAGCGGGCCAAACAGGGTCGCCGCCTGCCGACCGCGCTGATCACCACCCCCGAAAGCCTGACGCTGCTGCTCACGCGAGCCGATGCGCAGGCCACCTTCTCGACCCTGAAAATGATTGTGGTTGACGAATGGCACGAGCTGATCGGCAATAAACGTGGGGTGCAGTTGCAACTGGCGTTAGCGCGTTTGCGGCAGTGGAATCCGCAACTGGTCATCTGGGGGCTGTCGGCAACTCTGGGCAATCAACAGCACGCCCAACAGGTGCTGGTGGGCGACGGCGGCACAACCGTGCAAGGCAAGGTGGTCAAAGAGCTGATCGTCGACACACTGATTCCGCCAGGCGTCGAACGCTTTCCATGGGCGGGCCACATGGGTCTGCGCATGCTGCCGCAAGTGCTGGCCGAAGTGGATAGCAGCACCAGTTGCCTGCTGTTCACCAATACCCGGGCGCAGTCGGAAGTCTGGTATCAGGCCCTGCTGGAGGCGCGGCCCGATTGGGCCGGACTGATCGCCCTGCATCATGGCTCGCTGTCTCGAGAAGTGCGCGATTGGGTCGAACGCGCTTTGAAGGAAGGACACCTGAAAGCCGTCGTCTGTACATCAAGCCTGGATCTGGGGGTAGATTTTCTACCGGTTGAGCGCGTTCTGCAGATCGGCTCTGCCAAAGGCGTGGCGCGCCTGATGCAACGGGCCGGACGCTCAGGCCATGCCCCAGGCCGCCCTTCTCGCGTGACATTGGTGCCGACTCACAGCCTGGAGTTAGTAGAAGCGGCAGCTGCCCGCGATGCGGTGAACGCCCGCCTGATCGAACCCAGGGAATCGCCCCATAAGCCTCTGGACGTTCTCGTACAGCATTTGGTGAGCATGGCGCTGGGCGGAGGCTTTCTGCCTGACGAACTGCTTTCTGAAGTCCGCACCGCCTGGGCCTATCGCGAGCTGACCGATGAAGAATGGCAATGGGCGCTGGCGTTCGTCCGTCACGGCGGCCTTTCCCTCACTGCCTACCCTGACTACCGCCGTGTCGAGCCCGATGAGCACGGCATCTGGCGCGTCCCCGATGCCCGCCTTGCACGTCGGCACCGCATGAGCGTCGGCACCATCGTCAGCGATGCCAGCATCAATGTGAAATATTGGAGCAAGGGCGGCGGCGGTGGCTCCTTGGGCAGTGTCGAAGAAGGCTTTATCGCGCGATTAAAGCCAGGGGATGGCTTCCTGTTCAGCGGTCGACTGCTCGAACTGGTGCGGGTAGAGAACATGACCGCTTACGTGAAAAAGGCTACGAGTAAAAAAGCTGCGGTCCCACGCTGGAATGGCGGGCGGATGCCGCTCTCCAACGAGTTGGCTAACGCAGTCGTCGAAAAATTCGATGCGGCAGCCCACAAACGCTATGAAAGCCCGGAAATGCATACGGTCAGCCCGCTGCTCGAAGTGCAGCGCCAATGGTCGGCATTGCCGCGCAAGGACACGCTGCTGGCCGAGATACTCAAGTCCCGAGAAGGCTGGCATCTGTTTCTTTACCCTTTCGCCGGGCGCCATGTGCATCTTGGGCTTGCAAGCCTGCTGGCCTGGCGCCTGAGCAGGGACACGCCGCTGACCTTCTCCATCGCCGTTAACGACTATGGCTTCGAATTACTCAGCGCGACAGCAGTGGATTGGTCTGAGCGCCTGAACCCTGCGTTGTTCAGCGAAGAAAACCTGTTGGCCGACATTATTGCCAGCCTCAACGCGGGCGAACTGGCCCTACGTCGCTTCCGTGAAATCGCGCGGATCGCCGGCCTGGTGTTTTCCGGCTATCCCGGCGCCCCCAAAAGCAATCGTCAGCTGCAGGCGTCCAGCGGGTTGTTCTTTGAGGTGTTCAAGCAATACGACGCGGGTAATCTGCTGCTCAGTCAGGCTCAGGAAGAGGTGATGCGCCAGGAGCTGGATGTTGACCGACTGGAGCAGACCTTGCGCCGTATCAATGGGCGTACCCTGGACCTGCACACGATAAAAAGACCAACGCCCATGGCGTTTCCGCTACTGGTAGAGCGCATGCGCGAAAGCCTGAGTACCGAAAAACTCTCTGACCGGATCGCACGCATGGTGCGCGATCTGGAGAAAGCTGCAGGACCTGAGGTAAACGTGTGAGACCGTATTTATCGATTCAACTGGCCGGCACAGAACTATGGCTGCTTGCCGAGAAAGCCGTGTATTACCCCGCTGAACGCACGCTGCTGATCGCCGATGCGCATTTTGGCAAGGCAGCAGCTTATCGCAAGTTAGGCCAGCCGGTGCCGCATGGCACCACTAACGACAATCTGCAACGCCTGGACAGCCTGCTGGCAGGCTACGACTGTGAACACCTGATCTTTCTGGGTGACTTTTTGCACGCCCCGGAATCACATGCAGCCGGAACGCTGTCGGCGATCCACGCCTGGCGCGAACGACACCACTCACTGGCCATTACCCTTATTCGCGGCAACCACGATAAACGAGCCGGTGACCCGCCCGCGGGTCTACACATTCAGGTGGTGCCGGAACCGCTGCTACTGGGCCCCTTTGCCCTGCAACACGAGCCTGACCCACACCCGACTCATCACGTCCTGGCAGGTCACGTACACCCTGCCTATCGGCTTTTTGGAAAGGGCCGACAACGTCTGCGTCTGCCATGTTTTTACCTGCAATCGAACATGGCTCTATTGCCTGCATTCGGCGCGTTTACCGGCGGGATGAACATCGACAGAGCTGATAACAGCAGAGTGTTCGTGGTTGGCGAGGGGGCCGTCTGGGAGGCCGTATAGCAAAGGCAAAGTGAGGCCAGATGAGAAAAACCTGCCGATGTCTGAGCACCGGCAGGCATCGATGTCAGGCAACCGGAGCGGGAGGCGGCTCATCCGGAAGGGTGGGAACGCCTGGTTCATCGGGTTGGGGAAACTCGTTGGGACCATCAGGACCTGGCTGGCCCGGAATGCCGCCCGCGACCATGTTGTTCAAATGAGGATGCGCTAACAGCGACCACGCCAGCAACCCGACCTGATTCTGTCCGGGGTCGGCTTCCTTGTTGCTGGTTTTGACTTGAATCTTCATAGGGCACTCCTGAGCGTTGGCCCCATCCGCATGGTGCGGATGGGAACAGTTCAGTCAATAGAGTGCGTTTTTCGAGACTAATTCAGTTTCGAGACGACCAACGGTGCAATTCAGGTGCGTGGCAGGGTGACGCCACGCTGCCCCTGGTACTTGCCGCCCCGATCTTTGTACGACACTTCGCACTCTTCATCAGACTCAAGAAAAAGCATCTGTGCGATGCCTTCGTTGGCGTAAATTTTTGCCGGCAGCGTAGTGGTATTGGAGAACTCCAGCGTCACATGCCCTTCCCATTCCGGCTCCAACGGGGTCACGTTGACGATGATGCCGCAGCGCGCATAGGTGCTTTTACCCAGGCAGATGGTCAAAACGTTGCGCGGAATGCGGAAATATTCGACGGTGCGGGCCAGTGCGAAGGAGTTTGGCGGGATGATGCAAACGTCGCTTTTGATGTCGACGAAGCTTTTTTCATCGAAATTCTTCGGATCGACGGTCGCCGAATTGATGTTGGTGAACACCTTGAATTCATCGGCACAGCGCACGTCGTAGCCGTAGCTGGACACACCGAAAGAAATCAGTCGGTCAGCGCCCTCGCCCCGCATCTGGCGCTCCACGAAGGGCTCGATCATGCCGTGCTCTTGCGCCATGCGGCGAATCCACTTGTCCGATTTGATGCTCATGGCGGTGTCCTGAATAGCGAGGTGAAAAAAGATATCCGGCATCTTACCGGGCCGGGGCTCAGGGTTCAAAGATTGCGCAGTGCCACTTGCACAGGCTTTATCCCCCTGTGTGGAAATAATCGGAAAAAGGGCATTGGCACATGCAAAAAAAACGGTTAAGGTGGGTCCACTGTGTTGCTTGTGTCACTGAGAATCTCTACACGATGTTGAATTTCGATCCAACCATCTCCAAGAATTTTTCCTGCTCTTTGCACTCAGTCTCGGCCAGGGTTCTTCCTGAGTCGCAGTTAACTTTGTCCAAGGAGATACACCATGTCTAATCGCCAAACTGGTACCGTTAAGTGGTTCAACGATGAAAAAGGCTTCGGCTTCATCACCCCACAATCCGGTGACGACCTGTTCGTGCACTTCAAAGCTATCCAATCCGACGGCTTCAAAAGCCTGAAAGAAGGCCAACAGGTTTCTTTCATCGCTACCCGCGGTCAGAAAGGCATGCAAGCTGAAGAAGTTCAAGTTATCTAACTTGCACTGATTCGCTTTGAAAAACCCCGCCCTCAAAAGCGGGGTTTTTTACGCCTGCAGGTTTTGATTCCGCATGCACATCGAGAAAATTCCTGTAATACTCGGCAAACGCTGGCAATGCATTGCCTGACGCCTCGCGAACGCATTACCCCTGGGTTTGACAGATCACATGACCAGCGCCGCCGCTGGCCATCTTGTAAATCAATCGTCGCTTACAGAGATATTCGGCATCACGGGCGAGGCCGCCTCCTGTAACACGATGCGCGCGCCTACATGACGGGCCAACTCCTGGTAGACCATGGCAATCTGGCTCTCCGGCTCGGCAATCGCCGTGGGTTTGCCGCCGTCGGCCTGCTCGCGAATCAACATGGACAATGGCAGAGAAGCCAACAACTCGACATCGTACTGCGACGCCAGCTTCTCACCTCCCCCCTCACCGAACAGATGCTCGGCATGTCCACACTTCGAGCAGATGTGAACGGCCATGTTCTCGACCACGCCCAACACCGGAATATTGACCTTGCGGAACATCTCCACACCCTTTTTTGCGTCCAGCAGCGCCAGATCCTGCGGCGTTGTAACGATGACGGCGCCTGCGACCGGCACCTTCTGGGCCAGAGTCAGCTGGATATCACCCGTGCCAGGCGGCATGTCGATGACCAGATAGTCCAGGTCATTCCAGGCAGTCTGGGTAATAAGCTGCAACAAGGCGCCGGAAACCATCGGCCCGCGCCAAACCATCGGGGTGTTGTCATCGGTCAAAAAGGCCATCGACATCACCTCTACGCCGTGGGCCTCGATCGGTACGAACCACTTCTGGTCCTTGACCTTTGGCCGGGTACCTTCCGGTATTCCGAACATCACGCCCTGGCTCGGACCATAGATATCAGCGTCGAGGATGCCGACCCGCGCGCCTTCACGGGAAAGCGCCAGTGCCAGATTGGCAGCCGTAGTGGATTTGCCTACGCCGCCCTTGCCCGATGCCACCGCGACAATATTTTTGACATTGGCCAGCCCTGGAATTTGTCCTTGAGCCTTATGCGCGGTGATCAGCGTACTTATCTGGACCTTCGCAGAGGACACGCCGTCCAGACCCTCGATAGCCATTTTCAGCATCTGCGCCCAACCGTTCTTGAACAGGTCGCCGGCATAGCCCAGTTCCAGATGCACATGGACGTGACCCGCCTCAATATCGACGGCACGCACGCAACCGGCGCTGACGGGGTCCTGATTCAAATAAGGATCGGTGTACTGGCGTAGGACGGCTTCCACCGTTGCGCGATTCACGGCGCTCATGGGTTACTCCCGAAAAAGAGTGAGCAAAACAGGTGGCTATCCTACCGCGTCTGCCGGTCCGGAGGGGCGGGTTTTGCGGGACCCTCGGCCCGGCGCTGCGGCGGACGCGCTTATGGGAGGGTCCTTGCTCATCAACGATCTATCCATCCACTAACGTAACGATGTTTGAAAATCAGTCTACGCGAGCAAGCTCACTTTGTAGGAAGGGGCTGCCGCAACATGAACCGACGCACGAAACGTCGGCATGATTCATACGAAACCACCGGATACTGCGGGATGAAAAAAAACGCTCAGACCTTTATAGTGGCCAATCTTCGTTTCACTTCAAGTAGCCGAGCCCCATGTCCGAGCCACGCAAGATTCTCGTCACCAGCGCCCTGCCCTATGCCAATGGTTCCATCCACCTTGGCCACATGCTCGAGTACATCCAGACCGACATGTGGGTGCGCTTCCAGAAGCACCGCGGCAATCAGTGCATCTATGTGTGTGCAGACGACGCCCACGGCTCGGCAATCATGCTGCGCGCGGAAAAGGAAGGCATCACCCCTGAGCAACTGATCGCCAATGTACAGGCCGAACACAGCGCCGACTTTGCCGATTTTCTGGTGAATTTCGATAACTTCCACTCAACTCACTCCGAAGAAAATCGCGAGCTGTCGAGCCTGATCTATACCCGTCTACACGATGCGGGGCACATCGCCACGCGTTCGGTGACGCAGTATTTCGACCCGGAAAAGAAAATGTTCCTGGCCGACCGCTTCATCAAGGGCACCTGTCCCAAGTGCGGCACCGAAGATCAGTACGGCGACAACTGTGAAAAGTGTGGCGCCACCTATGCGCCGACCGACCTGAAAGATCCGAAATCGGCAATTTCAGGTGCGACTCCAGTTCTCAAAGACTCCAAGCACTTCTTCTTCGACCTGCCTGCGTTCGATGCCATGCTCAAGAGCTGGACCCGTAGTGGCACGTTGCAGGACGCCGTAGCCAACAAACTGTCCGAGTGGCTGGACTCCGGCCTGCAGCAGTGGGATATCTCCCGCGATGCACCGTACTTCGGATTCGAGATTCCGGGCGAGCCAGGCAAGTATTTCTACGTCTGGCTGGACGCGCCGATTGGTTACATGGCGAGTTTCAAAAACCTCTGTGATCGCACGCCGGGACTGGAATTCGACGCGTTCTGGAGCAAGGATTCGACTGCCGAGCTTTATCACTTCATCGGCAAGGACATCGTCAACTTCCACGCGCTGTTCTGGCCGGCGATGCTCGAAGGTTCAGGCTTCCGCAAGCCGGACGGTATCAATGTCCACGGCTACCTCACCGTCAACGGTCAGAAGATGTCCAAGTCCCGGGGCACCTTCATCAAGGCGCGTACGTACCTGGAGCATCTGTCGCCGGAATATCTGCGCTACTACTATGCAGCCAAACTGGGCCGCGGCGTGGATGATCTGGACCTGAACCTCGAAGACTTCGTGCAGAAGGTCAACTCCGACCTGATCGGCAAAGTGGTCAATATCGCCAGCCGTTGCGCCGGGTTCATTCATAAAGGCAACGCCGGCGTGCTGGTGGCCGGCAATGCCGCGCCGGAACTGACCGAAGCGTTCCTCTCTGCCGCCCCGAGCATCGCCGAGGCTTACGAGGCCCGTGACTTCGCCCGTGCGATGCGCGAAATCATGGGGCTGGCTGACCGGGCCAATGCCTGGATCGCCGACAAGGCCCCTTGGTCGCTGGCCAAGCAGGAAGGCAAGCAAAACGAAGTTCAGGCGATCTGCGCGCTGGGCATCAATCTGTTCCGCCAGTTGGTGATTTTCCTCAAGCCGGTATTGCCAAATCTGGCAGCCGATGCCGAGCAGTTCCTCAACGTTGCTCCTCTGACGTGGAACGATCACCTGACCCTGCTCAGCAATCACCCGTTGAACCCGTTCCAGGCGTTGATGACCCGTATTGATCCAGCCAAGGTGGAAGCCATGACCCGCGATTCCCGTGAAGACCTGACAGCCAGCGCCACCGACACCGGTGCTGCTCAGGGCAACGGGGAGTTGAGCAAAGACCCACTGTCGGCGGAAATCGACTTCGACGCCTTTGCTGCCATCGATCTGCGTGTCGCGTTGATCGAGAAGGCCGAACACGTTGAGGGTGCCGACAAACTGCTGCGCCTGACCCTGGATATCGGCGACGAGAAGCGCAATGTCTTCTCGGGTATTAAGAGTGCGTATCCGAATCCTGCCGAACTCGAAGGTCGCCTGACCATGATGATCGCTAACCTCAAGCCGCGGAAAATGCGCTTTGGCATCTCCGAAGGTATGGTGATGGCCGCAGGTCCGGGCGGCGAAGAGATCTACCTGCTGAGTCCTGACAGCGGTGCCAAGCCAGGCCAGCGTATCAAGTAACCGTAAGCGTGGCCGGCGATTCTCCGGGACCGCCGGTCTCCGGTCCAAGCATGAACCTGATTGAGCGTATCGACGCCCTGTTGCCACAGACCCAGTGTGGCAAATGCGGCCATCCCGGCTGCAAGCCTTACGCCGAAGGTATCGCCAGCGGCGAAGCCATCAACAAATGCCCTCCTGGCGGTGATGAAACCATCGCGGCTTTGTCGCAACTGTTGAACGTGTCTGTGATCGCCCTGGATACTGGGCGAGGCAGCGCTGCGGCGCAGGTCGCCTTCATTCGCGAAGCCGAATGCATCGGCTGCACCAAGTGCATACAGGCTTGCCCCGTGGATGCCATCCTGGGTGCCGCAAAACTGATGCATACCGTGATCACCGACGAATGCACCGGATGCGACCTCTGCGTAGCGCCGTGTCCGGTCGATTGCATCGACATGCGACTCCTGTCCTCTCCCCACGTGGTGCCGCTTGTGGGCGGGCTGGCATTCGACGAGATCCAACGAGGGCTGCGAGCCGCAAGGCGTGGTCGAGCACGTCAACGCTTTGAAGCCCGCAACGCCCGCCTCTGGCGCCAGGAAAAGCAGCGCCAGGCGGAGCGAATGTTGCGTGAGCGTAAGCCAGAGACGCCTGCGGCCGCCAAGGTCAATACCATTCAGGCGGCTTTGGAGCGGTCGCGCTCAGAGGCGGCCGTCAACAGCGACGCGGCACTCAAACAGGCGCGTACACACGTCGCGATGAGCCGTGCCCAACTGAACAAGTCACTCAAAGCCTTCGGCCATCCGCCCATAGCGCAGCAGGCAGCGCGGTTGGCGGTGTTGCAAAAGGAACATGACGAGGCTGAGCGCGCACTCGAAGCGCTCTTGGAAGGTGCGACTGCAAACCTCTTGTCCAGGGAAAAGACAATGGCAAATGACGCCGCCATATCAGCGCCAGACAAAGCAGCCCTTAATCGAGCAAAGATACAACTGGCCATGCGCCGTGCTGCGTTGAAAAAAGCTCAGACCGCGGAGTCGCCACTTGAACAGATTGCCACGCTGAGCGACGAGGTCAATGATGCCGAGCAGGCTCTGAAGAGGCTTGAAGCAAGAGACTCACGCGCCAGCCATCTGGCCTGATACCCCATTCGATCTGACCGTTTCACAGGGAAAGCCCACTTCATGAATGCAGCAAAACGTCTGGAAATCTTTCGTCGCCTTCACGAAGATAATCCCGACCCTAAAACCGAATTGGCTTACAACACGCCCTTCGAGCTGTTGATTGCGGTCATCCTCTCGGCACAGGCGACCGATGTCAGCGTCAACAAGGCTACGGCGCGGCTTTACCCGGTAGCCAATACCCCGCAAGCCATTTACGCCTTGGGTGTCGACGGCCTCTCGCAGTACATCAAAACCATTGGGCTCTATAACAGCAAGGCGAAGAACGTCATCGAAACATGCCGCATGCTGGTGGAGCTTCACGGCGGCGAAGTACCCCAAACCCGTGAGGCGCTTGAAGCCTTGCCCGGCGTAGGACGAAAGACCGCGAACGTGGTGCTCAATACCGCGTTCCGGCAGTTGGCAATGGCGGTGGACACCCATATTTTCCGGGTCAGCAACCGGACAGGGATCGCCCCCGGCAAAAATGTCGTTGAGGTCGAACACAGGCTGATGAAATTTGTTCCCAAGGATTACCTGCTGGATGCCCATCACTGGTTAATCCTCCACGGTCGCTATGTGTGCGTGGCTCGTAAACCCCGATGTGGCAGCTGCAGGATCGAGGATCTTTGCGAATACAAGGAAAAAACCTCATACGATTGAGTGATAGTCCTTTACGTGATCGATCGATTGAAAAAATCTTTTTTACCCGGTAAAGGTTTGTCGCTATAAGGTGCGCCAATGACAGCCCAAGCTGGAGTCAACGTTAATGAGCACTGACAAAGAGCAGATGGACGTAGATGACGACTTCGTTTCGGGAGACGCCGACGAAGCCGCGCAGGCCCACGTAGAAATTGCGAAAACAAACCTCAGCAAGCGCCGCACTATCGACAACCTGCTAGAGGAACGTCGCCTGCAGAAGCAGTTGGCAGACTACGATTTCGACCTCTGATCAACCTCCGTTCAAAGCCTCCCTGCCAGTTGAGAGGCTTTAGCCTGTCAGCATGAATTCACGTGAAGCAACCTGCATTTCGATCAAGATGACAACGGCTACCGCAATGACAGCCAGCCTTCAGGCCAGTCCATTCCGTTGCGCGAGTTCAATGAGATCCACCAGCGAGTGTGCGTTGAGCTTCAGCAGCAAGCGTGTTTTGTACGTGCTGACTGTTTTATTGCTGAGAAACATGCCATCGGCAATTTCCTTGTTGGTCTTCCCTCGTGCCAACTGCTGTAACACCATCATTTCCCGGCCCGAAAGCCGGTCGACCATTTCCGCCTCACTGGCGTTGCCGAGGCTGGAACGAACCGTGTGCAGCGCCTGATTGGGGAAGTAGCTGTATCCGGATAGAACTGCCTTGATCGCACTCAATAGCTCGGTCAGGTCCTGTTGCTTGCAGACATAGCCCGCCGCCCCCGCCTGCATGCAGCGCATCGAAAAATGCCCGGGCGCCTGGGATGTCAGGATCAATACCCTGAAAGGGAGGGTCATGGCCGTTAGCCGCGCGATAACCTCAAGACCATCGAGCTTGGGAATGCCGATGTCCAGGATCACGATATCCGGCAGATGCTCGCGGGCCAGCTGCAGGGCATCTACCCCGTTATCTGTTTCCGCGATGACTTCGTACCCGTGCCGCTCCATCAGCATGCGTACGGCGAGCCGAATGACCGGGTGATCATCCACGATCAACACTTTATTCATGTGCAGTCCATTCTTTAGCTGTTCGAATTTTCAGAGCCCGCACAATAGCTTAGTCGTTTAGTGCTTTGCATGGCGCTCCTCCCCGCGGAATGGCAGGCAGAGACCTTTCCCACTTAAGCAACAGAAAGATCCTACAAAACCCGCCTTATCCACCTTCACTTTCAGACTTGTGATCGATTTTCTCGGCGAATGAAAATTGGTCACCTCCTTGAAAATACGAAACTCACAATCTGGAAAGTTCTGAAATTAATTATTACAACCAGCTGGCCACCGACCTTGTTGTCGACACGGGCCTGCCCGGCCAACTCACGTATTTCAGTGTGCATGCTGCTGCCATACAACCCACCCGTGAATTATGCCGGGTCGACACATGAATAATTCGAGAAGAATTAATTTTATATCCTCCCGCCTTCCACGCATCGGGCGATTAATTAGGCATCGTCCTACATGAGAAATACCACCGTCAGAATAAGCCGAACTGGCAGACATGCCACTCAGCATCAGTCATAAAACATTGCAAATTACAACCCACCCAAAAAGAGCCATTGCCGTTATTAAAAAATACGCATTCAAAAAAGGGTTTTTCTATATATATATATTTCAAGAAACCTCCTACACCATATCCAGACCAGTCCGAAGCCCGTCGACAGGGCATTGAGGAGCGTCGCAACGTCTATCCAGCACAAGTCCCCCGGATGGAAAAAAGAGAATTTTTTTAAAATTAAATTACTGAAAAAAATCAATTAAGCTATTCTTATTAACCCAGCTGAATTATGGCTCTTCCGACTTCCACGTAATACCATCCCGCCCTATAAATCCAGCAAACTTCTTACAAAGCAGAAAAATACTACAGCACTAACAGACCGTAAACACACGCATGTAAGACCTGAAAAAAACATTCAAAGCAAATCAGCAAAAAACAATTTTTTACTTGCCAAACCAATTCTCAATCGTTACTTTTTTCTTCAACCGGCCACCCATTCCTGGCAACTATACATACGTTTCAACGTCGCCAATTATCTAGTTGATACTTGTCACAACTGCTTTCTTACTTCTTGCCTGGACTTTTATAGCGCGAGCGGGTTCGGCTGAAATCAACTTACTTTGACCGACGTGGGACGCTCATTTGATCAATGACCCCAGCCTGCTGGAGGGTCGTATATATCAACACGTTCAAAGGAATAAACCATGACTAAAAAAGCAGGGGTTTCTTCAACAACTGATAATCCTCCACTTAAACTGGCCGAGGCCATAGAGGAATATGTAGCTCAGGGCGGCGTCATCAATGTCGTGCCGGAAGGGGAGACAGGCGAAACGAAGCATGAGACCGAGAAAAACGCAGTGGACGCGGACGCGCAAGCGTTGCTGAGTGCAAAGATCGAGCAGCTCAAGGGATTAGTTGCGAAAGGTGCGGGCGTGTCGGCATTGCAATATTCATTGCGAATGAACCGTAAGGAAATAAAGCGCCTGGCGAACGAAAACGGATTGAAGATTCTTTACAGTCGCCCTGTGAGAGGATCACGACTGTCGCGCAGCCGTGAAACGCCAGCGATTGACGACACCGTTGCGGGCCATGCGATGCACTATTCAACGCTCGGCTATACGGTGCCCGAAATTGCTCAGTTGCTGGAGCTCAGTATTCGGGATGTCTGGAATATCGGTAAAGCCTATCGCTTCGAATTCAAGAGCGCGCCCCTCTTCGACAGTCCTGCTCAACCACTTCCCGACGTCCCGGAAGCTTAGATCCGACGGTTTTTGCAGGTGATCGTACCCGAGGCAAACTCTCCTTCACGTTGAGGAAGACTGCGCAACGTTTGCCCGACAACGTGCAGGCTCAATTAAACCGGAGCCCATTCGAAAGAAAGATGAAGAAGGTGCAGTCCCGGACGGGGCTGCACCAGCGCGAACTATGGAGATTAGAACAACTTGCGGTTCTTGTTCGCAGCAATGCGCATGCGTAAGGCGTTGAGCTTGATGAAACCGGCTGCGTCTGCTTGGTTGTAGGCGCCACCGTCTTCTTCGAAGGTCGCGATGTTGGCATCGAACAGCGAATCGTCGGACTTGCGACCGGTAACGATCACGTTGCCTTTGTAGAGTTTCAGACGAACCACACCGTTTACGTGCGCCTGAGAGGCATCGATCATCTGTTGCAGCATCAGACGCTCAGGGCTCCACCAGTAGCCGGTATAGATCAGGCTGGCGTATTTGGGCATCAACTCATCTTTGAGATGGGCGACTTCACGGTCCAGCGTGATCGACTCGATGGCACGGTGCGCCTTGAGCATGATCGTTCCGCCCGGGGTTTCGTAGCAGCCACGGGACTTCATGCCCACATAGCGGTTTTCAACGATATCCAGACGGCCGATGCCGTGCTCGCCACCGATACGGTTAAGCGTCGCCAACACGGTAGCCGGGGTCATTTCAACGCCGTCGAGCGCAATAATGTCGCCGTTACGGTAGGTCAACTCCAGGTATTGCGGCGTGTCCGGCGCGTTTTCGGGCGACACTGTCCAGCGCCACATGTCTTCTTCGTGCTCGGTCCAGGTGTCTTCCAGCACGCCGCCTTCGTAGGAGATGTGCAGCAGGTTGGCGTCCATCGAATACGGGGATTTCTTCTTGCCGTGACGCTCGATCGGGATTGCATGCTTCTCGGCGTAATCCATCAGCTTTTCACGGGACAGCAGGTCCCATTCACGCCAAGGGGCGATGACCTTCACACCTGGCTTAAGGGCGTAGGCGCCCAGTTCGAAGCGGACCTGATCGTTACCCTTGCCGGTGGCGCCATGGGAAATGGCGTCAGCGCCGGTCTCGTTGGCAATTTCAATCAGGCGCTTGGCGATAAGCGGACGTGCGATGGAGGTACCCAGCAGGTACTCGCCTTCGTAGACAGTGTTGGCGCGGAACATCGGAAACACGAAATCACGCACGAATTCTTCGCGCAGATCGTCGATATAGATTTCTTTGACGCCCATGGCTTGCGCCTTGGCGCGTGCTGGCTCGACTTCTTCGCCCTGACCCAGGTCAGCGGTAAAAGTCACCACTTCGCAGTTGTACGTATCCTGCAGCCACTTGAGGATTACCGAAGTATCCAGGCCACCGGAATACGCGAGAACTACCTTGTTAACGTCCGCCATGCCATCACTCCAACGCGTTGTACGGAAAACCGCTGATTCTACCGTTCAAACACGTGAAATTACAGTGTCGCGACAGCTTCTGACGATGAAGCGACAGAAGCTGTCAGGCACACGACCCCTAAATCATGCTCAAGAGACTTTTGGCGCAGTCGCTCCAGCCGGTGCGGTGGGCACGGGTGCGGTGGCTGGCGGGGGGACTGGCGCTGCGGCAGGCGGGGGTATTGGCGCTGGCGCTGGTGCAGGGGTCGGCGTCTGCTCGGCGATGCGATCCAGATGGACGTTGACCCGGCGATTGCGCGCGCGATTGGCGTTATTGGTGTTGGGCACCAGCGGATACTGCTCGCCATGGAAGCGCACGGCGATCTGTTCTTCCGGGATGCCCTGGGCTTTGAGGTAGTCCATGACTGCCAGAGCGCGACGACGTGAAAGGTCGCGATTGGTCAGGCGGTTTCCGCTGTTATCGGAGTGGCCGTCCAGCTCGACCCGGTTCACACTTGGATCGGCCTTCATATAAGCCAGCACGGTATCGAGCCGACGCCGGGCCTGGGCGTCCAGATCGATGCCACCGCCGGGGAAGCCGATCTCAGCCTGACGGACCTGCTCGAAATTCATGGGCAGCAGTTTGGCGGTGCAGAGCTGAAAATCACTATAGGCCTTGGTGAACTTGACCGGCAGCAAACGCACTTCCATCGCGCCGCCGCCGTCACGCAACGAGTGACGAATCAGCGGGCTGCGGCCTTCCATCAATCCGGCGATCAAACGAGTGGCCTGAGCCTGGCTGGTGTTGAACGGGATCTCTCCGTTGCCGACCTTGACCATGCCCAGATTCAAATCACCACGGCCCGGCTGCCAGGGTGCTGCGGCAGCCAGCAACGTGGCCGAGCCCGACGCCAGACTGTAGCCATTGGCCTTGAGCCGGAACGTGGCCTGCTCGCCCGCGCGACGCACGAACTCGCCAGCACCGAAATCAGCGATAGGCTGGCTCAGACGGCATTCGAACTGATCGCCGTCCACCTTCCACTCAATATTCTCCAGACGCGTCTGGAATGTGAGAGCCATGGCCGGCAGGCTGGCAAACACGCTGAGCAGGGCTAGATATCGCTGGCGCACGGGAGGCTCCACAAAAAAATCACCGCGTAACAAATTTATTGCTTACACGTGTCTATCGGTTCCTTGCTGCAAAACTTGATAGCGAGTGCCTGGATGAGTCTTTTCCGGTAGCATTCCCAGCGAGTTTGCCCCCCTGGAATCCCCAATGTCCGACCGCCTGACCCTCCTGCGCCCCGACGACTGGCATATCCATCTTCGTGATGGCGCTGTTTTGCCCCATACCGTCGCTGATGTTGCGCGTACCTTCGGCCGCGCCATCATCATGCCGAACCTCGTGCCTCCGGTACGCAACGCCGAGCAAGCCGATGCCTATCGTCAGCGCATCCTTGCCGCTCGCCCGCAAGGCAGCCGATTCGAACCGTTGATGGTGCTTTACCTTACCGACCTGACCCAGCCCGAAGAAATTCGCAGTGCCAAGGCCAGTGGCTTCGTGTATGCCGCCAAGTTGTATCCGGCTGGCGCCACCACCAACTCCGACTCCGGCGTGACCAGCGTCGACAAAATCTTCCCTGTGCTCGAAGCGATGGCCGAAGTCGGCATGCCGCTGTTGATTCACGGCGAGGTCACTCGGGGTGACATCGACGTCTTTGATCGCGAAAAAATCTTCATTGATGAGCACATGCGTCGCGTGGTCGAGCGCTTCCCGACGCTGAAAGTGGTGTTCGAACACATCACCACCGCCGACGCCGTTCAGTTCGTCAACGAAGCCTCGGCCAACGTAGGTGCGACGATTACTGCGCACCACTTGTTGTACAACCGTAATCACATGCTGGTCGGTGGCATTCGTCCGCATTTCTATTGCCTGCCGATCCTCAAGCGCAATACCCATCAAGCCGCTTTGCTGGACGCCGCCACCCGGGGCAGCAGCAAGTTCTTCCTGGGCACCGACTCGGCGCCTCATGCCCAGCATGCCAAGGAGGCCGCTTGCGGTTGCGCAGGCTGCTACACCGCCTTTGCGGCGATCGAACTGTACGCCGAGGCCTTCGAACAGCGGAGCGCGCTGGACAAGCTGGAAGGTTTCGCCAGCCTAAATGGCCCTGCGTTCTATGGCTTGCCAGCCAATAGGGAGACCATCACCTTGGTTCGTGACGAATGGACCGCCCCTGCCAGCTTGCCATTCGGCGAGCTGTCCGTAATCCCGCTGCGCGCCGGTGAGAAACTGCGCTGGCGCCTGCTGGAGGAACACGCGTGAGTGAAGACCATTACGACGACGAACAGGAAAGTTCTGGCGGCGGCACAGGTTCCAGGCATCCCATGGCGGCGCGCTTTCGTGGCTACCTGCCAGTCGTTGTCGACGTAGAAACCGGTGGTTTCAACTCAGCCACCGATGCGCTGCTGGAAATTGCAGCGACCACCATCGGCATGGACGAAAAGGGCTTCGTGTTCCCCGAACACACCTATTTTTTCCGCGTCGAGCCCTTCGAAGGTGCCAACATTGAAGCGGCGGCTCTGGAGTTCACCGGCATCAAGCTCGATCATCCACTGCGCATGGCAGTGAGCGAAGAAACCGCGCTGACCGATATCTTTCGCGGTGTGCGCAAGGCATTGAAGGCCAATGGTTGCAAGCGGGCGGTACTGGTCGGCCACAACGCCAGTTTCGATCTGGGCTTCCTCAATGCCGCCGTCGCGCGGCTAGACATGAAGCGTAACCCCTTCCATCCGTTCTCCAGTTTCGACACCGCCACCCTCGCTGGCCTGGCGTATGGCCAAACCGTGCTGGCGAAGGCGTGCCAGTCGGCAGACATTGACTTCGACGGTCGTGAAGCCCACTCGGCTCGCTACGACACCGAGAAGACCGCCGAGCTGTTCTGCGGGATCGTCAATCGCTGGAAAGAGTTGGGCGGCTGGCACGATTTCGACCATTGAGGTCTGCCGCGTGCTGACAGAGACCGGTCCTTATGGCCGGTTTTTTTATCCTTTCCTTTCGTCCAAAGAGGAAATCTGCTGCCTTGATCCGGTCGTTGTGGCCGAGAAAGCAATGCTGGACAACCGCTCATCGGGCTGCCGTTAACGTGAGGGAAGTAGTTTTGACAAGCATTCTCATTAACATTAGTATCCGTCGCACATGAGCAAATAACTCAGCGACGGTCTATTTTATGTATGTCTGCCTTTGCCAAGGTGTTACCGACGGACAGATCCGCGAAGCAATCATGGAGGGATGCTGCAGTTATCGTGAAGTGCGCGAGACCTTGGGTGTCGCCAGTAAGTGTGGGAAATGTGCCTGCCTGGCCAAGGAAGTGGTACGTGAAACCCTGACTGAACTGCAAACGTCTCACGCCGCCCTCGCCTACCCCGCAGAATTTTCTGCCGCCTGATTCATCGAATTTCACCAAACCGGACCTAGTGTCCGGTTTTTTTATGCCGGAAATTCAACCGCTTAGCGCCAAGATGCGGAATACAAACATTCTTATTCCTATTTATTTTCACTTATTATTCAATAACTTAGGTTTGACAGGTGTCTATGGGGGGCTCAGACTTGCGGCCTATATACGAACACCATCGACAGGACCTCGATCATGAAAGGCGACATTACAGTCATCCAGCATCTCAACAAGATCCTCGGAAACGAGCTGGTCGCGATCAACCAGTACTTTCTGCATGCGCGCATGTATGAAGATTGGGGTCTGAACAAGCTGGGCAAGCACGAATACCACGAATCCATCGACGAGATGAAACACGCTGACAAGTTGATCAAGCGCATCCTGTTTCTCGAAGGCCTGCCAAACCTGCAGGATCTGGGCAAGATTCTTATCGGCGAACACACCCAGGAAATGCTGGAGTGCGATTTGAGGATCGAGCGCAAAGGTCACGCGGACCTGAAAGCGGCGATCGCTCACTGCGAGACTGTTGGCGACTTCGGTAGCCGCGAAATGCTCGAAGACATCCTCGAATCCGAAGAGGAACACATCGACTGGCTGGAAACCCAGCTTGGCCTGATCGGTAAGATCGGCATCGAGAACTACCTGCAATCGCAGATGGGCGAAGAAGACTGATTTCAGGCGCTTCCTAAAAAGCCCCGCTTGGCACTATGTCAGGCGGGGCTTTTTTTCACCCATAAAAAAACCCCGAATCTCCAAAGACCGGGGCTTTTTTGTCAACCGCCAGATCAAGCAGTCGCATTCTTCTCGACAGCGGCCTTGACCAACGGTTGCAGCACACCCGCAGCGTGCATCTCGGCAATAATATCGCTACCGCCGACCAGTTCACCGTCAACCCACAATTGCGGGAAGGTCGGCCAGTTGGCGTACTTGGGCAGGTTCGCACGAATTTCCGGGTTCTGCAGAATATCGACGTACGCGAACTTTTCCCCACACGCCATCAATGCCTGGGATGCCTTGGCCGAGAAGCCACACTGCGGGGCGTTCGGGGCGCCTTTCATGTAGAGCAGAATGGTGTTTTTGGCAATCTGGTCTTTGATCGTTTCGATGATATCCATGGAGCACCTCGGCTTAACTTTACGACTGTTTGAGTCGACACGGTGGCGCATTCTAACCGATTCCCTAGCGTAACGCTCGGGCTTGGCTTTAATCGATCTGATCGATATGACCATCGTTATGCCCTAGCGACCGTCAACGGCACCCCGTTCAACGCGGCGTTGCAAGATACGCCATCCATCAGCCGTTCGTCAGTCGGGTCGTTGGCGCTCTGCCCTGGTTGGTCGCAGGCGATGCCCAACTGCACGCCCCGCGCCCCCACATGGCCCCAGCCGTGGGACAGGCTGACCACGCCGGGCATCATGTCATTGCTGCTCATCACCGCGACTCGGTCATCCCGACCCGGGCACTGACGCGAACCCGCTGACCGCCCTTCAAGCCGGAATTCGCAAGGTCGACCGTATGGTCGATCTCGGCAATGGGCAACAGCAGAACGTGGCTATACATCCTGATGCGCACCGAGGGATCGTTTTCAAGGGTGGTTTCGATGGTCAGGCCGCAGATAGCCTCACAGAGATGGCAGGCGCGGTGGTGGAGCGTCTTGGTCATCGCCAGCCTCATGTTTTTGTCTAGCGATCAGCGAGATCACGGAAAAAAAACCTATGGAGCCTGCCGTACTGCTTGGCCACAAACGTCAACGCCAAGAATCAAGCGGCATCAGGCGAGCCGATAGCTCGCCCGAGGAATTCAGGAGGCCGAGCCACCGATGGGCGCGACAACCTTGCGTTGCAGCTGGATCTCATGAACGGTCTCGACCTGTTCCTGGGATACCTGAACGCCGGTCAGCTCACCAATCAATCGCCAGTGCTCGTCCAGACCGGCGCTGATCGTTGCCATGCGGTCGATCATGCGCCGACCGGCAGAGCGGGTCACTTCATCTTCACTGCGCATCAGCTCGAACGACATGGATGTCATGGAAGCGGTGAGGTGTGTGAGGGTACGAGCCGTAAGCCCCAGCAGTTCCGTCAGTTGTTTCTCTTTTGAATCCATTCCCCACCCCTTTTGGAGGACATAAGCGGCTTTTATAGCTCACGCCACAGGTTTGGGAAACGTTCCGGTTTCCACGGCGTGAAGCCTGTCGCATAAGCGCTTGCAGCATTTTGAAACTGTTACGCAACGGGCACTCATTGCCAACGGCCGATATAGCAGTGTAAAACCTCTGTCCGCTTGAGCAGGCAGGTGTGGCTAATTGCCCTTGGCGTGTACGGAACTGTAGCACTTCGTTACATGAAAAGCGTCTCAAACGCGTCGCTTTAAAGTAACCGGATGTCTGATGAATATTTTCAGAGACGCCAGGCCTTGGCATGAAGCGACATTTTCTTATACCCTCGCGCCTTCCCTATTCGTCGCCCCCGTGCGGCTTTTGCCGCAGGTCTCGCCCGTTTTTCCGATAAAACCCGGCTTTGAGGATCTGCGGTCTGTTGCAGACAAGGTAGTTAATGATGAGCGCAAGGCACTTTCTCTCGATGATGGACTACACGCCGCATGAACTGGGCCACGTGATCCAACGAGGCATTGAGCTGAAGGACCTGCGAAATCGCGGCGTGCTGTTCGAGCCCCTGCGGGGCCGTGTGCTGGCCATGATCTTCGAGAAATCTTCGACTCGCACGCGGGTTTCATTTGAAGCCGGCATGATTCAGCTCGGTGGTCAGGCCATCTTTCTCTCGCCCCGGGACACTCAACTGGGCCGTGGCGAGCCGATTGCCGATGGCGCGCGAGTCATGTCGCGGATGGTCGATGCGGTCATGATCCGCACCTTCGCTCACGGTAATCTCACCGAGTTTGCCGCCAACTCCCTGGTGCCGGTGATCAATGGCCTGTCCGACGATCTGCACCCGTGCCAGTTGCTGGCAGACATGCAGACCTTCCTTGAGCATCGTGGCTCGATCAAAGGCAAGACCGTGGCCTGGATCGGCGACGGCAACAACATGTGCAACAGCTATATAGAAGCTGCGATCCAGTTCGACTTCCACCTGCGCGTCGCCTGCCCGGAAGGCTACGAACCCAATCCGCATTTCCTGGCCCTGGCTGGCGATCGGGTCACGCTCACCCGCGACCCGCAGGAGGCGGCCAAGGGTGCGAACCTGATCAGTACTGACGTCTGGACTTCCATGGGTCAGGAGGATGAAACGGCCAGGCGCATCGCGTTGTTCAAGCCGTTCCAGGTCAACCGCGCACTGCTCGATCAGGCCTCCGAAGACGTGCTGTTCATGCATTGCCTGCCAGCGCACCGTGGCGAAGAAATCAGCGACGACCTGCTTGACGACGCGCGTTCGGTTGCCTGGGATCAGGCCGAAAACCGCCTGCACGCGCAGAAGGCATTGCTGGAATTCCTCGTCGCACCCGCCTTGCAACCGGCATGAGTGAGCCGATGTTGCTGAAACTGCACAACCTGGCGTGCGGTTATCAGGATCAACGGGTGGTGCAGAATCTGGACCTGCACCTCAACGCTGGTGACATCGGCTGTCTGCTCGGTTCTTCAGGCTGCGGCAAAACCACGACGCTGCGGGCCATTGCCGGTTTCGAAGGGGTGCATGAAGGCGAGATATCACTGGCGGGCGAGGTGATTTCCCGACGTGGCTTCACGCTTGCGCCCGAGAAACGCCGGATCGGCATGGTGTTTCAGGATTACGCGCTGTTCCCGCACCTGACAGTGGCCGACAACATCGCGTTCGGCATCCGTAATCACCCGCGCCTTTCGCAAGTGCTCCAGGAGATGCTCGAACTGGTTAATCTCAGTGCGCTGGGCCAGCGTCATCCCCACGAACTTTCAGGCGGCCAGCAACAGCGCGTAGCCTTGGCGCGCGCTCTGGCACCTGAGCCGCAATTGCTGCTACTCGACGAACCCTTTTCCAACCTCGATGGAGAATTGCGTCGACGCCTGAGCCATGAAGTGCGCGACATCCTCAAAGCGCGCGGCACCAGCGCCGTTCTGGTAACCCACGATCAGGAAGAGGCCTTCGCGGTCAGCGATCAGGTGGGCGTATTCAAGAAGGGTCGCCTGGAACAGTGGGATACGCCTTATAACCTGTATAATCGCCCTGCCACGCCTTATGTCGCCAGCTTTGTGGGTCAGGGCTGTTTCATCCCCGGGCAGTTGATTGATGGCGAATCTGTGCAGACCGAACTCGGCGCACTGCAGGTCAGTCTTTCAGCCACCGCTGCTGCGGGAACAGCGATGGATGTGCTCCTGCGGCCTGATGACATCGTTTATACGCCGCAGAGCCCGCTGCAAGTCAAGGTCATGAGCAAGATCTTTCAGGGCGCCGCGACGCTATACCGCCTGCAACTACCGAGTGGTACACAGCTGGAGAGTTTGTTTCCCAGCCACGCTCGGATACATGTCAGGGACACGATAGGGATCAGCGTCCAGGCCGGTCGGCAGATAGCCTTTGCTACGCAAGTCGATGCAGCAAACTGACCGACGTCGATCGAATCGAAAGCCAGCAGTGCGGGACCATGGGGCGAACAGAAATATCAGGCTTCGCCCAGCCTCAGCACGCCGCTGGCCACCAGCTTTGCATACCCGCCGATCTTCACTCGATTCCCTTCCAACCGACAGAACAGGTCACCGCCGCGAGCCGAACTCTGGTGTGCGGTGAGGCTGAACTTGTTCAAACGCGCAGATCGGTAGGGAATCAGGCAGCAGTGGGTTGAGCCCGTCACCGGATCTTCGGGGACGCCGATTCCCGGGGCAAAATAGCGAGAGACGAAATCGTAGCGTTCACCGTCACCTCTGGCAGTCACGATCACAACGGAGCAGGGCAGCCGGGCAATGGCCGCGAGATCGAGCGTGTATTTGCGAACCGCTTGCTCGGACGCCAGTACCACAAGCAGCTCGGCCAAACCGAGCACGTCAACCACTTGGGCATATTGTGTCGGCCGCGATTGCTGCATCAGCTCATCCGACAGCCAGGCATCAAGCCGATAGGCCGTCGCTGGATTGCCTGAGAAGGGGCAATCACTAAGCGTCGACTTGATGAAATTCAAGCTGCATAAACAGGCCCCTGACTGGTTATTACCGGCAGCGCGTCACTTCGCCATTGGCGAACAGGCTCAGTACACCAACGGCATCTCTAGCAAACTCTCATATCATTCACGGCCAATCTGCGCGAAAGCCCCTTGGGTATGCTGTGCAAGGACCGCAGGCGACAGCTCAACCTCAAGCCCGCGTCGACCCGCACTGACAAAGATCGTCGCGAACGGTTGAGCGGACTCGTCAATGAAAGTTCGCAGTCTCTTCTTCTGGCCCAGCGGGCTGATGCCCCCCAGCAAATAGCCGGTGGCGCGTTGCGCAGCGGCCGGATCAGCCATTTCCGCTTTCTTCGCTCCTGCTGCATGAGCCAGCGCCTTGAGGTCCAGCGAGCCCGCCACCGGCACCACAGCCACCAGTAATTCACCCTTCTCCGTGCTCGCCAACAGGGTCTTGAACACCTGGGCAGGATGCAGATTGAGCTTTTCAACGGCTTCCAGGCCATAGGAAGCGGCTTTGGGGTCATGCTCGTAAGTGTGTATACGGTGTTCGGCGTGAACCTTTTTCAGTAAATCCAATGCGGGGGTCATGCAACACTCCAGACAATCAGGTTGTTTCTCTGGCTTACTTTAGGCCATTTGCCCTCCAAACACCCCGTGTCCGGCAACCTGCAAGCTAAAATCTTCCGATCAGCGCGCATGGAGATGTGGTTCACTTGGGCCTTTGACAATGTTCGTTTACGTCTATATTTTTTCGAATACGAATATCAGGCCCTTAAGCAACTATCCTCCACGCGCCCGACGCCCTTTCGCACGTAGACTGACGGCAGTTCCGGCTACCCGCTCCTCACCAGGCAATCGACATGACCGACAACGACAACAAGAACTACATCATCGCTCTTGACCAGGGTACGACCAGTTCCCGCGCGATCATTTTCGACCGCGATGCCAATGTGGTGAGTACTGCCCAGAGCGAGTTCGTTCAGCATTACCCTCAGCCCGGGTGGGTCGAACATGACCCGATGGAAATCTTCGCCACGCAGACCGCCTGCATGACCAAGGTTCTGGCCCAGGCCAACCTGCATCACAACCAGATCGCCGCGATCGGCATTACCAACCAGCGCGAGACAACGGTGGTCTGGGAAAAAGACAGCGGTCGGCCGATCTACAACGCTGTGGTCTGGCAATGCCGTCGCAGTACCGAGATCTGTCAGCAACTCAAACGCGACGGGCTTGAGGACTACATCAAGGAAACCACCGGTCTGGTGATCGACCCTTACTTTTCCGGCAGCAAGCTGAAGTGGATTCTCGATCACGTCGAAGGCAGCCGCGACCGAGCCCGGCGTGGCGAACTGCTTTTTGGCACCGTAGATAGCTGGCTGATCTGGAAATTTACCGGCGGCAAGGTTCACGTCACCGATTACACCAATGCGTCGCGCACCATGATGTTCAACATCCACACCCTCAAATGGGACCAGCGGATGCTCGATGTGCTGGATGTACCGCGGGAAATGCTGCCGCAAGTGAAGTCATCCTCCGAGGTCTACGGCCACAGCAAGAGCGGCATCGCCATCGCCGGTATTGCGGGCGATCAGCAATCGGCGCTGTTCGGGCAGATGTGCGTGGAACCTGGCCAGGCCAAGAACACCTACGGCACTGGCTGTTTCCTGCTGATGAACACCGGCAAGAACGCAGTGAAGTCCAGTCATGGCTTGCTGACCACTATTGGCTGCGGCCCTCGGGGCGAAGTGGCGTATGCGCTGGAAGGCGCAGTGTTCAACGGAGGATCGACCGTGCAGTGGCTGCGTGATGAGCTGAAAATCGTCAATGACTCCATGGACACCGAATACTTTGCCACCAAGGTCAAGAACAGCAACGGGGTGTATCTGGTCCCGGCGTTCACTGGTCTTGGCGCGCCCTATTGGGACCCGTACGCGCGCGGCGCGCTGTTCGGTCTGACCCGTGGCGTGAAAGTCGATCACATCATCCGCGCCGCACTGGAGTCGATCGCCTACCAGACCCGTGACGTACTCGACGCAATGCAACAGGACGCAGCCGAACCCCTCAAGGCGTTGCGCGTGGACGGCGGCGCGGTGGCAAATAATTTCCTGATGCAGTTCCAGGCAGACATTTTGGGCACCCAGGTCGAGCGCCCGAAAATGCGCGAGACTACAGCGCTGGGCGCGGCCTATCTGGCGGGCCTGGCGATAGGTTTCTGGAGCGGGCTGGATGAGCTCAAGGACAAAGCCGTGATCGAGCGCAAATTCGAACCACAGTGCGATGAGGTCGAGAAAGAAAAGCTGTACGCCGGCTGGCGCAAGGCAGTTGAGCGTACGCGGGACTGGGAGCCGCACGAAAACGTGGAGGAAGGTTTGTCGGCATAACACAGTCCGGCGTGCCAACGGCAGCGGTGCGTCAGTTGATGAATAGCTGACTGACACACCACCACCGCTGGAAAGCCGTGCTGTTTGCTGGACTACGTATCAGACAGGAGATTCTTTTTCCGGCTGACAGGTAATGGCTGCCTGCGGCATCATGGGTGCCATTGCCCGAAGGAAGAAAAATGAATCTGCCACCCCGTCAACAGCAGATCCTCGAGCTGGTCCGTGATCGCGGCTATGTCAGCATCGAGGAAATGGCCCAATCGTTCGTCGTCACCCCGCAAACCATTCGGCGCGATATCAATCAACTGGCGGAAATGAACCTGCTGCGCCGCTACCATGGGGGTGCCGCCTACGATTCCAGCATCGAGAACACCGCGTACGCCATGCGTGCCGATCAGATGCGCGATGAGAAACAACGCATTGCCGAAGCGATTGCCGCCCAGATACCGGATCACGCCTCGCTGTTCATTAATATCGGCACCACCACCGAATCCATCGCCCGCGCCCTGCTCAATCACAATCACCTGAAAATTATCACCAATAACCTGCACGTGGCCTCGATCCTCAGCGGCAAGGATGACTTCGAAGTCCTGCTGGCCGGTGGCAACGTACGCCGCGACGGCGGCGTTGTGGGTCAGGCGAGCGTGGATTTCATCACCCAGTTCAAGGTCGACTTCGCGCTGGTGGGGATCAGCGGCATCGACGAGGACGGTAGCCTGTTGGATTTCGATTACCAGGAAGTGCGCGTATCCCAAGCGATCATCGCCAATGCACGTCAGGTCATTCTGGCCGCAGACTCCAGCAAGTTCGGTCGCAACGCCATGGTGCGCCTGGGTCCGATCACCCTGATTGACTGCCTGGTCACCGATCAGCCGCCCGTCCCCGCATTGGCGCAACTGCTGACGCAAAACAAGATTCGCCTGGAAGTGGTTTAGGCGCTGGCGTCTCAGACGCTCCAAACGGTAGGCGCGACTATATTCGCCTTCACAGGCGTCCTGCGCCCGAGCTGAATCGTGAGCCATTCATCTGCGCTGCGATCCAGCATCGCCCGCCCCTCTTGATGTTCGTTTTTGTTCGTTGACCGCTTCCCAATCAGTATTTTCAATCAATACCGAGTGGTGAGGAATGCGTTATTGCGTTACTATTTTCGGAAATGAACATAAATGTTCGAATTCGCCTTTAGTATTTGCAGCACTCCGGGTGTGTTCAGATACCAGACAGGAGTTCCCGATGGCCCATTGCGCCTTGCCAACCCCCGCCCTCTCCGAGGTTTACGACATTGCCGTGATCGGCGGTGGCATCAATGGCGTCGGTATCGCAGCGGATGCCTCGGGGCGCGGCCTTTCGGTGTTCCTTTGCGAAAAGGACGACCTGGCCAGCCACACCTCTTCAGCCAGCAGCAAGCTGATTCACGGCGGCCTGCGTTATCTGGAGCATTACGAGTTTCGTCTGGTGCGCGAAGCGCTCGCCGAGCGTGAAGTGTTGCTGGAAAAGGCACCGCATATCGTCAAACCCATGCGCTTCGTGTTGCCGCATCGTCCGCACCTGCGTCCGGCGTGGATGATCCGCGCCGGCCTGTTTCTGTATGACCACCTGGGTAAACGCGAAAAACTCCCGGCCTCGAAAAGCCTGCGCTTCGACCGCAACAGCCCTCTGAAGCCGAACATTACCCGCGGGTTCGAATATTCCGACTGCTGGGTCGATGATGCGCGTCTGGTGGTGCTAAACGCGATGGCGGCACGTGAGAATGGTGCCCACATCCATACCGGGACGCGCTGTGTGAGCGCGAGTCGAAATGCCGGGCAATGGCACCTGGACATGGAACGTGCAGACGGCAGCCTGTTCTCGATTCGCGCCAAGGCGCTGGTGAACGCGGCTGGTCCATGGGTAGCCAAATTCATTCGCGAAGATCTGAAGCTGGAGTCACAATACGGGATTCGCCTGATTCAAGGCAGCCATCTGATCGTGCCAAAACTCTATGAGGGCGAGAACGCGTTCATTCTGCAAAACGAAGATCAGCGCATCGTGTTCGCTATTCCGTATCTGGAACGCTTCACTATCATCGGCACCACCGACCGCGAATACACGGGCGATCCGTCGAAGGTGGCGATTACCGAAGGCGAAACCGATTACCTGCTGAAGATCGTTAATGAGCACTTCAACAAGCAACTCAGCCGGGCCGACATCCTTCGCACTTACTCAGGCGTGCGTCCGCTGTGCAATGACGAGTCGGATAACCCGTCAGCGATCACCCGCGACTACACCCTGTCGCTGTCGGGCGACGCAGGTGAGGCGCCGATCCTTTCGGTGTTCGGCGGCAAGCTGACCACCTACCGCAAGCTCGCGGAATCGGCCATGCAGCAACTGGCGCCGTTTTTCACGCAAATGAAACCGGGCTGGACCGTCAAGGCCAGCCTTCCAGGCGGTGAGAACATGACCACACCTGCGGCACTGGCTGTCGAGTTGCAACAGCGTTGCCCTTGGCTACCGGCCGAGACGGCCAAGCGCTGGGCGATCACGTACGGTTCTCGTAGCTGGCGCATCGTCGAGGGCGCGCAAGGTCTGACGGACCTGGGTGAACATCTGGGCGGCGGACTGTACAGCGGTGAAGTGGATTACCTGTGCGACGAGGAATGGGCAAACACGGTCGAAGATATCCTTTGGCGGCGGACCAAATTGGGCCTGTCGCTGGCCGGATTCGAACAACAGGCGCTCAAGGAATACCTGCAGCAAGCCCAATTGCGGCGCTCGCGCGTGCAAGCCGCCTGACACAATAAACCGCCCAATATCCGCAGATCAGCGGTTCTTTCGGGCGGCCTCAAACGTCGCCTTTGTCAAATCTGCGAGCGTGCGTAAGCCTCTTGAGTCAGTGTCAGAAACAGCGCCCGCTCTGCAGCGTTCATTTCCTGCATCAGCCTGTTGCTCTGCTCCACATAGGCCTGTTCTCCGGATTGCGGTGATGCTTCCTCGGCCAGTGCAAGGCGGGTGTGGAAAGGCTCCGCCATGGCTTCGAAGCGTTCCAGATAGCGGTTATGAAGGTACTCCTGCCAGAAGTCCCGTTCAGCCAGCGACGCGCAGACGCTTTCCCGGGTCTCGGCCCGGAACACGGCTAGCCGGGCATTGTTGATGTCATCTGCCGAGACCCCGCTGAACATTTCATAGTGCAAGCTGTTGGGTTGTGCGGGCAGCCCGAGTGGTCCTGCCAAGCGGACCCTGTAAGTCAGGTAGACCTCGATGTCATCGATGTTGAGCCTGTTCTGGCGACGCATCAGCTCTAAGTGCCGGGATGCGGCGCGATCCACTTCATCAAGGCGAAACAACGAGCGACCGACGCGCATCAAATATTCCTCTTGCTCGGCGATCGGCAGCCCGGCTGTCACGGTGTTTACATAGAGGCGGGTTTCGAGGTGGCTGAGCGTCAGCAGGAGGCGGTCCTGGCAGGTCCGCGGGCCGGAAACCTGGGTAAACAACAGGCTGCACAGCTCTTCGTTCTGAGCGCAGGCCTCCATGATCCTCCAGATGCGAGCCCGGTAATACACAGGGTGAGCATGGAAATCCGAGGTATCGGCGAAGTCGGCAAGGAAACGAAAGAAGTCGTCCGAATTAGCCACATCCCGCAACATCGACCAGTAAGCCTGACGTGCCGTACGCACCTCGCCCACAGAGTCGACCAGCCACTGTTCGCGGGTGACTTCATCGACTGATCGATGGCGGAATAAGGCCACGCTGCCGGAAGCGGTAGCTTCCGACGCCTGCTCCCTGCTTGCAGTGTCCGTTTCAGTCAGCGGATTGTCATGCACCACCATCCCCTGAAGACGGATTCGCAAACTGTGTACGTCCTGACGCAGATGACGCAGTCGATTGTTGCGCAAATCGGTCATCCCTCCCCAAGGCAGGTTCTGCGCCCCCACGGGTAACTGGGTCAAGCCTGTGAACCGCAACGAGACTTCACGCAAGCACATCAGGCTTTGCAGTTCTGGCGCCTGCCCCAAAGGATTGTGGCTGAGGTCAAGGCGCCGCAGACGCGTCAAGGCTGCCAGTCGACGGTTGCTCTCAGCATCCATGGCGATCTGATTGTTGGTCAGACGCAGCTGCTGGAGTTGTGCAAGATGCTCGATGCCTGAGGGAATTGATCTAAGCCGATTATCGCGAAGGTCCAGTTCGACCAGGTTCCTGAAGCGCTGGAGAAAGTCGGGGTGAAGTTCTGTCAGCGACATATTACGAAGCCTCAAGTGGGTGACATGGGGAAACTCCATACCTGCCGGGAGCACGGGAAGGTCGCCCACCCGCTCGCCATTGATGCTCAGCGCGAATCCGCCGTTCAAGTGTTCTGGTATTTCGCGGCGCCAGCAACGGCGCAGGGCATGGGCAACCCTCTGCCGCCTCATTCGATCAAACACGCCGGTATGCTGTTCCCGCCACTGCTGCAAGACCTCGCGCAGCCCGTCCAGCTGCTCATGAAGCTGATGAGCATGCGCCCATAAATCCACGTGGCGCGCCGAAACTTCGAGCAGGTAATTCTCCAGGCCAATATCGCTCATGGCCGGGAACACCTCCCGGATGCTTCGTCTGATCGCCTGTCGACTGCTCTCGGCACGGCCGCTGAGCGGATAGCCAAGACGTCCGTCACCCCACCGAACCGGCGGCCGCACCCCTATGCCCACCGGCGTCTGGCCGATCAAGCGCGACGCCAACTCGCGTTGACTGCCAGCTTTGTGCGCCAGCACATCGATAAGTCCGGCTTCGTCCAGCTCAGCGCTGCCCAGCAAGCGTTTTTGCCTGTCGTCCAGACACAGAAGCAATGAGGACATCAGGCTGTCGGCGCCTGACGAAACGGGTTGCGCATGCCCCGGTGCAAGCATCGTGCGATAACCACGCGCACGTTTATAAATGTACAAAACCTGCGAAGCCTCCAAGGATCCCGTCTGCGCTTTCAATGCGCCACCGGGCGAACCATCGCGCAGTTCCACCCGCACCGTCGCCGGCCAAGGCGCCAGGTTTTCAATAAGGCCCAACGCAAGCTTTTCGGTATCAGCAGTAACCGCGGACGCCTGCCGCAGGCCGGCACAAGCCCGATCCAGCCGGCTGTCGCGTGACAACCATCGTGCCTGCTCAGCCAATGCCAGCGGCACGCGCTGGTTTGCCAACATCTGCTCAACCTGCTCACCACTGGCCCGCTCGACGATTTCCTGCGCGCCGCGTGCCGTCAGGCTCGTGAAATCGCGCCTCAATAGCCGTTGCGCCTCGTCAGGGACGACCTGGCGTGACGCGAAAACTTCCTCGAAGGCTTCATCGCGCAATGCAGGGAATTGCTCATGCAGTTCGTAACGTTGCGCAGCATCCAGCAATCGTGCAGGCGGTGGCGCATTCTCGACATGCAGACGGCGCAGGCGCGCTACGGTGAAGCCGGTGCTTTGTAGCACTGCGCGGGCGCCCTCATCGGACAATGCGCAAAAGCGTCGCCCCAGCCGCCGAAGCGTATGCCCCTCGCCGCTCCAGTAATGCGGCTGTTCCATTGCATGACGCCAGCCACCGGCGCCGTTATGTTCGAGCAGCGGTTCATGGGCGCCGCCACGTTGCGGGTGGACGATCCGTGTCGTGCCTTTGAGCCCGTCCGTTCTGATCTGATACGTGGCATCGTGCAAGCGCAAGTGAGTGCGCTCCTCGACCCTGCCCTGTTGTCCCACTGCCAGCCCTGTGTCTTGCACCTCATAGGCACCAAGGTCATCGGCACAGAGCTTGAACCGCCCAGCCTCCGTGCATATCGGATACAGACCATCGACGAATCGCGAACGCTCCAGTACGCGACCGACCACAGCACCGCCCGCAGAGAAGGCAGCGGTTGCAACAATGTTTTCGGCGACGCTAAACAGATGGCTCAGCGCTGCCTGACGGTCACCCAATTGCCAGTCCTGATAGCCTTCATACACCTCCTCTGCAATCTGCGCAGCCGCCACGCCAAGCATGGCCAAGCCCAGCCCGGGAACAACAAACCCCGCAAGATTGAGCAGGCTCAGACCGGCATCCAGGTACGCCTGCTGCCGTTCGACTTGCGTCTGGCGGTTTTCATCGTCGGTCGGTACAGCCAGCATCCTGGCATCCTCGAAGATCGTGTCGATGCGCTGTTTACCCAGGTATTGGAACAAAGGCTGTTCGATGGCGCGATGACGGCCATCCAGTTGCAATGCGGTCGATGGAGGGGTCATGGCGACCAGTTGGTTCAACGTCATTGCGAAGGCAGCACGATCGCGCTCGCCTATGAAGCGCATGAAGAATTCGCGGTACTGCGCCTTACACAGTCGCAAGCCCAGTGCCAGGTAAAACGCTGACCAGGAACCGTGCAGTTGCAGGGCGCCTATCGGGTCGTCGGGAATCCAGACGATCAGGCTTTCAATAGAGGCGTCGACCGGACTTGCTCGAACCTCAAAGGCGATGACACCAAAAATCGTCTTGCCCAGCAGCATGACCTGGCGGGGCCTCAGAACCGCCGGGTCGCTTGGCACAATCGGATCGCGGGCCGCGACCGGCAACAGGCGCCGATAAGTACGCTGGCTTATCTGCCCCTTCAATGCTGCCAGCCGAATCGTCACATCCAACTGCGCACGCGGCGCTTCTTCGAACAATGCTTGCACCGTCGCGCGCGCGGCATCATCGGGAGTGCCGTCGGCATGTTGCGGCCACAGCTGCGAGCCAAGGGCACGCTGATACTGCCCCCCCAGGTCAAGCTCACGACACAGCTGAGCAAACTGCTCGAACCCGACCTCCAGCGTCTGATTGGACGCCGTGCGTAGCGTTGAACGGACAAACGCATTTTGTTTCGTCTCATCTACGGTGAAGTTGAGCAGCGCCGCCGTGAGCAGGTTTTGCTCGGTGGTAAGGGTCCGATAGGGTGGGGAAAGGCTTGCCACTACTGCTGGTTGTGCAAGCCTGCGCACAGACTGAACAACGCTGCGGCGGGCGTCGACTTCCACGGCAAACCGGTCCTGCATGGCCTTTTCCAGCAGCGGGGTGGCGAAGGCCTCCAGCGTCGGGATGAGCTCGGTCAGCTGATGCAGGTGCTGCGCATTGGTTTCCTGTTGCTGCAATGCGCAATGCAGCGCTCGCAACTTGTCGACAGAAGTATTTCGCATCCAGGCAGGCACCTGCCTGGCGATAAGTGCATCGATGGAGTCCTTCGGAATAATGGAGGTCGTCATTCTGTTCACCGAATCTAAATATTCGGGGAGGTTCCACAAACGGCCGGACGCCGGTGCGGTATATAAATCAACCATCAAGCCCTTCACGCTGCGCGTTCGGAGTTCCGAACATCCCGCTCTCTCGCAGTCGGTATCCCGGACAATAAATCGCTCAAAGTCCCAAGTTTTTTAAAAAAAACCTGTAGAAACAGAAGGTTATCTATAGCCTCCTATCTGGCATGACTCATGCTCCACACTCATCACGATTGCTTCGATGTAGCGAGTCACCTTATTGGGCCGCCGTTGTAGCGTTCTGAAACGAAAGGGCCGACCGGCCCCATAAAAAAAACAAAGTCGAGGATTAATAGATGCGTATCGTTCCCCACATTCTGGGCGCAGCCATTGCTGCTGCCGCTTTGATCAGCACCCCAGTGTCCGCCGCCGAGCTGACTGGCACCCTGAAGAAAATCAACGATTCGGGCGACATCACCCTCGGTCACCGCGACTCTTCGATTCCGTTCTCCTACATCGCCGACGCTTCCGGCGTCCCGGTCGGCTACTCCCACGATATCCAGCTGGCTATCGTCGACGCGATCAAGAAAGACCTGAACAAGCCTGACTTGAACGTCAAGTACAACCTGGTGACCTCGCAAACCCGCATCCCGCTGATTCAGAACGGCACCGCAGACATCGAGTGTGGTTCCACCACGAATAATGCCGAACGTGCCCAGCAGGTCGATTTCACGGTCAATATCTTTGAAATCGGCACACGTCTGCTGGTCAAGAAAGACAAAGATGGCAAGCCGACTTACAACGATTTCGCTGACCTGAAAGGCAAGAACGTCGTGACCACCGCCGGCACGACTTCCGAGCGCATTATCAAGGCGATGAATGCCGACAAGCAGATGGGCATGAACGTTATCTCCGCCAAGGACCACGGCGAATCCTTCCAGATGCTTGAGAGCGGTCGTGCTGTCGCCTTCATGATGGACGACGCCCTGCTGGCGGGTGAAGAAGCCAAGGCCAAGAAGCCCGACGACTGGGTGATCACCGGCACTCCACAGTCCTTCGAAGCCTACGCGTGCATGGTTCGCAAAGAGGACCCGGCTTTCAAGAAAGCCGTGGATGACGCCATTGTCGGTCTGTACAAATCCGGCGAGATCAACAAGATCTACAGCAAGTGGTTTGAAAGCCCGATTCCACCTAAAAGCCTGAACCTCAACTTCCCGATGAGCGAAAAGGTTAAAGAGTTGATCGCCAATCCGAGCGACAAGCCGGCTGCGGACGTAAAAATCTGATTCCTGATTAACCTTACGTCCTGAGGGAGCCCTCTCCCTCAGGCGTCTGTTACTACCTGCTGGTTTGTTTGGAACACTCGACCTGCGGTTTTCAAGCTGATCGTGTGTGCCTGAGGTTTTCGACGTCAGGCGGAAAAGGATCTTCCCCAAGCGGGTGTCTGTACATTGATCGATCTCGAGGGGAGACCCTGATGAATTACAACTGGGACTGGAGCGTGTTCTTCAAGTCCACTGGCGTTGGCAGCGAGACCTATCTGGACTGGTACATTTCCGGTCTGGGCTGGACCATCGGCATCTCCATCGTCGCCTGGATCATCGCGTTAACCCTAGGCTCGGTGCTCGGGGTCATGCGTACGGTGCCCAACCGCATCGTGTCTACGATCGCCACGGTTTACGTGGAAATCTTCCGTAATGTGCCATTGCTGGTGCAGCTGTTCATCTGGTACTTCCTGGTACCGGACCTGCTGCCCGACAATCTGCAGCAGTGGTACAAGCAGGACCTTAACCCGACCACCTCGGCCTTTCTGAGCGTGGTCGTGTGCCTGGGTCTGTTCACTGCTGCACGCGTTTGCGAGCAGGTGCGAACCGGTATCGAGGCGTTGCCTCGCGGCCAGGAATCCGCCGCGCGCGCCATGGGTTTCAAACTGCCGCAGATCTACTGGAACGTGCTACTGCCGCAGGCTTACCGGATCATCATCCCGCCGCTCACCTCCGAATTCCTTAACGTGTTCAAGAACTCGTCGGTGGCGTCGTTGATTGGCCTGATGGAGTTGCTGGCGCAGACCAAACAGACCGCCGAGTTTTCCGCGAACCTGTTTGAAGCGTTCACCCTGGCGACCCTGATCTACTTCACGCTGAACATGAGCCTGATGCTGCTCATGCGCCTGATCGAGAAGAAAGTCGCAGTGCCGGGCCTGATTTCCGTGGGAGGTAAATAATGGACTTCTCTGGAGTCATTCCGGCCATTCCGGGCCTGTGGAACGGCATGGTCATGACCTTGCAACTGATGGTCATGGGCGTGGTAGGCGGCATTACCCTTGGTACGCTTCTGGCCCTGATGCGCCTGTCGTCGAGCAAGTGGATGTCACGCATCGCCGGCGCCTACGTCAACTACTTCCGCTCGATTCCGCTGCTGTTGGTCATCACCTGGTTCTACCTGGCAGTGCCGTTCGTACTGCGCTGGATCACAGGGCAAGACACTCCGATCGGAGCGTTCACGTCGTGCGTCGTGGCATTCATGATGTTCGAAGCGGCGTACTTCTGCGAAATCGTGCGGGCCGGTGTGCAATCGATCTCACGTGGCCAGATGGGTGCTGCGCAAGCGCTGGGCATGACCTACGGGCAGCTGATGCGCTTGATCATCCTGCCGCAGGCATTCCGCAAAATGACCCCGCTGCTGCTGCAGCAGAGCATCATCCTGTTCCAGGACACCTCGCTGGTGTACACGGTGGGTCTGGTCGACTTCCTCAACTCGGCCCGCTCCAGCGGCGACATCATTGGCCGCTCCAATGAATTCCTGATCGTCGCGGGTCTGGTGTACTTCACGATCAGCTTCGCAGCCTCGCGTCTGGTCATGCTCATGCAAAAAAGGTTAGCCGTATGATTTCCATCAAAAATATCAACAAGTGGTATGGGGACTTCCAGGTGCTGACCGATTGCAGCACCGAGGTCAAGAAAGGTGAAGTGATCGTGGTGTGCGGGCCGTCCGGCTCCGGCAAGTCGACCTTGATCAAATGCGTCAATGCGCTGGAACCGTTCCAGAAAGGCGACATCGTGGTCGATGGCACCTCGATCGGCGACTCGAAAACCAACCTGCCGAAACTGCGCTCACGCGTCGGTATGGTGTTCCAGCATTTCGAGCTGTTTCCGCACCTGACCATCACCGAAAACCTGACCATCGCGCAGATCAAGGTACTGGGCCGCAGCAAGGAAGAAGCCACTAAAAAAGGCTTGCAGCTGCTTGAGCGCGTCGGGCTTTCGGCCCATGCGCACAAGCACCCCGGTCAACTGTCCGGTGGTCAGCAGCAGCGTGTGGCCATTGCCCGCGCGCTGGCCATGGACCCGGTCGTCATGCTGTTCGATGAGCCGACTTCTGCCCTGGACCCGGAGATGGTCAACGAAGTACTCGATGTGATGGTGCAACTGGCCAACGAAGGCATGACCATGATGTGCGTGACCCACGAGATGGGCTTTGCCCGGAAAGTGGCTGACCGGGTGATCTTCATGGACAAGGGCCAGATCATCGAGGACTGCGTCAAGGAAGAGTTCTTCGGCGATGTCAGCGCGCGTTCCGAACGCGCTCAGCACTTCCTGAACAAGATCCTTCAGCACTGATTGATTCAAAGCCCCACAGGGCTAAACACCCGCCGGCCGCCTGTGTTCACCATCAATGACACAGCCGGCTGGTCGGTCCAGGACGACTGTGATGAAATGCGATCCACCTCTTAGCGCGCCGCCATCACTTGCCGTGAAACCCCGCCTGATCCGCCATCTGTTCCTGCCACCGCTGGTCATTGTGCTGATGATCGCGCTGGGCTACGTCACCTATCTGTACAGCGAAACCAACGGCATAAAGGCCCTCGGCGAAAACGGCGAACGGCAGCTGGAGCTACATGCCCGTACCGTCGAAAGCGAAATCAACAAGTACAACTACTTGCCCAGCGTACTGGAGCTCGAATCCAACGTCTCCGAGCTGCTCAATGACCCGTCGCCTGAACTGCGAGGCAAGGTCAACGACTACCTCGAAGGCCTTAATCGCCGTAGCCGCAGTCGCGCGATCTACGTGCTCGACACCACAGGTCGCGTGCTGGCGACCAGCAACTGGCGTGACGCCGACAGTTATCTGGGTGAAGACCTGTCCTTCCGCGCGTATTACCAGAATGCGGTCCGCGGCCTGCCCGGTCGCTTCTACGGCATCGGCAGCACCAACGGCGAACCGGGTTACTACCTGGCTCACGGGCTTGAGGAGAAAGGCAAGATCATTGGCGTCGCGGTGATCAAGGTCCGGCTCGAAGCCCTGGAAGAGCGTTGGCAACGGGCGCGTCTGGAGGCCTTCGTCAGCGACGAAAACGGCATCATCATTCTGTCCAGCGACCCGGCCCGACGCTTGAAATCGGTTCGGCCGCTGACCCCGCAAATCAAGGAACGTCTGGCACGCAGCCTGCAATATTACTGGTGGCCACTCAATGAACTGGTGCCACTGGAGCGTGAGTCGATTGGCGAGGGCATCGAGAAGCTGACCTTTCCCGCTAACAGCAGCGTTGACCACGAGCACACCGTGGTCAGCTACCTCGCCCAGACCCGCGACCTGGCCGACACACCCTGGCACCTGACCCTGCTGACGCCGTTGGAAGATCTGCGCCGCGAAGCCGCCAACCAGGGCATGCTGGTTGCCGTGGCCTGTGCTTTGGCGATGTTTCTGCTGATCGCCTGGAACGAGCGACGCAAAGTGATTTCGACCCGTCTGGCTGCTCGCGAGGCGCTGGAAGAAGCCAACAACGAACTTGAGCGTCGGATTACCGAACGCACCGCCGACCTGCGTGCCAGCAACGAGCGCCTCAAGGGACAGATTCGCGACCGACGACAGGCTGAGGAGACATTGCGCCAGGCCCAGGACGAACTGGTTCAGGCCGGAAAGCTGGCGGCCATCGGACAGATGTCGACCAGTATTGCCCATGAACTCAACCAGCCTCTGGCGGCATTGCGCACGCTTTCGGGCAATACGGTGCGCTTCATCGAGCGCGGCGCGCTGGACACCGCGAGCGCCAACCTGCGAACCATCAATGATCTGGTCGACCGCATGGGGCGCATCACCGCCAGCCTGCGCGCCTTTGCCCGACGCGGCGAAGACAAAGGCCAGGCCTCGCTGACCAAGGCCGTGGACGCGGCGTTGCAATTGCTGGGCGGGCGTATCGAGAGCAGCGCGCTGGACTTTCATCAGGCGTTCGATGAGGTCGAGCTGGCAATCGATCAGACGCGCCTGGAGCAGATTCTGGTCAACCTGATCGGCAACGCTCTGGACGCCATGCAGGCTCAACCGCTGCCGGTGCTCTGGCTGCAAGGCGATGTGGTGGAAGGCCGCTACCGGCTGCGCGTGCGTGACAATGGTCACGGCATCGACGCTGAAGCACGCAAGCATCTGTTCGAACCCTTTTTCACCACCAAACCCGGCGAACAGGGCCTGGGGCTGGGCTTGACCTTGTCTGCCAGTCTGGCCGCAGCGGCCGGTGGCAGCCTCAACGCAGAAGACCCGGCCGAGGGCGGCACGATGTTCGTGTTGATCCTGCCCTTGGTCAAAGTTGCTGGAACCGGCCCATGATGTTCGCGGGCAGATTCCAATTCTGTGTAAGCGAGCTTGCTCGCGAGGGCGCTCGTCCGTACACAGGTCTATTGCGCCTGAGACCAGGTTTTTGCGAGCAAGCTCGCCCCCACTGGTCACCCGTTACAGGAAGATCAGTGATCGACCCCCGTGACTTCAAATGCTTTGGATGAGCAATGCCATGAACACTGAACTGACCGTCCTCATCGTCGAAGATGACCCTCATGTCTTGCTGGGCTGTCAGCAGGCGCTGGCGCTGGAAGATATTCACAGCCAGGGCGTGGGCAGCGCCGAGGAGGCGCTGGCGATGGTGGGTGACAACTTCGCCGGCATCGTCATCAGCGACATTCGGCTGCCGGGCATGGACGGGCTGGAATTGCTCAAGCGCCTGAAAGAGCGCGACCGAACCTTGCCGGTGGTGCTGATTACCGGCCACGGTGATGTATCGATGGCCGTGGGCGCCATGCGCGACGGCGCTTACGACTTCATGGAAAAGCCCTTCTCCCCCGAGCGGCTGGTGGATGCTGCCCGACGTGCGCTGGAACAACGTGGCCTGGCGCGGGAAGTCTGGTCGCTGCGGCGTCAACTGGCCGAGCGCGATTCGCTGGAAGGCAAGATCATCGGTCGCTCGGCGGCCATGCAGAACCTGCGCGCCTTGATCGCCAACGTTGCCGACACCTCGGCCAACGTGCTGATCGAGGGCGAAACCGGCACTGGCAAAGAATTGGTCGCCCGCTGCCTGCACGACTTCAGTCGTCGCCACGCCCATCAATTCGTCGCGCTGAACTGCGGCGGGCTGCCGGAGAACCTGTTCGAAAGCGAAATCTTCGGCCATGAAGCCAATGCCTTCACGGGAGCCGGCAAGCGCCGCATCGGCAAGATCGAGCATGCCCATAACGGCACGCTATTCCTTGATGAAGTGGAAAGCATGCCGATCAACCTGCAGATCAAATTGCTGCGGGTGTTGCAGGAGCGCACCCTGGAGCGCCTGGGTTCGAACCAGAGCGTGGCCGTGGATTGCCGGGTGATCGCTGCCACCAAATCCGACCTAAACCAACTGAGCAAGGCCAGTCAGTTTCGCAGCGACCTGTACTACCGCCTCAACGTCGTGACGCTGGAGCTGCCCTCCTTACGCGAACGTCGCGAAGACATCCTGCAACTGTTCGAGCACTTTCTGCAGCTCTCTTCCCTGCGTTTTGATCGCGAACCGCCACAGTTGGACTCGCACACCCTGTCATCACTGATGAGCCACGACTGGCCGGGCAACGTGCGCGAACTGCGCAACGTCGCCGAGCGTTACGCGCTGGGCCTGCCCGCGTTCAACAAATCCGGGACGATGGTCAGCACACAGAGCCTGGGATTCTCTGAAGCGGTGGAAGCGTTCGAAAAGAATCTGCTCACTGAAGCCTTGCAACGCAGTGGCGGGAACCTGAGCCAGGCCAGCCAGGAGTTGGGCATGGCCAAGACCACCCTGTTCGACAAGGTGAAGAAATACGGGCTCGGTTGACGCTTGGGTATGTGACTTTTCAGCGCCACCGGCCCGGCGAATCAATGTGACCTCAGTGAGAGCGAATTCATTCTCGATGAGGTGTTTCAGTCCATGGCCCTGTGTCGACTGAACTGGCCAAGCGCGGATGAATTCGCTGCCACCGGTTAATCGATACTGGCCTTGAGCAAAGCGTCAACCTCACCGGCCATCGGTGCCGTCGCAGGCCCCCAACGGGTGACGGCGATGGCCGCTGCTGCATTGGCCCGTAAAGCCGCCTGATGCGCCGAAAATCCCGCAGCCAGTCCTGCCAGCAACACCCCGGCATGAGCATCGCCCGCGCCGTTGGTGTCGATGGCGGTCACCGGGAAACCCTGCACATGCTGCGTGTCACCGCCTTGCCTGATCCAGCAGCCCTGCGGCCCGTCACGTACGACGATCAGCGCATCATCGTTCAGCCACTGCGCCAGTTGAGCCAGCGCATCGGGAATGGTTTCGCAGCCAGTGAAACGCAATGCCTCCTCGCCGTTACTGGTCCACAGCGTGATCAGTGGCAGCACCGCCTGCATCTCGATGCTGTCCGGCGTGTTCACCAGCGGACCCGGATCGAACACCACGCTCGCCCCTTCAGGCAACTCGCGAAGCCACTCCAGTAGCGTCCAGACCTTATGCTTGTGCAGCAGGCTGTAGCCACTGACAAAGACGTAATCCTCCGACTGCACGACAGTGCTGAACAAATCCCGCCCGGACAATCCCCCTTCTGCGCCAACGTAAGAAATGAAAGAGCGCTCGGCCGACGGCTCGATCAACGCGACCGATAGCCCGGTGTCCTGTTCGTCTGATGCCGGCACTGCGATGGCGATGCCTTCTGCCAGCATGGCCTGGCGCGCCAGATCACCGAAGCGGCCCTTGCCATGGCGACCAAGGTAGAACGTCTGCAGACCATTGCGGCAGGCAGCGGCCATCACATTGAAACCACCGCCCGTCTCGAACGTTGCCGAACTGGCGAGGACATCGCCCCCCGAGCGCGGCAAGGCATCGAGCGCCATGACCAGATCAACGACGACCTGGCCGGTGTAGAGCAATCTAGCGGGCATGAGCAGCCTCTTCGGTGACGACGCGACGGTCGCGGGAGCCGCCGAGGATGGCGTACAGGCCGCCGGCGACGATGAACGTCACAATCCAGCCCAGACCGTTATGACCGAACCAGGAGTCGGAAAGAAAGCCCTTGAACAAGACATTTTCCGGTGTGGTGGCGACCGTGGTGAAGCTGAAACCAAGCACGATGGCCAGCGCCCAGGCACCCAGCGCACGCCACTCCACACCGCCGCTGTACCAATAAGCGCTGCGCGGCGAGACGTCCATGAGGTCTTTGGCGCTGTACACGTGGCGATGAATCAGATCGACAACGAAGATGCCCACCCACGCCGTGATCGGCACCGCCAGCATCGAAATGAACGTAATGAACGGACCATAGAAACTGTCGGCGAACAACATGAAGTAGATCGAACCGGCGAAGATCGCCACGATGTCGACAATGACCGCGTGCACACGCTTGATCTTCAAGCCCAGGGTCAAGGTGGTCAGGCCCGCCGAGTACACCGACAGGTTGTTCGACAGCAGCAAGCCGCCGAAGGCAGTGATCAAATAGGGCACAGCCATCCAGGTAGGCAGCAGCTCGCGAATGGCAATGATCGGGTCGGTGGCCGACGCCAGATGATCGTTGCCGACCGACAGCAGACCGCCCAGGGTGATCAACAGCACCAGCGGGATACCCGCGCCGAAGGCCGCCGACGCCACAAGCCCGGCAGCCCTGACGCTGCGGTGCTGATAGCGCGACATGTCGGCGCCGGCGTTGGCCCAGCCGATACCTGTACCGGCCGCCATGGTGCCGACACCGATGATCATCGCGCTCACCGGTGCCGGGGCGGCACTGAACACAGCGTTCCAATCGATGTGTGCGATCAGGAAACCGCCCACCACAATATTCAGCGCGCCGAAAATGTAAGTCGCCCATTTCTGGATGACCAGCAACGTCGCATGTCCCAGCCCCGAAACCGTAAGGGTCAGCAGCACAAAAATGCCAATGAATAGCAGCGTAAGGGCTGGCGCACTTTTGGCCTCGACCGGTGTGCCAAACAGAATGGAGCACAGCGACAGCAGCACGAACGCCGCCGTGGTGGTATTGACCGTTTCCCACCCCAGGCGAGACATCAGTGACACGATGGTCGGACCGATATTGCCGCGTACGCCGAAAATGGCACGAGACAGTGTCAGGCTCGGCGCGCGACCTCGACGGCCCGCGATGGAGATCACCCCGACCACGGCGAAGGAGCCCGCCGCGCCGAGGATCGCCACGATGATGGCTTGCCCGATCGACAGCCCGCGAAAGGCCACCAGGGTTGCGCCAAGGGGCAGGCCGAGGATGCTGATATTGGCCGCGAACCAGACCCAGAACAGCTGCAGCGGATGGCCGTTGCACTCGTTTTCCGGAACCGGCTCGATGCCGCGTGTTTCAAGCTGTCCTGCGCCTTGGGTGGCGTTGGATGATGTCATGGGAATGCTCCTGATGCCGTTTGTTCTGGTTGTGGGCAGTATGCAAAGCAAGCGACGTCCGTGTCGGAGGGGACGCTTGATCCCTTCGCAGAGTCAGCGAACCCCGGATCGCCAGTTTTTAAGGGCGATGCAGAGATCTCTTATTCAATTCGGTACATGGACGCGCCAACGTCGGTCAGATCGTACGTAAAGACAGCAACTGCTCGACCAATGGGGAGAGCGCCAGGCCATTCACGGTCCTGATTTGCTCAATGAGTTCGACCGGCCAGGCCGACATGCCTTGGGAGGCACCCAGCATCGCGCCGAGAATGGCCGCGATGGTGTCTGTATCGCCGCCAAGGCTGGCCGCCATGCACAGTGCATCGAAAGCCGGCAATTGGCCGCAAGCGACTTGATGCGCGAGGGCGAATGCAGAGATGACCGACTCCTGAGACGCCACCGAGGTACCGATGACGTCGTAGATCAAGTCCGGCAACTGGTCATTGCTGACACCTGCGCAGAGGCGCTTTGCCCAGACGATTCTGGCCGAGATCCGCGCGCCGGCGATCCAGTACCCATGAGACTCGGCAAGCAGGGCAATGCGTGAACCGATGTCCAGTGCCTGGCTGAGGCTGACGCCATTGATCCCGGCTGAAATCACGGCCGCAACGGCCGCCGCGCTGGAAATCCCCAGCGTCGTGTTATGTGTCACCTGGCAGGCCTGAATCACGGATTCGATGAACCGCTGTTCATTGAGCACGTCCGCTGCGATACCCACTGGCGCGATGCGCATTGCCGCGCCATTGGTAGTGCCGAAACGCCCGGCCTCTTCGGGGGTATGGCCTGCCAGAATCATTTCAATCGCGCGCTTGGTGGACGGGCCAAGCAGATCTTGCGAGCCTTTGGCCTGCATTACCGCTTCCCAATCGATCAGACCCTGCGCCAGGTCCGATGGCTGAATGCGCCCTGCCCCGGTCACCAGAAGCTCCGCGACGAGCACGGCCTGCTCGGTGTCATCGGTGATCGACCCGGCGGCCATGTTCGGCGCAATAGGCTGGTCGGCGTCGGCGGCGGTCAATGTGGTGATCTGGCCGAAGCGTTGCTTGATCTGCTTGCGACTGAGCGATTGCGTAGGCATGCCCAGCGCGTCGCCCAGGGCCAGTCCGTAAAATGCGGCCAAAGCACGGTCGCGCGTGTCGATCAAAGCGGTCATGTAGACGATCCAAATGCCAGATGCAGTCGAAAATGCACGGGGTCCAGCAAACTTTCCACGTGCTCCATGAAACGTTGGCGGCGATCGAACGTGGTACGACTCGCCTTGAGAAAAACAGTGCCAGGTTCGCGCGACATCAATTCGGCATCGTCGCGATTGAGCGGTTCGGCGCCGATCCATTGATCGCCCCGGTCACCGACATAGCCATGGGCCGCCATGGTCACGGTCAGTGAGTCGTCGATCAGGCCGTCGCGCGGCAAATTCTCCAGGCCGTTTAGCGCAGGAATCAGCACCCGCTCCAGTGACACCACACTGCCGCCGGCGGCCGTGCGGCGGCGATCCAGCGCAATGAAATCAGCGGTGCCGAACCTCACGGCAAGGTCCGGGCGCTGCACTGCAATCAATTGCAGAATTTCGGTAGTGACCCTGGCACCCGTGTCAGCCAATGCCTGCGCCCAGCCAGCGTGCTGATCCAGGGAAATACCGTCGTAGGTCACAATTGAACCGACGCCTATCTGCGTCGCAATGTAGTTACGGCGCTTGAGTTCGGACAACGCCTCTCGCAACGTGCCACGACTGACATTGAACTCCTGAGCGAGCAGGTTTTCGCCTGGCAGCAATTCTCCCGATCCCATCAAACCGGTCTCTATGCGGCGGGTGAGCTCATCGATCACGCGTTGTTTCTTGTCAAAACGAACCTGTTTAATCATGTACAAATTGATATCCGAAAAGAGCTTGCTAGAGCAAGTTATTTTTAAAGCGCAACCAGAAATTTGTTACTTCTGTTACGTCAGATTGCGAGCCCTGCCCATGCGCACTCAGGACATCAAGGCCTTTTGGGAGCGCGCCTGCTCGCAACAGCGTTGCTCAGCGTAGCTCATCAACAGGATTGATGACGTTTGACTGCTCGCTGATGATCTGACGAATCGCGCCAACGAACACGTCCACCGGCTGACCGCCCGACACGGCGTATTGATCGTTGAAGACCATCGTCGGTACCGAACTGACGCCACGGGACACCCACAGCTGCTCCAGTTCCCGCACCTCTGCGGCGTACTCACCCGAGGCAAGCACTTTTTCAGCACGCCCGATCTCAAGCCCGACTCTGCGAGCGAGATCGGCCAGCACCTTATGGCTGGAAACATCGGCATGCTGGCTGAAATACGCCGTGAACAGCGCTTCTTTCAACGCCTGCTGCTTGCCTTCCAGTTGAGCCCAATGCAGCAATCGATGGGCATCGAACGTGTTGTAGATACGCCGATCGCCCGGCGTAAAGACGAACCCCAACTCAGCGCCGCGCTGCCGGATATTTTCAGCGTTGTCCTGAAATTGCTCGCGGGTGGAGCCATATTTTTCGGCGATGTGCTCGAAGATCTCTTGACCGTCCGGGCCCATTTTTGGATTCAGCTCGAACGGCTGAAAGTGAATCTGCGCCTGCACCTCGTCTCCCAGATGCTCAAGCGCCTGATCCAGCGCGCGCAAGCCGATGATGCACCAGGGGCAGGAAACGTCAGAGATGAAATCGATTTTCAGCGCAGTGCTCATGGCAATCTCGTACAAAAGAGGGAATTTGCACGATACGTTGAAGCCGAGACGATGGGGATACGCGGCAGGCGCATGAGCCGGCGTATCATCCCGGCAGCTTCAAGCGGCAAGTGTCAAATTTCAAGCCAATCGCGCGTTGAACACGGTGGGCTTAAGCCTTGAAGCTTGCTGCCTGAAACCGTTTCCCCCTGGTGTTGGGCGATGCGGCAAGCCCTGGCGATGTTCTCGCAGGTACGGCAACACCGCCGCCAGCAAGCGCGCCTTGGAGGCCTGCTGAAAACGATGAGCTGACCATGGAGTCAGCTTCCATAGGGTTACGCGTTACGCCAGTTCGCGCGCAGCTGTCGAGCCGCCGCCACCATGTTGACTAGCGCCGCTTCGGTTTCAGGCCAAGCGCGAGTTTTCAGGCCGCAATCCGGGTTGACCCACAGTCGATCAGCCGGGATCCGCTGCACCGCCTTGCTCAGCAATTTGACCATCTCGGCCTTGTCAGGCACCCGCGGCGAATGAATGTCGTACACGCCGGGGCCAATGTCGTTCGGGTAATCGAAGGCTTTGAAAGCCTCCAGCAATTCCATGTCCGAGCGCGACGTTTCAATGGTAATCACGTCAGCATCCATCGCCGCGATAGACTCGATCACGTCATTGAACTCGCTGTAGCACATGTGCGTGTGAATCTGCGTTTCATCACGCACCCCCGAAGCGCAAAGCCGGAAAGCCTCGACCGCCCAGTCCAGGTACTCGCTCCACTGCGCGCGACGCAGCGGCAAGCCTTCACGGAACGCCGCTTCATCGATCTGCACAATCTTGATTCCGGCGCTTTCCAGGTCGACCACTTCGTCGCGAATCGCCAGCGCCAGCTGCTGTGCCTGCACTTTGCGCGACACGTCCTCGCGGGGGAAAGACCACATCAACATGGTCACAGGGCCGGTCAGCATGCCCTTCATCACCTTGTCGGTCAGGCTTTGGGCATACTCGATCCAGTTGACGGTCATCGCCTGCGGACGGCTTAAATCACCAACGATCACCGCTGGTTTCACGCAGCGCGAACCATAGCTCTGCACCCAGCCAAAACGGCTGAAGACATAACCGTCCAGCTGCTCGGCGAAGTATTCGACCATGTCGTTGCGCTCGGCCTCACCATGCACCAGCACATCCAGCCCCAGACGTTCCTGGATCTCTACCGCATGGCGAATCTCGCTGCGCATCGCATCGTTGTAGTCGTTGGCTGACAACCTGCCCTGCTTCCAGGACTGACGCGCCAGACGAATCGACGCTGTCTGTGGGAACGAGCCAATCGTGGTGGTCGGAAATGCAGGCAGATTCAGACGGGCACGCTGCGCCTCAATGCGCTGGGCGAAAGCCGACTGGCGCTGGCTGTCCGCTGCCGTAATCGCCGCCAGACGCGCCTGTACGGCAGGTTTGTGAATGCGCGGCGAGTGTTGGCGACTCAGCTGTACAGCGCGACTTTCGGCAAAGGCACTTTGAACGTGAGGCGCCTGAGGTTCATTGAGCGCAGCGCTGAGGACCGCGACTTCCGCGCACTTCTGCCTGGCGAAGGCCAGCCAGCTTTTCAGTTCGGCATCGAGCGCGTCTTCGCGCTCCAGATTGACCGGGCTGTGCAGCAGCGAGCACGACGCCGCGACCCAAAGGTTATCGGCAAAACGCAGTTGCGCATCGATCAGCAACGCGCGCGCCGCTGCCAGATCACACCGCCACACATTCCGGCCATTAACCACGCCCAGAGATAGCACCTTGTAAGTTGGCAGACGATCCAGCAGTGCCGGCAATTGCTCGGGAGCCCGCACCAGATCTACATGCAGGCCATCCACCGGCAGGGAGACCGCCAGACCCAGGTTGTCTTCGAGGCCGCCGAAATAGGTCGCGACGAGTTTTTTCAGCGGCGAATACTGCAGGCTGTGATAAGCGCGTTCGAAAGCGTTTTTCCAGTCCTGGGGCAGATCCAGACAAAGAACCGGCTCGTCGATCTGCACCCACTCCACACCCTGACCGGCCAGGCGCCCAAGTATTTCGCCATAAACCGGAAGCAGGCGATCAAGCAGTTCCAGTTTGTCAAAACTGTCGCCCTTGGCCTTGCCCAGCCACAGGTAAGTCAGCGGACCGATGATCACCGGCTTTACCTTGTGACCCAGCGCTTGAGCTTCTTCAACTTCGTCGAACAGTTGCTCCCAACTTAGTTTGAACACTTGATCCTGGGTGAACTCCGGGACCAGATAGTGGTAGTTGGTGTCGAACCACTTGGTCAACTCCTGCGCATATTGCGCCTTGCCATGGCTCCCGCCACAGCATGCGCTACTTGCACCGCGCGCCATGCCGAACAGGGTATCGAGGGTCGGCAAGCCTTTGTCGTCGCGCAGGCTGGAAAAGCGCTCCGCAATCACCCCGAACATCAAAGAGTGAGTCAAAACCTGGTCGTACCAAGCGAAATCACCTACAGGCAGCAAGTCGATACCGGCCTCTTTCTGCAACTGCCAGTGAGTGGCGCGCAGTTCACGTCCCACCGCTTGCAGTGCCGCTTGGTCGATATCACCTTTCCAGTACGCCTCAAGGGCTTTTTTCAATTCGCGATCAGCGCCGATGCGCGGAAATCCAAGGTTATGGGCCAAGGCCATGACAACTGCTCCATTCAAAATATGGCGCTATTGTCGACACCGGACGTAACATGAGACAAACTCATTGTTTTCTCGTCGATCACAAAATTCATTCATGGAGCGCTACGGTGCTTGAAATACGTCACCTGAAAACCCTGCATGCCTTGCGCGAGGCTGACAGTCTCGTGGACGCCGCCGACAGGCTGCATTTGACTCAGTCAGCGCTGTCCCACCAGTTCAAGGAGCTGGAAGAGCGCATGGGGATGCCCTTGTTCGTGCGCAAGAGCAAGCCGGTGCGTTTCACCAGTGCCGGACTGCGCCTGCTGCAACTGGCCGATTCGGTGCTGCCGCAGCTGCGCAGTGCCGAGCGTGACATTTCACGTCTGGCCGGTGGTGTCGCCGGACGTCTGCACATGGCCATCGAATGCCACAGCTGCTTTCAGTGGTTAATGCCGACCATCGACCAATTCCGCGACGCCTGGCCTGAAGTGGAACTGGATCTGGCGTCCGGTTTTGCCTTCGCTCCCCTGCCCGCGCTTGCCCGTGGTGATCTGGATCTGGTGGTAACCTCCGACCCGGTGGATCTACCAGGCATCACTTATGTGCCGCTGTTTACCTATGAAGCGATGCTGGCCGTCGCCAATCAACACCCGCTGGCGAGCAGGCCGTTCGTGGTACCCGAAGACCTGGCCAGCGAGACGCTGATCACCTACCCGGTGGAGCGCGACCGTCTGGATATTTTCACGCGCTTTCTGGAGCCCGCTGATGTCGAGCCGGTACAGGTGCGCACCTCTGAGCTGACAGTAATGATGATGCAGCTTGTCGCCAGTGGCCGCGGCGTGTGCGGGATGCCGCACTGGGCATTGCATGAATACAGTTCGCGCGGCTATGTGAAAGCCAAGCGACTGGGCGAAAAGGGACTGTTCGCCACGCTCTACGCCGGCATTCGCGCCGACATGCTGGATGCGCCTTACATGCGTGACTTTCTGCTGACGGCCAAGGACACGTCGTTTTCGACACTCGATGGAGTAAGCGCGGTGCGTTGAGCTCACGCCTTTTTGTGGGAGTGAGCGTGCTCGCTCCCACAGACGTCGGGCATTACGCCAGCGCCAGCGCCAGCGAACGATACAAAGGAAGGATCGAATCCCGGGTCAACGGCGCCAGATGCAGATGATCGACGCTACCCGCATCGACCCAGACGACCTCCTCTATCTCCGCCGCAGGCGCAACCGCCTGATCCACGTCCAGTCGGTACAACTGGCAATTGACCTCGAATCCCGGCTCGTTGGCAGCCACGGCGCAAAACTCCCCAAGAAACTGCGCCTGATCAGGCTCTATCAGCAGTCCCAACTCTTCGTGCAGTTCGCGAGCCAGTGCACGGGCAGCGGGCTCCCCCGCATCGATCTTGCCGCCCGGCTGCATGAAGGCCTGAGTGCCACGCTTGCGCACCAGCAAGGTTCTTCCGTCAGGCCCGATCAGCAACGCAGCGGCGATGCGAATAACCTTCACAGCACCACCTCGGTTTTCAGCACGCGGATCTCCTCGGCGCGCTCCAGTGCCAGCACAATCAGGCGGTCGATCAGTTGCGGATAGCTCAAACCACTGGCTTGCCAGAGTTTGGGGTACATGCTGATGGAGGTGAAACCCGGGAGGGTGTTGACTTCGTTGATGATGATTTGCCGCGCCTCGGTGACAAAGAAATCCACCCGCGACAAGCCGGCGCAGCCCAGTACGCGATAGGCCTGCAGCGCGACTTCGCGGACTTCGTCGGCCAGATCAGCGGGCAACTCGGCAGGGATCGCGATGCGTGCCTGCCCATCATTCAGGTACTTGGTGTCGTAGGCGTAGAACTCATCATTGGCGACCACTTCGCCACAAACGCTGACCTGCGGTTCATGGTTGCCCAGCACCGCGCATTCCACTTCACGCCCAACGATGCCCTGTTCCAGCACCACCTTGTTGTCGTAATCGAACGCCAGCTTCAAGGCCGCAGCATAGCTGGCTTCGTCGGTCACTTTGCTCACGCCGACCGAAGAGCCCTGGCTCGCCGGTTTCACGAACAGGGGCAACCCCAGTTGCGCAGAAACGCTGACGAAATCCACCGCCTCACCCCGGTGCAGAACCGCGAACGGTGCCACGGCAATCCCGGCATCGCGCAGCAGACGTTTGGTAACGTCCTTGTCCATGCACACCGCTGAGCCCAACACATCCGGGCCCACACATGGGATGTCGAGCAGACGCAACAGGCCCTGCAATGAGCCGTCTTCGCCGGAACTGCCATGAATCAGCGGGAAGACCACGTCGATGCGCGGCACTTCCAGCGCTGTTTCCACCTCAACAAATTGCGGCCCCTTGGCCCCCGGCAGCAGTGACAGAGGCCGGCCCGAGCCGCTCAGTTTGATGTGCGCAGGGTCGTCGGCGTTTTGCAGGTAATCGCGCTCGTCGAAACGCAGCCAATGGCCCTGCTTATCGATGCCGATCAAGGTAATGCTGTAGCTATTGCGATCAATCGCGTTGATCACGTTGCGCGCCGATTGCAACGACACTTCATGCTCGCAGGATTGCCCACCGAAAACGATGGCGACTGACTTTTTCAAAGGGGGATGCTCCTGGATTTCAGGTCGCAGAGCTAAAAGCAATTTGCGTGTTTAGTCCAGCCCCGAGGGCATCCGGTTGACGGAATGCAGGAGAAAGTCGGGAGGCTGGTCTTTGCCCCGGATATCGCCGTTAATGCTGATCTTCGAGCGCGCAAGTATCAGACGATACGACCGCGACTGGGTGCAGGCCCAACGCGCGGGTATACAGCCGTCATCTGGAGCCAAATCCGGCAAAACGCTTGTTGAACCCCGCGATACGGCCTTCTGTAGTGGTCTTGCGTTGCTGCCCCGTGTACCTCGGATGCGATGCGCTGCAGACATCTAACGCAACATGAGGGTAGGTATTACCATCGCTATGCTTATGCGTGCGATCAGTGTCGACGGTCGACCCGATCAAAAAGCACACATCGGCAGCGGTGTCGTGAAACAGCACCTGGCGGTAGGCGGGATGAATATCGGGTTTCATGATGCTCTCTAGAGCCAAACGAACAATAGATACGTTATATCGTGACAAAAAATAAGACTTCAACCACCGATTTTTTTGTAACCGTTACAACTTTCATCTTTGCTCAGACCTCAAGGGCCGCTAACGTTCGCGCCGCTGACATAAAGCACCGCCCGATGCCTGTCGGGAATGGAATACCCACTATCACCAGGAGGTTGTGCAATGCAGTTGATAGATCGCTATGAGCTGACCCTTCCGGGCCATATGCGGCTGGTCGATGCACGAAGCGCACTGAACTATCTCGAACGCTTCATCCAGAGTATCGACGGCCCGGTCGACAGCGAACTGCTGGAAGAAAAGATGGAGCCATTGGTCGAGGCGCTCAATGACGCAGCCGACGATGCGCGCCCGGTGAGCGGGGACGAAGCCTTTCAGCTCAAGGCATGTCAATGGGGGTATATCGCCCTTTCGCCCAAGGAGCGAAGCATGGTGCACCTTATCCGCTGCTGCAACGAGGAAGGAAAAGAGGACATCATGCGCCTGATTACCGAAACCCAACGATGCAAACCTCAGCCCGAGCCTCGGTAACGAATGGCAAGTGCCACCCCGAATCCGCCCCATCGATCCGCAAACGAGGTCTTTGAAGCAAAAAGGCGCGCCAGCCCAGCGCGTCGCTTTACATCGTACCGCTTCCTGAAAATCCATCCCGGGAATTTGCTCCTGACATGCAGCAAACGCGATCCGCTCGCGTGTGCCGTCCCGCAATTGGCCGATGGGTGTCCAGCCGAACGGGTCAGTGCGGTGGACAGGGCTTACTGCTCATGGGGTCAAGCGGGGCGTCGACCTCGTACAGCCTCACACGGTTATCGCCCAGTGTCTGAACATCTTCGAGCCGCCAGCGACATGGCAATGAAAGAAGGTAATCAGACGCGTCACTGCCGTCGACCAGCCAAACACGAGTGATATCAGGAGACAGACGGTCGAGACTCTCGATATAAAAGTCTGTGCTTTGAGCATCGTAAGGCGTCGTGAACGGACAATAAATCATGCATACCGCACCATCGGCGCGAGGCTCCGGGACGTATAACAGAGGCCTTGCGGCGCTGGTGTTGTAGTAGACCAGGCTGGAATACCAGTAGTAATTCAGGAGGATGATCTGATCGCCGGGCCGATATTGCTGGTTTATCAGCTTTGCAATCGCGTCGATGCGCTCCTGGGTGGGCCGCCCATCGGCGTTGGTGTAGTCGTACTCGCCGTACAGATTGTGAATGCCCGTCGCTTCGACGCCCGCCATGGCCACGAAGCCGACGACAGTCAGCCAGCGATGATCGCGCATCAGGTGGTCCAGACTTACCCCCAGAAGCATTGGCAAAGCCAGCGCCGAAAACAGGAAATAACGCGGCACGAACAGCGGAAACTGCAATGACACGACCCACATCATCAGCAACGGCGCCCAGAAATAGATCACGAGAAGCCTGCCGGCACGCTGCGGTTGCTGGTCGCGAGCAAGGCAGTAGGCACAGATGGTCATCAGGGCCAGCGGTAGTCCCCAATAGAGCGGTGCAGGCAATGCTGTGCCGTTTTGCAGAATCAGGTACTGCCAGAGGGCCGAGGGGATGGAGTAGAGCGTCACCGGCTTGATCCAGCCCAGATTGCTTGAATGGGCGAGTTGAGCGATCAGTACCGGTAGCCAGGGCAGGAACAGCAAAGCGGTTGCCAGATTGGCCATCCACCATGCTGGATGAAGCACAGGCCGACGCACGTTCGATGCCTTGGGCAAGGTCAGCAAGTACAGCCAGTGCGTCATGACGCCGACCATCGCAAAGTAATGGGTGTACAGCCCTGCGGCGACCAACACCGAGTACGCGGCCAGGCACCACCGTCGTTCCGGCCTTCTGACCCAGTACACCAACGCAATGGTTGCGCCGGTCATCCATACGCTCAGTAATGCGTACATACGCATTTCATGACTGTAGCGAATGGCTATCGGCAGCAGCGCAAGAAATATGCCGGCGAACAAGGTAGCGCGTCGCGTGGCGAGCAACCTGGTCAGCCACATCCCGAGGCCCACTGCGATCACGCCGGCACATGCACTCAAGGCGCGCATGGACACCAACTCACTGCCGAACAACCCGATCCACCCTTTCAAGCAGTAGTAATAGAGGGGTGGGTGCACGTCAGCGCCGGACAGCGACCCTATCCGCGCAGGCGGGTGAGTGCTCATGACCATGCTGTACGCTTCGTCGTACCAAAGGGCGGCCCAGTCCAGACGATAAAAGCGCATCCCTGCGGCCAGCAGCAGAATCAGGACCCAGCCCAGAGGTTCAGACAAGCGCGTGCCGGGACGCAAAACGCGTGGAAAATCGTTACTCACCCGGCCCTCCATGTCTGATGATTTGCTTCACCACATACCGTGGCCGGTGCTTGCTCTCCAGGTAAATCCTGCCTATGTATTCGCCCATGATGCCGATACCGATCAGCTGTATGCCGCCCAGAAACAGAATCGACACCATCAGCGAGGAATAACCCGGCACGGGATTTCCGTTGATGGCATACCGCAGCATCAGGCACACCGCGTACATCAAAGCGCAAAACGAGATCGCGCCCCCGATGTAGCTCCATACCCGCAACGGCACGGTGCTGAATGAGGTCACGCCGTCCAGCGCCAGATTCCACAGTTTCCACACGCTGAACTTGCTGATACCCGCAGCTCTTGGGGCACGGTCGTATTCAACCGTGACGGTGTCGAACCCCGCCCAGGACAATATGCCCTTCATGAACATCTGCTGCTCGGGCATGCCCTTGATGACCTCCACGACCTTGCGGTCAAGCAAGCGAAAGTCGCCAACGTTTTCTTCGATCCGCGTCGTCGAGATCCGGCGCAAGACCTTGTAGAACAGCGCTGCGGAATGTCGTTTGAAGAAGCTGTCTTCGCTGCGGTGCCGACGCTTGGCGAGAACAATCTCGGCTCCCCCGCGCCAGGCCTCGATAAGTTGCGCAATCACGCTGACCGGATCCTGAAGATCGACATCCACGGGGATCACCGCATCGCCAGTCGCATGTTCGAGGCCTGCGAACAAGGCTGCTTCCTTGCCGAAGTTGCGTGAAAAGGTCAGCAGCACGACGTTGGGATCAGCCTCCACGAGGGACCTGGCGATGCGATTCGTTGCGTCCCGGCTGCCGTCATCGATGAAAACGATCTCGATCAACCAGCGCTGCAGTTGCGGATCATCGAGGACAGCCTGATAGAACAGCCCCAGGGCATGCTGCTCGTTGAAGAGCGGTACCACCAGGGAGACTTTCATTGCGCGCTCCGGCCGAATACCACTTGCCTGGCAAAGGTAAACCCCAGCACCAGACTCATGCCTGTGAACACCACCAGCGTTGCGATGGGCGGCCAGGCAAGCGCGTCTCCAAGCGCGCCGACACACAGGCTCACAAGCCCCATGAAGGCGCAATAGGCACAGTAACGTCGCCAGGATCGGTGGGCGTGGAAGGTAAAATGCGCGTTAAGGACAAAGGAAAGCGAGACGGCCGCGAGAAACCCGACCAGATTGCTGCTGGCCTGGGACAGCCCCCACAGCCGCTGAAGGCCGAAGAAGACCAGACCATGCAAGCCCGTGTTGAAAAGCCCTACCAGGCAATAGCGTGCGAAGCCGTGCAGCGCTGTCATGATCCACATTCCATGTCTGTGGCCGTCGTGCTCAACCGCTGACCCGGTTCGGCGTCGGATCATAAACTCTTTCACTGAAGTGAAGCTTCTGGCGATTGCTTCTGCACGACCGCCTGTCGGTCGCCACAACCTTCCCAGCGCAGCGTGCCCGGTGCTGGAGACATTCTGTAATACGCATCCTTTGCATTTTTGTTACGAAACCGCCACCCTGCGCGCCGCCGATCAGCCCCCCTGGCCGGTGTTGAACCAAGGTCAGATATGACCCTCTTTTCTACACAGACTTTCAAAGAGTTCACCGTCATGACGAACGGACGCGACCCTCGAATCGACTTCTTTCGAGGTCTGGCGCTGATCTTCATTTTTTGGGATCACGTACCGGATAACCCCTTGGCGCAGCTGACCCTGCGCAACTTCGGCTTTAGCGATGCCGCCGAGGTGTTCGTGTTTCTGGCCGGTTATGCCGCTGTCCTGGCGTATGGCCGCGTCGCACAGCGTGACGGTTATGTCGTCGCCTGCGTACGTATCCTGCGCCGTACATGGGTGTTATACGTGGCGCACATCTTCCTGCTGACGCTGCTGATGGGGATTGTTTTCGTTGCCAATAACCATGTCGAAACCCGCGACATGGTGCACGAAATGGGTTTGCAACATTTTGTCGGCAATCCCCAGCAAGCGCTGGCGGACGAATTACTGCTGCGCTTCAAGCCCAACCTGACCGACCCCCTGCCGCTGTACATCCTGCTGATGGGCGCCCTGCCGCTGCTGCTGCCGGTCATGTTGCGCAATGCGACTATCGCGGTCGGGCTGTCGATTTCGCTGTACCTGATGGTGCCGTTGTTCGGCTGGAACCTGCGCGCCTATGAAGGCGGCGGTTATTGGTATTTCAACCCGGTGGCGTGGCAGCTGATTTTCGTACTCGGCGGCGCCTTTGCGATGTACACCCAAAAGCCTGCCAACGCGCCACTCCAGACACGCCCGCTCTGGCAGCAACCGCAGTTCATGCTTGCGGCGGCTTATCTGGTGCTCGCAGGCACCATCGCTTTGCTGTGGAAATTCCCCGCCGTGCACGACGCCCTGCTGCCCAAGGCGTTGACCGGCCTGATTTACCCGATCAGCAAGACCGACCTCTCGCCGCTGCGCCTGCTGCACTTCGTGGCACTGGTGTACGTCGTGGCGAAAATCCTGCCGTCCTCCCATGCATGGCTGAATAACTGGCCCGCCCAGCAAGCCTGTCGTATGGGCCGTTACTCGCTGGAAATCTTCTGCCTGGGCGTGCTGCTGGCGCCGTTGGCCGACATGGTTAATGCGCTGGCCGATGACGCGTGGCAGATGCGAGTGATCACGGCGTTGCTGGGGCTGGGAATCATGCTGCTGTTGTCCAACTGGCTGGAGTTGAACAAGCGCCTGGGGCAGCCGAAAGCGGTGCAAGCGATTGGCGTCGGATTGAACTAGAAGCACCTCTTGCTCAAGGATCAATGTCTGCGGGACTTGTTCAAGAAGCGCGCATTCGCTGCGCGCCTGGCCCATGCGCCTTCCGTTGACAAATCCTTCCCCCTCCCCGCCCAGCGGTTTAAAACGTTACGTGGAAGCCTGGTACAGCTCGCCATTTCTCTCGCGGAAAGCTGAGAACCGTAATGCAAACGCACTACCTCCCGCAGCAAGCGTGGCTCAATCCTGATTCTCATGAAACTCCAGTCGTACGTCTGAATGGCAGGCAATACCTGCCCCTCGGCGTTGGCAGCCGATAGAGGGACGCTGACAACCGCAGACGTGTGGCCTGCTTCATCTATCAAAGGGCTCGGCGTTGCTGCTCCGAGCCCTTTGTGCATCCAGTGTTTGGTTTTTAATAGGCTCGTTCTGCGATGTACGCCCCTGTGTTTATTGGTGTCGCCGGGCACGGCCTGTGTACGCAAACTTCAGTGTGTACGGTCCATGAGAAGGTCTACACACGCTTGCTGTGCTAGCCAGCGCTGCGTTGGGTTTTCGCGTCACCTCTAACGAGGATCCGCTGGTTGAAGTGATGTACGCGATCAAACTCATCCACGCGCATACAAAACGCCAGCCAAGGGAGTTCGAGTTCCCTACTGTTATTGAGGTCACCGAGTTTTAGCGATATGCCAGCGCTTGAAAATCCCCGTACAGGGATTACGACTCAACTCTGCTCATAAAGTCGATCCAATGGAATACTGCACATTATGCTGGCGGCACCCCTTACCCGGACGAAAACTGTGCGCGCACCATGCGCCCAATTCGCCTTTTCAAAACGATGGACGTGAAGCGCCAAAGGGGGCTGCGGCCCGCTATAAAGCTGGCATGCGGCAGAAAAATCGGTTCGATTTTGAGGTCAATCGCCTTCTGACGACGGAGATAATTGAGCACCATGAAAGCTTGTTCACGACGCCGATATTGCTCCCGTAGCAGAACATTACTCAGTGTGGTTTGCTGGATGCGTTGCATATAGTCACCCAGTTCAATTTGTCGCTTCTGCTCTGCGGCAATCTGAGCTGAAAAACGGGATAAAAGCGAGCTGCATGTTTTCAAACGCGAACCGCAACAGCAACCAACGGCTCAATCGATTAACCGCACAGGTCACCGAGCGCCTTTATCAAAACGCTCTACGGCGAACATTGGGGCCATTTCGGCAAACGGTTCTCCTTGCACTGCACGGGCCATGTAATCACCGATTTCGGGAGCGAACTTAAAACCGTGACCGGAGCATGCAGAAACGTAATACACACCGGGTACCTCCTTGGATTCGCCCATCAAGAACGACTCGTCAGGACTCATTGTGTAAATACATTTTTTCGATGCGTAGGGCTGTGCCAACAGTCGAGGGAATAAGGAAGCTACGCACTCAGCCATTTCATCAGTGAAAGCTTTGTTTACAGGCAGTCGCTGATTAGCCAGATCCAGCTCGCTCTGCTGGTGATTATGAAAGCCAATTTTGATACCGGGCTCTGATCGGTCAATCTGCGGTGTACCGTAAAGCAGCCGGCCATCGTGGAGTTCATATAGAAACGCCGGAAAATCAGTAAAGTGCTGTTCTTGTCTATGCTTATAATTGAACCAGTAAATCGGAACACTGCTTGGTCGTACGATGTCGGCAAGATCCGGTATCAGTGGACCCGCCAGTGATGCACCTGTAGCTAGTACTACCCGATCCGCTTCAATAGTCTGCCCGTCCGAAAGTTGCAAACTCAAGCGGCCGGCAACCCGCTCGATCTTTTCCAACCGACACCCATAACGCAGCTGCGCACCGTTGAGAACCGCTTGATTGAGCATTTCGAGTCGAACATCGTCACCGGCAATGGTATACGCGCCTTCTTCAAAAACAGCCTCCCTATTCGAAAGCAGGTTAAACGCAGGAAAGTCTTCGGCAACTTGGCGTGCCGTCATCTGACGGTGGGCCACTCCACCCGCCTTGGCCGTGGCTGCACTTTTAGGTACAACACCTGATTGCACGGGACCAATGAATAATCCTCCAGTGAAATTCAATAATCGACGATCAGTTAACGCCTGTAATTGACGCCACCCCTTATCTGCTCGTTTGAGAATGGGTAAATAACCCCCCTCCCAGTAGGCCTGGCGAAAAATTCGCGAGCCCCCATGGGACGATCCAAGTAAATTAATCGGCGCACCCGAGTCCAGTCCAAGAACGCCAATGCCCTGCTGCGATAAACGCCACAACGATGCGCTACCCATGATCCCCATGCCAACAACGACCGTGCCAAAATTTTGAGGCATTTTATGCAACCCCCTTGACTCTCAAGAGGTTCTTGAGAAGTGGTTCTAAAATCACAAGCAGCAATGCCAGTGCGATGGTGGCAAACGCAAGAAATGTACCTATGGGAACTGCTTGATCGTAGAAAATGGCAGCTACGCAAAACTGAGTCAGTGGAAGAATGAACTGTAATAATCCCATGGCACTCAGAGGCAAGCGTTTTGCAGCGAATGCAAACAGCGCCAAAGGAATCAACGAAACCAGGCCACAGCCAATAAGTAACGACCATGCAGTCAACGTCAGCCCTTCGGGTACCGTCAGCAACCCATCAAAATATAAAATCGAAGCGCCAACCAAGAACGTCAGTAACAAGGACTCCACGAACAACCCACCCATAGGGGCTAGACGAGTCATTTTTTTCAACCAGGCATACATCCCCCACGTCAAGCCGATAATGAGGTATATGCGATAATCCAAACCGGACGCGCTCAAAAATAGAAACAGTATGCTCAATACAACCAATGCCAGAGCACTGCCCCTCATTACTGAGATAGGTTCCCGGTAGAAAACCAGGCCCAGGCCGATTTCAAGCATCGGAGCGATCAGGTAGCCAAGTCCGCTCTCCAGAACCCGGCCGTGGATGGACGCCCAAATGAAAGTACCCCAGTTGCAGGCCACCAAAAGCGCCGCAGCGCCATGCAGCAACAGGTCTTTCAGTTTAATTGTTAGCAGCAGTGGCTTTAGTTTCCTGAAAGCGGCCAACACCAAGGTCACGCACATCAGCGAAAAAAGTACCCTATAGCCCAACAAGGCGATTGATGACAGTTCACCAAGAGCCTTCCAATAGAGTGAAGACAATCCAAGTAGCAGATTAGAAGTTATCGCCGCTACTAAACCGGCCCTAGTTTCGATGCGCGTAGACTTCTTGATGATCATGTACTCCGTGGAGTGAACGCGAGTTCGATTATTTCATACGACCACATCACCTCGCCCTCTTCAGTGAAGCGGCAATAGGCGAGGCCATTATTCACCCACTGAGTTATTTCCTGCCGGATCAGCGGTTGCAGCGCACGCCACTGTTCCGTGTAAAGAGCTAACGGGAATTCGTGGCGCTCGCTCAGCGACCAATCACATTGGTATCGGCCATCCTGTACTTCGCACATCTCTTTCAGAACCGCATCAATGCCCACCAATGAGTTCAGCCCGATAATTACCTTTCCCCCTGGCTTCAAATAGTTCGGGACTTGCTCGAAGAAGCGTCTTAGTGTGCGTTCACCATAAAACATCGCTTCAATAGCTAGCCCTTGTGTGCCATCGCTGGTTTTTAATGCCTCAAGAAACGTTGCGGATGGTGTCTGCCAGCCCGGCGGATTGAACAAGATTACGTCGAACTCTTGCCCCGCCTCGATGCCGGTAAACAAATCACACTGTAGGAAACATATACGCTGGCCACCCAGGCTCTGGAACTCGTTGAGTTGAGCTACTTGAACGGCCTCCGCAGATATGTCGGTAGCTGTAACATCCTGTATTCCGAGCTTACGCAAAAGAAGCAAGTGCACTCCACTGCCTGTTCCTACATCAAGAAAACGAGTGTTTAGATACTGCCTTCCGAAGCGTTTAGTTAGAAAATCCCCGAATGCCATCTATAACCTGGCTATACCGAGGAAAAACAGCGCGCCATCTTGGCGCAAGCCGTTCACGCATTAAAATTTTTATATATTTAGAAAGTAAAACATAAACAGCACTTAAAAAACATAGACTTACTGCGAGCCATGCATTCAGAGACCATCTGGGTGCTGTGCATTTTCTGATGAATATCAGCATGTGAGTTAAGATCCTTCTGATTAATACATCCATACCCGCAAGGTCGTACATCGTTGCCTTTGACGAAAACTTTCTACTTCGGACCGAGTCTTCCGCCGAAACTTTAGATTAGCAATAACATATTTCAAAATATTTCACTGTGTGTTTTCTTCAGCAGCTTAATCTGGCCAGTGGATTATCCCGAGATGAGGGAAAAACCTACTCAACTCACCAATAACATACTGTTCTCGATTGATTTTATTTTTCGGTCAGGTGCTGCACCCAGCTTCCGCTTTCCGGACGAGCGGTAACGGATAGTTTTGGCCCTCATGGGCAGACAGGAAGGTCAGCGAAGAGGGGCAGCTTGCTTTTTACCTGGCTTGCTAGGTGCCACAAGGATGGCCCTGCACACGCATCACCCGAGACCTGCATCACCAGAACCGTTCGTCTTAACGCCTCTTGCAGACACATTAAGATATATCTTAAGGTATATCTAACTTGTAACGAGAGATGAAGAAAGATGAGAGACCACTCACACGATCACCCCCACCACCCTCGCCCTCACTTCGGTGACCATGGCGACGGTCGCGATGGATTTGAAAAACGTACAGGTCGCGAACGCGGTGGACGCGCGCCTCGGGTGTTCGCCCCCGGCGACCTGAAACTGCTGCTTCTGGCGCTGATTGCCGACCAGCCTTGCCACGGCTATGACCTCATTCGCCAGATCGAAGGTTTGTTCGACGGGGCCTACAGCCCCAGCCCCGGCGTGATTTATCCGACCCTGACCTTTCTGGAAGAAAGCGAGCTGATCGCAGGCGATGCAGAGGGTGGCAAGAAGCGCTATCAAATTACTGAAGCCGGTCAGCGGCACCTTATCGAGCAGGCCGTGGCGCTGGACGGCGTGAAGATGCGCATCGATGTCAGCAAACGCTCGTTGCGCGGCCACGACCGCCCGCCGGAAATTCACGAGGCGGTGCACAACCTGCGCCATGCACTGCAGATGCACCACGGTCGCTGGAGCCCGGAAGAAATCATCCGCGTGCGCGACCTGCTGAACGAAACCGCCAAAGCCGTCGTCGATGGCCCACACAATCCATCGGAGAAGTGTGTATGAATTCGCAGCAATCGATCCACCGCGTCAGTCACGAAATCAAACGTCGCAAGCTGGAGGTGTTGCGCGTCACCGATATCACCCCGCGCATGCGCCGCGTAACGCTGCACGGGCCGGAGCTGAGCGGTTTTATCAGTCTGGGCAGTGACGATCACGTCAAGTTGCTGTTCGCCACCACGCCGCAAGAACAGGTTGCACTCGACAACTTCGTACCCAGCCCCAACGCCGAAGGACCGCGCCCTGCAATGCGTGACTACACACCGCGTCGCTATGACGCCGAGTCAGGCGAGCTGGACATCGATTTCGTGCTGCACGGCCACGGTCCGGCGGCAACCTGGGCGGCTCAGGCTCAGGCCGGTCAGTTTCTGCATATCGCCGGCCCGCGTGGTTCGATGATCGTGCCGGATATGTTCGACAGCTATCTGCTGATCGGCGACGAAACGGCTCTGCCTGCCATCGCCCGCCGTCTGGAGGAGTTGCCTGATAATCGTCGCGCCTTGGTGGTGGTCGAGATCGAAGACACCGCCGAGCGTCAGGCGCTGACGAGCGCGGCACAGGTCGAGGTGATCTGGGTAGTGCGTGGCGAACAGGACCTGCTGGAAGTGGCCCGCCAATTGACGCTGCCTGACGGTGATCTTTACACGTGGGTGGCGACTGAATCGGCACTGTCACGCAAGGTTCGTCGGGTACTGCTGGACGAATTCAAGCTCGATGAGGCCAAAGTCAAGGCCGCCGGATACTGGCGGCTGGACGCGACAGACGAGGCATAATCGGCGCGCCCTTTATCAGGCGTGATCGGGCTCGCATGGAGTGGATTCGGCGTCTTCAAGCGTCTGACTCGCGACTCGCGGCTGGCGGGTCAGCTCACTCCGGCAGGTGCCTGTTACGGCGGCGAGCGCCGAATTTGTCGATCAACAGGATCACCAGGCCAATCCCCACAAACCCCGCCAGCACCCCGAGGGCGTTGACCAGCGCCTTCGCCACGCCCAACGTGCCGATGTCCAGAAACGGGTAGAGATAGTCACCAAACACGTGCCCGCGCAGTAGCACCCAGATGAAGTAAAGCGCCGGATAGAGCATCCACGCCAGCACATGTTTGAACCCCAGCACGCCTTTGGGCAGGAACAGCCACCAGTAGCCGAAAAACACCAGCGGCATGACGTCGTGCAGAAGTTCGTCAGCCAGTCTCTGCCAGCCCTGCGGCGTCCATAAATGCCGCAGCAGCAGGTTGTAGGCGATACCCACCAACAGAATGCTGGTGGTAATGCCCGCGCAGACCACGGGCGATCTGAAGAACCGATGCCCCGCTGAATGCCGGTCTGTGATGGCGCAGCTCAACGCCACCGCCACCAATGTATTGGTCACTATCGTAAAGAAGCTGGAAAACCGCACCAGACCGCCTACCACGCTGGCCTGCTCGACCCACCGCCCCCACAGGATCAGGTACAGCTGCACCGCCAGTGCGAGCCAGCCAAGCAGCGCCGCCACAGCGGCATAGCGCTGCTGGGCGCACGCCAGGTGCAATGTTTTCCCCGGCATCTGGCTCAACGCTCGGTGAGGTTAAAACGTGCTGCGATCACCAGCGTTTGGTCCGAGCGAGCTTGACGTACAAGGCCTCGACCTTCTCTCGCGCCCAAGGCGTCTTGCGCAGAAACGTCAGGCTCGACTTGATGCTCGGGTCGCTCTTGAAGCAGCGAATATCGACGCGCTCCGCCAGCCCCGACCACTCGTAATGCTCGACCAGCGCGTTGAGGATCTGCTCCAGCGTCACGCCATGCAGCGGGTTGTTGTTGGGTGTGGTCATGCCGGGCCTTTTGCATCTGATGAAGAGGGACGCTCTCGCGTGGTGCGCACCTTAACGGAGGCACGCAAAGGTGTGAAGACCTGGCACCGTTCTCTTGCTTGCCATCATGGACGGCTTCCTGCGGGGACGGATTCATTCGCCAAGCATGGTCGTCGTCATGCAACAGTTTCCAAAATGATTGCATTTTTGTTGTTATGTTATAACAATTCGAAAACTAAATCTTTGAGTCTCACCCTGCCAAGGAAAATGCTGCATGTCCCGTCCATCCAAATCTTGCGTCTGGCGACTGACGCCGCTGGCCACTGCTTTGCTGATCGCCTCCCCGACTTACGCCATCGAACTTGAACAACAGACCATTACTGCCAACCCGCTGGGCAGCAGTCAGTCGGCATCCCCCAGCACGGTACTGACCGGCGATGAGCTGACGCTGCAGCAAAAGGGCAGTCTCGGCGAGACATTGAACAAACAGCCAGGCGTGTCTTCGTCCTATTTCGGCCCGGGCGCCAGTCGACCGATCATTCGTGGCCTGGATGGTGATCGCATTCGCCTGCTGCGCAATGGCGTGGGCGCGCTGGACGCTTCATCGCTGTCCTACGATCACGCCGTGCCGCTGGACCCGGTCAACGTTGACCGCATCGAAATCGTCCGCGGCCCGGCGGCCCTGCTCTACGGCGGTAGCGCCATCGGCGGCGTGGTCAACACCTTCGACAACCGCATCCCGACCGAAGCCATCGAAGGCATCCAGGGTGCAGGTGAACTGCGCTACGGCGGCGCCGACACCACGCGCAGCAGTGCAGGCAAACTGGAGGCCGGCAACGGTACGTTCGCCCTGCACCTGGACGCCAATGCCCGTGCATTCAACGACCTGAAAATTCCCGGCTACGCGCGTACTGCCGACGAGCGCGCCCGCGATTCTGATGGTAATGACAAAAAGCACCGCCTGGGCAACAGCGACGGGCGTCAGGATGGCGGCGCCATTGGCGGGTCTTACACCTGGGAGGATGGCTACGCCGGGCTCTCGTACAGCAACTACGACGCCAATTACGGATCGCCCGCCGAGCAGGACGTACGCATCCGCATGAAGCAGGACCACTACGCCTTCGCCTCGGAAATCCGCAACCTCTCGGGACCGTTCAGTTCGGTCAAGCTCGATGCCGGTTACACCGAATACAAGCACATGGAGATCGAGGACGGAGAAGTCGGCACCACGTTCAAGAACAAGGGTTACGAGACCCGGGTCCAAGCGCGGCATCAACCCATCGGCCCGCTCAATGGCGTGATCGGCGCACAAGTCACCCGTAGCGAATTTTCGGCTCTGGGTGAAGAAGCTTTCGTGCCGCAGACCGCTACCGACGCGGGTGCGCTGTTCATTCTCGAAGAATTGCAGGCCACCGAACGCTTGAAACTCAGCCTGGGTGGTCGTCTGGAGCACACGACCGTCGCCCCGAACAGCAAGGGCAACGAACGCTTCGTCAATGCCGATCGCTCCAGCCGTTTCACCGCAGGGAGTCTTTCATCCGGTGCGGTGTATACGTTGACCCCGGTCTGGTCGCTGGCGGCGACGCTTGGGTATACCGAACGCGCCCCGACGTTCTACGAGCTGTATGCCAACGGCGCCCACGTCGCCACCGGCACCTATGAAGTAGGCGATGCCAGTCTGTCGAAAGAAAAAGCCGTCTCCAGCGACTTGGCGCTACGTTTCGACAATGGCACTCACAAGGGCAGCGTTGGTGTGTTCTACAGCCACTTCTCCAATTACATCGGCTTGCTGGGAACTGGCCGTACGCTGAACGACGACGCTGAGGAAGACGCGGATGGCATTCCGGAATACACCTACTCCGGTGTGCGCGCACGCTTTGCCGGATTTGAGGCGCAGGACCACTGGACACTGGGCGAAAGCCGATACGGAAAATTCGCTCTGGAGCTGTCAGGCGATTACACCCGCGCCAAGAACCTGAACACCGGCGAAGCCCTGCCGCGCATTGCCCCGCTACGCTTGAACAGCGGCCTGCTGTGGGCGCTGGACAAATGGCAGGCGAGAATCGACGTCGAGCATGCAGCGTCACAAGGGCGCGTGCCGGACAACGAGACCGGCACCGACGGCTACACCACGCTGGGCGCCAGCGCCGGTTACACATTCAACGTGGGTGGGAGTCAGTGGCTGGCCTTCGTCAATGGCGAGAACCTGACCAACCAGACAGTACGTTATGCCAGCTCGATCCTGCGCGACATCGCACCGGCGCAAGGGCGAAGTATCGGGGTCGGGTTGAGGACCACGTTCTGACGCTCTTAGCATGACAAAGGCGTGAACACCGTCTGGAGGCGCTGGCTTGCTGGCCAACCGAGGGTTTGGCGACGAATGGGTTGCCTGACCTGATGCATTCGCCAGCAAGCCGATTCCTACAAGCTGGAGCACATTTTACTCTTCATCTGTACGCCTTCTGTAACGGTACATTCCGCTCGCAAGTCAAATAATTCGCTTATCCCCTATAAAAGCTAGGGGATAACGTCATCCCGCATGAGTGCAACTGTTACCAAAGCGGCAATGATTCATGTTGAAAATTCGACTTTTTAAAAGATTGTTAGGGCCCTATCATCGCCGCCCTAAACGCTGGATCGCTTGAAGCGTTTGTCGTTCATCCCTCGACGTCTTCCCAGAAACTGACGCGAACAGCGCTGCCCTTGCCGCCCGATAACTCGAAAAGAATTCACTGCCTTATGCCAAGCCATCCGAAATGTCGCGATTTCAGGCGACAACATCAGCCACGAGCGCATTTCAGATCAGTTCATCTACTGGGGTGTACATCCGGTCGATGAGGCGCTGGCGTTCAGATTAAAGATTCAATTTTCGTTCTGATCGGCTTATTTAACCTTTCTGTATCGCATTTCAGGAACTAGCGTTCATGAAGCGGATTCAAACGGTTCGAGTCGACAAAACGAAAAAGAACAAGCGTCAACCACTTAATCGTTACGGAGTACAACACTATGAGCACTGACGGTGCTTTCGGTAAGGGTCGCCTGCTCCCGAGCTTGCTCGGGCTGGTGATTCTGATCATGGGCCTGGCCTTATTGGCCGGGGGTATCAAACTGCTGACACTGGGCGGGTCGCTGTACTACCTGCTGACCGGGATCGGCTTCATCCTCACCGGCGTGCTGCTGATCATGGGCCGCCGTTCGGCCCTGGGTCTGTTCGCAGTGGTGCTGTTTGCGAGCACGGCCTGGGCCTTGTGGGAAGTCGGCCTGGATTGGTGGCAGTTGGTGCCACGTCTGTCGCTCTGGTTCGTACTGGGCATCGTCATGCTGTTGCCCTGGTTCCGTCGCCCTGTGCTGCACGGCCAGCCTGGCGGTTTGCCAACTGTGGCCTTGAGCATCGCGGTGGTACTGGCCGGTCTGACGGCAATTGCCAGCCAGTTCACCAGCCCGGGTGAAATCAAAGGCACCCTGGACCGTGATGATGCAGGTGTCGCGTACGATCCCCAGCCAATGCCCGATGGCGAATGGCAGGCTTATGGTCGCTCCGAGCACGGCAATCGCTACTCGCCGCTGAAGCAGATCACGCCTCAGAACGTCGGCAAGTTGCAGGAAGCCTGGCGCATCCGCACTGGCGATCTGCCGAGTGCTGAGGACCCGGTCGAGCTGACCAACGAAAACACCCCGCTGAAGGTCAACGGCATGGTCTATGCCTGTACGCCGCACAGCAAAGTGCTCGCACTGGATCCAGACACCGGTAAAACGATCTGGTCGTATGACCCGCAAATTTCCAAAGAAGGCGCCAAAAACTTCACTGGCTGGGCGCATATGACCTGCCGTGGGGTTTCTTACTACGACGAGGCGACCTACGCCAAATCCGAGGTAAGCGCACCTGCTGCCGCGCTGTCGGCTGCTGGCACTGCCATCGCTACTTCCTGCCCGCGTCGCCTGTACCTGCCGACTGCCGATGCGCGTTTGATCGCGTTGAACGCCGACACGGGTAAGGTCTGCGAAGACTTCGCCAACAAAGGCGCCATCGACCTGCGCACCAACATCGGCCCGTTCACCGCCGGTGGTTACTACTCCACCTCCCCCGCGGCGATCACTCGTAACCTGATCATCATCGGCGGGCACGTGACCGACAACGAGTCGACCAATGAGCCGTCCGGGGTGATCCGCGCCTATGACGTGCACGACGGTCACCTGGTGTGGAACTGGGACGCCAACAATCCGGACGCTACCACGCCGATCGCGGCCGACCAGTTCTACTCGCGCAACGCACCGAACATGTGGTCGCTGGCCAGCGTCGACGAGAAACTGGGTCTGGTGTACCTGCCTTTGGGCAATCAGATGCCTGACCAGTACGGCGCCGACCGTACGCCTGGCGCCGAGAAGTTCAGCGCAGGTCTGGTGGCACTTGATGTGAACACTGGCAAGGTGCGCTGGAATTATCAGTTCACCCACCATGACCTGTGGGACATGGACGTACCGAGCCAACCAACGCTGATCAATCTGAAAACCAAGGATGGCGTGAAGCCAGCCGTGATTCAGCCGACCAAGCAAGGCAGCCTGTACGTGCTGGACCGTCGCGACGGTACACCGATCGTGCCGATCGACGAAGTCCCTGCGCCGACGGGCGCCGCTCAGGGCGACCACACCTCGCCGACTCAGGCACGCTCGCAACTGAACATGCTGCCACCTGAGCTGACTGAAAAGTCCATGTGGGGGGCGACTGCCTTTGACCAGATGCTGTGCCGCATCCAGTTCAAGGAACTGCGTTACGAAGGCCAATACACACCTCCATCCGAGCAGGGCAGCATCATCTATCCGGGCAACGTGGGGGTGTTTAACTGGGGCGCCGTTTCTGTCGATCCGGTTCGTCAGCTGATGTTCACCAGCCCCAACTACATGGCCTTCGTGTCCAAGCTGGTGCCACGCGCCAAAGTCGACGCCGGCAGCAAGCGTGAAAGCGAAACCAGCGGCGTGCAGCCAAACACTGGCGCACCCTACGCGGTGATCATGCACCCGCTGATGTCGCAGATCGGTATGCCGTGCCAGGCGCCTTCGTGGGGTAACGTTGCGGCGGTCGACCTGACCACCAACCAGGTGGTGTGGAAGCACAAGAACGGCACCAGCCGCGACAACACGCCAGTGCCAATCGGCCTGCCGGTGGGTGTTCCAAGCATGGGTGGTTCGATGGTGACCGCAGGTGGCGTTGGCTTCCTGGCCGGTACGCTGGACCAGTACCTGCGCGCCTATGACGTGAAAACCGGCAAAGAGCTGTTCGCTGGACGTCTGCCAGCAGGTGGGCAGGCGACGCCGATGACCTATACCGGCAAGGACGGCAAGCAGTACGTGCTGATCGTTGCAGGGGGCCATGGTTCGCTGGGGACTCGCATGGGGGATTACATCATTGCCTACAAACTGCCGGAGTGATTTGGCCGGACAGGTTTTGAAGTAGCGCAGTAGAGCGAAAAGGCGGTCATCGTGAGGTGACTGCCTTTTTTGTGGGTGGTTTTGGGGGACGGGCTTCTGTGTGTATATCCGTTAGCGGGTCGATGTATAGAGTGGCTCCGCTTTTACAACGGTTCACTTTTGCCAAAAACGCCCCAAAAGTAACCAAAACCGCTTTGCTCCTGGCTTGCCCGACTGCGTCGGGTTCCCTCATACAGGCCGCGATTGTGTCGTATGGGCTGGCGCGCACGAAGATCAAAGGCAGGATCAGGATTTGACGATTGACTCAATCCCTGCAGGATCTGCTGGAGCTGTGCGACAGCCGGGGAAGGCTGGTCTTCCATCGCATTGATAAGGTTTTCTACCAAAGCACAGCAGGGCCACCGAGCCCTCCTTCAGCACACTGTGGGTGTCACGATGATCGCCACCAAAGCCCAGCAAACCGGTTTGGTTAGCCCGACTGTAGCGCAGCCGCCGTAGGCCATCAGATCGGTAAGCTGCGAGCCTTGGCCATCCAGGCCTCGAACGCCGTAGCCGTGAGCGGCAGGCTGATCAGGTAACCCTGCGCGGTATCGCAATGCCAGCGCTTCAGCAAGCGCAGACTGTGTTCATATTCGACACCCTCGGCAACCACCTTGAGGCCCAGGTTGTGGCTCATTTCGATGGTTGAACGGACGATCACCGCATCCTCGCTGGTCTCGTCCAGATTGCGCACGAAAGATTGGTCAATCTTCAGTTCCTGCACCGGCAAACGTTTCAGATGCGCCAGCGACGAATAGCCTGTGCCGAAGTCATCCACTGACAGGCTGATGCCGCACCCACGCAGACGATTGAGCACTTTCAAGGCATGCTCAGGCTCGCGCATGACCGCGCTTTCCGTGATCTCGAATATCAGCTGCTCGGCAGGCACCCGATACAGCTTTAGCAGGTCCGAGACGCGAGGTGCCAGTTCGTCGCTGAGCAGGTCATCGGCAGAAATGTTCACCGAAAGCTGTATATGCAGACCTCGATGGTTCCATTCGGCGAGCTGACGCATCGACTCTTCCATCACCCAGCGAGTGAGTATCTGGATGCTGCCCGTGCGCTCGGCCAGAACGATGAATTCTGCTGGCGAGACGTTTCCGAACTGCGGGTGCCGCCAGCGCAGCAACGCTTCCGCCTGACGTACCACGCCGTTGCGGATGTCCAGCTTGGGCTGGAAGTGCAGCATCAGTTCGCCATTGCGCGCAGCATGCCGCACGTCGCGAATCAGGCTGATCTGCCGCTGGTGCGCAAGGTCGCTGCCGTCTTTGTAGACCTGCAGGCGACCCGGCAACTGCGTGGCGTCCTGACGTGCGATGGATGCGCGCGTGACCAGCTCTGAAGGCGAATCACCGTTGGCCGGGTATGCCGCGATGCCGATGCAGATATCCAGCGAAATATCGTGATCAATGACCCGCTGCGGCTTGCGCAACAGCCGTTGCAGACTGTCCGCAACCGCCACTGCGCTGTCGGTGCCTGCGTTGTGCAGCAGCAGAAATTCGTTGCCCGAAAGACGCGCCACTGTATCGCCGAGGCGCAGCGGTAATTGCAACTGGCGACCGAGGATTTGCAATAGCTGCTCCATACCTTCCGGGCCGATGCTGTCATTGATGGAGCGAAAATTTTCAATCCCCAGATACAGCAGAGCCACGGGGCGCCGGGCGGTAATCGCACTGCCCAGACGCTCCATGACCAACGCCCGGTTGGGCAGCCCGGTAAGCCCGTCGTGCAGGGCATTGTGTGCCAGTTGCCGCTCGCGCTCGGCAATCCCGCTCTGCATCAAGTTGATGGCACCGGCGAGCAACCCCAGCTCGTCTCTACGCGCCAGCGCCACCGGGGTGCTGTAATCGCCTTTGCCGATACGCTCGGCAGCCGCCGCCAGGGCCTGCACCGGTAGCGAAACGCTGCGCGCCAGAAGCAAGGTCCCGATCAATGACCCCGCCATCGCAATCACAGTGATCCAGAACAGTTTCTGGTCCAGCGGAGCGAAAGCCTGCATGGCCTGATCCAGCGGACTCTGTAATAAGGCAACGACCTGATCGCCATCGCCGTCGCCGGTATTGCCAAGGCTCAGACGTTCGCTCAGAAAGCGCTGGTGAGCATGCTCGGTCATCTGCATCGGGTCACCGGTGCGACTTAGCATCACACTGCGAAGGCCGTCATGAAGGGGTTGCGGCTGAGTACTGATGATCTGGCCGGGCAATTGATGAACGACCGAAAGAAAAGAAACCTGCAAGCCGCTGAGCGAACGCAGCTCCTGCGCCAGATCATCGTCCATGCTGAATCCCATGACGACCCGCGCAATCTGCAGCGGCGCCAGCACGACGCTTTCGACCAGCAGATGCGGTTTGCCTTGCAAGGGCACGATCAGCATCGACTGATTGCGCGATTTCAGGTCGCGCAGCGCTTGGGTATAAGGGAACGGCGAGCCTTCGGGAATCTGTGCCAGGGTGCTGGACAGCACTTTGCCATCCATGTCCAGCAAGAACATGTCATTGGCGTTGATGCGGGCACCATGATTGATCAGCGCCGAGTGAATCGTCGCCGCATCTGCCGAAGCCACCGCCTCCCGAAACCCGAAGTCGGTGGAGAGCAATTGCACAGCATCGCGCAGGCGCTTGCCGCGCATTTCCAGCAAGCCCTGGAAAACCCGCGTGCCAACTTCCAGCTGCGCCCGGGCTTGCTTGCGAACGGCGTCTTGGGTCGCAGCCCTCACGGCGATGAACACGGCCGAGACCACGATCAATAGCAGGATGATCAGCACACCTGCAATGCGTGCCTGAAAGCTAGTGCGTAATTTCATCTATGGGCGGCTTTATTGAAGGCACCGCCGAACGCACTGGGCGGCGGCGCTGCGGGCATTTGATCACCTTTGGGCTGCACGGCAATGCTCAAGCGCTGATGCAGGCCCGCGGCCGGAGTGTCGATTTCGCCTCTTGGCACAGGCGGCATCTTGGGTGCCTGTCGGTGCCACAGTGTCGCCACAGAGTGGCCTTCAGACAGTGGATCGAGCGTTAGCAAACCTTGGTCATTGCTCACGCCGAACCAGGGATCGTCGGTTACATAAACATAGCCCAACATCCCGTCATGGATATTGCAGCACAGCACAACCACGCGCAGCTTGTCGAAGAGCACAGGATCAGACGACGTGCCGCCATGAAGACGCAATTCGAAACGTTTTGCCGGAGAAAAGAAGTACACCTGGCGGCGGATGTTGTCACTGTTGGGGAATCTGATCTGAGTGCCCGTCCGTATGGCGAGTACATGAGGAGCAAAGCGCTGATCGCGCGGGTCCATGTCCGCTCTGGGCGCAGGATCAGGTTTACCGGCCGGCCTCTGAAGAGTCAATACGGCATCGCTCAATGGCGTGCCTATTCACCGCTATCGACCACAACTATTGAAACCTGAGCACGCCCGCCCCATCTAAGCCTCATCTCCATTTATGCAGGTGCCCCATGAGCGACCAGCAAGCTGACTCCAATCACCCGTCCGATGACGGCGATCACGAACACGAAGTCATCGGCTCAGATCACAAACGCCTCGCCCTGCCTGGCCAGAACCTTCCGGACCAGGTCTACATCATCCCGATTCACAATCGTCCGTTTTTTCCGGCGCAGGTCCTGCCGGTCATCGTCAACGAAGAGCCCTGGGCTGAAACGCTTGAGTTGGTGAGTAAATCGGATCACCACTCCCTGGCACTGTTCTTCATGGACACGCCACCGGACGACCCTCGTCACTTCGACACCAAGGCGCTGCCTGAGTACGGCACGCTGGTGAAGGTGCACCACGCCAGTCGCGAGAACGGCAAGTTGCAGTTTGTCGCCCAGGGGTTGAGCCGCGTACGCATCAAAACCTGGCTCAAGCATCATCGCCCACCGTTTCTGGTGGAAGTCGAGTACCCGCACCAGCCCAACGAGCCCACCGATGAGGTGAAGGCGTACGGGATGGCGCTGATCAATGCGATCAAGGAACTGCTGCCGCTTAACCCGCTGTACAGCGAAGAGTTGAAAAACTACCTCAACCGCTTCAGCCCGAACGACCCATCGCCGCTGACTGACTTTGCAGCCGCCCTCACCTCGGCCACCGGGGTCGAGCTGCAGGAAGTGCTCGACTGCGTGCCTGTGCTCAGGCGCATGGAGAAGGTGCTGCCGATGCTGCGCAAGGAAGTCGAGGTCGCGCGCTTGCAGAAAGAAATCTCCGCCGAGGTAAACCGCAAGATCGGCGAGCATCAGCGCGAGTTCTTCCTCAAGGAACAGCTCAAGGTCATTCAGCAAGAGCTGGGCCTGACCAAAGACGATCGCAGCGCCGACATCGAACAGTTCGAAGAGCGACTGGCCGGCAAAACCCTCCCGCCGCAAGCCCGCAAACGCATCGATGAAGAGTTGCACAAACTGTCGGTGCTGGAGACCGGGTCACCGGAATACGCGGTCACTCGCAATTACCTGGACTGGGCCAGCTCGGTGCCGTGGGGCGTGTTCGGCCAGGACAAGCTGGACCTTAAGCACGCACGCAAGGTGCTCGATCAGCATCACGCCGGGCTTGACGATATTAAGAGCCGCATCCTCGAATTCCTCGCGGTTGGCGCCTACAAAGGCGAAATCGCTGGCTCCATCGTATTGCTGGTCGGCCCGCCGGGGGTGGGTAAAACCAGCGTCGGCAAATCCATCGCTGAATCCCTTGGCCGTCCTTTCTATCGCTTCAGCGTCGGCGGCATGCGCGACGAAGCAGAAATCAAGGGCCACCGTCGTACCTACATCGGCGCCCAACCGGGCAAGCTGGTGCAGGCGCTCAAGGAAGTGGAAGTGATGAACCCGGTCATCATGCTCGACGAGATCGACAAGATGGGCCAAAGCTATCAGGGTGACCCGGCCTCGGCGCTGCTGGAAACCCTGGACCCGGAACAGAACGTCGAATTCCTCGACCACTATCTGGACTTGCGCCTGGATTTGTCCAAAGTGCTGTTCGTCTGTACCGCCAACACACTGGACTCCATCCCCGGACCGTTGCTGGACCGGATGGAAGTGATACGCCTGTCCGGCTACATCACCGAGGAAAAACTCGCCATTGCCAAACGCCATCTGTGGCCCAAGCAGTTGAATAAGGCCGGCGTGTCGAAAAACAGCCTGACCATCAGCGACAGTGCCTTACGTGCCGTGATCGAAGGTTACGCACGCGAGGCTGGTGTGCGGCAACTGGAGAAACAGCTGGGTAAACTGGTGCGCAAGGCTGTAGTCAAGCTGCTGGATAACCCAGATTCGGTAGTGAAGCTTGGGCCTAAGGATCTGGAGGCCTCGCTGGGGATGCCGGTGTTCCGCAGCGAGCAGGTGCTGTCCGGCGTCGGCGTGATTACCGGCCTTGCCTGGACCAGCATGGGCGGCGCTACCTTGCCCATCGAAGCGACGCGGATCCACACCCTCAACCGCGGCTTCAAGCTCACGGGGCAGTTGGGCGATGTGATGAAAGAATCCGCAGAAATCGCCTACAGCTACGTGAGTTCGAATCTGGCGAAGTTTGGCGGCGATAAAGCGTTCTTCGACGAGGCCTTCGTTCACCTTCACGTGCCGGAAGGCGCAACACCCAAAGACGGTCCAAGCGCAGGGGTGACCATCGCCAGCGCATTGCTCTCGCTGGCGCGCAACCAGGCGCCGAAGAAGGGCGTGGCCATGACCGGTGAGCTGACCCTGACAGGGCACGTACTGCCGATTGGCGGCGTGCGCGAGAAGGTTATTGCGGCGCGGCGGCAGAAGATCTTCGAGCTGATTCTGCCCGAGCCGAACCGGGGCAACTTCGAAGAACTGCCCGATTACTTGAAAGAAGGCATCACGGTGCACTTCGCCAAACGCTTCTCGGACGTGGCCAAGGTGCTGTTCTAAGCAAGGCGCTGGCTCTCACAGACGCATCAAAGCCTGTGAGCGTGAGCGTGCTCGAGGGGACATCCGTGCAGTCGATGGATTCATCGGTTGCACTGCCACTTTCGCCAGCACCCTCGCCTCACAGCGCTGGTTCCCGCACACCCGGTTAGCATCCCCCCCATCTTCGGTTATGCTCGGTCATCTGTTGCCTACGACCGGAGCCTCCATGACCCCTGCCCGCCTGCTTGCCCCGCTCAGCCTCGCCCTGCTGGCCGCCTGTGCCCAACAGCCGAAACAGATCGTGTCGCTGGAAGATCAGAAAGACTGTCCGATCACCCTCAAGACCGGTCAGACCCTGATGCTCATGCTCCCCAGCAATCCCACCACCGGACACCGCTGGCTGATACAAAACCCCGCCCCTTCGATCCTCAACGCGTTGGGCCCGGAAGTGTTCAACGCTTCGCAAGACGACGGCATGGTCGGAACCTCGGGTCAGTCGGTCTGGCGCTACAAGGCTGCCACTGCAGGCACCGGCCATCTGCTAATGGTCTATCAACAGCCGTGGGCGCCAGAAGTGCGGCCAGAGCGCACCTTTGACTGTGCGATCACGGTGAACTAGCAGGCGCCTCATCGCTGTTCTGGCGGGGCAAAATACGCCACCGCCGCATCGATAAAACACCTGAGCTTGGCGGTTCGCTGCCGGTCGACCGGGCAAAGCAGGTGCATTTGCTGCGCCGGGATTTCAAATTCCCTTAATAACGGCGCCAGCTCGCCTGCCGCAATGGCTGGCTGCAGGAAGTCCGCGGGACCTTGCAACACGCCGAATCCATCGATAGCTGCGGCTAACAGCGCCTTGCTCTCAGTGATCCGCAGCCGCCCGCTCACCTGAACATTCCACAGACTTGCTCAGCGATGCTCGCACACAAGGTGCAGAGGACCGCCGCGCGCTGCCAGTTGCCAGCGACGATGCAGCCGCCACTCAGCAGGTTGCGGAACTGCTCAACCAGATAGACTTCGATGCCGTGGACGCAGGCGGCCTGGATGACAACTGGCGTTTTGAACGGGCCAAGCCTGCCTATTGCGCCCGGCTTGACAGCAAGGGCCTGACGCAAGCACTGGCTCAAGCGCAACGGGACATAGAGGTGGAGCTGGGGTCCTGGCAGCATAGATGCGTGGTTTCCCGCCGTGGTCAGGGAAGATTGCGGTCAGGGATCGGCGAACGATGAGATGAGGTTTCGGCTTCGCGGCACAATTGGCTAAAATGCCGGACTTTTGGTTTTATCCATCTCGCCCTCTCCATCGGAATCGCCGTGAGCCAACAACCCGACCGCCTATTTGCCCAGCCCCTGTCGCAGGTGCCTGACTTCGCTTTCAATGAGGACGTGGTGCGGGTGTTCCCGGACATGATCAAGCGTTCGGTGCCGGGCTATCCGACCATCGTCGAGAATCTCGGCGTGCTCGCGGCGCAGTTCGCGCAACCCCACAGTGTTCTTTATGACCTGGGCAGTTCGCTGGGCGCAGTCACACAGGCACTGCGTCGCCATGTACGTACCGAAGACTGCCAGGTGATCGCCATCGACAACTCCACCGCTATGGTCGAGCGTTGCCGTGAATACCTGAATGCGCAGGATTCGATGTTTCAGGAGCTGCTGCCGGTTGAAGTCATCGAAGGCGATATCCTTGCCTTGGCATTTCAACCTGCTTCGGTGGTCGCACTGAACTTCACGCTGCAATTCATCGCCCCTGATCAACGTCTGGCGCTGCTTGGCCGTATCCGTCAGTCGTTGATGCCAGGAGGTGCGCTGATCCTGTCCGAGAAACTGCGTTTCGACGACGGTGAAGAGCACGCTCTGCTGACTGACTTGCACATGGCCTTCAAGCGCGCCAATGGCTACAGCGACCTGGAAATCGCCCAGAAGCGCAGCGCTATCGAAAACGTCATGAAGCCCGACAGCCTCGATCAACACCGCCAACGCCTGCTGGCCGCCGGATTTTCCAAAGTCGTGCCCTGGTTCCAGTGCCTTAATTTCGCCTCCCTGATTGCCCTGCCATGATTGATCTCTCGCCTCTGGTCCGCCGCCTTGCGGGCACACCGCTGTATGCCTGGGCCCAAACGTTGCAGGCCCAACTCGACGCGAAGATGGAGAAAGGCCACGGCGACCTGGAGCGCTGGCAAGGCGCCTTGAATGCTCTGCCCGACATCCTGCCGAGTCGGGTCGACCTCAAGAACGATTTCATCCTTCACGCCGAGTGCGATGAGGCAACTGGCCAACAGACCCGCGCAGCACTGATGGGCCTGTCGCCGTGGCGCAAGGGGCCTTTCGATGTCTTTGGCGTACACATCGACACCGAATGGCGCTCGGATTGGAAATGGTCGCGGGTGTCGCCGCATCTGGACCTGGTCGGAAAGCGCATTCTGGACGTTGGCTGCGGCAACGGTTATTACCAGTGGCGCATGCTTGGGGCCGGGGCCGACAGCGTAATAGGTGTCGATCCGAACTGGCTCTTTTTCTGCCAGTTCCAGGCCATGCAGCGTTATCTGCCTGATCTGCCTGCATGGCATCTACCGTTCGCCCTGGAGGACCTGCCTGCGCGGCTTGAAGGTTTCGACACGGTGTTTTCAATGGGCGTGCTGTATCACCGCAAGTCGCCTATTGATCACCTGCTCGCGCTCAAGGATTGCCTGGTAAAGGGGGGCGAACTGGTCCTGGAGACCATGGTGGTCGAAGGCGACGTGCATCAGGTACTGGTGCCGGAAGATCGCTACTCGCAAATGCGCAATGTCTGGTTTTTGCCATCAGTGCCTGCGCTGGAACTGTGGCTGCGCCGTGCCGGTTTCGTCGATGTGCGCTGCGTGGATGTCAGCACCACGACCATCGAAGAACAGCGCAGCACCGAATGGATGCGGTATCAGTCGCTGAGTGACTTCCTCGACCCGAACGATCACAGCAAAACCATGGAAGGGCTGCCCGCGCCACGCCGTGCAGTGATTGTAGGGCGCAAAGCATAAAGCCGATTTGCTGGCGAGCCCGGGGAGTCAGCCTGATTTTTCCAGTGCTGACACCCCGCCGCTCGCGGGCAAGCACGCTGCGACAGCTTGCTAGGCTTTGGAGGCAGCCGCCAGAATCAATGCCTTCATTTCCGACACCGCTGACTTGAAACCTACGAACAGCGCATGCGCCACCAGCGCGTGGCCGATGTTCAGTTCATTGACACCCTTGATCGCTGCGACTGCTTCGACGTTGTGGTAATGCAAGCCGTGACCGGCGTTGACGATCAGGCCGTGGCTTAGACCAAACGCCACACCGTCGGCAATCCGCTTGAGTTCATCCGCCATTTCGGTCGGCGTGTGGGCGTCGGCATAACGGCCGGTGTGCAGCTCAATGGCAGGGGCACCGATACGCGCCGAGGCTTCGATCTGACGCTCGTCAGCATCAATGAACAGCGACACTTCGCTGCCGATGGCGGACAGACGCTCAACCGCAGCCTTGATCCGTGCTTCCTGGCCGGCGACGTCCAGGCCACCTTCGGTGGTCAGTTCCTGCCGAGTTTCCGGGACAAGGCAGACGTGCGCGGGACGAAGGCGCTCGGCAAACGCGATCATCTCTTCGGTCACGCCCATCTCGAAGTTCATGCGTGTCTGCAGTACATCCTTGAGCAGCAGTACATCACGCTCCTGAATGTGACGACGATCTTCACGCAGGTGAACGGTAATGCCGTCGGCGCCCGCCTCTTCGGCGTCCAGCGCAGCTTTCACCGGGTCGGGATAACGGGTACCACGGGCCTGACGCAGCGTTGCCACGTGGTCGATGTTTACGCCGAGCAGAATGCGGGGGCTGTGGGTCACTTCGTTCTCCTGAAAACTGATCTGAACAGGCGACTCGCGCCTGCGGCTGAATGACAAATGTGGCCTTTGCCATCAAGGCTTGCGAAACAATTCCCGGCTCACCAATGGGCGACCGCCAAGGTGCACGGCCAGCGCCTGACGCATCAAACGTTTGGCTGCCGACAAAGCGCCTGGCGCGTTCCAATCTGCCTCGGACATGGCTCTGAGCTCAGCCCCCTGAAACAGACCAGGCTGGAACAGATACACGCGCTCAAGGCCGGCGTCCACCTGCAGGCGGTACATGCCGTCGACCGCCAGCGGCTCGCCGTTGATATCCGCATCAAGGGCGAAACCGTAACCCAGGTCGTCCAGCAGACGCCACTCAAAGGATCGCAACAGGGGTTCAAGCGCGCGCCCTTCGGCCAGGGCCATCAGGGTTGCGGCGTAATGCTCGAAGACCCCGGGATGCGGATCTTCGGCGGGTAACAGGCGAATCAGCAGCTCATTGAGGTACAGGCCGCTGAATAATGCTTCGCCTTCAAGCCATGCGGCAACGCCTGAGCTTTCCATCCTGCCAACGTTCTTGAGTTCACCCTTTCCACGAAGCTCGACTTCCAGCGGCACGAAAGGCCTGGCCAACGTGCCCGCCTTGCCACGCGCGCTGCGCAACACCGCCCGCAAACGGCCCTGGGGGGTGAGGAAATCCACCAGCGCACTGGTCTCACGGTATGCCCGGGAGTGCAACACGTAAGCAAGCTGGCCGACTGGCGGGGTTGGGGACATTTCGATCTCGTTGGAAGAACGCGCTTTTACAAAGACCGTAAAACTGCTGTGGGAGCGAGCTGGCTCGCGAAGGGAGCGTACCAGTCAACATCACTGCTGAATGCTACCCCTCTTCACGGCTCAGCTCGCTCCCACATTTGGCCGGGGTACTGCTTGATGTGTTACAGGTCGCCGTAACCCAGCGAACGCAGGGCGCGCTCATCGTCGGACCAGCCGCCTTTGACCTTGACCCAGAGATTGAGCATCACTTTGGAGTCGAACAGCACTTCCATGTCACGGCGGGCATCGGAACCGATGCGCTTGATACGCTCGCCCTTGTCGCCAATGATGATTTTCTTCTGACCATCGCGCTCGACCAGGATCAGCGCATGGATGTGCAAGGTCTTGCCCTGCTGCTTGAATTCTTCGATCTCGACCGTGATCTGATACGGAAGCTCGGCACCCAACTGCCGCATGATCTTCTCGCGTACCAGTTCGGCAGCCAGGAAACGGCTACTGCGATCGGTGATCTGGTCTTCCGGAAAGAAGTGATCGTTTTCCGGCAGATACTCGGCAATCACTCTCTCCAGCGCTTCGAGGTTATGGCCGTGCTGCGCTGAAATCGGCATGATCTGCGCGTTCGGCAGTTGCTCCTGCAACCAGGACAGGTGCGGCATCAGATCAGCCTTGTCCTCGATGCGGTCGGTCTTGTTCAGGGCAACGATCAGCGGGCCGGTCACGTACTGCACACGCTCCAGCACCATCTGGTCCTCTTCGGTCCACCGGGTGCGGTCCACTACGAAGATCACCACATCGACGTCTTTCAACGCCGCCGAAGCGGTCTTGTTCATGTAGCGGTTAAGCGCCTTGTCACTGTTCTTGTGCATGCCGGGCGTATCGACGTAGATCGCCTGCACGGCCCCTTCGGTCTTGATGCCCAGCATGTTGTGGCGAGTGGTCTGCGGCTTGCGCGAAGTAATCGCCAGCTTCTGGCCGAGGATGTGGTTCAACAGCGTCGACTTGCCCACGTTTGGCCGGCCGACGATGGCGACGTAGCCACAGCGTGTTGCAGTTGAATCAGTCATTACCATTCTCCACGCCCAGGGCGATAAGGGCTGCGGCCGCGGCTACCTGTTCGGCAATGCGACGGCTGACACCTTGTCCCCGGCTTTTTTCATTCAATAAGGTGATCTCGCATTCGACGAAAAACGTTCGGCAATGCGGTTCGCCCTGGATGTCCACCACTTCGTAACGCGGCAAGTCACAGGCGCGCGACTGAAGAAACTCCTGCAGTCGGGTTTTCGGATCCTTGTTGGTATCAACCAGCGTCAGGCTTTCGAACTCGGTGGCCAGCCAGGCCAACACGCGATCACGAGCGGTATCCATCCCGGCATCCAGATAGATCGCACCGATCAGCGCTTCGAGCGCATCGGCCAGAATCGACTCGCGGCGAAAACCGCCGCTCTTCAGTTCACCGGACCCCAATCGCAGGTACTCGCCCAGATCGAAACCACGGGCCAGCAGGGCCAGGGTTTCACCCTTTACCAAGCGTGCCCGCAGGCGCGATAACTGGCCTTCACGGGCTTGGGGGAAGCGCTCGAACAGCGCCTCACCAGCCACGAAATTGAGGATGGCATCACCGAGAAATTCCAGACGCTCGTTGTTGCGTCCGGCGAAACTGCGGTGGGTCAGGGCCAGAACCATCAGGTCCTGATCCTTGAAGGTATAGCCGAGCTGACGCTCCAGGCGACTCAATGACACACTCACGGCTTACTCACGCTGAATTCGCGGTCAAACTTGACCACCAGATCAATGTTCTGGATCAGTGGCTCACGTTGTTCGTATTTCAAATGGGCGAAGAACCTGTTGTTCTCCGTCGTCACACTTAACGCCTTGTTCAAATCTACATCCCGAATGTTATTGACCTGCATGCCCTTGGCCACATAGTCATGAAACTCGCTACTGTTGCTGATATCCGCCGTCCGGTCCGTACCGGCGGCCTCGATGATCTTCTTCAGTGACATATAGTCGAGGTAATGCGGCACCACTTTGGCGGCGGTGCTCGCGATAAATGCAACGACGGCCAGCGTCACCAGCCATCCAGTGAACGACAAGCCTTTTTGCGAACCGGCAGAAGTCATGTGTGCCCCCAAGAGTAGTCTGTCCCTGCTGTCTGCAAGATGAACCACGCAGCCTAGTCCGCCGAAATGACATACGGCGCTGTCAGACAGCGCCGTATCAGCATTACTTGATCAGTCCGACTCGCGAGAAGTTGGGCAGGTGACTCAGCTTGGGCTCGGGCCAGCTCATCCAGACGGCGAAGGCTTTGCCGACGATATTCCTGTCGGGGACCATGCCCAGCTCGTCCTTGGGAATATTGGGGTCGTCCCAATAGCGGCTGTCGTTGGAGTTGTCGCGGTTGTCGCCCATCATGAAGTAGTGACCAGACGGCACTGTCCACTCGTGATCAGGCGGCGCGCGATAGCGGCTCATTTCCTGACGAATCTGGTGTTCGACTTCACCCAGTTTCTCGTTGTACAGCTCGGCGCTGCCCAGCGTGCCCGGCTCCGAACCAATCAGTTGCCTGGCAACCAGCTGCCCATTGATGAACAGCTGTTTTTCATTGGTGTAACGAATGACGTCACCCGGCAGGCCCACAACACGCTTGATGTAGTTGACGCTTGGATCGCTTGGGTAGCGGAAAACCATCACGTCGCCCCGCTGCGGATCACTGACCGGGATGATCTTGTAATCGACCACCGGCAGGCGAATCCCGTAGGAAAACTTGTTCACCAGAATGAAATCGCCCACATCCAACGTCGGCTTCATGGAGCCCGACGGGATCTGGAAGGGCTCGACCAGAAACGAGCGCAGCACCAGCACGATGAACAGCACCGGGAAGAACGACTTGCCGTACTCAACGAGTAACGGCTCCTTGTTCAGTTGCTCAACGACAGCAACATCCGGCTGGCTCACGCTACCCTGATAATTCGCTATCGCAGTCCGCCGCCGAGGCGCCAGTACGAGCAGATCGAACAAGGCCAGCAGACCGCATACGAATACGGCAATGACCAACAACAGCGGGAAATTTAGTGACATAGGGCCTGACTATTCCAACCTGAGCACTGCGAGGAAGGCTTCCTGTGGAATTTCCACGTTGCCGACCTGCTTCATGCGTTTCTTACCGGCCTTCTGCTTTTCAAGCAGTTTGCGTTTACGGCTAACGTCACCACCGTAACATTTGGCCAGTACGTTCTTTCTGAGCGCCTTGACGGATGCACGGGCAATAATCTGGCCACCAATGGCAGCCTGGATCGCTACGTCGAACATCTGACGAGGAATCAGTTCTTTCATCTTTTCCGTCAACGCCCGGCCTTTATAGGCCGCGTTGTCGCGGTGCACGATCAACGCCAGGGCGTCGACCTTGTCACCGTTGATCAGAACATCCAGCTTCACCAGATTCGCCGACTGGTAGCGATCGAAGTGATAGTCCAGCGACGCGTAACCGCGGCTGGTTGACTTCAGACGATCGAAGAAGTCCAGAACCACTTCGTTCATCGGCAAGTCGTAGGTCACCTGGACCTGAGTACCGAGGAACAGCATGTCATGCTGGACACCGCGCTTCTCGATGCACAGCGTAATGACGTTGCCAAGGTGCTCCTGAGGCACAAGAATGTTCGCCCGTACGATCGGCTCGCGCATGTCCTCGATGGCCGAGAGGTCTGGCAGCTTCGACGGGTTGTCGACATAAATGGTTTCACCGGTCTTGAGCAGCAGCTCGAAGATTACCGTTGGCGCAGTGGTAATCAGGTCCAGGTCGTATTCGCGCTCGAGGCGCTCCTGGATGATCTCCATGTGTAGCATGCCGAGGAAGCCGCAACGGAAGCCGAAGCCCAGTGCGTCGGAGCTTTCCGGGGTGTACTGCAACGACGAGTCGTTGAGGGTGAGCTTCTGTAATGCTTCGCGGAAATCTTCGAAGTCGTCGGAGCTGACCGGGAACAGACCGGCGTAGACCTGCGGCTGAATGCGCTTGAAGCCGGGCAGCACTGCCACATCCGGCGTCGAACTCAGGGTCAAGGTGTCACCCACCGGGGCGCCGTGAATATCCTTGATTCCAGCGATGATAAAACCCACTTCGCCCGCTTTCAGGTCAGCTGTCGCACTGTGCTTGGGGTTGAACACGCCAACACTGTCCACCAGATGGATCTTGCCGGTGGACTTGACCAGAATCTTGTCGCCCTTCTTCACGCGACCGTGGCGCACGCGAACCAGGGAGACAACGCCCAGGTAGTTGTCGAACCAGGAGTCGATGATCAGCGCTTGCAGCGGGTCTTCGATATTGCCCGTCGGCGCCGGAATGGTCTTGACCAGACGCTCCAGCACCTCATCGACACCCATGCCGCTCTTGGCGCTGCAGGCCACGGCGTCGGTGGCATCGATACCGATGATCTTTTCGATCTCTTCCTTGACGCGCTCCGGGTCGGCCTGCGGCAAGTCCATTTTGTTCAGGACCGGCATGACTTCCAGGCCCTGTTCGATGGCGGTGTAGCAGTTGGCTACGGACTGCGCTTCCACACCCTGACCGGCATCGACCACCAGCAACGCACCTTCACACGCCGCCAGCGAGCGGCTGACCTCGTAGGTGAAGTCCACGTGCCCCGGGGTGTCGATGAAGTTCAGCTGGTAGGTGATGCCGTCCTGAGCCTTGTAATAAAGGGTAACGCTGTGGGCCTTGATCGTGATCCCGCGCTCACGCTCCAGGTCCATGGAATCAAGCACCTGAGCTTCCATTTCACGCTCGGTCAGACCACCGCACATTTGAATGAAACGGTCAGCCAGCGTCGACTTGCCATGGTCAATGTGGGCGATGATGGAGAAATTGCGGATATGACTCAAATCACTCACGGATCAACACTCGAAAAAGGTTGCAGGCCGATTGCCCGCCGAAAAATAGCCGGGAATTGTACCTGAAGGAAGGCTGGGGCGTCACGCTCGCACGCAAGGACAGATAACCGACAGTCAACCGGATACAAAAAAGGAGCAGTCTGGCCGCTCCTTTTTCCTTTATGGCTGATTACTCTGCCAGTTTGAAGGTGATGAACGTGGCACGTCCCTGACGCAGAACCCGCATCGATACCGAACGATTCTTCGGCAGGCCCTTGGCCACTTCAGTGAACTGTTTGGCCGAAGTGATCGGTTGATTGTTCAGGTGAGTGATGACGTCACCGGTTTGCAGGCCGACCAGCGAAGCGGGACCTTCCTGGACGTCCTTGATGATCACGCCACCCTTGAGGTCCAGCGACTTAATCTGTTCGGCAGTCAGATCGGTGACCGAAACGCCGAGACGATTGCTGCTGCGCTCGACCCCGGTGTCTGCTGCACCCATCTCTTCACCCTCAGCAGGCAGCGCGCCGACTGTGACGGTCAACTTCTGACGCTTGCCGTCGCGAATCACTTCCAGTTCGGCCTTGCTACCGTCCTTGAGGTTACCGATCAAATGCGGCAGATCAGCGGACATGACGATTGGCGTGCCGTTGGCGCTGAGGATCACGTCTCCGACCTGTAAACCGCCCTTGGCCGCCGGGCCGTCATCCAGAACCTGCGCCACCAGGGCACCGGCTGGTTTGTCCAGGCCAAAAGACTCGGCTAGATCCTTGTTCACTTCCTGAATCACGACACCCAACCAGCCACGGTTGACCTTACCGCTGGCCTTGAGCTGATTGGCGACGTCCATCGCCACGTCGATCGGGATAGCGAACGACAAGCCCATGAAGCCACCGGAGCGGGTGAAAATCTGTGAGTTGATGCCCACCACCTCACCGGCCATGTTAAACAGCGGACCACCGGAGTTACCGGGATTGATGGCCACGTCAGTCTGAATGAAGGGCACGTACGTGTCGTTCGGCAGGCTGCGACCTTTGGCGCTGACGATACCTTTGGTGACCGAATGATCGAAGCCAAAAGGCGAGCCGATGGCCAGGACCCACTCGCCTACCTTGAGCTTGTCGGAGTTACCCAGCTTGACGGTAGGCAAGTCCTTGCCGTCAATCTTCAGGACTGCCACATCGGTGCGTGGGTCGGTGCCGATCAACTTGGCTTTCATTTCACTGCGATCAGAAAGGCGCACCAGAATCTCGTCGGCACCGTCGATCACATGGTTGTTGGTCAGAATGAAGCCATCGGCCGAAATGATGAAGCCTGAGCCCAGAGATTGCGCTTCACGCTGACGATCACCTTTGCCGGCACCGGATCCTGGCGCACGGGAGCCCGGCGGCATGCTGCGTTCGAGGAACTCGCGCAGCATCGGCGGCAGACCTTCGAGGTCGGGCATTTGCCCTTTGGCCACCGAACGATCCGGCAGTTTCTGACGAGTACTGATGTTGACGACAGCAGGCGATGCCTGCTCCACCAGCGAGGTAAAGTCTGGCAAGGCTTCAGCTTGCGCAGTGAGGACCTGACCGAGCATCAGCACGGCAGCCATCCAGGACAAATAAGTTTTAAAGCGTGGTATCGACATACGGCTCCCGTTCACAACGAGCATGGTTAAGCGGTACGAACCGATAGGTTCGAGGAGCATCTACACATCGCAGTCTTGCTCAGTGCATCGCTCTTAGCCAGTTTTACTCTCGATCAGCTTTCTGAAAGCCAAACGACAAAGGCCAGAGCCAAGGGCTGTGACCTATAGAAAAAAATGAGGGGGTTTGCAACCTGCAAAGCTGACCAAACATTTCAGCGTCTCGATCAAAGCCAGCATTCGCTTGGCTGGCGGGTTGCAACGCCAATATGAAAACTTCTTCATAGTGGGCTTCCAACTGTCAGGTTAATTCTTGCTGGTGACAGCAGGAGCGGCATCGGCACGCATGGACAGCGCGATACGCTCGGCCGTCCCGATAGGAATTTCACCCACCACGGTCACCATGGCGTCACCCTTGGGAGTGGTCAGGCGACGGGAAACCGCAACGGTCGGACCAAGCTGGGTGCGAATGTCGGTCATTGTCGCACCGCTGACCGGTTCGATGAACACCGAAAATCGGGCCAGACCATCGTCATACATGAGGCTTGTGACCAATGCTTTGGAGTCCGGATCCTTACGCGCGGCAGAGCTGCTGAGTTCGAATCCCGGCGGCAGCCAATCCGAGTGCCACGCAACCTGCTGCTTTTGAGGTTCAGCCTTGGTTTTGGCAACATCCACCGTCTTGCAGTCGGCGCTGGGTTGCAGCATCTGATCGGTCAGTGGCTCTGCGGTGTCGAACTCAGTGAACTGAAAGCGTTCCAGCAACTGCCCCTTGTCACTGAGAAGCAGAGACTTCAAGGGCAGCCCGGTTTGATTATCCAGATGCAGCTCCATGCCGTAACGGTGCTGATCACGTGGCGTGAGGGTAACCACAGTGGCTGGACGACCTGCAACACGCGAACTACCCGCCACCTTAATGTCGTACCATGCCGAAAGCTTCGCAGTATCGAAGACATGGATCGCAGAGTCGGGAACATTTGATACGCCTGCTTCAAGGGTGCCACTTACGCATCGGGTTGCACCATTGATGCGAAGGACCTCCAGAGCAGAGCCATCGAGCTGAAGCAAACGCTCCCGTACCTGACCATCAGCGACGCGATGCCAGATACGGTGAGTAGAGAAGCTTTCATTGCGTTCGTAGACGAAAGTGCCATGGAAGCTTTGCTGCTGCTCTGCTTGCGCAAGCCGCTTTAACGGGTCTTGCGCATCGGCGGCATTAACTGGAAGGACCAGCCATCCGCCGAGCAGAAGCGGCAATAGAGGGATGGCGCGCATGATCCTCCTTAACGGTTTTCCAGACTGGCAGCGCGTGCATATGGCAGTGCGCTTTCAGTGCCTTTCATTGCAGCTTGCTGAGCATGTTGACGCAGGTAGCCTGGCAGACGCTGATCGTGCCAGCCGGCCTGGTTCTGCAATACACCACTGGCCATAGGACCGGGTGCCTGCTCACCTTCTGTGTAACCCGCCAGAACTGCAGGGCCTTTAGCTTGAGGCATTGCGATGTTGGCAGGTTGAGCCGATTGCTGGGCCAGTTGGGCGCCCGCAATTTCATCCTGGTTGTATAGACGCACGCCAGCCAGAACGGCAACAGTAACCGACGCGGCCACAGCCAAACGACCAAGTGTACGCCATGGGCCGCGGCCGGCCTTCAGCGGACTGACCTCATCGGCGATTGCGGCAGATACGGCAGCCGAAATATCCAGGTGAGGCATCAGCAATTCTTTATGCATTGCCGCACGGGCAATTTGATAACGCGACCATGTGGCACGTGTATCCGCATCGTCGATTGCGCTAAGCACCCGACGTAATTCCAATTCGTCCGCTTCGTTATCCATCACCGCGGACAGCGATTCCTGCAGGGCTTCACGACTCATGGCGGTTCCTCTCATATGGCTATCGCCGCTGTCTCAGGTTTCCTGCAACAGAGGTTGCAAGGCTTTATCGATGGCTTCCCGAGCGCGAAAAATGCGAGAGCGCACGGTACCAACCGGACACTGCATGACGCTGGCAATGTCTTCGTAACTCAGACCGTCAAACTCACGCAAAGTTAGAGCTGTACGCAAATCTTCTGGCAGTAGCTGGATAGTCCGATGGACGGTGCCTTCGATCTCATCCCTTAGCAATGCACGTTCCGGCGACTCGATGTCCTTGAGGCCGTGATCGCCGTCGTAGAACTCCGCGTCTTCAGATCTGACATCGCTGTCCGGCGGCCGCCGACCTCGCGACACCAGATAGTTTTTCGCCGTGTTGATGGCGATGCGGTACAGCCACGTATAAAACGCACTGTCGCCGCGGAAGTTCCCCAGCGCACGGTAAGCCTTGATAAAAGCCTCTTGTGCAACATCCTGGGCTTCATGGGTGTCGTGGACGAATCGCACGATCAACCCAAGAATCTTGTGCTGATATTTCACCACTAGCAGATCAAAGGCTCGCTTGTCGCCGCGCTGTACGCGTTCGACCAGTTGCTGATCCTCTTCCTGGGTTAGCATGAACACTCCTCATAGAGCTCAAGGGAGTGTCGCAGAGGCTGCTTCACAGGCTTGCAAACATAGACTCGGGCTTTGCGCAAAAGTTCTCCCCCCTTCAAGCAAGTTTCCGGCAAGCGTCAGTAGCCCGCACGAAAAACGCAGCTCGAACCGGGTTCGGCTGCGTGAATAATCTTGTCGTCGAAAGCGCTTGCGCAAGAAGGTCAACCCTCTTGCAAAACGCCGACGCTGTCCCTTTATCGGCAACCCTCTATTGAACGTGTAGGTTTATGAAAAGTTCCCACATTTCGCTGGAGAGCGTAAGACACATACGGTGAGGCTTGTAGGATCCAATTCGAACTGCTTTTCGACCTTGAAATGCCCGGCAGACCGTGTGCACGATGCTGCGCTGTAGCATAATCGGCACCGCAGTGACTTACAGCTGCCATAAAATCCCGGCCATTGTGCCGTTACCAATGCTTACATACTAGTGGCCATATAGAACCGGTATAACAAGAGAGGAGCCGACTCGTTCAGCACGTCGTATGGGTGACTGGCACTATTCTGGTGCCGCCCACCTACGTCGGCTGAACTTTAGCCGCAGACGCAGACGTCGGTGCAGTTCAGGCGGCATGGCGTCCGCTGGAATGCAGACAGCCCTGACCCAATGCCGATTCAGCCAACCGCCGCCGAGACGAAACCGGAGCACCACGATGCCCGGCAAGGCCATGCTGTCGGGGCGCAACTGCACCGGCTGCCAACCGGCACGACGACTCCACAAGTGCCAGCCGCAACTGTCTCGTCGCAGGCCGGTGTAGGCGTTTTCGTCACTTAACAGAATGAATCGCGGCAACGAATGCAGGCCGTGAAGCAGACACGCCAACGCGCCGACCGATTTGGCCCAGAAAGAAATCTCAAGGAAGACAAGCGAGATCAGCGCCAGCGCCTGAGCACCGGCGTATGCCGTCAGCAGAGCCGAAGAGCGCTGCCAGCGGCATTCGAAACAATCATTTCGGTTGGACACGGTCCAGAATCATGCGAACCATGCGCTGAAGTCCGGGATCTTCCGATTCTCCGCGCTGCATGAACCAGACGAACATGTCCTGATCCTCGCAGGTCAGCAGGCGAACGTAGAGCGCGCGGTCAACGTCGTTGAGCGATGGGTAGACCTCTCTTACAAACGGCACCAGCAGGACATCCAGCTCGAGCATGCCGCGGCGGCTGTGCCAGAAGAGGCGGTTGAGTTCAATTTCTTCGACCATGGGGCGCTCCTCGAATTTGGCCGCGAGTATACAGGGGCCTCGCCTTGGGGCGTACCCGCACTTAGTCGCAGGCTTTTACACCGAGCCATTATCGAGACGTGGATATACCCATAAGCCAAGCCGGGCACTATGATGGTGCCCCAGACTTTTACCCCTGCGATGACTCATGGCCGATTCAACTTTCTTTTGCCCGCTCTCCCACGAAGGTGTGCTTGCCGTTCGCGGCGCAGACGCCAGCAAATTCCTTCAAGGCCAACTGACCTGCAACATGGGCTATCTCAGCGATGCCAAGGCCACGCTCGGTGCCCGCTGCACCCAGAAAGGCCGCATGCAATCAAGTTTTCGCATCCTGCTCGAAGGTGACGGCGTCCTGCTGGCGATGGCGCATGAACTGATCGAGCCGCAGTTGCTGGATCTGCGAAAGTACGCGGTCTTCTCCAAGTCCAAACTCACCGACGAAAGCGCGTCATGGGCGCGCTTTGGCCTGAGCAATGCCGACAGCACCCTGATGAACCTGGGCCTGGACCTTGGCCAGGACACCGATGCGGTGGTGCGCGCCAACGATCTGATCGCCATCCGCGTCTCCCCTGCCCGCGCCGAACTCTGGGTGCGCGCCGAACAGGCGGCGGACGTGCGCAGTCGCCTGGCCGCGCATTTGCCCGAAGGCTTATTGAACGACTGGCTGCTGGGGCAGATTCAAGCCGGTATCGGTCAGGTCTTCGCGCAAACCCGTGAAGAGTTCATTCCGCAGATGATCAACCTCCAGGCCGTTGGCGGCGTCAGCTTCAAGAAAGGCTGCTACACCGGCCAGGAGATCGTTGCGCGGATGCAGTATCTGGGCAAGCTAAAGCGCCGCCAGTATCGTCTGACGCTCGAAGGCAACGATGTACCGGAACCGGGCGCGGCACTGTTCTCCCCGGTTCACTCCAGCGCTGTAGGCAATGTGGTCGTTGCCGCCCGTGCCGGCTCAGGCATTGAGTTGCTGGCAGTCCTGCAGGCTGACGCGGTGGAAGATGGCAACATTCGGCTGGGCGCGGCGGATGGCCCGGCATTGCAACTGCGCGAACTGCCCTACACTTTGGATGCCAAACTCGAGACACAGCGTTGAGCCGCCGTTGCCTGGCCCCTGCCCATGCACGGCAGCGGTATTGAACGCGATGCCTTATCCAGAGATTCGATATGAGTAGCATGGCTGACGAGGTGCAGAGAGACCTGATCAAAGCGATCGACAAGGACGCCCTGTTTCTGCCAACCCTCCCTGAAGTAGCGATGAAGATCCGTCTGGCCGCCGAAGACTCGGAAATCAGCATCCAGGCCTTGAGCAGGGTCATCGGTAGCGATACTGCGCTATCGGCTCGCCTGATCAAAGTAGTCAACAGCCCGCTGCTGCGTCCGAATTTCGAGGTCAGTGATGTGCTGACTGCAGTTCGTCGTCTGGGCGTGAATTACACCTGCAACCTGGCGATCGGCCTGGTCGTGGAGCAGATGTTTCACGCCAAATCCCCGGTTATCGAAACCAAGATGCGCGATATCTGGAAAATGAGCCTGCAAGTCGCCGGGATCTGCAGCTTGCTCAGTCATCAGCGCGCTCATCTGAAAGCTGACCAGGCGACATTGGCCGGCTTGGTTCACCTGATCGGTGTACTGCCGATCCTGACGTATGCCGAAGACAACTTCGAGTTGCTGGCTGACCCGGTGAGCCTCAATCACGTGATCGAACGCATTCACCCGATCATCGGCGAACGTCTGTTGCGTTCATGGGATTTTCCCGACGCACTGTCGATCGTTCCGCGCCAGTTCCAGAACTTCGAGCGTACATCCGGCAAGGCCGACTATGTGGATCTGGTGCAGGTTGCTACCGTTCATGTGCACGATGTGACGGGCAAGCCTTACCCGAACCTCGACATGCTGGCGATGCCTGCGGCCATGCAGCTGGGGTTGAACATGGCCAACGGCGCGTTGATCGGACAAATGAACGAAGCCATGACGCTGCTGTATTGATCCATCCATGAGCATCGTCTTCGCAAGGCCACCTCGTTCAACTCACGCCCTGCGCTTTGCGCCGCTGCCGATTAACGCGCCTCGCCTTCGGGCATCGGGAACGTGACCCTCACCTTCAATCCCCTCTGTGCGCCGTCATGCAACGTGATCTGCGCCAAATGCGCCCTGCAGATTTCCCCGACGATGGCCAACCCAAGCCCTGCTCCCGTGCTCTGCTGCTGATGACGGTAGAAGCGCTCGAAGACCCGGTCGCGCTCGTGCAACGCAATGCCGGGGCCGTCGTCTTCGACCTCCAGCACGCAAGGCGAATGCACCCGCAGTACGACATTGCCGCCCGGGGGCGTATGCGCCAGAGCGTTATCGATCAGGTTGCTGAGCAATTCATTGAGCAGGGTTGGCTCGCCGCGCATCCATACCGCCTCCTCGGCTTCCAGCGCCAGCGCCACGCCTCTTGCGTAAGCCAATGGCGCCATGGCCATGCCCAGCTCTCGGGCGAGCTGACTGAGGTCAAGTGATTGCGCACCGCCCTCGGCGATAGCGCGGGCGCCATTCTCGATGCGTGCCAGTGAGAGCAACTGATTGGCCAAATGGGTCAGTTTATCGGTGCCGGTAGCGGCACTTTCCAGCGTGCTGCGCCAAACAGTCGGATCCTGAGCGCGCAGCCCCAGCTCAACCCGCGCTTTCAACGCCGCCAGAGGTGTTCGCAGCTCGTGGGCCGCATCGGCAATGAATTGGGCCTGGCGCTCGAACTGCATGCGCAAGCGCTCGGTGAAGTGATTGAGCGAGCTGACCAGTGGGCGCAACTCGTGCTGCACCTCTACCAGTGGCAAGGAGCGCAGGTCGTCGGGCTGACGCTCCTCCACTGCCGTGCGCAAGCGATCCAGCGGTCGCAAAGCGGCACTGACGGTGAACCACACCAGCAATAATGCCCCGCTGCCCAGCATCCCCAGACGCAGCAAGGTATCGGCCATCAGCCCGCGGGCCATGCTCACCCGCTGCTCTTCGGTTTCGGCCACGCGAATTTCGGCAATGCCATTCATGTTCGGCTCGCTGACGGCCTTGAGCAGGCTGACGACGCGCACGTCCTGCCCCTGGTAACGGGCGCTGTAAAACTTGGCCAGGGCCGGATAAGCGTCGGTGCGCGGGGTGCCCGGTGGGGGTGGCGGCAGGTTTTCATAGCCGGAAATCAGCTTCTGGTTGATGTCGTTGACCTGATAATAAATTCGCCCGGCGCTGTCGTAGGCGAAGGTATCAAGGGCTACATAGGGCACATCGGCGCTGAGGCTGCCGTCGCGCTCGGACAAGCCTGCAGCAATGGTCCGCGCCGATGCCAGCAAGGTGCGGTCGTACGCCGTATCGGCCGCTTCCCGACCGTTCCAGTAAGCGCTCATGCCGCTGGCGATCATCAACACCACAAGCAGCAGTCCCAGATTCCACAGCAGGCGCCAGCGCAGGCTCTTTTCCGCCGAAGGGAACGGATTAAGCATCCCGGCTTTCCAGCAGGTAACCCAGCCCCCGGAATGTCACGATGGCGATGGGGTGTCCGTCGAGCTTCTTGCGCAGACGGTGCACATAGATCTCGATGGCGTCGGTACTGGCCTCTTCGTCCAGGCCAAACACCTGCGCGGCCAATTGCTCCTTGCTCATCACCCGACCCGGCCGGGCGATCAGGGCTTCGAGCACCGACTGCTCGCGGGAAGTCAGGATGAGGGCTTCGTCCCCGAGGGTAAAACGGCGCGTATCCAGATCGTAGATCAGCGCGCCACACCGCTGCTGACGCTCGCCGCCAAGCACACTGCGGCGCAACAGCGCCTTGACCCGCGCCTCCAGCTCGGACAACTCGAAGGGTTTTGCCAGGTAATCGTCGGCCCCCAGATTCAGCCCGTGAACGCGATCCTTGACGTCGCTGCGCGCCGTCAGCATCAACACCGGGGTGTTCTTGCCCCGCGCTCGCAGTTTCGCCAATACCTCGAATCCGTCCATGCGCGGCAGGCCGACGTCCAGAATCGCCACGGCGTACTCTTCGCTGCTCAGCGCAAGGTCAGCGGCCACACCATCGTGCAGCACGTCCACAGTCAACCCGCTGCTCTTGAGGGCCAGCGCGACACTTTCAGCCAGTTGCAGATGATCTTCGACGAGCAGGACACGCATCGGTTTCTCCCGAGTGAGGCGTTGCAGGTGGAGGCGGAGTTTACAGGCGCGACGCCCGCTGTGAAGGCTCGAACAGGCGAAAAAGCCTCCGCTGGCTACCGAAAGTCTTTAACTGAAAGCTTCATGAAAGGTAGTTGAAAGGTTCGTGAAAGCTTCGCTGATTAGGATCTGGCCATGACTCGTCAGGATCGCGCACCATTGCGCATCCGTGACACTCAGGGTCGTGACGAAAAACGCCTTGATGCGTTTTCAACAATAAAAACAATATCGGAGTCACCGGTGATGCCATCACTGCATATCCCGGCCACAGTGCCGTCTGAATCCCGTCCTGTTTTGAGTACACTCCGCCCCGCTGCGCAGTGCATCGTCACGTCCCGTTTTCCCGAGATGGAATGACCGCCACAGCCTTGCAATGCTGTGAACGACCGCCTGATCAATAAACCGACGCTTCCAAAAACAACAACTCCTTCGGAGACTGACCATGACCCTATCGTTGCGCCGTATCTGCGTGGCTGCCAGCTGCATGCTGATGACTACTCAATTGTGGGCCGAGCCCAATCGCCCCGAATGCATCGCGCCGGCCTCGCCGGGCGGCGGCTTCGACCTGACCTGCAAACTGGCGCAAAGCGCGCTGGTCAACGAGAAGATTCTGACCAAGCCGATGCGTGTGACCTACATGCCGGGCGGCGTTGGCGCAGTGGCGTACAACGCTGTGGTCGCTCAACGCCCGGCGGATGCGGGCACTTTGGTCGCCTGGTCGAGCGGTTCGTTGCTCAACCTGGCCCAAGGCAAGTTCGGCAAGTTCGACGAGAACGCCGTGCGTTGGCTGGCGGCCGTCGGGACCAGCTATGGCGCGATCGCGGTCAAAGCCGATTCGCCTTACAAGACCCTCGATGATCTGGTCAAAGCCCTCAAGGCCGATCCGAGCAAAGTGGTCATCGGCTCCGGCGGCACCGTTGGTAGCCAGGACTGGATGCAAACTGCGCTGATCGCCAAAGCTGCCGGCATCAATCCCCGGGACCTGCGTTATGTAGCGCTCGAAGGTGGCGGCGAAATTGCCACTGCCCTGCTCGGCGGCCACATTCAGGTGGGCTCCACCGATATCTCCGACTCCATGCCGCACATCCTCAGCGGTGACATGCGTCTGCTGGCCGTGTTCTCCGAAGAGCGCCTGGACGAACCGGAAATGAAGAACATCCCGACGGCCAAGGAGCAAGGCTACAACATCGTCTGGCCGGTAGTACGCGGCTTCTATCTGGGGCCAAAGGTCAGCGATGAAGACTACGCCTGGTGGAAAGACGCGTTCGACAAACTGCTGGCTTCGGACGAATTCGCCAAATTGCGCGATCAGCGCGAGCTGTTCCCTTTCGCCATGACCGGCCCAGAGCTCGATACCTACGTGAAGAAACAGGTGGCCGACTACAAGATGCTGGCCAAGGAATTCGGCCTGATTCAGTGACTGAATTCAACTGACTGGATTTCGATTGACTGACTAAGGGTTGCGCTGCCTGCGCGGCGGCGCAACCCAGGAGTTTCCCATGGTCTTGCAACGACTCTTTGCCTTGGTGCTGCTGCTGGTCTGTATCGGCCTGGCACTCATGGCATTGCCTTATCAGGCTCCCTTTTCCTACGAACCGGTTGGCCCTCGCGCGTTCCCGTTGCTGATGCTCACATTGATGGGCCTTTCGCTGCTGTACATGGTGTTTCGTCCAACCCCGATCAAACACTCCGAAGACGAGCCCCCGCTGGACCGTCAGACCCTGATCAAAATCGGCACCTGCACTGTGCTGTTACTCATATTTGCCGGCCTGTTCGAGCCGCTGGGTTTTGTCCTCAGCAGCATCCTGATCGGCATCCCCATGGCCCGGCTGTATGGCGGTCGCTGGCTGCCGAGCATCGTCATCACCACTGTGATGAGCATCCTGTTGTACGTGCTTTTCGACAAAGTGATGGATGTGCCCTTGCCTCTCGGCCTGCTCGACGTTCTGGAGAAATGATATGGATACTCTCGGCTATCTCGGCCAGGGCTTCGGCGTCGCGCTGACCCCCTATAACCTGGTGACCGCACTTTCCGGCACCTTGATTGGCACCATCGTCGGCCTGCTGCCGGGTCTGGGCCCGATCAACGGCGTGGCGTTGCTGATCCCGATTGCCTTCGCTCTCGGCCTGCCACCTGAGTCGGCGCTGATCCTGCTGGCTGCGGTGTACCTGGGCTGTGAATACGGCGGGCGGATCAGCTCGATTCTGCTCAACATTCCGGGTGAAGCATCCACTGTCATGACAGCTCTGGATGGTTACCCGATGGCCCGTCAGGGCCTGGCAGGCGTGGCGCTATCGCTGTCGGCGTGGAGTTCGTTCATCGGTGCATTCATCGCCACCTGCGGCATGGTGATGTTCGCACCGCTGCTGGCCAAATGGGCGATTGCCTTTGGCCCGGCAGAGTATTTCGTGTTGATGGTTTTCGCGATTGTCTGCCTGGGTGGCATGGCGGGCGATCGACCGCTGAAGACCTTCGTGGCGGCGCTGATCGGTCTGTTCCTGTCGAGCATCGGTATCGACGCCAACAGCGGCGTGTATCGCTTCACGGGCGACAACATCCATCTGGCCGATGGCATTCAGTTCGTGGTGCTGGTACTGGGCCTGTTCTCGATCAGCGAGATTCTGCTGCTGCTTGAGAAAACCCATCGCGGCCAGGAAGCGGTCAAGGCCACCGGGCGCATGATGTTCAACTTCAAAGAGGCCAGTTCGGTATTCGCCGTCAACATTCGTTGCGGCCTGATGGGTTTCATCATGGGTGTCCTGCCGGGCGCCGGTGCAACGCTGGCCAGCGCTGTGAGCTATATGACGGAGAAACGTATCGCCGGCGCCAGCGGCAAATTCGGACAAGGCGACATGCGCGGTCTTGCAGCCCCCGAAACCGCTATCGGCGCGACCGCCTGCGGCGCGTTGGTGCCGATGCTGACATTGGGCGTACCGGGCTCGGGCACCACGGCCGTGATGATCGGTGCCTTGTCGCTGTACAACATCACGCCGGGTCCGTTGCTGTTCCAACAGCAGCCGGACATCGTCTGGGGCCTGATCGCGTCGTTGTTCATCGCCAACATCATGCTGGTGATCCTCAACATCCCCATGATCCGCATCTTCACCCGCATTCTGTCGGTGCCGAACTGGGCGCTGGTGCCAGTGATCGCAATCATTACCGGGATCGGCGTCTACGCGGTGCATGCCACCACCTTCGACCTGTTCCTGATGGTCGGCATCGGCATCTTCGGCTACATCCTGCGCAAGCTTGACTTCCCGTTGTCGCCGATTTTGCTGGGCTTCATTCTCGGTGGTTTGATGGAGCAGAACCTGCGTCGTGCGCTGTCGATCTCCAACGGGTCGCTGGACATCCTTTGGTCCAGCCCGATTACCCTGGGCGTCTGGGGGGTCACCGCGCTCATGCTGGTACTGCCACTGGTGCGCATCTGGCGCAAGCGCAGCGTTCAGCGGCGCGCACTGGCCGATGCTTGACCGGCCCTTCAGGACATGGTGGGGAACACCGCTGGTCGGCCTGCTGGGGGGATACCTCGCCAGCCAGGTCGGCTGGCCCTTGCCCTGGATGGTCGGCTCGTTGCTGGCGATCATTCTGGTTCGTTGCCTGACCCCGTGGCAGCTGGCTGAAATCCCCGGCGGCCGCAAATGCGGCCAATGGGTGGTAGGCATCGGTATCGGCCTGCACTTTACCCCCGTGGTCATCGAACAAGTCCTCTCGCACTTCGGCCTAATCTTCTTCGGCGCGCTGGTGACCAGCGTCTCCAGCGTGGTCGGTGTGTGGCTGATGCTGCGCACCGGAGAAGATCGCGCCACTGCGTTTTTCTCCAGTATGCCCGGCGGCTCGGGCGAGATGGTCAACCTCGGCGCCCGCAACGGCGCGATCCTCAGCAACGTCGCGGCGGGTCAAAGCCTGCGCGTGCTGGCGGTGGTGCTGTGCGTTCCGGCGATCTTCAAATACTTCATGGGCAGTGGCGGCCCGCCCGTGCATGGGGCGGTGGTCAACTGGTCGTGGCTGGTGCTGTTGTTGGCGCTGGGGGCGTTGGGGGCCTGTGGCTGGCAGCGGTTGAAACAACCCAATCCCTGGCTGTTTGGACCGTTGCTGGTCAGCGCGGTGATCAGCATCAGCTTCGATTTGCACATCGGTTTGCCCAAGAGTGGCAGTCAGATGGGACAGTGGCTGATCGGCAGCGGGCTTGGCTGTCATTTCAATCGCGCCTTCTTCCGCCGCGCCCCGTCCTTCATCGGGCGAACTCTGGCCGGGACAGCACTGACCATGAGCATTGCGGCGCTGTGCGCGTGGGCCTTGAGTACCGCGACTCATCTGGACCTGCGCTCATTGACGCTTGGCATGATGCCCGGCGGCATTGCCGAAATGAGCCTGACTGCAGAGGTACTGCAACTATCGGTGCCGCTGGTCACGGCGATGCAGGTGATGCGCTTGTTATTCGTGCTGTTTCTCGCCGAGCCGTTGTTTCGCTACTGGAATCGGCAGCCTGGCTGACGCATAACACGCCTCTGCGGGAACGAATTTATTCCCGAGAAACGGGCACAGCCGATACATCTCAAGCGGCCTACGGTTCTTCGCGATGAGTTCACTCCCACAGAGATTTGCACCGCCAGTCGACGACTCAGACCTGTTCCGGCAGCCGCCAGTCAATCGGCGTCAGGCCGTTCTGCTGCAGGTACTTGTTCGCCAGGCCGAAATGCCCGCAACCCAGAAAGCCTTTATAGGCCGACAGTGGCGAGGGATGAACGGAGGTGAGGATCAGATGCTTGGACGCGTCGATCAGCTTTTTCTTGCTCTGAGCGTGCGATCCCCACAACAGGAACACCAGATGCGGCTGATGGGCGCTGACGGTTTCGATGATCTTGTCGGTGAAATGCTGCCAGCCCTTGCCCGCATGGGACGCCGCGTTGGCGCGTTCGACGGTCAAGGTGGTGTTGAGCATCAGCACCCCTTGATCAGCCCACGACTGCAGATAGCCATGATTCGGGATGTCGATGTTCAGGTCACGCTTAAGCTCTTTATAGATGTTGACCAGCGACGGCGGCGCCGGCACACCTGGCTGCACCGAAAAGCACAGACCGTGCGCCTGATTAGGGCCGTGGTACGGGTCCTGGCCAAGAATGACCACTTTTACGTTATCCAGCGGCGTGGAATTCAGCGCGTTGAAGATCAGCGGCCCAGGCGGGTAAATCTGTTTGCCGGCCGCATGTTCCTGGCGCAGGAACTCACGCAGTTCACTCATGTAAGGCTTTTCAAATTCCTCACGAAGGGCCTGTTTCCAGTTGGGCTCAAGTTTGATGCGATCGTCGTCAGTCATTGTCATATCCGGGAAAACAATGCGCGGACTTTAGGGGCTGTGGCCGATTATTTCCAGAGCAGCGCACCATGGACGTCCTGCACGGCTGTGCATTCACCGATTGCAACTTCCCGGCATATAGGGGACTCACAACCCTGATGCAAGCCTGTTCTACGCATGCGAGGTCACGATGAATCTGCAATTCGAAGAACTCACAGGAACCGACGGTGCCCGTCTGGGCGTCGCCACGCTGGACGCGGAGAAATCCCTGAATGCGTTATCGCTGCCCATGGTCCTGGCCTTACAGGAGCGCCTGGAGGCTTGGGCCAGTGACCCGGAAATCGTTTGTGTACTGCTGCGCGGTAAGGGCGAGAAGGCTTTTTGCGCCGGCGGCGACGTCCGTGCGCTGGTAGAAGCAGGCCGTGGCAAGCCCGGCACTGTCCCGCCGCTGGCCGCGCAGTTCTTTGCGGCGGAATATCGCCTGGATTACACGCTCCACACTTATCCCAAACCCCTGATTTGCTGGGGCCACGGCTACGTGCTTGGCGGGGGGATGGGGCTGCTGCAAGCAGCCAGTATTCGCGTTGTGACACCCACCAGTCGCCTGGCGATGCCTGAAATCAACATTGGGCTGTACCCGGACGTGGGCGCGAGTTGGTTCCTTTCTCGCTTACCCGGCAAATTGGGGCTGTTTCTCGGTTTGACCGGATCCCACATCAACGGTCGCGACGCGCTGGACCTGGGTCTGGCCGACCGCTTCCTGCGGGACAATCAACAAGAGGAGTTGATCGACTGCCTGTTGCAACTGAACTGGCAGGAACAGACTGCCGTGCAACTCAACAGCCTGTTCAAGGCACTGCAACAAGAGGCGCTGGAACAACTGCCGCAGGCGCAATGGCTGCCGCGTCGTGCGCAGATCGATGAACTACTGGATGTGGCGGATGCGTCCTGCGCTTGGAATGCCCTCAAGCATCAGCTCCACTCAGAGGATGCGCTGCTAGCCAAAGCTGCCAAGACCCTCACCGAAGGCTGCCCGATGACCGCACTGCTGGTCTGGGAACAGATCGCCCGGGCGCGCCACATGTCATTGGCCGAAGTGCTGCAGATGGAATACAGCATGAGCCTCAACTGCTGCCGACATCCTGACTTCAGCGAAGGCGTTCGGGCACGGTTGATCGACAAGGATCAGACTCCACACTGGCACTGGCAGGACGTCGCGGCGATCCCACTGGCAGTGGTGGATGCGCACTTCGAAAAAGCGTGGGAAGGTCGGCATCCATTGGCGGATTTGTCGGAATACTGACATCAAGCAGCGCCAAGCTCCCGGCTCAGACCGTTTATAAAACGGCTTGAATGATACAACGAGCTTGACGCTTGCTACTTATGGTTGGTTCTCAGCGATTGCCACCGCCGGGCCCGCCATGACCGCCGCGACCGAAGTTGCCGTCTTCACGGTGGTTGCCGCCAGAGGGTCTGCCGGGAGCCGGTCCACCACCACCGCCTCCGTGGTTGCCATTCCAGCCAGGTCCAGGTCCAGGTCCGTGACCGGGGCCGCCGCCGCCCGGTCTCGGTCCGGGAGGTGGAGGACGATTGCCGGGGCCGCCGTTGTAGCCGCCTCCCCCGCCATTCCAGTGGCCGCCACCGTAGCCAGGGCGTCCGCCATACCCGGGACCGGGACCGTAATAACGAGGCGGCGGGGCGTAATACCTGGGCGGCGCGTAATAGCGTGGCGCCGGGTAATAGCCAGGTGATGAGTAATAACGCGGCGACGAGTAGTAAACCGATGAGCCATAGACCGCTGCCGGCGCGTAGGGGCGGTAACCGTCATCCACGTAGCCGCCACTGTAAACAGGCTGCGTGTAGGTCTCTTGTTCGTAATAACCTCCATAGCAACCTGCCAGAGAGAGCGTCATCAAAAGGGTAAGCAAGCTTCGTCGATACATGGCGGCCTCCTGGACCGCGGTAGAGCTCGAACCAGCGGCGCTGGTCGGCGTTCCCGCAACTGCCGGGAACATAACCTCAGACTGCAAGATCCCCGCCCAGTGCCCCAGTTCACGCACAAACTGCCAGACGGTGTCATGAAAAATGCGCGCGCTTTGCCTTGCAAAACCGGTATTTATGGCCGCACACCAATCATTCAGCAAATGGAATGTTCTGGGTCGCCTTGCCTGTTCAGCAACCAGTCACCTGTCTGCGCGCGGGGTATCTGCCCGACGACCGGGGTAGTATTGACCTCATTTTCCTTCACGAAGAACAAGGTGCATGCGCCAAGAGCCGAGGCTTGCCTATACGACTTAAGCCGTCAGCCGCAACTGCATGCGGTCATGGCGCAATCGTGTGGCATCACGCTAGCATGTCTCGATCAATGGATTACTTACTTATTCAATCGGACTGGCCATGCTTCCTCGCTCCATGCTCCATTCACAGCGCTCCCTGCTGTTGACGTTGGTGATTCTTCTCGGGAGCGGCTTTCTCGCGACATCCTTGCTCAGCTACTTCGCATCGCGTGATGCCATTCGCGAAAGCATCGTCACCACTGAACTGCCGCTGACGTCGGATACCCTCTACTCGGAAATTCAGAAAGACCTGGTCCGCCCGGTGCTGATCGCCGCGATGATGGCTCAGGACAGGTTCGTGCGTGACTGGGCGGTTGCCGGGGAAAAAGATCCTCAGCAGATGACCCACTACCTCAAGGAGGTCATGGACCATTACGGCGTCTTCACCTCCTTCTTCGTTTCCAGCCAGAGCCTGACGTATTACCAGGCCAAAGGCGTGCTGAAACAGATCCGCCCGGAGGAGCCACGCGATGCCTGGTATTACCGGGTGCGTGACATGAGCGCTCCCTACGAAATCAACGTCGATCCGGACCTGGCGAACAAGGACAATCTGACTTTCTTCATCAACTACAAGGTCTTCGACCATAACGATAGCTTGATCGGCGCCACCGGGGTCGGCGTGACGGGAGACGCCGTGACCAAACTGATTGATCGCTATCAGACGCGGTATCAACGCAGCGTTTATTTCGTCGACCCCTTCGGGCGATTGGTGCTGACCGGGGCCCAGGGTGGCCCGCAAGGCGCGAGGGCCGGGGAGGTGCTGCGCGAACTGCCTGATTTCAAAGACCTGCTGGCGCAAATGCCCAACCCTCAGAGCGGCAGCTATCGATACGAACTGTCAGGCCACGCGCACTTTCTTAACGTGCAATACATCCCGGAAATGAACTGGTATCTGTTCGTTGATAAACGCGAAGACGGCGCCCTTGGCGAGATTCGCCAGTCGCTGTACGCCAACCTGTCGATCTGTCTGGCCGTGATGGTGTTGATGCTGGTACTGCTCAACCGGGTCATCCGTCGCTTCCAGTTGCGTATCGAAGCCCTGGCGATGGTCGACAGCCTGACCGGCTTGCCCAACCGTCGCGGGTTTGACCGGATCGCGCTGAATGCCGTCACCGAGGCCCGCCGCGAACATAAGGCATTGTCCGCGATGCTGCTGGATCTGGACCATTTCAAGCGACTGAACGATACCCATGGCCACCTTGCCGGGGATGAAGTCTTGACGGGTTTTGCCGACGATGTCCGACGCTGCCTGCGGGGGAGCGACATCATTTGCCGATGGGGCGGCGAGGAGTTCATCATCCTGCTTCAGGACACCAACAGCAGTGGAGCCCGACGCGTTGCCGAGAAGATTCGCCTGCTGGCCGAGCAGCACACCTACGTGTTCACAGGCTCTCCCCTGCAAGTGACTGTCAGCCTGGGGCTGACCGAGCTGCACCCCGGCGACACCTTGCAAAGCCTCATTGGCCGTGCCGACCAGGCGCTGTACAGCGCCAAGCAAAATGGCCGCAACCAGGTCTGTACCGAAATGGCGGAACCGGCATGAGTACAGCTGCGATCACCCCTGATATCTGCCCGGTCTGTGGTCAGAGCAACCGATGCACGCTTTCAGATCCACGCACGGTCGATCAGCCCTGCTGGTGTTTCACCGAAACCATCGATCCGGCTGTGCTGGCGGCATTGCCCGAGGAGATTCGCAATAAGTCGTGCCTGTGTCCGCGTTGCGCGGGGTTGGTAGACACGGCAAGTTACCCTTGATGAATCGGCATAGGACAACCAGACCGCAAGGACGACGGGAGCGAGTTCATTCGAGTTCAGGTTCAGCCTTACCTGACATAACATGCAGCCTTTCCTGCCCGCCGACCTGCCATGCGCCTCGACCGTTTTCTCAGTAACCTGCCCCGTTTCAGCCGCAAGCACGTGCGTCTCGCGCTGCTCGCCGGGCGCGTCCGGGTTGACGGGGAGACGATCAAGGACCCGCTGCATGATGTACGCGAATTCAGTCAGATCACGCTGGACGACGAAACCTTGCAAGCCGGCAAACCCGCCCACTATTTCATGCTGCACAAGCCGCCAGGCTGCGTCAGTGCCACCACCGACCCGCAACACCCCACGGTCCTCGACCTGCTCGACGAACCCGCCAAGCACGAGCTTCACATCGCCGGACGCCTGGATTTCAACACCTCGGGGCTGATGCTGATCACCAATGACGGGCAGTGGTCGCGGCGACTGACTCAGCCGGCCACCAAACTGCCCAAGGTCTACTACGTCGAAACCGAGCAGGAAATTGGCGAGCATTACCTTGAGAAGTTCGCTGAAGGGTTCTACTTCGCCTTCGAGAACCTCACCACCCTCCCCGCGCAGCTGACCCTCATCGGCAGCCATCAGGCACGCTTGAGCATCGTTGAAGGCCGCTACCATCAGGTCAAGCGCATGTTCGGCTTCTTCGACAACAAAGTGCTACGCCTGCATCGCGAGAGCATGGGTCCGCTGCTCCTTGACCCAGCACTTGAGCTCGGTCAATACCGCGCGCTGACGCCTGCAGAAATCCAGCTCTTCTGAAAGGCATCGCCTACCTGTCATGAAAGGCGTGCAACGTGATTTTGTGCACACCTGTTTAACGTCAGGAGATAGGGAATATGAGGCCGGAAATCGCAGTGCTTGATCTACAGGGTCAGTTTCGGGTTTACACGGAGTCCTATCGCACAGATGCCGCAGAAAAGACCATCGTGATGGTCAACGGCTCACTGGCCACGACAGCCTCGGCCAACACCTGCCATCGCTGTTCAAGCGCTTCAACTACAAGCACGTCAGCTCTCTGGACCTGCACGAATACGCGCAAATGCACCACCACATCAGCCATGTGCTGAGCGCTGATACGCAAAACCAGCTCAAAGCCGCCAAACGCATCAACGTGCCCGTGCTGTTCATGAATGGCGAATGGGACGCCTACACCGCTGCCAGCGACGCTCGATTGTTCAGCCGCCACATCCATGACTGCCACTTCACCACCATCAAAAGCGCGGGGCATTTTCTGGACATGGAACACAGAAACGCCTGCCTGGACGCCCGCAACGCCCTGAGGCACTTCCTCTCCCCAGCGCCAGAACCCGACCGAACGCGCCATCTGCTGGGACAGACGTACCCTGCGTTTGCAACATGAGTGGGGGTTTTTGGCAGCGGGCTCAATCGGCGGTGGCGTTCGACTGGCCTTCGGCGACTGAATCCCGAACCTGACCGTCACGCACGGATTGGCTTGCTAGACATTTAAAGCTTCAATTTGCCGTTCGCTTCTGGTACAAAGTCAGCCGCTGAAAGCGTCAAAAGCGGGTGTCGTATAATGGCATTACTCCAGCTTCCCAAGCTGATAACGAGGGTTCGATTCCCTTCACCCGCTCCAGTCTTTTCAAGGGTTTCACGTGGCACCTCTTGTTAGAGGCACCTGTTTTCGCTGCATCCCCTCTCTTTTACTACCTGAGCCGCACCACTCAGTTCAGCTCCCAGACACGCACGCGCGTGTAATCAATGCACGTCTGTCCATAACCGCTGGAAAAGCCTAGCAATGCGGTGCGAGCGCGTGGAAGCGCTTTGTTAGCCTCTATGCCGGAAGGGACGTAAGCGGCCAGCCAATCCACCTTGGCAAGCAAAGCAAGTCGTGCGCCTCAGGGTATGATGGCCCTCACGATACCTGGATCGGAGTCAGTGATGAACCTGAGCGTTTTGTATGCGTTGGCCGCGGCTGCGTTATTTGGTGCCAGCACACCGCTTGCCAAGCTGCTTGGGGCCGACGTTTCGCCGGTGTTACTCGCAGGCCTTCTCTATCTTGGCAGCGGTCTAGGTCTAACCATCGTTCGTCTTGTTCGTGACCGTGGCTGGAAACAGGTCGGGCTGGCGCCATCCGAATGGCCTTGGCTGCTCGGTGCGATCGCGTTCGGGGGAGTGCTCGGGCCCGTTGCGCTGATGTTCGGATTAACCGGAACGTCCGGCGCTACGGCGTCTTTGATGCTCAACCTCGAAGCAGTGCTGACTGCGTTATTAGCTTGGGTTGTGTTCAAGGAAAACGCTGATCGCCGTATCGTTTGCGGCATGGTGGCGATTATCGCGGGCGGCGTGGTTTTAGCCTGGCCTGTGGAAAGCATGCAGGCTCATGACTGGTCAGGGCCATTCGCGGTCTGCACGGCGTGTCTGTGCTGGGCCATAGATAACAATTTGACACGCAAGGTTTCTGCGACGGATGCGCTCTTTGTGGCAGGGTTCAAAGGTTTGGTAGCTGGGCTGGTGAATTGTTCGTTAGCCCTGTTTATGGGATCTCGGCTTCCTGATTTATCAGTGCTCGCCCCGACGCTGGCGCTTGGTTTTCTAGGATATGGCGTCAGTCTGGTGCTCTTTGTCTTGGCTCTACGTGGCCTTGGTTCAGCGCGCGCAGGAGCCTACTTTTCAACTGCGCCGTTCTTGGGTGCCGCCATCGCAATCTTAGTGATGGGCGAGGCTGTGACAATTTCTTTTTGGGCAGCCGCCGTCTTGATGGGCGTGGGAGTATGGCTTCACCTCACTGAGAGCCACGCGCATGAGCATCAGCACGCACCTTTAAAGCATGGCCATCGCCACGTTCACGACGAGCATCATCAGCACGAACATTCTTTCGAGTGGAGCGGGACAGGTGCACATAGCCATGTTCATGAGCATGCGCAGATCCGGCATAGTCATCCCCACTTTCCGGATATCCACCACAGGCATACCCATTAGCGTAAGCATTTGCTGCACACGCATCGCATAGTTAGGCGTCTTTATGTCCAGCGGGCGTCTTCTGTTATATAGGAAGGCTTATTGGCTGGCCGGCCGGCCACCTTTCAGCAAAGCCGAAACCAATAACGGTTAACCCTCTTTACCCGCTCCAGTTGCCACGCTCATAACGCCCGCGCCCCATTCCAAACAGCTCCCGCCAATTCCCCTTTAACAACATCAAGAAACGTCGATATAACCCGCCGATCCGGCGAGTTTGAGGTTCCATCAGCAACTCAGGCATGTCGTTGAGCTGGACCCAGTATTTGCTCTGCCATTCCAGCAGGCCCACGGTGCTGCCCGCCCAGTTCATCGCTCTGAGATTTGGCAGGTGGGGTTCGAACTTATTGTGCAAAGTCGGCAATACGTTATGCGTAATCCAGCGTCGGAGCGCTCGATTTTCAGGGACGTAGTGGTGGACCAGCATTGTGAATAGCCCGGATTCACTGATGAGCAGCTGTTTGCTGCACTGGCCGTTGGCCTCAAGCCAGACGGTGCGGCGCTGGTCTGCGTCGAGTTTCCAGGTGGCGCGTTCGTCGAGGGCTTTGCCCATGAGGCGGGCGGTGTCTTGAAGGCAGAACCAGGCTTGGTTCTCCAACAGGAGGGTACGTAGCTGGCGATGGTGGCGAGTGAAGATGATCGGTTCGAAGCAGTCGCTCATCGCCTTGTTCCCCTTGCTTGGGTAGACGATGGTTGTGGATTTTTTGAGGAACACAATGCCTGCATCAGTGCAGCTCCTTACGTTGGAGCTACCACCCTGTGGCTCTGAAGAGTTTAGGGTGGCAGCTGTGCGAAGGTTAGCGAACCGGCCATACCACCCGGCAGACCCGAAGGTCTCCGACGCACAGCTGCCATTGAACCTGCTTCAAATGGTAGGTTTGAAACAAGTTGTTTGCAGTGCGGCATGGCTCGGATCGCTAAATCCGGTCGCTGATATCAGCGACGGTGCGAAGCCTAGCGTGGGACTTTTATGCAAACAACCCGGAACCGGGCTGTCGAGAACAATCAAGACCGATCCTATTTAAAGTCATGAATAGTCCTACGCCCTCAACAGCTATCCCGCTCAAAAGCTGCGATTTACGCGGGCATCACGGACAACCCGGCTGGTTCGGAGGGTCCATTGTGCAGTTAAAATCCGGCCCGGTTTTCTCTGGCCGGTAAGGGCCGGGCTGCGAATAAGCGCTGCAGCCGGCGAGGCAAAGCAGTGCTGCAATGACGATGGTTTTCAAGTCCTTTCCTCTCCCTTCCCGGCCGTATGGCGAGGCACACGATAACCCAAAGTGAACGTTGTGACCCGCACGCCTGGCACTGTTAGCCTGAGTCGTCCCAGCGCCATCACCCTAAAAGCGTTATCGCCGGTCAACATCGTGACGGGCAGATACCGCGCCCACTCTCAACGTTGAAAGTACGCCAGGATTTCGCAACCCTGCCCAACCGGCACATGGCCGAGGGTTTTTCGATTGAGGATGTCGATCACGCTGATGGTGGCGTCATTTTCGTTGGCAACCAGCAAATAATCCTGGGCGGGGCTGAAGCAACCGTCTAACGGCTTGTCACCCAGTTCGGCGTTGAACAGCCATTTCAGGTTTTCATCGTAAAAGCTCACCACCGGTTCAAAATCGCCGAGCACCGCCAGTAATCGGCCATCGGGGCTGAAGCGCACGACCTGTCCCTGGCGTCTGTGTCCCGGAAGTTCGACGGTGCGCAGCACGCGGCGTTGCTCAGTGTCCACTGCGTAGATCACCGGGCGGTCTGCGGCCGAGGCGATGACCCAAGGGTGCAGCGGCGAAGCATCGATGCCGTTCACCGGGCCCGGCATTGTCAGGGTCGCCGCCAGCTGACCGGTTCCGTTATGCACATTGATGGCGTAGAGCTGGCCATCTTCCTCGCTTTCGGCCCACAACTGATCGGCATGCGGCAGCGGGGTGAGCCTGTGTATGTTCGTCGACGGCACCTTAATATGCCCGACCACCTTATCCTGATCAGGATCGATGACGAGGATCGTGGAGCTGTCTTCGCAGCACAGGTAGACACGGCCATCGCGCCCCAGACGCCCGGTGTGTGGGGACACATAGGGCAGCGTGTCGATAAATCCGGTCAGCGTGCGGGTGTCGAGGTCGATCACTGCGACCTGATGATTCGGATTGGGATTGTCGCCATGGACGCCGTCGCCATAGATCGGTACGTATGCCTTGCGCTGTTTTTCAAGTACCAGCAGTTCGTGCGGGCGGGTCGGCAAACCGGTGATTGCAGCGCGCACTGAGAGATCCCCGGGGTCCAGGAACAGCACTTGCTGACCTTGCTTGTCGACGGCAATGATTTCCTGCGTAGCGGTGTGTTGGAGATTCATTGAGGTGGTCCTTTTCAAGGTCGTAAAAGCTCTGAATGTATTGATAGAGAGCCTTCGCAGGGCAGAGTTCCTATGGATTTTCCGGGGCGAAAACTGGCGCAAGGCCCAGCAGTGAGCGGCTGGTTTAGGGGGCGGTGCACATGAGGATTTTCAGGGTCCGCGTGCTTTCGAACCTTGCGAAAGCCCGGATGCAATCCAGGCCTTCGCTGCTGCAAGGGTCAGGCGCTGCAGGTGCGCCAGTGAGTCAGGCACTCAGATCGGGGCACGTTCTTATAGGCTGTCGAACGGGTTCGAACTATCTACCGGACGGTGGATCAAGGCATGTGTCGTTGACAAGCCAGGCTTGTGTTCCTATAAGTCCACTCCGTTCTGGCCCTGGTCAGTACCTGCTCACCTGAAAGCGAAGCGAGACGATGGAATTCACCGATTTTGATGCCGAACTTGCCGACTGGAACCAGCTGCAGACAACCCATCCATGCTCCGGGTTGCTGCTGGGTAATGGTGCGAGTCTCGCTGTCTGGAAGAACTTCGCCTACGACTCGCTGTTCGAACTGGCGCAAACCACTCGCAATAAGCCGCTAAGCCCAACCGAGCTTGCGCTGTTCAAGTCGATGGAAACCGAAAACTTCGAACCCGTGCTCACTGGCCTGAAGATCGCGATGCGCGTCAATGCGGCGCTGACCATCAGTTCGTCATCGCCACGCAACCGCTATTTCGCGATCAAGGAAGCGCTGATCCACGGCATTCGCTCGGCGCACATTCCCTGGCGATTGATGGAGCCGTCGAGCATCGCCCATGTCAGCAAAGCCCTGAGTCAGTATGCGACGGTCTACTCGACCAACTACGACCTGCTCGCCTACTGGGCAGTGATGCATGGCGCCCAGCCTTTCGACGATCTGTTCGACGATGACGCTGAATTCAATCTGCATCGGACCGACAGCCATGCAACCCGCATTCTGTATCTGCACGGCGGCATGCATCTGGTGAAGAACTTCGACGGTACGGCGCGCAAGCTGCAATCATCGGAAAGCACCCTGATGGGCAGCTTTGCCGTGAATGCGCTGGATGATGTGCCACTGTTCGTCTGCGAAGGCCGCAGCGAAGACAAGATGAAGATCATCCGCGGCTCGGACTACCTGTCGTTCTGCCACGCCCAACTGGCGCAACACCAAGGCGCCTTGTGTGTCTTCGGCCACGGGCTGGGAAAACAGGACCGGCACATTCTGAACGCCGTACTTCAGGCCCGCCCCAAAACGCTGGCGATCTCGGTGCTGCCGCGTAGCGAAGCCTTCATTCAACACAGGAAACGCCACTACAGCACGCTGTTCGAGGGGCAGAACATTGAGCTTAAGTTCTTCGACGCGACGACCCATCCGCTGGGAAGTTCGGAATTGTCGGTGCCAGTGGCGCGGTTGAAGGAGGTTAGGCAGAAAAAAGGTGGAGATACGGGGCAAGTTTTTTAGCGGTGCTCGTATTCCCAGCCTCTGCATGCCAGCGCAACGTGCTTGGGTATCAGCGCCGCCCCGCTGCTGTAAGCGGTAATGGTTCGGCGCGTGAACCCTAGCTCGGCAGCGGCAGTTGACAACGACAGGTTGTTTTTCGCCATCCATTGCTTGAAGTCCCGGGTCGGCATCACCTCACCCGATTGCTCCAGCGCCAACCGATGCAGCGTCGTTGCGGCCACCTCCAGCTCACCCCCCCACACGACATCGAAGCCCCACTCCCCTACCGCTGCCTGTTCGAACAGATCAGCGTCCTTGAGCGGAGCAAGGCCGGGGAATTGATCAAGAAAGGTCGAAAGGTCAACCGTGTGGCGCTTGCCGTTATTCCAGTCGATGATCAGGGCGCGCATACCTGGAACAGGTTGTACGCCAGCGATACGTAATTTGCTTGGCATTGCTCAGGTTCTCCGGTTCTGCTCGTACCACACCTGCCACAGTTCAGCAGTGTGAGCTCGGGCCCATGTCAAGGCGGCTTTGAGCGCTGTGGGCTCGGCCCCCTTGCCCAGCACTCTCAAACCGTCAATCTGCACCAAGGACTCACCTTCCGGGGTCTGCACATGGAAATGCGGTGGGGCATGGTCGTCCGGATAGATCTTGATCTTCCAGTTGCGGTCGGTGTGTACGGTAGCCATGGCGGCGAATACTAGAGAAAATTTTTCCCTGGTGCAAACGTGCTCGCAGGTCTCTGCGCGGCTGGCCCTGTAAGAGCCGGCAATAGAAAGGGCTACAACTGTCAGTCTTATGTCGCCCCTCTCACGGGTTACTTTGCGCCAAACTACCCGCCGCAACTGTATTGCCATGTGCATGTTTATTGACGCTGGCTGCAGGCGAATCAGGCAGCTGCATACTGCTCAAAGAGGCCAGCCGCTCGTTGCCGATAGCGCTGACGGCGCGCGCTGACCATTGACCGACCAGGATCGCCATCCAGGCGACGAAAAACACCACGACACCCCGCAACGCCCATTTTTCGATGACCGACACGATAGTTCTCCTGCTGGTTTCGATGGCAGCAATTTGCCCTTCGAACTGTTGCAGGAAGATGGCATTCAATTTCTGCACCTGAACTCGTTGCCAAAGGGCGAGCCGCGAAAAAATCCTCAGCAGCAACGGCGTTGCCTCACTGAAGGCAAAGTGTATGGCCGATTCTGTTGGCAGCTGTTAAGGGGAATGCCCAGCGATCTGTGGCTGAATGAGAGCCCTCCCTCCCCCATGACCACAAGGCACGATTCAGCATGTCCTCCCGCGAAAACACTGGCATGGCCCTGGGATTGCTCGGGGTAGTGATCTTCAGCCTGACCCTGCCCATGACCCGCATTGTCGTTCAGGAAATCCACCCAATGCTCAACGGCCTGGGCCGGGCATTGTGCGCGGCGATCCCGGCGGCAGCGCTGTTGCTGTGGCGTCGGGAGAAATGGCCGACCCGCGCGCAATTCAAGGCGCTGATGGTGGTGGCGTTGGGCGTGATCGTCGGCTTTCCGGTGCTTTCGGCGTGGGCGATGAAGACATTGCCTGCGTCCCACGGCGCTCTGGTCAATGGGCTGCAGCCCTTGCTCGTAGCAATTTACGCTGCGTGGCTGTCCCATGAGCGCCCGTCCAAAGCGTTCTGGATGTGCGCGACGATGGGCAGCGTTTTAGTCCTGAGTTATGCACTGATCAGCGGCGCGGGCAATTTGCAGGCCGGGGATCTCTTAATGGTCGGCGCAGTGGCGGTGGGTGGGCTGGGGTATGCCGAAGGCGGCAGACTGGCGAAGCAGATGGGCGGCTGGCAGGTGATCTGCTGGGCGTTGGTGATTTCGTTGCCGGCGCTGATCGTTCCCGTCGGTTATCTGGCCTCACAGCACCAAGGGCCGATTTCGGCGGGCGCTTGGTGGGCATTCGGTTACGTTTCGCTGTTTTCGCAGTTTCTCGGCTTTTTCGCCTGGTACGCAGGGCTGGCCATGGGCGGCATCGCGCGGGTCAGTCAGATCCAGCTGGTGCAATTGTTCTTCACCATGGCCTTTTCGGCAGTGTTCTTTGGCGAGCACATTGACCCGATCACCTGGATCTTTGCCGCAGGCGTAGTGGTGACGCTGGCCATCGGGCGCAAGACCGCAGTTCTGGCACCCACGCCGGTCGTGGCAACTCGGGTCTAGTCGAGCAGACCGTCCGCCCGGAGCAACGTTTCCAGACACTGCTCCTGAATGTTGTAGAAGGTTTTGAGTTCCTGAATCCTTGCTAACAGCTCGGCAGGATCGACTGGCGTTGCTCGCTTCACTGCCAGGATCATCTTGTTCTTGTTGGTGTGTTCCAGCGAGATGAATTCGAACACCTTGGTCTCGTAGCCGCACGCTTCCAGCAGCAGCGCGCGCAGTGCATCGGTCACCATTTCCGCCTGCTGGCCCATGTGCAGACCGTATTGAAGCATCGGCTTGAGCAGCGTCGGGCTCTGGATCTGCAAACGAATCTGTTTGTGGCAGCAGGGCGAACACATGATGATCGACGCACCGGAGCGAATGCCGGTGTGGATGGCGTAGTCGGTGGCGATATCGCAGGCGTGAAGCGCGATCATCACGTCCAGCTCGGTTGGCGCCACCGAGCGCACATCGCCACATTTGAACACCAGCCCCGGATGCTCCAGCCGCCCCGCTGCGCCGTTGCACAGGGTGACCATGTCCTCGCGCAATTCGACGCCAGTGACATTGCCCTCGGCCTGTAGGGTGTTGCGCAGGTAATCGTGAATGGCGAAGGTCAGATAGCCCTTGCCCGAGCCAAAGTCAGCCACCGTCACCGGCTTGTCGAGTTTGATCGGCGAAGTCGCCAGGGCATGGGAAAACACTTCGATGAATTTATTGATCTGCTTCCACTTGCGCGACATGGCCGGGATCAACTCGTGCTGCTTGTTAGTCACGCCCAGATCGGTGAGAAACGGCCGGCTCAGCTCCAGATAGCGCTTCTTCTCACGATCATGCCCGGTCGAAGGCGCTTCACGGTCCTGTTGCGATGTATTGCTAAACAACGTGCTTTTGCCCTTCTTGCTGAACTCCAGTTGCACTTCGTCGGTGAGCGACAGCAGATGGGCGTTCCTGAAGGACTCAGGCAGCAGGTCGGCAATCAGTTCCTGCGCCTGGGCAAGGGGATGATTCTTGGTGATGTCGCGGGTCTTGTAGCGGTAAATAAAGGACAGGCACGGCTGACCTTTGATCGTGGCGGGCTTGATGATGATGCGCTGTAGTTCTGCCTCGCTGCCGACGTACTTGGCCAGCACCAGCTTGATCAGCGAGTTCTGCGACAGGCAGGTGTCGAGCAGGCTCAGGAACCGGGCGCGGTGATCCGGCGCTGGCAGGGCGTTGGGTGCAGTGGCGGACATCGGGTGGAGCCTCGGGAAACGAAAAATGCGAGGCGGGTATTTTAGGCGGGTTGCGGGGCCGGGGTGGATTTAATTATCGGCCACCACGTCGCGGTGGATCGGATGCCGGATCAGAGAAATTGTTGTCGACGACCCATGCGATCTTTGGCGCCATAGCGCGGCGGGTGGCCAAAAGTGGCCACCCGCCGTTGCTATTCCAGCACCACCAGACGGTTCGGCAGCTCGTTGCGCGGCTGGGTTACCGGAATCTGCTCGCTCAGTACCTGGCCACACGAATGGATACAGCCGAGAAACCCTTCGAGAATCCTGCCCTGCCTGACTTGCAGGGTGAACACATCGACCATCGATCGCCACACGCTGTCGTCCACCCGACGGGCAATACCGTCGTCGACGATGATTTCAACATAGCGTTCGGCTTCGCTGACAAAAATCAACACCCCAGTGCCGTTGAGCGTGGAGTGCAGGTTCTGCTCCAGAAACTGCCGCCGCGCCAGACTTCCCGCTCGCCAATGGCGAACCGACGCCGGGACCAGCCGTATACCGATGGCAGGAAGCCTGCAAACCAGCGCCACCACGATAAATGTCGCGATCTGGGTCAGGAGCAATTCGTTGGCGTTGAGCCAGCCGGGGTGAAAATTGATCAATCCCGGCAGCAGCAGCGCCACCAGCCCGGCCCAGATCAGCGGCGCGTAAGCGTAATCATCGGCGCTGGCAGCCAGTACTGTCACCAGTTCGGCATCGGTGCCGCGCTCGACGGCCTCAATGGCCCTGGTCACCTGCTGCTGTTCGTCTTCAGTGAGTAAAGCCATGCGTACAACCCTTATTGAGCTATCGACTACCAGCCACCGGAGGCACCGCCGCCGCCAAAACTGCCACCACCCCCGCTCATACCGCCTGAGCGTGGACCGCCCGAACCTGATCCGCCAAAGCCGCCCGAGCCGCCTGAACCGAGCAAGCCAATCCCGCCACCCCAGCGCATGCTTATATAAGCGGCGGCCACGAACAGCACGAAGAACAGCAGGCTCATCCGCCAATCCTCGACCTCATCGCCGCCCGACGCGCCCATCACAGGTTCGGCCAACGGTTCGCCACCGAGCACCTGCACGATGGCCTCGGTGCCTTTGTTGATGCCGCCGACGAAATCGCCCTGCTTGAAGGACGGGATGATGACCTGATTGATGATCACTGAGGATTGCGCATCCGTGAGGCGATCTTCCAGACCGTACCCCACCTCGATGCGCACCTTGCGTTCTTGTTTGGCGACAATCAGCAGCGCGCCATTGTCCTTGCCCTGCTGACCGATGCCCCAGCTTCGACCCAGCTGATAGCCGTAGTCCTCGATGGTGCTGCCTTGCAGATCGGGCACCGTGACTACCACCACCTGCTCTGTGGTCAGTTGCTCATGGGCCCGGAGCATCTGCGCCAGATGCTCCTTGCTCGGCTCGTCCAGCAAGTTGGCGGTGTCGACGACCCGGCCGCTCAGCGCTGGAAACTTCAGTTCCGCGAAGGCCATCTGCGCAAACGCAGCGACCCATACCGCGAGAAACGCGACTAGAACCCCGCGCCGCGCCGCCCTCATCAGAATTTCACTTCCGGCGCCTTATCGGCGCCAGCGGCGGTCGCTTCGAAGTTCGGGCGAATCGGCAGATCGCTGTACATCACCGTATGCCACAGACGGCCCGGGAAGGTACGGATCTCCGTGTTGTATTTCTCGACCGCAGCAATGAAGTCACGGCGGGCGACCGCAATCCGGTTTTCCGTTCCCTCAAGCTGCGACTGCAACGACAGGAAGTTCTGGTTGGACTTCAGATCCGGGTAGCGTTCCGACACCACCATCAATCGGCTCAAGGCGCCGGTAAGCTGGCCTTGTGCGTCCTGGAACTGCTTGAGCTTGGCAGGATCGTTCAAGGTGCTGGCGTCAACCTGGATCGAGGTGGCCTTGGCACGCGCTTCGATCACTGCAGTCAGGGTCGCCTGTTCCTGTTTGGCGTAACCCTTGACGGTCTCCACCAGATTGGGAATCAGGTCGGCCCGGCGCTGATACTGGTTCTGCACCTGCGCCCACGCGGCCTTCACCTGTTCATCATAGGTGGGGATATTGTTGATGCCGCAACCGGACAAAAACAGGCTCAGCAGCATCAGCAGTGTCAGCGAAAAGTTGTAACGACTGCCCCGAATGTGTCCGTAACGCTCTATTTGCATGGCTTGCACACTCCTTGGTGTTCTCTGTTGGTCACCGCGTCAGACATGACTTTAGCCAAATCGGACGATCCCCGGCATAATCTTCGCCCATTACGTCACCAGGCTCTGGATTGCCCAGCAGCAATCGGATAAAACTCGCTGCGCTACTGATGCCTGGATGCGTCAGGAGTTCAGCGACCATCTCGTCCTGATGACAATAAAAACCAAAGGTCTCACACCAAAAACAAAGGCCGCCCGGTAATCCGCGCGAGTTACCGGCCAGCGCCTTGAGAAAATCATTCATGAATAAGCTGTGTTTGCTGAGTATAGTCATTGGGTTGGCCAGTCAGTCCGCCTGGGCTGAAACCGCTGTCACCCCCGCCAGAAATACCTCAACGCTGCAAGCCAAGAATGCATTCATCTCCAACCTGATGAAGCAGATGACCCTCGATGAAAAGATCGGGCAACTGCGCCTGATCAGCATAGGGCCTGAGATGCCGAAGTCCGAAATCGTCAAGGAAATCGCGGCCGGCCGGATCGGTGGCACCTTCAACTCGGTCCTGCTGCCTGACAACCGCGCCATGCAGGACGCCGCCGTCGCCCACAGCCGCACGAAGATCCCGATGTTCTTCGCCTATGACGTGGTGCACGGCCAACGCACCATTTTCCCGATCAGCCTGGGTCTGGCATCGACCTGGGACATGGATGCTGTCACCCGCGCGGGCCGGGTTTCGGCAGTTGAAACCGCAGCCGATGGCGTGGACATGACCTTCGCGCCAATGGTCGACATTACGCGTGATGCCCGCTGGGGCCGCAGCTCGGAAGGCTTCGGCGAAGACACCTATCTGGTATCACAGCTCTCCGCCACCATGACTCGCGCCTTTCAGGGCACCAGCACCCAGGCAGCCAACAGCATCATGGCCGCAGTCAAGCACTTCGCCTTGTATGGCGCGGTCGAAGGCGGTCGCGACTACAACACCGTCGACATGAGCCCGGTGCGCATGCAGCAGGATTACCTGCCGCCCTACCGTGCAGCCATCGATGCCGGCGCCGGCGGTGTGATGGTGGCGCTGAATGCGATCAATGGCGTGCCATCCACGTCCAACGCCTGGCTGCTGCAGGATGTACTGCGCAGGGACTGGGGCTTCAAGGGCGTGACCATCAGCGACCATGGCGCGATCAAAGAGCTGATCGATCACGGCGTCGCCAAAGACTTTCGCGAGGCAGCCAAGCTGGCGATCAAGGCCGGCGTGGACCTCAGCATGAACGACAAGGCGTACGGCGAAGAACTTCCCGCCCTGGTCAAGAGCGGCGAAGTCTCGGTCAAGGAAGTCGATAACGCCGTGCGTGAAGTGCTCGGGGCAAAATGGGATATGGGGCTGTTCGCCAACCCTTACCTGCGCATCGGTGCAGCCGTGGACGACCCGGCCGACCGCAACGCCGAGAACCGCCTGCACCGCGCCGAAGCGCGAGATGTCGCACGACGCAGCGTGGTATTGCTCAAGAACGAGAACGAGACCCTGCCGCTGAAGAAACAAGGCACCATCGCGGTGATCGGCCCGCTGGCGAAAAGCTCGGTGGACATGCTCGGCAGCTGGTCCGGAGCCGGTCTGGCGCGGCAGACGGTCAGCGCCTATGACGGTCTGGCGAACGCTGTCGGCGACAAGGCGAAAATCCTCTATGCCCCTGGCTCCAATATCACCGATAACCAGGAAGCCATCACTTATCTGGACAAGATGGAAGATCAGCTGCACATCGATGGGCGTCCCGAGCAGGAGATGATCGACGAAGCGGTCAAGGTCGCGCAGCAGTCGGATGTAATCGTTGCGGTCGTGGGCGAGTCACGCAACATGTCCCACGAAGCGGCAAGCCGCGTGGATTTGGTGCTTCCGGGCCGTCAGCGTGATCTGATCAAGGCCCTCAAGGCCACCGGCAAACCGCTGGTCATCGTGCTGATGAACGGGCGACCGCTGGCGCTGGGCGAGGAGAACAAGCAGGCCGATGCGATGGTCGAGAGCTGGTTCCTCGGTACCGAGGGCGGTAACGCGCTGGCGGACGTCCTGTTCGGCGACTACAACCCCTCTGGCAAGCTGCCGATGACCTTCCCCCGCTCCGTGGGTCAGGTGCCGGCGTACTACAACCATCTGAACACCGGCCGGCCGTATCGTCCAAACGATTCGAACTACACCTCCAACTACTTCGAGGAGCCGACCAGTCCGCTGTTCCCGTTCGGCTACGGGCTGAGCTACACGCAATTCAGCGTCTCGGACATCGTTCTGTCGGTCAACAAGATGTCCCGCAAGGACAAGATCACCGCCACGGTTCAGGTCAAGAACACCGGCAAAGTGGCAGGCGAAACCGTGGTTCAGCTGTATCTGCGCGATGTGGCCGCTTCGCTGAGTCGTCCGGTGAAAGAGCTGAAGAACTTTCAGAAAATCATGCTCAAGCCCGGCGAAGAGAAAGACGTGAGCTTTACTGTGACCGAGCAAGACCTGAAGTTCTTCAACCCGTCGCTCCAGTACGCCGCTGAAGCGGGTGAATTCAAGCTGATGATTGGCCTGGATTCCGAGGATGTTAAGGAGACGACGTTCAATTTGCTGTAAACGGCCCCGGGGCGGCGCGCTGGTAACGGCTGCGCCGCGCCTCTCGCGAGCAAGCTCGCCCCCACAGGGACTGGCGTCACCCCCTGTGTCAGTCCCGTCAGGAAGATAGGCCATCCGCCATGCCCCGCTTCGCCCGCCTCGCCCTGTATACGCTGCTGATCCTTGCTGGCGCGCTCGTTGCGGCGACGCTGGCGATGCATCAGGCGCAACGCCATTCCATCGAAGACGACGCCGCACGAGCGCAGGACCAGCTGTCGCTGTACGCCAATACCCTGCAAACCCTGATCGAACGCTACCGCGCACTGCCTGCCGTGCTGGCACTGGACCCACAGCTGCGAGAAGCGCTCAAGGGCGCGGTCAGCGCCGAGACCACCCAGGCACTCAACCTGAAACTGGAGCAGATCAACGGCGCCGCGCACTCCTCGACCCTGGAACTGCTCGACCGTAACGGGTTGGCAATCGGTGCCAGCAACTGGCGCCTGCCCAGCAGTTATGTCGGTCACAACTATGGTTTCCGTCCCTATTTCACCCAGACCAGAGCCAATGGCGTCGGGCGTTTCTATGCCGTGGGTGTGACCAGCGGGATTGCCGGGTACTTTCTATCCAGTGCTGTGCGCGATGATGCCGGGCAGTTCATCGGCGCGATGGTGGTCAAGCTGGAGTTTCCCGATCTGGAACACACCTGGGCACAAGGTGACGACCTGCTGCTGGTCAGCGATGCCAAGGGCATCGTCTTCATCGCCAATCAGCCCGGCTGGCGCTATCGCGCGCTTGAGCCCCTGTCCGAACAGGACCGCGCCGAGTTGAGCAGCACCCGCCAATATGACAAACAACCGCTGACGCCCCTGATTCAACAGCCGCTGCGCACCTTCAACGCCCACAGCCACTTGAGCCAAGTGGTGGCCCCGGACGGTACCGCCGATTACCTTTGGCAGTCGCTGCCGCTGCAACCGGAAGGCTGGACGTTGCATCTGCTGCGCAAACCCCAGCCGGCTTCCGAAGACGTCCGCAACGCCGCATTGGCTGCAGCGGGCACCTGGCTGACGCTGGTCTTCCTCGGCTTGTTCCTGTATCAGCGCTGGCGTCTGGCACGTTTGCGTCAGCGCAGCCGCGAAGAACTGGAGCAGCTGGTGGAAGCGCGCACCCGCGCTCTGCAGACCGCACAGGACGGCTTGGTGCAGTCGACCAAACTGGCGGCCTTGGGGCAGATGTCGGCAGCGCTGGCCCACGAAATCAATCAGCCGCTGACTGCCCAGCGTATGCAGTTGGCGACCCTGCGCCTGCTGCTCGATCATGGCCGCGTTGACGATGCCTACAAGGCTCTGGCCCTGCTCGACCAGCAATTGAGCCGCATGGCAGCTCTGACCGGCCATCTAAAAACCTTCGCCCGCAAAAGCCCAAGCGGGTTGCGCGAACGACTGGACCTGGCCTGCGTGGTGGATGCAGCGCTGTTGCTGCTGGATGCCCGGATCCGCGAAGAGCGGGTCAGTTGCGTGCTGGACCTGAGCCGCCCGGCCTGGGTGCGCGGGGATGCCATCCGCCTTGAACAGGTGCTGATCAACCTGCTGCGCAATGCACTGGATGCGATGCGCGATAAACCGCTCAGGCGCCTGGAAATCCGTGTCGAAGAGCAAAACGACAACTGGCGGCTTTGTGTGACGGACAGTGGTGGAGGGATTGCCGACACCCATCTGGCGAATATTTTCGATCCGTTTTTTACCACCAAAGCCGTGGGTGACGGACTTGGCCTGGGGCTGGCGGTGTCCTACGCCATCGTTCATGAACTGGGGGGTCGTTTGAGCGCAGAGAACCTGGACAATGGTGCGCAGTTCTTTTTTTGTCTGCCCAAGGCTGCGGAGGCCTAACCCATGCTGAATTCGGTGATTGTGGTCGATGACGAAGCGCCCATCCGCGAGGCAGTGGAGCAGTGGCTGTCGCTGTCCGGCTTTGTCGTGCAACTCTACAGCCGCGCTGAGGATTGTCTGGCGAACCTGCCGGAGCATTTTGCGGGGGTGGTTCTTACCGATGTGCGCATGCCCGGCATGAGCGGCCTGGACCTGCTCGCCGAACTGCAGACCCGCGACGCCGATCTGCCGGTCATTCTGCTCACCGGTCATGGTGACGTGCCGATGGCGGTCGAAGCCATGCGCGACGGTGCCTATGATTTTCTTGAAAAGCCCTTCACCCCGCAGACGCTGCTGGGCAGCCTGGGCCGCGCTCTGGAAAAACGCGCACTGGTCCTGGAAAACCGCCGCCTGCACCTGCAGACCGACACCCGCACCCGACTCGATGCCACGCTGCTAGGCCTTTCGCCCATGATGCAAACCCTGCGACGTCAGGTGCTGGAGCTGGCGCAGTTGCCGGTCAACGTGCTGATTCGCGGCGAAACCGGGAGCGGTAAAGAGATGGTCGCTCGCTGCCTGCACGACTTCGGTCCCCGGGCGAAGAAACCGTTCGTGGCGGTCAACTGCGCCGCCATTCCCGAACAGCTGTTCGAGGCGGAGCTGTTCGGTCATGAAAGTGGTGCGTTCACCGGCGCTCAGGGCAAGCGTATCGGCAAGCTCGAATTCGCTGACGGTGGCACGCTGTTTCTCGACGAAATCGAAAGTATGCCGCTGGCCCAGCAAGTGAAGCTGCTGCGGGTGATTCAAGAGCGGCGACTGGAGCGGCTGGGTTCGAACCAAAGCATCGATGTCGACTTGCGCATCATCGCCGCCACCAAACCCGATCTGCTAGAGCAAGCCCGGGCAGGCCGTTTTCGCGAAGACCTTGCCTATCGCTTGAACATCGCTGAACTGCGCCTGCCGCCCTTGCGTGAACGTCGTGAAGACATTCCACTGTTGTTCGCGCATTTCTCGCGCCAATCTGCAGAACGTTTGGGGCGCGCCGCACCTATTCTCAGCGGTGGCCAATTGAGTCACCTATTGAGCCAGGACTGGCCCGGCAACGTCCGCGAACTGGCCAATGCTGCGGAGCGGCAGGTGCTTGGGCTGGAGAACCCTGTTTCTGTCGAGCTGCCTGCAGGACAGTCACTGGTGGCGCAGCAGGAAGCATTCGAAGCGCACTGCCTGCGTTCGGCATTGGCCCGACACAAAGGTGATATCAAGGCTGTGTTGAACGAACTGCAATTGCCGCGTCGCACCCTGAACGAAAAGATGCAGCGCCATGGGTTGGTGCGCGAGGATTTCGTTTCCGAGAACAGCACACACCAACAATAGGCGCCTTGCTGGTGACCCGAAACATCGTAACCAGATATACGCATTCTCGGCCTTCGTAACTTCGGACCTCTGCTACAGGTTATGCGTCCACTGTAAATCGGTGGCTTGCCGGGGAGCACCGTCCTTGCGCAGGGCCAGGTGAAACATCAGTTCCGCAACCTCCATCAGCAATTTTCCGCTCACCGCCCTGGCACCTATAAGCGGATTTCCGCTTATAGGTGCCAGGAAACCCCCTCTAAACCGGGCCTATCAGACTTTGGCACAGCTCCTGCTATCACTGTCGGCAGACCGCATCGGCGGTCCCTCTAACAACAATGACCTGCAGGAAAACCAATGGCTATCCCCAACTCTGTGTCCAACGGATCGGCTGCCGTGCCCGTCGCCGAAAAAACCACCGGAAGTCGCCTCAAATCCATTTTCAGCGGTTCGGTCGGTAACATGGTCGAGTGGTATGACTGGTACGTCTACGCTGCCTTCTCGCTCTATTTCGCTAAAGCCTTCTTTCCCAAGGGCGACACCACAGCTCAGTTGCTCAACACTGCCGCGATTTTCGCCGTGGGCTTTCTGATGCGTCCAATCGGCGGCTGGCTGATGGGCTTGTACGCGGACCGCAAAGGCCGCAAGGCCGCGCTGATGGCATCCGTTCTGCTGATGTGCTTCGGCTCCCTGATCATCGCCCTGACACCCGGCTATGAAACCATCGGCGTCGGCGCCCCCATCCTGCTGGTGCTTGCGCGCCTGCTGCAAGGGCTGTCCGTAGGCGGCGAATACGGCACTTCGGCCACCTATCTCAGCGAAATGGCGACCAAGAAGAGCCGGGGTTTCTACTCCAGCTTTCAATATGTGACCCTGATTTCCGGTCAGCTCATCGCGCTGGGTGTACTGATCGTGCTGCAACAGACCCTCACCACCGAGCAACTGAACGCGTGGGGCTGGCGTGTTCCGTTCGCCATCGGCGCGTTGTGCGCAGTCGTCGCGCTGTTTCTGCGTCGCGGTATGGAAGAAACCGAATCCTTCACCAAAAAGAAAGAAGCGCCAAAAGAAAGCCTGATGCGCACTTTGATGCGTCACCCCAAGGAACTGATGACCGTGGTTGGCCTGACCATGGGCGGCACCCTGGCCTTCTACACCTACACCACGTACATGCAGAAATACCTGGTGAATACGGTCGGCATGAGCATCACTGACTCCACCACCATTTCCGCCGCCACGCTGTTTCTGTTCATGGTGCTGCAGCCGGTGGTGGGGGCGCTGTCCGACAAGGTTGGTCGTCGTCCTATCCTCATCGCCTTTGGCGTGCTGGGTACGCTGTTTACCGTGCCGATCCTGACCACGCTGCACACGATCCAGTCGTGGTGGGGTGCGTTCTTTCTGATCATGGCGGCACTGATCATCGTCAGTGGCTATACTTCGATCAACGCCGTGGTGAAGGCGGAACTCTTCCCGACCGAAATCCGTGCATTGGGCGTTGGCCTGCCTTACGCCCTGACCGTTTCGATTTTCGGCGGTACCGCCGAATACATTGCGCTGTGGTTCAAGAGCATTGGCATGGAGACTGGTTACTACTGGTACGTCACGGCCTGCATTGCCTGCTCGCTGCTGGTCTACCTGTTTATGAAGGACACCGGCAAGTATTCGCGAATCGAGACTGACTGACAGGGGCGGTTAGCCTGGCCACGCGTTCGAGCATAAAAAACAGGGGCGATCACGCACGTGGCTGCCCCTGTTTTTCGCTGCCATCGCAGCTAAGTCGCTGAGTGATCAGGGCATTTGGGCACTATCAATTTCAACGATGACTGCTACTGATGCGATTGACTTCTTAAAACATGAGAGCCGAGTAAAGTTAGTTCCATACCGAGTCAACAACTAATTGATCGATGGAGTAACGAACATGAAAATTCACAAACTGATCGTCGGCCTTGCGCTCTCTATCCTGGCTTCCAGCGCTTTCGCACTTCCGGCCACTAACGCGCAACAACACATTAACGCACCCGTAGTTGCCGAAAACGGTGCCTCCCATACCAATGTCGGTCGCCTCGCAGCTGATGGTGCCGACCATGTTGGTGCAAATCGTCTCGCCGCTGATGGTGCGGATCATGTGGGTGCAAATCGCGTGAGCTGATCGTCTTGCGCTGTGCTTGCAGCCCGGCTTGTGCCGGGCTTAATTTTTGGAGCTGTCTATTCCTTGTTAAAAGCCTAGATTTTGCTGCACTTTGTGTCATCGCTGGCCTTTTCATCGCTCAGCAATTGCGCTCCCGTGCGTGTTTTTTGTCCAGTAACGCCGCGACCAGCACTTACCCCAGAAAAAATAAAATTCACAAGACAATAATTTTGTCAAGATTGAAGTCTCACCGTTTTGACAGCAAGTGCCCTGTTCCCGCTCAAAACCCGCTGGAGCGCTTTAAAACCGGGCATCGCCACTCACTATCATTTTTAGCGATGATGATTAGCAATGTTGTTAACTTCTACTTAATACACGCGAGCGTAAACTCGCTCCATACCCAAGTGAAGAAATTATTGAACTTCTGTGGAGCTTACATCATGAAAACTTCAAACCTTGTTTTTGCCTTTAGTCTGTCGATTCTTGCATCGAGCGCATTCGCTCTGCCGGTATCGGGCACTCATACTGTATTGAACGGCAATGTTGTCGCCGAGGGCGGTTCTTCTCACACCAACGCCTCGCACACCGGCAGCTACCGTCAGGCCTCCGATGGCTCCGATCACGTGGGTGCCAACCGTCTGGCTGCCGACGGCGCTGACCGTGTAGGCAATAATCGTCAGGCTGCCGATGGGTCCGACCACGTGGGTGCCAACCGTCTGGCTGCTGACGGCGCTGATCGTGTTGGTAACAACCGCGCTAGCTGATTTCCCTCTTTACGTTCCACCTCCCGCAACTCCCCTTGTAGCCCGACTGATGTCGGGCTTTTTTTGGGCTGTTGGCGTTAGAGAAGGATGTGCATGGATGCGCACCAGCGACACAGCACCTTCATTAGTCTGCATGGGAAGCCTGACTGAGGCTCGCACTTCCATCGAGTCCGTTCAGGGTCTGGTATCCGTTTCCAATGCCTTGCAATATGAGCGCTTCGACTTTCGGCAGATCATTGACCTCGCCCCTGCCGACCTCACCATCAGGAAAAGCGCCATGTCTGACGATATTCATTTCTACGAACCCGCCAAAGGCCACGGGCTGCCTCACGATCCGTTCAACGCCATCGTCGGCCCGCGCCCTATCGGCTGGATCTCGTCACAGGACGCCAAGGGCACCCTCAACCTGTCCCCCTACAGCTTCTTTAACGCCTTCAATTACACCCCACCAATCATTGGTTTTTGCAGCGTCGGGCGCAAAGACAGCCTGAATAATATCGAGCAAACCAGAGAGTTCGTCTGGAACCTGGCCACACGCCCGCTCGCTGAACAAATGAACATGAGTTGCGCCTCGGTGCCCGCCAGCGTCAATGAGTTCGAACTGGCCAACCTCACCGCCGAGCCGTCGCGCATTGTGTCGGTCCCGCGGGTGAAGGAAACGCCAGTGGCATTCGAATGCAGGGTGACGCAAATCATCCAGCTGCAGCGCGCCGACAGAGAAGTCGTGCCGAGCTGGCTGATTCTGGGAGAGGTAGTGGCAGTACATATCGCCAAAAGACTGCTCAAGGACGGCATCTACGACACGGCTGCCGGAGAACCGATTCTGCGCGGTGGTGGCCAGGCCGATTATTTCCAGGTGAGCCCTGAATCGCTATTCAAAATGTACCGCCCCAAAGCCTGATCAATCCTGGGCGAACATCAGTTCGCCTTCGGTGTTCACGTCGATCAAGCGCTCCAGTTCTTCGACAGCAGCTTGATCGGCGCTCAGTGCGGTATCGAATTTCTGATCGAGCAAAACTCGGTGAAAAGCAGGTGCTCCGCCCGCCCCGTGGCCCTTGACCGCAATCGCGGCGCTGTAGCCGCCATCAACGGGAACCGCAGCGGAAACGGCTTCGTAACGTTGGAACTCTTTGCGCGCCATGTAAGGAATGTCCTGCCTGATGAGGGAAAGGCGAGGATTTTAAACCGTCGGTCATGCAAAGGCATACGAAATAACTCACCACACAACTGCTTCGCGGCACTGGTCAGATTGCACGCACGACGTGTTTGATCTCCTGAAACGCCTGCATGCCCCAAGGCCCTAGTTCGCGCCCCACACTGCTCTGCTTATACCCGCCCCAAGCCGTCTGCGCAAAGATCACCTGAGGCGCGTTGATCCACACCATCCCCGCCTGCAACGCATTGGCGACACGATCGGCTGTTTCGGCATTGCCACTGACCACACTGGCCACCAGCCCGAACTGGCTATCGTTGGCCAGCGCAATAGCCTCGGCTTCGCTGCTGAATCCGCGCACGCATAGCACAGGGCCGAAAATCTCGTCGCGCCACAAGGCGCTGTCCAAAGGGACCTGGCTGAATACCGCAGGCTCAAGAAAGTAACCACGAGGAAGCGCCGCAGGGCGTCCGCCTCCGCAGAGCAACTGTGCGCCTGCCGCTTTCCCGGCCTCGATGTGGTTGAGCACCCGCTGATACTGTGCCTGATTAATCAAAGGCCCCATTTCTGCGGCGTCGTCCAGAGGACCTGCAACCTTGATCGACTGCGCCTTGGCGACGATACGTTGCAGAAATGGCTCCAGCAGCTCCTGAGCTACCAGCACCCGATTGGTGGCCGAGCACATCTGCCCGGCGTTGAAATAACCGCCACCACTGGCCAGCTCTACTGCCAGATCCAGGTCGGCATCGTCCATGACCAGCAACGCGGACTTGCCGCCAAGCTCCAGACTCACACCCTTCACGGTTTCCGCCCCGCGCTGCATGACCTGCACACCGACCGCGTTGCTACCGGTGAACGAAACCTTGGCGATACCAGGGTGCCCGGACACTGGCGCGCCAACCTGCTGCCCGGTGCCACAGACCACATTGAACACCCCGGTTGGCAGCCCGCTGTCGGCAATGATCCGCGCCAGTTCCAGCTCGGCCAACGGCGTGACCTCCGAAGGCTTGAGCAGCACGCAACAACCGGCAGCCAACGCCGGCGCGAGCTTCCAGGCCGTGGTGACCATCGGGAAATTCCACGGCACAATCAAGCCCACGATCCCGCACGGTTCACGACGCAGCCGCGCGCTGAAATCCTCGCTGGGCAACCCGACCGTCTGGTTTTGCTGGCCGTCGGATGCTTCAGCCAGATCGGCGTAGTAGTCGAATGTGGCGATCACATCATCAACGTCAATGGCCGCCTCGAATCCGGGTTTGCCGCTGTTGCTCGACTGCAGCGTCATCAGACGCTCTCGCCGGGCAGCAACTGCTCTGGCAATCGTGCGCAGAATCACCGCGCGTGCGGCACCGGTGGTTTTTGACCATGCACCGAATGCGCGTTGCGCGGCCTGCACTGCCTCATTGACCGCCTGAGCGTCGCCCCCACTGACGATCGCCAGCCGCTCCTCGGTGGACGGATTGATCACCGTCAGTTGCTCACCACCGGCGCGCCACTGCCCGTCGATGTACAGCCCTGGCAAAACCGGACTCAACATACCTGCTCCTCTGATAATGGCTTCAACCCGTTCATCCAGCTGCGCTGGTCGATTTCAATGACGCTCGGCCCCTGACGACCCTTCGCCGCATCAAGCGCCGCTTTCAATGGCTCGATACCGCTGACCGCCTCGGCCGCACAGCCCATTGCCTTGGCTATCCCAATGAAGTCCGGGGTGTAAATGTCCACGCCAACCGGTTCGATAGCACGGTTGACCATGTATTTCTTGATCTCTTCGTAACCCTGGTTATTCCACAGCAGCACGATGATTGGCGTGCGCGCCTCGACCGCACTGGCCAGTTCCGCCAAGGTGAACTGCAGACCGCCATCACCGATCAGGCAGGCCACGGGGCTGCGCTCGCCGGCATCCCGACTGCCCAGCCACGCACCGATGGCAGCAGGCAGCGCATAACCAAGCGTGCCGTAGCCGGTAGAGGAGTTGAACCAGCGTCGCGGCTTGTCCATGTCCACGGTCAGATTGCCGGTGTAGACCGGTTGGGTGGAGTCGCCAACGATGACGATACCCGGCAGGACGTCCAGCACGGTTTGCAGGAACAACGTTTGCCCACGGGTGGGCTCATCCCAGGAGGCAGCCAGCGTGGTTTTCAGCGTCGCAGCGCGTTTGTAGCCCCAGTCATCGCTACGCGTGTCCAGATCGCGCTCACTTAAGGCGGCAACCAACGCTTCGGCAGCTGTGCGCGCATCAGACACCAGCGCCACCTTGGGCGGGAAATTGCGCACCGTCTGATCGGGGTCGATATCAATGCGCAACAGCGTACCGGGTATCTTGAAGAGCCCCTGGAACGTAATGTCGTAATCGGTTTCTGCCAGTTCGGTGCCCATCGCCAACACCACATCGGCGGCTTCAATGATCTCGCGGGTCGGGTCCAGGGACTGCGTCGAGCCGATCAGCAAAGGGTGGCTGGAGGGCAGCAAACCTTTGGCGTTGATGGTCAATGCGACGGGCGCGTCCAGTTTCTCCGCCAGTGCCGTTAGCGCTACGCCGGCATCGATTGCGCCGCCACCCGCCAGGATCAACGGGCGTTTGGCGCTGGCTAGCAGATCGGCCATCTGTTTGATCGCACAAGGCGCAGGGCCGGCACGGCTAATTGATACCGGTGGGCTATCAAGCAGGTGGTCGGCATTTTCTACCAGCACGTCCAGCGGGATTTCGATGTGCACCGGGCGCGGACGGCCAGCCTGGAACAGTGCGAAGGCGCGCGCCAACACCGAAGGCAGCTCGGTGGCCGACATCAAGGTATGGGAAAATGCGGCCACCCCTGCGACCAATGCCCCTTGTGCGGGCAACTCATGCAGTTTGCCGCGACCGCCACCCAGTTGGCTGCGCGACTGCACGCTGGAAATCACCAGCATCGGGATAGAGTCGGCATAGGCCTGCCCCATGGCAGTTGTGATGTTGGTCATGCCGGGGCCGGTGATGATGAAGCACACGCCTGGCTTGCCGCGCGTGCGCGCGTAACCGTCGGCCATGAAACCGGCGCCCTGCTCGTGACGCGGGGTGATGTGGTTGATCGAAGAACCGGCCAGCCCCCGGTAAAGTTCCACGGTATGCACGCCTGGAATACCGAACACCTGTTCTACTCCATAGCCCTCAAGTAATTTGACCAATACTTCGCCGCACGTTGCCATGTCTGGACCTTCATTCAATCCTGGATGCGTTTCGCAGCGGCTCAAAAGGCTTGCGCCTGAAGCGCTGCATGGCAGTCATTGGACCGGCTGGTCATACCCGTGACAATGCAAAAAATGTCATGCTTAGCCATGTTCTCTGATCATGCCTGCGTCTACCCATGAAACGTCTGCCACCCCTGCCCGCTCTGCACACCTTCCTGATCACCGCGCGATGCTGCAATTTCACGCGGGCTGCAGAGTTGCTGCACATCACCCAAGGGGCGGTCAGCCGCCAGATTGCCGGTCTGGAGAACCATCTCGGGTATCGCCTGTTCTATCGTCAAGCCCGTGGGCTGAGCCTGACCCCGCAAGGTCGCGAGTTTTTCCCGCGCATCGAGCAGGTTTTTGGCTTGATCGAGGAGGCAGTTGATCAGCTGGACACCGAGCAACGGGCGCTGCAACTCAAGGCGCCGACCTGCATTACACGCTGGCTGCTGCCCCGGCTGCTGCAATGGCAAAAAGAACGTCCCGACATCCCGGTCGAACTGACCACGACCATTGCCCACGATGTGGACTTTCGTCGCGAGCGATTTGACGCTGCAGTCATCTATGGAGGACCGCCCGTTGATTCCAACGGTGTTCATCACCTGTTCAACGAGCAGCTCACCCCGGTCTGCGCCCCCTCGCTGCTCGCCGGTTCGCAGGCACTTGAGCAATTCAGCGACCTGGAAACCCACATGCTGCTGCATCCCACACTCGATGAGCAGGATTGGGCCCGCTGGTTGAAGGCAGCGGGCACCCGGCTGGGTAATGTCAGCAAAGGGCAGCACTTCGACACAATGGATCTGGCCATGACCGTTGCCTCCCAGGGGGCGGGAATTGCCATGGGTGACTGGTCGCTGATCGGCGAGGACCTGAGTGCGGGTCGACTGGTCACCCCGTTCGAGCTCAAAGTAAACACCGGCGCGGCGTATTACTTCGTCTTCCCGAACCACGCGCAGCCCGCGCCACAGCTGCGCGAGCTGCTCGACTGGCTATTGGCAAAGGCGGCAAGGCGTAGCCGCTAGCTCGCGGTTTCGCTTGTGGTTCCATCAGTAGAATGGTGTCCGTCTCCGGTCATCGATAAAAACATTTAATCCCTATCGCCCAGGCACTGTTGCTATAGCGACCTACACTCCTCTTGTCCGTCGAAACGATTTCCAACCGGACCGAGGTACGTGTCATGAAAACCACAATAAAAAGACAATGCGTTTATGTCGTCGCTGTAGTAACCGTACTCAGTGTCTATGGCGTTGGCGTCTACAGAATCGAGCAACTGCGCCAGTCGCCGCGCAATGCGGTAGTCTGCACGTTCGGCCACTGCCTGCCGACGGACGCCAGCTTCAGCGCATTGCGATGATGACCTTCGTGACTGCAACCTGAGTCAACCGGTTTAGGCCGCTATCGATTAGCGTGCTAACGGATTAGACTGAACGCACTTTTCCCGCGACGTTTTCGGCGGGTCAACCTGCCAGTTCGAGTCCCCTTTTTTGACCAGCCTCAGCCAGACCCGCCCGGACATTCGCAGCATCCTGTTTGCGCTGATGATGGCCGTTTTCCTCAGTGCGCTGGATCAGACCATCGTTGCGGTCTCAATGCCGGCCATCTCAGCCCAGTTCAAAGACTTCGACCTGCTGGCGTGGGTCATTTCTGCCTACATGGTGGCGCTGACCGTCGCCGTGCCGATCTATGGCAAGTTGGGCGATCTGTATGGGCGTCGACGTCTTATGCTGTTCGGGCTGGGTATATTCACCCTTGCTTCGCTGTTCTGCGCGATCGCACAAAGCATGGAGCAACTGGTACTGGCGCGGGTGCTTCAAGGCATCGGCGCAGGGGGAATGGTCTCGGTCAGTCAGGCGATCATCGGTGACATCGTGCCGCCGCGCGAACGGGGTCGCTATCAGGGCTATTTCAGCGGGATGTATGCCGCCGCCAGCGTGGCCGGCCCGGTACTCGGCGGATTCATGACCGAGTACCTGTCATGGCGCTGGGTTTTCATCATCAATCTCCCCTTGGGGCTGCTTGCCTGGCGGGTCGCTCGTCAGACACTCGTCGGTCTGCCGGTGCCACAACGCAAACCGGTCATTGATTACCTGGGCACTGTCTTGATGATCGTTGGCCTTACCGCTTTGCTGCTTGGCATTACGCAAATAGGTCAAGGCCACAGCTGGCGCGATGAGTCTGTACTGACTCAATTGGGCGTAGCGCTGCTGACGCTGGTGGTGTTCGTGGTGTACGAACGACGCAGCCGCGAACCACTGCTGCCGATGCACCTGTTCGCCAACCGCAGCGCGGTGTTGTGCTGGTGCACGATTTTCTTCACCAGTTTTCAGGCAATTTCGTTGATTGTGCTGCTGCCATTGCGCTTCCAGACCGTAACCGGCGGCGGCGCAGACAGCGCGGCATTGCACCTGATGCCATTGGCGATCGGCATGCCGATGGGCGCGTACTTCGGTGGCCGACGCACCTCGCTCACCGGTCGCTACAAACCCATGATCCTGACGGGCGCGCTGCTGATGCCGATGGCCATCATGGGAATTGCCGTTACCCCGCCCCAGTCAGTGTTTCTGACCGGGTTGTTCATGATACTTACGGGTATCGCCAGCGGTTTGCAGTTCCCGACATCGCTGGTAGGCACGCAGAACTCTGTCGAGATGAAAGACATGGGGGTGGCGACCAGCACCACCAACCTGTTTCGTTCGCTGGGCGGCGCGGTAGGTGTCGCCAGCATGTCGGCCTTGTTGTTGGCCATGCTCGCAGGCTCTGGTCTTGGCCAGATCGATGGTAATCCCACGGGCGCCGATGGCAGTTCCGGCAACCTGTTGATGGACAGTCTGCACTCGATAAGCGGCCCAGCGCTTGAGCAGTTGCGGGAAAAGTTGTCGTTAACCTTCCAGCACCTGCTCATGATCAGCGCCGCGGTTTCGTTGTTGGGGCTGGCTGCGGCACTGTCGATGCCGAATCATTTGCTGCGCGGACGCGAAGACAAGGATCGGTGAACCGGCCTCATCTGCGTTAGTAGTCCGAGAGTCAGCCGCTGTAATACCCCACTGCCACCAGGAAATGTCCGACTTTGCGCATGTACGCATGCTTCTGCTCGATCTTCCCGGTCACCGGATTGCGCCAGCGGTATTCGTGTTCGCCTTGCGGTTGTTTCCCGACCATTTCCAGCATCGGACTTCCCACCGGCTTGCCTTCAGGGTCTTTGACCTGACTGAAGTCGGTGTCGACCAGACGCAGGTTGGTACCGTGGGCGACGTAGCGTTTACTGTCGATATCAACGACGAACACATACAGGTCATCCTGCAGGAATCCACCTTTAAGGCTGTTGATCGCCTCAAGGGTGCCCCTCTCATCCTGTTGCAGCGCGTTTGCCGCTTTGTCCAGCAAAGCCCTGGCCTGCTCAGGCGTCGCCCGTGGCAGGTAGTAGCCCACGGCGACGATGCGATCGCCCACGCGCTGGAAATAGACGCGCTTGCGCTCGACCTTACCGTCGTTCCGGTTCTGCCAGCGGTACTCGGCCTGTTGGATACCGGCAGCCTCCGGGGTCTGCAGCGCATTCTTGAAGGCTTGCTGCAGCGCGGGGTCAAGCACCGAAGAGATGTCGCGCCCGATCAGCGCCGCAGATGGCCCGCCACTGGCGAGCATCATCCCCTTGGTATCGGTGACGAAGACATAGCGTTCGCCATCGACGAACTCACCCTGGCGGCTGAACTCGGCCAGCGCCGTGTCGCCCACTTGCCGGTAATGGGCGACGGCCTTTTCCAGCAGACCTTTGGCCGCCGCCGCTTCCTGAGCCTCTTGCGCCCCCTGCACCTGACCTGCGCAGATGCAGGCTAGAGCGGCGACTAACAGGATTTTCCACCTTTCACACTTCGAAACCACCGACATCGCGTATCCCTCGTTCTTGTTGATTTGCGAGCAAGCTTAGCCGGGAGGCAGCAAAGGGGAAGTTTTCGCGGGTCAAATGAGGGAAATGAGAGAAATGAGAGAAATGAGCAGGCTCGCGCATCAGGCTGTCATGTCCCGACCACGCATCAGGATTTGAGTAAAGGCTAAGTAAATACCCTGTTCAGGCTGCTGCAACAAATGTATAGATGCAGGCTAAGCGCCACACGGTTATAGTCGGCTGTCTGAAGTGCAAAGCGCAAATGCCTGACACCTACTTTGGTATCTACGCGATATTCTCAGACGGTTCAGGTATTCGTTACGGGAGCAGGATCTCGCAGGGCGGGGCTGTAGCGGAGCATATCCAGACCAGTGTCCACCAGGCGCTCGGCGTCTTGGGAGAGCTGAAAGCTTTCTGGAACCAACAGCCACTGACCGAGTATGCCATGCACATAGGCATGCAGACAGACGGCACCATGGCGGGGGTTCAGGTCAGCGGGTAATTGCCCTTGGCGCACCGCATTGCCCAGCCCTAGGGCGATACGTTCATTGGCGTCGAGCCAGACGTATTGACGCTGACGCCGCATGTCACACATTTCATCGGTGAATTCGAATTTATGAAAAAGAATTTCATTGATGCGTCGGGTTTTCGGGTCCGTAGCAACTTGTTGAAACAAATGAATCAGAAGCTTTCGCGTCCATCCAAGCGGGTCGGTTTCCTCGGCACTTTCACTGGCGCGTGCCATTTCTTCCAGGGGCTCATGGAGGCTGTCGAGCATCGCCTGGACCAAATCGGCCTTGTTGCTGAAGTGCCAATAAATGGCCCCTCGCGTCACCCCCGCAAGCGCGGCGATGTCTGCCAGAGTCGTACGGGCAACGCCGCGATCGTAAAAAGCCTGCTCGGCAGCTTCCAGAATTTGCCTGCGTGTTTCCTGAGCTTCTTCTTTCGTACGACGAACCATGGCAGTAAAACCTCAATGAAAATGCTTCAGGCTCTCCGGTCGAGTCGCCTGCACAGCATGTCGGGCGGCCTTTGTATTGCCTTGTCCCGGATTTACAATCAATGCCCACAGTGCGTACGAGTGTCGCAGCCTTGGGTGTTTACAAACAACCGTGAACGTAAGTATATTCATTAGCTTGCTACTTATCCAGCCGGAACTTTTCTAACGCCCTTTCCACTTCTCATGAGCGCAGGCTCCTGACCCGAGGATCTTCATGCAATTCAAGCCAGCTGTTACCGTACTGGTCACTGCCGTCGCCCTGGCATCGCTGCTCAGCGGATGCAGTAAAAAGGAAGAAGCGGCCGCTGCACCACCGCCCCCTCAGGTCGGCGTCGTCACTCTGAAAACCCAGGCCTACACCCTGACCTCCGAACTTCCAGGCAGAACCACTGCGTTCCGCATTGCTGAAGTGCGCCCGCAGGTCAACGGGATCATCCTGAAGCGTTTGTTTACCGAAGGGGCTGACGTTAAGGCTGGGCAGCAGCTCTATCAGATTGACCCGGCGCTGTATCAAGCGACCCTCGACAGCGCAAAGGCCACCTTCCAGTCATCCAACTCGCTGGCGGGACGCTATAAGCAGCTCATCAACGAGCAGGCCGTTAGCCGTCAGGAGTACGACACCGCTGTGGGCAGTGCCCGCGAAGCACAATCCGCTGTCCAGACTGCCGAAATCAATGTGCGCTATACCAAGGTGTATGCGCCGATTTCCGGTCGTATCGGCCGCTCCTCGGTAACGGAAGGTGCGCTGGTGAGCAGTGCCCAGGCCGATGCCATGGCAACCATTCAGCAACTCGATCCGATCTATGTCGACGTGACCCAGTCATCGTCGGACATGCTCAGGCTGCGTCGCGAACTGGAAAGCGGTCAGTTGCAGAAGGCGGGCGAGAACGCCGCCAAGGTCAAACTGGTGCTCGAAGACGGCAGCGTCTACGGCGTTGACGGCAAGCTGGAGTTCTCGGAAGTTTCGGTCGATCAGACCACAGGCTCTGTGACCCTGCGTGCGGTTTTCCCCAACCCAGACCACACGCTGCTGCCTGGAATGTTTGTCCATGCACGTCTGCAGACCGGTGTCGCAGCCAATGCGATTCTGGTGCCGCAACAGGGCGTAACCCGCGATCTCAAAGGCACACCGAGTGCGATGGTGGTCAACAAGGACAACAAGGTTGAAACCCGTACGCTGGTCGCCAATCGCACCATCGGCAGCGACTGGCTGGTCGAGAAAGGCCTCAGCGCAGGCGATCGCGTGATCACCGAAGGCCTGCAGTACGTCAAACCCGGTGCCGAAGTGAAAGTCACCGAGGCGACGAACGTCAATGCAGCTAACCCGGCCCCTGCCCCGGCAACTGATGAAGCCGCAGGCAGCAAAGGGGAGTAATTCATGTCGAAATTTTTTATCGACCGGCCTATTTTCGCGTGGGTGATCGCCCTCGTGATCATGCTGGTGGGGACGCTCTCGATCCTCAAATTGCCGATCAACCAGTACCCGGCCATTGCTCCACCGGCCATCGCGATTCAGGTCACCTACCCAGGTGCGAACGCGCAGACCGTACAGGACACCGTGGTTCAGGTGATCGAGCAACAACTCAACGGTATCGACAACCTGCGCTACGTCGCCTCGGAAAGTAACTCCGACGGCAGCATGACCATCACCGCGACGTTCAACCAGGGTACCAACCCGGACATCGCGCAGGTTCAGGTGCAGAACAAACTCAACCTGGCGACCCCGCTGCTGCCGCAAGAAGTGCAGCAACAGGGTATTCGCGTGACCAAGGCGGTGAAGAACTTCCTGATGGTGGTCGGTCTGGTGTCCGAAGATGGCAGCATGGGCAAGGAAGACTTGTCCAACTACATCGTGTCGAACATGCAGGACCCGATCTCGCGTACTTCCGGTGTGGGTGACTTCCAGGTTTTCGGTGCTCAGTACGCGATGCGTATCTGGCTGGACCCGGCCAAGCTGAATAACTTTCAGCTAACTCCGGTAGATGTCAAAACCGCGATCACCGCGCAGAACGTTCAGGTGTCCTCCGGTCAGATCGGCGGTCTGCCTGCGCTCAAAGGCCAGCAGCTGAACGCCACCATCATCGGCAAGACCCGTCTGCAGACTGCCGAGCAGTTCGGCAATATCCTGCTCAAGGTCAATCAGGACGGTTCTCAGGTTCGCTTGAAAGATGTGGCAGAAGTCGGTCTGGGTGGTGAGAACTACAGCATCGACGCCCAGTTCAACGGCAAGCCTGCATCGGGTCTGGCGATCAAGCTGGCCACCGGCGCCAACGCGCTGGACACGGCAAAAGCGATCCGCACCACTATCTCGCAGCTGGAGCCCTTCTTCCCGCCCGGCATGAAAGTGGTTTACCCGTACGACACCACGCCAGTGGTTCAAGAGTCGATCTCGGGGGTTGTTCACACCCTGGGTGAGGCAATTGTGCTGGTGTTCCTGGTGATGTACCTGTTCCTGCAGAACTTCCGCGCCACCATCATCACCACGATGACCGTGCCGGTTGTATTGCTCGGTACGTTCGGCATCCTGGCCGCGGCCGGTTTCACCATCAACACCCTGACCATGTTCGGCATGATTCTGGCCATCGGCTTGTTGGTGGACGATGCCATCGTCGTGGTGGAAAACGTCGAGAGGGTCATGGCCGAGGAGAAACTCTCGCCTCGCGACGCTACGATCAAGTCCATGGAGCAGATCCAGGGAGCCTTGGTCGGTATTGCCCTGGTGTTGTCGGCGGTTCTCCTGCCAATGGCATTCTTTGGCGGCTCCACCGGTGTGATCTACCGGCAGTTCTCCATCACCATCGTTTCGGCCATGGCGCTGTCGGTCGTGGTGGCGCTGGTCTTCACCCCGGCACTGTGTTCCACCCTGCTCAAGCCCATCGATCACGAAAAACACGGTCAACCAAGACGTGGCTTCTTTGGCTGGTTCAACCGCACCTTCGACCGCAGCGTACTCAGCTACGAACGCGGTGTTGGCAACATGATCAAGCACAAGATTCCGGCCTATCTGGGCTACTTCCTGATCATCTGCGGCACCATCTGGATGTTCACCCGCATCCCGAGTGCGTTTCTGCCAGAAGAAGACCAGGGCGTGATCTTCGCTCAGGTCCAGACGCCGCCGGGTTCCTCGGCCGAACGTACACAGGTCGTCATCGACAACATGCGTAAGTACCTGCTTGAGGAAGAATCCAGTGCGGTGAACTCAGTGTTCACGGTCAACGGCTTCAACTTCGCCGGTCGTGGCCAGAGTTCCGGTCTTGCGTTCATCATGCTCAAGCCTTGGGAAGACCGTGATTCGTCCAACAGCGTGTTCGGTCTGGCCAGTCGTGCCCAAAAACACTTCTTCGGTTTCCGCGATGCGATGACTTTTGCAGTTGTTCCTCCGGCGGTACTGGAATTGGGTAACGCCACCGGTTTCGACGTCTACCTGCAGGATCAGGGTGGTGTGGGTCACGCCAAACTCATGGAAGCCCGTAACCAGCTGCTTGGCATGGCGGCGCAGAGCAAAGTGCTGGCGGGCGTTCGCCCCAACGGCCTGAGCGATGAACCGCAGTACCAACTGGTAATCGACGATGAACGTGCTCAGGCACTGGGCGTCAGCCTTTCGGACATCAACACCACACTCTCCATCGCGATGGGTGGTAACTACGTCAACGACTTCATCGACCGCGGTCGGGTGAAAAAGGTGTACGTGCAAGGTGAAGCCAACGCACGGATGTCGCCGGAAGACCTGAAGAAATGGTACGTGCGCAACACCGCAGGCGAAATGGTGCCGTTCGCTTCGTTCGCCAGTGGCGAGTGGGTGTTCGGCTCACCGAAGCTGTCCCGTTACAACGGTGTGCCGGCCGAGGAAGTCCTGGGTACGCCGGCGCCGGGTTACAGTACCGGTCAGGCGATGGCCGAGATCGAGCAACTGGCCAAGAAACTGCCCGCAGGCGTTGGTCTTTCCTGGACCGGTCTGTCCTATGAGGAGCGCTTGTCCGGCTCCCAGGCCCCGGCTCTGTATGCGCTGTCGGTTCTGGTGGTCTTCCTCTGCCTGGCCGCACTGTATGAGAGCTGGTCCATCCCGATCGCAGTCTTGCTGGTCATTCCACTGGGTGTTATCGGTGCGCTGATGGCGACGAGCCTGCGCGGTCTGTCCAACGACGTGTTCTTCCAGGTGGGTCTGTTGGTCACGGTGGGTCTGGCAGCGAAAAACGCCATTCTGATCGTCGAGTTCGCCAAGGAACTGCACGAACAAGGCAAAGACCTGGTCGAGGCGACCATCGAGGCATGCCGCATGCGTCTTCGTCCAATTGTGATGACGTCCATGGCGTTCATCCTGGGTGTGGTCCCGCTGGCCATCTCGTCGGGCGCCGGTGCAGGCAGTCAGCATTCGATTGGTACCGGGGTAATCGGCGGTATGATCACTGCTGTGATCCTGGCAATCTTCTGGGTGCCGCTGTTCTTCGTTACGGTATCCGCGCTGTTTAAAGGCAAACAGAAACACATCCCAAACGATGAGGCTGGCCAATGAGCAAGTCCCTGATCTCTCTGGCAGTGACCGCTATCGTTTTGAGCGGCTGCTCGTTGATCCCTGATTACAAGCAACCGGCAGCGCCTGTGGCTGCCCAGTACCCGCAGGGGCCGGCGTATTCGCCGGCCGACGCGCCAAACCAGGCAGCGGTCGAACAAGGCTGGCGGCAGTTCTTCCGCGATCCGGCGCTGCAGCAGTTGATCCAGACCGCTCTGGCGAACAATCGTGATCTGCGTGTATCCGCGCTGAACATCGACGCCTATCGGGCGCAGTACCGCATCCAGCGCGCGGACCTGTTCCCGGGCGTCGCCGCCGATGCCACAGGCACCCGTCAGCGGGTGCCGGCCGACCTGTCCCAGACTGGCCGTTCCGGTATCACCAGCCAGTACTCGGTGGGCCTGGGCGTCAGCGCCTATGAACTGGACCTTTTCGGTCGCGTGCGCAGCCTGAGCGAACAGGCTCTGGAGACCTACTTCGCCAGCGAAGAGGCCCGCCGCAGTACACAGATCAGCCTGGTGGCCAACGTCGCTAACGCTTATCTGAACTGGGAGGCGGACAAGGAGCTGTTGAAGCTGACTCAGGACACCCTCGGTGCCTTTGAAGAAAGCTTGCGTCTGACCTCGCGCAGCAGCGAAGTTGGCGTCTCCTCTGCGCTGGAGCTGGCGCAGTCGCGTACCTCGGTGGAAAGCGCCCGCGTCAAACTGGCCCAGTACCAGCGTCTGGTCGCGCAGGATGAAAACAACCTGGTCCTGCTGTTGGGTACCGGGCTGCCCGCCAACCTGCCAGCCTCGCAACCGCTGAGCGCGGACATGCTCAACGAGATGCCTGCCGGGCTGCCGTCGGAACTGCTGCAACGCCGCCCTGACATCCTTCAGGCCGAACACAGCCTGAAAGCTGCCAACGCCAACATCGGTGCAGCACGTGCAGCGTTCTTCCCGAGCATCAGCCTGACCGCCAGTGCCGGGACTGCCAGCGGTGATTTGAGCGGCCTGTTCAAGGGCGGTTCTGGCACCTGGCTGTTCGAGCCGAAGATCAACCTGCCGATCTTCAATGCCGGCAGCCTGCGTGCGAGTCTGGACTATTCCAGGATCCAGAAGGATATCGGTGTCGCCAACTATGAGAAGGCGATTCAGACGGGCTTCCAGGAAGTCTCCGACGGTCTGGCTGCTCGCAAGACCTTCACCGATCAGCTCAAAGCACAGAACGACTTTGTCAATGCCAACCAGGATTACTACCGCCTGGCTGAGCGTCGCTATCGCATCGGGATCGACAGCAACCTGACCTTTCTCGACGCTCAGCGTCAGTTGTTCAGTGCGCAGCAGTCGTTGATCACCGACCGTCTTTCACAGTTGAACAGTGAGGTGAACCTGTACCGGGCGCTGGGCGGCGGCTGGTACGAGCAAAACCAGACAGCCGAGAAAAAGGCAACCTCCGGTGATGTTCCAGCGATGCGGATGTTCTGATTGGCATTTGCTGAAAAAACCCACCTTATGGTGGGTTTTTTATGGATGCTGGGTGTGGACGCTGGTGCGTGTATATCCGTGTTTGCGTTGGGGCTTATCTCGGTTGCGCTTTTAGAGCGGATCACTTTTTGTAAAAGCCGAATTGTCGGACCCGGTGTGTGTCAATGTAGTTGTCGCGTCAGTCTCAAGCAGTTTGTCTGTTTATAGGCTCACGTTCCCGATTCAAGTAGACATGGTCAGGTAGCTTCCAGTTACGAACACTCCCGGCCCACCGCTCTGGTTTACGACGACGAGCTTCAAGGTACAGGTGCGCTCGGTTCTCCAGTGATAAGCGGTCGTGCCCTTTATGACGTTGCGAAGGTGTGACGTATTTTAGAGCGCTGTGAAGGTGCTCATCGTTGTACCAGGCAACAAACTCCATCACCCACCGACGCGCCTCATCCAGTGATTCAAACGGTCGCTGTGGCCAGCGAGAGCAATACTTGGCTGTACGAAACAGCGCTTCAGCATAAGCATTGTCGTTGCTGACTCGTGGGCGACTAAATGAGGGCAACACCCCAAGGTCGTGCAGCGCAGCGAGCATCGTTGCGCCTTTCATAGAGCTGCCGTTATCCGAATGCAGTATCAACTTGTCCGGGAGGATCTTTTCACGCAGACAGGCGCGCTCCATCAACACGCCCGCGTGATCAGCGCTCTCAGCTTCATGGACGTCGTTCATGACCAGTTTGCGGCTGTAGATATCCTTGACCATGTACCAGTAGAAGAAGCGGCCTTTGATGTTGCTCGGCAGCCAAGTGATATCCCAACACCAGATTTGGTTAGGGCCGTCTGCACGATGAGTCGTCAACGGTCGAGCTTTTGGCTTGCGCGAGCGTCCTCGACGATGGGCTTGCCCGGCAGACTTGAGCACACGATAGAACGTCGATTCTGAAGCCAGGTACACGCCTTCGTCTGCCAATTTAGGGACGATCTCATGCGGGGTCAGTCCTGCGCAGTCCGGTCGGTTGGCAGCTTGCAGCACGGCCAAACGCTCACTGTCGCTGAGTTTGTTGGCAGGTTTTGAACGGCATGCACCGGGCCTGCCATCCTGCAACTGGTGATGCCAGCGCTGGATCGTACGAATGCAGACGCCCAACTCGTTACAAGCAGCACTCTGACGTGCGCCTGCTCGCACCGCAGTATCAATCAACGCAAGAATACTTCTGCGATCTGAGGCGCTGGTCATTCGTCCTCGCCCGTGCCCCAGATCGCATTGGCCTTTTTTCTCAACACCAATAGTGCTGCCGTTTCTGCCAGCGCCGCGTCCTTGCGTCGTAGCTCGCGTTCCAGCTCCTTGATCCGCTGGATCGATGGAATATCTTTGGCAGGCTCCTGCTGCGCGGGAGTATTGGCCTTCTCGCAGGCTAGGCGCCACAAGACCAGGTCGGCGGGCAAAATACCTGAGCTGCGGCAATATTCGGAGACCTCTGCTTCGCTCATCGTAGCGGTTTGCAGCACTGCCTTGAATTTATCGGCACTGTTCCAGCGCCCATTACGCTTACCTGTCCCCGGCATCTGCACTCCTTGGGCCTTGGCCTCTTTACGCCAATACCTCAATGTGACCTCAGTAATCCCCGTCTGCTTGGCCATCTCAACCACAGTACGGCTGATGGGAGGAGCCATTTGCTCCAGCACCCAAGCTTTCTCATCTGCCGAATAGCGGCGTTGTTTCATGTGACAGTCCTACGCCCTCCATCTATGAAGAAGCGACAACTATCCTGACATGGAGGGGACCACGAAAAAGTAACCAAAAAGGCCTGTGTCCGGTTTGACCCGAGTGGATTCGGCCTGCACCCAGATCGCGATTTGTGTCGTACGGACTTGCGCGCACGAAGAGCAAAAGCAGGATCAGGATCAGGATCAGGATTTCAAGACTGACTCCATGCCCGTGGGAGCTGCTGGAGCCGTGCGACAGTGGCGAAGGCGATTGGGTCAGGCAAATAAGCTTTAGATGACACGCCGCCTTCGCTGCCGTCGTGACCTACACCAACTCAGCTCAAAAAAAACGCCTTGACACGCAGGGCAAAGATCTCACCCAACTCAACGGCGGACAAATGCGCCGCGTAATACTCCGAAAGCTCCGGACCGTGAATATGATTCTGCAGATAGTGGGCATCCTCAACGGTCGTAACCAAGTCGCGGCTGCCACAGATGATCAAGGTATCCACCGCAATCGAACTCACCTGCTTGCTGAAGTCCGCATCACGCACGGCAGCGCAGCACGCCGCATAGCCCACTGGTGACGTCGCGGCCAATGCATCGGTAACCGCCTTGACCTTATCGGCATGATCCCGAGCAAACTCTGGCGTAAACCAACGTCCTAGGGCGCCAGCTTGCAACTCGCGCATGGCCTGCTCACCGCCCTGCTCCACCGTTTCGATCCGCGGCCCCCACATCTCAGCGCCGCCAATCTTCGCTGCGGTATTGCACAACACCAGCTTATGCAATCGCTCGCTGGCGTGAATGCCCAGCCACTGGCCGATCAGGCCGCCCATCGACAGCCCGCAGAAATGCGCCCGCTCAACCTTCAATGCATCGAGCAATGCCAGAACATCCTGCCCCAACTGCTCGATGGTGTAAGGGCCTGGAGTGACCAGCGACTTGCCGTGACCACGGGTGTCGTAACGCACGACCCGGAACGATTTGCTCAATGACGCGATTTGCGAATCCCACATATACAAATCGGTACCCAGCGAGTTGGATAGGACAAGGACCTGATCATCCGCTGATCCGTCGATCTCGTAATACATTTCACCGTCTTGAAGTTGTACGAATGCCATATCAGCTCCCTTCTAATCGAGCACTTTCATGAATGTCAGTGAAGATCATGGTAAGCGCGCGCCCGAGTCCGAACGCGCGCGGAGGGATCAATGATCTTCGTGAAGGTATTCCGGTTTTTTCGGCAACCGCAGGCTGAAGAGGAAGGCAATTGCCATCATGCCGGTCACGTACCAGTAAAAGATGTTCTCCGAACCCATGTTCTTGAAACTCAGCGCGACGAACTCTGCTGAACCACCGAAGATCGCGTTGGCCACCGCGTACGCCAGGCCGACACCCAATGCACGAACATGCACCGGGAACATCTCGGCTTTTACTAGACCGCTAATGGAGGTATAGAAGCTGACAATTGCCAGGGCCAGGGTGATCAGGATGAACGCCATGACCGGACTGGTCGTGGTTTTGAGCGTCATGAGCAATGGCACAGTACAAAGGGTGCCAAGTCCACCGAACCAGAGCATCGAGTTGCGGCGACCGATCTTGTCCGCCAGCATGCCGAACACCGGCTGCATGCACATATAAAGGAACAGCGCGCCGGTCATGATGTAGCTGGCGACCTTGGCGTCCATGTGCACGGTGTTCACCAGGTATTTCTGCATGTAAGTGGTGAAGGTATAAAAAATCAGCGAGCCACCGGCGGTGTAGCCCAGCACGGTAAGGAACGCGCCTTTATGGTCACGGAACAGCGCCGCGATGCTGCCGGCGTCCTTGTCCTGACGCACTTGGGCAGTGGTGGTTTCCTTGAGAGAGCGGCGCAGCAGCAGCGAGATCACCGCAGCAATAGCGCCCACCACGAAGGGAATCCGCCAGCCGTAGGCTTTCAACTCATCGGCATTGAGAAATTGCTGGAGAATAACCACGGTCAGCACGGCCAGCAGCTGACCACCGATCAGGGTGACGTACTGGAACGAGGCGAAGAAACCGCGCTGCCCCCGCAACGCGACCTCGCTCATGTAGGTTGCCGTGGTGCCGTACTCGCCGCCCACCGACAGCCCCTGAAACAGACGCGCGATCAAGAGCAGAAACGGCGCCCAGGCACCAATCGCCGCGTAAGTCGGCAAGCACGCGATGACCAATGAGCCACCGCACATCATCAGCACCGAGATCATCATTGAATTCTTGCGGCCATGTTTGTCGGCCACACGGCCAAACAACCAGCCACCAATTGGACGCATCAGGAAGCCTGCTGCAAAAACGCCCGCTGTATTGAGCAACTGAACGGTTGGGTCATCGGACGGAAAGAAGGCCGGTGCGAAGTAGATGGCGCAGAAGGCGTAGACGTAGAAATCGAACCATTCCACAAGGTTGCCTGAGGAGGCACCCACAATCGCAAAAATCCGTTTGCTCCTTTCTTCCCCAGTGTAGTGAGTCGTTGTCATTATTTTTTTCCCCATTTTTATAAAGGTCAGTCACAACGGTCGAGTCTACGACATAACCTGAAACAGTTAGACTTAAGCAGTAACACTCAGCCATCACAAAGACAACCACCCGAGCCATCGGTTGCCTTTTCGTGGAGGCAAGCGATGATTCGGGTGGTTGGTTTCAGGCGTGTGTCGCTTATCTTTCTATTACCAAGGCAAGGCCTTGTCCTACACCGACGCACATGGTCACCAACCCTGTGTTACCGCCGGTTTTCTCCAATTGATGCAGTGCTGTCAGCACCAGACGCGCCCCGCTCATGCCCAACGGATGGCCAAGGGAAATGGCGCCGCCGTTCGGATTGACCTTGGGTGAATCATCAGCGATACCCAATTCACGCAGAACCGCCAAGCCCTGGCTGGCGAAAGCTTCGTTCAGTTCGATGACATCGAAATCCTCAACGGCTAAACCGAGACGCGCGATCAACTTGCGTACGGCAGGGACCGGCCCGATCCCCATGACTCGCGGCTCAACGCCAGCACTGGCCATGCCCAACACCCGGGCGCGAGGGGTCAGGCCATGTTTCTTGACCGCTTCGGCGGAGGCCACGATGAGCGCCACGGCGCCGTCGTTCAGTCCCGCCGCATTACCGGCTGTCACCGTCTTGCCGGGGCCGTTCACAGGCTTGAGTCTGCTCAATGCCTCCAGACTGGTATCAGCGCGCGGGTGCTCGTCCTTGTCGACAATGGTTTCACCCTTCTTGTGGGCAATGCGCACAGGCACGATCTCTTCAGCGAAAAAACCATTGGCTTGGGCTGCCGCAGCACGTTGCTGACTGCGCAAGGCGAAAGCATCCTGGTGTTCGCGAGAGACCTTGAAGTCTTCAGCGACGTTATCACCGGTCTGCGGCATGGTCTCCACGCCATACTGCTCTTTCATCTGCGGATTGACGAAGCGCCAGCCCAATGTGGTGTCTTCCAGCTTCTGGCCGCGGCCAAAGGCCGTGTCGGCCTTGCCCATGACGAACGGCGCGCGGGACATGGACTCAACGCCACCGGCAATAGCCAGCTCCATCTCGCCCGAGGCAATGGCCCGGAAGGCCGTGCCCACAGCATCCAGACCCGATGCGCACAGGCGATTCAACGTTACGCCCGGCACGGTCTCAGGAAGCCCCGCCAGCAATGCGGCCATGCGCGCAACGTTGCGATTGTCCTCGCCGGCCTGGTTGGCACAACCGAGGAACACCTCGTCGATTTCCTGCCAGTTCACGCCAGGGTTGCGCTCCATCAGCGCCTTGATCGGCAGCGCCGCCAGATCGTCCGCTCGAACCGTCGCCAGCGCTCCACCAAAACGACCGATGGGCGTACGGATTGCATCGCAGATAAATACTTCACGCATCATGCATCTCCCGGGGCCTGACCATGAGCGGCAGCTGTACGGGCTTCCAGATCACGCAAAGCGGTCAATTCCAGCTCGTCGGGCTCTCTGGAATACACCACGTTTTCGGCGAAACGCAGCTCCCAACCGGTGGCGGCGATCACTTGTTCGCGGGTAACACCCGGATGCAGCGTGGTCACGACGAACTCATTGCTGCCTATTTCCGGCTCCATGATGCACAGGTCAGTGATGATGCCCACCGGGCCCGCGCCAGGCAGCCCCAGCCGTTTACGCGAATCACCGCCTTCGCCATGGCCAACAGAGGTGACAAAATCCAGTTTGTTGACGAAGGCGCGGGAGGATTGCTTCAAAATGATCAGCACCTCCTTGGCCGAGCCTGCTATTTCAGGCGCGCCGCCTGCACCCGGCAAGCGCACTTTCGGGTTGTGATAATCGCCTACCACGGTGGTGTTGATGTTGCCGAAACGGTCCACCTGCGCTGCGCCCAGAAAACCGACGTCCACCCGACCACCCTGCAACCAGTAACGGAAAATCTCGCTGGTGGACACCACGGTGTCAGCGGTTTCGGCCAGTTCACCATCACCAATGGACAGCGGCAGTACATTGGGCCTGGCACCAATGGGGCCTGACTCATAGATCAACACCACGTCGGGTGACGACGTCAAGCGGGCAAGATTGGCCGCCTTGGATGGCAGCCCGATGCCAACGAAGCAGACCGAGCCATTCTTCAAGCGGCGGGCGGCGGCCACGGTCATCATTTCACTGGTGGTGTACGTCATTATTTTGCCTCCGAAGCGCGGGTCAGCTTGCTCTGGAACTCACTGAAATCACGAGTGCCATGGATGAACTCGTCGATCCATGCGGTAAATACCTCACGATCCCTAGCGATCGGATCCCACGCCTGATAGAAGCGATTATCTCGTTCGTAATAACCGTGGGCGTAGGATGGATGTGCGCCGCCCGGCACGACGCACACTGCAGTCAACGCCCAGGTTGGCAGCACACACGCGTTCATCGGCGCGTTCAGCTCATCGACGATTTCTTCAACGGTGACGATGCAACGCTTGGCAGAAAGCGCCGCTTCTTTCTGTACACCGAGAATGCCCCACAGCAATACATTGCCTTTGCGGTCGGCCTTCTGCGCGTGAATCACGGTCACGTCGGGACGCACCGCAGGCACGGCAGCCAGCACCTCGCCGGTGAACGGGCACGTGACGGATTTGATCAGCGGATTGACCTTAGGAAGGTCGGAACCGGCATACGCACGCAGCACTGCGAAGGGCAGTCCCGAAGCCCCGGCGACGTAAGCGTTAGCCAGATCGGCATGGCTGTGTTCTTCGATTTCCATAGGCTGCGGCCATTGTTTTTCAACGGCATCGCGCAAGCGGTGCAGCGAGCCGACACCGGGATTACCGCCCCACGAGAAAATCAGCTTTTTCGCACAGCCTGCACCGATCAACTGGTCATAGATCAGATCGGGAGTCATGCGGACCAGCGTCAGATTTTTCTTCTTCTGACGGATGATTTCATGGCCTGCAGCTGTTGGAATCAGATGAGTGAAGCCTTCCAGCGCAACGCTGTCGCCATCATTGACGAATTGCTTCACGGCATCGTGCAGGGAAAGAATTTCAGCCATGGGGTGCTCCAGGTTCAACATCTCAATCGCGAATGGCGCACTAAGTCGATCTGCGCCGTGATGAAATTGAGGTTATGCCTGAGCGTGCAACGGAACAATCCGATAATCGACTATGTGTGCGATAACCGAACAAAGAGTTTCAGGACGAACGTCAGGTAAATAATTGCGTGCTCAGATCGCGGCTGGCGTCGAGCATGATTGGCAGCACTTTCTGCTCCAGTTCGTTCCGGCTAACCCGCGCCGCACTGGTGCTGACGTTCAGCGCCGCCAGCACCTGCCCTGAAGCATCGTAAACCGGCACGGCAATCGAGCGCAGGCCTTGCTCGAGTTCCTGATCAACGACGCACCAGCCCTGCTGACGCACCTGTTGCAGGCATTCAAGCAGCGCCTCGACGGTGCGTAAGGTACGGCTGGTCTTGGGTTGCAGGTCCACGTGATCGAGGTACTCCTGCAAGGACACGTCGTCCAGCGCGGCCAGAAGAATTCGTCCCATCGACGTGCAATAAGCCGGCAAACGCCCGCCCACGGCCAGGTCTACGGAGATGAGTCGCTGAGTTGTCGCCGAGCGGGCAATGTAAAGAATGTCATCGCCTTCCAGGGTCGCCATGTTGCAGGCCTCGTGCAACTGATTGCTCATACGATCCAGATACGGCTGTGAAGAAACCGCCAGCGGCGTCGAAGACAGGTAGGCATGGCCGAGGGTCAGGACCTTTGGCAGCAGCGAATACGTGCGGCCATCAGTGGTCGCATAGCCAAGTTTGATCAGTGTATGCAAGCAACGCCTGACAGCAGCGCGAGGGATTTCGGTTCGGTGGCTGATCTGCGCGATGGTCAGATGACGCTTGCGCTCCTGAAAGGCGTGAATGACCGCTAGCCCGCGGGCCAGTGATGTCATGAAATCCGGATCACCCGTCAGGGCCTGGATTCGCTTTGCGGGGGACGCCACGATAGGCGGAGCAAGTGAGGCAAAGGAATTGCGCAGTTGATCGTTCATACCGACACCGTTCGTCGTGGCCATGGAGGCCGTCTGTAGCGCCGCTCTCGTCTCTTTTCAAGACTGCGGCAAGGGCTCTTTGGGCGATTATCGAACGACTGGCCGATAATCGCAATTGACCCATGGCTCAGTTGCTTATACCTTTCACACGCCACCCGGTGGCTTCTTGGAAATACTGGTCAGGTACCCACTGAGAAGTCCCAGGCACGGCCTTGCTACCCGCAAGGCCGTTTTTATCTCTGCTACATATCCCACTCACTGCAGGCATCCGAGTACATTCACGTTCATCAGCTGTCCTTGATTTCCATGGGATCTGATCAGCTGAATTTCTGTCCGGACAAATCTGTATATGATTAAGAAAGTTCCAGGATAATGCTGGTTATTAAAACTTTCGGAACCTTCGTACAAGAAAACAGTATTTGTCTTGGCCATTGAAATGAATAGCGCTCCACAGTTGACTCTTTTGACCGTCTTGGAGATAGTACCCGGCAATTGATGCGCTATAACGCTGAAGCGTGGGTGATATCCAGGTTCGACCGGGCCGGGATCCAATCAACACGCCGCATGCACTACCCGAGTGCACCGCCGGCGGTAGCCAGGGCAAAAGCCTGGTCAATTACCAGCAGACTGCGAAACCGAACAGAATACAGAGTGTAGCTACGACAGCTTTGTCGTTCTGGTGCGCGTAGCCGCATGTGGCAGAAGTGTTCTATAGATCATCCGAGACTCATCGCAAACGTTTTGCTTAGCCGATCAGTCAATGATGTGTAGCATTTCAAGGCCCGGCGCAATCGCCAGAATCAAACTTGACACAATCAGGTAATAACGTGACCAAAGATGAACTGCGCGCAGAACTAGAGCGCCAGGAACAACGTTACAAGGAAGTATATGGCGGCGAAGTGACCACTTATGCAGCTCAACCGGAGCCGGAACGCAAACCTTGGCGTAAACGTGCAAGCCTGCTCGATCAGGCTTTCAAGCAAGAACTTCAAAAGATGGAAAGCGAGCTGAACGAGGAGCAGTGAACCTCCCGTTACAGGTTTGCGCTACTGCGTGACTCATGCGAGACGATGCTTTGTTCGACTCGTGCGCAACGCCCTTTCAATCCTGCGGGAGCTTGAAAGGTGACGATCATGCAGTGCTTGCTGATAGGGCGTGCCGCGCTACGTGGGTCAGTAGCACGTCGCCCCGTTGATGATTGACTTAAACGCTCAACTCCGCCCGCGTCAGGGAGGTTCGTGCACGCGCGCCTGAGCTGCTGGGTGCAGCGTCTGTCGCGGTGGCTACGTTGGCTTGCTCAAGCATCTGACCATGCATGTTGGGCTGGCTTGAGTCAGAAACTCTGTTGGCAGGGTTCTCCAGTAGTCGCTGGCCTTCAGCCATGTCGCCCTCTTCGAGCGCCCCCCGAGTGCGAAGCTTGTTAATCATCTTGTCGGCAAAGGCGGCAACGTCCGGCGTGACCGCAGCCGTTAATGCCCAGGCACCGAAATAGGCCATTTCACCTCCGGCCGCTGCCAGGTCGCCCGCCAGTGCAGCCTGAATGTCTGTTAGGCCACTGGCCAAAGCTACATTTTTCCCCATGGTGCGCAGCGATTCATTCGCCGCAATACCACCACCCAGCACGAGCAGGTCGGAAACGATGCCTGTTGGGGTAAACAACGACTGAACAGATTTGCTGAAGTCCTGGGCAACATCCAGCGGCAGATGCAAGGCTCGAGAAAATACGTTGCTGGCCTTCTGCTTGAAGTCATAAGCCTCAAGGCTGTCGAACTGCTGTTCCCAATTCTGGCTTCCCAGTAAATACTCAGGTCCGTTGCGTCCTTTTTTCTTGTCCCAGACGAGTTGCATCAGCGACATCATCGCGCCTGCAGCAGCGGATCCGCCGGAGGAAATGGAACCTTTGAAAGTCGCGCCTACTTTTGCCGGGTCTTCATTGCCGGCCGCCTTTGCCGCGCCTTTAACACCCGCGCCCATCAATGAAGACCCAATATTTTTGCCGGTGAATGACTGGACCGTGACTGCACTTGCCAAGCCTTTCTGCAAGTTGGAGGCTTTACGACTCTGCGCCAGTTCAGCCAGGGGTGCTTCGAGCTCCTTTCCCTCAGAGGTCAGCCATCCGGTATCGCTCGTCGAGCGTTGCAGCATGGTCCCTAGAACCGAATTGGCGGCTACGAATAATGCTGCGCCCAGAATATTCTGAGTATTCACACGAGTGTCTTGGCCATTCAACGTCGTAATTTGAGGCAACGCGGTCAACATTGCGCCAGCTGCTGTGAAAGGTAACGACCTGATACCCCCGACGAGCATCGCCGAGTGCTCATCGGCTTTTTTACCCTTTGCCATCACGTCCATGACGTTCGCAGCCGTTTTACCCTTTGCTGCAAGTCGTTCCGATCGAGTACGCACCAGCTCGGCGCGATTCGCTACCGGCAAATCCTGGAATACATGGTCGCGCAGAAAATCTGCGATTTGTTGCTGGTGGGTCGCCTGAGGCGATACGGTGGTCACGGCGCCAGCGTGTTGAGCTTGTTGAGCACCTGCGGCGCCGGCGGTATTGGGCAGCGGGCGAAGGGGCGTATGGTTATGTATCATTTCGGGTCACCTGACCTGTGCGAAAAGTCAGAATGGGTGGCGCCGTGTTGTAGGAAGGTTCCAAATAAATCGCCTATAACTACAAAAGCCCCTCATGCATGTCAGAAGATTTTTCACAGTGAGTCACGACCAATTGGCGGCTTGCCTATCGATTAGTTTTTTTTCTGTCATAATCCCGCCCCCTTAATACCGGGTCAGAAAACCTTCCATGATCGATTTATTCAGCGGACTGGATGCTTGGGTAATTGTGAGCTTGCTGCTCGCCCTGGCGTTTGTCCTCACCTTCGAGTTCATCAATGGCTTTCATGACACCGCCAACGCGGTGGCGACAGTCATTTACACCAAGGCGATGCCGCCACATCTGGCCGTGTTCTTCTCGGGTATTTTCAATTTTCTCGGGGTGCTGCTGGGCGGTGTCGGCGTGGCGTATGCCATTGTCCATCTTCTGCCTGTCGAGCTGCTGATCAACGTCAATACCGGTCATGGACTGGCGATGGTGTTCTCACTATTGGCCGCCGCGATCACGTGGAACCTGGGAACCTGGTATTTCGGGATTCCGGCGTCCAGTTCGCATACCCTGATCGGCTCGATTCTGGGCGTGGGTCTGGCCAACGCGTTGATCAACCATATACCGTTGGCTGATGGGGTGAACTGGCAGAAAGCGATCGATATCGGTGCCTCGCTGGTGTTTTCTCCACTGATGGGCTTCGTTGTCGCGGCACTGGTGCTGCTGGGGCTTAAAGCCTGGCGTCCGCTGTCAAAGATGCACAAGACCCCGGAGCAGCGCCGCAAGCTGGACGACAAGAAACATCCGCCATTCTGGAACCGTCTGGTGCTGGTGATCTCGGCCATGGCAGTCAGTTTCGTGCACGGCTCCAACGATGGTCAGAAAGGTATCGGCTTGATCATGCTGGTGCTGATCGGCATCGTACCTGCGCAATTCGTCCTGGATCTGAGTACCACCACTTACCAGATCGAGCGTACCCGCGACGCGACGTTGCACCTGAGCCAGTTCTATCAACGCAACAACGCTACGCTGGGTGAATACCTGGCGCTGGGTAAATCGGCCAAGGGCGATTTGCCCGAGCGCATGAGCTGCAACCCTGAACAGACCGAGCCAACCATCGACGCCTTGCTCAACACGCTCAAAGGCGTGACCGACTATCACAGTCTGGCGCCAGAGCACCGCGTCGAAGTCCGACGCTACCTGCTGTGTCTGGACGATACTGCGCGCAAGGTTGGCAAACTGCCGACGCTTGATGCCCGCGAGAAATCCGATCTTGAGAAGCTGCGCAAGGACCTGACCACTACCACTGAATACGCGCCGTTCTGGGTGATCTTCGCGGTGGCACTGGCTTTGGGTGTCGGCACCATGGTTGGCTGGAAACGCGTGGTTCTAACCATCGGCGAGAAGATCGGCAAGCAGGGCATGACCTACGCCCAGGGCATGTCCGCGCAGATCACCACCGCCAGCGCCATCGCACTGGCCAACGTGTTCAGCCTGCCGGTTTCGACCACTCACATCCTGTCTTCGGGTGTGGCCGGGACCATGGTGGCGAACAAGAGCGGCCTGCAAGGCGGCACCGTACGCAACATTTTGCTGGCCTGGGTGCTGACCCTGCCGGCCACGGTAGCGCTGTCTGCGGGCTTATTCTGGCTGGCGTCCAAGGTGCTTGCCTGACGGAGCTGACTGCGCTGATCTGAAAATGCCCATTGACTGAATGGGCATTTTTTTATCCATCGCCTACCGACGGCCGAATCGGCGCGCCACCCTAGCGTCGCTTTTTATCCCCGCCGAGCAACGATCCCATCAGGGCCCGTACCAGTTCGCGACCAAGCTGATTCGCTGCCTGGCGCATCGCACTCTTGACCGCCTGACCGGCCAGGCCACCCAAAAAACCTCCTGCCACGTCCGCGAAACTGCCTTGCGGTTTTTCTTCTGCCGTTGGGTCTGCTCAGCGCCCTTGCGTGCAAGGAGCATTTCGTAGGAAGACTCACGATCAACCGGCTTGTCATAGCGCCCTGCAAGCGGTGACTGCGCGATCAATGCCGCCCGCTCCGACTCGCTCAATGGGCCGATTCTCGATTGCGGAGGTGCCACCAGCACACGCTGGACCTTCTCAGGCGTGCCTCTGTCCTGCAACGCTTTGGGCGTATCGGCAAATAGCAGGTGTGCCTCGTCGAAAAACAGCGCCAACAGCGGCTTGTCGGCATCGCCACGCTCCGGCAGCTGCTCGAACAACTCGGCCAGCAACCACAGTAAAAACGTCGCGTAGACTGTCGGCGCCTCGTGCACCAGCCGTGCTGGCGTCGAGCAAATGGATGCGGCAATCTTGCCTTGCGGATTTCCCGCCGCGAAGGCCACAAAAATCACCCTTGATGTCCGCTGCGAAAACCGCCACACCGGCATCGCTGAAAGCCTCGGCCAGGCGCTGCAGCGTTACGGTCTTGCCGGTTCCCGTCGCACCTGCAATCAGGTCGTGACGATTACCCAGACGCAACGCCTGACCGACTGTCCGTTCAGGTCCGCGCCGATAAGAATTTGTTGAGAGTCCGGCATGTTTCTCACCTACCGATCGCATTGATTGTTTGCAGGAAGACCAGCGCGATAAACCCGCATTGCCTGCATCGATATTGCCAACCGGGGTTGACCCCTTCACTCTAGCGCAGCCCGTGTACTGCCCACGCGCACTCCCGCCCCTGGCCGAACATTTGCCCTTGAGAGCGGTCAATCGAGGACGAAAAAATTGAGGACACAATCCAGGTGACTATCGCCCCCGTTCACATCCTTCGCTGCGCCAGCTTAAAGGCATACAGCCCGGGAAAGAATACCGGACGGATTGCCGTGTGAAGCGACTCGTATGGTTGGCGGCCGTTTTATTGCTCGCCCTGATGATCCCGTTATTCATGGGCGGCACGGATATGTTTCATCGTTTGCGCAACTTCCCGCCGTCGCTGTTTCTGTCCATGTTCGCAATGGTACTGGTGGGCTGGTGCGCTAACACCATGCGCCTGCGCCTGCTGCTGGGTGAGAGCGCCAATGGCCTGGAAATGCGCAAGAGTCTTGGCGTTGTGATGGCAACCGAGTTCGCGTACAGCGCTACTCCGGGCGGCGGCGGTGCACCTTTAACGCTGGTGGCTCTGCTGTCACGTTACGGCATCGGTCCGGCGAAAAGCACCGCAGCGTTCGCCACCGATCAGCTCAATGACCTGGTGTTCTTTCTGCTCGCGCTGATCGGCATTCTGATTTACGCGGTGTTCCACAAACTCAGTGAAAACCTTGAGTGGATGCTGACTGCCAGTGCGTTGCTGATCAGCGCGGGACTGTGCGCCTGCGCGGGATTTGCCCGGTACCACCGCCGTATCATCCTGTTCAACGGCAAGTTGCTTAAGCGCCTGAAGCGCAAGAACAGCACGCGAATCCGTTGGGCGCGCAAGCTGCTGCACTTTAGAGATGCGCTGGCTGAAACCTGGAAGATGCCCCATCGCATTCTGTTCAAGGTATTTGTTTTGACGTGCATCCATTGGAGTTTGCGCTACAGCGTGCTGTATCTGGCGTTGCTGGGACTGGGCGTGGACATTGAATGGGCCTGGACGTTTCTGGTGCAGATGCTTTCGCTGAGCGCCGGGCAGTTCAGCCTGTCGCCGGGTGGCGCAGGTGCTGCAGAATTGACCTCCGCGGCCTTGCTGGCGCCGATGGTTGGCAAATCGACCGCTGCTGCGGCGATTCTGATCTGGCGAATCGTGACTTACTACTTCTATCTGGTCGCGGGTGGGCCAGTGTTCCTGATGATGGTCGGCAAACCGCTGTTGATCAAACTACTGCGGATCAAGACCGTCTGACCCTTGCTCACCTTCGAGCTTCATCTGCTCCCACAACTGCGCGGCGCCCTCGAATTCAGTGCCGTCGTCCGCAGACAGCGCATCGGGGTCGTAGCGGCTGAGGCAACCTTCACCCAAAGTTGGCGGGGGGCTGGAAGTGGCTTTGTCGAGGGGGTCGGTCATGTGAGTGCTTCGCATCCGATAAGGCCCGAGTCAGCAATCATGGGCTCACACCCTCCTGGGAGAGGAAGCTTGCTCAAGAACAGGCCTGTGCATGCGCCAGCGTGCTGCGGCTTAGCATCATGAGCAACTCCCCTCAAGAAGGTGTAAAGCAACTTAGTCAAACACTACCGTCTTGTTATCGTGCACCAGCACACGGTCTTCCAGATGCGCGCGCAAGCCTCGGGCCAGGACCATCTTTTCGACGTCACGACCGAAACGCACCATGTTCTCGATGCTGTCGCGATGGCTGACGCGCACCACGTCCTGCTCGATGATCGGACCGGCATCCAGTTCTTCCGTCACGTAATGGCACGTCGCTCCGATCAGTTTCACACCGCGCAGTGATGCTTGGTGATAAGGCTTGGCGCCGACGAACGATGGCAGAAAGCTGTGGTGGATGTTGATGACCTGATGCGCATACTCGCGGCACAGCTGCGGTGGCAGGATTTGCATGTAGCGCGCCAGCACCACGACATCGGCCTCATGGTGTTTGACCAGACGCGACACCTCGGCGAATGCAGGTTCCTTGTCCTTGGGGTCTACCGGAACATGGTAATAAGGGATGTTGTGCCATTCGACCATGCTGCGCAGGTCCTGATGATTGGAAATCACACAGGCAATTTCGCAATCCAGTTCATCGCTGTGCCAGCGGTGCAACAGATCCGCCAGACAATGCGATTCACGGCTGGCCATGAGCACCACCCGCTTCTTCTGATCGGAGTCAGTGACACGCCAATCCATCGAAAACTCTTCGGCGATCGGTGCGAATGCCTCGCGAAAGCCCTCCAGATCGAAAGGCAAGGTGTCGGCGCGCATTTCATGACGCATGAAAAACCAGCCGCTGAGATTGTCAGAGTGATGACTCGCTTCGGTAATCCAGCCATTGTAGGACGCCAGAAAGTTACTGACTTTAGCAACGATACCTACACGGTCCGGGCAAGCTATCACCAGACGAAAAGTGCGCATGAGGGGAAACTCCAGAACTTCGCAAAGGCGGCTATTCTAGCGATTACCCGGCGACTGTGCAGTATCGCGTTCGCACTGATTCGACGAGGTGAAAAAAACGGACCCGTTCACCGCCATCGCTTCGTTGTTGCTCGCGCCGCGACCTTTCGAAAAACACGGCCCCGATAAAAGGACTAAATAGGTGCGGTGTTTTTAAGCGTCACAGCCAAGACAGTTGTTTGATGACCTGCGACTGTCGGTCACGCTATTTCGAAATGCTACAAATAAAACATTTCTTAAATGTTTACTTGCGCTAACGCTGTGACTATTATTGCGTCATTACACCCTGCCCATCACGACACAGGTATCCCTCATGTCCCTGATCAACGAATACCGCGCTACAGAAGAAGCCATCAAAGAACTGCAAGCCCGTCTGCAGAATCTGCAACAAGACGACAAACTGCAAAAGGAACTTGAGTTCGAAGGCAAACTGCGCACCTTGATGGGCGAGTACCAGAAATCCCTGCGCGACATCATCGCATTGCTGGATCCGGATTCCAAAGTAAAGCCCCCCCGTGGCGGCGTTGCAGCCAAACCTGCTGTCACCAAACGTGCGCGCAAGGTTAAGCAGTACAAAAACCCGCACAACGGTGAAATCATCGAAACCAAAGGCGGCAACCACAAAACTCTGAAAGAGTGGAAAGCCAAGTGGGGCAGCAACGACGTTGAGAGCTGGGCAACTCTGCTGGGCTAATAGCCCGGTAAGTGCCACGGCCGTTGTACAGTGATGTGCGACCTAAAAAACGCCAGCAGATGCTGGCGTTTTTTATTGACATCTCTTGCTCAAAGATTGCACTCACAAGCCAAGTCGCTGTTGCAGTAACTGCGAATAATCCTGCCACTGGGAAAGCACCTTGAGCTGCTCCGGCGTAGCGTTCAGGGAGAGAGCTATCAACGCTGTGGTGAAGGATTTGAGCGTGTTGGGCGCGCCCATCTGCGGATCAGTCAGCCGTTGCTGACAGAAACTTAACCAGCGCTGCTGTTCGGTGACGCTAAGGGTCTCGGCAAAGTTACGCGCCCGGTAGCGAAACAACAGTTCCGGAAGCCGTGAATCATCGAATACCCACGCTCCGCTGGCTAATTGTTGCGGCTCCAGAGTTCGAACCTGCTCACAAAGACCACGATCCCGGTCATTAATAAACCCGTCATACAACTGTTGCTCCGGGTCCTCGCTGGCAGCAAATGCATCGCTGGTATAAACCTTTTTCAACTTCTCCTGCCAGATCGCCTGTCCTTCATTCATACGCATGACGCGCTCTTTGTAGACCGGCAGGTCCAACTGCAGCCGTTGACAATCTTCCTCGCGCAATACGCTCAACGGCGCGACCACCGGACATTTATTTATATGGAGGAGTTTGAGCGGAATCGGCAACTGGCCGTCGAGCAAATCCTCACGTCGGGTATATAAACGCTGTCGAAGGGTCTCTGCATCCTCATCCAGTAACGGGCTGTGATCGTGAAACAGGTCGTATACAATCAGCGCATTGCGATTCGTTGGATGCCAGGCCAGTGGCAGTACAACGCTCAAATAACTACGCGCGGCAGAAAAGCGACCGGATATATGCACCAGTGGCTGCAGTAGACGAATCTGGTCCTGGACCTTCTGCTTAGTGCGTAGCTGAAAAAGATAGTCGTAAAGCTTGGGTTGTTTGTCACGGACCAGACGTGCCAGTGCAATGGTTGCACGTACATCGCAAAGCGCATCGTGAGCCTGACCGTGATCAATACCGTTGGCGGCGGTCAGTCGTTCGAGTTTCAGCGTGACACGCCCTTCCTCCTCGGGCCAGACTATCCCTTCGGGCCGCAGCGCATAGGCGGTACGCACGACATCGATCAAATCCCAGCGGCTATTGCCTCCCTGCCATTCTCTTGCGTATGGATCGAAAAAGTTGCGATAAAGGCTGTAGCGAGTCAACTCGTCATCGAATCGCAGCGTATTGTAGCCAGCGCCGCAGGTGCCGGGCTGTGACAGCTCGGCATGCACACGCGTCATGAAGTCCGCTTCACACAAGCCTTTTTCTGCCAGCCGCTCGGGCGTGATCCCGGTGACGAGGCACGCTGCGGGATGCGGCAGTATGTCATCGCTGGGTTGGCAATACAGATTGACCGGGGCGGCGATCTCATTGAGCTGATCGTCAGTACGAATCCCGGCCACCTGTAGCGGTCGGTCGTTTCGCGGATTGATCCCGGTGGTTTCGTAGTCGTACCAGAAGATGCTGGAAGTCACGGGCTGATCCTGAACAAAAGACCGGCGCAGTCTAACAGATGGGATGCCCGGCCCCGATTGCTCGCTCGCGCTGTAAAACTGTGTCAAGACGTTTCCCACATCAACCATCTCAATCATCCGGTTGCTTAGCATTGCTGCGGTGGCTAGCATCAGGCTTTATTTTCCGGCGTCCCCTCCCGACAATGTCCTCTTCGCAAGCCTGGCCAAGGAATGCTATGCAGCCTGCTCCCCTGGACACCCGCATCCGTATGGAAACCCCGGAAGGCATCAATTTGATGCTTCGCCCGGCGGGATTGCTGTCACGATCATTGGCGTTCGCCATCGACCTGATGATTCGCGGCGCATTGCTGTTAGCGCTGTCCTTCCTGCTCAATGCGCTTGGCGAATTCGGCAGTGGCCTGTTCGCGTTGGCGCTGTTTCTCATCAATTGGTGGTACGCGGTGTTGTTTGAGGTGCTCCATCAAGGGCGCACCCCAGGCAAGCAGATCATGGGACTGCGCGTGGTCCACGACGATGGCACGCCGGTTGGCTGGTCCGCGTCGCTGCTGCGCAACCTGCTGCGATTCGTCGACATGTTGCCTTTCGGATACAGCACAGGTGCATTCGCCTGTCTTCAGCATCCATCATTCAAACGACTGGGAGACCTGGCGGCCGGTACACTGGTGATCTACCGCCATGAGCCGGCGTCGCGCCCGGTGTTGCCAAAAGTGCCTGCCCTGACCGTGGCGCTGGCGCTGACGCTGGAGGAACAGCACGCAGTACTGTCCTTCGCCGAGCGGCAGGGCAGGCTCTCAGCGGAACGCGCGCAGGAACTGGCAGGCATCCTTGTCGCCCCTTTGCAGATGTCGGCACACTCGCGGCCCGAACAGGCGGTGGGTCAACTGAACGGCATCGCCTGTGGATTGGCGGATTCGGCATGAAGCGGTGGTCCATATGAAGCAGAGCCAGTTCGAACTCCACCATCAGGATGAGTGGGAACGATTCGCCGAGCGCCTGGAAACGCTGGAACGAAGTCGACGCAAGAATGAAGCGGGCGAAGGCTTTACCCAGACATACCGGCAGATCTGCCAGCACCTGGCGCTGGCACAAGAGCGCGGCTACAGCAGCTACCTGATCGAACCGTTGCATCAGTTGGCCATGCGCGGTCATCAGCAGTTGTATCGCCATCGCAGCCCGTTCGCGGCACAACTGCTCAGCTTCGTGCTGGCGGACTTTCCACGGCTGGTGCGCGCCGAGTGGCGTCTTGTGGCGCTTGCGGGCCTGCTGTTCTTCGGCAGCCTGATCGTCATGGGACTTCTGGTCTATGTCTATCCCGACCTGATCTACAGCATTGTCAGCCCCGCTCAAGTGGCCGAAATGGAAAGCATGTACGACCCCGCTGCGAGCCGCATCGGCCAGGCGGCCGAACGTGGAGCGAGCACCGACTGGCTCATGTTCGGCTACTACATCATGCACAACATCGGCATCGCCTTTCAGACCTTCGCCAGCGGGCTGCTGTACGGTCTGGGCAGCCTGTTCTTCCTGCTGTTCAACGGTCTGATGATCGGCGCCGTGGCAGGCCACTTGACTGATATCGGCTTCGGCAAGACCTTCTGGCCGTTCGTAGTCGGCCATGGTGCTTTCGAACTGACCGCCATCGACCTGGCGGGCGCCGCTGGCCTGAAACTTGGCTGGGCATTGTTGAAGCCCGGCTCGCAACGCCGCGGCGAAGCGCTGCGGGTGGCTGCCAGAACCAGCGTGCGTCTGGTTGGCGGCGTGACGATGTTTCTGCTGATCGCTGCCTTTATAGAAGCCTATTGGTCGTCCATGACCTGGCCGCACGCGACCACCAAATACCTGGTCGGTGCCGCACTCTGGGCGCTGGTCGCCGCTTACCTGATCTTCGCCGGACGTATCGCTCATGCGCCTGACTGAAGCCCAAGTAGAGATCCGCCCGCGCAACCCCTGGGAGGCGGTTGACCTCGGCGTTCTGCTGGCACGTCAGCATCGACGCCTGCTGATGACCAGCTGGGCGCTCGTCACGCTGCCTGTTTTTCTACTGCTCACGGTAGTGTTATGGGATCACCCGCCCCTGGCAGTCCTGCTGTTCTGGTGGCTGAAGCCGGCCTACGAGAGACTGCCGCTCTTGATCCTGTCCCAGGCGCTATTCGGTGCTCCACCCTCGCTCAAGGGGGCGTTGAAAGCCTGGCCTCGTATCCTCAAACCGCAATTGCTCGCCAGCCTCACCTGGCGTCGGTTTAGCCTCAGCCGCAGTTTCATTCTGCCTGTCCAGCAACTTGAGCGACTGGACGGACCGCTCAGAGCGCAACGTATTGCGCATCTTGGTCAGGACAACCTGAGGGTGGCGCGCTGCCTGACCTCGTTGGGCAGTACCCTCGAGATATGTTTCGGAATGAGTCTTGTACTGCTGTTCTATGCGTTCATTCCGCAACAGGTCGAGCTCGACTGGTCGTGGCGCAGCCTGCTGCAAACCAGAGGCGGCTGGAAGTGGCTGGAGCATCTGAACAATGCCTTTTACGCGCTGGTCCTCATTCTGTGGGGACCGATCTACGTGTCATGCGGGTTCGCGCTGTACCTCAACCGTCGCACGACCCTTGAGGCCTGGGACATCGAACTGACGTTCCGGCGCCTTCGCCAGCGGGTGATCGGCAGCGCTTATGCTCTGCTGCTAGGCACTTCGCTTATTTTCGGCTTCGCGCCGCAGACCGTCATGGCCGACGATACTGCTGCTGACGAGTCGAATCACAGTTGTCCCCTACCGCCGCTGGACTTGCCACAGACAGAAGAACACCTGGCAGCGCCTGACGCTGCGCGGCTGCTGACCCAACCACTAACCAGTGAGGCCTCGCGAAGCACAATCAAGGCTGTACTGGCCAGCCCCCCGTTCAAGAATCCCAAGGCCGTTTCCGGATGGCGCTTGCCCGATCAGACCCCCGAAGCAAACAAGAAAACGGACAAAACAGGCGTTACACCTCAGTGGCTCGCCAGAGTGATGGTCAGTCTGCTGAACACCGGCAAGACCCTGGCAACGGTCTTCGAAGCCTTCCTCTGGGGATTGATCACCCTGGCTGTGGGCTGGATCGCCTGCCGCTATCGGACCTGGTTCAGCACCTTCGTCAGCAGGGATAAACACAAGCCACAGGCCCTGCACGACGCTCCCCGGCAGCTTTTCGGCCTGCAAGTGGACGCAAAGAGTCTGCCGGACGACGTCGCCAGTGCAGCAGAAAGGCTTTGGTCAGAATCACCACGAGAGGCGCTGAGCCTGCTCTATCGCGCATTGCTCAATCGCCTGCTCACGGACTACCAGTTGCCTCTGAGGAATGCTGACACCGAAGGACAGGTACTGGAGCGGGTTGCCGCGCTGAACCAGCCACCACTGCATGACTTCGCCCAGGAACTCACCCGTCACTGGCAGAGGCTGGCCTACGGTCATGAGCTGCCTGCCCGGGACGTGCAGAAAAACCTGTGTGAAGGCTGGCGACAGCTGCTCGCAAGCGGGGCGTCGACTTGAGTCGCCGGGTCTGGATCGTGGTTGTCGCCCTGGTATTGCTCGGCATCGCAGGGGCTGGCGTGCCGTTGATCAAGCATCTGGAGCGTTACGAAGAGAGGGTCGATCAAGGTCCGTCTCCCGAAGTGCGGGCCAACCCTTATTTGGCAGCCGAGACGTTTCTGCGCCAGCGCGGGGTCTCAGTCAGGGTTATTCAAGCGCTCGACACCCTGCCCGACACGAGTCAGCAAACCCAGACTCTGATGCTGCTGGACACCCGCAAGCGCATGACGCCAGCTGAAGTGTCGCAGCTGTTGAGCTGGGTCCGTAAGGGTGGGCGACTCCTGTTTGTGGCAGAACAGGTGTGGGATGAGACAAAAGGGCAAAGTGGCGACCTGCTGCTCGATCAATTGCAGATCCACCAGTTCATGGCTCACGACCTGCGCGAACAGGACCGGCGGCGCGAGCGCGAGCAGACCAAGCCAGTCATTCCCATGAATGCGCCGGAGATCGAGGCGGCTCAAACGCGCTGGCCGGAACTGACCCGCCTTTACGTGCAGAACGAAAACGATCCGGCCTACATGAGCTTCGATACGGATTTTCACTTGGACGACCCGCAGGACCATGCGCTGTCATGGGCCAACAGCGCCGACGCCACCCACCTGCTGCAGATGGTTTACGGTGAGGGTTTGGTGACGATAGTGACCGACGCCGACCTGTGGAAAACACACGCCATCGACAAGTACGACAATGCGTGGCTGCTGTGGTACCTGAGCCAGGGCAGCGTAGTGACCATGCAGCTGCGAACCGATCACACCGATCTGTTCAGCCGGCTGTGGAAGTATTTCCCTCAGGCCTTGCTGACGCTTGCACTGTGTACCGCTGCCGGACTCTGGCATCACGGCATGCGGCAGGGTCCGCTGCAGCCGGAGGCTACGCGTGCTCGACGCCAGTTGCGCGAACACCTGCGTGCCAGTGCGGATTTCATGCTGCGGCGCAGCGGGCAACACGCATTACTGCGGGCGCTGCAGCAAGACATTTTGCGGCGCGCCCGGCAGCGTCACCCGGGCTTCGATGCGCTGCCGGTGGCCGAACAATGGCAGACACTGGCACGTATCACCCGCCAATCCACCACCCATATCGGGCAAGCACTGCGTCCGCGTGTTGAAGAGCGCCTGTCCAGTACCGAATTCACCCGTCAGGTTGCCTACCTGCAAACCCTCAGGAATGCCTTATGAGCGATCATCCGACCCCACAGTCGAGCAGCTCGGATCATGATCAGGAGCACACCGGGCAGCCCGGTCTACCAGACCAGACCAAGCCTAAAATCAGCAATACCGCTGCAGCCCCTGCCAACAATCCGGCCCAGCAACGGCAGCGCGCAATTCATTTGGCCCAGGCCGTGCGTCATGAACTGCAAAAAGCAGTGATCGGCCAGAATGCGGTGATCGACGATGTGCTGACGGCCTTGATCGGCGGCGGGCATGTTCTTCTCGAAGGGGTACCAGGTCTGGGCAAGACATTGCTGGTGCGGGCGCTGGCACGTTGCTTTGGCGGAGAGTTCGCGCGCATCCAGTTCACCCCCGATCTGATGCCCAGCGATGTCACCGGTCATGCCGTCTACGACATGCAGAGCGAGCAGTTCAAGCTGCGCAAAGGCCCCTTGTTCACCAACCTCCTGCTGGCCGACGAGATCAACCGAGCGCCCGCAAAAACCCAGGCGGCGTTGCTGGAAGCCATGCAGGAGCGACAAGTCACCCTCGAGGGTCGCGCCCTGCCCGTCCCGCAGCCCTTCATGGTGCTGGCGACGCAGAACCCTATCGAACAGGAAGGCACCTACCCGCTGCCTGAAGCTGAACTGGATCGCTTCATGCTCAAGCTGCGCATGGATTATCCGGACGCCGAGCAAGAGCTGGAGATGGTGCGTCAGGTGACCCGCTCCACACGTTCGGACATGCTCGAGGTTCACCCATTGCGCACGCTGATGCAGGCCAAGGATGTTCAGGCGCTGCAACGCATTGCCAGCGACCTGCCGGTGGATGGACAGGTGCTTGACTATGCCGTGAGGCTGTCTCGCGCCACTCGTACCTGGCCAGGTTTGACCTTGGGCGCCGGGCCTCGTGCTTCGATCGCCCTGGTACGTGGCGGTCGCGCCCGGGCTCTGCTGCGCGGTGGCGAGTTCGTCCTCCCCGACGACATCAAAAATTGTGCGCTGGCCGTATTACGCCATCGGGTCAGGCTATCGCCGGAACTTGATATCGAAGGCAGGTCGGTGGACCAGGTCCTCAAACAACTGCTTGATCAGGTTCCGGCGCCACGCCAATGAAACAACTGCTCAAGCCGTCAAAACGATTGCTATGGTGGCTCGCTACCCTGACAGCCTTTGCCACAGTGCTTGGCATATTCCAGGCGCTGAACCGCGGGCCAATCGCCAGACTCGACGGCGTATTCTGGGCGTTGGTTTGCGTGATCGGCGCTCTGGGCCTGTTGGACGCATTATGGTTGTGGCGCCTGCGCTCGCCTCGTGTGCAGCGTCACTTGCCCGGCAGCCTGGCCCTGGGACGCTGGTGCGAAGTCCGCCTAACGCTTGAACACGATTTGCGCCGCAGTGTGGCGCTGGCTCTCATCGATCATGGCCCTCAAGGCCCAGGCAACCATTGCGACGTTGAATACCTGACTCAGGACACGGTCCTGCGCCCCCAGCGCAATGCTCAGTTGACTTACCGCCTGCGTCCGACAAGCCGAGGGCTCTTTACGTTCGAGCGGATCGAAATCCAGCTGCGCAGCCCGCTGCGCTTGTGGCTGTCGCGACGGTACTTACCCGTGTTCAGCTCAGCAAGGGTCTACCCGGACTTCGCAAGGCTGCACAATGGGCAACTGCTTGCGGTGGATAACTGGCTCAGTCGGATCGGTATCCGTCAGCGCCAGCGACGCGGTCTCGGTCTGGAATTCAACCAGCTGCGTGAATTTCGAGAAGGCGACAGCCTGCGACAGATCGACTGGAAAGCCACCGCTCGCCAGCGTACGCCAATTGCCAGGGAGTATCAGGACGAACGTGATCAGCAGATCGTGTTCGCACTCGACTGCGGGCGCCGGATGCGCAGTCAGGATGGCGAACTGACCCACTTCGATCATGCCCTCAATGCCTGCCTGCTGCTGGGCTACGTCGCGCTTCGGCAAGGCGACGCAGTGGGTGTATCGACTTTCGCTGCGCAAAAGGACCGGCATCTCGCTCCGGTCAAAGGCGCCGCCCAGCTCAATGTGTTGCTCAATCACGTCTACGACCTCAACAGCACGCAACGGCCCGCCGACTATAGCGGGGCAATCCGTCAATTGCTGATCCGGCAAAAGCGTCGGGCACTGGTCGTGCTGGTGACCAACCTTCGCGACGAAGATGATGAAGACCTGCTCGGCGCCGTCAAACGCTTGAGCCGTCACCACAGGGTGCTGGTCGCCAGCCTTCGTGAAGAAGTGCTGGATGAGGTGCGGCAAGCGCCTGTACAGACCTGGCAGCAAGCGCTGGATTACTGCGGCACCGTAGATTTTCTCAATGCCCGCGCCAGTCTGCATGAGCGCCTTACTGCGCACGGCATACCGGTGCTGGATGTTCGGCCTGCCGAGTTGGGACCTCAATTGGTGAGCCGTTATCTGAGCTGGAAAAAAGCGGGCACCTTGTAAAAGGTGCCGTGCTTACGCAGAAGCCTCCAATGAATAGAAGCTGAAATAACGCTGCAACGCCTGAATCAGATGGAAGTACTCGGCCGGTGCCGCTTGTAGCTTGAAGCCAGAATCGTATACGCCCGGCGTTTCATCTTCCTGGCACCACAGGCAACTGGCATTGATGTCGATGTTATAGAGCCCGTTCTTATCGTCCGGCACCTTGAGCCTGAGCTGAAAATCCGCGCCGACCAAAATCGGCAAATTGCTGATCAACATGAGTCCCTGCTCGGAAACATTTCCAAGGCAAGCCAGCGGCTTGTCGGTGTACCGGTTGAATACCTGAAGGTAATACGGGAGCTGATGACGCTCGATTCGTCTTTCGTTGAGCATTGGACATGGGTCCTCGAATGACCATTGAGCATGGCCTTGCTAATGCAAAGGGGTTCGATGCGTGAGACACAGTCGCCGAACGATCGAATCCGCTTGTTGGTTACAACAGGGCCCTCATCTGACTCACCATCCATAATCGAAGTCACCTAATCGGTTTCGATCTCAGGTTAATCATCCGAACTCGATGATCACTGCGTTCGAAAACCGGAGCACCCTTCGCCACGTCTGTGAGGAAACATTTAGGTCCCTACCGATTGCAGATTAGCTCAACCATTTACAAAGACCACTCAAAAAAGAGACCGTCTATCCAAGCGAGGGTAGTCAAAGCGGGGCAGGCCTGGTTACCGCCGGACGCGCAACATTGTCATGACCCAACTGACGCAATGTGTCCAGGCGCGCCTGTGCCCTGAATGCGTATTCACTGTACGGATACTGGGAAATGATGAATTGGTAGGTCTGCGCGGCATCGACATATAATTTCTGGCGTTCGAGGCACTGCCCACGCAGCATCGAAACTTCCGGTTGTACATAGCGGCGCGCACGGCTTTCGCGATCGACTTTCGACAGGTTGTACATCACCGCATCGCAGTCGCCTTTGGCGTAGGCGCGGTTGGCATTGTCCAGATGGCTGTTCATTGCCCAGCGGGTGCAGCCACCCAAGGCTGCCAGCGCCACTAATATCATCACGATTCGCATGAGAGTCTCCTGTGCTCTGCTCTGTATCGGCGGTTTTCAGGATTTCTTCAAGCGCGATTGAGGTGCCGTCCGTCCGCCTGTACCGGGCCGATTGCCGGTTTGGGAGCCCACACGTAGTGCAAAGGAACAATGACTACAGAGCAATACAGTAGTAGCCTCTCGCTGCGCTTCATTTAAGGAGTTTGTGCATGTCCGTTCGCCGCACCAAAATCGTAGCCACACTAGGCCCAGCAAGTAATTCGCCAGAAGTCATCGAGAAGCTGATTCTTGCCGGCCTGGACGTTGCCCGCCTGAATTTCTCCCACGGCACGCCTGACGAGCACAAGGCTCGAGCGAAGCTGATCCGCGATATCGCTGCCAGAAACGGCCGCTTCGTTGCGTTACTGGGTGACCTGCAAGGCCCGAAAATTCGTATTGCCAAGTTCGTCAACAAGAAGATCGAACTGAAAGTCGGTGACAAGTTCACTTTCTCTACCAGTCATCCTCTGACGGAAGGCACCCAGGAAATCGTCGGGATCGACTATCCCGATCTGGTCAAGGATTGTGGCGTAGGCGACGAACTGCTGCTCGACGACGGACGTGTGGTCATGCGCGTAGACACGCAGACCGCCGACGCCCTGCACTGCACCGTCACCATCGGTGGCCCGCTCTCGGACCACAAAGGCATCAACCGTCGCGGTGGTGGCCTGACTGCGCCAGCCCTGACCGAGAAAGACAAGCAAGACATCAAGCTCGCTGCCGAAATGGACCTGGATTACCTCGCCGTTTCCTTCCCGCGCGACGCTGCCGACATGGAATACGCTCGCCAACTGCGTGACGAAGCAGGCAGCACTGCATGGCTGGTGGCGAAAATCGAACGCGCCGAAGCCGTTGCCAACGATGAAACGCTGGACGCCCTGATTCGCGCCAGCGACGCGGTCATGGTTGCCCGTGGTGACTTGGGTGTGGAGATCGGCGACGCTGAACTGGTGGGCATCCAGAAGAAAATCATCCTGCACGCACGTCGTCACAACAAAGCGGTAATCGTCGCCACACAGATGATGGAGTCGATGATTTCAAGCCCAATGCCGACCCGCGCCGAAGTGTCCGACGTGGCCAACGCCGTGCTCGACTACACCGACGCCGTGATGCTGTCTGCAGAAAGTGCTGCCGGCTCCTACCCGGTTGAAGCGGTCGAAGCCATGGCGCGTATTTGCGTCGGTGCCGAACGTCATCCAACCGGCAAGACGTCTAGCCACCGTATCGGCCACTCGTTCACCCGTTGTGACGAGAGCATCGCTTTGGCGGCCATGTACACCGCCAACCACTTCCCTGGCGTGAAAGCGATCATTGCACTGACCGAAAGCGGTTACACCCCGCTGATCATGTCGCGCATTCGCTCCTCGGTGCCGATTTACGCGTTCTCTCCGCACCGCGGGACCCAAGCGCGCGCGGCCATGTTCCGTGGCGTCTACACCATTCCGTTCGATCCGGCTTCCTTGCCTGCGGGTCAGGTCAGCCAATCGGCTGTGGACGAATTGGTCAAGCGCGGCCTGGTCGAGCAAGGTGACTGGGTCATTCTGACCAAGGGCGACAGCTACCACACCATCGGTGGCACCAATGGCATGAAAATCCTGCACGTTGGCGACCCGATCGTTTAACACCTAGCAGCGATTAAAAAGCCCCGGCTCGTAAGCGTTCGGGGCTTTTTTGTATCTGCCAGTGTGTTGCTCAGGCTTTCTCCAGAAACACATCCGCCAGCAACTGGCCACGGGGCAAACCGGCGATGAATAGCCGCCTGGAGAAGCCCTCGACCGCCTCGGGAGCCCCACAGACGAGGGCGATGGTCTGGCGAGAGGTGAGACGCAGGCCGCTAAGCGCGGTTTGAAAGGCCTGAGGGTCCATCAACTCGACTTGAAGCTGTGCATGCCGGGCAGCCAGCGCCTGCAAGGGCGCGGCCAGGTAATGCTCGCGGGCCAGGTGTATCAATCGTATCGGCGCTTGGTGCCCTTGCCGCAAGGCCTCACGCAGCACGCCCCACAGAGGTCCCAAACCCGTGCCAGAAGCAAACAGCCAGAGCGGTCGATCCTGCCAGTCGGGATCGTAGTAAAGAGCGCCGCCACGCAATTCTCCCAAGCCAATCGCGTCACCGGGCTTCAAGGTGCGGGCCACGTCTGCGAAAGCGCCGGGCCTGATGCAGTCGATGTGAAACTCCAGAAATCCGTCCTCGCCCGGCAGACTCGCCAATGAGTAAGGACGCGCCACGCCATTTGCAGTCCACAGCACCAGATGCTGCCCGGCGCGATAACGCAGCCCACGCTGTGGCTCCAGACGCAGTCGCAACACCGAAGGGCTCAGCCAGTCGCAACCACTGACGCGGGCTGGAGTACCGTCGCGCAGTGGATCGAAGACTTCCACGCTCAAGTTGTCCATCACCCGGCACTGGCAAGCCAAGCGCCAGCCCTGCTCGCGCTGAACGGCGTTCAGCGCCTCAGGCAACAGGTCCAAGGGCTCGCCGTGCGTGCATCGCACCAGACAGGCATGGCAACTGCCGGCCCTGCAACTGTAGGGCACCGACAGTCCTGCGTCGTTTAAAGCATCGAGCAGATTGCAGCCGGGGGTTACGGACCATTGCCGCTCGCCCGCGCGCAGGTCAGGCATCGGCGTAATCCCATGCCCCGTGACAGCAATTGCGCCCATGATGCTTGGCACGGTACAGCGCCAGATCGGCCCGCTGCAGCGCACGGTCCATGTCGTCACCGCGCTCGATAAGCGTCATGCCAACCGACAGACTCAGCGCCAGCCCTGGCAACTCGGGAATCGTCACCTGCTCAAAGGCAAGCCGCACACGTTCGCAGCAATCGATCAACTGGCTTCGCGTGCAGCGAGGGATCAGCAGGACAAACTCCTCGCCGCCATAACGCGCAAGAATGTCGTCCGAGCGCAGGCACTCGGTCGCAGTCGCGGCGAACACTTGCAACACCCGGTCACCCGCGGCATGCCCCAGCAGGTCATTGACCCGCTTGAAATGGTCCATGTCGATCAAGGCCAGGCCCTCGGTGTAAGAGCCGTCCATGGTTTCCAGTTCGCGGGTGGCCAGACGCAAAAAGTGACGACGGTTATAGAGGTTGGTCAGCTCGTCGGTGGAAGCCAGTTCTTCAAGCTGAAACATCATCCCGCGCAAGGTCTCCTGATGCGCCTGCAAGGTGATGCGATGCTGGTGCATGCGCTGACGCGAACTTTGCACGAAGCGTGCGTACAGGCACAGCCAGCCCAGCACGATAAACAGCGCGCACGTCTGCAGGGCAGCCAGGCCTGGATCGGCCAGTTGATCCTCAAATGCATCCCACAGGTTTAGCCCGGTGAAACCGAGCAACGCGAGGCCGGCGCAGCGGGTGAACACCTTCGGCGGCAGATGAAACAGTCCAAATAGCAGCACCAGCACATACAGCACCATGAAAATGCCTCTGGCCGACTCCAGATGAGCGAGCACAAAGGTTTGCCAGCCAAGGCCCAGGAGCACCTGGAACTCGGTGAGGCTCGGGTCCTTGAAGCGCTTGTTGTGCTCGCCGAAGAACACCAGGCTCAGCACGCCCTGAGACAGCAGCACCAGCACGGTGGTCAGCCACAATCCGAAAAAATTGGTGTAGTAGTAACCGGCGCAGTAAGTCACCCAGACCAGGGCGATCAGCAGCATGTACGTACCCGCTGCCAGCGCGAAGCGCTTGAACCGCAGGCGCTGGATAGATCCGTCTATATGGAGTTGGTTCATCATCGGGTAAAGGTCGTCCTGTCCGGCGGGGTGGATCTGCGTCGCATCGCTGGCCGGTCTTGCATCCCGTACATATCGACGAGAAGCACTTCAATCATCTGGCAAGGTGCCCAATGTAGTGGAAACGGGACCATTCGCCAACGCATGTGGTGTCAATGGTGGGGGTAAAGAAATCGGCTCGACAACCGTCCCTCGGACACTTTTGAGGCCGCCTGACGCCAATGTGCAGGACAAACCCTTGCACCACTCGCGTACTGGAGGTCGGCTCGGCACGCCTGGACCAATGTTTACCCGCGCCAGGGTGTCGCGCCGTCAACCACGCGGTATACTGCCGCGCCTTTTTCCTGCCGCTGCGCCTGAGCGGTGGCCGAGCCGATGGCCGTTTGCGTCCAGGCCCGACGCTTGTTGCGCAAACCGCCCTATAAATGTTCCCGCCTGATAGAGGAGAACGTCCATGACCGTGATCAAGCAGGATGACCTGATACAGAGCGTCGCCGACGCCCTGCAGTTCATCTCCTATTACCACCCCGTCGATTTCATTCAGGCAATGCACGAGGCCTACCTGCGCGAAGAATCGCCCGCCGCGCGCGACTCGATGGCTCAGATCCTCATCAACTCGCGCATGTGCGCCACCGGTCATCGTCCGATCTGCCAGGACACCGGCATCGTCACCGTTTTCGTTCGCGTGGGCATGGACGTACGCTGGGATGGTGCGACCATGGGCCTGGACGACATGATCAACGAAGGCGTGCGTCGCGCCTACAATCTGCCGGAAAACGTTCTGCGTGCCTCGATCCTCGCCGACCCGGCGGGCGCTCGCAAAAACACCAAGGACAACACCCCGGCGGTCATCCACTACTCCATCGTGCCGGGTAATACCGTAGAGGTGGACGTGGCGGCCAAAGGCGGCGGCTCGGAAAACAAATCGAAGATGGCGATGCTCAACCCGTCCGATTCGATCGTCGACTGGGTGCTGAAAACCGTTCCGACCATGGGCGCTGGCTGGTGCCCGCCAGGGATGCTCGGCATCGGTATCGGTGGTACCGCCGAGAAGGCTGCGGTGATGGCCAAGGAAGTCCTGATGGATTCCATCGACATCCACGAGCTCAAGGCGCGCGGCCCGTCGAACCGTCTGGAAGAAATGCGTCTGGAGCTGTTCGAAAAGGTCAACCAGCTGGGCATCGGTGCTCAGGGCCTGGGCGGCCTGACCACTGTGCTCGACGTGAAGATCATGGATTACCCGACCCACGCCGCCTCGCTGCCGGTGTGCATGATCCCCAATTGCGCCGCGACCCGTCACGCGCATTTCGTGCTCGACGGTTCCGGCCCGGCTTCGCTGGAAGCGCCGCCGCTGGACGCCTACCCGGAAATCGTCTGGGAAGCAGGTCCGTCGGCTCGCCGTGTCAACCTCGACACCCTGACCCCGGAAGACGTGCAAAGCTGGAAGCCGGGCGAAACCGTCCTGCTCAACGGCAAGATGCTCACCGGCCGCGACGCCGCGCACAAGCGCATGGTCGAGATGCTGAACAAGGGCGAGACCCTGCCTGTCGATCTGAAAGGTCGCTTCATTTATTACGTCGGCCCGGTCGATCCGGTCGGTGACGAAGTGGTAGGCCCTGCCGGTCCGACCACCGCCACCCGCATGGACAAATTCACCCGCCAGATCCTCGAGCAGACCGGCCTGTTGGGCATGATCGGCAAATCGGAGCGCGGTCCTACCGCCATAGAGGCGATCAAGGACTGCAAGGCTGTTTACCTGATGGCCGTCGGCGGCGCGGCTTACCTCGTGGCGCAAGCGATCAAGAAATCACAGGTCCTGGCATTCCCTGAATTGGGCATGGAAGCGATCTACGAGTTCGAAGTCAAGGACATGCCGGTTACCGTCGCCGTGGACAGCAAAGGCGAGTCGGTTCACATTACCGGTCCTGCCATCTGGCAGAAGAAGATCAGTGACAGCCTGGCGGTGGAAGTGCAGTAAGCATTCCTTGTCAGTTACCGAAGCCCGGCCCGCGTGCCGGGCTTTTTATTGTCCGCGTTCGATGGCCGATCATCTATCCATAGCGCGCAGCAGATCAAGATTCACCGATGCGGGGGCCTGCAGGCTTGGGGCTACGGATCCGCAGTGTAACAATCAGCCCCGACGATCCAGCAGATTGACCACCAACCGGTCTACCCAACCCCACAGGCGCTGCTGAACCCTTCGCCACAGCGGACGCGAACGCCAGTTGTCGAGGCTGACCTCGCTGCTGACCAGAAAGTCGCGCTCGAAGCTGTCGCGCACGGCCAGGGTCAACGCAGGGTCCATCGCTTCAAGGTTCGCTTCGAGATTGAAGCGCAGGTTCCAGTGATCGAAGTTGCACGAGCCAACGCTGACCCAATCGTCCACCAGCACCATCTTCAGATGCAGAAAACACGGCTGGTATTCGAAGATTTTCACCCCGGCCTTGAGCAGGCGTGGGTAATACCGATGGCCGGCGTAGCGCACGGAAGGGTGATCGGTGCGCGGACCGGTCAACAGCAGGCGCACGTCGACCCCGCGTGAGGCTGCCCTGCGCAAGGCGCGGCGAATTTTCCAGGTCGGCAGAAAATAAGGGGTCGCCAGCCAGATGCGCTTGCTGCCCGTGTTCAGGGAACGCACCAGCGATTGCAGGATGTCGCGATGCTGGCGTGAGTCTGCGTAGGCGACCCGGCCCAGTCCATTGCCGCTGACCGGCGTTCTCGGTAATCGCGGCAGGCCGAAGTTTTCCGCAGGGCGCCATGCACGGCGGCGAGGGTTGGCGTGAAACTGGCGGTCGAACAGTGCTTGCCAGTCGAGCACCAGCGGGCCGCGAATTTCCACCATAACTTCGTGCCATTGGCTGCGCTCTTGTTCCGGTTGCCAGAATTCGTCGGTCACACCCGTGCCGCCGACCACCGCCAACTGTTTGTCCACCAACAACAGCTTGCGGTGATCGCGATAGAAGTTGCGGATGCCTCGCCGCCAATGCACGCGGTTGTAGAAGCGTAAAATCACCCCCGCCTCCGTCAAGCGTGTGCGCAGGTTCAAGGTGAACGCCAGCGAGCCGAAATCATCGAACAGGCAGCGCACGATGATTCCGCGCCTGGCCGCATTCACCAACGCCTGCACCACCGCTTCGGCGCAAGTGCCCGCCTCGACCAGATACAGCTCCAGTTCCACCTGCTGCTGCGCCGCCTCGATGGCGGCAATCATGCGCGGGAAGAACGCCGGCCCGTCGATCAGCAAATTGAAATGGTTGTCTCCACGCCACGGAAAGATCGCGCCTCTCATGCTCAGCGCGCCGTGAAAATCAGCACGGCGCCAACAGGCACTGAAAAACTGATTGCGCTAAGACCGGCCATCTGACGTAAACCTTCAAGCCCCGGGAGCAGGCCGAAGTCTTCGGCGTGCAGCACCAATGGCTCAAGCGTGACAACCTGAAAGCGTTTGTCGTCCAGCCGCGTCGCCAACAACTCGGCGCTGTAGCTCTGCGACTGGCCGTGCAGTTGCACTTTCAGCGGCAGACGCAGTTCCAGCTGCGCTCCCGGTGCCAGGGCATTGATCGGACGCATGTCCAGTTGCGCCGTGATCCGCGCCTCGGGAAATTGCTTGATATCGAACAGCTGCCTGCGCAAACGCTCATCACGCAGCGGGATGCCTGTGCTCACTGAATCCAGCTCGACCGCTACCTCGGCCACGCCCTTGGGGTCGACCTTGCCGTGCATGGTGAGGAAGCGATGCACCTCGCAGACGTCCGCATTTTTGGTGGAGATGAACGACAGGCGTGACGACTCATTATCCAGATACCAATTCGCCTGAGCAGGCAATGCCAGGACGGCGAGCGAAGCCAGCAATAGACGGATGAAAGAGGGCATGAGAACTCCAGCGGCGCGAATAGGCAACCTGTCCGGCTGTCAGACCGCGGGCAAATGAGTACGTTCGGCACGAATCTAAGCGCCCTGTCACGCAAGCATCACCAACGCTTAAGGGCGGTGACGACGACCTGCTCTCACACTTGCGTCGGCTGTTCGCCAACGGCGAATGCCTGCAGCTGTGGATAGAACTCGCGAAAGTCTTTGCTCAATGGCTGATACAGCCCACGCAATTCCTGCATGGCGCCTGCCAGTCCCTCGGGGCGTGACAGGCGTCGGGAAATACCCGCAAGCGCCTCGCCCACCGAGTCGAAATCCACATACGAACCCAGCCAGTCCTGCGCGGCCATGCGCGGGGCGATCATCGCCAGGCGTTCAGGCAAGGCCGGTTCGTGAGCCAGAACTCGGTAGACCTTCTGAGTGAAAGCCTGCAGCGGCATATCGGAGTATCGCGCCCAATCCCGCGCCAGGCAGTGATCGAAGAACACGTCGATCACGATGCCGGCGTAACGCCGACGCTCGGTTGGAAAGCGGGCCACGGCCTGCTTGATGAGGGGATGAGCATCCGTGAACGCATCAATGCGTCGATGCAGGCGGATGGCGTCTTCAATGTCCGCAGGAAAGCGCCCCGGCAACAGCCCTTTGACGAAATCGCCGTACAGGCTGCCCAGCAGTTGCGCGGATGTCTGACCGCCCAGATGGAGGTGTGCAAGGTAATTCATCAGCGTATGGCGCAACCTGTGGGAGCGGATTTATCCGCGAGACGTCAGTACATTCACCACATTGGTGGCGCCTGTAAAGCCACCATCGCGGAGAAATCCGTCCCACAGGGTCCGCGCTATCTATTGATACAACTCGTTATATCCATTTAGGCCATGCTTAGCACCTATTTATATTTGTATATCGCGATTTATCGATATAAAGTTCACCCCTTCCGATATACCGCTGCTCGCAGATTGAGAACGACATGCCTATCGACCTCGACGACATAATAAAAGCCCTGGCCCACCCGGTTCGTCGCCAGATTCTGGTCTGGCTCAAGGACCCTTACACCTGCTTCCCCGATCAGGATCACTCGCTGGAGAACGGAGTATGCGCAGGTCAGATCGACCAACGCGCCGGTCTGTCGCAGTCCACCGTTTCGGCACATCTGGCCACTCTGCAACGCGCGGGTCTGATCACCAGCAAGAAATATGGCCAGTGGCATTTTTTCAAACGCAATGAAGACGCCATTCAAGCGTTTTTGCAGGCGCTGACCCAACAGATCTAACCCCCATCCACAGGAGATGCCCCGTGCCTCTGTCGTTACTCATTCTGGCCCTGAGCGCCTTCGCTATCGGCACCACCGAATTTGTCATCATGGGCTTGTTGCCCGATGTCGCTACCGATCTGGGCGTCAGCATCCCCGGCGCCGGTTGGCTGGTCACCGGCTATGCCCTGGGTGTCGCCATCGGCGCGCCGTTCATGGCCCTGGCCACCGCCAGGCTGCCGCGCAAGGGCGCACTGGTGACGCTGATGGGCATCTTCATCGTCGGCAATCTGCTCTGCGCCATCGCTGCCGACTACAACATCTTGATGTTCGCTCGCGTGGTCACTGCCCTGTGCCATGGCGCATTCTTCGGTATCGGTTCGGTGGTGGCTGCAGGCCTGGTGCCGGCCAACCGTCGCGCCTCGGCGGTGGCTCTGATGTTCACCGGCCTGACCCTGGCCAATGTGCTGGGCGTGCCGCTGGGTACCGCCCTGGGACAACAGGCGGGCTGGCGCTCGACCTTCTACGCCGTCACGGTCATTGGTGTGATCGCGTTTATCGGTCTGATCCGCTATCTGCCGGCCAGACGCGATGAGGAAAAACTCGACATGCGCGCCGAGCTGCGTGCACTCAAAGGCATCGGCATATGGCTGTCGCTGAGCATGACTGCGCTGTTCGCAGCCTCGATGTTCGCCCTGTTTACCTACGTCGCTCCGCTGCTGGGTGACGTTACCGGCGTGTCGCCACTGGGCGTGACCTGGACGCTGCTGTTGATCGGCCTGGGGTTGACCGTCGGCAATATCATCGGCGGCAAACTGGCTGATCGACGGCTGGCCGCCACGCTGATCGGCGTGTTCATCGCCATGGCCGTGATCTCCACCGTCCTGAGATGGACCAGCGTTGCGCTGATCCCGGCTGAAGTGACGTTGTTTCTCTGGGCCACCGCCGCCTTCGCCGCCGTGCCTGCCTTGCAGATCAACGTGGTGACCTTCGGCAAGGACGCACCCAACCTGGTTTCGACCCTGAACATCGGTGCCTTCAACGTCGGAAACGCTCTTGGCGCCTGGGTCGGCGGGAGCGTCATCGCTCACGGATTCGGCCTGACCAGCGTGCCGTTGGCGGCCGGTGGCCTGGCGCTGCTGGCTTTGCTGGTGACCTTGATCAACTTTCGTCAGCGCGGCGATGCCGGGCTGGCTGCCGTTGCAAACTGATCGTTCAGCATCAGCGTTTCAACGAGTGCTGAAACCCTGCGAATTCACTTATTTATGACTGCACTGAGGACACCCCCGATGACTACCCTTTTTGACCCGATCAGGGTCGGCGAACTCGACCTGGCCAATCGCATCATCATGGCCCCGCTGACACGCTGCCGCGCCGACGAAGGCCGGGTGCCCAACGCGATGATGGCCGAGTATTACGTGCAGCGTGCCTCGGCTGGCCTGATCATCACCGAAGCCACCTCGGTGACTGCGATGGGTGTCGGTTATCCAGACACCCCCGGCATCTGGTCCAACGATCAGGTGCGTGGCTGGAGCAACGTGACCAGGGCTGTGCACGCAGCCGGTGGCAAGATCGTTCTGCAACTGTGGCACGTTGGCCGTATCTCGCACTCCAGCTACCTCAATGGCGAAGCGCCGGTGGCCCCGAGCGCCATTCGTCCCGCAGGTCACGTCAGTCTCGTGCGCCCGCTGTCCGACTACCCGACGCCCCGAGCGCTGGAGCTGGCTGAAATCGAAGAGGTCATCGAGGCTTTCCGGGTGGGTGCCGAAAACGCCAAGGCTGCCGGTTTCGACGGCGTGGAGATTCATGGCGCCAACGGTTACCTGCTCGATCAGTTTTTGCAGAGCAGTACCAATCAGCGCAACGACGCCTATGGGGGCTCGCTTGAAAACCGCGCGCGTCTGCTGCTGGAGGTGACTGACGCAGTCGTTGAGGTTTGGGGCGCAGGTCGCGTCGGCGTGCACCTGGCACCCCGCGCCGATGCTCACGACATGGGTGACGACTGCCTTGCTGCAACCTTTACCTACGTGGCTAAAGCGCTGGGCCAGCGCGGCATCGCATTCATCTGCGCCCGTGAACGCGAGCTGGACGACAGCCTGGCGCCGCGGTTGAAAGAGGCGTTCGGCGGGGTGTTCATCGCTAACGAAAAATTCACCAAGGACAGCGCTAATGCGTGGTTGGCCAGCGGTAAGGCTGATGCCGTTGCGTTTGGCGTGCCGTTCATTGCCAATCCGGATCTGCCTGCGCGGCTGGCGAAAGATGCGCCGTTGAACGACGCAAATCCGCAGACTTTCTATGGGAAAGGGCCGGTGGGGTATGTGGATTATCCGGCGTTGTAATTAACGGTTGGGGTGTTGGCCAGCAAGAGCACACACGCAGCAGCGCGGGCCGCACTCGGATGAACGCGGGGTATCAGGCAACTTACCTGTCATGGACCCACCGCGTTCGCGGCCGTAGCCCCCGACTCCTCCCACAAGGTTCTGCGACGCCCGGGGATTTGCGCCTGCAGCCAATCCCCTGTGTCACGCTTGAGTCTCAGGGCGCCTTACCTTGGCTTTTTCTCTCGCGACGGCTCAGACGTTACACGTCGCGACTTGGGTGCGAATCCACCGTATTTCGAGCCTCCAAGCCGGCGGAAATGAACACACCCCCCCCGCGCCAACCAGACTCAGACAACCCTCACTGCGTACGCAAATTGATCTGCTGCGACAACGTCTGAATCTGACTCTGCAACGTATTCAGATTGCGAGTCATCTGCCCCCGAAACGCATCAAACTCCTGTGTACTGGCCGCAGAAGATGCAGCCGCCGGACGGTTGTCCTGCTCGCTCTTGAGCACAATCATGTCCTGCTCGAGCCGCTCGATGGCCTGACTGCTGTCGTTCTTCTTCAGATTTGCAACATCCGCACTCAGACTCTTGAGCTGCGAATCCAGACGATCCTGCGCCGACTTGCCATCCGGCATCGCCGCTTTCAACGTCGCCAACTCTGCCGTCACAGCCTTGAGCTGATCCTGCAGCTGCTGATTCGTCGCCTGCTGCTGCGTCGCCTGCGTGGCAATCTGCTCCAGTCGTTTGTCCAGGCCGCCCTGCACACCGGCCACGCCTTGCTGCTGCCTGCCCTGATCAGCCAGTTGATCCTGCAGCTCCTTGAGCTGCGCCCTCAACGCTTCGCCGCCGCTATTGGCGACAGACTCGGTGGCGACAACCTTGCCGGATATAGCCTGCAGGCGCCCCGCCGCTTCCTCGCTGATGCGCGCGAAGCTTTCCTGAGTGGCGACCAGTTGCTGCTCCATCAACGTTACCTGCTGAAAACTCCACCAACCCAAGCCACAGAGTGCGATGGACAGCGCACCGATAAACGCCCACAACGCGCCGGTGCCGTGCGCTTTGACCTTGACCACCGGCGTGGTCCGCGAATACACCATGGTGCGCTCACGGGCACCGGCAGTCGGGATGAAGTCGTCGTCATCATCTTTGGCGCTGAGGCTGGGGATGTTGTCAACGTCGTCATAAGGGTCTTTGTGCATGGGGGTACCTTGAAATCCAATGGATCTTGATGGCGGGGAGTATACCGGCGGACGTCAGGATCGTCCGAATCGCGGACCGCGTTACAAGCCGGCGCCGGGCTGCGCTTTCCACCAGGTGCAGAATTCGTCCAGCGCGGTCCAGATGCTGACCTTTGGCTGGTAATCCAGATGATACTGGGCGCGGCTGATATCAAGGGTGAAATCCCGGCTCATGACCTGCATCCCGATTCTGGACAGCCCAGGTTCAGGACGACCGGGCCACAGCATGCACGCGGCCTCGTTCAGCGCCGCTGCGCTGTAGGCCAGCCCATATGAACGATAACGAGTGACAGGCGCCAGCTGCATCTGGCGCATCACATAATTGACCACGTCCCAGACCGGAACCGGCGCACCGTTGCTGATGTTGTAAGCCTTGCCCAGCGCCGACCCTGCGGCCAGAAGGCTGCTGAGCAGCGCTTCGTTAAGATTATGGATGCTGGTGAAATCGACCTTGTTCAAACCATTGCCGATGATCGCCAGACGCTTTTTATGCTGCATGTGCAGCAGTCGCGGAAAGATGCTGGTGTCACCCGCTCCGGTCACGAAACGCGGGCGCAGGGCGATGACCTCAAGCCCGAATTCCTCGGCACCGAAGACTTTCTGCTCGGCCAGGTATTTGCTCGCAGCGTAGTGGTTGTGAAAGCGCTTGGGCACCTGTTCTTCACGAAGAGACAGGTGCGAATGCCCATCGAAATAAATGGACGGCGAAGACAGGTGCACCAATCGGCGCACCTGTTGCTTGAGGCAGGCCTCGACCACGTTTTCGGTGACCTGAACGTTGCCTTGGTGGAAGTCCTGACGCCGTCCCCAGGTCCCCACGGCGCCGGCGCAATGCACCACCGCTTCAACGTCGTGACACAAAGCCTGCACCAGTTCCGGATCATTCAGGTCGCCTTGAATGAATTCGGCACCGCGTCGCACCAGATGCTCGACGCCCTGCGCGCGACGGCCATTGACCCGTACGCTTAATCCCTGCTCCAAAGCAAAACGCGCAAAGCGTCCGCCGATGAAGCCGCTTGCGCCGGTGACCAGAATCTTCATTTACCGCTCCGTTTAATCCATACATTTCGCATCGCCCGCCGTTGTGATGACGCCGAGCGATCAATTGCAACCGCTCGCTAACCACGAAGGTGATGCGTCTGCGACGAACAAAGTGACAGGCAGCCCCCATCGCAGGCAAGCGCACCCCCACAATCCGTCATGTTAAAGACGGTTACTGACGCTCACTGCGCCTCAAGCGCCACCAGCCATTGTCCGGCTTTTTTTGCCAGGTGATCGGTCAACTGCGTCAGCAGCTGGCCGCCATTGCGCCAATGATGCCAGTACAACGGGACATCGATGCAGCGCTCGCTCAATATTTCCACCAGTTTTCCGCTCGCCAGTTGTTCGCGAACCTGCAGCTCGGGCACCAGCCCCCAGCCCATTCCGGCCTCCGTCATGCGAATGAAACCTTCCGAGGACGGGCACAAATGATGCTGAAAACCGCCCTCTATCCCCAACGACTGCAGGTAGCGGTGCTGCAGGAAATCATCCGGCCCGAACACCAGCGCAGGTACATGGGCCAGCATCTGCGGGGTAAAGCCGGCAGGAAAATGTCGGGCGATAAAATCCGGGCTGGCCAGCGCCCGATAGCGCATGGCGCCCAGCAGCAGACTTCGCGCCCCGGCCACCGGGCGTTCGCTGCCACACAGGCATGCGGCCACCTCGCCGGCGCGCATGCGCTTGAGGCCGACATCCTGATCCTCTACCACCAGATCGATCAGCAGATGGTGCTCAACGCAGAAATCGCCTACCGCCTGCGCCCACCATGTCGCCAGGCTGTCAGCGTTGAGCGCGATACGCAGGCGTTCCGGAATACCACCTTCGTCCAGCGCGGGCACCTGACTTTGCAGGTCACGCTCGAGCAAGCGCACTTGCTGCACATGATTGAGCAGACGGCGTCCGATGTCGGTTGGACTCGGTGGCGTCGCCCGCACCAGCACCGGCTGGCCGATGCGCGCTTCAAGCAACTTGATACGCTGCGACACCGCCGACTGCGACAACCCTAGAACCTGAGCTGCACGCTCAAAGCCTGCCTGCTCGATCACGGCCGCGAGCGCTGAGAGCAACTTGTAATCGAACATCAATTTTCCTAATGAGCGATCAGCATTATTGCTTTTCCTTATATACCTGAACGCTGAATAATTGCTACATCGATTTCTTGCGTTAACGCATTTTGGAGCACGACACGATGTGGCAAAGCTACCTCAACGGCCTGCTGGTCGCCTTGGGCCTGATCATGGCGATCGGTTCACAGAACACCTACGTTCTGACGCAAAGCCTGCGACGTGAACATCACCTGTCCGTAGCGGTGCTGTGCATCCTCTGCGATGTGGTGCTGGTGGCGGCGGGGGTGTTCGGTCTGGCCAATGTGCTGGCGCACAACCCGACCCTGCTCGCGTTGGCGCGCTGGGGCGGCGTGGCGTTTTTGCTGTGGTATGGCGTCAAAGCGTTGCGCCGCGCGCTGTCGCCACACCGCCTGGAGAAAGGCGACGCCACCGGCCAGCGCTCGCGGCGGGCCGTGCTGCTGACGGCACTGGCCGTGACACTGCTCAACCCGCACGTCTATCTGGATACCGTGCTGCTGATCGGCTCGCTCGGCGCCCAGCAGACAGAGCCTGGGGCCTACGTAGCGGGCGCCGCCAGTGCTTCCTTGTTGTGGTTCTCGACGCTGGCGATTGGCGCCGCCTGGCTCGCCCCTTGGCTGGCACGTCCCACCACCTGGCGCCTGCTGGATTTTATGGTAGCGGTGATGATGTTCAGCGTGGCCGTGCAGCTGATCAGAACCGCCTGAACGCTCTCTGTCGACAATCTCTCAAGGCGGCGAACTCATTCGCGATGACGCTGCGTCAGGCGATACCTGTATCTTGAATTCGCCGGTCTGTCGCGAATTAACGCCCAGGTTTCTCACGCTGACTGCATCGGCGCTGCAACACCGGCTATCACCGAATGTGGCTGTGATCGCAGCAGAAATCCAATTTCTCGCCCACAGCACTGGAACCTCTATCCCACACAGTTGTTGCGTGGTTATGGGCAGGACCCGGTGCTATGATCCAGCCCCTGCGTCGCAAAGAGTAAAAACTCGCCGGCGTATGTTATGTCTGGCCGCCCGTGATCGGCCTTGCGCTCACCGCAACTGACCTGATTAGGAGAATTACCATGGCTTTCGAATTGCCGCCGCTGCCGTATGCACACGATGCTCTGGCACCGCACATCTCCAAGGAAACACTGGAATATCACCACGACAAGCACCACAACACCTATGTCGTGAACCTGAACAACCTGGTGCCTGGCACCGAGTTCGAAGGCAAGACTCTGGAAGAAATCGTCAAATCTTCCTCGGGCGGTATCTTCAACAACGCAGCCCAGGTATGGAACCACACGTTCTACTGGAACTGCCTGGCCCCGAACGCTGGCGGTCAGCCCACCGGCGCGCTGGCTGACGCCATCAACGCGGCATTCGGTTCGTTCGACAAGTTCAAGGAAGAGTTCAGCAAGACCTCCATCGGCACCTTCGGCTCTGGCTGGGGCTGGCTGGTGAAGAAGGCTGACGGCTCCCTGGCGCTGGCCAGCACCATCGGCGCCGGCAACCCGCTGACCAGCGGCGACACCCCGCTGCTGACCTGCGATGTGTGGGAACACGCCTACTACATCGACTACCGTAACCTGCGTCCGAAATACGTCGAGGCGTTCTGGAACCTGGTGAACTGGAAGTTCGTCGCTGAGCAGTTCGAAGGCAAGGTTTTCACCGCCTGATTACTGCGTCATATGAAAAACCCGGCATGGCCGGGTTTTTTTTCGCCTTCTGTTCGTCCTTTAGGTATTGTCAGACAAGGCTAGCCGGCCCTATCGCGGTTTCGACATGATTCAACGCAACGGCGCTCAAGTTCCGTCTACCGATTACCGACACACTTCGATAGCCTTGCGTGCACGCATGTGAGTGGTATGAGAATAAACCCGGTCAGGCTGCTTCAACGCCTTGGCCAGAAAGGTCTGCAGTACCAATGCTTGCAAGCCAGCATGGATGAAGGAATACCCATTTGAAGCTGGAACTCAAAAATAGCCTGTCGGTGAAACTGCTGCGCGTGGTGCTCTTGTCGGCCCTGGTGGTGGGCGTCGTACTCAGCTGTGCACAGATTGTTTACGACGCTTACAAGACCCGACAAGCCGTCGCCACTGACGCCGAGCGGATTCTCGATATGTTTCGGGACCCGTCGACCCAGGCAGTCTATAGCCTGGACCGGGAAATGGGCATGCAGGTCATCGAGGGCCTGTTTCAGGATCAGGCTGTACGCATGGCTTCGATCGGGCACCCCAACGAAACCCTGCTGGCAGAAAAATCCCGCGACCTGGAAGCTACGCCCACTCGCTGGCTGACCGATCCGATTCTCGGTCAGGAACGCAGCTTCACCACCCAGCTGGTTGGCCGCAGCCCCTATAGCGAATACTACGGTGATCTCCGTATCACGCTGGACACGGCCACCTATGGCGAAGGCTTTCTGATCAACTCAATGATCATTTTCATCTCCGGCGTTCTGCGGGCGCTGGCAATGGGTATGGTCTTGTACCTGGTTTATCACTGGCTGTTGACCAAACCGCTGTCGCGAATTATCGAACACCTGACCAACATTAATCCCGACCGTCCCAGCGAACATCAGCTGCCGCTGCTAAAGGGTCACGAAAAGAACGAACTGGGCCTCTGGGTCAATACGGCCAATCAGCTGCTTGCCTCGATCGAGCGCAATACCCACCTGCGTCATGAGGCGGAGTCCAGCCTGTTGCGCATGGCTCAATACGACTTCCTCACCGGTCTGCCCAATCGCCAGCAATTGCAGCGCCAACTGGACAAGATTCTAATGGACTCCGGTCGCGTGCAGCATCGCGTCGCCGTGCTCTGCGTGGGCCTGGACGATTTCAAAGGCATCAACGAGCAATTTAGCTATCAGGCCGGCGATCAGTTGCTGCTGGCTTTGGCTGATCGTCTGCGCGCGCACAGCGGCCGGCTGGGCTCTCTGGCGCGGCTGGGCGGCGATCAGTTCGCGCTGGTCCAGGCCGATATCGAGCAGCCTTACGAGGCCGCGGAACTGGCGCAAAACATCCTCGATGATCTGGAAGCGCCGTTTGCGGTAGACGGCGAGGAGATTCGCCTGCGTGCCACCATCGGCATCACCCTGTTCCCGGAAGATGGCGACAGCACCGAGAAGCTGCTGCAGAAAGCCGAACAGACCATGACCCTGGCCAAAACCCGTTCACGCAACCGCTATCAGTTCTACATTGCCAGCGTCGACAGCGAAATGCGTCGCCGTCGCGAGCTGGAAAAAGACCTGCGCGAAGCGTTGGTGCGCGACCAGTTTCATCTCGTCTACCAGCCGCAAATCAGCTACCGCGATCAGCGCGTGGTCGGTATCGAAGCACTGATTCGATGGAACCACCCCGAACACGGTTTAGTGCCTCCGGATCAATTTATTCCGCTGGCCGAACAGAACGGCAGCATCATCACCATTGGTGAATGGGTGCTGGACCAAGCGTGCAGGCAACTGCGCGAATGGCACGATCAGGGCTTCATCGATCTGCGCATGGCGGTCAACCTTTCCACCGTGCAACTGCACCACGCCGAGCTGCCGCGAGTGGTGAATAACCTCCTGCAGATCTACCGCCTGCCCCCGCGCAGCCTGGAACTGGAAGTCACCGAAACCGGCCTGATGGAAGACATCAGCACTGCCGCTCAGCACCTGCTAAGCCTGCGCCGCTCCGGCGCGCTGATCGCCATCGATGACTTCGGCACCGGCTATTCGTCGCTCAGCTACCTGAAGAGTCTGCCGCTGGACAAGATCAAGATCGACAAGAGCTTCGTGCAGGACCTGATCGACGATGACGACGACGCCACCATCGTGCGTGCCATCATTCAGTTGGGTAAAAGCCTGGGCATGCAGGTCATCGCTGAAGGCGTCGAAACCCGAGAACAAGAGGCGTACGTCATTTCCGAGGGCTGCCACGAAGGCCAAGGCTATTTCTACAGCAAACCGTTGCCAGCACGGGAGTTGCTGGCTTATCTGAAGCAGGCGCAACGGACACGCGTGGGGGTGTTGTAACGCGCATCCCCCTTCCCTCGCTGTACTCGCACTGACCTGAAGAGAATGTCTCAAATCATGGCTTTCATGTCGGCTCCTGCCTCGATCTTCTTGTAACAGCTTGCAATACCTCCCCTGCCGAATCACGGCTTTTTGCCTTTACACCTAATGCAAATACTTCGCATTATGGCGCGGATTTTTATGGCGTTCGCCAATGTCCCCCCCTCTTCGACGCAGGATTCCGTCATGATTCGTACGCCCCTGGCTACTGCCAGTCTTCTGGCCATCGCTATCGCTTTGGCTGGTTGTGACCAAGACAAGGACACGCCCGTCGCCGCTGCGCCAACGCCCACTCCGACGGCTGCAGCCTCTGCGTCGACAGCGGACGCCGCTCCTGCGCAGACCCGCGACGCTGCTGCCAAGGCGGTAGTGGCGAACTACGCGGACATCGTGCTCGCCGCATTCAGCGACGCCCAAGCCACAGCCAAGACCCTCAACACCGCCGTTGATACGTTCCTCGCAACCCCCAATGACCTGACTCTGAAAGCCGCCCGCGATGCCTGGCTTGCCGCGCGTGTTCCCTACATGCAGACCGAAGTGTTTCGCTTCGGCAACAGCATCATTGATGACTGGGAAGGCCAGGTGAACGCCTGGCCGCTGGATGAAGGCCTGATCGACTACGTCGCCAAGGATTATCAGCATGCGCTGGGCAATCCTGGCGCTACGGCCAACATCATCGCCAACACCTGGATTCAGGTCGGTGAAGACAAGGTCGACGTCAGCGAAATCACGCCGCAAAAGCTGGCGAGCCTCAATGAACTGGGCGGTTCAGAAGCCAACGTTGCCACGGGCTATCACGCCATCGAATTCCTGCTCTGGGGCCAGGACCTGCATGGCACCGGCCCGGGCGCCGGCGAGCGTCCCGCCAGCGATTACCTCGAAGGCGCTGGCGCCACCGGAGGCCACAATGATCGCCGTCGCGCTTACCTGAAAGCCGCGACCGACCTGCTGGTGAGCGACCTGCAAGAGATGGTCGGCAACTGGAAACCGGGCGTCGCTGACAATTACCGCGCGACACTGGAAGCTGAGTCGGGCGAAAGCGGTCTGCGCAAAATGCTGTTCGGCATGGGCAGCCTGTCGCTGGGCGAACTGGCGGGCGAACGCATGAAGGTGGCACTGGAAGCCAACTCCAGCGAAGACGAACACGACTGTTTCAGCGACAACACTCACAACTCCCACTTCTACAACGGCCTGGGTATACGCAACGTCTATCTGGGCGAGTACACCCGTGTAGACGGCAGCAAGGTCAGCGGTCCTAGTCTGTCCTCGCTGGTTGCCGCGATAGACCCGGCCACCGACAGCACTGTACGTGCTGATCTGAACGCCACTCAGGCCAAACTGCAAGTCATCGTCGATCACGCCAACAAAGGCGAGCACTTTGACCAGTTGATCGCCGCAGGCAACACGGCAGGCAATCAGGTAATACGAGACGCCATCGCCGCACTGGTCAAACAGACCGGTGCCATCGAGCAAGCCGCTGGCAAGCTGGGCATTACCGACCTGAACCCGGATAACGCCGACCACGACTTCTGATCGACGCTGCTGCACGCGTCAGGCGCGTGCAGACAGGGTCTGAAAGCACAGCCAACGCCTGCACGGATTGGCTGTTTTTGCCTGCGCGCAACCTGAAATCCTTCCTGAAGAAAGCGTACTTGAAGATCCATCCGTAAGTTCTGTAGGACGTTTCCTGTTCCCTCTCTGTCGGATTGAACCCCTCCCAATTCGCCGTCGATGATGCGCACTTCCTTGACCCCATCCCATCCAGGAGGAGACAGACAGTGCCCAAGAGAAACAATAAAAGGCGCCGCGTCAGCAAGCTCAAAGCCAACAATTACGGAATCCATCTGCTGGTCGGCATCAAGGGACCGCGTGCCTGGAAAGTGACGATCTATCGCGATGGCAGGACCTTTAACAGACTCTTCTCATTCTCTCGCCACGGTGGTCGTGACGCGGCTCGCAAAGCAGCCGACGCTTGCCGTGATGAGCTACTGCTGATGCACCTGCCCAAGCTCAGCCGGGATATCCGTCAGCGCATCATCGCCACCAACACCAGCGGCCATCCCGGCGTGCACTACCGCTGTTACACCGGAATCGCCTATTGGGTTGCGCGTACCACATTGCGCAATGGCAGCAGCGTGACCAAGTCGTTCCGGGTCGAGCATCACGGCTATGAGCGGGCCAAGGAATTGGCGATACGAGAGCGCGAACGCCAGCTCGACAGCATCGGCGACTACCGGTCGTTCAAAGTGATCGAGGGCGAGCACCGTTTGATGCAACTACTGGTGGAGAACCCTGCACTGGAAATTACCGGCGTCTGAACGTCCTCTCAAGTGAGGCTTTTCCCCTTTCCGGCAAATTGGTAACAACACGTTTCGAGAGGCACTTACAAACGCAAATCCCTCTTATTCGCCAAACAAGGGGCTGGTAAGCTTGCTCGCCCCGATTTCCACCCCTTTGCAGGTTGTGTATGACTGCGCGGTTTCGTCTTTCGTTTTTCCTGCTGATGGCCACGGCCCTTGGCGGGTGCGATGACGCCCCGCTTTTCACTACAGCGGAGCCCGGGGAAGCACAATCGGGCGGCGCCACTACCGTCAATCGCAGCGACCGCAACGCATTTTCCCTGCCGTCGGCCAACCTCTCGCCTACGCGGCGTCTGGACTTCAGCGTGGGCAACAGTTTCTTCCGCAACCCGTGGGTGATCGCGCCCTCGACGACCACTGCGCGGGACGGCCTCGGGCCACTGTTCAACACCAATGCCTGTCAGAACTGCCACATCAAGGATGGTCGCGGTCATCCGCCGGAACCTGACGCCAATAACGCCGTGTCGATGCTGGTGCGTCTGTCCATTCCCGATGACCCGGCGTACGCCGAAAACATTAGGCAATTGGGCCTGACTCCAGAGCCGGTCTATGGCCTGCAGCTGCAAGACATGGCCATTCCCGGGGTCACGCCGGAAGCCAGGGTGCGTGTCGAATATGACTCGATGACCGTGCATTTGCGCGACGGTACGCCCGCTCATTTGCGTCGTCCTACGCTGCGTATTACCCAGCCCGGCTACGGCCCGATGCACCCGCAGACCCGCACCTCGGCACGCATCGCGCCCCCGATGATCGGCCTGGGTCTGCTGGAGGCAATCCCGCAGGCTGCGATCCTGGCCAACGCTAATCCCGATGACAGCAACGGCAGCGGCATCACCGGCACACCTAACTGGGTCTGGGATGACGCGCAACAGAAAACGGTCCTTGGACGCTTTGGCTGGAAAGCTTCGCAGCCGGGCATCAATCAGCAGAATGCCCATGCACTGTCCAACGACATGGGCCTGACCACAAGGCTGAAAGCGGTCGACGATTGCACCCCTGCGCAGACCGCCTGCCGCGAGGCGCCCCGCGGTCAGGGGCCTGACGCAGAGCCGGAAGTCAGCGACAACATTCTGCGACTGATCACCTTCTACACACGCAATCTTGCGGTTCCGGCGCGTCGCGATGTGGCTGACCCGCAGGTGCTGCAAGGCAAGAATCTGTTTTTCAAAGCCGGTTGCCAGCAGTGCCATATGCCACAGTTCACCACCTCCGCCAACGCTGCGGAACCGGAACTGGCGAACCAGATCATCCGCCCTTATACCGACCTGTTGCTGCACGACATGGGCGAAGGGCTGGCAGACAACCTCAGCGAATTTCAGGCCAGCGGCCGACAGTGGCGAACCGCGCCGCTGTGGGGCATCGGGCTGACTCAAACGGTCAGCGGCCATACCCAGTTTCTGCACGACGGGCGCGCCCGCAACCTGATGGAAGCGGTGCTCTGGCATGGCGGGGAGGCCTTGCCTGCGCAGCGTCAGGTGCTGGCATTCGATGCACAGCAGCGGGCAGCGCTGCTCGCCTTCCTGAACTCTTTATAAACGTCATTTCTGAAAGATAAGGAGCCGGACATGTTCCGTCCCAAGCTGTTGTTCACCAGCCTCGCCGCGCTCGCGCTGGGGGCCTGCGCGCCTTCGGACCCGCAGGCAGTGACATCTGCCGCGATTGCCAGTCAAGTGATCCTGCCGACCTACAGCCGCTGGGTAGACGCCGACCGGCAACTGGCGGTGAGCGCCCTGGCCTTCTGTGAGGGCAAGAGCGACCTGCGCACTGCGCGTGCCGACTTCCTGCATGCTCAAAGGGCCTGGGCTCAATTGCAGCCGCTGCTGATCGGGCCGCTGGCGGAGGGCAACCGCGCCTGGCAGATCCAGTTCTGGCCGGATAAGAAGAACCTCGTCGGTCGTCAGGTCGAGCAACTGCTCACCGCGACCCCTGAGATCAGCGCCGACGCACTGGCCAACTCCAGCGTCGTGGTGCAGGGCCTGTCTGCCTATGAATACATCCTGTTCGACGCCGACATCGACATGGCCAGCGCCGAGCAAAAAGCTCGCTATTGTCCGCTGCTGACTGCCATTGGCCAGCGCCAGAAAACCCTGGCCGAGGATATCCTCAACCGCTGGAACAGCACGGACGGCATGCTCGCGCAACTGAGCAAATTTCCCAACCCGCGCTATGCAGACGCCCACGAAGCCATCGCCGAATTGCTGCGCGTGCAGGTCACGGCGCTGGACACGTTGAAGAAAAAACTCGGCACCCCGCTGGGCCGCCAGTCCAAAGGTGTTCCTCAGCCGTTTCAGGCCGAAGCCTGGCGCAGCAAGGCGTCCTTGAGCAGCTTGCAGGCGAGCCTGGAAAGTGCCGAAACCCTGTGGTCAGGTGTGGACAACAAAGGCCTGCGTGGCCTGTTGCCCGCCGAGCAGAAACCCCTGGCAGACAAGATCGACGCGGCTTATGCGGAAAGTCGCAGACAACTGGCAGCGTTGAAGCCGCCGTTGGTCGCGCTGTTGCCCACCGAGCAGGGCCGCCAGCAACTGAATGCGTTCTACGACAGCCTCAACATGGTCCACCGTCTGCACGAAGGCGAACTGGCGAGGGCATTGGGTGTTCAGTTGGGATTCAACGCTAACGATGGTGACTGATATGTTGCGACGTCAGGCGATCACCCTCGGCAGGCTGGTCCTCAGCGCTTGCACGCTGGGTGGCTGGACGCTGTTCAGGAAAACAGGCGAAAGCCCGCTGCTGCTTTCCGCACGTGACGGTGGCAATGGCCAGCACTACGCCGTGGGCTACCGGGTGGACGGCACTCAGGTGTTCGCCACCCGTGTCGCCCAACGCTGCCACGACATCGTCAATCATCCTCATCTGCCCATCGCGTTATTTGTCGCCAGAAGGCCCGGAACGCAGAGTTATCTCATCGATTTACGCGATGGTCGTCTGTTGCAGACCCTGGTCTCCCGGCCTGATCGGCACTTTTACGGCCACGCGGTGATCCACAAGGGCGGTGAGTGGCTGTACGCCACCGAGAATGACACCTCTGATCCCGGCCGCGGCTTGCTGGGGGTGTATCGATTCGTCGGCGAGCGTCTGGAACACACAGGCGAAATTCCCACCCACGGTATCGGCCCGCATCAAGTGTCCTGGCTGCCGGATGGCGAAACCCTGGCGGTGGCCAACGGCGGCATTCGTACCGAGGCGGAGAGCCGCGTTGAGATGAACCTCGATGCCATGCAGCCCAGTCTGGTGCTGATGCAGCGGGACGGCACGCTGTTGACCAAGGAAACCCTGGCGCAACAGATGAATAGCGTGCGCCATATGGCGATTGCCAGTGACGGCACCATCATCGCCGGTCAGCAGTTCATGGGGGCGTCCCATGAGTCCGCCGAGCTGTTGGCGATCAAGCGTCCGGGGCAGCCCTTTCAGGCGTTTCCAGTGGCTGAACAGCAATTGCAGGCCATGGCGCACTACACCGCCAGTGTTGCCGTGCATGACGAGCTGCGGCTGGTGGGGTTAACAGCGCCGCGCGGTAATCGTTTCTTCATCTGGGAGCTGGACAGCGGCGTACTCCGGCTCGACGCCCCTCTGCCAGACTGCGCGGGTGTCGGGGCGGTGGCCGATGGTTTTATCGTAACCTCGGGACAAGGCCGCTGCCGCTTCTACGATTGCCGCCAGAGCACACTGGTTGCGCAGCCACTGGAGTTGCCAGCGGGGCTGTGGGACAACCATTTGCAGGTGGTTCAGGACACAACACCTGCCAGCGCTGGCAAACGTGTGGCGCTGACAGATGCAGCACTGGCAAGTAAAACGCAACACAGCTAACGTGCTCGCCTGATTCATCCCTTTTCCCAGGAGGCAGTAGAAGCAGCAGCCATTCGTCTGCGTCCCGTACTGATGACGACGGCAGCGATGGTCTTTGGCATGGTGCCGCTGATTCTGGCGACCGGCGCGGGAGCGGTCAGCCGTTTCGATATCGGTCTGGTGATCGCGAAAGGGATATCGGTGGGGACGCTGTTTACCCTGTTTGTGCTGCTGTGTGTGTGTACACGTTGCTGGCGAGGAAGGTTGACTCGAAGGGTATCCTCTGAGGCCCCAAGGGCTTCAAAGTATCGCTTTCAATGCCCCCATAAGAACTGAACATAAAATCCATGAACAAAAAAGGCCCCGAAATATCGAGGCCTTTCAGTCCTTAAGTGAGTTCAATGCTGTGGCCCTGTCCCCTGCGCAAGACCGAACATCAACAACAACAGGTCGCTATCCGGGCGTACGGGCGAAGCAGCCTTCGCCACCCGCGGCAAGGGACAGTATCCCTCACCGTGCGCCGCGCTGAGAATCTGGGCCTTGGGCTGTTCCCAGGCCGCCATGGCGATGGATGCAACACCCAACGCCCCGACTAAAAACAAACCTCGAGCGACTTCTAACTTCATCGATCTAACCCCTTGATGGAGCTGCCAAACGCCGTCTCGTAAAAGTAGACGAGTTTCTTCCAATCCGCGGGTTGAAACGACGAATGGCGGCGCAGTTGTTTCATGTCATGTTGAGCGGCGCCATAGGCGGTCAGGCGCTGACGGCACTTCTCCAGATCCAGCAGTACAACTTCGGGTTTGGCGTTTGCACCTTCACCCACTACACGCACGAAAACGTGCTTGATATAGATGCAACTGTGCTGCCAGCGCCCTTTGTGCATGCGCGCCAGGTTGAGGGCCAGCTCCTTGAGCATCTGTTCGTAGACGGCTTCGCCATGCAGCTCTCGCCCGCCAGCCTTCAGCCAGTTCTCAAACTCGTCGAAACCATCCAGCGACGCGGTGACCAGCAGCGCGCGCCACTCCTTTTTCTCATCGCGTTCGGCCCCGCAGAACACCATGCGCGGCACATTGACGTTGAGTTGGCGCAAACCCTCCAGTGCATCACGCTCACGCAGGACTGTCGGTCGACCGAACGGGTGCAGCCAGCTGCGATAGATGTGACCCACCTGCCGTTTAACGTACAGCAGCCGCCCGTTCTCCGAAACGACGCGCTGTACGCCACTTTCACCACCACGGCGTACGTTGGGTTCTTCTACCCAGTCGCCCTTGGTATTCCAGAAATAGGCGAAACGGTCCTCGGCGGGAACGGTCAACTCTGCTGTGAAATCCACGGCCATCCTGTTACCTCTTACGTAATAGATATACACGCCACATGGCGTACAGCGGCAGGAAATCCAGGCGCTCCTGGATACGAAATCCTGCCTCCTCAAATTCGGCTTCTGCTGTGGTCACAGGTAACACAAAGCGGTTCTGGTAACCCTGCTGCTGGCGGGTACTTTCGGCACGTCTACGTTTCCAGGCCTTGAAATTCCCATCCACCCAAAGGGAAACAATCACGCTGTCCCGCGTGACCCGGTGAAATTCCCTCAACAAAACGGCTCTGTCACAGGCCTTTCCGACATGGTGCAGCAAACGCATGCAAAAGATGCTGTCCACTGCGTTATCGGGCATGTCGATAGCGAATGCAGATGTCTGCAAGGGTTGTACCCGTTTCACCACGTTGGCCGGCTGCGACTGGCAAGCGGTCCTGACCATCGAGGCCGAATTATCGGCGCCGATGATCACTCGGTTAGCCTTCTCTGCCAGCACTGGCCAGAAGCGACCGGCGCCACAGGGCAGGTCAAGCACCAGACCCGGATCGCCAGCGAGCGCCAAGGCCTGCCTGGCCAACTGTTTATCGCGACGATCAGACAACCGCCGAGCCAATCCATCGCGGTGCTTACGTAAATATTTTTTAGCATGCAGGTCGTCGTACTTACGAGAAAAATCAAGCTCGATGCGCTTGCTCATGCCTGTATCTCCTGATGGTGATACAGACAAAACTAAGCGGGTTTACGTCGTCCTCAGGTCACGCTGGTGTGAAAAAAACGTCCCATGGCCGGGGCAAATGTTACGAGGATTTTCAGGAAGATGGGGCTAGCATATGGCTATCGCCTCCCGAACGGCAGCAACATTTACAGTGTCTGTACATTCCATCGCAAATATCCGTTAGCCCACCGAGCCAACTGATTTTTCGAACGTAACACTGAAACGGCAGCCGTTGGGCTCCATCGTGTCCAGGCTGACAGTCCAGCCCTGGTTCTCGCAGATACGCTGCACCAAGGACAGCCCCAAGCCCAGCCCTTCGCCTCGTTTTTCGTTACCGCGCACGAAGGGCTGAAACATCGCTTCGCGTTTTTCTTCCGGGATGCCGACACCAGAATCCTCAACCGTGAAGCCGTTGGGCAACAGCGTGAGGCGGATGAAGCCGTGATCGGTGTAGTGCAAGGCGTTACGCAGCAGGTTACCCATCACCGCGTAAAGAAACGTAGCGTTGTACGCGGTTTGAGAAGCGCGGTCCGGGTAATACTCCAATTGCAAACCCTTGACTTCGATCGGCTCACGCCAGAGGGCCAGCAACTGTTGAGCCGCCCCCTGCAGCGGCAACTGCGGATTCATTCCGGCATCATCCCGCTGAGTCCGGGCCAGCATCAGAAAAGTCTGCACCAGGTCGCGCATTTCTTCGCACGCGCGCCCTACCCGCTCGACTTGCGCCCGAGCGCGCTGGTCGAGCGCAGGGTTTTCCAACAGCAGTTCACAGGAACTGGCGAGCACCATCAGTGGGGTTCGCAGTTCGTGGCTAACGTCGCTGGTGAACATCCGCTCGCGGGTCAGGGCATCCCGCAGGCGTCCCAGCGTGGCGTCGAATGCCACGGCAAGCTCGCCCACTTCATCGGCGGCGTAATCGGGTGCCAGAGGCGGTGCCAGGCCCAGCAACTGATCCCGATGGCGTACCTGCCGGGCCAGCCTCACCACCGGCGCCATTACGCGACGTGCCAGTACCCAGCCGAGGAATATCGCCAGGGCCAGGGCCAGTACGAAGCCGACCAGCACGACAGCGAACAGCACGCGCTCGCGCTCCTCGAAATCGCTTTGATCCTGCAACAGGACGTAATGCCGGCCATCAACCACTTCGACCATGGCGTGGTAGGACAGCGGCCCCCTGAACACTTCGTGGAAGCCGGGTTCCAGGTGACGCAAGTCCTTGGGCAGCTCGAAGTCACCCGGCCCGCCAGTGAAATAGAACAACTGATCGGGCTCGGGCCGGTGGTTCCAGTCCTCGACGCTGTCCATCAGCAGCAGGCGCGTCAGGTCACCGCCCAGGCCGGCGGAAATCAGTTTTTCTTCGACCAGATGGACCGTCGCAACGATACCCATGGCGAAAGACCCGGCCACCAACGCGCTCATCAAGGCAAAGGCAATGATGATCCGCTGGGCAAGGCTTTGCTTAAACTCCATCGCGGCCCTCGGCCAAGCGATATCCCACGCCATGTACGGTTTGCATCAGCGGCTTGGCGAACGGCTTGTCGATCACCTGACGCAGTTGGTGGACATGGCTGCGCAGGCTGTCGCTGTCCGGGCAGTCGTCGCCCCACAGCGCTTCTTCGAGGATTTCCCGGCGCAGCACATGCGGGCTCTTCTGCATCAATACCGCCAGCAGTTTCAGGCCGACCGGGTTGAGCTTGAGCATGCGCCCTTCGCGAGTGACTTCCAGGGTATCGAGGTCGTAGATCAGGTCAGCGACCTGCAAGGTGCGACGGCCTCCACCTTGCGCACGGCGCAGCACCGCTTCGATGCGGGCTGCCAGCTCCGACAGTGCGAAGGGCTTGAGCAGGTAATCGTCAGCGCCGGAGCGGAACCCCTGCAAGCGATCGTCGAGCTGGTCACGCGCGGTGAGCATAATCACCGGCGTGTCGCGGCGCGCATCTTCACGCAAGCGCTTGCACAGGGTGTAGCCGTCGATGCCCGGCAGCATGATATCGAGCACGATCAGGTCGTAATGCTCGGTCGCCGCCAGGTGCAGCCCGGACAGCCCATCCTGCGCGCAGTCCACGGTGTAGCCTTTCAGACCCAGATAATCCGCAAGGTTGGCCAGGATGTCGCGGTTGTCTTCGACGAGCAGAATTCTCATGGGTAACTGTCTCCTAATGCGTTTGTCGGCGTATGCGGGGTATGGATATACCCGCTCGACAGGTCAGAGTTGGCGGCAGCTTAAGGCCAAGCGCGCCCAAGGGCCAGCACCGCCAGACATAACGTTTTTTTCACTCCCGGTTCACAGCCCGGGGACAGCCCGACGCGCAGACTCCCGAACGCTTGGGACTGTCCTTGTCGGCCCAGCTTGCCATTACACGGAATGCACCATGTCTGAAATCATCGAACGGGCTGCGTCGCGGCCGATCAATCTGTGGATTTACCTCGGCATACCGGCACTAACGGCCATCGTCTTGGTGTTGCTGGAGCTGACTTCGCTGGACATGGACATCGCCAGGTTGGCCTATGACCCAGGCGCCGGGCAGTTCGTGGGCAGGCATAGCTATTTCCTGGAAAACGTATTGCACGACCGCGCCAAACAGGTGGTGATTGCCTTGGGCGTGCTGTCCTTCGCAGGCTTCTTCGCAGCATTTTTCATTGAGCGACTCAAACCCTGGAAGCGTGAGCTCGGGTGCCTTGTGCTGTCGATGGCGCTGTCTACGAGTTTTGTCACGCCGGTCAAAGTGGTGACATCGGTTCAGTGCCCGTGGAGCCTGACCGCGTTCGGCGGCCAGGAAACCTACAGCGAACTGCTCAGCCCGCGCCCTGAAACCGACAAGCCGGGTCGTTGCTGGCCGGGTGGTCACGCGGCGACGGGCTTCACGCTGTTTGCGTTGTTCTTCGTCTTTCGTGATCGCCGCCCGCGCCTGGCCAAAACGGGACTGATCTTCGCGTTCGGACTGGGCACGGTGTTTTCGGTGGGGCGCATGTTGCAGGGCGCGCATTTTTTCTCGCACAACATCTGGACGGCAGTGTTCTGCTGGCTGATTTGTCTGGGGGCGTATTACGCTGTGCTTTATCGCCCGGCGGGTAAGCAGCACAAAACCGTTGCTGGAGATCCGGTTTCGGAGTAAGCGCAAGTGTGCGATTCGGCTCCCTGCCGCTGACAACCCGAACTACGCCACATAACCTCGTGGGAGAAGTCGGTGGTTACGACGGCAACGAGCGCGGTGGGGTGTTACAGGTAAGTTGCCTGACATCCGCGCTCGTCCGATTAAGACCCGCACTGTCGTAACCTTCAGAAGCTCCCCCGGGCACAGCGCTGAATCAGCGCTACACCAGGAAACGGATCTACACATATCCCCCGAAACAACCCCATAAAAAAACCCCGCCGAAGCGGGGTTCTTTATGCACCTGGGGTAAGGTTGGCTTACATCATGCCGCCCATACCACCCATGCCGCCCATGTCAGGCATACCGCCACCGCCCGCTGGAGCATCTTCTTTGATCTCAGCGATCATCGCCTCAGTGGTGATCATCAGACTGGCAATCGACGAAGCCGCCTGCAGCGCAGAACGAGTCACTTTCGCCGGGTCCAGAATACCCATCTCGATCATGTCGCCGTACTCGCCGGTAGCAGCGTTGTAACCGAAGTTACCCGAACCCTGCTTGACCTTGTCAACTACTACGCTTGGCTCGTCGCCCGAGTTGGCAACGATCTGACGCAGAGGTGCTTCAACCGCACGGCGCAGCAGAGCAATACCGACGTTCTGGTCAGCGTTGTCGCCTTTGAGCTCGGAGATAGCTTGCAGCGAGCGCACCAGTGCCACGCCACCACCAGGTACCACGCCTTCTTCAACAGCTGCGCGGGTTGCGTGCAGGGCGTCTTCAACGCGGGCTTTCTTCTCTTTCATCTCAACTTCGGAACCGGCACCGACCTTGATCACTGCAACGCCGCCGGACAGCTTGGCCAGGCGCTCTTGCAGTTTTTCTTTGTCGTAGTCGGACGAAGTGTCGCCGATCTGCTGACGGATCTGAGCGATACGACCGTCGATATCGGTTCTAACGCCAGCACCGTCGATGATGGTGGTGTTTTCTTTGTTCAGCACAACGCGCTTGGCATTACCCAGGTGTTCCAGGGTGGTGCTTTCCAGGCTCAGACCAATCTCTTCGGAGATAACGGTACCGCCGGTCAGGACAGCGATGTCCTGCAGCATGGCCTTGCGGCGGTCACCGAAGCCTGGCGCCTTGACGGCGGCGACTTTGACGATGCCACGCATGTTGTTCACGACCAGAGTCGCCAAAGCCTCACCTTCAACGTCTTCAGCAACGATCAGCAGCGGACGACCGGCTTTGGCAACGGCTTCCAGCACTGGCAGCATTTCGCGGATGTTGGAGATCTTCTTGTCAACCAGCAGCAGCAGAGGGCTGTCCAGTTCGGCAACCATGGTGTCCGGCTTGTTGATGAAGTACGGAGACAGGTAGCCGCGGTCGAACTGCATGCCTTCAACGACCGACAGTTCGTTTTCCAGACCCGAACCTTCTTCAACGGTGATAACGCCGTCTTTGGTCACTTTCTCCATGGCTTCGGCAATGATGTCGCCGATGGAGCTGTCGGAGTTGGCCGAGATGGTGCCGACCTGAGCAATGGCTTTGGTGTCGGTGCAAGGCTTGGACAGTTTCTTGAGCTCGGCAACGATGGCGATGGTTGCCTTGTCGATGCCACGCTTGAGGTCCATCGGGTTCATGCCGGCAGCGACGGCTTTCAGGCCTTCGTTGACGATGGCCTGAGCCAGAACGGTAGCGGTGGTGGTACCGTCACCTGCGTCGTCGTTAGCACGGGAGGCAACGTCTTTAACCAGCTGCGCGCCCATGTTCTCGAAACGGTCTTTGAGTTCGATTTCTTTGGCGACCGAGACACCGTCTTTGGTGATCAGCGGAGCGCCGAAGCTTTTCTCGATGATGACGTTACGGCCTTTCGGGCCCAGAGTCGCTTTTACCGCGTCAGCCAGGACGTTTACACCGGCGAGCATTTTTTTACGGCCAACGTCGCCGAATTTAACTTCTTTAGCAGCCATGATCGATATTCCTTAAATACTTTGTAGTAAAGGGAAAATGAGGGGTATCAACTCAGCCTTCGACGACCGCGAGGATTTCGTTCTCGCTCATCACCAGCAGGTCTTCGCCGTCTACTTTCACAGTGTTGCTGCCGGAGTAAGGGCCGAACACCACTTTGTCACCTACTTTGACGGCCAGCGCACGAACTTCACCGTTGTCCAGGACGCGACCGGTACCCACGGCGATGATTTCGCCACGGTTTGGTTTTTCAGCAGCCGAACCTGGGAGCACGATACCGCCAGCAGTTTTGGTTTCTTCTTCGCTGCGACGGATTACGACGCGATCATGCAGAGGACGAAGCTTCATTGTCGATCTCCTAATTATGGTTTTTGAACGCCCGGTTTTGGCACCGGCGGGTTAAACATCCGGGCTTGCCGGTTACGGTTCGCGAGCGAACCGCAGAATACGGTCTGGCGAAATGCGCCAGAAACCTTGCGGTGACCCATACATAAGGGCGAGCAAGCTGATTACAAGGCTCGACGAAGAAATTTTTTAAGCGCGATGAGGTCGCGAAAACGCGCACGGCACCCTCAGGTGCCGTGCTGGACGTGGCGTACAGATCACTTTTTATCGACAGGCTCGTACTCGCCTTCGATCACGTCACCTTCAATCACTTCAGGCTGGCGGGCCCCAGGACGAGCCGCGCCGGGACCGGTCGCCCCTGAAGAACGCAGATCGTCAGCGAACGCACGTTGACGGCTGGCTGCCGCTTCGGCGCGCTGACGCACCTTGCTCACCAGCAAACGACGGGTAAACGGCATCAGGCAGATCAGGCCCAGCACGTCACTGATGAAACCAGGCAGCACCAGCAAACCGCCGCCAACGGTCATCATCAGGCCATTCATCATCTGCTGCGCAGGCAGCTCGCCACGCGCAAGACTGGCACGGGCACTGATGGCGGTCGCAAGCCCGGCGACCCGTACCACGACCACCCCGAGCATCGAGCCTGCGACAACCAGCAGGAAAGTCGGCAGAAAGCCGATCGACATTCCGACTTTCACCAGCACGAACAGCTCAAGTACCGGAAAAAGCAATAAAAGCAGTAGAAAAACGCGCATCAAGTAGTTTCCTCAATGGAAGAAGGCTTCCAGTAGACACTAGGTGAAGTCGCAAAGTCGTTAATTCAAGCTTCAATCACTTCACAAGTCGGCCATTTTTCAGCGTGGGCCAGCTGCACCAAGGCCTGACGCACTTGTGTCGGCGTATTACAAGACTCGGCAAAGGCCAGCCAGTGAATGCCTTGCCCAACGCGCAGGTGCATGCCCTCGCTGTCGATACCGACAAGAACCGCAGGCTCGGTGTTTGGCAGTCCTGCGAGTTCGACATAGTGCGCGATGGCTTGGGTGTGATCTTCGTTCATGTGTTCGATCATACCGGTTTCGGCGGCACCGGCGAACGGGCTGGCCAATGCCGCGTCGTCGAGCCAGTGGATCGCGCCGAAGCCACCGATGTATCGGTAACGCACTGGCACCAACACCCAGAAGTCGAAATCGTGGGCGCTGTGATAGCTCTCCGATTCCGGGAAATAGCGGTAATAGCGTTGTGCAGCGGCTTGGATCGCGGCAGCGTCGGTGACTTTTTGCGCTTGGGCCATCACCGTGACTCGACCGACCGACTGAATATCTTCGGCTGCACGCTCGCCGACGATCATCGAACACTTGGGGTCAAGTTGCAGGTTGTGGGTGTGCTGGGCGATACGGCTGATCAGGATCAGCGGATGACCTTGATTATCCAGGCAGTAGGGCACCACGGAGCCAAAGGGGTAACCGGGCATCGACCTGGAATGGGTCGACAGCACACCGCGATACTCCTTGAGTAAGAGTGCTCGGGCTTGCCGGGTGGCGTTGGCGCTCATGGTGAAACTCCTGAACAGATGAAATCGACAAAGGCGAGACACGCGCAGCAGTGTGTGGCGTGGAAGGGCACACGATAATCGTTATCGCCAATGGGTGCCAGATTGAGGCGGCGTGACGATTTTGCACGGGGTTAACGTAAATGTTCTGCACGGTGGCTGCCTAAACGCAGCCCCTGCAGGAACGTCCCGGCGTTTACTCGCCGCGCCGTCGGGCAGCAGAAAGGGTCTATGCATGAGCGAACTCATTCACGAGGCGGCGGCACAACAGTCACTTGCGAATTTCTTGAAATGTTTTTGCCTGAATGCCGACCGAGGTACATCCGCCCACAGGGACGGTGCATGCCGGAGGACCCGGCATTCACCTGCGCAGCCATCTATATAAGGAAGAACCTACCAGGACACGCCGAAACCAGCGGTGTAGCGCGTTTTGTCCAGGTCGCCATTAGCAGAGCCACTGATGATGTCCTTTTCAGCCTTGACGTTGAGCGAGGCCCATTCGGTGACCTTGTAGCGCAGACCGATTTCGGTATCGAGGCTGTAATCGGCAACGCCGCTGAGGGGTTTGCCCAGCTCACCGTTGGTGAAGAACTCAACCTTTTTGCCAATCAGGAAACGGTTGTAATCCCAAGTGCCGGAAACGGAATAGAAGTGTTCCTTTTCATCATTGGAATATTCGAAATCAGTGCGGTTGAGCAGCGCGCCAACCTTGAAGGCACCCAGCTCATCATCCCAGAACTGGTAACCCGGACCGGTACCGACGGTGCGCTGGCGATCCAGGTCTTCGATGGTGTCACGCTTGTACGTCAGGCGGCCGTCCCAGAACCATTTGTCCGTGAGGAAACGGTCGACCGAGTACTCCATGCTCCAGTTATTGGTGGTGGTCAGGTCATCTTGCGATTCGCGGTTGTACTCGCCCTTCGCGTTATGCCGCCACTGGCCATGAGTGGCCGTGGTCTTGAAGGCGATGTTGTAGTCATCGGTATCGTTTTCCGCACGCTGAAAATCCAGGGCGGCGTCGATATTACCCTTCCAGACCAGGTCGGTGACCACAGGCTTGGGCTTCATGATCTGCCGGATGCTGGCCAGCTCCACGGTTTTCGGCGCATCGCCGTTGGCCAGAGTGACCTTACCGTCATCGGCAGGCTGCAGTGACTTGGAAATCTCGCCGGTATGAGCGTCTTCCTTGACCAACAGGTGCTGGTCGCTTTCCAGCGTCTTGACTTCTTTCCAGTCCAGCGGAATATCGCCTGCATATTTAGTGTTGAGCAGCAGCTTCCCGCCGTCGAAGACCTTGATGGTCCCTGTCAGCTTGTCACCATTCTTCAACCAGACGGTATCGGCGAGCAAGGGAGTAGAAGCGCTAGTAATGGCGAGGCACAACAGGGTTCTGGACAACATAAGCAACGACAGGGCTCTGATTGGCGGTAAATCGGGCATTATCCGGGAGGACAACGTCAAGGCAATCCAGGGACCGCCGACACAGGAATCACTGACCGTAGGAAATACCCGTAGTTCCTTGGTGAGCATTCATGCGGCCCCTTTTATACAGGAACGAATGCGTGGCTGAACACTCTCCGATCACCACTGACATAATGGGTGTATCCCCTGCAGAGGCCCGGCGGGCGGCGCTTTACCTGACGCTGCATCAGGTGCCTGATGGCAAGGTCGTCAGCTACGGTCAGCTGGCAGAACTGGCAGGTTTAGGACGAGCGGCACGTTTTGTAGGCCGCACGCTGAGCCAGTTGCCCGATGGCAGCGCACTGCCCTGGCATAGGGTTCTCGGCGCTGGCGGGCGCATCAGCCTGGCCGCCGGCACCGTTTCGGGAGAGGAGCAGCGTGCGCGTTTGCGGGCCGAGGGCGTGACCATCCGTAACAATCGTGTGGATATGCAGCGTCATGGCTGGCGTCCGACAGAGCACAACGGTTAGAGTGCGCGCTTTGTCCACGTAAACTGAGGCAGATTCCAGCCCATGCCCCGCAAAACCTGGCGCGCCGCGCTCGCCGCATATGCCAGCCCCTCTACGTTTGTGCTGTTGTTGCTCGGCTTCGCTGCGGGCATGCCCTACATGCTGGTGTTCTCTACCCTCTCGGTATGGCTGCGTGAAGCAGGTGTCGCCCGTGAGACCATCGGCTACGCGAGCCTGATCGGCCTGGCCTATGCCTTTAAATGGGTCTGGTCGCCGCTGCTCGATCAATGGCGCCTGCCATTGCTCGGAAAACTGGGACGCCGTCGCTCCTGGCTCGTGCTTGCCCAGTCGCTGGTGACGCTGGGCCTGATCGGCATGGGCTTCTGCGACCCGCAACAGCATTTGTCATGGCTGATCGCAATGGCCGTGCTCGTGGCGTTCTCCTCCGCCACGCAGGACATCGCCATCGACGCTTACCGACTGGAGATCGCCTCAGAAAGCCAGCAAGCCACCCTGGCCGCCAGTTACATGGCGGGCTACCGCGTAGCGGCCCTGCTGGCCACCGCAGGTGCGCTGTATTTCGCCGAGGGCTTCGGGTCGACCGGTTTCGCGTACAAGCACTCGGCCTGGACCGGCACTTATGTGCTGTTCGGACTGTTGATGCTGCCCGCGCTGGTAACGACGCTGATCATGCGCGAGCCCGCAGTTCCACTGCGCACTCAGCTGTCGGCGGCGCGCTACGGCTTCGCGCATCAGTTGGCATCGGTGTTCGTGCTGATCATCCTGCTGGTGTCCCTTCCGGCCATGTTCACCCAGCTGTACAACACAGACTTCGCCAGCGTGCTCTTCCAGGGCTCCACATGGAAAAGCCTGCTGATGGAGGACCGCGCCTTCCTGCGCGCGATCCTTTATACCCTGCTCACTGCAGCCTGCCTGTCGTCCATCGGACGCCGCGGGCTGGCACCGGTGCTGACCCCGATCAACGACTTCATTCTGCGCTACCGCTGGCAGGCGTTCCTGCTGCTGGGCCTGATCGCCACTTACCGCATGTCCGACACGGTGATGGGTGTGATGGCCAACGTGTTTTACATTGACCAGGGCTTCACCAAGGACCAGATCGCCAGCGTCAGCAAGATCTTCGGCCTGGTAATGACGCTGTTGGGCGCAGCGTTCGGGGGCCTTGCGATCGTGCGCTTTGGCATCATGCCGATCCTGTTCATAGGCGGCGTCACCTCGGCGGCAACCAACTTGCTGTTCCTGATGCTGGCTGACATGGGTCCGAATCTGAAGATGCTCATCGTCACAATCTCGCTGGACAACTTCAGCTCGGGGCTTGCGACATCAGCCTTCGTCGCCTACCTGTCCAGCTTGACCAACCTCAAGTTCTCGGCCACCCAGTACGCACTGCTCAGCTCGATCATGCTGTTGTTGCCGCGCCTGATCGGCGGATATTCAGGGGTGATGGTAGAGAAGCTGGGTTACCACAACTTCTTCCTGGCCACCGCTGTGATGGGCATTCCGACCTTGTTCATGATCGCCCTGCACTGGGCCCAGGAGCTGCGCAAGGAAAAGCCGGGGGCGGATCAAAAGCCTGCCGAAGCACCGGTAACTGAGCAGCCTTGATCGTCTGAGAGCAAGCGTCAAGTGCGGAGCCCGCCGCACGCCTGTTCCCACAGGTCAGCAACGCACGACAGAGACAAAAAGCCCCGATCTGTCGCGAGTCGGGGCTTTGTCGTATCAATAACGGGCTTAACGCTGAGGTGCCGGTTCCTGCTGTTCCTGCACCACACGAACCACCCGTTGCGGGAATGGAATGTCGATGTTGGCAGCACGCAAACGATCGCGGATCTCTTCATTGAAACGGTTGGAGACGTTTCCGAGATCACCGGTGTTGGTCCAGACGCGCAACGAGACCGTGATCGAGCTGTCGCCCAATGCCGACACCACGGCCTGAGGTGCCGGGTCTTGCAGCACGCGCGGATCGTCGGCCATTTCCATCAACACAGCCAGTGCCTGCTTGAGGTCTGCATCGTAGTCGATGCCCACGTCGAAAGTGATCTTGCGGGTCGGCTGACGGTTGGTGTTGGTGATGATGCCGTTGGACAGATTACCGTTGGGCAAGATCACCGTCTTGTTGTCGCCAGTGCGCAGCACGGTGTGGAAAATCTGAATGCCGTCCACTGTGCCGGAAACACCCTGCGCCTCGATCCAGTCACCGATACGGAACGGGCGAAACAGCAGAATCAGCACGCCGCCTGCGAAGTTGGCGAGACTGCCCTGCAATGCCAGACCGATGGCCAGACCTGCTGCACCGATGGCTGCAACGAAGGACGTGGTCTCGACGCCGATCATCGAAGCGACACTGACGATCAGCAGGATTTTCAGAATGATGTTGGCCAGGCTGCTGATGAAACCTTGCAGTGCCAGATCCACATGACGGTATGCCAGCAGCGCGCCAATCTTGGACGTCAGCTTGTTGATCAGCCACCAACCCACCAGCAATACGACAACGGCCAGCAACACGCGGCTGCCGTATTGCATCACCATGGGAATCCAGGCTTGGGAAGCCTTGACCAGATGATCCACCTGGCCGTTCAAATCCAGATCCATTGATTGCTCCTTGGGGTCGCGAAACGAAAGACAGAAACGATGGCCCTTCAGCGTGCCACCGCTTCAACGGGACCTGCACTCGGACGCTCACAACACGCTCAGGTTCCGGTGCAGCCCCGAATCGGTCCGCAAAAAATGCGGACCCTTCACGAAGGGGGATCAGTCGCGGAAGTTGTTGAACTGCAGCGGCATGCCGAATTCATGACCACGCAGAGCCGCGATAGCCTCTTGCAGATCGTCACGTTTCTTGCCGGTCACGCGCACCTGCTCGCCCTGGATGGCGGCCTGAACCTTGAGTTTGGCCTCCTTGATATGGCCGACGATTTTCTTCGCCAGCTCCTTGTCGATACCTTGCTTGAGCGTGGCCTCCTGCTTCATCAGCTTGCCCGAAGCGTAGGCTTCCTTGACTTCCAGGCACTGCACATCGATCTTGCGCTTGACCAGCGCCAGTTTGAGGATTTCGATCATCGCTTCAAGCTGGAAGTCGGCTTCGGCCGTCAGGTTGATGGCAAGGTCCTTTTCCTTGAACTCGAAGCTGCCTTTGCCTTTGAGGTCGTAGCGGCGGTCCAACTCCTTGATCGCGTTGTCGACGGCATTCGTGACTTCGTGTTTATCCAGTTCGGACACTACGTCGAACGAGGGCATGTAGATTCTCCAATTGATACGGCGCGGCTCGACATGTAAATGGAGCACGCCTGACTTGACGGTATGAAAGCCCGGTCATTATAACGAGACTTTTCCCCTGTTCATGTGAGCCTGCGATGTCGTTTTCGTTTTCCTTTTCATCGCAATCCAATGACCTGCGGTGCAGTCACCTTTGAAATTGCCCTTCTGGCACGTCCTCGGTGCGGGCAGCCTCGGCAGTCTTTGGGCAACAAGGCTGGCGCGCGCAGGTGTGCCGGTGCGGCTGATCTTGCGCGACTCAGCACGCCTCAAGGCTTATGCAGCCAAGGGCGGGCTGACGTTGAGCGAACAAGGTCAGCGTCAGACCTTCGACATAACGGCACAAACCCTCGATGATCCGCAGCCCATCCAGCGCCTTCTGGTGGCCTGCAAGGCCTATGACGCGCAAAGCGCAGTGGCCAGTGTCGCCTCACGTCTGACGCCCGGAGCCGATGTGCTTCTGCTGCAGAATGGCCTGGGCAGTCAGGAGGCCGTTGCTGCCTCGCTTCCCGACCTGTTTCCACCGCCGCGCTGCATCTTCGTGTCGAGCACTGAAGGGGCATTTCGGGATGACGATTTCAGCGTGGTTTTCGCCGGGCAAGGTGCCAACTGGCTTGGAGAAGCCCACCAGGGCCTCGCTCCGGTCTGGCTTGATGAGCTCGTGGCGGCCGATATCCCTCACCAGTGGGGCCCCGACATCCTCGAACGCCTGTGGCGCAAGCTTGCGCTCAATTGCGCGATCAATCCGCTGACGGTTCTGCACGGCTGCCGAAATGGCGAATTACAGAAGCGTGCAGCTGAGGTCACTGCTCTGTGCGACGAGCTGGTTGCAGTGCTGGAGTGTTGTGGCCAGCCAAAGGCGGCTGTCGGGCTGCATCAGCAAGTCGACCAGGTGATCAGGGCCACAGCGGCCAATTATTCGTCGATGCACCAGGACGTGGCGCAAGGCCGCAGGACCGAAATCAGCTACTTATTGGGGTATCTTTGCGCCGCTGCTGCGCGTCATGGCTGCCAGGCGCCTCTTCTGGACCAACTCCGCGAGCGACTGATCGATCACCTGAAAGCGCAAGGCCTGCCAAGCGACTAGCTCATCAATCGTGCATCGCGGGTTTGCTCTGAACCGGAACAGCGCTAACCTGCCTGCTCCTCATCTGCCAGTGACCCCGTCCAATGCCATTGCGCCAGCGCCTCGAAAACCTGCCGGTGGGTCAAAAACTGTTGGCCGCCCTGCTGGTTCTGCTGACCACCGTCCTGCTGGTCGCCAACCTGACCTTCATCAGCGCCGCCTATTACATCTCTCAAGAAGCCATGGCCCCCCAAGCCTTGCAGACCATCGGCCGATTGATCGGAAACCCCGGGCTGGCCGAGCAGGCGCTGTCGTCGCCCTATAACGCACAAGCGCTGCTCAAGGAACTGAAAAACTATGGACCGCTGCGCGCGGCTGCCGTCTACGACACCAACGGCAACCGGCTGGCGCAAGTGCAACAGGGCGAAAAACTGCGTCTTCCCGACCTCTACCGCAATCTGGAAAGCTGGCGTATCACCGAATTTCGCAACACCCAGGTGATTGCGATCCCTAAACAAGGCCAGGCGCCGGGGCATTTGTTGCTGGTGGCGAGCAGCGAGTTGCCGACTGCGTTTTACACCGGCACGCTGACGGCAAGCCTGGGCATCCTGATTTTCAGCGTATTGCTGTGGACAGGCGTGGCGCGGCAAATACGCAGGTTCATTACCGAGCCGATTTACCTGTTGGAGGACTTGTCACGTCGCGTCACACGTGAAGAGAATTACGCCCTGCGCGCCAGCCCCGGCAATCAGGACGAAATCGGTTCGCTTGCCGAAGCGTTCAACACCATGCTGTCGCGCATGGAAGCCCGGGAGCAGCAGCTCAAGCGCGCGCGGGACGACTCTCAGGAGGCCTACGATCAAGCCCAGGGGCTTGCCGAAGAAACCCGTCACACCAATCGCAAGCTGGAACTGGAAGTCCAGGTCCGTAGCAAGATCGAGAAGAAGCTCACCGGCTTTCAGAATTACCTGAACAGCATCATCGACTCCATGCCTTCAGCGCTGATAGCGCTCGATGAGCAACTCTATGTCACGCAATGGAACCAGGAAGCAGGCGCCCTCTCCGGTACGCCCTTGGACGAAGCGCTCAATCAGCCGATTTTTCTGGCCTTCCCGCCAATGAAAGCGTTTCTGCCGCAGATCAAGCTGACCGTCGAGCGCCATACGGTGACCAAGATCGAGCGTGTGACCTGGGTCAAGGGCGACCTGACCCGTCACTTCGCCCTGACGTTTTATCCACTGACCGGTGGGGCCGGGCGTGGTGCGGTCATCCGGATCGACGACATCACTCAGCGGCTGTCACTGGAAGACATGATGGTGCAGTCGGAAAAGATGCACTCGGTGGGCGGTCTGGCGGCCGGCATGGCGCATGAAATCAACAACCCCTTGGGCGCCATCATGCACAACGTGCAGAACATCCGCCGGCGCCTGTCTCCCGAACTGCCAAAAAACATGCAGCAGGCCGAGCAGGAAGGCATCGAGCTGAACGCCGTGAATCAGTACCTGAGTGCCCGCGAAGTGCCACAACTGCTCGACGGCATCCAGCAGGCCGGCGCCCGGGCGGCGAAGATCGTCAGCCACATGCTCAGTTTCAGCCGCCGCAGCAACCGGCAAATGGCGCCGTGCGATCTCCCTGCATTGATTGATCAGGCCGTCGAGATCGCCAGCAACGACTTCGACCTGACGATCGGTTTCGATTTCAAGGGCCAGAACATCATTCGCCAGTTCGACCCCAATCTCGGCCCGGTCCCGGGCACCGCCAACGAGTTGGAGCAGGTGCTGCTCAACCTGCTGAAGAACGCAGCGCAGGCGATTCATCATCGCGAGCACCACACCGAGCCAGGCCGCATCTTTCTGCGTACCCGGCTTAATCCGCCGTGGGCGGAAATTCAGGTCGAGGATAACGGCATCGGCATGTCCGAAGCCGTGCGCAAGCGCACCTTCGAACCCTTCTTCACCACCAAGGAAGTTGGTCAGGGTACAGGACTCGGGCTGTCAGTCTCGTACTTCATCATCACCAACAATCACAAGGGCCAAATGGAGGTGCATTCCACCCTCGGCCAGGGCACCTGCTTCACCCTGCGATTGCCTCTGGCAGGCAATCCGGTGGAGGTGCCCGCCCCTCAGATCATTGGTCAGAACGACCGGGAGTAGCACCATGGGATTTCGCTTGTCGAAGATATACACACGCACCGGCGACAAAGGCGAAACCGGCCTGGGTGACGGCCGCCGGGTGCCCAAGGATCATCCGCGAGTGGAGGCTATCGGCGAGGTCGATACCCTGAACAGCCAGTTGGGAGTGCTGCTGGCCGGGCTGAGCGACCTGATCGGTTCGACGCCTTCGGTGCAGCAAGTCATCGATGTACTCGCGCCTTGCCAGCACAGGCTGTTCGATCTGGGTGGCGAACTGGCGATGCCGAAATACCAAGCGCTCAATATCACGGAAATCGAACGGCTGGAGGCGGCCATCGACGCCTGGAACGAGGAAGTCGGACCACTGGAGAACTTCATTCTGCCGGGCGGTTCTGCGCTGATCGCGCAAGCCCATGTGTGTCGTAGCCTTGCGCGCAGTGCCGAGCGCCGTTGCCAGCACCTGAATGCCATCGAACCACTGGCCGGAGTCGGTCTGGCGTATATCAATCGGCTGTCGGATCTGTTGTTCGTCGCCGCTCGGATCATTGCGCGTCGACAGGGCATTGCAGAGATCTTGTGGCAAGCGGCGAAGAAACCGGAGTGAGCCGGATCTGCGCTTTCAGGCAGTCCCCTGTGAGAGCCGGATTGCTGGCGAATCCGGTGGATCAGTGGCGAAGACGCTGACTGATCAACGTCGTTCGCCGGCACCTCGGCATCAGAAGACAGGCCGCGTTAGTCAAATCCATGCGGCCAAAACGCCCGAATTCCTGCTACGCCCTGCGCGCCGTTTTCCCAGGCGCGCTGTCGTTCTGCCGGCCCTACTCCACCGAGCAGATAGACCGGCCTGTTGAAGCCGTCGATCAGTGCCCGAGCCTGCTCCCATCCCAATGGTTCGGCGTCCGGGTGGCTTTGTGTCGCCTGTACTGGCGACAGGGTGACGAAGTCCACGCCCATCTGCTCGGCCAGGGACAGCTCTTCAGCGTTATGGCATGAGGCGGCCAACCATCGATCCTCAGGGAATGGACGGCCCTTGCTGGCGTATTTGCGCAACTGGGCGCTGGTGAGGTGCCAGCCTGCGGCCGGAAAATCGCCCAGCCATTCCAGCGGACCTTTGAGCATCAACTGCGCCTTGCCCGCGCAGAGCCCGACCGCATCTACCGCAACGTCGCGATATTTAGGGTCGTAGCCATTGGGCGCGCGCAGTTGCACCAGCTTGATGCCGCTGGCAATCGCTTTTTGAATACCCTGCAGCAACTGCGGGGTTTCAAGCGCATCCGGGGTGATCAGGTACTCGCCCGGCAAGCGGGCAGCGGCCACGATAGGCTGATTCGCTGCGGGAAACGCGTACCCGTCCAGCTCCCGATTGGATGCCCAGGACAAGGGCTGTCCCTCGGCACCGTGTGGCTCGCCCGTGAATGACGAGACTTCCCAGACATCCAGCAACACCTGCTTGTCCGGGTAGTCATGCCTGATCTTGATCAGCGGGCGCGCGGCCCCGACCATGATCCCCAATTCTTCCTTCAACTCGCGAGACAGGGCCGCTTCGACCGTTTCGCCTGGTTCGACCTTGCCGCCGGGAAACTCCCACAAGCCACCCTGGTGCTGCTTGTCGGCGCGCCGGGCAATCAGAATCTTGCCGTCAGTGCCCCGAATGACCGCGGCGGCTACATGGATTCGTTTCAATTTCAATCGTCCTCTTGAACAAGGCATACGGAGGCAAACCGATCACTTTGTGCCGTGCGCTGAATGCTCATTGTGGGCGCGGATTCACTTGCGAAAAACAGTGCTTAACATGGAGATGTATCGGCTGTCCTCTCACTTCGCAGATGAATGCTTTCACCCAGGGAAACGGGCCAGGCAGGGATACCCTGAATGACCCCTCGCTCATCAGCGGGTCTGAATCAGGTACGGTATTCCGCGTTGATCTTCACGTATTCGTGGGACAGGTCGGTGGTCCAGATGGTTTCGCTGCAATCGCCGCGACCCAACTCAATGCGGATGGTGATTTCCTCTTCGGCCATCACCGCAGAACCCTGCTCTTCAGTGTAGGTGGAGGCACGTGCGCCCTTGCTGGCGATGCATACACCGCTCAGGAACACGTCGATCTTGCTCACGTCCAGATCTGGCACACCCGCGCGGCCCACTGCGGCCAGGATGCGGCCCCAGTTCGGGTCGGAGGCGAACAAGGCAGTCTTGATCAGCGGCGAATGAGCCACGGTGTAGCCGACGTCCAGGCACTCCTGATGATTGCCGCCGCCGTTGACTTCGACAGTGACAAACTTGGTCGCGCCTTCACCGTCACGCACGATGGCCTGAGCGACATCCATGCAGACCTCCAATACGGCTTTTTTCAGCGCCTCGAACAGCGGCCCCCTGGCTTCGGTGACTTCCGGCAGATTGGCCTGGCCGGTTGCGATCAGCATGCAGCAATCGTTGGTCGAGGTGTCGCCATCGATGGTGATCCGGTTGAACGACTTGTTGGCACCGTCGCGGATCAAATCCTGCAACACGCTTTGGGCAACCTTGGCGTCGGTGGCAATGTAGCCAAGCATGGTCGCCATGTTCGGCCGGATCATGCCGGCGCCTTTGCTGATGCCGGTCACGGTGACGGTTACGCCATCGACCTGGAACTGGCGGCTGGCACCCTTGGGCAGAGTGTCAGTGGTCATGATGCCGGTTGCAGCCGCAGCCCAGTTATCCACAGACAGGTCGTCCAGCGCGGTCTGCAATGCGCTTTCGATCTTTTCCACCGGCAGCGGCTCGCCGATCACACCCGTGGAGAACGGCAACACAGCGCTGGCCTGGACCCCAGTAATCTCGGCGAGCTTTGCGCAAGTACGTTCGGCGGCCGCCAGGCCTGGCTCGCCGGTGCCGGCATTGGCATTACCCGTGTTGGTCAGCAGATAACGCACGGTGCCTTGCACGCGCTGTTTGGCCAAAATCACCGGGGCTGCACAAAACGCATTGAGGGTGAATACGCCGGCAACACTGGAGCCTTCGGCGCAGCGCATGACCACGACGTCTTTGCGCCCCGGACGCTTGATGCCGGCAGAGGCGATGCCCAGCTCGAAACCGGGAACCGGGTGCAGCGTCGGCAGAGGACCAAGACCAACAGCCATGAAATACGCTCCTTGAAAAAAGTCATGCCCCGCGCGGTGTAACCGGTGCGGCGCGTTCGATTGAAAAACGCCGCGACGGCTGAGCCTGTCGCGGCGTGGTGTAGCGGTTCAGATGCAACGGACCGTTTTCGGCTTAGTTGATCTGACCGTGACAGTGCTTGAACTTCTTGCCCGAACCACACCAGCACAGTTCGTTGCGACCCAGCTTCTGATCGTTGCGCACCGGCGACAGGGCGCTGGCCGCAGCAACGGTCAAGTCTTCACCCTCTTCGGCCAATATATCCGGCTGATCAAGACCCGGCGCTTCGGCGTGCTGGAACTGCATGCGCTGAGCCAGTTCTTCGGCATCGCGCCGCAGACGCGCTTCCTCTTCGGCCTGGTCTTCCCGACGAACCTGAACGTGAGACAACACACGAATGGCGTCGCGCTTGATCGAATCCAGAAGCTCCTGGAACAGCGTGAAGGACTCGCGCTTGTATTCCTGTTTCGGGTTCTTCTGAGCGTAGCCGCGCAAATGGATACCGTGACGCAGGTGGTCCATGGTCGACAGGTGGTCTTTCCACAGATCGTCCAGAACGCGTAGCAGAATCTGTTTCTCGAAGGTACGCAGCGCTTCGGCGCTGGCCTGGTCTTCCTTCTCGATGTAAGCCGACATGATGGCTTGCAGAAGTTTCGAACGCAGGCTTTCTTCGTGCAGGTGATCGTCTTCGTCCAGCCACTGCTGAATCGGCAATTTCACACCGAAGTCGCTGTTCAAGGCGGCTTCCAGACCGGCCACGTCCCACTGCTCAGGCAGGGATTGCGGCGGAATGTGCGAGGTGATGGTGGCGTCCAGCACTTCTTCACGAAATTCAGCAATGGTGTCACCGATATTGGTCGCAGCCAGCAGGCTGTTACGCATGTGGTAGATCACTTTACGCTGTTCGTTGGAAACGTCGTCGAACTCAAGCAGTTGTTTACGAATGTCGAAGTTGCGGCCTTCGACCTTGCGTTGCGCCTTCTCGATGGCGTTGGTCACCATGCGGTGCTCGATCGCCTCGCCGGATTGCATGCCCAGCGCTTTCATGAAGTTCTTCACCCGGTCAGAGGCGAAGATGCGCATCAGACTGTCTTCCAGCGACAGGTAGAAACGGCTGGAACCGGTGTCGCCCTGACGACCGGCGCGACCGCGCAACTGGTTGTCGATACGACGCGATTCATGACGCTCGGACGCAATCACATGCAGACCACCGGCCTCGATGACCTGCTGATGGCGCTTCTGCCAGTCAGCCTTGATCTGCGCGGTCTGCTCCGGCGTCGGGTCTTCGAGACTGGCGACTTCGACTTCCCAGTTGCCGCCCAACAGGATGTCGGTACCACGACCGGCCATGTTGGTGGCGATGGTCAGCGCGCCCGGACGACCGGCCTGGGCAATGATTTCCGCTTCTTTTTCGTGGAACTTGGCGTTCAGAACCTTGTGATCGATGCCTTCCTTGCGCAGCAAGTCGGACATGTGCTCGGAGGTTTCGATGGTCGCTGTACCTACCAGCACCGGACGCTGCTCGGCCAGACAGGCCTTGATGTCGGTGATGATCGCCTGGTACTTCTCTTCAGCGGTCAGGTACACAAGGTCGTTGAAGTCTTTACGCGCCAACGGCTTGTTCGGCGGAATGACCATCACGGCCAGGGTGTAGATCTGGTGGAATTCGAACGCTTCGGTGTCGGCGGTACCGGTCATGCCGGACAGCTTGTTGTACAGACGGAAGTAGTTCTGGAACGTGGTCGAGGCCAGGGTCTGGCTCTCGGCCTGAATGTTCAGGTTTTCCTTGGCTTCGATCGCCTGGTGCAGGCCTTCGGACAGACGACGGCCCGGCATGGTACGACCAGTATGCTCGTCGACCAGCAGAATCTGGCCGTCCTGAACGATGTATTCGACGTTGCGATGGAACAGCTTGTGAGCGCGCAGACCGGCATAGACGTGAGTCAGCAGGCCAAGATTGTGCGCCGAATACAAGCTCTCGCCTTCGGCCAGCAGGCCGACTTCGGTGAGCATTTCTTCGATGAACTGGTGACCGGACTCGTTCAGCTCCACCTGACGGGATTTCTCGTCAATGGAGAAGTGGCCTTGTTTGGTCACCACGCCTTCCACTTCCTCGATGTGCTGCTCGAGTCGCGGGATCAACTTGTTGATTTCGGTGTACAGCTTGGAGCTGTCTTCGGCCTGGCCGGAAATGATCAGCGGCGTACGGGCTTCGTCGATAAGGATCGAGTCCACTTCGTCGATCACGGCGAAATTCAGCTCGCGCTGGAATTTCTCTTCCATGCTGAACGCCATGTTGTCGCGCAGATAGTCGAAGCCGAATTCGTTGTTGGTGCCGTAGGTGATGTCCGAGGCATAAGCAGCACGCTTCTCTTCCGGCGGCGCGAACGGCGTAACGACGCCTACGCTCAAGCCGAGGAATTCGTACAGTGGACGCATCCAGTTGGCGTCACGACGAGCCAGGTAATCGTTCACGGTGACAACGTGCACGCCCTTGCCGGACAGCGCATTGAGATAGACCGCCAATGTCGCGACCAGGGTCTTGCCTTCACCGGTACGCATCTCGGCGATCATGCCTTCGTGCAGCGTCATGCCGCCGATCAATTGAACGTCGAAGTGGCGCATCCCCATGATGCGCTTGCCCGCCTCGCGGCAGACCGCGAACGCTTCGGGCAGGAGCTGATCGAGGGTCTCACCTTTGGCTATGCGGGCCTTGAACTCTTCGGTCTTGGCGCGCAGTTGCTCGTCCGAAAGGGCCACCATTTGCTCTTCGAAGCTGTTGACGAATTGAACCGTCTTGAGCATGCGCTTCACTTCGCGCTCGTTCTTGCTTCCGAAAAGTTTTTTTAACAAAGGTGCAAACATATCGACAGGATCTTCCACACATAGGGATGGAGGGCGGCCCCGTGAGTCGCCCGTGCAGCCCTCATGGCCGCATGCGAACGAGCATTCTACCCGGAAATGGTGGTGAGGAAAGTGGCGTTATTCCACGATGCTGGCACAGCAGTGTTACGGGGCAGCAGTAAAATAGGGGCGTTTGCTTGGACTTCAACCCGTCACCGAAAGAAGTTTGATTAAAATTTGTTCACAAACAGAGCGCCATATCGCCAGCCGGGTCCAATGCCTGCGAGGCCGGCCGGTGATTTCTGCTACCATCGCAGGCTTGTATCGAAGGGCAACTCTTATGGCATTTCGTCCCTTGCACGCCCGCGCACCAGCCGTGTTGTTGCGTGAGGCTCGGCCACTCAAAGCCATCTACAATCATGCCCAGCGACTGGCGCACTTGCAGCGCTTGCTGGAAAGCCAGCTGCAACCGGCTGCGCGCGCGCACTGCCACGTCGCGTCTTGGCGCGAGGGCACTTTATTGCTGATTGTCACCGACGGGCATTGGGCCACGCGCCTGCGCTATCAGCAGAAACGCCTGCAAAGGCAACTGGTGGCTTTCAAAGAATTTTCCAACCTGACACGTTTGCAGCTCAAGGTACAACCAGCAACGGTCCATCAGAGTGCCGCGGGTCATTCGCGGGATCTTTCGGTGGCGGCGGCGGAGACGATCAGTGAGACGGCTGAGGGGATCAGTGATCCCAAACTGCGCGCGGCGCTGGAGCGATTGGCGGCGCATGGCAAGCACAGGCAGCCTAACGGCTAGGTTTTGGCGTTTGGGGTGGGTGCATCCCAAACAAGCGGCTCACCCCCAAACACAGCGCCCAAGCCCACAATGAAAAAAGGCCACCCGAAGGTGGCCTTAAATAATCAAACTAGAAGAAGAGAGTATTTACACCGCCGCTACAGGGCGCATGTACGAGATCGGTGCGGTACTGGCATCTTCGAAGGTCACAACTTCCCAAGCATCTTCCTGTGCAATCAATGCACGCAGCAGACGATTGTTCAAACCGTGTCCCGACTTGAAGCCTTGATACTCGCCGATCAGGCTGTTGCCCAGCAGATACAGGTCACCGATAGCATCCAGAATCTTGTGCTTGACGAATTCGTCCTCGTAACGCAGGCCGTCTTCGTTCAACACGCCGTCCTTGTCCACGACGATAGCGTTTTCCACGCTGCCGCCCAGTGCAAGGTTGTGCTTGCGCAGGTACTCGATATCTTTCATGAAACCGAAAGTACGCGCACGGCTCACTTCTTTAACGAACGAAGTGCTGGAGAAGTCGACGCTTGCCGTTTGCGTGCGGTTCTTCAGGTACGGGTGGTCGAAATCGATCTCGAAACCCACCTTGAAACCTTCGAACGGTACGAACTTGGCGGACTTGCCGTCTTCTTCAACGCAGACTTCTTTCAGAATGCGTATGAATTTCTTCGGTGCGTCCTGCTCTTCCAGGCCCGCTGATTGAATCAGGAATACGAAGGGACCTGCGCTGCCGTCCATGATTGGAACTTCGGAGGCAGAGAGTTCAACGTAGGCGTTATCGATGCCAAGGCCAGCCATGGCCGACAGCAAGTGTTCAACCGTATCGACCTTCACGTCACCATTGAACAGCGTCGTGGAGAGCGTGGTGTCGCCTACATTCAGCGCGTGTGCGTTGATCTGGACAACCGGCTCGAGGTCGGTACGGAAAAACACAATGCCAGCGTTCACAGGTGCAGGTTTGAGGGTCAGGTATACCTTCTCCCCCGAGTGCAAACCGATACCTGTGGCACGGATAATATTCTTCAGGGTGCGTTGTTTAATCATGGCATTGGCCGCTTCAGCGCATATCGCGAATTAGTATCAACAAAGGCCGGCGATGATAGCAGACCTCGCCTTTGCTGAACACCAATCACCCTTATACCCCTGATAGAACCCATCAATCAGCCTGACGACGCAGGAACGCTGGAATATCCAGGTAATCCAGATCATCTTGCGGGTTCATCTTCGCCGCTGCTGTCGCGCCAGCGTGTGCCTGATTGCGCATCACGGTAGGACGGTCCAGATCACGGTAATTCACCGATGGCTGCTCCTGACGAACTGTTTGCTGCTGCGCTGGTGCGGACTGAGCGGTCTGCATGGTGTTGTCGATGACCTTCACAGGCTTCTCGATTTTTGCACCCAGGCCGGTGGCAACCACAGTCACGTGCAACTCGTCACGCATGTCTGGATCGATAACCGTGCCGACCTTGACCATGGCGTGTTCGGAGGCGAACGCTTCGATGATGCTACCCACGTCCGAGTACTCACCCAGCGACAGGTCAGGACCGGCAGTGATGTTAACCAGAATGCCGCGGGCACCCTGCAGGTTGACGTCTTCAAGCAGCGGATTGCGAATCGCAGCCTCAGTGGCTTCACGCGCACGGTTCGGACCGCTGGCGCAGCCAGTGCCCATCATCGCCATGCCCATTTCGGACATCACGGTGCGTACGTCGGCGAAGTCGACGTTGATCATGCCTGGACGCTTGATGATGTCGGAAATACCGCGGACGGCACCTGCCAAAACGTCGTCAGCCTTGGCGAAAGCCGACAGCAGGCTCGCGTCCTTGCCCAGGATGGTCAGCAGCTTCTCGTTGGGAATGGTGATCAACGAGTCGACGCTTTCAGACAGCGCGCGGATGCCTTCATCGGCGATCTGCATGCGCTTGCGACCTTCGAACGGGAATGGACGCGTCACGACCGCAACGGTCAAGATGCCCATTTCCTTGGCCACTTCGGCAATGATCGGCGCCGCACCGGTACCGGTACCGCCACCCATGCCGGTGGTGATGAAGACCATGTTGGTGCCCTGCAGGACTTCTGCAATGCGCTCACGATCTTCCAGCGCGGCCTGACGACCGACTTCAGGGTTGGCACCTGCACCCAGGCCCTTGGTCACACCGGTACCCAGTTGCAGAATGGTGCGCGCGCCAATGTTTTTCAGGGCTTGAGCATCGGTGTTGGCGCAGATGAACTCGACGCCTTCGATGTTGCTCTTGACCATGTGGTTGACTGCGTTGCCGCCGCCACCACCGACGCCGATTACTTTAATTACCGGGCTTTGTGGGATGTTGTCTACGAGCTCGAACATGTTCCCTCTCCTTCAGTTCTCTAGTTTTATGTCGCCTGTTGCCTGCCTACCACTTTTTGAATCTTAGAAATTCCCCTGGACCCAGCGTTTGAGACGCTCAAACACTGAAGCCTTCGGTTCATCGCTATAACTGCTACCGGAGCCGGAAAGGCCGGACAGCGAGATGCCGTCAGACTGCTTTTGCAGCCCATACAGCAACAGGCCGACGCCGGTGGAGTAAATCGGGTTGCGAACCACGTCCGCCAAACCCTTGATGCTGTGCGGCACGCCCAGGCGCACCGGCATATGGAAGATTTCCTCGGCAAGTTCCACCGCGCCTTCCATTTTCGCCGTACCACCGGTCAGCACGATGCCGGCCGGGATCAGGTCTTCGTAGCCACTGCGACGCAGTTCGGCCTGAATAAGCGTGAACAGTTCGTCGTAGCGTGGCTCGACCACTTCGGCCAAGGCCTGACGCGACAGCTCACGCGGCGGACGGTCGCCGACGCTCGGGACCTTGATGGTTTCGCCGGCACCGGCCAGTTTTGCCAAAGCGCAGGCGTAACGGATCTTGATCTCTTCGGCGTACTGCGTAGGGGTACGTAGGGCCATGGCGATGTCGTTAGTGACCTGGTCACCGGCAATCGGGATCACGGCGGTGTGACGAATAGCGCCTTCGGTGAAGATCGCGATGTCGGTGGTGCCGCCACCGATGTCGACCAGGCACACACCCAGTTCTTTTTCATCATCGGTCAGCACCGAGTATGCCGAAGCCAGTTGCTCCAGAATGATGTCATCCACTTCCAGACCGCACCGGCGCACGCATTTCTCGATGTTCTGTGCAGCATTCACGGCGCAGGTCACTACGTGAACCTTGGCTTCCAGACGCACGCCCGACATACCCAATGGCTCGCGAACGCCTTCCTGATTGTCGATGACGTAGTCCTGCGGCAGCGTGTGCAAGACGCGCTGGTCAGCCGGGATTGCTACGGCCTGAGCAGCATCGAGTACACGCTCAAGGTCAGCCGAGCTCACTTCGCGATCACGAATCGCCACGATACCGTGGGAGTTCAGGCTTCGAATATGATTGCCGGCGACACCGACGAACGCCGAGTGAATGCGGCAGCCGGCCATCAGCTGCGCTTCTTCGACCGCGCGCTGGATCGACTGCACGGTCGACTCGATATTCACCACCACGCCCTTCTTCAGGCCACGTGAGGGATGGGTGCCGATACCGACGATTTCCAGCGTGCCATCAGCCGCGACTTCGCCTACCAGCGCCACCACCTTGGAGGTGCCGATATCCAATCCGACGATCATTTTGCCGCTTTGCACGTTTGCCATGGGTCCTGCCTCTTATCAATTCTTCGCGACGGCGGGTTTTTCCGTCGTTGTAGCTGACGCCTGCTCACGCCAACCGACGGCAAGGCCGTTGCTGTAGCGCAGGTCGACGCGCGCAATGTTCGTGATCTGTTCTTTAAGCGTTTTTTCGTAGATGGCGATAAAGCGGCGCATCTTCTCCACCAGATGGTCACGCCCCAGCAGCAGTTCCAGGCCAGGGCCTGCATTGCCTGCGCCGGTGGTCAGGAACCAACTGCCTCGCTCGCGCAATTCCAGGCGAGCGATGGAGAAGCCCAGCGGGCGCAACATCTGGCTCAATACCTGGTACTGCTGCATCACCTGCTGTTGAGCCCGTTGAGGCCCGAACAACTGCGGAAGGTGTTCGTAGTTCGCCAGCTCGCGCGGAGTGAACGCCTGCCCCTGGTTGTTCAACAGGGCTTCATCGCCCCATCGTGCAACCGGCAACTGTTCTTCAAGACGAATCACCACCTGATCCGGCCATACGCGGCGGACTTCGGCATGGGCGATCCACGGCATCTGCTCAAGCTCGGTTCGCATCCCGGCCAGATCGATGTTGAAGAAGCTGGTCGCCACGAACGGCGCAATGCGCTGCTGAACGGCCTGCTGGCTGATGTAGCTCAAGTCGCCCTGAACGTTGATCCGTGAGATCGGTCGATCGGCGTAAGGCAACAGGCGCTGTGCGGCTTCGTAAGTGCCAAAACCGAATACCACCAGCAGCACGGGCCACATCAGGCTGCGCAGGAAACCGAAGTTCGGCTTGGGCATGCGCGCCGACAACGGCTCCTTAGCCACCATCCGGCTGGCGCCACGAGGCACCGGTTTGCGGTTTGGCGTGGATTGCTGATGACGTACCGTCGCGCCGAGCATGATTTACCCCCGCACCTGGACACTGTCGGCCAGAATCGCCAACACCAACTGTTTGAAATCCAGACCCGCAGCATCCGCAGCCATGGGCACCAGACTGTGATCTGTCATGCCAGGCACCGTATTGACTTCCAGCAGCCAAAATTTGCCTTCGGCGTCCTGCATGACGTCAGTACGCGCCCATCCGGCGATGCCCACGGCTTCGCAGGCACGAGCGGTCAATGCCTTGAGTTCCTGTTCTTTGGCTGCGTCCAGGCCGCATGGGATCCGGTACTGGGTGTCGGAAGCCAGGTACTTGGCGTCGTAGTCGTAGAAACTGTGAGGGGTGCCCAGGCCGATGGGCGGCAATACCTGCCCACGCAGCGAGGCGACGGTGAACTCCGGACCTTGAATCCATTGTTCGACCAACACTTGTGAATCGTAGGTGCTGGCAGCTTTCCATGCGGCGATCAATTCGTCGACGCAGGTCACCTTGGCCATACCGATACTGGAGCCTTCATGGGCGGGTTTGACGATCAAAGGAAAGCCCAGTTCCGTCGCCGCAGAAATACAATCCGCTTCGCTGCCCGGTACCGCGTGACGTGGGGTCGGGAGTCCCAGGCTCTGCCAGACCTGCTTGGTGCGCAACTTGTCCATTGCCAGTGCCGAAGCCAGTACGCCGCTGCCGGTGTACGGGATTTGCAGGCACTCCAGCAGCCCCTGCATGGTGCCATCTTCGCCGCCACGACCGTGCAACACGATGAACGCGCGATCGATCTTTTCGCTTACCAGACGCTGAAGAAAATCGTCGCCCACGTCGATGGCAAACGCATCGACATCCGCGCTCTGCAACGCTTCAAGCACTGCTTTTCCAGATTTCAGGGAAACCTCCCGCTCCGCACTCTTGCCACCGAAGAGTACGGCTACCCGACCGAAGCTTTTGGGCTCCAGCGTCGGGAACAGGGAGACTTGCGCGGCGGCTGTCATTTCAGCTTACCTTCGGTTGAGGCAACGATGGCGCCCGTGAACAACGGGCTCTTGAGCAACTGCGGAGCCAGACCACCGATGTCGCCAGCGCCCTGACACAGCAGAATGTCGCCAGCGCGCAGCAGCGGCTTGACCAGCGGAGCGAGTTCAACGCCACGCTCGATGTAGATCGGGTCCAGTTGTCCGCGCTGACGAATGCTGTGCGCCAATTGACGGCTATCGGCACCCGGAATCGGCTCTTCGCCTGCCGGGTAGACTTCCATCAACAGCAAGACGTTGGCGTCATTGAGCACCTGCACGAAATCGTCATACAGGTCGCGAGTGCGGCTGTAACGGTGCGGCTGGTAAACCATGACCAAGCGGCGATCCGGCCAGCCACCGCGCACTGCATTGATGACCGCAGCGACCTCGCGAGGGTGATGACCGTAATCGTCCACCAGCATCACATTGCCGCCTTCCACCGGCAGCTCGCCGTAGACCTGGAAGCGACGCCCCACGCCCTGGAAGCCGGAAAGACCTTGAACAATGGCCTCGTCGCTGATGCCTTCGTCGGTCGCGATGGCGATGGTAGCCAGCGAGTTGAGCACGTTGTGGTTGCCAGGCATGTTCACCGACACGTCCAGCGGCGCACGATCACGACGCAAGACGGTGAAATGAGTATGCATGCCGTCCTGCCGGACATTGATTGCACGCACGTCCGCATCTTCGTTGAAGCCGTACGTCACCACAGGACGCTTCACCGCTGGCAGGATGTCGCACACCACCGGGTCGTCGGTGCACACTACGGCCAGACCGTAGAACGGCAGGTTGTGCAAAAACTCGACGAAGGTTTTCTTTAGTTTGTTGAAGTCGCCTTCGTAGGTCGCCATGTGGTCGGCGTCGATATTGGTGACGACCGCCACCAGCGGTTGCAGGTGCAGGAAACTGGCATCGCTTTCGTCCGCTTCGGCGATCAGGTAACGGCTGGTGCCGAGCTGAGCGTTGGTGCCTGCGGCGTTCAGACGACCGCCGATCACGAACGTCGGGTCAAGTCCGCCGGCTGCAAACACAGAAGCGATGAGGCTGGTGGTGGTGGTCTTGCCATGAGTCCCGGCAACGGCAATGCCGTGGCGGTAACGCATCAGTTCCGCCAACATTTCGGCGCGTGGTACTACCGGAATCCGACGTTCCAGAGCAGTCGCCACTTCTGGGTTGGCGGTATTGACAGCGCTGGAAACGACCAGCACGTCAGCCGCAGAGGCGTTCTCTGCCCGGTGGCCAATGAAGATGTGCGCGCCGAACGATTCAAGACGTTCGGTCACAGGCGAAGCCTTGAGGTCGGAACCGGAGACTTCGTAGCCCAGGTTCAACAACACTTCGGCAATACCGCACATGCCCACGCCGCCGATACCGACGAAGTGGATGCGTCGGATACGACGCATTTCCGGTTGTGGCATCGCACGTTGACTCTCAACCATGGACCACCTCCAGGCAGACATCAACGACAGTGTTGGTAGCATCCGGCTTGGCCAGTTGGCGGGCCGTGGTAGCCATGCGCTTCAATTGTTCGGGTTGCATCAAAACCTCTTTCAGGCGAGCCGCCATTTCGGCAGCGCCAGTTGTCGCTTGCGGCATCACGAAGGCGGCGCCTTCACGAGCCAGATATTCGGCATTGCGCGATTGGTGGTCGTCGATTGCATGGGGCAGCGGCACCAGCAATGACGGCAGACCAGCGGCAGCCAGTTCGCTGATGGTCAGCGCGCCTGCGCGGCAAACCACCAGATCCGCCCAGCCATAGGCCTGGGCCATGTCTTTGATGAAGGGGGCAATCTGCGCCTCGACACCGGCGGCGCGATAGCGCTCGGTGGTGACCTCATCGTGATTCCTGCCGGCCTGATGAAACACTTCAGGCCGTAGCTCCACTGGCACTTGGGCCAGTGCTTCAGGCAGCAATTTGTTCAGTGGCTCGGCACCCAGGCTTCCACCCAGCACAAGCAAGCGGGGTTTGCGCCCAGCCAGAGCCTGGCGTGGTGTCTCAAAAAACAGCTCGGCACGTACCGGGTTGCCGGTGGTGCGACGCTTGGCCGACGCAGCGAACGTCTGCGGGAAGGCTTCACACACACGGGCAGCGAACGAGGCCAGGCTGCGATTAGCGGTACCGGCGACAGCGTTTTGCTCATGGATGATCAACGGCACTCCAGCAAGCCTGGCTGCCAGACCGCCGGGGCCGGTCACATAGCCGCCGAAACCAACGACACATACCGGTTTGAGCTCGCGGACGACTTGGCGCGCCTGCAATAACGCTTTGAACAGCATGAATGGCGCTTTGAGCAACGAAAGACGGCCCTTGCCGCGCAGTCCCGTGACGTTGATCAGATGCAATTGCAGACCCGCCGCAGGCACCAGATCGTTTTCGATTCCGCGCGGCGTACCCAGCCAATGCACGGTGTAGCCGCGCGCTTGAAACTCGTGGGCGCAAGCCAGTGCCGGGAACACATGTCCGCCGGTGCCACCCGCCATGATCAATACATTACCGACGGCCATGAGTCGGCTCCTCGGCAAAATCACTCTCGTTGAACTCGGCCTCTTCGCTGCCCATGTTGTTGCGCGACTCCCACTCGATACGCAGCAACAAACCCAGACTCGCGCAGCAGATGATCAGCGAGCTGCCGCCGTAGCTGAGAAATGGCAGGGTCAGCCCTTTGGTCGGCAACAGGCCGACGTTCACGCCGATGTTGATCAAAAACTGACCGATCCACAGGAAAGCCAGGCCGTAAGCGGTGTAAGCAGCGAAAAACTGCTTGGCGCGCTCTGCCCACATACCGATGTACATGGCGCGGATACTGACGAACACGAACAAGGCGACGGTCGCCAGTGAGCCCACAACGCCCAGCTCTTCGGCCAGGACCGAGAACACGAAGTCAGTGTGCGCCTCTGGGAGATAGAACTGCTTCTGCACGCTGTTACCCAGACCGACACCGAACCATTCACCGCGACCGAAGGCAATCAGCGCCTGAGTCAACTGGTAACCCGAACCGAACTGATCCGACCACGGGTCGGTAAAGGTAATCAGACGGGCCATCCGGTAAGGCTGCGCCTGGACCAGCACGAATACCGCACCCACAGCCAGCGCAACCATCAAGGAAAAACGGAACAGGCCAACCCCGCCGAGAAACAGCATCGCGGCCGCTGAACCCATCATTACCACGGTGGCGCCGAAGTCAGGCTCCATCAGTAACAGACCGGCCATCGGCAGCAGCACGATGAAGGGTTTGAAGAACCCCATCCAGCTTTCACGCACTTCCTGCTGACGACGAATCAGATAACCGGCAAGGAAGATCACCACGAATACCTTGGCAATTTCCGAAGGCTGTACGTTGAACATGCCAAAGCCAATCCAGCGCATCGAACCGTTCACCTCGCGCCCGATGCCGGGCACGATCACCATAAACAGCAGGCCGAAGGCGCCGATCAGCATCAGCCAGCCCAGACGCTGCCAGGTCGCGACCGGGATCATCATGGTGGTAATGCACGCGCCCAAGCCCAGCACCAGATAAATCAGGTGGCGGGTCATCATGTACAGCGCGTTGCCCGACTGCACGGCAGCCACTTCCGACGAGGCAGAGGTAATCATGACCAAGCCCAGACCGAGCAGGGCCAGGCAACCGGCGAGCATCGGGAAATCAACGTCGACGCCGCGACCGCTGATGATCGGCGATGGATAGGGCTTGATCACGCCAAAAATCATGACAAGTTCTCCACTGCCTGAGCGAACAGACGTCCACGCTCTTCGAAATTCTTGAACATATCCAGGCTTGCGCAGGCCGGGGACAGCAACACGGCATCCCCTTTCTGAGCCAATTGGGCGGCACGTTGCACAGCTTCTTCCAATGTGTTGACGCGTATCTTGGGTACTGAGTCGCCGAACGTCGCGGCGAGCAGTTCAGCGTCGCGTCCCAGCAGGACGACGGCGCGACAATGGACGGTGACAGGAGCTTTGAGTGCGTTGAAATCTGCGCCCTTGCCATCGCCGCCTGCAATCAGGACCAGCTTGCCGGTGATGTCCGCACCCAAGCCTTCGACGGCTGCCAATGCAGCGCCGACATTGGTGGCTTTGGAATCATCGTAATAACTGACGTCAGCCAACTCGCGGACCCACTGGCAACGATGAGGCAGCCCGGCAAAACCACGCAGCGCCACAAGCATTGGCTCCCATGGCAGACCGGCGGCATGACCCAGGGCCAGCGCCGCCAGAGCATTGGCCTGGTTGTGTGCGCCACGGATCTTCAATTCACTGACCGGCATCAGGTTTTCGAACTGAAACGCCAGGTATTTTTCGCCGTTCTCTTCCCGCAGACCGAAGCCATTGATATCAGGTTTGTTCAGGCCGAAGGTCCAGCACGGTACGCCTTCGCCAATCAACGGACGCGACAGGGCGTCCTGCCGATTAACCACCACCTGACGAGCGCCACGAAAAATCCGGTGCTTGGCCAGGTGATACGCCGGCAGGCCGCTGTAGCGGTCCATGTGGTCTTCACTGACGTTGAGTACGGTAGCGACTTCAGCGCCCAGTTGATCGGTGGTTTCCAACTGGAAGCTCGACAGCTCCATCACATACAGCTCGATGTCATCGCTGAGCAGATCCAGCGCAGGCGTCCCGAGATTGCCGCCCACCGCAACGCGCTTGCCAGCCGCCGCAGCCATTTCGCCAACCAGCGTGGTCACGGTGCTTTTCGCGTTCGAACCGCTGATGGCAATGATGGGCGCCTTCGCGTGACGCGCGAACAACTCCAGATCGCCGGACAGTTTCACGCCACGGGCCGCGGCCTGTTGCAGTGCAGGGGTTGCCAATGCAAGACCGGGGCTCACGTACAACTCGTCGGCGCGGCAAAGGAATTCGACATCCAGCTCGCCACAACGCACTTCCACCTGAGGGTAGTCACGGCGCAAGGATGCCAGCTCCGGAGGACTTTCCCGCGTATCGGCCACAGCAAACGACACACCCCGGTTCGCCAGGAAGCGAACCAGGGACATGCCGCTCTTGCCGAGGCCGACAATGATGCGGAAGTGGTCGGAAGCGATCAGTGACACTCTGTCTTACCTCAGTTTCAACGTGGCAAGGCCGATCAGCACGAGAATCACGGTGATGATCCAGAAACGGACGATCACGCGCGGCTCGGGCCAGCCCTTGAGTTCAAAGTGGTGGTGGATCGGCGCCATACGGAAAACGCGGCGGCCGGTCAATTTAAAGGAAGCGACCTGAATGACTACTGACAGGGTCTCCATCACGAACACACCGCCCATGATGAACAGGACGATTTCCTGACGCACGATGACCGCGATGGTGCCCAGCGCAGCGCCCAGCGCCAGCGCGCCGACATCGCCCATGAAGACCTGGGCCGGATAAGTGTTGAACCAGAGAAAGCCCAGCCCGGCGCCAATCAGCGCACCGCAGAACACAATCAGCTCGCCCGCCCCCGGCACATAGGGAATCAACAGGTATTCGGCAAACTTCACGTTACCGGACAGATAGCAGAAGATACCCAAGGCACCGCCGACCATGACCGTTGGCATGATTGCCAGACCGTCCAGGCCATCGGTGAGGTTGACCGCATTGCTGGAGCCGACGATCACGAAGTAGGTAAGCACTACGAAGCCAATGCCCAAAGGAATAGTGAAGTCCTTGAGCATCGGGATCAGCAGCGTGGTTTCCACAGGCGATTGCGCACTCACATAAAGGAAGATCGCAGCGCCCAGACCGAACACCGATTGCCAGAAATACTTCCAGCGGCTTGGCAGGCCCTTGGAATTCTTCTCGATGACCTTGCGATAGTCGTCGACCCAGCCGATGCCGCCGAACAGCAGCGTGACGATCAGCACTACCCACACATAGCGGTTGGAGAGGTCGGCCCACAACAGGGTTGCGATGCCGATAGCGGACAGAATCAGCGCACCGCCCATGGTCGGGGTGCCGGATTTGGACAGATGGGACTGAGGGCCGTCATTACGGACCGATTGGCCGATCTGCTTATTCTGCAGGGCACGGATCATCCATGGGCCCAAGCACAAAGAGAGTGACAATGCAGTGAGCACGCCAAGGATCCCGCGCAGGGTCAGGTACTGGAAGACCGCGAAGCCTTTGTAGAACTGTTGCAGATACTCGGCCAGCAGCAGCAGCATTAATGTTTCTCCAAACTAATAGCGCACAGGGCCGCCACGACGTTTTCCATCGCGGCACTGCGAGAACCTTTGATCAAAATGGTTGTGTTTTTTTCTTGCTCGGCGCCCAGCGCCTCGATCAGGTCGGCCTGAGTCGCAAAATGTCGCGCATCCTGCCCGAAAGCCTTGACGGCATGGGCCATCAACGGACCGACGGCATACAATGCGTCGACCTTTGCGGCTGCATAAGCACCGACGTCGCGATGGCCCTGCTCTGCCCAGTTACCAAGCTCGCCGATGTCGCCCAGCACCAGCACCCGGCGGCCCTTGAAACCGGCCAGAATGTCGGTAGCTGCGGCCACGGAAGTCGGGTTGGCGTTGTAAGTGTCGTCAATTACCCGGAGCCCGTTTTTTGCCAGCTGCGCAACCGTGCGCCCCTTGACCGGCTGAACACCGTTGAGCCCGGCGACGATATCCGGCATCGATACGTTCAGCGCGTGCGCAGCCGCCGCTGCAGCCAATGCATTGGCTACGTTGTGCGCACCCAGCAGGTTCAACTGCACCTGTGCCGAACCGCTCGGGCTGTGCAGTGTGAAAGCGGGACAGCCTCGGGCGTCGATGCCCACGTCGCTGGCATACAGGTCCGCTTCGCTGCTGTTGCTTGAGAAGCTCAGCACTTTGCGTGCACCGGCGCGAGCAAACCAGATGTCGAATGCCTTGTCATCGCGATTCAGCACTGCAATGCCACGCGCATCGAGGCCTTCCAGAATCTCGCCCTTGGCCTCGACAATTTTGTCGGGACCGCCGAACTCGCCCACGTGAGCGGTCCCGGCATTGGTGATGACAGTGACGTGCGGCTTGGTCAGACTGACAGTGAAAGCGATTTCGCCGATCCGCGACGCGCCCAACTCGATGACCGCGGCGTCAAACTCCGGTTCCAGCTCCAACAGCGTCAGCGGCACACCCAGTTCATTATTCAGATTGCCGCGAGTCGCCAGCACCGAGCCACGCGTACGCAGGATGCTTGCGAGCATCTCCTTGACCGTCGTCTTGCCGCTGGAGCCGGTGATTGCAGCCATTGGCTTGTTGATGAAAGCATTGCGATTCATGGCTCCCAACTGCGCCAGCGCCTTACGGGTATCGCCAACGATCAGTTGCGGCAGAGCGCTGCCTGGCATCTCACGCTCCACCAGCGCGCCAACTGCACCTTTAGCAGCGACCTGATCCATATAATCATGACCGTCGAAATTCGGACCGGTCAGTGCTACGAACAACTGCCCCGGATTGATCGCCCGGCTATCGATACTGACGCCATCGAAACTCGCGTCATCGCCAACACGCCGCGCATCGAGCGGCACCAGCAGCTCACTGAACGAAAGCGGCTTATGCATGTGCAGCCTCCCATGCGTCCAGTGCCTTGGCGGCTTCTTCCAGGTCGGAGAACGGATGGCGCTGACCATCGACTTCCTGGTAATCCTCGTGCCCCTTGCCTGCCAGCACGATGACGTCTTCGGCCTGTGCATTGGCGATAATTTGCGCGATAGCCTGGCCACGCCCGGCAACGAACTCAACGCCATTCACTGCAGTGAAACCTGCGCGAATGTCATCAAAAATACGCGCAGGGTCTTCGGTGCGCGGGTTGTCATCGGTGACCAGTACCTTGTCGGCCAGACGCTCAACCACTTCGGCCATCAGTGGACGCTTGCCGCGATCGCGATCACCGCCACAACCGAACAGGCAGGTCAGTTGACCTTTGGCGTGCGGACGCAAAGCGCCAAGGACTTTTTCCAGCGCGTCCGGGGTGTGGGCGTAATCGACCACTACCAGAGGCCGCGCGCCGCCGCCCAAACGTTGCATGCGTCCAACCGGACCTTCGAGGATCGGCAGCACCTTGAGGATGTCGTCCAGCGGATAATCCAGACCCAGCAAGGCGCCCACAGCCGCCAGCACGTTGCTCAGGTTGAAACGGCCCAGCAGACTGCTGCGCAGGACATGATCACCCTGTGACGTAACCAGGGTGGCGCGCACACCGTCGTCGTCAAAATGCGCATCGCGGCAGAACAGAGACGCGCCACTGTTTTCCAGGCTGTAAGTGATCAGGCGCGACGCGTCGGGTTTGGCGGCCAGTTGGCAACCGAATTCATCGTCAAGGTTGATCACGCGGCAACTCAGGTCCTCCCAGGCAAACAGCTTGGCCTTGGCGGAGCCATAAGCTTGCATCGTGCCGTGGTAATCCAGATGGTCCCGGGACAGGTTGGTCATCACGGCAACGTCGAACGCCAGCGCTGTGACGCGCCCTTGGTCCAGACCATGGGACGAGACTTCCATGGCGATAGCCTTGGCTCCGGCCTTTTTAAGATCGTAGAGGGTCGACTGCACGGAGATCGGATCGGGCGTGGTGTGAACCCCGCCTTTCAATTCACTGTAAAAACCGGTGCCCAACGTGCCGATCAGACCGCAGTGCTGACCCAGCTTGTCGAGCGCTTGCGCGATCAACTGGGTGACACTGGTCTTGCCGTTGGTGCCGGTCACGCCTACCAGATTCAGGCTGCGGCTCGGATCGCCATAAAAACGGCCGGCAATATCCGACAGCTGCGCGGCCAGGCGCTTGACCGGAATCATCGGGATATCCGTAATCGGCAGCACCTTGGCGCCTTCGACTTCATAGGCCACGGCGGCCGCGCCGTGAGCAATGGCGTCAGTGATGTGGGCGCGGCCGTCGACTTTCAGACCCGGGATCGCCAGGAATAGATCGCCTGGACGGACCTTGCGGCTGTCCAGCGTCAGTTCACGGATCAGCAGGTCCCGGTCGCTCTGGGCGAAAATCTTGCTCAAGTTGAAAGGCATCAGCCGTGCCCTCCCTTGATCGGCACAACCAGCGGAGCAGCGTTGGCTTGCTGCTCCGGCGGAACCGGCGCGAGGTTGTCCGGGCGTATGTTCATCAACCGCAATGTCCCAGACATCACCTTGCTGAACACGGGTGCGGAAACCAGACCGCCGAAGTAGCCGCCTTTGCTAGGTTCGTCGATCACTACCACGATGGCGTAACGCGGATTGCTCATCGGGCCAAACCCGGCGAACAGCGAGCGATAGGAGTTCTCGGCGTAGCCTTTGGTGCCCACCGAAGTCTTGCGCGCAGTACCTGACTTGCCCGCCACGTGATACGACGGCACTCGCGCACGATAAACGCCGCGCGGGTCTTCGATTACCTGTTGCAGCATGCCCTGCAGGGTTTTAGCGGTCGCTTCAGGAATTGCCTGAACCGACTCCGAAGGCTTGTCGGTCTTCAGGATGGTCAGCGGGACGATCTTGCCGTTGTTGGCCAGCGCCGAGTAGGCGTGCACCAGTTGCAGCGCCGTCACCGAAAGGCCATAGCCATAGGAAAGGGTTGCAGTTTCTGCCTTGCGCCACTCGCGATAGTTCGGCAGGTTGCCGACGCGCTCGCCAGGGAAGCCCAAGCCTGTGTACTGCCCCAGCCCCACACGCTGCATGGCGCGGAAGATCGCTTCGCCGCCGACGTCGAACGCGACTTTACTCATGCCAACGTTACTGGAGTTGATCAGGATGCCGGTCAGGTCGAGGATCGGTCCCTCGGTCTTGGTCACGTCACGGATGGTGTATTTGCCAATCTGCAGCGTGCCGGGATACACCTCGACCTTGTCGCTGGGTTTCCAGCGGCCACTGTCCAGCGCTGCTGTCATGGAAATCGGCTTCATGGTCGAGCCTGGCTCGAACACGTCGATGATCGCCCGGTTACGCATTGCGGCCGGAACCATGGTGCGGCGGTTATTCGGGTTATAAGTCGGCTGGTTGACCATCGCCAGCACCTCGCCGGTTTTCACGTCCATGATCACCAGGCTGCCCGCCTTGGCGTCGTTTTCCTGAATCGCGTTGCGCAGCTCGCGGGTCGCCAGGTATTGCAGGCGCAGATCAATAGACAAAGCCAAGGTCTTGCCGGCCTTGGCGTTTTTCTTGACTTGCAGGTCCTTGATCAGCCTGCCTCGCCGATCCTTGATCACTTGCCTTCTGCCGGGCACGCCCGCCAGCCAGTCATCATAGGCGAGCTCAACACCTTCGCGACCGTGGTCGTCAAGGTCGGTAAAGCCAACCATATGAGCCGTCACGTCGCCGGCAGGATAGAAGCGGCGAAACTCTTCCTTGCCGTAGACGCCCGGCACTTTGAGATCGAGCACCGACTGGCCCTGCTCCGGCGTCAGCCCGCGAACCAGATAGATGAACTCTTTACTGGCCTGCTCGTTCAAGCGCTCGGCCAGAGCCTTCGGATCCTGACCCAACGTCTGCGCCAGTTGCGACCACTTGCTCTTGTCCGCCTGCATTTCAGACGGGTTGGCCCAAATGGTAGTGACCGGGGTACTGACAGCCAGAGGCTCACCGTTACGGTCGGTAATCAGACCACGGTGCGCGGGAATGGAAACGTTGCGCAGGCTGCGCGCGTCGCCCTGTTCGATCAGGAAGCGGTGATCGATGACCTGCAGGTCAACGATGCGGTAGGCAATCGCCGCCACCAGCACAGACAGTAGCCCGACCACGACGCGGAACCGCCAAGGGTAAAGTGCCCCTTCCAGTTTCATCATGGCGAGACCATCCGGATATCGGCGGCGTTCGGGATACGCATTTTCAGCTGGTCAGTCGCCAGCGCTTCAATGCGACTGTGGGCCGTCCAGGTGCTTTGCTCAAGAATCAGGCGCCCCCACTCAGCTTGCGCCTTGTCGCGGACACTGAGCTCGGCGTACAGCGAGTTGAGCAACTGGCGGTTCCAGTGAGCGCTATAGGAAACGGCAATCGCTGAAACGAGGACGGCAATGAACAGCAGCAGCATGAAAAAACTGCCGCCGGGCAACGGCTTGAAGAAACCGCGACTCACCGTAGTTTCTCCGCAACACGCATCACTGCACTGCGCGAACGTGAATTGGCACGGGTTTCGTCGTCAGAGGCAAACTGTGCCTTGCCGATCAGCTTGATGCGCGGTTCGAACGCCTGGTGCCGGATCGGCAGGTTGCGAGGCATGTTGTCTGCCTCCCCCTTTACCAGCTTGCGCATGAACTGCTTGACGATGCGGTCTTCCAGCGAGTGGAAGCTGATGACAGCCAGACGGCCGCCCACTTCGAGGACTTCCAGCGCGGCTTCGAGGCCAGCTTCAAGATCGCCGAGTTCGTTGTTGAGGTGAATGCGCAAGCCCTGAAAGGCGCGCGTTGCAGGGTTCTTGCCCTTTTCCCAGGCAGGATTGGCCACTTTCAGCACCTCGGCCAGATCGGCGGTGCGTTCAAAAGGTTGGGTGTCGCGACGATTGACGACGGCACCGGCCATGCGCTTGGCGAAACGCTCTTCGCCGTATTCCTTGAAGACGCGGGCAATCTCCTCGACAGTTGCGCTATTGACGAAATCGGCAGCACTGATCCCCCGAGAAGGGTCCATGCGCATGTCCAACGGGCCATCGTTCATGAAACTGAAGCCACGCTCAGGGTCGTCCAATTGCGGCGACGAAACTCCAAGATCAAGCAGGATGCCGCTGACTTTTCCCGTGATGCCGCGTTCCAGAGCCTCCGCGCCCATTTCGGCAAAACTGCGCTGCACAATGACAAAGCGGCCGTCTTCGGCCGCCAGCGCTTGCCCTGTGGCAATCGCTTGAGGATCCTTATCAAATCCGAGGAGTCGGCCATCCGGCCCGAGCTGCTGCAGGATGAGCCGACTGTGCCCTCCGCGTCCAAACGTACCATCCAGATAGCAGCCATCGCTGCGCACCGCGAGAGCCTCGACGGCTTCTTCAAGCAGTACGGTGATGTGGGTAAAGCCGCTATTCGTAGTCACAGGATCAAATCACGCAGTTCATCAGGCATCGCGCCCGGTTTTTGTATGGCCGCAAGGTCAGCATCAGCAAGTGCGTTCCAGGCGTCTTCATCCCACAGTTGAAACTTGTTCAGCTGGCCTACCAGCATTACCCGCTTGTCGAGCTTGGCGTAATCACGTAAACGCGGCGGCACTAGAAAGCGCCCACTGCCATCAAGCTCCAGATCAACCGCATTACCGATCAGCAGTCGCTGCAAACGGCGATTCTCTTCGCGAAAAGTAGCGAGCTCCCGCAATTTGGCTTCGATCAATTCCCACTCCGGGAGCGGATAGATGCACAAGCAGGGGTCGACGGTATCTATGGTCACAATCAACTGGCCGGAGCTACGCGAATCCAACTCGTCACGGTACCGGCTCGGCATAGCGAGACGACCCTTTGCGTCGAGATTGATTGCGTTTGCACCACGGAACACAGGCGCTTTCTCCGAACATTATCGTTTTGCGGTTGAAAAACCCACTTCACGCCACTTTCCGCCACTTGCGCACACTATAGGAATGCGCCCACCACACCGTCAAGGCAACTTCTTAAGGAAAAGCCTTACAGGACGGAGATTTACGACGGGTAAGAGAAGGGATTTGGGGAAATTCGGGAGGCTCTAAGGAATAAACCTGAGAGAACTCAAAAAGATGAGCACTGAACTTAAAGTGCTTTATGAGGTTTAAGATTTTTTTGGCATTACAAAGAGGGGGAAATGGTACAAACGAGGGGAGAAAAAGAGGTGGAGAGTCGATCTGTAAGCCGGGTTCTGTCGAGGACAGTCATTCCTCTACGATGGCCATCACTGGACACCTTTAGCAACCTACCCGGTTCCAGCGCGGGCCACGCCTAGGAACCCTATTTGGTCTTGCTCCGAGTGGGGTTTACCTAGCCACGAACTGTTGCCAGACGTGCGGTGCGCTCTTACCGCACCTTTTCACCCTTACCGGCACCGAAGTGCTTAGGCGGTTATTTTCTGTGGCACTTTCCGTAGGCTCGCGCCTCCCAGGCGTTACCTGGCACTCTGCCCTATGGAGCCCGGACTTTCCTCCCCCCCTCATTGCGGAACAATGAAAGGCAGCGACTGTCCAATCGACTCTCCGCCGCCAAGGGTAATGGCAGGGCGATAGAAGAACAAGCTTTAATCCACCCTCGCACCTTTACGCAAAGCGCGCGCGACCCACGGTCACTCTCCTTTCTGCTTCTCCAAAGCGACTTGATACAGCAGGTTCTTGCGCACGCCCGTGATCTCGGCCGCCACAGCTGCCGCGCGTTTGAGTGGCATTTCCCGCAATAGCAAATCCAGCACCCGGCGGGCTTCCGCGCCAATGGCGTCTTCTCCTTCAGGCTCGCTCCAGCCCGCCACCAACACCACGCATTCGCCGCGCTGCTGGTTACTGTCGCCTTCGACAAATGCCCGGAGCTCACCCAATGGCAGACCTTTGAGGGTTTCGAAAGTTTTAGTCAGTTCACGGCCAAGGACTGCCGCACGCTGAGCACCGAAGATTTCTTCGAGATCCTGCAGGCATTCCAGAATCCGGTGCGGTGCTTCATAGAAGATCACCGTGCGAGGTTCTTCCTTGAGCAATTCCAGGCGCGCCTTACGCCCCACTGACTTGGCCGGGAGAAAACCCTCGAAGATAAAACGATCGGATGGCAAACCTGCTGCGGACAGGGCGGCGATCAACGCACATGCGCCTGGAACCGGCACTACCTGAATCCCGGCAGCACGCGCCTGACGAACAAGGTGATAGCCAGGATCCGAAATCAGCGGGGTTCCGGCGTCAGAGATCAAAGCCACGTCATCGCCAGCCTGCAACCGCGCAATGAAACGGCTGCCCTCTTCCCGCTCGTTGTGCTCGTGGCAAGCGGCCAATGGGGTTGTGATGCCAAAGTGCTGCATGAGACGCAACGAATGCCTGGTATCTTCCGCAGCAATCAACGACACCTCGCGCAATACCTTCAAGGCACGCACACTCATGTCATCCAGGTTGCCTATCGGCGTGGCCACCACATAAAGCGAGCCTGTAGTGGAATTCAAAGCACCCGGAGCAGTCAAAGCGCACACCTCATGTTCGATTAAAGCCCGCATTGTACAGGTTAAGGCGATGCAGACAGGGAGATTGAGAAGTGGCGGGCATACGCGCTACACACCCACGGCATGACCCCCACTTCGCAAACCCTGGTTTGAAACGCTCGGTGGTGCTTCAAGCGTCCACTATTATTGATGCCGTAACGCTTACAACATCGCGCCCCGGCCAGTGCTTGGGTACAATTCCACGCTAATTTGCTCAAGTATCAGGAACATAGACATGATCGCTTGCCTGCGGCTGTTATCTGCCCTCTGCCTGGCTGCCTTGTTGGCCGCTTGTGCCGGTTCGCCCTCCTCCGGCCTTGGGGAACTGCCACGCACACCCGACGCCAGCATCGAGCAATTGCTCGAACAAGCCGCCGCTGCCAAGTCACCTGACCAGGCTGCCCTGTTGCGTCTGACCGCTGCCGATCTGGCCGCACGTCAGAACAACCCCGGTCGCGCTGCCAGCATTCTCGAGCAGGTCCAGATGGACCAGCTCAAGACCGACAAGCAGATCTACGCCAATACGCTGTCCGCCGAACTGGCTCTGGGCCGCAGCCAGCCAAAAGCAGCGCTGACCTCACTCAATCACCCCAGCATGCAGCATCTGGGTGAAATGCCGGTCGACCTGCAGACCCGAGCCCACACCGCCCGCGCCCGCGCTCTTGAGACAGATGGCCAGACCCTCGCCGCAGCCAGCGAACGTGTGTTCATGGGGCCGCTGCTGCAAGGCGACGCCTTGAGCGCCAACAATGACGCCATCTGGACCCTGGTCGCAGCCCTGCCTCCCGAGCAACTGCAAAGCACCGCCAACGACGACATGGGCGGCTGGCTGAGCCTGGCTCGAGCAGTCAAAGGTGCTGGTACCCTGGAACAGCAACAGGCCGCCATCGACAACTGGAAAGCACAGAACCCACAACACCCAGCGGCACGCCAACTGCCGACCACACTCGCGCAATTGCGTGACCTGAAAAGCGAGCCGCTGACCAAGATTGCTCTGTTGCTGCCCCAGGAGGGCCAGCTGGCTTCGGTATCGCGCGCGCTGCGTGACGGGTTCATGGCTGCTCACTATCAGGCACAACAGGCAGGGCAGAATCCACCCGCCGTCGAGGTGTTCGACAGCTCACGCGTTACCTCCATGGACGCCTTCTACGCTCAGGCCAAGGCCGCCGGGGTTCAACTGGTTGTCGGGCCGCTGGAAAAACCACTGGTCAAACAGTTGAGCACCCATCAGCAACTGCCAATTACAACTCTGGCCCTTAATTACAGCGACTCCACCGCTCAAGGCCCTGCCGAGCTGTTTCAGTTCGGTCTCGCCGCAGAAGACGAAGCCCGTGAAGTGGCCCGTCGCGCCTGGGCAGATGGCAAACGCAGCGCCGTGGCAATGGTGCCGAAAGGCGAATGGGGCGACCGTGTGCTTGAGGCTTTCCGTCAGAGCTGGCAAGCCAAGGGCGGCACCTTCCTGGGTGTCGAGCGCATCGACCAGCCCGTTGCCCTGGCCCAGCAAGTCGCCGATCTGTTTCAACTGCGTAACAGCGAAGGCCGCGCCCAGCGTCTGCAGAGCACCACTGGCGCTCAGATGGCTGCCCAGCCTAACCGTCGTCAGGACGTCGACTTCATGTTCCTGGCTGCCACGCCACAACAGGCTCAACAGATCAAGCCAACCATGGTCTTCCAGTACGCTGGCGACGTTCCGGTCTATGCGACCTCGCACCTGTTCACCAACAGCAACGATCAGGCGATGTACAACGACCTGAGCGGTGTGCGCTTCTGCGAAACCCCGTGGTTGCTGAACGCTACCGATCCGTTGCGCCAGCAAGTCACCGCCCAGTGGCCGCAGGCATCGGGAAGTCTGGGCCGTCTCTACGCCATGGGCATCGACGCCTATCGCCTGGCGCCGCGCCTGAGCCAGCTCAAAGCACTGCCGGACAGTCGAATTGATGGCCTTTCCGGCAGCCTGGCAATCGGCCAGGGCCAGCGCATCGAGCGTCAGTTGCCTTGGGCACAGTTCGTCGATGGCAAGGTTCAACGCCTGCCGGACACCGCTCCTTGACCTCAAGCAATACCCGACAGACCGCAGGGCGCGAGGCCGAAGCCTACGCCCTGCGACACTTGCTGCAACACGGTTTGCAGCTCATTACACGAAATTGGTCATGCAAACGCGGCGAGCTTGATCTGGTCATGCTCGACGGCGATACAGTAGTATTCGTCGAAGTTCGCTATCGACGCCACGCTGGATGGGGTGGCGCAATGGAAAGCGTCGATCTTCGCAAGCAGGCAAAGCTCACCCTGGCCGCACAATGTTTTCTGCAAAGCGAGTCGAAATGGGCAAACTCCCCTTGCCGCTTCGATGTCGTGGCAATCAATGGTGATCCCGGCGTGGCACCTGCGCTGAACTGGTTGCAGAACGCGTTCGACAGCTGACCGCTTCGATCACAAGACTGTGCTGATACGCTCTCCGGAATCTATAACCCAGACTGTTTTTCGCTCTTTGCTTTGCGGGCTGCACAGTTTTGTGCCGGGAAGCCGATGACCTGAGTCACACATTGCCCGACCAGCCGCCCTTATTAAGGTTTTCATAGATGGACATGCAATCCCGAATTCGACAGCTTTTTCAGGCCAGCATCGATACCAAGCAACAGGCGATGGACGTTCTTGCACCTTACATCGAGCAAGCCAGCCAGGTGATGGTCAACGCCCTGCTCAACGAAGGCAAAATGCTTGCGTGCGGCAATGGGGGGTCGGCCGGCGACGCGCAGCACTTTTCCTCCGAGCTGCTCAACCGTTTCGAGCGCGAGCGACCGAGCCTGCCAGCTATTGCGCTGACCACCGACACCTCGACCATCACCTCGATTGCCAACGATTACAGTTACAACGAAATCTTTTCCAAACAGATCCGCGCGCTGGGTCAACCGGGAGACGTGCTGCTGGCGATCTCCACCAGTGGTAATTCTGCCAACATCATCCAGGCCATCCAGGCCGCCCACGACCGGGAAATGATTGTCGTGGCCCTGACCGGTCGCGACGGCGGTGACGTGGCCTCTCTGCTGTTGCCGGAGGACGTGGAAATCCGTGTACCGGCCAAGGTCACGGCACGTATCCAGGAAGTCCACCTGCTGTCGATCCACTGTCTTTGCGACTTGATCGACAGCCAATTGTTCGGGAGTGAAGAATGATATCCAAACGTCTCAGCCTGCTGACCCTGACGCTCTGCCTGGGCATCAGCGGATGCAGCTCGGTGATCAATGCCAGTCGCGAAGCGCCGATCGACGACGATCGCGGTACCCGCACCTTTGGCAGCAAGATCGATGACTCGCTGATCGAAACCAAAGTCTCCGTTAACGTGGCCAAGGCCAGTCCGGATCTGGACAGTGCCTCGCACATCGTCGTCACCAGCTTCAATGGCGTGGTGCTGCTGGCTGGCCAGACCCCGCGCGCCGACCTCAAGCAACTGGCAGAGCAGACCGCGAGCCAGGTGCAGAAGGTCAAGAAGGTCAACAACGAGCTGCAGGTCATGGAGCCCTCCTCGCTGCTGGCGCGCAGCAACGATGCCTGGCTGACCAGCAAGATCAAGACCGAAATGCTGACTGACAGCGCCATTCCAGGCTCACGCATCAAGGTCGTGACCGAAAACGGCATCGTCTACTTGCTGGGGCTGCTGACCCAGGCAGAAGCCAGCCGCGCGACCAATCTGGTTCAGGGCGTGGCAGGCGTGCAGAAGATCGTGAAGCTGTTTGAGTACATTGATTAAACCAACGCGCGCTTGATGTTCGGGGCCGTACACGGCTCCACTGCTGCCTGAAGGGCGCAGGAGTGGGATCGCGAGCCAGCTTGCTCCTACGGTCTTCGGCCAGAATCAATTCCCGCGCTGACCACGCAGACACAAAAAAAGGCGATCCCGAGGGATCGCCTTTTTCGTCTTTGCGCAGCCGGCTTACTTGACCACTTTCAGACTCGGACGACCGCTTGGGCGTGGCGGCTCGTCGTCTGGCGGCAAATCGTCGTCCACGCCCAGATCCTCGTCCTCATCCACTGTGGGCTCCAGATCAAAGACCATGCCCTGGCCGTTCTCACGGGCATAGATGCCCATGACTGCGGCCACGGGCACATAGAGGCTGTGTGGAACACCGCCGAAGCGGCCTTCGAAGCTCACCGCGTCATTGTCCATGTGCAAATGGCGCACGGCGCTGGGCGAGAAGTTAAGGACGATCTGGCCATCGTTGGCGAAACCTTGCGGGACTTGCACGGCCGGATATTCGGCGTTCACCAGAATGTGCGGTGTGCAATCGTTATCCACGATCCACTCATAAAGCGCGCGGATCAGATAGGGGCGACTGGAGTTCATCGAACGGTTCCTTAGGCCTTAGCGCATGTCGCGTTCGGCAGCAGACAGACTTGCCTGGAATGCCTCACGCGCAAACTGGCGCTCCATATAATCAAGCAGCGGCTTGGCAGGCCGCGGCAACTCGATACCCAGAATCGGCAGGCGCCAGAGTATGGGCAATAGACAGCAGTCGACCAGACTTTGCTCGTCACTGAGGAAAAAAGGCTTTTCCGCGAACAATGGCGAAACGCCGGTCAGACTTTCGCGCAACTCCTTGCGCGCCTGAACACGGGCAGCTTCTTTGCTGCGCGGATCCAGGATGACATCCACTGAGGCACACCAGTCACGCTGAATCCGATGGATCAGCAGCCGGCTGTTGGCCCGGGCCACCGGATACACCGGGAGCAGAGGCGGATGCGGATAACGCTCATCCAGGTATTCCATCACCACCGTCGACTCGTACAACGCCAGGTCACGATCAACCAGCGTAGGCACGCTGCCGTACGGATTCACCTCGATCAGCCTGGGCGGATGACGACCGTCCACCACATCAATGATCTCGGCGCTGACACCTTTCTCGGCGAGCACAATACGCACGCGATGGGAATAGTGGTCGGCGGGGTCGGAGTAACAGGCCAACCGATTGGTCACGCCCATGGCGGTCCTCCTCGCTTGTTGAATTTCGAAAGCACAAAAAAATAAACGCGCCTCAAAGGCGCATCCGGCAACAGCCACACGAAGCAGGTACACGTCGCGGGGCGACAAGATAGCTCATTTACCCGAAGTAAATTCTGCAATCTTTCGCCCGTCACTATACGCGCTCCGCAGCCATTCCCCGAACGGGCCTGTGCAGAGCGCATGGTGACCATGGCCTGAACAACCTCGGTTCAGCGCATATCCTTCCAGTATTCGCGCTTGAGCAGGTAGGCGAAGGCGAACAGAATCGCCAGATACAGCAACACGTAAGTGCCAATGCGCTGATGCTGCAGCTTGTCCGGATTTGCCGAGTAGGCAAGGAAGGTCACCAGATTCTTCACTTTGTCATCGAACTGTCCTTCGCTCAGGCTCCCGGTCCCCGGCAGGATGGTCAACCGATCACAGCCGTCGCGAGGCACTGACGAACCGGGCATCGGCGCGTGAGACTTTTCGCAATCAATCACCTGACGCCCTTGCAGCCCCGCAAGTACGTTGGGCATGGCAACGTTCGGGAACACTGTGTTATTCACCCCCCAGGGGCGCGCAGGGTCCTCGTAGAACGAACGCAGGTAGTCGTAGAGCCAATCAGTGCCGCGCACCCGTGCCACGAGCGTCAGATCGGGCGGTGCAACGCCGAGCCAGAGCCTTGCATCTACCGGCTGCATCGCCGAGACCATATGGTCGCCGAGCTTGGCGCCGGTGAGCATCAGCTTGCCCAGCATTACGTCATGGGGAATGCCGAGGTCGTCAGCAACGCGCTCATAACGTTGAAATCTGGCGCTGTGGCACCCCATGCAATAGGTGACGAACGTCTGCACGCCATCTTGCATCGCGGCCTTGTCAGACACGTCGATATTGACTCTCGCCGATTCCGAATCAGCGTGCCCGGCCGCGAGAGACAAGACCGGCAGCGCGGCGAGTATGAAAATGCTCAATAGCGTTTTCATCAGCCCGTCACTCTTTCCGGAACCGGTTTTGTCCTCTCCATCAGGGTGTAAAACGGCATCAGAAGGAAGCAGGCGAAATACAGGAACGTACACACTCTGGACAACACCAGACGCAAAGGATCAAGCGGCTGCACGCCGAGAATGCCCAGAATCACGAAGACCGCACAGAACAGCAGCAGCCCGATCCGGCTGGGCCAGCCCTTGTATCGCATGGATTTGACCGGACTTCGGTCCAGCCAAGGCAATACGAACAGCACCGCAACCGCCGCCCCCATCGCCATGACACCCATAAATTTGTCCGGAATGGCGCGCAAGATCGCGTAGAACGGCGTGAAGTACCACACTGGCGCTATGTGTTCCGGCGTCTTCAGGGGGTTGGCCTGCTCAAAGTTAGCCTTCTCCAGGACATACCCGCCCATGTCGGGGAAGAAGAACACGATCGAACAGAAGACCGCGAGAAACACTACGACGCCAACGAGATCCTTGACGGTGTAGTAAGGATGGAACGCAACGCCGTCCAGCGGTTTGCCGTTTTCGTCCACATGCTTATTGATGTCCACGCCATCAGGGTTGTTCGATCCGACTTCATGAAGCGCCAGCAGGTGCAACACCACCAAGCCAAAGATCACAAGCGGCAGCGCTATCACATGCAAGGCAAAGAAGCGGTTCAACGTGATGCCCGAGACCACATAGTCACCGCGAATCCACTGAGCGAGGTCAGCGCCGACCACCGGGACTGCGCCGAACAGAGAGATGATCACCTGAGCACCCCAGTACGACATCTGCCCCCAAGGCAGCAAGTAACCCGTGAAAGCCTCTGCCATCAGTGTGAGGTAGATGAGCATGCCAAACGCCCACACCAGCTCCCGCGGCTTCTGATAGGACCCATAAAGCAATCCGCGAAACATATGCAGATAAATCACGACAAAGAATGCTGAGGCACCAGTGGAATGCAGCAGACGCAGGATCGAGCCATACGCGACGTCACGCATGATGTATTCGATGGACGCAAACGCCTCCTCTGCCGAAGGGGTGTAGCTCATCGCCAGCCAGATGCCGGTGACGATTTGATTAACCAGTACCAGCAGCGCCAGTGAGCCGAAGTGATAAAAGAAATTAAGGTTCTTGGGGACGTAGTACTGGCTCAGGTGTGTTTGCCACATCGACGTCAGCGGGAAACGCGCATCGATCCATTCTCTGAGTTTGCTCATGCCCTTTCCTTCTGATCGACACCGATGACGATGATTGAATCCGACTCGTAGGAATGCGGCGGCACAGCCAGATTCAGGGGCGCAGGCTGCGCCTTGTAGACACGCCCAGCCAGATCGTAATGCGAGCCGTGGCAGGGGCAGAAGTATCCACCCACCCAGTCTTTGCCTAGGTCGGCGGGTGCGACTTCAGGGCGAAATGCGGGAGAGCAGCCCAGATGCGTACAGATTCCAACCACCAGCAATATTTCAGGCCTGATCGAGCGAACGACAGGGTCAACGTAATCCGGTTGAATGGAGTTTCTCGATTCGGGATCAGAAAGCTGCGCGGTGAGCCTGCCCAGGTTGTCCAGAATTTCGGGCGTGCGACGGACGATAAAGACCGGTTGCCCGCGCCATTGGGCAACCATCTGCTGACCTGGTTCGATTTTGCTGATATTGACCTTTACAGGTGCTCCCGCCGCTTTGGCTTTTGCACCGGGAAACCATGACCCCACGAACGGGACCGCAGCGCCCGCCACGCCTACCGCTCCCACCACAGAGGTGGCCGCGACGAGGAAGCGACGTCGACCTGCATTCACCCGGTCCTTACTCATTCGACCCTCTTCACCAGACTTAGAAGCCTGCTTAATCAAGCGCGCTTGTGACGATTGGTTGGCTGGCCGAGCCTGCCCATGGCAGTCAAACTCACCCTGGCCTGTTCGACGGGGCATTTGCTCCAACCGGAAGACCTTTGAAAAGGCGCGGCCACGGATGATACGTGCGATCCGAGGCAATGAAAGACATCCATAAAAAAACGCCCAGTTCCGCAAGGAAACTGAGCGTTCTTTTGAACGAAAGCGAATTAACGCTTCGAGTACTGCGGACGCTTACGCGCTTTACGCAGACCGACTTTCTTACGTTCAACTTCGCGAGCATCGCGAGTAACGAAGCCAGCTTTGCGAAGCGCGCCACGCAGGGTTTCGTCGTAGGACATCAGAGCACGAGTGATGCCGTGGCGGATTGCGCCAGCTTGCCCACTCACACCACCGCCGATGACGGTAATGTAGATGTCGAACTTTTCAACAGTGTCGGTCAGTTCGAGCGGCTGACGAACTACCATGCGGGCAGTTTCGCGACCGAAGAACGAATCCAGCGAGCGATTGTTGATGGAGATGTTACCGGTACCTGGACGCAGGAAAACGCGTGCGGTTGCGGTCTTGCGACGGCCAGTGCCGTAATTTTGAGTCGCCGACATAATGAACTATTCCGTTAAAACTTCAGTTCTTGGGGCTGCTGAGCAGTATGAGGGTGTGCAGCGCCCGCATAGACTTTCAGCTTACGATACATGTCGCGACCCAGCGGGTTCTTGGGCAGCATGCCTTTGACCGCGGTCTCGATCACGCGCTCAGGAGCTTTGGCGATCAGCTTTTCAAAGTTGATCGACTTGATCCCGCCCGGGAAACCGGAGTGAGAGTAGTAGATCTTGTCGGTTGTCTTGGCGCCAGTAACACGGATCTGCTCAGCGTTGATCACGACGATGTAGTCGCCAGTGTCGACGTGCGGAGTGTATTCCGGTTTGTGCTTGCCACGCAGACGGCTCGCGATCTCAGTGGCCAGACGACCCAGAGTCTGGCCAGCAGCGTCGACGACATACCAATCGCGCTTTACTGTTTCCGGTTTAGCGGTAAAAGTTTTCATTCTTTAAAGCCTCAAAGGCCGCCCTGAAAAATAGACGGCGGAGCATACTCATTAGTACGGTCTTTGACAAGTCAAAGGCCGCCGGGCACGAACGCTATAGGGGGCTCGGGTCAGCGCGCTCGATCGCAGCGGTGTCTTGTGTCGCGGGGCATCACTCCCATGACAAAGAGACGCGGAATTATGCAGATTGCGAAAAAAATTTCAACCTGCTTTTATGGCTCTTTTCAAAAGGAGCGCCAGATGGACTATCGCAAACTGGGTAGAACCGACCTTAATGTCAGCGCAATCTGCCTCGGCACGATGACCTGGGGCGAGCAAAACAGCGAGTCCGAGGCCTTCGCGCAGATCGAGCGGGCAAAAGCGGCAGGCATCAATTTCCTGGATACAGCCGAGATGTATCCGGTGCCGCCGAAGAAAGAAACCTACGCCAGCACCGAAATCATCATCGGCAACTGGTTCAGGAAGCGTGGTGATCGTGCCGACTGGATTCTGGCCAGCAAGATCGCCGGCCCCGGCAACGGGATAGATTACATTCGCGACGGCCTGCTGAAATTCAACCGCGACCATATCGTTGCCGCTCTGGACGCCAGCCTGAAGCGTCTGCAGACCGACTACCTTGACCTTTACCAGTTGCACTGGCCTGAACGCAGCACCAACTTTTTCGGCAAGCTGGGCTATACCCACAGCGATGAGCAGTTCACGCCACTGCGCGAAACCCTCCAGGTGCTGGACGAACAGGTCAAGGCGGGCAAGATCCGCCACGTCGGTCTGTCCAATGAAACGCCTTGGGGCACCATGAAATACCTGGCCGAATCCGATGCCCACGGCCTGGGGCGTCCGGTTTCAATCCAGAACCCGTACAACTTGCTCAATCGCAGCTTTGAAGTGGGTCTGGCGGAAGTCGCCCTCCGCGAGCAATGCGGTCTGCTGGCGTACTCGCCGCTGGCCTTCGGCCTGCTTTCCGGCAAGTACGCCAACGGCGCACGCCCGGCGAAAGGCCGTCTGAGCCTTTACAGCCGTTTTACCCGCTACTTCAACCCGCAATCGGAAGCTGCCTGCGCGCGTTACGTCGCCCTGGCCCGCGAACACGGCCTGGACCCGGCACAGATGGCGCTGGCATTCGTCACGGGCCGTCCATTCGTGACCAGTAACATCATCGGCGCAACGACGCTGGAGCAACTGGACAGCAACATCGCCGGCGCGCAACAGGTGCTTTGCGAAGAGGTGCTGGCAGCGATCGAGGCCATCCACAAGGATCAACCCAACCCCGCGCCCTGATGCGTGCTTTATAGAGACTTCGCGCCGGGCGACCAAACGCCCGGCCATCACAAATGCGATTGGCCACGGCACTGGACACACTCCACAAAAAATAAGACGATCAGGCCGTCGCTTGACCACTTTCCCATATAAGAACAACAGATTATGTCTATTCAACAAACCACGCTGTTGCGGCGTGTGAGCATCCTCGCGATCGACGGGATCTTCGCCTCTACTCTTACCCAGGCCAAGGACTTCTTCCATCTGGCCAGCCTGCGCTACGGCAAACAACTGGGCCAGGGCCTGAAAGCCGCATTCGAGACCCGCCTGGTCAGCCCCGACGGGAAACAGGTGCGCAGCTTCAGTGAGGTGGTGCTTCCGGTCGATGGCGCACTGGAAAATGCCGACATCATCATCCTGCCCGCCTTCGTCGACAACTTCGACACGTTGCGTGCGCGTTATCCACAGATCCTGCCATGGCTGCGCGAGCAACATGCCCGCGGTGCGGTGTTGTGCGGTGAGGCCAGCGGGGTGTTCTGGCTGGCCGAAGCCGGATTGCTCAATGGCAAGGAAGCGACCACCTACTGGCGCTTCTTCAATGAATTCGCCGAACGCTTCCCCAACGTGCTGCTCAATCAGGAAAAGCACCTGACCGACGCCGACAACCTGTACTGCGCAGGCGGCACCATTTCGGCGTGCGATCTGTACATCTATTTGATCGAGCGCTTTTGCGGGGCCAACGTCGCGCAGACTGTTGCGCGCGATATTCTCTACGAGGTACAGCGCAGCTACGCGCCCGGACGCATGGGGTTTGGTGGCCAGAAGCTGCATCAGGACGTGATCATCCTGCAGATCCAGCACTGGCTCGAAGAGCATTTCGCCGACAAATTCCGCTTCGAAGATGTGGCGCGAGAGCATGGCATGAGCATTCGCAATTTCATGCGCCGCTTTCAGACCGCTACCGGTGATAAGCCGCTGCATTACCTGCAACGCCTGCGTATCGAGACCGCCAAAGGATTGCTGTCAGGCTCGCGAAAGAGCATCAAAACCATCAGCTACGAAGTGGGCTACGACGATGCCAGCTTCTTCGCCCGACTGTTCCGACAACACACCGAACTCTCGCCCAATCAGTATCGCCAGCAATTCCAGCAGGCGGCTTGAAGCAGCCTGAATCGTCAAGCTCCCAAGGCACGGATTGCGTCCTGGGAGCGTATAGATTGAAACTCGCAGCTACTTCAAGGCTTGTGCGCGCGCGACAGGAATTCGTGGGATTGCATCTCCAGCAAACGACTCAACGTACGCTGGAATTCGAAATTCAGACGACCTCCAGTGTACAGATCCTTCAGCTCGACCTCGGCCGAGATGATCAGCTTGACGTTACGATCGTAGAATTCGTCGACCATGTTGATAAAGCGGCGGGCAATGTCATCAGTGGTGACACTCATCTGCTCGACGCCGCTGAGCAGCACGGCGTGGAAAATCTTGCCGAGTTCGATGTAGTCATTCTGGCTGCGGGGGCCGTCGCATAACTCGCGAAAATCGAACCAGGCCACGTCATCACAGGTACGCAGCGCTTTTATCTGGCGGTTCTCGATCATTAATACGTCATTTTCAACCGCTTTGGTGCACTCAGGCGTCAGGGCGCGGAAGCTCTTGCGCATGCTTTCTTGCGCAACCTCGTTCAGCGGGAAATGGAACAGCTCAGCCTGCTCCAGGTGGCGTAGGCGGTAATCCACGCCGCTGTCGACGTTGACGATATCGGTGTTCTGCTTGATCAGCGCAATGGCTGGCAGGAAACGCGCACGTTGCAGGCCGTCCTTATAAAGGCCGTCCGGCACGATGTTCGACGTAGCCACCAGTGTCACGCCGTTCTTGAACAGCTCTTCCATCAGCGTGCCGAGGATCATGGCGTCGGTGATGTCCGACACGAAGAATTCGTCGAAGCAGATTACTCGGGCTTCCCCGGCGAACTGCTTGGCAATCAGCGTCAGCGGGTTCTTTTCGCCTTTGAGTTTCTTCATTTCTTCATGCACACGCTTCATGAAACGGTGAAAGTGCGTGCGCATCTTGTCTTCGAATGGCAACGCTTCGAAGAAGGTGTCGACCAGGTAGGTTTTGCCACGGCCTACGCCGCCCCAGAAATAAAGGCCCTTGATTACCGTGACATCTTTCTTACCGAACAGCTTGCCGAACAGGCCCGGCTTGCTCTCGTGGGCAGCGACCAGATCGTTGTACAGACGCTGCAGGTGACGGACCGCGTTTTCCTGGGCAGCATCATGGAAGAACTCGGGTTTTTTCAGGTCGTTCTGGTAGCTTTCTAAGGGGGTCATATTCGCTGGCTAAGGAGCAAAAACGGGCCGTCACTGTAGCGACGGCCCGTTGGAATGGCAATTAATCCTGTTGTGGCGTCAAGGCCAGTTTCAGGCTCTGCACCGCAGCATCGCGCGCAGCGGTGTCGGCGAAGGCAGGGCTGTCGGCGACGCATACGTCTTCCAGCCATACGCTGAAGGATTCGCCTTGCGTCCGTATGTCCAGTTCACCCCCTTGCTGCAGTTGCCTGGTCACTGCGCCAGCTGCTTTGCCGTCGGCAAAGTTGCGCGACAACAGCAGTTGCTCGCCGTCGGCTGCCAACAGACGGAAACGGAAGCTGCCATCGTCTTCGCGGAAACTGACGAAGCGCGCAGCCTTGCTGGCTTTCTTCTTCGTTGCGGTAACGGCTTGAGCGATCGTGCGCAATGAACGCAAGCCAACCGCCTCACGCAACTCGCCCAAAAACGGCGTGGCGATGCGGCGGGCTTTTTGCGCGCCGGTCTGTAGGATGTCTTCCAGATCGGTCGGGCGTTCGATCAGACGATGGTAACGCTCGCGGGCTTCGCCCAATTCGCCATCAAGCAGCTGGAACAGCCGCTGCTTGGCGTCGCCCCAACCCAGGCCTTGCAGCAGGTCGGCACGCAATTGCTCGCTCCGCGCCTTGCTGGCGAAAGCCTGATACAGGGTGAACAGGTGCGAGTTGTCCGGATCCTTGGCTTCGCCTGGCAAACGCGAGTCGGTGACGATGCGCGAGATCGCGTCTTTCATCTCCTTGGCGCCGCTGAACAGCGGAATCGTGTTGTCGTAGCTCTTCGACATTTTGCGGCCATCCAGGCCCGGCAACGTCGCGACGCTCTCTTCAATCAACGCTTCGGGCATGACGAAGAATTCCTTGCCATTGCCGAACAGATGGTTGAACCGCTGGCCGATGTCGCGGGCCATTTCGACGTGCTGAATCTGATCACGACCCACAGGCACCTGATGCGCGTTGAACATCAGAATGTCAGCGGCCATCAGCACCGGGTAGCTGAAAAGCCCCATGGTGATGCCGGCGTCCGGGTCTTCACCCGCTTCGACGTTCTTGTCCACCGACGCCTTGTAGGCGTGGGCGCGGTTGAGCAAGCCTTTACCGGCGACGCAGGTCAGCAGCCAGGTCAGCTCGGGAATTTCCGGAATGTCCGATTGGCGATAGAAAGTAACGCGCTCGACGTCCAGACCGGCAGCCAGCCAGGTGGCGGCGATTTCCAGTCGCGAGCGCTGAATGCGCAGCGGGTCATCGCACTTGATCAAAGCGTGGTAATCGGCCAGGAAGTAGAACGAATCGGCATCGCTCTGGCGGCTGGCGACGATGGCCGGGCGAATGGCACCGGCGTAATTGCCCAAATGGGGCGTACCGGTGGTGGTGATACCGGTCAGGATACGAGTGGTCATGGCGGGTCGCTTATTCTGGGTGCTGCAATCAGTTCGAAAGACGCGGCAGGATCAGATCCTTGAGGTCGGTCAGCTTGCCGTGAAAAAAGTGTCCGCATTCTGCCACTTTCAACAGCTCATGGGGGCGCGAGAGTGCGTCAGACCAGGCATACACAAGTTGTGGGTCGACCACTTCGTCGGTTTCCGGTTGTATCAGGGTCAATGGCCCTTTTTGCGGCAGCGCGCTGGGGTCGGCGATACGCATGACTGCAGGCGCGACCATGAACAGATGACTGAGAGTTTCGCCCTTGGCCTCGAGACGTCCGCCCAAGGTGGCAGCGACAAAACCGCCAAAGGAAAACCCCAACAGCGTCAACGGCAGATCGGGACGTTTTTCGCGCAGCCAGTTCGCGGCAGCCTCTGCATCGTCGACTTCTCCCTGCCCCATGTCCGAGCTGCCAGTGCTTGCACCCACGCCACGATAATTGAAACGCAGGGTGATGTATCCGGCGTCGCGCGCTGTGCGTTGCAAGGTGGAAATGACTTTATTGAGCATCGTGCCGCCCTGAACCGGGTTAGGATGGCAGATCAGCGCCACGCCCTTGGCCGCCTCCAGATCAAGGTACAGGGCTTCGAGTTGGCCCACCGGGCCGTCGATGAATACAAGGGTTTCACGCATGAGCAAGAATGAACTCCGTGACCTTCAAATGGGTCGACTCGTCTAGCTGATTGTCTGTGGCTGTCATATCGACGACGCGTCGCCGCTATACAGCGCAGGTTCGAGCCGTTAACGTAAAGCAAAGCCGTTTATAGAGGAAGGACTCGTGGATTACTCGCTCTTAGTTTGGTTGCTACCGACTATTGCCCTGATCGTTGGCGTTGCCATCGGTTTCTTCGCGGCGCGTGCGCTGCCCCACGCCGCGCCTAACAGCACTCAGCGCCAGCTGGATAACATTCAGGAGCGTTTCGACACGTATCAGAACGAGGTGGTCACCCACTTCAACAGCACGGCCAACCTGGTGCAGAAACTGTCCCAGAGCTATCAGGATGTACAGGAGCATCTCGCCGAAGGCGCGGATCGTCTGGCTACCGACGAGATCACTCGTCAACGTCTGCTCGCCGCGCTGCACCCTGACGCCCTGCAAGCACCTCGTGACCGCCTAACCCCGCCGCGCACCGTCGCCGAACCGCCTCGTGACTACGCTCCAAAGGCGCCCGACTCGCCGGGCATGCTGGATGAGCAGTACGGTTTGAAAAGGTAAGAAGATTTGTGAAAAAGCCCGCCCCTGAAGTGATCAGCGGCGGGCTTTTTTACATCTGAATTTCCCTCCTTAATAACTGTCAACGGCCAAAAGCGGTTGCTGGTGCATTGTCGACAGGGATCCGAACCGATGCGACAAGGGATCAGCAGGAGCACAACTCGCTAAGGCCTGAGCCAAACGCTCAGCACCGTACTTTTGATTGGGGCCCATTGAGTTCACATCGGATGGCAATGGTGTATCAGTTTTTATCGGTTTAGCGCCTAAATCACCAATAGAAGAAAAGGACGCGGGAATCTTCGATTCTTGAAGATAAGCCCTTTGAAGTACAACCGGAGAGCTCACAGGTATTTTGGAATGACTGTCCACCATCTTTTTTGCGTCAGTAATATCAACGACTCGCCGACCTCGGTACTGAAAGAAACTTGGCGTATTAACTTCCTCGTCGAACGAATCTACTTTACTGTTGGATTCAAGCCGGGCAGGGTGAGATACAGGTAGCACTTGCCCTATCGCCCCATCAGTTACGCTCCGTGTGCTTTCAAGGGAGCTTGCAATATCTCTGATAGCGCTATCCCGCCCCACCCTGAACTCGCTCATTCTCCTGTCATGGTCGGCCCAAAACTTATCCTGCGATGCGGCTATTTCCGCAAACCGATCTCTCAGCGGTGCATTTGGCCCGAGTGCCGCGCGTCCAACATCGCTGCCACTGGTTACCGGGAACCGCCGGGCGACTAAAACATCGATGTCGCGAGGCCTGCTTTCAAAGTCAAAAGTTGGCCTCTGCGCGCTGGGGATCTGAGGAGCGAACATTACAGATTCTGGCCCGGTAATTGGAATCGAACTGAGCGAGCTAGCTACGTATGCCGGTGAAATCTCCGAAGCGTTGCTTTGCTGCGAGGCCTGCGAGCTATGTAGTGGCGCATCAGCGAAGATGAAATCGCTTTCATCCAACTGAGACACCTCAAGTGCGTCCAGATAAAGCAAGCGTATTGAGCGCTTATCGGACGCTGGCGTCTCAACAGCCACACCATGGATCTGAGCCAAACCATTCAACATCGCGCGATTCGATTTACTCAACACGAGCTGAGAAAACTGCGTCACGCCGGTTTGACTAAGATCGATCTTGTCTATGCCGTGTTTAAACCCGCGAAGTGTATTGCGGAAATCATTCACCCCTGACTGAGCAGCAACGACGAAAACGTCTGAGCTTGCACTATCGTGGCTGTAGACCTGTCCTGCAAGTGAAGCCACCAATTGTCCTTGGCTGTCACTCGAGTAGCTAACGCCTCCACCACCGCCTTCAAGAATTACAACACCAAGCTCCGAGATGGGCATGACAGGGCCATCCACTGACTCCATATAGCCAACAGGTGGTACGAATGTATCTTGAAAGGTGAAATTGCGTTGACTTAGCTGGAGTAGAGATTCATTAGTGATCAATACACTCTGATTCCGTCCTAGATCAATCGAAACATCTTGGTCTTGCTGGGTCATTTTCAGCTCATTGAAACCCTGACCACCAAATCCAACGAGATTGACGGTCTCACGTTGAGTATCAAAACCTATGATCGTGTCTTTCCCCTGATTTCGGCGGTGGACCACGAAGACGTCTTGACCTGCCCCGCCCTCAAGTACGTTTTGGCCTCTTCCCCCATCCAGCAACGCCTTGGCACTACTCGCTATAAGCCTGTCGTTACCATCACCGCTTACCGCATTTTGAATCCCTCCGGGCGAACCAATCAGAAGTTGCTGATCCCCAATCAGAGAATTGCCGCTGGCCAGATCGAGAACCACATCAGCAGATACAGCCCCGGCATTGATCGTGTTACGCCCACCGGCTCGCCCATTGCGCGCGTCATCCAGATTGGCGCGTTCGGGCTGCGCGGCAACGGCACCTGCATATTCGTTTGTATAAAAGTACGTGTCGTCCGAATCCTTCGCTTGCCCATATGCCCTCAGCGACCAACCATTTACCCTGACAGGCAAGCCATTGGATGCATTCACAACTTCGAGCCTCCAGTTCCCTGATGATTTCTCACCCCAATGATTAGTCGACATAAACGTGTACTTAAAATTAGCGGATTGTGCGCTTCCGCTGTCTGGTTCACTCGCCCTCGTATCTCCCGACGGGATCTTGCCGGCATGGTCCAATAGAACGCTTTGAGTGCTGCCTGGAGCCTTGAGCCTTACGATCAAATCACTCAGCCGGCCGAGATCCGCGTCAAAGTCCACTTCGACATGCTCAACATCAACGTCCCCTTGTAGCGTGAGCGTTGCGTGGTGAGTCTCGCCAGCACCCACTGTCGCCCCCAGTGCACCGCTGGATACTGATTCAACTGTCTCATTCTCACCGACGCTTTTAACCGACCAAGATTCCGCCAGACGAACAGCGGCGCAGGCGTCAACAGAGCCAAACCCGTAGTCCTCACTGCTATGCATGCCGCCGCCGTTCCAGCGAGTTGCGGCGTTGTCGACCCATTGGGAGTTGAGGTCATCTACCTTGCGCGCAGACAGAGCAAGGATTTGCTGCACATCCCGATATCCCAGATTGGGGTTCGCTTGGAGCATCAGCGCCACTACTCCAGAAACGACTGGCGCGGCGAAACTGGTGCCCTGAGTTGTGCTGTACTCGCCACCAAAGCTCGACCCTCGATCAGTTTCAAGCTTATGGCTCGCAGCAGAAATTCGACTCCCCGGGGCAGAAACCAGCAAGCTTGCACCTGGGTTGGAGAATGGCGCCGAGCCTGCCTGCAAAGTGGACAAGTCGCCTTGAGCGTTTATTGCCCCTACTTGGATTGAAAAGCGATTGTTGTTGATCAATGATCCCTGGGCGGTTCCACCGGACGCGCGACTATTCCCTCCGGCGGTTACAATAATAGTCCCTAGCCCGCCTCGCCCGTTGTGCGCGGCATAGCGAGCGTTCGACACCAACGCACTGGCAGTATTGATATGGCCATCTTGGAAGTTGCTCAACGCAAAGTCATTTTTGAATCCCCAACTGTGGTTCGTTACGTCATAACCCACCATTTTCCCGAGGCTGGTCAGATCTTCTCCACTGTTTGCCAAATAATGACCACCCAGTCGCGCGTCGTATGCGACTCCCACACCACCGACATTATTTCGCGCTGCGACCATTACACCGGCGACCATCGTTGCATGATTGGAAACCAGCTCCGGCAGTGTTTGATTCTGTTGTTCGGTAGCCAGCCAAACGCTATCAACATTATCAGCCAGATCTGGATGACGGATATCGAACACCTCGGGGGCGGTCGCGAACTCGCCGCCGGGCTCGAACTGCCCGATTCGTACTCCTTTTCCGGTGTAGTCCTGCCACACCGGCAGTACGTTGATAGCATTCAAGTACCACTGTTTGGCCACCAGTGGATCAGCCGGCTTATCCGGTGTGCTCAAAGTGACGCGAGCTCGCATAGGGGCTGTTTCGCCAGTCGCAAGATCCACCGCACAGAGAGCAGGGTTGCCTGCATCATCGACCAGGCTATAAAAGAAATTGCAGATGCCGGAGCTGTCGGAAGCCGGGGTGAACAACACATCGCCTTGAACATTCAAACTGACGCTGCCGCCCACTGCATCTCCAACTTGAGAGATCCGTAAATTACCAACACTGTTCAAGCGCTGATCATTCTTCAACAACTGGCCAGATGAAATCAGCACTGGCTCAAGGCCCGTCAGGGTCTTACCCTGCTGATCAACCGATATGAAATCCGGCACTGGCATTGCGTTAGAAGATTGCAAGTCGACTGCAGAAATATCTGAGAAATTTAGCTTCTGTATATTTTTGATTGAAATGTTGCCATCCCTGCCACTTACCCTGTCGACAACCTCATGGCCGTCCGCGCTCCGCGTTATGCGATAGTCACTGTAACCGCCATGAAGAGACACGATGTTGACGCCGCCACCGCCATCGACAGTCGCATTGCCATCACCCACCTCAATGACATCATTACCTGGCCCGCCGTAAATGCGATCATTCCCACCACCAGCGTGGATGATGCTGCCGCCCTGCGAAGCATGAATCAGATCGCCTTGTGAGCCTGCATAAATCACGGCCTGACCGCTACCACCAATAATAGTGTTCTTGCCACTACCACCGGCCAGTACATCGTTACCAGCTCCCCCAATCAGAACAGAATCCCCTGACCCGCCTTTAATGAAGACGCCTCCAGCGCCCCCACTGACGAGCACATCATGCCCAGCACCGCCCTGCGCGATAGTCAAACCGGCTTGATGCAAATTGAGCGTGACGCCTTCATCGCCCACAATAATCGCCGTGTCACGCCCGCCATTGCCCTGAATGTTGCGAGGGTCATCGCGAGCACTGACAACAAATACGTCGTTACCTACAGACCCCTGATAGGCATTGCTCCCCCCTCCGCCCACGAGCCAGCTGCCCTGCGGAGCAGCGATCAGGGTGTCATCTCCATCAGCACCGTAAACGTTCAACACACCTAGTTCTTCAGCGTTCAGAGTTTGCGCGCCACTACCTTGGCTGGCGAATGCCGTGGTAGTGATGCCGTCTAGCGTCGATGTAACCCTAGCGCCGTGGTTCTGCGCTTCGACAGTATTACTAACAGGATCGCCCAGGAAATCCACAGAGAGCATTTCACGGGACTCACCATTGATCACGAACGAGCCCTTACTCAGCACTCTACTACCATTGCGAACCTCATCGCTGCTTGCAACATTGGTCACCATGATCTGGCTGATGCCCAATTCATCAGGCGTCTTAAGCTCGCCTTCACCCGTTTTTGCGTCATGACTCGCATCGATCCAAACGCGTAATGTGCGCCAGATAGGATCGTTGTGATCGATCACTCCGCTGTGGTCAGCATCCTCACTGGCTAAAGCCTGGAACCCATCCTTGAAGCGCACTTCGCCTGCGGCACGATCAACACCGGTTTTACCGCCATAGTATTCAGAGAACATCTGACTGACGCTGGTGATCTGCCCGCTCCCATCGTCAACCACCAGCATGCCTGTGCTGCGATCAGCCCATCCTGTGCGCTTGAGGGTTGCGCTGTTATCGCTGTCGAACAACACGGCATCCTGCAGATCAGTCATTCGCACGCCGTTGCCCGTCAGGTCAAGCAACAACGGATCAACAAACGTATTAAACGTCGTCATCGCAGACAAGCCGTTGAGCGTCACGGCGTTGCGTAGTCCGTAGTCGCGTTTCCCGGCATTTGGGTCTTGATAAAACTGCGACAGGTACGTATTCGGCCTTGCATTGGGATCCCGCTGTACTTCTCCCGGACGAACCCCGCCCGAGGCCATGCTCGCTATCTGTGTGGATGTGAAATCCGTTTTGTTCAGGGAACCATCGCCAAAAGAAATACTGTGGGTGGGTAAATTGACCACGAAGCCATTACGCACATCCCTTCGTCCTTTGTCTTCGTCAGGAACACCCCGTTGAGGTTGCGGAGAGGGAGAGATATCAATATTCATCACAGCGGATGGAGGTCCTGATGCTTGGTCCGACGGTAGTAATGGATAGGCCCCACCAAGCCACAGGCACATTCGTGCGTCTTTGGCGTCGTAATAATCCTTTTTGAGTACCAAATCATTACGCACGATATTGGCGCCGTGGGTTAGTAACAGCGTATCGAGATGTCGGACATTGGCTGAAGGTAAAGGGGCACCCTCAAAGCCTCTGTCGTTGTAGCCTATGGCTTTCAAAGAGGCGTAGGCGAAATCCACGCAACTGTTGGTTAGGAAATTATAGACAGTATCATTGAATCCGAATTTCGAAGGTTCACTCGAAAAAGCTTTAAGATCACGGTATTGCTCTGCTGTAAGTTGCAGTGTTACCTCATAGATTGTCTGCCTATAAGCAGCGTCATCCCGCCATGACAAAACGCCCGCGCCTATAGGTTCTCCTTCCCTCGACTCAAAGCCATAGCTAGAGGAGGTTATCCCATCGCTCAGGACGTACCACATATGCCCGGCAGCCGAAACAGAGTAATCACCCTCATTGAAACGCCCCTTGTTTGCCTGATATACATATCCCGAGCCCTTCGATGCTACCTTGTATGTCACATTATACTTATTGGTCATTACTTACTCCCTCACACCACCAAAAAAAACCTGCAAACCTGAATACCTGGTTAACAACCTGGCAGGCTATTAAATTTTTGGATCAAAAGTACCAAACTCAATATATGTTTCGATACTGACTAATTCCTGAACATCTGACAATGTTGTCAGCTCTAAGTAATACTCTCCCGGTTCCAAACCAAAATGATTTACCGATCTAACCAATGCTCTCTTTCGTGTTTCACCGACCTGAAACGACTCTCCCCATTCGGTACCTTCAGAAAGCACAGTACCCTCATAGAACAGTTCGCCATCTCGGAAAACTTTGACGTGAACAGGGACAACGACTCCTGGCTCACTCGTCGAACCAAAAAGCATGCGCCTAGCATCCCAGTCGGCAAGAGTGGCGTCACGACCTAAACTATGAACGAAAAATATCGCCAATCGATAACCACCAAACTGATTCACAGAGAAGTTAATAGAAACCTTCTGACCGGGCTTTGAGATCTCTATTGGTTTTACTATAGAAATATAGTCAGTACACCCTGCCAGTAGAAAAAACAAAAAACCAAAGCCCCAAAGCCTGAACAGTTTTGCTTTCACAACTCACCCCCTCGCGCTCTCAAATTAGATCAAACTTCAAAAAATACATATAGAACACAACTAAAACAGCGCCTGAGCCGCACACACAACTCATATGAAATCGCCCCCCCTTACGGACGAGGCTTGGCCTACACTCCATCATGCAGGAGCGATCCGAGAAATATGCCCTTCGCTTATTGGGCAGCGACTGGATAACAAGCTGGTGCGACGATGCAAGCTCAGTTAAATCAACCTATGCAGCTGATCGTTTGGATCATGACATCTCTGCTTAAGGCGCGCCCCCGCCAGAAACATAAACTTCCACATCATAACTACCAGGTGCAAGTCTGAGTCCGTTTTTGAACTGCACCGCTGGGTATACATATGCCTCCTCTCCAGACACCCCCTCGCCCAAGCAAACAGTGTTGCTCATCACCTCTTTTTTCAAAAGGGTCTGCGCACTGCTACTTAACTGAATTTGCAAATGGTACGGAATACCTTTTTCTATGCAATCACCGGGTTCATCTAACTCAAACCTGATAGCGGTGAGCACAATGATTTCTCGCTCTTTGCCGAAAAATAGAGCAGCTCGAAAGTTCCCTGTTCGACCTAAGACAAAAGTCGATTTATATGTTTGGCCTGTGACAGTTGCAGCGATAGGGGTAGGTAGCACTTCTTTTTTTACGCACGCAGACAAACCCCAAAATAATAGGACTGTCAAACTACTCTTACACCCGACAACAAAGTTTTCGTGCACAGCAGCTCCTTGAGATAACTCTGATCAACACAGATTATTGAAACTAACAAATTATTTGGCAGTGCTCACAGGGCCGCCATAACATTGATATAAACGCGCATACCCCTGCGATTCGACACGCGCGTCACCGCTCACCTAGGCTCTCACTCACATATTTCTTCAACGGGCTAAGAAAATAGCTAATCACTCTGCGTGTATCGGTAATTACTTCAGCACGTACTGCCATGCCGGGAGCCAGCGGAACGTCCCGTTCACCGACTCGAATATATTTTTTACTCAGTTGGATCCGGGCACTGTAAACCAGCCCGAGCTTCTCATTTTCAATCGCGTCGCTGGAGATGCTGATGATCGTTGCGGGAATAACGCCATATTTAGTGAAGGTGAAGGTTTCTACTTTGACTTCAACTTTTTGTCCAGGGTAAACAAAACCGATGTCTTTATTTTCGATCATCACCTCGACTTCCAACGGCTGGTCGTCTGGAACGATGACCATGAGAGGTTGCGCCTCCGTCACGACACCACCTCTGGTGTGAATGGCAAGTTGCTGAACAGTGCCATCCACAGGAGCGAGAAGGCGTTTGAAGCGATGTCGTTGCTCGGCTTTGCTCAGTTCCATAGCCAATGCGAGGGAACGTAGCTCAGCCTCACCTTGAAGATCGAGCATGGCTCTACGGTGTTGATCAATGATACTGGCCCGTCTGTAATACAAAACGCGCTTGCTCGCGACTAGCTCTTGGACCTTGAGTTGACTGGTGGCCAGCTCCCGTTCCTGATCAAGTCGAACCTGGTATTTTTCCAGATATGAATGCTTCGCAACACTGCCGTCATTCAAAAGCGTTTTGTAGTCGTCAACGAGTTCGCGTGTTATCGGCAGGATATTCCTGATCGAATTAGCAACTGCCTGAGCGGCTTGGATTTCTGCAGAACGCTGTTCCATCTCTGCACTTGCTTGATCGACAGCACTCCTGAACTCAAGATATTGACCGTCCAGCCAACGCTGAGCCGATGCTCGCTGAAGCTTGGTCGCACCAGGAATCTGCGCAATGTCAAGAGCAGGCTTTTGGGATAAGCGTATTGCATCCAGCAATGCCTGAGCGCGGGCCAAATCAACATTCGCAGCCAGCATATCATTACGTAGGCGCTGGACATCAGCAGCGGTAACGCTTGTATCGAGCTCAATCAACAGATCGTTAGCCTTCACACGCTGACCATCTTCGACATGGATGGCCTTAACTACAGACACTTCATGGGGCTGGATAATTTTTGTTTTGCCGCTGGGCACTATTTTGCCACCTGCTGTGGCGACGACATCTATCCTTCCAAAACATGCCCATAAGAACGCAAAGGCCGCGAACCCCATAAGCCCTAACGCAAGATAACGTGGAGCGGGGTGAACGGGTTGCTCCTGCAGTGCAAGTGCAGCCGGGAGAAACTGTATTTCATGACTCAAACGATGGGATGTATCCAAGGCTTTGCGCCGACGCCAGGAATGGAGCCAAATCCTACGATAGCGAGCCCACAGCTCTTTTCGCTGCCAGGACTCGATCATACTTCGGCGCCCTGTTGCAGAAGGTGCAGCCGAGTGTAGTGGCCTGCTGGAATGGCAAGCAGCTCAGTGTGAGTTCCTTGCTCAACAATTTCCCCTCGATCCATCACTACAATACGGTCGGCATCACGCACCGTCGACAGCCTGTGAGCAATAATAATCACGGTCCTGCCTTTACAAATAGTTTGCATGTTTCGTTGAATGATTCGTTCCGATTCATAATCCAGCGCACTGGTAGCTTCATCGAATATCAGAATGCGCGGGTCTCCTATCAAGGCGCGAGCAATCGCTATCCGTTGTCGTTGGCCTCCGGACAATGAAGCCCCATGCTCGCCGACTAAGGTGTCATAACCTTCTGGCAGCTCAAGAATGAACTCGTGAGCCCCTGCCATTTTTGCAGCATGGATTACAACTTCCATAGAGGCACCTGGATCTGTTAGCGCGATGTTCTCCCGTACGGACCGCTGAAATAGCATGTTTTCCTGAAGCACCGCACCGATTTGCCTCCGCAGAGAGGCCACATCAGATAGCGCAAGATCGCTTCCATCTATAAGTACACGCCCTCTTTCCGGCAAATACAGCCTTTGAAGCAATCGCGTCAATGTGCTTTTTCCGGAACCGGAACGCCCTACGATCCCAATGATTTCCCCCGGTTCAATGTCCAAGCTCAATGCTCGCAGAACTTCCGAGCCGTCGGGACGATAGCGAAAGTGCACTTGTTCGAACTCTATCTTTCCTACAATGGGAGGCAACGCGCTGCGCTTGTGATGCAAATACTCTGTCCGGGTGTTGAGAATGTCACCCAGCCGCTGCATAGCTACACCGGTTTGCTGAAAGTCGGTCCAAAGCTGCGCAAGCCGCATGATAGGTTGCGAAACCCTGCCAGCCAGCATGTTAAAAGCAATTAACTGACCAACGGTCATATCACCTTCCACCACGAGACGCGCGCCCACCCATAGCGTAACGACAGTCACTAACTTGCCAATCAAACCAACACTTTCATTAGCTATAGTCGAAAGATTTTGAGTTTTAAAGCTGGCCGCCACATAGGCTGCCAATTGATCATCCCACCTACGCGTAGCCTGAGGCTCGGCCGCCAATGATTTCAGCGTGTCTATACCATTTACCGTTTCCACCAAGAACGCTTGATTCACTGCACCTCGGCTGAAACTTTCATTCAATCGCGCACGCAACACGGGTGTGATAAACAAAGACACTAGAAAATAAAGTGGAAGAGATATGATTACGACCAATGTCAGCCAGCCGCTATAAACAGCCATTACTGCTATGAACACTACTGAAAAAATCACGTCTAAAACAACAGTAATGCTGCTGCCCGTCAGAAAACTTCTGATATTTTCCAATTCCCGCACCCTCGCAACAGAATCTCCAACACGGCGTGCTTGAAAATAGGCTAACGGTAGAGCGACCAAATGCTTAAACAGCCTACTTCCCAGCTCCACGTCTATTCGACTAGCCGTGTGGCTGAACAGATAAGTTCTTAAGCTGCTGAGCGCGCTCTCTACGATCATAATCGCCAAAAGCCCTAACGCAATTACATCGAGCGTCGTCAGCCCCCTGTGCACGAGTACCTTATCCATCACCACCTGAAAAAACAACGGCGTGATAAGAGCAAATAGTTGCAAAACCAATGAAGCAACAAGTACCTCGCCCAGGAGTTTTCGATACTTAATTAAGGAGGGGATGAACCATGTAAAATCAAAGCGAGCCAACTCCCCCACCACAGATGCTTCAGAGCGCATCAATATTAAAGATGAAGACCATCTAGATTCCAGCTCAGCCATTGTCAAAATTTCAGGGCCTACAGAGCGCGGGTCCTGTATCAGGACTTTGTCGTTATCCAAGCGACCGATGATGAAATAACCACCCTCTCGGTCGGTCGCGATAGCAGGAAACGAAATTTTTTCTAGCCGACCGATTGTGGTCTTGACTATTCGACTCTTCAGCCCCAATTGCTTTGCGCCTAGAAGTATCTCTTCATCAAAAAATGGTCGGCCTCCATTGGAAATATCGTGTACAAGCTGTTCGACTGATACCGAGACATCGTGAAAATTCGCGAGTATCACAAGGCACGCAAGCCCGGTATCAATATTGCGATCAGTCGATACGTTATTTGCACCACCACTCATGAAGCTGAATCCTTATTCTTGTGCATTTACTACATAACCGCCTCAAGATAACCACAGTATGCATTGTCACGATACTGATTTATTGAATTGCATATACCCCCCCGACTTCTGATAAAACTGAATGATAATTCTAGAAAATTTCTTACAAACAAGTATTTTTGCGTAAGTACATTCGTAGGTTGTTGTAGGAATTTTTTCTTTTAGCCAGCAAACTGCGCGATCAAGATGCTGACACTCCCTGTAATGCTGGATGAGCACTGCGGCTTTTTGGTGGGTGTTCGGAGATGCCTTACGCGTTTGCAAGACACAGCCGGTTCCGAAGTTTCGCGATACCCCCTAAGCTTGCCCCGGTTTTCAGGAGGAGTCATGGACATCATCAAGACAGTCGCGGCATGTATCGCGTTAACGGGTTGCGTTTCAGCGGATTGCGTCAGGAATTGCTACATCACGGAGCAGCGGGAATATGAGACGAGGTGGGAACAGTTATGCGACAAGCACACGTTTGATCGCCGGTGTGAAGGACGGTTGCCGTCGCAGTTGACGCTGTAATTGACGTCCTCGGTGGCTGAAACCGCTCTTGTAGCTGGCGTTGACGCCAGTGAGTTTGCCGCCGCCGGCAAGCCGGACTGCTACAGAAGCCTGCCCCGTGGTTCGAGAAGTTGCGTGATCGAGTAGGAGGCGGCTTTACAGCCGCCGTCCTCTCACACCACCGTACGTACGGTTCCGTATACGGCGGTTCAGGTTAGGCGACTAAGCCGGTTTATCGTATCCAGTATCGAGACCAGTCCCAGCCCACAGCTTCTTCGGCAATGCCTGATTCATGTGAGGCGCCCCCGAGTTCCACCATGGACCCCGACCGTTGAAGGCTGAAGGCCATGCGTGTGCTTCGCCAACCCCTAGACGCATCAGGTTTCGCGCTCTCGTAGAAGGCCTCTTCCATTACCGCCAGGCGATACAGCGCAGCTTGTGACGCACCCAAACATCCAGCCCCTCAGGCGGCCGCTTACTTTGACTGAGCTTGAAGTAGCCAGCCCAACCGCGCAGGACTGGACTTATCCGCTCGATAACGTACGCCATCTTGCGTCCCCGGACTCTGCGCAGCAGGTTTCTGAGCCGGTCGCGCAAACGACCCAGACTCATCATCGCCACTCTCAGCCTCGGCTGTTGATGCCAGATCATCCCATAGCCCACGTAGTCACAGGCCCGGGGCCGTGCCACACGGCTCTTTTCCCGATTCAGCGTCAGTTTCAGACGTCGACTCAGGAAGCGCTCAACGCCCAGCTAATACTCGCTCGCCTGCCCGACGACTACGCACATAAATGTTCGCATCATTGGCACAGCGCACGAAGCGATGGCCCCGTCGTTCCAGTTCGCGGTCGAGGTCATCGAGCAGGATGTTCGACAGCAACGGCGAGAGCGGGCCGCCTTGCGGCGTCCCTTCCTGCCGTTGACTGACGAGTCCGCCCGACATAACCCCGGCCTCAAGGTAACGGCGGATCAGGCTGAGCACTCGCTTGTCTTCAACGCGACGCTGCACACAAGCCATCAGGAGGTCGTGGTTGACTCGATCAAGAACTTCTCCAAATCGAGCTCCATGCACCAGCGGTGCCCCGCCGCCACATGGGCGCGGGCTGTTTCCATGGCTTGGTGAGCACTTCTGCCCGGACGAAAACCGTAGCTATGGTCCGAGAATAGAAGGTCGAAAATTGGCGTGAGCTGTTGCAGCAGGGCTTGTTGGATCAGGCGATCTACAACACAGGGAATGCCCAATTGCCGTGTTCCGCCCTTGGGTTTGGGGATGTCGACAGCGCGTACACCTTTTGGGTGATATTCGCCGGCCAGCAACCGAGCCTAGAGGATCGGCCAACACTGTTTCACGTAGTCCGCCAACTGGTCGACCGTCATGCCATCGGCACCCGGCGCGCCCTTGTTGCTGACCACGCGGTGATACGCACGCTTGAGGTTGGCAGGTGCAAGCACCTGCGCCATCAGCATGTCCGGCTCCGCGTTCGTCCACGTCGCAGACGCCGTCGATGTCTGCGCACTGCCAGCCGTCGCCCTTGGATACCATCCAGAGCTTGGGGTCACAGTTCTCCCTCGGAGAAATTTCTGCATTTCGACATTCGACGAGACTCCGACGCTTACTGGCGGCATAACCTGTTCGGCCCTTGGTGACGGGGTTATTCGTCACTTACTACGGCTTCGGCTGACTTCTGCACATTCATCCCGTCGCCTCTCGACGCTCGGTAGCACAGCGGCAAACGTGCAGATCCCCCAGGGTAATTCGCGTGACCTTCCTGCTTATGCCTGTCGGATCTACGTCACAGCGTTCCGTGCAAATATTGGGCTTTGAAAATATTGGCCTTCTTGCCCCGCTGCGCCGCCTCTATCCGCTTCCTGTTCATCAGGCCAGCATTTTGCCTCGGGCTTGCTTCAGATTCGCAGTCACCCACGACACCCTTGCCTCTGGCCAACCCTTCCCCTTACCGGGTGTGTAGAGGACTTTCACCTCCAAGTCACCGGCTTAGCCACCACAGCCAAGCTGGTTGCGCTTGCGCGCAACGCGCCATGCCTGGCGTACCAAACAAAAACCCGCCATCACTGGCGGGTTTCTTGTCAGGCAAACAACGTTTAGATCGCGCCACGAGCCCGCAGCATATCCAGCACCTGCTTGACGCTGTCTTCCACGCTCAGCGTCTGGGTGTCGATCACAAGATCGGCATCCAGCGGAACGTCATACGGAAAGGACTCGCCCGGGATGTTGTCCTTGTCCGCCGCGTAGAGCCCTTGTGGGTCGCGTTCGCGGCATGCCTGAGGCGAAGCCTGCACGTAGACCGTGATCAGGCGATCATCACCAATAAGCGCCTTGGCGTTGGAACGCCCAGCCGCGTCCGGCGCGACGAACGCCGCGAGGGTCAGCAGGCCCGCTTCGTTGAACTGACGGGCAACGTGAGCAGCACGACGCCAGTTCTCGGTGCGGCCGGCACGATCCTGCAGCAAGCCCTTGTTCAGGTCGTGACGCAGGTTCTGGCCATCGAGCACGAACACCGCGCGGCCCATGTCAAACAGCTTGCGCTCAACGGCATAGGCCAGCGTGCTCTTGCCAGCGCCGGACAGGCCACTGAACAGGACGGTAGCTGGCTTCTGACCGAAACGCTGAGCGCGCTCTTCGACCGAGACGTGCGCCAGCGCACCGTGATGATTGCCTGCACCAGCAGCGACCGGTTTGGCGATGATCATGCCCGCTGCGACGGTGCCATTGGTCAGTCGGTCGATGACGATGAACGCGCCGGTAGTCCGGTTGCTGTCGTAACCGTCCAGAGCAATGGGTGCATCGAGGCTGATTTTCACCCGGCCAATTTCGTTCAACTGCAACGCGCTGGCAGGCCCCTCTTCCAGCGTGTTCACATCGACCCTGTGGGTGATGCTGGCAATCGAGCCCGGCACATAGGAGGTGGCGCGCTTGATGTCGTATTTCTTGCCTGGCAGCATCGGCTCTTCGGCCATCCACACCAGCATGGCATCGAAGGCATCGGCCACTTGTGGCAGGTTATCGGCGTGCACCAGCAGGTCGCCACGGGAGATGTCGATTTCGTCTTCCATGGTCAAGGTTACGGCCTGGCCCGGGCCTGCATGCTCCCGTTCGCCCTCGAACGTGACGATGGATTTCACGCGACTGGTCTTGCCCGACGGCAGGACCACGATGTCGTCGCCCTTGCGCACGATGCCACTGGCCAGCGTACCGGCGAAGCCGCGGAAGTTCAGGTTCGGGCGGTTGACGTACTGCACCGGGAAACGCAGGTCGTCGTAGTTGCGGTCATTGGCGATCTCGACGGTTTCGAGGATTTCCATCAGCGATTTGCCGGTGTACCAAGGCGAACGCTCGCTCCTGTTCACCACGTTGTCGCCCTTGAGGGCCGACATCGGCACGAATTCCATGGTGCTCGGCTTCATGGATATACGATCGGCGAACTTCAGGTAGTCAGCCTTGATCTGCTCGAAAATGCTCTCGTCGAAGCCATTGAGGTCCATCTTGTTGATGGCAACCACGATGTGCTTGATGCCCAGCAGCGATGCGATGTAACTGTGGCGCCGGGTCTGGGTCTGCACGCCGTAACGGGCATCGACCAGAATGATCGCCAGGTCACAGGTGGAAGCACCGGTAGCCATGTTGCGGGTGTACTGCTCATGGCCGGGGGTATCGGCAATGATGAATTTGCGCTTGGCCGTCGAGAAGTAACGGTAAGCGACGTCGATGGTGATGCCCTGCTCGCGCTCGGCCTGCAGGCCATCCACCAGCAGCGCCAGGTCGACGTCATCACCCGTGGTACCGGACTTCTTGGAATCACGGGTAATGGCTTCCAGATGATCTTCGTAGATCATTTTGGAGTCGTGCAGCAGACGGCCGATCAGTGTGCTCTTGCCGTCGTCGACGTTACCGCAGGTCAGGAAACGCAGCATTTCCTTGCGTTCGTGCTGGCCAAGATAGGCGAGGATATCCTCGCTGATCAAATCAGATTGGTGCGACATGAGGAGACCCTGAAATTAGAAGTAGCCCTGGCGTTTCTTGTCTTCCATGGAACCGGCGCCATCGTGGTCGATGACGCGGCCCTGGCGTTCGGACGTACGGGTCAGAAGCATTTCCTGAATGATGTCCGTCAGGGTTTCGGCCTCAGACTCGACAGCGCCCGTCAACGGGTAGCAGCCAAGGGTACGGAAACGCACCTTCTTCTTGACGATACGAGCCTTTTCCTCATCGCTGAGGTGCTCGAGGATCCGATCGTCGTCGATCATGATCAGGGTGCCGTTCTTCTCGATGACTTCCCGCTCGGCGGCGAAGTACAGCGGAACGATCGGGATGCCTTCCAGATAGATGTACTGCCAGATGTCCAGCTCGGTCCAGTTGGACAGGGGAAACACGCGGATCGACTCGCCTTTGTTGACGTTGCCGTTGTACACGTTCCACAGCTCGGGACGCTGGTTCTTCGGGTCCCAACGGTGCTTGCTGTCGCGGAAAGAGTAAACGCGCTCCTTGGCGCGGGACTTTTCTTCGTCGCGTCGGGCGCCACCGAAAGCGGCATCGAAGCCGTGCTTGTCCAACGCCTGCTTGAGGCCCTGGGTTTTCATGATATCGGTGTGCTTGGAGCTGCCGTGGGTGAAGGGATTAATGCCCTGCGCTGCACCTTCCGGGTTGATATGAGTGATCAACTCAAGCCCCATCTCCTCGACCATCTTGTCGCGGAAACGGTACATCTCCTGAAACTTCCACTGAGTGTCGACGTGCATAACCGGGAACGGCAGCTTGCCCGGGAAGAATGCCTTGCGCGCCAGGTGCAGCATCACGGCAGAGTCCTTGCCGATCGAGTACAGCATCACCGGGTTATCGAACTCGGCGGCGACCTCGCGGATGATGTGGATGCTTTCCGCCTCCAACTGTTTCAGATGCGTCAGTTTGTCGACCATGGTTACTCACGGGATAACGTACTTTTATGGAAAGCCTGCGGGCTTTGTCGAGCGAGGCACTTTATCATGGGGCCCGATTCTAATCAGTGACGCCTATAGATCGAAACGATCTAACGTTATAGCCCGCCATTTGGTTGCTCAACGTCACTTAGATGGGGTTCGGGCAATCGATGAACAGGTGCTCAAGCGCAAAGCGCCGTGCCAGATAGTCACCCAGCGCCTGCACGCCATAGCGCTCGGTGGCATGATGGCCAGCGGCGATGAAGCTGATGCCATTTTCGCGAGCGCTGTGAAAAGTCTGCTCGGACGCTTCACCACTGAGAAACAGATCAACACCCGCCAACACCGCCTGATCGATATACCCCTGCCCGCCCCCTGTGCACCAGCCTACCCGGCGGATCATTGCGCTGCCCTCGACAAGGAGCGGTTCACGACCTAACGCGCTCTGCACCCGGTGGGCAAAATCACGAGGCGTCATGGGCTCAGGCAGCGATCCGACCAATCCCACGATGCGCGCATTATCGGGATCGAGCGGCCCTTCGACGGTGATCTCCAATTGCCGGGCCAACTGAACGTTATTGCCCACTTCCGGATGCAGATCCAGGGGCAGGTGGTACGCCAGCAGGCTGATATCGTGCTTGAGCAGCGTCTTCAGGCGTCGCTGCTTCATGCCGGTGATACAGGGGTTTTCGCCCTTCCAGAAATAGCCGTGGTGCACCAGAACCACGTCGGCATTGGCCTCGACTGCCGCGTCCAGCAGGGCCTGACTGGCCGTCACTCCAGAGACGATTCGGGTAACCTGTGGGCGTCCCTCGACCTGCAGTCCATTGGGGCAATAGTCCTGAATGCGCGCGCTGGCGAGATAGCGGTCAGCCTCATCGACCAGAGTACTCAACGAAACAGCCATAAAAGTCTCCTAAATAGGCATTTCAGACCGTGCCGGTCCTCGTATAATGCCCGCCATTATGGCGCAGACAAGCCTCAAACCCTGCGCGTTCACCTCAGGACTCTATAAATGTTCAAAGCGCTGCGTTTTCTCGGCTGGCCATTGCTTGCTGGTGTGCTTATCGCTTTATTGGTTATTCAGCGCTATCCGGCATGGGTCGGTCTGCCAAGTCAGGACGTCAACCTGCAACAGGCGCCGCAGACGGCCTTTGTCCAGCAGGGGCCGGTGTCCTATGCCGATGCCGTCAGCAGCGCCGCGCCGGCGGTGGCCAACCTGTACACCACCAAGATGGTCAACAACAAGCCGAACCATCCACTGTTCGAAGATCCGCAGTTTCGACGTTTCTTCGGTGACAACCTGCCCAAGCAGCGCCGCATGGAATCGAGCCTGGGCTCGGCGGTGATCATGAGCCCGGAGGGCTACCTGCTGACCAACAACCACGTGACTTCCGGTGCAGACCAGATAGTTGTAGCGTTGAAGGACGGTCGTGAAACCGTGGCCAGGGTCATCGGCAGCGATCCGGAAACTGACCTTGCCGTGCTGAAGATCGATCTGAAAAACCTGCCGTCCATTACTCTTGGCAGCTCCGACAGTATTCGTATCGGCGATGTCGCGCTGGCTATCGGTAACCCGTTCGGTGTTGGCCAGACGGTTACCATGGGCATCATCAGTGCCACGGGCCGCAACCAGTTGGGCCTCAATACCTACGAGGATTTCATTCAGACCGATGCGGCAATCAACCCGGGCAACTCGGGCGGTGCGCTGGTGGATGCCAACGGCAACCTGACCGGGATCAATACTGCCATCTTCTCCAAGTCCGGCGGCTCCCAGGGGATCGGCTTTGCGATTCCGACCAAGCTGGCACTGGAGGTGATGAAGTCGATCATCGAGCACGGCCAAGTGATCCGTGGCTGGCTAGGCATCGAGGTGCAGCCGCTGACACAGGAACTGGCTGAATCGTTCGGTTTAAAGGATCGCCCGGGCATCGTTGTCGCCGGTATCTTCCGCGACGGCCCCGCTCAAAAGGCCGGTTTGCAACTGGGTGATGTCATCCTGAGCATCAACGGCGAACCTGCTGGCGACGGGCGCAAGTCGATGAACCAGGTCGCGCGAACCAAACCTTCGGAAAAGATCACGATTCAGGTCATGCGCAATGGCAAGGAATTGAAGCTGACAGCCGAGGTCGGCCTACGTCCGCCTCAGGCTCCGGCTGCGCCTGCGGCAGAGAACTGATCCTGGATCATCATGGCTGTTGAGATGAATGGGATGATGAGAACCTTAGGGTGCAAATTCATCCTGGGCGGCGACTCGACGATGTGTCGGTACAGGCGATGACCTCCATCGCCTGCCAGATTTTTCGCGGATAAACGCGTTCCCACCAAGAAATTAACGTTCGGCCTCCCATTGCAGGGGGCCGGAGAGCAGCCCTAAAGCTCCCCCAACGCCTCGACCAGCGCCTGATTCTGCTCAGGCGTGCCAATGGTGATGCGCAAGAACTGCGCAATGCGCTCCTGCTTGAAGTGACGGACGATCACACCCTGCTCCCGCACCTTGGCCGCAAGACCTGCAGCGTCGTGTTTCGGATGACGAGCGAAGATGAAGTTCGCCGCCGATGGCAACACCTCAAACCCTTTACCCTGCAACTGCTCAACCAGCTTTTCACGGCTGGCAATGACCAGACTGCAGGTCCTCTCGAAGTACTCGCGATCATCGAAAGCAGCGGCCGCGCCGACAATGGCCATGCGATCCAGCGGATAGGAATTGAAGCTGTTCTTCACCCGCTCAAGAGCCTCGATCAGATTGGAGTGCCCCACCGCCAACCCCACCCGCAGCCCCGCCAGTGAGCGAGACTTGGACAGGGTTTGTGTTACCAGCAGGTTCGAGTAGCGCTCCACCAGACGGATAGCAGTCTCGCCACCAAAGTCGATGTAAGCCTCGTCGACGATGACCACAGAATCGGGATTCGCTTTCAAGATCTGCTCGACCGTCTCCAGCGCCATCAGGCAACCGGTGGGGGCATTGGGATTGGGAAAGATGATCCCGCCGTTCGGTCGCGTGTAATCCTGCGCGCGAATCTGAAACTGCTCGTCGAGCGGCACCGCTTCATACTCAACGCCATACAGGCCGCAGTAGACCGGGTAGAAGCTGTAGCTGATGTCCGGGAACAGCAGCGGCTTATCCTGCAGGAAAAAGGCGTGGTAGGCGTGAGCCAGCACCTCATCGGAACCGTTGCCAAGGAATACATGGCTGGCGTCGACACCGTAGTAGCGGGCCACGGACTGCTTGAGCAGGTCGCTGTTTGGATCAGGGTACAGGCGTAGGTCGTCGTTGACCTGGGCACGCATCGCCTCGATGGCCTTGGGCGACGGGCCATACGGGTTTTCATTGGTGTTCAGCTTCACCAGCCGGGTCAGCTTGGGTTGCTCGCCGGGCACATAAGGCACGAGGTCACGGACAAAAGGACTCCAGAATTTGCTCATGCTCACTTGCCTTCTTGAGGGTTAGCGACGATCCGGTATTCGGCACTGCGTGCGTGCGCGGTCAGCGACTCGCCGCGTGCCAGCACTGACGCGGTCTTGCCCAGCTCCGACGCCCCGTGCTCCGAGCAGAAAATGATCGAGGAGCGTTTCTGGAAATCGTAAACGCCCAGCGGCGAGGAGAACCGCGCAGTACCGGAGGTTGGCAGTACGTGATTCGGGCCTGCGCAGTAGTCGCCCAATGCCTCGCAGGTGTGGCGACCCATGAAGATAGCGCCTGCGTGACGAATCTGTGGCAACCAGGCCTCGGGATCGGCGACCGAAAGCTCCAGGTGCTCGGGTGCGATACGATTTGCAACTTCAATGGCCTGAGCCATGTCTGCCACCTTGATCAGCGCGCCGCGGCCATTGATCGAGGTGTTGATGATCTGTGCCCGCTCCATGGTCGGCATCAGCCTGGCGATGCTGGCTGCGACCTTGTCGAGGAACTCGGCATCCGGGCTGACGAGAATGGCCTGCGCATCTTCGTCGTGCTCGGCCTGGGAGAACAGGTCCATTGCGATCCAGTCAGGATCGGTCTGGCCGTCGCACACCACGAGGATTTCCGAAGGGCCGGCGATCATGTCGATACCGACCTGACCGAAGACATGGCGCTTGGCGGTGGCCACATAAATGTTGCCAGGGCCGACAACCTTATCGACCTGCGGAACGCTCTGAGTGCCATACGCCAGCGCCGCGACCGCCTGAGCCCCGCCAATGGTGAACACCCGGTCGACCCCGGCGATGCAGGCGGCCGACAATACCAGTTCGTTGATTTCACCGCGCGGGGTCGGCACGACCATGACGACTTCGCCAACGCCAGCCACTTTAGCCGGGATCGCGTTCATCAATACCGAAGACGGGTAGGACGCCTTGCCGCCAGGCACATAAAGACCTGCGCGGTCCAGTGGCGTGACCTTCTGGCCCAGTACGGTGCCGTCAGCTTCGGTGTAGCTCCAGGAGTCCTGCTTCTGCCGCTCGTGGTAATTGCGCACGCGGTCGGCGGCTTTTTCCAGCGCTTGACGTTGCTCGGCAGTGATACGCGTCAGTGCCAGCTCCAGACGCTCGCGCGGCAGGATCAGTTCAGCCATCGAGGCAACGTTCAGCCCATCGAAACGCTGGGTGTACTCCACCAAGGCAGCATCGCCGCGCTCACGCACGTTCTTGATGATGTCCAGCACGCGCTGATTGACCGAGTCGTCAGACACACTTTCCCAGCTCAGCAGATGATCCAGATGTCGGGCGAAATCCGGGTCAGCAGCGTTGAGTCGGCGAATGGCGTTGGAAGTGGTCATAGCGTGAGCCTCATTGATTGGCGTTTTCTCAGATGCCTTGCACAGCGGCAGCCTAAGCTACCAAGCCATCCGCGCAGGCACCTGAGAAATTTGGCTATGACACGGATAGCTGGGCGCGACCCTGGTTAAAGGTGCGTTATACAGTCAACCGCAGTGTCGTGACTCCACGGCGCTGCGCAAAGTATCGATCAGCGACTGGATGCGGGCGTGTTGCATCTTCATCGAAGCCTTGTTGACCACCAGCCGGGAGCTGATGTGAGCGATCAGGTCCTGCGGCTCCAGGCCGTTGGCACGCAGGGTATTACCGGTGTCGACGACGTCGATGATCTTGTCGGCCAGTCCTACCAGCGGCGCGAGCTCCATGGAGCCGTACAACTTGATGATGTCGACCTGACGACCTTGCTCGGCGTAGTAACGCTTGGCGACATTGACGAATTTTGTGGCCACGCGCAGACGGCCTTTGGGCTCAGCCGCGCCCACAGCACCTGCGGTCATCAGCTTGCATTGGGCAATCTGCAGATCCAGGGGCTCGTACAGACCCTGGCCGCCGTATTCCATCAAGACGTCCTTGCCGGCAATGCCAAGATCAGCCGCGCCATGCTCGACATAAGTGGGCACATCGGTAGCGCGTACGATCAGCAGGCGCACATCTTTCTGCGTCGTAGGAATGATCAGCTTGCGGCTCGTATCCGGATTCTCGGTCGGCACGATGCCCGCAGCAGCGAGAAGCGGAAGCGTGTCATCAAGGATTCGGCCCTTGGACAGTGCGATGGTCAACATGGGAAACGTCAGTCCTTATCAGCAAGCGCGTGCCGGGTCGCAATCGGCGCCCGGCAACCTCCGAGCCGATGACGCAGACTCGAAGTGAAACGATTCAAAAGGTCAAACCTTCACTCAACGGCTCCCTCGCCTGCATGCGATGCAAGCCAGAGAGCACGAAACAATGCTAGCCGGGAACGCGACGAATCTTGGCGCCCAGCATTTGCAGTTTTTCTTCAATGCACTCGTAACCGCGGTCGATGTGGTAGATGCGGTCGATCAACGTATCGCCCTCAGCGATCAGCGCAGAGATCACCAGACTGGCCGAAGCGCGCAGGTCAGTCGCCATGACGGGTGCGCCCTTGAGTTTGGTGCAACCGGTGACGATGGCCGTGTTGCCTTCGACCTGGATCTGCGCGCCCATACGGTGCATTTCGTACACATGCATAAAGCGGTTTTCGAAGATGGTTTCGATCACTGCACCGGTGCCTTCGGCAATGGCATTCAGCGAGATGAACTGGGCCTGCATGTCGGTCGGAAAAGCGGGATACGGCGCAGTGCGCACATTGACTGCCTTCGGACGCTTGCCATGCATGTTCAGCTCGATCCAGTCGGTGCCGGTTGTGATCTCGGCCCCCGCTTCGCGCAGCTTCTCAAGAACGGCTTCCAGAATCGTTGGATCGGTGTCCTTAACCTTTACACGGCCGCCGGTGGCAGCAGCGGCCACCAGGTAGGTACCGGTCTCGATGCGGTCAGGCATGACGCGATAGGTCGCGGAACCCAAACGCTTGACGCCATCGATGGTGATCGTGTCAGTACCCGCGCCAGTAACCTTTGCCCCCATGGCATTCAGGAAGTTTGCCAGGTCGACGACTTCCGGCTCGCGGGCGGCGTTCTGCAACACACTGCGGCCGTTAGCCAGCGCGGCAGCCATCATGATGTTTTCGGTACCGGTCACACTGACGGTATCGAAGAAGAAGTGCGCGCCGCGCAGTCCGCCTTCCGGAGCCTTGGCTTTGATGTAGCCGCCTTCGACCTCGATGAGCGCGCCCATGGCCTCCAGACCACGGATGTGCAGGTCAACAGGACGTGAACCGATAGCGCAACCGCCAGGCAGTGCGACTTCTGCCTCGCCGAAACGGGCAACCATCGGGCCCAGCACCAGAATTGACGCACGCATGGTTTTCACCAGCTCGTACGGCGCGACCAGGGTCTTGATGGTGCGGGGATCGATTTCGACACTGAGCTTTTCGTCGATGATGGGCTCGATGCCCATGCGACCGAACAGCTCGATCATGGTGGTGATGTCGTGCAGGTGCGGCAGGTTGGCAACGGTAACAGGACCGTCAGCCAGCAGCGTGGCTGCGAGAATCGGCAGGGCAGAGTTTTTCGCCCCGGAAATGCGGATTTCGCCATCAAGACGAATGCCGCCAGTAATAATCAGTTTGTCCATTAGAATCTCGACGCCAATTTGGCTCAGGTGCGCTCGGCCCATGCAGCGCGGCTGAAAAATTTCATAGTGACCGCGTGGATGCTGCCATCGGCGATCCATGGGTTCAAATGCGTGTAGATCTGCTGCTGGCGCTTGACGGGACTCAATGCAGCCAGTTCGTCGCTGATCACGTTCAGCTGGAAGTTGCAGCCTTCGCCTTCAACTTCGACCTGGATTTGCGGCAGCTTACCTTCAAGGAAGCCTTTCACTTCAACGGCCTGCATGCTTAACCTCAATGGGCGCCCTATGCGCGCGGGTCGGCCATCATACAAAAAAGCCCTCTCGTTGCGAACCCTACTTTGTAGGACCCGGACGAGGGGCTTGAGCGATGACAGCAATCAATGTTGTTCGAACAGTTCGGTCAGCCCCGACACCTGTGCAATTTCACGCATGTGGTCTGGAAGCGCCCGGACGCTGACTGTTTTTCCGGCCCTCTGCGCATCGCGCATGAATGCTAGCAGCAAGGCCAGCCCCACGCTGCTGGACTTCTCGATTGCTGAGCAATCCAGTACTAGCGCCGGCGCGTCACTGGCCTTGATCAGCTTGGCGCCCTGTTCACGCAGTAATGGACCTGTTCGATAATCCAGCACGCCAAACAGTTTCAACTCGCCCTCACCGACGGCGGTGACACTTGCATCACTCATTTAACGACCTTGTCGCTGGAGTTTTCGGTCGATTCCTTCGCCTTGGCAACTTCACCAGCCCAGCCGTCGATGGTTTTGTCCAAATTGTTGCCATTGCGCTGCATGGCGTCGGCGAACTGGTCACGGAACAGCTTGCCGATGTTGATGCCATTGATGATCACGTTGCGCAACTTCCACTCGCCATTAATCTTCTCAAGGGTGTAAGAAACCGGGTAGACGGCGCCGTTACTGCCCTTGACGGTCATGCGGACCTCGGTGCGGTCGCCCGATTCGTCCTTGGCAGGATCAACGGTAATCCCCTGATTGTTGTACTCGAGCAAGGCGTTACCGTAGAACTGAAACAGGCCTCGCTTGAAATTCTCCGCGAACTTCTGCATTTGCGCAGGCGTTGCATTGCGCGAATATTTGACCGTCATGATGCTCTTGGAAATGCCGTCGGCATCCACCACGGGCCCGACGATGCTGTTGAGCGCCGCGTAAAAATCAGTAGGATCCTGCTTGTATTTCTCTTTGTTGGCGGCCAGATCGGCCAGCAACCGGCTGGTTGTGTCCTGGACCAGATCATGAGCGGAGGACGCAGGCGCAGCATTGGCGAACAATGGCAGTGCCGCTAGCAGCACAAGAAGGCCACGGCGCAAGATAGAGATCATTCAAAACTCCTCATTTGGCATCTTTACCCACGGAATTGAGCAGGAATTTACCGATCAGGTCCTCGAGTACCAACGACGACTGGGTGTCATGGATCTTGCCGCCATCCTTTAACGACTGATCATCCCCGCCGACGCTGATGCCGATGTATTTTTCGCCCAGCAAGCCAGCGGTGAGAATGGACGCAGTGGAATCGGAAGGCAGATTGTTCACCCGTTTGTCTATCTGCATGGTCACATGACCCATAAAGGTATCGTGGTCCAGATCGATTGCAGTGACCTTGCCGATGGTCACACCGGCCATGGTCACCTTGGCTCTGACAGTCAAACCGGCGATATTGTCGAAATCAGCTGTAAGTTTATAGTCGTCATTGGCCGCGCTGGTGCTCAGACCGCTGACCCGAAGGGCGAGCAAGAGCAAAGCCAGAATCCCGGCAAGCAGGAACAGGCCGACACCGGTTTCGAGGGTGCGGTTTTGCATCAGAAGTCTCCAAACATCAAGGCGGTCAAAATAAAGTCCAGGCCAAGTACGGCCAAGGAGGCGTAGACCACGGTCTTGGTCGTGGCTCGACTGATCCCCTCTGAGGTGGGCTCGCAGTCATAACCTTGAAACACGGCAATCCAGGTAACCACAAAGGCGAAAACGACGCTCTTGATGACACCGTTGAGCACATCATTGGGGAAGGAAACGCTGTTCTGCATGTTCGCCCAGAAGGACCCTTCATAGACGCCCAGCCAGTCGACCGCGACCCATGAGCCCCCCCAGATGCCGACAACGCTGAAAATGAGAGCCAGCACCGGCAGCGAAATAAACCCGGCCCACAGACGCGGCGCGACGATATATTTCAGCGGGTCCACGCCGATCATCTCCAGACTGGACAACTGCTCGGTGGACTTCATGTTGCCAATTTCAGCAGTCAGCGCAGAGCCCGCACGACCGGCGAACAGCAAAGCCGTCACCACCGGGCCAAGCTCGCGCAGCAGGGTCAGGGCGACCATCTGACCGACCGCCTGTTCGGAGCCGTATTTGGCAAGAATGCTGAAGCCCTGTAGCGCCAGAACCATGCCGATAAAGACACCGGACACCGCGATGATCGCCAGCGACATCACGCCAACCGAATAAAGCTGGCGAACCAGCAGCTGAAAACCACCGCCGATACCGCCTCGCCCCAAAAGGGCATGGACCAGGAACACGCCCGAACGCCCAAGCACTGCAACAATATCGATCGCGGAGCGCCCCATCAGGCGAACACGATCCATCAATGACTTTCTGCGCATCAGCGCTTCCCCAAAAGATCTTCGCGATAATCCGGTGCCGGATAGTGGAAAGGCACAGGGCCGTCCGGATCACCTGTCATGAATTGACGGATACGCGGATTATCCGACTGCATAAGCTCCTGCGGCGTTCCCTGCCCCAGCACTTGACCGTCACCCACCACATAAAGGTAGTCCGCAATGCTCGCTGTTTCGGCAAGATCGTGGGACACCACAACGCTGGTGATGCCGAGTGCATCATTGAGCAAGCGAATGAGACGCACCAATACCCCCATGGCAATAGGGTCCTGGCCTACGAACGGCTCGTCGTACATGAGAATCTGCGGATCGAGTGCAATCGCACGCGCCAGTGCGACACGACGCTTCATGCCGCCCGATAGCTCATCGGGCATCAGGTCGACCGCCCCTCGCAAACCAACGGCCTGTAATTTAAGCAGGACAATGTCGCGAATCATGTCTTCAGGCAGCTTGGTATGAACGCGCAGCGGGAACGCCACGTTTTCGAACACGTCAAGATCGGTGAACAACGCACCGCTTTGAAACAGGACTCCCATCTGCTTGCGAGCATCGAAAAGATCGCTGCGTGACAGCTTCGGCAGGTTCTGGCCATTAACCCAGACCTCACCGCCGCTCGGACGCAGTTGTGCTCCCATCAATCGCAGCAGCGTGGTTTTACCACTGCCCGACGGTCCCATGATGCCAGTGACCTTGCCCCGGGGAATGCGGATGTCCACATTATTGAAGATGCTGCGCGTACCGCGTTTAAAGGACACATCCTTCAATTCGACCGCGTATGCGTTATCGGCGCTCATCTAAACTCCTTGCGATGCAGCCTGTCTCTCAGATGCCGCGTCCTTGACGAACGACACACTGTCTGGAGGGGCCGAACAAGCGGCGAACTATAACACCGCTGTCGTACGCCGCCAAAGCTCCAACGCGGCAACCTGTAACAACCGATAAATATTTCATGACAAGCGGAATTTTCCCGCCCTGAATCTGGCTGCCTGCTGAACGGGAACTGAAGGACAGAGCGCTTCCATAAACAATGAGCGACGATGAAGCGTGAGGGTTTTCAACATTGTCGCTATAATCCCGGCCTTTTCACCCGGCCGACCCTTTCCTGACATGACCGACGCCCGCGACCTTATTCAATCTGCACAACGCACCATTCGTCTTGAGATCGAGGCTGTGGAAGGCGTACTTGCTCACATCGATGCAGACTTCGTGAACGCATGCGAAATGATCCTGGCGAGCAAAGGCCGCGTCGTGGTGGTCGGCATGGGCAAATCCGGACACATCGGTAAAAAGATCGCAGCCACGCTGGCCAGTACCGGCACACCGGCCTTTTTCGTGCATCCAGCCGAAGCAAGCCATGGCGACATGGGCATGATTACCAGTGCCGACATCATCCTGGCGCTGTCGAACTCCGGCAGCACCGCCGAGATCGTGACATTGCTGCCACTGATCAAACGCCTGGGCATCAAGCTGATCAGCCTGACCGGCAACGGCGAGTCGACACTGGCCAGGGCAGCCGATATCAATCTCAATGCCCGCGTCGAAAAAGAAGCCTGCCCGCTGAATCTCGCCCCGACCTCCTCGACCACCGCAGCTTTGGTTATGGGTGATGCGCTCGCGGTGGCCCTGCTGGATGCGCGAGGTTTCACTGCCGAAGATTTCGCATTCTCGCATCCCGGTGGCGCGCTGGGCCGTCGGCTGCTGCTCAAGGTCGAGCACGTGATGCATACCGGCGCCGAGCTGCCGCAGGTAGCACGCGGCACGCCGCTGCGAGACTCGCTAATGGAGATGACCCGCAAGGGCCTGGGGATGACGGCCATTGTCGAAGCCGATGGGCGGCTGGCCGGTATCTTTACCGACGGCGACCTGCGCCGGACACTGGATCGCGACATCGATCTTCGCCACGCGACCATCGATGATGTCATGACTGTGCACGGCAAGACCGTGCATTCAGAAATGCTGGCAGCCGAAGCGCTGAAAATCATGGAAGACAACAAGATCGGCGCACTGGTCGTGGTCGACGGGAACGACTACCCGATAGGTGCATTCAACCTTCAGGATTTGCTGCGCGCGGGAGTGATGTAATGAGCTTCGATAATAAAGAACTGATGCAACGCGGCAAACAGATCAAACTGGCGGTCTTTGACGTCGACGGCGTGCTCACCGATGGCCGGCTTTACTTTCTTGAAGACGGCGGCGAATTCAAGACCTTCAATACCCTCGACGGTCAGGGCATCAAGATGCTGGTCAACTCGGGTGTTGCTACCGCTATCATCAGCGGCCGCAAGACTCCGGTGGTAGAGCGTCGCGCAAAAAACCTGGGCATTGCCCATCTTTATCAAGGCCGCGAAGACAAACTGGCGGTACTGGACGAGCTTTTGCAGCAACTGAACCTAAGCTACGAGCAGGTAGCCTATCTGGGTGACGACCTGCCGGACCTGCCGGTCATACGACGAGTCGGGTTGGGCATGGCGGTCGCCAATGCTGCCGGTTTTGTCCGCCAGCACGCCCACGGCACCACCCATGCGCGGGGCGGCGAAGGCGCTGCGCGAGAATTCTGCGAGCTGATCCTGAGTGCTCAGGGCAACCTCGAAGCGGCCCACGCCGCCTACTTATAGAAGTGGATTTATGCTGAGCAAACGAATTCGTACATTCCTGATCTTCGGCGTGCTGGCAGTGCTGCTTGCGGCGGCGGGCTACTGGAATATCAGCCCGGAAAGCTTCATGGACCAGCCAAAGGCCGCCGTGGACGAGAGCGCTATCGACTACTACGCGACGAATGCTCACAGCATTCAATATCTGCCCGATGGGGGCATGCAGTACGACATGACGGCAGACAAGGTCGAGCATCTGAAGGCTACCGACGTCACGCTGATGACCACCCCTGTGCTGCAGATGTTTCGCGGCTCGGAGTTCCCCTGGCATGTCCAGAGCGTGCGCGCCGAGGTCTCTCCCGGCGGCGATCACGTAGAGCTGATCGACAAGGTGCGCATCAACCGCACCGACGAACAGAAGCGCGAAACCATCATCACCAGCACCCGCATGACGGTCTTCCCTCAGAAGCAATATGCGGAAACCGCGCAACCCGTTAGAATCGACGGCTTCAACGGCGTGAGCACCGGTACGGGTATGAAAGCCTATCTAAAAGAAAGCAGGATACACCTGCTATCGAACGCAAGAGGACAGTATGAGGCTCCTTAAAACCCTCCCTATTTTGCTCGGCCTGGGCACAGCACTGGGAAGCGTGAGCGCCTGGGCTCTGCCGAACGATCAGGATCAGCCTATTCGCATTCAGGCCGACGATGCTCAGCTGGACGACAAACAAGGCATTGCCACCTACAAAGGCAATGTCATCATCACTCAGGGCTCGATGAAAGTAACCGGCAACACGGTAACCATGACCCGTACGCCACAGGGCGATATCGACGTCGTGACCTCGGTAGGCAACCTGGCCTACTTCGAGCAGCTACAGACTGCCGGCGACCCGAAACCCGTTCAGGGCTGGGGCATCACCATTCAATACCATGCGCCACAAAACCGCATCGTGTTGATCGACAAGGCCAAGGTCATCGACAAGGATAACAACACGACTCAAGGCGAGAAAATCGTCTATGACACAGTGAAAAAACTGGCCAGCGCCGGGCGCGCAACGGGCAGCAAGGTCACTGAAGCCAGGCCTCGTGTCGACATGGTGATCCAACCGAAAAAGAAAACCGACCAGCAGAAGGCCCAGTAATGGCAACGCTGAAAGCCCAACACCTGGCCAAGGCCTATAAAAGCCGGCAGGTCGTACGCGACGTCAGCCTGTCCATCGACAGCGGTCAGATCGTCGGCCTGCTGGGCCCCAATGGTGCCGGCAAAACCACCTGTTTCTACATGATTGTGGGTCTGGTCCAGGCCGATCAGGGCCGCGTGCTGATCGATGATCAGGACGTCAGTCACCAGCCGATGCATGGTCGCGCTCGTGCAGGTATTGGCTACCTGCCGCAAGAAGCATCGATTTTCCGCAAACTGTCGGTCTCGGACAACATCATGGCTATTCTCGAGACCCGCAAGGAACTCGACCGCGCCGAACGCCGCAAGGAGCTGGAAAGCCTGCTGCAGGAATTCCACATTACGCACATCCGCGACAACCTGGGGATGAGCCTGTCGGGCGGTGAACGGCGCCGTGTAGAAATTGCCCGCGCGCTGGCAACTTCGCCGAAATTCATCCTTCTAGATGAGCCATTCGCGGGTGTCGACCCGATCTCGGTGGGCGACATCAAGCAGATCATCTACCATCTCAAGGCCAAGGGCATCGGTGTTCTGATCACCGACCACAACGTCCGCGAGACTCTCGACATCTGTGAAACAGCTTACATCGTCAACGACGGGCAGCTGATCGCAGAGGGTAACGCTGAAACCATCCTCGCCAACCAGTTGGTGAAGGAAGTGTATCTCGGCCACGAGTTCCGCCTGTAAAGCGCGCGATGGCAAAGGGAGGTTGGTCGGCGTACGCTGCATGCGCCTGATCGCCAACCTCGTATTAATTGCCATCACACCCTAGGCAAACCCACTGGTCTCAGGCATATAATTTGCTTAAGTTGGCGCCCAGGCGCCCTAGTAGTGGATGGCGCGCGAGTGCGCCGGCGAATAAGGTATTAAGCCCCTGCCATGAAACCTTCGCTAGTCTTGAGAATGGGCCAGCAGCTGACGATGACACCGCAGCTGCAACAGGCCATCCGCTTACTCCAATTGTCGACGCTGGATCTCCAACAGGAAATTCAAGAGGCGCTGGAGTCCAATCCCATGCTGGAGCGCCAGGAGGAAGGCGAGGATTTCGACAATGCCGACCCCATGGCCGACAACATCGAGCAAAAGCCTAATCCTGACGTTCAGGAACCGACCTATCAGGAACCCGCGCCTACCGTCGACAACCTGGAAGACGGTGAATGGGGCGAGCGAATTCCGAATGAATTGCCAGTCGACACCGCATGGGAAGACGTTTATCAAACCAGCGCCAGCAGTCTGCCCAGCAATGACGACGACGAGTGGGACTTCACTACCCGTACATCAGTTGGCGAGAGCCTGCAGAGTCATTTGCTCTGGCAGTTGAATCTGGCCCCGATGTCCGACACTGATCGTCTGATCGCCGTCACGCTCATCGACTGCATCAACAACCAGGGATATCTCGACGAATCCCTCGAAGAAATGCTCGACGCCTTCGACCCCGAACTCGACATCGAGCTGGACGAAATCGAGGCAGTGCTGCACCGCATCCAGCAATTCGAACCGGCCGGTGTGGGTGCCCGCACGCTCAGCGAATGCCTGCTCCTGCAATTGCGACAGCTTCCAGCCAGGACCCCATGGCTCGCCGAAGCCCAGCGGCTGGTCAGCGATTACATCGACCTGCTCGGCAGCCGCGACTACTCGCAATTGATGCGTCGCATGAAGATCAAGGAAGATGACCTGCGCCAGGTCATCGAGTTGGTGCAGAGCCTGAATCCGCGCCCAGGTTCGCAGATCGAATCCAGCGAGGCCGAATACGTCGTGCCGGACGTCATCGTCCGCAAGGACAACGAGCGCTGGCTGGTCGAACTCAATCAGGAAGCCGTACCGCGCCTGCGCGTCAATGCGCAGTACGCAGGCTTCGTACGCCGTGCCGACACCAGTGCCGACAATACCTTTATGCGCAACCAGCTTCAGGAGGCGCGCTGGTTCATCAAGAGCCTGCAGAGCCGCAACGAAACACTGATGAAGGTCGCGACCCAGATCGTGGAGCATCAGCGAGGTTTTCTCGAGTACGGCGATGAAGCCATGAAGCCGCTGGTGTTGCACGACATCGCCGAGGCGGTGGGCATGCACGAGTCGACGATTTCGCGGGTGACCACGCAGAAATTCATGCACACTCCACGCGGCATTTACGAACTGAAATATTTCTTTTCCAGCCATGTCAGCACCTCCGAGGGGGGTGAATGCTCGTCTACTGCCATCCGTGCGATCATCAAAAAACTGGTTGCCGCGGAAAATCAGAAAAAGCCGTTGAGTGACAGCAAGATCGCTGGTTTACTGGAGGCACAAGGCATTCAAGTGGCCCGTCGCACAGTCGCCAAATACCGCGAATCCTTGGGGATAGCGCCGTCCAGCGAACGCAAGCGACTGATGTAAAGGTCACCGGCCACAGCGTTCCAGTGGCAGGCACCCAAGCCTGCCTCTTAATGCACTGGCAACGAAGGAGAAGCTGTATGCAAGTCAACATCAGTGGACACCAGCTGGAAGTGACCAAGCCCCTGCGCGAGTACATCGAGCTGAAGCTGAAAAAGCTCGAAGGGCATTTTGACAAAATTACGAACGTGCAGGTGACGATGGCCGTCGAGAAGCTCAAACAGAAGATCGAGGCCACCCTGCATATCCATGGTGGAGAGGTGGTTGCCAATGCCGAACATGACGATATGTACGCGGCGATCGACCTGCTCACTGACAAGTTAGACAGACAATTGCTCAAGCATAAGGAAAAGCAGCAACGCATCCTCTAAGGTGCGGTAGCTCGCTGACACTCCCCATTCATGATCCGACTTGAAAATATCCTGACCCCTGGCCGTTCCCTGGTGAACGTGCCAGGCGGCAGTAAAAAAGCCGTACTCGAAGAGATTGCCAGGCTGATCGGGCGACAAGTGCCCGAATTCGACTGGCAATCCGTTTACGAAAGCCTTATCGCCCGCGAAAAACTCGGTTCTACCGGGTTCGGTAATGGCATCGCTATCCCCCACTGCCGACTCACGGGCTGCAGTTCGCCGGTCAGTGCCGTTCTGCATCTGGAACGCCCGGTCGACTTTGATGCCATCGATGGCGCTCCTGTGGACCTGTTGTTCGTTCTGCTCGTGCCCGAGGCGGCTACCGATGCCCATCTTGAGTTGCTGCGCCAGATCGCGAGCATGCTCGACCGGGCTGACGTGCGTGAGCAACTGCGCGCAGCCACCAGCAACGACGAGCTGTACCATGTCGTGCTTAAAGCTCAGAACGGTCACTGATCATGCGCATGGTCATCGTCAGCGGCCGCTCGGGCTCCGGCAAGAGCACAGCCCTGGATGTGCTGGAAGACAGCGGTTTCTACTGCGTCGACAATCTCCCCGCAGGCCTGCTTCCCGAGCTAGCCGAGCGCGCACTCATAAACACCGAGCTGGCTGAGCCCCTGCTGGCAGTTTCCATTGATGCGCGTAACGTGCCCAGCCACCTGACTCGCTTTCCGCGGATGCTCGAAGAGGTGCGCACCCGGCATATCCGATGCGATGTCCTGTTCCTGGACGCCGACGAGGCCACGCTGCTCAAGCGATTTTCCGAAACCCGCCGGCGCCATCCGCTGAGCAACGCCACGCGTTCTCTTGCAGAAGCCATACGTGACGAGAAAGCGTTGCTTGGGCCAATTATCGATCTGGCAGACCTGACCATCGATACTACCCATTTAAACCTCTATCAGTTGCGCGACACGATCAAGTTGCGCCTGCTGAACAAGCCGGAACCCGGTACCGCCTTTCTAGTCGAGTCATTCGGCTTCAAACGCGGCATGCCTGTAGATGCAGACCTTGTCTTTGACGTGCGCTGCCTGCCTAACCCCTATTGGAAGCCCGAACTTCGGGAGCAATCCGGACTCGACAAACCTGTGGCGGACTATCTGGCTGCCCAGTCCGATGTCGAGGAGATGTTCCAGGATATTTCTTCCTACCTGACCAAGTGGCTGCCACGCTTTGCAGCCAGCAACCGCGCCTACGTCACCATTGCCATTGGCTGCACGGGCGGCCATCACCGCTCCGTCTACCTGACCGAACGCCTGGGTCAGGTCCTGCAACAATCGCTCAAGAATGTTCAGGTCCGCCACAGAGACCTAAGCTGAAAGGATCCCCACCGCGATGCCCGCTCACCAGATCACCATCATCAACAAGCTGGGCCTGCACGCCCGCGCCGCTGCAAAGTTCGTCGGCGTCGCTGGCCAGTACCCTTGTCAAATTCGAGTTGGTCGCACGCCAGACACCATGGTCGATGGCAAAAGCATTATGGCCGTGATGATGCTGGCAGCCGGTAAGGGCACCGATATCTACCTGATGACCGAAGGCGAAAACGAACAGGCCGCGCTGGAGGGTTTGATCAAGCTGATCAACGACAGGTTTGATGAGGGAGAGTAGGAGCTAATGTCGCTGCACTGTCCTCGCTCTCCTTCCCTGGTGCAGGCCCCAATTACAACGCACAAAAACGCCAAGCAGGACTTGGCGTTTTTGAATGGGTTAAAGCGGATCAAATAAGACCCGCTAAGCCACTTATTTTGCGTGGTTGGCTGCTTTGACATCGTTACGCAGCGCTTTTACTTTGTCGTGGTTAGCTTGAACGCCAGCCTGTTGGCGACGAATAAGGGTAGTTACATCGACTGGCAAGTTCTTCTCAGCAGCCTTCTGGGAAGCTTCTTTGTAAGCTTTAAGCGCATGATCTTCACCCCTTTCAACTTCGTCGAGCACAGCTTCGTCACTTTTGCCAGTAACGGCTGCTTTCAGCTCTACCCACAGGCGATGCGCACCACCAAGGACGCTGGACGAATCATCCGGGTTCCCACCCAGTTTACGCACTTCGGCCTGCAGCTCGGCTACGGCAGTCTTGCACTCGGTAGAACGAGAAAGGAAATACGCTTTGATTTCTGGGTTCTTGATATCTTCACCAGCGGTGTGAAAACCTTTTTCGCCGTCGATGCTGGTCTCGATCAGATCGTTGAGTACCGAGATCGATTCTTTATTGATATCTGTCATTTTGCAGTTCCTTTCTGGCAGGTTAATCGAATAATTGATGTATCTACGCTTGATAGCCTTAACGTTGCAGCCTGCGTGCCAATCTCTTCCATAAAAATAATCCTTATTTTTCATTAAGTTATGATTCGACCCATACAGATGCAGCTGGTTTTCTGCATGATCTATGCATTTGCGTACATGCAGAATGCACGTATTGTCGAAGTTCATTAAAAAGCACCAAAGGTCGCCCATGAATCCTGAAAAACTCAAGCTTTTGGTTACTCGCGAGATGCCGTACGGTAAATACAAAGATCGCCTGCTGGCAGACTTGCCTGGCGATTATTTGAACTGGTTTGCCCGCAAAGGCTTCCCGACCGGGGAGCTGGGAAGCCTGCTGGCATTGATGCACGAGATTGATCACAACGGCTTGTCCAATCTGCTCGATCCATTGCGGACCAAGCCTCGAGCCCCGTTACTGGAAAACTCGATAAAAACCCCGATTCGTTTTTCCTGACCCATTCAATGAGACGAGCGATCCGATGACCCACGTTCAACCTGCAGGAAAGGATTCAGCGCTTGAACGCGCACAGGATGAGGCATTTTGGCGAGGCGTAGCGCGCCAGTACGAGGTCGAGCCTGGCCCGCTCAACTTCGAGCACGGCTATTTCGGGCGCATGACTCGGGAAGTGTTGCGCACTTATGAGCAGCATCTGGCGTATGTAAATAGCAGCAACTCAGTGTACGTACGCCAGCGCTTCGATACCGAAGACAGCGAGGTGATCCGCGCCGATCTAGCCGAATTGCTGGGTATCCCGAGACAGGAAGTTGCCCTCACTCGCTGTGCCTCGGAGTCACTGCAAACGCTTATCCGTAACTACAATGAGCTGCAACCTGGAGATCAGGTGCTCATCAGCGATCTGGATTACAGCAGCGTACAGAGCGCGATGCGCTGGCTGGCGAAAAATCGAGGTGTTGAAGTGATCGAGATCAGCCACGCGCACCCGGCCAGTTATGAGTCTCTGCTTGATGCCTATCGCGATGCATTTGCCGCCCACCCACGTCTCAAGCTGATGGCGCTTACCCACGTCACCCATCGCACCGGTCTTGTCATGCCTGTGCAGGCCATTGCGGCCCAGGCCAAGGCCCACGGCATCGATGTGATTCTCGATGGCGCTCACGCCCTCGGGCAGCTGGATTTCAGCCTGGGTGAATTGGGAGTGGCTTTCGCCGGTTTCAACCTGCAGAAATGGATGGGAGCACCGTTGAGTCTGGGCTTCATTTACGTGAAGCAGCAACGGCTGTCATCTATCGATCCCGACATGGGCGATGCCCGCTATGCGCCTGACGATATTCTGGGCCGAGCGCCTTACGGCACGCCCAACATTCCCGCGCTGATGACGCTGACCAAGGTCTTCAGCGAGCACAGGGCCATTGGCGGTTCTATCGTAAAGGGTGCGCGCCTGGCCTACCTGCGAGACCTGTGGGTGCGCGAAGTTCGTAACCTGCAGGGTGTCGAAGTGCTGACTCCGGATGACCCGCGCCTGTATTGCGGGATCACCTCTCTGCGCTTTACGCGTCATGCCGACCAATCACTCATGACCCGGCGACTGCTGGATGAGCACGGGATTTTTACCGTCGCCAGAAACGGATCGGCATGTGGACCGTGCATTCGCATCACCCCAGGCTTCGTGACCTCTGCAGATGATGTCGCGCGACTGACCGAGGCAATACGCGCGCTGGCTTGAGCCATTGCGCGTAATAAGGACGCAAAAAAAACGGTGCTCCTGACCAAAGGAGCACCGTTAAACAGCCGTGCAACAACGACTTTCGTAGCAGCGCGGAGGCGCTTGAATCCGTCACCTTGAGATGATTAAAACAGCCTCTTCATGAACCGCAGCTGTCGAAAATCAATCGATGGTCAATGGACAAGCGTTTTGGCTCACGTCTTAGTCGAACAGAGCGATCGCTTCGGCAGTCGCGTCAGTGATGCGGCCCCAGTCACCATTCTTGACCCAGGCGTTATCAATCATCCAGGTACCGCCGACGCACATCACATTAGGCAACGCCATGTAGCTTTTCAGATTGGCGGCGCTTACACCACCAGTCGGGCAGAAACGCACCTCGGGGAATGGACCGCCCAGCGCCTTGATCGCACCCACGCCGCCGCTGATTTCTGCCGGAAACAACTTGAAGCGGCGGTAGCCCAAGGCATATCCGATCATGATTTCAGACGCGCTGCTGATACCCGGCAGCAGTGGCAACTCGCTTTGCACCGCGGCTTCCAGCAGATCCTGAGTGCTGCCAGGCGTAACGATGAACTGTGAACCGGCCTCTTCAGCCTCTTTGAGCATGTGCCGATCGAGAATGGTGCCTGCGCCCACACAGAGTTCAGGCCGCGCATCGCGCAGAATACGAATGGCCTTGAGACCGAACTCGGAACGCAGGGTGATTTCCAGCGCGTTCAGGCCACCCGCTACCAGCGCATCAGCCAGCGGCAGCACATCCTGTTCGCGGGCAATGGTGATGACCGGCAGAATCTTCGCCTTCGCGCAGAGTGCGTCGATCTGGGCAATCTTGCTCGCCATGTTGTTCAACGGCTGTTTCGCTTGGGTATTTTCCATGGCGGCTGATCCTTTACTTATGGGCACCAGTAGATCTCTAAAGACGGGTTGAGGAATGCACGTACCGGCATTTCGGCGAGGTCATCGCCCGCCAGGGCCTTGCGCAGGGTTTGCAGTTTGGCCTGCCCGGAAATGGACAGGATAGGAGTGGTTGCCGACGCCAGCAGGGCGCGCGTCATGGTCAGGCGTTGATGAGGTATGGTCGGCGCCAACATCGGCAGGCAGCGACGCTCGCTGTGCAGATCCAGTGCTTGGGCCAGGTTCGGACTGCCCGGGAACAGCGACGCAGTATGACCGTCGTCGCCCATGCCCAGCACCAGCACATCGATCTTCGGCAGCTCCTTGAGCGCCTCATCAGTCGCAGCAGCAGCTTCGTCCAGTGTGGTGGTCGGACGATACAGGCTAAAGAAACCCGCCTTGGCCGCTGGCCCTTGCAACAGATAGCGCTTGAGCAGGCCTGCATTGCTATCGGCATGCTCGGTGGGCACCCAGCGCTCATCGGCCAGGCTGATCGCGACTTTCGACCACTCGATCGGCTTTTGCGCCAGCGCCTCAAAGAACGCCACCGGGCTTTTGCCACCGGACACCACCAAGGTGGCTACGCCGTGCGGATTACGGGAGATGGCCGCACTCAGACGCTCGGCTACGTGATCAGCCAGTGCCTTGGCCAACCGTTCGGGGTTATCGAATTCGGCGGTTTTCAAGCCAGCCGGAAATTCAAGTTCACATATCGCCATACCAGGACCTCCCGTCACGAGTAATAAGGGCAATGGAGCTCATCGGCCCCCAGGAGCCAGCCGCATAAGGCTTGGGCGCATCGCCCGCCTTCTTCCAGCCGGCAATCAGTTGGTCACACCATTGCCACGCGGACTCGATCTCATCCTTACGGACAAACAGGTTTTGATTGCCACGCATGACCTCTAACAGCAACCGCTCGTAGGCGTCCGGAATGCGGGCACTGCGGTAAGCGTCGGAGAAGCTCAGTTGCAAGGGGTTGCTGCGCAATTGCATGCCTTTATCCAGCCCCTGATCCTTGGTCATCACTTGCAGCGAGATACCTTCGTCAGGCTGCAGGCGGATAATCAGGCGGTTGCTGATCTGCATCCGCTGCTCCGGTGCGAAGATGTAGTGCGGCGGTTCCTTGAAGTGGATGACGATCTGCGACAGCTTCTGCGGCATGCGCTTGCCGGTACGCAGATAAAAAGGAACCCCGGCCCATCGCCAGTTACGGATGTCGGCACGAATGGCGACAAAGGTTTCAGTGTCGCTCTGGGTATTGGAGTTTTCCTCTTCCAGATAACCGGGTACCGGTTTGCCTTCGCTGTAACCGGCAATGTATTGCCCACGTACTACCTGGGTCGCAAGACGCTCCGGCGTGAACGGCGCCAGTGCCTTGAGCACTTTGACCTTTTCATCGCGAATGCTGTCGGCAGACAGATCGCTCGGCGGGTCCATCGCAATCAAACACAGCAGCTGCAAGAGGTGATTCTGGATCATGTCGCGCAGTTGGCCGGCCTGATCGAAGTAACCCCAGCGACCCTCGATCCCCACTTTTTCCGCCACGGTAATCTCGACGTGGGAAATGTAATTCTGATTCCACTGGGTCTCGAACAGGCTGTTGGCAAAGCGCAACGCGATAAGGTTCTGGACGGTGTCTTTACCCAGATAGTGGTCGATGCGATAAACCCGGTTTTCCGGAAGGAACTGGGCAACGGCGTCGTTGACCCGGCGTGAGGAGGCAAGGTCGTGGCCGATCGGCTTTTCCAGTACCACGCGCGTGCGCTCGGTCAGGCCGACCTGCGCAAGGTTTTCACAGATCGCACCATACACCGATGCAGGTGTGGCGAAGTAGGCGATCATGGTTGGCGCGTCGCCCACCGCTTCAGCCAGGGCAACGTAATCTTCGCCCTTGAGGAAATCCACGTGCAGGTAGCTCAGGCGCGCCTGAAAACGCTCCACGTGTTCGCTTTCAAGCTGGGCGTCAGGGACGAAGCGGCGCAGGCTCTTGTCGATATAAGCCAGATGCTCCTGGGGAGCACCCGACTCGCGCGCCAAGGCTAGGATTCGGGTCTCGGCGTGCAGCAGTCCAGCACGGTCCAGCTGGTACAACGCAGGAAACAGCTTGCGCACGGCCAGGTCGCCCAGCGCGCCGAACAAGGCAAAAGTGCACGGTTCAACCGTAATCGAAAGCATAATGTTGGTTCTTTTATCAAGTTAGGCTACAAATACCTTTTTTAAAGGCGTTACTCAAGGCCATATGTAGTAATAACCACAACATTCCCTCAAAAAGCACATTACAGTGGTGATCACCATAGGCCCTCAGTACGATAGGCCACCTTTGCTACAGGCTAAAGGGCAGTTGAGCATCTTTTGCATAAATGCATGCCTGCCACCTGTTACAGCTTTATGAGAAGGACTCTGAATGGACCGCGTACGCAATCTTCTGGAGCAGATCCAGAGTCGTCTTGCCGAACTGAACAAGGCCGAGCGCAAAGTCGCCGAGGTGATTTTGAGCAATCCCCAGCAGGCGACCCGTTTCAGCATTGCCGCGCTGGCCCAGGCCGCAAAAGTCAGCGAACCGACAGTCAATCGTTTCTGCCGCTCGTTCGATGTCAGCGGTTATCCGGAACTCAAGCTGCAATTGGCCCAGAGCCTGGCCAGCGGCGCCGCTTACGTGAGCCGCGCGGTAGAGGCCGATGACAACCCGGAAGCCTACACACGCAAGATTTTCGCCAGCGCCATCGCGTCACTGGACAGCGTCTGCCAAGTGCTGGACCCGACGCTGGTGAGCAAGGCGGTGGATCTATTGATCCAGGCGCGGCAGATTCACTTCTTCGGCCTCGGCGCATCGGCTCCTGTAGCGCTGGATGCCCAGCACAAGTTCTTCCGTTTCAATCTGGCGGTGACAGCTCATGCCGATGTACTGATGCAGCGCATGCTGGCTTCGGTGGCGCATACGGGCGAGCTGTTCGTGATCATTTCCTACACCGGGCGCACCCGCGAACTCGTGGAAGTCGCCCGTCTGGCCCGGGAGAACGGCGCGTCGGTGCTGGGTCTGACAGCAGCCGACTCCCCTCTGGCCAAGGCCAGCACGTTAAGTCTGAATATTCCGTTACCAGAGGACACCGACATCTATATGCCGATGACCTCGCGGATCATCCAGCTAACCGTTCTCGACGTTCTCGCAACCGGCATGACCCTGCGCCGAGGCGTGGATTTCCAGCCGCATCTGCGCAAGATCAAGGAAAGCCTCAATGCCAGCCGGTATCCGGTGGACGACGAGTTGAATTAAGGCCTGTTGATGCAGACAGGGTCGACCAGACTTGCCTGCAAGCTCAAACGCGCCCGCTGTCCCGGCGCCAGGCTCAGGACATCATCGGCGCCTGACACCGCTTCGACCCGAACAAACCCCGCCGCTTCACTGCAGCCCACACCCAGCAGCGGTCTACTGCCCGGATGCCAGATCGCGGTGCTGAGGCTGTCACGGGCATCGATATTCAACCGGCGCTGCCAGGCGTCGTCATGCAATTCCAGCGGACCCATATGCTCGAACACCCGCTGACAACTGCCCATGAGCCGTAGCTGGCCTTTCTGTTCGCAGACACTGCGGCTGAGCTCGTCATAGCCTTGAGCACCGTCCAGTCCTTCCAGCGCGACATCGGCGATGTCACTGATGCGCCAGTAGGCGTGCAAGGCGTGGCCGAACCGACAAGACTGGCTGTCTTGATGCTGCGTCTCCAGGCGCAGCACCATGCCCGGCCCCAACTCGGCATGAAGATCGACCTGCCAGTCCCACAGGCTCAAGCGCCAACGCAGCGAGACGCCGGTCTCCTGTTGCTGGCTGTCGATCAGCTTCCAGTCAAGCAGTCGCCCCCAGCCATTGGCAGGCCAGCCGCCTTCGCCCGGGTGACGCCCGACCCAGGGCCAGCACACCGGCACGCCGCCACGAATTGCACCGACGCACCACAGCCAGGGCTTCTCGCCCACTGGCTGAAAGTGCAGCAATTGCGCGCCCTGCCGACTGAACACAGCCTTACATTGTGGGTGATTGATCACCAACACGTCCCGTTGCTGATAACGCTCCCACTGAAACGTGGGCTGAGGTCTGGCTGAGGTGAAAAATCGCTGTAGAGGATGCTCAAGCGAGCTCGGCTGCCTGATGGCCATTGCCGTCCGATCCTTATCTTCAAGTTCTGGGGGCGGGCGTGAGCTTGCTCACGCAGCGTCGACCAGACTCACGCTTACGGATTCGACACCCGCCGCGCAACGGCATCGCCTGCGGCCCTAAGAATAAAACGCTCCGAAACCGGAGCCCATGCCACACAAAAAAAACGGGCAGCCAGGCTGCCCGTAAAGCACACACGACCCTTGATCGTTTGTGGAGCGAAGGAGCGTTCGCTTATGTATCAGAACTTCGTTTGCAGCTTGATACCGGCAACCAGTGCGTTGTCCACGTGATCGGTACCACCCGGGTGCATGACGTATTGCACGTTAGGACGCACAGTCAGCCAATCTGTCACGTGAACCCCGTAGTAGATCTCCGAGTTGTACTCGGTGTGCTGAATGGGCAGATAGCCAGGGTTATCGTAGTCCTCGATACCATTGAGTTCGTTAACCAGACGGGCACGGTCGCGCACGGCTTCGTTGACATGGATACGCGAGACGCCTACACCGATGTCGTCTTTTGGACGTGCATCGAACGGTCCTTTGAACACAAGACCCACGTTCTGGAAGTTGTCGACAAAGTTGGTCGCCTTGTCATGCACGGTTGCGTTGAAGAACACGCTCATGCCGCGGGACTTGTCGCCACCCACTGAAGTCAGTTGCTGCTGAGCAACGACCCACCACCCGTGCTTGCTTCCATGGGATTTGAAGTCATTGCCGGTCAGCGCTTGGGGCTGGCCATTGACGTCGTCCTTCAGGTCGTTCGCGCTTGGGCTGCTGTAGTACCAACCCAGACGGTACTCGCCTGCATAGTCGTTGACCGTAGGAGACCACACCACCTCTACAGGAACCAACGTGCCCTTGGCGCCGCTGCCACTGAGTTTGAAGCCATTGCCGGTTTCGAGATAAGAAGGGTTCTGCTCGTAAACACCGACCTGAGCGAACACTTCAGGCGTGATGTTGTATTTCACGCGAACGGCCCATTGGCTCACCGGCCAGTTGTACCAGGTGTTCACGTAGTTGGCTGCTTGTGTGCCACAGAACGTCAGGTTCTGGAAGTCGCACGGGAAGCTGCCGAAGTCTTCACCTTCGCCCATCCGACCCAGCTTGATGTCCAGCGCGCCATCGAAGTACTTCTGCTTGACCCACATTTGCGTCAGGCGCCAGGTCTGGCCGCGGCCCCAGACTTCTTGCGAGGAGCTCAAGGTGCCGATACGAGGATCACCCAGGCGGTCGTTGGAGATGTTGTTGCCACTACGCTCAGTGATTGCCAGCTTGAACTCGGCATCTTTGAGGCCAAAGACCTTTTCCAGGTCGATGTTGGTGCCAATGGCGAACTGATCGCTGTAGCGTGCCGTTTTATCGTGGTTGTATCCGCCTTTGACGTTGGCGCCCATTTCACCTACGTATTCAAGACTGAAATCGTAACCCTTGTCATGCAGCTCCTGGCGCAGTCCGCCCCAGTCACCGGTCATGTGTTCGTTGGCGTTGAAAGGTTCCAGCGCGAACACCGACCCTGACATTGTCAACGCGCCCAACACCGACAACCCACCGATCAGGTGCCGCTGGTTAAGCGATTTGCCTTTCACCTTCTTCATCCCTTTAATCCTCGTTTTATTGTTATTAGCTTTAAACAGCGTGGTCACCAACGTGCTTCGTGTGCCTGTCAGGGCGCTTTTACGGCAGAAAAAAAACGCCCCGACAGCTGTGCTCCATGACGCAGTCGCCTGCGCGCGGAATCAGTTTCGGTTGAGTCGCGTCACATTGCCGATGCTCTCAACCGGCTGCGACTCCACCAATGCCCCAAGCGTTCGCCGCTCTTGGCATCGAACAGCAACACCTTGGCCGGATCGAATTGCAGGTTCAGGGTTTCACCCACCGCCGGCGCTACATCCGGCGCCAGACGGCAGCAAACCTTGCTTTCGTTCAGCGTGACGAAAACCAGCGTATCAGGACCGGTGGGTTCGGTAACCTGTACTTCGGCACGAATGGTCGGCATTGCCGACATTTCTCCGGACGCTAGCACGATCTGTTCGGGGCGAAGACCCAGAATCACCTCACGGTCTTCAAGCCCTGCATCGCTCATGCTCATCGGCAGTTCGCACCGCGCCTGACCGCTGTCGAGCAGCGCAACCAGACGCCCCTCCTTGCGTTGCAGGCGCAGCGGGATGAAGTTCATCGGCGGCGAACCGATGAAACTGGCGACAAACAGATTGGCCGGATCGTTGTAGATCTGCTTCGGGGTGCCGAACTGCTGGATGATGCCGTCTTTCATGACCGCCACTTTGTCACCCAGAGTCATGGCTTCGATCTGGTCATGGGTCACATAAACCGTGGTGGTCTTCAAGCGTTGGTGCATCAGTTTCATTTCGGTGCGCATCTCGACCCGCAGCTTGGCGTCGAGGTTGGACAACGGTTCGTCGAACAGATAGATCTTTGGCCGCCGAGCCAATGCACGCCCCATCGCCACACGCTGTTGCTGACCACCGGAAAGCTGACCCGGCTTGCGATTGAGCAAGTGTTCGATCTGCAGCAGTTTGGCCACGCGAGCCACTTCCGCATCGATGTCTGCCTGGTTCATCTTGCGAATTTTCAGGCCGAATTCGATGTTCTCGCGAACGCTCATGGTCGGGTACAGCGCGTAGGACTGGAACACCATGGCGATGTCGCGATCCTTGGGGCTCATGCCGCTGACGTCTTGATCGCCGATCATGATCGCGCCGCCGGTAATGCTCTCCAAGCCTGCGATGCAATTCATCAGGGTCGACTTACCACAGCCCGAAGGACCGACCAGGATCAGGAATTCGCCTTCCTTGATCGACAGTTCGATGTTTTTCAGGGTGTCCGGCAGACCGGTGCCGTAGGTCTTGTTTACATTACGAAGTTCGAGCGTTGCCATGATTACCCCTTGACTGCGCCGGCCGTCAGCCCGCGCACGAAATACTTGCCTGCGACCACATAGACCAGCAGGGTCGGCAGACCGGCGATCATCGCCGCCGCCATATCAACGTTGTACTCCTTAGCCCCGGTGCTGGTGTTGACCAGGTTGTTCAGCGCCACGGTAATGGGCTGCGAATCGCCGCTGGAGAACACCACGCCAAACAGGAAGTCGTTCCAGATCTGGGTGAACTGCCAGATCAGGCAGACCATGACGATCGGCGTCGACATCGGCAGAATGATCTGCCGGAAAATAGTGAAGAAGCCGGCGCCGTCCAGACGCGCGGCCTTGACCAGTGCGTCGGGAATGCTGACGTAATAGTTACGGAAGAATAGCGTGGTGAACGCCAGACCGTAGACCACGTGTACCAGCACCAGACCTGTGGTGGTGCTGGCCAGCCCCATCTTGCCGAGGGTGAATGACGCTGGCAGCAAAACGGTCTGGAACGGCAGGAAGCAGCCGAACAAAAGCAGACCGAAGAACATCTGCGAGCCCTTGAACCGCCACATCGATAGCACGTAGCCGTTCAAGGCACCGATGGCCGTGGAAATCAGCACCGCAGGCACGGTGATCAGGATCGAGTTGACGAAGTAGCCCTTCACCGTCGCCCAAGCCTTGACCCAGCCAATGGTGGTGACTTCGGTGGGCCAGCTCAGCAGGTTGCCGGTGCCGATGTCTTCCGGCGATTTGAAGCTGGTAAGCAACATGACCACCAGCGGAATCAGATAGATCAGCACAGCACCGATCAGCACAGCATAGATGGCGATCCGGCTCAGGCTGATGGAAGGTTTGGCAGCGAGACTAGTCATTGCGCTTGGTCCTCAGCTCGGAATACAGGTAAGGCACGAGGATCGCGAGAATCGCACCGAGCATCAGAATCGCACTGGCCGAACCCATGCCCATCTGGCCGCGGCTGAAAGTGAACGAGTACATGAACATCGCAGGCAGGTCGGACGAGTAGCCCGGACCACCGGCAGTCATCGCCGCAACCAGGTCGAAGCTCTTGATCGCGATGTGCGCCAGGATCATCACGGCACTGAAAAACACCGGGCGCAGGCTTGGCAGCACCACTTTCCAATAGATCTTCGGCATGCTGGCGCCATCGATCTGCGCGGCGCGGATGATCGACTGGTCAACCCCCCGCAAGCCCGCCAGAAACATCGCCATGATGAAGCCCGAGGCTTGCCATACCGCCGCAATAACCAGGCAGTACACCACGCGATCAGGGTCGATCAGCCAGTCCAGGCGAAAACCTTCCCAGCCCCAATCCCGCAGCAGTTTGTCCAGGCCCATGCCGGGATTGAGCAGCCATTTCCAGGCCGTACCGGTGACGATCATCGAGAGCGCCATCGGGTACAGGTAGACGGTACGGATGAACCCTTCGCGACGAATTCGCTGGTCGAGGAACACGGCCAGCAACACGCCAACCACCAGGCTGATGCCGATGAACATGCCACCAAATACCGCCAGATTCTTGCTGGCCACCCACCAGCGGTCGTTGTCGAACAACCGCGCGTATTGCGCCAGCCCGACGAATTTGTAGGACGGCAGGAAAGTCGAGTTGGTGAACGACAGAACGAACGTCCACAGGATGTAGCCGTAGAAGCCCACCAATATGATGAACATGCTGGGCGCCAGCACCAGTTTCGGTAGCCAGCGCTGCAGTGCATCGAACGGCGAGGCTTTGCTGAACACAGCAACAGAACTCATGGTGAAATCCAGTACAAAGAAAAAGATCGAAGACCGCTACGAGCTACAAGACGCAACGCGCGCCACGTGTAGCTCGTAACTTGAGGCACGTAGCTAAAACCCTTACTTGGCAGACTTGATCGCCGCACCGAGCTTTTTCGCAGCGTCAGCAGGATCTGCATTCGGATTGTTGATGTAGTTGGTCACGACGTCGAAGAACGCACCTTGAACAGCCAGCGTGGTTGCCATGTTATGCGCCATGCTCGGTTGCAGGCCGACAGTCTTGGCATCTTCGAGGAAGTCCTTGGCGGCAGTCTGGGCACAGGAGTCGAAGCCGTAGGAGTCCATTTTGTTCAGCATGTCGATGCGAACAGGAATCGAACCCTTGTTGATGCTGAAGACTTTCTGGAAGTTTTCACCGAGCACGACCTTGGCGATGTCCTGCTGACCGGCAGCCGTGCCTGCATCTTTCTGCTTGAACACCGCCAGGGAGTCGATGTTGTAGGTGAACGCCTGGTCGGTACCCGGGAAGGCTACGCACTGGTAATCCTTGCCAGCGACTTTCTTGGCGGCGGTCCATTCGCTCTTGGCCCAGTCACCCATGATCTGCATGCCGGCCTTGCCATTGATGACCTTGCCTGCTTCAAGGTTCCAGTCCTGGCCTTTGCCATCGGGATCCATATAGGTAGCAACTTTCTTCAGCTCGGTCAGCGCCTTGATCATTTCCGGCCCGGTCAATGCGCCGTTATCCAGATCGACCAGTGCTTTCTTGTAACCGTCGGCACCCATCACCGACAGCACCACGGCTTCGAAGACAGTGCTGTCCTGCCAAGGCTGGCCGCCATGCGCCAACGGAATGAAGCCTGCCGCCTTGAGCTTGTCGCCCGCTGCGTAGAATTCTTCGAGGGTGGTCGGGGCTTTCTCGATGCCGGCTTTCTTGAAGACTTCCGGGTTGATCCATAGCCAGTTCACGCGGTGAATATTCACCGGCACGGCCACGTAATTACCTTCGTACTTCACGGTATCGGAGACTTTCTTGTCGAGCAGGTTGTCCCACTTCTCTTCTGTGGAGACATCCTTGAGCACGTCGGTGTCCAGCAGACCGGTCGACGCCCATTCCTCAATGTCCGGGCCTTTGATCTGGGCCACGCCAGGGGGGTTACCCGCGACGGCACGGCTTTTGAGCACGGTCATGGCAGTTGCACCGCCACCACCTGCCACGGCGCCGTCCTTCCAGGTGAAGCCGTCTTTTTCAACCTGGGCTTTAAGCACATCGACGGCCGCTTTTTCGCCACCGGACGTCCACCAGTGAACGACTTCGACGGTGCCTTTGGAATCAGTGGCCATGGCGCTCAGAGGGAACAACGAGGCGAGAGAAATGAGTGCGGCGAGACGGGAGATCGAATTCATCTATATGACCTTTATTGTTGTTATGCATGAGCAAGTCTTGGCGCTTGCGCTACGCGGATTCTAAACAACGGGTTAGCGCGCACGGTAACGAAGGGATGCGCAAGTGTCACCATATGGTTACATTCATATATTCAGGCTGGGAGGTGGAAATTTCACCGGGACTATCAGTGACCTGCAAGGCAGATTTATTCCACACCACGCGGCAGGTACAACGTCACTCGCAAGCCACCCTCACGCAGGTTCTGCAACTTCACCTCGCCACCATGACTGTGAGCGATGTTGCGTGCGATCCCCAGACCCAGCCCATATCCCTGCAGATGTTTACCCGCTAGCCGAAAATGCGGTTCGAAGACCTGTTCCAGACGCTGCTCGGGTACGCCGGGCCCTTCGTCATCGACGTGCAGCACGAACGCCTCAGGGTTATCTTCGATAAGCAGGTGGGCCTTATCGCCGTACTTGATGGCGTTGTCGATCAAGTTGCCCATGCAGCGTCGCAGGGCCAGAGGCTTGCCATAGAACATCGACATGGCCTTGCCTTCGAGCGTGACTCGCCCGTTTCCGGCGCGCGACAGGTAGGGCTCGATCAGGCAATCAAGCGCGTGATTCAGGTCCACAGGTTCTATGTTTTCGTGAATGTCGGTGTCCTTCACGCACTGCAGCGCGCCTTTGACCAACAGTTCCAGCTCATCCAGGTCACGGGTGAACTTGGCCTGCACCATTTCATCTTCCAGCAACTCCACGCGCAGGCGAAGACGCGTGATGGGGGTACGCAGATCGTGGGAAATGGCGCTGAACAGCTGGCCGCGCTCATTGAGGTAGCGACTGATGCGATCACGCATGGTGTTGAAGGCGCGCGTCACCTCGATCACTTCACTGCCACCGCCCTCCACCACCGGCTCGACATTGGCGCCTAGAGACAGGTCCCTTGCCGCTCGCGCCAAACGCTTGAGTGGACCACTTTGCCAGTGCACCAGTAAACCGATGAACACCAGCAGGAAAATACTCGTCAGGCTTATGAACCAGACCTGCTGCGAGGGCAGCCCCTCTGACTCAAGCATGGTGTACGGCTCGGGCAACAGCGACGCTATATACAGCCACTCACCCGGCGAAAGCTCGATCTGAGTCACCAGTACCGGTGGGTTCACAGGCTCAAGCGTCAATGCGTAATGCGCCCAGGAGCGCGGCAGTTCGTCGAGCCTCAGGCCGCTGTTGAATATGCGCAGATCCTCGGGACGCACGAAACGTACGAGGATATCGGGGTCGGCGCCCAAGTTCTGCCGCAACACCTGCCCCACCACATCGATCACCGCCGTTTTGCGCGCGGTGGGCTCTAGCACCTGCATTTCCAGCGGACGGTCATTGAGCGAAACGAAGAAACGCGTACCGCCCATGCTGCGCAGTTGGTCGAGCACCAGCGGGCGGAAAGCCACAGGCAATGAGCGGAAATAACTGACGCTCGCAGACATCGAATAACCCAGGCTGCGGGCACTTGTGATAAGACCCTCCATCTGCGTGGCGCGCAACTGGGACAGCCAGATCAGGCTGGACAACGTCTGAGCAAATAAAACCGCCAGCAAGGTCAACAGCAACATGCGCCCCAGCAACGAGCGCGGTACCGGCAGACGACGCTTCTTCTCGGTCACTATCAACGGTCAGTAGCCGTTGCTGGCGTGTGGCAGCACATTGGCGGCCAACAAATACCCACTGCCTCGCACGGTGCGGATCAAACGCGCTGCCTTGCCGGTATCGCGCAAACGCTGACGAAGCCGGCTGACCGCCATGTCAACGATGCGCTCCAGCGGCATCAGCTCACGCCCGCGCGTGGCATTGCCGATGGTGTCGCGATCGAGGATCTGCTGGGGATTGTCGAGAAACAGTTTGAGCAGCGCGAAGTCGGCGCCGGAAAGGATCACCTCCTCACCATCATTGTGGAACAGCCGGTGACTGACCATGTCCAGACGCCACTCATCGAACACCAGCACATCGCCGCCCGTTCGCTCCTGGCCAAAGTGAGCCCGACGCAGCAGCGCCTTGATCCGGGCCTGAAGTTCACGCGGGCTGAAGGGTTTGGCCATGTAGTCATCGGCACCGAGCTCCAGCCCGATGACCCGGTCGGCTTCGTCAGAGCTGGCAGTGAGCATGATGATGGGCACATGAGGCTGACGTGGATGGTGCCTGGCCCAGCGACAGAGACTGAAGCCGTCCTCGTCGGGCAGCATGACATCAAGGATCAGCAGGTCGCTTGGCTCGTCGTTGAACGCCTGACGAAACTCGGCACCATCGCCAACGGTGCGCACCTGAAAGCCGGCGCGACTCAGGTAGGCCTGGAGCAACTCCCTGATCTCCTGGTCATCGTCGACCACCAGAATCGATTTACTGACAGCGTTCACGTTGGTCGTCCTTGTAAGCACTGATCATTGTTATTGGGGAACAGCCATAGGCTGCAAACACAACGTGTGCGAGCCTTTTCAGCTTATAAGCCTACCGCTGGCGCCTAGCGGCTTGCCGCGAATTGATCAAGCGCCACCCCGGCGCCCATCAACCCTGGGTATTGAGCTGTCACCAGCCAGACTGGCACATCATTGAAGTAATCCTTCATCAGGCCTTTTTCTGCAAGGGCCTTGTTGAAGCCACTCTGCATGAAGAAGTCGACGAAACGCGGTATCACGCCCCCGGCAATGTACACCCCGCCACGACCGCCAACGGTTAACACCGCGTTGCCCGCGACACGACCAAGGAACACACAAAACTGTTCGAGCACCGCGCTGGCCACTGCATCGCCTTGGAGCGCGGCGGTAGTAATGGCCGCAGGGGATTTCAGCTCGGCCTCGATGCCGTCCAGCGCGCAGCTGACCTGATACAGCAACAGCAGGCCAGCGCCGCTCAGGATCGTTTCTGCACTGACATGCTCGTGATCGGCCATCAGGCACGTCCAGAGCAAGGCTTCACGGGCAGTGCCGATCGGCAGGTCAACGTGTCCGCCCTCGCCCGGCACCGCGGTCCAGTGATTTTCGCCGGAGCGGATCAGCGTGCCCACGCCCAGACCCGTGCCAGGGCCGATTACCACACGTGCGCTTTTTGGGTCACCCTTGCCAGGCCGCACGGTCAGGTACTCATCGTCGCGCAGGCGAGTCATCCCCAATGCCATGGCGGTAAAATCGTTGACCATGATCAAGTGATCGATCTTGAGCGCCGCGCAGAACGACAGGCGATTGATCTTCCAGTGGCTGTTGGTGAAGTGGAAATTGTCACCGGTCACAGGCCCCGCCACCGCCAGGCAGATGGAGCCGACATCGCCCAACTGCAAATCAAGGTCCTTGAGATAGACCAGCAACGCCTTTTCAGGACCGGCGTAATCGACCGTCGGGAACACCCGGATCGAATGCAACTGATCGTCTTCCCAGATGGCAAAACGAGCATTTGTGCCGCCGATATCACCCACCATGGCCACTGTCACTTGAGCGTCTCCAGATTGGAAGTAAAGGCGCTGGCGCCTTTCTCTGCCGAGCTGAAGGCCATGCGCATGAAACCGAACAACTCACGGCCACTGCCCACGTTATGTGACAGACGCCCGATTGCCGGCTCTCTGGCCGCCAATTCTGCCGGTTCGACCAACACTTGCAACGTTCCGTTCACGCCATCGACCTGAATGATATCCCCATCACGCACAAGTGCCAAAGGGCCACCATCGGAAGCTTCCGGGCAAACATGAATAGCTGCCGGAATTTTTCCCGACGCTCCAGACATGCGTCCATCAGTGATCAGTGCGACTTTAAAGCCGCGATCCTGCAGCACACCAAGGAACGGCGTCATCTTGTGCAACTCGGGCATGCCATTGGAGCGCGGCCCCTGGAAGCGCATGACCGCGACGAAATCACACTCCAGCTCTCCGGCCTTGAACGCGTCGGCCAGATCCTGCTGATCTTCGAACACCTTGGCTGGCGCCTCGACGAACTGGTGCTCCAGGGCAACGGCCGACACCTTCATCACACCGCGCCCAAGGTTGCCTTCCATCACGCGCAGCCCGCCCTCCGGGGAGAACGGACGGGCGATCGGACGCAGAATGTTTTCATCCAGACTGTCGATCGGGCCGTCACGCCATACCAGCTTGCCGTCTTCCAGAAAGGGTTCCTGGGTGTAGCGACGCAGACCACGGCCCACCACCGTGTTGACGTCTTCATGCAGCAGCCCGGCATCGAGCAGTTCTCGAATCAGGAACGACATACCGCCCGCCGCCTGAAAATGATTGATGTCGGCCTTGCCGTTTGGGTACACGTGGGTCAGGGTCGGCACGACCTCCGAAAGGTCGGCCATGTCCTGCCAAGTCAATTGAATGCCTGCCGATTGCGCAATGGCGGGCATGTGCAACGTGTGGTTGGTCGAACCGCCCGTCGCGTGCAGCGCAACAATGGAGTTGACCAGCGAGCGCTCGTCCACAATCTCACCCAGCGGGATGAATTGGCCGCTCTGCTTGGTCAGCCGTGTCACCTGAAACGCCGCTTCGCGTGTCAGGGCATCGCGCAGCGACGTGTAGGGATTGACGAAGGAGGCGCCTGGCAAGTGCAGTCCCATGACTTCCATCAACAGCTGATTGGTGTTGGCGGTGCCGTAAAAGGTGCACGTGCCCGGGCCGTGATAGGACTTCATTTCCGAGTCCAGCAGTTCCTCGCGCGTTGCTTTGCCCTCGGCGAAGCGCTGGCGCACGTCGGCCTTTTCCTTGTTGGAAATGCCCGACACCATCGGCCCACCCGGCACGAAAATCGTAGGCAGATGACCGAAACGCAAGGAGCCCATCAGCAACCCGGGCACGATTTTGTCGCAGATGCCCAACATCAATGCGGCATCAAACATGTTGTGCGACAACGCCACCGCCGTAGCCATTGCAATGACTTCCCGGCTGGCGATGCTCAACTCCATGCCTGGCTCGCCTTGGGTCACGCCGTCACACATGGCGGGTACGCCGCCGGCAAACTGGCCGACCGAGCCGATTTCCCGCAGGGCCGTTTTGATCTGCTCGGGGAAATGTTCGTACGGCTGATGCGCCGAGAGCATGTCGTTGTAAGAAGAAACGATGGCGACATTGGCGGCGTTCATCATCCGCAGGCTGTGCTTGTCTTCGGTGCCACATGCCGCGACCCCATGGGCGAAGTTGGCACATTGCAGCTTGCCGCGCATCGGGCCGTCACTCGCCGCGCCCCGGATCAGTTGCAAATAGCGCTGACGGGTTTCACGGCTGCGAGCGATCAGCCGTTCGGTTACCTCAAGGACGCGGGGATGCATTGTGATGAACTCCAGGCTAGCGGATGTGGTCACCCGTTCAGGCCGCGTACAAAACCGGAGGTCAAATAAAGCCTTGGAAGAAACGCTTCAGCAAAGGCTAGATTTTTCAAACAGTTGTGTTGGCCTTACGAGTTTCTATTTGTAGATAAAACAAAATACTGCCACTAAAAAGGCTTGTTTTCTATTTTTATGAGAATAATCTTGTAATTCCAACAACAAATCACTGAGGACGGGTGTATGACTCTCCGCATCGCAATCAACGGCTTTGGCCGCATAGGCCGCAACGTCCTACGCGCACTTTATACCCAAGGCTATCGTCAGGACCTGCAGGTTGTCGCTATCAACGATCTGGGTGACAGCGAGATCAACGCCCACCTTCTGAAATACGACACAGTCCACGGGCAGTTCGATGGCACCGTCGAACACGATAAGGACAGCCTCACGGTCAATGGGGACCTGATCACAGTGACCGCCATTCGCGACCCCGCCGAGTTGCCATGGAAAACCCAGAACATTGACGTGGTGTTCGAATGCACGGGCCTATTCACAGGCCGTGATAAAGCGGCTGTGCACATTGCCGCCGGTGCAAAAAAAGTCATCGTCTCGGCGCCGGCCAAAGGGGCCGACGCAACCGTAGTCTATGGCGTCAACCATGATGTACTTCGCCAGTCCCACCAAGTGATCTCCAATGCCTCCTGCACAACCAACTGCCTGGCGCCTGTCGCGCAGGTGTTGAATCGTGAGCTGGGCATTGAGAGCGGTCTGATGACCACCATTCACGCCTATACGAATGACCAGAACCTGACGGACGTCTATCACACCGACCCCTACCGCGCGCGTTCGGCTACGCAGTCGATGATCCCCAGCAAGACCGGCGCCGCCGAGGCGGTAGGCCTGGTACTCCCAGAACTGGCAGGCAAGCTGACCGGCATGGCGGTGCGAGTGCCGGTGATCAACGTATCACTGGTGGACCTGACCATTCAGCTCAAGCGTGATGCCACGGTCGATGAAGTCAACGCGATCATGAAAGAGGCCGCCCAACACTCCAAGGTCCTGGGTTATAACAGCCTGCCTCTGGTCTCCCACGATTTCAATCACAACCCGCTGTCGTCAATCTTCGACGCCAACCACACCAAGGTCAGCGGTCGCCTGCTCAAGGTACTGGCCTGGTACGACAACGAGTGGGGCTTCTCCAACCGGATGCTGGATAACTGCCTGGCGTTGATGAACGCCGAATAAGGCGTCTAAAGATCTGTGTGAGCGAGCCTGTTCGCGAATGCTGAAGTCCCATCGCAGCGGATGTATGGGATGTACCAGCCTCTTCGTCGGAGTGCCGCCAGAGCCAGTTCGCTCCCACGATGATCCGTTGCTTCCCGATCAACTGTTTGCGCTTTTCCCCCTCCACCCGCCCTACACATGCGTTGCAACTTCCCGCCTTGCCAATACAGCAGACGACAATCATTATCATTCGCTGAATTTCTGATCGGATGCTCCCGTGACACAGTCGCATTTCAATGACGTTTTCCTGGCAAGGCGAACGATCCTGCTGCGCACCTTGCAACGTATGGTCCGCAATCCCAGCACCGCCGAGGACCTGCTGCAGGAAACTTACCTGCGCGTGAACCGCGCGCTGAGCGAGCGCACCATTGATCATCTCGAACCGTTCGTGTTTCAGACCGCGCGCAATCTGGCGCTGGATTATCTGCGTGCACGTCGTATCCACTCGCGCACCATGATTGACGACGCCCCGTTGTCGGACGTTCACAATGTGGTCGCCCCGGATGCTTCGCTCGAAGACGCCGCACATGCCAATCGCCTGCTGCGTAACCTGAATGCAAGCCTCGAAAAACTCACCGCGCGCCAGCAGACAATCTTTACCCTGAGCCGACTCAATGGCTGCAGCTATCTGGAAATCGCCGCGCAACTCGATGTTTCGGCCAGTACCGTACAAAAGGAACTCAAGTTGATCATGGCCATTTGTGTCGGTGTAGCAGCCCGGCTTGAACAGTGATGAGAGCGGCTTGATCCATAGGTCACAAGAAAATCCGGCGGCAGTCGAGCGCCCCTCTCGCTAAACTCCCGCCCCATACCGTGTATCCGAGGCAGCCTTGACGGACTTTCACTCACCCGGCGCTACAAATGAAAGCGCCATGGATCAGGCGCTGAACTGGCTGATTGAGCTGGAAAACGCCGACGACCAGCAACGGGCGCGTTTTCAGGATTGGCTGGCGGCAGATCCGACTCATGGCGAAGCCTTCGCCAAAGCAGAAGCGCTCTGGAATTCCCAAACGGTGCTCGACGCGGCCGTGAGTCTGGCAGCGCCGAAAAAGCCGTCATTGCTGCGCCGAGTGCGCCCTCACTGGGTTTCGTTGGCCACCGCAGCCGCCCTGCTGCTGGGGCTTTTCAATTTCAGCAACCTGCCATTACGCCTCAAGGCCGATCACCTGACAGTGGCTGGCGAGCGTCAGCGCCTGACGCTGGGTGACGGGTCCAAAGTCCTGCTCAATACCCGCTCCGCCTTCTCCAGCGAGCTGAATAACCATCAACGTATTGCACGACTTTATGAAGGTGAAGCCTTTTTTGAAGTGCCAACCACCAAGGGTCTGCCACTGGAAATCGATGCAGGCCCGGTGCGCATGAGCGCTAGCAGCACGTCCTTTGCGCTGCGCTATCTGGACGGTGTAGCGCAGATCCAGGTCGAGCGCGGCGCAGTAAATGTGCAAGCGACCCAAGGCGACTCTCAGGTCAGCCTTGGGGCCGGAGACAGCCTTCGCGTCGGTCCCGAGGGCTTTGGCAACCGTGCGAAGATCGACCAGAACAAGGATCTGGCATGGGTGCAGGGTCGGCTGATTTTCGACAACTGCCCGTTGAGCGAGGTACTGGCCGAACTGCGGCGTTATTACCCGGGCTGGATCGTCAACACCAATGCCCGGCTCGATCAGGTTGCGGTAACAGGCAATTATCGTCTGGACAATCCGCTGGATGCGGTTCGCTCGCTAGCACAAATCACCTCAGCGCGCTTGCACGAGCTGCCCGCTCTGGTGATTTTAAACTGAGCATGAATATTTTTACGCGATAGCTGTTCCTCGTACGTCTCGTTATAGCCAATGCAAGTGATTCCCATTAACAAACTTGCTAACACTATAATGACCCGCACGAAGGGAGCGCTATTGATGCTGTCCACGTTCACCCCCGCCCTGGCTGAATCGCCAAGGATTTCCCGCCATTTCACCTTCTCGCTGTTGACCTGCGCAATGCTTGCAGGCTTGCACAGCGCACCGGCTGCCGCGACCGAATCATTGGCCCGCGTGGCAGGCAACTACCCGTTTTCGATCAAGCAACAGCCGCTGGTATCAGCTCTGAATGAATTCAGCCAGGCCACAGGCTGGCAGGTAGGAATGTCCTCGGATCTGGCCCGCAACATCACCTCGCCCGGTGTCAGCGACACGCTGTCTGCCGAACAGGCACTGGATCGGCTGCTCGTGGGGAGCAACCTGAGCTATCGCCATGTGGGCAACAGCAACGTTGTGCTGGAAAAACGCAGCAGCGCTGGCGCATTGGCGCTGGAACAAGTCACCGTCAGTGCCACCCGGCAGGCGCAGTCAGTGGCTTCGGTTCCCAGTACCGTCACTGTGCACGAGCGCACCGAATTGGATCGCACGAACGTCAATAACATTCGCGATCTGGTGCGCTATGAGCCGGGCGTCTCGGTAGGCGGCGCAGGTCAACGCGCAGGCACCAGCGGCTACAACATTCGCGGTATCGATGGGGACCGGATCCTGACCCAGGTCGATGGCGTCGAAGTGCCGGACAACTATTTCTCCGGCCCTTACGCCAATACCCATCGCAATTACGTCGATCCGGAAATCGTCAAACGCGTCGAAATCCTCCGAGGCCCTGCATCGGCGTTGTACGGTAGCAGCGCCATCGGCGGTGCCGTGAGTTATTACACCCTCGACCCCGAGGACATCATCAAACCGGGCCAGGACATCGGCGCACGCTTGAAGACCGGCTACAGCTCGGCGAACAACAGCGGGTTGAACTCGGCCACGGTTGCCGGGCGTGAAGGCGACTTCGACGGCTTGCTGCATCTGAGCCAGCGCAATGGCCGCCAGACTGAGTCGTACGGTGACCATGGCGGCACCGGGCTGAGTCGCACTGCGGCTAACCCGGAAGACGTCCGCTCGACCAACATACTGGCCAAACTGGGCTGGAACTATGGCGAAGGCGATCGGCTGGCGTTCACCTATGAGAAGTACAAGAGCGACACCCACACCAACCAGAAAAGCGCTGTCGGTGGGCCCTTTGGCGGCGGACGAGCCATCGGCTTCTATCGCGCACGCGTAGGCAACGACGTCATTACCCGTGAGCGTTTCGGCCTGGAAAACGCCTTTGCGCTGAACAGCCTGCTGGTCGACAACGTCAAGTGGAGTCTGAACTATCAGGTCGCCAAGACCGATCAAGACACCCTTGAACGTTATGTGCCCCGCAGTCGCGATGTCTGGCGCAGTCGCGACACCGTTTATAAAGAGCGGCAATGGATTTTCGACGCGCAGCTGGACAAGGCTTTCAGCGTTGGCGACACCGAACATCTATTGACTTACGGCACCACCCTCAAACAGCAGAAAGTCACCGGACTGCGCAGCGGAAGTGGAACGTGCGCCGCCGTACTGGGGACATGCAGGACCGTTGGAGCGCCCTCTGCAGCTGATCTTCTTTTACCTAATAGCGACTTCCCGGACCCAACGGTCAATACCTATGCCCTGTTCGCTCAAGACCAGATCAAGTGGGGTGACTGGACCTTCATGCCGGGCGCGCGCTACGACTACACCACGCTCGATCCGCATGCCACCGATGAGTTTCTGCGCGCGGTCAGCCTCACCAGCGCCGATCAGTTCGACGATAAGAAGAAAAAATGGCATCGGCTATCGCCCAAAATGGGCGTGACCTACGCCATCAACGACGCTTACACCTGGTATGGCCAATATGCCGAGGGCTTCCGCACGCCAAGCGCCAAGGCGCTGTATGGCCGCTTCGAGAACCGCACGACCGGCTACATCGTCGAGCCAAACCCGAATCTGGACCCCGAAAAGAGCAAGAGCTATGAAACCGGCCTGCGCGGTCACTTCGACGAGGGCTCGTTCGATGTGGCGGTGTTCTACAACAAATACCGAGACTTCATCAATGAAGACGCGATCCAGCCAGCCTCATCGAATGAAGCCGCGTTCCAGTCCAACAACATCAAGCACGCCACCATCAAAGGCGTGGAGCTCAAGGGCCGCCTGAACCTGGACAGCTTTGGCGCGCCGCAAGGCCTCTATACCCAAGGCTCGCTGGCTTATCTGTACGGCCGTAACGACGACACCGGCCAGCCGATCAACAGTGTCAACCCGCTGACCGGGGTGTTCGGGCTGGGTTACGAGCAGAACACCTATGGCGGCTTGCTGAGCTGGACACTGGTCAAGCGCAAGACCCGGGTGGACGACTCCAATTTCCACGCGCCGGATGGTTCATCCTCGCAATTCAAGACCCCCGGCTTTGGCCTGGTGGACCTGACCGGTTTCTACAAGGTCACCGACGACGTGACCGTCAGCGGCGGCCTGTACAACCTGGCCGACAAAAAATACTGGCGGTGGGATGACGTGCGTGGCTACGACGGCGTCGGCGAGGCAGGGGCGACCGCGCCCGCCAACCTGGACCGCCTGACCCAGCCGGGTCGCAACTTCGCCATCAATCTGGTGTGGGATATCTAACAGCCGCTACCCATAGTGGGGCCGGCTTGCTGCGGGCCCCGCTCGGACGAACCGGGTGAGTCAGACGGCCAGCCCCCACAAGCCGTTTTTTTACGCCTTTGCCCTGCTCAAGCGTCTCTTCTACAAGCGCCTCATATACAAGGAAGACACCATGCCTCAAGACTCGATTCGTCGTTCCCAACGCCTCAACCAGATCACCCATGGGCCCCATGAGCAACTGGACAAGGCCGTAAAGGCCAACGCGCCGTTCGAAACCCTGGCCAGCTACACCCGGTTTCTGAGCGCCCAATACCTGTTTCAACAGGAACTGAAGGTGCTGTACAACGACCCTCGACTGTCGGCGTTGATCGCCGACCTGCCCGAGCGTTGCCGTGCCGAGCAGGCCAAAGCCGATCTGAAAGATCTCGGCACCGTGATCCCTGCGCCCGTCACAGGGGGCGTGGACGCCCCCTCGCAGGCTGAAGCATTGGGCTGGCTGTTCGTATCCGAAGGCTCGAAACTCGGGGCAGCGTTTCTGATCAAGCGCGCTCAAGCCCTGAACCTCAGTGAGACCTTTGGCGCACGTCACCTGGGCGAGCCGGTTGGAGGCCGCGCCGAGGGTTGGAAACGCTTCATCCGCATTCTCGACGACCTGCCATTGAGCGAGGCGCAGGAGCGCGAAATCGACCAGGGTGCAGTGGCTGCGTTCGAGCGTTTCAACGTACTGCTGGAACACGCCTACGCATCGGCCCAGCAAGCCGAACCTGCCTGAATCGAAGCGTTTGGCGCCCGGCGCTGTTAAGCTGGGCGCCGTTGCCGGGCCAATCCGCGCAACGCATGTTCATCCTGCCGTACCCGAGACTCATGACCAGCACACCCCTAGGCAGCAAACTGTCCCGCATCCTGTTCGGCATCCTGGCCTACGTCAGCCTTGCCATCGGTATCATCGCGATTTTCATTCCTGGGCTGCCCACCACCGAATTCATTCTGTTGGCCGCCTGGGCCGCGACCAAAAGTTCGCCACGCCTGAGCGCCTGGCTGGAAAATCATCGCCTGTTCGGCCCGATGCTGAGCAACTGGCGCAACGGCAAGCTGATTGCCCGCAGCGCCAAGATCAGCGCCACCGTCACCATGCTGATCTGCGCGGTGGTGATGCTGGTGGTGCTCAACCACAACTGGTGGATCTGCTTCGCGATCACCGGCATGGCACTGGTCAATCTGTGGCTCTGGTCGCGACCGGAGCCTGTCGCAAAAACCGTCGAGCACGCAGCGTCTTCCAGCCGGCGCTGAACCCACGCCGCTGCGGAGGGTCTGCTTGCTTACCGCCAGCGCTAACTGAGGTAGCAGTCACATGTTCGAGCCAGGCCATCTGCACATCGCCCACCCTGCCCTGCAACCGCACGATGTTGGCTACGACCTTCATATCCGCTATGAGGTCAGCCAGATCGACTCCGGCCCCGGCATGCATTTCACGCTGGAGGGCAGCGTCAACGGCAAGGCCGTCAGTGAGACCTTCGACCTGCCCAAGGACAAGGCCTATAACTTCGCCAGCGAAGCCTCGCACCTCCTTGAAAAGCACGGCTTGCCGAAAACCACCGACCTGCACAACATGCACGGTGAATACGATGCGATGTTCGAAGACATCCGCCATCAGTTGCACATGAAGTCCGGCGATCCGGTGAAGCCCGAGCATTTGCAGTAGCACAAAGCACCGCCCACCCGGGTCAATTCTGTCCCGGACTGCGGTGGCAACGTACACATCGTTTACTGGCATAATCGCCTGTGTCTTCCGCCCGAATCTCCCACATCCCATGCGCATCCACGTCACGTTCATCGACCGCGTCGGTATTACCCAGGAAGTGCTGGCAATTCTGGGCGCGCGTAATCTGAATCTCGATGCGGTGGAAATGGTGCCGCCCAACGTCTACATCGACGCGCCAACCCTGAGCCATGAAGTGCTTGAAGAACTCAAGGACCGGCTGTTCCGGGTGCGCGGTGTCGAAGCGATTACGGTGGTTGACATCCTCCCCGGCCAGCGCCGTCATCTTCAACTCGATGCCCTGCTGGCTGCCATGACCGATCCGGTGCTGGCACTGGACAGCGCGGGGCATGTGCTGCTGGCCAATCCTGCGCTGGTAGCCTTGTGCGGGCGCGAACCTGCCGGGGAGTCGGTGGGTGGTTTGTTTTCCGACGCGGCCCTGCAATCGGCGTTGCTGGAAAACGGTTTCAGGCTTCCGCTGCGCGAGGTCACGCTCAATGGCGAGGCGCTGCTGCTGGATGCTACGCCGATCACCGACGCGGGCGCCTTGCTGACGCTGTATCTGCCGAGCCGCATCGGCGAGCGACTGTCGGCGCTGCATCACGATCATGCCGAGGGATTCGATGCCCTGCTCGGTGATTCAACACCTATTCGCACCCTCAAGGCCCGCGCTCAGCGGGTGGCCGCATTGGATGCGCCGCTGCTGATTCAGGGCGAAACCGGCACGGGCAAAGAGCTGGTTGCGCGTGCCTGTCATGCGGTGAGCGCGCGCAACGGAGCGCCGTTTCTTGCGTTGAACTGCGCTGCCCTTCCGGAAAGCCTCGCCGAAAGCGAGCTATTCGGCTATGCCCCTGGCGCCTTCACCGGTGCGCAACGCGGCGGCAAGCCCGGCCTGATGGAACTGGCCAACAAAGGCACGGTGTTTCTCGACGAGATCGGCGAAATGTCGCCTTACCTGCAGGCCAAGCTGCTGCGTTTTTTGAACGACGGCAGTTTCCGCCGTGTCGGGGGCGACAAGGAGGTGCAGGTCAATGTGCGCATCCTCAGCGCAACCCACCGCAATCTGGAAAAGATGGTCACCGAAGGCACCTTCCGCGAGGACCTTTTTTATCGCCTGAACGTGCTCAACCTGGAGGTCCCGCCGCTGCGTGAACGCGGCCAGGACATTCTGTTGCTGGCCCGCTATTTCATGGAGCAGGCCTGCACACAAATCCAGCGCCCGGTGTGCAGACTTGCGCCTGGCACCTACCCTGCCTTGCTTGGCAACCGCTGGCCGGGCAATGTGCGGCAACTGCAGAACGTCATCTTCCGCGCGGCGGCAATCTGCGAAAGTGCCCTGGTGGACATTGGCGACCTGGATATTGCAGGCACTGCGGTGGCTCGGCAGAACGACGGTGAAATTGAAAGCCTGGAAGCGGCTGTCGATGATTTTGAAAAGTCGCTGCTGGAAAAGCTTTACAGCCATTACCCGTCGACCCGGCAACTGGCTGCACGGTTACAGACGTCCCACACCGCGATTGCCCACCGATTGCGCAAGTATGGAATTCCCGGCAAGGGCTAACGCAGCGCAGCCCTCTGGTCGCGAGCCCACGCCTGATTTCCTAGCGACGCTCCCACAGAGAATCTTGCATCCCCAACAGACCGTGGTGGCGCAGCGGCAGCTTCCAACAGAGACACCAAACGAACATGGAATGAATTCAAAACACCGTAACGATTTCATTCCATACACCGCCTATGCCCGTTCAGCAAGGCCTTGATCCCCCGCCACTTTTCAAAGTCAGCAGATCCGTATCGATTTCGTTACGGGAACCACGCCACACATAATCCACAACCCTCTGAAACCCTTGATTCATAAGGCTCTAACAAGGTTGGCCGCAAACTTGCTAATCAGCACCTCATCATGCTCGCGCCAACGACGGGCAGTTTTTCCATTCCGGGGAGTTTCCATGAGCGAGTTGCGTTTTACCGAAGATCACGAGTGGCTGCGGACCGAATCAGACGGCAGCGTCACCGTCGGGATTACAGCTTTCGCGCAGGACGCACTGGGTGACGTGGTGTTCGTTCAACTGCCTGAGCTTGCGCCTTACGACAAAGGCACCGAAGCCGCAACCGTTGAGTCAGTTAAAGCCGCCAGCGGCGTGTACATGCCGCTCAATGGTGAGATCGTAGAGACCAACCCGGCGCTGGATGCCAACCCCGAACTGGTTAACGAAGACCCGCTGGGCCAAGGCTGGTTCTTCCGCTTCATCCCTTCCGACGTTGCTGCTGTCGGCCAACTGCTGGATCAGGACGCCTACGACCGCCTGATCAAAGCCAACGCAGAAGCCTGAGGAACGCGTAATGACTGACCGCATCGAATTGAGCACCGCCAACGAGTTCATCGCCCGTCATATCGGCCCACGCGCTGACGACGAACGCGCCATGCTCGCCATCCTGGGTTTCGACTCGCTGGAAGCGCTGAGCGCCAGCGTCATCCCTGAATCCATCAAGGGCACCAGCGTCCTCCACCTGTCTGCCGGTCAAAGCGAAGCGGACGCACTGGCCGACATCAAGGCCATCGCTGGCAAGAACCAGCTGTTCAAAACCTTCATCGGCCAGGGCTACTACAACACGCATACCCCTGCACCGATCCTGCGCAACCTGCTGGAAAATCCTGCCTGGTACACCGCCTACACGCCTTATCAACCTGAGATTTCCCAGGGTCGCCTTGAGTCGCTGCTGAACTTTCAGACCTTGATCAGTGACCTGACCGGCCTGCCGATTGCCAACGCTTCGCTGCTCGACGAAGCCACCGCAGCAGCCGAGGCCATGACCTTCTGTAAACGCCTGAGCAAGAACAAGGGCAGCCACAAATTCTTCGCTTCCGTCCATTGCCACCCACAGACGCTCGACGTGCTGCGCACCCGTGCCGAACCCTTGGGCATCGGGGTGGTGGTGGGCGACGAAAGCCAACTGAGCGATGTCAGTGAATTCTTCGGCGCGCTGCTGCAGTATCCGGCCAGCAACGGCGATGTATTCGATTACCGCGCACTGGTCGAGCGCTTCCACGCAGCTAACGCATTGGTCGCGGTCGCTGCTGACCTGCTCGCTCTGACCTTGCTCACCCCACCGGGCGAGTTCGGTGCGGACGTGGCCATCGGCAGCGCCCAGCGCTTCGGTGTGCCGCTGGGCTTCGGCGGCCCACACGCGGCTTACTTCTCGACCCGCGACGCCTACAAACGCGACATGCCGGGCCGTCTGGTCGGCGTATCCATCGACCGCTTCGGCAAGACCGCACTGCGCCTGGCGATGCAGACCCGCGAGCAACACATCCGTCGCGAGAAGGCCACCAGCAACATCTGCACAGCGCAGGTGCTGCTCGCCAACATCGCCAGCATGTACGCCGTGTACCATGGCCCAAGTGGCTTGACCCGCATCGCCAATCGCGTGCATCACTTGACCGCAATCTTCGCCAAAGGACTGGGCCAACTGGGCCTGAACGTCGAGCAGGCGTTCTTTTTCGACAGCATCACGTTGAACACCGGTGCGAAAACCGCCGACCTGCATGCCAAGGCTCGCGCTCAGCAGATCAATCTGCGTGAAGTTGACGCTGAGCGCCTTGGCTTGTCGCTGGACGAAACCACCCAGCAAGGCGATATCGAAGCACTGTGGAAACTGTTCGCCGACGAGGGTCAGGTCCTGCCTGATTTCGCCGCACTGGCCAACAATATCCACGCGCGCCTGCCTGCAGTGTTGAAGCGTGAGTCGGCGATCCTCAGTCATCCGGTGTTCAACCGCTACCATTCCGAAACCGAGTTGATGCGCTACCTGCGTCGTCTGGCCGACAAGGACCTGGCGTTGGATCGCACCATGATTCCGCTGGGCTCGTGCACCATGAAGCTCAATGCCGTTAGCGAAATGATTCCGGTGACCTGGGCTGAATTCGGCAACCTGCACCCGTTCTCCCCAGCCGAGCAGAGCGCAGGTTATCAGCAACTGACCGACGAACTGGAAGCGATGCTGTGTGCCGCCACCGGTTACGACGCAATCTCGCTGCAACCGAACGCCGGCTCCCAGGGTGAATATGCAGGCCTGCTAGCGATCCGCTCCTATCACCAGAGCCGCGGCGATGACCACCGCGACATCTGCCTGATCCCGTCATCCGCACACGGCACGAACCCGGCCACCGCCAACATGGCGGGCATGCGCGTGGTCGTAACGGCCTGTGATGTACGCGGCAACGTTGACATCGAAGACCTTCGCGCCAAAGCCATCGAGCATCGCGAGCACCTCGCGGCATTGATGATCACCTACCCGTCGACCCATGGTGTGTTCGAGGAAGGCATCCGCGAAATCTGCGCAATCATTCATGACAATGGCGGCCAGGTGTACATCGACGGCGCCAACATGAACGCTATGGTCGGCCTCTGCGCACCCGGCAAGTTCGGCGGCGACGTGTCCCACCTGAACCTGCACAAAACTTTCTGCATCCCGCACGGCGGCGGCGGTCCGGGCGTGGGCCCGATCGGCGTGAAATCGCATCTGGCCCCTTTCCTGCCGGGTCACGGCAAGATGGAGCGCAAGGAAGGCGCGGTCTGTGCGGCGCCGTTCGGCAGCGCGAGCATTCTGCCGATCACCTGGATGTACATCCGCATGATGGGGGGCGCGGGCCTGAAACGCGCTTCGCAACTGGCCATTCTCAACGCCAACTACATCTCCCGCCGCCTGGAAGAGCACTTCCCGATCCTGTACACCGGCAGCAGCAACCTGGTGGCTCACGAGTGCATCCTTGACCTGCGCCCGCTGAAGGAAAGCAGCGGGATCACCGTCGACGATGTGGCCAAACGCCTGATTGATTTCGGCTTCCATGCACCGACCATGTCGTTCCCGGTGGCGGGCACGTTGATGATCGAGCCGACCGAAAGCGAGTCCAAAGAAGAGCTGGATCGCTTCTGCGATGCCATGATCAAGATCCGCGAGGAAATCCGCGCGGTCGAAAACGGCGTCCTGGACAAGGAAGACAATCCGCTGAAAAACGCACCGCACACCGCAGCGGAACTGGTTGGCGAGTGGAAACACCCGTATAGCCGCGAGCAGGCCGTTTACCCGGTTGCCTCATTGATCGAAGGCAAATACTGGCCTCCGGTCGGTCGTGTGGACAACGTGTTCGGCGACCGCAATCTGGTCTGCGCCTGCCCGTCCATTGAAGATTACGCCTGAAAAAGCTGCGAGTTTAAGCTGCAAGCCGCATGTTAGACGCCGATCGGCTCTGGCTTGCGGCTTGTCGCTCGCAATTGCGCCTATAACAACAATCGGAGCCTGACCATGTCCCTGAGCGTGTTTGACCTGTTCAAGATTGGCATTGGCCCCTCAAGCTCCCATACCGTGGGCCCGATGCGCGCTGCGGCGCGGTTTGCCGAGGGCCTGCGCCGTGATGACCTGCTTTCCAGTACCGCCAGCGTGCGGGTCGAGTTGTACGGTTCACTGGGCGCCACCGGCAAAGGCCACGGCAGCGATAAAGCTGTGTTGCTGGGCCTGGAAGGTGAACACCCCGATACCGTAGACACCGAACAGGTCGACGAGCGTTTGCAGCGCATTCGCAGCAGCGGGCGAATCAATCTGCTCGGTGAACACAGCATCGAATTCATCGAAAAACAGCACTTGGCGATGATCCGCAAACCGCTGGCCTACCATCCCAACGGCATGATTTTCCGCGCACTGGATGGCGCTGGCTTGCAGATTCGCAGCCGCGAGTATTACTCGGTCGGTGGTGGATTCGTGGTAGACGAGGACGCAGCCGGTGCCAATCGCATCGTCGAGGACAGCACTGCGCTGCCCTACCCGTTCACAACCGGCAAAGAGTTGATGGCCCATTGCGCGAGTACCGGGCTGTCGATCAGTCAGGTGATGCTGGCCAACGAGGCTGCCTGGCGTCCAGAAAATGAAACCCGCGACGGTCTGCTGAACATCTGGCAGGTGATGCAGGATTGCGTCGAAGCGGGCTGCCGCAACGAGGGCATTTTGCCGGGAGGGCTGAAGGTCAAACGGCGTGCGGCAGCCCTGCACCGGCAGCTGTGCAAAAACCCGGAAGCGGCGCTGCGTGATGCCTTGTCCGTGCTCGACTGGGTCAATCTCTATGCCTTGGCCGTCAACGAGGAAAACGCCAACGGCGGGCGGGTGGTCACCGCTCCCACCAATGGCGCTGCGGGAATCATCCCGGCGGTGTTGCACTACTACATGCGCTTTATCACCGGTGCCAACGAAGACGGCGTGGTGGGTTTTCTGCTCACTGCCGCAGCCATCGGCATTCTTTACAAGGAAAACGCATCGATTTCAGGCGCCGAAGTCGGCTGTCAGGGTGAGGTCGGCGTCGCCTGCTCCATGGCCGCTGGCGCGCTGTGCGAGGTATTGGGCGGCAACGTCCAGCAGGTCGAAAACGCGGCCGAGATCGGCATGGAGCACAACCTCGGTCTGACCTGCGACCCCATCGGCGGTCTGGTTCAGGTGCCCTGCATCGAGCGCAATGCCATGGGTTCGGTGAAAGCTATCAACGCGGTACGCATGGCGCTGCGCGGTGATGGTCAGCACTTCGTCTCGCTGGACAAGGTCATCCGCACCATGCGCCAGACCGGCGCCGACATGAAAAGCAAATACAAGGAAACAGCCCGTGGCGGGCTGGCCGTCAACATTATCGAGTGCTGATCCGAGCCCATCTTCATCGTGTTCCACGCCAGCGGCGGGAATTGAAAACACATTCAAGGAGTCATCGATGTCCGCAGAACTGTTGAAAACCCCACTGAACGCCCTGCACCGGGAATTGGGCGCCAGAATGGTCGAATTCGCAGGCTACGACATGCCTGTCCAGTACCCGACGGGCGTGATGAAAGAACACCTGCACACTCGCGAGCAGGCGGGGCTGTTCGATGTGTCACACATGGGGCAGATCCTGTTAAGCGGTGCCAATGCTGCCAAGGCTCTGGAAACCCTGGTGCCGGTGGACATCATTGACCTGCCGGTGGGCATGCAGCGCTACGCCATGTTTACCAACGAAACGGGCGGCATCCTCGACGACCTGATGGTTGCCAATTTGGGTAACGATCAACTGATGCTCGTGGTCAATGCCGCGTGCAAGAACGAAGATCTTGCGCACTTGCGCAAGCACATCGGCAACCAATGCGAGATTACGCCTTTGTTCCAAGAGCGTGCCCTGCTCGCCCTGCAAGGTCCGCAGGCGGGAAGCGCTCTGGCACGCCATGCCCCTGAAGTGGCGAAAATGACCTTCATGCAATACACCACTGCACGTATCGCCGGCATTGACTGCTATGTCAGCCGCTCAGGCTACACGGGCGAGGACGGATATGAGATTTCCGTTCCCACTGATCAGGCAGAATCCCTGGCGCGTCGCATGCTGGCCGAACCAGGAGTCGCGCCGATCGGGCTGGGTGCCCGAGACTCTCTGCGTCTGGAAGCGGGGCTGTGCCTGTACGGCCACGACATGAACCCAGAGACCACGCCGATTCAGGCCAGCTTGTTGTGGGCCATTTCCAAAGTGCGTCGGGCTGACGGCGCGCGGGCAGGCGGATTCCCGGGCGCCGAACAGATCTTCGCCCAGCACCAGACCGGTGCAGCCCGCAAGCGGGTTGGCCTACTGCCACAAGAGCGCACCCCGGTACGTGAGGACGCGCAAATCGTCGATGCCCATGACAACATCATCGGCGCCATTTGCAGCGGCGGGTTCGGACCGACTCTGGGCGCCCCATTGGCCATGGGCTATGTGGACGCGGCTTTCACGGCTCTCGATACGCCAGTGTGGGCTATCGTGCGGGGCCGGAAAGTCCCGATGCAGGTCAGCAAAATGCCTTTCGTTGCGCCACGCTATTTCCGCGGCTGAATTCCAACGTCAAAAAACTGTGGCACTGCAACAGTGCAGGAAATGTTTCGATGCCACAGTCTTACGCCTCTTGAAACAGCAATGAAACTGTCGGCCAAATGCACTAGCAAATGCACTTCAACTGTAAAAACTATCGATTCATGCCACTTGGTTAAAGTTTTCAAAAGGTGCATGAAAGCCCCTGAAACCGGGGTCATTCGGGGCTTGTTTTTACTGCGAGAGTTAGCGTAGAGTTTCTTGACTGTGTTTGCATGGGTCGCTGGGATCGTGACCTGGGCAGTAGCGCTAAAAGCAATGCTACATCCCGCTCTACGTTTCTTCTTCCTGCAACCAGCCCAGTACTCTTTCATGCGAAAGAGACTGTCATTAATTTATGCGTTAGGAATAAGAAAATGTCTACACGTCAGAGCGGCACCGTTAAGTGGTTTAACGACGAGAAAGGTTTTGGCTTTATCACGCCTGAGAGCGGCCCGGATCTGTTCGTCCACTTCCGCGCCATTCAGGGTGACGGCTTCAAGAGCTTGAAAGAAGGCCAGAAAGTGACTTTCGTCGCCGTGCAGGGCCAGAAAGGCATGCAGGCTGACGAAGTGCAAGCTGAAGCCTGATAGCTGAACGCTAAAAGCCCTCGATGGCGACATCGGGGGCTTTTTTATGCCTGCGAGTGCGTAGACTCACGTCTTTCGCTGATCGGACCCGCCGCTATGCCCCAGCACCTGTTGAGTCCAGAGGGCAATTTCCCCCCTGCTGGCCTGGGCCGACGTCTGGCAGCCATTTTCTATGACGCCCTGTTATGCATCGCACTTTTGATGGTTACGACACTGGTCTACAAACTGGTCTGGATGGCCTGTGTCGGTGAGGCGAAACTGCGTCAGCTGTCCGAATCCGGGGCGCTGGACGGCGATCCGCTGCTCTCGACAATCCTGCTGGTTACGCTGTGGGCGTTCTTCGCCAGGTTTTGGACCCACGCAGGGCAAACCTTGGGCATGCAGGTCTGGGGCATCAGAGTGCAGAACGCCGATGGGACGGCTATCAGCCTGTGGCAAGCGCTGCTGCGATTTACCGCGGCCATCGCCTCCTGGCTTTGTATCGGGCTGGGATTCTTCTGGAGTCTGCTCGACCAACAGAAACGCAGCTGGCACGACAGGTGTTCCGGCACGCAGCTGGTAAGGATTCCAAAACGCAAAAGGAGCCTGTAATGAAAAAGCCGACCCTGAAGTCGGCTTTTTGTTACACGCCGATGTTCAACCCGCTCGACGGAGCAGCCAGATGCCCGCCAGTGCACAGATACCGGCAGGCACCAGCACCGCGAACAGCGGCGAGAAGCCGAATACCAGACTGGATGGACCCAGCAGGTCCTGCGCGATACGGAAGGTGAACCCCACCAGTACACCTGTGAAGACTCGCTGCCCCAGAGTGACCGAACGCAGCGGACCAAAGATGAACGAGATGGCCATCAACACCAGCGCCACCGTCACCAATGGCTGCAGAATCTTGGTGTAGAACGCCAGCCAGTAGCGACCGTTAGCCAGACCCTGATCGGCCAGATAGTGAGCATAGCCATATAGCCCGGTCATCGACAGTGATTCGGGCGGCAGCACCACGGTGCTCAACAGCTGCGGGCTGAGCGCGATGTTCCAACGCTCTTCGGGCGTGTTGACCACCTCGGTGCGGCCCTCATGGAACAGCGTTGTTGCGACGTCCTTGAGCTGCCAGTAATCAGTCTTGTAGTTCGCCTGCTTGGCAAAACTGGCGCTGATCATGTGACGCTGATCATCGAAACGATAACGGGTCACGCCGTACAACAAGCCATTGGGCTGAACAGTATTGATATGGATGAACTCGTCACCCTGGCGATGCCACAAACCATGGCGAGCGCTCTGCGCATCACCCGTTCCCTGGGCCAGCGAGCGCGCGGCCTGCGCCTGTGCTTCAGTGACCGGCGCAACATATTCACCAATCAACAGGCCCGCCACCATCAGCAACAGCATCGGCTTCATGACAGCCCAGACGATGCGCCCGACGGACACACCCGCGGCGCGCATGATGGTCAGTTCGCTGTTGCTGGCCAATGCGCCGAGGCCGATCAGACAGCCGATCAGCGCGGCCATCGGCAGCATGTCGTAGAGACGGCGCGGCGCGGTCATCAACACGTAACTGCCAGCGTCCCAGAAGGTGTAGGTATCGCTGATGTCGGCCATCTCGTCGATGAACGCAAACAGCGAAGCCAGGCCGAGAATGATGCCCAGTACGGCAAGAATCGCCATGAACACACTTTTGCCGATGTACCTATCCAGCTTAACCATGAGCCACCTCCGACGCATCGCGGCGACTTGCCATTTTCAGGCGCAACGGCTCCCAGTACAGCAGTCCCAGCCCGATGGAGAGAAAGATCGCATGCACCCACCACAAGCCCAGTGGCCCCGGAATCTTACCCTTCTCCAATGCACCGCGGGCGGCAATCAGGATGGTGAGATAAGCCATGTACAGCAGGATTGCAGGCAACAACTTGAGGAAGCGGCCCTGACGAGGGTTGACGCGTGCAAGCGGCACCGCCATCAGCGTCACGATGAACACCAGAATGGGCAGCGAGATTCGCCACTGCAGTTCGGCCTTGTTGCGCAGCGAACTTTCACCGGTGAGCAGCTCACCGGTAGGAATGGCGTCACGGTCAGTGATTTCGTCACTGATGTCCGGTTTCGGCAGCAGCGCACCATAGGTGTCGTATTTGATCGAGCGGTAGTCGGCCTGGCCCGGATTCCCGTCGTAGCGGTAGCCGTTGTTCAGAATCAGATAGCGACTGCCGTCGGGCTTGATCTCCTGCTTGCCGCTCTCGGCGACCAGCACGGTGATGCCGTGATCCTTCTTCTCATCCAGTTTCTTTTCGGAGATGAAGACGCCGCCCAGGTTGATCCGGTCATCGGTCATGGTTTCGGTATAGGTCACGCGGCTGCCGTCACGCAGCAACTGGAATCGGCCAGGCACCAGCGTGTCGAACTCGGTCATCGCATCCTGCTTGTTGATCAGCAGCTGGAACTGGGTCGCGCCTTGCGGTGCCAGGCTGAAGCTGAGCCACGCCACCAGCAGAGACACCAGGGCGGCAGGCGCCAGGGTCATCCACAGCAGACGTTGCTGGCTCATCCCGGTGGCCGCCAGAACGGTCATTTCGCTTTCCAGATACAAGCGTCCATAGGCCAGCAATATGCCGAGGAACAGACCCAGCGGCAGAATCAATTGCAGGAAGCCGGGAAGACGGAACCCCATGATCATGAACAGCACGCCGGGATCCAGAGCGCCGGATGCAGCCTGGGCCAGGTACTTGATGAAGCGGCCACTCATGATGATTACCAGCAGCACGGCGCTCACAGCGCTCAAGGTAACCAGCACTTCTCGGGACAGGTAACGGAAGACAATCAAACCAGACACTCCAGGGTCGTCACGCTCAGCAAGCCTGACAAGGAAATGGGTCAATCATGGCGCGCGCGACCGCGAACCAGCGAAAAAATATGCGGCATTATCCTGTGATTGGGCGTGTCTGTCACTGAGCGCGCCGGATACTTCCTTAACCCGAGCTGACGCAGGCGTACTTAACGGGGTTGTCATGGGTCCTTTGGCGGGGTCAAACTGCGGGCCTTGCCGCAAACGCCGTGCTGCCGGTCATTGGCAGCCGCCGAGCCGCGCATTCATTTTGCGATAACCCACAGCTTAATCGGGGACCCCGACATGGAATTGGTTGTTAAGAGCGTCAGTGCAGAAACCTTCAAGACCGCCACACTGGTGGTCGCTGTCGGTGAAGGCCGTACCCTGAGCGATACTGCCCAAAGTATCGACACCCTGAGCGGCGGCGCGATCAGCGCCGTGCTCAAGCGCGGTGACCTGGCCGGTAAAGTGGGCCAGAGCCTGCTGCTGCACAGCCTGCCCAACCTCAAGGCCGAACGCGTTCTGCTGGTCGGCAGTGGCAAGGAACCCGAACTCACCGACCGTCAATTCCGCAAGATCATCAGCGGCGTGCTCAGCACTCTGAAAAGTCTGGGCGGCACCGACGCGGCCTTTGCGCTGGATCACCTGAACGTCAAGAACCGTGACATCTACGGCAAGAACCGCCTGCTGGTGGAGACGCTGGCCGATGGCGAATATGTGTTCGATCAATTCAAAAGCCAGAAAGTCGACCCGCGCGCCCTGAAGAAGATCACCCTGCTGACCGCCAGGTCTGCCGCTGTCGAAGTCGAACGCGCCGCCAGACACGCTCAGGCCATCGCTGCAGGCATGGCGGTGACTCGCGATCTTGGCAACATGCCGCCCAATATCTGCCACCCGACCTACCTTGGCGAACAAGCCAAGGCGCTGGGCAAGGCGAACAAGGGCCTGAAGGTTGAGGTTTTCGACGAGAAGAAAATCGCAGACCTGGGCATGGGTTCGTTCCTGGCCGTGGGTCAGGGCAGCGCCCAGCCGCCGCGGCTGATCGTCATGCAGTATTCCAATGGCAAAAAAAGCGAAAAACCGTTCGTGCTGGTCGGTAAAGGAATCACCTTCGACACCGGTGGCATCAGCCTGAAACCGGGCCTGGGCATGGACGAAATGAAGTTCGACATGTGCGGCGCAGCCAGCGTGTTCGGCACCCTGAACGCGGTGTTGCAACTGCAACTGCCGATCAATCTGGTGTGCATCATTGCAGCGGCGGAAAACATGCCAAGTGGCAACGCGACCCGCCCGGGCGACATCGTCAAGACCATGAGCGGCCAGACCGTGGAAATTCTCAACACCGACGCCGAAGGCCGTCTGGTGCTGTGCGATGCCCTGACCTACGCCGAGCGCTTCAAGCCACAGGCCGTGATCGATATCGCGACGCTGACCGGCGCTTGTGTTGTTGCACTGGGTGGCCACACCTCGGGGCTGCTGGGCAACAGCGATGCGTTGATCAATCAGGTGCTCGATGCTGGTAAACGCGCGGACGACCGTGCGTGGCAGCTGCCGCTGTTCGATGAATACCAGGAGCAACTGGACAGCCCGTTCGCCGACATCGCCAACATTGGTGGTCCGAAGGGCGGCACCATTACAGCGGCCTGCTTCCTCTCGCGCTTCGCCAAAGCCTATGAATGGGCGCACCTGGACATCGCCGGTACTGCATGGCTGAGCGGTGGCAAGGACAAGGGCGCCACTGGCCGCCCGGTTCCCCTGCTGACTCAGTACCTGCTCGACCGCGCCGGCGTGTAAGGCGCCTTGCACCTGCCAACCCTGGCATCGGTCAGGGTCGGCAGGGCATGTGTTCTGGAATCTTCATGACCCAAGTCGACTTTTATATCCTGCCCAGCGCCGACCCGCTCGCGCGGCTGGACTTCGCTTGCAAACTGACCGACAAGGCCTGGCGCCTCGGTCACAAGGTGTATCTGCATTGCAGCGACGCCGAACAGCGCGCAGAGCTTGACGCTCGCCTTTGGCGCTTCAGGGGCGAAACCTTCCTGCCCCATGGCCCGATTGAGGACGATCTGGACGCTCCCGTCGCGTTGGGCATCGGCACCGACCCCGGCTCACATCAGGATTTGCTGGTCAATCTCGACCTGCGCATCCCCGATTTTTTTAAACGATTCGCCCGCATAGCAGAGATCGTTGTGGAAGATCCGCCCATCCGGCTGGCAGCGCGAGAGAGTTTTCGCTTCTACCGTGAACAGGGCTATCCTCTGCAAGATCACCGATTGCAGCGTCTTTGAGCATACGATGGACACTTCTAAAAATCTGAAAGACTCCGCGCACTTGCTAGATGACCTCGAGTCAATCCGCCAACTGCTCGGCGACGATGGCCTGCAGCCGCCACTGCTGACCGACACGGTTCACGATGACGGCCAGATTCCCCTGTTGTTCGATGTGGTTACCGGTAAGGTGATCAGCGCCGATGAACATGATCAGCAAATGCCCGTGCTCACCGACGCACCCGTGGCCGCCATAGCGCCGCAAAAGGAAGAACCGGCGCAGTCAGTCAGCCCGCCGAATCCGGAGGATCTGCTGCACCTTGACAACGAACTGCGCGCCGCCGCGCAATTGATCTTGCAGGACGTGATCAACGACTTCGCCCCGCACATCGAAAACGAAATCAAGCGTCGCCTCGAAGCGCGGATGGAGCGGCTCCTTACCTCAGCTACAAGCGCCACGCTTTAAGCTGCAAGCAGAAACCAGAGCCAGCCACTGTCCTCCTGGAGCTTGTGGCTTGTGGCTGTCCCCGCGGCTATACTTACCGGCTTTTCCGACTCAAAGCAGATCAGGTTCCCGCCGCGCATGGACAAGACCTACCAGCCGCACGCCATCGAAACTTCCTGGTATCAGACCTGGGAGTCCGAAAATTATTTCGCTCCGCAAGGCGCGGGCGACTCGTACACCATCATGATTCCGCCGCCGAACGTCACCGGCAGCCTGCATATGGGCCATGGCTTCAACAACGCGATCATGGACGCCTTGATTCGGTTTCGGCGGATGCAGGGTCGCAACACGCTCTGGCAGCCAGGCACCGACCACGCCGGTATCGCCACGCAAATGCTGGTAGAGCGTCAGCTCGAAGCTCAGGGCCAGAGCCGTCATGACTTGGGTCGTGAGAAATTCCTCGAAAAGGTCTGGGAGTGGAAGGATCAGTCCGGCGGTAACATCAGCCGTCAGATCCGTCGCCTGGGCTCGTCCGTCGACTGGAGCCGTGAGCGCTTCACCATGGACGACGGCCTGTCCGAGGCCGTAAAAGAAGCCTTCGTGCGCTTGCATGAAGACGGCCTGATCTACCGCGGCAAGCGCCTGGTCAACTGGGACACCAAGTTGCACACGGCTATTTCCGATCTCGAAGTGGAAAACCACGACGAGAAAGGCCACCTGTGGAATCTGCGTTATCCGTTGGCCGACGGCGTAAAAACCGCCGAAGGTCTGGACTACCTGATCGTCGCCACCACCCGCCCGGAAACCATGCTGGGCGACGCCGCCGTTGCGGTGAACCCGACTGACGAGCGCTACAAGGCGCTGATCGGCAAGTTCGTCGAGCTGCCGCTGGTGGGTCGTCGCATCCCGATCATCGCTGACGATTACTGCGACCCCGAGTTCGGCACCGGCTGCGTGAAGATCACCCCGGCACACGATTTCAACGACTACGAAGTCGGCAAGCGCCATAACCTGCCGCTGCTGAACATCTTCGACAAGAACGCCGCCGTTCTGCCTGCCGCCCAGGTGTTCAACCTCGACGGCACGCTGAACGAAACCATCGACGGCAGCCTGCCGGCTCAATACGCCGGCCTGGATCGCTTCGAAGCGCGCAAGCAGATCGTTGCCGCCTTTGACGCCGTCGGCCTGCTGGTCAGCGTCGATGACCACGGACTGAAAGTACCGAAGGGCGACCGCTCCGGCACGATCATCGAGCCGTGGCTGACTGACCAGTGGTACGTCTCCACCAAGCCGCTGGCCGAGCCTGCCATTGCCGCCGTTGAAGATGGCCGCATCGCCTTCGTCCCCAAACAATACGAAAACATGTACTTCTCGTGGATGCGGGACATCCAGGACTGGTGCATCAGCCGTCAGCTCTGGTGGGGCCACCGCATCCCGGCCTGGTATGACGAGTCGGGCAAAGTCTACGTCGGTCGCGACGAAGCCGAAGTGCGTACCAAGCACAGCCTCGGACCTGACGTTGCGCTGCAACAGGACAACGACGTGCTCGACACCTGGTTCAGTTCGGGCCTGTGGACCTTCTCCACGCTGGGCTGGCCTGAGCAGACCGAGTTCCTGAAAACCTTCCACCCGACCGACGTGTTGGTCACCGGTTTCGACATCATTTTCTTCTGGGTCGCCCGGATGATCATGCTCACCCTGCATCTGGTGAAGAATGAAGACGGCACCCCACAGGTTCCGTTCAAGACCGTGTACGTGCACGGTCTGGTCCGCGACGGCCAGGGTCAGAAGATGTCCAAGTCCAAGGGCAACGTTCTGGACCCACTGGACATCATCGACGGTATCGACCTTGAAACACTGGTGCACAAACGCACCTCCGGCATGATGCAGCCGAAGCTGGCGAAGAAGATCGAAAAACAGACCCGTGATGAATTTGCTGACGGCATCGCCAGCTACGGCACCGATGCCCTGCGTTTCACCTTCTGCTCGCTGGCCTCTACCGGTCGCGACATCAAGTTCGATATGGGCCGCGTCGAAGGCTATCGCAACTTCTGCAACAAGATCTGGAACGCTGCGCGCTACGTGCTGGACAAGGGCGAAGACTGTGGTCAGAACGGCGAAGCGGTCGAGCTGTCGCTGCCGGATCGCTGGATCATCTCGCAGCTGCAACGTACCGAAGCCGAAGTGACACGCCAACTGGATCAGTTCCGTTTCGACCTCGCGGCGCAGGCGCTGTACGAGTTCATCTGGAACCAGTATTGCGACTGGTATCTGGAGTTGTCCAAGCCCGTGCTGTGGGACGAGAACTCGCCCATTGAACGTCAGCGCGGCACCCGTCGCACGCTGGTTCGCGTTCTGGAAGTGGCGCTGCGTCTGGCGCATCCGTTCATGCCATTCATCACCGAAGAAATCTGGCAGCGCCTCGCGCCGCTGGCCGGCGTCGAAGGCAAGACCATCATGCTGCAACCGTGGCCGGTGGCGAACGAAGCTCGCATCGATGCGGCTGCCGAAGGCGACATCGAATGGCTCAAGAGCCTGATGCTCGGCGTGCGAAATATTCGCGGCGAGATGAACATCGGTCCAGGCAAGCCATTGCAGTTGTTCCTCAAGAACGTCAGCGCTGAAGACCAGCGCCGCCTGAACGAGAACGAGCATCTGCTCAAGAAACTGGCCAAGCTCGAATCGTTCACCGTGCTCGCGGCGGGCACCGAAGCGCCATTGTCGGCAACGGCACTGGTCGGCGAAATGGAAGTGCTGGTGCCCATGGCGGGCCTGATCGACAAGGGCGCAGAGCTGGCGCGTCTGGACAAGGAAATCCAGCGTCTGCAAGGCGAAGTGCAACGTGTGGGCGGCAAGCTGTCCAACGCCTCGTTCGTTGACAAGGCGCCGCCTGAAGTCATCGCCAAGGAGCGCGCGAAACTCGGCGAAGCCGAACAGGCGCTAAGCAAACTGGCCGAGCAACACGCACGGATCGCCAGTTTGTAAGTGAAATACACAGCCCGCCTGAAGCCAGCCTGGCTGATGACCACGAACCCTGTAGGAACACGTTCCTACAGGGTTTTGTGTTCTTAAGAGACCTGACTTGACATGACCGCATCAGACAACAAGCCCAACCCGCGCCGCAAAAAAACCAAGCCCGCAACAGCGTGCGCACCCAATAAGACGAACGCCGAGCCGCGAGAAAAAGCCAGCCTGCACCCGCGCAATCGCCATCAGGGCCATTACGACTTCCCGCGCCTGATCAAGAGCAGCCCTGAGCTGGGCAAGTTCGTGATCACCAACCCCTATGGCAAGGAAAGCATCGACTTCGCCAATCCGGCGGCCGTTCGGGTATTCAACCGTGCGTTGCTCAAGGCTTTCTACGGCATCGCTCACTGGGACATACCGGCAGACTATCTGTGCCCGCCGATTCCTGGCCGTGCCGATTACCTGCACTTTCTCGCCGACCTGCTGGCCGAGCAAAACGACGGGGTCATCCCTCGCGGCGCAGCGATCAGGGCGCTGGACGTCGGGACCGGCGCCAACTGCGTCTATCCGCTGATTGGCAACGGTGAGTACGGCTGGCACTTCCTGGGTTCGGATATCGACAAGCTGGCATTGGCCTCAGCTTCGACCATCGTCAAGGCGAACAATTTGGGCAAGGCCATCAGCCTGCGCCAGCAGAACGAGCGCAAGCACATCCTTGTGGAGCTGCTGCTGGCCGACGAGCGCTTCGACATCAGCCTGTGCAACCCGCCCTTCCATGCGTCCGCCGATGAGGCCCTGCGCGGCAGCCAGCGCAAATGGCGTGCATTGGGCAAAGCCGATCCCAAGCGCAAACTGCCGGTGCTGAACTTCGGTGGCCAGGCATCTGAATTGTGGTGCGAAGGCGGTGAAGCGCGTTTCGTCGCGCAACTGATTGCAGAGAGCGCCAAAGTGCCGGCTCAGGTGCTGTGGTTCAGCACGCTGGTGTCCAAGGCCTCGAACCTGCCGCAGATTCAGAGCACGCTAAAGAAAGTGGGGGCGGTGGAAAGTCGAGTCGTGGAAATGTCGCAAGGCCAGAAACAGAGCCGCTTCGTCGCCTGGACATTTCAGGACAAGGCGCAGCAGGCGGCATGGCGAGCGGAGCGATGGGCGCCGGGCGCCGGGCTCTAAATGAAAACCATGCTGATTCTTGCCGCAAGAGTGGCTTGCATTCCAACTCGCAGGCATAAAAAAACCGTGTCCGGATCGCTCCGTCACACGGTTCTCAAACAGGCAGCGTGTTCGCTTACTTGTTGACTGCGTCAGTCAGGCCTTTAGCCACAACCAGCTTGATCACTTTCTTGGCAGCGATTTCGATGGCAGCGCCAGTCGAAGGGTTACGGCCGGTACGGGCAGGACGCTCGGTCACTTTCAGCTTACCGATACCTGGCAGGGTGATCTCGCCGCCATTTTCCAGTTGGTCGGCGACGATTTGGCCCAATTGGTCGAGAGCGTTGCGCGCGGTGGTTTTAGGCGCGTCGATAGCTTCTGCGATATCGGCGATCAATTGGTCTTTAGTCAGAGCCATGGTGGTGTTCCTTCCCTATCAAATTCATATGGTTTGCAGCGTGTGCACAGACGCGAAATGTAGATACTGAAATTGGCCTTTGGTTCGGCCAAACGCCCACAAACTGCATGCTTGGCGCGTTCAGGTGCGCAAGACCGGGCAAAACTAGCACAGAGCCGGGCAAATATCCGCACCTGACTGCCCATTTGGTCAGCTTTATTACGATTGCGGCGCAAAAAAGTCATATTAATGGGTATGAAGCCCTGTTTCAGGCCTCTCCAGCGCGCTCAAAGGCGGTGTGGGGTACACTGGCCGACTTTCCACGGGCCAAGCTTGCACCCGTTCAGTTCCACTTCAGCAGCCGAGAAATCAATGCCGATTCGTCATGCCATCGTTCACCTGATCGAGAAGAAACCCGACGGTACGCCCGCAGTTCTTCACGCCCGAGATTCCGAACTCGCGGAGTCCCAGGCCATCGAGAACATGCTGGCCGACCTCAACGAGAGCTATAACGCCAAACAAGGCAAGGCCTGGGGTTTGTTCCACCCCGAATCCGGCGCTCACCCGTTCAGCGGCTGGCTGAAGGAATACGTGGACCAAAGCAAGGACTTCACCGCTTTCAGCCGCGTCGCGGTCGAGCACCTGCAGAAGCTGATGGAGGAGTCCAACCTGTCGGTTGGCGGCCACGTACTGTTTGCCCACTACCAACAGGGCATGACCGAATACCTGGCCATCGCCCTGCTGCATCACAGCGAAGGTGTGGCGGTCAATGAGGCGCTGGATGTTACACCGTCACGGCATCTGGACCTGGGCCAGCTGCATCTGGCCGCTCGGATCAACATCTCCGAGTGGCAGAACAACAAGGCATCCAAGCAGTACATCTCGTTCATCAAAGGCAAGAACGGAAAGAAGGTGTCCGAGTACTTCCGTGACTTCATCGGCTGCCAGGAAGGCGTCGACGGCCCCGGCGAAACCCGCACCCTGCTCAAAGCCTTCAGCGATTTCGTCGAGAGCGAAGACTTGCCTGAAGAGTCCACCCGCGAGAAAACCAAGGCCCTTGTCGACTACGCCAGCAGCCAGAGCAAGATGGGTGAGCCCATCGCGCTGGAAGAACTCTCCGGCCTGATTGACGAAGACCGCCCGCGTGCGTTCTACGAGCACATCCGCAACAAGGATTACGGCCTGTCGCCGGAAATCCCTGCCGATAAGCGCACGCTGAACCAGTTCCGACGTTTTACCGGTCGCGCCGAGGGTTTGTCGATCAGCTTCGAAGCGCACTTGCTGGGCGACAAGATCGAGTACGACGAAGAAAAAGGCACCCTGATCATTAAGGGCTTGCCGACTCAATTGACCGACCAGTTGAAGCGGCGCTGATCGCCATGCTGATACGCACTCTCAAGAAATTTGCGCTGATCATGCTGGTGGTTGTCGTGTACCAGAACTGGGGCAAGATCGAGAACGTCGTCCATCCCTCCTCCGCTGTGTCGGCACAGGTTCAGGCGAACGCGAAAGTCACGCTGTACGCCACCGACTGGTGCGGCTACTGCAAGCAGACGCGGCGCTTTCTGGACAGCAAGGGCATACCCTACACCGAGTTCGACATCGAAAAGTCCAAGGAAGGCCGCACAGCCTACGAGGCGCTGGGTGGCCGTGGCATCCCTCTGATCGACGTGAACGGCACATTGATCAGAGGGTTCTCACCAGAAGAGATCCTGGCAGCGCTGAAGTAACTCAGCGCTTGTCGAGCCGAAAGCCATAGCGCGGAAAGTGCACATGCACGATGCCTGCGCGCGGATCCTCACGACGCAGGATGATTTCCTCGCGGCCGTTGAACAGCAGCTCGCCCTCTACCGGGTCCACACCGTAGTCCACGGCCGACACACCGACCCTTTCCCCCAATGCGAATCCATTCGGGTCGCTGAAAGCTTCGCCCGGAAGAGGCGCGGGCGTGGCGTTGCGCGCAATCTCAATCGCCTCGGTGGAGCTCTGCTCGCTGGCAGCGCCATGACCAAAACCGCTGAGCCGCTGATACCACGCCAGCACGGCTGGGTAATCGTCTACATAGGGGGCGGTGACGGGCGTCTGTTTAAGAAACCACAAGGTGTGTGCCGCCGAAAAGTCGGCAATCGACGGCACGCCCAGCAGGAAGTCGCCATTACGTTCCAACTGGGTCTGCAAACGACTCATTAAGGTTGGCCATTGATGCTGCGCCAACTCCAATGGCAGGCGCGTTGCGCTGCCGCCTTCAAAGAAGGCCGAGCGGTCAGCGACGAAGGCTTTCGCCGCGTCAGGCGGTACTTTGGCGAAACGCACCGCCAGTGATGCCGGCTGAAACACCAGGCTGACGGCATGCAGGAACAGCACCGAGTCTGCCCAGCTCGCCAGGCCCGCGGAGGTGAATTCCTGACCTTCGGGATAAAAGGATGGCGAGGACTTTTCAGCCTCAAGACGACGAGCAATCAGCGCGCTGTCGCAATAAATATCCGCGCCGACCTGCAGCACTGGCGTCTTGCGGTACCCACCAGTGAGTGCGGTAAGGTCGGGCTTTGGCAAGATCGACGGGATAACCACCGAGCGCCACGAAAGCCCTTTGAAACCGAGCATCAGACGCGCCTTTTCGGCGAACGGGGAGGTTGGGTAGTGATGCAGGATCAATGCTGACATTTGCGCTCGAAGCCTCGTCCGGGAAGCGATCAGCCTAGAAGGTCCTTGAAGGGGCGTCGAGTGACGACGCTGCCAATTCAGAGGCTCGCGATAAAGGCCGGCGGTCTTATCGCAACACGTTATCGCGGTAACACCCATATAAACGCTGGGCCGGCTAGGCTTGGTTTTTCAATGGAAGGAGCCACCCATCATGAAGATGATCTGCATCCATCTGGCGTTTTGCCTGTTACTTCAGGGCTGCTCATCAGCCCCGTCAACCCCACATGCCCCGGGCATTGCGACAGCTCTGCAGACTTCGCACATTGCACAGTCGCCAGAAGAGGTCGTGGCCTCCCTTAATCGACTCTATAACGATGATCAGAAGGACTGCCGTGAGATTGGCACCGACCTCCCCCGTGGCCACTACTACTGCAGCGGGCTGTTGATCAGGGCAACATCAGATGGAGATTACCTGCCCTGGACCTCCAGCCCCGGTGCGATTGCCCAGGGTGGCGCTGCCTTTTCATGGATTCGCAAGGACATGCACCCCGGCACGATGCTCAATCCGTCGGGCTTTATTTTGCGCAACGCCAAAGAGGGAGAACGATACGGTCTGCCCGGCTACGACGCAGGATTGATCTGCCTCTATCCGTTTGACGCGTCGACAAGCGGCAACATGCGCCACAATGGCTGTGGTCGTCAGGGCAGCAAGCCCACTACGCAAGCCGTGTATCCGCAGCCGGGCGTACCCCACCGCAATGCCGCCTATGCCTGGGGGTCTTGTGAAGACATCGGAATCAGAACGGTCGCAGAGTGGGTCGAGTACACCGGCGACCTGCAGGCAGGCGATACCCACAATCAGTGCTCATGGAACGTGGACAGCCAGACCGGCTGGAATAACGCCCTTGCCATCGCCCCGCTTTACCCGTCACTGGACTTCATCTGGAATGAACTGATCATGGCCACCGTGGATGACGGTTACTCCTTGAAAGACTACATCCCGGCGGTGTTTCTCTACGCGCCCTCACGCGAAGAAGGGTTGGAGGCGGCGCGAAACTTTCAGAGGAAACTCGCCGCCAATGGCAATACGGTACCAATCGTTCGCCTCGACTATCAGGCACGCCAGCCATTCTCTTATCACGTGGAGGACCAGGCTATCGCTGGGTCGTGACCAGCCGTTCCTTGGCCGCCTTACTGAGCTTCTTGATCGCCAGCTCCTGACGCAATGCCGCCCCTTTGCTCTCAAGGGTCTGCACGTACACCAATGCCACCGCCGGACTGGAATGGAAGAATCGCGCGCCCTTGCCGCTTTGGTGCTTGGCGAAACGCTTGTGCGGGTCATCGCTGATGCCGCAGTACAACGAGCCGTTCGCCGCACGCACCAGATACACAAACCAGGGCTTTGGCGTAACGATTTCATCAGCCACAGTGGCGACGAGGGCAGTGTCATTCATAGGGCATCACGGTTTTGAAAGCATGAGAGCGGCGATTCTAGCAGAGGGTAAGCGGCCTGATTCAAAAGCCTTCACCCTTCCCGTACAACCGACGTCCAGCCCAGCAGCGCGCCTTTGACACCGAATGCCTGACGCGCCAGCGCCAAAGACAAAAGCGGTCGCGAAAGACGAGGCGCGCTTGAATGTCGTTGTTCACCGCTCCGCCATCGCCGGAGTCACACTTTCTCGCTGGTCACACCCACATAAAGTGCACGCCCGGCGCCCAGGCCTGCAACGATGGCGGCGATGCCGATAACGCCGAAAATCCAGCCTACCGGGTTCCAGCTTCCGGTCCAGTCATGCACCAGACCCACCGCAAGCGGCCCAAGGGAAGCCAGCGTGTAACCGAAGCCCTGGGCCATGCTCGACAGATTGGCCGCAACGTGGGAGTCGCGTGAGCGCAGCACGATCAACGTCAATGCCAGGCTGAAAGTGCCGCCCTGCCCCAGACCCAGCATGATGCCCCATCCCCAGAGCTGACTCACCGGCGCGTACAAGCAACCGAACAGACCGCCCAGGGTGAGCACCATGACCAGGACAATCGCCAGACGCTGATCCTTTCCACGGGTCGCCAGCCATGGCGTGGCGAGTGAGCTGAGCAACTGCACCATGATTGAGCCCGACAGCAGCAGGCCCGCCTCGGTTGGTGTCAGGCCTCGACCGATAAGAATCGACGGCAGCCAGCCAAACACGATGTAGGCCAGCGAAGATTGCAGCCCCATATAGACCGTCACTTGCCAGGCCAGACGGTCACGGCGCAACCCACGTACCCGATAGGCAGCCTGATGCTGGCCGTGACTTTGACGTGTCTGCGGCCACCAGAAGACGGCAGCGAGCAGCGCCGGAACGATCCAGAACCCCAGGCCAATGGCCCAGCTGTCGTCAAAGTGCTGACTCAGCGGCACGGTCGAGCCTGCGGCCACCGCCGCGCCCAGACACAGCGCCATGGTGTAGACGCCAGTCATGGTGCCCGCCTGTTTGGCAAAATCACGTTTGACGATGCCCGGCAACAGCACACCGATGATGCCGATGCTCGCTCCGGCCATAATGCTGCCCGCGAACAAGCCCACCTGGCCGAACGAACTGCGCAGCAGGATCCCGCACGTCAGGGTCATCAGGATGCCCAACACCACACGCTCACTGCCGAACCGACGCGCCAGCACCGGCGCCAAAGGCGCGAACAGCCCCAGGCACAGCACCGGCAGTGTCGTCAGTAGGCCTGCCCTGGCCGCGGACAGCCCGAGGCTCGCCGACACTTCACTGAGCAACGGCGCCATGCTCGAAAGCGCCGGGCGCAGGTTCAAAGCCACCAGCACCAGCCCGAGCAGCAAAAACCACGGCCTCCTCAGCACCGGATGATGCTGTTGAACCTGCTCGTCATCAGCCTCTGCGTCGATCAGCAATTCGTCGATTTCGTGATGTTTCGGGGAATGGGGTAGCGTGTCGCTCGCCGGTGGCGCCTTGGTCGTCATGGGATTCTCGTGGGGGCAGGATGTAACAGCGCATTGCGCAAAGATGCAATCCTGTTGGAGAACGTCAGGGAACACAAGTTTTGCGGGGATTGCGTACAGTTTTAGCGAGAAGTCCGAAGGACGGGACCAACGGCGGAAATGAGTTTGCCTACGAAGAGTGACGTTCAGGCGGTGGAGCTGCGTGAGCGGTAATGCCCTCTTCATGAGCGAGCTCACGCCTATAGCCGTGGGTCGCCCGTGCAAAGCAGTCGTACCGTCAGGCATAAAAAACCCGGACACGCGGCCCGGGTTCTTTAATGAAGCAGCGAACGGATCAGTGCAGGATCTGACTGAGGAACAATCGGGTGCGGTCGCTTTGCGGGTTGTCGAAGAAGTCGTTGGGCGCGGCCTGTTCGACGATCTCGCCTTTGTCCATGAAGATCACGCGGTTGGCCACGGTACGGGCGAAGCCCATTTCGTGGGTCACGCAGAGCATGGTCATGCCTTCTTCAGCCAGACCGACCATGGTGTCGAGCACCTCTTTGACCATTTCCGGGTCGAGGGCCGAGGTAGGCTCGTCGAACAGCATGATTTTGGGCTTCATGCACAGGGCGCGGGCGATGGCCACACGCTGTTGCTGGCCGCCAGACAATTGTCCGGGGTATTTATGCGCTTGCTCTGGAATACGTACACGCTCCAGGTAGTGCATGGCGATTTCTTCGGCCTTTTTCTTTGGCATCTTGCGCACCCACATCGGCGCCAGCGTGCAGTTCTGCAGGATGGTCAGGTGCGGAAACAGGTTGAAGTGCTGGAACACCATGCCGACTTCACGACGGATGGTTTCGATCTGCTTCAAATCCGACGTCAGCTCGGTGCCATCGACGATGATGCGACCCTGCTGATGCTCTTCCAGGCGGTTGAGGCAGCGGATGGTGGTCGACTTGCCCGAACCCGACGGGCCGCACAGCACGATACGCTCGCCCTGACGCACGTTCAGGTTGATGTCTTTCAACACGTGGAACTGGCCGTACCACTTGTGTACGCCCTCCATGCGGATCATGCCTTCGGCGCCCAGCGGTTTACTGACAGCTTCAATCATCACAACACTCCTAACGCTTGTGGCCTGTGTCCAACTTACGCTCCAGGTGCATGGAGTAGCGGGACATGCCGAAACAGAAGATCCAGAACACCAGGGCCGCAAAGACGTAACCCTCGGTCGCCATGCCGAGCCAGTTGGGGTCGGCGGCAGCTTGCTTGACGCTATTGAGCAGATCGAACAGGCCGATGATGATCACAAGGCTGGTGTCCTTGAACAACGCAATCACCGTGTTCACCAGGCCGGGAATCACCAGCTTCAAGGCTTGCGGCAGAATCACCAGGCCCATGCGGCGCCAGTAACCCAGGCCCATGGCCGCAGCCGCTTCGTACTGGCCCTTGGGAATGGCCTGCATGCCGCCACGCACCACTTCGGCCACGTAGGCCGACTGGAACATGATCACGCCGATCAGGGCGCGCAGCAGTTTGTCGAAATTCATGCCTTCGGGCAGGAACAGCGGCAGCATCACCGAGGACATGAACAGCACGGTGATCAGCGGAACGCCGCGCCAGAACTCGATGAAGGTCACGCAGAGCACGCGAATCGCCGGCATGTCGGAACGACGCCCCAGCGCCAGAACCACGCCCAGCGGCAGCGCACCGGCGATGCCTACGGTCGCGATGACCAACGTCAGCATCAGACCGCCCCATTGACTGGTCGCCACTTCGGTCAAACCGAAAATCCCGCCGTGGAGCAGGAAGAAGGCGACAATCGGGTAGATCACCAGAAAGCTCAGGCCGTAGATCGCCTTGCGTGGCATGGCCTTGATGAACAAAGGCGCGGCGCCGATGATCGCCAGCCATACGGTCAGGTCGACCCTCCAGCGCAGTGCCTGTGGGTAATAGCCGTACATGAACTGACCGAAGCGCTGCTCGATGAACACCCAGCAGGCCCCTGCTTTGGTGCAATCAGCGCGCGTGGTGCCGACCCAATTGGCGTCGAACAGCGACCAGCCCAGCAGGGGCGGAACGATCAGCCAGATCAGATAGACCGCGAACAGGGTCAACAGCGTGTTGATCCAGCTCGAGAACAGGTTCTGGCGCACCCATGCCACGGGGCCGAAGACTTTTCCCGGCGGTGGCATATCGGGTTTGAAGATATGAGATGTCATGCGCGTTTCCTCACCGCTCGATCAGCGCAATGCGCTTGTTGTACGCGTTCATCAGCAGGGAAATGCTGATACTGATCGCCAGGTACACGCTCATGGTGATGGCAATGACTTCGATGGCCTGCCCGGTCTGGTTCAGTACGGTGCCGGCGAACAGCGAAACCATTTCCGGATAACCGATACCGGCAGCCAGTGAAGAGTTCTTCGCCAGGTTCAGGTATTGGCTGGTCAACGGCGGAATGATCACCCGCAAGGCTTGCGGGATGATGACCTTGCGCAGGGTCGGTCCCGGACGCAGGCCCAGCGAACGCGCAGCTTCCGTCTGGCCGTGGCTGACCGACTTGATGCCCGAACGCACGATTTCGGCGATGAACGCTGCGGTGTAGACCGTCAATGCCAGGGTCAAGGCCAAAAGCTCGGGAATCAACACCCAACCGCCGACGAAGTTAAACCCCTTGAGCTCGGGCAATTCCCAATGCACCGGCGCCCCAAAGGTCAGCGCACACAGCGCCGGGATCATGATGAGCAGCGCAAGACCGGCCCAGAACTTGTGGAACGGAACGCCTGTGGCTTCGAAGCGCTTGTTCGCCCATCGGGTCATGAACACAATGGCGACGATCGCCAGCACGATGCTGATCACGAACGGCCAGGCGGCATCGGTGGCGATGGCTGCCGGCATGTTCAGGCCACGACTGCTGACGAAGAACGACCCCATGAACCCGTGCGCGGCCCGTGGGCCCGGTAACGTCAGGAACACAGCGAAATACCAGAACAGGATCTGCAGCAGCGGCGGAATGTTACGGAACACTTCGACGTAAACCGTCGCCAGCTTGTTGATGATCCAGTTGTTGGACAGACGCGCCACGCCGACGATGAAGCCGAGCAGGGTCGCGAGAATCACGCCGATGAACGTCACCAGCAGCGTGTTGAGCAAGCCGATGAGGAAAACCCGCGCGTACGAGTCCGATTCCTTGAAGGGAATCAGGTGCTGCGCGATGCCGAAACCGGCACTGTTTTCAAGGAAGCCGAAACCTGAAGTGATGCCCCGATGTTGCAGGTTGGTTTGAGTGTTATCGAACAGATACCAACCCATCGCGACTACTGCGATAACCGTGATTATCTGAAATAGCCACGCACGCACTTTCGGATCGCTGAGGGTTAGCCTCGGCTTGGGTGCGCTGATTTGATTTTGCATGGAGTGCCCCAGAAGAAATACAACGAAGCGCCCGGCTGCAGATCAGGCAGCCGGACGCAGGTCAATCAACGCACCGGTGGCGCGTATTGAATGCCGCCGTTGGTCCACAGGGCATTCTGGCCACGGTCGATTTTCAGAGAAGTGCCTTTACCCAGGTTCTTCTCGAAGATTTCGCCGTAGTTACCTACTTGAGCCACGATCTTGACGACCCAGTCCTTCGGCAGTTTCAGCTGCGGACCGTAGTCACCGTCGGCACCCAACAAACGCGCTACGTCGGGGTTCTTGGTGGATTTGGCTTCGGATTCGACGTTTTTGGACGTAATGCCGGCTTCTTCGGTGTTCAGCAGTGCGTAGCCAACCCAACGAACGATAGCGGTCCACTCGTCATCGCCACGGGCGACAACAGGCGCCAGCGGTTCTTTGGAGATGGTTTCAGGAAGGACGACGTAGTCGTTCGGCGAGGCCAGCTTGGAGCGTTGTGCGTAGAGTTGCGATTTGTCGGAAGTGAGCACGTCGCATCGACCGGATTCCAGCGACTTGGCGCTTTCATCGGAGGTGTCGAAGGTGATCGGGGTGTACTTGAGGTTGTTGGCGCGGAAGTAGTCGGACACGTTCAGTTCGGTAGTGGTACCGGCCTGAATACAGATCGTCGCGCCGTCCAGTTCCTTGGCACTTTTCACGCCCAGCTTGCTGTTGGCCAGGAAGCCAACGCCGTCGTAGTAGGTCACAAAGCCAGGAAACTCAAGGCCCATGCTCGCATCGCGGGAGCTGGTCCAGGTGGTGTTACGCGACAGGATGTCGATCTCGCCCGATTGCAGCGCGGTGAAACGCTCTTTGGCGTTCAGCTGACTGAACTTGACCTTTTTCGCGTCGCCAAAAACGGCAGCTGCCACAGCACGACAGAAGTCCGCGTCGATACCTCCGATGGTGCCGTCCTTATCAGGTACCGAGAAGCCTGGCAGACCGTCGCTCACGCCGCACTGAATGAAGCCTTTCTTCTGAATGGCATCCAGTTTCGTGCCTGCTTGAGCGAAACCGGTCAAACCGAGCGCTGCCGTGGCGGCCACTACAGCCAGGGTGGATTTCAACATCTTCATTCAAACCTCCAGTTTGCTCTTTGTTGTGTGGGAGCTTCAGCCCGTCGCACCCTTGTGAGGCATTCATGACCCGTGCTGGCTTGTTTTTGGGTCAGACGACGCAAGGCCTGAATCCGAGACCGGCACCTGGCGTCTCGTCGCCGTATGATCGGCTTGTTCGGGCCAAATGGACTGAAGCCCCATGATGTCCCTGAACCCACGGCTCAAGGCGAATCGTGCCGGAGATCCTGTCGATGGACTCCGTGCTGCCCCGGCGTAACAATAGGCTGCGTGGTTGATAGCCCAGTAGTGTTACCGCCGGGGTGAGCGCCTTCACTCCGACAGATTCGTAGCAAAGCCCGTACCACCATGGTGGCAAACTCGAATTAGCGACAGGTCAAGGCCAAAACTTGTAACCTTGCGACATCTTCTTTCACCCCCGACCAAGTCTTCGCACCGCTCTGAAGCACGCCGCTGGAGCGGTCGCACACAAATGGAGCGCACATGACTGAACCCTTGATCATCGAGCCTGAAAAAGCGGCTGACGCCTGCGTTATATGGCTGCACGGCCTCGGGGCAGACCGTTACGACTTCCTGCCCGTTGCCGAAGCGTTGCAGCAGTCGCTGCTCAGCACGCGCTTCATTCTCCCCCAGGCTGCGACCCGCGCCGTCACCATCAACGGCGGCTATGAGATGCCAAGCTGGTACGACATCAAGGCCATGAGTCCGGCCCGTGCCATTGATAGTGATCAACTGGAAGGCTCGGCCCAGCGCATTCTTTCGCTGATCGAAGCGCAGCGGGACAGTGGCATTGACCCTGCCAGAATTTTTCTCGCAGGCTTCTCACAAGGCGGCGCGGTCGTGCTGCATACCGCTTTTCTGCGCTGGCAGGGTCCTTTGGGCGGCGTGCTCGCGCTCTCCACCTACGCACCGTCGTTCAGCGATGAAATGAGCCTTTCGGCCAGTCAGCAGCGCATTCCGGTGTATTGCTTGCATGGGCATTACGACGAAGTGGTACAGAACGCCATGGGGCGCACCGCTTACGAACACCTGAAAGCCCAGGGCGTCACCGCCACATGGCAGGAGTACCCAATGGGCCACGAAGTGTTACCGCAGGAAATTGCCGACATAGGCGTCTGGCTCGGGGATCGGCTGCGTTGAGCAGCTGATTTGCCCCTTTCCTTTGTCTGGCGGATTTGGTAGGGCACTACGCCGCGCCGGGTTCTTGCTTTACACTGCCCGGCGTACATTCCTTAATCAATCGATGAGATGACCGTGCTCAAAGCACTTAAAAAAATGTTCGGTAAAAGCGAGGCTGAGCCGCTCGCGCCAGCTGCTCCTCTCCCCCTTTCCAAGAGTCCGGCCGAAAGCTCTTACCGGGAAACCATCACCCCTGTTGCGCCCGCAGCAGAACCAGAACCCCTCAGCCAGCCTGCACCGTCACGCCCAAGGGCCGAACGCCCACGCCGCGAACGCGCGCCCAAGCCCGTCATAGCGCCCTGGACCGTTGATGAGTTCGCGGTCGAGCCTGCGGAAGGCAAGACCCGCTTCCATGATTTCCCGCTGGCGCCAGAGCTTATGCACGCCATTCAGGACCTGGGCTTTCCGTATTGCACGCCCATTCAGGCAGGCGTATTGGGCTTCACCCTCAAGGGCAAGGATGCGATCGGCCGCGCGCAAACCGGCACTGGTAAGACCGCCGCGTTTCTGATTTCGATCATCACCCAGCTGACCCAGACTCCGCCGCCGAAAGAGCGCTACATGGGCGAACCCCGTGCGCTGATTATTGCGCCGACCCGTGAACTGGTGGTGCAGATCGCCAAGGATGCTGAGGCGTTGACCAAATACACCGACCTCAACGTCATGACGTTCGTCGGCGGCATGGATTTCGACAAACAGCTCAAGCAGCTCGAAGCCCGTCACTGCGACATCCTGGTAGCCACCCCCGGCCGTTTGCTGGACTTCAACCAGCGCGGCGAAGTGCACCTGGACATGGTCGAGGTGATGGTACTGGACGAAGCAGACCGCATGCTGGACATGGGTTTCATCCCTCAAGTGCGCTCGATCATCCGTCAGACTCCGCACAAAGGGGAGCGTCAGACGCTGCTGTTCTCGGCGACGTTCACCGAGGACGTGATGAACCTGGCCAAGCAGTGGACCACTGACCCTGCGATCGTCGAGATCGAGTCCGAGAACGTGGCCAGCGACAATGTCGAACAGCACATCTATGCCGTGGCGGCGGCGGACAAATACAAGCTGCTGTTCAACCTGATCAACGACAACGGCTGGTCGCGGGTGATGGTGTTTGCCAACCGCAAGGATGAAGTGCGCCGCATCGAAGAGCGCCTGGTGCGCGATGGCGTCAACGCTGCGCAGTTATCCGGCGATGTCCCGCAGCATAAGCGCATCAAGACCCTGGAGGGCTTTCGCGAAGGCAAGATTCGTGTGTTGGTGGCAACGGATGTTGCCGGTCGCGGCATTCACATCGATGGCATCAGTCACGTGATCAACTTCACCCTGCCGGAAGTGCCGGACGACTACGTGCACCGCATTGGCCGCACCGGTCGCGCTGGCGCGGACGGCGTGTCGATCAGCTTTGCGGGCGAAGACGACTCGTATCAGCTGCCTTCGATCGAGGAGAAACTGGGCCGCAAGATCAGCTGCGAAATGCCGCCGACCGAGCTGTTGCGGGCCGTGGTGCGTCAGCCCAAAGAGCAGCCTGCTGCGGAGTGATCCTGCTCAGGCTCCAAATACGCTGCTGAATCCAACCTGTGGGAGCGATTCATTGGCGATGGGGTGGATCTGCCGGGAAATACTTATCGGCTGTATCGACCTATCGCGAATGAATTCGCTCCCACCGTGTTATGCGTTCGGCGCAACAGACCAAACCGCCATTATTTCCAGCGATCGGCTGCCTGATGATCGCTGTCCCGCCCTTCGACCCAACGTGGCCCATCGGATGTGTTTTCTTTCTTCCAGAACGGCGCACGGGTCTTCAGATAATCCATCACGAAATCGCAGGCCTCGAATGCCGCCTGCCGATGAGCGCTGGCAACCGCGACAAAGACAATCGGCTCTCCCGGCTCAAGTGCGCCTACACGATGCAGTACCTCGATCTTTAACAAAGGCCAGCGTTGCTGTGCTTCGTCGACGATCCTGGTCAGCGCCTTTTCGGTCATCCCCGGGTAGTGCTCCAGAAACATGCCCGACACTTCCCGGCCATCATTGAAGTCCCGAACGTACCCGACAAAGCTCACCACCGCTCCGACACCCACGTTAGCGTTATGCATCGCATTGACTTCGGCGCCCGGGTCGAACGCTGCGGCCTGCACACGAACGGCCATGCTCAGCCTCCGGTCACGGTCGGAAAGAACGCCACTTCGTCACCGGGCTCGACCGGCTCGTCCAGTGAGCAGAGTGCCTGATTGCGGGCGCACATGATGCTCTGCTCGCTCAGCACTTCCCACACACCGCCGCGCTGCAGCAGATGCTGGCGCACGGCATCGACCGTGGCGAAGCTGCCTTCGAGGTTTTCGCTTTCAGTGCCCAGGGTTTCGCGAAAGCGGGCGAAGAATTGAACCTGAACATGAATAGTCACTGGCCACCTGCCTTGTCGTCAGCCACGAAATGCCCGCTCTTGCCGCCGATTTTTTCCAGCAACCGCACGTGCTCGATGACGATACCGCGGTCCACCGCCTTGCACATGTCGTAAATGGTCAGCGCCGCGACGCTGGCGGCGGTGAGCGCTTCCATTTCCACGCCGGTCTGCCCGGAAAGTCGGCAGCGGGCCACGATGTGTACGGTGTCGGTGCCCTCGGCATTGAGCTCGACCCTGACGCTGGTCAGCATCAGCGGATGGCAAAGCGGGATCAAATCGCTGGTTTTTTTCGCAGCCTGAATCCCGGCGATCCGTGCCACGGCGAACACATCGCCTTTCGGATGGCCACCGGCGGCGATCATTTGCAGGGTTTCGGGAAGCATGCGCACGCGCGCTTCGGCCACGGCTTCACGGGACGTCACGGTTTTTTCAGTGACGTCGACCATGTTGGCGCGACCTTGGGAATCGAGATGAGTGAGCACGGGATGACTCCTGGACAGGAGCCACGATTGTAGGGAGTTACAACAGCAAGCTACAAGCCAAAAGCTACAGCCGTTCGCCGGACCATCGCTTCAAGCCTGCAGCTTGGCACTCGACGCTTTTACTTAAAGATGGCTCTCCGCGTACTCGGCCAGGATCGAGCGTGGAACCCCTTGCAGGGTGATGTGCACGCCATTGGGGAAGTCCTTGAAGCGCTCCGTCAGGTAGGTGAGGCCCGAACTGGTGGCCGACAGGTAGGGGGTATCGATCTGCGCCAGGTTACCCAGGCAGACCACTTTGGAACCGGCGCCGGCACGGGTGATGATGGTTTTCATCTGGTGCGGCGTGAGGTTCTGGCATTCGTCGATCAGGATCAGACTTTGCTGGAAACTGCGGCCTCGAATGTAGTTGAGTGATTTGAACTGCAACGGCACCTTGCTGAGGATGTAATCGACACTGCCATGGGTGTTTTCATCGTCCATGTGCAGCGCTTCCAGGTTGTCGGTGATCGCGCCCAGCCACGGCTCCATCTTCTCCGCCTCGGTGCCGGGCAGGAAGCCGATCTCCTGGTCGAGCCCTTGCACGCTGCGGGTCGCGATGATGCGGCGGTAGCGCTTACTGACCATGGTCTGCTCGATGGCAGCGGCCAGCGCGAGAATGGTCTTGCCCGAGCCTGCAGCGCCAGACAGGTTGACCAGATGAATATCCGGATCGAGCAGCGCGAACAACGCCAGCCCCTGATAGATATCGCGAGGTTTCAGGCCCCAGGCCTCCTGATGCAGCAGCGGCTCCTGATGCATGTCCAGCAGCAGCAATTCATCGGGTTTGACACCCTTGACCCAACCGACAAAACCCTGCTCGTCGATGATGAACTCGTTGAGGTGAACCGCCGGGATTTGCTCGGCCATCTGTACTTTATGCCAGGTACGGCCATGGTCCTGGCGGGTGTCGACCTTGCTTACGCGGTCCCAGAAAGAACCGGTCATGGTGTGGTAGCCGCGCGACAGCATCGACACGTCATCGACCAATTGGTCGGTGCTGTAATCCTCGGCCTCGATGCCGCAGGCGCGTGCCTTGAGGCGCATGTTGATGTCTTTGGTGACCAGCACAATGCGCACTTCCTTTTGGCGCGCGTGCAGGTCGATCAATTGATTGATGATGATGTTGTCGTTCAGGTGTTCGGGCAGAAGACTGTTGGGCTCTTCACGCTTGCTCATCAGGATGGACAGGTAACCCTTGAAAACGCCTGTACCGCGATCGATCGGTACGCCTTGTTCGACCTCCTCCGGGGTCGCTTCGCCCAGTGTCTTGTCGATCAGCCGGATAGCCTGGCGGCATTCCGCGGCGACCGAGTGCTTGCCCGCTTTAAGCTTGTCCAGTTCTTCCAGAACGGTCATGGGGATTGCGACGTGGTGTTCTTCGAAATTCAGCAGTGCGTTTGGATCGTGAATCAGAACGTTGGTATCGAGCACATAAAGGATTGGCTGGTTAGAGGAAGGGGTGCGTCCGTGGTCATCCATACTCTGCTCACCTTTGTAGAAGCCAGATAACGCAACACACAGCGATGCTGCGCCACGAAAAGGCCGCCAACACTCCCCTTAAGGCAGGAGAGAATTGCGCAAAGTGGGGTCTGGGGACGCCACCTGTGTTGCAGGGTTCGGCGGTCTGTTGTCGTAATACCGCAAACCCATGACATGAAAAAGCGTTTTGATTGGAATTCAAAGTTTATTTAACAGCATGACGAATAGCCCTTGGCGGATGCTTGTCACGCGTTTACAGTCGAAAGCCGGGGCGGCGAGAATCCTTCGTAAATTCTGACCGATCCTGCTTTCTACTTTCCTTCTTCCCCTTGATTTCCGGGCATTTGAGCCTGATCAACGGACGGCTGCGTCTGATCGGCGGGCTGCTCTTTGGCCGCCTCATCGTTGTCCTCATCCCTGGGCTCGTCCTGATCGGCATCGCCAGGCAGTTGCTGCGGATAGACATGACAGTCTTCCCATGAAATACCGCTCTGCGAGGTGTTGGCCATCAGCCATGGAACCGCCTGTTGCGCCCTGTCGGTGGTGTCATGGAAAACGATGTTGCCTCGACGCCAGAGCAGCATCAGGGTCAGCACCCGGTGCGCGGTCTGTTCAGCGCTGATGCGTCCGGTCCCGTCCTGAGAATCGATATTCCACAGTGAGACACGCAGTTGCTGATCGCGGAAGAACTGTGCGCTGTCAGCCCGACGGTGTCCGTAAGGTGGACGAAACAGCGGGACAAAATCATCCGGCAACATTTGCTGCGCCAGGGCCGTGGTGCGCTCGATGGAGTTCTGCCAGTCGTTCCAGTGGGCGTGAGATCGATATTCCCAGCCCTGCACCCCGACACACTGCTGGCGGTAGAGGGCCTGCAATGCCTGGGGCGAGCTACTGTCAATACGGCCTTGCAGGTTCTTGCCAAGGACAAAGAAGGTCGCGTTAATCTTCTGCTGCCGCATGAAATCGGCCAGCCAGTCGGTGGCGCCATCCACGACCGTCGGACCGCTTTCGAAATTGAACAGGAAGCTGCGGTCTGGCATTTCATCGCCGCTCAGCTCGTCCGAGTTGTAGCGCTCAACTTCACTGCTGGTCTGCGGAAACAGGGCGGCCATCCTCAGCAGCTCGCTCAGATAGCGCTGGTTGAAGGCATCGGCAGGCGCAGCCCAGCGCGCATAGAAAGAGTCATAGGCGACGGTGTACTCCGCTGCCCGCTGACGCAGCATGGGCACATCGTCGACCAGCACACAGAAGGATGCGTCGGCTTCACAGGATTGCTCGGCCGCTTTCCAGTTATCGAACAGCCGAGTCCATAGGCGAGTACGAATCAGATTGACCGTCGCCATATTGAGCTGGCGCAGCCCAAGCCGATCAGCCAGCTGGATATCACTGAGGTTCTCGCTCTGCAGCAACTGATGGGCGAAACTCAGGATCTCTGCGCGCGAGGCCACATCGAATAATTGCGGGGTCTCAAGGACCTCCGGCCAGACACTGCGATCGATCGTCGCGATATCTCCGGTCGCCGCCTGAGCGTTGAGCCCCAGCAGGCAGGCACCGATCAATAACAACATGCGCAAAACGAAGTGCTCCCAATCCTTGAATGAAGAGGCCGAAACCGGGGCACTATAGCGGATTTGAGCAGCTCCAGAATTCGTTCGATCAGCGCCGCGGCCGGAATGCTCACAATCACCTGGGGGAGCGCATGCATTGGCGAGACGCCGTAGGCCCGACACCGCTTTATCGCCCGTACGATTTTCGCGAACGAACTTGCTTCCACAGAAAATCAAAGCGCCACCAACGGGACCTATCACCTCCATAGCTGGAGTCCCTGGCCCTCAACCCCTAGAATCGCCCCCACGATTAAAGGAGACAACCGCATGCTGATGGTGATATCCCCAGCCAAAACCCTCGATTTCGAAACACCGCCCATCATCGAACGTTTCACTCAGCCGCAGTATCTGGATCACTCGCAGGAGCTGATCACTCAGCTACGTGAGCTGACCCCGATGCAGATCGGCGAATTGATGCACCTTTCCGACAAACTCTCCGGCCTGAATGCCGCCCGCTTCGGCAGCTGGAACCCGGCCTTCACGCCGAAAAACGCCAAGCAGGCGATTCTGGCATTCAAGGGTGACGTGTACACCGGCATGGACGCTGAAAGCCTTGGCGAAGCCGACCTGTATTACGCCCAGCAACACCTGCGTATGCTCTCCGGCCTCTACGGCCTGCTGCGCCCGCTGGACCTGATGCAGCCGTACCGCCTGGAAATGGGCACCAAACTGGCCAACGACCGCGGCAAGGATCTGTACGCCTTCTGGGGCAACCGGATCAGCGAATGGCTCAACCAAGCGCTGACCGAACAAGGCGACGATATCCTGCTCAACCTCGCCTCCAACGAATATTTCTCGGCCGTTAAACGCCCAGCGTTGAAGGCCCGCGTCATCGACACCGAATTCCGCGACCAGAAAAACGGGCAGTATAAAATCATCAGTTTCTACGCCAAAAAAGCGCGCGGCATGATGAGCCGATTCGTGATGACCGAACGCATCGAAAAGCCTGAGCATCTGAAACAGTTCGACACGCAGGGATATCGATTCAGCAAGGATCTATCCAGCACCGACAAGCTGATTTTCTTGCGGGACGAAGCCGACGTCTGAAAGCCCTATGGCCACGACCTTCCATACCATGACACCGTTAACCGTGAATCAACGGTGATCGGATAACAGAATGAGTTCTTCTGAGTGTGATGGGCTATTTGCACATTGGCCGGGGATCTGGGTATCTGCCGGCCTACCCTCCCTCATGGATCTGCCTCACCGTAACTCCTCCTGGCTGCAACGTATAACAGTAATCAATCCATTCTGGCCGGGCGGCTATTATAGGCCCTTGCAGTAGTGTGACTAAACGCGACACCGTACAAAACCGCTTCCACTATCAAATCAACTTCGGACACTTGGCGAGTTCCCGCATCCGACTTTTCTCGGACAAATGGCAATAAAGCCAAACACTTGGCGTCAATAAGCAGACATCACCCCAAGTTGAACGGATCTTTCTCGAAAAATTAACAATATTTTTTATGGTGGCACATAGCCCCAATCTAGGGCATTGAACTTACTTGAACTAGGCTCAAACCCCTTAATACAAAGGGCCAAACGACAGGTGACATCACAGTGGAACTATTTGTGGATCCGAACCTGTATCGAAAATTCCCGAAAAGAGGACGAGCGGGCAGGAACTTATAGTGAAAGCCCATGCTCCTACATCCCGTAACAATTCACGCCCAGCCTGTGAGACATCTCTTACATGGCATAAGGATAGATCTGGAAGTTACTGATCAATGTAGTAAGACCCGACCGGTCCAGGTGGTACGTGAAAAAGACAATGCACCAAGCTAGTTGAAATAGATCGAGCAAGCACCAATCGGGTGCTGATAGCCACTGACGAGCAAGACCTTACTGAATCACGGCGAAAAGCCCTGAGCCAGAGGCGCGGCAGCGACTCACAATCATCCGGTGGAGTGTTATGCCATATCCCAGATCGGGAACTCATGTAGATGGGCTACCCGACGCATGAAATCTGTAATATTCGAGCCCGCCTGAGGAACTAGGCCGCTCCTGTTAAATTCTGCCTGTGCTTGCGTCACGACATTAACTTGCCGTGCGGACGAGTGCGCGAAAGTTGTAAGACAGTACTTAATATCCCGCCAACTAATGGCGTCAACATCGAGGAGATTACGATGCATATCAGCATCTTTGGTTTGGGCTATGTCGGTGCAGTATGTGCAGGTTGCCTCTCGGCGCGTGGTCATGATGTGGTCGGCGTGGATATTTCCAGCGCCAAGATCGACCTGATCAATCAGGGCAAATCGCCAATCGTTGAACCCGGTCTGGGCGAGCTTCTGGACAAAGGTATCAAGACTGGCAAGTTGCGCGGCACTACCGACTTCGCCGAGGCGATTCGCGCCACCGACCTGTCGATGATCTGCGTCGGCACGCCAAGCAAGAAAAATGGTGACCTGGAACTGGACTTCATCGAGTCCGTGTGCCGCGAAATCGGTTTCGTGCTGCGTGACAAAACTTCTCGTCACACCATCGTCGTGCGCAGTACCGTTCTGCCGGGCACCGTCGCCAACGTGGTCATCCCGATCCTGGAAGACTGCTCGGGCAAAAAGGCCGGCGTCGATTTCGGCGTGGCAGTGAACCCTGAGTTTCTGCGCGAAAGCACCGCGATCAAAGACTACGATCACCCTCCGATGACCGTCATCGGCGAATTCGACAAAGCATCGGGTGATGTACTGCAGTCTCTGTATGAAGAGCTCGACGCCCCGATCATCCGCAAAGACATCGCCGTCGCCGAGATGATCAAGTACACCTGCAACGTCTGGCACGCGACCAAGGTCACCTTCGCCAACGAAATCGGCAACATCGCCAAGGCAGTCGGCGTCGACGGCCGTGAAGTGATGGACGTGGTCTGCCAGGACAAGTCATTGAACCTGTCGCAGTACTACATGCGCCCAGGCTTCGCATTCGGCGGCTCCTGCCTGCCCAAAGACGTCCGCGCCCTCACCTACCGCGCAAGCTCGCTGGACGTCGAAGCGCCGCTGCTCAACTCTCTGATGCGCAGCAACGTGTCCCAGGTGCAGAACGCCTTCGACATCGTTGCAGCAAGCGACACCCGCAAGGTTGCCCTGCTGGGTCTGAGCTTCAAGGCCGGCACCGACGACCTGCGTGAAAGCCCGCTGGTGGAACTGGCCGAGATGCTGATCGGTAAAGGTTTCGACCTGAGCATCTACGACAGCAACGTCGAATACGCCCGTGTGCACGGTGCGAACAAAGACTACATCGAGTCCAAGATCCCCCACGTTTCGTCCCTGCTCAACGCGGACTTCGATGCCGTGGTCAATGGCTCCGACGTCATCATCCTTGGCAACCGTGACGAGCGTTTCCGCGCCCTGGCGAACAACGCACCAGCCGGCAAGAAGGTCATCGACCTCGTCGGCTTCATGACCGGCACTACCATCGAAGGCGGTCAGACCGAAGGCATCTGCTGGTAACGCAGCAGCAAGCTGTAAGCCACAAGCTGCAAGTTCCAATCTTCAGGCCTCGGGCTCCAAGCATTTACTCGCTTGCGGCCTGAGGCTGAAGTTTGCGGCTTGAGTTTGCAACTGACTCAGGGAAACGGATTATGCAAAGGCTAAAAAACGGCTTACTTCAAGCCGCCGGGTGGCTGTTTTATCTAAGTTTGCTGGCTGCCATCGCCATGGCATTACCGGCAACGCTGTTCGACTCCCGGTCCAAAGACTTTATTTTCCTGGTGGGTATCGTCGGTATCTGGCGTTACTCGATGGGCGCAACGCACTTTGTGCGCGGCATGATCTTTCTTTACATCGTTTATCCACATTTGCGCCGCAAAGTACGCAAGTTGGGCAAATCGGCCGATCCGTCGCATGTGTTCCTGATGGTCACCAGCTTTCGTATCGATGCGCTGACCACCGCTCAGGTCTACAGCTCGGTCATCGAGGAGGCGATCGCCTGCGGTTACCCGACTACCGTGGTCTGCTCGCTGGTGGAAATGTCCGACGAATTGCTGGTCAAGGCGCTGTGGGCCAAATACAACCCGCCCGAGCACGTCACTCTGGACTTCGTACGTATTGCCGGCACTGGCAAACGTGACGGTCTGGCCTTCGGTTTCCGCGCCATCTCGCGTCACATGCCGGATGACCGCGCCGTGGTTGCCGTGATCGATGGCGACACCGTTCTGGCCCAAGGCGTGGTGAACAAAACCGTTCCGTGGTTCCAGTTGTTCGGTAACGTCGGCGGCCTGACCACCAACGAGTTCTGTGAAGTACGCGGCGGCTACATCATGAGCGAGTGGCACAAGCTGCGCTTCGCCCAGCGCCACATCAACATGTGCTCCATGGCCCTGTCCAAGCGCGTCCTGACCATGACCGGCCGCATGTCGGTGTTCCGCGCCACCGTGGTCACCGACCCCGACTTCATCGCCGACGTGGAAAGCGATTCGTTACAGCACTGGCGTCTGGGCCGGTTCAAGTTTCTCACCGGCGACGACAAGTCCAGCTGGTTCAGCCTGATGCGTCTGGGTTACGACACGTTCTATGTGCCGGATGCAGCCATCAACACCGTCGAGCATCCGCCAGAGAAGAGCTTTCTCAAGGCCAGCCGCAAGCTGATGTATCGCTGGTACGGCAACAATCTGCGCCAAAACTCCCGTGCACTGGGTCTGGGCGTTCGTCGCCTTGGGGTGTTCACCAGCATCGTGCTGTTCGACCAGCGCGTGTCGATGTGGACCTCGATCCTGGGCCTGACGGTCGCGATACTCGCCAGCCTCAAATTAGGCATGGGTGTGCTGCTGGCCTACCTGCTGTGGATCGGTATCACGCGCCTGATCCTGACGCTGCTGCTGTCCTGCTCTGGGCACAGCATCGGTCCGGCCTACCCCGTGATTCTTTATTACAACCAGATCGTCGGCGCGCTGATGAAGATCTACGTCTTCTTCCGCCTCGACCGCCAGTCCTGGACCCGCCAGGACACAAAACTGAGCCGCGACATGGCCAGCTTCCAGGGTTGGTTCAACACCTGGTCGTCTCGAACCATGACTTTCTCGGCTGGCAGCATCTTCGTTGCCGTGCTGCTGACGCTGGTATGAAAAGGGTTCTGAACAGGGCTCTGACCGCGCATATGGATCAACTCGATTAATCAGGAATTATCGCCATGAATACAGCCGTGAATGCAAACGTCGTCCATGAATCCGAAGCCCAGCGTCAGCACGCCCGGGTCAAGATCCCAGCCAAGCTGCGCCTGCTCAATGGCCAACCGAACGCTCCACTGGTGCGCGTAGAAGATCTGTCTGCCGGTGGTCTGAGTTATGTCGCACCGAGCAACCAGCGGCCTGTCGTCGGTGAAATCATCAAGGGCCGACTGCAGTTCCTGATCGACAACCTTGGCCTGGCGATGGACGTTGACCTGCAGGTTCGCACCGTGGATTCCTCCACCGGTCGCGTCGGTTGCCAGTACCAGCACCTGGACGCTCAGGACATCGCCACCCTGCGCCACCTGATCACCTCGCACCTGTCCGGCGATATCGTCAGCATGGGCGAGGTGCTCGCGACCCTTCAGCGCGACAACTTCACCAAGGCGCGCAAGGTCAAGGACAGCGGTAGCGGGCAGAGTGCATTCGGTCGCCTGCGTGCGGTCACCTTCAGCGCCGGTATCTTCGTCGTCGGCCTGGTGGCCTTCGGTTTCGTCGCCAAATCCGTCTACGGCATGTACTTCGTCAGCCACTCCACTTCCGGTCTGGTCAGCGTACCGAGCATGGATGTGACGATGCCGCGCGAAGGCACCCTGACCAGTCTCGTCGGTCCCAATGGCCAGGTCGCCAAGGGCGCGCCACTGGCCACGTTCAACACCAGCATGCTGGACATGCTCAAGGGCAACCTGGACCCGGACGAAATGCAGCCGGCGAAGATCGAAGAACTGTTCGGTCGCCAACTGGCCGGAACCATGACCAGCCCCTGCGACTGCATCATCGGCAAGCAACTGGTCGCCGACGGTCAATACGCCAGCAAAGGTCAGGTGATCTTCCAGATGATCCCGCGCAACGCTCCTGCCAATGTCGAGGCTCGCTTCACCTATCGCCAGTTCTCCGATGTGCAGCCAGGTGCCCGCGTCAACTTCCAGGTGGCCGGTGAAAACGCCACGCACAGCGGCAAGATCGTCAGCGCCACGGCCCTGAGCCCTGCGGATCTGTCTTCCGACATTCGTGTGCAGATCCAGCCTGATGAAACCTTGAGCAGCACATTGGCCGGTTTGCCTGTGGAAGTGGTCAGTGATCGCGGTCCGTCGCTGAACTGGCTGATCGATAAAGCCACGGCCACAGGTCTCTAAGCATGGCTAGCCCACTACGAAGCTTGTCAGCCCCTACGTTGTTGAGCCTGGCGATCGCAATCGGTCTCGGCGGCTGTGCCGGCCTGCCCGACCAACGCCTGGCCAATGAGGCCCTGCAACGCGGCGATACCGCGCTGGCAGAGCAGAACTATCGGCAACTGGCGGACCTGGGTTATAGCGATGCACAGGTGGGTCTTGCGGACATCCAGGTTGGCACCCGCGACCCGGAGTTGATCAAGCAGGCCGAAGCGACTTACCGCGCGGCAGCCCAGACTTCGCCTCGGGCGCAATCGCGCCTGGGCAAGCTGCTGGCCGTCAAACCCGACTCCACCGAAGCCGAACAGCGCGAAGCCGAGGGCCTGCTGAAGAAAGCCTTTGCCAATGGCGAAGCCGGCACCCTGATTCCGCTGGCGATGCTTTATCTGCAATACCCGCACACGTTCCCCAACGTGAATGCGCAGCAGCAGATCAACGACTGGCGTGCTCAGGGTTACCCGGAAGCCGGTCTTGCGCAGGTGGTGCTGTATCGCACGCAAGGCACCTACGACCAGCATCTGGCTGACGTCGAAAGCATCTGCAAACAAGCCCTGCGCACCAGTGACGTTTGCTACACGGAACTGGCCACGGTTTACCAGAAGCGCGCAGAAGCCAACAAGCAGGCTGCGCTGCTCGAACAGATGCAAAAAGGTTATGCCAGCGGCAGCGTCCCGGCCATGCGGGTCGACAGCGTCGCTCGTGTGCTGGCGGACGCGACCCTCGGCAAGCCCGACGAGAAGACCGCTCAGCAATTGCTGGAGAAAGTCGCCCCTGGCTACCCCGCTTCCTGGGTGAGTCTGGCGCAACTGCTGTACGACTATCCCGAGCTGGGTGACGTCAACAAGATGATGGGATACCTGGACAACGGTCGCGCCGCAGACCAGCCGCGCGCCGAGCTGCTGCTGGGCAGGCTGTATTACGAAGGCAAGCTGGTGCTGCCGGATGCGAAGAAAGCCGAAGATCATCTGACCAAGGCTGCTCCGACGCAGATCTCCGCGCACTACTACCTGGGCCAGCTGTACCGCCGTGGCTACCTTGGCCACCCGGATGCACAGAAAGCCGTCGACGAGTTGCTGACCGCTGCACGCGGCGGCCAGAACAGTGCCGACTTTGCCCTCGCGCAGTTGTTCTCGCAAGGCAAAGGCATTAAGCCCGATCCGGTCAATGCCTGGGTCTTCGGCCAGTTGGCGCAGGTTCAGGGAACCCCGCAGGCGGCGGATCTGATGCAGCAACTCAACGATCAACTGCCGCCCGAGAAGCATGCCCAGGCGCAGAGTCTTCTCCAGCGTGAACAGCAGGTCCGTGGCACCACAGCGCAGAACGCGCTGGCCTTGCAGACCCTGCAAGAAGAAAAAGACGGCGAGGACGCACCGCTATGAAGCTTAAGTTGAACCCTCTGATGGCGGCCGGGCTCGGTCTGGGCTTCAGCCTGATCTGGGCCACGCCGACGTTGGCAGCCTTGACCGATACACAGAACTTCGGCATCGAAGTGAAAGTCACCGGCCAGACCGAAGGTGACACGGACCTCGGCACCCGCAGTGGCGGCAAGGTCAACGGCGTGGGCCTGGACCTGCGGCCATGGATGTTCGGCCAATGGGGCGACTGGAGCGCTTATGCCATGGGCCAAGTGGTGACGGCGACCGATACGATCCAGACCGACCCGCTGGACCAGCAAGTCACCGATGCCAATGGTCAGACTTCTCAGCGCAGTAAAGGCACTTCCAGCAGTCGTGAAGTAGAGGACAGCTATGCGGCCCTGCGTGAATTCTGGGTCGGTTACAGCGGCTTCACACCCTACCCCGGTGAAATCCTGAAATTCGGCCGTCAGCGTTTGCGCAACGATGACGGTCAGTGGCACGACACCAACATCGAAGCGCTGAACTGGATGTTCGACACCACGCTGCTCAAGGCAGAAGTGGGCGCTGCACAACGGTTCAGCGAATACCGCACGGACCTCACCCAGCTGTCAGCCCAGGACAAGGACCGCCAACACCTGTTCGGCGATGTGGCTTACCAGTGGACCCCGGGCCAGTGGGCGGGTGTACGTGCTCACTACAGCCATGACGGGGGCAGCTTCAAACACCAGGGCCAGGCCATCGACGATCTGGACAAGACGGCACGTGGTGACCTGACCTGGCTGGGCATTCAGGCCAACAGCGACGCCTACAACTATCGCAACCTCAATACCGTCAATTACTGGGGCAGCCTGACCTGGCTGACCGGTAATCGTGACCGCCTCGCCACGACCTACGACACCACCGCCGATCAATACGTGGCGGGCACCAAGAGCAACGAAAGCGTCAATGGCTGGGCCACCGATCTGGGTCTGCGTTTTCGTCTGGACCCGATGTGGCAAGTGGGCGGCGCCTACTCCCGCGCCAGCAAGAACTACGAGCAGAACGGGCTGGAAACCAACCGTTCGAACTGGACCGGTACCCGCTCACGGATACATCGCTTCGGCGAGGCATTCCAGGGCGAAATGGCCAACGTGGAATCCGGCTCGCTGTTCGCCTCCTGGCAAATGCAGGATGAGTACGACGCCTCGCTGATCTACCACAAGTTCCGCCGCGTTGACGGTCACTCAGGGATCGGTGGTTCCGGGCTCAACCCGGTCACCCAGGATGTAGATGCCGATGGCGTCAGCAGTCTGGACTCCCTGCCGCTGGAAGACGGCCGCAAGGACCTGGGTCAGGAAATGGACCTGGTCGTCACCAAGTACTTCAAGCAAGGCCTGCTGCCCGCTTCGGTCAGCCAGTCCTTCGACGAACCGTCGGCGCTGATTCGTCTGCGTGCGGGCGTGTTCAAGCCGGGCGATGCGTACCACAGCGGTGTCGACGACTACATGCACCGCGCCATCGTCGACGTCATCTGGCGCTTCTGATGCAAGCCGCGATAGGAGTGCAATGAGATGAACAGTCAAGCAAGCAGTTTGCGTCACCGGGCCTGGCCCCATGCCTTGCTGGAAAGTGCCGTGTTCAGCAGCGCCTTACTGCTGGCGAGCACTGCGGCCATGGCCAACAGTCCAGCCCCTGCGCACGCCCCCGCCGCCGCGCAACCGGCCGCTGGCGAGGACGTGGTCAAAGGTCTGCATCAAACCAGTACCTACACCATCAGCAGCCCGCCAGCCGGGCCGTTGATGATGGACAAGCCAAAACTGCCGAACCTGTCGGGCTACACCCAGCAGGCAATGCAGAAGAAAATCGTGCGCAGCAAACCGGGCAAGGTCGCGATCAAACGCATCATGCAGGAAGACTCGCTGAAGGAATTCATCGGCGGCGATAACAAGATGGCCGAATGGGTCGCCCGTCAACACGGAATCCCGCAAGCGATCTTTATCGAAGATGGCTACATGACGCTGCAGGAATTGGCAAAAAAAGTACCTAAACAGTACCTCAGCGAGACCTCGCCTGGCGTATTCCTGGCGCGTCTGCCCATCGTCGTCACCAAGAACGGCATCTTCGAAATCGACAGGAAAACCAGCGAACTGCGCCTGTCGCAGGAGGCCGGTTCGTTCCTGGTCAATGACAACAAGCTGTTCATCGCCGACACCAGGCTGACTGGCTGGAGCGAGAAGACCAACGGCCCGTCCACCTTCAAGACGCCGAAGGAGTTCCGGCCTTTCCTGCTGTCCTGGGGCGGTACCGAGACCTACATGTTCAACACCAAGGTCGCAAGCCTTGGCTATAACAACAGCAAGTCGTACGGCATCAGTATTTCCCAGTACACGCCGAACATGAAGGCGCAGATGAACCGCCCGGAACCGACCGGCTGGATCGTCAACTCCGAGTTCTCGGACATGTGGTACGGCTTCTACTGCTATGAAACCCGCGACTTCGTGGTCAAGAGCAACACCTACCGTGACAACATCATTTACGGCATCGACCCCCACGACCGTTCCCACGGCCTGATCATTGCCGAGAACACGGTGCGCGGGACCAAAAAGAAGCACGGGATCATCGTTTCCCGTGAGGTGAATGACAGCTTCATCATCAACAACAAGAGCTATGAGAACCACCTGTCGGGCATCGTTCTTGACCGTAACAGCGTGAACAATCTGGTGGCCTACAACGAGACCTACCGCAACCACAGTGACGGCATCACGCTGTATGAAAGTGGCGACAACCTGCTGTGGGGCAACCGCGTGTTCGCCAACAAACGTCACGGCATCCGGGTTCGCAACAGTACCAACATCAAACTGTACGAGAACCTTGCCATCGGTAATGGCTTGATGGGGGTCTATGGCCACATCAAGGACCTCTCCGACACCGATCGTAATATCAAGCTCGACCCATTCGACGCAGAGGTCTCGATGATCATGGTCGGTGGCGAGCTGACCTCCAACGGTTCCGGCCCGTTGTCCATCGACTCCCCGCTCAGCGTCGAGCTGTACAAGGTATCGATGCTGGCACCGAGCAAGACCACCGGCATCAGCTTCAACGGCGTACTCGGCGATCGTCAGGAAGAGATCCTCGATCTGCTGGTTCGCCAACAAAAAGCCGTGTTGATCGACCCGGTCGAAAGCCAGAAACAACTCCGGGACTGAGGAAGCCATTTCTATGCACGCACATTTGACAAAATTGCTCGGCCTCTCGGGCCTGACCCTCGCACTGTTCGCCGCCAGCAATGCTGCGCGTGCGGACGATGCAGCGGCGCCGACGTTCACCGCCGAGCCTTGCTGCAGCCTGTGCCCTGAAGCGCATGACGAAAAAAACTACGTCAGCCGCTACCAGCAGAACTTCACCACGCTCGTCCAGGCTCAGGGCGACTGGCTGTTCCGCACCAAGGAAGACCTGCGCACCGAGTTTGATACGACGCCCGAAGGCTACCGTCGCATGCAACAACTGCACGATGCATTCAAGAGCAAGGGTGTCGAGCTGGTCGTGGTGTATCAACCGACCCGCGGACTGGTCGACCGCAACAAGCTGTTCCCGGCCGAGCGTGACAAATTCGACTACAACACCGCCCTGCGCAACTACCAGGCCATGCTCGGTCGCTTTGCGAAAATGGGTTACACCGTGCCGGACCTTTCGCCGTTGACCAACGAGCAGCAGGCGCACGACTTCTACTTCCGTGGCGACCAGCACTGGACCCCGTACGGCGCTCAGCGCACCGCGAAAATCGTTGCCGCGTCGGTGAAGAAAATGCCTGAGTACGCGGGCATCCCCAAGCGCGAATTCGAGACCCATTTGTCAGGTCGCATGGGCAAGAAGGGCACTCTGCACAATATGGCCGGTCAATTGTGCGGCACCAGCTACGCGATCCAGTACATGGATCAGTTCGAGACCGAACCTAAAGGCGAAGCAGGCGATGGCGATCTGTTCGATGACTCCGGCAACCCGGAAATCACGCTGGTCGGTACCAGTCACAGCGGCAAGAACTACAACTTTGCCGGCTTTTTGCAGGAATACATTGGTGCTGACGTGCTGAACGTCGCCTTCCCGGGCGGCGGCCTTGAAGGGTCGATGCTGCAATACCTGGGCAGCGACGACTTCCAGAAACACCCTCCGAAAATTCTCATCTGGGAATTCTCGCCTCTCTACCGCTTGGATCAGGAGACCATCTATCGCCAGATGATGTCGCTGCTGGACAACGGGTGTGAGGGCAAACCGGCGCTGATGACCACCAGCACCACGCTCAAGCCAGGCATCAACGAGCTGTTGGTCAATGGCAAAAACGGCATCAAGGATGTGCGCAACGGCAGTAATCAGATCGACATCAAGTTCGCCGATACCTCGGTGAAAACCCTTCAGGCGCGCCTCTGGTACATGAATGGCCGCCATGAAGATCTGAAGATCGAAAAACCTGAAACATCTGAAACCGACGGGCGCTTCTCCTTCGAACTGCGCGATGACAAGGACTGGGCCGACCAGCAATTGCTCGCGCTGGAAGTGCAGGGCCCTGAAGCGGGCGCTGCGCCACAGCAGGTCGAAGCGAAAGTATGCAAACGCAACGTGTTCCCGAATGTCGCGCATCAAACCGCGCAAGCCGGGTTATGAGGCTCTTATGCACACTCCAAAACTGATGTTACCCACCCTGCTCTCTCTGGCCATGTTGTCTGTGTCAGCGTGCACCAACGCCAGCAGCGGCGCCGGGTCTACCCTCGTACCGCCAAAGGGCTATTACGAAGGTGTCGAAAAATTCAAGAGCGGCCAGAACAAGTTCACCTGTGATGCCACGCCGCAGCCCTACACCGGCTCGCTGCAATTTCGCAGCAAGTACGAGGGCTCGGACAAGGCTCGCGCCACGTTGAACGTGGCCTCGGATCAAGCCTTCCGTGACACCACCAAGGACATCACCACCATGGAGCGCAACACCAGCAAAGTGGTGATGCAGTACATGCGTGACGGTCGTCCCGAACAGCTCGATTGTGCACTGGGCATGCTCACCACCTGGGCCAAGGCCGACGCGCTGGAGTCCAAAGACTTCAACCACACCGGCAAGTCGATGCGCAAATGGGCACTGGGCAGCATGTCCTCGTCTTACCTGCGCCTGAAATTCTCCGAATCGCACCCGTTGGCCACTCGTCAGCAGGATTCGCAAGTGATTGAGGCCTGGTTCAGCAAGCTCGCCGACCAGGTGGTCAGCGACTGGAACAACCTGCCGATGGACAAGACCAACAACCACTCGTATTGGGCGGCCTGGTCGGTGATGTCCACCGCCGTAGCGACCAACCGTCACGACCTGTTCGACTGGTCGGTGAAGGAGTTCAAGGTAGCGGCCAATCAGATCGATCCGCAGGGCTTCCTGCCAAACGAACTCAAGCGCAAACAACGCGCGTTGGCGTACCACAACTACGCCCTGCCGCCACTGGCAATGATCGCCAGTTTCGCCCAGGCCAATGGTGTGGATTTGCGTCCGGAAAACAACGGCGCATTGAAGCGTCTGGGTGACCGGGTGCTGGCCGGGGTCAAGGATTCAGGTAACGAGTTCCAGGCCCGCGACGGCCAGAAGCAGGACATGACCGATCTTAAGACCGACATGAAATTCGCCTGGCTGGAACCCTACTGCTCGCTCTACGACTGCAGCCCGGACGTGCTCAATGACAAGCACAGGATGCAGCCCTTCAAGAACTTCCGATTGGGCGGCGACATGACCCGCACGTATGACCCGACCCATGAGAAAGGTGACAAGGGCGGCTCTTGATTCAACGACATGATCGTACCCACGCTTTGCGTGGGCACGCATCGGGTGATGCTCCGCGTCGGTATCAGTAGGCGCAGAGCACCAAGGTGTGCCTTCTCACGCAGAGCGTGGTAACGATCACGTAGTGACGCTCGATAACGTTTCACCCCTCCATTTTTTCGTGGGGGGTTTGGGGGGGCTTCGGCCCTTGATGATGGACAAACGGAGAGATTAAGGATGGTTTTCTCATCCAACGTGTTCCTGTTCCTGTTCTTGCCGGTGTTTCTCGGCTTGTACTACCTGAGTGGGCAACGCTATCGCAACCTGCTGCTGCTGGTGGCCAGCTACGTGTTCTATGCGTGGTGGCGAGTGGATTTCCTGGCGCTGTTCGCAGGTGTGACCTTGTGGAACTACTGGATCGGCCTGCGCGTAGGTAGAGCCGGGGTTAGGACCCAACCCGCGCAGCGCTGGCTGTTGCTCGGTGTCGCAGTCGATCTGTGCATCCTGGGCTATTTCAAATATGCCAATTTCGGCGTGGACAGCATCAACGCGATCATGACTTCGTTCGGTCTTGAGCCGTTCATCCTCACTCATGTGCTGTTGCCGATCGGGATCTCGTTCTACATCTTCGAATCCATCAGCTACATCATCGACGTGTATCGCGGCGATACCCCCGCGACCCGCAACCTGATCGATTTTGCGGCGTTCGTGGCGATCTTCCCTCACCTGATTGCCGGCCCGGTCCTGCGCTTTCGCGACCTGGCCGACCAGTTCAACAACCGCACGCATACCCTGGACAAGTTCTCCGAGGGCATCACGCGGTTCATGCAGGGCTTCATCAAGAAGGTGTTCATTGCCGATACCCTGGCGGTGCTGGCCGACCATTGTTTCGCCCTGCAGCACCCGACCACCGGCGACGCCTGGCTGGGGGCTTTGGCCTATACCGCGCAGTTGTACTTCGACTTCTCCGGCTACAGCGACATGGCCATCGGCCTGGGCTTGATGATGGGTTTCCGCTTCATGGAAAACTTCAAGCAGCCGTACGTCAGCCAGTCGATTACCGAGTTCTGGCGTCGCTGGCACATCAGCCTGTCGACCTGGTTACGTGACTACCTGTACATCACCCTGGGCGGCAACCGTGGCGGCAAGGTGGCGACGTACCGCAACCTGTTTCTGACCATGCTGCTGGGTGGCCTGTGGCACGGCGCGAACATCACCTACATCGTGTGGGGCGCCTGGCACGGTGTGTGGCTGGCGATTGAAAAAGCGCTGGGCATCAACACCACCCCTCGTACATTCAATGTCGTGCGCTGGGCCTTCACCTTCCTGCTGGTGGTGATGGGCTGGGTGATTTTCCGCTCCGAGAACCTGCACGTTGCCGCTCGCATGTACGGCGCGATGTTCAGCTTCGGCGAATGGCACCTGTCGGATCTGAATCGCGCCAGCGTGACCGGGCTGCAAGTGGCAACCCTGATCGTGGCCTACATAACGCTGGCATTCTTCGGTCTGCGCGACTTCTACAAGAACCGCGCACCGGCCAAGCCTAAAAGTGATCGGCCTGCTCAAACCGACGGCCCTGCCTCTGCCGAGCCAGGTCTGATCAAGGCGGTTCCGGGCGATACGCCAGGCAGCATTCATCAACCGGGTTACATCGTCGGCACCGAAGCGCAGGTCCAGCCTGCCTACTGGACCGCCGATTGGTCGCGCTACGTCATGCGCGCCCTGATCCTGCTGATGTTCGTTGCCTCGATTCTCAAACTCTCGGCGGCCAGTTTCTCGCCGTTCCTGTACTTCCAGTTCTGAGGAGCCTGACATGACCCGTTCATTACGTTTCCTCTACATCTTCCTGTTCCTGGCGATTCTGCTGGGGCTGGGCCTGTGGTCGCTGCGCAGCTTCGTCGGTTTCTCGACGTCGAAGGAAACCACGGTACTCAACGGTCACTGGACCAAGGCTGTGGAAACCCGCTACGACGAGGAGTTCCCGATCAAGCGTCTGGGGACCAATCTCTGGGCTGCGCTGGACTACAAGGTGTTCAACGAAGGTCGTCCAGGCGTGGTACTGGGCAAGGACCAGTGGCTGTACACCGACGAGGAATTCGATGCCGTTGCCAATGGCGAGCAGAACGAAGCGGACAACCTGGCGATCATCCAGGGCGTGCGCGACACCCTGAAAAAACAGGGCACGCAACTGGTGCTGGCGATCGTTCCGGCCAAGACCCGTCTGTACCCTGAGCATGTTGGTGAAAACAAACCTGCTGCCCTGCACACCGACCTGTATCAACAGTTCCACGCCCAGGTCAGTCAGGCCGGCATCTTCGCCCCTGACCTGCTGGCGCCGCTGCAAAGCGCCAAGGAAAAAGGACAGGTGTTCCTGCGCACCGACACCCACTGGACGCCGATGGGTGCCGAAGTCGTGGCCGAGCAATTGGGCGAAGCGATCTCGCAAAAGACCCCACTCAGTGGCGATCCACAGACCTTCGTCACCGAAGCCAAACCCAGCGCGCCGTACAAGGGCGACCTGACCAACTTCCTGCCGCTCGATCCATTGTTCAGCAACCTGCTGCCAAAGCCGGACGACCTGCAACAACGCAGCACCAACCCGGCCCAGATCGAGGGTGACGGGGGAGACGCGCTGTTCGCGGACACCTCGGTAGCGGTGGGTCTGGTCGGCACCAGCTACAGCGCCAACCCCAACTGGAACTTCGCAGGCGCGCTCAAACAAGCGCTGCACAGCGACGTGGTGAATTACGCCGAAGACGGCCATGGCCCGATTCTGCCGATGCTCAAGTATCTGCAGACCGACGCCTTCAAGAGCAGCCCACCGCAGGTGCTCATATGGGAGTTCCCGGAACGCTACCTGCCCGCTCACAACGACCTGACCGAGTTCGATCCGAACTGGATCGCCGAACTCAAGAAGGCTCGTGACCCCCAACAAAATCTGGCCCAGAACGCCAACAACTCCGAGTCGCCCAAACGGGCGCAAAACTGAGAGGACTACGCAAAATGACCTTACAGAACCCTACTTGCATGACTGCCCATAAAACCCAACGCAGCCTGCTCAAAACCTGCATCCTGGCCGCAAGCCTGGGCTTTGTCTCCCTCTCGGCTTTCGCCGGTGGCGACGCCGCGCTGTACGGCCCGACCGCCCCCAAAGGCTCGACCTTCGTGCGTGTCTACAACGCCAGCAACGCCGAAGTCAGCGCAAGTGTCGGCAACACCAGCCTCAACGAAGTCGGCCCGCTGGCCAGCAGTGACTTCAGCTTCATGCCGCAGGGCGACTACAGCGCCAAGATCGGCAGCAACACCTTGCCGGTAAAACTGGCCAGCGATCATTACTACACCATCGTCAACAACACCTCCGGCGCGCCGCAACTGGTTGAAGAGCCGCCGTTCAAGAACAAGCAGAAATCCCTGGTTCGCGTACAGAACCTGAGTGACAAGCCACTGACCCTGAAAACTGCAGACGGCAAGACCGACGTGGTCAAGGCCGTGGCCTCCAAGGGTACCGGCGAGCGTGAAATCAACCCGGTGAAGGTCAGCCTCGCCCTTTTCGATGGCGACAAGAAGGTCAGCGACTTGAAGCCTGTGGCACTGGAGCGCGGTGAAGCGGCCGTGCTGTACGTCACTGGCTCCGGCAGCAACCTGTCGCCAGTCTGGGTCAAGCCTGCGGCTTCGACCCGGTAAGCCGACATGAATCCCCTGTGGGAGCACTCGCTCTCACAGGTTGCTCCATGCAGTCGGTGCCCGGTGATGCGCAGCAGCACGCCGTCAGGCACCGGCCGCAGCCAGACAACAACAAGACAGACGAAACGACAGAACAACCGACGTCTAGCCCATTCAAACGCTATTGCTATTTGGAGAATGAAAAATGATTCCAGTGATCTTGTCAGGTGGCAGCGGTTCCCGACTCTGGCCTCTTTCGCGCAAACAGTTTCCAAAACAGTTCCTGGCACTGACCGGCGAACATACCCTCTTTCAGCAGACCCTCGAACGCCTGCAGTTCGAAGGCATGCAACACCCGGTCGTGGTGTGCAACAAGGATCACCGTTTCATCGTCGGCGAGCAGCTCGATGCGTTGAACCTGGAGACGCAGGCCATCATCATGGAGCCGTTCGGTCGCAACACAGCGCCTGCCGTGGCCATTACCGCCATGATGCTGACCAACGAAGGCCGTGACGAGCTGATGCTGGTGCTGCCGGCCGACCACGTGATCGACGACCAGAAATCCCTGCAACGCGCGCTGGCATTGGCCACCGTCGCCGCCGAACGTGGCGAGATGGTGCTGTTCGGCGTACCTGCGACCAAACCGGAAACCGGCTACGGCTACATCAAATCCACCGCCGATGCCTTGCTGCCAGAAGGCGTCAGCCGCGTGGCCCAATTCGTCGAAAAACCGGACGAAAAACGCGCCAACGAATTCGTCGACGCCGGTGGCTACTACTGGAACAGCGGCATGTTCCTGTTCCGCGCCAGCCGTTATCTGGAAGAGCTGAAAAAGCACGACCCGGACATCTACGATAACTGCCTGTTGACCCTGGAACGCAGCAAGCGTGAAGACGACAACATCGAACTGGATGACGCCAGCTTCGCCTGCTGCCCGGACAATTCCATTGACTACGCTGTCATGGAAAAAACCCAACGCGCCTGCGTAGTCCCGTTGGACGCCGGCTGGAGCGATGTGGGTTGCTGGTCTTCGCTGTGGGACGTGAATCAGAAGGACGAACACGGCAACGTCACCAAAGGTGATGTGGTTATCCAGGACAGCCGCAACTGCATGATTCAGGGCAACGGCAAACTGGTCACCGTGATCGGTCTGGACAACATCGTGGTGGTCGAAACCAAGGATGCCATGATGATCGCCCACAAGGACAAGGTTCAGGGCGTCAAGCAGATGGTCAACACGCTCAATGAGCTGGGCCGCACCGAAACCCAGAACCATCTGGAAGTCTATCGCCCGTGGGGCTCGTACGACTCGGTGGACATGGGCGGGCGTTTTCAGGTCAAGCGCATCTCGGTCAAGCCGGGCGCCAGCCTGTCGCTGCAGATGCACCACCACCGCGCCGAACACTGGATCGTGGTCTCGGGCACGGCGCAGGTCACCTGTGATGAAAACGTATTCCTGCTGACCGAAAACCAGTCAACCTACATCCCGATCGCCTCGGTGCATCGCCTGCGCAATCCGGGCAAGATCCCGCTGGAAATCATCGAAGTACAGTCGGGCAGCTACCTGGGCGAAGATGACATCGAACGCTTCGAAGACGTCTATGGCCGCTCCACTCAAGGCATCGAAGCCGGCGTGAAAACCCAGACCATCGCCCGTTGATTCAACCGTAACGGCATCCGTTACGCTGCCTCGCCCACCCTCTGCGTTCCCCATCCGCAGGGGGTGGGCGGGGCTTTTTTTCGCTCGAATCCTGCTTAAAGAAGCCAACATGGCCACGCCGCCAAGAAGCCCTGGAGCGTAGCTGTTCGCGAGACGTCGATACAGACCACTGCAGATCTCTGCGGTTTGCGTTCAGCGCCAGACCCGGACGCTGCCTTGCAGCGCCGAGCATTTGGTCAATCGCATGCCTTTCGGTACGATGCCGCATCCGCATCCCTGAGTCTGAAGACATGATCATTGGCGCCGTACTGATCTTCACCTGGCTGATCCTTCTGCTGCGCTATCCCGCCAAAGCCCTGCCGGTGTCTCTGGCTGCCGCAGCAGGCCTGGGAATTGTCGCCGGCATGGTGATCTGGCAGGACAAGCGCGATGCACAGCGACTGGAGCGCCTTCAGCCACGTTTGAACTACGCGCCGGAAAAATGCCCGACCGGGCGACCTCTGCTGGTCCTGATCGATAACGGCAACGATGTGCCTCTGCGCGAGTTGCGTTGGAAAGTCGCGGCCTATGCTCCCGGGGATACGGTCAACCTCGCAGAAGACACCTACGCGGCGCCGCGCTATCGAGGCCCGGGCGAATTGCTACCGGGCAGCCAGTGGCAGGACTGCCTGCCGCTGCCTCCCCTGCGGGCCGGTTATCGCCCGCAAACGCTGGAGTTCCGTGCCGAAGGTCTGCAAGGCAATTTCTCCGACTGACGCGCCCTCTCCCTCAAGGAATGAACCACCATGTCTGTTGTTCTGATCACCGGTTGCTCCAGCGGTATTGGCTGCGCCCTGGCGGATGCCTTCAAGGCTGCGGGTCACGAAGTCTGGGCCACGGCGCGCAAGACTGCCGACGTCGAGACGTTGGCAGCAGCCGGTTTCCGGGCGGTGGAACTGGATGTGAACAATCGTGCAGCACTCGACCGGCTCGCTGCTCAGCTGGAGCAACATGGCAAAGGGCTGGACGTGCTGATCAACAATGCCGGCTACGGCGGCATCGGCCCACTGCTCGATGGCGGCGTGGAGGCGATGCGCAGGCAGTTCGAGACCAACGTGTTTTCCGTCGTCGGTGTTACGGGTGCAATGTTTCCATTGCTGCGCCGTAACAAGGGTCTGGTGGTCAACATGGGCAGCGTTTCCGGCGTACTGACCACACCGTTCGGCGGCGCTTATTGCGCGTCGAAAGCGGCGGTCAGTGCCTTGAGTGATGCACTACGCATGGAGCTGGCCCCCTTCGGCATGCGCGTGATGGAAGTACAACCCGGTGCCGTCGATACCCGGTTTGCGAAAAACGCCAGGTACGAAGCCGAGCAGGTAATTAACGAGAACTCGCCGTGGTGGCCGTTACGTGAAGGCATCCGCGCCCGGGCGAACGCTTCGCAGACCCACCCGACTCCGGCCGGCGACATTGCCCGCGATGTGCTCAATGCGGTGCAAAAAGCCAGGCCTCCTCGCTTGCTGCGTTCCGGCACCGGCTGCCGCGCATTGCCCTTGATGGCAAGGCTGCTGCCCAAGGCATTGCTGGAGAGGATTTTGAGCAAACGGTTCAAGCTTCACGGGCTGCTGTAATTAATTACTGACCGAGCGGCGAAACGCCTGCGCCATCCAGCCGACGTAACTGCTCCATATTGATGCCTTTTCGCGCACACCTAAAGAATCTGGCTACAGCAATTTGCCTGCCCTCACCCAATACTTCCTGACTCAGCCTGCACACGGCTAAACCGAAGGCTCTTCAGCGAGCCCATCCACTGTCAAGGAAGACACCATGAGCGAATACCCAGCGTTTTACGATGACGATTTTCATCTTGGCGACGAAGGCAGGTCCCAGGATCTGCCTGAATTTGGCATGCCTCCTGTTCAAGAGTCGTCAGGGTTCACGGCAGAAGGCATCGAAATAGGCGAACTCAACCCAAGCAGCGGCACAGCCCCCGCAGCCGAACCCGACGATGAACTGTCCGCGAACGCCTTACGCCTCACCGAGCATGAGCTGGACCGCGTCACGAACGACATGATCGCGCTGTTCGACAATGTCTATGACCCGAATCTGCTGGACCCAGTGCTGTACATCAATGATTCGATACGTCAGATGGTGGACGACTCGAGCGCGTCAGACGAGCTCAAGAACCGCATCGACGCACTAACCTCAATCGATGTCAGCTTTCGGCATCGGCCTGCTGCAACCAGCGGGCTAATTGATGCCAGCACCTTTCTCGGTCCCAGGGAAACACAGAAACTCAGGCTCGACGAAATCGTCACCGACAGCTACCGGCGCCTGCTCGACGACCATCACCAGGTACAGATCGACTGGCCTGCCGAGTTCCCGCAAGACCTGATCGCAAAACTGGAGTCGGCGAACCTGCAGGCGAACTATCAGGCCGATGTCGAACGACGCTTGAGCACCGCGGATGCCAGGTTCATGTTGAAGCTGCAGTCAATGGTCGAAGTGCAGAATCGTCTGGAACAGTATGCAAATCGCGCAGATGCACCCCAGGTCTATCGGCACTTGGCACACGCTTATGGTCGTGGTGAAGCCAGGCTTGAACGTGTGCAGTTTCGAAGCCGCACCTGGCAGGTCGATGTTGCGCAGGTGTTGTACCTGCGGCTCAAGGCCGATCCGTCCTCCGACGGATTGTTGATTTTCCTGGACGCAACCGAAGACGATGCGATCGTACCGCTGGCGCAGGCCACGAAGCGCTGGTTTATAGAATCGTCCCCCAGACTTCGGCGCCTGATCCTGCAACGCCTGCCCCTGTACAACCAGATCCTGCATGGCAACCGGAAGCTGCACTACGTCAACAGCTACTTCGGGCCACAGGTGACGAGCGTCTCTCCATTGCAATTTCGCCCCGATGACGATGTGTTTGAAGCACTGCACTCGCTCAGAATCAAACGCATGCTCTCGAACATCGACACGCTGGTCTCCACTGACAGCGAGCGTCTGACCGATAAGTTTCTTGAAGCCGGAGCGTCCATTCTGCAAGGACTTTCCATTGTCGCTACCCTGCCCGTTGGCGGTGGCGGCGGATTGGCAGCACGGTTGCTGGTGTCGTTTCTGCTCGGGCAGGGTTCAGCGGCCCTGGAAGCAGTGCGCGGCGCAATCGCCGATATTCCCGAGCAAGCAGAAGCGCATTACAAGTCAGCGCTGTATACCGCCATCGCCGAGATCACCGGCCCCCTTGCGCAAAAACTGCTGGGTAAGGCGGTCTCGACGGTGAACAAAACCCACATCAGCACTCGGGTGTTCAAACACTTGAACAGAACACGCCTGTACCCCGGTAAAGCGTCGAGCTACGACAGAATTACGCCCGCACCGACCGAGGTAAAACGCATCAAGACAGAAGTGGCCGCGCAATTATCGGGAGGACCACAGCAGGCCCAGAGGCTGGTGGACCGAAGCGGTCGCCTGCTGAACAAAACCGTCGAAGGTCATGATCTGGTTGTATACCGCGGCAAGGTGTTCCGGGGCGATATGCGCCCGCCGGAGGAGATTTTCGAAAAGGGTTTCGAGTTAAGAACGCCCGCGGCAGAGATCCAGAAAGACATCCACCAGGTCACGGGAGTGCGTGGCGGTTTCGGCGGAGGTCATGATGCGCTGGACATCGACGGCAGAGGGATCTCGACTTCGGCGTACTACTACAGGGAAAACGTCGGGGCTTTCGTCTATGGCGGTCAGAAAGGGGGGTATACCTATGTAATTGATGCGCGCAGATTCGACGGTTACCACCTCTATCAGAACCACCACAACGCCCTGTATCCCCACACAGCGAAAAAAATCAAGTTCAAACCCACCGAAATCAACTACGCCAACAACATTCCACCCGGTGCCATCCTGGGCGCCTACGATGCCTTGGGTAACTTCATCGCCAACAACACCGCGCTCAGGGTTTACGCGCGGGGACTGGCCATAAAGGAGATCCGCAGGCTAGCAGCCTCTGCACTGTCGGCAGGCGCGAAAAAACCACCATCCGAAGACAGTTGATCATTGCGGATTAACGATGACCGTGCAGGTAATGCCCGCCGCCAACACCACGCTTTGCGGTACGTCATCCAGGTGGATGCGTACCGGCACGCGCTGGGCCAGTCGCACCCAGTTGAAAGTCGGGTTGACGTCGGCGATCAACTCGCGGCTTTGCGGGTTGTCGCGGTCGTAGATCGCCCGGGCAATGCTTTCGACATGGCCCTTCATCACTTCGCCGCTCATCAATTGCATGTCCGCCGGATCACCGACCCTGACGTGAGGCAGCTTGGTTTCCTCGAAGAAGCCATAAACCCAGAACGAATTCCTGTCGACCACCGCCATCTTCGCTTCGCCGATCCGTGCGTAATCGCCGCGATGCACGTTGAGGTTGGTCACGTAGCCATCGACTGCCGCCAGCACCCTGGTGCGTTTAAGGTTCAGTTGTGCGGCGTCCAGTTGCGCCACCGCCAACTGGTAGTCAGCCTGCGCGGAACTGGCGACGTTGGAGGCGTCTTCGCGGTTTTCAGCCGAGATCACCAAGGCGTCCATATCCTTGCGGCGCGCGGCGTTGACCTTGCGCATTTCCCAGGTCGCCTTGCGCGATGCCACCATCGCTTCGGCCTGCTTGACGGCCAATTGGTAATGCTCAGGGTCGATCTGCATCAACAGGTCGCCCTTCCTGACCGGCTGGTTGTCCTTGACCGGCACGTCGATAACCATGCCGCTGACGTCGGCGGCAACGTTGATCACGTCGGCACGTACCCGCCCGTCGCGAGTCCACGGGGTGTCCATGTAGTGAATCCACAACAGGCGGCCGATCCAGATAGCCAGCGCCAGAATCAATAATGTCGCGATCAGACTGATGAGCTTTTTCATCTCGAATTCACATGTGCCTCAACGGTAAACGGTCAGCGCCATCGCGCCAAACATGCAGCTGAACAGGCTCAGGCGCAGCAACGCCGGATGCCAGAAAAAACGGTACAGGTCCAGGTCGGACATAAGGCGGTCCAGCGCCCAGGACAGCACCATAGCGACCAGAAACATCACGGTCACAGTCGGCATGTAAACGCCGTGGAAAGCGAGTTCACGAGGCATGGGAAAGTCCTTGTGCCGCCTGCGCGGGGGCGTAGGCAGCCAATGGTGATTGCGGGTCGAGCAGACTGGTGCGGATGAAATGCAGATAGCTCTTCACTCGCCGCAGCGCCGAGGTATCGAAATGCGGCGCGAACGGCTCGTCGGTGTTCTGCACGCAGATGATCGCGTGATCCACGGCGTACAGGCTGCGGGCCAGGTTGTGCCGATCCGGCTGAATGAACAGGCGTACCAGCGAGCGGCCCATGGCACGAATCGCCTGACGCCACGGTTGCCATTGGGCGTAGCTGGGGTGAATCGGCAGGATGTCCTGCTCGCGGCGCAGTTCGATGATGGCGTGGCCGATCTCCAGAACCACGAACATCCAGCGCAGCAGCTTGCGCTGCACTTCGGGTTTACCGGCCGCCAGCCCGTATGCCTGATGCATCAGGTCGCGCGTGCGGCTTTCGAAGTTCGAACGGATCCCGCGCAGCGGCGCACTGATTGCGAACCCCACCTGCTGACGCAAATCAACTTCAAGGCGCTGCCACAACCAGCGACTGTTGGGCGGCAGAATGATCGCCCCCGCTGCCGCGCACAGCAGCATGCCGAGTACCATCGCAATGTAGTCGTTGATGAACGCATAGGGGTTGTAGACGGTGAGGTTGTCCGGTGCCGAGCCGATGCAGAAAAAGATCAGCAGCCCGAGACCATAGCCAGCCCATTGCGGGCGCGTGGTCAGGAAAGTGCCGAGCACGAACACCGGTGCCAGCACCATGCACAGCAGTGGAAAACCATCAATCCGGGGCAACACGAAGAATGTGATGAAAAACCCAAGAAGCGCACCGAGCAACGTACCGCACGCCATCTGGAATGACATGCGCCGGGGGTTGGGCGTGGTCGCAGAGAGGGCAACGGTGGCCGCAGACACCAGTGTCATTGAAGCGCCACTGGGCCAGGCTGTGGCGACCCAGTACACCGACATCAGCGCCAGAATCAACGTCGCGCGCAAGCCCGAGGCCAGCGAAGACATCCAGTTGGTGGTAGACACGAAAGGCTCCACCCACTTTTCCCGCACGTGACGGTGATCGGCCAGCGAGGCGTGGGTCTGAGCGTAGTCGTGCATGTCGTCGACGAATCGGTACAGCAATTCGTAGGCGGTATGGAAATCCAGCAGATCGTCGTCGCTGGGGTCGGTTTTGACAAACTCGGCGCGCAGGCTGCGGACCCGTTCAGGCAGATCGGCCTTGAATTCGCTCAACCGGTTGGCGAGCAGCGCAGCATCGGCGTTGGTCAGCGCACGACCGGCGAAGTGCTCAAGCAACTTTGCGAGCGCATCAAGCCCCGGCTCGATCGCTGCAACGGCAGGTGTTACACCACGACAGCGCAAGCGCTCCAGCAACTGATGCAGTGCATTGAAACGCGTAGTGATGGTCATGAATTCGCTGTTCAGGCGATTCAGCCGACCGTTACGTCGACGCATGTGCGGGTCTTCGAATACCGTGACGGCGCGCAGGCCTTCCAGGCCGACGGCGTCGGCGATAAAGCGCACGTTACTGGCCTCGAACGCAGCCGGATCGCTGCCGCGCAGGCCGCTGACCACGAACTGAGCGAACACTGCGAAGCGCTGATACAGGGCATTGCGCATGGCCGCGCCCGAGCTTTGCGGCAGGATGGCGGCGGTGACCAGCGTTGAGCAGACAATCCCGAGGGAGATTTCCAGCACGCGCCACATGGCGGCCATGAACGAAGTTTCAGGATGCGCCAGTGCCGGCAGGCCGGTCATCGCGGCGGTATAACCGGCAAGCACGAAACCATAGGCGCGGAAGTTACGATAACGCGCTGCACCGGCACAGCAGAAACCCACCCAGATCGCCAGACTGCCGAGGAACAGTTCACTGTTCTGCGCAAACAGCGCCATCAGGGTGACCATCACCACCGAGCCTGCCAGCGTGCCGAGCAGGCGGTAGAAGCTCTTGGCGAACACGTGGCCGCTTTGCGGCTGCATGACAATAAATACCGTGATCATCGCCGTACGGGGTTGCGGCAACTCAAGGCGCATCGCGATCCAGTAGGTCAGGAATGCTGCGATCAACACCTTGAAGATGTAGATCCAGGTCACCCCGTCGCTGCGCGCCCAGCCATTGAGTTCGCGACGCCATTCCAGGGATTTGAGCCAACGCAGGCTGGTGTTCATTTCCAATCCAGCACCGTCAACGCCGCCGGAGTCTTCGGCGCCGCTGTCTTGTCGGCGGTCGGCGTATCATTGCCCGCCATCAAACCGCCGCCCAAGGCAACCACCAACTCGGCATGCACGGTCAGCCGCGCGGCCTGAACCTGCTGTTGCACCTGCTCCTGATGGAACAACAGGGTCTGCGCGTTCAATACATTGAGGTAGTCGGTCAGGCCCCGTTGATAGGCGACCAAGGCGATGTCATAGGTGTTCTGTGCCGCTGCCACCGACTGATCGGCGAACCCCTGCTGCTTGTCCATCGACTCCCGGCGAACCAGTTGATCGGAAATATCCTTGAGCGCCGTCACCAGTGTCTGGTTGTACTGCGCCACAGCCGCGTCATAACCGGCGGATGCCACGCCCAGCTGCGAGCGCAAACGACCGCTATCGAAGATCGGCAAACTGATTGCCGGGCCCACGCTGTAGTTGAATTTCTTCCCGGTCAGAAATTCCAGCATCCCGCCACCGGTAGCCATGTAACCCAGGCTGGCCATCAGATCCACGTTGGGATAAAAACCGGCATGGGCGACATCGATGCCGCGAGCCTGCGCCGCAACGCGCCAGCGACTGGCAACCACATCCGGTCGCTGGCCGAGCAGTTGCGCAGGCAATGAGGAAGGTAACGCGAGCGTGGTTTTCAACGAGAGGGCCGGACGCTGCAGACTCGCGCCCTCCCCCGGTCCTTTGCCCGCCAGCGCAGCAATCTGATTGCGGCTCAGGACAATGGCTTCGTCCAGCGCGTCGATCTGCCGATGGGATTCGGGCAGCGGCGTTTGCGCCTGACTGACTTCGAAATGCGTTCCGATACCGCCCTTAAGACGCTGCTGTGCCAGGTCGAGCATCTGCTGTTGCTGAGCCAGGGTCGCCTCGGCGATGTCGCGCTGGGCGTAGTTGAGCGACAACTGGATGTAAGCACGAACGATGTTGTCCTGCAGTTCCAACTGCGCCTGGCGCTCTTCGGCGGCGCTCAGGTGCGCCATGTCCAGCGCCTGCTCGGCGTTATTACGCTCCCGGCCCCAAAAGTCGAGGGAATAGCTCAGGCCAATGGAGGCATTGTTGTCCCAAGTGCTGGTATTCGAGAGCTCGCCCGGCCCGTAGAACTGATCCGTCGGCCAGTTATGGCGCTTGAGCGCGCTGTCGCCGCTGACATGCAGCGACTGCGCCGCTTGCGCAATACCGGCCATGGACCTGGCCTGACGCACGCGAGCGGCAGCAATCGCCAGACTCGGGCTGCCGAGGGCGGCGAGTTCGATCCAGTGATTGAGCTGATCATCGCCGTAGGCGCGCCACCATTGAGCGTTCGGCCAATGAGCGTCCTGGGTAGCGTGTTTGATAGCGTCGTCGGTGGCCAGTGTGTCTGGCGACAACGAGGTGCCTTGAGGGGCGATTCCGCCGGTTCCGATACAGCCGCTGATAAGTAACGTTAAAGCCCAGACACTGAGGGGCTTGAGCCCCCTGACGATGCGACGCGGCACAGCTGCAATTACCCGAATGAGGAGGAGACGAATCGAGCCGCGATTCTAGAGCGCGCCTGATTCTGCGATAAGCCGGGACTTCTGCGAATCTTTATTACCGAACGGAAGATAATCCTTTGGTATAGCTGACATGGATCAGTAACTTCATGTCACAATTTGCCATCTCACCAGAGAACGGCCAATGGACACTCTGCAAAACATGCGCGCCTTCAGTTGCGTGGCCCAGGCGGGCAGCTTCACCGCTGCCGCGGCCCAGCTGGACACCACCACCGCCAACGTTTCGCGCGCCGTTTCCAACCTTGAAGCACACCTGCAAACCCGACTTCTGAACCGAACCACTCGACGTATAGCCCTGACTGAAGCGGGCAAGCGTTATCTGCTGCGTTGCGAGCAGATTCTGAGCTATGTCGAGGAAGCAGAAGCCGAAGCCAGCGATGCCCACGCGCGCCCGGCCGGGCAGCTGAAAGTGCACTCGATGACCGGTGTCGGTCAGCATTACGTGATCGACGCCATTGCCCGGTATCGGCGCAATCACCCGGACGTGTCGTTCGACCTGACCATGACCAACCGCGTGCCGGATTTGCTCGAAGAGGGCTACGACGTGTCCATCGTGCTGGCCAGCGAGCTGCCGGATTCGGGTTTTGTGTCGCAACGCCTGGGCATCACTTACAGCATCGTTTGCGCCTCGCCTGCCTACATCAAGGCATTCGGCGTGGCGCACAAGCCAGCGGACCTGCTCAATCACGCCTGCCTGCGCCTGGTCAGCCCGGTGTTTCCGCTGGAGAAATGGGCATTCGACGGCCCTGATGGCCGGGAAACCGTAACCATCGCCAGCTCGCCGTTCCTGGTCAACTCGGCCGACGCCATGAAAGCAGCGATCAGCAGCGGCATGGGCATCGGGATCCTGCCAATCTATTCGGCCATCGAGGGCCTGCGTAATGGCTCGCTGGTTCGCGTGCTGCCGCAATACCGCTCCCATGAGCTGAACCTGTACGCCATCTACCCCTCGCGCCAGTACCTGGATGCCAAGATCAAAACCTGGGTCGAGTACCTGCGCGGCTCGCTGCCGGAAATCATGGCGGCTCACGAGGCGGATTTGCAGGCCCACTTTCTGCCGGAGGGTGTGTAAGCAACCACGCTGCACTGGTTTGGTGGAGGTCACACCTCACGAGCACGCCATGAACCCGGTGGTAGATGCCGCAGGTACGACGGCAGCCAACGCGGTGGATCAGCTGCAAGTGAAGGTTTCTGACACTGCGCTTTCGTCGCTGTTGCACAGCGCCCATAGGTCCTGCGCCAGGATCGTAAGCAAGCCGGCTCAGCTTTCAGGCAGACCGAAACACCCTCGTCAATCCAACAACAAGAATGTTAGCGTGCTACGCATCTTCCATCTGAACCGCCGAGAGAAGCTATCCGATGAAAAAGACTGTCCTTGCCTTCAGCCGCGTGTCCCCGGAAATGGCCGAGCGCCTGCAGCAAGACTTCACTGTGATCATCCCGGACCCGAAAAAGGGCGATCTGAACGCGCAATTCAATGAAGCCCTGCCCCACGCCCACGGCCTGATCGGCGCCGGTCGCAAGCTGGGCCGCGAGCAACTGCAAAGCGCAACGCAACTGGAAATCGTTTCCAGCATCTCGGTGGGCTATGACAACTACGACGTCAGCTACTTTACCGAGCGCGGCATCATGCTCACCAACACCCCGGACGTACTCACCGAAAGCACTGCCGACCTGGGCTTTTCGCTGATCATGAGCAGCGCCCGCCGCGTCGCCGAGCTGGATGCCTACACCAAGGCAGGCAAGTGGACGCGCAGCATCGAGGCGCCGCACTTCGGTACCGATGTCCATGGCAAAACCCTGGGCATCGTCGGCATGGGCAATATCGGTGCGGCAGTGGCGCGTCGTGGTCGTCTGGGCTTCAACATGCCAATTCTTTACAGCGGAAACAGCCGCAAGACCGCCGTGGAGCAGGAACTGGGCGCGCAGTTCCGTACGCTGGATCAACTGCTGGCCGAGTCCGACTTCGTCTGCCTGGTGGTGCCGCTCAGCGACAAGACCCGGCACATGATCAGCCGCCGCGAACTGTCACTGATGAAAAAGACCGCCATTGTGGTGAACATCGCGCGCGGCCCGATCATCGACGAACCCGCGCTGATCGAAGCACTGCAGAACGGCGCCATTGGTGGTGCTGGTCTGGATGTCTATGAGCAAGAGCCGCTGGCTGAGTCGCCGCTGTTCGCGCTGAACAATGCCGTGACCTTGCCGCACATCGGCTCCGCGACCCATGAAACCCGCCAGGCGATGGCCGACCGGGCCTACAACAACCTGCGTGCGGCGTTGCTGGGCGAGAAGCCACAGGATTTGGTGAATCAGCAAGTCTGGAAGGGTTAAAGATCCTCGCCATCTTGATCGTCCCACGGTTTGATGATCGTTCCCACGGTCACCGTGGGAACGCCGCACGACGCTCTTGCGTTTGCCCAAGGGTGACGCGGAGCGTCACAGGCTGCGTGCCCACGCAGAGCATGGGTACGATCAGCAGGTCCTCGCCATCTTGATCGTCCCACGGTTTGATGATCGTTCCCACGGTCCCCGTGGGAACGCCGCACGACGCTCTTGCGTTTGCCCAAGGGTGACGCGGAGCGTCACAGGCTGCGTGCCCACGCAGAGCGTGGGTACGATCAACAGGTCCTCGCCATCTTGATCGTCCCACGGTTTGATGATCGTTCCCACGGTCCCCGTGGGAATGCCGCACGACGCTCTTGCGTTTGCCCAAGGGTGGCGCGGAGCGTCACAGGCTGCGTGCCCATGCAGAGCGTGGGTACGATCAACAGATCCTCGCCATCTTGATCGTTCCCACGGTTTGATGATTGTTCCCACGGTCCCCGTGGGAATGCCGCACGACGCTCTTGCGTTTGCCCAAGGGTGGCGCGGAGCGTCACAGGCTGCGTGCCCACGCAGAGCATGGGTACGATCAGCAGGTCCTCGCCATCTTGATCGTCCCACGGTTTGATGATCGTTCCCACGGTCCCCGTGGGAATGCCGCACGACGCTCTTGCGTTTGCTCAGGGTGACGCGGAGCGTCACAGGCTGCGTGCCCACGCAGAGCGTGGGTACGATCCTTCGGTTTTTTCAGGCTGACTTGCCTGCTACCGGCATCACCACCCTGGGCTTGCTGAACACCAGCACATTGCCGAGCATCACCAGCACCAGCCCCATCAATGCGGGCAGGGTCCACTGGTAGCCTTCAGCGAACGCCGAAACGTTCAGCGCCACCACCGGGAACAGCACCGTGCAATACGCCGCGCGTTCGGGTCCCATGCGTCCGACCAATGTCAGGTAAGCGGTAAAGCCGATCACCGATCCCGGGATCACCAGATACAGCAGCGAGCCGATATAACGTGGGTTCCATTCGAACGTGAACGGTGTGCCGCTGACCAGGCAGTACACGCACAACATCGCGGCGCCATACATCATCCCGTAGGCATTGGTGGTCAAGGGACGCAGACCGGCTTTCTGTTGCAGGCTGGAGAGCATGTTGCCTGCCGAGAAGCAAAGGGTACCGAGCAGGGCCAGGCCAAGACCGATCACGGTTTCGCGGCTGGCGCTGTGCCCGGACAGCTCAGGCCAGAACAGACACCCCAGCCCTGCCAAGCCCAAGGCGCCACCGGCCAGCACATTGCGGGCGATCTTCTGCTTGAAAAACAGCCGGGCGCTCAGTGCGTTCCAAAGGGTCGAGGTCGAAAACACCACCGCCACCAGCCCACTGGGAATCCACTGACTGGCATGCAGAAAACACATGAAATTGACGCAGAACAAGCACAAGCCCTGCGCCAGGCAAATCAGTTGCCCACGGCGATTGACCTTCTGCAGCTTGCCGCTGACCAGCAGCATGACGAACAGAATCAGCGCTGCAAGGCCGAAGCGGTAGACAATCGATACCGGAATCGCCACCTCGCCCAGTTGCAGTTTCAAGGCGATCCAGGTCGTGCCCCAGATCAGAACGGTCAGCAGATGCAGCGAGATGTTCATGGCAGGCTCCTCATTGAGGGCTCAGTCTGCGGGCCTGCCTCTAACCTCACTTGCCAAAACTTGCGCATTTGAGCGTCAGGCCGCTGGCAGCGGGACCGCTGCGGAGTAGGATGCGAGACATTGAAGACGCTGCCGACCCCGCGCGCCCGTGGCAGTGAACTTGCTCACGAACGCTGAGGTATGACCGATGAAGATGCTTGGCTCTGGTGAGCCTTGGTGAGCAAGCTCACTGCCACAGGCCGCCACTCAAGATAGCGCTGCAGCCGACCCCGAGTCCCCGAGAGCCACCATGTCGTCACTTGAAACCATTCAGGTTTTCCAGTCCCTGAACAGCTCGCCCCACACCCGGCTGGAGCAGAGCGCATCCCTGGGTGACGGTGTCGTCGCTGCATTGTGGAGCAACCGTCATGACGCCCAGGATTACCACGCGCCCAGCCATCACACCCTGTCCTGTTACATCGCTGGCGGCTTCGAGACCTACCGCCGCGATCAGCCCGGCAGGAAGGGCGCGCCGGACAAGCTTTGCGTGCTCCCCGCCGGGCATCAGTCGTCATGGGTGATCAACGGCGACATCCGCCTGGCCCATCTCTACATCAGCCCCGAACAATTGGCGCTCAACTGCGTCACGCTGCTGGACCGCGAACCTCGGGAAATGATGCTGCAAGAGAACACCTTCATTGATGACCCGGCGCAGGCCGAGCGCTTTCACCGGCTGATCGGCATGAACTGGACCGAGCCAGGCGAGCGCTTGCAGACCAGCAGCCTGGCCCATGAACTGCTCGATCACATGACCCTGAACCAGGTCGGGCTGCGTGACGGCTTGCGCTTGAAAGGCGGACTGGCACCGCATCTGCGTCGGCAACTGATGGAGTTCATCGAGCTGAATCTGGCCGAGCCATTAAGCCTTGGGCAACTGGCCGGGATCTGCGCACTCTCCGAATACCACTTCGCCCGGATGTTTCGCGAAAGCTTCGGCCTGCCACCCCATCAATACCTGCTGGCCCGGCGCATGAACCGCGCCCGGGAATTGCTGCGCCGCACGCGCAAGGCGTTTGGTGAGATTGCCCTGGAATGCGGATTCGCCAGCGCCAGCCATTTCAGCAATCGCTTCAGACAGGTGATGGGCGCGACGGCCGGGGAGTATCGGTTGGCGTTTGAGACGTAACGACTGAGGCACTCGGCTTTTGATTCTGCCCGCGACCTGCGGCCAGATCAAAAGCCGCGCCTGGAGCTCAAAACTCCAGCGTCGTTGCCACCACCACCTGTCGCGAATCGCCCATCGACACGAAATACCGGCTCACCGCCGAACTGTAATAGGTGCGATCAAACAGGTTCTTCACGTTGAGCTGGAACTTGACCTTCTGCCCGTCCAGCTTGGTTTCATAGGTGGCCAAAGCATCGACGACGGTATAACCCGGCAAGTGGAAATCGTTGTCCGGGTTGCCGGCCCGTTCGCCAACGTAATGCGCGCCAGCGCCAAGCCGCAATCGGTCACCCCCTGACACAGCCCCGGCGTCATAGACAGCCGACAATGACCCGCTGTGCTTGGGCACATTCTGCAGCCGATTACCCTTCAGCGTCGGGTCTTCTACTACCCATGCATCGGTAAACGCATAGCCGCCGATCAGACTCCAGCGTTCCGACAGCTGCCCGCTCACATCCAGCTCGGCGCCCCGCGAACGCACTTCACCGGCGTTGGTGTAAACGGTGGTTGCGGTCAGCGAATCGAAATTGGCCACCAGCACGTTGCGCTTCTTGATATCGAACAACGCCAGTGTGCCGCTGATGCGATCGCCTACATCCCACTTGGCGCCCAGTTCCCAGGCTTTGGACTGCTCAGGCAGGGTCGCAGAGTCCAGCACAGTGCCCCCCGCCAGCGCAGCGATGCTGGAGTTGGGCTTGAACGCTTCGGTGTAGCTGCCATAGAACGACAGCTCATCGTTATAGCGGTAGACGAGGCCGGCGCGGGGAATCCATTTTTCGCCATTCAGGTCGGTGTTGCGGGTGAACGGAATGCCTTTGCCCGCCTGTTGATCGAACAGTTGGTAGCGCGCACCCGCCACGAAAATCCAGCGGTCGCTCAGGTGAATCGAATCCTGAAAGAACAGCGAGTCAGTGCGCAGGATGTCCAGTTGATTGCTATCCGGCGCACTGACTCGAGTGCCTTCAATTTCCTGTCCGTACAGCGGACTCAAATAACTGAATGTCGTGAGGCTCTTCTGGCGGATCAGCTCGCCACGGTAGATCTTGCGGTATTCGTCATCCAGACCGAAGAGCAGGTCGTGCTGCATACCGGCCAACTCGGCGTTGCCATTCAATGTCAGAGTGGTGAAACGGTCCGTGCTCAGAGCATTGCCGGTGCCGTCCATCGAGCGCGTCAGCGTGCCGTTGACCGGGTCAACGGCGGTCACCCGCACCTGACTGGCATCATAGGTTTCGCGGTTGTAGCTGTAGCCCAGATGGCCCTTCCAGTTATCGTCGAATTGATGATCGGCCTCGATGCGATAGAGGTCCGAACGCCCTTGCATGCTGTTGAATGGCTCGTCCAGACGCCGTGTGGCCGGGATGTGCAGCGGGCGGTTGGTACGCGGGTCGATGGCTGTACCGCGATCGAAGGGCGAGAGAAATTCGCGGTGCTCGTAGGCGGCAAGCAACTGCGTGTCGTCGCCGTACCAGGCCACGGAAGGCGCCACCAGCGACTCTCGATGCACACCGTAATTGCGCCAGTAATCCTCATCTTCGTGGTCGATGACCATGCGATAGGCCAGTCGTCCGCTTTGCGACTCAGGGCCATTCAGTGCGCCGGTGCTGTCGAGAGTGCCACCGCTGCCATTCTTTCCCGAACCGTATGTTGAGCCGCGAGCGGTCAGGGCGTTATACGACTGCAATTCGGGCCGTTTGCTGACCACATTGATGACCCCGCCGGGGTCCTGGATACCGTACAGCAGCGACGCAGGCCCCTTGAGCACTTCAACCCGTTCAGCGCTGACGTTGAGGCTGCGGCCCTGAACCACGGGCATGCCGTCGCGCATGATCGAGCCATCGCGGTTGTCACCGAAACCACGTTTCATCAGCGTGTCCTGGGTGCTGCCGAGCGTATTGCCTTGGGTGACACCGCTGATATTGCTCAACGCATCGTCAAGATTGCGCGGCGCCTGATCGCGCAATACCTGCGCAGGCACCACGCTGACGGCTTGCGGGGTTTCCAGCTGCGCTGTGGAAGCACGTATCACCGACGTGCTGACAGGTGGCTGATAACGTTGCTCTGTATTAAGCAGCGATTCGATCCGGGTCAGGCCAAGGGTGATTGCACCTGTGTTGGGGGCGGGTTCAAGGCTGAAGGTGTTTTGCGTGATACGACGAAAGCTCAAACCCGAGTTGCTCAATAACAGCTTCAGCGCCTGCTCGGGGTTGAATGTGCCGTTGAGCGCCGGAGCGTCGATGCTGTAGGGCGTGTCCTGGGTGTAGATGATGCCCTGCCCGGTGACGCGGCTGAAATCGCTCAGAGCCTGGGGCAACGGTTTGGCGGGGATTGAAAAGTCATAGGCAGGCTCCGCCTGAACCCATGCGCTCCAGAGCGTGAGCATGGAAATGCCAAACCAGATGTTCAACTGCATTGCCCCCCGTTGATGAGCGTAGCCCTGTAAGAGCGCGCTTGCCCACGCTTGCGTTGTGTCACATAACCTCTTCGTTGCAGACAGATCGCACGTCCAGGTTCGACCCAGAACCCGCGGCTCTGGCAACGAGCTGTGCGGCGCCGATCATTCAACGAATCACAATCACCCGCCCCAGTGCCTCGTACTGCTGGAACCCGACCACCGATTTCAACGCCGCCAGCACCGCCCGCGGATCGTTGCTGGGAAAGCTGCCGCTGACTCTTTTCGTCGCCAGCTGATCGTTGAGCACGACGATGCGCCCTGGGTAATAACGGCTCAGGTCACTGATCACGTCGGCCAGCGGCGTGCGGTAGTAATTGAGCCAGCCCTGACGCCACGCCAGTTGGCTTTCGCTGTCGACGGACTGTGGGGCGGTCGTGCGCGCCTGGTCGTAACTGACGCGTTGCCCCGCCGTAAGCAGTTGCTGCGGCAGATCGGCGCCGGCCTTGACGCCCACTCGACCGGACAGCACCGTGACCTGCGCTCCGCTCGGCTGCAGGCGCACTTCGAACCGGGTGCCCAGCACACGGGTCTCGCCATGTCCGCCGTCGACCACGAACGGCTCACCAGTGTGAGCGACCTGAAAGAATGCCGCACCGCGACGCAACCGCACATGTCGCTCACCGTTGTCGAAATGCACGGCAATGGCGCTGTCGGCGTCAAGGGTCACCTGGGATTCGTCCGCCAGCGTCACGGTTCGCACCTGCCCCGGTGCCGACACGTAATCCGCGCCAAGATCATCGCCCCAGCGCTGCGGCTGCCACCCCAGGCCCATGCCAACCATCAGCACCAGACAGGCTGCCATGGCCAAGGTGGCACTCCAGCGTGCTAACGATCGGCGCCGCTGGGGGGCTTGGGCTGGAGCGTCCATGACCTTGAGCAAGGCTGCCAGCGCCGCCGAATCTTCGACCGCCAGCTTTGCCGCAGGCTCTTCACTCATCTCCCATATGACCTGCGCCTGGGCATAGGCTTCGGCGTGGGCGGGGTCGGCCTGAAGCCAGCGGCTGAGTCGCGCCTGATCGGCCGCGCTCGGCTGATCATGCAGCAGGCCCAGCCATTTCAAGGCGGCATCGTGTTGCTCAGGGGTCAGCATCGGGATCGAATCCGCAGGCGCTTTCATCGACGAGCGTCCCCTGACCTGGCACGAACGGGGGCGCCGCGCGTGACGTCCTGATCCAGACTCGCCTTGCAGACTTGCAAGGCGCGCATCATATGTTTTTCCACAGCACTTTGGGAAAGCCCCATGACCTTGGCGATCTCTGCGTATTTGCGCCCGTGGATGCGACTGAGCAGGAAGATCTGTCGGGTCTTCTCCGGTAATCCGCGCAGAGCCGTTTCTATGTGGCGCAAGTCGTTGCGCGCTTCCAGCGCAGCTTGCGGCTCATCACCGCGTAATGCCTGCTCTTGCGGCATAAGCTCGTCGTTGAGTCGCGCGCGCGTACCCTCGTTGCGCAGATGATCGATGGCGATATTGCCGGCGCATCGCAGCAGGTACGTGCTGAGTTCCTCGACCTGCACCAGGGGACGCCGCCAGAACCTGACGAACAGGTCCTGTACCAGATCCGCAGCCGTGGCCCGGCAGCCGACTCGTCGACTTACCAAGGCTTCCATCTGCGGGCGCTGTGAGAGAAACACTTTGAGGAAATGCGCCCGTGCAGCCTTGGGGGTGTCCTGATCGGCGTCGGATGTAGCCGTCTTTGGTGTCGGCGGGATGAGGTCGATCATGATGGACTCAGGCCAGAAGAAGAATGCAGGCGGCGACCGGGGCAAGCACTGCCCCGGCCCCTGCCAACGACAAGGCCAGCCCTGGCCGATACGACATCACGAAAACCCACAGCACCGCACTGCCCATCAAGGCGGCGAACCACTGCACCAGACCCTTGCCCAGCGTTTGCAAGACCAGGGCAGCGCAAAGTGATAACAGCAGCGCGCCCCAGCCCAGGCACTTGAACATTCTGCTTCGAACCCTACTCAGTGAGCCGCCGACGAGATCGCCATAGTGGCGGCTCATGGACAGGCACAGGCAAGTGAAACCCACGTAGCACAGCATCGCGACCAGCAGCATCAATGGGCCTGCGGCGCGGTAGCGTTAGTACTGACGCTTTCGCGAGCAAGCTCGCGCCCACCGCTCAGAGCCTTGCCGAAACCTGAGTGACCGGGAATGCCTGTGAGCGTGGGCTGGCTATCGCCATTGGCCATTGCAACAGCGTTCGGTTGACCACGCGTGCCTGTGGAAGCGCGCTTGCCATCCCGGTTCAGAACCGCATCAGAACCGGGTTCACGGCTCGGCCCTGTGGGGACGAGCTCGCTCGCGAAAGTGGTCTTGGTTCCGGCATGAAACCGCATGGCTCCCCACGCCAGGGACAGCCCTGTGATGAGCGCCGTCAGATCCAGCGCGGCCAGGGTCAGGTGCCCCTGCCCCAGCGAAGCCCGTAAATAATTGCCTGCCGTGAGCATGTCTAGAATGGGCAGCCCGCAATACAGCAAGGCAGCCAGGGTCAATTGCTCGCGCCATGCACTGCGGCCATCCCTGAAGAACGCGCAACCAAAGGCATGCAACAAGGCCAGTCCCCACATGCAGAAAAACGCCCGCACCTCCCAGTCGCTGCGGCCTGCAAAACTCACCGGCAGCAGGCGATTGGCCCAGAAGAAACTCACCACCGCCAGCATCAGCCCCGACATGCTCGCCACGTTGAGCATCTCTACCAGTCGCAGCTCGAAGGGCAAGACGCCGGCTTTCGCGTGCTTGAGCTTGCGCTTGCCCAGCCAGATCACCAGCCCGGTGCCGATCATCGCCGTGCCGCCGATACCCGCAAGGAAATACAACCAACGCAACACCGGCCCGGCGAAATGCCCCATGTGCAGCCCGTACAGCCCTCCCGCCAGCATCAGTGACGCGGCAGTCATGGTGCTTTCATCCTTGAGCGTGCCGTTGACGCCATCGAACACCAGCACCGTGCCGGGCTCGTGGGCGATGTGATCGGCGCCACTGCGGGTCAAGGTCACCGAAGCATTGGCGCTGCCGGGATTGTTCACCGTGATCAGCCCGATACGGCTGTCCGGCCATTTATCTGCAGCCCTCTGGAACAGGGGCGCAATCGGCGCTAAGGGTGCAGTGCCGGCAGCTGGCGCGGCGGTTTTGAACCCCGGGAACAGGTCATCGAAAAAACCCTGGGTATGGTTGCCATAGGCCGTAAGGATGCTCAGTGGCATGACCATCGTCATGAAGATCACCAGGCTGCTGTAGGTGATCATCAGGTGAAATGGCAGCACCAGAACCGCCACCGCGTTATGGCCGTCGAGCCAGGTACGCTGGCCCTTGCGTGGGCGGAAGGTGAAAAACTCCTTGAAGATTTTCTTGTGCGTGATGATCCCGCTGATCAGCGCGACGAACATCACCATCGCCGCCAGCGATGCCAGCCAGCGCCCCCAGGGATAGGGCAGCTGCAGCTGGAAATGAAAGCGATAGAAAAATTCGCCGCCCAGGCTCTGCCTTGCGTGCACCGGGGTGCCACTGAGAGCGTCCAAGGATTTCTGCCCGAAGCCGCCTTTGGGCGTGGTCCAACTCACCCTCAGTTCCGGGGAGCGCTCATCCGGCAAGGTGATGAACCAGCGTTTCGCATCACCTGCATTCTCTTGCAGCCAATGCTGCGCACGGCTGACGCTGTCGGCAGCGCTAACGTCCTGAGGAGCGATTTCCGGCTGCGTCCATTGGGTAATTTCGTTTTTGAAATAGGAGAGCGTACCGGTCAGAAAGATCGCAAAGAGCAGCCAGCCAAAGATCAGTCCGGCCCAGGTGTGCAGCCAGGCCATTGCCTGACGAAAGCCCTCCTTCACAATAGCCACCGCGCGCTGGCGTAGATCGCCCCCAAAACCGCGCAGGGCAGCAACAGCCCGAGCCACGCGCGCCAGGCCGTGCGACAGGCGAAACACCACAGCACGGCAGGCAGGTAAACCAGAAACGAAAGGGTCATGCCCAGCACTACGGCTTCGGCCCTGGCCAGAGGCAGGAACTGCGCAAGACAAATGCTCGACAGCGCCGTCAGTAGATACCCGCCAAACACCGCCGCCGCAACACGGGACGCCACCGCCAGACGCCAGCGAATGGACACCACCGTCGAGCGCCCACCGCCTCTTTTAACAAACTTTGGGCTTTTTTCGGGCACAGCCGGGTCCACCGATAGCGCCTCCATCAGGCGCCAGCTCCGCAGAAGGCGCGGGCATCCGGGCTGCTCGTTGAATGAAACGGCATTGAAGTGATCATCCTGAAATCGAGCGCGCAACAGGAAATGCTCGCGGCGTACGCAGAAAAGAACGCAATACTAATGATAAATATTCTCATATGCAAAAGAGTCTGACAGAATTCCCCGCAATGACTGGCTCACCCCGGGTTGCAACGCTCCATGTCCATAGCCCCTTCCAGGCTTGATCACACTGTCGAAGCTCTTTACAGCGCCCATCACAACTGGCTGACCGGCTGGCCGCGCCGTCGGCTGGGCTGCCCGCACAACGCTGCAGGCCTGGCGCAGGACAGCTTCGTCAAAGTCTTGCTGGCTCGGGAAACGTCGCAGTTGGTCGAGCCTCGCGCGTCCTGACGACCATCGCCAAACGCGTGCTGTGTAACCACTACCGACGTCAGGAACTGGAACAGGCCTATTACCGGGCGCTGTCCGAACAGCCTGAAGCGGTCGCACCTTCCGAAGAGCAGCGGGCGATCATTCTGGAAACACTGGTCGAACTGGACCAGTTGCTCGATGGCCTGCCCCTTCTGGTCAAACGCGCGTTCCTGCTGGCGCAGATCGACGGTCTGACCCACAACCAGATCGCCGCGCGCCTGAGTATTTCCGTCGCAACCGTAAAGCGTCATCTGAGCAAAGCGGCCATGCGCTGCTATTTCGCACTATGACTGCGCGACTGAGCGGGCCGGGACTGGACTCGCTGAACCGACCCGATATTTCCCCGCAAGTGGCCGAGCAGGCGGTCAACTGGCTGCTCGAAATGCAGAGCGGCCATCTCGATTCCGGCCGTCAGCACGCCTGGCCATTGTGGCTCAACAGCCATAGCGATGATCAGCGCGCATGGGGGCATATCCAGCGGGTCAACCAGCGGCTGCACGGTCTGTCGTCGCCATTGGCCGATGCCGCGATCAATGCGCCGAAATCCGGCAGCCGACGTCAGGCACTCAAGCTGCTGCTGTTGCTTGGCGCAGGTTCGGTGCCCACCTGGAGTGCTCGCGACCGGCTCGAACTGCCGCCGTTGCTGGCCGACTACCGCAGCAGCATCGGCAAGCGGCGCAAGGTCGCCGTGGCCGATGGCCGCCCGCTGCAACTCAATACCGACACCGCGCTGGACGTGCGCTTCGACAGCGGGCAGGGGCTGACCGCTGAAGGCAGCCTGCGTGCGGCGGGCAGTGGCGCGCGGTTCAATGTGCATCAGTTGAGGGGTCGGACACAGTTGGCGGTATTCGCTGGCAGCGTTGAGTTGAGTCCGACTGAGCGAGTCGGTGCGGACCTGATGGTCAATGCTGCCCAGCAGGTATCCTTGAACCGCAGCGGCTGGGAGCCGGTTCGACCGGTAGATGCCGCCAGCGGGGCCTGGGTGGACGGCATACCCGTGCCCTTCGCCCCTTATGGCCAGCCGCAGTTGTCATTCGCCCCGGTCAGCATGGGCAACAGGAAAACGCCCGCGAGTTCACGGTCAACAGCTTCTTCACCAAGACCCTGCGCAGCGGCTATCTCGATCAAGGCAGCTTTGTGTCGCTGTCGTCGCGCGAGTACCGGGTGCGCGGCATCGAAACGCGCTTTTCCCAAGGTTTCGGCTGGGAAACACGCGGCACGACGTGGGGGTCGGCTCTCGGTACATCAACGAAGCCGGCCATGAACTGCACTATCGCGAAAACACCGCGCTCAATCTGCTGCCGACCACCGATAGCCGCAACGACCGGGATACTCGCGGCTCGACCGAAGCGCACGCGTTCTTCATCGACGACCGCATCGATATCGGCAAGTGGACGTTCACCCCGGGCATCCGCTACGAGATGATCGATTCGGCGCAGAACAACAACCTCACCCACGTCAATACCAGGGCGACTACAACACCGCGTTGCCCGCACTGAACGTGCTGTATCACCTGACCGAAAGCTGGAATCTGTACGCCAACACCGAAGGCTCGTTCGGCTCGGTGCAATACAGCCAGATGCCGAATCGAGTAGCGGGTGGCGAAGTAAAACCCGAAAAAGCGCGCACCTGGGAACTGGGTACCCGCTACGACAATGGCAACTTGCGGGCGGAAATCGGAGCGTTTCTGATCAATTTCGATCACCAGGATGAGAGTAATCAGACTAACGATACGGTGATCGCCCATGGGCACACCCGGCACGAGGGCATCGAGACCAGCGTCAACTATGCGCTGGACGGTTTGAGCCCGATGCTGTCGGGTTTCGACGTCTACGCTGCCGATAACGCCAACACGTCCGCTGAAAGTGCCGATGGCAGCACCGGGCGCATTGCTGGGTACATGCTGTTCAGCAGCCGCGCAGCGTACGACTTCGGCCCACAGATGTCGGACCTGAACGTGGGCGGTCGGAGTGAAAAACATCTTCAACCCCGAGTATTTCACCCGTTCATTCGATGACAACAACAAGGGCAAATACGTCGGCGAACCGCGCACGCTGTATGTGCAGACGTCAGTAGCGTTCTGACTGCCGAGACAACCTCCCTGCAGAAGCCGGCTTGCTGCGAGTCGGCCCCTGCAGTTTGATGGCTTGAGCGCAAAAATATTTCAGCTCTGAAATATTTTCTCTCACGCAGGGGGTTGAATTGTTTGCTCATCGGCGCCAACACTGTGATTGAGGGCAGACGAAAACTCAGTGTCGTCGAGACTCTCCCGAGCAAGCCAAAGTAAGGGAAGAACTATGCAAATCCAGGTCAACAGCGATAACCACATCGAAAGCAGCATCCGACTGGAGGAGTGGGTACGAACCACCGTTGAAAGCACGCTCGACCGCTACGAAGAAGATCTCACTCGTATCGAAGTCCATATTCGCGACGAGAACGGCGACAAGCCCGGCCCGCACGACATCCGCTGCCAGATGGAAGCCCGGCCAAAAGGACACCAACCCATTTCCGTGACCCACAAAGCCGATACGCTTGATCAGGCGGTCGATGGTGCGGCCGTGAAGCTCGATCACGCACTGGAGCATCTGTTCGGCAAATTACGCAGCAAACGCCCAGGCATGGCGGCAGTCGACAGCGTCCAAGGCGAGGAATCGGAAAACCCGGATGCCCTGTTGCAGGAAGAATTTCTGGAGAAGGATCAAGCCCTGCACAGCTAAACCAGCGGCTTGAATACATCGATCGACAATAAAGGGCGGGCCTTGTTGAAACAGGCCCGCCCTTTTTGATTCAGACAGGGAAAGATCCGCCCGGCCCGAACACTTGTGCACACAAACCATGCGCGCAGCCCACTATCAGTGCTCAGCTCAACCCACTGCGGTACACCGTTATCACGAAGTAATTAATTAGAAAGGTGTACTTTCTTCCCAAATACAGGGCTGAAATACGTTCATGCCTGCCGCCGCGACCGTTCATCCTCGATGGCCCAAAGCATGCAAGCTCCCATGAGTCAGGCTTCAAAGCCCGCCAATGGACAGTGTCGACCCTTCCAGGCGAAGTGAGAGACCTTCCGCCGTTGATCATGCCTTCAGAACTAAAGGCACTAATCCCGAGTCAATGTATGCGGACAGCTAATCAGGTGACAGGCCATGGAAAATCCTTTTCAACAGATTACTGATGCTTTTCACCCAGACTACCGGGTCAATTTGAGCATCCAGGGCCTCGACGGAACCATCATGCTGACACTCTCCAACGAGTCAGGCGTGGTCGCAAAACGTTTGATCAGCCCAGAGCAACGCAACTCACCCAAGCGCCTGCGTCGCTTGATCGAGAGCGTGCAATTCGGCATCGCCATCGAACAAGGCCATAGTGCGATCAAGATACTCGCCGCCATGACCGACGGGGATCTCAAACAATTGTCCCCGCCACCGGGGCGCCAAGCCTTTCTCAATCGCCCTCAACTGAGCGCGGGCCTGTAACCGATGAAACGAGACTAACGGAGGCGACTGAACCATCGCCTTCTCTTCGTTAGCCTGGCTGTACCCGCCTCCGGTCGATTGCTCTTCCTTATACCGTCCCAGTTCAGCCCTCAGACAGAAACGACCTGTTACAACAAATCCAAGCGAATCACCGGGCGTAAGCCGAGTGGTGTCGAGTGTGGATAAGTCAGAGGTGCGATATGTCTCTACGTTATTTGGCAGTGATTGGGGCGCTGGTGGTGACGACCGGCTGCGTGGAAGAACGGGTTGTTCATGACCGGCGGGTAGTCGAACGCCCCGGCCCGCGAGCCGAGTATGTTGAAGTGGTCGCTCCGCAAGCACCGCCCACGCGCATCATCGAGCAAGAACCGCCATCGCGGTCAGGCTATGTCTGGTCTCGTGGTTACTGGCGCTGGGAGGGCAACCGCTACGTACCCGTACATGGTCACTGGGAGCCGATCCGGCCCGGTTATCGGTATCAGCATCCGTACTGGGAAAGCCGTGGCGATGGCTGGCATTATCACGTTGGCGTGTGGGTTAACTGATCATCTGTAGGGTGACCCGCGCCCATGTATGTTGGGCACGGGTTCAGATTGTGCTCGGTAAAAAGACACGGCTAGCGCTCCTGTCATACTCCCCCAGCATTGGGGGGCTACTCATCAGCCCGCTTCACTCTCCCTATCAAATTTCTCCTTTTTCCTCGATCACCGCCCCTTTGGTCTTGCCATGGGGGTCCGGGATTTTTACTGATGGAAACTGCGACGACGCGTAGCGAACCACCAGAATCGCGAACGCGAGCAACAGAATCGCACCGCTGAGGTACACAACGCCCAGGTCCGGCGGTGCATGGTGCGAAACATCGGAGATCAGCAAGCGTGTCAGCGCCGTGATCGCAACGTAGATCAGGAAGCGCACAGGCATGTGGTTGGTCTTGAAATAGATCCCCACCATCGCACCCAACTCCAGGTAGATGAATAAGAGCAGGATGTCGTCAACCGTAATCTGCCCTTTATCCAGCATGCCCAAAAAAGCCACGACCGCAGCCCATGCGGTGACAGCGCCGATGGCGAACAGTGCCAGATAGTGGAACGTCTCGACGAACAGATTGCCCAGCGATTCGGCGTAGCTGTGTACGTGCTGACGAAGGGACTCGGCCCAATTGATTTTCACGATGTACTTCCTTGATTGATCCGAAACGGATGATAGCGCGCTCGCGTGACGCTTATGCGTGCGCGGGGCACCAGGCATTAAAGAGGTCGTCGGCCATGGTTGAGAACGTGACCGGTTGTCGCAAGGCGGATCGTTGACGCTGATAAGCCTGTGAAATTCCACTACCCAAGCGGCAGGGATTCCCTTATGCTGCGCACTGTATAAAAACACAGTACCCCGCTAAAGATATTTATCGTGAAGGCATATGAGGTGGTAAATGGCCGTCGAAGTGGTATACCGCAGCAGCCGAGATCTGGAGCGTTTGTTCATGGATAAAGCCGAAGCTGACCGTCATGACAAAATGCTCGAACTCGCCGAGCTGTTGTCCAGCGTATTGAGTAAAGCTGTGCCGTCCCTGTCCGAAGCACAGGTTGAAGAAGCAGGTATCTATATGGCGAAAAACCGCGACGTTTTTGCCCGTGCATTCAAGAATCAGCCTGATGCGTTGAGTGAGTTGCTCAGCGCAACCGCTGAAGAATGAACGCCAAATGACAAGGGTGGCGCTCTGTTTCCACAACACACGTCACCGCGCAATCGGTCCGGCCCTGTCGCGAATTTGAGCTTGCTCGCGGTTTTGCCAGCCACCACAGCGCTTGGCAAAAATCGCAGTGCAGACACGCTCATCGGAGCAGATCAAATGGCTACTCGAGACTGAGCAGTCGTTCCGCCAGTGCGTCGGCCACCCGCGCCGGTGAACGCTTCTCGGCTTGGGCGTGGGCAAATATTTCTGTCAGCCGCGCTCCTATCTGCGACAGATGGGCAGTGATGGTATCTGGATTTTCGCCTTGATGTTGCAGGGCGACATAAATCAATCCGCCTGAATTGATAACGTAATCGGGAGCGTAAAGAATACCGCGTGCTTCAAGCTGATCGGCGGTAGCTGCGCAGCGCAGCTGATTGTTCGCCCCTCCGGCCACAGCGGCGCAACGAAGCTTGGTAACGCTTTGGCTGTTGAGTACTCCGCCCAGCCCACAGGGCGCAAGAATGTCACAAGGCGTACTGATGAGTGCCTCACTGGCGATGGGTTTGGCCCCCATCTGTTCCATTGCCAGCTGTACCTTGTCGCTATCCAGGTCTGCAACCAGCAACTCGGCTCCTGCAGCGTGAAGCTGTTCAGCCAGCGCCCAGCCCACGTGGCCCAGGCCCTGAACAGCCACGCGCAGCCCTTCCAGGTTATCGCTGCCCAGCCGCGCAAGGGCAGTAGTCCGAATGCCGGTATACAGCCCCAGAGCGGTATAGCCGGTCGAGTCGCCCGATTCGGTGGTAGAAGTTACATGCTGGGTGGCGTGCGCAATGCAGTCCATGTCTTCGCGGGACGTACCGCTATCAATGGCCGCGATATAGCGGCCACCCAGCGTCTGGATAAAGCGCCCGAAGGCCTCGAACAACGCAGCGCGGTCCGGCACCTGGGCAGGACGCAGGATGACGGCCGCTCCACCGCCTAGCGAAAGACCCGCCAGCACGGCTTTGTAGCTCATGTTCCTTGCCAGCTGAACAGCGTCTTCCAAGGCGCCCTCTTCGCTTGGATAGGACAAATAGCGACAACCACCCAGAGCCGGACCCTTCTGGCTGCTGTGGATCGCGATCACTGCTTTAAGGTACGTCGGTGGGTCGACGATCAGGTGCAGCGATTGAACGCGTGAGTCTTGCATGAGAGCGAACATAGGTAATGCTCCCGCTTCTTGTCACCGCGAGTATAGGCGCTGGTGCACAAGGCGATGGCCCCGTCGGACGATGTGCGCATCCAGCGGGTGTTTTTCCGGCAAACAGTCGGGGCTGGCATTCGGAACTGGACGAAGGCAGCCACGGAGGCTAAAACGAAAGGCTTTCAGGATCACATTCTCAGACACCTGATGCAATGACTGGAGAAGTCGATGAATCCACGTCAGCAATGTCTTGCCTGCTTGCGCTCTACACCTGCGCGCACGTTTGAAGCAGCCCTGTGGATCTGTGTCGAGCATGATGCTCAGGTCGACCCAAGGCAAACGCTTGAACGCCTCGATCAACTCAAGCGCCAGATCGGCGCGGAGCTACCGATGCTTCCCGCTGCCGAGCTGGCTCAGCCCCTATTGCGGTCTATGGCGATGATCGGTTTTCAGCAAGATGACAGGGTTCGGCCCGGCCCCCAATCCGCCCTGATGAACAAGATAATCGAGCATCGGCGCGGTCAGCCGCTGGGACTGGCATTGGTGGCGCTGGAACTCGCCCGTCGCCTACAGATTCCACTGGAAGGGGTGAATTTCCCGGGGCATTTTTTGCTGCGGGTGCCAGGGGCCGACCATGCGCTGAACCCTTGTGACGGACGCAGGCTGTATTCCAAGGACTGTCGAGAATTGTTACTGCGCCAGTTCGGCTCGGACATCCCGCTGGAGGCTCAACACCTGCGCGCGGCAACCCCACAAATCATGTTGCAGCGTTTGTCGCGCAATCTGCGTCATCTGCATCAGATAAACGACGACCTTATCGCCTCACTGGAAGACGCAAATCGTGTACTGGAAATGGGCGAAGCCAATACGAGCGACTATCTTGCACGGGCCGGCCTCTATCAAACGCTAGATTGCGCCCAGGCTGAACGTCATGACCTGGAATATGCGCTTATGCTGAGTGACGACCCGGTGCAGCGAATCAGGCTTACCCAGAGATTAGTGACTTTGCCTGGTCCCGGAGGTATTCATTGACCGCTTTCTGAAACTTCGATTCAAATTCACGTTTGCTCCATATCCAGATACCCACGGGCACACCGCCCCCCGTCACAGCCAACTGCGCGGCGCCGAACAGTTTTCGAAACTTGTTGCCCCCGGAAACGATACCGATCACTCCGTCCACTAAAAGAGGCAGAGCAGTCGCCCGATCACCGGAGAGATAGGCATCCACGCCCTGATAGATCTTGACGGCACTGGTGAAGATACCCCAGGCGATGCGGGCCGCCGGGAAGGGCATCAACAGCACATTTCCCAGCCACTGGATGACGTTCCACGCGGCAGCAGCCCGCGCTTCGGCGTGACTGACGGTCTGCGCGTCGACGTCAGCGATCATTCGACCGATCATGTCGCCGTAAAGCTGCTCGGCATCGACGACCCGATACTCGAAGCGATTCACGATTCTAATGAGCTGCTCGTCAAACTTTCCGCCCCGTTGCAGCCGTTCAAGGAAGGTGCCAACCATCGGCTGGCCCATGTAGGCAACACGCCGGTAGCAGTAATTCTGCATCTCAGGCGAGTCCAGCAGCCGGGCGTAATCGGTCAAGGGCCTGAAAGAGATACCATCCGGTGAGTTGGGGGTATAAAGCAGGTTGTAGGCCGAATCGTTCTTGCTGAAATCCCGAAAAATGAAAACACCTTCGATGATCTGGTTAGCAATCCTGAATGCCGAAACACTGCTGGTCTTGCTGGAAGGAGCGGCATTCTTGTCAAGTCCGATAATGACCTGCCGTAACCAGGCATACTGGCCCTCATCCAGTTGGCCTCGCATGAACGCCTTGAACGCTCCGCGTGTCATCTCGTACTGAACACGTTTGGCCATCAACAGCTTGCGTCTTGCATACAAAGGATCGCTGCCGCTGAGGAATTTTTCCTTGAGGAAGCCCATGTATCTGGCGCCCATGTCCGCCTCGCGGATGTGCTTATCGATGAACTTGATCAGCGTCACCGGGAGTACGCTCACATCCATTCCGGTCGAGGAATACAGATGTATCTGCGGCCGATGGGAAAGAACGTCCTCGCTTCCCAGCATCATGAGTTGGGTCAACTGACGCAGCTCGCTGTGCTCACCGAACTCCGGGGCAGCCCGACGCGGTGAGCCAAGGCCCAGGTACAGGGTGTCGGGATCGACATGACGCGTGTAGCCCGTACTGCGCAGGTAGTCGTTCAGCAACCGGGAGGTCTGCTGATGAACGTAGCTGCGGAAATCGATCAGTTCAGGACTGAGCCTCATGAACTCTGTGTTCAGCGCCTCGATCCGGGCATCCATCAGAGCCGCGACCGATGGGCTCGCAAAAGAAGTCCGGGTGTCCGTTGACGGCGCGCTCATTTCCGCCGCACGGACGGTTCGTGACACCTTCTGAGTAATGAGGTCAGCCAGATTGTTTTCGAATATCATTCCTCGGCAAGGAACGAAAAGGCAGCTGTTCAAGCCCCATAGGGCCGGTTTCAACTGAACGTCATTGATGACCGCGCTATGCCCGCGCTCGGTCGGTCCCGCCAACTGATCATGAATATAAGAGCGGCCAGACTCCGTTGCCAGCCATCCGCCAACCTTGAAGCACAACTGTCGCCAAGAGCCGAACTCGAAGAAATCCTGTCCATCTGGAGCACCGGGCGCATACAGAACGAAATGCTCGGAAGACTCGGTTTTGTCCGCGAATACGATGAAATCGTTGAAACGTGTATGGGTCTCAAGCAGATAAAGACTGCCAATACTGTACCGGGAACCGACCTTGCTTTTATCAGCGCGGATCATGCCCAGCAGCTCATGGCTGCGTTCCTGAACCAGGTGGCCTTGCATCGACGCGGTAAAAGCACTCAAGGCGATGGCGCTGTCGCGGTGTAAAACCATTTCGCGAAGATTGTCCGGATCTTCATAAGCCTGTCGCAAGGCAACACCGTACCGATGATGAAGGTTCAACTCGGCTACCATCGTGGTGACAAAGTCCTCGGTGAAGTCGGCGTGAAGGGTATCCTCGGCCGGTTCGAAAATCATTTTCCCCGCAGCATTGGGCATACCATCGACGGCGAATTCAAACAACGATTTTCGATATTTTGCGCTCAAGGTCTGGCCGGATCCCAGCGCAATGCTGTCCTCCATCTGGATCGTTACTTTGCGTGGGTCGATCGCGCAGCCAAGGCGATGCTGGATGTGGCTGGTGAGTTCGGTATAAGCGAATACAGCGAACGACTCAACGCCTGCCAGCCGTTTGGCAACGCTGTTTTTGAGCGCTCGGTGCTTTTTCTCGAGCAGCAAAAGATACGTCTGGTCTGATTGCTTGGCGTATTTTCGCCACTCTGGCTGAAAGAGCGCTTCCATCCGTACCGAAAGCAGGTTGAAACGATGGCCCAACGCGTCGTCCAGATGGCTGCACAACTGAACGCGTTCGAGACTGGCGTGAAAGTTTGCGCTGTCCAGCGCAGGCTGCTGCATGAGGAAATTCAGATCCTCTTCCTGCTTCAGGCGTACCGACTGCATGTGGTCAGCCAACATGGGATGAGCGATGGGCGTGAACTTCCAGGCGTCAGGGGCGATGACTGGTCCGTCGCTCAGTCGGCCCTGATTGGACAACGACATGCAGTCTATGAGGTGCTGGTCGGCGTCTGGCCCCGTCAGATGACGACTCAATGTTTCCCGCAGAACCGCAACGGATTCAATACGCGCGATGCCTCTGCACGGCATCAGCAGAAAGACCTCGCCCGAAGGCTCACCGGCGCTTTGAGCGGACGATGTGACGACATAGACCGACGGCAATTGAATGTAACGGCTGCCTCGTGATGCCCAGGACAGCGAAAAGACACCATCGGTAGACTCTCCACGTGCGACGCTGGACAGGCGACTGCGCTGTGCAAGGCCAATGGATCGAGACAAAACCAGTAGCTCAATTTCACCGAGCAGCGCATCGCGTTGCAGCTCAGCCAGTGTCCGGAACGTCGTGTCCATCCGCTGCGCATCTGCGGGATTGGCGATTTCGCGCTCCCAGAAGTTGCGCTGATGGGTTTCATAGGCTGAGGCCAACGTCGGCATCAGCGTCTTGATAATGTCTATCAGCTGCCTGCTTTGAGACCTGGCCAGTGCATGGCGAGGGTCCAACGTTGCGTGTTGCACATGGAAACCTGCATCTGCAACCTCTGCCGCGAAACTCATGGTACGTGCTGCGTCTATCAGCAGATCGGTCATGGCGACCGAAGAAATTTTGCCGTTGCTGTCGCGCCGGTTGAAAAAAATTGCGTCAGGATTGGAGACGCGCAAACCGAAGCCCAGCCGGGCCTGCTTGATACGCTCGCGAAGCAGCTGCGCTGCCCACTCGCGAAAGGTCTGGCTGTGGGCAAGGACTTGCTGACAGCCCGAACTGGCTTCGGCGAGTTTGGCGAGATGCAGGGTAATCTGATCGAGGCGTTGGGATGAGGCAGAGTTAGGGGAAGAATCAATGACTGCATTCATGGGTCAAGCTCCAAGGTAAATCGCTCATCCCGTCGCGGCATCCAGCCGCTCAGGAACACTGATAAGCGATGAAAGTGAGCCGCTATTAAACGATCCGACTGGAGCCTGATCGAGGTACATACTTATATTGCCAGGTCATATCTGGCGACATCACGTGTAGGAATAAGCAGGCGCCTGATCAAGAAGCGCCTTTAATTGTTGCCGCCTGCGTAAAACTCCATGTCGTAAACAGCTATATTTAAGCGCACGAAAAGAACTTATGCTTCAGGCACTTCGCGACTACCCTCGTTGCGAACTGGAAATTCCGCTCCTTTCGTTTGAGTGATGTTGCTTTCAGACCTCTGACGGAATTTTCCGACGTAGATTTTCAAGCTCCTGGATCTAACGTCTTGTTTAGCCGCTGCCGCTGCAGCGGCTTTTTTTTGACTGGCATTTGACATAGCGCTGGCGTGCAGATATCAGGTGACGTGTGCTGGCCTAATGAAGCGGCCCCCTTGGGAAATGACCCACGGTATTATCAGCAGCAGTCCTACAAACTAGTATGGTTAAACATTAGTCATCGAAGCGACTCAGGTGTGGACCTGCGCAACGACAAATCTGAATTTGTGACTAATGAGGTTCATCATGAACAAGAAAGCAATGACTGTTTTGCTACTGGCTTTAGGCCTTGGATCACTGGGCGGCGTTGCCAGTGCAGAGCCTAATGGAGCCAACCTGAATTTCTGTACCAAGCTCTCGGGTTCTATTTCTTCAGGCACCGCTGCCCCGGGTCAGATGAAGGTCATTTATGGGCCTTATACAGTGAAATGCGATGCGACGTTCCATCGCTTCACCGTACGAGGTGCTTCGGGGCAATTGACTGTGAAGGTAGAGAAACGGGTGGGCGACAGCTGGAACGCTATCACCCCACCCACTTATGACCCTTCTGGTTCTTACGGGGCCGGCACCTTTAGGCTCGTGCTTGATAATCTGACAAACCACACAGTGAGCTATCGAGGCAGCTTCAGCGTACCTATGTAAACTGCATGCGAATCGCGCTTGGACCCGTCTATGCGGCTAGTCCCAAGCGCGACGCGCACACCGCTACGCACGGATATCAACAAGCGATTTGACTAGGGGGGTCTTGGCTCGCTCTTCCAATGCCATTAAAACGGTAATTGCCGTATTCATATCAATCAATGCACCTTTAGCGTGATCGCCGCCCTCGCTAATATGTTTTTTTAAAAACTCAAGACTTCGATCCATAAACGCATACGCATTAACACGCTTATCAACATTGATCTTATTACCTGCATTGTCGAGCTCAATATTCATATCCGAAAGCGATCCGATGAGGCCACCATCAACGATACCAAGATCCGCCAGGATGAACGCTATCGATCTAAGCTCTTTATGTGAGGTATTTCTAGGATCAAACCCGCTTAAATCAAGATTCAATCCGGCTAACTTTTCGACATTAGGTATATCCTGGTCCGCCCAGTACTGGCGAACTTTTTGCTTCGCTGCCTCTTCACTTGGACTAAGCCCCGAGTTGACGCTGAATCGATTATCTGGAACAACTGTATAGAATTTCAGTCGCTCTTGAACCTTGCTCAAATTCCCGATCATAAATCCTCCGAAGACCACATCGATTTTCAGAACCTGTCGGAGCGCTGACGCAGAAGTTTAGACATAAAGGTTAAAGACGGGATCATTGCCTGATAAAGAGAGTATTCCTACACACAAACAAATAACAGCCCTACAAAAAGGCCAATCCCATCTTTGGAACTGGCCGCTATACAAACACCATCAAACCGCGAGTTTCTGCCACAACCCGGCTGGTAGCTGAAGCGTTGGCACCTTCGCCATGAGCCGATCCGCCCAGATCGTTGACAAGTACCTGCGCGCCATGCCGGGCGAACAGCAAGGCTGTGGGCACGCCCAAGTCCGCCCCCGGCACCCGTGACGATGACTACTTTGTTTTCGACAACGTAACGCTTCACCCATGCCAACCTCCCCGGTAATGGCGCCTGCTCTCAACTTCTGCCATGAACCTGGACCGACCGGATGGCTCGAGAACGCGCTGAACAGTCACCGAGTCTCAACCAGGTGCGAGCAGGCCACAATCAATACGAGGCCCACTGAATGGCGCTCGATAACGCAACGGGATAACCGGTGTGCTCAGTGCCTTGATCCAGACGCGGGGAACATCGGCACAGGGTTGAATCAGGCGCCGAGCTTGCTGATGAACTCAGCCAGCCAAGGCTCGGCATCGCTTTCAGGGGTGACCGTTTCGCTGGCATCCAGACGCAGCATCTGCTGCACTTCACGAACACCCAATTCGAGAAACAATTCGCGCAACTGCTCACCCCCACCACAGAAGGTATCGCCGTAGCTGGCGTCGCCCAATGCGATTACGCCGCCCGGCAAGCCCCGCCATGCGGCCGGGAGTACGTCGCGGATTTGCGAATAGAGCGGCACGATGTTGTCCGGCAACTCGCCAAGGCCCGTGGTCGAGGTCACGGCCAGGAACGCATCGGGGGCATATGCCTGCAGTTCAGCCAGCGTCACCCGTGAATTGAACAGCACTTCGTGACCGGCATCCTTGATGATCTGCTGGGCGTGTCGGGCAACCTCTTCGGCAGAGCCGTATACCGATCCCGAAACAATGGCGACTTTCATTGGGTAATCCTGTGACTGATTGAAATCGTCCGGCATTATGCCCCAGACAGATGCAATGTCTTAGAATGCCGCCTCTGCGAACTCGCATGGAGGCTGAAGATGATCAATGCAAAGCTGATGCAACTGGCGGTCGACGCCTCGAACGACGGGATCGTCATCGCCGAACATGAAGGGGACGATAACATTCTCATTTATGCCAACAAGGCGTTCGAGCGGCTGACCGGTTTCAGCGCCGACGAAGTTCTTTATCAGGATTGCAGACTGCTGCAAGGGGATGACCGCAACCAGTTCGCACGCAGAGCCATTCGCGACGCCTTAAAGAAAGGCCAGCCCTGTCGTCAGGTTCTTCGCAACTATCGCAAGGATGGAAGCTCATTCTGGAATGAGCTGTCTATCACGCCGGTATTCAACGATGCCGAAAAACTGATGTATTTCATTGGCATCCAGAAAGACGTCACCGAACATGTGCAGACGCAACAGAAAGTTGTCGAACTACAGGCAGAACTGGCGCAAGCTCGGCTGGAAATCGAGGCGTTGAAGCGCTGATAGTCTGCCGCTGACGAATGGAAGCAACCAAGCAGTGGATTTAATGTCTGCTTTTTCAATAACCGGTTAATCGAGCTCGACAATGCAGCGCGACAATATCCTTACTGAGGATGAGCTGGAGTTTATCCAGAACATGCAGCACAACCCCAAGCTGAATCAGGGCGACAACTCCAGCAGCCTGGTGGTCAACGGCGGCGTGCAGATTCAGGATCTGCTCACGCGTCTGGCTGCCCATGAGCAGGTCACACTTCAGGCGCAGTTCGACAACCAGAAGATGACCTTCCCGCTGCATTTGGTCGAAGACGAATTCCATGCACTGCACCTGGAACTCGGCGCTCCCAGCATCTTTGAAGAAGGCCCGCGTATTCGCCCCTGGCGCCTGACGCTGCCAGAACCCGTCGCGCTCCAAACGGAAAAGGGCTCCCTGACCGCGTTGTGGGTTCACGAGATTTCGTTCAAAGGCATCCTGCTGGAAATCCGCAAGCAGACCAAACCGCCGAAATATTTTTCTGCCTGGTTCACCCCGTCAGGCATTGCGCCCATTGCCCTGCGCGGGGCCTTCGAACGCCTCACCGAACAGGGGCTGGCCGCGTATCGCCTAAGCCAGAACAGCAAGGAAGACACCGAGCGCCTGCGCCAGTACATCCTTCAGGAACACCGCAAAGTCCATCCGTCCATGCATCTATAAGCAGCTGCGGCCTATTAAGCTTCATGCTGCAAGATTAGATCGTGTCGCCTATCTCGAAGCTTGTAGTGCGCGGCTGGCTCAGGTATCCAGCCGTCCCGCCAGAAATTGCTGCAAACGCTGTTGCATGACCACGGCGTCGCTGCCCAGACAGCCAATCGCCGAGCCTTGCAGACTGTCCTGAGCCATATCGGCGGTTGTTCCTGCCAGCAACAATTGGCATTCAAGCCCCAGACTAAGACGCTCCAGGCGCCTGTTCAGATCCGCCGACGGCATCTGACCGGAAAACAGCACCAACGCATCCGGCTTCATCTTGCCGCAGACCAGTGCCAGTTCTTCCAGCGGCTGGCCTGGCGCCAACACGCAGACTGCAGTTTTTTCGCAGGCCATTAGCAGGCCTGCGACCCACAGTTCCAGCTCTCGGCATCCATCAGGTATGGCCGTCAGTACCACGCGGTGTTCACGGACGTTACGGGTCAGCAACCGCTGCACGGTGCGCGTGCGCAGGAAGCTGTCCAGAAATAACCACTCACTGGTCTGACCGAATGAATCATGGCGCAACGCAAAATCGTGCCAGACCGGCATCAGTACGTCCTCGAACGCCACCTCAAGCGGATAAAGGACGAGAATCTGTTCGTAAATCTGATCCAGCCCCGGCTCGTCGAAGTCGTTAACCGCCTGACGCAAGCGCGCCTTCCAGGTCCGCTGCCCGGCGCTCTCAACCAAACCGAGCGGGCCTTTGCCTCTGGCGTCCAGATCGCGGATACCTGCCAGCACTTTGCCGACCTTGCTGACGGCCACCCCGCGCTCCGTCCACATCAGGATGTTGCGAACGGTGTGGACATCGGCCTGTGTGTAAAGGCGATGTCCACCGTCGGTGCGCGTCGGCGTGATCAAGCCGTATCGACGCTCCCAGGCTCTCAGCGTGACCGAATTGACGCCAGTGAGGCGCGACACCTCGCGAATGGGGAGCAATTCGTCATCGCTGCCGACTGGGGCGCTGAGCAACCGGGTCATCAAAGTATCCCTCGCAGAGTCATTGGTGCTCGATTGTACATCTGCTATCAAGCGCTTGAGTCTCGAGATCGGCAAAGACTTCTGGCTTTGCATGCGGATTCGGGAATAATCCTTGCTTGCTTCTCTTAACGAAGCTGACGCACCGCCACCACCCCGGCGTTGCGCCCTGTGATTTCCCTATCCGGGAAACTCGCTCGTCCACCGGAGATACACAATGTCTACCTCACCCGTCACGCTAATGGTTGCGCGTCGCGTCGCCCACGGTCGCTATCAGGAACTGATTGCCTGGCTGCATGAAGGCGAACAGCTCGCTGCCGATTTTCCTGGCTATCTAGGGTCCGGCGTCCTTGCACCGCCTCCGGGAGACGACGAATTCCAGATCATATTCCGCTTCGCCGATGAAGCCACCATGCACGCGTGGGAGCATTCGGCCTCCCGACGCTCCTGGTTGGTGCGTGGCAGCGGGCTTTTCGCAAAAAACTCGGTGCACCGGGTACGGGGAATGGAGGGCTGGTTCGGCACCGTCGGTCAACGCCCTCCCCGATGGAAACAGGCTGTGGCGATCTGGTTGGCATTCTTTCCTGTGTCACTGATTTTCAATTACGTACTGGGGCCCTTGCTGGGCCAGCTGGATTTGCTGTCGCGGATCATGATCAGTACCTTGATCCTCACCCCGCTGATGGTGTTCTGGTTCATCCCGTTGTCGACCCATTTACTGTCAGGATGGCTGCACAGCAACGGCCAGGTCCCAACGAACCCCGCCGAGCCAGCCTCCACGCGCTGACACGGCAACGCTTGCGCGTCGGTCTCGTGGACGCTTTCGCTGCGGTCGTATCCCATGACCTCTGCCAGCGGGCTGGTTGTACACCTCTGACCGTTGGGTTAACTTTGCCGCAGACGTTCGTTCTCTGATGGCGCAATGAAAGCAATCAATTGCGATTCAGAGCCGATACCGCAACCTTCCGGTTTCCTTATTTTCTGATAACGCGCGAGCTGCCATGGCCTCTTCCCCTGCCCCTGTCCTGATCACTGGCGCCAGCCAGCGTATCGGCTTGTACTGCGCAGAACGGCTGCTGAGCGAGGGCCAGCCGGTGATTATCAGCTACCGTTCCGAGCGGCCGGGCGTCGAGAGGCTTAAGGCGCTGGGCGCGATCACGGTTCAGGCAGACTTTTCATCACAGGAAAGCGTGCTGAGCTTCATCGCACAGCTTAAGGACCGCACCGACAGTCTGCGCGCCATCGTGCATAACGCCTCCGAATGGCTGGCAGAAACGGAAGGTCATGAAGGCGACGTGTTCACTCGCCTGATTAACGTGCATATGCTCGCGCCCTACCTGATTAATCTGCACTGCGCCGGGCTTTTGCAGCGCTCGGAGACAGCCGACATCATTCACATCGGTGACGACGTCACGCGTAAGGGCAGTCACAAGCACATCGCCTATTGCGCAAGCAAAGCGGGCATGGACAACCTGACGCTGTCGTTCGCCGCTCGATTCGCCCCGCACATCAAGGTCAACGGCATCGCTCCGGCCCTGCTGATGTTTCAACCCGACGACGACGCGGCGTATCGCGCCCGTACGCTGGCCAAATCGGCACTGGGCATCGAACCGGGGCCAGAAGTGATCTACCAGAGCGTGCGCTATCTGCTGGACAATCCCTATGTCACCGGCACCACACTGACCGTAAATGGTGGACGGCACGTCAAGTAAGCCGCCGCCCCGAGGAACCTTTGATGACCCTGTCACTGCCACAGCATTACCGTGAAATCCTCGTTGGCCTGGGTGAAGACCCGGAGCGTGAGGGTCTGCTGGACACTCCGAAACGCGCGGCCAAGGCCATGCAGTACCTGTGTCACGGCTACGACCAGACGCTGGAGGAGATCGTCAATGGCGCGCTTTTCGCCTCGGACAGCGACGAGATGGTCATCGTCAAGGACATCGAGCTGTATTCGCTGTGTGAACACCACATGCTGCCCTTCATCGGCAAGGCGCATGTGGCTTACATTCCTACAGGCAAAGTGCTGGGGCTGTCGAAGATTGCACGGATCGTCGACATGTTCGCCCGTCGCTTGCAGATTCAGGAAAACCTCACACGGCAGATCGCCGATGCCATTCAGGGGGTAACCAGCGCAGCGGGCGTGGCGGTGGTCATCGAAGCCCGGCACATGTGCATGATGATGCGCGGTGTCGAAAAGCAAAACTCGACCATGAACACTTCGGTAATGCTCGGCGCCTTCCGCGACTCGGCCACCACCCGAATGGAATTTTTGCAACTGATCGGACGGAGCAAGTAGTCCATGGCACGACTCGAACCAGGCACTGCGCGTATCCGGGTCAAAGACCTGTGCCTGCGCACTTACATCGGCATCAATGAAGATGAAATCCTCAACAAACAGGACGTGCTGATCAACCTGACGATCCTCTACGCTGCGCAGGAAGCGGTACGTGACAACGACATCGATCACGCGCTCAACTACCGGACCATTACCAAGGCGATCATCCAGCACGTTGAAAGCAACCGCTTTGCCTTGCTCGAGCGCCTGACCCAGGAAGTGCTCGATCTGGTGATGAGTCATGCGGCCGTGCAATATGCCGAAGTCGAAGTCGACAAGCCCCATGCGCTGCGGTTTGCCGAATCGGTGTCGATCACCCTGGCCGCTGAACGCTGAGCTGTTGCCCGTCAGCCAGATAAAGCTTGGGGCAAAGCGCTTGCTCACGAATCCGGCGGTGCATTCGCCAATTCTTCGGCGACCGGCGCCTGGCTTTGGTGAGCAAGCTTCCCAAAGCCACGCTGAACGAGGTATCTGACTCGGCCAGCCTACTGCCGTCTGGAACAAGACCACCGACCTTGCCCGCCCCGCCCTGCACTCTTATCATCCGCTTCATCTTTCATTTGCACTGAGCCCATCATGACCGAGCAACAACGCCTCGAACTCGAAGCCGCCGCCTTTCGCCGTCTGGTCGCGCACCTGGACAGCCGCAAGGACGTGCAGAACATCGATTTGATGAACCTCTCCGGTTTCTGCCGCAATTGCCTGTCCAAGTGGTACAAGACCGCAGCCGATGAAAAGCAGATCGACATCAGCCTCGATGACGCCCGCGAAGTGGTCTACGGCATGCCGTACAGCGAGTGGAAATCCCTCTATCAGAAAGAAGCCAGCGCCGAGCAACAAGCCGCGCTCGCCAAGGAACACAAACATGACTGATCTCGATACCCTGCGTGCCAACCTGAAAACCGGCGAGCACCTGTTTGCTGACACTCTGGCTTTCATCGCTGCAAATTACGACTACCAGCCGCAAGCGTTCAGCAATGGCCAAGTAGAAAACGCAGCGGGACAGAATGAGGGCTCGTGCAAGACGCTGGGCTTGGCAGTACGGGAAGGCCTGAGCGACGAAGAGGCCCTGCTGGCGTTTGGCGAACACTATCGCTCGGTGGCGGCCACCCCTGAAGGCGAAGACCACGGCAACATTCGTGCACTGATCAAGCATGGCCTGGCTGGAGTGAAATTCAGCGCTGCGCCACTGACCCGGAAAACCTGACCTCCGGACTGCCTGCTGCGCGCTGTATCACAGCGTACTGACGCTGTTGATAAACCCGAGAATTGCCCAAATACACGCGCTAAAGCTCATTTCAAGGGGCCAGCGTCGCTTGCGCAACGCCGCGACACCTGCCTGCTCAAGGGCCTGTTCGACCAAAGAAGGATCGAGTAAAGAGCCCAGTCCCCGAATTGAGTCGGGAGTGGAGGCGATGTTGTGGGTCAGTTCCAGGGCCCGAGCCAGACGCATAAAAAAATCCGATGCCAGTAAAAGCATCGGATTTTGATTTCTTGCTGCCAAAGGTCAAGCGGTAGGGCTTAACTGATCGGCATTGGCCCTAGAGCCGGTTTTTTCATGTGGAGCACCTGATCAGTACGAAGCGTTCGCCAGACCGTCCAGGTAACGCTCAACGTCCAGCGCAGCCATGCAGCCTGCGCCGGCCGAGGTGATCGCCTGACGGTAAACATGATCAGCCACGTCGCCCGCTGCAAACACGCCGTTAACGTTGGTGGCCGTCGCATTACCTTCGCGACCGCCCTGAACGACCATGTAGCCGTCCTTCAGCGCCAACTGCCCTTCGAACAACGAAGTGTTCGGGGTATGGCCGATGGCGATGAACACACCGTCGACTTTCAGCTCTGCGCAAGTCCCGTCGTTGTTTTTCAGACGCGCACCGGTGACGCCCATGTTGTCGCCCAACACTTCATCCAGCGTCGCGTTGAGCTTGAGTTCGATCTTGCCTTCGGCCACACGCGCATGGAGCTTGTCGATCAGGATCTTCTCGGCACGGAACGTATCGCGGCGGTGAACCAGCGTCACCTTGCTCGCGATGTTGGCCAGGTACAGCGCCTCTTCCACAGCCGTGTTGCCACCACCAATCACTGCCACCGGCTTGTTGCGATAGAAGAAACCATCGCAGGTCGCGCAGGCCGAAACGCCCTTGCCCATGAACGCCTCTTCGGACGGCAGACCCAGGTAGCGGGCGCTGGCGCCGGTGGCGATGATCAGCGCATCACAGGTGTAGGTAGCGCTATCGCCCTTGAGGCTGAACGGTTTACCGGCCAGATCAACGGCGTTGATGTGATCGAACACGATCTCGGTCTCGAAACGCTCGGCGTGCTCGCGCATGCGCTCCATCAGTGCCGGGCCGGTCAGGCCATGGGGATCGCCCGGCCAGTTGTCGACTTCGGTGGTGGTGGTCAATTGACCGCCAGCCTGCATGCCGGTGATCAGCAGTGGCTTGAGGTTGGCACGGGCCGCATAGACCGCAGCGCTGTATCCGGCAGGGCCGGAGCCGAGAATAATCACTCGGGAATGACGTACATCAGACATGACACACTCCTATTGACCGGCCATCGTGATGTGTGGTCGGAGTTACTGTGGTCTAAACCGGCGTACCGGCTGGAATAAAAGGATGGGCAAGTAAAGAATCGCTTACCCATCCCGAAATCTTGAAGCTGCGACCCAGGTCGCAGCCCGGTATTACAAGCTCTTGGCGTTTTCAGCCAGGTAGTCGGCGACGCCTGAAGCGTCAGCCTTCATGCCTTTCTGCCCTGGACGCCAGCCGGCAGGGCAAACTTCGCCGTGCTCTTCAGTGAACTGCAGCGCCTCGACCAGACGCACCATGTCATCAACGTCGCGGCCCAAGGGCAAGTTATTGACAACCTGATGCTGAACCACGCCAGCCTGGTCGATCAAGAACGACCCGCGCAGCGCAACGCCGTCTTCGTGTTCGATCCCGTAAGCGCGAGTGATCTCGTGCTTGATGTCGGCAACCATGGTGAATTCAACTTCACCGATACCGCCCTTCTCAACCGGCGTATTGCGCCACGCAGCGTGGGTGAAGTGAGAGTCGATGGAAACGCCAACGACCTCGACGCCCAGTTCTCGGAATTTAGCAATGCGGTTGTTGTGCGCGATGATTTCCGAAGGGCACACGAATGTGAAATCCAATGGCCAGAAAAACAGCACGACGTATTTGCCGCGCAGGGAGGACAGCTGAAAACTGTCGACGATCGAACCGTCACCCAGGACTGCCGCTGCTGTGAAATCAGGGGCCTGTTTGTTTACCAGAACGCTCATTACGACTCCTTCGAGGTTCAAAGTGAATGGGAATAGGTCTAAAAGTTGCCCGCAAGCTTATCGGGGCGGCGAAGATTAAGGAAATATCGTTTCATTATCCAGTTCATAGGTTGTCGCTATCCCGGCATTGGTTACCCGCATGAGGTCGATAGACTTTGGCGGCGCGAGATTGTTTCGACGAATGTCATGATGCCGATCCGGCTTCCGCCAATGTCACAAAGTCGGTAAGGTCGGCGCGTTTTCAACGTTTGGAGGCTCCCATGCCTGCACCCGCTCTTTGCGGCCCGCAATACCTGCGCGAGGGCTTGAAACTGGTCCTCAGCCCAGGGCTGCGCCTGTTCGTTCTGCTCCCACTGACGATCAATGTCGTGCTGTTCGGCGCACTGATTTATTTCGCCGGTCACCAATTCAGCCTCTGGGTCGACTCGTTCATGCCGAACTTGCCCGGTTGGTTGAGCTTCCTCAATTACATCCTCTGGCCGCTGTTTGTGGTGCTGGTGATACTGATGGTGTTTTTCACCTTCACCATGATCGCCAACGTCATTGCCGCGCCGTTCAACGGATTTCTCTCGGAGAAAGTCGAGGTGGTGCTACGTGGCACCGATGACTTTCCTGCATTCAGCTGGTCCGAACTGATCGAAATGATCCCGCGGACCCTGAGCAGGGAGATGCGCAAATTGGGCTACTTCCTGCCCCGCGCCACAGGGCTGTTCATCCTGTCATGGATCCCGGTGGTCAACATCATCGCCGCACCGCTCTGGTTGTTGTTCGGGGTGTGGATGATGGCCATCCAATACATCGACTACCCGGCGGATAATCACAAAATGAGCTGGCAAGACATGCTTGCATGGCTGCGCGCCAAGCGCTGGCAGAGCATGAGTTTTGGCGGGATCGTCTATCTCGTGTTGCTGATTCCGGTCGTCAACCTGCTGATGATGCCTGCGGCTGTGGCTGGGGCAACGTTGTTCTGGGTGAGAGAGCGTGGCGCGCAAACGCTGGCGGAGCGCGCAGGCTCAACGCCCTGAAGCTCCACATTTTTCAAACCGGTTTGTGCGGGGCCTGTGCATGCAGGTCCAATCCCGGAAACAGCAAACCCTGCCAGGACGTCGCAGATGACGAAAGCAGTAGGTCAGGCGCAGACGAGTAGCCTGACATTTGCCTGCGCCAGCAGACTGGCTCGTAACCTGGTTGCCGACTTCGTACCTGCGCTGATTTCACATTGCAAGCCGCCACCGAGCCCCCGGAAAGCATGGCGTTGAGCGTTTAGTCCTAAATCGCATCTGTAGAGCAAACTGCTCCCGAAGGCCTCGTGTCAGAGACATCGCGATCACTGAGCTGCAACAATCGTGAGCAAGCTCACACTCACCGGCTTGAATCCTTACTCCAGCTTACCCAACGCATCGCGGCTGAACGGCAGAATGTCGCTCTCGCGACCATCGCGCACTTTCACCGCCCAATCCGGATCGACCAACAGGGCGCGGCCCACTGCCACCAGATCAAACTCATCATCGTTCAGGCGTTTAAGCAGGTTTTCCAGGCTGGCTGGCTGTGCGACCTTGTCTGTGTTGACCATAAACTGCAAAAACTCCCCGTCCAGCCCGACACTGCCAACGGTGATGGTCGGTTTACCGGTCAGCTTACGCGTCCAGCCAGCCAGATTGAGATCAGAACCTTCGAACTCTGGCTCCCAAAAACGGCGCGTCGAGCAGTGGAATATGTCCACACCTGCGTCTGAAAGCGGCTTGAGGAAAGCCCCCAACTCTTCCGGCGTTTCCACCAACCGTGCACTGTAGTCCTGCTGCTTCCATTGGGAATACCGGAAGATGATCGGGTAATCAGGCCCGACAGCTGCGCGCACTGCCTGAATCAGCTCGATGGCGAAGCGCGAACGGTGGGCCAGATCACCACCGTATTCATCGGTGCGCTGGTTAGTCCCTGCCCAGAAAAACTGATCGACGATGTAGCCATGTGCGCCGTGAATCTCCACGCCGTCCATGCCGATGGCTTGCGCGTCTCTGGCAGCTTGAGCAAATGCCGCGATAACGTCGGCAATGTCCTGCATGCTCATGCCGTGAACCACGACTTGGCCGTCCTTGAGTGTTTCAGTCGGGCCGTAAGCCGGAACACTGCCATCGGGTTCGGTGCCGAGCCGACGCACTGCGCCCACGTGCCATAGCTGGGGAACGATTTTGCCGCCCTCGCCATGAACGGCTTCGACCACCTTCGTCCAGCCAGCCAGTGCAGCTTCGCCGAAGAATTGCGGCACATCGGGGTAACCGTTGGACGCCTTATGGTCGACCGTGGTGCCTTCGGTGATGATCAAGCCAACGCCTGCGGCAGCGCGACGACGGTAATACTCGATGACCTTGGCATTGGGCACACCGCCCGGCGAGAACGAGCGGGTCATCGGCGCCATCACGACACGCGTCGGTAATTCCAGGCTGCCCATGCGGAAGGGCTTGAACAAGGCTTTGACTGGCATGTAACGTCCTCGACGAATAGGGAGACAGAATCAATCACCCAGAATGGGCCGCCAGGCGCGCCATGCACAGCACTATTGATTTGGGTGATTAGGGTTTAAAACGAAAGGAGGCCAGGATGCACCTGACTCGCGGAGCGTCGACGAGTGCCTGCTCCGGTGGCTGGGCATGGACTCTCAAGATATCGCTCAAATACGAATGCAATGTTTTGAACGCACGCAAGGTTTCGAAAGGGCCAACCTGAGGTCAGCATTCAAATGCCCATGAGCCGAGTCGACTCAGGCGAGTTGGGATAGGTGCAGCGCCTTTTCGATTGCCTGAATGACCGAAGGATCATCCGGCGTGGTACGCGGCGAGAAACGCGCAAGCACCCGGCCGTCCTGACCCACGAGAAACTTCTCGAAATTCCAGGTGATGTCCCCGGGAAACTCAGCGCCTTCGCCCGCCAGCATTTGATATAGCCGGTGGCGATGCGGACCATTCACTTCGAGCTTGTCGCCCAGCGGGAACGTCACGCCGTAATTCAGCGAGCAGAATTGCAGAATCTGCTCTTGAGCATCGGGTTCCTGTGCCGCGAACTGGTTACAAGGCAGGCCCAGGACGCTGAAGCCCCTGTCTTTGTACTTCTGATAGAGACTTTCGAGCGCGGCATATTGCGGCGTAAGGCCGCATTTGGAGGCCACATTGACCACCAGCACCACTTTGCCCTTTAGGGGTGCGAGAGGCAGTTCTTGGCCATCCAGAGCTTTTAATTTCAGGTTGTGAAATACACTCATGACGAAGCTCCCCTGCTCTGCATACAAAAATCATAGGCCGAAAAAAGCGCCCTGACAGGCCGTGAAAACAAAACACTTTCACGAAGCCCGCGAGGACGCCTTGCCAGCTCACTTCAGCTTAGCAGGACAAATCAGTGGTGATGACCACCTTCGCCGTGTACGTGGCCATGAGCGAGTTCTTCTTCGCTGGCGTCACGGATGGTAACGATCTTGACCTGGAAGTGCAGACGCTGCCCGGCCAGTGGATGGTTGCCGTCGACTGTCACGTCGTCGCCGTCCAGGTCGCGAATCGTGACGATCTGCATCTGGCCGTCCGGAGCGGAAGCGTGGAACTGCATGCCGACTTCCAGTTCGTCGACACCTTCGAACATGCTGCGGTTCAGGGTGCTGACCAGCTCGGCCGAGTATTCGCCGTAGGCGTCCTCAGGCTCGATGGCGACTTTCAGTTCGTCACCGATGTCCTTGCCTTCCAGTGCCTTTTCCAGACCCGGAATGATGTTACCTGCGCCTTGCAGGTAAACCAGCGGCGCGCCGCCGGCAGAACTGTCGATGACCTCACCAGCGTCATTGGTCAGGGTATAGTCAATGGAGACAGCCTTGTTGGCGGCGATCGGCATGGGGCGAGACCTTTTGCAAATAGAGATATGAACGAACAAGTCTAACCAAGCACTGGCGTGAAAGCGAACGCAACTCAGACGGACGGCCCCGATTGCACGACCCTGCATTGCTTCACAGCGACACCATCATTATCGGTTTCCACCCTGACCAGGACGCTCACTGGGTCGTTGAACTCTCCTGCGGTCACAGCCAGCACCTGCGCCACCAACCGCCCTGGCAGTCGCGGGCCTAGGTATTGGATGCGGGCAAGCGACAGGAAAAAATAGGCCAATCCTTTCACTGTGGCGGGTGCGCGCAAGGGGCAGATAGCGATAACCTTGTGCCCCGTTGAGACGCTGCGATTGAACAGCGTCCTGTGTTACCCGGCCCTCTGGCATATTGGTGCTTTGTACGAAAAGCTGGCAGGCACAGCCACTTATCGCCCAAAGCCTGACGCCACGCCCCTTGCACGCTCACCTTCGAGAAGCCCGCATGCAGACTTTTTTTATCGCGCCCACAGACTTCGGCGTGGGTTTGACGTCCATCAGCCTGGGGCTGGTGCGCACCCTGGAGCGCGCCGGACTCAAAGTCGGCTTTTTCAAACCTATCGCCCAGCCACACCCTGGAGATCTGGGGCCTGAACGCTCGACCGAACTGGTCGCCCGAACCCATGGCCTCAAGCCACCCAAACCGCTGGCTCTGGCCCATGTCGAACGCATGCTCGGCGAAGGACAGCTGGATGAGCTGCTGGAAGAAATCATCAACCTGTATCAAGAGGCCTCCGTGGGCCGCGACGTGTTGATCGTCGAAGGGATGGTGCCGACCCGCAGCGCAAGTTACGCCGCGCGGGTCAACCTGCACATGGCCAAGGCGCTGGATGCGGAAGTGATTCTGGTCTCCGCGCCGGAAAACGAGGTGCTGACTGAACTTTCAGGTCGCGTCGAGTTGCAGGCACAGATGTTCGGTGGTCCAAAGGACCCGAAGGTGCTGGGTGTCATCCTCAACAAGGTGCGTACGAACGAGAGCATGGAAGCCTTCTCGGCGCGTCTGAAAGAACACTCCCCATTGCTGCGCAGTGGTGATTTTCGCTTGCTGGGCTGCATCCCGTTCCAGGCCGACCTCAATGCCCCGCGCACCCGCGATGTCGCGGATCTGCTGGGCGCGCAGGTGATCAACGCCGGCGACTACGAACAGCGACGCATGTCGAAAATCATCATCTGCGCGCGCACCGTGCTCAACACCCTGCAGTTGTTAAAGCCGGGGGTGCTGGTAGTCACCCCGGGCGACCGCGACGACATCATTCTGGCCGTGAGCCTGGCGACCATGAACGGCGTGCCGCTGGCCGGCCTGCTGCTGACCAGCGACACCTTGCCCGACCCGCGCATCATGGACCTGTGCCGTGGCGCGTTGCAGGCCGGTTTACCGGTCTTGTCGGTCAGCACAGGGTCGTACGACACGGCCAACCAGCTCAATCAGTTGAACAAGGAAATCCCGATCGACGACCGCGAACGTGCGGAAATCATCACCGATTTCGTTGCCAGCCATCTGGATGCCAATTGGCTGCATCAGCAGTGCGGCACGCCGAGGGAAATGCGCCTGTCGCCAGCCGTGTTCCGTTACCAGCTGATTCAACGCGCTCAGGCGGCGAACAAGCGCATCGTGCTGCCCGAGGGCGCAGAGCCGTTGACCGTGCAGGCTGCAGCGATCTGTCAAGCCCGAGGCATCGCGCGTTGCGTGTTGCTGGCCAAGCCTGAAGACGTTCAGGCAGTTGCTCGCGCTCAGGGCATCGAGTTACCGCCGGGGCTGGAAATCCTCGACCCGGATGACATTCGCGAGCGCTACGTGGGGCCGATGGTCGATCTGCGCAAAAGCAAGAGCCTCAACGCGCCGATGGCCGAGCAGCAACTGGAAGACCCGGTGGTGATCGGCACCATGATGCTGGCGCTGGATGAAGTCGACGGTCTGGTGTCCGGCGTCATTCATTCGACTGCCAACACCATCCGCCCTGCCCTGCAACTGATCAAAACCGCGCCGGGCTGCACCTTGGTCTCTTCGGTATTTTTCATGCTGTTCCCCGAGCAGGTGCTGGTCTATGGCGACTGCATCATGAATCCCCATCCCACGGCTCGGGAGTTGGCGGAAATCGCCGTGCAGAGTGCTGATTCGGCGATAGCCTTCGGACTGTCGCCGCGGGTTGCGATGATCAGCTACTCCAGCGGCAACTCGGCCAGTGGCGAGGAAGTGGAAAAGGTCCGCGAAGCCACGCAATTGGCGCAGGAAACCCAACGCGACCTGTTGATCGATGGCCCGCTGCAATACGACGCGGCGGCCAACGAGAATGTGGCGCGACAGCTGGCACCGGACAGCCCGGTCGCCGGTCGCGCCAATGTCTTTGTGTTTCCCGACCTCAACACCGGCAATACCACGTACAAGGCGGTGCAGCGCAGTGCGGACTGCGTAAGCCTGGGGCCGATGCTGCAAGGCCTGCGCAAACCGGTCAATGATCTGCCGCGCGGGGCCCAGGTCGATGACATTGTCTACACCATTGCGCTCACCGCGATTCAGGCGGCAACTCTGCCTTGATAACGCGGGTCTGAATATTCTTGACCCACAATAATGCCGCCGGGCCTCACTGGCGGCTGTCTTACCTTCGGAGTTCGATTCCCCATGGATTTCTTGCACGCCTCTTTGCGCGGCGTCATCGCCTCGCTGCTGTTGGCGCTCAATACGATTGTCTGTTGCACGCCGCTGTTCATCATCGCCATCTTCAAACTGTGCCTGCCCTTCCCGGCTGCGCAGAAGGTGACTGATTGGCTCATGAGCCATATCCACGAGGCCTGGATCAGCAACAACAATGCGTGGATGAACCTGCTGGGTCACACCCGCTGGCACCTGAGCGGCCTGGAAAGCCTGGATTACCAGCACTCCTATCTGGTGACCAGCAACCATCAGAGCTGGGTCGACATCATGGTGTTGCAGTACGTGCTGAACCGGCGCATCCGTGCGCTGAAGTTCTTTCTCAAGCAGGAGCTGATCTGGGTGCCGGTGATCGGCCTCGCATGGTGGGCGCTGGGCTTTCCGTTCATGAAGCGCTACAGCAAAGCGTATCTGGCCAGGCACCCGGAAAAGAAAGGCAAGGACCTGGAAACCACCCGTCGCACCTGCGCCAAGTTTCGCAATAATCCGGTAGGCATCTTTAACTTCGCAGAGGGCACGCGCTTCACCAAAAGCAAACACGCCCAACAGAACTCGCCATTTCGCTACCTGCTCAAGCCCAAGGCGGGCGGCATTGCCTTTGTGCTGGACGCGATGGGAGAGCAGTTGGAATCCATCGTCAACGTGACCATTCACTATCCCGCCGGTCAGCCGGGTTACTGGGATTTGCTATGCGGCCGGGTTCGCGAGGTGGTCGCGCACTTCGAGCAAGTACCGATCCCTCAGCAGTTCATCGGCAAGAGCTACGACCAGGACGAGGCGTATCGAGCTGAATTCCAGCAATGGATCAATCGACTGTGGGAAGACAAGGATGCGCTGCTCGGGGACATGCATGAGCGCTATCTGCGCAAATCCTGACGCACTGCACAAAGGACGGTCAGAAGGAATGCCCTCTGCAATCCATATCGACCACAAACGAAAACCCCGACACCAAAGTCGGGGTTTTCGCTATTACTCAAGCCATTATTGCTGCTGTTGATATTGCTGACCGGGGATCGGCTTGAGGTTGACCTCTACACGACGATTCTGGGCTCGGCCATTGACGTCGGCGTTGCTGGCAATAGGAGAATCGGGGCCCGCCCCGCGAACCGACAGGTGAGAAGCATCCACGCCCTGTGAGGTCAGGTAGGTCGCCACGCTCTGCGCACGCTGTTGCGACAGATCCATGTTGTGCTGGCGGCTGCCGGTGCTGTCGGTGTAACCGACGATTTCGATCAGGTTCTGGTTGTACTGCTTCAACGAGCCGGCAAGGTTGTTCAGCGGCGAGTAAAAGCTGCTGGCAATCGCCGAAGAATCTGTAGCGAATGTGATGTTGCCTGGCATGACCAACTTGATGTTGTCGCCTTCACGCTGCACTTGAACGCCGGTATTGGCCATGCTCGCGCGCAGGGCAGCTTCCTGCTTGTCGGCGTAATAACCGTAACCGGCTGCACCGGCACCGACCACGGCTGCACCGATCAGGGCGCCTTTGCCGCGGTGGTTATGATCGATGGCAGCACCGGCAACGGCACCTGCCAGCGCACCGAGGCCACCGTATTTGGCGGTTTTGCTCACACCGCCGGAATCTTGTGCCTGCCCTTGATTGTCATATGGATTCTGCGTCGCGCAGCCAGACAAGACAGCGAGCGCGGTAGCAGCGATGATCGAACGGCGAAGGGTAAACATCAACGAGAGCTCCTGTATTGCTTGTATTGGCACAACGATAGAAAACCGAGGCCATGTGCTCGGTTAGAGCATGACAGTAGTCAAAAATTCCTTAACGCCGCCTGAACGATCACCGTCGGCGGAAAGGATTCGCTACCCATTTCGTCGATAAACTGCGCTGACAAGTCCATCTTGCTGGCAGAGGTCACAGAAGGTACGGATCTGCAGTACCACTGCGAAGAGATTCCAGAGTGGTTCGTAACCGCTTACGTCGACAACGTCTGTGACACAAACGGCGCAGGTGAATCCTCTGGTTGATCTGGTAACGCGCAGCTCACACCAGAACCATGCTAATCATCACGACTACCAGCAATCCCACATACGACTGCGCGTGCAATTGATCCGGAATGCGCCCCACCCAGCGAGCCGCCAGACGCATACCGAACCATGCGCCCAGGGTCAGCACGGCGAAAGCACCGAGATTGACGTAGCCAAGGTAGCCGGCCCCCAACGCATTGCCGCTCAGACCGGTGAGCATGTAGGTGGCCGTGCCGACCAGCGCAACAGGCAGGCTCAACGGGTTGGCCATGGAGGTCGCCTGAGTCATGCTCAAACCGCTGCGGCGTAACAAAGGGACGGTCATCACGCTACCGCCAACCCCGAGAAACGTGGCGATGGCACCGATGACAATGCCACCCGGCCCGACGCTCCAGCGACTCAGACGACGAGGTTCGCCTTTGCATGCCGCAGAGACAAATCCGCGTCGGCACAGGCAATCGACAATGGTAATTGCTAAATAAATGACAAATGCTGCGCGCAACACCGATCCACTGACGAATCCTGCTGCGACTGCTCCGATCAGTGCACCGACAGCGATGAAGCCCCCCAGTGGCCAGAGCCAGGCCTTGAGCAGGGTTCCGGCGCGGGCCGATCGGCGCGTGCTTAGCGAGGCATTGACGATCATCACGCAGGTGGACGTTGCTACGGCTACGTGCATGGCCGCCTGCTCCGCCAGCGCGCCGCCTGCACCACTGATCAGCACGCCATAAAGAACCGGTACGACTACAAAGCCGCCACCGAAACCGAACAGCACTGTCGTGATCCCGGAAACACCGCCAAAGAGTGCAAGTAGTAGATAAGTCATCGCGCCGTGCCCTGAAGAATATCCGCCGACGATAAGCAGTTTCATCGCTCAGAGCTTGAGGACTCAGGCCATTCATGTTTGTGTTTCGGCCAGACTCCATAGGATATGTCATGCGCAATATTTCCATCGACAACCTCGACGACACGCCCCGCCCAGTCGTTGCGATCGGCAATGACTATGCCGAAGGCCACCTGTTACGGCGGCACTATCACAGACGCGCGCAGCTGCTATATGGCTCCACGGGGGTCATGAAAGTCTCGACCGAACAAGGTGATTGGGTAGTGCCACCCCAGCAAGCCGTCTGGGTTCCTGCGCAACTGGAGCATGAAGTATTGATGCTTGGGGTCAGTACCCGAAGCCTTTACATCGAGCCGTCCGCAGTGCCTGTTTCACGCGGGGTCTGCGAAGTTATCAGTGTCTCACCGCTGCTGCGCCAGTTGCTGATCGAGGCCGTGGAGATGCCACTGGTGTATGACCCTCAAGGTCGAGACGGGGCGTTGATATCGCTGGCACTGTGGGAAATCGAGCTGGCAAGAGGGCTACCATTGCACATTCGCTTGCCTGACGATCCTCGTTTGCTGGATCGCTGTCAGCGGTTCCTGCAACACCCGGATATTCACCAATCGCCACACGATTGGGCGCGGGAACTGTTCGTCAGTGAGCGCTCGTTCAGCCGCCTGTTTCGCGAGCAGACACAGATGAGTTTCGGCCAATGGCGCCAGCGCGCCTGTGTAATGCTTGCCCTGTCACGACTGTCAGCGGGAGACCCCATCACCCGCATCGCGCTGGATCTGGGTTATGAAAGCCCTGCTGCCTTTTCGACCATGTTTCGTCGTCTGGTCGGTTGCGCACCGAGTCACTACGCTACGGTCTAAAGCGTTGCGGGCCACCGGCCGCGACGCCCGCGCGTGTTTCAGTATGCCTATGACAACTTTTATTTAGGCCTCTACACCCAACTGAGTAACTTTCTGCTTGAGTTAAAGCACCTCGTCTATTTATTTTTTACTTAACTCTGGTGTTGCCTGGAAAAACGTCTTCAACCCTGTAACCAGTATGGTTAAACGCTTAAAAATACAGGTGTCGGTGTGCTGTTCATTGATGTATTTTTTTAAATACCCCTCATATACTGGCAATGCGCAACCACTCGATATGTGTAGCGCACGAGACGATATGAAGTCGACTCTATGAATACGCAAGGCAGCCCAAGCCCAATGCGAAACGAGCAGCCTCCATGCTAAGAAAAATCGCGGTCTGCGATCTAACGCTGGGTATGTATATCCACGAGTTCTGTCGCCCACGAAACCATGATCCATTCTGGACACTGCATGTTGAGCGCAAGCTGCTTGACGAAGGCGTGCTCCAGCGCATTCAGGAATCGACCCGCCAAGTGTGGATCGACACCGGGCGTGGAAAAAGTCCGGAGCCTCAAGTACACATCCTCGCCGCGGCTTCGGAAAGGGTCAGTGAAAGCGACACAGCGCCTGCCAGCATGGAAAGAGAGCTGACGCGCGCCAGAATGATCTGTGGCCGTGCCAAAGATGCCGTGACGGTCATGTTCACTGATGCCCGCATGGGCCGCGCAATGAATGTGAAAGACGTCGACCTCCTTGTCGAGGAGATTTCGACTTCCGTGATGCGTCATCCCCACGCGTTGATCAGCCTGTCGCGGCTGAAGACTTCCGATGAATACACCTACATGCACTCAGTGGCGGTGTGCGCGCTCATGGTTGCGCTCGCGCGGCAGATGGAACTTAACGAGGAGCTGGTACGCGAAGCAGGCGTGGCCGGGTTGATGCACGATGTCGGCAAGATGATGATTGCGCCCGCCATCCTCAACAAACCCGCTCGCCTGACTGTCGATGAATACGAGGCGATGAAATACCATCCGCAGGCCGGGCTGGAAATTCTTGAGCACTGCCAGCAAGTCACCAGTGCCGTGCGGGACGTCTGTCTGCACCATCACGAGAAAATCGACGGCAGTGGTTACCCTCATGGCCTCAAAGGCGAAGAAATCAGCCTGTTCGCAAAAATGGGGGCGGTGTGTGATGTATACGACGCCGTCACCTCGGACCGGCCTTACAAGAAAGGTTGGGACGCCGCACGCTCTATCCGAGAGATGGCGTCCTGGAAAGGTCATTTCGACGAAAAAATCCTCCAGCACTTCGTCAAGACCGTCGGTATCTACCCGGTCGGCGCGCTTGTACGTCTGAAAAGCGAACGGCTTGGCGTTGTCGTCGAGCAGGGCGAGAAATCACTGCTGCACCCAAAAGTGAAGGTATTTCTCTCCACCCGAACCCGAATCGCATTCGAACCACATGTCATTAACCTGGCCAATCCCGTCGAAAAGGACGCGATCATCAAGTTCGAACTGGCTGAGGACTGGGGGGTGCAGGATGTTGAAAAAATGTGGGCAGGCGCAGGGGCGTCTTGAGCCTCTACAATACGTCGCTGGAAGATAGTCGGCGGCCTTCTCGCTCCTAGCCCAGCAAACCCGATTCCTGCGCCCGGACCACGGCCTGTGCTCTGCGCTCGACGCCCAGCTTGCCGTTGATATGGCTGGCGTGGGTCTTGACGGTGTGCAGGGAAATAAATAACCGGTCGCTGATTTCCCGATTAAAACAGCCTTGAGCGATGAGTTGCAGGACACCGAGTTCGCGCGTGCCAAGGGCCTCGTCCCAAGCATGGAATGGGATCGATGACGTCCCGTGCGCAAGGTATCTGCTTGCCCTTATCGGACGCGAACTGGTCGAGCAGATAGCCGACCAGCAACAGGCTTTTTCTTGTTTTCATTTCCATGGTCGTTCCTTAGAAGTTCACCCCGAAGCTGAGGGCCACGAAGTCGCGGTCATCCACCGTGGTGTACTTGCCGTCAAAGAAGTTGGTGTAGGAAAGGTTGGCGGTATAGGTGTTCTGATACTCAGCCTCCACACCCAGGCTGATGGCTTTACGACCCTCCTCGAAGTTGCCACCGGGACCTGGCGAGTAACCGTCAACGTCGTGGGACCAGGCAACGCTTGGCTTGAGGTTCACCCCGGCGAACACGTTGTTGTAGTCCCAGATGGCACGGGCGCGATAACCCCATGAATCGGTCGTGGTGAAGCCGTCATTTTCGCAATAGCGGCTGAGGTTATTCAAAGACGCTCCAGCCAGGGTGCTGGCATTGAGCGCAGTGCATTGGCCATTGGGCAGCGGTCCGGGGCCATAGCTCGGATCACGGCCGTAACGCAGTTTTGACGTGCTCTCCAATCCGCCGACATGGGTCCAGCCCACTTCGCCGATCACGGTCAGCCGTTCGGCACCCATCACCTGATCGAAGAACTGCGTGAACGTGGTCTGCGCCTGGCTGATTTCCTTGCGTCGATAACCTTTCTGGTCGGTGTTCGGAGCACCCTGCAACAGCGATACGCTGGGGTTGAGCGGCGACAGGCCGGAATAAAGGATGTCGGTGGTATTGACTTGCACCGGGGCGTTTGGACGGTAACTGAGCTCGCCGCTCCACGCGGTTCCTGTTGGCAGCGTAGTGGAGAAGCTCAGGCCAAACAGGTGAATGTCTTCAGGGTATTCGACGTAGTAGCTGGAGTTGCCCGCCGCCACCAGCGGCGACAGGGTCGGTGCCAGGCGGGTCGCAACACCCTGCGGCACGCCCCTGCTCACCAGCCCTGCGGCCAAACCCGAGGTACTGTAGGCGCTGGCGGGCCCACTCTTGCCACTGAAGATCGGTAGACGGCTGTGGTAGTTCATGTAGTAAGCGCCAAACTCGGTGTTCAGCGGCTCGAAGTTGTAGTGCATGGCCAGGCCGTACTGGCCACTGTCGCGGGCGTCACGGTCAGGACCACGAGCAACCACGGCGCCTTCATCCGGGCTGCCGTAGCTCACCCCACGGGCGGCCAGTGTTGCCTGCACCGGCGTGCGCAATGCAGCAGGCAACGCGGAGTTCAGGCTGTTGCGAGTACGCAGTACTGCCAGGTTGTTGGAGCAACCATCGGCAACCACGTCCGACTGCGAGAAGAACGTGCCGCAGTTGTCGACGACCGTCTGGTCCCACTCCAACTGGTAAAAACCTTCGGCGGAAAGGTTTTCGGTCAGGTTTTGGGACAGGTAGAACATGTTGACCGGAACCAGGCCTTCCTTGATTTCCGAACCAGGACGACGGAACGCCGAGACGTCGATCGGGTTGATGCTGTTGATACCGCCGCCGATGAACGTGCTCTCGCCCCAGTTGACCACCTGCTTGCCCAGACGCACCGAGCCCGGCTCATCGCCTATGGAGTAGTTGTGATAGACGAACGCATCGAGCAGTTCGAAACCTGAAGATTTGCCGGCCTCCTTGCGGCCCGAGTCGCTGACGTTCTTGAAGTCGAGGTCTTCATCCTTGAGCTTGAAGTCGTACCAGTACTTGCCCCGCAGGAACACGCCGGTGTCGCCGTATTTAAGCTCCAGATCGTGAACGCCCTTGAATATCTTCGAGAATGTTTCCCCGCTTTTGAAGTTCAGATGGCCGTCATCGGAAGTCTGCGAAAGGCCGTGTCCGCCGTTGTTCGATCCGATCAGATTCTTGTTGGCGTTCTGGGTGGACCAACTGGCGCCGATGGAGAGTGACGAGTCGAAATTACCTTCGATTTCACCGATGTTGAAACTGACGCCGAATGCAGGGCTGGCAAGCGTGGAAGCGAGGCTGACAGCCAGAGGCAGTTTTGCCCGGCGCCAGAACAGGTTTGGTGATGTCATCAACGCTACTCCGTGTGCTTTTATTTTATGGCAGTAGGTGCTTCCAGAAACGACTCAGGCAGACCGATCCGCAGTGCCTGGGTTCAGCGCTTGTCGGCAGCCCGTAAGCTGCGAAGCGAAGCGGCGTTCTCTCTGGTGCCGACCTACTGCCGACTATGGCCGGCAGGTGCTACTGCTTAATCCCTCTAAAATGTGATTTGCAGCGTCAATACCCCTGACTCGTCGATTTCGGCGGACGGGGGCGCGGCAAAAGAGGATGGCTGAATTTGGAATGAGCAAGGCAGACGCCTGCGCAGAGCCCTCGCGGCACATTGCGATGAACGAAATCAGACCCCTGTGTGCGAAAAAAAGATTCAGAGCGTAGAGAGAAAAGCACTGTTCGTGCTTTGCCATTCGATGATATCCAGGCGAATTCGCTTCTTGTCGAGCTTGCCGACACTGGTCTTGGGAATTTCGGGAACAAGGGCGATCTGGCTTGGAATCGCCCATTTATTGATGTGTCCCTGTTCCACGAACGGCTTGAGATGCTCCTTCAGCGTCCTGGCGTCGATCACATGGCCTTCGTGAGCGACCAGCACCGCGAACGGCCGCTCGCCCCATTGCGGATCGGCGATACCGACCACCGCCACCTCGCGTACGCCGGGATGAAGACTGCACAGATCCTCCAGTTCGAGGGAAGAAACCCATTCGCCGCCGGTCTTGATCACATCCTTGATTCGATCACGAATATCAATGCCACCCGTGCTGTCCAGCGTCGCCACATCGCCGGTATGCAGCCAGCCGCCAGCCCACAGTTCGGCGCCTTTGTGCGGCTCGCGATAGTAGCCTGCGGTCAACCATGGCGCCCGCAGCACCAGTTCGCCCTGCGCCTGGCCATCGGACGGCAGGAAGCTGCCCTCGCCGTCAACAATTGCAGCTTCAACCAATACACCCGGCGCGCCAGCCTTGATCCGGTATGCGGTGCGCTCGTCTTCGCTGCTCGCCATCAGTTCGTCATTCAAATGCGCCACCGACACCAGCGGCCCGGTTTCGGACATGCCGTAAGCGGCGGTCAGCTGAATGCCCTTGGCCTTGGCCGCCTCATACCATGAGCGATTGAGCGAGCTGCCACCGATGAGGATATTCCAGCCTGTGAAGTCGGCATCCTTGGCAGCCTTGGCGTTGAGCACCATCTGCAGAATCGTCGGTACGCAATGGGAGAAAGTCACCCCTTCCTTGCGCCACAGCTGAACCAACAATTCAGGGTCGTAGCGACCGGGATAGACCTGTTTCACGCCAAGCATGGTCGCGGCGTACGGCACGCCCCAGGCATGCACGTGAAACATCGGCGTGATGGGCATGTAGACCTTGTCAGTGCCCAGCAAGCCCTCGACGCTGCCCAGAATGGTGGCCACCGCCAGGGTATGCAGCACCAACTGCCGGTGGGTGAAGTAGACCCCTTTCGGATCGCCGGTGGTGCCCGTGGTGTAGAACGTCGTGGCCACCGAATTTTCGTCAAAATCCTCGAACCGGTAATTTGGGCTGGCCTCCGCTAGCAGCGTCTCGTACTCGCCTAGCAGATTGGGCAGATCAGCCGCTTTCTCGGCGGTATCGGTCAGCAGCAAGGTGTTCTCGACCGTGGTCAGCTTGCTGGCGAAAGAGCTGTAGAGCGATACGAATTCGCTGTTGACCAGCACCAACCGGTCTTCGGCGTGATTCATGGTGAACAGGATCTGCTCCACCGACAGACGCACGTTAATGGTGTGGATCACAGCACCGATCATGGGGATGGCAAACATGCATTCCAGGTAACGGTGGCTGTCCCAATCCATGACCGCTACGGTGTCGCCCGCCCTTACACCCGCTTCGGTCAACACGTTCGCCAGCCTGCAGATCCGCTCGTTGAGCGTCAGGTACGAATAGCGCGATTGGTCCCGATAAACGATTTCCCGCGTTCGTTCATAGCGGTGGCCCGACAGCAGCAGGCTTTTGATCAACAAAGGGGACGGGTAAGCACCCTCGGCAGGCGGAATCACGCGTGTCTGCAGCATGAAAATTCCTTTTCAAGACGCATGGGAGGTGCTGAAAAAATATGCACTCTAGAGCCTTCACCCGCCAGCCAAACCAGCCGAAGGAATGATTCTCATAACGGGCGACAATGCCGGCATCCAGGCGCATTGACGGGGCGCCCTTACGCCCACGCGACCCGCGTTGGGGCACTGCGGCCCTCAATGCATTTCGGTCAACGCCAGCTTCACTCCCAGTGCCACCAGCACTGCACCCATTGCACGGTCGAACCAGTGCCCCATGCGGGCGAAACCGGCACGTACGCGTTCCTGACTGAACAGCCGCGCGACCAGGCAGAACCAGACGCCGGTCGCCAATGCCAGGTACACCCCATAACTGGCCTGAACCAGTAACGGCGTGTGCGGGTTGATGACCACGGTGAACAGCGAAAGGAAAAACAGCGTTGCTTTCGGGTTCAAGCCATTGGTCACAAAGCCTGCGGTAAAAGCGCCGCGAGCGGTGCGCTCACCCTTGGCCAGATCTACCGGCGCATCCGAAGCGTTTGCCGGCTTGGCGCGCAGAGCCTTGATGCCGATGTACAGCAGATAGGCAGCTGCCGCCCATTTCAGCGCATTGAACAGCACGATGGATTGGGAAACGATCAGCCCGATGCCCAGCAACGAATAGCCAACGTGCAGGAAAATCGCGGTGCCCACCCCCATGGCGGTATAGGTTCCAGCCTTGCGCCCATGGGTCACGCTTTCACGCACCACCACCGCAAAATCCGGACCGGGACTGGCGACGGCAAGCAGATGAATCAGCGCTACGGTGAAAAATTCCGTCCAGTACATAGTAGGTCTCCAACGTTTTTACGAATGGCGGGCTCTGGTACGCTCGCTACCTTACGCCTCCCCCTCACCGAGCAAAAGGCACAGCTGATGTCGAGTCAAAGCAGAGCAGTTTTCCTGGATCACACCTCTTTGGATCTCGGCGATCTGGACCTTGCACCCTGGCGCGAAACCTTCAGCGAACTGGTGCTGCATTCGGCGACCCGCCCTGAGCAGGTGGCTGAACGACTGCAAGGGGCTCAGGTAGCGATCTCCAACAAGATCATGATCAATGCCGCCACGTTCGACGCCTGTCCTGAGCTCAAGCTGGTGCTGGTGACTGCGACAGGGGTCAACAACATCGACCTCGAGGCGGCGCGCAAGCACGGTGTGGTAGTAAGCAATTGCCAGGGATATGGCACACCGTCGGTGGCGCAGCACGCCTTGATGCTGCTGCTGGCGATGGCAACGCGCCTGCCGGATTACCAACAGGCCATCCATCAAGGCCAATGGCAGAAATCGAAGCAGTTCTGCCTGCTGGACTTCCCGATTGTGGAACTGGAAGGCAAGACGCTGGGCCTGCTGGGGCATGGTGAACTGGGAGGAGCCGTGGCGAAGCTGGCCGAGGCATTCGGCATGCGCGTTGTTTCGGGGCAGATTCCCGGTCGCCCTGCCCGCCCTGACCGCGCCCCTTTGCATGAACTGTTGCCTCAGGTGGACGCCTTGACCCTGCACTGCCCGCTCAACGAACACACCCGTGACATGATCGGCGCCCATGAATTGAGTCTGATGAAGCCCAAAGCCTTTATCGTCAATACCGCGCGCGGCGGGCTAATCAATGAGCAGGCGTTGGCCGATGCCCTGCGCAACGGCCATCTGGGCGGCGCGGCGACCGATGTACTGACAGTCGAGCCTCCGGTCAATGGCAACCCGCTGCTGTCTGGTGACATTCCGCGCCTGATCGTGACCCCGCACAGCGCCTGGGGCAGCCAGGAAGCACGCCAGCGCATCGTCGGCCAGATCAACGAGAACGCCCAGGCGTTCTATGCCGGCAAGCCGATTCGGGTTGTCAGCTAAACCTGCGCAGTCATGTGGGAGCGTGCGCTCCTACAGCGGACCTGTCATCACCTGCTAGACTGCGCCCTTTTTTCAGGAGCCGATGATGGACCCGCGCAGTGAAGTGTTACTCCGTCAGGCCGAGTTGTTTCAGGGCTCGTTGCTTTTGACCGGTCTGCCTGCCGACGACTTGCTGGGCACGCTGCCCAATGCGCAGGGCTGGAGCTGGCATGCCGGGGATTTCGCGGCGCTGGAGGCCCGCTTCGCTGATCGCACGCACTTCGGCACAGAGGCTCCCACCGAACCTTTTGACGCTGCGGTGTTGTTCCTGCCCAAAGCACGCGACCTCACCGACTACCTGATCAACGCACTGGCCTCTCGTCTTGCGGGCCGAGAGCTGTTTCTGGTGGGCGAAAAGCGTGCAGGTATCGAAGCCGCTGCGCGTCAACTGAGCCCCTTTGGCCGCGCCTGCAAACTCGACAGCGCGCGTCATTGCCAGCTCTGGCAAGTGACGGTGCAGAACCCTGCGCAAGCTGTAGAGCTGACTACGCTGGCCAGGCACTTCGAGATCGAGGTCGAAGGCGCACCGCTGAAAGTCGTCAGCCTGCCGGGCGTATTCAGTCACGGTCGGCTGGACCGGGGATCCGCCCTGTTACTGGAAAACCTTGACCGACTGCCCACCGGCCATCTGCTGGACTTCGGTTGTGGCGCAGGCGTGCTCGGCGCAGCGGTCAAGCGTCGCAACCCTGACATGAACGTGACCATGCTCGATGTCGATGCGTTCGCCACGGCCAGCAGCCGTCTGACCCTTGATGCAAATGGCCTGGAAGCACAAGTGATCACGGGCAACGGCATTGACGCAGCGCCTAAGCATCTGGATGTGATTCTGACCAATCCGCCCTTCCATACCGGCGTCCATACCGATTATGCAGCCACTGAAAATCTGTTGCGAAAATCACGCGAACATTTGAAAAAAGGCGGCGAACTGCGGCTTGTCGCCAACAGCTTCCTGCGTTATCAACCGATCATCGAGCAGCACCTTGGCGTCTGTGCCGTCATGGCCGAAGCAAATGGCTTCCGGATTTACCGGGCCAAACGCGCCTGAAATTAACGCTTGCCGAACCGGGTTCTCGAAGGCAGAATCCGCTCCGTCCTAGGGGAGTAGTCTCCCACGAGCGCCATGCTCGTCCGGCACGCATCAACATACTTGGCCCTAAGGCCATGGTGCGTGCGACCCCAGATCCGCCCAGACGGATCGGTGGTTTGACAAGACCTATGACACGAACATCCTGACCCGGGGCGGGGAGGTTGTACGTGTCATAGCCGTGTTGACCCGCCCCTTAGGAAAATCCTGATGCTGGAATCCCTGTTGGTCCCCACCGCAGTCGTCGCACTGGCCGAAATCGGTGACAAGACCCAACTCCTCGCGCTCATTCTTGCTGCCCGCTTTCGCAAGCCCTGGCCGATCATCGCCGGCATTGTCGCGGCAACCCTGGCCAACCACGCTGCCGCCGGTGCGGTAGGTGCCTGGTTCAGCAGTTTCCTTTCCGACGCCATACTGCACTGGATTCTGGCCGCAAGCTTCACCGCCACTGCCCTGTGGACCCTGGTGCCGGACAAGATGGATGACGACGAGGCCAACACCGCACGCAAGTTCGGCCCGTTCATGACCACGCTCATCGCGTTCTTCATCGCTGAAATCGGCGACAAGACGCAGATCGCCACGGTGATGCTGGCGGCGCAGTACTCCCATCTCTGGCTGGTGATTCTGGGCACGACGCTGGGCATGCTGCTGGCCAACGTCCCGGTGGTACTGGCGGGTAATTTCGCAGCTGAAAAACTGCCGTTGACGCTGATTCGTCGCTTGGCAGCGGGCGCTTTCTTCATTCTGGCAATCGTTGCGGTGTACAAGGCGATGCAGGTGAGCGGTTGGGTTTAAGCCTTTAACCGGACCTGACGGCAACGTATTTACATCTGTGGGAGCGAGCTTGCTCGCGAAAGCGTCCAGCCAGACAATCGATATCGACTGAACGACTGCATTCCCGAGCAAGCTCGCTCCGACAGGCACGGGCCAGACCGTTCACTTCATACGCTTATGATTTCGGCGCCTGCTCATACAATGGCATCACCTTGGGGATCGCCGCCTGCAATGAGGCTATCCGGTTGGACGAAGCCGGGTGAGTGCTCATGAATTCAGGCTGGGACGCGCCCGCCTGAGCCTGCATCTTCTGCCACAACGTGATCGCGGCATTGGGGTTGTAACCGGCACGGGCCGAGAGTTCCAGACCCAGCAAGTCCGCTTCGTTTTCGTTGGCCCGGCTGTTGGGCAAGGTCAGGCTGTAATTGACCACGGTATCGGCCAGCGCCAGGCTGTCCTGACCCAGACCAAGCAGGGAACCGGCCCCGGACTTGGCCATCTGGATACCGTAGGCCTTGGACATGGCTTCACGCCCATGTTCGCGCAAGGCGTGGGCGATTTCATGCCCCATGACCGCTGCCAACTCATCGTCGCTGAGTTTGAGGGTGTCGATCAGCCCGCTGTAAACGATGATCTTGCCACCCGGCCCACAGTTGGCGTTCAGTTCATCGCTCTTGATCAGGTTCACTTGCCACTGCCACTGCGCGGCATCCGCACGCAATTTCGGCGCCTGGGCGATCAAACGGTTAGCCACCGTCTGTACACGCTTGGCTTGCGCACTGTTCTTGTCCAGCACACCCTTGGTCGTAGCCTCGGTAACTGTCTCTTGATAGGACTGCGCGTACATCTCGTTGACCTGATCGGTCGACAACATGCTGAACATGTATTGCTTGCGCTGGACGCCCACCGAATCTCCACTGGTGGTGTTAACGGCCTGACAGCCCGCAACGAGTAACGCTGCGCTCAAGGCACAAAGAGCAAAGGTCTTGCGCATTTTGTATCTCCCTGGAAACAAGCCGCACATCCTAGGCGTAACACCCGCCAAGTGCCAGATGGCAGGCGCTGTCCATTCGAAATGGCAGGAAAAAGTGCAGCTATGTAGCAGGGATGAAATATCAAAACGAGCGCATTGCAGCTTCGCCGCGTCTCAGGGAAGGTCATGCCCCGTCGAGTTGTCAGGTGCGCCCCCGGGACTCATTGTTTTTAACGGAGGCTTATATCAGGCCGCTCACTAAAGCGGGGTCAGACACTCCGGCGCGTTGAGCCTGGGATCATTCACCAGATTCGCCAATGGCCGTTCACGCAGCTGCATCTGCGGTGCTGCGAGCAGTGATTGCAGGGTCGTCAGCGAACTGTCCGGATCAAGCCAGGCCGCCTGCCCTTCCACATCCAGAATGAGCGGTCTGCGCTGGCTCATTGCCGATTGGGTCACTACGGCAACGCTCAAGTAGACGTGACCTTCGACCGGATAGGCCTCCCAGATCGCCGCAAAGTACAGCGCAGAGCCCTCACCCGGCGTCAGCCAGAAAGGCCTTTTGCGTACCGTGCCGCGCCACTCATAAAAGCCGTTGGCTGGCAGCAGACAACGACGCTCGCGAAAGGCCTGACGAAACATCGGCTGCTCGGCCAGCGTCTCGGCACGCGCATGCGCCGGGGTGCGCGACAAATCGGTCAACCAGGGCGGCGTCAGCCCCCAACGCGCTCCCGCCAGTTCTCGACCACCCTCCTCGCCCGGCATCTGACGCATCATCAGTACCGAGTCGGCGGGGGAGATGTTCCATTGCGCCTGCTGGTCCGCCGGGAATCCGGGCAAGGCTGCGAACGCGGGCGTCCAACGAAACAGCGCATAACGTCCACACATGGCTCAGGGCAACTCTTTTGAAAAGCGAATCAAGCGACGCCGTACCGGCTTCAGCACAACAACACATCGGGGTAGTTGTCGGGCTCGTCGCCAGACAACGGAAAGGCGCCATTGTACTCAGTGATCAACTGGCGTGCGCGTTCAGCCTGAGCGTCATCGACTGCAAGCCCGAGCAGGCCGAAAACCGGCAGCTCGCCGACAGCGCCCAGCAGGTGCCGACCGGTGATGTGCGATTCAATGCCCTCACTGGCAAGGACTGACTGCAGCAGCTCGCCTTCCAGCAGGTTTTCAGGCTCATAGATTTTGCGCATCATTCGTTCTCGGCACGGACTTCCAGATCCCATTGCTCGCCGTCGGTTTCCAGGTGAAACTCGATCGGCCGACAGCAGACGTGACAATCCTCGATGAAGTTATTGTCACCTTCCGAGAGGTCCAGAACGGTTTCTCCCGGCTCGCCGCAGTAAGGGCACTCGTAAGGCGCTGCAGGTTGTATTTCGTGCATCACAGTCTCCGACGGCAGTTTTGCGTATAATCGCTCACTTGTTTGCAGGCCGGGTTCATCCTTGGATCGCGACTCGACCTACCTTACCCTAGCCTTTTCCAACAAGAGAGCATGATGGGCGAATTCGATGCCATCCGACCCTACGACGACACCGAAGTAAAAGCCGTACTCGATCGGCTGCTGGGTGACAAAGCGTTTCTCGCGATCCTCACGCATTTCCGTTTCCCGCGTCTGGCCGGCTCCCTGGGCTGGATTCTGCAGCCTGCTATCGCACGCAAGCTGCGCCGCCAGTTCGCCGGGATCGAATCGGTAGCGGCGTTGCAGGACAAGGTCGAACATTACGTCGACCACACAATCGAACGCGCCACCGACGGTGTGACCTACACCGGTGTCGAGCAGTTCAAATCCGGCATCGCCTACCTGTTCCTGGCCAACCACCGCGATATCGTGATGGACCCGGCCTTCGTCAATTACGCGGTCTACCATGCGGGCCTGCCAACGCCGCGCATTGCCATTGGCGACAACCTGCTGCAGAAGCCGTTCGTCAGCGACCTGATGCGCCTGAACAAGAGCTTCATCGTGCACCGCTCCATCACCGGGCGCCGGGAGAAGATGGCGGCGTATCAGTTGCTTTCGGCCTACATCAACCATTCGATTCGCAACGATTGCCAGTCGATCTGGATCGCCCAGGCCGAAGGTCGCGCCAAAGACGGCGATGACCGGACCGAGTCGGCCATCCTCAAGATGTTCCACATGAGCCGCAAGGACGAGCCGTTTGGCGAAGTCATTCAGTCGTTGAACCTCACCCCGGTGTCGATCAGCTATGAATACGACCCATGCGATCACGCCAAGGCCCGCGAGCTGTACATCCGCGCCACCACCGGCGGCTACACCAAGGCGCCAGGCGAAGATGACGTCAGCATTGCGCTGGGTATTACCGGTTACAAGGGCCGGGTACACGTCAACTTTGCCCCGCCGATCACCGACGTGTTCGAAGACACCAAGCAGTTGGCAATAGAGATGGACCGGCAGATCCTGGGTGGCTACCGCCTGTTCCCGGTGCATTACCTGGCTTATGCGCAATGGGCCGATGCCGATCCGAGCCTGAAGGTGCCGAGCGCCGCCGAGGTGTTTCAGGCTGATGAGCTGGAACGCGCCCAGGAAGAGTGGCAGCGACGACTCAGTGGCTGCCCTCAAGAGCATCGTCCTTTTCTGGTGCTGCAATACGCAACGCCGGTACGCAATCAGTATCGGGTCAAGGCCGGGTTGCCGCTCTGATCGCTAGCGCCTGAAAACGGCGCCTGCCCAGGCGCCGTTTTTTATTGCCTGCCACATGACCTATCGGCGGTACAACGCCTGTGATCGCGAATTCATTCGCGAGCGGCCCGTGCAGGCCAGAGAGCTGCGTCGGCTGTAGTGACCCATCACGAATGAATTCGCGGCCACATTAGTCTGCAACCGCCGTTAGATTTTTGTACTCACCCACGATAACAACAGCGCAAACCACAGGCAGGCGGCCCCGATCCGGTAGCTCTGACGGATCAGGCGCAGCGTCGGCACGTCCATCAGGTGCATGGGCTCATCAATCGGAGCCTGCCGGGTAAGGGCGTTGAGGTGGGTGGTCTCTCGCTGTTCATGGCGGCGAGTCGTGTGCAACAACCAGATACCAGGGCCTGCCGCCAGTAGCGCGAAGAGGTTGATGACAATCCCGGGGGATTGCTGGATGAGCGACATGAGGCCTCGATAGCGCACTGTCATTTGCGCCGCGGATGGATTTCGGTCTGGAGGGTACGGTATCGCCTGTCACCTTAACGTCACCTGAACCGGTCACTGTGTAGCGCCTTTACGCGCCTTCAGAGACGGAGTTCACATGCTGCACGCCCACAATCAGGACCGCCTGTACCACATCTGTCCGAGCGACGAACAACAAGCCTTGATCGATGGTCTGGCCTTCAATGTTCAGGATCGGCACTGGCTGGTCTACTGTGCGCTGGGCGGCCACCCGCATCGAGACTTGCCGGAGGTCGACCTGTTGACGGGTGTCAGCTTTCCCGATCTTTATCAGACGGCTTGAATCCTTCAGCTGCGTATCAAGCACAGCGTCTGGCCCCCACAGCGGGGGATTACGCCCCTTATTGCGCGCACAAAAAAGCCCCGACATCTATCGATGCCGGGGCTTTGGCGTACAGCCAGAGCGCTTACTGGCCTAAGGTGCGGCCGATGGTCTGATCCTGGAAAACGCGGGTCAGTGCATCGCTGAGGACATCGCTGACCAGCTTGGTGTTGGTCTCTTCGTTGGGTGCCATGCCGAAGCGCTGATCCAGAGAGGCAGCATAACGCCCGCTGTAGCTGCGGCCATTGTTCTGTACATCCGCTCGGAAGGTCGTGCTGATGCTGGCCTCGGTCACATACATGCCCTCTTTGGGCGACTGATATTTCAGATCGGCCAGCGTGACAGTCAACTGCGCGCCGCTGCCACCCTGCACCGGCGTGAACCCCAGAAGCCGCACGGCAGCTTCGGCCTGAGCCTGAAGCTGAGGCACCAGTTGCTGACCCTGAACCGTGATCGAACTGGTTTCCGGATACAGACCGCCACGCGTGCCCAAGGTCGGCGAAGGACGACCGTCGACTACCCGCACCACCACTTGCTGACCATGCCCTACGGCGGCCAACTGGGCATTGAGCTTGGGTTGCGGGTTAAGGGATTGCGGACTGTGGGCGCACCCCACCAGCGTCAGACTGCCGACTGCAAGCAAACCGAACAAAACACGACGCAACATGCTCATTTCTCCATGGGCCAAGGCACAAATTGTGCCGCAGTATAACGACCTACCGAGGTCACTCACTAGCGTAAAGATACGACAAAGCGCCACTTCTCCGGTTCCTGCGAAGTCCCGCTAGCGGGTCAGCAGCGGTGATGCCAAGACATCATCGAGCAACACTGATGGTCATCGCGATGTCATGGCCCCACTACATACTTTTCACACCTACCGGAATACGGAATACCCGCCGTGGACTTTCTCCGGACCCTGCTCTTATTGCAATGTCGCCGTCGTTACTACGCCCTGCTGGACCCGAACGGCGTCTGCCTGTCCTTCAAGCACTGCCGCGAAGCGCCAAAAGGTCAGCAATGGGTGGAAATCGGCGAGCCCAACCTGAGCTGGTTGCGTCAGCCTTTGCCAACCCGCGCCCGTATCGTCTACCGGGCGCGGGCGATTACCGCCCGACATTTGCTCAGCATCTGACCGAACGAAGAATAAAAGTCATTTTTTCTGGATCAATTCTGCACGTTTCATCGCTATAATCTTCCCCCGATTATAAGGACGTCTCCTGATCGGGCCTCGCAGCATTGCTGATACCAGGTATCAGCTCCTCCGTACCGCCCACAGAGAGCCTTCCACAACAGACATGTGCAGCCCGGTGTGGCCGCTTGCAGGCGCGAAAACTCGACTCGCTCGGACTTTTCCCGCAGGCCATTGCCCACACTGAGTTCGAACCTGATCTGTCGGAGCTGCATCGCGCAGCCCCTTTTTTGAGGTTCGCGTCTCCAAAAGAGCGTGAAAAAAACGGGTTTTCACAACTTCACAAGAGTGTGGCAAGCAAATGAATAGTTACGCGTTTGTAAATGCACCGTTAACGTCTGACCCAGCCCCCTTGCACAGGACCGACTGCATCGCAGCCTCCACAACCAGAACCTGAAAGCCTGTCCGCTAAGGATTTGGTTGCATGACCGAGCGTCTTGACGATAGTCGAATGGCTGTCCGGGCCAAAAAATGAGTTCATGCTTTTCATAAAAGCATCAACCAGGCCGTCTCGAGGCGTGCGCTGAAATGCAAAAAATTGCGAAGAATCGGACATGACGATCCCGGTCGGGTGGTACGAGGCACTGCGCGTAGACGCGCCGCCCCCGGCAACTGACCTCGGGAACCCATGCCGTCAATTTGGTGCTGCAGATTTTTTGGAGACGCGTTAATGGCGCATAACGAAGCAGTCGATGTGGTACTGGTTGGGGCAGGCATCATGAGTGCCACCCTCGCCGTGCTGCTCAAGGAGCTCGAACCGAACCTCAAAGTCGAGGTGGTCGAGCTGATGGATTCCGGTGCTGCGGAGAGTTCCAACCCGTGGAACAACGCCGGTACCGGGCACGCTGGCCTTTGTGAGCTGAACTACACGCCGCAAGCGGCGGATGGCTCCATCGACACCAAAAAAGCAATTCACATCAACTCCCAGTTCGAAGTCTCGAAACAGTTCTGGGCCTACCTGGCTCGCAAGGGCACTTTCGGCGCTTCGCGTTCGTTCATCACGCCGGTTCCGCACCTGAGCTTCGTGCAGGGCGAAAAAGGCATGGCGTATTTGAAGAAGCGCTATGAGGCGCTGCATCAGCACCACGCTTTCGCGTCCATGGAATACACCGAAGACAAGGCAAAACTGGCAGAGTGGATGCCGCTCATGATGCCGGGGCGCCCTGCGGACGAGCCGATTGCCGCAACTCGCGTCATGCACGGCACCGACGTCAACTTCGGCAACCTGACCAATCAATTGCTCAAGCACCTGTCCAGCGCACCCGATGCGCAGGTCAAATACTGCAAGCGTGTCACGGGTCTGGTCCGCAACGGCAGTGGCTGGAGCGTGACCATCAAGGACGTCAACAGCGGCAGTACGCGTGAAATCGACGCCAAGTTCGTCTTCCTCGGCGCCGGGGGTGCGGCACTGCCGCTGCTGCAAATGTCCGGCATCGAGGAAAGCAAAGGCTTCGGCGGCTTCCCGGTAAGCGGCCAGTGGTTGCGCTGCGACAACCCTGACGTGGTCAAGCACCATCAGGCCAAGGTCTACAGCCAGGCAGCCGTCGGTTCTCCGCCGATGTCGGTTCCGCACCTGGACACCCGCGTCGTCGATGGCAAGACCTCGCTGCTGTTCGGTCCTTACGCCGGCTTTACCACCAAGTTCCTCAAGCACGGTTCGTTGATGGACCTGCCGTTGTCGATTCGCGCGGCCAACATCGCGCCAATGCTGGCCGTGGCCCGCGACAACATGGACCTGACCAAGTACCTGATCAGCGAAGTGCGGCAATCCATGGAACAGCGTCTGGAAGCCCTGCGTCGTTTCTATCCGCAGGCCAAAGCCGAAGACTGGCGTCTGGAAGTGGCGGGCCAGCGGGTACAGATCATCAAGAAAGACCCGAAGAAAGGCGGCGTCCTGCAATTTGGCACCGAACTGGTGTCGGCCAAGGATGGATCCCTCGCGGCCCTGTTGGGAGCCTCTCCGGGTGCATCGGTGACGGTCTCGATCATGCTGGACTTGATCGAACGCTGCTTCCCCGAGAAAGCCAAAACCGAATGGGCCGCCAAGCTGAACGAGATATTCCCGGCTCGGGAAAAAGCCCTGGAAACCGACGCGCAGCTGTATCAGCGTGTCAGCGCCCAGAGTGACGAGAGCCTGGATCTGGTTTCGAACAGCCCGGCGGCAAGTTTCGCCTGACCCAGGGACCTCTCTGAATCGGTGAAAGAAGCTGAAAGCCCCGCCCACGCAGCGAGGCTTTCAGTTTCGCTGATATTTCGAAGCTCGGATCACTTCATTGAAAACCTGACGCTGTAACTCTCTAGCGAGTTGATGCCTTTGGTGACCAGTGCATGACATTGGGCTGCAACCGTCCCGACGGATTTGGCGGTCGCAGCTTTACTGGGTGCCGGATTTAATCCGAACCAGCTGAAACGCGCCTCGTGGCCCATTTTGAACTGGCAGACTTTCCCATCCTCAGTGCCATAACGAAAGGTTGCAGCATCGTTACGAGCATTTCTCAGCGTCACACCAAATCGACTGCCCCCGTGTTCAGCGTCAGTCTGGTACTCATCCAGTCGGACTGCATCCGGTATCCAACTGGCATAAGTCATGTTCAGGTGCTGCCTTCCATCGTTCCAGACTTCAACGATGACCTCCATGGTTTTGGGGTAGGCCGCTTGGGATACGGGGAGGGCAGTGATAAACGCCGCTGACAGACAGCCGCTGATAAGAAGTTTGCTCGCCTTCATTTTTGAATTCCTTTTCGCTCAAATGGCAGAGCTTCATGCTCTGCAACTGTGTCTCAGGACACGAGAAAAAGTATGAAGGCGCGCCTTTTTTTGAAAAGGAGCGAAAACGGAGTGAGAGGGTAGGAATCGTCTTTCAGAAATGAAGCAAAGCGTAATGCCATCGACGCGGGCGGGATCGATCCCACACACGCTCGGATGCATTTCGCAACGGACGCCAGTAAGGCGCCCTGAAAAGGACTCGGTTATCAGCGCCGTGCTTTTTCGATCAGTTCGATGTATTCCTCGGCGTTACGCTGATCCTTGATGAGCACGATGAAATCATTGCCCTGCTCATCCTTGCCATCCAGGCCATAGCCTGCTTCCTTGAAGAAACCAAGGAACCGCTCGAAGTCATCAACACGCAGGCCACGGTAGGCCTTGATCAGCTTGTGTAACGACGGCGAAGTTGCATCCACCGGCTCGAAATCCAGAAACAACTTGATCTGGGCATCGCCGATTTCATCGCCAATCACCTGCTTCTTATCTTTACGCATTGCTGACTCCAACTGACTTTGCGGGACATTTCACGGGCCGGCAGTTTACCCCTCGCCCGGCCAAAGGCTCAACGCGCGCGTACGTTACCGGTGTGCAAGTCTGCCCAAACGTGACCATTGGCGTAACGGAGGAACTGGCAATACACCTTCTCGTTACGCAGCAGATCTATCAGTACGCGATATTGGCTCGCCGGGTAATAAAGGGTCAGGATGCGGCTGGCGCCGTCATAAACCGGCTTTTTCAGACTCTTGCTTTCGCCGTCGAAATGAATCAATACCTCGGAGATGGTCGCCCCCTTATTCATGGGCTTGCCCTTGAGGCGCAGACTCAGCGGGGATGTGACAGGAATGGGTTGCTGGTTGGACTGGCGCTGACTACCGGCAACGACGGAGTAGTCGGTGATCTGCAACAGTTGCTGCTGCTCTGGCTCGCCTTCACGCAGGGACAACTCGTCAGGCGGCAGGTATTGAGCGTGCATCGGTTCAGCGATGGACGGGAGCGGCAGGGTCAACAGCAACATCAACGCAGCTTTACTACGAAACGATAACGTCATGGGTGCCTCCCGAAAAAGTGGGAAGCACTCTAGCATGCAGACAGGGCCCTTCGGCTCAACACACCTGCCTGTGGAACGGATTCATTCGCCAGACGCATCGGCCCTGTAAACTTTCATCGGGCGACGCGCGGCATGGCGATGAATTCGCTCCTGCCGATACAAAGGCGCGTCGATCACATACCTTTTACGGCAAAAATACCGGCTGCGTTACGCCAGTAACCTTTGTAGTCCATGCCGTAACCGAAGATGTAGCGGTCGATGCACGGCAGGCCGACGAAATCGGCCTTAAGGTCTGCACGGGCCTTGCGATCATGATCCTTGTCGATCAGCACGGCGGTGTGCACAGCACGGGCGCCAGCGTGTTTGCAGAAATCGATAATTGCGCCCAGGGTGTGACCTTCATCGAGAATGTCGTCGATGATCAGCACGTCGCGATCAATGAACGAGACTTCAGGCTTGGCCTTCCAGAACAACTCGCCGCCGCTGGTTTCGTTGCGATAACGGGTGGCGTGCAGGTAGGAGGCCTCCAGTGGAAAATTCAGGTGAGTCAGCAGTTTTCCCGCGAAGATCAGGCCGCCGTTCATCACGCAGAACACCACCGGATTGCGGTCGGCCAGCACGCCGTTGATTTGCTCGCCAACGCGGGCGATGGACGCCTCGACTTCGGCATGGGTATAGAGGCAGTCAGCCTCGCGCATGACTTGACGGATATGCTCGAGATCAGCGGACATGGCGCTCTCCAAAGGGGGCTGTGTAAGGAAAAGCGGGCAAAGGTACGCACCCGATCCAGTCAGGGCAAGCTTTTCTGGACTAACGTTGCACAGCGCTCCACGAATGTGAGAAACGCGAACCTAACCGGTAAGACAAGTTACAGCTGAATAGATTAATCTAAGCCGTTTTTTTTGCCCGTCCGCTGGAGCCTTCCCTTATGCCCATTCGTGAGATCCGCCATCCGCTGATCCGTCACAAGCTCGGTCTCATGCGCCGCGCTGATATCAGCACCAAGAACTTTCGTGAACTGGCGCAAGAAGTCGGCGCATTGCTGACCTACGAGGCGACCAAAGACCTGCCCCTGGAAACCTACGATATAGAAGGTTGGGCCGGGACCGTTCAGGTCGAAAAAATTGCCGGTAAGAAGATCACCGTAGTACCGATCCTGCGCGCCGGGATCGGCATGCTCGAAGGCGTACTCAGCCTGATTCCGGGCGCCAAGGTCAGTGCCGTAGGCGTGGCGCGCAACGAGCAAACCCTCGAAGCGCATACCTATCTGGAAAAACTCGCGCCGGAAATCGATCAGCGTCTTGCGCTGATCATCGACCCCATGCTGGCCACCGGTGGTTCGCTGGTCGCCACCATCGACTTGCTGAAAAAAGCCGGTTGCCGCGATATTCGCGCCATGGTTCTGGTGGCTGCGCCGGAAGGTATTGCCGTGGTCGAGAAGGCGCATCCGGACGTTAACCTTTATACCGCGTCCATCGATCAGCGCCTGAACGAGCATGGCTACATCATTCCAGGTCTGGGCGATGCCGGTGACAAGATTTTCGGCACCAAGCAGAAGGACGCCTGATGAAGCAGGATGAGTTCAACGATCCACTGTGGCGCACTGTACTCTCGGGCGCACAAATGCTGTTCGTGGCGTTCGGTGCGTTGGTGCTGATGCCGCTGATCACCGGGCTCGATCCCAATGTTGCGCTGTTCACCGCAGGCCTGGGTACGCTGTGCTTTCAAGTGGTAACAGGCCGTCAGGTGCCGGTTTTCCTCGCCTCCAGCTTCGCGTTCATCACCCCGATCATTCTCGCCAAGAATCAGTTCGGTCTGGCGGCGACCATGGGCGGCGTAATGGCAGCGGGCTTCGTTTATACCTTCCTCGGCCTGGCCGTGAAGATAAAGGGCACCGGCTTCATCGATCGTCTGCTGCCACCGGTGGTGATCGGCCCGGTGATCATTTCCATCGGTCTGGCGATGGCCCCGATTGCCGCCAACATGGCCATGGGGCGCACAGGTGATGGCGCGGCGGAGTTGATTCCCTACCACACCGCAATCGTGATCTCAATGGCAGCGCTGCTGACCACGCTGATCGTTGCGGTGTTCGGTAAAGGCATCTTTCGTCTGGTGCCGATCATTTCCGGGGTGCTGGTAGGTTTTGCCCTGTCGTTCTATTTCGGCGTAGTCGATGTGGCGAAGATCGCTGCCGCGCCATGGCTGGACATCCCACACTTCACCGCGCCTGAGTTCAACTGGCAGGCGATCCTGTTTATCGTTCCGGTAGCGCTCGCGCCAGCCATCGAGCACATCGGTGGCGTGATTGCGGTCGGCAGCGTGACCGGGCGTGATTACCTGAAGAAGCCTGGGTTGCATCGCACATTGCTGGGTGACGGGATCGCGACCACCGTCGCCGGGGCTTTGGGTGGCCCGCCCAATACCACCTATGCCGAGGTAACCGGCGCGGTAATGCTAACCAAGAATTACAACCCGAAGATCATGACCTGGGCGGCAGTTTTTGCGATCACGCTGGCATTTGTGGGTAAGTTCGGGGCGCTGTTGCAGAGTATTCCGGCGCCGGTGATGGGCGGAATTCTGTGTCTGCTGTTCGGCTCCATTGCGGCAGTGGGGATGAATACGCTGATTCGCCACAAGGTCGATCTGGCCGAAGCGCGCAATCTGGTGATTGTTTCGGTAACGCTGGTGTTTGGCATCGGTGGCGTGCTGATTGGAACCGGCAACGGCCCGGATGACTTCGGCATGAAGGGCATTGCCTTGTGCGCGGTCACGGCCATCCTGCTGAATCTGATCCTGCCGGGCAACGACGCCTGGAAGAACAAGCATCTGGATGACCAGTTGCCGTAGCTTGGGTACGTTAAAAAGGGGCCTCATGACGAGGCCCCTTTTATGTGTACGGCCATTCACCTGTGGGAGCCTATTTATTCGCGAGACATATTCACAGTCAGCCACTCTCTACCGGCTGGACCTTTTTTGTGCATGAATTGGCTTCGACAGCCGAGCGAGTGTCAGGCACTCAGACCATCGCAGGCGCCCGCTCGCACAGTGTGTTTAACGCCTTGGCCCAGTTCGGGTCGTCATTGAGGCAAGGAATCAGCACCAGCTCTTCTCCGCCCGCTTCCCTGAATTGCGCCGCGCCGCGATCACCGATTTCCTCCAGGGTCTCGATGCAGTCGGCAACAAACGCCGGGCACATGACCAGCAACTTCTTCACGCCCTGCCCTGCCAGCTCGGCCAGATGCGCCTCGGTATAGGGCTCGATCCATTTGGCCCGTCCCAGCCGCGACTGGAACGACACCGACCACTTGCCGTCGGGAATGCCCATCAGTCTGGCGAACTCGGCAGATGAGCGCATGCACTGCGCGCGGTAGCAAACGGCAAGCACTTCGGGCGGGGCTTTTGCACAGCAATCACCATTCTTGAAACAGTGATTTCCGGTCGGGTCAAGCTTGGTGATATGTCGTTCAGGCAAGCCATGGAAGCTCAGCAGCAGGTGATCGTAATCCTGCGCCAGATAGGGCTGAACACTCTGCACCAAGGCTTGCAGATACTCGGGCTGATTGAAGAACGGTGGCAGCAGGGCCAGCTCGAAACTGAGCTTCTTATCGCCAATCACACGTCTGGCTTCTTCGACGACGGTCGTCACCGTGCTGTCGGCGAACTGCGGATAAAGCGGCGCCAAGGTGATTTTTTTGATGCCTTGCGCTGCCAGCCGCGTCAGCACGGTTTCAATCGATGGCTCGCCGTAACGCATTGCCAGCTCAACCGGGCCGTGAGCCCACTCGCCAGTCATGGCCTGCTGCAGACGTTTGCTCAATACCACCAGGGGTGAGCCTTCGTCCCACCAGATCGAAGCATAGGCATGCGCCGACTGCTCCGGGCGCTTGACCAGAATCAGCGACACCAGCAAACGACGCACTGGCCAAGGCAGATCGATGACGTAAGGGTCCATCAGGAACTGGTTGAGGTAGCGGCGAACATCCGCAACTTCAGTAGAGGCTGGCGAACCCAGGTTAACCAGCAGCAACGCGTGATCGGTCATGCAACACCTTAATGTCAGTGGCGGCCTAAAAGATTTTCCAGGGCCGCGTGCAGATCGGTGAATCGGAAAGTGAACCCGGCTTCCTGCAATCGGCTCGGGTGTGCACGCTGGCCGCCCAGCAGCAGGATCGACAGCTCGCCCATCAATAAGCGCAAGGCGATGGCGGGCATGGGCATGAACGCGGGGCGATGCAGGATCGCAGCCAGCGTTTTGGCAAAGTCTCGGTTGCGAACCGGCAATGGCGCGCAGGCATTATAGGGACCCTGGGTATCCTTACGGTTCAACAGAAAATCAATCGCGGCGATTTGATCATCGATGTGAACCCATGGCATCCACTGACGTCCGCTGCCAATCGGCCCACCCATGCCCAGCTTGAAGGGCGGCAACAGACGCTGGAGCATGCCGCCGTCGCTGGAGAGCACCAGGCCGGTGCGCAGTAACACCACGCGAATGCCAAGCGCCTGCGCCCTCTGCGCGGTTTCCTCCCAGGCGATGCACAGCCGACTGGCGAAATCTTCGCTGACCGGCTGAGAAGTTTCGTCCAGCTCCCGCTCGCCCCCGTCGCCGTACCAGCCCACTGCAGACCCAGAGATCAGCACGCCAGGTTTCTGCTCGCGACGCTCAAGCCAGGTCATCAGTTGTTCAGTGAGAGTAATGCGGCTGTCCCACAACAGCATCTTGCGCTTGCGGGTCCAGGGGCGGTCGGCAATCGGCGCCCCGGCCAGATTGATCACCGCATCCACAGGCTCCTGACCAAGGTCGTCCGGATGAGCGATACCACGCACGCTGGTCCCGCAAAGGCGCTGTACCTGGTCAGGCTTGCGGCTCCATACCGTCAGCCGATGCCCCTGATCGAGCCAGTGTTGACACAGGCGCCGGCCCATCAAACCTGTACCGCCGGTCAGCAAAATATGCATGGGTATCTTCCTCGCGTAGCGATCATCGCAATTGAGTAGTCTATTTCTTCACAAGACTACGCATGTGAATAAAGCGTAGGCCACGCTATGGAGAACAGGCCGGCCTTCCACGTTTGCTGGCGCCACCCACGCTGTTGACCGATTCTGCTGAAGCGTCGCTGTCGATATTGATCGCAAAGCGGTCAGCGTCCTGCATGTCGGAGGACGATAAGTTATACCGAAAAACAGCATTGTACAGGTTTTAACTACGGCGTAGTCTGTGCAGACAAGGTAACGAGGCCCCTATGACTGTACCTATCGCAATCATCGGTACCGGTATCGCCGGACTCTCTGCCGCCCGCGCACTGCACGCTGCCGGGCATGGCGTTCATCTTTTCGACAAGAGCCGTGGCAGCGGCGGGCGCATGTCCAGTAAACGCAGCGATGCGGGCGCACTGGACATGGGCGCGCAGTACTTCACCGCGCGTGATCGCCGCTTTGCCGCTGCGGTTCAGCAATGGCAGGCCGATGGGCATGTCGCCGAATGGACGCCCACGCTCTACACCTTCCGCAGTGGCAAGCTTGGCCCGTCGCCCGATGAGCAAGTGCGATGGGTCGGCACGCCGCGCATGAGCGCCATCACCCGCGCGATGCTCGCTGACATGCCGGTCACGTTCTCCTGCCGCATCACTGAAGTGTTTCATGGCGAAGAACACTGGAGCCTGCTCGACGCCGAAGGTCGCAGCCACGGGCCGTTCAGCCAGGTGGTCATCGCCATTCCGGCGCCGCAAGCAACGGCGCTGCTCGCGGCCGCGCCCAAGCTGGCCAGTGTCGTCGCGGGCGTGAAAATGGAGCCTACCTGGGCCGTCGCCCTGGCCTTCGACGCCCCACTGCAAACGTCGCTGCAAGGCTGCTTCGTGCAGGACAGCCCTATCGACTGGCTTGCGCGCAACAGAAGCAAGCCCGGGCGCGACGAAAGCATGGACACCTGGGTGCTGCACGCCACCAGCGTCTGGAGCCGTCAGCATCTGGACATGCCCAAGGAGCAGGTCATCGACCACCTGCACGGGGCGTTTGCCGAGCTTATCAACTGTGCGATGCCAGCTCCGGCGTTCACCCTTGCCCATCGCTGGCTGTATGCGCGGCCTGCGGGTGGGCGTGAAGTCGGTGCATTGTCCGATCCCGATCTGGGACTGTACGTGTGTGGCGACTGGTGCCTGTCCGGGCGAGTGGAAGGCGCATGGCTCAGCGGTCAAGAGGCGGCACGCCGCTTACTCGAGCACCTCAAGTGAATCGTCTTAATCCGCGCAAATTGCTGCTGTCGAAGTGGACGGCGGCCCACCCTCTGAATCGCGAAAGGCATTTTCTGGTGACCGAGCTGTTTTGCGATGAAGAAGGCACCGTGCTGGAGATCGAGTTGCAAGCGGTACTCACCCGCCGCAACGAACGGGTTGTCTGGCGGGTATTGCAAGATAAGCAGCATTGGCTGATGGGCTGGCAATAGCGCATTCGTCTCCCCAAGGCACAGCCATGCGCCACCCCTCCTCTAGCGCCGTCCATCGCCCCGCTAAAAATCTTGTACAAACTATTTGACTTGTACAACTCCAAATCTATGATGAACACAAGTTGTACAGCCACCTGAGGCTGTACAAGCAGTCGTCGAGGTTTGTCATGCGCGCAGTCCTGCAGCAATCATCGCAACAAACAACCAAACCCAAATTGGGCGTCAGCGCATGCTTGATGGGTGCAGAGGTACGATTCAACGGTGGACACAAGGAGTCGCACCTGCTGACCCGGGCGCTCAACGAGTATTTCGACTTCGTGCCTGCCTGTCCCGAGGTCGCCATCGGCCTGGGCATCCCCCGTGAAACGATCCGGCTGGTGGGTGACCCCAAACATCCCCAAGCGGTCGGCACTGTCCATGAAGACCTGAACGTCACCCGCCCACTGGCCGAATATGGCGAGCAAATGGCCAGGCAGATGAATGATATCTGTGGCTATATCTTCATGCAGAAGTCGCCCTCCTGCGGTCTGGAGCGGGTTAAGGTTTATCGCGAGAACGGCGCCCCCTTCGATGCCGGTGGGCGTGGCATCTATGCCCAGGCGTTCTGCGCCAGACAGCCGGACTTGCCCGTGGAAGAAGACGGTCGACTGTGCGACCCGGTGCTGCGGGAAAACTTCATCACCCGCGTCTTTGCCTACGCCGCCTGGCAGCAAGTGCTCAAGGATGGTGTCACGCGTCGAGCGCTCACCGAATTTCACTCGCGCTACAAATATCAACTGATGGCCAACGATCCACGCCAGTACAGGGCGCTGGGTAATCTGCTGGGCAATATGGGGCGCAGCGACCCCGCCGAGCTTGCGCCACGCTATTTCAGCGCTTTGATGAGCGCACTGAAAACTCCGGCCACTCGCCGCACCCATACCAATGTCCTGCAGCACATCTGCGGTTATTTGCGAGACACCATCAGCGCCTCCGACAAACAGGAAATCCAGATGCTCATCGATCAGTATCACCAAGGCATCGTGCCGCTGGTGGTGCCGCTGACGCTGCTCAAGCATCACTTCCGCCAACACCCTGACCCATACATTGCCTTGCAGGTTTACCTGCAGCCGCATCCAGAAAACCTCAGCCTGCGCAATGCCATCTGAACCATGAAAGATACCCACTCCGAACCGCAGAACGATACGCAAGATTACGCTCACGCCCTTGAAGAAGGCTGGCTGCCGATCCGGGAAGTCGCCCGTCTGACCGGGGTGAACGCTGTAACCCTGCGCGCTTGGGAGCGTCGATACGGGCTGATCGTGCCCCACCGCACGCCCAAGGGTCATCGCCTGTACAGCACTGCGCACGTTGACCGGGTGCTGACCATCCTCACCTGGCTCAATCGTGGTGTATCGGTCAGCCAGGTCAAACAGCTGATTGATCATCAACAGCCACCACCGCCGAGCCTGGAAAACGATTGGGACCCACTGCGCCAGACCCTGCTGCAGGCGATCACGACGCTGTCCGAGCGGCGTCTGGACGACACGTTGAATCAGGCCATGTCGCTCTATCCACCGCGCACCCTGTGCGAGCAATTGTTATTGCCGCTGCTGGCTTCACTGGAGCAACGCTGGCAGGGGCAATTCGGCGCGCAGCTTGAGCGGGTATTCTTCTACTCATGGCTGCGCAGCAAGTTTGGCGCGCGTCTTTACAACAACAATCGGCAGGTCAGCGGCGCCCCCCTGTTACTGATCAATCAGTCGGACCTGCCATTGGAGCCGCACTTGTGGCTGACCGCCTGGCTTGTGAGCAGCGCCGATTGTCCTGTGGAAGTTTTTGACTGGCCCCTTCCTCCTGGGGAGCTGAGCCTGGCCTGCGAATACCTCAAGCCCCGTGCTGTGCTGTTGTATTCCAGTAAATCGCTGAATCTGAGCCAGCTGCCACGCCTGCTGTACAACATCGCCTGCCCGACCTTCATCATCGGCCCCACCGTGCGTATCCATGCGACCGAACTGCCCCTGTCTGTCGAGCAAATCGCAGGCCTTACCCTGGCCGAAGACCCTTTGGCTGCCCAGAACGCGCTACAGCGGCTGGGCATCATTTAAGGAATGAACATGCAACTGATATGGCTGCGGACCGACCTGCGTGTACACGACAACACCGCGCTGAGCGCTGCGATGGAACAAGGGCCTGTGCTTGCCGTGTACATGCTCAGCCCCGCACAGTGGCGCAGTCACGACGACGCGCCAGTCAAGGTCGACTTCTGGTTGCGTAACCTGTCGGCCTTGAAATCCGAACTGCAGGCCTTGAACGTTCCGTTACTGATCGTGCACGCCGACACCTGGGACAAGGCGCCACAGGCCCTGCGGGATCTGTGCAAGACTCAGGGTATCGAGCAGGTCCACGTCAATGAGGAATACGGTGTTAACGAGGAAAAACGTGATCGGGCCGTTGAGGCTGCGCTGGCGAAAGATGATGTCGGGTTTACCCGCCATCTCGACCAGCTGTTTTTCAAGCCGGGCAGCGTGCTGACCAAAAGCGGTGGCTATTTCAAGGTTTTCACGCAGTTCCGCAAGGTTTGCTACGCACGCCTTCACCATTCGGTGCCAGCCTTGGTGCGCCTGCCGCAAAAGCAATCGCCTGTGCACGTGATCTGCGACGAGCTGCCCGACAGCGTAGAAGGCTTTGCGACACCTTCGCAGGCGCTGCAGAAGCTGTGGCCGGCCGGTGAAAACGAAGCCCGCAGGCGTCTTGAGCAGTTTACTGACGATCAGGTGCATTACTACGATGACGAACGCGACTTCCCTGCCAAGCCTGGTACCAGTCAGATTTCGGCGTATCTGGCGGCGGGCGTCGTCTCTCCCCGGCAGTGTCTGCATGCGGCGTTGCGCAGCAACAACGGTGAGTTCGAAACCGGCAATGTCGGATCGGTGACCTGGATCAACGAGTTACTTTGGCGAGAGTTTTACAAACATGTACTGGTTGGCTTTCCTCGGGTCTCCCGCCATCGCGCTTTCCGCCCGGAGACCGAAGCGCTGAGATGGCGACACGCGCCCAAGGAACTGGAAGCCTGGCAACAGGGCCGAACCGGGCTGCCGATTGTCGACGCCGCCATGCGCCAGCTGCTGACGACCGGCTGGATGCACAACCGCCTGCGCATGATCGTGGCAATGTTTCTCACCAAAAACCTGCTGATCGATTGGCGTGAGGGCGAGCGCTTTTTCATGCAGCACCTGATCGACGGTGACTTGGCCGCGAATAACGGCGGTTGGCAGTGGAGCTCTTCGACCGGTACCGACTCCTCGCCGTATTTCCGCATCTTCAATCCGCTGAATCAGTCTGAGCGCTTTGACCCGCAAGGCCTGTTCATCAGGAAGTGGGTCCCGGAGTTGGCAGAACTGAACAAGCGCGATATCCACGACCCTTCGGCGCTGGGCGGACGATTCGCCATCGACGGCTACCCCGCGCCGATCGTCGACCTCAAATCCAGCCGCGAGCGCGCACTCACGGCCTTTAAATCCCTGCCTCGCCGACAGGTTGAGATTCAGGCCCATGACTGACTTGCAGCATGATGACGCCGGGGTTTTCATCAAACGTGCGCCATCGCTCGGCATTTTCGGCCGGGCGCTTGGGCAATCGAATATCAGCCCGGCTCCCGACGGCGGTGCCGCTGCTTTACAATGTCGCACATGAAAGTCATCCCCTTGTTTCAACTTCCTGTGGAATCCACCGAACCCGCCATCACCTGTTCAACCTGCGCAGCCTGTTGCTGCCAGCTGGAGGTGATGCTGATCACGGACACCGGCGTCCCTGAGCGTTTTATCGATACTGACGACTGGGGTGGAGAAGTGATGCTGCGTCTGGACGACGGCTGGTGCGCAGCGCTGGATCGCGACACGATGATGTGCACGATCTACGACAGAAGACCGTTGATCTGCAGGGAATTCGAGATGGGTGCACCGGAGTGCATTACCGAGCGCGAAGGCATTGCGACGGCGTATTTATAAGCGTGGTCAGGCGTAAGCACCCGAACCCCTGTCGAAGCGAACTCATTCGCGAAGAGGTGATACAGACGATGATGCTCTTCGGCTGTGTTGACCTTGCGAGTGAATTCGCCCCTACAGACTTGCAGCGACTGATCGCTTAGAACGGCATCGTGTAATGAATGGCGTAGCTTTCGATACCATCGTTATTGCTAGTCATGCCGCCATTGGAGTAGTGAGTGGCACGCAGGCCGACTTCATGACCACCGGCAAAGCGCAGGCCGAAACCCAGACGGTCTTCGAACTGGAATGCGCTGCCCAGTTTGTTGCCTTCAACTTCCGTGCGCTGGAACACTGCGGCACCGATACCCGCCTCAACATAAGGCTTGACGCTGTCGCCGGCGAATTCGTAAACGAACACCGGAGAAAACGACAGGCTGTTGTTGCTGGCACTCTTGTCACCTTCCCAGTAGGTGTAAGCGCCACTCCAGTAGCCGGTCAGACGACCAACACCGGTCTGCCACCAGCTTTTATCCCAATCAAATTGCGCGCCCAAACGATAGGTCATCGTGGATTCGCCGGTGTGCCCGACCGAAAACTCGACTCCATCAGCTTGTGCGATCGCACTTTGCCCCAATAACGCAGCCGCAATCGCAGCCAAACAAAACAGTCGCTTCATCTGAAACATCCCATTTCCGAATGCAGGTAGAAATTTTTATATCAACAGACTGGCTATAGAAATTCGCCAGAGAACAATAGTTCAGCGCTGACCAGTGCTATTCACGTTTTTTTCACGAAACGAAGCTTCGCACACTGTCAGATTTTTTCCACAACAAAGGTAGGACGTTTCTGAAATTTTCTGGATTTCCGCTCGTCCAGAACTGCGTCGGCTGCGGACGACCACTCGCCAAAAGCTCCTGCTGGCTGAGCAGACGCTGAAGTTGGCGTGCGACTGCGGCCCCTGTATCGACCAGACTGATGGACGCCGGAATCATTTCCCGCAGCAGCGGTTTGAGGAAGGGATAGTGGGTACAGCCGAGAATAATAGTGTCGCAGCCCGCCGCCAGGAGCGGCTCGACGTAGCTTTGCAACAATTGACGGATGACCGGGCTGTCCAGATCCCCGGTCTCGATCAGCTCCACCAGCCCCGGACAGGGCTGGGTGATGACCTGGACGTCAGCGGCGAAGCGGTCGAGCAAGGCGGCAAACTTGGCGCTCTGCAAGGTACCCGTGGTCGCCAGAACCCCCACGACACCCGTTTTTGTCGCAGCCGCTGCTGGCTTGACCGCAGGCTCCATGCCGACCAGCGGCCAGTCAGGATAACGCTCGCGCAGGTCGGCAACAGCGGCGACGGTGGCGGTATTGCAAGCCAGCACCAGGGCTTTTGCGCCCTGCTCACGAAAGAACTCGGCAATGGCGACACAGCGCTGACGAATGAACTCAGGCGTCTTTTCACCGTAGGGGATATGCCCGCAATCGGCCACATAAAGCAGGGATTCATTAGGCAGTAACTGACGTATCTCGCCCAGCACCGACACTCCGCCGACACCGGAGTCGAATACCCCCACAGGCGCGTCGTTGTCTCTAGCCATGCTCGACCGTTCTATTCATGGGCCGCCCCACACACGCTGCAACCCGGATCACGTTTGACTTTAAGCTCGCGAAAGCGCGTGCCCAATGCATCGATCAACAATAGACGGCCCACCATCGGCTCGCCAAACCCGGCCAACAGCTTGAGGGCCTCGAGCGCCTGCAGGCTTCCCACCAGGCCTACCAACGGCCCGATGACGCCCGCCTCGCTGCAGGTCAGTTCGCTTTCACTGCCATGCCCGTACAGACAGTGATAGCAGGGGCTGTCGGCGCGTCGCGGATCGAATACCGACAGTTGCCCTTCCAGACGAATCGCCGCGCCGCTGACCAACGGCCTGGCCGCCACGACACAGGCTGCGTTCACTGCTTCGCGCGTGGTGAAGTTATCCGAGCAGTCGAGCACCAGATCCACCGACTCGACGGCGGTCGCCAGTGAATCTTCATCCAGCGCGGCAAGATGGGGCACCAGATTGATCTCAGGATTGATCGCAGTCAGGCGATTGATCGCCGAATCGACCTTGTTCTGCCCCACGCTCTGAGTGTCGTGGATGATCTGCCGCTGCAGATTGGTCAGATCAACCCTGTCAAAGTCCGCCAGATGCAGCTCGCCAACCCCGGCGGCGGCCAGGTACAGCGCGACCGGCGAACCCAACCCGCCCATGCCGACGATCAGCACGCGACTCTGCTTGAGGCGCAGTTGCCCTTCGATATCGACGTGCTGCAGGAGGATCTGCCGGCTGTAGCGCAACAGTTCTTCGTCGCTTAACACGACACGCGCCCGAAGGTAATGCGTTCGTGATCACCCAGATCCCGTCGCGTCTGGATCTGCTCGAAACCATGACCCAAGAGCAGATCACGCACAGCCGGACCCTGATCGTGGCCGTGCTCCAGCAACAGCCAGCCGTCCGAGGCCAGATGCACAGGCGCCTGGGAAACGATCAGCCGCAGGTCGTCCAGCCCGTCCGGGCCAGAAACCAGCGCGCTGCTGGGCTCGAAACGCACGTCGCCTTCGGCCAGATGCGGATCGCTGGCGGCTACATAAGGAGGATTGCTCAGGATCAGGTCAAAACGCTGGCCCTCCACCGCGCTGAACCAATGGCTGTGCAGCACTTGCGCATTGTCCAGATGCAGACGCCGACGATTGCGCTCGGCCAGTTCGACCGCCTCTTGCACACGGTCGACCGCCGTGACCTCCCACTGCGGGCGATCCTTGGCCAGCGACAAGGCGATTGCGCCCGTGCCAGTGCCCAGATCGAGCAAACGGTGAGCAATCGCACCGGGTAGCAACTCCAATGCGGTTTCCACCAGCATCTCGGTTTCGGGACGAGGAATCAGCGTGTGCGTGGCGACCTCAAGGTCAATGCTCCAGAAACCCTGTTGCCCCAGAATGTAAGCCACCGGCTCTCCGGTGCGTCGACGCTGCAAGTAACCCGCGAACGCCTGGGCCGCTTCGGTGCTGACAATACGCTCCGGCCAGGTGTGCAAAAAGCTGCGCGGCTTGCCCAGTGCTGCCGCCAACAACAGTTCGACATCCAGACGAGCTGTCGGCGAATCCGGCAACTCAGCGTTTCTTAACAAGCTGGCGATAATGGTCATTTACTCACCCAGTGCCGCAAGTTGGTCTGCCTGATACTCGGCAAGCAACGGTTCTATCACTGCATCGACCCCGCCGGCCAGAACTTCATCCAGCGAATACAACGTCAGGTTCACGCGATGGTCCGTCACTCGCCCCTGTGGAAAATTGTACGTGCGGATGCGTTCCGAACGATCACCCGAACCCACCAGCAATTTACGCTCACTGGCGATCGCGTTGGCGGCCGCAGCGGTTTGCTGATCGTTAAGCTTGGCCGACAGCCAGGACATGGCCCGGGCGCGGTTCTTGTGCTGGGAACGCTCTTCCTGGCACTCGACGACAATACCGGACGGCAAGTGCGTGATACGAATCGCCGAGTCGGTCTTGTTCACGTGCTGGCCACCGGCGCCGGAAGAGCGGTAGGTGTCGACGCGCAAGTCCGCCGGGTTGATCTCGATTGTTTGTTGCTCGTCGGGCTCCGGCAACACTGCGACGGTGCAGGCAGAGGTGTGGATCCGGCCCTGGGATTCGGTCTCGGGCACCCGCTGTACGCGGTGTGCACCGGACTCGAACTTCAGTTTGCCGTAGACATTCTCACCCTCGACACGAGCGATGACTTCCTTGAAGCCGCCATGCTCGCCCTCGTTCTCAGACAGAATCTCTACCCGCCAGCCTCGGCGCTCGGCATAACGCGAGTACATACGAAACAGGTCGCCGGAGAAAATCGCGGCTTCATCGCCACCGGTGCCAGCGCGGATTTCCAGAAACACGTTACGCCCGTCATTGGGGTCCTTGGGCAGCAGCATCTTCTGCAGGTCGCTTTCCAGTACCTCCAACTGATCCTTGGCCTCGTGCACTTCCTCGATCGCCATTTCGCGCATATCCGGGTCGCTGTCCTTGAGCAGCGCCTGTGCACCTTCGAGATCGCCCTGCACCTTCTGCAGTTGCCTGTACACCTGGATCACTGGCTCGACCTCCGCGTACTCACGAGAGTAGGCGCGAAATCGGGTCTGATCGGAAATGACTTCGGCATCGCCAAGCAGCGCGGTCAATTCCTCGAAACGGTCGCTGAGCACGTCCAGCTTATTGAGCAGTGAAGCTTTCATTGCTGAGTTTTTTCCGTGGAGCCCTCAGTGAGGGCAAAGAGTTCCTGGGCCATGGCCAACGCATCGACGCGGCCTTCGGCAGATAGCTTTTTCAGTTGCACGCTTGGCGCATGCATCAGCTTATTGGTCAGCCCGCGTGCCAGCGCCATCAATACATCCTCGGCGTTGCTGCCGTTGGCGAGCATGCGTTGCGCCTTTTGCAATTCTTCGTCGCGCAGACGTTCGCTCTGCTGACGATAGGCCTTGAGCACGTCCACCGCGGCCAGTTCGCGCAAGCGCGACATGAAATCATCGACACCGACGCCCACCAGTTCCTCGGCGGCCTGGGCAGCGCCCTGACGGCTCTTGAGGTTTTCCGCGACGACTTCGTGGAGATCGTCCACGGTGTACAGGTAAACGTCGTCCAGCTCGCCGACTTCCGGCTCGATGTCACGCGGGACAGCGATATCGACCATGAAGATCGGTTTGTGCTTGCGCAACTTGAGTGCGCTTTCCACTGCGCCTTTGCCGAGGATAGGCAGCTGGCTGGCGGTGGAGCTGATGACAATGTCACTGTTGACCAGCTCTGCCGGAATATCAGCCAGCAGCACCGCATGGGCACCGAACTCTTCGGCCAGAATGCTCGCGCGTTCCAGCGTGCGGTTGGCAACGACGATGCGCTTGACCCCCAGGTCGTGCAGGTGCCGTGCAACCAGCGTAATGGTCTCGCCAGCGCCGATCAGCAGGGCCTGACTGCGTTGCAGATCACTGAATATCTGCTTGGCCAGGCTGACGGCGGCAAACGCGACCGAGACCGGGTTTTCACCGATGGCGGTGTCGGTGCGCACCTGCTTGGCAGCACTGAACGTCGCCTGAAACAGGCGGCCCAGTAATGGACCAATGGTTCCGGCTTCGCGAGCCACGGCATACGCCGATTTCATCTGCCCGAGAATCTGCGGTTCACCCAGCACCAGCGAGTCGAGGCCCGACGCCACACGCATCATGTGGCGAACAGCCGCGTCATCTTCATGCACATAGGCGCTTGCGCGCAGTTCGTCGACGTTAAGGTGGTGATAATCGGCCAACCAGCGCAATACGACATCTGCAGTCAGTTGGTCCTGCTCTATATAAAGCTCGCTGCGATTGCAGGTCGAAAGGATGGCCGCTTCGCGGCTCTGAGTCAGACGGCAAAGCTGCTGCAACGCTTCAACCAGTTGCTCAGGGGTAAATGCCACGCGCTCGCGGACGTCCACTGATGCAGTCTTATGGTTGATACCCAGAGCAAGAAAGGCCATTCAAGGTCGCTGATGGTGACGTGAAGCCGGCAATTGTCCTACTTCAATAGATTCAGAACAACCACCACAATGCATTCAGAACGTCTGGCAATGGCTATTGTCCCTATAGAGATTCGCTTTGCTGCCTTGGCGCTGCGACAAATTGTCCAGGCGCGGACTGTAAATGCCGGGTCCTGGTTTTCGAGTGGGCTGTGGGTTTGCTCCCTGCCTTGTGTCATGATGCCTTCAAACCGCAGGTAAGCCGCCCTTTCTCCTATATGAATAAATCCTCCGCGTTGTTCCTTGCCCTTGTCGCTCTCGGTGGCTGTCAGTCTACGATCCCCACTTCCTCGGAGTCTGCCGCTCCAGCGAAAGAGACGACGTCCACGCCTGATGCCAAGCCCCAGGTCTATGGTTCGTTCACCCAGGAAACCGTCGTCAGCCTGCTGACCGCTGAACTGGCCGGACAGCGCAATCGCTTCGACATTGCGCTGGATAACTATGTGACCCAGGCGATTCAGACTCAGGATCCGGGCATTTCCGAGCGGGCTTTCCGTATTGCCGAGTACCTGGGCGCCGATCAGGCCGCCCTCGACACTTCGATGATCTGGGCCCGGAACGACCCGGGCAACCTTGAAGCGCAACGCGCTGCGGCCATTCAACTGGCCCGCTCAGGGCGCTATGACGACTCCATGCGTTATATGGAGAAGGTACTGCAGGGCCAGGGCGATACTCATTTCGACTTTTTGGCGCTGTCGGCGGCAGAAACCGACTCCAATACGCGCAAAGGCCTGCTGAACAGCTTCGACCGCCTGCTTGCCAAATACCCGAAAAACGGCCAGCTGATTTTCGGCAAGGCCCTGCTGCTGCAACAGGAAGGCGACAACGCGGCGTCGCTCCAGCTGCTCGAAGACAATCCGCCGGGTGAAGGCGAGGTTGCACCGATTCTGCTGCGCGCACGCCTGCTGCAAAGCATGAACCGCGGCAAGGAAGCGATGCCCCTGCTGGAAAAGAGCATCAAGAAATACCCGGACGACAAACGCCTGCGCCTGACGTACGCCCGCATGCTGGTTGAACAGAACCGCATGGAGGACGCCAAGGTCCAGTTCTCAAGCCTGGTTCAGCAATACCCGGATGATGATGAGCTGCGTTACTCGCTAGCCTTGGTGTGCCTGGAAAACAAGGCCTGGGATGAAGCCCAAGGTTATCTGGAAGATCTGGTCACCCGCGGCAGCCACGTCGATTCGGCCCATGTGAACCTCGGCCGCATTTACGAAGAGCGCAACGATCCACAAGACGCTCTCAGCGAATATGCGCAAGTCGGGCCGGGCAATGACTATCTGCCTGCACAACTTCGTCAGGCCGATATTCTGATGAGCAATGGCAGCACTGCCGAGGCCTCCAAGCGTTTGGCCCAAGCGCGCGCCGATCAGCCCGATTACACCATTCAGCTGTACCTGATCGAAGCCGAAACCCTGGCCAACAACAATCAAAGCGACCGCGGCTGGCAAGTGTTGACTCAGGCGCTCAAACAGTACCCGGACGACCTCAATCTGCTCTATACCCGCGCAATGCTGGCCGAGAAGCGCAACGACCTGAAGCAGATGGAGACCGATCTGCGGGCGATTCTAAAACGCGAGCCGGACAACGCCATGGCGCTGAACGCGCTGGGCTACACCCTGTCCGATCGCACTACGCGCTACGCCGAAGCCAAAGAGCTGATCGAGCGTGCTCATCAGCTGAACCCCGAAGATCCGGCTGTACTCGACAGTCTCGGCTGGGTTAATTACCGCCTGGGCAATCTTGATGAGGCCGAACGTCTGCTACGTGAGGCTCTGGAGCGCTTTCCAGATCATGAAGTTGCCGCCCATCTGGGCGAAGTGCTCTGGGCCAAAGGCAACCAGCGCGAAGCCCGTAAAGTCTGGGGCAAAGCCCTTGAACAACAACCTGACAGCCCGGCCCTGCGCAGCACCCTCAAGCGCCTGACCGGCTCCGAGAACCTTTGATTTATGTTATTGCGCCACGTACTTGCATTCAGTTTGATCGCTTTACTCGCTGGCTGCGCCGGCATCACGTCGCATGAAGCCGTACAGGGCAAGGGCGACGCCAGCCAATGGCGGGTCAACAAGGAGCAGCTCGCCACGCTCGATGGCTGGCAGATCAACGGCAAGGTCGGCATTCGCGCACCCAAGGATTCCGGCAGCGGTACGCTGTTCTGGCTACAACGGCAGGACTACTACGACATTCGCCTCTCGGGCCCGCTGGGTCGCGGCGCTGCGCGCTTGACCGGCCGTCCCGGCGCGGTCTCGCTGGAAGTCGCCAACCAAGGCCGGTATGACGCGCCGGACCCGGAAACCCTGCTCAAGGATCAACTGGGCTGGAAATTGCCGGTTTCCCACTTGGTCTGGTGGGTCCGGGGCCTGCCCGCTCCCGACAGCAAGAGCAGCCTGACCCTGGACGGCGAAAGTCGCCTGTCGAAACTGGAGCAGGACGGCTGGCAGATCGAATACCTCAGTTACACCGAGCAGAATGGCTATTGGCTTCCCGAGCGCATGAAACTGCACGGTCAGGACCTGGACGTCACGCTGGTGATTAAGGACTGGCAACCGCGCAAGCTTGGGCAATGACCGTGTCCCGGCCTCTTTTGACACTGCCTGCGCCTGCCAAACTGAACCTGATGCTGCACATTCTCGGCCGTCGACCTGACGGCTATCACGAGCTGCAGACCCTTTTTCAGTTTCTTGACTACGGCGATGAGCTGAGTTTTGCCCTGCGTGAAGACGGAGAGGTACGCCTGCAAACGGAAATTGTAGATGTTCCTCATGACAGCAACCTGATCGTCAAAGCGGCGCGCGCACTCAAAGAACAGTCCGGCTCGCCGCTGGGTGCCGACATCTGGCTGAAGAAAGTACTGCCCATGGGTGGCGGAATCGGCGGCGGGAGTTCGGATGCCGCCACCACCCTGCTGGGTCTCAACCATTTATGGCACCTGGACTGGGACGAAGATCGTCTTGCTACGCTGGGCCTCACGCTCGGGGCTGACGTGCCGGTTTTCGTGCGTGGGCACGCCGCATTTGCAGAGGGTGTCGGCGAAATCCTCACCCCGGTAAACCCCGAAGAACCGTGGTATATCGTGCTTGTGCCGCAAGTATCTGTAAGTACAGCAGAAATTTTTTCAGATCCACTGTTGACACGTGACACTGCGCCCATTAAAGTGCGCCCCGTTCCCAAGGGAAACAGTCGGAATGACTGCTTACCGGTTGTAGCAAGGCGTTATCCAGATGTTCGTAACGCATTGAATTTGTTAGGTAAATTTACCGAAGCAAAATTAACCGGAACTGGAAGTTGTGTGTTTGGGGCCTTCCCAAACAAAGCTGAAGCTGATAAAGTCTCGGCCCTTCTTACAGAGACCCTTACAGGGTTTGTAGCAAAAGGCAGCAACATCTCGATGTTGCACCGCAAGTTGCAAACACTGCTCTAAGAGAACCGAGTGCTAGGCACTCGTGCAACAGATACAGGGGCGTCGCCAAGCGGTAAGGCAGCAGGTTTTGATCCTGCCATGCGTTGGTTCGAATCCAGCCGCCCCTGCCATTTTCCTATAGTCATCCAGGCATACCCTAAGCCTCCAGGTACTGCGCGTGTCCAAGATGATGGTCTTTACGGGGAACGCCAACCCCGATCTGGCTCGGCGTGTCGTACGTCAGCTGCATATCCCTCTCGGTGACATCTCTGTCGGTAAGTTCTCCGACGGTGAAATTACAGCCGAGATCAATGAAAACGTTCGTGGTAAAGACGTCTTCATTATTCAGCCGACCTGCGCTCCGACCAACGATAACCTGATGGAGCTCGTCGTGATGGCTGATGCCTTCCGTCGCTCCTCGGCTACTCGTATCACTGCTGTTATTCCTTATTTTGGTTATGCCCGTCAGGATCGCCGTCCGCGTTCCGCACGCGTGGCTATAAGCGCCAAAGTGGTTGCGGACATGCTCACCGTTGTCGGTATCGACCGGGTGCTGACCGTTGACCTGCACGCAGACCAGATTCAAGGCTTCTTCGATATTCCGGTAGATAACATCTACGGCTCCCCGGTTCTGGTGGATGACATCGAAGACCAACGCTTCGAAAACCTGATGATCGTTTCCCCGGATATCGGTGGCGTCGTGCGTGCACGTGCCGTAGCCAAGTCCCTGGGCGTCGATCTCGGGATCATCGACAAGCGCCGTGAGAAGGCCAATCACTCCGAAGTGATGCACATCATTGGTGACGTCGAAGGTCGTACCTGTATTCTCGTCGACGACATGGTCGATACCGCAGGCACCCTGTGCCATGCGGCTAAAGCCCTGAAAGAACATGGCGCTGCCAAGGTTTTCGCCTACTGCACACACCCTGTGCTGTCGGGTCGGGCCATCGAGAATATCGAAAAATCCGTGTTGGACGAGCTGGTGGTCACTAATACCATCCCGTTGTCCGCTGCAGCACAAGCCTGTAACCGTATCCGTCAACTGGATATCGCACCGGTAGTCGCTGAAGCGATGCGTCGCATCAGCAATGAAGAATCGATCAGCGCGATGTTCCGATAAGGGCCCTGCCCTCTCGAATCATCCGTTGACGAAAAGCGCCCCGCCCCAACCATCACCGTTGGGGCGGGGCTTTTTTGCCCATGCCGTGTTGGCGCTGGTCGCAAACGTCACTCGGGAATGGCTATTTTGGAGATACCACATGACTGATTTTATTCTGAACGCCCAAGCGCGTACTGACCTGGGGAAAGGTGCGAGCCGCCGCCTGCGTCGTCTCGCTGCCTCTGTCCCAGCCGTTGTCTACGGTGGTGACAAAGAAGCAGCTTCGATCACTATCGAAGCCAAGGAAATGGCCAAACTGTTCGAAAACGAAGCGGCTTTCAGCCACGTTATCGAACTGAACGTTGATGGCGCCAAGCAGAACGTGATCGTTAAAGCGATGCAACGTCACCCTGCCAAGCAGTTCATCATGCACGCCGACTTCATCCGCGTCGTAGCTGGCCAGAAACTGACCGCTATCGTCCCAGTGCACTTCATTAACGAAGAAGCACCGGTCAAGAAAGGCGGCGAGATCTCGCACACTACCACTGAGCTGGAAGTGACCTGCCTGCCTAAAGACCTCCCTGAGTTCATCGAAGTTGACCTGGGCGCGCTGGAAATTGGCGACAACGTTCACCTGTCCGACGTCAAGGCACCTAACGGTGTCGAATTCGTCGCTCTGGCACACGGCAAGGACCTGGACATCGCAAACGTCCACGCTCCACGCATTGTCCAGGACGAAGAAGGCACCGCAGAAGGCGAAGCAGAGTAATTATTACTCGCTAGCCGGTTGAACCCGTGATGATGCGCGGCATCATCACACTCGACCCAAGGAAGAGCCCCTGACGTGACCGCCATCCAACTGATCGTCGGCCTGGGAAATCCAGGCCCCGAATACGAACAGACCCGGCATAACGCAGGGGCTCTTTTCGTTGAGCGTATTGCCAGCGCCCAGCGCGTCAATCTGACCGCTGACCGCAAATATTTCGGCCTGACGGCTAAATTCAGCCATCAGGGCCAAGACGTTCGTCTGCTGATTCCCACCACCTACATGAACCGTAGCGGCCAGTCCGTCGTGGCACTGGCGGGTTTCTTCCGGATCCCACCGCAGTCCATTCTGGTGGCCCACGACGAACTCGACCTGCTTCCGGGCGTCGCCAAACTCAAACTGGGTGGCGGGCACGGCGGGCATAACGGGCTGCGCGACATTATTGCGCAGCTCGGTAACCAGAACGGCTTTCATCGCCTGCGGCTCGGCATCGGCCACCCCGGCGATGCCAGTCTGGTCTCCAATTTTGTTCTGGGTCGTGCGCCACGCGCCGAACAGGAAAAACTGGACGCCAGTATCGACTTTGCCCTCGGCGTGCTGCCGGATGTCCTCGCAGGCGACTTCGCCAAGGCGATGCGTGTCCTGCACAGCCAGAAGGCCTGACATCACTCGAGGGGATACACCATGGGATTTAACTGCGGCATCGTCGGCCTGCCCAACGTCGGCAAGTCCACCTTGTTCAACGCCCTGACCAAATCCGGTATTGCGGCGGAGAACTTTCCCTTCTGCACCATCGAACCGAACAGCGGCATCGTAGCCATGCCCGATCCACGCCTGCAGGCGCTGGCTGACATCGTCAACCCGAAGCGCATCCTGCCGACCACGATGGAGTTCGTCGACATCGCAGGTCTGGTAGCAGGCGCATCGAAAGGTGAAGGTCTGGGCAACAAATTCCTGGCCAACATCCGCGAAACCGATGCCATCGCCCACGTGGTCCGCTGCTTCGAAGACGAGAACGTGATTCACGTTTCCAATAGCGTCGACCCGAAACGCGACATCGAGATCATCGACCTGGAACTGATCTTCGCCGACCTCGACAGCTGCGAGAAGCAACTGCAGAAGGTCACGCGCAACGCCAAGGGCGGCGACAAGGAAGCAGTGGTCCAGAAGGGCTTGCTGGAACAATTGATCGCCCACTTCACTGAAGGCAAACCTGCGCGCAGCCTGATGAAGAACATGGGTGTCGACGAGAAAACCGTGGTCAAGGGCTTTCACCTGCTGACCACTAAGCCGGTGATGTACATCGCCAACGTCGCTGAAGACGGTTTCGAAAACAACCCGCACCTGGACGTGGTTCGCGCCATTGCTGAAGAAGAAGGCGCCATGCTGGTGCCGGTCTGCAACAAGATCGAAGCCGAAATCGCCGAGCTCGACGATGGCGAAGAAAAGGACATGTTCCTCGAAGCTCTGGGCCTCGAAGAACCCGGCCTTAACCGCGTGATCCGCGCAGGTTACGAGATGCTGCACCTGCAGACCTACTTCACTGCCGGTGTCGAAGAAGTCCGCGCCTGGACGGTACGCGTCGGTGCCACAGCGCCACAAGCGGCTGGTGTGATCCACACCGACTTCGAAAAAGGCTTCATTCGCGCCGAATGCGTCGCCTACAACGACTTCATCCAGTACAAGGGCGAAGCCGGTGCCAAGGAAGCAGGCAAATGGCGTCTGGAAGGCAAGGACTACATCGTCAAGGACGGTGACGTGTTGCACTTCCGCTTCAACGTCTGATCGGCATATTAAGTTTCAGGGTGTTTTTTGAAACACTGAGAAACTGATCAAACCCCATTAAAACCGCGCCTTTGCGCGGTTTTACTGTTTCAGAATGTCCCTTTTGTTCCGCTGATGCAGAATTGACCCAGCTGCCGATATTTCGCTGACCCAAGCTTCTACTCCGTAAAGCGTTAGGCTCTGTACGTAAACCCAGAAAATACGATTTTCTGTAAAATACATCGCCATCAAAGCCAGGAGGCCAAGATGGCAAAGCGGTATGAACTCCCCGACGCAACCTGGGATCTGGTTGCAGATATCTTCACCAAAACCCAACGCACCGGGCGCCCTCGGGCCGATGATCGCCTAATGCTTAACGGTATCCTTTGGGTGCTTTGCTCTGGCGCAGCATGGCGAGATATGCCCGAGCGATTGTAACCGCTCCACGAACCCCACATTCCAAGCGAATAGCTGACAGCTGATGCTGAGCTCCCGATTTCCTCTCAGGAGCCGCTTACCATGATGCGTCCCGACGCCAGCGTTGAAAAAGTGTACCTCTACCCGAAACCCGTCGACTTCAGCAAATCCATCGACGGCTTGGCTGCCCAGGTCGAACTCGATATCAAAGTGGCGGTGTTTGACCCCGTACTCTTCGTTTTCCTGAATCGCCACCGCAACCGAGTCAAAGTGCTGTATTGGGAGCGCAACGGCTTTTGCCTTTGGCTCAAGCGTCTGGAGTGCGAGCGTTTCAAAACTTCACCCGATGAACTCGATGAGGCCATCGTGCTGACCGTGCAAGAGTTGAACTGGTTACTGGACGGATTTGATCTATGGCGCAACCGCCCGCATAAGGTTCTGACGCCAAGATTTGTGGCCTGACGGGTATAATCCGGGGTATGAAATTGATGCCTGAAGACCTCCCTGATGACCCGATATCGCTCAAGCAGATGCTGCTTGATGCCCAGGAAGTCAAAGAAGCCTACGCCACCCACATCGTTGATCTGAAAGAACAGATCAAGCTGTTGCGTGACCGTCTATTCGGTCGTAAATCCGAGCAGACGGTCGAGCCCAATACGCCGCAACTGGCGCTGTTCAACGAGCCTGAAAGCGAGCCGATGCCTGCGGTCGGCGACGCTGATGAAGAGGTCGTTGCCCCGGTCAAGCGTCGAGGTAAGCGCAAGCCGTTGTTGGCTGATCTGCCGCGCATCGAAGTCATCCACGACCTGCCCGAACACGAGCTGACCTGCGCCTGCGGTTGCCGTAAACATGTGATCGGCGAAGAAACCAGCGAGCAGCTGGATATCGTGCCGACGCAAATCCGCGTGATCAAACACATCCGCAAAGTCTACGGCTGCCGGGGTTGTGAGTCGGCCCCTGCCACTGCCGACAAGCCTGCGCAGTTGATCGAAAAGAGCATGGCCAGCCCGAGCGTGCTGGCCATGCTGCTGACCACCAAGTATGTCGACGGCTTGCCGTTGCATCGTTTCGAGACAGTGCTGAGCCGTCACGGCATAGAAATCTCGCGTCAAACCCTGGCTCGCTGGATTATCCAATGCGGCGAGCATCTGCAACCGTTGTTGAATTTGATGCGCGACCGGCTACTGGAGAGCCCGGTCATCCACTGCGATGAAACCCGCGTTCAGGTGCTGAAAGAACCGGATCGAGACCCGACCCGCCAATCCTGGATGTGGGTGCAGGCCAGTGGGCCGCCGGACAGAAAAGTCGTGCTGTTTGACTACACGTCCAGCCGTGCGCAGGAAGTGCCGTTGCGCCTGCTGGAAAGTTATCGCGGCTATGTGATGACCGACGATTACGCGGGCTACAACGCGTTGGCGTTGCAACCGGGCGTGGAACGCCTGGCGTGTATGGCTCATGCCCGGCGCAAGTTCGTGGAAGCACAGAAAGTGCAGCCTAAGGGCAAGACTGGGCGTGCAGATATCGCAATGACAATGATCAACAAGCTGTACGGCATCGAGCGTGAACTAAAAGATGGCAGCGACGAGCGGCGGTTTATTGGTCGTCAGGAAAGGAGTCTGCCGATCCTGGCGCAGTTGAAAAGCTGGCTGGATAAAACGCAGCCCCAAGTAACGCCACAAAGTGTATTGGGCAAGGCAGTGAACTATCTGGCGAACAACTGGAGCCGGCTGGAACGCTACGTGGAAGCCGGATTTTTACCGATCGACAACAATGCCGCCGAAAGAGCGATAAAGCCGTTTGTTATTGGGCGCAAGGCGTGGCTTTTCAGCGACACGCCTAAAGGCGCCACCGCCAGTGCACAGATCTACAGCTTGGTTGAGACCGCGAAGGTCAACGGCCAAGAGCCCTATACATGGCTGCGCCACGTGCTTGAGCGGCTGCCGCAGGCGCAATCGGTAGCCGACTACGAAGCGCTGCTGCCGTGGAATTGTTCGCCAGAAATGTCACGGTAACCGGGAAGCGCCTCCGACGGTAGGTGGGGTTTATGGATCGCACTCTGTTCCAAGACCCGGCGAACCGTTTCCTCAGGCAAAGACGACTTGCGTCCACGCCCAGGTTGGTCGACCAATCCGTCCAGTCGACGTGCCCGGAA
>NZ_SOCT01000001.1 GCF_004364435.1 Pseudomonas sp. LP_7_YM | reverse complement strand
CTGAAGATAAGGTCGATGGTGTCCACGTATTTTTTAAGTGGAGAACATCGCCCTTATTGCAGGGATCGGGTAGGTGACTTCGCCGGACGGTTACCCTGCATTAGCCTCGGTGGTGGTTGGTTGACGTGTGTCAAGTGCTTTCCGTGCGCTGTTTCCGTTTGGCGTTGCCAGGTAAAGCAGGCAGTGTTTTTCGTTAAGTCGCCCAATGCTTGGGTACCTCAAGGAGCGCGGCGTTGCGCTCCTCTTTGGTTCGTAGGGCGATGATCTGGCGAGCGTATTCCTTAGGCCACGCCACGGCATTCTGCCGGTATGGCGGGTAGGGAAGGCCGAGCTGTCGGCCATCCATGGAATGCCGGGCTGCTTCGCCCGCGTGGACTGGGGGTATTGCATGCCTAGCTGCAGGTGACACCAGTTGCCATCCTTGACGCGCAGGTACTCGCGGTCACGATGCGGATGAGCGGGCAGGTTGAGGTTATTCAGCAGGCCGCTAGCGCGCATTTGCTCGATGAATTTGGGCCGTGTGGTGCCGAAGTGTTTAGCGGTTTAGGCGAGACTGCGTTCCATGCTGCACTCCTTAGGCCACGTGTGCTGCTTCGGCAGCAGCGGCGCTAATGTATTCTGCCTCCATCCCGTAGGCTTCTGATTTAAAGGCGTTTTTTGGCCTCTGTCGAAGTTGCACTTCGGACGCAATCTAAGGTACTTGGTGCTTGCTTCGCGGAGTAGGGATGTATATATTCCCTGCTCTTGTTGCGAAGCCAATGATTTTTTTCTGTCATTGATCTCTCTGCAGCACTGCCCTGATGGTGAAATTGGTAGACACACCGGACTTAAAATCCGTCGTCCGAAAGGATGTGCCGGTTCGACTCCGGCTCGGGGCACCATATTCGATTCTCATGCCGTCTCAGGCATTCTCAAAAGACCCCGCTGGCGCCTGCCTCGCGGGGTTTTTTGTTGCCATGCTTTCTAAGCAACTCTCACACCTGCTCAGAACATTTAGTGCATTGCCCAGCACATTCCGATTCGACTGCCTTGTGAAACATACTGATGTCTTTAGTTTATAGGCGTGGTCGTCATTCATGCTGGCGCTTTCACGCCGCAGGGCGTAGACGGCTGCGTTTAACTCTTAAGCGGTTTTTGTGTTCGACACGGCGATGCTTCTGCCCGCCATACGCTGGCAGGCCAGGGCTTGACTGGAGGTTTGCATTGATGGACAGGTGGCGAGAGAATGCGCCATTGATCGGGGAGTGGCTAATGAAAGGGATATTTCTGGTTTTGCTGGGCGTCCTGGTGGCTTTTGTGCTGAGCACCTCCCCAGTGTTTAAACGGTGGGGAGGTGCCTATCTGGCACCCCTGAGGACGGTCCAGCAGGAGGCCCCGGCCGTTTTGCTTAGCACAAATGTCCCACCTGATTCTTTCAAATGCGACGGACGTAAGTACTGCTCGCAGATGACTTCATGCGCCGAAGCCAAGAGCTTCCTCACCTATTGCCCTGGCACCAAAATGGACGGTGATCATAACGGTATTCCCTGCGAATCTCAGTGGTGCCGGAAAGGTGCCCGCCGTACACCGGCAGGCAGATGGATAAACTGAAGAGGGTTACTAAACGCACGTGAATTCGCGTCCGGACGCTGAAGCAGTCTGGTAATGTTTCCTTCCGTCCGAGACGGGTTTGAGCAAGTAGCTCGGACCGCGCCTAGAGAAGCTCGGCCAGACTTTCGGTATCACCATCGAGCGGCGTCTCACTTACGAATGAATTGCGTCATGGCGAGCAACCGCGATAATCGCCGGAAGCCTGATCGCAAGAATGGTGTCATTTTGCCAGCCATTAGCTTAGCGAGTGATGTCGCGAATCAATATTTCGATCACGTAACGCGGTGAACACATGGATAGGCTTCAGTCACTCAATATCCAGCCATCAAGGTTGCCAAACGGGCGTACTTGCTGGTGAAGATACTGGAGGAGACAGGCACTACGATCCTCACTAGAACGGCTTCTAATCAGTACTGCTTGCGCCGCACTTGGATATCGCCTAGCTGATATTGCTGATAACCGGTGTAGGGAATCAGGATAGTGTCGGCAATTGCGGAGGCAACCATATCGAGCGTGATCGGTGTGACGCCCCAGTGAGGACCTGACCGGGGAGGACTGTTCAGGTTACAGAACTGATAGCTCAGCCCGCTGAAAGTGCGGGGGATGATGTGGCAGTTGGATTGCCATTTCGCAAGGTCGTCGGCAGCGCCTTTTTCGTCGTTGAGCGTCTTGATGGTGCCACAGCCTGACACTGCGGCAACAAGGCACGTGGTAATCCATATCCTCATCGATCTCTCCTTTTTGCTGAAGCGCCCATCATAACCTGCTGCTGAACGAGCCCGCTGTGTGCGTGCTTTTTTTCGCTTGGAGAAGAGTTAATGATCGTGACCGAAAAGACCGTGATGTGCTGACGCGGACCCTTTTGGACAAGGAGGGTTAGGGAAGGGTTTGCCAGGATGGTGGCCTGCGGCAACCCAACTGCTCAGCACTCACAGCATGCCCCTGAGAACCTACCGTGTTACGCATTCGGCTCCGCCCAAAACACCAAAGCCTACGGCTATCCAATCCCTAGCTGTATTGCCACCAGCGTTCCACTAACGTGTTACCAAGATTGGGATTCCGCGTTCCTTGGCGATCTCGGCAGCATCCTCCGGGGCAATGTCTGTATCGACCCACTTGCGACTCCAGGCTCAGAACCACTGGCCGTGATCGTGAATATCCACTCCCTGATCTGAAATCGACGGGAAGATCAAGAAGCCATCCCATCCGACTTCTGTGTTATCTGATAGCCGCCTGCAAGCGCAACGGCTAGAATCGCGCCTCGCTGAGCGGGGTACCCTCCGGGTGCAGCATTGGTGTGCATTGGGAGTCATGATGGCAAATGCCCGGGCGACGTTTACCGAAGGTTCGGTAGCGCGCCATATTCTGGTGATGAGCAGCACCAGCGCGTTGAGTCTCCTTGCGGTCTTCCTCGTCGATATCCTGACTCTGGTCTATGTCTCGATGCTGCACGTGCCTTTATTGCTCGCTGCAGTAGGGGTCGCCAAGGTCCTGATCTTTCTCAACAGCTCGATCGGCACCGGGTTCATCATCGCTGCGGCGACGGTGCTCTCCGAGCGCATCGGTCACAAAGCAAGCAAAATGTTCGCGCGCCTGACCGCCAACCTGCTGGTCATGATAGTGATTGCTTCGGGGCTGACGGCGGGCTTGCAACTGGCTTTGGTGGTTCCGATCACTCATTGGCTAGGCGCCGACGCCAGCACGTGTGAGGCCGCTCATGGCTTCATCTGGTTGACACTGCCGTTCAGCGTGTTGCAGTCGGCTATGCAAATGGCGGCGCAGATTCTCAGAACCCTGGGTGACAGCCGTCGGGCGTTATGGGTGGTGCTTTCGGGTGCTGCAACACTGGCGGTCGCCGACCCGTTCCTCATCTTCGTGATGGACTTGGGTCTGACCGGCGCAGGACTGGCCTATGCTTTGTCAGCCTGCGTATCACTGAGCGTTGGCCTGTATGAAATACGGCGGCGAACCGGGTTGATATTCCCAACCCATTTGAAGCTTCTAGGTCTGCACACCAGACGAACCTTACGCATCGCATTACCCGCGATCGTTGCCAATCTCGCGACGCCGGTCGGGCTGGCTTATCTGGTTTCAACCGTTGCCACCTATGGCGTAACGGTTTTGGCCGCGATGGCGGTCCTGGACAGGGTCATGCAGTTTTCCTACTGTGCCTACTTCGCATTGCCCGGTGCACTGGCGCCGGTACTGGGACAGAACATCGGCGCGCGTCTCGATGAGCGGGTCAGCTCGGCGATCATCTTCACCCGAAGATTGATCGTGACGTACGGTTTGGCGATCTGGGCTTTGTTGCTGCTGTTGGCGGTGCCGATCGCCAACCTCTACGAACTTGAGGGGGCGGGACGCGAGCTGTTTCTGGCGTTCTGCCGGTTTGGTGGAGGGCTTTGGGCTATCATCGGCCTGGATTTCATGGCGATTGCCATGCTCGTGACGATGGGGCGGTCCTGGCTGGTTCCTGTCTTTGCCTGGCTTCGGACGACCTTGGGCACGGTGCCGTTTGTGTTGGCCGGGGTTCATTTTTTTGGAAGCAGTGGTGCGTTGCTGGGTGCGTTTACCGGGAATGCGCTGATCGCGGTAACATCGATTTCCTTTGCGGCGTTTACCGCAAGACGTTTTTTTGATCGCAGGGCTGAGCCTGCGAGCATTGCCACACAATGAATCAAGGTATATCGGAATTTATGTCAGGGAAAGAGTCGGAGGACTTCATCGCGCCCCAGCGTCGCCGTGCACCCAAGGGTGAAATGCGCAGGGCTGCTTTGCTTGACGCGGCAACCGTAATATTTGCCCGAGACGGCTTCTCCAGTGCGTCGATGAAAGATGTTGCGCAGATGGCGGGCATCACTACCGTGGGCCTGTTGCACCATTTCCCCAATAAAGGCGCGCTGCTTAGCGCGTTGCTGGAGCGTCGCGATCAACGTGTGACCTCCCGGTTCAGTGATTTGACCATGGAACTGACCCTGGACGGTTTCACCAGGTTTCTCGGAATGAGCATGGCGTTCAGCGTTGCAGACGCCGCGGAGTGTCAAGCGGCCTTGTTACTCAACACCGAGAGTCTGTCGCCTGCGCACCCGGCCTGGGCCTGGCACCAGGAGCGTTTTCACATGACCCATGATCACGCACGAGGGCATCTGACGGCGCTGATCGAGGCGGGGGAAATCCGGGACGATGTGGATGTGACGGCATTGGCCCAAGAGATTTTTTCGGTCATGGACGGTTTGCAGATTCAGTGGCTGAGAAGCCCTGAGGAAGTGGACGTGAAAACCGTGTTCGATAATTACGTGCGTCGGTTGCGGCTGGATATTCAAGCTCGTCCCTGAGCCTGAAAGGTTCGCTTAGTAGGCTTGCGTGGCGTTGACTTGTACCGCTTTACGCAGCGGCACTGGCAGCGGGTTGCTGTCAGCCGTGGTCAGATGCTCATCAAAGAGCGTGATCAACGTGCGATCAAGCGGCAGATTTGCCGAGTCCGGTCCGACCAGAATCTTGAACTTGCCAGCGTCGACATCCCAGCTGTCGGTCTTCTCCACGTAGTAGGCCAGCGAGCGCGAGTCAATCGGAATGCTCACCGTCTTGCTTTGGCCTGGCTTCAGGTAAACCTTGGTAAAGCCCTTCAGTTCCTTTTCCGGACGATCAACAGCAGACGCGCCTGGGTGGACGTACAACTGCGCCACTTCGAAGCCTGCTTTGGCACCTGTGTTGGTAACGGTGAAGCTGACGTTGACGGTGCTGCCGGGTACCAGCACATTGGTCGACAGCTTCAGATCGCTGTAGTCGAACGTGGTGTATGAAAGGCCAAATCCGAATGGGTACAAAGGCTTTGCATGCTTCTTGTCATACCCGCGGTAGCCCATGTAAAGGCCTTCGCTGTAGGTCATCTCGGTCGAAGCGCTGTCGCCGCGGTAAATGGCCGGGTCCGGATAGGACGCATAGCTGGGGTTGTCCTCAATCTTCTTGTCGACGGTGATCGGCAGCTTGCCCGACGGGTTGACCTTCCCGAACAGGATCTCGGCCAGCGCTTGTCCGCCTTGCTGTCCAGGGAACCAAGCTTGCAACGACGCGCCGACCTTGTTGGCCCACGGCTGCATGTCGGGTACGCCACCGCCGTGCATGACCACAATGGTATTGGGGTTGGCCTTGGTAGCGAAGCTGATCAGATCGGCTTGTTGATCTGGCAGCTCCAAGCCATGGTCCGAACCTTCGCCTTCGTGCTCGTAGTTACTGCCCGTGGCGATCACGACGGCGTCGTATTTGGCCAGGTCCTTGGGTGGGCGCAATGAGGCCCAGCTCATCTGCACGCCCGCGAGCCCACCAAGCGCCGGCGTGAAATTGCTTGCGCTACGCCGGTATTCAAGTTTGACGGTGTAGGGTTTGCCAGCAACCAGCGCCTGAGTCTTGCCGGAGGTGGTCATGGCATTTACCACATCAGGGGAGTACGGAACACCATCGCTCTGCACCACCAGTTGATCATTGACCCACAACGTGTACGGACCGTCTGCGCGCACTTTGAACACGTGGGCGCCGGATACCGTTGGCTTGATCGTCGCGGTAAACCTGGCCGAGAACGCACCCGGCGCCGGGTAGAACCCGGAGACGGTGGTGTTGCCCGCATCGGTCTCGTTGGTGTTTGTGATCCAGTTCAGGTTGACGCCGGGTTCGACACGCGTCACCGCCGGGCTGCCGGAGAAGCTGGTATTGGCGTAATACTCAGCTTTTACACCGGAGTTACTCGCCGCGTCGCTGCCCTTGGAAGGCTGATACCAGATCGACGTTTTCGGGTTCAGGCTCATTTCAGGCAGGAACGTGACGTTCGAGCTGCTGGAAGCCAGCTGTTGCAAGCCGCTCAGCTCAGTCATGTAGCTGCCGGGTGGCGAGTTGGCGGTACCAAAAGGCGATGCGGGCGCCTCGGATGCCCAATCGCCGATGATCGCGATCCTGGCCGATTTATCCAGTGGCAACAGCGGCTTGCCTGCTGTGGTGTTTTCGTTGCGCAGCAACACGATGCCTTCACGTGCTGTATTCAGCGCAGCGCGCATGCCGTGCTCAGGGTGGTCGAGGGTCTGGGCGGTATTCAGATGTTCCTGCAAGTCATAGCTGACGATGGCACGCAGGTTGCGCTTGACCTTGTCGTCGATGACGTTTTGGGTCAGTTGCCCGCTCCATATGTACGGCAGCAGGTTGGCTTCGGTGAACTGCAGACCCGACGGCATGTCGATGTCAGTGCCTGCCCACGCGCCCTTGAACGCATTATGAATGGCGTTGAAATCGCTGATGACGGTGCCCTGATAGCCCCATTCACCTTTGAGAATTTCGGTGATCAGGTGATGGTTCTCACAGGCGTAGTCGCCATTGATCTTGTTGAAACCGCACATGATCGACGCAACGTTGGCGTTTTTGACCATCGACTCAAAGCCCGGCAAATACAGTTCGCGCAGCGTGCGTTCGTCCACGACAACGTTGAGCGCCTGCCGATTGGCTTCCTGTTCGTTGGCCAGGTAATGCTTGCCACTGGCCTGGATGCCCTGCGCCTGAATGCCGTTAACCACGGCCGGCGCGAGCACCGCGCCCAGAAACGGGTCCTCGCCACTTAGGTACTCCGCCGAGCGGCCACCGTAAGGCGTGCGGTACAGGTTGACGCCCGGAGAGAGCATCTGTTGTCCGCCGGAAATACGTGTTTCATAAGCGATGGCCAGACCGAATTCCTTGGCCCGGTTGATGCTCCAGGTCGCCGCAAGCGCCGGCTGCGACGGATACTGCGCCCCGAATGTAGCATTGTTGACGTGCACGCCCATGGACGAGTCATAGGCAACAGTGCCCTTGATGCCCCACTTGAGCAGGGGCGGGATCATGTGACCGTCATTCACGCGAGTGAAGTTGATCTTTTCGGACTGGCTCATATTGTCGAGGATAGAACTGACGCGCGCCTCAACGGCATTGCCAGTGGCCGGCGTTACACCGGCGAGTGCAGCGTTGGCCTGCACAATGCCGAATGCCAGCAGGCTCAGCATCATCGTTTGTTTGAAAGCAGCCAAGGGCAGTGTTCTCTCTGATCGGTCGCGCTCATGCACGACAGCGCTGTGGTCAATAGGAGGGTTCATGGCTGTTCCACCTGGGATGGCGCATCCCCGGTTTCGATGGGGGCATCAAGCATTGCCGATGGACCTTTAGCGGTCGACGCTGCAACTTTGTCCGCACCGGAAATCTGGTCGCGCTTGGCGTCGACCTGAACAAGAGTGTCCTGCTCGCCTGGCCCGGAGTCCGCCGCCAAAGTAGCAGCGCTGTAAGCGCCTATCACTAGTGCGCAGAAAATAGACAGCAAGGGTCTGGTCATTCGATAAGTGTCTCGATTGAGGAGGATAGTAATGAATGCTTATCGCACAGGTCCTGAACTCGTCAGGACGATGCTAAGTCCGGCGACTCTACGCATTAGTTCAGTGTTTGCGAAATTTTTTTTCAACTGTCGGATAAAAAGACAGACGGCTATCCATGCGGGGAGATAATGAAGTATTACGCTGTTAGAAAATCGGAGAAAAATCATTTTTTTCGAAATATTTTATTAGTTTATATAGAAATATCGGTGTTTTGTTGCGTAAAAAATTGATTAATCGGATTAAAATTGCTATTAATTAAACCTAATTGCAATTAGGTTTAGTCATCTGGTAATCTCTTTCTCGGCAAAATTGCCAGCCGTGATGACGTAAATTATCCAAGATTAGTTAGGCGAACTAACCCTGCTAGTTATATGAGCGAAAAGTAACAACAAGCTAATCAATAACATCTAGCTGCGCGAGTGATAAATCCAGGCCGGAGCGATAGAAGTTTCCGGAGTATTTTATTGATGTTTCAGGATGCTCTGGATGGGTGTCCACTCAGACTGGCCGTCGCTAGTGCAATGCGTCTCTGAGGTTATCGCTGTTTGAAGAACTTCCCTTTCATCACAACTTCAACCGCTCGTTGAGTTGAGAGGGGGCGGGCTGCTTCTATGTTGCCCAACGGCCAGCATTTCCAGCGACGCTCATGCAGTCTTCTGGACAGGACGATATCGGCGTGTGTGGCATACACGACGCCGAAACACAGATGGGTGGAGGAGGGTGTGAAGGTCGTCGGCCAACAGGCACATGGCAGCAAACCAGGACACAAATGTTCTTTGAAGGCCGGGTAAGACCGGAAATCAGGTTTTTTCGCCTCGGGTCCGACGCCGGCTCGCACCCATAGCCCCAGGCGTCTACGTAGCATTCGTAAGCGCCTGAGTCGTTAAGACAGCGCAACGTTTTGCGCAGTCTACTCAATGGACTTCGTTCGTCCGCGGGTACGTAACCTTGCCCTCAGCCTTTCAATTGGCACCTAACTTGAACTTGAAATTATTCGGGAAGCCCCAGGACAAGGGCGGCGGCGGGGAATAGCAGCCAGGCTGGTTGGGCGGCGACGCATCACATCTGACGGTGTAGCCATTTTTACCGATCTCACTGCCGCCTTCCCCGGTTCCGCGGTCGCTGAAGTTCGCGCATCCCCCGATCAGGACAAATGCCAAAAGCGTGATTCCGTGTTTCATGAATGCCTCCCTGTGGAGGGCGCAGTTTGCTTATCTTGCTGACGACGGGCAAGAGGCGGCTTGCTCGCTATCAGTGAGGTTTCGCGGGGAGAGTGGGTCAGGAACACGCTTGCAGATGCTGAAGTCGCGCCTGCACTGCATCGTCGAAGATCATGTACAGCATTTCGATGTCCGAGGCGCGCAGGCGTTTGGCGGTTTCCAGGCCAAGAATAAAGGCGATTTCCATCTCCCCTTCGCGCTCGATGTCCTCTCGCGTAGTGGCGGCACTGAGCGCTCTCACCAGATCGTTGATAGGACCTTGAACCGCTTTGGGTAGTCTGAGCGATTCGATTCTCTCTTGTGGCATTGCAGATTCCTGGGGAGCTGAAAGGGGGCAAAGTGCATAACTGCGGTAGAGCTATTCATTCAAGATACAACGTAACTGTTTGCATATACAGCACAGAGAGTTGTCAGGCCGCGCGAACCTGCCTGGCGACGAGTAGGCGGTTTTCCGCTCCCATGCTGTTAGGCGGCGAGCATGGTAGCGCACCTGTTCAGGTTCTCTACGGCGCTGAATGCGTAAAACGCCTTTATATTCCGGTCAGCACATTACGGAGAAAGGGTGCCGTCCGGCTTGCCTTGACCTTCACCACTTGCTCCGGCGTGCCGCTGGCGACGATGTTTCCGCCTTTGTCACCTGCGCCAGGGCCAATGTCGATGACCCAGTCACTTTGCGCGACGACACGCATTTCGTGTTCGACCACGACCACCGTGTGGCCGTTCTCCACCAAGGCATTGAGTTGGGCCAGCAATCGGTCGACATCGCTTGGGTGCAGGCCGGTGGTAGGTTCATCCAGCACGTAGAGGGTCGCTCCCCGCAGGTTGCGCTGCAATTCGGTGGCGAGTTTGATGCGCTGAGCTTCGCCGCCGGAAAGTTCGGTCGCCGGTTGCCCCAGGCGCAAATAGCCCAGCCCGATGTCTCGCAAAACGGTCAATGAGCGGAGTATCGCAGATTGTTCGGCGAACACGTCGACTGCCTGGTCGACGGTCAATTGCAAGATTTGGGCGATGTTCAGATCTTGCCATTGAATCGTCAAGGTTTGCGGATTGTAACGGGCGCCGTGGCAGGTAGGGCAGGGTGCATAGACGCTGGGCATGAACAGCAACTCAACGCTGACGAAGCCTTCGCCTTCGCACACCTCGCAACGGCCCTTGGCGACGTTGAACGAAAACTGCCCAGCATCGTAACCCGCCGCCCGTGCGTCGTCGGTCGCGGCGAACAGTTTGCGAACGTTGTCGAACAGCCCGGTGTAGGTTGCAAGGTTCGAGCGCGGAGTGCGACCGATAGGTTTCTGGTCCACCTGCACCAGCCGTTTGATCGCGTCCATGCCGCTCGTGATGCGACCGTCGGTGAGCTGCGGGGCGTCATCTTCCAGACTGGGCTCTTGCTCATCACTACTCGTTGCGGCAGGCCGACCCAGCGCTGCGCCGACCAGTTCCAGCAACGCTTGACTGACCAGGCTCGACTTACCCGAGCCTGAAATGCCTGTCACCGAGGTAAAACACCTCAGTGGAAATTCTGCGGTCATGTTCTCCAGGTTGTTGCGGGTGATGCCTTCCAGATGCAGCCAGCCGGTCGGGACACGCCTGTCGGTTCGCAGATCATGGCGTTGCGCAAACAAATGCGGACGGGTTCTCGATGCTTCGATATGCGCCAGACCGGCTGGCGGACCACTGTACAGCACACGCCCGCCGTTCTCGCCCGCATCAGGGCCGACATCGATCAGCCAGTCAGCTCGGCGCATGGTTTCCAGATCGTGCTCAACCACGAACAGCGAATTACCGGAGGCCTTGAGTTGCTGCAATGCGGTGAACAGAGCTTCGCTGTCGGCGGGATGCAGGCCGGCGGAAGGTTCATCCAGCACGTAAATCACGCCGAACAATTGCGAGCCCAACTGCGTCGCCAGGCGCAGGCGTTGCAGCTCGCCGGACGACAGCGTGGGAGTGCTGCGGTCCAGCGCAAGGTAGCCCAATCCCAGCTCGGTCAGCGTGCTGACACGGGCCAGCAGATCTTGCGCGATGCGCTGCGCCGCCAGACGCTTCTCGATAGAGAGGTTCGGCGTTGCGCGCACATCTGGCGCGGCATCGTGGCCCGATTCGCCGGACTTGACCCGTTCCTTGCGGGCATTATCGATCTGCTTTCGATCAAACACGTGGTCGTCGGTGCTCGCCTCGAACGTTCCCTTAGCCACCGGGCGCAGTACCTCAGCCAGACGCAACAAAGGCATCTGTGACAGCTCACCGATATCCAGCCCGGCAAAGGACACTGACAAGGCCTCGCGTTTCAAACGCTTGCCTTCGCACAGCGGGCAGGGGCTGCCGCGCATGAACCGGGAGACGCGCTTTTTCATCAGCGCGCTTTGCGAATGGGTGAAGGTTTGCAGGACGTAACGCCGGGCTCCTGTAAAAGTGCCCTGATAGCTGGGTTCGAGTTTGCGCTTGAGTGCAACGCGCGTTTGAGCGGGCGTCAAACCCGCGTACACCGGCGCAGTAGGCTGTTCTTCAGTAAACAGAATCCAATCACGCTGTTTTTTCGGCAGGTCGCGCCAAGGAACGTCAACGTCGTAGCCCAAGGTCACCAGAATGTCGCGCTGATTCTGTCCTTGCCAGGCCAGCGGCCAGGACGCCACTGCCCGTTGGCGAATGGTCAGCGAGTCGTCCGGCACCATCAGCTCTTCCGGCACCTCATACACCCGGCCCAGGCCGTGGCATTCAGGGCACGCACCTTGCGGCAGGTTGGGTGAGAAGTCCTCGGCGTAGAGCATCGGTTGCCCGGCGGGGTAGTTTCCGGCCCGGGAGTACAGCATGCGGATCAGGCTCGACAGCGTCGTAACGCTGCCTACCGATGAGCGCGTGCTCGGGGTACCGCGTTGCTGCTGCAGGGCCACGGCGGGCGGCAAGCCTTCGATGGAGTCGACATCAGGCACGCCCACCTGATCGATAAGGCGCCGGGCGTAGGGCGCGACCGATTCGAAATAGCGGCGTTGTGCCTCGGCATACAACGTCGAAAATGCCAGCGAGGACTTGCCCGATCCGGAGACGCCGGTGAAAACGACCAGCGCGTCACGCGGGATATCGACGTCTACGTCCTTGAGATTGTGCTCACGGGCACCCCGGACCCTGACAAATCCGGGCTGATCGGGCGCAACGGTAAAGGACACGGGGGAGTGGATGTCGGCATCTTCAGGCAGATGAGGCGCGGTGGTCATGAGCAGGCCTTGGGTCGGAAATTCTAAACAGGATGGCTTTATCGGGCGCCGGGCACTTTAGGGGTGTGACCGGCATCATCGTGTTTGCCCCCGGTCAGGGGCTGCTCCTTGCGGGCTTCCTGGGTGCGTTCACGGTCGTCAGCTACATCAGCAGGCTTGGCGTGCGGGTCATTGATTTTTTCACCGGGGGTGGGCGCTTTTGAGGTGCTCATGATTTCTCTCCTGTTGCTTCACGCAGGGCTTCGGCAGCCTGCAAGCCTTGTAGGAATCCGGCCAGCGCCACTTCTTCGAGTCGCAGGCCCTTGCGTTGGCGCGAACGGGGCAGTTTCGACAGTTCGCCAATCACGAAAGCTTCCAGCACGGCCGGATGGATGTAGCATTTGCGGCAGACGGCGGGGGTGTTGCCAAGCAATCGGGAGACTTCCTTGACCATGGCCACGATGTGCTTTTTGGCATCAGCTTCGGGCTCCCAGTCCAGTTTACTCAGAGTGGTGAGGGCCATTGCGCTGCCGGCCCAGGTGCGATAGTCCTTGGCAGTGAAATCGGCACCGGTCAGTTCGTGAAGGTAGCGATTGATGTCCGATGAGCTGACGGTGTGGCGCTGGCCTTCCTCATCCAGGTACTGGAACAGGTTCTGCCCCGGCAATTCCATACAGCGCTTGATGATGTTGGCCAGGCGCCGGTCATTGACGCTGATCTCATGCTCGACACCGCTCTTGCCGCGAAACTGGAAGAGAATCTTGCTGCCGTGCACATCCACATGCTTGTTGCGCAGGGTGGTCAGGCCGTAGGAACGGTTGTCGCGGGCGTACTGACTGTTACCGATACGGATCAGGGTTTGGTCGAGCAGCGACACCACGGCAGCCATGACCTTCTCGCGGCCCATGCCCGGTGCTGCCAGCTGCGCTTCAAGCTGCTTGCGCACCTTGGGCAGCACTTTGCCGAACGCGATCATCCGCGAGTATTTGTTCTCGTCGCGAATCTCGCGCCAGCGCGGGTGGTAGCGATACTGCTTGCGCCCGCGTGCGTCGCGCCCGGTGGCCTGCAAATGACCTCTGGGATCGGCGCAGATCCACACATCGGCGTAAGCGGGAGGGATCACCAGCGCGTTGATGCGCTTGATCTCGGCCTCATCATGAATGCGTTGGCCGTCGGTATCGAAATACGCAAATTTGCCGCGCAGGATCTTGCGCGAAAAGCCCGGCTGGCTGTCATCGACATAATGCAGATCCTTGGGCAGGTCTTCGGGGGCTAAAACGTCCGACATGAATGGCAATCCTGACAACGGGTCTTTGTCATTGACCGTCGCGGTGCGCAGTGGTGCCGATTATTTGCTTGAGTGCCAGCGACTTGATCGAATGGCTTTGCCAGCGGCCCGCTTCAGGCCAGCAGCGCCACGGATTTGATCTGCGCCCAGAGCGTCTGCCCCGGATGCAATTGCAGCTGATCGCGTGAGTAGCGTGTAATCCTCGCCAGCAGCGGCGTACCGTCGGCATCGAGACGGACCAGCACATGAGCGACGTTGTCGGCAGGCACTTGGCTGACGACGGTCACCGGCAAGCGGTTGAGAATGCTGCTCTGATCGTCCGGTTGCAGGCTCAGACTGACATCACGCGCCTGCACCTTGAAGCGCAATGGCGTGTGCATGACGAGCGCAGAATGAGCGACGCGTATCGCCAGTTCACTCTGCGGCAGACGCACGTCAACCAGTTGGTAAGCGTCGTCGTAGGCGCAGACCGATCCCTGGATGACCACCCCAGCGTCGTCGCCCATCGCCAGCGGCAGATCGAGTCGGGCCAGGGTTTGCTGGATAGGTCCGCTGGCCAGCGCCTTGCCGCCGCTGAGCAACACGAGGTGATCGGCAAGCCGAGCCACTTCATCCTGAGAATGGCTGACGTACAACATGGGGATCCCCAGCTCGCCATGCAGGCGCTCCAGGTACGGCAGGATTTCGCCCTTGCGATGAGCGTCCAGCGCCGCCAACGGTTCGTCGAGCAGCAACAGGCGCGGGCTGGTCAGCAGGGCGCGAGCGATGCCCACGCGCTGCCGTTCTCCACCGGACAGCTTGTCGGGCCGGCGTGACAGCAAGTGGTCGATCCCCAGCAAGGCACTGGCCTGCTCCAGATTGACGCGACGTTCACTCACGGCAATACGCTTGAACCCGAACTCTAGATTGCCCCTGACCGACAGGTGCGGGAACAGGCTGGCCTCCTGAAACACATAGCCCAACGAACGTCGGTGCGGCGCCACGAAGATGCCGTTGGCGCTGTCCTGCCAGACCTCACCATTGATGGCGATGAATCCACTGGCGGCTTTTTCCAGCCCGGCGATGCAGCGCAGGCAGGTGGTCTTGCCGGACCCTGAATGGCCGTACAACGCCGTCACGCCGTGACCTGGTAGCGACAAATCGACGTTTACGGCAAATTCGGGGAAGTCCACATTCAAACGCACGTCGATGGTCGAGGTCATTGCAGGTCAGCTCCAGGCTGCTTTGGTCTTGCCGCTGGAGTAGAGCGCCAACAGAACCAGAAATGAGAACACCAGCATCGACCCGGCCAGCCAGTGAGCTTGCGCGTATTCCATGGATTCGACGTGGTTGTAGATCTGGGTCGACACCACCCGGGTTCTATCCGGGATGTTGCCGCCAATCATCAGTACCACGCCAAACTCGCCCACCGTGTGGGCGAAGCCCAGAATCGCACCTGTGATGAAGCCGGGCCGGGCCAGTGGCAGTATCACGGTAAAGAACGTGTCCCAAGGATTGGCCCGCAGGGTCGCGGCCACTTCCAGAGGGCGCGCACCGATGGCCACGAAGGCATTCTGCAGCGGCTGCACCACGAACGGCATCGAGTACAACACCGAGCCGATGACCAGGCCACTGAAGGTGAATGTCAGCGTGCCCAGGCCAATGCTTTGGGTCAACTGCCCCATTGCGCCATTGGGGCCCATGAACAGCAGCAGGTAGAACCCGATCACGGTGGGTGGCAACACCAGCGGCAGAGCCACTACCGCGCCGACCGGACCTTTGAGCCATGAGCGGGTATGGGCCAGCCACAATGCGATGGGGGTGCCGACGATCAGTAGAATCACCGTGGTCAACGACGCCAGTTTCAGCGTCAACCAGATCGCCGCGAGGTCGGCACTGCCCAGTAGCATTTACAGCTGGTACCCGTAGGACTTGATCACGGCGGCGGCTTTCGGACCTTTGAGGTACTCGATCAGCGCCTTGGCAGCAGCACTGTCTTTACCTTTGTTGAGGATGACGGCGTCTTGTTTGATCGGCTCATGCAGGTTGGCCGGAATAATCCACGCAGAACCGCTGGTCAGCTTGCTATCCTTGTACACCTGAGACAGGGCGACGAAGCCCAGTTCGGCGTTGCCGGTCTGCACGAACTGATACGCCTGGGCGATGCTCTGGCCTTCGACGATTTTGCCCCTGGTCGCTTCGGTCAGATTGAGTTTATCCAGTACCTGAGTGGCAGCCAGGCCGTATGGAGCGGCTTTCGGGTTGGCGATCGACAAGTGCTGGTACTCGTTTTTCTTCAACACTTCGCCCTTGTCATCGACATAACCTTCCTTGGCCGACCACAGGGCCAACGTACCGATGGCGTAGGTGAAGCGCGAGCCTTTAACGATTTCGTTCTCACTCTCAAGTTTGGCAGGCGTGGTGTCATCGGCGGCAAGGAACACTTCGAAAGGCGCGCCGTTTTTGATCTGGGTATAGAACTGGCCTGTGGCGCCGAACGAAGCCACCAGCTTGTGACCGGTGTCCTTTTCGAAATCCTTGGCGATGGCCTGGATCGGAGCGGTGAAGTTGGCAGCGACCGCTACCTGAACTTCGTCGGCAAACACGCTGCTGGCCGAGAGGGCGGCGACTGCAATAACCAGGGATTTAAGCGTCACGCCAAAAGAAGGTACGCGCATGAAACAGCTCCATATTGTTTTTTATGAGGTGATGAGAGACGTTGACCGAATAGCGGCCAAACGCTATGCACCGGAATATATAGCGTGGGATCACCTCAAGGAAGCCTGTTCTTTGCGCGGTCCTTATACAGGACGCTTCAATGCCCGAATCCAGCCATTCTCTCCAGAGCCTTAATGGCCAGCTGACGCGTCAGTTCCTCACCGGGCAACGCGTGTTTGATCCCAACGGCCTGTCCGGCCCAGAGATTCATGAAGCCATCGTTGCCCAGCGGCTCCGCTTTGCCGCGTAGCGGAATCAGTGCACCGCCCGCCATCGGGAATGTCGGGGCGTGAGCGCTGATGGGGCCGATCTCGCGCATGATGTGGTTGACGATCCCGCGGGCAGGGCGCCCGGTGAAAATATTGGTCAGCGCCGTCTGGCTGTCCTTGGCACTGGCCAGCGCGGCCTGATGCAGCTTTGACACCGTGGCTTCTGCGCTGAACAGGTACGCGGTGCCCAGTTGCACGGCGGATGCCCCCAGCATGAATGCCGCCGCAATCCCTCGGCTGTCGGCAATGCCGCCAGCAGCGATGACTGGCACGCTCACTGCGTCCACAACCTGTGGTACCAGGGCCATGGTGCCGACCTGAGTGTAAAGCTGATCGCTCAGAAACATGCCGCGATGTCCGCCTGCCTCATAGCCCATGGCGATGATCGCGTCGCAGCCACGCTTTTCGAGCCACACAGCTTCTTCCACCGTCGTCGCCGAGGAGATGACCTTGGCGCCTGTCGCTTTAACGCGCATGACCAGGTCCGCAGAGGGCAGGCCGAAGTGGAAACTGACGACTTGCGGCTTCAATGCTTCGACCAGCGCACAACTGCTGTCGTCGAAAGGCGCGCGGTTGGAGGTGGGGGTTGGAGCGTCGAAGTCCGCGCCCAGCTCTTGATAGTAGGGTCGAAGCAGGTCTTTCCAGGCCGTGTCTGCGTCGGGATTGGCAGCGGGTGTCTGGTGACAGAAGAAATTCAGGTTCAGCGGTGCATGAGTCCCGGCACGGATCAGCGCCACCTCCTCGCGTATCTGCTCATGGCTGAGCATCGCGCAGGGCAAAGATGCCAATCCGCCTGCCCTGCCAACGGCTATCGCCAGCGCGGAACCGGCAGCGCCCGCCATGGGAGCCAACAGGATGGGCACTTCGATGTCGAACAGCTTGAGAATACGGGTATCTGGCCAGGCGATCATGGGCAGTCTCTCCAAAGGCATTTGACGATCCGGCGTGAGGGCAACGGATGAGTAATGAGCATCGGCAGGGATCGTTGAGCGCGCAGGTTTGGAGCCCCCGGATCCGCGGTTGATTTAATAGACGATCGGTCTAATATGCAACCCATGACTGACATGACCGCAAAACCCAGGCGTCCAGGCCGTCCCCCTAAAACTGCCCGCGCTGATGACTTCGACACCCGCCAGGCATTGATCCGCTGTGGGGTAGAGGTATTGACCGAGCAGGGCTTTATGGCCACGGGCATCGATAGCATTCTCAAGCGCGTCGGCGTGCCCAAGGGCTCTTTCTACCATTATTTTGCAAGCAAAGAGGCCTACGGCCTTGAAGTGCTGGCCAGTTACGCCGAGTACTTCGCCAGGCGGCTCGACCGTTGGCTTCTCGATGACACGCTGTCGCCGCTGGAGCGGGTGGCGGGCTTCGTTCAGCATTCCAGGGTCAGCATGGCGCGTTACGCCTACCGCCGTGGCTGCCTGGTGGGCAACCTGGGCCAGGAAGTCGGCATGCTGCCAGAAGGATTTCGCGACGCGCTGGAGCGGATCTTTCTCGACTGGCAAAGGCGTCTCTGTGAATGTTTCGACGCCGCCAGACAGGCAGGAGAGCTGCCAGTCCATGCCGATTGTCGCGAGCTGGCGGCGTATTTCTGGATCGGCTGGGAAGGTGCAGTGCTGCGTGCCCGGTTAGTGCAAGGGGATGGGCCATTGAATACGTTCATCACCGGATTTCTGCGTGGCCTGCCGCGCTGATGTTTCGTTGTATCTATAGACGTCCGGTCTAAATTAGAAGCACGCAGGTTCAACGGGATATTGATCGACAAAGATGGCGGCGGTTATCGCGTCAAACTGGCGTCTATCAACGCAGCACAATTGCCCACCGGTGACGTGGCGGTGCGGGTCTCTCACAGTACGCTCAATTACAAGGACGCTTTGGCCATTACCGGCAAAGGGCCGATCATTCGCACCTTTCCCATGGTCCCTGGGGTCGATTTCGCGGGCGCTGTGGAGGACAGTAGCGACCCTTTTCAAGCCAGGCGATCAGGTGGTGCTCAATGGTTGGGGTGTCGGGGAAGGGCATTGGGGCGGGCTGGCGCAAAAGGCGTGCGTACAGGGCCGATGGCTCATTCCCTTGAACCCGTCGTTCAGGCCTGCTCAGGCCATGGCGATAGGCACTGCGGGTTACACTGCTATGCTCGCGATCATCGCGTTGGAGAAGAATGGCGTGAGCCCGGATAAGGGTGAGGTGCTGGTCACTGGCGCGAATGGCGGGGTGGGCAGCTTCTCGATTGCGTTGCTTTCCAGCCTGGGCTACCGCGTCGTAGCCTCTACCGGGCGGCTTGCTGAATCCGCTTACCTCAAACAGCTGGGCGCCGCTGAAATCATTGATCGTGCAACGTTAGCCGAGCCGGGTCGCCCGTTGGCCAGGGAACGTTGGGCCGGGGCTATCGATTCGGTCGGCAGCCACACCTTGGCCAACATTTGCGCGAGTACTCGGTACCGGGGGACGGTTGCCGCCTGCGGGCTGGCTCAAGGGATGGCGTTTCCGGCATCGGTAGCGCCATTAATTTTGCGCGGCGTCACGCTGGCGGGGATCGACAGCGTCATGCGTCCGCGCCAGGATCGCATCGAGGCTTGGGCGCGCCTGGCCACGGACCTGGGCCCCGCCGCTCTGGCGTTGATCACCCGCGAGATCCGCCTGAGTGAAGTGATCGAGACTGCCCATCGACTGACGGATGGGCAGGTGCGGGGCAGGGTGGTGGTCGATACCGGGCGTTAAGCCGCTTGCCGCGTGCCAGGTTTGCCATAGACAAAGTCGGTGATCTGTAGCACGCGGACCAGATGGCTGGCGGGGTGCCGGGGGTTGATCAGCAGGCAGCGGGTTCCATCCATGGCCGCTGAAGGCAGGATCAACCCCAGTTGCTGGTTGCGCTCAAGCCAGAGGCTGCCGAAATCCATGCTGGGCCTGTCCGGGGGCAGGCTGTCCCAGCCCCAGGGCAGGTCGGCTAACGACGGTTCCTCGTACAGCGCCGGGTCGCAGGGCAATTGCAGGTGCATGAGCTTGAACGGCAGGTGTGGCACATGTCCGGCCAGCAGCACCGGGTCCAGGGCGCAACCGGAAGGACTCAGACCCAGATACACCGCTGGTTGATCGGGCCGGTTCCAACGCCCGCCGAACAGCGCCGCACCGGCCCCTGAGAGGTCGGTGATGTCCTCGGCCTTGCCGATTCTCCAGGCCTGCATCAGACCACCCCGCCGTGTTGCAACGCTGCAAGCGCCCGACGCACCTGACTCGACCCGATTTCGGTTTCGCATAGCGTGATCGGCGTCTGGTCGTTGAGGGCGCGATTGGGGGCCATCATCCAGCGCCGCGCGGTGTCCTGATCCTCGAAGACCGCAGCTGCCCGGATTGCCAGCGAGGCAACCCGATCCAGGCGCTCGGAACCCACCAGATCCAGCGGGCGTCGCTGCCGTTGACGGCGCTCCAGGGTGGAGATCGAGGCGTTGAGCAATGCTTCCAGTTGACTGTTGCTCAACTGGAACGCATGACGCACCGCCTTGACCCAACCGGGCGGAAAACCGGTGCGGATGTAAGCCAGGCGTTCGGTTTCGTTGCGCGTATTGAGCTGATCGGCGATCAGCCAGAAGGCGGGTGAAGCTGCTGGGGTCGACGCTTGAAAAGTGGCAGGCACGTCCATGCTCCTTGATCAGATGTCCGAGGCTGGACGTTACGCCCCTGTCACGGTTTCTCAAGCCCCAAGCTGTTACACGGGTTTGCTCGGGTTTCGCGCTCGAGCAATTGGCGTTTACGTTCGGCACCCCAGCGATAGCCAGACAAACCGCCGTCACTGCGCACCACTCGATGACAGGGGATCGCCACGGCCAGAGTGTTGGCACCGCACGCCTGGGCCACAGCGCGAAATGATTTAGGTGCACCGATCTGCCGGGCGATCTCTGCGTAACTGGCCGTGGTGCCCGCAGGAATGTCCATCAACGCTTGCCAGACCCTTTGTTGAAATGCTGTGCCCTGCAAGTCGAGAGGCAGTTTCAGCCCCAGCCCTGGGGCTTCAACGAAGCCAACGACCTGCGCGATCAGTTGCTCGAATTGCGCGTCACCGCCGATGAGCGTGGCATTGTGAAACTGATCCTGCAGCTCACGAACCAAGTGGTCAGGATCGTCCCCGAGCAGGATGGCGCAAACGCCTTTTTGGCTCTGGGCAACCAGGATCGAGCCGAGAAAGCATTCACCCACGGCAAAGCGGATCTCGGCGTTGCTGCCGCCCTTGCGATAGTCGGACGGCTTCATGCCCAACAGCCTGTCGCTGGCTTCGTAAAAGCGGCTGTTAGAGTTGAAGCCAGCGTCGTAGAGGGCTTCGGTGACTGTCGAAGTATCGCCAAGACGGCTGCGGACGCGGTCCGCCCGGTGCGCGTTGGCCCAGGCTTTGGGTGTGAGGCCCGTGACGGTCTTGAACACGCGATGAAAATGCCACGGGCTCATGCCGGACGGACCCGCAAGCTCCTTCAGGCCAGGCAGGTGTTCGGCATCGACGATATGGCGGCAAGCCCGGGCGACCAGATGGGCGTGTTGCGTGGACAGGCGAGTCTGGTCGGCGGTCGCGCGTTTGCTCGGGCGATAACCAGCGGCCTCGGCCTGCTCTGCAGTGTCGAAAAGCACGACGTTTTGCGGATGTGGGAGGCGCGAGGCGCTGCCGGGACGGCAGTAGATGCCCGTGGTACGAACCGCATAGACGAACTGAGCGTCTGCGGTCGGATCCCGAGCCAGAACCGCTGCCCAGCGCGGATCATTCAGGGTGTTTTGTACGGTTGCGTTGGACTCGCGCTGGGCCATGGCCGTTACCTCTGCAGATGGCGTTCGTGCCAGAGACTAAGCTTTGCGCCGCAAGCCGGAACCCCGAGTCTTGCGGTCAAATTCAGCCAAGCAGTGGCGGCAGGGTGCCTAGCAATGCCACGGCGGCCAGCGCTGCGGCTCCGAATAGGCCTTCGAACAGCACGCTCACTCGAAGGGCTCTGACTGGCAGCACATTGGCGCGCGCCAGTCGCCGGTTTACGCCTGCCAACACCAGCATGCACAGCACCAGTGTCACTTTAACCGCTAGCACCAACCCGAACCCTGACAACGCAGGCTGCGGCCAGATCGCGCCACTCAGGGCGCGGACATTGATCATTCCGGTGACGATGATCAGCGCCACGAGGCCATAGCCGAGGCCACTGAATCGAGCCAGTGCGCCACGCAGGTCGACGCCGCTGGCCGTGATTAACAGCACGGCGAGCATCAGCAGCCCCCCGAGCCAGCTGCCGACGCCGATCAGATGGAGCATCTGGTTGACTATCAGCAACGGGCCACGTACGCCGTCGAACATTGCGCCGTGGCCAACCGGCGCCAGCGTCAGCAATAGCAGTACGTTCAGCAACAGCCACCGGCGCGGGGCGCAGGGCGCTCTGAAGAGAGCCCACAGCAGAGCCAACGCATTAAGGGCAAGGTGAACCACCCACACATGGCCAAAGAACGTTTGCCCAAGCACCCGCGCGAGGGTAGAGGGATCGGCGGCGCCATGCCAATCGTCCGACATGTTCGCTGCAGTCAGCATCAGCCAGCCAACTGCACTGAGCAGAGCCAGGATGGTCAGCCCGACCAGCATTTGGTCCAGGCGGCGGCGTGCCGGGCTGGCTTCAAAGCTCTGCAGGGCAGAGCTGAACAGTACGTGGCGAAACAGGCCGCTGCCGAACAGCAACAGAACCGCGCCGAAATGCACGAATCGGCAGAGGATCAATGCCTCTTGCATGGCGTTACTGCGTCACCTTAAAGCGGTAGACGCCTTCGCTTTTGTGGGTGTCGACGGACACCGCGTGCCACTCGACCTTGTAGCTGCCCGGTGCCAGCGGCACTGCCGGGACTACGATCAACACTTTTTTGTCGGCAGGATCGGTAGCCACACTCTGGGTCTGGATGATTTCAGTGCTGGCGCCGGGGCCGTCGAGGCTGATCGCGACTTTGGTGAACTGCTCCTCCACGCCTTCAGAAAAATTCAGGCGCAGTTCTTTGGGCGGCGTCACTTCGCTGTCGGCGGCCGGGAGCTGGGTTTCCAAATGGGCATGGGCGAAGGCGGTGCTGCTGCTCAGGCAGGCCACGAAAGAAAGGAGGGAGAGGGCGAGCTTTACACGTTGGGCAGACATCAAGGGCACCTTTGGTTTTGCAGCAGCGTTTTGCAGCATCGTTCGTGTCAGAAATCGATACCTGTCGATTCCGGTTTATACGAGCGCTACTAGACCAGAAAGTGACCCCGGACTCCAGTTAAAGCCGATGTGCACGCAAGGCTTTGGCAGATGGCTTTTTAAAAAATCAGGAGACGTTGAACCACAGCAGGGCCTATTGAACCCCTGTCCGGTCTGATCTATGTTGGCCGTCCAGCCGGTTGCCCGAGGCTGTCAGCGATCTGCCTGTCATTGTATTAAAGAGGCCCCGGCATGCGTTTTTCACCTTTCGTCGAACGAATTTCCGGCCACGGCGTTGCTGCGTGGGACATTCATCACGCAGCCTTCGACGCTCAACGCGAAGGCCAGGATGTCATCATCCTGAGCATCGGCGATCCGGATTTCGCCACCCCCGAGTTCATCAGCGAGGCTGCCATCGGTGCACTGCGCAGCGGCGACACGCATTACGCAGACATCCCCGGTCGGCCCAGGCTGCGTGAAGCGATCGCTGCCCGTTATTCAGCCAGGCTTGGCCGTGCGGTTGAAAAGCAGAATGTCATTGTCGTCGCCGGTGCGCAGAACGCGTTATTCATGGCATCGATGTGCCTGCTGCAGGCGGGTGACGAGGTTGTGGCGCTTGATCCGATGTACGTGACCTATGAAGCGACGCTCAGGGCTTCTGGCGCCACCCTTGTGCGCGCCACCTGCGATGCAGGGTCAGGCTTTCGCCTGAACGCGCGGAACCTGGCGGACGCGATCACTGAACGCACCCGGGCGATCTTCCTGTCCAATCCCAATAACCCAACGGGTGTGGTCCTCGACCGCGAGGAGTTGCAGATCATCGCTGATCTGGCCATTGCCCATGACCTTTGGGTCGTCGTAGATGAAGTGTATGAAAGCCTGTGCTACGGGCGTGAGCATCTGAGTCTGGCTAGCCTGCCCGGTATGGAAAGGCGCTGCGTGGTAATCGGCAGCCTGTCCAAATCCCACGCCATGACCGGTTGGCGCATTGGCTGGATGCTGGCCGACGCTCAATTGATCGCGCACGCGGAGAATCTGGCGCTGAGCATGCTGTATGGCTTGCCGGGGTTCGTCATGGAAGGGGCGCTTGCAGCGGTACTGGCGCATGATGAAGTCACCGGGAGCATGCGTGATACCTATAAATGCCGCCGCGATCTGGTGGTGGGGCGACTGAGCGATTGTCCGGGAATTACCGTCCTGGAACCGGACGCAGGCATGTTCGTGTTGGTCGACGTTCGCAGCACTGGCCTGACCTCTCTGGAATTCGCCTGGAGGCTGTTTCGTGAGACGGGAGTGTCAGTGCTCGACGCCGCAGCCTTCGGTGAGCCCGCTCAGGGGTTCGTCCGGCTGTCATTTACGTTGGGCGAGGATCAGTTGGCAAAGGCCTGTGAACGTATGGCCAGTTTTGTGAAGGGACTGGCGAATCAGCCCGCATGCCGCCCGCCAATACAGATGCGGGGTTATTCGAAGACGTGAGCGGGTTATTCGGGAAGCGCAAAGTTGCATCGGTGAATGGCCCGGATGATGAAATCAGCATGAATGGATAGCTAATAAAAAAGCCACCGCACTGACGTGAGGTGGCTAAAAGTCTTACCAAAGGAATGATGAAGTGGAGCAGGATTCGATCACCTGATGCTGCGGATTCATCAGGTCATCGATTCGTGTGCTTCATCGCCGCCCAAGGTAACACCGCGTTGTCGGCTCGAACTATTACGATAATCGATAGTGATTATCACGAGCGATTCGTGCCCCGTCGGATGGGAAGTGCTAAAAGTTTTTTCGCCTCGCAGGCACATACAGTAAAACCTGAGGTCTGAGTGACCTCACGCCAACAACAACGAAATGGCCCAAAGGCTGTAGATTTGCCGTGAAGATCAATGACGGTATAGATGTATTTACCCATCTGCCATAGCGCGATTTCCATCGTTTCATATCTGGCCTGAACTCGGGAGGATGCCCTGTATATCAGGGTCTGCGGAACGTTGGGCCTTAACTGAGACAGGGGATAATAATGATGTCTGTGAAATGGAACCTGGTAACCCTGGCGGTTTCGCTGAGCGTGAGCCAGCTGGCAGCAGCGGGGGTTGTCAGCGATCAGTCCGAAACCAAGGGTTTTGTCGAAGACAGCAGTCTGACTGTTCATCTCAAGAACTATTACTTCAATCATGATGGTAAGAACGGCGGTGGCGACCGCAAAGACTGGACACAGGGCGTGCTGGGCAATTTCAGCTCCGGCTTCACCCAGGGCTCCGTGGGTTTCGGTGTAGATGCCTATGGGTATTGGGGCCTCAAGCTTGATGGCGGCGCAGGCACTTCGGGCACCGGTAACTTGCCGGTGGATCGCCATGGCGAGCCAGAAGATGAGTACGGCACTGCGGGCGGCGCCATCAAGATGCGTATTTCCAAGACTGAACTGCGATACGGCGATCTGATGCCGGCCGCGCCGGTCTTTGCGGCGGGTGGCTCGCGACTGTTCCCGCAGACTGCGACCGGTTTCAATCTGCTGAGCAGCGATATCGCCGGTCTTGAACTCGATGGTGGTCATTTCACTTCCAGTAGCGGGCCCGTCACCACCAGCCACGACCATGATATCTATGCGTCATATGCGAACGTGGCCGCCTCCAGCATTGACTATGCCGGCGGCAAGTATTCGTTCAACGACAACCTGACGGCGAGTCTGTACGCCTCCAACCTCAAGGATGTATGGGATCAGTACTACGGCAATCTGAATTACACCCAGGCCATCGTTGACGGTCAGTCGGTCAACTTTGATTTCAACATTTACCGCACCAGCGACGCAGGTTCGGCCAAAGCAGGCGATATCAGCAACACTGCGTGGTCGCTGGCAGCGGCTTATTCATTCCTGACAGCGCATACCCTTACACTGGCTTATCAGAAAATTCATGGCAATACGCCATTTGACTATGTGGCTTTTGGTACCAACGGTCCCGGCGATACAGCGGACTCGATCTTGCTGGCGAACTCGGTGCAATATTCCGACTTTAACGGTCCGGGTGAGAAATCATGGCAGGCACGTTATGACTTGAACATGGCCAGCTATGGTGTACCGGGTCTTAGTTTCATGGCGCGTTATATCACTGGGGACAATATCGACGGCTCACATATGCCGTCCAACAGCACCTATGTGAACTATGGATATGGGGATGATGGCAGGCATCATGAAACCGATATCGAGGCCAAGTATGTGGTGCAGACCGGGCCGGCGAAGGATCTGTCGCTGCGCATGCGTCAGTCGTTTCACCGCGCCAATGCTGATCAGGGGGAGGGGGATAACAACGAGCTGCGTCTGATCGCTGACTACCCGATCAACGTGTTCTGACGCCGGCATTCACTCGAACAAAAGCCAGGCGATCTGTCAAATCGCCTGGCTTTTTGCCTTGAGACTGTGTCAGAGGCGTCTGTGGGTACTGGTCTATCCGCCCGTCATGTTCATGAACCGCACAACCTGCACATCGTCATTGATTTCGAACGTGTGCTTGTAAGGCTTGAGTTTCATCGCTTCGATGATGGCCTTTTCCAGCTTCTCCGGTTGGCCGGGGTGTGCCCGCAGCGTAGATTTGAGGTCGGCGGAGTGTTCGTTGCCCAGGCACAACAACAGACGTCCTTCGACGGTCACGCGCACGCGGTTGCAGGTGGCGCAGAAGTTGTGGCTATGCGGCGAGATGAAGCCGATGCGAATATGCGGTGCTTCGGCCAGACGCCAGTAGCGAGAAGGGCCTTGGGTCGATTCGGTGGAGCTGATCAGGGTATAGCGTTCGGCAATGCGCTCGCGCACCTGATCACTGGAGAAAAACGATTCGGCGCGGCTGTGCTCGCTGATGATGCCCAGCGGCATTTCTTCGATGAAGGTAATGTCCAGGCCCCGGCCGATGGCGAAGGCCACTAGGTCGTTGATCTCGTGATCGTTGCGCCCCTGCATCACCACGCAGTTGAGCTTGGTGTGGGTGAAACCTGCGGCGTTGGCGGCATCGATCCCGGCAATCACCTTGTCCAGATCACCGGTGCGGGTCAGTTCCTTGAAACGCACGGGATCAAGGCTGTCGAGGCTGACGTTCAGACGTTTGAGCCCTGCGTCGAACAGCGGCGCAGCGAGCTTTTCCAGCTGCGAGCCATTGGTGGTCATGCACAGCTCGCGCAGGCCGGGCAGGGCGGCAATATTCTTGCAAAGCCCGACGATGCCGGCGCGGACTAGCGGCTCTCCCCCTGTCAGACGAATCTTCTTGGTGCCCAGCGCGACGAAGCGTTCGGCGATCTGCAGGATTTCTTCCAGAGAGAGGATCTGCTGGCGGGGCAGGAAGGTCATGTCTTCTGCCATGCAATACACGCAGCGGAAATCGCAGCGATCGGTCACCGACATACGCACGTAATCGACTTTGCGTGAGTACCCGTCTATCAGAACTCGATCGGACATGTGTTCCTCTACAGCGTGCTGCGTGGCAGAAGCAGGTCGCGTGCCTGCTGGTTAGAGCAGCACGCGACCGAATCGTTAAATCTTTTGGCCCACCGGTTGCTCGACGCTCGCAGCGTGTTCAACGGTGACCTGGGCTTGTGCAGCCTTCGAGTAGGAGACGTAATACGCCAGCCCGACGAAAATTGCACCCCCAACCGCGTTACCGAGGAATACGGGGAAGAAGTTCTCGACGAAATCGAACCAGGTCAGCGCATCGGCAAAAATGGCGGCGGGGATGATGAACATGTTCGCTACCACGTGCTGGAAGCCGATCGCCACAAAGGCCATGATCGGAAACCACATACCCAAAATCTTGCCAGTGACGTCCTTGCTGGCGAAGGACAACCACACCGCCAGACACACCAGCCAGTTACAGCCGATCCCTGAAATGAGCGCCTGGCCGAAGTCGGCACTGGCCTTGGCCTTGGCAATGGCCAGTGTCTTGGCCAGGAAAGCGCCTTCGGTCAGGCCCAATACGTGGCCGAAGAAATAAGCGATGAACAACGCGCCCACCAGGTTGGCAAACGTCACCAGGAGCCAGTTACGGGCTACAGCGCCTGCGGAAATTCGGCCGGCGAACATCGCGGTCGGCAGGGTCATCATGTTGCCCGTCAGCAACTCGCCGCCGGCCAGAATGGTCAGGATCAGTCCAACAGGGAACACTGCCGCTCCCATCAAATTACCCAGCGACGCCCATGGCCCGGGGATCATAGTGCTGACATGGATATCCAGCAGAAAGCCCAAGGCGATGAAGGCTCCGGCCAGAAAGCCCAGCACCAGGATTGACACCGTGGGCAAGTGCGATTTCTTTACACCGGCTTCGATGGAAATTTCAGCGATTTGTTGGGGACTATTGATGGACATTCTTTCAAGGACTCGTACGCAAGGGCCGGCATTGCGACAGGGGGCCGCGCGCCACGCAGATTTCGGGGTGGTTTTCAAGCGTCCGGTCTTGATGCGCGAGCGTGTCAGCAGACACGGCGCCTATCCATTGAAAGCAACGAAGTGCGACGTTTGGCCGCAATGTTGCTACGGCCAAAAACAGGTGGTTAGTTGATGAGCAAGCTACCTATCGGGAGCGGGAGCGTCCAATCGCTTGTTCCGATGAATTCATCGAGCGGCTCTATCAACTCACTTTTCATCGTCCCGTGCGACGCTGCGCTCATAGCGTTCCAGCAGGGGTTGAATGCTGATGCCGTGCAGCAAAATGCTCAGCGCAACCACTGACAGCGTCAAGCCGATGATGGTTTTCCCTGCCTCCATTGGCACCCCGTGAGTCAGCGCGTAGCAGAGGTAATAAAGGGTGCCGATGCCGCGGATGCCGAACCAGCCCACCAGCGCTTTTTGCGGTCGGGTGAGCAGCCGACCACTGATCAACAACCAGACGCTCAATGGTCTGATGACGCAAAACAAGGCCAAGCCCAATCCCATTGCACGCCAGTCCCAGTAGAAAGCGATGACCGCGCCCAGCAGGGTGATCAGCAGCACTTCCATGGCTCGCTCCACCAGACTGCCGAACGCCAGCATGTCCCCCATCATGATCCCGGCGGCCAACTGCGAGTCGCTGAGTTCCTCATGCCGGGTGACCGTGCCCGCCTGCGGATCGCTGTTCATATGGCCCAACACCGGCTTGGCCACATGCTCGGCGGGGACGTCTGATCGCGTGGTACGCACTTCGGCCCGACGCAGCCCCAACCCTGCGGCAAACACCGAGAGGAAGCCGAAAGCGCCCAATCCCTCTGCGGTGACATAAGCGATGGCGATCAATGCCAGCGCCAGGAAGTCGTTCGGAGAGCTGGTGCTGTCGGCGTTCTTGATGCGCAGGTAGATCATCAGGTGCCCCACGCCCCGTCCCAGTCCGTAGCCCACCAGCAGCCCCACCGGCACGCCCCACAGGATGTTCTTCAGCAACCAACCCTGCACCCAGCTGAAATCTGCCGCACCGTGGCTGAGGAAGAGCAACGCAAAGATGACGAACGGAAACGCAGTACCGTCGTTAAGTCCCGCCTCTCCCGACAGGCCAAAGCGTACCCGGTCGAAATCCTGCGCGTTGTTGACCTGCACCAGGCCGGCCAGTACCGGGTCGGTGGGGGACAGCATCGCGCCCAGCAGCAGCGACACCGGCCATGACAGGTCGAGCAGATAATGTGCAGTAAGACAGACGCCGACAATGGTCGCCAGCATGACCGGCACCGCTAGCAGATAGGCCGAATGCCACGCAGAACGATGCAACGGCAGGCGCAGCTTTATGCCGGTATTGAACAGCGAAAAAAGCACAGCGACTTCGGTCAACCGTTCCAGCCAGTGTCGACCGTCACGAATATCGATCTGAACGAGATCCAGCCCCCAGGGCCCCATGCACGCGCCGAACGCCAGGCACACCGCTGAGGTGGTGACCGGCATCCAGCGCAGGTAAGAAGAAGTCAGTGCCAGCAGCATCAGCAGAACACCGAGCACGGTCATGCATAGAATGAAACTCATCCGGCCTCGTCATCACGTCAGTAGGTAGGGGGAACGTGTTTGTGTGACTGTACGAGCGGGGGATAGTTGACAAAATGTTTCAATAAGCGACGCATCAGCCCCTGATGCACCGCGTTCGCTGCTGTCCTAATCTGCGGCGTCTCCCACCGGATCTTCGTCTTTACTGGCGACCGAGGCCCGCAACACTCTATCTTGCTGCGGGCCACTCAACGTCTGGCTCCTGACCTGGACAACACCAGCCTCTAACGTTCGATGGTCCGGCTCCAGCGCGCATTCCACTGCGGACGAATCTTATTGACCTGATCCCAGTCGAGGGTCACCGCGGTTTCCAGGTATTTGTTCATCGCCTCTACCTGGCCCCGGGTCTTGTCGCTGGTCGGGGTTTTCGGGTTGGACGGGATCTGATCGCCCATTTCAAGCGCAGGCGCCTGGGCTTGCGGGGTGAGCAGGAACTCCGCCAGCTTTTGCGCCAGTTCAGGCTGATCATTGTTGGCGATGGTGCATTCGGCGACGTTCAGCACCACCGCACCTTCCTTGGGCGGCGCGTACTCCACCGCAATACCCTTGAGTTTCAGCGCCGTGACCTGAGTCGGCGTGAGCGGGAATAGCGCCGCTTCACCGGTCTGCACCATTTCCGAAATCTTTGCCGAGCTTGCGATGTATTCCAGCACGTTTGGCCCGACAGTATTCGGCCAGGCCTTGAAGCCGGGTTCGACATTGGTCTCATCGCCGCCCTGCAAGCGGTTGAACATCAGGAAACCGTGCAGGCCGAACGTCGAGGAGGCCAGCGACTGGAATACCAGCTTGTCCTTGTAGCGCTTGTCAGCCATGTCTGCCCACGAGGTCGGCGCGCTCCAGCCATTCTCCTGGAACATTTTGCTGTTGTAGGCCAGGCCCGTAACGCCCAGACTCACGGCCACCGCTTCGTCCTTGATCCTGCCCTTTGCCGGAATGTCGGCCAGCGTGGCACTCGGTTGCAGCTTGCCGCACAGGCCCATGGAAATCGCCCGGTACATGATGCCGTCGTCGAGAAACATCACGTGCATCTGGGGGTTGTCCTTGCTGGCCTGGACCTTGGCGAGGATGTCCGATGAGGTGCCCGGCACAATCACCACCTTGACGTTGTTGGCCTTCTCGAACGCTGGCAACACCTGATCGGCATACAGGCGTTCCATGGTGCCGCCGTTCATGCCCAGGTACAGAATCGTTTCTGCGTGAGCAGGCATCGACGCTATCAGTGCAGCAAGCGGCAGACAGGACAAGCCGGTCAGGGCGAAACATTTGGCGCTTTTCATGTGCTTCATGGCTGCGATCTTCCTCTGGGCTAAAGGGTAATGTTGGCCGCGCTACCGGGCACGACGGTGTCGAGCGCTACAGGTTGCAAGACCTTTTTGAAGCGGCTGATCGAGAACGCGTCGAGCGCGATAGTCGGGGCGCCGCTGCAGACGATCTGTGCCAGTGCCTCTCCAGCGGCCGGGCCGATCTGAAAACCGGAGCCGGCAAAGCCGAAACCGTGCAGCAGCCCCGGTTGCGTCGCGCTGGCGCCGAGCACGGGTTCGCGGTCCGGCAGATAACCTTCGGTGCCGCTCCAGGTGCGAATCGCCTGTGCGCCCGCCAACGGCGGATACAGCTCGACGGCATTGCGCAGTATTTCCAGAATCGCCGCCCGGCCGGGGCGAGCCTTGGTCGGATCCAGAGGGAAGCCCTGACCGCCACCGAGCACACAGTTGCCCCTTGCCACTTGCCGGGCATAAATCCCGCCACCTTCGACACCGGTGCTGACGTCCATGAACATCGGCAGCGGTTCGGTGATCAGCATTGCCGGATGGCCCGTGCGCATGGGCACCGCTTCACCAAACTGCTCGGCCAACGCTGCCGCCCAGGCCCCGGCGCAGTTCAACAGCCACGGTGCGCGAACATGCAGGCCGCTGGCGGTTCTTACATTAAAAGCATGGCCGTCGTGCATCACTTCCGTCACGTGGGCCTGTTCGAAGACCTGAGCGCCTGCGCCCCGGGCCGCACCTGCAAAAGCGGGCGACACGATCCGTGGGTTGGCGTGGCCGTCGTCGGCGCACAAAGAGGCGCCCACCGCCACGTCACCGGCCCAGGGAAATCGCGCACGCAGTTGGGCCCTGTCGAGCAGTTGCAGGTCCAGACCAAAACCCCGGGCGGCTTTTTCATATGCCTCCAGCGCCGCCATGTCCCTGTCGCTGCGGGCCAGCTTCAAATGGCCGGAACGCAGGTATTCACCGTCGGTGCCAATCAGCCCTTGCAGGTCGCTCCAGATGCCGTGAGCCCTTTGCGACAGCGGCAACTGCGGCAGGGGCCGGCCTTGACGACGCACGCCGCCATAATTGACGCCGCTGGAATGCGAGCCGAAAAAATCCCGTTCCAGCAGCGTTACCCGCTGGCCGGCTTTGGCCAGGAACAGCGCCGCCGAAGCGCCCACAATGCCGCCACCGATGACCACCGCGTCCACATCGATAGGCAGGCTCATTGTTCAGCCTCGACACCGAAGGTAATGGGCTTGATCGGAGCCTGGCCGCGCAGCCTGCCGATGCTGGCGATGTCGAGTCCCGACGCCTGAGCGACAATTTCGGCAGCTGCCAGCCCGCACATGCGCCCCTGACAGCGACCCATGCCGACCCGGCACATGGCCTTGACCCGATTGAGTTCCCAATGGCCCTCGGCAACGCTTTGACGGATGTCGCTTGCGCTGACCTCTTCGCAACGGCAGATGGTCATCGCGTCCGGGGCCTTGGCCGCCCAGGTTTCAGGGAACGGGAAAGCGGTTTCCAGGCCATGACGGAAACGCTGAATCGCGCCCAGCTTGCCTTGCAAGTGACCGACGCGCGCCTTATCGATGTGTTGCCCGCTGTCACCCAGTAGAGTCAATGCAGTCAGCTCTCCAGCCAGCTCCGCAGCGTCCGCGCCCATGATGCCCGCGCCGTCGCCTGCGAGGTAAACATCCGCCACGCTGCTTCGTCCTCGGTCATCGCGCAGCGGCAGCCAGGCGCGATTGAGTGGGCTCCAGTTAAATTCGCAACCGAGCAGATCTGCCAGCTGGCTTTCGCTGCGCAAGCCATGGGCGAATGCCACACCGTCACAATCGAGGGAGCGCGTGAGCTCGCCTTTGCGCCAATGCACGCCCGCCACGCGCTGCTGACCGACAATGTCGTACAGCTCAACGCCCTGATGCACCGGTATGCCATGAGCGGTCAGCCAACTGCGGTAATAGATGCCCTTGGCCAGGGTCGCCGGTTGGCGCAGCAGCGCGGGCAGTGCGCGGGTCTGGGCGATCAGCGGTGCGCTGTCGAGCACCGCCAGCACCTTCGCACCGGCCTTGGCGTATTGGAAGGCGACCAGATACAGCAAAGGTCCACTGCCTGCGAATACTACCCGCTCGCCAATGACGCAACCCTGGAACTTCAAGGCAATCTGCGCGGCCCCCAGACTGTAAACGCCGGGCAGGGTCCAGCCAGGTACGGGCAGGATCCGGTCGGTGGCACCGGTCGCCACGATCAGCCGCTTGTACGGCACCTGCGCGGCAACGCCATGGGCCAGCGTGTCGAGCGCGTACTGTTGGGCGTTCCACACCAGCGTTTCAGGGCGATAATCGATATCGCCTTCGAGGCCATCAAGCGCTGCATGCAGGGCTTGGGCTTTCGACGTCTCGAAGCCATACAACGCCTTGGCCGGGCGCTTGAAATTCGCTGGCTGTCGGCGATAGATCTGACCGCCGCCGCGCAGGCTCTCATCTATAAGGCAAGGTCGTTGACCATAGGCCACCAGGGTCTGTGCGGCGCGGACGCCTGCGGGCCCCGCACCGACGATGACGATATCGGAGGTGCTCATGCGCAGCGCCCCGGCTCGCGGCTGACACTCAGCCCGGCTTCCAGCGGTGTCGAGCAGGCCCGCACCCGGCGGCCGTCACCCAGTTTGACCCAGCAGTCCTGACACGCACCCATCAGGCAGAAGCCGGCCCGGGGCTCGGCGCTAAAGTCACTGCCGCGCAGGTGATCCGCACCAGTCAGCACGGCGGTCAGCAGCGTGTCGCCTCGCAGGCCGCTGGCGGGCTGACCGTCGAGGGTGAACGTCAGGACCTCGCGGTCGTATTCGGCCAGTCGTTTCAGCAGTGCCATGGTGCGTTCTCTTTGAGCCCCAAATGGTTGTGAACCATCGATTCCTGTTTCATCAGTGACGCCCCACCAGCACACGGTCCAGGCCGTAGACCCGGTCGAGAATGATCATGGTCGCGGCGGTCAGGGCGATTACCAGCGCCGACACTGCGGCCATCATCGGGTCGATGGATTCGGTGGCATAGACGTACATGCGCACCGGCAGGGTCTGAGTCGACGGCGAGGTAACAAAGATCGAAAGAGTGACTTCGTCGAAACTGTTGATGAACGCCAGCAGCCAGCCACCGGCTACACCCGGCAGGATCATCGGCAGGGTGATCTGCCGGAACAGCGTGAAACGACCGGCACCCAGCGATTCGGCGGCTTGTTCGGCGCTTCGGTCGACACCAATGGCGGCAGCGATCACCAGACGCAGGATATAAGGCGTGATCACCACCACATGGGCAAACATCAGCCAGACAAAGCTGCCATTGACCCCCATCAGGGCGAACAGGCGCAGCATCGCCACGCCCAGCACCAGATGCGGAATGATGACCGGCGACAGGAACAGGCCGTTGAGAAGGTTGCGCCCCGGAAACCGACAGCGTGTGATCGCCAGCGCTGCCGGCACGGCGATCAGCGTCGCCAGCGTCGCCGCAACCACCGCCAGAATCAGGCTGTTATAGAACGACTGAATGAAGTCGGCGCGCTCGAACACGGCTTTGAACCAGCGCAGGGAAAACCCGTGCCACGGCAGGCTCAGGGTATTTTCCGGGGTGAACGCCACCAGACATACCACGGTCAGCGGCGCGAGCATGAACAGCACCACCAGAGCATGGAAGGACAGGGCCAAAGGACCATTTTTGGCCATCAATCATTCCCCCAGGGATTTTTTATATCGGCCTTCGACCAGCCGGTTCCACGACAGCATCACCAGCAGGTTGATCAGCAACAGGGCCACGGCAATCGCCGCGCCCATGGGCCAGTTGAGTTCCGAGAGGTATTGGTCGTAGACCGTGGTGGCGACCATCTTCAGGCGACGTCCACCGAGCAGGCCGGGAATGGCGAAGGAGCTTGCCGACAAACCGAAGACGATCAGCGTGCCGGACAGCACGCCGGGCATGACCTGTGGCAGCACCACCAGACGCGTGACCTTGGTCTGGCTAGCGCCCAGCGAGAGCGCGGCCTGTTCGGCTGAGGCATCAAGCTTCTGCAACGAGGTCCACACCGGGATGATCATGAACGGCAGCATCACGTGGACCAGCGCCAGAACCACCGCGAACGGGGTATAGAGCAGCTTGACCGGACGCCCGCCCAGGGCCTGGATCGCCTGATTGACCAGCCCGTCGGCGCCCAGCAACAGGCTCCATCCAAAAGCCCGAACCACCACCGAGATCAGCAGAGGGGTGAGGATCAGAATCAGAAAAATCGAACGCCAAGGTGCGCCCATACGGCTGAGGATGTACGCCTCGGGCACCCCGATCACGACACAGAGCAAGGTCACCAGCGCGCTGATCCAGAAGGTGCGAAAGAAGATCTCGTAGAAGTACGAATCGGTGACCAGGTTCAGGTACTGGGCCAAGGTCCAACTGCCACTTTTGACGCCCAGCCCATAGTCGAACACGTTGAACGACAGCACCAGCGTCAGCAGCAACGGCACCACCAGCAGGCCGACGAACAACACCAGCGCCGGGGACGACAACAGGTAACCGCGGCCCGTATCGCGCAGCACACTCACTGCACTCATGCCGACACCTCATCGACAGCGAGGATTCGCAGCAACTCCGCCGGCCAGTCCAGCCCCACGACAGTGCCTTCGTTCATCGGTGCCTGGCCATTGTTGCGGCGCACCACCGTCAGCTCGCCGATCGCCGTATCGATGCGATACAGCCACTGACTGCCGAGAAAGTAGCGGGTGATGATGCGACCCTGCAGACGCCCTGCGCCGGCAGTGATCAGGTCGATCTTTTCCGGGCGCAGGCTCAGGGTCAGTTCGCCGTCGCCGGGCTGCTGGCGAACCTGGGCAGCCCCCGTGTGATCGCGGTCGCCGCGCAGCAGATTGGCCTTGCCGACAAAACCGGAAATGAACCGCGTACGCGGGTGCTCGTAAAGTGTGTAGGGTTCGTCGATCTGGGTGATGCGACCGGCCTGCATGACCACCACGCGATCACTGATCGACAGCGCTTCGGCCTGATCGTGAGTGACCATCAAGGTGGTAATGCCGACTTCGCGCTGGATGCGCCGAATCTCGAACTGCATCTCTTCACGCAGATTGGCATCAAGGTTGGACAGCGGCTCATCGAGCAACAGCACCGGCGGCTCGATCACCAGCGCCCGGGCCAGTGCTACACGTTGACGCTGTCCACCGGAAAGCTCACGGGGGTAGCGCTCGGCGTGTTGATCCAGGCGCACCAGTTGCAGCACGCGCGCCACCCGACGCTGGATTTCGTCTGCTGGCACCTTGCGCATCTTCAGGCCGAAGGCGACGTTGTCGCGCACACTCATGTGCGGGAACAGCGCGTAGGACTGGAAGACCACGCCCAGGCCGCGGCTGGCGGGTTTGGCATGGGTGATATCGCGCCCGTCGAGCAGGATCCGCCCGCAGGTGACGTCGACAAAACCGGCGATCATTTGCAGGGTGGTGGTTTTGCCGCAGCCGGAAGGGCCGAGCAGGGACATCAATTCGCCTTTTTCCACCGACAAGTCAGTGGCGACCACCGCGTCTACGGCGCCGTAACGTTTGCACAGTGCCTGAAGCTGAAGAAAAGCCATGGCTGCGTTCCACCTTTTTTTCGTGCACGTCTTGAGGCGTGCGTTTTTTATGGGCAGATGCGAAGAGAGAACGCGTGTTGTCTGATACAACACGCTCAATGGACGCTGGCGCTCGATCTGTGTCGGCTGCCGCTGTTATTCAAATCGCCCTGTGGACTGATCCTATGCCTGCGAATAGGATGGACTCAACGCTGAATTTCATTGATCGATTGGTATTTTCATATTTATTCATTCATCGAATAGGAAAAGGTATTAGACAGAAGTGGATTTCACTGACCGGAATGACATACCGAAAGAGACTGGCGTCGGCGCAGTATCCCGGCTGTTTGCGGTACTGCGCAGGCTGGGCGACTGCCCGGAAGGCGGCGAACGGGTAACGCAACTGGCTCGACAAATCGGCCTGTCGCAGCCAACCACCCACCGCTTGCTGCGCAGCCTGATGGACGAGGGCATGGTCGAGCAGGATGTGCGCAGCAAACGCTATCGCCTGAGCCTGGAGTTTTTCGCCCTGGCGGCTAAAGCCGGGCAGACCGGTAACTTGCGCGATGTGGTGCGGCCAAGCCTGCTGCGGCTGTCAGCTTCATTGGGCGATTCGCTGTTCCTGCTGGCGCGCAGCGGGTTCGACGCAGTCTGTCTGGATCGCAGCGAAGGGCCCTATCCGATCAGGACGTTCACCGGCGACATTGGTGGTCGCGTGGCGCTCGGCGTGGGGCAGGGCAGCCTGGCGATTCTGGCGTTCCTGCCCGAAGAGGAGCGCGACACAGTGATCCGCTACAACCTGCCGCGTCTGCGAGATTTCCACCTTTACGACGAGGTGATGCTGCGTTCGGAAGTCGACAACGTGCGGCGTCTGGGCTATGCCTCGCGCAACACCGGGGTTCTGGAAGGGATGGCCGGTCTGGCGGTGCCGATTCTTGACCGCGAAGGCCGAGCGGTTGCAGCGTTGAGCGTGGCCACCATCAGTGATCGGTTGAACGCCGAGCGCATGCCCACCGTGGTCGAAATGCTCAAGCGCGAGGCGGCAGCGATCGGGCGGAAGATCAACCCGTTCGACCCGGTGCTGCGCAGACCATCGCAGGTATTCGGGCAGAAGGAATGATTGCACTCAGCTCAGCCCAACCGGACCGCATTGAGACAGGGTCAAGGTATCCATGGCTCGCCATAGACCTGTCAAAACGCCGTGGTGCTCAGCGCGTTGGCTGATGCAAAAATCCCTGATCAGTCCTGCCAGCAAAAGGTGCATATGAGGCCTCCTGACCGCCTGTCGGGATGTGTCGCGGGCCGCTTAAAGAACTTCGCCGCGAGGTCGAATCTAGTGACATAAGCCCGCCGTTTTCTATACGACGGCACAGGGATGTGGCAAGCAAACCTTCCTTGGAAAGCGTCGTATCGACCTCCCTTCCAAGGTGGTAGTCCTCCCTGATGAGCTTCTTCCTATGTCCAAATCCCTCAAATTGCAGATTCTGGCACTGCTTAGCGGCAGCCTGGTGCTGGTGTTGCTGATCGCCCTGGCCTGTTTCCAGTTTCTTTCCAGCAATGTGCACGCCTATCGAGGCCTCCTGGACGGACCGTTGCATGCCTCGCAACTGGTCGATCAGGCCAACCTGCAATTCAAGGTTCAGGTCCAGGAGTGGAAGAACGTTCTGCTACGTGGCAAACAACCCGCCGAGCGCGACAAGCTCTGGGCGCAGTTCGAAGATCAGGAACGTCAGGTTCAGGACACGCTGGGCCGTTTGGGTGCTGTCAACGGTCTGGACGCCACCTCCAAAGCGCAAGTCGACCAACTGCGTGAGGATCATCGAGCGCTGGGCGTTGCCTATCGCAAGGCTCGCGATGCGTTCGTGGCGGCCGGTGCCGATCCGGTTGCGGGCGATCAGGCGGTCAATGGGGTAGACCGCTCTACCAGTGATCAAATGAGCGGGCTGGTGGTCAGCCTGCGCAAACTCAGTGATCAGCAATCACTGGTCATCAGCCACGCCGCCGACCGTACCATCCTCATCGGCACTGTCGTGATGCTGGCGTCAGCCTTGCTGGTGGGCATCCTGGCGCTGTGGATGGTCAACCGCAATATCGTCAAGCCGATCAGCCTGTTGATCGATTACGTCGCGCAACTGAGCCAGGGTCATTTCAGTGAACGGGTCAACGTGACGCGGCAGGATGAACTGGGGCGGCTGGCGATTGCAGCCAACACCTTGCGCGACTTCCTTGCCGACACGTTCACTCGGCTCAAACGCAGTACCACCGATCTGGACAGCGCCGGTGGTGAGTTGAAAGCCATCGCGGCGTTGATGGCGCAGGGCACTAACGAGCAGTTCGAGCGCACCGATCAGGTGGCCACGGCGATGACCGAGATGTCGGCCACTGCCCAGGAAGTCGCCCGTCACGCCGCCCAGGCCGCGCACGCTGCCGATGAGGCAGACCGCAGCTCGCAGGAGGGTGGCAAGGTCATGGACGCAACCATTACCGCGATTACTCGAATGCGCGCCGAAATCAGCAACACCGCCGATGTCATTCGCCGCCTGGAAAGCGACAGCGGCCGGATCGGCAAGGTCCTGGAGGTGATTCGTGGCATCGCCGAGCAAACCAATTTGCTGGCATTGAACGCAGCGATCGAGGCTGCCCGAGCCGGGGATGCAGGCCGGGGTTTCGCAGTAGTGGCCGATGAAGTACGTACGCTGGCCCAGCGCACAGCGGCGTCGACTGCGGAAATCAACCAGATCATCAGCTCGGTCCAGACCGGCGCCATCGATGCTGCGCATGCCATTGAAAACGGGCAGTCGCGCAGTCAGGAAAGTGTCGATCAGGTGACGCTGGCCGGCTCTTCGCTGGCACGCATTACCACAGCGGTCGAGGCGATACGCGACATGAACCGGCAGATCGCTACGGCAGCCGAAGAGCAGACTTCCGTGGCCGAAGACATCTCGCGCAACCTCACGGAAATCACTGCCATCGCCACCACCAACCAGAGCAACGTACAGCGCACCCAGGCTGCCAGCGTTGATCTGCATGGCTTGTCGGCAGGGTTGAACGACGTGATTTCGCGTCTCAGCGCTTAAAAGCGCAGGTGAATGCCAAGCTGCAAGGCGAGATCGTAAGCGCCTCTCTTGCAGCTTCTGGTTTATAGCTCTGCGCCGCTTTGCTGGCGGAACACGAGTACCTTTAGCCCGCCACCGGGCTCGATATCGGCAAACTCCGGCGGGTTGTTCAGCCGCTGTTCAAAACGCAACCCTGGCGCTTCACGCGTCACACCCTCGATCAGAAAATCCGCACCCAGGGCCGGGTCATTCATGCAAGCCAGCACCGTGCCTTCGCTACTTAGTAATTCCGGGAGCTTGCGCAACACGCGCTGGTAATCCTTGGTCAGCAGAAAGCTGCCCTTCTGGAACGACGGCGGGTCGATGATCACCAAATCGTAAGGCCCACCACTCTTTACCTTACCCCACGACTTGAACAATTCATGGCCGAGAAAGCCGACCTTGTTCAGGTCATGGCCGTTCAGACGGTGGTTATCGCGACCCCGGCTCAAGGCTGCGCGTGACATGTCCACGTTGACCACCGATTGCGCGCCACCGGCAATCGCCGCCACTGAAAAGCCACAGGTGTAAGCGAACAGGTTCAGGACGCGCTTGCCGCCAGCGTTGGCGCGCACCCAGTCCCGGCCATAGCGCATGTCCAGAAATAGCCCGCAGTTCTGCTTCTTGCCCAAATCCACGAGGTAGCGCAAACCACCCTCGGTCAGCGTCCACTCATCCGGCATCTTGCCCGTCAGCGTTTCGGTGTGGCTGTCGGGCAGGTAGCGATGTTGCAGCAGCAGGGTGTGGGCCTGAGTGTCTTTCCAGGTTTGCTGCCGGGTCAGGTCGAGCAGCCGTGTTTTCAGTGCATGCAGTTCATCTGTGGCGGGTTCTTTGAACAACGACACCAGCAGCACCCCTTGCATCCAGTCCACGGTCAGTTGCTCAAGCCCTGGCCAGCGTCGCCCACGGCCATGGAACAAGCGTCGGGTTTCTGCGGGTGCAGGGGCCAGGGCGGTGAGCAGATGCTCGGTGAGGGTGTTCAGTGCGTCGGCATTCATCGGTGGGCAGCGGGTCGGCAGTGAGGAAGGGCGGCATTCTAAACCCAATCAGGGGCTCAGCGTCTGCAGCGCTTCGAGCACCTGACGCAGCGCCTTGTTCACGGGCTTGTCCTGACGCAGCACAATGCCCAGCGTGCGTGTCAGGGACGGTGTCAACGGCTGGATGCGCAAGCCGCGGCGGTGGTGGGCTGCGGCCACCGACAGGTACGGCACGATGCTGTAACCCAGACCCGCTGCAACCATTTCCTTGATGGCCTCGATGCTGCCCAGCTCCATCACCGGTTTGACGCGCAGGCCGGCCAGCAGGAACCACTCATCGATCAACAAACGCGTGCTGCTGCCCGCTTCAAAAACCACCAGCGGTATGCTTTCAAGGAGCTGCGGCGTCAGCAACGATGGCAGGTCAGGTTGATCGGTGCTGAAAATCGCCACGAACTCGTCCTCCAGCAGCGGGTTGATCGACAGGCTTCGCCCCGAGGCAGGCAGCGTGACCAGTGCGACATCCAGCCGGTTTTCTTCGACGGCGCGCAGGATGGCATCGGTATTTCCGGTACTCACGCGCACGTCCAGCGCCGGAAATTGCAGGCGCAAGGCACGCAGGAGTGGCGGCAGCAGGTGAATGCAGGCGGTGGCCCCCGTGCCGATAGCGATCTGCCCGGCGATACCCTGGGCGTGGCCAGACAGGTCCAACAGGGCGGCTTCGATCACCGCGTCGATGCGCCCGATGTGTTCGAGCAAGGTTGTACCGGCCGAAGTGGGCTTGACGCGCTTGCCGACCCGTTCGATCAGACGCAGGTTCAGGCGCGCTTCCAGTTGGCGAATATGCAGGCTGACCGCCGGTTGGGTCAGGCCAAGGCGCTCGCCCGCAGCGGAAAAACTGCCGTGTTCCATGACCTGGGCAAAGGTGTGCAAATGATTGAGATTGAGGCGTTTCATGCCAAAGTTTTACTTATGCTAAAGATGACGAATCATAGCTTTGTTTAGGTCAGGCGGTGCGTCATCATTCTGTCATCAGCATTCATATCCACCATCGAGACCCTCTGAATGTCCCAAAACCTGATCCTGCGCGACGCCAGCGAAAATGACATGCACGCAGTGCAGGCGATCTACGCCCACCACGTGCAGTACGGCACGGCCAGCTTTGAACTGGAGCCGCCGACCCTTGAACAGATGCTCAAGCGCCGTGAGGATATCTGCGCCATCGGATTGCCTTATCTGGTCGCCAAGCTCGACGGCGAGGTCGTCGGGTACGGCTACGCCACGCTCTACCGGCCACGGCCAGCCTATCGCTTCACCGTCGAGGATTCGGTGTATGTCCGTGAAGGCAGGGCAGGTCTGGGAATTGGCAGTGCGCTGTTGAACCTAATTATTGAGCGTTGCATCGAAGGCGGCAGGCGGCAAATGGTGGCGATCATCGGCAACAGTGAAAATATCGCATCGATCCGGCTCCACGAGCGCCTGGGCTTTCGCAAGGCTGGCGTACTCGAATCGGTGGGCTTCAAGCATGGGCGCTGGCTGGATACGGTGATCATGCAGCGCCCACTGGGTGAGGGCGATGACAACCTGCCAGGCTGAAGCGGTCGAAACCTCGCGCCCGCCACCCATTGCGAGCCGTTGCGCCATGCGCAGTTCCGACACAGCCCTGGAGGCATTTGCCGCAGGTGCGGTCAATCAGCGCACCCGCAGGCTTTAACTGTCAAAGCAGCTATATCCGCCGGTAGCTGAGCTGGCGGGCCTACGGGCCTGATTTCGTCGATGGCTCAAGCCCTACTTTTGCGCGTCCAACAATTCTCTTTATCGCCCCGATATTTGAATCCGGAGCGATGCAGGAATAAGCTTCGCGCCATTGTTAGCGACCAGCCCCGTCCAGTCTGTCGCTGTCCACACCTCTTCGCTCAGGAACCGCCATGTCCAGTCTGTTTCCCGCCGCTCGTCCACGTCGCCTGCGCAGCAACGCCAATTTCCGCACGCTGTTCCAGGAAACCGAGTTCACGCTTAATGACCTGGTGCTGCCGATTTTCGTTGAAGAAGAAGTCGATGACTTCGTGCCGATCAACAGCATGCCTGGCGTGAGTCGCATTCCAGAGTCGAAACTGGCTCAGGAAGTCGAGCGCTACGCCCGTGCCGGGATCAAGTCGGTGATGACCTTCGGCGTCTCCCACCACCTGGACGCCAGCGGCAGTGACACCTGGCAGGAAAAGGGTCTGGTCTCGCGGATTTCTCGCACCATCAAAGACGCGGTGCCGGACATGATCGTGATGTCCGATACCTGCTTTTGTGAATACACCGACCACGGCCATTGCGGCGTGATGCACGGTGCCCACGTCGACAACGATGCGACCATCGAGAACCTTGGCAAGCAGGCGGTGATGGCCGCTCGCGCCGGTGCCGATGTGATCGCACCCTCGGCGGCGATGGACGGGCAGGTCAGGGCCATCCGTGCAGCGCTGGATGCTGCGGGTTTTACCCAGACACCGATCATGGCGTACTCCACCAAGTTCGCCTCATCGCTCTACGGCCCGTTCCGTGAAGCAGGCGGCTCGGCGCTCCAGGGCGACCGTAAAACCTACCAGATGAACCCGATGAACCGTCGTGAGGCCTTGCGCGAGTCGCTGCTGGATGAGGCCGAGGGCGCCGATGCGCTGATGGTCAAGCCTGCGGGCGCCTATCTGGACATCATCCGCGACATCCGCGAGGCCTCGAACCTGCCGCTGGCGGCGTATCAGGTCAGCGGCGAGTACGCGATGATCAAGTTCGGCGCCCAGGCTGGCGCCATCGACGAAGGCCGTGTAGTCCGTGAAAGCCTCGGCGCTATCAAGCGTGCGGGTGCGGATCTAATCTTCACCTACTTCGCAATGGATCTGGCATTGAGCGGGATCTGAGTCCGACATTCACCCTGCTTGCCGGCGAAGGCTGCGCGCAGGAGCCGGGCACCACGCTGGGTCTGTAAGCGCGAATTCTTTCGCGAAAGCGTGTGCATGCGCTAGAGATGAGTCGTCTGCACGGGTCTGATCGTGAATGAAAGGGAGGGAGCGGCCTGCACAGACGCTCAGATGCAAAGCAGAAAAAGCCCCGTCTTCACAGGAAGCCGGGGCTTTTTTCATGCATGCGTCAGCGTTTTATCCCGCCACGTCCACCAATACGATTTCGCTGTCTTCGATGGCCGTGACGCGCAGCACGTGCTCATCTTCAACGGCGATGCCATCACGCGCCTCAGCGCGCATACCGTTGACCTCGATGATGCCCGTTGCTGGCACCAGATAGGCTCGGCGCCCTTTATCCAGCAGGTATTCGGCGGTTTCGCCCGCCTTGATATTGGCCGCGACCAACCGGGCATTCGCACGAATGCGTAGCGCTATGTCGTCGTCCGCCTTGCCGCTGGCCAGGGTCACGAAACCCTCGCGGTTGCCTTTCGGGAAGGGTTTCGCGCCCCAGGAAGGTGCTCCGTTAAGCTCATCCGGGATGATCCAGATCTGGAAAATACGCGTCTCTTCGGATTCCAGGTTGTACTCACTATGAGCCACACCAGTACCCGCACTCATCACTTGCACATCGCCTGCTTCGGTACGGCCACGGTTGCCCAGGCTGTCTTCGTGGGTGATCGCGCCTTCGCGGACATAGGTGATGATTTCCATGTCCCGGTGCGGATGAAGCGGGAAACCAGTGCCAGCCTGGATCACATCATCGTTCCAGACCCGCAGTTGGCCCCAGCTCATGCGGCTTGGGTCGTAGTAGTTGGCGAATGAGAAATGGTGATGGGCGTTCAGCCAGCCATGGTCCGCGCCACCCAGGGATTTGAAAGGACGAAGTTGCAGCATGGTCAGTGCCTCCATTAGCAGGGCCGGACGACTAGGCCGCGCCGCTGTTGATGAGTCTTAAGTAGATGACCACATCATCTACCCACATTACATCGATAAAAAGCGTAAGTTTTGCGTCATTCCAATCGAATACTTGAATGGTTAGGGGGTGTCTGCTTTTACGTCACAACCTGCACTTGATCGGCTAACCCCATGACCAACAAGCATTTCGCTGGAGCTTGACGGCGAATGGGGCGACCATAGGCGCCCTCTCTTTAACGCTGATACATGGAGCCCGCGTGTCGCACGATTTTCCCGCCGAGCCACCCCACGACCCAGCCGCCGATTTACCTCCTGATCTGACTGTTCCCGAACGCCTGCCATTCTTCAAACGTTTGCTGGCGCGGATGATCGGCCGCAGCCTGTCGCGCATGCAGGCCCAACATGTGCCGTCGTGGAGACAGGGACATGCCGACGGTTTCCTCAACGGCCACGTCGAAGGGATGAACGAGGGCTATGCCGAAGGCCACCTGGACGGCATCGAAGAAGGCCGGCAGGTGTTGGTGATTCGCGATACTCGTCCGCTGGAGCACCGCGGACCACGGGTCGACGACCATCTGTTCGATGACTGGCGCTTGCCGCTGACCAGCGAGCTGAAAAAACGCATCAAGGCCGACGTCGCTGAAAAGTTACCGTCGCACGCTCAGCCCACTGCGGCGCAGTGGAAGATGATTTTCAGCGACACACCGTCGACCTATGTCATCGCCGGAGCCGGGGCAGGCAAGTCGACCTCGCTGGTACTGCGGGTTCTGTTGCTCAACCACTACCTGGGCTTCGAGCTGGATTCCATGACCGTGGTGACCTTCACCCGCGAGTCGCGCAAGGACTTCATCAACAAGCTCATCGAGGTCATGGCGCTATGGGGGCAGGACCTGTCCCTGCGCCAGGCCCGTGACGTAGTGCGCACGTTCCATTCGCGCATCCTGCCGCTGGTTCGCAGCCTGCCGGGTTTGGAGCAATTACAGGCGTTCGAGAACCTCACTAACCAGACTCACACGCTGGCTGTCGGCAACCCGTTGGACGAGGGTGCGGACAGTAACCCGTTCGACCTGCGCATCAACGACGCCCAACGGCAGCAGATGAACCTGTGCTATCGCGACCTCTATGCTACCAGCCCACGTTTCCGCGAGGTGATGGCGCCGCTGTATAGGCATTCGTTGCAGCTCAAGGAACTGGACCGCGACCACCCGGACGTGCAGAAACGCATCACGGTGATGGGCCTGTCGGCCAAGCGCGACGAAGAGTTGTGCGACATTATCGAAGACCTGTGGATTCGTGCCGGCGCCTGGCCGATTCAGGGTGTCGAGCCGATGCGCCAGACGGTTGAGGTCAGCGGTTTGAGCTTCCATGTTCACGGCTACGCTGCTGAGCTGGATGCATGGATCGTGCTGGGTTTCGACCCCGGCGAGGACCAGCACTTGCGCCGCCCCGATGCCAAACTGCCGGTCTGGGCCGAATGGGTGATCAAGCGCACGCTGTTCCAGGCGTTCTGCCGCAAGCCGGTGATCTGGCTGGAAAACTACGAAGCATCGCGAGGCATGATGCAGTCGCTGTCCGGGGCTGCCGTGGCCGGGCCGGGGTTCGATTACAAGGTCAAGGGCGAGCTGAGCGCAGCACCGTTGCTCGATTGCTTCGTTGCGGCCGCCGGGTTCATCGAAAACCTCGGTCTCGATGTGCCCGACGCTGTGTCGCAGATGAGTTTTTTCGACCAAGACCCGGACCGTTTTTTCTTCGAAGCCTTGAGCCTGTTCTGGAAAGCCTTCGAAGATCATCTGCTGGAGCAGACCCCGCCGGTGATGACTTACAACCGGATGTTCTCGCTGTTCGGCGAGAAGTCGCCGGAGAACCTCAAGCTGGTCAGCGACGAGGGCTTGCGGCCGCTGTCACATCTGATGATCGACGAGTTTCAGGACGTCTCGCCGCAGATCGTGTCCTGGCTTCGCGCCAGTCTGCGCGAAGTGCGCAGCCGTGGATCGGCACTGCACGCCGGACGTGGCGCGCAGCGTTCGTCGCTGTTGTGTGTGGGCGATGACTGGCAATCGATCTATGGCTGGCGCGGCAGTTCACCGAAATTCTTCATGGAGTTCCCCAAGGAGTTCTCGTCGCCATCGACCACCAAGGTCATGCTCAGCGACAACTTCCGCAGCCATCAGCACATCATCGATGCTGCCGAGCACATCGTCCGGGCCGCGCCTGCGATCAGCGGCAAGAAAGCCCGCGCCAGTGGCCTGGAACAGGAACTGCTGCCGGTCACGGTACTGGATCGTGATGAGGATCGACTGGTGGCGACCCTGCTCGAACACTACAACGCCGGTGATTCGATATTGCTGCTGTATCGCAAGGGCAGCGAACGCAACAAGCTGCCAGAGCCGCTGCAAGCGCTGATGCGCGCTGACCATGCACTGGCGCCGCACGAGCGTCGTCTCAAGCAACTGACCTACCACAGTTCCAAGGGCCTGCAGGCGGACGCGGTATTCCTGCTCGGGGATTGCCAGCACTTGACCCAGTCGCCTTACAAAAATCAGGTTTACCAACTGGCCGGGCTGGGCAAGGAGGGCGATCTTGAAGCCTTCGATACCGCACAGAAAGACGAAGTGCTGCGCCTGGCCTATGTGGCGATCACCCGAGCAGTGCGGCATTGCTACTGGTTCATCGATGCGGTAGGCAATGAGGATGCAAGCGTGCCCAAAGCATCCGCGAGAATCGCCAGCGACAAAGCGTTTTTCGAGGATCGACGCGGTGTTGCGGTGTTGGATACGTGATGCAGGCCCTGGAAATGTATTGAACACACCCGCACATCGCGAATGAATTCGCTCCTACAGGGCATCGGCGTCTTTATTTATTGCACCGGCTCGCCAAGGCAACCTTGGCAGAGACTGCCTGGTCTGTGCGACGCACAAAACCCCTATAGGCGCGGATTCATCCGCAAAACATGAACCGGGCGATGCGGTCTGTCGATGCACTGGATGTGGCGAATGTAAAGGCCGCGCTGCCGCAATCAAGCGTGGCTCAGGTACAACGCCCGCTGCGGCGCAAAGGTTTCCAGCTCAAGCTCGATGGCTTCGATGATGCGCTCCACGTCCATGGCGTTCATCACCGTAGCGCAGGGAATCCCGGCAATGGCGATTACCGTTTCGCCACTGGCACGGTCGAACAGGCGCACGACCATGCTGCTGGGTGCGTCCATATTGGCTTCGAAGCCCACTGGGTGGAAGTGCCAGCGCATGAGCTGACAGGCATTGGGAAAGGTGACTTTGTTCATGGTGCCTACCTCGTTCGATCGAGCAATTCCAAGGCTCCGCAGGGCAGGAAACGGCGTCTGTCAGCCAACTCCGAAGGACAATGCATAGCGTACCTGAGCATCGCATTGCTTTGTTTTTGTCCTGCGTAAATCGAAGCATGAAAGACGAGTCAGCTAAAGGTAGCATCGACTTTTGACAAAAATGAGAAAAAGCAGGCAGGCAACGCAAAATTCATTTTTCAGTGATTCAGATCATGTTTTGTTATAGCAAAACGATCTTTCTGATTGAGGATTGAGCGTTATTCCATATAACCAACGTGTTTGAGATAGGGAGAAGGTCATCGGGTGTGGCGTACGGTTTAACTGCTGAACCGCTTCAAACAGCACGTAGACTTGCAGGCGCACATTCATTCGCGATGAGGCCGAAACGTCGACCTGGCCCCATCGTCGCAACCTCTTCAGGTCAACGAATGCCGTTACGGATCCGAGTATGGATTAGCCTTGCGCTGTCCAGGCCGGTTCATTCACTAGATTTTTTGGCCGCTCTCCAGTCAGCGCGCCGAGCATGTTATTTACTGCGCAGCGAGCCATGGCCTCTCGGGTTTCGTGGGTTGCCGAACCCATGTGCGGGGTGGCTACCACGTTGTCCAACTGCAGCAAGGGGGAGTCCGCTGGCAGCGGTTCTCGCTCGAATACATCCAGTCCGGCCGCGCGAATATGGCGGTTGCGCAGGGCCTGGATCATTGCCTGCTCGTCTACCACCTTGCCTCTGGCGATGTTGATAAAGATGGTCTCCGGGCGCATCAACGCGAACTGCTTTGCGCCGATCAATCCTTGGGTTTGCGCAGTCAGCGGTAGCGTCAGGCAGACAAAGTCAGCCTCGCGCAGCAATATTTCGAGGCTGCGGTACTGCGCGCCGAACCGGGTCTCGACGGCTGGCTTGGGCGAGTGACTGTGGTAAATCACCGGCATGCCGAAGCCAAAATGCCCACGCTGCGCCAGCGCCTCGCCAATTCGGCCCATGCCGATGATGCCGAGGGTCTTGCCGTGTACATCAGTGCCAAAGTGCGTGGGCCCGATATTCTGCGTCCATTGCCCGGCGCGAACCATGCTCGCCAGCTCCACCACCCGCCGCGCCGTGGCCATGATCAAGGCAAAGCCGGTGTCGGCAGTGGTTTCGGTCAGCACGTCCGGGGTGTTGGTAAGCAGAATGCCACGACCCGTCAGGTACTCGATGTCGTAGTTGTCGACCCCCACCGAGACGCTGGACACCACCTTGAGCTTCGGTGCGAGGTCCAGCAACGGTGCGGCCAGTTTGATGCTGGCCCCCAGTAGCCCGTCCGCCTCAGGCAGTGCATCGCGCAGGCGGGCCATGCCGTCTGCACTCTTCGGGTCTTCGATCAGCGTGACCTGTGCGACCGCCTCCAGGCGCGCTATCAGAGGCGGGGAGAGTTTCTTGTACAGCACAACTTGCTTTTTCATCAGGGTTTTTCCAGTCAAGGATGCGCAGCGGTGCGATGTACATTTGTCTCATCGCCCACTGGCTGTGCGCGGTTATCCGGTTTGAGCAACAGCGTCAGTACCACCGACACCAGCAGCGCGCCGCTCATGAACAGGTACGAGGCGCTCAAGGTCCCGGTTACGCCATTCAGGTAGCCGACCAGGTAGGAGCCTGCGAACGAGCCCAGTGCGCCGAGGCTGTTGATCAATGCCATGGCGCCACCCGCGACGTTGGAGGGCAGGATTTCCGGCACGATGGCGAAGAACGGGCCATAGGGTGCGTACATGCAGGCACCGGCAATCACCAGTAACGAGTAGGACCACCAGAAGTGATCGGTGCCCAGCGCATAGGAGCCATAGAAGGCAACTGCAGCCAGCAGTAAAGGAGGCCAGACGAACAGTTTGCGCTTCTGTAATTTGTCCGATCCCCACGACACCACGATCATGCCAATCACCGCCGCCAGGTAGGGCAGCGCGGACAGCCAGCCCGCTTCGACCATGTCCATCTGCATGCCTTTCTTGATGATGGTCGGCAGCCACAGCACAAAGCCGTAAACGCCGATGCTCCAGCAAAAATACTGAGCGGCCAACAGCAGAACCTTGGGCGAGCGGAAGGCCTGGGCGTAATTTTTCACTGGCTTGATACCGACTTGCTCTGCGTCCAGCCGTGACTGCAGTTCGGTTTTCTCTTGCGCCGTCAGCCATTTGGCCTGAGCCGGACGTTCATCCACCAGACGCCACCAGATAAAGGCCCAGACCACCGCCGGGATGCCCTCAACGATGAACATCCAGCGCCAACTGAAATGCGCCACCAGATAGCCGGACACCACCGACATCCACAGCATGGTCGCTGGATTGCCGAGGATCAGCACAGTGTTAGCCCGCGAGCGCTCGGCCTTGGTGAACCAGTAGCACAGGTACACCAGCATGGCGGGCATCACGGCCGCTTCGACGACGCCGAGCATGAAGCGGATGCCGATCAGCATGTAGGCGTTGGAGACGATCCCGGTGAGCGTCGCCAAAGCGCCCCAGAGAATCAGACTGACAAAAATCAGCTTTTTCACGCTTTTCTTTTGCGCGTAAATTGCGCCGGGCACCTGGAAGAAGAAGTAACCGAGGAAGAACAGCGCCCCCAGCAACGACGACATGCCGGGGGTGATGTTCAGGTCCTCGGCCATGCCCGAAGCAGTGGCAAAGCCATAGTTGGCGCGGTCCAGGTAGGCCAGGCTGTAAGTGATGAACACGATGGGCATGATCAGCAGCCAACGGCGTTTGAGACCCGCGTGCTTTACGGTTTCGAGTAGCTTTTCCATGTCGGACTCCCTGAGGGTGTTGTTCTTGTCGCAGCAGGTGATAGGGACAAACCTTTCACGATCGGTCAGGCGCTGTGTCGTCGGGCTGCCGGTTGCGCTTGGCCGGCACGCAGTTCGGCCAAGGTCGGCAAGCCCTCCATATCGCCGCGGCTTTGAACGGCCTGGCTGCCGATCCAGTTGCCCCGGCCGGTGGCTTGAGCGAAATCAAGATTTTCCAGCAGCGCACTGATCACGCCCACAGCGAAGCCATCGCCCGCGCCGACGGTGTCGATCACCTTGGGCACGACGACGCCGGGCACGAAAGCCTCATTCAGTTGCGTGCGGTAATACGCGCCTTTGGCGCCGAGCTTGATCACTACGGCTTCAACGCCCAGGTCCAGATAGAAGCTGGCGATATCGGCCGGGGTGTCGAAGCCGGTCAGCAATTCGCCTTCGGCCATGCCTGGCATAACCCAGTGCGCGAGGCTGGCAAGGTGGTTGACCTCACGAATCATCAGCGCCTGACTCGACCACAGTGAAGGCCGCAGGTTGGGGTCAAACGAGACGCTGCGACCGGCATCGCGCATTTGCGTCATCAACACCTGGGACAGCTCCCGGCAGCTGTCCGATAGCGCTGCCGGAATGCCGGTGGCGTGCAGGTGCCGCGCCTTGAGCAGATCAGGAACGATGTCATTGACTGACAGATGACTGGCCGCCGAGCCCCTGCGGAAATACTCGACCACCGGGTCTGCACCGTCGAGCTCCAGGGACTTGAACTGAAAGCCGGTGGGGTGCGCAGGGTCAATCGCCACATGGCTGCAATCGACGCCCTCTGCCGTCAGGCTGTCCGTCACGAAACGGCCCATGGAGTCGTGACCCACACGGCTCAGCCATGCCACCTTGAAGCCCAGGCGTGACAGGCCGATGGCAACATTGCTGTCGGCCCCTGCGATGCGTTTTTCGAAGTGCCTGACAGCGGCCAGGTTACCGCTCTGTTCGGCGACCAGCATGGTCATGGTCTCGCCGAAGGAGAGAATATCGATCTCAGACATGGCTCACGGCCTCCAGCGTCGGGGTGAGGTTGGGCTGATGCAGGGCAGCTCCGAGCCGGGCGAGGGTCTGGACCTGCAGGCGTGTCACCTGCAGCAGATCATCGCCTTGCAGGGGGTATTCGATTGCGCGGGGCAGGCCGACCGGCATGTGCTTCAACAATTGCTCCCACAGGTGCAGATCGCTCTGACCCGGCGGCACAGCAATGAGTTTGCCGGCGGCATTGCGCGAAACCGCCTTGCAATGCAGGTATTGGACGTAGCGCCCGAGTTGAAGCGCCGCCGCGCTGGCCGATTGCGCCTGCCACAGCCAGTTGCCGATATCGAAGGTCATGCCAATGGGCATTTGCAGGGCTTCTACCCGTGCGAAGAAACGGGTCAGCGGTTGCACAGTGCCGCCTTGTGGCGTCTGATCGTTTTCCACCAGCAAGTGCACCTCGTGCCGCGCCAGGCGATCAGCCAGCGCGGCGACGTCACTGTCGTCGGTGAAATGGCCGAGGGAAACCTTCAACCACGCGGCGCCACAGGCAGCTGCGCGCTCCAGCGTAGGTTGCAGTTGCGCATTGGGTGCATTCTGGCCTTCGATCCACAACTCCAGAGGCGCCGAGTACAAGCATTCCAGACCTTGCGCACGAATGGCTTCGGCCAGTGCCGGGAAATTTTCGTCGGCAAGGTTTGTAGTGAACAGTTCTTCGCGCAGCTCAATGCGGGTGACGCCGGCCTCCACCAGCAACGCAATGAAGCTGGCTTGGCCGCGCTCACGTACGAGGTCGGCACCAAAGGCGCCCAGGCTGATGGCAACGGGGAATCGGCTCATTATTTTTATCCTCTGAAACCGGTTTCATTTTGCTTCGAACTGACGAACTCGAAAAAAGTTCGCCAAAAAAACAGGGCTGCTGACTTGCGGCGCTGACTGCGGCTGGCCCGAAGATTAGCCCGGACGCTTCAGCTCAGGATCGTCGTCGTCGCGTAGAGCCGCGCACGATCAGCTGAGCAGGAAAGTCGTATACCCGCACAGGTTCCGGGTCGCCGCGCAGCCGACTGAGCAGGCATTCGAAGGCAGTGACACCGATGTCGTGGGTGGGTTGGGCAAGGGAAGTGATGCCGCTGCCGACCAAGGGATACCAATCCAGCTCGTCAAGGGCGATCAGCCCAATGTCATCGAACAGGTGGCAGCCCAGCTCGTGCAGCAGGCGTGTGGTGCTCAGGGTCGCGATACCGTTGCCAGTAAACAGCGCCTTGGGGCCGTGCCCATGCTGATCGAGGAACGTGCGCAGCGCACTGTGGAGCGTTTCACCGGTTTCGCAGACTTGACCGCGCATGTCGGGACGGTTAGCAAGGTTGGCGGAGAAGGCGTCGACGCGCTCGACTCTCGAACTGGTGCCGTCCTGTGGTTCCGTGACCATCAGGATGTCGCGGTAGCCCGCCTGCTGCAGGTGATCCAGCGCTTGAGCCACCGTAGCGACGTTGTCCAACCCGACCAGATCGCTTTCCAGCTCATCGACCTTGCGATCCACCAGTACCATCGGCAGCTCGCTGTGCAGTTCGCGCAACTCGCCAAGGTGATGACCGAGGGTGTTCACGATCAGGCCCTCGATGTTGTAGGAACGCAGCGCCTGCAGATGCAAACGCTCCTGCTCGTGGTCCCGATCGGTGTTACACACCACCAGGCTGTAGCCGTGTTTGCGACAAGCGGTTTCGACGCCGTGCATCACGGCAATGGAGTAGGGATTGCGGATGTCGGCCACCAGCATGCCGATCAGCCGGGTACGACCGCGCTTCAGGCCACGGGCCATCTGGTTGGGACGATAACCCAAGGTGTCGATGGCCTGCTCGATGCGGCGGGCGATGGACTCGGAGAGCAGTTGACGGTCTTCACCGATGAACCGGGAGACGCTGGCTTTTGATACGCCGGCCAGATCGGCGACGTCGTTCATGGTGACGCGGGTCCGCGTCGGGGTGGAGATACTGTTCACGGCCTGAACCTTATTGGAATTATCAGCAGGCTTGACGCTATAGCGCAGGTTGCTGCTCTGAAACCGGTTTCAGGGAAACATCAAAGCGTGGGCGTCGTCAACGTGGGATTGGATGAAAGGTGACCTCAGGGCTGACGCCATCAGTGGATGGTCGACGCCGTCTGCTATTGATTCCGGGCCGTTGTCGTAGGCACCCCCCCGGCAGAGTTCCTACGGCCACTGGCCAGAAGCAACTGGTGGCATTTGTGGCAGGCTTCGGATCAGCCTTGACCTTTGAACGTATCGCGCCATGCCAGAAATCGCTTCTCCAGCATCGCCAGTACGCCATCGCTGAGTTTGCCCGACAACGCGAGGACGATGATGGCCGCCAGCACGATGTCCGGGCGCGATGTCTCCCGCCCATCGCTGAGCAGGTAACCAAGGCCCTTGGTGGCGGCGATCAGCTCGGCCGCCACCAGAAACATCCAGGCCAGGCTCAATCCCGAGCGCAATCCGGTGAACAGGCCGGGCAGGGCGGCGGGCAGAAACAGATGCACAATCATCTGCCACTGGCTGAAGCGGTACATCTTGCCGACTTCGACTAGCTTGCGATCAATCCCACGAATGGCCGCGACGCCATTGAGGTAGACGGGAAAAAACGCACCGATGGCGATCAGGACAATTTTCGACGTCTCGCCGATCCCTAGCCATAGCAACAGCAATGGCACCCAGGCCAAGCTTGGAATCGAACGCAGGCCAGCGAAAGTCGGTTCCAGGTAGGCTTCGGCCTCGCGGCTTAGGCCCACCCAGGCGGCGAACAGCAACGCCAGACCCGCACCGATCGCAAACCCGCTCAGCACCCTCACAAGGCTGGCCCCGATGTGCTTCCACAGCGCACCATTGGCCAGATCGGTCAGCGTTGAAAAGATCTCGCTGGGCGCAGGCATCTGGTAGGACTGCACCCAGCCAATGCGTACCGCAATTTCCAGCACCAGCAGGATCGCCACAGGCACGATCAAGCCCTTAAGGCGTACGCGCCAGCGGCGCGGTGTCGCGGATTGCGCAGGTGCTGTGATCTCTTCGCAACTCAGTACCTGAACTCTGTAATCGCTCATGGCTTGCCGATGACTGCATTACCGAAAGCGGGATCGATCAACTGGTCAATGACCTGATCGACATTCGTGCCTTTGCGCACCAGTTCCTCGGAAACCAGAATCGGCGCCGCGGCTTTGGACGCCGTCACGTCCTTGTCCGTCAGTTGCGGGGTGCTGAGGTCGGTACGGGTCAGCTGCAATTTGGCGACGTCCAGCGGCAGGCCGGATTCGGTGGCCAGCAATCGGGCGAACTCGTCGGGGTTTTTCAGCGACCACTCACGGGCTTTTTCATAGGCGCCGATCACCGTCTTGATCGCATCCGGGTGTTCCTTGGCATAGCGCTCGGTCACGCTGACCACGCCGTAGCTGTTGAAGTCCTTGTTGCGATACAGCAAGCGCGAACCGGCCTGGATTTCGCTGGCGGCCATGTGCGGGTCGAGACCGGCCCAGGCGTCGACATCGCCTTTCTCCAGAGCGATTCGGCCGTCCGGGTGTTGCAGGTGCAGCAGCTCGACGTCGTCCTTGGTCAGTTTGGCCTGCTGCAGCGCGCGCAGGGTAAACAGGTAAGGGTCGGTGCCCTTGGTGGCGGCAATCTTCTTGCCTTTGAGATCGGCCACGCTGTTCAGCGGTGAATCCTTGCGCACCACCAGCGCGGTCCATTCTGCGCGGCTGTAAACGTAGACCGATTTGATCGGGCTGCCGTTGGCGCGGGCCAGTACCGCAGACAGGCTCGCCGAAGACGCGAAATCGACGCCTGCGCTGTTCAGGTATTCCAGCGAACGGTTACTGCCCTGACTGAAGACCCAGCTGACTTTTGTGTCTGGCAGCGCTGCTTCCAACCAGCCGAAATGTTTGAGCACCAGGCTGACGGGGGAGTAATAGGCGTAGTCCAGATGGACTTCAGCAGGTGGCGCTTCAGCAGCTTGGGTGAGGGGGTGCAACGTCAGGGCTAGCACCCCGGCAAGGCGTTTCAATGAGGCAGGCAGGCGAGGGAAGGCGGTCATGATCAAGTCCAGTCAAGGGAGTGAAAGCTGCACGGAACTGCTTATTTCGAAACCAGCAGTCAGCGCGAGTCAGCCTGCGTAAATGGAATAATGCAGGCTCTGTGCCATGAGCGGTTTCCGCTTTCGATTGGGTGTTTTCAGGAGAACGACGCTGTTGCAGAAGTTGCTTGAAAAACGTTCTGTTGAATCGCTGTTGCTGGATAAACAGGGCGCGTTGGCTGTGCGGATTACTGGCTGATAACGCCTGCGAAGTGCCGCCCTGCCTAGTTATCGAGACCTGCGAGGCGGGATCAAAACAGTTGTCAGCTGCGCCAGCCGTCTGCATCCTGCGTCTTTCATTTGTGTTACAGGAATGGTCTGCGCATGTCCGCCACTGCCCGAGATGCCGATTCAGCTTCCCGCCGTTCAGCAACCGTGCTGAGTTTTTGCCTGCCAAGCGATGTCCTGCTGTACCTGTTGCTGCCGATGAATGCCGATGCATTTGGTATCAGTCTGGCCGAAGCCGGCATACTGCTCGCCGCCAACCGCCTGGTGCGCATCTTCGGCTACAGCTATGTGGTGCGGTTTTACGCGAGTCGTGGCGACCGGGCAGCAGTGATGCTGGCGGCGACTGTCTCGATGATCTGCGCGCTGGGCAATTCCTTCATCTCGGGGTTTTGGTGGTTGCTGATCCTGCGGCTGGGCTGGGGGCTGAGTTATGCCGCGCTGAACCTGTCGACTCAAGCGCTGGCGACGTCGGATCCTGCGGGCGCAGCGCGCAGATCGGGCACCTCCCGGGCAATCATCGCGGTCGGCCCCATGCTGGCTTTGCCGATAGGGGCGTTGATCAGCCTGTACTTCGGACCACGGGTGATCTTCCTGATCCTGGCATTCTTCTCTCTGGCCGGATTGCTGATCGCCAAAGGGTTGCCCGCTATTCCCCATGCCATGCCGAGTGCTAATGGACGCCGCTTCAAGGCTCCGGACAGTGTCGCACTGTGGTCCTTCATAGAAGGCGTTGCGCTGGACGGGCTGTTCATTTTTGGTCTGTCGTTGCAGGCGCAGTCAGTGCTCGGCGGCAACGCGGTGTTCATCGCCGGCGTGTTGCTGGCCCTGCGTTACGTCTCGGAAATGCTCCTCAGCCCGTTGGGTGGTCGGGCTGCCGCCAGCTATGGCGCGGTGCGCATGCTTGTGCTGTTTTCGGCGCTGACCACGCTGGCCCTCACCGCATTTGGTTTTCACTGGCTGATTGTCGGCGCAGGCGCAGTGCTGATTTTGCGTGCACTGCAATTGCCGCTGGTCACAACCCTTGTCGCCGAGCGCAATCCGGGGGTGGGCAGGGTTCAGGCGCTGGCGGGGAATGCCGTCTGGCGTGATGTCGGCGCCGGCGTAGGCCCCTTGCTGGCCGGGGTGTTGCTGCCCCTTGCATCGCCGTCCTGGATCTACAGCCTGGCGGGTATCGCAGTGGTCGTCAGCGCCCTGGCGTGCAGCCGGTACAAGGCACCCGAGGTCACTGCCTAGTGGCTTTGGTACATTTGCTTACATACCGTCGGGCGATTAATTCGGCAAATCAGCGGTTTGCATGCAACCTCTGAAGTTATTTCATATCTGATGGGCATTCCTCATACGGACATAAAGCTTCGATAGGCTGCATCTGCTAGCGAAATGCCAGTTCACAAGGACGTTGCAAAGGGCACTACGCCCCTCACGCATCATCAGAACCCAGGCCATCATGACCTTTTTCAAACCCCCGGCTTCTTCTTCCGCCCTGCAGCGTATTGCCTATTTCCTCTTGCCGATTCTGCTGATCTGTTCAGCGGTGTTCTGGTTCAGTGCGGGCAGGTCGGTTCATGCCGATCCCAAGAACGGCACGCAGACCCTGGTTTTTCTGCGACACGCCGAGAAGCCCGACCTGGGCCTTGGCCAATTGAATTGCCAGGGCTTGAATCGCGCCATCGACCTGTCCACCGTATTGCCGCAGACCTTTGGCAAGGCCGACTTCATCTTTGCTGCCAATCCGAGCCGCCATGTGGAGGAAGGGGATGGCGATCAGTCGTACAGCTATCTGCGGCCTCTGATGACCGTCGGCCCCAGCGCAATCAAACTCGGCCTGCCGATCAACATCGATTTCGCCGCCAATGACACCAGTGATCTGGCCGACGAGCTGACGCGCGACAAATACCACGACGCCACGATCTACACCGCCTGGTCCCACGGCTATCTGCCGGAACTGATCAACAAGGTTGCTCAGGAAGCGTCGGGCGAGGACCTCACACTGGTCAAGGACTGGATGGGAGACGACTTCGACTCAGTGCTGGTCCTGACCCTGAAATGGAATGACGGCAAAGCCACGTTGCAGTACGAAAATCACAAACAGAACCTGAACGACGGGGCAGTAGGGTGTCCGACATAAGGCATCAAGCCTCTACGGACTCAGTTTCGTAAAAAGGTCCGGAAAATCCTCAAAACTCCCCCAGGTCCTGCGGCGCGCCCGGAAGGCGCGCACAGAATGACTTTTGTATTGCGCCGGTGACTGCGTTAGCGTTCAGCCACTCTGATCGCTGCCGAATCTTACATATGCCAGAAACCCTTTACCCCCAGGCCACCCGCCTCTTACCGTTCAACCCTCCCTTCGACTGGCAGCGCATGCTCGACTTCTTCGCTGCGCGCATGACAGCGGGCGTGGAGGCGGTGATTGATGGCGCGTACCTGCGCAATATCGAGTTCAAAGGCAGTCTTGGAACGCTGTCGGTGGCGATGGCGCCACAGGGTGATCATTTGGTGGCGACTGTGCATGGCGAGGTCAGCCGCCATATCGATGACCTGGTCGAGCCGATTTCGCATATGTTCGATCTGCACGCCATGCCGAATGAGATCGACGCTTGCCTGTCCACCGATCCGTGGCTGGCTTCGTTAGTGCGGCGACGGCCCGGACTGCGTGTGCCGGGGGCGTTTTCCGGGTTCGAGCTGATGGTACGCACCATCGTCGGCCAGCAGGTGAGTGTGAAGGGCGCCACCACCATCGTCGGTCGGCTGGTGCAAAGGGCAGGGGTTCAGGTTCCCGACAGTCCGTTCGATCAATTGGGTTGGCGCTTTCCCACCCCCGATGCGCTGGCGCGGGTCGATCTGGACAAGATCGGCATGCCCGGCAAGCGGGTGCAAACCCTGCAACGCGTGGCGGCAGCGGTGGCCAGTGGCGAAATTCCAATAAAGGTCAGTCAAGGCGATGTGGCTGAGTTGCGTCGTCAGTTATTGGCCATGCCCGGCATCGGTCCCTGGACTGTCGAGTACATCGCCATGCGTGCCTGGCGCGACCCGGATGCCTGGCCGGCTTCGGATCTGGTGCTGATGAATCTGATGACGTTGCAGGACCCGAGTCTGACCCGCCTGACGTTACACAAGGCGCGTGCCGAAGCGTGGAAACCGTGGCGCGCCTATGCCGCCCTGCACATCTGGAGTTCGGCGGCGGATGTGGCAGGCAAGGCCAAGGGCGGATAGACGCGAATTCGAACGCAAGAACCGGGTGGATCTAAATCTCGGGACCGTTAGTATGGGCTCATCGCGAAGACAAGGAGCCTTGCCATGACCTTCACTTACCGCTTCATCGACTCTCCGGTGGGCCAGCTGAAACTGATCGCCAAAGGGTCGGCACTGGCGGCCATCCTCTGGGAAAACGATCGGCCCAACCGAGTGTTGCTTGGCGCCATGAGTGAAGACCGGGGCAGCGCAATCCTCAACCGCGCCGAACAGCAATTGGCCGAATACTTCGCCGGAGCCCGCAGCTATTTTGATCTGGCGCTGGAATTTCACGGCACCGAGTTTCAGAAACAGGTCTGGCAGGCGTTGCTGACGATCCCCTTTGGGGAGACCCGTAGTTATCTGCAGATTGCCATTCAGATCGGTAACCCCGCAGCCGTGCGCGCAGTGGGAGCGGCCAATGGCCGGAACCCGATTTCCATCGTCGCTCCTTGTCATCGGGTGATTGGCAGTTCCGGGGCGCTGACCGGTTTTGCCGGTGGGCTGACAACCAAGCAAATGCTGTTGACGCTGGAAGGCGGCGTGCCGACGCTTGTGAAAAGACGCACGCAAAATCCTCTGCCGATCCAGACCTCGCTGTTCTAGACTCAGCCACGCATTGCAAGCCGTGGCTGTTCAGGTCTTCGCGAAAAGGGGCTGAACCTCTGCATGTGTCGGCCAGGCATATGAGCCTGCTGTCACGGATCATGTGCGTGCACGCCACTCAATGGAGATGAAAATGCCTGCTTCTGCCAAGACCTTTCGTGACCTGCACCATCAATCCTCCGTTCTGCGCCTGCCCAATGCCTGGGATGCCGGGAGCGCGCGCCTGTTCGAAAGTCTCGGCGCGACAGCCATTGCCACCACCAGCGCCGGGGTGGCGTGGTCCCAGGGCTATGCCGATGGGCGGGTGTTTGCGATTGAAATGTCTGTCGGCGTCGCCGCCCACATCGCCCGGCTGATCAAAGTACCGCTGACCGTGGACCTCGAAAATGGTTATTCGGACGATCCGCAGACGGTCGCGGAAAACGTCAAGCGAGTACTGGACGTCGGCGCGGTGGGCGTCAATCTGGAAGACGGTTCCGACGATCCGCAACGGCTGGCGCGCAAGATCGAGGCGATCAAGAACATGGCGGCCAACAGCGGGCTGGAGGTGTTCATCAACGCGCGCACTGACGTATACCTGGCGAGTCTGGTGACCGAAGAGCTGCGGGTGGAGGAAACCTTGAAGCGTGGTCAACTGTATCAGCAGGCCGGTGCCGATGGTCTTTTCGTCGCTGCGCTGGTCGAGGTTGAAGAAATCAAGACCATCGTTCAGGGCATCGACCTGCCGATCAACGTGCTGGCCCGGGCCGGGCTGCCGGCGGCGGATGAACTGGCGAAACTGGGCGTGCGCCGCCTGAGTGCCGGGGCCAGCGTCGCGCAGAGCGTATTGAGCCTTGCCGAACAGCTGGGTCGTGATTTCCTTGAAAATGGGCGCTCGGAGACAGTGACCCAGAGTTCCCTGGGTTACCCGCAGATTCAAGCGTTGTTCGGTTAACTCAATTGATTGCTGCAGGCGTGGGATCGCTCAGGCCTGCAGGCTTTCTCGCGCAAGTCTGTGCTCACCGCAGTGCCCCGGAACCCCGCTGATGCGCGCGCTGCACACCTGCGCACATTGCCCGGTCTTTGGCCGGGCTTTGCACTCTGAATCAATCAGCGAAACGCTGGCACCACGTGCTTGATGAACAACGCCAGGGATTTTTTCTTCTCGGCATGGGGCAAGCTGTTGTCGCACCAGAAGCTGAATTCGTCGACGCCCAGTTCCTGGTAATACTTGATGCGCGGAATAATCTCTTCCGGCGTGCCGATCATGGCGGTCTTGTGCAGGCTTTCCAGGGCGAACTCGGGACGCTCGGCGAATTTCTCTTCCGGGCTCGGCGCGAGAAAGCCGTTGACCGGCGTGGTCTTGTTGCCGAACCAGGCGTCGAACGTGCGGTAGAACTTCGAGATCGCTCTGGCGCCGACTTTCCAGCCTTCAGGGTCATTGTCCGCATGCACGTGGGTGTGCCGCAGGACCATCAGTTGCGGGCGCGGCACGTCAGGATTATTCGCCAGCGCAGCTTCGAACTTGTTCTTCAGATCGACGACTTCTTCGTCGCCTTTCATCAGCGGTGTGACCATCACGTTGCAGCCGTTCTTGACCGCAAAGTTGTGCGAATCCGGGTCGCGGGCGGCGATCCACATCGGTGGAGTCTTTACCGGTTTGGGCACGCTGGTGGAGGTAGGGAATTTCCAGATTTCACCGTCGTGAGCGTAGTCACCCTGCCACAGCGCCTTGACCACCGGGACCATCTCACGCAGGGCCTGACCACCGGCTGAAGCGGGCATGCCGCCGGCCATGCGATCGAACTCGACCTGGTAGGCGCCACGGGCCAGCCCGACTTCCATGCGGCCATTGCTGATCACGTCCAGCAGTGCGCATTCGCCAGCCACCCGCAGCGGGTGCCAGAACGGCGCGATGATGGTGCCAGCGCCCAGGTGAATGGTGGTGGTCTTTGCCGCCAGGTAAGCGAGCAGCGGCATCGGGCTCGGGGAAATGGTGTATTCCATGGCGTGGTGTTCGCCGATCCAGACCGTGCTGAAGCCGCCTTGTTCGGCCATCAGGGTCAATTCGGTCAGGTCTTCGAACAGCTGGCGGTGGCTCACTGAGTCGTCCCAGCGTTCCATGTGTACGAACAACGAAAATTTCATGACGCTTACCTCGGATTTATTCTGGCCATGCGCTGTGAAACGGTCCGGCGTTTTTCGGTATACCGTAATGCCTGGTGTCGGTGTGCTTCAAGCCAGAGCGGGCAGGGCGCCCATTTTGCCCCGGCAGTACACCATCGGGCTGGCGGGCTGCTCGGACAGGATAAGGTTCTTCACCGCCCCGACCATGATCGCGTGATCGCCGCCTTCGTATTCTCGCCACAACTCGCATTCGATGATCGCCGTGGCGTTCGCCAGCAGCGGGTTGCCTCGTTCACTTAGCGTCCACTCAAGACCGGCGGCCTTGTCCTTGCCTTTGCGGGCGAAGGCATAGGCTTCGCTTTGCTGGGTGCCGGACAGCAGATGAATGGCAAAGCGCTTGTTCTTGATCAGGGTCGGGTACGAGTCGGAGCTGTAATTGGGGCAAAACAGCACCAGCGGTGGGTCCATCGACAGCGAGCTGAAAGCACTGGCGGTCAGGCCGACCACTTCGCCGTCGTCGTTAAGCGTGGTGATCACTGTCACGCCGGAAGGGAAGGAGCCCATGACGTTCTTATAAATGTTTGCGTCAATCATATTGCGACCTCTGCGGACGGTGGCCTTGTCGAGAAGAGTGATCTGTTTTGTGTGTCTGATGGTATACCGTAATACCTGCCTTGCAAGCATTTTTTGTCCTTGCCGCAAGGCCGGAGGGTGTTTTTAAAAGAGTCTCAACGCACTGCAGAACGGCGTTCCAGACAGTGCTGAACCGGTTTTTCAGATCGCTTCTGCCTCTTTCAATCGCTGCAAATACCCGTCCTACCCGTTGTAAAATGTTGGCATACCATAATATGGTGGTCGCGCTCGTGACAGCATGGAAGTGTTTACGACGTCGAAAGCGGCATCGGGATCTTCGGTTCACCGGCTTCGCTTCATGGTTTTAGCTACGCACAAAGACAAGAAATAGGCGAAACGATGACTACTTCCGATTCAAACGGCGGCAACGCTGCACCCTTGATTGAGAATCACACCGTCGACTACGTGCCCCTGGCTGAACGCCATGGCAAGGCGCGCGACCTGTTCACGTTGTGGTTCAGTACCAATATCGCGCCACTGCCCATCGTCACCGGGGCGATGGTGGTTCAGGTGTTCCACTTGAATCTGCTTTGGGGGCTGATCGCAATCGCGATCGGTCACATGATCGGTGGCGTGGTGATCGCACTGGCCTCGGCACAGGGCCCGCGCATGGGCATCCCGCAGATGGTGCAGAGCCGGGGCCAGTTCGGTCGCTACGGCGCATTACTGATCGTGTTCTTTGCCGCCCTGATTTACGTGGGTTTTTTCATCTCCAACATCGTCCTGGCCGGGCAGTCGATTCACGGGATGCTGCCTGGGGTGCCGCTGCCGGTCGGCGTGGTCATTGGCGCACTGAGCGCAACCGCCATCGGGGTGATCGGCTATCGCTTCATCCATACCCTCAACCGCGTCGGCACCTGGGTCATGGGTGCAGCATTGCTGGCCGGGTTCATCATGATGTTCAGCCAGAACCTACCGCAGGACTTTTTCAGTCGCGGCAGCTTCAACCTTTCCGGCTGGCTGGCGACGATTTGTCTGGGGATCATCTGGCAGATCAGCTTTTCGCCGTACGTGTCGGACTATTCGCGCTACCTGCCTTGCGACATCGGCATCGCCAAGCCTTTCTGGGCGACGTATTTCGGCGCGACACTGGGCACGATCCTGTCGTTCAGCTTCGGTGCGGTGGCGGTGCTCGCGACACCTGAAGGCACCCAGGCGATGGACGCGGTGAAACAGGCTACGGGTTTTCTCGGGCCGATTCTGATGCTGCTGTTTCTGCTCAACATCATCAGCCACAACGCGCTGAACCTGTACGGCGCGGTGCTCTCGATCGTGACCTCGATCCAGACCTTCGCCGGCAACTGGACACCGAGCATCAAGGTGCGTGTGGCGCTGGCCAGTGTGATTCTGACGGGTTGCTGCATCACGGCGGTCGGCGCCTCCGGCGACTTCATCTCGCAGTTCATCAACCTGATCCTGACCTTGCTGATCGTGCTGGTACCGTGGGCTTCGATCAACCTGATCGACTTCTACCTGATCAAGCGCGGCAACTATGACATCGCCTCGATCTTCAGCGCTGACGGCGGGATCTACGGACGCTTCAACCCCCACGCGATCATCGCGTACTTCGTTGGCATCATCGTGCAGCTGCCGTTTGCCAACACTGCGCTGTATGTCGGGCCATACGCCAACTACCTGGAGGGCGTCGACCTGTCATGGCTGGCAGGACTGCTGGTGACTTGCCCGCTGTACTACTGCCTGGCGACTCGCGGGCGCGTGGAGCAGGACAAAGCGAAGCCATTGGGGTTTGCTGACTGAGGCAAGGTTTGAAGCGGTGTCACTTGAAACATCTGCGGTGGGAGTGGGCATGCTCACTCCCACTGCTTTATGGCTCTTCTTCAAGTTCATCCTTCACCCCTGGTGCTCAAGCGTCAGCGGCATTCAGGGCATGTGCGGATGAAGAAGCACAACGCCGCTTTCTCAAGTCGAGACAAGCGGCGTCTGTTTGTTTGTGAGGGGCTATTGTCTACATACAGTTGCGTACAGGATCAGCGTGCACCGGTGACCTTGTTCAGGTCGCTTTCGGCCCATTGCGTATACACGCACGCATCGGCAGTGGCCCAGCGTACGCGCACCTGGGCGCCGGTCTTCAGAGGCCTGTCAGCGGCGGCGCCTTGACGGTCATGCTCACTGTGCTTTGCGTGAGCACTGCGCAGGTCTGGCTCTGAGCGAGGAAAAGTACTTCTCCAACTGTTGTGCTGTCCCATGCAGGCGCACCTGACTGAAAATTCATCGGCATACGGAATGTCATATTAGGGTATTTCAAGATTTCCGCATGTACTTTGCCGTCCCTGGCGCCTGGTATTTTGGTTGTGTGTGCAGGTAAGACCCCCAGTGTTTATGGGGCTGAACGCTGATGACCGGCGAAACGGTGTGCGAATGGCGGGTTATGTCAGCCAGGAAACGGAATGCTTTCAATCACTTCCAGATCATACCCAGTGAGTCCCGCATACTTGAGCGGGGGCCCGAGATGGCGCAGCTTGCCCACGCCAATGTCTTGCAGGATTTGCGCTCCGGTGCCGACTTCCGAATAAATGCGTGACTGCGAGCGGGTGTATTGCCGGGGCACCTGGGTCAGCTGCGGGATGCGTTCGAGCAGCGCTTGGGAGGACTCGTGATTGGCCAGCACCACAACGACGCCGCGACCTTCTTCGGCGACCTTTTGCAGGGCGGCCCACAATGTCCAGTTGGTCGGGCCGTTGTATTGGGCGCCGACCAGATCACGCAGCGGGTCGACCACATGCACCCGCACCAGCGTCGGGTCGTCACGCCGCACCTCGCCCATGACCATTGCCATGTGCACGCCGCCTTCGATGCGATCTTCGTAACTGATCAGGCGGAAAGTGCCATGCACCGTCGGCAGCTCGCGTTCGCCAATGCGCACGATGGTGTGTTCGGTGCTCAAACGGTAATGGATGAGGTCAGCGATGGTGCCGATGCGGATGCCGTGTCGGGCTGCGAAGCGCTCCAGCTCGGGACGACGAGCCATCGTGCCGTCGTCGTTCATCACTTCGACGATGACCGATGCCGGGGTAAAACCGGCCAGGCGTGCCAGGTCGCAACCGGCTTCGGTGTGCCCGGCGCGGTTCAGTACGCCGCCTTCGCGAGCGCGCAGCGGGAAGATATGACCGGGTTGTACCAGGTCTTCAGGCCTGGCGTCAGCGGCAACCGCCGCTTGCACGGTGCGGGCACGATCAGCGGCGGAAATACCGGTGGTAACCCCGGTTGCCGCTTCGATGGACACGGTAAAGGCGGTCGAGAACACGCTGGCATTGCTGGGCACCATCTGCTCCAGGCCCAGGCGCTGACAGTGATCGTCAGTCAGCGTCAGGCAAATCAATCCGCGCGCTTCATTGGCCATGAAGCTGATGGCCTGAGGGGTGCAGCACTCGGCCGCAAGCAGGAGGTCGCCTTCATTTTCCCGGTCTTCGTCATCGACCAGCAGGACCATCTTGCCTTGGCGGTAGTCTTGGATGATGTCTTCGATGCGGTCGAACGCCATACGCTGAGTCTCTGTTTTATTGTCAAAAATACTGGTATACCATAAGACAGAATATTTCACAGATTTGACTGAGTTGAAACCCTATTCATTGATAAAGAGCGAGCGTGCGATGAAGGCTTACTGGATTGCCCACGTAGACGTCACCCACCCGGTGCAATACGCCGAATACACTCAGCGCGGTCCGGCGGCGTTTGCCCGCTACGGCGGCAAATTCCTGGCCCGCGGCGGTCGTGCCGAGGCGCTGGAAGGGCGCAAGACGCCGCAGCGTACCGTGATCATCGAGTTTGAATCCTACGAACAGGCGCTGGCCTGTTACCACTCTGCCGAGTATCAGGAAGCGATGAGCCACAGGCACGGCGTGGCTCAGGCGGAGATCGTGATTGTCGAGGGTTTCGAGGGGTAGGGCTTATCCAGAAAGGGCTCACACCCTGAGCAACCGTATTCATTCGCGATGCGCGTTCACAGGCCCCAGAGCTCTACCGGCTGAGATGGCCAATCACGAATGGATTCGCTCCCCCAGACCTGACCGTGGCGCTTTTAACGATCAACGAATGAAATGGATTTTCCCGGTATCGTCATTGCCGACATAGATCCCGTACACCCCGGCCTGACGCTCGGTGATGTAACGCTCAAGGATTTGGCGGATGGCGGGGTAGTAGATGCTGTCCCACGGGATGTCTTCAGGGGAGAAGAACCGGCAGGCGAGGGTCTCGGGGCCGAACTCGCCGGTCACTTCCAGAGCGATGGCGCGGAACAGGATATACACCTCGCTGATCTGCGGCACGCTGAAAATCGAGTAGGGCGAGAGGATTTCGGCGCGCACACCGCTTTCTTCCCAGACCTCGCGCAACGCTGCCTGCTCGGTGGTCTCACCGGTCTCCATGAATCCGGCCGGCAATGTCCAGGTGCCGGGGCGCGGGGGAATCGCGCGCTGGCACAGCAGGTACTTGCCTTCACGCTCGATGATGCAGCCGGCGATGATCTTCGGATTGACATAGTGGACGTGCTGGCAAGCTCCGCACATCAGCCGCTGATGGGTGTCTCCCTCGGGAGTGCGCTGAGCCAGGTCAGTGCTGCCACATTGCGGACAAAAGCGCGGATCAGGCATCTCAGCGTCCTATGCGCGGTTCCTTCAGAACCACGGGTTCGACGATGTCGCGCACCTTGGTGCCATCGTCCTGTTTTGATTTGAGGTAATCCAGCGCGACCTTGGCTGCGCTGCGCACGTGATCGACCGACGCCTGATGCGCGGCCAGCGGGTCTGCGCTCTTGATCGCCGCGACGATTTTTTCCATTTCCCGATTGCTCGCGCCGCGACGGTTTTCCTGAGAAACGGAAGTGGCGCGCAGGTAGCTGATGCGGGCCTGCAATTGCCGCAACTGGGTGGCGGCGAAGTGGTTACCCGAGCCCTCCAGCAGCACGTCGTAGAAGCCCTGTACCGAATCGAGCACCTGTTGCAGCTCGCCGTGTTCCAGCGCCTTGCTGTTTTCGTTGAGGGCTTTTTCCAGGGCGCGGATGTCTTTGGCCTTGGCGCGCAGGGTGAACAACTGCACGATCAGGCCTTCGAGCACGCAACGCAGCTCATAGATGTCGCAGGCGTCTTCCAGGGTGATGATCGCGACGCGAGGGCCTTTGGCGTCGGCGAACTCCACCAGACCTTCGGATTCCAGATGGCGCAGCGCTTCGCGCACCGAGGTACGGCTCACGCCGAGGCGCTCGCACAGATCGCGTTCGACCAGACGGTCGCCGGGCAGCAGTTGAAAATTCATGATCGCGCTGCGCAGTTTATCCAGCACGATTTCCCGCAGGGTGACGGGGTTGCGATTGACCTTGAAGCTGTCGTCGAGTGGCAGGCGTTTCATGGAGTCCGCTCTGAAGATGGCTGTCCGTGCAAAAAAGCGGCTCGATGCTCAAGCGCGCTGTCATTTCAGGCAGCCATGTAGTTGACTGGGGTGGCCCTGAGGCCAAAACGTGGCGCAGTTTATCACGCTGTGTGCCGCCAACCAGCAAGCCCATCACCGGGATGGGCTTGATTTCAACTCTTTATCAGCGGATTTCACGCCAGAACCGGTAAGGGTCCCAGCTTGCCCCGGTAATAGACCATCGGCGTGACCGGCACCTGGGGCAGGATCAGGTGTTTCACCGCGCCGACGATGATCGCGTGATCGCCCCCGTCGTACTCGCGCCACAGTTCGCACTCGATGATCGCCGTGGCCTGCGGCTGCGACGAAGGGCCCAGCAGCGGGTTGCCCAATTCACTCAGATGCCACTCGATGCCTTTGGTCTTGTCCTTGCCTTTACCGGCAAAGGCGTAGGCCTCTGCGGTCTGCGCCGAGGACAGCAGGTGAATCGCGAACTGCTTGCTGTCGCGCAGCACCGGGTAGGTGTCCGAAGCGTAGTTGGGACAGAACAGCACCAGCGCCGGATCAATGGACAGCGCGCTGAACGCACTGGCCGTGATGCCGACCATGCCACCGTCTGGATCCAGAGTGGTGACCACCGTGACCCCAGAGGGAAACGAGGCCATCACTTCTTTGTAAATTCCGGGTTCGATCATGTCGAAGGCCTCTTAACGCATCACGAAGGGGTCGGGCATCGGCGCTTGCGAAAGGTTGATCCACACCGTTTTCAGTTCGGTGTAGGCCAGTACCGAATCGATGCCGCTCTCGCGCCCGTAGCCACTGTTCTTGAAGCCGCCGATCGGCGCCATGGCCGAGACGGCGCGGTAGGTGTTGACCCAGATGATCCCGCAGCGCACGTCCCGCGCCAGGCGATGTGCGCGGCCCAGATCCCGCGTCCAGATGCCGGCTGCCAAGCCAAACTGCGAGTCGTTGGCAATGGCCAGCGCTTCGGCTTCGTCCTTAAAGCGAATCACCGACGCCACCGGGCCGAAGACTTCTTCCTGCATGATCTTCATTGAATTGCGGTCGCACTCGAACAGGGTGGGTTCGTAGTACCAGCCATCGCCGTCCAGTTCAGGACGTTTGCCCCCGGTGCGCAGACGCGCGCCTTCGGCCAGTGCATCGGCGACCAAACCTTCAACCACGGCCAGTTGCTGCGCGGTAGCCATCGGGCCCATTTCACTGCTTTCATCCTGTGGATTGCCGATGCGGATACGTTGCGCGCGCTCGACCAGACGTTCGACGAACTCGTCGTAGATCTCGTCTTGCACCAGCAGGCGCGAGCCGGACACGCAGCTCTGACCCGACGCCGCATAAATACCGGCGATCGCACCGTTGATGGCGCTGTCCAGGTCGGCGTCGGCGAAGATGATGTTCGGTGATTTGCCGCCCAACTCCAGTGACAGCTTGGCAAAGTTCTCGGCGCTGCTACGCACCACATGCCGGGCCGTGGCTGCACCGCCGGTGAAGGCGATCTTGCGCACCAGCGGATGGCGGGTGAGGGCTGCGCCGGTGCTGGGACCGTAACCGGTAACGACGTTGACCACGCCCGGCGGAATGCCGGCTTCGAGGGCCAGACGTGCCAGCTCAAGAATGGTCGCCGAGGCATGCTCCGAAGGCTTGAGTACAATGGTGTTGCCTGCCGCCAATGCCGGCGCCAGCTTGATCGCAGTCAGGTACAGCGGGCTGTTCCAGGGAATGATCCCTGCGACCACGCCCATGGGCTCGTGCACGGTGTAGGCAAACAGATCGGGCTTGTCCAGCGGCAAGGTGCCGCCTTCCAGCTTGTCGGCCAGGCCTGCGGTGTAATGGAAGAACTCCGGCAGGTAGCTGACCTGACCGCGGGTTTCTCGGATCAGCTTGCCGTTGTCGCGGCTTTCCAGCTGCGCCAGATGCTCTTTGTTCTCGGCGATCAGATCGCCCAGACGACGCAGCAGCTTGCCGCGTGCGGTCGCGCTGAGCGTGCGCCAGGCCGGGTTTTCGAACGCTGCCTGGGCTGCTTGTACCGCGCGCTCGACGTCGGCTTCATCCGCATCGGGCAGTTCGGCCCAAGGCTGGGCCAGCGCCGGGTTGAGGCTTTCGAAGGTCTTGCCGGACACTGCATCGACCCACTGGCCGTCGATGCACATCTGGAAACGGGTAAGGCTCATGCAACGATCCCCTTTGCCGAAGTGTTTTGCGCGTCTGCCTGCTTGAGAAAGTCCAGCAGCACCTGATTGACCATGCGTGGCGATTCCACGGGCATCATATGCCGCTGCTCGGCCAGTATCGCCACCTGAGCGCCATGGATGCGCATCGCCAGTTGCCGGGCCATGTCCGGCGTCGAGCCGGGGTCCAGTTCTCCGGTGGCAATCAGTGTCGGTGCGCGGATGTCGCCCAGCTCGTCGGCACGGTACATGTCCTGGGTGGCGAACAGCTTGTAAGAGGTCAGGTAGCCCTGCGGGTCATTGTTGGCCAGCACCTGCCTGAGCGCCGCGATCTGTGCCGGATTGGCCGCCTGATACTCACGACTGAACCAGCGCGTCAGCGCTTCGGCAGCATTGGCATCAGGCCCGTGCTCGGCAGCCTGGCTGGTGCGGGCAATGACGCCTGCACGCTGCTCGGCGCTGCGATTGAACACGCTGTTGAGGATAACCATGCCCGACACCTGCTCAGGGAAGTGCAGGGCGAAGGCCCGCGCCACCAGACCGCCCATGGAAAAGCCGATGACCGTGGCACTGGGCAGGCCCAGGTGCTCCAGCAACTCACGCAGTTGTTCGGCGAACCCCGGCAGCCCGGTTTCCGGGGCCGGGCGCGGGCTGGCACCGTGGCCGAGCATGTCGTAAGCAATGACTCGATAGTGAGGGGACAGGCCGACGATCTGTCCTCCCCACATTTCCTTGTTCAGGCCAACCCCGTGAATCAACACCACGGGGTGGCCCTGGCCGGTCGCCAGATAACTGGTGCCGGCCGGGGTGCGTTCAGCGATGAGCCGAATCATGGATCGCTCCTGCAAGCCTTATAAGTAGTCGCAGCTGTCATCACTGAGCTTTTTCGGCCGCCAGTTCTTCCAGGTCGATGTAGCGGTTGCCGATGCGCGGGTGCAGACGACCGCCGTTGGCAGCGCCCAGTACGACGATGATTTCGTCGGCGCGCGGTGAGTCTTCGATCTGCATTTCCAGGGTGATGTAGTGCGAACGCAGGCCTTCGTCGTCCTTGTGCATCATCGGAATCTGGATCGAGGTGCCCGGACCGCCACGCTTGTTGGTGAAGCTCAGGTAGCTCTTGGCTTGCACCGCGTCGCGGTAATGATTGCCGAAGCGCAGGGTGTGGATGACGGCCGAGGCGTGCTCGATTTCGCCTTCGGCACCGACCACCGCAGCCTTGCCATAGGCCTGGATATTGTCGGCACCGCCGATCAGACCCGTCAGGCGTTCGACCATCATGGCGCCCAGATCGGAGCAGTTGGCGCGGATCTCCGGTTTCAGGTCCTCGACGAAGCCACGACCCAGCCACGGGTTCTTCATCACCACGGCCAGGCCAACCATGGTCACCGGCGTGTCGGTGGCTTTGCCACCTTCGATCAGGGTTTCTTCGAGGTAGCTGACGATTTTGCGAATTTCGAAACTCATGAATGGCTCCCGGGTTCTTGATCGGATTATTGATGCGGGTTTGTATTTGGTCTGATGGTATACCATAAGATCATTGATGCAAATATTTTGCATGAGGTTGTGACCAAATACCTCCCGCGAGGAGAAGCGCCACTGAACGGCAATGGCTGGGGCTTGTTCAGATGCGGCGGGCCTGTGGCCGATGGAGCTTCAGGAAAACGGCATATTTGATGAACGGTTCTAGTCAGCACTCAGCGCAAAGAGTACAAATGTACTCCATGACCAACTTATCTCCCAAACGCGCTGCCATTCTCACGTTCATCCGTGATCGCGTCGCAGACCATGGCCAGCCGCCGAGCCTCGCTGAAATCTGCGACGCCTTTGGCTTCGCTTCGCGCAGTGTGGCGCGCAAGCACATCGTGGCGCTGACCGAAGCCGGCCTTATCGAAGTCACGGCCAATCAGGCCAGGGGCATTCGCCTGGTCGAGCATAGGCGCCGTGCGCAAATGCTCGAGATCCCGGTGCTGGGGCGGGTCGCGGCTGGCGCGCCGATCGGCCCGGATCTCGATATCCACGACACCTTCACCCTCGACAGCCGAACCTTTCAGCGCATCCCGGATTACCTGCTGCGGGTCAAGGGCGATTCGATGATCGAAGACGGCATCCTCGACGGCGATCTGGTGGGCATCCTGCAAAGCGCCGAAGCCAAGGACGGGCAGATCGTCGTGGCCCGGCTGGAGGGGGAAGTCACCATCAAACGTCTGGAACGCGGGAATAACACATTCCGTCTGCTGCCGCGCAACCCGACGTATGCCCCCATCGTTGTAGGCCCGGATCAGGATTTCGCCATTGAAGGCGTGTTCTGTGGCCTGGTGCGGCGGGAATGATGCGCGCGGTGGTCAGCCTTGATGCGTTGCTGGACGAGCGCCGGGTCTGGAAAGGGCGTCCACAGGTTCAGCCGGTTGCCGCCCAACCCACCGGCCATCCTTTGCTCGATGCTGCCTTGCCCATTGGAGGCTGGCCACCCGCTGCACTGACGGAAATCCTCATTCCAGCCAATGGCAGTGGTGAGCTGCGTCTGCTGTGGCCGACCCTGGCTCGATTGGCCGACAGCGGCGAACGGATTGTGCTGGTGGCGCCGCCTCATGTGCCTTACCCCCAGGCCTGGCAGTCAGCGGGTGTCGACTTGCGGCAGCTGTCGGTGATCAACGCCAGCGATACCGATGCCTTGTGGGCGGTCGAGCAATGCTTGCGTTCCGGCAGCTGTGGCGCGGTGCTGTGCTGGCCCGCCAAGGTCGATGACCGGGCGCTGCGCCGTTTGCAGGTGGCGGCGGAAACCGGCCAAACCCTGGCCTTTGCCTGTCGCGGACAACACGCGGCAGCCAATCCGTCGCCTGCCGCCTTGCGCCTGGCCATCGATGCACGGCCCAGTCAGCTGCGGGTGCTCAAGTGCCGTGGCGGGCTGGCGCCTTGCGCACCCATTCCTTTCACTGCCGACGCTTGAGGTTTGCATGCTCTGGGCCTGTATCCTCTTGCCCCAATTGGCACTGGACGGCGTCATGCGTCGACGTGCCGAGCCGGACCGCGCGCTGGCATTGATCAGCGGCACGGCCCAGCGTCGGGTACTGCAAACCGTCAACGCCGCCGGCCGGGAGTTGGGCTTGCGTCCCGGCCAGTCCCTCACCGCAGCACATGCCATGACCCGCGATTTCGACACGGTCGAGTACGATCCGAAGCAGACCGAGCATTGGCACCGGTTACTGGCCGCGTGGGCCTACCGCTTCAGCTCTCAGGTCAGCCTGAAATACCCGCGGGTCTTGCTGATGGAAGTCGAATCGAGCTTCGGTCTGTTCGGGCCCTGGCCAGTATTCGAAGCCCGTCTGCGCCAAGAGTTGAGCGCCATGGGTTTCAGTCATCGGATCGTCGTGGCGCCCAACCCGTTGGCGGCGCGCATGCTGGCCAACGCCTACGATGGCGTGGCAGTGACCTGCAACGATAGCCTGCTGCAGAGCCTGGAACAGATGCCGGTCAATCGCCTCGGTTTATCGCAAGAGGTCTCGACCGCTTTTGCGCGCATGGGCCTGCAACGCTTGCGACAGGTGCTGGCCTTGCCCCGCGATACGCTGGCCCGACGCTTTCCTGCCCAGGTCCTGCAGCATCTGGACACCTTGCTCGGGCGCAGATCCATGGCGTTGAAGTGTTATGTGCCGCCGGATCATTTCGAGGCCCGGATCGAGCTGAATTTTGATGTGGAATCCCATCAGGCGCTGCTGTTTCCCCTCAAGCGCATGATCGCTGACCTGGCCTTGTTCCTCGGCGGGCGAGACAGCGGCGTGCAGCGATTCGTCATTCACCTGGAGCATGTGCCCAGTGTTGGCAGCACAGCCCCGGATACCCTGATTCCTGTGGGCCTGCTTAGCGCCGAGCGCGAGGCCCACATGCTCTTCGAACTGGCTCGTGGACGGTTGGAGCAAGTGCTCGTGCCTTCGCCGGTACGTGCCCTGAAGCTGCAAGCCAAAGACCTGCCGGCGTTCGTGCCGTCCCATCGCGAACTGTTTGATGAGCGCCCTCAGCAGAGCATGCCCTGGGAGCAGCTGCGCGAACGGCTAAGGGCCCGCCTGGGCGACGAAGCCGTCAGCGGTTTGAGTTTCTGTGCCGATCATCGACCCGAATGTGCGTGGCAGCCGACTACCCTCGGCAAGGCAGCAACAGATTTGAGCCCGACGCCGCGTCCCGGCTGGCTGCTGCGCGAGCCCGAGCCACTGGCGGACCCGGGATTGCGCGTGCTGGCCGGTCCCGAACGTATCGAGTCCGGCTGGTGGGACGGCGGGGATGTGCGCCGCGACTATTACCTGATCGAAACCCGCAACGGCCAGCGTGGCTGGGCCTATCGTAGTGTGGGTGACGACAGCGGCCTGTTGCTGCATGGCTGGTTCGCATGAATGGTGACTACGCCGAGCTGCACTGCCTGTCCAATTTCAGTTTTCAACGCGGCGCATCCAGCGCCAAGGAGCTGTTCGAGCGGGCAAAACTGCATGGCTATCAGGCCTTAGCGGTCACCGATGAATGCACGCTGGCGGGCATCGTGCGTGCGTGGCAGGCTGCCAGGGAATGCGAACTGCCCTTGATCATTGGCAGTGAAATGACCCTCGAAGACGGGCCGAAGCTGATCCTGCTGGTGGAGAATCTGGCCGGCTATCAGGCCTTGTGCCGTTTGATCACCCAGGGTCGAAGGCGCAGCAAGAAGGGCGAGTACCGCCTGTTGCGCGAAGACTTCCAGCAACCTGTCGCCGGACTGTTGGCGTTATGGGTGCCTGATCTGCAGCAGCCCGACGAAGTTCTGCTCGAGCAGGGCCGGTGGCTGCGGGAAATCTTCAGCCCGGCTCTTTGGTTAAGCGTGCAGCTGCATTGTGGTCCTAACGATCAGAAACGCCTCATGAAGCTGCTGGCGCTGGCTCGACAACTGGACATCCGTCCCGTGGCCAGCGGCGATGTGCACATGCACGCTCGCGGTCGGCGTGCCTTGCAGGACACCATGACTGCAATCCGGCATCACACCACCGTGGCCGAGGCCGGGCACCGACTGTTTGCCAATGGCGAGCGGCATCTGCGCTCGCGTGCGCTACTGGCCGATCTCTACCCGGCAGACTTACTCAAGGAAACCCTGACCATCGCCCGGCGCTGCACCTTCGAGCTGAACCAGTTGCGTTACGAGTACCCCCGGGAACTGGTACCCGCTGCCCATACACCGAGCAGCTGGTTGCGTCACCTGACCGAGGAGGGCGCGCGTAAACGCTGGCCGGACGGCATCCCCGAAATAGCTCGGAAGAACATCGAGTGTGAGTTGGGGATCATTGCCAAAAAGGAATACGAGAGTTACTTCCTCACCGTGCACGACATCGTTCGCTTTGCCAGAGAACAGGCGATCCTGTGTCAGGGACGCGGTTCGGCGGCCAATTCGACCGTGTGTTTCGCCTTGGGCATCACCGAACTGGACCCCTCCAAAGGCAAGGGCAAGCTGCTGTTCGCCCGTTTCATCTCCGAGGAGCGCAACGAACCACCGGACATCGACGTCGATTTCGAGCACGAGCGGCGCGAGGAAGTCCTGCAGTATGTGTTCCGCAGGTACGGCCGGGGCAGGGCAGCGCTCACCGCCGTAGCCAGCACCTACCACGGCGCCGGTGCCATACGGGATGTGGCGCGAGTGCTCGGTTTGCCGCCGGATCAGATCAACGCGCTGGCTGATGCCTGTGGACGCTGGACCGACAATCTGCCGCCCGCCGAGCGCTTGCGTGAGTGTGGCTTCGAGCCCGACAGTCCGGTATTGCGCCGGGTCTTGACCCTGGCCGGGGAGTTGATCGGTTTCCCTCGGCACCTGTCGCAGCACCCCGGCGGGTTCGTGATTTCCGAACACCCATTGGAAACCTTGGTACCGGTGGAAAACGCAGCCATGGCCGACCGCACCATCATTCAGTGGGACAAGGATGACCTGGATCTGGTGGGCCTGCTCAAGGTCGATATTCTGGCCCTTGGAATGCTCAGTGCCCTGCGCCGGACCTTCGATCTGGTGACCCGATATCGCGGCTATGACCTGACCATTGCCAGCATCCCCAGCGAAGACAAAGCCACCTACGACATGATCAGCCGCGCCGACACCGTTGGTGTGTTCCAGATCGAGTCGCGGGCGCAGATGTCGATGCTGCCACGGCTCAAACCCCAGACGTTTTATGACCTGGTGATCGAAGTCGCCATCGTCCGACCGGGGCCGATCCAGGGCGACATGGTGCATCCGTATCTGCGCCGCAGGAACGCAGAGGAGCCCATCACGTACCCGCCCCGCCTCAAAGAGGTATTCGAGCGAACCCTGGGCGTGCCGCTGTTTCAGGAACAGGTGATGGAGGTGGCCATCCTCGCGGCGAACTACACGCCGGGCGAAGCGGATCAGTTGCGCCGCTCGATGGCTGCCTGGAAACGCCACGGCGGGCTGGAGCCGCACAAGGAACGGTTGGCGACCCGCATGAAGGCCAATGGTTATCCCCAAGACTTCATCACGCGCATCTTCGAACAGATCAAAGGATTCGGCAGCTATGGTTTCCCCGAATCCCACGCTGCCAGTTTCGCCTTGCTGACCTACGCCAGTTGCTGGCTCAAATGCCACGAACCGGCAGCCTTCACGTGCGCCCTGATCAACAGCTGGCCCATGGGTTTCTACAGCCCTGACCAGTTGCTGCAGGATGCCCGCCGCCACCAAATCGATGTGCATCCGGTCGACATACGTTACAGCGACTGGGACTGCTCGCTGGAACCGGTAGCGGGCCGCGATTACACCCAGAACCTGGCGATTCGCATGGGCATGCGCATGATTCGCGGGTTTCGCGAGGAGGATGCGCGACGCATCGAACACGCCCGCCAGCAACGCGAATTCAAGGACGTGACCGACCTGTGCATACGCGCCGACCTGGACAACCGGGCGCGGGCGTCGCTGGCCGATTCCGGTGCCTTGCGCGGGCTGGTGGGCCATCGTCATCGTGCGCGATGGGAAATGGCCGGGGTCGAGGTGCAACGGCCATTGTTCGATGATGACTGCTTTGGCGAAGAAGCACAGGTCCCTTTGCCGCTGCCCAGCGTGGCCCAGGATCTGATGGCCGATTATGACACCCTGGGCACCACGTTGGGCCCGCATCCCCTGGCTTTATTGCGCAACAAGCTGGCAGCCAAGCGCTTTCGCAGCTCAAAGGATTTGCTGGATGAAGAGCACGGACGCAATTTCAGCGTCGCCGGACTGGTGGTCGGCAGACAACGGCCCGGCACCGCAAGTGGCGTCACTTTCGTCACCCTGGAGGACGAACATGGCATGATCAACGTCGTGGTCTGGCGCGACCTGGCCGAGCGCCAGCGCAAGGTGTTGGTGGGTTCGCAACTGATGCAGGTGTTCGGCAAGTTCGAGTACCAGAAAGGCGTGCGCCATATCATCGCGCAACGCCTGTTCGACCTGACCCCACTGCTCACAGGTCTTGATGTGCGTAGTCGGGATTTCCGGTGAGCATCTGCATGGTGCAGCCATACCGGTGTATGGCTGCGCTCGGCTTCTGCGATCAGACCTTGAAAGCACTGACCAACCCGTGCAGATGCATGCCAAGCCGCACCAGTTCGACGCTGGACGCAGCGATTTCCTCACTGGCGGCAGACGTCTGCTCGGAAGTGTCCGTGTGTGGAGGTCTCGTCATGGCCAGCCTCCTCATGGGTGTGTGTATCAACAATGTGTCGCACTCACGATGCCGAAGTGACACTACCAGTCCAGAGGGTTCCGGTTTCCCCTCAATCGATGGCTGACACTAGATAAAAAAATCAGGCACAAGGCGTATGACAGAACGCCTCAAGCCCGATTTTTTTGCACTACAGACCGCATACGCCAAGCAAATCGATCGCGCCAGAAGCGGTCTTCGCTTACAGCTCGACCTTTACCGCCCGGCCAGTCTTGATCGACTCCAGTGCGCAGTTGGCCAGATGCAATGCCTTCAACCCGTCGCGTGCGTTGGTGGGCAGTGGCTGACCGGCGTTCACCGCGTCGATGAACTGGTTCAGTTCGTTGCGGTATGAGTCGGCATAACGTTGCAGGAAGAAATTCTCCAGCGGTTCGCGCACTTCGGTTTGCGTCGCGCTGTAGCTGCGCACGGTGCTGGGGCGATGGTTGTCGTTGAGGATCATGCCCTTGGAACCGAACACTTCCAGACGCTGGTCATAACCATAGACCGCCTCGCGGCAGCAGTTGATGTGGCACTGCTTGCCGGACGCGGTGCGCAGCAACACCATCACGCTGTCGTAATCATCGATCTGTGCCAGGGCCGGTTCCACCAGGCGGCTGGCGATGGCAATGACTTCCACAGGCTCTTCGCCGAGCAGGGTGCGCGCGGTGTCGAAGTCGTGAATGGTCATGTCACGAAAGATGCCCCCGGAATGCGTGAGGTATTCCACGGGAGCCAGGCCAGGGTCGCGGCTGGTGATCACCACCTGACGCACCTCACCGATGCTGCCGCTGGCAATCGCCTTGCGCATCTGCAGGGTGTCGGGGTCAAAGCGGCGGTTGAAACCCAGCATCACCTTGCCGTTCAAACGCTCGATGTCTTGCACCGCTTGAGCAGCCTTGGCGAAATCCAGATCGATGGGTTTTTCGCACAACACAGGCTTGCCCAGCTTTACCGCCCGCAGCATCAGATCGATATGAGTATCGGTGGGCGTGCCGATGACGATCGCGTCGACGTCGTCCCGGGCGATGGCTTCGGCGCAGTCATAGGCCGCAGCGCAGCCAAGTCTGGCTGCCAGTTTATCGACGCCTTCGCGCCAGGGGTCGGCGATAACCGACAGTTGCACATCGGGATTGGCCGCGACATTAGCGGCGTGGATGTTAGCAATGCGGCCTGCGCCGAGGACTGCGATGCGTAGCATGTTGGATCTCCTGGATTGTTGTTGTCGGGTTGATCGGTTGAACAGCAAAACACGTGCAGCTCAGTGCGCCAGATTGAAGGGCGTGACGATCTGCACGGGCGATGAAGGAATCGGATCGACCTTCCACAGCCGATGAAATTGCAGGATATGCAGGAACGCATGGCGGGCGTCGACCTGCAGGTTGTGGTCGATGACGGCGGCGATCTTTTCTTCGGCCAGCAACTGGCGGTTTTCCTGATCCAGGTCGTGACCGATGAACACGGTCAACGGCCGCCCCAGCGCCGCGAACGCATCGACGATGGCGCGATTGCCGCCGCCGACACTGTAAATGGCCTTGATCGAAGGATTGTCCTGCAGCGCTTGGGTGACTCGCTCGCGAGTGGGCTGGTACACGCCGAGGCCGCCGCTGATGTCGACCACGTGCAGATGTGGCGCACGGCTGCGCAGCCAGGTGCGAAAGCCCATCTCGCGTTCTTCCTCGCCACGAAACAGCTCGCTGCTGATCACGACCGCGACATCCTGCGCCGCGTTATCCAGCCAGCACGACATCAGGTAAGCAGCGGTCTGTCCGGCGGTGCGGTTGTCCATGCCGATGTAACCGATACGCTCGCTTTGCGGGAGATCGGAAACCAGGGTCACCACCGGGATGCCCGCTGCGGTGAGCTGATTTACCGCTTCGTTGATCTGTGGTTCGTCGGCGGCCTTGAGGATCAGCCCCTGGCTGCCTTTGCCAATGCAGCGCAGGATCAGCTCGCTCATCTGCCGGGTGTCGATTTCCTGATACAGGTGAAAGCGCGGAAAAATCCGGAAAGGCGCCAGGCTTCCCAGTTGCGCATGAATGGCTTGCTGCACCGCATCGCTGAAGCGTTTCGGGGTGTGCAGGATGATATCGATGTGAAAGGTACGACCCATGGCCGGGCCGGATTTCTCTTGCGCTTCGAGCTCTTCCAGGGCTTGCCGGATACGTCGGCTCGTCTGGTAATGCACGCTGCCGCGCTCGTGCAGGACACGGTCGACCGTCGCTTTGCTAACCCCCGCCTGAGTGGCGATCTGCTTGATGGAAAAACGTCTGGCGCGGTCGAGCATCCAATCCCCTTAGCCTCTGCCTGAGGTCTTGTTGAGGTCGATTCGGGTCTCTATGAGGTGAACGCAATGCTAGTCTCAGTTCCATTCGTTGTACAGATGGAATTTAAATTCTATTGTGATGGCGATTATCCGCAGCCAAAAACAACAAAAGCAGGAGAAGGGCATGTCTGAATCCAATCTTTGCACCTCATTCACGGGCCAATATTTCGTCGTCACTGGCAGCACTCAGGGCCTGGGTGCCGCGGTGGCGCACACGTTGGCCCGGCGCGGCGCTGCAGGCCTGATCATCTGCGGACGCAGTCGGGACAAGGGCGAGCAGCAGGTTCTGCAACTGGCCGAACTGGACTGCCAGGCTTTTTTCGTCGAGGCCGACATGGAGAACGTCGACGATTGCCGTCGCGTTGTCGCAGCGGCAAAGGCGCACTTCGGCACCGTGCACGGTTTGGTCAATTGCGCGGGAATGTCTGACCGGGGCAGCATCATCGACACATCACCGGAGTTGTTCGACCGAATCTTCGCCGTCAACGTCAAGGCGCCTTTCTTCCTGATGCAGGAATGCATCAAGCTGATGATCGCCACGCAAGTCGAAGGCTCGATCGTCAGCATCCTCAGTGTTTCAGGGCACGGCGGTCAGTCATTCCTCACCGCGTATGCCGCGTCCAAGGGCGCCTTGGCCATCCTGACCAAGAACGTGGCGTTCAGCACCTTGCGCAACCGGATCCGCGTCAACGGCCTCAACATCGGCTGGATGGACACGCCGCATGAAGATCAGATTCAGCGTGAGTACCACGGCGCCGAGGACGGCTGGCTGCAACGTGCTGAAGCGCAGGCGCCTTTCGGCCGTTTGCTCAAACCTCAGGAAGTGGCCAACAGCGTCGCCTATTTGCTGTCCGATCAGTCCGGTTTGACCACCGGGGCCGTGATCGACATGGAGCAGGGCATCATGGGCTGCGGCGACGGCTCGACCCCGCGCCCCGATGCGCCGCTGACGCTGGATGGGGTCGCCGGAGCAGGCCAGTGAGCCTGTTCGCCAGCGCGGCAGAGATTGACGTTCAAGCCTTCGCCGCGCTGTGCGAACAGCCGGTGAACCTTGCCGATTACCCCCATGCTCAGCAAGTGCTCAACCGCGTGGTGATCTATCACGCAGAGTCCCTGCGCAGCGCCATGCGCCACGAGCGCAGGGCGCTGATGAGTGAGCTGCATGGGCTGTTTCGCGACGGCCCCGGGGTGCTGGTGGTGCGCAATGCCTACCCCGATACGGACGTGATTGATCGCCACAGTGAGGTCTTCCGGCAGATCATTGCCGAGGAGTCGGCGCGCGTGGTGCGTGCCGATCATTTCGCCAGGCCCGGGGCCAATCAGCGGATCTGGAATGCGTTGCAGAAAGCCGCTGAATGCTCGCCGGATTCGTTCATCGAGTACTACGCCAATCCATTGCTCGGGTTGCTGGCCGAGGCTTGGCTGGGGCCGTATTTCCAGAGCACAGCGCAGGTCAACGTGGTGACGCCGGGCGGCCAGGCGCAGCAGCCCCATCGCGATTATCACCTGGGGTTTCAAAGTGATGAGGTGGTTGCGCGTTTCCCGCTGCCGTTGCATCGCCTGTCGCAGAACCTGACGCTGCAAGGCGCAGTCGCGCATACCTACATGCCACTGGAAACCGGGCCGACCCTGCTGTTGCCGTTCTCGCAGTTGTATGAGCCAGGGTATCTGGCATGGCGTGATCAAGACTTCATCGATTACTTCGCCAGCCATGCGACTCAATTGCCACTTCAGAAGGGCGACCTGTTGTTCTTCAACCCGGGCCTGTTTCATGCAGCGGGCACCAACCGGACGACCGATCAATACCGCATGGCCAATCTGCTGCAAATTTCCTCGGCGTTCGGTAAACCCATGGAAACCGTCAATCGCGAGCGGCTGGTCCTCGCGCTGTATCCGTTGCTTTTAAAGCGGGTAGAGCAGGGCGAGCTGGATCAAGAGGGGCTTGAGGCGGTGATCGCCATGAGCGCCGACGGGTATTCGTTTCCGACCAACCTGGACACCGATCCGCCGCTGCATGGCATGGCGCCGCAGACCGGGCAGCAGTTGCTGGAGCAGGCTGTGCAGGAACGTTGGCCGTTGGCAAGGTTTACCCAAGCGGTAGAAGCGCTGAGGGCCAAGCGCCTGGCGTAACGATGGGGCTTGGGCGCAAGACTGGATCCGCTGGCTTATCTCTTACCCCTGTGAGAGCGAATTCATTCGCGAAAAATGCTTCACGCCGCGCAGGTGCAGCACCTGGTCCATCCATTCGCTAATGAAGTTCGCCACCGTTCCATGCGTTGCCCGGCTCGCTAGATATTCTCCGGCGTCACGATCTGCAAAGGCACGCACACCCGATGCCGTTGCGGATCGATCTCCGGAGCCATGGGCAGTTCCACCATCAGCCGGATCAGCTCCTTGGCGATCAACTGCGGTTGTGAGTCGATGACCAACGTCACCAGACCCTTGCGCATGGCCTGACGTGATTCCACCGTCGTCTCGTTCAGGATCACGCAAAGCTGCGGACGTTGTGGGGTCGCTGCCAAGGCGCTGATCACGCCTTCGACGCCGCCACCGGCCACGTAGATGCCGCGCAGGTCAGGATGACGGGCCAACAGATCGAGGGTCGCTTCCTCGGTGATCGCGCCGTTGTCCAGCGTGACGATGGCAGGTAGCACACGAAACTGCGGGGCTTTTTCATCAAAAAAACTGCGCAGGCCCACTTCCCGCTGCTCATGCCCGAGAAACCGGTGACCGCCGAGCATCACCGCCACTGTGCCGCCCGAAACAGGGGAGCCGTGAGCAATCAACCAGCCCGCGGTGCGGCCCACTTCATGGTTATCCGTGCCCACGTAAGCGCTGGGCGCAAGCGTCTGCAATTCGGTCAACAGTGACACGACATGCACGCCATTGCGACGCACCTGCTCGATCGCTTCAATGATCAGCGGGTGTTCGAAGCTGACCAGCGCCAGGCAATCGCATTGCTCTGCCAATTGATGGATCTGCCCGACGATCGACTGCGGCGAGCGATTGTGAATCAGCTCGACGTGGCAGACGATGTTCGCCGCCCGGCAATCGCGCGCCTGCTCGACGATGGCATCGCTAAGGGTTTTATAAAAGGTTGGCGAGGTGCCCAGCAGCAGGATGCCGAAGTGGTAGGCAGGCTTCTTTTCATTGATGCGTTGCGAGATCAGCCGAGCGGCGAAATAGCCCACGGCTTCGGCGGCGGCATGGACCTTTTCCGCCGTCTGCGGATTGACCGGTGCACGGGCATTGAGCACGCGGTCAACGGTCGCGACGCTTAGGTGAGCATGGTGCGCGACCGTCGCGATGGTGGGACGTTTTTTATTATGCATGAGGCCTCTTCTACACGAAGCTGTGGCCACCCGAGGCACCGATTTTTCCAGCCTTGATAGAAAACTATCAAGGGCAATAAGGACTGGATGATAGCTTGAGAGAGAATACTTTCAAGCGCTTGTTGCGGACTCTGCGATCTCTATAGTTTGGATCAGCGAAATGGTTAATCGATGCGATATCCATACTCCGGAGAACAATAACAATGTCCCAGATATTCCTAGATCCCGAACGCCCCGACCCACAGCGTGGCAAAGACTACAGCCTCACCGGCGAACAGGCGCGGCGGGCCGAGGAGGCGGGCCTGGTATCGGCGGTCTGGTATCAGTCCCCGGTCCCGCGTAAACGCATGAAAGAGCTGATGCAGCGCAGTGACGGGCGGGCGATTCGCGACACCGCCCTCTGGCTTGGCGCGATGGTTCTGAGTGGTTGGGGCGGCTACGTGTTCTGGGGCAGTGCTGCCTGCGTGCCGTTCTTTCTGGTCTACGGTGTGCTGTATGGCTCGGCTGCGAACTCACGCTGGCATGAAACCGGCCATGGCACGGCATTCAAGACCCGCTGGATGAACGATGTGGTCTATCAGATCGCCTGTTTCATGGTCATGTACGAGCCTCAAGTCTGGCGCTGGAGCCACGCGCGGCATCACACCGATACCATCATCGTCGGTCGCGACCCGGAGATCGTCGAGCCTCGGCCGCCACGCTTGAACTTGATGTTCCTCAAGTTCTTCTCACTGCCCCATGTCTACAACATTTTCGGCTCGTTGTTGCTGCACGCAACCGGGCAGATGAGTGCAGAGGAGAAGACCTTCGTTCCCGAATCCGAATACCCCAAGGTGTACCGCACCGCACGGATCTGGCTGACCCTGCACGCTGCGGTGATTGCCCTGGCGCTGTACCTTAATTCCTGGCTGCCCATGATGTATGTGCTGTTGCCGACGATCTATGGCGGCTGGTTGAGTTATGTGTTCGGTCTGACCCAGCATGTGGGGCTGGCCGAAGATGAACTGGACCATCGCAAGAACTGCCGCACGATCTACATGAATCCGCTGTTCCGTTTTTTCTACTCGGACATGAATTACCACCTGGAACATCACATGTTTCCGATGGTGCCTTACCACGCGCTGGCCAGGCTTCATGAAGAAATAAAAGACGATTGCCCACCGCCCTATAAAAGCATCATCCAAGCGTATCGCGAGATTATTCCGACCCTGCTCAGGCAGCGCAAGGACCCCACGTATTACATCCATCGTCCGGTTCGCGAATCCGCGACGCCTGCCGCGACAGAGACTCCCGCGCCTCAGGAGTCGGCATTCAGCTGAAGATCACTTACGTATCCACCGCCAATAACAAGAGAACACTGCCATGAGCAATCAATGGGTAGAAGTCTGTGACGTCGATGACATCGATGAAGAGGATGTCATCCGCTTCGATCACCAGCAGAAAACCTATGCGGTGTACCGTTCGCAGAACAGCGAATATTTTGCCACCGACGGCCTGTGCACCCACGAAAAGATCCATCTGGCCGACGGTCTGGTGATGGACTTCGTGATCGAGTGCCCCAAGCACAACGGCCGCTTTGACTATCGCAACGGCAAGGCGCTGAACGCTCCGGTCTGCGTCAACCTGAAGACTTATCCGGTGAAGATCGAAGGCGGCAAGGTGTTGCTCGATACGCAAGGGCAGGGCGAAGCATGAGCCCTTCAGACACGCTGGTAATCGTCGGCGCCGGGCACGCTGGCGGGCGCGCTGCGCTGACCTTGCGCGAGGCGGGTTTCGCCGGACGCATCGTGCTGATCGGTGACGAGGCGCACCTGCCCTATGAGCGCCCGCCGTTGTCCAAGGCGTTGCTCAAAGGGGAGTCCTCTTTGGCGTCGTGCAGCCTGTTCAGTGAGGCCAGCTTCCTCGCCTCCGGGATCGAGCATCTGAGCCAGGTTCGGGTGACCGGTATCGATACGGCCCGGCATTGCGTAGCGCTGGATACGGGGGCATCGCTGGTTTACAGCAAACTGCTGCTGGCAATCGGCGGCACGTCCCGTCGCCTTGATCTGGCGCCGGGGCAGCTTGGCAACGTGCGTTACTTGCGCACCTTCGACGAGGCAGTCGAACTGGAAAAGAGCCTCAAGCCTGACACGCGGCTGGTGGTGGTCGGAGGCGGTTTCATCGGGCTGGAAGTGGCCTGCAGCGCACGCGACCGGGGCTGCGAAGTCACGGTGCTGGAGGCCGGGCAGCGACTGGCTGCACGTGCCTTGCCCGAGCGCGTGTCCGAGGCCTTGTTGACCTTGCATCGGCGCAAGGGTGTGGTAGTGCGGCTCGGTGCACAGATCGAAGCATTCCGCGGCGAAGACCGGGTGCAATCAGTGCAACTGGCCAGCGGCGAGCAGGTGCCCTGCGATATTTTGCTGGTGGGTATCGGCATGCAGCCAAATCTGCAACTGGCCCGCCAGGCGGGGCTTGAGACGGGCAGCGGCATCAAGGTTGACGCCTTTCTGCAAACCAGTGCAGAGGACGTCTACGCCGCAGGCGACGTGTGTGAATTCACCCGTGGCGACGGCGCGTTTCATCGGCAGGAGACCTGGCGCAACGCCGAGGCGCAGGGGCGGGTGGCCGCGTTGAATATGCTCGGCCAGCAGCAGCTGTTCGACGCTGTACCGGGCTTCTGGTCCGACCATTACGAATTCGGCTTGCAAACGGTGGGCACGCTGGCAGCTGAGGCGCAGATCATCGAGCGCGCGGGCGTGGATGGCGGATTCCTGCTTCTTTATCTGGACCGGCAATCCAGGCTGGCGGGCGCCAGCGGCTGGGGTGCCGGCAACAGCATCGCCAAGGACATGAAACTGTGCGAGCGACTGATAGAGAGCCGGGCGGTGCTGCCCGTCGAACAGCTGTCCGACGCCAGCGTTTCATTAAAGGGACTGTTGCGAGGCGCCCATGTCTGACAAAACGATGAGTCGAGAATTTGTGGTGTTCCAGTCGATGTGGGCCATGCAGAACGAGCAGGGGGTGCTGCCATCGTGTCTTGAATCGCAACTGACGAAAATCGCCGAGGCCGGGTTCGACGGCATCACCGATCACTTCCATGAACCGCTGGCGGCGCAGGAGCTGTCCCGTCTGGCCAATGGCCTTGGCCTGCAAATCGAGGGTCAATTGTTTCCCCGCACCATCGACGACCTGCAGCCTGTGCTGGAAATCGCCAGTCATTACGGCTGTCATCACCTGACGATCCAGGCCGACAGTCGGCCCCGTACCTTGCAACAGGCGGTGGCTCTGCTGGAGGGCTGGCAGCGTCTGGCGGAGCAGGTGGACTTTCCGGTGCTGGTGGAAACCCATCGTTATCGGCTGACCAACGATCTGCATTTCACCCTCGACCTGCTCAAGGAACTGCCTGATCTCAGGCTGCTGGCGGACCTGTCGCATTACGTGGTGGGCCGCGAAATTCCACTGCCCCCCGGCGAAGACGATCAGCAGCAGCTCCAGGCCATTCTGCGCAACAGCTGGGGGTTTCATGGCCGCGTGGCAACCTGCGAGCAGGTGCAAGTGCCCATCAGCTTCGCGCAGCACCAACCCTGGGTTGAGTTGTTCAGCGCTTGGTGGCGGTTCGGGATCGAAGATTGGCTGGCGCGTACCGAGGTGCCGGGCAGTCTGTCGTTCACCTGCGAGCTGGGTCCCGCGCCTTATGCCATTACCGACCGGGCTGGCCGGGACATAACCGATCGCTGGGAAGAATCATTGCTGATGAGGGACCTCGCGCGGCAACTCTGGTCCGACTGTACGGCAAACCCTTAGCAGCCAGGCCCACCTTACGCCGGGTCCGGTGCTGGCGAAAATTGGCATGCCCTGTGCTGCGTGATAGGAATCGGCTGTTAGGCAACCTCGATCAGGGAGAGGCCACAGCCAGCCAGGTCACGATTCTGACCATAAGGCGCTGAGTGCACTCCGCGCGAACGCCTGTGGGCGGCGCGCACTCGCCAGCTGCAAGGCGCGCACGTCACCACCCATGACCGACTGGGGTCAAACCTGCCGTTTCTGCGTCCGCTGGTCACGATCACCGACGACAGCCTGGCCAGCTATGGCATCGACGATGCACGGCGCACGTCTACACGATTTGCTCGGCACCCGCTGCGATCCCTACGTCAACAAAATGCTGACCGGTGAGGATTTTCACCATCACTGCCATTCCAACCTGATCCGCGCCGTGCTGCCCCACGGCCTGACCGCATTCGACGTGCACGAGGTGCTGAACATCTTTCAATGCACGGGGCTGAATCATGACGACATGTACTTCATGAAAGCCTGTCCGGCACAGAAGGGCGATTACCTGGAGTTTTTCGCGGAAACCGATCTGCTGTGCGCATTGTCGACCTGTCCTGGCGGCAATCTGTCGCTGCCGATGTGGGGGCCCGAGGCGCGAGATCCGCTGAGTGTGTGTCGACCGCTGGGGGGTGGAGATCTATGACCTCGCTGCGGCATTGCTGGAGGGATGGGAGCAACCCCAACGCGTCGAGTACAACGGCCTGCATGGGCTAAAAATTCCCAGAGCGGATTGGGAGAATGAAGTCAGGTTCTGCTGAGCTTCAGTCTCAAACGTGTTTGCGGTTTTTGAGAGCGGCTGGCCCGGCGACCTGTCAGCGCGCCACAGACGTGCTCAGGCATCGCGCAACAAGTCATGGGCGTTGAGCAGATCCCAAGCGATTTGCGGTCGTTTCTCCAGCCCTCGACGGATGGCCGCGGGGATAGCGGTGCGGGTCTTGCGGCACATGCCGGGCAGCTCGGCGATGTCGATGGCAATGCCACGCATGCTGCGTACCTCGTTGAACCCCGGTGCGATTTCAAGACGTATGCCCAGTTGCTCGAACATGCGCTGCTGCAGGTACTGCAGATCACTCAGACTGGCAATGTTCGCCAAGCGCTCTGTCAGCCGTTTTTCCTCCTGACGGGTCAGGCACAGGATGCGCTGGTCCGTCCCGGCGGTTTGCAGCAGGCGCTCGCGGTCACAGACGCAGGCGCCGGGCGGGCAAGGTAAGCGGATGGGCAGAGTGGGGGTCATGGGCTCTGATCATAGCGATGCCCTCTGGGGATTCACAGCCGTTTGTTGCCCTTGCCGCACTTGGGCACGCAGCCACTTTTCACGGAAGTGAAAGCCCGCGATGGGCGCCTGGACTGCCTCGGTCCCAAGCACAGACAGACCGGGTGGCTGCACACCAGCAGTGCGTCTGGCAAATGAATTCGCTCTCACAAGATCCATCGCTTGTGGATGTAAGTTCGGCGAGTATCTCCAGCGGTCACCTATCACTGCTACGATGGGCACTTTGCGCAAACCTTGCCCTGATGACCCCTTCATTGCCTGCTATCCAGATTACTCAGGTCCGTCCTGAAGACATTCCCCAGGTCGTGGGTTTTGCCATGCGAGCGCGGACAGAAATGTTTCCCATGCTGGATTCGAACGCGCTTCCCTACGATTTGCAGCACTTCCAGAGCACGTATCTGGACGCGCAATGTGGCCAATTCGTCATCGCCCGGCAAGCCGGAAAACTGATCGGCATCCTTGGCTTCATGCCCTATAACGGGCGTTTTCCTCAACTGGATTACGGCAATCGGCGCGTGGTGGAGATCGTGCGTCTGTTCATCGACCCCCAGGTCAGGCGCGGCGGCCTGGCAGCGCGTATGTTCGCTGCGTTGAAAACCGCAGCGCTGAGTCAGCGGGTCCAGGTGTTGTATCTCCATACTCACCCATTCCTGCCCGGCGCCATTGCCTTCTGGCAGCGACAGGGCTTTTCCATCCTGGACGTCGAGGATGACCCCCTTTGGCAGACCACGCACATGGACTGCCTGCTGTGATCCGCCACGCTTCTCTATAAAAAGCTGCGAGGTGAAAAGAACGAACGCTGAGGTCCGTCTGACCTCCAAGGAAAATACCTTCTGCGGTCATTCTGGAGAGACGAAGATGATCAGTTCTTGCAAGAGATGGATGCCTCTGCTTTTTGCTGCTGTAGCTGCCGTCCCGTACGGCGCCATGGCGCAGGCTCCCCATGCCTCGCCTGTCATGCTCGCCGCCTCGGGCATCGGCGGTGGTGGTTCGGTGGGCGCGGCAGGCGCCGGAGGAGGCGCGGCTGCGGGTACCGGTGCAACCGGCACTAATAGCAGCGGTACCAACGCCATGGGCACCAACGGCAGCAATAGCGGCAATACCAATGCCACTGGCACCAATGGTACGAACACCAACAGCACCGATGCCACGCATAGCAATGGCAGCAACAGCAGCAATACCAACGCTACTGGCACCAATGGCACAAACACCAACGGCACTGATGCGACCCATACCAACGGCAGCAACAGCAATAACACCACCGCTGCTGATAGCAACGGCGTCAACACCACCAACGTTCAGCGTGGCGTGAACGGTGCAAATACGGGGGCCACCCATCCGGGATCGAGCCAGGGTGCGGGGGGCGGTTCGTCTTCGGAGCCTGCTACCAGCGCAGGCGGCGATGCGTTGCAACAGGAGCGCCAGCAAAGCGGTGAGCGGATGATCATGGAGCGCAAGGGGCAGGCACAGGACAGCAATTGACGCGGTGGCCGCAATTTCAGTGGTTCAACCGGTATCGCAGCTTGTACCCGTTCCGACCCGGCTTTAAGCTTCGCCTCACATTACTGGAGGTCATCATGGCTAAAGCATCTGCATTCATTCATATCCCGGTCCCGGCCGATGACATCTGGCAGCGGGTGGGAGGTTTCAACAGCTTGCCTGAATGGTTGCCACTGATTGCCAAAAGCGAATCCGGCGAAGGCGGGCGGGTTCGTCACCTCACCACTCAGGACGGGACGCAGATTATCGAGCGTCTGCGCTCGTTCGACGACCAGGGCCGCACTTACAGTTATTCGATTGTGCAAGGCCCGTTTCCCGTCACCGACTACCTGGCAATCCTCAAGGTGGTTGCCGATGGCGATCAGGCAGCGCGGGTTGAGTGGTCGGGTACCTTCACGCCCGAGGGCATTTCCGACGCGCAAGCCGAAGCCATTTTTCTTGAGGTTTATCAAAGCGGGCTGCAGGCTCTGAAAGGCAATTTCTGATCGACTCAACGGCTGAGTGAATCATTGCATCAGCCATGGAACCACTCGGGCTCGCGGGCCACCTAGGGTAATCGCTCTCAGGACCCGCCCCCATGCCGCCTGCCTTGACCCCACCCATGGGGCCCATGACATTCGCTCGTCAGCTTCGCCTCGGTACACTCACCCTGGCGCTGTTATGTGCAGGGTGCCAATCCATCGATTACCAGGCGTTTGGCTATCCTCCGCAACCTGCGGTAGAGCGCACGCCACGCCTGATAGCCGGTCTGAACCGAAGCACGGAAGTCATCCCCGATGCGCATCCGCCACTAGCGGCTGTGCCTTATGACGGCAGCGACATCTGGGGGCGACTGGGGCAGGGCTTCAGTCTGGTGGACGACACGGGCGTGAACCAGCGCATCGTCCGGCAGCGCGACTGGTTGCTGGGCAACCCGGGTTTCCTGCGCAATGCCAGCCTGCGCGCCAGCCCTTACCTGCACTTCATTGCCGAGAGTCTGGATCAGCGCGGGATGCCGTCTGAGCTGGCGCTCTTGCCGATCGTCGAAAGCGCCTATAACCCCAAAGCCAATTCGATTCGCGATGCCGCCGGCCTCTGGCAATTCATGGCCGCAACGGGGCGCGACTTCAATCTGCGCCAGACAGCCTGGTACGACGGACGTCGCGATGTGGTGGCCTCGAGCAAAGCGGCGATGGATTACCTCACCCGGTTGCATACTCAGTTCAACGGCGACTGGTTGCTGGCCATGGCTGCCTACAACGCGGGCGAAGGCACAGTCAGCCGCGCAGTGGAAGCCAACCGGCAGCGTGGCATGCCGACTGACTACTGGCACCTGAACCTGCCCCGGGAAACCCAGGATTACGTGCCGCGCCTGCTGGCGTTGTCACTGTTGGTGCGCGAGCCCGAAACGTATGGCGTGCAACTCAACCCGGTGGCGAACGCACCTTATTTCACGTCAATTGAATTGACCCGAGCGGTGGATCTGAGTCAGTTGGCAGCCAGCGCAGGGATCGACGAAGCGGTACTGCTGGGGCTGAATCCGGCTTTCCTGCGCAAGAAAACCCTCGACGGGCCGACTCATCTGCTGGTGCCCCGGGATCAGGCGCGACAGCTGTCTGCAAGTTTGGCGAAACTGGCGCCTTACGCCGCTCCAACGGCAGGCGAGGCGCTGGCCATTACGACGACGCCCTTGTCGCCGTCTGTCAGGTTGGTGCCCTGACGAGCCGTTGGGGTACGCACCCTGCTGCCCCTTCATGACCTGCATCGGTGCGCGGGTAACCGAGCCGATACAAATCTTCTGGTACCGATAGCTGGGTTATTACCGCAGTCCAGCGACGGCCTCAGGCACACCCGTGGCTTTTAATAATTTCTACAATGTGAACTTCTCACATCCCCGTAACCCCGCTGATACACAATCAGCATTGGGCCTGTGACATATTCTGAAACATCCCACCACTATTAACCTCGCGAATGCTGCACCATCACAGGCCTTTTTATCGAGGCTCATCCGCACGCTGTTTAGTTGGATCCAAATCTTAAACATATGCCCGGACTCTGGTTGTCGAATAGCGGCCTGAACAAAAAATACAAGCGTAGTGCCAGCGCAGAGCCCGGAAAACAGGGGGGTAGCGAGCGGGTAGCTGAATTGATAAAGCTGTGTTCGGTAAACCGAATGTCGTTAGTTGGTTTTCCGAACGGATCGGATTTTAAAATCAACGATACCGTTATTATGAATCAGGGGTTTCTACATTATAGGTATTGAGAGTTGAGTGAAAAAGAGCGCAGCAACTAAACTATCATTTAAGTTATAGCGGGTTATTTGCTTTTTCTAATAAGGTTGCTAAAGGCTCTTACGCAAGAAGTGAGTGACTAGTCAGTTTTACATGGAGAACCTTGAACAAGAAACATAAAGGCACCACGGGATAGCTAAGCCTTGAGTCGATTACGCCGGCATGGGTTGCTCTGCCGCTCACCGAAACGCACTGAAATAGAGCATAACCTGTTGATTATCAATGTAATGCGATAGTGGGTGAGAATGATTCCCTTCTGAAGACGGGGCGATAAAACATTAGTCTGCTGGACGCAAGACAAGAATTTAAATACGTGTTTGAAACGCATCCTCGTGCCTTTAGTTGCTCTCCTAGAGTGGAGTCACATTGATATCATGGCGGAAACTTTGTGATCCTGTTCTCAAGCCATGCGGGAACTAAAATTAATTATTGCTGCCTTTGTAATGCGTGGTACTAATAAATCGCTTGCACCCAATTTGAGAGGTATCGATGAAAGAAGAAATCGATGTAAGCGGCCGTTCGTCTTTGCAAGGAAACGCAACACTGGATATTCACCAGATTGCGGTGAACACCGCGAACCTCAGCATGGATCTACTCCTGTGCGGGGAGACAGGAACCGGTAAGGACACGCTGGCAAAGCGCATCCATGAGCTGTCCGGCCGGACAGGCGCCTTTGTCGGGATGAATTGCGCTGCCATTCCTGAATCGCTGGCCGAAAGCCAGTTATTCGGCGTAGTAAACGGTGCGTATACAGGGGTCAACCGGTCTCGACAGGGCTATATCGAGGCTGCGTGCGGCGGGACGTTGTACCTCGACGAAATCGACAGCATGCCGTTGAGCCTTCAGGCCAAGCTGTTGCGCATTCTGGAAACCCGAGGCATCGAACGGCTCGGCTCAACTGAATTCATTCCGGTAGATCTCAGGGTGATCGCCTCGGCGCAAAGACCTCTGGATGAACTCGTGGAACAAGGGCTTTTCCGCCGCGACCTGTTTTTTCGTCTCAATGTGCTGACCATCCAGATGCCAGCCTTGCGCAATCGTCGCGAGCAGATCCTGCCGTTGTTCGACCAGTTCACCCAGACCATTGCCAGCGATTTCGATCGTCCGGTTCCCTCGCTGGATAACGGCCTGGTGCAGGTGTTGCTCAGTCATGCCTGGCCTGGAAACATCCGCGAGCTTAAATCGGCGGCCAAACGTTGTGTGCTCGGCTTTCCGTTGCTGGGTGCCGATATCGAGCCTGACCGTGATCCTGAAACGGGGCTGAAAACCCAGCTGCGGGTGATCGAAAGAATGCTGATCGAGGATGCCCTCAAGCGCCACAAGCACAGCCTGGACGCTGTTATTCAGGAACTGGAGATTCCCAGACGTACCCTGTATCACCGCATGAAAGCGCTGGGCCTGAGCTGCCTTGGCACCACCGATCCGCTGCTTTCCTGACGCCTGAATCGCTGTTGTCTCGCAGCCCTGAAACTCCAGAGGTCGTGGATGAGTGTGTACGATGTGTTTGAAGATCAGTTGGCCGATGACAGCCATGTGCCCAACCTGACGGTGATCGCCCAAAGCATTTCGCAATTGGGCATCGATGTGTTGTTGTCGGGTGAGACCGGTACGGGTAAGGATACCGTAGCGGCGCGTATTCACGAGTTGTCTGGTCGCCAGGGCCGTCTTGTGGCGATGAATTGCGCGGCCATACCGGAGTCGCTGGCTGAGAGTGAGTTGTTCGGCGTGGTCAGCGGTGCCTACACCGGTGCGGACCGTTCCCGGGTTGGGTACATCGAAGCGGCGCAGGGCGGCACCTTGTACCTGGATGAGATCGACAGCATGCCGCTGAGCCTTCAAGCCAAGCTTCTGCGGGTGCTGGAAACCCGCGAACTGGAACGTCTGGGTTCGACAACGCCTATCGCTCTGGATGTCTGTGTAATTGCCTCGGCCCAGCACGCACTTGACGAATTGGTAGAGCAGGGGCGGTTTCGCCGGGATCTGTATTTCCGGCTCAATGTCCTGACGTTGAAACTGCCCCCGCTGCGCGCTCAACGAGAGCGCATCCTTCCATTGTTCCAGCGCTTTGCCATGGTCTCAGCCCAAGAGTCCGGACTGACGCTGCCCGATGTCAGCGGGGTGCTGCGTCACGTGTTGTTGAACCATCAGTGGCCGGGCAATATCCGGGAGCTCAAATCCGCTGCCAAGCGCTTTGTGTTGGGCTTCCCGCTATTGGGGGAGGAGCCGGGCGATGAACGAGAATCCTCAACCGGCTTGAAGTCTCAATTGCGGGTGATCGAGAAAGTCTTGATCCAGGCCGCCCTGAAGCGGCACAACAACAGCATTGATGCGGTGAGTCAGGAGTTGGAGATCCCTCGTCGAACCTTGTATCACCGGATGAAAGAACTGGATGTCTAGGCAATGAGCTGTACCTCGGTATTGCCACAGGTGCGCCCGAACAAGATGCACGAGCTGGAAGTGGTGCAGGGGCTGTCTCGCAACCTCGCCCAGCACATCGCCCGTGATATCCAACTGATGGACGCCAATGGGCTGAAGCCCGATGCAGTGCGCGAGCTGTTCAGCCAACTGATGCTGGTCAACCCCAGCGTCGAGGCCTATCTAGTGGACGGTGTCGCTGTTACCCAAAGGCCGCTTTGTCGAGGTGACGATGAGCGACAGCGGACCGGCAATCGCTGCCCCATTGCGCGAAGGCCTGTTCCTGCGTCCGTTCAATATCGGTGGGCACGCCGCGATGGCGGTCTGGGCCTGCGGATCGTGCATCAGATCCTGCAACTGCACGGGCACAGGATCAAGCTGGTGGATGTGCCGGGGCAGGGCGCGACGTTCAGGTTTGCATTACCGGTCGATCAGCAGACCGCGCAGGCGGTATTGCCCAAGCAATAGTCAGCGTCGATGGGCGTGATTGTCAGGGATGATTTCCGCTGGCCTGGATGGCTTCTTACACTAGGCCTTCGTAAAAAGTCAGAAAGACCAGAGGGAGATTCACATGACTATTGAAATCGGCATCAACGAACAGGATCGCGCAGAAATCGTGGAAGGGCTGTCGCGCTTGATCTCAGACACCTACGTGCTCTATCTCAAAACCCACAATTTCCACTGGAACGTGACCGGACCGATGTTCCGCACGCTGCATCTGTTGTTCGAGGAACAGTACACGGAGTTGGCAACGGCCGTGGATTCCGTGGCCGAGCGCATTCGCGCATTGGGTTTTCCGGCACCCGGCACCTATTCGACCTATGCGCGCCTGTCGTCGATCAAAGAGGAACCCGGTGTGCCTGCCGCTACGGACATGATCCGGCAGTTGGTGGAAGGGCAGGAAGCGGTGGTCCGTACGGCGCGCGGCATGTTTGCGCTGCTGGAAAAGGTCAGCGACGAACCTACCGCCGATTTGCTGACCCAACGCATGCAGGTGCACGAAAAGGCGGCGTGGATGCTGCGCTCGTTGCTGGAAAGCGAGTAACAGCTATTACGTGACCTGAAAGCACGGCCCGCGTCCTGAACGGTGCCTCTGCAAACGTTTGGAGAGGCACCGTTCGCCTTGCAGGAGACGTCGCAGGTAACGACGGCAGCGCACGCGCGGCGCCATTCTCGGATTTGGCGCTTCGGTAAGCAAACTCACTCCACGCCGCTTCTGCTGCACCCATGGCGTTATTGCTCCTCGATGCGGATCACCTCATCGGTGACTTCTTCCAATTGCCGCACCACCTGATAAATATGCGCCACCGCCAACAGGGTCGGGCGAGGAATGTGCTTGCCCGCTTTGACCTTGTACAGGGTGCGCGCCAGCCAGATGCTTTGCACCACCGGGATTCCGGCTTTTTTCGCCCGAGCGATAAGCGCCAGAGCGTCGTCGTCTTCACCCTTGCAGTGAATCAGCGGCAAGGGCGTCTGTCCTGGCCGGTAATACAGCGCAACAGCGTAGTGGGTCGGGTTGACCACCACCATGTCAGCGTCTTCCACCGGCTTGGGAGGTGCGCTCGGCGCTTGATTCAACAGCTCATGCGCCAATTGTCTACGGTGGCCTTTGACGTGTGGATCTCCTTCGGACTGCTTGTATTCCTTCTTGATGTCCTCGTGACTCATGCGCAGTTTTTTGGCGTGAAAGTACTTCTGCAGCGCAAAGTCAACAGCGCCGATCACCAGCAACAGGCCCAGGGTCGCCCTGAGGATGTGGCGGAACAATTGCAAGAGCGAATGCCAATACGTCGTCAGGTCGGTATTGGACAGCAGGATCAACGCCCCCAGCGACGGCTTGACCACCACATACAGCGTCACCGCTATCGCCATCGCCTTGAGCACGCTCAACAAAAGCGTAGTGAGGTTCTGTGCGGAAAACATCTGCTTGGCATGCGCAAAAGGGTTGAGCTTGTTGATGTCGATCTTCAACGCCTTGGGCGCGAACAGAAACCCGATCTGCATCCAGCTGCCGACCAGGCGCATCAGCATGGCCACCCCGACGCTGCTCAGAATAAAGCCAACCAGCACCGTGGCGCCTTCGCTGGCCACCTGCTCGATGGTGTGCATGTACGGCTTGCCGATGCCCTGAAACGACAGCGACAGCAAGCTCAGCAAACGCGCCACGCTTTCATCGGCCAGCCCCAGCGTGACCTCACTGACGACCATCAGGACCAGCAGTTTGCTCAGGTCCTGACTTTGCCCGACCTGACCTTTCTCGCGCGCATCGCGCAGCTGTTTGGGTGTGGCCTTTTCTGTTTTCTCGCTCATGGCGTTGGCACCAGTTGCGTCAACAGGTGCTTGAGATCAGCCAGTTGCATGATCTGACCATTGCCCAGCTCCAGCAGCGTCGGCAGATAGATCAAGAGAAACGCAATGCCGGCCATGCTTTTCGCAGGCATGGCCAGAATCGATACGTTCAGTTGTTGCGCATACAGCCCGATGATCGCCAGCGCCGCTTCGATCAGCAGCAGCAGACCAATGAAGGGCGCCGCGTAGAGCATCATGTGCTGCAGGGTCTGGTTCAATTGTTCCAGAAATACATCCAGACCTTCCACGGTCATGCCCGGCAGCCAAGCAGTGGGTGGCCATACCTGATAGCTGTCCCAGATCACCTGAGTGATCAACGACAGGCCGCCGGAGAGGATCACCAGCATGATCAGGGTTTCCTGAAACAGCTCGCCCAGCGGGGTGGCATCAGGCCCCAGCGCGGGGTTGAGCTGGCCCCCACTCAAAGCGCCACGCTGGCTGTCGAGCAGCGCGCCCACCGAGGCGAACATCCAGAAGGGCGCATACAGCAACAGCCCCAGCAGTGTCCCGAGCACGGCCTCCTTGAGCAGCAGCGCACCGATGGAAAACCAGTCATTTTCGAACGAAGACAGCGCCCGACTGATGGCCGGTGCGGGCACCATGGCCACCACCAGCACGACGGCATAACGCAACGGGCCCTTGAGGTATTTGAAGCAGAATGCCGGCACCAGAATCATGCACGGCAGCAGACGTGCAGCGGCCAGACCCATGCCCAGCATCAGCTCGAACAGCCCCTGGGCGTCGAACGGCATCTAGTGGGCGCCCCCGGAGCGCGCGATCAGGTCGAACGCCATGTTGATGAACTGAATTAGTTCGACGCCGATCCAGCGCCCCGTCATCGCCAGGGTCAGGCCGACCGCTGCCAGTTTGATACCGAAGGGCAGCGTCTGATCCTGAATCTGCATCAATGCCTGAATCAGCGAGGTGATGACGCCCACCAGCACCGCGACACCCAGTGGTGGGGCGGTCAGGATCACCACCAGAAACATGCCCTGCTTGAACAACGCCAACGCTTCCATCGCCGCCTCACATATACGAATAGAAAAGGCTATCGAGCAGTCGCGTCCAGCCTTGCACCAGCACGAAAAGCAGTAGCTTGAGCGGCAGGGAAATGGTCATGGGCGAGACCATCTGCATGCCCAGCGCCAGCAGCAGGTTGGAGACGATCAGGTCGATGACGATGAACGGAATGTAAATCAGAAAGCCGATCTGGAAACCGGCCTGCAACTCCGACAGGACGAACGCCGGAACCGCCAGCAGCAGGTCGCTCTTGCTCGCCTGATCGGCCATCTCCTTGGGCCACATGCGTTGCGTGTTTTCCAGCAGGTGGGCGCTGACATCGGGATCGGTGTTGCGGGTCATGAAGCGTTGCAGGGGCTCGATGACGGTATTGGCGCTGGCTTGCAGCTTTTCGGTGCTGCCCATTTCCAGCGGACGGTCATGCACCCGCTGCTGAATTTCGTGGGCCACCGGTGCCATGACGAACATGGTCGCCGCCAGGGCGATACCGTACATGGCCATGTTCGGGGGCACCTGCTGCACACCGATGGCATTACGGGTGATCAGCAGCGTCATGGCAATTTTCAAAAAAGCCGTGCAGACAATCAGCAGAAACGGAATCAACGACAAAGCGCCGAGAAACAGCGCCAGGAATACCGGGTTCATCCCGTCGGTCATCATGCGGGCGACGCCATTCGGGTGATTTGCAGGCCCAGCCGACCGTCGACGTCCACCAGTTCACCTTCGGCAACGACACGATCGCCGTGGCAGAGGGTGGCAAAACCCGGGGTGACGCCGCTGACTTCGAGCACCGTACCGGCCGCTATCCGACGCAGGTCACCCAGGGTCAGATTGAGGCTGCCACAGCGCAGCGTGAGCGCCATTGGCAGCTGATCGAGACCTTGCAGAGGCTGAGCATCGGCTGCGGCAAGACCTTCTTCGAATGTGGATTCGGGTGGCGACTCAGGTTGCAGCCATTGAGCCTCATCGGCTGCAGGCTGCTCGGCATCCGAGTAGGCGTCATAGCCTGGGGGCGACTCTTGGTAGTCATCGTCGTCCGAGGTGTCCAGCTCTTCGTCATAGAGCGCTTCATTGGCCATGTTCCAGGTATTCCTCGTGGCTGAGCCGTACATACAGCTGTCGTTCGTGGCTGTCGGTCTGCACTGCCCATTGCCGTCCACCCAGTTGCAGGCGGCCATTGCCGTCGCTGCCGAAGTTGCAGTGCGGCGGCAGCAGCACATCACCCGGTTGCAGTGAGGCCAGTTGCTCAAGGCTCAACGACAGCTGACCAAGCTCCAGTGGCTGAGCGAGCGGTAATTGCTCATCGAGCGCCTGCAAACGGAATTCCCATTGAGGCCCTTCGAGCAATCGCAGCAGCACCTGGGCATCGGCACGGATCAACCCATGTAGCGATTCTTCGCCAAGACGCAGTTGAATCCGGCAGGTCAGCGCAGTGGCAGACAGTGCAGTCATATCGCTGAGTGGCTCAAGGGGCGAAAGCAGTTCCGCAATGGCTGGGCTGAATCGCTGATTGAGCATTTGCCAATACCAGGGCTGGGATTGGCCTGAGAGCGTGACGGGCAATTCCCCCATCAGACTGAGCATCGCTTCGGCGTCGCTCAGGCCAAACACACCGATGCTGCTGTTGAACCAGTACACGGGGGGCTCCCAGGCACTGTCGGGTGTCAACGGGCGCAGACTCAGTTCTCCACGCATCCCCTGGGCCTCGAATGCCAGGCTCGCCCCGGCACCCAGTCGGCGACTGAAGCGGGCTGTCATCGGATCAACTTTGCGCAACGCCAATGCACTCATGCTGCGTACTCCTCATGAAAAGACAGGCCGACGTCATGGCCCAAGGCATCGGCCAGGGCACTTTCACAGGCACGCTGATGCGGCCTCAACCGTGAGAGCACGCCGCGCCGGGCAAACCCCAATTCAACGTTCCACTGGTTATCGCGCTTGTTGGCATTGACCTGGACCCGACCCAGGTTGGGCATCAGCAGCGTCACGCTGAACGGCCCCTCAGGTTGCGAGGGCAGGCGCTCCGCCAGCTCATCGATCAAACCGGCAGGTACGCCGTCGCCAGGCGGCAACAGGTTCACACCACTGCCGCCGAAGCCGGATTGGTCGGGCTGTTCGCCGACCGCAGGCACCAGTAGCTGAGAAAAAAACATGCCGTCTGCGCTTAGCGTCTCGTGCTGATCGGGTTGACTGAAGGCCGAACGCAAGCGCTCGACGTCGCCACGACGCAGGGTACCCAGACCCGGACGGTTGGCGCTCGGTGCTGCCGGCTCGGCAGGTACCGGGCGTTGCGCAGGCTGGGCAGGTGGGCGGGGTGGTGCTTTGATCGGCGTATTCATCGGAACTCAACCTTGTTCATTGAGGGCTTCGGCCAGGCAGGCCAGCTTTTCCACGGCACGCAGCGAGGCTTTGGCGGCCGCCCTTGCCTGCTCCAGACGCTGTTGCTGGTCATCGATACCCAGCCGTTGCTGCTCGACGTCCTGGCGGATGTAGGCCAAGCGATCAAGCATGCGATTTTCCTTTTCATGCCAGCGATCAAGGTCATTGAGCGACATGGTTTTGCACAGATTCGCCTCGCTCAGAACCTGGCGTCGTTCGCGCTGGTTGACTCGCTCCTGGCTTAAGGCTTCACGGGTTTCCTGCAGATGCGCCTGCATGTCCAAAAGCGCTTGCTGAGCCTTGCGCTGCGCACGCTCGGCACTGGCCTGGCGGTGCTGGCGCAGCGGCGTTAGCACGCCGATCACCTGTTCCATGGCCAGCTGTTGCGGATCGACTTCCAGTTCTTCTTCCATCAGACAGGCCCCTTGTTAGCCGACGACTTCGCACCTTTACGCGCAGGTATTATTCCAGCCACTGCATAAGGTGACCGACTCGCCGCCTCGCGGCTGTCGCACAGCTCCTGCAGGTCCAACGGGAATGCATTTGCAAGCTTCATAGCCCGTTGGCAACCCCGCTAACGTTCGCAGGCGTCATGACCGACACGTCACTCCGGCAATTGCGAGGTCAAGCGCATCAAGGCGTCCAGGGTTTCCTCCAGCGGCACTGGCTCGCGCAGGTCCTGACGCAGAAAAGCATTGATCGGCTCGTTGAGCTGTACCGCGCAGTCGGTCACTGGATCGCCGCCGGGCTGGTACTCGCCCAGCCGCAGGAGCATTTCCACCTGTTTGTAAGCCGCCATGAGCCGCCGCAGTCGGTTGTTCGCTTGCTGGTGCTCGCGGCCTGTGACGTTGCTGATAATCCGGCTGATGCTGGCTTGCACGTCGATGGCCGGGTAGTGGCCGCGTTCGGCCAGTTTGCGAGACAGCACGATATGGCCGTCCAGCAGCGAGCGCACTTCATCGGCCACCGGGTCGTTCATCGAATCCTGCTCGATCAGTACCGTATAAAGCGCGGTGATCGAGCCGGTTTCGCTCATCCCCGCACGCTCGACCAGGCGCGGCAGCAGGGTATAGACCGACGGCGGCAGCCCGCCGCGGCCCAGGGGCTCGCCAGCTGCGATGCCGATTTCGCGCTGCGCTCGGGCGAAGCGGGTCAGGGAGTCCAACAACAACAGCACCTTCATGCCGCGGGCCCGATAGGCCTCGGCAATGGCGGTGGCGGTGAAGGCAGCGCGGGCGCGCTCCATGCTCGAACGGTCCGACGTGGCGCAGACCAGCACCGAGCGGCTGCGCAGGGTGGCGTCCAGTTCGTGGTCGAGAAACTCTCGCAGCTCACGGCCCCGTTCGCCGATCAGGCCGAAAACAATCACATCGCATGCCATGTTGCGCGCCAGTTCTGCCATCAGCGTGGTCTTGCCGCAACCGGCACCGGCGAACAACCCGACCCGCTGGCCTTCGCCCAGCAAAATCGCGCTGTCGATGGCGCGCACGCCGGTGGGCAGTGCATTACTGATGCGCGGGCGCTGGGTGGGCGGCAGAGCATCGGCGATCACTGGCAACGTCACTCGTCGATCACCCGGGCCGGCAAACGCACCTTGTGAATCCCCCAGCAGCGGTCTGCCGAAGCCGTCGAGCACGCTGCCCAGCAGGCTGTCGTCGACGCCGATGCGGTGAGCCATACCCAATGGCCGGATATGCGCGCCCACCTGCACGCCATCGGGTGTACCCAGCGCGCTGAGCAGCGTGCAGTCGCGAGTGAAACCGACGATTTCGGCCAGCATGGTGCTGCCATCAGCCTTGCTCACCTCGCACAGATCGCCGACCTTGGCGGCCGGAATCTGGCACTCCAGCAAGATACCGTTGACCGCGCTCACCCGGCCACTGACCTGCACCGCCGAAAAGCTGCTCAGGCGCCTGGCATGACCGGCTTTCCACTGGTCGAGTGCGGCGTTCACCAGTTCACCTCGTAATGCCGCTCGCCATCGAACTGGATGCGATTATCGTCGATGCGGGTCAGGCGCAATCCCGCCAGCTCATCGCCGACGTACAGGCGACGCCCGTCGGCGGTGACCAGATGCGCGTGTGGCCCGGACATGATTTGTACGATGGTGAAGGGCAAGCCGTTGTTCGAAGTGGTCACGTTGTCGATCAAGGCTACCGGTGAATCGTAGCGATCCTTGAAGCGCTGCAGCATGCGCTGATACACCACTTGCGATTCAGCCTTAAGGTTGCCACTCAGTGCCAGGCCTTCAGGTGTCTGCTGCACATTGATGCCACTGAGCAGGCGCTCGCTGAGCATGGTGTTGAGCTGGCGTCGGGTATCCTCGACGTTGCTCAGCTGAATACGTTTGTGCGCCGGTTCGGCTGCCGGTTTCGACTTCTGCGCGGTCTGTGCGGTTTGTGCAGAAGGGTGGACGGCGACGGTTGCGGCCATTGAGTCAGGCGCGCTGCTGCGCGTCAGGCTCCAGGCGCTGCCGGCGATGCCCAGCAGAACGCCGACGATTACCCCAGTGGTGCGATTGAGTACCCGGGAACGGGAGGTGACTTTCTCCAGCGGCGGCGCACTGGACTGGGCTTGGGACTGCGGTTCGGGCTGTGCCTGTGGCTCGGTCGGCGGTGGCTGAATTACCACGGGCACGGAAGGCCATGCATCTTCTGCCGCTGATACGCACAGCCATACCGAGCCGAGCACGAAGGCCGTGTTGGTGGTCAGTTCGGCCGCTTCATGACGGTGGCCTTCCTGATCGCCGATACGGCCATCGGCGGCATTGAGCAACCAGTGCTCGCCCTGGCGTTGCAAACGGCAGTGCAGTTGCTCGACGCCCGGATCAAGCAGGGCCAAGTCCTGTTCGGCATCTGACCCGATTGCCCATTGCTCACCGACCAGCGGCAACGCGGCGCCCTGGTGCAGGCCGGTCAATACCCGTAATTCAAACATGCGAAGCTCTCCAGGAACTCAAGCGGCGTACTCGTTATCCAGCTCATCCAGGTCATCTTCCAGATCGAAGCGGCCAAGCACCTTGACCTGCGCCGCGTTGCTGATCTCGGCGAAGGACAGCACCGGCACGTGGTAGAACTCTTCCTGCAACAAGGTGCGCAGCGGGCTGCGCAGATCCTGTGCGACCAACAGCACGGCTCGGTCGGCGGTACGCACCGGGAAAGCGATGTGCAGTTGTTGCACCAGTAACTGGCTGGTTTCGTTGTCCAGGGCGAAGAAGGTTTCAGTCTGGGTCTGGCGCAGGCCGTCGCGCAGAATGCCTTCGCTCTCCGGGGTCAGCACCCAGACCAACAGGCCTTCGGCACCGCAATACTGGTGATAAATCTGCGACTTCAGCGCAATGCGCACGTAGTCGGCCAGCACGGTCACTTCACGTTCGTGCTGACCATGTTCGATCAGGGTTTCGGCGATCACGCGGATCGCTCGCAGCGGCACGCATTCCGATGCCAGACGCTGCAACACCGCAGAAAACCGGGCCAGTGGCAGCACCCGCTGCATTTCCTGTGCGAGCTCCGGCTGTTCGTTTTCCAGCCAGCCGAGAATCGCCTTGGTCTCCTGAAGCCCGATGAATTGTGGGCCGCAGGACTGCAGCGCGCGTTCCATGCGCTCGATGATCAGGGTCATGGCGTCGACCCGTTCGACATGCTCATGCAGCTGCGGATCGTCGGCCGGCAGCCATACCCATTGGCCTTCCTGACGCTCGACACTGCCGTACACACCAGTGTCGGGCGACTCCTCGAGCAGGCGCGCCTCCACCGCTACGTGGCTCTGAGTGAGCGTCGCCTTGAGCAATGGAACTTCGTAGACCGTAAAGCGGAATTCGTCCGGCGACAGGTGCTCGACCTGTTCAATGATGAAGGAGGGCAGGGTCAAGCCGTACTGCACCACCAGACGGTTGCGGCGCTGGCGGATTTCGCTGACCAGCGCTTCGATGAGTGCCGGACTCTGACTGGGGTGAAACTGCAGCACGAACTGACGGCTGGGGGAGAATGTGCGCAGGTCTTCACGGCCATTCATCTCGGGGGCTACCGCGATCGCCTGACCCTGTTCAGCCTGGGGCTTGGCCCGATGCAATTGCAGGAAACCGCCGGTGCCGCAGACGACCGCGATGACGATGAACACAGCGGTCGGCATGCCGGGCAGGGCGGCGAAACCGAGCATCGCCACGGCAGCAATGATCCAGGCCTTGGGCTGGCTGGTGATCTGCTCGGCGATCTGCCGGCCGATATTGGCTTCGGCGCGCTCCTCGTCCGGCACCCGAGTGATGATCATGCCGCAGGTCACCGAGATCAGCAGCGCCGGGATCTGCGCGATAAGGCCGTCACCGATGGTCAGTACGGTATAGACCTGCAGCGCATCGCCTGCGCTCATGTTGTGCTGCACCACGCCAATGGCGATGCCGCCGATCATGTTGATCGCAACGATGATCAGGCTGGCGATGGCGTCGCCGTTGACGAACTTCATGGCCCCGTCCATGGCCCCGAACAGCTGGCTTTCCTTGCCCAGTTCTGAACGGCGCTTACGGGCTTCATGAACGCTGATCAGGTTGGCCCGCAAATCACTGTCGATGGACATCTGCTTGCCGGGCATGGCATCCAGCGTGAAGCGCGCACCCACTTCGGCAACCCGCTCCGACCCCTTGGTGATCACCAGAAAGTTGACCACGGTAAGGATCAGGAAGATCACCATACCCACGGCCAGATTGCCGCCTACCACGAACTGCCCGAACGCTTCGACGATATGCCCGGCGTCCTGATTGAGCAGGATCAGGCGTGTGGTTGAAATCGACAGCGCCAGCCGGAACATGGTCGTCAGCAGCAACACCGCCGGGAAGGTCGAAAATGCCAGCGGCCTGGGCAGGTGCATGGCAAGCATGATCAACAGGCAGGAGATGCAGATGTTGATGGCGATCAACACATCCACCAGACCCGTGGGCAGCGGCGTGATCATCATGAAGACAATGGCGATGACCACGAAGGCACCGACGATTTCCGAACGCCGCATCGCGGCCAGAGCGAGCTGGTTGAGCAGGTTGATGACACGATCCATCAGGCGAGGCTCCCGTGCAGCTGGTTCTGTTCCAGCCGAGTCAGTTCGGCCATAAGGATGAGCAGGTTGCCCAAAGCGCTTTGTCGGCTTTTAATGTCGCGCCACAGCAGAATCGGCAGTTGCTGCAGCATGGGCCGCAGCCCGTTAAGGAAGGCCAGCTGATGCTTGAGCTTTTTCCCGCCGATGTGCTGGGTCAATTGCAGGGTTTCATTAAGGCTCATGCCCTTGCCGGACAGGGCCAGCAGGTGTTTGAGAAATGACGCCGTGTCCACTTGCAGTCCCGGGTTCTTGTTGCGCATGCGCCCCAGCAGGTGTTCGCAGCTCTGCAGCAGGGTGGCGACGTGACGCGCGGTATTGAGGCCGTGCATCAACGTGCGCAGTTGCTGGGGCGAGGTGGACGGTGTGAGTGCCGACAGGTCGTCGGCAATGGCGCAACGCATGTCACGCAGGTTGAGCTCGAATTGGCCGACTTCCTCTTGTTCACTGAGCAAGGCGTCGATCAGCCCGGTGATGTTTTGCTGGCCGGCAATGGCAACGTCGTACAGACCGCGCAGCGCACCGCGGCGCTTGCTGTCGATGCCCGACCTGGCGAACGCCTTGGCGCTGTTGATGCCGGCCCGGGCGCGTTTTCCGTATTTGCGCCGCAGCAGCTTCAGCTGTTGGGTCAGGACCACGTGTTCACCGGTGGCACCGTCGGCCTGCGCCTGCTTTCTGGCCGCCTGCAGCACCACATGAGCCTGAGCCGGATCGCCTTCCGAGAAGCTCAGAATCTGTTCAAGGCTGGCCGCCCGCTGGCTCTGCAATTGCTTGCGCATCTTGCGCGCCGCATCGTCCAGCCCGGTGTTCTGGCTGCCCATCAACAGCTGATACAACTCACCCAGCTTCACTGCCCGCGACTGCAGCGCATTGCTGCTGGCGATCAGTTCGCGCTGACCAAGGCTGCGACTCTGTTGTACCAGCGCAGAGGCGAACCGCGACACCTGTTGCGGTGAGGTCCCACCCGGGTTCGCAGTTGTGGGCCGCAGCGATGCAGTCGGGATCGCCGCGTTCTTCACAGCATTGACAGCAGCGGTCTCGATAGCGTGCATCGCTTGGGTAACGGCGGGAGCGGAGATCTTCATAGGACGATTCTGAGCGTGGTCATGCGCTCTGAGTGGGTCGTGCAGCGTTTACGGTTCCATCAATCCGGCAAGAGATGCATCTGTGCCAAAAACTGCTGACGATTCAGTGTCCTCGCGCAAGTTTTTGCACAAGCTGAAAGCGTTATCAAATAAATTTCCTTATTAATCAAGGGCTTAAATATATAAATTAACTGGCATGCATCTCGCTATAGGGCTAATACACTTCAAACAAGGAAGAGCCCTGATGTTTCCAAGCCTTGCGATACTCGATATTGATCCGTCCACTCGCCGTCAACCGGTTTCAGGTATCCGTCAGCTGTCCAGTGATCAGGTCAAGATGCTTCGTGCGTTTATCCAGAAGCGGGTGATGAACCCGGACGATGTCGATGACATCCTGCAATGCACCTTTCTCGAAGCGTTGCGCAGCGAGCACAAGTTCCAGAACGCGAGCAAACCGCAGACCTGGCTGTGCGGCATTGCGCTTAACCTGATCCGTAATCACTTTCGCAAGATGTACCGCCAGCCTTATCAGGAGAGCTGGGAAGACCATACTCACTCAGAGCTCGACAGCCATGGCGACATCGGCCATCAAGTGGACGGTTTTCGGCAATTGGTACGGGTGGCCAGGGCGATCGATGCGTTGCCTTCCAACATGCAGCGGGTGATCGAAGTGTCGCTGGAAATGGACGGCAACTATCAGGAAACGGCAACGTCGCTGGGCGTGCCCATCGGCACCGTGCGTTCACGCTTGTCCCGGGCACGGGAGCAATTGAAGCGGCAGATGGACCCGTTCGCCTGAAGTTGATTGAGGCGCAGTCGAGCGCAGCCGAAACGGCAGGACCGTTTCAGATGTGCTCGGAAACCGTTGCCGCGTTGATCAGGTCGTAGAGCGCAAAGGCGCGATTGACCAAAAAGACGGTGGCCCCCGTCAGGGCGGCAGCATTGATCAGGTGGAAAGTCATGGCAGGTAGTCCGCGGCGAGAGGATGTTGCAAGCAATGGCGTGATGGTACGCGCGCCCTTGAGAAGCTGAAGACAATTGGCTTTATGGTGCTCATCAACAGGATTGATGGGCAGAAAACGGGATCAGGGGACACAAACAGAAACATTTCCCGGAACTGACTTTCATTGCGGACCACACAGTTGCCATCCTTCATTCCCGGATGGCGACTCCCATGCGTATTTCGAACAGCCCTTACAGCGGTATCGCACCTCAATCGGAGGGTAGCGACTCGATCAAGCAATCGCCCCTCGCCAAGGCTGCACCTGACGCTGCGAAGGCGCTGGCCCAAGGGGGCGCCTCGGCTGGCAATGTGCAGTTCGGTGCGAATACGGCGCAGCCATCCGGCAATGTGCAGTCCACGGAAAAACAACTGCTGTTGTTGCTGAACCAGCTCGCGCAGTTGTTCAAAGGCAATGGGCAGTCGCAACCGGACGCTACTCAGACCCCTGCGGTGGACGTCCCGACCCAGACGCCTGCCCAAGCGCCGGCTCCTGCGCAGAAACCCGCTGCGGTCAACGACGTCAACTCGGCCCAGCCAAGCGTTCCCAGCGACGCCACCAAAACCGCCGACCAGCCCAAGGCTACCGAAGCCAGTTTTCTCGATGACTCCGAATACTCATCACCCAAGGAGCTGGAGCGCTGGGCGCCGATGGTCGCCAACTTGCCGGCCGATCAGCGCGAGCAGGCGGCAAAAGAGCTCAACAGACCCATCGCCGCCGCGCGCATGGCCGCCGAGAAAGGCCCCGAGGCGGCCAAGGCCATGGAGTTCATCAACGCTAACCCTTCACTCAAAGCCGCAGTGGACACCGGTAAGCACGGCGGCAAGGCTGACGGCAAGATCACCGACGGCGATCTCAAGTCGTTCGCCAAGAACATGCAGAAAGCGGCCGACAGTGGCGACAAGGACATCGCGAGCTACCAAAAAGATCACCCGGACGCCGATCCGCAGTCCCTTGAACTGGTGCGCAGTGCCGCGCTGATGCGCGCCAATGAGCCGATGACCCGGGCCGCCGATCCGAAACATGCCCAGGGTGCCGAGGACCAAAGCAAGGTTAATAACCTGACCAACGCCGAGGGCCTCAAAGCCATTCAGAACGACAATCCGGGACTGGGCGGACCGCTCAAACAGGCAGCCAAGACCTGGTCGCAGCCGGGCTTTCTTACCCAGATCGATCAGGGTGGCCTGCAAGGGCGTTCATTGGCCGCGCACAGCCCCGACAAGCAGTTCAGCGCCAGCAACATCAGCGACTGGATCAAGAAACAGGCGCCCACCAACGGCGGCGAATTTGCCAGCGTGCTCAGCGACGCAGCAACCCTCAATTGCGTCGCGAACACCGATATCAGCAAGCTGGGTAAGGACGTGTTCGACAACCCGTCCAAATACAGCGGCGAGCAGAAGGCCGCGGTGATGGTCAAGTTGCAGCAGACCCAGCTAAGTGTGGAGGCCGGGAAGGACCTGCGTAAAACGGAAAAAACCGAAGATGCCTTGAACGAAAAAATAAGCCAGTTGCAAGCCGACCCGGATGTACAGGCATTTCTGGACAAGCAGATCCCTGAGCAATCCCGCGCCTTGGTCAACAGCACGCCAAGCTTGCAGAAGGCGGTCAACGAGCAGATGCAAAAGGTCAACAGCGCAGAAGCGCTGCAGACCGATATGAGCACCGCTGACAAGGCGACCAGCAAGGACAAACCCAACGCCGACTACAGCAGCGCCTTGGGCGGACTGTCTGCGCAGTTGCAGATGCAAAAGGATCTGCTCGGCGCCGATGCCAATGTGCCGACGGCGCAACAGGTTGTGGGGCAAAGGCCGGACCTGCAGAGCAAGGTTCAGGACTCCTACCAGCAGAACTTCAGCGAAGGCGGCGCCATCAAGCAGTTGCTGCACCAGAAAAAAGCCGACGGTGAAGACGCACTGAACGGCGCCGATGCGCAGAAAGCGGCGTACGACAGTGTGTTGCCTGAGGACTTCGTGCAGGGCCAGCAATCGAATTACGTCCAGGCCACTTTTGCTCAGCTTCAGGATTCGAAAGCCGGTCGCAAAGTGCTGGAAAACGCTGAAGGAGACAAGGACCACGCGCCTTCTATGGCCGCGCAGGTCGCCTCGAAAATGGGCCCGGCGGCGTTGCGCTCGGTCGCAGGCTTCGCCTCCGTTTCGGACATGCTTGCCCGCGGCGACAAGACCGATGCCGCCAAGGGCATCTACGACAGTACCAAATCCGGGCTCTCGGCCGCCAAGCATGGCTACGACGCGGTCGCCAAATCCGCAGGTCGCGCCGGGCTGGGCGAGGTTGCCGCCAAGGTGGGTGGACGTGTCGCAGGCATGGTCGCCGGTGAAGCAGCCGGTCTTGCCGCCGGTGCTGCACTCGGTGCTTCGATCCCGGTGGTGGGCTGGATCGCCGACGCCGCCATGAGCCTGGGTTTCGGCATCTCGGCCATCATCGAGGCGGTAAAGAAACACAAGGCGCAAAAAGCTTTCGACCATAACGTCGATCCGGTTCTGGACCAGTTCGGCATCCCCAAGGCCCATTGAAGCCACCTGACCTGAATGAGGTAAACGATCATGAATATTGGTGTTTCGTCAGTTCGTCCGCAGCAGGATCTCGCCAGCCACCCGGATTTTTCGTCGCTAAGTGGCAAACCCGGGCAGCAAAACGCGTCGAACGGCGGCGGCAATCAAAGCATTGACCCGAGCAGTCTGTTGTTTGCCAATTCCACGCAATCGCAGGTCAATTTCGCCCCCCCGAACAGCCAGGACTCGCAAACGGATGCAAGCAATCCACTGTCGGGCAACGACAGCCAGAACACCCAGAATCAGTCTGGTGTGGCCCAGCAGATCATGAGCCTGTTGATGCAACTGATGCAGATGCTCATGCAGAACAACCCCAACCAGTCCAATTCCAACAGCAGTCAACCGGCCACCAATAATCTGGCGACTCAGGGTGGCGGTGGAGGCGGCGTCGGTAGCTCAGGTGGCGCAGGAGAGGGCAGCGTCGACAGCGCGGGTAGTGGTGGCGATGCCGTGGCTTCGGCGGACGGTGAGTCCGGGATGAGTACACCCACCAGCGATACCGCCAGCGGCGTGTCGGGGGATACTTCGCTAAGCGGATCCGGTGATTTGCATCTGCCCCAGCAGCTCGAACCTTACCGCGCCGACATCATGGACGCCTCCAAGGCAACCGGGGTTTCGCCGAGTGTGCTGGCCGGGCAGATCTGGGCCGAGTCGCGTGGCAAGCTGGGTGATGACACCACCAACGTCAACGGCAAGACCGATGCGGGTCTGATGCAGGTCAACGCTGACACCTTCGCCGGCCTTAAAAAAGACAATCCCGACCTGCTGGGCAATGCCGATGTAAACAACGCCCACGACAACATCATGGCGGGCGCGCTTTATATGCGCGACCAGCAAAAAGAGTTTGGCGATGTGGGCTCGGCCTTGCGCGCCTACAACTCAGGTCCCGACAAAGTGGACAAAAGCGACCTGTCCAACGCAGGCGGGATCGGCGATCCGGACTACGTGAAGAACGTAATGAACTTCGCAAAAATCATCGAGAGTGGGCAGGGGGAGTTGCCGGCCTGATCATCCGTTTTATAAACGCCCGGTGCGCCGTTGTGCATCAGCCGGGAGGGTTATCGGCCGTCGCCCGCTGAAGGGGGGACGGTCGCATCTTGACGCGAGGTTTTGCATGAACGTCCTTCCAAGACACATTCAAGGGGCAGCGCCGACCCTGCCGACCGATACGACCCAGGGCGCCGGGGCCAGTCATGCGCCTGCCCAGGCCGCCGCCCTGTCTGCGCCACAGATCCAGACACAAGTCAGACAGATTGCTGACTTCCTGAAGCAACATGTATTCGACGCCCATTATCAAACTCTCAAGCCGGTTCCCCGGGACGTCAGTCAGGCCGACCTGGACGAAATCAATCAGCATAACGAGGGTGTCACTCGGAACAATCAACAGCTCGACGCCATTGCTGACAGTCGCGCGCGCGTGCTCCAGCGAGAGAATCAGACCCCTGACGATATCGCCGAAACCCTGGCCAAAGGCGAAAAGTTCGACCGAGGGGCGACCCGTGCCTCAAGTGCTTTCCGCGCCATGCCGTTTGCCGCTGCCACCGCGTTGCAATACATGCGACCTGCGATCAACAAGGGCGTCTGGCTGCCTGCACCGCTCAAACCCCTGACGCCGCTGATTCCCGGGATCGTGTCCGGAGTCATGGATCAGGTGGGCACTGGCGTGATGAACCGCGTCACCGGCGATAACCAGTTTTTGAAAACCTCCCCCGACAACCTGCATGACGCCATGGCTGCGTCGCAAAAACGCCACGCCCCGGGCCTTGTTCAGCAGAGCGTCGATATGGGTGGAGCGATCCAGGGCTATACCGCGCGTAACGCGGTGCGCACAGTGGCGGGCACGGCGCTGGCTGGAAGTCCAAAGACTCAGGCGGCGGTCGATACCTCTATCGCAACGCTCGGTGGGTTGGGCGCCAATGCGATTTTCGGCAACCGCCTGCAAACTACCGAGAACCGCGATCACTTGCGCGGTGGTGCCTATGTGTTCGGCCGCAAAGACGCTGAGGCCAAACCGCTGGACGACGAAACCGAATGGCTCGATGCTTACAAAGCCATCAAGAACGCCACTTATTCGAGCGCTGCACTTAATGCCGGCAAGCGCGTGGCCGGCATGCCGCTGGACATCCTGACCGACAGCAGCAAAGCGGTGCGCAGTCTGTTCTCGGCCACCAGCCTGACCCAGAACGGCCTGGCGCTGGCCGGAGGCTTTGCCGGTGTGGGCAAGCTACAGGAATTGGCGACCAAAAATCTCACCAACCCCTATGCCAAGAGTGCCGTCAGCCAGTTGACCAACACTGCTGCCTCGGCAGCGGTGTTCGCTGGCTGGACCACCGCCAGTGTGGTGACCGACCCGGCGACCCGCGCTGCGGAAGACTTTCTGCAGAAAACAGTGAAGGACGCAGCGTCGAGCTCGGCGACATTCGTCGGTGACAAGACCGTAGAAGGCGCCAAGGCGACAGCGCACGCGGCGGTGGTTGCAGGCAACAAGACTGCAGCAGGGGCGCGGGTCGCAGCACAAACGGCGACCGCAGTCGGCAGCAAAACCGTGGAGGGCGCCAGGGCCGTAGCGCAGTCGGCTGCCCACGGTGTCAACAATGTGGTGGTGACCACCGGTGCGGCATTGCGTGCGCAGTACGCCAATCATGTGCGGCGGCGTGACAGAACCACCGACGCCGGCGATGTCGAACTTGGATAAACAAAGTGGCCATGCCGCTGGTGGCTTCCTGTCACGGTGTCACCCGGTATGCGCAGGAGGTCACAGTTGCATTGGCGATGAAAAAGCTTGTCGAGCTTGCGCCGACTGGTGCTGGGGCTGTCGAAAAGCGCTGAACTATAGACGCTCAGGTCCGGTCGGTTCTACATCGCTCATCCATCTTTGGAGTCAAGCATGCAGCCTTATGTCATTTGCCACATGATGTCGTCACTGGACGGCCACGCCCTTACTGACGGCTGGGATCGCCCGTTCAAAAAAGCCGCCGGGGATCTTTACGAGAAGCTGGCCCAGACTTTCGAGTTCGATGCGTGGATCTGTGGCCGGGTGACCATGCAGGAAATCGCTCACGACGAGGGTTATCCCAAAGGTCTAGCTAAAACGCCCATCGCGCGAACCCATCACTTCGTCGAGCGTAATGCCAAGAGCTACGCGGTTTCCATCGATCCACAGGGCAAGGTCGGCTGGAAGAAAAACCAGGCGTTGGACTCCCATGTGGTCGAGGTACTGACCGAGGGTGTTTCAGACGATTACCTCGCTTATCTGCAGTCGGTCGGTGTCTCTTACATCTTCGCCGGTAAAACCGATATCGATCTCAAGCAAGTGGTCGATATCCTGGGCAAGGAATTGGGCTGCAAGCGACTGATTGTCGAAGGCGGTCCTCATGTCAGTGGTTCGTTCGTCAACGCCGGCCTGGTGGACGAAGTCAGTGTGCTGATCCTGCCGCTGATCGATGGGCGGGGCGAGCATCCAGCGTCCTTTGAAGTCCCGGCACAGGCCTGGAAGCAACCCGCCCACCTGACGCTGTCCTCGGCCGAGGTACAGGAAGACGGTGCGGTCTGGCTGCGCTACAAAAAGCGCTAAACCGCTGACCCTGTCAGGCGTGGCGCGACGTCACGCTTGGCCGCCGTCTGCACCAGATCGATGAACGCATGGAGGGCCGGTGAGCGCACGCCGCGCCGCCAGGTCAGCCAAATGTTCAGGTAGCGAAAGTCTTCGCTCAGCGGATAGGCGTGCACATTCCGGCTGCCCGGCATGCTTTCAAGCATGCTGCGCGGCACCATCGCCACACCGGCGCCTGCGGTGACGCAGGCGAGCATGCCATGGTACGACTCCATTTCGAAAATCTTGCCGGGCGTGGCCATGTCGGCCTTGAACCAGGCTTCGAAATGCTTCCTGTACGAGCAGTTCTGACGAAAGGCGTACACCGTCTTGCTGCTCACTTCCTGGGCCCGGGTCACCGGCTCATGGCTGGCGGCGGTGATCAGCAGCATTTCCTCTTCAAACAGTTCGATGCCCTCAAGCTCCGGATGGCGCAGCGGGCCATCGACAAACGCAGCGCTGAGCCGTCCCGCGAGCACGCCGTCGATCATATCACCGGAAGGTCCGGTCGACAGGTCCAACTCGACCTTGGGATAACGCTGATGAAATTCGGCGAGCAGGGAAGGGATGCGCACCGCTGCCGTGCTTTCCATCGAACCCAGGGAAAACACGCCCTGTGGCTCGGAACCGGAGGTGGCCTGCCGGGCTTCCTCCACCAGTTCCAGAATGCGTCGGGCGTACTCAAGGAAGGTCCAGCCGGTAGGCGACAGGCGCAGACGCAGTTTTTCGCGGATGAACAGATCGACGCCCAATTCCTGCTCCAGCTGCTTGATCCGCGTGGTGAGGTTCGACGGCACGCGATGCAGGCGCTGGGCGGCGGCGGTGATGCTGCCTTCTTCGGCAACGGCCCTAAACAGTTCAAGTTGAGTGAGGTCCATGGTTTGCCTCTGTCTTTCACGAATAGAGAATGTATTGTTGATAATTATTCATTATCGAAAAGTCGGGAGAAAGCCTATCGTGGACACATCACTTCAGCAACGGGTCTCCGCCCGGTGGTGAGGGTCAATCACTTTCGAGGGCATTTCGTCATGTCACCACACGCATCTCCTACTCATGCCATCTCGCTTAACCCTGCAACCGGCAAGGTGTTTGCGCAATATCCTTTCGAGCAAGCCGCCGATCTGGAACAGTCGCTGAGCCGTGCTGCTGCAGGTTTCAACGTTTGGCGCAAAGAGCCTGTCAGCGTGCGTGCCGAACAACTGCGCAGGGTTGCGAAAACGCTGCGTAAAAATGCTGAATCGCTGGCACAGATGATGACCGCCGAGATGGGCAAGCCGATTGCCCAGTCCCGTGGGGAAGTGGAAAAGACCGCGGCGACCTGTGAGTGGTACGCCGAGAACGGGCCGGCCATGCTCGCTTCGGAAAAGACTTCGGTGGAGAACGACAAGGCCTGGATCGATTTCCTGCCACTGGGGCCTATCCTGGCAGTGATGCCGTGGAACTTTCCGATCTGGCAGGTAATGCGCGGCGCGATCCCGATGATTCTCGCCGGTAACACCTATGTGCTCAAACACGCACCTAATGTGATGGGCAGCGCTTATCTGCTGCGCGATGCCTGGGCTGAAGCCGGCTTACCGGAGGGCGTGTTCGAAGTCATCAACGTGGGCAACGAAGGTGTTTCCAGCGCCATCGCCGATCCAAGAATCGCCGCCGTTGCAGTCACCGGCAGTGTGCGCGCCGGTTCTGCCATCGCCGCTCAGGCGGGGGCAGCCTTGAAGAAATGCGTACTGGAGCTGGGTGGCTCCGATCCATTCATCGTCCTGGCTGACGCTGATCTGGATGAAGCAGTAAAAGCGGCCACGGTCGGTCGTTATCAGAACAGCGGGCAGATCTGCGTAGCGGCCAAGCGCATCATCGTGGAAGAGAGTGTGCTGCCGGCGTTCACCGAGAAATTCGTGGCGGCGGTCAAGGCCCTCAAGATTGGCGATCCGCTCGTCGAGGAAAATTACCTCGGCCCGATGGCCCGTTACGACCTACGTGACGAGCTGCACGAACAGGTCAGCAAAACCCTCAGCGAAGGCGCGACCTTGTTGTACGGCGGCGAAAAAATTGAAGGTGAGGGCAATTACTACGCGCCGACGATTCTTGCCGATGTGCGCCCGGGCATGACGTCGTTCAAGGAAGAGCTGTTTGGCCCGGTGGCTTCCCTGATTGCCGCCCGTAACGCCGAACATGCTGTGGAACTGGCCAACGACAGCGAGTTTGGTCTGGCGGGCAGTGTGTGGAGCGCGGATGTGGAAAAAGCCCGTCACGTCGCGGCGCGGCTTGAGACCGGTGGAGTCTTTATCAATGGCTACACCGCATCTGATGCACGTGTGCCGATTGGTGGGGTGAAAAAGAGTGGCTTCGGTCGGGAACTGTCGCATTTCGGCATTCGCGAATTCTGTAATGCACAAACGGTCTGGCTGGACCGGCGTTAAGGGGCTCAAGTGCTGGGCTCGCCAGAGACCAGCACTTTTACGCATATTTACCGGTTGAACCCCCGCTTCGCGAATGAATGCCTCCCACAGGTTTCACAACTTCAGGGAGTGCTGGGATCTCCCACTTGGTGCTCGGGCCAGCCTTCTGTTTGCGCGCAATCAAGGAGCAGTGTCACAACGTCCAGCCCAGCCCCAGCGATTTGTGCAGTGAGGCGAAGTCCTTGAGCAGCGCTGCATCGCCTGAAATCCGGCTTTCCTGCGCCTGATATCGGGTGCGTTCGGCGTCCAGCCAGTCCAGGGTGCTGGCAGTGCCCGCGCGATAGCGTTGCCGGGTCAGATCGGCGGCGCGTACTGCTGACGCCTCGACATTGCGCAGCAGCACGACGTTTTGCCGCTGATGGCCATAGCGGGCAAGGGCGACGTCGGCATCGCGCAGTGCACTCAAGACCACACTCTTGTACTGCGCCAATGCTTCGTCTCGTCCGGCCTCGGCGCCCTCGACGCTGGCCGCTACACGCCCGAAATCCAGGATGTTCCAGGTCAGCCGCGGCAGCAGCAGCCAGGTGCCGTTATCTTTGCGTGCAAGGTGGCCCGGGTCGCCAGCGGAAAACGACAAATCACCCATGAGGCTGAGTTTGGGGAACCAGTCGGCTTCCTTTTCACCGATCTGCGCATTGCTGGAAGCCAGGGCGCGCTCGGCCACGCGGATGTCAGGGCGCGCCTTGAGAATCGCCGTTGGGTTGGCGAACGGCACCTGCGCAGGGATCGACGGCAGGGGACGCGCTGTTTCCAGGCGGGCATCCAGTTCGCCGGGCTCCAGACCGCACAGCAGCCCGAGTTGGTCCATCGATTCGACAATGGAGGCTTGCAGCGGCAAGCGCTGGGCGCTGGTGTTTTCCGCCTGGGTCAGCACCTGCTCCAACTGCAATTGTGAGGCCACGCCGCGACTGCGACGTTGCTGAGTAAGGTCCAGTGCCTGCTCTTCGATATCGACACTGGCCTCCACCAGCGCCAGCCGCGCCTGCTGATCGCGCAGGTCGGCATAGGTCTGCACCACCTCGGCGGCCAGCTGAACCTGCGCGTCCGCCAAGCGGGCTTGAGAGGATTGCGCCTCTGCCTGCGCCGCTTCGATGGCGCGCCGGTTGCCGCCGAACAGATCGGCCTCCCAGCTGGCATCGAAGCCTGCCAGATACAGCGTCAATGGACCACGGCCGCCGCCGCTTCCGCCAAGTGCAGAAGTGTCGGGGGAGCGAAGCTTGAGCATGGCTGAATCGCCGCTGATCTTGGGCATCAGGTCGGCGTTGGCGCTGTTCAGACTGGTCCGCGACTGCCTCAGCCGTGCTTGCGCGGTGGCGATATCCGGACTGTTGCGCATCGCCTGGCTGACCAGTTCGTTGAGCTGCACGTCGTCCAGCGACTGCCACCATTGCGCGACTGCCGGTGCCTTCGACGCGGCCTCGTCGGCATGGGGCAAACGCCCGGCAGCCAGGGTCGTTGGCGCGACGTCGGGTGCACCCCGGTAATCCGGGCCGAGGGTACAGGCCGATAGCAAAGCGGCGGTCAGCAGAAAGAGCGGGAATGAGCGAGCAATCATTTTCGTGAGCCTGCCTGCGCTGCGCGCGTTTTCAGGATGAAGATCAGGGGAAGGCACACCAGCATGGCCAGTCCCAGCACATGGAACGCGTCGTTGTAGGCCAGCACCGAGGCTTGCTGCGCAATATCGCTGGCCAGTTGCGTAAAGGCCTGCAACTGCGCGGTGGAGGGGTCGCCAGTCTGCGCCAGGTAACTCGCGGTACTGCTCGCCATGTGATCCTGTGCCAATTGACTGTTGGCCAGGATGCCTTCGCGCAATACGTCGTCGTGGAAGTGGCTGCGCCGGTCCATCAGCACCCCGAGCAGCGCAAGGCCCAACGTGCCACCCAGGTTGCGAGACATGTTGTATAGCCCGGAAGCATCCCCTGCATCTTTGGTCTGAACCGCGCGCATGGACAATTGGCTCAGCGGCATCATCACCAGAATCTGTGCGACGCCACGCAACAACTGCGACGCCACGAAATCATGGCCCACGCTCTGAGCGGTCAGTTCGGTGTCCAGCACGCAGCTGGCCCAATATAGCAGCAGTCCCACGCCGACCATCAGCCTCAGGTCAATGCGGCTCAGCATTTTCGGCAGGATCGGCATCAACAGAAACGCCGGAATACCCGACAGCAACATGATCGAACCCGACTGTTCGGCGTTGTAGCCAGAGAGGATGCCCAGGAACTGCGGCACCAGATAGGCCGTGCCGTACAGTCCCGCACCCACTGCGGTGGCAATCAGCAAGACACTGCCAAAACTGCTGTTGAGCACCAGTTGCAGGCGCAGGATGGGCGTGCTTGAGCGGACCTGACCGAGCGCGATGAGAAAGAAGCCGATCAGCATGGCGATGCTTAGCCAGATGATCAGCAGCGAGTCGAACCAGTGTTCGCGCTGACCTTCTTCGAGCACTACCGTCAGCGAACTGAGTCCCATCGCCAACCCGATAATCCCGAGCCAGTCGGCCTTGATGAAACGCTCAAGATTCATCCGCTCGGGGGCAAGCCCCGTAAGCAGCAGGGTGATCAGTGCGACGCTGACCGGCAGGTTCAAAAAGAAGCACCAGCGCCAGTTGATGTTCTCCGTTAGCCAGCCGCCGACCACCGGCCCCATCAGTGGCCCCAGAATCGCCGTCATGCCGAAGAGGGTGGTGCCGATCGCCAGCTGATGAGGAGGAAGCCGTGTGCGAACGATGGTCTGCGCGGTGGGAATCATCGCGCCGCCGGCAAATCCCTGACCGATGCGGCCGGCAATCATGGCCCCCAGGCTCGACGATAACCCGCAGAACAGTGAGAAAAAGGTGAACATCAGCGCGGTGCCGATCAGAAACCGGCGCAGGCCGAGCACACGGGTTAGCCAGGCGGCGAGGGGGATCATGACGATTTCCGACATCAGGTAACCGGTAGCGATCCAGGTGCCCTCGGTGCCCGTCGCGCCGATTTGCCCCTGAATCTGCGGCAGCGCCGAGTTGGTAATCGAAACATCCAGCGTCGCCAGCAAGGCCCCCAATGAGCCTGCGGCGACCGCGATCCAGTCAGTCACCGAGGCATTGCGCGGCGTGCCGGCGGGTGCGTCATTGAGCATCGCTTCAGCCATGGCTGGCATCCGTCGCACCGCTGCGCACGTCGACGTCCACCGTTGCAGAGAGGCCGGGAACCAGCGCCTGACGAACGTCGTCGTTGATGTCCAGGGCGATGCGCACCGGCACGCGTTGCACGATCTTGGTGAAGTTGCCGGTGGCATTGGATGGCGGAAGAAGGGCGAACTGGGCACCAGTGCCAGGCGCCAAGCTGTCGACGTGACCCTGCAGGTCGCGCCCCGGCAGTGCATCGACATGCACGGTCACCTTCTGGCCAGCGCGCATGTCGCCGATCTGGGTTTCCTTGTAATTGGCCGTCAGATAAATCGCGCTCACCGGCACCACGGTCAATAGCCGGGTGCCAGGCTGGACGTACTGACCTACCCGCACCCCACGGTCGGCGATACGGCCATCGAGCGGGCTGCGGATCACCGCATCGTCGACATCCAGCTGGCGCTGCGCCTCGCTGGCCTTCGCCACGCCCAATTGCGCCTGTGCTTGCTTGAGCTGCGCTTGCAAGGTGCCGTAACGCGTCTGGCTGGAGCGCAAGGCAGCCTGTTTTGCCGCCACGGTGCTGCTGGCCTGAGCCAGTTCGTTGTTCAGTTGCGCCAGGCGTTCTTCCGGTTCGGCGCCAGAGCGAGCCAGCGGCGCATAGCGCGCCACTTCAGCCTGTGCGTGTCGGGCGTCGGCTTGTGCGCCTTGCAGTTGCGCCCGCGCTTGGGCAATCGTTGAATCCTGCTGCACCAGGTCGGCTTCGGCCTTGGACACATCAGCATTGCGCGCCGCGATGGTCGCCGATGCTTCGTCGCTGACCGCCTGGTATTTGCGGGCGTCGAGTCGAACCAGAATGGCGCCACGCTTGACACTCTGGTTGTCGGCCACCAGTACCTCACCGACATAGCCGCTGATCTTCGGCGCGACGCTGATGCTGTCGGCCTGCAGATAAGCGTCGTCGGTGGTTTCGATGAAGCGGCCGGTAAGCCACCACCACATGCCCCAGCCCAGGCCAATCAGCAATGCAGCCACGCCCAGTATCAGCAATATCCGGCGAGCCTTGCCGCGCTGGCCGTTAACGGTTTCTTCAGGCTGGACCTGAGGGGAGGGGTGTGCAGCGGACATCAGGTCGCTCCAAATTTATATCAGGCGGAATAAATTCCTTTTTTGGCGAATTTTTGTCAACGGGTATATTTTTGCCCGGGTACTAAAAGGGAGCTGCACATGGCACGACACAAACCTGCCGCCGAAGGTGGTTATCAGCGCGGTGAAGAAACCCGCGCCCGACTGATCGAAGCGGCCGTAACGGTATTCGGCGAACGAGGCTACGACGGCGCATCGACCCGCGACATCGCCAACGCCGCCGGGGTCAATTCACCTGCGTTGCAGTACTACTTCGACGGCAAGGAAGGCATCTATCTGGCGTGCGTCGAGCACCTGATCGCATTGCTGTGGCAGAAAATGGGCGAAGCCGTGGAAGCGGCGGAGCAAGCCCTGGACGACGCCGATAGCGTTGATCAGGCGTTGATAACGGCTTCATTGGGCATACTGGGCGCGGTGGTCGCGACCATCCAGGACAGCCCGCAGACCACCGCCTGGCGCGCATTCCTCGACCGGCACCAGGCGGGCCTGTGTCCTGAAAGCGCCACCACCGCCTTCGAGGATCGATTCAAAAAACGCATTGGCAACGTGGTTCGCCAACTGATCGCACGTCTGGCCGGACTGGCGATCCACGACGAGCGCACGGTGATTCACTCAATGGCACTGTTCACCCAGGGCCTCGCGTTCAGGGTACAGAAACTCAAGCTGCTGGAGGCGCTGGGGTGGACCGCGATTGATCAAAAGGAAATGGAGCTGGTGCGGGACGTGGTGCTGACCCAGGCGCGATTTACACTGGAGGGGCTGGTTCGGAAGCGGGATGGGGACGCGTAACGCGCGTAGCCGCACAGCGTGCCAGCGGCTGCGGCGCCAACGGTTCGTTTACTTGATGGCAACGACGGCCACAGGCGGTTCAGGCAGCTGAGTACTGACGGCGTCGCCGCAGTTGAACTTGTTCTGTGGGCGCATGCGGAACGACAGCATCACGCCGATCGCCAGCAGCACGATGCTGACCAGAAACGGCAGCTGCCAGTTACCGAACCGGTCGATCAACAGCCCAGCCACCACCGGGCTGACGATGGCGGCCATCGCGGACCCGGTGTTCATCATGCCGCTGGCGGTGCCGCAGTGGTCCGCAGCGATGTCCATGGGGATGGCCCACATCGGCCCAATGGTCATTTCCGAGAAGAAGAACGCCACTGCCAGGCAACCGAGCGACACGTACATGTCGTGGGTGAACATCAACGGCACCAGCGCGACCAGGGTCAGCGCCAGGCATGTGGCAACCATGCGGCTGCGGGCCTTGTTCAGGTCGCCCGTGCGTTTATAGATCCGGTCGCTGATCACCCCTCCGAGGGTGTCACCGACCACGCCGCCGAAGAATACGGTCGAGGAGAAAATGGCTGTGTTTTTCAGGTCCAGTCCCATGTTCATGAAGTACATCGGGACCCAACTGAGCAACAGCCACAGGGTCCAGCCGTAGCAGAAGTACACGACGGTGACCGGGACCATGCGCTTGAACAGACGCCCCCAGGACAGGCCGGTTCTGCTCTTGGGCTTGGGGGGCGGCAACACGTTAAGCTCCCGTGCGGTGATGCGTGGGTGATCCTTCGGGTGTTCGTTGAATACCCGCATCCACAACATGACCCAGACGAAGCTGATCCCTGCGCACACATAGAACGATTCCCGCCAGCCATACGCCGCCATGACTGCGATCATCGCCGCCGGAGCCAGGGCATTGCCCAGCCGCGCAAATGCGTGGGTAATGCCTTGGGCGAAACCGCGTTGATCCTTGGCGACCCAGCGCGACATCGCTGCGGTCGCTGCAGGAAAGGTCGCTCCCTCACCCAGCCCCAGCAGCACGCGGGCCACGAGCAGGGAAGCGAAGCCTGCCGCAAGGCCGGTCAATACCGTGGCTGCCGCCCAGATCAGGCCGCAGAACACCAGCGTGCGTTTGGCGCCAAAGCGGTCGCTGACCCAGCCCCCGATGATCTGGAACACCAGGTAGGGATAGGCGAAGGCGGAAAATGCCAATCCGATCTGGGTTTTGCTGAGGTTGAATTCGGCACCGAAACCGACTGCGGCAGTGCTGACGTTGACGCGATCCAGGTAGGTGATGAAATACATGGCGCACAGCATGAAGAGCACCACCGCAGGGGGGCGCAGACGTAACCGCTTCATGTTCTATCTCCAGTTTCTTATTGTTCACGCCGGGGCTGGCGATTGAGTCGGGATAGTGCGTGTGTGCTGCAAGGCACTGCAGCGGCGCAGTGCCTTTCGGATCAGTCGCGGCGCAGGGGTACGGATTGGCTTCCCAGATAGTCCATGGCCGCCAGAACACCGCTGGATTGCAATTTGATCCCGGCCATCTGCAGGCCCATTTCGCAGCCGGTCAGGGTCGCCATCAGCATCAGATCGTTGCAGTCGCCCAAATGGCCGATGCGGAACATGCGCCCTTTCATCTTGCCCAGGCCTGTGCCCAGCGACATGTCGAAGCGTTCATAGATGGTCTTGCGCACGGCGTCAGCATCGATGCCTTCAGGCATCATCACCCCGGTCAGCACCGGGCTGTAGACCGCAGGGTCGGCGCACTGGATAGGCAGGCCCCAAGCATTGACCGCCGTGCGACAGGCCCGAGCCAGACGATTGTGACGACTGAACACGTTATCCAGACCTTCGTCCAGGATCATGTCCAGCGCTTCGGACAGGCCATACAGCAGATTGGTGTTGGGGGTATAGGGCCAGTAGCCGGTCTTGTTCATTTCGATAATGTCGTCCCAGGCCCAGAAGCTGCGCGGCAGGCGGGCCGATTTACTCGCCTCGATGGCCTTGGGCGAGAGTGCGTTGAAGCTGATCCCGGGAGGCAGCATCAGACCTTTCTGCGAACCGGAGACAGTAACGTCCACGCCCCACTCGTCGTGACGATAGTCAGCCGACGCCAGCCCGGAAATGGTATCCACCAACAGCAGTGCAGGGTGGCCCGCTGCATCGATCGCTTTGCGCACCGCAGCGATATCCGAGGTCACGCCGGTACTGGTCTCGTTATGCACCACGCACACGGCCTTGATGCGGTGGGCGCTGTCGCTACGCAGGTGCGACTCGATCATCTGGGCATCGATCCCTGCGCGCCAGCCTTCGATGCCTGGCTTGCCAATAAACTGCGGCTTGAGGCCAAGGCTCTGCGCCATCTTCTGCCAGAGGGTCGCGAAGTGACCGGTCTCGAACATCAGCACCTCGTCCCCGGCGCTCAGGGTGTTGCACAGCGCCGCCTCCCAGGCTCCGGTCCCGGAAGCCGGATAGATGATCACTGGATGTCGGGTCTTGAAGATCTGCTGGATGCCTGAGAGAACCTTGAGCCCCAGCTCACCGAATTCAGGGCCACGGTGATCGATGGTGGGGTAGCTCATGGCGCGAAGAATACGATCCGGGACCGGGCTTGGGCCGGGGATCTGCAGGAAGTGCCGGCCAGCCGGGTGGTAATCGAGCTTGAGCATTCGGTGTCTCCATTTATTGTTTTTGTACTTTGAATGCAAAATACAGTAGCACTCGGTCCGACCGTGTCAAACGGCTGAACTGGGCTAATATCCGGCATCAGGTGAATATTTGAAGCACAAGGAATTGGCATTTGGCTGCCGTATTAGAGGATCTTGCATGCAAAATTTCGTAGCGCAACCTGAGCAGCGCAATGCCGCGCCAATGCTTAAGGTCGAGCGTCAGCGGCTGCACGACGTGGTGGTCGAACACTTGCGCACTTTCATTACCGAAGGGGTGCTGGCGCCTGGCATAAAGCTCAATGAGCGCGAGCTGTGCGAAACCCTCGGCATTTCACGCACGCCACTGCGCGAGGCGCTCAAAGTGCTGGCGGTAGAGGGCCTGATCGAGATCAACCCTAATCGCGGCGCCACGGTGGCGCGTATGTCGGAACTGGACATCCGCGAGACCTTCGAACTGATGAGCGGTATGGAAGCATTCGCCGGGGAGTTGGCATGCGAACGCATTACGGCCGAAGAAATCGACGAGATCAAAGCCCTGCATTACGCGATGGTGGTGTGCAAGAACCAACAGGATCTACCCGGCTACTATCAGCGCAATCGCGCCATTCATGAGCTGATCAACCAAGCGGCGCGCAATACCGCTCTGCGTCAGGTCTATCTGACGCTCAATCGACGCATTCAGGCCCTACGTTTTCTTTCCAACCAACAGGCGCCCAAATGGGAACGCGCACTGCATGATCACCAACAGATGATCGAGGCGCTTGAAGCCCGCGACGGCAAACGGCTGAGCAGTATCCTGCGTCATCATCTACTGGAGAAGCGCGACGCGATCATGCTCATGGTCCGGGACGAGGGTGCAGATTCGCGTTCGATCAGACGTTGATAAGGTCTGCGTTGGTAGATCATGCTGCTACGCCGTTGCGCTGTTTCCTCATGTTAAGCCTGCGGGTTGTGTGTTGATCTGCAATGCTCGGGTTGCAGATCCATCGCCTGTCCGGCGCCGTGATATCCTCGCGTTTTTCTGTCCAGCCCTTGAGAACCCATGAAGTTCATCCATCAGCGCGAGCATCTCAACGAGGGTGACATCGTCGTTATCGAATCTTCAAACACCTGCAATATCCGCCTGATGAGCGATGCGAATTTCCGCAGTTTCAAGAATGGCGGACGGCACACGTATCACGGCGGGGCCTTTGACCGGTTTCCGGCCAGGATCATGGCGCCTGACAGCGGGTTCTGGAACATCACCATCGATACGGTGACCCAACGACCGATCAGCGTCACACGCAAGCCGAATCTGAAGTACTCGATCAAGATTGTTCGGCGCTCTGCAAGCGGTGCGCAGGCGCCCGCCAAACCTCGAATCAATCGTTGAACGTACCAGGATGGCGTAGCGCGTAGAGCCATACAGGTACTACCGACAACGCTGCCGTGGCTACCACGATCATGGCGGCCGACGTTACGCCGGCATGGTCACCCGCAAACCCGTACAACACTGGTGCCAGCGCACCCGACCCGATGGTACCGGTGTAAAACACCGAGAACGCCTTTTCCAGGCGGGTGGATTCAACCACATCGGTTACTGCGCCATAAAGCACCGACGATGTCCCGTTCAGCACCGCCCCGAGGAACGGTAACGCTGCCAAGCCGACAGGCAACGGCGAAACCAGCACCACCGCGATCAGCAAGGCGGTGGCCAGTTCGGTGACGATGATGGTGTTGAGCGTGCCAAATCTGTCCGACATCCAGCCACACGCGAACTTGCCGACGGCCCCTCCGATGAACACCAGCGTCAACGCCAGACCTGCCTGTGGCAGCGAGCCGCCGTTGCCTTTGATGATGAACGGCAGAAACGTGAGCAAGCCCATGCGCACCGCGCTGTCGAGCACCGCGGTACACAACAGCACGCGAAACGCGCCGGAACTGCCGTTGACGACTGTTTCTACAGGGCGCGAAGCTGATGCCCTGGGCTCGGTTTCGATGTGGGTCGGGACATCTTTGAGCAATGCCCAGATCAGTACGGCAGCCAGCAGGCCGACGATCGCGAATACCGTAGCGGTGACGTGGAAGGTGGTAAAGGTCAAAAGAAACGCTGCGCTCGCCGGCAGCAGCGATTTGCCGATGTCGCCGGCGAAGTTGTACACCCCCAAGGGACGCTTGGCATTGCCGGTATAGGCTCTCGAGACCATGGCCGAGGCGATGGGGTGTTGGGCGCTGGCACCCATGCCAGCGAAAACAAGCGCAGCGCCCAACGCCAGTGCGCTGCCGGTAAACCCCGCTGCCAGCCAGCCGAGGCCGGTCATGGCTGTAGCAATCGACAGTACATAAGCGGGTTTCATGCGACCGGACAAGCTCGACGCCGGGATTTGCAACGCCGCAAGGGTCAGGGCGTAGGCGCTTCTCAGGACGCTGAGCCACACATAGCTGAGCATGAACATCTCCTGCCAGACCGGCAGCAGGACATACACCAGATCGCTCAGGCCATCATGGGTGGCGTGTGCAGTGCAGGCCGCGATCAGGGTCTTCTTTTTCGCTGTGGCGTCAGGGGCAGCGAGTTTTTTGTTCAGGGTCGTGGAGGGTGTCATGGATTTGCAACGCAAAGGAGTTGCGGCCATTGTGGCGTACCCTTTGAAACAGTCGCCAATGAAAGCATTTCATCCCCTATGAGCATGTTTGAGAGAGCACCGCATGGCGTTTAAACGATTTCCATCGGTTGCTGCGCTGAGAGGATTCGAAGCCTGCGTCAGGCACCTGAATTTCTCTCAGGCGGCGACCGAACTGCATGTCACTCAGAGCGCGATCAGTCACCAGATCAGGCAAGTGGAAGAATTGTTGGGCGTGGCGCTTTTCGAGCGCACGGCAGGGACCATGAAGCTCACGCCCCACGGCACCGAACTATTACCGGTGGTGCGGGTGTTTCTCAAGGACATGGGCCGTCTGGTCGATCGCTTCGAGCACAGCCGGGATCAAGGTTCGGTACTCGAGGTATTTGTGCATGACTCGTTTGCCCAGACCTGGCTGATTCCACGTCTGTCGAAGTTTTACCACGCTCGACCGGACATCAGGCTCAAGCTCAACACCGACGAGTTTTCCCGCTTCGGCAATCCCAATGCCCAGGTTGCGATCCGGCTCGCGGAGCAGGGTGCCAGTTGGTCGGGCCTGTATGCCGAACTGATCCTGCAGGAGCGGATCTTTCCAGTGTGTAGCCCTGCGCTGGTCGAGGCCCTGGGTGTCGCTGCTACGCCTGCCGAGATTCTGAAGTATCCCCTGATCGTGCGCTCACGCAGCACGCTCAGTGGTCAACGGGTGGCGTCGCCGTCGTGGGATTATTGGCTGGACAAGCATGGCCTGTCCGGCGAGGCGTTCGATTGCGCGCTGACGGTGCCGCACACCAGCGTTGCCGTGCAGGCGGCGCTTCGCGGCCTGGGTGTGGCCATGGCGCGAACGTCGCATATTTTCGATGAGCTGGAGTCAGGTGCACTGCAAAAGCCGGTGATGGACGAACTGGCGACCACGACGGGTTACTACTTCTTGTGCGCAGCGGGAAGGGAGAAGACTCCAGAGACCCGGGCCTTTCTGGAGTGGCTGAAAACCGAGATGCCCGAGCCCGACCGAATCGCTGTTGCTGGAGCAACAACGGACCTGCAAAACCGCCTGAAAACAAACAGTTACGACTAGGCTTTCGCCTGCTGGGCAGCGCAAACGCTGACGTCGAGGTGTGGCACAAAGCCTGCAATCGCTCCTGAACCTTCAAGTGGCCAGTGGCGCTCATGTACGAGCAGCACACCCGATCGTTCAGGAGTTTCAGTGTTCACAACCCATCGTCCACAGGGCCATTTGCCAGGACGCGCGTCGACATGAACTTCGATGTCGATTTTGCGCTTTCCACATTGCCGGCGTTTCTCGTCGCTGTGGGTGTCACTCTGCAAGTAGGCCTGATCGCCATTGCAACATCGCTTTGCGTGGCTGTGATCAACGCCGCCATCGCTGCGTTCGAGGTGCCCGTTTTGCAGCGGCTGGTGCGGGTCTACGTCGAACTGGCGCGTAATACGCCGCTGCTGATCCAGCTGTTTTTCATCTACTTCGCGCTGCCGGGCATCGGCATCCGGATTTCAGGGTTCGCCTCGGCGATCATTGCCATGACCTTTCTCGGCGGGGCTTACCTGACGGAGATCCTGCGTGCGGGCGTCGCTGCGGTGCCCAAATCGCAGATCGAATCGGGGCTGTCCATCGGGCTGTCGCGCTGGCAGTTGCTGCGTTACGTGATCCTGCCTCAGGCAGGAATCCTCAGCCTGCCTGCGCTGTTCGCCAACTTCGTGTTCCTGCTCAAGGAGACCACCGTGGTCTCTGCCGTCGCAGTGCCGGAAATCCTCTACACCACCAAGAGCTACATCGCCCTGTACTACAAAACCTACGAAATGTTGGCAGTCATGACCGGGCTTTGCGTGCTGCTGTTCGTCCCGCTTTCGCTGTTGCTGCGGGTTGTCGAAAGGAGGCTCCAGCATGGCCAGTTCGGGTCTTGAGTTGCTGTGGGTGTCTGCGCCGCAATTGCTGACGGGTATGGGGCGCACGCTGGGGATTTCCTTGCTTGCCATCGTTTTCAGCAGCATCGGCGGCCTGGCGTACGGGGTGCTGCGCAATCTGGGCATTGGCTGGCTGGACACGATATTGCTGATCTATCTGGAAGCCTTCCGGGCGATTCCGGTGCTGGTCTGGCTGTACCTGTTCTTCTTCGGGTTGCCGATCTTCTTCGGCTGGAGCATTCCCGGGTTCTGGTGCGCGGTGCTGGTGCTGTCCCTGTGGGGCATCAGCGAGGTGGGTGAAGTGGTGCGCGGTGCGCTGCGTTCCATCCCTCGCGGTCAGCGCGAAGCGGGGCTTGCCATCGGTCTGGGGTTGCCGGGGCTGTATGGCCGGGTCCTGTTGCCTCAGGCGCTGCAACGCATGACGCCGCCGATGATCAACGTGTTCACCCGGCTGATTAAAACCAGTTCGCTCGCGGTGCTGATCGGCGTGGTCGAGGTGATCAAGATCGGCCAGCAAATCATCGAACGAACCTATGAGTCTGTGCTGATCTACGGCTTTCTGTTCCTGTTTTTCTTTCTCGTCTGCTACCCGTTGTCGGCCGCCTCCCGTGTGCTTGAGCGACGCTGGAGTCACTCATGAGCGCATTGATAGAGCTGTCCGGTTTCAGTAAACGATTTGGCGAAGTTCCGGTGCTGCACGAGGTCGACCTCAAGGTCAGGGAGGGCGAAGTGTTGGTCATTCTCGGCCCCAGCGGCTGCGGCAAGAGCACATTGCTGCGCTGCCTCAACGGGCTGGAAACCGGCCACGCCGGGCACTACCGCTTCGAGGGTCGGGAGCTTGCGGCCAACACTGATTGGCGCGTCGTTCGCCAGCAGGTCGGCATGGTCTTCCAGAGTTACCACCTGTTCCCGCACATGAGCGTGCTCGACAACATTCTGCTGGGCCCGGTTAGCGTGCAAAAACGTCCCAAAGCTCAGGCCCGTCAGCAGGCGGAATCCCTGTTGGCGCGCATCGGTTTGCTGGACAAGCGCGATGCCTTTCCCCGCGAGCTGTCCGGTGGTCAGCAACAGCGCATCGCCATCGTGCGCGCGCTGTGCATGAACCCCAAAGTCATGCTGTTCGATGAAGTGACCGCTGCCCTTGACCCGGAGATGGTCAAGGAAGTGCTGGAGGTGATCCTCGACCTCGCACGCAGCGGCATGACCCTGTTGATTGTCACCCACGAAATGGCTTTTGCCCGTGCGGTGGCGGACCGGATCCTGTTCATGGACGGCGGCCGTATCGTCGAGCAGGGCGACCCCGAAATCTTCTTCAGCTCCCCGCAGACCGCACGCGCGCAGCAGTTTCTGGAGAAATTCTCCTATGTAGAAAACATGCCTAAAAGGAACGCATCGTGAACATTAAAACTGCCCTCGTTTTCCCCCTGCTGGTTATCGGTTTATTGGCCGGGGCCGCTGCCCATGCCGAAGGCTATCTGGACAAGATCAAGGCCCGCGATAAATTGATCGTCGGCGTCTTCAGCGACAAACCGCCATTCGGCTTCGTCAACGAGAAGGGCGATTACGTTGGTTTCGACACTGACCTGGGTCGCCGTTTTGCCAAGGATTTGCTGGGCGACGAGAAGAAGGTCGAGTTCGTGGTCGTCGAACCTGCCAGCCGTATCCCGTTCCTGCAGAGCGACAAGGTCGACCTGATTCTGGCGAACATGACGGTGACGCCGGAACGCGCCCAAGTGGTTGATTTCACCAATCCCAACCTGCGTGTCGCCGTCCAGGCGCTGGTGCCGGAAAAAAGCGAGGTGAAGGGCCTCGATGATCTGGCCAGGAAGACCACCATCGTGACCACCGGCACCACGGCCGACATCTGGCTGACCAAGAACCACCCGGATTGGAAACTGCTCAAGTTCGAGAAAAACTCAGAATCCTTGCAGGCGCTGGCCAACGGCCGTGGCGACGCCTATGCCCAAGACAACCTGGTGCTGTTCAGCTGGGCCAAGCAGAACCCGGGCTACCGCGTTTTAGCGCAAAAGCTGGGTGATGAAGCCCCGATCGCGCCGGCGGTGAAGAAGGGTAATGTCGAACTGCGTGACTGGGTCAACACTGAACTGGCCAACCTGGGCAAGGACAAATACCTGCTCAAGCTGTACGACCAATACGTACGCAGCCAACTGGCCGACGGCACCGACCCTGCGGCAGTGATTGTCGAAGGCGGCGCGTGGAAGCCGTAAAGCTGCATTCGGGCGAATGCAGTGTTCGCAGCTTCCCGGCTTGACGCAGTCGCGTGGGAGAAGTCGCAGGTTACGACGGCAGCGAACGCGATCTTTCAGTAAGCGCAGTGTTGCCTGACCCTCCGTCTTCGCCACTGTCATACCCGCTCCAGCAGCTCCCACAGGGTAAACAGCGTTCGCAGCTTTTGGGCTTAACGCAATTGCTGTGGGAGTGAGCTTGCTCACGAAGGCTGAGCATCAGGCAACGATGATGCTGGATCAATCACCGATGCCCCAACCCGCTCGGTTACCGCTGTTCCACCCGATTCAGAAACCGCCGCGTGCGCTCGTTGTCCGGGTCGACGAGGATCTGCTGCGGTGTGCCGTCGGCGACGATTTTCCCCGCTTCCATGAACAGCACCCGGTCCGCAATGTCCTGGGCGAACTTCATCTCGTGGGTGACCAGCAGCATGGTCATCTGCTGCTCATGGGCGATGGCGCGAATCACCGCGAGCACTTCCCCCACCAGCTCGGGGTCCAGCGCCGAGGTCACTTCATCGAACAGCATCACTTGCGGTCGCATCGCCAACGCACGAGCAATCGCCACGCGTTGCTGTTGCCCGCCGGACAGTTGCGCAGGGTAGGCGTCGGCCTTATGGCTGAGTCCCACCAGCCCAAGGTATTGATGGGCGCGTGCCAGCGCCTCTTCGCGGCTGAGCTTAAGCACCCGAAACGGCGCTTCGGTGATGTTCTCCTCCACGGTCAGGTGCGGGAACAGGTTGAACTGCTGGAACACCATGCCGACCCGATGCACCACAGGCGCCTTCTTCGAGCCCGGCCAACGCCAGCCGGAGGGCTCAGAGGACACAGATGCACCGGCTACATCAATGCTTCCCTGTTGCCACGCTTCCAGGCCCTTGATCAAACGCAAAACGGTAGATTTACCCGAACCGCTCGGCCCGATCAGAGCGACTTTCTGCCCTTGAGCAATACTCAAGTCCAGATGATCGATTACCCGGTGGGTGCCGAAGTTCTTCACGACACCTTTAAGCAGGATCTGGGGCGATGCCAGAGGTTGGGCGTTTGCAAGATCAGACATGGCTGCGCCTTTCTAAATATTTGAACAAGAGTGAGGTCGGCACGCTGATCGCCAGAAACATCAGGGCCATGACCGTATAAGGCTCGTTGTAGCGATAGGTCATGCCCGCAATCTGTTTGGCTGCCTGAAACAGCTCGGGGATGCTGATGACCGCCAGCAAAGGCGTTTCCTTGAACATGCCGATCAGGTAGTTGCCGAGCACCGGCAGCATGGGTTTCAGCGCTTGGGGCAGAACGATGCGGCGCCAGGTGGTGGCTGAATCGAAATCCAGCGCCCGGGCCGCTTCCCATTGGCCGGCAGGTACACCTGCGATTGCCCCGCCAAAGGCTTCAGCGATGTAGGCCCCGTAATACAGGCCCAGGCCGAGCACGCCAGTGGACACCGCTGGCAACGTGATGCCGGCCAGCGGCAGGGCAAAGAACAGCACGTACAACTGCACCATCAGGGGCGTATTGCGAAAGAAGCCCAGATAACCGCTGCTCAGGCGTCGGGGGACGACCAGGTGCGAGCGTTGGGCCATGGCCAGCAGCAGACCGACTACCACAGCCAGGAGAAACCCCAGCACGACCACTTGAACGGTCACCAACAGGCCCTGAAACAACTCCGGGACAATCGACCAGGCAAACGCGTAATCGAAGTTCATGTCGCCGCTCCCTGGGATGCAACAGAACGACGCCATGACGTCACGCGACGCTCATAACGTTTGACCAGCCAGCTCAACGGCCAGGCCATGGCGAAATAGCACACCAGCACGATGCTCCAGATCAGCGTTTGCTGGCCCAGGGTCGTAATCAACTGTCCGCCGGAAAAGGTCAGGTCGCTCAAGGTGATCAGTGACACCAGCGACGTGGTCTTGAGTAACTCGACCAGTTGATTGCCCATGGGCGGCAGCATGAAGGGCAGGGCCTGCGGCAGGACGATGCGACGAAACGCGGTGATCGAATCGAAGTCCAGCGCACGCAACGCATCCCGCTGACCTTGGCTGACGTTACTCAGGGCCGAGCGCACGATTTCCGAACCATAGGCCGAAAAGGTCAGCCCCAGACCCAATACACCGGTGGTCATTGGCGACAGGCTGATGCCGAACAGCGGAAGAATGAAGAACAGATAGAACAGCAACACCAGTGCGGAAATACCGCGCAGGATTTCCACGTAGACCGTGGCGATCCAGCGCAATAATCGCCAGGGCGACAGTCGCATCAGCGCGATCACGAAGGACATCAGTACCACGATCAGTTGAGCGAAGAAGGTGATCTGCAGGGTCACCAGTGCACCATTGGCTAGCTGGCGAGCGATGAAGCGTGCCGTTTCCACGGCAGACGGATCGATGAACATGGCCGTACTCGTGTGGGTTGGGGCCGGGGCAGGGCGTGTGCCCGGGATAGGGCATGTGAACGATAAACTGTGGGGCGAATTCATTCGTGAAAGCTGCTGCTGGCGACGAAGCTGCGCCGTCAGCACCACCGCATCGCGGGTAGATTCACTCCCACAGAGAGGCATCTGTCGCAGGGCCGTTTCAATGGGCTGCGAACAGAGCGGGCTTAACGGTTGCAGCGCTGATCGGCAGTGATATCAGCCGCTGGCAGTTCGTTCTCGGTGTAGCCGTACTTCTGCAGAATTTTCAGCAGTTCGCCGGAAGCCCGCAGTTTGGCCAGCTGTTCGTTGAAGGCGGCAGTGAACGCCGGATCGTTCTTCGGCAGACCGTAGGCATGGTAATTCCAGGTCGGTTTGCCTTCGGCATCCGGGATCTGATCGAACGGCAGCGCACGTTCGATGGTCGCGCCGTTGGCTTTCTTGAGCAGACCAATGATTTCCGCATCCGGGAAATACACCACATCAACGCGGTCGGCCTGCAATGCGGCCAGCGCTTCGGTGTCCTTGTCGAACAACACGACGTTGCTGGTGGCGATGCCGCTGTCCTTGGCTTCCTGCACCTGATTACTGCCGGGCTGGGTCGCCAGACGCGCTTTACCGTTGGCCGCGACGTCCTTGAGGCTGTGCAGCTGCAGCGGGTTGCCCGCTTTGACAATAAATGCGCCGCCGGAGCGGGTCACCGGATTGGAATAGCCGATCACCTTGCAGCGTGCCGGATTAATGAACAGCCCGGCACCGATCAGATCAAAACGACCAGCCACCAGCCCAGGCACCAACGAGCCGAATTCGGTGATCGGGGTTTCAACCTTGCTGATACCCAGTTGCGAGAGGATGGCCTGCAGAATCTCGACGTTGGCACCGACGGTTTGACCGCTGGTGTCGATGTAGGCATAGGGCTGCTCGTTGGCGATTCCCGCAGTAAGACCCTGCGCGCGACCTTTTTCCAGCAGGCCGGCGATGGCAGAGGAGGCGAACAGTGCGTTGAACAGTACAGCGGATCCGATTAAAGCAGACAGCGGCAGAGGTTTCAGGCCTTTCATGGACAATGCTCAAATTGAGGTGAACGTTTACCTGTAGCAGCGTCCTTGCCCACAATGAGGGCGGGTCAGGTTGCGACCCACCTTAATCGACCATCGTAGACGGCCGAGCAGGTGCGAGTGTGTATCAATGAATCAGGGCTTCCAGATGCCCACATCCCTGGCATCCACAGCCTTGGGCAACAACCCCGCCGCGAAGAAGACATCAGCGATTTTCTGTTGCTCGCCCAATTGATCGGCCTTCACCGGCTCGACCTGATAACTGCGATGGGCATTGGCCGACTCCACGGTATCCGCATCCAGATTGCCCCACAGCGGGCCCAACACCTGCGCGGCATCGCGCGGGTTTTTCTTGACCCAGCTGCCGGCTTCCTGCAATTGCTGATAAACCCGCGTGAGCACGTCCGGGTGCGCGCCGGCGTAGGCGGTACTGGTCAGGTAGTAGCGTTTATAGCTCGCAAGACCTGTGCCATCGGCCAGCGTGCGGGTCGGCAATTGGCGTTGCACGCTGGTGAGGAAGGGTTCCCAGGTGACCCATGCATCGACCTTGCCATTCTCGAACGCGGCACGTCCGTCGGCCGGTGCCAGGTAAGCGGGTTGAATATCACCGAACGTCAGGCCGGCCTTGTTCAACGCGGCGATCAACAGGTAATGCGTACCGGCGGCCTTGGTCACCGCGATCTTCTTTCCCTTGAGGTCAGACAGTTGCCGGATCGGCGAATCCTTCGCGACCACGATTGCCTGAGCGCTGGGCGAAGCCGACTCTTCTGCGAAGTAGGTCAACCTGGCCTGTGCCGCCTGAGCGAAGATCGGCACAGTGTCTGCAACGTCAGCGCTGATGTCGACATTGCCGATGTTCAGCGCCTCCAGCAGGGGCAACCCGCTGGGGAACTCATGCCAGCTGACGTCGATGTTGTCTTTACCCAGAACCTTTTCCAGCGTGCCCTGGGCTTTTAACAAGGTGATCAGTGTCGAGGATTTCTGATAGCCAATGCGCACCGTCTCGCGCGCTTGGGCGGGCAGGGCGAGCGCGCAAGCGAGGGCGATAATCAGTCCGGCTAAAGGACGGCGAAGAGACTTCCGTGTGCTACGGGGGTGAGTGGGCATGGGAGTTCGTACTCAGATCAGAAGGCCGGATCACGTTTGACAAGTTCCAGGGCGGCGATCATAAGGTTCTAACAAAGATTTTTTAAATACCTTCTGGTTATTAGCTTAGATGACCGTTGATTTATCGTGAGGGCTTACCACGCGTGAGGGCGATAGCGAACTTATCTGCATGTAATCCAATAGGATTCGGTGTGCTCACAGCGAAAAAGAATCAAGACAAGTTAGATCGTTTATTGCCTAAACGATGGTTACTGTTCCCGTATCGAATATCCATAACGCCCCTATGGCAGTTATGACATGTACAGACGGCGTTCGAACGACCAAAGCGATGCGGTTGCAGCGGTGAACACTGCCGCGGTCCATCTAAGCCCGGTGCAGCGGCAATTTCTGCTGCTTGGCTGGCGTCTTGTGTGGATAAAGGCGGTCGTTAAAATCGGGCCAGGTTTTTCAACATTACTGTCGATTACGGAGATTCGAAATGATGAACGCCACACAAATGCCAATGAACACCGCCATGCCGATGATGCCCATGATGGGAATGCCAATGATGATGGCGACCCTCAAATGCGAAATGATGTCTGATGCCATGATGTGCACCATGACGCCGGCTTCAGGTATGGACATGGCGATGTTCAAGAACAACGCCGACATGATGGCGATGATGATGAACTGCGGCCTGCCGATGATGATGCATTGCGCCAACATGTCGGTGATGTGCATGTCCGAAGAAGGCATGGCGATGATGAACATGATGTCGACCATGAACATGCCAATGATGATGCCGATGGGCATGCCTATGCCGATGATGAAGGGCATGATGGTGTGCACCATCGAGGCCGATTGCATGAAGTGCAAGCTGATGCCAATGACCGGCATGAGCATGGAGATGATGAACAACTGCTGCACGCTCCTGATGAAGATGATGAGCGATTGCTCGATGCCGATGATGATGAGCTGCAACGGCATGCCAATGATGTGCTGCACTTGCTGATCTGAGCTCGTCGTGAGATTACGTGGCTAGCGTGCGCACTATCCGGGCCCTGATGCGACAGCGTCGGGGCTTTCCTTTATCAGTGCAAAGGCTCGGGATAAGTGATCACTACAAACGCCACCGCCTCGCTGTCGGCAGGGTTGCGATAGCGATGGGGCTGGTCGGCATAAAACAGGATGGAGTCGCCCGTTGACAACAGGTAGCGCTCTTCGTTGACACTGACTTCCAGCACCCCTTGTGCCACCACCAGATTTTCCTGGATGCCCGGTCCATTGCCGTTGGAAGCTTCCTCAGCCAGCGCCTTGAGGCGTATCTCGTAGAATTCCGATTGACGCGCCATGTCGTAGGGAAACAATGCGCGACTGGTAAACGTGCCATCGGCGCTTACCAGGCGCTTGCTCTGCTGTGCGGGCAACACTTCTACGCCTTCGAATGCACGATTCTCCAGAAATGCTGCGACCGACACTTTCAGCCCTTTGGCAATTTTGCACAGCACCTTGATCGACGGCACGCTGCGGCCGGACTCGATCTGCGCCAGCATCGCGCGGCTAACGCCGCAGATCCGGGCCAGGGCGTCCAGAGAAAGGTAACGTTTGCTGCGCAGCCGCTGCAGGTTGAGTGCTACGCGCTGGCCTATGGGATCTTCTTCGGCGCCTGAACCGTCTTTAGGGTCAAACACCGCTTCATCTTCTTCAGGAACGGAGTGCAGAAAATTCATCGCCTCATGCCTGGCGGGTATCGCTGGACGACACGGCAGCCCGTGCAATGAAGGCCGCCAACCCGGCTCGGGCCACATACAGGTTCCACATCAGTTCGGCAGCTGCCCGGGCCTGACGGCGTTTGCGATAGAGAGTGAAATCTATGACGTTAGCTTCGGTAGGGCGCATGAGCTGATCTCTGGGCAGGCAACTGAGTGACCTCAGAGTAATGCGCCGCTCATATTTCCATAAATACTGAGTTTGCATTTGTTAATTCCATTTGGAGCTTAGGCTTCCTCCGTAAGTGTTAGAGCATTCGCCCTGACATTGACTGGAATGCTTGATAGCTTGAGCGCTTATCTCCCTGGACGCCCTGGAGCAACGCCATGGACAGCGCCACAACCCTCCAAACCCCGCGCCTTTTGCTTACCCCCCTTCAAGCCGCCGATGCCACAGCCATCCAGCAGCTCTTCCCCCATTGGGAGGTGGTGCGCTATCTCGACAGTCGGGCCCCTTGGCCATATCCCGACGACGGTGCCGAGCAGTACGTGCGGAGCGTTGTCCTGCCAGCGATCAGGGAGGGCAAGCAATGGCACTGGATGATCAGGCTGGCCGCTGTGCCGGAGCAGTGCATCGGCAGTCTCAGCCTGTATGACGAACCGGATAACAATCGGGGCTTCTGGCTTTCTCCGCCGTGGCAGGGCCAGGGCAATATGCAGGAGGCGTGCGAGGTGATCAACCGCTTCTGGTTCGAGGGCCTTGAGCGTCCGGTCATGCGGGTCCCCAAGGCGGTTGGCAATGCGGCGTCCCGGCGCGTATCGGAGCGTGAGGGCATGCGCCTTGTGGACGTGACCACAGGCAACTTCGTCAGTGGGCCGCTGAGCAAGGAACTCTGGGAGTTGCGGCGGGAGCACTGGTTGAAACAACCCCGGCGCCAAGCCTCTCACTGAGGCAGCCGGGGTCGCTAGGCGGCTGGGCCATTGCCCATTCAGGCCAATACTGAAGCTCTCTGCAGGGGCGAATCGAAGGGCATTCACCTCTTGGGTGAGTCGGGTCAGACAGCGATTGAATGCTCGCGCAACAGCCTGGCCGGGTGCTCCGGGACAGGCAGGCCCAGACGCTCACGCAGGGTGCTGCCGGTCGGCCCGTCTTCGGGCACCAGGCCGCGGCGCTTCAGCTCAGGCAGAATCAGTGCGATGAAATCGTCCAGGCCTTGCGGGTAGGTGGGTGGCAGAATGTTGAAGCCGTCGGCGCCGTAGCCTTCGAACCAGGCTTGCAACTGATCGACCACTTCCTCGGGGGAGCCCACCAGGGTCCAGTGGCCACGCGCCCCGGCCAGTCGCAAGTACAGCTCTCGAATGCTCAAGCCTTCGGCGGCCAGTTGCAGAATCAACTGCTGACGGCTTTTCGAGGCGTTAGTCGCGGGTAAATCCTGCGGCAGCGGCCCGTCCAGCGGCAGATTGGAGAGGTCGACGCCGCCAAGCAGTCCCGACAGCAGGCTCAGGCCCACCTGGGGGTGCACCAGGTCCTGCAATCGCTGATGCTTGGCGTGGGCTTGGGCCGAGGTGGCCGCCGTGAAGATGGTCACACCGGGCAGAATCTTGATGTGCCCGGGATTGCGTCCGAGCACGGCGGCGCGGGATTTGATGTCGCTGTAAAACGCTTGCGCGTCAGCCAGACTCTGATGCGCCGCGAAGATCGCTTCAGCGGTCGCGGCTGCCAGTGCCCGACCATCCTGCGAAGCCCCGGCCTGCACCAGCACGGGTTTGCCTTGTGGTGAACGCAACACGTTGAGCGGGCCGCGTACATGAAAATGTTCGCCGTGATGGTCTGCCACGTGCAGTTTGCTGCGGTCCAAAAACAGGCCCTTTTCCTTGTCCAGCAGCAGTGTGTCGTCCTCCCAACTGTCCCACAGCTTGTCAACCACCTCATGAAACTCCCGCGCCCGGCTGTAGCGATCGGCGTGGGCGGCCTGATGCCCCTCGGACTTGCCGCCGAAATTCTTCGCCGCATCAGGGTCGCTGCTGGTCACCAGGTTCCAGCCCACCCGGCCGCCACTGATCTGATCCAGTGAGGCGAACTGACGGGCCAGGTTAAACGGCTCGCTATAGCTGGTGCTGGCCGTTGCGATCAACCCGATGCGCGAGGTGACGGTCGCCAGTGCCGACAGCAGCGTGAGGGGCTCGAAACTCAGGCTGGGTGCGATCACCCGGTCGAACGTCGGTGCATCGATCCCGCGCACCGACACGCTGTCGGCCAGAAACAGCGTGTCGAAACCGGCGGCTTCGGCCTTGCGTGCCATCTCGATGAAATGGTCCAGGCGAATCCCGGCGTCCGCCTGCGAGCCGCTGTCGCGCCAAGCGGCGATATGGTGCCCGGTAGCGCGCAGGAACAGGCCCAGTTTGAGTGTGTCAGTGCGTTTGCTCATGCAAAGCCTCCTTATAGGGTGAATCTGCAACAGGGGACGGCGAAGGGGAGATGGACTTTTTCCGACCTTCAGGGCTGAACCCAGCAGAAAACGCTCAACAGGTCGGAAGTTGTAGAAGGCCAGTGCAAGGGGTGTGCCGTCGGTGATCGACGGGTTTAACGCGGCGAGGTGAGGGCGGAGCGGGCCATGATGGCGATACTTGGGTTAGCCGGTATGCGTCTGCAGGTGTGTATTTGCCTAAGGGCTGTTGCTGGCACAACAGCCGTGCAGCGAATAACGGTTCATTCGAAATAGGGGATAGATAAATGAGTCTGTAGCAGTCCGGCTGGCCGGCGGTGGCGAACTTAAGTGTGCCACCGTCGGCCAGCCGGGCTGGCTACCGATCTTGCTGCATCAATGATCAAGCGCGCTTGGGCAGTACCCAGTCTTTACGGATGAAGTGGCAGGTGTAGCCATTGGGAATACGTTCCAGATAATCCTGATGCTCAGGCTCCGCCTCCCAGAATGGGCCTGCCGGGCTGATTTCCGTCACGACCTTGCCTGGCCACAGATCCGAGGCATCGACATCCTTGACCGTGTCCTCGGCGATGCGTTTCTGCTCTTCGTTCAGATAGAAAATCGCCGAGCGATAGCTCAGGCCCATGTCGTTGCCCTGACGATTGGCGGTGGAGGGGTCGTGGATCTGGAAGAAGAATTCAAGAATCCGCCGATAGCTGATCTGCGCCGGATCAAAGACGATTTCAATGGCTTCGGCATGGGTGCCGTGGTTGCGGTAGGTGGCGTTTTCGACATCGCCGCCCGAGTAACCCACCCGCGTGGATAGCACGCCAGGATAGCGGCGCAACAAATCCTGCATGCCCCAGAAGCAACCGCCAGCAAGCAGGGCGGTTTCGGTTTGTGTGGTCATGGATCAATCCTTCCTGTAGCGCCGTGAGCGCGCTGTTTGCATTTCGAGAGCCAGTTTGCTCGCCTGTCGGGGACCCGCGCAAGGCCTGGTACAACCTGCAGCCGACCGGTCAGCGAGGGGAAGTACGCGTCGGAAAACACGAACTCCTGCACCTGTTGTGAAGTCTGGTTTGAAAGCAGTCACGACTTAGCGTTCAGCCAAACTCGCCAAAGGACTCTCCGTGAACACCCCCCGTATCGGCTTCGCCTGCATGTATCGCCATCACGAGCGCGAGTTATCGCTCAAGGAACTCAAGGCGCTGGAGGGCGGTTACAACCCGCGCACGACAACGCTGCGCTGGATGGACAGCGTGACCTTGCAGGCAGCGCGGGAAAAGCTGCTGGAAATTGTCGAGCACAACCTCGCGGCGCAGATTCGCCTGCTTGGTTATGTGGGGCAATTGCCCCAGGGCCGAAGAATGTTGCGCCTTAGCAGCGATCTGCTGCCGTTTTACAGCCACCCGAAAGTCGCGGCGTTTTACCAGGCACCGTCGGTTATGGCGCGTCTGCATCAGCAGTTCGCGACGATGGGCGAAACCGCGCGTGAGGCCGACATTCGGCTGTCGTTTCATCCCGGCCAGTTCTGCGTACTGGGTTCTGACCGGCCGGAAGTGGTCGAGAACAGCCTGGCCGAATTCGAATACCACGCCGACATGATCCGCATGATGGGCTACGGTCAGCGCTTTCAGGACCTCAAATGCAATGTGCACATCGCCGGGCGTCTGGGTGCCGAAGGCGTACGCGTGGTCTGGTCGCGCCTGTCAGAGGTCGCACGCAACTGCATCACTTTTGAAAACGACGAGAAAACCTACGGCGTTGACGACTGCCTGCAACTGGCGGATCTGGCGCCGGTGGTGCTGGACATCCATCATTGCTGGATCCACGAAAACCGCTACATCCAGCCCGACGACCCGCGCGTGGACCGAATCGTCGACAGCTGGCGTGGCGTGCGACCGGTCATGCATTACTCGCAGCCGCCGGAAAGGCTTCAGGCCTTGGGGTTCACGGCAGAGCAGAAGCTTGAAATGGACGATTTGTTGAAAGTGGTCAACAAACGCGACCTGTATCTGCACAGCGACCGGATGTGGAACGACTGGACCAACACCTACGCCCTGCAATTTACCGATCGGTTCGACATCATGTTCGAAGCCAAAGACAAGAATCTGGCGGTTGAGTCTTTTTATCGACGCTTCCTGGTCCATCGAAGCGAGTGACCGGGTACCCTCTGGCTGCAGATCCAGACAGGCCCATTTCGCACTATGTCCTTGGTAAAACTGCTGCAGCGAATATAAATGTCTGCCGTTTACACGCGTCCGGTTGTATTGAGTCATAGCAGGGTGCCACAATCGCCTCATTTCACGCCTACTCTGGTTGGGCCAGCCGACATTGATGTATTCCCTTGAATTCCACCCAGAGCGTAAGGCGCTGATCCGCGCAGCTGGCCAGCGGGAACGGCGAAGGCATCACCGCCAGCCTTGGCGTGGCCTCCATGAATGCCGAGCAAAGCGTGCACGCGCTGCTCAACGAGGCCGACAAGGCCTTGTCCGGGCCAAGGCGCAAGGCCGCACCCAGACGGTGGTGGCTGGCTAACGCCTCGGTCCGCGCACCCGGGCTGTTTTTAGTGTTCCGCGTTGAGGCCGCTCAAGTCACTCGGCGCTTGGTTGGCCACGAAAGGTGCTGCGGCCTTTACGTCACACCTGGGTGACATTCATCTCAACGCTTTTCATTCCGGCGCAGCTGTGGCGTAGTGTGTTTCGCACGTTTGCCGACTGGAAGAGGTAAAAGAGATGACCCTGCAAAACCGCCTGGACAACCTGTACCCGAGCGCCGATGAGATTCCCGAGCAGTTCCGCGCAGGGCCTGCGATCGAGCAGCGTGAGTATCTGGTCAATGGTGAACTGCATCAGTGGCAAGGTCCATTGGCGCCAGTGCTCAGTCCGGTGTCGCTGAAGACCGCTACAGGCCTTGAGCCGGTGGTATTGGGCAGCACGCCGTTGATGGATGCCGACACCGCGATGACCGCGCTGGACGCTGCAGTTAAAGCCTATGACCGGGGGCAGGGCGCCTGGCCGACCCTGCGTGTTGCCGAGCGTATCCATCACGTCGAAACCTTCCTGAAACGGATGCGCGAACAGCGCGAGGCCGTCGTCACCCTGCTGATGTGGGAAATCGGCAAGAACCTCAAGGACTCGCAGAAAGAGTTCGACCGTACCTGCGACTACATCGTCGACACCATCAACGCGCTCAAAGAGCTGGATCGCCGTTCCAGCCGTTTCGAACTGGAGCAGGATACCCTCGGCCAGATTCGGCGTGTTCCGCTGGGCGTCACACTGTGCATGGGCCCTTACAACTATCCGTTGAACGAGACGTTCACCACGCTGATTCCGGCGCTGATCATGGGCAATACCGTCGTGTTCAAACCGGCCAAGTTCGGCGTGCTGCTGATTCGGCCATTGCTCGAAGCCTTCCGCGACAGCTTTCCGGCTGGGGTGATCAACGTGATCTACGGCAGCGGCCGCGAGACAGTCAGCGCGCTGATGGCCAGCGGAAAGATCGACGTTTTCGCGTTCATCGGCACCAACAAGGCCGCCAGCGCCCTTAAGAAACTGCACCCCAAGCCGCACCGCCTGCGCGCCGCACTGGGGCTGGACGCCAAGAACCCCGGCATCGTGCTGCCCGACGTTGATCTGGACAACGCGGTCAGTGAGGCCGTCACAGGCTCACTCTCGTTCAACGGCCAACGCTGCACGGCGTTGAAGATCCTGTTCGTGCACGAGGATGTGGTTGATAGCTTCCTTGAGAAGTTCGACGAAAAACTGGCGCAACTCAAGCCAGGGATGCCATGGGAACCCGGTGTTTCGCTGACGCCGTTGCCAGAACCCGGCAAGACCGAGTACCTGCAAGGCCTGGTGGACGACGCAGTGAGTAAAGGCGCCAGAGTAGTCAACGAGGGCGGTGCGACCACCCATCAGCAGTTCTTCTACCCGGCCGTGCTGTATCCGGTGACCCCGCAAATGCGCGTCTTTCACGAAGAGCAGTTTGGCCCGGTGGTGCCCGTGGTGACTTACCGCGATCTGGATACAGTGATCGAATACGTGCTCGATTCTGACTTCGGCCAGCAATTGAGCATCTTCGGCAACGACTCCAGGCAGGTCGGGCGCCTGGTGGATGCGTTCGCCAATCAGGTGGGCCGTATCAATATCAACGCCCAATGCCAGCGCGGGCCGGACAGTTTCCCTTTCAATGGCCGCAAGAACTCGGCAGAGGGCACCTTGTCGGTCGATGATGCGCTGCGCGTGTTCTCGATCCGCACGCTGGTAGCGACCAAATTCCAGGAGAGCAACAAGGCTTTGATCAGCGACATCATCCAGAATCGTGAATCGAGTTTCCTGACCACCGATTACATCTTCTGATCGACGTATTTACACCCGGCCACCGCGTCCATTAGTGTGCGCGGTAGCCATCGCCTGGAACCTCTGCCGATGTCTGCGTACTCGAACTTCAACACCTGACTGGACACCGCCCTTGGTCGAAGCCACCCCCGAGTTGAGCTCCCTGAATGCCTGCGCATCGCCTGCCAGCGTCCTGCAGATGTTACGTACAGCCACCGCCGTGCAACACAGGGCGCTGGAAGCTCGACTGCCTCTGATCCACCCCAACCTCGACCGTACTGGCTATGCCAGCATCATCCAGGCCTATTACGGCTTTCATGTGCCGCTGCAACGCCACATCGCGCACTTCCTGACGCCTCGGTCCCCAGACCCCGAACGGTACAAGATCGCGGCCTTGATCAAGGATCTGCACGCGCTTGGCCTGAGTGACGCGCACATCCAGGCACTGCCCTTGTGCACGGCATTGCCGACGCTGGAAACCCATGCCCACCTGTTTGGCATCATGTACGTTATGGAAGGCGCCACGCTGGGGGGGCAAGTGCTGCGCCGGATCATCGCCGCAAAGCTGGGCATCGACGCGCAGAGCGGTGGGGAATTCCTGGATGTCTATGGCCGCGAAACAGGTCGGTTGTGGAAAGCGTTCCTTAAAGCGCTCGCCGAGTTCGACCATCCCCGGCACAACGATGAAGTGGTGGACGCAGCCTGTGCCACATTCGCTTGTTTCGAAAGCTGGCTGGACCGCTCGGGGGTGCTGCTGTGATCTCCATCACCCAACACAATCTGTGGGTGTGTTGGCGTCCATGAGCATGTCCTTGCTCAAGGAAGACCGGCTGTGGGGCCTGATCAGCTGTAGCAACCGTCAGCCGCTGCACGTGCCCCATGCATTGCGTGCAACCTGCCAGACCATCGGCCAGGTGGTGTCGATGCAGATCGGCGCACTGGAGGATCTGCAGGCGCAACGTCAGCGTCAGTCCAGGGACAGCCTGCGCAAATTGCTGGAAGATGCCTGGTCGCTGCTTACGCCTCAGGCGCTCGACAAATTCATCGACCTGACCTTCACCGCCGAGCCAGCACTGAAGATCATGGCCGATCCGCAACGGATGTTTCAGGTGCTGTCGAACCTGGTCGCAAACGCGATCAAGTTCACCCGCAGAGAGGGGCGCATCAGCGTCACTGCGATGGTCGAGAACGGTTTGGCAGTGATGACCGTCGCCGACTCCGGCACGGGTATCGCTGCGGACCGGTTGCCCCATGTCTTCGAGCGATACTGGCGCATCCGGGAGGGCAATCCCAGCGGCAGCGGCTTGGGTCTGTATATTTTCCAAGGGATCGTCAGAGCACACGGTGGCGAGCTGACCGCCAGCAGTGAGCCGGGCGCAGGCAGCGTGTTCCGCGTTACGGTTCCAGCGGCCATTGAGCCGTGAATCTCGACACCCGCATCAAATTCCGCCACCTGCTGTGTTTTCTTGAGGTCGCCCGACAAGGCAGTCTGGCCAGGGCATCGGACAAGCTTGCGATCAGCCAGCCCGCGCTGTCGAAAACGCTCAAGGAGCTGGAGAGCCTGCTGTCCACCCGCCTGTTCGTGCGCAGCAAGAGCGGGGCCGCGTTGACCGAAGCCGGTGTCGCTTTCATGCGTTACGCCGGGCCCAGCGTGCAGGCCCTGCGAGAGGGGGTGAACAGCCTGCGCTCGGGCGAGCATGAACCGGTAGCAGTGCGTCTGGGCGTGTTGTCGACGGTTGAAAGCGTGCTGGCGCCAGAAGTCATCTGTCGATTGCACGCCCGGCATCCGGCGCTGGTCGTGAGTGTCGCAACCGGGCCCAGCGCCTATCTGTTATCACAGCTACGCCTGGGTGAGCTGGATCTGGTGATCGGGCGCATGACCGACAGCCCGCAGATTCTGGGCTTGAGCTTTGAGCATTTGTATAGCGAATCCATGACGCTGGTGGTGCGTGGCGGCCATCCACTTCTTTGCTGCGCAGACAGCCATATGGCATTGGCTGACTTTCCGCTGGTGCTGCCACTTGCAGGCACCACCATTCGCAAATTCGCCGACAGCCTGTTTGTGCAACATGGCATCACTCCCCCTCGACAACGCCTGGAAACCCTCTCGCTGACGTTAAGCCGCCGCTACGTCCAGTGCAGCGACGCGGTATGGATTGCGCCCTTCGACGCGGTCAGAGAGGACGTGAACCAGGGCGATCTGGTGGAACTGCAGCTGGGTATTCGCGAACCGGGCGGCTCGGTCGGCCTATGCAGCAACCCGGCGTTACCTTTGACCATTGCCACTCAGTGGTGCGTGGATGTCCTTCGAGAAGTAGGCCAGGACTATCGTGAAGGCTGTTATCCATAACCATTTGGTTATGGATGTGGGCGTTTATTTCAGTTTTGTCGAGGTCGTCAGCGCGGGACACTGCGCCAGCGCCTGCCAGGCACTGCCTCGGGCGCAGACCTCCAATAACTACAAAAGGAAACTGGCATGTCTGACGCCCACGACAGCCGATTCGCCATTCGCGACCGTCACTGGCACCCCAGCCCTCTGACCCCCGACTACAAGACCTCGGTTCTGCGCTCGCCACGGCAGGCGCTGGTGAGCATTGCGCAATCGGTTTCGGAAACCACTGGCCCTGACTTTCGCCACGTGCAGTTCGGCAAACATGACGCTGACCTGTTACTGAACTTCAACAACGGTGGCCTGCCCATCGGTGAGCGCATCATCGTAGCCGGCCGGGTGATCGATCAATATGGCAAGCCGGTGCCCCATACCCTGGTGGAGATGTGGCAAGCCAACGCCGGTGGGCGCTATCGGCACAAAAGAGACGCCTATCTGGCGCCGCTGGACCCCAACTTCGGCGGGGTCGGTCGCTGCCTTACCGACAGCGACGGCAACTACCTCTTTCGCACCGTCAAACCCGGTCCGTACCCGTGGCGCAACGGCCCGAACGACTGGCGCCCGGCGCACATCCACTTTTCCATCAGCGGTCCTTCAATCGCTACGCGGTTGATCACACAGCTGTACTTCGAAGGGGATCCGCTGATCCCGATGTGCCCGATCGTCAAGTCCATTGCCCACCCGGAGGCGGTGCAGAGCCTGATCGCCCGGCTGGATATGAACATGGCCAATCCGATGGATTGCCTGGCTTACCGCTTTGATATCGTCCTGCGCGGCCAGCGCAAGACTCACTTTGAAAACATCTGAGGGGGGGAGCCCATGCCCATTGAAATTTTGCACGAAACCCCTTCACAGACCGCCGGCCCGTACGTGCACATCGGCCTTGCCCTGGAGGCTGCGGGTAATCCGCCTCGCGAGCAGGAAATCTGGAATGAAATGGCCCGCCCCGAGGCTCCTGGCGAGCACATCCTGCTGCTGGGGCATGTGTATGACGGCAACGGCCATCTGATCCGCGACTCGTTTCTGGAATTGTGGCAGGCCGATGCCGAGGGTCATTACGACACCGAATATGCGCTGACCAAACCTTTCAACAGCTTTGGCCGCACAGCGACCACCGACGAAGGCGAATGGGTGGTCAGGACCCTCAAACCGGGCATCGTGCGCAATGCTGCAGGGGTGCCGATGGCGCCTCACGTCAATGTTTCGCTGTTCGCCCGCGGCATCAACATTCACCTGCAAACGCGCCTGTATTTCGATGACGAAAGCGCACGCAACGCCCTGGACCCGGTGTTGAATCTCATCGAGCAGCCCGCACGGCGGCAGACATTGGTCGCGACGCGTTGCACCGTGGACGGCAACGTGGCCTACCGTTTCGACATCCGTGTGCAGGGCGCCGATGAAACGGTGTTCTTCGATTTTTGATCCAGGGCAGGATGAACTGTGAGCATGAGCCGTCAGGAGCCGTACATTGAGCCGATCCACTAATCAACTTTTCGATCACTATTTCACCCGGCAGTCCATGCGCGAGGTTTTCTCCGATCATGGCCGCGTGCAGGGCATGCTCGATTTCGAGGCCGCGCTGGCCCGGGCGCAAGCGACCGTTGGCGCGATTGCGCCCGAGGTCGTGAGCGACATCGTGGCCGCCTGCGATGCAACGCTCTATGACTTCGACGCCTTGGCCATTGCTATCGCCAATGCCGGAAACCCGGCAATTCCGCTGGTCAAGGTGTTAGGCCGGCAGATCGCGTCACACAACGAAGTGGCCGAGCGTTACGTGCACATGGGCGCCACCAGTCAGGACGTCATGGACAGTGGACTGATGTTGCAACTGCGCAGGGCGGTCACGTTGCTGGAGGACGATCTGGCCAGTCTCGCCGACAGTCTTGCCCGCCAGGCGCAACGATATGCCCAGGTGCCGATGGCGGGGCGTACCTGGCTGCAACAGGCGACTCCCGTCACCCTTGGCGCGAAAGTCGCTGGCTGGCTGGGCGCGCTGACTCGACATCGTCAGCGACTTGAAGAAATCAAACCCCGGCTCCTGTGCCTGCAGTTCGGTGGTGCCTCGGGCAGCCTGGCGGCCCTGGGCGACATGGCGTTGCCCACCGCCGAGGCGCTGGCGACAGAACTGCAACTGCACCTGCCGGAACAGCCCTGGCATACTCAGCGCGATCGTCTGGTGGAGTTCGCCTGCTTGCTGGGCCTGATCGCAGGAAGCCTGGGCAAGCTCGGTCGCGACATCAGCTTGCTGATGCAGACCGAAGCCGGTGAGGTGTTCGAACCGGCAGCGGCGGGCAAGGGCGGCTCCTCGACCATGCCGCACAAGCGAAATCCGGTGGGCGCTGCGGTGATGATCGCGGCGGCGACCCGGGCACCGGGGCTGGTCTCGACGCTGCTCAGCGCCATGCCGCAGGAGCATGAGCGCAGCCTGGGGCTGTGGCATGCCGAATGGGAGACGCTGCCGGAACTCTGCTGTCTGGTCTCCGGGTCGTTGCAACAGGCTTTGGCCGTGGTTCCCGATCTAGAGGTGGATGCCGAACGTATGCGGCAGAACCTGGACCTGACCCACGGGCTGGTACTGGCCGAAGCGGTCAGCATTGCCCTGTCACAGCGCATCGGTCGCGATGCGGCTCACCACTTGGTCGAGCAAAGCTGCCGTCGCGCTGTGGAGCAGGGCAGCCATCTGCGCGACGTACTGGGTGCCAACCCTGACGTCAGGGCGCACCTATCGGCGCAGGCGCTGGATAATCTGCTCGATCCTGCCCACTATCTGGGCCAGTCGGCGCGCTGGGTCGAACGCGCGGTTGCCGAACATCAGGCCTTCAATCTTCGTTAAACCCACAGGAGCGAACATGGACGAGAAACAGCGTTACGCAGCGGGCATGCAAGTGCGCCGCGAAGTGCTCGGCGATGCCCACGTCGACCGCAGCCTGGACAAGCTCACGCCATTCAACGGCGAGTTTCAGGAAATGATCACTCGCCACGCCTGGGGCGACATCTGGACCCGCCCGGGCCTGCCACGGCATACCCGCAGCCTGATCACCATCGCCATGCTGATCGGCATGAACCGCGAAGGCGAACTGCGCTTGCATCTGCGAGCAGCGAAAAACAATGGGGTGACCCGGGATGAGATCAAGGAAGTGTTGATGCAGAGCGCGATCTATTGCGGGATTCCTGCCGCCAATGCGAGCTTTCATCTGGCCGAAGAAGTCTGGAATGAGTTGGGCGTGGAGTCGCAGCAGGTTTGAACGGTGGCGGTCTCAGGGCCGTTTTGCTTGAGTCCATAACCATCTTCTGGGGAAATGAGCTTGCTCACGAGGACGCGACCTTAATCAGCATCTTGCCGCGATTGAGGCTGTCCTTCGTAAGCAAGCGCGACCCTATAGCGCTCAGCATCGCTCGCTGCGCATGATTGAGGTTTATTTGGTTATCTGACGACAGCTTCTATATTCTCTGCGTGTCTAACCCGCTGGTCGCCGGAAGTCCGAGCGGATACCCACGCAAGTCCATAGGAAAGCTGATGAGCACCACCAGCACGCCGCTTTCAGGCGTCAACCAGCCACTCAAGGGCATCGCGCTGATTGTCCTGGCAACCTTTCTGTTTTCCAGTCACGACACCCTGTCCAAATACCTCTCCGGCATCTACCCGATCATGATGGTGGTGTGGGTGCGCTATGTGGTGCACACCTGCCTGATGGCCTGCATCTTCATGCCGTCGGCGGGGCTGCGTGTATTGCGCACCAAACGGCCCGGACTGCAGGCGTTGCGTGCAGCGTGTCTGCTGGGCACCAGTTTGTTGTTCACCAGCGGCCTGATGTTTATTCCGATCGCTGAAGCGACAGCGGTCAACTTTCTTGCGCCGCTGTTAGTGACCGCCTTGTCGGTCCCACTGCTCAAGGAAACAGTGTCGCGGGGGCAGTGGATCGCTGTGTTAGTGGGTTTCAGTGGAGTATTGGTGATCGTCCATCCGGGAGGCGAGCTGTTTACCCCGGCCGTGTTGCTGCCTCTGGGTTCGGCGCTGTGTTTTGCCTTCTACCAACTCTTGACCCGGTTGGTGGCAGCTCACGACAGCCCGACCACCAGCAACTTTTTCGCCGGGCTGTTCAATAGCCTGCTGATGAGCGCCATCGTGCCGTTTTTCTGGCAGCCGCCTGAGTGGAAACACATCCCGTTCATGCTGGCTTTGGGCACCTGCGGCATGGTTGCGCACCTGATGCTGACCCAGGCATTCCGTTTTGCCGCGCCGGCACTGCTGGCGCCGTTCAGCTATTGCCAGATTGTGTTTGCCGGGCTGTGGGGGTTTATCGTGTTCGATCATGCCCCGTCGCTGACGGCGCAGGCGGGGATAGCGATTATCTGCTTGAGCGGGCTGGCGGCGGCCTGGCAACAGCGGAAAAAGGGCGGATGAGGTAACGGACAGCCGGGGCTTGCTGGTCTGGCCGAATATTCATTCACCATCAATTTCCCGGGTGGTTGCAACCATCGCCAGTGACCAGCGTGGTGCAGTACGGCCTGGGGGAACCGACACAGCCTCATCGTCTGAAACATCGTTCTCGAATGAATTCGTACAGTGGGGGCACACTGCTTATGGCGGGTGCACACCTCCCGTAGGAGACGCTGGAGGTTACGAAGGCAGCGAACGCGCAGTGTCAGGCGCCCCATGTATCACTCATGCCCACCCGGTCAGCCTGCCGTCTCAACTTCCCGTGGGGCCATGAAGTACAGCCACAGCAGGGCAATGAAGTACATCGCTGGTATCAGGGTGAACATCACGTTGTAGTTGTTGTGGGTAGCGGTCAACACCGCACCGACCATCTGCGTCATGAACATCCCGCCGATGGCTGCGCACATGCCGCCGAAGCCGAACACGGTGCTCATCATGTGCTTGGGCGTGTAATCCATCACCAGACTCCAGATGTTGGCGGTCCAGGCCTGGTGGGCCCCGACTGCCAGCGCGATGGCACCGACCGCTATCCAAAGACCGCTGGTATTGGCGGCGATGACCACACTGATAATCGTCAGGGCGAAGATCAGCATCGAAACCAGCCTTGAGGTGGTGGGGCGCATGCCACGGCCAATCAGCCACGACGAGAGAATACCGCCGCCGATGCTGCCGAAGTCGGCCGTCAACCAGATCAGCATCAGCGGAATGCCCATCTGTGTGACGCTGATCCCCAGGCTGTATTGCTGGTTGAGAAACGGCGGCAACCAATAGAGGTAGAACCAGAACACCGGCGCCGTGAGGGCGTACGCGATGGCGAAAGCCCAGGTGCCGCGCATTTTCAGGATGATTGAGAGCGCAACCTTGGCCGGCGCAGGCTCAGGCTCACTCGCCTGATTGATGTAATCCAGCTCGCTTTGCCGCACGGTCGGATGCTCTTCAGGGTTGAAGTACTTCAGGCGCCAGATGATCACCCAGAGCAAGCCCAGCGACCCCATGCAGATGAACGCCGCCTGCCAGCCCCACACCGTCAGGATCAACGGCAGCAGCGCGGGTGTAACCATTGCACCGACGTTGGTTCCGGCATTGAAGATCCCGGTAGCAACCGCACGCTCTCCGGCCGGAAACCACAACCGCGTGGTTTTCACACACGCCGGATAGTTGGCTGCTTCAGTCATGCCGAGAATGAACCGGCAAACCATGAACCCTGCTGCCGAGGTCGCCAGGCCACGAGCGCCCGTGGCGAAGCTCCACAACAGTACGGCCAGAAAGAACGCCCGCTTAACCCCGACGCGGTCGATGAACCGTCCTTGCAGCAGGAAGCCGATGGCGTAGCCAACCTGAAACCAGAAGTTGATATTGGCGTAATCCATGGCCGTCCAGCTCATTTGTTTGGCCAGGATAGGTTGCATCACGCCCAGGGCGGCGCGGTCTATGTAGTTCAGGGCCGTGGCGCAGAACACCAAAGCCAGCATGCCCCAGCGGGTCTTGCCCACCGCAAGGGCGTTGCGGATTTTTTCGCCGATCCCGGCGTGAGGGTGCACGGAGGCGGCTGTGACTGGCGCAGGCGAAGCAGGGTATGAGCGCATGAGCATTTAACCTGTCTTGGAATTGTTATGGTTTTTCTGTGGATCGCGGTGCCCAATGTTCAGGACTGCCTGGAACTGCCGCTGACGTTGAAAACGCACCTTGTCCGACAATGTGCGGACGATGTTGGGCGTCGTCTGCATGAGCGTCAATTCACAGATAGCGCTTTTGGGCGATTATCGAACATAAAACTAACCAGTCCGTACATTTAATTTGCGGTGAAAGATTACCGGGAGAATAATCGGATTAACACCTGAGCGGCAGCAGACAACGGCCCGTCAGGTGCATTCAATAGGGAGTTACAAGATGCAGCGTTCAATTGCCACCGTTTCCTTGAGCGGAACCCTGCCGGAAAAGCTCGAAGCCATCGCCGCAGCCGGTTTCGACGGCGTCGAGATGTTTGAAAATGATTTGCTGTACTACGACGGCAGCCCGCGTCACATACGGCAAATGTGTGCTGATCTGGGCATCGCCATCACCCTGTTTCAGCCTTTCCGCGATTTTGAAGGCTGCCGCCGTGACCGTCTGCAACGCAACATCGACCGCGCCGAGCGCAAATTCGACCTGATGCAGGAGCTGGGTGCCGATCTGATGCTGGTGTGCAGCAACAGCGCCAGCGACTCGCTGGGTGAGCAGAGCATTCTGCTGGATGATCTGACGCTGCTGGCTGAGCGCGCAGGTGCCCGGCAACTGCGAATCGGCTATGAGGGCCTGGCGTGGGGCCGGCATGTGAAAACGTGGCAGCAGGTCTGGAATCTGGTGCGCCAGATCGATCACCCGGCGCTGGGCGTACTGCTGGACAGTTTTCATACCCTGTCACTCAAAGGCGATCCCACTGCAATCGCCGAAATCCCCGGCCACAAGATCTTCTTCGTGCAAATGGCCGATGCGCCTCTGCTGGACATGGAAGTGTCGGAATGGAGCCGCCATTTTCGCTGCTTCCCGGGCCAAGGCGAATTTGACCTGCCCGGCTTTCTCGCGCCTATCCTGCGCAGCGGCTATACCGGCCCGCTGTCGCTGGAAATCTTCAACGACGGCTTCCGCGCCGCGCCGCCGCGGGCCAACGCCGCAGATGGCTTGCGCTCGCTGCTGTACCTGGAAGAGAAGACCCGTGAGCGTTTGGCCGAAGACGCCCAGGCAGTTAAACCAGAGTTGCTGTTCAGCCCGCCTGCGGCCAGTACCTACGATGGCGTCGAGTTTCTCGAGTTCGCAGTAGACGACGCGCACAGCGCACGCCTCTGCGGGTGGCTGCAAAGCCTGGGTTTCGTCAAGCTTGGCCAGCATTGTTCCAAGGCCGTGAGCTTGCTGGCGCAGGGCGACATCAAGATCGTGCTCAACAGCGAACCGTATTCGTTTGCCCACAACTTTTTTGAATCCCACGGCCCGTCGCTGTGCGCCACGGCATTGCGCGTCAACAACGGCAGCGCAGCGCTCGAGCGCGCCTGTCAGTACAAAGGCCAGCCTTATCGTGGCCTGGTCGGGCCCAACGAGCGGGAGATTCCTGCTGTTCGTGCACCGGATGGCAGCCTGATTTATCTGGTCGAGCCTGCACTGCCAGGCGAGTCTATCTACGACAGTGACTTCAACATCACCAGCGACACGCCTGTCGGCGCGGGTCTGCAGCGCATCGACCACATGGCCATGGCGCTGCCCGCCGACAGCCTCGACAGCTGGGTGCTGTTCTACAAGAGCCTGCTGGATTTCGAGGCCGACGACGAAGTGGTGTTGCCCGACCCATACGGTCTGGTGAAAAGTCGGGCGTTGCGTAGCCGCTGCAGCTCCGTGCGCTTGCCGCTGAACATCTCGGAAAACCGCAACACGGCGATTTCCCACGCGCTATCGAGTTATCACGGCTCAGGTGTTCATCACATTGCCTTCTCCTGCGAGGACATTTTCACTCAGGTCGCACGCGCGAAAAAGGCTGGCGTCCAGTTGCTGGATATTCCCCTCAACTATTACGACGATCTGGCGGCGCGCTTCGATTTCGACGACGAGTTTCTCAGTGAGCTGGCCTATTACAACGTGTTGTATGACCGCGACGCTGACGGCGGAGAGCTGTTTCACGTCTACACCGAGGCATTTGACGAGCGATTCTTCTTCGAAATTCTGCAACGCAAGAACGGTTACACCGGCTACGGCGCGGCTAACGTGGCGGTGCGTCTGGCAGCGATGGCCAAGTCGCGAAAAGGGGGTGGCCGCCAGGCTCGCCTCTGACCGACTGACGCCATGCTGAAACGGGCCACTTCCGTAAGCCCGCACCGCGGCTCATAATCCGGCGATTCCACCGTGGTCGTGAGCCAAGCATGAAAACTGTCGACGACACCCTGGTCGAGGCGCCTGTAGAGGCGCCGCGCAAGGGCCGCAAGAACAATCCGGAAAAAACCCGCGAGGGCATCCTTCAGGCGGCCGTCGCCGAATTCGTCTCTCAGGGCTTGTCAGGCGCCAGAGTCGATGCCATTGCCGAGCGCACGCAAACCTCCAAGCGGATGATCTATTACTACTTCAACAGCAAGGAGCAGCTGTACAGCGAAGTGCTGGAGAAGTTGTATGGCGACATCCGCCATACCGAAAGTGGCCTGAAGCTTGATGTGCTGGAGCCCATGGCTGCCATCCGGCGTCTGGTGGAGTTCACCTTCGATCACCACGATCGCAATGTCGACTTCGTGCGCATTGTCTGCATCGAGAACATCCACAACGGTGAAAACGTCAAGCAGTTACCCACCATTCGTACGCTCAGCCAACACGTGTTACACGCGCTGGATGAGACGTTGCGCCGTGGAGAAAAGGAAGGGGCGTTCCGCTCCGGTGTGCAGGCCATCGACCTGCACATGCTGATCAGTTCATTCTGCTTTTATCGCGTCTCCAACCGGCATACCTTTTCGGAAATCTTCCAGATCGAACTCGAGGAGCCGCAGGTGAAGACGCGGCACAAAGCGATGATCTGCGAGTCGGTGACGCGCTACCTGCTGCCTTGATGGCGATCAGGCGTCCATCGAAGCGAAAAACGCCTGCATCCGCGCCGCATCGGCTTGCTGGCCGGTGAACAGCTCGAATGCCTTGACGGCCTGGAATACTGCCATCGTGCTGCCGTCCAGCGTTCGGCAACCCAACCGGCGGGCGTGAGCCAGCAGTTCGGTCTGCAAGGGGAAGTAAATGATCTCCGCAACCCACATCTGCGCCCGCAGCAGCTCTGGGGGTAGGGGCGTGCCGGGCAATTTGGTCATGCCCACCGGCGTGGTGTTGACCAGCCCGTCAGCCGCGGCCATCGTGCCGGACAAATCCAGCCCCACCCGCGCGCGCCCGTCGCCGAAATGCGCGTTGAGGTTGTCCACCAGACTTTGCGCCCGGGCGGGCTCAACTTCGAAAATGCTCAACTGCTCGACGCCTTCGCTTAACAGCGCATGAGCGACGGCCGCTCCGGCACCGCCTGCTCCCATCTGCACCACGCGTTGGCGTGCCGCTTCATTGAGTCCGCGTCTGAAACCTTCGGCAAAGCCCAGGCAGTCGGTGTTATGGCCAATGCGCTTGCCATCCCTGAAGACAACCGTGTTGACCGCGCCAATGCTGCGCGCTTCATCCGACAGCTCGTCAAGCAATGGGATGACGGCCTGCTTGCACGGGAAGGTGATGTTCAGCCCGGTGAAGCCGCAGTGCTGGGCACCGGCGAGCACTGCGGGCAGGGCAGTGATATCGAGTTTCTGTGCGTCCAGATCAATCAGACGGTACAGGTAGCGCATCCCCTGAGCGTCGCCTTCATGCTCGTGCAGCGAGGGAGTGCGCGAAGCCTGGATACCGGCGCCGATAAGGCCAGCGAGGATTGAAGGTTTCCGGATATTTGAGGTCATGGTAAAGGGCTCTTGTTATTCAATTGCAGGAACAGAATCAGGCATGAGTGAAAATGTACCAGATAGTTAATTATGAAGAGGCGGCTGGAGCACGCTGGGTGGTGTAATCCGTTCGTTAATCGCCCATTTGCAGGGCCAGCACCTCGCTGAGGGGATTTCGCTCTGCGCGTAACAACCTGAACCCGCTACGATAGAGCGCTGCCTTCACCGCCACCTCAAGGAACCTGCCGATGTCGCAACGCCAATCAACGCTGATCGCCTTGCTGGTTGCGGTCACGTTCTTCATGGAAAACCTGGATGCGACGGTGATCGCCACTGCGCTGCCGGAAATGGCTAGAACCTTTGGCGTGACCGCGGTGGACCTGAATATCGGCATGAGCGCCTATATGCTGGCGATTGCGGCGTTCATCCCTATCAGCGGCTGGCTGGCGGACCGCCTGGGTTCACGGCTGGTGTTCGGCGGCGCCATCGTGCTGTTCACGCTCTCATCCTTGCTGTGCGGTATGAGTTCCAGCCTCGAAGGCTTTGTCGTCGCACGCGTGTTGCAAGGTGTGAGCGGGGCCATGATGGTCCCGGTTGGAAGGTTGGCGGTCATGCGTGCGACCGAGAAAAAGGATCTGGTACGAGCCATTTCGCTGATTACCTGGCCGGGACTCGTGGCACCCGTGCTCGGCCCCCCGTTGGGCGGTTTCATCGTCACCCACGCATCCTGGCCGTGGATCTTCTATCTGAACCTGCCCCTGGGGGTGCTGGCGCTGATTGCCACATGGGTGCTGATTCCGCGTCGCAATGAGCTCAACCAACGAGCGTTCGATTTCCCGGGTTTCGTGCTGCTGGGCGTGGCCTGCACGGCGTTGCTCTACGGCATGGAAATGCTGGGGCAGGGGCGGCAGAGTTACTGGCCGGGACTGCTGGTCACCGGGACCGGGCTGCTCAGCGCAGGTCTGGCCTGGGCACACATGCGCAGGCGCGCCGAGCCGTTGATGAACGTCAGCGTGATCGGTATTCGCACGTTCAGTGTCAGCCTTTGCGGCGGGTCGGTGTTTCGCATTGCCATCAGCACCTTGCCGTTCTTGCTGCCGCTGATGTTTCAGCTGGGCTTCGGGCTGTCGGCATTCGACGCCGGCCTGCTGGTATTGGGCGTGTTCGCTGGCAATCTGGCGATGAAACCCTTTACCGGTTTCGTCATGAAACGCTGGGGTTTTCGTACGGTGCTGATGGGCAACGGCTTGATCGGAGTCGCGGCCATCGCCGCCTGCGCCTTGCTCGATGAACAGATGGGCTGGCCGATGATCCTGCTGATTCTGTTCATTGGCGGCCTGTCGCGCTCGATGCAATTCACGGCATTCAACACGCTGGGTTTCGCCGATGTACCCAAACCGCAGATGAGCCATGCATCGACCATGTTTAGCATGTTTTTCCAGCTCAGCATGGGGCTGGGCGTAGCCATCGCTGCCTTACTCCTGCGCGGCTCGATGTACTTGCATGGCAACGAAGGTCAGGCGCACACCAGCGATTTCCAGCTGACCTTCATTTGGGTGGCACTGATTGCCTTGCTGGCATTGCTGGATAACCGGCGCCTGTCGGCACAAGCGGGTGAGGCGGTGTTGCAGCGCAAGGCGTGACGGATGGGCGCCTGGAGCAGCTTCTGCGGAAGCGAATTTTATCGGGCTGGCATCGGATCAACTGTTTGCGCCACCGCTGCGCACGCTGTGTGGGCACTGTCTAAAACCTCCACCGCGGTTGCATGCTTTGACTATTGCCCATTGCAGCGCCAGGGCGGAGTATTTCGTCACTCCCACAATAAAAGTCTAAGGACGACACAATCATGCAGATCGCAGGCAAGGTGTTTCTGGTCAGTGGCGGTGCATCCGGTCTGGGGGCAGCCACCGCGCAGATGCTGATCGAGGCGGGCGCCAAGGTGATGCTGGTGGATGTCAACGCTCAGGCCCTCGACATTCAGGTCGCCCGACTGGGTGGCAATGCGCGGGCCAGTGTGACCGATATCACGGTCGAAACAGCCGCCCAGGCCGCCGTTGACGAGGCCTTGACGGCGTTCGGGCAAGTCAACGGGCTGATCAACTGCGCCGGCATCGTCGGCGCGCAGAAGATCCTCGGCAAAGAAGGCCCTCATCCGCTGGACAGCTTCAGCCAGGTCATCAACGTCAACCTGATCGGCAGTTTCAACCTCCTGCGCCTGGCCGCTGCGGCGATTGCCGAGGGCCCCGCCGATGAGGGCGGGGAACGTGGCGTTATTGTCAATACCGCGTCCGTCGCCGCCTATGATGGCCAGATCGGCCAGGCCGCATATGCCGCCTCCAAGGGCGCGATTGCCAGCCTGACCTTGCCTGCCGCTCGCGAGCTGGCGCGGTTCGGTATCCGGGTCATGACCATCGCCCCTGGCATATTCGAAACGCCGATGATGGCCGGTATGACCCCGCAGGTGCGGGAAAGCCTGTCAGCGGGCGTGCCATTTCCTCCACGGCTTGGCAAACCCGATGAATACGCTGCACTGGTGCGCCACATCATTGAAAACAGCATGCTCAACGGCGAAGTGATCCGTCTTGACGGCGCCCTGCGCATGGCTGCCCGCTAACCGAGGAGATTCGACAATGTCACTGAATCAAAGCCAGTCACCCATCGAAGATCCTGTGGTGATCGTCAGTGCCGTGCGCACGCCCATGGGTGGTTTTCAAGGTGATCTGGCGAGCCTGACCGCACCTCAGCTCGGCGCGGCGGCCATTCGCGCTGCGGTCGAGCGCGCTGGCCTGGCAGCTGCCGATGTCGAGCAGGTGTTGTTGGGTTGCGTGCTGCCCGCAGGCCTGGGTCAAGCCCCGGCGCGTCAGGCGGCTTTGGGCGCTGGCCTGGGCGAAGGCACGCTGTGCACGACACTGAACAAGATGTGCGGCTCCGGGATGCAGGCAGCGATCATGGGCCACGACCTGTTGCTGGCTGGCAGCGCCGATGTGGTCGTAGCGGGGGGCATGGAGAGCATGTCCAACGCACCTTATCTGCTGGACAGGGCCCGCAGCGGTTACCGTATGGGTCACGCAAAGATCATTGATCACATGTTCTTCGACGGGTTGGAAGACGCCTACGAGCGCGGTCGCCTGATGGGAACCTTCGCTGAGGATTGCGCGTCGCTGGAAGGTTTCAGTCGCGAGGCGCAGGACGCTTTCGCTATAACCTCTTTGACCCGCGCCCAAGAGGCCATGGCGCAGGGCCGGTTCGACTCCGAAGTTGTTGCGCTGCAGGTCACCTCGGGTAAGGAGCAAAAGATCATCTCCCGGGACGAGCAGCCGCCTAAAGCCAGGCCGGACAAGATTCCCCTGCTCAAACCGGCGTTTCGCGACGGGGGGACGATCACGGCAGCCAACTCCAGTTCGATTTCCGACGGCGCCGCAGCACTGCTCCTGATGCGTCAGTCCCAAGCCGAGCGGCAAGGCCTCATACCACTGGCCGTCATTCGGGGTCATGCTGCTTACGCCAACCACCCTGGACTGTTTCCCACAGCCCCCATCGGTGCCATCGAGAAGCTGATGCGCCGCACCGGCTGGTCTCTGGACGATGTCGACCTGTTTGAGATCAACGAGGCATTCGCAGTGGTCGCGCTGGTGACCATGAGCAAATTGGAGCTGCCCCATGAAAAGGTCAACGTCAACGGCGGAGCCTGCGCCCTGGGGCACCCTATAGGTGCTTCTGGAGCGAGGATTCTCGTCACCTTGATTGCAGCGCTCAGGCAGCGGGGGTTACATCGCGGCGTGGCGGCGATCTGCATTGGTGGCGGAGAGGCGACTGCGTTGGCATTGGAGGTTTATTAGTTCATAAATCAATAAGTTAGGACTAATATCTAAAGTTTTTTATGAATTGTATTCGCTTACTAACCAATTGAATTTCGGATTAATAACAATGGCTTACAGCACAATCCTTAAAGAAGTCAGAGGTCGGGTCGCGTTGATTACGCTGAACAGACCCGAGGCCCTCAATGCCTTGAATGCCCAGCTGATCAGCGAGCTTAATCATGCCCTTGACGAGCTGGAGAGTGACCGTGGAATTGGCTGTGTCGTTCTGACTGGCTCGGCCAAAGCATTCGCTGCGGGCGCCGATATCAAGGAAATGGTCGGGCTGACCTACCCACAGATTTATCTGGATGACCTGTTTAGTGACAGCGATCGGGTCGCCAATCGTCGCAAACCGATCATCGCTGCGGTGGCGGGGTTTGCGTTGGGCGGGGGCTGCGAGCTGGCGCTGATGTGCGACTTCATTCTGGCCGCTGATAACGCCAAATTCGGGCAACCGGAAATCAAGCTTGGCGTACTGCCAGGCATGGGCGGCACCCAGCGTCTGACCCGGGCCGTTGGCAAGGCCAAGGCCATGGAAATGTGCCTGACCGGGCGAATGATCGATGCGGTCGAAGCTGAACGCTCGGGTCTGGTGGCGCGCATCGTGCCTCAGGAACAACTGCTCGACGAAGCCTTGAAGGTCGCGCAAGCCATTGCCACCAAGTCACTTGCGGCAGCCATGGCGGTCAAGGAGAGCGTCAATCGGGCTTTTGAAGTCAGTCTGTCCGAAGGCATTCGCTTCGAGCGTCGGGTGTTCCATGCGGCGTTCGCCAGCGAAGACCAGAAAGAAGGCATGACGGCCTTCATCGAAAAACGCGAGCCAGACTTCAAACACCGCTGACCGCAAGCGGACACGCCGGGCGGTTCATTTCTCCGTTTCATGCGCAGTGAAATGCACCCCCTGTTCGGTGACGCGCAAAGTGGCGCGCGCACTGGTCAGGGTCACCGGCCTGATGCTATCGATGCATAATTGCTTACCGTTGCCTGATGCGCCGGACGATCTGGAGTGGTCAGGGCCTGGGGGCAGCACCGCGCAGACCAGCGGCTGATCGGGATCCCCCTCGAAAAATCCGATCTGCAGCGTCGTTCCAGCCGCTTGCCTGGCAAGCCCGCTGGTTACCGCTGCCCAGCTATCGTCCGCGCTGCCAGCTAGCGATGCTGGCTGCCAGTCATACCGAATTCGCACACGTCCCGAAGCGTCGGTCTGCTCATCGACCTGTATCGCCACATCGCTCACCACGACTACCGGCTTGGGATGCTCAAGCGCGGGGCGATAGGGCATGGCCCAAGGCAACACGCGAAAGCTTTTCTCATAGCCGGCCAGCGAGGGCCGACCCAGGCCACTTCTGGGGTGCAAGAGGCTGGCGCCCCCTTCGCCGGATGTGTCCGCTGACGCCATGACCTGCAGGATCCGAATCACCTCCCTGGATACGCAGCCGCGCAGTGGCGCCAAGTGCCAGGCGCAATGACATACGTCGGTCAGGAGCCAGTGGTCGTTGAAAAACGTATCAGGATGCCCTCCGACCTGCACCACCAGCCCGCCGCGTAGCCACGGCAGTCGACTGCGGCCCATGATTTCCCGACGTTCGCAACGCAGCCGCTCGAGTTGACGTGCACTGAGCTGCTGCTGACCGCAAGCGGCGGCCGCAAGCAACGGCGCGCGTCGCGGCTGCTGATCAGCCTGGTAGCCGTCCGGGTCTGGCGTACAGGGAGGCCTGACATACTGCTCACTCGCGTGGCTGCTGTAGCTGGTGCGGACGGACAGTTGTTCGGCCAGGTGATCGACGCTGACCGGTTCCAGCCATTGCGCAAACCCCATGGGATCGTCGGAAAACACCACAATGTGACGGTGCAGGTGATGCTCGAAGCGAAAGCTGATGCCTTCTTCTTCACAGAGGCGAGATAAGAAGTGCAGATCGCTCTCGTCATACTGCAAGCAATGCTTGCGTGGCGGGTAGACACCGAGCAGGTGATCGAAGCGCATCGCGTCGTGGTCCAGTCCGTGGGCATGCAGCAGCAGGGTAATAATCTGCGGCACGCTTTGCCCGTTGAATGCGCGGCGCCGGACCGGGCCTGCCAGTCTTTGCAAGGCGGGCATCAAACGCAGGCGATAGAGGCTCAGGCCGGGACCTTGATAGAGTCGCCGGGCTTGATGAATCTGTCCATGCAACCCGTGCATCCGGGCTGTCTCCCCACCCATTTGCAGCCAGGCATCGCGCAATAGCAGCGAAGTGCAATCCAGGTTCGGCGCCGGGCTGACCAGGTCGATGTCGTAACAGAACGGCGCATTGAGCCGGTCGCGACCGTTGACACCGATCACCAGCCAATCGCTGGGGTTATTGGCGATGGCCAAGGTCATTGTCACCTGCGAGTCGCGCATCTGCTGAGGCACCATGAATTTTCGAGGCGCAGAGGGTACGAAAAGCTACAGCGCAAAGGGGCCAGTTCTGAATTTTCGGAAGCGGACTACAAAAAGCGCTCATCTATCCTAAGCATCGCGTAGGCGATTTCCGCGAAACTTATTACCCATCCTTTGATCGACAGCACCACGGCGGGGGTTTCTTCTGCCGCCAGCGCGTATAAAATGCGCCGCACGTCCGGGGTCTGTCCGGGCGTGTCACCCTTTTCAGCATTTATCGTCCTCGGTCCGACGCGCCACGCCGGATCGCCATGGACGGTTTATCGCCATCGGAACAAGAGAGCAATCATGGGCGCACAGTGGAAGGTCAAACACAAAGAAGCAGCAGCCAACGCCAAGGGCAAGATTTTCGGCAAGCTGTCCAAGGAAATCATGATTGCCGCGCGTTCCGGCGCTGACCCCGACATGAACTCGCGTCTGCGTCTGGTGGTCGAGCAGGCAAAGAAGGCGTCGATGCCGCGTGAGACCCTGGAACGGGCAATCAAGAAAGGCGCCGGCCTGCTGGGTGAGCAGGTCAACTACCATTTCGTCACTTACGAGGGTTTCGCACCGCACAAGGTGCCAGTGATCGTCGAGTGCCTGACCGACAACGTCAACCGTACCGTCGCCGAGATTCGTGTGTTGTTTCGCAAGGGGCAAATGGGTGCCGCCGGCTCGATCACCTGGGACTTCGATCATCTGGGCATGATTGAAGCGGCAGGCGACGGTAAAACCGACCCTGAAGAGGCGGCCATTGAATCGGGCGCTCAAGATGTCGAAGAAGGTGAAGAGGGCGTGACCCTGTTCTATACCGAAACCACTGACCTGGACGCTGTGTGCAAGGCATTGCCGGAGCAGGGTTTTACCGTTGAATCGGCCAAGCTCGGCTACCGCCCGAAAAACCCGGTCTCGGGCCTCAGCGACGAGCAAATGTCAGAAGTCGAAGTCTTCCTTGAGGCCATCGACAGCCACGATGATGTGCAGAACGTGTACGTAGGGCTGGCCGGGTAAGACACCTTTCTGTGGCGCGGCTCACATCCAGAGAAGAGCCTGCTTAGGGCTGGCCGCTCTTGGATCGATGGCTGTGAACGGAATCAATCGCGAGAAAAAAGCGGCAGGCACTGACGATGTACCGTCGGGGCCTGTCTCTCATTGGAAAGCGTTGCGCAATGAATGTGCTCACCATATTTGCTGCGCGATGCCAGGATTTTGCGAAAACACTTACCCGTTATCAGGCCGGGTACACGTCGCCTCATGGGCTGTCAGCGCCTGTTCTATCGCTGTAAAGCTGGGGCGGTTTGTGACTGCCGGCTGCACGCACTGCTGCTCCAGCGTCCGCCACCGCGCAATCGCGTCATCAGCGGCGTCACAACACGCTAGCAATTCTCCCAGCAGAATTCCGAAAGCCCGCACTTCGATACGTTCGAGCGTGCGCCCGGTTTCTGCATCCGGGTAAAACGCGGCAGCGCCGAAATCCCCAAGCAGGCTCTCGCCGTTCTCTTCCCACAGGATGTTATGCGCGTAGAGGTCGCCGTGGTTGATACCACGGGCGTGCAGGTGGCGGCAGGCCGAGGCTATACCTGCCGCGATGCGCAGAGCGGTGTCCAGGCTCAGACGTGTGCCGTTGTAAACATCGCGGGTGCAGGATTCCAGGCTTGGCGGACGGGCAAGGGTGATAAAACGCGGCGAGATCAGTTGCATCACCAGGCCTCTGACGTTCTGTGGGTGACCGAACACCTTGCCCTCGACCGGAATCAGATTCGAGTGTCGACCTGCGGCGATGCAGGCCGCCATCTCATCCAGTGGGGAACCGTCACTGGTCAGCTCACCCTTGTAGAGTTTGACTGCGACGTCTTCGCTCAAGCCGCAATTGTCCACCCATTCGGCCCGTTGGATAACCCCGGATGCGCCTTCGCCGAGCATCTGGTGCAACGTCAATTCCGACCAGGGAATCTGCCGGATCGGCTCTTCGGTGTGGATATCGTTAAGCGGATTGCCAGCGAACGCCAGCCAGGCCAAGGCAGGCATCTGTAGCAGCCACTGCGGTAATCGGCGGATGTCATTCGACGCGATGCGCACCAGTTCCAGTCGATGGCACGCTGCAAGGGAGGCTGGCAGATGCTGCAGACGGTTGCCGGCCAGCATCAGCTTTTGTAGATACGTACAGTTGCCCAGTTCGTCCGGCAGCGACTCGATGTGGTTATCCGTCAGCACCAGCGAGCGCAGCCGTGGCGGCAGCGACTCGGGGGGTATTTCAACGATATGGCAGGCTTTGAAACCGATGAAGAACAGCTGCTCGCACTGGCCCAGCGCTTTGGGTAAGCGGGTGAACAGGTTGTTGGAGCAGAAGAGGATCTTCAGGTGCTTGAGCCGATGCAGGTCGGTGGGCAGGTCGCTCAACTGGTTGTCGGACAGATTCAGCACTTGCAGCGAATCGCTGAGGTCGAAAATCGCTTCGGGAAATGCCGTCAGGCCGCAGCTGAGGTCCAGCCGTTTGCTGCCCGCCAGCTTGCCAGCGCGCAGGTCTGCGAGAGTGTGCATGGGGAAAGGAGGCCCGTGATCCAAGGCCCGCCATCATAACCCGTTCAGGCGTCTGGTGCTAAACCAGGCAACGGTCGAGCAATTGATGCACACGATCGAGCGTAGGAGCCGACTCGGCGTAGAGAATCCGGTAGATCATGGGCGCGACGACCGCGTCCACCAGTTCGTCCGCCGAGGGGCTGCGTTCGCCGCGCTGTTGCGCCCGGTCGATGATGATCTGTAGCTGATCGCGAACGATGTCCAGGCATTTGCCCGAGCACAGGGTGGCACTGCTGGCGACCACGTCGCGCATCATCTCGCGAGCAGGCGCCGAGTTCATCTCTTCCAGATAAACCTCCACCCACGTGCGTAAATCCTGGCGCAGACCGCCGCAGTCCACGGGCTCATCGGGGCGCAGGCGTTCAACGGCTGCATCGGCCAGCAGCGAGGTGAGGTCGCCCCAACGCCGGTAAATGGTCGACGGCGTGACCCCGGCACGGGCGGCGATCATCGGCACGCTGAGGGCAGAACGTTCCTGCTCCTGCAGCAAGTCGCGTACCGCAGCGTGGATTGATGTCTGCACCCGGGCACTGCGGCCGCCGGTGCGAATGCCTTCTTTGATAGCCATGGGACTGGGACCTTAACACAAAGTATCTGCTTTAAGCGGGTCACGCTTGCACGCTCTTTAACGCTAATTCGTAGCTTTTACAGAGTGCTTTTTCGGGAGAGTGTACGCGTGTCTGATTCGTTGCAGAACCCGCAAATCGATGGCCGGGAGCAGAGACGCTCTATCGCTGACCCCGCGACGTATTGGGCAGAGCAAGTGCGGCAGTTGGCCTGGTACTGCGCGCCACAGCAGGTGCTGCAAGCCCTGCCCGATGGCACCTATTGCTGGTTTGCCGATGGCCAGCTCATCTGTAAGGAAGACCCGCAAGGCCACTTGCTTGGGCCGCGATCTGAGTTCTCCCCGGCACCTGTTTCTGGCCGGTGAAACGCTCGACTCCAGTACCTACTGATGGCTTGAACAACTCACTGGCAAGCCCGTACTTGATCACTGGTGGCAAACCGAAACCGGATGGCCGGTGACTGCGCCGTGCCTGGGTCTTGAGGGCCATGATCCGGTCATTCTTGAGGAAATTGCCACTGCGCTGGACTGACGCGGCCTTCCTGGCATGTCCAGCGCCAGGAGCGGAATGCGCCACCGACGGTTGCCTCAAGACGTCGAGGGCAGTGCCGACATGCCGGGTAGGACAAAACAACTCAATCGAGCATGGACCTGCTATGACTGCGCTTTCTTCTATCTCTGCGGCACAACCTCTGATCGTCGCGAAGGTCGTGGCAAATGCAACAGCACTTAACCCGGTCGCGAAGCCTGCCGCAACGGATCCGCTTCCTTCGTCCATCGTCACACTGGGCCAGGACACTGGCGTCAGCGATACTCAGGTTTACAGCGTCCGCAGCCTCAAGACAGACGCTGAGGTGCCACCTGCATGGGAATACACCCATCAGGACAAGATCACCTTGGCAATGCAGGGCAATTTCATCACCTCTTCCGGCGTCAGTCGCTTTCAGGGTCTGGGCGCCACGCTGTTGACGCAGGTGGCTGAGACCGGAAAGGGCATTTCTCAGTCGGTGATGACCTCGTCCTCAGGCAAGGCGCTTGCCCGCTGAACTGGCGCCGGCGTGCAGATCCTGGAGATGCAGGCCGACGCCGACCAGCGTACGGTTCATCTGAGTGGAGCTTCGGGCGAGCTGAACCTGGCGGTCGACTTGAAAAACGCAGCCATTATTGGCAATAGCGATCAGCAGGCCATAGCGCTGAAGAGCTATGTGAGTCAGATAGAAGCAGCGCGCAAACGTGGCGATGGCGATCCGCTGCTGTCGGTCCTGCAACAGGCTTGCAGCAGGACAAGGCCGCAAAGCAAGGGCGGGGTGTTTCACTGCTCAAGGACACCCTGGCCAATATTCATGACCAGGTACTGTTGCAAAGCGATCCGTCCCGGCTAAATGGCTGATATGCCGCGATGTCGTTACAGCGCAAAGGCAAACCTTGGCACGTCGCAGGCCCTGCATAAGAAGTCGGAGGTCACGACGGCAGCGAATGCGGTCGCCAGCGACTATAAATATCGATTCATGGAATGGAAATGCCAGTGCCGCGTCCCGCCGCAGCATTCTTGAAAACAATTGTGCATAGAGGCCGAAGGCCCGGAGTGTGACCGATGATTGACCGTGAGCCGCCGTACCCCCGTAAACCGCCTCTTGGCACCTCGAAGAAACTGGTTCGTCTGGCGGGCATCGCACTGGTAGTGCTGATCGCTGCCGGGGCGTTTGCCTACGTCAACGGCAGTCTTGATCCTCAGCGTTTGACCCCGGGTCGTGTTGTCGATGTATTCGAACACAACAATGGTGTGCATCCGGGCTATCGCCGGAATCATCCAAAAGGCATTTGCGTCGCCGGTTATTTCGAGAGCAACGGTGCCGCTGCGCCCCTGTCCAAAGCCCAGGTGTTTGCCAGCGGCCGTACGCCCGTCGTAGGCCGTCTTGCGCTGCCGACCGGCAATCCCTATTCGCCTGACAGCGCCGCGCCGATCCGCAGCTTCGCGGTGCAGTTCACTCAAGCCAACGGCCAGCAATGGCGCAGCGGGATGAACAGCATGCCGGTGTTCCCGGTGGGCACGCCGCAAGCTTTCGTCGACCTGCAAATCGCCACAGCGCCTGACCCCAAGACCGGCAAGCCCGATCCGGCCAGACCGCCGGCTTTCTTCGCCGCACACCCCGAAGCCCAGCCCTTTCTTGCGTGGGTTAAAACCGCCAAACTCTCTGCCAGCTTCGTGACCGAGACCTACAACAGCGTCAACGCCTTCGTGCTGGTAGATGCTCAGGGCAAGCGTCAGCCCGTACGCTGGAGCCTGGTACCACAGGTCAAAAGCGATGCGCCCGCGCCGCAGACCAAGGATTACCTGCAACAGGACTTGAGCGCCAAACTGGCCAGCGGGCCGCAACGCTGGGACTTGGTGCTGACGCTGGCCAACGCCGCAGATTCGACAAACGACGCATCCAAAAGCTGGTCTGGCGAGCATAAGACGGTGAGCGCCGGCACCCTGGTCGTGGAAAGTGACAGTGCACAACTGGATGGTCAGTGCCGCGACATCAACTACGACCCGCTGGTGCTGCCAAGCGGCATAGAAGGCTCGGACGATCCGCTACTGGTGGCACGATCGGCTGCATACGCATCCTCGTACCTGCGTCGTACCGCTGAAGTTGATCAGTTGCACGCCACGCCTGCCCAGGAGAAACAGCCATGAACAAGCCCGTCAAGCATTTCGCTCCGTTGGCCCGTGCCCTGCATTGGCTGATGGCAGTGATGGTCATTGCCATGCTGTTCATCGGGGCGGGGATGGCCGCGTCAATTTCGGAACGCCATGAATGGCTATTGAACCTGCACAAGCCGGTGGGCGTCACGATTCTGCTACTGGTCGTCGTCCGGTTGATCGTACGCATCACCACTCCAACGCCGCCGCTACCCGCCGATCTGCCCGTAGTGCAAGTGCTGGCCGCCAAACTCTCGCATTACCTGCTCTATGCGCTGATGCTGGCTATGCCGCTGATTGGCTGGGCGATGATTTCGGCAGCGGGCGATCCGGTCATGCTCGGCAGTTCGTTGCGTCTGCCATCGATCCTCGCTCCCGATGCGCACACTTTCGCTTTTCTGCGGCAGGCCCACCGGTATCTGGCGTATCTGTTTTTCCTGACCATCCTCACGCACCTGGCTGCTGCGCTGTTTCATGGGTGGATTCGGCGGGATGAAGTGCTGGACAGCATGTTGCGGGGTAAATCGCGGGGTGGAGGCTGACTTGGGTGTAGACGCCTGCCTGCCCGCCAATGCGTTATGTCAGCTGCCCCAGTGGCGCTGGCAGATCGCATCAGCAGGCAGCGCGCCTACCGACGAGGCGCGTTCCAGCCTGGATCAGCGCAGTACGCAAACCATTTGCCCCATCACGCTCAACACATCCCTGGCCAGTTGTTTGGAGCGTTTTCCCGACCAGCCGGTGACGAGGTCCGGCGCATCATCGTTGTCCTTGAACGGCATTTCCAGGGTCAACGACAGGCATTTATAACGCTCACCGACGCTGTTGCACGCCAGGTTCATGTTGGCTTTGCCCGGTTGCGCCTTCGGATAGCCAAAGCGGGTCTGAAAATCCACGGTCAGCCCGCTCAGGCGTGTGCGGAAATCGTCTTCCAGGGCCATCTGCTTGTCGGTGTAGCCAGGGTTGCCTTCACAGGCTGCGGTGAATACATAGGGAATCTCTTCGTCACCGTGTACGTCGAGAAACAGGTCAACGCCGTACTTTTCCATCTGTTCCTTGACGAAACTCACTTCCGGGCTCAACTCGGGCGTGGAGTCCTGCCATGCGCGATTGAGGTCCTGGCCCTGCGCGTTGGTGCGCAGGTGACCATGGAACGATCCGTCGGGATTCATGTGCGGCACCAGATACAAGTCTGCTGAGGCGAGCAGGGCCTGCAGTTGGGCATCGTTTTCCTGAAGGCGCTCGATGACGCCTTCCATGAACCATTCAGCCATGTGTTCGCCGGGATGCTGCTGGGCAATGATCCATATCTTGCGCTTGCCCGGTGCACCGTCGCCTTTGCGCAACAGCGCGAGGCTACGGCCTTCACAGCTGGAGCCTGTGGCCAGCAATTGGGTGCCTGCATGGTGCAGCGCCTGATCCACCAGCCAGTCATGGCGCTGCCGACTGTAAGGCTCGAAATAGGCGAACCATATCTGCGGCTGCTCCGAGGAAAGCGCGAAGTTAAGCGCCTTGCCATCGAACTCGCTGGGTACCCGGAACCAGGTTTTCTGATCGTAGGATGCCGCGGCGTTGTAGCCGGTCCAGGCGCGGTTGTAGCTCGATTCGCTGGCGTTGGTCAGGCTGAAGGCGTGGGGCTCGCCGACCTGCATGCCGTCAACTTTGAAGTGAAACCACTGGAAATGCGCGCTGCGCGTGTCAGGGCGGATAGCCAGTTGCACATTCTGCGGATTGCTGGCATCGAGCACGACGATATTACCGCTGTCAAAATCACAGGTGACGGATAGGGCGTTCTGAGTCACGAAAAGGTCCTGAGTACGTTAGTGCCAATTCAGCGCCATTGGATGGCTGTAATGAACGGTACTGTACACGCATCAGGCCGCCTGCCAGCGACAGAATCGGATGATGATGGGACTCAGGTAAAGGCCTCAGCCGTGACCAGCAGGCTGCACAGAAACGCCGTCAGCATCAGCCAGCCCAGGTAACCGCGGCGCTTGCGCCGGTGCCAGCCGCTCGCTCCCATGAGCGTCGCCGGCGCCAGAAGCCTGCGCCATAGATGTTCGGCTTCCTCGAATGCGGCGAGATGCGAGGCGTCGGCATCCAGCCAGTGGCGAAACTCGATTCGCTGGCTGGCGGTCGCCTGCGGGCTTTGCAGATGCACATACCAGCGCATGGCTCGGCTTTGGACCTGCGACGACGCGTCGGACGGGTCACAGCACTGTTCAAGCAGACGAACCATCTTGCGCTCCACCGCATCGATATCCAGTTCGAGCAAGCGGGCAATGGCGGTGTACGGGAGCTGGTCGAGGCGACTGAGCAAAAAGACCTGCTGAATCCTGCGCGGCAGTTTTTGAATGCGGCGCCGATAAGCGTCCGTTTGCTGGCTGACAGGCGATTCCGGGTGGGCTTTAGGAAGCGAGAAGATCGAGCTGAGGTGATAAGTCATGGTAATTCACTCGCGAGTCATCCGTGGATCGTCCTTGGGCAAGGGCGGGGGCATCATCCGTGATGCGGAACGATGCCAATGCTTATGAGATTCATTCTCAAGTGTTACGTCGTTGTTTCATTAACTCTAGCGGATATGTCGTTTTAAATGCTGCGCATGTTCAGCGCGCGTAGTTCTTTTGCTATCATTCGCGCCATCGCACAGTAGACCCTCTTCATTAGCCTGAAGAAGCAACACCCGACCGAACCAGACCCTTAAAGGGCATAAAAAAAGACCCGGCAAAAGCCGGGTCAAAAACCGTGATTAGCCTGATGAGGAGATAATCCGGAAGCCGACCTAAGGCTTCTGGGTTACCGGCCGATCTCGCGATCGGTTGCGCTCAATAATAATCATTATCATTTGCATGTCAAATGTTTTTTTGCATTTTCTTGAAAAAAGTCGGTTACCTTCAAGCCCTGGGCCTTAAGCCTCAAGCAGCACGTGTGGCGCAGACACGCTTGTGGCTTGCAGCGCAAAACTTGCTGTTATTCAATCGGCAACTCAGTTGTTCGCTTCACCACACTCATTGCAATGTTCGAGTGCGCCTCCTGAACATGAGGGCTTTGCAGCAGATGATCGCGTAGAAAACGCTCATAGCTGGCGATGTCCTGCACCACCACCTTGAGCATGAAATCCATGTCCCCGGCCATCGTGTAGCATTCCAGCACCTCGGGGTAGCCAATGATTGCCTCTTCGAATTCGGTCAGGTAACGCCGACCGTGGCCTGACAGCTTCACATCCACGAACACCGTCATGGTCAGCCCAAGCTTCGCGGGGTTGAGCAGGGCGACCTTGCGCTCGATTACCCCTTCCTCTTCCAGGCGATTGATCCGCCGCCAGCAGGGTGACTGCGAAAGCTCCACCCGCTCGGCGATTTCAGCGGCCGAGAGGTCGGCGTCGTGCTGTAACAGGCGAAGAATCTTACGATCAATGGGGCTGAGTTTGACCTGCATGAAATGACCCTTTTTTATTCTTGAATTGAAACAGGCATGCAGGATATGAGCAGATTTCAGCCAAATTAGAAAGAAAAAGCCTCTGGCCCGCAGGCAGTATTGGCTCTGTGGGCGCCGGGTTGAACCGTCCCGGCGACCGAGCGGCAGGACCACGGCCCACAAAGCTTGCGCGACCACTGCTCGCCACATTCAAAACGCACTAATAAAAATAAGGGAGTGCCTGAATGTCTTTGGCTGATATTCGTCTGGATGATAAATACCGACTCGCAACCGGCAATCTTTACTTGACCGGAACCCAGGCGCTAACCCGCTTGCCCATGCTCCAGAAGCAGCGCGATGAGGCCCGTGGGCTGAACACCGCAGGTTTCATTTCCGGCTATCGGGGGTCGCCACTGGGCAATCTCGACAAGAGCCTGTGGGATGCCAAGGAGTATCTTCAGGAAAATGCCATCCATTTCCAACCGGGCGTCAACGAGGAGTTGGCGGCCACCGCCGTTTGGGGCAGTCAGCAGGTCAACCTGTTTCCCCACGGCAAGTACGACGGCGTATTCGCCCTGTGGTACGGCAAGGGTCCGGGTGTTGATCGTTGCGGCGACGTGTTCAAACACGGAAACTCTGCAGGCGTTGCGCAAAACGGCGGGGTACTGATCCTTGCGGGTGACGACCATGGCTGTAAATCCTCGACCATTGCCCACCAGAGCGAACACGCCTTCATTGCTTCGATGATCCCGGTGCTCAACCCGAGCAACGTTCAGGAGATTCTCGATTACGGCATTATCGGCTGGGAGTTGTCGCGCTACAGCGGTTGCTGGGTGGCGATGAAGACCATTGCCGAGAACGTCGACTCTTCCGCGATGGTGGAGGTTGACCCGCTGCGCATCCAGACTCGTATTCCCGATGACTTCCAGCTGCCCGAGGGCGGTCTGCACATTCGCTGGCCAGACCCACCGCTGGCGCAGGAAGCACGGCTGAACACCTACAAGATTTACGCGGCGCGTGCGTTTGCGCGGGCCAATAACCTGAACAAGGTCGTCATCGATTCGCCCAAGCCGCGTCTGGGCATCATCACCACCGGCAAGTCCTACCTCGATGTGCGCCAGGCACTGGAAGAGCTGGGCATTGACGAGGATCTGTGCGCGTCGGTGGGTATCCGGGTGCTCAAGGTCGGCATGAGCTGGCCGCTGGAGCCGGTATCGGTTCACGGTTTTGCCGAGGGCTTGGATGAAATCCTGGTGGTTGAAGAAAAACGCAGCGTGATCGAAGACCAGTTGACGGGCCAGCTGTACAACTGGCCCGTAGACCAGCGTCCGCGTGTCGTCGGAGAGTTCGACGAACAAGGGCGCTCGTTGTTGCCCAACCTTGCGGAATTGACGCCCGCCATGATCGCCCGTGTCATTGCCGGGCGCCTGGCGCCGATCTACAGCAGTGCGAAAATCGACGCGCGTCTGCAATTCCTGCAGGACAAGGAAACGGCGCTGGCCGCGCCGCTGTTCACTACCCAGCGCACCCCGCATTTCTGTTCCGGCTGCCCGCATAACACGTCGACCAAGGTGCCTGAAGGCAGTCGGGCGTTGGCCGGTATTGGCTGCCACTACATGACCATTTGGATGGACCGGGAGACCGACACCTTTACCCAGATGGGCGGCGAGGGCGTGACCTGGATCGGCCAGGCGCCGTTCACCGAAACGCCTCATGTGTTCCAGAACCTGGGCGATGGCACCTACTTTCACTCCGGTCATCTGGCGCTGCGAGCGGCGGTGGCCTCGAAGGTCAACATCACCTACAAGATTCTCTATAACGATGCCGTAGCCATGACCGGCGGGCAGCCCATCGACGGTATCCTACGGGTCGATCAACTGAGCCGTCAGGTGTTCAACGAGGGTGTGCAACGCATCGCGCTGGTCTCCGACGAGCCGGAAAAATACCCGAGCCGCGAGCAGTTCGCGCCGATCACCACCTTCCACCATCGTCGCGATCTGGACAGCGTGCAGCGTGAGCTGCGCGAGTTCAAAGGCGTGTCGGTGATCATCTATGACCAGACCTGCGCCACCGAGAAGCGCCGTCGGCGCAAACGCGGGAAAATGGCCGAACTCGACAAACGCGCCGTCATCAATCCGGCCGTATGCGAAGGCTGCGGCGATTGCGGCGCCAAATCCGGCTGCCTGTCGATCCTGCCCAAAGAAACCGCAGAAGGGCGCAAGCGTGAAATCGACCAGAACGCCTGCAACAAGGACTTCAGCTGCGTTGAGGGTTTCTGCCCGAGTTTCGTCACCGTCCATGGCGGGCAACTGCGCAAGCCTCAACTGCCCAAGCAGGCTCAGGCCTTTGCTCAACTGCCCGAGCCCATCCTGCCGAGCCTTGATCAGCCGTTCAATATCCTGCTGCCAGGGGTTGGCGGCACCGGCGTGACCACGGTCGGCGCGATGCTGGGATATGCCGCGAACCTGGAAGGCAAGGGCTGCAGCGTGCTCGATCAGGCAGGTCTGGCGCAGAAATTCGGCCCAGTGGTCAGCCACATTCGGATCGCTGCACGTCAGCAGGATCTGTTTGCTGTGCGCATAGCTGCCGGGGAAGCGCACCTTTTGCTGGGCTGCGACCTGCTGGTGGCGTCCGGTCCTGATGCGATTGCCAAGCTCAACAGCGCCAAATCCCACGCGGTGGTGAACAGTCAGCAAACCCCAACGGCGGAGTTCACCCGCAACCCCGACGCCGAGTTTCCGGCCGAGGCCATGATGCAGACCATTCGTGAGGCGGTCGGCGCTGAAAAGACCCATTTCATCGCTGCCACCGATCTTGCGACCAAGCTGATGGGCGATAGCATTGCCAGCAACCTGTTCATGCTCGGCTATGCCTTCCAGATGGGCCTGATCCCGCTGACATCGGCAGCCATAGAAAAGGCCATCGAGCTCAACGGGGTTGCGGTCAATCTGAATCAGCAGGCCTTCCTCTGGGGCCGACGTGCAGCGTTCGATCTGCCTGCGGTACAAGCAGCGGCCAATCCACAGGCGGTCACCGAGGAGCCTGAACTGCTGACGCTGGACCAACGTCTGGCCCACAGCAGCACAATCCTCGGCGAGTACCAGAACCAGGCCTACGGCCAGCGCTATCTGCAGTTGGTGAACGAAGTACGTGATGTCGAAAGTCGTCTGTTCCCCGGCGAGCCACTGGCACTGACAGAAGCCGTTGCGTTCAGTTACTTCAAGCTTTTGGCCTACAAGGATGAATACGAGGTCGCACGTCTTTACAGTAACGGCGAGTTCATGCAACAGCTCAACGTTCAGTTCGAAGGGGACTATCGACTGGAGTTTCATCTGGCGCCGTCCTGGCTGACCAAGCGCGATCCGAAGAGTGGTACGCCGCGCAAACGCAGCTTCGGGCCCTGGATGCTGAAAGCATTCGACGTGCTGGCGAAATTCAAATTTCTCCGTGGGACCGCTTTCGATCCGTTCGGTCGTAGCCTGGAGCGGCGTCAAGAGCGTGAGCTGATCGACAGCTATGTGGCGGATGTCGAATTGATCCTGGCGCACCTGAAGCCCGGCAATCGTCACACAGCCTTGAGCCTGGCACGTCTGCCGGAGCGAATTCGCGGCTACGGGCAGGTAAAGGAAAGCGCGATGAAGGCGGCGGCCCTGCAGGCTGCACGCATGCGTCAAAGCCTGCTAAGTGGGGAAGTGGCATTGCCGAAGCTGTATGAGGTGGCGGCTTAACAAAATAACGAGTGCGAGGTTGGCGACTCTCGCACCCGCACTCGTACCTGTAGCGGGAATATCACGCATGCCTGCAAGGGGTGTCAGATCACTCGTTACGTCTTTGCTTGATCTGACGTGATCGCAGGCAGGCGCGCTTTTACGGGTTTACTGCGGGGCTAGTTCTACCAATACCGTCCCTTCGCTGACCATCTCACCTTCGGCGCAATACAGCGCTGCAACGGTTCCGGCCTGACCGGCGCGAACGCTGTGCTCCATTTTCATCGCTTCCAGCACCACCAGTGGCGTGCCTGCTTCCACCCGTTGTCCGATCTTGACCAGCACCCGAACGATGCTTCCGTTCATTGGCGCACTGAGCCCGCCATGCTGAGTGTGGCTGGCCTCTACCGCCGCGATGGGGTCCACGCGGTGGACCATGTGCAGCTCGCCCTGCCAACGCAAAAACAACCTGTCATCGCGACGAATTGCCAGCGTCCGGGTGCGCACGCCGTCTTCCTCGACGGTGAGCTGATCGCCCTGAAGTCGCGGGGTATCGCTGGCAGCGTTGCGCAAACGAACCTTGCGCGTTTCACCAGCGCAGCCAAGATGCATGTCCACCTCGGTTGGCAGCGCCAGACGCAGCCCGTTAGCGCCAGCCCAAGGGGAGTGAGGATCATCTTCACGTACCTGAGTCGGGGTACTCTGCCAATACGCCTGCGCTGCCGTTTGCCAGAACGCTTCGGGTAATGCCTCGGCGGCGGGCAGCAGATCGGCCTGATAACGCGGGATGAAACCGGTATCCAGTTCAGCATCGGCAAAGGCTGGATGAGCGATGATCCGTCGCAGAAACGCCAGATTGGTGCGTAATCCGCCGATGGCGAACTCATCGAGCATGGCCAGCAGTCGTAAGCGCGCCTGTTCGCGATTCTCGCCCCAGGCGATCAGCTTGCCCAGCATCGGGTCGTAAAATGGCGAGACCTCATCGCCCTCGATAACGCCGCTGTCGACACGTCGGCCGGAACCAGGCGTCGATTCGCGATAAACCTGCAACTTACCCGTCGCAGGTAAAAAGTCATTGGCCGGGTCTTCGGCATACAGCCGAACTTCAATGGCATGGCCATTGAGCGGTACTTGTGCCTGGGTGATCGGCAGTGGCTCTCCCTGGGCGACGCGAATCTGCCAAGCGACCAGATCAAGACCGGTGATCGCCTCGGTGACCGGGTGTTCGACCTGCAGGCGCGTATTCATCTCCATGAAGAAAAATTCGCCACGAGCATCTAGCAGGAACTCGACCGTGCCAGCACCGACATAACCGATCGTTTGAGCTGCGCGGACGGCCGCTTCACCCATGGCGCGGCGTAACTCGGGAGTGAGGCCCGGGGCAGGGGCTTCTTCAACGACTTTCTGGTGGCGCCGCTGGATCGAACAATCCCGCTCATTGAGGTACAGGCAATGGCCGTGTTGGTCGGCAAAGACCTGGATCTCGACGTGACGGGGCTTGAGGACGTACTTCTCCACCAGCATTCGTGAATCGCCAAAGGAAGATTGCGCCTCGCGCTGTGCCGAGGCCAGCGCTTCAGCCAGGTCCTCATCACGCTCAACGACTTTCATGCCTTTGCCACCACCGCCCGCGGTGGCCTTGAGCAGCACCGGATAGCCAATGCGTGCTGCGGCTTCCCTGAATGTCCCTGCATCCTGTGCTTGGCCGTGGTAACCGGGCACCAGCGGCACACCGGCTGTTTCCATCAGCGATTTGGCCGCTGACTTGCTGCCCATGGCGTCGATAGCGGAGGCGGGCGGGCCGAGAAATATCAGGCCTGCCTGCTCGACAGCACGCGCGAAACCTGCATTTTCCGAAAGAAACCCGTAGCCTGGATGGATCGCCTGGGCGCCGCTGCTTTTAGCCGCAGCGATCACTTTATCGATCTGCAGATAGCTGTCGGCAGCTTTACTGCCGCCCAGGTTCACCGCGATGTCTGCCTCGCGCACATGCCGGGCATCACGATCGGTCGCGCTGTGGACGGCAACGGTCGTCAGGCCCATGGCCTTGGCCGTGCGCATGACCCGGCAAGCGATTTCGCCGCGGTTGGCGACCAGTACCGAAGACAGGGCGATTGTGTTGGGGCCGCTCATCAACGTGATTCTCCTTTATTGTTGTTTTCGCCACGCCAGCCGGGTTCGCGTTTGTGCAAAAACGCGCGCAAACCTTCCTGGCCTTCAGGGCTGACGCGGATGCGGGCAATTGCGTTTTCACAGTAGCGGCGCAGGGCCGGGGTTAGCTCGCCGTGACCGACTTCACACAGCAGATCCTTGCTGACGCGCATTGCCTGCGGGCTGTTGAGCAACAGATTGGCAACCCAGTGCTGCACCTGTCCTTCAAGCTCGGCGGCGGCGTAACACTCGGCGAGCAGGCCGATCTCACGCGCGCGCAGTCCATCGAAACGCTCGGCGCTCAGTGCATAGCGGCGTGTGTGCCGTTCGCCAATGGCTTGCACCACGAACGGGCTGATCACCGCCGGGGCGAGGCCGATTCGGACTTCCGAGAGGCAGAACTGCGCGTCGTCGGCCCCGATGGCCATGTCGCAACAGCTGATCAGCCCCAACGCGCCGCCATACGCCGCCCCTTGCACCACGGCCAGGGAGGGCAATTTGAGTTTGGCGAGGTTGTACATCAGTTCGCCCAACTCACGGGCGTCGCCCAGGTTGGTGTTGTAGTCCAGATTGGCAGATTCCTGCATCCAGGCCAGATCCGCCCCGGCGCTAAAGTGCCGGCCACGCGCACGCAGGAGAAGGAAACGCAGATTGTCGTCGCTCTGGATGCGCTCGAGGGCGACGTTCAGTTCACCAATCATCTGCGCGTTGAAAGCGTTGTTCTTGTCCGCTCGATTAAGCCAAAGCGTGACGTAGCCGCGCGGATCGTACTCAAGCTCGACGGTTTCGAAATCGGTCATGTTCAGTCCTCGGGTCACATCCGGAACACGCCGAAGCGGGTCGGTTCGATAGGTGCGTTGAGCGCCGCGCTGATGGCAAGTGCAAGAATCTCGCGGGTTTGCGCAGGGTCAATGACGCCGTCGTCCCACAGCCTGGCGCTGGAGTAGTAGGGGTGACCCTGATGTTCGTACTGCTCGAGAATCGGTTGTTTGAGCGAGGCTTCCTGTTCGGCGGTAAAGGACTGGCCGCTGCGTTCAGCCTGTTCGCGTTTGACCTGAACCAGCACGCCCGCCGCCTGTTCACCGCCCATGACGCCGATACGCGCGTTAGGCCACATCCATAAGAAACGCGGGTCGTAGGCGCGTCCGCACATGCCGTAGTTGCCGGCGCCGAAACTGCCACCGATGATCACGGTGAATTTCGGCACGTTGGCGCACGCCACCGCAGTCACCAACTTGGCGCCGTGCTTGGCGATGCCGCCAGCTTCGTATTTCTGACCGACCATGAAACCGGTGATGTTTTGCAGAAAGAGCAGCGGGATGCCGCGCTGGCAGGCCAGCTCAATGAAGTGCGCGCCTTTCTGCGCGGCTTCGGCAAACAGAATGCCGTTATTGGCCAGGATCGCCACCGGATAGCCGTGCAGATGAGCGAAACCGCACACCAGCGTGGTGCCGAACAACGCCTTGAACTCATCGAACGCGGAACCATCGACCAGCCGCGCAATGACTTCGCGGACATCGAACGGCTGCTTGGGGTCGGCGGAAATCACCCCATACAGTTCATCACTGGCATACAGCGGGGCAGCCGGCGAGCGCCGCTGAAGTTCGCCCTGCTTGCGCCAGTTGAGGTTAGCGACGCTGCGCCGGGCCAGGGCCAGGGCGTGTTCATCGCTTTCAGCGTAGTGGTCCGCTACTCCAGACACCTTGCAGTGCACATCGGCACCGCCCAGGTCTTCGGCACTGACCACCTCGCCCGTGGCCGCTTTAACCAGCGGCGGGCCTGCGAGGAAAATCGTTGCCTGCTGGCGCACCATAATGGCTTCGTCGGCCATGGCCGGTACATAGGCGCCGCCTGCGGTGCAGGAACCCATGACCACGGCGATTTGCGGAATGCCTTGAGCGCTCATGTTCGCCTGGTTGAAGAAGATCCGCCCGAAATGCTCGCGGTCCGGAAACACTTCGTCCTGGCGCGGCAGGTTGGCGCCACCGGAGTCCACCAGATAAATGCACGGCAGGCGATTCTGCTGTGCGATGGTTTGCGCGCGCAGGTGTTTCTTGACGGTCAGGGGGTAGTACGAGCCGCCTTTGACGGTGGCGTCATTGGCAATGATCATGCACTCGACGCCTTCCACCCGGCCGATACCTGCGATGACGCCAGCTGCCGGCACGTCTTCGCCATAGACGCCATGCGCCGCGAGCTGGCTGATTTCAAGGAAGGGCGAGCCGCTGTCGAGCAAGCCATTGATGCGCTCACGAGGCAACAACTTGCCTCGCGAGGTGTGACGCTCCTGCGCCTTGGGCCCGCCGCCCTGATGGACCTGAGCAAGAAGGTTGCGCAAATCGTCAACCTGCTTGCGCAGTGCTTCGCTGTTAGCCAGAAACTCCGCCGAGCGCGGATTGAGCTGGGTTTTCAGAATGGTCATGTGAGGCTTGCTCCAACCGCTGTCGTCACTTCGAAGTCACGGCATGCACGAGCTGCTTGCGCCCGTCGCTTACCGCGCGAAACCCGTGGCTGCTTCATTTCGTTTCGTTGAACAGTTCGCGACCGATCAACATGCGGCGAATCTCACTGGTGCCGGCGCCGATTTCGTAGAGCTTGGCGTCGCGCAGCAGGCGACCTGCGGGGAATTCGTTGATGTAACCGTTGCCACCCAGAATCTGGATAGTGTCAAGCGCCATCTGGGTTGCCCGCTCGGCACTGTAGAGAATGACGCCAGCGGCGTCCTTGCGCGTGGTTTCACCCCGTTCACAGGCCTGCGCCACGGCATACAGGTAGGCGCGGCTGGCATTGAGCTGAGTGTACATGTCGGCAACCTTGCCCTGAATCAACTGGAACTCGCCGATGCTCTGGCCGAACTGCTTGCGGTCGTGGATATAGGGCAAAACGACGTCCATGCAGGCCTGCATAATTCCGGTCGGTCCGCCGGAGAGCACCACGCGCTCGTAATCCAGACCGCTCATCAGCACCTTTACCCCACCATTGAGGGTGCCGAGCAGGTTTTCTTCCGGAACTTCAACGTCGTCGAAAAACAGTTCGCAGGTGTGCGAGCCGCGCATGCCCAACTTGTCGAACTTGTTGCCGCGTGAGAAACCTTTCCAGTCACGCTCCACGATGAACGCGCTGATCCCATGGGCGCCTTTTTCCAGGTCGGTTTTGGCATAGATCACGTAAGTGTGGGCATCGGGCCCGTTGGTGATCCAGGTTTTGCTGCCGTTGAGTACGAAGCGATCGCCGCGTTTGTCGGCGCGCAGTTTCATCGACACCACATCCGAACCGGCATTGGGTTCACTCATCGCCAGCGCCCCGATGTGTTCGCCGCTGATCAATGGGGGCAGGTAACGAGCTTTCTGTTCAGGGTTACCGTTGCGGTTGATCTGGTTGACGCACAGGTTGGAGTGGGCGCCGTAGGACAGCGCGACGGACGCCGAACCACGACTGATTTCTTCCATCGCCACCACGTGAGCCAAATAACCCAGACCAGCACCGCCGTATTGCTCATCGACGGTGATGCCGAGCAGACCCATATCGCCGAACTTGCGCCACATGTCGGCGGGAAACAGATTGTCCCTGTCGAGCTGTGCTGCGCGCGGGGAGATCTCGGCAGCAACGAAGGCCTGCAACTGGTCGCGCAACATGTTAATGGTTTCGCCGAGGCCGAAATTGAGCGTGGGGTAGTTCATGAGACTGCGTTCCCTTGTTGTTTTTGGAGGGCTGTCAGAGCGTAGTAATTGTGTTTCACCTTTACGTTAACGTAAACCTGCGGAGATGGAGATGTCAACGAGGGAACATCGGCAGGGTGCAATTGCTGCTGGCAACGTGGTTTGGCGTGTGCCCTGACAGGGGAGTGAGCAAACTGGGTGAGTGGACAAAGCGAGGCTGAAGAACATTTGGCAAAGGACAGACAGCACGAAGGGGAGCCAAAGCTCCCCTTCAAGTTCGATTGCATGCTCTTCTTTGTTTTCAGACGACCTATTGTTGTTTTTGGAGGCCGGACCTTTTTGGTGTTGAGCAACCCCCACGCGGGGTCAAGAGCAAACGTATTTTTTTGAGCGCTGATACTGCCTTGATCTTGCGATTCAACCAGTTGGGTAGCTACCTGAGGTAGTTTTATTATTCTCTGCCCGGTCGAGAAGCCTGAGCCTCACAAAGCGATCCGCTCCAAAAAAATCAGTTAGCTGCGTCTCTGCCTGTGTTGTTCTTGTTATGTCAGAGCCGATACGTTTTATTTTTATTGGGTGACTGCGATTTATTGTTTTTGTTGTACGGAGGATATAGCAGATGCCATGCCAACTTTTCGCTGAGTATGCGAAATGCCCGAACGGTGGGGCTTTCACAGCGAATCCGAGCTGTCAGTATTCATCAGGATCGGGGCCGGGTGTTTCCGTGCTACCCCTTCCAGGCTCTGCAACGCCGAGCAGGGTAACACTGTGTGACAACTTGTCGCACATCAAACCGACAGACGCGCTTTTGCCACCCGGGAGCCATTGCTGCGGCCCAGTACGTCACTGATGCGCTGACCGGCGGCAATGAGCTTGTCGAGATCGACACCGGTGTCAATCTCAAGGCCGTTGAGCATATAGAGCACATCCTCAGTTGCGACGTTACCCGTGGCGCCTTTGGCGTAGGGACAGCCGCCCAGCCCGGCGACGGAGCTGTCGAATACCTCGACGCCTTCCAGCAGACTGGCGTAGATGTTGCTCAGCGCCTGACCGTAGGTGTCGTGGAAGTGCCCAGCCAGTTTGCCACGCGGAATCTGCCCGGCCACCGTGTCCATAAGCGCTCGCGTCGTGCCTGGGGTGCCGGTGCCAATGGTGTCGCCCAGTGAAATTTCATAGCAGCCCATCGCGAACAATTCGTTGGCAACCGCGGCCACCTGTTTGGGCGCAACCGCGCCTTCATAGGGGCATCCCAGCACACAGGAAACATATCCGCGCACGCGTATACCGTGCAGACGCGCTGCTTCCATGACTGGCAAGAAACGGTCCAGGCTTTCGCTGATCGAGCAGTTGATGTTGCGCTGGGAAAAGGCCTCGGAAGCTGCAGCAAAAACCGCCACCTCCTTGACCCCTGCCGTCAGTGCGTCTTCAAAACCGCGCAGGTTGGGTGCGAGTGCTGCATAAGTGACATTTTCCCTGCGCTGGATCCCTGCAAATACCTGGGCCGAACCTGCCATCTGTGGCACCCATTTGGGTGATACGAAACTGCCGGCTTCGATGTAGGCAAGACCTGCATCGGTAAGGTCATCCACCAGACGGATTTTGTCGGCAACTTCAATAAGACGGGCTTCATTCTGCAGTCCGTCTCGTGGGCCGACTTCGACCAGGCGTGCGCGTTGAGGAAGCAACATGGCGGTAGGTATCCTCGAAACTGTGATAGATGTAGTTTTTATCGTTTTGTTTTAAAGCGTATTTTCCAGAGCGGCCTTGCAACGCTCTTCAGCCGTATCCAGCTCCAGTTGCATCTGCTGAATGTCCAATAATTGCTGATCCAGCTGCGCACGACGTTCGACTATCTTGGTCAGCATGGAAGTCAGCTGCTTCTGGTTATCGCCCAACGGGTCGTAAAGGCCTATCAGATCACGGCATTCAGCCAAGGAAAAACCGATGCGTTTGCCGCGCAGGATGAGTTTTAGTGTCACTTTGTCGCGCGCTGTGTAGATCCGCTCAAGGCCCCGTCGTTCGGGGCTAAGCATGCCTTGTTCTTCGTAGAAACGAATGGTCCGGGTGGTAATGTCCAGCTCGCGGGCCAGATCGGAGATGCTGTAAGTCGGGTTGCTCATGGGAGGCTCGGACGAGAGTAGCGTGGGCTAACCGTACGGGGGGCTTTACGTAAACGTCAAGCTGAGTGTGCTTGAGTGCTGTGGTTTAGCGGGCATGCTTACCTCGAAACCACATTAACAATGGCTACTGAGCGATCCTCGAAAAAACATTAAGACAATGCGAAAAAACCAACCCCGATAGAGCGTTAGCAACTGCTTTGCTCTTTTTCATACTTGCGCTCTTGAGCAATCACCCACTGACTCAGCTCGATGATCTGCTCGCGCATCCAGCGGTTCGCCGGATCCTGATCGGTGCTCTCATGCCAATACAGGTGGGTTTCCACCGTGGGCACATCTTTCACCGGCAGATGCACGAAGTGCAAGTCGTTGCGCCGCGCGAAGCGCTCGGGGACGGTCATGACCATATCGGTCTGCTGCAATACCTGCGACGCCATCAGGTAGTGTTGGGAGCGCAAGGCAATCTTGCGTTGAATGCCCATCTTGCCCAACGACAGGTCGATATGACCCAGTCCACTGCGACGGCTGGAGATATGGATATGGGCGACCGCCAGATAGTCGTCCAGGGTAATCGCGCCTTTGTTCGCCAGCGGATGACCATTGCGCATGGCGCACACGTAACTGTCTTCCATCAGCTTGACGTGACGCACTTGCGGGTCGGTATTGAGTGGCGCGTCGACGGCAAAATCCAGGCGCCCAGCGGCAAGCTCCTTGGTGGTCTCCCGGCGCTTGGACAAAAAGCTTTCAATGGTCACAGCCGGCGCCAGGCGCCGCAGCCGCTGAAACAGCACAGGGAGGATTATTGCCTCGGTCAGGTCGGTCATGCTGATGCGGTAATTCTTGTTGGCCTGCAGCGGGTTGAAAATACGGCTTTCCTGCACCGAAACCCGCAGTAGCGATAATGCATTGCGCACCGGACCGATGATGTTCTGCGCCATGGGCGTGGGCACCATGCCCTGTGCAGTGCGCACGAACAGCGGGTCATTGAAGGTTTCTCGCAGGCGTGCCAGTGCGTTGGAGACGGCGGGCTGGGTGATACCGACGATCTGGCCGGCACGGGTCAGGTTGGCTTCGGTGTAAATGGCGTCAAACACAATAAAGAGGTTGAGATCGACCTTGGTCAGATTCATTGCCGTGCGCCTCACGCTGTTCTTGTTGTTGGAAAATTCGGCCGATCATATATGGGTTATGAATGTTTATACACGCCGAGAATAGGTTAGATAAATGCAGGGCCTTGATCTAGCATCCTGTCAATGTCCTGAACACCTCACAAGAAAGGTAGCTGCCCCATGAATTTCGCTTATTTCCCCAAGGTTCAAGCACTGCGCGAGCGCGTGACGGCATTCATGGATGCATACGTTTACCCGGCCGAATCGGTGTTCGAACGTCAGGTTGCGCAAGGTGATCGCTGGCAACCCACCGCGATCATGGACGAGCTCAAAGCCCGCGCCAAAGCTGAGGGGTTGTGGAATCTGTTCCTGCCCGAGTCTGAATGGGGGGCGGGACTGACCAATCTGGAATACGCGCCGTTGGCCGAAATCATGGGCCGCTCGCTGCTGGGGCCGGAGCCCTTCAACTGCTCGGCACCCGACACCGGCAACATGGAAGTCCTGGTGCGTTACGCCAGCGACGCTCAAAAACAGCAGTGGCTGGAACCCTTATTGCGCGGAGAGATTCGCTCCGCGTTTGCCATGACCGAACCGGATGTTGCCTCCTCCGACGCGACCAACATGGTTGCGCGCGCGGCGAGGGATGGCGATGAATGGGCTATCAATGGCCGCAAGTGGTGGACCTCCGGCGCCTGTGATCCGCGTTGCAAGATCATGATCTTCATGGGCCTGAGCAACCCGGACGGCCCGCGTCACCAGCAGCACTCGATGATTCTGGTGCCGACGGACACGCCGGGTGTGAAGATCGTGCGACCGTTACCGGTTTTCGGTTATGACGACGCCCCCCACGGCCATGCCGAGGTGCTGTTCGAAGATGTCCGGGTACCTTATGAAAACGTGTTGCTCGGTGAAGGGTGTGGTTTCGAGATTGCTCAGGGTCGCCTCGGCCCGGGCCGGATTCATCATTGCATGCGTTCGATCGGCATGGCCGAGCGTGCGTTGGAACTGATGTGCAGGCGCTCGGTGCAGCGTACGGCGTTCGGCCGACCGCTGGCGCGCCTGGGCGGCAATATGGACAAGATTGCCGACTCGCGAATGGAAATCGACATGGCGCGGCTGCTGACCCTGAAAGCGGCCTACATGATGGACACCGTGGGCAACAAAGTGGCCAAGAGTGAAATTGCGCAGATCAAGGTGGTTGCCCCGAACGTAGCGCTGCGGGTCATTGACCGGGCGATCCAGATGCATGGCGCAGCAGGGATGTCAGGGGATTTTCCGCTGGCCTACATGTATGCCATGCAGCGCACTTTGCGTCTGGCGGACGGGCCGGACGAAGTGCATCGGGCCGCCATCGGCAAATATGAAGTTGGCAAGTACGTGCCCAAGGAGATGATGCGCAGCGAGCAGCGTTGATCGCATCGCCACGAACCCCTGCTATTGACCTCTATGGAAGGGAAGCACCGGCGGTCGTACGGCTGCCACGAGGTTTGTGTGCAGCCGTACCTTAAGCGTGTTTCGGAGCCGGCAACAGTCAGCTCAGCTCAAGCCAGATCGGTGCATGATCGGAAGGTTTTTCCATCGCGCGAAGATCGTAATCCACGCCTGCGGCCTTGATGCGCGGCTGCAGACCTTGGGAAGCCAGAATCAGATCAATGCGCAAGCCACGTTTGGGTTGGTCTTCGAAGCCACGGCTGCGGTAATCGAACCAGCTGAACTGATCCACCACTTCTGGATACAGGTGGCGAAAGCTGTCCACCAGCCCCCAGTTTTTCAGCTTGGCCATCCACTCACGCTCTTCGGGCAGGAAGCTGCATTTACCGGTCTTCAACCAGCGCTTGGCGCTGTCCGGGCCGATACCGATGTCGCTGTCTTCCGGGGAAATGTTCACATCGCCCATGACCACCAGCGGCTGGTCGTTGCTGAAACGGGTTTCGAGCAACTGCTGAAGGTCAGCATAAAACTTGGTCTTGGCTGGAAACTTGGTGGGATGATCGCGACTTTCGCCCTGAGGGAAATAGCCATTCATGATGGTCACCGGCACGCCGTCGCGATCAGCGAAGGTGCCCCAGATGAAGCGCCGTTGAGCTTCTTCATCGTCGCTGTCAAAACCCTTGTGCAAGGTCAGCGGCGCCTGTCGCGAGAGAAGCGCCACACCGTAATGGCCTTTCTGTCCATGGAAATGCACGTGGTAGCCCAGGGCTTCGATTTCAGCCTGCGGGAACTGTTCGTCCGAAACCTTGGTTTCCTGCAGGCCGATCACGTCAGGCTGGTGCTTTTCAATCAGCGCCGCCAACTGATGGGGGCGGGCGCGCAGGCCGTTGATGTTGAAAGACACAATTTTCATAGACGGCAGTCCTGGCAAAAAACAAACGGCGATGCTAGCTGACCTGTCTGCCGACGGCCAGCGCCGGCGTCCAATCTCGCGAATCCGGCAGGCTGCTACGCTGTAGCAAGTGCCTGAAAAATTCGCCGGAACTGTCGTCAGCAGCAGCTACTCGAAGGCCTGACATCACGAACCTGGCGGAACGCGTCGGGTGGTCATCGAAAGGGACACGATCACATGCCTGAATCAGCGAATGCACCGGCCGTTATCCGGCAACTGGACAGTGGCTATTGCCGGGAGTCACGCTCACTTCTGTATCAGGCTTACCGGCACGAGCCGAGCTTCGGCTACCTGTTCGAATCCGCTCGCTCCGGTTACGAACAGCGGGTGCGGGCCACCATTCGCGCGCTGGTCAAACAGCACTTCCTGCAAGATATGCCTGCGCTCGGGCTGTTCGTCGAGGATCGCCTCGCAGGTGTTGCGCTGATCGCGCCGCCGCAGCGACGTCTGGGTATCACCGAAAGCTGGGCTTGGCGTCTGCGCATGGTAATGAGCACCGGCCTGCGCTGCACCCAGCGCTATCTGGAGTACTACCAGTCGGTGCTGGCATGCCTGCCAAACGACGCGGTGCATGTGTTACCACTGTTTGGCGTACACCCGGACTTCCAGGGGCAGCATTATGGTGAACAACTGTTGCAGGCGCTGCATGACTGGTGCGCGGTGGACGAAAACTCCCAGGGGGTCGTCCTCGACACCGGGAACGGCCACTATCTGGAGTTCTACAAGCGACATGGATATGAGGAAATCGGCGAAGTTGCAGTAGGACCAATCCGGGAGCACGTGTTTTTTCATCCCAACCCTCAGGTTTCGCTGGGCTCCATGGTTTGACACCGGACCTTCTCTCAACTTTCGCGGGCTCCAGCAGCACCCGCCGCTCGTGTTAGCATCCGCGCCTATGAAGTTTCCCGGTCGATTTACAAGTGGTTTTCTCCTGATGTTCTCCAGCTGTGCAGCGTTTGCCGATGCTCAGCTGGATGTGCGGATCAACCCAGCCAATTCCCAGCTCAAATCCAACATAGAAGGGTATGTGGGCAGCCTCGGTGAGCGCGACGAACAGGCGCTTGAGCGGTTCAGCGTCGGTGCTGTCGAGCAGGCGCAGAAAGCGGCGCAGGCGCTGGGCTATTATCAGGCGCAGATCGGGAGCGAGGTCACACACAGTGATCAGAATCTGCAACTGGTCCTGACCGTGCAACCGGGCGAGCCGGTGCATTTGCGCAACGTGACCATTCGAATCCAGGGAGCGGCCAGCCAACTCGATACCTTCAAGGTGCCCAAGGGGGACGCGCTCAAGCCTGGCGCGGTGCTCAATCACGGCCATTACGAAGACGCCAAGAAGCTGATCCAGAATCAGGCCGCGCGTTACGGTTTTTTCAATGGCCGCTTCGTCACCCAAAGACTCTCCGTCGATCCCCGTGCCGGTGTCGCCGATATCGAACTGGTGTACGAGAGCGGGCCACGTTTCAGCCTCGGCGAGGTCACGTTCAGCGGGGACGCGCCGTTCGACGAGGATCTCTTGCAGCGGATGGTGCCGTTCAAGGCCGATACGCCTTACGACTCCGAACTGATCGCAGAACTCAACCAGGCAATGCAGGCCAGCGGGTATTTCGAAGGCGTCCGCGTAGACGCCTCACCCACCGCCGCGCAGGCGCAGGTCATACCGGTCGACGTGCAATTGCAAACCCGCAAGCCGCGCACCATGGGGCTTGGCGTCGGTTACTCAACGGACGTCGGGCCACGGGTCAAGGCCAACTGGACGCGTCACTGGGTCAACCCGCAGGGCGATAGTTATGGCATTGAGTCGGAGCTCTCGGCACCACGGCAAAACGTCGCGCTGTTCTACGACATGCCGCGCGACCCGCCGTTGACCGACAAGCTGCGCTGGGCGGGCGGGTATCAATACGAAGAAATCGCCGACACCGACAGTCTCAGCAAACTGCTGACCCTGGGGCCAGAGTGGCACAGCAAGTTGCCCAGTGGCTGGGAACGGGTCATCTCGCTCAAATGGCAGCGCGAAGAATATCGCCTGGGTAACGACTCAGGGTTGAGTACGTTGCTGATGCCTGGAATCAGCTATTCCTATCTGCGCAGCGACAACCGCATCGATCCACACAATGGGTATCGCCTGCAATTCGAAACCGAAGTGGGCAAGGAGGGTCTGGGGTCGGATGCCAATGTGGTTCATGGCACGGCCTTGCTCAAGGGCCTGACCACGGTCGCGCAGAACCACCGTTTCCTCGGACGGATACAGGTCGGCGGCACCGCCACCAATGGCTACAAGTCCATCCCGCCTTCACTGCGCTTCTTCGCCGGTGGCGATCAGAGCGTGCGCGGTTACGACTACCAGTCGCTGTCCCCGGAAAACTCCGATGGCGACAAGATCGGCGGGCGCTACATGGTCGCCGGCAGTGCTGAGTATCAGTATTCGATCGCTGAAAAATGGCGCGTGGCTGCATTTATCGATGAGGGTAATTCCTTTAACTCTCTGGAGTTGCCCAGCTTGAAGACCGGGGTCGGCATCGGTATTCGCTGGGTTTCGCCTGTCGGTCCATTGCGCCTGGACCTGGCGCATGCGCTGGATGACGACGGCGGTATTCGTCTGCACTTTTCCATGGGACCTGAACTGTGACGAGTACGGCACTGTTGAAACGTATCGCTCTTTATATCGCCATCGGCGTGCTGTCCGTGGTAGTGCTGGTCGGCACGGCGCTGACGCTGATACTGGGCACGGCGTCCGGCAGCCGTTGGGCGCTGGGGAAAGTCCCTGGCCTGCAGGTTCAGAACTTTGTCGGGCGTCTCGGCGGCCAGTGGCAGGCCGATTCACTAGTGTGGCAGCAGGGCGAAAGCAAGGTCGAGGTGCAAGCGCCGGTTTTCGCCTGGTCGATCTCCTGTCTGGCGCGCATGACCTTGTGCATCGACAACCTGCGAACCGGCGATATTCGTTTGATTTTTCCGCCGTCAGCCGGGGAAGAAAGCAGCGGACCGGTCACCTTGCCGGACCTCAGGCTGCCCTTGGCACTGGAGTTGGGCCAGGTGCAAGTGGGCAGCTTGCACCTGGATGGCATAGAACAGGTGCGGGACCTGCATCTGGCAGCCCATTGGACTGCCGCAGGGTTGAAGATTGATTCGCTGCATGCGCAACGCGACGACATTGCCCTGGACCTGACCGGTTTGCTCAAGCCCGTGGCTGACTGGCCTCTGACGGCTGAAGGCCAGATCAAATTGCCGGAAATCGGCGGCAAGCCCCTTTCGCTGACATTGAATGTCCAGGGCGACTTGCTAAAGACGCTGGAGCTTACCGCGCAGAGCAGCGGCTATATCGACGCAAAACTGGTCGGGCAGTTGCAGCCGCTGGTTGCAAACCTGCCAGCGCAAGTGACGATTACCAGCGACAGCTTCACCCCGAGCGCCGACCTGCCTTCCACAGTGCAACTTAACCAACTGACGCTCAGCGCCAAGGGCGATCTGGCCCAGGGCTATGCGATTTTCGGTAACGCTTCGCTGCCAGCCGAGCAGGGCCCCGTGACCCTCGCGTTACAAGGCCGCGTCGACGCAAAGGGCGCTGATATAACTACGCTGGACCTGACAGCCGCCGCCCAACAGCGACTGAAGGTCAGCGGCAAGGTGGACTGGCAGAAGGGCCTGAGCGCTAATGCCACGATCGATTGGCTCGACTTCCCCTGGCATCGCCTGTATCCGGTGATCGACGAGCCTCAAGTCAGCATCCATAGCTTTAAAGGTGAAGTGTCCTATACCGATGGCAGGTACCTGGGTAATTTCGACGGGAATTTCAAAGGTCCCGCCGGTCCCTTCAGTTTGAAAAGCCCGTTCAGTGGGGACCTGCAGCAGATCTTTCTGCCTGAGCTGGAAATGGTGGCCGGGCAGGGCAAGGCCAGCGGCCACCTGAATGTCGGGTTTGCCGAGGGGGTTTCCTGGGACACCGCGCTGGACCTGAGCGCCATCGATCCGTCGTTCTGGGTCGGTGAGTTGCCGGGGTCACTGGCCGGTCCGCTGCGCAGCAAAGGCGCTTACAGGAACGAGCAACTGAGTCTGAACGCCGACCTTGATCTAAAAGGCCGCCTGCGGGGCCAGCCTGCGTTGTTGCAGGCCAAGGCCGATGGGGCGGGAGATAAGTGGAACGTCAGCGCACTGGACATCCGCCTGGGTGACAACCGGATTCAGGGCAACGGCAGTCTGCAGCAAAAGCTCGCGGGGCAACTGGATCTGGCGCTGCCGCGTCTCGGTCAACTGTGGCCGCGCTTGCAGGGGCAGGTCAAAGGCCGACTCGATCTGGCGGGTACATTGCAAGCGCCTCAGGGCCAATTGGTACTGCAAGGCTCGCAACTGGCCTATGACACCAACACGCTGCAGAGCCTCAACCTCACGGCCAGGCTGGACAACGCCCAGCGTGCCACCATCGACCTGAAGACCATCGGCATTCAGGCAGGCGATACTGCGCTGGGCACATTGACTGTCAACGGGCAGGGCGATCTCAAGCACCAGCAGGCCAAGATGGATCTGCAAGGCCCGTTGCTGAAGCTGGCGCTGGCGCTCGATGGCAATCTTGACAAGGACAACTGGCGCGGTCGCCTTGCCAGCGGCGACATTCAAACGGGCGGCCAGGACTGGAAGTTGCAACAGCCCGCGAGACTGGAGCGTCTGGCGGACGGCAAGGTCAATTTCGGCGCCCATTGCTGGATGTCCGGGCCCGCCAGCCTGTGCGGCGAGGATCAGCGCCTGATGCCCGAGCCGCGCCTGCGCTACCACCTCAAGCAATTCCCTCTGGAAAGCCTGGGGCAGTGGCTGCCCAAGGATTTCGCCTGGAAAGGTTCGCTCAACGCCGACATGCAACTGGACGTTCCCGCCGCTGGCCCCAATGGCCAGATCGTGGTTGACGCCAGCGGCGGTACGTTACGCGTGAAGGAAAAGAACCAGTGGCTGGATTTTCCCTATCAGACGCTGAAGATCACCAGCAGCCTGACACCGAAGAAAGTCGATACCAGCCTGGATTTCCGTGGCGGTAAGCTGGGCGAATTGCTGGCGCGGCTGAGCATCGACCCGCTGGGCAAGAACAAGCCGGTCAACGGCGATTTCAACCTGAAGGGCCTGGATGTCTCGGTTGCGCGCCCGTTTGTGCCAATGCTTGAAAAGCTCAACGGCAAGCTTAACGGCAGCGGTCGGATTTCCGGTGGGTTGCTCGCACCACAGGTCAACGGCAACGTGACCTTGAGCGATGGCGAGGTGTCCGGGCCTGAGCTGCCGGTGAGCCTGGAAAAGCTAAACGTGCAAGCGCTGATCGCTGGCGAAAGTGTCCAACTCAACGGCAACTGGACCAGCGGCCCAAGCGGGCAGGGTAGCATCGGCGGCCACATCGGCTGGGCCGAGGCGCTGGATGTCGACGTAAGTCTTCAGGGCTCGCATTTACCGATCACCGTAGAGCCTTACGCCAAGCTTGAAGCGGCGCCCGACCTGAAACTAACCCTGAAAGGTGATCGGCTGGCGGTTTCCGGCAAAGTGCTGATCCCTAAAGGCGAGATAACGGTTCGTCAATTGCCCCCGTCCACGGTCAAGGTGTCCGACGATACGGTTATCGTTGGTGAACAGACCACAGACGGCAAACCGCCCATGGCGATCGCAATGGATGTCAATGTCGAGGTCGGCCAGGAGAAACTCAGTTTCAGTGGCTTCGGCCTGACTGCCAATCTGGCTGGGCACGTCCACATTGGCGATAACCTCGACACCCGGGGTGAACTGAATCTCAATGACGGTCGTTATCGGGCCTACGGCCAGCGCTTGACCATTCGCAAGGCGCGATTGTTGTTTGCCGGTCCTGTGGACCAGCCCTATCTGGACATCGAAGCAATTCGCCAGACCGACGATGTGATTGCCGGTATCCGCCTGGGTGGCAGCGCTGAGCAGCCGACGACCACGGTGTTCTCGGAACCCGCGATGAGTCAGGAGCAAGCGCTGTCCTATCTGGTGCTTGGACGCCCCCTGAGCACCAACGGTGAAGACAATAATATGCTAGCTCAGGCCGCTCTTGCACTGGGACTCGCGGGTGGTTCGTCGACCGCAGGCAAGCTGGCCTCTGGGCTTGGGATCAAGGACTTCGATCTGGATACTTCGGGCACCGGCGATAAGACATCGGTGGTCGCCAGCGGCAAGATCACTGACAAGTTGAGCCTGCGTTACGGCGTCGGCGTCTTCGAACCTGCCAACACCCTCACGCTGCGCTATCTGCTGAGCAAGAAGGTGTATCTGGAGGTGGCGGGAGGCGTAGCCAGTTCGCTGGATATTTTCTATAAGCGGGATTTTTAGCGGCAAGCGCGAAACGTTTCAAATGCTGGCTGGAGGCTGTACGCGTGCTGTAGACCGCCCATTGGCGGTCTACAGCGGGGGCAACTTCCACGCTTCACAACAGAAAACTCAAGGGTTAACCGTTCACCAACTTCATCGCCGCGTCGGTGTAGCGCCCACCTGCCACTTCAGTCACCGGGAATAGATCTTTCAACGCCTGCAGCTCACTTGCACTCAGGTGCACATCCAGCGCCGCCACGTTCTCTTCCAGATACTTGCGCTGTTTGGTACCGGGGATCGGAATCACATCGTTACCCTGGGCCAGCACCCAGGCAAGTGCCAGTTGACCGGCACTGAGCCCTTTGTCCGCGGCCAGTTGCTGCACCTTTTCAACCAGCACCAGGTTCTTTGTGAAATTTTCGCCTTGAAAACGCGGGCTGCTGCGGCGGTAATCATCGGCGGCGAAGTCATCGGGGCTTTTCAGCGTCCCGGTCAGAAAACCACGGCCAAGGGGGCTGTATGGCACGAATGCAATACCCAGCCGACGACAGGTTTCCAGTGCGCCGTTTTCCTCCGGCTCGCGACTCCATAACGAATACTCGGTTTGCAGCGCAGCGATCGGATGGACCTTGTGCGCACGTTCCAGCGTGCTCGCCGACGCTTCGCTCAATCCCAGATAACGCACCTTGCCAGCCTTGACCAGTTCGGCCATGGCACCGACCGACTCCTCGATGCTGATCTTCGGGTCAATCCGGTGCTGGTAGTACAGATCCAGCGTGTCGATCTTTAGTCGCTGCAGGGTGCCGTCAATGGCGGTCCTGATGTACTCCGGGCTGCCATCAACGCCCCGTGCAGCAGCATCGCCGGGTGTGCGTACAATCCCGAATTTGCTGGCTATGAAAGCCTGTTCACGCTTGCCGGCCAACGCTTTTCCGAGCAGCTCTTCGTTGGAATGCGGGCCATACATGTCCGCGGTGTCAAACAGGGTGACGCCCAGGTCCAGCGCGCGATGAATCGTCGCAATGGCTTCCTGAGTGTCGCCGCCGGTGGTATAGAAATCGGTCATGCCCATGCAGCCCAGGCCGACTGCCGAGACCAGAGGTCCGTTTTTGCCGAGTTGACGCGTTTGCATGATGGGGTCCTTTCTCAGTTCAGGAGGTTCAACACCGCCCATTGTTGCCACTCGACAGACTGTCGATAAACCGGCTAAAAGTGCTTTCACTGTTGGCTATTTCTAAATAATCCCTAGGGTCGGAATCGAAATGGACCGTTTCAATGCCATGCGCGCCTTTACCCGCATCGTCGAGCTCGGCGGTTTTGGCAAAGCCGCAGACAGCCTCCACATGCCTCGCGCTTCGGTGACCATCCTGATCAAACAGCTGGAGGCGCACCTCGGCGCGCAATTGCTGTTACGCACGACACGGCAGGTGACGCCGACGCTGGACGGGCAGGCCTATTACCAGCGTTGCGTGAGCCTGCTTAACGACCTGGACGACACCGAGTCGGCCTTCGCCACGGTGGCGAAGGCGCCTGAAGGGGTGCTCCGGGTGGACATGCCTTCCGGTTTTGGTCGCCTGATCCTCATGCCTGCATTGCCTGAATTCACCGAACGCTACCCTGGCCTGGAAATGGAAGTCGGCATGAGCGACCGCCCGGTGGATTTGATTCGTGACGGCTACGATTGCGTGATCCGCGGCGGGCAACCCCTGGACCATTCGCTGGTGGCACGACCTTTGGCACAAATGCGTCAGGTCGTCTGTGCCAGCCGGCAATATCTGGACCTACATGGGACGCCCCTGACACTGGAAGACCTGCCGCAGCACAAAGTCATCGAATATTTTTCCAGCACGTCGAATAAACGTTACGGCCTGGAGTTCGTTATAGAAGGCAAGGCGCAGGAGCTCACGTTGCCCAAAACCCTGTCGACCAACAGCGCAGACGGTTATCTGGCCGCCTGCAGCGCGGGCTATGGCCTGGTGCAGACGCCTTACTACCATGTAGCGGAGGCTCTGCAGCAGGGCAAATTGATCGAAGTGCTGGGAGATTGCCCACAACCGCGGTTGCCATTGACAGCGCTGTACCCGGCTCACCGACAGATGTCGCGCAGGGTCAGGGTGTTCGTCGACTGGCTGGTGGAACTGTGCGCAAGACCGGGCCTGCTGGATAGAGCCTCCAAGGCCTAAGGCCTGGCAACAAATTCGCGGGCAGCGGTAGGTGGCAAAACGGTTTCGTGGTTAACTTCCTGCTTTATTGCATTGCCTTATCACCCTCCTGAAAACTCTAACTTCAGAACAAGGACTCAGCTCATGGCTCAAGTGACTCGTCGAGGCTCTCCGGTACAAATCAGCGGTCAACTGCCCGACGTCGGCAGTACCGCACCGGCCTTCAAGCTGGTCGGGGGTGATCTGTCCGACGTCACCCTGGAAAGCTTTGCCGGCAAACGCAAAGTGCTGAACATCTTTCCAAGCGTCGACACACCGACCTGTGCCACCTCGGTGCGCAAGTTCAACACTCAGGCCAACGAACTGAACAACGCGGTGGTGCTGTGTATTTCCGCCGACCTGCCGTTTGCCCAGGCACGTTTCTGTGGTGCCGAAGGCCTGGAAAACGTGAAAAACCTTTCCACCATGCGCGGTGCCGAGTTTTTGCAGGACTACGGTGTCGCCATCGCTGACGGCCCCATGGTCGGCCTGACCACCCGTGCCGTGGTGGTACTGGATGAGAACAACAAGGTTCTTCACAGCGAGCTGGTTCCGGAAATCGGCCAGGAGCCCAACTACGAGGCTGCGCTGGCAGTGCTCAGGTAAATTGTTCGCCAGGCAGTGCCAAAACCGGCGCTGCAATACATGGCAACACAATGCGGCCTGACTCGATCAGGCCGTTTTTATATACAGGTCAGCACCTTACTGAGCTAAGTAGCAGTTCAATTGCTGCTCAACGCCCTTTGCTTGGCGTGTAACTATGCTTATTGTTCAGCCTCCCGAAGACGCCCACCCGCACATTGGTTAATTCATTCATGCAATCGTCTGGTTTCCGTAACTCCCGTCGCTGGCTGCTCAGCCTACTGGTTCTATTGATTGTCGCAGCTGTCTGCTGGCATTTCTGGCCAGTCTCGGCGGCAAAAACCGATGCCGGCGCGCAAAATGCAGAGCAACCGCACAAGGGTGCCAGCCGCAGTGGCGGGGCCGGGAAGATGGTTGGCCAGCGTCCGGGCTTTGGCGGCTCCACGGCGCCAGTGCCGGTACGGGTTGCGCCCGCGATCACCGGAGACTTCCCGATCTATTACAAGGCGCTGGGGACCGTCACGGCGCTTAACACCATCAACGTGCGCAGCCGGGTCGCGGGCGAGCTGATGAAAATCAACTTTCAGGAGGGGCAGCAGGTCAAGGCAGGCGACTTGCTGGCAGTGATCGACCCTCGCAGTTACCAGATCGCGCTGCAACAGGCAGAGGGCACTCTGATGCAGAACCAGGCACTGTTCAAGAATGCGCAGCTGGACGTGCAGCGCTACCGGGGCCTGTACAAGGAAGACAGCATCGCCAAGCAAACGCTGGACACCGCCGAATCGCTGGTCGGTCAGTATCAAGGCACGATCAAGACCAATCAGGCGGCGGTGGGCGATGCAAAGCTCAACCTCGAGTTCTCCCAGATCCGCGCGCCTATCTCCGGCCGTATCGGCTTGCGCCAGCTTGACGTGGGCAATCTGGTGGCGGCCAATGACACGACGGCGCTGGCGGTCATCACTCAGACCCAGCCGATCACTGTCAATTTCACGCTGCCTGAGAAAGACCTCGCAGAGGTGATCGGTCATTACCGCAGCGGCGACAAGCTGCCGGTGGAAGCCTGGGACCGTGGCGATGTGAAACTGCAGGCCACGGGCGTGCTGACGAGCATCGACAACCAGATCGATATCACCACCGGCACCCTGAAATTCAAGGCGCGCTTCGATAACGACAACGAAACGCTGTTCCCCAATCAGTTCGTCAACGCGCGATTGCTGGCCACCACCCTCAAGAGCGTGGTGCTGGTGCCCACGGCCGCCGTGCAATTTGGGGTCAACGGCACTTTTGTTTACATGCTGGAGGGTGACAAAAAGGTTCGCATTCGCCAGCTCAAGACCGGCCCGAGCGATGAAAACTCAACCGTTATCATCCAAGGCCTGGCAGCAGGTGATCGTGTGGTTCTGGAGGGCACCGACCGCCTGAAGGACGGTAGCAATGTGGAAGTGGTCAACGACAGCAAGGATGTTCCGGTTACGCCGGGCCAGAAGCTGCAGGGCCAGCCGTCCAGGGAGTCCGGCGAATCGGCAGCCGTGGACACCGTGAACAAAGGCAACGCATGAATCTGTCACGCCTGTTCATACTCAGGCCCGTCGCGACCACGCTCAGCATGCTGGCCATCGTTCTGGCGGGTCTGATCGCCTACACCTTGCTGCCGGTCTCGGCGCTACCGCAGGTGGACTATCCGACGATCAGGGTCATGACGCTGTACCCCGGCGCCAGCCCGCAAGTGATGACCAGTGCCGTGACCGCACCTCTGGAGCGTCAGTTCGGTCAGATGCCCGGCCTGACCCAGATGGCATCGACCAGTTCCGGTGGCGCCTCGGTCATCACCCTGCGTTTCAGCCTGGACATCAATATGGATGTCGCCGAGCAGCAAGTGCAGGCCGCGATCAACGGGGCCACCAACCTGCTGCCCAACGACCTGCCGGCACCGCCGACTTATAACAAGGTTAACCCGGCGGACACTCCGGTCCTGACGCTGGCCATCACCTCGAAAACCATGCTCTTGCCCCAGCTCAATGATCTGGTGGATACGCGCATGGCGCAGAAAATCGCCCAGATCAGCGGCGTCGGCATGGTCAGCATCGCGGGCGGACAGCGTCAGGCGGTGCGGATCAAGGTCAATCCCGATGCCCTGGCCGCAAACGGGCTGAACCTGTCGGACGTACGCACCCTGGTCAGTGCTGCGAACGTCAACACACCCAAGGGCAACTTTGACGGGCCGACCCGGGTATCCATGCTCGACGCCAATGATCAGCTCAAATCCCCCGAGGATTACGCCAACCTGATTCTCACCTACAAGAACGGCGGCCCGCTGCGTCTTAAAGACGTCGCGCAAATCGTCGATGGCGCGGAAAATGAACGACTCGCTGCCTGGGCCAACGAAAACCAGGCGGTGCTGCTGAACATCCAGCGTCAACCGGGTGCCAACGTCATCGAGGTGGTCGACCGGATCAAGGCCTTGCTGCCGAGCATCACCGACAACCTGCCTGCCGGCCTGAACGTGATGGTGCTCACCGATCGCACCCAGACCATTCGCGCGTCGGTCAGCGACGTGCAGCACGAATTGCTGATTTCTATCGTGCTGGTGGTATTGGTCACCTTCCTGTTCCTGCGACGCTTCAGTGCCACCATCATCCCGTCGGTGGCGGTGCCGCTCTCGCTGGTCGGCACGTTTGGCGTGATGTATCTGGCCGGTTTCTCGGTCAACAACCTGACCTTGATGGCGATGACCATCGCCACCGGTTTTGTGGTGGACGATGCCATCGTGATGCTGGAGAACATTTCCCGGCACCTGGAGGAGGGCGAAACACCGCTGCAAGCGGCGCTCAAGGGCGCCAGGCAGATCGGTTTCACGCTGGTGTCGCTGACTGTTTCGCTGATCGCGGTGCTGATCCCGTTGTTGTTCATGGCCGATGTGGTCGGAAGGCTATTCCGGGAGTTCGCCATTACCCTGGCCGTGGCGATTCTGATCTCGCTGGTGGTGTCGCTGACCCTGACGCCAATGATGTGCGCGCGGCTGCTCAAGCGTGAACCCAAAGCGCAGGAGCAAGGCCGTTTCTATTGCGCCAGCGGCCTATGGATCGATTGGCTGATCGCTGCCTATGGGCGCAAATTGCAGTGGGTGCTCAGGCATCAGCCGTTAACCCTGATGATCGCCATCGCCACCCTGGGCGTCACCGTGCTGCTGTACCTGGTGGTGCCCAAGGGCTTTTTTCCGGTGCAGGACACCGGCGTGATCCAGGGCATTTCCGAGGCGCCGCAGTCGGTGTCCTTTGCCGCCATGAGTGAACGCCAGCAGGCGCTGGCGAAAATCATTCTGCAGGATCCGGCGGTGGCCAGCCTGTCGTCCTACATCGGTGTAGACGGCGATAACGCTACGCTGAACAGCGGGCGCATGCTAATCAACCTCAAACCTCATGGTCAGCGCGACCTGTCGGCCCCCGAGGTGATCCAGCGGCTGCAGCCAGCAGTGGATCAACTATCGGGTATTCGTCTGTTCATGCAGCCGGTGCAGGACCTGACCATCGAAGACCGCGTCAGCCGTACTCAGTATCAGTTCAGCCTGTCTTCACCGGACGCCGAGCTGCTCAGCCTGTGGAGCGGCAAGCTGGTCGAGGCGCTGGCCGAACGCCCCGAGCTTGCCGACGTTGCCAGCGACCTTCAGGACAAGGGCTTGCAGGTCTATCTGAACATCGACCGGGATGCCGCCAGCCGTCTTGGCGTGACCGTCGCCACCATTACCGACGCCCTGTATGACGCCTTCGGCCAGCGACAGATTTCAACCATCTACACCCAGGCCAGCCAGTACCGCGTAGTGCTGCAAGCGGCTGCAGCCAGTGAGCTGGGCCCGCAGGCGCTGGAGCAGATTCACGTCAAGACCACCGATGGCGGCCAGGTCAAATTGTCGAGTCTGGCCAGGGTCGAACAGCGTCAGGCGCAATTGGCCATTGCGCACATGGGCCAGTTCCCGGCGGTGATGATGTCGTTCAATCTGGCTCCCGGTGTGGCGCTGGGTAAAGCCGTCGAAGTGATCGAGCAGGTGCAGAAAGACATCGGCATGCCGATTGGCGTGCAGACCCAATTCCAAGGCGCGGCCGAAGCGTTCCAGGCGTCGTTGTCGAGCACGCTGCTGCTGGTGCTGGCGGCCGTGGTCACCATGTACATCGTGCTTGGGGTGCTGTACGAGAGCTACATTCACCCAATCACTATCCTCTCGACCTTGCCATCGGCAGCCATCGGTGCCTTGCTTGCGCTGATTCTGAGCGGCAACGACCTGGGCATGATCGCGATCATCGGCATCATTCTGCTGATCGGTATCGTCAAGAAGAACGCGATCATGATGATCGACTTCGCCCTGGACGCCGAACGCACCCGAGGCGTCGATCCGCAAACGGCGATCTACGAAGCCGCGCTGCTGCGCTTCCGGCCCATTCTGATGACCACCCTGGCGGCATTGTTCGGCGCCATCCCGCTGATGTTCGCCACAGGCTCAGGCGCTGAATTGCGTCAACCGCTGGGTCTGGTCATGGTCGGCGGCTTGCTGGTCAGCCAGGTGCTGACCTTGTTCACCACGCCGGTCATCTACCTGTATTTCGACCGAATGGGGCGCAGGTTCCGACGCTCAGGCAAGACCGAGGTGGCGGCATGAGCGGCAAGCTTCGCGCGATAAACCGCAAGCTGAACGGCGGCGCGGCTTTTTTCTGTGGCTTTGCGCTCGGTACTCGGAGCGGCTTCTTGTGAATCTGTCGGCGCCTTTTATTCGTCGGCCTGTCGCAACGATGCTGCTGAGCCTGGCAATCATGCTGCTGGGCGGGATGAGCTTCGGACTGCTGCCGGTATCGCCCTTGCCGAACATGGACTTCCCGGTGATTGTGGTCAGCGCCTCGCTGCCCGGAGCCAGCCCGGAAATCATGGCGTCCAGCGTGGCCACGCCCCTGGAGCGTTCCTTGGGCGCGATTGCCGGGGTCAGCGCCATGAGCAGCCGATCAAGCCAGGGCAGCACCCGGGTCATTCTGCAATTCGATATGGGCCGCGACATCAACGGCGCGGCGCGGGAAGTTCAGGCCGCTATCAACGCTTCGCGCAGCCTGCTGCCGAGCGGGATGCGCAGCATGCCGACCTATAAGAAGGTCAACCCGTCCCAGGCGCCGATCATGGTCCTGTCATTGACCTCGGACGTGCTGGAAAAGGGTCAGTTGTACGACATGGCCTCGACCATTCTGTCCCAGAGCCTGTCCCAGGTGAACGGTGTGGGAGAGGTGCAGATCGGCGGCAGCTCATTGCCGGCGGTGCGGATCGCGCTGGAGCCCAAACTGCTCGACCAATATGGCGTATCGCTGGATGAAGTGCGCACGACGATATCCGGCTCCAACGTGCGCCGCCCCAAGGGCTCGGTCGAGAACGCCGAGCACAACTGGCAGGTGCAGGCCAACGACCAGCTGGAGAAAGCCAAGGACTACGAGCCGCTGGTGATTCGCTACCAGAACGGCGCGGCGCTGCGTCTCAAGGACGTGGCCAGTGTCCGGGACTCGGTGGAGGACCGCTACAACAGCGGCTTCTTCAACGACAAGGCTGCCGTGCTGCTGGTGATCAACCGCCAGGCCGGCGCGAACATCATCGAAACCGTGGCGGCCATCAAGGCACAATTGCCGGCCTTGCAAGCCGTGCTGCCCGCCAGCGTCAAGCTGGATCTGGCCATGGATCGCTCGCCGGTAATCAAGGCCACCCTGCACGAAGCCGAAATGACCCTCTTGATCGCCGTGGTGCTGGTGATCATGGTGGTGTACCTGTTCCTCGGTAACTTCCGGGCCTCATTGATACCGACCCTCGCGGTGCCAGTGTCGCTGGTGGGCACGTTCGCTATCATGTACCTGTGCGGCTTTTCCCTGAACAACCTGTCGTTGATGGCGCTGATTCTTGCCACAGGCCTGGTGGTGGACGACGCCATCGTGGTGCTGGAGAACATTTCCCGGCACATTGATGACGGCGTGCCGCCGATGCAGGCGGCCTATCGCGGCGCGCAAGAGGTAGGATTCACCCTGCTGTCGATGAACGTATCGCTGGTAGCGGTGTTCATCTCGATCCTGTTCATGGGCGGACTGGTGGAAAGCCTGTTTCGCGAGTTTTCCATCACCCTGTCGGCTTCGATCGTCGTCTCGCTGGTGGTCTCCCTGACCCTGACCCCGATGCTTTGCGCCCGCTGGCTCAACCCTCACGTGCCGGGCACGGAGAATCGTCTGCAGCGCTGGAGCCAGCGCGTCAATGATCGGATGGTTGCCGGGTACGACCGCAGCCTGAGTTGGGCCCTGCGTCACCGGCGCCTGACCCTGCTCACGCTGCTGCTCACTATCGGCGTCAACATCGCGCTTTATGTGGTAGTGCCCAAAACTTTCCTGCCGCAGCAGGACACCGGGCAGTTGATGGGTTTCGTACGCGGCGATGACGGTCTCTCGTTTTCGGTGATGCAGCCGAAGATGGACATATACCGCACCGCGATCCTCAGGGATCCAGCAGTGGAAAGTGTCGCAGGGTTCATCGGCGGCACCAGTGGCACTGGCAATGCCTTCATCATCGTGCGCCTCAAACCGGTTTCCGAGCGCAAGCTTGGCGCCGAGCAGATCGTGGAGCGGCTGCGCAAGGAAATGCCGAAAGTGCCGGGCGGACGCCTGTTCCTGCAACCCGATCAGGACCTGCAATTGGGCGGTGGCCGGGAGCAGACCACCTCGCAATACCAATACATCCTGCAGAGCGGTGATCTGGAAAGCCTGCGCCGCTGGTATCCAAAAGTGGTCGTGGCACTCAAATCCCTCAAGGAGCTGACTGCCATTGACGCGAACGATGGTGCCGGCACGCAGCAAGTGACCCTGGTCGTCGACCGTGATGCGGCCAAGCGGCTGGGCATCGACATGAACATGGTCACTACTGTGCTGAACAACGCCTACAGCCAGCGTCAGGTGTCTACCATCTACGATCCGTTGAACCAATATCAGGTGGTGATGGAGGTCAATCAAAAATATGCCCAGGACCCCACCACGCTGGAGCAGGTGCAAGTGATCACCGCCGATGGCACGCGGGTCCCCTTGTCCACTTTCGCTCACTATGAGCGCAGCCTGGAGGATGACCGTGTCACCCACGATGGTCAGTTCGCCTCGGACAACGTCTCCTTCGACCTCGCCGAAGGGGTGACGCTGGATCAGGCCACGGCGGCGATCGAGCGCGCGGTGGCAGCACTGGGCATGCCGGAAGACGTGATTGCCAAGATGGCCGGCACCGCCGATGCGTTTGCAGCGAGCCAGAAGAGCCAGCCATGGATGATCCTCGGAGCGCTGGTGGCGGTGTACCTGGTACTGGGGATCCTGTACGAAAGTTACGTTCATCCGCTGACCATTCTGTCGACCCTGCCGTCAGCCGGCGTCGGCGCGCTGCTGAGCATTTATCTTACTGGCGGTCAGTTCAGCCTGATCTCCTTGCTGGGTCTGTTTCTGCTGATTGGCGTGGTGAAAAAGAACGCCATCCTGATGATCGATCTGGCGCTGCAACTGGAGCGCGGCAGTGGCATGAGCCCGCTGGAATCGATCCGCAATGCCTGCCTGCAACGCCTGCGTCCTATTCTGATGACCACCCTGGCAGCGATTCTCGGCGCCGTGCCGTTGTTGCTCAGCAGTGCCGAAGGCGCGGAAATGCGTCGACCGCTGGGCCTGACGATCATTGGCGGGCTGATCCTCAGCCAGATTCTCACGCTGTACACCACACCTGTGGTTTACCTTTACCTCGACCGTCTGCGCCACCGGGTCAACAAATGGCGCGGTGTGCGCACGGATGCTGCCCTGGAAACTCCGCTATGACTCATCGCCTGAACATTTCGATCAAACAGCGGACCTTGCCGTGGCGGCGCACCTTTACCGTCAGCTTGGGCGCTCTGCTGCTGAGCGCCTGTGCGGCCGGCCCTGACTACCAGAAGCCGGAAGTCACCACACCTGCTCACTTCAAGCAGGCCGAAGGCTGGACTCAGGCCAATCCCAGCGACGCCATCGCTCGCGGCGCCTGGTGGGAGATCTACGGCGACGTGCAGCTGAACGCCCTGGTGCAAACGCTCAATACCTCGAACCAGACCGTGGCCCAGTACGAAGCGCAATACCGTCAGGCCGTGGCATTGGTACGCAGTGCGCGCGGTGCGTTCTTCCCGACACTGGACCTGACCACCAGCAAGAATCGTTCAAGCCAGGGCACCGGCAGCAGCAATTCGAGCCTGAGCAGTTCCAACAGCGGGATCCGAGACACCTACAACGCACAGCTGGGCGTGAGCTGGGAAGCGGACGTGTGGGGCAAACTGCGTCGCGGACTGGAAGCCGATAAAGCCAGCGCGCAGGCAAGCCTTGCCGACTTGGTCTCGATGCAACTGAGCCTGCAATCGCAACTGGTGCAGAACTACCTGCAGTTGCGGGTGATCGATGAGCAAAAGCGTTTGCTTGAGTCTACGGCGCAGACCTACGAGCGCTCGCTCAACATGACGCAGAACCAATACCGCGCCGGAATTTCCGGACGCGATGCCGTGGCCCAGGCACAGACTCAACTGAAGACCACCCAGGCGGACCTTATCGACCTGACATGGCAGCGTGCTCAGTTCGAGAGCGCTATCGCCGTGCTGATGGGGCAGGCTCCGGCGGACTTCAGCCTGCCCCCGACGACGAGTATTCCAGCGTTGCCACAGATCCCAGCGCAGTTGCCTTCACAGCTGCTGGAGCGTCGCCCGGACATCGCGGCCGCTGAGCGTTCGGTGATGGCGGCCAACGCCAATATCGGTGTGGCCAAAGCCGCTTATTACCCGGACCTTACACTGAGCCTGAACGGCGGCTACAGCAGCAGTACGTTCAGTAACTGGATCAGCCTGCCGAACCGGTTCTGGTCTGTTGGCCCGCAGCTGGCGATGACGCTGTTCGACGGCGGCCAGCGCGCCGCCGAAGTCGACCGCACCGAAGCGGTGTACGATCAGACCGTCGCGCAGTATCGCCAGACAGTGCTGGACGGTTTCAAGGAGGTTGAGGACTACATGGCGCAATTGCGCGTGTATGAACAGGAAGCCGGGGTGCGCGCCGAGGCGCTGGAGGCGGCCCGCGATTCGTTGCGCTTGACCAGTAACCAGTACAAAGCCGGGCTGATTGGCTATCTGGATGTGGTGAACGTACAAACCACAGCCCTGAGCAACGAGCGCAGTGTGCTGACGTTGTTGCAGAGCAGGCTGATCGCCAGCGTGCAGTTGATCGCCGCACTCGGCGGTGGCTGGAGCGCCGAAAAAAGTCTGTCGCAGCCACCGGAGATTTCCAGGCGATGAGCCACGACGTCTCGCATCACGTTAATTGATAGCCCGAAAAGACTTTCCTGTCGGCTTGAGTAGAATTGCTGCCAGACTTCCCGACGTTTCAGGCTTTGCATAACACCAGACCGCTGCGAATGACTGACGCGCACTTCGATGATTACCCCGGTCTGGACAACAATAGCGCTTCGATTCGGACCTTCCCATGGACAAAAACCTCCTCATCACTGGCGGCTCCAGAGGTATCGGCGCTGCCACGGCCGTTCTGGCAGCGGCGCAAGGTTACCGCGTTTGCATCAACTACCTGTCTGATCACGTTTCTGCCGAGCGCGTGTGCGAGCAGATTCGCGAAGCCGGCGGCCATGCCATCGCGATTCAGGCGGACGTGAGCAATGAAGACGAAATCATTCGCCTGTTCTCCCGAGTGGACGCCGAACTGGGGCGAATCAGCGCGCTGGTCAATAACGCGGGGACCGTGGCCGAATCGGCTCGACTGGAAGACATGTCGGAATTTCGCATGCTCAAGATCATGATGAGCAACGTGGTCGGGCCGATGCTGTGCAGCAAGCATGCGTTGCTGCGCATGTTGCCTCGCCATGGCGGCAATGGCGGCAGCATCGTCAACGTGTCTTCGGCCGCCGCGCGCCTGGGCTCGGCGGGTGAATATATCGACTATGCGGCCTCCAAGGGCGCTTTGGACACCTTCACCATGGGGCTGGCCAAGGAAGTGGCGGGCGAGGGCGTACGCGTCAATGCCGTGCGGCCGGGGTATATCTTTACTGATTTTCATGCCCTGAGTGGCGACCCGCAGCGCGTGAGCAAACTGGAGTCAACCATCCCCATGGGCCGCGGTGGCCGGGTCGATGAAGTGGCCGAAGCGATTCTCTGGCTGCTCTCGGACAAGGCCTCGTATTCGACCGGGGCGTTCATTGATATGGCGGGAGGGCGGTAGTTCATCCTCATCCTTGCTGGCGTTCGCAGCCGCTTCGCGGCATTCGCGAGCAAGCTCGCTCCGACAGGAGAGGGTGCTTGCCGCATGTCGGAACAGTCTGTTCGGCGCAGGGCGGTGAAGTCCGGCATGCGGCGCTGCTAGCACGATGCATCAATGCCAGCACTCCGGGCGAACTTTGCGGTCAATTGCTCACTGCATTTCCGGCAAGGAAAAACCCTGATGAACCCCTGGTGGCAAGAAGTCGTCGATACGCTGCGTTCGGAGTTCTCGGACATCACCGATGCAGCGCAATTGACCCGGGTTACGGTGCGATTGGTCATCGCTGCATTGCTGGGCGGAATTCTCGGTTTTGAACGGGAACGCAAAGGCAAGGCAGCCGGTGTGCGCACGCACATGCTGGTGTGCATGGGCGCTGCGCTATTTGTATTGGTTCCACGGCTTGCAGGGGCCAACGACGCCGATCTGAGCCGAGTGGTGCAGGGCATCGTCGCCGGGATTGGCTTTCTGGGTGCCGGCACCATCCTCAAGGGCGAAACACTCAACACGCATCAGGTCAAGGGACTGACCACGGCAGCAGGTTTATGGATGACGGCAGCAATCGGGATTACGGCAGGGATGGGACGAGAGGCGACCGCAGTGCTGAGTACGATTCTCGCTTTAGGAATTCTTAGCCTGATGCCGGTGATCGTGGCACATTTGGAAACGCCGCACAGCGCAAAAAACAGCACCGCTCGCCAAAGGGGCGGGGATTCCCATGAGCCCTGAGGGCGTTTGGCCCTCAGGGCGAGTCCGGCAATGCGAAATACGAAGAACGTGATTCAGGCCAGAACTGCTGGCGGCTCCTGAGTCGGAGGATCGCCCTTGGCCGGTTCAGTCACAGGCGGCATGGTGGGCGATGAAGGTTCGTCGGGTTTTGGAACCGGCAGCTCTGGGTTATCAATGTTCGGATCGGGCGTTTCGGCAGGAACGGGAATGGTCATTGCTACACCTTCCTTCAGCGCAATTTTCAGGGGGCAGTAGTGCCGTGTTTCAATGCGCTCGCACCGTTCGACAGTGGCTCTGATTGAATGATTCAGCGCATTTTTCAGGCGCTTGGCAACCTACCGGCCGGGCACGTGACGCATCGTCTTTGTGCACCGCAAGCTCTTTGAACTTTTCCCTGAAAACGGCGCTCGGAACCTATGCGATCAATCGCGGGCATCTGTGTAGTAGCCAATGCCCGCCCGCTGTTTTATGGAGAATACCGACCCGATGGACCATTACGGACTAGCTACAAGGAGCGTCCCCGGGGGCGTGAGGAGTGATGCTCGATGAATGTGACTGCTGATCAGCCATACGGCCCTGATTCCCTGGCCACCGATGTTCCACACCCAACCCAGCCTTTATCCCTGACCCAAGCCTTGCAACTGCCGCGGATTGTCATGGAAGAAACCACGCCGGTGATCGACTCCGGGCAGCTTGCGGCCAAGGCCACCGTCGGCCAGGCGGTGGCTGTCACCAGCAAGGTTTTCGCTGACGGCCACGACAAAATATCGGTACTCATTCGCTATCGCGCAGCCGATGAGCAGCAGTGGCAGCAGGCGCCCATGCGCGAGCTGGGCAATGACAGCTGGGTCGGTGAGTTCACCCCGACGTCGGTGAGCCGCTATGTGTTCCGGCTTGAAGCCTGGATCGACCAATTCGGCAGCTACCGCTACGAGCTGGAAAAGAAATATGCCGCTGGCGTCTCCATCGACCTGGAGCTGGAAGAAGGGCGCCTGCATCTGCAACACGCTGCAGAGCGCAGCCAGCATGAGCTGCGCGGGCAACTGGACAGTCTGTTGAAGCGTTTCGGCGAAAACACCGAACACGAAGCGCAGGTGGCATTGCTGCTGCACAGTGAAACCAAAGCGATCATGGCCAAGGCTGATAATCATGCCTTTCTCAGCCGCAGCCTTGACTTCCCGTTGGACGTTGAGCGCGAGCTGGCCCAGTTCGCCAGCTGGTACGAGCTGTTCCCACGCTCGATCACTGACGAAAAAAGCCGCCACGGCACCTTCAACGACGTGCACAGCCGCCTGCCAATGATTCGCGACATGGGCTTCGACGTCCTGTACTTCCCGCCGATTCATCCGATTGGCCGTGCTCACCGCAAAGGCCCGAACAATTCGCTTAAAGCCGGTCCAGACGATCCGGGCAGCCCATACGCCATCGGCAGCGCCGACGGCGGCCACGACGCCATTCATCCGCAGCTCGGCACCCGTGAAGACTTCCGCAAACTGGTGGCGGCCGCAGCCGAGCACGGTCTGGAAATCGCGCTGGACTTCGCCATTCAGTGTTCGCAAGACCACCTGTGGCTCAAGGAGCATCCGGGCTGGTTCTCCTGGCGTCCCGACGGCACCATCCGTTACGCCGAGAACCCGCCAAAGAAATATCAGGACATCGTCAACGTTGACTTCTATGCACCGGATGCCATTCCAAGCCTGTGGCTGGAGCTGCGTGACGTCGTGCTGGGCTGGGTCAAGGAAGGGGTGAAGATCTTCCGCGTCGATAATCCGCATACCAAGCCCCTGCCGTTCTGGCAGTGGATGATCGCTGACATTCGGGCGCAGCACCCTGAAGTGATGTTTCTCGCTGAAGCCTTTACCAAGCCTGCGATGATGGCGCGTCTGGGCAAGGTCGGTTACTCGCAGAGCTACACCTACTTCACCTGGCGCAACACCAAGGCCGAACTGAGCCAGTACTTCACCGAACTCAACGAGTCGCCGTGGCGTGAATGCTACAGGCCGAACTTTTTCGTCAACACGCCGGACATCAACCCGCGCTTCCTTCATGACTCAGGTCGCCCAGGCTTCCTGATTCGTGCAGCGCTGGCGACCATGGGCTCAGGTCTGTGGGGTATGTATTCGGGGTTCGAGTTGTGCGAGTCAGCGCCGGTGCCGGGTAAAGAGGAGTACCTGGATTCGGAAAAATACGAAATCCGCCCTCGTGACTACACCGCGCCAGGCAACATCATTGCCGAAATCGCTCAGCTCAACCGCATTCGTCGTCAGAATCCGGCGCTGCAAAGTCACTTGGGCCTGCGCGTCTACACCGCTTGGAATGACAACATCCTGTATTTCGGCAAGCGCAGCGCCGACGGCAGCAACTTTGTGCTGATCGCAGTCAGTCTCGACCCGCACAATGTCCAGGAAGCGCATTTTGAATTGCCGCTGTGGGAAATGGGCCTGTCCGACGACGCCGCAACACTGGGTGAAGACTTGATGACCGGGCACAGCTGGACCTGGTACGGCAAGACGCAGTTCATGCGCATCGACCCGTCCTACCAGCCGTTTGGCATCTGGCGCATCAAGGCCACCAATCAATAATTAAAAGGATGTGGTGATGGCGAAGAAACCCCGGAATGCTGCCTTTATCGAAGACCCGCTCTGGTACAAGGACGCGGTGATTTACCAGGTTCACGTGAAATCGTTCTTCGACTCCAACGACGATGGCATCGGCGATTTCCCTGGCCTCATCGCCAAGCTGGACTACATTGCCGAGCTTGGCGTCAACACTATCTGGCTGCTTCCGTTCTATCCTTCGCCGCGCCGCGACGACGGTTACGACATTTCGGACTATCGCGGGGTACACAGCGATTACGGCAATATGTCCGATGCCAAAAAATTCATCGCAGAAGCGCACAAGCGTGGACTGCGAGTGATCACCGAACTGGTCATTAACCACACTTCGGACCAGCACCCTTGGTTTCAGCGTGCGCGTCAGGCAAAGAAAGGCTCCAAGGCCCGCGACTTCTACGTCTGGTCCGATGATGACCAGAAGTACGACGGCACGCGGATCATCTTTCTCGACACCGAGAAATCCAACTGGACCTGGGACCCGGTGGCCGGCCAGTACTTCTGGCACCGTTTCTACTCGCACCAGCCGGACCTGAACTTCGACAACCCGCAGGTGATGAAGGCGGTCCTTGAAGTCATGCGCTACTGGCTGGACATGGGCATCGACGGCCTGCGGCTGGACGCGATTCCTTACTTGATCGAGCGTGATGGCACCAATAACGAAAACCTGCAAGAGACGCACAACGTGCTCAAGCAGATTCGTGCCGAAATCGACGCTAATTACCCTGACCGCATGCTGCTGGCTGAGGCTAATCAGTGGCCCGAAGACACGCAGCTGTATTTTGGCGAGCGCAAGGGCAAGGACGGTGACGAATGCCACATGGCGTTTCACTTTCCGCTGATGCCGCGCATGTACATGGCCGTTGCCCAGGAAGACCGCTTCCCGATTACCGACATCCTGCGCCAGACCCCGGAAATTCCGGAAAACTGCCAATGGGCTATTTTTCTGCGTAACCACGATGAGCTGACCCTGGAGATGGTCACTGATCGTGAGCGCGACTATCTCTGGAATTACTACGCCTCTGACCGCCGCGCCCGGATCAATCTGGGCATCCGCCGCCGTCTGGCACCGTTGCTGGAGCGCGACCGACGCAGGGTAGAGCTGCTCAACAGCATGCTGCTGTCCATGCCAGGCACGCCGACCCTGTATTACGGCGACGAAATCGGCATGGGCGACAACATCTACCTCGGCGACAGGGATGGTGTGCGCACGCCCATGCAGTGGTCGATAGACCGTAACGGTGGCTTCTCCAGGGCCAACCCGGCAAGCCTGGTGCTGCCTCCGATCATGGACCCGCTGTATGGCTATCAGTCGGTCAACGTCGAAGCTCAGGACCATGACCCGCATTCCCTGCTGAACTGGACCCGGCGCATGCTTTCCGTGCGCAAGCAGCAAAAGGCGTTCGGACGCGGCACCCTGAAAATGCTTTCCCCGAGCAATCGGCGGATCCTGGCCTATACCCGCGAATACACCGGGGCGGACGGCAAGACTGAAATAATTTTGTGCGTTGCCAACGTTTCCGCCGCGTCCCAGGCAGCTGAACTCGAACTGTCCCCATATGCCGGTACCGTGCCGGTAGAAATGCTCGGCGGCAGTGCCTTTCCACCTATCGGCCAGCTCAATTACCTGCTGACGTTGCCGCCTTACGGCTTCTACTGGTTCCTGCTGGCCGCGGAGAATCAAATGCCCAGCTGGCACGTCGAACCGGCCGAAAGCATGCCGGACTTCCCAACCCTGGTCCTCAAGAAACGCATGGAAGAGCTTCTCGAGGAGCCGTTACGCAAGACCATGGAGCAGACCTCGCTGTCGGTCTACCTGCCCAAGCGCCGCTGGTTCGCGGGCAAGGGTACGGCCATCGACAAGGTGAACATCGCCTATGCCGTGCGCTTTGGCAGCGAGCAGCGTCCGGTACTGCTCAGTGAGATCGAGGTCACTTCCGGAACCGACGTGGCGCGTTATCAACTACCGTTCGGGTTCCTTGCCGAAGACGATTTCAACAGCGCCTTGCCGCAGCAACTGGCCCTGGCCCGAGTGCGGCGGGGGCGTCAGGTCGGCCTGATCACTGATGCGTTTACCCTGGAGCCTTTCATTCGATCGGTGATCAAAGGTATGCAGGATCAAACCGTGCTTTCCACCACCGACGGCGAGTTGCGTTTCCAGCAAACGTCGAAGCTGGCTGCGCTGGGATTCAACGATGAGTCCCCGGTGCGTTACCTGTCTGCAGAGCAATCCAACAGCTCGGTGGTGGTTGGCAACGCTCTGGTGCTGAAGATGATCCGGCGGGTAGCGGCCGGGACCCATCCTGAACTGGAGATGGGCGCCTATCTGACCGAGGCCGGTTACGAGCATATATCACCGCTGCTGGGTGCAGTGGTGCGTGTCGACCATCAGGGCGAAAGCAACCTGTTGATGATCGCCCAGGGTTATCTGAGCAATCAGGGCGATGCCTGGGAGTGGACGCAGAACAACCTTGAGCGTGCGGTGCGCGATGAAATGGCGCGGGGTTCATCGAATCTGGAACAACACGCCAACGCTTTGCTTGAACTCAAGGATTTTGCCGGCCTGCTCGGTCAGCGCCTGGGTGAGATGCATGTGGTGCTCAGCAAGCCGACCGATAACCCGGACTTCAAGACCGAAGTCACCAGCGTCAAGGATAGCCAAGCTTCAGCCAGGAGTGTGGGTGCCCAGATCGACCGGGCACTGGATTTGCTCGAGCAACATCGCAATACACTGGAACCGGGCGATCAGCAGTTGGTCAGTGAATTGCTGAGCCAACGCAAAGCGCTGCTGGCCCAGGTGCAAATCCTGGCCAAACAGTCGGTTGGCGGCTTGCGCATGCGGGTACACGGAGACTTGCACCTGGGGCAAATGCTGGTGGTCAAAGGGGATGCGTATCTGATCGACTTCGAGGGTGAACCGGCGCGTCCACTGCAGGAACGCCGGGCCAAGTACAGCCCGTTCAAAGACGTCAGCGGCGTGTTGCGCTCTTTCGACTACGCTGCCGCCATGGCGGTACGAAACGCCCATAGCGCTGACACCTCGGCTGCGACCACAGCGGCGCGTACACGCGTTGCCGAAACGTATTTGAAGCAGGCCCGTGAAGCATTCCTCGACGGCTACAAAGCAGCAACCGTCGGCGTTGCCCATGCCTGGAAAGAGAGCAAGGGAGAGGCGGCCGCGCTGGCGCTGTTCACCCTGGAAAAAGCCGCTTATGAAGTGGCCTACGAGGCCGAGAATCGTCCGACATGGTTGTCGGTTCCGCTTCAAGGTCTGCGCGGGCTGCTGGACTTGTCTGATGGAGAATAAAATGAGTGCGTCTGACCAATTCGGCAAAGGTAACCACCAGTTGTTGCCCGGCGCCAGCGATATGGACGCGTTGATCCGCGCCGAACATCGCGACCCGTTCTCCATGCTTGGCCCCCACAGCGATGGTAAGGATGGCCAGGTAATTCGCGCCTATCTGCCCAATGCCCTGAGCGTGCGTGTGCTGTCTCGCGACGGTGAGCGTGACCTGGGCGAGCTGGGAATGACTGACAAACCGGGCTTTTTCGCCGGCCACTTTCCCGTGCGCGAACCCTACCTGCTGAAAATTCAGTGGGCCACCGGCGAGCAGATCACCGAAGACCCGTACAGTTTCGGACAGTTGCTGGGCGAAATGGACCTTTATCTGTTCGCTGAGGGCAACCACCGCGATCTGAGCGCGGCCTTTGGCGCACAGGTCAAGAACGTGGACGGCGTCGATGGCGTGCGTTTCTCGGTCTGGGCACCCAATGCGCGCCGGGTTTCGGTGGTCGGCGATTTCAACAGCTGGGACGGCCGGCGTCACCCGATGCGTGTGCGTTATCCCTCCGGCGTGTGGGAGATCTTCATTCCGCGTCTGGCACCCGGTGAGGCCTACAAATACGAAATCCTCGGGCAGCACGGCATTTTGCCGCTCAAGGCTGACCCGATGGCGCTGGCCACCCAGCTGCCCCCGGCGACCGCATCGAAAGTCGCCAAGCCGCTGAGCTTCGAGTGGCAGGATGGCGAATGGATGCAGGGCCGTGGTGACAAGCACGACATTCACCAACCGCTGTCGATCTACGAACTGCACGTCGGCTCGTGGCAGTGGCACCACGGCGGTGAAGATGAGCCGGATCGCCCGTACAACTGGCACGAGCTGGCAGAAAAGCTGATTCCGTATATCAAGGATCTGGGCTTTACCCATATCGAATTGATGCCAATCATGGAGCACCCGTTCGGAGGCTCGTGGGGTTACCAGCTGCTTTCGCAGTTCGCACCGAGTGCTCGTTATGGCACGCCTGAGGATTTCGCAGCCTTCGTGGATGCCTGTCACCGTGCCGATATCGGTGTCATCCTCGACTGGGTGCCTGCGCATTTCCCGACCGACACCCACGGTCTGGCGCAGTTCGACGGCACAGCGCTGTATGAATATGGCAACCCTCACGAGGGCTTTCACCAGGACTGGAACACGCTGATCTATAACCTGGGCCGCACCGAGGTCCATGGATTCATGATCGCGTCCGGGCTGCACTGGCTGAAGAACTTTCACATCGATGGTTTGCGCGTGGATGCCGTGGCCTCGATGCTATACCGCGACTATTCGCGCAAAGCCGGGGAGTGGGTGCCAAATCGCTATGGCGGTCGGGAGAACCTGGAAGCGATCGACTTTCTGCGCCACCTCAACGAGGTGGTTGCCCTGGAAGCCCCCGGTGCGCTAGTGATCGCCGAGGAATCCACTTCCTGGCCGGGCGTCACGCGACCGACGCAGGAAGGCGGCCTGGGCTTCTCGTATAAGTGGAACATGGGCTGGATGCACGACACCTTGGAGTACGTCGAGCAGGACCCGATTCATCGTCAGCATCACCATGACAAGCTCAGCTTCGGGCTGGTGTATGCGTGGTCCGAGCGTTTCATCCTGCCGATCTCCCACGACGAAGTGGTGCACGGCAAACACTCGCTGATCGACAAGATGCCCGGCGACCGTTGGCAGAAATTCGCCAACCTGCGGGCCTACCTCACCTTCATGTGGACGCATCCGGGCAAGAAGCTGTTGTTCATGGGCTGCGAATTCGGGCAGTGGCGCGAGTGGAACCACGACACCGAGTTGGACTGGCATTTCCTCGGCGTTGACAACAACAAGGCATACGGTGACCACAAGGGCGTACACAAATTGGTGGGCGAACTCAACCGGTTGTATCGCAGGGAAAAAGCGCTGCACGAACAGGATTGCCAACCGCAGGGCTTCCAGTGGGTGATCGGTAATGACGCGGGCAATAGCGTCTACGCCTACCTGCGCTGGAGCAAGGATGGCGAACCACTGCTGGTGGTCGCCAACCTGACACCGGTGCCTCGCCAGGACTATCGCGTCGGCGTGCCATTTGGCGGCAAGTGGGCCGAGGTGCTCAACTCCGACGCCGAGGCGTACGCCGGTTCCAACGTAGGCAATGGCGGCGGTGTAGTGGCCCAAAACGAGAAAAGTCATGGCCAAGCGATGTCCCTTGCGTTGAATCTGCCACCTTTGGGGGTAGTGATTCTCAAGCCGGTCAGGGACCAGGAAGCTTGATCCTTCAATCACCCGTGGATTAAACAGCGGGAGTGGGGCAGGCACTGAATAGATGCCTGCCCCATGGCTTTCGAGCTCCATCCCATCTTGCAAAAAAGCGCCTTTGCTACATTCCCTCCCAGACGAACGTCACCTCCCGGTAGTGAACCTGATTCGATTTGCACGGTCTGTTGACCACTGCGCGCGTCGTGCACCGGGTCACGAGGCGTCGGTGCATTCAGGTTTTCGAGTCTGGCTGCAGACTCCGCGCGCAGTTGCATTCTTCCTGTAGCTTCAGCGTTTTGCGCGTGGCTGCTGGTCAGCCTTTTATCCATCGCATGCGGCCCGTCCATCCGGCCTTTCTTTTTCATTTGTCGAAGATTCCTCATGTCTCTATCTCGTCCAGTGTCAATTTCCAGTTCTCACACCTCTCTGCTGCCGGGCGCTCGACGCCGTTTGCTCAGTGCCGGCTTGCTGGGAGTCATGTTGACCGTTGGCGTAGCAGGTGAAGTCCAGGCCGAGGCCAAGGATCGTTGGGTCAGCGATACCTTAAGCACCTATGTTCGCAGCGGCCCCACCGACGGTTATCGCATAGTCGGCACGCTCAAATCCGGGCAGAAGGTCGACCTGGTGAGCACCCAGGGCGACTATAGCCAGGTGCGCGGCAATTCCGGGGATACGGTGTGGATTCCATCCAGTGACCTGCAGGAAGTGCCGGGCCAGACCGAGCGCTTGCCGCAACTGACGCAGGAGGTCGCTGACCTCAGCGCAAAGCTGAAAAGCATCGACGACGACTGGAAAACCAAGGTTCAGGGCATGCAGGAGACGCTGGATTCGCGCAAGAAACTGGTGGATGAGCTGGAAGCCCGCACCAAGGACCTCAATGGTCAATTGACCGATGCGCAATCGGAATTGCGCTCGACTCAGGCCAAGCTGGGTGACGAGAACAACCAGGTGCTGATGCGCTACATGGTTTACGGCGGCAGCATCGCCGGTGGGGGCCTGTTGCTGGGGCTGGTCCTGCCGGCGCTCACTCGCGGCCGCAAACGTAACGACCGTTGGTTCTAACAGGCGTTGAAGCCTTCATTACCCACAGTCTGCCGAGCCGCACGGTCCTTTTGGAAGCCGGTGAGGCTGCAAGCTGCTCCTGCAGGTTGCGTGTTGCGTGTTGCGTGTTGCGTGTTGCATCTTGAAGGAAGGCCCGGAGTTGGCAGCGCCTCTGTGGGGAGCGAATTCATTCGCGAAAGGGCTGGCAGACAATGGAGATGTGGCACCCATGCCGCCGTCTCGTCGGAGTGCCGCCCAGAATGAATTCGCTTCTACAGGGTGATTGTGTTCTGACTCAGGCCGCGGCGGCTTTCTTCGCAGCCCGCAGGTGGCGGAACCACACCAGTGCTGCACATAACCCCGAAGCGGCGCCGATCGCCATGGCCCAGCGAGGGCCGAACAGGTCGGCGACCCAGCCCACGATTGGCGCGCCGACTGGCGTTCCTCCCAGCGTCGTCGCCAGTAAAATCGCCATGACCCGGCCGCGCATAAGCGGTTCGGTCGACAGCTGCACCATGCTGTTGGTCGATGTGGTGAAGGTTTGCGCCGAAATCCCCAGCACGAACAACAACAGGCCAAATGCCCAGAAGTTGGTCATCATTGCAGCCACCAGAAAACACCCGCCAAACAGTGTGCAGGCGCGCAATATCAGCAGCGGCGTCGGATGCGCCCGACGGGCTGAAAGCAGGGCGCCAGTCACCGAGCCAACGGCCATGAGCGAGGTCAGCAAGCCGTAGTGAGCCGCGTCCGCGCTGAAAACCGTCACCGCCATGGTTGAGATGTAGATCGGGAAGTTCAGGCCAAAGGTACCGACCAGAAACAGCATCAACATGATTGCCTTGAGATCGGGCCGGCCCCATACGTAGCGAAACCCTTCTGCCATCTGCCCACGAGCCCTGGGAGGGCGCTCGCGCACGTGTAACTCAGCGGTACGCAGGCTGCACAGCGAGCCGATCATCAAGGCGAAGGCCAGTACGTTGAGCAGGAACACCCAGCCGTTGCCCACCAACGGAATCAATAAGCCGGAAACCGCCGGGCCAATCATCCTCGCAGCGTTGAACGACAGCGAGTTGAGGGCCACGGCGTTGCTCAGATGGGACTCATCGACCAGATCGGAAGCGAAGGTCTGTCTGGCCGGGGCGTCTATAGCTGCCACACAACCCGAGACCAGCGCGAAGAAGTACACATGCCACAACTGCACATGCCCGGTGATCGTCAGCAGGCCCAATCCCAGGGACGAAGCAGCGAACGCCAATTGCGTCCCGATCAGCAGTTTGCGCCGATCCATATGGTCTGCCGCGACACCGCTCAACGGCAGCAGCAAAAGCATGGGCCCGAACTGCAGGGCCATGACGATGCCAAGTGCCGTGGCGTTCTGTTCGGTAAGCTGAGTGAGCACCAGCCAGTCCTGCGCCGTGCGCTGCATCCAGGTGCCGATGTTGGATACGATCGCGCCGATGGACCAGATCCGGAAGTTGTAGACGGCCAGTGAACGAAAGGTTCTGGCCATCAGCTCGGGTGTACTGCGAACGGGAGGATTTTCACCAGGCAGGGCCTTATAGGTGGATCAATGACATTCAATGGCAGCGCGCCGAGGCACTCACCGGACAGGTCATCGGTGTCCGCGCGCAGACCCGAGGTTACGCGGATATGCGCTTTGAAGGAAAGGTCTGCCTATGCGCTGTGGGACGCACGTCCCAGTAAAATCGGGGATTTATCTGAAATAACCTGTCATTGGCGCTAGGTAACTTTTGCGCAAGGGGCTATTTTGTCCCGGCAGTGCTTGACCGTCACAGGCCGCGCTGCCGCTGTCCAGCGTGCTCAAACAAATGTGCATCTGCAGTTGCAAGGATGCCGGGCGAAGCACAAAAGGATGTCCACCCATCGAGTCTCGCCCTGTCAATGCTGTTCCCCACTCAAAAGAACAAAGAGAGTCGACACATGAAGCATGAACCCTTGGCCAAGTCGCTGATTGCGACGACGCTCACCCTTGTTTTTTCCTCTTCCTATGCAGCTTCCGTGGCGCCGGTGGCCGCTGAAAACGGCATGGTGGTCACCGCGCAGCATCTGGCCACACACGTGGGTGTGGACGTTCTGAAATCAGGTGGCAACGCAGTGGATGCCGCCGTAGCTGTGGGCTATGCGCTGGCAGTGGTATACCCGGCCGCAGGCAACCTCGGGGGTGGCGGTTTCATGACCATCCAGTTGGCAGACGGACGCAAGACGTTTCTCGATTTCCGCGAAAAAGCGCCACAGGCTGCCACCGCTAACATGTACCTGGATAAGAGCGGCAACGTCGTTCCCGACCTGAGTTCCAAAGGCCATCTGGCCGTTGGCGTGCCGGGTACGGTTTCGGGTATGGAGCTGGCGCTGAGCAAATACGGCACCAAGAAGCGCCAAGAGGTCATCGCCCCGGCAATCAAGCTGGCTGATGAAGGGTTTGCGCTGGAGCAGGGTGATGTCGATCTGCTGCACACCGCCACCGACGAGTTCAAGGCTGATGCAAAAGACCTGGGCACGATCTTTCTGAACAAGGGCGAGCCGCTGCAGGTGGGTGACAAGCTGGTGCAGAAGGACCTGGCAAAAACCCTTGAGGAAATTTCGGCCAAAGGCACCGACGGTTTCTACAAGGGCTGGGTCGCCAAGGCGATCGTCGACTCCAGTCAGGCGGGCAAGGGCATTCTCGTCCAGGCCGATCTGGACAGGTACAAGACCCGTGAGCTGGCACCCATCGAGTGTGACTACCGCGGCTACCACGTGGTTTCCGCGCCGCCTCCAAGCTCGGGCGGAGTGGTGATCTGCGAAATCATGAACATCCTCGAAGGCTATCCGATGAAGGAGCTGGGCTACCACTCGGCTCAGGGTCTGCACTACCAGATCGAGGCCATGCGTCACGCCTACGTCGATCGCAACAGTTACCTTGGCGACCCGGATTTTGTGAAAAACCCCATCGACCATCTGCTCAATCGTGACTACGCCGCCAAGCTGCGCGCTGCCATCGAGCCCCAGAAGGCGGGCATCTCGCAAGAGATCAAGCCGGGCGTGGCGCCACACGAAGGCAACAACACCACGCACTATTCGATCGTCGACAAATGGGGGAACGCAGTGTCGGTCACCTACACGCTCAACGACTGGTTCGGTGCCGGTGTTATGGCGAGCAAGACCGGGGTGATCCTCAACGACGAAATGGACGACTTCACCTCCAAGGTCGGTGTGCCGAACATGTACGGCCTGATCCAGGGCGAAGCCAATGCCATCGCGCCGGGCAAGACGCCGCTGTCTTCGATGAGCCCGACCATCGTCACCAAGGATGGCAAAGCCGTCATGGTCGTGGGCACACCGGGTGGTAGCAGGATCATCACCGCGACCCTGCTGACCATGCTCAACGTCATCGACTACGGCATGAACATTCAGGAAGCGGTCGATGCCCCTCGTTTCCACCAGCAATGGATGCCGGAAACCACCAACCTTGAGAATTTTGCGGTCAGTCCTGACACCCAGAAGATTCTCGAGAGCTGGGGCCACACGTTCGCCGGGCCACAGGACGCCAATCATCTGGCTGCCATTCTAGTGGGCGCGCCTTCACTGGGCGGCAAACCGGTTGGCAATAACCGTTTCTACGGGGCCAATGACCCTCGTCGCAGTACCGGGCTTTCGCTGGGTTACTGAGGCGTAAAAGTCGAGCGGGCAGGGTGGCTGCCGCGCTCGATGGCTTCACAAGGGTTTTCATCGGCCGGGTGCGAGTCAGCGGTCACGTAGCTGCTGCAGACTTCGCTCCATGCGCAACAGCGCTTCTTCGAGCATCGGCCGTGGGCAGCCGAAATTCAGGCGTACGAACTGGCCGCAGTTATCGCCGAACTCCAGACCTTCGCTGAGCGCTACTTTGGCTTGAGTGAGAAAGAACCGCTGCGGGTGCTCGATGTCCAGCGCGGAGCAGTCCAGCCAGGCCAGATAAGTGCTCTGCGGCAGGTTCATGTGGATACCAGGGAAGCGCGTCTTTATGGCATCGGCCAGATAATCGCGATTGTCCTGCAGATACGCGTTCACGTGGGCTAACCATGGTGCGCCGTGACGGTATGCCGCCTGGGTCGCCTCCAGTCCAAGGACGTTGACGCTGTCGACCAGCCCCATTCGCCCTTCGTTAAAGCGTTCGCGCAATTCGGCATTCTGGATCACCGCAAAAGCGGTTTTCATCCCCGCGATGTTCCATGCCTTGCTGGCGGACATCAGGGTGACGCAGCGGGCAGCGATTTCGGGATCAAGTGCGGCGATTGGCGTGTGACGACGACCGTCGAACAGGATATCGGCATGGATTTCATCGGAAATGATCAGTACATCATGTTGCACACAGGCATCGCCGATGGCACGCAGTTCCTCGCGGTCGAAGACTTTGCCCAGCGGGTTGTGCGGGTTGCTCAGCAGCAACGAACCGACGCTTGGCAGGGCCTTGTACAGCGCCGCCAGATCAGTGGGGTACTGACCGTTGGCGTCGGCACGAAAAGGCAGATCGACACGCGGTAGCTTCCAGTTTGCTGGCGCACTCAGTAACGGCGCGTAGTTGGGGGTCTGCACCAGTACGCCGCTGCCGCTGGGCGCCAGAGTATTCAAGGCCATGTTGACCCCGGGCTCGACACCGGGCAGGAACACCAGGTCTTCAGGCAGGATGTGCCAGTCGTAGTGATTGGCCAGATGCGTTACCAGTGTTTGGCGCAACGCGTCCTGCGCCACCGAATAGCCGAGCAGTGGATGTTCCAGACGGCCTTTGAGTGCCTGCAGGATCGGCTCGGCCACCGGAAAGTCCATGTCCGCCACCCACATCGGCAACACGTCGTTGGGGTAGTGGCTCCACTTTTTACTGCCGGTGTTCAGGCGCTGATAAACGCTGTTCAAATCCATGCTCGTGACTGTCTCGAAAAAACCAGCGGCGATTGTGCCAGAGACAGTGGCTGAATATCACGAGCGTTCTTATGGGAAAGCACCGTGGGAAGGCTGCTTTCCCTGCACTCACCAGAACGTGGTGGACGGGCTGTGGAGCCGGGCTGCGATAACCGCAATGGCCGTCTCGATATCCGTCGCCTGGGTGTAACGTCCCAGGCTCAGGCGCAAACTGCTGCCCGCCAGCGCAGGTGTCAATCCCATAGCGAGCAGTACATGGGATGCACCGCTGCTGGCTGAATTGCAGGCGGATGTCGAGGAAACCGCCAGTTCGCTGGACAGGCTCATGGCGTTAAAGCCTGGCTTGTCGACGCAGATGTTCAGCGTATGCGGAACACGCTGTTGCGGATCACCATTAAGAAGCACCCCCGGCAATTGCAGCAGCCCGTCACGCAGTTGATCGGACAGTAAACTGATGCGCTGCACTTCTTCCTCGATTTCTGCCGCCGCTAACGCATAGGCAGCGCCCATGCCAACTATCTGGTGGGTCGCCAGGGTGCCTGAGCGGAAACCCTGCTCATGCCCGCCACCGTGAATCTGCGCGGCGAGCCACGGCCGAGCGCGCTCGCCGACATACAGCGCGCCAATGCCTTTGGGGCCATAGATTTTGTGGGCGGAAAAAGACATCAGGTCCACAGGCAGCGCATTCAGGTCAATGGCGACCTTGCCAGCCCCCTGCGCCGCATCGACATGCAAGAGCGCGCCGTGCTCACGCACCATTTTGCCAATGGCAGCGATGTCGGTGAGCGTACCCAGTTCGTTGTTGACCAGCATCAGCGACACCAGCAACGTGTCGTCCCGCAGCGCTTGGCGTACCGCCTCGGGCTGGATCAAGCCATCACTGTCCGGATCAAGCCAGGTGACCGGAAAACCTGCTTGCTCCAACTGGCGCACGGTGTCGATGACTGCCTTGTGTTCTATACGGCTGGTGATCAGGTGACGGCGTGCGCCCTGTGCGCTCTGCGCGATGCCTTTGATGGCCAGGTTATTGGATTCGGTGGCACCGGAGGTCCAGATCAGCGAGTCTGCCGAGGCGCCCACCAATTCAGCGACCTGCCGCCGCGCCAGCTCTACCGCCTGACGCGCCAGATTGCCATAGGCGTGGGAATTGGAGGCCGGGTTACCGAAGGTGCCTTCGCGGCCAAGACAGGTGACCATCGCCTGAATGACGCGATCATCAACAGGCGTTGTCGCCGCGTAATCCAAGTAACAAGGAAGTGTGCTCATGGGAAGAGAAATCCGCGCTGTCCGTAATGCAGAAAATACTACTAGCGCGCATGTGAAAAAAAATTGATTACTGGACGCTATTTCGTCTGCGTATTAGATTTATTTTCTACAAGGACCTGGATTCCAGGAATATCTTTCCAGCATCCGCTCATATTGGCTTATCGTTATCACCATCAGTCATAACCACCCCTTAAAGACGGCATCCTCAGATGGACAAATTCGATCAGGCGATTCTCGGCATCTTGCAGACCGACTGTACCCGCCCCATTGCAGAAATAGCCGATAGCATCGGGCTTGGCAGCACCGCGTGCTGGCGCCGGGTTCAGAAGCTTGAAGAGCAGGGCATGATTCGCAGCCGAGTGGCGCTGCTGGACCCCGCCCAGTTGAACGTCGCAGTGACGGTATTCGCGGCCATTCGTACCAACCAGCACAACGCCGACTGGCTGGGCCGTTTTCACGAACTGATTGCTACGCTGCCGGAAGTGGTCGAATGCTATCGGATGGCGGGCGATACGGATTACATGTTACGTATCGTCGTACCAGACATTGCCGGCTACGACACGGTGTACAAAAAGCTGATTCAGCTGTCGGGTATTACCGACATGAGTTCGAGTTTCGCCATGGAGCAGATCAAGTCCACTACGCAGCTGCCTTTGGGGTATACGACCTGATGTAACGCGCGCACAGTCAAAGTGTGCGGACACAAAAAAAGCAGCCTCGGCTGCTTTTTTTGTTTTATGAGGCCATCAGTTTAATAACGCGCCTTGTCGATCCACTCAAGCGACGTGCGCCAGATACAGATACCCAGGAAGTACGCTGACATCAACAGCCACAGGGTCAGAACCCACGAGCCGTTGTACGGATGATTGATCACCAGCAGGAAGCTGCACAGGAACCATACGCTGGTGACGGCGATATTGATCGGCATGAAACGGCGCACACGAAACGGATGGAGGAATTTCATCCGGGTCACGGTCAAAAGTGCCAGGCAGATCACCGTAATGAACGTCAGCCACGGCGCAGGGGACAGGATGTAGATACACAACGCCACCACATTCCATGCCGCCGGGAAGCCCTGAAAATAGTTGTCCTTGCTTTTCATTTCGGTATTGCAGAAGCAGAACAGCGACGACACCAGAATGACCGAAATCGTCAGAAGCAGGGTGTAGTCGGGCAGAGGAATGTAGCGGTAAATGAACAGCGCAGGGATGAACACATACGTCAGATAATCGATCACCAGGTCCAGTACCGAGCCGTCGAAATGCGGCAGTACCGATTGCACATTGAGCTTGCGCGCCAGTGAACCGTCCAGCCCATCCACGATCAGGGCAATACCCAGCCACAACAGGCAGGCCTTGGGCTGGTTGTCGAACAGGGCGATGGTGGCGAGAAACGCGAGGACGACGCCAGTGGCCGTGAAACCATGGGCTCCCCATGCTTTGAGCCAGGCGATACGTTGAATTGGAATCATGGACGGTCCTTCTGAAAATAAAGCTGGTCAGATCGATTCACCGCAAGGGTAATCGGGGGCCTGACCAGAGGTGCATCTATCGACCGGTCAGCAGTCGATAAGGTTCACCTGTCACCTTTACAAGGTAGCAGGCGGCGCGGGCTTTGGTGGCTCAATGATGATTTTGCCTGCCTGGTTTTCACGTGCAAGACCTGTCATTGGTCGGCTGTTGGCGAAAGGAGGCATTTTGCTGGCCCCTGAACACTCCCGCTATCGGCAGAATCCGCGCTTGTTCAATACGTTAGCCTTGAAACTTCATGCCGACTATCAAGTTTGTTCTAGCGCTTTTCATCTTTACAGGTTTCGTGGGCTCCGCATTAGCGAGGGATCTTAGCAAGAAAGAGCGCGAGCTATGCACTTGGGGCGCAGGTATTGCCAACACCGCGCAGCAGTACAAACTCTCGGGGCTGACACTCTATGGAGCACGCAAGAAGCTGCAGGCACGGCACTTTCCCCAACAGTGGATGCGCATGAGCGCGTTGGGGATCACAGAACAGACCTATGACAGCCCGTCACGACTGCGACCCGAAGGCGTGAGGCAGGTGTATTACGAAGGATGCACGCGCCACGAACTGGCGCGCCGCTGAGCGCGCCATGACGACGCGCTCGGTAGGGGCTCAGTGTGGAGCGCGGGATATGGTTTTCAGCAAATCGGCCGGGCTGATGTGACCCACCACCGGCACGCTGCCGGGCTGAGGCGAGTTAAGGATGTGGCCTTTCATTTTGCCAATGATGTGCATCTCGCACGGCTTGCAATCGAATTTCAGGGTAAGCACCTCGTCGCCGTGAATCAGCTGCATCGGCGCGACCTTGGTTTTTACTCCTGTAACACCTTTGGCCTGTTTCGGGCACAGGTTGAACGAGAACCGCAGGCAATGCTTGGTAATCATCACCGGCACTTCGCCGGCCTCTTCGTGGGCTTCGTACGCCGCATCGATCAGCTTGACCCCGTGGCGATGGTAGAAGTCGCGAGCTTTCTGGTTGTAGACGTTGGCCAGGAAGGAAAGGTGTGAATCCGGGTAAACCGGCGGCGGGCTGGTTTCAGCTTTGCGCCCGCCCCGTGGATGAGCGGCAACCCGGGCAGCGGTCAGGGCGTCGATGACTTCGCGCCGCACGGCTTTAAGCTGCGAGTTCGGAATGAAATACGCCTGCGGCGCATCCAGTTTGACGTCAGTCGCATGGTACTGGGTGGTGCCCAGTTGACAGAGCAGGTCGCGCAGTTGCTCCAGTGCCTGCTCGGGCTTGTTCGCTACACCGAACGGGCCTTCCATTACCGCGCTGGCGCTGATGCCTTCTTCGCTGATGGCAACCAACTCCAGACGTTCTTCACGCAGCCGAGCCTGCCATGACAGGCCAATCCGGCGCTCGGCAGACGTCTTCTGCAGGGCCTGCTGCCAATTGTGGTCGAGGTTGCGATTGAGCGGATGGCTGGGCGAACCTTATGCAAGTCGGCTGGCATCTCGTTGGGTTCGACGCGATAGCGGTAGCGCTTCTGGCCATCTTCTTCGAACTCGCTTTTGAGTTCGGCAATGTTTGCGCGGAAACCGACGACCTCGCGCTTGATCTGCACGTTGAGGCCGTCACCATTGGTCAGCGGGTCGTGAGTAACCACCTGCAGGTCACGCTTGCCGACTTTCTCCACGACGCCCACCGGCAGTCCGGTGAAGGTAGGCGTGTCGAACGCACCGATGTCGATCTTGCGGTCGGTGACGAAATAGTCAGTGCTGCCGCGGTGGAATGTCTTCTCCGGGTCCGGCAGGAAGAAATGCGCCGTGCGACCACTGGAAGCGCGGGCCAGATCCGGGCGGTCTTCGAGCACATCGTCCAGACGCTGACGATAGTAGGCGGTGATGTTCTTCACATAGCCCATGTCCTTGTAGCGGCCCTCGATCTTGAACGAGCGCACACCAGCTTCGACCAGGGCGCGGATGTTGGCGCTCTGGTTGTTGTCCTTCATCGACAGCAGGTGTTTTTCGAATGCCACCACGCGACCCTGATCGTCTTTCAAGGTGTACGGCAGGCGGCAGGCCTGGGAGCAATCCCCACGGTTGGCGCTACGGCCGTTCTGGGCGTGGGAAATGTTGCACTGACCGGAAAAGGCAACGCACAGCGCGCCATGGATGAAAAACTCGATCGCCGCATCGGTTTCATCGGCGATGGCGCGTATCTCTTGCAGGTTCAGCTCGCGGGCTAGCACCAGTTGCGAGAAGCCGGCCTGATCGAGGAATTTGGCCCGCGCCAGCGTGCGAATGTCGGTCTGGGTGCTGGCATGCAGCTCAATGGGCGGAATATCCAGCTCCATCACGCCCAGGTCCTGGACGATCAGCGCGTCGACGCCGGCGTCATATAACTGATGGATAAGCGCTCGCGCTGGCTCCAGCTCATTGTCGTGGAGGATGGTATTGATGGTGGTAAGCACCCGCGCATGATAGCGATGAGCGAATTCCACCAGATCAGCGATATCGCTCACCTCATTGCTGGCGTTATGACGCGCGCCGAAGCTCGGACCGCCGATATAGATGGCGTCAGCGCCGTGCAAAATAGCCTCGCGAGCGATGGCGACATCGCGGGCAGGGCTGAGCAATTCCAGGTGATGCTTGGGTAGGGACATGTTTTTTTAGTCGGATCGTCACGGTCAAGGCGCGCATTGTAGCGGCGAAACGTCCGAGGGGCATCCGTGGGCTGCCCGATGGCGGCAAACATGCCCTCATTGGCAATGGGTCATTCTTGCATGGGGATAAGCCACCCCATCCCCATAGCTATTGTTCTCGGCAAGAGCAGAGCTGGCTTACGCGTTAGGCCCTGGCCGCCATCGCAGTGACTTCCACGCGCATGCCTTCGACGGCCAGTGCAGCTACGCCAACTGCTGCGCGCACTGGCCAGGGTTTGGCAAAGAAGCGCTGGTACACGTCATTGAAGGCCGCGCGGTCGGCCATGTCGGTCAGGTAGATGGTCAGGTGCATGACCCGGTCCATGGAACTGCCGGCACGTTCCAGTGCGACCTTGAGTGCCTCAAGCGTGCACTCGCTTTGTGCGGTAATGCTGCCCAGTTCGAGGCTGCCATCGGCCCGGGTCGGGACCTGCGTGGACACCGTGATGCCGCCGAAGCTGGCGACGTCGGAAGAAATGGAATCCGCATCGGGATCGGGAATGAAGCTGAGGTCTTGGCTGGACATGGGAATCTCTGTTCTAGAGGACTGGGCGGCGTGCGCGTCAGAGGACGCCGGGGTGAAAGTGCCCATGATAAAGCACAGTGGCGCGCGCGCATCAGTTCCCGCCTCATGCCTTTTGTTCAAAACGGATACCCGGCTGTGGCACTGTGGCGATGCGGTCCTTGATGTAGTCGATCAACACACGCAGTTTCGGTGTGGCATTGCGGCCCGAAGGCCAGAGCATCATAGCGCGCCCGATGCTCGGAATATTCCGCCAGTACTTTTTCCAGCCTGCCTTCGCGTAACGCCTGGACCGTGGGCGATCCCCAGGCCTTCCTGCGTGAAGTGGGCGAGGGCGATGACTATCTGCTCCAAGGCGCTCATGGCGACAAGGTGCCGCTGCAGGTTTTGCCGGTCCCGAACCACTATCTGCGTTTGCCGCCTTCGAATCTTGCGTCCGCCGTGCTGGAATTGGGCGAGCTGTACTACGCGCACGCCCAGGACCTCGAGCGCGGCACTCAGGTTGCGGCCACATTCGATGACGCCGTGCGCCTACGCGGTTATAGCCAATCGCTTACACACGGTTCAGCAAACCGACCATATACATGCCAACGGCAAAACCTTAAATTGGATCCATCAACTGAAGCACAGGAAGTGCTTTAGAGATCACGGATGATCTACCATTCGCCAGGAGGCTACTGACAGGATGTTGGAATGGTCTTGATGGAAAAGAACCCGCTTCGGCGGGTTTTTTATGGTCTGCCATTTACCCGTAGCGTTCGCCGGGCAGCTCAGAGCAGACGGGTCACTCCTTGACGTCCATGAACTCTTTTGCCCAGGCCACATAGCTTTCCGGCAACGTATAGGTGTGGGTCAGCTCAGTCGCACTCAGGTTATCCGTACTGTGCGTCACTTTACGCTGAGCGCGCAGACTGTCGTATGTAGCCTTGATAGACGCAAAGTAAGCGGCGTGACCCGCAACGATGACGCGCACGCCGAGTTTCGCCAGGCGCTGACTGTCATTGAGCTTGGGGTTGCCGTAAGTCACCAGCATCAACGGTACGCTGAGCTTTTCGGAAATCTGCTCGAGGTGATCGAAATCCTTGATTCCGACCATGCAGATACCGTCTGCGCCCGCTTTTTCATAGGCCTGGGTACGCTCGATGATGTCTTCCACGGGCAACACACCAGCGTTGGTACGGGCGATGATCGACAGCTCGGAATCGACACGGGCTTCCAGCGCAGCCTTGACCTTGCCGATGCCTTCTTCAATGCTGATCAGGTCCGTGGATTTGCGACCGAACTGAGCCGGCAACAGCGTATCTTCGATGGTCAGCGCAGCAACACCGGCGCGCTCCAGTTCCTCAACGGTACGCATGACATTAAGCGCATTACCGTAACCATGGTCGGCGTCAGCGATGAAGGGAAGTTGTGCGACGCGGCCAATACGCGTGGCCTGTTCAACAAACTCGCTCAGGGTAATCAAGGCGAAGTCCGGGGCTGCCAGAACCTGCAGCGATGCAACCGAGCCTCCAAGAATGCCGACTTCGAATCCAAGGTCCGCCGCGATGCGCGCCGACATGGGGTCAAATACGGAGGCGGTTTCGACGCAGGCGTTGGAAGCCAGCAGCTCACGGAAATTGCGGCGCAGCGCGAAATGCGAAATTCTGGACATAGCGTTTCCTGGTTCTGGCCATCATCGGTGATAACGATCTACGCCAATTCAAAATGAGCGGCGAGACTAACATGCAGAAAATCCGCAGGTTATGTCGTTTGGGCATGGGCTATGCACAAGATACATACCTGCAGCGTGGTGCAAAAGCCCGTTGGCCGGACCGAGGCTCCGATCAGGCCCACTGCGCGGGGCAGCGCCTGACCACCAGGGTCAGGCTACGATCAACACAGCCTTTTCAAGCTAAATAAAAAGTTAACTTCACCTGCTTCGATCAGATCAAGTGCGCTCTTTCATCGGCAAACGCTTGATCGAATAGGCGCGTTTTTCGTCCTCAGAGTTGTAGTACACGTTTTGCGTAGTGCTCAAGCTGTTATGCCTCAAGTCGACCTGCAGGTCCTTCATGTCTCTGTAGGGCGCGTCAAAGGTCGCCGAGGTGTGTCGCAGCCAATGCAGTGATGCGGCGCGCAAACGACCGACATCTTCGTCCGGCCAATTCTCGGCCTGCATACGCTCCAGAGCGCGATCGAAAACCTCCTGCAGCAAAAGCCTGATATGCCGGTCGGACAACCCGGCACGGCCACGCTGAGTAGCGATAAGCGGCGTGGTTTCCCTGAACCCGGGCAGAGGAGAAAGCCCCTGGTGCAGGCGCCAACGCTTCAGGTAATTCTCGACATAGTCATCCCGGACACTGATCTTCCCGGCCTTGTTGCCTTTGCCCACCACGTGATACCACCAGTTACCGGCGCCGTCCTTGCGCATATCGCCCATGCTCGGCGTCCAGTTTTCCCGACCCACCAGATCGGAAACGCGCAGGTACATGGCGAAAATCGTTGCGACAATGAACAATGTGCGCTCGTACTTGGCATTCTGCGCCGCCAACAATTCGGCAGTCTCCAGCACGAAGTCCCATTGCAGCGACGTCAGGATTCGTGTGTCATGATCGCCCGTGGTGCGCTGTTTGTATTTGCTCTTCTGTTTCACCGCCCTGAACGGGTTGTGCTCGCAGAAGCCCTCATCGATTGCGTGCTGAAAAAAACTGCCACATACCGCGAAAATCTGGGCGATCGAACCTTGGGCCGGCTTGTAGTGTTCCTGAAGGAGAGGGCGGTTCTCTTCCTTTGCCCGTTTCCGCTCTTCCTTGGAGGCGGACTGACTGAAAGGCTTCCAATCACTGTTCAATACACAACTGTCGCTCGCCAGTTTCTTGCGACCACCAATGCGCAGAAAACGGGATTTGACGACAGGGCCGATCCAAGAAGGATCGGGTGCCAGGCAGAACTCAAGGAAATCCTCGGCATGGGTTCGGCGCATGTCCAGCAGGGGAACGTTCGATTTGAGCAGGGTCCACAGCAGAAGACGCTCAACGTGTGTGCGGTAGGAATTGAACGTAGATTCATTGCCCGCATAGGATTTCAAAAAGCTGCGGACCGCGCGATAGCTTTCTGCGGCCTGAAGTGCAGTGGGAAACTGTTCAAGGTACTCCCTGATCGCAGGCAGCTCGCTTTTCAGAGAACTGAAGTTCAACTCCACGAATCGGGCATAGGTTTCGAATAAAGGGTGCGGTGTCGAAGGCGCTGACATAGGATCGGTTGCTGATGGCCGGGAATGGCGAGGATGATCCTACGGCAGACGACTTGATGCAATATCCGGGTCTGACAGTTATCGGATATTACAAATCTGCGTCTCAGGCCTCCAGGCCTGTAAACCCTATGTTTTAGCCATATGCCCCAACCAATGTATCCAGATCTGGATGCCATCCTGCCTTACCGGGAATCCTGAAAAAGGTGAGGTCAGATTCCTTTCATGCACTTCCTGACATCATCGTCGATGACGTTCCCTGGCTTGATACAGGCCCTCAACGGCTTCTCATCCTGCAGCGCTTCGAACTCGGCTCGATGCCGATCACGACAGTGTTTGCTCATCGCTTTGCCGAACGGCGACGCATCGCCTTTGTATGCTTCACACAGAGACGCGTCAGCGAGCTTTTGGATCTGGATGGCCATTGGCAGCGTTACAGGATCCGCAGCCGACGAACTGAAGCTGATTATGGGCAACAGCAATGCGATAACGTGTTTCATCATTCGTCCTTGAGAGTGTGAACAGCTCGGGCAGTGACTGGCACTTGGGCAAATGCGGATGGATTGTCGCCTGAGTGTATGTGGTGGTGGATTTGGTTGACCTGACGCGGAGATATGTTTTCATGCATGCAGCGTCGACGCAGTCCGCAGCATGGGTGAACACGTGATTGATTTGAAGCCCGATAACGGTGAAAGGTGTCGGGATTAGATTGGATAACCGTGGTTCAGATGCTCTCAAAGTCACCCCCATGGCGTCGGTGCAAATATGCGTTGTTACGTATAATGTATATTATGTTAAATTATGTATTACGTTATGTCTAATGTCACTAAACTCCGCTCACGTTTTCATAAAACCCCGTTGTGACCCCCACTGCTTAATCGGAATCATGGGATCATGATTAATGGGATGTTTTGTTTTGATCGTGAAATCGATCAGCTCGCCCTTGGATATTTTGCACCGATAGACCTCTTATGCTCTGCGAATTGGGATGAAAGGCTGTTTGCAGCCTGGTGTCTAATTGGCTCGACTGAACGAGAACTTGCAAAGACGCTGGTCGCTGAAGGTGTGCATAATTTTTGGCCCGAGACGCGCTTCTGTGACCGCGGCTGGGAAGCTCAAGTCCAAGCGAGATTTGCCTGTTTGTCCACGCTTCAGCCTAGTCATATTGAATTCGAATATGGCAGCGTTTTCGGACTACCCGCCAGGGATCCCCTTCAGTTCGCACCATAGGGTTAAGCTGCAGCTAGCACAGGTGCTCAGGAGTGCACTCAGCGGTCAGCCAGCGAGCTTACGCCCCATCCTGAAAAACACGTCATCAAGCCAGCGGTTATAAGCCGCCTGCGACGCTGGGATGAGCAACTGCCTTTCGACAATCTGCTCCTCTTGGCGATGCGGCATCGAGAGACTGCTCGATGCGACGGTTGGCGGCTCTTGGAAAAGCTTGTAGGAGATGTCTGTCAGGGAAAGCTGGAACCACCCTCCTCGGCCATGTGTGATCAGTCCGAATGCAGCCTCGGCTGTGTTTCGGACTCGGCTAGGCGATATGTAATGGCCGGCGAACGGATCATGGCTGGATCGGTCGGTAGTAAGCGCCACAGAAAACCAAGCCATCCCGGAATCATGGTGACGCCACGCCACATTGCCCGCATTGATGCCGGTTAAATCGCCCTGATCGAAATCCTTGTACCCGTCCTTTAGGGAGCTCAGCCCTGCTTGGCACAGCTTGAGGAAGAACGTTTCGTGTTCGGAGTGCACCTGGCGCAGAGTCCCGGAAAGTTCTGGCTGAGGTACGAAGGCAATCTCCACCCGAGTATCGCGACTCCCATTATTCCAATGCCTCTGGCCATGACCTTGGCCCTGCTGAAGGCGCTCTACAAACTCCTGCTCTGAAATCGCGGCACGCGTCACGTTGAGCTGATGCAGCGCCTGAACGATTGCGTCTGACAGCTCGTGCTCGTTGCGAAACGTCGCTCGGAACAGCCCATCGACATAGTCCGACACCTCCCATCTGAACGCTTCCTGCGGCCCCTCGACCGGAACGTCCTGAAGGAAGGCAAGCACCCTCTTCCCACCTGCCTTCGCACGACGAAATTCCTGCTGGGTCACAGACTCCCCGCTTGGAGTTTTGAAGCCAAAATCAGCCCCCAAGATCACGATCACCACGTCAGCCTGGTCGACCTCGGTCATGCATGCGATCTCCGACGAATCAGGACGAGCCCCGAAATCCTCGCACATGATGGCCTGATGCTGGAGCAGCCCTACGGCTTTGCGGGCAGAGGCTCGATACGCCTCGAAGCCACGTATTACGGAACTGATAAAAACCTTCACAAATGAACCCTCATACAGCTTTATCCGAGCTTAGGTATTTGCGATGGGCCGCCTTAGGGCCAGCGCACCAAATTCAGCTCCTTGATCCGGATCGCCATGGCTGAGTCCGATACGCCGAACTGCTGCGCCAGTGACACCAGGTGCTTGTTGTTGAACTGCGTGCACCGCGCCAGCGCCAACTCGCGCTCGCCGGAGTCTTTCGGCGCGTAGAGCAACCGATCAGGGTTGAGGGGATCAAGGTGGTAGGCAATGACGTCGCTGAAGCGCATTTGATCGCTGCAGCAGAACATGAATTCGAACCTTTCTCTCACCAGTTTATGAGGCATGAGGAAACAGGCTGCAAACCGATCCGCCTGCCGCTCCGCGAGTGGCCGAGGTGCCTGCAGTGGGCTGCCGTCAAGCGCGCGGTCGCGGTGCATGACGGTGTCTTCGTGGAGCACGAGATGACCTATTTCGTGGGCTCCAGTGAAGAGCTGGACTTTGTCACCAAACTCGGTAGCCACGGCGATCTTGTTCGATTGACGATCGATCAGGCCCGCTATGCGAGTGCCCGTGTTGTGCCGGTTGAACTGTGTGTCCCCCAAGGTGGGATACACATGAAAGTCGTAGCCGCAAACCAAGGCGGCGATCCGAGGGCTACGCATCATCATGGGGTGGGTATCTTGGTCAGGCCAGAGATACCGACGGTCACGGTAAATCTGCATGAGCAGGTCGGTCGCTGCTTTCTCGATTTGGGCTTCATTCATGGCAAAACACCACATCTAGGCTCTAGATCACAATTTAGCCCAATATGTAGTGATTTAGATACGCGTAGACCCCAACATGTAGTATTTGCCGATGAATGGTAGGCTTGAGCTTGTTCCCCACTTAAGCTCTCTCAGGCCCTACCAATAGCCACGCGATTTCCAGAACTACGATCTGGCAGAGGAGGAAATCACCCCTGGCAGTCGAGGGGGTGAACTGCGCTGTAGGTGTGTCCTGTTGGGCTGCAATCCTCCCAAAATCTTTAGCTGGTTATCGGTGAGGGGCAAACAGTTCCTGAGTCCACTGCATGAATGCTCGCACTTTGGACGCTATATGACGGTTTTCGGAAAGCGCGATGTGCACCGGGATCTGCTCGCCCTCCCAGTCAGGAAAGACCTCCACCAGTGCGCCCGAATGAAGATGGGCTTTCACCAAGAACGAATAAGTCGTCAGTATGCCTAACCCTGCTAATCCCGCCGTCAGCGCGGCGGTTGAATCGTTAAGCGAAATCTGGTGGCTACCACTCAATGTACGTATTTCCCCCCTTCGCTTCAAATCATGGGAGAAGGCACGGGCCGATTGAGGCGACACCAACTGAACTAACGTATGCCCATGCTCTAGCTCAATCGGATGATTAGGGATTCCGTGCTTCACGAGATACCCTGGTGCTGCGCAGGTGGTCATGCCCAGGAATCCCAACGGCCTCGCAATCAGCGAGTCATTCATCAGGGGGCCAACTCTGATTACGCAATCCACGCTCTCAGCAATCAAATCTGCGGTGCGGTTACCTACCTGTATATCCAGTTGGATATCTGGATATAGCTCGAAAAAAGAGCCCAGCGCAGGCACAACCAGGTTGTAAGCCACCGCCCCGGGCATTCCGACTTTGACTTTGCCACGCGGTGCCTGAGTCGCCTCCGCGACGCTGGACTCAAGACTGTTAACCTGATCCAGCAGTTTCAAGGCGCCCTGATAGTAATGCGACCCCGCCTCGGTGAGCGACAGTCGCCTAGAGGTGCGATGCAGAAGCTTTACTCCCAGTAGTTTTTCCAATGCCTGGATTTTCCGGGTGACGGCAGACTTTGGCGCGTTCAGCAAATCGGCAGCACGGGTGAACGTCCCAGCGTCCACTACCCGTACGAAAACCCGCATTGCATCAAGTTTGTCCACCACCATCCCCCCGAGCGCCAAACCGCTAAATGTCCGCCGTCGTTGCGAATATTGCAACCATGCGTTTGCGTTGGCCATCTTGGGCAGCTCCCAGGCTGACGCCATAATTCGCTCACGCCTTGACCATGAACGAGACATCTCACTGGAAGACGTAACATCGTGGGAAAGCAATTCCAGAACTTAAGGAGTTAGCTGTTCCGAAGCGTTGCGCCGTCATTGGTCAAAACTTAAAAGTGTCGATAGCTGTACCGGCGCCTCCTCCCCACCACGCTGGAAGAATTTAATGTCCGCTCTTCATCAATATCAAATAGGCGAGGCCACAGTGACCCGCATCACTGAGCAAATCTTGGCCGTACCTTCCAACTATCTGTATCCAGAGTGGAGCGCTGAAGCCGGCAAGCAACACGCCAACTGGCTTGGTGCGGATCACATTTCAGACGATCACCAGACACTAGCTCTGAGTGTTCACGCCTGGCTGATACAGATCGCAGGCAAGGTAATATTGATCGACACCGCGTCCGGCAATGCCAAGCAGCGCCCGCTCAATCCAGTCTTCCACGAGCTGAACTCCCCTTGGATGGACAACCTGCGAGCGGCAGGGGTGACACCTGAGCAAGTGGACTACGTGGTGATCACTCACCTGCACGTCGATCACGTGGGATGGAACACCGTTCAGCGCAACGGGAAGTGGGTACCGACCTTCCCTAACGCGACTTATCTCTTTTCACGTGCTGAGTACGACTTCTATTCCGACCCCGCCAATGTCGAGGATCCAAGCGTTGGCGTATTCGAAGATAGCGTTCAGCCCATCGTAGAGGCGGGTCTGGTGCGCTGGATCGAAACAGAAGCAAAGGGATTGATTCCAGGGCTTGGCTTTCATATGACAAAGGGCCATAGCCACGCCCACTACTCCTTCAGCCTAGCGTCTGGGGATGCACTGGCGCTTTTCACCGGCGACGTCATGCATCACCCCATCCAGGTGAAAACTCCGCAGTGGAACTCGGTGTTTTGTGAGTTCGGGGCAGATGCCCAGCGCTCGCGCCTGTGGGCCCTTAATTACGCCGCTGACCGCGATGCCTTGTTCTTCACTAGCCATTTCGCCGGCTCGTCCGTAGGCCGTGTGCGCCGCCTCGATAACCAATTTGAGTGGATAGCCCAGTAGGGGCTCCCAGGAGATTTTTCATGACTTCCAACACCAACATTCATAGCCAAAGTTTGATGATCCCAAGCGACACTGCCGGCATAAACCTGCATGTGCGCAACAAGCGGCCGCAAGGGATGGAGCGATCGGATGCCGCGCATACCATCGTGATGATGCACGGGGCGACCTATTCATCAACTAGCCTCTACGACACACGTATTGAGGGCTACAGCTTTCTCGATTACTTGGCTGCGGCGGGCTTCAACGTCTACGCAGTGGATGTGCGCGGCTATGGCGAATCGACCCGCCCGTTAGAAATGGGTCAGCCCGCTGCTGACAACCCCCCGCTGGTACGAACTGAGACCGCCATTAGAGACTTCGGCACCGCTGTCGAATACGCCATACGCGCCAACGACGTTGAGCAGGTGAACATTATCGGCATGTCGTGGGGCGGAACCGTTACGGGCGCCTATACCGTCCGCAACGCAAGCAAGGTGCGCAAACTTGGCTTGATCGCACCTCAATGGCTGAGTGATTTGCCGATACCTCTGGACGCTGGCGGTCAGTTGCATGCCCACCGAGTGGTGAACGCGAGTGCCGCGAGAACACGCTGGATAGGCGCTGCGCCTGAAGAAAAACGTGAGACGCTGATTCCTGACGGCGGCTTCGAAGCTTGGCTCGAAAACACTGTCGCTTCAGAGCCGGACAAGACACTTCGCGCCGAACAGTCTTTTGTAGCAAGCAATGGCCCCATTGCAGACGTTCGAGAATACTGGTCGGCAGGCAAGCCGCTTTATGAACCCGCCGAGATTGAGGTGCCTCTTTTGTTGGTACTGGGCGAGTGGGACATCGACGTACCACCAGAGGCAGGAATGAAGTATTTCAAACGCGCGGTGAAGGCGCCGTTCAAGCGTCTCGTGACCCTAAGCGAGGCCACTCACATGCTGGTGTTAGAGAAGAACCGCGAGCAGGCTTTTAGAGAGCTATCGGTGTTCATTGCAGCGGAGGTTGACCGCTAATAAATCAGCGCTTTCAGACATCATCGAATGAGGGCGAGTGAGATTTCAGATCTACTGCCGCATAGATGGACCCCCATCTATGATTTACATGTTCACTTGCCTATCTGAAAAATTATCGCTGCACGGCGATGCATTTGATCTCCACGAGGAGCCCCGGTCGGGCCAGTTCACCGACACCTATGCATGTCCATGCACAAGTGCTCCTAGGAAAGACTTCATCCTTCACTTGTCTAAAGATTGGCATGTGGCGTTGCATATCGACGTGATAAGTCGTCATTTCGACGACATCCTCAAATTCGCAGCCACCGGCTGCCAAGACAAGCCGCACATTCTCCCACGCTGCCAAAAACTGCTGTTCAGGATCTTCGATAACTGATAATTCCGGCGTCCTGCCTACCTGACCAGCGCAGTAGAGAGTTTTTCCTACCTTTACAGCTGGCGCATAACCAGCATGATCGCAAAGCAATTGCATGCCGTCTGGAACGATGATCTGACGATCAGTCATGGTTGTGGAGCCCAAAATATAAACGGATACGAAACCTAACCCAGGTGCCAGAGCTCCGTCCACTCGGGTCACTCCTCATTAAGCAATCAAACCCGGCACGCCTGTTAGGCGGACGCTCCAAGTGCGTGGCTTCTTTCATTCGTTATAGTCCCCGACAAGCCTCTCACATCCCCTGAGTCAGAGCCGAACCTGACCGCTGGCCGGCAATCCGCGATATCCGCCCAGGACGTACATGTCCTGGGTCGTGGCCATCAGCGTCAGTAAGTCCTTCGGCGCTATGGGCATTGCCGCGAGCTTCATTATGTCGGCCCAGGGTTTGCTGTTTACATAAGCGCTCGACGATAACCTCATGGGCGGGAGTTGATTCGAAGTCATGGTTGAGAGCACCACCGCAATACCTTCCTCCTGCGCCAGAGCGATGATCAGGATGTGCAGAGCCCGTCGGTGAAAGACGGCGGCGCATACAGCCTAAGCTCCGCCGTCACGACAATAGACTCTGCGCTTTGCTACCAGAGCTGTTCCTACCAGAGCTGTTCCGCTTCCCTGAAGAGAGTTAGCGCTGGGTTTCCTGGGAAACGATCGCCTCGGCGTTCATTTGCAGCTCCGAGCGCGGTGTGCTGAAGAACTTGTAGCCGCCTTTGAGCCCGTCGTTAACCAACGCCCACATGCCCTTGTTGAAGTCATAGCTGACGTTTTTCACGTTGTACGGCAGGTCCTTGTCGTACAGCTGCACGCCGCTGAGAAACAGGGAGCGGTACAGCGCGCCACTGGCATCCCAGGCGTCATACAGGCCAATGCCGAAAGTGTCTTCGTCCAGGTAGTAAGTGCGCTTGCTGTACACGTGGCGCATGCCCGGCTTGAGGGTGGCTTCCACTACCCAGACCCGGTGCAGCTCCCAGCGCTCGCAGGCCGGGTTGGCGTGATGCGCCAGAAATTGGTCTTCCTGCTTGCAGTCGAAGTAAAACTTGTAGGCGTTGTAGGGAAGGTACATTTCCTTGCGGCCTACCAGCTTGTAGTCGAAGCGGTCCTGGGCGCCGGAGAACATCTGCAATTCATCGAACAGGTTGACCCCGCCCTGGTTGGAGACCGGCGTGTCGTAGCCGAACTCGGGCGCCAGTTTGATGCGCCGCTGGCCAGGTGTATAGCTCCAGGCACGGCGAGGCTTGGCGATCGGATCGAGGTAATCGTCCAGCACAATCAGCTGGCCGGCACTGCGCGCGGGGTATTTATCCAGGGCGTACACCCGGGCATACATCTCCGGATCCCGGTCGGCCTGCTTGACCTGATAGAAAGGCTGCTCTTCGAAGGTGCGTTGCTCGGCCGTCTTGGTGACCGACCCGTTGGCATCGATGACCCAGCTGTTGGACGACGAAGTCGTTGAATAACCGGGGCCGATCTTGTAGCGCAACTGCTGGTTCCACATCACTTCGTTGCCGTTTTTCGGAATCGGGAATGGCAGCCCTCCCCTGCAGACTGGATCGACAGCCAGCCCATTGTTGCGCGTCGTACATCCGCTGGCATTGCGTACCGTGGCGTCGAGAACTTCTTTGGGGTACGCCGTTGTGCGATGGCTTGGGTAGATGTCCAGGTAGTAGTCCGGGTATTTCTTAAGCAGCGTCTTTTGCCCTTCGCTGAGTTTGTCGGCGTATTTGTCGACATTCTTGCCGTCGATGCGCAGCAGCGGTTTTTCCTCTTTGAAGGGGTCGACCCAGAACCCGCTGTCCGCAGTGAAGCCTGCAGGTGATTTGTGCAGGCCACCGTCATAGGCCGGGATCGAGCCATCGGCATTGCCCGCCTGTATGGCGCCGAAGAGCGTCAGATCCTTGCCCAGCGCGGAAGCCTCCTGAGCAGTCACGGCGGCGCTGCCCGGCAATGTATAGCCTACGAATGCGAGACCGATGACGAATGTTGAAAGTGAGTGGCGCATAGGCGTTTCTCCTGAAGGGTTATTGTTGGTCAGGTGAAGTGTCGGGGGGTCTAAAAAGAGGTCTTGAAGGTGAACGCCAGCCAGCCGCGATCCGTGCCGCCCACGCCACCATTGCCCCCTACGGTATTGCTAGCCAGGGTTTTCGATTGCGCGGTGGTATCTGCGTAACGCAGGCCGAATTCATACCGTTGTGCGTAGGTCGCCTTGAGTCCGGCGGACCACAACAACGCCCCCTCGTTACCACCACCGGCCACTGCGGCGTTGCCATGCAAGCCGTAATTGAGGGTGATCGGAACGTCCAGATCCCAGGACGGAAACACCGACAGATAGCTGGGCGTGAAATTGAGCGCGACGCCGTAGTAATCGCGCGTCGAGCAGCCGTCCGAGACGCCCCCGGAGCCAGCAACACCGGTCCGTTGATCGACACAGCCGGGGTGGCCTTCGCCGTTGTAGAGTTCCTTGTGCTCAGTGATGCGCTCCAGATGGCTGTAGGCGAATTCACCCACTACCGTCGCGTTCTCTGCGAGAAAGCTGCGCGGCATCATGTAAACGCCATTGATGATGAAGTGCAGGCTGTCGCCACGTGGCCCTTCGTCGTCGGTAGGGTCAACGCCCGTGGCATTCAACGCGCCGTTCATGCGGTATGAAAGATCACTGCCCACGGCGACGGAATTGATCACCCTGGAGAAACTCAAACCGGCCAGTTTCACACTACGCGGATAGACCAGCAGATAGTCGCCCTGCGCCAGGCGCAGCTCTGGCGCCAGCCATGGCTGGTAATCGTCGAACTGGCGATAGTAGGCGCCAAAGTTGGATTCCAGGGATTCGACATTCAGCTTCGCCATGACACCCCAGTTGGCGCCGTCGCGACCGAACTTCGACGACGCATGATTGAGGTACTGCCCATCCCCTAGCGGTAGCCGATCCGTGCCCTCGAAAAACGGGTCGGCGGGCGCGAAATAGGTTCCGCCATAGGGCAAGCGGGTGTTGTCCCACTCATAAAAATACTGCGCCGCCAGCGTCAGCGAGTCGGTGACCTGGGCCCTGGCGGAGATCTGCCCAACCGGCAGAAAAACTTCCTTGATCTCGATGCCGGGACTGGTCACCGCCTTCACCCCATCGGTCGGTGCCTGTGAATAGGAAATGGCATGCGCTGCAAATAACAACCCCTCCCCCCAATAGTTGGTTTGCCGCCCGACCTTGACGTTGACCAGGGCACCGGCCAGGGAAAAGTTCTTCCAGACGAACGCGTCAAGCAACTCCGCCGAAGGACCGTTGACGTACCGGCTGACCTGGGAGCTGTAGTGGTCGTTCTTGTAGCTGGTGCCGTAGGCCGGGTTGCTCGGCTCGACGTCATGATCGTGGTACGCCTGGTCATACCAGCCTGCGCCACTGACGCGTGCGCCCCAGTCGTTGAGGTAAGAGAAATCCACCTCGCTGAGCACATCCACGCGATTGGTCACCACGTCACCCTTGTCGAACTTGCCGTCGGATTCGTCATAGTTCGGGTTGTTCATGATCCGGCTGTCCTGCTTCTCGGCACGCACCCCCAGCGTGTAGCGCACCGTGTTGTCCCAGCGCAGCTGATAATCGGGGTTAGCCAGGTCGATGGAGTCGGCGCGCACCGTTCCTCCGGCCCCCAGCATCAGTAGCGTAATAGCGCTACGGGTCACCACCCTGCGGTCAAATCTGGTTATGTCTTTCATCGTTTTACCTTTTATTTTTATTATTGATGGCTCTGTCGGCTCGCTCTGCTTAGCGCCCGATGGGGTAGATGATGGATTTTTCCTGGGTGAACTCTTTGAGCCAGTCGGGTCCGAATTCGCGGCCGATGCCCGAGCGTTTGTAGCCGCCGATGGGGGCATAGGGCATCTGCCCGCCACCGCCATTGAGGTACACGCTGCCGGCGCGGATCCGCCGCGCCATGTCCAGTCCCACCGCAGCATCGGCGGTGTACACCCCGCCGTTGAGGCCGAAGCGCGAATCGTTGGCAATGCTCAGGGCCTCTTCGTCGGTGTCGAACCCAATCGTCACGCCCACCGGGCCGAAGATTTCTTCCTGAGCGATTTCCATGTCGTTGCGCACATCGTCAAACAGCGTGATGTCGCTGAAATAGCCTTGGGACAGGTGCGCAGGACGCCCGCCGCCGCAGACCAGGGTGGCCCCGCTGTCGCGTCCCCGGTCAATGAAGCCTTGAACCTTGGCGCGCTGCGACTCCCGTATCAGCGGCCCCATCATCACCGTCGGGTCGCTGGGGTCGCCGATCTTGATTTGGCTGGCGATAGCCTGTGCGGTCTGAATGAACGCGGAGCGAATCGACTCGTGCACGACGAAGCGGGTCAACAGTGCGCAGCCCTGCCCCGCATTCACGGTCAGGCCACCGACCGCGGCCATGCCGGCGGTCTGGATATCTGCGTCGGCACGCACGATCAGTGCCGATTTACCGCCCAATTCCAGATGTACGCGCTTGAGCGTCGCAGACGCCTGACTCATGATGCTGATGCCGACCGCCTCGGAGCCGGTAAACGAGACCATGTCCACCCGCGGATCAGTGCTGAGCATGGCACCGACCTGAGGCCCACCCGTGACAATATTCAGCACCCCGGCCGGCAAGCCGATGCGCTCGGCCAGTTGCCCGAACAACAGCGCCGAATACGGAGTGAAGGGTGAAGGTTTGAGCACCAAGGTATTGCCTGCCAGCAAAGCCGGAAAGATCTTCGCCAGATTAAGCAGGAACGGGAAGTTGTAGCCGGTGATGCCCGCCACGACGCCTATGGGCTCACGCTCGATACTGCCGCTGCCCAGCAACAGAGGACCGCCGGGGTTGAATGGATTCACCGCCGTCTGAGTAGCAATCGGTCGCGGTTGATCGCTCAACGATTGATCGATAGCGGTCAACACATGACGCAACGGCATATCCACCTGCATGCCATACGTGACGCCTTGAGAACAGCCGACCTCTGCGATGATCAGCGCGGCGATGGCGTCGCGCTCGGTTACCAGTTCGGCGTGCAGGCGGCGCAAATATCCCGCCCGCTCGAAAGTCGACAGTTGCGGCCAGGGGCCCCGGTCGAACGCTTGCCGTGCGGCATCGATGGCGGCGTCAGCACTGCTGTGATCGCCCAGCGGCGCATGGCCGATCACCGCCTCGGTTGCAGGGTTAAGCACCGCCTCGGTGTCCCGGACCGCAACCCACTGCCCCGCGATGTACAGTTTGTCGAGTTGAGTGAATGGAATGCTCATGGGTGCGCTGCTCCTTCAAGGCGGCCGGTGATGATTTCCGCCGCGCGCATGGCGATGGCCATGGCCGGGGCGTTGGTGTTGCCGGAGACCAGGGTGGGCATGACCGAGGTGTCGACCACCCGCAACCCTTTGACCCCGCGCACCTTGAGCTGCAGATCGACCACCGAATCGGTATCGGCGCCCATGCGACACGTCCCGCTGACGTGAAAGGCGGTCTGCCCGTAGTGCCGCAAAGCGCCCAGGATCTGCTCGTCGGTCTGCGCCTCGATACCCGGGGTCAACTCAGCGACGATGAAAGGCTTGAGCGCAGGCTGGGCCGCCAATCGACGTAGCCAGCGCACCAACGCGACGCCGGCCACGCGATCGATTTCGGCACTCAGGTAATTGGCATCGATCAGCGGCGGGACCGCCGGGTCCGTCGACTGGATACGTATCTCGCCCTGACTTTGCGGTTGTAGAAAATAACCGCCGAGGGTCAGGCCGGGTTCCTTATCGATCATCACCCGGTTGCCATCACCGAGCATCGAATACAGGCTGACGCCGATTTGCGCGTCGGGCCGCTCCAGGCCTGTGCGGGTTTTGACGAACCCCCCGGCCTCGTGGGCCGCATGGGTCATCGGACCTTTCTTGCGGACAAAATAGTTGAGCAACGACCGCACCAGCCCGAAGCCGGCGAAGCAATGGTTAAAACTTCCACGCGTCACCCGATACTGCATCGCGATATACAGGTGCTCGCGCAGATTGCGGCCGACATTGGCCGAATCGCTGACGACCTGGATGCCAAGCCCGGAAAGCAATTCGGCTGGGCCGATGCCTGATAGCTGCAAGAGCTTTGGTGTCTCGATGGCACCGGCGCATAGGACCGCCTCGCGCCTGATGCCAATGCTGTGCAGCCCTGAGGTATTGCGCACCTGAACGGCCACTGCGCGGTCACCTTCGAATTCGATGCGCTGCACGGTACTGGCCGTCATCACCGTCAGGTTGGGGCGGTCACGCACGGGGTCAAGAAACGCCTTGGCTGCGCTGAAGCGTTGACCGCCCCAGGTGGTTTGAGGCTGATAGCCAAATCCGCCATGACCCACCGCGTCGACATCGTTGGTATCGGCCACACGCGGTATCCCGGCCTGCCCGGCGGCGGCGATGACGGCGTCGCACAATTCGTCGTTGGCGGGGTGAATGCTGACCTTCAACGGGCCGCCCGTGCCGCGCCACTGTGCGCTGCCCAGTTGATGGTCTTCCAGCGCCACGAACTGCCGTCCGATGTCCTTCCAGCCCCAGCCCTCGCAGCCTTGCGCCTCCCAGGCATCGTAATCGGCCGGAGCCCCTCGTACGTAGACCATGCCGTTGACCGAACTGGAACCGCCGATCGCCCTGCCCTTGAGCCACAGCTCATCGGCCATCCCCTCACCACGCGAGGCCTGATAGTCCCAAACGTGCGGGTTACCGGCTGCGAGCAACTTGCCAATGCCACGCGGCATCGAGATCAACGGGCTGGAGTGTTCCGGGCCACTCTCGATCAACAACACCGAGACACCTGGATTGTGGGACAGCCGGTTTGCCATGACGCAGCCAGCCGAACCCGCACCCACAATGATGTAGTCATAGGTTTTGAGCATTTTTATTATTCTGCGTTGCGAGGTGTGCGAGGACTGTAGAACTGCACCACCCCGTGCACAACGGACAGATATGCGGATCTGTTCGGCGACTGGCGCTGGCAATTTGTTGAACAGGGTCTAGCCCCTTTTCTTGCTCGACCTAGACGCCTGTGCCAGTCTGGAACCCGTGCGAAAAAGACATTCTTCGAGAATATGTCCAATAACTCTAAAAATTAACCGCGCCTCTGACGTAGAGATTCCCCCCATGAATCAATACAGCCCCTCGCAGAACCAATGGCCTGAATCCTTTGACCCCAGCGCCGACCGACATACCCGGCGTGCCCAACGCACGCGGGATCTGATGTTGACCACGATGTACCAGCTGGCACTGGAAAAGGACTATCGGGAAATTACCGTGCAAGACCTGCTGGACCGCTCAGGTGTCGCGCGGTCGACGTTCTATGCCCACTTTCGGGACAAGGAGGACCTGCTGGTCGCAGGCTACGGCGTTATGGGCGATCCGGTCGTCAAGCCCGGCACGGGCAACGGCCGGCCGCGGGTGGTGCTAGACGTGTGCGGATGGTTATTCGTGGCCACCCGCACCCATGCAGCGCTGACCACTTCGTTGATGGGCGGCGCCTCGCGGGAAATCGTCCTTGCCCATCTCGAAAACCTGCTGATCATTCAGGTCCGCGAACACCTGAAGCGGTATGGGACCTACCGGGGTGATGAGCTGCGCGGCGAGATCGCCGTGCGCAGCTTGGTCGGAGGGCTGCTTGCCATGTGGTTATGGTGGGTACGCCAGGATTATTGCCATAACCCTGCGCAAATCAGCGACCACTTCAACGCCCTGATGAGCGACGGGGTCTGGCCCGAAATGTGAGTGGCTTGCCATCGAACGCTTCCGAGCGGTAGGCCCAAGCGACTGGCTATGTACGTGCCACTCAAAGAATGGCCCTGAACGCAGGTTCAGAGCCTTGTTCTTAGTGGCAACCAGATGCCTGGGCGAGGATCAGGCCTTCAGCGCCTCGTCGATGGCGGCTGTCAAACGTGAGTCATCTGCGGCGACATCCGGTGCAAAACGACCGATGACCTTGCCATCGCGACCGACCAGAAACTTTTCGAAATTCCACAGCACTTCCTGCCGGTTGCCGCTCTCGATGCCATAGCCCTTCAAACGCTCGCGGAACGGGCCATCGCCGGTGGCGGAAGGCTGGGCGGCGGTCAGCTCGCTGTACAGGGGATGCTTGTCAGCGCCAGCAACCGAGATTTTCGAGAACAAGGGGAAGTGCACGTCGTAGGTGGTGGAGCAGAACGACTGGATTTCGCTGTCGCTGCCAGGTTCCTGTTCCTTGAAGTTGTTCGCCGGAAAGCCCAGCACTTCCAGGCCCTCGCCATGCTTACTCTGGTACAGCTTCTCCAGCCCTTCGTATTGCGGGGTCAGGCCGCATTTGGAGGCCACATTGACCAGCAGCAGAACCTTGCCTTTGTACTGACCCAGATTGCTGGAAGTGCCGTCGATCTGTTTCAGCGGGATGTCGTACAGCGAAGTGCTCATGCCTGTCTCCTTCAATGGTGGGTGCTTTGACCGGTGGTCATGTCAGGACACACCTTAAAGCGTGCGACCAATAATTTCTTTCATAATTTCCGAAGTGCCGCCGTAAATCCGCGCAACGCGGGCATCAACCCAGGCCCTGCTGATTTTGTACTCGCTCATGAAGCCGTAACCGCCGTGCAATTGCAAAAACTCATCGAGTAATTTGCCTTGCATCTCCGAACCCAGCAGTTTGGCCATGGCGGCGATGTCCGGCGTCAATTCACCACGCATGACCTTGTCCAGACAATCGTCGACGAATACCCGCAGCATGGTTGCCTGAGCCTTGGCCTCGGCCAGCTTGAAACGGGTGTTCTGAAAGTCCAGTACCGGTTTGCCAAACACCTTGCGCTCACGGGTGTACTCGATGGTTTCCTCCAGCAGGGTGTCGATCGACTGCGCGGCGCGAATGGCGATGATCAAGCGTTCCCACGCCAGCTGATGGGTGAGGTATTTGAAACCCATGCCCTCCTCGCCCAGGCGATTGCCGACGGGCACACGCACTTGATCGAAAAACAACTCCGAGGTGTCTTGGCCTTTCAGACCGATCTTTTCCAGCAAGCGGCCCTTGGAGAACCCCGGACGATCTTCTTCGACGCACACCAGGGTCAGTTCTTTGGCGATGGGATCGAGCTTGGTCGCGGTGACCACAAGGCCGGCATTGCCACCGTTGGTGATGAAGGTTTTCTGCCCGTTGACGATGTACTCGTCATCCTCGCGGCGCAACGAGGTGCGCATCGAGCGCAGGTCGCTGCCGATGCCCGGTTCACTCATGGCAATCACGCCGATTAACTCACCGCTGACCATGCATGGCAGCCACTTCTGTTTCTGCTCCTCGCTGCCATAGGCAACGATGTACGGCGTGACGATCTCCGAGTGAGTGGTGAAGCCCACAGCCGTGGCATTGGCACGGGCCAATTCCTCGATCATTACCGCCGAATGCCCAAAGTCGCCCCCCGAGCCGCCATATTCCTCAGGCACGGTCGAGCAGAGCAAGCCCGTTTCGCCGGCCTTGAGCCACAGCTCCTTGGGCACGATGCCGTTTTTTTCCCACTCATGCAGATGCGGCACGATTTCCCGCTCGACGAAACGGCGGGCCTGATCACGGAACATGTTGTGATCTTCACGAAAGACGCGGCGCATGACGGTTCTCCCCTTACCTTCTTATTGTTGTGCAGTTACTTGTCCTGGTAGCTGGGCGCGCGCTTCTCGACGAAGGCGGCCACGGCTTCCTCATGGTCGGCGGTGTGGTGAGCGATGGACTGATAGGCGGCCGACAGTTCGAGCAGCGAATCCAGACGCATGTGCTGACCTTCGCGCAGCAGCCGTTTGCACAGGCGCAAGGCGTGGCCCGGATTACTGGCAATGCGCTTGGCCAGCGCCTGAGCTTCGGACTGCAGGGTTTCATGGGTGCAGACCTGCTCCACCAAGCCCCAGTCCAGCGCCTTGGCGGCATCGATGGGGTCGCCGGTAAAGGCCATCAGGCTGGCTTTCGGTATGCCGATGATGCGCGGCAACAGCCAGGCGCCACCGTCACCTGGGACGATGCCCAGGCGCACGAAACTCTCGGCGAACACCGCAGTGGGCGATGCCAGGCGGATATCGCACATGCAGGCCAGGTCCAGTCCGGCACCAATGGCCGGACCGTTGACGGCGGCGATGATCGGGATGTCCAGCTCGTACAACGCCAGCGGAATACGCTGGATGCCGTCGCGGTACGTGTCGCGCAGTTCATAAGGCTGACCGGCGAAGATGCCACTGCGCTCGCGCATGTCCTTGACGTTGCCGCCGGCGCAGAACGCACTGCCATTGCCGGTCAGCACCATCACGCGCGCCGAGCGGTCACGGCGCAGGTTCGCGCACAGTTGCACGAACTCTTCTATTTGCTCCGGCGAAGTCAGTGCATTGCGAGTGTCCGGGTGATTCATGCGCACGGTCACGACAGGGCCGTCACGCTCGATGTGCAGAAACGCGGTCATGCCGATGCTCCACAGCTTGAGTTGTCAGTCATCAATGGCCAGAAACCCTCGGCACCTGCCGCGCAGACCTGTTTGCCTATCATCTGGCTCCAGTGCGTGGTCGAGCCGAACTCGCCACGCCAGGCCCACAATCTACGGGTGTACAACTGCAAGGCGTATTCCTGGGTAAAGCCGATGGCGCCGTGGACGGCGTGGGCGATATTCGCGCCCTGGGTGGCAGCTTCTGCCGTGGTGACCTTGGCCACGGCAACCGAAAACCAGTTCAATGCCCGGTCAGATTCGGCAAACGCCGCTTCTGCGGCGCTGTTGGCAGCCGCAGCCTGTTCGGCGAACACCGCCAGTTGCTGCTGGATCGCCTGAAACGCACCGATAGGTTTGCCAAACTGATTGCGTTGGCCGGCGTACTCTGCGGTCATGTCCAGCAATGTGCTCAAGGCGCCGGCAATCTGTGCGCTGCGCATCAGTGCCCCGCCGGTCTGCAGTGCTTCGCTGTTCAGTCCGCTTGGCAGCGGCGCGCGATCCAGCACCGTGGCTTCGCTGAAAAACAGTGCATCCCGGGGCTCTCCGGCAATGTTCAAGCTCTGCTCGATGCGTTGAGCCTGCGCGCGTGGCAGCACCACCAGCGTGGGACCGCCGTCATCGCTATCGGCAATGGCAACAACCGACTCGACATGCCGGCCCCACGGAACGTCAGGCAACACCCCGCTCACCCTATCGTCATTGAGCAAAAGCCGGGGCCTGGCGCAGATGCTCAAGCTCCCCGTTCGCGGCTCAAGCCCGCAGCAGCCCAACAACCAGTTGGCTAACAGCGCCTCGGTCAACGGCAGCGGAACGGCAAATCGCCCCGCCGCTCGTGCGATCACGTAAAGATCAGCCCAACCAGCGTCGGCGCCACCCAGGAATTCAGGCGCAGCGGCCAGGGTAAAGCCGGAGTCTTCGATGGCGTCCCACAATGTCGCGGCCCACACGCCGCCCTCGCTGGCGTTGACCGTTTCGCTGTCTGCGCCATCGCTGAGCAGGCGCTCGATGGTGGATTCAAATAATTCGCGCATGATTATCGCAACCCCAGGCCACGGGCGATGATCCCGCGAAGGATCTCGCGAGTGCCGCCGCGCAATGAAAAAGAAGGCGCCATCTGCGTGAGATAGGCCAGAACCTGTGCGTGATCGCCACCACCCTGCTGCCGCGGTTCGATGTCCAGCAATCGCTGCGCAAGCTCGGGAATGTCCTGCTCGAAAGCGTTACCCAGATCCTTGACGCAGGACGCGGCCCACGCCGGGTGCTCGCCCTTGGCCAGTTGCGCCGTGACCGCCAGCGACATGTTGCGCAGTGTCGCGAGCCTTGCCGTGAGGCGACCGACTTCAGACGCCTGCAACGCGTCGGGCTGGCTGCCGATGGCGTTGATCATGGTTTTGATCAGCGCCATGGAACTGAGAAAACGCTCAGGGCCGCTGCGCTCGAAAGCCAGCTCGGCCGTGACCTGCTCCCAGCCCTTGCCTTCGTTGCCGATCAGCGCATCGTCAGCCAGCAAGACATCGTCGAAAAACACCTCGTTGAAATGCTCGCCGCCCGCCAGATCGCGAATCGGCCGCACGGTGATGCCGGGCAATCGCAGGTCGACGATAAATTGCGACATGCCTTCATGCCGCCCGTTCTGCTTATCGCCAGTGCGCAGCAAAGCAATCATGTAATGGGAGTGGTGAGCGTTGGTGGTCCAGACTTTCTGACCGTTGACTCGCCAACCCTCGCCGTCACGCACTGCCGTGGAGCGAATTGAGGCCAGATCGGAGCCTGAGCCGGGTTCGCTCATGCCGATGCAGAAATAGCTCTCGCCGCGACAGATCGCCGGCAGGTAGCGGTCTCGCTGCGCATGGGTACCGAATTTATTGATCAGCGGCCCGCTCTGCCGGTCGGCGATCCAGTGCGCCGACACCGGTGCGCCCGCCGCGAGCAACTCTTCACTGACGACGTAGCGCGCAAAGAAACCGGCCTGATTGCCTCCGTATTCCTTGGGCAGCGCCATGCCGAGCCAGCCTTTGGCGCCCAGCGCCTTGCTGAAGCTGGCGTCGAAGCCCATCCAGGATTGTGCTCGCAGCGCCGGCGGATAATCGGCCAGCGCGTCAGCGAGAAAGCGGCGCACCTCGGCGCGCAACGCTTCGGCCTCAGCAGGAATCCGGCTGTAGGTAAATTCATTGATGGCCATGAATGCTCTCGAAAACTGGGCATGCAAAACGCGGAAAAGACATCCGCAGGACGTGCGTGACCGTGTCGTTGGTTCCCGAACTGTGCGTGGCAGGTCGGGAACCAACGTCGCGGTACTTACAGCGCGGTTTGCGCGTCGGCTTTTTCGAACATCGCGTTGATGTCGCCGGAGGTCACCGGTTTGCCGTCTTCACGACCATGGTCGGCGCCGCCAAGGCCCAGGGCCGGCTCGACTTTGACGTGAGTGGCCTGCGCGCGCAGGGCGCCAACGGTGCAGTTTTCGCGTCCCAGGATAGAGAACGGGTCGTACGAGAACTCGCGCATCGCGTTGAGGTGAGTCAGCTTATTGATAGTCTGGTCGGGCAGATGCTTGAGGCCATCCCACGCGGTTTCCGGCGACTCCGGCCAGGTGCAGTCGGAATGCGGGTAATCGCTCTCCCAAGTGACCATGTCCTCATTCATGAAGCTCAGGTTCTGCAAACCGAACTTGTCTTCAATGAAGCAGGTGATGATGTGCTTGTGGAAGATATCGCTCGGCATCTGCCCACCGAAGTTGGAATTGGTCCAGGCCTTGTGATGGCGATGGGTGAAGTCGGCACGTTCGAGCAGGTAGGGCACCCAACCGATGCTGCCTTCGGACAGCGCCATGCGCAGGTCGGGGAATTTCTTCCACATCGGCGCCCAGATCCAGTCTGCCGCAGAGTTGGCGATGGAGATCGGCATGGAGGTGATCCACGCATCGATTGGCGACAGATCCGAGGCATGGTTGGCTTTGACGCCAGTGCCAATGTGGCAGCAGATCACCACCTTGTTGTCGGAACAGGCTTTCCACAGCGGATCCCAGTAGTCGCTGTGGATCGATGGGTAACCGTGGATGGCCGGGTTGTCGGACAGCGACAAGGCATGCACGCCCTGCTTGGCCATGCGGTTGACTTCGGCGGCGGCGGCCTGCATGTCCCACCATGGCACCAGCATCAAGGGGATGAAACGGCCCGGTGCAGCATTGCACCAGTCATGCAGGTGCCAATCGTTGTAGGCCTGGATCGCTGCGAACGACACATCCCGGTCGTTGTGGACCTGGAAGCGTTGCCCGGCAAAGCCTGGGAAGGTCGGGAAGCACAGCGAGCCCAACACACCGTTGGCGCTCATGTCATCCACGCGATCCTTGATGTTCCAGGTGCCACGACGCATCTGGTCGTAACCCAGGGGCTCCATGCCATATTCTTCTTTAGGACGGCCGACCACCGAGTTCAGGCCCATGTATCCGGTCGCCTGTTCCTCGAAGACCCAGACATCCCGGTCACCGGTTTTCACCACATGCGGCTCGCGCCCCTTGAAGCGTGCAGGCATGTGACGGGCGAACGCGTCTGGCGGTTCGATGGCGTGGTCGTCGACGCTGACGAGAATCAGATCATCAATTTTCATTGTTCTTCCCTTCTCAACGGGTGGTTTGTTGTTGTGCCTGAATCATAGATCACCACCGGGCTAAATTAAACACTTTATTTGATTGTGTTCATATAAATTCAGATGAAACGCAGTGCTTTGTCCGCACGCGCATAAAAAACCCGCACCTTGGCGGGCGCGGGTTTGGCGGATCGACAGCGGTTGGCCGTGGCTCAATCCCAGATCACGTGGACCTCATGAGGACCACGCAGCTGCGCGCCGACGATCTGCGGCGCGGGTTTGTCAGGGTCCAGGCGAATATTGGGCATCAGATCGAGAATCGCGTTGACTGCGCAGTTGATCTCGGTTTTGGCGACGAACTGGCCAATGCACATGTGCGGGCCAAAGCCAAACCCGAATGAAGGTCGTGGCTTACGATCGATATCGAAACGATCAGCGTTTTCGAACGCGTCTTCGTCACGGTTGGCCGACGACACAATGCATTGCACCATCGCCCCTTTGGGAATCTTCACACCACGGATTTCAGTGTCCTGCGCGGTCTGACGTACTTTAAAGGTCGCTACGGGCTCGAACCGCACCGCTTCATCAATGGCCTTGTTCACCAGGCTGCGGTCATTACGTACCCTTTCCAGCGTCTGCGGGTTCTGCAGCAGCAAGGTGATCAAGGTGCCGAAGGTACGCGTCGTGGTTTCGCTGGCCGCTGGCAGCAAGGACCGGACAAAGGTGGCGATTTCATGGTCGTCCAGTGAACGGCCCTGGTACTCGGCGCTGATCAAGCGGCTAATCAGGTCGTCGCCGTCTGCTCCCCGTGCGCGGCGCTCGGCTACCACCACCTTGACCACGTCATACAGCGCCTGGGCGGCATGCATGGCGGCGCCGCGCGCAGCGGCTGCCTTTTCAGGGTCGACCTGCGGGCCCGCGAGAATAGCCAGTGCCCAAGCGGCGTATTGCTCGATTTCTTCGGGCTTGTCCTCCGGAAAACCAATCAGCGCGTAGATGACCCGGATCGGGAAATACAGGCCGAAATCCATCAGGTCGGCAGACTTGGCCGCTACCATCGGCTTGATGTATTCGTCGCGAATCACCCGGTCGATCTTGGTTTCCTTCCAGCGGTTGACGGTCTCCGGCATGAACACCGGCTGCAGCAGATTGCGGATGTTCTTGTGCGCATCGCCGTCCATCGCCGTGAGAATCAGCCCGTCGAAGAACGCCCCCAGCCCTTCGGCGATAAACCCGCTGGTGAAGTTCTTCGCGTCGCGCATTACCGCCATTACGTCGTCGTACTTGAACAGCGTAAAGGTCGGACGATTCGGGTCCAGGCCGGCAATCGACGGCACGCCAAGGCTGGCCATGAAGTTGCCTTCGAGGATCGGTTGGGTCTTGCGCATCTCGGCATAGACCGCTTGCAAGTCAACATCGCTGCCACGGTAATTGCTGGCGACGTTGGCGAACTCCCTGTTCAGATTGCTTTGCGCCTGAACGGACATGATCATCTCCTCTCTTGTTGTTTATTATGGGTCGATACGCCCGGCGCCAAGACCAGGTTCAGCCAATATAGGCGAAATGCTGAACGTATTGGCTGAATCTGACTCGATAAGCCCTCAATGAGGCCGAATCAGCTCCGGCCAGGTATTCAATCCAGTCGCTCAATGATGGTCGCAGTGCCCATGCCGCCAGCGCAGCAGATGGCCTGCAGGCCATAGCGGGCGCCTCTTCGCTCGAGTTCATGCAGCAACGTGGTCATCAACCGTGCGCCGCTGGCACCCAGCGGATGACCCAACGCGATAGCGCCGCCATTGACGTTGAGGCGGTCGTGCGCCACGCCGGTTTCCTTCATCCATACCAGCGGCACCGGGGCGAACGCCTCGTTGACTTCGAACAGGTCGATGTCGTTGATGTGCAGCCCGGCTTTCTTCAGGACTTTGGCCGTGGCAGCGATGGGCCCGGTGAGCATCAGCGTCGGGTCAGCCCCTACCGTGGCGAACGCAACGATCCGTGCCCGAGGTTTCAAACCCTGGCGTCGGGCCGCTTCAGCGTCCATCAGCAACAGCGCCGCAGCGCCATCGGAGATTTGCGACGAGTTGCCTGCGGTGACCTTGCCGTTGTCCGGGCGGAAGCTGGTTTTGAGGGTGGACAGTTTCTCGCGTGAGGTATCGCGGCGTATGGTTTCGTCCGACAGCAAATCCGCAGCTACCTGCGCATCGTTCTTTTCGCGCAACGCCTGGACCGGCACTGGCACCAGCTGACTGTCGAAATAGCCAGCGTCGCTGGCCTGTGCGGCGCGCTGATGACTGGTGATGGCGTAATCGTCCAGATCGTCGCGACTAAGGTTCCAGCGGTCAGCGATGCGCTCGGCCGCCTCGCCCTGACTGGTCAGTTCGTAACGCTCGCTGGCCATCCAGCCGAACGCCTCGCCGTGCAGGTCGCGATTGCTGCCCATGGGCACGCGGCTCATGTTTTCTGCACCGCCTGCCACAATAATGTCGGCCATCCCGGCGGCAATGAAGCCTGCGCCGACATGCACCGCCGCCTCGCCTGAGCCGCATTTGCGGTCCAGGGTCAGGCCCGGCACACTCTCCGGCCAGCCGGCACCGAGCAACGCCGTACGCGCAATGTTGGCCGATTGCTCGCCGATCTGGGTGACGCAACCGAAGATCACGTCATCCACCACCCCCGGCGAAAGGTCATTACGCTCCACCAAAGCGTTGATCAACAACGCTCCCAGGTGATCGGCGCGCACGCTGGCGAGGCTGCCACGGAACCGGCCCACGGGCGTGCGCAAGGCGTCGATGATCACGACCTCTTTCATAACACGCTCCCTTTCAGGCCGCTGCCAAGCACTGCCTTGTTGTCTTCATAGCGATAGACCCCATGCCCGGTCTTGCGACCCAGACGCCCCGCCGCCACCATTTTGATGATCAACGGGCATGGCCTGAATTTCTCGCCCAAGGTCTGGTGCAGATAACGCAACACCGACAATCGCGTGTCCCAGCCGGTGAGGTCGCCCAACTCCAGCGGCCCCATGGGATGGTTGAAACCCATGCGCAGCGCGGTGTCGATGTCTTCTGCCGTGGCGATGCCTTCCTGGAGCATGTACATCGCTTCGTTGCCGAGCATCGCCGACATGCGGCTTGTGGTCAGCCCCGGCGACTCGTTGACGGTGATCGATGTCTTGCCCATGGCATCGCACAAATCCCGCGTGCGGGCCACGGTTTCATCGCTGGTGGCCAGGCCGCGCACCAGTTCGACCAGCTTCATCTTGTGCACAGGGTTGAAGAAGTGCATGCCGATGACACGGTCTGCACTGTCTATCGACGCCGCGATCTCGGTAACGCTCAGCGCCGAAGTGTTGGTCGCAATAATGGCATCGGGCGCCAGCAACGGCGCCGCTTGGGCGACGATGGCCTTTTTGATCGCCAGTTGCTCGGAAACCGTCTCCACCAGCCAGTTCGCACCGCTGGCCGCCTCGCTCAGGTCGCTGGCTGTGCTTAGCCTGGCCAGCGCAGCCTCGGCCTGCACGGTACTGATTTTGCCCAAGGACACACCCGTGTTGAGAATCGCTTCGATGGCACCGCGGGCCTTGGTCAATGACTGGGCATTGGTGTCGACCAGCACTGTTTGCAGCCCAGCGCTGACGAAGCCGTGGGCGATCCCGGTGCCCATCAGCCCCGCTCCTACGACGACCACTTTGTTGTTTTTATCGATACTCATGCCGAGACCTTTGATTGGACCAATGACTTTTCGCCCACGACATTGCGCAAGGTGCCGATCCCCTCAACGCTGGCCTCAACCACGTCGCCCGGATTAAGGAAGATGCCGGTACCCATGCCAACCCCGGCCGGAGAGCCGGTGAAGAGCACGTCGCCACAGGCGAAACTCGAGCGCTGCTGAACGAAGGCGATCAGCTCACCCACATTCCAGGTCATGTCGGCCGTGTTGCCGTCCTGGCGGACCTGACCGTTAACCTTCAACAGCAAGCGTAACTTGGGCGAACCGGCGGGAAGTTCGTCCTTGGTCAAAATCCATGGACCCAACCCGGTGGTCTTGTCCTGGCTTTTGGCCGCGAACAGATCCATGCCGATGCCCTTGGGACCACTGCGCTGAAGGTCGCGGGCGCTGACGTCGTTGCCGACGGTGTAGCCCAATACGCAGGCCAGTGGATCATCGAGATCGATCTCATCGGTACCGATTACCGCCACCAGCTCGACCTCGTGGTCGAGTTCGGCTGTCAGCGGTGGAAAGCGGATCGGGTCGTGGGCGCCAATCAGCGCACCGTATGCCTTGAGAAACGCCACCGGCTGTGACGGTGCAGCCAGTCCGAACTCGACCAGATGCTTGGCGTAATTGGCGCCCGCCACCACCACGCGATTGATGGGCTCGACCGGTGGCAACAGCGTGACCCGGGATAAAGGCAACGGAGGACCGGAGAAACGCAGTGCGCTGATACCGGCACCCTGCGCAACTTTCGGTGCCCACTCGCGAAAATCACCCGCAATCGGCGTGACCATGTCCTGCTGCGCATCGACCACCGCCCAGAACACGCCGCTCTCGAAATAGGAACAGCGGGCCAGTTTCATCAGACTGCTTCCTTGGCAGAGGTCACCTGGCCAACACGAGCCGGATCCAGATGCAGCAACTTGCAAGCGTTCTGCCAACGGATTTTCTGCAGGTCGGTATCGCTGAGTTTCAGGCCTTCGGTCAGGTCATGGCGCACGGCATCGCTGCCACCGAAATTGCTGCCGTAGACCATCTGGTCGGCACCAATGACTTCAATCAGCGCCTGGCGCATCGGCAGCTCATGCAGTTCGACGTCGAAATAGAAGTTCTTCATGTAATCGAGCACCGGGCGTTTGTTGTGCACCACGTCCAGGTTCTTGTTGGTCTGCGCCAGGCGGCCCAATTGGTACGGGACATAGCCACCACCGTGGGTGATGTAGACCTTCAGGTCCGGGAAGCGATCAAGCACACCACCGCAGATCAGGTTCCAGAAACAGCGGGTTTCGTCGTACTGCATGCCGACGATCGCCGTGGTTTCGTAACGGTCTTCGTTGGCGCGATCGCCCCAGGTCACCGACTGGTTATAGCCGTGGATGAACATCGGCAGGTCGAGATCGCAGAGGGTCTTCCAGACCACATCGAGTTCCGGGGAGTCGAATTCCAGCCCGCCGAAATTGGCGCCGCCAGCAGAGAGGCCTTTGGCGCCCAGCTCGGTGCAGGCACGGCGCAGTTCCACGGCGGCGGCTTCAGGGGCATTGAGCGGTGCGTGCGCCCAGAACATCAGGCGGTCCGGGGCGGCCGAGCAGTATTCGGCAAAGGTGTCATTCACCGTGCGGGCATACGGGACGGCGTATTCGGCCTCGGTCCAGTACATGTAGCAGTGGGACGGAACCGAGACCACCTGCAGGTTTTGACCAGCGGCATCCATCCCCGCCAAGCGGACTTTCGGATCGGCCCACTTGGCCATGTATTCCTCAAGTTTGAGTCCCTTGCCGGCACGCACGGCAGCCTTGCGCTCCGGCGAGCCGAGGGTCAATTGCCATTTGCCGACGCGCAGGCGGATATCGCCGTCATCGCATTGTTCGAAAAACGGACCCCAATGTGGGTGCTGGTTGTAATAGCCAGGGAGCGGCGCGTGAGCGTGAAGATCAATAAGCATAATCCGGGACCTCTACGTGGAAACTCTGTTTTTTGTGATTGTTCTGGGTGTTGCGCTTCCCAAAGCACGGCGCCTGGAGCCCTCGACGGGCGGCCCGGCAAGTCAGCTCAATCGGCTTCGGTCTGATCGAAGCATAAAATTAATTTAGTCATAAATCAAAATAGTGTTCAGATTAATTTCATAACCTGGCGTTGAGGACCGGGCCAGAGCGCTCCTCGCCCTGCTCTACAGGCTCGACTTGTATGGATAACCCGGAAAAAACTGCACATTTGGCAATTTGAAGGCAAAAAAAACCGACCCCTGTAATCCCAGGGGTCGGTTTTATTTTTTATGAAAGTGTCTAAATAAGCGCTTCAGCGCCGGGTGCGTGAAGTCGACCCCATGGTCATGGCGGCGGCCAGCTTCTTCACCCTTATCGGCAACAGGCGGCGGCTGGCACTTTCCGGCACCAGGATTTCGCTCAAGACATAGCGGATGATCATTTCACACAACAACTCTCGGTCCAGACGCACGCCGAGCTTCTCGTCCCAGTCGTCGAAGACGATGTTCAGCACGTCCTGAAAGCGCACGATCGAGTCATGAAAGATGCGCCTGAAAAAACCCAGTGCGTACTCCGGCGCGACCACGAGCAAGCGGCGTGCACGGCTCTGTTCGAGGTAATTGTCCAGATACACGAACAAGGCGTTGAGCCGCGCCTCGGGGTCTTTTATATGCACGAGCGCCTCGGTCAGCGAGACGTGGAAGCTGTCACGCTTGTGCCGCGAAAACGTATCGAGCAGATCTTCCTGAGAAGAGAAATAACGATAGAAAGTGCCACGTGACACACCTGCGACCTTGCACACGTCGAGAATCGAGATGCGGTCGGCACCCGACTGCAGCACCACCTCTTCGGTGGCAACCAGGATATTGGCAATGGTTTCTTCCGACCGGCGATTGGGTTTGACCTTGCCCGGCACTGCCGCACCTTTGCTGCCAGCACTTTTCGAAGCAGGCGCCTTGGCGGCTGTACGCGCGATCTTGGCGGGAGCGGCGGGGGTCTCCTTTGCGACACTGACGGCCTTTGGCCCGACGGGTTTGGCCTGTTGTTTTGGAGGTCTTGGCATGGATAAGCAGACTCGTGGACATTTCGATGGGCCAAGGTAGCATACGAATTAAGCATTTCGCGCGGAATTTGTTCAACTTCCGGCTAGAGACTTTTCCAAAATCTTTCCATAGAATCCAGTTCTCTCATCAAAACAAGATTTGGGCGCCCTCTTCATTGTGCGCCTTACAAAAGGAGATATTCATGAGTGGTACCGGGAACCCCGAAGCCTGGACGGTAGGTGAACGAGACACGGTTATTTCAGCGCTGGAGCGAGCGGTAGCAAGGGCTCCAGATAAGGTTTTACTGGATTTCATCGGAACCTTGTACACATACCGGGAAGTTGACCAGCTTTCCAACAGAATGGCCCATGCACTGGCCGATCTGGGGGTCACCGCCGGTGCCACGGTACTGACCATGCTCGACAACAACATCGACGCGGTCATCACCTGGCTGGCCATCAACAAGCTGTGCGCCGTGAGCGTGCCGATCAACACGGCGCTGAAGGGTGAATTCCTGCGTCACCAGATTGCCGACACCGGCACGCACCTGGTGATCTGTGAAGCCGACTACCTGCCACGCATGGTAGCCATCGCCGGTCAACTCACTGATGTGAAGCGTGTACTGTTCCGCACCGCGCCTGGCCAGCAGAGCGGTGATTTACCGACCTGTGCGTTCCCCATCGCGGCTCTGGACGCCCATCGTGGCGAGGATGATTCGGCATTCGAACGCAAGCCCCAGCCATCGGATCTCGCTTGCCTGATCTACACCTCGGGCACCACCGGCCCATCGAAGGGCTGCATGATCAGCTACAACTTCATGTGCAACCTTGCCCGACTCCAGTTGCGCGCCGGCCCTGCGAGCGAGGACGACGTTACTATCACCCCGCTGCCGCTGTTTCACATGAACGCCCTTTGCGTGAGCATCATTGCCAGCATTCTGGTCGGTGCCCGCGCCGCGATTCTGCCGCGCTTTTCCGTGTCCAACTTTTGGCCGGAAGTCGAGCGCTCCGGCGCGACCATCGCCTCAATCCTCGGCGGCATGGGTGGCCTGCTCGCTCAAGCCCCCGATAACGACGCCATGCTGCGCTGCCGCGGGCAGATTCATACCGCACGCGGCAACCCCTACACCGAAGAGACCAAGAAAATCTGGCGGGAGCGCTTCGGCAGCAAGCTGGTCGGTGGCAACGGCTACGGGCTGACCGAGGCCTGCGTGGTGACCTCGCTGGCGGCGGGCGAATACGCGGCGCCAGGCTCATCGGGCAAGCGCATCGCTGATTTCGACGTGCGGATCGTCGATGAACAGGACAACGAAGTAACGGCCGGCACACCGGGTGAGATCGTGGTCAGACCCCAGCGCCCGGACATCATGTTCCAGGGTTACTGGCGCCGCCCCGAGGACACACACAAACTGATGCGCAACATGTGGTTCCACACCGGCGACGTCGGTAAATTCGATGATGACGGCTTCTTCTACTTCGTCGACCGCAAGAAGGATTACCTGCGACGCCGCGGCGAGAACATCTCCAGTTTCGAGATGGAAGCAGCGTTCGCCACCCACCCGGCGCTGTCCGAAGTGGCGGTGCATGCGGTGCCTTCGGACAAGGGCGAGGATGACGTCAAGGTGACCGCAGTGTTGCATGCCAATACTCAGCTCGCGCCCGAAGCACTGTTCCACTGGGCGGCGGATACCGTGCCGTACTATGCGCTACCCCGCTACATCGAGTTTCGCACCAGCCTGCCGAAAAACCCCCAGGGCCGGGTGCTCAAGTACCTGCTGCGTGATGAGGGCAAGACCGCCACCACTTGGGATCTTGACGACACTGACATCAAAGTGGCCAAACGCTGAAAGGCCATGCGGCGTGCCCGGCACGCCGCAACTCTTTGGGCCGATCAGTACTCGCGCGCAGGAATGTGCGCAGGCCGCGAGTTGTAGCCTGGCAGGTGCAAACCGCCGTCCACGTGCAGGGTTTCTCCGGTGACGAAGCGAGACATTTCGCAGGCCAGAAACACCACCACCGGACCGATATCTTCTTCCGGATCGCCACAACGCCCCAGAGGGCGCAAGCCGGCAGACATTTCAGCAAACCCCGGATTCTCCTTCGCCAGCTTGTGAAAGGTCGCGCCCATTGCGGTCGGCGCAATGGCATTGACCCGAATGTTGAAGCGTCCCCATTCCGAAGCAGCGCTGCGCGTCAGCCCCACCACGGCCGATTTGGCCGTGTTGTAGTCGCCGTGCAGCCACGCGCCGACTTCGGTATCGATGGAGTAAAAGTTGATGATCTTGCCACCACCGCGCGCCTGCATCGGCGCGAATGCGGCTTTCATCGACCACCAGGCCGCCCAGACCGTGGAGTTCAGCGTGCGCTCCAGCATGTCGTCGGTCTTTTCTTCGAGAAGCACATTGGGGGTTGGCGCGAAGGCATTATTGACCAGAATGTCCAGACCGCCGAAATGCTCGACCGCGGCATCGACCGCCGCCTGAATGTCCGCCTTGCAACTGACGTCGGTCTTGATGAACAAGGCTTGCGCGCCCAACGCCTTGAGTTCCTCGACCACCGCCGCGCCGCTGACCTCGTCGAGCTCCGCCACTACCACGGCAGCGCCCTGCTTGGCGAAGCTCAATGCCACACCCCGCCCGATACCCCCACCGGCGCCGGTAATCAGCGCCACTTGTTCTTGCAGCAGGCCCATAGCCGCTCCTTTTTGTTGTTGTTGGAAAGGCATTTCATCACTGTATATGTGAACATTATCCGATATAGTGTCCAAATAAAACCGATAAAAAGTGCACACTCAGCCAGACAGGAAGGATAAGCCGGATGAGTACGTTTCGCCGCCGCGTCGAGATCGTTTCCAGTGGCCAGGCAGACGGTGGCGAAGTTCGCGCCGCCCTGGAAGACGACTTTCATCACTTTCGAGTGAGTCTGCATCATCAGCAGGGGATCCTGACGCACATTACCGGCCAGGCCTTGAGGTACCCCTACACCGCCTGTCCCGAAGCCATTGAGCCCTTGCATGCGCTGGTGGGCATGGCGCTTTCGCCCATTGCACATTCAGTAACTCGTCAGACTGACGCCCGGCATCAATGCACGCATCTGCTGGATCTGGCCGGTCTGGCGCTGGCGGCAACGCTGCGGCCCGCGCAATCCAGACGCTACGATATCCAGGTTCCACTGCGCGTGGAGGGGCGGACAAGGCCCCTGCTGCAGTTGAACGGCGAGCTGCTGCTGGAATGGCAGGTTCAGGGCGCAATCATCGAGGGCCCCTCGCCATTCACTGCGGTAAACATTCGCGAAGGAATGGCGCGCTGGGCGCTCAATACCCTGGACCCCGAGCTTGCAGAAGCGGCGCTGCTGTTGCGGCGCTGCACCATGATCTCCATTGGCAAGACCCATCATCTGGATGAGCAGATTCACGCCTCCAGCACTGACCGCTGCTACAGCCAGCAATCGCTGCGCGCGCCGCAGGCACGGCGCATGAAGGGATCGACCTGGGATATCGCCAGCAACGAGGCGCTGTGCTCCACTGATCAGGCCTGGTTGAAGGCGCGCAGTCAGGCGTCCTCGTAGCGCTTATAACTCTCGTAGCTCTCAAGCACTTGCAACCAGGGGCCCTGCCTGAAAACGCACGTAAAAAAGCCTGCTGACACAGATCAGCAGGCTAAAGGTGCGACACAATGAACGTTTTCGGCAGACTTGGGGTTTAGAGGAATACCGCCAGGTTCGGGGTGCCCAATACCGCCTGATCGAGGATGACTTCGCGTCTGGCCAGCTTGAAACTGTCGCCCTCCACACGCAGCAGATCGCGGCGTTCGCCGCTGATGATGTCGACGTGATGTTCCTTGAAACGGCTGCGGGTCAGCAGCAGGTAACTGGTGACGATGAACTCATCGGCCTTGGCGGTTTTCTCGACGAACACGTTGGTCACCAGTCGCCGCGTGCGCGATGGCGGATCCTCAGCCCAGGCGCTCTTGCCTGAAAGCCGCAAGATGCGACCCATGATCGAGCGGTAGTCATCGTGGTAATGCTGAACGCTGCGTACGATGGTGGTGGACAGCTCTGCGGCGGTGCGGGTGTGGCGCAGCGGCACCGTATAGATGAGATCGGTCGCCAGGCGCGAAGCCCACTCCTGCAAGCGGATCTGATCCAGCAGCGTGGCCTCTTCATAAAGGAAGGTAACCACCTGGTTGTAGACTGGCGAGCCGACCGGCACACGTTCGATGCCCAGCGGTGAACCGGGCTGTACGTGCTCGGTGCCGCGCTGCTGGACGTCGACCGACGGTCGCTGCGCCAATTGAGTGTCAGACATGGATGTATCCCCGAATCTTATTGTTGTTGAGTGCCGGTGCGTTTACTGCGGCTCATCCACGGGCGCGGTCATCAGCTCGTGCCAGTACAGCCACCAATGCCACTGGGTGTCGTCCTTGGTGAAGCCCTCGTTGACAATGCCCGGCCCAGGCCAGCCTTGCGGGGCGCCGGTTTCGAACACGGCCTGGTATTTGAGCGTACTCTTGCGACCCATCGCACCCTTGGCGGCGAGCGTCATGTGCGGCCAGGTGTCGGAGTCGTCCTGCTCGACCATGCCGGAAGTACCGAACAACTGAATGGTCTGCCTGAGCATTTTTTCCCGCAGTTCGGGCGGCGCGTCTTTTTCGGCGAAGATCCAGTTCACGAACTCCAGTTTGTCCGGCCCCTGGGGCACATAGGCGTGCAGGGTCATCGAACCGACCACGGTGCCGTCTGGCTGCGGGATATAAACAAAGCCAAAGAGAATGTTCGGAAACATGCCGCCGACCTGCGGAGGCATGCTGGTCAGGACCTTGAGCTGGTCCTCACTGAGATTACGCGCCAGCTGTTCGACCATCCCGGCGGTCATCCCGGCGGGCGGCAGCGCCTGAAGCTTCTGCTCGACCGTCAGCGATTCGGGGTCCAGCCCGGTCAGGCGCTTGATCTTGCGTGCCAGGTCGATGCACCGCAGTGCGTGACCATGAGGCGAGCTGATCTCGACACCGTACATTTCAGGACTCAGATCAGCGCTCTGGCCGTTCTCATCCTTCTTGGCATAGTTACCGACCTCGCCCAGCCAGCGATGCAGCGTCAGGGTATGGAAACCATCGGCAGCAGACTGCTCACCGGCGGTCTTCCAGTTGGCGTTGACGATGAAGCGCTGCGGCGGGCCGAGCACTTCCATGCCTTTGTCGGTGCGCAGGAACAGCATGTCGTAGTACCACTTGGCATCGCCGAGGAATTCGTCGAAAGATGGCCCGTCAACGTTCCATGTGGCAAACACCAAGCCGCCGTACAGCGTGACCCTGGCTTTTTTCAGGCCCAGTTGCTCCTTGGGGAGCATCTTGCCGTGCATGCACTCGCGCTCGACCGGCGAGCCGATGAAGTCACCGTTGGGACGGAACGCCCAGCCGTGATAGATGCATTTATGGATTTGCGTGTTGCCGCAATCGGCAGTGCTGATGCGCATGCCGCGATGAGGGCAGACATTGAGGGTTACATGCACCTCGCCTTCCTTATCGCGAGCGATGATGACCGAATCCGAGCCCAGGTCGCGGACCATGAAGTCACCGGAATTCGGAATCTCGGATTCATGGCCCAGCAGGACCCAGATCTTGCCGAAGATCTTTTCCATCTCGATTTCGTAGATTTCACGGTCCGACAGCACGCGCATCTGCACTTCGCGTGTAGAAGGATAAATCAGGTCAGCGACCTTGGTTCCATCAGACAGTACGGGGCTTGTTCTTGTTAGCATATTGGCCTCCAGTTCAGGGTGTCACGGCTACTACGAGCCGGTTGAATATAAGACAGAATCAAAAAGAATGTATAGGAAGTCGTTTGTCTTGACGGCAAATCATTCAGCGTCCGGCACACGGCTCACTGCGGGCTTCCCACCTCAGTGCGCAGCACCCCGATACCCTCGACTTCCAGCTCCACCCGATCGCCGGGTTTCAGGTAGCGCAACTGCTCCAGGCCGCAGCCGTTGCCCACGGTCCCGGAGCCCAGAAACTCGCCCGGATACAGCGTTTCGGAGCGGGACACGTGAGCAATGACATCTTCGAAGTGCCAGCGCATGTCCCGGGTATTGCCACGGCCCCATTCTTCGCCGTTGACCCTGGCGACCATGTTCAGGTCATAGGGATCGCCCAGCTCGTCGGCGGTCACCAGGCACGGCCCCATGATGTTGGCCGTGTCAAAGTCCTTGCTTTTGGCCGGGCCGAGCATGCCAGGCATCTCGGCGGCCTGGGCGTCACGGGCGCTCATGTCGTTGAAAATGGTGAAACCCACGATGTGCTCGCGGGCAGCGTCCCGGGAGATGTCCTTGCCTTTCTTGCCGATGTAGCAACCGAACTCCAGCTCGAAGTCCAGCGCTTTGCTGAAGGAAGGCCAGAGAAATTCGTCGTCGGCACCAATCACCGCAAAACGGTTGCACTTGTAATAGATGGGCTGGCGATTAAAGGTCTCAATGACCCGGTCGTCGGCGCGGGTGTTCATGGCCTTTAACGCGGCCTCAGGATCGTCGGTGCGCAATGCCCGGGCACGCCGCGCGGCCGCGAACGCCTGGCGCAGGTGCAACTCGAAACACGAACAGTCGCGCATCTGCGGCGGTGGCTGAATCGGCGCACGGAGCCTGACCTCGTTACGCGAGATGACACTGGCGCTTGGCGACTTGCCAAGCAGCGTGCGCGCCAGGTCCAGGGCTTGCTCGCCACCTTCCACCAGCTTCAGCACGCTGCTCAGGGCGGCGCTTTCACCACCCTGGACGTTGCGGTGAGCCGCCTGCAGGTCGAGGACCAGTTGATCGTTATCGAACAAGGCGCCGGCACGCTCGACGCCATCCGCATGGGTAAAGGTGACCAGTCTCATACGCGACCACTCACGGGCAGGCACGCGCCGGTCACCGCACTGGCCTCCTCGGACAGCAGAAAGGCGATAACCGAAGCGAGCTGCGCGGGGCTGACCCAGCGGCTGAAATCGGCGTCAGGCATGTCGCTGCGGTTGCTCGGCGTGTCGATGATGCTCGGCAAGACCGCGTTGACCGTGATGTTGCGGTCCTTGACCTCCTCGGCCAGCGCTTCGGTCAAGCGCGCAACGCCAGCCTTGGACGCGGCGTAAGCGCCCATGCCCAACCCTGCCTTGAGGCTCGCCTGGGCACTGACGTTAACGATGCGTCCGCTCTGCGCGGCAGACAGATGCGCGAGGACTACCTGCGAGGCCACGACGGCGGTCCGCAGGTTCATCTGATAGAGACGGTCCCAGGTCGCCAGGCTACCGGCTTCGAGGGTTTCCCAGGCAAAGCCTCCGGCGACATTGACCAGGCCATCGATACGCGAGAAATGCTCGGCCACCTGTGCGAAGGCCGCTGTGGCCGACTCGATCAAGGTCAGGTCGACGCCCCCCAATGACAGCACATCCCCACTGTCGTCGACGGTTGCCTGAGTCGACTCGGCCCGGTCCAGCAGTGCAACCTTGGCGCCACGGGAACGCAAATGCTGACCGAGTGCCCGTCCAAGGACACCAAAGCCGCCGGTAACGACGATGACTTTTGCGTGCAACGGCGCGTCTTGACGCACTGCGACCTGATCAGAACTGTACATCGCTGATTCCTCTTATTGTTGTTGGCGCTGCCCTCTGCGGGGAAGCGAGGCGTGGCGACAATATAAGACACTTTTTTAAAATATGTACAGATGATACTGTGCTCTCGTTGACTGGAATCAATAAAAACCATCCGGATATCGACGCTAATGCTCAGAAAACTGCCTGCCCTGACTGCCGACAACCGTGCCTTCTGGCAAGGTGGCGAGCACGGTCAGTTGCTCATTCATCATTGCGACGCCTGCGCGCGCTTCTTCCACCCGCCCTCGCCCATCTGCCCGTGCTGCGCCAGTTTCGATGTCAAGCCACAGGCAGTGTCCGGCAAAGGCTCGGTGATCAGCTTCACGGTGAACTATCAGCAATGGACGCCCGACCTCAACACCCCGTTCGTCGTGGCAATCATCGAGTTGCCTGAACAGCCCGGGCTGCGCTTTCTCAGCAATGTCATTGGTTGTGACCCGTTGTCGGTCAGTATCGGCATGCGTGTGCAAGTGGCATTCGAAAACATCGAGGATGTCTGGCTTCCCCTGTTCGAGAAGGATCAATGATGTTCGATCATCGCTATGAGAAAGACGTCGCCATTACCGGTATCGGTCAGTCCGAGGTGGGCCGCCCCTCCAGCAAATCGGCCATGCGCCTGACTCTGGATGCGTGCCTTGAAGCCATCGCCGATGCCGGATTGACTCGCGAAGACATCGACGGGGTGGCCTGCTGGCCAGGGGACAACAACAATGGCGACCCGTTTTCTCCTGTAGGCCCGAGCGCTTTGAAGAGCGTGCTCGGGTTGAACGTCAACTGGTTCGGCGCCGGCTACGAAGGCCCCGGACCGCTGGCCGGGGTGATAAACGGTGCGATGGCCATCGCTGCGGGTCTGTGCAGGCATGTGCTGGTGTTCCGCACCATCACCGAGGCCTCGGCCAGGGTGCACAACAAACAGGCCGGGGCCTTGAGTGCCAAAACGCAGGGCCGCGACAGCAGTCATGCCTGGCAGTGGTTCACGCCATTCAACGTGCACTCGGGTATCAACCTGATGGCCCTGTACGCGCAGCGCCATTTCCACGAGTACGGCACCCGGCCTGAACAACTGGCGCAGATTGCCATGACCTGCCGTGCCAATGCGCAGCGTAATCCCAAGGCCATTTATCGCTCACCCATGACCCTGGACGATTACATGACCTCGAGGATGATTTCCTCACCGCTGCGCATGTTCGATTGTGATGTGCACTGTGATGCGTCCACCGCCATCGTATTGTCTCGCCGCGATGTCGCCAAAGACACGCGCCAGCAACCGATTCGCATCGAGGCCTTGGGCGCAGCCCTGAATCAGCCCTGGTCGTGGGATCAAATTTCCCTGACGCAGATGGCGGCGTTCGATGTCGCCCGAATGATGTGGGCACGCACCGATTACGCGCCCTCCGATGTCGGTTCGGCACAGCTGTATGACGGCTTTTCGATTCTGACCATGATCTGGATGGAGGCGCTCGGCCTGTGCCCGGAGGGAGAAAGCGGCGCATTCGTCGAAGGGGGTCAGCGCATTGCGCTGACCGGGCAGCTACCGATTAATACCAATGGCGGGCAATTGTCCGGCGGGCGCACGCACGGTCTGGGCTATGTGCATGAAGCCTGCCTGCAGTTATGGGGCCGCGCTGAAGGTCGCCAGACCCGACCGCACACGGTCACGGCGGTCGCGGCCGGGGGCGGCCCGCTGGGCGGCAGCCTGTTGCTCGTCAAAGACTGACACGCCCGTCTCCCTACGGGCCGGGCAGCGTGCCTAGAACAGCACCTTGCTCAGCTCGGCGCAGAACGCTACCAATGCGGCGCCGATCTCTTCGATCCCTTCCTCATCGCGCTGGCCCCTGAACAACACGGCGGACACGGTGAAATCGATGTTGCCGGACAGCGAATAAACCGGCGCCGCGATTGCCAGGATGCCCACCGAGAAATAGCCGTCATCCACCGCCCAACCGCGTTCCACGGCCAGCGCCACCTCAACCCGATAGACCTCGAACGGCAAGGGCCTGGCCCAGCGAATGGTCTCGAAATCCTCCCTGACCTGGGCGTCCTGCATGTCCAGCTGGGTGGCGAACAACCGTCCGCTGGCGCCCATCAGAATCGGCAGACGCTGCCCTTCGGCCATGTCGATGCGCACGTCGGTGGGACTTGCTGCCGAGCTGACGATCACGATGCGGTCCGCACCCATACGCCGCCACAAGGTCACGGTGACCCGCATGCGCGCGGCCAGATCCTGCAACAGCGGCTTGGCGAAGGCCACGCGCTGGCCCTGAGTCACCCATTGCTCGACCAGCCTGGCCAGGCCCAGCCCTGCCGAATAGCGCTTGGACAGCGGGTTGAAATCGACCACGTCTTCCATGACCAGCGTGCGCAGGATATTGAAACAGGTGCTGGGGTTGATCCCCAGAATACGCGCCAGGTCCACGGAACGCTCGGGGGTTCCGGCCTGACTGAGGTGGCGAAGGATGCGGATGGCGTTTGAAACCGGTTTGACACTGACCGCGCCCTTCTGGTTATCGGGCGTATCAGGGGACTGTGAACCTGTGTTGTCGGTCTTGGTGCGAGGCATCGGGAATACCGGTTAGGCGAGCGATGCGGCATTCTAACCTGAGAACGACAGCCTGTTTAAAGTTTAATACCGAAACCCAAGCGTTGTTTTGCAGGTATTCAGGGCGGCTGATGAATGTAGCGTCTCTGGGGCTGCGCTGCGCAGCGATAGTGGTTCAGCCTGGCCTCAAGCGCTTGGTCGGCCTGGGTGATGCGCGACTCCTGACGCAAATAATCCAGCCAGGATTCGATGATGAAGCGCTCGACGAAGTGACCGTTTTCATCCAGGTCGTGATAGAGCCGCCAGTTCTTCGCCCCGTTGCGACGCCGGGACTGGCCGACCGCATAGGCGATCTCGATGAAATGCGCCCGACCGGCTGGAGCGACCCGGTAGGCCAGTTCAATGGAAACCGGCCCGGCTCCGGGGATCGACTCTTCCGGGAGCAACAGCCGGTCAGTCGGTTGGATCGCCATGGCGTAGTCGGCCTCTTGCCCCAGCGCCAGCTTGCCGTTGCGCGTCAACAGCAGCCCCAGCACTAGCGTTATTCCCGCCAGCGTCAAGCTGTGTTGCAAGCCGAAGTACTGGGCCAGAGCCCCCCAGATGGCGCCGCCGATGGCCATCGCGCCCATGAGCATCAGCAGGTACATCGAAGCGACCCGCGCCCGTACCCAGTTCGCCGCACAGGTCTGCACCACTGTCGAAATGGTCGCGTTGACCGCCATCCAGGACATTCCCGCGATCATCAACATGGCGCACACCGCGACCCGGCTGTGGGAGAGTGCCGCCGTCAGTGTCGCCAGGGCAAAACCCAGCGTGCCCGCAATGATCAGCACCCGCAGAGTGAAACGCCGATAGAGTTTGGTGAGGTTGAACGCGCCGATCACCGCGCCTGCCCCCAGAAACCCCATCAGCAGCCCGTACCCGCCGGCGTCCATGCCCAGCTCATGCTTGGCCACCAAGGGCATCAGTGCCCACAGCGCACTGGCACTCAGGGTAAAGATAAACACTTCCTTCAAGGCGCTGACCAGCACCGCCGAATGGCGGATGTAGCGCACGCCGCTGCGCAGGCCGGCCGCGAAGTTCTCCGAGGGCAGCCCATGCGCTATGTGGCGTGGGGTGAACATCGCAACCAGCACGATGACCAGCGCCAGACTGATGGTGATGATCATGAACACCGAGGCGGCATTCCAGTAGGCGATCAATCCCCCGGCAATGGCCGGGCCCAAAGCCCGCGCCGCATTGGTGGAAATACCGTTGAGGGAAACCGCCGCCGGAACCTGATCGCGGGACAGCACCGAGACGATGGTTACCATCCAGGCCGACATGCTCAGCGCACTGCCGGTGCCCAATAGAAAGGTGAACAACAGCAGCGACCAGTCGGTCAGCAGGTCGGCATAGGACAACGCGCTCAGAGACACGGCAGCGATGAGCATGATGCCCTGAGTCAGCATCAGCCATTTGCGTCGGTCGACCAGGTCAGCGATGACCCCACCGGGCAAACCGAACAGGAACGCGGGTAACGATATCGCCGTTTGCACCAGCGACACCATCAGCGGCGATGTCGACAGCAGCGTCATGATCCAGGCCGCGCCCACCGTCTGCATCCAGATGGCCAGATTGACCATTGCACCGGCACACCAGAGCCAGCGAAAGCTGCGGTTGGCCAAGGGCGACCAGGCAGAGGTCGGCTGAGCATTGATCGCCGCTCGCCTGACTTCGGGCTTCTCGGACACCTCGCTCATGGGAGCACGGGCCAGCCCAGCCTGCCTCCGGAACGGGCGGTCGACAAAATGCGCGCTTCGCTGACGCGGTTGCTCAGACGCCCGATGCCTTCAATACATGCGTCGACCTGATCGCCAGGTTGCAGAAAGCGCCCGTCTTCCAGGCCTACGCCGTGAGTGGACCCAGTGAACAGCAGGTCACCCGGCTGCAAGGTGATTCTGGCGTCGACGAAATCGAGTAGTTCATCGATGGGAAACAGCATGTGCCGGGTGTTGTCGAACTGGCGCCGCTCGTCATTGACCCTAAGTTCGATGTCGAGCTGCGGTTGTCCGCCAGCGAACTCGTCGAGAGTGACGATCCACGGCCCGACCGGCGTGGTGCGGTCCATGGCCTTCTGGGTCAGCAGATCCAGGCGGGCAATACGCTTGCCGGCATCCCGTGCGCTGATGTCATTGCCACAGGTGTAGCCCAGCAGGCAGGCACTGGCGTGGGGCTCTTCGCCCAACGCTCTGGCGACCACCGCGACCAGCTCGACTTCATAATCCAATTGCGCGGTCAGCGCCGGGTACTGGATATCGTCGCTGGCACCCACCAGTGCCGAGGCCGGCTTGATATAACCCAGTGGGTGCTCGGGCGCGACGCTGCCCAGGCGCTGCAGATGGCTGAGGTAGTTAAGGCCCACGCCGAAGACCCGTGCGCCGGGTTCCAGCGGCGGCAGGACGCGGCATTGCTCCAGCATAATGCCGACCTTGTCCAGGCTCAGTGCGTCCACGCCTTGGGTCGCCAGCGCTGGCGCCCACTGCGCGAACGGCGCACGAATGCGCTGCAGGCAGGTCGCCTCCAAGTCGAGCAAACCCCAGAAGCTTTCGTTGCGGTACTCGACCCGGATCAGCCGCATCTCAGCGCTTGCTCGCCAGGTATTCCGGGTCGAGCACCTCTTCGGGCGTCTTGACGCTCGGCCCCAGAATCGGCCCGACCATCTCATGCCCCCACAGGCTCAGGCACTCGGGATTGAGCTCGAACGGATCGCCCTGCCAAGGCTCGATCTCGGCAATGGTTTCGATGGCAAAACCGGACGGCGTGTAATGATAGAACGACAGGTGCGGATCCTGTGTGTGCTGACCCAGGGTCATCATCATTGGCAGTTGATGCTTTTTCACGATGTCGTAGGTTTCGCCGACGTCGCGAATGCTGTTCACGAACAGGCCGACGTGCTGCACGCCCATGCGTCCTGCGCCGTGACCGTAAGCAATGTCATGGCTGGTGTGATGATTGAGTTTGGAGCGGAAGAAGCCGGTACGTCCCTTCCCGGCGCCAGCGCCGTACCAGTGGAAGCCCATGATCCGGGTCAGGAAATCTTCCAGTTCATCGGTGTATTCGGGGGTAATGACCACCACGTGACCAGCGCCACGTTCGTTGGCCAAAAACCCCCCGTGAGGGCGCCCCGGCAGGAATGAACGCGGGGTCCATTTCTGGCCGTAAAACAGCTCGTGCTGATAGCCCACCGGGTCGCGGAAACGAATCAGTTCGCGCACGCCGCGTTGCTCGCACAGCGCCGCATCGCCGCGGGTGACCTCCACGTTGTTGGCTTCAAAGGTCTTGATCGCGGCGTCGAAGGCCTGGCGGCCCATGGCCTCCCAGCCGATGTAGGCCAGGCGGTCGACCTGGCCGGGGTGAAAGGCGAAGCGATGGCGGCGGTCGTCGATCTTGAAATACAGCGATTGACTGTCGCTGGCCGGCGACGGCGCAATGCCAAAGCCCATGACCTGCGGCCCGTATTCGCGCCAGGCGTCAAGGCTAGGGGTTTCGAACCCCAGGTAACCAATACCGATGATGTCCATGTGAGTGCACCTATTGTTCTTGTTGGGTGGGCGTTGCTCAGACCGCGAGCAGGCCGCCGTCGATGACGATGTCCGAACCGGTGATGAAGGAAGCCTCGGCGGAGGCGACGAACAACGCCATGGCCACGACCTCTTCCGGTTCTCCCGGTCGGTCCATCAGCACGCCGTCGAGCAGCGCTGCGCGCACCTTGGGATTTTCCATGAACGCTGCAGTGCCTGGCGTGGCGATGAAACCGGGGCTGATGCTGACTGCGCGGATGCCCACCGGCGCGCCTTCCACGGCCAGCTGACGGGTAAAGGCAATGACTGCGCCCTTGGCGGCGGCGTGCGCGCTGATGCCTGCGACTTTGGAGCCGCCCCAGCCAGCCGTGGAGGAGATATTGATGATCACCCCACGCTGTTCGGCCAGGTGATCCCAAGCGTACTTGGTGGTGTAGAACAGCAGATCGATCTCATTGCGCATCGTGAACTGCCAGTCCTCGATGGACAGCGTGTTCACCGGACCGAATTTGGCCGCCGAGGCATTGTTGTACAGTACGTCGATACGACCATGCTGGGCCACGGCCGCGTCTATCCATGCCTTGGCTTGAGCGGGATCGCCTAGGTCGACCGGAGCGGATCCCGACAACTGCAAGCCTTCACTGGCCAGCAAAGCGGCTGTCTCTTCGTGGGCGCTGGCGTTGGTGTCACAGCCCACGACGATGGCGCCTTCGCGGGCGAATCGCAGTGCCGCAACGCGACCCTGCCCGCCACCGGTACCGGTGATCAGCACCACTTTGTTCTGCAAACGACCTGTCATCCTGTGATTCTCCCGAAATGTGCACGCACGGTTATGAAATTGCCGTCGCCAGTGGCGACGTCAGGCAAGGTTTCAGGCAGCGTTTTCGGGGGTATCCAGGGGCTCCAGCCAGATCGCTTCGGCAGGACAGGCGGCAGCGCCTTCGCGTGCCTCCTCTTCAAGCTCAGGTGGCACCCGGTCATCGTCAAGATAAACCAGACCATCGTCATCAAGCTTGTAAAGGCTTGGGCATACGGCTGCGCACAGGCCATAGCCGCAGCAACGCGAACGGTCGGCGACGACTTTGAATTGCGGTTTGTCTGAACTCATTTCTTGTCTCCCTTGTAGGTTCAGTTCGGCCAATAATGAACACTTTCTATTCATGTGTAAATATTTCATCGCAAGCGTCAATCCCCTGCCGAAAAGAGGCCTGTAAAAGCGTGAGCTTGCCGGTGTATACCTGATTTTCGTGTTGCAGCGCGTCGCTACGGATGCCCTTAACGACCCCTTTATCGGTCATATATATGAACATATATTCGATTTATGTCTATTATTTCGTCGACCGTGCGACTCAGGTCGCTGGACAGCCCCCTTCGACCTGCCATATTCTCGATTGCGTACCCGATTCTTGTCCGAGAACGCCCACAGCCGTTCTTTGAGTTGAAACCGCTATACCGTTTGGCTCAACAAAACCTATAAGGAAGCCAATTCATGACCCCTTCGAAAAACGAAGCGGCGATCGATTTCACCGAATTTCGAAGCGCCTGGAAAATCCTCATCCTGTCCCTCGCCGGTGTTGCTGTCAGCATCAACGCCGCATTGCTGTATGGCTTCGGCACGCTGGTGGTGCCGCTCAATCAGGCGTTCGGCTGGACCAAGCCGGAATTGCAGGCGTGTATCACCTTTCTGTTCGGCGGCGCGGTCATTTCCTTGCAGTTGGTCGGCTGGTTCAACCTTCGTTATGGCATCAAGCGCGTAACGGTGGTCTCGCTGCTGTTGCTGGTGCTCGGTTATCTGGCGACCACCCAACTGACCCCGTCGATCTGGTCGATGTACCTGGCATTTGCGTTGTTACCCATCGTTGGTATGGGCACCCTGGCGGTGACCTGGACGCAGCTGTTGAGCCTTTGGTACGAGCGCAACCGTGGCCTGGCGCTGGCCATCGGCCTGTCGGGCACCGGGCTGACCGCAGCGATCATCCCGCGCCTGATGACCTGGGGCATCGAACAGTGGGACTGGCGCGCGGCGTTCATCATCCTCGCCATCCTCAATCTGGTGGTGCTGCTGCCGCTGACCCTGCTGTGGTTCCGGCTGCCCGAGGTCGTCGGTCGCCCTGCGACCCACAGCGAGCATACGGCGGATGACCTGCTGCTCGCCCTGCCCGGCATGAGTTTTCGCCAGGGCATGCGCTCGGGCAAGTTCTGGATCTGCAACCTGGCACTGTCCCTGGTGGTATCGTCGGTGGTCGGCATGGTCACCAGCACCATCCCGCTGCTGCAGTCCAAAGGGCTCAGCGCGGCCGATGCCGGGCTGATCTTCAGCGGTTTCGGCATCTCGCTGATCGTGGGCCGGATGCTGATCGGCTACCTGCTCGACCGTCTCTGGCCGCCCGCTGTGGCTGCCGCCAGCCTGATGATGCCCGCGGTGGGCTGCATGATTTACCTGAGCGGCACCACGGATTTCCAGATGCTGCTGATGGCCGCCATGCTGGTAGGCTTCGGCGCGGGTGCCGAGTTCGACATCGCGGCATTCCTGGTGGCCCGCTATTTCGGTCTGCGTGAGTACGGCCGTCTGTTTGGCGTGCATCAGGGCCTCAATACCGTGGCCTCGGCCCTGGCACCGCTGCTGTTCGCCTTCATGCTCAGTCGCAACGGCGACTACTCTGCGATGCTGGTGTATTGCATGGTCTGCTGCCTGATCGGCCCCTTGCTCCTGCTCATGCTGGGCCGCGCGCCGCGCTTCCACGGCGCGGCCATGGCGGCACCCACCTGAAGGCCTGCCGCGATGCACCTGCGGCAATGCCCCGCCCACAACAAAAACAAGAGGAAATCCCTATGCCAGTTCTGACCCTGATCGAATTCAACGGCACCGAACATCGCGTCAAAGCAGATGTCGGTCAGTCGGTGATGCAGGCCGCCAATTTCGCCAGTGTTCCCGGCCTGCAGGCCGATTGCGGCGGCGCGTGCAGTTGCGCCACCTGCCATGCGTTCGTCGATGATGCCTGGCTGGCACGCGTGCCGGCCGCCGAAGAGGCCGAATCGGACATGCTCGAATACGCCTGCGGTCGCAGCGACAACAGCCGCCTGACCTGCCAGTTGATCGTCAGCGATGCGCTGGACGGTCTGGTGCTGCGTTTGCCGCAATCCCAGTACTGAGCCTTGCGCTCATGGACTCAGTCGAAGGAGTTGTCATGTCACTGTCCTCAATCGTGATCGTCGGCGCAGGTCAGGCGGGTTATCAGGTCGCCGCCTCGCTGCGCCAGGAAGGCCATACCGGGCGTATCGTCCTGATCGGCGACGAGCCCGGCCTGCCCTATCAGCGTCCACCGTTGTCCAAGGCCTACCTGCTCGGCAAGATCGCCGAAACGGCGCTGCTGTTTCGCCCGGCAGATTTTTTCGCCAGCCAGAATATCGAGTTGCTGCATGATCAGGCGACCGCCATCGACAGACTCAACCGACGGGTGCTGCTGGCCTCCGGCAACGTCGTGAGCTACGACCATCTGGTGCTGGCCACCGGCGCACATAACCGTCCGCTGGCAGTGCCGGGGGCGCAACTGGAGGGCGTATTCGGCATCAAGACCAAGCTGCACGCCGACACCCTCGCGCCTTTAGTGCATCAGGCGCGCAATGTCGTGGTGGTCGGCGCCGGGTTCATTGGCCTGGAGTTCGCCGGGGTGGCCGCCGCGCTGGGGGCCAATGTGCACGTGCTGGAACTGGGCGATCGTCCAATGGCGCGTGCGGTATCGCGGGAAATGTCCGAGGTGTTTCGCAAGGCCCATGAAGGCTGGGGCGTGCATTTCGATTTTCGCCAGGGGCTGGCCGCCATCGAAGGCGACAACGGCAGGGTCTGCGCCGTGACCACCAGCGACGGTCGGCGGCTGCCGGCGGACCTGGTGGTGTTCGGTATCGGCGTGATCGCCAACGTGCAAATCGCCACTGAGGCCGGGCTGGACATCGAAAACGGCATCAAGGTCGACGCCCACCTGCTGACCAGCGACCCGCAGATTTCTGCCGTTGGCGACGTGGCCTGCTTCCCGTGCCTGCATAACGATCAGCAGCCCATTCGGCTGGAGTCGGTGCAGAACGCCATCGATCAGGCGCGCTGCATCGCCGCGCGGCTGATGGGCAAGCCCGCTGCCTATGAGGCCCTGCCGTGGTTCTGGACCGATCAGGGCCCGCTCAAGTTACAAATCGCCGGGCTGTCTACCGGCTATGACAGCAGCGTTATGGTGGGCTCGCCGGAAACCTCGCAGCTGTCGGTACTGTGTTTTCGCAATGATCAACTGATCACCGTGGAGTCCTGCAATCGGCCGGGCGATCACATGGCGGCGCGCAAGATCCTGGCTCGCGCCCCCCAGCTGACGGCGGCGCAAGCAGCAGAACCGGGGTTCGAACTCAAGGCATGGGAAGCGGCCAATCGACCATGAATAAAGTCTGGATGATAACCGGGGCCTCAAGGGGACTAGGCGCGCACATCGCCCAGGCTGCGTTGTCGGCAGGCGACCGGGTCGTGGTCACCGCACGCAACCTGCATGCCCTGGACTCGCTGTTTACCGGCGACGCGGACCGGGTGCTCAAACAGGCGCTGGACGTCACCGACCAAGCCCAGGCCAGTGCGGTAGTGGACGCGGCGCTGACCCGCTTCGGCGCGATTGACGTACTGGTCAACAACGCTGGCTACGGTCAGCTCGGCCCTTTTGAAACCAACACCCAGGCCGACGTCGAGCGGCAGTTCCAGACCAACGTCTTTGGCGTGTTCAACCTGTGCCGGGCGGTGCTCCCGCTGATGCGTACCCAGCGTCGCGGTCATGTGTTCAACCTGTCTTCGGTGGGCGGACTGATCGGCATGGGCGGCGCTTCCTTATACAGCGCCTCAAAGTTCGCGGTTGAAGGCTTCAGTGAAGCATTGGCTCAGGAAGTCGCCGGTTACGGTATTCGCGTCACGCTGGTGGAACCCGGGGTTTTCCGCACTGATTTCCTCGACAGCAGCTCGCTGGCGTTCGGCAGTGTGCAGATCGCCGACTACGCGGCGCTGGTAGACAAACTGCAGGCCTCTTGCGCCGCTGGCAATCACCAGCAAGCGGGAGACCCGGCGAAACTGGGCCACGCCTTGGTGACGCTGGCCAACTGCGAAACACCGCCTTTGCGTTTTCTGGCCGGCAGCGACGCCTACACTCAGGTCAGCGCCAAGCTGGCACACATGGGCACTGAAATCGAACGCTGGCAGACACTGTCCTGCTCGACCGACGGTGACTGGTCCACCGGCCCCCAAAACTGAGTCCGGCCAACGCGATCAACGCTGGCGCATCATCGCGGTCGCCAGCGCACACCCCGCCAATGCCAGACAGGCCAGGTAAAACGCATCGCTGTACGCCATCAAATACGCTTCGCGCCTGATGGTCACGGCCAGTGCGCCGAGGGCTTGCTGTTGCGCGGGCAGCCAGGTATGCACCACCTGGCCCAGGCGCTCCTGCACGCCAGGGGAAAAGACGTTGACATGCTCGCTCAGCCGCTCGGAATGGAAGCGCTCGCGCATCGCGACGATCTGGGTCAAAGCAGCGGTACCGACAGCCCCGCCCAGATTACGCAGCATGGAGAACAACGCCGAAGCAGCCCCCGCCTCGCTTTTTTCCAGCCCGGCGACGGCCAGAACCGACAACGCCACCATGATCAAGGGCTGCCCCATACCGCGCACCACTGTGGAGGGAATGATGACGTTGGCCGCGCTGTCAGCGTTCAGGTGCGCGCCCAGCCAGCAGCCCAGGGCCATGATTGCGAAACCACTGGCCACCATTATCCTGGGACTGGACCAGCGCATCAGGCGCGGCATCAGGGGCGCCAACAGCAGCTGCACCATGCCGTAGGCGATCAGCGTGATGCCGATTTCACCTGCGTTGTAGTGCTGCAGAAACGACAGATAGTTGGGCACCAGAAACACTAGCCCATACGTAGCGGCGCCGAAGGTGAACATGGCCACACTGGCGACGCCAAAATTGTAGCGCCGCAGCAGTCGCAGGTTGATAAAGGCACGCGAGCCATACAGCTGCGCCAGCACGAATCCGCTCAGCGCTACGCCAGCGATGATCGACATACCGAGGATATAGCTGGAGCCGAACCAGTCCTTGCGTCCGCCCTCTTCGAGGACGATCTGCAAACTGCCCAGGCCGATGACCATGGCGCTGATACCGAACCAGTCGGCGCGCTGCAGCAGTTCGAGTTTCATCGGCTTGGCGTCGATGGACCAGGCGATGGCCAGGAGCAGCGCGACCCCCGGAATCAACTGCAGGTAAAAGATCCAGCGCCAGGAATAGGTGTCGGTCAGCCAGCCGCCAATCGAGGGCCCCGCCGCTTGCGCGACACTGTTGGCCAGGCTGAACAGCGCCATGCCCAGCGCCATTTTCGCGGGCGGCAACTCGGTAATGATCAGTTGGAAAGACAGTGGGATGAGCACCGCCCCGGCGGCCCCCTGGATCACCCGGATAACGATCATCGCTTGCAGGTTCGGCGCCCAGGAACAGGCGACCGAGGCCAGCAAAAAAATGAATGAGCCGAGCCACATCACGCGCCGCATCGAAAACACTTCGACCAGCCAGGCGGTCAGCGGGATCATCACGATTTCGGCCACCAGGTACGCGGTGGATATCCACGAACCTTCCTCGAACGTGGCCCCCAGCGACCCCTCGATTTCCGGGAGCGCCGCACTGGTGACGTGCACGTTCATGCCCGCCATGAAACAGCCGAACAGGCCACCGATCACCGCGACCCAGGCACGCTTGGAGACGGCGAACTCACTGCTCATCGGCGCCTGCCTCACGGCGGGTATCGACCGTGGTGGTCACGGACATGCCCGGCAAGACCTCAATCGCCTGCGGCTCATCCAGGACAATCCGCACGGCAAAGCGCTGGACGATCTTGGTGAAGTTGCCAGTGGCGTTGTCCGAAGGCAGCAAGGCAAACACGTTGCCTGAGCCCGGGGAGAAACTGGCTACGTGACCACGCAGTGCCTGGTCAGGGAAACTGTCGACGTGAATGATCGCGGGCTGACCTGGCTGCATATGCGTCAACTGGGTTTCCTTGTAGTTGGCCACCACATAGGTCTGGTGCACCGGTACCACCGCCAGCATCGGCTGGCCGGGAACCACGTATTGACCGCTGCGCACCTGCCGCTGGCCGACCACCCCATCGACCGGCGCACGAATCACCGTGTCTTGCCGATTCTGCTGCGCCAGCGTGCGGCGGGCCAAAGCACTGGCCTGAGCAGCCGCCCGTGCTTTGATCTGTACGTCCGCCAATCGGGCCTGCGCTTGCGTCACGGCCAGCAACGCCTGTTGTTCGCGCAACCGCGCCTGGGCGCCCTGGAGCGCCGCGTGTGCCTGCTGCGCCTGGGCATCGGCGGTTTCCAGGCGCTGTTGCGTGGCGGCATTGTCCCTTACCAGACCCCGGTAGCGTTGCACGTCCAGCTGGCTGCGCCGGTCTTCGGCAGTCGCACTTTGTACCGCGGCCCGGGCCTGGGCGATGGCCTCGCGCTGTTGCTCGACACGCTCGGCAGCCACTTGCTGCCGGGCTTGCGCCGCCAGCAGCGCACCCTCGGCCTCGGCGACCACGGCTTGGGCCTGCTCGTAGATTGCCTGGTAGTCGCGGGTTTCAAGACGCACCAGTACATCGCCCGCCTTGACCGGCTGATCGTCGGTCACCTCTACCTGCGCGACATAGCCGCTGACCCGCGCACTGACCGCCACCCAGTCGGCGCGCACATAAGCATCGTCGGTGGTCTGCAAATGCTGCCCACTGACGAACCAATAAAAGCCCCACGCCAGGATGCCCAAACCGGCCAGGCAAGCGCCGCCCAGCATCCACCAGCGCTGGCGGCTCGGGCGGAGATCGGCGCGCGACGCAGTGCCCGGGCCGACAACAGGGTCTTTTTCCACAGCAATGTTCATGGCGGGTTTCCGGCAGCGTGAATGAGGGCCGCAGGCGATGCCACGCCCAGTCGGGCGTCGCTCTGCCAGCTGCCGCCCAAGGCTTTGAACAGGTTGATTTCGCTGAGGGCCAGGCGCCCTTGCGCATCGATTGTACGAGCGCGGACGGCAATCAGATCGCGCTCGCTGTCGAGCAGTGCGAGGCCATCCACGCTGCCGGCGCGCAGGCCATCCTCGGCCAATTCATAGCTGCGCTGGCTTTGCTGCAAGGCCAGGGTCAAGGCCTGCTGGCGCTGCCGCTCGCCGTCATACAGCGCCAATGCCTGCCGCACGTCTTTCAAAGCGGCCAGCACCACGCTGTGGAAGGTCGCCTGTTGGCTCTCTGCCAGCGCCTGAGCCTTGCCGACCCGGGCACGATTGGCGTGCAGATTGGGGAATTGCCAACTGATCAACGGACCAATGCCAAACATCACCGCATGGCTGTCGCCCAGCCCGTTAAGCCGATGGCTGGACGAGGTCAGCGACGCGCCGAAGCTGACCTTGGGATAAAGGTCAGCCTTGACGATGTCGACCTCCAGAAGGCTCGCCGACAGTTCGCGCTCGGCCTGGCGCACATCGGGGCGTTGCTGCAGCAGGTGCCAACCGTCACCGCCGGGCAATGGCCTGTTAAGCGCTGGGATGGTCTTGCAGGCTGCGGATTCGGCGTCCGAGGGCGCATCGGACTGGCCGCTGAGCATCGTCAGTTCGTACTGCGCCATGCGCTGATGTGCTTGGAGCAGGGGCAATTCGGCACTGACCTGCTCACGCAGGCTTCGCAAGCGTGCGCCGTCCAGCTCGGTGGCAATCCCGGCCTGACGCTGGCGCTCGCTCAACGCCCCACTTCGGTCCAGGGTTTGCAATGAGCGTCGTGTCACCTCAATGCGCGCACCCATTGTGCATTGCTCGATATACGCGCGGCTGGTTTGGCTGGCCACGTTGATGCGCAGCAGGTCGTAGGCTTCGCTGGCTGCCTGGGCCTGAACCTGTGCACGCGTTATCGAATTGCGCACCTGACCCCAAACGTCCAGCTGATACGCCAGCTCCGCGCCGGGGTTGAACTCCCACTGCGCGGGCGCCTGCCGACCGCGTGCCTGGGCCAGTGTCTGGTCATCGGCGGTCCTGCCGTACACCGCCGCCACGCCCAGCGAAGTCGCCGGCCAGCGCTGGCCTTCGAATTCGCCGATGCCAGCGAGCATGGCCTGCACGTTGGCCTGGGCGGCGGCCAGGTCCTGGTTATGCGCCAAGGCTTGCTGGACCCAGTGATTCAATGTCGGGTCCTCATACAGTTGCCACCAGCGGGCTGGCAGCGGTTGATGGCTGACGCCCGCCGGCAGCGACAGCAACGGATTGACCGACGCCGTGCCAAGGGACGCCCCAGGTGCGGTTGGCGTGGCACAGCCGCACAGGGTCAGCGCCAGCGTCACAACAACTGGCGACCAGGCCAGGCGCAAGCAAGGTTGAGGTTCGGGCATTGCGAGTAAGCGCCTGAAGAATGGACAGCCAGACTAGCGAGCAAATCGGGCCCGTTCTGCTCGAAACCGGACAACCTTGCGCGTGATCAAGACAACCTGATCAGCCTGGGAGGGCTCGGCAAGCGACCGGTACGGCTCTGCTGGCGTGCGAGGTCAATGCAGCGACGCGGCTCGGGGCGCTTCACGTCTGCCTGCGCGACAGTCGCGCGGCGTGTAGCCCAGCACGCGCTTGAACACGGCGGCAAATGCGCTGGCGCTCTGATAACCATGTTCGAGCGCCACATGGAGGATGGGCGCACCGTCCGCCAGGCGTTGCTGACTGAGGATCATGCGGGCGTGGGTCCGCCATTCCGCGAAGGTCATGCCCAGCTCGCGCTGGAACAGCCGCGCCACCGTGCGTGCGCTCATGTTCAAACGTACGCCGCACTCGTCCAGCGACACGTCCTGCGCCGGATCGTCGAGAAAGCGCTCGCACAGTTGCAGCAAGCGTGGCAGACGCGGCATGGGAATGTGCGAGACGACGCGCCTGGCGTTGACCAGTTCGTGCAGCACCAGCGCGCGGAGATGCCCGGCCAAGGGCGTGGAATCCGGGAGGAGCAGGCGCTGCGCCGCAAGAATCAGTTCGCGCAGCAAGGCTGGCACCTCGATGACCTGGCAGGGCCGTTCCTGCGCGGGCAACAACAGCGTGCGCATGCACACGTCACCGCTCATGCGGATTTCATGGCCCACGCCAGCGGGCACCCACAGCGCATGCCCGCTCGGGATAATCCAGTTGCCCCGTTCGGTGCGCACCTGCATCACCCCTTGGGTGGCGTAGATCAACTGATCCTCGGCGTGGCAATGACGACCGATCCACTCGCCATGCCTGTAATCCATCCCCAGAGCTTCCATGAACTGCGCGTCCCTCGATCAAGCCCTCATGATGCCGAACAGTCTAACGACGCCCGATCGGCAGCACTGGCCCAAAAGGCGTCCTGAAAACGGACGTTCGGCAATAAATCCTTCAAAGCCTCCCAGAACCGGCAATCAGCTTGCGACGCTGCCCCCAGACTGGGTTGCAAAGGCATCAACAGTCATGCCCCGCGAGCGGCTCGGCGCACAATCACTCACCCGGCAATGAAATAGCGCACTGACAACAAGCCGTCCTCGAATCGATAAAGCTCGATGGTTTCGATACCGCCCTCGGCACCGACGAACGCATTGCGATGATGACACGCGGCCTCGGCGCCCTTGACCACTGTCAGCTTCACTTCGATGCGGATCCGCGATTGCTGTTGCGCCCACATGCCTTCCAGCACCTGCCAGGCGTCCCGTTCGGCCTGGCCCACGTACTCGATGCTCAAGCCCTTGCTGGCGACCCGGCGGTAATGCGCGAAGAAGCCTTCCTTGTCGCCTGCGTTCCAGCACGCCACCTGCCCGTGCAGGAAATGCTCGATGCTCTGTTGATCGGGAACACTCATGATTAACCTCCAAAGAAACTCAGACCGAAACCTTGCGATACAGCGGCGCGGACCCGAGGGTCAGCATCACCAGCGGTGCGACGACGGCACAACCCAGGCAATAGAACAGCACCGGGTTGTAGTTGCCAAACAGGGTAAACAAGTGCCCGAACATCGCCGGTGCCAGACCGGAAATGACCGTCACCAGACCCAGGTGCAGGCCAAAGATCCGCGCATAGTCCCGTAGCCCGAAATACCGGGCGATGAGAAATGCGGCAATGTCGAACTCGGCCCCGGCGCTGAAACCGATGCACACCGTCGCCAGCACCAATACCCCGATAGCCTGCGGTCCGGTGAACATGAACAACAGACAACCCACGGCGGGAACACAAAGACTGGCCGCAGCAATCAGGTGCGGTGGGAAGCGATCCAGCAGATACCCCACCAGCAGGCGCCCGACGATGATTGAAATGCCGAAGCTGCTGAAGACCTGACTGGCAGTGAGGCTCGGCACGCCCTTGTCCTGAAGATACGGCACGATGGTGGTCACCATGCCGACGATCAGCGACACCGACAGAATCAACGCCAGGTTGCAGCCCCAGAACACCCGTGTGCGAATCGCCAGCGCAAAGCTCGTACCCTCAACCACCGGCTCAGTCGTGGAGGACTCTGTGGCGGTCGACCGTTGTGCCGGAAACTTCAGCCAGGCCACGGCCATGGGTAATGTAAGCAACAAGGGCATGGCCGCCAGCAGCAGAAAGGCCCAGCGCCAGCCTCCATGCGCAATCGACCAGGCCAGCAGCGGCGGCATGACCATCGCGGCCAGGCCCGAGCCACTGAGGATGATCGCCAAGGCCACGCCCCGGTTACGCTCGAACCACAGACTCACCAGTTGCGTCCAGGTGATGGCGATGGTGCCGACAGCCAGCAGCGGCATAAGGAAGAACGCCAGGTACAACCAGTAGATGCTGCCGCCGAGCAGGGTTAGCGACGCATAACACAGCACCTGCAGCACCAGGCTGACGAGGGCCACCCGCCGCAAGCCGTAACGGGCATACAGTCCGCCCAGCAGTTGCGAGCCTATGGCAACACCGGCGAACAGGAAGGTGATCGAGGTCTGCAGTTCGCCACGGCTCCAGCCAAAGGCGTCCTGCAACGGAATCACCAGGGTGCCGAAGCCATACAGCAATGCCGCGCTGGTGCTGGTCAATACGCCCGCCAGGCCCAGCACGACGATGCGCCAGCCCCGGTGAAACTCGCCCGTGACGGTTTGGCCCGCCAATGAATCCTGTAAAACGTTCATGCTCGTGCTCCGGCGCCAGACTTCAACTGCTTCCCGACGCCTCGAAAGTTAATGGGCGTTTTTCAGCGAGGCATCGATCTTCGGCAGCGCGACCATGGTTGCCCCGCCGTCGACCAACAGCGAAGTGCCGGTGATATAGGACGCCTCGCTGGACGCCAGGAACATCACGGCCGAGGCAATTTCTTCCGGCCTGCCGACCCGGGGCACCGGGAAGTTCGCGGCGAGTGTATCCGGCAGCTCGTGACCGAGGGTTTCGTGCATGTGATCGGTGCCGATCAGGCCTGGCTCGACCACGTTGACCAGCACGTTCAGGGCGCCGAGTTCTACCGCAAGGCCTCGGGCAAAAGCATTCATGAAGGCCTTGGTCGAGCTGTACGGGATCAGACGCGGGGTGTATTTGCGATTGGCTTCGCCCGACGAAATGTAGATCAGCCGGCCCTTGTCAGCGGACTTGCCCAGGTGCGGCGTGGCGTCCTTGGCCAGCCAGAACAACGCCTGCACGTTGCTGCGCACGATGTGATCAAAGGTCTCGTCGGCCATCTCGACGATCAGCCCGCTGCTGGTGTCCGCCGCGCAATGCACCAGAATGTCGAGGCCACCGAACACCTCAACCCCGCCTTCGACCATGCCTTTGACCGCCGCCCGGTCAGCGACATCGCCCCCTACCAGACAGGCAGCGCCACCGCCTGCTTCGATCAGCGCCACGGTTTCCTGCCCGCGGCTTTCAGTACGTGCGCTGACCACCACTTTCGCGCCTTCGCGGGCAAAGGCCAGCGCAATCGCCCGCCCCATGCCCCGCCCGGCGCCAGTCACCAGCACCACTTTGTCTTTGAACCTCATGCACGCACCTCATTGTTATTGTTGTTGTGCTGCGGGCGATGGGCATCGCCCGCAGGATCAAGGTTTTACGCTCAACAGCCGGTTTCAGATGTCCGAACCCTGGACGTTGCGCGAGGGGCCGTTGCGCCGGTCGGACTCACCCCAGGCCAGCCAGTGATCCGGCTCGCGGGTATCGCCCACACGACGCCAGCGACCTTCCTGCTGCGCGGTGACCGGAAAACCGCCAACGAAATCGATCATTTCGCCCTTTGGATCCGGCAGGAACTCCCACGCTTCGTCGCCATCCAGAACGATCCGGGCGCTGTCGAGGAAGTAGCTGCCTTCCTTGTGCACGGTGCTGCCTTCGATGTCATTGGTAACTCGCACTTCGCCTTTTTCATTGGCGAAAATCGCGTAGCCCAGATGATCGTGACCCACCATGAACGAGCCGGTGTCCCAGGTGCCGTCCTTGTAGACCGTGGCAAAGGTCCACCAGATCACGTGTTTGTTGTTGTTCACCACCAGGTCTTTCTTGAAGTGGATCGCACCGCCCTCGGCCATGTAGAACTGGTCCAGGGCCATCGCACCTTTCACCGGTTTACCGTTGCACACGCCGTGGATGTCCCAGACCTGGGAAACGTAGAACGTGCCCCACTCCACCCCCGGCAAGTACCACTGCAATCCCGGCGCCAGCAATCGACCTTCGAGCTCGAACAGGCCCTCTTCCTTGTAAGTGATGCGCTCGCTGGAGGCGGTAATCTCCCAGCCATTGCCCGGCTCGTCCGGCTGGCTGCTCCAGCGGATGGTGTCGCCATCGAGCACCTGTACCGGCTTGGGCGTCAGTGCTTGCTTGGCAATAAGCGCCTGATCCATGCGCAGGTGCTTGCCGTCGACCAGGGTGCTCATGAAGAAAAACTTGGTCGGGTTGGGCGTACCCGTCGGCGCCATGATCGAGCGCACGAACGAATAGATGTTGCCCTCCTCGTCACGCACCGAGCCGAACGGCGCACTCTTGCTCAACTGCAGGCCGAAGAAGCCGCGCTCACCGGACAGGGCCGGGCCGGTGACCTTATGCGGGCCGACCAGTTGCTGGAAGCCGAAATCGCCGCGTTCAGGGATGGTCTTGAAAGTTTTCATCGCTATGGGGTCTCTCTCTTGTTTTTGTCTGAATTCATACGCACAGCGCTGGCGATCAGTCCCAGATCACCGGCAGGCTCGAGGCGCCGCGCAGTTGCGCACCGGTGATGACCGGCTGCGGTCGGGACGGGTCGAAGCGCACATTGGGAAACAGATCGAGGATGGCGTTGATCGCACAGTTGAGTTCGACCTTGGCGACGAACTGGCCGATGCACATGTGCGGGCCGAAACCAAAGCCAAACGAGGGTTTGGGCTTGCGGTCGATGTCGAATTGGTCGGGGTGATCGAACGCATCCTCGTCGCGGTTGGCAGACACCACCATGCATTGCACGAAGGCGCCCTTGGGAATCTTTACGCCGTCGATTTCCACGTCGCGGGCAGCCTCACGCACCTTGAACGTGGCGACCGGTTCATAGCGCACCGATTCATCGATCAGCTTGCCGATCAAGCTACGGTCGGCACGAACACGCTCCAGCAAACCCGGCGTGCTCAGCAGCAGGACCAGCGCCGAGCTGAAGGTGCGTGTGGTGGTTTCGCCCGCCGCCGGCAACAGCGAACGGACGAAGGTGGCGACCTCATGGTCATCCAGTTGGCGGCCTTCGTGCTCGGCCCGCAGCAAGCGCCCGATCAGGTCGTCGCCACTGCTGCCGTCGGCACGGCGCTGGATCACCACCTTGAGGATTTCGTCGTACAGCGCTTTCACGGCAATACCCGCCAGACGTCGGGCTTCAGGCGCCTTGGCCGGGTCGATCTGGTTACCACCGACCATCGCCAACGCCCAGGCCGCGTACTGGCGGTAGGTTTGCGGATCGTCTTCGGGAAAGCCCATCAGGGCGTACATTTCACGAATCGGGAAATTCAGCCCGAAATCCATCAGGTCTGCGCGCTTGTCGGCCACCATCGGCAGCAGGAAATGCTCGCGAATCACCCGATCGATCTTGTCCCGCCATTTGTTCACGGTTTCCGGCATGAAGGCCGGCTGCAACAAGGCCCGCACCTTGCGGTGCTGCTCGCCGTCCATGGCCAGAATGATCAGGCCGTCGAAAAATGCACCCAGCCCTTCGGCGATAAAGCCGCTGGTGAAGCTTGCGCCATCGCGCAGCACCGCCATCACATCCTTGTACTTGAACAAGGCAAAGGTCGGACGGGTGCCGGCTTGCATGCCAGCATTGGTCGGTACGCCGAACTGGGCAATGAAGTCGCCTTCGTAGACCGGCGAGCGATGCCGCATCTCTCGACACAAAGCGTGAATGTCCAGGTCGGCGCCCTTGTACATGTCCGAGACGGCGGAGTACGCGGATTCCAGGTTCAGGGCGGTGCTGTCGCTGCTCATGCTTGCTACCTTTTTGTTGTCGTTTTTATGGGCGTTGTCGATCAATGACGTGCTGGCGGATGGTATCCACAAGGCTGTCCAGCGCGTGTTCAATTCGTTGGACGCTGCGTCAAACGAAACGCCGCAGGCAATAAAGTGCATCCGCCCATTGCGTGTTTGTGCCGTCGGCGGCAGTGTGTCGGAACCGTGGCAAGGGCCTGCCATGGCATAACAAGAACAGCCCATGGAGAGACCTGGTGAAAAGCCCTGCACAACCCGAAGCCGGCAAGCTCAACACCCTCAAGCGCATTCTGGCCGCCGCCCGGCAAGCCTTCTCCGAACATGGGCTGGCGGGTGCACGCATCGACGACATTGCCCACGACGCGGGCGTGACCAAACAGCTGATTCATCACTATTACGGCACCAAGGAAGGCTTGTTCGTCGCCGTGCTCGACGAAGCCTCGGATCAGATCATGTCCGAACTGGTGGCCCTGGACGTGGACAGCCTCAGCCCCACCCAGGCCATGCGTCAGGTGCTCAATCATTTTTTCGATCAATACCGCGATGACCCGTTGATGGGTTCGCTGGCGCTGGAAGGCATCCGCTATCACGACGCCCACCAGACCCCGCGCAATCACTTTCTGGAACTGGCACCGCGGCTGATCGACAAGCTTGACGCCTTGCTCAAGCGCGGCGCCGAGACCGGCGAATTCAAGCACGGACTCGATGCCCCACTGTTCCTCGCCACCGCCGCGCTGGTGACCACGGGCTGGTTTACCAATCGCTACTCGACGTCTGCCCTGACCGGCCTTGCGACCTACTCCGAAGAAGGCCTGCACGTGTGGCGCGAGCACTCAGTCGATTTCGTGCTGGCGAGCATTGCTGCCACAGCCCGTAGCTGATGCCGGGGAGCGGTGGCAGCGTTGCGATAGCGCTGCGCTGGCCTCAGCCCAAAAAGCGCTTCACCCGTCCGGCCGCGATCTTGCCGGGCATGCCGGTCACGCCACCGCCAGGATGAATCCCCGCGCCGCCGAAAAACAGCCCGGCAATCGGCAGGGTGTCGCCACCCAGCCCGGCAGCCGGACGCATCGTGCTGGAACGGAATATCGAGGTGTCGATGTGCAGCACGCAACCGTTATGCGCATTCAAGCGCTTGGCCAGTTCTGGTGCTGTCTCGACCCGGCGGCCGATCTCCAGGCTGGCAATTTCGGGCACGTACTGGCTGGCGAACTCGATGGTCTGGCGCACTGCCTGCTCGCGAATGGCTTCCCAACCCTCCTTTGGATTGACCGGCATGGCGGGTGGATACAGATAGACGATGTCCTGCCCTTCTGGGGTCTGTGAGGTGTCGATGGCGCTGGGCGTAGCGATCCACATCCACGGCAGCTTGGGCACCTCGCCACGGGCTGCGGATTCGAAGTTCTCAATCACCGCCTCGGCGGTCCCTACCAACAACACCGGTCCACGCAGGTTCAGGCCATCGCTGCGTTTGGACTGATGCAGCGGCACGCTGATCTGCCCACTCAGGGCAATGTCCACTTTCAGCGGCGAGCCACCATGGGCATTGGCCGGGGCCATGGCGATGCGCGTCAGCCATTTGCGTTCAAGCTCACCGGCGGTGACCATGTCCAGCGCCACCTTGGGGTGACAACTGGCAACCACGGCCCGCGCCTTGATCACCTCCCCGCTTTGCAGGCGCACACCGTTGGCCTTGCCCTGAACGCTGATGATTTCCGCCACCGGCGCCTGGGTGCGGACCTCGCCGCCCAATTCCTTGAAACGCGCCAGCATGGCATCGGGAATGGTCTGCATGCCACCTATGGGCCGGCCAATGCCGAAACGATGCAGGAACCCCAGCACCGCGAAATACAGCCCGCTGCCGTCAGCCTTGACCGGACCGGCCGCCCCGGTCAGGCAGGTCAGCGCGGATATGGTGACCGGGTGCACGAAACGCTCGACGGCGGCGCCGTAAGCCGAGCCGCTGGCCAAGGCAATGATGTCCGGTTTGATTGCCTTGTGCCTGCGCAGCGTACGGAAAGCCTTGAACTTGACCCCCAGGTTCTTCTGCGCGGGGTCCACGCGCATCATCGGATGCACCACGTCGAGCAAGGCATAAATCACCTCGACGAACTTGACGTAGGCATCGGCATCTTCAGGACAGAACTTGCGGATCTCATCGGCGGTTTTCTGCGGGTCGCGCCAGAACACCAGCGAGGTGCCGTCCGGGTGCAGGTAGACGTAGGCAGGTTTCAGCTCGACCTGTTTGAAGCCATGACGTTCCAGTTCCAGCTCCTGGACCACCGAGTGCGCGCGCAGCGACAGCAGGTCGGCTGCACAAGGGTGCACCAGATGGTTCGGCGCTTCGGGGATCAGGTAACCGGACGAGGCCATGCCGCCAACCTTGTCCAGCGCTTCGAGCACCAGCACCGATTTTCCCTGGCCTGCCAGGTAGCACCCGGCTGACAGGCCGTTATGGCCGCCGCCGACAATCACCACATCGTATTCGGACTTCTGCGCAGCAGTATTCATGTCAAATCCCTTCAGCATCGGTAGGTCGCAAGCCAGCGCCGTCACAGGTCAAACCGTCACGCGGGCATCAAAGCCGGATCTTGGGGCGAGCCGTTACATGCTCGAACGGCCCATCTTCTCGAACAGCGCACGCATCGCGACCAGCGACGGCGTATGGCTGCTGAACCCGCCGTCGGCCACCAGGGTGGTGCCGGTCACGAACGACGCTTCGTCCGAGGCGAGGAACGCCACCACATCGGCGATCTGCCGTGGGGTGCCGAGTTCGGGTGTCAGGTGGTTATCGCGGATGATTTCCAGCAGTTCGGCCGGCATCGAGCCATGGGCGTTCTCGGCCGGTGCCAGGCCGATCTGCACGGCGTTGGCGCGGATGCCCTGCTTGCCGTATTGGGCAGCGATGGTTCTGGGCAGCATCATCAGCGCGGCCTTGGAGCAGGCATAACCGGTCAGCGACAGGTCGCCCTGCATACCCAGACCCGAGGTTGCAAAGATCAGCGCACCGGACTTGCGCTCCAGCATCACCGGAATCACGTACTTGCTGCACAGCACTGCACCGCGCAGGTTGACCGCGATGGCACGGTCCCAGGCCTGCATGTCGAGGTTGCAGATGTCTCGGTCACGCTGGCGTTGATCGACGCTGAGCACCGCTGCGTTGTTGTGCAGCACATCGATGCGGCCAAAACGCGCCTTGACCTGCGCCGCCATGTCCTTGACGTCGTCCTCCGAAGACACGTCGCAACGGATCGCCATCGACTGCACGCCGCGTTTGCTGACTTCGTCGGCAACCCGACTGGCGGCCTCGCCATCGATGTCCAGCACCACCACGTGAGCGCCATGTCCGGCCAGTACCCGAGCGCACTCGGCACCCAATCCATTGCCGCCACCGGTGACGATGGCAACCCGTTCTGCAAGCTTTGCTGTGCTCATGATCTTCTCTTCTTGTTATGGGTCAGCTGTTCACTCGCCGGTAAAACGCGGCTCACGCCGCTCGGCGAAGGCTTGGGCCGCTTCCTTGGCGTCCTTGCTCGGCGCCAGCAGCGCGAACAGGTCAAGTTCCAGATCCAGCCCGCTCTTGAGGTCCAGCTCCAGCGCCGCCCGGGCCGCTCGTTTAACCGACGCCGAGGCCGCAGGCGGCTTGGCGGCAATGCGCTGGGCGAAGGCCAGAACCTCACTCAAAAGGGCTGTCGCGTCACTGGCCAGGCGACTGACCAGGCCGATGTTGCGCGCTTCTTGCGCGTTCATGCGATCGCCCGTAAGCAGCATGTCCAGCGCGCGTCCCGGCGCGACCACCCGGGACAGGCGCTGAGTGCCGCCGCCACCGGGGATAAGACCCAGACCGGTTTCCGGCAGGGCGAAGACAGCATCGGGCGCGGCAAAGCGAATATCGCATGCCAGCGCCAGTTCCAGGCCGCCGCCCATGCAATAACCGTGAATCGCCGCAATGATTGGCTTCTCGATGCTGTCCAGACTGCTGATCCAGCGTGAGCCCTGTATCCGCTGGCGCACCTGCAGCGCGGTCTCTTCGCCACGGCGCTCCTTGATATCGGCACCGGCACAAAACCCGCGCTCACCCTGGCCGCGAATCACGATGACCCTGACTTCGGGGTCGGCGTCCAGCAGGCGCAAGGCTTGCGGGGCACCATGACGAATCTGGTCGTTGATGGCATTGATCTGTCCGGGGCGGGTCAGCACCAGCCACCCCACGGCGCCGTCGCGCTCGATGGTCACGGCGTCGTTGATCAACGTCGTTCGTTGCGGCTGCAAAGGCTCGTCACTCATCTCAGCACTCCTCGAACTCAAACAACTGGCCGTCCAGTTCCCTGGGATCGATACGGATCAGCGGTTTGCCACCCACGGCTTCGCTAGCTTCGATCCATTTGAACGCCGTACCCCGCGCGCGCAGGTCCTCGGCCTTGGCTTCAAGGCCGTGCACGCCGATGCGGATGTAGTACGGGCCGGGGCCCCAGCTGTTCAGATACACGCCGGCCTCGCTGTCCCAGCGCGTGGCTTCGATGATGTCCAGCGTTGCGCTGTTGGCCAGGCTGAAGCCCATGCGGGCGCGGCGGTAGCCCTCCTCTTGCAGGGTTTGCACCGCGCCGCTGGGCTCCCAGTCCAGGTTCGCTGCACAGCGACGCAGGGTCTGGTCCAGATCACGCACCAGAAACCCGCGGGCGGTCACGCGAATCATATCGCCGGGTTTCGGATCGCGGGGCTGTACCGGCGGTTGGGCGAAGGTGTCCGCTGGCATCTGCAACGGTTCCATGGGCATGATTTCAATGCACAGGCCACCGTCCACCGAAGGCTCGTAAACGGGATTTTCCGGGGTCACGCCCAACCACAGGCGATCGAAGGGCATCTCCTCGGTACGCTGGGCCATGCGGAACGGCAGGCGCCGCTCCATGAGTTTTTGCACCAGTGCGTTGAACTTGTCGCCGTGGATTGCCAGCACGATGGAGTGGGTAATCATCGGTCGGTGGCGGCCCTGGAACGCCTTGAGGCTTTCCAGAAAGTCATGGAACAACGGGTCACCCGGGTTCGGTCGGTCCAGGTGCCACTGGGGTTCAACGCGGGTCGGCGACACGGCCAACGACTTGTGAACCCGCAGGAAGTGCGCGATGTACGGATGGTTATCGAACGCCTGACGCCAGCGCTCATGCTTGTGAATGCCGAGCTTATCGACCAGTTTTTCGGTCATGGCATCCGGGTCCGGCACCATCATGTCGGCACTCATCAACAAATCGAACATACCCTTTCCCCTTATGCTTTTTCGCTTGTCCCGCTGGCCTGGCAGCGGTTGTTGTTATTGGCTGGCTGCGCTGAGCCGTGTTGTGGCCAGCCTGCGTCAGTGGGAGACGATGGCCGCCGAGTGCGTTTTCGGACGATCCTTGGGCAGCACGGTGCCGCTGGAACCTGGCGCATTCACTTCGTCCAATTCGGTGTCGTTGCGCGCCTTGGGGTTGAGCAGGTAGTGCGACAGCGCAGGAATCAGCACCAGCGCACCGAGCATGTTCCACAGGAACATGAACGTCAGCAGGATGCCCATGTCGGCCTGGAACTTGATCGGTGACCAGGCCCAGGTGATCACGCCTGCGGCCATGGTCAGGCCGATCAGCGCCACCACCCGGCCGGTGAAGTCCAGCGAGCGGCGATAGGCCGTGGCCAGCGAACCGCCGCGCGCCTGCACCGCCAGTTGCACACTGAGCAAATACAGGGCGTAGTCCACACCGACCCCGACGCCTACGGCGATCACCGGCAACGTCGCGACCTTCAGGCCGATGCCCAGCCAGACCATCAAGGCCTTGCAGATGATCGTGGTCATGACCAGCGGAATCAGCGCGACCAGCGTTGCACGCCAGCTGCGGAAGGTCAGCAGGCACAGCAGCGCCGTGGCGCCGTACACCGCGAAGTACATGGTGATGATGCCTTTCTCGACCTCGATATTGGTCGCCGCTTCAATCCCCGCGTTACCTGCGGCCAGCAAAAACTGCGGTTGATCGGCAACCCCGGAGGCCTTGCTCTGATCGGCAAACTCCTGCGCCACGGTCAGCACCCGGTTCAGGGTGTCGGCCTTATGATCGGCCAGGTAGGCCACCAGCGGCGTCACCGAGCATTTCTGATTGGTGATGCCGGGTTGGGAGATCATCGCAGCGTCCACCGAGGCATTGGTGATGGCTTGATCTCGGCTGATGGTCAGCCACTTGCCACTGCCTTCGGCCATGCCGGAGGTGATGAACCTGACCGCCTCGGGCAAGGAGCTGGTGGTCTGCACCCCAGGCGTCTGGCGCAGGCGCCAGGCCAGGCGATCCATGGCCTGCAACGCAGAGTACAGGCGGCAGCTGTCTTCAGGGGTGGTCATGATCACCACGAACTGATCACTGGAAAGCCCGTAGTTTTTCGAGATGAAGGCGCTGTCCAGGTTGTAGCGCGAATCCGGCCGTAACTCCGGCGCGCCCGGGTCGAGGTCACCCACCTTCAGGTGCATCATCACCGCGCTGCCGCCAGCGGTCACCAGCAGTGAGGCGACGATCACCAACGTGGCCCAGCGGCGCTCGGTGAAACGGTCGAGGCCGCGCCAGATACGGCCCAGCAAGCCTTTGTTGGCTTCCCCGGCGCGGTCTTTCTCGATGGCGATGCGTGCCGCTTTCTTGCTCACGCCCAGGTAGGACAGCGCCACCGGAATCAGCAGCAGCTTGGTGAAAATCAACACCGCCACGCCAATGCTGGTGGTCAGCGCCAGATCTCGAATCACCGGAATGTCGATGATCACCAGCACCGCGAAGCCGACGATATTGGTCAGCAGCGCCGTCAGCCCGGTGAGGAACAGGCGGCGAAAAGTGTAACGCGCCGCGATGTATTTGTGCGTGCCGCGACCGATGTCCTGCAGGATGCCGTTCATCTTCTGCGTGCCATGGGACAGGCCGATAGCGAAGATCAGAAACGGCACCAGGATCGAATACGGGTCCAGCGAATAACCCAGCAATTCCATCAGCCCCAGGAGCCAGATCACCCCGGCAATCGCCACCCCCACCAGCAGCAGCGTACTGCGCAGGCAGCGGGTGTAGAGGTAGACGAACAGCGCAGCGATGACCACCGAAATGCCGAAGAACATCATCACCGCATACAGGCCGTCGATCAGATCACCGACCAGCTTGCTGAAACCAACGATGTGAATGCCGACCTTGTCGCTTTGCAGCACACGGATCTGGCTTTCCAGCTGCCGGGAAAATTCGCCGTAATCGAGCGCCTGTCCGGTTTGCGGATTGGTTTCCAGCAGCGGCGCGACGATCATGCTCGACTGGCTGTTGTTGGCCACCAGGTTGCCCATGATGTTGGCGCGGGCAATGTTCTGCCGCAGCTTGTCGATCGACGCGGCGCTGGCGTTGTAATCGGCCGGCATCACGGCGCCGCCCTCGATGCCTTCTTCGGTCACTTCCTTCCAGCGCACGATCGGCATCCACAGCGACTTCATCCACGAGCGATCGACGCCGGGGATCAGGTACAGCGTGTCGTTGACCTTCTGCAGGGTTTGCAGGTATTCGGGGTCGTAGATGTCGCCAGTCTTGTTCTCGACCACGATGCGGATGGTGTTGCCCAGTCCCGGAAGCTCGCTTTTGTAGGTCAGGTAGTTCTTGATATAGGGGCTGGCGCTGGGAATCATTTTCTCGAAGCTGGCGTTGACCTGAAGGCGGGTCGCGAAAAACCCGAGAATCAGGGTCGCCAACACGCAGCCGATGATCACCGGAATGCGGTTGTTGAAGATCACGCGCTCCAGCAGGCCGCCGGAGTTCATGTCGAAGTCCTTGAGGTCTGGAATCACCGGCATTCCGCTGTTGTACTTTTGCTCTACCATCGCTGCATTCCCGTTGAAGATGCGTGCCAGCCATAGCGGCCGTTGCAGTTGCAGTGCATTGCCGAGATCATTCGGCGGTGGCGATATTCACGACCCTGGCGCCTGAGAAGCGCGACACCAGCAGTTCGCCCGGTTTGCCGCTGTCGCTGGCGCCATAGACCTCGCCGCCCGGCACCCGAGGCAAGGTGTTCACTTCCAGGGTCCGGCGGTCGAGCCCGACCAGTTCACCGCCCTGCCCGACCACCAGCCAGCGGTTACCCTGACGGATGATATTCACCAGGCTGGAGGCAATACCGGTGTCGATCTTCTGCCACTGCTGACCCTCATCGCGGCTGGCGTAGAGGTTGCCGCGCAGCCCGTGGACCAGCAGCACATCGTTCAGCGCCGCGACGCCAAACAGCGTTCCGGCATAGGGCAATTCGATATGGGTGAAGCGCTCGCCGGCGACGTCCTGTTTGAGCAGCAGGCCCTGTTCGCCGCTGATGTAGAACACGCCGTCCCGTTGCGCCAGGCCGTACAAATGCATGCGTCGTTCGTTGTCACTGCGTTCGACCCATGGCTGCCAGTGCGCGCCGTTGTCGGTGCTGTGCAGCAGCATGCCAAAGGCACCGGCGACGAAGCCATTGCCGTGCCCATCGAACAGCACATCCAGAAACGGCGCGGCGAGCACCCCGGGGGTGGCCGTGCTGCCGCTGGCCGTGGCGACTTCGTTAAGCACCTGCGCCGCTGCGTCGTCGCCCTTGTCGGCCAACGGCTGGTAATAATCATGCAACAGCGTGAGCAGGCTGCGACCGTCGAGCTGCACCTGCCAGCTTTTCCCGGCATCGCTGCTGTGCATGACCAGGGAGTCATGGCCGACGATCCATCCGTTGCGATCATCGATGAAGCGCACTTGAACCAGGTCGCTGGACACCGGGCTTGTGACCTGCTGCCAGCTCTGTCCCGCATCGACCGAGCGCTGGATGACGCCGTGCGGGCCTACGCCGATCAGCGCCTCGCCGGCCCTGGCCACCGACACCACCGGGACCGGCAAGCGTTCGTCGACGGTCTGCGCGGGGGTCTCCAGTACCTCACCGACGGGGGCGGCGTGCACCGGGTGCATCGCGCTTATCAGGCAGGCAGCGAGCACGCAGGCACGAAAGGTGGCAGGCCAGGCGCGCGCCGGCTTTAACGGGGCCTGTGCCGCCTGGCAAGCGGCATGGGGTTCAGGGCTAATCATTATTTTTATCCTCATGCGGGCGACCTGAAACGGTTGCCCGATGGTATTGCTTCACGCCCAAGGCAACGGCATCCGCTGTGACGTGACGCCGTTGACCGATCCTTGCATCAGGCTGCACGTATCAGCGCTGGGTAACCCGCGTGACGATCGCTTCCTCGTTCATGTCGCGTTCGGTCAGCGGTATGTCGACGAACTTGTAACCGCCTTTGAGGCCATCGTTGAGCAGCGCATACATGCCTTTGTTGAAGTCGTAGACCACGTTCTTCACGTTGTAGGGAATGGTCTTGTCGTACAGCTGCACGCCGCTGAGGAAGATAGAGCGATACAGCGCCCCGCTCTTGTCCCAGGCGTCATACAGGCCCACGCCGTAGGTGTCTTCGTCGAGGTAATAAGTGCGCTTGCCATACACGTGGCGCTCGCCCGGCTTGAGCGTGGCTTCGACTACCCACACCCGATGCAGCTCCCAGCGTTCGTTCTCCGGATTGGCGAAGTGCGGCTTGAACTGCTCATCCTGTTTGGCGCTGAAATAGAACTTGTAGGCGTTATAAGGGATGTACATTTCCTTGCGCCCGACCAGTTTGTAATCGAAGCGGTCCTGACTGCCGGAGAACATCTGCAGTTCGTCGAACAGCGTGACGCCGCCCTGACTGGCCACCGGTGTGTCGAAGGTGAATTCAGGCGCCTTCTTTACCCGACGCTGGCCCGGCGAATAGCTGAATGAGCGGCGCGCCTTGGCTTGCGGGTCCAGGTAATCGCTGATCACCACCACTTCCCCCGAACGGCGCGCCGGGTAGTTGTTGAGGGAGAACACCCGCGCGTACATCATCGGATCGCGGTCCTGCTGAGTGACCTGGTAGTACGGGGTTTCTTCGAAGGTGGCCTGTTCGGCGGTTTTGGTAACCGAGCCGTTGGCGTCGACCACCCAGCTGTTGGACGAAGATGTGGTCGAGTAACCGGTGCCAATCTTGTAGCGCAGCTGCTGGTTCCACATCACCTCATTGCCGGTCTTGGGAATCGGGAACGGCAGACCGCCGCGGCACGCGGTGTCGACCGCCAGGCCGTCCTTCAGGATCCGGCAGCTGGTGACGTTGCGTGCGGTCGCATCCAGCACGGCCTTGGGGTAGGCGGTGGTGCGATGAGACGGATAGATGTCCAGGTAGTAATCCGGGTATTTCTTGAGCAGGGTTTTCTGGCCCTCGCTGAGTTTGTCGGCGTACTTGTCGACGTTTTTCGAGTCGATGCGAAACAGCGGTTTCTCGTCCTTGAACGGATCGACCCAGAAACCGCTGTCCGGTTTAAAACCCGCCGGAGCGGTGGTCAGGCCGCCCGTATAGGCGGGAATGCTGCCGTCGGCATTGCCGGCCAACAACGCACCGAACGGCGTCAGGGTCTTGCCGATTTCCGCAGCTTCGTTGGCCGGCACCGCAGCCAGGCTGCAGGTAGCAAATCCTGTCAGCACGAGGGATAAGGCAAGTTGTCGTTTCATACAGGCTTACTCCGATTCTTATTGGATTTGTCAGAATGAGGTTTTGAAGGTGAACGCCAGCCATCCGCGATCCGTGCCGCCGACGTTACCGTTGCCGGCGATCGTCCCGTTGCCCAGGTTTTTGGAGCGCGCTTCGGTGTCGGCGTAACGCAGACCGAATTCATACAGCTGGGCGTAGGTGAACTTGACGCCGACCGAATAGGCCAGCGCGCCTTCGTTACCGCCGCCCGCGGTGGGGGCGTTACCGTGCAGGCCGTAGTTGACGGTCAGCGGGACATCCAGGTCCCACGAAGGGAAGATCGAGAGGTATTGCGGGGTGTAGTTGACCGCCATCGCGTAGTAGTTTTTCGAAGAGCAGCCGTCCGACTCACTGCCGGAACCGGCGAGGGTGGGCGTGCGGGCGTTGGTACAGGCGGCAGTCCCGGCGCCTTTGTACAGCTCGTCATGTTCAGTGACACGCAGCAGGTGGCTGTAGGCGAATTCGCCGACCAGCGTGGCATTTTCCGAAATGAAGTTACGCGGCACGCCGTACACCGCATTGGCCACGAAGTGCAAGGTATCGCCGCGCGGACCCTCGTTGTCGACGGTGCTGACCCCGGTGGCGTTCAGGGCGCCGTTCATGCGATAGGACACCTCGCTACCGACCGCGACAGTGTTGATCACCCGGGAAAAACTCAAGCCCGCCAGTTTCACGCCTCGTGGATAGACCACCCGGTACAACCCGGAAGAGGCCTTGATCTGCGGCGCAAGCCAGGGCTGGTAGTCATCGAACTCGCGGTAGTAGGCGCCGATGGTCGATTCCAGTGCTTCCACGTTGAGTTTGGCCATGACGCCCCAGTTCTTGCCGTCGCGGCCAAAGCGCGAATTCTGACGCTGGAACACCGAGCCGTTGGCCGCGAGCGGCAGGCGATCAGGCCCCTCGAACAATGGGTCAGCGCCGCCGAAATAAGTACCGCCGTAGGGAATCCGGGTGGGTTCCCACTCATAAAAGTACTGACCGGCGACCGACAGACTGTCGGTGACCTGTGCCTTGGCCGACACCTGTCCGACCGGCAAAAACACTTCCTTGGTTTCGATGCCAGGGCTGGTGGCCGCCTTCACACCATCGCTCGGGGCCTGGGAATAGGAAACCGAATGGGCACCGAACAACAGGCCTTCGCCCCAGTAGTTGGTGTGCCGACCAGCCTTCACGTTGACCGGCGTGTCGCCGATGACAAAGTTGCGCCACAGGAACGCATCGAGGATCTCACCCGACGGTCCCTGCACGTAGCGTTTCACCTCGCCGCTGTAATGATCGTTTTGATAGCTGGTGGCGTAGCCGGGCACGTTACTTTTGACGTTGTCGTCATGGTAAGCCTGGTCGTACCAGCCGGCCGCGCTCAAACGTGCGCCCCAGTCGTTGAGGTAGGAGAAGTCGATTTCGGTTAACACATCTAGCCGATTTGTCACGATATCGCCCCGACCGAACTTGCCGTCCGACTCGTCATAGTTGGGGGTATTCATGATGCGACTGTTCTGGCCGTCGGTACGCATGCCCAGGTTGTATCGCACGGTGTTGTCCCAGCGCAGACGGTAGTCAGGGTTAGGCAGGTCGAAGGATGCGGCAATCGCACCTTGCCCGCATCCCAGCATCAACAGGGTGATCGCACCATGGGTCAACGCTACGCGACCCGGGTTGGTCATGTCTCTCATGCAAACTACCTTTTATTTTTATTTTCAGTCGTTTATGTGCATCCGGGCCCTGCTGGTTCGCGTTCTGCCCCGAGGATAGATCGCTTCGATTGCAGCCCGGACGATGGGCGCCTGAGGCTATTTCCACCTCGGCTTGCCGCCACCTCGTCAGCTGAATCTCAAGGTAATTGATCTTTTCACAGAATTCCACATAAAGATTTACGTTCTATATACAGAATTCTTTACTGCGTTCAGCTCGATCACCTGGCGCCCTTGCGCACGTTGGCCGACAGGGCAATACTGCACACATTATTTATTAATGTTCAATTAAAGTTTCAGAGACCAAGGTCGAGCCCATGGGCCGCCGCGCATTCCAACACCGCTCAAAGGCAGGCTCCGTACCGACTCAAAGCCCCGTCAGATGCGGTACATAACGACAAAAAGAGGAAAGTTGATGAATATCGACCTGAGCGCCAAACGCGTCATCATCACGGGAGGCTCAAGGGGTATCGGCCTTGCGATTGCCAGGGCTTTTGCCAGCGAAGGTGCACGCGTCGCCATTTGCGCACGCAGCGAGCAAGCCGTGCGCGAGGCGGGACAGGCCCTGACGGAGCGGGCACAAGCGGTCATCGCCCGGGCGGTGGACGTGACGGACAGCGCAGCTGTGCAGGCCTTTGTCTCGGAAGTTGCACAGGCCTGGGGCGGCGTCGATGTGCTAGTGAACAACGCCGGTCAGGGTCGAGGCGGCAATCTGGACACCCTTACTCCGGAAGCCATTCTTGAACACGCCAACGTCTTGCAGATGGGCCACTTTCGCTTCGTGCAGGCGGTGGTGCCGTACATGCGTGAACAGCGCTGGGGACGGATCATCGAAATCAATGCCCTGGCAGGCGCTATCCCCACGCCCGACGGCATACCGTCGGTCATTAACCGGGCGTCCTGCATCGCCCTGTCCAAGACCCTGGGCATGTCACTGCCCAAGGACAACATTCTGGTCAACAGCCTGAACATGGGCTGGATCGACACCGGCCAGTGGGACCGCCACTACAAGGAGATGGGCCCCGGCGTAAGCCGTGAGGAATTCGACGCGATGGTCATGAAGGTCGTGCCGATCGGGCGTTACGGCAAGCCAGAGGACGTGGCCGGGATGGTGCTTTTCCTGGCCAGTGAATACGCGAGTTTCATCAGCGCTGCCTCCATCGACATTGCAGGTGGCATGGGCGGACAGATCGCTTATTTCCCGCAGCTCAAGCGCGATTTCGCGGCCATGATCAAGGCGCGTAACGCGCAACAGGCCTGACACCGACCCTATCGCGAGCCGCCGGTAACGCGGCTCGCGACGGCGTGTGCAAGGGTTAGACCACCGTCGTCGGCACGCTGAGCTTGAGCAACTCGATCGCGTTTTTGCTGCGTATACGCTCACGGTCAACGTCGCTCAGGCCAAGCCCTTGGGTCAGGTCACCGTGATCGTAAGCGCCACCAAAATTGGTCCCGTACAGCAGCCGGTGACTGCCCACCACTTCCGCCACCCCGCGCCGTAATCCCGGTGCGTGCACGTCGAGATCGAAGTAGAAGTTGTCCATGTATTCCATCAACGGCTTTTTGTTGCGCGAATCCGGCGCCATGGCCCGGTTCAGTTCGCTCAGACGGCCCAGCTGAAACACCGCCATGCCGCCGGCGTGGGTGATGTAGGTCTTCAGATTGGGGAACACGTCCAGCGCCCCGCCATTGATCAAATACCAGAAGAACAGCGTCTCATCGACGCAGTCACCGACGATGGAACTGGTCTCGAAGCGGTCTTCGGTGTGTCGCTCGCCCAGCCAGATCGATTGGTTGTAGCCGTGCACCATGATTGGCACGTCCAGTTCAGAGAGTTTTTCCCAGACCGGAAACAGCCGCTCATCATGGGCTTCCAGGCCATTGAAGTTGGCCCCACCCACACAAACGCCCTTGGCGCCCAGCACCCGCACCGCGCGATCGATTTCGCGCACGGCTGCCTGCGGATCGGCCAGGTTGGCGTGGCACCAGAAATCAAAGTGGTCGGGATCGACGCGGCAAAATGCGGCGATTTCATCGTTGCAGATTTTCGCGTATTCGGTGCCGAACTCCGCCGCCCAGTACATAAAGGCATGTGACGGCGTCGACAGCACGAGCTTGTCGACACCTCGCTCGGCCATCAACGCGCGGCGGCTGGCGTGGGTCATGCGGCTGAGCAGATTGGCTTGGGCTTCTTCGTCGGTGGCCGCTTTAGCGGGCTGTTTGGTGCCCAATGAAAAATGCCCGACCGTCAGGCCACCGGTTTTCATGAACGGACCCCAGAATTCATGCTGGTTGAGCATGCCTTTGGTGAGCAGGTGCGCGTGGACATCGATGAGCATGGTGTTCTCCTTGTTGTTTTTAGAAGTGCAGCGTCAGGCTAAAGCCATTAAATCCGTGGGGCGGTGGTTGGGTAAGGCGAGGGTCAACTGGCGCAGGCCATGATCAGAAACTGCCGGAACCCTTGCGCAGCCGCGCTCAGGTGTGACTGCGGATGCCAGATCAGGCCCAGTTCCATGGGCGGAACCGGATCGGCCAGCGGGCGGATGTCGATCTTCTTGCCCTCCAGCGACCAGGCGCGATAGAGCATGTCCGACAGAATGGTCACTCCGAACCCATGAGCGACCAAACCGCGCAGCGCCTCCATCGATGAGGTACGAAACGCCACCTGGGGCGACAGGCCTTTCTTCTGCCAGTAACGGGCGGTCGAGACCTCTCCCTCATCCACCGTGGCGAGAATGTAGGCATGCTCGGCCACGTCCTCAAGGCGGATCGTTGCGCTACCGGCCAAGGGATGCTGACTCGACAGCCACAAGCGCCTGGGTGAACGGATCAGCACCTGGTGTTCAAATAGATGCATGTTTTGCGTGTTCGAGATGATCACCAGTCCAAGGTCCAGGCTGCCCTGGGCGACGGCGCTCTCGATGTTCATTCGGTCAAGGTCCACCAGGTCGATGTCGATCTGCGGATAACTGCGCTTGAAGCGCGCCAGCAGCGACGGCAGAAAGTAGCCAAGCACGGTGTACGACGCGCCCACGCGCACGCTGCCCGAGACCGTGCGACTGTGGAACAGCGGCTCGCTCAGGGCGTCCTGCAGTGTTTCGAGGATGTGCCGCGCGTACTGCTCGAACTTGTGCCCTTCGGCCGTCAGCGCGACGCCGTAAGGCAGGCGGTCGAACAGGCTGGCGCCCAGCACTTCTTCGAGCTGCAACACCGCGGCGGTCACGGCCGACTGCGAAACATGCACCCGCAATGCGGCCTGCGAAAACTGCCCGGCATCGGCCGCTGCCACGAAGTAGCGCAACTGGCGCAATGAAATGTCGTTGCCTTTGGCCATTGGTTTTTCCAATACCTGAGTCTTGTTTTTATGAATTACCGGATTGCTTTCACTGGATACACTTCAGCGGCGACAGGTTTTGCACGCATCGACCTCATTCAGCACCCACAATAAAAACCGCTGAGGGTAGAACATGAACGCCATCGACTACATCGCCTGCGACAACACCCTCTGTGGTGACTTCAACACCGAGGCTTCACTGGTTCAGAAGGACTTCGACATCCGTCTGGAACAGGCCACCTGGCCCGCCGACGGCATGGCCCTGGTCGAAACCCACGGCAGTTGCCTGATCCGCCTGCTGCTTACCGATGAGCCTCAACGTCCGCGACCGGTGAGCAACCGCGGCAGTTTCGGCGGGCGCAACGGCGAACACTTCAAGCCCCTCGGGTCGCTGCTGTTCATTCCCCCCGACACCTCCTTTCACCTGGCCCACGATGCGCGCCGACAAAAAGCGCTGATCTGCCTGTTCAACCCTGCCACACTCGGCCCGCTGGCGGCCTGGCGCTGGGACTGGGACGCCTGCATTCACGACAGCATGCTCAACGTGCAGAACCCTTTTATGCGGGCCTCCTTGCAGCGCCTTGCCGAAGAGGTGTCCGCGCCCGGTTTTGCCAGTGAGCTGCACAGCGAGTACCTGCTCACCGGCATCGCGCTGGACCTGCGCCGCGAATACCTCGGGCGGCAGGTGGCTACGCGTTGCGACGGCAAGCTGTCGCCTCTGCAACTGCGCCGTATCACTGAAGTGCTCAACGCTGCTGTCCTGCAACAGCCCTCGTTGCACGACATGGCGCAGCTCTGCGAGTTGTCGGTTAGGCGCCTTTCGCAATGCTTCAAAAACACCACCGGGCTGACCCTGCGCCGATATGCCGCCCAGGCGCGTATCAACAGGGCCAAGGCTTTGCTCAGCGATCCGCGCTGGCTGGTGAAACAGGTGGCCTATCAAAGCGGTTTCCAGAATGCCGCTGCGTTCACAGCGGCGTTTCGCAAGGAGACGGGCCTGACCCCGGAGCAATTTCGTCTGTTGCGCTGAGCGCCGAGGCTCAGCGGGCGATCTTCGCCACGATCTTGGCGTGCGGCCCGGCAACCTGCGCCGCCCAGGCATCCGCTGCCTGATCAAGGCTGTAGTCGGCGTAGTCCACCTGGATCTGCTGTTCACGGGCGATGCGCAGCAGGCGCAGCCAGATCTGCTCACGGTCGGCAGGCGGACGCTGGCCCGTGCCGATGCACGACAGATTGCGGAACAGCAGGTCGGCAATGTCCAGGTCGATCTTGCGCCCGGCACCCGTGCCGATGGTCATGATCCGCGCACCCCAGTTGGTGGCCTTCAGCGAAGACAGCAGTGGCTGGCCACAGACCAGATCCAGCACCACGTCGAATCCGCCGTCGGCGGCATCCTTGAGCGCTGCCGTGTCATCTTCGCCACCCAGCGCCACCACTTCATCGGCAAAGCCACGGGATTTGAGTCCGGCCAATGCCTGTGCGGAGCGCGCCGCACCGACCACCCGACCGGCGCCCAGCGAGCGTGCCAACTGCAAGGCGATCAGCCCCAGGGTGCCGGTGGCACCGAGGATCAGGACCTTTTCACCCTTTTGAATCTTCGCCAGCTCCAGCGGCACCACAGCACCAGTGGCGGCAATCCCCATGCTGATGGCCGTGCGATCGTCCACATCGTCGGGGACTTCCCACACCTCTTCGCGGGGCACCAGGGTGCGCTCGGCCCAGGCACCGAAGGGCTGCACCGAGCGCTCGCCGAAGTACACCCGACGCCCTTGCGCCGTGTGCCCTACCCCTTCGCCGCGGATCACGCAGGGATAACTGACGCCCAGCCGGTAAGCACCGAGCACGTCCCAGCCGCCCAGACCCGCAGTGTCGACGTTGATCAGCACCGAGCCTTCAAGGGGTTGGGGTTCGCGGAATTCTTCAACGACAGGTGGGGCGTTGCGTTCGTGAATGACAGCGGCACGCATGGCGGACTCCTTGTAATTATTGTGGTCAGCAAACGAATGAGCGGAATAATAGAACAGATATTGAAAATCTGTTCCATATTTATTGCGCGGGTTGACTGTGCAGGTTCGAACTGTCGGCGAAGATCGGGTAGCCGCCCAGGCTCAGAAGCAGCAGCGGGCCCACAACGAAACAGGCGCAACAGGCCATCAGCATCAGCTGATAACTGCCTGTCGATTTGAACAACGCGCCGAACAGCAAGGGAGAAATGGCCGCGCCGGCGGTGATCAGGCCCAGATGCGCGCCGAACAGCCGGCCGTAATCACGCATGCCGAAGTAACGGGCGATCAGGAACGCAGCAATGTCGAATTCGGCCCCCGCACCGACGCCCACCAACAGCGTGGCAAGGATGTACCAGCGCGGGTCTGGCGCTACGACGGCGAAAATCACACAGGCGAACGCGGGCATCAGCAACGCCAGCGCGGCCACGCCCGGCGCCCACAGGCGGTCGATCAGGTAACCCACCAGCAATCGACCCAGAATCAGGGAAATACCGAAGGTGCTAAACACCTGCCCTGCGGCCATGGCACTCAGGCCGCGGTCCTGTAACAAGGGCACGATGTTGGTCACAAGACCGACCACGCAGGACACCACCAGGGTCATCGACAGGTTGCAGACCCAGAACCGCCAGGACCGCAACGCTTGTGCCAGCAACAGGCCCGAGCGGTGGGTGGTGCGCTCGGGGGGCGACGCCACTGCCGTCGCCCTGTGCTGCGGCATCAGCCAGCGCAACGCCAGCGGCAAGGCCAGCAGCACGGGCAAGGCCGCCAGCGCGATGAAGCCGGTTTGCCAATTCCAGCGCGTCACCGCCCAGGTGGTCAGCAACGGCAGCCCGATGGCCGCCAGGCCCGAGCCACTGAGGATAACTGCCAGGGCCAGGCCGCGATTTTCTTCGAACCACAGGTTGACCAGATGCGACCAGGTGATCTGCAACGTACCCAGACCGGCCAGCGGCACCAGAAAGAACCCCAGGTACAGCCACCAGATCGACTCACCGAAGCGGGTCAGCGTTAGCAGGCTCAGCGTCAGGACTACCAGCGAGCACACGGTCACCCGTCGCAAGCCGTAACGCAGGTTCAACCAACCGGCCAGTTGCGAGGCCACAATGGTGCCCAGCGACAAGGCGGTGATGGCCGCCTGCAGTTCGCTGCGCGGCCAGCCCAGACTCTGCTCAAGCGGCACCACCATGGAACTGAAGCTGTACAACAACAGCGAGCTTGAGCTGGTGGCAACCCCCACCAGCGCCAGCAGCAGAATGCGCCAGCCCTGTTTGAACTCGGTGGAATCGAAGGTCTTCATAACGGCTACTCGGGCAGTGAAAAGGGCTCAATCGGTACCGATGAACACCGCGGCTTCAGCGGTTTTTTCCAGCACATGCGCACGTCGCGCCTGCCCGGCCTGTGCGCCGTCGCGGGTGTCTTCGGGGTGTATGAACGTCGGGCCATGAGGCAACTGGCGCAAGGCGTCGGCAACGATGTCTTCGGCGCTGGGCAAGGCCATCGTCAGGGCATCGGTTACGCCCAGCCGGACCATGGCGTCGCGCATGGTCGGCGTGTCCACGGTGCCGATCAGCAGGTTGAGCACGTGCACGCCGCGATCCTTCCATTCGGCCCATAACGCTTCGCCCAGATTGAGCATGAACGCCTTGGTTGCGCAGTACATGGCCAGCTTGCGGATGCCGCCGAGTGCCGCCTGTGAACCCACCAGGATCACGCCGCCGCGCTGACGTTCGAGCATGGGCTGGCCGAACAGGTGGCAACTTTCCATGACCGTCTGGCTGTTAAGACGCAGCAGCGACGACCATTGCTCTATGGAACTTGCGAGAAAACGCGTGAGGAAGGGATCGCCCCCGGCGTTATAGATCAGCAGGCCGATTTCGCGCTCGGCGATACGCGCCTGGATGCGCTCGGCGATGCCTGCCTGGCTGAGGTCTGCGGCAATCACCAGCACCTCCACCGCGTAGGTATCGACCAGCTCCTGACGCAGCGCCTGCAAGGCAGGTTCGCGCCGGGCAACCAGCACGCAATTAAGACCCTGACTGGCCAAGGCACGGGCGAAGGCTGCGCCGACACCGTGGGACGCTCCGGCGATCAGGGCCCATGGCCCGTATTGCCGGTTGAAAGGGGGTTGCTCGGGCATGCAAAAACTCCTATTGGCAGCGCAAGGTTCAGAGGGGAGGAAGGTCGATGTGACTGGCCGAGCCGCCAATGGCGGTCTTGCCAAATACCTGCACCCGGCGCTCGATCTGCGACATGAACAGCGTCAGCAGCGCCCGGTCGTGTTCCGGACCGGCCTGGGCGACGAATGTCTCCAGCGCGGCGTCGAGGGACTGCCCGTGTTCAGGGCCATGGCCGAGCAAGCCCTGGGCCTCTTGCCGATCCTGCGCTTGCAGGGTCAGCGCCATGGCGTCGGCGCGGCTCAGGTACTCCACCAGTTTGGTGACCGACGCGAGCCTGGACTGCTGGAACGGATCGTCAATGGAAATTTGCGCCAAGGCGTCGCTGAGCATGGTCAATAGCCCCTGGTTCGGCCCTTGGCTTTGCAACGTCTGCTGCGGCGCAGTGATCGGCGCCCCCATGGCCTCGGCCAGCGCGTGTACCACCACCCTGCGCAAGGCCAGATCGAACTCAAGGTAGGTATCGTGCGGGTCACCGGGCTGCGGCGTGGCCACTGTCGAGGAAAACTGCAAGGTGCTGACCGTGGCGAACAGCACGGTGTGATAGCGCACCACGTCGGGCTCTGCCGGCTCGCCAGTGATCTGTTGGTAATAGCGGTACAACTCGCTGAAGGACTCGCCGAGCGGCTCATAGTTGTCGCGCATCCGTGCCGAAGCCAGGTCTGCCAGAGGGTCACCGATCAGTGCGAACTCGAAGTCATACAGCGCGTTGACCTGGCCGTCTGCAAACAGGAACTGCCCGGAGTCGTATTGCACGAACGCGGCACGGGTGCGGTGCTGCGGCACGTTGCGGCGCAGCCAGCCCAGAGCGAACTCGGCCAGCGGCTGCGGACGGGTCTTGTTGCGCTGATACAGCGGGTAATAGGCCTCAAGTCCGGCCAGAGCGATTTCCTCGGCGCTGGTTTGCGTCTGGATGCCCAATTGCTCAAACGGCTGCAACGGCAACTGGTGCATCGCGGCCATGGCGCGCACCCATTGCCGGGCGACCGAGCTGCGCTGCGCATCGTCGCTGGCGGCTTTGACGTCCCGGGTGCCCGCCACCAGCTCCATGATGATGGCCTGCGGATCCTCGCAAAAACCGAAGATACGCGGCACCGGAATGCCCTGTTCATGCAACAGCGTGAGAATCTGCGCTTCGCGTCGCAGGTCGGGAAACGGGCTGACATCGCCGCCGCGTTCACCGCGAATATGCACACCCATGACCTTGCCGTCGCGCACTACCTCGACATTCCACGCCGGGCGCCAGCGAATCAATCGCTGCATGGCGGTGACCTTGCCGCCCACGACCTGCTCCACGCAGCGCCGCAGCTTGCTCTCTACTGCCTGATCGGCGTTGTCCGTTGCCTGTGATGTTTCCATGTCCGGCGTTCCCATGTGCTCTGCCCCAGTGTTCAGTCGGTGCTCAGGCCAGCGCAGGTCCGCCGACCTGCTCCAGTGGCACTCCTTTTTTTTGTGCAAGGTCTGCGGTGTCCAGGTATTCGCGCCAGGCGCAGATCAACCCCTGTTCATCGAGTTCGAACACCGCGACCATCGAGTGCGGCATCGGTTTGCCGCCTGATACTGCGTAGTCATCACGTTCGGTCATGACGACGCTGTCCGAAGAGACGATGTGTTTGATCGTGCACAGGTTGTGGGTCACGTAACTCATCTGCCTCAGGATCTCCTGACGCAGGGCCTCGCGACCGCGAATCACCGGACCGCCCGGCACCCACAATTGCCACACCGCGTCCTCGCTGAGCATCGCAAGAATGTCCTCCACCGCAGGCCGTGAGCCTGCCGTCCCGTCGCCCCACGCCTGACAGAAATCGCGGACGCGCTGTTCCTGTTTCAATCCCATGATCGAAGCCCTCTGAATGAAGTCGTGTTGAGTGAATGCTTATCCGCTGCTCACAGCAGCGCGCGGACCACCGGCACCATCGGCGTGGCACAGCTCATGCCGCCGTCGACCCGCATCAGCGCGCCGTTGATGTAGGCCGACTCGTCGCTGGCCAGAAACAGCGCCATCTGCGCGATGTCTTGCGGCTCGCCCAGGCGCGGGACGTTCTGAATGTCGAGAAAGGCCTGGGTCATGGCCTCGTTGGCCCAGCCCTGCAGCGCGGGCGTGCGGATCACCCCCGGCAAGATGCCGTTGCAGCGGATGCCGCGTTTGCCGAAGGTGGCGGCGATGGTCTGCACGTACCAGTTCACCGCCGCCTTGGAGGCGCCGTAGCTGAACTGCGCCACCTCACCGGCAATGGAACTGGTGGACGAGGTGAAGATGATCGAACCGCTGCCCTGCTCCAGCATGAACGGCAATGCCCACTTACAGGCCAGCACCCCGCCGAGCACATTGACCCGCATGTTGGTGTGGAACAGCGCCTCGTTGAAGTCGATGAAGTCCACATCGCGGGCGGTCTGCGGGTTCTTGCTCACGGCGTTGTTGTACAGCACGTCCAGGCGCCCGAAGTGTTCGATTGCTGCATCGACCATCGCCCTGAGCTGGCTTTCCTCACCCACATCCACCTGCAGCCACTGTGCCTGGCCACCGGCATCGTTGATCGACTGCGCCACGGCTTGGGCGCTGTGGGAGAACAGGTCCGTCACCAGCACCCGTGCCCCCTGCGCCGCGAACAATTGCGCAGAGGCCTTGCCGATGCCGCTGCCGGCGCCGGTGATCACCGCGACTTTTCCTTGAAGACGATTCATGGCTCGAACTTCCTCTGCCGATTCAGCGGGTCTGTCCGCCAGCGATGGTCTGCGGATTGGCTTCACGTTCAGCGATTGGCTGCTGGCGATAGCGTGTGGGCCCATTGCCGAACATGCCGTACTGATCGCGGGTGAAGTCATACAGTGAGTAGGCGTCTTCCTGCGGGGCGTTGGGGATGCCATACGCCTGAATGTTGTATTGCTCGCCGGTGCGGAACAGCGCGCCGCTGTCATCCCAGGCGTCATAAATCGCTGCGCCGAAGGTGTCTTCATCGATGTAGTAACGGCGCTTTTTCTGCGCGTGGCGCATGCCGTCCTTACGCGTGGCCTCGACCACCCAGACCCGGTGCAGCTCCCAACGCTCGCAGGCCGGATTGATGTGCTTGGGCATCAGTTTGGTGTCCATATCGCATTTCCACTTCAAGTCGTAGTTGCTGTAGGGAATGAACATTTCCTTGCTCCCCAGCAGTTTCCAGTCGAAGCGGTCCATCTTTCCGGAAAACAGGAAAATCTCGTCAAAAAAAGCCACTCCGCCGAACGCCGAGTTGGGTGTGTCGTAGGAGAATTCGGGGGCCTTGCGTACCCGCCGCTGGCCGGTCGTGTAGTTCCAGGCATAACGCGGCTCGGCGACCGGATCAAGATAGTCCCAGTAACCGGATGCCTCGCCGGCATTGCGCGCAGGGGCAATCGTACGTGACCAGATACGCGAGCCGATTTTCGGGTCGCGCGCCGGGACCTCGACTTGATAGAAGGGTTTTTCACCCGTCGAGCGATTGGTGTTGGTCAGTGTCGGTCGTCCTTGGTTGACCACCCAGGCACTGTGGTTCCAGTCCCAGCCATTGACGCCCTGGTAATTGAGCAAGTAGTTCCACATCACCTGCATGCCATCCTTGGGCAGAGGAAACGGCAAACCGCCACGACAGGCCTCGGCCATCGACAGGCCGCCGTTCAGCGTCTTGCAGTCGGGGTTGCTGGCGTTGCGCTGGGTGGCGGCGAGAAAGTTTTCCGGATAGGCCGCAGTGCGGTGGGTCGGGTACACCTCAAGGTAGTAAGTGGTGGGATTGCGTTTGAGCAACTGCATCTGGCCGGCGCCGATCTGGTCGGCGTACTGATCGGCATTGGCGGCGGTGATGCGCAGCCTGGGCTTTTCATTGGCAAAAGGGTTGGGCCAGTTGCCGTCGCCGGGCACCATGCCCGCCGGGACTTTCAGGCCGCCGTCATAGGCCGGGATGGTGCCCGCCGCGTTGCCGGCAGCGACGGCGCCAAAGCGGGTCAATTGATGGCCGAGGTCGGATGCAGTGCTGTTGGGATCGGCGAAGCAGGGGGCAATGAGCAGAGGCGTCAGTACGCCCGCCAACAAACCGTTGCGGATCGACATCATGGAGATCTCCCGTGAGTGTTTTGACAGAGGTAACAAGGGTCAGAAAGCGGTACTCAGGGTCAGTGAGACCCAGTCGCGGTCGGTCAGGCCGAGATCGCCACGACCACCCACCACGGTAGTGCCGACACCTGGAATGTTGCGTCTGATGGTGTCGCTGCCGTAGCCGATGTAGGCCAGGGTGACCTCGTAACGGCTGTCGAGTACGCCCTTGATCCCGACCTTGTAGCTGTATTTGCCCTGAGCCCCGCCGCCGGTGGCGGCATTGCCGGAAATGCCGTAGTCCACACTGATCGGCGCCGAGAGGTTCCAGCCGGGAAACACGCTCAACCACTGCGGCGTGAAGTTGACCGCCATACCGACATAGTTGCGCGTCGCGCAGCCCCAGTTCCTGTTCTGGCCGACGCAGCCGCCGTAGCCTTCGCCGCGAAACTGGTCGGCGTTTTTGGTGACCTGCTGCAAGTGGCTGTAGGCGACTTCAGTAATCAGGTTGCCGGTGTCGAAAAACCGCGTCTGCGGCAACAGCCATAAACTGTTAGCGACCACGTGCCAGGTGTCGCCACGGGCGCCTTGGTCATCGTCCAGGCCGAAGCGGCTGGACAGCAGCGCGGCGTTCTGTCGGTACGACACGTCAACGCCTACCGAGGCCCCGCCCAGAACCGGCCCCGCTGACCAGCCCAGGCTGTATTGCCTTACGTTCTCGGCATACACATAGCGCGCAAAGTTGGACCCAACCTGCAGGCCCCACGGGTTGTAATCATCGAACTGGCGGTAAGCCAGCGACAGGTCCGAGTGCATGAAGTCCAGACTGTAGGTGGCCATCACACCCCAGTTACCGGCGTTTTTCGGAGTCTTGGGATCAATGATGGGATAGGCATAACCAGGGGCGACCGGCAGTTGATTCGGGCCCTGCAGCGCCACGTCGGCAGCCGCAAGGTAAGTGCCACCTTCCGGCGCCCGGGTGGTGTCCCACTCCAGGAAATACTGCGCCGCCAGCGACAGCTTGTCGGTGACCTGCGCCTGAGCCGAGACCTGGGTCAGCGGCAGAAAAATCTCCCGGGTTTCAGTACCGGGGTTGGCCAGGGCCTTGCGCCCGTCGATGGGCGCCTGTGAGTAGGACATGGCGTGACCGGCGATCAGCAGGCCGTTACCCCAATACACCGTATGGCGACCAGCGCGCAGGCTGACCGGCACCTCGCCCAGATCGAAACGGGTGAAGGCGAAGGCGTCCAGCAACTCGCCACTGAAACCCCGGTGGTAGCGCCGGGTCTGGCTGGAGTAATGACCATCGCGATAACTGGGGGTACTGGGGCCGGCAGGTGCCCCGGCATAGTAGACGTTGCCGCTGGCGGTTTCGTCGTCAGTGTCGGCGTAGGCCTGGTCGTACCAGGCCGAACCGCTGATGCGAAAGCCCTGGTACTGCTTGTAGGTCAGCTCCAACTCGCTCATCAGGTCCATGCGATTGGTCACCACATCGCCACGGTCGAACTTGGAGTCGGACTCGTCATAGGTGGCATTGCGGGCCAGCGCGCGGTCACGATCCTGAGCCCGCACGCCGATGTTGTAACGCAAGGTGTTGTCCCAGCGCAGGTTGTAGTCCGGGTTGCCCAAGTCGTATTCGGCGGCCTGGGCCTCACCTGCGATGATCAACAAAGTCGCCATTCGCAGCGCCTCGTTGAGCCTCTCCCTTGTGGACTTACGCATCGTGCGTTCTCCGTCATGCCGATTGTTTTTATTGTTTGCCGACTGCCAGCTCAGGCGCTCAGGGCGCTGGATGACGCTATGCAGTAGACGGCACATCCCAAGGGCTGACAACGCATGAGGCTATCGCTCAACTACCGGGTGCTATCGACGAAACACCAACGCCGCAGATCAGTGCGTCCAGGTATCGGTTTTGCCAATACCACCCTGCGTTATTTGTGATTTTACGATGCGCAGCAGCCTCCCTAGACTCGGCGCCATAACAGCTGCGCCGGGTGCCATCGCTCAGGCGCGCATACAACACGCCTGGAGAACCCGCCATGTCCGCCACCCCGTCGCTGGAAGACAAATACGTCCAGCTCACCGGTAAAGTCTTGCTCACCGGCGTGCAGGCGCTGGTTCGCCTGCCCTTGATGCAGCGCCAGCGCGACCTCGCCAACGGCCTGAATACCGCTGGGTTCATCTCCGGTTATCGAGGCTCGCCGCTGGGCGGTTTCGATCAGGCGTTATGGAAGGCGCGCGACCATCTCAAGGCGCATCACACGGTCTTCAATCCCGGCGTCAACGAAGACCTGGCCGCGACCTCGGTCTGGGGCACGCAACAGGTCAGCCTGTTCGAAGGCGCGACCTACGATGGCGTGTTCGGCATGTGGTACGGCAAAGGGCCGGGCGTCGACCGCTGCGGCGATGTGTTCCGCCACGCCAATGCTGCGGGCACATCCCAATTCGGTGGGGTCCTGGTGGTGGCCGGTGACGACCACGGCGCACGCAGCTCGTCGCTTCCGCACCAGACCGAGCATATTTTCAAGGCAGTGATGATCCCGGTGCTGGCGCCGTCGGGGGTGCAGGAATACCTCGATTACGGCCTGCATGGTTGGGCCATGTCGCGCTACTCCGGCTGCTGGGTTGCGATGAAGGCGGTGGCCGATACCGTGGAAAGCGCAGCCATCGTCGATCTTGATCCGCAGCGCGCGCTGCCGGTGATCCCCGACATTTCCTTACCCGAAGGCGGCCTTAATATTCGCTGGCCGGACCCGCCGCTTGCCCAGGAAAAACGCCTCATCGAGCACAAGCTGTATGCGGCGCTGGCCTACGCCCGAGCGAACAAACTCGACCGAGTGGTACAGGACTCGCCCGGCGCACGGATCGGCATCATCACCTCGGGCAAATCGTACCTGGATGTCTGTCAGGCGCTGAAGATGCTTGGGATTGACGATGAACTCGCGCAGCAGATTGGCCTGCGGGTCTACAAAGTGGGCATGATCTGGCCCCTGGACGCCGAAGGTGTCCGGCAGTTCGCTGAAGGGCTGGAAGAGATCATCGTGGTCGAGGAGAAACGCCACCTGCTCGAGTACCAGCTCAAGGAAGAACTGTACAACTGGCGCGAAGACGTGCGCCCGCGCATCGTCGGCAAGTTCGATGACAAAGGCGAATGGAGCCTGCCGCACACCGGCTGGCTGCTACCGGCCGTGGGTGAACTGACCCCGGCGCAGATTGCCCGGGCGTTGGCCCGGCGTATTCTGCGTGTGCATCAAAGCGGCCCGCTGCAAGTGCGTCTGGCCGTGCTCGACGCGCAATTGGCGACCTGTGCAGCGCCGGCGGCCAACCTGATGGAGCGGGTGCCGCATTACTGCTCCGGCTGCCCGCATAACACCTCGACCAAGGTCCCTGAAGGCAGTCGCGCGCTGGCCGGTATCGGCTGTCACTACATGGCCGCCTGGATCTATCCGCAAACCCAGACGTTCAGCCAGATGGGCGGCGAAGGCGTGGCGTGGATCGGTCAGGCGCCCTTCACCCAGACCCGGCACGTGTTCGCCAACCTGGGCGATGGCACCTACTTCCACTCCGGCTTGCTGGCCATTCGCGCCTCGGTCGCGGCGAAAGTCGCGATCACCTACAAGATTCTCTACAACGACGCGGTGGCCATGACCGGAGGTCAGCCGGTGGATGGCACGCTAAGCGTGTCGCAGATCAGCCGTCAACTGGCCGCCGAAGGGGTGAAGCGAATCGTCGTGGTCACCGACGAGCCGGAGCGCTATGAAGCCATCACTGACCTGGCGCCGGACGTGCCGGTGTATCACCGCGAGCACATGGAAGAGGTGCAGCAACAGCTGCGCGAATACGCCGATGTGTCAGCGCTGATCTACGACCAGACCTGCGCCGCTGAAAAACGTCGTCGTCGCAAGCGCGGCAAGTTCGCCGACCCGGCCCGTCGAGTGGTCATCAACGAATCGGTGTGCGAAGGCTGTGGCGATTGCAGCAGCCAGTCCAACTGCATGTCGGTGGTGCCGGTAGAGACCGAGTTCGGTCGCAAGCGGGAAATAGACCAGTCGTCTTGTAACAAGGACTTCACCTGCCTGTCAGGCTTCTGTCCAAGTTTCGTCACCGTGGAAGGCGGCAAGCCGCGCAAGCCTGCTGCGCTGGCTCATAACGCCGAAGACCACTGGGAACTCCCTGAGCCGCAGCCCCTGGCGCTGGACCAGCCCTACAGCATTCTGGTCACCGGAGTGGGCGGCACCGGCGTGGTGACCATCGGTGCCTTGCTCGGCATGGCGGCGTTCATCGAAGGCAAAGGCGTGCTGAATCTGGACATGGCCGGCATGGCGCAAAAAGGCGGTGCAGTGTGGTCGCACATTCGTATTGCCGAGTGCCAGGAACAGCTGTATGCGCCGCGCATTGCCGAGGGCGAAGTCGACCTGTTGCTGGGTTGCGACCTGGTGGTCAGTGCCAACGCTGAAACGCTGGTCAAGCTACGCCAGGGTGTGACCCACGCGGTGATCAACTCTGAGCAGAGCATCACCAGCGCGTTCGTACGCAGTTTTGCCAGGCAGGCAGAAAGCGGCGATCTGCTCAGCCATCCCGACCCGGTATTCCGCACCGGGGGCATGTCGCAGCAGATCAGTGACGCTGTGGGCCCGGAGCAGGCGCTGTTCATCGATGCCAGCCAGATGGCCACGGCCTTGATGGGCGATTCCATCGCCACCAACACCTTCATGCTTGGCTTCGCCTTCCAGAAAGGCTGGTTGCCCGTGGGTGAGCAGTCGCTGATGCAGGCCATCGAACTCAACGGCACAGCGGTGGAATTCAACCGTACGGCATTTCTCTGGGGCCGTCGGGCCGCTGTCGACAAGCCGCGCCTGGAATCGCGGCTCAAGGCGCTGAAGGTTCAGGGTACTGACCGCCAGTTGGCCGAAACGCTGGAGCAGCGCATTGAGCGACGTGTGGTGTACCTGACCGCGTATCAGAATGCCGCGTACGCGTCGCGCTATCTTGAGCAAGTGGAGCGCTTCATGAAGGCCGAAACCGCCCTCGCAGGCCAGCCCGGCGCTTTGACCGAAGCCGTGGCCCGCTATTACTTCAAGGTTCTGGCGATCAAGGACGAATATGAAGTCGCACGCCTGTACAGCAACGGCGATTTCCTGAAAAAGGTCGAGGCAGGATTCGAAGGCGAGTACAGCCTGCGCTTTCACCTGGCCCCACCGCTGCTGCACAAGGCTGTTGCCGGGGTCGCACCGCGCAAGAGCAGCTATGGACCCTGGATGCTCAAGGGATTCAAGGTGCTCATGGGGCTCAGGTTCCTGCGCAATACCTGGCTCGACCCGTTTGGGCGCACCCATGAGCGCAAAGTCGAGCTGCAGTGGTTGGCCGATTACGAGGCGGTGCTCTACGAACTGTTGAGCCGTTTGAATGCCGATAACCTCGCCCTGGCCGTTGCCCTAGCCGAACTGCCTGATGCCGTGCGCGGTTACGGACCGGTGCGGGAGCGCTTCCTGAGCCATGCGCGGCAGCGGCTGGCCGGATTGCTGGAGCAATGGCATGGCAAAGGGACCGCGGAACAAAGCGGCGGTGTGATCCAGGTGCAACCGGCGCGGATTCGTGTGACCCAGCTGTAATGCATGCCGCGCCAGTCAACCTGCGACACAGGCCGACTGGCGCGCCTATTCCCGGCTCTCTTTCGAGGTGAAACCCATGCAGGCTCTCGCAGCACTTGATGTCATGCAAACCGATGCGCCACCTTCACCCCACGAACAGATCCGCGCAATCGCCCTGCAGTTGTTCGTCGCGCAAGGCTTTCAGTCAGTCAGCCTGCGTCAACTGGCAACGGCGGTCGGCATGCAGGCCGGCTCGTTGTACAACCACATCGAGAGCAAGGATGCGCTGCTGTTCGAATTGATCGAGCAGTACGAAAACGACCTGCTGCTGGCACTGCCGGGAAAGCGCCTTGTGGTGGGTGATCCGCTCAAGGCCCTTAACGCGTTCATTCGAAGCCATGTCCTGTTCACCTCGGAACACCGTCAACGCTGGCTGCTTGCTCGTCTGGAGTTCCGCTGCCTGACCGCCGAGCAACAGCGTCACGTGCAGAGGGTTCGGGATCAGGTTGCCAGCCGACTCACTGCGATCCTGCAAGCGGGCATGGACCAGGCGCGTTTCGTCAGGGTGCCGGTGGACACGATGGTGCCGTGCATGCTGGCGATGCTTAATGAAATCAGCAGCTGGCACAGCCCTGGCCACAATCCTTCGCTGGCCGCCACGGTGGGGCTGCACACCAAGATGATCCACGGGGTGCTGTTGCCCTCTGCTCTTGAGTGACGCGCGAACTCAGCTGCACAGCAACCTGATTCGGTCCGATGCCGGGCGCTGTCTGGTGGTGAGTTTCAATGGAAGGTCGTCGCCCTCTGTAATGCCAGCCCTTCCAGCGTGAAACGGGCCTGAGTCAGGACAACGTCCTTCACCTGCTCCATTTGCGGGTGATTGACTTCCGTCCAGTTCATTGCGGCCAGCAGTCCGGCTTTGTGCGCGCGAAACGCCAGTCCTTGCGTCAGCAATGCCATGGCGTGAATGACTGCGCGATCATCCTGCGGATCGAGTCCGGATAGACGCCCGATCAGAAGCCGCATCACCGCCTCGATGCGCGCTTTGAAACGCTGCTCGAAGGCCGCGGTTGCGCTCTGGGGGCAGGAGCCCGCCTGGTGACGATCAAAAAAAGCCCGCCACGCCTTGATCTGCGGTGTGTCTTGGGCCGTGGAGAGCACGGCTGCCAGAATCCCAAGGGCAGCCTCTATCAGCAGGCCGTCATTACTGTGCTCATCAGCAGCGGCGTTTTCGGCAGCTTGCACCGCAGCTCCCACCTTTTGCCAAAGCAACTTAATCAACAGCTCGATGCACTGCAGGTACACGCCTTCCTTGCCGTCGAAATAATAGTGAATGGCAGGGGCGTTGACCCCCGCCGTTCTGGCGATGTCCCGTGTGGACGCGCCCTCGTAGCCCCGTTTACCGAACACCGCGACGGCAGCCATGAGAATGGCTGTGCGCGTGTCCTCGCCTCGCTGATAACCGCCCTCGTTCGCCGGTGTGTGTCTTGCCATGTGCAGCTCCGGTGTGGGATCCGTATGAACCTGTATCAACGAGTAGCGGCTGGGCAAACGCGTGGGTTAAAGGAAAACCTGTAATTCAGGCATCCGTGAACGTCTGCCCGCGCGCCTGACCCTTGGCCAACGGCGGTGGCGACTGCGGTTGCGTGAAGTCGGCGGTCCAGTGCCAGTTGCGGATCTGCGGCATGTCTTCGAAGTGCTCGCGGATGTACGTGTGGTGCTGGCGCAATTGGTCTTCGAAATAGCTCATCGCGTCCAGGCTGCTGGAGCGTAATCGAGGCACGTGCGACAACGCATCGATGGCGAGCTGATAACGGCTCATGTTGTTCAGCACGACCATGTCGAACGGCGTGGTCGTGGTCCCGCGATCAGAGAAACCGCGTACGTGAAAGCGCGCTTCGTTCGCGCGCCCATGCACCATGGAATGAATCACCCAGGTGGAACCATGGAAGGCAAACATCACCGGCACCTCGCGGGTGAACAGCGCTTCGAACGACACGTGGTCCATGCCGTGAGGCCGGTCGTCGGGACTGGCCAGGATGCTTAAATCCACCACGTTAACCAGGCGAACGCGAATACCGGGTACGTGTTTTTGCAGCAACCAGGAGGCCGCGACCGCTTCGGTGGTCGGCACATCTCCGGCGCAGGCCAGGACGATATCCGGTTCCGCCCCGCCGTCATTGGTGGCGAAATCCCAGACCGATGCGCCCTGCGAGCAATGCTGGAGCGCCTGATCGAAATTCAGCCACTGGAAATCCGGCTGCTTGCCACAGGTGACCACGTTCACGTAATTGCGACTGCGCAAACAATGATCGAACACGTTGACCAGGCAATTGGAATCCGGCGGGTAATACACGCGCACGACGTCGGAGCGGCGTTGCAGCACGTTGTCGACGAAACCGGTCGATTGATGGCTGAACCCGTTGTGGTCATTGCGCCATGCATGACTGGTCAAGAGGATGTTGAGCGAGGCCAACGGCCGCCGCCACGCGAAATCGCGGCACTGCTGCAGCCACTTGGCGTGCTGCGTGACCATGGAATCGACCACTTGCGCAAAGGCTTCGTACGTGGACCACATACCGTGGCGGCCCGTCAGCAAATAACCTTCCAGCCAGCCTTCGCACAGGTGTTCACTGAGCACTTCCATGACCCGGCCGTCGCGGGCCAGATGATCGTCGATGTCCAGCAATGGGCCCGCAGCGGTTCGCTGCGTGGCTTCGAACACGGCATTGAGTCGGTTGGAATTGGTTTCGTCGGGGCCGAACAGCCGGAAATTATGCGGGTTGGCGCGAATCACATCGCGCAAATACTCGCCCAGCTTGCGCGGTGCCTCGGCAATCACTTCGCCAGGGCCCGGCACGTGCAGGCCGTAGTCGGCGAAATTGGGCAGGTCCAGCGCCGTGAGCAGTCGACCGCCATTGACGTACGGCACCGCACCGAGACGTAGCTTCGCAGGTGGCGTCAAGGCCTGCAGTTCAGCGACCAGGCTGCCCTTGTCGTCAAACAGGGTATCCGGCTGGTAGCTGCGCATCCATGCTTCCAGCTGCGCCAAGTGATCGGGATTCTGCACAACGTTAGCCAAGGGCACCTGATGCGCGCGGAAGGTGCCTTCCACCGGCAGGCCATCGACCACCTTGGGCCCGGTCCAGCCTTTGGGGCTGCGCAGGATGATCATCGGCCAGCGTTGGGCAGAAGTATCGCCCTGCTCGCGGGCCTGCTGTTGGATCTGCCGGCCCTTTGCATACGCCGCGTCGAGGGCTGCGGCAAAGCGCTGATGCATGCCAGGCACATCATCCCCGGCGACAATCAGCGGCTCATACCCGCGCCCACGGTAGAGATCAATCAGGTCGGCATCGGTGGTCCGCGCCTCAACCGTGGGGCCGGAGATCTTGTAGCCGTTGAGGTGCAGGATCGGCAGCACCGCTCCGTCGCGACGCGGGTCGAGGAAGCGTATGCTTTTCCAGCTGCCTTCCAGAGGACAGGTTTCGGCCTCTCCATCGCCAATCACGCACGCCACCCACAGGTCGGGATTGTCGAAGACTGCGCCGAACGCATGCACCAGCGAATAGCCCAGTTCGCCGCCCTCATGCAGCGAGTTGGGCGTATGCGGACCGCAATGGCTGGGTATTCCGCCAGGTGTGGAGAAACTGCGGAAGAAGCGCAGCATGCCGGCCTCGTCCGGGGTGGTGTCCGGATGAACATCGCTGTAGGTCCCTTCCAGCCACGCGCAGGCGTTGAGCGTCGGCCCGCCGTGGCCCGGCCCCGAGATGTAAACCATGGATACCCGCTGTTCGCTGATCAGCCGGTTCAGGTGCACATAGATAAAGTTCTGCCCTGCCGACGTTCCCCAGTGCCCCAGCAGCCGCGGCTTGATGTGCTCGGCTTGCAGAGGCTCGCGCAACAGCGGGTTGGCCTTGAGGTAAATCTGCCCGACACACAGATAGTTGGCGGCTTGCCAATACCGGTGCATGCGGTCGAGCAATTCGGTCGACAACGGGCCGTCCGCCACGGGCGTTTGCGGGCTGACATGGCTTGACTCATCGGCGCTGGAAAACGCGGGATTGAAAGTGTACATAGCGACTCCACGAAAAGGTGACGATGGAAAGGCCCCGGCACAGGCCGGGAATTCACGGTCAATCGGGGTGACTGTCGAGCAAGGGTGGCGTTAGTAGCGTGAAGGTGTGTCGTGCAATGACCCGGTCTTCATCGGTCGGGATCATCCAGGCCCTGACCGGGCTGGTCGCCGACGAAAGACGCGAAGCGGATGCCTGATTGGACGCTTCGTCAAATTCCAGCCCCAGCCAGGCGCAACCGCGCATGATCGCTTCGCGCACGGGGGCCGCGTGCTCACCAATGCCGCCGGTGAACACCAGAGCATCCAGGCCACCCAGCACGGCGGCGAAGCTGCCTATCTCCCGCACCACGTTGTGAACATACAGCGACACCGCTTCATGGGCCGCTGCGTGATCGCTGGCCAACAAGGTGCGCATGTCGCTGGAAATGCCGCCTGATACACCCAGCAAACCACACTCGTGATACAGCAAGTGTTCCAGCGCTTGCGCGGACATCCCGCGCTCGCGCATCAGGTAGAGCAGGATGCCAGGATCAAGATGGCCGGGGCGGCTGCCCATCAGCAACCCGTCCAGCGTCGTGAAGCCCATGCTGGTGGCGCGACTGCGCCCGTTGTGCAAGGCGCACAGGCTGGCGCCGTTACCCAGGTGCGCGACGATGGTTCGTCCCGCTGCAGCGGCAGGGTCGTATTGGCCCAGCACGCCAGCGATGTACTCGTAGGAAAGCCCATGAAAACCGTAACGACGCACGCCGTCCTCGGTCATTTGGCGAGGCAGGCCATACAGGGTTTCAAGGGGGTTGAGCGTGTGATGAAAAGCGGTGTCGAAACAGGCCACCTGGGGTAATCCGGGGTGCCTGGAGGCCAGAAAGCGAATCGGCGCCAGGCACAGCGGCTGGTGCAGCGGCGCGATAGGCGTCAGCGCTTGCAGTTCGGCCAGCAGGGCCTCATCGACCCGAGCGGCAATGTCACGACGCGAGCCCCCATGCACCACGCGGTGTCCGGCAGCGACCAGCGGGCCCCCGGTGTGCGCCTCGATCCACGGCAGCAAATGCGCCAGGGCGGCGCCGTCTTCCGCCGCAAGCGGCCAGTGCTCCTCAATAACCTGGCCCTGTGCGTCGGTAAACGCCAGGACCGACTGCCCTGCCCGCCATTCCACGCTGCCCTGCCCCTGCGCCACTGGCTCACCCCGTTCAATGGCGACAGCGTGATACAGCGAGAATTTCAGGCTTGAGGAACCCGCGTTGAGCACCAATAACGAACCGTTGATCTGGGCGGGTGAAGTCGGGGTTGCCATTCACAGCTCCTGGAATCCGGGGTGGGCACGCTTGTTGGCTCACGTCTTACTGGCTGAGGATCACCTTCATTGCTTTCTCCTGAGCTGCATTGCCGAAAATCTCGTACGCCTGGAGGATGTCATCAAGGGCAAAGCGATGAGTGATCAACTGACGTGCGTCGATCTTGCCGGCCTGCACGGTCTTGATCAGCATCGGCGTGGTATTGGTGTTGACCAGCCCGGTGGAGATGTTGATGTTTTGAATCCACAACTTCTCCAAGTGCAGCTCAACACTCTTGCCATGCACCCCGACGTTGGCAATGTTGCCACCGGGCGCGATCACCGCCTGGCAGGTATCGAACGATGCCGGAATACCCACCGCCTCGATGGCAACGTCCACTCCTACACCATCGGTCAGCTCAAAGATACGCTCGACAGCGTTCTCGGTCTTGATGTCGATCACATCCGTTGCACCAAAGCGCTTGGCGACTTCAAGGCGATTGCTGTCACCGTCGACCACGATCAGCGTAGCCGGTGAATAGAACTGGGCCGTCAGCAGTGCAGCCATGCCGACAGGTCCCGCGCCGACGATGACCACGCTGTCGCCCGGCTTGACCTTGCCAGCGAGCACGCCGATTTCAAACCCGGTCGGCAGGATATCGCTGAGCATCACCAGCGCTTCTTCATCCGCTCCGGCCGGAATCGGATACAGGCTGTTGTCAGCATGCGGAATGCGCACGTATTCAGCCTGAGTGCCGTCGATCAGATGGCCCAAAATCCAGCCGCCGTCAGCGCAGTGGGAATACATCTGCCGGCGACAATTGGCACAGCTGCCGCAGGACGTGACGCAGGAGATCAACACATGATCCCCAGGCTTGAAATTGCGTACCGCCGAACCGACCGTTTCGACGATGCCGACCCCTTCATGTCCCAGGGTACGGCCCGGTGTTACCGCAGGGACATCGCCCTTGAGGATGTGCAGGTCCGTGCCGCATATCGTGGTATGCAGCAGGCGAATAACGGCGTCGGTAGGTTTGTCGATGAGGGGGGCAGGCTTGTCGGTCCAGACTTTTACACCGGGGCCTTGATAGACGAGGGCTTTCATGAGGTGTTTCCTTATCCGATGGGAGATCAGTTAGGAATGCAGGCGCCGGACCGGTGACCAGGTGGCAGCACCTTCGTTTTTTGCCCGGCAGATTGGAAGCCGGACCGATTAAATCATCGTGCGTTGAATAAATCAAAGAGGCTCCGGCCAGGCTTGGGTCGCGCAAGCGATCACGCCATCTGGCTGATCGTTTTACGAAAGCGCGAGAGCGAAATCGCAAACAGGACCGAGCCGATGATGAGCAACGTCAGGAATGTCGGCCACACCACCGTCAACCCTGCCCCGCGATAGAGAATCGCCTGACTGAGCTCCACGAAGTGGGTGGTCGGCGCCACCAGCATGATGTTCTGCACCAGCTCCGGCATGCTTTCACGCGGCGTGCTGCCGCCCGAGAGCATCTGGAGCGGCAGCAGCACCAGAATCATCAACATGCCGAACTGCGGCATGCTGCGCGCCAGCGTCGCCAGAAATATTCCCATGGACGTGGTGGCGAACAGATGCAGCGCAGCCCCGGCCAGAAACAGCAGGATAGATCCCTCGACCGGCACATGCAGCAGGCCCTGGACGATGAATACCAGCGACAGCGCAGCGGCAGTCAGTACCACAAGCCCCATGGACCAGACCTTGGCCAGCATGATTTCCCGCGGGGTCACCGGCATCACCAACAGGTGTTCGATGGTGCCGTGTTCTCGCTCGCGAATCAGTGCTGCGTTGCGGCTCAGCTCTGTCTGGTCGTGGTCCAGCACCGCGTAGCTGAGGTTTTCCACGTCCATGCTCAGACCAAAACCCATCACCAGCATCAACACCAGTGAACCGATCAGCGCCAGCGTGGCACGCACCGGATCACGCTGCAGTTCCAGCGCTTCGCGCCACAAGTAACTGAACATGCGATTGAAGCTGAACCTCGGTTCGCCCGCAGAACTGGAAGGCTTGGGCCTGATTGCGGGTGCAGGCACCTCCCTCGGTGCTTCGTCGGCTGGCCGGCCGCCTCTTGCAGGTAAGCGATGAAGGCCTGTTCCAGCGAACTGGCGCCCCGCTGCTCGACGATATGTGCGGGGGTGTCGCTGACCAAGACCTTGCCTGCGTGCATCAGCGAAATGCGGTCGCAGCGCTCAGCTTCATTCATGAAGTGGGTGGAGATAAAGATGGTCACGCGATCACGCCGCGACAGCTCGATCAACAGGTTCCAGAAGCCATCACGGGCAATGGGATCGACACCCGAGGTTGGCTCATCGAGGATCAGCAACTCGGGGCGGTGAACCGTCGCCACCGCCAGGGACAGACGCTGGCGGATCCCCAGCGGCAGGCTTTCCGGAAGACTGTCCAGCACGTCGGCAAGATTGAAGCGCTCGGCAAGTTCTCCATGTAGGCGGTGGCAACGATGACACTCATGCCTGTCCGTTGCTGCCTTATGCTGCCGATCAGGTCCCAGAACTGGGCCCGCGCCAAAGGATCCACGCCAGTGGTGGGCTCGTCCAGGATCAGCAGGTCAGGGTCATGAATCAACGCACAGCACAGGCCCGGTTTCTGTTTCATGCCGCCGGACAACTTGCCGGCCGGCCGGGTCAGAAACGAGAACAGCCCGGTGCTGCGGGTTAGATCATCGATACGACGGCGGCGCTCGGCAGCGTCATGGCCAAACAGCCGGGCGAAGAACTGCAGGTTTTCTTCGACCGAAAGGGTCGGGTACAGATTCTTGCCCAAGCCTTGCGGCATGTAGGCAATTCGTGGGCAGACCCGATTGCGATGGCTCACCTGACGCATATCGCCGCCCAGCACGCTCACCTGCCCTTGCTGTATCGCTCTGGCACCGGCCAGAAGCGACAGCAGGCTGGATTTGCCCACACCGTCCGGGCCGATCAGCCCGACCATCCTGCCCGCGGGGATCTCCAGCGTTACGCCGGCCAGTGCCTGGATCTTTCCATAGGTCAGCACCACGTCCTTGACGCTGGCGACGCCTGGCAGAGATTCGCCTTGGGCCTGGTCAATCATTTGGAGACTTTCACAGCCAGCTTAGCCGGCCATTGCGTTTGCGGGTCTAGCTTGACCCACGCCACGCCGGGCAGCCCGGTCTTGATCTGTGTAAGGTTGCGCAGCAAAAGGTCGCGGTCTATCTGCGCCTTGACCCGGAACATCAGCTTCTGGCGTTCGCTGGCAGTTTCAACGGTCTTTGGCGTGAATTGCGCAACGCTGGCCACGAACGAGACCTTTGCCGGAATGACGTACTGGGGAGCCGCATCGAGAATGATGCGGATAACACTGCCCAGCGCGACGCGCCCGGCCACGCTTTCCGGGAGAAAAAACGTCAGGTAGACATCGGAAAGATCCACCAGGTTAAGCACCATGCCGCCTGCCGCCAGCACTTCGCCAGGCTGGGCGACACGGTACTGAACGCGTCCGGCGCGTGGCGCCACCAACTGGCTGTCGCTGATATCGGCCTCTACCCGGGCAATCGTGGCCAGGCTCGCAGTCACAGCCGATTGCGCGCCCACGACCTGAGCCTGGGTAGCCTCGATATTGGCCTGAGCGGCCGCCACCTGAGCCTGAGCCGCCTTAAGCGTCGCCTCGGCGCTGCGCACGTTGGACCGGTCGTCATCGTATTGCTGGGCCGACAGTGCTCCCTCACGGGACAGCATTTCGGTGCGTTTCAGGCCGCGCTTCATCGCATCCAGTTCGCTTTCCCGCTGTGCGACCAGCGCCTCGGCAGCCAGTTTGTCACTGCGACGCACCATCACCTGTGCCTTGACGCCCAGCTCGGTATTGATTGCCTGCTGGTGCTGCACAGCCGCTTCATCACGCTGGGCTGTCAGCGTCTGGATTTGCATGTTGGCCAGCTTCTGCCCGCGTTCTCTAGACCAGGTGTATCTCACGCATGCCCAATGAGCCCACCAAACGCCGAGGCAGGCCGCCCAAAGCCGAAGAGGTCAAACCCGACGCCATCCTCCAGGCGGCCCTGAAATGCTTCGCCACCCACGGTTTCGAAGGCGCCAGTCTGCGTCGCATCGCCACCTCGGCAAATGTCGATGTGGCGTTGATCGCGCATCGCCATGGCGCAAAGCTGGACCTGTGGAAGGCAGTGGTCGATGACATCGCCCGTAAGTTCGTTCTGGAACTGAGTCGTACACCGAGTCACGCCGAAGTGGCTGGCGCTACGTCTATTGACCGACTTCAACTGGCGATCAACCAGATGATCGATTTCTCCGCGCAATCGCCGGAAATGGCGATGTTTGTCATAAAGGAAATCGCCCAGCGCGATGAGCGATTTCACTACGTCTATGAGCGCCTGATCAGGCCCGCGCAGGACGTCTTGTTGCCCACTGTAGAGTGGGCAATCGCAGACGGTTTTCTCAAGAACGTTGATCCCGAGCTGTTTTTCTACAACGTCACGGGGGCCATCGCCCTGACCGTTTCCATGCCCTCTTTAGTCCGGTTCGACGGTGATGCACTCAGCTCGGAACATTTCTTGCTCGGCATGAAAGTGCTGTGGCGATCTCTGCTACAGCAGGCCATTTGAACGCAGGAGCTAAACCTGCAGTGGTGCGTTGGTCACTGCCAAAACGGCGGCTTAAGCACTTTGCGTCACCGAGACCGGATGGGTTGAAGCTTCAAGTTCGCGCACCAGCGGCAGGACATGCTCACCGAAATAGGCGACTTCTTCCTGAAAGTGCAGAAACGCCGACAGCACCAGGTCGACGCCGACTGCTTTCAGCGCGACGATTCGCTCGGCGATCTGCTTCGGGGTGCCGATCAGGTTGGTCTTGAAGCCGTCGTTGTACTGCACCAGATCCTCGAACGTGGATTTGGCCCAATTACCGTCGCCTTCGGGACTGGCCCTACCCGCCTGTTTTGCAGCATCGCCGAATGCGTTCACGGCCTGCGGGTCAGCTTGGTCGATGATGTCCTGAAGCACGGCGCGCGCCTGCTCCTCGGTTTCACGGGCGATGATGAACGCGTTGACGCCAATCTTCACCGAGTGCCCCGCGGCGGCGGCCTTGGCCCGTATATCGTCCACCTGTGCCTTGATCCCTTCTACCGTGTTGCCATTGGTGAAGTACCAGTCGGAGACGCGTGCGGCCATGTCGCGAGCCGCCCGCGAGCTGCCGCCCTGAAAGATTTCCGGATGGGGTTGCTGAATCGGCTTTGGACGAAGCGTGTACGCGTGGAAGCGATAGAAATCGCCTTTGAATGTGAAGTTGTCTGTGGTCCAGATGCCTTTGAGCGCCTGGATGAATTCCTCTGAGCGACGATAGCGCTCGTCATGTTCGAGCCATGGCTCACCAATGGCGCGAAACTCGCCCTTGAACCAGCCGCTGACGATGTTGATTGCAATACGCCCGGCGGTCAGTTGATCGATGGTCGCCAGCTGCTTGGCGACCACTGCGGGTGTCCAGGGCCCTGGCAAGATAGCCGCGATGACCTTGAGTTTTTCGGTCGCGGCCAACAGCGCATGGCTGAACGCAACCGACTCGTGCTGGTTATCGGCGCCATAGCCAGCCGTGAAGCGGATCTGGGTTAGCCCGTATTCGAAGCCGGCCTTTTCAGCAATCTGCGCCAGCTTGCGGTTGTAGTCGATACCCCAGTCGGTGCGCTGCTCTATCTTGCTGACGATCAAACCGCCGCTGACGTTAGGTACCCAGTACGCAAACTTGATTGGTGTGTGACTCATCTGCTGATCTCCGATGACAGTAAGGGGGCCGCCCGGCGTGGTCGCCAAGGGCGGAGTGTTCACCTTCCTTCCACTGAAAAAGCAGTAACTGTGCCAACCGATAATTCTCTTTTAATTCAAGTGGTTGCCGCTCTACTGCGGTTGAACAGCTCAAGCAACCGGACCTTATTGTTGAACCGGTGTTGCCAGGCGTACATCGGTATCTCTGCTGCTCGCGTCCAGGCTGTGCCTCACCCTTCAGCCAAACAGCAATAGTGTTGGCTGCGCAACACTGGCTTCTATGGACAGGGGTGTCCGCCCCCCATAATCAGCGACTTTGATCCCGGCATGGAGTGTGCACCCGGACGTTGATAACGCCGCACGCACTGCGCGGCTAATCCAGATCCAAATCACGGGAGTTCCTCCATGCCTGCAACGTCGAAAAACCCCCTGTCCCTGGGTACTGACTATGAAACGCTTGCCAATCGTTTCCGTCCTTTGTTCCAGCAAATTTCAGCCGGGACCCTTGAGCGTGAGCAATCCCACACCCTGCCTTACGAGCCGATCAGATGGCTGAAGCAAGCCGGTTTCGGCGCCATACGCGTGCCCACAGAATACGGCGGTGCCGGGGCATCCGTAGAGCAGTTGTTCGAATTGCTGATTGAACTGGCCGAGGCCGATTCGAATATTCCCCAGTCGCTGCGCGGACATTTTGCGTTCGTGGAAGATCGTCTGAATGCACCGCCCAGTGACGAGCGCGACAGATGGTTTCAACGCTTCGTCGAGGGCGAGTTGGTCGGCAATGGCTGGACGGAAGTCGGCAGCGTGAAACTCGGCGAGGTCATCACCAAGGCGAGGCCTGATGGCGACCGGTTTCTTCTCAGCGGCAAGAAGTACTACAGCACCGGCAGCATCTTCGCCGACTGGATCGATGTCTACGCCCAGCGTTCGGACAATGGCGCCGATGTGATTGCGGTGGTCGATGCCCATCATGCTGGCGTTCATCAAAGCGATGACTGGGACGGATTCGGCCAGCGCACCACCGGCAGCGGAACCTCGGTGTTCGAGAATGTCCCGGTTCCCGCCGAACACATCATTGCGTTCGAAAACCGTTTCAAATACCAGACTGCCTTTTACCAGTTGGTACTGCTTGCGGTATTGGCCGGCACGGGTCGCGCCATCGAACGTGATATCACCCGACAGATTCGCGAACGCACCCGTGTGTACAGCCACGGCAATGCAACAAGCGCCAGCGCAGACGTGCAGATTCAGCAAGTGGTGGGTCAGATATCGGCGCAGGTTTATGCCGCACAGGCCACCACGCTTCGAGCGGCCCGGCCGTTGCAACGAGCGTACGAGGCGCGTTTCTCAGGCAATCCCGATGAAGAGCGCGCCGCCAACATCGCCGCCGAGATCGAGACCGCCCAGGCGCAGGTGATCGTCTCCGACCTGATCCTGCGTGCCGCTACGGACCTGTTCAATGCGCTGGGAGCGTCGGGTGTCAGTGTCAGCAAGGCGCTGGACCGTCACTGGCGTAACGCGCGCACTGTGGCTTCGCATAATCCGCTTATCTACAAAGCGAAAATCGTCGGCGACTGGAGCATCAACGGCACCGAGCCGCCTTATGTCTGGCAGATCGGCCAAGGCAATCCGACGTCCGGCTGAGTGTACCGGTAGCCGTTCGGTCGGACGGAACGGAGGACCATCCGACCGAAACTGCACGTAGGGTGCTCAGTAACGTGGCTTGACTGCCTTCCACTCGGGCTTGTACTTCTGCATCTGCTTCACATCGTCCCGCTGGCGAATGCCGCAGCTGAGGTACTGGTCGTTGAGTTTGCCCAACTGGTCGTAGTCCAGTTCAAGGCCGAGGCCGGGGTCGCGGGTGATTGTCACGCAGCCATCCACGATCGGCAGTTTGCCGCCCTTGATCACCTCTTCGTCCGGTTCTTGCCAGGGATAATGGGTGTCGCAGGCGAAATCCAGATTGGGCACGGCGGCCGCTACGTGGGTCATCGCCATCAGGCTGATGCCCAGATGTGAGTTGGAGTGCATCGAAACACCAAGGCCGAAGGTCTCGCACATTTTCGCCAGCGCCTGGGTGTCGCGCAGCCCCCCCCAGTAATGGTGATCTGCAAGGACGATCTGCACGCTGTTGAGCGCCACGCTGCGCCGGAACTCGTCGAAATCGGTGACCACCATATTGGTCGCCAACGGCAGTCCGGTGCGCTTGTGCAATTCGGACATGCCGTCCAGACCCGGCGTCGGATCCTCGTAATACTGCAAGTCGTCACCCAGCAATTCGGCCATGCGAATCGCGGTTTCCAGCGACCAGTTGCCGTTGGGATCAATACGCAAAGGATGGCCGGGAAAGGCTTTTTTCAGCGCCTTGATGCACGACACTTCATGCGCAGGGTCCAGCGCGCCGGCCTTGAGCTTGATGCTCTTGAAGCCATAGGCCTGGATCATGCGTCGGGCCTGGGCGACGATCTGTTCCTCGCTCAACGCCTCGCCCCAGCTGTCCGGCGCGTAAGGCGAGTCGGCGTGCTGTGCGTATTTGAAGAACAGGTAGGCGCTGAATGGCACTTGGTCCCGAACCGCGCCACCGAGCAGGTCCACCAGCGGCAGGTTCATCGAGCGCGCTTGCAAGTCGAGAAACGCCACTTCAAACGCCGAATAGGCATTGCTCACCGCTTTGCTGGCATGCGAACCGGGCGCCAGTTCGGCACCAGCGATGCTGGCTGGCTTGTTTGCCGCGACCGTGGCTTTCACCACCTGGCGCAAATGGTTGAGGTTGAACGGGTCCATCCCTATCAACTGGCTTTGCAACTGCTGCTGGATGGCCAGCGCCGGTGCGTCGCCGTAGCTCTCGCCCAGGCCGATGTAGCCGTTGTCGCTTTCAATCTCGATGATCGAACGTAAGGCAAAGGGCTCATGAATGCCACTGGCATTGAGCAGGGGCGGATCACGAAAGGCAATCGGGGTGACGGTGACACGCGTGATTTTCAAAAGACTTCTCCCGGTCAATCAGGGTGTGAGGCTGGCAGTGGAGCTCAAAGCGGTGGCGGTACGCAGCGAGGCTGGCTTTTCAACCGGCGCACGGCGCTGATCGCGCTTGGTCGTGTTACCAGGTTCGCCCTTGGGCGTGGTGCGAGCGAAGAAGATCACCCCAGCCGCCACCAACGAGGTGATGGCCAGGCCATACATGCCGCCCTGTATCGAGCCGGTGGTCTGCTCGAGAAAGCCGAAGGCGGTCGGGGCAACGAAACCGCCGAGGTTGCCGACCGAGTTGATCAGCGCGATAACCGCTGCCGCAATCCGCGCATCCAGATAGCCTTGTGGAATCGGCCAGAACAGCGCGGACGCCGCCTTGAAACCGATGGCGGCAAAACAGATGGCGACAAACGCGAATACCGGCCCGCCGATGGTCGACATGAACATGCCGCAGGCGGCGATCACCAACGTGACCGCTACCCACGCCTGCTGATGCTTGAAGCGTGCGGCCAACGCTGCGAAGCCGTACATGGCGACGATGGAAATGATCCACGGGATCGAGTTGAACAAGCCGACATCGAAGTCGCTCATGTTGCCCATTTTCTTGATCATGCTCGGTAGCCAGAACGTTGCGCCATAAATGGTCAGCGCCACCGAAAAGTAGATGAAGCAGAAGAGCAGGATCTGTCGGTCAGCCAGCAATTTGAACATCGATGGCCTGGCCACCTGCGCCGCTTCGCGGGCGCGCTGCTCTTGTGCGATGGCGCCGATCAATGCGCCCTTCTCGTCGTCGCTCAGCCACTTGGCCTGGCTGGGGTGGGACTGCAGCCAGAACCACACGAACCCGCACAGGACGATGGAGGCAAAGCCTTCGATCAGGAACATCCACTGCCAGCCGTGCAGGCTCAAGCCGTCGATGCCCAGCAGTGCGCCGGACACTGGCCCCGAAATCACCGAAGCGACTGCCGAACCGCTGAGGAAGATCGCCATGGCCCTGCCGCGTTCGCTGGACGGTAACCATTGGGTGAAGTAGTAAATGATGCCCGGGAAGAACCCCGCCTCCGCAGCGCCAAGGATGAAGCGCAGGACATAGAAGCTGGTTTCGCCACGCACGAAGGCCATGGCCATCGCCGCCGCGCCCCAGGTCAGCATGATCCGGGTTAACCAGGCACGGGCGCCGAAGCGCTGCAGAAGCATGTTGGAGGGGACTTCAAACAGTGCGTAGCCGATGAAAAACAGCCCGGCGCCCAGGCCGTACGCCGCAGCGCCGATGCCCAGGTCGGTTTCCATGTGGCTACGGACGAAGCCGATATTGACCCGGTCGATGTAGTTGACGATGAACATGATGACGAACAGCGGCAAGACGTGACGCTTCACCTTGGAGGCCGCACGGGCGAGCACCGAGACGTCCTCGGGGGCATGGACAGTATTCAAGAGGCAACTCCCATTCATTGTTTTTTTGGGGATGAGCCGATGATGGACGCTGCGATTGATCCCGTCTAATCTAGATTGACTGTTGATTGATACCCGGAATATATCAATGTTTGAGCTTGCCCAATTACGCAGCTTCGTTACCGTGGCGACCGAACTCAACTTCCGGCGCGCGGCGGAACGCCTGAACATGACCCAACCGCCTTTGAGCCGGCAGATTCAGTTGCTGGAACACCATCTGGGTGTCGAGTTACTCACCCGCAGCACCCGCAGCGTGGCACTGACTGCGGCGGGTCGGGCGTTTTTCATTGAAGCGCAGAACCTGCTGGAACGTGCGCAGCAAGCCTCCCTCGCCGCCCGCCGTTTTGCCGACGGGGATATCGGGTCGGTGACCATCAGCTTCGTCGGCAGTGCCGTGTATGAGTTTCTGCCCAGGGTCATCACCGAAGCCCGAGTCAGCCAGCCCCACGTGAAGATTTCGCTGACCGAGATGAACACCTATTCCCAACATGAAGCGCTGCGGGCCAGACGCATCGATCTGGGTATCGTGCGTGCGCCACTGTTGCAGACTGGCTACGAGGCCGAGTGCCTGGTGCGCGAGCCCTTCGTGCTGGCGGTGCCGGGCAATCATCCGTTGGCGACTGCCGATGAGGTCCGCGTGCAGGACCTCGACGCGCAGCCGTTCCTCATGTATTCGCACTCGGCCTACCCGCCTTTCAACGAGCTGCTCACCGGTACGTTGCGCTCCGCGCGGGTTGCGCCGCAATACGTGCAGTGGCTGGGTTCGTCGCTAACGATTCTGGCACTGGTCAATGCCGGGATGGGCTTGGCGCTGGTGCCCCGTTGCGCGGCCAATGTGGTGTTCAAGAACGTGGTGTTCCGGGACATCGATCTGGGCGAAGGCGTGCAAAGCGAGCTGCATCTGATCTGGCGTTCGGACAACGACAACCCGGCTTGCCTCATGCTATTGAAGGCCATTCGGGGGGCGGTTGATGCCGGGAAACCCTGATTTGGCTGGGCGGCCATAACCAAAGTGTCCCCGGTGCGGAAAGCCACCTGCTTACTTTGGCCTGATCCGCTGCCACTGATATCAAGAAACACGACGACTAGACCATGCCCCAGCGCGTCGTGTGCGCTGGCATACCAGCGGCGTGGACCCCGATACGGAACATGTTTCCAGAGGCCGGCGCATTGGCCAGCGTATCCAGAGGCACATCGTGCCGGGCACTGGTGATGTGCAGCACCTCATGTGCAGGCCCGCCAAACGCCAGGTCGACAGGGCTGGGCACTGGCAGCCCGATCATGCGGTCGATGCCGCCATCTTCGCTGAAGCGCACCAGGCTCCAGCCGTCGCGCAATGTCGTCCAGACCCCGCCTTCGCTGTCCAGCGCCAGCCCGCTCAAGCGTCCCGAGCCCTTGGGCAGCGTCGCAAAACGCCGCACGTTGGCGACACCGGGCGACATCACATAGAGGCTGCCGGACTCCGGGGCGACGGCGTACAACGACTCTCCACGTGCGTCCCAGCACAGTGCGCTGATGCGCTCCTGAAACTGCCAGGACGAGCGCAGTTCTCCCTCAGCGCTCAGTTCGCCGACGCGGCAGCCGCCATGGGAAGCCAGGCACGCCCAGAGGCTTGCGCCCGGATGACTGCAAAGTCCGACCAGCGCTTTACCCGGCCATCCGGACAAAGGGTGCTGTTGTCCCTCCCGGTCCAGCAGCAACCAGCCTTGGGTATGCGCAATCAACAAGCCTTCGTGATGCAGCTCCATGGCGCAAACCGGGGAGTCCAGACGCGCGAACACCCGCTCGCCCGAAGCGTCCAGCTGGCGAACGGTGGGTGCCAGGGTGTCGACCCAGAACAGGCACTGTTGGGCTTCGGACCAGCGTGGAAACGCGCCATTGAACGCCCACGGCGAATCGACGACTTCCACCTCGCTGTCAGCGACCGCCACGTGCACCTCGTTTAACTGCGCGCCGACCCGCCGCGCTGCGTCGGCCAGTTCCGGCCCCAGCAATTCAAGGCGCTCCAGGGTCAGGCGATAGGCCGGTCCGGCGACGCTCAACGCCCCGCGTACCTTACCGGCGTTGTCGCGAATGGCCGCCGCAACGCAGCGCACCCCCATGACGATTTCTTCGTCGTCGATGGCATACCCTCTGGCACGGGTGATCTGCAGCTCGGTGTTCAACCGGCGGCGGTCGGTGATGGTCAGTTCAGTGAGCGGGGTCAGGGTCAGGCCTTTGATGATGGCCTCACGCGACGCTTCGTCCATGGCTGCAAGAATCGCCTTGCCCTGCCCCGTGCAATACACCGGCTTGCTACGCCCCAGTGCGGCGGAGGAACGCGTGGTGTGGGCGCCATCACAGCGCTCCAGCGACATCACCTGATTGCCATCGAGCACTGCCAGGTAAGACGTTTCGCCGGTCAGGTCGCGCAACGCACGCAATTCGAAGCTGGCCGCAGCCACCAGGTCCGGCATCAGATACGCGTTGCGTACCAGTTCCAGATACCGGAACCCGAGGCGGTAGACCTTGTGCAGTGGATCGCGGCGGATCATTCCGCGCTCGACCAGGCTGGCGACGATTCGGTAAAGCGTTGTACGCGGCAGTGCCACACGAGTGGCGAGTTCTGCCTGGCTCAAGCCCTTCGGCGCCGAACCAACGGCCTCAAGTACGTCCATGGCCTTTTCAAGGGCGCCGGTTCCGTCTGCTGCACTCATGTTTGATTCCCACCATCTGGAACGCTTTGAGCAACCGATCATAAACGCCGTTTCATCGTCGTCAACCGACCTCTAGGATCGACGCACATCACAGGCTTATTTCCGGAAATTTTCCCAACCGGTGGGAATATCGGTCGAGTTATTCGCCGGACCCTGTCACCGCCAACGCTCACCGGCAGGCCGCGTACGCGCTGCATTCAACACCTCCAGGACTGAATCATCCTTTTCGCAACACTGCACAATGAGGTCATAACAATGAAAATGATTTTCCGCTGGCACGGTCCCAAGGACCCCATCAGCCTGCAATACATCAACCAGATACCGGGGCTCTACGGCATCGTCTCATCGCTGTACGACACGCCGCTCGGAGAAATCTGGCCGGTGGAGCGCATTACTGCATTACGCGATGCCGCGGCGGCCTACAACCTGAAGATGGACGTGGTCGACAGCTTTCGCGTGCACGAAGAAATCAAGCTCGGCAAGCCCGGTCGCCAGGCGCTGATTCCGCAGTACATCGAAACCTTGAAAAACCTCGCTGCAGCCGGGGTGAAGGTCGTCTGCTACAACTTCATGCCGGTCTTCGACTGGACCCGCACGCAGATGGAATATCAACTGCCCGACGGCTCCAACACCCTGTCATTCGAAGCCGCCGCAGTGGATCGGCTCGACGTCTCCAAAGGCATCATCCCGCTGCCGGGCATCGGCACCAAATACCCGCCGGAAAAACTTCAAGCCATGCTTGAGCAATACAAGGACGTCAGCACCGAGCAGATGTGGAGCAACCTGGAATATTTTCTCGGCAAACTGGTGCCGGTGGCCGAACAGCTGGGTCTGAAACTGGCACTGCACGCAGACGATCCCCCCCGTCCGGTATTCGGCCTGCCACGGATCATCAAGAACCTCGAAGACCATCGCCGCGTGCTGAGCATTGTGGACTCCCCGGCCAACGGCCTGACCCTGTGCAGCGGAACCCTGGGTTCGGACCTGCGTAACGATGTGCCCTCGTTCATCAACGAGTTCGCCGCGCGCCAGCGAGTGCACTACGTGCACCTGCGCAACGTGAAGGTGTTCGACAACGGCGACTTCTACGAAAGCGCACACCCCACGCCCTGCGGTTCGCTGGACATGGCCGAGATTCTCAAGGCGCTGCATGACGCCAACTTCACAGGCTATGCCCGCCCTGACCACGGTCGCATGATCTGGGGCGAAACCGGCGTGCCGGGCTACGGCCTGTACGACCGCGCACTGGGCATCATGTATTTGCAGGGCCTGTGGGAAGGCATCGCCAAGGAAAAAGCCCGGGCGTTGCAGCAAAAGGCTGGTCTTACCGCCGTCGCTTAAGCCCTGCCCAAAACAACGCCGCGTCGGCAAACAATGCCGACGCGGCGTTTTTTATGGCCGGACTCGATCCGGCATAAGCCTCTACCGCGCCAGCCTGCCCCAATGTGGGACAAGCTGGCCGACCTGAGGGTGGGCAGGCAGGCTTCAGCCTACCTTGGTCAGTTCCATGCGCTGGATCCGACCGACGATGATCCAGTAGCTGAACACCGCGATCAGGCCGTGGGCGCCGACGTAGATCAATGCGCTGGCGAATGAGCCGCTCGATTGCAACAAATAACCGATGACCACCGGTGTGACGATGCCGGACATATTACCGATGGCGTTGAAGACGCCGCCGGTGGTACCTATCAATTCCTTCGGCGCGGTGTCGGCCACCACTGTCCAGCCCAGCGAACCAAAACCTTTGCCGAAGAACGCCAGGCTCATCAAGGCGATCACCAGCGTTTCGTTGCTGACGACGTTGCACAGCATGATGCTGGCGCTCAGCAGCAGACCGAGGGTGATCGGTGTCTTGCGCGCAAGGCTCAGGTTGCCGGTCTTTTTCAGAATGGCGTCGGAGACGAACCCGCTGGACACTCCGCCAATCAGCCCGCACAGCGCAGGGATCGCGGCTACGAAGCCGGCTTGCAGGATATCGAAGCCACGCTCCTTGACCAGATAGATCGGGAACCAGCTCATGTAGAACCAGGTGATTGCAGTGATGCAGTACTGGCCCAGGAAGATCCCGACCATCATCCGGCTTTTGAACAAGCGTCCGATGTCAGCCATCTGACTGCGTTTGGCTGCCCCGGCCTGCTTGTTGGACGGACGCTGCTCAAGGTCCACCAGACCTCCACCGGCGCGAATGTATTCCAACTCGGTGGCGTTCATTTTCGGGTGGTGGATCGGCAGATAGTAATGACGCCACCAGATGCCGCCGATCATCAATCCCACGATGCCCATGATGATGAACACGTACTCCCAACCGAACCGGTGGCAGAGCCAGCCCATGAAAGGTGTGAACAGGGCAAGGGACAGGTATTGCGCGCTGTTGAAAATCGCTCCGGCCATGCCGCGTTCAGAGGATGGAAACCAGGCGGCGATGACTCGGCCCGCAGCGGGCCCGACCGGAGATTCGGACGCTCCGAGCAGAAACCGCAGGGCCAGCAATAGCGGCACCACCAGCCCGATGAAGTGCACCAGGCCCATGCACACGGTGAACACCGACCACAGCGTTACCGCCAGCATCATGGCCTTTTTCGAGCCGATGCGGTCAGCGAGCCAGCCTGAAGGGATCAGGAAGATCACGTATGCCCAGCTGAATGCGGAAAACAGGTAGCCCAGTTCAACGGAAGTGACTCCCAGCTCTCTGGACATGTCGCCACCAGCCACCGACAACGCGGCGCGGTCGCCAGTGCTCAATGCCAGCACAACGGTGATCAAGGCCAGAATGGCGTAGCGCGAGTGGGTCGCCTGCAGCACACCGGCCCCCGCCCTGGACCGGGTGGAAACACTGGGGGGTGCAGACACTTCAAATGTATGGGGTTCGTTCATCGGGTCAGCCTCGAATAATTATTGTGATAGGCAGGTACGGCGCAGACAGTCATGGGTATCCGGGCTGATTTGGGCGCAGCCGGGTACCCTCGGCAGCAAACGCCGAACATCGTTGATGGTTGAATGAACGGGCTGAGCATTTGCGGCATCAGCCCCGCGATGTCTAAGGAATCAGTCCACTACGCCGATCGGCCAGGGGACGAATTCGTTCAGGCCCATGCCCAGCCCTTCGCTTTTGGTCGGTTCCCCGCAAGCGTGACGCAGGATCTGGCGGAAGATCCGCTCGCCCATCTGGGCGATGGTCGCATCCCCGTCAATCACCAGGCCGCAGTTGATGTCCATGTCGGCAGTCATGCGCGTGTACATCGGCGTGTTGCTGGCCAGTTTCATGGTGGGCGCAGGCACCGAGCCAAAGCAGGAGCCACGCCCGGTGGTGAAGCAGATCAGGTTGGCGCCTCCGGCAATCTGGCCGGTGGCGGAGACCGGGTCATAACCGGGAGTGTCCATGAACACCAGGCCGTGCCGGGTGACGGGTTCGGCGTATTCATAAACGTCCATCAGCGGCGCATTACCGCCCTTCTTCGCTCCACCAAGGCTTTTTTCCAGCACATTGGCCAGTCCGCCGGCATTGTTGCCGGGGCTGACCCGGCCGTTGATCTGGGTGTCCCGGCCTTCGTTGTACTTGAGCCACCAATCGATCCGCGCCACCAGTTTGTGGCCGACCTCAGGGGTACGGGCGCGCGCCGTCAGGGTGTGTTCTACACCGAAGATTTCCGAGGTCTCGGAGAGAATCGCGGTACCGCCATGGGCAATCAGCAACTCCATCGCGGCACCCAGCGCCGGGTTGGCCGACAGCCCCGAGAAGCCGTCCGAGCCGCCGCATTGCAAACCGATCATGATGTGCTCGGCCGATACGGTTTCACGTTGCACGGTATTGGCCGCCGCAAGCATGCCTTCAATGGCCGCGATGCCGGCCGCGATGGTCCGGCGCGAGCCGCCCAGTTCGTGCATCACCAGCGTCGCGAACCGCGTGCTGAGCTCAAGCTGCTGCACCTGCAGGAACGACTCCAACTCGTTGTGCTCTTCGCCCAGTGCGATCAACAGCCCCGCAGCGGTATTGGGATGCTTGATATACCCGCCGAGGGTGCGACGCAGCAGATCCATCGGCTCACCGCTGCGCTCCATGCCCGAACCCTGTTCGTGGATATAGGGCACCACGCCGTCGATGTTCGGGTAAGCGGCCAAGCGCTCCGGGGTGAACCAGGCACAGATTTTCCGTGCCACCGTGGCGCCGCTGTGACCGACCGTGAACACGCCGATGTAATTGCGTGTAGCGACCCGGCCGTCCTCGCGCACGATGCCCTCAAAGGTGGCCTGCTGCTCGGGAGGAACGCGCTGGCTCGGGGAGTAATCGAGGCCATGGCGGTAGTCCTTCACCACTTCGTCGAAGGCTATGTTGTGGCTGTGCATCCACGTGCCAGGGAGGATGTCCTCGGAGGCGAAGCCGATCACCGTGTTGTATTTGAGCACCGGCTCGCCCTTGCCCAGAAACCGGGTGGCGATCTTGTGCCCGGCGGGGACTTTCTGCAGGGTCGTCAGGCCCTCGCTCGGCACCGCTGTACCGGCTTGCACTTCCATGCGCGCAACCACCACGTTGTCCTTGGGGTCCAGGCGAATGAAGGGGCTTCTGGCGGGCGCCCTGTCACTTTCGACGGCCTTGTTCAGGTCTGTTGTTGTCATTGTTGTCTGCTCCATCCTTACGCCAGTACGCCCTTGGGCCATGGCACGAATTCGTTTTCTCCACCGCCAAGCTCTTCGCTGCGGGTCTGCTCGCCGGAGGCGTGAGCCAGCAGCCGCTCGAAGATGCGCTGCCCCATCTGCCCGATGCTCAACTGGCCGTCGAGTACCGGCCCGCAGTCCACATCCAGATCGTCCACGAAGTGGCGGAAAACCTTGGTCGTGCTGGCCAGCTTGACCGTCGGCGCCAGCGCCGCCCCGAAGCCGGAACCGGCGCCTGTGGTCAGGCAGATCAAGGTGGCGCCGCTGGCCACCTGACCGGTCGCGGACACCGCCTCGTAGCTCGGTCCGTCCATGAACACCAGGCCTTTGCCGGTGACTTTATGGGCATAACCGAACACACCCTGAATGGCTGTGCTGCCACCCCGGCTCAGCCCGGTCAGTGCGCGCTCACGGATAGTCGACAGCCCCTTGGCTTCACGATCACCCAGGATGCGGCGATTGAGTCGCGTATCACGTCCCGCCTGATACGTTCGCCATTGTTCAAGGGTCGCGTGCAGTTGGGCCGCGACCTCAGGGTTTGCCGAGCGCGGCAGCACATCATCGCCAAGGGCGACCAGATCGCTGGTGTCGCAGAGCATTACCGTAGCGCCGTTGCGCACCATCAAGTCCATCGCCGCGCCCAGCGCCGGGTTGGCCGACACCGCGCAGAAACCGTCCAGTGCTGCCGACTGCAGACCAATGCTCAAATGCTCGGCGGATACGGTCTGACGGCGAGTGGCGTTGGCGGCGGGCAGCATGCGCTCAATGGCCGCGATGCCCTGCTCGATGGCGTTGGCCGTGCCGCCCACCTCTTGCAGCACCAGGGTCTGGAAATTTGCTGCAGCGGCAAGTTTTTCCTGCTCGAGAAAGCCGTAGATGTTGTTCCGCTCGCAACCCAGCGCCATGACCAGCGCGCCGGCGATATTGGGATTGCGGATGCTGCCGCTCATGGTTCGGCGCAGCAGATCCATTGGCTCGCCGGTCATTTCCATGCCGCAGCCGAGTTCGTGAATGAACGGGATCACGCCATCGACGTTCGGCCAGTCTGCCAGTCGCTCCGGGGTAAACCAGTCCGCCACCCGCCGCGCCGCTGTCGCCGCGCAATTGCCGACCACGAACACCCCCAGATAATTGCGCGTGGCGACCCGGCCATCGGCGCGCACGTAGCCCTGGAAGGTTGCTCTCGCTTCGGCAGCCATTGGCGCCTCGGCCTTCGCGGCGGGCAGCGGATGGTGCACCTCATGGTCGAGCTTGAAATCAGCATTGCGAATCTGCTCGCCTGCACGAATATCACGCACGGCGATGCCAATCGGTTGACCGTGCTTGACCAAGGGGCTGCCAGCGGCAATGTCGACTGCCGCCAGTTTTTGCCCAGCGGCGATGGCCTCCCGGGTCATGATGGGCTCGGTTTGCAGCGGGGTGCCTGCAACGATATCAACCCGGGCGATGACCAGATTGTCATCCGCGTCCAGACGTATGAACTGCCGGGCGATGGTCAAGCCAGCGTTCTGCGCAATATAGGTAGGCAAGGCTATCTCCTCTGCGCCCCGCAAGCCTGAAGCCGAACGGTGCGCGAAAAGTGGAACGTGGGTCGAAGGGACTTCGACCGTTTTGTTTTTGTGGGAACGACGTTCTATCGGGGGCAACGTGACTTCGTGCCTCAGAACGTATCTGGCGCTGAATATTGCAGATCAGACGTAGAGAAAAAAGCGACGGTTACCGGGTTTGCTGCGAACGCCGGCATTTGTTCCACATGGTGAGATTCGGCCGTGACGATCAAGGCGGGTATCGACGCCGGCTGACGGAAATGCCAGGGACGTCCTCGACCGGGTCGGCGCTGTTTGAAATCGCCCCATCACCCCCGGTTTTCTCACTATCTGGAACGCACAGCGCCCCTCACCGAAACGCGTGTTCCCATCGGCATACCCCGTCCGTAGGATCGGGCCTACCTCCGGCAGCGCCTCCAATGATGGCTGCCTTCCCCCGATGAAGGAAAACAACATGCACAAGGGAGACCTCTGATGGCTGATATCGACCAGGCCAAATACGCTGCACTGATCCGCCGCTATTTTGCCGCCTGCAATGGCGCCGACCATGCCGGACTGCTGGCCTGCTTCACCCCCGATGCGGTGCATTACTTTCCCGCGGGCCTGCCGGACATTCCCTGGCGTACCGCGCAGACCATTGCTGACAAATGGGTCTGGTGCGTCGAGAACCTGGGTTCGCAGTGGACCATCGAAAAGATCCTCGTCAGCCACGACAGTCATGAGGCAGTCATCGAGTGGACGCACTGGAAGAGCATCCCCGGGACGGCGCTGCGGGGGGATGAATGGTATGTGTTCGATGAGAAGAGCGGGCTGATCAAGGAAATTCGCGCTTATTACGCCTCCCCTGCGGACAAGGGCGTGGCCATCAATGAACTGGTGGCTTTCGACTATAGCGGCCGCGGCTACCATCTCGAACCCGCGACGGAGCGCCAGTCATGAGCGCACCGGACATCCTGGCCATCGATCAGGCCGTCGCCACGGCGCATACCGTATCGCGTCAATGGGCAGAGTCCGACGCGACGGTTCGCGCAGGCTTGCTCGACGCGCTGGCCAATGCGCTGGAACATAATCAGTCGGACCTGATCGCCCTGGCCGATCTGGAGACCCATCTGGGCAGCGCTCGCCTGACCGGCGAGATCGCCCGTACGGCGTTCCAGCTGCGCGGTTTTGCCACCGAAGTGCGTACTGGCGCGCCCTATCTGCGTATCGACGACCCAGCGGTGGCGGGCGCCCCACCCGCAGGCCGCCCTGCCATGAGCCGGGTGCAGCAACCGTTGGGGCCGGGGCGATATTCGGACCGGCCGCAGTGGTACTCAAGGTGCATTCGGTGGCGCAGGCGGTGCAAGTATTCGACGCCATTGGTGGCAGCCTGACCGCGACCCTCTGGGGCATGAATGAGGACAGCGAGGACAACCGCACGCTGATTCGCGCCGCTCGCCAGATAGCGGGTCACGTACTGTTCGCCGGAGTGCCAACCGGGGTTGCGGTGTGCCACGCGCAGGAGCACGGCGGCCCTTGGCCGGCCTCGACACGACCTGAAAGCACCTCGGTGGGCTTTGCCGCGCTTCAGCGCTTTCTTCGCCCGGTTGCGCTGCAGGATGCACCGCACTGGCTGCTCGACTGAGCCGCCCCTTACGAATCATGCCCGCTCGAACAGGAGGCAGCCGTTACCCCGGACTTCATGCAGCGAGATCGAGCGGGCAGACGTCAGGTAGCGGACACCTGAGGTCACACGCTACCCCCTCCTTTGCCGCTGAGCCCACATAACCGCTTCCAGGCAGTGACCACGCGCTGCCTGACTGCCTGAGCCATCCCGCCCAATCAGGTAGGTTCAAGCATTTTCCAAGCCCGCCTGCGCTATCGACAGGCTCGATGCATAATCCCACGGACTGGAACTTCGACAGCTCGCAGTCACAACAGCGGTATTGCGCCTGCCGACAATTCTCTAGGATCGAAAAAGATCCAGTGGCCCCCGGCAAAACTTCTCCCACAGGACGGGAACGAAGCACTGGCAACGCTCATCAGCCTGGAGAACAAGAATGACGCAGATCCATCAATACGCAGACACCCTGACCGGAGCTCCCGAACGTCATATCACCGTCAGTGACGAGGTGCTGGAGCGCCTGTCGCGTTGCAGCAGCGGATCGCTGACCACCCAACTGTTCAAGCTGGGCTTTCGTCAGCCGGCGCTGGTCGGGTTACGCGCATTGAACAAAGACATCAAGCCCTTTGCCGGTCGCGCCTTCACCATGCGCTTTATCCCGGCGCGGGAAGACATCGACACCTACGGCACCATGACCACCCAACCCAACCAGGACAATCTGCAATGGCAAGGCGTGGAGCGGATTCAGCCGGGGGACGTGCTGGTGATCGACAGTCAGAACGATCCCCGCGCCGCGTCAGCGGGCAATATTCTGGTCACACGCCTGCTGGCCCGGGGCGCCCATGCGATCGTCACCGACGGCGCCTTGCGTGACGGCAGTGAAATCGCCGCGCTGCCGCTTCCTGCTTACGCTCGCGAAGTGACCGCCACCACCCGCATCTCCTATCACCACGTCGCTGATCTGCAAGTGCCGATTGGCTGCGCGGGCGTTGCCGTTTATCCCGGTGACGTGATCGTGGGGGACGGCGATGGCCTGACGGTGGTTCCGGCGCATGTGGCCGAAGCGTTGGCGGACTACTGTCTGGTTCAGGACGACCTGGAAGGTTACCTGGCGATGCGCATCGCAGCAGGTGAGGCACTGTGGGGCGTATACCCACCGAGTCCGGCCGCCATTTCCGATTACCACGCCTGGGTCGCTTCGGGACGTCCTGCCATCGCGAGCATTATTACAAAGGCCAATGAGCAATCGGGCACTGGCAAGCAAACGCCTCACTCGGAACAGGGCAAAGGAGAATGCCAACCATGATGAAACATATCGTGATGTTTCGCCGCCTGCCTTCGCTGCCCAAGGATGTGGAGTTGGAAAACCACCTGGTTCAGTGGATGAAAAACCTGCATCAGGACATCGACTTCGCGCGTAGCTGGAAGCTCTCGGCCAATGAACTGGATCGTCCGATCTGCTGGGACTACGTGCTGGAAACCAGCTTCGATGATGCCGAGGCGGTCAATCGCTACCTGCCTCACCCGGCGCATGTCGCACTCATCACCGAGCTGAAAAAATACTTCGAGTGGGCAGCCGTCGATTATACGGAGGCCGATACACAGACCATTTGATGCAAGTAGAGGCATGGGCGGTGAATGACCGCCATTGCTTCGGCACTCCACAACAATAATGAGACGAGGCACACATGAACAACCACGAGCGTTATGCGCTGGAGGGTTCCGCGCCTGTCCCTGCGCCCTCCTCGGCTCATTCGGTCAGATCCCGTGCGACCGTCGCAACCTTAAGAAGGAGCCGCTATCGCTTCCTCATTCTGGCCATGATCACCATTGTCCTGGCCCTGAGCAGTGGCGATCGTGCGGCGATTTCGGTTGCCGGCTCGGACATGGGCAAGGAGCTGGGGATCAGCTCGGTGGAAATGGGTTATCTGTTTTCTGCGTTCAGTTGGGCCTATGTCGTCTTCTTGATTCCCTCTGGATGGCTGACTGACCGCCTGGGTTCAAAAAAGACCCTGACGGCGGCCATTGCCATCTGGTCGGTGCTCACCATTGGTATGGGCATGGTGCACTTTATCGGCATGGTCGTGCCGTTGCTGCTGGGTCTGCGTTTCTTGCTGGGTATCGCCGAATCCCCCGTCGGTCCCGGCTGCACCCGCGTCATCGCGTCGTGGTTTCCATCATCGGAACGTGGCATGGCCGGGGCGATCTTCAACAGTGCGCAGTACATATCCCTGGCCTTCTTCACGCCGCTGATGGGCTGGCTGTGTTATCGCTTCGGCTGGGAGTACGTGTTCATCATCATGGGCCTGATCGGCCTGTGCATCGCCGGCATCTGGTGGAAGGTCTACTACCTTCCGGTCAAGCACCCGAAGATGAACGCTGCCGAGCTTGAGTACATTCGCGCAGGCGAAGGACTGGTGGACCTGGAAGGTCGCAAGACCGATCCTGTCGCCACCGGGAGCGGTCTGTCGTCACTGGCCGAAGTGGCCCTGCTGTTCAAAAGCCGGATGCTCGCGGGCATGTTCCTCAGTCAATATTGCGTCAGCGCAATCACCTGGTTCTACGTGACCTGGTTCCCGATTTATCTGGTCAAGGAACGTGGTTTCGACATCCTGCAGGCGGGCCTCGTCGCCTCGATCCCGGCGTTGTGCGGATTGATCGGCGCGGTATCGTCGGGGTTTTTCTCCGATTATCTGGTGCGGCGCACGCAGTCGCTGAGCATCGCCCGCAAGACTCCGATCATCGCTGGCGTGCTGCTCAGCTCGACAATGATTCTGTGCAACTACGTCGACTCCCAGGTACTGGTCATCGCGGTCATGAGTCTTGCGTTTTTCGGCAAGGGTTTCGGCAATCTGGGATTCAGCGTGGTGGCCGATACCGCGCCCCGGGAAATGGTCGGCATGACCGGCGGAGTGTTCAATGCCATGGGCAACATCGCCGGGATCGTCACGCCGGTGGTCATCGGTTACCTGCTGCATTCGAGCGGCTCATTCAACAGCGCGCTGATCTACGTCGGTGCTCACGGTCTGCTTGCTGCGTTTTCCTACCTCTTCATCGTCGGAAAGATTCAACGCCTGCACCTTTGCGACCTGATCAAGCCCTCTACTGCCCGTTAAGCTGGAGATTACGATGATTGAAAGCAACCTGTACATCGACCCGAAAATCGCCTCGATGCAAGCCGGCGAAGCGACCACTGACGCCATCGAATGGGTAAAGGTTTCACTGACGATTCTGCCGCTGGCCGCGCCCATCAGTGACGCCAAAGTGCTCACCGGACGCCAAAAACCGCTGACCGAAATCGCCTTTATCTTTGCCGAAATCCGCACCCGCGAAGGCCACGAAGGCATCGGTTTCGGCTACTCGAAACGGGCTGGCGGTCCTGGCATGTATGCCCATGCCAAGGAAATTGCACCGGTGCTGCTGGGGGAAGATCCCAACGATATCGCGAAAATCTTCAACAAGCTGCTGTGGGCGGGAGCCTCCATGGGCCGCAGTGGCATGACCACCCAGGCTATCGCACCCTTCGACATCGCCTTGTGGGACCTCAAAGCCAAGCGTGCCCGGCTGCCGCTGGCCAAGCTGCTGGGCGCGCATCGCGACTCAGTGCAGTGCTACAACACCTCCGGCGGTTACTTATCGACGCCCTTGGAGCATGTGCTGGAGAACGTCGATAGCTCACGCGAAAACGGCATCGGCGGGATCAAGATCAAGGTCGGCCAGCCCGACACCGGCATTGACTTCAAGCGGGTCAAGGCAGTGCGCGAACGGCTTGGAGAAGGATTTCCGCTGATGGTCGATGCCAACCAGCAGTGGGATCGCATCACGGCACAGCGCTTCGGTCGCTCGCTGGAGCAGTTCGACCTGACCTGGATCGAAGAACCCCTCGACGCCTATGACATCGAAGGGCACGCGGCACTCGCTGCTTCGCTGGACACGGCCATCGCCACCGGTGAAATGCTCACCAGTTTCGGTGAGCACGCTCAGTTGCTGAACAATAAGTCCTGCGACTTCATCCAGCCTGATGCGCCGCGGGTAGGCGGCATCACACCTTTTTTGCAGATCATGCAGCAGGCCAGCTTCCAGGGCGTCAATCTGGCGCCGCACTTTGCAATGGAAATCCACCTGCATCTGGCCGCTGCGTTCCCGCAGGAACCCTGGCTTGAGCATTTCGAGTGGCTGGAACCGATGTTCAATGAACGCCTGGTCCTGAAGAACGGACGCATGCAGGTACCGAACCGGCCAGGCCTGGGTTTCACCCTGAGCGAGCAGGCACTGGCCTGGACTGTGGCGACAGAGGAATTCGGCAAGCGTCCTTAACCCTGAAGGGATGCCGGGCCGCGCTCGGCGTCCGCTTCACGCCAACATGGGTCTTAAGACTTTACGTAAACCCAGGCATTCAGACCTGAGGCCAGTGCGACGCTGATCCGCTTGTAATCCGATACCTCGTAGGCATCCGCTGCCGCCAATTGCTGCTCGGTGATCTGAAAGACCGTGCCTGCCACGCTGTCCGCCGCGTCGGCACTGGGACTGACAATCGGGTGATGCGTCTTGCCGCTGACGCTGAGTACTTCAGGGTCGGTAATTTCCACCCAGGATTGTTTGTAGCCTGTCATCCGGTCAGCGTCACCGGCCAGTTCCCTGCCAAATTGAGCCAACTGCACGTTTTTGTCCTGCAAGGTGCCGTAGGAAAACAGCAGCACCGCAGATGTTGGAGATTGATTCATCGTCTGTCCTGAAAGTGATCTGTGAGCCAGCCACGAGCGTTTCATTCGCCTCGCGCTGTGATGAGGACTATATAGCGATCGCTGCGCTGCAGACAGCAGGCCATGCGTATGTAGCGTATGCGCCGCCGGCCAACCTACCTCATCAGCCTATGCCGCCTGCCTTGGGCGCAGGGGACTCAACGAACGATGCCACCAGCAGATCCCGGGTATATGGATGCTGCGGCGATGCGAACAGTTGCTCGGTAGCGCCCGTTTCCACGACGATGCCATCCTTGATCACCATCAGGTCGTGGGCCAGTGCGCGGACCACTGCCAGATCGTGGCTGATGAACAGGTAGGTGAAGCCATGCTCGTCCTGCAAACGTCGCAACAGGCTGACCACCTGTTTTTGCACAGTCCTGTCCAGCGCTGACGTCGGTTCATCGAGCAGAATCAGTTCGGGCTTGAGCACCAATGCCCTGGCGATAGCGATCCGCTGTCGCTGGCCGCCCGAGAATTCGTGCGGGTAACGGTGCCGGGTTTGCGGGTCCAGGCCCACTTCGTGCAGCGCCGCGATGACTTCGGCCTCTCGTTGCCCGGCATCGAGACCGGTGTGGACGTGCAAACCCTCTTCCAGAATCTGCTGCACGCTCATACGTGGGCTCAGGCTGCCATAAGGATCCTGAAATACCACCTGCATCTTGCGGCGCCAAGGGGCGCAAGGCTCTGCCATTGAGCCGATCCAGCGGTTGCCCGTCGTAGCGAATACCCCGACTCTGGGCGCCGCGGTTATTGATCGTGCGATAGAAATGACGAACTCGCTTTTTCGACTTCTGCCCCACTGCTGTTCAGCGGGATGAAGAGCCTGCAAAAGCCGCGCGAAGTGTTTCTATGACTTCCGCAATTGACGGGCCTTCCACCATCGGCGGCTGGGCGCTTTCCCCGAACTCGCGCCAGATGAACAGCGTCAGCTCCGCCCCATCGGTACGCGTTTCGACTTTCTGCGGATTGGCAAATGTCTCAAGCAGGCGATAGCGAGGGTCTTCCCAGAACAACCGCTCGACCCAGGCGTAGACCGGAATCAGGTGGAAGTGAATCGGATAGCCCGAAGAATGACCATAGCGGCTCACGTAAAGACGTTCGGGGGTCATGGTGTTTTGCAGGATCGACTGCGCACGGGCCAGCAGCTCACCAAACTCGTGAAGTGCAGCGGTGGGCAGATCGGCAAGGGAATCCGCAGGTGCTCTGGAACCCAGAATCAGATACCCGGGTAGCGCATTGACCAAGTGGTGATTGATGACCCAGTGCTCTGTCTCATGGATGACGAACTCACCGGGAATGTGCAAACGGCTGTCGATGATCGGCATTAAGTTAGCGCCTGGCATGCATTGAGCGGAGCTGGCCTTGTGCATCGGCCGGTGTAGAACAGTCGAGGGCAAAGCGCCCGGCAACTGCCCTGAATTTAAGGGCACGCGTCATCTGGCCTCCCGCTGATAAACCACGGTGTCGCACACGCCATGCCGCCCTGAAACCCGGGCATCCACCAGCGTCTGCACTGGCAGCCTGGCAACTTCGCTACACGCTCGCACAGCCAGACTTCGTAACCCTGCGGTCCACCGTCGCTTTGGTAAAAAAGTTCTGCCGAGCCGAAGGTGCAGATCAAGGCGTCGATTCTGAAGCGCTGACAGACATCGAGATGGGCATCCAGATCGACAGGCCTGAAAGCCAAGGATGAGATGTGAGAGGTTTCCGTCATGGGAGCTGATTTCCGGGGTTACGCGAATCGTGCGCTGAGGCGGCACCGATCAACAGGTGGATCCCAGATGATGCAGCATCCATGCCGACATGTACGTCCGCCCGTGCAAGCTGCCGAGTACGGTATTGAGCCGACAATGGCAGCTGAAAATCGACGCAACTGATGATTTGCTGTAGCTCGCTCGATACTCAGGCAACCACAGTAGCATCCCGGCCAGTCACTCGTTGGCCGCACCCAGGTAGGGCAACAACCAACGCGCGGTATTCTTTGCCTCTTCTATCAATGGCCACGCTGACAGCACCAGTGCACTCAAGTTGAAAGCGCTCTGATAGCCTCGAATCTGCTCCGCGATCTGCGATCCATCACCCACAAAGTAAGCGGCAGAAGAGCCGGTACCGAAGACGTCCAGCGTCGACCAGGCGGTGATGCCTGCAAAGAGATGGCCCTCAAGACGCAATGACTCAAGGCTTGGCAACTGGCCGTGGCGTAACCGGTCCAGCCAGCCGTGCCGCTGCGCATCTGGCGCCTCGAAAGTGCTTAAATCCTGTCGTCCCGCCGTGCGCCGGACGATGGTTTCATTCACCTTCGCGGCGAGGTCTTGGGCACCCGTGATTTCGAACATGGCATAGAAGGCATCCAGTGCCTGGGCCTGGGTTTCTCTGACCAGCACACTCGCCAGAACACCCAGGTCCGTGAACTGGCGACCGTGGGCGGCGGCCGCAGCGCTGGCGAGTGCGAATTTGGGGCCTATCACTTTGGCTTCGCGCATCATCGTGAGGTACACATCGGCCAACTCCGCGGTGTGGGCGAGGCCCGCGGGAGAATCACCGGTGCCCCATAACTGCACGCCGCCCGGAGATACCGGCTCGAGTACCAAGGGCGTGTTGGGAAACCAGGACTGTGCGCCTTGTTTGTAGGAGAAGCAGAACTTGCGCCAGTAATCGATACCCAGCGAGTAGCGTTCGGCGTGGGCCGTGGTGATCCCGTAAGCGCGCATGATGTTGTCGCGACCGTTGATCAAGTTGACTAACAGGCGCCCGCTACTGAGTTTGTCAAACGTCAGCATCTGCTGTGCCAGCAGCTTTGGCGGAGTCATGCGTGCATAGCAAGCCACCAGCAACTTAATGCGCCGGGTATGACTGGCAACGTAAGCGGCACTGACCAGCGGGTCATTAGGCCAGGTTGCAATCATGGCCCCATAGAACCCGGCATCCTCAATGGCCTGTGCCAGATGCAGATAACGTTCACTGTCGATGGGCAGCAAACCATCCGCACACCACGGATAGTTCCCATCGGCGAAACTCAGGTACCAAAGCACTTTCATCGGCGTTACAAATACAAAACAAGAGAGAGTGTGAGCATACCCGCACCGCCCGGTGCCTTTGAAGCAATGAAATAACTGACGGGAAATTTAAAGCGCTTATATCTGCACAGAATAATTACCTGCGAGATGAATATAAGCAGTTGTCGATTACGCATATTTAGCTATGCCTTAACGGTATTTCGGATATAAGCCCTTGATCGTTACGCTTCCTCGCGCAGCCTGCTGAAACCGCTGATTCACTGGCACTCGTACTTGTCAGCGAGGACACAGAAAATGGCTAGGCCATGCCATACCGGTGCGGCGTTCGCCCCGATGTCAGCCGACTACTGTCCACCTCGAATAGCCCGCCCCCCCTTGAGGACTTGCGCAATGAATGAGCCCGTTAAACAACTGATCGATGCAGTTATCGCTACCCATGCTGCGCTGCGTACTCAAAAGCCGCTGGTGCAATGCTTGACCAATGCCGTGTCCAGCAACTTCATGGCCAACGTTCTGCTGGCGGCGGGTGCTGCACCCGCGATGGTGGATAACCCGGAAGAAGCGGCAGCCTTCGTTCAGGTCGCCAGCGCTGTTCTGGTCAACCTGGGCACGCCGACCGCCGCCCAGGTGGAGGCGATGCGACTGGCCGTCAAAGCCGCCCACAGTGTCGGCCGGCCATGGGTGCTTGACCCGATCGGCGCCGGGGGGTTGTCCTGGCGTGGCGCAGTGGCGGCCGAGCTTCTGGCTTATAGACCCACCGTGATCCGCGGCAACGCCTCGGAGATCATCGGGCTCGCAGGACTCGGGAGCTCCAGCCGTGGTTTCGACAGTTCCAACGACCCGGCCGACGCAGTGGCGGCTGCACGTGAACTGCTCGCTCACAGTGCTGCAGTGTCGGCGTCAGGCCCTGTTGACCACGTGGTAGGTACGCATGAGGGGCAGATTCGGCTGTTCCGCATCGCCGGGGGCAGCGCATTACTGCCTCGAGTGACTGCCACCGGTTGCTCGCTCGGGGCGCTGGTGGCGGCGTACACCGCCGTCGCTGCCAGCCCCGTGCTTGCGCTGATCACCGCTCATGTGCATTTCGCCCTGGCGGCGGAACAGGCACAAACCGTGGCCAAAGGTCCCGGGAGTTTCATGCCGGCATTTGTCGACGCGCTCGATGCTGTGGACGCAGAACAGATCGCGCAGCACGCACGGATTGATAGCATCGAACTGGAAAGCTGAATCATGTCGCGCCCCGCTGACCCACTGGTATCCGTAACAGGCCTGGCAAAGGCTCGTGAGCAGTATCTGATCCTTGAAGCAGGCGCCAGGAAGGTCGATGGCCAGGAACGTGAGGTCGCACTGCAGCGGCACGTGTATGCCCAGGGCCATATTCCTGGAGCGGTGTTCGCCGACCTCGCCGGCGATTTCTCCGACCCCGCCTCCCCCTGGCCCTATCAACGACCCGGCGCTGAACGCTTTACGCAAGCGGCCCGGAAAGCCGGCGTCGACACGGCTTGCCGCCTGCTGATCTACGACCGTGGCGAGGGTATCTGGGCGGCCCGCTTGTGGTGGCTGTTTCGTGCGTATGGTCATGATTCGGTGCAAGTACTCGATGGCGGCCTTAAAGCATGGCGCGCTGCAGGGTTGCCGTTAGAACAAGGGGCTGCCCCTGCCCGGTTTGGAAACTTCACTGCCGGTCCGGAACGAGCAGGTTATTTCGTTGATCGCCAAGACGTGCAGGCCATCGTCGAAGGGTCACGTACCGGACAACTGCTCAACGTATTGCGCCGACCGGTGTTCACAGGCGAAGAGCTGCGCTATCAGCGCCCTGGCCACATTCCGGGCAGTCAGCATGTGCCATACGGCACGCTGCTGGCGCCTGAAAGTGCGCGCCTGCTTCCGGCTGAGACCCTGCGCTCGCGTTTCGCACGCCTGAATGCACGCAGCCCGATCATCGTCTACTGCGGCAGTGGGATCACCGCCGCCGGAAGCGCTTTGGCACTGAGCGTGGCAGGCAGACAGGATGTAGCGATTTATGACGGCTCGCTGGTTGAATGGAGCGCCGACCCTGCGCTGCCATTGGTCACAGTGGCGTCCTGAAGCAGACCCTTTATGTTTTGTTTTCGTTTTCTGAGGAGTAACAACACATGGCGATCAAGGCCCTTTGGTACCTGAGCATGGCCGATGGAAACTACCCCTGGATGGCGGACGGTTTCTTCGGCGTCGATCTTCAGCGCTACCGGCAACTGGCGCAAACCATCGACCAGGGCGGTTTCTACGGCGCGCTGGTAGCTACCTGGCCCAACGATCCGCTGGTGTCGGCAACCGCCGTTGCCGGTGCAACACAACGCATGAAATTCCTGGTGGCAGAGTATGCGGCCATGACGCCGCCCAAGTTGCTGGCGGAGCAGGCGCTGACCTTCGAGGCGTATTTTGGCGACCGCCTGATGTTTAACCACATCAACGGTCGCGACGAGCGTGCCCGGACCTATGCGATCACTACCGGCGCCGATGATCGTTATCAGCTAGGCGAGGAATACTGGCGTGAGTTCCAGGCCGCGTACCTGGCGGGCAATCCGTCGCTGTTCCCTAACACACGCTTCTCCCTCGAGCCGCAACAACCACGTGGCGTGCCGCTGTGGGGCACAGGCGAATCCGCCGCAGGCGTCGAGCATGCCGGCAAAGTGGTGGATGTCTATCTGCTGATGCTGCGCGAGGTTAACGCCATGAGCGAGAAGTTCAGTCAGGCCGTGGCTTCAGCCAGCACCCAGGGAAGACGCTTCGACGATCTCGGCGCGCTGGCAAGCGTCACTGTCCGTCCTACTGAAGCTGAGGCGCTTAAGCATTTTTACCGGATCTTCGAACACACCGGCGTTGAGCTGATCAAGGCCAAGCTGGAAGCAGTGATCACCCGCCGGACCAAAGGCGAGCACACGCTGGCAACCTATACCCCTGCCGACCCGCAGCGCCTGGAGTGGGTGAACCACTTGCGACAGAATCGCTTACCGCCTCTCGACTCGCTGCGCCTGGAGCACAATCTATATGCGGGTATGACAGCTTGGTCGTCGCTGGATATTTTCGGCACCGGCTCGTCCGCTGCGTATCTGGTGGGAAGCCCGGACGGCATCGCCCGAAATGTGGAGCTTTATCATCAGCGCAGCGGTTTGTCGGCCTTGATCCTTTCCGGCTGGCCACTGATCGATGAAGCCAACCACGTGGCAAACCTACTGCTACCTCGGCTGGCGGAAATCGGTGACAGCGACCCGCGCTGATTTTGCGACGCTTTTGATTTTGCTCTTTGTCCACGCCAGCGCAGACACCGCACATCGCAACTTGGGTGCAGGCCGAACGCAGGCGATGCGCAGTGGGCCGAGCGGCATGGATGCCGCGAGAGCCGCCCCCGGCCATGAATGGCCGATGGCGGCGGGCCCACGGAGCGTCGCCTGCGTGAGGGAACCCGGCGCAGTCGGGCCCAACCGGGAGCAAACGCCCTTGGTTACTTGGGGCTTTTCCAAGTAACTCGCCGAAGGCGAAACAGCTCTGCCGCCAGGCAGAGCCACCAAGCGCGGCTCAGCTATATAAGATCGCGCACGCAGAGCGTGGAAACGATCAACCTGTGATCACTCGCCTACCATGGCCTAACCGCGTTCCGAGCTAGTCGGTTGCTGCTGTGGTTGCGGCGACGCCATAAACGCCGCCTCCCCGATACTCGAGAAAAATAGCCGGGTCTGTCGGTTACTGCGCAGGTGGACGACTCTACAGGCCGACGGTGCCGCTGCTACCAGATGCCTCATCCTGGTCCGCGACGATTTACGGGTGACCCACATGAAGCGGAAAAACTCCGGGAGATTCCCTAACTGCTCGGGGCAGCCCTCTGGAAGATCCGGACGTGAGCGACCTCGCCGAAGCGAGGTTCTAAGAAGCACACGCCAGAACCTCAGCGCCGACGAGCGATCAATCCATACCAGCAGATCGGCCCGGGCAATACGGCTGTCCCAGGTCGCCGAATGCCCGCCTTCGAAGATCCACCGATCACGCGCCTCGACCTCAAGACAAAGGCGTGTCTTTTCATCGGCACTTCGCTCGATCCATCCGGGCTGCCAATGGATCATGTCGATGTGGATCACTGGCAGCCCGGTGCGCTTGCCCATCTCCCGAGCCAAGGTACTTTTTCCTGACCCAGGCTGGCCAATGATCATCACACGCTGCATGGAAGCCTCAAGAAAGTTGCGCAAAACCCAAAGCACCAGCGAGCCCCGGCGCTCTTGGCAAAGGATTCTGCACCGGTAATTCGTACTGCTGAATCCGTTCAACATTTTCCAGCATCAGCCAGTGCCCATTTCCCAATTGCCAATTGCCAATTGCCAGTCAAAAAAGTCCGAGAAATCCTGCCTGACCAATGCGCGGGCTAGCGCTGCACCACCTCAACAATCGACTCCCCTTCCGGTGGGCCAACGGCCCACTGACGGGTAATGTTCCGCTGCCACAGGGCGGGGAGAAATTGTTGTGCCTCGGCCTGAGTCAGCCCTTCGTAGACACCGACACTCCTTTCCCGAAAGCCGTCGAGCACCTGGACCGGCAGGTTGAAGCTGTAGTTCAAGATCTCGGCCGTCTGCCTGGCACGCAGCAAGGGCGAGACGACGATGCTGTCGATTGAGTCGGGCAGTTCAAGGCTCAGGGCGACAGCTTGCTCGCGTCCTGTTTCTGTCAACTCGGGGTCAAGCGACCCCAGATAGCGGTGCTCGGCGTTGGCCTGAGTCTGGCCGTGACGTACGACGTACAAACGCATGAGGTGTCTCCTGACAATAAGGTCTGCGGAGCTCAGTCTGCCGTCAGAGCCACCCACCCAATCAGATCAGAACCGGTAAGAAACACCGGTAGTCACGTTGATCGGATCGCCCGGATAGAAGTTGGCAGAGTCCTCGCCTTTTGCATCGTAGGCAGTGTTGGACGCCGTCGCATAGCGCTGATTGGTCAGGTTGCGCGCATCGACGAACACTTCCCACTTCCTGTTCGGCGCTTCATACCCGACTTTCGCCCCCCACAGTGTGTAGGACGGCGCACCGAGGGAGTTGGCGAAGTCCACGTAATAGCTGGACGCAACGCGCGCATTCAACTGCGCGTAGAAGCCGCTCGGCTGCCGATACTCAAGCTCGGCCTGATAGACCTGACGTGGCAGGCCGGGCAACTGGTTGTCACCGAAGGTGGCGTCATGGCGATAGTGAAAGTCGTTGTAGGTGTAGGCCTGACGCAGGGTGACCGTATCGCCGCCCTGCCCTTGCCACACCTGCGCGTTCAGCCCTGCCTCGATGCCTTGGTGGAGGGTCGGGCTGCCATTGGACGTCGCGACCAGTTGATCCTGAGTGGCCGTGGCCTGACGCACCACCACCGACAGCAGCTCCTTCTGAACCCACGAACGATACACCGTCAGGCTGCCATCGAAGATGCCGTGGCCGCCGCGGATACCGAACTCCACCGTATTGGCCTTTTGCGGGCGAACGTCGCGGATATAAGGCGTACCGGTGCTGCCCAGTTGCCAGGTGACAGGCGGGTCAATGGAGCGACTGACATTGCCGAACAGTTCGAATTCCGGCGTGAGCTGGTAGCGCAGGCCGATGCGTGGGGCGGTGTCGTGCTCCTCATACTCCACACCGTTGGGAAACGCAGTGGTGTTGACGGCGGTGGTGTATTCGATGTCAGCCTTGCGCTTGATGTCGATGAATGAAAGGCCGGTGGACAGCCACAGGTTGTCGGTCAGTTGCAGCTCATTGCCCAAGGAGAACACGGTGTCGCGGGAGCCGGTGAAGTTGGCTTCCTGTTGCTTGACCCTGGTCGCCCTGCTATGGGATTTCACGTCGGCCAGGTAAGCGCGGGTGGTGCTGAAGGTCGCGGTACTGTCGCTATTGAAACCGAGAAAGGAATCGCCGGTGCGCAGATAACGCAGGGTCAGGTTGACGTCCTTGGAGCGCCAGTTTTGGGGCGTGGCCGAGTAACGCCAGCCGTTGTACAGGGGGTAATCGTTGTAGCCCAGACCGACTTCCAGTTTGGCGTTGTCATCAAAGGTGTAGGTGGTTTTACTGCCCAGCAGCGTTGTACCGTCTTTCTTGCGCCCGAAGGGTACAAGATTGCTGGTTGGGTCATGCTTGATCTGGTATTTGGTCAGCGTGTTGCCCTGGCTCAGAGTTTCTTCGCGATACCGCAGAAAGAAACGCGTCTCCAGTTTCAGGTTGAATACATAGCCAAAGTTGGCAACGATCCCCTGACCTTTATTAGCGGTATTGTCTTGATAACCATCGCGTTCATTGTGTTGCAGACTGACATAGTAGTCAGCGTTGCCCTCAATGCCACCGGTACTCAGTACCTGTTTGCGATAGCCGTAGCTGCCCGCTTCGAAGCGCGCGTAATTACCGGGATCGGTACGACCGGTCTTGCTGACGAAGTTAATAGCCCCACCCAACGATAAAGCCGAATAATTAAAGGCATTGGCGCCGTACAGCACTTCCGTGTGGTCGACACCGGCCATGTCGAGCATATCTTCCTGAGTGCCGCCGGGGCCTGTCAGCGGCAGGCCGTCGAATAGAAACTTGATGCCCAACACGTAACCTTGATAGAAGGTGTTCAGGCCCGAGCCACGGATCGAGATTTTGTTGGCCGCCGAACCGCTGGTGGCCTGGGCGAACACACCCGGCTGTAAAGCCAGCACGTCCTCGGCATTGGAGGCTCGACCTTTTTCGACTTCGTGGTTATCGATAACCGCCGTCTTGCCGGGTACTTTGGCCAGTTGCTTTTCGGCTTTTTGCGCTTCGCTGGCCGCCGTGCCATTCACGGTGACCGTCGCCAGTTTCGGGTCTTGAGCACTCTGTTCGGTGGACGCCTGCGCGGCAAAGGAAGCAGCGTGGACCAACATCAACAAGATGCCCAGGCTCGATGCCGTGGCCAATGCGTCGAGGCGCCGAGCGCGCCTATCAAACCGTTGCCGTATCAAATCCCTGCTCCTGAAAGTTGAACATCAGTTGGAGCATCTATTCGTATAGTCGCGCTCCAGACCCACTTAGCAGGGTTCGTGCCACGTGGTTTTCACCCGTTTTAGCGGAATAAAGACCAAAATCGGGATTTGCTCACCGACACTTTGTTGTGACGCTGTCGTTTTGCCAACAGTGGGTCGCGATAGAAAAATTTTGACTGTGCAAGCCATTAACCGATGAGGCATCCTATTTCTTTCCAAGGTGCTCATCAGGCGTTAGTTGAAAAAGAATTTGCTCGCCCCTGCTCGCGCATGTTTTCAAACGAGGAATGATTCAAGGGGATGAATCAGAACCCTTTCATATAACTAAATCACATGCGCTCATAACACTCACTGTTCGCGGGGCAACAGCGGATTGACAAAAAAATTCGCAGCCTACAACTGCGCACTGTTATTCACCTATTAAACAGCTTGTTTTGCAGGCAATCGGCAATTGGTATGGCTCTTGCTCTGGCAATGTACGTCTCATGTACGCGGCCCAGTGAAGTCTGTTGCATGAGCGATGCACACGGCACGTCAATTCGCGTTTTGTCTTGAGTTCCGTTTTGTCTAATAGCCAGGAGTAAATCAATGGCCAATGCCCAAACCGCCAATGCACGGGATGTGCTCTGGCGTCAGGCACCGGGCGCCGAACTGCTCGACCTGGGCCGGGCCTATCGCGGCCCTTTGGCGCTGTCACGCCTGCAGACCATGCCCCGGCGCATCCTCAGTCGCCGCGAAGCCGTACTGCTCGGCGTCGTCGCCCTGGTGCTGCACGGCGCGGTGATCTACTGGGTCAACAGCTCGCCAACGCCGGCCTTGCCCGTGGTGCAGCCGGAAATCCCGCCGATGACCATCGAGTTTTCCCAGCCTGCGCCGCCCGTGGTCCAAACTCCGCCACCGCCGCCCGAGCCGATTGCGCAGCCCGTGGTCGAGCCACCGCCGCCCGTGGAAGACGAACTGGCCGTGAAACCGCCACCGCCCAAGCCGATTCCCAAGCCCAAGCCGGTCGTGAAACCAGTGCCCAAACCGGTCGCCAAACCGGTGGAACAACCACCCGCGCCGCCTGCGCCACCGCAACCGGTGGCAGCCCCGGCACCACCTGCACCGCCCGCGCCAGCACCGATTACCCCGGCCTCGGCCAATGCCGGTTACCTGCATAACCCCGCCCCGGAATACCCGGCGCTGGCCATGCGGCGCAACTGGGAAGGCACGGTATTGCTGCGTGTACACGTGCTGGGCACCGGCAAGCCGAGCGAGATTCAGATCCAGAAAAGCAGCGGCCACGAACAGCTGGACGAAGCGGCACAAGCCGCCGTCAAGCGCTGGAGCTTCGTGCCGGCCAAGCAGGGCAACGACCCGGTCGACGGCTGGGTCAGCGTGCCCATCGATTTCAAGATCCGATAATTTTCAAAACCACTCACTCAACCTATTCGTGACACTGCGGGCCACCTGACAAAAGGCGCGTCGCTGCAACGATTTCCGGCCTTTTGGAGAACCACATGAACGTCATCGCATCCCCATTCGCGTCCATTGAAGGCGCCGTCATCTGGCTGCTGATCGTCTTTTCCGTCGCCACCTGGGGCCTGGCCCTGCTCAAGGGTGTGCAGTTCGCCCGGCTCAAGGGTCAGGACAAGAAATTCCACAAGCAATTCTGGGCCGCGTCGAGCCTGGACTCTGCCGCTGAACTGGCGCAGACCCAACCGGGCGCTGCTGCCCGCGTGGCACTGGCAGGTTATGCCGCAATCCAGGTCCCGGAGGGCGGTCAGGCCGCTGACCTGAGCCAGGCGATCAACCACCAGGATCGCCTGGAGCGAGCCCTGCGTCAGCAGATCGTCCGTGAGCGCCGCTCGCTGGAAACCGGCCTGGCGATTCTGGCCAGTATCGGCAGCACCTCGCCCTTCATCGGGTTGTTCGGGACCGTGTGGGGGATCATGTCGGCGCTCAAGGGCATCAGCGCCGCGGGTTCGGCCAGCCTGGAAACGGTGGCAGGTCCCATTGGTGCAGCACTGGTCGCCACCGGGGTCGGTATTGCCGTCGCGGTGCCCGCGGTGCTGGTTTACAACTACTACCTGCGGCGCCTGAAGCTCACCGCAGCGGACCTCGATGATTTTGCCCATGACTTCTACAGCCTGGCGCAGAAGCATTCGTTCCGTGTGTTGCTGCATCCGGTGCTGAACAAATCCGGCGCTACGGTCGCTGGACAGAAAGTGAAGGAGGCGTCCTGAGATGGCTTTTTCCACACAAGACAGCGACGAAGTGCTGAGCGAAATCAACGTCACGCCACTGGTGGACGTGATGCTGGTGTTGTTGGTGGTGTTCATCGTCACTGCGCCGCTGCTGACCAACTCGATCCCGATCAACCTGCCGAAAACCGAAGCGGTCGCGCCGGTGGAACAGAAAGACCCGCTGGTGGTAAGCATCGATGACAAGGGCAAGCTGTTCATCAACAAGGACGAGATCCAGCCGGACCTGCTGGAAACCAACCTGCGTTCGGCCAGGGAAAAGAACGCCGATGTGCGCGTGCAGTTGCAGGCAGACAACGGCGTGAATTACGGCGAGGTAGCACGGGCCATGGCTTCGATCGAGAAGGCGGGCATTACCAAGTTGTCGGTGATCACGGCGAAATAGCCTGCTCCAGGGTTGCCATGGACCTGTGGCAGCGAATTCATTCGCGCCCACAGAGATGTGTGCGTCAGAAACGCCGAGGAGCGCCATCGCTCCGAATTCAAACCAACACAAGGAAGAGGTGACCCGCTGTGACTGTCAGCTTACTCAACGCCCGGAAGGCACCACTGGATACCGCCCGTGAACTGGCGAGCGAATTTGCCCGTACGGCAGTCGACCGCGACGCCCGCGGCGGTACGCCCAAGGTCGAGCGAGACAGGCTGCGTCACAGCGGGCTGCTGTCCCTGAGCATTCCCCGTCAATTCGGCGGGCTGGATGCCAGTTGGTCCGAGACCTTCGACGTGGTGCGCGAATTCGCCCGGGTCGACAGCTCGATCGCCCATGTCTTCGGGTTTCATCACCTGATGCTGGCGACCGTGCGCCTGTTCGCCAAACCCTCGCAGTGGCAAACCTGGTTCACGCTCACCGCCAGCAACAACTGGTTCTGGGGCAACACCCTCAACCCACTGGACACCCGTACCGTGGTCAAGGGCCACGATGGCTGGCGCGAGTTTTCCGGACAGAAGAGTTTCTGTTCCGGCGCCAACGATTCGCAAATGCTCATCGCCTCGGCCGTTGACGAAGCGGCAGGCGGCAAGCTGTTGATCGCCGCGATACCCAGCGGGCGCAGCGGCATCACCCTGCACAATGACTGGTACAACATGGGCCAGCGCCAGACCGACAGCGGCAGCGTGACCTTCAAGCGCGTACGTGTCGAAGAGTCCGACCTGCTGCTCGATCCCGGCCCGCTCAGCACGCCGTTCGCCTGCCTGCGGCCACTGATCGCGCAACTGCACTTTGCCAATATCTTCCTCGGTATCGCTGAAGGCGCCTTTGAGGAAGCACGCAAATACACCCGCGAGGAAGCCCGGCCCTGGTTCCGCTCCAGTGCCGCACACACCGCAGAAGACCCTTATGTGCTCAGCCACTACGGCGACTTCTGGGTCGCACTGGAAAGCACACGCCTGCTGGTCGAACGCGCAGGCTGGGTGCTGGACGAGGCCTGGAACAAAGGTTCGGCGTTGACACGTGAAGAGCGTGGCGAAACCGCCATTGCCATCGCCACTGCCAAGGTCGCCGCCAGCCGCCATGGTTTGGATCTGTGTAGCAAGGTCTTCGAGGTCACCGGTGCGCGGGCCACTCACGCCTCGGTCGCCCTCGACAGGCACTGGCGCAACCTGCGCACCCAAAGCCTGCACGACCCGCTGGATTACAAACTTCATGAACTGGGTGACTGGGCTCTCAACGGCACTGCGCCCATCCCGACTTTTTACTCATAGGGGTCATCATGCAACTGCTGACATTACCGCCCTCGCCCGCCCTGGCCACCTCGATCCGTGCTACGGCGCAAGTGTTCGAAGACCCCAAATCCAAAGCCCTGCTCAAGCATCTGCAGCAGGTCGCACCCAGCGAGGCGAGCGTGCTCATCATTGGTGAAACCGGCACTGGCAAGGAACTGGTGGCGCGCCACATCCATAATCTGAGCACGCGTAAGACCCAGGCCTTCGTCGCGGTCAATTGCGGAGCGTTCTCCGAATCATTGGTGGAGGCCGAACTGTTCGGCCACGAAAAAGGTGCGTTCACCGGAGCACTGAGTGCCAAAGCCGGCTGGTTCGAGGAAGCCAACGGCGGAACGCTGTTTCTCGACGAAATCGGTGATCTGCCGATGTCGATTCAGGTGAAGTTGCTGCGCGTGCTGCAAGAGCGCGAGGTGGTCAGGCTAGGCTCGCGCAAGAGTATTGCGATCAATGTCCGGGTGCTGGCCGCGACCAACGTGCAACTGGAAAAAGCCATCAATGCAGGGCATTTTCGCGAAGACTTGTTTTACCGGCTCAACGTGGTCAATCTGGAGCTCAGCCCGCTCAGGGACCGACCGGGGGACATCATTGCACTGGTTCACTACTTCATCGCCAGTTACACCAAACGGCTGGGTTACGGGGAGGTTCGGCTGAGTCCGGCAGCCGAGCACAAGCTGGCCACCTACAGCTGGCCGGGGAACATTCGCGAGCTGGAAAACGTCATTCATCACACGCTGCTGATTTGCCGCGACGGCGTGATTCAGAGTGACGACCTGCGCCTGTCCAACCTGCGCATCGAGCGCCCGGACGAGCATCCGCCAACGGACGAATCGGCAATGGGGCTGCTGGATCAGGCGCTGCACCGACTGTTCGAAGAACAGGTGGATAACCTGCATGAGCACGTCGAACGGACCCTGTTGAGAGCCGCTTACAAATTCTGTCATCACAACCAGGTGCACACCGCCGAGCTGCTGGGACTGAGTCGTAACGTCGCCCGCACGCTGTTGATCAACCTGGGTGAACTGAAGGTCAACAAGCGCCGCCCGGTCAAACCCTCTGCCGACGAGCGCGTCCTGCACCTCTCGATTTGACCCCTTCACACGCTGACGTGCGGTGGGCCTTTCACCGCACGTCAGCCTTGCCGGTCAGACCGCTTCACCCAGCGCATTGCTGAACTGACGATTCCACAGTTGCGCGTATTGCCTGCCCGAGCGCTTGACACGGCGTTCGCCCACCCGCGACTGATAACCATATTCCATGTTGTCGATGAACACGCTGGCCTTTCTGTACGTCATACAGGCGCAGCAGCATACTCAGCAGCGTCGACTTGCCCGAGCCCTAGACCCCCACCAGTCCGACTTTCTGGCCCGCCGGATTGAGATCGAACAACAGGATGCTCAGGGTCTGGTTCACGCCCAATGCCATTTCGGACACCCGACGGGCCAGCGCCCGGCGAATTCATTGCTGATGAAACGATGGGAATGCTGTTGCAGGTAGGCATACATATGTCATGCACGCCCCGCCAACCCTGGCAGTCCGGCGGGTGGAGCAAGCCGCGTCAAAACAACCCGGACGTCGGCGGCGGCGTGCCTTTGAGCTGCCAGGCGCCTACCGCTGCGGCTTTCCATTGGCGGGGGTTGTGATTGGACACGGTTCGGGCGTTGCGCCAGTGACGATCCAGGTTATGTGCGCGCCCGGTAGTGGACGCCCCGCCCACATCGAATACCCGCTCCGCCGCTTTCAGTGCTGACTCGGCGGCGATGTATTGCGCCTGAGCCACATCGACAGCGGCCTGGTCCACCGCCACCGGATCCAGTTCGCTGGCCCACGCCCGGTCGATCGATGCGGCTGCATGCAGTACCACCGCTTCGGCCGTAAAGGCGCGGGCCGAGATATCGCCAACACTCAGTTCTACGTAGGGGTCGTCCACAGAGCGTGCAGCCGTACTGTGCTTGATCGGTCGCGCGAACTGGTTGGCGAAAGCAACCGCGTCGTTCAGCGCGTTGCGGGCAATACCGGCGTTGACCGCGGCGAGGAACACTTGCAGAAACGGTGTGACGATCGTGCGCTTGCCCTCCTCCACGGTGCGGGTGCGGATCTCATCGGCATGCACCAGAACGTCATGCAGGTGTGTCGTGCCGCTGGCCGTCAAGCGTTGGCCCATGGCGTCAAAATCGTCCAGCAATTCCAGGCCCTTTCGGTCGCGGGGCAGAATGAACGAAACCGGCTGATCGTTCTCGTCCAGCGCCACTGCACTCACCCAATCGGCATACAGCGAACCGGTGCTGTAGTACTTGCTCCCGGTCGCCCGGTAGTGCTCGCCGTCACGCACGATACGGGCGCTGATCGAGCCATTGGCCCCGCCGATTTCCCAGCCGGCGTTGCCCACCACAGCACCTTGCAGATAGCGCGCGAACCAGCGCTCGCGTTCGGCTTCGGCGTCCTGCGCTTGAGAGGCAAGCAGCCCCTCGATGAAGCCGAAACCGGGGCGCAGTGCCTGGGCTACGTTGGAATCGGCCGAGGCAATGCGGATCAGCAGCCCGATCACCTCCTTGACCGAACCACCGGCGCCGCCGAAACGAGTCGGGATACGTGTGGTGAACAGCCCGGCGCTGGCGATCTGCGCCACGGCGTCATAGGGCAATTGCCGATCCCGCTCACGCTGCGCTGCACCGGCGGCGATGGCCGGGAGCAACCGGTCCAGACGGGCGTTGAGTTGTTCAACGGTGACAACTTCGGGGGTGACGACAGCAGACAACGTACTCATGGCGGTTCCTTGTTCTGAATGCGAACTCAAATGGCGATTTTCCATAGCCGGGATTCATCAAAAAGCAGTACGGCGCTTTCCGGCTCCAAAGGCGGCACCACCAGCTTGCTTCCTGCGCCGGGCAGACGCGGGACCGCGCCCAGCAAACGTCGGGTGTATTCGTGCTGCGGGTTTTCGAAGAGGGTTTCCACCGGCGCGTATTCAACGACCTTGCCGTGGCGCATCACCAGCACCTCGTCGCTGACGTGGCGGATCACCCCGAGGTCGTGGGAGATGAACAGATACGCCAGCCCCAGCGAGGCCTGCAGGTCCGCCAGCAGATCCAGCACCTGGGCCTGCACCGAAACGTCGAGGGCCGACACCGGCTCATCGCAAATAATCACTTTAGGGTTGCTGGCAATGGCGCGGGCAATCGCCACACGCTGACGCTGACCTCCGGACAGCTGCAAGGGGCGACGGCTCGACAGCTCGGCGGGAAGGCGCACCTGATGCAGCAGTTGCGCGATGCGCGGGCGTTGCTGCTCGAACGGGATACCGGCAACGTCCAGCGCATCGGCGAGTATCTGCCCGACGCTCCAGCGCGGATCGAACGAGCTGAGCGGATCCTGGTAAATCACGCTGATGTCACGACGATGCCGCCGACGACTCTGCTCCTCGACCCGGTGACTCCCGGCGGCCGCCCACGGCAGGTGCAAAAACTGCACGTGACCGGCGTCGGGTTCAAGCAAGCCCAGCGCAATCCGCGCCACGGTGGTCTTGCCGCAGCCTGACTCACCGACGATGCCGAGCGTACGCCCGGCGCGAAGCTCGAAGCTGACCCCATCGACCACCTGACGGACTTGCTGGTCAGGCCCGACGTAGCGTTTGCCCAGGCCGTTGGCGGTCAGCAATACCGGGGAGTCGGCACCGGCTCGCGGCTGCGCGGGAGCGGCGCCGTGTTCCCGGGATAGCCGCGTGCCTGGCGCATGTTCGGCGGGCACCGCATCGAGTAACGAGCGCGTGTAGGCATGCCGAGGGTTGCGCAAGACCTGCTCCATCGGCCCCTGCTCGACGACTTCGCCATGCCGCAGCACCAGCACCTCGTCCGCCAGTTGCGCCACCACGGCAAGGTCATGGCTGATGATCAGCAGTGAATCGCCTCGGGCCTTGATCTGCTGCAAGACGTCGAGAATCTGCGCCTGAACCGTGGCGTCGAGCGCAGTCGTTGGCTCGTCGGCGATCACCAGGCCCGGGTTCAAGGCCAAGGCGCTGGCGATCAGGGCCCGTTGCCGCAGGCCGCCGGATAACTGATCCGGTCGCTGTCTGGCACGCAACCGGGGTTCGGGAACCCCGACTGTTTCCAGCAGCTCGATGACGCGTTCGCCACGGCTGCGACGGTCGCCCCAGCGGTGGGTTTGCAGCACTTCGAGGATTTCCTTGCCTACCGGGCGCAGCGGGTCAAGTGACACCAGTGCGTCCTGCAGCACGAAACCGATGTCCTTGCCGCGCAGGTCGCGCCAGCCACGCTCCGACAGGCTCAGCAGATCCTGCCCGGCATAACTCAGGCGACGTGCCGTGACCCGTGCGCCCTCGCCTGCCAGGCCAATCAGGCTGCGTGCGGTCACGCTCTTGCCTGATCCCGATTCGCCGACCAGTGCCAGGGTTTTGCCCGGTTCCAGGGTGAACGACAGATTGCGCACCACCGACTGCCCGCCGAACTCGATGGACAAGCCCTCGACGATCAAACGTTTCTCCTGGCTCATGACAGGCGCCCCTCCAGACGTTGTTGCAGGTAACGACCAGCGACGGTGGTCGACAGCGTGGTCAGGACGATGAACAGGCCCGGAAAGAACGTCAGCCACCAGGCATTGGCGATGAAGTCACGGCCCATGGACAGCATGGTTCCCCACTCCGGTGCCGGGGGGCGCGCGCCCAACCCGAGGAAGCTCAAGGCCGAGGCCCAGACGATGGCCTGGCCGACGCCCATGGTCAGGGTCACGATCAGCGGGCGCATGGCATTGGGCAGCAACTGGCGGGTGATGATGCGCAGCGGCCGATGCCCTAACGCTTTGGCCGACTCGATATAGCCCGAGTTGCGCACAGCCAGCACCTGGCCGCGCACCATCCGTGCATAGCCCGGTGCACCGCCAAGCCCCGTGGCGATGATCAACGGGCCTATGCCGCTGCCAAAGATCGCCACGAACAGCAGCGCCAGGACCAGGCTCGGGAAGGCAAACAGCACTTCGAGCAACCAACCGATGCCACGGTCGATTCGAGCCCCGCCCAGGCCACTGAGCAGGCCGAGCACGATGGCGATGCTCATGGCAATCGTCGTCGCTGCCAGGCCGATGAACAGCGACTGTCGGGTGCCGTAGATGACCCGGGAGAAGATGTCGCGGCCAGACTGATCGGTGCCGAACCAATGCGTCCAGCTAGGCGGATGAAAGGCATCGCGCGGAACAATCGCCAGTGGGTCGCTGTGGGCGAACAGTTGCGGCACCAGCGCCGCAACGATCACCAGCAGCAAAAAGGTCATGGCCAGCAAAGGGCCCGGCCTCAATGTGCGCGAGGTCTTTTGCAGCCGGATCGTGGGCAATGGCGCCTCAAGGGTCAAATCACTCATTGCGCATTCCCCTGTTGACGAGGGTCGACCCACTGATACAGCAGGTCGACAAGGATGTTGGCCAGGACATAACCGGCAGCCACTACCAGGCTGATGCCAATGGTCAATGGCAGGTCCTGGGCCTGTACCGCCTGATACAGCTGACGGCCCAGGCCCTTGCGGGAAAAGATCACTTCGATCACCACCGCGCCGCTGATCAGCGCGCCGATGGCCCAACCCGACAACGAGATACCCGGCAGCACCGCATGACGCAGTGCATGTTTGAAACGTACTTTGAAGTCGCTCAGACCACGGGTTCTGGCGGTGAGTACGAACGGTTGGTCAAGGGTCAGGTCCAGTGATTCGCGAGTGACCTGGGCGATGAAACCCGCCAGTGGAATCGCCAGGGCGAACGACGGCAGCACCAGCGTGCGCCAGCCATCGCTGCCTGCGGGAGGAAATAACCGCAGGCCGAAGGCGAACACCGCCAGCAACACAATCCCCAGCCAGAAATGCGGCAGCGCAGCGCACAGGGTTTCCGCCAGCGATGCCAGGCGACCGACCCAGCGATGGCGCCCGGCCGTCAGCACCGTGAGTGCCAGAACCAGCAACCAGGCCAAGGCCAGCGAGGAAAACGTCAGTTCCAGGGTGGGCCAGGATTGTTCGGCGAGTACGCGGGTCACCGGTAAGTGCTGGGAATAGGAAACGCCCAGATCACCTTGCACCAGACGCCCCAGGTACAGCGCGTATTGCACCGCCAGTGGCTTGTCCAGACCGTATTCACGCCTGGCTTCGGCGATGGTTTCAGGCGTCGGGTTGCCGCTCGGCCCACCAAGGATCGCCTGCACCGGATCGCCGGGCATCAGCCGCAGCGCGAAGAACGTCAGGGTAGCGACCGCCCACAGCACCAGTATCCCGCCCGCCAGCCGCCATAAGGCGCGGCGCCCCAGTCGGTGCAAGCGTTCACGACGTGGTTTGCCCGGCTCATTGCTCAACGCTGCACTCGTCATTTGTTCACCCATGCGTCATAGAGGTAAGTCACTGCCAGAGAAGGCTCCAGACGCACGCCCTGCGTAGTCTTGTAGATGCCCAGGCGCGTGCTCTGTGGATAGGTCGTAAGTTCCAGGTATTGACTGGAGGCGATTTGCTGGGCTTGGTAATACAGCGCGCGACGCTGCTCGGCATCCTGTGTAGTCAGGGCTTGTTGAATAATCCCGTCGAATTTTGGGTCGCTGAAACCTGCGGTGTTCTGGTGGTAACCGCCTACGCCCGCTGGACGAATGAATTCACTGCCGAAGATGATCCGCAGCACGTCAGCGGTGTTGGTGTTCCAGTAGCCCAAACGGATGTCGTAGTCCCAATCAGCCTGACGCTTGGTGGCCTGTACGTCGCTCATCTGGTCGATGATCACCTCGAAACCGGCCTGGCGGGTGGTGGCCTGGACCTGCTCCCAGAGGGTGTATTCCGAAGGCGGCGTGCGGTTGCCCATCACTACATGGACTTGCAGGCGTCTGCCATTTCTGATCCGGTAGCCTTCGCTGTTGCGCTGGGTCCAGCCCGCCTGATCCAGCAACTGCGCGGCCTTGGCCGGGTCGTAATCCTGGGCATGCTGGAAGTCCGGGCTGTAGAAGCGCGTGGCCGAGCTCAAGGGGCCACCGGCGCGGGGAAACTCGTTGAAATACACGCTCTTCAATGCCCCTTCGATATCGGCACTGCGAACGAAGGCTTCCCGGACTTTCAGGTCGTTAAAAGGCTCGCGGGTAATGTTCAGGGTGCCATTGGTGGGGTTACCCGGACGCTGGGCGATGATCAGTTGCAGATCAGGATTGCGCCGCGCAGCTTCATGGGATTCCGGCGGCAGCGCCTCGATCACATCGACCTCTGCGGCCTGCAGCGAGGCGAAACGCACCGAGGGTTCCTGAATGAATTTCCAGACCACGCGGTCCAGCCATGCTGGCCCCTGGTGTTTGGCGGTGGGCGGCGCCCAGTTGTAATCGGGGTTGCGCACCAGCTCGACCTGGCTCTGCCGGTCCCAGCGCACGACCTTGAACGGTCCGCTGCCTACCGGGCTTTCGCAGTTGACGTCGCGTGAACGTTGCAGCGCCGTTGGCGACTCGATCCCGAGAAACCCTTGGGCCAGAACTTCGAGAAACGCTGCATAGGGCGTGGCCAGGTGCACCACGGCGGTGTCGTTATCGATCACGTCCGTACTGCGGTACTGACGGATATAGCCGCCTGCCGTGCTGGACTGGGTTTTCGGGTTGGCCATGTGGTCGAGGTTGGCCTTGACCGCCATCGCATTGAACGGCGTGCCGTCGGTGAAGTGCACGTCGTTGCGCAGGTGGAAGGTGTAGGTCAACCCATCATTGGACACCTCCCAGCTTTTGGCGAGCCAGGGGCCGATACGCCCGTCGGCGTCCATCGACACCAGTGAGTCGAGGTACTGTTGCCCGATGAACACCTGAGGCATGTCACCGGCGACGTGAGGGTCCAGACACGTGGGCTCGCGGTCGGTGGCGTACACCAGCGTACCGCCGCTGACCGGTTTGTCGCTGCGGGCAACGGTCGACGTACCCTGTCCGCAGCCAATCAACACGCCGCACAGCGCAGCGATACCGAAGATGGGGGTGTGCCTGAGCAACGACCGGGATCGTGTGCAGGGAAGTCGCAGATAAGGGGCGCGCGCTCGCATGGGTCCTGATGCCTTTTGTCCGGGAACAGGGTTATTGCACAAGCCATGCCGGATTTTCGGCCAGCAAATACGCGGGTGCCGGCGTTATGCGAGGTGGTGAAGGCGACAATCTGTGTGGTCACTGTTGGGTAGCCAACAGATGGGCAAGCAACAGCACGATTGGCTGCCGTCATAACCGGTCAGGTCACGCAGAGCCCAAGCCACCGACCGCCCTCTCTGCTCAGCGACGTAAACCGACATCTTGCGCATGGCAATGGCCTCGCCGAGGGCAGCGGCGCGCGCTCCACCGTTGCGTTCAAGCCGCAAAGACAGTGCGCAGACAACAGATCCCGATAGGCCGCCTGCCACGTCCTTAAATGAATGTCGGCCAGTTGCCCTGCGTCCTCGACCTGGGCAGGTCTGATCCTGATATCGCCTGGCTCAAATGGGGGCTGGGTCACGTCGGGAACCTCAGCGGCTTGGCCAGCGTGCGCAGCACAGCCGGGTCACGGTAGCGAGCGCCGTAATGGTCGCTCGGCAACCGCGATCGGCCCGCTCCGAACAGTCGCTCGCGCAGGGTTTCGCCGTCGTTATAGAACTCTCGGAAGCGCCCGCGTCGACGAAGTTCGGGAATCACCAGCTCAATGAAATCCCGCGCAGTTTCGAACGACAGGTACTGCCGCAGGTTGATGCCATCGATACCGTCCACGTCCAGCCAGCGTTCGATCTCATCGACCACCACGCTCGGCGTGCCCGCAACGAAGAAACGTTCGCGGTTGAAACCCTCCAATTGCGCCAGTACCGATCCCACCGAAGCCTCGGCTTTAAAGCGCATCAAGCTCTGCCAGCCCTTGACCTGACGTTCGATCAAGTCGCTGATCAACAGCTCTGGCGGGTATGCCGTGAGATCCACTGCCACCTGCGCATGCGCCAGCGACGCCTCGACGCTCATCAGTCTGCGGTAGCTGTCGAGCTTGTTGCTGACCTCCTCATCCGTGCGGCCGACGATCACCCCGGCCATGACGATAAATTTCAGACCTGCCGGGTCGCGTTCATGAGCAATCGCTTTCTGCCGCATGGCCTGAATATTGGCCCGCACCGCTGCAGTGTCCATTCCTCCGGTAAAGACCACCTCGGCGTGGCGTCCGGCGAATTCGATACCGGCCGGCGAGCCGGTGGCCTGAAACAGCACCGGTGTCCGTTGCCGCGATGGCTGGCACAGGTGCGGACCGGCGACCTTGAAGTGCTCGCCGACGTGATCGATATAACGCACCTTGGCCGGATCGGTGTAGATCCGCCGATCACGGTCCTGAATCACCGCATCGTCGTCCCACGAGCCTTCCCACAGCTTGTACAGCACGTCCAGGTATTCATCGGCGATCTCATAGCGATGATCGTGAACGACTTCGGTGTCATGCCCGAAGTTGCGCGCCGCGTTGGGTAAATACGAGGTGACGATGTTCCAGCCCACCCGGCCCTTGGTCAGATGATCGAGGGTGCTCATGCGCCGGGCAAAGGCGAAGGGCGGCTCGTAGGTCGTAGAAAACGTCGCGCCGAAACCCAGGTTTTTGGTGACCGCCGCCATCGCCGGAATCACCAGCAGCGGGTCGTTGCTGGGGATCTGCATGCCTTCGCGCAGGGCCGTCTCGGGCCCGTCGCGAAACTGATCATAGGTGCCGATGACATCGGCGAGAAACACCCCGTCGAAGGTGCCGTATTCCAATAACTGGGCAAGCTCGGTCCAGTAATCCAGATCGTTGAAGCGATGCCGGTTGTTCTCCGGGTGCACCCACAGGCCGTGGACGATGTGGCTGACGCAATTCATTTCGAACAGGTTGACGTGCAACTGCTTGGGCACGGGAAACACTCCTTTGTCGGTTGGGGCCTTAGATAGCCCCTTGCAGGTGGAATCCGGTTGGTTCGGGTGGTGCGTCCCGTGTCGGAATCGCTGCGATCAGCGTCCGGGTATAGGCATGGACTTTCTGAGGGTCGGCAAAGCGGCCGCTCGGGCGTCGCCGATGATCGCGTCGTCCTCCCAGCTGTCCCACAACTTGACGGCAACGTCGATGAATTCATCGGCACGGGCATAGCGGTCGACGTGCAATGGCGCACCGGTCAGACCGAAGTGCTGCGCGGCGGCATCCCCTGCGTTGGTGACCACGTTCCAGGCCGCGCGCCCGCCGCTAATGTGGTCCAGCGATGCGAAACGCCGGGCGATGTTGAACGGGTCGTTGTAGGTGCTCGACGCGGTGGCGATGACACCGATGCGTTGGGTTGCCAACGCCACTGCGGTCAGCAGGACGGTCGGCTCCAGGCGCCCTGCCGGTTGCCGGGAGACATCGCCGGCCAGCGCCGGGCCGTCGGCCAGGAAGATGGCGTCCAGGCAACCGCGCTCGGAAATACGCGCGATGTTGCGGTAATACTCGACATCCAGATAGGCATCGGCAGGCACCTCGGGGCTGCGCCAGGCCCCTGAGTGGGCGCCGAAGCCGAGGATGTTCAAGCCTATGCTCATCTGTCCGTCGCGGCTGTTTTTGCGGCTGATAGAGCGGCTCATACTGCACTCGCTTCGTCACGTGCGCCGTTGGCCTGCTGCTCGGCATCGGCCGCTTGCAGGGTCCGCCAGGCGGCGTTGGGGGTGATGTCATTGAGGTAGAAGTTACCCAGCGCGCGCTCGCGGTAGATCGCCGGGTTATGGGAAGCCAGGGTCCGTGCATTACGCCAGTGACGGTCGAAGCGACGGGCTTGACTGGTGGCCGAGGCGCCACCGACTTCGAACAGCAGCGTGGTCGCTTCCAGCACCTGTTCGAGCACGACCTGCTGGGCCTGATAGGTGCGGATTTCCGCCTCGGTGTAATGCTGTTCGATGGCGTAGCCGCCCTGCTCCGCCTCGTGGACGTCTTGAAGGACCTGGGCCACTGCCAGCACCTGAGTGCGCGCCGAATACGCCAGGCTGGATAACCGGCCGACGACGCGCTGCACCAGGGGATCGTCCTTGGGGCTGGACTGCCCCGGCACGCCGAATGCGCGGGTGCGGCCCTTGACGAAATCGGTGGCATCACGCAATACAGCATCGGCGATACCGGCGAGGGTCGCCAGGTGGAACAGCTGATAGAAGGCCGAGAGATAGGACTCGGCGCGCAACTCGTCTTTCTTGAAACGGCGCAGGATGTGTCGATCGGGCACCTCAACGTCTTCGAAGCGCGTGGTGCCGCTGCCGGTCAGACGCTGGCCGAAACCGTCCCAGTCATCCTCCACGGTCACGCCATGGGCATAGGTGGGCACGGCGATGCTGACGAAATCATCTCCATCCAGCGCCACCGCTGCGATCCAGTCCGCGTAAAGCGTGCCGGTGCAGTAATACTTCTCGCCGCTCAATAGCCAGCCCGCGGTCGTATTGCCGGGCTCTACAGCGCGCAACGTCACCGAGTTGCGCGTGGTGTCGGTACGCTCGGCCATCGCCGCGCCCCACAGCTGGCCTTCGACAACCTTGGCCAGCCAGTAGTCTTGGGACTCTTCATCGCGGCTGGACAGGCGACCTTCGACGAAACCGAAGTGCGCACGCACGATCTGCGGCAGATTGGAATCCGCTGCACCCAGTTTGATCAGCAACTCGAAAAGTTGCGGCAGACTCGCCCCCAGGCCGCCGCGGGACACCGGTACGCGCAGCGCAGCAAAGCCGGCGTCGCGCAACCATTGCACCGCCTCGAACGCCAATTCTCGCTTCTGCTCGCGCGCGACGGCGGTCTCGGCAATACGGGCGAAGGCGTCGGTGAAGCGGCGTTGCAGGTCATCGATTTTCACATCAGGGGAAATTGCAGTGTTCATCGGCTTTCCTTATTTGTGATCGGTGCACGTCGACCAGCAGTCACTGCGGTGCCGACCTCGGGTCGATCCAGCGGTTGATGCGGCTGCCAGCGGCGACCTGGTGGACGGATCGCGCATGTGTTCAAGATTGGCCTGCGAGGCAGCAGCGTTGAATGCTTCGCCGCCGCTGAAGGTCACGTCCAGGCAATCGAAGAGGATTCTGCGCATCCATTGAATGTTGCCGTGGGGCGGCGCATGAATATCGAAGCTGCCGGCATCCGACGCGGCTGAACCCTGCAAAGTCCCGCCGCTATAGCCCGGGGACTGCTCATGAAAGTCCGACGCGGAGTAGGAAATCACGCCATTGCTCACAGTGCCATCGGGCTGCGCGGCACGCCGTTCGAGTGCAGTGGCAGCTGAGCAGGCACTGATCTCCATATACTGGGAAAGAGCGAGAGCAACGCTGGATAGGCAGGCCAAAGAAGTTTCCTTAGTAGAACTTGAGTGAGCGCCATAACGCTCAAACGTTATTGAGGGTTATGCAGTGAACATGCCATGAACGCTTTAACTGTCCTTGCAAAGTGCAAGCGCAATTAACGCCAGGTTTGCGGAAGTGGAGTTAGCTGCGTCTTTCGCTATGACCGGTAGCTCCGGGCTTACATGCCGGGCGACTCGATCTTTCGGGGCCACGTCCCGGGCCATTCGCCATCACGACAAATCCTTATAGGGTTATATCCGGATTGAATTCACAACTTGCTCGTGCACCCACAGACTGTTTGCGCACTGTTGGTATTTCGACAGTTATCACTAAATCCGCACACTGAATCCCAAACTAAGCAAGTGTTGAAAAACAAACATACATTCAGATCAGAGTACGACGGCAAGCACTTACGCGGCGAACTTGCTCGGTAATACCCGTTTTTCAGTCGAAAAACCGTTGGCACAGAAACTGCTCAGAGCGAATCAGGCATGACTATACGAATAGAAAGCTGGCACTTATTTATCTATTCACCAGGGAATACATGTGATGCATTTAAGTTTTCGGGGAGAACGACACACGTTGCCGCAGGCGATCCAGCGGGCCAACTGGTTAACGACGGTCGGTCTGAGTTCGGCGCTGCTCTGCAGTGGCACGGTGCGGGCCGATGACGCGGCGTCAACAGATTCGGCACAGACCACCACGCCGCGGCTCAATACCGTCACCGTGCAGGCTGAAAAAGTCACCCCGGTTGAAGCCGCGAAAAGTCAGCTCAGTGAAGTACCCGGTGGCACCAGCGTGGTTGACAGCGAGCAGGTCGCCAAGGGCCGCACGGCGACCCTGCAGGACACCCTGGCCTATCAGCCAGGCGTATTCGTGCAGTCCACCGGCGGCAACGACGCGGCGAAGATTTCCATCCGTGGCTCCGGGGCCAACACCTCGCCCGGTTACTTTCGTGAAGGGATCAAATTCCTGTTCAACGGACTGCCGATCACCGGCCCCGGCGGTACGCCCTACGAATTCCTCAACGGCTCGGGCGTGAACTACACCGAGATCCTGCGCGGGGCCAACGCCTTCCAGTACGGCGCGCTGAGCCTGGGCGGCGCGATCAACTTCGTCAACCAGACCGGTTACACCGCTGCGGGCCTGCGTGTGCGGGCGGAGACCGGCAGCTACGGCTATAACAAACAGAGCGTCAGCGTCGGCGGGGTCGAGGGTGATTTTGATTACTACCTCAATGCCGACAACTACCGCAGCGACGGCTATCGCGATTACAGCCTGTCCAAGAGTCAGGGCGTGGTCGCCAACTTCGGCTACCGGTTCAGTCCCAAACTGGAAACCGAGCTGATGTTGCGATACCGCGATGAATACCATAACGATCCCAGCGCCACCACGCTCGACGCGGTCAAGCACCATACCCGCGATGCCAGCGCTACAGCCGCCAGCAGTGGCGCCGGCAGTCGGCGCCCCAGCAGCGTCTGGGCGGGCAGCAAAACCACCTATACCTTTGATGATGACTCGAAATTCTCGTTCGGCCTGGTCTACTACCAATATGCCCACAACAACAGCCCGAACAGCCCCAGCAACCCGAGCTACTGGGACTGGCACGACTTGAGCGTGGTGCTCGGCTATGACCGCACGGATCAGTTGTTCGGCCACGAAAGCCGCACCAACCTGGCGTTCACTTCCACCGAGCACTTGAAGGGTGAAGTGAATTCAACCTATGCCAACAAGCAGACGCGCAAGTTCGTCGACTACGGCGCCTCGTTCGACCACGTGTTCTCGCTGGGCAATGATCTGGAACTGGTCGACGGCCTGTGGTTGACCAGTGGCGTATCGGCGATCAACGTGCGCCGCGATGTCAATGTCAAGCAAGCCTTGCAGGCCAACACGTCGGCCTTCCCATCGAGCGACACCTACGATAACTGGAGTCTGGCGCCACGTGTCGGCCTGCGTTACGAGTTCACCCCGCACTTGCAGGTGTTCGCCAACGTCAGCCGCTCGATCGATCCGCCGGCCTCGTGGGAGTACTCGGGTTCGGGTCCGACCCAACCTTTCGTGCGCCCGCTGATCGAGCAGAAAGCCAACACGGTGGAGATCGGCGTGAAAGGCGCGTCAGGGATTTTTGACGGCAGCCTGGCGCTGTACCGTTCCTGGGTCCGCGATGAGCTGCTCAACGTGCAGTTTATCGCCCCGACCGCCACGGCCGTTGCCGTCACCGGGGCGTTCAACGCCACGCCGACCATTCACCAAGGCATCGAGGCCGGGCTGAATACACAACTGTGGGAAAGCGATTCGGGTGAAAAAGTGACCTGGCGTCAGGTTTACACCTACAGCGATTTCTACTACCGCCATGACCCGACGTTCGGCGACAACCAACTGCCGGGCATCCCGAAACACGTCTACCAGGGCGAAGTGCAGTACCAGCATCCACAAGGTGTCTACACCGGGGTCAACGTGCAATCCGCATCGCGTACTGCGGTGGATTATGCCAACACTTTCTACGCGCCCTCCTACACGATTTTCGGTGCGAACGTGGGTTACGAAACCCCGAAAAAGGACTGGAAGGTGTCCCTGGACCTGAAGAACCTGGCGAACAAGAAATACGTCACGGCGGTGCAACCGCTTTATGATGCCAAGGGTCAGGACACCGCCGCGCTGTATCCGGGCGATGGTATTGGCGCCTACGTGGGTGTGGAATTTCGTTACTAAGGGTCGACATCGCCATCCGATGACAGGGCTGCGATGGCCCTGTTTGTCATTCATCGCGACGGTCAAGATTTGTTATTCGAGGGATAGAACACGTGGCACAGAACATCTACGACAACCCCGATTTTTTCAAAGGCTACAGCCAGCTCTCGCGCTCGGTTGAAGGGTTGGCCGGTGCCCCGGAATGGCCGACGCTTCGCGGGTTGCTGCCCGACTTGAACGGGCAAAAAATTGTCGACCTTGGCTGCGGCTATGGTTGGTTCGCGCGCTGGGCTGTCGAACACGGAGCGCAGAGCGTGTCAGGGCTCGATGTCTCGAAAAAAATGCTCGAACGCGCCGTCGCCGAGGGTCAGGACCCACGCATCACCTACCAGTTGGCTGATCTGGAACTGCTGCAACTCCCAAGCGCGAGTTTCACCCTTGCCTACAGCTCCTTGGCGTTTCACTACATCGCCGATCTGAGCCGGTTATTTCGCGTCCTCCACGACGCACTCACGCCTGGCGGCAAACTGGTGTTCTCCATCGAGCACCCGATCTTCATGGCCTCCCTGCGGCCGGAATGGGTCATTGACGAGCAAGGCCATAAGTCCTGGCCCGTTGATCATTACCAGGTCGAAGGCCCGCGCAGCACCGATTGGCTCAGCGAAGGCGTGATCAAGCAACACCGCACCCTCGGCACTCTGCTGAACCTGCTGATCGAAAGGGGTTTTACCCTGGATCACATCAACGAATGGGGACCGTCGCCGCAAGACCTGGCAGACCGCCCAGCGCTGGCCGATGAAGTGCATCGCCCGATGATGCTGATCGTCGCGGCCAGTCGCTGAGCGATTGATCACCTGGACAGCACAGCTGCGCGCGACCGTGCGCGTTTAACCGGACCCAGTGCCATGAAGACAGTCACGCCGCGAACGTTTTTCATCAACCGCAATTTTCTACTGCTGTGGCTAGGGCAAGCACTGTCGTCCTTCGGCGAGTTTCTGGTGAACGCAGTGGTGACGGTCTGGCTGGTCAGCGACCTGCTCGCGGACGATTCACGGCTGCCGCTGGCCATCGGCCTGACCGTCGCCGCCGCCACACTGCCGCGCATTTTCATCGCCCCGCTGGCCGGCGCCTGGATTGATAGCGCTCGCCCCGTGCGGGTGATGGTGATCGCCGACGCAGTGCGTATTTTCGCATCATTGCTGTTCATGGCTGCTTATGAGTCGGCGAACCTGACGCCCTGGCAAACCCTTTGCGGCGTCAGCCTCTGGCTGTTGATCAACGCCACGGCTGCGCAGTTCTTCAATCCGGCCCGCGCCTGCCTCATGCAGATTGCTATCCCCGAGGAGCGGCGGATCGAAGCGTCCGCTAAAGCGATGTTCTCGCTGACCGGCGTGGGCATTCTCAGCTCTGCCCTCGGCCCTTCGCTGTTCGCCTGGGTCGGCGCCATGTCGGCGTTCGTCCTGGCGACGCTGGGGCTTGCTGGTTCGGGTTTCTGCGTACTGCGCACCACCGGCCTGGCCGCCTGCATCGAGTCAAGTCTGCCGACTGAACCCTATTGGCGAGCGCTGGTGTCTGGCGTGCGTCTGGCGTGGAGCCATCGCACCATCCGTCTGATGATGCTTGGCACCGCGCTATATGGCATTTCGCTGGGCATCAATAATCCGGTCCTGCCGCTGTTCGGCATGCAGACGCTGGCCCTTGAACCGTCCGCCTACGGCGTGCTGATGGCAGCCTTTCCCCTCGGCGGGCTATCGGCCACGCTGCTCAGTCCCTGGCTGTCGAGAAGGCTGCGAGCGGAAACCCTCACCTGCGGCGCGCTTTTCCTGTTGGGACTGGCGAACCTGGCCTTTGCCCTCTCCAGCGGCCGTTACGTGCCCATGCTGACCATGTACCTATCAGGGATGTGCTTCGCTACCTACGCCGTGGCCCAAGGGCCAGTGCTGCAAATGCATATACCTGCGGGGTACATGGGACGCATCTCTTCACTGTCCAACCCGGTGCTGTCGATCGCCTCCGTGCTGGCAACCGCAGGCGTCACTGCGGCGCTGTCACACTCCCAAGCTGCCCTCTGGGTGGTCAGCGAGCTCGATGCCAATACCCTTGCACTGAGCGTCTCGGCGATCATCGTTTTAGTGGGCGGCGCGCTGATGCTTTACAGCGTGAGAAGGCCGGCGTCAGCGGTTGAGATGGCGAGGGCAAATCAATGATGACATCTGCTATGAAGGGCCCCGTCACCCTCATCTTCGACATGGACGGAACGTTGCTCAATTCCGCCCCCGGCATCGTTCGAAGCCTCAGCCACGCGATACGTCGCCTCGGGCATGACTTCCAGCCCAAGGCAGACATTTACGCGCTGTTCGGGCCGCCAATGGGGCAAGTGGTCGCGCAACTGTTGCGCCCGTTTGGCGATGATCGAAATGCCGAGTGCGTGAATCTCTACCGCGATCATTATGGCGAACGTGGGCTGTACGACTGCGCGTCCTATCCGGGGATTAGCGAAGCCCTCGACTTGCTTGCCGGCGATGGTTTCCTGCTCACGGTGGCAACATCAAAGCGGCAAGCGTTCGCAGAAAAGATGCTCCGACATGCCGGGCTTCACGCCAGATTTGCAGACATTCGGGGCACGACAGCCGACGGCACGCTTGACGACGAGGCCGATCTACTCGGGATGTTGCTCAAGTCGCTCCGCCACCCCGCATCACCGGCTTTCATGATCGGCGATAAACGCGACGACATGCTCGCGGCCAGCAAGAACGGCATACCGGCAAAGGTGTGACCTGGGGTTATGGCACGGCGCAGGAGCTGAGCACCAGCGGAGCGCTTGCCCTTGTCGCCAGTCCTGGGGAGTTGGAGGGGCTGCTCAGAAGGCTTGTACCGAATGCGAGCAGTGAGCTTCGCGGTGACTCAAGCGATATCGCGCAGGCATTGGCACTACGTGTCAGCACTCAGTGCATACGCCATGACGGCCCGCTGAACCGCCAGTAACGCGGTCTTCTGTTCGTACCCGGCGAACCCTGCATAACCGACGGGATCAAACCCCAGTTCTTGACCTATGTTGAACGGCGGGGTGGGAAGCAGCACCGGTTCACCCAACGCTGCCAGATGCGCGGGAGTGAGCGACCAGCGTTGATCGACATGCCCCATAGGCCACGAGTCAGTGATCAGGATGTCGACCTGCTGACTCGATACGTCAGAAAACCTGACGTTCGGGTGTTCCTGATGCCATTGCGCATCGCAGAAATGTTCTATACACATGCCGAATGAGCCTGCCAGCTCATGCCAGGACTTCATGACATTGGTCACAGGTCCCCACAGCCCGATTCTGACATTGCGGATGTCGCCGAACCTTGAGTGGATGTAGAACCCGTCCGACAACACTTCGCAAGGATGCTCCGTCGCACTCATGGCATTGATCACAGGTCGGTTGCTGGCTTCGGCGAAGTCACGCAGCCGCTGGTGATTGGCCTCGCGGATCACATACGCCGAGTAATACGGGTCGAGATAACCTGCCAGATCCGACACACGCTCCTGGCTCTTCAGCAGATTGGGCAGTTCGATGTACTCAAGGCCCAGTTGCCGAAACGCCTGGATGAACGTCGTCCGCGTGCGAATGCCATTACCTTCGAACGACCAACCGACAGTCCCGGCAGCGGACAGCCCAGGAAATCGCGCCAATGCCCAGATATCAAGGATTTGTTGTGCGGTCAGGTCCTGCAGATCAATGATCTTCACCACAAACATTCCTCCCTTCATCAAGAAAAACAGCGTTTAACTCGGCGCTGGTGCAAGTCGAAATAGCCAGTCAAGAGTTTCTCGGTTTTACAGGCGGAATGGCAAACTCAACGCGTCCGGTTTCGGCTAAAAAGCTGTTTCTGTATTCTGTCAGTGCTCGGGTATAAGGAGCGAGGCCGTTACCCCCTTCCGTTTTCAGAGCTGCGTCGAGCATCGTTGCCAGCGCCTGCGCGGTCTCTCCGACCGAGTGCAACGAAAGGGCTGTAAACGCAGCAGGCGCCGGATGCCCGGGCGGCCGCTTGCCAGCTTCCCGCAGCCACTGAAGTGACTCGGCGGCACGACCGACATTTTTCAGCGTGCTGCTGTAACCAATCAGGAAATGGAAACGTGGTTCAAGGGGGACGCCTAGGTCCCATGCCCGTTGATAAAACACCAGCGCGTGCTGCTCGTACCCCGCACGATCACAGGCATATGCGGCAAGGAGCTGCGCCTTCGCATCAAGCTCATGAGGTTCCGCAAAAGGGACGGCAAGCAGATAAGCGGCTTGAAAATCACCTGCATTGGTCAGTGTGCCTATGGCTTCAAGCGTACCATCCACCTTGATTGCTCCCTCATCCCTGTCGTCTGGATCAGGTTCTGTGGTCATGGGTCTATTGCCTCCACCTTCCGGGCTGCGCTGAGTGGCGCAGTGCAGTAGTAGATCCAGCTTGTTTGTATCTTAGACAACACCTGTACAGCAGGCTGTTTCTCCCCGCACACGTCCAGGTGACGTCCAAGCGCTCGGAGCTGACGTCAGCCCAGCAAGGATAGCGACTTGAGCAACGCGTACAGCCCTTCCGGCACGAGGATTCCAGCGCTGCTGAAACTGGAACTGTCGCGCCACACCGCCCTGAACTGTTGGCCGTCACCCTCCTGCCCTTCGAGCCACGGTTTTTCGTAAAGCGCCAGATCTTGGAATTGGGCGTCGTAAACCTGGACTACTTCGTGACCCGGTTTACCGAGGTAGGTGAAGCGGCTTTCCAGAGTGCCGAGCAGGCGGACGTTGCGGATGGGCTGATCGAGTTCCTCGCGAATTTCCCGGACGATGGCGTCGATGCTCCGCTCGCCGAATTCAACGCCGCCGCCCAGTGGACGGTACAGTGATTGCTGCTTTACAGGGTCGTTAAACGGGTTGACCAGAATCTTTCCTTGATGATGAAAAACGCAGATGGCGAGGTGGCGAATTCCTGGCTCTGGCGTTTAAAGGGGCCCGTTATTGACTGGAGGATGATTAAACCTACATTGAGTAACTTGCTCGCACAGGTATCTTTCTTGCAGGTGCATGACGTTACCAGCGCTGCCGCAATGCTACGCCTCTGAGCCCCCGCAAAAACTGCTCCAATCAGGAAGTACTCATGACAATGACTGGCCCCGGTCTCATCGACATCGCGATGTCCAATCCGATCAATGCGCATATCGTCTCGCGACTGCCATCGTTGAACCTGAGCCAACCGATGCTCACCGCAGGCTGCCTGTTTCAGGCGGTCTGGAATCAGAAGTCCGGGCAACCCGCCTCATGGGGCGTGAATGATTACGACGTTTTCTACTTTGATGAAGACCTGTCGTGGGAGGCAGAAAACCAGGTCATCCTCGCGGCGCGGGCACTCTTTCTCGACTTGAATGTGAAAGTCGAGTTGCGCAATCAGGCGCGTGTGCACCTGTGGTTCAGTGAGCGCTTTGGCAGCGATTACCCTGCTCTGCGCTCGGCGCAAGAAGGTGTAGATCGGTTTCTCATTTGCTCGACCTGCATCGGCCTGCACATCGACAGCGGGGAGCTCTACACCCCGCATGGGCTGGACGAGCTTGAACAAGGCATTCTGCGCATGAACCCGAACTTCCCTCAGCCTGCACTGTTTCTGAACAAAGCCAGGAGCTATCAGGCACGCTGGAACTGGCTGACGGCGCTGAATCCGGCCAAGGGTTGAGCAATGGCAAAGCTGGACATTCAACGGATCACAGAACTGCCGCCACACATGCGGCTGTTGGAGCAGCAAGCCGTCGCGCAGGGCTTCAGGTTGCTCGCGATTGATTGATGAATGGGAAGCCGGCGTCAACCGTTTCGATGAGCCTGGCGAATGCTTCATGGCTGCCAATCTGGATGCGCGGCTGGTAGCGGTCGCAGGCTTGTCACGCGACCCCTGGATTGACGGCGACACGGGCCGGTTGCGCCGACTGTACGTGGCGGACGCAGCGAGGGGGCGGAATGTCGGGCGGACGCTAGTTGGTCGCTTGCTTGAGCATGCAGGGCAAGGGTTCAAAGTCGTACGTCTTTTCACTGACACACCAGAGGGGCAGCGTTCTATCTGCGTTGCGGTTTCCTTGCGGTGGACGATGCGCATGCGACGCATATCAGGGTGCTGACGGATTGCTCAATACAGTTCTGCTTGGACTCACCCTAAACCTGCAATGAATGAAGCGAGTCCGTTAAACCCATCTGAGATCAGCTCCCCGCCTTCAATTCGCTGGAGGGTCGACAGGTTCATTGCGACGTCAGCAACCGTTCATCGCCAACTCTTCATTTTTAAAAACCTTTCTCCTCAGTCGGTGAGTCAGATCCATACAACGACTGGCAAAGATGCCGATCCTTGTATCTCGTTCATTGACGAAGAGGCTCTACCCCATGAATAAGAAATTGAGTTCTGCATTGGCATTGGCCGCATTGACTGCCGCGCTTTCGGGTACTGCAATGGCCGCGACCAGCGGCACCGGGTCAGCTGGCACTTCGAACGGAAGCACCATGAGCGGCCCGTCATCCACTTCGGGCCCAACCGCCCCCAGCCACTCGTCCCAACCCAACGGTTCCAACGGCGTTAACACCACTGGCACCGCCCTTCCAGGATCCGGACACGAGGCAGGCAGCGGCGGTAACTCCTCTACCCCCAGCACCGCGACCCCAACGGATGCAGGTTCCAGTTCGGGCAGCGGCACCTCTAAATCCAGCGGTTCCGGCAGCGGCTCATGATTAAACGCACTTCGGCCCTACAGTCAGGTCCGGCGTGCGCCCGGCCCTGGCCTGGTTTGCGCACCGCCGGCAAATGCCTGCCTGGTCTGACGTTAGTGGCGTCGTGTGTGTTGAGCGGCAGTCTTTACGCCGCTCAGGACACAAGCGTCACGCTGGATCGGCTCGGTGCCGGGATTACGCAAATCAAGGAGGGTGACAACGTTCCTGACGAATATCAGCGTCCAAGCCTTGCTGTCCAAGACTGGCAGGCCCGCCATTTGAGCGCCCCTGGCAAGAATGAGCAATGGGTTGAAATCAAGGGCAAGTTTGCGCTGGTGAGTATCCCGACCGGGACCATCAAGCAGCTGGTGGACAGGCCGTAACGCCGCACTTCAACTGGCATAGTGCGGTCACCCCTTCAAATCCTGCAAGAACCCCGTCTGCAAAGACTGACCGCTTGCCGAATTGACTCGGTCAAGCGGTCGGTCAGTTAGGGGTGATGTTCAGGCTGTTTCACGCCAACAGCCCAACTACTTCTTGTCCTCATCCTGCTGCATTTGCAATGAAGGCTTGGATTGATCCTTGGCTTTGTCCCGATTGTGGTCATTGTCAAAGCAGCCGTGCAGCGCCACGACGCAACACAAGCCGGTCAGCGTGCGTATGAATGTTTTCATGGTCTATATCCTCACTTAAGTGTGCATGGCCAAGCCTTAGGACTTGGCAGGCGGCGTGCCCCGGAAGGCGTCCAGGCCCTTAACCGGTTCAAGGCGAACGGGTTTTCCGATGCGCGCCGATTCGTAGATCGCTTCCATGATGCGCTGGTCCTGCAGGCCCTCCTCGCCCGGCGTCCAGGGTTGCTTGCCCGTGACGACGCATTCAGCGAAATGGTCCATCTCCAGAGCGAACTGGTTTTTGACCTTGGTGGAAATCTGCTCGATCCCCGGAGCAATGAACTCGCTAGTGTCGCTGGCAATTTGGCTGCGCTTGAGCTGCAAACCTTCATAGGCGAACGCGGGGTCCATATCGGCCCAACCCTTGTCACCCAATACCCGGTAGCGCTTGGAGGTGAAGGTTGCATAGCTCGATGAGCACTGCACGCGCACGCCGCTGGGAAAGCGCATCTGCCAGAGCATGGCCTCCTCCACTTCCGTGAAACGGGAGTCGCCTTCGCTGCTGTATTGGCTTGCCGAGACTTCGATCGGCTCTTCCCCCAGAAGAAAGCGTGCGGTATTCAGGCAGTACAGACCAATGTCCGGCAGCGCGCCGCCGCCTGCGAGCGCCTTCACATGCCGCCACTGACGGACATTCTCTTTGGACTGGTTTTGACAGTTGGCCATGTCGATCAGCTTGATAGTGCCCAGGGTGGAGCCGTCCCGCACCCAGTCCATGACCTGTCGGTTGAGGGGCTCGTATTGAATACGATAGGCGATCATTAACAAGCGATCAGCTGCCTTGCACGCATCGATCATGGTCTGACAGTCAGCAACCGAGGTGGCCATGGGCTTCTCACACAGCACATGTTTGCCCGCCTGCGCCGCCCGTATCACGAACTCGCGATGAAGCGCGTTGGGCAGGACGATATACACCGCGTGAACATCCGGGTTATCGCGAAGCTGGTCGAAGGTATCGTAGCTGTAGAGCGATGTTTGCGGCACGTCGTACATCGCCGCCACGCGCCGGGCCTTTTCCGGGTCACCGCTGACCAGCGCCGTGACCTTGCACCGTTTGGAGCTGGCCAGCGCGGGCATGATCTCTTCAAGACTCAAGCGCCCAAGCCCGACAATCGCCAGCCCGAGCCGTCCGTCCTTACCCAGTTGCACCGGCATTTCGGATTTTTCGGTTTTATCCTCCTGCATGGCGGGAAGCTTCACGGCGGGTGGCAGTTTCGCAGCGGGCTGGCTTGCCTGGCCTGCCGGAGCAACACTGGGCTGCGCGGCATGGGCCTGGGAAGCCCAGCCCAGGAAACCAGCAGCGGCGACGGCCGATCCGGTCAAGCGCAGGAAGCGACGTCGTTCCGGGAGTTGTTCGGGAATCAGGTTCATCTAGTGTGTCCTTGTCTAAATAAACGCTCGGTGAGCAAATCGTGTAGAAGCGATGCACACCCCGGCTCAAGCCAAGTGCGCCGGGACCGACTGACGTACATCGGATGCTGGATGCAATACGTTGAAATCAACGCTGAAGCGGGTTTTCCTGCGAAACGGAGTTGTTGATATCGACGTCGCTCATGTCCTCTTCTTCCAAGACGCCCTCGTCGGGTATCAAGGGGCGCTTGCCTTCTTTGGAGGGAGTCTGGTTGCCCTCTGCCGGGGGATTGGGCATGACGTCCGGGCGTCCGGGCTCAAGAGGCTGAGCCGGGATGCTGCCTTGCGAATTCGCTTCACTGTTCATATGCACCTCCAATGGCCGCGAATGAGTCGCCGCCTGTAGGTTCGAGGACGCACAGGCAACGTGGTTCGGTGAATTTCGCAAACGGTGGGGTAAGGCCGATAAATCGCGAACTCATTGGGCAGGCGCGCCTCTGATGAACAGACTTCCGGCAAACAGGCTTCCGGCAAATTGAAGGGACAAAGGGAATGCAGACCCTGAAGATAGCAACCTACAACGTCAACGGCATCGGCGCGCGGCTCCCGAATCTGTTGCAATGGCTTGAGCGTGAGCGGCCGGATGTGGTCTGTCTGCAGGAGCTCAAAGCGCCGGACAAAGCGTTTCCGGCCCGTGAACTGGAGGCGGCAGGTTACGGGACCCTGCACCTGGGCCAGCCTTCCTGGAACGGCGTAGCCATCCTTGCCCGTGATGCGCAACCACTGTTGATTCAAAAGGGACTGCCAGGAGAAGAGAACGACACTCAGGCGCGCTATCTGCAAGCCGCTGCCCACGGCGTGATCGTGGCCTGTCTGTACCTGCCCAACGGCAATCCCCGGCCAGGCCCGAAGTTCGACTATAAGCTCAGGTGGTTCGAGCACCTGATCGAACACGCGAAATCGCTGCAAGCCAGCGACCACCCGGTGGTGCTGGCGGGCGATTTCAACGTGGTGCCGACCGATGAAGACATTTATAGTCCCAGGTCATGGCTGAAGGACGCCTTGCTGCAGCCGGAAAGCCGCGATTGCTACAAGCGTTTGCTGGGTCAAGGCTGGGTCGATTCTCTTCGGCACCTGTATCCCGAAGAGCGCATCTATACCTATTGGGATTATTTCCGGCAGCACTGGGAAAAAAATTCCGGGTTGCGAATCGATCATCTGCTGCTCAACCCCAAGCTGGCGCCTCACCTTGAAGACGCCGGTGTCGACGCCTGGGTGCGCGGTGAGGCTCATGCCAGTGACCACGCGCCGACATGGATTCGGGTAAGCGATCCGCAGAAAAAAGCCAAAGGCAAAACGGCGACCTCCCAATCTGTCAAGAAAGATCCGTCCGCGAAGAAGCCGCCTGCCAAAATCCCACTCAGCGCAGCCCTGAAGGCGGCGCTGCCCGAGAGCATCAAGCCCGAGCTGGCGACCCTGGTCGAGTCAGCGCCCGAAGGCGATTGGCGTTACGAAATCAAATTCGATGGCTACCGGGTCATGGCCCGCGTCGACGCGGGCCAGGTGCAATTGTTCACCCGCAATGGCCACGATTGGACCCATAAGCTGCCGCGCCAGGCCGAGGCAATCGCCGCGCTGGGGCTGGACAACGCCTGGCTTGACGGAGAGATGGTGGTTGCCAACGAAGACGGCGTTCCCGACTTTCAGGCACTGCAAAACGCCTTCGAAACCGAGCGCAGCGGCAACATCATCTATTATCTGTTCGACCTGCCCTTTCTCAACGGCGCGGACCTGCGCGAAGTGCCGATCGAGCAGCGGCGCGCGGCGCTGAGCAAAGTGCTGGAACCGAATACCGAAGAGGTGCTGAGGTTTTCCGAGGATTTTGCCGAAACGCCCGATGCGCTGCTCAACAGCGCCTGCCAGATGAACATGGAAGGCCTGATCGGCAAGCGTGTCGGTAGTCCTTATGTCTCCCGACGCAGCGATGACTGGATCAAGCTCAAATGCAAACGCAGGCAGGAATTCGTGGTGGTCGGCTACAGCGATCCCAAGGGCGCGCGGAGCAAGTTCGGTGCACTTCTGCTGGGCCTGCACAATGCCGAAAGCGGCGAATTGCGATACGCAGGCAAGGTCGGGACCGGTTTCAATGAAATCACACTGAACAGCATTTACGATCAGTTGCTGCCGCTGGAGGCCAAGCAGGCTGCGGTGGTCAACCCGCCCACCGGGTTCGAAGCCAAGGGTGTGCATTGGCTCAAACCTGAGTTGCTGGCTGAAGTCGCCTTTGCCGACATCACCAAGGAAGGTTCGGTCAGGCACGCCGTTTTCCAAGGCTTGCGCAACGACAAGCCGGCGACATCGATCACTGAAGAACGCCCTGCTCCGCCGCCCGAGGAGCCCCCAAGCGCAAAGCGCAGCCGACCGACAGTCCCGAAAACCAGTTCCAAAGACAAAAAAACCGGCGCTGCCGCGACCCGCGGAAAAATCCGCCTGACACATCCCGAGCGCGTCATAGACCCCACCAGCTCCTCGACCAAGCGCGACCTGGCCGATTACTACATCAGCGTTTCCGACTGGTTGTTGCCCCAGCTGGCGAATCGGCCTGTGGCCCTGGTCCGAGCCCCGGAAGGCATCGGCGGCGAGCTGTTTTTCCAGAAGAACGCTGACCGGCTGGCAATCCCCGGCATCGAAACCATGGGCAAGGAATACACCGGGCATCCGGTGATGCTGATCAACAACATCGAAGCCCTGATCGGCGCGGTGCAGATGAGCGCGATGGAGCTGCACACCTGGAATGCCGTCTCCAGGGACCTGCAACGTCCTGACCGCTTTGTCCTCGACCTCGACCCCGACCCTGCGCTGCCCTGGAAAAGCATGGTGGAGGCCGCTCAGCTCACCCTGGCCGTATTGGATGAACTGGGCCTTACAACATTTCTGAAGACCAGTGGCGGCAAGGGTGTTCACCTGGTTGTACCGCTGACGCCCAAGGCTGACTGGGACGCTGTGAAGGACTTCAGTCATGCCATCGTCAAACACATCGCCAAGCTATTGCCTGATCGCTTTTCGGCAGTTTCCGGGCCGAAGAACCGCGTCGGGCGCATCTTCATCGACTACCTTCGCAACGGCCTTGGCGCTACCACCATCTGCGCCTACTCGGTGCGTACGCGGGAAGGCTTGCCGGTGTCGGTACCGATCTTTCGCGAGGAGTTGGACGAGCTCAAGGGCGCGAATGTCTGGAATATCCATAACATCCATGAACGCCTGGGCAAGCTGAAAAGCGATCCATGGGCAGACCTGCCCGAGACCCGGCAAACCATCACCGCTGACATGCGCCGTCGTGTCGGTCTTTAGTGACTACAACCAACAACCTCAATCGACACACCTGGAGAACACACATGGACAACTACCACATCACCAAAACCGACAAGGGCTGGGCACTCACCAAACAGGGAGCAGAGCGTGCCTCGAAGACCGCCGCGACCAAGGCAGAGATCATCTCCCTGGCCACCGAATTTCTGGACGGCAAGACCGCTTCCGTGAAAATTCACAAGGAGGACGGCACCCTTCAGGAAGAGCGTACCTACCCACGAAGTGCCGATCCTTCGAAGTCCAAGGGTTGAGCGATTCCCACTGAATCAGCAAACACTTGCGTTCTGCACTGGACGGGTACGGCCTTGGAATGCTCGAAACACACCCAGAGACGCAAGTGTTCAATACCCATAAAACCTGACCCAGACCAGGGCTCATAATCGGACGAAGAGGTTCAAGCATGATTGCTATCCGTATCAATCACTTCGGTGGTCCAGAAACCATGTCGGTAAGCGATGTGGACATTCCCCAGCCCCAGGCTGGCGAGGTGCTGGTCCGTAATCTGGCGGTCGGCGTGAACCCGGTCGATTACAAAATCCGCGAAGGCGAGTATCCCCAGGTCAAGGCCGACAAATTGCCGCTGACGCTTGGCCGCGAAGTCGCAGGGCTGATCGAGGCTGTCGGTGAAGGCGTGGAAGGTTTTCAGGTGGGTGACCGCGTCTTCGCCATGATCGGTGCCGATGGTGGCTACGCGCAGTATTCCCGGGTGCCGGCCACCCATCTCGCCGTCATACCCTCCTCCATCGACTGGCGTCACGCAGCGGCCATCCCCCTGGCAGCGCACACGGCCTGGCAAGCGCTGGTAGAGCACGGCCATCTCGAACGCGGGCAAAAAGTGCTCATCCATGGTGGCACCGGCGGTGTGGGGCATTTCGCTGTTCAATTGGCGCGTATCAAGGGTGCACAGGTCTATGCCACGGCGTCCGGAGACAGCCTGGCGTTTCTGAGCAAACTGGGCGTCGATCGGGCGATCGATTACAAGCAGGAAAGATTCGAGGACATTTGTGAGGACTTCGACCTGGTGATCGACCTCATTGGCGGCCAGACCCAGGCCCGGTCCTGGCAGGTGCTGGGGGAAGGTGGGAGGCTGGTGTCGACGCTGGAAATGCCCGACGCCCATCATCCTCAGGCGCAGGGCAAGACGGGGACACTTTTCATCACCCGTCCCGACGGTCGCGAGTTGGCCGAAATCGCTTCGTATGTGGCCGCAGGGCAGGTGAAGGTTGTCATCGCCGAGACCTTCGAGCTGCGCGATGCGGTCAAGGCGCTGGACTATATCGCCAATCAGCACGTGCATGGCAAGGTCGTACTGCGCGTTCCGCAGCGTGACGCGGACCAGAAATCAGTCTGAATCAGATGAAACCAACTGGGTCACGCCCTCAACATGCATGTTCCAGAGCCATCGAGGATAAGCCATGAGCCGTTTTGACCGCCGCCAGGTGCTGCAGATGATAGCCGTCAGCAGTGCATTGCCGTTTCTACCAGCCTTCGCCGCTGCAGCGTTGGCGGAACCGCTCATGGTGCTGGTAGAGAAAGAGGCACCCGGAGTCAGCTTCTATCAGCTACCCAAGGGGCAGCCTTTGGCGCATATCGCCCTCGCCAACCAGCCCCACGAGATCGTCGCGGATGCGCAAGGCGGATTTGCCTACGTCGCCCAATATGGCGTTAGCAAGTGGCTCGCACCCGGTGAAGGCGGGCATCAGGTGTTCGTCATCGATCTGCTGGCGAAAAAGGTCGTCCGCACCCTCGACCTCACGCCGTACCATCGTCTGCACGGCATACGGATGGACGCCGCCGGGCGGCTGTACGTGCTCAGTGAAACCGACTCGGTGATGATCCGTTTCGACAATCCTTCCTCGGACGAATACCCCAGCCAGATCGTTGCGGTGGGCGGCACGCGCAGTCACTATTTCGTGTTGAGAAAAGACGGAACACGCGCCTACGTCGCGGACACACTGTCCGGCATGGTGATCATGCTTAACCCCCACGACCCCACCTTCAACCCCGTGAAACGGTTGATCGGGCAAGCCCCCGAAGGCGCCTGCCTGAGTGCCGATGAACAGACGTTCTATGTCATCGACCGCTACAAGGGGGCGCTGCACGCCTTCGATGCTTCAACGCTTGAACACCGGCAACAGACCCAGCTGCGCGGTGAAGCCGTGCGCGTGGTGTCGCTTCCTGATGGCCGGCTGATCGTCTCGAACCAGGCCGACAAAAGTCTCAGCCTTCTGCGGCCGGACACCCTGAAGGAAGAAAAACACCTGCCGCTCGAGGCCGCTGCACCGGGTCTGAACCTGTCGCCTAAAGGTGACGTGCTGTACCTGTCGCTGGAGTCGGACAAAATCGCGGTGGTTGACGTCGCAAGCTGGCGCATCACCGGTTCCTTTGCTACGGGCAAGGCCCCGGATGCGGCGGTCATCTTGACCTGAATCTGCAAATCGGCTGGCACTGGCCGGCCTGAGCCGTCCGCGTACGGGCGCGACTTCAGTTTTCGCCGGTCATTTCACCCGCCCTACCTCAACGAGTGCTCCCCATGCTCCCACACGCAAGACAAGGCCAAGGATCGCCTACGTTCGTTCTCATGCATTTGCTCGGCGGCTCGCACCGCACCTGGTTCCCCACCCTGCCCTATCTGGACGCCAGGCATCACTGCGTCGTGCTCAACACCCCGGGATTCGGCGATGCCGCACACGTGGAGGGCTATGACGTCGAGGCGATGGTCGAGCACGTCGATCTCACCATTCGGCAACTGGGGCTGAGCGACTGCATTCTTGTCGGCCATTCCATGACCGGCAAGGTTGCGGCGGTTCTGGCATCACGCCGGCCTGATTATCTGCGCGGCCTGGTGCTGGTGGCCCCGTCGCCGCCGAGCCCGCAACCCATGACAGACGCTGATCGCGACAAGCAACGTCAGTACGGCAAGACCCGGGCCGAGGCCGAGGCCTTCATCGATGAGGCCAGCGCGATCCGGCTTGCGGACGACACCCGAGAGGTGGCAATCGCCGATGCGCAACGGGTCAACCTCAACGCCTGGCGCGCATGGGTCGAGCACGGCAGTCGCGAGGATTGGAGTCAACGCCTCGGCACAATCGACTACCCGGTGCTATTGGTCTGCGGCGATGCGGATCAGCAGGTGCCTGGCGCAGACGAACAGCGCCGCACAACCCTGGCAGCATTTACGCAACACCGGCTGGAGATCATTGCCAACGCGGGGCACTTGATGCCCCTGCAGACACCGCAGGCACTGGCAAAGTCGATGCTCGCGTTCGCCAGCGAAATTTCGGTCACGGAGCGCTGAATTTTCGGGCCTGCTGACCATCACCTGCCCGAGACCAAGATGCGTTACTGCAGATTCACGAACAACCCGCCGTCCACCAGCAGCGATGCGCCAGTGACGTAGCTGGCCATGTCCGAGGCAAGGAACACGATAGGCCCGGCGACATCGTGCGGATCGCCGAGGCGGCCCAGTGGCGTGCGCGACGTCATGTAGGCCAGCTTTTCTTCATCGGCCAGGTCCTCTTTGTTGATGTCGGTAGCGATGGTGCCCGGCAATACCGAGTTGCAGCGGATGCCGTACGGCCCGAGCGCAATGGCGCAGGACTGCATCAGTGAATGCAGCCCGGCTTTGGTCGGTGTGTAGTGGGTCTGCATGCCGCCGCCCACCAGGGCACTGATTGAACTGACGGCGATGATCGCTCCGCCCCGGCCCTGGTTTTTCATCTGGTTGGCCGCCGCTTGAACCGCGAAATAGGCGCCGTTGAGGTTGGTATTGACGGTTTTAAGGTAAACCTCGCGAGGCATGTCGAGGAACGAGTGGAACGGGCAGATGCCCGCGTTATTGACGAAGACATCTACGCTGCCAAACGCCTTCAGCGCCCCGGCAACCAGTCGGTCCCCGGTGTCGGAATCGGCGGCATCGCTGCCCACCTCAATGGCCTTGCCGTCGAAGGCCGCGATTTCCTCGATCAGGCTGTGCGCCGCTTCAGTGCCCTGCTGGCTGCCACTGTGACCAATGACCACGCGAGCTCCTTGCCTTGCGCATTCCTTGGCCGCTGCCCGACCGATTCCGCGGGACGCGCCGGTGATGATGACGGTTTTGCCTGCCAGTAACATAGGAAACTCCTAGATGGGATAGATGGGATAGGTGGGATAGGTGGATAGATGGACGAAGACAGAAATCCAGACTGGATTCAGCTTAGGTAGTTGCCGTAACCCACCATGCCGATGGCGGCGAGAATGACCACAATGCCCGCCACCAGTACGGCCTTGTTCGCGGCGCTGGTGCCTTGCCACTCGCGAAAATACAGCCCCCAGCAATTGGACACGATGATAATGAACGACATGTGCAGAACCCAGGAACTGGCGTCGTTGTGCAGCCGGGTTTCGCCCATGCCATAGAAGAAGAACTGCAAAAACCACAGCGTTCCGGCGCTGGCGACCAGCAGGTAATTGCGCAGCAGCGGCGTTTGGGTGTTGGTGTAGTCGCCAAAACTGCGGTTGCGCTTGTTCAGCCACAGGCACCAGATGGCATTGGTGGTCAGCCCGCCCCACATGATCACCATGAAGGTCACATTGTTCTGGAACAGGCTGTTGGCCCCCTGCTGGACCGCGGCCTCAGCCAAGGGACGACCTGCGGTGATGCCGTAGCTGAAACAGGCGCTGAGCACCCCGGAAATCACCGCGACCAACGCACCCTTGCCCAGGGAAAACTCACTGACGCTGGCGAACTTGGTCTCTTCGCATACTTCTCTTTCCTTGAGCACCCCGGCCCGCCCACACAAGCCGATGCCCACCAACGAGACAGCAACGCCCCACAGCACCCAACTGCCACTCGCACTGCTGATCATCTCGCTCAGTGTCCCTGTCCTCGCGTCGGTGAACAGGTCGCGGTACAGCGTTGGCATCAAGGCGCCCAGCGCCGACGTCAGGCCCATGACCAACGACATGCCAAGCGACAGGCCCAGATAGCGCATGGTGAGGCCGAACGTCAGCCCGCCAATGCCCCACAACACGCCGAACAGATAAGTCCAGAACAAGGTGGAACTGTCCGCTTGGCGCAGGATGTCGATGAATCCGGGCACCGTCAGTTGTGCGGCAACCAGCGGCACGATCAGCCAGGAAGCCAGCCCACCGGTGATCCAATAACTTTCCCAATGCCAGCCTCGCACCTTCTTGTAAGGAATGTAGAAGCTGCCCGAGGCCGCTCCTCCGATGAAATGCAGCAACACGCCCAGCAGAATGATTTCCACGTTGTATGCCCTTTATTGTTATTGGCGTCGCTATCGGTTATGCGCCGTGTTCAGTCTTGATTGAGGCTGAACATCGGCTGCAACTCGACGGTGATGGGTGAGGTGTCGGGATGGCTCGCCATGATCGACTGCATGAAACGCCACCAGCGCTGCATGACTGGCAGGGTCGGCAATTGGTCCAGCAAGTGCTGGTCTGCATGGGTGAGCACGGCGAACAGCGCCAACGATTCGGGATCGAGAAAGATCCGGTAGTCCACCACGCCAGCCGTGCGCAAGGCATCGATCAGTTCCGGCCAGATCTGATCGTGGCGCTTGTGGTATTCCTCGGCCTGCCCGGTCTCAAGCTTCATGCGAAAGGCACGCACCGGCATCAGCGTCGCTCCGTGGAGGTGGGCAGCGGATAGGCGTTGCCGACGTTGTGCAGAAAGAAGTTCTCCTGCACCGCAAGCGGCTTGTCAGCCACGCTTTGCCTGACCAGTTGCAAGGTGCTGCCGAAATCAGCGAGGGAGTTGCTGTTGGGCCAGTCACTGCCGAAGAAGCAGCGATGCTCACCGAAGGCGTCCCACAGGTAGGCCAGCCGATCGCGATAGAACCCTGGGTCGGTCACCAGTGCTCCGGCATTGAGTTGGGGGATTTGCGCCAGCTTGGCGAATACGTTGGGCCGCTGCGCCAGGGCATATACATCGCGTTGAAAATCGGCCAGTTGCCCTTCAGGCACCGCCGCATTGGGCAAATGGTCAACGACGATGCGCAACGTCGGCACGGCGTCGCTCAGACGCAGCAGGCCCTTGATCAGACGTGGGTCGGGATTGGCGCTGTCCAGCGTGCGACCGCTGGCCGCCAGGCGCTTCATCGCGTCGATGAAGCCGGGCCGGGTCTGGTCGTCGAGCAGGTCACGGTCCCAGAGATTGCCGTAGCGCAACCCGAGAAATCGTGGCTCGGCCTCCAGGTGACTCAGGTCCTGATCGAACTGCGCATCGAAAGGCGATAGGTTGCCGATGAAGCCCAACAGGCGCGGGCTGTGGCGCAGCGTTGTCAGCAGCCAGTGGTTATCCAGACGCCAGGGGCTGGCTTCCACCACGATTGCAGCGCTGATCCGGTGTGGCTCGGCGAGCTGCCAATAGGTATCCGGGAGCGCGCTGCCGTGAAGTGGATGATTCGGCTCAGGCCAGGGAATGCCCTCAGGGCGTGAGGCATCGAAAAAATGGATGTGGCTATCGATGGTGGGGCCGGTATAACGGTCAGCAGTCATGCCCGATTCCGTCCAGAGTTGTTGTTATTAGCAACAGACTGTAGGGGCCGGTGCGATACGTGACTAATCGATTTTTGGTTAGCGCCGATAACCTGAGAGTATCGGCGCAAGAGAGTACGCGGTGGTTCTGCCCCTTGCGGCGCAGGTTCGGGCAGGCAGCGTCTTTATCCCCGCCCCTGATGCTGCAGCGGGTTTGTCTCGCCCGCCCCTTGCGGCGACCCGGTCGTAACCGGTGGCGTGGAACGCGGCGTACGGGCGATGTAAAGCCCCAGCAACCCACCTGCGATCAAGGCCACGGCCACCAGTAACAGCGCAAAGTCGTAAGTCTGCGTGGCGTCCTTTATCCAGCCCATCACCGGTGGCAGCCCGAGGCCTGCGATATTGGCAATGGAGTTGATCAGTGCGATCGACGCAGCCGCAGCGACGCCTGACAGGTACTCGGTGGTGGTCGCCCAGAACACCGGGGTGGCGGCCCAGTTCAACCCCACTGCCAACACCAGCAATACATAAGCAAACCAGGCATTACTGGTGGCGACGGCGGTGGCAAGCAACACTCCGGCAATCATCAATGGCAAACCCAGATGCCAACCGCGCTCGCCATGGCGATCGGAATGTGTGCCATTGAAATACATGAACACGCAGGCACACAGAAAAGGTAAGGCCGACAGCACGCTGACGGTGAACGAGGCCTGGCCTGAAACGGACTTGACGATCAGCGGCAGGAACAACGTGACGCCGATGGTACCGAATGCCTGCAACAGCCAGAACGCGCTTAGCAGCCAGACCTGGCGACTGCGAAATGCCGTCTGCCAGCCTGCGTGGTGGGAGACCGGTGTCCGGGCTTGCTCGGCTGCAATGGTACGGCTCAGCCAGGCCTTCTGATCGGGCTCAAGCCAGTGGGTATGAGCCGCAGAGTCGGGCAGGTAGCGCAGCACCACCACGCCTAATACAACCGCAGGGATGCCTTCCAGAAGAAACAGCCAGCGCCAGCCACTGACGCCAAAGTAACCATCCAGATGCAGGAAGGCACCGGACAGCGGCAGCCCGATCACCGAAGCCAGCGCGGCACCGATATAGAAGAACGACATGGCCTTGGCCCGGTCACTGCGTGGGTACCACTGGGACAGGTAGTAGATGATTCCCGGCGTGAAACCGGCTTCGGCCGCGCCCAGCAGCAGGCGCATGCCATACAACTGGTTGGCGCTCTGCACCAGGCTCATGCCGGCCGCGACGATGCCCCAGGTGATCATGATCCGCGCTATCCAGCGACGAGCGCCGACCCGTGTAAGGATCACGCTGCTGGGGACTTCAAGCAGAATGTAGGTGAGAAAGAACAGGCCGACGCCCATGCCGTACATCTGTGCGGTCAGGCCCAGTTCGGCGTTCATCTGCAACGCCGCGACCGAGATGTTCGACTTGTCTATGTAGGCGACCATGTACAGCAGCATCAGAAAGGGTATCAACTTCAGGTTGAGCCGTTTCAGGGTGCTGGCGTGCAGGCCGGCATCGGCAATTGACTGTGGCATGGCGGACTCTCTTGTTTTGTTATGAGACGAACCAAAGTGCCAGGCCACCATAGACCAGATCGAACGCCACCTCAATATGTGACGGGTTAGCCCATATATTGGGAAGAGTGATGCGTTTGGTGCATTTCAGGAAGACTCGAGTGCGCGCTTGCGCAGCAGGTCAATGAAATGCTGCAGCTCCCGACTCACCGGCTCATCCTTGCGCCGCAGCAGGCCGAAGGGTGCCATCTGCGCATCGAGTGCGACCGGCAAGGCCTTGACCAGCCCCATCCTCAGGTAGTCGCGCATCGCCGATTCCGACAACACCATGAGGGCGTCGGTCAACTGCACCAGTTGCTGCATTGAGTACACCGAACTGCATTCGATGATGTCGGCAGGCATGGGCAGTTCCAGACGCTCCAGCGCCTGCTCGATCGCAATGCGCGCCGGACTGGTTTCCGGCTGGAGAATCCACGGCCAGTCCCTGACCAGCTCCTCCCAGTTCAACTTGCGCCGTCGGGCCAGTGGATGACCGCTGTGCACCACTGCGATCAAGCGTTCATTGCCCAGGGGTTCGAATTCATAGTGCTCACGATCATTGGCCCGATTGCGCCGGGTGACAGCAATGTCCACGCGCCCCTGTTCCAGTAGCTGAACCACCTGGTCACTGGTGTCGCCCATGATGCGGATCCGTAGCTGCGGATTAAGGGCCTTTATTTCGGCCACGGCGTTCATCACCAGATCCGGCGCCGCGCCCATGATCGTGCCGATGGAGAGGTAGCCGTATCCGCCCTGCTTGCGTGCGGCAAGGTCCGCCGCCGCACGGTCCAGACCGCTAAGTGCGGCCTCGGCAAAGCGCAACAGCTCGCGACCCAGTGCCGTGGGGCGCATGCCCCTTGGCAGTCGCTCGAAAAGCTCGCAACCGAACATGTCTTCGATTTCCTGCAACATGCGGGTCGCTGCCGGTTGCGACATGTTCATGCTCAACGATGCACGGTGCATGTTCAGGCTAGAGCCGAGCACCACCAGCATCTGCAGATGCTTGTAACGCAGGCGGCTGAACAGTTGCTGCGGGGATCGCTCGACACTCATGCTGCTCTCCTGATCGATAACCTGAAGGTATCAACTATAAGCTTAATTCGATTAGTCAGGCATCAGAGCCACGCAGTACAGTCCGTCCTACAAGAAAACCACACCCATCGAGGTGCACGAACATGTCATCCCTGCGCGCTTGCCTGTCGCCTTTGCCTACGACGTCCCGAAACCCTTCAGTTACAACACCTTCCGAGCCCTGTCGAGGCCCAACGCAGGCTTGCCGTGCCTAGCATTCGCTTGTCCAGCCCCTACGCAGTCGAATAATTCCAAAAAAAGGAAACTGACGTGAACGCTCTTCCTGTGTCCTTGCTGCGCAAGGTCTCCTGGCGGCTGCTGCCGTTCCTGTTGCTGATGTACATCATGGCGTTCCTGGATCGGGCTAACGTCGGTTTCGCCAAGCAGGCGTTTCAGGCCGATACCGGCATTGGCGACACTGCGTTCGCCTTCGGCGCCGGCGTGTTCTTCGCCGGTTACGCACTGCTGGAAGTCCCCAGCAATCTGATCATGCACAAGGTCGGCGCTCGCCTGTGGATGTGCCGGATCATGGTGACCTGGGGCCTGATTTCCGCGGCCATGGTCTTCGCTCACAGCGAAACCAGCTTCTATGTCTTGCGCTTTCTTCTGGGCGTGGCGGAGGCTGGATTTTTCCCCGGCGTGATTCTCTACCTGACCTACTGGTTTCCTGGCGCGGCACGGGGTAAAGCCATGGGGTTCTTCTACTTCGGCGCTCCGCTGGCATTCATCTTTGGCAGCCCGCTTTCCGGCCTGTTGCTTGAGCTGGACGGTTTCATGGGCACCCACGGCTGGCAATGGCTGTTTGCAGTGGAAGGCCTGATGGCCACGGCAGTCGGCGTGTGGGCGTATTTCTATCTGGACAATCGCCCTGCCGACGCCAAATGGTTGACCGCACAGGAACGCACTCAGCTTCAAGCCGTGCTGGAGGCAGAGGACAGCCAGAAGCAGGGCCACGGCAGTCTGCTCAAAGTGTTGGCGCAACCGGCAGTCCTGTACCTGTGTCTGATTTATCTGCTGATCCAGGCCAGCGTGTATGGCGTGGTGTTTTACCTGCCCGCCCAAGTGGCCGGGTTGCTGGGAGCCAAGGTCGGCCTGACAGTCGGTCTGGTCAGCGCCGTGCCGTGGTTGTGTGCATTGCTGGCCGCCTGGAAGATCCCCAGCCTGGCCGACCGCACCGGCCAGCGCCGCGTAATAGCAGCCCTGACGCTGCTGGTCTCGGGGCTGGGCATCGCGGCGTCGGTTACTTTCAGCAGCCCTTTGCTGGGGATTCTGGCGCTCTGTCTCGCGGCGTCGGGGTTTATCGCCGTGCAGCCGGTGTTCTGGACCTTCCCCGGCAGCTTCCTGGCAGGCTCGGCCGCCGCCGGGGCCATCGCCCTGATCAACGCCTTCGGCGCCCTGGGCGGGTTCGTCGCGCCGATCCTGAAAAACTGGGCAGAAGGAGCCTTTCACTCCCCGGCAGCGGGCCTCTATCTGCTGGCCGTCACGAGCCTGATCTCGGCCGCTCTGGTGATGGGCATTCGCCCTCCCCGCGCGGCAACGCCTCATCAGCAACCCACCTTCCAGCTCTGAGCAAAAGGAATCAATCATGGCCACTCCTACCATCAAACACGTGCGTGCTTTCGTTCTCCGCGGTGGTGGCGCTGACTATCACGATCAAGGCGACGGCCACTGGATCGACGACCACATCGCCACGCCCATGAGCAAATATCCCGAGTACCGCCAGAGCCGTCGCAGCTTCGGGATCAACGTGCTCGGCACGCTGGTGGTCGAGATCGAAGACTCTGAAGGCAATGTCGGTTTCTCGGTCACCACCGGAGGCGAGCCTGCGGCCTACATCGTGGAAAAACACCTGGCTCGTTTCGTCGAAGGCGCCAGGGTCACCGATATCGAGCGCATCTGGGACCAGATGTACTTCGCGTCCCAGTACTACGGGCGCAAGGGCCTGGTAATCAACACCATTTCCGGCATTGACCTGGCGCTGTGGGACCTGCTCGGCAAAGTGCGCAAGGAGCCGGTGCACCAGTTGCTCGGCGGCGCGGTGCGCGATGAATTGCAGTTCTACGCCACCGGTGCGCGTCCCGACCTTGCGCAGAAAATGGGCTTTATCGGCGGCAAGCTACCGTTGCACCACGGCCCTGCCGAGGGCGAAGAAGGGTTGCGCAAAAACCTTGAAGAACTGGCTGTGATGCGTGAGCGGGTCGGTAAGGATTTCTGGCTGATGCTCGACTGCTGGATGAGCCTGGATCTGAACTACGCCACCCGGCTGGCCCATGGCGCCCAGGAGTTCGGTCTGAAGTGGATCGAGGAAGCGTTGTCGCCAGACGATTACTGGGGCTATGCGGCACTGAAGAAAGCCGTACCGCCTGGCATGCTGGTCACCACTGGCGAACACGAAGCTACGCGCTGGGGCTTTCGCATGCTGCTGGAGATGGGCTGCTGCGACATCATTCAACCGGACGTCGGCTGGTGCGGCGGAATTACCGAACTGCTCAAGATCTCGGCGCTGGCCGACGCGCACAGCGCGATGGTCGTGCCCCATGGCTCATCGGTCTACAGCTATCACTTCGTCGCCACGCGCACCAACAGCCCGTTCGCCGAATTTCTGATGATGGCGCCGAAGGCCGATGAGGTCGTGCCCATGTTCCACCCACAGCTGTTGGGCGAACCTGTGCCCGAGAACGGTCGCATGCGCCTGTCCAGACTCGATCAACCGGGCTTTGGCGTGACCCTTAACCCGCAATGTCAGCTGCATCGCCCTTACCAGCATTGATTGCCCCGGTCATCGCCGGATGCTGCAGGGTTCGGCGCTGTTCATCTGGCTACATTCGATTTACAGGAATCTTTTCATGAAAATGCCCCGCAACCCCTTCAAGGCCGCGCTGGCCAATAACGATCCGCTGTACGGAATCTGGGCCGGTTTCGCCACCGGTTACGCTGCGGAAATCACCGCCAGCTTCGGCTACGACTGGATGCTCATCGACGGCGAACACGCGCCCAATACAGTGCCGTCGATCCTTGCCCAGCTGCAGGCGGTCGCGCCCTATGCCACGGCGCCGATCGTACGCGCTGTCGGCCACGACCCGGTGCTGATCAAGCAATTGCTGGACATTGGCACCCAGAGCCTGATGATTCCCATGGTCGAAACCGCAGACCAGGCGCGGGCGCTGGTGCAGGCCACGCGTTACCCGCCCCATGGCATCCGCGGTGTCGGCGGCGGCCTGACCCGCGCCACCCGCTGGGACGCTGTGCCCGACTACATCAATACGGCGCATGAAGAGCTGTGCCTGATCGTGCAGGTCGAGTCCCGCACCGGCGTCGACAACGTGGCGCAAATTGCCGCCGTCGAGGGCGTGGACGCGGTGTTCATCGGCCCGGCGGACTTGTCCACCGGCCTGGGGCATATCGGTAACCCGTCCCATGCCCAAGTGCAGGAAAAAATCAGACACGCCATCGATGCCACCCTCGCCGCCGGAAAGGTCAGCGGCATTCTGGCCCCTGCCGAAGAAGACGCCCGCCGCTATCAAAGCTGGGGCTGCCAGTTCATCGCCGTGGCAATAGACATCAGCCTGATGCGCCAGGCCGCACTGAGCAATCTGGCGCGCTATCGCGACACCGAACAAGGCGTGGCATCGAAGACTTATTGAATGAAAAGGAGCCAGACCATGACCTCAGTACCTGTCTACCAGAACTACATCAATGGCGAGTTCGTCCAGAGCACCGAGCATTTCGATGTGCTCAACCCCGCCACCGGCGCGCTGCTGGCCAGGGTGCCGGCCTCGGACGCTGATGAAGTGGACCGCGCGCTGGCCGCGGCGTGCGCGGCACAAGCAGCGTGGGGCCGTCGCCCGGCCAATGACCGCGCAGGCTATCTGCGCAAGATCGCCAACAAACTGCGGGAAAACGTCGCCCACCTTGCCCGCACCATCACGTTGGAGCAGGGCAAGGTCCATGGTCTGGCCGAGGTGGAAGTCAATTTCACTGCCGACTATCTCGACTACATGGCCGAGTGGGCCAGACGCATCGAGGGCGAGATCATCACCAGCGACCGCCCTGGCGAAAATATCTTCATGTTTCGCAAGCCCTTGGGCGTGGTCGCGGGCATTCTGCCGTGGAATTTCCCGTTCTTCCTGATCGCCCGCAAGATGGCCCCGGCGCTGGTCACTGGCAACACCATCGTGATCAAGCCCAGCGAGGAAACCCCCAACAACTGTTTCGAGTTCGCCCGACTGGTCGCCGAGGTGGATCTTCCGCCAGGCGTGTTCAACGTGGTCAGTGGCGATGGCCGGGTGGGTGCCGCGCTGACGACGCATCGGCAAGTGGACATGATCAGTTTCACCGGCAGCGTGGAAACCGGCGCGCGAATCATGAGTGCCGCCGCCCCCAACATCACCAAGCTGAACCTGGAACTGGGCGGCAAGGCGCCAGCCATCGTACTGGCCGACGCGGACCTGGATCTGGCGGTCAAAGCCATACGCGACTCGCGGATCATCAACACCGGCCAGGTGTGCAACTGCGCAGAACGGGTGTACGTCGAGCGCCGGGTGGCCGATCAATTCATCGACCGGATCAGTGCTGCGATGGCAGCGACACGCTATGGCGATCCATCGGCCGATGCGGCAGTGGAAATGGGCCCGCTGATCAATCGCCAGGGACTGGACGGCGTCGCGGCCAAAGTGAAGAAAGCCCAGGAGCAAGGCGCCTCGGTAATTACCGGTGGCAACATCGCCGATCTCGGCCAGGGCTTCCACTACCAACCCACGGTGCTGACCGGGTGCAGCGCGGACATGGAAATCATGCGCAAGGAAGTGTTTGGCCCGGTACTGCCCATCCAGATCGTCGATGACCTGGACGAAGCCATTGCCCTGGCCAATGACTGCGAGTACGGGCTGACCTCCTCCCTGTACACCCGCGATCTGAGCAAGGCGATGTACGCCATTCGTGAGCTCGACTTCGGCGAGACCTACATCAACCGGGAAAACTTCGAGGCCATGCAGGGTTTCCACGCAGGTGTTCGCAAATCGGGTGTCGGGGGCGCCGACGGCAAGCACGGTTTGTACGAATACACCCACACCCATGTGGTGTACCTGCAGGCTTGATGGCGCATGCAGGGGCCGCACGTCAAATGCGGCCCCTTGCGGACCGAGAGGCTGGGCACCACAGGAAGACACTAAGCCCTACCCGATAACCTTCGCATACACCCCTTTGTCGACGTTGGCCCCGGACAGGATCACCCCGACCTGTTTGCCGCGCATGGCTGCACTCTCTTGCATCAGCGCGGCGAGTGCCGACGCCCCCGCGCCTTCGGCCAGATTGTGGGTATCGGAGTAATAGACCCGCATCGCCTCGGCGATCTCGTCATCGGTCACCGACAGAATACGTGCAGCGCCAGCCGCGTAGATTCGAAAGGCTTCAGGCACCGGCTTGCGCACCGCCAAACCGTCGGCAAAGGTATTGGCCGACGCCGTTTCGCGCAACTCGCCGGTTTCCAGCGACTGTTTGGCCGCATCCGCTTCAGAGGAGACTACACCGACCACCTCGGTGCTCAGACCGAGCGCGTCCCGCGCCGCGATCACCCCGCAAATGCCCGAGCCACAGCCGATGGGTACATACACCGTGTGCAGCTCCGGCGCCGCGTTGAACAGCTCCAGCGCATAGGTGGCCACGCCCTTGACCAGCTCGGGGTGAAATGCAGGCACCAGAAACAGCCCGTGAACCTTCGCCAGACGGATGGCGTGCTCACGGGCTTCGTCGAAGTCCCTGCCGAACTCGATGACTTCGGCCCCGAAGCCGCGCATCGCAATGTTCTTTTCCCTGGAGTTGTCTACCGGCACCACGATCACGGTACGCATCCCCATCGCCTGCGCGGCCATTGCCACGCTCTGCCCGTGGTTGCCCCGGGTCGCGGCGATGACGCCTTGGGTGCCTGGGTAGGCGCACTTGAGCCAACGCATGAAGGTAATGCCACCGCGCACTTTAAAGGCCCCGGTGGGGGTATGGTTTTCGTGCTTGACCCAGACCGTGCAGTCCAGACGCCGGGCCAGCAGCGGCCACGGATACTGGGGCGTGGGCGGCATCACCTGATAAATATGGCGGGCGGCGTCTTCGATATCTTCTCGCGTCAGGTAGTGCATGGTGACCTCCGGTTTTTGCCCAGTCTAGGCAAACGTATAACGTGCAGGCTTTCAAAAAACCGACCTGACCTTGATGCAGACTGTGCGTAATATGGCCGGCATGAACGTCCATGAGCAGCCCCAACTTTCCCCCTGCAGCGACCCGGTCAGACGGGCCGAAGCGGGCCCGTGGGTGATCGAGCTGTTGCCGGCCTGCGCCTATGAAGCGCGTTACGTCGCACAGCAATCGGCCATCGGGTTCGCCTTCGACAGTCAGAGCGGCGTGCACGCGATCGGCAGCGACCGGATTCGCCCCTTCGACGCCGTTCCCAACGGGCTGGCCTTCGTGCCTGCAGGCTGTGACGTGTTCTCCCGGTCCTGTGAAGGTGGCGAGTACCTGCGCGTGCTGCGCAAAGATGTCCTCCCCCTGGCAGTGCCTGAAGCGTTCAATAATCTGATCGACCCGCAAGCCATGCGGCTGGCCCAGCGCATGCGCAAGGCGTTCCTCAACGCCTCACCTGCGGATGACTGGGAGGCCTGGGCGCTGTCGCTGGCGCAGCGAATGGCGAAAGATCAGGCATCACCCGCGGTGGTGCGCGGCTCGATGACTGCGCGCCGCCTGCGCCTGCTCGATGAGTACATTGATGCTGGGTTAAGCGAGCCGATCAGCGTCCAGGACATGGCGAACCTGCTGGCGTTATCCGAGGGTTACTTCATGCGCGTATTTGCCCAAAGCACCGGAAAAAGCCCGCACAGCTACCTGATCGATTGCCGCGTGGCGCGTGCCCGCACCCTGTTGCGCGACTCGAAGCAGCGGTTGGCAGACATCGCACAGGCCTGCGGATTCGCTTCGCAAGCGCACATGGCGACCACGTTCAAGCAACGGCTGGGCGTAAGCCCCATGGCCATGAGGACCTGAAATCTGGCGGCATCATCAAGCGCCGACCTGGACACATCAGCGCACACCCAGCGCCTTCAACTGTACCGTTATCTCGCGACCCAGCGCCGCACTGTCGCCGCTGAGCAAGTGGCCGCCACGCTTGAGCACGCGACCATCGGCAATGACCGTATCCACGTCCGCTGGCGTCGTCGATTGCACCACGCTGGCATAGGGGTCGAGCACCGGCATCATGCCCACCCGGCGAGCGTCGATCAGTGTCAGATCGGCGCGTTTGCCGGGGGTGATCGAGCCGATCTGTGAACCCAACCCCATGGCATTCGCCGCGCCCTGAGTGGCCCAGAACACTACGTCGCACGCGGTCAGCGCCTGTTCGTTGCCACTGATGCCAACGGCCAGATTGAGCAAGGTTTGCATCACCATGAACGGGTTGGCGTTGCCGCTCAGCACCAGTGTGTCGATGCCCAGGGTGACCGGAATCTTCGCCCGGTGCAGCGCGTCCACCTGTGCCAGCCCATAGCCCACGCGCATCTCCGTCAGGGGCGTGAGGCACACCGAGGCACCAGATTGAGCAATGGTGGCGATGTCTTGTGCATCGACATGAGTGGCGTGCACCAGTTGCACGGCAGGCCCCAGTACGCCCTTGTCCGCCAACTGCTGCACGGCCTTTTCCTTCTGGGTTTTTGCCGTCACGGCGATGTGCGTGGAAATCGGCAGGCCGTTGGCTTTGGCAAACGCAAATTCCGGCCCCCACACGTCAGGCTGAGTGCGCTCCGGCCCGCGAATCGCTATCCCAAGGTCTACTCGAGACTCAGGCGTGGATTGAAGCTGAGCGTGCACTCGCTGGATATCGGCAAAATTCATCGCCGCTGTGGCGTCCAGGTCCTGGGCATAGCCATACCAGAACCGGCCTCGCAGGCCGCTGGCGAACATGGCGTTCAATTCAGCCTGGGCGAATGCCGGATTACGCAAGTTATGCGCCCAGTTGTTGACCGTGGTGATGCCGCCGTTGACGGCTTCCAGCAGGCCGAGCCGAACACCCAGCGCCGACATCTGCGGGGTGAAACGCTTGCTGATCGCCAGCTGCGACTTGAAGAACGCCTCTCCACCGGGGGCCGGAGCGCTGTTGCGCAACAAGCTGTTCCACAGATGCCAATGGCTGTCCACCAGGCCGGGGATGAGGATCATCCCCGTGGCGTCGATCACCTCTGCGCCCTCACCCGGCAGGCCTTTGCCGAGCGCCACGATACGACCGTCGCGCAGCCGCACATCGGTGTCGTTCATCACGGCGGCGTCAGGTTCCATGCTGAGCACAGTGGCATGGCGGATGATCAGATGCGCAGGTCGATTGGCCGATGTCGGCAACTGCGCAGCCCCGACAGCGGGCAGTGCCAGACCGGCACCGACCGTGGCGCCGAGTTTAAGCAGTGTTCTTCGGTTCAGGCTTACGTCGTCAGGCATTCCCACCTCACTCGGTTTTATCAGGGCTTCAGGAAGATGCGGACGCCAGAGACTTACCGACCACCGCAGGGACTGTTTCGCGGCCGCCGAAACTCGTCGGCAGCCGAATTTTGTAGATTTTGAACGGCAACTGCAGGCCGTTCACGCCGTTCGGCCCGCGATTAGAGGCCATGCGCGCACTCTGCGGTACCGGGATGTAAAGCTCCCGTTGGTTGGAAATGATCATCGCATCGGGATTCCACAGCCGCTGGTCTTGCACCGCCACGCGCAAGCTGCCGTCAGGCGAGAGCACGGTGACTCGTGGCTTGTCGTATTCACCCAGGTATAAATTGCCTGCGCTGTCGATGGCGGTGCCGGTCAGCGCTCCGGTGTCGTAGACGAACTCGACCTGCTCTGCCAGCGCCTTTTCGGTCATCTGGGTATCGCGCAGAGCTGCCGTCGGTACTTTCCACAGCGGACCGGTCAGCGCCTGGTAATACAGCCATGCACCGTCCGGGCTTATCTCCAGCGGATCGGAATGCACCTGATGATCACTGCCATCGGGCATCATCAAAGGCTGCGCGTGTTCGCCCAAAGGACGGCGCTCGGGGTTCATTTTGGTCGACGGATGATCGGCCAGACGACGCAGGGCAACACCGGTTTTCAGGTTGACGATGATGATCGCCCCCAATCCCGAATCGGTGAGGTAAGCGTGGTCGCTGTCCAAGCGCAAGTCGTTGAGGTTGGCGCCAGCAGGCAATACGCTCGGCGGCAGGCTGATGGAGCGCAGCAGCGTGCCGTCGCGGGTATCGAACTGCAGGATTTTCTGATGCGGGTTGATGCCGTGCGGGCCGGCATCTTCGCCTTGGTCGATGGCCCACAAGGTGTCGTCATCGAAGATATGGATGGTGTTGATCTTGACCAGCGCTTTAGCGCCGGACTTGCCCGGTTGCCACCGGTTCCACTCGCCGCCCGGGAACGGCTTTAGCGTGCCATCGGCCAGCACCTCGGCAATCGACGGCGTTTTCTCGAAACCGGGCCAACGCGGCAGGCCGACGAACAGCCGGCCACCCGAGGTCAGCGCGAGCGCATTGCACAGCCAGTCCAGGCTGGCGACCTCGATCAGCGGCGGTCCGGCCTGAATCAGCGCAGCGGCATGGGCAAGATGGCTGGAAGCCAGGGCAGCGGCGCCAGAAGCCAGCACGGCGGCCTTGCAGAAGTTGCGTCTATCGAGCATCGAATTCCCTCTCTTTATTTCGCGGCAGTGCAACAGCCCGGCGCAGTTCTCATGGGCACCGCTGTGTCACCCAAAAACCTGACCGGACGTCACGGAAAAAAATTTCAAAAAATTGCCGTATAGCCGGGCCGGGTTGACGCAAACCCTTCAAGTGCGTCTTTGACCCGGGCAATCAGTGCCTGCGCAGGCCTCCTGAACGACGACAGGAGTGGCTACATCGCGGGGCGTGTCATCTGGCCGCTTGAGCTCGCCAACGATGAACATATAACTGATGAACGCCCCGGCAGCATTAAGCGCTACGTAAATCAGCGCGCCGTTGAACGAGCCCATGGACTGCACCATGTAGCCGATCACCAGCGGCGTGACGATGCCGGCGACGCTGCCGAAGGTGTTGAAGATTGCGCCGTTCATGCCGGCACTGCGCTTGGGCGAGACGTCGGAGATGATTGCCCAGCCCAGAGCGCCCATGCCCTTGCCGAAGAACGCCAGCGCCATGAACAGCACCACCAGCATGTCGGTCTGCACGTAATTGCACAGGATCATGCTCATCGACAGCGCCATGCCGATGTAGATCGGTAGCTTGCGTGCACGGGTCAGCGACACGCCTTTGCGCAGCATCCAGTCAGAGACAATCCCACCGCCGATCCCGCCAATGAAGCCGAAGATCGCCGGTACCGCTGCCAGCAACCCGGCGTTAAGTATGGAAAGGCCACGCTGCTGCACCAGATAGACCGGGAACCAGGTCAGGAAGAAGAACGTGAGGGTGCTGATGCAGAATTGCGCCAGATAGATCCCCAGAAACATCCGTTGCCCCAGCAACTCGCGCGCGCTGGCCCAGGCTTGGCGCCAACTCTGGCGCTCGCCAGTGCTGGCTGGACGCTCCTGCAGATTGGCGCCCCCCTCGCGAAGGGTTTCCAGCTCAACATCGCTTAAGCGGGCGTGGTCCACAGGCGCCTTGATGCGGATGAAGAACACGATGCCGATCAGAATCCCGGCCGCGCCCATCACGTAAAAGATCCACGGCCAGCCCCAGCGTGTGGAGATCCAGGCCAGCAAGGGGGTGAACACCACCGCCGCAAAATACTGCGAGGCATTGAAGATCGCCGTTGCCGTGCCGCGCTCGGCGGTGGGAAACCACATCGAAACGATCTTGCTGTTGGACGGGAAACACGGCGCTTCGGCGGCACCCACCAGAAACCGCAGGGCGAAAACCGCAAAGAAGGCCAGGCCCACCGGCATCAGCGCCACGGTGCCGATCATTGCGGTGAAGGCCGACCAGGCGATGATCGCCAGCCCCAGCACCCTGACGCTGCCAAAGCGGTCGATGGCCAGGCCGCCCGGCAGTTGCAGCAGCATGTAGGCCCAGGCAAATGCGGAAAACAGCCAGCCCATTTCGGCGTGACTCAGCCCCAGCTCCTGGGACACGCTCGCCCCAGCGACGGACAGCGTGGCGCGGTCGCCCTGGTTGATGATCATCATGATGAACAGCAACACGATGACTTCGTAACGTCGGTGCTCGGCGATGAAACGCCGCAGAGAATCTATTTTTTTCATTGTGTTCTCGATAGCGGACAGCAGGCGTCATGGAGCGGTCAGGCAGCTCCTCAGCGGCGGATACCCCACCAGGGCAGCAGGGTCACGAGCGCGTCTCGCGGATGATGGCGTCCTGTCGCTGGCGCACTTCGGGGCGTAACGCTGTGCCCAGCCCCGGCAGGGTCGGCGCCAGCGCATGCCCCTCGACGATCTGCGGCAGGTGCGTGACCAGATCGCCGTACCAGGTCGACAGCGAGGCACGCACCACCTCTTGCAACACGGCGGTAGGGGCATGCAGTCCGATCTGCAGGCCGGCGAACAACGCAACCGGGCCAGTGCAGTCGTGAGGTGCGAGCGGTTTGTTGTAGACCTGAGCCAAGGCGGCGATCTTGCGCGCCTCGGTGAAGCCACCGCACCACACAAGGTCGAGCATCAGGTAGTCCATGGCGCCGACCGCCAGCAGGTCGCGATAGGCCACGCTGCCGCCGAGGGTTTCGCTGGCACAGATCGGCACGCGGGTGCGGTTGCGCAAATCGGCCAGCGCCTGGGCGTCGTCCATCTTGCACAATGGATCTTCGACCCAGTAAGGCTCAAATTCTTCGAGGGCCTGGCAGATGCGCAACGCCGCGCTGCTGTCCCACAAGCTGTGCAGTTCGCACATGATTTCAATCCGGTTGCCCACTGCCTGACGGATCTGGCGGAAGGCTTGGACGCCCTGCTTCACTTCGGCCAGGCTGATGGTGTTGGCCCCTGGCTGACGGGCGAAACGGTCGAACGGCCAGATTTTCATGGCCGTGTAGCCCTCTTCCACCAGGTTGACGGCCAGGGCGCCAGCATCGCGGCTGAAGGCCAGTTGATCGTCGTAGGGACCTTGGGCGCGGTCGGCGCTGGTGATTTCCCGACGTGCGCCCTGCTGGGTGTTGAATTCGTAGCCGGCACAGGTGTTGTAAACGCGGATCCGCTCGCGGCACGCACCACCGAGGGCTTCATGAATCGGAATGCCGTGACGCTGTCCCTTGAGATCCCACAGGGCGATATCCACGGCGCTGGCAGCGCGGATCTCGGCACTGGCGCTGTGGTAGCCGACGTAGGGCGTAGTGAGTTCGAGGGAAATCGCTTCGATCTGTCGCGAGTCACGACCAATGAGGCCGGGGGCAATCAGTTCATGCACTGCCGCCTCCACCGTGGCCGCACCGCGAAAGGTTTCACCGAGTCCGATCAGCCCTTCATCGGTTTCGATTTCCAGCCAGATCAGCTTTGGGCGTTCCGGCAGACGCAGGGTTCTTACGCAGGTGATTTTGGACATTATTATTTTTCCGAGGCGTACGAGGCAGAAAATGGTAGCGCTATCATTCTTTGGCAAAAATATAGCCTAGCACCGAGACAAGAACAACCCTAGCTTGCCAGACAATCTAAAATTGGAATGATGGTAGCGCTCTCAAACCAACCGAATGTGCCTATGTGGACGCACTTGCTATCGGGTCTAAGACAGCATCGAAGTGCTATCGCGCTCGATCAGGGTGAAGCCAATATCCTGGACGGTCTCGCTGCCCTCGCGGCCATTGAGTCGGTCCAGCAGCATCGACGCCGCGCTGTCGCCCATGCGCTGGCCGTCGATGCGCACGGTCGACAACGCCGGGAAGGTATGAGCGGCGAAATTCATGTCACCAAAGCCGATCACTGCCAGCGCCTGTGGCACGCGAATGCCACGGGCAGCGGCTTCGGTGAGCACACCGTGAGCGATGGTGTCGGAGGTGCAGACAACCATCAACGGGCTGTCGGGCAACATCCCGCCCTGCTCGATCAACTCCGTCAGGCCTGCACGACCATGGGCAAGCGTGGGCAACCCCTCCGAGACCTGACGCGGAACATCGCTGATGCCCTGCTCGGCCAAGGCATGGATGAAGCTTTCGGCACGGCGTAAGCCCCGGGGGTCGTTGACCGCCAGTAAGGCAAATCGGCGATAGCCTTTGCCCAGCAGGTGCCGCGCCACCTCACGACCGACTTTCTCATGAGAGAAACCCACCAGCATATCGATCGGCTCGCGGCTCAGGTCCCAGGTTTCCACCACCGGCACGTTGGAGGCGCGCAGCCGATGGCGGCTGGCCGGGGTGTGTAAGGTGCCGGTGAGGATGATGCCGTCGGGACGACGGCTGAGAATGACTTCAAGCAGTTGCTGTTCGTGTTCGGTCTGATAACCGGACACCCCGAGCAGCACCTGATAACCGGCATGGGTCAGACGCTCGTTGATGGCCTGGAAGGTGTCGGAAAAGATCGGATTGGTCACCATCGGCAGCACCACGGCCACCAGACGACTGCGGCTGGAGGCCAGCGCGCCGGCCAGACGGTTGGGCACATAACCGGTCTGTTCTATGGCCCGCTGCACCTTGAGCCGGGTTTCGCTGCGCACGGTTTCGGGCTGGTTGAGGCAGCGTGACACGGTCATGGGCGCCACGCCCGCCAGCCTCGCCACATCACTCAGGGTGACGCCACGACTGCCCCGGCCGTTGCTGTCTGGTTTTTTGCCCGTCATTATCTGTTTGTGTTCCCGACTGTTTCGCCCAAGGTTCCCGGCGAATCCTACCAGTCGGCCCCTCCTTGAGGCGAGCGTGCCGGACGCCATCCGGTTTGGTATGGAAGGGTGAAGTTGGACAGCGACAAACGAAAGAAAGGTTTGCTGGAGGTCGCCGCGCTGGCGGGGGTCAGTCTCAGTACCGTGGACCGGGTGCTCAATGAGCGCGGCAGTGTGTCGGATGTCAAACGACGCAAGGTGCTGGAGGCGGCCAAGGCCCTGGGCTTGCGTCGCCTGCTGCCTTCGCCGGTGCACGGCTTGTTGCGCTTCGATCTGCTGATCGTGGAAAGCAACACCGACCACTATCGACGCCTGACGCTCGCGTTTCAGAATCAGGCACGATTGCTGCGCTCGCGTATGGTTCTGCAGCACCAGACCTGGAACGATCAGAATCCGGAGCGATTGCTGGAGTTCATCAATAAGCCACGAACATCGCGACAGGGGCTGATCGTGGTGGCCCATGACAGCCCCGCCATTCGCACGGCGCTCAAACTGCAGATCGCACTGGGCGTACCGGTCGTGTTGATGACCAGCGCGCTTTCCGGACTCGACGGCGCAACCTACATCGGCATCAACAACCGCGTCGCTGGCCGCAGCGCCGGTCGGCTGCTCAGTCAATGGCAGGGCCAGTCCACGGGGCGGGCACTGCTGCTGACCAACTCCCTGCTTTATCAGGCCCATCAGGAGCGCGTGGAGGGGTTCCTCCAGGTCCTGCGCGAGCGCGCGCCGGGGCTGACTGTGGAGGGGCCGGTGGAGTGCTACGACGACGATGCCCGGACACAGCGGGCTGTGCGCAACGCCCTGGCTAAAGGTCCTGCGCTCACCGCGATCTACAACACCGGCGCAGGCTCCGCAGGCATCCGTCAGGCGCTGCTGAGCCACGACGTCAAGCCGGTCTGGATCACCCACGAAGCCAGCCGGCAGCATGCCGAGCTGTTGCGTGAAGGGTTGCTGTCACTGGTGATCGATCAGGACCCGGAGGGCCAGGCGAAGGCGGCCATTCAACATCTGCTTTACGTCAGCGGCGACCTGGAAACCCCCGTAATCGTTACTCCGCAGTTGCGCATCGTGATCGACGAAATGCTACCTGCATAGACCTTTGAATCTGTCGAGTTTTTGAGGGAAACACGTCAAATTGTTAATAGCGCGGTGATATGCCGCACCCTAGACTCGCCGCCGTCGTTGATGGCCGGCTCCCATCCGAGTGCTGCATCAACGTCCCCCTCATTCCAGACAGGACAGATCATGCAGCGCAGAGAATTCCTTTCATCGGCGTTGGCGCTGGCGGCGGCGTCTACGTTGCCGGCTGCGCGGGCCGAAGTCATCAGCGGTTCACAACCGTGGGAGCCCGGGCAGGCCAACGTACCGGCCTTGCCCGCGCCTCGTCAGGGAGGCCTGGCTTACTTCACCCAGGCAGAGTTCGACGCCGCCGGGGCCATCGCCGATCGCCTGATCCCGGCCGATGAGCTGAGTATCGGGGGCAAGGAAGCCGGTTGCGCCACCTTCATCGACCGCCAGCTGGCGGGCGATTACGGGCGCGGCGCATCGCTGTATCGCCTCGGTCGCTTCGTCAAAGGCACGCCGGAACAGGGCACGCAGTCGCCGTTCACCCCCGCCGAACGCTGGCGCAAGGGCCTGGCCGCCATCGACGCCTATTGCCAGAAGCGCTTCTCCAAAACCTTCGTGCAACTGGACGGCGCTCAACAGGACGAACTGCTGCGCAGCATGGAAAGCGGCAAGCTGGAACTGGACACCGAGGTCGAAACCAAGGAGCTGTTCGAACAGATCCTGGCCAACGTCCGCGAGGGCTTCTTTGCTGACCCTATCTACGGCGGCAACAAAGGCATGGCCAGCTGGAAAATGATCGGCTTCCCCGGTGCCCGCTATGACTTTCGCGATGTGATCGGCAAGAAGGGGCAGAAGCTCACGATCATACCCACCAGTCTGATCGACAACGCCCTCTGATCGCACCCCTGATACGAGCAGTGCGGTACGCCGACACTTGCCTTGATTTCCGTGATGACGCCGTATTGATAAGGAACCGTAAATGGCCAATGTTCGCCCTAAAGTCGACGCTGTAATCGTCGGCCTCGGCTGGTGTGGTTCTCTGATGGCTGAAGAGTTGACCCGCGCGGGTCTGAACGTGGTCGCGATCGAACGCGGCCCCTGGTTCGAGACCTCCACCGACTTCCCGCCCTCGGTCGACACCGACGAGTTGCGCTGGGACACTCGCCGCAGCATGTTGCTGCCGCCAGCCATCGAAACCACCACCTTCCGCAACAACCGTTCCCAGACCGCCTTGCCGACCCGCGACTGGAGCCTGAACGAGCTGGGCTACAACGTCGGCGGCTCGGGCACCCACTGGGCAGGCATGGCCTGGCGCTTCCTGCCGTTCGACTTCGAACCCTACAGCTACACCCTCAAGCGCTACGGTAAGCAGCAGCTGAGCGATGGCTTGATCGTGCAGGACTGGGGCGTGACCTACGACGACCTGGAACCCTTTTATGAGCGTTTCGAGAAGATTGCAGGCGTCTCGGGCAAGGCCGGCGTGCTCAACGGCAAGAAAGTCGAAGGCGGCAACATTTTCGAAGGCAACCGTAAAAACGAGTTTCCCCTGCCCCCCCTCGCCACTACCCGGTTGACCGACCTGTTCACCGAAGGCAGCAACAAGCTGGGTCTGCACCCGTTCATGGTGCCCGCCGGGCAGGCCTCACAGGCCTACACCAACCCGCTGGGCGTGCGCATGGGGCCTTGCACCTACTGTGGCTACTGCCTGTACTACGGCTGCGGCAACTTCTCCAAATCCAGCCCCAATGCGTGCGTGATCCCGGCATTGATGCAGCGCAGCAACTTCACCGTGCTGACCGAATCTGCGGTGTTGCGCGCAACGCTGGCCGAAGACGGCAAGACCGCCACGGGCGTTACGTACCTGGACCGCAACAAGAAGGAATGGCATCAGCCGGCCGATATCGTGATCTTCTCGGCCTTCCAGATGCAGAACGTTCGCCTGTTGCTGCTCTCGAAAATCGGCAAACCCTACGACCCGGCAACCCGTGAAGGCGTGGTCGGTCGTGCGTACAGCTTTCAGACCGTGTCGGGCGCTAACCTGTTTTTCGAGGATGAGCAGCTCAACCAGTACATCGGTGCCGGTGCCCTCTCCGTTCAGGTCGATGACTACAACGGCGACAACTTCGATCACACCGGCAAAGGCTTCATTGGCGGCGCCGGCATTCTCGTCGTGGCCCGTGGCGCGCGCCCGATCGGCAACGCCGATGTCGTCCCGCCGGGCACACCGCGCTGGGGCAGTGACTGGAAAAAGGCCTACACCCACGCCTTCCAGAACGGCACCTTCATCTTCAACCAGGGCACCAGCTTCTCCCATGACGAGTGCTACCTGGACCTTGATCCCGAGTACAAGGACGCCAACGGCGATCCGCTGATCCGCGTGACGTTCGACTACAACGAGAACGACCGGCGCATGGCCAAGTTCACCGAAGACAAGGCCATCGATATCGGCAAAGCCATGGGCGCAAAGATCGTCAATGGCTTCGACTCGGCAGCCACCAACTACGGCCCGTATCTGCCGGGCAGCGACCACACCATCGGTGGCGCGGTGATGGGCACCGATCCGAAAACCAGTGTGCTCAACCGCTATCAACAAAGCTGGGACGTGCATAACGTGTTCGTCTTAGGCGCGTCGTCGTTCCCCAACAACGCCGGTTACAACCCGACGTCGACCATCGGCGCCCTGAGCCTGTGGACGGCCAAGGCCATCATCGAACAGTACCTGAGCACACGCGGGCCACTGGTGGAGGTGTCGGTATGATCGCCCGTCATCGCAAGACCCTGGCCGCTGTCGCGCTGGTATCCCTGAGCGGCGCCATTGGCTGGTACGGCACATACGGTGTTGCAGAGGCCGCCGACGGCATCGTCCAGCCCGGTCAGCAGACCGGTAACAGCGAGGGCGTCAAAGCCCCTGCCACCCAGGCTCAGGAAGACCCTGCCGTGGCGCGGGGGCGTTATGTCGCCGTTGCCGGCGACTGCGCCGCGTGCCACACCGATCCGCATCAGGGTAAACCCTTTGCCGGCGGCTACGCGCTGGAGACCCCTTTCGGCAAATTGCTGGCGAGTAACATCACCTCGGACAAGGGCACCGGGATCGGCGACTGGTCCGAAGAGCAATTCACCCGCGCCGTGCGCGAAGGCAAGGGCCGTCATGGGGAAAACCTGTATCCGGCGATGCCCTACAACGCTTACGTGAAAGTCAGCGATCAGGACATGCATGACCTGTGGGCCTACATGCAGACCGTGCCGGCGGTGAACAACCCCGTCGAATCCAATCAGCTGCCCTTTCCCTTCAACATTCGCCTGATGATGATGGGCTGGAACCTGCTGTTCTTCGACAAAACTCCGTTCAAACCGGTGGCCGACGCCCATGCCGACATCAATCGCGGCGCCTACCTGGTGCAGGGGCTGGGTCATTGCGCGGCGTGCCACACGGCGAAGAATTTCCTCGGTGGCGACAAAAGCGACAGCTTTCTGCAAGGCGGCGATCTGGCGGGCTGGCATGCACCGGAAATCACCAGCAACCGTTACGCAGGCGTCGGCGGCTGGACCCCGGATCAGATCGTCCAGTACCTGAAAACCGGGAGCAACGACATCGCAGTGGCCTCAGGCCCGATGGCTGAAGCGGTCACCAACTCGACGCAGCACATGACCGATCAGGACCTGTACGCGATTGCCGACTACCTGCAGAGCCTGCCCGGTTCGAAGGCGACCAAACCGCAACCCTTGACCGCCACGCAGCAGGCCATGAAACAGGGCGCCAACGTCTACTCGGCCAACTGCTCGGCCTGCCACAACAGTGATGGCAATGGGATCAATCAGCTCGCCGCGGGTCTGGGTAACAACCCGGCTGTGCAGGCCGATAATCCGCAGAGCCTCATCACGACGGCATTGCAGGGTGGCCGCGGCGCGGTCACGCAGGACAACCCGACCAGCGGCGCCATGCCGAGCTTTGCCTGGAAATTGTCCGACCAGCAGGTCGCCTCGGTGCTGACTTATATTCGCAACACCTGGGGCAACGCAGCCCCGGCGGTCGATGCCGCGCAAGTCGCTCAGGTGCGCAAGGACCACAAGCTGCCTGCGCAAATGAGTGCCGACGGCACCGTTCGCTGAATACCCTCTGGCGCGGGGTCAACAACCCCGCCGCCAGCCCACTCCCCCCTGCAAGAGAACACGAGCATGAAAGGAACGCTTTCGCGCCAACGGCGTGCGCCTCAAGCGCTGGCCATGGCGCTGTCGATCGGTGCTGCCTGCGGTTACAGCTTCGGTGCCCGGGCTGCCGACGCCTTCGCCACGGATTCGGCCTGGATGACCGGCGACTGGGGTGGCGCGCGCACGGATCTGCTGAACAAGGGGATCGACATCAAGATGGGTTATACCGGCGAGTCGGCTTCCAACATCGGCGGTGGGTATAAGCACGACCGGGTGACCCGCTACGCTGACCAGTTCAATCTGGGCGCAGACATCGATCTGCAAAAGCTTGTGGGCTGGAACGACGCCGCCTTCAGTCTTTCGCTGAGCAACCGCAACGGCGACAACATCAACGACAAGATTAACGATCCACGCTCGACCGGCATGGGCTCGACCCAGGAAATCCAGGGCCGGGGCAGCGTCACCCGACTCAGCGAATTGTGGCTGAGCAAAGGCTGGTTCGACGACCGATTGAACATCAAGGCCGGTCGCATGGCTGTCAGTGATGATTTTGCGGTTGAAGACTGCTCGTTTCAGGGCCTGGCGTTCTGCGGGTCGCAGCCCGGGAACTACGTCAACAGCATCTACAACGGCCCGATCAGTCAGTGGGCGTTGCGCGTTCGCTATCGCCTGGGCAACGAGCTGTATGCACAGATCGGCGCGTTCAACGTCAATCCGTCGGGACTGGACAACGACAACGGCTTCAAACTCAACGGTGCAGGTACCCACGGTACGCTGTTTCCAGTCGAGTTGGTGTGGAGGCCCACCGTCACGCAATTGCCAGGCGAATACCGCATCGGCTACTACCACAGCACAGCCAATGGCACCGACGTCTACAAGGACGAAAACAATCGTGCGGCCGCGATCACCGGCAACGACTACCGCAGCGATGACAGCCGCCACGGTTTCTGGGTCGTGGGTAAACAGCAACTGACGTCGGTGAACGGCGATGCTTCCCGCGGCCTGACCATGACCGCCAGCGCCACGTTTCAGGACCGGGCAACCACCGTCGTGGACAGTTATCAGAAAGTCAGCCTGGTCTATAAAGGTCCGTTCGACGCCCGCCCGACCGATACGCTGGGCCTTGGCATCGCACGCGTCCACGCCAGCTCCCTGTTTTTGCGCAACGCCCGCACCTCCAACAGCGTCAATGACCTGAGCTATGAAGACGCCGGCTACTTGCCTGAGCAGCACTCCATGTACGCCGCCGAGTTGAACTATGGCATTCAGGCGACGAAATGGCTCAACGTGATGCCCAACCTGCAGTACATCAAAAACCCGAACGGCGTGCGTCAGGTGGATAACGCGCTGGTCGTGGGATTGCAGGTTCAATCGGTGTTCTAAGGCTTGGCCGTCTGCCTGATTGCCTGTGGCAGACACCCACTCCATACGGTTCTGTGGGAGTGAGCTTGCTCGCGAAATCGGACGTTCAGCCCCTCCCGTCCGGGTCAATGCTCGATGCCACAGGGCCGCCGCGCCGCGCAAAAAATCCCCCGCCGGATTCCTCCTCCACGCACGCCTCAAATCAGTGCACGAATCCGGCACTCCGCTGTCCACCCCCTTATGTGTTGTCCACGTGAGGATATGACATGTCAGCTGATTCCCGCCCTGCAGTACTTGAACTGATCGGCAACACCCCGTTGGTGCGCGTCAGTCGCATCGATACCGGTCTGTGCACCCTCTTCCTGAAACTCGAATCACAGAACCCCGGCGGCTCGATCAAGGATCGGGTCGGCCTGGCGATGATTGATGCCGCCGAACGCGACGGACGTCTGCGTCCCGGTGGCACCATCGTCGAGGCCACCGCTGGTAATACCGGCCTGGGCCTGGCGCTGGTGGGTCGCGCCAAAGGCTATCGCGTGGTGCTGGTGGTGCCGGACAAGATGTCCACCGAGAAGGTCCTGCACCTCAAAGCCATGGGCGCAGAGGTGCATATCACCCGCTCGGATGTCGGCAAGGGCCACCCCGAGTACTACCAGGATGTGGCTGCGCGGCTGTCCGACGAAATCCCCGACGCCTTTTTCGCCGACCAGTTCAATAACCCCGCCAATCCGCTGGCCCACGAAAGCAGCACCGCCCCTGAGATATGGGCACAGACCCAGCATGATCTGGACGCCATTGTGGTCGGCGTTGGCTCGGCAGGCACCCTGACCGGCCTGACGCGCTTCTTCAAGCGTGTACAACCGGAGCTGGAAATGGTGCTGGCCGATCCGATCGGTTCAGTGGTTGCTCAATACAGCCGCACCCGCACGCTGCCCACGCCCGGTGCCTGGGCGGTTGAAGGCATCGGCGAAGACTTCATCCCCTCCTTCGCCGACCTGTCGAGCGTACGCCAGGCCTACTCGATCAGCGATGAAGACAGCTTTGAACACGCCCGCCATCTGCTGCGCGCCGAAGGCATACTCGGCGGCTCATCAACGGGCACACTGCTGGCGGCGGCCCTGCGTTACTGCCGCGAACAAACCGTGCCCAAACGCGTGGTCAGCTTCGTCTGCGACACCGGCACGCGCTATTTATCCAAGGTTTACAATGACCAGTGGATGACCGATCAGGGCCTGATGCAGCGCACTCGCTACGGCGACTTGCGGGATATGATCGCGCGGCGTTTCGAGGACGGGCGCGTGATCAGCGTCGGGCCGGACGACACCCTGCTGACCGCGTTCCAGCGCATGCGCCTGGCAGACGTTTCGCAACTGCCGGTGCTGGTGGATGGCAAACAGCTGGTGGGGGTCATCGATGAATCCGACATCCTGCTCGACGTTCATCAGGACACGTCGCATTTTCGCACCACCGTGGCCGGCGCCATGACCAACCAGCTGCAAACCCTGCCGCCCGACGCACCGCTGGCCAGGCTTCAGGAAGAACTGGATCGCGGCCATGTCGCCATCATCAAAGACGCCTCGGGCTTCCACGGCCTGATTACCCGCGTCGACCTGCTCAACCACTTGCGGAGAACCCTTGCATGAGTCAGCACGATGACAATCAACCGTCCCACGCCTTTGCCACCCGCGTGATTCATGCCGGGCAAACGCCGGACCCCACCACCGGCGCATTGATGCCACCGATCTACGCCAACTCCACCTACCTGCAGGAGAGTCCCGGCGTGCATAAGGGGCTGGATTACGGACGCTCGCACAACCCGACGCGCTTTGCCCTGGAGCGTTGCGTGGCCGATCTGGAAGCCGGCACCCAGGCATTTGCATTCGCCTCGGGGCTGGCGGCGATTTCGTCGGTGCTCGAACTGCTCGATGCTGGCTCGCACATCCTGTCGGGCGATGATCTCTACGGCGGCACCTTTCGCCTGTTCGACAAGGTCCGCAAACGCAGCGCCGGACACCGCTTCAGCTTCGTCGACATGACCGACCTGTCGGCCTTCGAAGCCGCGCTTGAGGACGATACGCGGATGATCTGGGTCGAGACCCCGAGCAACCCGCTGCTGCGCCTGACCGATCTGGCAGCCATCGCTCGCATCTGCCGTGACCGAGGCATTATCTGCGTGGCCGACAACACCTTTGCCAGCCCGTGGATCCAGAACCCGCTGAGCCTGGGGTTCGACATCGTCGTGCATTCGACCACCAAATACCTGAACGGCCATTCCGACGTCATCGGCGGCATTGCTGTGGTCGGCGACAATGCCGAACTGGCCCAGCGTCTGGGTTTCCTGCAGAACTCGGTGGGTGCCATCGCAGGCCCCTTCGACGCCTTCCTGACCCTGCGCGGGGTGAAAACCCTGGCACTGCGAATGGAACGTCACAGCAGCAATGCCCTGGAACTGGCGCAGTGGCTGGAACGCCAACCGCAAGTTGCGCGGGTTTATTACCCCGGTCTGCCCTCCCACCCTCAACACGGGCTGGCCTGCCGGCAAATGCGCGGTTTCGGCGGCATGATCTCGTTGGATCTGAGCACCGATCTGGCGGGCGCGCGGCGCTTTCTGGAACAGGTGGAAATCTTCGCCCTTGCTGAAAGCCTCGGCGGCGTCGAAAGCCTGATCGAGCACCCGGCCATCATGACTCACGCCAGCATCCCAGCCGAAAATCGGACGAAACTGGGCATCGGCGATTCATTGATCCGGCTGTCGGTTGGAGTGGAGGACATCGAGGATCTGCGAGCGGATCTGGCGCAAGCGCTGAACGCCATCTGATCAAGCTTTTGACATCACAAGCAGTAGGGACATTGTTGCGGCTTCGGTAACAGAGCTTTGCCAAATGCCGAGTGGTGAAAACTTAGATAGCTTGCTAACGTTTTAACCGTCAAATCCGCCGATTTGATGGATGTCCTTCAAGCCGCCAAACCGTCCGAGATAACGGGTTGGCGGCTTTTTTATGGGCGCGGGTTTACAGGCAACCCTCGCGATGCGGCTGTCGTCTACGACGCTGCGTTGGGCTTCCTAAAAATTGGCAGGCGCGTTGGCGCTGATGATCTCGGCCTCATCCTGCCCGATATTGCGAAAACGGTGGGGCAGCGTAGTCGGGAAGTAGTAGCCGTCGCCCGCATTCAGGATGCTGATCTGCCCGTCGACCATCAGTTCGACGGTGCCCCGCGTGACCAGCCCGCACTCCTCGCCCTGGGCATGGACGATGGGTTCGTCGCCGGAACTGGCACCGGGCGCGTATTGCTCGCGCAACATGCGCATCTGCCGACCGGGCACCGAGGCGCCAATTAACAACAGACGCAGCCCTGCGCAGCCTAGATTCGGTTGATCGCCGGCGCGGAATACGTAGCGCTGTTCCTGGGGTGGCTGGTCGAACGAGAAGAAGTCCGCCAGCGTCATGGGGAAGCCTTCAAGCAGTTTTTTCAGCGAACTGACCGAGGGGCTCACACGGTTCAACTCGATCAAGGAGATCGTGCCATTGGCAACACCGCTGCGTCTGGCCAGTTCTCGCTGGGACATCTTGTAGCTTTCCCGCACCAACTTGAGTCGTGACCCCGTATCCATGACAGCCCTTTGAAAAAACCTGAGGGTGGCGGGGAACGTGCCGCAGACGCCAGTTATTGCACGCTCGTCGTTGGCCGCTCCCCTGTTAAGTGGCGGTGATTAGACCACGTTTGAGCGCCCTCACCTAGCCAACGCCAGGACATATCCAAGACATATAAAAAAGCTTAAAAGTGACCGTTCGTCGCCATTTTATAAACAGGAATCAGTCACCAAATGGTTTTCACGAAATGTTCACGCCAGGGGGTTCAGTCTGCACCTACTCCTTTTGATCCTCTTTAAGCCCGTCTTCCCCAGCGGGCTTTTTTATGCCCGTCATTCAGGACCGTTGATGCGAGCATGCAAATTCCTCGAACTCGCCCGGCGTGTGGCTATCCAACGAACACGTCATCCGAGGAAATCGAAATGAGTAACGAGAACCGCAATGCCCCCAACTCGTCCACCCGCCCTTTCAACGCTCCGCCCACCGACGCTGCCGGTAAGCCGGTCAACGTGGTGCAACGTGATCTCGAGGACCGCGACGACAACACTCGCGCTGTCGATGAAGTGATTACACCCACTTCCATTCGCACCAAGGAGCAGGAGGCCGAAGAGTTGAACCGCAAGTCGGCTGAAATCGAGCGCAAGGTCGCCGACGGCAACTGACGGTAACACTTATGCATCGCCCGGTATGGGAGGCAATTCCCATTACCGGGGGAGGACCGTTCGTCCTGCTGCACTGTTGTGCTAGATCTACCGGCAGATACATAAGTCCCAGCAGAGTCACGGATGAGGCGGTCCTATGCGTTTGAATATGCCGATTACCCCGCACGAACGAACCTTCGCCACCCATGAGCGGCTGATCTCGACCACCGATCTCAACAGCCGCATCACTTACTGCAACGATGCCTTCGTCTCCCTCAGCGGTTTTACTCGCGAAGAGTTGATCGGTCAGCCGCACAACCTCGTTCGCCATCCGGACATGCCGCCCTCGGTTTTCGCCCATATGTGGAAAACCATCAAGCAAGGCAAGCCTTGGATGGGTGTGGTCAAGAATCGCAGCAACAATGGCGATTTTTACTGGGTCAGCGCCTATGTCACGCCCATTTATGAACAGGGCAAAATCGCTGGATTTGAATCCGTGCGTTCCCTTCCCGCTCGCGACCAGGTCCATCGGGCAGAGGCCTTGTACGCCAGGCTGCGAGCGGGCCAGTCCCCCGTATCGGCGTTCAGTACCGCGTGCTACCACCTGCGGCAACAACTGCCGTTGATCAGCGCTGCCATCGTGCTGGGACTATGCAACTACCTGCTCTCCAATCATGCGGGGCTGGTGGTGATGCTGCTGACCCTGGCCGCCCTCAGCGCCATGCTGCAATGGCGCCAGAATCAGACGCTCAAAGCCCTGCTTACTGACCATCCCAAAGCCTTTAGCGACCCGCTCATCGCGCTGACCTATAGCAATAACCGTGGTCCGCAGGCGCAGCTTGATCTGGCGTTGCTCAGCGAGGAAGCACGTCTGCAGACCGCGCTTACACGTCTGGCGGATGCCGGCGAGGGCGTCAAATTGCGGGCCGCGCAATCTGCCAGCCTGTCGTTGTTGCAGGCTAAAGCGCTTGACCAGCAACGTGACGAAACCGACCAGTCTGCGACTGCGATCAACCAGATGGCAGCGACGATCCAGGAGGTCACCCACAACGTTCAGAACACCGCCCACGCCGCGCTCCAGGCAGAGACCCTGGCACAACAGGGCCGGGATCTGGCAGACGAAAGCTTATTGGCGATTCGGCACATGGCCGATTCCGTATCGGCAATCGGTCAGGCGGTGGGCGAACTCGCCAGCGCTACACAATCCATTGGCAGTGTGGTGGAAGTGATTGACGCCATTGCCCGGCAAACCAATCTTCTGGCGCTTAACGCCGCAATCGAGGCGGCACGTGCTGGTGAACAGGGTCGTGGTTTTGCGGTGGTGGCCGATGAGGTGCGCACACTGGCATCGCGCACGCAAACGTCCACCGAGCAGATTCAGGGCATCATCGGCAAGTTACGTGAAGGCGCAAGCCTTGCGGTCACCACTGCCACGCACGGACAGGCGATGTCGCAGGAAAGCGTGGCCAGCGTCGAGGCAGTGCAACAGGCGTTGAACGGTATCAGCCAGGCGGTCTCGCAGATCACCGGCATGAGTCAGCAGATGGCTAGCGCTTCGGAACAGCAGACCCATGTTGCGGAAAACATCAACCAGCAGATCAACCGGATCGCCCAACTGTGCGATCAAAGCGCAGGTCAGGCACAGCAAGGGTCGAGCATCAGCCGCGAGCTTGAGGAGATGGCACAGTATCTTCACAGTCTGGCCGAGCGTTTCAGCCGTTGAAGCCGGGACGTCGGTTCAAATTTCTTCGCTTTGAAGCAGGAACTTGACCCTGGACACCAACGCATAGATGTCGAACGGCTTATCGAACACCTCCACGAACAGATCGGGACGTTCCATGCCCAGATGCGCTTGGGCACCGCTCATCAGCACCAGCGGGACAGAGTGCATCAGCCTGTGCGCACGCACCGCTTCGGCAAACTCGATGCCGTTCATACCCGGCATCATGTAATCGGTGATGATCAGTTGCGGCTGCTCGCGCTCAAGGATGCTCAGCGCCCTTTGACCGCTGCCTGCGGTCACGGTCATATAGCCCTCGTCCTCAAGCGCGAAACTCAATATGTCGGCGATCAGGTATTCGTCGTCGACGATCAGAATCGTGGTCATAGCGCATTCATTCCGCTCGACCAGCCGTAGGCCAGCTCGTGGCCGAGACCATTACGCGTGATGGGTATCGCCAAGGGCATGGAAATGAACCTTTTTAACATCTAGTCCCTGATCGCTGAAGACAACCTCCAGTAATGCAGGGTCGTATGGGTTGTCTCTTACTTTAAGAATGGACAGTTGGCGTTTAAGTTCAGTCGGCACTTCAACGAAACGCAGCACAAAAAAATTGTCAACGATGCTCGACAAATCATGCGCCGGGGCATCGACCTCGCCACCGAGCAAGCCGCGTACTTCCCATGAAGCCATAACGGTGACATTGCGTGCGCGCAACTCGCCCATCAATGCGGCAAAAAGGTCCAGCACACGCGTCTTGTCCGCGGCAGCTCGCGACATGCCGCCGAAGCTGTCGAGGAATACGCGCTTGATGGACTTCTCTTCGACCACGCGCAGCAGGTTCAGGGCCAGCTTGTCGATCAACTCGGTAGTGCTCGAATTCCACATGAACGACAACGCGCCGGCTCGTTCGAGCCCCGCCAGATCCACCCCCAACGCGGCCGACTTCATGCGCAGGCGTTGCGGGGACTCATAAAAACCAAAATGCAACCCGGGCTCCTCGACGGTGGACTGGCCGAGAAAGCCGATGCCGATCGAAGTTTTACCGGTGCCTGACGGCCCCATGAGCAATGTCACGGAGGAAGCCACCAGCCCGCCGCCAATGAGCGTGTCAAGTGTTGCCATGCCGCTGGGGACCAGCACCCACTTGTCACTGTCGCGCATCGCCGAGTGAGTGACCGTACTCTCAAGCCGCGGGTAAACCACGAGGCCGTCTTCAGTGATCTCACACTCGTGTGAGCCCGCAATGGCGCCGCTGCCACGGGTCTTGCGCAGCTTGATACGGCGAACGGATTTGGTGCCGACCAGTTCCTCGCCCAGCTCTATGACGCCGTCGACCATGGTGTGCTCGGGGCTGCCGTCGTCCAGTTGCGAACTGGTCAAAAAGAACACCGTGCAACCAGCGAAGGCCGCATGGCCTTGCAACTCGGAAATGAAACGCTTGGTATTGAGCGAGGAGTCGGACCGGGAGCGGGCATTGAGCAGCCCGTCAAGAATCATCACCGTGGATTTCTGCCGGACGATCTCGCGACGCAGCAGTTTGACCACTTCATCCAGGCCGTCGGTTTCCATGGTGTCAAAGGCGCTGATGTACTGAATCTGATCGCCGATCCTGTCCTTGTCGAAAAAGCTCAGGGTCGACAGGAACTGGAACAGGCGTTCATGGGGTTCGGCCAGCAGCGTGGCGAACAACACACGGCCGCCGTCGCGGGCATGGTTGAACCCGATCTGGTTGGCCAGGATGGTTTTGCCAGAGCCGGGACGGCCCTGGATGATGTACGAAGACCCGGCGACGAAGCCGCCCTTCAGCAGCTCATCCAGTCCCTGAATTCCGCTCTGAAGGCGTCTTAGTTGATTCAAATGTGCTTCCTCCGCCTGTGATCGTCAGCGGTGCGAATGATGCACACGACGAAAGGCGCATTCTTCCGCTTTTGGCAGCGCTTTCCAAGCGCAATCATCATTTATCACAGTCATCGCGGCAGCAGCGGTGGATCGGCATCACGGATGTGAATCCTTCGCGGGAACCGCTTTCTCGTCGACACAGCCATCGGCTTGCGCCTTTGACTGCTCGCCGCGACGCTGCGGGTCATCCGGCTTGATCGGCGCCGAAAGCGGGTATTCGGGCGCCTCGTCCGAAGGACTGATGTGATCGGGCGCAGGTGTTTTATTGCTCATGGAAACTGGCTCTTTAGGGTGGATGCAGGGGTTTGAGTACACGCAACAAGGGACGTGCATTTTTTTTGATTCCACTGACCGGATCGCTCCCACAGGGGTTCTACGCGTTTGCCGCATTTCTTTGCGAAATCGGCTGTATAGGCGCTGGCTGCTGGCGAACAGGCAGGTCGTTAGGGAATGAGCGGCCTGAGCCACCGCCTTCGCGACTGTCGCATGGCGCCAGAAGCGCCTACAGGATCGTGTTAACTTCAAATCCTCTGATTGCGCCGGGGAGCAGAAAGGGAAGCCAGCGCCACACTAATAATGCATATACCCACAACCCCGGAGCCTATATTTCTCACCCCTGCACTAAACCGCTAAAACATTAATCAACAACAGCGATCCACGGTCATCAACTACCCCGCCCCCTTAACTTGAAAGCACCCTACCCACCAAAAACCGAGTCTGTTTGACGTTTAATTCCGTAGATACCCGTGTACTAAACGTCTGATACCGACGAACTGCACGTCTACAATTCTGCCGATTTTCAGTATTCGTTCAGCTTCGTCGGCGTACGCTCTCACTGCACATGTAACAGCATGAGACCGAGCTCCGGACACTCTGGAAAGGCTCTCCATTGCTCGATCCGGCCCGAAAACAGGGGCTCGCTGACGAAAATGCAAAACAGCATAGTAGGGATTCATTACCTCTGCGTGTCAGGTTAACGAAACAACCTCCATTCAGGCCCTCGATGAAAAAACAACGCCTTATAAACGGAAATTTCATGATCGGACTTCTATAGTCTTAATGCAGCAGCTTGAGGAGCATACCTTTTCTTCTACTTGCGTAAAAAGACACGACTCACGCAACACCCACTGATCTAGTTAGATAAACAGCACGACAGATCTCGCTTAATAACAAGCACACTATTTTAGGTGGGGCATGCGCTTAGTTAGGCGCTCCTGATACCTGATGACCGGCTGGAGGATGTACATGAGTCTGGACTTTCTGCCCTTTTCCCGCCCTTCCATGGGTGACGAAGAAGTTGCGGCAGCTACCCGGGTGCTACGCTCGGGATGGATTACCACCGGCCCCGAATGCCAACGGCTCGAACAACAGTTCGCCGAACGCTGCGGTGCGCAACATGCCGTGGCGCTGTCCTCGGCGACCGGCGCCATGCACATCACCTTGCTGGCACTGGGGATCGGCCCCGGTGACGAAGTCATCACCCCTTCGCAGACCTGGGTTTCCACCGCCAACATGATTTGTCTGCTGGGCGCGACACCGGTATTTGTCGACGTCGACCGCGACACCTTGATGACCGACGCCGTTCGTGTCGAGCAAGCGATCACCCCGCGTACCAAAGCCATCGTTGCGGTGCATTACGCCGGCGCCGCCCTCGACCTCGACCCGCTTTACGCGCTGGCCGAACGTCAGGGTATCGCCGTGATCGAGGACGCCGCCCACGCCGCTGGCACGCGCTACAAGGGCCGACCGGTCGGCGCGAAGGGCACTGCGATTTTTTCCTTTCATGCAATCAAGAACATGACATGCGCCGAGGGCGCGATGTTCGTCAGCGATGATGCCGCGCTGGCCGACCGGGTGCGTCGTCTGAAATTCCACGGCCTGGGCGTGGATGCATACGACCGCCTGACCCACGGTCGCAAGCCTCAGGCAGAGGTGATCGAACCAGGTTTCAAATACAACCTCGCCGATCTCAACGCTGCCATCGCACTGGTACAGCTGGAACGGCTTGAGGCGATCAACTCCCGTCGAACCGAGCTGGCCAACCACTACCTGGAGCGCCTGGCTGGCAGTGCAGTCTTGCCGTTGGCACAACCGCGCTACGACCAGCAACACGCCTGGCACCTGTTCATTCTGCGGATCGACCCTGAACGCTGCGGGCTGGACCGCGACGCGTTCATGAAGGCCCTGCAGGCAAAGAACATCGGCAGCGGGATTCATTTCATCGCCACTCACCTGCACAGCTATTACCGCCAACGCTTCCCCGACGTGAGCCTGCCCGATACCGAGTGGAACTCGTCTCGCCTGTGCTCCATCCCGCTGTTCCCGGACATGACTGTTGCCGATGTCGAGCGGGTAGTCAGTGCCATTGAATCGATCGTCGGAGCCCGCTGATGAAACCCTACCCCATCAACCGCGTGTCGATCGTCATACCGGTCTACAACGAAGCGCAGAGCCTGCCTGAATTGCTGCGCCGCACCGAAGCTGCCTGCGCGCAACTGAGCGTACCGGCGGAAATCATTCTGGTGGACGACGGCAGTCGCGATGACTCCGCCGAGATCCTGCTGGACGCCAGTCAGCGGCCGGATAGCCCGGTGGTAGCAGTGATCCTCAACCGCAACTATGGTCAGCACGCGGCGATCATGGCCGGCTTCGGACAATGCCAGGGCGATCTGGTCATTACCCTGGACGCCGACCTGCAAAACCCGCCCGAGGAAATTCCACGTCTGGTGCAGCTCGCCGCACAGGGCTACGACGTGATCGGCACGGTACGCGGTCATCGCCAGGATTCAGCCCTGCGCCGTTGGCCGTCGAAACTGATCAACCTGGCCGTGCAGCGCTCCACGGGAGTGGCCATGACCGACTACGGCTGCATGCTGCGCGCCTACCGTCGCAGCATCGTCGACGCCATGCTCGCCTGCAGTGAGCGCAGCACCTTCATCCCGATTCTCGCCAACAGCTTCGCCCGCCATACCACCGAAGTCGTGGTCACCCATGCCGAGCGCGAGCACGGGGAATCGAAGTACAGCGCCATGAAACTGGTCAACCTGATGTTCGACCTGATCACTTGCATGACCACTACGCCGTTGCGGCTGCTGAGCATCATCGGTTTCAGCATGGCCGCCATGGGCATGCTGTTCGCCACGGCGCTGATTCTGCTGCGACTGATATTCGGCGCAGCCTGGGCCGGCCACGGCACCTTCGTGCTGTTCGCCGTGCTGTTCGTCTTCACCGGCGGCCAGTTCATCGGCATGGGCCTGCTGGGTGAATACCTGGGGCGCATGTACAGCGACGTGCGCGCCCGGCCTCGTTACTTCATCGAAAAAGTCGCTCGCTGCACACCGGCTGCTGTGGCCGACAACGTCGACTCACCCGCCCGAATTTCGAACTCCCCATTCCCAAGCAAGGTTGCCCCATGAGCCTCAAAGCCGTTGTTTTTGCCTATCACGATATCGGTTGCGTCGGCATCCAAGCGCTGCTTAATGCGGGCTACGAGATCTCGGCCGTGTTTACCCATGCCGATGATCCGAAGGAAAAGACCTTCTTTGGCTCGGTGGCGCAGTTGTGCGCGCAGCACGACATTGCGGTGCACGCGCCGGAGGATGCCAATCACCCCCTGTGGATCGAGCGCATCGGCAAGCTGGCGCCTGATTTCATTTTCTCGTTTTATTACCGCCATCTGCTCAGCGAACAGCTGCTGGCCTGCGCCAAACAAGGCGGCTTCAATCTGCATGGATCGCTGCTGCCCCGTTATCGCGGCCGCGCTCCGGCCAATTGGGTATTGGTCAACGGCGAAAGCCAAACCGGCGTCACCCTGCACCGCATGGTCAAACGCGCCGACGCCGGCGCCATCGTGGCTCAGCAAAAGGTCGCGATCAGCACCACCGACACAGCACTGACCCTGCACGGCAAACTGCGTACCAGCGCTGCCGATATGCTGGCCGACACCCTGCCGCTGCTCGGCAAGGGGCAATTGCAAGGCACCGAGCAGGACGAATCCAAAGCCAGCTATTTCGGCCGCCGCAGCGCCGCCGATGGCCTGATCGACTGGCAACAACCGGCATCTGATCTGCACAATCTGGTGCGTGCAGTCACTCAGCCCTACCCCGGCGCGTTCTGCCCGGTGGGCGAACACAAACTCATCGTCTGGAGCTCCAGAGTGCAGGCGGGCAACGCTGGCCACGCGCCCGGCACGGTAATCAGCTGCGACCCCCTGCGCATCGCCTGCGGCGAGGACTCGCTGCTGATCACCGCAGGTCAGCGTGGCGACGCCGGTCTGTACCTGAGCGGCCCGCAGCTGGCCCGTGAATTCGGTCTGGTAGAAAGTTCACGCCTGCTCGGCGGTGAAAAACGCCGCGCGCAGCGTCGCACCCGTGTACTGATCCTCGGGGTCAACGGTTTCATCGGCAATCACCTGTCCGAACGTCTGTTGCAGGATGAGCGCTACGAAGTGTTCGGCATGGATATCGGCTCCGACGCCATCGAGCGGCTGCGCAGCCACCCCAACTTCAATTTCATTGAAGGCGATATCAGCATCCATACCGAGTGGATCGAGTACCACATCAAGAAATGCGACGTGGTGCTGCCGCTGGTGGCGATTGCTACGCCCATCGAATACACGCGCAACCCGCTGCGCGTGTTCGAGCTGGACTTCGAGGAAAACCTGAAAATCGTTCGCTATTGCGTCAAGTACAACAAGCGCGTGATTTTCCCCTCGACCTCGGAAGTGTATGGCATGTGCCAGGACCCGAGCTTCGACGAGGACACCTCGAATCTGGTAGTTGGCCCGATCAACAAGCAACGCTGGATCTATTCGGTTTCCAAGCAACTGCTGGACCGGGTGATCTGGGCCTACGGCCAGAAAGGCCTGCAGTTCACCCTGTTCCGCCCGTTCAACTGGATGGGACCGCGCCTGGACCGTCTGGACTCGGCGCGCATCGGCAGTTCGCGGGCCATCACTCAGCTGATCCTGCATCTGGTGGAAGGCACGCCGATCCGGCTGGTCGATGGCGGCGCGCAGAAACGCTGTTTCACTGATGTGGCCGATGGCATCGAAGCCCTGGCGCGCATCATCGAAAACCGCGACGAGCGCTGCAACGGCCAGATCATCAACATCGGTAACCCGGACAACGAAGCGAGTATCCGCCAGCTGGGTGAAGAGCTGCTGCGTCAGTTCGAGGCTCATCCCCTGCGCGGCAACTTTCCGCCCTTTGCCGGCTTTCGCGAAGTGGAAAGCCAGTCGTTCTACGGCAAGGGTTATCAGGACGTCAGCCACCGCAAACCGAGCATCGACAATGCACGCCGCCTGATCGACTGGGAGCCCTCCATCGAGCTGAGCGTCACCATCGGCAAGACGCTGGACTTCTTTCTGCGCGAAGCCATGACCGAGAAGGCGAACGCACGGTGATTCCCGCCGGCCTGCGCATTGACGTGGACACCTATCGCGGCACGCGTGACGGTGTGCCGCGCCTGCTGGACCTGCTCGACGAAGCGCAGGTCAAGGCGACGTTTTTCTTCAGTGTCGGTCCAGACAACATGGGGCGTCACTTGTGGCGTCTGGCGCGGCCACAGTTCTTATGGAAGATGCTGCGCTCCAAGGCCGCCAGTCTGTACGGCTGGGACATCCTGCTGGCGGGCACGGCCTGGCCCGGCAAGTCCATCGGACGCGATCTCGGCCCACTGATGCGGCGCGCGCAGCAGGCCGGTCACGAAGTCGGTCTGCACGCCTGGGACCACCATGGCTGGCAGGCCAATGCCGGGCGCTGGACGCACGACCAACTGAGCGCACAGATCGCCCGGGGCGTTGAGTGCCTCAGCGATATTCTCGGCAACCCGGTGACCTGTTCGGCGGCCGCTGGCTGGCGCGCCGACGAGCGCGTGGTGCAGGCCAAACAGGCCTTCGGTTTTCGCTACAACAGCGATTGTCGGGGGCAAAGCCTGTTTCGTCCGATGCTCACTGATGGTCAGCCAGGTACACCGCAGATTCCGGTCAACCTGCCAACCTTCGATGAAGTGATCGGTCGGCAACTGGGCCCCAGCGCGTTCAACGATTACCTGCTGCGCCAGTTCAAACCGCAGCAGTTGAATGTCTACACCGTTCATGCCGAAGTGGAAGGCATCGTCATGGCCGAGGCGTTCAGGCGTCTGCTGTGTCAGGCCCGCACCCAAGGCGTGCATTTCCAGCCGCTGGGGAACCTGCTGCCCGAAACACTCCAGAGCCTGCCAGGCGGACATCTGGTGCGAGGTGCACTGCAAGGTCGCGAAGGCTGGCTGGGAGTGCAGCAGCCATGAGTCGCCATCAGCAGATCGGCCTACTGATAGCGGCTTTCGTGCTCGCCTATCTGTTGCCATTGGGCTTTCACGGCCTGTGGATTCCCGATGAAACCCGCTACGCCCAGATCAGTCAGGAAATGCTCCACGGCGGTGACTGGGCTGCACCGCATTTCATGGGCCTGCGCTACTTCGAGAAACCCGCCGCAGGCTATTGGCTGATCGCCATGGCACAAGCGGTATTCGGCCAGAACCTGTTTGGTGTGCGTTTCATCTCGGCGCTGAGCACCGGCCTGACGGCGATGTTGGTCTACCTGCTCGCAGGCAGGCTGTGGAACGAGCCGCGCAAAGGCTTCATCAGCGCGCTGCTGTTCATGAGCTTCATGTTCGTCGCAGGCCAGGCCGGCTACGCCAACCTCGACCCCCAATTCACGTTCTGGGTCAGCCTGTCACTGGGCGCTTTCTGGCTCGCCATTCACAGCGTCGGCAAACCACGGCTGCTGTATTGGCTGTTGCTGGGCGTGGCTTGCGCCATGGGCTTCATGACCAAGGGCTTCCTTGCACTGGCGCTGCCGGTGATCGTTGCCCTGCCCTACATGGCCTGGCAGCGGCGCCTGCGCGAGCTGCTGACCTTCGGCCCGATTGCGATCATCGTCGCGACGGTGGTCTGCCTGCCCTGGGTGCTGACGGTGCACCTGCGCGAACCGGACTTCTGGCGATTCTTTTTCTGGCATGAACACATTCGCCGGTTTGCCGGTGCCAACGCGCAGCACGATGAAGCCTGGTGGTTTTACCTGCCGTTGATCGTCGCCGGATGCATCCCGTGGGCGCCGCTGTTGCCGATGACGTTGAGGCAGGCCTGGCAGCAGCGACGCACCCCTGCAAGCACTTTTCTGCTGATGTGGCTGGTCATTCCGCTGGCGCTTTTGAGCCTGAGCAAAGGCAAGCTGCCCACCTACATTCTGCCGTGCCTGATTCCCTTGGCGTTGCTGATGGGCAGCGCGTTGGCGGACCGGCTGCAGGCGCGTCAGATCAAGGCGCTGCGCTTGAACGGTATGTTCAATACCGCGTTCGGCATCCTGGCGCTGGCGGCGCTGCTGTTCATGCAACTGCAAAAGTCGGTGTACGAACAGGAACCGCAACATCTGACGCTGGCCATCAGCGTTCTATTGGCATGGGTGCTGGTCAACGCCTTGCAAAGCCTCAGACCGCTGCGTTGGTGGTGGCTCCCGGCGCCGGGCGCGTGGCTGAGCATTGCGCTGATCCCGATGGCGCTGCCCAACAGCGTGATCTTCAGCAAAACACCTGATCAGTTCATCGCTTGTCACCAGGATGAACTGGCTGCCAGCCAACACTTGCTCAGCAATGATCTGGGTGTTGCGGCGGCGCTGTCCTGGCGGCTCAAGCGCAACGATGTGGTGTTCTACGACACGCGCAACGAGCTGGAATACGGCCTCGGCTATCCACAACCCACTGTCCGCGAGGTGGACTGGAATCAGGTCCGTGGCTGGATGGCCGATGCCCGACGTCAGGGGCCGGTTGGCGTGGTCATGCGTGGCGGCGGCAAGGATGAGCAATATGAACTCAGTCTGCTGCCCAAGGACGGCAAGCAGTATCAGCAAGGCAATCTGTTGATCCTGATCTTCGGCAGGACGCAGCCATGACCTTGGTCCTGTTACTGAGCGCCTGCCTGCTCACCTGCCTGGGCCAGATCGCACAAAAGCTGGCCGTCGAGGCCTGGCGCCGCAGCCCTGAAAGCATTACGGGCGTGTTGACCAGCGTGTGGCTGTGGCTGGCGCTGGGTTGTCTGGGTGGCGGCATGCTGCTCTGGCTGCTGGTTTTGCAGCATCTGGAGGTAGGCGTTGCCTACCCCATGCTGGCGCTGAACTTCGTATTGATCACCCTGAGCGGGCGCTACCTGTTCAAAGAGTCGGTGGACCTTCGACACTGGGCGGGACTGCTGATGATTCTGCTCGGTGTGATTCTGCTGGGGCGTCAGCCATGAACGCGACGGCCTTCAAACGCCGTGGGCTGGCATTGGCCATGGGCAGCGTGATGCTCGTCAGCGCAGCACAACTGGGCATGCGCTGGGGCATGTTGCGACTGCCGCAGCCTGAGCAATGGTTGGCCGCCGTTCGAGACGGCCATATCAATACCCTAGCGCTTGGCGTGGTACTGACGGCCATCGGCGCCTACGGACTTTCGATGCTCTGCTGGCTCGGCGCCTTGCGGGACATACCCCTGAGTCGGGCCTATTCGCTGCTCAGCATCAGCTATGCGCTGGTGTATCTGCTGGCGACCGCCCTTCCGTTTTTCAATGAAGCGCTCACCGTTCCTCGAACGGTGGGCGTGACCCTGATCGTACTCGGTGTAGTGACGATCAATTTCCGGCGTAGCTGCGACAGCGACAACAGCGGCAAGGAGTTTCCCCGATGAAGATCAGCGTTTTCGGTAGCGGGTATGTAGGGCTGGTGCAGGCAACCGTGCTGGCTGAAGTGGGCCACGATGTGGTGTGCATGGACATCGACCCCGCCAAGGTCGAGCAACTGAGCAAAGGCCACGTGACCATCTACGAGCCGGGGCTTGAGAGCCTGGTGCGGGAGAATCTGGAGGCCGGACGGCTGCACTTTACCCTTGATGAAAAACAGGCAGTCGAGCATGGCGAGGTGTTGTTCATCGCCGTGGGCACGCCGTCCCGGGCGGATGGTTCGGCAGACCTGAGTGGGTTCTTTACGGTGGGTGAATCCATTGCCCGGCATCGCCTGGAGCCGGTGATTATCGTCGAGAAATCCACGGTGCCGGTGGGCAGCGGCGATGCCTTGCGCAGCCACATCGAACATCACCTGCGCCAGGCGGCGCGACTGCTGAAATTCGATATTGTCTCCAACCCGGAATTTCTCAAGGAAGGCTCGGCGGTCAAGGACTGCCGCCGTCCCGACCGCATCGTCATCGGCTGCGGCAATCAGGACGTGTTTCCGGTAATGCGTGAGCTGTACGCGCCGTTCAACCGCAACCACGACCGCATCATGTTCATGGACCTGCGCAGTGCCGAGCTGACCAAATACGCCGCTAACTGCATGCTGGCGACCAAGATCAGCTTCATCAACCAGATCGCCGAACTGGCCGAGCACCTGGGGGCGGATGTTGAATCGGTTCGTCTGGGCATCGGCGCGGACTCACGCATTGGCTATGACTTCATTTATCCAGGCTGCGGCTACGGCGGCTCGTGCTTCGGCAAGGACATCCGCGCGCTGATCCACAGTGCTCGGGAAGCCGGTTGTTCGAACGACCTGCTGAATGTGGTCGAGGACATCAACGAGCGGCAGAAACACAAGCTGTTCGACCGGGTCAACGCGTTCTACAAAGGTGAACTGCGAGGCAAGACCTTTGCGCTGTGGGGGCTGGCGTTCAAACCCAACACCGACGATATGCGCGATGCACCAAGCCGGGTATTGATGGAAGCCCTGTGGGCAGCCGGCGCTACCGTTCGTGCGTTCGATCCGGAGGCCATGCAGGAAACTCAGCGGCTGTATGGCGAGCAACCGAACCTGATGCTGATGGGCACCCCGGAATCGGTGCTGTCAGGGGCGGATGCGTTGATCGTCTGCACCGAATGGCAGCAGTTCAAGGCGCCGGATTTCGATCTGATACAGCAGCGCCTTAAAAACCCGGTGATCTTCGACGGGCGCAACCTGTACGACACCGAGCGCCTGGCCAAACGTGGCTTCCAGTACTTCCCGATCGGGCGCGGCGACTCGTGCAACCTGCCGATTCCACAGCAGCAATGGGCGCCCTATGAATTGCTGACCAGTCATCATGCGGGTTGAGCCTGAACAAGCGCTGTAGCAGCCCAGTTTGCCGGTGGTGCTTCATTCAGGGCGCCGGCACTCTGAGCAGGATGTAATCCTCCTTGTCGAAGCGCCCGCTGAACCGCACAGGCAATTGCCCCAGCCTTGAGTGCTGCAATGCCTGAAAGTCATTGTTGCTCATCACCACATTCGCAGGCCCCTGCAGTGCCAGCAACTGCCCCGGTGTCTCGGTGAACACTGGCTGCAGATCCTCATCGACATTGACCATGAATTTGATCGCCTTGGCATCCTTGCCCATGACATGCAGGACCAGCGGGGCGGGATCGGCCTCGGTCAGGTTGCGCACCGCCTGGGTGAAATGCCGCGTGTCGTACAGCATGCGCTCGGCTTTTTCGAAAACCCCGATGTAGCTGACCCAGACCGCCAGCACCGCGCAGGCGGGAAGCCCGTACAGACGCAGACGCGGGCGCAGCAGCAGAGGCAGGGCAGTCAGTTGCAGTATCCCCAGCGCCGCGAGAATCGGTCCGATATCGCTTAGCGCCTCCGGAAATCGCGGACGCACCGCCAGCAGACCCGCCAGCAGCGCGCCGGGGATAAAACAGCACAGCGTCAGCGTCAGACCACGCAGCCACTCGAAGCAGCGCCCGGCGCGCACCTGAAACGGATACGCCGCGATGATCGCCGCCATGGGCAGCATCGGCAAAATGTAGCGGGCTTTTTTTGCCTGAGGAATCGACAGGCCGACCATCACCGTCAACGCCGCGAACGCACACAAGTACATGAGATGCAGGGCCTGACTGCGCTGTTTTCTCGCCGCGATGGCGACCGTCGCCAGCACCAGCAGGGCGAAGGGATAAGCCAGCGCATAGTTGCCGAACGTGCTGCTGAAGTACCAGAACAGCGTGCTGCTGCCTTCACTGCCGTCCATGCGCGAAGTGACTTGCATGCGGATGACTTCACTGACCAGAGCGTCGCCACCGCTCAATCGTGCCAGCAGCAACAACGTCGCAAAACACACAACCAGCAGCGCCAGCGCGGTCAGGGCACAGATCCACAAGCGCCGACACTGACCATTGAGCAGGTAATAGCTGCAGAGGATGCCGGTAGGCACCACCAGTCCTATGGGCCCGCGAATGGCAAACCCCAGTACCAGAAGAATCAATATCGCGCCCAGGCGCCGGGCCGATCCGAAATGGTCCGCTGCGTAAGCCAGATAGAACACCGCGAAAGACACCGTGGCGAGCATCTGGTCCAGCGACACGGCGCGGGTTTCACTGATGAAGGTGTTGCTCAACAGCAGCATAGCGATGCTCAGCCACGCCCAGCGCCGGGAAAACGGTGCAAGCAGGCGATACATCAATCCCACCAGCACCGCCGACGATACACAGGTCGGCAACCAGGCACTGAAGCTGCTCACCTGGCCCAAAGGCAGGGAACAGAGGTAGATCAACCAGGTCGAGAAAGACGAATAATCAGGGTATGGCTCGCCATAGGTGGTCGGAAAAAAGCCCGGGCCGTGGCGCAGCATCTCCTGGGCGAACAGCACAAAACGCGAGTCGAATCCGATAATGCTCAGGTGCCAGCTGGCCGCTATAAAAAGAACAAAGGCCAACCCGCCCGCTGTCCATGCCTGACGTCTGGCCCGCGCGGGGGTAACACCCGATAAAAACTCGGAAGCGGTTGAGGTCAATACGGACTCCTGGGGCATACCGTCTTTTAGGCTCTGTACGAAAAGTGGCTGCGCTTGGTGATGCTGCGTTTAAAAACAGCCTCGGAATGCTCATTTACAACACGTAGAGTCGAACGCGACTCCGACCGTTGCTCGCCTGTTTTGCCTTGCCTGCCCTTCACTCTCCAACTTTTCGTATGGAGCATAGCGATTGAAGGAAGAATAGCCGCGATCATCCATTCTGTTGTTTTATCGACGTCATCGCGGCCTTGGATAATCCCTTAAACCGCTCGATTCTAAAAATGAAGAATGCGCGTCAACGCAAACAGTGCGCCGCATGTGGGTGTTTCACGTACCCATGTCAAATGTTCGTGAAAATTATCGCGCGGCAGCGTTGCACAGTTAAATATTCAACTGCCTTGGAGCTGATATTCACTGGCAGCCGTTGCAGGCTGTTTTATCCTCTTCAGCCCCCCGCTCCCGGGCCCTTCATACACTGCGAATACCTTTTTCACAAACGCTTCACTGATCATTGACCCCCTGACCTCCATTGTTCTTACGGCCAACTAATGCCGCCCCATAAAATCGGGACCGCGCATTAGCGGCCGGTTGTTGCACAACCGTTAAAACATCACGCCACTCGACAGCCGAGCCCACCATGAACGCTTATGTTAACCATGCCCTGGACGGTTTGACCGGACGCTGCCGCGCGTTGGGAAAGTCTTATCGCGCCTTACTGTCAATGGCAGCAATAATGGTGCTGGTGAGCATCATTGCGTTCGCGTTGCGCCCGGCAGCACTGGCCGATCTGTCTGAAGGTCATCATCTGCGTCGGGCCAATTTCTACGCGCTCTGGGACAAAGGTGAGGTGGTGGTGCTCATGCGACACGCCGAGCGCTGCGACCATTCGACCAGCCCTTGCCTGGCGCAATCGGACGGCATCACGGCAAGAGGGCGGCACGTGGCAGAACAGCTGGGACGCAGGTTTCAAGCGCTGGGACTAAATCAGGCCACCCTCTACAACAGCCCGCTGCGCCGTACCGAGCAGACGTCGAACTATGCGTTCAATCGCACCACCGCGGGTCAGGACTGGCTGATCAACTGCCGCAAGTCGATGCTCGATGATGTGCTCAGGCACAAGCTGGATGGCCATAACCTGATTCTGGTGACGCACAGCGAATGCATTTCGCAACTGGAGAAATCTCTCCATGTTCCCGCGCCGGTGTCCCTGGATTACGCAGCCTCACTGATTGTCTCGGTTGACCCCGACGATCACTCGGCGAGGGTATTGGGGTTTATCGACGCCCGGGATTGGCGGACAGTGCTTGCGCAACGTCCGTTGCCTCAAGCACAACGGTAAAACAGCAACCGGCTGGCTCGCGGCTGCTCAAGGTCACGCTCCAGTGCTGGTTACCACAAATGCGCTGCACCAGCGAAAGCCCAAGGCCTAGCCCTTCCCCACGCTGTTCGTCACCACGGACGAAGGGCTGGAACATAGCCTTCTGTTTCTCCAACGGAATACCGATACCCGTGTCCTCGACGCTGAAACCGTGGCGGTTCAAGGTCAGGCGGATGAAACCCTCATCGGTGTAATGCCAGGCATTGCGCAACAGATTCCCCAGGACCGAGCGCAGCAAGGCGGTGTTGTACAGGCCCTGCGCTTGGGCGCACGGCTCGAAGGTGAACGCCAGGCCTTTTTCTTCGATCGCCGGGCGCCAGATATCGACCAGCTCATCGGCGATCTGGGAAAGGCTGCTGCGCTGACCCGAGGGCGCATTCTTGCCTTCGGTCCGTGCCAGTAACAAAAAGGTTTCGACCAGTTGGTTCATTCCCGCCGTTGCCTTGCTGATCCGTTGCACCTGCGTGCGCGAGCGGTCATCCAGATGCGGGTATTCCAGCAACAGTTCGCAGGACGTCGCCAATACCATCAAGGGCGTACGCAGTTCGTGGCTGACGTCGCTGGTGAAAAGCTTTTCCCGGCCCAGCGCAGCGCGCAGGCGCCCCAGGGTTTCGTCGAAGGAACGCGCCAGGGCACCCACTTCGTCGCGGGCATAATCGCTGGCCAGCACCGGCGCCAACTCCAGTAACTGATCGCGATGGCGAACCTGCCCTGCCAGGCGCGAGACCGGCGCCATGACTCGCGAGGCCAATAACCGCCCCAGCAAAATGGACAGCAGCACACTCAGAATGAAGCCAACGATCACTACGCCCAACAAAATGCGTTCGCGCTTTTCGAACTCGCGTTGATCGCGCAGCAGCACATAACGACGACCGCCGACGGTATCGACCATGGCGTAATAGGTGTTCTTGCCGCGATAGAATTTCTGAAAGCCCGGTTGCAGGTCTTTCAGGTCATCGGCCATCACCACATCGTCAATGCCATCGTCGGCATAGAACAGCTCGCCCTTCTCCGGACGATGGCGCCAGTCCTCAATGCGATCCTGCGTGAGCTGCCGATGCAGGTTGCCGCCCAGACTGATAATGGTGAGCCGGGTCTCGACGACATGCACGGTGGCGATGATCCCCACCGCGAACACGCCGGCCACCAGTGTGCTCATCAAAGCGAAGACGATCACAATCCGTTGCTTGAGGCTGTGTTTGATATCCATTGGGTTCCGTACGTACCGATACTCAGGTCAAGGGCGTCACGCCGCCCGGACCAATTATCCGCATGCCATGTCATGGTTTTGTCAAAGCGGCGATGCGGATGGGCATAAATTCTGCCATATGCCGTTGGAGACCGACTGCGGTCTTCCCCCAAAGAGCACGGCATGTGCCGCACAAGCCGCGCCGTCAGGCATCGAGCGGGCGCATCAGCCACATCACCAGGGCGCATGCAGCCATCAACACACACGTGGCGACAAACACCACAGGCATGCCGAAATGGCCTCCCAGGTAGCCGCCGGTCAACGGGCCCAGTACCTGGCCGACGTATTGGCTGGACGTTGAATAGCCGAGCATGCGCCCGGCGACGCTGTCCGGCACCGAATGGCGGATGATCGCCGCAATGCAAGGCAACAGGCCGCCCAGCGCGATGCCCATCAGAAACCGCAGGACCACCAGCTGCCAGGCATTGCTGACGAAGGCTTGGGGAATCAGCAGCACCGCCGCTGCACTGAGGCAGCCCATGACCACTTTCCAGTGCCCGACACGGTCTGCCAGCTTACCAATGCGCGATGCCGACAATACGCTGGCCAGCGCCGTGGCCGACATGACCAGGCCGGCCATCATCGTCACGTTGGACGTGTGCAGCTGGGTCAGGTACACCGTGATGATCGGCTCGATGGACATGATCGAGAACATCACAAGACAAGCCACGACGAACATCGTGATCACCGGTTTGCAGTCCGGGATCACGTCCCATGGCCGTATGGTCGCAGGCTTCGGCTCGCCCGCCATCCGCCTGGGACGCGGCGCCTCCTTCATCAGGAACAGCGTGGCGAGAAACGCCAGGAAAATCACCCCGCCCGCGAGAAAGAAGGTATTGCGAATGCCGATCAGCGGCGGCAGAAGCCCACCGATCAACGGCCCCGTGAGGTTGCCGGCCATGATGCCCGAAGACAACATGCCCAGCGCCCAGCCAGAGCGCGCCTTGGGGGTCTGGGTGGCGACCAGGATTGTCGCGCCGGAAGCGTAGCCACCCAGCAATCCGGCCAACAGGCGCAGGCCCACCAGTTGATAAATGTTTTCGGCAAGGCCGATCAGCGACATCGCGATGGCCATTCCCAGGCTTGCGCGGATCAGCATCAGCTTGCGTCCGTAGCGGTCGCCGAGCCGACCCCATAACGGCGCCGTCAAGGCCGCCGATAGAAACGTCGCACCGAACGCCACGCCGGACCACTGAACGATGGCGGCCCGATCCGTGATGCCAAGGTGCTCGACATACAAGGGCAGAAACGGAAGCAACAGGGTCATGGCTACGATAGTGGTAAACGCGCCGAACACGCAGACCATCAGGTTGCGCTTCCAGTGTTCATCTGCGGCGAGGCTGTGCGGGACGGCCATTTCGGTTCCGTTTCTCGGGTTCATCCGCACACGTTAGAGGCTTGATCTCGATAAATAAAATTCATGTTTTTCATGGACCGGATTCCACTATGGAATATCAATCAAGGTTTACCGAGGATCAGCCGGACTCATCCTCTGTTGTAGCAGGGCCTTATAGGCGGTATTGCTGGGGTCGGCGTGGGCGAGATGTGATCCGGGACAAGTCTTCACCGGCCTCTGTCATTCTCGGCAAATGGCGCTAGAGTAGACGCGCTGGCTCCGCAGCCCGACGCGTTCATCACCTGCGGAGCGCTTCCCATTCAAAATGGCCGAAGGAATCCTCGCGTGAACTCACCCTCTCACCCAGCGAACATTGCACAACTGATCGTCGACGCCATGCGCAACGGTCAGAAACTCAGCGAAATCCGTCCCGAGCATGTACCTGCCGATGCCGCCAGCGCCTATGCGCTGCAACGGGAGATCCTGCGGCTGCGCGAGACGACCGTTGGCGGCTGGAAGGTCGGCTCGAAATCCCCCAGCGGCGGCCCGATCAATGGCGCGCTGCTGCCTGACGACGGATTGTTCGCCAGCGGTAGTCAGCTGGAAATCATCGACTATCCCCAACCGATTCTGGAACTGGAAATCGCCTTGCGCCTGAACCGCGAGTTCACCCCGCGTGAGCAGCCCTATTCGGATGAAGAAGTGCTGAGCAGCATCGGATCGATGGGTGCTGCGATTGAGGTGGTGTCGAGCCGCTTTGCGGCCTGGCCAAAAATCGAGCCGTTGTTGGCGCTCGGCGATCTACTCAATCACGGGGCATTGATCGTCGGCGAGTTCGTGCCGTACGACGCCAGCTTCCCGTTCCTCAAGCCGGCGCTGAGCCTCACCTTCGCCGACCAGGACATCGCTCCGGGCGACGGTGCCAACCCGGCGGGCGATCCCCGTCGCTTGCTGCCCTGGGTGGTCAACCATCACACGCAAAACGGCCAGAGCGTCACGCCGGAGCTGGTGATTACCACAGGTTCCTACACCGGCATGTACCAGACCAAGGGACCGGGGCTGGCATTGGGCGCAATTCATGGGCTGCCATCGATTTCGGTCGAACTGATCTAGCCATCACTACGGCGCACCCGGGCATTCACGATCACCGGCTTGATCGAATGCCCCGCGCCCTGTCTGCCTCAGGCTTTGCCGAACGTCACGTCTAGTGACATCGAATCGGTATGGCGCATCGGATTTTTGCCCTGTCCCAATGTGTCGTCATTGGGGTGCATATAGGTCATGTCCGTGCCCAGTTGCTGGGTGAGGAAATCGCCGCCTTTCTGCATCTTGTCCGTGGATCCGTCGTAGTATCCGGCGACTGTCTTGTCCCCTGCGCTGTCGACCGAAACGATGTCGTTGGACGCCTTGTCCGCGATGCTTTTGCTGTCTCCGATCTTGAAGCCCTTGCCGTCAGTGGCTTCAATGGATGCGTTACGGCCGTCAATGTCACTGGTGTTGATGAAGCCGTTATAGAACTCAAGACGGCTGGCATCAGGCTTGTAGGTGCCATCAGCGTCTGCCTGTTTGAGCAGGCCGGTGGTGTCGTTCTCGAACTTCATGGTGCCCTTCTCACCCGGCTGCAAGGTCAGTTCGGCAGTGAGTTTGTCGTGCTGATCGAACTGCCCGATCTTGATCGGGTGATCCTGAGTATTGGTGATGTTGAAAGAGCGTGGACCGCTGCCCGCGGTTTGCCCGCCATCGACCGAGGTGGCTGCGTCCGTCGCAGGGGTCGAGGCGGCCGCTGAGGTCGTTTCAGGCTCGGCGGTCTGTGGCGTTTGCGCATTGTTCGCCAGTGGCGTCGAGGCAGGCTGCTCAGCGGCAGCGGTCTGCGGCGTCGCCGATGCCTGGCCGGTGGGGTCGCCGGTCTGAGAGGTTGCCGCAGGCTGTTCAGCGGCATTGGCAGCCGGGCTCGACGAGTTGACTGGCTGGCTGCTACTGCCAGCGGTTTGATCACCCGTGCCATTCTGGTTTTTCTGCATCATCTGGGCGATGAGCTGGAGTATTTGCTGAACCAGATCACGCACCTGACTGCTCGATTGGGTGTCATTGCCATCGGCCGTTTTTTGCGTTGCATTCACCCGGCTCTCGCTCGGTTGCGAAGACGGCCCACCAAAGTTGACCTGAGCATTGTGCATCCCCGCCCCTGAAGCACCGCCGAAACTGACCTGGCCGCCATTGTGCCCGCTGTTCTGCTTGCCACTGCCGCTTTTGAAGGCGTCCATGTGACCAAAATCGCTGTTGTTCAGACCAGTCCCCTGCTGGGATGGCCCGAGTATTTTTGTCGACATGTCACACCTCGCGCACGGATTGAATATCGCCTGAGTGGCAGGTCGCGAGCGTTTGGTTCCGTGCTGATGTGATTCCTCAGGCGCGGTGGGTCCAATACCCAGGTCGGTTGTAAACCTCCCTCAAAAACGCGATGAAAAACCGCACTTTCGCCGGCAGATAATGCTGCTGCGGGTACACACCCTGAATGTCGTAGCTGGGCAGCGCGAACTCATCCAGCACTGTTAGCAGTGCCCCGCTTTCCAGCTCGCTCTGAATTTCCCATGTGGAACGCCAGCACAACCCCAGGCCACGCTTGGCCCAGTCGTAAAGCAGCTCCCCATCGTTGCAATACAGGTTACCCGCCACCTTGATCGCCACCGATCTGCCGTCGCGCTGAAAGGTCCAGCCGCGATGCTGACCGCCTTGCAGGTTGAACGACAGGCAATTGTGCTCGGCCAGATCCTCCAGCGTCGTCGGCAGGCCATGTTCGGCAAAATAGCGCGGCGATCCGCAGACCACGCGTTTATTGGCGTACAGCTTGATGGCGACATAGTTGGGATCGAGCACCTCGCCGATGCGGATGCTCATGTCATAGCCCTCGCGAACCAGATCAACCACGTTGTCCGTGAGGTTGAACGACAGTTGCAGTTCGGGGAAGCGCGCCTGAAATTCCGGTGCGTGCGGCGCTACATGCTGACGCCCGAATCCGGCAGGCGCCGATACAACCAGGTGCCCGCGCACGCTGCTCTCGTTCTCGCTGATGCTGGCGTCCAGTTCCTCGAACGATTGCAGGACGCCCCTGGCGTTGTCCAGGTAGGACTCCCCGGCGTCGGTCAAGGTCAGACCCCGGGTCGAGCGGTGGATCAACTTGATGCCCAAGCGCTTCTCCAGCGCACTCAGACGCCTGCCCATGATCACGGGTGTAACCCCTTCCATCAACGCCGCCGCGGCAAAGCTCCCGCAGGTGGCGACCAACACGTAACTGCGCAGCTCTGTGTAACGGTCCATTCGATACCCCTGATACCGACAGAAATGCTATTTGCAGCCATTCTCAAATCGATCAATTCAAATCAGGCTGGACACATACAAAAACTACCGAGTTCAGGAGCCTAACAAATGCCCGTCATGAGAGCCATCGAAGCCGCCGTTCTGGTGATGCGTCGCGAAGGCGTTGATACCGCGTTCGGTATTCCCGGCGCTGCCATCAACCCGCTTTATGCCGCGTTCAAGACGCTCGGCGGCATCGATCATGTGCTGGCGCGCCACGTCGAAGGCGCCTCACACATGGCCGAGGGTTACACCCGGGCCATCGCTGGCAACATCGGTGTATGCATCGGCACCTCCGGTCCTGCCGGTACCGACATGATTACCGGCCTGTACTCGGCCTCGGCTGACTCGATCCCCATTCTGTGCATCACTGGCCAGGCGCCCCGTGCCCGCCTGCACAAGGAAGACTTCCAGGCGGTCGACATCGCCAGCATCGCCGCGCCGGTTGCCAAATGGGCGACCACGGTCATGGAACCGGGCCAGGTGCCCTACGTATTTCAGAAAGCGTTCCAACTAATGCGCAGTGGTCGCCCCGGCCCGGTGTTGATCGACCTGCCATTCGACGTACAGATGGCCGAGATCGAGTTCGACATCGACGCTTACGAACCGCTGCCGGTCATCAAGCCGCAGGCCAGCCGCAAGCAGATCGAAAAAGCCCTGGCGATGCTCAACACCGCCGAGCGCCCTCTGATCGTGGCCGGTGGCGGCGTGATCAACGCCGATGCGTCGGCCGCACTGGTGGCGTTCGCCGAGCTGACCGGCATCCCGGTGATTCCGACGCTGATGGGCTGGGGCGCGATTCCCGACGACCATCCACAGATGGCCGGCATGGTCGGCCTGCAGACCTCCCACCGCTACGGCAACGCCACGCTGCTGGAATCGGACCTGGTGCTGGGCATCGGCAACCGCTGGGCCAACCGCCACACCGGCACGGTGTCGGTGTACAGCGAGGGGCGCAAGTTCATCCATGTCGACATCGAACCGACGCAGATCGGGCGGGTGCTGATGCCGGACCTGGGCATCGTTTCCGACGCCGGTGCCGCGCTGTCGATGTTGCTTGAGGTCGCTGGCGAGTGGCACACCGCAGGCCAGCTCAAGGACCGCAGCCAGTGGCTCGCCGGTTGCCAGCAACGCAAGCGCACGATGCAACGCAAGACCCACTTCGACAACATGCCGGTCAAGCCGCAACGTGTGTATGAGGAGATGAACCGCTACTTCGGCAAGGACACCTGCTACGTCAGCACCATCGGTCTTTCGCAAATCGCAGGCGCGCAGTTTCTGCATGTCTACAAACCTCGCCACTGGATCAACTGCGGTCAGGCAGGCCCCCTGGGCTGGACCATTCCGGCAGCGCTGGGCGTGGTCAAGGCCGACCCGAGCCGCAATGTCGTGGCGCTGTCCGGCGACTATGACTTCCAGTTCATGATCGAAGAGCTGGCCGTGGGCGCGCAGTTCAAGCTGCCGTACATCCACGTGGTGGTGAACAACTCGTACCTGGGGCTGATTCGTCAGGCGCAACGCAACTTCGATATCGATTACTGCGTGCAGCTGGCGTTCGACAACATCAACGCCCCTGAACTGGAAGGTTATGGCGTGGACCACGTCGCCGTGGCCGAGGGCCTGGGGTGCAAGGCGATCAGGGTCAGCGATCCGGCACACCTTCAGGCGGCGTTCGCCGAGGCGTCGAGCCTGATGCAGCAGTACAGCGTTCCGGTGGTGGTCGAGGTCATCCTCGAGCGCGTCACCAACATCGCCATGGGCACCGAGATCAACGCGATCAACGAATTCGAAGCACTGGCTCAAAGCCGCGCCGACGCCCCGACCGCCATCAGTCTGCTGGACTGAGCGGCGCCAGCACACAACCAAAAGAAGGAGCACGCCATGCCACGTCTTTGCGCCAACCTGTCCATGCTGTTCACCGAGCTGGACTTCCTGCAACGCTTCAAAGCCGCCGCCGACGCCGGGTTCAGTGGGGTTGAGTATCTGTTTCCGTACGCCTTCAGCTCGGCCCAGATCAAGGCCGAACTGGAGGCCAATCGGCTGAGCCAGGTGCTGTTCAACCTGCCCGCAGGGGATTGGGCCAAGGGCGAGCGCGGCATTGCCTGCCACCCGGACCGGGTCGAGGAGTTCTATGCCGGGGTCGACCTGGCCATCGCCTACGCCAAGGTGCTGGGCAACACCCAGATCAATTGTCTGGCGGGGATCAAGCCCCAGGGCTTCGATGAGGCATTGGTTGAGAAAACCTTCGTCGACAACCTCAAATATGCCGCTGACAGGCTGCAGGCTCAGGGGATCGATCTGGTCATGGAGATGATCAATACCCTGGACATTCCGGGCTTCTACCTGAACACCACGGCTCAGGCCCTGGCGATTCGGGACAAGGTCGGCAGCCGCAACCTGTCGTTGCAGTACGACATCTATCACATGCAGATCATGGAAGGCGATCTGGCCCGCACCCTTGAAAAAAACCTGCCGGTGATCCGCCACATACAGCTGGCAGACAACCCTGGGCGGCATGAACCGGGCACCGGCGAAATCAACTACGGCTTTTTGTTCGCGCATCTGGACGCGCTGGGTTATCGGGGCTGGGTCGGGTGCGAGTACAAGCCGCTGACCACCACCGAGGCAGGATTGGGCTGGTTGAAAACCCACAACCTGATATGAGCCTTCGGCAGATTCGCGCGGCAAACTTGCGGCTGTACCCCTGCACAAAAAAGAGAGGTCACTATGGCTAACATCGGATTCATCGGCACCGGCATCATGGGCCTGCCCATGGCAGAAAACCTGCAGAAAGCAGGTCACCAGTTGTTCCTGTCCAGCCACTATTCGGCACCTGCGGCTTCGCTGCTCGAAGGCGGCGCGAAGGTGTTGGGCAATCCGCGAGAAGTGGCACAAGAAGCCGAGTTCATCATTGTCATGCTGCCTGACACACCTCAGGTCGACGACGTGCTGTTCGGTGAGAACGGCCTGAGTGAAGGGACTGGCGCGGGCAAGGTCGTGATCGACATGAGTTCGATCTCGCCTTCGGCCACCAAGGCGTTTGCCGAGAAAATCATCGCTACCGGTGCACAGTACCTCGATGCCCCGGTCTCGGGCGGTGAAGTGGGAGCGAAGGCCGCCACCCTGAGCATCATGGTCGGCGGCGATCAAGGCACTTTCGACCGCGCCTTGCCCCTGCTGCAGACCATGGGCAAGAACATCACGCGAGTGGGAAGCAATGGCGACGGCCAGACCGCCAAAGTCGCGAACCAGATCATCGTCGCCCTGAACATTCAGGCGGTGGCAGAGGCCCTGCTGTTCGCCTCGAAAAACGGCGCGGATCCGGCGAAGGTACGTGACGCCTTAATGGGTGGCTTTGCCTCTTCGAAAATCCTCGAAGTCCACGGCGAGCGCATGATCAAGGGCACGTTCAACCCAGGCTTTCGCATCGCCCTGCACCAGAAGGACCTCAACCTGGCGCTCGAAGGCGCGCGTGAACTGAGCCTCAACCTGCCCAACACCGCCAACGCCCAACAAGTCTTCAGCACCTGCGCGGCACTGGGCGGCAGCGGCTGGGATCACTCAGGGCTGATCAAAGGCCTGGAGCACATGGCCAACTTTTCGATTCGGAGTGACCACCAGCCTGAGTAACGCAGGCGATCCGGAAAAAGCCTTAGACGCAACGCTGTGTCTGTGGACCTCCGACGTCTCCTACAGGGTGGAGACGCCGGAGTTTTACCACGACAGCGAACGTGCAAGGCACCTTGGGGTACACGGTGTTCGCTACAACGATGTGGATGATGACCGGCCCATGTCACAGCTGAACCGTCATTCATCCCTACCAGGTACACCCACACGCTATTTTTTGACTTTTACATTCGTGGCTATGTACCCATCCGACTTCTCAGGGTCGCGCTCCCTGCTGAACGTCACACTTGCGCCAACATCGGGAAGCTCTCCGTCGCGGCGAGAATCCCACATGAAGTAAATCTCGTCATCATCATCCTTGTCTGCTGGATCGTACTTGATCCAGCCGAAGCTTTGCTTGAGGTTTCGCTTTACCACTTTCCCTGTGAATTGACTCATGATCATCACCTATTGTTTCGTTGATGCAGCCCCTGTGAATACCCGACAGCAATGGCCGCTGGCTTGCCGCCGTCCGAGAACGGAAATTGGCTCAGCCGCTCAATCCAAGTGCCGTCCAGAGTTCGTATCGAGGCCTGATATGACGAGGCTTGTAAGGGTTATTGCCGCGAAGGCTGGCGCGTGCTTGCGAGCTGATGGATGAGGAATCATCCCCTTCGGCCAGCGCTATGGACGACTCCAGCGTTCCTCGCAGGATATTGACTTCAATGGCCAACCCTTCGATTTCATTGACCCTGGAGACGAAACGCGAACGGTTGGCCCACTCATAGAGCCTGGCCGGCCGCCCTGTCAGGTTGAGGGGGTCCGGGCCGTCCCAATAGCTTCTCAGCTTGCCGGCCCACCCACTTCTGTCATAGGTCGGCATCGGCTCAAGCGGTGCGGCAGGGGCATCGAGGTAATCGCCCACCCTGCGCATGAATGTGCGCAGGCGCATGCGTAATGGGAAGCGCGTGGCACCCAGTTGAGCGTTGTAGATCCGGGTGAGGCGTCCTTGACCTCTGAAGAGTCGGACAACGCTGCGACCGAGTGCTTTTGCCCCGCGCCCTATCAGGCGTACCGTGCGTCCGACCGCGCTGATCGTCTGCTTGAGCAGACTGACGCCCGCCTTGATCGTCCCCATGAAACAGGCTGCGGACAGCACACCCACCGCCATCGAGGCAATACCCAGGGCTTTGGAAAGTTCCGGATTCAACTCTGCGGTCAGCACCGAGGCCACCTCCAGCCCGAACGAAGCGGCGCTCAACGCCGTCAATGCACCGAACAGCAACATGGAGGCCGTTCCCCCGGAAAAAACCGTTGCAGCAACGCCTACAACCGTCAACACCAACGACAGGGCCAGCCCACGCCATTTGCCACCGACCTCCATGGCCTGAGTGTCCTTAAGCTCCTGGTCGAGGTTTTGCATGACCAGATTCTGCTCCCAGCGGCTGAGCATGATTGCGCCACTGGGGTCATGCAGGTTGACCGGGTCCGGGCAGTGCTGGTAGGGGTTGTGACCGCCCTCGCCGACCGGGGCCAGCCAATCGGGCTGAGCGTAACGGCACAGCGTCGGGTCGTAGCTGCGGTAACCATTGCCGGCATGGTATTGGCCTGTGACCGGGTCGCGGCGCATGCCGTTATAGCCGACGCCCACCCCGTCCAGCACGGCGCCTTCGCCGAACGGCAACAATGGCGCCAGGCTGAGTTCGCCATCCTTGACCTGCCCGGCGACGCCGACCTGCGGATCATCAATCAGCCAACGCACCTGCTCCCCGTCATACTCGGCAAGCCCGGCCGAGAGGCTAGTGCGGCGAGTAACGGCCTGGTCCTTGTCGAACCAGACTTCGCCAATCAGCTCATCACCGTCGTAGCGCAGTTCACGGATGCTCTCATCCGCATTGACGTACTGCGCCGCCAAGCGTTGATAGCCGTCGTACTCATAGCGTGCCAGCGGCACATCGTCGGCATCGCTGACCTTGCTCAGTTGGCCGCAGGCGTTGTAGGCGAACCTCGGGCCCTGGATTTCAACGGCCTTGAGGTAGCCATTATCGCTCCAGGCCAGGGCTTCGGACTCGGTACCGCGCTGCACCGCAGTCATGCGCGTAGGGTCGGTGCTGTCGTCATAGCTGAACGCGCGGGTCACAACGGAATCATCGAAGCCGGTGGTCACGCAGCTGACGAGGTTGTTCAGCGCGTCCCACGTGAATACTTGCGCCTTGACCGCCTTGCCATCGGCGTCTTCAGGACAATGCGCCGCATCGTTGGCATCGCAGGTATAGCGTTGCAGTCGATCGAGTTCGTCGTAGCTGAAACATTCATTGGACCTGAGCAGGCCTCCCTCGTAACTCGCCTTGCTCGCCAGGCGACCATCTCCTCGCCAGGTCATGCGTTGCTCGAAGCGCGGCGCCCCGTTGTGTAAAAAGGTCCGCACCACCTCCTGGCCAAAGTCATTGTGCTCACTGAGCACCTGCCATTGCTCGCCGGCCTTCAGTGCCTGGACCTGACGCGATTGCAGTTGACCCAATGTGTCGTAGCGGTAAGCCACGTCCTCATGCTCCTGACAGGTACGCAGGACACGTCCTTCGTTATCGACGAAACCGCGCTGCCAATGGCCGTCGCTGCGAAGCGTAGCCACAGTGGTGCCCCGCAGGCTTCGCCACTCGGCACTTTGCGATTCGCCGCGCGGCGTGGTTTGCGCCTCCTTGATGCGGCCAGGCAGGCTGGGGTGGGTAAAGCTGTGCTTCCAAATGTCGTTTGCGGTGCTGCCCGACGCCACGGTGGTGACACCCTCTTTGCGCGTCAGGCTGGCCACGGCGCTGTCGCTTGCGCCCCATTGGACCCCCTCGGCATCGACTCGCGTGTGTAAACGCGTTTTGTCGGGCAGGGTCACTGTGTCGTCATCGAAGGTGTAGGTCCGGCTGCCGACTTTGCGTGATTGCAACGTAGAATCGTTGGCCATTTTCTGGGTGACTACGACCTTGCCACCTACCTTGAGTTCGGTGATCTGGTTGCTGAAGCCATGATAGGTGCGCTCGATGAGGGTGCTGTCAGGTCGCGTTATCCGGGTGACTCGACCCAGTACGTCGCGCTCCAGGGCGTAGGTGCGCGTTTCGTCGCCGACGATACGCTCGCTGCCCACCACGCGGCCGTTCGAATCCAGACGTTGGCTCAGTTTCAGTTGCGGCTGACCGGTGCCGTCTGACAGGGTTTGCGTGCGTTCGAAGGTGCCATCGGTTTTGGTCAGGTACTCGGTGGTGCGTTGAGAGAGGCGGTGTTGGGACAGGCCTTGTTCAATGACTAACTTAACTTTTCTGCCTTCACCATTTTCCACTGTAAAAAGCATTGGATCAGACACATAGAAACCGCGCATTTCGGGATTCGAAACTCCATCGAGCAGTGAGAAGAAATTAAGAATATCAACATTTGTAAAATCCGGAATGGACTTTAGTTTTTTAAACTCCACTGGCAACTGCTCAATGGTGTAGCCCCCTTTCAGTACGCCCCCGTTCAAAATCTCACAGTCAACGTATTCTTTCACGTACATTACTGAGCCTCCTGGGAAAGGAGGAACTATTCTTTTCAACTTAAACCAAAACTCAGCTTGAGCTGCAATGCCCTGATCACCTTTCCGCCCCGCGATACCTTGCAATAATTTTATAAGCTTCAATGGATCATAAGTTCCCCATTCAAATATCTGAAGTCCCAATGTAAAGCCGTGGTTAATGATGCTTTCTATATCCTTTCCATTATTGTTTGATGACGACTCTCTTAATCCATACAGTTCCGTCAGGACGGCGAAGAACTCTAAAGCCGTCTGTCTGTCTGCCCCCCCGATGCCCGCATAGTAAATTTCGAGGTCTCGTGCTTTGTCTAGCTTAACTGATCGAGTTTTAGCTTCATTCGCCTCTTTCTCAACATCCGCCGCCCCCCGCTCGCTCACCCAAGGCTGACGCCCCTGCTGCGGCTGCGCCTGAGCCCTTTCGACAACGGCCTGACCACCCGGCAAATAATCCCACTCGCAACTGCCCATCACTTGCGACTCATCCAGCCCTTGCAGAGAACATTCATACAGCGGCAGATAACCCTGAGAGCCGGCCCTTCGCCACTCGCTGCGCCATGTCCGCTGCAAGCCGTCCAGGTATGCACGGCTTTCGTCGCCGTTGCCATGGATTTGGGTCGCTACCTTGCCATCCGAGGAATATTGTGTCTCGGTGCGTGCATCCGCTTTCTGGTCATCGGCCCTGCCTTTTTTGCCTGGCTTGAGTCGATACTGCGCTTCATCGACCACACGCCCGGCGGCGTCGTACGCCCACGTCGTCTCGATACCTTGCTCGACTCGCTCCAGGCAACGCTGGCTGTAACGTGAACACCGCTCGGTACTGACCGCCTGGCTGCCAGCCTGTGTTTTTGAAATCGTGCGCACCACAATAAACGCGTTGTTAGGGTTGTCTTCGCAGATGCGCGTGGTTTCCAGCGAAAAGTTAGCAGTGCCCAGATGAGTCAGTTGTTTATCGGTGAGGGTCCACTCCCTGACTTTGCTCTCACCGCCGGGCGTCGTCTTGGCGGTCACTGGCGAGACGGTATTGACGCGCTGGCGCCATAGCACCTCACCGGCGGTCTTGACCCACGCGATGGTACTGAGAAACTGCCCGTCGAATGTGCCATTCACGCCTATCCCTTCAATGACTACCTGTTGCTCAAGCTCGAGGAATGTCCTGCCGTCACGCTGCACCGAGCGATAGCCAAAGAGCTTCAAACCAAGGGAGTTGCCGAAGTCGTCACATTGATACTCGGCCATCAGCGGGCGCAGGGCATAATCAGGTAGCTTGGGGCAGCTCAATTGCGGCACATCCGATACGCCGCTCAGGCCGTTCAGCGTAGCAGCACTGACGATGTTCTCCCCGCCACCGGCCGGGTAGTAGGCGCTGTGAAGGGTGTGATGACCCTGCGTAACCAGTTTTATCGGCAGGCCATCGTCGCTCTGCTCGGTGATCAACATATCGATCGCCTTGCCCAGTGCCGGACGCTGCGACGCCGGACAGACCCGTAGCAATGACTCGATGGAACTGATCAAACGCCTGCGGCTTCGCAGGCCGTAGCTCCAGACGAGCTCGACGATAGCCTGTTGAGACTTGACCTGCTGCTGGCCCAGGAGCAGCACTGCTTTGTCGTCCCTGATGCCCAGCTTGATCTGTTCAATTGCCTTGACCAGATCATCCCCGTACCCCGTGTAACGAATAACCTGAGCCTTGGCCGATTGCCGTGCCTTGAACTCCAGCCATTGGCTGTCGGCCGACGCCGAGCCCGCCACCAGCTCCTGACGCTGTATCTGATCGTCGAGGCCGAACACCTGCAGGTGATGCTCTCGTGCCCCATGCGCACCGCGCTCGCCCTCGACGATGTACAACTGATCCGATGTGTCCAGCAGACGACCGGTATAGCGGTAGGTATTGACCTGATTTTCTTGCCCATCACCCGGAATCAATGCATGCAGCACAGCCTGAGGCCAAAGGGGTTTACCTGTTCCCCGAATGCCTGGCCTGTATTGCACGCATTCGACCGATCCATCGAGTTCCGTCAACCGACACAGCACCCGATCCAGGGTTGGATCGTCGGCATAGTCACAATCGACCTGCTGAATGATCGTCTTGGTTTGTTCCTCTGTTTTTTCCTGCGTGCGCGTGAGTGTGTGCAATAAATAGCTCTGCAATCGCAGTTTGACCTCGAAGCGTTCATCGCTCGTCGGCCAGACCTGCATGTTCACCTGTGCATTGGTTTCGTCCGGGGTAAGGTATTCGGCAGTGAAGAGCGCTTCTTCCCCGCTCTGGATGGCCATGAGCAGAAATTGCCCTTTCTGGCGCTTCCACTCCAGGTCCAACCCTTCGCCATACAGCGAGACGATGCGTGAGGGCAGCAGTTGCACGAAGGGCCGTTCGTAATAGGCAATACGCTCGTCCAGTTCCTTGACGCTGCCATGTTTTTCCCAGGCGCTGAGGACTTCGTCGTAATCGAGCTTGGCGCCGATGTAATAGGCGGCCGGTGAAAGAACGAGAAGCACCCACTGAGTCCAGTGCGCGGGAACCGCAGGGAAATTCGGTTTACTTTTCCCCTTGATAGCCTTGAGCATCTTGATGATGCGCTCGACAAATGCGGCGTTTGGTTCCTCCTCGTCGCTGCCCTCTGCGCCCGGTTTGCTCAGGACCTCCCGGCGACCACTGGGCAGGTCGAGCGTGACCTGGCTGTAATCCTTATTGGATTGCACCAGGCAGTGGTTTTTTTTCAGCGGTTTTTCTTCACCAAGCCCCTGCCACTCCTCGCTGGTAAACGTGATCCGCATGCCGTTGGCCAACGTCAGGCAACGGTCACGCACATTCAGGCTGGAAAAGCGCCAGGCCCAGCCATCGCCAAGCCCCGCCTCGTTGCCGCGCAAGGCCGAGTAATGCAAGGTCAGATCGCAGATCGGGCCGAGCCCGCTCAGGCCTTGCAACGTGGCGATCGGGTAATGGGCGTGGAACAGCCCGGTGCGTGGGTCCACGCCACTTTCACCCTGACCAAGCGTGTCGAAGATTTCGGAGCGCTCGGTATTACCGTAGTCCTCGCACAGTAGACTGGTCGGCGAGTAAGGGGTCAACGCGCTGGATGGGGTGTACGAGACCGGCTGGGGTGCCTGCCAGAATTGCGTTTCGCTAAAAGCACCGATATGGCCGATGGTTCGTTCTACCCCGCCGTAGAGGCTCACGGGATAGTCCAGGGTGACCTCATAGGTGCATCGCCTGGCCAGTGCGCCCCAAGTGATTCTGTGGGCCGTCACTGAAATCGGCCAGGGCCCATCCTCAGCAGCCACCCCCTCACTCGATACCACCGGCACACAGGTGGCTATACGTATGCCGTCGTTCACGGCAGCGCGGTTCAGACGAAACTCAAGCTCACCGGCATGAATATCGGCGGTTATCCGCAATGAGCCGGTGGTTGAGACGAACGTCACCGTGGGCAAAGCGGATGCAGTCGTCGCTGCAGATTCAACGTCGGCAGCGACGGGATCGAGATCGACCTGCAGTTCGCAAAAGCGCGGCATCCAGATATCGGCGTCACCCTGGGCCTGGCTTGCCGGTTGCACGTGCAGCTCCGGCCAAGCCTGATCTTTGAGGAAATTGATTAGCGCGTCGCGCCAGGCGTGTTGATCGAACTCACTTTCATCTTCTGGCGCAGGGGTGAATACCGCGGCATGCAGCACCTGCCCGCTGAAAGGATGGCGCACCGTCACCTGAAGATCGTCAGTCGTTTGCGATCCTTCCGGTAGTTCAAGTGCAAGCCCCGCGGACCGATTGCCCGCATCTGGCAGGGAAGTGAAAATGCGCAGCGCGTCACCCCGTTGCCAGAGCCCAAGGCCGTCGGTGGACGTGACCTTGAGGTTATCGTCAGTTGGGCTGGAAATACCGGCTCGCAGGTAGGCCGACACGTCTGATGTATTCAAAGCCGTGGCCCACGCTGTCAGCCATTTTTCGCTGCCCCGTTGGGCGGTACTCGGGGTCCATTCATGCTGAGCCAGCAAGCGGTGGGAAAACGCATCGTAGACCCAGGCGTGTAGCGTGGTTCCTGCTTCCAGTGCCCGCGCGCTCTCCAGTTTGCGGCTTTCCCACCAGTTCGCCAGCGTCAGCGTGACGCTCAGCTCGGCGCATTGCGGCCCCCAGAAAGCGTTGCCATGGTCGGCGGGCGTTACCTCGCAACCTCCGCTCAGAACCCCCGCACGCAGCAGATGACTGTCACGATTGATTTGCTCGCACAGAAGCCTGGACCAACCTGCCCCGGCCTGCTCCCCGGCAGCCTGGAAGAAATGCTGCTCGAAGAGCGCCTGGGTCTTCAGGTCGCGCACCTGCAGGCAAAGGGTCTGTCCAACGGTCAACTGGAAGCGGTCATCACAGGCCAGTACCTGGACCAGGTTGGCGGTGAACGGCGCGTTAGTGAATGCGCGGTACTTCGCATGGCACCAAAGGCGCAACGACGCCGTTGCGGTCGAGAAGGTATTGTCCTCACGCCACGCCCCGGCAGTCATTGCCGCGCCCTGGCTGGCAATGGATTGGGCAAATGCCTCAGGCCATTGGTCGTCCTGGAGCATGCTCGCCTGCGCAACGCAGTCGAACCGGCTGATCTGGCCATCGCGACGATTGACCAGAAACGCACTCAGTGTCTCACCGTCAGCCAGCGCTCGGTCGCCCTTGATCGGCACCGTGCTATACCAGCCGTCGTCGACGCTGCCTGCACGCTCCAGCGTGAAGTCGTTCATGTCAGGCAAGTAGCCGTCGGGCTGGGTGGTAATCAGGTAAGGAACGGCAAACGGTTCGACCGTCTGTCGTCTGACTTCAGCTGTAGGTTCACCGTTATTTTGTGCGGAGGGAGGTTGTGCGAGCTCAGCGGCTGGTGGACTCTTATCCCTTGCGGGTGGAACAGGCTCGACCTCAACTGCAGGCTCAGGGTCAGCTGGCGCGGATGGAAGTTTGGCAGGGTCGACACCCCGCAAGGCGTACATATTTTCGATATAAGAAACCAGAACATCATCGACGTCTTCATTCACGCCACGTGCGGCGCTCAGCAGTGGCAGCGCGATCGAAAGGGAAGCATAAGTCGCGCGACTCTCTTTATTGGCGTAAAGATCCAGATAAAAATTCAATTGGTGAAACGTTTTAGACTCCACACTTCGAACCTGTTTCACACAGCCGAAAAGATAGTCTCCGTCGAACATCTCGATCAACAACGGTCCACTGTCAGGTGATAATTCGAGTCGATCCGGTTCCGCAATAGCAACCGCTCCCGCGTTGATGAGCAAACTTAGCTGCCTGGCTTCTTCACTTTTCCTGAGATCAACTTGCGGGATCCTTTTAATATCCTCATACGCCACGCGCTTTTGTTCTTCCGCTCCGGGTAAATAAAGCACGATGTCCGGGCCATCAGCCCGGGCATAAGTGTATTGCTTGCCGTTTAATTCAATGAGTTCGTCGGCTTTTAAAAATTTTTTAATTTCACGTCGTGTGTAGGCCATCCTGGCAGTCCTCTGAAACGTTGTGGCTATCCAATAGTTGCGCACGCAGATGCAGCCAAGTCGCAGTCAGGATCACTGAATGCGCCTCAAGCACGTCGGACGATCTTCAGAAGGCATTGCACGCGTTACATTGACGTAACGGACAAAACTGATGGGTGCGCAGGCCCTATAAAAAGGCCCCGTCAGAAAAGTGTAGTCATGGAATTTCACGCTCGGGGCAGAAACATCAATAATATGACGAGCGGCATGTCTCCACACCGTCAACAATCGATTTACCGCCGCCTGCACATTTGCGGCTTCATCGGCATGTTCAATTGAGCTCAAACCGCCGCCCTTTCTCGCGCCGCCACTCCATGAACGGTAACTCCCTGCCGCGCGTGCGCGGCGCCCGGCAGGTTCATCCACCGGCATGCGCCCGGTCGATTCGTTGCAGCAAACTGGCAACGGTCTGCTCCAGGGCGCCTGAGTTGTCGAGCAGGATAATCGTAGGGTTGTCGGCCAGCAGGTCGTCGGAAAACTGCGCATTGCGCGACAGCCGAGCCTTGATCTCTTCGACCGACTCCCGGCCTCGGGTCAGCAGGCGTTCGCGCAGCACTGCCTGATCGACATTCAGCAGCACCACCAGCAGATCGGGATAGCGCGCTCGGGCCTGTGACAGATGACCGCGAGAGCCATTGATCAGCACGTCATGTTCTTCGGATAGCCACAGATCGATTTCTTTCGGAATGCCGTAATGCAGGCCGTTGGCGAACCAGCTCAGCGCGAACTTGCCCTGGGCCTGCATAAGATCGAAATCTTCGACACTGACAGCCTGCGCCGCCTCACCCTTGGCCTCCGCCGAACGGGTGATGACCCGGCGCACAATCCGGCAGCCGCGCAGCGCCATGGGTTCGCGCGCCGCATCGAGCAGGCTGTCCTTGCCCGAACCGGACGGTCCGATGAGATAGATCAACCTGCCTGCCATCAGAAACCCTCTTCGTTTTTCGCCACCCCCGCTCGATCACTGGCATGTGCCTGCGGCGCGAGGGTGAATCAGGTGGGTCCCGGGCCAGCACGGATTCGCGGCGAACATGCAACTCCGCCAGGCGCGCGGACGCCGGAGTCACCGTGGTCATGGCCCGCTTCCTGCCATTTATCGATCCATTGCGCTGAGCCCGCAGTGCAAAAACCGCTGCAGCACAATGACCGGATAATAATCGCTGCCAAGAATATCCAGTAGCACTTCTTGCAGCGGACTCACCGCGGCTATTCTGTGGTTTGCGACAGCGCCGGTCCCTATCACACCTCATGCAAGGCCTGCTATGAACTGGACGCACAGCCTCATCGTCCTACTCTTCGGCGTCGTGTCGCTGAACAGCCACGCAGCAAACCAGGAGGCCCACCCTTTGGCCGAAACCGGCTCTGCCCATTACCGCTTCGAGCGAATGAACATCGACTCCCACGACGGCCAGCGTCATTACCGCCTGGACATCGGCATTCCTCGCAGACCGCCCGTCTCCACGGGCTATCCGGTGATGTACCTGCTGGACGGCAATAACGTCATGGCCCAGTTGCAGGAAGCATGGCTCGGCGAGCTTGCGACAGGCACCCCGCCGCTGCTGGTGATGATCGGCTACGACATCGACGGTACCTACGACGGCGAGCGGCGTACACGAGACTACACCGGGGCGACGTCCGGGGCGTTTTTGCAATTAATTGAATCGAACATAAAACCCGAGGTTCAGGCGCACTACAGCGTTGATCTCTCGCACCAGACGTTATGGGGCCATTCATTTGGCGGACTGCTCGTGCTATCTGCGCTGTTACAGGAACCTGCGGCATTTCAGACTTGGTTCGCTGCCAGCGCGTCACTCTGGTATCAGCCGGTCACGTTCTATAACGTCATGGCGCTCAACGCATTCCCGACAGGTTTAGCGCGTACGGTTCGACTGATCATCGGAGAAAGAGAAGGCAAGCCGCCTATCGCACAGTTCGATGGCGGCTCGCCGGAGCGAAGAAAGGCAATGGCAGCTATACCCCGCGATGCCAATCGCCTGCTGGCCGAGCATTTGGCGACGCTGCCCGGCACAGAGGCCAGTTACCAACAATTCAATGGTCGCAATCACGGGCAGATGTTTGGCACGGCCTTGCATCTGGGGTTGCGCCGGGCTGCCGGATTGCCCGAGCAGCCTTGAGCGACGAGATGTCTGGTCGCAAAACCATACCCTAAGCTTTGCGCCGGGTCGCCTCCCTGACGGACTCTGACCCGGCGTATTCGCCAGCAAGCAGGCTCTCGCAAAAGAGCCGGCTGCCGCAGGCAGACGCGGTTGTTCAGATGCGGAACGTGCCCACCAGATGCTGCAAGCGTGCCGCCTGATGCTCCAGGTGAGTACAGGCATCCAGGGTGGACTTCAGGTTGTCGACCCCTTCCTGGTTCAAGGTGTTGATCTCGGTGATGTCGACGTTGATCGATTCGACCACCGCCGTCTGCTCCTCGGTCGCCGTTGCCACCGACTGGTTCATGCCGTCGATCTCGCTGATGCGGCGGGTCACGCTGTTCAGGCGCTCACCTGCCTGATTGGCGATGGTCACGCTGCTCTCGCTCTGGCGCTGGCTTTCGGTCATGTTGGCCACGGCATCCCGCGCGCCGACCTGCAGCTCTTCGATCATGCCCTGCACTTGCTGAGCGGAATCCTGAGTGCGGTGCGCCAGGTTGCGCACCTCATCAGCCACCACCGCAAAGCCGCGCCCGGCCTCACCGGCACGGGCCGCTTCAATGGCGGCGTTGAGCGCCAACAGGTTGGTCTGCTGGGAAATGCCGGTGATCACCTCAAGGATCTGACCAATATTGGCGGTCTTGTTGTTCAGCGTTTCGATGTTGACGCACGACTCGCTGATCTTCTCCGACAATTGATTCATCGCCTTGATGGTCTGGGTCACGACCCCCTGGCCTTCGCTGGCCAGCTGCGTGGCTTCACTGGAATGCTGCGAGGCCAGCGCCGCGTTCTGGGCGATTTCCTGAGCCGCGGCCCCCAATTGATTGATCGCGGCAGCAACGCTATTGGTGCGGTTGGATTGCTGATCGGAGTTGCTCATGGACGAGTTGGACGCGCCGACCACACGGGCCGCGACTTCACCGAGCTGGCCGGCAGTAGACGCCACCTCGCGGATCGAGCCGTGAATACGCTCTACGAAGCGGTTGAACGACTGCGCCAGGGCACCGAACTCGTCCTGCGAGACGATAGACAGGCGCTTGGTCAGGTCACCCTCGCCATCGGCGATGTCCTGCATCGCACGGCCCATCTGGTGCAGCGGCTGCATCAGCACCCGAATCAGCAGCCCGAGCAGCAAGATGATGATGGCCACGGCGATGACCATCGCGGTGATGGCCGAAGTGCGAAATTCGCTGAGCATCGAATAGGCGGTGTCGCGGTCGAGCACCAGCGCCACGTACCAGTTGGCCGACGACAAGCCTTCGACCTTGGTGAACGAGATGAACTGCGCCTTGCCGCCGGACTCGATTTCAGACACGCCCGGTGCGATCTTCGGCGCGCCGTTTGGATAGGCCTCGCTGACGTTCTTGAGCAGCAGCTTGCTGTCCGGATGGATCAGGATCTTGCCGTCGGCGCTGACGATATAAGCGTATCCATGGCCACCGAAGTTCAGCGAGTTGATGGTCTTGCTGATGGCCTCCAGCGAAATGTCCGCCCCCGCGACGCCGATCATCTGTCCCTGCTGACGCACCGGCGTGGCCAGGGTGACCACCAGTTTGCCGGTCGAGGCCGCGATGTACGGCTCGGTGACGATAATGCCTTGTGCGGCATCGGCAGCCTTGTACCAGCCACGGGCACGCGGATCGTAGTCGGCGGCGCGGTTACCGGCCGGCACCGAGACCATCACACCGTCCTTGCCACCGAAGTAACTGAGCTGGAAGTTGTCGGGGTACACCGCCAGCCCAATGGCGCGTTGCAGGCTGTCCGGCGCAGGGCCATCGGCGGCAATCCGTTGGGCCAGCGAGTAAAGCAGTTGAGTACGGCTGTCCAGCCAGATCTGGATGTTTTGCGTGGTCAGACTTCCCAGTTGTCGCAGTTCGGCATCCACATTGTTTTTCAAGGTCTCGCGCTGGCGATAATCGTTCACCAGAATAAAACAGGAAAAAGCGACAACAACTATCAGTGCAGCGGCCAACAGGATCTTTCTGCTGAAACCCAGACTTTTGATCATACGATTTTGTCCATAACCAAGAATGACAGCGACGGGAATGCGTAGCCGATCAGGCGCGCGCCGCGCTTTGTACGAGGTTAAGCGGAGAAAGGGAAGTCACGGCCTGAAATATAGTTCGGCCGTGCAGATGCGAAGTTGAGCACCGGTCGTCGAAGACATTGTTTCAGGGGGGCTATTACGAAGAATGTATCCAGAGCCTGTATAAAAACCGGGACATGTATCCAGTTCCGGTACAAACAGATGCTCGGACGGCATCCAGAAGCGAAGCCGTTAAAACCCTTTTTTCAACGCTACAGAGTGTCTACCTTTGGCCAGTGATCCTCTGCGGGAAGCATGCTCGCCAAGGCTGACTTGCAGAATCCGGATGTGTACGGCAGCCCTACTACCCCTTCGTGAGCAAGCTCACTCGCACAATGATCGGGTTGCCGCAGACATCTGATGCCATTGCGGGACCCTGTGTGGAGGTGAGCTTGCTGACGAAGATTGTCGATACTGGGAGGTGAAAGGGGATTATTTGGCAAACAACTGCCCGATATCCTTGAACGCCTTGAATTCCAGCGCGTTGCCACAGGGATCGAACAGAAACATCGTCGCCTGTTCGCCCACCTGACCCTTGAAGCGCACATAGGGCTCGATCACGAACTTCACGCCCTGCGCCTGCAAACGATCGGCCAGCGCTTCCCATTCCGCCCAGCCCAGGACTACGCCAAAGTGCGGCACCGGCACGTCATGGCCGTCCACCGCATTGCTGCCTGCGTGGGCTTGGGAATCGGTTTTCGGGTGCTCGTGAATCACCAGTTGGTGGCCGAAGAAATCGAAGTCCACCCAGCGCTCGCTGGAACGGCCTTCAGCCAGATTGAACACATTGGCGTAGAAGTTCCGTGCTGCCGCGAGGTCATGCACGGGAATGGCGAGGTGAAACGGCGATAGCTTTGCAGGAATATCGGTCACGGTTGATTCCTCTTGGCCGGATGCGGTCATCTTTATCCATTGAGTCGATGATTGAAAGATCCTGTGTTCGCGTCCGCGCAGGGCTGCCTCGATCAGCAAGGTGCCTGACGCGCTGACTCAGCCCGACTGCAAATGACACCTCACTCGCTCGCCGGTCTCAACGCCTTTGGCGGGCAGTAACGCCTGCGGTATTTCGCAGCCAGCCGTCGCCTTCGGGCAGCGGTCCCTGAAAAAGCAGCCCGTGGGCAGGTTGCGATTGCCCGGCAGCTCGGTCGGCGCCGAGACCTGCGCATCGTCGACCGCCACGCCCAGTCGCGGCACGGCCTCAAGCAGTAGTTGGGTATATGGATGTCGCGGCCGTTCCAGCACTTCGCTGGCGCTGCCCAGTTCGACGATCTGCCCCAGGTACATCACCGCCACCCGGTCCGCCATGTGCCGCACCACCGAGACGTTGTGCGAGATCAGAATATAGGTCAGGTTGCGGCTGCGTTGCAGCTCGGCGAGCAGGTTGAGTATCTGCGCCTGCACCGAGATGTCCAGTGCCGAGGTCGGTTCGTCCAGTACGATGATGTCCGGGTCGGATGACAGCGCCCGGGCAATGGCGATGCGCTGACGCTGACCACCGGAAAACTGATGGGGAAAGCGGTCCATGTACTCGGTGCGTATCCCCACCTGCGAGGCAACCCTGGCGGCGATGTCACGCATGTCGCGACGCGGCGCCGAGCGCTGCACGAACAAGGGTTCGGTGATCACCTTCCACACCGGCAGCCGCGGGTCCAGCGAGGATTGCGGGTCCTGGAAAACGATCTGTACGTTACTGCTGCGTTCGCCGGGGTTGTTGTAGATCCAGTCGAGCGTGCCTGAGGTCGGCTTGATCAGGCCCATCAGCAACTGCGCCAGCGTGCTCTTGCCGCAGCCGGACTCGCCAACCACGCCCAGGGTTTCTCCGGCACGCACCTGCAAATCAATACCGTTGAGGGCGTGAGCCACCGCCTTGGGGCGGCCCAGCCAGTCACTGCCCATCGGGTAATGCACGCGTACATCGTGCAGGCCGAGTAGGGTGTGGCGGCTTTTGCCGGCACGTGATTCAAGGGCTGCGCCGGTCATGACCGCGACTCCTGTACAGAAGAATGGGGGGCTGAGTGAGCGGCCTCGCTCAGCCAGCAGGCGCTCTTGCGATCTGCCGCGGCGTCAAGGGTGAACATGGGCGGACGTTGCAGGCATTTGGGCATGGCGAAGGCACACCGTTCACGAAAGGTGCAGCCTTCAGGCAGTGCCGACAGGTTGGGCACCTGGCCGGGAATGGTCATCAGGTTCCGACCTGGCTCGACCTGTTCCGGCAGGCCGCTGAGCAACCCTTGGGTGTAAGGATGGCGAGGGTCGGCCATGACCTGAGCAGTGACCCCCTGCTCCACCACCGCGCCAGTGTACATCACATACACCCGGTCGCAGAACTGCGACACCAGCGCCATGTCGTGGGTAATCAGCAGAATCGCCGTACCGCGCTGCCGGGCCTTTTCCCGCAACAGCAGCAACACCTGGCGCTGCACGGTCACGTCTAGCGCGGTGGTCGGCTCATCGGCGATCAGCAGCTTCGGATCGCAGGAAAACGCCAGGGCGATCATCACCCGCTGACGCATGCCCCCGGACAGCTCGAAGGGGTAGCTGTTCATCACCTGTTCGGGGTCGGCGATGTGCATGTCACGCAGCAGTGCGACAGCCTTGGCACGGGCGTCGGCCTTGCTCAGTTGCTGATGATGGATGATCACGTCGAGCATCTGCCGGCCAATGCGCCGCGTCGGGTTCAGCGCCGTCATCGGCTCCTGAAAGATCATCGCGGCGTCGCGGCCACGAACCTTGAGCAGGTCTTTTTCCCTGGCCGTCAGCATGTCGCGACCGAGGATACTCAAGCTGCCGCTTTTCACCTGATAGGCGCGTTCGGGCAGCAGGCGCAGGCTGAGCATCGCGGTCACCGATTTGCCGGAACCGGATTCGCCGATCACGCCGACGATCTCACCGGGATTGACGTGCAGCGACACGCCGTTCAGCGCCTTGACCGTACTTTTATAGGCCGGAAATTCGATGCTCAGGTTATCGATGGTCAGCACCGCAGCATTGCTGGCCGATGATGTGTGCAAAGGAGTCTGCATGGTCATCTCCCCTGCTGACGGGGGTCGAGCAGATCACGCACGCCGTCGCCCAAAAGATTGAAACCGGTAGCGGTGATCAGGATCGCCACCCCCGGAAAGGTCGAATACCACCATTGATCGAGGATGTAGTTGCGCCCCGTGGCGACCATCGCGCCCCACTCAGCCGTCGGCTGCTGTGCACCCAGGCCGATGAAGCCCAGCGCCGAGGCCATGAGAATGGCGCCGCCGATGTCCAGGCTCAGTTGCACCAGCAGCGGCGGCATGGCGTTGCGTGCCACGTGCCACAACACCATGTGCCAACGCCCGGCCCCGAACGTCTGGGCAGCTTTGACGTAGCCCATCTGACGAATGCTCAGCGCCTGACCGCGGGCCAGCCGTACGTAAAACGGGATGCGCACCAGGGTGATCGCCAGCATGGCGTTGAACAGGCTCGGCCCCAGTGCTGCCGCCAACGCCATGATCAGCACCAGCGACGGCACCGACAGCATGATGTCCATCAGGCGCATGATCAGCCCGTCGAAGCGGCCACCGATGATCCCTGACATGCAGCCCAGCAAGCCACCGGTGAAACAGGATGCAAAGGCGACGAACAGACCGACGCCCACAGACTGGCGGCTGCCGTACAGCACCCGGCTGAACAGATCGCGGCCCACTTCATCGGTGCCAAACCAGTGCGCGGCAGAAGGCGCGCCGAGCCGCTGGGTCAGATTCAGGGCATTGGGGTCGTGGGACGCCAGCCATGGGGCGAACGCCATCGCCAACAGAACGATCAAGGTAATGAGCAGGCCAGCCATGGTTAATGGGCTGCGACGTAGCTGGTGCGCCAGATACGCCAGCTTGTCCTGCCAGCGCGAGGCTTTCGGCAGGGACGCCACGACGGGCGCTGTGATCGGGGTAGACATCTCAATTGACCTCGCCGATGCGGGGGTCGATCAGGCGGTACAGCAGATCGATCGCCATGTTGAGCAGTACATAAATGAAGGACACCAGAATTGCGAAACCCATGACCGCCGGAAAATCCAGCGACTGGATCGACTTGACCACATACGCACCCATGCCCGGCCAGGCGAACACGGTTTCGGTCAGCACGGCGCCATACAGCAGATCACCGAGGGTCAGGCCCAGCACGGTCACCGAGGGGATCAACGCATTGGGCAGCGCGTGACGCAGGATCACCGCCCACTTCGACAGGCCATAGGCGCGCGCGGTGCGGATGTAATCTTCGCCCAGCTGATCGAGCATGGCCGAACGGATCTGCCGCGCCACGACGCCGAGATTGACGAAGCCCAGGGTGATCGCAGGCAGGATCAGGTGTTGCACGGCGTTGAAGAACTGCGCCGTATCGCCGGCAAGCAGCGTGTCGATCAGGTAGAAACCGGTGACCGTTGGCGGTGGCTCCATCCCCTCGTCGATGCGACCGCTGCCCGGTAACCAGTTCAGATGCCCGTAGAACAGCACGATCAAGCCCAGTCCGAGCCAGAACGCAGGCGTCGAAATCCCGGTCACCGCCAGGGTTCGCGCCACCTGATCGATCAGACGGTTGTGATACACAGCCGACAGCACGCCCAGCGGCACGCCCACCAGAATCGAAAGGGTTAATGCTGCCAGCGCCAGTTCCAGAGTTGCCGGAAAGAACGCCTGCAGATCCTCCAGTACCGGACGATGGGTGCGGATCGACGTGCCCAGGTCGCCATGCAGCAGGTCGAGCATGTAGCGCCCATATTGTTGATACAGCGGCAGATCCAGACCCAACTGGTGACGGATGTTCTGCACGATCGCGTCAGTGGCGCGGTCGCCGGCGATCAGCCGTGCCGGGTCACCCGGGATCAGGTGGGATATGCAAAAGGTAATCAGGGACACGCCAAACACCACCAGCAGCAAGCCGCCCAGGCGTTTACGCAAAATATTCAGCAAGGCCATCAGGCACCTCGGTCACGCAGACGATCAATAACGCGAAACAGCTCGCGGACACAGCGTTGCAGCGGCCCTGCGTCCGCTGCCGGGCCGTTTGAAACAACCAGGGTTTACTTGGTAATCGTGCCGATGTTGAACACCTGTTCCAGCATCGGGTTGAACACGTAGCCCTTGACCTTATCGCTCATCGGCAAGGTATAGGCCTTCTGGTACAGGTAGGCGTAGACGCTGTCGCTGAGCACGATCTTCTGTGCCTGTTGGTACAACTCGGTACGTTTGGCCATGTCGTTGGTGGTTGCCGACTCGCGAATCAGCGTGTCCACTGCCGGGTTTTCATACAGCGAGCGGTTACCCGCCAGGCCTTTCAGCTTCGAGTCGAAAAAGAAGTTCATGAACATGTAGGGGTCGGCGAAGTCCGGGCTCCATGAGCCTATGGCGATATCGAAATCACCGCTGCCCAGACGCTCACGCATGCTGGCGTTGGCCAGTTTTTCCAGCTTCAGGTTGACGCCCAATGGCTGCAAGCCGGCCTGCAAGGTGAGCCCGATAGGCTCCCAGTTCGGGTCCTTGTCGGAATACATGAAGGTCAGGTCGCTGACCTTCGGCGACACCTTGCCCAGATCCTCCTTGGCCTTGCCCATGTCCTGCTTGAACGCAGGCAGTTTTTCGTCATAGGCCCACATGCCCTGTGGAATAGGCCCATTCAGCGGCTTGGCCTTGCCTTTGAGAATGCCGTTGATGATGCCGTCGTAATCCAGCGATTCGACCACCGCGCGGCGCGCGTGCGGGTTGTTCATCGGCGCCTTTTGGGTGTTCAGGTACAGCAAGGTCACACGCAGCGACGGGTAATCGCCGACGACGATGCCGGATTTCTTGCCCAGCGCTTCAAGCTGGTCTTCGGGCATGTCTTCGATGATGTCCAGATCGCCGTGTTCCAGTTGCAAGCGGCGCACCGAGGCCTCACCGATGATCTTGACCACGACCTTTTTCAGGGCCGGTTTGGGCCCGGCGTAGTAGCTGTTCTGCTCCATGGTCAGGGTCTGGCCTTTCTGCCAGTTCACCAGCTTGAACGCACCGGAACCGGCCGTGTGATTGGCCAGATAAGCTTCGGCGCCTTCGGATTTTTTCGCCACATCCGGGTTGATGATCGCTGCCCCGTTGTGCGCCAGGGTCGAGAGGAACGGCGCATACGGCGCCTTGAGGGTGAACTTCACCGTCTGCGGATCGACCACCGACACCGTCATGTCGTCCGGGAACGCACCTGACGGGCCTTGTTTGAGCTTCATTACGCGGTCGAAGGAAAACTTCACCGCTTCGGCGTTGACCTCTGCGCCGTCATCGAACTTGTTGCCCGGCTTGAGCTTGAATTCCCACGTCAGGTTGTCCGCGGACGTGGACCAGCTGCTGGCCAGTTCACCGGCCACCTCGGTGCTGCCCTTGCCGTTCTCGACCTTGTAGGTCACCAGCCGCTGATACACGGGATAGGTTACGGTCCAGTCGTTGTTGTCGATGGTCACGGCCGGGTCGAGGGTCTGTGGATCGGCCGGTTTGCCGATCATCAGGGTGTCCTGGGCCACGGCAGCGCTGGCCGATTGCCAGGCACCAAGGCCCATGGCGGTGCACAGAAGCGCCATGGCCAGCTTGCGGGAAGTCACGATTGATTTCATGCCGGTTCCTAGATCATTCGATGTGTGGAAATTCGTCAGGTTTTTTATTGAAGCTATACCGGGCAGTTAAAACTCGGAGCCCACAGGCCTCCGAAAGGGCAATCCCGACGCCTTTCCAGCGTCAGGCCATCGCAGGATTCAGCCGGGATTCATGGTCGTCCCGGTCAGGTGTCACGGTTATCAAAGGTTGCCTGTTTCAGCTCGCCGGACGGATCGAACCATCGTCGATCAGGGCGTATTGCTCAGCGTCGGGCAGTTGGTAATGCCACCACTCGCTGTCGATGTAGGTGAACCCGGCGGCGAGCATGATCCCTAGCAACAACAGCCGATTGCGCTGGACCTCGGCTGGCAGATCGGCGAAGAACTGATGCGAGTGCTCGCGCATGTCATCGAAGCCGGTGCCCATGTCGAGGGCTGTTCCACTGGCGTCAATGAGCGTGAGGTCAACGGCCACCCCACGGGTGTGATGCGACCCCAGCCCCGGATCACGCACGTATTCGGGATTGGGCAGCGCCTCCCAGAGCAGGTATTGGGCGTACGGCGGGCGGTAGGCATCGAAGATGCGCAGGCGCAAACCGGCCTGCCGCGCCAGGGTACTGGCTTTGCGCAGGCAAGCCTCGGCATCGCGGTGCAGCAAGCAGCGCGGGTCCTGATAAATCCGCTTGCCAGCGAGGTTGTCGGTGCCGGCGTAGATCAGGTCGATTTCGACCTGCAGCGCCTGAGCATCGACTTCGACGAGGGGACTCTTCACGTAAAACACTCCAGATCAAAAACACGCTCATCACGCGCGGGGTCTCTTGCCGGTCGGCTCACTCGAACTGACCGAACAGTTGTTGCAGCTCACGGTTTTTTGCCAGACGCTGATCCAAGCGCTCGCCATACTTCTCGGCGACGGCCGACAGCATCAGGTTGAACAGGCACGCCAGCGGTGCCAGGGAGTCCCAGAACTGGCCGACATCGGAATCCAGTTGCAGCAGATCCGCTGGATAGTCCCTGGCCCAGGGGCAGTGGAAATCGGTGATGAACACCAACGGCAAGCCCTGCTGGTGGGCCACCTCGCAGAAGGTTCTCGCCACGGCAGAATAGGTGCGGAAATCGGCGATCACAGCGTAGGGATTTTCGAACTGCGAGTTCAGCGATTCGGCGTAGGTGCCGGACAACCCATCGACGTAGTAAACCTTGGGCCGCAGGTATTCCAGGTGGGTGAAGAACGCATTGAGAATGCCCCGGGTGGTCTGGATGCCGACGATGAACACCGCATCGGCACTGTGCAGGCGATCAATAATGCGGGCGAAAGTATCACTGCGGGCCATCGCATAGACCCGCTGAATGGCTTCCAGCTCGCGGTTCATTGAGCGCTCCAGGCCATCGCCATGGGTGCTCTGCTCGCGAAATGCACCCAGGCGATCGGTAATCACCCAAGGGCTGGCGCCGTCTCCGCGCAGGCTTTGCTTGACGTCATCGATGTTGCGATAACCCAGCGAACGCAGAAAGCGCCCCACCGAAATCCCGGTGGTACCGGTTTGCTGAGCGATGCTGTCGGCAGTCTCGAATGGCAACTTCTGGGGGTTGGCCAAGAGGTAGCCGGCAATGCGTTTCCCCGTCGGTGTCAGGTCGCTGAAACGCTGTTCCAGGGTATCGAGGAATGGACGACTTTCCATGGGAAATCCAACTGTGGCAACGGGTAAAAATAAGCAAAAAAATGTTATTGACCGTTCATTTTCTCGCAAGATGTTATCAACATAACATCGGCTTTTGAGCTGGCACAATGCTTTTTTTCAGAAGATTTCAGAGGGGGAAAAACGTGATTCAGCGTGGTGCGGGCGGGTGTGGAAATGCGCGTTTATTGGGCAAAAAGTAACGGGGTATTCGCGTTGATCGGACCCCCGCCTTGCGTGGGTATGCGGTGATCGACGCTTTGCGTAAGCCACGCAAACAGAGCGTCCCGAGCGGCGCTCCCACGCAGAACGTGGGAACAATCATCAGAAAGGTGGGCTGAAACCGGTCAGCGCAGATTGGTCTTCGCCAACTCCAGCACCTGATCGGCTTTGCCGCTCATTACTGCTTTAAGCATGAACAGGCTGAAACCTTTGGCCTGAGCCAGTTTGATTTTCGGCGGCAAGCCCAGCTCCTGTTTCGCAACGACGACGTCCACCACCACCGGCCCGGGGTGTTCAAAGGCTTTTTTCAACGCGTTGGGCAGTTCGGCGGAGTCTTCCACGCGAATCCCTAGAATGCCCGCACCGATGGCGATGTTGGCGAAGTTGGTAGCGTGGAAATCGGTGTCATGGGGTACATAACCGCTGGCCTGCATCTCCATGGCGACAAAACCCAGTGAGCTGTTGTTGAACACCACGATCTTGATCGGCAGGTTGAGCTGGCGGATGCTCAGCAGATCGCCCATCAGCATCGACAGGCCACCATCACCACACAACGCCACCACCTGACGCTGCGGGAACGCTGCCTTGGCGCCCAAGGCTTGTGGCATGGCGTTGGCCATGGAGCCGTGGTTGAACGAACCCAACAACGAGCGTTGGCCATTCATGGTCAGGTAACGTGCGGCCCACAGGGTTGGCGTGCCGACATCGACGGTGAAGAGGGTGTCGGGGTCAGCGTAGGCATCGACCATTCGCGTCAGGTACTGCGGGTGGATCGGCTCTCCGTGCGCCGAAGGGGTGGCCAGCTCGTCGAGTTCTTCGCGGGCCTTGGCGTAGTGATCCAGTGCCTTGTCGAGGAACTTGCGGTCAGTGTGCGCCTTGATCCGGGGCAGCAGTGCCACGACGGTCTCGGCGATCCCACCCTCCAGACCCAGGGTCAGTGGTACACGACGGCCCAGCGCGGCGGGATCGATGTCGATCTGCACGATGTTGGCTTTTTCCGGGTAGAAATTGCGGTACGGGAAGCTGCTGCCCAGAATCACCAGGGTGTCGCAGGACATCATGGCGTGATAACCGGAGCTGAAGCCGATCAGGCCGGTCATGCCCACGTCGAAAGGATTGGCGTATTCGATGTACTGCTTGCCGCGCAAGGCGTGAACCACCGGCGCGGACAGCTTTTCGGCCAGCGCCACGACCTGATCATGCGCCTGGGCGCAACCGGCACCCGCCAAAATCGTCACCGCTTTGGATTTATCGAGGATGTCCGCCAGTTGTTGCAGATCTTTCTCGGCCGGAATCACCCGCGCAGGGCTCACATCGACCCAGGCGGGCTTGATGTCCGGGGCTGGCTGCAAGGCGACATCGCCCGGAATCACGATCACTGCCACCCCGCCCTGGCTGATGGCGGCACGCATGGCGCGCTCCAGCACCCGTGGGAACTGCTCAGGGGTGCCAACCGCCTCGACGAAGTGGCTGCACTCTTTGAACAAATCGGTGGGATGGGTTTCCTGAAAGTAATTCAGACCGATCTCTGAAGACGGAATCTGCGCGGCAATCGCCAGTACCGGAACGCGGCTGCGGTGACAGTCGTACAGGCCGTTGATCAAGTGCAGGTTGCCGGGACCGCAACTGCCCGCGCACACCGCGAGCTTGCCGGTGGAGGCCGCTTCGGCACCGGCAGCGAACGCGGCCACCTCTTCATGACGGGTGTGCATCCACTTGATCTTGCCCAGGCGCTCGAGGCTGTCGGTCAGACCGTTCAGGCTATCGCCGCTGACCCCCCAGATTTTCGAGACGCCCGCTGCGGCGAGGGTTTGCGCAAGGTAGTCGGCGATGGTTCTGCTGGACATGGGGCAGGTTCCTTGTCGAGTCGAAGGGACCGCACGATGCCAAAGGCTGCATCGTGCGTCGTCTCAAATCGACCCGTGGCGCCGGTCACAGTTCAGTGCGTGTACCAATGTGCTTATTGATCCCGCCCGCCGAGCCGCTGCGGATGTTGAATCTGGCCTGAGCGCGCACGTACCTGCCGCAATGCGCTCGTTTTCACGATCGTGACGATCGTTCCCGCCTCTGCGTGGGAATGCATCCTCTGACGCTCTGCGTCATGGCACAGCCGACGGCTGACGCAAACCATCTGGGGCGGCGTTACCACGCGGAGCGTGGGAACCATCCATTTGAGGATTGCCTGGCAACGCCGCACTCACACCGGCGGCTGCACCACCGCTTTGCTCGGTGCGGCGATCTGCACTTTGGGGTTGACCGGGGTTGCGCTGGGGGTCGCGAATTGCTGCTTGAGGTGGCCATCCTGATCCAGCAGCCAGGCGTCGAGGATCTGCCGCACCACCGGGCCTGCCACACGCCCGCCCGCCTCGCCGTTCTCGATCATCACCGCGACCGCGATCTTCGGATTGGCGGCCGGAGCGAAACCAACGAACAAGGCGTTGTCGCGATGCCGTTCCAGGGTTTTGTCGCGGTTGTAGCGCTCGCCCTGCTTGATCGCCACCACCTGAGCCGTACCGCTCTTGCCGGCGATACGGTATTGCGCGCCCTGCGCCGCTGCCCGCGCGATACCTCGCGGGTCGTGCATTACCGATTGCATGCCGTTGTTGACCTGATCCCACTCATGGGAGTCGCGCAGCACGATGTTGGGCATCGGGTGCTCGTCCACCGGCGGCACGCCGCCAATTTCCCTGGCCAGATGCGGACGGTGCCACACGCCCTTGCTGGCGATCAGCGTCGTGGCCTGGGCCAGTTGCAACGGCGTGACCTGCATGTAGCCCTGGCCGATCCCCAGGATCACCGTTTCGCCGGGGAACCATGCCTGACGCCGGGTAATGCGCTTCCATTCCTTCGACGGCATGAGCCCTGCGGACTCTTCGAACATGTCCAGCGAGACCTTCTGGCCGATGCCGAACATGGTCAGGTAATCGTGCAGACGGTCGATCCCCAGCTTGTGTGCCAGGTCATAGAAATAGGTGTCATTGGAACGCATGATCGCTGCGTTCAGGTCCACCCAGCCGTCGCCGCTGTGGTTCCAGTTGCGGTATTTGTGATCGAAATCCGGCAACTGGAAGTAGCCGGGATCGAAAACCCGCGTAGAGGGTGTGATGACGCCACTGTCCAGTCCGGCAATGGCCACTTCGGGCTTGATGGTCGAGCCCGGCGCATACAGGCCGCGCAGCACCCGGTTGAATAGCGGGCGGTCAACCGAGTCGCGCAGCGCCGAATACTCCTTGAAGCTGATGCCGGTGACGAACAGATTCGGGTCGAAACTCGGCTTGCTGACCATCGCCAACACTTCGCCGGTGGCCGGATCGATCGCCACCACCGAGCCGCGGCGGTCGCCCAGCGCCTGTTCGGCGGCTTCCTGCAACTTGATGTCCAGACTCAGCGTGATGCTTTTACCGGCCACCGGGTCGTGATGGTTGAGCACCCGCAACACGCGGCCCTGAGCGTTGGTCTCGACTTCTTCATAACCGACATGGCCATGCAATTCGTTTTCATAGAAACGTTCGACACCGGTCTTGCCAATCGACTGCGTGCCGCGGTACTCGACCTGATCGAGCTGACTGGCTTCCTTTTCGTTGATGCGTCCGACGTAGCCAATGGAATGAGCGAAGTGCTCGGCCAGCGGATAGTGGCGAACGAACTGCGCCTCGACATCCAGCCCCGGCAGGCGGAACTGATTGACCGCCAGCAAGGCGATCTGTTCTTCGGTTAATTCATACAGCAGCGTCACCGGCACGAACCGATGCGGCGAGTTCTTCATCGCCTTGTCGAACACGATACGGTCTTCATCGGGCAGATTGAGGAGCTGCATCAGGGTATCGATCACTGCATGCCAGTCCCCGGCCCGCTCGCGGGTCATGGTCAGGTTGAAGCTGGGGCGGTTGTCGGCGAGGATCACACCATTGCGGTCGTAGATCAGCCCGCGTTCCGGCGGGATCGGCAAGACGTGGACGCGGTTGTTTTCGGAGATGGTCGAGTGATAGGCAAACTCGGTGACCTGCAGAAAATACATCCGGCAGACCAACGCAATGCTCAGGGCAACCACAAAAAGCGCGCAGGCGATCAACCGCTTGTTAACCAGCCGGGTTTCTTTCTCATGGTCCTTTAAGGGTATGGGATCAGGCATTTCTACAGCTACTCGGTGAAAATGAACGGCACACACTGCGTTCCCAGACAGCTGCCGGGATGCAAATGGCGTGCACGATACCAAGATGAACCTGCTTCATGGCCCGTTCTTCATGAAAATCCTGTCATGTTTGGAAATAATCCAAAAAACGCGGATGAAATCGTCACCAATCACCATTCAGCCGAGAGCGGAATTTGTTGCAGAATTTCCTTTAATCGCCAGATAGCCATCAGCGCAGCTGTGGCGCTCTGAAATCAGTTCAGATTACGAGCATGTGCCGGTACAGCTTGGCCCACGCCTTGAAAGCCCGGACTCAGCGCCTCAACGCCGAACAGCACTTTTCCTGCACCCGACTGTCCATAAACCCGCATCGTCTGCAAGGCGAAATATTGTTACGTTTTTGACAACAGTCATTTACCAAAATGAATGGAGGCAATAGCCAGTAACACATCTATGATTGCCGATGGCGTGAAAAAGATGACCAGCGGTCATGGCTGTTCCCCCTCTAGCGTGCGCTTTGCGCATGCTGGTCTGCCAGAGACTTGATGTCACACCCACGCCTGAGGAATGCTCGCTCGAACCTCGCGGATCGGGCCAAACCGTGAAACACACTTACGATTCGCCTGTTTGCGGACCATGCCCGCCCTGGCCCTCAACAGTCGCGTTCGCAGGAGCCTTGAATGACAGAAAAACCCAAAGGCCTGACCCGCCGCCAGTTGCTGAAATCCTCAGCAACCACGCTCGCCGTCGGAGCTGCCGCTACCGCCAAGGCAGCCACCGTCGTCGGTGTGCCGCAATGGGTCCCGTTCGACCATAACGGCCCGATGCACTACGACACCCCCGGCTGGCAATTCTTCACTGCCGCCGAAGCCAGCGCGGTAGAGGCCATCGTCGCCCGCCTGATTCCCGCCGACGATTTGAGCGTCAGCGGCAAGGACGCGGGTTGCGCGGTGTTCATCGACCGCCAACTGGCTGGCGAGTACGGCACGTTCAGCCGCCTGTACATGCAAGGCCCTTTCGAGAAAGGCACGCCGATGCAAGGCGATCAGTCCGAGCTGGTGCCGCGCCAACGCTACCGCCTGGGGCTGGCCGGGCTTGAGGGTTATTGCCAGAAGCAGTTCCAGAAAAGCTTCAGCGCGCTGGCTGCCGAGGAGCAGGACAAGGTCCTGGTCGGGCTTGAGAAAGGCCAGATCACCCTTGACGGCATCGACGCCCCCCTGTTTTTCCAGCAGGTGCTGGGCAACACCATGGAAGGTTTTTTTGCCGACCCGGTCTATGGCGGAAACCGCGACATGGTGTCGTGGAAAATGATCGGCTTCCCCGGTGCCCGGTACGACTACCGCGAATACATCGGTCTGCACAATCAGAAGCTCAATCTGGTGCCGCTTTCCATTTCCGGCAGCTCCGCCTGGACCAAAAAGGGTTAATTCGACATGGCCAAAAAATTACCTTCCACGGATGTCGTGGTTGTCGGGCTCGGTTGGGCCGGATCCATCATCGCCAACGAGTTGGCCGATGAAAACCTGAAAGTCATCGGTTTCGAACGCGGCCCATGGCGCGACACCGCAGCCGACTTCAACGTCGCATCGGCGGCTGATGAGCTGCGTTACAGCCGTCGTCAGGACTTGATGCTGCGTACGCGGCAAAACACCACAACCATGCGCAACAGCATCAATGAAACCGCTTTGCCGATGCGCACCTGGGGCTCTTTTCACCCCGGCAACGGCACCGGCGGCGCGGGCAACCATTGGGCGGGGATCACCTTCCGCTTCCAACCGCACGAGTTCCGGCTGAACAGCTACCTGACCGAGCGTTATGGCAAGGAGTTGTCGCCCGAACTGACGCTGCAGGACTGGGGCACCGACTGGGAAGAGATGGAGCCGTTCTACACCAAGTTCGACCGCTTGGCAGGCGTCTCGGGCAAGGCCGGCAACATCAAGGGCGCCATTCAGGAAGGCGGCAACACCTTCGAAGGCGCGCGCTCGGAAGAATACCCGAACCCACCGACCGAACAGACCTACGCCCCGGTACTGTTTGCCCAAGCAGCGAAGAATCTGGGCTATAAGCCCTTCCCGGTGCCGTCGGCGCTGGTTTCCCGGCCCTACGTCAACTCCCTTGGCGTGGCCATGGGCCCGTGCACCTATTGCGGGTTCTGCACCAACTATGGTTGCGCCAACTACTCCAAGGCCAGCGCCATCACCACTGTTCTGCCGGTGCTGATCCGCAAGCCGAACTTCACCGCCATGACCAACTGTGAAGTGCTGCGCGTGACCATGGACCCCAGCGGCAAACGCGCCACGGGCATCGTCTACATGGATTCCAATGGCGAAGAATGGGAGCAGCCGGCCGAGCTGGTGGTGGTCAGCGCTTTCATTTTCGAAAACGTGCGCCTGATGCTGCTGTCCGGTATCGGCCAACCGTATGACCCGGTGACCAACACCGGCACCACCGGGCGCAATTACGCCTACCAGACCGCCAACAGCGTGCGGATGTTTTTCGACGACAAGAACTTCAACCCGTTTATCGGTGGCGGCGCCATCGGCATGGGCATCGACGAGTTCAACAACGACAACTTCGACCATTCGGGTCTGGGTTTCGTCGGTGGCGGCAGTACCCGCGTAACGCCCATTGGCGCGGCCCCCATCGACTCGCGTCCTCTGCCGCCCGGTACGCCTGCCTGGGGGGCGGAGTGGAAGAAGGCCACGGTCAAGAACTACGCCAGCACCATGTCCATCGGCTGCGAGGCGAGCAGTTACGCCACCCGCACCAACTATCTGTCGCTGGACCCGACCTACAAAGACCCGCACGGTCGTCCGCTGCTGCGCATCACCTTCGATTTCCCGGAGAACGATCGCAAGATGTCTGCGTACGTCACCGGCAAAGTCATGGAAATTGCCAAAAGCATGAACCCGCGGCAGATGGTGCCCAGTTCGCAGACCGGCCACTGGAACAGCGCACCGTACCAGTCCTCGCACATCGTCGGCGGATTCATCATGGGCGCCGATCCGAAGAACAGTTCGGTGAACAAATACCTGCAAGTCTGGGGCGTACCGAACCTGTTCGTGGTCGGCTCCTCGGCGTTCCCGCAGAACCCTGGCTACAACCCTACCGGTACTGTGGCGGCGCTGGCCTTCAAGGCGGCGGATGCCATCCGTACCCGATACCTCAAGCGTCCAGGGGAGATGATCAGCGTATGAAAACTCTTCTGACTCTCTGCGCAAGTATCCTCGGGCTGTCCGTGAGCATGGCTTATGCCGACACGGCTGCCGATTCCTACAACATGGTGACCAAAGGTCGCTACCTGGCTACCGTCGGAGACTGCACTGCGTGCCACACGCTGCCGGGCAAGCCGCTGTTTTCCGGTGGCGTGATTCTCGACACCCCGTTCGGCAAGCTGGCCGGCGCCAACATCACCCCGGATCCGGTTCACGGCATTGGCCGCTGGACCTTCGAAGACTTTCAGAATGTCATGTCCAATGGGCATGGGCTGGATGGCAAACGCCTTTACGGCGCGATGCCGTTCACCGCGTACACCAAGGTCAGGCGTGAAGACAACCTGGCCATCTGGGCTTACCTGAAAACTGTCGACGCCTCGGACAACGAGGTCCAAACCAACCAGTTGCCCTTCCCGTTCAACGTGCGCACCAGCCTGATCGGCTGGAACTTGCTCAACTTCAAGGAAGGCGAATTCAAGGCCGACCCGCAGAAATCCGAGCAGTGGAATCGCGGAGCCTATCTGGTCGAGGGCCTGGGCCACTGCGGCACCTGCCATACGCCGAAAGGCCTGACCGGGGGCGATAAGAGCGATCAGTTCCTGATGGGTGCAAATCTGCAGAACTGGGTGGCGCCGAACATCACCTCCAAGGGCCACGATGGTCTTGGCGCGTGGAACGAAGACGACATCGTCAAGTACCTGAAGACCGGCGCCAACCGCTTCGACATCGCCTCCGGACCAATGGCCGAAGAAGTCGAGCACTCGTCGCAGCACTGGAGCGATCAGGATCTGCTGGCCGTTGCTGTCTACTTGAAAGACGGCGCCAAGCCTGTGGAAGAAGCCAAGCCGATAGCGGCCAGCGATGCGGCCATGGTGGCCGGCAAGGCGATCTATGCTGACCGCTGCTCGGCGTGCCATACGCCAAACGGCGAAGGCGCAGCCAACCTGTTCCCGAAACTGGCCATGGCTCCTCTGATCAACAGCAACGACCCCTCGTCGCTGATCCGCGTGGTATTGGCTGGCAGCCGCGCAGGGGCTACCGACGCAGCGCCGACCGCACCGGCCATGCCTTCATTCGGCTGGAACCTGTCGGATGAGAATGTCGCGGACGTGTTGACCTACGTGCGTAACACCTGGGGCAACGCCGCACCTGCGGTGTCCAGCGCCGATGTCAAAGACGTGCGCGAGGCATTGACGCCCAGGTAAGCGCCACGAACGGAAAATGCCTGACCTCAGTGATGGGGTCGGGCATTTTTCATGGTCGGGTATGAGGCTTCAACAAATGTAAACCGCGCATCCTGGGTAAAACCCACTTGTACGATGTCCTACCAGCAGGTATTACTAGCGTCCCCGTAAAAAAACAATTCAACGGAGATCACCATGGATTCATCACTTTCGGGCCAGCCGTGCGGCAATACGCGCAGAGTTTTTTTGAAACAATCATTGGCTGTCTCGGCCACGCTGGCCACTTTGAGCAGCATGGCCCTGCCCCGCGCGGCCTCTGCGGTCGAAACCCTCAGCCAACGTTACCCTGATCCGCTGATTCACATCCTCGACGACAGTTTTCTCGATCTGCGGGTCTTCAACGCGAGCGTGGAAAAGCTGGGCACCGGCATGCGCTGGGCAGAGGGACCGGTATGGGTAGGCGATGGCCGTTACCTGCTGGTCAGCGACATCCCCAATAACCGCATCATGCGCTGGGATGAAATCACTGACACGTTTTCGGTGTACCGCGATAACTCCAATTTCTCCAACGGTATGTGCCGTGATCGCCAGGGCCGCCTGCTCGTCTGTGAAGGCTCGACCACCACCCATGAAGGACGGCGCATCACCCGCACCGAGCCCAATGGCACCATCACCGTGCTGGCTGACAACTACGACGGCAAACCCTTCAACTCTCCCAACGACATCATCTGCAAAACTGATGGCTCGATCTGGTTCAGCGACCCGCCCTTTCAGACCGCCAATAATTACGAAGGCCACAAGGTAACGCCCTCGCAGCCCCACGCGATCTATCGCATCGACGGCCAGAGCGGCGCGGTTATTCGGGTCATCGATGACCTCAGTGGTCCCAATGGCCTGTGTTTTTCTCCCGATGAGAAGATCCTGTATGTGGTCGAAGGGCGCGCCAGGCCCAATCGCCTGATCTGGGCCATTTCCGTCAACGATGATGGCTCGCTGGGCGCACGGCGCAAACATATCGAGGGGCTGGAATACGCTGCCATCGACGGCATGAAGTGCGATGAGGCGGGCAACCTGTGGTGTGGCTGGGGCGGTAATGGCGACCCTAAGGCCGACCTGGAAAAACTCGACGGCGTGCGCGTATTCAACCCGCAAGGCAAAGCCATCGGCCACATCTCATTGCCTGAGCGTTGCCCGAATCTGTGCTTTGGCGGACGTGAAGGCAACCGGCTGTTCATGGCCGGCAGCCACTCGATCTATTCGTTGTTCGTCAACACGCGCGGCGCCACGTTTGCGTAATCGCACGCGACCCGGTATGCCGTGGGGCATATCGGGTCAAATCGGCTGCACCTGGAGCGAGAGGGTGGGTATCGGCGAGCAGTTCAACATCCTCGTTGAGAAAGCGGCGTTGGGCCCGACATCGGTGCCGAGTCGCTCAGGGCATCGACCCGGGCCGCCGTCGAGCTCGCCGCCACGTTGTAACTATTCGGCCGCCTCAACCCTGCGAGCCTGACGCGCGCCCATGATGCGCGCCAGGTTCTGCTCGATCCAGGTGGTCAGGCCGTCGACTTTCAAGGCCACCTCTCAGCCCATGAGCATCAGTGTGCGTACTTACGAAAGGTTAGCCTGAGCTCTATGCTGAGCACACCGCCAACGAAACTTAAGAAAATTCAACATGATCGTCATCACCGGTGCATCGGGTCAGCGCGGCAAATATCGTCGCAGCGGTGCGCACCCTGAAAAAGCCGAAGATCTCGTCGCCCTCGGGGTGCAGGTGCGCAAGGCCGATTATTCCCAACCCGGCACCCTCGACTCTGCGTTTGCGGGCGCCGAAAAGGTGGCGATCCTGAACTCGCTCCCAGTGGCCACGCTGCTGCAGGAATTTCGACATACCCTCGCCTGTGTTCGTCGCAACCTGACTGAATGATCGGCCCGAATCATGGTCGGACCTTATGACAGCGCATCACGCACTGGATAAGGAGCTTCGAATGAACAGCAAATCAATCATCGCCGGTCTGGCGATCCTGAGCTGTGTTTCGCTCACCAGTTTCGCCGTGCACGCCGATGACGCGCCAGCGCAAACTGTCCAACCCTCCAAAGACAATAAAGACGAGCTGGAATTGGGCTCTCGCGTGCCTGAAAAGTACCAGCGCAAAGGCGACGTGATCCATAACTGGAAAGCCAAAGGGCTCCACGAACCCGCCAAGGAAAGTCAGTGGGTACGGATCAACGACAAATATGTTCAAGTGCAAACCACCAACGGCTATATCACCGACATCGTCCCGGTGAAAAAAGGCCCGATGAAAAAATAACGCTGCCCGTGGACAGCGAGCCAGCGCCGAAGCGGGCTGTTCAAACAAAAGCTGAAGGAATGCATCATGAATCTGAAAACGTTGATGGCCTGTGCGGCCGTGATGACCTGCCTTACCGGTACCAGTCTTTGTGCTCAGGCTGCGGAGCCGACATCGGGAAAAACCGTTCAGGCAGAGACCACCAACAAACACTTTAAAGTCGGTGATCTCGCCCCTGATCTGAACAAGCAGGAGCGCGTCGGCATCAAGGACTGGAAGCAGAAGAACCTGAAGGACCCGGGAGAAGACAGCCAGTGGGTGCAGATCAGTGACAAATACGTGTTGGTCCACACCGACAGCGGCAAGATCCTTGATATCCAGCCAGTCAAGAAATAACCCTCCCTGATTTCTGGAGTGCCCGATCTCACTCGGGCATTCTTCTGTGCCGTCTATCACAGACTGGTCCGACCGCTCTGGAAGGTACTCCTGACGACCGTCCCCAATATGAAAATTCCTCCTCGGCGATAAGAAAGGTTGGACGCTAACGGTTTGCGACTTTAATCTTTGCCGCTTGTTTCAAAGCCCCTGCCCACGCTCCCTTCCAGTGCGTTTCTCTTCAAAAGCCAAGGCCGAGATCCGATGTCTGCTGTTTTGAATGTCCTGTTGCCAATTTTCGCCTTGATTCTGGTCGGTTACCTGTGTCGTCGTACCCATCGCCTGGGCCCTGCCGCAGCGTCGGAGATCAACCGGATGGTGGTTTGGCTGTGCCTGCCAGCACTACTGTTCACCGCGACCGCAACCGCCACCTGGGAGCAAATCTGGCATCCGGGTTTCGTCCTGGTGTTCACCCTTTCCACCCTGGTGATGTTCATCGTTACCCTGCTGTTGCGGCGCAAGAAGGCCGGCCACTTCGCCGATGCCAGCATCGATGCATTGAGTGCCTCTTACGCCAACACCGGGTACATCGGCATTCCGCTGTGCGTGATGGTCCTGGGGCAAAGCGGCCTTGAACCTGCGTTGATCGCCTCGTTGCTGGTGGTGTGCGTGCTGTTCGGGATTGCACTGGTGTGCATCGAAGTGGGTTTGCAGAGCGAAGCCCATGTGCACCGCATCGTGATCAAGGTGTTGGCTGCATTGGCAAAGAATCCGTTGGTGGTGTCGCCGATTCTGGGGGCGTGCTGGGCGTCCACCGGCTGGCCACTGCCTGGGGCGCTGGACAAGTTCCTGAGCCTGTTGGGCGCGGCCACCACGCCGTGTGCACTGATCTCACTGGGATTGTTTCTGGCGCAGAAACAACAAGGCCCGCGCCACGGCACGAGCCTTTTGGTATTGATCAAACTGATCGGGCATCCGCTGCTGACCTGGTTCCTGGCCTTCAAGGTTTTTCACCTGCCGCCGCTGTGGGCCAATTCTGCCTTGCTGCTCAGCGCCCTGCCCACAGGCACCGGGCCTTTCATGCTGGCCGAATACTACAAGCGCGAAGCGGCGGTGGTGTCCAGCACGATCCTGATGTCCACGCTGGGCTCACTGGTCACCCTGTCGTTGTGCATTTATTACATCAACGGCTGAGTCTGATCTGCCCAACCCTGCAGGGCCAACCTGCGGGCAAAGACGGCGCCTGCAGCGGCGGGATCAGAAGATCAGCGCGACCGGCGTTTGGTCAGACAAACATCCCCCCTGATGCCTCGATACGCTGCGCGGTAATCCAACGCCCACCTTCACCCAACAGCATCGAAACCGCCGCGCCTATGTCATCTGGCAGACCCGCGCGACCCAAGGCCGTATTGGAAGAAATCCAGCTGTTCACTTGCGGATTATCACGCACCGTGCCCCCACCAAAGTCAGTTTCTATCGCGCCAGGCGCCAGCGCATTGACCGTAATGCCACGTGGCCCCAACTCATTGGCCAGGTAGCGGGTCCAAACCTCGATGGCCCCTTTCATCGACGCATAAGCGGCGTAACCGATGGGTGAAAACCGCGCCAGACCGGACGACAGGTTGACGATACGCCCGCCATCGGCCATCAGCGGCAGCAATTTTTGCGTCAGGAAAAACGGCCCCTTGAAATGCACCTTCATCAACTGGTCGAACTGGGCTTCGGTCGTGTCGGCGCAACTGGCATGCATCCCGATGCCGGCATTATTGACCAGAAAATCAAAACGCTCGGCGCTGAAACAGGTACCGAGCAGCATCGTTACCTGTCCCTTGAAAGCCTCGAAACTGCTGCTGTCACCTACGTCCAGCTGTAGCATTCTTGCTTTGCCACCCAGCGATTCGATTTCCTCGACGACGTTCTGCGCTTCCTGTTCAAGGCTGTGGTAGGTGCCAATGATATCCACCCCCTGCCGTACCAGATGCAACGCAGTGCTCTTGCCCAGGCCACGGCTGGCGCCGGTAATGATCGCGATTTTATTACCCATGATCTGCTTCCTCAACTGGCTGTACCCATGCACGAGGTAGCACTGTATTGTTCGCCAATGATCTTGATAAACCCACGTCATTCGATATGACTGATCGAACCATACGAACAATGAGTGAGCGCCATGAACAAACTTGAACTGCTCAAGACCTTCGTACGGGTGGCAGAGCTTTCCAGCTTCACGTTGGCGAGTGACGCATTGGGATTGCCACGTTCCAGTGTGTCCGAGCAGATCCGCGCCCTCGAGCGGCTTCTCGATACCCGCCTGCTGCAACGCACCACGCGCAAGGTCCAGACCACCCCGGACGGCCAGGCCCTGTACGAGCGCAGCAAGGATCTACTGGCGCAAATGGATGAACTGGAAAGCCTGTTCCGACAGGACAACGCCGTACTCAGCGGCCGTCTGCGGGTGGACATGCCGACTGCCGTGGCACGCCGGCTGGTGATTCCTCGGGTTAGCGAATTCATCGCTCGACATCCGTTGATCGAGCTGGAAATCAGCAGCAGTGACCGTCGCGTCGACCTGGTGCGCGAAGGTTTCGATTGCGTGATGCGCGTGGGCGAGTTGCCCGACACCACGCTGGTGGCGCGCAAGGTGGGCCATTTGCGCATGATCAACTGCGTGAGCGTCGGGTATGCCCAACGTTTTGGCGCGCCCCAGACGCTGGAAGACCTGCAGCAACACCGACTCATCAACTACGTATCGGCCTTTGGCGCAGGCAACCCGACCTTCGAATATCACCGCGACGGCAAGGACTGTCAGGTCCTCATGCCCGCCAGCATCACGGTCAACAACATTGAAGCCTACGAAGCCGCCTGCCTTGGTGGTCTGGGGATTGTGCAGATACCGCGACTGTCCAACGGCTTTCATCTGGCACGCGGTGATCTGCTGGAAATACTGCCCGATTACCTGCCTGCCCCCATGCCCGTTTCATTGCTTTATGCCCATCGGCGTCACCTGCCACAACGCTGCCAGGTGTTCATGGACTGGATGGAGCAGCTGCTGCTCGAGTACGGCGTGATTGCCTGAAATGCTGTCCCGTAGAGGGACAACGTTGTGTAAACCTGTAACCGCTTTTTCCCTCAAGTGAACCTCCTTTTGGCTCTGAAGCACACCGCGCCTGTCATGCAGGGGCGCGCCCGTGTGAGGCCGCTCGGCGCAGAAATAAAATGGCACGACGTCACGTTCGCGCTCATTTCCACTTGCGACTAACGTTCGGCCCTGTCGCACGGCGTGGGCTTCACGCAGGTGCTGCAAAAATCCTTAATCAAGTCACTGGAGACACCCATGAACAACCTCAAACTCGCCACCGTCGCTCTGGCTTTCGCCTCCATCGCCACTGGCGTCAACGCAGCTGAAAGCAGCTCAGCCCCCGCCATGGAAAAATGCTACGGCGTAGCCCTGGCCGGCAAGAACGACTGCGCAGCCGGCGCGGGTACCAGTTGCGCCGGCACCTCCAAAACCGACTACCAGGCCAACGCCTGGAAAAGCGTACCGGCAGGCACCTGTACTTCGATCAAGACCCCGAACGGCAACGGCTCACTGACCGCAAAGTAAAAGGCAGCCGGTAAAGCCGAACCGTAAACCAATGCAAGGGCAGGCGTCGATCATGCACACATCACTCACCCTGGGTGCCGGGCTGGGGCTCAAGGCCGAACACTACGAGGCAGCGCATGAATGCGCCGCTCAGGGCCTGTGGTTCGAAGTCCACCCGGAAAACTACATGATCGACGGCGGCCCGCGCATCGCGTGGCTGGAGACTATCGGTAGCCGCCATCCGCTTTCTCTGCACGGTGTCTCGCTGTCGCTTGCAGCCGATTGCGCGCCGGACATCGCGCACCTCAAGCGGCTCAAAACGCTTGCCGAACGGATTCGGCCAGCCCTCATTTCCGAGCACCTCGCCTGGTCCGCCTGGCGGGGGCATTACCACCCCGACCTGCTGCCCTTCCCTCGTTCGGTGCAAGCCTTGAAGCGAATCGGTGACAACATTCAGCGCACACAGGACTTTCTCGGTCGCCGCATCGCCATCGAGAACCCGAGTCATTACCTGGAATTGTCTGGCCATGCGTTCAGTGAAATCGACTTTCTCTGCGAGCTGAGCGAACGCAGTGGTTGCGGTCTGTTGCTGGACATCAACAACGTGTTTCTCAGTGCTCACAACATGGCGTACAACGCCAATGCGTATGTCGACGCCGTTCCGGCCCAAGCCATCACGGAGATTCATCTGGCCGGGCACAGTGTCGATCCCGGCGGTGCTTCTCTGCTCATCGATTCCCATGATGCGCCAGTCGCAGAGGCGGTCTGGGCGTTGTATCAGCGGCTGATTCAGCGCATAGGTCCACGCCCGACGCTGATTGAACGGGACGAAAATGTCCCTGCATTCGGTGAGCTGCTGCTGGAGCGGGATCGGGCACAGTCGCTGCTGGAGGCGTTGTCATGCGGTTGAGTGCGTTTCAGGACGCGTTCGTCGAGGCGTTATACGACCCACAGGCAAGCTGCCTGCCGATACTCACCGAGCAACCCGGTTTCACGGTGTATCGCAATACCGTGATGAGGGCCGCGGTGGGTGCGCTTCACGCCAACTTTCCGACCGTCGAACGCCTGGTTGGCAAGGACTGGTTCGCTGCGGCAGCCGCCCTCCATGCGCGACAGTCAACGCCTCTGGATGCACGGCTTATCTACCACGGCGCCGGGTTCCCGGCCTTCCTCGACCAGTTCGAGCACGCGCAATCGTTGCCTTATCTGGGCGACGTCGCACGATTGGACCTGCTGTGGACCCAGTGCCACACGGCAATGGATGAAGCCGGTATCGACGTGCCGCGGATTGCCAGCCTGGCTCCCGAGCAGCTGGCGTCACTGCGACTGACACCCAAGGCGTCAGCACGCTGGGCGTGGTTTGCCCATCAGCCAGTGTTCAGCATCTGGCGCCACAATCGTGAAGGGCTACAAATGCCCGAACACCTCTGCTGGCAGGGCGAAGGTGCCTTGCTGGTGCGTAGCGGCGGCGCCGTCGACTGGCATGCGCTGGACATCGGCGACTGTGCATTTCTCGACGCCTGCGCGGCCGGAAAGCCATTGGCGCAAGCCGCTGTACACGCCAGTGACGCTCAAGCGTCGCTGGACATTTTCAAACTGCTTACCCGATTGATCAGCGCGCGCGTGTTCGTCGCGACCGATCCGTCATGACCCACCGGAGAACATCATGGACACCCTACCCAACCACGCCCCTTGTCACCCTCCGCGACGCGCAGGGTGGAACCGTCTAGCCGATCGCCTCAGTCATTGGGTCAACGACTCATTGCTGTCACTGGTGGCCCGTGTGGCCATCGCCGGCATTTTCCTGATGTCGGGGAGAACCAAAGTCGAGGACATCCTGAGCCTCACCGATAGCACCTTTTACCTGTTCAGCACTGAATACACGCTGCCATTGATCACCCCGACTATCGCCGCCTACCTGGCCACCTATGCCGAACACCTGTTCCCGCTGCTGCTCATTCTGGGATTGTGTACACGGCTGGCGGCCTTGGCGCTGCTGGGCATGACGCTGGTAATCCAGACATTCGTCTACCCGGATGCATGGGCCACCCATCTAAGCTGGGCCGGATTGTTGCTGCTCATCATCGCCAAGGGCGGCGGCAGGTTCTCACTGGACCGCTGCCTGGGCGTCAAATAGGCACTGCTCGGCATTGCTTTGACTGTGAGCGGATGAGTCTTGGGGAATCTCTGTAAAGCACTCGGCAGCCACCTTTCGGGACACTGCCAAGGCTCACTTCAACTGGGCGACCACCGCATCGAAAAACGTCAGCGGCGCGATGAGGTTTCTGCGCAGCGGTTTGGGCTGGGCACCAAAGGTGACGATCACCACCATCGCGACCTGGGTGCAGGCCGAACGCAGGGCCGAGCGGCATGGATGCCGGGAGAGCTGCCTGCGTGAGGGAACCCGCCGCAGTCGGGCCAGACCGGAAGCAAAGGCCCTTGGTTATCTGGGGCTTTTCCAACTAACACGCTGTAAAAGCGGAACCCATCTTCGCGCCACCCGAAGAAAGGATATTCACCCGAGCCCGAGCCCAAGCGCCGACGCACATGCACCCACAAAAAAAACCACCGCGCAAAGGCGGTGGTTCTTCTAACAAGCGATCAAGCCCAACTAAACCTTAACGATCCAACCCGCAGGCCCTTCGATCTCGCCGAACTGAATACCGGTCAGCTCCTGGTACAACCGCTGAGTCACCGGCCCTACCTCGGTCTCACTGTGGAACACATGCATCTTGTCCTTGTAACTGATCCCGCCGATCGGCGAGATCACGGCCGCTGTGCCGCACGCACCGGCTTCCTTGAACTGATCCAGCTTGTCGATAAACACGTCGCCTTCGATGACTTTCAGGCCCAGACGGCTCTCGGCCAGCTCGATCAGCGACAGGCGAGTGATACCCGGCAGCACCGACGGCGATTTCGGGGTGATGAACTGATCATCATGGGTAATCCCGAAGAAGTTGGCCGAACCGACCTCCTCGATCTTCGAGTGAGTCAGCGGATCAAGGTAGATCGCATCCGCGAAACCGTACTTCCTGGCTTCGCTGCCCGGCATCATGCTGGCCGCATAGTTACCGCCGACCTTCGCCGCCCCGGTGCCCTGAGGTGCGGCACGGTCGTAGCTGGAAATCACGAAGTTGTGCGGTTTCATGCCGCCTTTGAAGTAAGGGCCGACCGGGATGCAGAACACCGAAAAGATGAACTCCGGCGCAGTCCGCACGCCGATGTTGTCACCCACGCCGATCACGAACGGACGCAGGTACAGCGCGCCACCGGTGCCGTACGGAGGGATGAAGCGCTCGTTGGCACGCACCACCTGCTTGCAGGCCTCAATGAATTGCTCGGTCGGCACGTGCGGCATCAGCAGGCGCGAGCAGCTGCGTTGCATGCGCGCGGCGTTCTGGTCGGGACGGAACAGGTTGATCGAACCGTCTTTGGCACGGTAGGCCTTCAGGCCTTCAAAACACTGCTGACCGTAATGCAGCGCAGTGGAGCCTTCGCTGATATGCAACTGATTGTCTTCGGTCAGGGTACCTTTGTCCCATTCACCGTCGTGCCAGTGAGCTAGGTAGCGCTTGTCAGTCTTGATGTAGTCGAAACCCAGCTTGTCCCAATTAATGCTTTCGTTACCCATGACACCCTCTATTTCCTGGCCAGCGCGCCCGGCATGCGCGAGGGCTGGCGTTTCATGAATATGGTTGCGGAGGCTCGATCGAGGGAGTCGCCCTCACCGATGTTGCGCCATATTACTGATTTTTCGCCGGACAAACCGCCTCCGACGCATGCGACTTAAAAAAGAACCGCCGCGACCTCGCAGACGTATTGAAAAAACAGTAAAAAGTGCCAGCTGATGAGGCGACCAAACTGCCAGACCAACAGCGTGCCTGCACGCCCGATGGCGGGCGCTGTAAAAGTTTGGGCAGTGGCCGCCAAGGCGCGTGGCGCCCCTTTCTCATGAATCTTCGCCCTGCTTCAAGGAAGAACCAATGAGTGAAGCGTTGAGCCGCCCAAACATGGCGCGGTGTTGTTCACCAAGGATTTACCACGCGTTGCAGTGTTTTATCGCGAACTGCCGGGAATGGCCGAGACAGTCAATGAAACCCGGCTGATCGTGCTCGAGTTCGCGACGTACCAACTGGTCATTCATGCAGTTGCGAAAAAAATTGCCGAAGGGCTGGTCATCGCCACCCCACCCGAGCGTCGAGCCAACCTGCCAACCAAACTGGTATTGCCGGTAAAAAACCTGGCTCAAGCCCGCGCTGCAGCAGTGGCGCTCGGCGGTCAGGTTGACGACGCTTCTGCTGAGTTCACCGCTCGCGGTTTCACTGCATGTGATGGTTTCGATCCAGAGGGCAACGTCCTGCAGTTTCGCCAGACAGCGTCATGACCGGCCCGCGCCATCGCGGCCGCAGCGCCTGATAACTGCATGGGTCACTGCATCCCATCGGAATCGTTCCTCAAGCAAGCCGTCCCAGGCAAAAAACGTGATCACCTTCCGTGCAGATTCGCCAAATTTGCCTAAGGTAGGTTATTCAGACGAAACAGGAGCAAGGTCATGGGTATCGAACAACTTTTCACGGATTTGGGCAGTCTTCCGAGCATTCCCAAAGTAGCTCAGGACCTGATTATAAAGTTTGACAATCCATCGTCGAACCTGGAAAGCGTCGCCCGCAACATCGAGAAAGATCCGGTCATTGCAGCCAAGATCCTGCGCCTGGCCAACTCTGCGCGGTTTCGCGGGTCGCGGGAATCATCAAGTATCGAAGACGCCGCTACCCGTCTGGGCTTTAACACGCTGCGCACGCTGGTGCTGGCATCGGCGGTCACGGGTGCATTCAAGGCGGGGCCCAGTTTTGACCTCAAGGGTTTCTGGCTCAAGAGCTTTCAGGTCGCCGGGATCTGCCGCCTGCTGGCCAAGAAGACCGGGGCGGACGCCGAGATTGCCTTCACTTGCGGGGTCATGCACGACATTGGCGAACTGCTGATCCAGACCGGAGCGCCGCAAGTGGCCGAGCGGATCAACAATGTGACCAAAACCGGGACAACCAACCGTGCGGCCAATGAAACCCTGCAACTGGGCTTCGGCTACCCCGAGGTGGGCGCAGAACTGGCACGGCGCTGGCATTTGCCGCCGGTGATTCAGAACGCCATCCTTTATCAGGCTCGACCGATGCAGGCACCCGACGATGCGACCCAGCCTCGGATCGTGGCCCAGGCCCTGACCATCTCCGACGCACTGGAAAGTAACGGCGGTGCGACCCCACAAGCACAGGAAGCGGTCGAAGGACCTCTGTTTGAAGGCATCGACCTCATCGCCGTATTCGCCGAGCTGCCAGCCGTGCTGGAGGCGGACAAAGAGTTTGCGGAGTTGTTGAGCTAACCGACCCTCCATAATTTTTGCCCGGCACAGACGCCTGTAGGAGCGAACCTGATCATGAAAACGGGGGTCCGGATTTCTTGATCTGGGCCGCCTCGACAGTGGATGACCAAGGTCGTTCGCGCATGATCCGGGGCCGGGATTCAAAGCCGTACGTGCGGCCTCTTCGATCTGAATGCGCCCCCCACGACGCACCCCCTCGTTACCCTCACCCCAACCCGCCCCGCTCCCGAGGACCTGTGGATGTTCGATACCGCTGCCCATACCCACGTCGACGCTCTATTGCAGTGGATGACCGGGCGCTCGTTCGTGGTACTCACCGGTGCAGGTATCAGTACCTCTTCCGGGATTCCTGATTACCGCGACAGCGACGGCGTGCGTCGCGGGCGACAGCCAATGATGTTTCAAGAGTTTCTCAATGACCCGCAGGCGCGCCGTCGCTACTGGGCGCGGGCCATGCTGGGCTGGCCAAGGGTTCGCGCGGCGCAACCCAACGCTGCCGATCAAGCGCTGGCAGCGCTGCAGCGTCACGGCATCATCACGCAAAACGTCGACACGCTTCACGATCAGGCCGGCAGCCAGGAGGTGATCGAGTTGCATGGCAGTCTGCACCGGGTGGTGTGCCTGGATTGTCATCAGCGCACAGAACGCGATGTGATTCAGCTTACCCTGCTGGCACAAAACCCTTATCTGGCCGGTGTCGATGCGGTCCAGGCACCCGATGGCGACACCCTTCTGGACCCGGCTTTCGAGGAGCGCTTTCGGGTTCCTCTGTGCCCTCACTGCGGCGGCGAGCGCTTGAAGCCGGACGTGGTGTTTTTGGCGAAAACGTCACGCCTCCCACTGCTGCCCGGGCCATGGCTTGGGTCGAAGACGCTGAGGGGATGCTGGTGGTGGGCTCGTCATTGACGGCCTTTTCAGCGTTGCGCCTGTGCCGTCGGGTCGTCGAGCAGGGCAAACCCTTGCTCGCTATCAATCTGGGCAAGATGCGAGCGGACGATTTGCTGACTCTCAAGGTCACGGCGTCCTGCGAGGCGTTGCTGCCGGAACTGGCGCAGCGGCTGATCAGGTCCTGAGCCGACCAGACCGGTGGCGGGCCACCGGCCTAAACGCCCTGTCGCGACAAGGCCAAAAAGACGCATTCACGACAGCTTAAAAAGCCGAGCATCAAAAAAGTTACAAACAGGCAACATGTTGGCACATTTTTTCCAAGTGGAACGCACGTACCACGAGAAGAGGCCCCATCCAGGCTGCAAACCGTGGGACTACGCTGCCCATCCGTGCGCCATACGCACCAAAGTGCAGGAAAAGGACACTACCCTGTCCAATAACAGTGCAGGACGCCAACCATAAGTTAGCGTCCATCGATAAGGAATTCGATCCATGTCCCTGTTTTGCGCCCTCTCCCTACGCCACGGTCCATACCGCACCCCCGCTCTCATCCGAATTTCGTTCGCCCTATGCCCCTCGCCGTACCCCACTGGCCTAACCGCTGACCCGGGACGCGCTTGCGCCTGATTTTCTGACTCCGCTTCGAACTGCGCTCATCGCCGCCTCCTGCTGCCGTGGAAAGAGGCACCTTTTTTTATTCAAGCTCCGCGATTAGTTGTCTTTTTTTATTAATGCCGCATGACGAAAACATATGACCACCATCGATGTGCACTTATCCAAGCGGTATGTTCCGCCGAGAACAGGATAGATACTAAATAGCCATCACTACAGATCAAGCAGCGTGGTTGGCAAGCGTTAAAACAAACTATGGCATGACCTGCCAGTCACGTTTAAAAGGAAGCTTGAAATGGGAAGTTAATTGCAGACGCACCAATACGACGCTCAACTAACAAGATTAGTGCAAGTTGTAGACACCCTAAGTAGCGCGACCTTAGAGAAATGCTGTTACGGGCATCAGTAAGCCCGTTCGCGCCGAATTTTCGAATGGTTCTATTGGTCCAGTCTCATTCGAAGCCGCGACACGCAGGCGAGCCGATGAAAAATTACGTTATTGCGACATCCACGTGTTTTTGGCGCAAAACAGCGTCGCAGCGAATCAGGCTGGCATAAGGGTTGCTAATACAGGTTGTGTACCCGTAACCCTACACAGCCGTACATGAACGTACATAGCAAAAATCAAGGATTAGCGATGTCTTCTCCATAGCCCTTTGCAGCAACAATTTCCTCTAAAAAGCTGACGCTTCCCTGTCTGCTTACGGATGTTTTGCGCTTCACGAAAGTGCAAGCATCATTATTCGAACATTCACTCAATGTTTGAACGGACGCTTATTGCCCTTCAACTATCCGAGGGAGCTTTAATGAACGATGCGGTAAAGATGAAAGCAGTGCCCGACCCGGCCCCGGATGAACTTTCCAGGGTTTGGCCGAGTATTCCTTTCAAGGAAAACACTTCACGTCCTGGCGGGTTGAACAGGCCGCAGGTGTTGGTATTGATTGCCGCTTCGGTCCTTATTCATGGTGCCATCTGGTGGTACATGCAAACGGCAAAAACCGACGTGCCGGACGTTGCCCCGCAAGTCCCCGAGATGACGGTCGAACTGACCAACCCGACGCCGCCTGCGCCGGAACCTCCCCCGCCAGCACCGCCGCCACCCCCACCGCCTCCGCCGCCTCCAGAACCCGAACAACCGGTCGAAGACCCCGATGCGCTCAAACCGCCGCCCAAGCCGGAGGAGAAACCCAAGGTCGAGAAACCCAAACCGGTCAAGAAACCGGAGCCGGTGAAAAAACCGACGCAGCCTGCGCCGCCCATACCCGCAGCACCGAGCACGCCCGTGGCACCGACTCCCGCACCTGCTCCGGCAGCCCCGGCGCCTGCAGCGCCGGTCAAGGAGTCGGCTGCGATTTCAGGTCTGGCGAGCCTCGGCAATCCGCCACCGGAATACCCCGGCGCAGCGCTGCGCAAAGGCATGGAAGGCCGGGTGATCCTGCGCATCAAGGTCTTGCCTAACGGCCGTGCAGGCACTGTCGAGGTGACCAAATCCAGCGGTAAACAGGTACTGGACGATGCGGCAGTGGCGACGGTGCGTAACTGGAAGTTCATTCCGGCCAAGCGTGGCGACACACCGATTGAGGGCTTTGCGACCCAGACCATCGATTTCAAGTTGCCGGAATGACCGGCAGGCAAAACCACAGACAACTCTTATATAGCTGGTGAGGTGTAACCATGAACGAATCGCTCTCTTCCATGATTGTCCCAGGGGTCCTCTGGGCGCTGGTGTTTTTCTCGGTGTTGAGCTGGGGTCTGCTGCTGATCAAATCCGCGCAATACCTGAAACTCAAGACCCAGAACAGGCAGTTCACCAAGGCCTTCTGGACCGCACCGGATCTGCTCACCGCCGCTGAACACGCCACTCAGTACCCCGGTTCGCTGGCACGCATCGCCAACAGCGGTTTCGAAGCGATGGCGGTGGAGGAAACCCCGCGCACCACCCAGCAACTGGCCCACACCATCAACCGCTCTGACCGCCTGGAACGCAACCTGCGCCAGCAGATCCAGAAAGAACGCCGCTCGCTGGAAGCCGGGCAAGCGATCCTCGCCAGTATCGGCAGCACCGCGCCTTTCATCGGCCTGTTCGGCACCGTCTGGGGGATCATGGAAGCGCTGCAGAGCATCGGTGCCAGCGGCTCGGCCAGCCTGGAAACCGTCGCCGGTCCCATCGGCCATGCCCTGATCGCCACCGGCGTGGGGATCGCGGTCGCCGTGCCAGCGGTGCTGATTTACAACTTCTTTCTGCGCCGCCTGAAACTGGCCGTGGCCGACATGGACGATTTTGCCCATGACTTCGACGCCCTCGCCCAGCGCAGTGCCTTTGCGGTCGACCGCCAGCCTATCGCGCACAAGAACGGCCATGCCGTTCGGGAGGCGAGCTGATGTCGTTCTCCACTCAAGACAGCGATGAAGTGCTCAGCGAAATGAACGTCACGCCGCTGGTGGACGTGATGCTCGTGCTGCTGGTGGTGTTCATCGTGACCGCACCGCTGATGACCAATGCGATCAAGGTCAATCTGCCGAAAACCGATGCCGTCGCCCCCGCCGAAAAGAAAGACCCGGTGGTGGTCAGCGTCGATCAGGACGGCAAGTTCTACCTGGCCAAATCGGAGATTGCCCCCGAGTCGCTGGAAGTCAGCCTCAAGGACGTCAAGACCAAGGACCCTGAAGTGCGGGTCCAGTTGCAGGCCGACACCAGCGTCAACTATGGCCAGGTGGCCAAGGCGATGGCGTCCATCGAGCGCGCGGGGATCACCAAAATATCGGTGATGACCTCCAAGTGATCTGCCCGTGACTTGAGGGCTGCGCCCGGCGCGGCCCTGCACACCTGACTCCCGATGTAACAGCCGTCCGTGGATTTGCCATGGAGGGGAGCGGCTTGCTTGAAAAAAGGATTTCCCGACCGCCATGACCGCGTCGGAGCAACGAGGGCTCACAAGGCCATTTCATTAACCTCTGGAATAATTCGGAAATTACCATGCTGATGAGTTTTCCTGGTTCTACCCTCAAGCCTCTCGTACTTGCCGTAGGACGGCATCCCCGCGCACTGTTCTGCGCCCTGGCCGTAGGCATGAGCCCGGCCTATGCGGCACAAAACAGTGATAACACCGCCGAGGCGGCACCGGCCAGTGAAGCCGCGGTTCCGGCGGCTGCAGCGGCAGTACCGGCCACCGCGCAGTTGCAGCGGGTTGAAGTGACCGGTTCGGCGGTGCGCCGCGTGGATGCAGAGACGGCGGTGCCGATCACCATCCTGCGAACCGACGATCTGAAAAAACAGGGGGTTACCACGACCCAGGAGCTGGTGCAGCGCATCACCGGGAGCCAGTCGATCAACAACAGCGCAGGTTCTGTAGGCGCGTCCACCGGCGGGGCATCGTTTGCCGACATGCGCGGTATCGGCGCCAACAAGACGCTGGTATTGCTCAACGGTCGACGGTTGGCGAACAACGCGCTGTCAGGCACCAACTCGGCAGGCGGGGCGGTGGACCTTAACATGATCCCGTTTGCCGCAATCGACCGTGTCGAAGTGCTGCGCGACGGCGCATCGGCCTTGTATGGCACCGACGCCATCGGCGGGGTGATCAACTTCATTACCAAAAAGGAAATGACTGACGGGACCCTCACACTAGGCGGCGCGTCCCCCACCGCAGCAGGCGGCGGCGACACCAAAGACATGAGCGCCAGCTGGGGCATTGGCGACCTGAACGAAGACCGCTTCAATGTCATGGGCGTGTTCAACTACAACAAGCAAGGCAACCTCGCGGCGCGTGACCGCTCCTTCGTTAACGACTACCAGCCCGGACGCGGCCTTAACCAGACCTCCGGCACTTCGTTCCCGGCCAACTACAGTCAGGGCGACAACGCCAGCAACCCGCTGCTTGACAGCAATTGCAGCGGTCCGGGCCAGGTGCTGGACCGTGGTGTCTGTCGCTTCTCGACCAAGCAATACATCGACCTGACCCCTGAAACCGAGAAAACTTCCTTCTTCGGCAAGGCCACCGGCAAGCTCGCCGAAGACCATAACGTCAGCCTGGAATACTTCTGGGCGCGCAATAACAACGCCACCACCATTGCACCGGCGCCCCTGACCGGGCTGACCATGGACAGCTCCTCGCCTTACTATCCTGGTAATGGCAGCACCCCGGCACCGACGAACTTCGACCTCGACCCCTCCCAGCCCGTGGATTTGAATTGGCGCGAAACTGCCGCAGGCGGGCGCTCCAGCAAGGACCAGAACACCAGTCAGCGTTTTTTGCTGACATTCGACGGCTTGGTCGGCGGCTGGGACTACAACGTCGGTGCCTCGTACAACCAGAACAAGATTCTGTCATCCGTCACCAGCGGTTATCTCAGCGACGCAGCGCTGATCAACGGCATCACTTCCGGGATCATCAACCCGTTCGGCACGCAGTCTGCGGCCGGTCAGCGCTACATCGATGCAGCGACCTATCACGGCCAGTATTCATCGGCAGTCGGACGCGTCATGGGGCTGGATGGCCGTATCAGCCGGGAAATCGGTGACTGGTTTGGTGCAGGTTCCGCCGGGCTGGCCTTGGGCGGTGAATACCGCAAGGAGAAGTTCCACCAGAATCTGGACGCCTTCGTCGATGATTTAAGCAGCCTGGGTCTTGACTCCAACGGCAGCGTCAGCGGCGACCGCAGTGTCAAGGCCGAATATGCCGAGCTGAACGTACCTGTACTCGACAGCCTGGAGCTGACCGCCGCCATCCGTCACGACAAATACAGCGACTTCGGCAGCACCACCAATCCGAAATACTCGTTCCGTTATCAGCCGGTCAAAGAACTGGTGGTACGGGGCGCTTACAGCGAGGGCTTCCGGGCCCCTACCCTCTATGAGCTGTACGCGCCGCAAGCCATTACCTTTACCCAGGGTTATTACAACGACCCGACACTGTGCACCGGTGGCGTGGTACAGCCGGGTGGCAATGCCGGTCGCGATTGTGACCAGCAGTTTCACTCTCAGTTAGGCGGCAACCAGGGACTTGCCCCGGAAAAAGCCCGTAACGTCACCTTCGGTTTCGTGTTCCAGCCGATGAGCAATCTGTCGATGGGTCTGGACTTCTGGTGGATTCACATTTCCAACCAGATTCAGTCGTTCCCTGAGTCCACGGTGTTCGATGACCCGAACACCTACGCCGACCGGTTCGTGCGCAACGCCGATGGCACCCTGGACTATATCGTCGCGACCAACGCCAACCTGGGCATCGTCAAGACCAATGGCGTCGACGTCTCGCTCAATTACCAGTTTCCGAATACGCCGTATGGCCAGTTCGGCGTTGGCATGACGGGCACCTACGTTGATCGCTACGACTTTCAGAGCACCATCAAAGGGCCGTACACCGACAAGGTGGGTGACTTTCAGGGTGATGGCGTGATTGCACGCTGGAAACACAACCTGACCGCGACCTGGAACCTGGGACCGGCGCGCGCCAGCCTGACCAATCAGTTCACCACCGGCTATAACGACTATGACCCCAGCACCAACTCGCGCGTGGCCTCGTATTCGGTATGGGATATCTCAACCGGCTACACCTTTGAGAAGGCGCTGGATATCGATGTGGGCGTGAAGAATATGTTCGACCGCAACCCGCCGTTCTCCAACCAGGCCTATAACTTCCAGTCCGGCTACGACCCTCGTTACGCCGACCCGCTGGGGCGCACGTTGTTCGCACGCGCGTCGTACCACTTCTAAGCCTGCCCCCTGACGCGCTTCGCTCCGGCGCGTCGGGGTCTCCCTGCGAAATCGCGCCCCCGGCTTCAAGGTCTCGTCCATCGCCCCCGGCCGGGGGATTTTTCCCAGCGCTTTGAGTGCGTCGCCCTGCAAACCAAGGATTGCCCGAACATGTGCACCTCCCCTCTTTCGTTGCAAAGGCTGCTTCCCGGCATTGCGCTGCTGTACGCCGTGGCGTTTTTCATCTCGTTTCTGTCCGGCGTGCCGCTGGCCATCGCCGCGCCCCTGCACGCCCTGACCGTGTACGGCGAACCACCCAAATACCCGGCTGATTTCAAACATTTTGATTACGTCGATCCGTACGCGCCCAAAGGCGGCTCGCTGAGTCGCGCGTCCGAAGAAATCGGCCAGTACAACTACCTCACGCCCTACGTCGATCAGGGCATTTCCGTGAGCCAGATCGATACCTGGGTCTATTCACCGCTGGCCTATCGCTCGCTGGACGAGCCCTACACGGTGTATGGCCTGGTTGCGCAAAAGCTGGAGCGCGACCCGGACAATCTGTGGGTGCGCTTTTACCTCAACCCCAAGGCGCGGTTCGACGATGGCAGCCCGATCACTGCCCAAGACGTGAAGTACACCTATCAGACCCTGATCACCCAGGGCAGCTTCAGCTATCGGCCGCTGTATGCCGACGTCAAGGATGTGGTCATCGAAGCGCCGGGGCAGATTCGCTTCGACTTCAAGAGCAACCTCAATCGGACCCTGGCGCTGGATCTGGCGAGCATGCGTGTGCTGCCGGAACATTGGTGGAAGACCCGGGACTTCACCAAGGGAGGCGGTTTCGAACCACCGCTGGGCAGCGGGCCCTACCGCGTGTCGCGGGTGGATGCCGGGCGCAGCGTGAGTTTCGAGCGGGTGAAAGACTGGTGGGCCAAGGACCTGCCGGTCAGTCGCGGGCTGTACAACTTCGACGCGCTGACGGTGAATTTCTATGGCGATGTCGACGTTGCCCGGCAACTGGTGCAAGCCGGCAGCTTCGACTACAACCGCGAGTTTTCCTCCTCCGGCTACATAGTCGGTTATACCGCGCCAAGCGTGCAGGACGGTCGCTTGCAAAAGACCATCCTGGCGAAAAAACGCCCGGTGGCCGGCCAGGGTTTCGTGTTCAACCTCGACAGGCCGGTGTTTCAGGACCGGCGTGTGCGCGAGGCGCTGGCCATGCTCTGGGATTTCGAATGGGTCAATGGCCAGATCATGCGCAACTTCTATGTGCGCGAAGAGAGCTACTTTCCCAAGAGCGACATGGCCGCCAGCGAACCGCCGGATGCCCAGGAGTTGCAGATTCTCGAGCCGCTTCGGGGCAAGGTGCCCGATGAGGTGTTTACCCAGGTCTGGCATGCGCCGAAGACCGATGGCAGCGGTTATATACGCGATAAACAGCTCAAGGCCCTGAAGCTGCTGGCCGACGCCGGGTGGCATGCGAAAAACAATCGGCTGGTCAACGCCGCCAGGCAACCTCTCGAATTCTCTTTCCTCGACGGTCAGGGCGGTTTCGAGCGTCTGGTGCTGCCCTATAAAAGGGTGCTGGCGCAGATCGGCATCTCGTTGAATTTCCGTCGGGTCGATTCAGCGCAGTACATCAACCGGCTCAACAGCCGTGACTACGACATGATCGTGGTCACCCTGCCCAACAACGGCAATCCGATCCTGTCACCAGGTCGGGAGCTGTACAACCTGTTCGGCTCTCAGAGCGCCCGCCAGGTCGGCAGCTCCAACGCGATGGTCCTGCGCAATCGGGCCGTGGATTCGCTCATCGACGGGCTGGTCGGCGCCAACAGTCGCAACGACATGCAGCATTACGCCCGGGCACTGGACCGGGTGTTGTTGTGGGGCTTCTACATGATTCCGAATTACTACTCGCAAGGCACTCCGGTGGTGTACGCCAACCGCTTCGGCAAACCGCAGGTCGAGCCGATTTACGACGTGGGGCTGGAAAGCTGGTGGCAGATCAGCCCCACGCCTTTGACCAATGACCAAATGGCTGCGCGCCTGGCGCCGCAAATCAGCGCGCAGCCACATGTGCCATCGCCTGCGACCGGGGAGGAACGTTGACATGCTGGTTTATGCAATGCGGCGTCTGCTGCTGATCATTCCCACCCTGCTGTGCATTCTGGTGGTCAACTTTCTCATCGTTCAGGCCGCACCAGGCGGCCCCGTCGAACAGGCGATTGCCCGGGTTCAGGGCCTGAGTCCAGCGGCGGGGATCGGCGGCGGAGGCGGAGAAGTTGCGGCGTCCGGGGCGGTGAGCCGCAGTTCACAGGGGCTGGACCCGGAGCTGGTCGAAGCGATCAGGCATCAGTACGGTTTTGACAAACCGATGCACGAACGCTTGTGGCTGATGCTCACCCACTACGCGCAGCTGGATTTTGGCAGCAGCTTTTTTCGTGGCGCGACGGTGACCGGCCTGATTGCTCAGAAACTGCCGGTCACCCTTTCACTGGGGCTTTGGGCCACGCTGATTACCTACCTGATCTCGATCCCGCTGGGCATTCGCAAAGCGGTGCATCACGGCAGCCGCTTCGATGTCTGGAGCAGCACGCTGATCATCGTCGGCTATGCGGTGCCGGCATTTCTGTTCGCCATTGCACTGATCGTGGTGTTCGCCGGGGGCAGCTACCTGAGCTGGTTTCCGGCACAGGGACTGTTTTCCGATGACTTCGAAAGCCTGTCGACCCTGGGCAAGGTGCGTGACTACCTGTGGCACCTGGTGCTGCCGGTCAGTGCGTTGGTGATCGGCGGCTTCGCCACCCTGACCATCCTCACCAAGAACAGCTTCCTCAATGAAATCAGCCGCCAGTATGTCGTCACGGCGCGGGCCAAGGGCCTGAGCGAGCATCGCGTGCTGTATGGCCATGTGTTCCGCAATGCGATGTTGCTGGTGGTCGCGGGCATTCCCGGCGCACTGACCGAGGTGTTCTTCGCCGGTTCCTTGTTGATCGAAACCATCTTCGGGCTGGATGGCATCGGCCGCATGAGTTACGAGGCAGCGGTGTCCCGCGACTACCCGGTGGTGTTCGGCACGCTGTTTCTGTTCACCCTGTTCGGCCTGCTGATCAAGCTGGTGGGCGATCTTTGCTACACCCTGGTCGATCCGCGCATCGACTTTTCCGCGAGGAGCGCCTGATGTTCGAGTTTTCTGCGCAAAGCAAGCGGCGCATGGCCAACTTCAAAGCCAATCGACGGGGTTGGTGGTCGCTGTGGATTTTTATCGCGCTGCTGTTGATCTGCCTGTGTGGCGAACTGATCGCCAACGACCGGCCGCTGCTGGTCAGTTATCAAGGCCAGTTGTATTACCCGACCCTGCACCCGTACCTGGAAACCGATTTCGGTGGCGAGCTACCGTTCGAGCCGGACTACGCCAGCGACTACGTGCATAAGCTGATCGAGTCCAAGGGTGGCTGGATGATGTTCGCGCCGATCCCCTTCAGCTACGACACCGTCAATTACGACCTTAAAGAGCCCTCGCCCAGCCCACCCAGCTCGCGTAATTGGCTGGGGACCGACGAGCAGGCGCGGGACGTGATGGCACGCGTCCTGTTCGGCACGCGGGTGTCGATCCTGTTCGCCTTGCTGCTGACCGCTATAAGTACCGTGATCGGTGTGTTCGCCGGGGCGGTTCAGGGCTATTACGGCGGCCTGGCGGACCTCATCGGCCAGCGTCTGCAGGAGATCTGGTCGGGGCTGCCGGTGTTGTATCTGTTGATCATTCTTTCGGGCTTCGTCGAGCCGAACTTCTGGTGGCTGCTGGGGATCATGGCGCTGTTCTCGTGGCTGGCGCTGGTGGATGTGGTGCGTGCCGAGTTCCTGCGCGGACGCAATCTGGAATACGTCAAGGCCGCCCGCGCCCTGGGCCTGAGCGACAGCGCGCTGATGCTGCGGCACATCCTGCCCAACGCCATGACCAGCACCCTCACCTACCTGCCGTTCATCGTGACCGGTGCCATCGCCACGTTGACCGCGCTGGACTTCCTCGGTTTTGGCATGCCGGCGGGCAGTGCGTCCCTGGGCGAACTCGTGGGCGAGGCCAAGCGCAACCTGCAGGCGCCCTGGCTGGGCCTGACCGCCTTTTGCGTGCTGGCGCTGATTCTTTCCCTGCTGGTGTTCATCGGCGAAGCCTGCCGCGACGCTTTCGATCCGCGAACCTGAGGACGCGACATGACTGAAACATTGATCGACATCCGTGGCTTACGGGTTGCCTTTAACGGCAGCGAGGTGGTTCATGGCATCGACCTGACCATCCGCCGTGGCGAATGCCTGGCGCTGGTGGGCGAATCCGGCTCGGGCAAATCCGTGACGGCGCATTCGATCCTGCGGCTGCTGCCCGTCAAGAGCGTCAGCACCCAGGGTCAGATCCATTACAACGGCGTCGATCTGTTGCAAGCCAGCGATGCCCAACTGCGCGAGCTGCGCGGCAACCGCATCGCCATGATCTTCCAGGAGCCAATGACCTCGCTGAACCCGCTGCACACCGTGGAGAAGCAGATCGGTGAAATCCTTACGATGCACAAGGGCCTTAAGGGCAAAGCCGCTCGCGAACGCACGCTGGAACTGCTGGAACTGGTGGGCATCCACCAACCACTGCAGCGGCTCAAGGCCTATCCACATCAACTGTCCGGGGGCCAGCGGCAACGGGTGATGATCGCCATGGCCCTGGCCAACGAACCGGACTTGCTGATCGCCGACGAACCGACCACGGCGCTGGACGTCACCGTGCAGGTGAAGATCCTCGAACTGTTGAAAACCTTGCAGGCGCGTCTGGGCATGTCATTGCTGCTGATCAGTCATGACCTGAACCTGGTGCGCCGCATTGCACAACGGGTGTGCGTGATGCGTGGCGGCGAGATCGTCGAGCAGGCCGACTGTCAGGCACTGTTCGCCAACCCGCAGCACGCCTACAGTCGCTTACTGATCAATGCCGAACCCGACGGTGAGCCGGTGCCCAGTGTGCATCCGCAGACCTTGCTCTCGGTGGACGCACTGAAGGTCTGGTTTGCCCTGCCCAAGCGGCTGTTCAGTCGTCAGCGGCATTACATCAAGGCAGTGGACGGGGTGAGTTTCGAGCTGCTCAAGGGCAAGACGCTGGGGATTGTCGGTGAATCGGGGTCGGGTAAATCCACCTTGGGCCAAGCGATCCTGCGTCTGATCGATTCCGAGGGCAGTATCCGCTTTGGCAACAAGGAGCTGAGCCTGCGCAGCCAGCAGTTGATGCGCCCGTTGCGTAAACGCATGCAGGTGGTGTTTCAGGACCCGTTCGGCAGCCTCAGTCCGCGCATGACCGTACAGCAGATCATCGCCGAAGGGTTGCTGACCCACGGCATCGGCACCCCGCAGGAGCGCGAGCAGACGGTGATTCGGGTGCTGCGCGAAGTGGGCCTGGACCCGGAGAGCCGCCATCGCTACCCCCATGAGTTCTCCGGCGGGCAGCGGCAACGCATTTCGATTGCCCGCGCTCTGGTGCTCGAACCTGAGCTGATCCTGCTGGATGAGCCGACCTCGGCACTGGATCGCACGGTCCAGAAACAGATCGTTGCCCTGCTGCGTGACCTGCAGGTCCGCCACGGCCTGACCTACCTGTTCATCAGCCATGATCTGGCGGTGGTCCACGCCTTGGCCCACGATCTGATCGTGATAAAGGACGGTAAAGTGGTCGAGCAAGGAGAATCGCGCAAGATTTTTGCCGATCCTCAGCAGGCCTATACCCAGGAGTTGTTAAAGGCGTCGGGGTTGGCATTCGGGGCGTGATACGGACCTTGAGGCGTCAGGTACACCGCGCCGCTTTGCTGTCGGAGTAGGCGCATGACGAAAACCGGTTTGCAAGCCAGTGAGACACGCGAGGGTCTCCACCCTCTTCGTGAGCAAGCTCAGCTTCACCTCCGTGCTGATCCGGGCTCGACATTGCGTGATGTTGAGCCCGATCATCTTGCTACAGCTACTACACTCAAAGCCGAACAGCGTATCATCGCGCCCCCTGTTTTCTTTACCCGGTACCTTTCATGTCCACTTTTCCACTCGCCTCCGAACGCCGTGGCTGGTCATTCTGGTGGAAACCGCTGGTGTTTCTGCTGGTGGCAGCCATTGGTCTGTATTACGTCAAATGGTCGCCGTATTACTTGAAATCCTTCGTCGCTGCCGACACCCACAACATCGGCGGATCAGTCATCAACGACAACCCGGCCAACCCGTGGGTCGCCGCGCTGGCTTACGCTCAGGTCTACTTTCTGGCGATCTGGAAGGCTGCCGTGCTGGCCGTGATTCTCGGCTCGTTGGTGCAGGTGCTGATTCCGCGTGACTGGCTGCTGCGCCTGTTTGGCCGCGCCGGTCTGGGCTCGACCGTGCGAGGCGGCCTGTTCGCCCTGCCGGGCATGATGTGCAGCTGCTGCGCGGCGCCGGTGACGGCAGGCTTGCGCAAGCAGAACGTATCAGTGGGTGCGGCGTTAGCATTCTGGATCGCCAATCCGGTGCTCAACCCGGCCACCCTGGTGTTCATGGGCTTTGTGCTGGGTTGGGGATTCACAGCGTTGCGTGTGGTGGCGGGCATCGTGCTGGTGATCGGCGTATCACTGGTGGCCCAGCGTATCGCGCGGCCTGAGGCACTGCCGGAACAAGCAATCGAAGCGGTAGCCGATGCCGAACGACCTGATCAAGGCAGCCTGCTGACCCGTTGGGGCAAGACGATCTGGCCACTGTTCTGGACCACCATCCCGATCTATGTGATTGCGGTACTGGTGCTGGGCGCAGCGCGGGTCTGGCTGTTCCCGCATGTGGACGGCGCCATGGGCAACAACCTGCTTTGGCTGGTACCGCTGGCCATCGTCGGCACACTGTTCGTGATTCCGACGGCCGCCGAGATCCCTATCGTGCAGACTTTGATGACGTTGGGGCTGGGCACCGCGTCGAGCGTGGCGTTGCTGATGACACTGCCCAGCGTGAGCCTGCCGTCGCTGCTGATGCTGCGTAAATCGTTTGATCGTAAAGTCCTGGTGACCGTGGCGGTGCTGACCATGGTCGTCGGTGTGGTGAGCGGGCTTATCGGTGCTGCGGTCTTATGACCGGTCACATGCCTCTTGCCATCACATAAACGGCATGGCCTTGGGGCGCAGGGATCTTCTACGAGCAGGGTCCGGGTGGTCGGCCATATCGCTACTGACTGGCACACCCGGCCCCTAAAGATGACGAACAAGCCGGAACTGGCTGACACTCCGGCCCCCACATGTAGGAACGAATTCATTCGCGAGGGGCCTGTACATCCGACACTCCCCTACCGCTCGAACTGCCGCTTCGCGAATGAATTCGCTCCTACAGGGAGATTCTCGACAAGCCGATATTCTTGAGCACGGGCCGCTTATCGGGACGGGTTTGATCGCCTTATGGATTAACGAGGCGACCGAGCCGCTCTGTACTTCAGGTATTCGACAACTGCAGTCTGATCCCCCGCAAACTCGATCCGCGCATTTTTACTGTCGCGCTGATAGGCGTACATCGGGTCGTAGTATTCGCTGAGCATGGCGCTGATCCAGGCCCGATGCTGATCGACATCACCACTGCGCTGCTGTTCCAGAAGGGCGCTGTCCATGATCACCGACAGACGCTGGTGACGCTCGCCGCCCAGCCGCCGAACGATGCTGGACAGGCTTTGCTGCAAACGCTCGGCATAGGCCTCGAAACCCGTCTCGATGCCCTCGACTGCGATGAACTCGGCACAGAGGTCGATCACGTAATCCTTGAGGATCCGCTCGACACGGCCCTCCAGGCGGTCCTCCAGCCAAACCAGCGGCGCCGCCTGCATGGTGCGGTACAACGCCAGTGGCACGGCTCGACTGCCGACGATGCGGCCTTCATCCTCGATGACGAACTGATGCACGTTGCGGGCGCGTTTTTTCAGGATGTCGACGGACAGCAGGTTCTCGAAGTCGATCTGCCCCGGCTGCGGTGTGGCGTGCTTGCCGAAGCTTGAGCCGCGATGATTGGCATGGCCTTCCAGGTCCAGCCCGTTGTCCAGTTGCTGCAACACCTCGGTCTTGCCGGTGCCGGTCAGGCCGCCGATCAGCACGAAGTCGCATTCGGTAACAGCCTGTTCGGTGACCCCAAGCAGGTAAGTCCGCATGGCCTTGTAGCCGCCGATGATCCGCGGGTACTGAATGCCCGCCTCGGTCTCAAGCCACTGCTGGGTGATCTGCGAGCGCAGGCCGCCGCGAAAGCAATACAGAAACCCGTCGGGATGCTGCCTGGCGAATGCTGCCCAGGTTTCAATACGCGCCTGCTTGAGTTCGCCGCCGACCAGTTTGTGACCCAGCTCGATGGCGGCTTCCTGGCCATCCTGTTTGTAGCGGGTACCGACCTTCTGCCGTTCGATGTCGTTCATCAACGGCAGGTTGATCACCCCGGGAAAGGCCCCTTTGGTGAACTCAACCGGCGCACGCACATCCATCATCGGGATGTCGTGCAGAAAAATGTCGTGAAACCGGGCGCTGTTCTCGCGCATCAGAACACCTCGACGGCGAGTCGCTGTCGCTCCACCAGTTCGCCGATCGGCGCCAGCCTCAGGCCCAATTCGGTCGCCAGCGCAAGAAACGCGTGTTCCTCAGCAGGCTCGACGGCAATCAACAGCCCACCGCTGGTCTGCGGGTCGCACAACAGCCATTTCTGCGCGTCGCTCAGTTCACCGATGCGCTCGCCATAACTGTCGAAGTTGCGATGAGTACCGCCAGGAATGCAGTTTTGCTCGATGTAGAAATCGACGCTGCCCAGGCGCGGAACAGCCGCAGCATTAAGGCGCGCGGTGAGTCCGCTGCCATCGGCCATTTCCACCAGATGGCCCAACAGGCCAAAGCCGGTGACATCGGTCATGGCCGTGACGCCGGCCAGTCTCGAAAAACGGCTGCCGGGTTTATTCAAGGTGCACATGACATCCCGCGCCAGGCCCACGTCCTCATCGCGCAGCACGCCCTTTTTTTCCGCCGTGGTGAGAATGCCGATGCCCAGCGGCTTGGTCAGATACAACCTGCAACCGACGGTGGCCGTGTCATTGCGTTTCATGAAGCGCTTTTCCACCAGCCCGGTCACGGCCAGACCGAAAATCGGCTCTGGGGCATCGATGGAGTGGCCGCCCGCCAGGGGAATACCGGCTGCGTCACACACCGCCCGACCGCCACGGATCACCTCGCGGGCGATTTCCGGGGCCAGCACGTTGACCGGCCAGCCGAGAATCGCGATGGCCATCAGCGGGTCGCCACCCATGGCGTAGATATCACTGATCGCATTGGTGGCAGCAATGCGCCCGAAATCGAAAGGGTCGTCGACGATGGGCATGAAGAAATCGGTGGTGGAAACCACACCCTTTTCGTCATCGATGGCATAGACAGCGGCGTCATCACGGGAGGCATTGCCCACCCACAGGCGCGGGTCGAGGTTCTGCGCGCCGCTGCCGGCGAGAATCGTTTCCAGGATTTTGGGAGATATCTTGCAGCCGCATCCGGCGCCGTGACTGTATTGGGTAAGACGAACCGTATCGTTCATGGGAAGCCCCTGGGTTTCAAGGCGCTGAAGTCTAACAGAGGCAGAGCCGCTCAGTGATTCGAGCGGACATTCGGCCAGCCTTGGGCCGCTGACAGGCATCCTGAGAGGAACGATGCGTCAGCTCAGTGCCTCGCCATCGCCCGCGCACTCAGCACCTGTGCCAGCAGCAGCGCGCCGACGCACAGCAGCGCGTCACGCAGGCCGATGGCGTGTGCGGCAAAGCCGATCAGCGCAGGGCCAAGCAGAATGCCGCAATAGCCGATGCCGGTAATCACCGCAATCGCCAAGCCCGCCGGCATTGCCTTCTGCATTCCGACAACGGAGCAATAGACCGGAAAGGTGTTTGACAGCCCAAGCCCGATCAACGCAAACCCAAGCAGGAACAGCGGCCAGGGTTGCAGCAGTACCGCCATGGCGAACCCGAGCATGACCAGCAGGCCGCCGCCGATCAGCAGCTTCACGGAGCCGAAGTGATTTCTCAAGGCATCACCGGAGAACCGGCCAGCGGCCATGGCCAGGGAGAATATCGCGTAGGCACCACCGGCGATTGAAAGATCGATCTGATGCGCCCGGTTGAGGAACACCGCGCTCCAGTCAAGGACGGCACCTTCGACCAACAGCGCGATGAAGCACAGCATGCCGATGATCAGCACCTTGGCAGATGGCATTGAGAAAGGCGCGCCGGGGTCATCAGCGCCATGGGGTACCAGATGCCGGGCGTGCCAGAGCAAGAGAGTGGCGATGATCACGACCACCACCGACACCGCCAGCAAGGGTGAAACACCGACCCACAACAACAGGGTCATCACCAGTGCACTGGTGATGCCGCCGAGGCTGAACAGCCCATGAAAGCCTGACATCAGCGGTCGTCCGTGGTCGCGCTCGACCATCAACCCCTGCACGTTCATTGCCACATCAATGCTGCCCAAGCCCGCACCGAACAGCGCAAGCGCAACCGCCAAGGCGCTAAACGACGACAGTGTCGCCAATAGCGGCAGCATGCAGCAAATCAGCAGCCCACCCGTCACCGCGACAAAGCGGCATCCCTTACGTGTGGTCATTGCACCTGCGAGCGGCATGGTCAGCATCGACCCCAGCCCGAAGCACAACAGCAGCAGGCCCAACTGCGCCTCCTCCAGCCCCGCCCGCTGCCGGGCAAACGGCACCAGCGGCGCCCACGCGCCAAGTGCCATGCCCGAGAGCAGGAACGTCAGTCGATAGCTCATCAGATGGATAAGCGTAGGGGTTTTAAGGGGTTGGGCGATGGTCAAAGGATCAATCCGGCGTCTGAGGTTTATAAGGATACGGCTGCGCAGCGCCGCTTCGGTTCAACCCGAAGCACTGTCGGAGAAGTTGCAGTTACAACTCAAGCCAATGCCCCCAAGCCAAGCCCAGATACGCAAACGCTGCTGAGCCTGTGGGCGCTGCTGGAGCTGTGCGACAGTGGCGAAGGCGGCGTATCAGGCAACGCTGCGCTGACTGAACGACTGCTTTCGCCGCCTTCGTAACCTCCGACTCTCCCACCAGCATTGCGGTATTGCGGTGTTGCGGTCCCCGGCGGCGGGTTAGATCATCGGCGCGGCCATACTGACCACACGCAGGGCCAATCCTTCATAAGCGTCCAGGGTAATGGTGAAGTCGCCCTCCTCGGTCAGGTCACCCTCGACCCGCTCGTTGATGATGTCCACCACTGGCCCCGGTGCGATGCCTGGCAAGTGCAGGGTTTCGACAATGGCTTCGGCACTGAAGTTAAGCGCCGTGATCTGCGTGCCTTTTCCGGCAGGCAGTTCGTGAACCATGATCAACAGGCCAGGGTGCTCGACGTCGGGAATCAATATCTGACGGCTGGCGGCGATGTCGTACGCCCGGCGCACGGCGAGGATTTTTTTCAACTGCGAAGCAAAGGAGTCCGGCTGCTGAAGTTGATCCGGCAGGCTGCCATACAGGGTTTTCGGCCGCGGCATCCCTCCTGCCGAGATTTCAGAGTCAGGATCCAGATCCACCAGATCGTAAGCGCCGCGATGAATCCAGCGCGTATCGCCATCGCCCATCAGATGCGCAACCTGCTCGGCCGGCAGCGGCAAAGCGCCCACCAGATCCCAACCCGACAAGGCGAACACCCCAGGTTGCATGGCGTTGAACATCACCAGCAGCAGGTGGATGTGCTTGATTTTTTCGACATCTGCCGCAGTAATGCTGTCCAGATCGCGAATGCCCAGTGCGGCAGTAATGATACTGGCGGTGGTGCAGGAGACGCCGTTGGTGACGAACTTCAGATTGTACGGCGCATGCTCACCTGCAAGCCGCTCATACATCTCTTCACGAATATGCTCACGCAGGATGTTCCCAGGGAAGGTCTGGCCCTGATACAGGTACTGGTCGTGGGCATGCAGGGTCCAGAAATGCACCAGCTCGAGGGTCAGCTCATCATGGTTCTGCAGGGCGTGGATCAGCGAAGCCGGGTCGATACCAAACTCATGAACCTGACGCAGCATCAGGCGCAGAAATTCGGTTCTACCGGTCAGCAACGCATGCTGATAGGCAGGACGGGTGATGAAGTCATAAGACAAATCGGCGCCACCGTGAGACATGGCCGCGATGTCATCGATGGTCAGGTTTAGCTCCTGAAAACTGAAGCCCCCTGCTTTGCGGATCGCCCCCGCCAGCAGCTGGTTACCGGTGATCGACAGCGGATGGCTCTCGGACCACGCCGTCCCTTCGGCCTTACGCTCCACACCGAGGAAGCCGTTGGCGTCAAGACGCAGCACCCGTGCGCCCATCACGTCGATGGCATGCAGTGCGTCGCCAATGATCATCTGCTGTGCAGCGAAGCTGGGGTCCAGCCAGTTCAACGACGGCTGGCCTTCCTTGAAGTAATGCAGGTAGACCCAACGTCGGGCTTTGCCATCGACGCCGGTGATCACCGGCGTCGCGCTCCAGTCGGTTTCCTTGACCCCGGGTTCGAAGAAAATCACCCGTTGCAACTGACCCACGATGTAGTGCTTGTCTCTGAGGATATCGACGGTGGCTGGCGGCAGGTTCACAGCGTCTCGCCCCTGCGGGACCTCAGGCAGCAGCGCCCAGTCCTCTTCCTTGATTTCGACCATGTGGTAAAGGCCGGGGTATTCCTCGTACGCCAGTTCGGCCAGACGGAAGTCCGCCCCCTTGCCGGTATGCGAAGGAATCACATCATCGACGATGACCGCATTGTGGGCCGCAGCGATACGGCTGAGATTGAGGAACTGAGCATCGGTGCCCAGATCGGCATCGACTTCGAAGCTGATCCGGTCGAAATTGCCATCGATGCTAGGCGTTTTCTCGCGGCCTTTAAGGCCGCCGGAGGCTTTCAGCGGGCCATTGTGGATGCCCTGGATGCCAATCTCGGACAAGGCGTGCCAGAGCTTTTCATCGCCCAGCGCTTCTAGAACCGAGCCGCCTTCGCGGGTAATGATCGAGGCCGGGTAAGCGGTGAACCACACCGAGGCGATCGCCGAAGCGTCTCGCGGCCGGGCCTGCGCATAGGGACGCTGCCAGAGTCGGCCCTGGCCGCCATAGAGTTTGGCGCGTTGCTGTGCTGCGTGGAGCATCGACTGTTCAACCAGCCATTCCACGTACTGCTTGTCCGGTGTGCTCATAGGGTCCAGGGTTCCGTCTTCAAATGAATTGCAGAGGACGCCCACGGCGCTGATGCGCATGATTGGGGACGATTCTGTCTACGCCGTTGCTTATGTCTATGAGCGTGGACGAACGTAAACGTTGCATCGAAAAAAGCCCGAATGCCCTTAGACCCGCGCGGCGTTGATGATGAACTCCTGATAACCCGACACAATCACGTATCCGGCGAAGTAACAGAAGATCGCCGCCGAAAGCCAATAGGAATACCTGAGAAGCTTGTCGCCCAGCAGGCGCCCGCCTTGGCTTGCGGCAAAGCAGATGAATGCACACCAGGCTACGCCCGCGCTGAAAAACCCGGACAGGAAGAAGGCAGTACTCAGATCGCCATGCCCGCCCGCCTGCGAGATCAACGTCCCGCCCACCACCGCGAACCACAATATGGCGGTCGGCGAAGAAACCGCGAGGAACACGCCTCGGGAGAACTCGCGCAAACCTGAGCGGTTGTCCACTTCGTCGGCAATCGCCAGCCCACTGCGACTGCTCAAGGCCGCCATCACCATCTTCACGGCAAAGCCGATCAACAGCACCGAACCACCGATCCACAATGCCCAGCGCACCCACTCGTATTGCAACAGGACGGTCATGCCGGCCAGCGCCAGAATCGCGTAAACCAGGTCACCGAAGCAGGTGCCGAGCCCCAACCAGAAACCCTGCAGATACCCGCGCTGCATGGCCAGCGTAATCATCGCTATGTTGGCCACGCCGATGTCCAGGCACAGGGAAAGGCTCAGCAAAAACCCGCTGGTGAACTCCATGTTGATATCCATCCGGTTGCAATCAAAGGAAGGGGTGAAAAAGTCAGCGCGCAGGATAGCGGGATCGAGCGGGTTTGCCGATGGTGAGCTTGTCGAGGCTCAAGAATCATGATTGCACAAGAGACGGTGTGCGGGCCGAGACAATGCGGCAGCCGCTGACCCGGTTCTACCACTGCATGCCATCGCGTGCCACCGAGTGACGGTTTGATGCCATCGAACTTATGGATATTGGTCCGGCGCTGGACCGGTTGCGCGCATTGCTGATTGGCATGACCTGGCCCGGCCCTGTGCCAGCGCATTCGATTGAACTTCCCGGCCGCGGGCCTGCCGACTACAGAGGCGTCGGACACACCGTCCGCTAATAATGGAGGCCCTCTCATGCCTGATTCAAATGGCAAGGTTCGTTACGCAGTCGTCGCAGGAGGCTGGATTTCCCAAGGCGCTTTCATGCCTGGGCTGGAACAGACCGATAACTCGGTCATGACTGCGTTGGTGACCGGCGATCCGGTAAAAGCCGACGAACTTGCGGCGCTGTACGACCTCAAGAGCTATCACTATGACGATTTCGCCACCCTGCTCAGTTCGGGTGAAATCGACGCGATCTATCTGGCCACACCCAATTTCCGACACCGTGAATTTGCCGTTCCCGCATTGGAGGCCGGTATTCACGTCCTGTTGGAAAAACCGATGGCCGCCAGCGAGGAGGATTGCATCGCGATTGCCGAAGCAGCGAAACACTCGAAGGCCAAGCTGATGGTCGCCTATCGCCTGCATTTCGAACCCGGTACGGTCGAGATGGTCCACCGCGTTCGCTCCGGCGACATCGGCGAGCCGCGCCTCTTTACCGCGACATTCGCGCAGACCACCGATCCGGCCAACCATCGCATGCAAAGCGGCTTCGGCGCCGGGCCGGTGGCCGACATGGGGCCGTATCCGATCAACGCCGTGCGTAGCCTGTTCGGGGCCGAGCCACTGGAAGTACATGCCGTTGGGATCAAGACGCCGGGGCGAGAAATCAACACTTACGACACCGTTAACGTCACCTTGCGTTTTGCTGAAGAAAGGCTGGCAACCTTCACGGTCAGCTACAGTCTGCCCGCCACCGAACGCTTTCAGCTGATCGGCACCAAGGGTGAATTCGAGGCATCGCCGTGCTTTGGATTTGGTGAAGGCGTAGCGATTGCCTACAGGGCAACCATCGACGGTAAGACCACCGAGCACAATCATCCGGTAGTGGATCAATTCGGTGGCCAGACCCAGTATTTTTCCGACTGCATCCTGCAGGATCGCGAGCCTGAGCCCGACAGTGACGAAGGCTGGCGCGATGTGCGCATCGTGGCCGCCGTAGAGCGCGCATTGAGCACCGGACAACCACAAAAACTCGAGCCGCTGCCGGAGCGTCCCGGGATCAGTGTCGAACAGGCACGCCGGCTGCCACTGGCGAAAGTACCGCCTTATATCAACACCGATGAGCCTAATGCCTGAGGGAGCTGACCCGTCTGCCCATTAAGGCCCGCGTGCTGAGCGCTCGATCTCAGCCATTTAATAACGATGGCTGAGATCAGCGGGCTGCTCAGGCACGCGCAAGCCTTCAGTTTCAGGCTCACTTTGAAGGCCACTGGAGGCCCCTACTTCCACGCCTTGCGGGTATAAAAATGCAGTTGTATGATGTCCGTCAACAACTGAATACCCTTCAGGCCAATCGTCACTGTGCCTCACGCAACCTCACAGATTCCCTGTCAGGCCCACTGCCTGACCGTTTCGACCCAAAAATAACAGGAGAAGCAGATGCCTAACGTTCTCGGCCAGAACTTCATCGGCGGCGCCCGCAGCGGCCTCGGCGAAGCGCGCCACAAGAGTCTGGATGCCACCACCGGCGAAGCCCTGCCCTACACCTTCCATCAAGCCACCGACGCCGAAATCGACGCCGCCGCACTGGCTGCCAAGGAAGCCTTCGTCGAATACCGCCAGCTGAGCCCGGCTCGACGCGCTGAGTTCCTCGATTCGATTGCCGACGAACTGGACGCCCTGGGCGATGACTTCGTTGCTCTGGTCTGTCAGGAAACCGCGCTACCTGCCGGTCGTATTCAGGGCGAACGCGGCCGCACCAGCGGCCAGATGCGCCTGTTTGCCAAGGTCCTGCGTCGCGGTGACTTCCTTGGGGCGCGCATTGATAAGGCCTTGCCAGATCGCAAGCCGCTGCCACGCGTAGATCTGCGCCAATACCGTATCGGCGTTGGCCCGATTGCCGTGTTCGGCGCGAGTAACTTCCCGTTGGCATTCTCTACGGCCGGTGGCGATACCGCCTCTGCACTGGCCGCCGGTTGCCCGGTGGTGGTCAAAGCGCACAGCGGTCACATGGCGACTGCTGACCTGGTGGGCAACGCGATCATCCGTGCCGCTGAGAAAACCGGCATGCCTAAAGGCGTGTTCAATATGATTTTCGGCAGCGGCGTTGGTGAAGGTCTGGTCAAGCACCCGGCCATTCAAGGCGTCGGCTTCACCGGCTCCCTGCACGGCGGCAACGCGCTGTGCAAACTGGCCGCCGAGCGTGCGCAACCCATCCCGGTATTTGCCGAGATGTCCAGCATCAACCCGGTCGTGCTACTGCCTGGCGCGCTGGCAGCCCGTGGCGCCACCATCGCCGGCGAACTGGCAGGCTCGGTTGTGATGGGCGCCGGTCAGTTCTGCACCAACCCGGGCGTGGTGATCGGCATTCGCTCCCCGGCTCTCACCGCGTTCACCGAACAGCTTAAAGAGCACATGGATGGGCAGGCGCCGCAAACCATGCTCAACGAAGGGGGTCTGCGCAGCTACAGCAAGGGCGTACAGAAGCTGCTGGATCACCCGAGCGTTACCCACCTGGCAGGTAAGGCGCAGGAAGGACGACAGGCTCAGGCCCAGCTGTTCAAGGCCCAGGTGAGCATGCTGCTCAATGGTGACGAACTGCTTCAGGAAGAAGTCTTCGGCCCAACCACACTGCTGATCGAAGTGGCCGACGACGCCGAACTGAAAGCCGCTCTGCTGGCGCTGCGCGGTCAACTGACTGCCACGCTGATCGGCGAAACGGCCGACCTGCAGAAATACCAATGGCTGGTGCCCGTCCTGGAAGAGAAAGTCGGTCGCATCCTGATCAACGGTTACCCGACTGGCGTGGAAGTCTCGGATGCCATGGTTCACGGCGGTCCGTACCCTGCGACATCCGACGCCCGCGGTACTTCCGTCGGCACTCTGGCCATTGACCGTTTCCTGCGCCCGGTCTGCTATCAGAACTACCCGGACAGCCTGCTGCCGGCCGCTTTGCAAAATGCCAACCCGCTAGGCCTCAACCGTCTGGTCAATGGCGAGTGGAGCAGCGACGTCATCGCTTGATGTGCATCTGATCCGCTAGCCCGGAAACGGCGCGTCCCGCACAGGACGCGCCGTTTTTTATGCCGGCATTGCCAGCACCGCACTGCACCGCTAGCATCCCCGCCACCCCGTTTACCCAGCCAGGAATACTTATATGAATGAAGAGCTACAGATCATCGACCTATTGCAGGGCACGGGTAAAGCAGCGGTCAAGGGTGCGCTGATCACCACGCACTATACCGGCACGCTGGAAGACGGCACGGTGTTCGATTCATCGTGGGAGCGTGGCAAGCCGTTTCAGTGTGTGATCGGGACCGGACGAGTGATCAAAGGCTGGGATCAGGGCCTGATGGGCATGAAAGTCGGCGGCAAACGCGAACTGAGGGTGCCCTCCCACCTGGCGTACGGCGAACGCAGCATGGGCGCCCACATCAAACCGAATTCGAACCTGATTTTCGAGATCGAATTGCTGGAAGTGTTGACCCGAGAGGATTGATGCAGTCGGTTCGGAAGCAGGACACATGGGCACCGTGCCTCGATCTGGCAGTGACATTTGCGGCGACGCACGCTCAGTCTTTGCCAGCACGCTGGCTTTTACAGGGAGTGCGGCGCCGCATACCCCGTGGCAGATGTCTTAGGTACGATGGCAGCGAACGCAACATCTGAGTCAACGAAGCATGTACAGCTGGCCTGCCCTTCAGGAAGCCACACTCGGCCCTGCCTTTATCAACACATTCGCCAGTTTGCGCGCCAGTTCTTCTTCCTTGTAGGGCTTTTGCACGATCAATTGTTGATCGACATCCAGAATGTCGATATCTGCAAAACCGGTGATGAACATGATCGGCAAACCCGGGTGCTCTCGTTTGATGATAAGGGCCAGCTCGGCGCCGGTCATGTTGGGCATGGCGAAGTCGGTCAGGACCAGTTCGATGCCGGGATCGAGCTTTTTCAGCGCGTCTTCGCCACTTTCCGCCTCGACCACCGAGTACCCCAGTGAACTGAGCATCATCGACGTCACTGAACGCACGTCCGGATCATCGTCAACCAGCAGGATGGTACGGTGCAGATCATCGGGACCGGCGTGGCCGGGCATGTCCGAAACGCTGGTCACCGGATTCGCAGTCAAGGCGATGCTGGGCAGAAATACCTTGATGGTGGTACCGGCATTTTCGGCCGTTTCAATACTGACCCCGCCCCCGGACTGCTTGGCGAAGCCGAAGACCTGCGCCAGCCCCAGCCCTGAACCCTTGCCCACCGCCTTGGTGGTAAAGAAGGGCTCGAAGGCTTTGGCCAGTACTTCCTGGCTCATGCCGCACCCTGAATCACTGACCGACAGCACGACATAGGCCCCAGGATCAGGGTCTTCGGGACGTTGGGGCAAGCGATAGACGACCTCGTTCCAGGTGCTCAAGCGCAACTGGCCACCCTGAATCATTGCATCGCGGGCATTGATCGCCAGGTTGAGGATGATCATCTCGGTTTGCGTCGGGTCGACCAGCGCACTCCACAGATCATCGGCCAGCTCGGTCTCCACCCACACGCTGCCGCCCAGCGCGCGGCCCAGCAACTCACGCATGCCGGCAATGGTGTCATTAAGGTTGAGGGCGACAGGTTCAAGGCGCTGGCGACGGGAGAACGACAGCAACTGGCTGGTCAATTTGGCACCGCGTTCGCCCGCCGAGCGAATGTTCTGCAGGCGCTGGGGAGACTTGGTGAACACGCCTTTTTCCAGATCCCGAGCCAGGAAGTTGGCACTGGTCAGAATGACCGTCAGCAGGTTGTTGAAATCATGCGCCACCCCGGCCGTGAGCTGGCCGACCACTTCAAGGCGCTGCATCTGCTGCAAAGCGGCTTCGACCCGCTCGCGCTCTTTGATCTGGTCGCGTAAACGTTTGTTGGTCGCCGCCAGTTCATCGACCACCGCACGTTCGCTGGTGATATCGCGCACAGCGGCATACATCAGCCCGTCATCGGGAACGATGGTCCAGGACAACCAGCGGAATCCGCCTTCGGCATGGCGCAGGCGGTTGACGAAACGGGTGGTGACATTGCCTTGGGCAACACTGGCGGTTTCGCGCAGCGTCGCTGCCAAGTCATCCAGATGAATGAGCTCGCCCAGGGACTGATCGTGAAAATCGGCACGGGTCCAGCCCAGGGTCGATTCCCAGGCAGGGTTCAGGGCAATCGGACTCAGGTCAAAACGCAGCACCGCTAGCAGTTCTCGTGACAACTCCCAGGTACGGTCGCGTTCGCGGGTTCGCTGCACCACCCGCTCCCCGAGGATTTCGTTGAGCTGGTACAGGGCTTGAGTCGACTGTTTGCGTTCGCTGACGTCCTGCATGACGCCAGTGAAGCGTACGCATTTACCGTCTTCGAACAACGAGCGGCCATTGGAGAACACCCAGCGCTCGGCATCATCGTCATCCACCAACAAGCGATGTTCGATCTGGAAGCCAGTGTCGGCAGCCAGGGCCGCCATGACCTTGCTGTGAAGCAACGCGCGATCGTCCGGATGGCAGTGGGAAAACATGAAGTCCATGCTCACCGGTGCATCGGCAGACAGCCCATAAAGGGTCTTGCAGCGCTCGTCCCAAATGAGGGTGTCGTTACGCGGATCATAGGTCCAGACGCCCATATCTGCCGCTTCGATCGCCAGATGCGCACGTACCTCGGCATCTTGCAGCGTGGCTTCGGCGTGCTGGCGCTTCTCGCGCTCGTACACCTCGGAGACTGCGCGCACGACCGCCTTGGGCAGCATTTTCAGGTTCTGCTTAAGCACGTAGTCAATCGCGCCCATGCGCATCATCTCGACCGCATGTTGTTCGCCGAAAATGCCCGACAGGAAAATGAATGGCGTCTGCGGCGCCAGGCGCAATGCGCTGTTCAGGACTTCCAGACCCGAGGATCCGGGCAACAGGTAATCGCTGAGAATCAGGTCGAAACGTCCGGTCGAGAGTTCTCTCTCCACCTCCTGGTGGTTGTAGACCAGGGTGGCGTCGATGGTTAGCCCGCTGGTCTCCAGGGTGAGCAAGGTCAGCTCGGCATCATGCGGACTGTCTTCGACCAGAAGCAACTTGAGTAGGGATAGCGGCATGGAAAGTCGTCATTTGTTGCGCAAAAGGCCTTTACCGCCAGCGAGTCGCGGAACGGGTCGGGCCATGAATTCGGGTGAATCAGGAACCCGGACGGCGTGTCAGTCGCAGTGAGCCAGGCGGCGGCTCGTTGAGTACGGCCCAGAAAACCCCGAGATCGGAGATTGCCGAGACAAACTCCTTGAATTCGACCGGCTTGACTACGTAAGCGTTCACTCCCAATGCGTAGGCGCTTTGCAGATCGGGCTCCTCGCGGGAGGACGTCAGCATCACCACGGGCATACTGCGCAAGTCCTCGCTCTCGCGAATGGCCTTGAGCACTTCCAGACCATCGAGTTTGGGCAGTTTGAGATCCAGCAGGAGCACTGCCGGATTGCCGGCAGCGCGGTCATGATGCTGACCACGCCGGAACAGATAATCGAGCGCCTCGGCGCCGTCGCGCAGAACGATCACTTCGTTGGCCAACTGGCTACGTTCCAGAGCGACAAGGGTCAGCTCCAGATCGTTTGGATTGTCTTCCACCAGAAGAATGGGTTTGAGCATTGGGCGTCTCCTCGGACACTCAAAGGGTTACGGTGAGACTGCGCTTTGGCAGCGCAAAATAAAAGGTGGCTCCCTGCCCCAACTCGCTCTGTGCCCACACCGAACCGTCATGCCTTTCGATGATCCGCCTTACGCTGGCCAGGCCAATTCCGGTGCCTTCGAATTCCTCCATCCGGTGCAGGCGCTGGAACACGCCGAACAGCTTGCTCGCGTACTGCATGTCGAAACCCACGCCATTGTCGCGAATGTACACCACGACCTTGCCGTCTTTTTCATAACTGCCAATCTCGATCACGGCCGCACTTTGGGTGCGGCTGTACTTGATGGCGTTGGACAGCAGGTTGCGCATGGCCAGATGCAGGAATGCGGCGTCAGCGATCAGCACCGGCAACGGTTGCGGGATGAGCCACTGCAGGTCGCGGCCTTCGTAATCAGGCTGCATCTCGCGGCGAATGGCTTCGACCATGGCGTTGAGATCGACTTGCGAATAACGCATGGCCGAGCGACCCATTTGCGAGAAACTCAGCAAATTATCCACCAGGGTCCCGGCGAATCGCGCCGACTCGCCAATGTTGTCGAGAAAACGTACGCCCCTGTCAGAGAGCTTGCTGCCTTCTATGTCGCTCAGCAGTTCGGCGTAACCGGCGATGTGCCGCAGCGGCGCGCGCAGGTCGTGGGACACGCTATAGGAAAACGCTTCAAGCTCTTTATTGGACTTCTTCAGTTCTTCGGCGAGCGCCGCCATTTCTTCGGCCTTGCGCAACACGATGCCCAGCACCGCCGTTCGCAGTTCGACGACGCCTTCGGTATCCAGTTCATCCCATGGCCGTGAGAAGCCGCGCATGGTCTCCTGCCACAGCTCAAAACTGTGGCGCGGGTTGAGCGAGCCGTTGTCGCTGAGGGTCTTTTCCGGCTTGCCGGCCCAATTCACCACGCGGGCCTGTTCCGGCCGGAACCAGATGATGTAGTTCGAATGCAGTTCGGAAATGGCCATGGCCAGAACCCCGCTGACTGATGCCCCGAGTTCCGGCAGCTCGGGAATGTCGCGACCAACGTTATCGGACTGGAACACCTCGTGGGACTCACGCGCGCCCAACCAGCGGGCCAGGGCATGAATCTGTTCGCGATCCGGCGTGTCGCCATAGACGTCCAGCGTCGATTCGGAAATCACGGCAGCGCCCGTCGCTTCGACAAACGCCAGCAGAACGTCAGGCATCGCGCGCAGACCACCGATCACGCTGTCCAGATCAGCCATCGAGGCAAGCATCTGCACGATCTGCCTGCGCAGGCTCAGCATGCGCTGTGTCCTGGCCTGGGCTTCCTTGGTTTCGACTTGCAACGACAATACGCTGCCCAGGAGTTCGCAAGCGGTACGGGTCTGGAAGCTGACCGGGTGCGGCGTGGCATGGTGGCAGGCAATGAGCCCCCACAACTTGCCACGCACCACGATGGAAATCGACATCGACGCCATCGTCTGCATATTGCGCATGTACTGCAGGTGCACGGGCGAGACGCTGCGCAGCGTGGCGAAGCTCAGGTCCAGCGGTGCGCCGGTCAGGGGGTTATTGACCGGTACCAAGGGCGAAGGCTGATAGCCGGCGTCCTCGATGACGCGGATACGGTTGGCCAGATACAAGGCCCTGGCTTGAACCGGAATGTCAGAGGCCGGGAAGCTCAGTCCCAGATAGCTGCCATAACCCTGCTCGACGGCCTCGGCGGTCACCTGCCCGCTGCCATCGACGTCGAAACGATAGACCTTGACCCGACCGAAACCGGTGATGCGCCTGACCTCGGCCACCGAGCGCTGACTCAGAGCCTCGATGGACTCGGTTTCCTCCATCTGACTGATAAATGCACGCATCAGCGGATAAATGTTGCCGTAGGCCGAGCCCATGTCGCTAGCCAGCGCGAACTCGGCAATCAGCACGCGATCGTGGCGATGAACCATCATTGCCATCGGCACGCCGGCGCGGCTTCCGTCGATGAAACGCACATCGCCTATGTGAAAGGGGTTCAGGTCGTCTTCCGGCAGTTCTGCCAGACGACCCAGCAGGCGCGGGTAATCATTGAAGACGCGCTGCAGCGCCGCGCCGATCAGCACCTCTGGCGCCAGACCCAGCCAACTGGCGACGTTGGCGCTGACCTGGACAATGCGCATCTTCGCTTCGTCGATAACCAGCACAAAGCCTTGGGGCTGAATACTGCCGGGGATCTGAATCGGCTCGCGGGCGCAATTGTCTATCGCGCTTTGCAGAACTTCCTGGCTGAGGTTCAAAACTGCATCTCCTTCCCCTCAGACGTGTCCCACGGACTTTCGCCAAAGGTGGGTGCCTTACGGTTGGCACTAAATGAATTGGTGTAAACAGTAACAAAAATTGTACAGGTATAGCTCGGTTCAATAGCGCTGGCCCGACAAAAATAGCCGATTCAAACGTCAAGCATGGCGCGGACCTTGTTCAGAAATTCGGCCAGCTGGAAGGGCTTGGTGATCATGTCCATGCCCTCGCCCAAAAACAGCTGACGGTTCAGTGCGTTTTCCGCATAGCCGGTCATGAACAGGACCGGGACTTCCTGGCGCCAGACACGCATCCGTTGCGCCAGCTCGCGACCGTTCATTTGCGGCATGCCGACATCCGTCAGCAACAGATCAATGGATGCGTCGTGCTCAAGCAGCGTCAATGCAGTGTTCACGTCGGCGACCTGGGTGCAGCGGTAGCCAGCGTCAGTCAGCACTTCATTGACAAACATACGTACCGAGGCGGTGTCCTCGACGATCAGCACATGTTCGCCTGCGCCCAATCGGGCGGCTTCCACCACCGGCTGAGGCGGGACGACCTGCTCCTTGGCCGCGGGCAGCATCAGCGTCACCTCGGTCCCGTGACCTAAAACGCTACGTATATGCACGTCACCACCTGATTGCCGGGCAAAACCATAAATGGTCGACAGGCCCAGTCCCGTGCCTTCGCCGATAGGCTTGGTGGTAAAGAACGGGTCGAACACCTTGTCGATCAAGTGGTGTTCGATGCCCACGCCGTCATCGCGTACCGTCAGGGCGATGTACAGGCCATCGTCCAGCCGGGGGTTGCCTTGGGAATAGGCCTCATATGTACTGATCCAGACATTACCGCCATGCGGCAATGCATCGCGGGCGTTGATCACCAGATTGAGCACCGCGCTTTCCAGCTGTCCGGCGTCAACCAGGGCCACGCAGTTGCCGGAGGTCAATTCGAGGGTCAGGCCAATGCGCTTGCCAATGGTCCGGCTCAAAAGCTCTTCAAGCGACAGCACATACTGATTGACGTCGGCGGGCCGGGCGTCCAGCGGCTGTTGCCGTGCGAAGGCCAGCAGACGGTGGGTCAGCGTCGCAGCACTTTTCGCCGACGCCAGCGCGGCATCGGCGTAACTCAGGACTTTCTCGACACGCCCGTCTTCAGTACGTTTCTTGATCAGCTCAAGCCCGGTGATGATGCCGGTGAGCAGGTTGTTGAAGTCGTGTGCGATGCCGCCGGTCAACTTACCGATGGCGTCCATCTTCTGCGCCTGCAACAGCTGCGCTTCGGTCCGTGCCCGCTCGGCAACCTCATGGGCCAGTTGCGTATTGACGCTATCGAGTTGCTGCAGGTGCGACTGTTCGCGGCGTCGGTGCTCGGTGACGTCTTCGACGAACACCAGGCTCAGGTCGTCTACGCGATAAGGAGACACCTGCCATTCGGTCTCGCGCAGATCTCCCTCGACCAGCATGCACAGGGTGCCTTTCCAGCGCTCGCCCGCCATCAGTGCCTTGCTCAAACCGCTGATCGCGGGAGCCTGGTCTTCACTGAAGCATTGCAACAGGTCGTTGTCGGACGCCTGGGCAATCAGGCGGGAAAAAGCATGGTTGCATTCGTGAACCTTGAGCTCGCCGTCCATGACCGCGATCGGTGCAGAGACGTTGGCGAAAATTTCCCGGAACCGATCCTCGCTGTTGCGCAATGCGAATTCGGTATCGCGCACGCGCAGCAGGGTGCGCAAGGTCGCCAGAAGCACGTCGGGGTCTACCGGGTGAACCATGTAGGCGTCGGCGCCCGCCTCAAGCCCGGTGACGATGTCCCCGGTATGGATCGAGGCGGCAGACACGTGCACCACAGGCAGTAACGCGGTCCGCGGCTGGCTACGCAGTTGACGCACGATATCGAAGCCGCTCATGTCCGGCAGATTGACATCGAGAATCAACGCATCCGGGATCTGCTCGGCGATCTGCGCCAGGCCCTCAGCGCCGGTGCCAGCCTCCTGAACCACAAACCCCTGGCGCTCCATGCGCCTGCGCAACGCGTAGCGAGTTGCGATGTTGTCATCGACAATCAGCAGCCGGGTGTCAGCTTTCATCTCCATGCTCCTGGGCCAGCGCCAAGGGAATCACCACATAAAAGGTGGATCCGACACCTGGTTTGCTTTGCAGCCCGACACGCCCCCCGAGCAACTCGGCAAAACGCTTGCACAGCGACAGCCCCAGGCCAGTGCCACGCAGGCGTTTCTGCAGGGGCGAATCGACCTGGATGAAATCTTCGAACAGTGCGCCATGCAGCTCTGGCGGAATGCCGATGCCGGTATCGGTGACGGCGAAGCGTATTTCCCGTTCGCCTTCCAGGCTGGCCGAAATCCGGACCTCACCACGCTGCGTGAACTTCAGCGAGTTGGAAATGAAGTTGCGCAGGATCTGGGCGAGCTTCTTGTCGTCGGTGAACAGCCTGGGCAAACCTTCGGGCTCTTCGAAAATCAGATCCACCGCCGAGGCATCGACGATGGGTCGAAACATCCCGCGCAAGGCGGAGAACAGATCGAGCATGTCAAACCAGGCAGGTGAAATACTGATGCGCCCCGCCTCGATCTTCGCCAGATCCAGCAGATCATCGACCATGTCGCTCAGTTCGCGCGCCGCTGTGCTGACAAATGCCACCTGCTTATGCTGCTCGGGGCTGAGCGGCCCATCGAGCTCATCGTCCAGCAAGCTGGCAATGCTGAGGATCGAACCCAGTGGCGTACGGAACTCATGACTCATGTACGAGAGAAAACGGCTTTTCAGGTCAGACGCCTGACGCAGTTGTTCGGCCTGGGTATCGAGCTCGGCATACAGCGCCAACACCCCCTGATTGGTCTCATCCAGTTCAGTGCGCAACGACTGGGCCTCGTCACGCAATTGCCTTAGCTCTGCTGACTCATCAAAGGCACCGTGGGCGGGGTTGTCAGTCATCGAGCGTCTCCAGAGCAGTCACTAATACCGTTACGTCGTCCCTGTCCCGGCAATAATCGCGATGCAGCACTGCTGCAATAACGGCCGGGTGTCGATACATCAGACCCGGATAGTCACGAAGATTCCAACGCGATTGCAGCCCATCGCTGTACATGATCAAAAGTTGTCCGGCGCACTGCGCATAGGCGGCGGGTGGAACCTTGCGGTATTGCAGACCGACGATGCCCGGATGCGATGCCAGGCCTCGTGGCTTGTCCTCGCCGATCAACGTGGCGCCAATGTTGCCGATGCCGGTGAAGCGCACCCGATCCTGCGCCGCATCGAATTGCGCAACGGCCACAGCGCCACCGCGGGAGCCTTGCATCTCGCGGTGTATGTCATCGAGCAGCACGCCCGAATCAGCGAACGCATCGCGATTGAATGCCAGCGCGCCTGCTTTCGCAGCCTCCTCGGCTTCAGGCCCATGGCCCAGCCCGTCGATGACCAGAACGCTGAGTTGCCGCCCGGAAATGGCAACCTCCCAGACATCTCCGCACGCCGGATCGTCATGCAACGAACGCTGGCACACCCCAAGACGCAAGTCCTTGACCGTCGTCGAGCGCGGGTAGAAACGCGTGAGCAGCACGGTGCCTCGATTATCCGAATGCACATCGAACACCTGCGCCTGACGCAGGATCGAGCCCAGGCCAATGCCCTGGGTGCCCCGGGTGGAAAACCCATCGACCATGCAGTCCTGCACATCGAAACCCTGCCCTCGATCGATGGCGATGACCTCCAGACCGGGAACGGGGCCAGGCAATGTGCGCAGGTGCAGTTCGCCATTGCTGGCATGTTTGAGAATATTGCTGGCAAGCTCGGTCACCACCAATGCCACGCGACCGGAGTCGGTGGCATCCATTCCCAGTTGCTCTGCGAGCTTCTGAGCTGTTCGCCGCCCATAACCTACCTGGCTGGCGTCTTCGATAGTCAGCACTTGTGTCAGGCTGCTGTGCAGTCTCAAGTCCATTTGCAGATCGTCACCCGAGTGCCTGCGCCGGGCGCCGTGTCCAGTTCAAAGTCGTCAACCAGACGCTTGGCTCCGGTCAGCCCCAATCCCAACCCCCCACCAGAAGTCCAGCCGTCGGTCATGGCCAGCTTCAAGTCAGGAATGCCGGGGCCTTCGTCACGAAACGTCAGCCTGAGACCGGAGCGTACGCCGTCTTCGACGATCGCCCAGTCCATGTCTCCACCCCCGCCGTAGACCATGGTATTGCGCGCCAGCTCGCTCACCGCCGTCACCAGCTTGGTCAGATCGATCAACCGCATGCCGCATTCCTGTGCCAGCTTGCGGGCGGTTTGCCGAGCCAGTACCACATCCTGTTCGATCCGAATGCCTTGAGTACCGCTGCTGCGCACGTTCATTGTGAACAGGCCCGCTCGCGCAACAGCTTTATGCCGCGTTCAACGTTCAGCGCAGTGCTGACGCCTGGCAATGTCATGCCCAGTTCTACCAGGGTGATCGCCACGGCGGGCTGCATGCCCACCAGAACCGTCTCGGCATCCATGATCCGCGACAGGCCGGAGATCATGCCGATCATGCGGCCAATGAAGGAGTCGACCATGTCCAGCGCCGAGATATCGATCAATACACCACGCGCCGAAGTCTTGCTGATGCGCTCGGACAGATCGTCCTGCAGCGTCAGGGCCAGCTGATCGTGCATATCGACCTGAATGGTGACCAGCAGAAAGTCGCCCATCTGCAGAATCGGAATCCGCTCCATGGGCTTATACCGCCTTGGCCACGGTCAGACCCAGACGACGCAGCGCCAACGCCAGGGCGTCGGCCAGGTTGGCCTTGGTGACCACGCCTTGCAGGTCCAGCCCCAGGTGCACGATGGTTTGGGCGATTTGTGGCCGCACACCGCTGATGATGCAATCAGCTCCCATCAGGCGGATGGCGGTGACGGTCTTGAGCAGATGCTGGGCGACCAGCGTGTCCACGGTCGGCACGCCGGTAATGTCGATGATGGCGATTTCGGAGCCGGTATCGACGATGCGCTGCAGCAGCGATTCCATGACGACCTGGGTGCGCTGGGAGTCCAGGGTGCCGATCATCGGCAACGCCAGCACGCCGTCCCACAACTTGACGACCGGGGTGGAGAGTTCCAGCAGTTCTTCCTGCTGGCGCTTGATCACCGCCTCCCGCGACTTCTGGTAGGTGCGGATCGTGTACATGCCCAGCGAATCAAGCAGTTGGGATATTTCCCACAATTGCTCGGCGAGCACCGCCGGGCTGTCGGCGAACTGCTCCTGCAGCAAGGTGAACAGCGGACCCTTCAGCGAAAAAATGAAATGAGCCGTCTGCTGCGAGTCCTGGCCGGCGAGTGCGCGCTGGTGCGACAGCTTTTCGAGGAACTGGCGAACTTCGTCCCAATCGCTGCTATTGATGCTTTGCGAGCCACTTTTCTCAAGAGCCGAGGTTAACAGGCGAAGAAATTCAGACGTTTGTCGACCGGCATCTTCAGCTTTCAGATTGCGCGTGGCACCACTGGCTTCAAGATCGGCCAGCCAGCGAGCAGTCAATTGCGCTTCGGAACGCTTGAGAGAATCCAGGGTGATTTGCTGCAGTACTGCCATGAGGTTGGCTCCTGAGGTTTTACTCGTCGATAGCTGAAATGGAAGAGCCCGACGATGGGCAGACACACGGAAATGGCCAGGAATTATGTCCACTACCGGATGTATTCCTAACTTGTTAAATACAAAGCGCTTTTGATACAGCGAGCGGAAGCGACGAAATACCCTGCCGCCGCGTTGGTGTCAAGCTAACATCATTAAAAATGAAAGGTTCACTGTTGCCGGACGAGCGTTCCAACGCCTGTCATCGGCCAGGTGACTGGTTTGATCCGATCAACCACAGAACAGGCGAGGCAGATTAATGATCGGCAATAGATGTACAAACACCATCGAGTATCCGCATCCCGCCTAGAAGAGACTTCCGCTGACCTGCACATAAATCGAAAACACCCCCAGCAGAAACCAAAACCCGGTGAATAACCACGGAGTTCGCATGGAGAACATCAAGGATTTCTTGTATCCCTTCTCACTTGACTCATGCTTGCTGAACAGTGGCGAATCATCGTATGCAAGTCCCATTGCCGGCTGACTGTGCAATAACTGGCTTTGCTTGAAATGCCAGTGATCGATAATCTCATACGCTGCGCGAATCCCGGGCCAGGCATGCATCGAACTGATCAATCCCAACAGCGTAAGAAAAGGTGGCACCACAAGGGTGAACAACTTGCCCCATTCCGGATTCAGATTTGCCATCGATGAGGCGAAAGCAATCACCAGAAACGACTGGGCAGAGAGATAGGCGTTGGTGCGATTGGAAAGAATCGCCGTCTCGTACTGGATTTCCTTGCGATAAAAATCCAGCCGCTCTTTAGGCGTACCAAACAGTATTGCCTCAGCGCTCTGTACGTCGGCAACAGCATGGCTGCTGGTAATGATACTGGGTGCCACCGTTTCACGCTTCAAAACCAAAACTCCCTGATAGTGCATCGATACAGGCCAGCACCGCTCTACGTATCCGACACCGGTATTAATGCGCCGATCTCATTCAGCGCAAATTGTCGGACAGCGGCGTAGGTTGATCTGCCGCCGGCGCCGCAGGCTCATTCCAATCTTCGGGACGTTGACCCTCAGGGTCTTTCCAATCCTCTGGGCGTTCATCCTTTTCCCGTTCGTCCTCATCATCCAGTGCATCTGGATCAAGATCCTGATCGGCGCTGGGCAATTCTTCAGGTTCGGTGATCGGCATGGTGGGGTCGACTGACATAAAGACCTCTTTTCTTTGGAGCCCGGAAGATGGGCGATGTCTTTTTGAGGCGTGCGGTTGAACAGTGTGCCGTAAATGTGACAAACGGTAATGCTCAGCTCACGCCCGTTTCACTTGAGCGCTCCTGATGCGCGTCCCATACAGCGCAATCGGCGCTCTTCCACCCGTTGCGCGAACCATGCCGTCGTGAGTTTGCGAGTGATCTTCGGGCTCTGCAGGACGATGCCCGGAAGAATAGCCCGGGGTAACGGCTTGCCGGCGGCTTTGTCGGCCAATGCGAAAATCTGCTTGTACAGGTCAGTGTCCTCCAGCTCCAGCATCTCGCCCTTTTCCAACGCATTACGGACAGTGGTGTTGCGCATGCCCAGTTGCGTATGCAGGCTGCGCACTGCCAGTTCGGTCTGCCCCAGTGAAGGGCCGAAACCGTAGCTGATCAAGTCACCGTCCAGTGCAAGGCGCCTGCCCGAAAGGCGCGCCACGGCGCTCTGGAAAGCGGCGTTGCGGCTGGCGTACCAACCGGCATTGAAATCGGCGAAGCGATAAATCGGTCTGTCATAGCTCACCGGATAGCCCAGCAGATGCGCAACACCGAAGTACACGCCGCCCCTTCGGGTGAACACCTCGTGGCGAATCGAATCCTTAACCGGATACGGGTAATCGCGCGCCTGCTTTTCAGCGAACTCGATACTCACCTGCATGGGCCCTGCGGTATGCACCGGGTTGAAATTGCCAAACAGCGTTTGACCCATCGGCACCATACCGATGAAGTCATCGAAGATGGCGCTCAGGTCCTTTTCAGTACGGGCCGCACTGAGGCGTTCGTTATAGGTCTTGCCGTTAGGCGAACGGATATCCAGCGCGCTGCGCACCAGCAGATCAGGAATGTGGGCCTTGCTTGCACGGCGGTCGATTTCATCCTGCGCGATCTTGCCCATGCCGGGCACTGTGGGATCGACCTGGTAGTTGGATTCCTGTTCGGCCACGGCCAGCACCGAACACAGATTCTCGACACTGGGGGCGATTTTCCGTGTTTCGAACGCGGTGTAAATATCGTTCGCCCAGCCCTGACGGTCCACCACGCGGGTGGGCAGCAGACGAACGATTTCACTGCGAACCCGTTCAGCAGATGGCGCAGGGGGCTGATTGCGTTGCGAGCTGCAACCGGCCAGGAGCGCAATAAGCACAAGGCCAGCCACTGCTTGAGGACGGAAGGTGAATCCTTTCAAGGGCATGAAATCCAGATCGTTGAACATTGATTTGCGCATATGGACAGCGCGCTTTGTCGAGTGACTCACCCCCTCACGCGTGCACAGCGGTCAGCACTGCCCCGCGCCTCACACCTCCATTAGGAGAACCAGACAGTCCGACCTGGGATCCTGAACAGCGGCTCACGAATGCTGAGATGAAGGCACGATTGCGAAGAGTTGTACGATGACGTATAACAAATTCATCGTATTGAGTTGCCTTCCAACGTAAATAACGAGCCTCTAATAAAAATGAAAATACGCTTCCTCTCCCGCCTCGAAACAGCCCCAGAACAGGCTTTGGCCTTCTCTCATCCGGTTCTACCTCTTCTCTGGGCCTATCTGCGGCGCAGGCGTCAATAGCCGTGCTTCCCCTGCATGCCTGCGGTAAACCGTGCTGTCATCTGACAACCCCGGTTCACTGCAAAGGCTATTACCCGCAACACAAGGCATCACGCACCCGGTGAAGCGGGACGGAGAGAACATGGACCCAAGAATAACAATCATCCTGTGTCTGACCGCAGGCTACTTCGTGGTCATGTCCTATATCGGCTACAGCGTGCGCAAACACGCCAAAAGCAGCGAAGGCTTCACCAGCGGTGGTCGCAGTTTTCCACCCTTTCTGATCGGAGCGCTGCTGCTCTCCGAGTTCATCGGCAGTTCGGTCAGCATCGGCACCGCGCAAAAGGGTTTCGAAGCAGGGATCTCCGCAGCCTGGAACCTGGTCGCCCTCTCACTCGGCTTTCTGCTGCTGGCACTGGTGTTGGCGAGGAAATACCGCGAAACCGGCCTTAACACCATTTCCGGCATCCTTGCGCAGAACTACGGCCAGGGCACGCGCTATGCCGCTTGTGTGCTGACCATCTGTGCGCTGAGCATCGTATCGGTGGCTTTGTATGCCAGTGGTGGTGCCGTGCTGGCAGCGGTCCTGAACATCGACAAGACAGTCGCAATCCTGCTGGTGGGCGTGATTACGGTGTTCTACGTCAGCGTCGGCGGTATGCGCTCGGTGGTCTACACCAACTTTGTGCATGCGTCGATCAAATACCTAGGCATTGCCCTGGCCTTGGCTTTCGCGCTGAACGCCACCGGCGGTATCGGCGCCATGCAGGCCAGGCTTCCAGCCACCCTGTTCGACTTTACCGGTGTGGGCTGGGGGCAGATCTTCGCCTGGATGATCGCCGGTATCGGCTCAATCTTCGCCACTCAATACGTGATTCAGGCGCTGGTCAGCACCCGGGATGAGAAGACCGCCAAACGCGCTTGCTTCTATGTTTCTTCGCTGATGATCCCATTCGGTCTGATGGCTGCGATGATCGGTATGTGCAGCGCGTACCTTTACCCCGGCATCAAGTCCATTGATGCTTTCCCGGCCCTCATCGCGCACATGCCTACGTTCTCGGCGAGTCTAGTGGTGATCGGCCTGGCAGGGGCCTTGTTCGGCGGCATTTCGGCCAATACCCTCGCTTCGTCCACGCTGCTGTTGAAGGACTTTTACGATCCGTTCTTTAACAAGGACAATAACGACCGCAAGTCGGTGATGTTCATTCGGTTATCGATCGTGGCGGTCGGTTTCCTGCCGCTGGTGCTGGCCCTGTATGCCGACAAGATCCTGCTGATCGCCTTCCTCGGCAAGGCGCTGCGCGCCACCCTCGCCGTCATCGTGTTGATGTGTTTCTACGCACCTAAATTCGGCACCGGCCGTGGCGCACTGGCCGGGATTATCCTGTCGGTGTTCTCCACCATCGGCTGGTTTCTGGCCGGCAACCCTTACGGCGTCGACAGCTCGTACTTCGCCCTTTTCGCGCCGCTGCTGACCATGGCCATCGCCGAACTGCTTAAATCCGGGCGGGCGGAGCCACAACCTGTGTTAAACAAGAACGGCTGACCCGCCACTCGTATGTGTAATCAAGGCGTAGTTCATTACCAGAGACCACGCCGCCAGGAGGAAACCATGAGCGACAAGAAAGCCGATGTTCTGGTCTGGGGCCCAATGCACATTGCCCTGACGCACAATCTTTATCGCGACTTTACCGTGCACAATCGTTGGGAAACCACCGACATCGACGCCTGGGCCAACGAGCATGGCGAGAAGATTCGCGGTGTGATCACCAGCGGCGTCTACGGCACCGACAACGCTTTGCTCGACAAGCTGGAGAACCTGGAGGTGGTCAACAGTTTCGGCGTTGGCTATGACGCGATCGACACTGACTATCTGGCACGCCGCGGCATCAAGTTGAGCAATACACCGGACGTGCTGAACAACGCCGTTGCCGAAACCGCGATGTCCCTGATGCTTTGTGTGTCGCGACGCATCAGCGAAGCCGAACGCTTCGTACGAGCGGGCAAGTGGCCGACCGGCAAATTCCCGCTGGGTAACGATCTGTGTGGCAAGACCTGCGGCATCGTCGGCCTGGGCAAGATCGGCAAAACCATCGCCAAACGCGCTGCAGCATTCGAGATGAACATCGCATATTTTCGTCGTGGTCAGCCCTACCCGGATGTGCCGTATACCCACTACGCCGATCTGCTTGAACTGGCCAAGGTCGCGGACTACCTGATTGTCATCGTGCCGGGCGGCCCTGACACTCAGCATTTGATCAACGCCGACGTACTCAAAGCGCTGGGGCCGAATGCGTACCTGATCAACGTCGCCCGAGGCTCAGTGGTCGACGAGCAGGCACTGGTCGCCTCGTTGCTCGACTCGGGCATCGCCGGTGCCGGTCTCGATGTGTTCGAAGACGAGCCCAGCGTTCCAGCCGAGCTGCTGACGCTGGAAAACGTGGTGCTGACTCCGCATATCGGCAGCGGCACCTACGAGACGCGCCAGGCCATGGCCGATCTGGTGTTCGCTAATGTCAGTCGCTTCTTCGATGAAGGCGAACTGGTGACGCAAGTCTCCTTGTAGTCCTTTAACGCAGGCTCGTCGTCGGCCCTCCAGCCTTTGCCGACGACGACACGCTGCGCTGCAATACCTCCCTCTCCTATCCTGACACACGACGACCGTAGGTCAGTCTTCATCACCTGCGGCCAACTTTTCTGGATAATGCCGGTCCAACCGCCCCGAACATGAAGACGGGAGAGTGCTGCTTGAATATTGCCGGTGTCATCTTTGATTGCGATGGGACCCTGGTGGACAGCGAACGGCTGGCTGCAGGGTTGCTGCGCGACATATTGCAGGAACATCGGGTAACGCTGAGCGTCGACCAGGTGCTGGCACGCTTTCGCGGGGTGCAGTTCGCGCTGTGCATGCAAGGCCTGTGTGACGACTACCCGTGGTTGCCCAGCGTGGAAATCGTCAACACCTTCAGGGCACGTACCTTGCCGCTCTTGCAGGCCGAGCTGGAAGAAATGCCCGGCGCTGTGGACTTCGTGCGCACGCTGTCGCTGCCCAAATGTGTAGCCTCTAACGGCCCTCGCAGCAAGATCGAAACGTGCCTGAGCACCGTCGGTTTGCTCGACGTCTTTCATGGCCTGATCGTCAGCGCCTATGAAGTCGACGCATGGAAACCTTCACCGGTCCTCATCGAACACGCCGCAGACCTTCTGGGCCTCAAACCGCAAGAGTGCCTGCTGGTCGAAGACAGCATCCCCGGAGTACAGGCCGGACTTGGCGCAGGGGCTCAGGTCGCAGGTTATGGCGACACAGACTTCTCCGAATTTTCTGATCACGCCAACTTTCATCAGGTGAAGAATTTTGCTGAGCTCAAAGCACTGGTGCAACGGATGAGCTGAGTGCCTCAATCAACGATGATGAGGCTGGATGGGCGCGGCCGAGCAAGATCGAATACCGTTGTCAGGTCGTGTTTGTCAGTGAGCTGCCCTGCCGACATGTCAAGCGGCGCTTGCCTGACATCGGCGAACCCGATACTGTACATAAAACCAGTATCGAGAAATCCCATGCAGCTGATCGACAAGCTGAGCATCCTTGCTGATGCCGCCAAGTACGACGCCTCCTGCGCCAGCAGCGCCGCTCCCAAACGCAGTTCCGAAGGCAAATCCGGAATCGGCTCCAGCACCGGCATGGGAATTTGCCACAGCTATACCCCGGACGGTCGCTGTGTCTCGCTATTGAAGATTCTGCTGACCAATTTCTGTCTGTACGATTGCCAGTACTGCGTCAACCGACGTTCCAGCGACGTGCCGCGTGCGCGATTTACGCCAGAGGAGGTCGTGACCCTCACGCTGGACTTTTACCGTCGTAATTGTGTCAGCGGGCTGTTTCTAAGTTCCGGCATCATCCGTTCAGCGGACTACACCATGGAGCAGTTGGTCCGGGTGGCGAAGCTGCTGCGTGAGGAGCATGAATTCCGGGGCTACATCCATCTCAAAACCATCCCAGAAGCCGATCCTGCCCTGATCGAAGAAGCCGGACGCTACGCCGATCGCCTCAGCGTCAACATCGAGCTGCCTACACAACTGGGTTTGCAGGCTCTGGCACCTGAAAAGGAAATGGGCTCAATCAAGCAGGCGATGCAGACCATCTACACTGGCCAGCAGACCGTCCTCAACGAACCAAGGGCGCCGCGGTTTACACCCGCCGGACAAAGCACGCAGATGATTGTGGGCGCAGATGACACCGACGACAGTACGCTGCTGCATACGGCCGAATCTCTGTATGGGGATTTTCGCCTCAAGCGCGTGTATTACTCAGCCTTCAGCCCGATTCCCAACAGCCCGAAAAGCGTCCCGCTAACTGCGCCACCGCTGATGCGCGAACACCGCCTGTATCAGGCCGATTTCCTGCTGCGTGGCTACGGCTACAGCGCAAACGAACTGCTCGAAGGGCCAGGGCATCTGGCGCTGGATATCGATCCGAAACTGGCGTGGGCCCTCGAGCACCGCGACGTCTTTCCGCTCGACCTGAACCGAGCTGAACCGGCGATGATCGCGCGAATCCCCGGCATTGGCATTCGCACCACCAAGCGACTGGTAGAGCTGCGGCGCCAGCGGCGAATCCGCTATGAAGATCTGACCCGACTGCGTTGCGTGCTGGCCAAGGCCCGGCCTTTCATCATCACCAGCGATTACCATCCGCGCCAGTCAGAAAGCTCCAGTGTCATGCTGCGCGAACAGTTGCGCGACCGTCCCCAGCCGCAACAGATGGCTCTGTGGGCATGATCATTCTTGACTGTGACGACTTGTTTGATACCTGGCGACAGCAGGCGCGGTGGTTACTCAGTCACCAGATCAACCCGGATCAAGTGAGCTGGAGCGTGCGTCAGGACGCTGATCTGTTCACCAGTGACGACAATTATCCCGAGCAGATGGGCCCCATCCAGCCGCGAGTGCCGCTGGAACTGGTGGAGCTTTTGCAGAACGCTGCTCAATACTGCGGCGAGCAGCGCTGGAGTCTGTTGTATGAAGTGCTATGGCGGGTCAGCCATGGCGACCGTACGGCCATGCTGGCGGGGGACAAGCTCGGCAGTGAACTGCATCGACGGCTCAAGCAGGTCAGTCGCGAAGCCCATCATCTGCATGCTTTTCTGCGCTTCATCGCCCTGCCCGTCAGCTCGAGCGCCAAGGATCCAGCGGTCAAGGCAGCCTTGCTGGAAACCCGCTCTCTGCCCGAATACGTTGCCTGGCATGAGCCTGCTCATGACATCCTGCGCCGCGCCAGCGAGCACTTCATCGGCCGCCTCGGCCGACATCGCTGGATGATCGCAACGCCTCAGGACGGCGTTTTCTATGATGGCCAGCAGTTGATCTACAAACGCCAGTGCCCTGCTGCATGGCAAGCACTGGCCCGAAACGCCGACGACCCACACGGCGAACTGTGGCTGACCTATTACAGCCATATCTTCAATCCGGCGCGACTTAATCCCAAGGTCATGCAAGGTCATCTGCCTGCGCGCTTCTGGAAAAACCTGCCGGAAGGCCCGCTGATTCCCGCATTGATCAGCGAAGCACGTACCGGCAAACAGCGTGACGGTCAGGCAAGGCAAATTGCCGGACGTAAGGGCAAAATGATTCAGGCACGGGACTAGCGACAAAATAGCGTGGGGAGGAGCTTGCTGACGTAAGGAGGTCTGCCGGATCCGGGAGTATGTAATAACGCCTTGAGAAGCAAGCTTTCAGTCGCAGGCTATTGCGCAATATATTATTGCTCATGCAACGCAGCCTGCATCCCCGCTGTGTTCAATGGCGAACCCAGCACCGTGCCAAAGAACTCCACGGCCTCGCTGCTGAGGCTGCGATGGATTTCTTCTCGATCGACACCCATCGCATCGTTACAAAGCCCCGGTTGACGCGCGCGTTGCTCGTCGTCGCAGGGCGCCATGAAAACGAAATGTCCAGCGCCAGGCAGTAATTTGAAATTCGATACGTCTGGCAACTTGCGCGCCAGCGCTTCCGCATTCTTGTCGATGGCCAGCAGCTCGTCACCGTCGCCGCTGTACAGCAGAACCGGCACATGGACATCCGCCAATGTCTGGCGCCCAAACATCAAACCTAGCGGCGCCATCAGCATCAACGCGCCCACTCGCGGGTCGGCCTGTGCATGCAGGTCGTCCCGATCCGCCAACAGCTCGCCTTGAGTCTTGCACGCATCGCGATCCTGCGGACGATCCATGCAGTACTGTCGCAGGCGCTTTAGATCCGGTTGTGCTCCTGCAAGTATCAGAGCAGTCTCGCCACCCGCCGAGTAACCGATGACCCCGACCCGGCGCGCACTGATAAAAGGCGACAGCATCGGATCAAGCAGTGCCGCGCTGATTGCCTCGGAAATTTGCAGGGGCCGCCCATATAAATTGCTCAGGCTGCCGAGTCGGCTGTGATCCAGATAGTTGTCACCGGGGTGAAATACGGCGACCAATACGAAGCCCTTGCGCGCCAGGGAAGTCGCCAGGTCATGCAGGGCCAATGGCGTACCGGTGTTGCCGTGAGAAAGCATCAGCAATGGAAAACGCCCCATGGCGATGGCCGCGTCTTCGGTCGCTTCAACAGGATAACCCTGAACTTGCGTAACATTGTCCGGATCGGTAGATGGATAAAAGGCGAAGGCATGCATGGGCCGGGAATCCAGCGGATCGAGGAATGTCAGCTCATGAAAGCCGACGCTCCAAGTTTCAAGCTCACTGGCTTGCACCGAAAACAGGCCACCGAAGAGGCTCAACACTATCACTGCACAAAGACGCATCATTGCAATGCCCCCTCACCTTCTCAATCCGTGCGCTTCGAATCAGACCTGTAAGGCCTGGAGTCCTTTTAAACTGCTGCTCGTCGTTATGTGACCGATGCGGGCTGATAACATTCAGCCATTTTTGGATCAACAGTGCACAAGGCGGGCCAAGCGCGGAAAAATCAAGGTCGTTGGCAGAATGACGACCCATATTGATCGCATGCCGCTTTTAAAGCCGTGCAGGACAAAGATTACTCGCTAAAGAAACAGTGAATGCTGTCGCGTCGCTGAACACGCTTGTTTAACAGGTCCACACACGACAAACGCCCCGACACCGTAAGCCATAAGGGCTTGGGTGACAGGGCGTTTATCGAGCCAGATCAGTTTTGAATCTGATGGCTATTGTCAAAAGCGACTCAAACGAATAGCGATTCGTCGATGTACTTCTGCGCGGCAGCCAGCGCGCTGGAACGCGGTTCTTCACCATAGGCCAAGCCATGGGCAGAAACGAATTGCAAGTCGGTGACGCCCAGAAAACCGAACAATACTTTGAGCAGATCATCATGGCCGGCGCTGGTAGCTTGGCCGGCATGCAGTCCGCCCGCAGTGGACACGACGATCACTTTTTTGCCTGTGCACAGACCTACCGGGCCGGCTTCGGTGTAGCGGAAAGTACGACCGGCAACGGTGATACGGTCGATCCAGGCTTTTAGCTGGCTAGGGATGGTGAAGTTGTACATCGGTGCGCCGATGACTACGACATCGGCTGCGAGGAATTCTTCCAGTGTGGCTTCGTTGGTTGCCACTTCCAGTTGCTGAGCCGCGCTTCGCCCTTCGGCCGGTGTGCTTAGGGCTGCGAGCGAGGCGCCGGAGAAATGGCTCAGGGAGTCGTTGGCCAGATCGCGATAAACCACTTGAGTATCTGGCTGCCGGGCAGTGAACGATTGAACGACGCTGCGGCTCAGCTGGCGCGAAGTCGAATGGTCGCCAAGGATGCTGGAATCGATGTGCAAGAGTTTCATTATGAACGTCCCAAGTGAGTAGCCGCCGTCTGGCGATCGAATGACGATAATCCTACCCTGTAACCCAATAGCTGATTAGGCAGTAAAAATGCGATAGTTCGTTCCATTAACAGGACAATAGAGCAGCCAGTGCAGAATCTTAATGACCTCTATTACTTCGCCAAGGTGGTGGAATCCGGTGGCTTCGCGGCAGCCGGCCGCGCACTGGGGATTCCCAAATCCCGGCTGTCGCGCCGTATAGCTGCGCTCGAAGCCCGACTCAATGCCAGCCTTCTGCAGCGCACTACGCGCAAACTGGCACTGACGACGGTGGGCGAGCGTTATCTGCAGCACTGTCAGGCCATGTTGCTGGAAGCCGAGATGGCCGACGAGGTAGTCGCTACGCTTTCTGCCGAGCCCCGTGGGCGCCTGCGCGTCTCGTGCCCGATGGGCATGACCCATTGGAACCTTAACCAGGTGGTCACCGACTTTCTTGCTCGATATCCACAGGTACAGCTGGAGTTACTGCTGGTGAACCGTCGAGTCGACCTGGTTAACGAAGGCATCGATGTGGCCATGCGGGTAAGGGATATCGGAGATGAAGATCCGAGCCTGATCGTACGGCATCTGGCGCCAGCGGGTGCGGTATTGGTAGCCTCCCCTGCGCTGCTTGCTGGCAAGCACATCCTTGCACCGGAAGATTTGAGTGGCCTGCCGGTTCTGGGTGCGATTGAAGCCGATCGCAAGGTGCATTTCCAGTTACAGCATCAAGGGGGTCGGCGCCACGAAGTAATTCTCGAAGCACGCCTGGCGGTGGATGATTTCACCGTTCGCAAAGCGGGTGCCTTGGCAGGGCTGGGGATCACCACGCTGCCGATGATGAACTGTCACGACGCGCTGGCTGATGGCAGCCTGGTGCGGCTGCTGCCGGAGTGGTCGATGTCGACTGGCAATCTTCAAGCGGCTTATACGCAACGCCGGGGAGCACTGCCTGCAGTAAGGGCGTGGCTTGACCATGTAGTACAGGCATTCGCCGTGCAACAGACCTGATCGTGAGTCAGCCTCACTGCAAGACACAGGATTGAATATGAGTATCGAAGACGCCGCCGCCTTTTGCCTGCAGCTCCCTGGCACACGGGAAGACTACAAATGGGGTGGCGTGCGGGTGTTCTCCATCGCTGAGACGAAAATGTTCGCCGTCATGGGGCTGGCCGGAAGCGACCTGTCGTTCAAGGTCGGCGCGGACCTGTTTTTGGGGTACCTCGATCGCCCGGATGTGCGCCCGGCCCCCTATCTGGCCCGCGCACACTGGATCACGCTCAACCACCCCTACCCCATAAGCGACGAGGAGCTGCGCAGTCTGCTAACCCGCTCTCACCAACTGGTGGTCAGCAAATTGCCCAAACACCGCCAGATCGCACTCAAGCTGTAACCGGGCGCAACTCAATAAAAGTGCCGGGTCAGGAATGTGCCGCCCATCAGCACGCGGTCGATCCAGAACAGTTCGTGCAGCATCACGATCAGCCAGAACACCCATTGATAGGAAAGCTTGCGAGTCTTGTGTCGGAACACTTGCTGCCCGACCAACGCGCCCGGCCAGCCGCCTAGCAACTCGGCCGCGTGCAAAATTTTCTCCGGCGTACGCTGTCCTTTGTGTCGAGCCTGCTTTTTGTCGTAGCCATAGAGCGCAAAGGTGAGCAGGCTCATAAGAGGATAAATGGCCGATGGCAGCCACGAGCCTGCGCCCAAGCCGGTCGCTATCAGCCCATAGACCGGCAAGGCGCACAGCAGCAAAAGCAGCCCAAGCTTCAACTTGAGAAAACGCACTGGACGCCTATCGGTGTCGCTGGCTGCAACAGGCTTGAAGCGCTGACTCATCGGTTCATCCCTGCACGCTGGACCAATCGACCCAACCGAAGCCCCAGGTCGCCAGAATCAGCAGCCCGAACGCAATGCGATACCAGGCGAATACGGCGTAGCTGTGGGTGGCGATGTACTTGAGCAAGGCGCGCACCGCGATCATGGCGAAGATGAACGAAGTCACGAAGCCCACCGCAAACACCGCGAAATCATCAGGCTGGAACAGGTGGCGGTACTTGTAGCCCGAGTAGAGCGAAGCCGCGATCATCGTCGGCATGGCCAAAAAGAATGAAAACTCAGTGGCAGTCTTGCGCGAAAGACCGAACAGCAGCCCTCCGATGATGGTCGAGCCGGAACGCGACGTGCCGGGAATCATCGCCAGGCACTGTGCGAAACCTACCTTGAGCGCGTCAGCCCAAGTCATTTCGTCCACGGTTTCGGCATGGACTTCGTGCTGACGACGCTCGGCCCAGAGCATGATGAAACCACCGATCACCAACGCAGCGGCGACAGTCAGGGGGTTGAACAGGTATTGATGAATCAGGTCGGAAAACATCACCCCCAGCACCACGGCCGGAAGCACTCCGATGATCAGATTACGGGTGAAGCGGCGTGCCTGCGGCTGGGTCGCAAGTCCGGTCACGACCTGAAAAATCTTCTGACGCATTTCCCACATTACCGCCAGGATGGCCCCCAACTGAATGATGATGTTGAACGCCATTGCCCGCTCACCGCCAAAGCCGATCAGGTCGGCGACAATGATCTGGTGGCCTGTGCTGGAGATCGGCAAAAACTCTGTTAACCCTTCAACGATACCCAGTGTTAACGCCTGTGCGGCGGTCCAAAGATCCATCATTCCCCCAGAGTGGAGCCTGCTCGTAGCAAAGCTCTCTTGATATGTTGAGCACTGTCCTTCGCACGATAAACGGTCCGATGTAAAAACCGCATGAACAGCCAGAACTGCGGGCTCAGGCACGCGGGCGGCGCGATGCTAACAGACCTGCATCGCGAACGCTCTAGCATGGATATTGGCGCGCAGCCTTTGACGTCTGCGAAGGGGAAAACAAGCTTTCGCCTATCAATGCCGGGCGTTAGCCGGGCTCTCAATCTGCCCGCCACAACCGCTGATAAACGGCATACAATCGCAGGCCCTTTTTTCGTCATCCCGTCACAGGAGTTTCCATGTCCGGCCTTGAGCTGTTTGCCGCTGCACTCGGTGTCGTCGCCGTCTGGCTGACAGTCAAACAAAACCCGTGGGGCTGGCCGATCGGTCTGGTAATGGTGCTGCTCTACACCTGGATCTTTTTTGACGTGAAGCTCTACTCGGACATGCTGCTGCAGGTGGTCTACGCCGTCTTGCAACTGTATGGCTGGTGGCAATGGACTCGCCGCGGTGTGGCCTTGGGCGGGCGCCAGGTGACCTCCCTTGGCGGCAGCGCCCTGCTAGTGAGCCTGGGCATTGGAGCAGTGGTGAGCCTGGCGCTCGGCGCCGCCATGGCGCATTTCACCGACGCAGCTCAGCCCTGGCTCGACGCGACGCTGACCGGTTTCAGCCTGGTCGCGCAGGTGTGGATGGCACAGAAGCGCGTGCAGTGCTGGCCCTTGTGGATCGTGCTGGACGTCATTTTTGTCGGCCTGTTCATTTATAAAGAGCTGTACCTCACCGCGGCGTTGTACGCCTTGTTCACCTTGCTCGCTGTGCAAGGGTGGCGCGACTGGCGTGCCGACCCTGCGCTGGCGCGTTGAAGCCCATGAAAGTTCTGGTATTGACCGGACCCGAGTCCAGCGGCAAGAGCTGGCTGGCCGAACACATTCAGCGGCGATTCGGTGGCGAGCTGGTCGAGGAGTACGTGCGCCAGTTCATCAATGAGCAGCAGCGGGACACCTGTTACGCCGACATCCCGCTCATTGCGCAAGGGCAGTTGAGCCGGGAAGACGTCGCCCGCGCGCGCGCCCCTGAACTGTTGATCCTTGACACGCATCTGCTGAGCAACATCCTGTGGAGTCACGCGCTGTTCGGCGACTGCCCGTCCTGGTTGGAGCAGGAGCTGCTGGTCCGACGTTACGACTTGCACCTGTTGCTATCCCCCAAAGACGTCGAGTGGGTCGGCGACGGTCAGCGCTGCCAACCGCTACTGGCCGAACGACAGGCATTCTTCGACGCCAGTAAAGGCTGGCTCGACGGCCATGCTCAGCGTTACGAAGTGTTCGAAGGAAGCTGGAGTGACCGCAAGGACCAGGCCCTGAAAGCGGTGGAGCATTTATTGACCGTAGACTGACTGCGCAGGCCACTTAGCGAATCTGATGCTTGTGCAAGAGTCGATAAAACGTCGGTCTGGAAATACCCAGTACCTTCGCTGCAACGCTGAGGTTGTCACTGTGACGAGTCAGCACGTCGCACAGCGCCTGACGCTCTGCACGGCGTTTGTACTCATCCAGTGTACCGATGCTTGAACTGATTTCTTCTTCACCCAACAACCCTAAGTCGACCGCTTCAATCTGCCGCCCTTCAGCCAGCACCTGAGCGCGACGCACACGGTTTTTCAGTTCACGGACATTGCCCGGCCAGTCATGCTTGCCCATGGCGACCAGCGCGTCCTGGCTGAAACTACGTGTACGGCCCCCGTTTTCCTGGCGGTAGAAGTGGGCAAAGTGGTTAGCGAGCAACGTCAGATCACCCTGTCGCTCGCGTAACGGCGCCGTTCCCACCTGCAGGACATTGAGTCGATAATAAAGATCTTCGCGAAAGCGTCCCCTGCGAATCGCTGCCTCAAGATCCACACGGGTCGACGCGAGAATGCGCACATCCACCACGATCCGCTGCGAACCGGTATCAACATGCCGATCCTGTAGAAAACGCAGCAGATTGGCCTGCACGTCCAGTGGCAGGTAGCTGATCTCGTCAAGAAACAGCGTACCGCCATGGGCTGCCTCCATCTGCCCCGGCTGGCGTTGCTGATTCCCCTCCAGGCTCTGTGTTTCAGAACCGAACAATTGGGCCTGTAATTGGTGCTCGGGGACAGCGCCGCAGTTGATTGACACGAACGGTTGAGCGCTGCGCCGGGAATGCTTATGCAAGGTGTGCGCCGCCATCTCTTTGCCAGTGCCGGCCTCCCCCCTGATCAGCACAGGCGATTCGGTCGGCGCCAGCTTGCTCAGCAACCGGCGCAGCTCGCGGACGGGCCTGCTCTCGCCCAGCATTTGATGCCCGGGCCCATTGCTGTATCGGGTGCCTTGTGAGCGCAGGCGTGCCACGCCGTACGCGCGCCCGATTGCAAGCTGAACCCTTGCAAGATCCATGGGCACCGCATGGAAGTCTGAAAACCATTCGCAGACGAAATCGCCGATCAGCTCACTCCGTAGGTCATCGGCGCTAAGCAGCGCAATCCACTCGGCCTGGCTGCTACTGATCAGGTCTTCGATCAGCTGAGGCTGTTCCAGATGTTGTCGCGTCAAGCGGATCACTCCAACATCGCAGAGCTGCGCGGCCGCAGACTCCAATGCACAGCTGGTTACCTCCCAGCCCACGGTTCGCAAGCCGGGGATCAGGCGCAAGCATTCATCGCAGGGTTCTACCATTAACAGACGGCGGATTGATGCCGGTTCATGCATGACAGATTCCTTCGCGCCGGGATTCAAGCACGTTTCAAAAAATAAAAACTCTCAGAAACAGAGTGTTAACGACTCTGACCTTACATTAGCAATTTTTTGACACATGCTTGGACCGTTTTACTCTATATGTAATAGCGAATAGTGCTTACGCCGGTCAGGAAGGTGTTGATGAAGGAACTGTCAGGAAAGCGCGCCAGTGGAATATCACTCGCATCCAGTTGTGAGGCCGTAAGTCTTGCGAAAGAAAACGTCGTGAAAAAATCATTAATTGGACAAAAAGTGAAAGCGGGTGTGACTTCTCCCCCGGCGCAGGTCATCAGTAGAAGTAACCAACCGCCGGGAAGCCCGCCGGCGGTCATTGAACTGATACGGGCACTTGAGGACCCTCCATGAACGCCCCTTTGCGCTTTAACGACGCCCTGCTGATTGCCGGTCACGCATTTGAACCCTTTCGATGCGTTGCCTGGGCTCCCCAAGACGGTAACGGCGAACTCAGCCTGACCGTCGTTGACCGCACCAGCACCCGTATCGGCCGCAAACAGATTCCCAGCAGCGCCTATTGCGACCCAAAACAGTTGGCGCAATTTCTCGAACAGGCTCGCGCCGAAATCAGCGGCGAAGGCTACAGTCTCGAGCCATGGACCATGCCTGCATAAGGCGGACCTGATAGCGACCGGACCGGGCTCGCCCTATTGCAAGTCATCGATGTGCTTGTACTCAGCACCCATTTGACGGGCCAATTCGAGCGCCCTGCCTAGCCGAATCGGCCCGCGCTCGATATCAATCAGCACAGCAGAGCAACCCAGGGCCTTCAAAGGCTGGACTGCCTTGACTCGACCATCGGTAAGAATCAAGACCCGCTGCACTTGCGCCGGATAGCGTTTACGCCGCATTTGCAGCCAGTCATGCGCCTGCTCGATGGCTTCGAGCATCGGAGTGCCGCCGCCTGCGCCCAACGTTTCAAGCCAGGGTTGCCACGCAGAACCGGCCTTGAGCCCATGATGCTGCCAGTTCGGGCTGCCGCCGCTGGCGGTCAGCAGCGCCAGCCGTGCTCGTTGCCGGTAAGCGTCGTCGAACAGTTGCGCCAGCAGGCCTTTGGCCAGACTCAAGGACTGGTTGCGTCGGGTAGAAGCCGAAGCGTCGACGATCACTAACCATAACGCCTGCTCGCGTCGGGTTCGTGGCTGGCGCACCAGATCCGCACGACGTTGCGGGCGACCACGCAGCAGAGTCGGCACCCAGGCGATGGCGCCGTCGATACCCGACCGAGGCGCTCCACTTTTCCCGCCGCCAAGGCTGCCCGGTCTAGGGCTGGCATCCGCCCCCGTTGACTGGCGGGGGCGGATGCCTAGGGCTTTTTTGGCCAGTGGGGCACTTCGCGACGTGCGCCGGTGGCGACTGCTGGAGCAGGCATTTCACCCCAGTTGCCTTCAGCTTGCTGCGCTGATGCACCTGGCGATGGGGGCGGACTGTCCGATGTGGAAGGTGGCTGCTGCTGCGGCTGAATACCACGACGACGGTGCCTCAACGCAAACTCGGCCACTGCGTCGATATCCTCAAGCGCAATCTCCACAGCGCCACGCCAGGCGGCATGCGCTCTCGATGCGCGCAACCAGACCAGATCAGCCCTCAGGCCGTCGACGCCTGCGCCGTAGCAGCGCTCGGTGATGATCGCAAGGCTCGTGTCATCCAGTTCAATGGTCGGTAGCCGTCCACGAGCAGCCTCACAGCGAGCCCTCAGCGCGTGCTGTTGATCAGCCCACTGCTGACAGAACGCTTCGGGTGCGCAGTCGAACGCCAGCCTGCGGCGAATGATCTGCCCACGTTGCTCAGGCAGGGTCTGCCCGCTGAGGGCGACATTGAGCCCAAAGCGGTCGAGCAGTTGCGGGCGTAGCTCGCCTTCTTCGGGATTCATGGTGCCGATCAGGACGAAGCGCGCCGGGTGGCGATGAGAGATGCCGTCGCGTTCCACTCTGTTGACCCCGCTGGCAGCCACATCCAGCAGCAGATCCACCAGATGGTCGGGCAACAGGTTGACCTCGTCGACATACAGCACCCCGCCGTCCGCATTGGCCAGTACCCCCGGTGAAAATCGTGCGCGGCCTTCGCCCAGCGCGGCGTCCAGGTCCAGCGTGCCGATCAGGCGTTCCTCGGTGGCGCCCAGTGGCAAGGTGACGAACTGCCCGCTGACCAGCAGATCCGCCAATCCCCGCGCCAGCGTCGACTTGGCCATACCGCGTGGTCCCTCGATGAGCACACCGCCGATCTTCGGATCAATGGCAGTAAGGCACAGCGCTAGCTTCAACTCATCAGCGCCGACTACTGCGGCGAGGGGAAAATGAGGGATGTCGGTCATGGGTTTGGGCTCGGATTCCGGTTATGGTCTGATTACACAGGGTTGCAGCGGTGAAATACCCCGGTGGGGACACATTCATTCGCAAAGACATCTGACAAACGACACATCTGGATCGCTGATGACTTTCGCGAATAAATCCGTTTGCCAATGGTTGAATTGCGTCAAGCTTGATCCATTCCTGGACACCAGGAAATTCATGTCTCTTCCATATCCAGCAACAGACTCTCCAATGCCTGGCGATACTCGCCCGGCTCCTCCCATAATCCGCGCTGCTGAGCTTCCAGCAGGCGTTCGGTCATGTCGCGCAGTGCATCCGGGTTGTGCTGCTGGATGAACTCGCGCGTCGAAGGATCAAGCAGATAGGCATCGGCGAGCAAGGCGTACTGGTGATTGTCTATCAGCTCGGTGGTGGCGTCGAAGGCGAACAGGAAGTCCACGGTCGCCGCCATTTCGAATGCGCCTTTGTAACCGTGTCGCTTGACCCCTTCGATCCATTTCGGATTGGCCGCGCGTGAGCGCACCACACGATTCAATTCTTCCTTGAGGCTGCGAATCTTCGGCAGGTCAGGCTGACTATGATCACCGTGATAACTCGCGATTTTCTGGCCGCTGAGGCTTTCCACGGCGGCAAGCATCCCGCCTTGAAACTGGTAATAGTCGTTGGAGTCCAGCAGGTCGTGTTCCCGATTGTCCTGATTCTGCACCACGGCTTGGACCTGCCCCAGACGCCTGGCAAAATCGTCCCGCGCTGGCGTGCCTTCATCTGCCGCACCGTAGGCGTAACCGCCCCAGTTCAGATAAACCTGGGCCAGATCGGCGCGGGTCTGCCATAAACGGCCATCGATGGCGTTCTGAACCCCGGCGCCGTAGGCCCCCGGCTTGGCACCGAAGATTCGCCAGCCTGCCTGTCTGCTCGCTTGCTCGGGACTGATACCGTCGCGCTCCAGTTGCTCGCGCTCCTGGCGTACGCGTGCTGCAAGCGGATTCATCTCGTCCGGCTCATCGAGCGCCGCCACCGCCTGTACCGCCGCATCGAACAAACGAATAAGGTTGGCGAAGGCGTCGCGAAAAAAACCTGATACCCGCAGAGTGACATCGACCCGTGGGCGGTCCAGCAGGCTCAGCGGCAGAATTTCGAAATCATCCACCCGCTGGCTACCTGTGGCCCACACCGGACGCACACCCATCAGCGCCATCGCCTGAGCGATATCATCGCCACCTGTGCGCATGGTTGCCGTGCCCCACACCGACAATCCAAGTTGACGTAAATAGTCGCCGTTGTCCTGTAAGTGCCTCTCCAGTAACAGATTTGCTGACTGGAAGCCGATACGCCACGCGGTTACGGTTGGCAGGTTGCGCACGTCGACCGAGAAGAAATTCCTCCCCGTAGGCAATACATCCAGCCGCCCGCGACTGGGCGCGCCGCTGGGCCCGGCCGGCACAAAACGTCCCTTCAGGGCATCCAGCAAACCGCGCGTTTCTGCGAGCCCGCAACGGTCCAGTCGAGGCGCGACAACCTCTTTCAACGCATTAAAAATATCGCTTAACTCGTTGTTTTCTAATTCATTATTTTTCGAGAAACCATTCAGAATTTGCTCAATCAAACGCCCTGCATAAAGCTCCAGGCGCTCGCGGGTGTCACCCACCGTACGCCAGGGTTCGATGCTGACTTCATGTAATGCTTGAGGTTTTGGCCCCGTCCACGGCTCGCCCAAGTCGCAGTCCAACGGGTCGAAGCCCAGGCCTAACGCATTACTTAGTGCGCGCACCACACTGGCATTTGCACCGCGGCCATCACCTCGCGGCACCCTTAGAATCGCCAACAACGTATCGGTGCGCAGTCGCCCGCTTGGGGATTCACCGAACACGTGCAACCCATCGCGAATCTGCGATTCCTTCAGATCACACAGGTAAGTGTCGAGCCGTGGCAACCAGATGGCGGCATCGGGGTCACTGTCCATGTCCAAGGCCAGTTCGCGGTCGATATGGGTGTCGCGAACCAGCTTGAGGATGTCCTTTTGCAGCTCACGCGCGCGGCGCGGGTCGAGCAGTTGCGCTTCGTAATACTCGTCTGCCAGCAACTCCAGATCACGCAACGGGCCGTAGGTTTCTGCCCGGGTCAGTGGCGGCATCAGGTGGTCGATGATGACCGCCTGCGTACGCCGTTTGGCCTGTGCGCCCTCACCCGGATCATTGACGATAAAAGGATAAATATTGGGCATCGCGCCGAGAATCGCATCCGGCCAGCAATGCTCTGAGAGCCCCACACCTTTGCCAGGCAGCCATTCCAGATTGCCGTGCTTGCCCACATGGATCACGGCATGGGCGCCGTAGGTTTTCCGCAGCCAGAAATAAAACGCCAGATAGCCATGGGGCGGCACCAGATCGGGGTCGTGGTAGACCGCGCTGTGGTCGACGCCGTAGCCCCTGGCCGGTTGAATACCAACGAATATCAGGCCAAAACGCAGGCCAGCGATCATCATCCGTCCGCTGCGGCACATCGGATCTTGCTGCGGCGCCCCCCAGCGCTCCATGACGGCGGCGCGGTTTGCCTCGGGAAGGGTTTGGAACATCTCCAGATAATCAGCCATGCCCATGCTCTGATGGCATGGACGCTGATCGAGACTGTCCGGGTCGTTGGTCACGCCGCCGAGCAGCGCGTGAATCAGTGCAGTGCCATTTTCCGGCAGTCCTTCAACGCGATAGCCATCATGCTGCATCGCCTGGAGTATGTTCAGTGCGGACGCCGGGGTATCCAGGCCGACGCCGTTGCCGATGCGCCCGTCACGGGTCGGATAGTTGGCCAGGATCAGTGCCACCCGCTTGTCGACGTTGGCCGTACGTGCAAGCAGTACCCAGCGCCGGGCCAGTTCGGCAACAAAACTCATGCGTTCTGGCTGGGCTCGGTAGCACACCACGTCGGACTGGCTGCGCTCGCTGTACCAGGCCAGGTCCTTGAAACTGATGGGCCGGCTGATGATGCGCCCGTCCAGTTCAGGCAGGGCGATGTGCATAGCCAGATCGCGAGACCCAAGGCCTTGCTCGCTGGCTTGCCAGGCCAGTTCGTTATCCTGAGCGCAGATCGCTTGAATGACCGCAATATTGCGACGAAATGGCCGCAGGTGCGGAGCCTCTGGACTGGATTGGGCAAACCCGGTGGTATTGAGGATGACCTCGCACGCAGTCTCGTCCAGCCAGTCCTGTACGGCGTCGAGGCAAGCGGGCTCTTTAAGGCTGGCTACCGCGATGGGCAGCGGATTCAAGCCCTGCCCCAACAGCCGTTCGCAGAACACATCGATAAAACCCGTATTGGCGGCCTGCAGGTGTGAGCGGTAGAACAGCACTGCGGCCACAGGGTGATCGGCGCGCCAGTCCGCCTGCCAGTCGCCAAGCTGCGCACTGGCCTTGCGCGGGTGGTAAATCGCCACGCGGGGCAATACCTGTGGTTCCTGCCACGGATAATCCCGGTCCGCCCAGCGATTGGCCAGGTAATAGAACAGCTGTAACGCGTTTTGTTTGCCGCCCTGGCGCAGGTAATGCCAGATCCGCTCACGGTCTGGCACAGGTTCGGTACTCAGGCCACTGAGCTCCGGGTCCGGGCGATCATCACCCGGCACCAGAATCAGCTTCACTCCCTTGGCGGCCAGTTCCACCAGCCGCTCGACACCGTAACGCCAGTAACCGATGCCACCGTGCAGCGAGATCAGGATGACCTTGGCGTGACGCAGCACCTGGTCGACGTAGAGATCGACCGAGGCATGGTTCTGAACCTGCATGGGGTTGGCCAGACGCAGGCTGGGATAGTCGGCGGGCAATTGCTGCGCGGTTTCGGCGAGCAACGCCAGATGGGAATCGCCGCTGCACAGAATCACCAGCTCGGCGGGGGTCTGGCCCAGGTCCGCGATGTTGTCATCCGGGACGAAGCCGCCAGGCTGGGTGCGCAGCAGGTGCATGACTAGGCCTTGGTCGCGACGGCGTTGAGCGCCACGCGCAACTGGGCTTCGAGCGCCGTGGCGTCCAGCTCCTGGCCGATCAGCACCAGATGCGTCAGGCGCTCCTCACCGGCTTTCCAGACACGGTCGAAATGCTTGTCGAAACGAGTACCGACCCCTTGTACCAGCAAGCGCATCGGCTTGCCCGGGATGGCTGCGAAGCCTTTGACCCGCAGGATGCCGTGCTGCATGACCGCCTGGGTCAAGGCATCGAGCAGCAACGCTTCGTCGGCTTGAGGCAGCGAAATGGAGATCGAATCGAAAGCATCGTGATCATGATCGTCGTGGTCATCGCCGTCGTGATGGTCGTGGTGAGTCTTGCGACCGTCGATGTGCAGCTCGGATTCGGCCCCCAGGCCCAACAGCACGCTGATCGGCAGCTGCCCCTTGCTGGCTTCGATGACTTTCACTGCAGGCGGCAGTTCTTCGGCGACTTCGGCCCGCACAGCAGCGAGCGCGGCGGCGTCGAGCATGTCGGCCTTGTTGAGGATGACCAGGTCGGCGCTGGCCAATTGGTCGGCGAACAGCTCGTGCAGCGGCGATTCATGATCCAGATTCGGATCGAGTTTGCGCTGGGCATCGACCTGATCCGGGAACGCGGCAAAGGTGCCCGCGACTACGGCCGGGCTGTCGACCACGGTGATCACTGCGTCAACCGTGCAGGCGTTACGGATTTCCGGCCACTGGAAGGCTTGCACCAAAGGTTTTGGCAGCGCCAGACCCGAGGTCTCGATAAGGATGTGGTCCAGATCGCCGCGACGAGCGACCAGTTTCTGCATTACCGGAAAGAACTCTTCCTGGACGGTGCAGCACAGACAGCCGTTGGCCAGCTCGTAGACCCGGCCAGTGGCCTCCTCTTCGGTGCAGCCGATGGTGCACTGTTTGAGAATTTCTCCGTCGATGCCCAGCTCGCCGAACTCGTTGACGATGACCGCGATCCGACGCCCTTCGGCGTTATCGAGCATGTGACGCAGCAGCGTGGTTTTACCCGAGCCAAGGAAGCCGGTGACGATGGTGACAGGAATTTTGGCCAGTGTTTTCATGGTTGCGATTGCCCTCAGGCGCAGCGGCGGGCAAATGAGGACGAGAACCGCGTAAGCGCCCGTGTCGACAGGCTCGCGGTTCGATTCGCCACCGGATCACCCCGCCCGGTTGTAATGAGAATTCTTCGGGCCGCATAAATCAGGCCGATGTTCGAGGCAGGTCTCCTGGCTCACGGTGGCGGACTTGCCTGCATTGATGGCAGACCAAGCGCATTCATCGCGCCTTCCCGCTCGCGCAGTGGCTGTGCAATGAACATGACCGATTACAGTTGCGGGGGCAGCTGTGGCTTCAACCACATTCCCTTCTTAGCGCCGGGCCGGACGACAACCGGATTGGCGAACCTCAAGTGCGCAAGGCTACGCAGTGGCTTGGCCAAGGTCAACGAGCAAACCGGAGTGCGCCGAATCTGTGAGGGCAAGCTTGCTCGCGAAAAGGGCCGGACCACCTCATGCATTTCCAGCGCCTGCCCAAGGCATTGGTGAGCACGCTCACGCCTGCAGCGCAGCCAATGTGGATTGCAAAGGGCGCGACGTTGACTGCCGCCCTGCTCCGTGGTCTCCTACACGCCTTGTTACGGGTGCCCTTCACAGGGTGAAACGGGAAACCGGTGCGTTCAGACTCCGATGTCTGTGCAAGTCCGGCGCTGCCCCCGCAACGGTAAGCGAGTGAAGAGTCAGATCCACTGTGTCGGTCAACGATATGGGAAGGTGATTCTTGAAGGCAGGTGCAATGCCCCTCGCAAGCCCGGAGACCGGCCCGACAATCACACATAACAAACCCGCGGTGGGCGGGCGCTGTTGAGTTCGCGACTGGCATCCGTCAGTGGCTCGCTTTGCGCCTTCCCTTCGCCGACAGTCAAGAGGGAAGCGTCATGTCGATCAACACCACCAGCCAGAGCACCCGTAACGTCAGCATCCTGAGCCAACGCCTCACTGCCGCCATCAGCGCGATGATTCTTGGCGCCTGCCTGGTCTACTTTGCAGGCTTCTCGCACATCGACGCCGTTCACAATGCAGCGCATGACACCCGTCACAGCTCCGCCTTCCCTTGCCACTGAGACCGCCATCATGTTCAAGCGCATCGCTCAAACGGCCGGGTTCACCGGATTGCTCGCCGCATTGCTGTTGACCCTGCTGCAGAGTTTCTGGGTGGCCCCGCTGATCCTGCAGGCTGAAACCTACGAGAAGGCTCCCACTGCCGACATGCACTCGCACGCCGATGGCGCCATGGCCGGGCATGTTCATGATGAAGAGGCCTGGGAGCCTGAAGACGGCTGGCAGCGCGTGCTGTCGACCACCGGCGGCAATCTGGTGGTCGCAGTGGGTTTTGCCCTGATGTTGGCGGCGTTGTACACCCTCCGCGCACCGTCCAGCACCCGACAGGGCGCGCTCTGGGGGCTGGCCGGATTTGCGGTGTTCGTGCTCGCGCCGACCTTGGGCCTGCCACCAGAATTACCGGGTACGGCAGCCGCCGAGCTGACCCAACGGCAGATCTGGTGGGTTAGCGCAGCGGCCTCGGCCGCAGCGGGTCTGGCGCTGATCGTTTTCGCCCATAACGGGCTGTTGAAAGTATTGGGCGCGGCGATTCTGGTGGTCCCCCATGTGCTGGGCGCGCCGCAGCCGCAAGTCCATTCAGCGCTGGCGCCTGAGGCACTGCAAGCGCAGTTCAGGATTGCATCGTTGCTGACCAACGCAGTGTTCTGGCTGGCCATGGGCCTGATCAGTGCCTGGCTGTTTCGCCGTCATGAGCCGCAATCGGCTCAATCCGGTCTGAATTCGGCTCTGTGAACAGAGCGGGCGGTCGATCGATTCTGGTAGTCGGCCTGGGGTGCCAGCGCGGCTGCCCTGCGCTGGTGCTGCAGGGTTTGATCGAGGTCAGCCTGCTCGAACATCACTTCAAGCTTGCCGATATCACCGCCCTCGCCTCCATCGATACCAAGTCGTCGGAAGCGGGGCTGCTGGAACTCGCTGAGGACCTGGGTCTGCCGCTCGGTTTCTTCAGCGCCGACGAACTGGCGGCGTTCGAACCGCAGCTCAGTCACCGTTCACAGATTGCCTTTGACAGCACCGGTTGTCATGGCGTGGCGGAGAGCGCTGCGCTGGCGATGGCGATGCGTTTGGGCCGGTCCTCAGCCAGGCTGGTGATCGAACGGCGCAACAGTTCGCGGGCTACATTCGCCCTGGCAGGTGCCCTGTAACAGGTACTCTTATTGAAAACGACGCCATTGGCGGACTGGGGCGTGAAGCCCTCGCTGCCACAGGTCGTCATCCGCATGAATTTACCGCTCCCCTATTACCCGGAGAGACCATGACCGTCTTTTTCATCGGCGCAGGACCAGGCGATCCGGATCTGATCACGGTCAAGGGCCAGCGTCTGATCCAGACCTGTCCGGTCATTATCTACGCCGGATCGCTGGTCCCTGAGGCGGTCCTGCACGGCCATCAAGCCGTTCAAGTGACCAACAGCGCCGAGTTGCACCTCGAACAGATCATCGCCTTGATGAAATCCGCTCATGCACAGGGCCAGGATGTGGCGCGCGTGCACTCCGGCGACCCCAGTCTGTACGGCGCCATTGGCGAGCAGATTCGCTGCCTGCGTGAGCTGGATATCCCTTTCGAAATCATCCCCGGTGTCACCGCCACCGCTGCCTGTGCGGCACTGCTGGGCACCGAGCTGACACTCCCCGATATATCGCAAAGCGTGATCCTGACCCGCTACGCTGACAAAACGACAATGCCTGTAGGTGAAGAGCTGGGTGAACTGGCGCGACACAGGGCAACCATGGCGATTCACCTGGGAGTCAACAACCTCGGCAAAATCGTTGCCGAGCTGACCCCGCACTACGGCGAAGACTGCCCCATCGCCGTGGTTCATCGTGCCAGTTGGCCGGATCAGGACTGGGTGGTCGGGACGCTCACAGACATTGAAGAAAAGGTCGCGGCCAAAGGGTTTCGGCGCACTGCGCTGATCTTGGTGGGACGGGTGCTGGGCAGTGATGTGTTCAGTGACTCATCGCTGTATCGCGCGGGGCATGCGCATGTGTTCAGGCCATAGCGCCCGACGTTCTGCCCACGCTGCTCGCTCGTTATCCTGATTTTGGTCTTCTGAGGAGACAGTCCAGACACCACCGGACGCGACTTGGGTGCAGGCCGAACGCAGGCGGCGCTCCGTGGGCCGCCATCGCCGAAGAACCGGATAGGCCCCAACCCAACGACCCACAAAAAACGGCTCTTAACGTTCCTAACCTGCGCCAGCAATACCCCCCAACAAGAAAGCCCCGATCAAATCGGGGCTTTCTCGCAACGCTCACCACTGTCAGTAGTAAGCGTTCTCTTTCTGCGTATGGTCAGTTACATCACGCACGCCCGCCAACTCGGGAATACGCTCAAGCAACGTGCGCTCGATACCCTCTTTAAGCGTGACGTCGGCTTGACCGCAGCCTTGGCAACCACCGCCAAACTGCAGCACAGCAATATTGGCCTCATCTTCCTCGACCACATCGATCAAGGTGACCTGCCCGCCGTGACTGGCAAGACCCGGGTTGATCTCGGTCTGCAGGTAGTAGTTGATTCGCTCGTTGATCGGGCTGTCGGCATTGACCATCGGCACCTTGGCATTCGGGGCCTTGATCGTCAGCTGCCCACCCATACGGTCTGTGGCGTAGTCAACCACTGCGTCGTCAAGGAAAGCTTCGCTGAACGAATCGATCCACGCCGTGAAGCTTTTAAGTCCGATGGCTTTGTCTTCAGGCTTTTCTTCGCCCGGCTTGCAGTAGGCAATGCAGGTCTCGGCGTATTGGGTGCCGGGCTGGGTAATAAACACGCGGATGCCGATGCCAGGCGTATTCTGCTTTTGCAGCAGATCGGCCAGATAATCGTGGGCGGCATCGGTAATAGTAATAGCGGTCATGAACATTCCTCGCAGACGTGGGCGCAGTTTACGCCATTGTTCAGCAACTGACAAAGTCCCAGTATTTCACTCGGGTACTCACTGACAAGGGATGAGCCCTGCTCAGGAAATCGCTGCCGGCTCCTTGCCCACCCTTCTGCCATCCAGCCAGCCTTTCATACGACGATACAGGCCCTTCTCGATCCACTCGTAACTCAGCCATGCGCCCAGCGCGATGACCGGCACGCATATGGCAAATGCCATGTACGGATTCAGGCCGTAACGCTCCGTGGCCAGCCAGCCACCGTACAACACCAGAACATGCAGCAGGTACACCGAATACGAACAGTCGCCCATGGTTTTCAAGAACCGGCTGCCACGCAGGTAAGGTTCCAGGGAGATGCACGCCACAACGATAACGGCACTCGGCAGCCCCCAATGGATGAAGCGCATGTCAGGCTGCAATTGCTTGATCACCATTAACGCCCCGCCGATGGCCATCAGCGGCAGCCAAAGTCGTTCGGCAATCCAGCCTCGGCGGTAGATAATGCCAATCCCGATGCCCAGTAGAAATTCGTACACGATGTCATTGCCGTAGAAACGACTGATCAATCCCGAACGTCCCAGCACATCGGTAAAGGCGAACAGTGCGGCAGCGATGATCAGCGGGCGCAGGCGTTGCTGGAACACAAACACCATCGAGAACAGTACGTAAAACAGCATCTCGTAATTGAGCGTCCAGCCCACGTTCAAGGTGGGGTAAAGACCGTAGCCGCCGGGGTTTTCAGAGGGGATGAAGATCAGCGACAGCATGAAGCTCTGCCAGTCCACAACCTGGTGAGGCAATAAAGGATGCGCAACCAGGACCAACAGACCCATGACCACGGTGTAAAGCCAGTACGCCGGGACAATGCGGATAATTCGATTGAGCATGAAGTGGCTGGCGGGAATGTCCTTGTTTACCGTCGACAGATAAATGACCAGGCCACTGATGACGAAAAAGATATCGACGCCGACGGCGCCTTTTTCGGTGAAGAACCGGCCTATCGGGCCACTGGGATGGAAATCGAAAAAAATCTGCATGAAGTGGTGACACACAACGACCCACGCGGCGAGAGCCCGCAGGGCTTGAACCGAAATCAACATCTGCAACCTCTTCCTCACATCGGAATGACCCACAATTCAGGACCTGGAAACGGCCATGCATGCAGGACGACTCACGAATCGGACTGGGGTTTGCGCAAAAAGTTTGCCTAGGCTGACAAACCAAATAATGGCCTCAGGCCATGCTTTATAAGGCCTTTTTGGTTTCGCCCAGCGTGACCGGGGATGCGCCGGAAGTTGCAGATGATGCAATTAATTACAGAGCTGGATTGCCGGAATCAGTACTAGGGTTCTTAGCAGGGTTCTTAGACTGACGCGCCGCGTTCGCCAGCAAGCCGGTTCCTGTAAGACATGATGACCTCCGGCAATTTTGCGTTAGGCACCAGCGGCGCACTGTGACCGAGCGCCAGCATCTTGGTCATCAACGCGGCCTGAGTGCTTTGTCCGTTCAGCACCGGTAGAAGCCCTTCTGGCGCCAGGCTTCAGGCCCCTGGGCGTCGTAGAAAATCCGCGTCGGCGCGATCGCCACACTGCGATCTCCCTGATAGACCGGCACTTTGGACGCACCGCGCAATACCCCTTCTGCACTGCCCAGGTTCAACTGGCAGGCGGCATCGTTACAGGCATGGCAGGCAACACACTTCGCGGTGAAGATCGGCTGGATGTCGCGGCTATAGGAAATGGCAGGAGGCGGGGACGGCGGCTGTGCGCGAACGCTGCACCGCAAAGCAGAAATGCCACGGCAGTGGCGAACAAGCGATGCAACATGGAACGAGCGTCCTGAAAATAAAAAACCTGCCAATCTACCCGTGGCAAGCGACCACCAAGATGAACAGAATTCATTCAAATCCCGCCACGATTTAAAACCGCGCAGGTTTGCTATCATTTCGCACCTTTGAGCGTCACTATTTTCCGTTTTTCTTCATCCAGGTAAGCCAATGTCTGATCGCAACGCGCGTCTTCAAGCACTTCATCAAGCTCTCAAGGAACGCATCCTGATTCTCGATGGCGGCATGGGCACCATGATCCAGAGCTACCGGCTGGAAGAAGAAGACTACCGTGGCAAGCGTTTTACCGACTGGCCCAGCGACGTCAAAGGTAACAACGACCTTCTGGTGCTGACCCGCCCCGACGTCATCGGGGCGATCGAGAAAGAGTACCTGGATGCAGGTGCCGACATTCTGGAGACCAACACCTTCAACGCCACTCAGGTGTCCCAGGCCGACTACGGCATGGAAACCCTGGTGTATGAACTTAACGTGGAAGGCGCGCGCCTGGCGCGTAAGGTCGCCGACGCCAAGACCCTGGAAACCCCCGACAGACCGCGATTCGTCGCGGGCGTACTCGGTCCGACCAGCCGCACCTGCTCGCTGTCGCCAGACGTCAACAACCCCGGCTATCGCAATGTCACCTTCGACGAACTGGTGGAGAACTACACCGAGGCCACCAAGGGCCTGATCGAAGGCGGTGCGGACCTGATCCTCATCGAAACCATTTTCGACACCTTGAATGCCAAGGCGGCGATCTTCGCCGTGCAGGGTGTTTTCGATGACATCGGCTACGAATTGCCGATCATGATTTCCGGCACCATCACCGATGCCTCCGGCCGTACGCTGTCGGGCCAGACCACTGAAGCGTTCTGGAACTCGGTGCGTCATGCCAAACCGATCTCGGTAGGTCTGAACTGCGCATTGGGCGCCAGCGACCTGCGGCCTTATCTGGAAGAACTGTCGAACAAGGCCGAGACCCAGGTTTCGGCGCACCCCAATGCCGGTCTGCCCAACGAGTTCGGCGAGTACGACGAGTCACCCGCCGAGATGGCCAAGGTTGTCGAAGAGTTCGCCCAAAGCGGCTTTTTGAATATTGTCGGCGGCTGCTGCGGCACGACCCCCGCCCATATCAAAGCCATCGCCGAGGCCGTCGCCAAGTACGCGCCTCGGGCAGTCCCAGACATTCCCAAGGCCTGCCGCCTGTCGGGGCTGGAGCCATTTACCATTGATCGCCAGTCGTTGTTCGTCAACGTCGGCGAACGCACCAACATCACCGGTTCCGCCCGCTTCGCCCGCTTGATCCGTGAAGATAACTACACCGAGGCCCTGGAAGTCGCCCTGCAACAGGTCGAAGCCGGCGCCCAGGTGATCGACATCAACATGGACGAAGGCATGCTGGACTCGAAGAAGGCCATGGTCACCTTCCTCAACCTGATCGCTGGAGAACCGGACATCTCCCGCGTGCCGATCATGATCGACTCCTCGAAATGGGAAGTAATCGAAGCCGGCCTCAAGTGCATCCAGGGCAAGGGCATCGTCAACTCGATCAGCATGAAGGAAGGCGTCGAGCAGTTCATTTATCACGCAAAACTGTGCAAACGCTATGGCGCTGCCGTAGTGGTCATGGCCTTCGATGAAGCCGGTCAGGCCGACACCGAGGCGCGCAAGAAGGAAATCTGCAAACGCTCCTACGACATTTTGGTCAACGAAGTCGGCTTCCCGCCGGAAGACATCATCTTCGACCCGAACATCTTTGCTGTCGCCACCGGCATCGAAGAACACAACAACTACGCGGTCGACTTCATCAACGCCTGCGCCTACATCCGTGACGAGCTGCCTTACGCCCTGACCTCGGGCGGCGTGTCCAACGTGTCGTTCTCGTTCCGCGGCAACAACCCGGTGCGCGAGGCGATCCATTCGGTGTTCCTGCTGTACGCGATCCGCAACGGCCTGACCATGGGCATCGTCAACGCCGGCCAGCTGGAAATCTACGACCAGATCCCGGCCGAGCTGCGTGATGCGGTCGAAGACGTGGTGCTCAACCGTAATGCCAATGGGACCGATGCCCTGCTGGCGATTGCCGACAAATTCAAGGGCGATGGCTCGGTCAAGGAAGCCGAAACCGAAGAGTGGCGCAGTTGGGAAGTCAACGAACGCCTCAAGCACGCGCTGGTCAAGGGCATTACCACGCACATCGTCGAAGACACCGAGCTGTCGCGGCAGTCGTTTGCGCGGCCTATCGAAGTGATCGAAGGCCCGCTGATGGCCGGGATGAACGTGGTGGGCGACCTATTTGGCTCGGGCAAGATGTTCTTGCCGCAGGTGGTCAAATCCGCCCGCGTGATGAAGCAGGCCGTGGCCCACTTGATCCCGTTCATCGAAGAAGAGAAAGGCGACAAGCCGGAGGCCAAGGGCAAGATCCTCATGGCCACGGTCAAGGGCGATGTGCACGACATCGGCAAAAACATCGTCGGTGTGGTGCTGGGCTGTAACGGCTACGACATCGTCGATTTGGGGGTGATGGTGCCCGCCGAGAAGATCCTGCAAGTGGCTAAAGAGCAGAAGTGCGACATCATCGGTCTGTCCGGCCTGATTACGCCGTCGCTGGACGAGATGGTGCATGTGGCTCGGGAAATGCAGCGGCAGAATTTCAGCCTGCCGCTGATGATCGGCGGCGCGACCACCTCCAAAGCCCACACGGCGGTGAAGATCGAACCGAAGTACAGCAATGACGCAGTCATCTACGTCACCGACGCCTCGCGCGCCGTAGGAGTTGCCACGCAATTGCTGTCCAAGGAGCTCAAAGCCGGTTTTATCGAGAAAACCCGCGCCGAGTACGTTGAAGTGCGTGAGCGCACCTCAGCCCGCAGTGCCCGCACCGAACGTCTGAGCTACAGCGTGGCCATCGCCAAGAAGCCACAGTTCGACTGGGCGAATTATGCGCCAGCGAAGCCTAGCTTCACGGGGGTCAAGGTGTTGGAAGACATCGACCTTAACGTGCTGGTGGACTACATCGACTGGACGCCGTTCTTCATTTCCTGGGACCTGGCGGGCAAGTACCCGCGCATTCTTACTGATGAGGTGGTGGGTGAAGCGGCCACTTCGCTGTTTCACGACGCTCAGGAGCTTCTGCGCAAGCTGATCGACGAAAAGCTGATCCGCAGCCGTGCTGTTTTCGGCTTCTGGCCGGCCAATCAGGTTGACCATGATGACATTCAGTTGTTTGACGACAACGCCCAGCCTTTGGCCAAGCTGCATCACCTGCGCCAACAGATCATCAAGACCGACGGCAAACCGAATTTTTCGCTGGCCGACTTCGTCGCGCCCAAAGACAGCGGCGTGACGGATTACGTCGGTGGATTCATCACCACGGCGGGCATCGGCGCCGAGGAAGTGTCCAAGGCTTATCAGGACAAAGGGGATGATTACAACGCGATCATGGTCAAAGCGCTGGCCGACCGATTGGCCGAAGCCTGCGCTGAATGGCTGCACCAGCAAGTGCGCAAAGATTACTGGGGCTATGCCACCGACGAGCAATTGAACAACGAAGACCTGATCAAGGAGAAATACGTCGGCATCCGTCCCGCTCCGGGCTACCCGGCGTGCCCGGATCACACCGAAAAAGGTGTGCTGTTCGATCTGCTCGACCCGGCGCACGGCGAGGGCAAACCCGGCGTTAGCGGCGTGTTCCTCACTGAGCACTACGCCATGTTCCCGGCGGCGGCAGTCAGCGGCTGGTATTTCGCCCACCCGCAGGCGCAGTATTTTGCCGTGGGCAAGGTCGACAAGGATCAGGTCGAAAGCTACAACCGCCGCAAAGGTCAGGAAATGCGCGTGACCGAACGTTGGCTCGCGCCAAACCTTGGGTACGACGAGTAAGCCGCTGGTGACGATCGGAGTTTTTGGGAACTCGCCTGCTGGCACGGGCACCGGGTCGGTCGATATCAAGCCGACCGAGCGGCTTCGCGCAGCAGGCAGATTCTCGAATGCTCAAGACGTGCGGCGTTCAACCCGTTGCACAGTGCACCATGAGTTGCTGAGCCAAGACCTCGAGTTCTCGGGTTACTGGTGCATGACCCAGAAAACCGCGGCCCCCACCACCAGGATGACGAGAAAACCGATCGCCCAAGCGTCTACATGGCTGGTGGATTTGGCAACTTTAGGATGGGGATTACTCATTGCATCGCCTCTTGTCAGTGTTATTGGTGATTGCACATGGAGCGCATCGGAGACGGTCGGCTTCGATTCAGTTAAGTAAAGTCGAGCTTTGCCCTTATCACAAGTGGGGGTATGGGCACCTGACGAAGGGCTTAGCACATTCGGTTATTTGCTTATATTCAAACATCACTTTTGCGCATAACCCTGAACTGTTAACCTCCCCCGGCTCCATTTAGGGGCTGTGCGACCGTGCGCGCAGATTTGTTGGGACATCCTGAATGCAGGCGGCATCGTATCGCCTCTCAGGTCGTCCAAGCAGCAGTGAACCGCCTGAGAACAGGACCACCATGTACGTATACGACGAGTACGATCAGCGGATCGTCGAGGACCGCGTCAAGCAGTTCCGCGACCAGACCCGCCGCTATCTGGCCGGCGAGCTCAGCGAAGAAGAATTCCGCCCGCTTCGCCTGCAAAACGGCCTCTACATTCAGCGCTTCGCCCCGATGCTGCGCGTGGCTGTGCCTTACGGCCAGCTGACCTCGCGCCAGACCCGCATGCTGGCCAAAATCGCCCGCGACTACGACAAGGGCTACGCGCACATCAGCACCCGCCAGAACGTGCAGTTCAACTGGCCGGCGCTGGAAGACATTCCCGACATCTTGGCAGAACTTGCCACCGTGCAGATGCACGCGATCCAGACCAGCGGTAACTGCCTGCGCAACGTCACCACGGACCAGTTCGCCGGCGTCGCCGCCGATGAACTGGTTGACCCGCGCCCATGGTGTGAAATCGTGCGTCAGTGGACGACATTCCACCCGGAATTCGCTTACCTGCCACGCAAGTTCAAGATCGCGATCAACGGCTCTACCTCAGACCGCGCCGCCATCGAAGTCCATGACATCGGCCTTGAGCCGGTCAAGAACGCCGCTGGCGAGCTGGGCTTCCGTGTTCTGGTGGGCGGTGGCCTAGGTCGTACGCCTGTTGTTGGCGCCTTCATCAACGAATTCCTGCCCTGGCAGGACCTGTTGAGCTATCTGGATGCGATCCTGCGGGTCTACAACCGTTATGGCCGTCGCGACAACAAGTACAAGGCCCGGATCAAAATTCTGGTCAAGGCGCTGACCCCTGAAGTCTTCGCTGAGAAGGTCGAGGCTGAAATGGCCCACTTGCGGGGCGGCCAGACCACCCTCACCGAAGCCGAATTGCATCGCGTTGCCAGGCATTTCGTCGATCCCGAGTACAAAGCGCTCGCTGATTACAGCGAGGAACTGGCTCGCCTGGACAAGGAACACCCTGGTTTCGCCCGCTGGCGCACCCGTAACATCCTGGCCCACAAAAAGCCGGGTTATGCCGCTGTAACCCTGTCGCTGAAGCCCACAGGTGTCGCGCCGGGTGACGCCACCGACAAGCAACTGGATGGCATCGCCGATCTGGCCGATCGCTACAGCTTCGGCCAGCTACGCACCTCCCATGAACAGAACGTGATTTTGGCAGACGTTGAACAAAGCCAACTGTTCACCCTCTGGGGCGAGTTGCGCGAGCAAGGCTTCGCGACGCCGAACATTGGCCTGCTGACCGACATCATCTGCTGCCCTGGCGGTGACTTCTGCTCGCTGGCCAATGCCAAGTCGATCCCGATTGCCGAGTCCATTCAGCGCCGTTTCGACGATCTGGACTACCTGTTCGACATCGGCGAACTGGACCTGAACATCTCCGGCTGCATGAACGCCTGCGGCCATCACCACGTCGGCCACATCGGCATTCTGGGCGTGGACAAAAAGGGCGAAGAGTTCTATCAGGTCTCCCTGGGTGGCAGCGCCAGCCGGGATGCAAGCCTGGGCAAGATCCTTGGCCCATCGTTCGCGCAGGACGCCATGCCGGACGTAATCGAGAAGCTGATCAACGTCTACGTCGAGAAACGCAACGAAGACGAGCGCTTCATCGACACGTTCCAGCGTATCGGCATCGACCCTTTCAAGGAGCGCGTCTATGCAGCGAATCATTAAGAACAACGAAGTCATTGACGAGACCTGGCACCTGCTGCCCAAGGACACCACCCTTGAAGGGCTGTCCAACTGCGATGACCTGATCGTACCGCTGGCCCTTTGGCGCGAGCACGCTCATGCGCTCAAGGCCCGCGATGGCGGTCTGGGTGTGTGGCTGGACAGCGACGAGGAAGCCGAGGAAATCGGTGATGACGCCAACCAGTTTCAGGTCATCGCCCTGAACTTCCCGGCATTCACCGATGGTCGCAGCTACTCCAACGCGCGCCTGCTCCGCGATCGCTATGGCTTCAAGGGTGAGTTGCGAGCGATTGGTGATGTGCTGCGCGATCAGCTGTTCTACCTGCATCGCTGTGGTTTTGATGCGTTTGCAATCCGCGCTGATAAGGACCCGTATGAGGCGCTGGAAAGCCTGAAAGACTTTTCCGTGACCTACCAGGCTGCAGCGGACGAGCCATTGCCGCTGTTCCGTCGTCGTTGACCCGACGCTGAACGACGCATAATGAAAAGCCCCGATTTCGTGAGAAATCGGGGCTTTTTGTTACCGACCGGTTGAACATTCTACGCGTTGATCGTTACCACGCAGAGCATGCAAACGATCATACAAACCGGTGCATTGTGCTTACCAGAACCGCTGTTGCATCAACCTGTTCCACCAGCCTGTTACCAGCCGGTCTACCGAGCCACTGGCCGCCAGCCCTACCCGTTCCTGCAGGCTCTTGCGTTCGGCGTAGTGCAGATGGAACACCTCGGCAGTCTTCGCTTTTTCCGATAGGTATTCATCGCTGGTTTTCAGCTCGTCGACCAATTGCTTGTCCTTGGCCGCCATGCCCAACCAGACCTCGCCGGTAGCCACCTCGTCGATCTGCAACTGCGGGCGATAGCTGGCAACGAAGTTCTTGAACAGCTCATGGGTAATGTCCAGGTCCTGCTGGAATTTCTCGCGGCCCTTCTCGGTATTTTCGCCAAACACGGTCAATGTCCGTTTGTATTCGCCAGCCGTCAGCACTTCAACGTCGATGTCGTGCTTTTTCAGCAGGCGGTTGACGTTGGGCAGTTGTGCAACCACGCCAATCGATCCCAGTACGGCAAATGGCGCGCTGATGATGCGATTACCGATGCACGCCATCATGTACCCGCCGCTGGCCGCGACCTTGTCGATACAAATGGTCAGCGGAATGCCCGCCTGACGAATACGCGCCAGCTGCGAGGAAGCCAGACCGTAGCTGTGCACCATGCCGCCACCGCTTTCCAGGCGCAGCACCACTTCATCCTTATCGGTTGCGAGGGTGAGCAAGGCGGTGATTTCCTGACGCATGCTCTCGGTAGCCGAGGCCTTGATGTCACCGTCGAAATCCAGCACGTAGACCCGGGGTTTGACCGCGTTCTGCTTTTTGTCCTTCTTCAACTCCTTGGCCTGGGATTTACGCAGCGCCTTGAGGCGCGCCTTGTCCAGCAGCGAGCCCTCAAGACGGTCACGCAGCCCTTTGTAGAAATCATTGAGCTTGGTCACGTGCAACTGACCGCCACTGCTGCGTCGACCCCGGCCACGCATTGATGCTATCGCCACCAGCACCACGATGATGGCGATCACCACAGTGACGGTTTTCGCCAGAAAGCTGGCGTAATCGAAAATAAACTCCACAGAAACTCCTTACCTGCACATAGATCCGGGACAGGATCGCGAATGGACCCAGCATACCGGCGCGCCCTGCGCCGAGCCAGCAGGACGACTGTCAAACATCGTGGCATCGGGCAATTCAAACAAGCGTATGTTTTTTATTGACAGACCCGGCGCCGCGCTCATAACCTCGCAGCACTTTCAATGTGCCGGGATGACGCGTCCGTGGGCAGCATCTATCTGATAAGACATGGCCAGGCCTCCTTCGGTGCGGACGATTACGACGTCCTCTCGCCGACCGGTTATCGCCAGGCCGAAGTCCTCGGTGCGCATCTGGCGGAACTGGATCTACGCTTTGATCGGTGCATTTCGGGGAGCCTGTTCCGTCAGCGGCATACCGCCGAAACGGTTATCGCCCAGCTGGAGGCCGCAGGCCTGACAGGGCCAGTACTGGAAACCGATGCGGCATTCAACGAATTCGACGCTGAAGCGGTGATCCGCGCCCTGCTGCCGGCGATGCTGCCCCATGAGCCGGAAGCACTGGATATCATGCGCAATGCCACGCATAACCGCGTCGAATTCCAACGCCTGTTCGCCCTGATCATTGATCGCTGGCTGGACGGACAATACGACACACCAGCGCTTCAGAGCTGGCTGGCGTTCGTTGCGCAGGTGCAGTCCGGCCTCGACCGCATTCTGGACAGCGCAAGCCCCAATGAGCGCATTGCCGTGTTCACTTCCGCAGGCACCATTACCGCCCTGCTCCACCTGATCACCCGGATGCCGGCACGTCAGGCGTTCGAGCTCAATTGGCAAATCGTCAACACCTCGCTCAACCAGCTCAAGTTTCGTGGTCGCGAGGTGTCACTGGCTTCCTTCAACAGTTATGCACACCTGCAACTGATGAAGGCGCCGGAGCTCATCACTTACCGCTGAGCCCGGCCAATCGCACCCGCAAGGTGCCTGCAATCACTCATATAAAAGGATGACACCATGACCTCCGTAGCCGATGCCGTACAAGCAATGAAAGCCAAGTTCAACCCGGATGCCGCTGCGGGCCTGGACCTGGTGTTCGGTTTTCGCATCGATGAAACCAGGAATTTCTCCCTGATCGTCAAGGACAAGACCTGCGAGTTGCAGGAAGGCGAGAATCCGGACGCTCAAGTCACCCTGGTGATGGACGGCGAAACCCTGCAGGGCATCGTCAGCGGTGAAACCGATGGCATGCAAGCGTTCATGGGCGGCAAGCTGCGCGCTGAAGGCGACATGATGCTGGCGATGAAACTGAGCGAACTGTTTCCTTCCTGATCGCTCAGGCGCCGTTGAAAACCGAAGCCAGGCGGCTTCGGTTTTTTTTGCCTGATGGTTTCTCGATGGCTGATCAAAACGGCTGATCGACCAGCAACACGCTTACCAATAAAGCCACGCGCTGGTTGTTGCCGACGCCGGGCGCAGATTAGATTAGCCAATGATCCTGACAATCGAAAATAAACAGCAGGGATAAGCATGGCGCTAACCGACCAGTCCACCCAGGTCCGATCCGGCGAAGAACTCGATGCTGCGTTGATCGATCCTTACCTCAAAGCACGCATTTGCGGGCTGAGCGGCAGCGTCCGAATCAGTCAGTTTCCCGGTGGCGCCTCCAACCTCACCTACCTGCTCAAATACCCCGAACAGGAGTTCGTACTGCGTCGCCCGCCATTTGGCCATAAAGCCAAAAGCGCCCACGACATGGGCCGTGAGTTTCGCATTCTCAATCAGCTCAAGGATGCTTTTCCTTACTGCCCCAAAGCCTATCTGCACTGCACCGACGAATCGGTGATCGGCGCTGAGTTTTATGTCATGGAGCGGGTTGAGGGAATCATTCTGCGTTCCGAGCTGCCGCCCGAGCTGGGTTTCGACGCCGCGCAAACCGAGGCGCTTTGCGAGAGCTTCATCGACAAGCTGGTGGACCTGCACCGGGTCGACTACACCGCGTGCGGCCTGGGTAATCTTGGCAAGCCGGAGGGCTACGTGGCACGGCAGATTCGCGGCTGGACCGAGCGCTACGAGAAAGCCCGCACCGCAGACGCGCCGAGCTGGGAAAAAGTGGCGCGGTGGCTGGATGAGAAAAAACCTGCCGACCACCCGACTTCAAGCCTGGTGCACAACGACTACCGCTTCGACAACGTGATTCTGAGCCCTCGAAACCCGATGCAGATCATCGGTGTACTGGACTGGGAACTGACTACGGTGGGCGATCCTCTGATGGACCTGGGCAACAGTCTGGCTTACTGGATTCAGGCTGACGACCCCGCCCCCGTGCAATTGATGCGCCGTCAACCGAGCCATGCGCCAGGCATGCTGACACGCGAGCAATTTGTCGCGTACTACGCCGAGCGCTCGGGCATTCGCATCGACAATTTCGATTTTTATTACACCTATGGACTGTTCCGCCTGGCGGGCATCGTGCAGCAGATCTACTACCGTTTTTTCCACGGACAGACCCAGGACAAGCGCTTCGCCCAGTTCATCCACATGAACAAGCTGCTGGAACACATGGCGCTGCAAGTGCTCGACCGTTCAAGCCTCTGACAACGATTGCGACAGGATAAGGAAGACACCATGTCAAAGACCCAACTGTTCGACCTCGACGGCAAGATTGCTTTTGTTTCCGGCGCCAGCCGCGGCATCGGTGAGGCGATTGCCAAGCTGCTGGCGCAACAAGGTGCTCATGTCATCGTCTCCAGCCGCAAGCTTGAAGGCTGCCAGCACGTCGCCGATGCGATCATCGCAGACGGCGGCAAGGCCACGGCAATTGCCTGCCATATCGGCGAGATGGAGCAGATCAATGGCGTCTTCGCACGGATTCGGGAAGAGTTCGGCAGGCTCGACATTCTGGTCAACAACGCTGCAACCAACCCGCAGTTCTGCAATGTGCTGGACACCGATCCAGGGGCGTTTCAGAAGACGGTGGACGTCAACATTCGCGGCTACTTTTTCATGTCGGTCGAAGCCGGCAGGCTGATGCGTGAACACGGCGGTGGCAGCATCATCAACGTAGCGTCGATCAACGGCGTCTCGCCGGGCGTTTTTCAAGGCGTCTACTCGGTGACCAAAGCGGCAGTGATCAACATGACCAAGGTCTTCGCCAAGGAGTGCGCACAGTTCGGTATCCGCTGCAACGCGCTGCTACCAGGGTTGACGGACACCAAATTCGCCTCAGCGCTGGTCAGCAACGAGAACATTCTCAACACCGCGCTGGCCCAGATCCCGCTCAGGCGCGTTGCCGCACCCAGTGAGATGGCCGGCGCCGTGCTGTACCTGGCCAGCGATGCGTCGAGCTACACCACAGGTGTCGCGTTGAATGTGGATGGCGGCTTTTTGTCTTGATGGGCTGAACCTCACCCAGGGCGCCTTCTTGCACCCGCTGGTTTGACGGTGAACGCGGGGTGTCAGTCAGTGAAGACGCCGCTGAACCACCGCCTTCGCTGCCGTCGTGACCTCCGACGTTTCCTATAGACGCTGGACTGAGGTGAATCTGAGGGTTATCTGATGGAATAAAGATTCCATCCAGAACATCCAGCGAATACATTTTTGCGCACAACAATACGCCTTAAAGGACGTCGTCATGCGCCAGTCATCGCTTCCCGATTTAGGCATAGGCCTGATCGGCACCGGCTTCATGGGGCGGGCGCATGCGCTGGCTTTCCAGAATGCCCGCACCACCTTCGATTTGCCGGTCAACCTCAAACTCCATGCGCTGGCCGACGCCGATGCCGCCCGGGCCGAGCACTGCGCGCGGGCTTGGGGGTTCGACCACAGTCACGCTGATTGGCAACAATTAATCAGCGATCCAGCCGTCAATCTGGTGGCCATTACCACGCCCAATCATCTGCATTGCCCCATGGCGATGGCCGCCCTCGAAGCCGGCAAAGCGGTGTATTGCGAGAAGCCACTGGCTGTCAGCCTCGACCAAGCGCGGGCCATGCACAGCGCAGCGGTGAAAGCCGGCGTCGTGACGCGCGTCGGTTATAACTATCAGCACAACCCGATTATTGGTCTGGCCCGAAACATGATCGAAAGCGGCGAATTGGGGCAGATCATCAGTTTTCAGGGGGAGTTCAGCGAGGACTTCATGGGCGACCCGCAATCACCGTGGTCCTGGCGCTGTGAGCAGGCTCATGCCGGAGGCGCGCTTGCAGATCTGGGCAGTCACCTGTTGGCAATGGCCCGCTACCTGCTGGGCGATATCGAGTCGGTATGTGCCGACTCGCAAACCGTACATGCTCAGCGCCCTGCAGAGGGCGGCAGCCCGCAGCAGCGCAAGATTGCCGTCGATGACCAGACCTACGCCCTGCTGCGTTTCGCCAATGGTGCCCGTGGGACATTCGGCAGCAGTTGGCTGAAACACGGCTACAAGAATCACCTGAGTTTTGAAATCGGCGGCACCAGGGGCACGCTGTCGTTCGATCAGGAACGGCTCAACGAATTGCGCCTGTACCGTGCTGGAGCGCCGGGCCGGGATGGCTTCCAGCAAATTCTGGCAGGACCGGCGCAGCCCGGTTATGCAGCGTTTTGCCCGGCACCGGGGCATCAGTTGGGCTACAACGAGCTGAAGACTCTGGAGGTGCGTGCGCTGATCCAGGCGCTATGTGGCCAAACCAGCGAAGGCCCGGATTTTGCCGAAGCGCTGGAAGTCGAGCGGTTGGCGACGGCGATTCGAGTGGCTGCCAAAGAGATGCGCTGGGTGACTGTGTCAGAGGTTTGAGCTTGGGTAACACGTGAAAGGAAGGGCTGAACGGTGACCTGCTGTGGGAGCGAATTCATTCGCGAAAAATACAACAGGCGATTAAAGGCGTCGCTACAGCGTCAATAAATAAAAGCACCGTTACGCTCTGCAATGGCTCAGGGCTTACAGGTAGAATGTCGCACTTCCGGGCAGCCCCTCTGCCCATCTGCCTAGTAAGCCCGCTGCCATGCCGTTCGAACTTACCGTAGATCCCATCACACTGGTGGTGCTTGCCGTTGTCGCTTTCGTTGCCGGTTTCATCGATGCCATTGCCGGAGGTGGCGGCCTGCTGACCACCCCTGCTCTGTTGACCGCAGGTCTGCCGCCGCATCTGGTGCTGGGCACCAACAAACTCAGCTCGACCTTCGGCTCCGCCACAGCAGGGCTCACCTTCTACCGGCGCAAGCTGTTTCACCCCAGACAGTGGACCCTTGCATTGATCGGCACCGCTGTCGGTGCTTTGATCGGGGCCGTGGTTGCGCATTATCTGCCTGCCGAACTGCTGAACCAGATGCTGCCCGTGATCGTTTTCGGCTGCGGCCTGTACCTGCTGTTCGGCGGGACGCCCAAGGCGCCGCTGGACAACAACGCGCCGATCAAGCGCAAATGGCAGCTGCCACAAGGACTGGGCCTGGGGTTCTACGACGGCGTGGCGGGGCCTGGCACTGGGGCATTCTGGACGGTCAGTACACTGCTGATGTACCCGGTCGACCTGGTCAAGGCCAGCGGTGTGGCACGAAGCATGAATTTCGTCAGCAATGCCGCCGCACTCGTGATCTTCGCGGTCAATGGCTCGGTGGACTGGGTCATCGGTCTGGTCATGGGGCTGGCGTTGATGGTGGGCGCATTTCTGGGTGCGCGGACGGCAATTCAGGGCGGCGCCAAATTCATCCGCCCTGTATTCATTACCGTGGTCCTCGGTTTAACTGTCCGCCTGGCCTGGCAGCACTGGTTCAGCGGCGCCTGAGCGCTGGGCCAGATAGAGGTCGATCAGATAGCGCGCAATGGACCGACTCGCCGGTAAAGGTGGCATGTCGTGGATGCTGAACCACTGCGCATCTTCGATCTCGTCGGCCTGAGGCACGATCTCGCCGCTGTCGTATTCCGCATGAAAGCCCAGCATCATCGAGTGGGGAAAGGGCCAGCACTGGCTGCCCTTGTACTGGATATTCCGGACCTTGACCTGTACCTCTTCCATGACCTCGCGACGCACGCAGTCTTCTGCAGCCTCTCCAGGCTCGGCAAACCCGGCCAGCGTGCTGTAGACACCGGTCACGAAACGCGGGGAACGCGCCAGCAGCACCTCGTCGCCGCGGGTAATCAACACGATCATGCTCGGCGAGATTCGCGGATACGAGCGCAGGTCGCAGTCCCGGCAATACATGGCCCGCTCACCCGGCACCTGCTGCATGGGCTGACCGCAGCTGCCGCAGAAACGATGCTCGCGTGCCCAGGTGCTGATCTGCGCGGCGTAACCGAGCATCTGAAACACATCGGCATCGTCGGCCAGCATGAACTGGCGCAACGTCTGCCAACCCATGCCTTCCAGCAAGACTGCCTGCTTGAGCACCAGCACATAAACCGGCTCGCCATCGAAATGGCCGATCCCGTGCTCACTGCTCAAAGGCAAATCCAGACCCTTTAGCCATTCGCGGGGGAACATCACCCCGTTGTCGTCTTGCAGAAAACCCTGGTCACTGTGGACCACGGCCCAGCCGCCCGTTGCCTGAGTATCCAGCACGGCGGTGGTCCAACGCCTGGGGCGCGTCATGAAAGAACTCCTCTGTTCAAAAACCTGTCCGCCGCCATCCGGCTCCTCAGTCGGTGTCCGGACAGGCGTCGATGGCAGGCGCCTGCGAAACCCGCTCCGCAGTCAATTATCGAAGACCGGCTTCTGCTTACCCATGTGGGCCACCATCGCCAGCTTCAGGTCCGCCGATTGCAACATGGCAGCGTTCCAGGTGGCAACGTATTCGAGACCATCATCGACGCTGTGATCGCGCATGTACGCAATCATGCGCTTGCTGCCGGTGATGGCGATCGGCGATTTTGCAGCGATTTCGCCAGCCATAGCGAACACGCCGTCCAGCAATTGATCGTGGCTCATGAAGACACGATTCACCAGACCGATGCGCAGCGCCTCGTCCGCCTTGACGTTGCGCCCGGTGTAGGCCATTTCCCGCATCATGCCGTCGCCGATCAGCCTGGGCAGGCGCTGCAGCGTGCCGACATCGGCTGCCATGCCCATGTCGATTTCTCGGATAGAGAACAGGGCATCGTCCGCTGCGTAACGCATGTCACAGGCACTGATCAGGTCGATGGCGCCACCGATGCAATAGCCCTGCACGGCGGCAAGCACTGGCTTGCTGCAGCGGTCGACAACGTTGAAAGACGCCTGCATCTGCAAGATTTTGCCCCGCAGCATTCGCGCGTTGCGGCCGACATCCTTGCCCAGCTCGTTGGCGACCGACGCCAGCAGCGTCAGGTCGATGCCTGAAGAAAAATGCTTGCCCGCGCCGCTGAGCACCACCACGCGCACCTCATCGGTGTCTTCGATCCACTGAAAAACCTCGATGATCTCACTCCAGAATGCCGCGTTCATGGCATTGATCTTTTCCGGGCGGCTGATTTGTACGTGGGCGATATGGTCGGTCAGCCCGACCTTGAAAGCGCTGTAGTCGGACACGGCATTGATCCTTGAATAGCTGTGTGGATTGAAACTTCCGGACGTCGGACTATACCAAGGCGGTGCGATTGCCGCAGGCCACGGTTGCGCCATTGGCCGGACAGCAAAGCGCTTGAAAAGCTCGTCTGCCCCCTTGTGAAGCCCAGATAAACTGAACGGCGAACAGCGGCAAGGGTCCAGTGAGATGGCAGCGAAGAACCGCATTTACGCGGTGATCATCGCTCTTTTCAGGTCGCAAGAGGGCGATTCTTGAGTACATCAAAAGCGGCTACCGGCATTGTGGGCCTGGACGACATCCTCGCTGGAGGTCTTTCACGCAGTCATGTGTTTCTTCTGGAAGGAGAACCCGGAACCGGCAAGACCACCGTGGCCCTTCAGTTTCTCCTGGCGGGCGCTGTTGTAGGTGAGCGCGGTCTCTACATCACTCTTTCCGAAACAGAACGCGAGTTGCGCGACGGCGCACGTTCGCATGGTTGGGAGCTCGACCAGCACATCGAGGTATTCGAACTCACGCCGCCCGAAGATCTGCTCAATGCCGAGCATCAGCAAAGTCTGCTGTATTCCTCCGACCTTGAACTGGGCGAAGCGACCAGGCAAATCTTCGAGGTGGTCGAGCGGGTCAAGCCGACACGCGTGGTCATCGACAGCCTGTCGGAGATCCGCCTGCTGGCACTGAGTTCGTTGCGCTACCGTCGGCAGATCCTGGCGATCAAGCACTACTTTGCGCGCTATGACGCCACGGTGATTCTGCTCGACGACCTGACTACCGAGGCCTTGGACAAGACCGTCCACAGCGTGGCCCATGGGGTGATCCGCCTTGAAGAGCTGACACCCGCCTATGGCGCCGAGCGGCGGCGCCTGAGGGTGGTGAAATATCGCGGGCAGAAATATCGCGGCGGCTATCACGACTTCAACATCATGGCCGACGGCATTCATGTATTCCCGCGTCTGGTGGCCGCCGAGCATCGCAGCGGTTACGCGAGCAGTCAGTTGAGCAGCAATATTCCGGAACTCGATGCGCTGCTCGGCGGTGGCATCGACAGTGGCTCCAGCACCTTGATCCTGGGTCCGGCCGGGACCGGCAAATCGCTTATTTCCATGGTGTTCGCAGCGGCGGCCGTCTTACGCGGCGAACGGGTCGGTCTGTTCATTTTCGACGAAGAAATGGGCCTGCTGTTCGAACGCATGAAGAAGATCGGGATCGACCTGGCGGCGTTGCAGCGAACCGGCAATCTGCTGGTCGAGCAAGTGGATGCTGCCGAACTGTCCCCTGGCGAGTTCGCCCACCGCGTCCGTCGCAGCGTGGACGAGAAGCAGATCCGCACCGTGATCATCGACAGCCTAAATGGCTATCAGGCGGCGATGCCGGAAGAGAACGCGCTGGTGCTGCACATGCATGAACTGTTGCTCTACCTCAACCGTCAGGGCGCTTCGACGTTCATGACGGTCGCACAGCACGGCCTGGTGGGCGATATGCGTGCTCCGGTCGATATCACCTATCTGGCCGACACCGTGATTCTGTTGCGTTACTTCGAAGCGCTGGGCAAAGTCCGGCGCGCCATCTCCATCATCAAGAAACGCACAGGTACCCATGAATCGACCATTCGCGAATACCGCATCAGTGGCTCCGGTATGAAAATCGGTGCTCCACTGGATGCATTCCAGGGCGTACTGCGCGGCGTGCCGCATTATTTCGGCGAAGGCAATCCACTGTTGCGGGACGAGGACGCGTGAGCACGCCGGGACAGCTGGCGGAACGTGCAATCATCCTGGCTCCGCAAGGGCGGGACAGTCAGATCGCGTTGAGAATCCTGCAGGAGGCAGGCTTCCCGGCGCTGATCACCCACGACTTGACCGACCTATGCAAGGAAATGGCCTCAGGCGCCGGTCTTGCCATCATTGCCGATGAAGCGTTGCGCGGGGTCGATCTCAACCCTTTGCTCAGCCTGCTGAACCATCAACCGGCATGGTCGGATTTACCCGTCGTACTGCTGACTCATCACGGCGGTCCTGAAGACAATCCCTCGGCGCGACTGGGCAAACTGTTGGGCAACGTGACCTTCCTCGAGCGTCCCTTTCATCCGGCGACGCTGGTCAGCCTGGTAACCACCGCCGTGCGGGGCCGACGAAGGCAATACGAGGCGCGCGGCCGCATGGAGGACATGCTCGAGAGTGAGCAGCGCCTGCAGCACGCCCTCAAGGCCGGTAGCCTGGGCGCCTGGCAGTTGGAGGCCGAATTTCTGAAACTCGATTGCTCGGACATCAGCAAGACGCACTACGGGCGCGACGAACCAGCGCCCTTCAATTATCACCAATGGCTGGAGTCGGTGTATGCCGCCGACCAGCCTCGTATGCAATCGGCGCTGCAAGACGCCCTCGATACCGGCCACGATTTCATTATCGAGTTCCGCAATGTCTGGCCCGACGGCTCGCTGCACTGGGTCGATGTACGCGCCCGCGCCATTCGCGCACGCAACGGCCGGGTCAGTTTGCTCGCCGGGGTTACGTCCGATATTACCGAGCGCAAACAGGCCGAAACCCAACTGCGCAAACTGAACGAATCGCTCGAACAGCAAGTCGAGGAGCGCACTTCGCAACTGCGTCATAACGAAGAAGAGCTGCGTCAGTCCCAGAAGATGGAAGCCGTGGGTCAGCTCACCGGCGGTATCGCCCATGACTTCAATAACATGCTCACGGGCATCATTGGCAGCCTGGAACTGCTCAGGCGCCGTGTAGCGCGTGGGCGTATCGATGATCTCGACGGGCTGATCGATCTGGGCGTGACCTCGGCCAATCGCGCTGCGGCACTGACCCATCGGCTATTGGCGTTTTCCCGGCGCCAATCGCTGGATTCCAAACCTGTAGAGATGAACGAACTGGTCAACGCTATGGGCGAGCTGTTGCATCGCAGCGTCAATGAAAGCGTGCGCCTGGACATGTGCCTGGACCCGCAGCTCTGGACCGCAGAAGCCGACCCCAATCAACTGGAGAGTGCCCTGCTCAACCTGGTGCTGAACGCGCGGGATGCCATGCCCAGCGGCGGCATGTTGATGATCGAGACGTTCAATCGCAGACTCGACCGGCCGTTCACCAATGCCCACGAGAATTTGCTCCCGGGCGATTACGTGGTGCTCAGCGTTACCGATACAGGTTGCGGCATGCCGGAAAACGTCATCACTCGAGCGTTCGACCCCTTTTTCACCACCAAGCCAATCGGTCAGGGCACGGGGCTCGGTTTGTCGATGATCTACGGCTTCACCAAACAGTCCCGGGGCCATGTTTCCATCCAAAGCCAGGTTGACCACGGTACGACCGTGCAACTGTTCCTGCCACGCTTTCAAGGCGAGAAAGAGGCCGAGGACATTCGCTTTGATGGTCAGACCATCGAAGCCCGCGACGGCGAGACCATCCTGATCGTGGAAGATGATCAGGCCGTACGCGCATTGGTCAGTCAGGTCCTCAGCGAACTGGGCTATGCGTATCTGGAGGCAGGCGATGCCGTTGGCGCCGTGCCGATTCTGGAATCTGGCCAGCGCATCGACCTGATGATCAGCGACGTCGGGCTGCCCGGCATGAATGGCCGGCAACTGGCCGACATCGCTCGCCAGTTACGACCCGAATTGAGGGTGCTGTTCATCACCGGGTACGCAGAAAACGCAGGTACGCGAGCAGGTTTTCTTGAGGAAGGCATGCAGATGATCACCAAACCCTTCGCTTTCGACCAGTTGACCGCAAAAGTTCGGAAAATGATTGAGGGGTAGCCAGATAACAGCGTCAAACAGGCGGCTCGCCTTTCACTGCCGACACATCGGTGGTGAGTGGCCGCCAAGCCGTTGGGGCATTGGACCGGTGCCATTGCGTGCAACCGGCATCGCGAGCACATGCGTCCCTGCCTGATCAGCCGATGATCATTGCAACAGACTCTGGATCTTCGAGCGCAAGGTTTCCATCGTGAACGGCTTGGCCAGGATGGGTACCTTGCCCACGATCGGGCTGCCCGTCTCGACGATTTCCGCAGGATAGCCGCTGATGAAAATGACTTTCAGCTCCGGTCGCAGTTTCACGGCGGGTTCGGCGATCATCACGCCGGACACCCCGCCCGGCAGACGGTAGTCGGTAATCATCAGGTCCAAGTGCGGCTTGGTCGCGAGAATTTCAAAAGCCTGCTCGCCGTTTTCCGCCTGCAACACCCGATAACCCTCCCCCGACAGATAGTCGGAGAGCAGCATCAGAATCAGCGGCTCGTCTTCGACGATCAGGACGACATTTTCAGCATCAGAGCTCATTGGAACGCCTTCAATCTTATAAATAGCTGCCATTACGACCATGGCCCGCTCTAGAGGTTGCGCAGATAAATCAGATATTTACTCAGGCGTACACGGGACATTCAACAGCACCGTAAGAGGCATTAAACGCAACGCTCTAACCCGGGCGAATGCAGACGCAACAGGGTTCAGAGCGGCAGGCTGACGCGGAACATCGAGCCGCAGCCCTCCTCGCTTTCGACCGTGATCGTGCCACCATGGGCCGACACGATCTGATCGGAAATAAACAGGCCCAGACCCAGGCCTGACACCGCGTGACTGGCTGAAACCCGTTCGAACTGTTGAAAGATGCGTTTCTGATTCTCCGCGCTAATACCGATGCCCTGGTCCCTGACCTCGACTCGCGCCTCGTTGCCTTCACTGTAGATACGCACATCAATAGGCTTGTGCGCGCCATAACGCAGGGCATTGGTCAGCAGGTTGGCTATCACTTGCTCGATGCGGAACTCGTCCCAGACACCGATCACAGGCTCGCCGGCATGCAGCGTGACCACGCTTTGCGCGGCGGCGATCTGGGCGGAATAACTTTCCACCAGGTTGACCACCAGCTCGGACAGATCGAACGCGCTCGTACGGATCGATAGCTTCCCGGTGCGAATCCGCGAGACATCCAGCATGTCTTCGATCAGGCGAATGAGGCTCTGAATCTGTCGTTCGTCGCGCTCGACCATGGCCTTGAGCTTGTCCATGGTAAAGGCCGACGCGTTGTCCTTGGCCAAATGCAACTTGCGCAGCTGGGTTTCCAGGATCAAGCCGTTGAGCGGCGTACGCACCTCGTGGGAGACGATCGACATGAAGTCATCGCGCATACGAATGGCACGTTCCAGTTCGTTTTGCGTGGACTTGAGTTCACGCAGCAGTGCCTCCTGCTCCTGCCGACTGCGTTCGAGCTCTTCGACCTGTTGTTTCATGGCCTTGCGCTGGCGATACAGATCAACGAAGACGTTGACCTTGCTTTTCACCGCATGGATGTCCAGCGGCTTGTGCAGAAAATCCACCGCACCGCTTTCGTAACCCTTGAAGGCGTAGTTCAACTCGCGTCCGGCAGCGCTGACGAAGACGATGGGAATGTTCTTGGTCTTTTCGGTGCCGCGCATCATCTCGGCCAGCTCGAAGCCGTTCATGCCCGGCATCTGCACGTCGAGAATGGCCATGGCGAACTCATGTTCCAGCAACAGCGACAACGCTTCGTCCGCAGACAGCGCCTTATAGACCTGACGATCCTCGCGCTTGATCAATGCTTCAAGGGCGAGCAGGTTTTCCGGCAGATCATCGACGATCAGCAACTTGGCTTTAATTTCACTCAACATGCGATTCGTTCCAGCTCGACAAGCAACTGGCCAATGTCGGCCAAAGACAACAGAAAGTCCGGTGTATGCAAGGCCAGTGCGGCCTCGGGCATGGCACGCGCCAACGCCTGTGCCGGATCCTGAACGACGGTGAGACCACCGTATTCCCTGATGCGTGCGATGCCTCTGGCACCGTCGTTATTAGCGCCGGTCAGCAGCACGCCTGCCAGCCTGGCTTCGTAAGCATCGGCCGCAGACTCAAAGAGAATGTCGACGCTGGGACGCGAGTGATACACGCGCTCCTCCTGACTGAAGGACAGCGTCAAATCCTCCTCCACCGACAGGTGATACCCGGGTGCAGCGAAATAGAGAGTGCCAGGCGTAATCACTTCTTTGTCATCCGCCTCTTTCACAGGTATCGCCAGATTCGAGCCGAACACCTCGGCCAGCAGGCTGCGACGCTCATCGGGCACGTGCAGCACCACGATGATGGGCAACGTGAAGCCTCTGCGTAACGGCCTGAAAATCTTCAATAATGCTTCTACACCGCCGGCAGATGCGCCGACGACAATCGCGTTCACTCTGGGTAATGCTGGCGGGTCAGAATCGGTACCGGGAAAGGCCGTCCTCATGATTTGCGATAGATCCGTTCTTGTTTGACCAGTGGTTCGAATCCGTCTTTGAAGCCCGAGAACTCCAGCGTCTCCTTGCTGCCCAGTACCAGGAATCCGCGATGGCACAGCGACTCCTGAAACAGCCCGAACGCTCTGTCCTGCAGCTTCTTGTTGAAGTAGATCAGCACATTGCGGCAGGAGATCAGGTTGGTTTCGGAAAACACACTGTCGGTGGCCAGACTGTGATCGGCAAACGTCACATTTTCGCGCAGGGTCTTGTCGAAAATGGCGTAATCGTAGGCAGCGGTGTAGTAGTCGGAAAACAGCCGCTTACCGCCCGCCTTCACATAGTTTTCGTTATAGCCACGGATACTTTCCATCGAAAAGATGCCCTGCTTGGCCTTTTCCAGCGAACTGGGATTGATGTCGGTGGCATAGATGATCGTGCGGTCCAGCAACCCTTCCTCCCGCAGCAGAATGGCCATCGAATAGACCTCTTCCCCGGTGCTGCATCCAGCGATCCAGACTTTCAGCGAAGGGTAGGTCTTGAGCAGCGGCACGACTTCCTGACGTATGGCCAGGAAGTGCGACGGATCACGAAACATCTCGCTGACTGGAATCGTCAGAAACTGCAACAGCTGCATGAACGCCGAGGGGTCGTGCAAGACTCGCTCCTGCAGCGCCGATATGGTTTTCAACTCGAACTGAGTCAGCGCATGAGCGACACGTCGCTTCACCGACGCCCCCGAATAATCGCGAAAATCGTAGCTGTATTTCAGGTAGATCGCCTCGATCAGCAATCGAATTTCGATCTCGGTATTTCGCTCATGGGGCATCGGTAAAACCTGGTCTCTCAAAGGGCGTCATCAATTGATTTGATTCATTCAGATACGTTCCATTTTGGGCAGCCAGACACGGATCAAAGAGAACAACCGGTCCAGATCGATGGGCTTGGCCAGATAATCGTTGGAGCCGGCTTGCAGGCAGCGGTCCTGATCGTCTTTCATGGCCTTGGCAGTCACCGCGATGATCGGCAGCTTGCGCCAGCGCGGGTTCTTGCGGATCTGTGCAGTGGCTTCGAAGCCGTCCATTTCAGGCATCATCACGTCCATCAGCACCAGATCAATGTCTTCCACGGTGTTGAGCTTTTCGATGGCTTCCAGGCCGTTGCGGCCGACTTCAACGATAGCGCCCTTGTGTTCCAGCGCGCTGGTCAGCGCGAAGATGTTGCGCACATCGTCATCGACCACCAGAATCTTGCGCCCTTCGAACACACGATCCCGGCTGCGCGCCGTCTTGAGCATCTTCTGCCGTTCGTTGGACAGCTGCGACTCCACCTTGTGCAGGAACAGCGTGACCTCGTCGAGCAACCGTTCCGGCGAGCGCGCCCCTTTGATGATGATGGTGCGCGAGTACTTGAGCAGCTCCGCCTCTTCATCACGGGTCAGGTTTCGTCCGGTATAGACGATGACCGGCGGGAATGCGCAGATTTCATCGGTAGACATGCGCTTGAGCAGATCATTGCCCAGCATGTCCGGCAGTTTCAGATCGATGATCATGCAGTCGTAGGCATTATCGCGCAGCAGCTCCAGCGCATCCTGGGCAAACCCTACGGCAGTGATTTCGATATCGTCATCGCCAATCAGCCGGGCGATGCTGTCGCGCTGCAAGGCGTCATCCTCGACCAGCAGCACGCGCTTGACTTTCTGCGTGAGCTTGGCCTCCAGGCGGGCGAACACGTCCTTGAGTTCTTCGCGGGTGGTCGGCTTAACCGCATAGCCGATGGCGCCCATTTGCAGGGCAGCTTCCTGACGGTCCTCCACCGAAATGACATGCACCGGAATGTGCCGCGTGGACGGCATCTCCTTCAGACGCTGCAACACGGTCAACCCCGAATGATCGGGCAGGCGCATGTCCAGCAGCACCGCGTCCGGCAGCAGAGTGGAGGCCAGTTCGAAGCCCTCGTCGGCGCCATGCGCGACCAGGCAGTGGTAACCCAGTTCGTGAGCAAGGTCGTAGAGGATCTGGGCAAAGCGCACCTCATCCTCGATCACCAGAATGCAACGTTTGCTGAATGGCGCCAGTTCGCGGTCGTCGGCGAACCGGGGGATATGCTGAGCTGTCGCCGTGGTGACCTGTAGGGGGGCCTGTGCGACGGCTGTAACCGGTGTCGGCGTCGGCGCGACATGGGCCACTACCGATGAATGGTCGGCGTACTGCGACGGTTCCTGCTCGACATACTCCTCAGGCAGCACCAGCGTAAAGATGCTGCCCTGCCCCGGTTCACTGGTCACCGAAATCGAGCCGCCCAGCAACCGCGCCAGATCCCTGGAAATCGACAGCCCCAGTCCTGTGCCACCGTAGCGGCGGTTAGTGGTGCCATCGGCCTGACGGAACGCTTCGAAAATGCCTTGCTGCTGATCCTCGGCAATACCAATGCCAGAATCGCGCACGGTAAAGGCGATGCCTTCGCCAGGCTGACGTGAAACGGTGAGGCTCACGGCGCCGGTTTCAGTGAACTTGACTGCGTTGGACAGCAGGTTCTTGAGAATCTGCTCCAGACGCTGGCGGTCGGTATACAGGGAAACCGGTGCGCCTGGCTGAATCTCGACCGAGAACTGCAGACGTTTTTCGGCCGCCAACGGCTCGAAGGTCATACGCAGACCTTCGACCAGCCGGCTGACGCTGCTGTGTTCGGGGCGCATGTCCAGTTTGCCGGCCTCGACCTTGGAAATGTCGAGAATGTCGTTGATCAGGTTCAACAGATCGTTGCCAGCCGAGTAGATCGACTCGGCGAACTTGACCTGTTCGGCGGTGAGATTGTCCTGAGGATTCTCGGCGAGTAATTTTGCCAGAATCAGCGAGCTGTTCAGCGGGGTGCGCAGCTCATGGGACATGTTGGCGAGGAATTCGGACTTGTACTTGCTGGAGCGCTGCAGTTCATCAGCACGCGCCTCAAGCTCGACCTGAGCCACATGCAACTCTTCGTTGTTACGATCCAGCGCATCACGCTGGTCAGCCAAGGCCTTGCCCTGTTCGGCCAGTTGCTCGTTGGTCTGCTCCAGCTCCGCCTGCTGGGTTTCAAGATGCGCCTGGGACTCCTTGAGAATCCGCGACTGTTCTTCCAGCTCTTCGTTGGCGGTGCGCAATTCTTCCTGCTGAACCTGCAATTCTTCGTTGAGTTGCTGGGTTTCCGCCAGCACTTCCTGCAATCGCTGACGGTAGCGGGCTGCCTCGATGGACGTCCCGACGTTGTCGGCCACCAGTTCGAGGAATTCGATATCCCGCTCGGTCAGCTCGCGCAGGAAGCCCAGCTCGACGACGCCATTGACCTGATCGTCGTTGCTGGTCGGCACCACGATCACGCTGCGCGGCGAACCTTCTCCCAGACCGGAGGTAACCTTGAAATAGTCCAGCGAGACATCGTTCAGGGTAATGATCTGATCCTGCTCGGCCGCCTTGCCGACCACCCCTTCCCCGCTGTAGATCGATTGCTCCTGCAACTCCTGCTCACGCGAAAAGCCATACGAGGCCACACGCACCAGGCCACCATGTTCCTGGCGCACATACACTGCCGCGACCACGGCGCCCAGGTGCTGGGCGAAGAAATGCAGGATATTACGGCCCAGAAGGTTCAAGGTCAGTTGGCCGATCACCTGTTCTGCCAGCTCGCTCTGACCGTTGCGCAGCCAGGCGATATGCGCCAGCCGCTCGGCGTCTTCCTGCTGGGCCTTGAGGTTGGATGCGTAAGTGGTCGAAAGCGTAGTCATGTCACGACGACCGACCCAAGCCAGAATCCCGCTGACGATGACAATGAAAGCGATGTAGAGCGAAACCGACAGCACGGTAGTGTGAGTGACATCGGTATTGCGCGTCAGCCGCAACTGATGCTCGACGTTGGCCGCCTCATCGTATTGATCACGGATTTCGTCCGTCAGGCGCTTGCCGCGTCGACTCTGGATCGGGGTCGTGTAATCACCACCGGTCCGGCGCAACACGATCATTTCCTGGGCGAACTCGTTCCACGATGACTGCAAGGCAGCCAGACGTTTAAAGCGATCAACTTGCGTAGGGTTGTCGGCGACCAGTTCTTCAAGCCCCTGAAGCTCGGCCAGGATGCTCGGCTTGGCGACCTCGTAAGGATCGAGAAAGCGCTCGTCGCCGGTCAGCAGGAAGCCACGCATGCCGGTTTCCATGTCCACCGACAATTTGAGTGAGCGGTTGACATTGTTGATCACACGATCGGTGTGCTCGACCCACTGGATAACCGACAGCAGATAGGTGATCAGAAACACGAAGAATGCAGCACTGAGTACGCCAACCGCCAAAGGCAAGCTGACGTTGCGGCTCAAAAGTTTGCGAAAGCGTTGCTCATCGACGGCAGAGGTGTTGATCATCACGTGGGGCCCAGGGCAGTTCGGCTAAACCACTGAGTTTGCCGTAAACCTAAAGAAAAAACTCCTACATCTGACACAGCCTACTGAATTTTCTGACTTTAGATTTCTTGCGCGAGTATAGGTAATATACGTTTGAGTGATTCCCATGCGCCATTACACTCATTTGAATCGTATTTTTGACACCTTAAAGTTGGCACAATCACTGGCTTGATTTTCACGCGGTGAGGCTGAACTTCGGCTGCCCCGTTTCTCGCCCATTTGAAGGAAATATTAATGTCCGACCCAACCAGCACGATTCTGGTGGTTGAAGATGACAGCATCGTCCGGATGCTGATCATCGACGTGCTCGAAGAGCTCGAGTATCAGGTACTGGAGGCTGCCGACGGCGCTCAAGCACTGACTTACCTGGGGAATGAGGGCGAAATCATCGATCTGATGATGACCGACAAGGGACTGCCCGACATGGACGGCATCCAGCTGGCGAAGAAAGCGGCCGAGTTGCGCCCTTCCCTGCCGATTCTGTTCGCCAGTGGCTATGCCGAGAACATTGAAGTACCGCCGGGAATGCACCTGATCGGCAAACCCTTTTCGATCGACCAGTTGCGCGACAAGGTCAATAGCATCCTTGGCGCCTGAACGTTCCAGCAATACGGGAGGCCGCATTCACCTGCTGATCATCGGTTATGTGTGGCCGGAGCCCCGGTCGTCTGCGGCCAGCGGCCACATCATGCAACTGATCGACTGTTTTCTCGAACAGGGCTGGAAGATCACCTTCGCCAGCGCCGCCAGCGAGGGCGAACGCAGGGCCGAGCTGTCCACTCTGGGCGTCACCGAGGTGGCCATCGAACTGAACAGCAGCACGTTCGATACCTTCGTCAGCGAACTTCAGCCTGATGTGGTGCTGTTCGATCAATTCCTGATGGAGGAACAGTTCGGCTGGCGGGTTGAGAAACACGCCCCACATGCACTTCGAGTGCTGGAAACCTGCGACTTACAGAGCCTGCGGCACAGCCGGCATCAGCGTCTCAAGGAGCTGCTGGCCAATGGTCACGAAAATACCGAAGAACTGTTCGCTGCCCCTGGCGAGGCCCTGTTTGCGCGCATGGCCGTGACGGATCTGGCACAGCGTGAAGTGGCCTCGTTCTACCGCTGCGACCTGAGCCTTGTGGTTTCCGATGTGGAAATCGATTTCCTGAACCGCTATTTCCGGGTGCCCGAGACGCTGTTGCACTGGTGCCCATTGATGCTGCGCGACATCTCCGATACCGGCAAAGGCTTCGAGGAGCGCGCGCACTTCCTGACCATTGGCAATTTCCGCCATGCGCCGAACTGGGACGCGGTGCTGTGGCTGAGACAGACGATCTGGCCCCTGATTCGCCAGCAATTGCCCGGCGCACAGTTGCACGTCTATGGCGCTTACACCCCACCCAAGGCCACCGCGCTGCACAACGCCGCTCAGGGCTTTCACATCATGGACTGGGCTGAGGACGCGCTGGAAGTGATGGCCAATGCCAGGGTTTCGCTGGCGCCATTGCGTTTCGGTGCAGGCATCAAGGGCAAGGTGATGGATGCGATGGCCTGTGGCACCCCGACGGTCACAACGCCCGTTGGGGCCGAGGCCATGCACGGCGATCTGCCGTTTCCCGGTTTGATTGCCGACAATGCCCAAGGACTGGCCGACGCCGCGGTGCGACTCTATAAGGACCAGGCATTGTGGCAGCGGGCTCAACACGCGGGTTGGCAAGTGCTGCACGCGCGCTTTCGGCAAGAGCTGCATTGCGCGACGTTGATTAAACGGATTCACCAATTGCTGGAACACCTGGAGGCACATCGCGCAGCAAACTTTACGGGTGCGATGCTTCGCCATCATCGGCATAAAAGCACGCAATACATGTCGCAGTGGATCGAGGCCAAAAACAGGACCTCGTGAGCAGGCAACGAAGCGCTAAACGCGGAGTGGAGATAGTTGGTCGAAGGGTCCCCGCTGTATTGCACAGGGGAAATAGTGCACATTAAGCCTTACGCCACTCTTCACATCCGGCATCGGCATGACCAAAACAACAAAAGTCACTGACCCGTCCTATGAGCTGATGGACGACCATAACGGTCTGTCGATCATCTACCGCGAACACGGCTTTCCCTGCCCACTGGTGCGTTGGCATTTCCACAAGGAATATGAACTGCACCTGATCGTCGCCAGCTCCGGCAAGGTGTTCGTTGGCGATTACATCGGCAATTTTTATCCGGGTACGTTATTCCTCACAGGTCCCAATCTGCCGCACAACTGGATCAGCCAGATCGATGAAGATCAGGTGGTGCCCAAACGTGACATGTTGGTGAATTTCACCGAGGAGTTGCTGGAAAGCGGCAATCAGGTGTTCGCCGAGCTGAAAACCCTGGGGCCGTTGCTGGAGCGGGCGCAGTACGGTATCGAGTTTCGCTGCAGACGTACGGTTCGTCAGGCCATTAAGCTGATGCAGAAAATCGCCGATTCCAGCGGCATAACCCGCCTGGGGCACTTTTTTATTCTGCTGGAACTGTTGGCCGCCAGTGATGATTACCAACTGCTGTCGGGAACAACGGCGTCCGAGCTATCGGATGATCATGCGGTGGAACGCACCAACAAGGCGGTGGAGTACATCTTCACTCACTACGCCCGGGAGCTGCCGCTGGAAGAAGTGGCTGAGTATCTGGGCATGAAGCCCACCTATTTCTCTCGCGTGTTCAAGCAGGCCACCGGGCGCTGCTTTGTCGAGTTCGTCAATCGCCTGCGCATCAGCAAGTCCTGCGAGCTATTGGCCGATGGCGACAAGCCGGTGACCGATGTTTGCTTCGAGTCCGGCTTCAACAATATTTCCAACTTCAACCGACGCTTTCAGAAACTCAAGGGCATGACCCCGTCCCACTACAGACGCCTCGCCGTACAGCGCCTGACCGAACAAAACCTGTACTGATCTGCCTGCTCTTTCTTGCTGATGGACTACGCTGGAACTGCGCCGCAGCCTGTGGGAACGCAGATTCGCTGTGTTGCCGCCTGAACGTCGAGTGCAAGAAAGTATCAGTTTTAGTGTGCCGCAGGATTTGTCAACGTCCGTGCGGCCCGTTGTAATCACTGGACATTCTTCCTGGTCTGCGGAAGGAACAAAAACAATAACCATGCTTCTATCGCCTCCCGGCGAAGAAGAGGAGTGATAAATGAAGACCTCTGCAAAAGTTCTCCTTGCTGGCACCTGTCTCACTCTCGGCGTGACCCTCTGCAACAGCGCCAGCGCAGGTGATGTGACCATCGCCACCGTCAACAACAGCGACATGATCCGCATGCAGCGGTTGTCCAAGACCTTCGAAGAACAGCATCCCGATATCAAACTCAAGTGGGTCGTCCTGGAAGAGAACGTCTTGCGTCAGCGCCTGACCACGGATATCGCCACCAAGGGTGGTCAGTTCGACGTGCTGACCATCGGCATGTACGAAGCCTCACTCTGGGGTGCCAAAGGCTGGCTCAAAGAGATGGATGGCCTGCCCGCTGCGTATGACGTGGACGATGTATTCCCTTCGGTGCGTGACGGTCTATCGGTGGAAGGCAAACTGTTCGCCCTGCCGTTCTATGCCGAAAGCTCGATTACCTACTATCGCAAGGACCTGTTCAAGGCCGCGGGGCTGACCATGCCCGAGCGTCCGACCTGGACCCAGATCAACGAGTTCGCCGATAAGCTCACCGACAAATCCAAGGAACAGTACGGCATTTGCCTGCGCGGCAAGGCTGGCTGGGGTGAGAACATGGCACTGATCACCACGGTGGCCAACGCCTTCGGCGCGCGCTGGTTCGACGAGCAGTGGAAACCGCAGTTCGACCAGCCTGAGTGGAAGGACGCGCTGAACTTCTACGTCAACATCATGAAAAAAGACGGCCCTCCCGGTGCATCCAGCAACGGCTTCAATGAAAATCTTGCACTGTTCAACAGTGGCAAGTGCGCAATCTGGGTCGACGCCAGCGTCGCCGGCTCCTTCGTCACCGACAAGTCTCAGAGCAAGGTGGCCGACAGCGTAGGCTTCACCTATGCACCGCATGAAGTCACCGATAAAGGTTCGGCATGGCTGTACTCCTGGGCCCTTGCAATTCCGACCAGTGCCAAGAACGACAAGGACGCGCGCGCCTTCACCGAGTGGGCGACCTCCAAGGAGTACGCCACACTGGTTGCCAAGACAGATGGCGTGGCCAACGTACCGCCGGGCACTCGCGCTTCGACCTACACCGAGGAGTACAAGAAGGCCGCGCCGTTCGCCAACATCACCCTGGAGTCGCTCAAGGCCGTGACGCCCAAGGCGCCAACCCTCAAGCCAGTTCCATACGTGGGCATCCAGCTGGTGACCATTCCTGAGTTCCAGTCCATCGGCACCTCTGTCGGCCAGCAGTTCTCCGCGGCACTGGTTGGCACCTCGTCTGTCGATCAGGCACTGACCAACGCGCAAAGCGTGTCCGAGCGTGAGATGAAGCGCGCGGGCTACCCGAAAAAGGGTTAATCCCGATCGTTTCAAGGCAGCAGACGGCTCCCCACCGCTGCTGCCCCGCTTATGCGTTCGCCCCGGTCCGGAGTCATCATGAACACCTCAACCGTAACCTCTCGCTCGGCATCAGCCGACGATAAAGATCATCCCGGCAAAGGCAGCGTCACCAAGCCCGGGTGGTTTCTGGTCAGCCCTTCGGTATTGTTGCTGCTGGTCTGGATGATCGTCCCGCTGGGCATGACGATCTACTTCTCGCTGATCCGCTACAACCTGCTCAACCCTGGCGAAAACGAATTCGTCGGCCTGGATAACTTCGAGTACTTCGTCACCGACTCGGGCTTTATCCCCGGGGCCACGAATACCCTGTTGCTGGTCGTCAGCGTGCTGGCCATCAGCGTGATCCTCGGCGTGCTGATTTCCGCACTGCTGGAAGCCAGTGAATTTCTCGGTCGCGGCATCGTTCGGGTGCTGCTGATTTCGCCGTTCTTCGTCATGCCGACCGTCAGTGCGCTGATCTGGAAAAACCTGATTTTCCATCCGGTGTCCGGGATCCTTGCCGCAGTGTGGAAGCTATTCGGCGCGCAACCTATCGACTGGCTGGCCAATTACCCGATGCTGTCGATCATTATCATCGTCTCCTGGCAATGGCTGCCCTTCGCCATTCTGATCCTGATGACCGCCATGCAGTCCCTGGATCAGGAACAGAAAGAAGCGGCACGTCTGGACGGCGCGGGCCCCATCGCGATCTTCTGGCACCTGACACTGCCCCACCTGGCGCGGCCAATTGCGGTGGTGGTGATGATCGAGACCATCTTCCTGCTGTCGGTATTCGCCGAGATCTTCACCACCACCAACGGCGGTCCGGGCTTCGCTTCGACCAACCTTGCGTACCTGATCTACAACCAGGCGCTGTTGCAATTCGACGTGGGCATGGCATCGGCGGGCGGCTTGATTGCCGTGGTCATCGCCAACATTGCCGCCATCATCCTGATTCGGATGATCGGCAAAAACCTCACCGACAAGTCTTGAGGGCAAGGTCATGATGACGCTCAAACAATCCCGTCGCCTGCAAAGCGTGCTGCTCGGCACCTTATCGTGGGTGATCGCGGCACTGATTTTCTTCCCCATCTTCTGGATGGTGCTGACCAGCTTCAAGACCGAACTGGATGCGTTCGCTACCCCGCCACAGTTCATCTTCACGCCGACCCTGGAAAACTACCTGCACATCCAGGAGCGCAGCGATTACTTCCACTTCGCCTGGAACTCGATCCTGATTTCCTTCAGCGCGACCATCCTCTGCCTGCTGATCGCCGTACCGGCTGCCTACTCCATGGCGTTTTTCGAGACCAAACGCACCAAGAGCACACTGCTGTGGATGCTCTCGACCAAGATGCTGCCACCGGTGGGGGTGCTGATGCCGATCTATTTGCTGGCCAAGACCTTCGGCCTGCTGGATTCGCGCATCGCACTGATCGTGATCTACACCCTGATCAACCTGCCGATCGTGGTCTGGATGATCTACACCTACTTCAAGGACATTCCCGGCGAAATCCTCGAAGCCTCTCGACTGGACGGCGCCACCACTCGCCAGGAAATCTTCAAGGTGTTGATCCCGATCTGCAAGGGCGGCCTGGCGTCCACCGCATTGCTGTCGCTGATCCTGTGCTGGAACGAAGCCTTCTGGTCACTGAACCTGACTTCGTCTAATGCCGCGCCGCTGACCGCACTGATTGCCTCGTACTCAAGCCCCGAAGGCCTGTTCTGGGCCAAGTTGTCGGCAGTGTCGACGCTGGCGTGTGCGCCCATTCTGATTTTCGGCTGGATCAGCCAGAAACAGCTGGTGCGCGGACTGTCGTTCGGAGCGGTGAAATGATCAACAGCTGACGCAGAGCGTCATGGGGCTGCGGGCCCACGCGGAGCCTGGGAACGATCTTGCGTCCACGGCCATGTGAATCAAACACCCTTTTGATGTATGTGAAGAATAAGACTGGAGCCCACTATGGCTAACCTGACAATCAGAAATCTGCAAAAAGGCTTCGACGGCCACCAGATCATTAAAGGCATCGACCTGGAGGTCAAAGACCGTGAATTCGTGGTCTTCGTCGGGCCCTCAGGCTGTGGCAAATCCACCCTGCTGCGCCTGATTGCGGGCCTGGAAGACGTCACCGGCGGCAGCATCGAACTCGATGGCCGTGACATCACTCAGGTCACTCCGGCCAAGCGTGATCTGGCGATGGTGTTTCAGACCTACGCCCTCTACCCGCACATGACTGTCGGCAAAAACCTGTCCTTCGCTCTGGACCTGGCCGGCACGCCGAAAGCCGAAGTCGAAAAGAAAGTCGCCGAAGCGGCGCGCATCCTCGAACTGGGACCGCTGCTGGAGCGCAAGCCCAAGCAGTTATCGGGCGGTCAACGCCAGCGCGTGGCGATTGGCCGGGCCATCGTACGCAACCCGAAAATCTTCCTGTTCGACGAGCCGCTGTCCAACCTCGACGCTGCATTGCGCGTGCAAACCCGTCTTGAGCTGTCGCGCCTGCATAAAGAGCTGGAGGCGACGATGATCTACGTCACCCACGATCAGGTCGAAGCCATGACCCTCGCCGACAAGGTGGTGGTACTCAACGGCGGTCGCGTGGAGCAGGTCGGCTCGCCGCTGGAGCTGTATCACCACCCGGCCAACCTGTTCGTTGCAGGTTTTCTGGGTACGCCGAAGATGGGCTTTCTCAAGGGCAAGGTCAGCCGCGTGGATGTCGCGGGCTGCGAGGTCACTCTGGAGGCAGGCGCCACCGTCAGCCTGCCTTTCACTAACGCCGAGCAAAAAGTCGGCGACGCAGTCACCCTGGGTATTCGTCCGGAACATCTGGAGCTGGCCGCAGAGGGCGATTGCCAATTGCAGGTGGTCGCCGACGTCAGCGAACGGCTGGGCAGCGACACGTTTTGTCATGTGCGAACAGCCTCCGGCGAGTCCCTGACCATGCGTATCCGGGGCGATATGGCCAGTCAGTATGGCGAGGCCTTGAACCTGCACCTGGACAGCACCCATTGCCATCTGTTCGACGCGCAGGGCCAGGTCATCCGCAAAGCCTTGCAGGCTGCTGCCTGAGTCGACGAACACCAAGATCAGAGAACCTAGCCATGAAACTCAACAAACAGAATCTGCTGAATCTGGGCGCCGGCATAGAACTGCCAGCCTATTCCCTTGAGGACCGCCGCCAGGGAATCGCCCACATCGGCGTTGGCGGCTTTCACCGTGCCCATCAGGCGTTCTACACCGATGCATTGATGTCTCTCGGGGCAAAGGACAAGAGCGGCGAAGCTCTGGACTGGGCCATCTGCGGCGTCAGTCTGCGCGAAGAAGACCGCAGCAATTTCGAAGCGTTGAAAGGTCAGGATTTTCTCTACACGCTGTTTGAGCTGGGCGATACCCCCGACACCGAAACCCGCATCATCGGCTCCATGGGCCAGATGCTGATGTCCACTGACGACGATCTCGCCCTGATCGACAAGCTGGCCAGCCCTGAAATCCGCATTGTCTCGCTGACCATCACCGAGGGCGGCTACTGCATCGACGACAGTACCGGCGAGTTCATGAGCCAACTGCCGCAGATCCAGTACGACCTGCAGCACCCGGCGACACCGAAAACCGTATTCGGCTACCTGTGCGCTGCGTTGGCCAGACGCCGCGCCGAGGGCACGCCTGCCTTTACCCTGATGTCCTGCGATAACCTGCCGCACAACGGCGCAGTCACCCGCAAGGCGCTGTTGGCCTTCGCCAGGCTGCGCGATGCCGCGCTGCATGACTGGATCGCCGGGAATGTCAGCTTCCCCAACGCCATGGTTGACCGCATCACGCCCATGACCAGCACCGCCCACCGCCTGCAACTGCATGACGAAAAAGGCATCGACGATGCCTGGCCAGTGGTCTGCGAACCGTTCGTGCAGTGGGTGCTGGAGGACAAGTTCGTCAACGGCCGGCCGGCCTGGGAAAAGGTGGGTGTGCAGTTCACCGATGACGTCACACCGTACGAAGAAATGAAGATCAAACTGCTCAACGGCAGCCACCTGGCGCTGACCTATCTCGGCGCATTGAAGGGCTATCGCTTCGTTCACGAAACCATGAACGATCGGCTATTCGTCGACTACATTCGCACCTACATGGATCTGGACGTGACCCCGCAATTGGCGCCGGTGCCGGGCATCGATCTGACCGACTACAAGCAGACGCTGATCGACCGTTTCTCCAACCAGGCGATTGCCGACCAACTGGAGCGTGTGTGCTCCGATGGCTCCTCGAAGTTTCCGAAGTTCACCGTACCAACCATCAACCGACTGATCGTCGACAGCGGCAATATGGACCGTGCATCCCTGGTGGTCGCTGCCTGGGCGCTGTACCTGCAAGGCAACACGACTGGCGACTTCAAGGGCGAGAATGGCGTCGCATACAAGGTCGTCGATCCGCGTGCCGACTTCTGCAAGGCGCTGGTGGCTGACGATGTGCTGGTGACGCAGCGCCTGCTCGATGTGGAGGAAATCTTCGGCGCTGCGATTCCGAAATCCGCTGCGTTCATCGCCTCGTTCGAAAAGAACCTGACCAGCCTCAAGCAACTGGGCGTCAGTAAAACCCTGGAAAACCTGTTGGTGAAAACCGCCTGAGGTGAGCATGTTTCTCGGCATCGACTGCGGCACCCAAGGCACCAAGGCAATTGTGCTTGATGCCGTCAGCGGCAAGGTTCTGGGCGAAGGCTCGGCCGCGCACCAGATGATCAGCGGCGCTAACGGACGTCGCGAGCAGGAGGTGCAGCAATGGCTCAATGCGTTCGAGCAGGCCACCGCCGCCGCCTTGAAGCAGGCTGGCATCAGTGGTGCGCAGATTCAGGGCATCGGCGTATCCGGCCAGCAACACGGTCTGGTGATGCTTGATGAAATGGGCCATGTGCTGCGTCCGGCCAAGTTGTGGTGCGACACCGAATCGGCTGCCCAGAACGGTCGTTTGCTTGACTATCTGGGCGGCGAAGCCGGTTCGCTGCAGCGTCTGGGCGTTGCAATCGCGCCAGGCTACACCGTCTCCAAGTTGCTCTGGACCAAAGAGCAATTCCCCGAGCTGTTCGCCCGAATCGACAAGATTCTGCTGCCCCACGACTTCCTCAACTACTGGCTGACCGGACGTTGCTGCAGTGAGTTCGGCGACGCGTCCGGCACCGGCTATTTCAACGTTCGCACCCGTCAGTGGGACGTCGAGATCCTGCAACACATCGACCCGAGCAGTCGGCTGGTCAGGGCATTGCCGCAGCTGCTGGAAGCACATGAAGCGGTCGGTAAAATTCTTCCGGCGATTGCGCAGCGTCTGGGCCTCAATCCCGAGGCGCTGGTTTCCAGCGGTGGTGGCGACAACATGATGGGGGCCATCGGCACCGGCAACATTGCGCCGGGTTCGATTACCATGAGCCTGGGTTCATCCGGCACTGTCTATGCCTTCGCCGACGCGGGCAATGTCAGCGCGCACCCCTCGGTGGCGACCTTCTGTTCTTCCTCGGGCGGTTGGTTGCCGCTGATCTGCACGATGAACCTGACCAATGCCACCAGTGCCATCCGCGAACTGTTGGCGCTGGACATCGGGGCCTTCAACGCCGCCGTCGCCTCATCGCCCATTGGCGCGCAGGGCGTGCTGATGTTGCCATTCCTCAATGGCGAACGGGTGCCCGCCCTGCCCCATGCCACCGGCAGCATTCTGGGGCTGGACAGCACCAACCTGAATCAGGCCAACCTGTGTCGAGCGGTGGTCGAGGGTACTACTTTTGGTCTGCGTTACGGCCTGGACCTGCTGCGCGACAGCGGCATCAAGAGTGCCGATATTCGTTTGATCGGCGGCGGTGCGAAAAGCGCGGTCTGGCGCCAGATCGTCGCCGACATCATGGACACCCCGGTCATCTGCACCACCGGCAGCGAAGCCGCAGCCCTGGGCGCGGCGATTCAGGCGGCCTGGTGTCATTCTCATGCCCAGGGCGACGGCGAGTCGCTTAAGGGGTTGTGCGAGCGCTGCGTCAGCCTCGATGCCAGCAGTGAAACGCAACCGGTGGCCGAGCACGTTGCGGCTTATCATGCGGTCTATCAGCACTATCGCAATCAATTGCAGGGCATTTGACGGGCAGGCCGTCAGCCCTTAACGGAGCACCTATGTATCTGGTCTGTGGCGAAGCGTTGTTCGACTTTTTCAGTCAGCCGGACAGCGGACAAGGCAACACCATCGGTTATCAGGCCATTGCTGGCGGTTCGCCGTTCAACGTCGCCGTAGGCCTGAGACGTCTGGGCGTGAACGCGGGTTTGTTCGCCGGGATTTCCAGCGACTTTCTGGGCAGGCGCCTGACCACGGTGCTGGAAAAGGAAGGCGTGTGTGGTGACTTCCTGATCCACTTCGACGCGCCGACTACCCTGTCGATGGTCGCCGTGGGCGCTGACGGTTCACCGCAATACAGTTTTCGCGGCGAAGGCTGCGCCGACCGCTTGCTGACCGTGGAACAATTGCCGACGCTGGACGACAACATTCGCGGTCTGCATGTCGGTTCATTTTCCCTGGTCGTACAGCCTGTGGCCGACGCGTTGCTGACGCTGGTACAGCGCGAAAGCGGCAAGCGCCTGATCACCTTCGACCCGAACGTGCGCCTCAACCCCGCCCCAGACATTGATCTGTGGCGCACCCAAGTGGCGAAATTTGCCGAGCATGCGCACATCATCAAGGTAAGCGACGAAGACCTGCACTTGCTGTACCCCGACATCGAGGCCGAGACCGTAGCCAAAGGCTGGCTCATGCATAACTGCCAGTTAGTGATCATGACCCGTGGCCGCGGCGGCGCTACCGTCTTCACCCGTGAGCTTGACCAATGGTCGGTGCCCGCTCGCGAAGTCAAAACAGCCGACACCGTGGGCGCAGGCGATACCTTTCAGGCCGCGCTGATCACCTTTCTCACGGAACGCGAACTCGATCATCCTTCCGGTCTGACAACGCTCCGCCGCGAAACCCTGACTGAGATGCTCGAGTTCGCGGTGGCTGCGGCGGCCGTGACCTGCACTCGGGTGGGGCCGGATCTGCCGTATCGGGGTGAGGTGAGCTAGTGTGGTGTTTCAGCAATACCAGTTAAAAAATCACGCACTTAACGCTCGTGCTGCTCGAGCGACCGAGGCGAGAATGTCTTCCGCTTTTTTGTGCCACCGAAACGGTTTCGGGTTCTGGTTGTAGGTGTCCAGGTACCGCTCAAGTCTCGAGATCTTTGACGCTGACGTGTGCCTGTCGCTTGACCCACTTCTCGCTCAACGTTGAGAAAAAGCGCTCGACCAAATTCAGTTGTCGTTTTTGGCTGATGCAGCGTTGGAAAACTGGCACGCGTCTGAACGCCGACAGTTAACCGACCATAAAAAGGGGCAACCGGCCGAAACCGTTGCCCTTCATCCACCCGTAAACCCGTCCCACCGATGCATCAAGCCATTTGCGCCTTCGCCATGGCGATCTTGGTTTTGACCTCTTGCTCAGCGACCTGCTGATCTTGCCTGGTTTTCTGCAACTCACCCACTTTCTTGTCGACGGCGGCCTGCTGCTCCGGCGTCATGCTGTCGTACTGGTCCTTGCTCACGCCGGTGAGCTGCTGACGCACCTTCTCGGCATCGCTCTGGTTCATGTACGCCAGGAACTGCTCTTTGACCGATGAACCTGCCGAAGAGCTGGTGTCACTGCTGTTGACGGCAGCGATATCACTGTCGACGGTTTTGCTCACGCTGTCCGACGCCGCAATTTGCTTGTCGGTGCTGGACGAGAACGCAGCCGCTGCAGCAGCTTTGTCGTTATCCGAAATCGACGCGGTGGTGTTGGCGAGGGCGGCCTTGAGGTTCACCATCATTTTCGCGAAAGACTCGTTATAGCCTTGACCGGTGCTGCTTTGGCTCGAACTGTCGGTGCTGTCCGTGATCGCTGCAACAGGCGGCGAAGCGCCAGCCATTGCACTGGTGTACGCATCCTTGTCCGTCGTGTCGAATTGCGTGTGAGCCACGGCCTTCGACACTAACTGCTGGATGGCACTGTTACCGATGATCATCTTTCACCTCCTTATCAGGTTATCGATGCAATACAGATAACAGCAAAAGCAGTGCCACATTTCGCTACACCAACGGCCAGCCACGTTCCAGAGCTTTCGCGGATATTCAACAGGTCCTGGCGCGCGGCAATACCGGCCTGAATTAGCCGAAAGCGGCAGACAGTCGCCACACTGCCCGCAGATTGCGTCGGTGCGACAGACACCTTCGAGCCATGCGCGTCAGTCCGAGATTAAAGCAGTCCCCTCAGATCCAGCTGGTCCTGAGGCACCGGCATCGAGAAGTAATACCCCTGCGCCTGCCCCGCGCCCATCTCCCTGAGCAACTGCAACGTCTCGGCGTCCTCCACACCCTCGGCCACCACCGTCAGCCCCAGCGACTCGGCCATGCGCACGATAGCCCGGACGATCGCGCGGCTTCGCGAACTGCTGGTCAGCTCCAGAATGAAGGACTTGTCGATCTTCAGGCCGCTGAAATGGTACTGATGCACGTAGCTGAGTGACGAAAAGCCTGCACCAAAATCGTCGAGGACCGTTGAGACCCCATTGTCCGCCAGATGCTTCATCGCCTGACGCGCCAGTTCCGGTTCGGCCACCAGTGCACCTTCGGTCAATTCAAGGCAAATGCGCGACGGCGCCACGCCGTGCTGGGCGAGCAGGCTCAGCACCTCACCGGCGAACTCCGGCCGGCTGATGCTGTAGCTCGAACAGTTCACATGCACGGTGGGCCAGTGGGCATGACGGGGCTCGGACAACATCGACACCACCCGCTGCAGCATATAAAAGTCCAACCGGCCGATCAGGCGCAGGCCCTCTAACGCTGGCAGAAAGAGCCCGGGGGCAATGACCCGACCGTCGGGCTGATGCCAGCGAATCAGCGCTTCCAGGGCCAGTATCCTGCCGGTGGTCACATCGATGATCGGCTGGAAGTACGGCAGCAATTCGTTGGTACGCTTGAGGGCGTTACGCAACGCACCCTCCTGCTCCATCTGGTCGGAGACCTCGCGACGGACTTCCTGATTGAATACCGCATAACTGTCACGCCCGGCGTTCTTGACACGGTACATCGCCGTGTCGGCATCACGCAGCAGGTCGGCAGGTTCCTTATGAAACTGCAGATCAGCGCCGACGACGCCGATGCTGCACGAGGAAAACACCGCATGACCGTCGATGTAGAAAGGCACATCGAACGCCAGCAGGATGCGCTCGGCGATGGCCACCGTGATGTCCGGTGGCGCCGCGTAAGCCAGCACCGCAAACTCGTCTCCGCCCAACCGGGCCAGCAGATCGCTTTCGCGCATGCAACTGCGCAGACGCTCAGCGGCCTGAATCAGCAGCAGATCACCGGAGTGGTGACCCAGGCTGTCGTTGACCATTTTGAAGCGGTCCAGGTCGATGAACATCACTACCAGTTCCTGGCCGTGGGTACAGACATCCTCCCATGCCATGCGCAGGCGCTGTTGCAAATGGCTGCGATTGGGCAGGCCGGTCAGCGAATCGTGAGCATTCTCGTGCTGGAGCTTGGCGTTGGCGTAGTCCAGCTCGCGGGTCCGGTCCTGCACCCGGGCCTCAAGGCGCACGTTGGCCATATGAATGGCCTCGGCGGCACTGCGCCGCGACAGCGCGGTATCAATGTGCCGCGAGACAAACGTCAGCAGGTCCTGATCGCGTAGCGAGTAACTGACGTGAGGTGAATAACTCTGCACCGCCAATACGCCGCGCACCCCATCGTCGTCGAACATGGGGATGCCCAGCCACGAGCATGAGCGGTTGATCTCGTTCTGGATGGTAATCTCGCCAATGCTTTCCAGGCGCCGGGCCTCGACACTGTCGATCAGACAGGGACGCCGCTGGCGGATGACGTATTCGGTGAATCCACGCTCGCCCCGTCGCGGGTCCGGGCGCCGGGTCAGACGCTCGTCGACATAGTAGGGAAAGGTCACCTCACCGGTCGCGTCATCGAACAATGCGATATAGAAGTTCAGCGCGAACAGCAACTCACCGACGATGCCATGCAGGCTCTTGAACAGGTCGGTCATGTCCCCGGGCTGGCTGGACAATTCGGCAATCTGGAACAGCGCGCTTTGCAAATGCTCGGCGCGCTCTCGGTCGGCGACCTCGCTCCTCAGGGCGTCGTTGAGGCGCGACAATTCAAGGGTGCGGCGCGCCACGGTTTCTTCCAGCTGAGCACGATGCAGGATACGGTCCAGAGCCATGGCCACATGGCGAGCGACCACCAGAAACAACTCCTGATCTTCGACGCTATACACCCGCGATACGTCGTAGACCTGCATCGCGAGCATTCCGAACACATCGTCCGAGGCATTTCTCAGCGGCGCGCCCATCCAGAACTCGGGGCGGTGGCCCAGACAATGAAAGCGCTCTGCCTCCTGGGCGCGCTCGATAGCCGCGGCATCAACGAACAATGGTTGCTCGGTGGTCAGCACGTAGCCAGTCATCGACAGCCGCTGCGGGTCGAGAAACTCGTGGGTCTCGGCTTCGAGGGCCTCCACGTCGGTGATGTCGATGTAATAAGGGTAAGTGACCCTACCGCTTTGGCTCTCGTACAGCGCCATATAGAAGTTTTCGGCATCTATCAGCGTCGCCAGCTGTTGATGCACGCCGTGCAGAAACGCAGAGCGGTCGCGGGTCGAACTGGCCAGATAGGTGATCTGGTACAACACTCGCTGCGTGGCCTGGGCGCGGGCCAGCGCATCGCTTTGCAAACGCAACCCCAGTCTGCCTGCCAACGCCACCAGAAACGGATTGCCTGATTCACGCTCAGGGGCGAGCAGCCACCCCAGCGGCGCCTCGCCCTGGCCTGTAACCCAGCGCTGCAAGCCATGATCGCGACAGAAGTCGTCAAAGTCTTCCCGGGGAATGTGCCGTGGCCAGTCGGTGGAGGCATCGCCCTGCCCCAACAAATGCATACGCTGATTGGCACGATAGGCAGCCCAGGTCAGGTCGGGTGCGGCGAGCGCCGCTGCCTTGAGCAACGCTTCCAGGGAGTGTTCGTCAGCTGTGGATGAGACGTTGTCCGATCCGTCACGTGTGTGATTCAACGCCTTTTCCTCGGCATCTTGCGAACGCTGAATGGGGTTTATGACATGAGAATTCATAGGCGCTCCATTGCCAGCGTGGGACTGGGCTATCTTCATGGGGTCTGACAGAGTGTTGCAAGCGCCATATGCGTCATTGCTGTCTGTTAACGACAGAAAAACGAAATTTCACGTCATTTCACTTGAGTCTCGGTTCTTTATCGGCCAACCGCCGGTGAAATGAAAGGTTTTCCGGAATGCCGGGCAGAACCGGCGTCCTCGAAGAATGGCGATCAATCATTGACCTTTGAATGATCTTGCCTGTCTCTGAATGCTGTGACCGATAAATTTTGCCCACTGGAGATGATCCTAAATGATCAAGACTTACAGCTATGCCGCGCAAAAATCGACGGACAAACTGGCTCCCTTCCAGATCGAGCGCCGCGACCCGGGTGCCGACGACGTGCAGATTGACATCCTGTTCTGCGGCGTGTGCCACTCGGACCTGCATACCGCCCGTAACGAATGGAACAACACCCTGTACCCATCGGTGCCCGGCCATGAAATCGTTGGCAAGGTCACGGCAGTAGGCGCCAACGTCAAAAACTTCAAGGTCGGCGATCTGGCTGGTGTCGGCTGCATGGTCGACAGCTGCCAGCACTGTGCATCCTGTGCAGAAGGTGACGAGCAATACTGCGAAAACGGCTTTACCGGCACCTATAACGGGCCGGTTTTCGGCGGGGAAAACACTTACGGCGGTTATTCCGACAAGATCGTGGTGAAAGAGAAATTCGTGCTGAAGATCTCCCACACCGACAACCTGGCAGCGGTCGCTCCGTTGCTCTGCGCAGGGATCACCACTTACTCGCCGCTGCATCACTGGAAGGTCGGCCCCGGCAAGAAAGTCGGTGTCGTCGGCCTCGGCGGTCTGGGTCACATGGCGGTGAAGATTGCCCACGCGATGGGTGCGCATGTGGTGCTGTTCACCACCTCGCCGAACAAGCGCGAAGACGGTCTGCGTCTGGGCGCCGACGAAGTCATCGTGTCGAAGAATCCTGACGAAATGGCCACCCAGGTCAACAAGCTGGATTTCATCCTTAACACCGTGGCTGCGCCACACGACCTGGATGCGTTCCTCAACCTGCTCAAACGCGACGGCACCATGACCCTGGTCGGTGCGCCAGACAGCCCGCATCCTTCTCCAAGCGTGTTCAACCTGATCTTCAAACGTCGCAGCCTGGCGGGTTCGCTGATAGGCGGGATTCAGGAAACCCAGGAAATGCTGGATTTCTGTGCCAAGCATGGCATCGTTTCCGACATCGAGATGATCCACATGAAGGACATCAACGAAGCCTATGAGCGCATGATCAAGGGCGACGTGAAGTATCGCTTCGTCATCGACATGGCGACGCTCAAGGGGCAAGCCTCGGCGGCTTGAGTCTGTAGCTCACCGGGTCAGGCGGACGCGCTCCGCCTGACCCGGCCCGTTCTCTGAACACACCTTGTTCCTCCTCGAAAAATCCGCAACCAACTGCACGGCCACCGGTCTCAATCCTTGTGCCACTGCCCCCAGCGTACGCAGCCCCGCCTTTTCTTTCGCTCCGTCAGAAGCCAGTACCCTTCGGCCCCGACACCAATGCTTCTCACTCAAGCTGCGCCGTGGATTAGAGAGAAACGCTCAAAAGTGTATGCAGTTATTCGAAGCAATACGCCGCATGCACATTGATTATCTTAGACAGCCTGAATCTCGCACCGCCGCACACGCCTGCGCACCGCCCACCGTCGGCGCCGGCATGACCCAATGCTGACGAGGAACCCTTCATGACCGATCAGCCTGATAAACAAGAACCTGCGCCCGATCTTTCGGCCTTCGCCGTGCCCTCGCGACGCCACTTCCTCAAATCCATGGGAGTCTCCGGACTGGCCGCCGCCACGGCCCCGATGTGGGCCCAGGCTCTGCAAGCCCAGGCTGCCGTCCCTGACGACGCTGACGCCCCGGCAAGGGATGAGCGGCGCATGACGCTCAGGGTAAACGGCCAGGCCCACACACTGAACCTGCCGGGCAATGCGGCCCTGCTGGATGTCCTGCGCGACCGCCTGCAACTGACTGGCACCAAGAAGGGCTGCGACCACGGCCAGTGCGGCGCCTGCACTGTGCATGTCAACGGCAGCGCCATCAATTCGTGTCTCTCGCTGGCAGCCATGCAGGAAGGCGATGAGATCACTACTGTCGAAGGCCTGGCGCAAAACGGCAAGCTGCATCCTGTGCAGGAAGCGTTCTGGGAGCACGACGCCTACCAGTGCGGTTACTGCACCAGCGGTCAGATCATGAGCGCCGTGGCCATGCTGCAGGATCAGAACATCGGCAGTGACGATCACAGCGTGCGCGAGGCCATGAGCGGCAATATCTGCCGCTGCGGCGCCTACAAGAACATTCTGGCGGCGATCCAGAGCGCGAGAATCAAGCTGCAGGAGGTGAGCTGATGAGAGCCCTGGATTATATTCGCGCCGGCAGCATCGAGCAGGCCGTCAACACCCATTCGAAGAGCCAGACAGCGTTTTTTCTCGCCGGCGGCACTACGCTGCTGGATCTGGTGAAGCTCGACGTCATGCAGGCTGATCAGGTCATCGACGTCAACCGCCTGTCCCTTAAGCAGATTGAGGTGCAGAAGGATGGCAGCGTGCGGATCGGCGCCTTGGTGACCAACACTGCCCTCGCCCACCACCCCTACATCGTCGAGCATTACCCGGTGCTGTCGCAGGCGTTGCTATCAGGCGCGACGACGCAGTTGCGCAACAAGGCGACTACCGCCGGTAACGTGATGCAGCGGGTGCGTTGCAACTATTTCCGGGACGGTTATTCGCCCTGCAACAAGCGTGAGCCCGGCTCCGGCTGCGCGGCCATCGAGGGTCATAACCGCGGCGTGCACGCCGTGCTTGGCACCAGTGATCAATGCATCGCCACGCACCCGTCGGACATGTGTGTGGCCCTGTCAGCGATTGGCGCCAGGATTGAAGTTCAGGGGGCCAAAGGCAAGCGCAGCATCGATTTTCTGGATTTCCATTTGCTGCCCGGCTCCACGCCATGGAAAGAACACGCCTTGCAAGACGACGAGCTGATCACCCACGTGTTGCTCGATGCGCCCCTGGCAAACAGCAAATCCGGCTACCTGAAACTGCGCGACCGGGCCTCCTACCAGTTCGCCCTGGCCTCCAGCGCGGTGATTCTGGTAATGCACGGCACTACGGTTGGCGAGGTGCGCATCGCCATGGGCGGCGTGGGCACCCGGCCATGGAGGGCTCTGGAGGCAGAGCACGCGCTCAAGGGCGTGACCCTCACACCACACAACATGGAGAAGGCCGCGGCCATCGCCCTGCAAGGCGCTAAACCTTATCGCCATAACGCCTACAAGATTGCCCTCGGGCAGCAGGCCATCGTGCGCAACCTGAGCACTCTGACGGCCTGATCGGGAGGATGAAAAATGACGGACTCAAGCATGATCGGCTCAGCGCCGCGCCGGATCGACGGTCGACAGAAAATCACCGGCACCGCGATGTACGCTTCGGATCATCATCTGCAGAACATGGCCTACGGGTATGGCGTTTTCAGCAGCGTCGCCAGCGGCACGATCACCGCGCTGGCGCTGGATGCTGCGCGCACGTCGCCTGGGGTGCTGGAAATCTTCCACCACGGCAACTTTGTGCAGCTGTATCACAACTCGGCGCTGCCGATGTCCATGGCGCAAATCCTCAAGGCTGCCAAGTCCGATGAGAGCCGACTGCCGTTCGAGGACGAAACCGTGTACTACGCCGGGCAGTTCGTCGCACTGGTAGTGGCTGACACCTTTGAACACGCGCGGGCAGCGGCTTACAAGATTAAGGTCAGCTACGACAAGACCGCTGCGGTGGCCAATCTGGATCAGGGCATGAAGGCCGGCAAACCCCAGGACGGCAGCCCCAATCACAGTCGTGGCGACGCCAGTGCGGCGTTCGACAAGGCCACTCACAGCATTGACGTGACCTATACCACGCCGGTGGAAACCCACAACCCTATGGAGATGCACGCCACGGTTGCCAACTGGGAGGACGGTCGATTGATCGTCTACGAAGCCACTCAGGGCGTTGTCGCGCATCGCAACTCGCTGGCGAAGATTTTCGGCCTGATCCCGGAAAAGGTCGAAGTTCGCGCGCCGTTCATCGGCTCGGGGTTCGGCAGCAAACTGTGGATCTGGCCGCACTCGGTCGCTGCCTGCGGCGCTGCCAGAGCCCTCAACCGACCGGTACAACTGGTGGTACCCCGTCAGCAGATGTTCACCACCACCGGTCATCGTCCAGAAACCCGCCAGCGCATGCGCCTGGCGACGGATGACAAGGGCAAGCTGGTGTCACTGCGACATGAGTCGATCAATAGCACCTCCTTTACCGATCCGTACAAGGAGAACTGCGGCACCTCGACCAAGAGTCTCTACAGCTGCGCCAATGTCCTGGTGACTCACAAGACCATCGAAGTCAATCGCGGTACGCCCACCTCCATGCGCGCGCCCGGCGCGGCACCGGGGCTGTTCGCGCTCGAGTCGGCCATGGATGAAATGGCTAGCGAGATTGGCATGGATCCGCTGGCACTGCGCAAACTCAATGTGTCCGAGCGTGACGAAAGCCAGAACCTGCCGTGGTCGAGCAACCACCTGCAGGAATGCATCGATCAAGCGGCGGAGCGCTTTGGCTGGAGCAAGCGAGATTCCAGACCGGGCTCCATGAAAGATGGCAATGAAATCATCGGTTACGGCATGGCCGCCTGTAACTGGGATGCCTACCGCACGCCAGCCGAGGCGCAGGTCTCACTGCGCGCTGATGGCACAGCTTATGCGATCTGCGGCGTTCAGGACATCGGCACCGGGACATACACCATCGTTGCTCAGGTGGTCAGCAGCATCACCGGGATCGCATTGGACAAGATCGAAGTGGAGCTGGGCAACTCGTCATTCCCGCCTGCCCCGGTATCTGGCGGTTCATGGGCAACAGCCAGCGTATTGCCGGCGATTGCCGAGGCAACGCGTCAGGCGATCGAGCAATTGAAGGCCTTCTCCACGGCGCCAAAGGGCGTGTTCGCCGGGACCAGCGTCGATCAGGTCAGTTTTGAACAAGGACAGCTGAAAAGAGGCGGAAAAAACTTCGCCATTACCGAGGTGCTCAACGCTCAGAAGCAGGCCAGCGCCTTCGGTGAAGCCAGGACCGGGATGAACGACACCAGCAAGCACTCGTTCCGCTCGTTCGGGGTGCACTTCGTCGAAGTCCGCTGGGATCCGGGTATTTCCAGGCTGCGGGTGGCGCGAGTGGTCAGTGCCATCGATGTGGGCAAGGTGATCAATCAAAAGACTGCGCTCAATCAGGTCGAGGGCGCGATCGTCATGGGCGTGGGCATGGCCTTGTTCGAGGCCACTGACTTCGATGAACGCAACGGCATGCCGGTGAATAACAATTACGCCGAATACGTGGTCCCGGTGCACGCCGATCAGCCGGAGATCGACGTGATCCTGCTGGACTACCCCGACTATGCACTCAATGAGTTCGGTGCGCGGGGGATCGGTGAAATTGGCATCACTGGGCTGGCAGCGGCGGTGGCGAATGCCGTGTCGCATGCCACAGGCAAACGGATTCGCGACTTGCCGATTACCCTCGACAAACTGATGGACCTGCCACCGACGATGAGTGCCTGAATCCACTCAACAGTGCGCCTTGTACACAGGCCCATGACGCTCCTTTGCGGATCGGCGTCATGGGCTATGCGGTCCCGGCTTAACGGGACGTGATTTTCCAGGCACGGTGAATCTTGCCGTTTCGGACGAAATCCGGATCGACCGTCTGCGACGTGATCTCTTCGACGGTGTAGCGCTGGGCAAGGTTTTCTTCCAGCTGGAATTTGCGGAAGTTGTTGGAGAAGTACAGCACTCCGCCGCTGGCCAGACGCGCCATGGCCAAGTCGATCAGTTGCACCTGATCGCGCTGTACATCGAACACGCCTTCCATACGCTTGGAATTCGAGAAAGTCGGGGGGTCAATGAAGATCAGGTCGTATTCATCGCGACTGGCTTCCAGCCAAGCCATCACATCGCCCTGCTCCAGCCGGTTCTTGTCGGAGAATCCGTTGAGCGAGAGGTTGCGACGCGCCCAGTCCAGGTAGGTTTTCGACAAGTCGACACTGGTGGTGCTGCGCGCCCCGCCCTTGGCTGCATGCACGCTGGCGGTCGCGGTGTAGCAGAACAGGTTGAGGAAACGCTTGCCCGCCGCCTCACGCTGGATGCGCATACGCATTGGGCGGTGATCGAGGAACAGGCCGGTGTCCAGATAGTCGGTCAGGTTGACCAACAGCTTGACGCCACCTTCGTTGACCTCATTGAACGTGCCCTGAGCGCTCTGGCGTTCGTACTGTCTGGTACCGCTCTGGCGTTCGCGGCGTTTGACCACTACACGACTCTTGTCGATGTTCAATGCCTGCGGAATGGCTGCCAACGCATCGAACATGCGGATCGAGGCCTTTTCCGGGTCAATGGACTTCGGCGCAGCGTACTCCTGGACGTGAACCCAGTCGTGGTACAGGTCGATGGCCATTGCGTATTCAGGCATGTCGGCATCGTACACGCGGTAGCAATCGATGCCTTCGCGCTTGACCCACTTGCCCAGCGCCTTGAGGTTCTTTTGCAGCCGATTGGCGAACATCTGCCCGCCTTCGCTCAAGCGTGGCTGCTCGATCACCGGCGCCGGGGCTGGCACTGGCTTGATCGGGTTTCCGTTCTTGTTGAACTTGCGTTCCTGAGGCTCATCCGGGGTCTGATCGTACGCCGCTTGCTCGCGCTCGGCCTGACGCTGCTCGGGCGTGCGACGCTCGCCAGTAACGAACTGATCCGGTTGCACCTTGATCAGCAGCAGCTTGCACGGCAAGGCACCGTTCCAAAACGCATATTGCTTGTGACTGCGAATACCCATGCGCTTGCCCAGTTCAGGAGCGCCGGTGAACACCGCCGCTTCCCAGTTCAGACAGGCCTGACGCAGACGCTCACCAAGATTCTGATAGAGGTACAACAGGCTCGCTTCGTCGCCCAGGCGCTCGCCATAGGGAGGGTTGCAGATCACCAGGCCTTTCTGGTTCTGGTCCGGGCGTGGCTCGAAGGTGGCGACTTCGCCCTGGTAGATCTTGATCCAGTCCGAAAGACCAGCGCGTTCGACGTTGTTGCGGCCCGGTTGAATCAATCGCGGGTCGGCTTCATAGCCGCGAATCCACGAGGGCGTTTTGGCAAGACCTGCCTCGGCACGCGCCAGGGCTTCGTCGTGCAGCTTGCGCCACAGCGTCGGGACGTGACCCAGCCATGCAGAAAAGCCCCAGCGCTCGCGCTTGAGGTTGGGTGCCATATCGGCAGCGATCATGGCGGCTTCGACCAGGAAGGTACCCACGCCGCACATGGGGTCGGCCAGTGCGCCGCCCTCGGCAGCGATACGTGGCCAGCCCGAACGGATGAGAATCGCCGCAGCGAGGTTTTCTTTCAGCGGTGCCGCACCTTGCTGCAGGCGATAACCGCGCTGGTGCAGGCTATGGCCGGACAGGTCCAGGGACAGAATGGCTTCACCACGGTCAAGGCGCAGGTGCACCCGCAGGTCGGGGTTGAGCTTGTCGATCGACGGGCGCGAGCCATCAGCAGTGCGCAGCCGGTCGACGATAGCGTCTTTCACCTTCAAGGCGCCGAAGTGAGTGTTATCGATGCCCGAGCCGTGACCGCTGAACTCGACCGCCAGGGTGCCATCCGCCTCCAGATGATCGGCCCACTCGATATCGTGTACGCCGTGGTACAGGTCCTCGGCATCCTTCATGGGGAAACGTTTGAGCACCAGCAGCACGCGGTTCGCCAGGCGCGACCACAGGCATAGCCGATAGGCGGTTTCCATGTCGGCGCTGCCACGAATGGTCGAGGTGTGTTCGCGGGTTTCCTGAAGGCCAAGCGCGGTAGCCTCCTCAGCGAGCAGCCCTTCAAGGCCTTTGGGACAAGTGAGGAAGAGTTCGTAACGGTCCGACATGAGTATTCCAGAGCCTTGGGCTTGAGTGGCGGGACAACGCATCGTCCGACCCGATTGCAACAGACGCCTTTCATGGAGAACGCCTGCGTGGCACACAGGTTGTGCCGGCTACCGCAACGATACATTTCGAATGCGGCAGTTATGCCTGCCGGGTATATCCGGTGGGCGTGCAGATCTTAAAAAACCAGTATTCAGCCCGACAACGGTAGCGGTAGCGGTAAATAGTCACGGAGATGACCCTTCGTCGATTTCCAGCTGGGGTCAAACAGCTACCATCGGTCTTTGAGAATGAGTCGCAGATGTTATCAACCCCCTCAGAACAGGGGCCCTTACAGCGAAACATCACTCGAAACGCAACACAGCTTATGGTTTCAAGCTCTCAACAGTTACTTTCTTATGACAAAACGGTCATTCACAGCGCCTGATGCATTGGTTAGAAATCACCTCAGGCCATCGTCGCAATGACGATGGCACCAGCACCCGCGACGCCGGCAGCGGGTATCCAAAGGCAGACGATTCTGCCCGACCTCAACATGGGGTCTCCAGGGAAAAACAGTCAACAAACGAGGGCAACACCCTATGAGAAGACTTAAGCGTGATCCGTTGGAAAGAGCATTTTCGCGCGGATATAAATACGGCGTAACTGGTAAATCCCGTGAGCTTTGCCCCTTTACTCTACCGTCGGTGCGCCAGGCCTGGATTAATGGCTGGCGAGAAGGACGCGGCGACAACTGGGACGGTATGACCGGCACTGCGGGTATACACAGGCTCAACGAACTTCACGCGGTCGGATGACACTCCTATTACCAAAGGTACTTTTTCGACTCATTGGATACTCAGGCTTCAATCGACAATCTGCGCTGTAATTAGTTAAACATGCACGCCCCACCCGGGCGGCGGGCCAGACGCCCAAGAGGGGTTCCACCACGGAACCCCTCTTTTTGCGTCAGCGATTTCTGCAATGCGTTAATGACCCATGGCGGCGATGGCGTCCACTGCTTCACCGATCAGCGTCGGCCCCTTATAAATGAAGCCCGAATAGATCTGCACCAGACTCGCACCCGCAGCGATCTTCTCGGCAGCGTGCCTGCCCTCAGTAATACCCCCTGCGGCAATGATCGGCAGTTTCCCACGCAGCTCACCCGCCAGCACCTTGACGATATGCGTACTCTGTTCGCGGACCGGAGCGCCCGACAGCCCGCCAGCTTCATCGGCATGGGGAAGGCCTTCAACGCCTTGGCGGCTGAGGGTGGTGTTGGTCGCGATCACCGCATCCATTCCTGACTCCAGCAGCGCACTGGCCACCAGCACGGTCTCTTCATCACTCATGTCCGGGGCAATCTTGATTGCCAATGGGACACGCTTGCCGTGTGCAAGAGTGAGCGACTCCTGACGCGCCCGCAGGGCTTGGAGCAGCTGCTTGAGCGAATCACCGAACTGCAGGCTGCGAAGCCCCGGCGTGTTCGGAGAGCTGACATTGACCGTGATGTAGCTGGCATGGGCATAGACCTTGTCCAGACAGATCAGGTAATCGTCTACGGCACGCTCCACCGGGGTATCGAAGTTTTTGCCGATATTGATGCCCAGCACGCCATTGTAACTGGCGGCCTGCACACGGTTGACGAGATTATCGACACCCAGGTTGTTGAAGCCCATGCGGTTGATAATGCCCTCGGCCTGAGGCAATCGGAAAATTCGCGGTTTTGGATTGCCCGGCTGCGGACGCGGAGTCACAGTGCCGATTTCAACGAAACCGAAACCCAACTGGGCAAACCCATTGATAGCTGCGCCGTTCTTGTCCAGACCGGCAGCCAGCCCGACCGGATTGGGAAACTGCAAACCCATGACCGTCACTGGCAGCCGCGCAGGCGCCTTGTTGAACAGGCCATTTATTCCGAGGCGACCGCCTGCGCCGATCAGGTCGATGGACAGATCGTGAGAGCTCTCCGGTGAGAGTTTGAACAGTAACTGGCGGGCCAGATTATACATGGGCGGGCGCGGCTCGTTTGGGGCTGAATTCAGCCGCGGATTATAGACGTGCAAGAGGGAGGAGCGCGAGATATGTCGGCAACTTCGCGTGGCCATTTATGGCGTTGGGAAATCCAGACCGGGTCGAAAACCTGTCGAATTCATGAGCCATAAGCGACTCGCGTTGCGGGGAGGTAAATCAAATACGGGAAAAGAAAAACCCGGCCGAAGCCGGGTTCTTCTGCAAAGCAGCAGCTAATTACTTAGACTGAGCTTCGACTTGTGCTTCTACGCGACGGTTTACAGCGCGGCCAGCCTCGGTTGCGTTATCTGCAACTGGGCGGGATTCGCCGTAGCCAACCGACTTCACGCGGTTAGCGCCAACCTCGTACTGGTTAACCAGAACCTGTTTAACGGCGTTTGCACGACGCTCGGACAGTTTCTGGTTGTAAGCGTCAGGACCGACGGAGTCAGTGTGACCTTCAACAGTGGTGGTGGTTTGTGGGTATTGCTTCATGAAGTCAGCCAGGTTTTTGATGTCACCGTAGCTGCTTGGCTTGACGACCGACTTGTTGAAGTCGAATTTCACGTCCAGCTCAACACGGACAACTTCAGCAACAGCCGGGCAACCGCTGGCGTCAACGGTAACGTTGGCCGGGGTGTCTGGGCACTTGTCGACGTTGTCGCAAACGCCGTCGTTGTCGCTGTCGGAGCACACGTCAGCTACTGGAGGAACTGGAGCTGCTTCAACTTTCCGCGAACCGCCACCGAAGTTTACGCCGATACCGACGCTAGGAGCCCACTCGGTGTCGCCCTGGTCGATGTTGTACTGAGCTTCAACGCCAGCACGAGCATAGAAGTTGTCGGTGAAGTAAAGCTTGGCACCGCCGCCGATGTTGGCGAAGGTGGAACGGTTACGACCGCCGCTGCCGTTCTGACCGATGCTCTGATCAGAGAAACCAGCCGACAGGTACGGACGCAGCATGTCGCCCGGGTTGTTGAAGTGGTACAGGGCGTCCAGGGCAGTGTTGGCGCCCTTGATGTTCTTGCCATCATCGCTGCGAACGTTGTGCACTTCGTCGTAGCCCAGACGCAATTCAACGTCGTCGGTCAGGAAGTAGCCAACAGAACCGCCGAACAGGTTGCCGTTGTTTTTGAAGTTACGAGCGCTGTCGAACTGTTCTTTCTTGGCAAAGCCTTCGATTTCGACTGCGCCTTGGCCTTGTGCCAGAGCGCCGAACGAAGTTGCGGCAACAATAGTACCAATGGCCAAGCCCAAGGTGTTTTTCAGTTTCATCCGTTAAATCCCCATCTGGTGATTGTAAAGCAGTCCCCCTATCAGAGGACAACTCATCGGCAAGTCTATCAGAACTCGCCTGCTCGTTAGAGATATTTGCTCCGATTTAAGTTTCGGCAATACCAGCAAATTTCTCACGTAATTTATCAAGTGCCCGTTTGTACCGCATTTTCGTCGCACTCAGGCCCATATGCATTATGTCTGCGATCTCCTGAAATTCCAGTTCCGCTACGAATCGTAGCACCAGAATCTCCCTGTCGATCGGATTTACGTATACCAGCCAGCGATCGAGTCCGCCCTTTTCTTCTGGTGTCGGCGTCTTGTCTTCAGACGCTTCCTCGAGTGGGTCGAGACTCAAAGCGTCCATTAACCGACGCTTGCGACGCTCCTTTCTGTACTGCGTTATACATTCGTTGTACGTAATGCTGTAGAGCCAGGTCTTGAATTTCGACTTTCCTTCGAAATTTTTCAACCCATACAACACCTTAAGCATCACTTCCTGACAGACATCGTCAGCATCGCGATCGTTCCCTAAATAGCGTGCGCAGACATTAAAAAGTGTCCGCTGGTAGCGACGCATCAGCTCTTCGTAGGCACGAGTCACATGAAACAACTCGGCATGCGAGCGCGCGACCAGCTCCTCATCAGAGAGCTCGCGGGGGTCGTAACGCAGTGAGAGCGGTTGGGTGTTATTCAAAACAGATCGTGCCGACAGTCAGGTAAATGTCCGCCACATTCCAGAAATTCCGGAAATTTGCGGCGGCATACATTAGCAGATTTGCCGGTTCAGCGGCTGCACACTCGCTGCTCGAGAAGGATCCGGTTCGACAACGAAACCAGCTCTCCTTCATCGGTCAGCAGGATGGTTTTCACCGTGCCAATCTCTTCGATCTGTCCTTCGACCTCTCCAACACGCACTTGTTGCCCTACCTGATACAACTCGCGAACATAAATTCCTGCCAGGATCTGGCTCGCAATCTCACGACTTCCCAGGCCCATGGCTAGGGCAACGGCCAGACCAACGGTAATTAATCCGATAACGATGACGTGGTTCAACAGGTCGGTTTTCACCTCAAGCTGGCTGATTGCCACTGAGATACTGATGATAATGACCAGCCATTGGGCGATACGTCCCAGCCCGGCCGAGTAATCCAGCCCCACACCTTCAGCTGCGCCACGCACAATCCCGTTGACCAGTTGTGCCAGTAAAACGCCTACCAACAACACCAGTGCCGCGCCAAATACCTTCGGCAAATACAGTGCCAGCATGTCCAGCGTCGCGGAGACCCGCTCAAGGCCGAGGGATTCTGCAGCCGATACCAGGAAAATCAAGAGCACGAACCAATACACAATCTTTCCGATCAGCGTCGAGATAGGCACCTGCACGCCTGCGCGGCTGATCAGCTTAGTGAGGCCGGTACCGCCCATCAGGCGGTCAAGCCCGACTTTGGCCAACAACTTGGATAACAGGGTGTCCAGCAGTTTCGCAACCACGAAGCCCAGGAGAACAACCACCAGAGCGCCAAACAGATTCGGGATGAAGTTAGCGACTTTGGTCCACAACGCAGTCATTGCAGTGACCAGGCTCTGTGTCCAGAGATCCAGTTCCATATTCATTCAGCCTTGTCTTGAGCACCGGAAAAAGCGGTGCCGGCAATCATCGTCTTTCGACGGGAAACAGGGGAAACATGAGCCGAGCCGTTATTCACGGCGATCATCAATGCCTGCGTACAACGACCAAGCAAACTGAACAAGTCCCCGGCGCCGACCTGACGATTGGCAGTCTTCAAGACGCGGCCCAGCGCCGCATCGTCGTCCCGGCTGCAGGACGAAGAGTTGAGCATGTCTCTCAGTGATTCTTCAAACGGGTCGTGCATGTGCACCTCACGTAACGTCACTGAAAGACGCAGGCAGTTCTGCATAAGTCACAACTCAAGTAATGCGCCACGCTTTTTTTGCCTCTTCACACCCATCGTAATAGCCGGAACAACCACAATTGTGCCACCGCGACGGCGATAATCAGCCCACACGCCATCAGAAAGCCATGAGGGTTATCGGACCCCGGGATGCCCCCGACGTTGATACCCAACAGCCCCGTCAGGAAACTCATCGGCAGGAAGATACCAGTGACGATACCAAATCGGTACATGGTCCGGTTCATCCGCTCATTGAGGCGTCTGTCTTCGGCTTCAAGCACCAATCCAACGCGCTCGCGGCTTAATTCCAGTTCTTCCAGATAACGCGTCAGGCTATTGTTCAGCTCGTTCCAGTAATCAGCATCATCCTCTAGAAACCAGGGCATCTTGCTGCGGGTCAATTGCGCGTAGATTTCCCGCTGCGGTGCGAGGAATCGCCGCATCCCCGCCGCCCTTCTGCGGATATGCACCATGTTGCCGTGCTCGGGCATATACCGTTCGTCGGCATCTATTCTGTCTTCCATGTCGTCGACCAATTCGGTCAAGTCACTGACCACCGCCTGTACCTTGTCGGTCAGCAGCTGCGCCAGATAAACCAGTAATTCAGAAGCTGTCTTCGGCCCTTTACCCTGAGCGAAGAGATCAATCAGCTCGTCAGTTGCCTTCAGGGAGCGAAGGCGCAACGAAATCACCCTTTGCGCTGCAGCGAAGATACGTACTGAGACCATATCTTCAGGTTCGGCACCCGGATTCAGGTTCACACCGCGCAAAAACAGCAGCAGCTCGCTTTCCGGCAGTTGCAACAGCCTTGGCCGGGTATTTTCTTCCAGCATGAGATCGCAGACGAACTGACTAAGGCCGCTGGAATTGCGCAACCATGTCTGGGTCTGGGGATGACTACGGTCCCAATGGAGCCACAGGCTCTGAGAGGCATCCAGTTCAAGGCTGTCCAGTTCGGTTCGAGCTATTGCGCGCGCTCCGCCTTTGCCATCCAGCACCAAGGCATGTACCAAGCCCCATTGCGCGTTTTTTTCATCGAACATTCGGTCGCTGCTGTCCTGGCCGTCTTGCATACACGGATTTAAGGCCGGTCAATCCGGCATTTCCAAAGGGCTTGGCGAAACAATGATGCCGTTATTGTCGGCATAGACGTATTGACCCGGACGGAACGTTACACCGCCAAAGCTCACCACGACATTCAGATCACCCAGGCCGCGCTTGTCGGTCTTGAGCGGGTGGCTGGCCAATGCCTGCACACCGAGATCGGTCTGTGCCAACACATCGACATCGCGCACGCATCCATAGATGACCATTCCTTCCCAGCCATTTCTGGCGGCCTTCTCCGCCAGCATGTCTCCCAACAACGCGCAGCGCAGCGAACCACCACCATCAATGACCAATACTTTGCCTTTGCCTTCCTGCTCGGACTGCTCACGCACCAGCGAATTGTCTTCGAAGCATTTGAGGGTGACTATCTGCCCACCGAACGAGTCGCGGCCGCCAAAGCTGCTGAACATCGGCTCGACCACCTGAACCCGTTCAGGGTAAGCATCGCACAGATCCGGGGTGCTGTAGCGCATGGGTAACTCCTGTCAGTGAAGGCATCGATTGCAGGGATGAACCTGCTTGCGCCCGTTCAGATGGCTCGCACGCCTAAGCATATCGACCATCTCGAAGCTTCCTTTATATAGAACAATAACCTGACCGACGAGTGCCCGTCACAGGCTGCTTCGCCCCAGACCGCTTCCGACCGCCGGCAGCTTAACGACTGGCAGCCGACATAGGAATGCTTTGCCGTGGCCAGGTATCAGGAAGTTGCCATCCTGTTCAGCATTGATTCAGGTGGTACGGCAGCGGCTCGATGGTTCAGCCAGTCAACCACCCGGGGCCAGACCTGCGCCTGGGCGGCCTTGCTGACCAGCATCTGCACATGACCGAAGTCTTCGGTGTAGCCATGCACGCGCCCTAGAACGAGAAACTCCTTGTCCTCGGTGCCAAACTGCTCGAACATTTCGCGACATGCCCATTCCGGGTCCTGATGGTCACCGACCGCCGAAACGCACAAGGTCGGGACTTCCACGGTTTGCAGGCCTGACCACCAGTCGTCGTTTTTGTCGCCGAAGCGGCCAAACAACCCATGCCAGCGCATGCTTTCAAGAATGACACCCATCGGCTCGTCTTCAGGCCCGCGCTTGAGGCGCGGTCCTGATACATGCTCGAAGCGCTTGAGGAACAAACGAGCGCCCCACGTGAGTGGCGGGACTTTGAGTGGCCAGAAGCCGCGGGTGACCTGACTGCCGAACAGCGCAACCGAGGCAGCTTGGCCAGCGTCGAGATAATGCCCGCCCAAGGCTGCTGCCAAGGTCGTGCCGCCCAGAGAATGGCCGATCCAGTGCGGCGATTGGCCGCTCTGTTCAGTCACGAAAGCAGCAATGGCAGGCAGATCGTATCGCGCGTAGTCGGCCACGCAGTTGTGCCGATAGGCCTGATTGCGCGCCGATAGGCCGTGCCCACGCATTTCTGCAATCCACACGTCGAACCCGGCACGCGCCAGATAGGCTCCCAGGCCGATACCTTTCGGGGAATACCAGAGGCGTCGATTGGAAAAGCTGCCGTGCAGCAGGATGACCGGAACGCCGCGCACGTCAGGATCCGCTACCCGGCCCAGTCGGGTTACGACCAGCTCGACGGTGAAGTCCGTGCTGTTTCCGGGTTTGAGACGGTATACGTCCTCAATCAGATCGCCACGCCGCTCGGCGCTGATCAAGGCCACAGGAAATAGATGGCTGCTGCTTTGCATTGCTTTTGCTTGACTCGAAAAAATGGCGCGTCGCCAGAGATAGCATGTCCGCGCTGTCCCGGCGCTGAACCTTGCAGACGAAAAAGTCGCAAAAAAAGGGCGGAGTCGATGAGACCGCCCTTCTCAGCTGACCGGCCCGCCGAAACGGGCCCGCATCTTACATTATTTAGGCGCGTCTTCCTCGGACAGGAAGAACCAGGTCTCCAGCACCGAATCGGGGTTCAGCGAAACGCTTTCGATGCCCTGCTCCATCAGCCAGCGCGCCAGATCGGGGTGATCGGACGGACCCTGACCGCAAATACCGATGTACTTGCCAGCCTTGTTACAAGCCTGGATGGCGTTGGACAGCAGCTTCTTGACTGCAGGATTACGCTCGTCGAACAGGTGCGCGATGATCCCTGAATCGCGGTCCAGGCCCAAGGTCAATTGGGTCAGGTCGTTGGAGCCGATGGAGAAACCGTCGAAGAACTCCAGGAATTCTTCCGCCAGGATGGCATTTGACGGCAGTTCGCACATCATGATGACCCGCAGGCCATTATCGCCGCGGGCCAAGCCGTTCTCAGCGAGCAGGTCGACCACCTGACTCGCCTCTCCCAGAGTGCGGACGAACGGCACCATGATCTCGACGTTGGTCAGGCCCATCTCGTTACGCACGCGCTTGAGGGCACGGCATTCCAGTTCGAAACAGTCACGGAAGTTTTCACTGATGTAACGCGAAGCACCGCGGAAACCCAGCATCGGGTTTTCTTCTTCGGGCTCGTACAGCTTGCCGCCGATCAGGTTGGCGTATTCGTTGGACTTGAAATCCGAGAGGCGCACGATGACTTTCTTCGGCGAAAAGGCTGCGGCCAGGGTACTGATCCCTTCCACCAGCTTCTCGACATAGAAGCCCACCGGATCGTTGTAACCGGCGATGCGTTTGTCGACGCTTTCCTTGATGTCCAACGGCAGGTTCGGGTAATTCAGCAAAGCCTTGGGATGCACGCCGATCATGCGGTTGATGATGAACTCAAGACGTGCAAGACCGATACCGGCGTTGGGCAACTGGGCGAAATCGAATGCGCGATCGGGGTTGCCGACGTTCATCATGATCTTGAACGGCAGCTCCGGCATGGCATCTACGGAGTTCTGCTTTATATCGAAACCCAGTTCACCTTCGAAAATATAGCCGGTGTCGCCCTCGGCGCAGGAAACCGTCACGCCCTGGCCGTCCTTCAACAGCTCGGTCGCGTTGCCGCAACCGACGACAGCGGGAATGCCCAGCTCGCGGGCGATGATCGCGGCGTGGCAGGTACGGCCACCACGGTTGGTGACAATGGCACTGGCGCGCTTCATGACCGGTTCCCAGTCTGGGTCGGTCATGTCGGACACCAGTACATCGCCTGCCTGGACCTTGTCCATCTCGGACACGTCCTTGATGATCCGCACCTTGCCAGCGCCGATGCGTTGACCAATGGCACGACCTTCGGCCAGCACGGTGCCCTTCTCTTTGAGCAAGTAGCGCTCCATGACGTTGCCGGAACTGCGGCTCTTCACGGTTTCAGGACGGGCCTGAACGATGTACAGCTTGCCGTCGTCGCCATCCTTGGCCCACTCGATGTCCATCGGACACTGATAGTGCTTTTCGATGATTATCGCCTGGCGCGCCAGGTTGCTGACTTCTTCGTCGCTCAGACAGAAACGTGAACGGTCTGCGGCCTCGACATCGATGACCTTGACCGACTTACCGGCCTTGGCCTCGTCGCCGTAGATCATCTTGATCGCCTTACTGCCCAGATTCCTGCGCAGGATCGCCGGGCGCCCGGCTTCGAGGGTATTTTTGTGCACGTAGAATTCGTCAGGGTTGACTGCGCCCTGGACGACGGTTTCGCCCAGGCCGTAAGCGCCGGTGATGAATACCACGTCACGGAAGCCGGATTCGGTGTCCAGGGTGAACATCACCCCGGCCGTGCCGGTTTCGGAGCGCACCATGCGCTGCACGCCAGCGGACAATGCCACCAGCTTGTGATCGAAACCCTGGTGCACGCGGTACGAGATAGCGCGGTCGTTGAACAGCGAGGCAAATACTTCCTTGGCGGCCCGGATCACGTTTTCCACGCCACGGATATTAAGGAAGGTCTCCTGTTGACCGGCAAAGGATGCGTCAGGAAGGTCTTCTGCGGTAGCGGAAGAACGCACGGCAACGGCGATGTCCGGGTTGCCCGCCGACAGTTCGGCGAAAGCGGTACGAATTTCAGCGTTGAGCTTCTCGGGGAACTCAGCTTTCATGATCCACTGACGAATCTGCGCGCCGGTTCTGGCCAGCGCATTGACGTCGTCGACATCCAGCTCATCGAGTGCCTTGTGAATCTGATCGTTCAGACCACTCTGCTCAAGAAAATCACGATAGGCCTGAGCGGTAGTGGCGAAGCCACCGGGGACGGAAACGCCTGCGCCCGCCAGGTTGCTGATCATCTCGCCGAGGGATGCGTTCTTGCCCCCCACATGCTCAACATCATGTTTGCCGAGCTTATCGAGGGAAACTACGTACTCTACCAAGGTGATCTCTCCACTAACCGATTTGTTGTTGGGAAAAGCTTTGGCGCTGGGAAAACGGATTCTGCGCACGGGGGGTCCGGATCTTGAAGTCTGAGGCGTAAAACTCGTTAGAATGCGACCAGTCAGGCACGCAAGCTCGCCTATGATATCCAAGAATCGTCACCAGCTTAAGGCCCAGGGCGCAAATGAAACGATCCGCTTTCTTCATCTCCGACGGCACCGGCATCACTGCCGAAACCCTTGGCCAGAGCCTGCTAGCGCAATTTGAAAACATAACGTTCAACAAGTTCACAAGGCCCTATATCGACAGCGTCGAGAAGGCACGGGCCATGGTGCAGCAAATCAACAAAGCAGCCGAGAAGGATGAGGTGCGGCCGATCATCTTCGACACCATCGTCAATCAGGACATCCGCGAGATTCTGGCGACGTCCGACGGCTTCATGATCGACATCTTTTCGACCTTTCTGGCGCCGCTCGAGCAGGAGCTTAGTTCACACTCCTCCTATTCCGTGGGTAAATCCCATTCCATCAGTCACAACTCCAACTACATGGAGCGGATCGAGGCGGTGAACTTCGCCCTGGACAATGATGACGGCGCACGAACCCACTATTACGACAAGGCCGACATCATTCTGGTGGGCGTCTCGCGCTGCGGCAAGACGCCTACCTGCCTTTACATGGCCATGCAGTTCGGTATTCGCGCAGCCAATTACCCGCTGACCGAAGATGACATGGAGCGCCTGCAACTGCCGGCTGCGCTCAAACAACATCGCAATAAACTGTTCGGGCTGACCATCGACCCGGATCGGCTAACCGCCATTCGCCACGAGCGTAAACCCAACAGCCGCTATTCGAGCTACGCCCAATGCGAGTTCGAAGTGCGCGAAGTCGAGGGTCTGTTCCGTCGCGAGAACATTCCCAACATCAACTCCACGCACTTTTCGGTCGAAGAAATCTCGGCAAAGGTGCTGGTGGAGAAAGGTGTCGAGCGGCGCTTTAAATAGTCAGTCACCTTCTCGTAGCAGGCCGTACTGCTGCGAGACTGGCGCCCAAACCATTGATCCACACTTAGAAACTATCCCCCGGCACCCTGACCGACCCCTCCATCAGCACTCGCGCGCTACGGCTCATGATGGCTTTTTTCACTTCCCACTCGCCATTCACTGAAACCGCTTCTGCCCCGACGCGCAGGGTGCCGGAGGGATGGCCGAACCGCACGGCACTGCGCTCGCCGCCACCGGCCGCCAGATTCACCAGGGTGCCCGGAATTGCCGCAGCCGTACCAATGGCCACGGCTGCGGTGCCCATCATGGCGTGGTGCAACTTGCCCATGGACATGGCACGCACCAGCAGATCAGCGTCCTGTACGGTCACCCGCTTGCCGCTCGAAGACACGTAGTCAGCAGGCCCGGCGACGAATGCGACTTTCGGCGTGTGCTGGCGCGTGCCGGCTTCGTCCACATGGTTGATCAACCCCATGCGCAAGGCGCCGTACGCACGAATGGCCTCGAACATGCTCAAGGCTTTCGAATCGCTGTTGATCGCATCCTGCAGCTCGGTGCCGGTATAACCGATATCGCGGGCGTTGACGAAGATCGTCGCAATGCCTGCATTGATCAATGTTGCCTTGAAAGTGCCCACACCCGGCACTTCCAGATCATCCACCAGGTTGCCGGTGGGGAACATAGAACCACCGGCGCCCTCTTCTTCCGCTGCCGGGCTCATGAACTCCAGTTGCACCTCAGCGGCTGGAAAGGTCACACCGTCCAGCTCGAAGTCGCCCGTCTCCTGAACCGCACCTTCGGTGATGGGGACATGGGCGATGATGGTCTTGCCGATGTTCGCCTGCCAGATCCTGATCACTGCCACACCGTTATGGGGAACACGACCGGTGTCGATCAGCCCGTTGCTGATGGCGAACGGTCCGACCGCCGCAGACAGGTTGCCGCAATTGCCGCTCCAATCGACGAACGGCTTATCGATGGACACCTGCCCGAACAGGTAATCGACGTCATGATCGGCCTTGCTGCTTTTGGACAGGATCACCGTCTTGCTCGTACTCGACGTCGCGCCGCCCATCCCATCAATCTGTTTGGCATAAGGATCCGGGCTGCCGATGACCCTTAACAGCAGGGAATCACGGGCCTGGCCGGGCACCTGTGCTGCCTCGGGCAGATCCTGCAAGCGAAAGAACACGCCTTTGCTGGTGCCGCCGCGCATGTAAGTCGCGGGAATCTTGATCTGCGCTGTATGAGCCATGAAATCGTTTTCCTTCTATATAAGAAGCAAGCGCCACCGTTAAGTGGCGCCTAGTCTACTGGCGCCTCAAGCGACGGCGGACGACTCAAGGAAATCCTGAGCAAAGCGCTGCAACACGCCGCCCGCTTCGTAGATCGAGACTTCCTCGCCAGTGTCCAGACGGCAGGTGACCGGCACTTCCACGCGCTCGCCGTTCTTGCGCTGGATCACCAGGGTCAGGGTCGCCCGCGGCCTACGCTCGCCGATCACATCGAAGGTTTCGCTGCCGTCAATGCCCAGAGTGGTGCGATCAGTGCCCGGCTTGAACTCCAGCGGCAACACGCCCATACCCACCAGATTGGTGCGGTGGATACGTTCGAACCCTTCGGCCACGATGGCTTCCACGCCCGCCAGACGCACACCTTTGGCCGCCCAGTCACGAGAGGAACCCTGGCCATAATCGGCACCTGCCACGATGATCAGCGGCTGTTTACGGTCCATGTACGTCTCGATGGCTTCCCACATACGTGTGACCTGCCCTTCCGGCTCGATCCGCGCCAACGAACCCTGCTTGACCTTGCCGTTCTCCTGAACCATCTCGTTGAACAGTTTCGGGTTGGCAAATGTTGCGCGCTGCGCAGTCAGGTGGTCGCCCCGGTGTGTGGCGTAGGAGTTGAAGTCTTCTTCCGGCAGACCCATGCGCGCCAGGTATTCACCCGCTGCGCTGTCGAGCATGATCGCGTTGGACGGCGACAGGTGATCGGTGGTGATGTTATCCGGGAGCACCGCCAGCGGGCGCATGCCCTTGAGGGTGCGCTCGCCAGCCAATGCGCCTTCCCAATAGGGCGGACGACGAATATAGGTGCTCGCCGGACGCCAGTTGTACAGCGGCTCGACTTTCGGGCCGGTGTCCTCATGGATGGCAAACATCGGGATGTACACCTTGCGGAACTGCTCCGGCTTGACCGAGGCTTTGACGACCGCATCAATCTCTTTATCGCTGGGCCAGATGTCTTTCAAACGAATTTCTTCACCGCTGGGGCCGATGCCCAGTACATCTTTCTCGATGTCGAAGCGGATCGTGCCCGCAATGGCGTAGGCCACCACCAGCGGCGGTGAGGCGAGAAACGCCTGTTTGGCGTAGGGGTGAATACGTCCGTCAAAGTTGCGATTGCCGGACAACACCGCCGTTGAGTACAGATCGCGGTCGATGATTTCCTGTTGGATCACCGGGTCCAACGCACCCGACATGCCGTTGCACGTGGTACAGGCAAACGCCACTATGCCAAAACCCAGTTGCTCCAGCTCGTCGGTAAGCCCCGCTTCATCCAGGTATAAGGCCACGGTCTTGGAACCCGGTGCCAAGGAGGACTTGACCCACGGCTTGCGGGTCAAACCCAGCTTGTTGGCATTGCGGGCGAGCAAACCGGCAGCGATGACGTTGCGCGGGTTACTCGTATTGGTGCAACTGGTAATCGCAGCGATAATCACCGCGCCGTCGGGCATCAGGCCTGGGATTTGTTCCCAGGCACTGGCGATGCCTTTGGCCGTCAGGTCAGCAGTTGCGACCCGAGCATGGGGATTGGACGGGCCTGCCATGTTGCGCACGACGCTCGACAAATCGAAACTCAGCACCCGCTCGTATTGCGCAGTGGACAGGCTGTCGCTCCACAGGCCGGTGTGTCTGGCAAACGTCTCGACCAGCTTGACCTGCTGATCGTCACGACCGGTGAGCGTCAGGTAGTCGATGGTCTGCTGATCGATGGAAAACATCGCCGCCGTGGCACCGTATTCCGGGGCCATGTTGGAAATGGTGGCGCGGTCGCCGAGGGTCAGCGCACTCGCACCTGCGCCATAGAACTCAAGCCATGCGCCGACAACTTTCTGCTTGCGCAGGAACTCGGTCAGCGCCAGCACGACGTCCGTGGCGGTAATGCCTGGCTGCGGGCGCCCACTCAGCTCAACGCCGATGATGTCCGGCAGGCGCATCCACGAGGCGCGGCCAAGCATGACGTTTTCCGCTTCCAGGCCGCCGACGCCGATGGCGATCACACCCAGTGCGTCGACATGGGGCGTGTGGCTGTCAGTGCCGACCAGGGTATCCGGAAACGCCACGCCATCTAGGCTCTGGATCACCGGCGACATTCGCTCCAGATTGATCTGGTGCATGATGCCGTTGCCCGGTGGAATCACTTCGACGTTCTTGAAGGCCTGCTTGGTCCAGTTGATGAAATGAAAACGGTCTTCGTTGCGGCGGTCTTCGATGGCGCGGTTCTTGTTGAACGCGTCAGGGTCATAGCCCCCGCATTCCACCGCCAGCGAATGGTCGACGATCAGTTGCACTGGCACCACAGGATTGACCTGCGCCGGGTCGCCGCCCATGTCGGCAATCGCGTCGCGCAGACCGGCCAGGTCCACCAGGGCAGTCTGGCCGAGAATGTCATGGCATACGACGCGGGCTGGGAACCAGGGGAAATCCAGGTCGCGCTTGCGTTCGATCAGTTGCGTCAGCGATGCCTTGAGGGTCGCCGGATTGCAGCGACGCACCAGGTTTTCCGCCAGCACGCGCGAGGTGTATGGCAGCGTTGCATAGGCCCCCGGCTTGATCCCTTCGACAGCCGCGCGGGCGTCAAAATAATCCAGCGAAGTACCGGGCAACGGTTTGCGATATTCAGTGTTCATCGTCAGGACTCGATCACGGTAGGTTCATAAGGTGGGGCCTGCATCGGCCTGAACTGAACGCGGTGCAGGCACCCCACCCATTCAGCGCTGTTCGATTGGCACGAACTTGCGCTGTTCGACGCCGATGTAATCGGCACTCGGACGGATGATGCGATTGTTGGCGCGTTGCTCGAACACGTGGGACGCCCAGCCAGTCAAGCGCGAGCAGACAAAGATCGGTGTGAACAGCGGGGTCGGGATGCCCATGAAGTGATACGCCGAGGCATGGTAAAAATCGGCGTTGGGGAACAGCTTCTTCTGCTCCCACATGGTCTTGTCGATGGCTTCGGAAACCGGGAACAACACCTTGTCGCCCACTTCCTCGGCGAGCTTTTTCGACCAGCCCTTGATCACCTCGTTGCGCGGATCGTTGTCCTTATAGATCGCGTGGCCAAAGCCCATGATCTTGTCCTTGCGCTCCAGCATGCCCAGCGTGCCTTTGACCGCATCTTCGGCAGACGCGAATTTTTCGATCATGTCCATCGCCGCTTCGTTGGCGCCGCCGTGCAGCGGGCCGCGCAGGGTACCGATCGCAGCGGTAATGCATGAGAACAGGTCCGACAGGGTCGATGCGCACACCCGCGCAGTGAAGGTCGAGGCGTTGAATTCATGTTCTGCGTACAGGATCTGCGAGACATCCATGACCTTGCGATGCAGCTCGCTCGGCGTCTTGTCCAGCAGCAGTTTGAGGAAATGGCCGCCAATGGACACCTCATCGGTCACACAGTCAATGCGCTTGCCATCATGACTGAAGCGATACCAGTAGCACATGATCGCAGGGAACGCCGCCAGCAGACGGTCGGTGGAATCGCGTTGCTGCTCAAAGCCGGTTTCCGGCTCCAGATTGCCCAACATCGAGCAGCCGGTACGCATCACGTCCATCGGGTGAGCATCAGCGGGAATGCGTTCCAGCACCTCTTTCAAGGCTTGCGGTAAATCACGCAGGCCCTGCAGCTTCCTCAGGTAGCCGTCCAGCTGCGTTCGGGTCGGCAGCTCACCGTAGAGCAGCAGGTAAGCCACTTCTTCGAAACGGGCATCGGCGGCCAGCTCGCGTACGTCATAGCCACGGTACGTCAGACCGGCACCTGCCTGGCCAACGGTCGACAAGGCAGTCTGTCCGGCGACCTGTCCGCGCAGGCCTGCGCCACTCAATACTTTTCCTTCAGCCATTGCTGTCTCCAGTCTTGTAGTTGTTCGGGGAATCGGCAATTCATTGATCTGTTCGCACGAGTATCAGAATGACGATATGGCCGTGGGAGCGAAGTCATTCGCGATGGGGTAGTAATCCGCACAACCCCTGTCGGAGGTGCCGGCTTCTCGCGAATGAAATTCGTTCCGCAGGGTTCAGCGTTCATCCGCAATCCGACGCAGGGCCTCAGCCCTTCCTCTGCGCAAACAACGCATCGAGCTTCTGCTCGAAAGCGTGGTAGTCAATACGCTCATACAACTCGGTGCGCGTCTGCATGGTATCGAGCACATTCTTTTGCGTGCCATCGCGGCGGATCGCGTTATAAACGTTTTCCGCAGCCTTGTTCATCGCCCGAAAGGCTGACAGCGGATACAGCACCAGTGCCACCTCGGCGGCCTTCAACTCATCAGTGGTGAACAAAGGCGTCGAACCAAACTCGGTGATATTGGCCAGAATCGGCGCTTTCACACGGGATGCGAACAATTTGTACATCTGCAGTTCGGTGATGGCTTCCGGGAATACCATGTCCGCGCCCGCCTCGATGCATGCCGCTGCGCGGTCCAGTGCCGATTCCAGCCCTTCCACCGCCAGCGCATCGGTACGCGCCATGATTACGAAACTGTCGTCGGTGCGCGCATCCACGGCAGACTTGATGCGGTCGACCATTTCCTGCTGCGAAACGATTTCCTTACCCGGACGATGGCCGCAACGCTTGGCGCCGACCTGATCCTCGATATGCATGGCCGCAGCACCGAACTTGATCATCGACTTCACGGTCCGCGCGACGTTAAAGGCCGAGGCGCCGAAACCGGTGTCCACGTCCACCAGCAGTGGCAAATCGCACACATCGGTGATGCGACGCACATCAGTCAACACATCATCGAGCCCGGTAATGCCCAGATCCGGCACGCCCAGAGAGCCCGCGGCGACACCGCCGCCGGACAAATAGATAGCTTTGAAGCCGGCACGTTGCGCCAGGAGCGCATGATTTGCGTTGATCGTACCGACCACCTGAAGCGGCTGTTCACTGGCGACGGCATCGCGGAAGCGTTGGCCGGGAGTTGTTTTTGAAGTCATTGTTCACCTCGGGCAGTTGCAGCAGGGTAGTGCTGTTCGATGTTGCGTTTCGACGCGCCGATATGGCGACGCATCAAGAGCTCGGCCAGTTCGCCATCACGGTCGGCGATGGCGTCGAGAATGCGATGGTGTTCGGTAAACGCCATCCGCGGCCGGTTGGGCGTGGTCGAGAACTGAATGCGGTACATGCGCACCAGTTGATAGAGTTCGCCGCAAAGCATCTGGGTCAACGTGCGGTTGCGCGCGCCCTGAATGATCCGGTAGTGGAAGTCGAAGTCACCCTCCTGCTGGTAGTAGCCGACTCCGGCCTGAAATGCAGGATCGCGCTCATGGGTTTGCAGCACGTGACGCAACTCGTCGATTTCTTCGACAGTCATGCGCTCGGCTGCCAGCCGACAGGCCATACCCTCCAGCGATTCACGAATTTCGTAAAGTTCGACCAGCTCGGCGTGGCTCAATGACACTACGCGAGCGCCGACATGGGGCACGCGCACCAGCAGACGTTGCCCTTCCAGGCGATGGATCGCCTCGCGCAATGGGCCACGACTGATGCCATAGGTGCGCGCAAGCTCTGGCTCGGAAATCTTGCTGCCAGGTGCGATTTCGCCTTTGACGATCGCAGCCTGTATACGCCGGAACACGTTCTCCGAGAGCGTCTCCACATCAACCGGGGCTGCAGTGAGGAGTTGAGTGGCATCCAACATTGTCGACACCTTCTAGTGAATGGAAAGGAATTTAGCGAAGAAACTTAGCACCAGTCAAAGATAATTTTAGGATTGTCGACAACTTTCTTATGACCCCCCATGGAGGACGTTTCCTACAGCGGCTGTCGGCGATGCCTCTCGCTGGCGCCATAAAACCTTCATGCTAGAATGCCGAGCGCGTTCGCCTGCCGTAACAGGCGACCTGACTGGTCCCGGCCCGCGTCAGACGACAATTGCGGCAGACCCAAGAACTGCTACTCGTTACCCTCTACCGCACCAGGATTTATGAGCCGTCATCCCCTCCTCTTTTTTTTCGGCCTGTACCTACCGGGCCTGTTGCTTAGTGATCTCTGCCTGGCCGCAGGCAAGACCGTCTACGGTCTGAACGAGTACGCGGAACTGGCCGGTATTGACCTGCAGGTTGCGGCAAAGCTGGATACTGGCGCGAAAACCGCCTCTCTCAGCGCACGGGACATCAAGCGCTTCAAGCGCGACGGCGAATCCTGGGTGCGCTTTTATCTGGCCATTGACGATGCCCACGAACACCCCATCGAACGACCTCTGGCACGGGTGAGCAAGATCAAGCGCCGGGCGGGCGACGTCGATCCGGACGACGAAAAGAAATACACCGCGCGGCCCGTGATCAGCCTGGACGTGTGCATGGGCAACACCTCTAGAACCATAGAAGTGAACTTGACCGACCGAAGTGCTTTCCAATACCCGCTTTTGATTGGCTCCGAAGCCCTCAAGCACTTCGACGCACTGGTTGACCCAAGCCTTAAATATGCAGCGGGCAAACCCGCCTGCATCACTGATGCTCAAACCGCAGAGTAACGACATGCGCTCTCTTACCCTCCATCTGAAAATACTGATCGCGACCCTGGTCACCCTCGGAATCGCGATCACGGCTTATCAGATATTGGTACTCGGCATCCCGGTGACCGAAGACGAAACCGACGACCTGTGGAACATCGACGCCAAGGTCGAATTCGTTGCCAACCCGAAAGACTCGGTCAAAGTACAGATGTATGTACCGCCGCTGTCACGCGATTACATCAGCCTCAATGAAAGCTTCATCTCCAACAATTACGGGGTAAACGTCAACCGGGTCGATGGCAACCGCAAGGTCACCTGGTCGGCCCGTCGTGCCGCCGGCAATCAGACGCTGTATTACCGGCTGGTATTGACCAAGCGTTACAGCGGCGAGAAAGGCAAGGTCAAAGGTCCGATCTTTCGTGACAGCATTGCCGTCGAAGGCCCGGAAAAGATTGCCGCCGATGCCCTGCTCGCGCCGATCCGTCAGCATTCGGCCGATGTGGAAACCTTCGTCAGCGAGGCTATTCGGCGCGTCAACAATCTGAGTGACGACAACGTCAAGCTGTTGCTCGGGGGCGATACGTCGGTGCAGAACAAGGCTCGCATCACCGAGATTCTGTTGTCCGTCGCCCATGTTCCCGTAGAGAAGGTCCACACCATCCGGCTGGTCGCCGATCAACCGCAGATGCCGGAACTCTGGTTGCGCAGTTTCAACGGCAAGGACTGGCTCTACTTCAATCCTGAAACCGGCGAAGCCGGGCTGCCGCAGGATCGCTTGCTGTGGTGGGTGGGCGACGACAATCTGATCTCGGTCGAAGGCGGCAAAAAGGCCACGGTCAATTTCAGCCTGAACAACAGCGAAATGAACGCCATCCGCCTGGCCAAGCTGACCGACGAAAGCACCGATGCCGACTTTCTCGAATACTCGCTCTACGGCCTTCCCCTGCAGACCCAACAGACCTTCATGATCATGGTGATGATCCCCATCGGGGTGCTGGTGATTCTGATCCTGCGTAACCTGATCGGCCTGCAGACACTGGGCACCTTTACCCCTGTGCTGATTGCCTTGGCGTTCCGCGAAACCCAACTGGGCTTCGGCATCGTCCTGTTCACCATCATCACGGCATTGGGTCTCTCGCTGCGTTCCTATCTGGAACATCTTAAGCTGCAGATGCTGCCAAGGCTTTCGGTGGTACTGACGTTCGTGGTGGTGTTGATCGCTGCCATCAGCCTGTTCAGTCACAAACTGGGGCTGGAGCGCGGGTTGTCGGTGGCGCTGTTCCCGATGGTCATCCTGACCATGACCATCGAGCGTCTGTCGATCACCTGGGAAGAGCGCGGCGGCAGTCATGCCATGAAGGTCGCTGTCGGTACGCTGTTCGCTGCCTCTCTGGCGCACATCATCATGAGCGTGCCGGAACTGATCTACTTCGTCTTCACCTTCCCGGCGATTCTGCTGATTCTGGTGGGCTTCATGCTGGCGATGGGCCGTTATCGCGGCTACCGCCTGACCGAACTGATCCGCTTCAAGGCCTTCCTGAAGACAGACGCCGAACGAGAAAACGCCAAATGATGGGCTGGTGGAAAACCTGGAAAGCCCTCGAAGCCAAAGGGATCATGGGCATCAACCGGCGAAACGCCGATTACGTGCTCAAGTACAACAAGCGCAGCCTGTACCCGATCGTCGATGACAAGATCATCACCAAGGAACGCGCCATCGCTGCCGGCATTCATGTGCCGCCCATGTACGGCATCATTTCCACCGAGAAGGAAATCGAAAAGCTCGACGCGATCATTGGCGATCGCAACGACTTCGTCATCAAACCGGCCCAGGGCGCCGGGGGCGACGGCATTCTGGTCATTGCCGATCGTTTTGAAGAACGCTTTCGCACAATTTCCGGGCGCATCATCAGCCATGAGGAAATCGAGCACCAGATCTCCAGCATCCTGACGGGCCTGTATTCCCTGGGCGGCCATCGTGATCGCGCGCTCATCGAATACCGCGTCACGCCCGACCCGATCTTCAGCAGCATCAGCTACGAAGGTGTCCCGGACATTCGGGTGATCGTGCTCATGGGCTATCCGGTGATGGCGATGCTGCGTCTGCCCACCCGCCAGTCGGGCGGGAAGGCAAATCTGCACCAGGGCGCCATCGGTGTCGGCGTCGACCTGGCCACAGGGGTGACCCTGCGCGGTACCTGGCTGAACAACATCATCAGCAAACATCCCGATACCACCCATCCGGTGGATGGCGTGCAACTGCCCAACTGGGACGGATTCATGCACCTGGCCGCCGAATGCTATGAGCTCTGCGGCCTGGGTTATATCGGCGTGGACATGGTGCTCGATAAGGACCGTGGCCCGCTGATTCTCGAGCTCAATGCCCGCCCCGGCCTGAACATTCAGATTGCCAACGACTGCGGACTGACACACCGTACGCTCGCCGTTGAAAAACGCCTGGAAGAACTCGTTGCCGAAGACAGGCACGACAGCCCGCAGGAGCGGGTCAGGTTTGCTCAAAGCCTGTTCGGGCACGTCTGATCAAAGCGCCCTCTTAAACACCGCGCATTCCTGTAGCGGAGCAGACAAAACAACGGCGCACAGTCGCCCATTTCCTGCACTGCCCCTAGGAGCAACATCCCCGGAAGACTACAATCGCCCTCCGCGCACCCTGACTGACTTCCATCGCATGCCAACCTGCTCAGTACACCCGCTCGCCTATCACGCTAACCCGACCGGGTATTTTTCTCGTGTTCGTCGTGCCCCGGGCGCCGTTCTGCTCGACAGCGGTCGGCCCAAGGCAGACCGTGGGCGTTTCGACATCCTTAGCGCCTGGCCACTTGAAACCTTCATCCCTGGCGCGCAGGAAACCGGTGCGAAATTCCTGCAACATCTGCGCGAAAGGTTGGCGGTTCTGGGCCATGCGGATCTGCCTGAGAGCAGCCCACTGCCTTTTGCCGGTGGAATATTGGGTTATCTGGCGTACGACTTCGGCCGCCTGCTTGAACCCCTGCCGGCCCGGGCCGTCGACGACCTGCACCTGCCCCTGGCGCAACTGGGGCTGTATGCCTGGGCGCTGATCAGCGATCACCAGCGGCGCACCACTGAACTGGTTTTCCATCCTGCGCTTGCCCATCACGAGCGTGATCGTGTGATCAGCCTGTTCGAGCAACCGCAGCCCTCACCACAAGCCACTTTCAAGCTCACCGCCCCCTTTGCGTCCGACACAAGCGCCGAGCAATACCGGCGTGCCATCGAGCAGATCCATGCCTATATTCAGGCAGGCGATTGCTATCAGGTGAACTTTGCCCAACGTTTCCGGACCTGTTATCGCGGCGACCCCTGGACGGCGTATCAAGCCTTGCGCCTGGTGTGCCCTACCCCGTTCGCCGGATACCTGAGCCTTGCGCAGGACGATGCGGTCTTGAGCCTGTCGCCCGAACGCTTCATCAAAGTCAGCCAGCGGCAGGTCGAAACCCGCCCGATCAAGGGTACTCGACCACGCGGCAAAGATGAGGCCGAAGATGCGGCATTCGCCAGAGAGCTGTTGGCGAGCCCAAAAGATCGCGCAGAAAACCTGATGATCGTCGATCTGTTGCGCAACGATCTGGGCCGCACCTGCCGCACCGGTTCAGTGAAAGTCCCGGAGCTGTTCAACCTCGAAAGCTATCCGAACGTTCATCATCTGGTCAGCGCAGTCACCGGTGAACTCGCAGCCGATAAGGACGCGCTGGACCTTATCGGCGGCAGCTTCCCCGGTGGCTCAATTACCGGCGCACCGAAAATCCGCTCGATGCAGATCATCGATGAACTGGAGCCTACCCGCCGTGCGCTGTATTGCGGGTCATTGTTGTATCTGGATGTGCGCGGCGAAATGGACAGCTCGATTGCCATCCGCAGTCTTCTGGCGCAGAACGGCCAGATTGCGTGCTGGGGCGGCGGCGGTATCGTCGCCGACTCGGATTGGCAGGCGGAGTATCAGGAGTCCATTACCAAGGTGCAGGTGCTGCTGCAAACGCTGGAGGGCTTGTGATCCGCGCCCCTCAGCACACGGCCAAGCTAACGTAGCACCACCCTGCAGAGCTGCGGCCTTCATAACCTCAACGCCCGGTTCGACGCCTTGATGAACGCCAGCTTCAGGTCTTCAAACGTCTGCACTGCCGGAAACTGCGCGAACTCACGGATAACGTTATCCGGTGCGTGGAACAGAATCCCTGCGTCCGCCTCGCCGAGCATACTGGTGTCGTTATACGAATCGCCTGCGGCAATCACCCGGTAGTAAAGACTCTTGAAAGCCAGCACTGACTGGCGTTTCGGATCTTTCTGACGCAGTTGGTAATCCATCACCCGTCCACTTTCATCCGTGATGAGACGATGGCAAAGCAAGGTCGGAAACCCCAGTTGGCGCATCAGTGGCTGAGAGAACTCGTAGAAGGTGTCAGAAAGAATGACCACCTGAAACCGTTCGCGCAGCCAATCGACGAACTCCACAGCGCCCTCCAATGGCGTGAGCGCGCCAATCACTTCCTGAATATCCGACAGCTTCAGACCATGCTCATCGAGAATGCGCAAGCGCTGCTTCATCAGCACGTCGTAGTCCGCAATATCGCGAGTCGTCGCGCGCAGGGATTCAATACCGGTTTTCTCGGCGAACGCGATCCAGATTTCCGGGACCAGCACACCTTCCAGGTCAAGACAGGCAATTTCCACAATTCACTCCTTGTGTTATGCGCAACCGATGTTAAAGAAGCAGCACTCTAACCATCGGGTTCCGGCCGCGCAAACTCAGGATTCAGGCAAATCGACGAAGGTTTTTGATACCATCTGCGCCATTACGAGCGCCCAGCGCCATATAGATTAGGAAGCCGCCTGATGAGCCATCCCTTCGACGTCGCCGAGATTGCCGCGACCTTCGCCAACAAGTCCGCCCAAGACATCCTCAAGTTTGCCTTTCAGCACTTCGGTGACGAACTGTGGATTTCCTTCAGCGGCGCTGAGGACGTGGTGCTGGTAGACATGGCGTGGAAAATCAACAAGGACGTCAAGGTATTCAGTCTGGACACCGGTCGCCTACACCCGGAAACCTACCGTTTTATTGATCAGGTTCGCGAGCAGTACAACATCGCCATTGATGTCGTCTCCCCTGACCGGGAAAAGCTGGAGCCCATGGTCAAGGAAAAGGGCCTGTTCAGTTTCTATCGAGATGGCCATGGTGAGTGCTGCGGGGTGCGCAAGATCGAGCCGCTGCGGCGCAAATTGAGCAGCGTGAATGCCTGGGCTACCGGCCAGCGGCGGGACCAAAGCCCGAGCACTCGCAATAATGTTTCAGTGGTAGAGCTCGACAGTGCCTTCTCGACGTCGGAACGCACCCTGTACAAATTCAACCCGCTGGCTCAGATGAGCAGCGCGGACGTCTGGAACTACATCCGCATGCTGGAGTTGCCTTACAACAGCCTGCACGAGCGCGGGTTCATCAGCATCGGTTGCGAACCCTGCACACGTCCCGTCCTGCCGAATCAGCACGAACGCGAAGGTCGCTGGTGGTGGGAAGAAGCCACGCAAAAGGAATGCGGGCTGCATTCGGGGAATTTGATCAGCAAAGCGTGAGGGCAACGCAAGACTGAGAGCCTTGAGCGGCAAGAAGCGGCAGTCCGTTCAAAGGCTGCTTTTTCTTGCCACTCGTAGCTGCAGCCCGGGGCTGCTGTTAATGCTCGGGCAACACCACACCCTCGAACAGCTCTTCCAGCTCCTGCTTGTTGTGGCACTGGATCGCTTTGGCCATAACGTCGCGCGTCAGGTGCGGAGCGAATTTCTCAATGAAGTCGCACATGAAGCCGCGCAGGAATGTGCCACGGCGGAAACCGATCTTGGTAACGCTGGCCTCGAACAGCTCGCTGGCATCCAGCACCACCAGATCACTGTCGAGCTTGGGATCCACGGCCATCTTGGCGACGATGCCGACGCCCAGCCCCAGACGAACGTAAGTCTTGATGACGTCGGCATCGGCCGCGGTGAACACCACTTTGGGCGTCAGGCCGCGATGGCTGAAGGCTTCGTCGAGCTTGGAGCGACCGGTAAAACCGAACACATATGTCACGATCGGGTATTCGGCGAGCACTTCCAGTGTCAGCTTCGGCAGCTTGGTCAGGGGATGGCCCTGCGGCACGACCACGCAGCGGTTCCAGGTGTAGCACGGCATCATCACCAGATCGCCAAACAGCTCCAGGGCCTCGGTGGCGATGGCGAAATCGACGGTGCCATCGGCCGCCATCTCGGCGATCTGCATGGGCGAACCCTGGTGCATGTGAAGTGCCACATCGGGGTACTGCTTGATGAAATTGCTGATCACCGGCGGCAGCGCATACCGCGCCTGTGTGTGAGTGGTCGCGATCGACAGGGTGCCCTTCTTCTCATTTGAGAACTCCTGGGCGATCTGCTTGATGCTTTCGACCTTGCGCAGGATTTCCCCGGCCGTGGTAATGATTCGTTCGCCAGCAGGTGTCACGCGGGTCAGATGCTTGCCGCTTCGCGCAAACACCTCGACCCCCAATTCGTCTTCCAGCAGACGGATCTGCTTGCTGATACCCGGCTGCGAGGTATAGAGGCTCTGCGCCGTCGCTGAGACGTTGAGGTCGTGGTGCGCCACTTCCCAGATGTAGCGCAATTGTTGAAGCTTCATATGTATCCCTCAAAGCCGGGAGACGCCGGGGCATCCACGACGGTATATAACTGGATTAATGGTCAGGAAGGCAAATCTAGAACTTTTTATCACTTTTATCAGGTCATGGCACGCTGCTTTTTCACCGACGCGAAAATTTCACGCGCTCACTCGTTTTCCAGCGTGGCTCTGCAACATCGGCACCATGTACACGGGGACTTGCGATAGCTGCAAAACCCGCGCTGCTGTGCGCCCGATCGGCATGGCGCCCTCAATGATGCGGCTGTGGCTGCCGACCACCAACAGATCGACCTTGAGCTGGTGTGTCTGCTCGATAATCACAGTGGAAGGATCCCCCTGCACCACCCGCACACTGCGAATCAGCCCCATGTCCGGGTTGTCTTCACCCAGCTCATCGCGAAAACCGGCCAGAACCCGCAACTCGATGCCTTCGATAACGGTATTGACCCCTTCACTGTGCAACTCCGTCAACACTTCCTCTGCCAGGTAAATCTGCAGGACGGACTCTGCGAACAGCCCCATGGGTTCGACGACATGGACCACGTGCAGCTCGGCACTGAACGTGCGCGCCAGCGCTAAAGCGTGCTGCAGGACATATGGCGAATGCAGACCAAGGTCTGTGGCGTAGAGCATCGTACGAATCATGTGACCTCCGGGCGGGCATGACAGCCGCGGACACACCTCAGCGTAGCAGCGCAGGAGCAAAACGGACGGCGCAATACAGCCTTGAGGTCTAAAAGTTCACTGTTTGAGCTCATTGCTGATGCCATGGGGCACGTGACCGGTCGCAACCACCTCTCGCGCCTTTTCACAGTGCCCCGGCTGGTCGTCAAAGAACACGTCCGCCGCGAAAGCTTCTAGAAAGGCCGACTTGTCCAGCCCGCCCAGAAACAGCGACTCATCCAGACGAATATCCCACTCGCGCAGCGTGCGGATCACACGCTCGTGGGCCGGCGCCGAGCGTGCTGTCACCAGCGCAGTACGAATCGGGCATGAGTCTTCGGGAAACTCCCGTTGCAGCTTATTGAGCGCAGCGAGAAAGGGTTTGAAGGGACCGCCTGGCAAGGGCAGTCGCGCCGCTTCTCGTTCACTGGCCTGAAAAGCTTGCAAGCCTCCCGTTTGATAGATGCGCTCGGATTCGTCGGAAAACAGCACGGCATCCCCGTCGAAAGCGATGCGCAGCTCCGCGCTGGCTGCACGCCGGGCACCGCCAGACAGGATGGTCGCCGCAGCAAAACCGGCACCCAGGGCGCTGCGCACATCTTCGGCATGGGTGGAAAGGAACAGATGACTGCCGAACGCCGCCAGATAAGGAAACGGGCTGCGTCCGCCGACGAACGCCGCGCGGGAAATATCCAGGCCGTAATGCTCGATGGAGTTGAACACCCGCAATCCGGTGTCGGCACTGTTGCGAGAAACCAGCACCACTTCTACCCGGGAATGGGCGAGGCTGGCATTCAGGCTCAACAGCTTTTCTACCAGCAGAAAGGCATCGCCAGGCTCCAGGACCTCGTCCTCATGATCGATCTGGTACTGACGGTAAGCCGCCACGCCATCGCTCATGTAAATCGCATGGCTTTCCCCCAGATCAAACAAGGCCCTCGAGGAGATTGCCAATACCAGTTTGTTGCCTGCGGTTTTCATGGTCAGGTCGTTGGTCATCGTTTTCCCCAAAAGTACATCGGAATGGAAGCCACCCCTTGATCATATACAGGCGCGACTGGGGCCCTCATGACTCAGCGGCTGATGAGTCGCCAGGCGCCGCTGCGTGAGGTCTCGATAAAACCGGGGGACACTTGTATCCAGGATGCCGATGCGCGGTTTCTGGATACTTTTGCTCAGGATCCCCCCTGAGAGCTGCGCCTTTCAAGGTGGATCGGTTCAAGGCAGTTCGTCGCAGGGTTGCGCCAGCGTCCGTTCAAGCCCCTCGATCATGGCGGCAGCCGATAGCTGACAGCGCATGGCGCCGTAGAACTCACCGTCGCGCACCACGAACAGGGTTGGCAAATGAAAAACGCCGTAACGCTGTACGGCGCCGCCATTTTCCTCGGCATCGATCCAGCACAGGCGTTGCACCGGTAACGCCAGCGCAGGCAAATGCTGCCGTGCCCATCGGCAACTGGAACAGCCGACACTGGTGAATATCAGTAACGAAATACCCGGCAGCGTCAGTAACTGTTGATCCAGGTCGAAATCTGTCAGCTGCAGTTGTTCCACACCGTCCTCCCAAGCTGTGCTGCACACTATATCCGCACAGGGTGGGTTTACAAACTTAAGGCGCGCCAAAGCGCGCGCGTAATGCGAGTGTGTCGCGCAATGCCGCGTCCGTTGGACGAAAGCCACGTTTACCCATTGTCGAGGCACGCCTTAACGCGCTAAGGTTCGGCTCCCCGCTGCGCTCAAATTCATGCTGGGCTCCGCCGCACGGGGAGCCTGAGTGTGGGAAAACCTCAGCGCTCGGCGATGCTGCGTTTTCTACACTCTGGTCCGATGCGACCAGCACCCGCGACCTGATGAGTAACACGATGGCTGATTTACCGATTGACGACCTCAACGTTGCCTCCAACGAGACACTGATCACTCCGGATCAGCTCAAGCGCGAAATCCCCCTCACCGCTGCCGCTCAAGCGACCGTGAGCCAGGGCCGCGAAGTTATCCGCAATATTCTCGACGGCAAGGACCACCGCCTGTTCATCGTGATCGGGCCGTGCTCGATCCACGATATCAAGGCTGCCCATGAATACGCCAATCGCCTCAAAGCGCTGGCGGCGGAGCTGTCCGACACCCTTTATCTGGTCATGCGCGTGTACTTCGAAAAGCCGCGCACGACCGTCGGCTGGAAAGGCCTGATCAACGACCCTTATCTGGACGACTCCTTCAAAATTCAGGACGGGCTGCACATTGGCCGCAAGCTGTTGCTGGATCTGGCCGAGAAAGGCCTGCCAACGGCGACCGAAGCGCTGGACCCGATCTCCCCGCAATATCTGCAGGATCTGATCAGTTGGTCGGCCATCGGGGCGCGTACGACCGAATCCCAGACCCACCGCGAAATGGCTTCCGGGCTGTCGTCGGCAGTGGGTTTCAAGAACGGCACCGACGGCGGTCTGACCGTGGCGATCAATGCACTGCAGTCCGTTTCCAGCCCGCATCGTTTTCTGGGCATCAATCAGGAAGGTGGCGTGTCCATCGTCACCACCAAAGGCAACGCCTACGGTCACGTGGTGTTGCGCGGCGGCAATGGCAAACCGAACTACGACTCGGTCAGCGTCGCACTGTGCGAACAGGCGCTGAACAAAGCGAAGATCAAGCCGAACATCATGGTCGATGCCAGCCACGCCAACTCCAATAAAGATCCGGCCCTGCAACCGCTGGTGATGGAAAACGTGGCCAATCAGATTCTCGAAGGCAACGAGTCGATCATCGGGCTTATGGTCGAAAGCCATTTGAAGTGGGGCGCGCAGTCGATTCCAAAGGATCTCGCCGATCTGGAATATGGCGTGTCGATCACCGACGCCTGCATCGATTGGGAAAGCACCGAGAAAACCTTGCGCAGCATGTACGCCAAGCTCAAGGATGTGCTGCCTGCGCGCAATCGCGGCTGATCAGCGCTTCTCAGACGACAACGCCGAGCACATGCTCGGCGTTTTTCATGGCGTAAATTGAACCGTACAGCGTACGAAGCGTCGGCTTAGATCTTCGCTGCCTGACGCTGGGTGCGCTCCATATAGCGCTCCACATAGGAGCACGACGGAATGACGGTGTAGCCGTTGCTCTCGGCATAATCGAGCGCGACTTCGGTCAGCGCCGCGGCTATACCGCGCCCCCGGAGCGAGTTGGGAACGAAAGTACGATAGATATCCAGAGTCTGCTTCCCCAGATCCATGTATGTCAGATAGGCACGATGACCGTCGATGGTGATCTCGAACTGGTGACCGGTCATGTCATGGTGGATGGACAACGCCTCGCTCATCACTACTCCTCGCGGGTCTTGGAATTTGACCCCTACCTTACCGATGTTTCTGCGGTGAAGAAACTATCAGGCCATATGAAAAACCATGCTGCCCGGCAATGTGGCTTCGAAAAGCATACTGCAGCACATTTGAGCGCGGTGCGGGTTGAACCTGACGCCACTGCTGAATGTCCATTGAGACGCAAATGGCGGGCTGGAGTCACGTCGAAAAGTGCCGAATCGACGTCTTTTTGAGAGGTTTCCTTTCGGGCATGGAGGTGAAGGGAGTTGATACCTGGCAGTGTCCCTTCTTCCCCTGCTGGCTAATCGACAAATGGCCTGATGACTTCGCAGGCAGGCGAGACCGCGGTGCAGGTGGAGCACTGACTGGGCGGACTCGCCTGACAGCGGCAGGCCTTTTCCAGAAAAAGCCTGAGGAGTTGCGCGGAAGGCTTTCAAAGCTAAGAATTTTATGCGCTTCTTGCGCATACTCCGTTTACTTACTACAAACAATGGGTAGTATGTACGCCGGTCATTTTCTCATTTTCGAGAGATGACTAATTCGATAGAAGTCCTTTAAGGGGAACACGATGAACAACGTTCTGAAATTCTCTGCTCTGGCCCTGGCCGCAGTTCTGGCTACCGGTTGCAGCAGCGCCTCCAAAGAAACCGAAGCTCGTCTGACTGCTACTGAAGATGCAGCCGCTCGTTCGCAAGCACGTGCCGATGAAGCCTATCGCAAGGCTGATGAAGCTCTGGCTGCCGCCCAGAAAGCTCAGCAAACTGCCGACGAAGCCAACGAGCGCGCTCTGCGCATGCTCGACAAGGCTAGCCGCAAGTAATAATCCCTCGGGGTTATTGATAAGCCGATCCGGTTCCGGATCGGCTTTTTTTATTGCCTGCCTTGCACTGAAAGCACTCGCGCGGCGAACGATGCTTCAGGCAATAAAAAACCCGTTCACCCTGCCCTGTTTCTTCCAGGCCTTGGTGAGCGGGCATCGACAGCATATGAAGTTATTGCAACGTCACCGGCGCATCGCTGGCCGCTGGTGCCTGAACGCCCGGCACTGCGATCTCGACGGGCATGCCATCTTCGGCAGCCACCACATCACGCACTTCATCCCAATTGATTCGCAGGCTGCCTGCCAGGTCTTCGCGTTTGAGCAAGGCGTTGATCACAGCAGTGTGCTTGTCGACCACCGAAGGGTTGCCGCTTTCATCCAGGGGCGTATGCGCTTCCAGATACACCTTGCCGCCGCTGATGCCGAACTTGTAGGGCTCGTTCATGATGCGCACGGTGGTGCCGACCGGCACCATGTCGGCCATTTCCAGCACGTTGTTGTTGTACATGCGGAAACAGCCGTGGCTGGTGCGCATACCGATGCCGAACTTCTTGTTCGAACCGTGAATCAGGTAACCGGGCAAGCCCAGGCCGAATTTGAAAGGCCCCAGCGGATTATCCGGGCCGGCAGGCACGACGTCAGGGAGGATGTCACCATCGGCCGCATGTTCTGCTTTGACCGACGCCGGCGGGGTCCAGGTCGGGTTCGGGGTCTTGGCGGTCACCTTGGTGGTGGACACCGGCGAGCCCCAGCCTTCCCGACCAATACCCAGCGGGAAGGTGTACACAACGTTCTGGCCTTTCGGGTAGTAATAAAGACGGTACTCGGCCAGGTTGATGACGATGCCCTCACGCGGGCCCGGCGGCAGGATGAAACGGGTCGGCAGGATCACCTGGGTGCCAGCGCCCGGCAGCCAGGCATCGACGCCCGGGTTGGCGGCGATCATTTCCAGATAGCCGAGATCGTACTGGGTGCCCAGGTCAGCGAACGTATCTTCGTATTTGGCAGTAACGGTCTGCACCCGGCCGATGATGTCTTCGCCTGGCGGCGGCAACGGAAACTCCAGAGCGGAAACAGGGCCGGCCGCACACAGTGCAGCAAGCGACAGACAGCGGGCGAAAGCTGGAATGCGCGACAACATCCGGAGAATCCTTGGGTAAACGGAAGGCTTGAGTGAGCGCGATTGTACACGCACCCCGAGGCCTCTGGGAGTGGGCGCGATGGCTTGCCCGGTACGGGGTTGTTACAGGGTCTGGTCGAGTTCCGGCCAGATGGGGTGCCAACCCCTTCGCTGGGCATCAATGATCGCCCGGCACAGCGGACACAACCGCTCATCCTGGTAGATCGCCTGCTGGACGTCGGACCAGCGCGGCTGGGCGGGCAGCAACGTACCGCAGAGGGTGCGGTCGGCTGAACCGGCCAGTTCCAGTTGCCGGGCGACAAGATGCACACGAACTTCCTGGCACGCGAAGAGGTCGAGTTGCTCGTCGGGCTCGATCAGTTGATAGGCAAACAGGGACCAGGCAGGGCGGCGCATCGGGGGGCTCCGAACAGGGGGCGCCACATTAGCCGAAAGGCTTCGTTGGGAAAAGGGCTGGAGGGCTTTAATTTTGCAGCTTGGAGCAGGTTGCCAGGAATGGGATTGGAGGTGGTGCGTATCCGTTTTTTGCGTGGTGTGGGCGGGATTCGCCCAATGTGCAATTTGTTGAGATCTGCCTGAGGATCAACGTTGAAGCCAGCCGAACATTTGCTTGCTGCCATTTGACAGAGCCAGCCAGACCCACCCGAGACTACAGACCTACTCCCGAATCCCCCCGCAACAACCTCACCTAAAGAAGCGCCTTCAACTGCGGCCAGACGTTTTCGAGCAATCGCCCCTGGGCATTGGCCGCCGGATGCAGCCCATCAGCCTGGGTGTACTCAGGCACCCCACCGACCCCTTCGAGCATGAACGGCACCAGCGCGACCTTCTTCTCGCGGGCCAGGTTGCTGTACACCTCTTTGAATGCCGTCGTATAGCGCGCGCCATAGTTGGGCGGAATCTGCATGCCCAGCAGCAAGACCTTGGCGCCGGCCGCCCGGGAACTGTCGATCATCGACGCAAGATTTTGTTGCATTTGCGCCGGGGGCTGCCCCCTCAGACCGTCATTGCCCCCCAGTTCGAGGATCACCAGATCCGGCTTGTGCTCTGCAAGCAACGCCGCAAGCCGCGCCTGACCACCGGCGCTGGTGTCGCCGCTGACCGATGCATTGACTACCTTGTCTTTATAGCCCTCATCGGACAGACGCTTTTCCAGAAGGCTCACCCAGCCTAAACGGGTATCCAGGCCGAAAGCCGCGCTGATACTATCCCCAACGATCAGAACCGTGCCCGCCATGGCTCCTTGAGACAACAGCAGCAACCCCAGGCCAGCACTTAAAAACCACGCACGCATCGGATTCTCCATGAGCGAAAGTATTCTCAGTGCGCAGAACCTCAGCAAAGTGGTCCCAAGCACCGAAGGTGACTTGACCATCCTGCACGAACTCTCCCTGGAACTAAACAAGGGCGACACGCTGGCCATCGTCGGCGCTTCAGGTTCCGGCAAATCCACCCTCCTGGGTCTGCTGGCCGGGCTGGACCTGCCCAGCGCTGGCTCGGTGACCCTGTCAGGGCGCAACCTCTGCGAGCTCGATGAAGATCAGCGCGCCCGGGTTCGCGCCGAACACGTGGGTTTTGTCTTCCAGTCCTTTCAGTTGCTCGACAGCTTGAACGCGCTGGAAAACGTCATGCTGCCCATGGAACTGGAGGGTCGCAAGGACGCCCGCGAGCAGGCGCGCCATTTGCTGGAGCGTGTGGGTCTCGGGCAGCGCCTGACTCACACGCCCAAACAACTCTCGGGCGGTGAACAGCAACGCGTCGCCATCGCGCGCGCCTTTGCCGCCGACCCCGATGTGTTGTTTGCCGACGAACCCACCGGCAACCTTGACAGCCACACTGGCGAGCGCATCAGCGATCTGCTGTTCGAACTGAACCAGGAGCGCAATACCACACTGGTGCTGGTGACCCATGATGAACGTCTGGCTCACCGCTGCCGGCGCCTGATCCGCCTTGAAGGTGGCCGTCTGGTCGCCCCTATGGAGCCCTGATGGCACGCCTGCCGCTTGTCCGTCTACTGAGCCTCGCCGCCCGCCAGTTGATGCGCGATGCGCGCGCCGGAGAATTGCGGGTGCTGTTTTTCGCGCTGGTGGTCGCCGTGGCCGCGAGTACCGCGATCGGCTATTTCGGCTCGCGTCTGAACAGCGCGATGCTGCTGCGCGCCACCGAGTTTCTCGGCGCTGACCTGATCCTCAGTGGCTCGAGCCCAGCCAAGCCAGAGCAGATTGAAGCCGGGACGGCGCTCAGCCTCGACCACTCGCAGATCGTCATTTTTTCCAGCGTGGTGGCCACCGACAACGGCATTCAGCTCGCCAGCGTGAAGGCGGTGGACGGCGCCTATCCACTACGCGGAGAGCTGAAAAGCGCTGAAGCCCCCTACCAACCCGACGTCAGCGGCGGCGAACCGAAGGCCGGTGAGGCCTGGGCCGAAGCGCGAATTCTGGTGGCGCTAAACCTGAAGGTAGGGGACAGCATCGACGTGGGCTCCACCACTTTGAAGCTGACCCGCGTCCTGACATACGAGCCCGACCGCGCTGGCAATTTCTACAGCCTGACGCCACGGGTCATGATCAACATGGCCGACCTTGAAGCCACCAAAGTCGTGCAACCGGGTAGCCGGGTCAATTTCCGCGATCTATGGCGCGGTACGCCGCAGGAGCTGGCGACTTATCGCAAGGCTGTCGAGCCGGGGTTGGCGCCGAATCAGAAAATCGACGATGCCCGCGACGGCAACCAGCAGATTGGCGGCGCGTTGAGCAAAGCCGAACGTTACCTGAACATGGCGAGCCTGGTAGCCGTGCTGCTGGCCGGTGTCGCCGTGGCGTTGTCAGCGGCACGCTTCGCCGTTCGGCGTTTCGACGCCAGCGCGCTGTTGCGCTGCCTGGGCCTGTCGCGCGGCGAAGCGCTGGTGCTCTTCGGCCTGCAACTGGCGATGCTGGGTGTGGTGGCCAGCGCCACTGGCGCCCTGCTCGGCTGGTTCGCTCAACTGGGTCTGTTTTACCTGTTGGAAGACCTTCTGCCGGCAGCGGTTCCGCCGGGAGGCTGGCTGCCCGCGCTGGCGGGCATTGGCACCGGACTGGTGGCGCTGGCCGGGTTTGCCTTGCCGCCCCTGGCGGCTCTGGGCCGAGTGCCGCCACTGCGAGTCTTGCGCCGCGACATGCTGCCGATTCCCGCCAGCACCTGGCTGGTCTACGGCGCTGCGTTATTGGCGCTGGGGCTGATCATGTGGCGCCTGAGCCTGGATCTGGTGCTGACGTTCGCCCTGCTTGGCGGCGGGCTGATCGCGGCGATTGTCCTCGGTGGCGTCCTGCTGCTGGCGTTGCAAAGCCTGCGCCGCCTGCTGGCCAATGCATCTTTACCCTGGCGCCTGGGGTTGGGCCAACTGCTGCGCCACCCCATGGCAGCGGCCGGACAATCCCTGGCGTTCGGCCTGATCCTGCTCTCCATGGGGTTGATCGCGCTGTTGCGCGGGGAGCTGCTCGACACCTGGCAGAATCAGCTGCCCAAGGAGGCGCCTAACTACTTCGCGCTGAATATCCTGCCCTCCGAACGCGACCATTTCGCCGAACGCATCAGTCAGCTGTCGACACACAGCGCGCCGCTGTACCCGATGATTCCGGGGCGCTTGATGAGCATCAATGGCGAGCCGGTGAGCAAGTTCGTGACCAAGGACTCGCGTGGTGAAAACGCCACTCAGCGTGACCTCAACCTGACCTGGTCGGCCCATCTACCGGAAGGCAACAGCATCACCGAAGGTCAGTGGTGGAACGATCAACTGCCTGGCGCCTCTAGCCTCCCCGGCGTGTCGGTCGAAGCCAAACTGGCAAGGAGCCTGAACATGAAGCTCGGCGATACGTTGAGCTTCGTGATCGGCGGTGCGGCCCATGAGGTCAAGGTCACCAGCCTGCGCGACATCAACTGGGACACCTTCCAGCCCAACTTCTTCGTGATCTTCCAGCCAGGCACATTAAAAGACGTACCGACCACTTACCTGACCAGCTTTTACCTTGCACCCGGTCATGATCAGCAGATCGTCGAACTCTCCCGTGCTTTCCCTGCGGTGACGATCCTGCAGGTGGAGGCGCTGCTGGAGCAGCTGCGCAGCATCCTCGATCAGGTCACATTGGCGGTGCAGTACGTGTTGTTGTTTGTGCTGGCCGCAGGGCTCGCGGTGCTTTTTTCGGGGCTTCAGGCGACGCTGGACGAGCGCATTCGTCAGGGGGCATTGCTCAGGGCGCTGGGCGCCAACCGTGCCTTGCTGATCAAGTCTCGACGTATCGAGTTCGGGCTGCTGGGTGCCGTGAGTGGCGTGCTGGCCGCGCTGGGTTGCGAGCTGGTGAGCTTTGCGCTGTATCGTTATGCGTTCGGCCTGGCATGGGCGCCGCACCCTTGGCTGTTACTGTTGCCGCTGATCGGTGCATTGCTGGTGGGCGGTGCCGGCGTATTCGGCACACGCCGCGCGCTGAACGCGAGCCCGCTAACGGTGTTGCGCGAGGGGTAGAACGCGTAAGCCGGGGCCGACAACAGCATGTCGGCCCCGGCCCGTCACGGCGCGCTGACCGGGTACTCGATCTTCGTCACCCACCACAGCTTTTCCCCAGCGGGAATCCGGACCGTCAGCTCATCGCCGACTTCCTTTTTCAGCAGCGCACGGGCCATGGGCGAATCGATGGAGATATAGTCCATGCGCCCGTAGATCTCGTCATAACCGACGATGCGAAAACGCTTGCTCTGGCCCTCTTCGTCCTCGATTTCCACCCACGCTCCGAAGAACACCCGCCCTTCCTGCTCCGGCGAATAGGCCACCACACGCATATCTTCCAAGCGCTTGCGCAGATAGCGTATGCGCCGGTCGATCTCGCGCAGCAGCTTCTTGTTGTATTGGTAATCCGCGTTCTCGCTGCGATCTCCGAGCGATGCCGCCCAGGCGACTTTTTGCGTAATGTCCGGACGGTGCTCGCGCCATAGATAGTCCAGTTCTTTCTTCAGCGCCTCAAAGCCTTCAGTGGTAATGATTTTGGTGCTTGGCTCGGCCATCTGCAGCTTCCACGTAACGATCGGGTAATGCCGTACGGCCGAACCGCAGCGACATGGGCCGTTACTACACTACATGCAGGTCGCGACGGCAACCGGCTGGCTGCAGATTGCAGTCTTGATCGTTACGCTGGCCGAGGACTGTCTGCAGGCAGCCACCAGAGCATGCAAGGACGAAAAATATCGACGCAGGCTGAATTATTTGGTGTCTTGTTGTATCTGATCCGAAAGTGCCGTGCCAGCAAAACGATGGCAATGACCTCGTCATAAACTTTACTGTGCAGCCGCGAGGCCGAGCGCGGGAACAGGTCAACGGTCTGCAGCGATACCGATTCAGCAACAGAGTGAGCCGCATGAAATTAGGCAAGAAAAAAGTCAAACCGATCGGACTTAAAGACATCACGATCGTCGACGACGCGAAGATGCGCAAAGCAATCACCGCCGCAGCATTGGGCAATGCCATGGAGTGGTTCGACTTCGGTGTGTACGGCTTTGTGGCCTACGTACTGGGCAAGGTGTTCTTCCCCGGTGCCGACCCCAGCATTCAGATGGTCGCAGCGCTTGCCACCTTCTCGGTGCCTTTCCTGATTCGCCCGCTGGGCGGGCTGTTTTTCGGGGCACTGGGCGATAAATACGGTCGACAGAAGGTGCTGGCCGCAACCATTGTGATCATGTCTTTGAGTACCACCGCCATCGGCCTGATCCCGTCCTACGCCTCGATTGGCATCTGGGCTCCCATCCTGTTGCTGCTGGCGAAGATGGCCCAGGGCTTTTCGGTCGGTGGCGAATACACCGGCGCCTCGATTTTCGTCGCCGAGTACGCGCCAGACCGCAAACGCGGCTTTCTCGGCAGTTGGCTGGATTTCGGCTCGATCGCAGGCTTCGTGCTCGGCGCAGGCATCGTGGTATTGATCTCCGCCGTTATCGGTGAGGACAAGTTTCAGGAATGGGGCTGGCGTCTGCCGTTCTTCCTCGCTCTGCCGTTGGGCATGCTTGGCCTGTACCTGCGTAACGCGCTGGAAGAGACCCCAGCGTTCCAGCAGCACGTTGAAAAGCTCGAACAGGGCGACCGCGAAGGTCTTTCGGATGGACCCAAAGTCTCGTTCAAGGAAGTGGCTACCCAACACTGGCGCAGCCTGCTGACCTGTATCGGTATCGTGGTGGCGACCAATGTTACGTACTACATGCTACTGACGTACATGCCCAGCTACTTGTCGCATAACCTGCACTATGGCGAAAACCGCGGCGTACTGATCATCATCGCGATCATGGTCGGCATGTTGTTCGTTCAGCCCTTGATCGGCTTCATCAGCGACAAGATCGGTCGCAAGCCTTTCATCATTGTCGGCAGCATCGCCTTGTTCATCCTCGCGATACCCGCGTTCATGCTGATCATCAGCGGCAAGACCGGACTGATCTTCTCCGGGTTGCTGATCCTTGCCGTGGTCCTCAACTTTTTCATCGGCGTCATGGCCTCGACCCTTCCTGCCATGTTTCCCACCCACATCCGTTACAGCGCCCTGGCCAGTGCCTTCAACGTGTCCGTACTGATCGCAGGCGTCACACCGACCCTGGCGGCCTGGTTGGTCGAGACCACGGACAATCTCTACATGCCGGCCTACTACCTCATGGTGGTGGCAGTAATTGGCCTGGTGACCGGCGTGACCATGAAGGAAACGGCCAACAAACCCCTGCGCGGAGCAGCCCCAGCGGCGTCGGACATGCAAGAAGCCAAAGAATTGCTCAAGGAGCATCACGACAATATCGAGCAGAAGATCGGAGACATCGACACGCAAATTGCCGAACTCGAAGCCAAGCGCGAAAATCTCGTGCAACAGCATCCTCGGATCAACGAGTAACAGCGAGAAGCCGCCTCACCCTGAGGCGGCTTTGCCGAACCCCGCCCTACACCCCCTCCTCCTATGCAATCTGCGCCGCTTGCGCCCCTCGACGCGACACATCTGCAGACAGGGCTTTCCCGTCATTCGGTGGAGATGTTAGCTTGCTACCTTTCTGATCGACCGATCAGATTCCCTTTTTAACCCGCCTGCAAAGGAATGCCTCAAGCAATGAATTCCCCCCTCAAGCACCTGGCTGCTGCCATATTGGTGCTGGCGAGCCTTTCGTCGTTCGCCGCCTCTGCTTCCACCAATCTGACGGCTCAACAGAGCGCTACGATCCTCAAGACGTTCAGCGATGCATCGGCCACTGACTTCAGACAGTTTCTGGGCCATGTCGCCAATAGCGAGGTTGCAAAAGCCGACAATCTGGCCCCGGCCATCAATGCATTCCTTGGCGACAAGACGCTTTCCGCCGCGCAGCAAAACGAAATCCACCGCCTTCTGGGTTTGTATGCGCGAGTGAAATATGGCAATGCGGCGACCCAAACCCTGCGTGAACTGGTGGAAATCCCTACTGTCGCCAAGGAAGGTGTCGCTCAGCATGACAACCCTGCGTTCATCCAGATCGCCGAAAAGATCAAGGCCCTCGCCGAATCTTTCAATCTGAACTTCCGCAACGTCGACAACCGGGTCTACGAAATTTCCCTCCAAGGTGCGGGCAAGGAAGTGGTCGGGATTCATGCCCACGCCGACGTGGTGCCCGTGACACCGGAAAACTGGGTGCTCAAGGATGGCACCCGCCTCGATCCGTTCAAGGTCACACTGATCGGCGACCGCATGTACGGTCGCGGCACCGAGGATGACAAGAACGGCATCGTGGTGGCGCTGTACGCGATGAAGGTCATCAAGGAGGAGAAGCTGCCGCTGGCGCGCAACTTCAAGCTCCTGATCGACACCACGGAAGAAACCGCCGGTGACGCGATTCCCTATTACTTCGAACGCAACCCTGTGCCTGAATACAACCTGGCACTGGACGGCGGCTACCCGGTGGTGATTGCCGAAAAAGGCTACGGTACCGTCATGGCGACCTTTACACGTCGCAAGGCCGACGGCGAAGGTGCGGAATTAGCGTCGGTGACCGGCGGCATGGCGACCAACCAGATTCCGTCGAGATCGGTCGCCATGCTGTTGACCGACAAACCCGAGGAACTTGCAGCCGACCTGCAAAAGGTTGGCGCCGACTATGTCCAGCGCAATGGCGGCGATTTCGAAGTGAGCGCCAAGGTTGAAGGCAAGGACGTCAATCTGACGGTAGCCGGCGTGTCTGCGCATTCGTCCGAGCCGCAGTCAGGGGTCAATCCGGTGGCCAGGATGCTGGACTTCCTCAACAGCCTCGACGGCAAGGTCGCGCTCAAGCACAACCAGATCACCGATGCCGCTCGCTACGCCGCCGATAACTGGGGCCTGGATTATCTGGGTGGCAAGTTGGGCGTAGGCTTTTCCGATCAATTCATGGGCCCGCTGACGGCATCATTGACCTACGTGGCGATGGATGACAAAGCCTTCAAACTGGCGGTTAATCTGCGGGTGCCGAAAGGCAAGTCACCTCAGGTTTTGAAGTCTGAAATCGCTGGAAAGCTCGATGCCTGGGCGCAGAAAACCCACATCACGCCTGCCTTCGATTACTCGATTGCCGAACCGATGTACCGCAATCCGCAAGGCGAATGGGTCAAAGCGCTGCTTGCAGTGGCGTCCGAGAACCTGGGCATGGCGCACACCTTCGGCACCTCTGCCGGGGCCACGTCGGTCCATGAGTTGCCCAACGGCGTGCAGTTCGGCCTTGCGCGTCCCGAAGTGAAATACACCGGACACACCGACAACGAGTTCAAGACCACCGAGCAGTTCCTGCTGGACTTGCAGATCGTGACCGAAATGATGAGCCGCATCGGACAATTGCCGAAGCTCTGAAGCAAGGTGGTGGGTCAGCGGACAGTTCATTGGCTGACTCACCCCTGTTGCTGCCGTCGCAGCCTCGGACGTCTTGCACAGCAGGAGTTTCACCACGATTTTTTTCCGGCGCGATGGCATCGCGCAGAGCCTGCCGTTGTCGGGACGGCAGGGCTGTGACCGCTGGCGTGAGATCTTGAATGGCAACTCAGTCATCGGCCTCGATAACGCGTCTCAAAATCAGCGTATGCACAGGGTCACTGATCGGTATCACGCGCTAGCCGCAGGGCATAGCGAGCTGCCACGGCACCCCGCTATGTGCGCCAGCGCACAGACAGCGTAACCAGGCACGACCCACACTCACGGCTGCAAAGCTACGTCCCAAAGGCGCTGCTCGGTGCTGGCGCGATGCGTTGGTGCACCTCTCAAATGCGCTATCCGCAGGGCGCATTCAGACCTGAGATTCTATGAACAGCATATGGACACGCATACAGAAAACAGCCGTCCGCACCCTTGATTTTTGCCGAACCGGCCAATCCTCCTCCCCACGATTCGAATACGAAGCCATCCTGCGCTCAGAGCTGTTCAGCGCCGACCAGATGGCCAGCCACGGCATAGCGCTGGCCGGGCTGCATCGCCTGAGTGCCCTGTCGGCACGCGACTCGATGCTGAGCCGACTCGACGACAACGAACAATTGCTCGTGCGCAGCTGCACAGCGTTGGCCCAGGCACAGAAATCCAGTCGCCGGGTGACGCCGGCAGCAGAATGGCTACTGGACAATTACTTTCTGGTCGAAGACCACATTCGCACCGCCAGAACCCATCTGCCCAAAGGCTACAGCCGCGAGTTGCCACGCCTGAGCAATGGTCCGTCTGCCGGGCTGCCACGGGTCTATGACATCGCCCTGGAAACCATCTCCCATGGCGACGGGCGCGTTGATGAGCAGAGCCTGAGCCGTTTCATTGAGTCCTATCAAACGGTGATGCCGCTGGCCCTTGGCGAGTTATGGGCGATCCCGATCATGTTGCGCCTGGCGCTGATCGAAAACCTGCGCCGCGTCGCGTCCCGGGTGATGGCCAATGCCGACGAGCGCAACCTTGCCGACGACTGGGCCGAGCGCCTGATCGAAATTTCCGAGCAGGACAGCAAGAGCGTGGTGCTCACCGTCGCCGACATGGCCCGCTCGGCGCCACCGATAACCGCAGCCTTCGTCGCCGAGTTCACAAGGCGCCTTCAGGGGCAAAGCGCAGCCCTGGCCATGCCGTTGAACTGGATCGAGCAAGTGCTCAGCGAGACCGGCTCCAGCATCGAGCGTCAGGTGCAACTCGATGCGCAACAGCAAGCGGCCGATCAGGTCTCCATCGGCAACAGCATCGGCAGCCTGCGTGTGTTGTCGGCCACCGACTGGCGTGAGTTCGTGGAGAGGATGAGCCATGTCGAGCAGACCCTGGCTGAAGATCCAGCACGGATTTACCCGGCGATGGATTTCAGCACGCGCGACAGCTATCGACATGTCATTGAACGGCTGGCCAGACGCAGCGCTGGATACTCGGAGATTCAGGTGGCCCGTGCGGCTATCGATCTGGCCTCACAGCAACGTGACAGCGCTCCCGGCGACCGGCTCGCGCATCACGTCGGTTATTACCTGATCAGCGCAGGGCTTTGGACCCTTGAACGACAACTCGCTGCCAGGGTGCCGATTCATGAGCACTGGAAGCGTCTGGTGCTGCTGTCACCGATCATGTTCTACCTGGCGCCCATCGCGTTCCTGACGCTGGTATTCGCCTGGCCCCTGCTCGCTTCCGCCGCTGGCGACCGGGCGTGGGCCAGCGCACTGCTGCTGGCCATTCCGTGTCTGATCATGACCAGCCGACTGGCCATCAGCCTGATCAACTGGCTGGTGACGTTCAGCATGCCGCCTGCCGTACTGCCGAAAATGGATTACGCCAGCGGCATTCCCGACAGCGCCCGCACCCTGGTGGTCATTCCGACGCTGATCGCCACGCTGGCGGATGTCGACGAACTGGTGGAAGGTCTGGAAGTGCGCTTTCTGGCCAACCGCGACCGCAACCTCTATTTCGCCCTGCTCAGCGACTTTCTTGACGCGGCTCAAGCGTCCGAACCGCTGGACGCCGAGCTGCTCGCCAAAGGCAACCAGGCGATTACCTCGCTCAATGAAAAATACGCCGATGAGCACGGCGACCGTTTTTTCCTGCTGCATCGCCCGCGTCTCTGGAACCCAAGCGAGCAGGTCTGGATGGGCCACGAGCGCAAGCGCGGCAAGCTGGTCGAACTCAATACCCTGTTACGTGGCCAAGGACGGGAGCGATTCCAGTCGATCGTCGGGGATATCGAGCCATTACAGAGCGTGCGTTACGTCATTACTCTGGACACCGACACGCTGCTGCCGCGCGATACTGCCCGCCAGTGCGTGGCAGCGATGATGCATCCGCTGAACCGACCGGTTTTCAACGACGCCAATCAACAGATCGTGTCCGGCTATGCGGTCCTGCAGCCACGCGTGGGTATCAGCCTGACCAGCGCCACACGCTCGATCTATGCCCGCCTGTTCGGCAGCGATGCGGGTGTGGACCCGTACACCCGGGCAGTGTCGGACGTGTATCAGGACATGTTTCAGCAAGGCTCATTCATCGGCAAAGGCATTTATGACGTCGACGCATTCACTCAGGCCCTGGAAGGCTGCCTGCCGGATAACCAGATTCTCAGCCACGACCTGATCGAGGGGTGTTACGCCCGCGCAGGGCTGCTCAGTGACGTGCAGCTTTACGAGCAATATCCATCGCGCTACGCGGTGGACGTCAAGCGCCGACATCGCTGGATTCGCGGTGACTGGCAGTTGCTGCCCTGGACGCTGCCCCGCGCACGCAATGCCGATGGCGTATGGGCGCCCAATCGCCTCAGCCTCATGGCGCGCTGGAAGATCCTCGACAACCTGCGTCGGAGTCTGGAGCCGCTGGCGCTATTGTTGATGCTGACCTGGGGCTGGTTCGCCAGCAGCGCGCCATTGGAGTGGACCGTGACGGTGGCCGGGCTGCTGATCATTCAGCCCATGCTTCGAGCGCTGACCGACCTGCTGTATGTCCCCCCCGACGTACCCTACCGCCCACATCTTGGGGCTGTGTCACGGCATCTGGCCCACGACCTGGCCTGCGCCTGCCTGACCATCGCCTGGCTGCCCTTCGAGATGTATTACAGTGCCGATGCAATCCTGCGCTCGTTGTGGCGTATCGGCTTCAGCCGTCGCCTGCTGTTGCAATGGCAGCCTTCTCGTGAAGTCGAGCGCACCTTGGGCAACAGTCTCTGCGGTCTGTATCGGCAGATGTGGCTGGGGCCCTTCGCAGCCCTGGTTTGCGCAGGCATTCTGATCATCCACCCGCTGGCGCTGGCCATCGCAAGCCCGGTTTTGCTGGCGTGGCTGGCCGGCCCCTGGCTGGCATGGCGACTCAGTGCATCTCCTCGACCATCGGTGTTCACCCCCTCAAACGAAGAGCTGCGCTTTCTGCGCGTATTGAGCCGCAAGACCTGGGCGTTCTTCGACCACTATGTCGGCCCGCAGGACAACTGGTTGCCACCGGACAACGTGCAGGAAGACCCGAAACCGGCGATCGCGCATCGCACCTCGCCGACCAACATGGGCATGGCGCTGCTCGCCCATCTGGCGGCTCACGATTTTGGTTACCTGAGCACCGAGCGCTTGCTGACCCGGCTGGCAGCGTCACTGGACAGCATGAACGGGCTGGAACGTCATCAGCAGCACTTTTATAACTGGTACGACACCCAAACCTGCGAACCGCTGCGCCCGCTTTACATCTCCACCGTCGACAGCGGCAACCTCGTCGGTCTGCTGTTGACCCTGCGCACCGGCCTGGTGCAATTGGCCGATGCGCCACTGTTCGGCCCGGCCATGGCCAAAGGCCTGCAAGACACTCTCGATACCCTTGCCGAGGCACAGCAGGCAGCAGGCATCGAGAATGAAGCACTCAACGAACTGCGAAAGCGCCTTGAGCAGCTTTCCCAGGCTCTGGACATCGATGACCTCACCGAGATGCTGCACGCCGCGAGCACCCTGATCGCCGAGGCACCATCCCAAAGCGACGATGAAAGCCAATACTGGCGGGACGCATTCACCCGCCAGTGCCTGGACTGGAGCGAAGAGTTGCAGCGCTATCGGCTGCCGGCGCCGCTCGCCACGGCTCATTCAGCCATACCGTCTACCCCGTATAGCCTGCGTCAGCTGGCCTCCCTGGATCTGGCGCACTGGGCAGATGAACACCGCTCGGCCGTCGAGCCAGTACGCGCCGCTGCAACGCAACGTCTGGAAAACCTTGACCGCCTCGCCTCACTGGCCACATCGCTGGCGCAAATGGATTTCTCGCTGCTCTACGACAGCCCCCGGGACCTGTTCGTCATTGGCTACAACGCTGACGAGCGCCGACTGGATACCGGTCATTACGACCTTCTGGCCTCCGAAGTACGCTTGACCAACTTCGTCGTCATTGCCCAAGGGCAGATCCCTCAGCGCGCCTGGTTCACCCTGGGTCGGCTGCTGGGTGAAAATGCCGGCATACCCACGTTGCTGTCCTGGTCGGGCTCGATGTTCGAGTACCTGATGCCGATGCTGGTGATGCCCAATTACGATGGCAGTCTGCTGGATCAGACGTGCCGCTCGGCGGTCGCAGTGCAAATCGAGCATGGCAATAATCTGGGCATTCCCTGGGGGGTCTCGGAATCGGGTTATTACACCCTCGATGCAAATTTCAATTACCAATATCGCGCCTTCGGCGTTCAGGGCCTAGGACTCAAGCGTGGCCTGAGCGACGACATCGTGATCGCACCCTACGCCAGCGCACTGGCACTGATGGTGGATGCCGATGCCGCCTGCAAGAACCTGCAACGCCTCGCCCAGCAAGGCTCTGCAGGGCGTTTTGGCCTCTACGAGGCCGTCGACTATACCGAAGCCCGATTGCCTCGCGGCCAGCGCTTTGCCGTCGTCCAATCCTTCATGGCGCACCATCAGGGCATGAGCCTGTTGGCCTTGACCAGCGTTTTGCTCGACCAGCCGATGCAACGGCGGTTCGAGGCTGACCCGGCGCTGCAATCGACCCTGTTGCTGTTGCAGGAACGCATCCCCAGCGCTGCCGCACCGTATCTGCAGGCCGCGCAGTCGCCTATCGCCGACGATGGCGCCCAAGGCCAGGACACCGGGCTGCGGGTATTCGTCGACCCCGGACGCAAACGCCCTGCGGTGCAACTGCTGTCCAACGGTCGCTATCACGTCATGCTCACCAGTGCCGGCGGTGGCTACAGCCGTCGCCACGACATGGCGTTGACGCGCTGGCAAGAAGACGGCTCGCAGGACAATTGGGGCATGTTCTGTTACCTGCGCGATGTCGAGACCGGCACCTTCTGGTCGGCAGCGCATCAACCCACGCTGCAGCGCCCCGAAAGTCATGAGGCGATTTTCAGCGACTCAAGGGCCGAGTTCCGTGCGCGCAATCTGGATTTCGATACCCACATGGAGATCGTCGTCTCGCCCGAGGACGACATCGAGCTGCGCCGCCTGCACATCACCAACCGAGCCTCGGTTGCCAAAACCCTGGAGATCACCACCTACGCCGAAGTGGTGCTGACCCCGCCAAGCAACGACGCCATGCATCCGGCGTTCAGCAAGCTGTTCGTGCAGACCGAGTTGCTGCCGCAGTTGCAGGCTATCGTTTGCAGCCGACGGCCCCGGGCCAGCGACGAATCCACGCCGTGGATGTGCCACTTGCTGGCGGCCCATGGCGTCGATCTGGATGCCATCTCGTATGAAACCGATCGCGCCCGATTCATCGGTCGTGATCGCAGCCTGGTCAGCCCTGCCGCTCTGGATTCCGACTGCACGCTGCTGTCCGGCACCGCCGGACCGGTACTGGACCCTGTCGTGGCTATTCGCTGCCGAGTGACCCTGGAACCCGGCCAGCAAGGCACCATCGACCTGGTGACCGGCGTCGCCGAGAGCCGCGACGGCTGCCTGTTCCTGATCAACAAATACCGCGACCGTCATCTGGCGGATCGGGTTTTCGATCTGTCGTGGACTCACAGCCAGGTACTGCTGCGCCAGCTCAATGCCTCACTGAGGGATGCCCGGCTGTTCGAGCAGATGGCTGCCTCGTTGCTCTATGCCAACGCGGCGATGCGTGCGGGCGGCGCTGTACTGACCGCCAACCGGCGTAACCAGTCGGCGCTGTGGGGCCAGGCCATTTCCGGCGATCTGCCGATCGTGCTGTTGCAGATCCGCAGCGTGGAAAACATAGAGCTGGTGCAGCAGTTGGTTCAGGCCCACGCTTACTGGCGGCAAAAGGGTCTGGTGGTCGATCTGGTGATCTGGAACGAAGACCAGGCTGGCTATCGTCAGCAGCTGCAGGACGCGATCATGGGGTTGGTTACCTCAGGCAGTGAAGCGACCCTGGTGGATCGTCCGGGCGGAATATTCGTGCGCCAGACCCAGCAGATGTCCAGTGAAGATCGAACCCTGGTGCTGTCGGTGGCCAGGCTGGTGTTCAGTGAAGAGCTGGGCACGCTGAGCGAACAGCTGCATCGCCGTCGACTGGTGCCAGTGTATGCCCCCTTCGTGGCGACCCGGCCTTATCAAGCAAACCCTCGGGCGCCGCAGTCGACCCCTTGCGCACTGCTGCTGGGCAACGCTTACGGCGGCTTCAGTGCCGATGGCAGCGAATACGTCATCACCGGCCTGGCTTCGCAGCCGACGCCGGCGCCGTGGGTCAACGTGCTGGCCAACCCGTACCTTGGCACGGTGCTGTCCCAGGCCGGCAGCGCTTATACCTGGGCCGAAAACGCCCATGAGTTCCGCCTGACGCCCTGGCACAACGACCCGGTGACCGACCGCAGCGGCGAAGCCATTTACCTGCGTGACGAAGAGACCGGGCACTTCTGGTCCCCGACACCACAACCCTGCCCCGGCAGCGGCCCCTATCGAACACGCCACGGCTTTGGCTACAGCGTGTTCGAGCATGAAGAAGACGGCATTCACAGCGAACTGTGGATCTACGTGGCCCTGGATGCGCCGATCAAGTTCTCGCGCCTGCTATTGAGCAACCGCTCCGGTCGCAATCGCTCACTGAGCGTCACCGGCTACGTGGAGTGGGTGCTGGGTGACCTGCGCAGCAAATCGGCGATGCATGTGGTGACCCAAGCGGACCCGGCCAGCGGCGCGCTCTTCGCCCGCAATGCCTACTCGGTCGAGTTTTCCGAACGTGTGGCGTTCTTCGATACCGACACAGTCGATCACGGCGTCAGTGGCGACCGTACCGAGTTTCTGGGTCGCGGCGGCACACTCGCAGCCCCGGCAGCCATGCGCCATGCCGGGTTGTCCGGGCGTATGGGGGGTGGCCTGGATCCCTGCGCCGCGCTGCAAGTCGCGGTCGAGCTAGGGGCCGGTGAAACCCGGGAGGTCATTCTGCGTCTGGGGGCCGAGAGCTCGAGCCAGGCCGCCACAACGCGGGTTCAGCAATTCAGGGGTACCCAGGTGGCGGCCACAGAACTGCAGAAAGTGCGTGATCACTGGCAGTCCGTGCTGGGCGTCATTCGGGTCGAAACCGGCTCTGCGGCGGTCGATGTCATGGTCAACGGCTGGCTGATGTATCAGGTCATTGCCTGCCGCTTCCAGGCGCGCAGCGGCTATTACCAGTCAGGCGGTGCCATCGGTTTCCGCGACCAGTTGCAGGACAGCATGGCGATGATCCATGCCGACCCGGCTGCGGTCCGCGCGCATTTGCTGTTGTGTGCCAGCCACCAATACCTTGAAGGCGACGTGCAGCACTGGTGGCATCCGCCGATGAATCGTGGCGTACGCACCGCATGCTCCGATGACTTCCTGTGGCTGGTCGCCGCGACCAGCCGTTACATCGAGCTGACGGGTGATGTCAGCGTGCTGGAAGAATCTGCCGGTTATCTGGAAGGCCGCGCACTGTCAGCGGGTGAGGAATCCTATTATGACCTGCCGGGGCTCTCACCAACCCGTGAAACGCTTTACCAACATTGTGTTCGTGCCATCGAGCACAGCTTGCGCCGGGGTCAGCGCGGGCTGCCGCTGATGGGCTGCGGCGACTGGAACGACGGGATGAATCGCGTCGGCCAGCATGGCATTGGTGAGAGCGTGTGGCTGGGCTTCTTCAGCCATCAGGTACTTGAACAGTTCGCCTTGACCGCGCGTCTGCATGGCGATGCGCCGTTCGCCCAGCTCTGCAGCGACAATGCGTCCCTGCTTGGACGCAACCTCGAGCAGAGCGCCTGGGACGGCGCCTGGTATCGCCGCGCCTGGTTCGACGATGGTCAGGTGCTGGGCTCGGCGGGCAACGTCGAGTGCCGCATCGACTCCATCGCGCAAAGCTGGTCGGTACTGTCCGGCGCAGGTTCGATAAGCCGGCAGCGTCAGGCCATGCACTCGTTGGAGGAGCATCTGATCAAACCTGACATTCGCGCTGTGCTGCTGCTCGATCCGCCTTTCGATAACGGTGTTCTGGACCCCGGCTATATCAAGGGCTACGTGACTGGCGTGCGGGAAAACGGCGGTCAATACACCCACGCAGCGGTCTGGGCAGGTATGGCCTTTGCGCAACTCGGGGACGCTGGCAAGGCGTGGGAAGTGCTGAACCTGATCAACCCCGCCCACCCGGCGAACATGCCGCGCGTCGACACCTATAAGGTCGAACCCTACGTCATGGCAGCCGACGTCTACGGCGCTGCCCCCCATGCAGGTCGCGGCGGCTGGACCTGGTACACAGGTTCAGCGGGCTGGATGTACCGCTTGATCGTAGAGTCACTGCTGGGGGTGCTACGCAACGGTCTGTCGCTGCGCATCGAGCCGTTGATCCCCGACGACTGGCCCGGTTTCAAACTGCAGTACCGTTTCGGCACCACGCCTTATCACTTCGATGTGCGTCGGGGTGAGGGAGCGGTGACCGTCATGATCCTCGACGGTGAACCGCTCGGCGACAGCGGCCTGGTTCTGCAGGATGACAGCGTGCAACATAGCGTCGTGGTCCATTGCCGCGCCGCCTCCCGGCAACCGTCAGTGGAGGCCCTGCACGCCGTCGTTAAATAAACAACAAACCCCAGCCTTGGCGGACAGAGGAGTACCCTGCAACTGCAGTCCCCTTCCGCCTCGGTGCCCCGCCATGAATGCTTCTCTCCAGCCCGGCCACAATCACCTGCTCGCAGCCTTGCCAGCCGCCGACCTGCAGCGTCTGGCGCCGCATCTTGAGCATGTCACCCTGGCGCTGGGCGATGTCCTGTACGAGCCGGGCGACACCTTGCGCCACGTGTACTTTCCGGTCGATGCCATCGTTTCACTGTTGCACGTCACGGAAAACGGTTCCTCGGCGGAAATCGCCATTGTCGGTAATGAGGGGTTGATCGGCATCGCACTGTTCATGGGCGGCGAAAGCACCTCCAGCCGCGCCGTGGTACAGAGCGCCGGGACGGCGTTGCGCTTGCCGGGCGAAAAGCTCAAGGCAGAGTTCAATCGCCACGGTGATCTGCTGCTGTTGATGCTGCGCTATACCCAGGCGCTGATCACTCAGATGTCCCAGACCGCCCTGTGCAACCGCCACCACTCCATCGATCAGCAGCTGTGCCGCTGGCTGCTGTTATCGCTGGATCGCCTGTCAGGCAATCGCCTGAACATGACCCAGGAACTGATCGCCAACATGCTCGGCGTGCGCCGCGAAGGCGTCACCGAAGCCGCTGGCAAACTCCAGCGCCAAGGGGTCATCGAATACAGCCGCGGCCAGATCACCATCCTCGACCGCCCTCGCCTGGAAAGGCTCAGCTGCGAATGCTATGTGGTGGTCAAGAACGAAACCGACCGGCTGTTGCATTACACCCGCAGGCAGGCTGATTGACCGCGGGATGGGTTGCCGAGGCCTTTGATTCTGCCGCCTATACACCGATGTAACTGTTTATCTTCAAAAAACAAGCCAGCCCCGCCTAGTGCATCTTTGGGCCATTTCTGATTTGATGGCGCATCGACATTCCGCTGTCAGCAGCATCACGGGAAATTAACATGTGTCATTGGGGGCCGCTCTGAACACCCTGATTTGCGAAGAGCTGGAGGCCGAAGTCGCGCGCTTGCGTAGGGAACTGGCGGGTATGCGCTCCGCCGAAGCCGCTTTGCACCAGAGCAATGAGCGCTCCGGCATGATCCTGGAAACCATCGAAGCGGCCTTTGCCATTGTTGAAGTGAAATTCGACGCTGATGACCGCCCCGTGGACTACCGCTTCGTCGAAGCCAACCCTGCGTTCGAAAGACAGACCGGCGTCAACCTGCGCGGAAAATGGATCACCGAATTTGCCCCGGACCTGGAAAAGTTCTGGTTCGAAACCTATGGCCACGTGGCGAAGACCGGTGAGCCCGCCAACTTCGAAAACTACGCGAAAGCCTTCGAGCGCTGGTTCGACGTCCGGGCTATCCGTGTCGGCAATCCGGCGGACCGGCAGATCGCCATTTTCTTCAGCGATGTCAGCGAACGACGACGCGCTCAGGAGCGTCTGCGGGTCAGCGAAGCGATTGCCCGGGAAAACGTCGAACGGGTGCAACTGGCCCTCGCAGCCGGGGCAATCATCGGCACCTGGCACTGGCATCTGCCCAGCGATCGGTTTGCCGTGGACGACGCATTCGCCCGGGCATTTGGTCTGAACCCGACGCTGGGGCGCGAGGGGCTGAGCCTTGAACAGGTCATGGCCACGGTTCATCCCGAGGACCGTGAGGGCCTCAAGACCGCCATTACCGCTGCCGTCAATCGCGGCGGCGCTTACGCGCATCAATACCGCGTCCAGCGTACTGATGGCGCCTATTATTGGCTGGAGGCCAATGGCCGGGTGGAGCTGGACGAGGATGGCAAACCATTACGCTTTCCCGGTGTACTGATCGACGTCGAAGAGCGCCGCTCGGTCGAAGATGAACGGGATAGGGCCACTGCCGCCTTGCGGGCGTTGAACGACACGCTGGAACAACGAGTCGTGGAACGTACCGCCGACCTCATGCAGGTCGAAGAAAAGCTGCGCCAGTCGCAGAAAATGGAAGCTGTCGGCCAGTTGACCGGCGGCATCGCCCATGACTTCAACAACTTGCTCGCCGGCATCTCCGGGGCGCTGGAATTGATGAATAACCGGATCTTTCAGGGCCGGTTCAACGATGTCGACAAGTACATCGTTGCCGCGCAGGCAGCCACACGCCGCGCCGCTGCGCTCACTCACCGTCTCCTGGCGTTTTCCCGTCGACAGACCCTGGACCCCAGGCCGACGGATGTGAACGCGCTGATGCTGGGCATCACCGAGATGATCCAGCGCACCGTGGGCCCGGCCATTCGCGTCCATACCCTGGGTGCATCCGGTCTCTGGGCAACGCTGGTCGACGCCGGTCAACTCGAAAACGCGCTGCTGAATCTGTGCATCAACGCCCGCGATGCCATGCCCGAAGGCGGCAGTATCACCATCGAGACCGCGAACCAATGGATGGATCGCGAAATGGCAGATGCGCACGACATACCGGAAGGCGCCTACGTTGCCCTTTCGGTCACCGATACCGGTACAGGCATGTCGCCGGAGATTGTTTCCAAGGCGTTCGACCCCTTCTTCACCACCAAACCCATCGGTCAGGGCACCGGCCTGGGCCTGTCCATGATCTACGGTTTCGCCAAGCAATCCGGCGGGCAGGTTCGGGCTCACTCGCAGGTGGGCGAAGGCACCACCATGTGCATTTATCTACCTCGCTACGACGGCGAGGCGATCGCCGAAGAGAGCCAGTTCGGCCCGTCTCACAGGCCGGTGACCACAGCCAGCGAGACGATTCTTGTGGTGGATGATGAGCCGACCGTGCGCATGCTGCTGATGGATGTCCTCGCTGACCTGGGCTACACCGTTCTGGAGGCCGCCGACAGCGTGGCCGGGCTGACCGTCCTGCGCTCCGATGTCCACATCGACCTGCTGATCACCGATGTCGGCCTGCCCGGCGGCATGAACGGTCGGCAAATGGCTGATGCCGGACGCGAAGTCCGACCCGAGCTGAAGACGCTGTTCATCACCGGCTATGCGGAAACCGCTGTCGTGGGCAATGGCAATCTCGGGGCGGGAATGTGGGTGTTGACCAAGCCCTTCGCGGTGGATGCGCTGACATCACGCATTCGGGAAATGATGAGCAACTGAGCAGCGCCCTGTTCGTGACTGACCTGTGGACATCCAAAGGAGCACCCGATGAAGCCGACTACCACACTGCGCCGGGCGCAGCCAGACGATGTGAAATCTGTCGCCGCGCTGGTCGATCAAGCGTACGCGCCTTACGTTGCCAGAATCGGCCAGAAGCCGGGGCCCATGCTCGAAGATTATTCGCAGGTGATCGCAGAGTCGGTGGTGTTCGTGCACACACACGACACCGAAATCACAGGCGTACTGGTGATGAGCCTGCAAGACAGCGAGATGCTGCTGCTCAATGTTGCCGTCGCGCCTCTGTACAAGGGCCGGGGGCTTGGCAAGCAGCTGATGGCGTTCTGCGAGGACTACGCCCGTAGTCAGGGATGCGACGGGATCCGGCTGTACACCCATGAACTGATGAGCGAAAACCTGGCGATCTATTGCAAGCTGGGCTATCAGGAAACTCATCGCGCCGTGGAAGATGGCTTTGCTCGAGTCTTCATGCGCAAGTCGCTGCAAATGTGTTGACCCTTTACTCAACTTTTACGGAGTCTGGACGTTCGTTTACACCGAACCGGTGTTTCATAGATCCATGGCGAACCCAAACATCTCGCCAGAGGAGACACCATGATTTCGAAGATGACCCAAGCCTTGATCCTGTCCGGTTGCCTGGTCGCTGCAGGCGCAGCGTCAGCCGGTGAACGCGATATGGTCGTGCCAGTCATCGCCGGGGCGGCAGTCGGTGCAGTGCTGGCCACCGTGATCAGCGGTTCCGGCCACGATCATCACCGTGCCGACTATCAGGATTATCGGCCACAGCCGCGTTATCAGCCGGTGTACCAACCGGTAGCCTATGTCCCTGTGCAGCGCGTGGAATACCGCCGCTACGCCCCGCCACCGCCTCGTGGTTATGATGACCGCGGTTACGGTCGACACTTTGATCAGGGCCGTGGTGACGGCCGCTGGTAACAGCTCTCGCGTAAGCCACCCTGACCGCCCTCATGACCGAGGGCGGTTTTTTGTCCTGGCCTGACGGCCTGCTCCCTAAGTCCGATGTGGCGCCAGCTAAGGTCTCGCTTCGGCGCGCACGGCACACACCAACCATTAACACTAACGATTCTCGTTTGTGATATCTTCCGCCGCTCGCTCGCTTGCATGCCCGCCCAGGTGGCTCTATGTCCGGTTCAGATCTCAAGGCGCTTTATCTCGCCCATCGTGAAGAAATTCAGGATTATCTCGACCGCCGCCTGCGCTGCAAGGAAACCGCTGCCGATCTGACGCAGGACACCTTCATTCGCCTGTCCGAACAAATGGGTCGCACGCGCATCGACAACTTCCGCGCTTACCTCTTTTCGGCCGCACGCAACCTGTTCATCGACCACACCCGACGCCAGGAGCATCGTAAAAGCGAGCCGCTGGACATCCAGGACACAGGCAATGTCGGGCGCGACACGCCGACCCTTGAGCAAGCGGCGATTGCCAACCAGCAGTTGGCAAGACTCGACGAGGTGATTCAGAACATGCCCATGCCCTGTCGCGAAGTGTTTGTGCTGGTACGGGTCGAGGGGCTGACCTATGCCGAGATCGGCGAACGCCTCGGCATCTCGCCTAAAACCGCCTACAGCCGCATGGTCAGGGCCCTTGAGCTGTTGAAGCTGGGTATGGCCAAGTGAACGCCATTAGCCCTGTCACGGTTTTGAAGCAGCCGACTTGCTCAAGCAAGGTGGATTACAATCGGCGGCTCGCTGCATTGCCAACTGAACGGGTTGCCTGATGAGCTCCGAACCGCCCTTTCCCGATTCCTGCGCCTCACAGGCTGATGAAGTGACTCATCAGGCAAGCGCCTGGTTTGCCTTGATGCAGGCCGGCGCGCCAACACAGGCGCAGCGTGAAGAGTTGGCCGCCTGGATGGCAGCTGACCCTCGGCATGCGCAAGCCTACGCCGAACTGGAAACGCTCTGGGCGGCCTCGGCGCAGTTGCTGCGCCCTCGTGCACCGGTGGTTCGCCCGCAACTTTCGCGTCGACGCTTCGTCGGTCTGGGCATTGCGGCCAGCGCCGTGGCCGTCACCGCAGGCGCGACCCGCTTCTGGCTCAGCGGCATGAGCTCACCTTTTGCCGATGTACGGACAGCAGTGGGCGAGCGGCGTCTGGTGCACCTGCCGGACGGGTCCAGTGTCGATATGGCAGGCAACACTGCCCTGAACCTGGATTTTTCTCCGACACGGCGCTCGGTGGAGTTGCTTCAGGGCGAGGCGTTTTTCAACGTCGTGCCGAGCGCGGCCGGGGAGTTAAAGGTCAGCACCCAGGCTGGGCAAGTGATGTCGGCCGATGCCGGGTTCTGCCTCTCTTGCACTGGTGACTCAGCCCGGGTGGCGGTCAATCGCAAGGCTGTTCGCGTGACAACGGCCAGCCAGCAGACCGATCTCGAAGAGGGCCTGTCGCTTGACCTCACCGCCAACCGGGCGGGCGCCATCCAGCACGCAGACCTTGAGCAAATACTTGCCTGGCGCAACGGGCGTCTGGTGTTCTTCGACACGCCGCTGCTGACGGTGGTCGATGAACTGCAGCGCTGGCGTGAGGGGCGAATGTTCATCATGGACAAGCAACTGGCGGCACGACGAGTCAGCCTGATCCTCAGTCTTGACCGACCTGAACAAATGCTCGACGTGCTGAGCAAAGCGCTGTCGGTGCGTACCCAGCGCTACACCGACCTGGTGACGCTCATCTATCCCGCCTGAATGCCCTTCAAACGCTGCACGTCTGCTCTTTTTTTCGAAATTCGCAGAAATATTTCATAACGCTGTCAGGAATTTCCATTGCTCGTGCGTCTTAAGCGGACTGATAGGTATTCGCATATTCGTGCATTTTGATAGGAACGTTCTGAATGGCAAGGCAACAGCAACGCGCAACCCCATGCGACTCCCGTTGGCAGCGCAGCGCATTGAGCGCGACATTGGCCTGCACATTGCTGATCGGCACTGTTCAGGCTTACGGGGCATCGTCCCCGGTTGCACCCACTGCTGCGCAGAAGCTGTCGCTGAATATCCCGGCGCAGCAACTGCGCCAGGCGTTGCTGATGTTCAGTCAGCAATCCGGGCAGAACGTGTTGCTGGATGGCAATCTGGACGCAGCGTTACGCAGCAATACGGTGGTTGGCAATTACTCCGCAGAGGATGCATTGGCGAGACTGTTGCAAGGCAGTGGTTACAGCTTTGCACGCACCGACGCGGCTACGTTTTATCTGGTCCCGGTCGCTGCAAATGCCCGAGGCGCCCCGGTCAATCTCGCGGCTACGCAGATCCAGTACCACTCACTGTCAGACGATGCTCCCGGGCAGACCTATCGCGGTAAACCGGCCTCCAGTACCACACGTCTGGGGCTGAGCAACCGGGAAACACCGCAGGCCATTACCACGGTGACTCGCCAGCAAATCGACGACTTCAAGCTCAATAGTGTGAAAGAGGCGTTGCGCAGCGCGCCCTCCGTGACCGTCGAACAGTTCGAGACCGACCGCACCGCCTTCACCTCACGTGGGTTCAACATCGACAACTTCGAATATGACGGCATGGGCATGCCCTTCTCTTCCGGCGTCTTGCTGGGGGATCAGGACCTGGCCGAGTTCGAACAAATCGACGTTCTGCACGGTGCCAACGGATTGATGAGCGGCACGGGCAATCCCTCGGCCACGGTCAATTTCGTGCGCAAACGGCCGACCGACACGTTCCAGGCGAAAATCGACAGCAGCATCGGCTCCTGGGATAAACGTCGAGTGGAGCTCGACGTGTCCGGCCCACTGACCGACAGCGGCAACGTGCGCGGACGCTTCATCTACGCCCACGACAAGGGCAACGCCTATCTTGATCGCTACAGCCATGAGCTGAATCTGGCCTCCGGGCTGCTGGCCTTCGACCTGTCCGACGCCGATACCCTGACCGTGGGCTTCTCTGAGCAACGCAATGACTCCAACGGCAGCACCTGGGGCGCCCTGCCCATCGCCGACTACAACGGCAATCGCATTCACTACAGCAGTCGCAGTTCCAGCATCGGCCAGCCCTGGACCTACTGGAATATCCACACCCAGCGCGCGTTCGCCGAACTGGCACACGATTTGGGCAACGGCTGGAGCGGCAAAATCACCCTCACCGGCGTCAACCAACATCAGGATACGCAGATGCTGTATGCGATCCCGGCCACTGCCGACGATGTCTTCGCCTACATGAACCGCACCACCAGTGTTGAGCACGAAATGACCGGCGAGGCGCAATTGTCCGGGCCTTTCCAGCTGTTTGGCCGCGAGCATGAAATCACCGTAGGCGCCAACTACGGGCGCAGTCGCCACACCGAACGGGGCCATTACAAGGACGCCTCCGGCTATCAACTGGTGAGTCTGGCCGACGCGCTGGCCGGCACCGTGCCGCAACCGGCGTTCGACTACACCGACAGCCTCAACACCCAGCTGCTCACCGACCGCCAGAAAAGCGTGTTCGCCGGTGCGCGTTTCAGCCTGACCGACGACCTGCACTGGATCGCCGGGGCGCGCATGCTCAGCGCCGATGGCAAGGGATTGGGCTACGGCTCGCCCCACGACACCCGCGAGCACGGCAAGGTCACGCCTTATACCGGGCTGGTCTACGACCTCAACTCGCAATGGAGCCTGTATGGCAGCTGGACCGAGATTTTCAAACCCCAGTATTTTCGCAGCACCGCAGGCGGTGTGATCGAACCGCTGCAAGGCAAAAGTATGGAGGTCGGGATCAAGGGCGGTTTGCTCGACGAGCGCCTGACCATGACAGCGGCGCTGTTCAAGACCGAGCAGCAGAACGTGGCGGAAGCGACCGGGCAGATCGTCGGTGGCCAATACGTCTATCAAGGGATGAATTACAAGAGCCACGGCATGGAGCTCGAAGCCTCCGGCCAGGCACTCCCCGGGCTTGAAATGGGTGCCGGATACACCTACGTGAAAATCGAAGACGACAACGGCGACAAGGCCAGACAGTATGTGCCGACCCACAGCCTGCGCGGCAGCGCGACCTATCGCCTGCCCGGGCTGCCCAAGGCGCGCATCGGCACCCGGGTGCAGTGGCAAAGCGGGACCCAGCGGGACACCAACAGTCAAGTGCGGCAAAACGCCTACGCACTGGTCGACCTGATGACCCGCTACGAGATCGACGAGCACTGGAGTACGTCGCTGAACCTGAACAATGTCACCGATCGCAAATACCTGCTGTCGCTGTACCAGGCCGCAGGCTCCACCAACTACGGGGCGCCACGTAATCTCATGGCCTCGGTGAGCTGGACCTATTGATCTGAAAAAAATACGCCGGTCCTGTACGGTCGGCGCTTACCTCCCCTTGCCGTTCAGGCACCGATCAACGAATTCTGGGCTTGGCACTGATCGTGCGGGGAGGGTTAAAAACCAGCTGATCAAAGGCCAGCGATCCGACGCTACAGACTGTTCCTGCCGCACATTGTGTGATATCTACTCGCTCGCTTAATTTGTCATGCAGAGAATTTCAATGTCGTACCGGGCACCTCAGGACCTGGCCCTCAGCCTCGCGCTTTCCGCCGTCCTCGACGCGCAGGTCAGCGCAGGCCATTACTCCAGCGCTGAGGAAGCCCGGTATGCGGCGTTGCGGGTCATGCAGTCTCATGAGACAAGCCAGCGCGATGTCGTAGCCGAAGAACAGGACGAAACTGCGTTATACGATTCGATGGACTTCACCCGGCTGGCCTTGTCGGCAGTGCGCGGGGTGGGTGTATGGACGTACCAGGTGTCCAACGACTGTTTCTATTGCGACGAGGGGATCAGCGAGCTGTACGGCATCGATCCTGTCCAGGGCGCAGCGGGCATCAAACGCCCGGACTTTCTAGCCAATGTGCATCCCGACGATCTGGTGAGCCTGCGCAAAACCATGGCCGGTGGACTGGTGAACAGCGGCGACCTGGAGCTGGAATACCGCATTGTTCATCCCGGTGGCGCAGTGCGCTGGGTCCTGTCGCGAGGCCACACCTACTTCAACAGCGCGGGCGATCCTGTGCGACGTACCGGCGTCGGCGTGGAGATGACCGCCCAGCGGCTACTGGAACAGCAACTGCGGCAAAGTCAGAAAATGGAAGCGGTCGGGCAACTCACTGGAGGCCTGGCTCACGACTTCAATAATTTGCTGACCGGCATCATGGGCAGCCTGGAGATGCTCAGATTGCGCGTCGGTCAAGGCCGGCTGGATCAGATCGAGCGCTACTTCGAGGCCGCCCAGGCAGCTTCTCGACGCGCCGCCGCGCTGACTCACCGCCTGCTGGCGTTTTCTCGACGCCAGGCCCTGGAACCCGTCGCCACCGATGCCAGGCAGTTGGTCAGCGGCATGTTGGAGCTGATCCGCAGCACCATCGGCCCGGAGATCAATATCGACATCCAGAACGAAGCCGATCTGTGGCTGACCCAGGTCGATCCCAATCAACTGGAAAACGCCCTGCTCAACCTGTGCATCAACGCTCGCGACGCGATGGTGCTCGGCGGCACGCTGACCATTCGCACCGGCAACTGCAGCCTGTCGGCCAAAGCAGCAGACGAGCTTGAAGTACCGCCCGGCCAATACCTGACCCTGAGTGTCAGCGACACCGGCAGCGGCATGAGCGGCGATGTGATCGCCCATGCCTTCGACCCGTTCTTTACCACCAAACCCACCGGCAAAGGCACAGGTCTTGGCCTGTCGATGATTTACGGTTTCGTGCGCCAGTCAGGTGGCAGTATCCATATTCAGTCGCGCATGGACGTGGGCACCACCATGACCCTGTACCTGCCTAGATCGACGTTGCACATCGTCACCGATGAAACGCAAGCAGCCCGACCCGAGGCACTGGCCGGGCGCGGCGAAACGGTGCTGGTGATCGACGACGAGCCAACGGTGCGCATGTTGATTTCCGAGGTGCTGGAGGATCTTGGCTATACCATCCTCAAAGCAGCGGACGGCGCCGGTGGGCTGCAGCTGCTGCAATCGAACCGACGGATCGACCTGCTGGTGACCGATGTCGGGCTGCCCGGTGGGCTAAACGGTCGTCAGGTGGCAGATGCCGGGCGCAGTCTGCGGCCCGATCTGAAGGTCCTGTTCATCACGGGTTACGCGCACAACGCGCTTCTTTGGGGAGAAGAACTCGATCCCGGCATGCACTTGTTGACCAAGCCATTTTCCATGGAAGATCTGGCCAGCCGGATCAAGAGCGCCATAGAAAGCTGAACGCCCTCGCCCTACCCCGTTTCGCTCGGGTGGGCGGGCTGGACGCGTCCCTTGTTAACGGCTCGCCGTCTGGGAAACGGTTCAAGGTTGCGGGTCACCAGAGCAATCCGCCGCTGCATCACCGTCCCTGCTCGGTCGTATCAGACGTAATGTTCCAACGCTGGAACTCGGCGTCGAAATCCTCCAGCTTCAACAGCCCCATGCACGAGAACGCGCCGGTCTGCTGCAACTGGTTACGAGCCAGCTTCTGGGCGAGCAACACAGACGCCATGCAAGGGATCTGCGGGCCGTGCCCATCGGGCGCCGTGATCTGCCAGTTCAAGCAGGCCTCTCTGCCATCCTTGAGTACCCCGCACACCTGAACCTTCATCGCCCCCAGGTCGCTGCCAAAGCGATCAAGCATCAGGTTGGAAGCCGTGTCCAGCCGGGCTGCCCAGGCGTTGATCGGCAGCGGCACTCCCAGCCGTCTCAAGGCGGCAGCCAACCAGAGGGCGATGTGCTGGATACGCAGTTCCAGTGCGGCATGGAACTCGACATCGCGTACACCGGGGTAGCGGTCGGGAAAGAGTGCAAGGTCCGGCACGTCGCACGCGGCCCCCCAACGCGAGGACATGCCTTTGAGCGTAAAGCTCTGGATGTCCTGCCAGCCGTATTGCGTGTGCCAGACACCCTCGTTCCAGCGGCGGAACCCCAGGCCTGCGTAGCCAAATACCCCTTGAATGGTCGCGACGCCTCGGGCGGCCTGTTGTCCGGGCGCGATCACGGTCCTGATAGCGTCCAGGCGACTGAAGGACTTGCCGAGATGATCGACCACTGCCGAAGAAAGGCCGGGCACGCTGCTGGCGCCCGACACGGCCAGCACCCCGACGGCCTTTGCCTGCGCATTCATGCTGGCAGGGAAATCTGCGACAAAGTCCCGGCCATCGGCGATGTCCAGATAGTGCGCGCCGGCAGCGCATGCAGCCTTGGCCACACGATAGTCCTGGCCCTGAAACGGACCGGCGCAGTGAATCACCAGACCAGGCGACGCGTCGATGAGGCGCGTTTCAAAATCGCTTGAGTTGATATCCAGCGCGACAGTGGCGACCGCCTTGCCGTCGTCGAACGTATGAACACTTCCCTGCGGCCTGCGACTGGCGGCGACCACCGTCAGACCGGCTACGCCCGCGAGACGCTTGCAGATCCGCGCTCCGAAATTACCCAAACCACCGATAACAATGACGCGCATGGCGTTTCCCTGGCAGATGCTCCGACGGGCAGGGTATAAGGCTGCATGGCGCAGCTCAATGGCCATTAACGTGCACAGCGAAACGTGCACCATGGACTGCGGCTCACCTGATCGTCGCGCCTTCGGTTGAGGCCTGGAGCTGATATCATCCGCACGTTGATCAGATGAGTGAAAGCCATGAACCGCCGTAAAAAGATCAAGCAGTTGCTGGAGGCCCACGCCAAGAAGGCCAGTGCTAAAAAGGCACCACGAAACAAACCCCGGTACATCAGCAAAGCCGAGCGGGCGAAACTGGCGGTTGACGCCGGTGGCGAATCGGTCACCGCTGCCGAAGGCTCTCCTGCTCAGCCCTGATAGCACAGTCCCCGGTCGCACCAGGCCCAAGCATTCTCGCTCGCGCACTCAGCACGCCTGCCAAAAAGGGCAGTGCGCTGCACCACAATCAGTGGAAACGAACGCCATCCCTCGCCGGTCCAAGTGCATACCGCCGCCGCTCTGCTTTTGAAAACCACGCTGAGCGGCACATCGTGCCGTGGGTCAGACCGGAGCCACCGGAATGGTCGCCTGAGGCAGCACGCTTTTTTGACTGTACGGAGAGCTGAATCATGACAACCGCTAAAACCGACACCCCTGTCTGGCTCGTCACTGGCTGCTCGACCGGATTCGGCCGGGAGCTGGCCAAACTGATCATCGACCGCGGCTGGCGCCTTATCGCGACCGCCCGAGACAAATCGCGGGTTGCTGACCTGACTGCAGGCGCCGAAGACCGCGTGCTGGCGCTGGATCTCGACGTGACCAAGGCTGATCAGATCGAAGCAGTCGTTGCGGCGGCCAAGGCGAAATTCGGCCGGATCGATGTGCTGGTCAACAACGCCGGGTATGGCTATCAAAGCACCGTTGAAGAAGGCGTGGAGTCCGAAATTCGCGCTCAGTTCGACGCCAATGTCTTCGGCCTGTTCGCCATCACCCGCGCCGTGCTGCCGATCATGCGCGCGCAAAAAAGTGGCCACATTCTCAACATCACCTCGGTTGCCGGGCTGATTGGTTTTCCGGGGTCTGGCTACTACGCGGCGTCTAAGCATGCGATTGAAGGCTGGTCCGACGCGCTTATCGCAGAAGTGGAACCGCTCGGCATTTCCGTTACCTGCGTCGAGCCGGGGCCGTTTCGTACCGACTGGGCAGGTCGTTCGTTGCGCCAAACCACCACGAAAATTGCCGACTACAAGGAAACCGCAGGCGCGCGGCTGGAGTCGACGAAGAAAAACAGCGGCAGCCAGGCCGGTGATCCGGTGCGTGCCGGTGAGGCCATGATTGCCGTTACCCAAATGGAAAAGCCGCCGCGCCACCTGCCGCTGGGCAAATGGGGGCATGACAACGTGGTGGCTGATCGTCGTAAGCGGCTGGAGCAAATCGAAGGCGTGCGCGAGATAAGCGTCGGGGCTGACTTCCCGAGTTGACCGGCTACAGCAGGCGAGTGATTGAGGCTTCACGCTGAGCGGGCCTCAGTTCACCCGCCGCAAGGCCATGGGCTTGGCGGGTGAATTGATGGGTGCGCCCGGCCCAGCCCACGTGTTCATGTAACACCTGCCCGGGAGGCCTGCGGCTTCGCGATAGCCCGGAGCTGTGTCATGTTGACGTCACACCGATGACGGGACTGCACCATGACTCTGCAACAGCTTCATTACTTCCTCGCCGCCATCGAGCACGGCACATTCTCCAGGGCGGCGGAGAGCCTGCATATTTCGCAACCGTCGCTGTCCGAGCAGATTCTGCGCCTGGAAGAACACCTTGGTACGCACCTCTTTATCCGCACCAATCGGCGGCTGATGTTGACCGAGGCCGGACGTCGGTTGCAACCCTTCGCTCAAGGCATGGTGACGTCTGCCCGGCAGGGCTACGAAGCGGTGCAGGCGGTGCGCGAGCTGTCCGGTGGTGTTGCCAGCTTTGGCACGTTCGGCACAGCACACCATTATTTCCTGACTGACCTGATCGAGCAGTTCCGCACTCTGCACCCGGACATGCGGATCAAAATCGTCGGTTACAACTCCTCAGAGATCGCCGAGCTGGTCAGCCAGGGCGAAATCGAGGCCGGCTTGGTGATGCTGCCGATCAAGCAGCAGAACCTCACCATCACCGAGCCAGTGTGGTCAGCCCAGGTCGGCTATATCAGCGCTGACCCGGAGCGCTTGAAAGGGCCGAAATCGATCAGTGACCTGGCCGTGGCCCCGCTGATTCTGACAGAGGCGCGCTGGAGCACCGGGGATCCCATCCGCCGGCTGCTGGCGCAACTGGCAGCCAAGGGCGGCGAAGTGCTGGACCCGATCATCGAGGTAGAGCACCAGATCACAGGGTTCGAGCTGGCAGCCCGTGGACTGGGCGATGTCATCGCTACCCGGCCGATCCTGCACCAGTTGGGCTTCAACGATCGCCTGGGCTGGGTGCCAATCTCCCCTGCCATCTTCGAGGTGTTCGGCTTCATCCACCGCCACGACACGCCCATTTCACCGCCGACCCGGGTACTGATGAGTCTGATGCGCAGCCACCTGTCGCGGATCCAGAACCAATACGCTCATCTGGAGATGCTCTAGCCATAGGTGATACCTATGGGAAACACAAGGCTTTGCCCATTCATCCAGGCGTATGGCCCAAGGATACTCAAGCTACGGACGCCGACACGGGGCGTCCAACGTTCGAGGAAGGGGAGTCAGAATGTCCAACCACTTGCACTACTGCATCATTGGTGCCGGAGCGGCCGGACTGGCTGCGTTGAAAACCATGACCGACGCCGGGTTGAGCGTGGACTGCTTTGAAAAGTCCCCGAACATCGGCGGCCACTGGAACACCGACTACGACGCGTTGCACCTGATCACCCCCAAAAGCAGCTCCTGCTTCGACGGCTTTCCGATGCCTGCGCACTACCCGGTCTATCCGAGCCGGGATCAAGTCAAGGCGTACATGAACGCCTACGCCGATGCGTTTGGACTGCGCGAGAGGATCACCTTCAATACCGAGGTGCGCCACCTCACCCCGCTCGGTGAAAACGGCGAAGCGGGCTGGCAGGTGATCTTGGCCGATGGCAGCAGCCAGCGCTATGCCGGTGTACTGGTCGCCAACGGCCATTTGTGGGACTGCAAGGTTCCGCCAGTGGGTCGGCATTTTACCGGCGTATCGATTCATTCCGGCGAGTACCGCAACGTGCAGCAGGTCGAAGGTAAGGTGCTGGTGGTCGGCTTCGGTAACTCCGGTTGCGACTTGGCGGTGGATGCCGCGCAGGCACGCCTTGACACCACCATCGCCATCCGCCGTGGCCAGCTGTTCCAGCCCAAGACGCTCTTCGGCCTGCCTCGCGGGGAGTTACCGTTGCTGGGGCAACTGCCGCCAGAACAGCAGAACATGGTCATGAACATGCTGATCATGGCCAGCGTTGGCACCCACAAAAACTACCCTGGATTGCCGGCACCGGAAACCTACGATCTGGATGCACAGCCACCGGTAGTCAATACCTTGCTGCTGTACTGGATTCAGCACGGACGCATCAAGGTCGCTCCAGGCATCGACACCATCGAAGGTAAAACCGTTACGTTCAGCGACGGCAGCCAGGCCGATTACGACACCATCGTCTGGGCCACCGGTTTCAATACCCGCCTGCCGTTCCTCGACGAAAACTGGCTGCAGTGGCGCGATGGCGCACCGCTGCGCACTGCGGCCATGACCCTGCCGACCAATCTGGAAGGCCTGTTTTTCATCGGTCTCGGTGCGCCGCGGGGTCCGCAATGGCCGGTTTATTGCGAGCAAACCAGACTGGTCATGCGCTTTCTCAAACTGCGAGCCAGTGGCATGAAAGGCCTTGCGGCCAAGTTCGCCAGGTTGCAGCCAGCCGAGTCGCGCATCGACATCGTCAAACGCGAATGGCTGGCCAATCATCAGGACACCCTACGCCAACTGGACGTCATGGAACTGGCCCTGGTGCCCGGTAACCCTCTCCCTCAACTGGCTTGATCGGACACTCCCTATGAATACTGCACCGCACTCCAGCGTCATCGTCACCGGCACGTCGTCGGGTATGGGTCAAGCCGTCGCGCAACGTTTTCAGGAAGAAGGCTGGCATGTCGTGGCCGTCGACATAACGCCCGATCAGCAAGCCGCCAGCCCCCTGTTGTCCCCTGTGACGGGCGATATCACATGCGAGCAAACATTGGGCAGCGCCATTGATGCCGCTCTGAGCGGCAAAGCGCCGCTGCGTTCCATCGTTAACGCTGCTGGGGTTTTTCCAACCTCATCCCTGGAAAGCTACAGCGAAGCGTTGTACCGAAAAATCTTCAATATCAACGTGCTGGGCTCATTGAACATCGCGCGCATCGGCACCCGCCATCTGAAAGCGTCCGGGGGCGGCTCCATTGTATTTTTTGCCTCAGTCGATGCATTCACCGTGTCCAGGAATCAACTGCTGTACAGCGCTTCAAAAGCGGCCGTGGTGTCCATGACACGCTCGCTGGCCATTGAACTGGCCGAGCACAACATCGTGGTCAATGCCGTAGCACCCGGCTGGGTCGACACGGCAGGTACCCGGGCCGGCGGGCGTATCGATGCAGCCATTGAGTCCATTCCACTCAAACGGGCAGCGCGCGTTGAAGAGATTGCCGACTGGGTATGGCAATTGAGCAGCAAGCCGTCTTACGTCACTGGCGAATCGCTGTGTATCGCTGGTGGTGTGTTTATGCGCTGACCTCCAAACAGGCCCCACGCGCCAGACGTGGGCCTGTTTCCCGCTCCTTTGACTGCTGCCTTACTACAACTACTACAGAGGGCAATATCATGGGCGAACTCCACGCTACCGCTGTTCCTGAATTTTCCAGCGACTGTACGCCAGCCGAGCCAACACGCAGACCGCTGTCAAAAGCCGTCATCGGCGTGACCCTGGGCAACATGGTCGAATGGTTCGACTTCGCGCTGTATTCATCGCTGGCCGGTATCATCGGCAAAACCTTTTTCCATGACGACAACCCCACCGCTCAGTTGATGGCGATCTACGCCACCTTTGCCGCGGGGTTTCTGATCAGGCCGCTGGGAAGTCTGATCTTTGGTCCCATCGGTGACAAATACGGCAGGCGCACGGCATTGTCGCTGAGCATTTCGCTGATGGCCGTCGCGACCTTCGCCATCGCATTGATCCCCGGCTACGCCAGCATCGGTGTGGCGGCGCCGATCCTGCTGATCCTGATGAGGTTGCTCCAAGGCCTGTCGACAGGTGGCGAATACGGAGGCTCCTGCACCTTCATTGCTGAACATGCGCCAGACAAACGTCGCAGTTTTTTCACCAGCTGGCTTGAGTTCGGCAACATCTCGGGGTTCCTGCTCGGCGGGGCCATCGTCAGCATGTTTACCCTCGCCCTCGGCGATCAGGCAATGGCCGAGTGGGGCTGGCGTGTACCGTTCGCCCTCGGCGGCCTGCTAGGGCTCATTGCCCTTTACCTGCGACTGGGCCTGGAAGAGACCCCGGTGTTCAAAGAGATCCGCAACAACGAAGCCCTGCACACATCTTCAGCAGGCGAAAAAAACCGCCTGTTCCGTCTGATGGTCAGCGAGTGGCCCCAGATGCTCAAGTGCATGGGCCTGGTGACCGTTTTCAACGTTACCTACTACATCGTTCTCGGCTACATCCCCGGCTACCTGGAAAACGTGCTGGGCTACAGCAACAGTTTCGCCCTCTCCATGGGGCTGGCAGCCACGTTGTTCATGCTGGTACTGATTCCCGTGTCGGGCCATCTGGCCGATCATCTCGGGCGCAAACGCATGATCCTCTGTGGCTGCGTATTACTGATCGTGATGGCATTTCCCTGCTTCATGCTGCTGCACACCGGCAAGGTCGGTTTTCTGTTCGTCGCGCTGCTGACACTGACCCTGGCTCAGTTATTTTTCGAAGGTGCGATGCCCGCGACGCTGACCTCGCTGTTCAGCGCCCGCGTGCGCTACAGCGCCTTGGCCATCAGCTACAACATCGCAGTATCACTGTTCGGCGGCACCGCGCCGCTGATCAATACGTGGCTGATCTCGGCGACCGGCAATCAGATGATTCCGGCCTGGTACCTGATCGCCGGCGCCGTGGTCGGCCTGATATCGATCCTGTTCATTAAGGATTCCACCGGCAAACCCCTCCCAAAATGAGACACGACATGAACAGCAAAACTGCATCCCGGCAAAACATCTCTTCAGGCGGCCAGTACGAGTCAGTGTTCGGTTACTCGCGCGCAGTGCGCGTGGGCAATCACTTGCACATTTCCGGTACATGCGCTTCCCCCGATTATGAACACAGCAATGCCTATGAGCAGGCGCAGGCTATCCTCGTCACCGTCAACAAGGTTCTGGCTGAAGCGCACATGAGCGTGGAAGACGTGGTACGTACGGTGGTTTACCTACGCGATATCAACGATGCAACGCTGGTTGCCCAGGCCCATAGCGAAGTGTTCGACGGCATTCGCCCGGCCAGCAGCCTGATCCAGGTGGACTCGATGCTGCGCCCATGGCAGAAAGTCGAAATCGAGGCCTATGCCATCGTTGATGACTGAAACGCTCGTGAGGCCACAAAAAAAAGCCGCGACACTGTCGCGGTGCTTTTGTAACTACCCCTTTAATCAGCAACTTCGTTTAGCCCTCACACCGCACGTTGCCTTCAGCAAAGAATGCACACAACGCATTGGCCACTTCAGCCGGGGCTTGCTCAGCCATATGGTGCCCGCTGTCGATCCCTGCACCGGTGACGGGCTGCCCGGCCCAGGGTTGCCACACGGCGAGGACATCGCCATAGAGTTTTTCCAGGTCATCCCTTAGCGACCAGATAACGTGCACCGGGCATTGCAGTTTGCGTCCGGCCTGCCTGTCGTCGCGACCATGCACAGGGTCCAGCAGCAGGCCGGCACGGTAGTCGCCGAGCATCCCTTTGACGGTCTCGGGATCATGGATCGCGGCCTGGAAATCCTCGTAGTTGCCTGAGCCCAGGTCCTCTTCGCGTCCTTGATACCATGCTTGGGGATCAGCGAGGATGGCACGCTCTGGCTTGTCGGGCTGGGCATAGAAAAACCAGTGCCACCAGAGCGAAGCGAATTGCACGTCACAGCGTTCAAGCGCCTCCAGAATAGGCACGCCGTCCATGATCGCCAGTTTCAATACCCGCAATGGATGATCCATAGCGGTACGAAATGCCGTGTAGCTACCGCGGTCGTGGCCCGCCAGATAAAACCTGTCGAACCCGAAGTGGTCCATGAGCGCTATGCAATCACGCCCTTTGGCCCTCTTCGATGACCCTTCGTGATCAGGAGCATCCAGCGGTTTGCTGGACTGGCCGAACCCCCTCAGGTCGGGGCATATTACCGTGAACGAGCGTGCCAGCAACGGCGCCACCTTGTGCCAGGTCGTATGCGTTCGGGGATGTCCATGAAGCAGCAGCAATGGAGGGCCTGAACCACCGTAGCGTACCCGCAATGTGGCTTCGGGCAACGCGATCATTTCCAGCCGAAAACCTTCGAACATATCCCTTCCTCCGCCAGGCCCTGAAAGCATAAGGTCTCCCGCCGCCGGGAGAGTTGCACCAGGCGCCATGGGTGAGCATTCCGTCAACTCCCCGGCATGGCGATATTCCTCGCCGCTCAGGAGAGCGACTACGTGGTTGCCCTACCTGCCGTCGACGCAGGGAATTGGATGAGTTCATCGATGGCCATCAAGATGCATCAGGTTAAACAGTGAATCGTTCATGCTCGCGGCACACGGCAACGCTATTGCTGGCGGTATTGGCGAGGCGTCATGCCCGTGTGTCGCCGGAACACCTGGGCAAAATGCCCGGGGCTGTCGTATCCCACCTCAAGGGAAATTTCGATGATGCTCAGCCTGGTCGTCGACAACAGCTGACGAGCCTTGGCCAGCCTCAGCTGAATGAAATACTGCGAAGGCGAGTACCCCGTCGACTGACGGAACAGGCGGCTGAAGTAGAAATCACTCAGCCCCGCTTCCGCCGCTAGCGCCGAGAGACTGAAGTGGCTGCCCAGCAACCCATTCATCCGCTCCAGCACGCGATGCAGTCGGTAGGCTGGCAGCGCGTTACGGTGTTTAAGACCTGTGCGGTCATCACGGTAATGGCGAACCAGATAGACGGCCAGCGCCTGAGCAATGCCATCGACATACAGCGTATTGGGCTCCCGGCCCTCGACGAGTTCCTTGTGGAGAAAACGCACAAGCTGTGCCACATGCCGATCCTTAGCCCCCGATACATCGAGCAAACGCAGTCCCTTTGCCACACCCGCCCAGACACTGTGTGCCGCCACGTCCAGCAGACGCTGGCTCAAGTACAGGTGCACCACGCGGAATTCGGCGCCTTCACGTGTCTGCCACTGCATCTCATAAGGCTCATGGGTCATGGTGAGAAAAAAGTCGTCGGCCACTACGTCAGTCCCGCTCCAGGCCTGTCCGAGCGCACGTTCCTGCACCCGGGCACCGCCTGACAACACCAGAACAAGCATCGGCTCCGCGACCGCTGGTACCAACAGGCTGCTTGACGCACTGCGATGGGTGTAGACCTGCATCTGCACATCCGGATGCATCAGGCGAGCCGCGCATTCATAGGACTCCTCGGGCAGATGGTCAGGCATCTGCTGAGCGGAGATCCGCTGCAGGGGCTGAGCTTTTTCAATCGGCTCGGGTGTCTTCATGGGTAGGTTGATATCCGCTAAGCAACATCCGCATCGGTAGCGAATTTGGCGCTCAGTATCAAAAAAAGGCAAGAACACGACAGTACAGCAAGCGCACGCCAGCCTCTGAAAATCGCAGAGTGCACAGTAGGCACTCGCTCAGGCGCACAAGCGCCCTTCCCTGCTTCAACACGAGGAATACAAGCATGCCTTCTCCCCAGGAATTCGCTGGAAAAGTGGTTCTGATCACCGGTGCGGCGAGCGGCATTGGCCGAGCAGTCGCACTGCTCATGCATTCAAGAGGTGCGCACATAGTCGCCGAGGACAAAAGCCTGACGGTCGAGGAGCTGGCTCGTCCGGGTCTTGTGCCGCTGGTCGCCGACATCACCGAGGACGGCGCAGCCGAACGGGCCGTTGCTACAGCCATCGAGCATTTCGGCCGACTGGATATTCTGGTCAACAATGCCGGGATCATCATCAACAAACCGGTCATTGACATGACACGAGAGGAGTGGGAGCGGGTGCAAAACGTCAACGTTACCGCAGCGTTTCTGCACGCTCGCGAAGCCGTAAAGGCGATGATACCCAACCGCTCAGGTGCCATCGTCAACATCGCGTCCTACGCGGCGTATCAGGCATTCCCGACGATCGCTGCGTATGCGGCTTCAAAGGGCGCTCTAGCCCAACTGACACGTACATTGGCGCTGGAGGCGATTGACTACGGCATTCGGGTCAACGCGGTGGGCTCAGGAGATGCCGTGACCAATATTCTCAATGATGTCGTCGATGACGGCCCCGCCTTCCTCGCCGACCATGGCAGGAGCACACCGATCAAACGCGCGGCCCAGCCCAATGAAATAGCCGAAGTGGTAGCGTTCCTGGCATCGAGCCGGGCTTCTTATCTGGTGGGCTCGGTGGTCATGGCAGATGGCGGGATGAGCGTCACCGCCGGTTGATGCCCCGGCGGGCCGCACATTTCGGTGGCCGTCCCAAACGGCTGTCTGCGTTGCCCTTGCCACCTTGAACGAAAGGGCCGCACACGTTGCGCCGCGAACACAAGTGTCGCGGCGCTCGATTCAACATCGACCTTGATCCAGGTGGAGCCCGGCACGGGGGTGGCCGATATACTGTGCACGCTGCAATACATGCGACAACCCGGCATTGCTCATTCCGCCGTGACGTCTTCCGGTGGCTTGGCGCGATGGGCCTTGGGGGCCGTCAAAATCTGTATTTCCCGCAGCGCATCTGGTCCTGCCCAATCACTCAACGACAGGCCCTTTCTCCGCGACTTCGCTGACCAACAGCATGCTTTGCGGTGACGACAAGGCGATGCCCAACTCGCGCAGGCGTCCGAGCACGGTGAACAGCAGATCACTGCGGGCTCCGCCTACCGAACGCGGGCTGTTGACGAAGCCGCTGACGCTGATGATGACGCCGGTGGTGGTCAGGTCCTTGAACGACACCGAGGGTGCCGGCGTGTCGAGGATGGCGTCATGCTCGGTGAAGGCTTTCAACAGCAGATCGCGTATCCGCAATACGTCGGTGTCCAGCGGCAAGGTCAGGGTAATGCCGACCACACCCAGGGCGTTGCCCATGGTCACGTTACGTACGTTTTGGGTAATGAATTGCGAGTTAGGGACGATCACTGTGGAGCGGTCGGACATCTGGATTTCCGTGGCGCGTACATTGATGCGGCGGATATCCCCCTCCACACCGGCCAGGCTGACCCAGTCGCCTACCTTCACCGGCCGCTCGGTGAGCAGAATAAGGCCGGAAATGAAGTTCTGAACGATGGCTTGCAGGCCGAAACCAATCCCCACCGATAGCGCACTGACGACCCAGGTCAGGTTGGTCAGGCTGATGTGCAGCGTCGACATCACCACGATAGCGAGCAGGACTACGCCGATGTAACCGACCAACGTCACCAGCGATGCGCGCATCCCGGCATCCATGTTGGTTTCCGGCAGCAGACGTTCGCCAAGCCAATCCTTCAACACCCGAATGCCCAGCATCCCGACGATGAGAAGCGCGACGGCCAGAAGAATATCGCCGGGTACGATGTTCAACCCGCCCAAAGGCTTGCTGCCAAAATCCAGTTGCGTGAAGCCTTCGAGCAATTCGCCCGGACTGGAACCGGACGGCATGAAGGCAAGCAGGATCGCAGTGAACAACAGCACGGTCCGGCCAATCCCCGCCAGGATGGTGCTGGCCTGCGCCTGGTGGCGTGCGGAAAGGCCAAGCGCAGCGCCCAGCGCCATTCCGCCCGGTTGTTTGGGCGATAGAAGGCCCTCGCAGATATCGCCAAAGAAGGCGATCAGCAGATAGGTCGTGGCCGCCACCACGCTCATCCAGAGCAGCTTGACCGTGAGGAAATAAGCCAGCGTGAGGTATCCACTCAGCAGCGCCAGCAAACTCAGCCCCACCCAAGCGGCGACCACGAAGGGAATGAGCCCTGCGGATCCGGGCAGGCGTTCCAGACGATGACGGCGTCGGGTTCGGCGGTAACGCAGCAAGGCGAACAGGAACACCAGTGAAACGGCCAACGCTGTCAGGCCGTTCACGGCAACCGTCAGCGCCAGACTGCTGGCAATGACGCTGTTGATTCGCTCCTGAGTCCCGATGACCACCAGCGCCAGCGCCAGCGCCACGGGGAAATGACCGATGGCTTCGGCGATCTGGTCAGGGATCTGCGGTAAACGCCAGGACGGGTGAGAACGCATCAATAGCGCACGCCCGAGGCCGACGATAAAGGCGCAGAAGATAATCAGCGTCTGCATCTGGTCGAGCAGGTTGAGCACATCTGTACTTAGCGCGGCATTGCTCTCGATGCTCCACCGCAGCAAGGAAGTGGCTGCGCCGATGGTGAGGACGGTCGACAGCCCGACGGTCAGCGCCAGTGCGCTTCGACGAAGACGGCCTTCGGGCAGCCAGCGAACCGTCAGCCAGATCAGCAACTGCTCCAGCAGGCGCCGACCCACCACCCAGATGAATACCGCCCCGACGACGACGCAAAAGAAGAAAAAGCGCTTGCCCGGTGCCAGGACCGTCAGGACGGCACTCTTCACATCGTTGAACAGGCCGTGCAGACGCCCCAGATCATCGTCGGTCGGACGGATCATCGTAGACCAGAACACCGAACTGAGCGGGCTGGCCGAGCGGGTGGTGATCTGCGAATCGAACAGACTGCGGCGCAAACTGAAGATCTGCGTGGCCAGATCACGTGCCGATTGACTGAGTGTGTTGGTCTGGCGTGCAGCGTCGGCCAGCGCGTTCTTCTGCGTTGTCATCGCCTTGCGCTGGCTGCTGATGCCTTGTGATTCGTCAGGCTGAACCGGGCCAAGAATATTCAGTTGATCGTTCAGGTGTTCAATGGTGACGGCTTGCTGGGCAGCGAGGACATCCGCCTGTTTCTGCACCTGCAGCGCTGCCTGGCGCAAATCCGATAATAGGTCATCATTGGCTTTTACCGTGACCTTCTGCCGGATCTGATCGAGTTGTTCGGTGAGGTCTTCAAGAGTCGGGCCATCGACTGGCGCGTCCAGCGTCACGGGATCGGCACTCGCCGCTGGGCTCGATTCGGCAGTCGCCGGCAACGTGATGCACAGTGCCATTAGCACCAGCAATCCGGCAAAAAAGCGTTTGAGCATGACGTGCTGCATTCCTGTCACCTGTCTGGGGGCGGCTGGGCGATGCCAGCCTGCTTCTGGATGCGTGTTGACTCGAACGCCAGTCTAGTGAAATTTGCCGGCGGTAAGTAGACCCGTCGCTCAGGAAGCCTGAGCCTGAGTCTGCTGCGCCGACAAGGGCAAGCCGAAGACCTTGTCGAAGATCAGGTTGAACGTGAAGGTGTAGACCAGGAAGAACATCACCAGACCCACGTTCAACACCAGAGCGTCCAGCAGCGGAACATGCAGCGCATAGGCAAACAACGGAACCAGCACCCCGAGCAGCCCGGTTTCAAACCCGATGGCATGCAACGCCCTGCGAAACAGAGTACGGGTGCGGTCGGCACGGCGCGCTTCCCAGTATTCAAACGCACTGTTCCAGCAAAGGTTCCACAGCATGGCAACAGTCGAGCAGGCAACCGCCAGCCCACCGGAAAGGCTGGTATCGTGGCCCAGGGCCGTCAGAATGAGGGTGTTGAATGCAACTGCGATCAGCTCGAAAGATGTAACGAAAACCAGCTTGCGTTTGACGCCTTGCATTGCCAATGCCTCATGAAGCGACTTTTGAATGGCCGCCCACTATGGCCAAAAACTGACCGTTCGGCCAGTAATGAAGCGATGGTTTCTCCATCTATCGGCGTTAACGGCCGATGCTCGCGGCCCATGATGCCCGCGGTTGTCTCACACTAGGACAGGCATTCCAACCAGCCTCTGCAACTCTCGATGCGCTCTCAACCGCGGAGCAGCCGAGCAAGTTGACGAGCCGCATGCCTGGCCTCAACGCGGCTCAGTGCCGCGAAACCCAGCACAAAAGCCGGTTCGAGAGTTCTGTCCAGCCTGATTCTGATCTTCGTACTGATCAAGTTTCTGGTATCGGGGACTTATGCCGTGACCGCTAAAACCATGGCCGACAGGCTGGCCAGACCCGGTGCGGCGCGCTGGGGCAAACGGCTCACCGGGCTTGTGTTAATAGCCTTTGGGGTGGTGATGGGGGCCAATGCGCTGGTCGAATGATCTACGCTGTGACCGTCATCAACAGAGGTTTACAGCATGGAGAGTCAGGTTCGTCCGGCAACAAGCGACGATGCAGCAGCGATCAGCCGCGTGATCATCGCCGCTTTGCGAGAGTCCAATTCCCGGGATTACCCACCCGACGTCATTGCACAGGTCGAGGAAAACTTCACGCCTGAAGCGGTCAGCGCGTTACTTGTCAAACGTACGGTTTTCGTAGCCGTACTACAGGGAAGCCTGATCGCGACGGCCAGTCTTGACGGGCACGTCGTCAGAAGCGTGTTCGTTGACCCCGCGCATCAGGGCAGCGGCACCGGCAGGCAATTGATGGAAGTCATTCACGTTGCAGCGGCGAATGCCCAGATCAACGCAGTGCGGGTGCCGTCCTCCATCACGGCACAGGGCTTTTATGCCAGGTTGGGTTATCTGAAGATCCGCGACGAACACCATGGGTCTGAGCGCACCGTCGTTATGGAAAAGCAGTTAGGCGATTAGCCTGACTGTCCGCGTGCTGGCGCCAGCGCGATGGGAAGAGACATCAAAACAATAAGTCTGCGCGTATGTGGTTAACCGTGCCGATGAGCAGGCAGCAAACAAACAAACAGAACTCTGACAGCGAATGACAGCCCCGGCATGGCGACCTCTGCAGTCATGATCGACCTCCTGCGTTCTGACGGAATCGACCGACTCGTTAAACAAAAAATCGCTCAATAATCGTCGCAACAGCCTGCCCCGAGGACGTCAGGGCCGTATCGATGCTGAACGGGACGTTATCCCATTCTTCATATTCATGGTTCAGTACGGACTGCCAGGTGGGTGGATTCAGGCCAGGGATATCAATCTGTCGGGTGTCGACCCGGCGCCGATGCTCGTGCTCGTCGGAGCAAATGATCTGGATATTCACTAACGCAACACCGGAGCGCGCCGAGATATCGCTCCACGCCCTTCGGCTTTCGCTTACCGGGTTCACGCAGTCAACGATCACCGTGCTACCCAAGCGAAGATTACTCAGGGCAAGTTCATTGGCTGCCATGTACCCACTACGTCCCACGTCGTGTGCCAGCACGCCGGAGTTTCTGATGGCCTGCTAGAACCGGCCCAACGCGTTCGCCATGACCGGGTTGGCGGATCGGTTACGTGATCACGGCTGTGACGGGCTGGTGATCACCGGCATGAAAACTCAGTACTGCGTTGACAGCACGGTTCGCGCTGCCCGTGACGCGGGTTTCGATGCGGTGCTGATCGCCGACGCCCATAGCTGCTCCGACACGCCGGTATCGAAGGCTGAGGAAATAATTGCCCATCACAATGCGACCTTGGCGGGCCTTCTGCAGGGTGGTTCGAGCGCAGGATTGGGCATTCTGATGGCCTCATTTGATCGACCCGCTTGTGGGTCGATCATCTTGCCTGCGAGCGACAACTGCCGGGCGCGCCCTGGAGCTATCGGAGTAACCCGAGCAGCCAGTGCGACCCCGTCCCGTTCGCTGGCGTTTCACTGCGACGATTCTGAATGCGTGCCTTGCTGACAAAATGGTTAAACCTCTGTAGTTCAACTGAGGTCTGAGATCCACGAGCCGCCTCTGTTGTTTGCACCCGGACGGCCAGTCGCACACAGTCACGACCTGAAAAACGGAGCGATGCATGAAACAGATTCTGGCGGGCGTACTTCAGACTACCTACCTGGAAACCGGGCCTGCGGCTGGACCGGTGGTCGTGCTGCTGCACGGATTTCCCTACGACATCCACGCTTTCGACGAAGTATCCAGACGGCTGGCCGATGAAGGATGCCGATGCATCGTTCCGTATCTGCGTGGGTATGGACCGACCCGGTTCATTGACCCGACGACCCTTCGGTCCGGCCAACAGGCAGCACTCGGTGCGGACCTGCTGGCGCTGCTGGATGCCCTGAACATTCAGCGTGCAGTGTTGGCAGGCTACGATTGGGGCGGACGTGCCGCTTGCGTGGTGGCAGCCCTGTGGCCGGAACGGGTGATCGGCCTGGTGAGTGGCGACCCCGGCTATAACATCCAGCACATTGCCAGCGCCAACGCACCGTCCGCCCCCGAGGCCGAGCGCCGCCTCTGGTATCAGTACTACCTGCATGGCGAACGCGGCTACGCAGGATTGAGCGCTACCCGCAATGACTTCTGCCGGCTGCTCTGGGAGCTGTGGTCGCCCAGCTGGACATTCAGCGACGCCACCTACGCGGCGACGGCACCGTCGTTTATCAACCCTGATTTCGTCGACGTCGTGACACATTCGTACCGCCACCGCTTCGGCCTCGTCGAGGGCGATCCTCGCTATGCCGCCATCGAGCAGAAGCTGGCGCAAAGCCCGCCCATCTCCGTGCCGACGGTTATCTTGAGCGGCGCCGACGACGGCGTCTCGTCCAAACGTGATGACGCCGCAGCTATCAGCGGTTTCAGCGGGCCGGTGCGCAGGCAGGTGCTGGCTGGCGTAGGCCACAACATCTCGCAAGAGGCGCCGGTCGAGTTCACCCGGGCGGTGCTTGATCTGCTCGATAAGTGAAGCGTCGGCGCTTCAAATGGAGCGCTGGTTGACGCGCCCTGAAAGCTCCGTGGCGGACTCCTTGCGCTCGGAATAGCGATCAACCAGATAATCCTGACGGTCTCTCAACAACAGCGTGAATTTCATCAACTCTTCCATGACATCGACCAGGCGATCGTAGTACGCCGAGGGTTTCATACGGCCAAGTTCATCGAACTCGGCAAATGCTTTGGGGACAGATGACTGGTTAGGGATGGTGAACATCCTCATCCATCGGCCCAGTACGCGCAGTTGATTGACCACATTGAACGACTGCGAGCCGCCGCAGACCTGCATGACCGCAAGCGTCTTGCCCTGTGTCGGTCGAACGGCACCCATGGCCAGCGGCACCCAATCGATCTGCGCCTTGAACACGGCCGTCATCGACCCGTGTCGTTCGGGCGAGCACCAGACCTGCCCTTCAGACCACTGCATCCACTCGCGCAGTTCGGTGACCTTGGGATGAGTGTCGGGCGCATCATCTGGCAGCGGTAAACCTGAAGGGTCGAAGATTCGTGTTTCTGCACCCATTTCGTCAAGCAGGCGAGCGGCCTCCTGCGTGACCAGCCGGCTGAACGAGCGCTCGCGGGTCGACCCATACAGCAGAAGCATACGCGGCTTGTGAGCCGACGGGGTGCGCGGAGTCAGCCGCTCAAGTGACGGGATTTCAATCAATTCAGGACGCACGTTCAGTAGCGAGTCTTGCATACCTACTCCTTCGGCAGCCCGGACCGGCGCCGTCTGCTTTTCTCGTTAAATCGAGCCGATACGGCTGAGTTCATGTTTTAGCGCGCTCCCTTCCAGGGTCTCCAGAGGCAGCGCAAGAAAGGCGCTCACCCGGTGATGGATCCTCGCCAGGGTGGCCTCGAAAGCCGCAGTCATTTCTGCCTCGGACCCTATCACCTCCGAGGGGTCCGCCAGTCCCCAATGCGCTTTCAGGGACGGGCCGAAAAATACCGGACAAGCCTCCCCTGCCGCTCGATCGCACACTGTGATCACGATGTCAGGGGGTGAATCTTCGAACGCGTCCGAAGCCTTGCTGCTCAAGCCGGCCGTGGACACGCCTGCCTCCTTCAGAGCGTGCAACGCGCGCGGGTTGACCTGGCCGCTTGGGAAACTCCCGGCGCTGACCGCCTGCCAACCTGCCGGAGCCAGATGATTGAACAGCGCCTCGCAGAGGATGCTGCGGCAGCTGTTGTGGGTACACATGAACAGCACTTTCATCGAAGGATTCCCGGATTTAAAAACTGAGGCGCAGTGCCAATGCACAAAGGGTGGCAATGAGGATCGGCAAGGTCAGGATCACGCCGGTCTTGAAGTAATAACCCCACGTGATGGTAATGTCCTTTTTGGCCAGTACGTGCAGCCACAGCAGCGTCGCCAGGCTGCCGATCGGGGTGATCTTGGGGCCGAGGTCGCAGCCAATGACGTTGGCGTAAACCATCGCCTGCGCAATGACACCCTCAGGTTCGCTGGCATGAATGGCCAGAGCGCCAACCAGCACGGTTGGCATGTTGTTCATGATCGAAGACAGCGCAGCGGTCAGCAGGCCCGTACCGAGTGCGGCGCCCCAGATCCCATGCTGCGCAAACACGCTGAGCAACTGCGCAATGTAGTTGGTCAACCCGGCGTTTTTCAGGCCGTAGACCACCAGATACATGCCCAGGGAAAAAACCACCACTTGCCAGGGCGCACCCTTGAGAACCTTGCCGGTGTCGATGGCCCGACCACGTGCCGCGACGACGTACAGGACCAGCGCGCAGGCTGCCGCAATGACGCTGATGGGCACGCCCAGCGGCTCGACCAGAAAGAAACCGAGCAGTAGAAGCGCCAGTACCCACCACCCGGCGATGAAGGTTGGACGATCACGAATCGCCTCGTCGGGGTGGCGCAGTTGGCCCAGGTCGTAAGTTCCCGGCAGCTCTTTGCGAAAGAACCACAGCAACATGGCCAGTGTGACCGCGACGCTGACAATGTTCACCGGCACCATCACCCAGGCGTATGCGCTGAAACCTATGTGGAAATAGTCGGCCGAGACGATATTCACCAGATTCGACACTACCAACGGAAGGCTGGCGGTGTCCGCTATGAAGCCTGCGGCCATGACGAACGCCAGGGTCGCGGCGGGCGAAAATCGTAGCGCCAGCAACATCGCGATTACCACCGGCGTCAGGATCAGCGCCGCTCCGTCATTGGCGAACAGTGCTGACACCGCGGCGCCCAACAGGATGATGAACGCGAAGAGCCTGCGTGTGCTGCCTGCGCCCCAGCGAGCGACATGCAACGCGGCCCACTCAAAGAAGCCGGCCTCATCAAGCAGCAGACTGATCATGATCACAGCGATGAACGTTGCCGTGGCATTCCAGACGATGTGCCACACCTGAGGTATATCTGCAGGCGTGACCACTCCGGTCAACAACGCGAGCACCGCGCCGAAAGAGGCACTCCACCCCACCCCCAGCCCCCTCGGTTGCCATATGACCAGAGTGATAGTGGTGATAAAGATCAGTAAGGCAATCAGCATTTGAGCCACTCGATTCGGGGGGAGATCATGTGCACAGCGTACGATTGACCGGGCGGCCATTCATGCCCCACAAGCGTGTGGCTTCGGCTTCCAGCCACGGCTGGTTCGCATCCACGATGTCTTTCAGGATCGCCGTCACCCAAACAGGGAGATCGGGATGCAGGCGGTAATAAACCCACTGCCCTTGGCGCCGATCCATCAGCAGACCTGCCGAGCGCAGCAGTGCCAGATGTCGTGAAATCTTCGGTTGGGTCAGATCCAGGGCAGCGGTGAGTTCACAGACGCAAAGCTCGCCTTCACTGACGACGAGCAAGGTGATTTTGCTACGGGTGTCATCCGCCAGGCACTTGAACAAGGCGGTGGGGGTCATGGGTTCTGTCACATATTCTCCAAGGGTCCGGTCTTTACCGAAAACAGCCCTCGGTGTGCGTATGCAGTCGGGGGCATGTGTCATCCAGCGTAAGCTGCGCAACATATCGGCAGCCAAATATACGCAAAACCAAATATACGGTAAAGCAGATATATCTGCAGGGGTGGTGACTGAAACTGGCATCACCCATGCAAGAAAGAACGGCTGAGCTTTCATAAAGACTTATCAATGAACCTCGCCAGATCGCTCTGTCGCAGCCTCGGAACGAACGGTCCAAACCAGTGCTATTTCAGGATATGTCCCCGCACGCCTTCCTTTGAACTATCCCCAACAGGCACATCGGCCCCGGTGCGCCCTGCATCACTGCTGCTGTAACGATTCCGCACTCTCGCTGATCGGCGCTCAAAAAATATTCGCCAACGTGAAAAAGACTGAACGAATGCTTTCGCGATGCCCTCCGACATAAGGACTTTAGTTGGCGCAAGCGCCATCACACCCTCACCACTACTCTCAGGAGAAGCGAACATGACGACCGAAAATCAGTATGCGATGCAGAACCCTCTGACGCAGTATCCGCAACCGGAATTTCCGAAACAGCCGCAGACCCCGCCCGGCACTGTGCACAAGATGCAGCCGGCTGCCGACCACGGTGAAACCAGTTACAAAGGTTTCGGTCGACTGGCAGGCCGCAAGGCGTTGATCACCGGTGCAGACTCCGGGATCGGTCGTGCCGCTGCGATTGCCTACGCTCGCGAAGGCGCTGACATTGCGCTCAATTACCTGCCCGAAGAAGAAGCCGACGCCAGGGAAGTGGTTGCGTTGATCGAAGCCGAGGGCCGCAAGGCTGTGTGCATTCCGGGCGACCTCAAAAGCGAGGCCTTCTGCAAGGAGCTGGTCAGCAAGGCAGCTGAAGGCTTGGGTGGCCTCGATGTGCTGGTCAACGTCGCTGGTAAACAGATCGCGCAAAAGTCGATTGCCGACCTGACCACCGAGCAGTTCGATGAGACGTTCAAGACCAACGTCTATGCGCTGTTCTGGGTATGCAAGGCCGCTCTGCCGCTGTTGCCGGCGGGGGCGACCATCATCAACACCGCGTCGATTCAGGCTTATCAGCCATCCGAGACCCTGCTCGATTACGCGCCTACCAAATCAGCCATCGTGGCATTCACCAAAGCGCTGGCCAAACAGGTCATCAGCAAGGGCATTCGCGTCAACGCCGTGGCACCCGGCCCGTTCTGGACGCCGCTGCAGCCCAGCGGTGGTCAGCCACAGGAGAAAATCCCCGAGTTCGGTTCGGAAACGCCGATGGGCCGTCCTGGACAGCCTGCCGAATGCGCGCCGATCTATGTATTGCTGGCAAATCAGGAGTCCAGCTACATCACCGGCGAGGTGTTTGGCGTGACCGGTGGTAACCCGCTACCGTGAGTGAACGACGGTCCACCTCATGCCACAAGGACGGCTACGCAGAGCTGGATCAGTACATTGCCCTGGGCGACGGTCGCTCCGTCGCCCTATCGGCAACTGATGGTTCCATCGACTGGTGGTGCGCGCCCAACATGGATTCGCCGCCGCTGTTCGATCGGATCCTCAGTGCCGACAAGGGCGGTTACTTCAGCCTGACGCCCCGCGAACCCTTCACGGTCGAGCGCGGCTATTTGCCTGACAGCAATGTCGCCTGCACCACATTCCAGACCCTTACCGGCGCTGTACGTCTGACCGAGTCACTCAACAGTGGCAACGCAGGACGCCTGCCGTGGAGCGAGCTGGCCCGACGCCTCGATGGCGTCGAAGGTGAAGTCGAGTTCGACATCGTGTTCAAACCCGGTACTCGCGCCGACAGCGTCAGCCCTTGGGTTCAGGACACTGCTCACGGCAAGGTCTTTCACATCACCACACTCATGGTCATGCTAAGGATGAGCCCTGAGGTGGTGGTGACTGAATACACCGATCGCCTGGTGCGTGCACGCTGCACAGTCCGCGCCGGACAAAGGGTCCTCGTCGCCCTCCTCACCTCCGACGACGAGCCATTCGCTGTGCCCACGCTTGAGCAAATCGATGCGCGCATCGAGTTAAGTGATGGGGCGTGGCGCGACTGGACTGCCACGCTCGGGTTCACCGGAGCCTACGCCAAAGAGGTACGGCGTTCGGCGCTGGCGCTCAAGCTACTGCTGTACTCGCCAAGCGGCGCGATAGCGGCTGCAGCCACCAGCTCGTTACCAGAGAAAATCGGTTCGGACCGCAACTATGACTACCGTTATGCCTGGGTGCGCGATGCGGCGTACACCATCAAGGCGTTGCTTCGGATCGGCGCATTGCAGGAAGCCAAGGCAGCTTTCGCTTGGTTGATCGCAGCCATTCGCAAACACGGGCCGCGCATGCACGTGTGCTACACGCTGGATGGTGATCGGGTCGATGATGTGCAGGAAATACCGCTGTCCGGCTATCAGGACAGCCAACCGGTAGTGATCGGCAATTGCGCTTTCGATCAACTGCAACTGAGCCTGTACGGCGACATTCTCGAGACCGCAACGCTGTTCGTTGCACAGGGGCATCTGCTGGATGAGTCCACTGCGCAGTTGCTGCATAACCTGGCTGACCAATGCGCGGACGAATGGAACTCGCCAGACGCCGGAATCTGGGAGCTGCCGCAACAACAGCACTACACCATTTCCAAAATCGGATGCTGGATGGCCCTGGACCGTGCCAGCAAGCTGGCCGAGGCTGGACAGATTCCGGATGGCAAGGCGCAGCGTTGGGCCAGAGAGCGCGACCGGATCCGCGACTGGATCGACGAGCATTGCTGGTCGGAGCAACTGCAGTCGTACACCCTGTACCCGGGCACCGATCGTCTGGACGCCTCACTGTTGCTGGCGGCACGCTTTGGCTTCGAACGCCGGGATCGCCTCATCCTGACCCGCGAAGCAGTGGCCCGCGAGCTGGCTGCGGGGCCTTTGCTGTATCGCTATGGCGGGGCGCAGGGTGAAGAGGGTTGTTTCCTCGCCTGCTCGTTCTGGCTGGTCGAAGCTTATGCGCTGCTGGGTGAGCCGGCAAAGGGGCGCCAGACCATGGACGCGCTGCTGGAAAAGACCATGCGTAATAACGGCGTGATGGCCGAAATGCTCGACCCGGGCACCGGGCTGCCCCTGGGAAATTTCCCTCAGGGCTTAAGCCACCTGACCTTGATTCACGCCGCGCTCGCGTGCCGGGGCGAATAGCGCAGCCCCCCCTTAGCTCATGGCTGCCCTTCAGGCCCAGGCGTTAGCGAGGTGCCTGGCGCTGGTTGCGACGGGTGACCGGCGCGCGTACCTGAGCTCGAAGCTCGGCAATCAGATCGGAAATGGCGCGACTGGTGCCAAGCCTGGACGTAGGGATCCCGTCCATCGCGACGTTCGACCCGGTCTCGGGGTCGACGACTTCGATGGAGAGTTCACCGTTGCCTGAAACCGAACACGTGCAGCGCAGCGGGAGAAGGCCGGATTCGATGATATGACGCAGTTCGAGAGCAGAGATTGCCATGTGGGTCGTCCTTGTAAGGTTGTCCTTGTTAGGCAGGGTTGGCCTCGGCCTGCCTGAGGTCATTCCAGCTATTTTGCATACAGCGCAGAGAGTGCAGCTCGATCGCACGGGCTTTATTCCCCGGGCTGGAATCGCGACCTCAACAACCTCTGCATATAAAGCGCATTACCCAACGCAGCACCTTGCGCGGTGTTATCGAAGATGCACCAGGTGGGCACTCCATCATTCCTGAAGGCCTCGATTTTCCGGGCAAGGCGCTCCAACCAGCCTGTGTCGTAAGCACTGTAGTAGATCTTCGGCGATCCGTGCAGGCGCCAATAGCGAAATCCCGGCCATCCGCTCGGCGCATCATCGTTGCCGGTGCGGCCCGGATCGACCGCTGCCTGCGCAATGTGCTGATCGACCAGCAAGGATTGCGCCTGAGTCCAGGAGTGATGGCGCGGTTCGAGCACAACATAGCCGGAGTAACGAGCCCTGAGGTTTTCAAAGAAATCCCCGGCGCTACGTGCATCGAACTGCAGGGAGGGCGGCAACTGAATCAACAGGCAGCCGAGCCTGTCACCCAACGCAGCGCACTCAGCAAGGAAGGTGTCCAGCAACACCGAACATTCCTGCAGGTGATGTTGGTGGGTGATCGACTTCGGCATTTTTACCGAGAAGCGGAATGGGCCATTAACGGACTCCGCCCATCGAGCGTAGGTGGACGGCCGGTGCGGGCGGTAGAACGAGCTGTTGATTTCAACCCCTGCAAGCCGTGAAGCGTAACGTTGCAGATGCGTGCCGTGCGCTTGGAACTCAGGCCAGTAGTCGCGGCCAAGGCTCCAGCCCGCGCAGCCGATATAGAGAAAATCATTACTCAAAAAAGCACTCCCTCTGCATCGCGCATGAATATCTCGATGGTTTTTGGCCCTATGCCCTCGAAGTCTTGCAGACGGGCCGCGAACTCGGCCCTGTTTTCACAGAGCTTGCGGATGTCCGTGACCTTGCCTGCGTATTCGGCGTTGAGCTTGGTACTCAGTTTCAGCAGGCGTTCGGCGGTGGACTCGTCATAGCGGGTATAGCGCGCCTCTCCCAGCATCCTCACCAATTCCCGATGAGTGCAGCCAGCCAGTTTGCGGGAAGTATCGCGCTCATGCTTTTCCACGATGACCCGGTACGCCTCGGCGGCGATATCGCCTTGTATGCGTTTGCCCATCAGAAAGCTGGCAATCAACCACTTGAACAACGACGGGTCATCGCCAGCGCCAAGGTGAATATTGAGATCAGTCGCGCTGATAGGCGTGTTCATCGTCATGTTTGCATATCCCATTACGCTGTTCGCCGCGTTGAATGCAAAAACGCCGGTTCATTGAACCGGCGCATGGCAACGCGATTGGCCGTTTATTTCGCGAGGTCGGCTTTTAGTCGCTCACCGGCATACTCCTGCGCCTGCTGCGCTTTTTGCACAACGGCAGCGGTGCCGAAAAACTCGTGGGTCACGCCTGGATAGACCTTGCGTTCGACGCTGACACCTGCACTACGAAGGGCCGTTTCCAGTTGGGCGCCATCATCACGCAGCGGGTCGATCTCGGCATTGATCACAGTCACCGGCGGTAGACCTTGCAGATTGGCGTGGACCAGATCGATGCGCGGATCCTTGGCATCGGCCGGGGTGTTGGTCACTTGCGAGATGAACCACAGCATCATCGGACGATTAAGCGGCATCGCATCGGCGTACTTCAGGTACGACTCAGTGTCGGTGCTCGACTGCGCAACCGGATACACCGACAGCACATGCCTTGGCGCGGTAAGACCCGCTTTGTGAGCCGCCACAGCGGTCGCTACAGCGAGGTTACCGCCTGCGCTTTCACCGGCCAATGCCAGGCGCTTCGGATCGCCGTTGACGGACGATGCATTGGTGGTCAACCAGCGATAGACCGCCAGAGCATCGTCATGGGCCGCAGGAAACTTGTTCTCCGGGGCCAGGCGGTAATCAACCGAGATCACCACGGCGTTGGCCTGTTTCGACAGTCCACGGGCACCGCCGTCATACACTTTGCGGTCAGCGAACACCCACCCGCCGCCGTGGAAATACAAGACGACCGGGAACGGCCCGGCGCCGTTCGGGGTGAACACAGTGGCTGGCAGCGAGCCCGCCGCGCCTGGAACCGTGATATCTCGCGTGGTGATGCCCGGCACTAGCACGGTCGGGGTGCTGTCGCGTTTCTCGTCAGCCAATACACCCTTCACAGCGTCCGCAATGGTTGGTTGCATACGAGCTTCGGCCGGTGTGGTTTTTTCCACGGCCTTGGCGTCAAAGCTGGCGTACTTGTTCAGCACTTTCTGCATATCTGCATCGGTGCGCAACATGCTCTTGGTGCCACTGACTGCCAGTTCCGAGACAGAATGCTTTTCCGGGTCGCGGGCGCAGCCGTGGAGCATTGCCACAACACCTAACGCAGAAATTGCCCATGCCAATTTATTACGATGGATCGTTATCATTGTTTAATCCTCAGACGCATTGACGGACCTGCGTACCCCTCACCTGATGTGCGCAGGTCCTGATTCCTGACTTCTATGATCGTCGCCCTGACGCCCTCGACCTTTGGGCCAAGCGCAGGATTTGCGTGATACGTTACGCCGCAGGCTTAAGGATCACCTTGGTCCAGCCCTCGTCACGAGCATCGAAATGCTTGTAGGCATCCGGTCCCTCGTCGAGTTTCAGGCTGTGGGAGATGATCTGCGAGGGCTTGGCCCGGTCATGATGAATCAGCTCCGCCAGGCGACGGTTGTAAGCCTTGACGTTGGCTTGCCCGGTGCGAATCTGCTGGCCCTTGAACCAGAAAGTGCCAAAATCGAAAGCCATTTTGCCTTCCTTCGCCAACTCGTTTTTTGCACCGGGGTCCTGCGGGACAAACACGCCCACCACACCGATACCCCCGGTAGCCTTGGTCGACGCCACCAGGTTGTTCATGGTCAGATGGTTCGCCTCATGCCCATGCTTGTCGCAACACTGGTAGCCGACACATTCACAGCCGCGATCAGTGCCCTTTCCGTTGGTGAGGTTGAGAATCTGATCGACCGCTTCCTTCTCCAGCGAGTTGACTGGCGTTGCGCCCATCTGTGCCGCGAGTTTCAAACGATCCGGGTGATTATCGACCACGAATACCTGCGAAGCGCCTTTGATCATCGCCGCATGCGCAGCCATGAGACCAACCGGGCCGGCTCCGTATATCGCGATACTCTCGCCGGGCAACAGGCCCGCCAGTTCAGTGGCGTGCCAGCCGGTAGGAAAGATATCGGAAAGCATCACGTAATCGTTTTCTTTCTCCTGGGCATCTTCTGGCAGCACCAGGCAGTTGAAATCGGCGTAGGGAACACGCAGCAACTCAGCCTGCCCACCCTGATATGGCCCCATGTCGGCGAAGCCGTAGGCGGCTCCGGCACTGCCCGGGTTGGCGGTCAGACAGAATCCCGTCAGGCCCTTCTCACAGTTCTCGCAGAACCCGCAGCCGATATTAAACGGTAGGCACACACGATCACCTACCTTGATGCGGTCGACGCCGGCACCCACTTCGATGACCTCGCCAAGGTTCTCATGACCTAAAACACGGCCGGTTTCCATCGAGGTGCGGCCTTCGTACATGTGCAGATCAGAACCGCAGATGTTGGTGGTCGTGACGCGAACGACTGCATCGGTCGGCTTTTCAATTCTGGCATCGGGGACATTTTGCACGCTGACGTCGCGTGGTCCGTTGTAAACGATGGCTTTCATTGGGTTCTCCCGTTCAAGACGATGAAGTAATTTTCGTCTGCTCACGAGTTATAAGTCCGACGTCAGATGGCATACGCTCAAAGTTTTAGGCGCTTGACCGACGAGCGGTATTTTAGTGCGCCACGTTCCAAGGCCAGCTGATAAAAACAGTGATAGCAAACACCCGCTCCATTCTGCGTTCATCAGCCAGTTCAACGGCGCACCCCTTCTACTCGCTGACCAGAAGTCCTTGCGCAGTCTGAATATGCGGGATTGACGCATTCATCCGTCGTGAAGCGAGCCAGGCGCGGGCTTTGGGGACATCGAAGATCTGACCTTGATCCATTAGCGCCAGAACCAATGCCTGGGAAACCCTGTAGTGCCCGCATTTCGGGCACTTGCGCTCTTCCCAGTCGGCCACGGAGGGGAACTGTTCCGCTGGCCCTGCGCATATCAAACAACTCATAAGACATCCCTTCTTATTGTCATTAGTGGCTTTGTGATTGAGAGTGGACTCTTAAAACGTCCGGCAATTCCATGCGTGTCTTCTGCATGCAAATACCGAGGCCTGGCGTCTCGGTTATAAGCCTCCATGGTCGCAAGCGTTAAAAAAAGCTGAACGTTCCACTCACCGGCCTATCTGATTAACCACAGGCACACGAGAGTCGTAGTGCTTCTACATAACCTAAACAACAAGGATCGATGAGATGGCTCACACATTTCGCACAGTGACACTTGCAGCAGTTATTTCCCTGGCCTGCCAAGGCGCCTTCGCAGCTCCGGACAACGATGATTTCGTCGAAGATGCTTCGGCAAAAGGCGTTGCTGAGGTAGAGGCTGGCAAGCTGGCCCAGGAAAAAGGCAGCGCTGCCGACGTCAAATCCTTCGCAGACATGATGGTTAAAGACCACACTGCCGCGAACGAAAAACTCAAGGCCATTGCCGACAGCAAAAAGCTTGAAGTTTCCACCAATCAGCAACTGCTGGACAAAACCAAAGCGCTAATCCTTGAACTGCGCAGTTCTAAGTCTTTCGATCAGGCTTATGCCAACAACCAGGTCAAGGCTCACGAAGCGACCATTGAAATCTTCAAAGACGAAGCAGCCAACGGCAAAGATGCTGAGCTGAAAGCTTTTGCACAGAAGACCTTGCCTACGCTGGAAGCTCACTTGGTGCAGGCCAAGGCCCTTGCCAAGGCTCATGGCGGCGACGCTGCCAAAGAGTAAGTCTTTACGGGTCCGGCGATAACGCCCGGCGCAGCTTGTACAGTGCGCCTTCCCCGTTCCTGTTACCTTCTCTTCCTCAGATGGAAATGACGATATAGTCGTTTCGCTGAACAATCCCGTTGTGCGGTCCTTCGACCAAATGCACGAATCGACCACTCACCGCGTCGATGGGCAAGCAGTCATCAATATCCAGCACCCCGTCCGTATGCGCCTGAGTCCAGTGGCCCAACATGTGCCGCTTGCCTTTGGAAATGGCTTCACGCTTGTCGCGCGCCACCACCAGTAAGTAATGGTGGGATTCACCAAACACCTGCGATTCGTATCCCCCCAGATTGATGAAGTACAACCGATTCGCCTCTGCCGCTGGCGCCAGCGGGCTTAGTTCGACACGCCATTTTTCCACACCCTCCACTGCCATCCATGAATCGATATGCAGCCCCTTGGGACTGCCGAACCAATCCTGTCGCAACTGTGGATAGGCTGCCTCCAGGCTGTCTGCGACGACAAATGCGACATCGTGCACTTCGATCCTGGCACGGGGGTGATTGCCACCCAGCATGACGACGAAAAGCATTGAAATACCGGCCTCCACGCCGTCGGTGTCAATGAAAAGGGCCCCGTTGCAGGAGCCCTTGATGCAGGGAGCGTAGCGCGTCACCCATCGCGCAGTGACGCACAACGATGTTGCGTCACAGTATCGGCTTGCCGCCCGTCACGCCATAGCGAGTCCCGGAGATGTAGCTGCCCTCGTCCGAGGCAAGCAGGACATAGATCGGCGCCACTTCAACGGGCTGCCCCGGCCTGCCCAACGGCGTTTCTTCACCGAAGCTCTTGACGTCATCGTCGGTCATCGTTGCCACGATCAACGGCGTCCAGATCGGTCCCGGCGCTACGCTGTTGACCCGAATGCCGCGAGGGCCGAGCATTTGCGCAAGACCCGCAGTGAAGTTGGCGATGGCACCCTTGGTCGTTGCATAAGGCAGCAACGTTGGTTTGGGCGTGTCCGAATTCACCGAACTGGTATTGATGATAGAGCTGCCGGCAGCCATCGAAGGCAGTGCAGCCTTGCAGATCCGAAACATGGCGGTGATGTTGATATCGAATGTTTTAACCCACTCTTCATCGGAAATTTCTTCGAGAGTGTTGTGGCTCATCTGAAACGCGGCGTTATTGACCAGCACGTCGATGCGTCCGAATTTGGCAACGGTGTCATCGACGATGGCCGAGCAGTTTTCTTTCTTCGCCAGGTCTCCCGGCAGCAGCAGACATTGGCGGCCCGCCTCCTCGACCCAGCGCGCGGTTTCCTTGGCATCTTCATGCTCGTCCAGGTACGAGATGGCAACGTCTGCGCCCTCCCGGGCGAAGGCAATGGCGACAGCGCGACCAATGCCGCTGTCGCCACCGGTAATCAGCGCAATCTTGTTGACCAGCCTTCCTGAGCCTTTGTAGCTTTTCTCGCCGCAGTCCGGGTACGGCTCCATCCGGCTTTGATCGCCAGGCACCGGTTGCTGTTGAGGTTTGAAAGGCGGTTTAGGGTAATCGGTCATGACATTCTCCTCGACGGGTGCGCACGCACCTTGTGCGCATGAAGGGTGGACTTTGATTCGAGCCGGGGAGTTCGGAGTTTTTATGAACACGCCTGCGAGCGGACCACCGTCGCGGCCCTGAGAGATCAGGCGGTTGCGCAACCCTGTTTGATGAGTGGAGCCAGAAGCTCCCGCACCGCTGGGTCAGACGCGCGGAACGAATGCTGGACATACCCGATCAATACCCCACTGACACTTTCAGAAGGTATGCACATGAAGTACTCGAAGCTGGGAAAGACCGGACTTGAAGTCTCACCCCTCTGCCTGGGGTGCATGACCTATGGCGTGCCAGAGCGCGGAACGCATCCCTGGACGCTGAACGAGGATCAAAGCCGCCCGCTGATCCGTCAGGCAATCGAAGCCGGGATCAACTTTTTCGACACCGCCAACGTTTATTCGGACGGCACCTCGGAAGAAATCGTCGGCCGGGCGCTCAGGGATTTTGCCCGCCGGGACGAAATCGTCATTGCCACCAAGGTTCACGGCCGCATGCATGCGGGCCCCAACGGCGCCGGTTTGAGCCGCAAGGCAATCCTGCAGGAGGCGGATAATTCGCTTCGCCGATTGGGCACTGACTATATCGACCTGTACCAGATTCACCGCTTCGACTACGACACGCCGATCGAGGAAACCCTCGAGGCGTTGCACGATCTGGTCAAGGCCGGGAAGGTGCGCTACATCGGCGCCTCATCCATGTTTGCCTGGCAGTTCGCAACGATGCTGCACACCGCCAGCGCCAATGGCTGGACGCGCTTTTCGACCATGCAGAATTACGTGAACCTGCTGTACCGCGAAGAAGAGCGCGAAATGCTGCCACTGTGTCAAGCCCAAGGCATCGGCGTGATGCCCTGGAGCCCCCTCGCCCGCGGCCGCCTGACGCGCCGATGGAATGAAAGCAGTGAGCGGGCCAACTCCGACGAGTTCGGCAAGTCGCTGTACGCCCATACCGCAGATGCGGATCGCAAGGTGGTGGAAGCCGTGGCCAGCGTGGCCAAGGCGCGGAATGTCGCGCCGGCACAGATTGCTTTGGCATGGGTGCTCTCGCATCCAGGCATCAGCGCACCGATTGTCGGCGCCTCGCGCCCCGGTCACCTGGACGATGCGCTGGCGGCAGTTGAGCTGGAGCTCAGTGACGCCGAACGTGCGGAGCTGGAGGCGTCGTACGTTCCTCACGCCGTGGTCGGGTTTTCCTGACCTCCACTTTGCAGCGCTTCCTGCACGCGGAGGCAGACACGTTTTCTGTCCCCGCATTCACGACTCGACCTGCGGCAACAACCGTGATTTCCACCAGCAGATCCGGCGCGGCCAGGCGTGATTCAACCGTGGCACGTGCCGGCGCGTGGCCTTTCGGGGCCCAGGCGTCCCCACACTTCGTTCATCCGGGCGCAGTTCGCCTGAATGGCCGACAGCAGACCTGCACACTGAAAATGCGGGTCTTGTCCCGTCCGGCATTGGCCAGCCAGTTGTCGATTTTTTCCTGCATCTGCGCAGTCTGCTCCTTGATATCCAGCGTCCGGTCGTTAGCGGTCTGACCACCAAGAAAGGTGAATCCGTTGCACTGAACGACGCGGCTCATGCACTGATTGGTTTCGATCAAGGTGACGGCAGGGACTGAGGCTTCAACCGCGACTCAATGGATTTCGTCAATGCACATCACTGACTTGCCGATCTGCTCACGGGCCTCGATACGGGCGTGAATCGCCTGCACCTCTTCCATCCGGTAGCGCCCTTCGATCTCGATGTTCAGCGATCCCTCGAGGATTGCCGCGAACACCGCATCGGCGCGGCGCTGGACCGTTACGCCATCGGCCATGTGATCGGCCAGTCGCGGGCGGGTCAGGAACAGCGAGCCAGCCTCACCCAGTTCAATGGGGTCAAGGTCAGTGATCGAGCCTGAAACGTTGCCGTAATTAACGATCAAACCACGAGTACGGCAGGCTCTGAAACTGTCGCGCAAGGTGCTTTTGCCCACTGAATCGAACACCACATCAACACCCTGGCCGTAGGTTGCTTCGCGAATGCGGTCAGCGAAACGGCCCTGGTCGTAGAGCATGGCGTGATTGGCCCCCCGTTCGAGGGCAATCGCACATTTGTGCTCGGTACTGGCGGTGGCGAACACCTGCGCCCCTCGCGCCTTGGCCATCTGCACCAACAGCTGACCAATGCTGCCGGACGCCGCGTGAATCAGGCAGGTACTGCCCGAATCCAGTCGCGCAATGTCGTCCACCAGATAGTGCGCGGTGGCGCCCTGAAAAAAAGCCGCTGCGGCCATATCAAAACCAATCCCGTCGGGGATCTTTGCGATCCGTTGCGCGGGCACAGCGATGTACTCGGCATAACTGCCCCACGCGATGCACCAGGCCACGCGGTCACCGACACAGAGGTTATGCACGCCCTCGCCCACCTCGACGATGACCCCGGATCCTTCCATGCCCAGCGTGCACGGCAACCGTACCGGGTAGGTGACAGACGTCGCGTACTTGCCCTGACGGGTGTGCACGTCCATGAAATTGATTCCGGCACAGGCGACCTTGACCAACACCTGACCGGGCGTGGCGCAAGGTTTGGGTAGGTCGGTGCGCAACTGCACCACCTCGCAACCGCCGTAGTTTTCGATCATGACGCCTTTCATGGGGGGGAACTCCTTGCGCGAATATTCATGACGCCGTGGCAGATACCACGTCACTCAATGGTGGCATCCATGATAGAACTCGGTACTCGGATCGATAATTCCCAAATCCTTCACACCATCCGTTCGGAAATAACCCGATGTTCGATTGGCAGGATCTTTATTTCTTCAGCGTGTTGGCGCGTACTCAGTCGCTCTCGGCCGCGGCCCGCGAATTGCAGGTCGAACACGCCACCGTGGGCCGTCGCCTCGACGCGCTGGAAAAGGCGCTGGGGCTGCGGCTGGTGGATCGGCTGCCGAGAAGCCGGCCATTGACCGAAGACGGGCGCGCATTGAACCGTATCCTCAGCGCCATGCCGAAGATGTCCAGTGAAATACAGCAGTTGTCACGCCTGGCCAGTATTGAAATAGCCGGAACCGTCAGGGTCAGCGCACCGCCCTCGCTGGCGATTCACACCCTGGCCCCACGCATCGCCGAATTGCGAAAGCAGCACCCCGGGCTCAATGTCGTGCTGCTGCCGTCACTTTCGATGGCGGCGCTGGATAAAGGCGAAGCGGACATCGCCCTGCGCACGGTCCGCCCGGAAGAAGACGCGCTGGTGCGCAGAAAAATCGGTGTGGTGCATTTCGCCTTGTACGGCAACACTGAATTCTCCGGGCGCCCGGTCGAGCAATGGACGTTTGTCGCTTACGACGACAGTCGCGATCATCTGCCGCAACAGGCCTGGTTGCACCAGATTCGTCGGCATCGCTGCGTGGTGTTCGCCGCCAGCGACCTGATGTCCCAGCAAATGGCGGCCCGGTCTGGCGTCGGCGCGGTCGTGCTGCCGACCACTGTGGGTGACAACGATCCGGCGCTCCAGCGCTTGCCCGTTGACAGCGAACCCCCTGCCCGCGACCTGTGGCTGACGGTGTATCCCGACTTGCGACGCTCGCCTTCGGTGAAGGCGGTGATGGATTTTCTGGTGGATTGCGTTGAGCGAGAACCTCGGCTGCGGAGGTAGTCGCTGCCGTTGTGACCTCTGGCGTCTCCCACAGGGCCTGCGGTGGTGAACGCGTACCTGGGCAGGTCCGGCCAGTTTTGGCAAAGAAGCTTTCATGACCGCGCTATCGGCCATGAACAAGACATAAAACCCGCCACCCGCTACATCATCGCCAACCCTATACGCGCAGGGCTGGTAGAGCGAGTACAGGATAATCCGCTATGGGATGCGATCTGGTTTTGAGGGTCGATACAAAGTCTTCCGTTAGCGCCGCGATCGTGGCACCCAGCGACGCCAGTAACGTCTTCCAGCTAATCATGGGAGAAATCAAAGGTTACGACGGCATCGAGTGCGGTGGGTCTGCAGCCCTATGAAACGAATGACCCTCTGACTTCGCTGCCACCTCGCCCCTCACCGCGCCAACAACCGCTCCAGCACCACTTCCAGCGGATGACGCAGTTGCTTGTCAGCCTGTCGCTTGACCTGACTGCGGCAGGAATAGCCAGTTGCCAATGCCTCGCCCGGCTTGTCCAGCTTGGTCGCCCATGACTGCTCGAAGATGGTCCGCGAGGTCTGCTGGTTGCGCGTTTCGTGACCATAAGTGCCGGACATGCCGCAGCAACCAGTGGCTTCGGTGACCAGTTTGAGCCCCATGCGGGCGAAGACTTTTTCCCACTGCGAGGTGCTGGCCGGAACGTTGGTCTTCTCGGTGCAGTGGGCCATCAGGCGGAATGATGCGGTCTGCATCGCACCTGTCGTTTCAGGCAGCGTGTCAATCAGCCATTCCTGAGGCAACAGGACGCTCGGGCTGCCTTCCAGCCCCGGCACCTTTTGGTACTCCTGGCGATAGACCAGGGTCATTGCCGGGTCCAGCCCCACCAGCGGCACACCACAGTCGGCCAGCGCCTTGAGTTGAGTGGCATTGCGCACTGCGGCTTTGGCGAATGCGCCGAGAAAACCTTGCACCTGCAGCGGCTTGCCATTGGCGCTATACGGCGCCAGGAACACCCGGTAACCCAACTGATGCACGAGCTGAATCAGCGCCGCCAGCAACGGCGTTTCGAAGTAACGGGTAAAAGCGTCCTGCACCAGCACCACACTGCGCTGACGCTGCTCATCGCACAGTTCACGCAGGGCCGGAACACTGGCGACTGCCACATTGCAGCGCGACAGCGTGCTTTGCAGGTTGTAGCGATGAAGCAGCGGGCTGTCGAGCATGCCGACGTGGCGTTCGAGCAGGCCACTGACCCACTTCGACCCCATCACGGCGTTGTACAGACCGGGCGCATAGGCCATGTAGGGAATGGAAAACTCGAGCGAGCCGATCAGGTAATCGCGCAGCGGACGCTGATAACGACCGTGGTACAGCTCGAGAAAACGCGAGCGAAATTCCGGCACGTTGACCTTGATCGGGCATTGCCCCGCGCAGGACTTGCAGGCCAGGCAACTGGCCATAGCGTCGTAGACCTCATGGGAAAAGTCCGCCTGCCCGCGGGAGCGCGCCAGGTTATTGCGCAGTCGCGTCGGCAGGCCTGTGATCCACGCTGCCTTGCCTTTGGCCGCCTCCAGCACGTCAATGTTGGCCGCACCTTGCAGGCGCAACCACTCGCGAATCAACGATGCGCGACCTTTGGGCGAATGCTGGCGTTCGCGAGTGGCCTTCCACGACGGGCACATCGCATCGTTCGGGTCGAAGTTGTAGCAGGCGCCGTTGCCATTACAGTGCACGGCGGTGCCGAAGCTTTGCCAGACGCGCTCGTCGATCTGCCGATCCAGGTCGCCGCGCAATGTGACTTCGTTGACCTTGAGCAGCCCTTCGGTGGCGTCCGGCGGAGTGCAGATCTTGCCCGGGTTGAGCTGGTTGTGCGGGTCGAACGCGCCCTTGAGCGCTTGCAGCGCCGGGTACAGTTCGCCGAAGAACGCGGGCACGTATTCCGAGCGCAGGCCCTTGCCGTGCTCACCCCATAACAGACCGCCGTAGCGCTGGGTCAACTCGGCGACAGCATCGGAAATCGGTTTGACCAGCGCGGCCTGGGCCGGGTCTTTCATGTCCAGCGCCGGACGTACATGCAGCACGCCGGCATCGACGTGACCGAACATGCCGTAGGCCAGACCATGGCTGTCCAGCAACGCACGAAATTCAGCGATGTAATCGGCCAGTCGCTCGGGCGGCACGGCGGTGTCTTCGACGAAGGGCTGCGGACGAATCTCGCCTTCGACGTTGCCCAGCAGGCCCACCGAACGCTTGCGCATGGTGTAGACACGAGTGACGGCTTCAGCGCCTTCGGCCAAGGTGTGCCCGAGCCGTTCGATGCGTGTGTCTGCCTGCAGGTGATTGACGAACGCCGCCACCCGGGCGTTGACCTCGGTCGCTTCATCGCCGCTGAATTCCACCAGGTTGATGCCCAGCGTCGGGCGCTCGGCATCGGCGGGAAAATATTCGGCGACGCTGTGCCAGACGATGTCTTTCATCGCCAGCATCAGCACCTTGGAATCCACGGTTTCGATGGACAACGGCTTGTGCGCAAGCAAAGCGTTGGCGTCGCGCAGAGCGTCCATGAAGCTGCTGTAGCGCACGTTCACCAGCACCGAATATTTCGGAATCGGCAGCACGTTGAGCTTGGCTTCGACCATATAACCCAGCGAGCCTTCCGCACCGCAGAGCACGCTGTTGAGGTTGAAGCGCCCCTGCTCGTCGCGCAGGTGCGCCAGGTCATAGCCGGTCAGGCAGCGATTGAGTTTGGGGAACACCGACTCGATCAAGTCGGCCTGGGTTTCCTGGATCTGCCGTGCGGTGCGATAGACCTCGCCTATGCGACCGGGCTGCGCGCAGGCCGACTCCAATTGCTCATCGGACAGTGCCTGGGTATGCAGGCGTTCGCCACCGAGCAGCACGGTGTGCAGTGCCAGCACATGGTCGCGGGTCTTGCCATAGGTGCAACTGCCCTGCCCGCTGGCATCGGTATTGATCATGCCACCGACCGTGGCGCGGTTGGAGGTCGACAATTCAGGGGCGAAGAACAGCCCATGGGGCTTGAGCGCCGCATTGAGCTGATCCTTGACCACCCCCGCCTGAACCCGCACCCAGCGCTCTTGAACGTTGATTTCGAGGATATGGTTCATATGCCGCGACAGGTCGACCACGATGCCGTCGGTCAACGACTGGCCATTGGTCCCGGTGCCGCCGCCCCGTGGCGTGAGCTTGATCTGCCCAAAGCGCGGCTCGGCCATCAGCGCCGCAATGCGTGCAACGTCGTCAGTGTCCTGGGGAAAGACCGCCGCTTGCGGCAGGCGCTGATAGATCGAATTGTCGGTCGCCAGCACCGTGCGGGTGGCGTAATCGGCGCTGAGCTGGCCGCGAAAACCGCTGGCACGCAGGGCGTCAAGAAAGTCTGGGTACTGGGCCGCGGGTGCTGCGGTAGGCAGTTGGGCGATCATCGTGGGATGGCCTCTTGTCGGTCTGATCACGGGAAACAGCAAAATACTTGTCGCCCGGGCATTAATCGGTCAGCCTCGGGTCTTTGTTTGCGCCAATGATCCTGCAGGTTCCGGCGCGATACAAATGGATATTCCTGCCGCTATCGATGACTTTTCTGAATGAATTACCGCCATCTCACTCCGTCGATGTCCCTGCTGCTGGCTTTCGAGGCCGCCGCGCGGCATGAAAGCTACACCCGCGCCGCCGTGGAACTGTCGCTGACCCAAAGTGCGGTGAGTCGTCAGGTGCAGGCGCTGGAACAGCAACTGGGGTTGACGTTGTTTCGCCGGGAAGGTCGACAGGTGCAGTTGACCGATGTCGGGCGCCTCTACCAACGGGAGATGAGCGAAGCGCTGGGACGTATCCGCAGCGCGACATTGCAGGCCATGGCCTATCAATCCGGCGGCGGCAGCCTGCGCCTGGCGACGCTGCCGACATTTGGCTCCAAGTGGCTGCTGCCGCGCCTGCATGATTTTTACAAGACTCATCCCGGCATGCTGGTGCACATCAACTCGCGCATCGATGCCGTGGATTTTGAAACCAGCGGGATCGACGCAGCAATAGTTGTCGGTCATGCAGGATTGCCGGGCCTGATCAGCCATCGCCTGCACGCCGAAGAATTGGTGGTGATCATTTCGCCGCAAGCAGCCGAGGACCACCAGCGCTGGAACCCGGAACACATCGCTGAACAGATGCTGCTCAACGTCGCCAACAACCCCAACGTATGGGGCGACTGGTTCAGCCACCATCACCTGCCGCACCGCATGATGCGCCTGGGGCCGAGCTTCGAACTGACTTCGCATCTGATACAGGCGGTCAAAGCCGGCATCGGCATCGGCCTGGTGCCGCGCATCCTGGTGGCAGACGAACTGGCCAACGCCGAACTGATCAGTCTCGACCTGCCCTTCGCCAGCCAGCGCAGCTACTTCCTGAGCTATCCACCGCGCAATGAAATTCTTCCCTCCTTGCAGGCGTTTCGGGCGTGGTTGCTGGAGCAGATTTGATTCCGGCTTTCACAGCAGAGCGATGCAGGCAGAACCCCGGGAAGACCCTCAGGTTGCATCAACGACGCAGATCTCCGAGTGCCCGCGAATGCTGAATGCGAGACGCCGCAGGTTACGACGGCAGCGTAGGCGGCTTGTCAGCCAATACATCTGCAGCAGGCCCACCGCCTTCGCCACTGTCGCACAGCCCCACAGGTCCTGGTTGGTCTTAAGCGCATCACCGCCGCAGAGAGTGAAATCGACGCTGAAAGCCGCCATTATTTGACTACAACACCTGATCCTTCCTCGGCAGCGCGCGCTTTTGCGCACGAGCATCAGGCTGGGCCTGGTGCAGCGTAACGGGCACGGATTTGGCTGCGGGCACCTTGCTGCGCTCTGCGTAATGCCACAAGGGAACCAGGGGGTTGCACTCCGGGTAATACGCCGCCGCACAACCGACGGGAATGTCGTAGGCGATGATCTGCATGGGCCCGACCTCCCTGAGCACTTCAGGCTCGATGGCCGTGCGCAGCGTGACCCAATCGCCGGGCGCAAATCCCAGACGCACTACGTCATTACGGTTCATGAACACCACCCGCCGCGTCCCGTTTACACCGCGAAAACGGTCGTCATAACCGTAGATCGTGGTGTTGAATTGATCATTGCTGCGCAAGGTCATCAACTGAATGACGTCACGCGCCCCAAAGCCTGAAGAAACGTCACTGTTTTCATCAAGACTGCGCGGCGAGACGAAGCGCGCCTTGCCGGTTTCGGTCTTCCACTGCCGTTGCGCAGCCGGGATAGGCCGATGAAAGCCACCGTGTTCCCACATCCGCGACTCCATGTCATGAAAGATTTCCGGGTAGACCTGAGCAATGGCCTCACGGATCTTTGCGTAATCCCGGCGCCACTCTTCCCAGGGAATCTGCTGAGAGCCATCGAGCGTCTCTTGGGCCAGACCGGCAATGATCGCCACCTCCGCCCGCAACTGCTCACCGCCCGGCTCGCTCCTGCCCTGCCATGCGCGGATGCATCCGGTGCTGTCTTCGGTGCTGTACACCTGCTCGACGCCGTCCTGTACATCCATCTCGATACGCCCCAGGCACGGCAGCAACCATGCACGCTGGCCAGGAACAAGATGAGTGCGGTTGAGTTTGGTCGCAATCTGAACATTGAGTTCGAGCCGCGACCAGGCCGGCTCCATAAGGTCGGTATCAGGCACGGCACGCAGAAAATTCCCGCCCAGCCCGATGAAGGCTTTGACGCTGCCATCAACAATGCCGCCGCACGCATCGACCGTCGCCAGCCCCTTGCGCTCGGGCACCTTGAAGCTGAACAGCGATTCGATCTTGTCCTTGGGCACCTTCGACGGGTCTTCGGTGATCCCCACAGTGCGCTGACCCTGCACGTTCGAGTGGCCGCGCACCGGGCAGATACCTGCGCCAGATTTGCCGATGTTGCCGCGCAGCAGCAACAGGTTGACCAGCATCTGCACGTTTTCCACGCCATGCCGATGCTGAGTCATGCCCATCCCGTAGATCACCATCACCCGTTGGCTGCGGGCGTACACCGTTGCCGCCGCTTCCAGCGCGCTGCGATCCAGCCCCGAGCGCTTCTCAAGCGCCGGCCAGGTATGACGCTCCACTTCAGCGATGAAGGTGTCGAAGCCGTCGGTATGCTCGGCAATAAACTCGCGGTCGAGCACAGTACCGCCACTGGCACGGTCCATTTCCAGCAACGCCTTGGCAATGCCCATCACGGCAGCGGTATCACCACCAATGGACACCTGATGGTATTGGGTGCTGATGACCGTAGACTTTGGCCCGAGCATTTCAAGCGGCGATTGCGGATTGACGAAGCGCTCCAGCCCGCGCTCGCGAATCGGATTGAAGGTGATGATCGGCACATCCCGTTTGCGCGCGTCCTGCAATGGATGCAGCATCCGCGGGCTGTTGCTGCCGACGTTTTGACCGAAGAAAAAGATGCAGTCGGTATGCTCGAAGTCGGCCAGAGTGACAGTGCCTACCGGCACGCCGATACTTTCCTGCAGCCCGACAGAGGTGCTCTCGTGGCACATGTTCGAGCTGTCGGGCAAATTGTTGGTGCCATAGGCGCGAGCCAGCAATTGATACATGAACGACGCTTCCAGCGAGGCGCGTCCCGAGGCATAGAACACGGTCTCATCAGGTTTGAACCGACGCAGCTGCGCGCCGATTTCCCTGTACGCCTCATCCCAGGTGGTGGTCTGGTAGCGATCGGTCGCGGGGTCGTAACGCAACGGATGCGTCAGGCGTCCATGCTGCTCAAGATCGTAATCGTCCCAGTCTCTCAGTTCGGCAAGCGAGTGCTTATCGAAAAAGTCCGGCCCGGTGCGCAGCGAGGTCAGCTCCCAGGCAGTGGCCTTGGCGCCGTTCTCGCAGAACTCCAGCGCGTGAGGATTGCCAGGCTTGGCCCAGGCACAGCTGACACAGGCAAATCCCTTGGGTTTGTTTTGCCGGAACAGGGCCATTGGCGCTTTGCGATAAGCCTGCTCGCGCCAAAGTATGTTCATGACTGAATAGGCCGAGCCCCATCCGCCAGAGGCGCAGGTATAAGGTCGGTAATGTGCGACGGGGTGAAGAAGCTGCATGGAGTGACCTCGCCCGAAGGCCTTGCTTAACGCGATTCCGGGACGGGAAGTGGTTCGTGCATGGGGCAGCCATTGTGCTCGGCACGGAAACCCGACGACATTTCATACGAAGGCTTACGCACCCGCATCACGCCACCCAGCGGACGATGCGCCTGCAAGCCATGCCACGGGCTGAACGCCATGCCGTCGTCGATTTCACGAACGCTCTGCTCGCTCCATGACGTTTGTGGCTCGACCTCGATGCGCGCCACGGTGACGTAGGGGCTGAGGTCCTCAGGCCACACGACCGAGGCATCCTCGATTGGCATCCTGTCCAGGTCGGTGGCCAGCTGAATTCGCACGTCCCACGCACCACCCTGCCGGGCGAAGTAATCACTGACTGCCTTGCGCAGGCCGTCGGGATTGCCTTCGAAGTCAACATGCTTGTCAGTCAGTACGGTCAGCGATTCGGCCACCGGGACGATTGACAGCTTGGCGAAATATGGACCATAGAGAAACGGCACGACCGTGTTGAATGACTCGCCAAGAATGTGGGTTTGCGGATGCCCACCGAGGCTTTTCAAAGTACCGCTTTCACCGCCCATCGCCTCAATGGTCGACTCGACGCCCCGCAACAGCGCCGAAAAGGCTTTCTTCATGCCGGGCGCTTTGTCGGTGGTTTTCGCCAGCAGCTTCAGGGTTCGCAGGAACGCCTTGGGGTTGGCCGCAGTAAAGGCCTTGGCGTTCTGCATCACGAAATCCTGCGTGAGGTCGCCGTCGGAACCCGGCAGACGCGGGCCTTCGACACCCACGATCTTCAGTGCCAGCCCCCTTGGCGTGGAGACCTTGTCGTCAAGGATATCGCCGGGGTTGGTCGAAAACCGCATGACCACCGGCAAGGTGCCGGGTTTAGCGAAGGCTCCCTGCGCAAGCTGTGGCGCGAGACTGTCAAGCACCGTGATCCGACCGCGCAGCAACCCATGAGACTTTGCATGCACACTACGATTGGCGTGCCCTTCATCCTTGAAAGTGGTTTCCAGGATCGAGTGCAACGTTTCGGCCAACTCTTTGCTGGTCTCGGCTTCGTCCTCGGGAATCACCTCAAACGATGGCTCGAACGGCAATGGCACAACCGCCAGGTGCGCTACAGGTAAATCAGTCATCGGGGTATCTCCGCTTGGATCAGTCTAGGGCACGGGTCAATATGTCCGTCGGCCGCGCTGTTCCGCGCATTTCAACCGGACCTGATGCTAGTGACTGCTGACGATTTGCCATCGTTCAGCCTACTCATACGACTCAACGACAGATGGTAGCGGGGCCCTTGAGCGAAGCGGCCTGGAGCTCACTGCGGCGCCATCGAAGAGGCAGCCGAATCATCCCGAACATGTCGATCATCCGATGCTGCGCAACTCTATTGAATTATCCTCGCAGGCTCCTTTCTGACCTATATACATACCAAGAACGTTAGCAGGCTTGACCATGACATCCTTACAGCTGCTGTCCCAGCCATCTGCCGTAAAACAGACGACCCCAGGTGAGAGCTACTCGCTCTACAACGCATTGCTGCATACGCCAGGCGAGAGCGACCCTCAGAACGCCCGCCACTTTCTCCAGCAACAACTGGAAAATGCCAGCGCGCTGCCGTCAAACCTTCCCGAAGACGTTGCCGATCTGGCCGAATGGGTGGCCGGTAACAGCCTGTCCGTAGCGCAGCGCTACCGCAGCTACCTGAAAGAACGCCATGCAGGCGGTGAGCGACGCTTTTTTACCAACAAGGCCCACGCGCTGTATTTTCTCCAGCATGTGGCGCCGAGCAAACTGGTAGACGGGGCCTGGTTGTACGGCTCGATTCGGCATGCCGATGATTGGCGCTATCAAGGCCTGATCCGCACTTATCTGGAAGAATTGGGCGACGGCGACCCGGCGCTCAATCATGTGCTGCTGTATCGAAACCTGCTGACTGAGCATGACTGCGCGCCGAACGCCCCGCTCCAAGATGAGTTGTATCTGCAAGGTGCCATCCAGCTTGCGCTGGGCCACCTGTCGGATGATTTCCTGCCCGAGGTCATCGGTTACAACCTGGGGTACGAGCAACTGCCGCTTCACCTGCTAATCACCGCATTCGAACTCCGCGAACTGGACATCGACCCCTACTATTTCACGCTCCACGTGACAGTCGACAATGCCAGCACCGGCCACGCTCAGAAAGCCGTCGCCACAGTGTTGGACATGTTGCCGAGCGGTGACTCCAGAAGTGTCTTTCTGCAACGTCTGCGCGCCGGCTATCTGCTCAATGACCTGGGCCTGGGCTCCATCGATGTCATTGCCGCTTTTGATCTCGAGCAGGAGGTGGTCGCCATGCTGGAGAAGAAAAGCACCTTCGGTCAGCACATGCACTCCGACTACTGCCGCCTTGAAGGGCGCACCATCAATGAGTGGCTGGCGACGCCGGGGCAAAGCCGACAATTGCTCACGGCTCTGGAAAACCGGGGCTGGATCAAGCGCAATCAGGATCCGGCGCATAGCCGGTTCTGGCAACTGATCAACGGTGCAGGCGCGGTTATGTTCGGCGTTTTCAGTGGGTACGAGATGCAGCTGCTCAGTGAATGGATAGCCGGTGACTGGAAGCCGTCCGAATCCGGCCGCGAGGCGGATCCGTTTCGTGCGAAGTTTCATCGCAGGCCTGTTCAAACCGTCATCGAAGCAGCGCCATCGCTTGGACGCCGTAACTGCCCGGTTGAAGAACTGATTGCGCTGATGGCGCCTGATTCTCATTCAACGCCCGAAGGCCTGATTGCCACCCAAGCCTACGCACAGCGACTTTCTCCAGGATGCCTGACACGATGAATCACCTTGAACCTCTGGTTGCGCCCCTTGCTGACGAATCGGCCGATGAAAGTCACGATCTCGCGCTGCTGCGCCTTGGCCAGCATCTGAATGCGGAAAACTACCGCTTCGTGACCGTCACCCCACTGACGCATCAGCGCGTCAATGCGCGGGAAGGGAATCGCCAGGCGCGAAGCCTCAGGGACATTTTTGGCTGGAGCCGGCCGTTCGAAAGCGACCTGCTTCCCGAAGCGGAGTTGGAAGCGCTGCTGGACAGCGGCGTGCTGCGTGCTCACGCGGGAATGTGGGTGAGCGATGTGCGTTGGTCCTGCCTGGATGATCTGTTGTTCGTGCATTCCAGCTTTCCCACTGTCGCTAACGACTCAGTATTTTTCGGCCCCGACACTTATCGCTTCGCTCAGGCGATCGAGGAACACCTGCGCAGCTCAAGCCACCCTGTCCGCACGGCGGTAGACATTGGTTGCGGCAGTGGCGCGGGCGCCATTCTGATCGCCAGGGCCCGCCGCGATGCGCAGGTACTGGCCGTGGATATCAACCCCACCGCACTGAGATTCACAGCAGTGAACGCTGCGCTGGCCGGGACCGACAACGTTTCGGCCTATCACAGCGATATTCTTGAGGGCACCTCAGGCGAATTCGACCTGATCGTTGCCAATCCTCCCTATATGCAAGATACCCAGGAACGTGCCTATCGCCACGGTGGCGATCATCTGGGCTCGGCGCTGTCCGTGCGCATTCTGTCACAGGCCGTTGCGCGCCTGACGGTTGGCGGGAGTCTGGTGCTGTATACCGGCGCGCCGTCAGTTGACGGGGTTGATCTGTTTCTGGAGCAGGCTCGGGCAGTGGTCGACAGGACAGAACTTGCGTGGACGTATCGGGAGATGGACCCTGATGTGTTTGGTGAGGAGCTGGACACTGCCCCGTATCAGCAAGCGGATCGAATCGCGGCGGTGGTGTTGACGGTGACACGGAGCCGGTGATCCAGGCAGTCCCGGGCTTTGTATGGGGGGCAGATTGTCTTGGAAGCGCTGCTGGGGTCTGGCAATCGGCAAACCCCAGCGACGCTTGAACAATAGATAGCGGCACCCTTAGCCGATGCCCCTAAGCTAAATACCCGCGCATAGCGAGGACGAGCAAGATGGACGATTAGCGACACGAATGGCTACTCTCGTCCGGGAACCTTCAATAAACCTTTCTTGAACCGCTCGACGAATAACGCCGCTTGCATCCCCCGCGCCAGGATCGCCGCCTGGACTTCATAACTTTGCGCCGTACGACCAAACGTACCCACTACGTTTCCAGCAAATTCCCCCACACCCTCTACCTGTTCTTCCTGGATATGCCCCTGTGCCTGCCTGCGCTTGAACGAAGAAGCCATGAGCCAGCCCTCGATAAAAATAAAAAATAAGGGGCCGCGCTGTCCAACCAGCGCGGCCTGTGTTTTTGATCAGCGCGTGCGCTCACTCGGTGGGGTATCACCCTGCGCCAACCCGGAGCCAAGATCAGCCCCCGTCATCGGATCAATAGACAGGTCGGATTTGGTGCGCTCTGTAAGCATCGCCAGCGCGTCCAACTCAGCATCGCTCAAGGTGACCGATGCCGTACCGTCTCCGCCGTCCACGGCCGGATGCGGGTTTTCCACGTATTGGAAATCGTGGTCATTGTTCCACGGCCCGCGTACGTTAGGTTCGCCGTTGGACATGCTGAAGTACGTGCGGGAGAACTCCGGCATACCCGGAAGTTTGCCTTGAGGAAAGTTTGGTTGAATGGAATGCAGGGCTTTTTCGAAAGAGAGTTGGTGGGCTATCTCGCGGGTCATCAGAAAACCCAGTGCGTCCTTGATGCCCGGATCCGTGGTGACATTGATCAGGCGCTCGTAGACGATCTTCGCTCTGGCTTCAGCGGCAATATTGGAACGAAAGTCCGCAGTGGGCTCGCCGATGGTGTCGATGTAAGCGGCGGTCCATGGAACCCCTGCCGAGTTGCACAACGGCGCACCGCCCCCGTACAGCAGGCTGGTGATATGCGAGTCATTGCCCGCGCCGTTGATGTCCCGGTAAAGTTCGCCCTCCTCCTGCACGCCCTCTGCCAGCTTGCCCTTGCCGCCCTTGTTCAACATGACGATGATCGAGCCTATGATCTCCAGGTGGCTCAACTCCTCCGTAGCGATGTCGAGCAGCAGATCCTTGCGCCCTGGATCTTCCTCGGCCAGCGCTTGGGTGAAATAGCGCGTCGCTGCAGCCAGCTCACCCTGGGCGCCACCGAACTGCTCAAGCAGCAAATTAGCCAGACCCGGATTAGGCTCAGCTACACGAACGGTATATTGAAGTCGTTTATTGTGAAGAAACATGGTGAATCTCCCAATCAGGCTATGAGGCTGTTTGACGAATCATCGGCGTGCTAAACGAATAACCGCCGACTTTTAGGTTCGCCATCCGAGCTGTTTCGCTCACAACATGGGATGCAGATACAGCGGGCTAATTCGGCGCAACATGAAGGCTTGCGACGGACGGAGCCGAACTCGCTTCTTACAAGAAATGCGTACTAACCGACCAACGGCAGTCAAAAAATAAAAAAAGCCAACCCAACGCGTTTTTATTCAAACAGCACCCGCAAAATATGAATCAACCGAATAGCCAGTACGTCAGCCATCCGTCTCCGGGAACAGCGGCGGTCGCCTGACAAGAGCAGCTTTGAAACGACACGCCTGGCGCCACAGGCAACCCGCGTGCCTCAACTCTGTAACGCATACCGCCGGCAGTGCTCCAGATACCCCTGTTCGTGACTGCCTACCAGTTGGACCACACTGGACCACAGCCAGGACGGCGCATCCAGGGTCTGCGACCGGTTAGCCTGCAGCTCACGTATCCAGGAGGCACGGGTGGCCAGATCCATCTGCCGCGCATGGGCAATACCCACCACTTTGGCCAGATAGCCTGCGGCCCGCATCGCCTCAGGCTGGCTCAATTGATCGAGCTCCAGCTTCATGTCCTGAGGCAGCAATTCGCGGATGAAGAAGCCGTGATCGAGCATTCGCGTGGCTAGCATGCGATCGCCCAGGCTCGGCGAAAGGTGCCGCGCGCCTTCCACTACCCGCCTGGCGTTGTCTCGAGGCATACCGGCCCTGGCGGTGCGAGGTGCCGCTGCAGCGACGGCCTCCTTGATGTCCAGCAGGCAGAACTCCTGATCGTCGTCATTGCCAACCCCCAGCAGCACTGCATACCGGAGCAGGCCCAGCGAACTGCAACCCTTGACCCAATAAGCGCAGTCCAGCAGCTCGACGCTGTCGCCCTTGGAACGGCCTTTGAGCGAGGTCACCAACGCGTGAATCTCGTCGCAGGCACACAGCGATTTGAGTGCGCTGAGTTCGGCCTTGGACAGCGACCAGAAATGTTTGCCCAGCGGAATGGTCGGGCGCAGGTCCTCGATACGTTCCTGCGCCAAATGCTTCCAGGTCCGCTGCACGGCGCTGCGCATGCCCGCCTTGACCTGCGCGGGGCGCTGCGGCTCTTCGTCGCTGTGACCCTCGAACGCCTGCTCATAGCCGATCATCATTTCCTCGAGCATCCGCGCCGTGGCGACGCCCGGCAGATCCGAGCCTCTGGCAGCGGTCGCCAGCGACAACGCCAGCCGAACCAGGTCGTGTACCGGGTTGCCGATCACGGTCTGGTCCAGGTCACGGATGTGGATGTCGATTCGCCCCTTCAGATCGCCGGTGGGCCCCAAATTGCCAGCGTGGCAGTCCCCACAGATCCATACCGGCGGGCCACTGGGCAGGCGGCGACCGGATTGGGAATGAAGCCACTCATAAAACTGGACAGTACTGCCGCGCACGTAAGCATGGGCAGAGCGGGCCATTTTCAAGTTGCGAAGCTGGTCGAGAGGTTCCAGACGTGCGGCAGGGCGAGGGGTCTTCATGGGTTTGTCTTTGAAGGGAGAGGCACTGTTGACCTTGCCCCTCAGGTGTATGTTTCAACATATTGCGAAGCAGCTTGCGTGCCCGTTCGAGAGCCTCGCCGGCAGAATGGCTGAATTATCTCCATGCCCGATGATCTGCTTTTCAAGCAACTTTAAAAGTACGTGCTTTTGCGGGTCATTACGCACGCCTTCTTCAGAGAGAACCGCCATGCCCAACAGTAACCACTTCCGGATCGACTACCTGATTCACGGCAGCTATAAGACGTTCTACATTCACTCTGCTGCCATGGACAAGAATGAGGCCTGGCACTGGGCGACTGTGGATGCGGGCATCGGTCAGATTCCCAAGTACCGCTCTGATAAAGTACCGCGCCTGACCCAACGTCAGGCCCAGGCGCTGGGCCTCACTCACGTGGAGTGGAACGCCGCCTGACACCGGCAGGCGTTCAGATCGTCGCCACTGCGCAGGCATCAGTCACCGCCCACTCACAAGGAAAGCCATGTTCGAACTTCTCTTGCTCGCTGTGCTCATCGGCATGGGCGGTACGGCCCTGCTCGACCTCTGGGCGCAATTACTCAAGGCGGCTCTCGGTCTGCCCACACCATCCTGGCATCTGGTGGGCCGCTGGTTCGCCGGCATGCGCCACGGCCAGTTCGTTCACCCAAATGGCATCGACCAATCCCCCGAAGTACGCAACGAACTGAAGATCGGCTGGGCCATGCATTACGCGGTCGGCATCCTGTTTGCTGCTGTGTTATTGCTGGTCTGGGGCGTGCAGTGGGCGCACTTTGCGACCTTCGTTCCCGCACTGGTGGTGGGCCTGGTCACTGTGGGCGCGGGCTGGTTCATTCTGCAGCCCGGGATGGGCGCGGGTATTGCCTGCAATAAAGCGCCGAATCCACCCCTCGCACGCTTGCAAAATGTTATCGGTCATGTGGTGTTCGCCCTCGGCATGTACGGCACCGCGCTGCTGGTAGGCTGAACCGTTTGTGCATCGGCTAGTTGTTACGCTGAACCTCTTCAAGACCCATCGGCTCTGACTGTTCAGGGCCTTGATGGCTGAACATTCTAAAAGGAGACTCTCATGACCCAGACCGCATTGGTCGTTGGCGCCAGCGGCATCGTTGGCAGCGCCACCACTGAACTGCTGCTGGACAAGGGCTGGCAGGTGGCTGCCCTGTCCCGCAATCCTTCAGCGGCCCCCGGTGTCATTCCGGTCGCGGCGAACCTGCAGGACCCCGCCTCGGTGAAACAGGCACTTGATGGCCTGAAACCGACACACGTCTTCATCACGACCTGGTCCCGGCAGGCCACCGAGGCTGAAAACATCAAGGTTAACTCGGCCATGGTGCGCAATGTGCTGGATGCGCTGAGGCCGGCGAAATGCGTACAGCATGTGGCGCTGGTCACAGGCCTCAAGCATTACCTGGGTCCGTTCGAAGCCTACGGCAAGGGTTCGCTGCCGCAGACCCCGTTCCGCGAGGAGCAAGGTCGTCTGGACATCGAGAACTTCTATTACGCTCAGGAAGACGAAGTATTTGCGGCCGCTAAGCGCGACGGCTTTACCTGGAGCGTGCACCGCCCGCACACCGTCACCGGCGTGGCCGTTGGCAACGCGATGAACATGGCGACCACCCTCGCGGTGTACGCTTCGATCTGCAAAGCCACAGGTCGTCCATTCGTCTTCCCCGGCTCTCAGGTGCAATGGGACAGCCTCACCGACATGACCGATGCACGCCAATTGGCCAAGCAGCAACTGTGGGCCGCCACGACCCCGGCGGCGGCGAATCAGGCATTCAACATTACCAACGGCGACGTATTCCGCTGGAAATGGATGTGGGGCCGGATCGCTGAGTATTTCGGACTTCATCCTGCGGCCTATCCGCCAAGCCCGTCGCCCCTGGAAACGCAAATGACCGATGACCAGAAGGCATGGAGCGACATCGTGCGTGAACAGGGACTGAACGAGCCGGATATCAATCGCTTGATTTCGCCCTGGCACACCGACGCCGACCTTGGCCGTCCTATCGAGGTGGTCACGGACATGTCGAAAAGCCGCACCCTGGGCTTCAAAGAATTTCAGGCCAGTGATCAGGCTTTTTTCGACGTATTCGACGAGCTCCGGGCGCGCAAGTTGATTCCGTAAAAACGCTGGCTGATGCAGTTGCGTCAGGCAACTGCGTGTCAGTGATCTGACAGACGCATCAGGCGGCCAGTCCCAGCAGCAACTACAGGGGCGGTCGCTGCAGATTCACCCATGACTGTACGCTCGGCCGCTGCCACTGGCGCTGAGCGTACTGCACCAACAGAGCAGGTACGGCGTCGCCGTTAAGAACCAGACGGTTGAGCATCAGCGCCAGGTCTACATCGGCTATTGACCACTCACCGAATACATATTCGCGGCCATCGGCGAGCAGCGTCCGGGCGGCATGGATCAATTTGCGCGTCGCCTCCTGCGCAAGGTCTGTCAACTGCGGGGCTTTGTGTCCATAAAACACCACCAACGTTGAACGCTCCTGGCGCAGTTGTCCCAGATCGCTGCGCAGCCAGGCTTGAATCTGACGAGCCTTGGCTCGTTGCCGCAGGCCTTCGGGATAAACAGGAATGTCGGGGAAGCTGTCCTCCAGGTATTCGGTAATGGCCGAGGATTCGGACAGGGCAAAATCATCCTGCTGCAGCGTCGGCACCCGTTGGGTCAACGACAAATGGGCGTATTCCAGGGTGTGGTTTTCCCCGGCGTCAAGATCCACCGGGATCAGGTCGAATTCGACGCCCTTTTCACGAAGCACCACAAAAACGGACATGGCGTAGGGGCTGGTAAATTGAGCGTCGACGTACAGGCACAAGCGGGCATCGTTCACAGGGGGTGATCTCCATACTCGGGAAAAGCACACGCTACGAGGACTGAACGCCAAAAGGAAATTCAGGATTTTCATAGGCGCATTCCCTTGGGGAATGCGACGAATCTCACACAAGAAGACGCCTCCACGAGGGAGGCGTCGTTGTGACTGGAGCAGATAGATCAAGCCAGATCGAAGCGATCCAGATGCGTTACTTTTGTCCAGGCCGCCACAAAGTCCCGCACGAACTTCTCATGGGCATCGGCGCTGCCGTAAACCTCGGCAATCGCCCGCAGTTGCGCATGGGAGCCGAACACCAGATCGACCCGGCTTGCGGTCCACTTCACCTCCCCGGTCTTGCGATCAGGCGCCTCAAAGCAATCGTTGTCGGCTGATGAGGCTTTCCATTTCACGTTCAACGTGGCGGTCGCGCCGCAGATCACCACCAACGACATGCTGCTGATGGTTCGCACGGCGCTGGCAGGCGGTGGCATCACCTTCGGCACCGAAGACACCTTCAGGCCTTATCTTGATCGCGGTGAACTGGTCAGTGTGCTGGGCGAATACCTGGCGCCATTCCCCGGCTTCTACCTGTACTACCCGAACCGCCACAACCTGGCCCCCAAACTGCGAGCGCTGATCGATCATGTGCGGGCGTTCCGGGTGAATGCGCAGAGGCCTGTGGATCACGTGCAAACGTGACTTGTCGCTCACACGCCAATTGCGCCGCACCGAAACACCTGCAGGGAACGTCGAAGGTTACGACGGCAGCGAAAACGGTGGACGCTGGCCCGACGATCTTCGGGCATTCGTCCCATCCGCCAGTTATGATCGGGCCACTCCCCTGCCCTGACGGGCTTATTGATAATGCGCCCGCCCTGTGGCTTCTACCGGAATGCCTTACCGGCTTGCAAACCGAGAAACCAGCATGACCTCATACGAAGAACTCTTCAGCGTCGGCGAGGATTTTGAATCCTTCGTTCGCCATGGCCTGCCTGCGCAAATCAGCGCCGTTCGCGACATCCAGCGAAAACTGACCGAAGCTGATGCCATCAGCCCCGCTACGCAGCAACGCATGCACGCCGTCGAGGGCGCTTTTCATCTGCTGGTCGCGGGCGAGATGTGGTGCCCGGACTGTCAGATCAATGTCACGGCCCTGGATTACCTGCAACGCGCCCAACCGAACATCGATGTGGCGATCATCAGCAAAGGACGCGCCGAAAACGAATTGAAGGCGCGTCTGGGGCTGGAGCGCATCTCGATACCCTTGGTGCTGGTGCTCGATAATCGGTTTCAGGTGATTGGCCGCTTTGTCGAGCGTCCACAACAGGTTGTGGCCGGCGGGGATGCGGTGAAACCGGACTATCGGGCGGGCAAGTATCTGGAGAGCACAGTGCAGGATATCCTCACCATCATGTCTTTGCAGACATCACCCCTCGGTTGATGGAACTCCCCCAGCACTTGCTGGCCCTATAGAGGTACGCCTCTGCAGCAGTGCTGGAACAGGGGTAGGCGCGGAAAGACACCCGCGCCTTGAAATCCACTCGCTTGACAGGTGACGCCGTGAATACTTTCGTTCCAATGGAAAAACTGCAAGAGATGGAAAGAGAAGAGGTTGCGCACTTCTATGAAATCTGGATCACCACTTCCGAAGCCTGGCCACAGGATCCAAAGACCACTGAACGCGAATGCCTCTGGCGTTCGGACCGCGAACTGACCCAGGATGTAAAGATCGAAGAGGCCCATTTTCAGAACTTGCCGCGCCTGTGGCTGGTGGTGAAAAGCCTGGATGACAGTTACGTCCGTAAAATCGAGCAGGTACTGGGCAAGCATTTCGAAGAGCTGAAATTGAAGGGTGAATTCGCTCCTGTCGAGAAACCCAAAGTCTCTTCCGATGAGAAAAATACTGATCTGAGAAGCTGAAGTGCTTATCAGCTCTACCTTCGAGTGGCAGTTGATTATTGAGGGCTGCCACTGCCCATCCCCTTTCGGGCAGCCCGCTGTGCCAAGGCCTCAGAGAGGCGTCGATGGATCCACGTGCGTGCAAACGGCATCATCAGCGGTCTATCACAAGGACTTATGCCGTGCCCACGCCGCCGTCTCATGTTGAAACCTGCTTCAAAATTCGTGAGCTGAGAGAGACCGACAACGAAGCTTTACTGGCGTTCGAGACCGGCAATCGTTTCTGGTTCGAATCGCACATCGAGGCTCGCCCCTCCTCGTTCTACTCGCTGCAAGGCGTCGCCGATCATATCCAAAGCTATCTACAGGACTTCGCGGCAGGCACCTGGCATCCCTTTATCATTGAAGATGCCCATGGAAAAATCGTAGGCAGAGCCAACCTGAAGAGCATCAACACAACCCTGAACACTGCCGAGGTGGGTTACCGCGTAGCTGAAGACATGGCGGGCCAAGGACTGGCAACCATGGCGCTCAGGCATCTGATTGAACAGGCACGCGAACGCTGGGGACTGGGGCAGTTAGTTGCTTATGTCTACGAAGATAATGCGGGATCAGCGAAAGTGCTGGCGCGCTGTGGTTTTTTGCTCGCGTTACCGGACACCAGCACACCGGAAAACGAACGTCGATTCACCTACTCGATCTGACCGGGCTGTGTCGGCCTCACCCACCTCACGACCTGCAAAGGTTCGACTCCAGCCAAGATTAAAAAGCACCCGAAGGTGCTTTTGAGAGAGGCTTCATTCTGCGCTTACTGCGACTGGCCCGCAGTGTGGGCCCGTGCCTGGTGCAGCTTTTTATAGCTGTCGATCAGGCGCAGGTGCCGGTCCAGCCCTTCAAGCTTCATGCTGGTAGGCGTCAATCCGTAGAAACGCACGCTGCCGTTGACCGAGCCAATGGCAGCGTCCATACGCTGGTGACCAAACATCCTGCGCAAATTGACCTCGTAATCCGCCAGCTCCAGATCCTCGTCCAGTTGCATTTCCAGCACCACATTCACCGCCTGGTAGAACAGGCCACGCTCAACGGTGTTGTCGTTGTACTGCAAAAACGCCTCCACCAGATCCTTGGCCTTTTCGTACTTCTGCAAGGCCAGGTAGATCAGCAGTTTCAGCTCCAGGATGGTCAGCTGGCCCCAGGCAGTGTTGTCGTCGAACTCGATGCCGATCAGGGTGGTGATGTCGGTGTAATCGTCCAGCCCGCTGTCTTCCAGGCCTTGGGCCAGGGTTCTCAGGCCGACTTTGCTGAGGGTGTGCAGATTGAGGATATCGGCGCGATAGGCCAGCGCCTTGTTGGTGTTATCCCAGATCAGATCCTCGACCGGGTATATCTCCGAGTAGTCAGGGACCAGGATGCGGCAGGCAGTGGCACCAAGATCTTCGTAGACTGCCATGTAGACTTGCTTGCCCATGTCTTCGAGAATGCCGAACAGCGTCGCGGCCTCGTCAGCATTGGCCGTTTCTTTTCCACTGGCGCGGCCCGCACTTGAGAAGTCCCATTCGACGAATTCGTAATCGGCCCGGGCGCTGAAGAAGCGCCACGACACCACGCCGCTCGAATCGATGAAGTGCTCGACGAAGTTGTTCGGCTCGGTAACTGCGTGGCCTTCGAACGTCGGTTGCGGCAGATCGTTCAGGCCTTCGAAACTGCGACCTTGCAGCAATTCGGTGAGGCTGCGTTCAAGCGCCACCTCAAAGCGTGGGTGTGCGCCGAAAGAGGCGAACACTCCGCCGGTGCGCGGGTTCATCAGGGTGACGCACATGACCGGGAATTCCCCGCCCAGCGATGCATCCTTGACCAGCACCGGGAAGCCCTGCTCTTCCAGCCCTTGAATGCCGGCGAGAATGCCAGGGTATTTGTCGAGCACTTGCTGCGGGACGTCAGGCAAAGCGATTTCGCCCTCGATAATTTCGCGTTTGACGGCGCGCTCGAAGATCTCCGACAAGCACTGGACCTGAGCCTCGGCCAGCGTGTTGCCAGCACTCATGCCATTGCTCAGGTACAGGTTTTCGATCAGGTTGGACGGGAAATACACGGTCTGGCCATCCGACTGGCGCACGAACGGCAGGGAAACGATACCTCGCTGCGTATTGCCGGAGTTGGTGTCATACAGGTGCGATCCACGCAGTTCGCCATCGCGGTTGTAAATCTTCAGGCAATAGGGGTCGAGGATCTCCCTCGGCAGCGCGTCGTCGGGCCCCGGCTGGAACCAGCGCTCGTCGGGGTAATGCACGAATTGGGCACTGGCGATGTCTTCGCCCCAGAACTGATCGTTATAGAAGAAGTTGCAGTTCAGGCGCTCGATGAACTCGCCCAGCGCTGACGCCAGTGCGCCCTCTTTGGAGGCACCTTTGCCGTTGGTGAAGCACATCGGCGAACTGGCGTCGCGGATATGCAATGACCACACGTTAGGCACGATATTTCGCCATGAGGCGATTTCGATCTTCATGCCCAGCCGCGCGAGGATGCCCGACATAGTGGCAATGGTCTGCTCCAGCGGCAGATCCTTTCCCGCAATGTAGGTGCTTGCACCCTCGACACTGGAAGTTGGCATCAGCAACGCCTGGGCGTCGGCGTCCAGATTCTCGACTTCTTCGATCACGAACTCGGGGCCGGCCTGCACCACCTTCTTCACTGTGCAGCGATCGATAGAGCGCAGGATGCCCAAGCGGTCCTTGTCGGAGATATCGGCGGGCAACTCGACCTGAATCTTGAAGATCTGGTTGTAGCGGTTTTCCGGGTCAACGATGTTGTTTTGCGAAAGACGGATGTTCTCGGTAGGGATGTTGCGCGTCTGGCAGTACAACTTTACGAAATAAGCGGCACACAAGGCCGATGACGCCAGAAAATAATCGAACGGCCCCGGCGCCGATCCATCGCCTTTGTAACGAATGGGCTGATCGGCAATCACCGTGAAGTCATCGAACCTGGCTTGAAGTCGAAGATTGTCGAGAAAGTTGACCTTGATTTCCATGCGGCAGTACCAGAAGCGAAAAACGAATGGCGGCCATTATCCGGGTTTCACGGCGGAAGTCTTGCGCTTTCCGGTGTCGGGCGCCGCCAGTCAACGGTATATCTGTGAACATCGCCGTTGACTGACAGCAGGTGGATACCCTGCAGAGGGTCAGAGGGATTTACTTGCGATGACCTTCAACCGGATGAGTACCGTCACAGGCAGGCTGATCCGGTTCGTTGGTGCAGTTGTCGTCCTGATAGCCGAAGTATTGGCAGCCGGCGCACATCAGAAACAGAAGGACCAATGTGAGTTTTTTCATGGGTTCACCGTCATCTGCTCGTTCACTTTTGCTTCAGATGAGTGAGCGCCTTGTTCGCCTGATCGGCGCACTTCTTGTAGTCGCCGGACTCATGAGCGGCCTTGGCCTGTTGATGTTCGTGATGCCCGGAGGCGCTGTAGTCAGCATCCGTGGTGGCTTTGAGTTTGCCGAGGGCCTCTTCACATTCGTGATGATCGTCCTTGGCGAAAGCCGGGTTACTCATTGCAAGAGCGGTCAGAAGACACAAAGAAAAAAAGCGCATATCCAGTTCCTTATAGATTGATCACAACCTGACGCATTATCTGGCGAATATCAGAGATGTTTTTTGACTTCCTTATCGACATGCTTGTCGGCCTTGTGACGCTCTTCGTCATCGTGCTTCACGCCTTTATCGACTTCGCTGGCATCGTGCTTGACACCCTTGTCGACTTCCTTGGCGTCATGGTCCACGCCGTTGTCCAGTTCTTCGTTGTCGTGCCGTACGCCCTCGGCGACATCGCCCTCGGCCAATGCCAGCGGTGCCAGTGAACCGGTGAGCAAAAGAGCGACGGCAATCGAGGAAACCAACTTATGCATAGTGAAACTCCTGAGTGAACTACTGGGTCTTCGTGTACCCATCAAACCGCAGCGTAGACGCAATACTGAAGTCTGCACGCAGTCTGTCGGAAAAATTCCGATGCTTTACACGGCGCTTTTCGCACCGCTGTAGCGAACAGTCCTACTGGTTGCAGCGACCTTCCTACGCACCTGATGCCTTCCACGAGGAACCGCTCAAACTATGACCTCCTTCCTGAATGTGAAAAATCTGTAAAAACTTCATTACCGTTTGTGTATAGTTCTCATTTACATTCTCATTAGCATCCCCTCTGACTCTTAGACTCAGGAAACGCACCTTGAAAGCCCGCCTCCCTGCCAGCCTGCTCCTCGCTGGCGCCTGCAGCGCCATGCCCATTGCTCACGCGGCTGATGAAATGACTTTGCCCTCTACCCGGATTCAGAGCAGCGGCGCACAAGCCGACGAACTCAGTCAGGGCTATCAGGGAAGAGCGGCCAACAGCACTACCCGATTGGGATTGACAGACAAGGAAACGCCACAGGCCGTCACCACCCTGACGCGCGATCAGATCGACGATTTCAGGATGAACAGCATCAAGCAAGCACTGCGCGCGGCCCCGTCGGTCACGGTCGAGCAGACCGAGACTGATCGCACGCAGTTCACTTCGCGCGGCTTCGACATCACCACTTTCGAATACGACGGCATGGGCATGCCCTTTACGGGCGACCTGCTGGTGGGCGATCAGGACCTGGCCGAGTATGAGCAGATCGATATTCTGCACGGTGCCAACGGTTTGATGAGTGGGACGGGCAACCCTTCTGCGACAGTCAACTTCGTGCGTAAACGTCCGACCAGGGATTTGCAGGCCAAAATCGGCACCAGCGTCGGCTCCTGGGACAACCGCCGGGTGGACGTTGACGTGTCCGGCCCACTGACCGACAGCGGCAATATCCGCGCACGCTTCATCTATACCCACGACAAAGGCAATTCCTATCTGGATCGCTACAGCCACGAGATCAACGTAGCCGCAGGCCTGCTGGATTTCGACCTGTCCGATGCCGACACCCTCACCATCGGCTTCTCCCAGCACGACAGCGACTCCAACGCCAGCACTTGGGGCAATTTGCCGCTTGCCGATTCAGCCGGCAATCCGATCCACTACAGCAGCCGCAGCTCCAACGTCGGCCAGCCGTGGACTTACTGGAACGTGCACACCCAGCGCACGTTCGCCGAGCTCAAGCATGACTTCGGCAATGGCTGGAACAGCAAGTTGTCGGTGACCGGCATTCGCCAGTACCAGGACACGGACATGTTCTACATCGCCAGCGTCACAGGCGACGACGCATCGGCGTACCCGACTCATATCACCAGCAAAACCGACCAGATGATCGGCGAGGCCCAGCTGTCTGGCCCGTTCAGCCTGTTTGGCCGCGATCACGAGCTGACCGTGGGTGCCAGTTATGGCCGCACGCAGCTCAAGGCCAACGAGCATGACATCAATGCCGATGGTTATTACGACGTTAGCTTCTGCGGCACACTCGCAGGGGCCATCGCGCAGCCGTCACTGAGTTACACATTCGACACCAATAACCAGAACTATCGCGATACGCAAAAGAGCGTCTACGCCGGTGCCCGCTTCAGCCTGATGGATGATCTGCACTGGGTCGTCGGTGCGAGAATGCTCAGCGCCGATGGTAGCGGGCTGGACTATGGTGTGGATCACGATACCCGCGAGCACGGTAAAGTCACGCCTTATACCGGCCTGGTCTATGACCTCAACGATCAGTGGAGTGTGTACGGCAGCTGGACGCAGATATTCAGCCCGCAATACAAGGTGGATCTGGATGGCAGGTTGCTGGATCCGCTGGAAGGCACAAGCGAAGAGATCGGTCTGAAGGGCAGCCTGGACAACGGCCTCAATCTAACGGCGGCGGTGTTCAAGACCAAGCAGGAAAACGTCGCCGAGTATGCAGGTTACGTTGGCAGTCGCAGCGTGTACGACGCATTGGACTACAAGAGCCATGGGGTCGAACTGCAAGCTTCAGGTGAGGCCATGCCCGGTCTGGAGATACTCGCTGGCTACACCTACGTGCGTATCGATGACGATAACGGTGATCGCGCTCGAAAATACGTGCCAACGCACAGCTTGCGCGGCATGGCGACTTATCGCCTGCCGGGTATGCCCAAGGCCAGGGTCGGTACGCGTGTGAGCTGGCAGGGACCGGTTGAAAACGACGACAACGGCGCTATCCGCCAAAATGCCTATGCCTTGGTGGATTTGATGACCCGCTATGACATCGATGATCACTGGAGCACGTCGCTCAACCTGAACAACGTCACCGATCGCAAATACCTGATGTCGCTGTACAACAGCGCCACCAGTGCCAACTATGGCGCGCCCCGTAACCTGACCGCCTCGGTGACCTGGACCTACTGACGCAGCCTGATTCAGGGCCGGCGCAATCGCGCCAGGCCCTCGACCATTCTGAGATTCAACGCCGAACTCAAAGTCCTGTGGGAGTGAATGTGCCCGATGGCGGTGTTCAAGGCGATAGAGACAGGTCGCCTGCACCGGCCTCTCGCGAATGAATTCGCTCCTACAGGGAAAAAGCACTCGACGCAAAAAATGATCGCTGCCGCTAGCGGTCGATCACTCCTTGCGCATAAGTCGGGAACTCATCGTAAGGTCAGTCGAGGTCCGATGCTGAGTGCCGTTCTGGCACCTGTTCGCTCTCCTCACCCCAGGTGCGGTTGACCCTCAAGCCACGCAGGACTGCAGGACGCTTGGCAATTTCTTCGGCCCAGCGCTGTACGTGGGTGTACTCGTGTGCGCAGAGGAATTCAGCGGCCGAATACACAGTGCCGCGCACCAGTTGGCCGTACCACGACCACACCGCGATGTCGGCGATGCTGTACTCGTTGCCTGCCAGATAAGGACTTTCGGCCAGGCGCCGGTCGAGCACATCCAGCTGACGCTTGGCTTCCATGGTGAAGCGGTTGATCGCGTATTCGATCTTTTCAGGAGCATAGACATAGAAATGCCCGAACCCGCCGCCCAGATACGGCGCCGCCCCCATTTGCCAGAACAGCCAGTTGAGGGTTTCAGTACGACCTGCTGGATCTGTCGGCAACAACGCCCCGAATTTTTCGGCCAGGTACAGCAGGATCGAACCGGATTCGAATACGCGCAGCGGTGGCTCAACACTACGGTCCAGCAAGGCCGGGATCTTGGAGTTGGGGTTGATGTCGACGAAACCGCTGGAGAACTGATCGCCCTCGCCGATGCGGATCAGCCAGGCGTCGTATTCGGCTTCGGACTTGCCCAGCGCCAGCAGCTCTTCAAGCATGATGGTGATCTTCACACCGTTGGGCGTGGCCAGTGAGTAGAGCTGAAGCGGATGTTTGCCGACCGGCAGCGTTTTCTCATGGGTCGGACCTGCGATGGGGCGATTGGTCTTGGAGAACTGACCGCCGGATCCGGCTTGGTCTTTCCATACCTTGGGAGGAACGTACGCTTGGTTAGTCATCAAACAAACCTCTAGAGTGAACCACTTAGGGTGAATCAATGGCGCCGCAGCACAAAAACGCGAGCCATGAGCAAACCGAGTGATGGGGAGCGGTTGGGGTCGAAATTACGTTGGGGCGCCTGTCGAAATTTTCAATCAAGGCGCTTTGCAGCGAAGCGCGTTCACCCAACCAACGCTGCCTGCCAGCCAGAGGCTGGCGATCGACCAGACGGGCAGCGGTGGAATCAGCGATCCTGTCGGTCCTGCCAGGCTAGCGGCGCTGCGGCAAGGGGCGATTGAGCTGCGCTTCAACGGCAGCCTTATCGATGACGGAATGTACGTTGCGAATACGTCCGGCGCTGACCTCATAGAAAACGTTTTCGGTGAAACTGACACGCTGACCATTAACCGGCAGCCCGAACAACTCCCCCACCGGCGTACAGTCAAAACACAACCGGGCCGCGATATGCGGTGGCTCGGCAATCAGTTGATCTATGACGAAACGTAGATCGGGAATCGCACGAAAGTCGTTCTCCAGCATTTGCTGGTAGCCGCAAAGGCCGATGCGCTGATCGTTGTAGTGAACGTTCTGATCGACGAAGCGGCCCAGCTCGGGCCAGTCCTGACGGTTCAAACAGTCGATGTAAGCGCGATACAGGTCTCGGATTTGTGTTTGGGTCATGAGAAAACGCCAGATTAGCGCTGCGGCTGCAGCGTTAAGGAATTAGGACGCGCATCGGCAAGGGAGTTCCGGGTGCCTGCGGCTGGAATCAGGCGCGCACTTGGGGTCTCTTTTCAATTGCCGGCGACCTGCGCCACTTCTCCAGTCGTCACGAGCGCCTTGAGCGACGCATCGAACTGCTTCAGTGCATGGATTTGCAACTCCCGCTGCTGATCGATCTGCGCAGCGATTTCCGCAGCGGCCTTGTCGTGGACCCAGACAGAGGTCAACTCTTTCGCATCCACGCCTTCGGCCTTGCCGATGTATTGCAGGTTCGAGTCGTAGAACTTGGCGATGAAGCGCGCCTGGACATTACTGTTGCGCTGCGTGACCAGCTGGTTGTAGGTGTCGAGCATGACCACGACGTCCGGACGCGCCTGCATCAGCGCGTCCAGGTTGTGGTAGACGGTGACCGAGGCGAACTCCCTTGATATCGAGGCCTTGAGCCAGTCGATGGCCAGTTCTGGATCGGAGCTGTTGATGAACGCATTGCGGATCCGGGCGTCCAGCGCGCCGTTTTCCACACCCTTCAACGCAACCGAATGGTATTGCTCAAGGTACTGAAGTGTCGCGACGGTATTTTCGCTATAGAGCACGCCCACCGACTGTGAGTGTCTGAGGCCGATGCCGCTGTCAGCGAGCGGCATAAGATGGCAGGACTGCTCATTGGTGACGGCCGTGGCAACCGAAGCTGCAGCAGAGGCAGGCGCAGTGGAGATGACACTACCGGTCAGGACAGCGACAAGCGTCAGCAGGGTTGAAATTCTCATCGCGGTGTCCTTCTTAAAGCCCGTTCGGTCTGGCTCTATCCTGCTCCTTTCGTTGAGAAAAAGAACTCGCAATCGGTGATGTTAACTATCGATTTCAGCAATGGTATGCACGATGAAAAAGTCTATTACCTTTTCTGAATAAGCGAGGTTTCCAATAGTCGTATCCGCACTAACTCAGTAGGCAAAGCGGCGGATGACCTGGCTGACTTTATGCGGCGCGTGCTGCAGCGCTTCCAGCTCGACCGAGCCCAACGCCAGTCGAATCGCATGAGGCGCAGGGCTCGAAATCGCAAATGCCTGGGCGGTTGCAACAGCAACATTCATCGCCAGCAATGCCGCGGCAGCCTGATCGGCCCGCACCTCTTCGGGCAGAGGCATCCAAAGAAAATAAGACGCCGGATGGCCGATGACTTTCAGCCCAGCCAGCGTCTTTTTCGCCAATGTCTGGCGCACCATCGCCTCCTGCCGTTTTTCCGCTTCAAGCCTTGCGACGGTGTCATCTTCGATCCAGCCACACACAAGCGCGGTCATCACGCCTGGGGTGTTCCAGGTGGAGGCCCTGATCGTGCGTTCAATCGCAGGCACCCACTGCAAGGGCGCGACCACGAAGCCGACCCTCAGCCCTGTCGCGACATTCTTTGAGAAGCCAGACACATAGACGGTCAACTCCGGCGCCAGCGCGCGCAATGAAACAGCGGGCTCTTCTGCCAGAAAGGCATAGGCCGCTTCTTTGATCAGCAATGGCTCTCTGCCCGCAACCCGCATCGCAGTGCAGGAGTTCGCTCCGGTATTTCTAACGCTGGCCCCCGCTTGCGTTGCCGGTACTGTGGCGCTGTGCATGCTGTTGCTGCTCAGGCAATCGCGTCCGGCCTGGCATCAACTGCTGCCGTTGGGCATTGTCGCGCTGGGGGTGGTGATGGGTTTCCCGCACCGGCGATCTGTTGATGTTGCTGGCGATTGTGGTGTGCGGCCTGGGCTACGCCGAAGGCGCCAGGATTTCCAAAACGCTGGGCGGTTGGCAGGTCATCTGCTGGGCGCTGGTGCTGTCGCTGCCGGTCACGTTGCCGCTGACCTGGCTCATCGCACCGCCCACTGTTCATACCATCAGCCTTGCGGCCTGGATCAGTCTGGGCTACGTCTCGCTGTTCAGCATGTTGATCGGCTTTGTGTTCTGGTATCGCGGGCTGGTTCAGGGCGGTATCGCAGCAGTGGGTCAGCTTCAACTCTTACAACCGTTTTTCGGCTTGGCCCTGGCGGCGATGTTGCTGCACGAAGAGGTCAGCGCTGGCATGCTCGTTGTCACCGTTGCAGTCATCCTGTGCGTGGCGGGAGTACGCAAATTCTCACTGTGATCGACCACTGAGGACCGCGTGGTATAGCGCTCTGCGCGTTAACTGGACCGACGACCTGTGGGAGCGAACTCATTCGCGATGCGGCGTTAGAGGCGACAAGAACAGGTCGCCTGCACCGGCCTCTCATGGATGAATTCGCTCACACAGGTTGTTGCAACTGCCACGTCAGTGGCGCGGCTCCCCAGATACTTTTTTACTTGGTTCGACTAACTCGCCAGACCTTGTTGCCCACATCATCGGCCACCAGCAATGAACCCTGCTGATCGAGAATCACCCCGACCGGACGCCCTTGCGCTTCGCCGTCGGCATTGAGGAAACCGGTGAGGAAATCGGTCGGCATCCCTGACGGCTGGCCATTCTCGAATTTGATGAACACCACTTTATAGCCTGCTTGCGGGTTGCGGTTCCATGAGCCATGTTCGCCGACGAAAACACCGTTGGCGAAACTGTCCGGCATCCCGCGGGCGGCGGAGTAAGTCAGGCCCAACGGTGCGACGTGGGTGCCCAGCGCATAATCCGGGGCAATGGCTTTGGCCACCATATCCGGGCGTGGCGGCTGCACTCGGTTATCAATGTGATTGCCGTAATAGCTCCACGGCCAGCCATAGAAAGCGCCCTCTTTCACCGAGGTCAGATAGTCGGGCACCAAGTCGCTGCCGATTTCGTCACGCTCGTTGACCACGGTCCACAACTCGGTACTGCCCGGTTTCCATATCAGGCCATTGGGATTGCGCAGGCCGCTGGCGAACAGACGTTTCTCGCCGCTCTTAGCATCGACTTCCCAGATTGCCGCCCGGCCCTTTTCTGCTTCCAGCCCATTCTCGCCAACGTTGCTGTTGGAGCCCACCGTCACGTAGAGCTTGCTGCCGTCGCTGTTGGCAACGATGTTTTTGGTCCAGTGGTGATTGATGCCGGAGGGCAGATCGGTGACTTTCACTGGAGTCGCAGTGATTTCAGTCTGACCCTCGGTGTATGGAACCTTGACCACCGCGTCGGCGTTGGCGATGAACAGCTCGTTACCCACCAGCACCATGCCGTATGGCGAGGTCAGGCCGCTGATGAATACCTTGTGCATTTCGGCTTTGCCATCACCATCGGCGTCACGCAGCAGCGTGATGCGATTGGCACTGGGTACTTCAGCCCCCGCACGCCCCATGACGATCCCTGTGGCCGTTCGCTTGGCCCACGCCATCGGCCCGGTGCCGCCATCTGTCGAGCCTTCAGGCTTGGGCGGTGTATTGCTCTCGGCGACCAGCACGTCGCCGTTGGGCAGCTTGTACAGCCAGCGTGGATGCTGAAGGTCGTCCGCCAGCGCCTGTACTTTGAAGCCATCGGGCGCCTTGGGCGTGTCAGCGCCACTCCAGCCCACGGCCTTGGAAACGTTCAGCGTCGGGATCAGTGAGCTGCTCGGTTCGGGTAATTGCGGCTTGGGGCCAACCCCCGCCTGAAATGGCAGCCTGGAGGAGTCTCCACAGGCGCTGAGGAGCGTTGCGGCGGTCATCAGCAGTGCAAAGCGTTGCATTGCAATCATTGTTGGAACCTCGTGACGGCCATCCATGGGCCAGTTGTGGATTTACAACGTCTGGTGAAGCATCACCCTGTCGCCCGATGGCAAACGGCTCAACAAGCGCAAATGCACAGGACCTTCAGCATGAAGCAGACGACCACGCCGTTCGCCCAAGGGTTCCGTCCCATAATCGCCCCATGCCAGTGGATGCCCGAGTTTGCTCATGCTGGCATTGTGCAAATAGCGACCGCCGGTGAAAAGGCCGGTAGCGATGGCGAATTTCGCTCCACGAGAGCGGGATCTTCAGGGAACGCAGAGAGGTCCGGTCGGGTCAGCTGAATCGGAGGGGATAATTCATGACGACCTTCGACCGACGCAATTTCATTAAAGGGGCTCTGCTCATCGGTGCGAGTACGCTGGCGCTGCCGACTGCCTTTGCCTGGGCAAATACCATGCAAGTACCGAAAACACTTTTACTGCAACGCAACGACTGGGTTCCCAACCACTCGCGCCTGCCGGTTCTGCATTACACCGACGTGATCACCGAGGGCGATGTGGCTTCGACAATGGAAGCGCTGTTCGCGCGCAACGGCTGGACACCTGCCTGGCGCGACGGCGTGTTCGATTATCACCATTACCACTCCACCGCCCATGAGGTGCTGGGCTTTGCTGCAGGCAGGGCGCGGTTGATGCTGGGCGGACCGAATGGCCTCGAGGTCACGGTCAACCAAGGCGATGTCGTGTTACTGCCCACCGGGACGGGTCATTGCCGGCTCTGGGCCAGCGACGATTTTCTGGTGGTCGGCGGCTACCCGCCCGGTCAGAACTGGGACATCTGCCGTGAAGCGCCAACCGAGGCGATGCAGCAACGCATGGCGAGTCTGGCGTTCCCGGAAACCGACCCGGTAACAGGAAAGGCGCCGCCTTTGAACACATACTGGCCTCAGGCCTGAGCCTGCCCTCTTCGCCCGTCGCTCACTGACAGGCACTTCTGCTTCACGGGCGCAACGCTGGGGTGCGAGCGCTAGCAAGCCGGTGGCTGCTCGCCTCTGTAGAAGAACCAGTGCCGGCTGGGCGTTAAGATCAGAAACCGACCCTGACTCCGCTACTCACATGGTGTTAAATACACCACCCGCATTACACGTCCAGCCTGCTCCGGCTTCCCTGAGAGCACGCAGCGAAACGGAAAGCACGATGAAAAATCCACTTCAAACATCCTACGTTCTGCACTCCCGGCCACCGACGGTGACAGCATGATCGACGTCACGGAAGTCTCCATTGCCCAACTGCGAGCGGCACTTGAGTCGGGCCAGACCACCTCGGTGGAACTGGTGCAGGCGTATCTGGCACGGATCGACGCCTACGACGGCGCGCAAACCAACACCGCACTCAACGCCATGGTGGTGCATAACCCCGAGGCTCTGAAAGAGGCTGAAGCCGCGGACCAGCGGCGTGCAACCGGTCAGGTGCTCGGTCCGCTGGACGGCATTCCCTACACCGCCAAGGACAGTTATCTGGTCAAGGGCCTCACCGCCGCGTCGGGCAGCCCGGCCTTCGCCGACCTGATCGCCTACCGCGACGCCTTTACCGTCGAACGCCTGCGTGCCGCCGGTGCCATCTGCCTGGGCAAAACCAATATGCCGCCGATGGCCAATGGCGGTATGCAGCGCGGCGTATATGGCCGCGCGGAAAGTCCGTACAACGCTGACTTCCTCACCGCGCCCTTTGCCTCCGGCTCGTCCAACGGAGCAGGCACGGCCACCGCTGCCAGTTTTGCGGCGTTTGGCCTGGCGGAAGAAACCTGGTCCAGCGGCCGTGGCCCGGCGTCCAACAATGGCCTCTGCGCATACACGCCTTCGCGCGGGGTCATTTCAGTGCGCGGCAACTGGCCGCTGACTCCGACCATGGATGTCGTCGTACCGTTTGCCCGGACCATGGCCGACCTGCTCGAAGTGCTCGACGTGGTGGTCGCCGAAGACCCCGATCCCCGAGGCGACCTCTGGCGCCTGCAACCTTGGGTAGCGATCCCCAGCGTCGCTTCCGTACGTCCTGCGTCCTACGCGCAACTGGCGGTCAAGGCCGACGCGCTGGCAGGCAAACGTCTGGGCGTACCACGCATGTACATCAATGCCGACCCTCAAGCAGGCACCAGTGATGCACCCGGGATCGGCGGCCCGACCGGGCAACGCATCAACACACGTCCGTCAGCGATCAACCTGTGGCAGGAGGCGCGTAAAGCTCTTGAAGCGGCGGGCGCTGAAGTCATAGAGGTGGATTTCCCGCTGGTGTCCAACTGCGAAGGGGACCGACCCGGCGCACCGACGGTGTTCAATCGCGGCATCGTTTCCAGGGAATTCCTGCACCACGAGCTGTGGGACCTGACCGCCTGGGCATTCGATGATTTCCTGCGCGCCAATGGCGACCCGAAGCTGAACCGACTGGTCGACGTCGACGGTGCGAAAATCTTCCCCCACGACCCCGGCACCCTGCCGAACCGCGAAGGCGACCTGGCGGCGGGCATGGACGAGTACGTGCGAATGGCCGAGCGTGGCATTACGCCCTGGAACGAGATAGACACGCTGGCCGACGGCCTGCGCGGGCTGGAAAAAACCCGACGTATCGATCTGGAAGACTGGATGGATGAATTGGGGCTGGATGCGGTGCTCTTCCCAACCGTCGCGGATGTTGCACCCGCCAACTCGGATGTCGACCCTCAAGCAGCAGACATCGCCTGGAGCAACGGCGTGTGGGTCGCCAACGGCAACCTCGCCATTCGCCATCTGGGCGTGCCGACAGTGACCGTACCAATGGGTGTGATGGCAGACATCGGCATGCCAGTGGGACTGACTTTCGCCGGTCGCGCCTATGACGACTCGACATTGCTGCGTCTGGCGTCGGCGTTTGAATCAACCGGGAACAAGCGAATGGTTCCGCCGCGCACCCCGCCGCTGTCTGCCCAAACCAAGCCAGCCTGAGAGAGGACATCGCATGCTTTTACACCTGTCTACATGGTGCGAGATCGAAGATTTTCTGACCCGCAGCCGTACCATCATCGTGCCGATCGGCTCGAACGAACAGCATGGTCCTACCGGTCTGCTGGGCACCGACTGGATGTGCCCGGAAATCATCGCGCACCAGGCTCAGCAGAGTGCTGACATTCTGGTCGCACCGACCTTCAATATCGGCATGGCGCAACACCACCTGGGCTTTCCCGGGACCATTTCCTTGCGTCCATCGACCTTCATCGCCGCGATCGGTGATTGGGTGCGCTCACTGGCTGGTCACGGTTTCGAAAAAATCCTGTTCCTTAACGGCCATGGCGGCAACGTCGCCTCCATCGAAGCAGCCTTCTCGGAGCTGTACGCCGAAGCAAGCTTTGCCCGGCGCCCTGCCGGTTTCGCGTTGAAGCTGCGCAACTGGTGGGATCTGGACAGCGTGGGCCCACGGGCGTATGCGCAATTTCCCGTCGGGCACGGTTCCCATGCCACGCCCTCGGAAATCGCAGTGACTCAATGGGCCTATCCCGCGGCGATCAAATCGGCGTCCTACTCGCCGCAAATCGCCCCGACCGGTCCGATTCGGGAAGCCCGCGACTTTCGCATCCGCTTCCCGGACGGGCGCATGGGGTCGGACCCGGCCCTGGCAACCCCGGAAAAAGGCGCCGAACTGGTAACGCTCGCCGCTAAAAGCCTGCTGCGGGAAGTGGAGGCGTTCAGCCGGGAAGCGGCTCCCGGCTCAAGTGCGAGTCACTAAGCCACGGCGTCCAGCTCGGCCAACAACCCAGGCGCGATCTTCAGCACGCTGGCAGTGAGGTTCTCCCGCAAATGCGCCACTGACGAGGTGCCCGGGATCAGCAGGATATTCGGCGCACGTTGCAGCAGCCAGGCCAGGGCCACCTTCAGCTGTGATGCCTTCAGACGCTGGGCCACGCTGGCCAATGCATCCGACTGCAACGGGGTAAAGCCGCCCAACGGAAAGAACGGCACGTAGGCGATGCCCTGCTTGCCCAATTCCGCGATCAGTGGCTCATCTCTACGATGAGACAGGTTGTAATGGTTTTGCACGCAGATCACTTCGGCAATGCCTTGTGCCTCTTTCACCTGCGCCGCGCTGACGTTGCTCAGGCCCAAGTGGCGGATCAGCCCTTGCCGTTGCAGCTCGGCAAGCGTGGTGAATGCCTGCTCGATGGACTCTTCTCCCGGCGCATGCATCGTGCCCCACGCCCGCAGGTTCACCACATCCAGCACATCCAGTCCCAGATTGCGCAAATTGTCGTGCACAGCCTGCGTCAGTTCGGCAGGGCTCAGCGCGGGGTTCCACGATGCGTCATCACCGCGGCTGGCGCCGACTTTGGTCACCAGGGTCAGATTATCGGCATAAGGGTGCAGCGCTTCGCGAATCAGTTGATTGGTGACATGAGGCCCGTAGAAGTCCGAAGTGTCGATGTGGTTTACGCCCAATGCCAAGGCTTCACGCAAAACCGCAAGTGCGGCCTTTGGGTCTTTCGGCGGGCCGAACACGCCCGGCCCGGCCAGTTGCATCGCACCATAGCCCATGCGGTTCACGGTCCGGTCGCCGAGCCGGAAGGTCCCTGCTTTGCTGGCGTCGCTCATGTCGTTGTGCCTCAATCGAGTGATGTGAGGCCACTATAGATGTTGACCCGTCGGTCGATAATCAGCTGCAATCGGCACAGGTTGTACGGCTCAGCGAACAATGGTGGCAGCCAATGGCAGCAGATATTCAGGATTTGATGGCCTTCGTCGCCGTGGTCAAGGCCGGCGGTTTTCGCGAAGGCGCGCGGGCGAGCGGCAAATCGGCGTCGAGCCTGAGTGATGCGGTGAGGCGCATGGAGTCCGGAATGGGCGTGCGACTGCTCAACCGGACGACCCGCAGCGTGCTGCCCACCGAAGCGGGGGCGCGGCTGATGGAGCGCATCGTACCGGCGCTTGCCGAGGTTGAATCGGCACTGGACGTGGTCAACGATTTTCGTGACCGACCTGCCGGCACCCTGAAGCTCAACGTGCCCGCCAGCGCTGCACGGCTGGTGCTGCCCGCGATCATCACGCCCTTCCTGCAAGCGCATCCCGATATCCGTCTGGAAATTATCGTCGAGGAAAGCTTCGTGGATATGCTCGCGGCGGGTTGCGACGCGGGCATCCGATACGATGAACGCCTGGAGCAGGACATGATCGCCGTGCCCATCGGCCCTCGATTTCAGCGTTTTGCGACGGCCGCTTCCCCCGCTTATCTCGATGCCAGAGGCCGCCCGCAACACCCGCGCGATCTGCTCGAACACGCCTGCCTGCGGGGCAAGTTCCCCAGCGGCGCGATGCCTTTGTGGGAGTATGAGAAAGACAGCGAAACCGTCCGCGTCGACCCGACCGGCCCATTGGTGGTGAACATCGCTGGCGCAGTCGATCTGGCAGTGCAGAGTGCGATCGACGGCCTTGGCGTGGTCTTTCTCTTCGAAGACTGGCTGCGCCCACACCTGGAAAGCGGCGCGCTGGAACCGGTGCTGGAAGACTGGTGGCAGACGTTTACCGGACCACTGCTCTATTACCCGGGCCGCCGGTACGTGCCATCGCCGCTGCGGGCGTTCGTGGACTTTATAAAAAGAAGTTGAACATGAGACGCTCACCGCAGGGTCAGGCTCACGCGGTATGGGCACTGCCGTCCTCCTTCGCTCCGGCCTCGAACCTTGGTTTCTGGAGCGCCTGCGGCGCCATTGTTTCCAATGGACGGTTCATGGGTTTTTCGCTGATCGCCGCCATCGCGTTTACCTGCCACTTCTCATTTATTGCCATTTCACCGGTGATCTTTCTCGATGACTTCGGGCTGACTCAACTGCAGTTCTCGGTGGTCCTGCTTATCTACGGCGCGGCTTACGTCATTGGGGGCGTGATCGCCAGTCGCTTGCAAAAAGTCATCAATCATCAACAACAGCTGAAGGTCGGCCTTGGGCTGATCAGTCTGGCTGGCGTGGCGCTGATCGCACTGCACCTCACAACCGAGCGCAGTTTGCTGACCATTCTGTTGCCCATGATGCTCTGCACCACCGGTACGACCATAACCCGTCCTGCAGCCGTGTCGCGGGCCATGGATCTTTTTCTCGGTAATGCCGGCGCCGCAGCGTCGATGCTCAATACCACGGTGTTTGTCACTGGCGGGGTTATCAGTGCGCTGGCGAGTGTGACCGTTGCAAATTTCGAATACGCCCTGGCATCGGGATTCGTGGGCTTGAGCGCCATTGGCTGGACGGTGGTGCGGCAAATTTACAGCGCACAGCCCCCCGCGTGAACCGACGCGAGCAGACCCCGGCTACCCAGCGCATCGATACATCCGCACGTTCGGGTGGGCGGCAGCCTTGAGAACAACTGATCGGCGTCTGGATTTGCCGCATAATGCGCCAGCCACTTCTCCACAAAGAGGATCGCCGACCATGTCAGTCATTCACAAAGCTGCACAGTTAGGATTTTCAACGCAAGCGGGCGCTTACTCTCAGGGGCGGCCGGATTATCCGGATGAGTTGGGCACCTGGTTACAGCACACGCTAGGCATCGACGCGCAATCGTCGGTGGTGGATCTGGGAGCTGGCACCGGCAAATTCACCCGATTGCTCACCCCGCTGACCGCTCACCTGACCGCTGTCGAACCGGTCGAGCCGATGCGTCAGGAGTTTGCCAAGCGTTTCCCCGACACACCGATTGTCTGTGGCACTGCCGAATCCCTGCCCCTGGAAGACGCCACTGCCGACGTGCTGGTGTGCGCCCAGGCGTTTCACTGGTTTGCCAATGACGCCGCCGTGGCCGAAATCCATCGCGTGCTTAAACCGGGCGGTCGCCTCGGTCTGATCTGGAACGTGCGCGATGAATCGGTGGACTGGGTCGCCCAGATCACGCGGATCATCACGCCGTACGAAGGCGACACCCCGCGTTTTCACACCGGTGACTGGCGTTTACCTTTCGACGGGCGCTACTTTGCCCAACCTGAACTCACCTGCTTGAACTACACCCATTCAGGCGATGCCGAAACCGTGATCATGAACCGCTTCCTATCGGTGAGCTTCATCGCTGCCCTGCCGCAAGCCGAAAAAGCCGTTGTCACCAAGCAACTGCGTGATCTGATTCAGACCCACCCTGCCCTACGTGACCGCCAGACCGTCGAATTTCCCTATCAGACCCAGGCCTACCTGTGCCGTCGGCTGGATTGATCAAAGGTAAGCACCTGTGAAAATCATCCGCAGTAAATCGTTCACTGGCGATCGCCCTTGGGCCGCGCTGGATATCGCCAATATGAAGGGCATCACCACTCGCCTGCACTGGACCGACCAGCCGTATAAATGGCACGTCAACGATGGGGAGGAAGTCTTCGCCGTGCTGGATGGCCGCGTGGAGATGCGCTTCAAGGTGGACGACACCGAAGAGTCTACGATTCTGGAAACCGGCGATGTGTTTTACGCCTCGGTCGGCACTGCCCATGTTGCCCATCCGCTCGGCGTGGCGCGCATTCTGGTGGTGGAGAGTGAAGGGAGCGTCTGATCCCTTGATGCAAGCGCTTGGCCGCCCGGCCTGCGGCACCACGGGAGCTACAGCCGAAAATATTGCCGAATGGCGCCGGACAGCCGGTCCACCGCTTCGTCTCCCCGGGAAGCCTGGCTGCGCAGAAACACCACCTCATGCTCGGCAATGGCCGGGAGTTCGTGGAGAATCTGCATCTGCTCGGTGACCTTGGCGCGGTCGATCACGCTGATCGCCAGCCCCGCTTCCACACACGCCTTGACCGCCTGATTGGAGGGGCTTTCGAGCACGATGCGTGTGCGGCGACCGACTGCCTTGAGCGAATCGATCATGGCGTGTCGATAAGGGCATCGTGGCGCGTGGACCGCTAGCGGCAGCGGATCCATCGACGCCAGGGTGGCACTGGCAGGTCCTACCCAGACTGGCGTAGTGGCCACCAGCAGCTGAGTCTCGCATCCCGACTCGCCTTTGCCCTGGGCAATCACCGCGGTCTGCAGTGTTCCTCGTTGCACCTGCTCTTTTAGCGCGTAGCTCGGCGCTGTAGTGAGCTCCAGTACGACGTTTGGCCAGGCCGCGTGAAAGGTCGGCAATATGTCCTTGATGACATGAAGCGCATATTCGTCAGGCACGCCCAGGGTAATGCGCCCGGCAAGTTCAGTGCCGTGCAGTTCGGCCAGCGTCTGGTCGTGAACACGCAGCAGCTCGGCGGTCGACACCAGAAAACGCTTGCCCAACCCGGTCAAGGACACCGATTGGTTATCGCGTTTGAGCAGCCGGTCACCTGCCACCGCCTCAAGACGTTGAATATGCATGCTCACCGCCGCCGGGCTCTTATGCAGTTGCTCTGCCGCTGCGCTGAACTTGCCGATTCGCGCGACGGCATGAAATGTCCGAATCAAATCAATATCAAGGATTGCCGACATACTTCAGCCTTTCTGAATAAGTGCTGCACTTTATTTTGATTTATGAGATTACGCTTATTCCGTACGCTTTGGGAATGAACGCATACAAATTGATCCAGGAAAAAAACCGCAGTCGCACCACGCGCCACCGTGGGTTTCCCTTGCCGTTGCTGGAGGCTGCCTTGGTGCTGACATGGAGTTCTGGCTTCATTGGCGCACGCTTCTCCATCGACTATGCCCCGGCGCTGCTGGTGGTATTCTGGCGCTGCGTCATCGTCAGCCTCATTCTGTTCCCCTTCGTTGCCAGGCCACTGTGGCGAACGCCGATCATGGTCTTGCTGAGAAATGCCGGGATCGGAGTTCTGGCCATGGGCGGCTATCTCGCCGGTGTCACTCAAGGCATCGCACTGGGCGTTCCGGCCGGGCTCGCAGCGCTGATTGCGGACCTGCTGCCACTGGGAATGGCGTTGCTCGCAGCAGTGGCGCTCGGTGAAAGACTGGTGCGCAAAGTCTGGGCGGGGCTGTTGATCGGACTGCTCGGTGTGGTGTGGGTCACCCACGGCGCATTGGCGTGGGGTGATGCTCCGTTGTGGGCTTACGGCTTGCCACTGGCCGGCATGCTGTCGCTGGCGGTTGCGACACTTTGGCAAAAACGCACGAACAGTTCACAGGCACTGGGCCTGTTGCCTAACCTTTGGCTGCAGTGCTTCGTTTCAAGCTTTGCCTTCGCGGCCATCGAGGGTATGCACGGCAGCCTGATGCCAATTCCGAGTACAGGCTTTGCGCTCAGTGTGCTATGGACTGCAGGTCTGTCGACCATGGGCGGATACGGGCTCTACTGGGTGTGCCTGCGTCGCGCTACCGCTACTCGCGTCGCCAGCGTGTTGTACCTCAGCCCGCCACTCACGATGCTTTGGGCGTGGGCCATGTTCGACGAGCCGCTGTCCTGGCAAATGGTGACAGGGATGGGCATTTCCACCGTGGGAATCTGCCTGGTGGTGCGTGCCGAAGCCCGGCAGGCAAACAGCGCGTCGAAGGGTGGTGCTCATCCTGGCCGGTTGGCGGGCAGCGATGTCACCACCCCGGACGCGCTGCCTGAAAACCGCTGACGGCTTTGGTCCGCCTGCCTCAGTGATCCTCTTGCGCCGGTAAAAGCTCCAGAATGCGATCGCGTCCACCCTCAGCCAGAAGGTAAGTGCCATGGGCAGTGGGCACGATGGACTGTGGCGCCTTGAGGAATGAGAGGATGGTCTGGCGCTTGCCCTGAGGATCGATCAACAGCAGTCGCGCACGGTGGGTGGCATCTTCGCTAATCCACAGGCCACGCTGGTCGCACATCAGGAACGTCGGCTGATTGAGATTGCTCAGCACCACGGGATCACGGCCGTCCTCGGTCAACTGATGCACCACGCCCTTTTCCTTCTCGGTGTAGAGCATGCGGCCATCGGTGCAACGGGTGATGGACTCGGTTTCAGACAGACCCTCACGCAATACCGTCAGCTTGCCATCGCCCCAGTGATAACGCAGCAGGCGGCCATCGCCCTTGCGATCCTCGATGGCGTACAGGTCATCGCCCTCGTTCCACAGTCCCTGTACGTCCGCGCCCTTGAACAATGCGGTCACCTTCCCATCCTTGAAGAAGTTGACCATCGCGCCTTCGATCTCCTGACTGAACACCCAGCCACCGCGTGCCGAAATCATCCCGTCGGGCTTGGATAAACCTTCGACCACCGTCTCACGGCGACCGTTGGCCAGAATGCGCACGATGCTGCCCTTGCCGTCCCTGAGCTCCTGACTGACCACCAGCGAGCCGTCACTTGCGGGCACCAACGATGCCGCCTTGGGCACATCCACGTGCAAGACCTGATACCGCCAGCCTTGGCTGGCCTGCACCGGGTAGAAGTTTTGCCAAGTGAAAAAGCCCGCCGCGGCTAACACAAGCAGACCCGGCACAGCCAGTATCAGTGCGTATCGTCGCCGGGTCGTTGGGATGGAGGTTGGCGTTTCGGGTGCGTCGTTCATAAATCAGCCTGCCGATAGGTGCTCGTAGAGGATGGTTGCGCCGACCATTATCAACACAATCCCTCCAACAATCTCGGCGCGTTTGCCGACCACGGTCCCCAACACCCGACCCAGCATTACGCCAAGGGTGACCATGACCGTGGTAGCTATGCCGATCGCGCCGGCGGCAACAAGGATGTTCACGTCGACGAACGCAAGCCCGACACCCACCGCCAACGCGTCAATACTGGTGGCAAAGGCCGTGATGGCGAGGATCAGAAACGAGTGATGTGCAGGCTTTTCTTGAGCCTCATCATCGTGTTTGAAGCCGTTGTAGATCATGTGCAGCCCGAGCACCAGCAGCAACACGAAAGCGATCCAGTGATCCCAGCTTTGCACGAATCGAGTAGCGACCTGACCGATGCCCCAGCCGACGAGAGGGGTGATGGCTTCGATGACACCGAAGATCAGACCGGTGCGCAACGCTTCGCTAAGACGTGGCTTATGCAGGCTTGAGCCTTTGCCAATCGCTGCTGCGAAAGCATCCGTGGACATGGCCAGCGCAAGAAAGATGAGGGAAATCGGGTTCACGGTGTACGTCCAGTCGGGCTATGAGTCAACGACGCAACCACACGCCCGACTTTAGGCATGGAGGCATCGTTGGTCTCGCCAACCCGAAGGTGTTCACGCCACGGCATGCAGCCGAGGATGTTGACGCGAACGCTCTGAACCGGGGCACAAGAGCAGGCTACTCCCCAACAAGGGCCGCCACTATAAGCACATTCATGTGAAAAAAGAATGAATGTACGGGGTTGGTCCCTGCATCCAGAAACGAGAGCCTGTGAACCGGACTCACTGATACCTGGCCGCAAAGCGCGCGACGAAGCACGTGCCCCGCTCGGATGATGAAGTGACAGACAGCGTCCCGCGATGGCCATTCATGATCTGCGCGGCGATGTATAGGCCAAGGCCCAGCCCCTCCTCTCTGGACCCCCCTTGAGAGCGTTTGAACGGCTGAAACAGCAACGGCATCGATGCTTCGGGGATACAGATGCCGTGGTTGGTAACCGACAGTACGAACTCACTGCCTTCCATATGGGCCGTCACCTCAACGGGGTGGTCCCGCGAGCCGTGCTTTACCGCGTTGCCCAGCAAATTGGACAACAACTGCCCAATACGTGCCGGGTCACAATAAATACCCGATGGAATGGCGATATTCTGATGAATCTGAATATCCGGCTCGGATGCGCAGATCTCGGCTACCACAGCGGCGAAGACACCTTGCAGGTCATCCACCAGCGTACGCCGCACCGGGATACCTCCGCCCAGCTTGCCACGGGCGAAATCCAGCACGTCTTCGATAAGCGTTCCCATGCGCTGCGAGCTTTTTCGAATGGCGGTGGCGAGGCTGCGGTTGCGTTTGTCATCAAGGCGGGTTTCAAGTAGATCGGCACTCATGCGGATGGCGCTGAGCGGCGTACGCAGATCATGCCCCAGCACTGCGATGAATTGCTCGCGCAGACGTCCCGTTTCATTGGCATCGGCCAACGCGTTTTCGGTTTTTTCCAGGTCCTGACGCATGTCCAGATGCATCGCGATCAACTGGGCAAACAGAGTGAGGGTCTTGAGTACAGCGTTTTCGTCGAAATGCGAAGGCAAGGTGTCGATGGCGCACAGGGTGCCGAAAAATTCGCCATCGGCTTTGACGATAGGGATCGAGGCGTAGCTTTCCAGTTGATAGGTTTTGGGCGTTTGGTGCAGTGAATACACCGGGTGTTCACTGGCATGGGTGAACAGCACGGGCTGATTTTTCTGCCGTATTTCATGGCAGATGGTCGACTCCAGCACCAGCTCGCCGCCGGGTTTGAGCCCGAAGTTGATCGAGTCATCGACGGCGCACGCCACCCAGCGCCGGTCTGTAACACGGGCAACTGCAGCGAAGCGCATTCCGGTTACATGCTTGACCATGCTCAAGATGACCGGAATGGCATCGATCTTCGCCACAGCAGCGATGTCTTGAGTAATCAGAGAAGAGTCAGGCATAACGGTCGCCGCATGGAAGAGAAATGAGCAACAGGTTCGTCGCTACCGGCAGGGTGTGCCGTGGACAGATAGTAACCCAACTGCAGTGTGGGATAATCGCCCAATTCGTTCACCAATCCAGCCTGATCCGGCTCTCGAAGACCCGCGTTTCACCTTTTACCGGATCGACAAAGCGTAACCCCTGGGCAAGCAGCTTCAGCGGCCTGTCGTAGTCGTCCACAGCGTCTTTGATGATATCGGGGTAAAACGGGTCGTTGCAGATACCTGCGCCCAACGCCGCCATGTGCACACGCAACTGGTGCTTCTTGCCGGTCACCGGGTACAACGCATAGCGCCACAGATCGCCGTTGCGCTCGGCCACCTCGATTCGGGTCTCGGTATTGTTCTGCCCCTGCCCTTCACGCATGCGAAAAAACGGCTCGCCCTCTACCAGCCGGCTTTTATGCAGCCTGGGGAAATCGAGCTCAGGCAAGGCCCGGGCAATGGCCTGGTAACGCTTGTCGATCTGCCGGGTCGGAAACAACGCCTGATACGCCGAGCGGCTCTGCTTGTTCGCCGAGAACAGCACCAGGCCTGCAGTGTGGCGGTCGATGCGATGCAGGGGCACCAGATCGCTATTGTCCAGGGTACGAATGAGTCGTCGCAGCAAGGTCTGTTCGACGTATTCCCCCCCCGGTGTCACGGGCAGAAAATGCGGTTTGTCGGCGACCACCAGATGCTCGTCCGCGTACAGGATCTGTTCCTGCACCGGGATAGGCGTCTCGTTGGGCACCTCGCGAAAATAATGAATGCGCAGCCCCTCGCGATACGCAAGATCCGCGGCGATAGGCTGACCGTTTGCATCGAGCACCCGGCCCCGGGCAATGCGGTCGCGCCATTGCTCCCGACTGATCGCACTGAAACGCTCGCACAGACAATCCAGCACAGTGAGCCAAGGCCCGGGCGGCAGATAAAGGGTGCTGGCCTGAAGCGTGGCAGGCATGAACGCGGATTTGGACATGAGCGACTCGTAATCGGGGATGGCAGAAACCACAAGCCCGGCATTATCGCCGAGCACTGACGCCTATGCGAGCAAGGCCTTATGCGCCCGCCGATGATGCGTGACGATTTGTCGCAGCCTCAGACCCTACCAGTTGTCAGACATCTACATGACTGCTGTAGAAGCACAAAATTATTTGTTCTAAAATGTTGCTAACTCGGCAAGCAAGCGCGAAACCGAACCGGCGCGACCTTGGTCGTGATCGAAGTTGAAAACGCTTGCCTGACCTGAACTCATAAAAAGAAAGCCCGTCCTCGACGGGCTTTTTTCGTTTTCAGCATGTGTGCGGCCCCCCAGATGCGCCGTGCGACTTGCAACGTGGCCGAATACAGGAGAGATCCGATCTCTTGCACTGCCCACGACCGATTCTGTTTTTCAACTTTGAGGTTATAAAAATGCTGGCTCAATTGTTTCAATGGATCAAACGCCTTTCCACTGGCACGCCTGCCGAAAGCGAAGAGCGTTACTCGAAATCCTTCTGCGACGAAGAAAATGACGTGGGTCGCTGGACCTTCATGTCGGTGTTCATCGTCTTCACCCTCAGCCTGTACGTCGTCGCAGGCCTTGGCTATTACGCCAAGGTCCACGTCTGGGACGACATGAGCGAAGCGCAGAAAGAAGCGGTTGCCAAAGCAATGGTCGTTGACACGCAGTATCTGTAAGCGGGTCAGGCTGAGTCGGCCGCTGTCAAACCGGAAAGTGTTTGATGGCGCATAAAGCTCAGCTTTCGAGCTGATCGCGCAAAAACGCCACCACCTGCCCGGTGTCGAACGGCCAGTCCAGTTCAACACCGGAGTCAGCACGCCGCAGCACCGGAATACGCAGACCGTATATGTCATTCATGGCTGCGCTCTCAGCGATATCCACCCGTTCGACCAGCAGACCATGTTCCACCAGGGGCATCAGTTCCGCCTCGGCGACCTCACACAAATGACACCCCGGTGTTCCCAACAGCTGGCATGCGATGGCATGTCCTGATCCTCCACGCGCAACACTTCAGAACGGGATGACCAGTTTAGGCCCGGCCTGAAATACCGTCGAGATGGAAGCGCCGTCTGGAAAAATCGTTCGCCCGGTCAAGTACCGGCTTCTCGAACCAGCGATAGCCTACCCAGCCGTAACACAGCACTGCGGACATCGTCAGGGCGGCGAACAGTGCATTATCCAGCAGGCTGTCGGGCGAGTTACCCATCATTTGCCAGCAGCGCCCGACGACGCCCAGCACCAGCAGATGGGAGAGATACAGGGTGTAGGACATGTCCCCGACCGCAATCAGCAACCTCGGCACCCGGATGTGCCGACGCCGCTCCAGCAACGCCAGCCCGAAAATCAGCGTGCCGAATACAACCCCTACCGAAAACATTCGCAACAAGCCTTGGTCATCAAAGAGTCGGTAATAGGCAATCAGCCCAATGCCCGGCAGCAAGGCGCCGGCCAGCGCAACACAGACTGCGACCGTCGGGATATGTACGCCGTAACCACCGTAGAACAACAGTGCAAGGGCGACGCCGATGATGAATTCCAGCGCATAGGGATGAAGGATGATCTTCAACGCAGCGTTATAGTCCTGCCAGTTCTGTGCACTGTTGAACACCACCAGAATCAGCGCCCAGCCAGCGATCAACGCTGGCAACCAGCGTTCGCGAAAGCACATGAGCCCGGTAAACACCAGATAGAACCACAGCTCGAACAATAGGGACCAGGCGACCATCACCAGCAGGACACTGTCATTGGGTAGCAAAAGGAACGACAGCAGCAGATTGGAGGACCCATGACTGCTGTTGACCATCGCCGGTTGCACCAGCACCACGGCCAGGGTGAGGAAGTAATACAACCAGTACGTGGGGTATATCCGCGAGACGCGATTGAAGAGGAAACGCTTGGACTCAGCAATCTTCTGAAACCGGCCGCGGCTCACGATCACCATCACGAACCCGCTGATGATAAAGAACAGGTCAACGCCCAGTTGAAAGAAGTCCAGAAACGGCGGCAGGAAAATATCGCCGCCCGAGTATTTGTGCTCCACGGCAGCCATGTGGAACAGGACCACGCCCATTACCGCCACACCCCTGAACCCCTGAAGGGAATACAAACGCTCCATCGACGGCTCCTACCGCAGGCGCAATCCACAAGACTGCGAAAAGTCAGGAATCTCGAGGGGCAGCTACCGGCCAGGCCCACCCGCTCGGGGGTAAGCATAGCCACCTGCCTGCGTCCTGCATCAGTCGTGACTGACGGCACCGATCCTGTGAATCGATAGGTCGGCGCCGTAATACTCCTGCTCCTGGCTGAGCCGCAGCCCCAGGCACAGCCTGATCACGCCGTAGACCAGAAAACCGCCAGCCAGCGCAATCAATACACCCAGTGCACTGCCAATCAACTGGCTGATCAGGCTGACGCCGCCGATGCCGCCCAAGGCGGTCTGGCCGAAGAGGCCACAGGCGATGCCCCCCCAGACGCCGCACAGGCCATGCAACGGCCAGACACCGAGGACGTCGTCGATCTTCCAGCGCACCTGGGCCGCGGTGAAGCACCAGACGAACAGCGCACCGGCGATGATGCCCGTGACCAACGCGCCCACCGGATGCATGAGGTCGGAGCCGGCGCATACCGCTACCAGCCCGGCAAGCGGGCCGTTGTGCAAAAATCCCGGATCGTTGCGACCGATGATCAGCGCCGCGACCGTACCGCCGACCATCGCCATCAACGAATTGACAGCCACCAGCCCACTGACGCCGTTCAGGGTCTGCGCGCTCATCACGTTGAACCCAAACCAGCCGACGATAAGAATCCACGACCCCAGAGCCAGGAACGGAATGCTCGAAGGCGGATAAGCCACCAGCTTCCCGTCGCGATAACGGCCGTTACGTGCGCCCAGCAATAACACTGCCGCCAGCGCCAGCCAGCCACCCATGGCGTGGACCACCACCGAACCGGCGAAGTCGTGGAAGCTGGCACCAAAGGTCTTTAGCAGCCACGCTTGCAGCCCGAAGTTGCCGTTCCAGACCATGCCCTCGAAGAACGGGTAGATGAACGCCACGATCAGCACCGTTGCGCATAACTGCGGTGCGAACCGCGCGCGCTCGGCAATACCCCCGGAAATGATTGCGGGGATGGCGGCTGCGAATGTCAGCAGAAAAAAGAACTTCACCAAGCCATAGCCGTGATCGGTCGCCAGCACGCTGGCAGGTTGCAGGAAGCTGACGCCGTAGGAGATCCAGTATCCAATGAAGAAATAGGCCAGGGTCGACACAGCAAAATCGCTGAGAATTTTCGATAAGGCATTGACCTGGTTTTTCTGCCGGACCGTGCCGACCTCCAGGAAGGCAAAACCCGCATGCATGGCCAGGACCATGACTGCGCCGATCAGGATGAACAGGGTATTTGAGCTGTGGATCAGCGTATCCACCGCACTTTGCATATTTTCCATCGAGAGACAGGCCTGCAAGTGATGAAAAAGCGCCAAAGCGGACCACCATTTTTTCACCCTGTGATCGAAGAGCACCAAAATGGAGCCTTCAACCCTTGCTGCGGACCAATTTGGCGCAGCCGGCAGGCAAACAGGATCGATCGCTAATGCGCTTTTCGATGTTTTAGAATTTAGGATCAATGTTTCGGCGCTGTGCCGAGAAAGGCGCTCTGCATTAGAGCGACCGGCCTCCCTGGCGCACCATGGAGTAGCAAAAGCTGTACCAGTGGCTAACTTCGCAACTTGTGCCAATTGGAATGAACCTTCACTTATGGGCCATACTCGAAAGCCAATATCGCCACCCCTACGGAGAAAATTATGGCTCGCCCAACAGCAGAGAAAGCCCAGGACATTCTGATGTCAGATTTCCAGACGCTTGTTGCAGACACGGAAAAGTTGCTGGCCCACACCGCGTCCCTTGCAGGTGAACAGGCAGACGAGCTGCGTGACCAGATCAATGAAAGCCTTGTGCGCGCCAGGGAAACCCTTTCCGTGGCACAAGCCGCCCTGCGCGAGCGCAGTCAGGAGGCAGTGGTCGCGACAGAAGAATACGTACAGGCCAATCCTTGGCAGTCAGTAGGCATTGCCGCAGGTGCAGGCTTCCTGATCGGCCTGCTGGCCACCAGGCGCTGATCGATATGATGCCGGGAACAGGTCCAACCGAGACCGACAACACTTCTTCGCCCCGCCGCTTGGGCGCAGCGTTCTTGGGACTGCTGCACAGTCATGTCGAGTTGTTCGGCATCGAATTGCAGGAGCAGAAAGCGCGTACCGTCAGCGTGCTGCTGTTCGCGGGTCTGGCGCTGGTATTTGCCCTTTTGCTACTGATCGGTCTTTCGGCGCTGCTGCTGGTTCTGGTCTGGGACACCTATCGTCTGGCCGGAATTATAGGGCTCTGCGTTTTTTACACACTGGCTGCGCTGTTTTGTGCGATGCGTCTCAAAGCTGCGGTTTTCGATGAATCCTCGCCCTTTCATTCCACGTTGGAAGAACTGGCCAATGACCGCGAGCGACTGATGCCATGAGCACTCCCGATTCGCCCCAGACTCATAATCGCCGGGAGTTGCGCAAAGCGTTAATTCGCCTGCGCATGGAAATGCATCGTCAGGAGATCCGCCACGAATCCACGCAGCTGATGCGACCACTGCATCGCATGCGCGGAATGGCCAATGACCTGCCCGGTTCGCTGGGCATCAAGCATGCGCCGCTATGGGGTGTTGGAGCCGTATCGCTGCTGGGTTTTCTGACGGGCAAAGGTACGCGCAGCAAACGCACTGGCAGCGTCGGTCGTCTTATCAAGCTCAGCGCAAGCCTTATGCCGATTATCAGACTGGTCATTCAGAATTCGCGCCGGCGTCCCTGAATGAGCCGGCCATTTGGCTGCGCTCTTTGATTCCAGGGCTGTTCATTCAACGCCCCCCGCACACCTGCCATGTTTATATCGGCAAGTGTGCGGCTTTCGCCTGAGCCTCTCCTGGCGTGGCGTGGCCCTCCCGTTTAGCTCCTATCGAATACGACGGGCAATCGATGCTGCCTAACCCAGGGCGGTTCCTCGGTGGCCGTCGTTTGCTGACTGACGTCGACGCAGTCAGCTTTGATTGGTCGTTGTCACTATCTTCCGCTTGCAGCCCGGAGGCCTAACCGGGAAGCTAGTCGGATAATCACCCGACGGAGTAACCGCCTTGGATTGGCAGACCCTGCTCACCCGCGAGCGCCTCGGCAAGAGCTTGCACAGCCCTCAAGAACCGGGGCGAAGTCCTTTCCACAAGGATCATGACCGCATCATATTTTCCGGGGCATTCCGCCGCCTCGGACGCAAGACCCAAGTCCACCCGGTCACCAGCAACGACCACATCCATACCCGCCTGACCCACTCACTGGAAGTCAGCTGTGTCGGACGCTCGCTGGGGATGCGGGTTGGCGAAACACTGCGCAGCGCCCTGCCCGACTGGTGCGAACCCAGCGACCTGGGCATGGTCGTGCAATCAGCCTGCCTGGCCCATGACATTGGCAACCCGCCCTTCGGCCACTCAGGAGAAGACGCGATTCGTAGCTGGTTCAAGCAAGCCGCCGGACGTGGCTGGCTCGATGCAATGAGCGAAGTCGAACGCAATGACTTTCTCAACTTCGAGGGCAACGCCCAAGGCTTCCGTGTGCTGACGCAACTGGAATATCACCAGTTCGAAGGTGGTACCCGCCTGACCTACGCCACGCTCGGAACCTACCTGAAGTACCCGTGGACGGCCCGGCACGCCGATTCGCTTGGGTACAAAAAACACAAGTTCGGCTGCTACCAGAGCGAGCTGCCGATCCTGGAACAGATCGCCAATAAACTCGGCCTGCCACAGCTGGAAGAGCAACGCTGGGCGCGGCACCCGCTGGTGTACCTGATGGAGGCTGCTGACGACATTTGCTACGCGCTGATCGACCTCGAAGACGGCCTGGAAATGGAGTTGCTCAGCTACACGGAGGTCGAGTCCCTGCTGCTGGGCTTGGTGGGCGATGACCTGCCGGAGACCTATCGCCAGCTCGGTCCGAACGATTCGCGTCGCCGCAAACTGGCCATCCTGCGCGGCAAGGCCATCGAACATCTGACCAATGCCGCCGCCCGCGCCTTTGTCGAGCAGCAGGACGCCTTGCTGGCCGGAACGCTGCAAGGCGATCTGGTGGAACACATGCACGGCCCGGCCAAACGCTGCGTACTCAACGCCAAGGACATGGCCCGCAAGAAGATCTTCCAGGACAAACGCAAGACGCTGCATGAGATCGGTGCCTACACCACCCTTGAGATTTTGCTGAATGCATTCTGTGGCGCAGCACTGGAGCAATATGGCGGGCATACCCCCTCATTCAAAAGCCGGCGCATTCTTGACCTCCTGGGCAACAATGCTCCCGACCCCAAATGGCCGTTGCACACTTCGTTCTTGCGAGTCATCGACTTTATCGCGGGCATGACCGACAGCTACGCAACAGAGATGGCCCGAGAAATGACCGGGCACACCAGTCCTCTCCAGTAAACCAGCGCCACGGCTAGCTGAAGCCCGAAATCCTCATGGGAAATCGGGCTTTTCTTTTCGTACGCCAAGAAAAGAAAAACAAATCTTCGGAAATTTCCTACACGCCGACAGGAAAGAGCCTATCGCCGCTCTCAAACCTCTGCCGAATAATCCGGCAGCCATGAACGCTGGCAACTCTATCCCATACCAGCCCGAGCCTTAGCCACGCATGCTGCCGTCGAGCGCCGCGCCCCGGTGCGAGCTTCTCGCCGGGCCCATCGCTCCATCAGGAAAGCCCGATGTCCAGACACAGTCTTCGAATTCTGCTGGTAGAGGATCATCCGTTTCAGCTCTTCTCGCTGCAAATCCTGCTCAACAATCATGGGCTCTATCGGGTCACGCCTGCTTTGAATGCCGCTGAAGCAATCGCAGCGCTGGAGCGCAGCAGTGAACCTTATGATTTGCTGCTCTGCGATCAGCGCCTGCCAGACATGAGCGGCGTCGAACTGATCGGCGTTGCCGATCAAAGGGGGCTCATCCGGCATGCCGTGCTGCTCAGCGGTCTGGAGTCTGCGCAATTGCTCGACATCGAGGATGAGGCAATCAGGAATGGCCTTCCACTACTCGGTTTTTTGATCAAACCCTTGAATACGCTTGAGTTATTGCGTCTTGTTTCATCTGCGCCGGGCAAGCGGTGATGCCATCGAATCATCGAGCTGGCATAACGTTGCCGTTAACTAGATAAAAACTGCATATCCAGATGTTAAGCGCGACTTGTTCAGAGGCTGGCAACACTGTTTCAAAAACATAACAGGTTTAATTATGTAGCCGGTTCCTGACCTTAACGTAGGACCATTCCGATTCGAAATAAACACTCGTCTTCTGATAACTTTTCACGTATCAGGAGCTTTCGACTTCTTTAAACATTTCCACCTCTTCCCGAGGATAGTCGTACGGCAATACGCTAATTTTTGTAGGATGTTTCCTATATATAGCTATAAGCCCGTTCTCTTCATGCGCGCCTTCCAGCATCTGAGATAAGGTGCGCGCTTTCTTCGCCGCTCGTTATGGATTGAATTATGAACACAGTTTTTATCATCGATGATCATCCTGTCATTCGCCTCGCCATCCGGATGCTGCTGGAGAATGAAAATTACGAGATCGTCGGTGAAACCGACAACGGTGTGGACGCTATGCAAATGGTCCGCGAATGCATGCCGGACCTGATTATCCTCGATATCAGCATCCCCAAGCTGGACGGTCTCGAGGTGCTTGCCCGTTTCAATGCAATGAACCTTCCATCCAAGATTCTGGTATTGACCGCACAGGCGCCGAGTTTGTTTGCCATCCGTTGCATGCAATCCGGAGCCGCCGGTTATGTATGCAAGCAGGAAGATCTGAGTGAACTTGTCAGTTCGGTGAAAGCGGTACTCTCAGGCTACAATTATTTTCCAAGTCAGGCGCTTGGAGTGTCGGCCGGCGACGGCGATCCAAATGAACTGGAACGCTTCAAACTGGTCAATGATCGCGAATTGATGGTACTTCAGTTATTTGCTCAGGGGCGAACAAACAAGGAAATCGCCAAGGGCATGTTTCTCAGTAACAAAACCGTCAGCACTTATAAAACACGCTTGATGCAGAAACTCAAAGCCAAGACTCTGGTAGAACTTATCGAGATGGCAAAACGCAATTCCCTAGTGTGAGAGACAGGATGCCGACGGGGTTAAAGGACTATTGGATAGCAATCATATTTGCGTGTCTGAGCATCAGTGCCCAGGCCGAGTCGGCATCGGCCGAACGTTACACCCTGCTGAGCCGTGCCAATCCGGCGCACATGGACGTGACGCTGGACCGGGCCCAATGGCAATGGATACGCGACAAACGCGAATTGATTCTCGGCACCTCCGCCCCGGACTACCCACCTTTTGACATGACCCTGACAGGTCACGACTATGAAGGCTTTACAGCCGACTACGCAGGCATTCTGGCCAGAGCCCTGGACCTGCCCGTGCGGGTACTTCGCTATGCCACAAGAGACGAGGCGGTCGAAGCGCTGCTCAGCGGCGAGATCGATCTGCTTGGCAGTGCCAACGGATACGAGGCGGTCACCTCCGACATCAGACTTTCGACGCCGTATGCAGTGGACCAGCCGGTACTGGTGACCCGCACGGGTGAGAATCGCGCCCTGAATGAAGGCCTTAACGGCCTGCGCCTGAGCATGGTCTATCACTACCTCCCTCCTGAAGAAATCAGCGCCCTGTATCCCAAGGCCCGCCTGCAGACCTTTCCGTCATTCCAGAGTGCAATCAATGCCGTTGCCTTCAATCAGGCGGATGTGTTTCTGGGCGACGCCATTTCAACCCATTACGTCATCAGCAAGGGTTACCTGAATAACGTACAGATGGCCAACTTCGGCGAGCACGAACCCAACGGTTTCAGCTTTGCCGTAAAGGCTGACAACACCGCATTGCTGGATGTGATCAACCTTACCCTCAAGAGCATTCCGATTGAGGAGCGCATGGCCATTTCGAAACGCTGGGGCGCAGGTGCCGATCTACTGCTGACCGATCAGAAACTGCAATTAACCCAACGCGAAGAACGCTGGATCGCGCAACATCCCACAGTGCGGGTAGTGATCAACGACGCTTATGCACCACTGACTTTCTTCGATGCCCAAGACAACTTCCGCGGGGTCACCGCGGATTTGCTGGATCTGATCAAGCTGCGGACCGGCCTGCGATTCGAAGTCAGTCACGCCCCGAGTATGCGCGACATGATGAACCGGCTGGCGCAGGGCCAGGCCGACCTGATTGGCGCCATGGTGCCAAGCGACGAGCGCGAAAACCGCTTCAGCTTCAGCCGTCCCTACGTGGACAACGCATTCGTGCTGGTGACGCGCAAGGAAACGTCCAGCCCTTCCAATCTCGATCAGCTTGAGGGCAAGCGCGTGGCCCTCACCCTGGGCAGCCCGGTGTTGGAATACCTGCAGCAGGTCAATCCGCGTATCTATCCAGTGGAGGTCGACAACCCTGCGCAGGCTCTGGACATGCTGGCCCACGGTCGGGTGGAAGGTGCCGTTACATCGCTGTTCAGCGCCAGTTACTTCATCTCCTCCCGCGGACTGAACGACGCTCTGCAAATGCGCGTCACAGTGGGACGTGAACCCGCCCGCATCGCGATGGCTACTTCGCGCAATGCCACCGAGCTGAGCGCAATCATCGACAAGGCGTTATCGAGCATCGCCCCCGAAGAGCTTGCGGTCATCAATGACCGCTGGCGCAGCTACGTACCCCCTGGACGTGGGGCGTGGAAGGACTATCAACTTCTGGTGTACCAGATCGTGATTGGCGCCAGCTTGCTGTTGCTGGGCTCTCTTGCCTGGAATGCCTGGATGCGACGCCAGATCAAACAACGGGAACGCGCCGAGCGCGCCCTCAGCGATCAGTTCGAATTCATGAGCGCACTGGTCAACGGTACCCCTCACCCGATCTACGTGCGCGACCGGGACGGATTGCTGCAGATGTGCAACGAGAGCTATCTCACCGCGTTCTCGGCCAAACGCGAAGAGGTACTGGGCAAGAGCATCCTTGACGGAACGCTCAGCGACGTCCAGGAAGCCCAACAATACTTTGCTGACTATCAGCAGGTGATGACTGAGGATGCGCCGCTGATCCTCGACCGCTCTCTGCATATCGGTGAACAATCCCTGACTATCTATCACTGGATCCTTCCTTTCCGGGATTCGCTGGGCAAAGTTCAGGGCATCATCGGAGGCTGGATCGACATCAGCGAACGGCGGCAATTGATTGAAGATCTGCAGGCTGCCAAGCAGCAGGCCGATGACGCCAATCGTGCCAAAAGTACCTTCCTGGCAACCATGAGCCATGAAATACGCACGCCGATGAACGCAGTGATCGGCATGCTGGAACTGGCCCTCAAGCGAGCGGACCAGGGCCACCTCGATCGCCCGGCCATTGAGGTCGCGTACAGCTCGGCCAAGGACCTGCTGGAGCTGATCGGGGATATTCTCGATATCGCCCGCATCGAATCAGGTCGCCTGACACTCAGCCCGGAACGGGCCAACCTGCGTCAGTTGGTGGAGTCGGTCGTGAAGGTGTTCGACGGACTCGCCCGTCAGAAGGGCCTGAGCCTGCAAATGGACCAGGACAGCCGAATCGACATCGAGGTACTGATCGACCCACTGCGTTTCAAGCAGATTCTTTCGAACCTGATCAGCAACGCCATCAAGTTCACTCAGCAAGGGCATGTGCGTATCAGCCTGCTGATCGAGGAGCCGATCAACGAACAGCAGATCGGCCTGCAGGTCAGCATTCAGGACAGCGGCATCGGTATCACGCCCGACGATCAGGCACGCCTGTTTGCACCTTTCGCCCAGGCTGACAATAGCGGCCAGCTGGCGCGAACCGGTGCCGGTCTGGGTCTGTTCATTTGCCGCAGCCTGTGCGAAATGATGGGGGCAACCCTGAGTCTGGACAGCGTGCCTGGCGAGGGTACCCGGGTGCAGATGTTCTTCAGGCTGACCTCACTGGACCCGTTGGCGAATCTGCCGGCCCTGCGAGACAGCAACGGGCAAAGCGCGGCCAGCCTGGATATTCTCGTGGTGGACGATCATCCCGCCAACCGCCTGTTGCTGTGTCAGCAACTCGAATTTCTGGGCCATCGCTGCGAAGTCGCGGAACAAGGTGCTCAGGGGCTCAAACAATGGCTGGCACACCATTTCGATCTGGTGATGGTCGATTGCAATATGCCGGTCATGAATGGCTACGATCTGACGCGGGCAATACGCTCCCATGAGCGCGAGGATGGGCAAGACCCATGCACGGTGCTGGGCTTTACCGCCAACGCCCAGCCTGAAGAACTGCTGCGCTGCCGGGATGCGGGAATGGACGACTGCCTGTTCAAACCGATCAGCCTGACGGCGCTGCACGAGCAGCTGTCGCGGGTTGGATTGGGACGAAGATACCGGGGCAAGCCGACACATGAGCAGCCTTTCGACATGGCCAGCATCGTGGCATTGACAGGCGATAGACCGGAGATGATAGAGCAGTTGATCAGCCAACTGATCAGCAGCTGTCGAGAGGATGCGCTGGAGTTGACTGAGGCCAGTACCCGGGGCGATAAGCGGGGACTTCGTGAAGTCGCCCACAAAATCAAAGGCGCGGCAAGGATTATCAGTGCCAGTGAGGTCATCGACCTGTGTGAACGCCTGGAAAACGCGTGCGATGAGGACGGGTCGATGACGGCGTTGATCGGGCATGCGCACGCCCTGAAGGTAGCGATGGCCGTTCTTGAACAGGGGCTTCTTGGACATTGAAAGCCGCAGCGTCGTATCGAATGTAGCCACATGGCTCCAGGCTTGCGTTCTCCTTGTGGTTGTGCAGACCGGCCAGGTGAGACACCGCCAGACATCGGGCGCGCCACGTACCGGATTTCTGACGGGGCGGACCCGCAAGTGACCGTTAACTGGTAGACTGCGCCCCGAATTTACCTAAGAGGATCGCTTCATGGCCACTAACCGCTCCCGTCGTCTGCGCAAAAAGCTCTGTGTTGACGAGTTCCAGGAATTGGGCTTCGAGCTGAATCTGGAATTCAAGGAAGGTCTGGATGACGAGGCGATCGACTCTTTCCTCGATGCGTTTCTGACCGATGCAATGGACGGTAACGGCCTGGATTACGTGGGCGGCGATGACTACGGTCTGGTCTGCCTGGCGGATCGCGGCTCGGTTACCGAAGTGCAGCGTGCCACCGTTGAAGCATGGCTCAAAAGTCGCGGCGAGTTGACCAAGGTCGAAGTCAGCTCGCTGCTGGACGCCTGGTACCCGGAAAAGCAGATCAATCCGGCTGCCTGATTGCAGGCGTGCAAACCGGCACAACCCGGTTTGCAACGGCGTAACGAAATAGCCACCCTTCGCGGTGGCTTTTTTGTGCGTGCCCGGTTGAGTGCGGGTCTCGGGCGCTTCAAGTGTTCCCCGGTTTACGACACTGGCAACGGCTGACCTGCAGCCTCAAGTGGCTGAATCAATGCCGCTGGCCCCTGACATAGAAAGAAAGCCACACCTTCACGTGACAATCCGCTGCCAATTGAAAAAATAGCGCCATTTGACGGTTGCTCCCCGGCGCAAGTCACGAATGCTTGGGGCATAATGCCGAATCGTCACAGGGCTATTTTTTTCCGCCCGCCGGCTGAGACATTTTTCGTCCCGGTCATTGTCATTATCAGGTCACGAGGGAAGCCATCCCCTCTTGTTTCCATCTTTCTGCAGTAGGGTTTATTGAATGATCAAGTCGTTGCGTCCGCTGTTTTTCGCCACCCTGCTTTTGCCGTTCTCTCTCTCTGTCACTGCCGCACCGATCAATACCGGGTTGCCACCCAAGGTTCAGGAAGCGCTCAAGGCGGGCAAACTGGACAACAGCGCTCTGTCGCTGGTCATGCTTCCGTTGACTGGTCCTGGCACGCCCACCGTCTACAACGCCGATGTCTCGGTCAATCCCGCCTCCACCATGAAGCTGGTGACCACCTACGCAGCCCTGGAAATGCTCGGCCCAACCCATCAGTGGAAGACCGAGTTCTACACCGACGGTACGCTGAGCAACGGTGTCTTGCGGGGCAACCTTTACCTCAAGGGTGGCGGCGATCCGAAGCTGAACATGGAAAAACTCTGGTTGCTGATGCGTGATCTGCGTGCAAATGGCGTCCAGCAAATCACTGGCGATCTGGTGCTGGACCGCAGCCACTTTGTCCAGCCTCAACTGCCTGTTTTCGATGATGATGGCAATGACAAGAACAAACCATTTCTGGTGCGCCCCGACTCGCTAATGGTGAATCTCAAGGCCCTGCGCTTCGTGACCCGCAATGACGGGGGTAAAATCCTCGTTTCCGTAGAGCCGCCGATTGCTGCGATTCACATCAACAACCAGGTTAAAGCCTTGTCATCGAACAAGTGCACGGGCGACGTACTTTACAACCCGGTCCCCGATGTCGACGGCGGTATCACCGTTACGGTATCCGGGCAGTTGGGTGACGGCTGCAATTCGCAGACCTATCTGTCGCTGCTCGACCATCCGACTTACACCGCCGGCGCTGTTCGCGCCATATGGCAGGAACTGGGTGGCACCATTCTTGGCAAGGACCGCCTGGACGTCGTCCCCGGCAGCGCCAAGCTGCTGGCCAAATCCTATTCGCCCGATCTGGCGGAAATCATCCGCGACATCAACAAATTCAGTAACAACACGATGGCTCAGCAGTTGTTCCTGAGTCTGGGTTCGCAATTCCGCAACGAAGCCGACGGCGACGATGCCAAAGCCGCGCAACGGGTGATCCGTCAATGGCTGGCGAAAAAAGGTATTACCGCTCCGCATCTGGTCATGGAAAACGGCTCTGGTCTCTCGCGTGCCGAACGCGTGAGTGCGCGGGAAATGGCGCAGCTGCTTCAGGCCGCCTGGCACAGCCCGTACCAGGCCGAGTTCATCAGCTCATTGCCGCTGGCGGGCATGGACGGGACCATGCGCAAGCGCCTGAAACGAACGCCGCTGCGCGGCGAAGCGCATATCAAGACCGGCACCTTGAACACGGTGCGCGCCATTGCCGGCTTCAGTCGGGACAGCAACGGCAACACCTGGGTGGTTGTCGCCATCCTCAACGATGCTCGCCCATGGGGTGCTTCGTCGATTCTCGATGAAGTACTGGTCAGCATGTTCAATCAACCAAAACTGGCCGGCACGACCCTCTCTCTGCAACAGCCATAGGTCATCCCGGCGCGCGCTGTCGTCAGAGCGACATGCGCGCAGGATCTTGCATACTGCATCCCGGAAGCCTTTCTGACAGGGATGTCATCACCTTTCTGTGCGGGTGGCGCTAAGCTTGCGGTTCGCCCCTCACACAGGATGCACCCCTCATGAAAGTCATCACAGGCAAGCAATGGCGTTGCACGCTGCTGGCTTCCAGTCTGCTGGCTTCGGCGCTGATAATGGCTGGAACCGCGCAGGCTGAGGACGCAAAGCCGACCCGCGTGCGTGGCGCGATCACTGCAATCGAGGGCGATGTACTCAAGGTGCACAGCAGTCGCAACGAGGATGTGCAGGTCAGCCTGACCGACGCCACTCAGATACGCGGCGTGACGCTGGCGCAGGTGTCGGAAATCAAGCCGGGCAGCTACATAGGTTCAGCCGCCGTTCCGCAGGCCAACGGCACGCTCAAAGCGCTGGAGGTTCACGTGTTTCCCCCCGAGCTGGCGGGTACGGGAGATGGTCATCGTCCGTTCGACCTGGGCAGGGACAGCACCATGACCAATGGATCGGTAGGCGATCTGGTCACCAGTAACGGGCGCACCATCACGGTGAACTACAAGGGCGGCCAGAAGCAGATCTTGATTCCGGATGACGTGCCTATCGTCAATCTGGTGCCGGGTGATCGCAGCCTGCTCAAGCCCGGAGTGAAGATAGTCCTCCAGGCCCTGCCGGCCGCAGACGGATCGCTGAGCGCTGTGTCGATCTCTGCAGGGGAAAACGGAGTCACTCCGCCGATGTAATCGGAAAATACGTACGACCTGGTGATAGTGAGGACGGAGATGAACGGCAGTCCATCTCCAGCGCCCCTGGCCCTGTTCAGATGCGAGCGCAGAGATTCACAGACACGTGGCAACCATTGCCCCACGCTGATCGACTGCCTTAGTACCTGGCTTGGCGTAAAAACTGATGGCGGTAGCGCCGCCCTTGCCTGTCACGTCCGCGAAATATTCGCCTTCGGTGGTGTAAACGGTGAATTCGCCAGGCTTGCCCTGTGCCATGAATACGTCGGCGACATCACCGAACAGCTGGATGTTGGCCCAGCTCACCTTGATGCACTCGGCAACCGCAGCAGCCGGCTTCTGACTGGTATAGACATGCTCAGGCCCTGCCGAACGCGTCTGATCCAGACTCATGCAACCGGCCAGCGTCGCCAGCGCTACAGCTCCCACCCAGTGTTTCATGACAGTCCTTTCGATAAAAAGGAGCGATCTTAACAGCAAGACCCAGCCAAGCCCTACCCTGTTCAAGCCGGGTGTCGAACCGGGGTGCAGCGCCCGGCGCAGGTCAGGTCCGGTCAGTCATCCAGCGCTGCGGGCGGCTCTGGCGATGGGTTCTTGCCTGCTTTGCCTGATTTACCGGGCTTGGCGCCCTGTCCAGCGGACCTGGAATCGGTCGCAGGCGCGACAGGCGCAGCGGCGGCTTCCTTCTCAGCCATCGGCATCTGGTCAATGGTGCTGAATACGTCCTTTAGATCGATTGGCCCGTCATGGGTCATCTTTGTCTCGCCATCCTTGCCAATCAGAATGATCTTGGCCTGACCTTCTTTTTGCATACCTGGCTTCAACTCTCGAATCAATGCCATGGTCGATTGGGGATCGATATCCTTGCCACTACGCTGCCCTATGGTGTTTACGATGGTGTAAAGCACCATGTCGCGCTTGGCGAAGGCCTCTTTGTTCGCAGGCTCATCAAGGCTTTTTTTCAGTGCCACCAGCGTCGGATCCACGGAACTGGAGGCGATGACGATCAACGGCCGCGACTTGCCGCGCTCCTGTGTGAGTGGGGTGTCTCCATCGGCTGCCAGCAAGGGACTGGCAACAGCCAACAGAGCGGCAAGGGTCAGTGACCGACTAAACATACGCACCTCCTTTCGGTGTTTATGCACTCATGATCGCGCATCATGGCAAAAGGTCCAGGCGATGGGCTGGAAAATTGTCATTTTTCAGAGTGTGGTGCTCCGGAACCGCAGAACGGCGGAGGGTTGCCCCTGATATTTGGCCTGACGCTTCTGCTTGGGGAGCGAAGAAATTGCAGGCAATAAAAAGGGCGAGTCTTTCGACTCGCCCTTTCTGTTACCGCCCAGCAGAGCGGATTTGTTTGGTAGGCGCGATTGGACTCGAACCAACGACCCCCACCATGTCAAGGTGGTGCTCTAACCAACTGAGCTACGTGCCTGCTGTGGGTCGGCATTCTACTTATATTGAATTGCGTGTCAACGTCTTTTTTCGCACTAACCCTATGAATACGCGAATTTTTTGCGCAGGCAGACGGCGCAACCTGCGCAGTTGTATTTTGAAGGATCTACCGCTGGTCGGCGTAATGGCACTATGTCAGGAAGCAGGCAGCCAAATTCAGTACTAGAACCCAGACATGGAGATCACCAGATGAACAAATCACTTGCAGCCCTGGCGTTGGGATGTGCCTTGGCGTGTAGTTCGGTTGCAGCGTTCGCCGGCGCGGCATCTCCTGCTATCCCCCCGTCCCAGGAAGGCCAAGACCCAAGACTGCGAAACAGCGATGTTCAAAGACAAGGCACAGAAATGGACAAAGGTGATCCGGCTACCGGCATTCGCCACGGAATGAACACCGGCGCGATGAGCAACGGCACAGGTGCAAGCAATGACACCGACTTGCCCGGCGGCACATCCACCGGCAGCGGTTCGACTGGCAGCGGCTCCACTGGCTCCTCAGGCAGTACATCTAGCTCGGGCGGTGCCGGGGGCTGATTCAAACTAGCCCGCCAATACATAAGGCGCTCAACGAGCGCTTTTTTTATGACCGCGAAATCCTCAGGGCTGTCGTATCATCGCGCTGCTGTTACGCAGCATGGCTCATTAAGGCAGGAGGGTGACACTCCTGCCTTGTCGGTATCGAGGAACCTGGACGTGGGAATAAAAAAATCAGCATTGGAGCTCAAACGTGAGCTCAATACAATTGCCGGAAATCTGGAACGCACCGCTGGCGAAATCAGCCGCCTGGCTGAGCGCATCAAGGACGTCGACGTGGTGGCAGTGCTGCATCTGATGAATCAGCAGTACAAGGATGCTGACCGGTTGCGCGCTTATGCCGACGAGATCAAGGCTGGCCGGATCAGTCGAGCAAAGCCTGAGTAGCCCGAAGCGGCCTCCACTGGCCAGAGGCACCGGATGCAAAAAGGGCGGCCCTCCCGGGTCGCCCTTTTTGTTACCGCCCAGCAGAGCGGATTTGTTTGGTAGGCACGATTGGACTCGAACCAACGACCCCCACCATGTCAAGGTGGTGCTCTAACCAACTGAGCTACGTGCCTGCCGTGGGTCGGCATTCTACTTATATTCAACGGCCTGTCAACGGCAGTATTTTATAACCAACTGAATATATGGGCCTTTTCACCAAGGGCATTGCCAAGTGGCACATATTTAAGACACTTCATCCCTGATTGCGACTGGTGACGGCTTTTTACCTCGGGTACGATCGGCTCACTCGTACAAGATATTAAACAGGGCAAGCTGAATGACCAACACTCTCTACCCACAGTCTTATTATGCTGCCTCTGCCAATTGCGCTCCGCTACGTCCTGCGCTGCAAACCGAGATCGAAACCGATGTATGCATCATCGGCGCTGGATACACCGGCTTGTCGAGCGCCCTGTTTCTGTTGGAAAGCGGCTTCAGGGTCACGGTTCTGGAGGCCGCTAAAGTCGGTTTTGGTGCATCCGGACGTAATGGCGGCCAGATCGTCAATAGCTACAGCCGCGACATCGACGTCATAGAGCGCACCGTTGGCCCTGAACAGGCGCGGTTGATGGGCGAGATGGCATTCGAGGGCGCGCGTATCATCCGCGAGCGCGTAAGCAAGTATCAGATTCAGTGCGACCTGAAGGATGGCGGTGTTTTTGCTGCGTTGACGCCCAAGCAGATGGCCCATCTGGAGGCACAGAAAAACCTCTGGGAGCGTTATGGCCACCCTCAACTGGAACTGCTGGATCAGCGCCGCATGCGTGAGGTAGTGGCGTGCGATCAGTACATTGGCGGCGTGCTGGACATGAGTGGCGGGCATATTCACCCACTGAATCTTGCGTTGGGTGAAGCGGCGGCCGTGGAATCGCTGGGAGGCGTCATCCACGAGCAATCTGCTGCCATCAAGATCGAGCGCGGCGCCAACCCGGCAGTGCATACGGCGCAAGGCAAGGTCCGGGCGAAGTTCATCATCGTGGCGGGCAACGCTTATCTGGGCAACCTGGTGCCGGAACTGGCGGCCAAATCGATGCCATGCGGCACACAGGTCGTTGCCACGCAACCGCTTGGCCAAGCGCTTGCCAATACTTTGCTGCCGCAGGATTACTGCGTTGAGGACTGCAACTACCTGCTGGATTACTACCGCCTCTCTGCCGAAAAACGCCTGATCTTCGGCGGCGGCGTGGTGTACGGCGCCCGCGATCCGGCGAACATTGAAACGATCATCCGCCCGAAGATACTCAAGGCTTTCCCGCAACTCAAAGACGTAAAGATCGATTACGCCTGGACTGGCAATTTCTTGCTGACGCTTTCACGGCTGCCACAAGTTGGCCGCCTGGGCGACAACATCTACTACTCCCAGGGTTGCAGCGGCCATGGCGTGACCTATACCCACCTTGCGGGCAAGGTACTGGCACAAGCGCTGCGGGGACAGGCAGAGCGCTTCGATGCGTTCGCCGGACTTGCGCATTACCCGTTTCCTGGAGGGCAACTGTTACGCACCCCGCTGACAGCGATGGGTGCGTGGTATTACAGCTTGCGGGATAAATTCGGGTTTTGATCCAACCTGCGGGCGCTGCCGATGTATTGCCTCGATCGCAGCCGCTCGTAGCAATGGCATCAATGCGCGGCATTGAGCGCCTTAACCGCCTCGCCTGCCGCTTGCTCCTGCCCCGCCTGAGCAAGCTCGCTGGCCGCTTTGAGCCAGCGCTCACGGTCGATCGGCGAGGGAAGCTGCCGCGGACCCTGTACCAGAATTGCCCAATTGCCCGCGCTTTCCCAATCCGAGGTGAACTCTTCGAAGCTCACGGTCAATCGACCAAGTCCGGTGTAGATCAGCACGCTGCGCTTGTTCTGATTGAAGCCTACAAGCACGCCATACCGCTGCTCTTTCCACCACAGCGAGCCTTCATTGAAGCGCACCAGTACCGGATAACCGGCGGCAACCTGCGCCAACAAGTCAGAAAACTGGTGGTCGACCGGGTACACCACAAAGCCGTATTCTCGGGCCACCTCAGCCATGCTCTGATCCAGCCTGTGTTCAGCATCCGGCAGTTTCAGCGGCTTTTCCAGCAGCCCGGGCGTGGTCTGAACGCCATGAACGGTCAACATGCTGGCCAGCGCGTAAGGCCCGCTCTGGTAAGCCTTACCACGGAAGAAAGGTACCGAGTTGATCTCCACCCGATCCGGCAGGCGCTTGTATTCGGCGGGGTAACCAGGCTTATAAGCATGCGGGTCTGCGCACCCGGCCAGCGCCACCGCCATAGCCAAGGCCAACCACGCCCTTTTCCTTGCAGAGACTTCCGGTCCAGACATTCTTCACTCACTTGTCGGTTGCCGAGCAATCTGCCGCCCGGGCTGGACGCCGATCATAGAGCGGTAAACAAGCGCGGTATAGCTTCAACGCACAGTCCAGGGCACTGAATAGATGAAATCGGTCACTGGATTTCTACCATCGGTCAAATTTTCGGCAACCACCGGCGTACTAGACTGTCGGTTACTAAGAGAACGAAAAGCAGAGAGCCGGAGGAAGACATGAGCCTCGGAATGACCCTTGTAATGTTGATCGCTGCCTGGCTGGCAGTTGCCGCCGCCATGTTGTGGGGAGTGATGCGAATTTCGCGTCGTCATCATCCGCACTATCGCAGCACCGACGCAGCCAATCCTGCACCGCGTGCCGAGCGCCTACACCGTCATGCCACTGCGCATTGATGCAAACTTTTCAAACACGAGCGATAGGTAAACAGCAAAACGGTCGGTGATGGAGCCCCCATCCCCGACCGTTTTCATGTGAGCGCTCCCGTCAACGTTTTTGCTCCAGTGCAGTGGCTTCGAGCTTTCGCTGTCTGGCCCGACGCGCCAGCATGTTCAGCACTTCAATCAACGCCGAAAAGGCCATCGCAGTGTAGACATAACCTTTCGGTACCTGGGTTCCGAAGCCTTCGGCGATCAGGGTCATGCCAATCATGATCAGGAAACCCAAGGCCAGCATGACCACCGTGGGATTGTCATTGATGAATTTCGCCAGCGGTTCAGACGCTACCAGCATCACGATGACGGCTGCGATCACAGCGATGACCATGATCGGCAGATGCTCTGTCATGCCTACTGCAGTGACGATGCTGTCAATCGAGAACACCAGGTCCAGCATCAGGATCTGACCGATCGCAGCGGCCATGCCCAGCACGACCGTATTGGAAAGCGCCGCTTCCTGTTCGGTCTTGACGGCCATGCTGTGATGGATCTCGGTGGTGGCCTTCCACACCAGGAACAGGCCGCCTGCGATGAGGATCATGTCCTTCCAGGAAAAGCCCTGACCGAAGACGTCAATCACAGGCTCGGTCAGTTGGACAATCCAGGCCACGGTGCTGAGCAGGCCGAGGCGCAGGACCAGGGCCATGCTGATACCGGTGCGACGTGCCTTGGTGCGTTGATGCACCGGCAGTTTATTGGTCAGGATCGAAATGAAGATCAGGTTATCAATACCCAGCACGATTTCCATGACCACCAGGGTAGCCAGGGCAATCCACGCGGTGGGACTTGCAGCCAGTTCTAAAAGATATTCCATGTGGCGGTATCCAATCAGTCGTTCCAGGAGATAAGGCGGCATTCTAGGGATGCAAACACATCAGGAAAATTCGTATTTATCAGGTCTATACTTCGCTTTTAACGAAGTATCCCTATCAAGGTCAACGCCATGCTCAATTACCGTCAGCTGCATTATTTTTGGGTAGTGGCCAAGACCGGCAGCATCGTGCGCGCCTGCGAGCAATTGAACCTTACCCCTCAGACCATCAGTGGTCAGCTCAGTCTGCTGGAGCAGACCTATGGCGTAGAGCTGTTCAAGCGTGTCGGGCGGCAGCTGGAGCTGACCGAAACGGGCCGTATCGCCCTGCCCTACGCCGAACAGATGTTTCAACTGGGGGGCGACCTGGAAGCGCTGCTGCGCGCGCAACCGGATGAACAGCAAATCCTGTTTCGGGTCGGGGTGGCGGATGTAGTGCCCAAATCCATCGTTTATCGCCTCATCGCGCCGACCATGGCATTGAGCGAACCGATCCGGATTACCTGCCGCGAAGGCCAGCTGGAACGCTTGTTGGCTGACCTTGCCATTCAGCGCCTGGACCTGGTGATTTCCGACAGCCCTATGCCGCCGCACCTGGACATCAAGGGCTACAGCCAGAAGCTGGGCGAATGTGGCGTCAGTTTTTTCGCCACTGCGGCGCTGGCCGCGACGTTCGGCCAGAACTTCCCCCATGGCATGCAAGGTGCGCCATTGCTGATACCCGGCCAGCAGACTGTCGTGCGCAGCCGCCTGATGCGCTGGTTCGCCGAGCAGAACGTGCAGCCGAAGATCGTTGGCGAGTTCGATGACAGCGCCTTGATGAAAGCGTTTGGCAAGTCAGGCAGCGGAGTCTTTATCGCCCCGAGTGTGATCGCCGATGAGGTCGTTGAGCAGTATGACGTCGAGCTGATCGGCCAGACCGATGCGGTGACCGAATCGTTTTATGCGATCTCGGTCGAGCGCAAGGTCAAACATCCCGGCATCGTCGCCATCACTGAAGGCGCGCGACGCCAGCTGTTCACCGATTAGGCATTGCAGCTCGCAGGGCTGCGCTCGACGGTGATCAGCAGCAAGGCGAGCAACACCGACAGCAGGATGATTGCCGCAGCGGCGAAGCCCAGATTGCTCAGCCCCAGATGGTCGATCACGCGACCACCGACGATCGCGCCAATGCCAATCCCAAGGTTGCCGCCCGCAATGTTGAGTGAAGCGGCAAATGCCGGAGCCTGGGGCGCGGTTTTCATCAGCCGCACATGGCTGACCAGAAACAACGCCGCCTGCGCCACCCCCCATACCGCCAACGCAAGGGCCAGCGCTGGCCAGGACTGCATGCTGGGCACCACCATCAGCAGCCCGCCGATCATGAAGGTGCAGAACGTCAGGCTGGCGATCAGCGGGTGACGATCCACCAGGCGTCCGCCCAACGAGTTGCCCAGCAGCCCTACGGCACCGAAGCCCATCAGGCACCAGCCCACTACCGTGCCATTGAACCCGGCCAGGCGCTCGAGCATGTCCGCCAGATAGGTGTAGGCCGTGAACATGCCGCTGAACACCAGCACCGACAGCAGTACATGACCCTGCATCACCGGGCTGCGCAGCAAGCGGAACTGGCTGCTGAAGGAGGCCTGGTCCTTGTGCATGCTCTTGGGCAGGTAGATGAACAGCAGCAACGCCTTGGCAAATGCCACCACCGAGAGAATCACGAACGCACTGCGCCAGCCGTATCCGTCGGAAATCAGCGTGCCCACCGGAATCCCGAACACCGAGGCACAGACGATGCCGAAGCCAATCTTGGCAATCGCCCGACCGGCGTGGTTCGGTCCGACGATGTCCACTGCGGTCTCACTGGCCAGCGCCCAGAACACAGGGAGGCCCAGCGCCGGAATCAGTCGGGCGAAGGCCATGACCCAGATATTCGGTGCCATGGCCGCAATCGCGTTGGCCACGCCGAACATGATCAGTACCGAGATGAACAGACGCTTGCGTTCGAATCGTGAAAAGTACGCAGTCAGAAACGGACCAAAGCAAGCGACCGTGAAGGCGAACAGGGTCACCAGCAGACCGGCTTGCGAGACGCTGATCGTCAGATCACGAGCGATGGCAGGCAACAGCCCGACAATCACGAACTCTGTGGTCAGTACCGTGAAACCGGCAGCCGACAACAGGTAAATAGGGAAGAACATGAAATCTCCAAAACGACGAAATGACCGGTCCTTTCGGAGCGGTCATTCGGGATGACATAGAGCGAAGCGCGAATGGTAACAGACAAAGACACCTGGAGAGCTCTTCAGGCGCTTTAAAGTCAGGATCACCGTCTGAAGACAAACAGACGGTGACTTCCGATCAGGCGCTCAGTCGAAAACCAATCAGTAGTTGCCCATGTAATCACGCTTGCCGACTTCCACGCCGTTGTGGCGCAGCAGGTCATACGCGGTAGTGACGTGGAAAAAGAACTGCGGCAGCGAGTAATGCAGCAGGTAGGTCTGGGTGCTCAGACGTTTTTCCTTGTCGGTGCCCGGACGCAGAACGATTTCACGCTCTTCGTTACCGTTGACCTGCTCGGGAGTGAGGGTGTCAAGGAACGACAGCACCTTGGTCAGCAGTGCCTGCAAGTCGCCAAAGGTGGTTTCGGTGTCTTCGTATTTCGGTGGTTCGATCCCGGCCAGGCGCGCACCTGCACCCTTGGCGAAATCGACGGCAATCTGCACCTGACGCACCAGTTGGAACATGTCCGGGAACAACCGCGCCTGAAGCAGGGCATCAGGCTGGATATTCTTGCTGGTGGCGTGGGCTTCGCCCTTGGCCAGAACACCGCTCAATGCGTTGAGCAGCTGTTTGAAAACAGGAATCGATGCGGCGTACAGGGAGATAGTCATGGCAGTTCCTGGAGGCGATGAGTCGCATGGATGGCGCGCTGCGTATGCGAACGCGGCTTGTCTTTTACCTCATCCCGACCCTACCCTCATAGACTTTTCAACAGTTAGGGGAAGGGCCATGTCCGCCGAGCCGGGTTCTGATGATTCTGATAACAGCGCCGACAGCGCAGACGCACTGAAGCTCAACACCACCGAAGTACGCATCCTGGGCTGTCTGATCGAAAAACAGGCCACCAACCCTGAAACCTATCCTCTGACCCTCAACTCGCTGGTCCTGGCCTGCAATCAGAAGACCAGCCGCGACCCGGTCATGAACCTCACCGCCGGTCAGGTAGGACAAAGTCTGCGTGCATTGGAAAGCCTGCAGTTGGCTCGCCTGGTCATGGGCAGCCGCGCAGACCGCTGGGAACACCGGATCGACAAGACACTGGAACTGGTGCCTGCGCAAGTCATCCTTGCCGGCCTGCTGCTGTTGCGCGGGCCGCAGACGGTCAACGAACTGTTGACCCGCAGTAGCCGCACGCATGATTTCGAGGACAGCGACGCGGTGATTCACCAACTCGAACGCCTGATCGGCCGTGGCCTGGCTTTGCTGATCCCGAAACAGGCGGGCCAACGCGAAGACCGCTACATGCATGCTCTGGGTGATCCAGCAGACCGGGAAGCGCTCCTCGCGGCGCGGCAGAACCCGATTGAACGTGCGACTGTTGGCAGTCCGGCGCTGACAGAACAGGTCCAAGCGCTGGAAGCTCGGATCGTGGCGCTGGAAGAACGACTGGCAAAGCTGGAGGGGGCCGACTCATGAAGCAATCTGTGCGTCAGGCTTGTGTGGGCGTGAGCCAGCTCACCTCTCACACAAGTTCGGCATCAGACCCGCTCACGCACCCGGCCGTTACCGCCGGGCAAACGCCGCAGCCGCCAGATACTGCTCCTGGGTCGGCGTCACACCGGTGTAAAGAATGAATTGCTCCAGCGCCTGAATTGCCGCGACCTGATCCCCGGTGATCAAACGCTTGCCGAGCTTCCCGGCGTGAATGATAAACGGCGTGCGCGCCGGGGTGGCGACTACATCGAACGCGGTGTCGGCAGCCTCGATGGCCGCTGCTTCGAACGCCAGTGTGTCGGCCTGATCCCCCGCCATGCCCAAAGGCGTGACATTGACCAGCAGCGGTGGACGCTCGCCACCAAGTTCTGCCTGCCATTCGAAGCCGCATGTTTCGGCCAGTGCCCTGCCCGCCTGCTCGTTGCGGGCGACGACCAAACCCTCACCGAACCCCACATCGCGCATGGCGCAGGCCACGGCCTTGGCCATCCCGCCGCTGCCACGCAAGGCGAAACGCGTGCGCGGCACGGCATGGGTGTCGAGCAGTTGCGCCACGGCAATGTAATCGGTGTTGTAAGCCTTCAAATGTCCGTGCGTGTTGACGATGGTGTTGATCGACTGGATCGCCGCGGCTGACGGGTCCATCTGGTCGACCAGCGCAATGCTCGCCTCCTTGAACGGCATCGATACGCCACACCCTCGAATACCCAAAGAGCGCATGCCACCAATGGCTGCGGGAAGGTCGTTGGGGGAGAAGGCTTTGTAATAGAAGTTCAGTTCCAGCAGTTGATACAAGTAGTTATGGAAACGCACCCCGAAGTTACCGGGACGTCCGGCCAAGGACATGCACAACAGCGTTTCCTTGCTTGCGGTAACGGACATGAAATCTCCTGAACGGTATTCGTTAACACCCTTGCAAAGGCGTAGAATTCAGTTGCTTGCGGCATCAACCGCAGCGATTGTCATCAAAGTTGTCGAATACCTTACACAAAATTTACGCAACGGCTTCGCAGATATTCCGAAATTCGTTGTCTGATCAGTTATCCCGTGGCAGTGCCTGAGCGTAACGCAGGCTCGCGACAACGGGACTGAACACCGAGGAACAGTCATGATTCGTCATATCCCCAAGGTTGCCTTGTTGTTAGGTGCCCTCGCCCTTGCAGGCCAGGCTGAAGCCCATGGTGGCGGTCCAGGCTGGGGTGGAGCGGCGGTAATCGGCGCTGTCGTAGGCGGCGTGGTTGGCGCGGCCGTGGCTTCCGGGCCTGTCTATGCGGCACCGGCGCCGGTATACGCGGCCCCAGCGCCTGTCTACTACGCTCCACCTCCGCCACCGGTTTACTACCAACCGGCTTATGTCGTTGAACGTCCGGTGGTGTACGGCCCTCGCTACTACGGCCCACCACGTTACTACGGGCCACCACCTGGCCCTGGTTACTACCACGATGGCGGCCGCTGGTAACAGCTGGCTTGTAGCATTGACAGCGCCGGTCACGGATCGGCAGTCTGAACCAATCGACCCCGCTCAACAGGCGGGGTCTTCGTTTTTTGGAAGTCGGTTTGGTAGGCGTCAGCTGGCGCTGGCCCGTGGAATGAAAGTGTTGTCAGTTGCTCGACGGCGGACAATGTTCAACCGAGCGACGCTGGGAGTACTGCCCACCGACTGCGACTCCATCGCTAAGCATTCTGAATGCCTGTGCCGCGCAAAAATGTGCCACGACAGTTCGTTCAGCCTTCCCCTGCGAACACTAACCTGTCGCTCATCAATGACAACTATTGAGAACAGTGATTTCTACTGAGTGCGACAGCGCCGTAAAGTGGCCGCCATCGTGGAGTAGAGGCACTTATGACCAAGGTTCAAATCATGTCGGTAGTGGGAAGCGCAGTTCCGGCGCAGTTACGCGAACGCGGTCTGCTGGCGTGCTGGTACCTGATGCACGAGGGCGTGCCGGTCAGCGGGCCGCTGTTATCGCTGCCTGCGGCACAGGCATTGTCGAAACAGATGCAACCGCCCAGGCTCGACAGCTGAGGCCCTGCCGAACCTCATCAGACCCGCTCGGCCAGCGTCGCGTTGACCTGACAGCGATGCGCCAGTTTCTGCAAGCGCTTCTCCAGCGTACCCAGCACCACCCGATCCGACCTGCCACTCTCCAGTTCTTCGATCAGCTCGTTAGCCACCAGACGCAGTTCATGGGCGATAACCACGCGATCATCGTTTTGATCGAGCTTGTGCGACTCGAACAGACGATGCAGGTAATCCTCCAGCGTGCGCTGCAACCGATGCCGATCCGCAGCGCGCAGATGCGCAAGATTGACAGTGATCCGGGCCAACAACTCATTCAATTCCCCACAGAGGTACTGGATGCGCCGCGCGTAACCGGTTTGGCGATCACGCAGCTGTTTATGCTGCAACGCAAGGTCCTGGCGCTTTTGAATCGCGGGCACCGCAATGGCAATCATCAACCCGACAATCAGCCCGATGGCCTGAATCCAGCCAGCCCAGTCCGCCTGCCTCGAAAACAGCCCGGTGACCAGCAAGAGCACCGCAACCAACGCGGCACACACTGCCAACGCCGCATAATCCTTGCTGATAAATCCCTTCGGCATTGCAGTACTCCCCGGTCAATATGAGTGATAAGCATCGATGCCGTGGAATGCTAATGGGTGAGTGGTCACAGTGCCATGAATATCGAAGCCGCCCGTTCAAATACAGGGTTTTGCCAGGGTTAATCTGAACAAATGCCATACAGCCTGCTTTTATTACTGAAACGCCCTGCGCAGCCCATCGACAGGGTTAGAAACATGCTCATAAAATGCGCCGATCTTGTTGTCGTTCTTGAAGAAAGTCCGGCCTTTCACATCGTATCCATTATTTGAGTGAGCTTTGCTCTTGAAAATTCGCGCATCCCTTATCGGCCTATTAGTTGTATTTACAGTCTCGGCACTCTCCACCGCTGCCATTGCGAACGAACCCGCCGCTTTCAACCGCGACCCTGCCAACCTCCACCTGGCTTCCGGCAGCGCCATGATCACTGACCTGCAATCGGGCCAGGTGTTGTATTCCAGCAACCCGGACGTGATTGTTCCCATCGCATCGGTGACCAAACTCATGACGGCCATGGTGACTCTGGACGCCAAGCTGCCGATGGACGAGATGATCAAGGTCGACATCTCCCAGACTGCGGAGATGAAGGGGGTATTTTCCCGGGTGAAACTGGGCAGCGAGCTGAATCGTCATGACATGCTACTGATTACCCTGATGTCGTCGGAAAACCGTGCGGCAGCCAGCCTCGCGCATAGTTATCCGGGCGGCTATCCGGCATTCATCAAGGCGATGAACGCCAAGGCCAGGGCCTTGGGCATGAGCCACACGGTGTACATGGAACCGACCGGCCTTTCGGTCTTCAACGTCTCCACCGCTCGCGACCTCACCAAGCTGGCGCTGGCGGCGCGCAACTACCCGATGCTGCGCGAGCTGAGCACCACCCAGGAAAAAACCGTGACCTTCCGCAAACCCAATTACACCCTGGGTTTCAGCAATACCGACCATCTGGTGCGCAAATCCAACTGGGACATCAAGCTGACCAAGACCGGCTTCACCAATCAGGCAGGCCACTGCCTGGTGCTACTGACCAGCATGGCCAACCGTCCGGTGTCGGTGGTGATCCTGGACGCCTTCGGCAAGTACACCCACTTCGCTGATGCGAGCCGCATGCGTCTGTGGATGGAGACCGGCAAGAGCGGCCCGGCGCCGGAAGTGGCGTTGCAGTACAAAAAGGAAAAGAACCTGGTGATGAAGCAGAAAGGTCTGCAAGCGTCGGACTGAAACGCATCGTGTTTGGGCGTTTGTGCCGGGCTGGTCACCTTGCAGGTACCGGCCACGGCGCGTCACCGGCGGCACGCTCACCGCTGACAACAGTTTCATCCACGCCGCCACGCAGAACCCTGCCGACCCGCTAAGCTTGCTCTGTTGCTGCTCGCTTCAGAAACCACTCGGGGGAGTTGGACATGGTCGTTAAATGGGTATTGGCTGCATTGCATGTGTTGGCGTTCGGCTTTGCACTGGCGGCGGTTCTGGCTCGGGGACGGGCACTGCGCAGGTTGCGCACCGACGATCCGCGCTCTTTTCGCGATGTGTTCGTGGTCGACAACATCTGGGGTGTTTCGGCAGGTGTGCTGCTGATCACCGGCGCCTTCCGGGCGTTCGGGGGGCTGGAAAAAGGCTCCTACTATTACCTGCATCAACCGCTGTTTCACCTGAAGATCACGGCTTTCGTCGCAATTCTTGCGCTGGAAGTAGTGCCGATGTTCGCTCTGATCAAATGGCGCATAGCGTTCAAGAAACAGCTGCCTATCGATACCTCCCGCTCACGACGCTTCGCCCGCATCAGCCATATGGAAGCAGCGTTGATGGTGATCATCGTGATCGCCGCCACCGGCATGGCCCGGGGAATTCTGCTCAGCTGACGAGCAGAATCAACGCCTGCAATCGGCGCCCGATCAGCTCACCCAGAAATACATCAGCATCAGGTTGGCCGCCGAGATAAGCCCGAACAGGCCCCACGCCAGAACCTTGGTCACGGCATTGTTGGCAAACGGCCCCATCAGTTGCCTGTCGCTGGTGAAGCGAATCAACGGCCACAGGGCAAAAGGCAGTTGCAGGCTGAGCACGACCTGACTGAGCACCAGCATCTTGCCGACAGCGCCGTCACCGAACCAGATCACCCCGATCAGCGCCGGAATCAACGCCAGTGCGCGGGTGATCAGCCGACGTTGCCAGCACGGAATCTTGGCGTTGAGAAAACCTTCCAGTACCACCTGGCCGGCTATGGTGCCAGTGAACGTCGAGCTCTGCCCTGCCGCCAGCAGCGCGATACCGAACAGCACGCTGGCCAGTGTTCCGCCCACCAAGGGGTCAAGCAGGTGGTAGGCGTCCTGAATCTCCACCACGTCGGCATGGCCGGTGCCATGAAATGCCGCTGCGGCCAGAATCAGAATGGCGGCGTTGATCACCAGCGCCATGCTCAACGAGCCGATGGTGTCGACTCTGGCATAGCGAATCGCACTGGCTTTGCTCTGCAAGGACGTGCCATTGACCCGCGTCTGTACCACCGAAGAGTGCAGGTACAGGTTATGGGGCATGACCGTGGCGCCGAGAATACCGATGGCGATGTACAACGGCTCCTGATTGCTCAGTACGTCCCATGAGGGTTTGAGCCCGGCGAACACATCCGGCCAAAACGGTTTGATCAGCACCAGCTCAATGAAAAAACAGGTGGCAATGGTGACGATCAGGCCCAGTACGATAGCTTCCAGACGCCGAAAATTAGCGCCCTGCAACGCCAGCACGATCACCGTATCGAATGCGGTCAAGGCCACACCTGTGGTGATCGAAACGCCCAGCAGCAAATGAAACGCCAGCGCAGCACCCAGCACTTCTGCAAGGTCGGTCGCCAGAATCGACAGCTCGGCCAGAATCCATTGCCCCATGCCGACACGGCGGCTGTAGCGCTCGGCGGACAACTGCGCCAGGTCACGTCCTGTGGCAATGCCCAAACGCGAGCAAAGGTTCTGCAGAACCATGCCTGAGAGACTGGCCAGCACCACCACGAACAACAGCGCATAGCCGAACCGGGAGCCGGCCTCGATCGCGGTCGCCCAGTTGCCTGGATCCATGTAGCCAATTGAGATCAAAAGCCCGGGACCGACGAACAACAACAGTTTGCGCAGAAAAGACGCATTGGCTGGAATGGCGACGCTGTCGGTCACGGCAGAGGGACAGAACGGAGCGGTGGCGGTAGTCGGAAGTTTGTATTTCACGGGAATCCGATGGCTGATGGCGATCAATCCTAGAGCTTAAACGCAGGGAAATATTTTGTCTTGAATCTCTGCAAAAGCTCTAACATGCGTCGTCTCATGCAACTGGAAAACAATAATGTCTGCGCTTTCCCCTACTTCTGACAGCTCTGATTCAAAGGGCAGCGGCCCACAGGGCGATGGCATCGACCCGGTCCGGGCCTCCCTTATCTCCGCACGCATTGATCGCCTGCCCGCCGTTGCCACGATCTGGAAACTGGTGGCGTTGCTGTCCATCGGCGGCTTTTTCGAGCTCTATGATCTGTTCCAGACGGCCTATATCAGCCCCGGTCTGATTCGCGACGGCCTGTTCGCCACGGGTGCACAGGGTGTGTTCGGCTTTTCCGACCAGGCCGCTTTCGCCTCGGCAACCTTCCTTGGACTGTTTCTCGGCGCCAGCCTGCTCAGCCCGATCGCCGACCGCTTCGGTCGGCGGGCCATCTTCACCTTCGCTCTGATCTGGTACACCGTCGCCACATTGCTGATGGGGATGCAGACGTCGGCGCTGGGCATTATCGGCATGCGCTTTCTGGTGGGCATCGGGCTGGGCATCGAGCTGGTGACCATCGACGCTTACCTGTCGGAACTGGTGCCCAAGCGCATGCGCAGTTCGGCGTTCGCTTTTGCGTTTTTCGTGCAATTTCTGTCGGTGCCGTCGGTAGCACTGATGTCCTGGTGGCTGGTACCGCAGGATCCGTTCGGCATCGCGGGCTGGCGCTGGGTGGTGATCGCCAGTGCGGTATTCGCACTGTTGATCTGGTGGCTGCGCTCCCGCCTGCCGGAATCACCGCGCTGGCTGGCCCAACATGGCCGGTTCGCCGAAGCCGAGAGGATCATGGATGACCTGGAAGCGCGCTGCGTGAAAGACCACGGCCAGGCGCTGGACGAGCCGCAAACCCACAAGGTGACCATCGAAGGCACAGGCCGTTTTGCCGACATCTGGCAGCCGCCTTATCGTCGTCGTGCACTGATGCTGATCGTGTTCCATGTGTTTCAGGCCATCGGCTTCTTCGGTTTCGGCAACTGGCTGCCTGCACTGCTTTCCGGTCAGGGCGTCAGCGTGACTCACAGCCTGGGGTACGCCTTCATCATCACCCTCGCCTACCCGCTGGGACCTCTGCTGTTCGTCAAGTTCGCCAACCGCTTCGAGAACAAATGGCAGATCGTCGGCTCGGCCCTGGGCGCGATGATCTTCGGCACGCTGTTCGCGCAGCAGAATACGGCGGCAGGGCTCATCGTTTGCGGGGTGATGATCACCTTCTGCAATGCCTGGCTCAGCTTCAGCTACCACTCGTACCAGAGCGAACTGTTCCCCACCAACATCCGTGCCCGCGCGGTGGGCTTCTGTTATTCGTTCAGTCGCTTGTCGACCGTGTTCAGCAGTCTGTTGATCGGCCTGTTCCTCGATCACTTCGGCACGCCGGGTGTACTCACCTTCATCGTTATCAGCATGCTGATCGTGATGATCACCATTGGTGGGTTCGGGCCGAAAACGCGCAACCTGGCGCTGGAGGATATCGCCCATCGGTGAGGCCTGAGGCGATCGCTGCAGAAGGCGTCAGAGGTTACGATGGCGGCGAAAGCGCTCGGGCGGACACCGACAGGGGACTGAATAGCCGCAGCCCTTGCGCAACCGGTTCTTACAGTTTTTGCCGGGGTTTCTAACGAATCCCCAACCGCTTGGCCAGCCGACTGAGGTTGGCGCGGTCGAGGTTGAGTTCGCGGGCAACGTCGGCCCATTTGCCTTGATGGCGACTCAAGGCATCGTTGATCAACTGCGTCTGGAATCCATCGACCGCTTCTTTAAGCCCTGCGCTCGGTTTGGTCGCTGGCAATGCATGCGCCGTCGGTGAGGCGGTTTTGGCACCGGGCTGAACCTCTTCGTTCAACCCCAAAGCCTGGGGTTCAATGGTGAGAATACGCGGCCGTTCACGGTGCCTGGACAACGCTTTGAGCACTGCGCGGCTGATCAGGTGTTCAAGCTCACGCACGTTACCCGGCCATGAATATCCGAGCAGAAGCTTCTGTGCCTCGGGACTCATGCGCAGGCCTCGCAAGCCCATGCGCACACGGTTTTCCTCAAGGAAATACCCCGCCAGCAGCAACACATCGCGCCCGCGCTCACGCAACGGCGGTACCAGCAGCGGGTATACGCTCAGCCGGTGATAGAGGTCGGCGCGAAAGCGTCCGGCGCGTACTTCTTCAACCAGATCACGATTAGTGGCGGCAATGATCCGCACGTCCACCCGGTGTTCCAAATCAGAGCCGACTCGCTGAATCTGCCCACTCTGCAGCACCCGCAGCAACTTGGCCTGCACCGCCAATGGCAACTCGCCGACTTCATCGAGAAAAATCGTGCCGCCATCGGCCAGTTCGAATTTGCCGCTGCGCCCGCTGATCGCCCCCGAAAACGCGCCTTTGACATGGCCGAACAACTCGCTTTCCACTAATAGCTCAGGCAGTGCCGCGCAATTGAGGCTGATCAACGGCTTGTGCGCGCGCGGCGATTGTAGGTGAATGGCTTCGGCCACCAGCTCTTTGCCGACCCCGGTTTCTCCGGTGATGAGCACGCTCAGCGGACTGTTGCCCACTAATTGGATTTCCTGTTGCAGGCGGCGATGCATCGTACTTTGTCCGATCAGTTCCCGAGGCCCGCGACTGCCAGCGGCGCGCTTGTAGATTTCAGCCAGTTGCCGCTGGTCTTCGAAGCGGCGCGCCAACAGATCGATCCGCTCGCTGGCCATGACCGTGGCTGCGGCAAGACTGGCGAACGCCTGCAAATTGCCCAGATCAACACTGCCGAAGCGTGCAGCGTCCAGCGAGTCCAGGGTGATCAAGCCCCAGAGCTGGTCCTGAACGAACAGTGGGCAGCCAAGACAATCATGAACTTGCAGCTGACCGTGAAGGCCGTCCACCAGCCCGTCGTAGGGGTCCGGCAGCTCGCAATCGGTGGAGAAGCGCGTCGGTTCGCGGTTCTGCATGATGATGTCCAGCCGTGGATGTTCCCCCAGTCTGAACCGACGGCCCAAGGTGTCAGGGCTCAGACCCTCCACCGACAACGGCACCAGCACATCGCCCTGAAGCTTGAGCAAGGCCACGGCATCACAAGGCAGCAACTGGCGCAGCGACCGCAACAGACGCCGATAACGCTCCTCGTCCGGCAGGTCGCGGGAGAGGTCCGCCACCAGAGGCTCAAGCGCAAGCAGTAAAGGATGGGTCATGGGGCTCCAGGGCACACTCAGACACGAAAACGCGGTCATTATGACATCGGCTCCGGTCAGAACCACAACACCTGGCACGTTAGAGACTGCCCCTCACCCACTCATAACAGTCATTGGTCAGTCGCCGATAAAGCGACGGTTACTGTTTCAATATTGAAACTCACCACATACTAATACCTGCCACCAGAGCGTTGTTTTATTCTGGCGCCAAGCCTTTGTCGACAATAGCAATAGTCTTTAATTTATATAAAGTTGTAAAAACTTATTTTTGTTTATAGTCAGGCCGGTCTTAAGTGGAGCACCCGCCATGGCTAGAATTCAGGGACGAGTTCAAGAAACTGTCCCACCCTTGACTTACCCACCTTTGGTTATCGATCTGGACGGCACGCTGCTGCGTTCCGACCTGTTGATGGAAACGGCCATGGCCTTCGTCAGAAGCAAGCCCCTGCAGGTGCTCAACGTGCTCGGCTGGCTCTTCAAGGGCAAGGCTGCGCTCAAGGAAGGCTTGGCGCTGGCGACCGAGATCGACGTTTCGGTATTGCCGTACGACTCGCAGATTATCGAGTTGATCCTGGCGGAAAAAGCCACAGGACGCATGATCGTACTGGCCACTGCCAGCCATATAAGTCTGGCCGAGCGGATCGCCGAACACTTGCGACTGTTCGACCTGGTATTAGCCTCAAATACCCACCGCAACTTGTCCGGTAATCACAAGCGCGATCTGTTAGTTGCTCATTACGGGGAAGGTGGCTTCGACTATATCGGTAATTCGAAAGATGATTTGCCCATCTGGAAAGTGTCGCGTCAGGCCTATGTGGTCAACCCGGACCCCGGGGTTGAATCGCGGGTGCAGGCCATGGCCCGGGTCGAGCCCACCCTGCGTACCCACACCGCCAGCCTGCGCGACTGGCGTAAGGCGATGCGCATGCATCAGTGGCTGAAAAACGCGCTGATCTTCGTGCCACTGCTGGCCTCTCACCGGCTCGCCCAGCTGGAGCTGATGCGCGACGGGGTTTTCGCATTCCTGTGCTTTGGCGTGTGTGCCTCCAGCGTCTATATCCTCAATGATCTGTTGGATCTTGGCGATGACCGACACCACAAAAGCAAGCGCGACCGGCCGTTCGCCAGCGGTCAGTTGTCCATCAAGGCCGGGTTGATTCTGGTCCCTGCCTTGTTGCTAACGGCTTTCGGCTCGGCCCTGTTATTGCTGCCCTGGCAGTTCTCGGCAGTCATGGCCGCTTATTACGGGCTAACACTGGCGTACTCGCTGAAACTCAAGCGCCTGATGGCCTGGGATGTGATCGTGCTGGCGATGCTCTACACCGCGCGCATCATCGCTGGGGTAGCAGCGTTCAACCTGACCCTGACCTTCTGGATCCTGGCGTTCTCGATGTTCATTTTCCTCAGCCTGGCGATGGTCAAACGCTACGCCGAACTGCGCGATGCGCGTACCCGCGAGGTAAACACAGTGGCCCGCGGTCGCGGCTATTACCCCGGAGACCTGGACATGATCGCCTCCCTTGGCGCCTCGTCCGGTTACCTGGCGGTGATGGTGCTGGCGCTGTATATCCAGGACGCGAACACCACCTCGCTTTACGTCACACCGCACGTGATCTGGCTGGCCTGCCCGCTGCTGCTGTTCTGGGTCACCCGCGTATGGATGCTCACCCACCGCGGGCAGATGAACGAAGACCCCGTAGTGTTCGCTATTCGTGACCGCACCAGCCAGCTGATCGGTGCCGTGTTCCTGCTGATGTTCTGGATCGCCGCATGAGTCCCCCCCTGTATTCGTGGGGCCGCTTTCCCCAAACGCCGCAGCACGGCCACAGCTGTGTTTGGCGCGATGAACTGCCTGCCCGTCTTGAACGCGTGATTGAGCACCACGGCAGCAGCCTGCCCTACGGTAACGGGCGCAGCTATGGCGACAGCTGTCTGGCGGCCAGCGATCAGGTGCTGCACATGCGCTCGCTGGATCGGCTGATCGAGGCCGACTGGACATCGGGTGTGCTCAAGGTCGAAGCCGGCATTACCCTGGCCGAGGTCCTGAACGTCACCATTGCCCAAGGCTGGTTTCTGCCGGTGACGCCGGGCACCCAGTTCGCCACGGTGGGTGGCGCTATTGCCAATGACGTGCACGGCAAGAATCATCACCTGCGTGGCACTTTTGGCCGACATGTACGCAGTTTTGGTCTGTTGCGCCACGGTCAGCCAGAGATTGTCTGCTCCCCCGACGTCAATACCTCGATGTTTGCGGCGAGCATCGGCGGGCTTGGCCTGACCGGAGTGATCCACTGGGCCGAACTGCAACTGATGCCGATCCGCGCCAGCCAGATCGACACCATGACCGTGCGTTTCAACAATCTGGCAGAATTTTTTGCCCTCGCCGATGAGCTCGACCATCAACACGAGTACAGCGTGGCCTGGGTCGACTGTCTGGCCAAGGGCGCCGAGACCGGGCGTGGGGTCTTCATCGTGGGTGACCACGCTCAATATGGTTCGCTGGACGTGCAAGCGCGGGCGAAGCTGAGCGTCCCGCTCACACCACCGGTTTCGTTGATCAACAAACTCTCGCTCACTGCTTTCAACGGCCTGTATTGGTGGGTTCACCCGAGCCAGCGCAAGACCGCTCGCAGCGCCTATGAACCGTTTTTCTACCCGCTGGATCGCATCCTGCACTGGAATCGCATCTATGGTCGCCGCGGCTTTCAGCAGTATCAGTGCGTGATTCCAAACGCCAATGCCGAAACGGCAATGGTTGAGTTATTGCGGGCCATTGCCGATGCCGGGCAAGGCTCGTTTCTGGCGGTGCTCAAGCGCTGCGGCGATGTGCGCTCGCCGGGCCTGCTGTCGTTTCCGATGCCGGGGACGTCGCTGGCCCTGGACTTCTCGCAGAGCGAAGACCTGCAGAACGTAGTATTCCCGCGACTGGACGACATAGTCCGTGCCGCAGGGGGCCGCTTGTATCCAGCCAAGGATGCCCATATGAGCGGCGCGGACTTTCGCCAGGCCTACCCCGCCTGGGAGCGACTGGAAGCGCTGCGCGATCCCTCTCTGATGTCCCGTTTCTGGAGCCGCGTGCTGCTATGACCACAACCGCTATGAAAAGAGTGCTGATCATTGGCGCCACATCGGCCATCGCCACCGCCTGCGCTCGCTTGTGGGCGAGCCAAGGGAGTGATTTTTTCCTCGTTGCGCGTAACGTCGACAAACTGCAGCAGACCGCGGCCGACCTGAAAGCCCGCGGCGCGCACAACGTCACCCTGCACGAAATGGACGCCAATGACATCGATGCTCACCCCCTGATGCTCGGCCGCTGCCTCACCGCATTGGGCCAGATCGATATCGCGTTGATTGCCCATGGCACCCTGCCGGACCAGAAAGCCTGCGAGCGCGACGTCAACCTCGCCCTGCGCGAGTTCGCTAACAACTGCACCTCGGTGATCGCCCTGCTGACCGTGCTGGCGATGCAATTCGAGACCCAGCGCTGTGGCAGCCTGGCGATCATCTCCTCGGTGGCGGCCGATCGTGGACGCCCTTCCAATTACCTGTACGGCAGCGCCAAGGCCGCGGTTTCGACCTATTGCGAAGGCTTGCAGGCGCGCTTGTTCAAGGTTGGCGTGCACGTGACCACGATCAAGCCGGGCTTCGTCGACACGCCGATGACCCAAGGCCTGTCGCTGCCCACCGCTTTGCTGGCCCAACCGGCACAGGTCGCCCAGCGCATCGTCAAGGGCATCGCCAACAAGGTGCCGACCCTCTACGCGCCGGGGTTTTGGGCATTGATCATGCTGATCATTCGCTCGATCCCGCAGCCGTTGTTCAAGAGGTTGAATCTGTGAACCCGACGGTTTCCAACGCGCAGGATCCCCTCACTGGCTGGCGTTACCGGGCGGTCGTGCTGTCGGTGGTGGCTTCGGCGCTGGGGTATCTGGGGTTTTCCCTGTGGGGTGGCTGGCACGCGGTGGGCGCAGCGGTGAGCGAAGTCGGCGTGGTCGGGATCCTCATTGCGCTGTTCATGTCGTCGGTGAACTACGGCCTGCGCTTCATCCGTTGGCAGACCTACCTCAAGGTGCTGGGCCACCCGATGCCCTGGCGCCCTAATCTGAGCATTTATCTGGCTGGTTTCGCCCTGACCACCACACCCGGCAAGGCAGGCGAAGCCCTGCGCGGCGTGCTGCTCAAACGCTGGGGCGTGCCTTACCCGCAGAGCTTCGCGGCCTTTTTCAGCGAGCGGCTCTCGGACCTGCTTGCCGTGGTGCTGCTGACCTTGTTCGGCCTGTCGCTGTACCCCGAGGCGATGCCGATGATCGTGGTCGGCATCAGCCTGGTGCTGGCCGGTCTGCTGGTGCTGTCGCAACGTCGGCTGCTGGAGCGTTTGACGGCGATGGTGCCTGGCGAGGGCGGCAAGCTCATCGGGTTGCTGCGCCATCTGCTGCACGTGCTGGTGCATGCCCAGCAGTGTCATCGTTTGCGCCTGATGCTGGGCCTGACCGCGCTCAGCGTGGTGGCGTGGAGTGCCGAAGCGCTGGCCTTCGACTGGATTCTGCAGTGGATGGGGGCCGACATCCCCCTGACTTTCGCGGTGTTCGTCTACGCCCTGGCGATGTTAGCGGGCGCGGTGAGTTTCATGCCCGGCGGCTTGGGCGGCGCGGAGGCAGTGATGGTCGGGCTGCTGGTCTGGAAAGGCATGAGCAGTGCAGATGCTATCGCAGCGACGGTACTGATTCGCTTAGCCACGCTGTGGTTTGCCGTGGCCATTGGCGCGGTGATGCTGTTCAGGCTCAAGGGCGAAGCCGTACCCCACGGGCAAACGGCGCAGTAACTTCACAAGCAAGCTTGGCGTGCGCCAACGTGAGCGCACCGCGTCATTCGCAGAACAGAGACAGGAGTGCAGTTGATGGTGGCAGTGGTACGTAACCGGGCATCGATTTTGATTCCCTTGCTGTTGGCAATCGGAGCGATCGTTGGCAGTTTTCTCGCTTCCAGCGGCCCCATCCAGTGGATGGACAACGGCATGTTTCTCGCCGACGCCTCCCAGGGCCAGTATTTCAGCCAGGCCCTGGGCCCGCTCGACCACCCGCTTTACCGGTTCCTCAGTACCGCATTGTTTGCAGGCTTGGGGCCTTACGTGCTGAGCTTCATGAACTCACTGCTGCTGATTCCCTTGGGCTGGGCGGTGTATCGACTCGCTAAAGGCGCGGGGGCGACGACCCGGCAGGCCCTGCTGTCAATCGCCGCTGCCGTGCTGTGTCATTGCGTGTTCTGGGTCTCGACCAAGGCTGAAGTCTACGTGCTGCACTCCGTGCTGGTGACGCTGGCCTACATGGTCCAGTTCCGCGACAAGCCGCGTCTGGGGGTGATCCCGGCGCTGTTACTGATCGGCTTGCTGACGGGGCTCGCTGCGGCGATTCATCAACTGACCTTCATCGTGCTGTTCCCGCTCTACCTGCAATTGCTGTGGCAGCACAAGGCGCGGATTCTGGTCACTATTCCCGGCTTTGTCCTCGGTTTCGCGGTGGCCATTCCCGGTATCCTCAACGAGATGCAAAACGGCCTGGGGCTGCTCGACATCGGCCACCGCTACCTGATCGGCATCCCTGACCGCACTACCGAACAAAGCTGGCAGGGTTCACTGTTTCGCTTCGACGAGATCTGGCACGAGAAAAACTCGGTAGTGTTGTTGTTGCTGTCGCTGATAGGGCCGCAACTGGTGGGCCTGCTGCTGTTTCCGAAAACCCCGACCCTGCGCGTGCTCTGGGCCGCAGCAATGATGAACTTCATCTTCGCGGTGTCCTATAACGTCACCGACCGCTTCACCTTCTTTTTGCCCGGCGCGGTGCTTCTGAGCATCATTGGCGTGATGCAGCTGCAAGCGTTGCTGCCCCGCAATGCTTCAGGGCTGGTCAATGCATCGCCCCTTACCGCGCCGGTGCTGATCCTGGCGGTGTTCGCGGTCTACGCCAGCGGCACCCTCCAATTGCCGATGCACAAGGAGCCATTACCATTTCGCGATGACATTCACTACTTCATGGCCCCTTACCTGAGCGACCGCTCCGCCGAAGAGTTCGCACGCAGCTACGAAAAAGCCGTTCCGCCAGGCGCACTGATCATCGCCGACTGGACCCCCAACGGCGCCTTGCGCTCGGCCCAGGCCAGCGGCCTGCTCAAGGGGCGCGTATTCGAGTCCTGTGACGAGGTCAAGAACATCGATCACTACCTCCAGGGGCCCGGCGCCTTCCTCGCCCGCACCAGCTACTGCGCGATGATCGCCGACCGGTTCACGCTGGAGACGTTGCCGGTGGGGTATGAGTTAAGGGCGAAGTAAAGCCAACGAGAGCTTCTGCGAACGCTCAAAGGGGCAATGCAAGATGCTCCAGAAGCGAAGTTCTCGTGGGCGGCACTCGAACGCCAGGCAGGTACATTCGGTATAGGTGTACCGGTTGCCCATCGCCTGGCGAACAAATTCGCTCCCAGCGTTTGCCGGCAGAAGCCTGTGTAGAGCGTCAGTTTTCGCTACATGGCCAGAACCCACGCTGGTGCATCCTGCAGCGCTACAGGTCGCAGAAAACGTTCGATAGCGGCGTAACCTACGGAGGTTGTCTGTGCTGCCGTCGACGACGGCCACGGCCCCCCATGCTGCTGCGCCGCGCAGACAGCCACCCCGGTCGGCACGCCAGCGAACAGCACTCGCCCGGAGATTGCTTCGGCAGCGTGCACCAGCGCCCGGTTGCTTTCGCTGTCCTCGTTTACCCCCCACAGAGTGGTGGTCAGCGTTCCGCTGATTGCACCGAGCACGTCTTCTACCTGTTCGATCGAGGTCGCTTTCACGATCAACGCCGCCGGCCCGAACATCTCTTCGCGAAGGTCCGCGTTGATGGTGAAATCCTTGGCACCGACACTGAACAAACGCGGCGCTGGCCCGACACCATCGACTTCTGGCTGGAACACCCGCGTGGCATAGCTCGCCACCGTGTCCGAGGCGCCGTCGAAGCCTTTTTTCATGCTCGGGGTGAGCATGCGGTGGGTCTTGACTGGGCGAATCGCTTCGGCGAGTTCAGCGATGAATCGCTCGCTGGCCGGATGATCCAGCACCACGATAACCCCTGGGCTGGTACAGAACTGTCCACATCCCTGAGTGATCGAACCTGCCAGCAACGCTGCCAGCTTCTGACTATTGCCTTCAAGGGCAGCAGGCAACGCGACCAGGGGGTTAATCGAGCCCAGCTCCCCATAGAATGGAATCGGACGCGGACGCTCATTGACCAGTTTCCATAATGCCGTGCCGCCCTGAAAAGAGCCGGTGAACGCAACGGCGGCGATCTGCGGATGCTGTACCAGATAGCCAGCGGCTGCGCGAGATGCCCCTTCGATGATAGTTAGAACGCCCTCCGGCAGTTTTTGCCGTGCCACTACGCGGCGTGCCAGTTCGTACACCGCAAGGGAAAGTTCAGGGTGGCCAGGGTGGGCTTTCACCACCACAGGACAACCGGCCGCAAGCGCCGATGCGGTATCACCGCCAAGTACGGAGAAAGCGAAAGGGAAATTGCTGGCGGAGAACATCGCCACCGGGCCCAGAGCCCGCTTAACGCGGATCAGCTGCGGACGGCCGACGGGAGGTGCACCGACGACGGCGGCATCGTTGACTCGCTGATAAGGCAGACCCGCCTCCACAGCATCGGCAAAGCCACGCAGCTGAAAAGCGGTGCGAGCCACCTCGCCACTCAAGCGCGCTGCACCGAGGCCGCTCTCACGATCCGCGAGAACGACGAGCTCTGCCTGGTGTTGCTCAAGAGCAGCCGCCAGCCCGCGTAACAAGGCAGCGCGAGCCGCTGCTTTTGACTCACCCCAAACGAGCGCTGCAGCACTGGCCTTGGCGACCGCCTGGTCAATGGTGGACAAAGAAAGTTCTTGATGGGTAGCCATGGAGCATTCCAATCGTAATTTGAATAGGTAGCGCGGTGCCGCCCGTGAAAAGCAAACCATCACTTTCAAACAGTGGCTACCTGCTTCTCGGTTTAGGTGCCAATGTTGGGTTGAAGCGGTTTGATTTTCCCCACCACCAGCACGTAGGAAATCGCTGCAACCACGCCATGGAGCGCCACAAACCAGAGTGCTTGAGTAAAGGAACCGGTGGTCTGCAACGCATAGCCAATGACGATCGGAGTAACGATGCCCGAAACGCTACCGAAGAGATTGAACAAGCCGCCCGCGAAGCCCACCAGATGGCGCGGCGATGTGTCTGCAATGAGCGCAAAATTGACGGCACCAAGGCCCTTGCCAAACAACGCCAGGGTCATCAGCGCGACTACTGCACAGGTCGAATCCACGTAGTTGCAGAGCACCACGCAGGATGACAGCAACATACCGGTCACAAAGGGAGCTTTACGGGCGACGGACAGGCTGTAGCCCCGTCGAGTAAGCCAGTCGGAAAGCAGCCCACCGAGAATGCCGCCAATGAAACCGGCAATGGCCGGAATCGCTGCGACAATGCCGACGTCCACGATATTCATCCCGCATCCCTTGACGAGATAGATAGGGAACCAGGTCAGGAAGAAGTACTGCATCGACGTCAGACAATATTGACCCACGTAAATGCCCCACATCTGCCGGCTGCTCAAGAACAACTTGAGGTCCGACAACCGGACTTTCTGATGTGCGCCAGGGGCCGTTGTGCCTTCGACATTGGCCCCACCTTCACGCAAATGATTGAGTTCAAGGTCATTGATCCCGGGATGCTCGGTCGGCACGTACATGAGTTTGGCCCACATCGCCGCCAACACGACGCCAAGCGCGCCCATGACCCAAAATACAGACTCCCAACTGACATGGCCGACCAGCAAGCCCATGAACGGTACGAATACCAGCACCGCAACATATTGCGCGGAGTTGTAGATCGAAGTGGCCGTACCACGCTCGGCGACCGGAAACCAACTGGCCGTAATGCTGCTGTTGCCAGGAGACAGAGGCGCCTCCACCAACCCCATCAAGAACCTCAGGGCAAACAATGTGACGATGACCCAGCCGGTCGGTCCAAACCCTACAAAGCCTTGAGCCAGAGTAACCACTGACCACAGGCACAGAGCCACCCCATATACGCGGATCGCGCCGAAACGATCAAGCAACCATCCAGCGGGCAATTGAGCTATCACGTACGCCCAGGAAAACGCCGAGAAAAGGTAGCCCAACTGCAGCGCGGTGATGCCCAACTCCGCCGACATGGCCGACCCCGCGATGGACAGGTTTGCCCGATCGGCAAGTGCCACGGCACTCGCAATGACGAGCATCGTCAGCGTCGTGTATCTCGCCCGCGAACGGGTCTGGGCCGCGACTTGGCCCATGGTGTGTGCTTTCATCAGAATCTGCCTCGATTGTTCTTGTAGGAGAAGGCAAAAAAGGGAGTCAGCGGCCCAGGCGCGTCTCCAGCCGTGCAACCAACCGATCGATTTCAGCCAGATCGTTGCCAGACAAGCGAGGCCCAGGGGCGCGCAGCGTTGCATGGCGAATCGCGCCGCGTCTGCGCATCACTTCCTTCCTCGCACACACGCCCCAGAAGCCCATGGCTTCGTAGCGCAGCAGAGGCAGGTAGATGTCGAAAAGATCGTCCGCTTCGTCGAACCTGCAGGCTTGATGCAGGTGATAAACCTGGCTCAGCATTTCCGGGTAAGAGAAACCCGCCATCGGGCCGTCAGCGCCACGCTGGAGTTCCAGTGGCAGGTACATCGCATTATTACCGGTCAGAATAGCGACTCGCCGGCCACTTCCCTCGCGCAAACGGGATATCTTGTTCAGGCAAGGCAGATCTTCCTCCTTGATCAACTGAATCTCGCGATGCCGTTCTATCAGTTGATGCATCAGCGGCACGGACATCGTCACTTTTGAGGCGAACGGAAAATCCTGCAGCACCGTCGGCGTACCCTCGATGCGGCGAAACACTTCGGCAAAATAGCCCAGCAGATCCTCATCGGCCTGCAAGCCGGTTGGCGGCGCAATCATCACGCCAACCGCCCCCAGGTCCATCGCCTCGCGGCTGAACTGGGTCAGTTGCGCCAGACTTGGGTTGCTGACGCCAATCACCACCGGCAGGTCGCCAGCGGCCTTGATGTAACGCTGAGCGACTTGTCGCGCTTCTTCAGCGTTGAGCTTGCCGGCCTCACCACTGACGCCCAGCACGGTAAAACCGTTCGCGCCGTGCCCGCGATAGAAATCAACCAGCGTGTCGATGCTGTCCAGATCGACGGCGCCGCGTTCGTCGAAAGGAGTTTGCGCCACGATATAGACGCCCTTTGTAGAATCGAGCATGTTGCCTCCTGAGTATTTCGAAAAGTGGCTGACGGCACTCAACGCTTGTTGAGATCGAACACGTGGTGAGCTGTGGTATGGCGCTTGATATAGTCCCAGTCGTAAGTCACACCCAGGCCTGGGCCGGTAGGCACTGGCACAGTACCGGCAGCATCAATGCAATCGATCTGGTCGGAATACCCGCAGGTGTAAACCTGTGGAATGTTATTCGCGCAGTCAGGCCCGACGAGGGCAATTTCATAGAAGTTGGAGTTGCGGATGGCACCCATCACATGACGGTGTGCCGGGCCAACGGCGTGAATCTCTACGTCCAGCCCAAAGGCTTCTGCCAGTCGCGCCGTCTTGATCGCACCCGTGATGCCCATGTCGTACTCTGGATCGACGCGCATGAAGTCGGTGCCGCCAGCTATCAGGAAATCCGCCTTAGGCTCCAGCCCACGCACATGCTCGCCAATCAGTAATGGCGTCTTGAGCATTTCGCGCAGTTTCTTATGAGAGAAAGCTGACAGACCTGCATCACGGTAGGGATCTTCGAACCAGAAGTACTCGGCTTCGTCGCAGGCCTTACCCACGTACAGAGCGTCGGCGAAGGTCTTGAGGTCGCAGGCGCCGTCATACATCAGTTCCATGTCTCGACCTACGGCCTTGCGCGTCGCCAGTATGGCTGCGGCTTCTTCACGGGGATTGCCGTCGAACCAGCCGTGAATCTTGAAACCGGTGTAGCCCATTTCCTGACAGCGCAATGCGAACTCACCGTAGGCTTGCGGACTGTCCAACCCTCCGTTGCGGTCACCATGGAAGGTGCTGGCATACGCTTTGAGGCGGCCGCGGTAGCTCCCCAGTAATTTCTGAATGGAGCAATTGAGTTCTTTGCCGGTCAAGTCCCACAAGGCGATGTCGATAGGGCCATGGCCCATGTGGTCAAAGTGGTGAAGCTTGCGCTTGAACTCGTCGTAGATCGCCTCACGGTCATCGGGATTACGCCCCAGCAGGTCAGGCGCCAGCATCAGCGACTGAGCCAGCGCAGGCCGTGTGCCGCCCCACATCGCGACGTATTCACCGCGCACACCCTCATTGGTTTCGATCACAATCGCGTACTTGGCCAAAGTCATCTTGGCGCCTTTTTTGTAAGCCACGTGGTTGTGGGTGTGCTCACCTGCCGCGGCAAGATTGTGAACGTCGTAGGTAAAGTCAAAGATTTCTACGCGAGTAATGTAGGACACGTTACTGCCTCCAGTTTTTGTTGTTGTCACCATTGAGTCGAGACGCTTAAGTCCGGAATGCAGGCTTGTCATGTCTCGCTGGAAGTCAGAATATGCAGCCTATCAATTCATGTCCAAGCCATGTTTTGGATTAAAACAATATAAAAGGTGAATCAATGATTGGGGCTACCCAACTTCGGTGTTTCGTCGCTGTGGCCACAGAACTGCATTTCGGTCGGGCCGCTCAACTTCTGCATATGACGCAACCGCCGTTGAGCAGACAGATCCAGCTGCTGGAGCAGTATTTGGGCGTAGTGTTGATTGAACGGACGTCCCGCTCTGTGTCACTTACCCCGGCGGGGTCGGCGTTCCTGGCCGAAGCGCGCAAGCTGATGGAGCAAAACGAACGGGCCGTGCAGATCGCAAGGCGTGCGGCCAATGTCCTGAGCGGATCTGTGACGGTTGGGTTCATGGGGTCTGCGACCTATGGGTACATCCCCAAACTGGCCGAGCGGGTTCAGAAAGAGTTGCCGAACATCGAAGTGGTTTTCCGCGAAGTAACCACGCTTGGCCAGTTGGAGGCATTGTCTTTCGGCCGTATTGACCTGGGCATCATTCGGCCGACTGCGATGCAGGAAGGTGTCGAGTCGGCCTGCATAGGAAAAGGCGAGCTTGCGGTGGCGGTATCGCGTAACCATCCGTGGGCATCACGTCGGCAGGTCGTAACGCTAAAACAACTCGACGATGTCCCTTTCATTATGTACAGCAAAGTGGGATGGTATTTTCACGAACTGTTGGCAGCGATGTTCGAACGGGCAAACATCAGACCTCGCCATATTCAGTTCATGGATCAGACGCATGCCATTCTTTCGTTGGTCAGTGCCGGTATGGGGGTGGCGATCGTACCAGAGGATGCCCGCAACGCGTGCTTCGAGAACGTCATATTCAAGGCGCTCCAGACTCACGTGCAATATGAATTGCACGCAATCTGGAGAGCGGGAGATGATGATCCTGCCATTGGGGCCGTACGCGAACTTATTCTCCGCCAACGCGTTTCCAGCTAGGTCTTGCGCTGGCCGCAACGCAGAGGTCAGGCCTTTTCCAGCGCCCCTTCCTTATGCAGCGCCAAATGCCCGGTCTTGTCACTTTTGACTTCGTACTGAGGTGCTTCTTTAGAGGCAGGGCGATGGCGGCCCATGAACTCGACGTCCTGGGTGTGCACCTGAGTCACGACACCGACGACATGGCCGACATCCGAATTCCAGCGTACGTAATCGCCTTTCTTGAATGCATGGGCCATGTTCGTTCTCCTGTTCAGGGCTGCCAGAGGGTCTGACCGCCTTCGAGTTTGCGGTCGAGAAAGCTTGCCGCGCTGATGAGCGCCAAGTGACTCAACGCCTGCGGGGTGTTACCCAGATGATGTCCATGGGTGTCGAACTCTTCGGCATACAAGCCCACCGGGTTGGCGTAGCGCAGCAATTGTTCGAACTCAAGATGCGCCTGCTCCACGCGCCCTGCACGGGCCAAGCATTCGACATACCAGAACGAGCAGGCGACGAACGCGCCTTCCTCACCTTCCAGGCCGTCGCCGGATTCATCGTCATTGCGATAGCGGAAGACCATGCCATCGCGCACCAGCGTGCGTTCGATGGCCTCCAGCGTCTGCAGCCACTGGGGATCGCTGGCGCCGACAAACCGCACCAGCGGCATCAGCAGCATGGACGCGTCGAGGTTCTTGCTGCCTTTGTACTGCACGAAGTGGCCGAGGCCCTGATCCCAGAAGTTTTCCCAGATATCGTCGTGGATGGCCTGACGTTCCTTGGTCCAGCGCTCGAACGGTGCGGGCAGCGAACGCTTGAATGACAGGCGCAAGGCTCGATCCAGGGCGACCCAGCACATCAGACGTGAGTGCAGGAAATGCTTGTCATCGCCGCGCATCTCCCAGATGCCCACATCCTTGCTGCGCCATTTGTCACACAGTTCGTTCACCAGCCGCGTGGTGTTTTTCCAGCCTTCGTGAGAGATCGCCTCACCGTATTTGTTGGCCAGGTACACCGCATCCAGCAACTCGCCATAGATGTCCAGTTGGGTCTGTTTATAGGCTTCATTGCCGATGCGTACCGGGGTCGCGCCGCCGTAGCCTGACAGGTGCGTGAGTTCCTCTTCCGGCAACTCTTCACGGCCAGCCAGCGAATACAGGATGCCGAGCTTGGTCGATTCGTCAGAGCAATCGCCCATGCGCTCGCGCACCCACTTCATGAAGGCATTGGCTTCTTCGGTATAACCCAGGCGCATGAAGGCATAGACAGTAAACGAGGCGTCGCGGATCCAAGTGTAGCGATAGTCCCAGTTGCGCGCGCCGCCCTCTTCCTCAGGCAGCCCGAACGTCGCGGCAGCGACGATGCCGCCGTGTTTGCGTGAGGTGAGAAGCTTGAGGGCCAGCGCCGAGCGATTGACCACTTCGCGCCAGCGGCCTTGGTAGTTGGAGTGACGGCTCCAGTGCTGCCAATAGTGCACCGTGTTCTTCAGGTCGCAATCGCATTGAATGGCTTTGACGTGCTCGTCGTCTGCGCCGCCGAGCATGAATTCCACGATGTCGCCTTGCTGCATGTCGAATTCGGCCACCGCAGCCTGGCCGTCAAGCCGCATGTCAACCGTCGCGCATAAGCGCATTGCCGGCTGTCCGCGAGCCTCGAAGCGTACGTCCTGGCCATCCATTTGCGCCGTGGTTTTGGCGCGACTGTAGTCATGCCGGACCCGGCACAGCATGCGTACCCGGGTGGTGCCGTGACGCACGTGAATACGACGCACCAGACGTGGCAAGTCCTCGATGTCGTCGGCGATGGGCATGAAGTCAGTAACCTCCACTACCGCGTCCCTGGCAATCCAGCGCGTCATCAGCACGTTGGTTTCGGGCAGGTACAGCTGCTGGCGGCGGGCATCCGGCAGCAGCGGCGCGAGCTGGAAGATCCCGGCATCCGGAGTGTCGAGCAATGCGCTGAAGACGCTCGGGCTATCGAAGTCGGGCCAGCAGCAGAAATCGATACTGCCGGTGTCTGCTACCAGCGCGGCACTGCGCATGTCGCCGATGATGCCGTGATTTTCAATGGGGTTCTGCGCTTCGTCGCGCGGATCCGGCTGCGTGTTTTGCGTGCGTTCAGGCATTGTCCCTTTAGCCATTGTTTCGAAACTCCGGGTAAAGGCTCATGCCGCCGTCAATGAACAAGGTTGCACCGTGCACATAATCGGAGGCGTCGGAAGCCAGCCAGACCACGGCGTTGGCCACGTCTTGCGCCTCACCGACCCGTCCGTAGGGGATCAGCTTGAGCAGGTCCTTCTCAGCGTCCCCGGAGGTGGCTTTGGTGTTGATCGCGGTGCGAATCGCGCCCGGGGCAATGCTGTTGACCCGGATGCGCTGCTCGCCGACTTCCTGGGCGATGCTGCGCATGAGCAGGTCCACCCCGCCTTTGGAGGCCGCGTAATTGACATGGCCGGCCCACGGAATGACCTGATGCACCGAACTCATGTGGATGATCTTGCCCAGCGCCCGTGAGATATCCGGGCGTATTTCCTGTTTGGCGAACTGACGCAGCGCCGCACGTGCGCAGAGAAACTGGCCCGTGAGGTTGACGTTGATGACGGTATTCCAGTCTTCAAGACTCAGTTCGGTGATAGGCGCGTCTTTTTGCAGCCCGGAGTTGGCGATGAGAATATCCAGTCGGCCGAAAGCCTTGAGTGTTGCGGCCAATAGTTTATCGACTTCATCTTCCTTCGAGACGTCGGCGCCCACTGCAATCGCCTGGCCGCCTGCAGCGCGGATCTCATCGACCAGATTCTGTGCAGGTTCAGGCTGTGAATGGTAGTTGACCACCACTGCGGCCCCGCAAGCAGCAAGCCCCCTGGCCGCACCTGCGCCCAGTCCGGAACTGGCTCCGGTCACCAGCGCAACCTGGCCTTTCAAGGAAATCAGCATGGAATGTCGAGCCTCATGGTCAGCGTTTTAATGCTGACTGACGGGGTTTGCAGGAAGTTCAGTGGTTCTGCACCGCCACCGTGGTAGCAACATAAAAGCCTGATGCGCGCTTGCTTGGGGATCTTGGTAGCCGACTGAGCCTGGTGATGCGGATGAAAACGGAAGAAGGTGGGCACATCCCTGAGCACAGGGCCGTGCCGTCAAGGCAAAAAAACAAGGCAAAAAAAGCCCCACGACGGGGTGGGGCTCCTTGCTCGGAGGGGCGTTACCCATTGAATACCGTCACCAGCTTGGTATTCAGATACGCCTCGACGGCCTCGGTACCGCCCTCCGAGCCGTAACCGGAATCCTTGACCCCGCCGAACGGCACCTCGACCAGACCGATGCCCTGATGGTTGATCGAGAGCATGCCCGCTTCGATGCGGGTACTCAGAATATGCGCGGTTTTCATCGAAGTGGTAAACGCATACGAGGCCAACCCGAACGGCACTCGATTGGACTCTTTGACCGCGTCCTCCACCGTGTCGAACGGCACGATCAGTGCCACCGGACCAAAGGGTTCTTCATTCATGATGCGCATTTGCGGGGTCAGGCCGCTGAGTACGGTCGGCTCGAAGAAATACCCCGGGCCTTCGACAGCCTTGCCGCCTGTGTGCAGTTTGGCACCATGATCGACAGCATCCTTGACCAGCGCCGTGAGCGCCGGAGCCCGGCGTTCGTTGGCCAGCGGGCCCATGGTCACGCCCTGCTCCAGACCATTGCCCACCTTGACTTCATGGGTCAGGCCGACGAATTTCTCGATGAATTTCTCGTAGACGCCGCGCTGCACGAGAATGCGGGTCGGTGACACACAGACCTGCCCGGCGTTGCGGAATTTGGCGCCCGCCAAGGTCCGCGCTGCCAGATCGAGATCGGCATCGTCGAACACCAACGCCGGTGCATGCCCACCCAGCTCCATGGTCGCGCGTTTCATGTGCTGTCCAGCCAGCGCAGCCAGCTGTTTGCCGACAGGCGTGGAGCCGGTGAAGGTGACTTTCCTGATGACAGGATGAGCGATCAGGTAGCTGGAGATCTGTGCCGGGTCGCCATACACCAGACCGATGACGCCAGCCGGTACGCCGGCGTCGATGAACGCTCGGATCAACTCGGCAGGCGATCCCGGCGTCTCTTCCGGAGCCTTGACGATGATCGAGCATCCGGCCGCCAGCGCCGAGGAGAGCTTGCGCACGATCTGGTTGATCGGGAAATTCCAAGGGGTGAAAGCCGCGACCGGACCGACCGGTTCCTTGATGACCTTCTGCTCTACCGACACGTTACGCGATGGCACTAGACGGCCATAAGCGCGACGGCCCTCTTCGGCCAGCCAATCGATGATGTCGGCGGCGGAAAGGGTTTCCATGTGCGCTTCGGCCAAGGGTTTGCCCTGCTCCTGGGTCATGACGCTGGCGATGTGATCGACCCGATCACGCAGCAAGTTCGCTGCCTTCTGCATGATTTTGTAGCGGTCGTAGGCCGGGGTGTTGCGCCAGGTCTGGAAACCGCGTTCGGCAGCGGCCAAAGCCAGATCCAGATCGGCGATATCGGCATGGGCCACGGTACCGAGGGTGTCCCCGGTTGCCGGGTTAACAACGTCGAGGGTGCGGCCGTCTTCACTGGCGCGCCACTGGCCATCGATATACAACTGAACGTCTGCGTACATGAGCAACTCCGGATAGGCCTGCATAGGCGGGAGAATGGAAAAGGCAGTGCGGCCAATCTACAGGGCCGGACTTCCAAGGATCAAGGTCGCTGCGCGGATGCCCGATGCGCACGCAACAATCCCGTTTACGACCCGAACCGGGCGCTGAAGTTTGAATGCCGGGTCCAGGCGCGAAGTTCGGCAGGTAGCCAATAAAGCGGCTAACGCAGACCGGCGGAGCATTTTCTGGCATCCTGCGCGCCCTTTTTCCTACGATCCATTTCCTCGCCATGCCATTTTCTTGTACACAATTTTCAAACAAATTGTTTTTAAGTACGTCGACATGTTGTAGATTCGATAAACCTGACCGGACAGACAACTTTTGTATACAGGCCGAATCAGCGCCCATCGCAAAGCCCATGACCGAATAACAACAATTGGCAGGCTAACCATGACCCCACCCCTCAGCCCTCCCCCGTCTCGCCCGGCCGCAAAAAAAACCGAGCTGATCTACGGGCTCAATGACCGACCGCATTTCACCGCCGCGATCTTCGCTGCGTTGCAGCACGTGCTCGCCAGTTTCGTGGGCATCATCACCCCGACCCTGATCGTTGGTAACGTATTGGGCCTTGCCAGCGAAGTGCCGTACCTGATCAGCATGGCGCTGTTCGTGTCCGGTATTGGCACTTTCATCCAGGCCAAGCGCATCGGCCCCATCGGCTCCGGGCTTTTGTGTCTGCAGGGCACCAGTTTTTCCTTTCTCAGCGTGATCCTCAGCGCCGGTTTTATAGTGAAGAGTCGCGGTGGCGGCACTGACGAGATTCTCTCGACCATTTTCGGCGTCTGCTTCTGTGCCGCATTCGTAGAGGTGGTGCTGAGCCAGTTCATCGGCAAATTGCGCAAGCTCATCACCCCCGTGGTGACCGGTACCATCATCACCTTGATGGGACTGTCGCTGCTCAAAGTGGCGATGACCGATATGGCAGGCGGGTTCGGCGCACCTGACATGGGCTCAGCGACCAATCTCGGGCTGGCGGGATTGGTGCTGGGCACGATCGTGGTGCTCAATCGTTTCAATATTCCCTTGCTGCGCCTGAGCGCGATCATCATCGGCTTGACCCTGGGCTTTGGGGTGGCCTGGTACCTGGGCCGCGTGGACTTCACACACATGCCACACGTGCCGCTGATGAGCATTCCGGTGCCTTTTAAATACGGCTTCTCGTTCGACCTGTTGGCCTTCATCCCGATTGCCGTGATCTTCCTGGTCTCGCCTCTGGAAGCGGCAGGCGATCTGACCGCCAATTCGATGATTTCCCAACAGCCGGTGAGCGGCCCGATCTACCTGCGCAGGATCAAGTCGGGCCTGTTGGCTGACGGTCTCAATTCCGCGATAGCCGCTACCTTCAACAGCCTGCCGATGGTGACCTTCGCCCAGAACAACGGGGTGATTCAGTTGACCGGTGTGGCCAGCCGCTTCGTGGCGTTCTTCATTGCCGGCATTCTGGTGCTGCTGGGGCTGTTCCCGATCATTGGCGCGGTGCTGCAATTGATGCCCAAGCCGGTGCTCGGCGGCGCCACGTTGATCATGTTCGGCACAGTGGCAGTGGCCGGGATCAAGATTCTCTCCGAAGCCGGCCTGCATCGTCGTAACATGCTGATCGTCGCGATTTCCCTGGGTATGGGCCTGGGGGTGGCAGCGGTTCCGGAAGTGCTGCGCGAACTGCCCAAAGCGCTGCACAACATCTTCGAATCGCCAATTACCGTCGGCGCGTTCTGCGCGATCATCCTCAATATTTTCCTTCCCGAAGAATATGTAGAAGAAGAAATCACTGATTTCGATCCGCAGGCCTCGACCGTCAAGGTGCTGCAGGACCCCGTGTAAAGGCCCGAGGCAGAACCTCTCTCCAGGCTCGTGGTCGCACAGTTGAATCGCAAGGTGTGAACAGGCGGGAGCATTCTCCCGCCCGCCCTCGCAACTGGAGCATCACGATGCCGCTACGCCCGTTCCGTTACCTGCTTGCATGCGCGTTCATGCTGGCCCTGAGTGCCTGCGCGCTGTTTCCAAACCGCGATCCCTTGAACATCAACGTGGTGGGCATCGAACCGTTGCCGGGGCAGGACCTGGAAATACGCTTGGCCGTGAAACTGCGCCTGCAAAACCCTAATGATGTCGACATTCCCTACGATGGAGTGGCGTTGAATCTGGACGTCAACGGCAGGCTGCTGGCCTCGGGCGTCAGCGACCAGAAAGGCACGATAACCCGTTTCTCCGAGGGTGTACTGACGGTGCCGGTAACAGTTTCGGCCTTTGCAGCGCTGCGTCAGGCAGTGGGGCTTAGCGAACAACAAAGCCTGGACAATCTGCCGTACGAACTGCGCGGCAAGCTGGCGGGAGGGCTCTTCGGCACCATGCGCTTTTACGACAGCGGGACGCTGAGCTTGCCGCAGCCGGCCAACGGCAACTGGTAAGACTGCGCCTGGCTTTCACTTGTCACCCTGGCTTCGGGCGGGCCTTGTTGCCTCATGAATGAAGAGATCTGACATTGGTTGTGAAACCCGTCATACGTCGGTACATTCGCGCCCTGCTTTTGGAAGCCGGCATACCGAGACGTGATCGGAACGGTAACCGGGGGCGCAATGTCCAACCGATTCCGGCTCCTGAATTATCAGGTTTCAGGGCGCCTTCACTTGACCCATCACGGCCTTACGGAACAGCGGTCCATATGACCCAGCAAGTCTGCGCGGACAATCTGCAATTTCATCATGGCGGTGAACTTGGCGAGCTCATACGTCGCCACGACTGGACTTCCAGCGGTCTGGGCGCGCCGGAAAAATGGCCGCAGAGCCTCAAAACCATCACCGCCATGTTGCTCGCCTCCCCCGTGCCCATCGTGCTGCTGTGGGGTGAGAAAGGCATCATGATCTATAACGATGCTTATTCCGGATTCGCAGGTGATCGCCATCCCCGCTTGCTCGGTTCGGAAGTGCGCAAGGGTTGGGCGGAAGTCGCCGACTTCAACGATCACGTCATGCGTGTGGGCCTGGCCGGCAAAACCCTGGCTTATAAAGATCAGGAGTTGACGCTTCATCGCCACGGGCACCCTGAACAGGTCTGGATGGACCTGGATTACTCGCCCGTACCGGACGAAAGCGGAAACCCCGCAGGCGTCATTGCCATTGTCGTGGAAACCACCGAACGCGTGCTTGGCGGTCGCAACCTTCTGCATAGCGAACAGCGCTTCCGGGCCTTGGTCAACGCAACCGCCGACGCCACTTACCGGCTTTCGCAGAACTGGCATATTCTGCAGCATCAGGACGGACTGGGCGTTCGTCACCCAGGCACGGGCGCTGGAGACAGTTGGTTGCAGACCTATATTCAGCCGGCACACCAGCCTCGGGTCAGCGCCGACATAGAACAGGCAATCCGCGACAAAGCCAGCTTTACGCTGGAGCATCCGATCATACGGTCCGACGGCAGCACAGGCTGGGCGCTGTCACGGGCCGTGCCTTTGTTCGACGAGCGTGGCGATATCGTCGAATGGTTTGGCACCGCTACGGACATCACTGCACGCAGGGAGGCGCAGGAAACCCTGCGCGCAAACGAGCGCCGATTGCAGTTTCTTGACGCCCTGAACAAGGAGACTGCGCGCAGCATCGATGCCAATGTGATCATGGCGATTACCACGCAAATGCTGGGCGAACATCTGGAAGTTGCAGTCTGTGCCTATGCCGACATGGAGCCGGACCAGGACGGCTTCACCATCCGCGGGGACTGGCATGCGTCGGGCTCGCTGGGCATCGTGGGCCGTTACAGCCTGGCCACCTTTGGTAAGCTGGCGCTCAAACGCCTGCATGCAGGCTTGCCGTTGATCCTGGATGAAACCGCCGAACAGCTTGCCCCGGAAGAGGCCGAGGCTTTTCTGAGCATCGGTCTGGCGTCGACCATCTGCATGCCACTGGTCAAGGACGGTCGCCTGACGGCTTTGATGTCGATTCATGATCGGGTTGCGCGGCGCTGGACCTCACGCGAACTGTCCTTGCTGGCCGAAGTGACCGAACGTTCCTGGGCGCATATCGAACGCGTTCGCGCCGAAGTCAGAAGGCGCGAAAGCGAGGAACGCTTTCGCCGTGATCTGGAAGCTCGGGTTGCCGAGCGCACCGAGGCGCTGCGCGAGAGCGAGGCCAATATCCGTCGCACAGAGCAAGCGCTGCAGCAGGCGCAGAAAATGGAAGCGCTGGGTAATCTCACAGGCGGCATTGCTCACGACTTCAACAACTTGCTCATGGCGGTACTCGGCAGCCTCGATCTGCTACGCCGACGCCTGCCGGACAGCCCGCAACTTCTGAAATTGGTCGATAACGCCCGCAGTGGAGCTGAACGCGGCGCCACGCTGATTGCGCGGATGCTCGCCTTCGCCCGCCGCCAGGAGCTAAGAGCCGAGGCGGTCGAGCTCGGCCAACTGGTCGCGGGTATGAGCGAACTGCTGCAGCGCTCGCTTGGCCCCACTATCGAATTGCAGATCGTTACGGCGCCTGTGCCTGCCTGGGTGAGCACCGACCCCAATCAACTTGAAGCTGCGTTGCTGAATCTTGCGGTCAACGCGCGTGACGCGATGGGCGGTCAGGGATTGATCGTGATCAAGGCAGGTTTGCGCAACGTGACCGCGTCGAACCTTCGTCCCGGCCCTGGAGACTACTGGTGTCTGAGCGTGACCGACACCGGCGAAGGGATGGACGAGGAAACACTCAAGCGCGCGACGGAGCCGTTCTTTACCACCAAGGGTGTCGGCCAAGGCACGGGGCTCGGACTGTCCATGGTTCATGGGCTGGTCGAGCAATGCGGCGGGACCTTGCAGCTGCACAGCATCCGGGGCGTTGGCACCACCGCCGAGATGTGGCTGCCGGTCACTTCGGCGCCAGAGCCATCGCTCGGCGACAGCGTTGAACAAACACCACAGAGCAAAGTCGGCCATCCATGTCTGGACATCCTCACGGTAGACGACGACGCACTGGTACTGACCAGTACTGTGGAAATGCTCAAGGACATGGGCCACCGGGTTCGTCCCGCCAATTCCGCCCGTGCAGCCCTGGACTATCTGGAACAGCAGCACTTTGACCTGATCATTACCGATCACGCCATGCCCCACATGACCGGCGCACAGCTGGTGACCCGTGTCCGCGAGCAACATCCGGACATGCCGGTGATCCTGGTATCAGGCTATGCCGAGGCCGTTCCGGGGCAGACCGTCGAAGTCCCTCGTCTGGCCAAGCCCTTCTCTCAGGCACAGCTCATGGAAATGGTGAATGAGGTTGCACGCCCATCGGATGCTTCTGCGCAGTGTCAGTGACCGCTCACGTGCAAGTTCAGGGCCCGTGGCAACGAAAAGGAGAGGCGATGACCGCATCCCGGCCAGGCCTGAACCGGCCGAGCCACAGAGGGGTGTTGACCATTCATCACATCTGCAGTCAGAAAGAACTCTCAGCCGCGTGCAGCGGCCACCAAGCGATTCACTTCAGCGCGCACCATGTTGGCGTACTCAGGCGGCGACAGGGCGTCGAGCTCAGCCCGTACCCATTCCGACCACTTGCCTTTGCGCTTGCCTCGCTCGCCCATCAGGCGGGCAGCTTCGCCCTTGGCTTTGCCCAGATTGCTTTGCCAAAGATCGAACAAACGGGATTTCTCGTCCTCGATCTCGGCGCGCTCGGTAAGGGACCTGTTGGCCAGATTGAAACTCATGACGTATACCTCTTTCTGCAAAAACTTGACGCTTGATGGCAGCCCAACATCGGCTTAAAAGCGTGGGCATCTTACACCCGCCACCCGCAAGGACCGATTACATTCGTTACACTTTTTGCCGTGCAGCGGAATTGTCCTGCAACTTTTTGCGGCCCGCGCGACTCCATTGCTCACTGCATTATTAACTGAAAGGAAATTTGCCATGGCTCGTAAACAAGCTGCCCAAAACGCCGCCGAACAGATCCAGGATCAAGCATTCAGCGAACTGGCGGCCCTTATCGAAGAGTCCGACAAACTGCTCAAAGACAGCGCCTCGCTGGTCGGGGAAGAAGCTGACACCGTGCGTGCACAGCTGAGCCAGAAGCTCAAGCAAGCCGTCGATTCCCTGGGCAGCGTGCGTGACAAAACCAAGCCGGCCGTTGAAGCCACCGAAACCTACATTGGCGGCCACCCATGGCAGACCGTAGCGGTCTCGGCCGGGTTCGGCCTGGTGGTCGGTCTGCTGCTGGGCCGTCGTTGATCTTCTGATCCACAGGCCCTGTCTACAAGACTTGATCAGCAGACACCGTGGGAGCGAACCTGCTCATGAAAACCGAACCCAGCCGCTTAACACATGGCCGCTGTGTTTCCATTATTCGCAGACAGGCTCGCTCCCATAAAGCCGACATAAACGAGGCCGCTGTCGGGTCACACTTGCCGTTGTGGCACCACGCCTTGTAACAACTTGCCAAAATAGTCTGCGGTAAACGCCAGCGGTTCGGCGTCCTTCACACCCACTGTCTTTTTCAACATCCAGTCACGGGATCCTGCATCGAGGTGCAGACTGTATTTCTCTTGCCCGTGCAGACTCAATCCGCTCACCGAAATACTCACCTGCCCTTTCGCGCCCATCGCATCGGGCACGAATGACACCGTGTGGGCGCCTACGTAGAACCCCATTCGTCGCGTCCTGAAGGGTGAGTTCTCATCGGGGTAGCCTTTGCTCTGGGCCAGATGCGGCTCGTATTCGAACGCCGTCTGCCCAGCGTCGACCAACGGCTTGAGCCAGATTTCTACCTGTTCGTAGAGGGCATCGATGCTGGCATTCCACTGCGCCAGATCATCGTGAAAACGCTGGTGCTTCTGCTCTTCGTAGCGCTGATTGGCTATCAGCAACTCGCTGAGGCGATGAATCTCGTCCATAACGGCGATTCCCGGTTCATACGCCCGAGTATTCGGGCACGTGAGTCAGGGTGGCACAGCCAGGTCGGGGTGTCGCCCTGCATCGTGTCTGGCCTGGATCAGAGCTTGGGCGGGACGACTTCCAGTTGCGACAGGCGATGCCCCTTGACCAGGGCCGCATCGATATCGATCTTGGCCTTTTCGGCCGCTTCCTGAGCGTCGAATGGGCCGATCATGACCACTTCTTCGCCCTGGACCTTGACAACATAAGACGGGTAATGGTGCTCGACCAACCAGTAGGTCATGTCGCTCAGGGCCTCTTTCAAGTGAACGCGGATGGTCCACTGCGACGATGCCGGAGTCGGCGCTTCTGCAACCGCATCAGCGGGGGATTCCTTGGTCGTCGGTGCCGGTTTACCGCCATCACACCCTGCCAGCATCAATACCGCCACCATCATTGCCATCTTGCGCACGTCTGTCGCTCCTCGTCTGAAGTGGCGAGAGTCTACCATCGCCCAGGCTCCTGAGTTGCAACCACTGTGGACCCGGTGGCTGACGACCCGCGAGCAAATGTATCCTTTACCGCGCTACTCTCCACCGCCTTACGGCTATACAATTGGCAACAGCTTTCCTGCCGACGCGAGCGGAAAAGTGCTTTCATCCGGATCTTTCCCCATACTCCGTGATCGGTACCGAACCCGATGCTGGCATTGTGGTCAATCTCTCAATTAAAACAATTAATGTGCCATTTATGACACTTGCTTCCCGTAACATGAATACGTATCGCGCCGGAGCCTGTCTTGCGACGCGTCCGTTGAGTCCGCTGCCTCTTGAAGCCCAACTATCGTGAGCACACCCTCTCTCTCTTCAACTGCGACACCCGCGCCTGAAAGCTCCACACAGCTGAGCGCCCCTGAGCAATGGATCATCTGCGAACACTGCGATTCGCTCTATCAGGCCGAACCTTTGAACAAGGGTGAAACAGCGTACTGCCTGCGCTGTGCAGGCGTGCTCAGCCGCGGGCAGCGCATGACCATCGAGCAGATGCTGGCATTGAGCATTGCGGCGGGCATCATGTTCGTTTTTGCCAATGTGTTTCCAGTGATCAGCATCAGCATGAAGGGCCTGCATAACCAAGTGACATTGTGGGGCTCGGTCGAGGCGCTGGCTCAGGGGCAAATCACCCTGATCGCGTTAGTGGCGGGGCTGGCGATCATCTTCGCACCCGCGTTGCAGATCGCCCTGCTTTTCTGGGTGCTGGTCCATGCTCAACGCAACGAGATCGCGCCCGGCTTCAAAATCTGCATGCGCACCCTGGAACACCTGCGTCCCTGGAGCATGCTCGAAGTCTGCCTGCTGGGCATTCTAGTGGCGATCATCAAGCTGGGTGGCATGCTCGACGTGCACCCGGGTGTCGGTTTGTGGGCCATGAGCATGTTGATGGTGCTGATCGTGCTGATTGCGGGCAAGGATATTCGCCGGCTATGGGACGACCTGGGAGTCGAGCCCGAATGAACGGCATCCCTTTCGCCCACGAGCGGCAGGTAACCCTCTGCCATGTCTGCGGATATGTCTGCCCGGAAGACGCCCACGACTGTCCGCGCTGTGACTCTGCGGTGCACCGGCGCAAACCCAACAGTCTGGTGCGCACCTGGGCATTCCTGATTGCCGCGCTGATTTTCTATATTCCGGCCAACCTCTTGCCTGTGATGTTCACGACACTGCTGGGCAGTGCCAGCGAAAACACCATCATGAGCGGAGTCATCGAGTTTGCCGAAAGCGGCTCCTGGGACATCGCCATTCTGATTTTCATCGCCAGCGTTCTGGTGCCCTGCATCAAATTCCTCGTGCTGGGAATGTTGCTGGTGACCTGTCAGCGCCGTAGTCAATGGGCCATGCGCGAGCGGTCGCGGCTTTATCGCTTCATCGAACTCATCGGCTACTGGTCGATGCTCGACGTTCTTGTGGTTGCCCTGGTGGCTGCCCTGGTCCAGTTTCGCGGGCTCAGCACCATCGAGCCGCGGCTGGGTATTCTGTTCTTTGGTTTGGTGGTGGTAATGACGATGCTCGCCGCCATGAGTTTCGATCCCCGGTTGATCTGGGACGCAGAGGTTGAAGATGTCTGATAACGCTCTACCCCCGTCGGCACCGGAGCCTGCACGTGCGCAGGTCAAAGCGCGCAAGGCACGCATTTCGCTGGTCTGGCTGGTCCCTATCGTTGCCGGTGTGATCGGCCTGTCGATGGTCATCCACGACTTCCTCAATGTCGGCCCCAAGGTGGTGGTCAGCTTCCTGACAGCCGAAGGCCTGGAAGCCAAAAAGACCCAAGTGAAATACAAGAATGTGGTGATCGGTACGGTGACCGACATCGAGCTGAGCGACGATCGTACGCACGTACTGGCGACAATCGAGCTGAATCAGTCCGCCGCGCCGTTCACCCGCGCCGACTCGCAATACTGGGTGGTGCGCCCACGTATCGGCGCACGTGGCGTTTCCGGGGTCGACACCTTGCTGTCCGGGGCCTTCATCAGCGCCGACGCCGGCAGCTCGGAGAAGACCGAGAAAAACTTCAAGGGCCTGGAAAACCCGCCAGCGGTGACTTTTGGCGAAAAAGGCAAACGTTTCATGCTGCATACCGACGATCTCGGCTCGCTGGACATCGGTTCGCCGGTCTACTTCCGCCGCATTCAGGTCGGTCAGGTAGTGGCCTACGACCTGGCCAAAGACGGCAAGGGGGTGGACATCGAAATCTTCATCACTTCCCCCAACGACCAGTACGTGCTGACCGATTCGCGCTTCTGGAACGCCAGTGGCGTCGATGTCAGCCTTGGCGCGGCGGGCCTGAAAGTCTCCACCCAGTCGCTGACGTCCATTGTTTCCGGAGGCATCGCCTTCCGTGAACCCAAATACAGTCCGGACGCCAAGCCTGCTGATGCCAGTGCCGAATTCAAGCTGTTCGAGGATCAGACCACGGCGCTGGCGCCACCGGATGGCGAGCCTAAATACATCAAGATGCGCTTCAATCAGTCCTTGCGTGGTCTGGTTGTCAACGCGCCGGTGGACTTCCTGGGTGTGAACATTGGCCGCATTGTGTCGGTGGATCTGGATTACGACGCAGCGACCGGCACGTTTCCCGGCGTGGTGGGCGCTGTGATTTACCCTCAACGCCTGGGCCTGGCCAACGACAAACTCAAGGACCAGGCAGGCACGGGGAGCGAAGAAGAACAGACGTCACGTATTCTGGGACGCTTCGTCGAACGAGGCCTGCGGGCTCAGATACGCACCGGCAATCTGTTAACCGGACAGCTATACGTGGCAATGGATTTCGATCCCAAAGCGACCAAGGTCGTCTACAACGCCAAGGCGCGCCCGTTGGAAATTCCAACTACAGGCGGCAGTTTCGACAAGTTGCAGGAGCAGCTGCAGGCGTTTGTGGACAAGCTCGGGAAAATCCCGATAGATGAACTGGCGAAAAACCTCAATGGCAGTCTGGTTGAGCTGCAGAAGACCATGAAGAACGTCAACAGCCAGGTATTGCCGCAGATGGCGGGTACCTTGAAGCAGGCGCAGAAAACCCTTGGCACTGCCAATGACACCCTTTCGGATGATTCGCCAGCTCGTCAGCAACTGGGTCAGGCGCTTGACGAGGTACAGCGCACCGCACGTTCGGTACGCGTGCTGACTGATTTCCTCAGCCGACACCCTGAGTCACTGATCCGCGGCCGCTCCGGCGACGCAGCGCCGGGCTCGTATAAAGGGTCTTCCTCTTCCCGTGAAATTGCTCCGGAGCCTGTGCAATGACTGTGCGTACTCATCTGCTGGTGTTGGCCTGCGCGCTGGGCCTGACCGCCTGTTCGTCGACACCAACGCATTACTACACGCTGATTGCACCAGCGACTCAAACCCCAGCCCATGTAGCCCAGCCATCATTTCAGTTCGAGATGCAGCCGGTGCTGATGGCCGTTCAGGTTGATCAGCCTCAGTTGGTGGTGCGTCAGGGCAACGGCAGTCTGGCGATTCTGGAGAACGAGCGCTGGGGGGCACCTCTGGGCGATGAATTCCACGACGCGCTGACAGCAGAACTCGAGCGCCGTCTTGGCTCGCGCGATATGGCTGGCCTGCCCAAGCAGAGCGACTCCCCTGTGCTTTCCATCCGGGCGGATGTACGACGTTTTGAATCGGTGCTCGATCATTACGCGCTGATCGACGTGGTCTGGAACCTCAACCTGCGCAGTGGTGGCAGCGGCGGTCCGCGGCAGAACATCACCTGCAGCAGTGTCATCCGGCAACAGGCTGGCATCGGGATGGAAAATCTGGTGCTGGCTCATCAACAAGCAGTCTCCAAACTCGCAGACACCATCGCCAAAGCGGCCAATGGCTGGACGCGCCAGACCAACTCTCGCTGCCCTTCCTGAATCCCCCACTCTCCTTCGCGGACGCCAGCATCTGGCGTCCGTGCTCCGGCGCAGCACTGCAAATGGATGATGCTAATCATCTTAAGTCCGGAAATTGGTCTAAAATTTCATTTGCCAGTCATACAAGCGTTTGATAATAAGTCATTCCAATCGATTGGATCCCTTCCTGCTCCATTCGGATATTCGCTATTGTCATAAGAAGCCGTCGGCTCGCCCGCGTGCGGCATCCATTCCGATCAGAGAGAGTGATCACCCACATGAAGTCAGGGCGTTTGTGTGTGAGTCATCCGCGGGCTCAACCATTTGGCGACCAGAGGCACCAATGGAAAAACGTATGACCGAGATTGGTCCAAGACTCAGGGAAGAACGCACCCGGCTCAAACTCTCACAAAGTGGATTGGGCGCTATCGGCGGTGTTGAAACCAATGCTCAAGGTAACTACGAGAGCGGAGCGCGCTCGCCTAAAGCTGACTATCTGTTACGTATCGCCGAAGCAGGTGTTGACCTTAACTACGTTCTGACCGGCGCCCGCCAGCATGAACCTGGCAGCGTACTGTCGCCCCCACCTGAAGCTGAGTCGGCGCAGAATGAGCATCTGGATAAAGCCACTCATCAACTCCATCGCAATCTTCACGGGCTCATCGACGCGCTGTACCAAATGACCTTGTTGATTGAACTGCGCGCCCACGACACTCATGACGAAGTGGCCAAGAAGGAGCTGGATACCATCAGGAGCGACGCCCAAGACTTGGCCGAGGCATCGGTGCGCCTGATATTTGTGACTTCCAGACTCGCCTGACCCACGCCGGGCTGCGAATCCCTTCGTCTGAGGATACATACGCGATGATTCGAGGCAAGGTTGATCTATTCGCCAGATAAAACCCGACCCCGGAGTCAAGAGGTTTCACTCCAACTGACTGGTCAATCAGCGCCGCTTGAGCCGGTCGATGATCACCGCCAACAGCAGAATCGTGCCCCGTATGACGTATTGATAAAAGGTGTCGATGTTCTTGAGGTTCATGGCGTTTTCGATGATTGCCAGAATCAACACGCCGGCGATCACATGACGAATCATGCCGATGCCGCCGCTCAGCGAAACACCGCCCAGGACACACGCGGAGATCACGGTCAGTTCGAACCCCTGGCCGATCATCGGCTGGCCCGACGTCATGCGTGAGGCCAGTACCACACCGGCCAGGGCACCGATGAGGCCATGCACGGCAAAGATGATGATCTTGGTCCGATCAACATGCACACCTGCCAGCAATGCGGCCTCCTGGTTGCCGCCAATGGCCAGGGAGTTTCGACCGTAGGTGGTGTAGTTCAGCAGCCACCCAAAGAATACGAAACAGACCACAGTAATCAGGATCGGCACGGGAACGCCGAACAACTGGCCGTTACCGAATACGAAAAACGCTTCATCACCCACACCGACGGCCTTGCCGTTGGAAAAGATGTACGCCAGGCCCCGTACGATCTGCATGGTCGCCAGCGTCGTGATCAACGCGTTGATACGCAACTTCGCGATAACGATACCGTTGATCAAGCCGACCAGCAGGCCCATGCCCAGTGCAGCGCAAACGCCGAGAAACACGCTTTCGGTATCACGAATGACGATGGCCGCGATCACCCCGGAGCAGGCCAGAACCGAGCCCACGGATAAGTCGAAATGCCCTGACGCCAGACAGAACAGCATGGTGCAGGCCGCGATGCCGACGGTGGAAATCGCCAGGCCCAAGCCACGCATGTTGAGGGGTGACATGAAGTTGTCGATCAGTAAGGCACAGAGCACGAAGATGCCCAATGCAGCCAGAAGCATCGCCCACTCGTCAAAAAATCGACGCATGTTCATGCCTTGGTGGGGAGCCGTCAGGCTGGTTTCGGTAGACATACGCACCTCGTTTTTATTTTTCACTGTGGTGATCCGCTTCAGCCGCGGGTACGCGGCAATGCCAATTGCAGCAGTTTCTGTTCGTTGGCCTCATCACGAGAAAGTTCGCCGGTAATGGCGCCCTCACTCATGACCAGAATCCGGTCGGCAATACCCATGACTTCCATCAGATCGCTGGACACCACAATCACCGCAATGCCATCGGCTGCCAGGTTATGAATGATCTGATAGATCTCGGATTTGGCGCCGATGTCGATACCTCGGGTCGGCTCGTCGAGCAACAACACCTTCATCGGCATGGACAGCCAACGACCCAGAATGGCCTTTTGCTGATTACCGCCGGACAGAAACAGCATTTGCTGGTCAGGCGATGGTGTTTTGACGTTCATCGCGCGAATCTGCCGTCGGGCGTTGTCACGCTCCCAGCGACCCTGAATCAGGCAACCGAAATGAACATGCCGGGGACGGGCACCGATGTTGATGTTCTCGGCGACGCTGGACAACGGCACAATACCTTCCTTCTTGCGGTCCTCCGGACACAACAGAATGCCGGCGCAAATCGCATCTCGCGGGGAGCGCAAATTCAGCGGATTGCCGTCCAGTTGCAGGGTGCCGGCCTGGCTGCGAGTCAGGCCCGAGAGAATACGGAACAGCTCGGTACGACCGGCGCCGACCAGCCCGAAAAAACCCAGCACCTCGCCCTTCTCTACCGCAAAACTCACAGGTTCCTGTAGCCCCGGGCCCAATAGCCCGGTCACGCGCAGGCTCGGGCCCTGATGCTGGCGTGGTCGGTAGTTGTAAATGTCCTGGATGTCGCGACCGACCATGCAGGTCACCAGCCGGTCATGATCCAGCTCGTTCATGTCGTCGAAGGTGCGCACGAAGCGTCCATCCTTGAACACGGTCACGGCATCGCACACGCGGAAGATTTCTTCCATGCGATGGGATACATACAGGATCACCCGCCCCTCATCGCGCAGTTTGACGATAATCTCCATCAAACGATCGATTTCCCGTGCCGACAGGCTGCTGGTCGGTTCGTCGAAAGCGATCACGTGGGCGTTGCGAGACATGGCCTTGGCAATTTCCACCAGTTGCCGCTGCCCTAGCGACAGGTCGCCCAGGCGAGTCGTGGGGTCGATTTCGTCCGCTAGCCCCTTGAGCAGCTCTCGGGCATGGCGAACCAAAGCGCGCCGGTTGACCATTCCCCAGCGATTGGGCATGTGTCCGAGGAGCAGGTTTTCCGCCACCGACATTTCCGGCACCAGATGCAGTTCCTGGTGAATCACCGCGATACCCGCAGCGATGCTGTCGGCGGTGGATTTGAACGCCAGATGTTGGTCGCCGATTTGCAGGTCGCCACTGTTGGGCTGATACGAACCGCCGAGAATCTTCAACAGCGTCGATTTGCCCGCGCCGTTCTCGCCCATCAGCGCATGAACGCTGCCTGGCCGAGCTTCAAAATTGATGTCCGAGAGCGCCTTCACGCCGGGAAAAGTCTTGCCGATCCCATTGAAGCGCAGGCTGCCGCTGGACTGCTGTAGCTGAACCGGTGCCTGTTGCATGAACCACCTCCTCCTCGCCCCACCCGAACGGTATGGAGCGAGGCCTTGCTGATGTCAGCCTGACGGGCAGGCCTGCCGATGTACGCTGCGGATTACTTGTACAGACCGATCCTGGTCAGCACGTCCTTGAAGTTCTCGCGGGTAATCAGGGTCACATCGTCCATCGCGGTGTACTTGGGTGGTTCTTTGCCAGTGCTGACCCACTCGTACATTTGCAGGGCTGTGTTGTAGCCCTCTTTGTCCGGACTGGGCAGCATCGAGCCAAAGAAACCGCTTTCTTTCTTTTTCAGCTCGTCGATGGCATCGGTGCCGTTGATTCCGATGCCGATGACGTTGGCCGGAGCAAACCCAGCGCCAGCGGTGGCGCGTACACCACCGAGCACGGTGTTGTCGTTCATGCCGCCGACAATCAGGTTTTTCGCGTCGCTTGGCAATTTGGGCAGGGCCGCGTTGGTGGCGTCCATGCTGCCGGGCACGTCGAGGGTTTTCTGCGGAGTGAAGAGTATGTGGTCTTGCGGCAGTCCCGCCTTCTTCAGCGCGTCAACCGAACCATCAGTGCGCTTCTTTCCGGTGTCCAGTTCGTTGTAGGTGTTAATGATCGCGTAGGTTTCTTTCCAGTCCCAATCGCGCTTCTTTGCCTCGTCCGCCATCGCCTTGCCCTGCTTCTGGCCGACTTCAAACGCCGCCATGCCCAGATAAGGCACGTCTTCCATAAACTTGCCCTTGGCATCGACGAAGCGATCGTCCACCGCCATGACCTTCATGTCATTGGCCTTGGCTTTGGCGACGATCGACGGACCAAGCGACACGTCAGGAGGACAGATGACAAAACCCTTGGCGCCATTGGCGGCCAGGCTGTCGATAGCAGAGAGGGTTTTTTCGCCGTCGGGCACGGCGATCTTGATCACTTCGAAACCGTGATCCTTGCCAGCTTTTTCAGCGAAGGCCCATTCGGTCTGGAACCACGGCTCTTCGGCTTGTTTGACGAGAAACCCGATCTTGACCTTGTCAGCAGCCAATACGCCGCTACTCATACCGACAATGGCAGTGGCAACAGCGGCACAGCACAGGGAACGAATCCCGTGGCGACTCAACATAGCTAACTCCTTATTTTTATTGACTAGCTACAGCATCCAGCAGTGAGTGTCGTTTCAACCAGCGGTGTATCACCAAAGGCTGACCGACTGAAAACAGTCATATCATATTATCAATGACGTCTATGTAACCGAGTGTCACACCCTCCTAACCTTGCTTGAGGGCTTTATTTCTCATCCAGCGAAACGCTGCGAGGGCAAGCCCCTGATGCCTGTTTCCAGTTGCAATACAGCACCATCCAGTTCCATGGCATGGCTGTCGGGCCTGGCACTGGTGACGAACAGCGTGGTCATCCCAGGTCCGCCAAAAGCACAGCTGGTAGGATGGCTCAGCGGCAATTCGATGATGCGGTCGACACTGCCGTCGGGCGAGAAGCGAATGATGCACTGGCCGCCCCAGCGGCAATTCCAGACGTAACCCTGTGCATCCATCGCCGACCCGTCGGGTACACCGCGCTCATGAGGGCCCGCCCAGATGCAGCGCTCGCCCAAGGAACCATTGGCCCGGATTGGATAGCGATAGATAACGCCATCAAGGCTGTCAGCACTCAGCAATGTGCTGTTGTCATCGGCCCAAAGCAGGGTATTGACGATGCCCTGACCTCCAAGCAATGGTCTGACCTGTGCGTCGGCGTCCACCCGGAAGATTCCGCCCGACCTACGCTCCAGGGGCAGGTCGCCACCTTCTGCATCTAGATTGTTCTGCATGGTGCCAAGCCACAAGCGACCGGCACTGTCACATCGAGCTTCATTGGCACGATTGCCCTCCACAGGGTCGGCCACACAGAACAGCGATACGTCGGGATAATCAGCGGGGGAATCGAGGTTCAAGCGATAGACGCCACTGGCTAACGTGACCAGTGCATCGCCGCGAACAGTGGGAATGAAAGCAGAGACGGGTTCGTGAAGCTGCCAATGATGCAACTGCCCCTGATGCAAGCGCAGCGCGCGAAATCTGGCAATGTCCACCCAATAAAGGCTTTGCTGAATGTCGTCCCAAAAAGGCCCTTCAGCCAATTTGAATCGCGGGTCACAGACCGGCTGCCACTTCATAGCGAAATCCTGTAGTTATTTTTGTCAGGTTCTAGCTGGGCGCTTCGTTGAGAGCCTCGACATCTTTGTTAAGCGTTCATTGCCCGCCTATGGCTTGTTCATTGAACGAGAAATGACGTCGCAGGCGTTCTCGATCAAGCTCATGCAGGCCCAGACACCACGCGCCGCATCACGCCCTGCAATGGCGTCCGCCAGCTCCTTGTGCAGCGGCAGCGTTCTGCCAAGCTCCCCCGGAACACCGGAGGACACCTCGAACGAAATAGCCAGCAATGCACTCAGTGCTGGCAGCATCTGTTCGATGAACTGATTATGGCTGGCCGCCAGCACCACTTCATGGAAACGCTGGTCAGCCTGGTTGTAATCACCCTTGTCGGCAACGCAAGCCGCCAGTTGCCGATAGGCCGCCTGGATCTCGACAATCTGCGCCGGGGTAGCCCGCTCACACGCCCACCTGACCGCCATCGGCTCAATGGCACGACGCAAATCCAGCAGGTCCATCACAAAGCTCTCCGGCAGTCCATTGGCCGCCAGCCAACCCACCACCTGCGGATCGAACAAATTCCAGCTGCGCACCGGTAAAACCCGTGTGCCCACCTTGGGGCCGACTTCCAGCATCCCCTTGGCGACCAATGTCTTGATTGCCTCACGAATCACCGTTCGGCTGACCCCGAACTCTTCTCCCAACGCTGCCTCGACTTTCAGTGACTGCCCCGGTTCAACACTGCCTCGAGCAATCCAGGCACCCAGACGGTCTACAGTCAGTGCGTGAAAATTGTTGCTCATCGCTGCGCCCCTTTGGTACGGAAGTTTCCGCAAAACGAGGCTAATCATCACATGATTGACTGTCAAACCACTGTACACCTACTGCAATCTGGACCAAACCTCACTGGATTCTGTCAGTCGCTTAGGGTTTCCTAAATAGTATTACAATTAAATTTTAAATCGAGAGGTTTCGGCCTTAAAAACCGGATTTTCACAACTTTTCATGAAATTAGTAATACCAGAAGCCAGCAGCGGCGCTGCCTACGCGTCGTTGTCAATGCGGGCAACCTGGGCACGAACCCTATCGCAGCACTCAAAACAACAAAAGGAAGAATGCAATGAGAAAGACACTTATCCCCGCTATCGGACTGACCATGCTCACATGTGCACTGCAGACGCATGCCGGCTCCGGGCTGTCCACTGAACATTCTGCTTTCGGCAAGCTAGCTGACGGCACACCCGTGGAAAAGTACATTCTGCGCAACAGCCAGGGCATGCAGGCGACCGTCATTACCTATGGCGGCACCCTCCAGTCGCTGCTAGTGCCAGACAAGAATGGCAAGACCGAGGATGTGGTACTGGGTTTTGATGATCTGGACGGTTACCTCCACGGTAAGGCGTACTTCGGCGCCACGATCGGTCGATTCGGCAATCGCCTGGCCGAGGGTAAATTCAGCCTCGATGGCAAAAACTATCAGGTCCCTCAGAACGACCATCCCAACTCGCTGCACGGCGGTACCACAGGCTTTGACAAACAGGTGTGGAAGGCTGAGCAGGTCAAGGACAAGGGCTGGGTCGGGGTGAAATTGACCTATGTTTCAGTTGACGGCGAGATGGGTTTTCCGGGCGCACTGAAGGCCGAAGTGACCTACAGCCTCAACGATAAGAACGAGCTGCGCATTCAGTACCACGCCACCACCGACAAGCCCACTGTGGTTAACCTGACCAACCACAGCTATTTCAACCTTGCGGGCGCTGGCAATGGCGATATCCTCGATCAAGTCGCGATTGTCCATGCCAGTCGTTACACGCCGATCACTAAAAAGCTGATTCCCACTGGAGAACTGCCATCGGTCGCTGGCACTCCCTGCGATTTCCTTAAACCGGTCGCGTTCGGCAAACGCATTCGCGAACTCAATCAACAGTTAAAGTTTGCCGAACGCACGCAGGGTGGCTATGACCATAACTGGGTGCTCGATACCCAAGGCAAGGTGTCGAATCTGGCAGCGGATGTAGTTGATCCGAAGTCCGGGCGCCGCCTGCAACTGTTTACTACCGAGCCTGGGGTGCAGCTTTACACCGCCAACTTCCTGGATGGCACCGTCAAGGGCAAGGCTGGCAAGATCTACCCGCACTGGGGAGCATTCACCCTCGAGACCCAGCACTACCCGGACTCACCCAACCAGAAAGGTTTTCCCTCTACCCGCCTGGACCCAGGCAAGGTCTATAGCCAGACCACCGTGTTCAGGTTTCTGAACCAATAACGGCCAGCTAGCGGGTCACCGCAAGGTTGACAGATTGAATCACCGGAGAGCACTCAGAAAAATCCGTAAGGATGGATTCACACACTCGCCGGGGACAAACCTATTCATTTGTATATGTCTGTACGCTGCGTGCCACCCTTCTGTACCACCTATTACAAATTGTGGATCAAAGTGATAATTCGACTGAATTTTCCTCTTGGTTCCGACTCAACGAACTGTAAGCGATTTGATAGGGAGGTTTGCGAGAGTGGCACAGTACAAGCATTTCAGAATCGATTATCTGCTTCATGGGAAATACAAAAGCTTCTACATCAGTGCCGAGACCATGGATAACGCATCTGCCTGGCATTGGGCGTCTGTGGACGCAGGATTTGGTCAGATACCCAAATATCGTTCGGACAAGGTTCCGAAAGTTACCAAACCCAAGGCCGAACAACTGGGGCTGACAGATGTCGAGTGGGCCGAATCCTGAGCAGCCCAACGCTTAAGGACGAGCCTGATGCATCCCGCCGGTATTCCGGTGCCAGCGGGCTTTCGAGATTGATCTTTACCAGGTTGTTACCTCCCTTCCCTGCGCAACTGTCTTTCCGTGAAGCTCATCTGTGACATCGAAGATGCAGGTGTCCTCTTTGTGACTGCCAAAGCCCATCGACTCACCCTGCCTTTCAACGTGACGACCCGTCTTCAAAGCGCTCGCGCGATGGCCCTTGTTCGTCGGTTTTCTCACCCTTGAAGAAACTGATCATTAAACGACCATTGCGATTGAGCCCTTATAATCAAGGGCTTTCAGCCAGTTATCCACAGAGATATTCACGCTTTCCGTGGACAACTTTCTGTACGAAATAGCGTTGACTTTCAGGGGCTTCCGAGCGTAACGCTCAGGCCCCGCATCATGCAGGTGTGCCTCGAAAATCAGGACAGTCACGCCTAAACCGTGCCTAACCAGCGCTGCGCAGCTTTATCAAAACGGGTGCAGGCGGCCCGTTATCTGCACCCTGGATTTTGATCTTTCGCTGTACCTGGTTAGCCTGCTGAATATGCCTGCCAACACTCCAAGCTCCGACGGATCTCCTTATCGAGCGCGGCATGCTCGGCCCCATTGCTGGGTGGGGTGCCAGGTGTTAGCTGGGCAAGGACAGGCTCAACCGCAATGTCGCCCTCGAATCCTCCGCTGACCAGAATCCGGTGTTGAGCCCGGAAGTCGATGTGGCCACTGCCAATGCCACCCCGACCGGAATCCGATATGTGATAAATAGCCAGAAGATCCAGATTATCCCGCAGGGCCTGGCTGGGGTCAGGCTCATCAATGTTCATATGGAAACTGTCCAGAATGAGCCCCATGTTGCTTCCGCCGACCTCGCGCCTTAGCTCACGGAACTCGCAGGCAGTATGAATCAAGGGCACTTCGTAGTGATTGCAGACCTCATACAGGGTCCTCACGCCGCGAGTCCGGGCGTAGCCATCCACCGCTCTGCAGCACCTGACCAACCTTTCCCGAGCAGCGCCTTTGTCTGCGCAGTTGCCCGTCCAAAGCGAAAGTCCGTGCAATGTAACCGGCACTGAACCCAAGGCTGCCGCGAAATCTACGACATTTCGGTAGTAAGCAATTGCATCTGCCTCCGTGGCTGCTTGTGGATCTGCAGGCGCCGCGTTGACAGGATCAACCGCGATGATCCGCAAACCTGACTGCTCCGCGCGGCTTTTGAGTTCTGAAGGGTCAACGTCACGATGATCGCCCGCGTACTGAATCCCTTCGAGCCCAAGCCCAATCGCCCTTGACGTCACTTCTTGAGCAGCAGTCATCCCCAAAGTCCACGTCACTACGCTGATGCCCATATTTCCTCCAATTCATTCACGCCGGTGTAGACTCCTGATCTAGAGCCTTCAAAGGTTCGAGGAAACGAAAGCGCGAGGGTTCCATCGCTGGGTCGACCGGGCCGGATTGACGGATTTCGTCCATAACGGGAAACAGCTGCGGGACGTTGAATTGCGCAGGTACTGGCATGCCCATACAAAGGAGCGCGCGGCATAGTGGCGGGCCGCGACCGAAGAAGATGTGGCCACGACCCGAAGGGATGAGCAGGCTGTTCGGTCAGACGGCAGCGCCCTTGGCCTGCTGCTCCAGGTGCCCCTGCAATTGAGGATCGATTTTGAGCGCAGCCGCAAGCTGATCAAGATAACTACGCCCGGCACCCTGTTGGTCATCGACGACAAGAACGCTCGCCAAATACATCTCCGCGGCCATGCCCGGCTCTCCCTCCGCTTGCTTTGCGACGTCCGCAGCGCTCAGTGACTTGGCCACTTCAGCGTCCAGCCATTGCTGCAATTGCGGATCATCGGCATGCCGGGCAAATTCATTGCGAATGATCTCCTGTTCCCGCTCATCGATTTTGCCATCAGCCTTGGCAGCGGCGATCAACGCGCAGAGGATGCCATGACTGTGATCATTGGCTTCCGACCCTACCAATTGATCCACAGTACGCGGCGCCTGCTGCGAAGCGGATTGCTGTTGTTGTTGCCATGCTTGGTAGGCCCGAAAAGCCATCATGCCCAGAGAGGCCAGCATCGCGTAGTTGTTACCCCCGGAACGCGTCTGCGCAGTTTCCCCGACTCCGCCCGCTTGGCTGCCGCCGAGCAATCCACCCAAAAGGCCACCTAGCCCCCCACTGCTGGATGAAGTACCGGAACCCGCTCCCAGCAGCCCGCCGAGCAACCCCCCCAGGCCCCCTTGCCCCGTAGCGTCGCCATTTTGTCGGGTGGCCGCCCCCTGAGTGGCGCGCAACAGCTTTTCCAGCACATCGCTGGTATTCATAACCTTCCCCTTATCCCGGATACATAATTTCATACAACGATAGCCCTCAAACGTCGGGGCGTCACCACCGTCCAGCCGAGCAGCGAGTTTTACGAAGATCTATTCGACCACGGATGGCGTGAAAACCCGTGTGCTAACATCGCGAACACCTATTGAGGTCACGGTCGGGGATGTAGAGCGCGGCAAACCCGAGCCTGACTGTTTTCTGCTGGCCGCCAAAAAGCTGGGCGTGAAGCCTGGGACTGCCTGGCGTTCGAGAATGCTCCGGCCAGAATTGCAGCTACCGAGGCCGCCGGGGCCAAGATGGTCGTTACCGCCCCCCATCAGCACGCGATGCAAACCTTGCACTCGAGCTTGAACAGCCACGACACCTGCACTGTCCCGATCAATGATCAAGGCGGGCTGCAACTGCGCTGACAATGAGACATTGCGGCACGATTGCGATTCAGTCGCAGTCGTCCTTCCTCAAGCAGCGCTCAGGACACCGGCTAAAATCGCCTTGACCTGGCCGATACCGCCTTGCAGCGCATGATCAATCTCGGCCATGCTGATCACCGCAGACGACTTACCTGCTGCTGGGTTGACCACCAACGCCAGACAGGCATATTCCAGTTCCAGCTCCCGGGCGAGGCTTGCCTCGGGCATGCCCGTCATACCCACGATGTCGCAGCCATCGCGCTCCAGGCGAACAATCTCGGCGGCGCTCTCAAGCCGAGGACCTTGAGTACAGCCATAGACCCCAAAATCACTGAAAGCACACCCCTGCGCGGTCAACGCTGCAATCAGCCGAGCACGCAAGGGTTGGCTGTAGGGATGGGTAAAGTCGATATGAGTCACCTGCTCCAGATCATCGCAGAAAAAGGTGTGATCACGACCGCTGGTGTAATCCACCAAATTGTGGGGCACGCAGAAATGACCGGCGTCCATGCCTGAATGGATTCCGCCTACAGCGTTTACCGCAAGGACTGCTTGCGCGCCCGCCTGTTTCAGAGCCCAGATGTTGGCCCGGTAGTTGATCCTGTGTGGCGGCAAACGGTGTGGATGACCGTGGCGCGCAAGGAACATCACTTCCCGCCCGGCCAGTTCACCGAGCTGAATTTCCCCTGACGGTGCCCCATACGGCGTATTTACTGGCAGTGACTGACGAATCGTCAAACCGTCAAGCTGGGTCAATCCAGTGCCGCCGATAATTGCATAGACAGTCATCGCTAATCCTCAATCGATCAGTTGCGCAGTACGTAATGCATTCAGGGCCGTCAGCCAGCGTGGATGTTGCCGATACTCAGTAGTCACAAGTCCCTTGCCGCGCATACTTGTGATGCGCTGATGAGGAGTGACTTTCATTCGCTGAACGGCGCTCAGGGCCAGCTCGGCGGCGCCACGGTCGTTACATACCAGGCCCATGTCGCAACCTGCGGTCAATGCGGCCTCAATACGGCTGGCAGCATCGCCTGCCACATGGGCACCGGCCATGGAAAGATCATCGCTGAAAATAACGCCGTCGAAGCCGAGCTCGCCGCGCAGGATTTCCTGTAGCCAGCGCCGTGAAAATCCTGCCGGTTGCGAATCAACCTGCGGATAAATCACGTGGGCGGGCATCACTGCCGCCAGTTGCTTGCTCAGCCGTTTGAACGGCACCAGATCGTTGGCACGAATGCTTTCCAGACTGCGTTCATCTGTCGGGATCGCCACATGGGAATCCGCTTCGGCCCAGCCATGCCCCGGAAAGTGTTTGCCGGTGGCGACCATGCCGGCTGCGTTCATCCCGCGTATAAAGGCGCCGGCAAGCAACGCTGCGCACTCCGGGTCGCCATCGAACGAACGACTGCCCACGACGGCGCTGCGTTGATAATCCAGATCCAGCACCGGAGCAAAGCTCAGATCCAGTCCGACTGACAGGACTTCGGTCGCCATCAGCCAGCCGCACTGCTCGGCAAGAAATTCAGCGTTCGGAGCATCAGCGATCGATCGCATGGCTGGCAGCCGCACGAAGCCGTGGCGCAGCCGCTGAACCCGCCCTCCCTCCTGATCGACCGCCAGCAGCAGGTCGGGACGAATGGCGCGAATGGAAGCACTCAGCTCGCGAACCTGGCGAGCGCTTTCAATATTGCGTGCAAAAATGATCAGGCCGCCCACCTCGGGCTGACGCAGAAACTGACGGTCTTCGGAGGTTAGCCAGGTACCGGCAATATCCACCATCAGGGAGCCATTCAGGCCAGAACTCATATGAAAGATCCTTCAACAATCATTGCCTAATGCGGCATGGTGCGGGATCGTCGGGTGCGATGCAAATGCACGGCACCCCTGAGCGGGACAGTCAGACTTTGGCGGGAGATGGCGCGGTACTTTTACTGCGTGGCTTGAGCTGGGCGCTGATCATGGCGGCATCGGTGACACCGGTTTCGGCACGCATACCGGCCGCCAGAAAAGGCACCATCAGGCGCATGACCTCTTCGATGGAGGTGTTGACGCCGAAATCGGTTTCCGCGATGGCGCGCAAGGCCTTGATGCCGGACATGCTGAATGCCGCGGCGCCGAGCATGAAGTGTACGCGCCAGAACAGTTCGATCGGGGGAATACGCGGGGCAGCTTCGTTGACCAGCAACATATAGCGGCGAAAGACCTTGCCGTACATATCTTCCAGGTAACGCCGCAAGTGCCCTTGGCTCTGACTGAAGGCCAGCCCGAGGAGGCGCATGAAGATCGACAGATCATTGCCGCTTCGTGGCTGGACGACCAGGGCCTGCTCGACGAGCATTTCCAGCAGGTCTTCGAGCGTGGGCTTATGTTCCGGCTTCGCCTGACGGCGCTCCAGCTCTTTGTCCAGACTGGCGCAGAACGGACCGAGGAAGCGCGAGAATACCGCCTGGATCAGCGCCTTCTTCGAACCGAAGTGATAATTCACCGCTGCAAGGTTGACCGAAGCCTTGCTGGTGATCAGCCGCAGCGAAGTTTCGGCAAAGCCCTTCTCCGCGAACAACTGCTCTGCAGCATCAAGAATGCGTTCAACTGTTTCCGACTGGGCCATGATTACTCGCCTGACAAACACTTGTTTGAAACATACGTTTCAGCCCATCGACTGTCAACCCTGGCCGTGCGCTCTATGAGGGGTAGGTGTCGCCATTTAATCATAAAAAACGCGGCATTTTGCCACTCTCGATCATAGCTTTGTCCATGAGATGAAGACTTTGGAGCTGCATGTGCAAAAGGATGATTGCCAAGACGCGATCACTGTATATAATCCCAGTCACTGTATAAAAAGACAGAGCGATGCACATGATCAAACTGACGTCACGCCAAGCTGAAATACTGGACTTCATCAAACGCTGTCTGGAAGACAACGGCTTCCCGCCGACCCGTGCGGAAATCGCTCAGGAACTGGGGTTCAAGTCCCCCAATGCTGCCGAGGAGCATTTGAAAGCCCTCGCACGCAAGGGCGCCATTGAAATGACTCCGGGCGCCTCCCGGGGCATACGTATTCCCGGTTTCGAGCCCAAGACCGACGACAGCAGCTTGCCCATCATCGGTCGAGTCGCAGCCGGTGCGCCTATCCTCGCCCAGCAACACATTGAAGAGTCGCTGACGATCAATCCAGCCTTCTTTCATCCAAGCGCCGATTACTTGTTGCGGGTCCACGGCATGAGTATGAAAGACGTTGGCATCCTCGATGGCGACCTGCTGGCCGTTCACACCACTCGCGAGGCGCGCAACGGCCAGATCGTCGTCGCCCGAATCGGCGACGAGGTCACGGTCAAGCGCTTCAAGCGGGAAGGCAGCAAGGTCTGGCTGCTGGCCGAAAACCCTGAATTCGCCCCCATTGAAGTCAACCTGAAAGATCAGGATCTGGTTATCGAAGGGCTGAGCGTCGGCGTGATTCGCCGTTAAGGAGACGTTTATGCAGTTCCCACAGACATCGCAGCAATACACACAACTGCCGCTGTTCGAAGCATTCATGGCCCCTGCGTTGCCTGGGCTTGACGCTCCGCTGCTGGCGGTCACGGCACTCGAAGAGATCGTCGAAGCCCCCTGGAACAGCGAACCAGAAGTCTTTAGTGAGTTGTCATTGCGCGGTGCTGCGGGGAATTGCCTGAGCCTGCTTGCACCTGTTTTGCGCGACCTGAGCCAGGACCGAAACGACCGATGGCTCACACTGATCGCCCCGCCAACCAGTGTGACCCAGTCCTGGCTGAGGGATGCGGGTCTGAACCGTGAACGTATTATCCTGATGCAGCCAAGAGGTGCTCAAAGCGCACTCGAACTCACTCGCGAAGCCTTGCGCCTGGGGCGCAGCCACACCGTCGTAAGCTGGATTAATCCCCTTCCCGCCAGTGCGCGGCAGCAATTGATCAGTGCGGCACGTATCGGGGACGCGCAGAGCTTGAATATCCGGTTAGGCTGAAAGTCTGCGGCAGTCGACTCCCGGAAACAGGTTGGTCCGCAGGCGGGGAAGTAGCTGCTTTCTCGGGCCGGAAACAGGACAGCGGACAGGATATTGCGAATGCCGACCCACTACGAAGAGATCCGCGCAGAATCAATGCAGAATCCGCGGCCCCTCTTCTTCCTTGGTAAGTTCGCCTTCAGCCAGGCGACCGGCCATTTGGACACCCACGCTAAGCATCGCCTTGGCGACTTCAACGTGTTGGCCATGCAGAAATGCCTTGGCATCCTCAGAGAAGTTCAGGGTCACAAGCGATCCTTCATCTTCGGCACGGCGCAACTCAATGCGACCGTCAGGCAGTTCGACAATTTCCAGAAAAGAGGTTGGCATCAGGACAGGTCTCCACGAAATGCGCGCATTGTAACAGCCTGAGGACTCACGCCCTAGCCCACCTATCATTCTGCGTTAACACTCGCTCAGTCCTTCCCGAAAGCGAATCGCCAGCCCCTTGAGCTGCTGACGCCAGCTTTCCATTTCTTCACAAGTCAGCTCTGGCTCAATCTCGCCCTCAACAGGTACTGCAATTATCAGCGGCTGCGTTACATCACCCTTTGGCTTTTTCGGTGCCCTGGGCGGTTGAAATAGCGCGCTGTATGAAACCAGCAACTGCGCCAGCCAGGTTTCCCGCTGTTGTGCCAGCTCCACCAGCTCCCCCATCTCAGGGATAGCAATGGCTTCCAGCACCTGGGGGGTCAGCAAATCCTCGGCGCGTGGCGTATTTGCTTGCGGCAGGCGGTAGAAACCAGCGATTTCGTGGCACAGCCCCAGCAGAGCGCCATAAAGATGAAAAATTGCCGACTCGCGTTCGGCCTGCTCCAGCCCCTGCGCGTTCATCACCCTGCTTTCCCTGGCTTTGGCCATCGCCTCAAGCGCCAGGCCAGCGAAGAAAATCTTTTGATTGGTGCGGGTATAGAGTTCATGAGCCATGACAGCGGCCTCCACATCAATGAAATTCAAGCGAGCCAACCCGTGAAAAAAATCCCCCGATGCACACCAGGGCATCAAGGGATTCTTTTAACGCAAAGCGTGGATACTCGCCAGTCGCTTTCAAGCTGACATCAAGGCGTCAGCGCTTGTCTTCGACCTTCCAGGTGCCGCCGTCGTAGAACGCGCGCCAGCCAGTAGGCTTGCCCTCCACCTCGGTCTGCACATACTGCTCCTTGGATTTACGGCTGTAACGAATCACGGACGCTCGGCCATCAGGGTCTTTCTGTGGCGCTTCGCACAGGAAGTGATACTTCGGATCGATTTCCGACTTGTGCGGCACGATTTCGAGCACCAGCGGAGCACGGGTCTCGCGGTTTTTCGGAAACTGGCTCGCGGCCAGGAAAAGACCCGAGGCGCCGTCGCGCAAGATGTAAGTATCATCGACCTTGTCGCACTTGAGTTCGGGCATCTTCACCGGGTCCATCTTCGGCGGTGCCGCCTCGCCACTCTTCAGCAGCTTGCGGGTATTCTTGCAGTTGGTACAGCCGAAAAACTTGCCGAAACGGCCGGTCTTGAGCTGCATTTCGCCGCCACACTTGTCACACTCTACGCTGGGGCCTTCATACCCTTTGATGCGATACGTGCCCTCTTCGACCTCGTAACCCGCACAATCCGGGTTGTTACCGCAGATGTGAAGCTTGTGTTTCTCGTCGAGCAGGTACGCATCCATCGCCGTGCTACAGATCGGGCATCGATGCTTGCCGCGCAATACGCGGGATTCGGATTCTCCCTCATCGTCCTCGGCGATCTCGTCACCTGGCGTGAGGTTGACGGTGGCCTTGCAGCGCTCCTTGGGCGGCAGACTGTATCCAGAGCACCCCAGGAACACCCCCGTGGACGCCGTACGGATCTGCATCGGCCGTCCGCAGACCTTGCACGGGATATCAGTCATGACCGGCTCGTTGGCCCGCATGCCACTGCCGGTGGCTTCGGCCACTTCCAGCTTCTTCTTGAAGTCGCCGTAGAATTCGTCGAGTACGCTTTTCCAGTCGCGTCCGCCTTGGGCCACGTCATCGAGGTTCTCTTCCATGCCGGCCGTGAAGCCGTAGTCCATCAGGTTGGAGAAACTTTCGGAGAGTCGCTCAGTGACGATGTCGCCCATTTTTTCCGAGTAGAAGCGACGGTTGTGCAACGCCACATAACCTCGGTCCTGGATAGTCGAGATGATCGCTGCGTAAGTCGAAGGACGACCGATACCACGCTTCTCCATCTCCTTTACCAGACTGGCTTCCGAGTAGCGCGCCGGCGGCTTGGTGAAGTGCTGGCTCGGATCGAGCTTGATCAGCTTCATGCTATCGCCCTGAGCCATGTCGGGCAGAACGTCGTCGTCGCCAGGTTTGCTCATTTGCGGCAACACGCGGGTATAACCGTCAAACTTGAGGATACGGCCCTTGGCACGCAGTTCGAAGTCGCCCGCCGCCACGCTGACGGTGGTCGAGAGGTATTGTGCAGGCGGCATCTGACAGGCTACGAACTGACGCCAAATCAGTTCGTACAGGCGCTCGGCATCACGCTCCATACCTGAAAGCTTGCTCGGATGAGTATTGACATCGGAGGGACGAATCGCTTCGTGAGCCTCTTGCGCGCCTTCTTTGCTGCTATAGACGTTCGGCGAATCCGGGAGGTATTTCTTGCCGAACTCGGTCTCGATGTAAGTGCGCGCCATGGCCACTGCGTCCGCCGACAGATTGGTCGAGTCGGTACGCATGTAGGTGATGTAGCCGGCTTCATATAAGCGCTGGGCCATCATCATGGTTTTCTTCACGCCATAACCCAGACGATTGCTCGCCGCCTGTTGCAGGGTGGACGTGATGAATGGCGCGGAGGGCTTGCTGCTGGTCGGTTTGTCTTCGCGCTTGGCGATGGTATAGGACGAAACCTTGAGTTTCTCCAGCGCCGCCATGGCATGGGCTTCGTTCAGCGGCTTGAAGGCTTCTCCCTTCTCTCTGGCCACTTCAAAGCGCACATTGGCACCTTTGGCAGACCCCAGATCAGCGTGGACTTCCCAGTATTCTTCCGGGATGAACGCACGAATCTCGCGCTCGCGCTCCACCACCAGCTTCACGGCGACCGATTGCACCCGACCTGCGGACAGGCCACGGGCGATCTTCTGCCACAGCAGCGGCGAGACCATGTAACCCACAACCCGGTCGAGGAAGCGACGCGCCTGCTGTGCGTTAACACGGTCGATGTCCAGCTCGCCGGGTTTGGAGAAGGCTTCCTGAATCGCCTTCTTGGTGATTTCGTTGAACACCACGCGCTTGTAGCGCTGGTCGTCTCCACCAATGGCTTCGCGCAGGTGCCAGGCAATGGCTTCCCCTTCGCGGTCCAAGTCCGTCGCGAGGTAGATGGTGTCGGCATCCTTGGCCAAACGGCGCAGCTCGTCGATCACCTTCTCTTTGCCGGGAAGGATTTCGTACTTGGCTTTCCAGCCGTGGTCGGGGTCGACGCCCATGCGCGCAACGAGCTGGCGCTTGGCCTTTTCCTTGGGCGACAGCACAGGCGCTTCAGCCGCGGTCTTGCCGCGCTTGGCAGCAGGCTCTTTGGCGGCACTCGCCGAACCGCTGGTGGGCAGGTCTCGGATATGGCCGATACTCGACTTCACCACGTACTGGCTACCCAGATACTTGTTGATGGTCTTGGCCTTAGCCGGGGATTCCACAATGACCAGCGATTTGCCCATGGATCGGAAAATTCCTAATGCAAGAAAAAAAGACGTTGGAGCCGTCGAGGCCCCGCTATATATAGTGGCTGCAAGGTGAGGTCAAGCACCGGCTACTGCAAGGTCTCGCTTTACGACCTTGAAAAAAGCTCAGGTTCGGCCTGGACCAAAGCAAAGCGCGGCACTTGCTCGCCGTCAACCTCTACTGACTCCAGAAACAGGGTCAAAGGACGCACCCATAGCCCGTATTCGCCATATAGGGCCTGATAGAACACCACTTCCTCTTCGGTCTCGGAATGCTTCGCGACACCGAATACGCGGTACTCGGGGCCCTTATAGTGTCGATACAGACCTGGCTTCAACTGCATGCTGCTGACCTTATGGATTGACGCAAAAAATTCAAAAACATTTCCCGAGAAAAGCAAAAGCCGGGGCACCTGGCCCCGGCTTGCACACTCACACCGATTAAACGCGTTCGAACACGGTGGTGATGCCCTGGCCCAGGCCGATGCACATCGTGGCAACACCCAAAGTGCCGCCCTTCTGCTTCATGACATTGAGCAAGGTGCCGGAAATACGCGCTCCCGAGCAACCAAACGGGTGACCCAGAGCGATAGCGCCGCCGTGCAGGTTAACCTTCTGTTCCATCTTGTCGAGGACTTTTAAATCTTTCAACACAGGCAGCGCCTGTGCAGCGAAGGCTTCATTGAGCTCGAAGTAGTCGATATCGGCAATGCCAAGACCCGCGCGCTTGAGCGCTTTCTGCGTCGCCGGAACCGGGCCGTAACCCATGATTGCAGGATCGACACCCGCCACCGCCATGGAACGAATGACTGCCATAGGCTGAATGCCCAGATCCATCGCGCGCTGACCCGACATCACGATCATGCAGGAAGCGCCATCAGTGATCTGCGACGAAGTGCCGGCGGTCACGGTACCACCTTTTGGATTGAAAGCAGGTTTGAGCGCAGCCAGACTCTCCAGCGTGGTTTCAGGACGGATGGTCTCGTCGAAGTCGAACATCTTAAGGAAGCCATGCTCGTCATACCCCTGCATGGGGATGATTTCGTCCTTGAAGTTGCCTTCCACGGTCGCCTGTTGCGCAAGACGGTGCGAACGCACGCCGAACGCGTCCTGTGCCTCACGGGTGATCCCGTGCATCTTGCCGAGCATTTCAGCCGTCAGCCCCATCATCCCCGAGGCTTTGGCTGCGTACAGCGACAAGTGCGGGTTCGGGTCCACGCCGTGCATCATGCCGACGTGTCCCATGTGCTCGACACCGCCAATGACGAACACATCACCGTTGTTGCTCATGATCGCCTGAGCGGCAGTGTGCAGCGCGCTCATTGATGAGCCACACAGGCGACTGACCGTTTGCGCAGCCGACGTGTGGGGGATCTGAGTCATCAGCGACGCCATGCGCGCAATGTTCCAGCCCTGCTCCAAGGTCTGGTTGACGCAGCCCCAGATCACGTCCTCGACTTCCGCCGGGTCGACCTTGCTGTTGCGTTCGAGCAGTTTGCTGATCAGGTGCGCCGACATGTCTTCGGCGCGAGTGTTACGGTGCATGCCACCCTTGGAGCGGCCCATCGGCGTACGACCGAAGTCGACAATCACGACGTCTCTCGGATTCAAGCTCATATTTTCACCTGTTCGTTGGGCACTTAACCGAAGAAGCGCTGGCCGGTCCTGGCCATTTCGCGCAGCTTCGCAGTGGGGTGGTACAAAGCGCCCAGATCAGCGTATTTGTCAGCCAAGGCAACGAACTCAGCGACACCGATCGAATCGATGTAGCGCAGCGCGCCGCCCCGGAACGGAGGGAAACCGATGCCATAGATCAGGCCCATGTCGGCTTCGGCTGCGCTGTCGACGACGCCGTCTTCCAGGCAACGCACGGTTTCCAGGCACAGCGGTATCATCATCCAGTTGATGATGTCTTCATCGCTGACCTCGCGCTGTTCGTAAATCACCGGCTTGAGCACTTCCAGAACGGAAGCATCGACGACCTTCTTCGGCTTGCCCTTCTTGTCGGTCTCGTAGACGTAGAAACCTTTGCCATTTTTCTGGCCCAGGCGCTTGGCGTCATACAGGGCGTCAATGGCAGAGCGACGATCGTCCTTCATGCGGTCCGGGAAGCCCTCGGCCATTACATCGCGACCGTGGTGGCCGGTGTCGATGCCGACCACGTCCATCAGGTAGGCCGGGCCCATTGGCCAGCCGAACTTTTCCATGACCCTGTCGATGCGCACGAAGTCGATGCCAGCGCTGACCAGTCTGGCGAAACCTCCGAAGTAAGGGAACAGAATGCGGTTGACCAGAAAGCCCGGGCAGTCGTTGACCACGATCGGATTCTTGCCCATTTTCTTGGCGTAGGCCACGGTGGTCGCGACCGCGACCTCGCTGGACTTCTCGCCGCGGATGACTTCGACCAGCGGCATCATGTGCACCGGGTTGAAGAAGTGCATGCCGACAAAATTCTCGGGCCGCTTGAGCGCTTTGGCCAGCAGACTGATGGAAATGGTCGAAGTGTTGGATGCCAGGATAGTGTCTTCCCGCACCTGCCCTTCCACTTCCGAAAGCACGGCCTGCTTGACCTTCGGATTCTCGACGACCGCCTCTACCACCAGATCGACGTGACCGAAATCGCCGTAGGACAAGGTCGGCCGAATCGCGTTCAAGGCTTCAGCCATCTTCGCCGGGGTCAGGCGGCCTTTTTCGACGCGCTTGTCCAGCAGCTTGGAAGCCTCGTTCAAGCCCAGCTCAATGGCCTCTTCGCGAATGTCTTTCATCAGGATCGGCGTGCCCTTGACAGCCGACTGATAGGCGATACCGCCACCCATGATGCCGGCACCCAATACCGCAGCCTGCTTCACATCTTTGGCAACTTCGTCGTAAATCCTGGCTTTCTTCTTCAGTTCCTGATCATTCAGGAACAGGCCGATCAGACTCTCGGCGGCCGAGGTCTTGGCCATTTTCACAAAGCCTGCGGCTTCTACTTCCAGCGCCTTGTCGCGGCCGAAGTTTGCGGCTTTCTGGATGGTCTTGATCGCTTCGACCGGGGCCGGATAGTGAGGACCGGCCTGACCGGCAACGAAACCCTTGGCGGTTTCAAACGCCATCATCTGCTCAATGGCATTGAGTTTCAGCTTGTCCAGCTTCGGCTGGCGCTTGGCCTTGAAGTCGAACTCACCGGAAATGGCGCGTGTGATCAGGTCCAGGGCAGCTTCCTGTAACTTCTCAGGCGCAACGACCGCATCCACTGCGCCCACTTTCAGGGCGTCTTCGGCGCGGTTGTCCTTGCCGGAAGCGATCCACTCGACCGCATTATCAACGCCGATCAGACGTGGCAGGCGAACGGTGCCGCCGAAACCGGGGTAGAGGCCCAACTTGACTTCTGGCAGGCCAATCTTGGCCGTCGCGGACATCACACGGAAGTCGGCGGCCAGACACATCTCCAGTCCACCACCCAAGGCGATACCGTTGATCACGGCCAGCGTGGGCACGTTGAGGTCTTCGAAATCACTGAAGATTTTGTTCGCGTCAAGGTTACCGGCGACCAGTTCGGCATCCGGCAGCTTGAAGTTATCGACGAATTCTGTGATGTCGGCGCCAACGATGAAAACGTCTTTGCCGCTGGTGACGATGACGCCCTTGATTGAACTGTCGAGCTTGATGGTTTCGATAGCCTGACGCAATTCATTGAGGGTGAGGCGGTTGAACTTGTTGACGGACTCACCCTTGAGGTCGAATTGCAATTCGACGATGCCACTTTCAAGAGCCTTAACCGTGATGGCTTTACCTTCGTAAATCATCAACTGATCTCCACGATATGGAAGCTGAACAATGCGCATCAGACGCTGAAGTCCGGCGGCAGGCACCGACGTTACCGTCAATGCGAACACCAAACGCCAGGCACCCCGTCGACACGATTCGGGCGTTTGTCGAAGCATTGCTGTGGCAAACGCTCAATTCATACGCCCGTTTGATTTGGGTGCGCCTACCTTCGGCCATATTCCAGTAATTGTCAATTCGCCAGACAGCGGGCAAAACCGGCAAATCGCAGGTAAAAAGCACACAGGATAAGTCAGCAGTCAGATCGATGAGTGCACCTAATGGAGGAGCACAGGTCGTCACCGGAAACGACGACCGGTAGGTGGATCCGGGAAGATAACGGCATCCATGGCAGACAAACGCACCAATGAGGTCTACATTCAGCTCACTGCGCATCAAGACGGGTCGCTTTTCAGAAAAGCGGTGAAACGAATCAGTACGTCTTTGCAGTCTTGCACCGCAAAACACCCAAAATTACGGCCTGCCTGGCCAACCCCGGCCCGATGTTGCTATCGGGCTTTTTATTGCCTGCAATTTGTCTCCCCAGGTGTTTCTTCCTACGCCAACGCCTTGAGCACCGAGGCAATACGTTGCAATACTTGCACATCACCCCTTTCGGCCCAGTACAGCGCGATCAACTGCTTGCCCGCTTCGACCTTGTACACATCGGCCGGCAGTGTCTGAAGCTGCGAAAGCAGGCGCCAATCGTCGCAGGCCTCGCGCCACTGGTTAACCCAGACTCCGGGTGCCATCTGCCAGTACACCCATGTTTCCGGCTCGCGAGAGGCGCGCGGCCGGTGATATTGTGCGCACGTGCCTGGCGGCTCCACGGGCAGCCAGTGAGGCCACTCCTGCGGGATCAATTGCATGGCAAGACCCATCCGCCGGGCCTCCATGCGCATGGCCATGCGGCCACTCTGTGAACGCGACGGCCGAAGCCATACCAGAGGACTTAAAACCACAGCAATGATTGACAGCACTATCCACGCCGTCATATCTGTATGCCCCCGTCGCGGCAAGCGGCGGGCAAAACACAAAGGCGTGCCCAGATGCGCGTGAAAAAAGCCATAATCCCAAACATCGCAAACCTCAGAAGGAACATCCCATGTCCTATGAACATATTCTGGTAGCCGTGGACCTCACTGAAGAGTGCGACCCGGTGATCAAGCGCGCAATGAACCTCGCCCTTGCCAGCAACGCCAAGCTGTCGTTGGTGCACATTGTCGAACCGATGGCGATGGCCTTTGGCGGCGATGTGCCGATGGATCTCTCGCAACTTCAGCAACAACAGTTCGACCAGGCGAAGGAAAAGCTCAACAGACTGAAAAACAAATACCCGGAAGTGAAGACCGGCGACAGTCATCTGACCTATGGCCAGCCTCGTCATGAAATCCATCAACTGGCGAAGGAACATCATGTCGACCTGATCGTCGTCGGCACTCATGGCCGTCATGGCCTGGCTCTGCTTCTGGGCTCCACGGCCAATGATGTGCTTCACGGAGCGCCTTGCGACGTTCTGGCAGTACGTCTGGTCAAGACGCCCCAGTAATCGAGCGGTTAAACAAAAAGCCCGAATCCTTGAAAGGCCTCGGGCTTTTTGTTGCAGCGCGTTAGCGGATTATTCGTCCAGCTCGGCCCAACGCTCAACCAACACGTCCAGCTCCTTATTCAACTGCTCAAGCGAAGCCAGGGCCTTGGCAGTCTCAGCCGCCGGACGCTGGTAGAAGGCCGGATCGGCGATCTGAGCTTCTACAACAGCGATCTGCTTCTCCTTGGCATCGATTTCACCCGGCAGAGCTTCAAGCTCGCGCTGGAGTTTGTAGCTGAGCTTTTTCTTGACTGAAGGCGCAGCTTCCTGAACCGACGCGGGAGTTGCCTCAGGCGTGACGATCGCCGAGTTCAAGTCAGCCTTGCCGGATTTGCTTTCCGTCACGCCCAGCAAACGCGGCGAACCGCCCTGACGCAGCCAGTCCTGATAGCCACCGACGAACTCACGCACCTTGCCCTCACCTTCGAACACCAGAGTGCTGGTGACCACGTTATCGAGAAATGCCCGGTCGTGGCTGACCATCAGTACGGTGCCTTTGAAGGTCAATAGCACTTCTTCAAGCAGCTCGAGGGTTTCAACGTCCAGGTCGTTGGTCGGTTCGTCGAGCACCAGCAGGTTGGCCGGCTTGCTGAACAACTTGGCCAGCAGCAAACGCGCACGCTCGCCACCCGACAGCGCCTTGACCGGCGTGCGCGCACGCTGGGGGCTGAACAGGAAATCGCCCAGGTAGCTCAGCACATGGCGGCTCTGGCCGTCGATATCGATGAAGTCCCGCCCTTCGGCGACGTTGTCAATCACGGTTTTTTCGAGATCGAGCTGGTGCCGCAACTGGTCGAAATACGCGACATCCAGCCGCGTCCCCACCTCAACCGAGCCGCCGGTGGGCTTGAGGTTGTCGAGCATCAGCTTGAGCAGCGTAGTCTTGCCGGTGCCGTTGGCACCCAGCAGACCAATGCGGTCTTGGCGCTGCAGGACCATGGAAAAATCCTTGATCAGCATCGGGCCGCCCGGGTGAGCGAAACTGACGTTGTCCAGCACCATGACCTGCTTGCCGGACTTATCAGCGGTGTCCAGCTGAATGTTGGCCTTGCCGGTGCGCTCGCGACGTTCGCCACGCTCGACGCGCAAGGCCTTGAGTGCGCGCACACGGCCTTCGTTACGGGTACGACGCGCTTTGATACCCTGGCGAATCCAGACTTCTTCCTGCGCCAGACGCTTGTCGAAGAGCGCGTTCGCGGTTTCTTCGGCGGAGAGCATGGCCTCCTTGTGCACCAGGAAGCTGGCGTAGTCGCCATTCCAGTCGATAAGACCGCCACGGTCCAGCTCGAGAATGCGGGTGGCGAGGTTTTGCAGGAAGGAGCGGTCGTGGGTGATGAACAGGACGGCGCCCTGGAACTCTTTCAGGGCTTCTTCGAGCCAGGCGATCGCACCGATATCCAGGTGGTTGGTCGGTTCGTCGAGCAGCAGCAGATCTGGCTCGGAAACCAGCGCCTGGGCCAGCAGCACACGGCGACGCCAGCCCCCGGACAGTTCAGCCAGAGTCTTGTCGGCCGGCAGTTGCAGGCGGCTGAGCGTGCTGTCGACCAATTGCTGCAGGCGCCAGCCGTCACGGGCTTCCAGATCCGACTGCACATGCATGAGCTTGTCGAGGTCTTCGGCGGTGACGATGTTCTGGCTCAAGTGATGATATTCGGCGAGCAGAGCGCCTACGCCATCCAGGCCTTCGGCTACGACATCGAACACGGTGCGGCCATCGGCCACGGGCAATTCCTGAGGCAACTCGCCGATCTTAAGGCCCGGCGAACGCCAGACACTGCCGTCATCGGGCAGTTGAATGCCCTTGACCAGCTTCAGCATGCTGGATTTGCCGGTGCCGTTGCGACCGATGATGCAGACCCGCTCTCCACGGGCGATCTGCCAGGACACCTTGTCCAACAACGGCATGGCGCCGAACGCAAGGGACACATCGGTGAATTTGAGCAGGGTCATGAGCTTCTCCAAAAACCGGGGGCGCATTCTACCTGAGATACCCGGTAGGTGGGGGATTGGATGTCGGAGGCTCGCGGTTGTGTAAAGCATGGGCAGGGATCTGCAATTTAGAGTAGCGCCAGGCTGTGTTCGGCCCCATTGTCAACGCGCGTACTGCGCCTCTGAACCGGACGTTTGTTTCCATCTATGACTACCGACAAGTGAGCGCTTCAACCGGCGCTGGCAACAGGCTAAGCTAGCGACACTTTTAACGGTCCATCTGCACGGAAGTCTCATGCGCAGTCGTTTGTTCAGCCTTTTGTCCTGCCTGCTTCTGTCGGCCACCGCAGCTCAGTCCGTCCAAGCGGTCGACCTCGCCACCCAACGTCAGTATTACGATCAAGCCAAGCGAGCCCTGGCCAAGGGCGATGCTGGCCCGTATCGCCTGTACGGCTCGGCACTGGCCGATTATCCACTGGAGCCCTATCTGGCGTACGACGAGCTGACCGCTCGGCTGAACAGCGCCAGTGACGATGAAGTCGAGCGCTTCCTTGCCGAGCACGGCGATCTGCCGCAGGCCAACTTTATGAAGCTGCGCTGGTTGCGCCTGCTGGCTTCGCGCGGGGACTGGCAGCCGTTCGTCAAATATTACGATCCCAAACTCAACTTCACCGAGCTGGACTGCCTTTATGGCTCCTATCAGTTAAGTCACAACCTGCGTTCGGAAGGCTACGCCAACGCGGAAAAACTGTGGATGACCGGCAAAACCCTGCCAACTGCCTGTGACGCCTTCTTTACCCAATGGGCGGTGGAAGGCCAACTGACCGAACAGAAGCGCTGGCAGCGCGCCAAGCTGGCGGCACAGGCGCGCAACTATGCGCTGGCCAACCAGTTGGTCAACAGCATGACCACCCTCGCCCCTCAAGGTCGTCTGCTGATCGCCGTGGCTCAGAAGCCTGAAATGGTCAACAGCCAAGGGCAATTCATGCCCGCCGATGAGGCCATGTCCGATGTGGTCGGTCTGGGTTTGCGCCGGCTGGCCAAGCAGGATCCGCAACGGGCAATGGAGTTGCTCGACAGCTATGCACCGATGTTGCATTTTTCCCATGAAGAACAGGTGCAGATCGCCAAGGAAATCGGCCTGACCCTAGCGCGCAGCTATGATGACCGCGCCCTGGGGCTGATGACCCGGTACGACCCGGACCTGCGTGACGACACCGTGACCGAGTGGCGTCTGCGGCTGTTGCTGCGTCTTGGCCGCTGGAACGACGCCTATGAACTGACCCGACGTCTGCCCCAGGATCTGGCGACCACCAACCGCTGGCGTTATTGGCAGGCCCGTTCTCTGGAACTGTCGCAACCCAACAGTCCGTTGCTGCCGGCGATGTACAAGGCTGTGGCCAAGGAGCGTGACTTCTACGGTTTCCTGGCCGCAGATCGCACGCAGACGCCTTATATGCTCAACAACAGGCCATTGCCGCTCACCCAGGCCACCATCAACAAGGTGCGTAACACTGCGGGTGTGCGGCGTGCGCTGGAATTCTACGATCGCGGCGAAGTGGTGAACGGTCGCCGCGAGTGGTATCACGTGACTCGCCATTTCAACCGTGACGAAATGGTCGCCCAGGCCAAACTGGCCTATGACATGCGCTGGTACTTCCCGGCCATTCGCACTATCAGCCAGGCCCAGTATTGGGACGATCTGGACATCCGCTTCCCCATGGCCCACCGCGATACGCTGGTGCGCGAGGCACAGATTCGCGGTCTGCACTCCAGCTGGGTGTTCGCTATCACCCGCCAGGAAAGCGCCTTCATGGACGATGCCCGCTCGGGCGTCGGCGCCAGTGGCCTGATGCAACTGATGCCGGCAACGGCCAAGGAAACGGCGCGCAAATTCAGCATTCCGCTGGCCTCACCCGCACAGGTGCTGGACCCGGACAAGAACATTCAGTTGGGAGCGGCCTACCTGAGTCAGGTCCACACCATGTTCAACGGGAATCGGGTATTGGCTTCGGCAGCCTATAACGCTGGCCCCGGCCGCGTGAAGCAGTGGCTCAGAGGCGCAAACCATCTGGCGTTCGATGTGTGGGTCGAAAGCATCCCGTTCGACGAGACACGTCAGTACGTGCAGAACGTGCTGTCTTACGCAGTGATCTATGGTCAAAAGCTCAATGCGCCACAGCCGCTGGTGGACTGGCACGAACGCTTCTTCGATGACTTGTGAATATGCGGATTCAGTAGAGCTGACTGCCAGCGGGGGCGTTCCAGGATTCGCCACCGCCGGTCAGCCCACCGATTAACGCGGATTAACAAACACTCATTCCAATACTTCCACTTTCATTCCAAGCTCCACGACACCCGCTCCATCGCTGACCATGTTCTGGCCGAACCAGATCTGGCCTTCTTCCTCCCGATAGGTCTTGAGCGTAGTCAACGGCTCGCGATCATCGCTGCGTTCACCCGTAGCGGGATCAAGCGTGGTAAGGATGCAACGCGCGCAACCGCCGAGCAGTCGGAATTCCAATTTTCCGATGCGAATGCGCTTCCATCCGTCTTCGGCGAAGGCTTCAGCGCCCTCCACGACCAGGTTCGGGCGAAAACGCAGCATCTCCTGAGGACGGCCAATCCGGGTCGACAGATCGTCCAGTGATGCCTGACCAATCAACAGCAGCGGGAAGCCATCTGCGAATCCGACCTTGTCATCGACGCAACCGTAGCCCGGCGGCAGGCCGCGGGCGCGATCCTTGGGTATGTGCACGACGCGCGCAGTTTTGCCGATGAAGTCGCTGACCCACTGTGCCGCTTCATCGCCAGCGTCAGGCACTCGCAACGTATCGCGCCAGACGGTGACACCCCGCAGGTTGTCCTCGACATTCTCGGGGAGCGCGACATCCAGCGCAGTGAGTCCCGGCGCCGAAAGCGTAATGCCGCCGTGCTCGTTCCACTGCACCGAAAGCTGTGACATGCCAGGCAAAGCGCGCTGAGTGAAAAAGCGGCCGCTGCTTTCGTCTACCAGCATCCAGCGTCGATCACCAGTCAGCCCCAAGTCATCGAAGGCGGCCTGTTGCAGTGGCTCCGCCTTGCAGGATTTCAGGGGATAGCGGTATAGCGCGCTGAGGTGCAGCATGGACGCGTCCTTATGGCTGGGCACAAAACCCATACTTTATAGGAGCCTTTGCGTCAGCGAACGGTACAGGTGTAAAAAAGCCCCTCCATACAGCAAGGGGCTCAAAGAAAGCCTGGAGGCGTCTCAGTTGTCGAGCATCAAGCGCTCACGCACCACGTCCACCAGTTTGTCCGGCTGAAATTTGGACAGAAAATTGTCACAGCCGACCTTTTTGACCATCGATTCGTTGAAGCTGCCCGACAGAGAGGTATGAAGCACCACGTAAAGACCGCGCAGGCGAGGATCGTTGCGTATCTCGGTAGTCAATCGATAGCCATCCATTTCCGGCATCTCGGCGTCGGTGAACACCATCAGCAACTTGTCAGTCATCACCTCCCCGCTGTCAGCCCAGGCCTTGAGCATGTTCAACCCCTTGAGCCCGTCGCTGGCAACGTGCATCTTCACGCCAAGCTGGCCCAGCGTGTCACGCAGCTGCGAGAGCGCTACGTTGGAGTCATCCACCAGCAGCACTTCACGCCCGCGGGCGAGCGCCAGCACCGGGTCTTCGAGTTTATCGCGGGAGACCTTGGCGTTGTAGGGCACGATCTCGGCAAGTACTTTCTCGACATCGATGATTTCAACCAGTTGATCGTCGACCTTGCTGATGGCGGTCAGGTAATGTTGACGTCCTGCGCTGGTCGGTGGCGGCAGAATGGCTTCCCAGTTCATGTTGACGATACGATCAACACCGCCTACCAGAAAGGCCTGAACGGAGCGGTTGTATTCAGTGACAATGATGGTACTCGATGCGCCTGGCACCAGCGGACGCATGCCGATTGCCTGAGACAGGTCAATGACCGGCAATGTCTGCCCGCGCAGGTTGACCACGCCGCAGACGAACGGATGGCGCTGCGGCATCAGGGTCAACTTGGGCAATTGCAGCACTTCCTGCACCTTGAACACGTTGATCGCGAACAGCTGTCGACCGGCCAGGCGGAACATGAGAATTTCCAGGCGGTTCTCACCTACCAGCTGTGTACGTTGGTCTACCGTGTCGAGAATGCCAGCCATCTGTTGCTCCTGGAGCAGGGTTCAAGTAAGTCCGCCTATCTTTTATCGGCAGCGCCGGGGCAGACCTTAATGTAGAAAAATCCCCTGCGCCATAGTTGATATCACATTAACATCATGCTTGACTGTCGGACAGTAGAACACCCGGATATACATGCCTTCAGCGTGGCCCGGGACAGGCTTGCCGCATGGCTTCTAGGGGTATTCCTTATTCGTCATCAGGGCAAACCTGATATTCGTGGTTTCTAATAGCCATTATTGTGACGTCATTCTCACTGAATGAATGGAGTCAGGTACGTGGTCGTGCTTGTGGAATCTCTCGATCCCCCGAAACCCGTTATCACGGAGCCGAGAAACCGGAACACCAGGGACGGTATTGCACGCGATCGTTTTCCATTGACTGCAAACGATTCACGATATTCAGAAACGCCCTACAGACTTTCATTCGCCTTCGGCATTAACTTTGGCCCACTCGCCCCGCGTGATCCTGGATCGCTATCCATGAAGAGTGAAGACCTCAGATGCTGAATGGCAACGACGAATGGCAGCAAACGCCCGGCGATTTTCTCAGCGAGGCGTACCCGCTTGTTAGCCGCGCCGACGAATGCCTGAGCCATCTGGAACTGATCCGCGACGACAGGGACGCAATCGATTGCCTGCTCGATACACTGCGGCAGATCGCCGGCAAGGCGGACGTCGCCGCGGTGCCGTCCATTGCCAGTTTTGCTCGACAGATTCGTCATTTGCTGCATGGCGCCAGCGTCGCCGGACCTCTTTTGCCAAACACGCTGGTGTGTCTGCGACAATGCCTTTGCCTGCTGTCCTGGCAGGTCGAACTGGTCGACCCGCTTACGGGTCTGCTGCCGCTGGACGACAGCGAGCAAAAGGAACTGCTTGAGCACTTGCGTTGTTTTTGCGCAATCAGCCAGATGCAGAGCAACCAAGCCGGTTCAGTGGTGTTGCCGGTGCCTGGGCCCGCCCCTCATCAGGGTTTCGGCATTAGCCGGTGAGCCGACCGCTGATCCAGGCGTTGAAACCGCAGCCCAAAGCGCTTACCGCCCCGACGACAGGGTGCCAGGACGAAACACTGCACACACTTTTCGCGCAAATACAGGTCGTCTCTCGGCGTTCATCAGCAGTATCGGTGCGCAAGCAGTACAGATTGCCCGACTGTTAACGGACAGGCTTATTTATACTCGGCGCTGATTGCACCGGCATTTAAGGTAAGATCGGCGGCCGCGATTACAGTGCCTTTGTCATTGTTTGAACACCTGTTGAAAGTCCAAGAGCGCTTTGTGCACACACATACTCGAGAGCAGGCGCGCTACGTTGTCCCTCTTAACGGAACTGACAATGAACGTTCAGGCATCCGCAACGATTATCCGATGGCTTCATCGCTATGCATGGCAGCAACAAGACTTTGAAGTTACGGCCCATGAATTCCAACAAAGTATCTGGCTGGATAATGGCGGTCATTCTGGCGACTACTGCGTGTAACGCCGTCGCCTGGCTCTACGACAGCAGCCTGCTGTGGGCGCTGCTTAATATTCTGGCGTTATTGACCTGCTGGTACGGCCTGAGCCGTGCCAACCACACAATCCAGTTTCAGCCTCAGGAATTGGCAGACCACATGCTGAACGTCCAGGAAGCCGAGCGTCACCGTCTAAGCAGGGAGCTGCATGACGACATCGGACAGATGCTGACGGCCGCCAAGCTGCAATGTGGATGGCTGCAGCGGCGCGCCCCTCAAGACCTGCACCTGCATTGCACGATGCTTGACAGTATCCTTGATGAAACCCTGAGCAAGGTTCGGGATGTGTCGGCGAGCCTCAATCCTCGACAACTGGCCAGCTTGGGCCTTGAGGCCAGTCTGCGTGCGCATTTGCTGCAAACGCTGGCTCAGACGCCAATACTCTGGAGCCTTGAATGTCAGCAGCGACTGGCCGGAATTCCGGAAGAAATGGCGATCGCAGCCTTTCGCATTACTCAGGAGGCAGTTACCAATATGCTGCGCCATGCCCAGGCGAAGAATCTGCGGGTGCGTATTCAGCGGCTTGCCGAAGGGCTGGCGTTGAGCATCTGCGATGACGGCCTTGGTTTCTCACCGGCACACAATCCCGGCGCGCAGGGTCAACGAGGGATGGCGGGCATGGAGGAACGAGCCACGCTACTCGGCGGGCATCTGACGGTTGATAGCAAACCTGGTTGTGGCACCCGCATTCAAGCGCTGTTCCCCTGGCCCCCGCGTACCCGCGAGCGCGCCAAGAGCGCTGAGACAAGTAAGCACTCATGACCTGCAATCTTCTTCTGGTCGATGACCACGCCCTGATTCGTGCCGGTGTTCGGTCGCTGTTGTCCGACATACCAGGCTATGAGGTCATTGGTGAGGCGGACGATGGCGAGCAGTTGCTGGAGATGACCCTGGACCTCAAGCCAGACATCATCCTGCTGGACATCTCCATGAAGGACAGCGACGGGCTGGACGCCCTGGAACGGCTGCACCGTGCGCTGCCCAGCAGCAAGGTCCTGATTCTGTCCATGCACGCCGAACCTCGGTTGATCATGCGCGCCCTGGAGGGCGGAGCCCACGGCTACCTGCTCAAGGACGCCACCGCCACCGAGATCGAGCAGGCTTTGGATGCATTACGCAATGACGAGCGCTACCTGAGTCCGGCCATCGCCCACACCGTTATCAATCAAGCGCTGATGAGTGGTCAGTCGGGCAAGGCCGAAGGGGTCGAGAACCATAACCTGACCGCGCGGCAACTGGAGATCCTGCGCCTGATCGTTCGCGGCAAATCCACCCGGGAAATCGCTAAAGGCCTGGGCCTGAGCGTCAAGACCGTCGAAACCCATCGCTCGCAGATCATGAAACGCTTGCAGATTTTCGACGTGGCAGGGCTGGTGCTGTTTTGTGTCAAAGAGCAGATCATTAGCCTGGATGACTGACACAGTCGCCCCCCAATGGACATCTGCACCCGTCTGCCAGACCGCCCTTCACTCGATTCGCCTGGCGCCACCCAGCAGCGGTGAATGCGCGGGCAGATGAATGCGCAGGGCGGCCGGCCGGGCCTCAAAGCGCAGCTGTTCACCGCGAAGGGGCTCGCCGTCCAGATTGATATCCAGCCCCCGGGTAGATTTCAGCTCGACCCAGGGCAAGCGCGCACGTACGAACAAATTGTCGATCCCCAAACCGCCCTCGAGCAGGCTCTTGAGGGTGCCGACCACTTCCTGCGGCGCGGGCAGGATACTGATATCGAGCAAGCCATCATCGGCCAACGCGGTGGGGCACAATGGATGACCGCCGCCCGCCTGCCGGCCATTGCCGATGCCCAGGGCGAGCAAGTCACCGCGCCAGTGGAAGTCCGGACCACTCAATTCGCCGTAGGCAGATTTCAACTCGCTGAAGCGCGAAAGCCCGGTGAACAGATAGGCAGCACCACCCAGCACTTTCTTCAAATCTTCAGAAGTGCTGGCGGTCACCTGGCTGCCAAATCCGCCCGTGGCCATGTTGAGAAACAGCTGACCGTCTACAGATCCCATGTCCACCGCGCGTGCGGGCACATCCAGCAAATCCAGAGCCCGCTCGATGTCCAGGGGAACGCCCGCAGACCGTGCGAAATCGTTGGCCGTGCCCAGCGGCAGGATAACCAGACTGGCTTCGGTATCGGCCAGCGCCAGCGCCTCGGCGACTTCCCGCAGCGTGCCATCGCCTCCACCGGCGATGATCCGGCGATGGCCGGCCTGCAACGCGTCGGCAACCAGCCGCTGAGCATCACCCCCTTCCCATGTCACCCGCACGTCAAGCTCCCAACCATGGTTGCGCTTGCGCTGCACAGCATTGCGAACGTCCTCGTTGAGCGCCTGCTTGCCATGGAGAATCAATACTGCCCTGCGCTCCGTCATATGCCTTCACTCCGTTATACGATTCACTGCGTCAAATATTGACCTCACGCCCTGACGAAAAAGCCCACCGCAAAAATATTTTTTATCTCCACCGCCCATCCCGGACGCCCGCAGATATTGGATCCTATCCCTATCGCGCTGCCTGACACCTGCTCAAAACACGCAGGTTCAGCTGGCTCTATGCTATCGGCCACCATGACAGTGCCTGTTTCATGGGCTTTACTCACCCCCAGCACTCGTTTGAGGGAATAACCGATCCGCATTGGAAGTAGTCCTGCATCAGAAATGAGAACAACGAAGCTTCTTCTCATTGCTGGGATTGAAATGCCTTTCGACAGAGCGCTTAATCGACAAAATATTGGCTTTTTCTGGAAAAGATAGAAAAAACGTCACTATATTGACATTTTCTGCCGATTCAGCGGATAGGTCAGTCATGGATTCACGGATCGAAGATATGAGGATGCCCCCATGCGACTGCAACCGGTCGACAGTCTTCTGCTCAGCCGCACGAGTCTGATCGAGTATTTCCTGTTCGCCGTCAGGCTGGTCCATGGAGTGACCTGCATTCTGCCCGGCCTCTTGATCCTTTGCTTCTGGCAAGACGGACTTTCCGAAGTCCCGCAAAGCTATCTGATGTTGCAGGTGCTGTTCGCAGTGGTCTGCGTGCTCATGTTCCAGGCACTCGGGGTGTATTCCGAAAGCATCTTCAGCAATCGCTCTCGCTTCAAGATGATCCTGTTCATCTGGTCCTCGGCATTCTGTGTCCTGCTCTTCATGCAACATGCCATGGCGCTGTTCGGTTACGTCACCCGCGGACAACTGATGGCCTGGTTCCTCGCCAGCCTGGTGATGTTCTGCGTAGAGCGCCTGCTGTTGCTGTTGATCTTCAAGCATCTGATGGCCCGCGGATTCTTCCTCCAGAACGCAGTGATCCTCGGCGCCACCGAAAATGGCCAACGGCTGGCCGAATACCTGCTGCAGAACCAGGATATCCGCTCGGGGGTTCTGGGTTTCATTGACGACCGCATCGGCCGTTTGCCAAAAACCATGGTCAACCTGCCCCTGCTGGGCAACATCCGCGACCTGGAAGTCCTGATTCGCCAAGAGAAGGTCACTCAGGTGCTGGTCGCCCTGCCCTGGTCGGCCGAAAACCGCATGAATTACATCATTCGCGAGCTGCGACGTCTGCCTGTGAACGTGTTGCTGGTTCCGGACATGGTGGCCTTCCGGCACGCCCATAACCGCATCACCGAAGTGGCCAGCCTGCCGATGTTCAATGCCTCGGAAGTGCCCTTGCGCGGTTGGTCGCCGTTGTTCAAGCGCACCGAGGACATGCTGCTCTCGAGCCTTGCTATCCTGCTGTTGTCCCCGATCCTGCTGGTGATCGCATTGGCGATCAAGCTGGACTCCAGAGGGCCGGTGCTGTTCTGGCAAAAGCGTTATGGCTACAACAACCGCTTGATCACTGTGTGCAAATTCCGCTCGATGTACAGCCATCAGGCTGATGCAACCGCCGAGCAACAGACCGTCAAGGGTGATGCCAGGATCACGCGGGTCGGGCGCTTCATTCGCAAGACCAGCCTGGATGAGTTGCCGCAGTTGTTCAACGTGTTCGCGGGCAGTATGTCGATGGTGGGGCCGCGCCCACATGCCACGGCCACCAAGGCCGCCGGCATTTTGTTCGAGCAAGCTGTCAAGGAGTACACCTCGCGTCATCGGGTCAAGCCGGGCATCACCGGACTGGCGCAGATCAACGGCTTTCGTGGTGAGACAGATACCGTGGAAAAAATCGAAAAGCGCATCGAGTTCGATCTTGAATACATCGAAAACTGGTCCGTGTGGTTCGATCTCTACATCCTTCTGCGCACTGTTCCGGCAGTGCTTTTCTCTCGAGAGGCCTACTGATGGGCACCCTGATTCCCTGCATTATCGCCGGCGGCGCCGGCACCCGTTTGTGGCCAGTCTCCCGTGAAGCAATGCCCAAACCGTTCATGCGATTGCCAGATGACGAAAGTCTGCTGCAGAAAACCTTCAAACGTGCCAGCGGCCTGCCGGGTGTGCACCACCTGCTGACGGTGACCAACCGCGAAGTGTATTTTCGCACTGTCGATGAGTATCGATTGTTGAATGCACACAAGATCCAGCTGGACTTTTTGCTGGAACCCTTTGGCCGCAACACGGCGCCGGCGATCGCTGCCGCCGCTTTACATGTGCAAGCCCTGCACGGTCATGACGCGCAACTGCTGATCCTCCCCGCCGACCAGTTGATCAGCGATTTCGACGCATTCGCTGGGGCGGTCGCTACGGCGCAGGCCCTTTGCGAAGAGGGTTGGCTGGTGACTTTCGGCCTGGTTCCGACCCGTGCCGAAACCGGGTTTGGCTACATCGAAAAAGGCCAGGCCCTGAATGAGAAAGGCTACCAGGTCGCGCGTTTCGTCGAGAAACCCGATGCCGCCGCCGCCAGCGAATACCTAAAGAACGGTCTGCACCTATGGAACGCCGGGATGTTCTGCATGCGCGTCGACGTGTTGTTGCGGGAACTGGAAACCCATGCCCCCGACGTGCTGGATGCGGTACGGCAATGCCTCGCGCAGAGTCTCAGCAAGGTAGGCGACCACGAATCGCAGACCGAACTGGACGCCGCCACCTTCACCGAGGTACCGAACATTTCCATCGACTATGCGCTGCTGGAGCGCTCGCAAAAAGTCGCCGTCGTGCCTTGCGAACTCGGCTGGAGCGATATCGGTTCGTGGCAGGCCATTCGTGAACTGGCACCCGCCGACGAGAATGGCAACCAGTGCAACGGTCAGGTGGTGTTGCACGATGTCACCAACTGTTACATCGACTCAAAGAAACGCTTGGTCGGCGCCGTAGGCCTGGACAACCTGATCATCATTGATACCCCGGATGCGCTGCTGATCGCCGATGCCGAGCGCACTCAGGAGGTCAAACTGATCGCCCAGGAACTCAAGCGCCAAGGTCATCCGGCGTACCTGTTGCACAACACCGTGACGCGTCCGTGGGGCACTTATACGGTGCTGGAGGAAGGCAAACGCTTCAAGATCAAGCGCATCGTGGTCAAACCGCAGGCGTCGTTGTCGTTGCAGATGCACCATCACCGCAGCGAGCACTGGATCGTGGTCAGCGGCATGGCCCGAGTGACCAATAACGAGCGCCAATTCATGCTCGACACCAACGAATCGACTTTCATCAAGCCCGGTCATAGCCACCGTCTGGTCAATCCGGGGGTGATCGATCTGGTGATGATCGAAGTCCAGAGCGGCGAGTACCTGGGCGAGGACGACATCGTGCGTTTTACCGACGTCTACGGTCGGGTTCCGGACGCACCGAAAACCTGATCGACAGCATCACGACCAAGGTCGCGCGCGTCGCGGCCTTGAACCGTGCGAGGCAACGGCAACACCGGATACTTCACACCGCGACATCAAAAACATTGGGCTTGGCAGTCTCGCCAACATGATCGTTTTACCCGTAAGGGAGCCTTATTCATGGATGACAGGAGTTTTGGACCAATGAAGTACACGCTGCTGCTTGCCAGCGCCGTGCTGCTGTGCGCATGCAACACGCCCGCACGGATCGGGCTGCCCGATTCACCCGAGATCAAGGCGGCGCAGGACGCGGGCCGTGCCTTGGCGGGCAAACCATTGCCGCCCGAGCGTATCCATGCCGGCGATACCTTGCGTATCGTGCGCAACACCGGTGAAGCGCCGTCGATCTCGGCGTTTACCGCGAACTCGATCTATGAGCTGACGCTGTTCCCGGTGCTCAACGACGGCACCTTTTCCTACCCCTACATCGGTTCAGTGAAGGCCGCCGGGTTGACCATCCCGCAGTTGATCACCGAGCTGGAAGGCAAGCTGGCGCCGGTCTATCGGGAAACCGCCCTGACCATCAACATCAGTCAGGCGCCCAGCAATGTGGTGTTCGTCGGCGGGGCCGTGCGCAATCCATCCAATCTGCCGGTTCCAGTGGCCACCAACCTGGAACAGGCGCTGGTGGGCGTTGGTGGAATCAACGCCGATGCCGATGCCAGCAAGGTGGCCTTACTGCGCCAGGGCGACGATGGCCTCTACAAGACCTATTTCTTCGATTACAGCAAGTTGCTCTATGCAGGCAGCGGTGGCCCGAGCGCCCCGGTGCTGCTACAGCGCGGTGATATTGTGTTCGTCCCCAAGTCCACGGTCGGCAACAAGGTTGATGGCGTGAACATGTATTTCAACCAATTGATTCCCTTCTCGAAATCGCTGGGCTTCGGGGTGAATTACAACTTGCGTGACAGCAATTAATCGGAAGGGATTGCCGACATGATCACCATTCGCTCATTCCGCGACCTGTTACGCCTGTTTTTCATTTTTCGCCGCGAGATACGCATCACCGTCATCGCGACCTTCACCATCATCGTGCTGGGTGCTTTTCTATTGCCCAGCCGCTATGAATCGACTGCGTTGCTGCTGATCAAGCCGGGACGCGACACCAGCACCGTGCCGATCGAGCTGGCCGACCGCCAGTCCATCGCCACGCCCAGCGCTCTGCGCGATCCGCTGCTGGATGAGGAACGCATGATCACCGGCCGCCCGATTACGGGTCTGGTGGCGCAGCAATACATGGAAACGCTGGCACATGCTTCACAGCCTTCCGGGTTCATGGCGACCCTGAAGAATGCCCCCAATATCGCCTTCGACTGGCTGGCCAATGCCATGCGCAGGATGTTGGAGGTCATGGGACTGCTGGCGCAGCGCACGCCCGAAGACCGTCTGACAGAAGAGATGCAGAAAAACTTCAAGGTGAGCCATGATCCGGGATCTTCCGTCATGGAGCTGACGCTGACCTGGAACGACCCGCAGATTGCCCAGGCAGTGTTGACCAACTGGGTCGAGCGCTATCAGGAAGAGCGAACCCGCACCCTCGGACGCGTCAGCCTGTATGCCTTTTATGAGCAGGCGGTCAAAGACACCCAGGCCAATATTCTTTCTCACAAGCATCAGATTCAGACCCTGCTCAACCAATTGGGAGCCATCAGCATTACCCAGCGCCTGGCCGATGTCGCTCAGGGGCTCAACGATTTGCGCACCGAGCGCAACAACACCCTGCGCTCCCTCGCCGCGACCAAGGCCGGGATCGGCAAGATTCAGGAACAGATCAACAAGCAGACTCGATTGATCAGTTCCGGCAAGGAGCTGGCGCTCAACCCCACTCGCCAGGACCTGCAGAACCGGATCAACAGCAAGGAAGTCGAGCGGCAGGAGCTGCTGCGCTCATTCAAGGAAAGTGCACCACCGGTCCAGGCCCTGGACAACGAAATCAAGGCCCTCAAGGCCCTGTGGTCGAGCCAGAGCACCACGGTGCAGAGAACCGAAAACATTGCGCCCAACCCGTTATTCACCCGTTTGCAGAACATCCTGAACGACCAGCAGGCCAGCTATGCCCGGTTGCTGGTCCAGTTGCAACAACTGGACGGGCAACTGGCGCAGCTGGAAAAAGACCGGCAACGGGCGCTGGATCTCGAACCGCAGTTCTCACACCTGCAGAGCGAACTGGAAGCCGAAGCCAAGAACTACACGCTCTATACCGACAGCCTGGAGAAAGCCCGCATCGATCAGGAGCTGGACAACAAACGCATCAGCAACATTGCAGTCATCGAACCTGCGACGTTTAACCCCAGCAAGGTCTTTCCGAAAAGCCTGATGCTGTTGTTAGTGGCGATTCCCTTGAGCCTGGGCGTCGGCGCCTTGGCGATGTACCTGTTCTACCTGCTGGATCAACGTATTCACGATGCCGACAAGATCGAGCCCCAATTCGGCGTGCCAGTCTGGACAACGCTGCAGGACCTGGGTACGCAGGGGCCACAGCACCGTAGTGCGTTCACCGCCAGCCTCTATCGCCTTTACAGTGTGCTGCCGCTCAAGCAGGTGCCGCAGCGAGGCCTGAGCATCGGCATGACTTCGGCCCATTCCGGCGAAGGGGTGACGTTCATCGTCGAACATCTGCGCGATCTATTGCAGGAGTTGGGTCACCGCGTTCGTGTTGGTGATGACCGACCAGTAGAACCAGGTGAAATCCAGCTCATCGACGCGTCGGCCTTTTTCACGCGCCAGGAAACGTTCATCCACCTGCGCGACGCCGACCTGATCGTGCTGGTGCTGGAAGCCGATAAATCCACAGTGCCGAAGCTGCAGAATGCTCTCGCTACCCTGTCCACAGCCTTTGGCCGCGTTGACGGCGTCATCCTTAATCGTCGGCATTTCCAGATCCCGCAGAAAGTGTTGACCTGGCTTGGCCGCTATCGGAGTCAATCCTGAGATGCAGATCGCCCTCCTCGCCCCGCTGCCGCCCGAGCAGAATGGCATCGCCGACTACGCCGGTCATCTGAAGCAGGCGCTTGAGGATCTGGGCGTGCGTGTCAGAACCCCGCTGCAAGGTGTCGGCAACGATCCCCAGGCCGCCCGACAGCGGGTGAATGAGGTCGACTGGCACGATTTCGATCTGGTGCACGCTGAAATCGGTGGCGGACGCCTCGCCGAATTCCATGCCTTGCTAGCGTTGCGCCAGCGTTTTCCGCATCTGCCCCTGACTGCGACGGTGCACGACCCGGAGCGGCTGGTCTGGCGCAGGCAACACCTGCCGTGGCCACTGTCGATGATGGCATCGCTGCGCTCGCCCTTGCCGGAAGTCGCTACCGTCCTGGCAGACCCGCTGTGTCTGCACGAGGAGCGTCAGCTGGCGCGACAACTGACGCGTCTGATTACCCTGACCCAGGCTGGCAACCGCAGCCTCAAACAACGCATGAGGCTGCGGCAAGCGCAAATGGCGGTGGTTCCCCACGGCAACCTGTCCATCGCACCCGTGCCGCTGCCGCCGCTGCAACCCCTGAAACTGCTCTACTTCGGCTTCATCTACCGTGGCAAAGGCATCGAGGATCTGCTGGAGGCCCTCGCCCGGCTGTTCGTGGCAAAACCCGCTTTGCGCCCTCAAGTACGGCTGACCCTGGCAGGCGGTAGTGAACCGGAAATGGCATTCGGCCCTTCCGGCAGCTATCTGGAGCAATTGCGCCAACGTATCCGCGAGTTGGGGCTCACGGATTTGACCAGCTGGCACCTGGATCTACCCGCGGCGCAGATCCCTCAGGTGATCCAGGCCCACCACGTCATGGTTCTGCCCTACCGGGAGTCGAGCAAACTGAAGATTCTCGGCACGCTGCGGGGCACCAGCGGCGCGTTGTCGTGGGCCACAGCCTGCGGGCGTGGGGTGATCACCTCGGACGCCCGCTCGTTCGCCGAGGAAGTGTCCCACGGCAACGGCGACATCTATCCGCAGGGCAATGTTCAAGCGCTGACCGATGCCCTGTCGCGCCTGTGCGAACAGCCGCAAATGGCTCAGGTGTGGGCTGATCGGGCCGCGGTCCTGGGTCGGGAGCGGGTGTGGAGCCTGACGGCCGAGCGCTTTCGCGAAATCTTCCAACATGCTTGCGAGGTACGCTGAATGAAGAGCAAAGCGTTATTGGCGATGGCGGTTCTCAGCGCCAGTGTGTTGACCTGCGTTACCCCGCCAGCGGAGGCTGAAGTCCTGTTGCGCGGGCAACGCGCCGTGACCTGGAAGGATTTTCTGGGGGTCAACGTACAGTTCCAGTACTTCGCCTCGCAGGTCTACGACAAACAAATGACCCGGCTCGACGAACTGGGCCTGAACTGGATTCGCTGGACCCTGCATTGGCCCGTGCTGGAACCGGTGTTGGGGCAGTACAACCTCACGGACCTGGATGCCGCGATGAGCGCCGCCCGCCTCCATAATTACAACACTGTGGCCTACATGGTCGGCTCACCAACGTTTGCCAGCAGCGCGCCGCAAGGCGCCACCAATCCGGGTCAATACCCGCCCCGGGATAACAGCCTCTTCGCCCAACGCATGACCGCGCTTGCCGGGCATTACCCGCAAGTCAGTCACTGGCAGGTGTGGAACGAACCGAACATTGTCTGGCTGCCCCAGGCGGATCCGGTGGCCTATTACCAATTGCTCACCACCACGGCCAGTGCCATTCGCAGCGCACTCCCAGGCAAGCCGATCGTCACCGCAGGCGTTGCGTATTACGGTCAGGTACGCGGCTCGACTCGCTCGATGCTGCAGTCGATGGTCGATCAGGGCCTGGCCAGTCAGGACATCATCGCCGCCTACCATCCGTATTCCGAATACCCGGAAGGGGACTCGGTGACCGATCGTGATTTTCTGACACTCGCCAACACCCTGAACAAAAGCCTGCATGATGCAGGTGTCAGCCAGGTGTGGGCGACCGAATGGGGCTGGTCGAGCTACAGCGGACCGGTGGAGATGCAGCACCTGGTCGGCGTCGACGGCCAGGCCGATTACACCCTGCGTCGTCTGGCGATGATGAGCACCATGGATTATCAGCGCATCTTCCTGTTCAACCTTAGCGATCTGGATCAGCGCGCCAGCGTCCGCGACCGCAGTTACGGGCTGCTGGATCTGGACGGCGAACCCAAGCCTGTCTACACCGCGCTGAAAAACTTTCTCGATGTCACCGGGCCGACCCTGCAACCGGCCGATCCACCACCGGCCACGTCGATGCCGGCGGATCTGTTCGCTATTGCCTGGGACAAGCCCGACGGCACGCACCTGCTGATGGCATGGAGTGCCAGCAGCGCGCCATTGAATTTGCCCGGCATCACCACTGCCACCTTGTACGACCCTCTGACCGGCAACCGGCGCGACCTGGCCGATGCCAAAGGCGTGACAATGCCGTTGGCCGCCACTCTGCAAGTCCTGGCCTGGAAACCCTAGTCATGCGAATTCTCTGGACACTGCCCTACTTACCCTGGCCCACCACCAGCGGCGGCAAGACACGGGAATATCACCTGCTGCATAACCTCGCAGCCCGCGGACATCGCATCACTTTACTGGTGCAGTCCAAAGCCGCACTCGACGACGCTGCGCGCGATGCGCTGGAACCGTGGCTGGAGCGGCTGATCGTGGTGCCGCGACGGCCGTTACGCAGTCTGCGCACGTTGCTGGCGGTGGTCTTCGCACACCCGCCGATGCTGGCCAGCGTCAATGGCTTTTCGCCAACACTGCAGGATCAGTTCGAGACCCTGCTGCAAGAACCCTGGGACGTGATCCAGATTCAGCACAGCTATGCCTTCCAGCCGTTCGAAGCGCCGCTCAGGCAATCCGGCAAACCTTTTATTCTGGTCGAGCACAACATCGAGTCGGGCCTGGGGGCGGCAAGTTACCTGGGCTTTCCCGGCTGGGCGCGGCCGTTCGTGCGTTTCGATCAATGGCGTTATCGGCAGTGGGAAAAGCGTATTTTCCCGCAGACCCGCCAATTGGTCGCCGTGACTGAAGATGATGCCAAGGGCCTGACCCGCATGACCTCGCGTGCGACCCGTCTGGTGGTCAATGGCGTGGATTGCGACTACTACGCCCAGGTCAACCCGGACCGCTACAGTCGCCGCCTGTTGTTCATTGGCAATTACGAGTACGGGCCAAATGTCGACGCCGTGCAATGGGCGCTGGAACAGATTATGCCCAAGGTCTGGCAGATCGACCCGATGGTACGCCTGACCATCGGCGGATATGCCTTGCCCCACAGTTGGCCACAGCGCTGGGCAGATCCGCGCATCGACTGGCTTGGCTACATCCCGGACTTGCGCACGGTACAAAAAGAAGCGGCAATCTTCTTTGCACCCCTGCGCGAAGGCGGCGGCTCGAAACTCAAGGTCCTGGAAGCCATGGCCGCAGGCCTTACGGTCGTGACTACCGAGCAGGGAAGTTCAGGGCTGCAGGTCATCAACGGCACCCATTATCTGGGCTGTGACGATGCCCAGGGCTTGGCCCGGATGCTGGCTGAAGCCATTGAACAGCCTGCGCGGCTGGCCGGAATCGGCGAGGCCGGCCGGGCCTATGTGCGTCAATACCACGACTGGTCGGTGTCCGCCGCACAGCTGGAAAGTATCTACTCACAGCTACACAAGCAGGAGGACACGCACGTATGCGCGTAGGACTGGATTACCGGCCCGCGACGGGCTTCCCCAACAGCGGCATCGGGCGGCAGAACATCGCTCTGGAAGAGGCCTTTCGCGCGCACTCCGATGTGCAGTTGCAGCTGTTTAGCGTGGGGCCTTATGACCATGCTATCCGGCGCATCGCACACTGCCCCGCGTGGGCCACGCCGCTCAACGGCATTCATCGTCTGCCCGAGCGCCTGCGTTTCGAGGCGCAGTTTTTGCCTGGCGCGCTGCGCGAGGCCGAGATCGAGGTCTACGTGGCGAACATGAACATGGGCTTGCCCATTGGCCACAAGCCCACGGGCATGCGCTACGTCCTGCAATTGCATGACCTGTTTCAACTGACCATTAAGAACAACCATGGCTCGACACTGAAGGCAATGATCTATGGCCTGACCGATCGACTCTCCATCGGTCACTCGGTCAGAGCCGCCGATCGTATCTGGGCACCCTCGCAATTCACCGCCGACGAAACCGTGCGCCTGTTTCCCCATGCCCGCAGCAAAATCAGGGTCATGCCCCATGTCGTGGAAGGCTTCAGGGCGGCGCCCGTCGAACTCGATACGCCGCTGCCAGAGCGCTTTTGGTTGTGCGTCGGCACCCGTGAGCCGCGCAAGAACATCCCGTTCTTCTTCGACGCCTGGCAGATCGCCCGCCGACAATTCCCCAGGACCCCGGACCTGGTACTGATCGGCGGCAGCGATTGCCTCCAGCCAGCACAGCGCGAGACCCCGGGACTGCACGCCATCAGTGGTATCAGCGACGGCCAGCTGCACCATGTCTATCAACAGGCACTACGGCTGTGGCAACCCTCGTATGGCGAAGGCTTCGGCTTGCCAGTGGTCGAAGCCCTGAGCGCTGGCACTCCGGTAGCCGTGGCCACCGGCTCGTCACTGGATGAGGTGACGCCGCACGACAGCCCCCGGTTTTCGCCCACAGACCTTGCCGCGCTGGTGCGACTGATGGGCGTGTTGTCTACGGCAGAACCTGAGCATTGCGCCCCGCTCAAAGCCTGGGCGGACAACTATAGCGTCGCCGCTTTCCGTCGCCGCTTCAACGAAATGGTCGAGGAATTGCGCTGATGCCGCTCGCGACGCCCGTGGGCGTACTGATTGCACTGGTGTTTGGTGTGCTGGTCTGTCTATTGTCGCCAATCCAGGTGACGGCGGCTCTGATCGGTGTGGCGGCGGCCCTCACGATCATCCGCCGTCCGCTGCGCGGGCTGCTGCTGTTCGGCGTGCTGTCGACATTTTTGCCGTATGCAACGGTGCAGATCGGCATCCGCACCACCGTGTCAGAGGCGTTGCTGATGCTGGTCTGGGCAAGCCTGTTGGCGCACCGTCTGTTCACGCTCTATACCCCGCCGCTGAATCTGCTGCGCACCGAACGCTGGATGATCGCACTGATGCTGTTCAGCGCCCTGCCGTTCGTGGTCGGGCAACTGACGGTTCACGTTGAAGGCAACGGACCGATCAATTGGGTCCGCTGGCTGTTCAACCTTTCACCATTGTTTCTGGTGCCACGCCTGCTCAGCGATGAACATTCGCGCGAACAGATGATTGTCGCGTTGTTGATCGGGACGCTGTGCCTGTTGCTGCTGTCGATCCCGGTGTACCTCAAGAGCGGCAATTCGACAGCGATCATTGCCATCATCGGTGGTTTGGGCTACAGCAATCTGGATACGCTCAACCAAGGCCTCAGCGGCTTTTCGACCCGCATGGGCACCCCGTGGACTCACCCGAACATCGCCGGCGGCGCGATGGCGATGCTGCTGCCACTGGCATTCTGCATCGGTGCTACCCGTCAAGGGGCGGTACGTGTTCTGGGATTGGCCGTGGCCTTGCTGGCGTTGGCCGGCCTGCTGTTCACCGGTTCCCGCGGAGCCCTGGTCAGCCTGATCGCAGTCATGTGCTGGATGGCGCGTAAACGGGTGCCTTATGTTGGCCGCATGCTGATGGGCGGAGTCTTCATAGGTTTTTTGTTGATGATGCTTTATCCGCCCCTGCAAGAGCGTCTGATGGGGCTTTTCACCGCCGACGACGCGAGTACCACGGTGCGCTTCGCAGAATATTCACACTTCCCGGAGGCCATGAGCATGTTCCCGCTGGGTATCGGTTTCAAGGTCGATCCGCCGATCCCCGGGACTCGCCTGTGGGGCATCTCGAACCTGTGGCTGAACTACATTTACAAGCTTGGCGTGCCCGGCATGTTGCTGTTCGTCGCGGTCACGGTCAGTTGGTGGCGCGAGGCCAGGCTGCCGCGCAACGCAGTGGCGTTGAACCGGGATACCGCGATCTGGCTGGGCACGCGGGTTGGCGTCATGGCGGCCTTGGTCAGCGGCCTCTTTGACCACTATTTCAGCTTCACCATGGTGCTGATTGCAGTGTTCTGGCTGCTGCTGGGCTTGAACCTGCATGAAGCCCGGCGCCTGCAACAAACAGCGCAGCGCACTGCATCCGATTTGAGGGAAAGACCATGAAGCACCGCATGATGCACTCGCACAATCTGCGTCAGGCCCTGCCCGAATACGCGCGCAAAATGGGTGTCAGCGCCGGGGAGCTGGAGAGCACCTATGACTGGATGCTGGAAAACGAAGTGTGTTTCGAAACCCGGATCAAAGACCAGACCCTGTGCTTCATCAGCTATCTGGATATTCAGTCGCGCATCGAGCCGCCGCTGGCCCGGCGCTTTTATCGGTTGCTGACTCGGGAAACCGCCGGCGCCCTGATCCCGCTCTACGGGATCAACTGGCCGACCTTGCGGGATCGCATGCTGCGCACTTGGGAGCAGGCCTACAACATCCTCATCTGCAAGATACCCAGCCACACCCTGCGCCTGTTCTGGCTGCGTGTGGGTGGGGCGAAAATCGGCAAAGGCTCGACGGTATGGCGCAATACGGAAATCCTCGGAGTCGATGGCCTGCGCATCGGTGAGGACAGCACCGTCGGCTGGCATTGCCAGCTCGACGCACGGGGCGGCCTGATCATCGGCAACCACGTCACCATCGCGTCCCATGTGCTGATCATCGCCGGCGGGCATGACCTCAAGGCTCCGGAATTCTGGGCAGTGGGCGGCCCGGTCTATATCCGTGACTATGCCTGGATCGCCAGTCGGGCCTTGTTGTCATTCGGCGCCGACATCGGCGAAGGTGCGGTGGTCGGGGGCGGTTCAGTGGTGTCCAAGGCCATCGCGCCCTATGCCATCGTCAGCGGCCCGAACGCCGAGATCAAAGGTGAACGTGCCCGTGGCCTCAATTACAAAGTGGGCGGCAAAGGCCTGTTCACTTTGTTCCACTGAGTTCGCTCCGTGTTCGGTTCGACCTTATGGCTGACCCTGGCCACTCTCACAGGGCTTGCAGCAGGCTTTGCCCGCGAGTGGCTGCTGGTCGCGGCATGGGGCGCTGGCGGGCGCAGCGATGCGTTTCTGGTGTCGCTGTTTCTGCCCGAAGCATTGCGCATGGCGCTGGCCGCAGGCCTGTTGAGTGCCGCAGCGCTGCCGCTTTATCAGCAACGTTCAACGCAGGAACAGCGCAACTGGCTCGCAGCCTTGGCGCCACAGGTGCTGTTGTGCGGCTTGGGGCTGGGCGTTTTGCTCAGCGTGGCCTCGCCACTCTGGGTGCGCCTGATCGGGCCGGGACTGGACGATGAAGGTTACGCTGTGGCAGCCAGCTCGCTGCACTGGCTGGCGTGGTCAGCGCCAGGGTTTCTGCTGCATGCCCTGCTCTGCGTCCCTTTGCAGGCCCGTTCGCGCTTTGCCCTGGCGGGCCTTGGATCGTTGCTGTTCAATCTGCCGCCGGTGATCTATCTGGCCATGATGCGCCACGACGCGTCGCCCACGGGTCTGGCCGGTGCCTGCCTGCTGGGCAGCGTGCTGATGCCCGGTGTCCTGCTGCCAGCGCTGCTGCGGGACGGCTGGCAACCTTGGCGCCGGACACAGGCGCCAGGCGCAGGTCGCGAGTTGCTGCAGCGCATAGGGCCATTGCTCAGCAGCAATCTGGCGAGCCAAGGCCTGGCGCTGATGGAGCGCATGGTGGCGTCGCTATTGGGCGAAGGCGCGGTAACCTGGGTCAACCTGGCGCGCAAGCTGATCAATCTGCCGTTGATTGCGCTGATGAGCCTGAATCAGGTGCTACTGGGTTTGATGAGCGGCACCCAAGGCGATCAACGCATGGCGCTGCTGCGCAAGGGTCTTAGCAGCGCGACCTTGCTCACCGTACCCGCCGTGGCCGGGCTGATTGGCGCATCGGGCGCACTGGTCACGCTGCTGCTGCCGAATCAGGCAGTTGCTGGGCCGTTGCCGGAACTGCTGGGCTGGTTTGCCGTGCCTCTGATGTTCGGCGCCTGGAACGCCTTGCTGGCCCGTTACGCCTATGCGGCGGGCGATACGCGGCTGCCGCTCAAATGCGAACTGACCGGCAGCCTGCTCAACGCTGCGCTGCTAATGATTCTGCCGTTGTTCCTGGGGCTTATCGGTATCGCCATGGCCGCTGTGTGTGGCGCGATCCTGACTGGCGTGCTGCTGATGCGCCGTCAGCAGTTGCTCAACCCACTGCCATGGCGTCAGCAATGGCTATCTGGCGCGGCAATCATGCTCCTGGCCGCGACAGTGCTACATCCGCTAAGCAGTATATGGCTGCAATTGGGGTTGAGCTGCGTGTATGGCGCGGTAGTGCTGGTGGGGCTGGCGCTATGGCTCAGGCCGTGGCGGCGGGCATGACATGTTTGAACGTTCAAAATACGCTTGGGTTTCAGTGCATCCGGAATAGATGAATGACCCGGGTTATATGGCTATCACCGGCAACGCCCAAGGTCTGATCTCGGCGGGTGTTCGACTGATGTCTCCATCGGGAACAGGGGGCTCTGCGTCGGGCATCCAGGAGAAGCACTATCGCGTGAAGCTGAGGGGAGCGGTGATCTCAAGACTGGTGATCTCAAGACTTACGGTGGACAGCCCCCATTGTGTTTTGCAGGGTGATGAAGTGATACAGGAACACCTTGAGATACGCCATCGGGACATCGTCTGGACTCATCTCGCTGCCGGAACCAGTGGCTACGCATCATCGGAACAAGCAGATTCAGCAGTCCAGTGAACCGGGTCAAGGTAACGCGGCGCGACAACCCCAGTGACTCCAGAGCAGCATTGATCGGCCCGAGTGCGAGGCCGCGACGAGAGATGCAGGCGTGTTCGTAGCGGGCGAAGTGCTTGGTGTAATCGGTTGGTTGAAGATGGGCGTTACGGAAGCAGGGGTTGTTTTCGTTCGTTTAAAAGCCAGCAAGGTGAAAAAACTGGCATTCGGACAGTGTATGAGTGCACCAGACGCACGAATCATCAGCGCAATGCTGACGCCTCATGCAATGTCGTGGTCCTGCTGCGCAGGTTCGCTGTCCCAGAAACGCTTGTACATGCCCAAGCGCCGCTTCAATGGCCGGGATAACCGCGCCTCCTGCTTGCCCAGCTTGAATGCCAGCAGCTTCAACCCATTGCGTATCAGCGAGGACGGCCACAAATACCAACGACGAACACCGAGGAAGTCCAGCTCGGATTTCACGTAGCGCCATCCCTCGCGCCGGGCACCGCCGAAGCTGGCGTGAATCCACGACTCTCGCGCCTGAAAGACACCAATGTCGAAATAGCGGCGAAACTCCTCGCGCAGGGTGTAATTGTGGGAGTGCCTGCACACAGCCGAGCCTTGATAGGCCACCTTCCAATGGGACAGGAGCATTTTTGCGGCGACGTACATGTCTTCGGAAAGAATCACATGCCGTGGAAAGCCGCCGACCGCGCGCAACGCGTTCCTGCGGTAGGCTGCAAAAGAGTTGGACATGAACGGCACCTTGATGCCGAGCTCTGGGATGTCCGAGAGGGTCTTGATACGCGACACCGGCGGGTAATTGAACCAGCGGGCGTGCTGGGAAAGGACGGTGGCATCCAGATGTGGCAGCTGACGGCCACAGACCGCCCCAACCAAAGGGTCTTCGAAAGGCTGGAGGATGTTCTCCACGGCGCGAGGATCTTGGAGGTACGCGTCCTGAGTCAGATAAACGAAGACGTCGTAGCCTGGGTGAGTTTCAGCCATCATTTGCCGCGTGCCACCGTGATTGAAGTCCTTACCGGCAATCTGGATGACATCGTTGCAACGCGCTCGTGCCACCTCCCATGTGCCATCAGTGGAGCTGGAGTCCACGATCAGCGTGGCAAAGGTGGCGGTCTGGGCAGACAGGGAGTCGAGCAGCCGCTCAAGCTCCCGGCGCCCGTTATACGTCGGGATCACACAGGCTACGCGCAAGGACTGCATAACAATACTCCGGGGCAACGACTGGATACCCACTTGTCATGACGCACTTGAAGCGTAGCTCAGCACCGCGATTGGATCCCGCCGTCGGTCAGCCCATCACCTCGCTCAATGGGATAAAGCCCAGCAGATCACCTTCGGCCACGGTGGTGCCTTCAATGACCTCGATCAAACCATCTGCCCAGGCGGCGCTGCGCAGCACTCCGGAGCTTTGATTGCGATAGGCGACCAGACGGCCCTGTTCCAGACGTCCACGCAGGTATTCGCGACGGTTGCCGGGCTTGTCCCAGACGAAACCGGCAGGCACCTTGAATTGCAACGGCTTGACCAGGCGCACGCCCAGACGCCGCAACAGATAGGGTCTGGCCAGCAACGCGAAGGTCACCAGCGTAGACGCCGGGTTACCCGGCAGGCCGATCACCGGCACCCCGCGAAAATGCCCAAAGGTCAGCGGCTTGCCCGGCTTGATCGCCAGTTTCCACAGTGAGATTTCACCCTCTTCACGCAAGGCATGCCCGAGAAAATCGGCCTCGCCCACGGACACACCACCGGTTGACAGAATCAGGTCGACATCGCCCAACGCACCCAACGCCGCGCGGGTTTTTGCCAGATCATCCGGGAGGATGCCCGCGTCCACCACCTCGCAACCCAAGCGCTTTAGCCAGCTGCACAGCAATACGCGATTGCTGTTGTAGATCTGCCCCGGCCCCAACGGCAGCCCTGGTTCGATCAGCTCGTCGCCCGTGGACAGCACCGCTACGCGCGCGCGTCGCACTACTGACAACCGGGCCAGACCCATGGTCGCGGCTAGCCCCAGCTCAATGGGTGTCATTAGGGTTCCTGCGTCCAGCACCTTGTCGCCGACCGTGGTTTCCTGGCCTCTGGGCCGGATGTTCTGCTTCCCTCTTAGCGGCTCAAGGATACGCACACGCTCGTCTGCCAGAACCTCGGCATTTTCCTGCATTTCGACGCAATCGGCGCCTTCAGGCACAGGAGCGCCAGTGAAGATCCGCGCGCAGGTGCCGGGCTGCAATGGCAACGGCGCCTGACCGGCGAAGATGCGCTGACTGACTGGCAACGGCTCGCCCTTCCAGTCCGCGACACGCAGGGCATAGCCGTCCATGGCGCTGTTGGGCCACGGCGGAAGGTCCAGTGTCGAGACCAGATCTTCGGCGAGAATTCGACCCTGCGCGTCAGCCAGGCCCACCGTTTCACGTTCGGTAATCGGCGCGCCCTCGGCCAGGCTCATCAAGCGTTCCATGGCCTCCTCCACCGGAATCAGGCCGCGCGGTTCAGGCTTGCTCATTGGCTCTCACCCACGGGTTGCGCACGGTTCGGCCTTTTTCAGGTGCGGCACGAAATTGCAGGGACGGAAGCTGTTGTTCAACTGGTCGGCAAGAATCCCGTCCCAACCAGTACGCACTGCGTTGGTCGAGCCCGGCAGGCAGCACACCAGCGTGCCGTTGGCCAGGCCAGCCAGCGCACGGGATTGAATGGTTGAACTGCCAATGTCCGGCACGGATATCTGGCGAAACAGCTCACCAAACCCGTCGACCTGTTTGTCCAGCAGGCATGCCACGGCTTCGGGGGTGCTGTCACGACCGGTAAAGCCTGTGCCACCGGTGATCAACACCACCTGGACGTCATCGTCGGCAATCCAGGTGGCGACCTGAGCGCGAATCTTGTAGAGGTCATCTTTAAGCAACACGCGCTCGATCAAGCCATGGCCGGCAATGGTCAGGCGATCGACGAACATCTGTCCGGAGGTGTCGTTATCAAAGGTACGCGTGTCGCTGACGGTGAGCACGGCAATGTTCAGCGGCACGAAAGGTGTGTCAGCCTTGGCTTTCATCGGCTAGGTCCAGTTGTCGGGGAAACAGTGCGGTGTTATATCACAGCACCCCTTTTTTCTGCGCTGAACGAGTTTGCCATGACTGCATCCGACACCCTTGCACCCTGTTCGATCCTGATGCTGGCCGGCGGCCAGGGCCAGCGCATGGGCGGCCGGGACAAAGGATTGATCCTCTGGCGCGGGGAACCGCTGATCAAGCATCTGCAGCGCCTGACGCGGCCACTGACTGACGACCTGATCATTTCCTGCAACCGTAATCACGAGCAGTACAGGCTGTTGGCCGATCAACTGGTGCACGATGACCAGTGCGACTTTCCTGGCCCTTACGCAGGTATTCGTGCAGGATTGGCCGTGGCTCGCCATGATTTCCTGCTGGTGATGCCCTGCGACACCCCACTGCTGGATGTGGAGCTGTTGCAAGGCCTGCGCCAGACGGCTGCCAACGACCTCGGCAAACCGGCGATGGTGCGCCAGGGCGAGCAGTGGGAGCCTTTGCTGTGCTGCATTCCGGTGATTCACCGGCAGGTTTTCGAGCAACACTGGCTGCAAGGTCAGCGCAGCCCACGCCGCACCATGGCAGAACTGGGCGCTGTGGCATTGCAATGCGAAGCGAACGATCCGCGACTGGCGAATCTCAATACACCGGATTTATTGATCGACATCAGGCAGTGATCCTGTCAGCCGTGTTTCATGGAAGAACCTGCGATAGAGCAAGATTTCATGGAACTTTGCTGACGATCGCTGCGTCAGACCCATGACTACATAAAGAATCACCCTCGGAGACACAGTAATGAAACAACGGACTATTCCCGCAGCCTTCCTGCTTGCTCTTAGCCTGGCTTCCCTTGCCGGCTGCTCTTCGCCCACTGTGATCACTCTGAACGACGGTCGTGAGATCCAGGCGACCGACAAGCCGAAGTATGACGAAGATTCCGGTTTCTACGAGTTCAAACAACTCGACGGCAAAGAGACCCGCATCAACAAGGATCAGGTTCGTACCGTCAAAGAACTGTGATCTGCGATTGAATACAAAAGACCCGCCTGGTTTCGGCGGGTTTTTTTCGTTCCGGATCCGGCGCCTGTCTGATTCCCTTTCCTGGCAACTTGCTGCCTGTAGCTTTCCTGATACATTCAAGACAAGCGCCTGACACCTGCCACCATCACCCTTCCGCCCGGCTCGCCAGCGAAGTAGCATGGCAGTGTCGTTCCTCATTCGCGGCCCATTCAGGCAGCATCACATGGCGGCAGCAACATGCAGACAATCCCCGACAGCAATACCGCCAGTCCACCGACCGAAGAGCGGCGCTGGAACACCCGCGCGCTGATCGTCGACGACGACGTACCGATCCGTGAATTGCTCTGCGACTATCTGGCCCGGTTCAACATCCAGAGTACCGGCGTCACCGACGGCAACGCCATGCGCCAGGCGCTCGCAGAGGAAACCTACGACGTCGTGGTGCTGGACCTGATGCTGCCCGGTGAAGACGGCTTGTCACTGTGCCGCTGGCTGCGCAGTTCGTCGGACATCCCTATCCTGATGCTGACCGCCCGCTGCGAGCCCACCGACCGTATCATCGGCCTGGAACTGGGCGCCGACGATTACATGGCCAAACCCTTCGAACCTCGTGAGCTGGTGGCCCGTATCCAGACCATCCTGCGCCGGGTCCGTGACGATCGCACCGAAGAACGCACCACCCTTCGATTCGACAACTGGCGCCTGAACAGCGTCCTGCGTCAGCTGACCGCCCCCGACGGGTTGGTCGTGCCGCTGTCCAACGCCGAATTCCGTCTGCTGCGCGTCTTCCTGGAACGCCCGCGCCGGGTGCTCAATCGCGAGCAACTGCTGGATGCCGCCCGCGGTCGTTCCATCGAGGCTTTCGACCGCAGCATCGACCTGCTGGTCTCGCGCTTGCGCCAGAAGCTGGGCGATGACCCTAAATCACCGCAATTGATCAAGACTGTTCGGGGCGAAGGCTATATGTTCGACGCCAAGGAGATTGGTTGATCCGCTCTGCCGATACGCTTTTTGCCCGACTGTTCGGCGGCGCGCTGCTGGCCATCTTTCTGGCGCACCTGTTGGCCTTCATGTGGTTTCATCATTACGGCCCGCCGCCACCGCCCATGCAACAGGGCGATCACCGCGAGGCACCCGGCGCGCCCCACGGCCGATCTTCCACGGCCATGGACGCACTGCGGCCGCCACCGCCGCCCCCAGGGCGTGCGCCTTTCTTTGGGATTCCACTGATTCCGCTGTTTTTCCAACTGGTGACGCTGGTCATCGCCGCCTGGTTCGGCGCCAAAGTCTTGAGCCGACCGGTGCAACGGATCAGCGATGCCGCCGAGCGCTTGAGTGAAAACCTGGACAGCCCCCCCCTGGCCATCACCGGACCGCGAGAGGCACGCCAGGCTGCAACCACATTCAATTTGATGCAGCAAAGAATCCGCGAGCAGGTCCAGCAACGCGGACGCATGCTCGCTGCGGTGTCTCACGACCTGCGCACGCCCCTGGCCCGCTTGAAGTTGCGGGTCGAACAGATCGAAGAGCCCAAGCTGCACGGACAGATGTCGCAGGACCTGAACGACATGATCGCCATGCTCGACGCGACGCTGACCTATCTCAACGAGCAGCGGACCAGCGAGGTCCTGCAGTATTTCGACGTACAGGCCTTGATCGAATCCCTGACCGAGAACGCGCAGGATAACGGTGATGACGTCGAGTCCAGCGGCAGTTGCCGCCCACTCAAATCCCAGCCCATGGCCCTGCGTTCGTGCCTGCACAACCTGATCGACAACGCCCTGCGCTATGCCGGGCATGCGCGGGTGGTCATTGAAGATTCCAGCGATCGGCTGTTGGTCAGGGTGGTCGATTCAGGCCCCGGTATCCCGGCGCACATGCGCGAAGCGGTGTTTGAGCCATTTTACCGGGTTGAGGGTTCACGCAATCGCAATTCCGGCGGGGTCGGCATCGGCATGACCATCGCCCGCGAAGCCGCACGGCGCATGGGCGGTGATCTGCGACTTGAAGAAACGCCGGGCGGTGGCCTGACCGCTGTGCTGGATTTGCCGAGAGTCTGAAGACCCGTTTCCCTTCCAAGCTGACCGCGCAACTCGGAGGCGAGCGCTCGCGAAGATGCCGATCCGGTCACCCAAGGGCTGTCCGCAGTCCCTCAGTCTTTTTAAGCAAGCTCACCGCCACGGGTTTGAGCCGCTCGATGAATCAGGGACTTAAGTGGTCATCCATGAAGACGCCCTCTGAACGACGGTAAGCCCGCCGTTACACAATCAACATACCCGCGACACCTTCACCCTGGACGCTGCATAAGCCGGTGCACCGTGCCGGTTTTCATTCATCTGATGGGGAGTCAGTCCGATGGTCACAGGCATCAGCGGCAGCAGCAGTTATTCCGGTTACGTCAGCTCGAGCACCAGCGCCAGCGCTACATCCAGCAGCAAGAAATTCGCCGACGAGTTGCTGAAGAAACTCGACACCAATGGCGACGGCAGCATTGATAAGGACGAGCTGAGCTCGGCGCTGTCATCGGACTCAAAGGACGGCATTACCGTCAGCCTGAGCAAGGCTTTTACCGATCTGGACAGCAATGACGATGACAGTCTGGATGCCGATGAACTGGCCGCCCTGACCCCTGCGCCACCCCCGCCGATGCAGATGGATGCAGGCTCAAGCGCCGATCAAGCGCAAGATCTGCTCAGTGCTCTGGATACCGACGGCGATGGCAGTATCAGCAGCGATGAACTGACTGCAGCCCTGAAGAGCTCGGACAGCAGCACCGACAGCAGTCAGGTCTTCGACGCTCTGGACACCAACAAGGATGGCACCGTCAGCCTTGATGAGCTGACCGCCAGCCTGCAAACCCAGCAAGCGCCACCGCCGCCTCCCCGGTCCGAAAACGCCAGCGACCTGTTCAGCAGCCTAGACAGTGACGGTGACGGCAGCATTAGCGCCACCGAGCTGACCAGCGCCTTGCAAAGCGCCAACTCGGCCGGTAGCACTGCCTCCACCACCAGCAACGCCTCGACCAGCACCGACGCGATCAACTCGCTGCTCAGCGCGCTGGATGCCGACAGCAGTGGTGGCGTTAGCTCCGACGAACTGAGCGCCGCCCTCAAGCCTGACAGCAGCACTGAGCAGCAAACCGCCGCCACCAAAGCCAGCGAGGCGCTCAATCGCATGGTTGCGGCCCTGAGCGACCGCTACAACCTGAACAGCGATGCGACAGCGGGCAAGCACGTCAGCACTTCTGCCTGATGAATGAAAACCGCCGCATGACTTGCGTCCTGCGGCGGCGTTGATAGCACACTGGCGTTTTTATTCGGATAACTGCCGCACCCGGCTTCCGGCGACCCAATCCAGCAACAGGCTATAAGCCACCGCTAACAGCGTCGGCCCGATGAACAGTCCGATGAAGCCGAATGCCAGCAAGCCGCCGAACACGCCCAGCAACACGATCACCAGCGGCAGGTTACCGCCACGGCTGATCAGATAGGGCTTGAGTACGTTATCCACGCCACTGACGATGAATGTGCCCCAAAGCCCAAGAAAAATCGCCATTCCGTATTCGCCTCTCCAGGCCAGCCAGGCCGTGGCCGGGATCCAGATCAGCGGTGGCCCCATGGGCACCAGGCTCAGCAGAAACGTGCCGATACCCAGGACCAGCGCTCCGGGAATGCCTGCGATCAGAAAACCGATCAGGGCCAGCACCGCTTGGGCCGCCGCAGTGCCGATAACGCCGTTGACCACCCGCTGGACAGTGCCCGCCACCAGATCGACGTAATACTGCGCCCGGTCGCCGATCAAACGCTCCAGCAACCTGAGTACAAATGCCGCCAGACGCGGACCGTCACGGTAAAAAAAGAAAACGAAAACGATACTCAGGGTCAGTTCAACAATGCCGCCGCCGATCTGAGCGCTGCGCGCCAGCAGCCAGTTGCCGACCTGCCCCAGGTAGGGTTTGATGCTGGCCAGCAAGGCAGCGCCCTGCTGATCGATCGTGGTCCAGTAACCCACCAGCCGTTCGCCCACTAGTGGAATACCCCCCAGCCATGTAGGCGGATCAGGCAGCCCGTCGACCTGAACGTCCTTTATGAAAATCGTCGCGTCGCGCACATGATCAGCCAAGTTGAAGCCCAGCCACACCAACGGCGCCGCCACCAGCAACATCCAGACTAGCGTCAGGATGGCCGCCGCCAGCGACTCACGGCCGTTGAGCGCTCGGGTCAGCAGGCGCATCAACGGCCAGCTGGCGAAGGCCAAAACCGCGCCCCAGAACAGCGCCGACCAGAACGGCGCCATGACCCATAGGCAGGCACCGAATAACGCCAGCAGTAGAATCTGCACCAACAGGCGATCGTTATTAAGCATGAGTTCGGCCCTTAAAAAAATTGCGCAGACTTGCAACATAACGACCAACCGAACGGCTTGCCGCCAGCCCGGCTTTAGCCATAAGGGGCCGGATGCGCTTCAACGAATGAGTTCGAGGATCAGCCCTTGGGTTTGCTGGTTACCGGCCTCCAGGCGCGCCGCACGCACGCCGCCGCCGACCAGTGCTTGACGCCAGGCCTCGCCCTGCGGACCGGAAATCGTCACGCGCAAGTTGCTGTCCATATTCAGGCCTCGGGACAGAAGCGTAATCCAGGGCTCTGCGGGGGCACCGGTAAGCATCGGCAGCTCCAGGTCTCCAGAATCCTTCAGCTCACGCAGCAAGGTCGCGGAAGTCGGCATCAGCACACCCAGCGGCGCACTGGCCTGAAATTGTTCGACGTGCAGGTAGGCCCGGCGATTGCCTCGAGTGATGCTGTACAGCGCCATCAGCTTGTCGTTTTCAGGCGCCGCCAAACGCACCAGCAGATAAGCCTGGCCGCTATCAGTGCCGTACAGTCTGGAATTGCCAAAGATCTCATTGGCCCACAGGCTGCTCTCTCCACAGTCCCGCGCCTGACACCAAAACAACAGTTGCGCACCCTGCTTGTGCAAAGCCTGGCGTGCAGCTGTGAACGCCTCATCGGCCGATCGTTCGGCCGGCAACTGATAGGTCACGGAAGAAGCGCTGCCGCGGGCCGATACCTGACCATCGAAACGCAGCTGGCCGCTGATCTTGCGAACCGCTCCGAGCGGGTATATTCGCTCAAGTTCGACGGCGGGCCGGTAATCGACGATTTCCGAGTCAATGGGGCGTGGCAGATTTTCGAAATTCTGACTGCCCGCAATATCGGCTGCATGACTGAAGCTGGCGTTACCGCTCAGGCACAGCAGCAACGCCACAGCAAGTGAGGCTCGTGGTAAACGCATAGAGGCTCTCATTCCCGGGCAATCGAGGGGCAAATAAATACCGCACGGGTGTGCGGCATGGGGCTAGGTGAACTCATCGAACATGGGCGCTGGTCCATCGTGTCGTCTCCTGTTTCAACCCACCCAGCCTCGACAGTTGCACAGCGCAAGTCAAGAAACGGCGAAGAACCGATTGAAACAGTCTGCAACAGCGTTCGCGCCTGCCTCGTCATTAAGGTGCAGATGATGCCCGCCGCCCAGCACGGTGACCGCAAACGGCACGTTGTCGAGCAGCGCCTTGTTCTGCACCAGCATGCCCTCCTCGGCGACCACCAACTGCGCGGGACAGCGCACGGCATCCACGAAGGACAGCGCTTGCGCCTGGGTCAGGCGGCTCGGCGAGGGCAGCGTCAGACGGCTGTCGCTGCGCCAGGTGTATCCACCGGGCACCGGCATCAGTGCGCGTTGAGCCAACAGCTCGGCGGCGTCGCGACTCACTGCAACCAACCCTTTCATACGCGCCTGGACAGCGCGATCCATGTCGGCATACACCGGCTTGCGCTTGCTCGACACCGCCAGTTGCGCGTGTAACGCCGCACCCATGCGCTGCGCAGCGCCTTCGGCCTCGCCCAGGGGCGGAATCAGCCCGTCGATCAGCGCCAGGCGACTGATCCGGTCGGGCAAGGCGCCGGCAAGGATCACCGAAACAATGGCGCCCAGCGAATGGCCTAACAGCGAAAACGTCTGCCAGCCCATTTGCTGCGCTACCTGCAACACGTCATGGGCGTAATCCGCCAACGCGTAGCTCGCGCCGGGCGGACGATGGTCGGAATGACCGTGGCCTGCCATGTCCAGGGCCAGAATGCGCAAGCCATCGAGTTTCGGTGCCAGTCGGGCAAAGCTGTTGGCGTTGTCCAGCCAACCGTGCAACGCAATCACCGGCTGGCCGTCCTGCGGCCCGAACAGGTGTGCGGCCAGTTCGATATGCGGCAGGCTCAAACGGATTTCTTCGACGCAACAAGTCATGCGCTGGCCCGCTGAAGGGTTGCAGTATCAATAGCGAACCGAGCACGAGCATCCCAGCGAGCGAACAGGCGCTTGAGCATTTGCGCGGTGTCCTCGGGGTGCTCCAGCGGAAACATATGCCCGCCAGGGACCGAAAGGTATTCGCCTTCGCGCATGCTTCTCACCGACATCGCGTGATGGCGACGCACCACATCGCTTTGCTCACCGCGGACCATGGCCAGCGGCACTTGCAGATGACGGGCGATACCGGGGCTGGTGTGGGGCACGCTGCGGTAGATACTGATCTCGGTTGCCGGATCGAATCGCAAACGCAACTGCCCTCCATCAGCTTGCAGCCCGTGCAGCAAATAGGCCTCGAAACATTCGGGATCAAAACGTCGGAACAAGGTCTTGCCAGAGAAGTAACGGCGGGCAGCGGCCAGGTCACTGAACATTTCACGACGGCCCACTGTGCGTCCAGCCGGAGTGATGCGGTCAATGAAGCCAAAGCGCTTGGCCGCCCGAATTATCCACTGATCGAATCGTGTAAGCAGCGGCGAATCGAGCATGACCACCCCGCGATACAACTCGGGATGACGCAAGGCTGCATGGTAATGCAGCACGCCCCCGAGGGAATGCCCGACACCCCAGACCGGTTGCGATTGTTGCTGCAAGTGATGAATCAGTTCGTCAACAAGATTCGGCCAATTGTCGGTGACCGGAAAACGCGGGTCGTGAGCATGCTGCGCCAGATGAGTGACGTCAAATGCCTCCCCCATTGCTGCGAACAACTTGCCGTAAGTCGCGGAAGGAAAGCCGTTGGCGTGAGCGAAGAAGACGGGTTGAGTCATGCCGGCGTTTCCAGTGGGCTCTGATCAGGGTGCGATTGTGCGCGCCAGCGTCCCCCAGCGGCAATGACCGGAACGGCCATCGGAAATGACACTCCGGTCACTGCCTTGAAAAGGCCTGCCTCAAAAAGCTTGTGTGAAACGGTCCAGGCACGCTTTGATGTACGCCACTTGGAAGGCATAGGTCTCATGGACCGCAGCCTTGGCTTCAACCGAGAGCTTCTGTTTCTTGAACCCGAGAAGACCGGTCTGCATCAATTGCACTGCATCGTCCGCCGCTTGCTGAATTTGGCCAGATCATCGCTTTGGGGATATTGGGATTTAACATCATTAACCCTGCGATCGGCTTCGTCCCTCAGCGCCTGAAACTCGGTATTGGTCAGTAACTGGTCATCGTAAATACGCGCCAGCCATTCATCCAAGTCGTTATTGGCAGCCGCTGACTTGTTGGTTTGCAGTTCGACCAGATCGCTGCTCAGCTTGGCCAGTTCAATGGCTTTATCATGGATTGCTTTACTTAATGCCTGAAAGTCCTGGCTCATGGTGATGCCTCCTTGATGCAGTGATGTTTCATCTTGAAACAGTGCAAGGCTAATCCTCTGCACTTGCATCGACAACTGTCACTTCTGACAGTTGTCGGCTGGAAGAAACGCGAGTTTGAGTCAGCGTTCGGGAGGCTGTTCACCCAGCGGAACAATTGCAACGGTCAGCCGTGAGATGCAACTGGTCTTGCCTTCATCGCTGGTCAGGCGAATATCCCAAACATGCGTGGTGCGGCCGATGTGGACAGGATGCGCCACCGCAGTGACCCGCCCACTGCGCAGGCCGCGCAAGTGGTTGGCATTGACTTCCAGGCCGACACAGAAATATTTGCACGTGTCGATGATCAGATAGCTGGCAGAGGAACCGACAGTTTCCGCCAGCACTACCGAAGCACCGCCATGCAGCAGCCCATAAGGCTGGTGGGTGCGATGGTCGACTGGCATGCTGGCTGTCAGCGATTGATCGTCGAAATCCTCGAAGCGAATGTCCAGCGCCTCGCCGATGGTGTTCTTCTGCTTGGCATTCAGGGCATCAAGGTCCGGGGTTTCACGCCATAGGCTCATTGTTCTTCCTTGTTATTGAATATAGGCGTCATCTAAGAGTGCCTGTGAATATTGCAGGAGCCAGCATCACCCAAAGGATAGGAGCATCACCCTGGATGCCGTACCCCTAGCAGACTCATTGCCCCTTGCAACGGAAAGTCCGCTTCGAGGTGGGCGAGGCTGGCGGTGTTCATGGGTTCGGCCTGCTGCAGGTTGCCATGTACGGCCAGCCCGATCAGTGCACCCGCCAATGGCTGGTGCGTCACCAGCAATACATCATCCGATGCATAGCCATCCAGATTTTCCAGCACCTTGCGCGGATCGCTGTCAGGGGTCAGCCACGGTACGGTGACCAACGAATCGGCGAAATCCAAGGCCTGGCGAACCAGTTCGGCGCTTTGCTGAGCGCGCACATAGGGGCTGACGAGGATCCAGCGCGGTGGCTGGCCCAACAAATGCGCGGCACTGATCAGCACCTCTTCGCGCCCAGGGGCGGTCAACTCCCGTTCGGCGTCCGTACGCGCCCGATACTGGGCCTCGCCGTGACGCAGAATCCACAATTTCATGACTTCGGTTCCTCATCCCGAACCGGATTCCGGGCGGCGGGTACGCTGTGCGGCGCCTCCCCTTCCGGCGCGCGTGGCGCAGGCCAGTCGGAAAATGGCCAAGGCTTCTGGTCGGTATGGAAGGTACCGAAGCGACCGATCTGTGCCAGAAACAGGCTCAGACTGTCGCCGAATGACATCAGGCTCAGGCTCGGCGCGCCGTAAAAAAGGCGATAGGCCAATTGCACCAGCACAACAACTGCCAGAACGATTTCCGCGACCTGCCAGACCACAACAAACACCACCATCCACAGGATGCGCAGCAGGATCGATTCGTGTTGCTTGAGTTTTGACTCGTTCATAGAGCTTCTCCACGGAGCTTAAGATGGACGAATAACAATGCCGCGAAATCAGTTGAAGCCGCTGGTCGAAATAAAGTCGACGTCTGTCTTGGGTTCGGCGCGCATGAGCAATTCGATGACCTGTTCCAGCGTGCGCCCCTCGAAGAGAATCGCATGCAGGCCAGCGACCAGCGGCATATACACCTGGACCTCCTGCGCCTTGGCCTTGAGCACCTTGAGCGTGTTAACCCCCTCGGCCACCTCGCCCAGCCGGGTCACGGCTTCGTCCAGGCTAAGGCCCTGCCCCAGCGCAAACCCCACCTGATAATTACGGCTTTTGGGCGAGGAACAGGTCACGATCAGGTCGCCCACCCCGGCGAGACCGAGAAACGTCATCGGGTTGGCGCCTTGGCTGACGGCAAACCGGGTCATTTCCGCCAGGGCCCGGGTGATCAACATGCTTTTGGTGTTTTCGCCCATGCTCAACGCCACGGCCATCCCGGCGATGATGGCGTAAACGTTTTTCAATGCCCCGCCCAGCTCCACGCCAAACCGGTCGGCGCTGGCGTATACCCGGAACGTACGACCGTGCAAGGCGGCCTGCACCTGCTGGCAGAGATCTTCATCTTCGCTGGCGACCACGGTGGCGGTCAGCGCATGTTCGGCAATCTCACGCGCAAGGTTCGGCCCGGACAGCACCCCGATGCGGGCCTCGGGGGCGATGTCTTCAAGGATTCCACTCATCAGCTTGAAGGTCTGCGCCTCGATGCCTTTGGTCAGACTGACCAGCATTTTGCCGGCCAGCAACTGGACATGGGGCGTCAGCACACTGCGCAGCGCGCTGGAGGGCAAGGCAACGAAGACCAGTTGGCTACTGCTCAGGACGCTCTGCAAATCGGTGACCGGCTCCACCGCCTCAAGCACCTTGATGCCTTTGAGGTAGCGCGGGTTTTCACGATTGACGCGAATCGCTTCGGCCTGCTCGGGGTCACGCATCCACTGCAAGACCCGGTGGCCGTTCTGGGCCAGCAGGTTGGCCACGGCCGTACCGAAGCTGCCGCCACCCAGAACTGCGATCGGTTGCTGTTGGGTCATAAAACAATCCATTTAGAGCCATCGGATCTGGCGATGGCAGCATTATACGGAGCACCGGGCCCGCCACCAGCGGCAAAATGCGGCAGCGCGGCTCATTGGCCATCCTCTGACTCTTCACAAGGAAAATGCCTACGGCTCGGTTAAGATGCGCGCATCGGATGAAAATTCCACCGCGCCGCCGATCAGCTATTGCCCGAGCATTTTCGATGAGACCAGTCAACAACCCGGCCTCCTTCCGTGGCATGGAGCAGTCCATGCAATGGCGAATGTGGCGTCCATGACAAAGGAAATCTGGCCATGAGCGCCCGACGCGGCTGGAACATCAGTACCCGCACACAAATCCTGAGCCTTGGCCCGGCCTTGTTGCTGACCCTGTTGCTGATCAGCTTTTTCACCGTAGTGCGCATCCAGGACCTGCGTCAGGAACTGACCCATACCGGACAATTGATTGCCAACCAACTGGCCCCGGCTTCCGAATACGGCGTGATCGTCGGCAACGATGAGGTGCTGGAAAGCCTGATGAGGGCCACCATGAGCACGCCCCACGTGCGCTTCCTCGAAGTTCAGGACACCACGGGCAAGGTGCTGGTACACGTTGAGCAGGCGGCAGAAAGGGGTCAGTCCCGGCAAATGGAGATCTTTCAGGCGCCCATCCGGCTGCAGCAGATCAAGGCCGACAGCAGCCAGCAGCATGCAGATGACTCCACCAGCGTACCGGTCGAGGACTATCTGGGACGCGTGCTGGTGGGCATGTCCAGCGATGCTTTCAACCTGCGCGAACAGCAAATCCTGCTCAAGGCAGGCATCCTCGCGCTGTTCGCACTGCTGTTTACCTACATTCTGGCTCGGCGTCTGTCCCTGAGCCTGTCCCAGCCAATCAGCGCCATGAGCGATGCCGTCAAAGCCATCCAGCACGGTGATTACACCGTTCCCCTGCCGGTGGCGGACGATGCCGAACTGGGCGATCTGGCGCGACATATCAACAATCTGGCGCTGGGGCTGGAAAAAGCCAGTCGCGAACAGAAAAAAGCGATGGATGAGTTGATCAGAACCCGCGAGGAGGCGGAACGGGCCAACAGCGCCAAATCAGAGTTTCTGGCGATGATGAGCCATGAACTGCGCACGCCCATGAATGGCGTGCTAGGCATGCTGCAGTTGATGGAAACCACCCAAATGACCGAGGAGCAGGCTGAATATGCGGCCTTGGCGACCGAGTCCACAGAGCACCTGTTACGGGTGATCAATGACATTCTCGATTTCTCTCGTTTCGAACGCGATGCCCTGGAATTGGAGAACATTTCCTTCAACCTTGCCGACCTTATCGTGACCTCGGTACAGGCGTTTGCTCACAACGCTCAGCAGCGAGGCCTGGCGCTGGAACTGGACCTGCAACCGGGGCTGGATCAGCTGCGGGTCCTGGGAGACCCGACCCGAATCCGGCAGATCCTCGTCAACCTGATTGGCAACGCACTGAAATTCACGGAGTTTGGCAGCGTGCGGGTGGAAACGTCCTGGCAACAGCGAGAATCCCAGCGCATCTTCTTTACCTGCGCCGTGCGTGACAGCGGCATAGGCATCTCGGCGCAGTTGCTGGAATCGATGTTCGATGCGTTTCAGCAGGCCGACAATTCGATTTCCAGACGTTACGGCGGTACGGGGCTGGGTTTGCCTATTGCCAGAAATCTTGCCGAACGCATGGGGGGATCACTGCAGGCGCAGAGCAGCGAAGGAATAGGTTCGGTATTTACCTTGCGGATTCCGTTGCACCGAGTGCAACAAGAAGTCGCACTGCCCACGCATCATCCATCAGGCAATCTGGCTCATGGCCGCGATAGCTGCGTGCTGCTGGTCGAGGATAACCCGGTCAATCGCACGGTGGTGCAAGCCATGCTGCGCAGCATGGGTCTGCAGGTCAGCGTGGCGGACGACGGCGTGCAGGCGGTGAGCATGGCCAGTGCGGAAAAATTCGCCTTGGTCCTGATGGACTGCCGGCTGCCCGTCATGGACGGCTACGAGGCGACCCGCAGGATCCGCCAGCTCCCGGGCCTCGAAACGCTGCCGATTATCGCGCTGACCGCCAACGCCCGACACGGCGATCGGGACGTCTGTTTACAGGCAGGAATGAACGATTACCTCGCCAAGCCGTTCAAACGCACTGATTTACAGCAGGTTTTGCAGCGCTGGCTGACCTTTAAGCCACCTGCGACTGGCGATAAATGATAAATTGCGGCAGTCTTGTGGGCCGTGATCGACTCGCGCCCACGCGCGGACGCAAAATTTCAGTGCACAGGTGTACATTCATTTCGCCCGTGCTGTGACTTTCATTACAACGCAATAGTCTATGAGTAGGCTGCCAGCAGAGGCATTCTCGCTGGTCAGATTGGGTAAGTACTGCCACACCCTGCCGCACAGGATTATCGAGGAGCTCGCATGACCAGACAAAACGCCTTTACCCGGGAAGACCTGTTGCGCTGCAGTCGCGGCGAGCTGTTCGGCCCAGGTAACGCGCAACTGCCCGCCCCTAACATGCTGATGATCGATCGGGTCACCCACATCAGCGAAGAAGGCGGCAAGTACGGCAAAGGTGAATTGGTCGCCGAACTGGATATCTCCCCGGACCTGTGGTTCTTCGGCTGTCACTTCGAAGGCGACCCGGTGATGCCGGGCTGCCTGGGCCTGGATGCCATGTGGCAACTGGTCGGCTTCTTCCTGGGCTGGCAAGGTCTGCCGGGCCGTGGTCGTGCACTGGGTTCGGGCGAAGTCAAGTTCTTCGGCCAGGTTCTGCCCACCGCGAAAAAAGTGACCTACAACATTCAAATCAAGCGCGTCCTCAAGGGCAAGCTGAACCTGGCCATCGCCGACGGTTCGGTAACCGTGGACGGCCGAGAAATCTATACCGCCGAAGGCCTCCGCGTCGGCGTGTTCACCTCCACTGACAATTTCTAAGGGTATTCGCATGCGCCGCGTCGTTATCACTGGTCTGGGCATTGTTTCCTGCTTGGGCAATGACAAAGACACCGTTTCCGCCAGCCTGCGTGAAAGCCGCCCCGGCATCCGTTTCAACCCGGAATATGCCGAAATGGGTCTGCGTAGCCAGGTTTCCGGCTCGATCGACCTCAACCTCGAAGAGTTCATCGACCGCAAGACCTATCGTTTCGTGGGTCACGCTGCGGCCTATGCCTATCTGGCGATGCAGGACGCGGTCAAGGACTCGGGCCTGACCGAAGAGCAGGTTTCCAACCCGCGCACCGGTTTGATTGCCGGTTCCGGCGGTGCATCGACCCTGAACCAGATGGAAGCGCTGGATATCCTGCGTGAAAAAGGCGTCAAGCGCGTCGGTCCATACCGTGTGACCCGCACCATGAGCAGCACCGTGTCAGCCTGCCTTGCGACGCCGTTCAAGATCAAAGGCCTGAACTATTCCATCGCCTCTGCCTGCGCCACCAGTGCTCACTGCATTGGTACTGCCATGGAACAGATCCAGATGGGCAAGCAGGACATCGTGTTCGCCGGTGGCGGTGAAGAAGAACATTGGAGCCAGTCCTTCCTGTTCGACGCCATGGGCGCATTGTCCAGCAAGCGCAACGATACCCCGGAAAAGGCCTCCCGCGCCTACGACGCAGACCGTGACGGTTTCGTGATCGCCGGTGGTGGTGGCATGGTTGTGGTTGAAGAGCTGGAACACGCTCTGGCACGCGGCGCCAAAATCTACGCCGAGCTGGTCGGCTACGGCGCCACCTCCGATGGCTACGACATGGTCGCGCCAAGCGGCGAAGGCGCTATCCGCTGCATGCAGCAAGCGCTGTCTACCGTTGACGGCAAGATCGACTACCTGAACACCCACGGCACCTCGACTCCGGTCGGCGATGTCGCGGAAATGAAAGGTGTGCGCGAAGTGTTCGGCGAAAATGCGCCGGCCATCAGTTCCACCAAGAGCCTGTCGGGCCACTCCTTGGGCGCTGCTGGCGTACACGAAGCGATTTACTGCATGCTGATGATGGAAGGTAACTTCATGGCTGGCTCCGCCAACATTGATGAGCTGGACCCCCAGGTTGCTGATATGCCGATCCTGACCAAGACTCGCGAGAACGCCGAGATCAATCTGGTCATGAGCAACAGCTTTGGCTTCGGTGGTACCAACGCCACACTGGTGATGAAACGCTGGACCGGTCAGTAATCAGACCAGTCGCGAGATACAAAAAGGCGCCTCTTAAGGCGCCTTTTTCATGCGTCACGAAGCGTGCATCGCTTCGGCAACTGTGCATTATTCAACGAATACTTCGTCCAGCAAATCATGCATAGCCGTGAACGCACGCCTGGACACGGTCGGGTTATACATCTGCTTGCCCGGGTTGTTGGCGTGTACGTCCGTGAACGAGTGGAACGCGCCGCCGTAGCTCAGCAGTTGCCAATCGACATCGGCCGCATCCATCTCTGCTTCAAACGCAGGTAATTGCGCTTTGGGCACCAAGGGGTCGGACGCTCCGTGCAACACCAGCACTTTGCCCTGGATGTTCTTCGCACCGTCCGGGTTGGTGGTATCCAGAGTACCGTGAAACGATACCGCAGCCTTCAGCGGCGCGCCGGTACGTGCCAGCTCAAGCGCACAACACCCACCAAAACAGAACCCGAACGCCGCCAGGCGATCTGTATCCACCGCCGCAATGGACTGTCCGGTCAGTTGCTCAAGCGCGGCCTGCATGCGCTTGTTCAGCAATTGGCGATCGTTTTTCAACGGCATCATCGCCGCAGCCGCTTCGTTGCCATCTTCCGGGCGAACGTTCTGGCCATAAAGATCGACCAGCAGCACCACGTAGCCCTTGGCGGCCACTTCCCTGGCAATCTGCTCGGCGTCCTGGCTTACGCCCATCCAATTCGGCGCCATGACCAGCCCGGGAACGGCTTTCGCTCCCTCCGTGAAGGCCAGACGACTCTCGTAGCTCTGGCCGTCGATTTGATATACGACGGACTGCACACTGACGTTACTCATTGCTGACTCCTGCTTCCGGGAAATTAGGGATGTCCAATGACAAAACCCGCCGAAGCGGGTTTTGGCGTTTATCGACAGTTAAGCCGAGAGTTCGACCAGTAACTTGTTCAATCGGCGCACATAAGCAGCGGGATCCTTCAAGCTGTCGCCCGCAGCCAACGCAGCCTGGTCAAACAGAATATGTGACAGCTCGCCAAAGCGATCTTCACTCTGCTCGTTGTCCAGCTTGCCGATCAGTGGATGGGCCGGATTGAATTCGAAGATAGGCTTGGAATCCGGAACTTTCTGACCGCTGGCTTCCAGAATCTGACGCATCTGCAGACCCAGATCCTGCTCACCGATGGCCAGAATCGCAGGCGAGTCGGTCAGGCGATGAGAGACCCGCACTTCGCTGACGGCATCGCCCAGCGCAGCTTTCAGACGCTCGATCAGCCCTTCTTTATCTTTGGCGACTTCTTCCTGGGCTTTCTTGTCTTCTTCGGAGTCCAGCTTGCCCAAGTCCAGATCGCCCCGCGCCACATCGACAAAGCCCTTGCCGTCGAAGTCGCTCAGGTAGCTCATCAACCACTCGTCGATGCGGTCAGTCAGCAACAGCACTTCGATGCCCTTCTTGCGGAAGACTTCCAGGTGCGGGCTGTTCTTGACCTGTGCGTAGCTCTCGCCAGTGAGGTAGTAAATCTTGTCCTGACCTTCCTTGGCGCGAGCCAGGTAGTCGGTCAGTGCAACGCTCTGATCGCCGCTCTCGTCAGAGGTCGACGCAAAACGCAGCAGACCCGCGATTTTTTCCTTGTTGGCAAAATCTTCCGCCGGGCCTTCTTTCATGACCTGACCGAAGTTTTTCCAGAAGCCCTTGTATTCTTCCGGTTGGTTCTTCGCCAGTTTTTCCAGCATGTCCAGCACGCGCTTGGTCAGCGCCGACTTCATCGAGTCGATAATCGGATCTTTCTGCAGGATTTCGCGGGAAACGTTTAACGACAGATCATTAGAGTCGACCACACCCTTGATGAAGCGCAGATACAGCGGCAGGAACGACTCAGCCTGGTCCATGACAAACACGCGCTGCACGTACAACTTCAGGCCGCGCGGCGCTTCACGCTGATACAGGTCGAACGGTGCGCGGGCTGGCACGTAGAGCAGTGAGCTGTATTCCAGCTTGCCTTCGACCTTGTTATGGCTCCAGCTCAGCGGGTTCTCGAAGTCATGGGCGATGTGTTTGTAGAATTCCTGGTATTCCTCATCCTTCACCTCGGTGCGAGGACGCGTCCACAGGGCACTGGCGCGGTTGACGGTTTCCCACTCTGGCTCAGGTGCCGCTTCGCCTTCGGCGGCGGCCTGCTCTTTGGGCAGCTCGATTGGCAGCGCGATGTGGTCGGAGTATTTCTTGATGATGTTGCGCAAACGGTAGCCGTCGGCGAATTCGTTTTCGGCGGCCTTCAAATGCAACACGATACGTGTACCGCGCTCGGCCTTATCGACAGTCGCAACTTCGAAATCGCCTTCGCCTTTAGAAGACCAATGAACACCTTCACCGGCAGGAGTGCCTGCACGACGGCTGTACACATCGACCTTGTCAGCGACGATGAATGCGGAGTAGAAGCCCACACCAAACTGACCGATCAGGTGAGAATCCTTCTTCTGGTCGCCTGTCAGGTTTTTCATGAAATCAGCAGTACCAGACTTGGCGATGGTACCCAGATGGGTGATCACGTCGTCACGGTTCATGCCGATACCGTTGTCTTCGAGGGTGACGGTCTGCGCGTCCTTGTCGAAGCTCACACGTATCTTCAGCTCAGCGCCGCCTTCCAGCAGATCAGGCTTTGACAAGGCCTCGAAGCGCAGCTTGTCCACCGCGTCGGACGCGTTGGAAATAAGCTCGCGGAGAAAAATCTCCTTGTTCGAGTACAACGAATGGATCATGAGGTGCAGCAGTTGCTTCACCTCGGTCTGGAAGCCCAGGGTTTCCTTTTGAGTTTCCACACTCATGGTTATCAAACTCCAATCAGTCCACACAAATAGGGGTAGCCGCCCAGACACCCGGCTGTAACGGAGGCTGGACGGCGGGTTGTCATCAAGGTGGGGGCTGGACTGGAGATTTCAAGAGCGCGCCAGATAGCAGGGATCAATCTTCAGTGACCAACCGCTCATGCCGGCTCTTGGGTACGCGCCACTGCCCGAGCAAAATCGATTAATCACAGAAAGCGGGCGCTCAGCGTAACAAGCATGAAACAGATGTTTATTTATCGCAGGCAAACATGGAACTAACGTTATAAGGACGCGTTCGAAGGCTCGTAGATATTCAATAAGGAGAAACACCCCATGCGTAAGACTTTAGCCATTGCCCTCATGCTTTCTGCCACTTTGGGCCTCGCTGCCTGCGACAAAAAATCCGAGGATAAACAGCAAGATGCCAACAAGGCTGCTCAGCAGTCACAAGAGTCGATGCAAAAGGCTCAAGACAAAGTGAACGACGCCGCCAAGGAAAGTCAGGAAGCTGCCCAGAAGAATGCCGAAGCCGCTCAAGAGCGCGCCAAAGAGGCAAACGACCAAGCGCCTGCAACAACTAAGCAGTAAGTTCCAAAGTTTCCGAAAACAAAGCCCGCTTAAAGCGGGCTTTGTTTTTTTCTGCGCAAGTAAGCGACGACGAGAAATTCACCCCGCCAACGCCACCATTGTCCCTCAGGCGATAGCTTTGCTGCGTTGATGCAGCACTTGATCCACCAAAAAGGCGGCAAAGAGGGTAAGTAATGAAGGGATTAGCCAGGCAAGCCCCTGCTCGCTCAAGGGCAGATCGGTCAGGATTCGAGGCAGGTTTTCAGAGTATCCAGCAGCTTTCGTCGCGTCAATGATGCCGACCAACAATGACATCAACATCACCGGCGCAACGATACGACCCTGAACATGCCAGAAGCCCTTGCAGAAACTCAGCGCCACCAGCGCAATGCAAGGTGGGTAGATCGCAGTAAGCACCGGGATCGAAAAGTGGATCAGATTGGTGAGCCCCAGGTTGGACACCAGCAATGAGAAACCAGCCAGCAGGACCACCAGCACCTTGTAGGACAGCGGCAACAGACGGCTGAAATACTCGGCACAGGCGCAGGTCAACCCCACCGCTGTTACCAGGCAAGCCAGCGAGATCAAAACGGCAAGGAAGGCGCTGCCCATGGTTCCGAACGTGTGCTGGACATAAGCATGGAGCACGATGGCGCCGTTGCCAGCCCCGGCCGCCACCGAGCTGCTGCCAGAACCCAACCGGAACAGGCTGATGTAGACCAGCGCCAGGCCCACCCCAGCGATCAGACCGGCAATGATGGCGTATCGCGTGATCAAACGCGGCGAATCGATTCCCCGGGAGCGAATGGCGTTTACGATCACGATGCCAAAGACCAGCGCACCTAAGGTATCCATTGTCAGGTAGCCGTTGATGAACCCTTGGGAGAACGGCGCAGCCGCGTAAGCGGGCTCTGCAGTACCGACCTCACCAACGGGCAGCACGAAGGCGGCAATACCCAATATGGCCAACGCAACGATTTTCAGAGGTGCCAGAAAGCGCCCGACCGTGTCCAGCAAGCGGCCCGGATACAGCGAAATCCAGAACACCAGCAGAAAATACACAAGGCTGTAGAGAAACAATGCCAGCGGGCTTTCACCGGTGAGCGGCGCAAGGCCGACTTCGAACGAGACGGTAGCGGTGCGCGGTGTCGCGAACAGCGGGCCGACGGACAGATAACACACCGCAGCAAGCACGGTTCCGGCAACCTTGCCGATCGGACTGCTCAGGGCATCCATGGCGCCACCGACCTTGGCCAGCGCGATAACAGTCACCACAGGCAAGCCTACCGCCGTCACCAGAAAGCCAAGCGCCGCCATCCACACATGCGGACCGGCCTGCAAGCCAACGATGGGGGGGAAAATGATATTGCCTGCGCCTACGAATAACGCGAACGTCATGAAACCCAGCGCCAGAATGTCTTGGCCTTTCAACACTTTCATCAAGGAAACCACACTGCTGAATCGGAATTAAGAAGAGGATTTCCCGAAGGGTCGAGGGAAATGCTACCCGTTCTTTTAAAACAGGCCCGTTAGGTGCGAAGGCTCCTTGTGAGGGCCGACCACGCAAAATGGCGGCTAGCCTACCCTATTTCCCGCACTAATACAGGGCGGCTCGACCGGTAACGCACGTTACTGTCGCATTTCGGAAAGGTCCTACAAACATAGCCCGAGCCTGAAGGGGTACTGGTTCGCCAAAACGACAATAGCGGCGGATCACATAAGAATGCGTTGGCCGACACACTGCGCTCGCTGCCGTCTTCATGTCCGACCGCCCCGATGCGTTCGGGCCGAACCACAAACTTTCGATTATTTTTCAGGATCACAGAACCGTAAAAACACAAAAGCCACCCTAAGGTGGCTTTTGTCACTCAAGCAATGATCAGACGGCGATCAAGCCTTCTTCACTTCCCAACCCGTCAGCTCAGCCAGGGCCTTGCCGATGTCTGCCAGAGAACGCACGGTTTTAACGCCTGCGTCCTGCAGCGCAGCGAATTTCTCGTCTGCAGTACCTTTGCCGCCGGAAATAATTGCACCTGCATGGCCCATGCGCTTGCCTGGAGGAGCAGTCACACCGGCGATGTAGGAAACGACGGGCTTGGTCACGTGTGCCTTGATGTAGGCAGCCGCTTCTTCTTCAGCCGAACCGCCGATCTCACCGATCATGACGATCGCTTCGGTCTTCGGGTCTTCCTGGAACAGCTTCAGGATGTCGATGAAGTTGGAGCCCGGGATCGGGTCACCGCCAATACCGACGCAGGTGGACTGCCCGAAACCGGCGTCAGTGGTCTGTTTCACAGCTTCATAAGTCAGGGTGCCCGAACGCGACACGATACCGACTTTGCCTGGCAAGTGAATGTGACCTGGCATGATGCCGATCTTGCACTCGCCTGGCGTGATGACGCCTGGGCAGTTAGGCCCGATCAGGGTAACACCCAGTTCGTCGCACTTGACCTTGGCATCCAGCATGTCGAGGGTAGGAATACCCTCGGTGATGCAGATGATCAGCTTGATGCCGCCGAAAGCAGCTTCCAGGATCGAATCCTTGCAGAAAGGAGCCGGAACGTAGATGACCGAAGCGGTAGCGCCAGTTTTTGCAACAGCTTCAGCAACAGTGTTGAACACCGGCAGGTTCAGGTGAGTGGTGCCACCTTTGCCTGGGGTCACGCCGCCAACCATTTTGGTGCCGTAGGCAATGGCTTGCTCGGAGTGGAAAGTACCTTGCGAGCCGGTGAAGCCCTGGCAGATAACTTTGGTGTCTTTATTGATCAGGACGCTCATTATTTGCCCTCCGCAGCTTTGACGACTTGTTGAGCAGCGTCGGTCAAGCTGGTAGCAGCGATGATGTTCAAACCGCTTTCTGCCAGTACTTTAGCGCCCAGGTCAGCGTTGTTGCCTTCAAGGCGGACAACGACCGGGATTTTCACGCCGACTTCTTTCACCGCGCCGATGATGCCTTCGGCAATCATGTCGCAACGAACGATGCCGCCGAAGATGTTGACCAGCACTGCAGCGACGTTGGTGTCGGACAGGATGATCTTGAAGGCTTCGGTCACGCGCTCTTTGGTAGCACCACCACCTACGTCGAGGAAGTTGGCTGGCTTGCCACCGTGCAGGTTGACGATATCCATGGTACCCATGGCCAGGCCAGCACCGTTGACCATGCAACCGATGTTGCCTTCCAGTGCCACGTAGTTCAGTTCGAACTTGGCAGCGTGGGCTTCACGTGGGTCATCTTGCGATGGGTCGTGGAAAGCCTTCAGCTTTGGCTGACGGTACATGGCGTTGGCGTCGATATTGATCTTGGCATCCAGGCAGTGCAGATCGCCGTCAGCCTTGATCACCAGCGGGTTCACTTCCAGCAGCGCCAGGTCGTGGTCCTGGAACAGCTTGGCCAGGCCCACGAAGATCTTGGCGAACTGAGCAACTTGCTTGCCTTCCAGACCCAGCTGGAATGCCAGATCGCGACCCTGGAATGGCTGTGCGCCAACCAGTGGGTCGATAGTGGCCTTGAGAATCTTCTCAGGCGTGTCGTGAGCGATTTTCTCGATGTCGACGCCACCTTCGGTGGACGCCATGAATACGATACGACGGCTCGAACGATCGACTACAGCGCCCAGGTACAGCTCTTTGGCGATGTCAGTGCAGGATTCAACCAGGATCTTGGTGACTGGCTGACCATTGGCATCAGTCTGGTAAGTGACCAGACGCTTGCCCAACCACTGTTGGGCGAACGCAGCTGCGTCTTCCTTGCTGCGAACCAGCTTGACGCCGCCCGCTTTACCACGACCCCCTGCGTGAACCTGGGCTTTGACGACCCACTCGGTTCCGCCGATCTTGTCGCAGGCTTCCGCTGCTGCTTCGGGGGTGTCTACTGCGTAGCCTTTGGATACTGGCAGGCCGTACTCAGCGAACAGCTGCTTACCCTGATACTCGTGAAGATTCATGCTTATTACCGTCTTCGTTAGGTACTGCGCATTCGGTGCTGCTCGTCTAAGCGGGCCGCACCACCTGTGACCGCTTCTCCCGGCAGATCCCTTGCCTGCACCTCAGGTGCCGGTTCGAAATCCGCCGGGAGTTCGAGTCCAACGGACCTTCCGCGGCAGGTCTTGCGAACAAGACCCGCGACGGGCGCTCCGTCGTGGTTTTTCTTAGCGTTTCTTCTTGTTCTGGATGTGGATGGCGCCGCCATTCACAGCCAGAGCAGCTTCGTGCAGTGCTTCAGACAGCGTCGGGTGGGAGAAGACCATCATGCCGATGTCTTCGGCACTGGTGCCGAACTCCATACCGATCGCGCCCTGCTGAACCAGTTCTGCCGCGCCAGGACCAATGACGTGTACGCCCAGTACGCGGTCGGTCTTGGCATCAGCAATAACCTTGACGAAACCGCCAGTGTCGTTGGCTGCCATGGCACGACCGCTTGCCGCGAAGGGGAAGCTGCCGACGTTGACTTCGACGCCTTCGGCCTTCAGGGTCTGCTCGGTCTTGCCGACCCATGCGATTTCCGGGTGGGTGTAGATAACCGAAGGGATCAGGTCGTAGTTCATCTGGGTCTTGTGACCCTTGATGCGCTCGACAACCATGATGCCCTCTTCCGAGGCTTTGTGCGCCAGCATCAGGCCCCTAACCACGTCACCAATGGCATAGACACCAGGAACGCTGGTTTCGCACTGATCGTTGACGAAAATGAAGCCGCGCTCGTCGATATCGACACCGCTGTCGGAAGCCAGCAGATCAGTCGTCACAGGGCGGCGGCCTACAGCAACGATCAGACGGTCGAATGTGATGTTCTGCTCACCGTCTTTGTCGGTGTAGTTGACGACCACTTCGTTGCCGTTGACTTTCGAGCCGGTCACACGTGCGCCCAGCTTGATGTCCAGACCCTGCTTGGTGAAGGTCTTCTGCGCTTCCCTGGAAACGGCTTCGTCAGCGGCGGGCAGGAACTTCTCCAGTGCCTCCAGAACAGTGACCTTGGAGCCCAGACGCGACCATACCGAACCCAGTTCCAGGCCGATGACGCCGGCACCGATTACGCCAAGGCGTTCAGGCACAGTCTGGAATTCCAGAGCGCCGGTGGAGTCAACGATGACGTTCTGGTCGACCGGAGCCGGAGGAATATCGATCGGACGCGAGCCGGAAGCCAGAATGATGTTGTCGGCTTCGATGACTTCGGTGGTGCCGTCCGGCTTGGTCAGTTCGACTTTCTTGCCGGCCAGCAGTTTGCCGTGGCCTTGTAGAGAAGTAACGCCGTTGGCTTTGAACAGGCTGGCAACGCCACCGGTCAGGCCTTTGACGATCTGCGACTTGCGGCCAACCATGGCCGCCACGTCCATTTTCACGTCGGATACCGAAATGCCATGAACGTTGAACTGGTTCTTGGCTTCGTAGAACTTCCAGGAGCTGTCCAGCAGCGCCTTGGACGGTATGCAACCGACGTTCAGGCAGGTGCCGCCGAGAGCGAGCTTGCCCTCTTTATCCTGATATTTCTCGATGCAGGCAGTCGTAAGACCAAGTTGCGCGGCCTTGATGGCGGCAACATAACCGCCAGGTCCTGCACCAATCACTACCAAATCGAATTTCTGAGACATAAAAAAGAGTTCCTCTATAGCTGCGAGCTTCGAGCTGCAAGCTACAAGCTTATCTGCGATGACCTGCTGATTCGGCTTGCGACTTATTCATTGGATGCGAATTACGGACCGCAAGCTGCACGCCGACCTGCTTCTATCTTGAAGCTTGGGGCTTGCAGCCTGCAGCTGCCTCATCAGATATCCAGCAACAGACGAGCGGGATCTTCCAGCAGGTTCTTGATAGTGACCAGGAATGTCACAGCTTCTTTGCCGTCGATCAAGCGGTGATCATAGGACAGAGCCAGGTACATCATGGGACGGATGACAACCTGCCCGTTGATTGCCATCGGGCGCTGAACAATGTTGTGCATGCCCAGGATGGCCGCTTGTGGCGGGTTGACGATCGGGGTCGACATCATCGAACCGAACGTACCACCATTGGTGATGGTGAAGGTGCCACCGGTCATCTCGTCGATGGACAGTTTGCCGTCTCGGGCCTTTTTGCCGAAGGTGGCAATGCCGCCTTCGATTTCAGCCAGGCTCATCTGCTCGGCGTTACGCAGAACAGGCACCACCAGACCACGGTCGCTGGACACTGCAACGCCGACGTCGGCATAACCGTGGTAAACGATATCGGAACCGTCGATCGAAGCGTTGACCGCAGGGAAACGTTTCAGCGCTTCGGTGGCCGCCCTGACGAAGAACGACATGAAGCCCAGACGCACGCCGTTATGGCTCTTCTCGAACAGGTCCTTGTACTTCGAACGCAGCGCCATGACTTCAGTCATGTCGACTTCGTTGAAAGTGGTGAGCATGGCCATCGTCGACTGAGCTTCGACCAGACGCTCGGCAACCTTGGCACGCAGACGGGTCATTGGAACGCGCTTCTCGGTGCGGTCGCCAGCAGCGAATACAGGCGCGGCAGGGGCCGGAGCAGCAGGCTTGGCAGCAGGTGCGGCCGGAGCGGATTTCTTCGCCTCGATGGCAGCAACTACGTCTTCCTTGGTCACGCGACCGTCTTTACCAGTGCCCTTGATGCTGGACAGGGCAATGCCGTTTTCTTCTGCCAGCTTGCGAGCAGCCGGAGCACCGATGGCGTCCTCGTCGCCTGCAGCGGGAGCGGCAGCAGCTGCGGCAGCCGGAGCAGTAGAAGGCGCTGGCGCAGCCGCAGGGGCGGCCGACGCGGTAGCGCCGGCGTCCAGGGTCGCGATCAGTTCGTTGGACAGGACGGTGTCGCCCTCGCCCTTGACGATGGATGCCAGCACGCCATCTGCTTCGGCCAATACTTCGAGGACCACCTTGTCGGTCTCGATATCAACCAGCAGCTCGTCACGCTTCACCGCCTCGCCCGGCTGTTTGTGCCATTTGGAAATGGTGCCGTCGGCAACGGATTCCGGGAAAGAGGGGGCTTTGATCTCAATAGCCATTGTCTGTAATTCCTTAATTCGGTTTCTAATGCGCGAAGGCGTTAAACAGTGAACGCGTCTTTCAGCAGTTTTTCCTGCTGTTCGGCGTGCATCGAAGCGTAACCACATGCAGGAGCCGCAGAAGCATCACGGCCGGCGTACTCGAGAACGAGATTGCGGTTGTGATTGCCGATGCTACGGCGCAAGTGATGCTGGCTGCTGTACCAGGCGCCCTGGTTCATCGGCTCTTCCTGACACCAGGCCACGTTGGTCAGATTGGTGTACGACGCAATGGCGTCCATCAGGTCATCTTCCGGGAACGGGTAAAGCTGCTCAATACGCACGATAGCGATATCTTCGCGGCCTTCGGCACGGCGTTTTTCCAGCAGGTCGTAGTAGACCTTGCCACTGCAGAGCACCAGACGCGTCACCTTGGCCGGATCGAGGGTTTCGATTTCCGGAATGACAGTTTGAAACGAGCCTTCGGCCAGATCTTCCAAGGTTGAGATCGCCAGTTTGTGGCGTAACAACGACTTCGGCGTGAGCACGATCAGCGGCTTGCGCAACGGACGAATCACCTGACGGCGCAGCAGGTGGTAGATCTGAGCCGGGGTGGTCGGTACACACACCTGAATGTTGTGCTCAGCGCACAGCTGCAGGTAACGCTCGAGACGTGCTGACGAGTGTTCGGGGCCCTGACCTTCGTAGCCATGTGGCAGCAGCATGGTCAGACCGCACAGACGGCCCCACTTGTGCTCGCCGCTGGTGATGAACTGGTCGATCACGACCTGCGCACCGTTGGCGAAGTCACCGAACTGGGCTTCCCAGATCACCAGCGCATTTGGCTGAGTGGTCGAGTAGCCGTATTCGAATGCCAGCACCGCTTCTTCCGACAGGAACGAATCATACAGGTCAAAGCGAGGCTGACCGGCATACAGATTCTGCAACGGCACGTAGGTGGCGGCGTCTTTCTGGTTGTGCAGCACGGCATGGCGATGCGAGAACGTACCGCGACCCACGTCCTGCCCGGTGATACGCACCTGGTGACCCTCGAACGCCAAAGTGGCGTAGGCCATGGTTTCGGCGTAACCCCAGTTGATCGGCAGGCCACCGACTTGCATCTTCTGGCGGTCCTCGTAGATCTTCTGGACCTGACGCTGAACCACGAAGCCTTCCGGCAGCTCCATCAACTTGGCTGACAGTTCCTGCAGGGTCTTGAGGTCGAATCGGGTATCATGACGGGCAGTCCAGGCATGGCCCAGATACGGGCGCCAGTCGACGAACAGTTCCTTGTTCGGCTCTTTGACCAGGCTTTTTACCACGTGCATGCCGTTGTCCAGCGCGTTGCGGTACTCGTCGACCTTCGCCTGAGCGGCGGCGGCATCGAGGATACCGGAAGCAGCCAGAGAATCGGCATACAGCTCACGGGTCGTGCGCTGCTTGGAGATCTGCTGATACATCAACGGTTGAGTACCGCTCGGTTCGTCAGCCTCGTTATGGCCACGACGACGGTAGCAGACCAGATCGATCACCACGTCTCGCTTGAACTGCATGCGGTAGTCGATAGCCAGCTGGGTCACGAACATGACGGCTTCCGGGTCATCACCATTCACATGGAGAATCGGCGCCTGGATCATCTTGGCAACGTCGGTCGCGTACTCGGTCGAGCGCGCATCCAGCGGATTGCTGATGGTGAAACCCACCTGGTTGTTGATCACGATATGGATCGTGCCGCCAGTCTTGAAGCCGCGGGTCTGCGACATCTGGAAGGTTTCGAGCACCACACCCTGACCTGCGAATGCAGCATCACCGTGGATGGAGATCGGCAGCACTTTTTCGCCAGTGGCATCGTTGCGGCGGTCCTGACGGGCGCGCACGGAACCTTCCACCACAGGAGACACAATCTCCAGGTGGGACGGGTTGAACGCCATCGCCAGGTGAACTTCGCCACCTGTGGTCATCACGTTGGATGAGAAGCCCTGGTGGTATTTGACGTCACCGGAGCCCAGTTCGACCTTCTTCTTGCCCTCGAACTCGTCGAACAACTCGCGAGGGTTCTTGCCAAAAGTGTTGACCAGCACGTTCAGACGACCGCGGTGGGCCATGCCGATGACGACTTCCTTGGTGCCGTAGGAACCGGAACGCTGGATCAGCTCGTCCAGCATCGGGATCAGGCTTTCGCCGCCTTCCAGACCAAAACGCTTGGTGCCCGGGTATTTGGTCCCCAGGTACTTTTCCAGACCCTCGGCCGCAGTGACGCGCTCAAGCAGATGGCTCTGAATGTCGGCGGGATAAGCTGGACGGCCGCGCACGCTTTCAAGGCGCTGCATGAACCAGTTGCGCTGATTGGAATCGACGATGTGCGTGAACTCGGCGCCGATGGTGCGGCAATATGTCTTCTGCAACGCGTCAACGATTTCGCGTAGGCTCGCCTCCTCCTTGCCGATGAACAGGTCGCCGGCACGGAAAGTGGTATCGAGGTCAGCGTCGGTCAGGCCGTAATGGTTGATCGACAGGTCAGCTGGCGCAGTACGCTTCCACAAACCCAGAGGGTCGAGTTGCGCACCCTGATGGCCGCGCATACGGAACGCCTGGATCAGTCGCAGCACCTCGACTTGCTTCTTCTCGTGTTCGCTGCTCACGCTACCGGCGGAGACCGGCTGAGCGCGGCGCTGGTTTTTTCCCAGCAACACGAAATGATCGCGAACCGTAGAGTGCGATACATCGGTGGCAGTGCTGCCGTCAGCCGGCAACGTCTGAAAGTAGGTGCGCCACTCTTCTGGCACAGCGTTAGGGTCGTGCAGGTAGAGCTCGTAGAGCTCTTCCACATAGGCAGCGTTACCACCGGAAAGGTGGGCGCTGTTCCACATGCGCTGCATCACGCTTTCTTGCATGCTTGGTCACCCTCGGTTAGGGGACACCACCGGCGTCGACACTCAAGCAACATTTGAAAGTCCATGCAGCGACTGTATCAAGTCGCTGACTGCACCCAGTCGCCGAGGATCACGCAGATAGTCCGGGTACCAGCCCGGATGCCCCTGCTGGTCTCATTTCTTCAAAATAAGAGCCGCAGCCACATGACCGCTGCTCAGGTTAAAACTACGGCGCCGGTTGAAGCCTGCGCCGCAGCGTTTGCGGGTACAACAGTTTCAAATACCGCTATGCATCAATGCTACGGGTGCAACGAATATCAGACACCGCTGGTGAGAAGCATGCTGCGAACGTGACCGATAGCCTTGGTGGGATTCAGGCCTTTGGGGCAGACACTCACGCAGTTCATGATTCCGCGGCAACGGAACACACTGAACGGGTCATCGAGCGATGCCAGGCGTTCCTGGGTCTTGGTGTCACGGCTGTCGGCCAGGAAGCGGTAGGCTTGCAGCAGCGCAGCCGGACCGAGGAACTTGTCAGGGTTCCACCAGAACGAAGGGCAGGAAGTCGAGCAGCAAGCGCACAGGATGCACTCATACAGACCATCCAGCTTCTCGCGCTCTTCAGGCGACTGCAGACGCTCGATGGCCGGAGCCGGCGTATCGTTCTGCAGGAAAGGCTTCACCTTCTCGTACTGCTTGTAGAAGATGCTCATATCGACGACCAGGTCACGAATGACCGGCAAGCCAGGCAGCGGACGCACCACCAGCTTGTTGTTCTTCACGACAGCAGACAGCGGCGTGATACACGCCAGGCCGTTCTTGCCGTTGATGTTCATGCCGTCGGAACCGCAAACGCCTTCACGGCAAGAGCGGCGATACGAGAAGCCTTCGTCCTGCTCCTTGATCAGCGCCAGCACGTCCAGAACCATCAGGTCCTTGCCACCGGTGTCGACGTCGAACACCTGGGTCTTGGGCGCTGTGTCGATATCAGGGTTGTAGCGATAAACTTCAACTTTCAACATGGCAGCCACCCTTAATAAGTCCGAATCTTTGGTTCAAAAGTCGGAACAGTCTTTGGTGAGAAGTTCACGGCACGCTTGGCTACGCGCTTTTCACCCGGGAAATACAGGGTGTGGCACAGCCAGTTTTCATCGTCGCGATCTTCGAAGTCCTCACGGGCGTGAGCGCCGCGGGACTCTTTACGCACTTCAGCAGCGACTGCAGTGGCCTCGGCAACTTCCAGCAGGTTCTGCAGCTCCAGCGCTTCAATACGCGCGGTATTGAAGCCCTGAGACTTGTCGTTGATCTTGACGTTGGCGATACGACCACGCAGGTCAGCCAATTGCTCGATGCCTTTCTGCATGTATTCGCCGGTGCGGAACACGCCGAAATAGTTTTGCATGCAGTTTTGCAGCTCACGACGCAAGGTGGCGACGTCTTCGCCATCGGTGCGCTCATTGAGGCTGTTCAGGCGACTCATGGCGACGTCGATATCCGTGTTGCTGGCTTCGGCGTACTCGATACCGTCAGTGAGCGCTTTTTCCAGATGCAGACCGGCCGCGCGACCGAACACCACCAGGTCGAGCAACGAGTTGCCACCCAGGCGGTTGGCACCGTGAACCGATACGCACGCCACTTCGCCTACCGCGAACAGGCCAGGAATGATCTGATCCTTGCCTTCAGCGTTTTGGGTCATGGCCTGGCCATGAATATTGGTGGCTACACCACCCATCATATAGTGACAGGTCGGAACCACAGGCACTGGCGCAATGACTGGATCGACGTGAGCGAACGTCTTGGACAGCTCACAGATACCTGGCAGACGGCTGTGCAGCACCTCTTCGCCCAGGTGATCGAGTTTCAGCATCACGTGGTCGCCGTTAGGACCGCAACCGTTACCCGCGATGATTTCCTTGACCATGGAACGCGCCACGACATCACGACCCGCGAGGTCCTTGGCATTCGGAGCATAACGCTCCATGAAACGCTCGCCATGCTTGTTGATCAGGTAACCGCCTTCGCCGCGGCAACCTTCAGTGACCAGTACACCTGCGCCGGCAATGCCGGTTGGGTGGAACTGCCACATTTCGATGTCCTGAACCGGTACGCCTGCACGCAGCGCCATGCCGATACCGTCCCCGGTATTGATCAACGCATTGGTGGTGGAGGCATAGATGCGGCCAGCGCCGCCTGTGGCCAGCACAGTCGCCTTGGCGCGAATGTACATGGTTTCGCCGGTTTCGATGCAGATGGCAATCACGCCCACGAACGCGCCATCCTGGTTCTTCACCAGGTCAACAGCGTAATACTCATTCAGGAAGGTGGTGCCTGCTTTCAGGTTACCCTGATAAAGCGTATGCAGCAGAGCGTGACCGGTACGGTCGGACGCGGCACACGTACGTGCAGCCTGACCGCCCTTGCCGAAGTCCTTGGACTGGCCACCGAACGGACGCTGGTAGATACGGCCGGTCTCGGTACGCGAGAACGGCAGCCCCATGTGGTCCAGTTCGAAGACCGCAGCCGGGCCTTCCTGACACATGTACTCGATAGCGTCCTGGTCACCGATGTAGTCGGAACCCTTGACGGTGTCGTACATGTGCCAGCGCCAATCATCGTTCGGGTCGGCCGAAGCAATGGCGCAGGTAATGCCGCCCTGTGCGGACACAGTGTGCGAACGGGTCGGGAAGACCTTGGTGACGACAGCGGTCTTGTGGCCGCCCTCGGCCAGCTGCAATGCAGCACGCATGCCTGCACCGCCGCCACCGATGATAATGGCATCGAATGAGAGTGTATTAATGTTAGCCATGAATCAGATACCCCAAAGAATCTGCACACCCCAGACGAAGTACGCGAACATCGCAATGCCGCAAACCGCCTGGAAAAGGAAACGCACAGCCAGTGCAGACTTGCCCAGCGCCATCGGCGTCAGGTAGTCGGTCGCGATGGTCCACATGCCAACCCAGGCGTGAGCGCTCAGGGCAACAAGTGCCAGCAGGCTGAAGATGCGCATTCCGGTATGGGAGAAGAGAGCGTGCCACGCGGCGAAATCAATGCCAGGGTGCGCGATCAGGTATCCGATCAGGAAAATGAAATAAGCCGCGAGCACGACAGCAGAGACGCGTTGCGCCATCCAGTCGTAGAGGCCCGAACGAGACAGGTTTGTGACGTTGGTTACCATATCCATACTCCTGCCAGAACAATTATCACCACCGAGATGACGATAACGATTTTCGAGCCTAGCTTGCCGCCTTCCAGCGTCTCGCCGATACCCGCATCCATGATCAGATGACGGATGCCCGCCACCAGGTGATAAAGCAGGGCGGACAGGAGACCCCAGATCACAAGCTTGGCCAGAGGACTGGTCATACACGCTTTCACCGCGGCGAAGCCTTCCTCGGAACTTAGCGACTTGTCCAATGCGTAGAGCATGATGGCAATGCCGACAAAGAGGATGACACCGGAGATGCGATGAAGAATGGACGTGTAAGCAGTGACAGGGAGTTTGATGGTCCTTAGGTCTAGGTTTACAGGTCGTTGGCTTTTCACGGCTTTTTTTCACACTGAAGAGCCCTAACAATCAGGGCAAAGTTGTTGGGAAGTGCACTGGTCAGGTACCCACTACCCACGAAGTGACGACCCCCAGAAAAGCAGGCCTGAAAGCCCTTGGCGGTCGGACGCCGAGTATAGACAGTTAGCCAACTAATGACAACGCACCCACCCTTCCCTAATGGCGGATTGTGCAAGCGGAATAAAAGGCGTAAACGGCAGGGAATTTCGAGGAAACCGCTGGTTAAACCCCTCTTCCACAACACTTTTGGCAAATTGACTTTAGAATTTATCTCACTATAGTGATGCGGGCCCTGCGTGGGGGGCCTGTCTGATGATTTGAAGCATAATTAGGAGGCCACATGGCTGACAAAAAAGCGCAGTTGATCATCGAGGGCGCAGCCCCCGTCGAGCTGCCCATACTGACCGGCACAGTTGGTCCCGATGTAATCGATGTACGCGGCCTGACCGCCACCGGACGCTTCACATTCGACCCAGGCTTCATGTCGACCGCCTCATGCGAATCCAAGATCACCTACATCGACGGTGACAATGGCATTCTGCTGCACCGCGGCTACCCGATCGAACAGCTGGCCGAGCAATCGGACTACCTGGAAACCTGCTACCTGCTGCTCAACGGCGAACTGCCGACCGCCGAGCAGAAAGCCCAATTCGTCGTCACCGTGAAGAATCACACCATGGTGCACGAACAGCTCAAGACGTTCTTCAACGGTTTCCGTCGCGACGCCCACCCGATGGCCGTCATGTGCGGCGTTGTCGGTGCCCTGTCGGCGTTCTACCACGACTCGCTGGACATCAATAACCCGCAGCACCGGGAAATCTCCGCGATCCGTCTGGTCGCCAAGATGCCGACCCTCGCCGCGATGGTTTACAAATACTCCATGGGCCAGCCCATGATGTATCCGCGCAACGACCTCAGTTATGCGGAAAACTTCCTGCACATGATGTTCAACACGCCATGCGAGATAAAACCGATCAGTCCGACGCTGGCCAAGGCGATGGACCGGATCTTCATCCTGCACGCCGACCACGAACAGAACGCGTCGACTTCCACCGTGCGTATGGCCGGCTCTTCGGGCGCCAACCCGTTCGCCTGTATCGCCGCCGGTATCGCTGCGCTTTGGGGCCCTGCCCACGGCGGCGCCAACGAAGCCGTACTGACCATGCTCGATGAAATAGGCGATGTTTCGAACATCGACACGTTCATCGCCAAGGCCAAGGACAAGAACGATCCGTTCAAGCTGATGGGCTTCGGTCACCGGGTCTACAAGAACCGTGACCCACGCGCCACCGTGATGAAACAGACCTGTGACGAAGTGTTGCGCGAGCTGGGTATCACCAATGATCCGCAATTGGAGCTGGCAATGCGCCTGGAAGAGATCGCGCTGACCGATCCGTACTTCATCGAGCGCTCGCTGTACCCGAACGTCGACTTCTACTCGGGCATCATTCTCAAGGCGATCGGCATTCCGACCAGCATGTTCACCGTGATTTTCGCACTGGCGCGTACCGTCGGCTGGATCTCGCACTGGAAAGAAATGCTCTCCAGCCCGTACAAGATCGGTCGCCCACGCCAGCTGTACACCGGCGAAGTGTCTCGGGACATCGTTCCGCTTGCACAGCGTAAGTAAGTAACTGCACCGCGAGCGACACCGAAAACAAAAGGCTGCCAGTGGCAGCCTTTTTTCATTCTCCTAAGAACTGTATCGGTCACCCGATCACTTTTCCGCTCTTTCCCTAAGCGTTTTCAAGGTATTGAAGGGTGCGTCCACGACGAACTTGTTGGCGACCCAAGACGGCACGCTGCCGCCCGGTTCGGTATGCACCTGATAGGTGATCTCAGTAAGGTTCGGGCCTTTCGGGATAAGCTTCCAGAAGCCTTCGACCTGCGCGACTCGCACAAAGCCTTTCTCTTCCGGTATGTAGCGGGGCTGGCCGAGAAGTGTGCGAGTCAGACTACCGTCTGCCCCTTCAACCGTAGTGATCTGCAGGACCGAATCGCGCGGCGTGACGGGCCATGGCGTGTTGAACTGGGTGTAAGTCCAGGTCTTGTCGCCCTCATGCTTAAGGATCTTCTGCGATTTGCACTCGTGAATCCATGTACATGCGCCCGCAACGTCCTCCTGCAATTTCCGCAACGTGGCGATGCTGGCCTTGACCGTTGTCACGCCTTGATAGGCTTTGTACTGAGAGCCTGCGACTTCACTAAGCGAGACCTTGATACCGTCTTCGTCTTTGGCGACTTTCCAGTCATCGGCCTGGACAGCGCCAGCAACAAGTACAGCCATGCCCATTCCAAATGCAATTCGGTACAGCGAACCCATATCTTATTCCTTATTGTCTGAAGTTCAGAGGCAGAACAGATGCCGTGCAGTGCAGATTCAGGCCGCCCTATCATTCAACAAGCGACGCAGGTGGCCTGCTCCCACCAGCCAATCAAGCGAACGGCTTCCTCGGAACTTTCACCACAGACTTCGCGATCCGCCGAAAAGCTGCTGCATACCGCCGGTCGATCAGGCTCGCCGAAGATCAGGCACAGCAAGTCGACGGAAAGCTGCACGCAGCGCTCGCCTGCAGACTTGCCCTGCGGCATGCCTGGAATCGGCGAGGAAATCGAAGGTGCAATGCAGCAAGCGCCACAGCCCGGACGGCATTCCATGGAAACATTCTCACAGGAGATGGTGGGAGGTGACCGGATCTTACCCGCTTAAACGCACGTTTGAAAACGACTGCTTTGGGCGGGAAGGAACGGTTATTACTGCTTGAACTTGAAATCAAGGGCGGCGCCCTCGACGTCCTTGCGCGAATCGTTACGCAATTGGAGCTGCATTTCGTTGCTCAACAAACGCCCTTGAAGCTGGAAGTCCGAATCGCTTTCAGCGTCAGGGAACATCTTTGGCAATAGGGGTTTGGCCCCGGCTGCCGGGCTCCTGGGTTTTGAGGCCGCAGTGATGACGCCTGGTGGCGGGGCCAATTGCTTGACCATTTCCGGCGGCAGGCTCAAGTCCAAGGCAGCCTTGGGCAGGTGAGTGTCCCTTACGACTTTGGATGCAGCTTTGCTCTTGCTCGCGACCGGTGCGCGGTGCGCGATCTCGGCATTATCCGCTTTGACCTTGGCTGATTTAGCGTTGGCGCTTGCAGTCTTTTGCTCGCTAGCTGCTGCATGAGGAGGATCTGACCTGCTTGCAGCAACCACCGGCACCACCGACATATTAGGTTTTAACGCATGCACCTGCGCAGCAGCCTGGGACGCCTTTTCAGACGACGGCTCAACAGGCGTAGCTGTTTGAGCCGGCTTGGTCACCGACGTTTCGACAGATAATTGCGCCGCTACTTTTGAAGGCGGAGCCGGGTCCTTGCCAGCATCGCAAGCGCTCAGCAACACCATCAGAAGCAAACTGATCCTACGAAGTGATTTCATAATCGAACGGCAGAATAATAGGCAGAAGCCATATGCTGGCTCTTTGCATGGCCGCTGACAAGTAAATGCCTGCAGCGACCCCCTCAACTGATAGAAAACATCCCTCGCACGGAGTTCACCATGCCTGACCGGTGTCCTGGCAGAGTTGCTTGGCGAGCATCCCAAGCGTCATCAAGGCCCTTTCCGCCTCCCGATTCCATGGCAACCCGCAGTTAAGGCGTATGCAATGATTGAATTGCTCGGTATTGCTGAATATCAGCCCCGGCGCAATGCTGATCCCCTGCTCTAGTGCGCGCACGTGCAACTCTTGCGTATTGACCCGCCCAGGCAAACTGATCCAGAGGATGAACCCGCCAGCGGGCCGGCTGATTTGCGTACCTTCGGGAAACATCTGCTGCACGGCCAGCTGAAAGGCACTGAGATTCTTGCGATGCTCCTGACGGATATAGCGCAAGTGCCGATCATAGCCGCCATTTTCGAGGTAGGACGCTACCCCCATCTGCGTCACGCTGCACGCCGAGTGAGTGCTGAACGTCTGCAACCGCTGAATCTCCGCCTGGTATTTACCGGCGATCATCCAGCCGATCCGTACACCCGGAGAGAGCGTCTTGGAAAAGCTCGAACAGTAGATCACCCGCCCCAGGCGGTCGAACGCCTTCAGCGCTTTGGTCTTGTTTTGCTCGTACATCAATTCGCCGTAGATGTCGTCTTCGATGACTTGAATGTCGAAATCCGACGCCAGCCGCAGCAAGTGCTTCTGCCGCTCCTCAGGCATGGTACTGCCCAGCGGATTGCTCAAGCGCGAGGTCATGACCAGCGCCTTGATCGACCACTGGTTCGCCGCCAGCTGCAACGCCTCAAGGCTGATCCCGGTATTCGGATCGCTGGGAATCTCAATGACCTTCAAGCCCAGCAGGTCCGCCAGTTGCAGCAACCCATAATAGGTCGGCGATTCGGCAGCGATCAGGTCGCCAGGACGGGTAAGCACGCGCAGGGACATCTGCAGCGCATCGACGCATCCGTGGGTGATCACCACTTCCGACGGATCCACCACGACGCCAGCGTCACGCATGCGGATCGCTACCTGGCGCCGCAATGGCTCAAAGCCAGGGCTGAACATATAGTTGAAAGCGCGAGGGCTCTGGAATCGCGTAACCTTGGCCAACTGCTGGTGCAACGCCCGCAGCGGCAAATAATCGATGTGAGGCACCGCGGCACCGAACGCGAAAACTCCCTCACGCCGCGCCTCTACCAGCACTTGTTGAATAATGCTGGCGCGCGTGACAAGCCCAGGCCGTTCGACCCGCGCTATGTCAGGCGTGGGCGCAGTCAGCGCTGGCGTCTGGTGAACGTAATAACCGGACTGGGGACGTGCGCGAATCAGGCCCTGATCTTCAAGATTGGCGTAAGCCTGAAGCACCGTTGCATGGCTTACGTTGAGCTGGGAACTCATTTTTCGTACGGAAGGGACGCGTTCGCCAGGCTGATAAACACCGCGACGAATGTCTTCGGCCAACTGCTGGGCGATACGTTGGTACAGCAGAAGACTGGTCATCGGCGTCCCCTCCATTGCGCATAGGCGAAGGCAATCTGAAATGTGCGCGATTATCGCGCTGAAGAGATCACCAGAACAGTTTGCAAGTGTACTGGGACAGTTACTGCATCGGCCAGTGGTTCTCGTTCTGCTAAAAAACTTCAGAAGCTATACAGGCCAGTGTCCGGCTTTTTTTTTCACAAAAAAGCCCGGTATTCGAAAACCAGGCTATCAGGAAAACATTTTTCAGCGTGCGGGGCTTAGCCTGCCCTTCTCATCCGAAAACACTATCTCCACCCGCCGATTTTGCGCGCGGCCACGTTCAGACGTATTGCCATCGACAGGAAACTGATCTCCATAGCCTTCGACCTGAATCCGCTCATCCTCGATCCCCAGATCAGCCAGCACGTCCGCCACAGCCTGGGCACGATCACGGGACAATTTCAGATTTTCCTGACTGTCGCCGGTGCTGTCGGTGTAGCCTTCGATTCGGATCACGCGTTTGGGATTAAACTGCAGGAACTGTACGACCTTCAGCACCGTACGATTGGCCGAGCTTTTCAGCTCCGCCCGGCCTGTATCGAACAGCATGTCACCCAATGTCATCACCAGACCCCGTTCGCTCTGCTGGGTCGACAGGCTGATCACCTGGTCTTCGGCCCACTTGCCTTGCTGTTGTGCACTGGCGAGCTTGGCCTCGCGCAAGGCCAATTGCAGCCGTTGGCGCTCCAGCTCCAGACGCGCGAGCTTTTCCTGATTGAGAAGTAATTGGCTGTGCTCAGCCGCGATGGCGCTGTAGCGACTGCTTAGGTAGGCGTAATGACTGACGTCCTCCGAACTGCCGACGTAGCCGGACATACGCTCGGCCCGAGCCAGGAGCTCACCGGCGCGAATCACGTCCCTTGGTGCACTGCGCAAGACATTGGTGTTGTCCTTTACCTTCTGGAAATCGGCGTTGGCGTCCTGCAAAGCCTTTTCACTGCTTTGATGAACCGCACAACCGTGCAGGCCGATGCTGCATAGCAGCAGGCCAGCGCTGAAGATGCTGGGGATGCGATTCATTGCGCAGCCCCCAGTTGTTTACGCAGACGCTCCAGTCGCAGGTTGACCTGGGCGAGTTGCTCTGCACTCTTCTCGGTCAGCACGCGGGCTTCGGCCAGCCGCGCGTCCAGCTCAGCCTGTTCGGCTTGCATGCGTGCATGCTTGTAGGCTTCGTCAGCCATGTCTGCCTGTGCCTGGGCCAACTTCGACTGAGCGGCGGCCATGTCGGGCTGGTCGTCGACAGCCCCAACGGCAGTTGCCTGGGCAACGGCCTGCTCAGTGAGTTTCAATTGCGCGGTCGGTGCAGGGTCATTTGCGCAGCCCAGCAGCGAAGTGATTGCCATGGCCGCGAGTAAACATCGTGCTTTCAAAAAAACGCTCAAGACAACATTCCTACTGATTTGTGGCGCCGGTCGGCTGCTGCAACTGCGCCTTCCACAACTCCAGATTGCGCGTAACGGCATCACTGGAACGGCCCGAAGCCGCCAATTCTGTCATTTTTTTCGCCAGCTGTCCGCGTAACCACGAATCGTTACACGCCGAGTTAAACGACAGCGCCAAATACAGCCCCGGTCTGTCCAGGGGCAAGGGTTGCGCTAACAAGTCCTTAGACATGCCCAAGGTCTGGAGCAGCGCACCGCCTGTGTAGCGGCCCGCCAGGACGTACTCGACCTGCCCCAGCATCAGCTTCTGAAAAGCCTGAGTGAGATTAGGCAACCTGTCGAGCGAGAGCTGCTCCTTGAGTGCAGCGTCGAAGACCGGAGTAACCCGCACCTTTTCGGAGATCGCGCCCGGATGCCCGTGCAGATCCATAAGGGAATTGAACGGCTGAGTCTGGCCCGAACGCGTCCAGACCATGATTTCGTTCCGGGTGATCGGCGGGTGGATGAAATCCAGCGATTCCAGTTCAGTGCCGTTCAAGGGCGTATCGGCCAGCAGATCCATCCGCCCGGTACGCACCTCCTCAAGGGCCTGACCCCGCTTACCTGCGTAAAGCAGCTCGACCTTGACACCGATTTGTGTCGCCGCTTCCTTGAGCAGGTCAGCATTGGCGCCCATCAGGTGCCTGGGATCCTGCGGATCGCGCCACAGATACGGCGGCGCGTCCGGACTACCGGTCACCACCAGCCGGTCGCAGCTGCCTGCTGCAAATGCGCTCATCGACTGCATAAGCAAACAGCCTGTAACCAGCAATGCCAGCTTGAGCCTTGGCGATGACATGGCAACATCCTTATTCGATCCAATAAAAAACCCGTTCATTCGGGGCTTTGCAAAGCGCAAGTCATTCGACATCAACGCTTTGAAGCAGCCCCGAAATGAACGGGTTGTCTTTATAAGTCAGGTGGCTGGATTAGACCAGCTTCTCCAACTCGGGAATGGCTTCGAACAGATCCGCGACCAGACCGTAATCGGCCACCTGGAAGATCGGCGCTTCTTCATCCTTGTTGATCGCAACGATCACCTTGGAGTCTTTCATGCCCGCCAGGTGCTGAATCGCGCCGGAAATACCGACAGCGATGTACAGCTGTGGCGCAACGATCTTGCCGGTCTGGCCGACCTGCATGTCGTTGGGTACAAAACCTGCGTCGACGGCTGCGCGGGAAGCGCCGACAGCAGCGCCCAGCTTGTCGGCCAGTGCATACAGGTGCTTGAAGTTATCGCCGTTCTGCATCCCGCGACCACCTGAAACGACAATCTTGGCAGCCGTCAGCTCAGGGCGATCAGACTTGGCCAGCTCTTCGTTGACGAAGGAAGACTTGCCCGCGTCGTGAGCAGCGCTTACCACTTCTATAGCAGCAGAGCCACCCTCTGCGGCACCGGCGTCGAAACCGGTGGCGCGAACGGTGATGACCTTGATAGCCGCCGACGACTGCACGGTAGCGATGGCGTTACCGGCATAGATAGGACGCTTGAAGGTATCAGCGCTCTCCACCGAGATGATTTCGGAGATCTGATCGACGTCCAGTTGCGCGGCCACGCGTGGCAGGATGTTCTTGCCGTTGGAGGTGGCAGCGGCCAGCACATGGCTGTAACCGCAGGCAAGCTCAGCCAGCAGCGGCGCGACGTTTTCAGGCAACTGGTGAGCGTAGGCCGCATTGTCAGCGACCAGGACTTTGGCCACGCCCGCGATTTTCGCCGCGGCTTCGCCGACGGCGCCCACGTTCTGGCCAGCGACCAGCACATGAATGTCACCACCGATCTTGGTGGCAGCGGCGACGGTGTTCAGGGTGGCGGGAGCGATTGCGCCGTTTTCGTGCTCAGCGAGTACCAGGATAGTCATCAGATCACCTTCGCTTCGTTTTTCAGTTTCTCGACCAGTTCTGCAACCGACTTGACCTTGATGCCAGCGCTACGAGCAGCGGGCGCTTCGACCTTGAGGGTCTTGTTGGTCGAAGAAGTCGAAACACCCAAAGCGTCAGGGGTCAGCACTTCAAGCGGCTTCTTCTTGGCTTTCATGATGTTCGGCAGCGATGCATAACGTGGCTCGTTAAGACGCAGGTCGGTGGTCACGATTGCTGGCAGTTTCAACGAAACGGTTTGCGCGCCGGCATCGATTTCACGGGTTACGTTGACGCTGTCGCCAGAGACTTCAACCTTGGAGGCGAACGTGCCCTGGGCGTAACCGCTCAACGCAGCCAGCATCTGGCCGGTCTGGTTATTGTCGCTGTCGATTGCCTGCTTGCCGAGGATGACCAACTGAGGCTGCTCTTTATCGACAACGGCCTTGAGCAACTTGGCCACGGCCAGCGAGGTTAACTCTTCAGCGGATTCAACGAGGATGGCGCGATCGGCGCCGAGCGCCAGAGCGGTACGCAGTTGCTCCTGGGCGGTGGTCGGGCCAATGGAAACGACGACGATCTCGGTCGCAACACCCTTCTCTTTCAAGCGTACGGCTTCTTCCACGGCGATTTCGCAGAAGGGATTCATCGACATTTTTACGTTAGCGAGATCGACGCCGGAGTTGTCCGCCTTGACGCGAACCTTGACGTTGTAGTCGACCACTCGTTTGATAGCTACAAGAACCTTCATGGATTCCTCGTTACTCTCCGGTGAAAAGAAGTCGCCAGGCTCAACCCGGCGATGGGTACACGTCAGTGTAAAGAACACCTTTGAAAACAGCGTATTCGTTGTTGCCTAACGGTGAGTTCAGCAAAAGACAACCGCGCTCGCGTTCCAGGCCAAGTCATTCGCAGGCCGCGCGTGTAAACTGCTCCCCGCTTGCCGGCTCTGCGGATGAAGAAGCAGTTGCAGCACAGCACTCGCGTCGTTTTCAGAGGGGTTCTCCTGGTAACGGTCAGCTTACGGCGAGCGCAAAACCGCCCGTATCTTGACCGGAACGCCTATTGCGGTCAATACGACAAAAACGCCAGTCACCAGCCGTCTCCCTATGTTTTATCAGGGTTTCAGCTGATTCAAACAAACGTTTGTATTGGACCTGCAAGGTGGTGTAGATATAATGCGCCCCTTTGAGATGACACCGGATCGCACCACTTGCGTGTGTCGGTTTTTAGCGACTTATAAAAAAATACCGTTGAGCCTTGATCAGGAGATAGCCAGTGGAACGCGAATTTATGGAATTCGACGTCGTCATCGTCGGAGCCGGCCCCGCAGGGCTCTCAGCCGCGTGCCGTCTGAAACAGAAGGCCGCCGAAGCTGGCCAGGAAATCAGTGTCTGCGTGGTGGAAAAAGGCTCCGAAGTCGGCGCTCACATTCTTTCCGGCGCCGTGTTCGAGCCTCGTGCGCTCAACGAACTGTTCCCCGACTGGAAAGAACTCGGTGCACCGCTGAACACGCCAGTCAAAGGCGACGATATTTACGTGCTGACCAGCGCCGAAGCCAGCACCAAGGTGCCCGGTGCCCTCGTGCCCAAGACCATGCACAATGAAGGCAACTATATTATTTCCCTCGGTAACCTGTGCCGCTGGCTGGCGCAACAGGCCGAGAACCTGGGCGTAGAGATCTATCCGGGGTTCGCCGCTCAAGAGGCGCTGATCGACGAACACGGCGTGGTTCGCGGGATTCTCACCGGTGACCTGGGTGTCGACCGTGAAGGCAATCCAAAAGATGGCCTGTACACCCCCGGCATGGAGCTACGCGGCAAATATACCCTCTTCGCCGAGGGCTGCCGCGGCCACATCGGCAAACAACTGATCAAGCGTTTCAACCTGGACAGCGACGCCGACGCCCAGCATTACGGCATCGGTCTCAAGGAAATCTGGGAAATCGACCCGGCCAAACATCAACAGGGGCTGGTGGTGCATACCGCCGGCTGGCCTCTGGACGTAATGGGCACCGAGAACACCGGAGGCTCGTTTCTGTATCACCTGGAGAACAATCAGGTAGTGGTGGGTCTGATCGTCGATCTGTCCTACGCCAACCCGTTCCTGTCGCCGTTCGACGAGTTCCAGCGAATCAAGCATCACCCTATCCTCAAACAGTACCTGGAAGGTGGCAAGCGCATCAGCTACGGAGCGCGGGCGATCTGCAAAGGTGGCCTGAACTCGTTGCCGAAGATGGTTTTCCCTGGCGGCGCGCTGATCGGTTGCGATCTGGGCACTCTGAACTTCGCCAAGATAAAAGGCAGCCACACCGCGATGAAGTCCGGCATGCTGGCTGCCGAGTCGGTGGCTGATGCGCTGATCGCGGGCAGTGAAGGCGGCGACGCGCTGGACGCATACGTCGAGGCATTCAAGGGCAGCTGGCTGCATGAAGAACTGTTCGCCAGCCGCAATTTCGGCGCAGCGATCCACAAATTCGGTCCGATTCTGGGCGGCGCGTTCAACTTCATCGACCAGAACCTGTTCGGCGGCAAGATCCCGTTCACGCTGCATGACAACAAGCCTGACTACGCATGCATGAAGTTGGCGGCCGACTCCAGGCGCATTGATTATCCGAAACCGGACGGCAAGCTGAGCTTCGACAAATTGAGTTCGGTGTTCATCTCCGGCACCAACCACGAAGAAGAGCAGCCTTGCCACCTGAAGCTGAAGGATCCGAGCATTCCGATCAGCGTGAACCTGCCGAAGTACGACGAACCTGCGCAGCGCTATTGCCCTGCGGGTGTGTACGAGGTGGTGACACAGGAGGATGGCGCCAAGCGCTTCCAGATCAATGCGCAGAACTGCGTGCACTGCAAGACCTGCGACATCAAGGACCCGTCGCAGAACATTACCTGGGTGGCCCCTGAAGGTGCGGGCGGACCGACTTACCCGAACATGTAAAAAGCAGCAGCGAGTTTAAGCTCCAAGCTACAAGAGAACGGCGCCGATCAGGGCGCCTTTTTGCTGACCAGGGCTGAGCCGGCATAACGACCCATCCCTGTAACGGTGGAGCGAATTCATTCGCGATGCCATCGTCGTTTCGCCACACCTGTATTGAACGTACCCGCTCTTTGCGAATGAAGTTGCTCCCACAGGGGAAATGTTTTCACTCTCGGGATCTTTAGGCCGAAATCTTCAACCGCTCGCCCTCTTCCCCCGGACTGCGTTCGAAGTAACGTTTGTATTCGCGGCTGAACTGCGACGTACTCTGATACCCAACGCTGTGCGCCACCTGCGCCACGCCCATGCCTTCGCCGATCAGCATCTGCTGAGCCTTGATCAGCCGCAGGCGCTTGAGATATTGCACGGGCGAAAGCAGGGTGCTGCGCTTGAAATGCTCATGAAAGGTCGAAGCACTCATGTTCGCGCAGCGGGCCAGCTCCTCTACGCCAAGCGCTTCGCTGTAGTGATCGCGCAGATGCTGCAAGGCTGCGGCGATACGCGCGAAATGCCCCTGCTGCTCGACCAGCGCCCGCAGCACACCGGCCTGGGGTCCGCGCAGCGCTGCATAAAGAACCTCTCTCACCCGCGCCGGCCCCATCACCTGCGCGTCCAGAGGATCGTGCAGGCAACGCAACAGACGCTCGACACTTTCGCGCATCGATGCATCCAGCAGCGCCGAACTCATGGATTCCGGCGTCTGCGCCCGCACCGTAACATCCGGCGCCTGCCCCATGGCCTGCACCAACTCACTGAGCACCGTGCGATCGATCATTACCGCCACGCCGTACATGGGCTCCTCTGGGGTGGCGAAGGTCTCGCACATGAAGGGCACCGACAGCGCCTGCACCAGATAATGGCCGGCGCCGTACTCCAGGGTCCGGGATCCCAAACGCGCGAGCTTGCTGCCCTGGGCGAGGATCACCAGGCTCGGCTCGTAGATCTGTGGACTGCTGGCCACGTAGTGCGCCCAGGACATCGCCTGCACACCGGGGACAAGGGTGTCGACGAAACCCGGGCGCGAGGCGAGCGGCTTGATCAGGGACACCAGCGTGGCATTGGTGTCGCAGTGAAAGGTCAGAGACATGGGCAACCGGACAGAGGATTAGACACCGCAATCATCGCAGATCCAAGGCACGCTGCAGTAGCCGATGAAGATTTTTCGGAGGATTAGGCATGACACACGGAGGAATGGTCATGGCCGGAAACGAACTTGCTGCGCAGAATGCTCCGCCTCACCTGTATCGTCTTTGCGAGGTTTCATATGTACACAGCCATCGGTTATGCCGCTCAATCGGCCACTGCCCCCCTCGCCCCCATGACGTTCAATCGTCGCACTCCGCGTCCGGACGATGTGGCCATCGATATCCTTTACTGCGGCGTTTGCCACTCCGACATTCACCAGGCACGCAACGAATGGGGTATCGCCGTCTACCCGTTGATGCCTGGCCACGAAATCGTTGGTAAGGTCACCGAAGTCGGCGCCAATGTTACCCGGCACACAGTCGGTGATCTGGTCGGTGTCGGCTGCATGGTCGACTCCTGCCGTCATTGCGAAGCCTGCGCTGCAGACCTTGAACAGTACTGCCTGGAAGGTCCGACCATGACCTATGCCACGCCGGACCGTGTCGACGGTACCAATACCATGGGCGGCTACTCCAACAGCATCGTGGTCAGCGAGCATTTCGTGGTGCGCATTCCCGAGAAGCTGAATCTGGCCGCCGCTGCGCCGATTCTCTGCGCCGGCATCACCACCTACTCCCCTCTGAAGCATTTTGGCGTCAAGGCCGGGCACAAGGTGGGTGTACTGGGCATGGGCGGCCTGGGCCACATGGGCATCAAGTTCGCCAAAGCAATGGGCGCAGAAGTCACCCTGTTCACCCGTTCGGCGAGTAAGGCCGAAGAGGCTCGCCGTCAAGGTGCCGATCATGTGGTCGTATCCACCGATGCCGCGCAGATGAAAGCCGCAGCCGGTCGCTTTGACTTCCTGCTGGACACCATTCCGGTGCAGCATGACCTGAATCCCTACCTGGAAACCCTGCGTTTCGACGGCGTACACATTCTGGTGGGTCTGATCGAACCGGTGGATCCGGCACTGCACGCCGCTAACCTGGTCATGAAGCGCCGCGTGCTGGCCGGTTCGTTGATTGGCGGCATCGCAGAAACCCAGGAAGTGCTGGATTTCTGCGCCGAGCACGACATCAGCTGCGACATCGAGATGCTCGATATCAAGAACATCAACGAAGCCTACACCCGCATGATCGCCGGAGACGTGAAATACCGTTTCGTGATCGATATGGCGACGCTCAAGGCCTGATTGCGGACCGCCCCGCTTATTGCGGGGCGATTTCTGTGGGGCCGAATTGATTCTATCCCACAGGCTGTGCGGTACGGAGCCGATCCGCGCCGCAAACGTTCGCCCTATCCCCCAAGCTCTGCCGACAACCGCGCCGCGGTCTCCTTGATCACAGGCACCAGCTCGGCCATCTTTTCCAGCGGCATATAAGGCACGGTACTGGCGATGCTGATCCCGGCGACGATGCGTTTGCTGGCATCGCGAATCGGCGCCGCCACGCAACGGATCGAAGGCTCGTTGTCCTCCAGATCGAAGGCATGGCCGCCCTTCACGTACTCGTGCATACGCTCACGCACCTGCTCCCAGGTCTGCTCCTGATGGGCGGGCCAGAGCGGGTGTCTCGCAACGTCCGGCACGCTGAGGTCATACAGCCGCCGCCATTCGCTCTCCGGGCTGTCCAGTAACAGCGCTTTGCCGATTCCGGTGCGCGCCAGTGGCATGCGATGGCCCACTCGCGAACGCATTTCCGGACCGTTGCGGCCCGGGTTCTTGTGCAGGTACAGCACCTCATCGCCGTCACGCACGGCCAGATGCACGGTATCGCCGGTGAGCGCTGACAACTCGTCGAGAAACGGCCGGGCCAGCATCGCCAGCGGCAACTCTTCCCTGGCTTGAAATCCCAGTTCGATCAGCTTGGGGCCCAACAGATAGCCGACCTGCGGCAAAATACGCAGGTAACGCTCTTCCACCAGGCAACTGGCGAGCCGATGGGTCGTGCTGCGAGTGGTGCCGATCAACCGCGCGATTGCCTTGAGATCGCGAGCGCCGCTGGCCACTGCCTGCACCACGCCCAGGCCGCGCAACAGGGTTTGTGTGCCGGTGGGCGCGGCGTGTTTGCCCGTCACGCCTGGGGTGTCGGTAGTGTCTTGCATATCACGCCTTATCGAATCAGAAAGCTGGCGGCATTATCGTCGCCAGCTCTTTGCAGGCCAAGGGTTACAGTTCGATCCGCTCGACCTTGCCCACCAACAGGATGTAGGACAGCGCGCCGAGTAACGCCAGCACGGCGATGTAGGTGATCGCCGGAGCGAAGGACTCCCCGGATGCAAGCAAGCCGATGACGATGGGCGTAGCGATGGCAGCCAGGTTACCGATCAGGTTGAAAGTGCCCCCCGTCAGGCCCAGCAAACGCGCGGGAGCCAGCGTTGAAACCAGCGACCAGGTAATCGACGCCAGACCGTTGCCAAAGAATGCCAAAGCCAGAAACGCAATGACCAGCGGGGTGGACTCGACGTAGTTGGCGCCAATGATCGAGGTCGAAATCAACAGCCCGGCAATGATCGGCAGTTTGCGCGCAAAGCCTATCGTATGGCCGCGACGAATCAGCCAGTCCGAGAAGAAGCCTGAGCACAGCACGCCAACAAAGGCCGCCAAAAAGGGTAACGAGGCCAGCAGGCCGGATTTGATGAAATCCATACCGCGGTACTTCACCAGATAGGTCGGGAACCAGGTAAGGAAAAACCACAGGGTCGAGTTCAGGCAAAACTGGCCCAGGTAGATACCCCACAGTTTGCGCTTGCTCAGCACGATGCCCAGGTCCTGCCAGCTGAATCCGCCCTTCTGTTTGACCGTGTCGCTCTGAATGTCGACCAGGCCGCCGCCCTCCTTGATCAGGTCGATTTCGCCCTGATTCACGCCTTTGAAATCCCGCGGTTCGCGATAAACCATGTACCAGATCGCCGCCCAGATGACACCCACGCCACCGGTGGCAACAAAGACCATGTGCCAGCCGAACGAAGCCTGCAGCCAGGCCAGCACAGGTGTGAGAAAGGCCAGCCCGACAAACTGCCCGGAGGTGTAGAAACCGACCGCAGTGGCTCGCTCCTTTTCAGGGAACCAGGCCGTGACCACTCGGCTGTTGATGGGATAGGCCGGCGCCTCTAACGCGCCCACGGCCATGCGCAGAAGGAACAAGCCGATGAAGCTGCCGACGAAGCCGAGAAAGATGGTCGCCACTGACCACAGTGCCAGCGCCACGGTGTAAAGAATGCGCGGTGGCACGCGATCCACCAGCCAGCCACCCGGCAATTGCATGGCGGCGTAGGTCCAGCCGAATGCCGAGAACACCAGGCCGACATGCACCGGATCAATACCCAGCTCGCTGGTCAGCGCAGGGGCGGCGATGGAAAGGTTACTGCGGTCCAGGTAGTTGATGACCACGGTGATGAACAGCAGCACCATGATAAAAAAGCGTTTGCGGGTCGGCGTGGCCGTGATCGCTCGCGCCTCCGGCAAGGTCTGTGTGCGCATGGGAGTGCCTCTTTTTATGGTTGTCTGAGGTCTAAGGTCGTGTGTCTTTTTTCTTGATCATTCCCCCGCTGCGCGTGGGAATGCCGTCCCGCACGCTCTGCCTCCGACATAGACGACGCCGAGCGTCGGTGGATGCGTTCCCACGCGGAGCATGGAAACGATCATTGTCGAACTGGCCCGGGGTTCAAATCACCACTCGGCGAAACTGCCATCGGCATGCCGCCAGATCGGGTTACGCCAGCGATGCCCGATGGCCGCGCGCTCCTTGACGTACTCCTCGTTGATCTCGATCCCCAGGCCAGGACCGTTAGGGATCTTCACCATGCCTTTGTCATAGTCGAAAACTTCGGGATTTTTGATGTAGTCGAGCAGGTCGTTGCTCTCGTTGTAGTGAATGCCCAGGCTCTGCTCCTGAATGAAGGCGTTGTAACAGACCGCATCCAGTTGCAGGCACGCGGCGAGGGCGATCGGCCCCAGCGGGCAATGCAGGGCCAGCGCCACGTCGTAGGCTTCGGCCATGTTGGCGATCTTGCGCGTTTCGGTGATGCCGCCCGCGTGAGAGGCGTCGGGCTGGATGATGTCGACGTAGCCTTCACTCAATACACGCTTGAAATCCCAGCGCGAGAACAGGCGTTCGCCCAGCGCAATCGGCGTGCTGGTCAACGGCGCCAGCTCCTTGAGCGCTTCGTAATTCTCGCTGAGCACCGGTTCTTCGATGAACATCAGCTTGTACGGGTCCAGCTCCTTCATCAGCACCTTGGCCATGGGTTTATGCACCCGGCCATGGAAGTCAACGCCGATGCCGACGTTGGGGCCGACCGCGTCACGCACAGCCGCGACGTTGGCCAAGGCCAGATCGACTTTTTCAAAGGTGTCGAGGAACTGCAGTTCTTCGGTGCCGTTCATCTTCACGGCGGTAAAACCACGGGAGACCGCCTCCTGGGCGGCCCGTGCAGTGTCGGCCGGGCGGTCGCCGCCGATCCACGAGTACACACGAATCTTGTCACGCACCTGCCCGCCCAGCAGGTCGCTGACCGAAACCCCCAGCGCCTTGCCTTTGATGTCCCACAGGGCCTGGTCGATGCCGGCCAATGCGCTCATGTGGATCGCACCGCCGCGGTAGAAACCGCCGCGATAGAGCACGGTCCAGATGTCTTCGATGTTGCGCGGGTCTTTTCCGATCAGGTAGTCGGACAGCTCTTCCACGGCAGCGGCGACCGTGTGCGCGCGGCCCTCGACCACAGGCTCGCCCCAGCCGGTGACGCCCTGATCGGTTTCCACCTTCAGAAAGCACCAGCGCGGCGGCACGATGAAGGTCGTGAGTTTGGTGATTTTCATCTCATATCTCTCTTGTTCGAAGACGCTTGTTCGAAGACGGTTTTTCAATAACGGCGCGTCGTGGACGGCTCTAAAGATCTCACTCGGACTATGCACTCGCAGGGCGGTACTGATTCCAGGCAGCCACATAGGCCTTGGCCCGCTCAGCCACATCGTCGGCGCTCATGCCAGGCTTGAACAGGCCCGAGCCCAGACCGAAGCCGCGTACGCCCGCATCAAGGAACACCTTCATGTTGTCCGGGGTGATGCCTCCGACGGGCAGCAGCGCCGTGCCTGTCGGCAACACCGCCAGCCAGGCCTTGACCACGGCAGGCCCCATTTGCTCAGCAGGGAACATCTTCAGCACATCGGCGCCATTGGCCAGCGCCGCAAAGGCTTCTGTTGGCGTCGCTACCCCCGGTGAAAGCAGCAAGCCCTCGGCCTTGGCGGCACGCAATACTTCAGGATCGCTGTGGGGCATGACGATGACCTGCCCGCCCGCCTCCTTCACGTGACGCACCTGCTCTGTGGTCAGCACGGTGCCGGCACCGATCAGACAATCAGCAGGCAAGCTCTGACGCAGCAGACGGATACTGTCGTACGGCTGTGGAGAGTTGAGCGGCACTTCGATGACGCGAAAACCTGCGGTGTACAGAACGTCGCCAATTGCAGGCGCTTCTTCGGGGCGCAGGCCACGCAGGATGGCGACCAGGCCGTTTTGCGCGAGGGCTTGTTTGAGCATTTCAGTTCTCGACATGAAGGGGCCGTGAATCGGCCGTAGAGGAGGATGAGATCAGACCGGCCTGCACCGCGACCTGCCACAGGCCACGCTCGGTGGCTTGCTCGGCGATAGTGATCTGCGGGAAGCCGCTGGCATCCAGTGCACGCTGATAACGCTCGAGCAATGGGCCGCTACCGATCAGGATCACCGCAGGCAAAGCGGTTTCGGTCTGTTTGAGCAATTGGACAAGCGCCGCGATTTCGTGGCCGATCAGCAGGCCGGACAGATAATCGGCCTGTGCAGCACCGGACAGCACGCCGGTCAGGCCCAGCGTCCGGGTGCTGAAGATGGTCGACAGCGGGCCCGCCGCCCCCTGAGGCAAGCGGGCAACGCCGACGCCGCGATCAAACGCCGCCGAATCGAATGCATCACCGCGTTGCAGCGTACGACCGAGGATGGTGTGGCTGGACAACGCGGCGTAGACCTCGCCTGTCATGAAGGTGTCGAAATGCACGATACGGCCGTCCTGCGCCCTCACCCACTTCGAATGGCTGCCAGGCAGACCAATCAGCAGGGGTTTACGGGTTTCGCTGGCGGGCAAGGAACTGAGGATACCGAGGACTTGTGTTTCTTCGCCGCGCATGACGTTGGGCAGCTCGGAACGTTGCAGTACACCCGGGACAATATGCACATCAATCCCACGCAGGCTACGTACCGTCACCAGCGCGCTGCTGAGCGCGCCAACGCTGGCGGGCGTTTCCTGATACACAGCCTCACGCCAGCCTTGCGCGCTGCCCACCATGCCACAGGCAATGACCGGAAGTTCAGGTTCGGCGTCGAGCCAATCGCCACAGGCTTCGTCGAAAGCCAGTTCGAAGCCGTCGCAACACCGCTGTCCGGCAATGGATCGCGGCGTCGTAGGCAACTGCATGATGCCCGCGTCGAGCGAGCGGTGTTCCAGTACCCGGCCCTGGTCACCGAGTCGATACGCGCGAAGGGACGTCGTTCCCCAGTCGAGCGCGATCAATTGCGCCTGCATGGCTTCACCTGATTGTTGTTGAGGAGTGAATGCAAGGCGAACTATAAACCTGAACGCTCCGACATCTCAATATGTAATTTTCATGTTCATATATTGGGATTTAGGTGATTTGTAATGGACGTACTCATGGTTAACAGTCTCCGGCCATTGGTCATGCACTCGGCGTTGGAAGCGGGCCGGGATGGGGTTGAGCGTGTGCGGGCATGGATGCCAAATCCGATGCACCGTCGAATCTGCAGGGGCACAGCGGCGCCAGCGAAAGCCAAAGCGGTGGGTCAGCTACGGATGGATGCCGGATACACCGCGTTCGCTGCCGTCGTAACCTCCGGCGTCTCCCACAGGGAGTGCGACGAACCTTTTAAATTGCGCAGCTTTTCATCTCGCTTTTGAGGTTTGCCATGCCAGCCCAGGCGCCGCCGAACACGACGTGGATGCAGGCGTCAATCCGCGGCAAGCGAGACGCTTCTCCGTCGGGCAGATTCCATATCAGCGCCTCCGGAACACTCCAATACTTCCATAAAAAAACCGCCTCTTGAGGCGGTTTTCTTATTTCTGGCGACAACGCTGGATCAGCGCTCCAGCAAAATCCGCAACATACGGCGCAACGGTTCGGCCGCGCCCCACAACAGCTGGTCACCCACAGTGAATGCGCCCAGGTACTGCGACCCCATGTTCAGCTTGCGCAGACGACCCACCGGAACATTCAGCGTACCGGTGACCGCAGTCGGGCTCAGCTCTTTGATACTGGCCTCACGATTGTTCGGTACCAGCTTCACCCAAGGGTTGTGCTGACTGATCATGCCTTCGATGTCGGCAATCGGCACATCCTTGTTCAATTTGATGGTCAGCGCCTGGCTGTGGCACCGCATGGCGCCGATGCGCACACAGATGCCGTCCACCGGAATCGGACGGTGGAAGCGACCCAGAATCTTGTTGGTCTCCGCCTGCCCTTTCCATTCCTCGCGGCTCTGACCGTTGGGCAGTTCCTTGTCAATCCAGGGAATCAGGCTGCCAGCCAGTGGCACACCGAAGTTTTCGGTCGGAAAGCTTTCGCCGCGCATGGCTTCGGCCACTTTGCGATCGATGTCCAGAATGGCGCTGGCCGGGTTGGCCAACTCGTCGGCGACCGACGCGTTGATAGCGCCCATCTGCTTGATCAACTCACGCATGTTCTGCGCGCCGGCCCCGGAGGCTGCCTGATACGTCATGACGTTCATCCACTCCACCAGACCGGCCTCGAACAGCCCGCCCAGGCCCATCAGCATCAGGCTGACGGTGCAGTTGCCGCCGATGAAGTTTTTGGTGCCGGCGTCCAGTTGCTGGTCAATGACCTTGCGGTTGACCGGATCGAGAACGATCACCGCGTCGTCCTGCATGCGCAGCGAAGACGCCGCGTCGATCCAGTAGCCCTGCCAGCCCGCTTCACGCAGTTTCGGGAACACCTCTCTGGTGTAGTCGCCGCCCTGGCAGGTCAGCACCACGTCCAGGGTCTTGAGCTCATCGATGCTGTACGCATCCTTCAGCGGCGCAATGTCCTTGCCCACCGACGGACCTTGTCCGCCGACGTTGGAAGTGGTGAAAAAAACCGGCTCAATGAGATCGAAATCCTGCTCTTGCAGCATGCGCTGCATGAGCACGGAACCAACCATACCGCGCCAACCGACCAGACCTACACGTTTCATCGCAACTACACCTTAATTAAAAGTGGGGCCCTTCGCGCAGAGAGTCTTTCGACTCGATCTTGCAGCAGTGGGCCCGAGATATTACAGATTGCTCAGCGCGGCGACTACGGCATCACCCATTTCTTGAGTCCCGACTCTGACATTGCCGTCGGACCAGATGTCACCGGTGCGCAGGCCCTGGTCCAGCACCAGGCTTACGGCCTTCTCGATAGCGTCCGCCGCCGTGTGTTGATTGAAGCTGTAACGCAGCATCATCGACACCGACAAAATGGTCGCCAGCGGGTTAGCGACGCCTTTGCCGGCAATGTCCGGAGCCGACCCATGACAAGGCTCGTACATGCCCTTGTTGTTCGAATCCAGCGACGCCGACGGCAACATGCCGATGGAGCCGGTAAGCATTGACGCTTCGTCGGACAGGATGTCGCCAAACATGTTGTCCGTGACTATGACGTCGAACTGCTTCGGCGCACGGACCAGCTGCATGGCAGCGTTGTCGACGTACATGTGGCTCAGCTCGACGTCCGGATAATCCTTGGCGACTTGCTCGACCACTTCGCGCCACAACTGACTGGAGGCCAGCACGTTGGCCTTGTCCACCGAGCACAGTTTTTTGTCGCGCACACGCGCCATGTCGAAACCGACGCGGGCAATGCGGCGGATCTCGCTCTCGCTGTACGGCAAGGTATCGTAGGACTGACGCTCGCCGTTTTCCATCTGGCGCGTGCCACGCGGCGCGCCGAAGTAAATACCACCGGTCAGCTCACGAACAATGAGGATGTCCAGACCCGCGACGATCTCGGGTTTGAGGCTGGAGGCATCGGCCAGTTGCGGATAGAGAATCGCCGGACGCAGGTTGGCAAACAGGCCCAGTTGCGAACGGATTTTCAATAGACCGCGTTCAGGACGAATGTCACGCTCGATGGTGTCCCATTTCGGGCCGCCCACGGCGCCCAGCAATACTGCGTCGGCCGCACGGGCACGGTCCAGGGTTTCATCCGCCAGTGGCACGCCGTGCGTGTCGATGGCCGCACCGCCGATGACGTCGTGGCTCAACTCGAAATCGAGCTGAAACTTGTCGTTGGCCATTTTCAGCACTTTGACCGCTTCGGTCATGATTTCCGGACCGATGCCATCGCCAGGGAGAATCAGAATCTGCTTGCTCATAAGGGTCCTCGTTCAAAACAAAGATCGGCCCGCAGAACAGGGCCGACTCGGGAGCGGCGAGTCTGCGGCTGCAAACTGCAACAAAGCAGTCGCGCCGCACATCGTTTGCCGCTTATAGCTTAAAGCTGCTCTTCACGGAACAGCCACGGCTGACTGGCGCGGTGCTTGCTCTCGAACGTTGCGATCGCCTCGCCGTCCACCAGCGTCAGGCCGATGTCATCCAGACCGTTAAGCAAGCAATGCTTGCGGAAGGCGTCGATTTCAAAGCTGTACACCTTGCCACTTTCTGCCGTCACGGTCTGGGCTTCGAGGTCGACCTTCAGCTCATAGCCCGGCCTGGCTTCCACGGCCTTGAACAGCTCGTCGACTTCGCTTTCGCTGAGGATGATCGGCAGCAGGCCATTCTTGAAGCTGTTGTTGAAGAAGATATCGGCATAGCTCGGCGCGATGATGCTGCGAAAACCGTATTCTTCCAGCGCCCACGGCGCATGCTCACGGCTCGAGCCGCAACCGAAGTTTTCCCGGGCCAGCAAGACGCTGGCGCCTTGATAACGCGCGTGGTTGAGGACGAAGTCGGGGTTCAGTGGACGGTTGGAGTTGTCCTGATACGGCTGGCCCACATCCAGATAACGCCACTCGTCGAACAGGTTCGGACCGAAACCGGTACGACGAATCGACTTCAGAAATTGTTTGGGAATGATCTGGTCGGTGTCGACGTTGGCGCGATCGAGCGGGGCCACCAGACCTGAGTGTTGAGTAAAAGGCTTCATGTCAGGCTCCTTATTGCTGGCTCATGGTACGTACGTCGACAAAGCGGCCATTGACCGCCGCCGCTGCGGCCATCGCCGGGCTGACCAAGTGGGTGCGACCACCGGCGCCCTGACGGCCCTCGAAGTTGCGGTTGGACGTGGACGCGCAGTGCTCGCCACTTTCCAGGCGGTCCGGGTTCATTGCCAGGCACATGGAACAACCCGGCTCGCGCCATTCGAAACCGGCTTCGAGAAAGACCTTGTCCAGCCCCTCCCTTTCTGCCTGCTCTTTCACCAGACCTGAGCCGGGCACCACGATCGCCTGTTTGATGGTCGATGCCACCTTGCGGCCTTTGGCGATGTCCGCCGCAGCGCGCAGGTCTTCGATCCGCGAGTTGGTGCAGGAGCCGATGAAGACACGATCAAGCTGAATATCGGTAATCGCCTGGTTGGCCTTCAGGCCCATGTACTTCAAAGCACGCTCGATGGAACCACGCTTGACCAGATCAGCTTCCTGCGCCGGATCCGGCACGTTCTGATCCACGGCCACGACCATCTCCGGCGAAGTACCCCAGCTCACCTGTGGCTTGATCTGCGCGGCGTCGAGCTCGACCACGGTGTCGAACACCGCGTCGTCATCGGAAACCAGATCCTTCCATGCCTCGACGGCTGCGTCCCACTGTGCGGCGGTCGGTGCGAATGGACGCCCCTTGACGTAGGCGACGGTCTTCTCATCCGTGGCCACCAGACCGACCCGGGCACCCGCCTCGATGGACATGTTGCAGATGGTCATGCGGCCTTCGACGGACAGGTCACGAATGGCGCTGCCGGCGAATTCGATCGCATGACCGTTACCGCCTGCGGTGCCGATCTTGCCGATGATCGCCAGCACGATGTCTTTGGCGGTGACGCCGAATGGCAGCTGGCCTTCGACCAGCACCCGCATGTTCTTCATTTTCTTGGCGACCAGGCACTGAGTGGCGAGTACATGCTCCACCTCGGAAGTGCCGATGCCGTGAGCCAAGGCGCCGAATGCGCCGTGGGTCGAGGTGTGCGAGTCGCCGCAAACCACGGTCATGCCTGGCAGGGTGGCGCCCTGCTCCGGCCCGATCACGTGCACGATGCCTTGACGCACATCGTTCATCTTGAATTCGGTAATGCCGTACTCGTCGCAGTTGTCATCCAGGGTTTTGACTTGCAGGCGCGACACCTGATCGACGATGGCGTCTACGCCGTCCTTGCGATCCGGGGTGGTCGGCACGTTGTGGTCCGCTGTGGCAACGTTGGCGTCGATGCGCCATGGCTTTCGACCCGCCAGACGCAGGCCTTCGAACGCCTGCGGCGAGGTCACTTCATGGATGATATGACGATCGATGTAAAGCAGCGCCGAACCATCGTCGCGCTGTTTGACCAAATGCGAATCCCAAAGCTTGTCGTAGAGCGTTTTGCCGGTCATCAGACGGTTTCCTCATCAGCGTGTTTCTATACCCGGGTCATCCACGTCACGGCGACGCTTCAAAGACCCTTGGCTTGTGGGCAGATGCTACGAGCCCGAGCCCAAGCGCTCAAACCCAAGGTTTCACCAAATGTGACCTTGAAGCTCTGCAGCCCTCGAGCCAGGGGAGCATCTGCATCAGCGTGTTTCTATGCTTCGGGGACGCTTGACAGTAGCCGTCAGGCAATAACCCTTTCGCTTGTGAGGGAGATGCTATGGAATATGTTTAAATAACTCAAATTCATATTTTTCATGCTTTGGATAACTAACAGGAATTCGAGATGGACCTGGCGAACCTCAATGCCTTCATAGCCATTGCCGAGACCGGCAGCTTTTCGGCCGCTGGCGAACATCTGCACCTTACCCAGCCTGCCGTCAGCAAACGCATTGCAGGGCTGGAGCAGCAACTCAACGTACGCCTGTTTGATCGCCTGGGACGCGAAGTGAGCCTGACGGAGGCCGGACGCGCATTGCTGCCACGCGCCTATCAGATCCTTAACGTGCTGGATGATACGCGCCGAGCGCTGACTAACCTGACCGGAGAAGTCAGCGGGCGTCTGAGCCTGGCGACCAGCCACCACATAGGCCTGCACCGTCTGCCCTCCTTATTAAGGACGTTCACCCGAACCTATCCCGACGTTGCGCTGGACATCGAGTTTCTGGATTCGGAAGTGGCCTATGAAGAAATTCTCCATGGACGTGCGGAGCTGGCAGTCATCACCCTGGCGCCCGAGCCGCACTCTTTGGTCAAGGCAGTGCAGGTCTGGGACGATCCACTGGATTTCGTCGCCGCCCCCGAACACCCGCTGGCCAATACCCCGAACGTCAGGCTGGCCGATATCGTCGGCTACCCGGCCGTATTCCCTGGCGGTAATACCTTCACCCATCACATCGTCAGTGGCTTGTGCGAGGCTCAGGGGCTCAAGCCCAATATCGCCATGAGCACCAATTACATGGAAACCATCAAGATGATGGTCTCCATCGGACTGGCCTGGAGCGTATTGCCCAGGACCATGCTCGATGAGCAAGTCAAACGCATTCCGCTGCCGGGTATTCAGTTGCGTCGCCAGCTGGGCTACATAGTCCATACCGAGCGCACACTGTCGAACGCCGCAAAGGCCTTCATGGCGCTGCTGGATGCCCAGACAGAGGTGGCCGAGCGGTGATGGCCCAAGCCATTGGAGTAACAGTAAACAAAGAAGGCGCCTCCAGAGGCGCCTTCTTTCATTTACTGGCCAGGTATCAATGAGCCAGGGTTTTCTGCCCGTTGATCTGGATGCGTTTTGGCTTGGCCTCTTCAGGCACTAGACGCAATAGATCGATGTTCAACAAACCATTGGCCAGTGCTGCATTTCGCACTTCGATATGGTCGGCCAGGCGGAACGACAGTTTGAACGCACGCTGGGCAATACCCTGATGCAGGAAGGTCACGCCTTCGGCGGCGTTTTCGCGCTTGCTGCCGGTGACGGTCAACACACCCTTCTCAACCTGCAACTCAAGGTCTTCCTCCTGAAAACCCGCAGCCGCGATGACAATGCGATATTGGTCATCTGCGTGTTTCTCGACGTTATAGGGAGGGTAGCTGCTGGCCGACTCGTTACGGGCTGCCGATTCGAACAGATCGTTGAAGCGGTCGAAGCCTACGGAAGAGCGAAAAAGTGGAGCCAGGGAAAATGCAGTAGTCATGTGAATCTCCTGATAAATCAGCAAGTGTTTGTCTCCGCGACCCGACTTCGGCATCGCGTAATCCCAAGATAAGGACAGCCACTTGTGTTTCAAGAGTCGCTCTATAAATTTTTTCAGGCGGCTTGCGGTTGCTCTACACCGAGCATTTGGCTGATCCGTTCACAGTCGGTTTCACGACGCAGGGCATCGAACAGCACGGTGGCTTCAGGGTAGCTCTTGGTCAACAGCACGACCCACTGTTTGAGCCGGCCCGGTGCCTGAACACGCGTCATTTTGGCCATCGCCTGCAGCCAGAAGTCCCTGAGCAACGGTTGCAGTGCCTGCCAGCTCATTGCCACCACCTCCTGCCCCGCCTGGGCTGCAGCGATTTGCCGCGCCAGATCCGGACGCGCTACCAGCCCGCGTCCGATCATGATATCCCGGGCGCCGCAAATTTCGCGGCAACGGCGCCAGTCCTCGACCGTCCAGATCTCGCCGTTGGCAATGACCGGAATCTTCACCACGTCCTGGATCTTGCCGATCCACTCCCAGTGTGCCGGCGGTTTGTAGCCGTCGACCTTGGTCCTTGCGTGGACCACGATGTGCTCGGCACCGCCCGCCTGTAGCGCACGAGCGCAATCCAGTGCAGGTTCAGTGCTGTCGTAGCCCAGACGCATTTTAGCAGTCACCGGAATGTGCGCGGGCACTGCTCGCCGGACGTGGCTGAGAATCGAGTGCAGCAGTTCCGGCTCCTTGAGCAACACGGCACCGCCGCGTGACTTGTTCACGGTCTTGGCAGGGCAGCCGAAATTCAGGTCGATGACTGGCGCACCCAGCTCAGCAGCGAATGCAGCATTCTCGGCCAGACACACCGGGTCGGAGCCCAGCAGCTGTACGCGCAACGGTACGCCCGCACGGGTTTTCGAACCGTTGAGCAGCTCAGAGGCGAACTTGTGAAAATAATGCGCCGGCAACAGCCGCTCGGTCACCCGAATGAATTCGGTCACGCACCAATCGATGCCGCCGACCTGAGTCAGTACATCGCGCAGTATGTCGTCGACCAGGCCTTCCATGGGCGCCAGAGCAATTTGCATGGGTCACACTCGGGAAAAAGTCGGGCAGTTTACGCAGTGATGCGCGGATTGGAAACGGGCCGGGTTCAGGACGCCGCCGGTTGCAAAGCCGGGGCATAACCTTCGATGAACTCGGTTGGCATGCGTTTCGGCTTGCCGGTGGACAGCTCGATGCAGACGAAGGTGGTTTGTGCTCGCAGCAGGGTCATGCCATCGCCGGGGCGTTTCAGCTGGAAGCGTCGGGTCATTTTCAGGCGCTGATCCCAATCGACGATCCAGGTCGCCAGCTGCAACTCGTCGTCCTGATAGGCACTGGCCAGATAATCAATCTCGTGGCGGACCACCGCCATCGCCCGGTCCAGACGTCGGTACTCAGTCAGGTCCAGGCCCAGGGTCTGGGAATGGCGCCAGGCGCAACGCTCAAGCCAGCTGACGTACACAGCGTTATTGGCGTGACCCAGGCCATCGATGTCGTCCTCGCCAACCCGCAGATCAATGACGAATGGCGTTGCCCGATCCCAGATCATGCTCGTTCCTGCCTTGATGAATGCATTCGCGAGGCAGTTTAACCAAAAGCGTGGCGCGATGGCTCGGTCTGACTTGAACACCTGACTGGACAGCCGAGTACATCGGGCGCCGCTTGGATGGACAGCTGAAGGGCAAAAACAAAACCCTGAAAAAACAAAAGGGCCATTCAATAATCGAATGACCCTTGGTCTCGCAGAGCGAGAAATCGTGGCGTCCCCTAGGGGACTCGAACCCCTGTTACCGCCGTGAAAGGGCGGTGTCCTAGGCCACTAGACGAAGGGGACGCAAAACCTTCAATCGGATCCGTCATGACTTCACGACGAATCCTGGCAAATTTGGTGGAGCTAAGCGGGATCGAACCGCTGACCTCCTGCATGCCATGCAGGCGCTCTCCCAGCTGAGCTATAGCCCCGATTTATCGCCTCTCGGCGGAGATCAGCCTTGCGGTATCTCTCGGTAAAGCTGGCGTCCCCTAGGGGACTCGAACCCCTGTTACCGCCGTGAAAGGGCGGTGTCCTAGGCCACTAGACGAAGGGGACGTAACCCTTGCGTACCTGATCGGTGCTGGTTCCGATTTACGGTACAAACTTAAAGGCGGTGTAGCCAACCTTGAAGCTTCTAATTGGTGGAGCTAAGCGGGATCGAACCGCTGACCTCCTGCATGCCATGCAGGCGCTCTCCCAGCTGAGCTATAGCCCCACATTACACTTACACATCACACTGCGTTGCCGCCGCGCTACTGTGTTGCCGTGTGGACGGGGCGCATATTAAGTGCGACCCGAATACCTGTCAAACTCTTTTTAAACATATTTCAAAAGAATTTTCCGGGATAACAATCACTTACCGCCCTTCCCCAGCACTTGGCCGCCTGCACTGAAAAACAACGGAAGTTCATTGATCGTCATGCACCCCCTCACAGGATGCAAAACGACCGGCCACTGCTCAGCCAATGGCTCCGAGCAGCTTCTCCCATTCCTTGTTTTCCTTCTTCGACACGCCACCGAGCAGCTCCAGCGCTTGGCGCAGACGATAGCGGGTCAGGTCGGGGCCGAGAATTTCCATCGCGTCGGTTACCGAAACAGAGTTCGCATGACCGGTGATAGCAGCGAACATCAGCGGCATTGCGTCCCGCAGCTTGAGCTGCAAATGCTCGACCACCGCCTGAATACAACCGGTAATGGTGTCCTTTTCCCACTGACGCAGCGATTCGAGCTTCCACAGAATCAGTTGCATGACCTGACGCACCTGTTCCGGCGAAAGCTTCTTGTGCTCGAACAATTTCACGTCCGGGTTCACGCCCCCGGCGAAGAAGAACCCGCCCAGCGGTGCGACCTGACTGAAGGTTTCGACGCGCCCTTGCACATGCGGCGCGATCTTCATCATGTAGTCACGGTTGAACGCCCACGTCTGCAACCGCGAGGCAAATTCGTCGACCGGCAGCTCACGCAGCCACTGGCCGTTGAGCCAGGAGAGTTTCTCGATGTCGAAAATCGGCCCGCCAAGAGAAACGCGGGTCAGGTCGAAGTTATCGACCATTTCCTGCAGCGAGAACTTCTCGCGCTCGTCCGGCATCGACCAACCCATGCGACCCAGGTAGTTGAGCATCGCTTCGGGCATGAAGCCCATGCGTTCGTAGAACGTCACCGAGGTCGGGTTCTTGCGCTTGGACAGCTTGCTCTTGTCCGGGTTGCGCAACAGCGGCATGTAGCACAGGGCCGGTTTTTCCCAGCCGAAGTATTCGTAGAGCAGGATCAGTTTCGGTGCCGACGGCAGCCATTCTTCGCCGCGCAGCACGTGGGTGATGCCCATCAGATGGTCGTCGACAACGTTGGCCAGAAAGTAGGTCGGCAGGCCGTCAGTCTTCATCAGCACCTGCATGTCCATGCGGTCCCATGGGATTTCGACTTCGCCACGCAGAATGTCAGGCACCACGCACACGCCTTCGCTTGGCACCTTCATGCGGATCACATGGGGCTCGCCAGCGGCAAGGCGACGCTCGACTTCTTCCTTGGAAAGCAGCAGCGCACGACCGTCATAACGTGGGGTTTCGCCACGGGCCATCTGCTCGGCACGCATCTGGTCCAGTTCTTCGGCGGTGCAGAAGCAAGGGAAGGCATGCCCGGCGTCGACCAGTTGCCGGGTGTACTTCTTATAGATGTCGCCGCGCTCGCTCTGACGATACGGACCATGCGGACCACCGACGTCCGGCCCCTCGCTCCACTCGATGCCAAGCCAGCGCAGCGAGTCGAAAATCTGTTGTTCGGACTCGCGGGTCGAGCGCAACTGATCGGTGTCTTCAATGCGCAGGATGAATTCGCCACCATGCTGCTTGGCGAAGCAGTAGTTGAAGAGCGCGATGTAAGCCGTGCCAACGTGAGGGTCGCCGGTGGGCGATGGCGCGATGCGGGTACGAACGGTGGTCATGGAAAATTCCGAATAGGTCGAACAAGCCGCGAATCTTAACAGGCGCAGCCCTCGCGGCTCCAGCATCGCAACCGGGACAGGAGCAGATTCGCGGGGGAATCCACCCAAGGCCAACGACGCAGGTAAAGGCGTCAGGTGACAGGGCTTACCCGAGGCGCAGCACAATCGCCCCGGCGGCAATGATGCAGGCAGCGGCAATGCGAATACGCGGCAGATGCTCTTTGAGTACCAGCGCCGAGATGGTGACACCGAACAGGATCGACGTTTCCCTGAGTGCAGAAACCACGGCGACAGGCGCCACCGTCATGGCCCACAACGCTAGCCCGTATGAAGCAACGGTTCCAACGCCGCCAACCACGCCGAGCCGCCAATTGCGCATGACATAGCTGCCGAAGGCCACCCGCTGCCTGGCCAGAGCCCACGCGGCGAGAGGCATTCCGGTCAGCAGGAATATCCACAGGGTATAGGCCACAGGCGCACCGGATCGACGCACGCCCAGGCCGTCGATCAAGGTATAAGCGGCGATGACACAGGCGTTGATCAGGGCCAGTACCACGCCCTTTCGCTGTTCCGCTGAGGGTCTGCCGGCCATGCACAGGATACCGACACAAATGATCGCAATGCCGGCCCAGGCGAAGAAAGAAAGGGTGTCCGGGAACAGCATCAGACTCACCAGCGCAACCAGCAACGGCGCGGTGCCGCGCATGATCGGGTAGGTCTGACTCATGTCAGCCATTCGATAAGTGGTCGCCACGAGCACGAAGTAAAGGACTTGAAGAAGCACCGACAGCCCCAGAAACGGCCAGCTTTGCGGCGCCGGCAACTGCAGAAAAGGGACGACGAGCAAGGCAACGGCTGTCGCTACGGAGGTGATCATGCAGGTAGTGAGGAGCTTGTCCTCGCCCCCCTTGACCACAGCGTTCCAGGACGCATGCAGGACCGCGCCCAGCATGATGACCGCGAATACTTCCAGAGTCATGAGAATGGCTTTGCGCTAAACGAAGGTAGAACAGCGCTGCAAGAGTCTCGAGCGCCCCGCGATCAAGGGCCGCAATACAATCACCACTTGAGCGTGAAGCGCAAGGGCTGGGACCAGGCAACTGGATCGAGAGTACAAAACCACTGAACAGATCGGTATCGGACAGTTGGATGCCGGCTGTCAGGGATAAACCCGACTCGCCTCGACGCGGGTTCGCATTGACCGAGACTACGGAAGGCACCAAGGAGGATGCTAGAGTGCGATCACTGCGCACCTCACCTTCATTACGCTGCTTACCGGAGATATATCGGATGAAAATCGGTTTCCTGGGCCTGGGCAACATGGGACAGGCCATCGCGGCCAATCTGTTGAAAGGCGGACACCAACTGTGGGTCTGGAACCGCTCGCCTGAAGCGACCCAGCCATTGGTAGAGCTTGGCGCCAACGCGGCGACAGTGCCTGCAGAAGCCTTTGCCGCCGACGTGGTCTTCAGCATGCTCGCCGATGACAAGGCGCTGCGCTCGGTGCTGCTCGATTCCGGGCTGCTGAAGCAGCTCGAGGCCCCGCTGATCCACGTCAACATGGCAACGATTTCGGTGGCCTTCGCCGATGAGCTGGCCGAACTGCACAGCGCCCAGGGTGTGGCTTACATCGCGGCACCGGTATTGGGTCGGCCAAATGTCGCGGCTGCGGCTCAGTTGAACATTCTGGCGGCCGGACCCGAGCAGGCGCTGGGTAAGGTTCAGCCACTGTTCGATCTGATCGGTCGCAAGACCTGGCCATTGGGCGCCAAGGCCTCGGCGGCGAACGCGATGAAACTGGCGGCGAACTTCCTCATCGTGTCGGCAGTGCAGGCCGTGAGCGAAGCGGCGGTGCTGGTGACCCGCCACGGGCTGGCATCCAGTGACCTGGTGGACCTGATGTCGAACACCCTCTTCCCCGGTCCGGTCTATGCCGGTTACGGCGGCTTGATCGGCGAACGAAGCTATGAACCTGCAGCCTTCAAGGCGGTGCTGGGTCTTAAGGATGTCGAGCTGGTCCTCGCCGCTGCCCGCCAGGTGTCAGTACAAATGCCGACGGCAGAGAACGTCAGGGCCAACCTGCAGGACGCGGTCGACCACGGGCAGGGTGAAATGGACCTTGCGGTATTGGCCGAAGTTGAAGAGCGGCGCAATCCACGATGATCGGCGTGGCCTGATATGCCGCCTTAGCGGCCGTCGCACAGCTCCAGCAGCTCCCTCAGGGCAAAAAAGCCGCGTTCGCGCATCTTCATGCTCGATGCAAATCCCAGGGGGGACGCCAGCGCTGCACGACGGCAGCGAAGGCGGGCTCTGAAACTCGACGACACACGGGTCACCGCCTGTGCCAGCATGCCTGCAGCGACATGGGCACCCCCCGTTGCGTCACGCCTTCTTTACCCCTGCAGATCGTCCCAATACGGCGGCGAACCAATCGCCTCGACGAAGTAATCCCACACCGCCCTGATTTTCTTCGAGCGCAGACGGTTTTCCGGGGAAAGCAGGTAGATCTGGGTTTGCATCTGCTCCACCGAACCGCCCCACTCCGGCAGCAGCCTGACCAGCTTGTCGCGAGTGAAGCTCTCCTTGCTGAACAGCCACGACGGGAACAACACAATCCCTCGACCGGCCAGCGTTGCCTCCACCAGCACCTGGGCGTTATTGCTGCGCAACGGACCGTTGACGTCGATGATTTGCAGCGTGCCAGTCTTTGGCTGCCGGAAATGCCAACGTTGAGCGCCGCCCGAGCCTTTGTAGACCAGACAGCAATGCTTGCGCAGCGCTTCCGGGGTAGTCGGCGTTCCGTGTTTTTCCAGGTAGCCTGGGCTTGCGCACAGCACATGCTGCTGATCACAGATCCTGCGCCCGATCAGCCCTGAATCCTCCATATGCCCGACCCGAAACGTGATGTCGGCGCCCTCCTGAACCGGATCGATGAAGGCATCAGTGACGGTCAGCTCGACACTCAACTGCGGGTATTTTTCATAGAGCCCGTTGAGCAAATGGACGATGTGCAGATGCCCCAACGCCACCGGCGCGTTGATCCGCACCAACCCTCGGATCTCCGCGCCTTTGCCGGTGATCTCCTCGTCCGCCGCATCCAGCAGCTCCAGCACTTCGCGGATCTGCAGGTAGTAACGCTCCCCCGCTTCCGTAAGCTTGACCGCGCGCGTATTGCGATAGAGCAGCTGCTGGCCAACCTCGCGCTCGAGCGCTGCGACAAAACGCGAAACCGACGACGCCGGCACCTGAAAATGCCGGGCTGTCGCGGAAAAACTGCCGGTCACCGCGACCATTGCGAAGAACCTGTGAGCTTTGAGGTGCATCGAAAGCGTCCCTCTAATTGCTTGAATCGCAATAGTCTTTTGCCAAGGCGTGCAATTGTGGCTCTTTCAGCAATTACATACCATCGCTTTATCTTTCACCCAGGCTTTCACTGCCCCACACCCGCGCAGCCTGAATCGCCTTCTGCACACGAGAATCTTTGATGACCGATCTATTTGCACGTTACGAGCTCAGGGGTCTGCCGCTGAGCAACCGCTTCGTCATGGCACCCATGACCCGATCCCGCGCACCCCAGGACATCGCAACTGAACAGATCGCCCTGCATTACACCCAGCGCGGCACTGCCGGCCTGATCGTTTCCGAAGGCACGCCGATTTCCCGCGAAGGTCAAGGCTACCTGTTCAACCCCGGAGTCTTCACCTCAGAGCAGATCAAAGGCTGGAAGCTGGTGACGGATTCGGTGCACAGCGTCGGTGGCAGGATGTTCGCCCAGCTGTGGCATGTGGGCCGCGTGTCCCACACCTCGATCCAGATTGATGGCAAGGCGCCAGTCAGCGCTACCGACAAACCGGCTCAGGGCGCCATTGCCTTTGGCTACGAGGAAAGCGGCGAGCCCGGTTTCGTCCCGACGTCGACGCCACGTCGGCTAACCACCGAAGAAGTCGGCCGGGTGGTGGCCGATTTTGCTCAGGCAGCCGAGAACGCTATTGCTGCCGGATTCGACGGCGTTGAAATCCACGGTGCCAACGGGTACCTGATCGAACAGTTTCTCAACCCGCTGGTCAACGACCGGGATGACCGCTATTCGGCGCAGAACCTGCAGGACCGACTGCGCTTCGTCTTTGAGGTGGTCGATGCAGTGACAGCGAAGATCGGCGCCGACAAAGTGGGGATTCGCGTTTCGCCTTACGGGCAGCTGTTCGACATGCCGATCTACCCTGAAATCGACGAAACCTACTCGGCGCTGTGCGCGGGTATGAGCCAACGAGGCATCGCTTATGTCCACGTCATGGACCAGACACACTTCTTCCTGGCTGCCGAAGGCTCGGATGCTCAAGAACAAGCATTGCGTTCGCTGCTCAAGCACTGCAAGGCACAATTGGGTGAAACCGCGCTGATTCTTGCCGGAGACATGACGCTGGAACGCGCTCAGGATCTGGTCAATGCCGGGCTGATTGATCTGGCCGCCTTCGGTCAGCCTTTCATCGCCAACCCTGACCTGGTAGCCCGCCTGAAGAATGGCTGGCCTCTGACCACGCCGGACCGCGACTCCTATTATGGCGGCGATGGCAAAGGTTACATCGACTACACCCCTTACCAACCGGCCTGACCGATCACGCAGATTTGCGCTATCGGTGTTGCAAGGCGCCCTCAGGCCGGGGTCAAAAGGCCCCAGCCTGAGTCAAGTCCGCGCCCGCTACTGCAACAATTCATCAACCAGTTCCGGCGTCACATAGTGCGGGCCGTCGAACAGGTACAGCGAATAGCCGGAGTAGGCGGCGATCTGCGGTTTGAGTTCGTCGACCGTCGCCGGACGGAAACCGCCGCCGACCTGCGGACGAAACGCCTCGACGATGACTTTCACCCGGTTCTTGCCAAACTTCTTGCGCAACGCATCGATATAGGTGCGCGCTACCGGGGCGGTGCGGGCGTAAACGCCGACGCCATCCTGAAAGAACACACCTATGTCATCCGGCAGCCAGGTTTTGAGCCATGCCGCAGTCGCGTCGGGCCCAATGTTGGCACCATCGTAAACGCTGATCCACAAGGGCCTTGGCAGCGTCGCAAGCAACGCCGGCAGCTCTGTCGCGCGACTCCAGCTGGGGTCGACTTCCGCTGGAAAATACCAGCCGGTGACGTTCAGCGGGACTTGCACCTTGGCCAGACGCGCAGACAATGTGGCCAATTCCTCGATGTTGTCACGCGACTTGGTCTCGCTATAAAAGCCGGCCAGCCCGACGATCACATCCTGCGCCCAGGGCTCTTTGGCTATACGAGCCCAGTCAGGTAACACCGGTGCTTCTGTCATGCCCGCCCCGGGGACGAATGCCTCGCCATCCACGGCAGTCCATTGCACCAGCAACTCATGCACACCGAGCTTTTGCCAGTCGCCTTCAATGCCGACGGTAGCGTTGTCCGGTTGCCATACAATCCCAGCGATATTCGGTTTCATAGTCTGCCAAAGTGGGCGCAACGCACTGGCTGCCACGCACAGCGCGCACACCAGGAGCGCTGACAGGAGGATAATTCCCAACCGTGGAATGCCCGCTTTGTTCAAGACACGCCTCACCACGAAAAGGTCATGCGCGCAAAGACACCTTGCGCACTGTCATCACCAAAAACCTTCTCCCGGTATTGCAAGGAGAAGTCTACGTAGGACTGCGGAGCCTTGTAGCGAGTTTCATGAAACCAGTAACGCGTACCAACACCCACCCCCAAACCACCCGCATTGTCGGACGATGTGCTCTCGTGCCCCAGCGCATCCACCTCGCTGTGCATCTTGGAGTCGTAGTCCACGGCGGCCACCACATGCGGAAAGACCACCAGCCGCGGGCTGATGCTATCGATGCGATAGCTGCGCCCCAGTTGCCATTCACTGTTGAAATAATTGCGCTTGTCCTGCAGGTAACGTCCACCTTCGGCATATAACTGCGATGTCCACCAGCTCGGCACGTCCACACGCAAATCGGTGCCGATGCTCGAACCGTAGCCCAGGCGCACCAGCCAGTCGCCGTTCACATTGGAATCACCCAGCGGAAAGGTGCGCTCGAAAGCCGCCATGACGTTGTAGTCGGTGAAGGGTTTGACCCGCACGCCGACTGCACCCTGCAGCGCGTCCAGCCCTTTATCGTTGCCGCTTTTCTTGTTCCACAGCGTGTCGGTGACTCGTCCGTACAATTCGACAAAGCGCGCATCACGATAGCCCGCAGGACGCCAGAACACTTCGGTGCTGTTTTGCACGCTGTCATTGTTGCGGCTCGGGGCGCCGCTCAAGCCATTGGAGGTGCTTGAACCGCGATAGGTGGTGGTGTTGGTCAAGCCCCACACCCGCGACAGGTCGGAGACCGCACGGCGGGTATCGAAGACCTGTTGAGCGGACATCGGCAGATCGCCCGCCTGTTGGGAGCCGAGCACACGGCGAAAGTAGGCGATGGCCTGCACGTCGTCAGGCGTACGCATGGCCGTGTACGCTGCATCCTGCACTTCGGTAGGCTTGAGGCCGTTCTGCCGATCAGCGCGCTTGAACACTGCAAGCGCACCGCGATCATCACCCGACTGACTCAGCAGATAGGCCATCTGCACTTCGTCGCCAGGCAGCAGCTCACCCGCATCGCGCGCCTGATTCAACCGCTCAAGCGACTCTTTGGGCTTGCCCATGGCGGCATACAGCGAAGCCTGTTCGCGCAGCGGCAGGTTGCCCACCGCCAAGGCTTGGGCGAAGTCCTGCTGCGCCCCGCTCTGATCGCCCAGGCGCTGACGTATTTGCCCACGCTGAACGAGCAAGGTGGCGTCGTTGCCTTTCAACGCCAACGCCTCGGTGGCTGCCGAACGCGCTTCGGAGTCGTTCTGTTGAGCGATCAGCGCGCTGACCAGCAACCGGCGATAAGCGATTTCGTTGGGGAAACGTCGTATCGAATCGCGGGCATGGGTGGCCGCCGCATCGTTGTCGCCCCGCGCCAGTGCCTTATACCCCTGGGCCGCACCGGCCACAGCCATCTGCTGGTGAATCGCATCCAGACGGCGGGTCAGCACTGGTTCAGGACCCACGACCTGAATGGCCTGGTTGGTCGCGACTTCAGCCTCTTCGAGGCGCTGCTCACGTTGCAACGCCTCGATCAGCATCATGCGATAGTCCAGATTCTTTGGCGCTTGGGCGACGGCCTTGCGGGCAGACGCTGCAGAGTGGTCAAAGTCGCCAGCGGCATAGGCTTTCAGGGCTCGGTTACCCTCTATATACCCAGGTTTTGGACGTGCCTTTGGGCCCTGCGGGCCTTGTGGGTAACGCTGAGGATGGTCGCGCTGGTACTTGTCGCGCTCAGCCAGGCTGATCAGTTTGCGCAATTGCACCGCGTCAGCGCGCTGACGCAGCGCTTCATGAGCCTTGGCAATCGCCAGGTCGTAGTCCTTGCGGTCATAAGCGCTATAGGCTTCGTTGGCGACGGTGAATGCCGGGCCCGACAACGGCAGCGGCAGCACCTGCGTACCCGGCTCGCCCTGAGCCTGGCACAACACCGGCAGTATGCTCAGTGTAAGGCCCAGGTTCAGGCCGAGCCTGTGATGAAAGAACAGAGGGAGCTTCATGACGGTTGCTCCGTTGGCTGGTGCGATGAAGATTGACGCTGTTGCCCGGCCACAGCCTGCTCGATGGTCTCCCGCGACAACACGCCGGTGTCGACCAGATAGTCGCCAATCCGACCATGAATGTGCGGACGGTACTGCAGCATCGCTTGATTGAATGTCTGGCGATCGATAAGTCCCTGTTCGATGAGCAGATCGCCCAACAGCGGCGTGGCCGTCGGCAGAGGCTGACCGGCAACGGCTTGCAGTAAACGCAGCTGTTCGAGGATCTCGCTTTCCCGGGCAATCAATTGCACCGGTTCGCGACCCATCTGCTCAGTGATCTGTTGCAGCCCCTCCTCCGGTAGCGGGCTGGCCACTGCAACTTCCGGACGCCCTTGGGCATCCAGCGCCAGGGGCACTACCCGCCAGCGCAGGCAGAATTCATCGGCCAGCGCAGGGTGTGGCTGGACCTTGGCGGCGAGATCGAACACCCGCGGCAAGTCGTTCTGGAAGGCGATGGCTTCGGCCAGCGTTTCGTCGTCGAGCCAGCCGTGGCTGAGCAGAATCCGACCCAGCGGCATTTTCCGGGTGTGCTGTTCGTCCAGCGCACTCTGCAGCCTTTCGTCGTTGATCGCTTGCCACGACAGCAACACGCTGCCGAGTTTGCGCGGTGCCTGCGCGACCAGGTCTGTAGACGGGAAGTCGTGCATGGTCTTGTCCCAGACCAGCTTGCGGTTAAGCACCTTGCCGACCAGGAACATACGCCAGGCCCGCGCTGCGGCCATGAAGTTGACGAAGTTGCCGATCACCATGCGCGGTATCGACAACAACCCGTGCTGCCAGCCGTAAAGGATGGTGGTGAAGTAACAGCGGTGCGCGATACGCCAGAGCAGCGCCACACCGTTGGCCGCCAGCAGAACCCCGACCAGACCGCGAGCCTCGAACGGCGTAGGGAAACTGGTATTCCACAAGCCGCTGGCGCGAAGGATGATCAATGCCACCAGTTGGGCGAGGATCAGGTAGGCAACGATGTTGACGAAGGAGGTGATCACCCCCTTGCGGTCGCGGAACAGCAGGTAACGGTTTGCCAGTGAGCCGGTCCAGCCCATCTGTTCCCAACCCTGCAGACCGATACCCAGCGTCCAGCGAGCCTTCTGTCGAAATGCAGTACGGAAGGTGTCCGGGAAGAACTCGCGTACGCACAGCGGCATTTCAAGCGTTGACTCGTACTGCGGGCGAAACCAGGACTTGCGCAGCACGCGGTACTTCACCGGAAAACGCACGAATATAGAACTCATGCCGTAACCGGCCAGCCTTGCGCCGACGTCGTAGTCTTCGGTCAAGCTGTCGGTGTTGAACGGCTGATTACTGTTTTCATCGGCCAGCACCTGCAAGGCGCGTCGCGAGAAACAGGTCCCGACACCGGCGGACGGCACGCTGTCGGTCATGCTTTCGCGCACCACCAGATCCTTGCCGTGCCATTCGGCGAATTCGTCCATGTACGTGCCTGCAACCCACTCGTACCAGTTGCGCTCCAGCGACACCACCGGCAGCTGAATCATGTCCTTGCGCGGCAACAGGTAGTTGAACAGGCGCAATTCCAACGGGTGGAGCACGTCTTCACTGTCGTGCAGTACCACGCCGGCGAAGTTGACACCGTGGGTCTGCTCGTACAGAAAGATCGCCTGGATCACCCAGTTCAGACAGTCCGCCTTGCAGGTCGGGCCTGCGTGGGGCACTTCTACCCGATGCAGTTGCTTGTAGCGGCGGCGCATGCGCTCGACTTCGTCGATGGTGCGTTGATCGTTGATGTAGGCGCCGACAAAGACTACATAGTTCTTGTAGTCCAGGGTTGACACCATGTTCTCGATCATCGGCGCGATGACGTCGTATTCCAGCCACGCCGGCACCATGATCGCCAGAGGTTGTTCATCGCGGGCGATCAACTGCTCGGCGGTCAGCGGACGATAGCGTCGGTCGACCGTGAACTTGCGATAGATGCGCCGCGTCCAGTACCACAGATCGATGAAAAGATCGTCCACACTCGAAATCAGGATGATGGCCGCGACCACAATGGTCGCGACCTCCAGCGCGCTGTAGTAGTGGGCCAGCCAATAAGGCCAATAAAGCGAGGTCATCGCAGCTCCCGTTACTGGCGGTTGCGACGGGCACGACGGCCGGCCAGCAACAACACGAGGAATGCGATCACGGCAGCCGGAATCAGCCACAGCGCCGAGGGTTTACGCCAGGCATCCAGGCCTTTGGGCTCCTGATCATCGATCATCTGGCTGCCGGTCGGATCCTTCGCATCGAAGGTGGTCAGCGAGCCGCTGTCACCCAGAATGGTCACGTTACCGCGCTCCAGCAGCACCGGCCGGGCAAAGTTCGGTGCCTGACCGCCAAGGGTGCGATAGATCAAGCCATGCTGGCTGCCCGAATCGACCACTTGCAGTGCCGCCAGATGGTTCAGGGACTTGAGGTCGAGCAGGGTCTGCTCCTTGTGGTTGATCAGCAGATGACCTTCGCCATTGACCTGCACAGACTCGGTGCTGTCCTTGATCGGCATCTCGAACGCCAGGAAGGATTTGTCAGGCGTCACGACCGTGGTCGTATCGCTACTGACCTTGAAGTCAGCGTGCAACGGCGATACACCGCTGGCACTGGCGATACGGATCACTTGCGGCAGGCTGCTGGCCGGCCGATCGAGGTAGCTCTGCGGCACCAGAACCTGAGTGCCTGAGGCAAAGCGCGCGGCCATGCCCGAGAAGTCGCTGTCCAGTGCGATTTTTTCCAGGGTTACGTGGCTGCTGGGCAGGACCGAAACCGGGAACGCCTGCGGCGTTTCCTCACACAGATCGCTTACAGGTTGACGCTGGAACGACACGCGCAGGGTGTTCTGCGACGCCAGCGCGTAACGCGGAATGCGCGCTTCGATACGCTCTTTCTGGCCGTCGGCATCCAGCTGCCTGGCGCCGATCAGGTAATCGTTGTAGAACAGGCTGACCACGGGCGGTGTGCCCGAAGCGCCTGGCGCGGCGGAAACATCTATAGAAGCGCTGACCGGCACGCGACCGTCATAGGCGACGCTGCCCAACGGGAAGCTGGTGCTCCAGTCGGATTTGGCCAGCACGTCGATGCTGCCAGGCTTGCCGCCCAGACGGGTCAGCGCCACGCGGCCGTCTTCGCTCAGCGGCATGTTCGCCTCTTCGCCAACGGTCAGCTGGCGAGTACGGGCCAGCTTGTTCCAGGCAGCGGTGAACAGGCCAATGGCCTTGCCCGCAGCGTCCTGGTTGATCAACAGCAGCGGATGCGCGCCGAGCATGGCCAGACGCACATTGTCCGTGCCCGACCCCTTGAGGGCGTCATTGACATGACGCTCGCGCCATTGCTCGAATGCGTTGATTGCCGACGCGTCCTGAGCCTGCACCTGAGCCTGCAACGCATCCAGCGAGTCCTTGACCGCCTTGAGCAATTGCGGATCGTTGACCGCCAGATCAGCATTGAACGCTGGAGTCTGGCCCAACATCAGCAACGCACCGATCTGTGCCGCATCGTCGAGCGTGTGCAGGCCTTTGCCATCGAGGCTAGCGAACGCCGGGATCTGCTTGAGTTCTGCCGGAATGTTCAGATCACCCAGCTCGATGCTGTCCTTGACCGAAGGGAACGGCACGATGCGCGCTTGTTTGCCGATGCGCTCCAGTGCCACGCCCAGCCGCCAGGCCGCGTCATAGCTGGCGCTGGACAATGCACCCGGCGCCACCAGAATCCCTGGTTTGCCTGGCAGGGCGTTCCAGGCTGCGCCGACATCCTGCAACTGTGCGGCATCGAAGCTGTAGCTCAGGCGGCTGTGGGGGTCGATGCGCAACACGTTGCCGATGGCGCGTTCGTCTTCGCACTGCACACGGGAAATGATCGACGACCAGGCGACACCCAGGCGAACCGAACCGCTGTCACGTGCAGCCTTGTCCACGCCCAGCACGGCGCTGGCATCACCCTCCCCTTCGTTGAGGCCGAGCGAGCGGACCGGATAACCGTCCAGCGACAGCAGCAACGTGTTGCGTCCGGCTTCGCCATTCAGGTAACTGGCGTCGAAGTTCAGGGTCGCATCGGTCAGCGGAACGCCTGCAGGTACTGGCAGATACAGTTCACGGCGCGCGTCGGTGGCGTTGAGGATAATCGGGCGATCAATGCCCAGATCCCGCAACTCGATGACCCGCTGCTGCCGAGTGTCGGCATTGAGGCGACTGATCGCCTGGCTCAGAGGGCTCTCGGCGGCGACGGCGAAGACGGGAGTGACAGCCAGCAGGCTCATGCCGCAAGCAAGGGCGTGCAACGCCCCCGTGTGAACGGTAACGGAAGACTTCATTCAGGCAGATCTCGCTCAATACGGTTAAGGGGTGGGAGGCCGACAAACGGATGGCCCGGCTGACAGCGTCAGCCCTGGCGTCTTCACGGACCGATCCTCACTGCAAGCCGGGTTCCCACGGAATTTCGACCGACGCTGCCACCACAATGGCAGGCCGGCCACACAGGCATCGCTAATACACGCTGGAAACCGAACGTTGGGTGACTGGCGGGCGTTGCGCCTCGCTGGTTTCTGGCCGACGGTTGAGTGTCTCGACCACGAATTCATCCACCGGGCGACCCATCAAGGCATCAACGATGCGGGCGCAGGCATGGCCGTCGCCGTAGGGGTTGGCCGATTGCGAAGCCATGCGCCACAGGTGCTCGTCATCGAACAACGCACACACACCGCGCACGATGTTGTCAGGGTCAGTGCCGACCAGACGCACGGTGCCGGCGGCCACGGCTTCCGGGCGCTCGGTGACATCGCGCATCACCAGCACCGGTTTACCCAGCGACGGCGCTTCTTCCTGCACACCGCCCGAATCGGTCAGCACCACGTGGGCCAACTGCATCAGACGGATGAAAGACAGGTAGTCCAGTGGTTTGATCAGATGCACGTTCGGCAAATCGCCCAGATGCTCAGTCACCGGTCCCAGGACATTCGGGTTCAGGTGAACCGGGTAGACGATCTGGATATCGTCGCGACTGGCCAGGGTGCGCAGCGCCTTGCAGATATCGATGAATCCATCGCCGAAGTTCTCCCGGCGGTGGCCGGTGACCAGCAGCAGCTTGCGGCTCGGATCGATAAAGCTGAACTGACTGTCCAGAGAGGCTCGCAACTGAGGATTGCTGTCGATGCGCTCAGCGGTGATTTTCAACGCGTCGATCACAGTGTTGCCAGTGACGAAGGACACGCCCTGCAAACGCTCGCCCAGCACGTTGCGCCGCGATTGCTCGGTGGGCGCGAACATGTAATCGGAAATCAGATCGATGCAGCGGCGGTTCATTTCCTCCGGCCACGGCTGGTGGATATCGCCGGTGCGCAGGCCCGCTTCGATATGCGCCACCGGAATGCGGCGGTGGAACGCCGACATGGCCGCGACCATCGCCGAGGTGGTATCGCCATGCACCAGCACCTTGTCGGGCTGCACGTGTTCGAGTACCGGATCAATGGCCGCATAGAGTGCTGCGGTCAGGGTGTTCAGGGTCTGCCCGGGTGTCATCACGTCAAGGGTGTAGTCAGCCTTGAGTTCGAACATGTCCAGCACCTGCTGCAGCATGCTCTGATGCTGACCGGTGATGCAGATCCGTGAATCTATGCCGGGTTCGGCGGCCAGCGCCTTGACCAGCGGGGCCATCTTGATGGCCTCCGGGCGCGTGCCGAAAATCGACAGCACTTTAAGTTTTGGTTGAGCACGATCCATTCAAATTCCTCCCGCGCATAGACATGCGCGCACAGCAGCGTACTTGCAAACGAAAGTGCCAAACTCGCTCGAAAGTTTTCAGTAATGGTCGGACGGCAGAGATCGGAGATCAGTTCGATTTTCACTTCACTGTGAAAGTCGCTGACCCTTAGTGCCCGAAACGGGGGAGATTATTAGCAGATAAAAAAAACATTGCAAAACATTTTATAACAACTTTACTAAGTTAGCTGTTTTACAACTTTCGGAAAAGACGGGAGTCAGCGACGGGCTTCACACAGCGCAGGGCCCGTGGCCTCTGGCCTGAGGCGCTACTGGAAACGTGGACGAGCTAAAGAAAGCATGTAAGGGTTGAACTTAATGCATAGTGGCATTGTCGCACCACGCCCTATGCAGTTGAGCACGCTAGTTAAAATATGACTGTAGTAGTCTTTGACAGAAAAGGATCCAAAGGTTGATGACCGGTTAAAGATTACTCAACTTATTGACGTCACATTTGTGACGGATCCGTTGTATCCAGAGAATGAAAAAGTTGAAATTCAAGAGGCTGCACTTTTGAAAAACAGGAATGCGAATGATTGTATTGTGTACTGAAGAATAAAACGTTAGTTGTCTGGCGTCAGGAATATTGCATTTTGGCTCGGCGCAGTCCAGATAGGTCCCTCCATTGCAAAGAGCTTATCGTGAGCGGCGTCGTCGAACAGCCAACACAGTTTCCCGTGCAGGCGTTCATTTGCTCGCGAGACTGACTTTCAAACGGAAAAATGCTGCCCACGACCGGCACCGTCGCGAGCAAACTCATTGCGGGGGGGTGTCGTGCAGATTTCTGGACTGAGGCTCACCGGCGCCTGAGGTGTCGCTTCACAGCCATTTTGCCTCGTCGGCCCCCAAGGCACGTCCGGGTAACTCCCAGCGCGTAGGCGAACCCTCGACGTACGCGGCGGGCTTGAGCCGCTGCGCCGGCCCCCAGAATGTGTGTTCGACGCCAATGGCGAAATCCTCGGCGGCGACGGGCGCAAGGGGCGTCTGCGCACCGGCCGGGTATTCCATCAGCAGCCTGGCGGTCCGGGCCAGCGACGCTTGAACCTGGCACCCCTCCCCCGTCGCCAGACGCTGGCTCAGACCGCGCACGGCGGCAGTGGCCATCAAGTACCCGGCGGCGTGATCGAGGGCCTGCACCGGCAGCGGTACAGGTTTATCACTGCCCTGGGCGTGCATGCCGGCGTCGGCAATCCCGGTACTCATCTGCACCAGACTGTCGAAGCCGCGCCGCTCGCGCCATGGGCCGGTCCAACCGTAGGCATTGAGGGAAACATCGACCAGCCCCGGATTGAGCGCACGACGGTAGTCGGCATCGAGCCCAAGATGCGCTAACGCATCGGCTCGATAACCATGCACCAGTACATCGGCTTCGCTGAGCAAACGCTCGAACACCCCGCGCTCTAGCGCCTCGCGCAGGTTCAACCTGGCGCAGCGCTTGCCGAGCACCACTTCCGGCACCGTTCCCGGCTCCTCCCAGCCATGGGGATCAATACGCAGGACCTGGGCACCGAACCCGGCCAGAAAACGCGTAGCCACCGGTCCCGCGAGAATGCGCGTCAGGTCCAGCACGCGCAGGCCTCGCAACGGATGCTCAGGGCTGGCTGCCCAGGAGGGTTTATCCACGGGCGCCGTGAGGGTTCGATGCAGCAAGGGCTCGTTGCCAACGCTCCAGCCTTGCGGGTGCGCGGCCCATTGCTGTGCGGTTCGCATCATGGCCGCGCAACCTTGACGCTCAATGACAGCGCTTTCCAGCGCTGCGGCATCCCAACGCGAGACTGCCTGGGCCACGGCCTCGCGATCAGCGGAGGTACCCAGAACCGCCAGGGCGGCCTGCCAGTGATGGGGAGCGTTGGTGTGCAATCTGATCCAGCCGTCGGCCGCGCGGTAATCTCCCGCCACCGCATCCCATGGCGCCGGCAGAGACCAGCCTTGGGCGCGCAACGAGGTGCCAAACCAGAACGACGCGAGCCGCCGATCCACCACCACTCGTGGCGCAGCGTTTGAGGTGCCGTGAAGCAGTTCGCCGATTGCCAGATGTGCAGCGCCCAGTGCTGCTGTGGCGAAATCCGAGACCGCAAAGCAGGACGGCAGGTCACCCTTGCCCGTCATGCGCACGAGCGACAGATAGTCGGCATCGCCACCTGCAGCCAGCCAGAATGCCCGGAGGAAATCGTCGAAGGTGCTCACTGCTTCCTTACCCTTGCTCATGGCGTTGCCTCTCGTCGTAATACACCTTGATAGCGGATCTTGCGGGCAGCAGGTTCTGCCAGATCACGCCCTGCGCCAATCAGCCTGCTGCAATTAAGATCTGAGTGATACCAACCGTTAATAGCACCAGACCTCTTGCGTCAGGTCAGCGGTGGCGGTTCGGCCGGCTGCAAGCGACTTGAAGCAGCCCTTGCAGGACCCCACGCGACACTACGATAACGTGTTTGCTGTGATCTCTCCTCAAAGCTGTTGCGCGTCATTCCCTTTGTTCTGATGCCACGGCAAACCATGGTGCAGACCGCTCGTGGCATCTACCTGCTGGCGGAAAGGGCTTGGGGTCTGGATATGGCGTCCGATCGGACGTTCGCTGAAGTCACCGATCTCTAACCATCGAGGTGGGCTGACGGCGACATCTCAATGGCCGGCTGAACCGGTAGAGGGAGTCGTCGAAACCGAGTCGCGTGACGCGGCGAAGGTTTGTCGGGCTTCGGTACGCCTGATCAGCCAGATGCCGATTGCGGAAACCGCCATCCCGGCCCCCATCTGCCAGGACAGGGGTTCATCGAACATTGCCCAGGCCCAGAGCAAGGTAATCGGCGGGCTCAGGTACAGCACGCTGGTCACGCGGGTCTCGGTAGTTCGGCGCAGGCAGAGCCAATACAGCCCGTAGCCGCCGAGGGTCGACAGGCCTGTCCACAGCACGCTCAGAGCGAAGCCCGCAGTGGGAATCGGTGCCAGACTGCCTTGGCTGCCCTCGATGGCAGCAAAGGCGAAACTCGAGACAAGGCATTGCAGCCAGAGGTTGGGCACAAGGCTCATCGATTGTGAAGTGCCGGTGCGTCTCTGCCACAACGTCGCCACCGCAAGCGACAACATGCCCGCTGCTGGCAAGGCGTAGGCCCACGGCGGCGCTTTGCCCAGCCCCAGCGCACTATGGCTGACCCACAACACGCCGATCAACCCTACGATCAGCCCCAGCCAGACCTGACGCACCAACCGCTCACCAAGAAACACCGCCGCCAGCAGCGCCATGCCCAGCGGCAGCAGATCCGCGCACAGGGCCGCGAGCCCGGCCGGGACCCCGAGCGTGATGCCTTGGGTCAACCCGGTCAGATACCCTGCCATCGCCAGCAGTCCGATCCCTGCGTGTGTGAGCAGGACGCGACAAGGCGTCTTGAGCAGCGGTTTACCGACGAGGGGCAACAGCAGAAGACAGATCACCACGCAGCGCCAGAACGCCACCAGCAATGCCGGGGCGTAATCGATGGACAAGCGTGCGCCAATGAATCCCGAACTCCACATCAGCAACAGACCGGCCTCAAGCAAGGGCAGCGGGAGGGTCTGATGCCAAGAGCGGCGCGTTATTTCGTCGTGTTGAATCGGAGAAGATTGGCTCATTCCCAAAGCCTACGGAACGGGCGTAATCTAATAAATCAAAATATAGTTGAGCACTCGTTCATCAGGATTGAATTATGTCCGCCATTCTAGAAATCGATCTGTTACGCACCTTTCATGCAGTGGTGCGCATCGGAAAATTCAGAGCAGCAGCCGAGCACCTGCATAAAAGCCCGGCAGCGGTGAGCGTTCATATTCAGCGTCTCGAAAGTGTGGCGGGCGGGCGGCTGTTAAATCGCGATAACCAGTCGATTTCCCTCACTGAACTGGGCAAACGCCTGCTGATCTCGACCGCAGAGCTGTTACGCACACACGATCAGGCCTTGGCTGATCTGCATGGCACTGACCTCGCCGGACGCATCACATTGGGGGTCCCTGACGAATACGCAACCCATGTCATCCGGGAAATTCTGCCGACGTTCGCCGCCGCCTGGCCGAACGTGGTGCTGGAGCTCAAGACGGGGCCCAGTCCTGCACTCAGAGAATGGGTCCAGCGCGACGAATTACAGTTGGCCGTGGTGGCCCAGCAAAAGGGGGACGCTGGCCCGGACAGCCAGGTGTTGATGTCGACCACGCCGGTCTGGGTCGGTCCGAGGAGCACCACTGTGGCGCTCGATGACCCATTGCCTTTGGCCGTCCACGCCGTGCAGTGCTGTTACCGCGAGGCCATGACCGAGTCGCTCAGGATGTCAGGTCGGCGTTCGCGCATCGTGCTCGAAAGCCACTCCAGTCAGGCGGTCAAAGCGTGTGTGGAGGCAGGATTGGCCGTCAGCCTGATCGACCGTGGCAAGGTCACCACGCGCATGCAGATCCTCGAAGGCATGCCAGTGATTGCGGACCATGACATTGTGCTGGTGCGCAGCGCTGCATCGCGTGGGGATGAGGCCGTGGAATTGCTGGCGCGCGCAATGCAGCGCTCTTTTCGGTTGTAGGGAGGCGGCTGCTTGCTTGCAAGCAGCTAACAGTCGGCATCATTCAGCTAAACGATGTCTGCGTCATGTCAGTTCGCTGCACAACCACTCGATCAACAGGTTCACCTGCTCGCGTGGTGTCGGGCCATGACGGCGGTACACCGACAACGCTTCGGCCAGGTGAACGCTCTGGCCGAACGGTGCTATCAGCACGCCACTGTCCAGCATGCGCTGTGAGGTGCGTCGCCAACCCATTGCCAGGCCGTGACCTTCGACCGCTGCGTGCAGCATCAAGGAATAGTGGTCGAACACCAGCCCGCCAGCCTCGGCGGGCAACTGATGACCGAACGTCGCCAGCCAGGTGTCCCATTCCAGTTGATAAGCAGGCAGCGAGTCGTGATGCAGCAAGGTGTGGCTGGCCAACTCATCAAGGCCAATGCAGGTGCGCCCTTGCAGATAAAGCGGGCTGGCGACCGGGAACACCTCGTCGGGCGCCGTGAACAGCAATGGATGCAAGCCATGATCACGATTGCTGCTCTGCATCGCGACGTCGAAATAGCCCTGAAACTCGGTCAGCGGACTGATGCTGGTCACCACCTTCAGGTCGATTGACGAATACTGCTGGTGAAAACTCGAAAGCCGGGGCATCAACCAGTGGAATGCTTCACAAGGCTGACACAGCAGCACCACTTCACTCTTGCGCAAAACCCCTCGAAGGCGATCCGCCGTGCTGGCGACCTCGCGCAATGCATGACTCAGGCTGACGCTCAACTCACGCCCCGCATCGGTAAGAAATACCGCCCGATTGCGGCGTTCGAACAGGCTGATGCCAAGGTCTTGTTCCAACGCCCGAATCTGCCGGCTGACCGCCGCCTGGGTGAGGTTAAGCTCCTCGGCCGCGCGGGAAAAGCTCAGTAACCGGGCGGCTGCCTCGAACGGCAGCAGACTGGCCAGCGGCGGAAGGGATTTGCCGAGCTTATTCATAATCTCCAGTAATGCATGGCAACGAAGACATCATTTGTAGCACAGCGCTGCCGATCGGCAAGATGAACTCATACGCTGGTGACTGCCTTTGTGTGGAGCGAATTCATTCGCGAGACTGAGGTTCATTGGATACGTCTCTTTCGCCCAAGGTTTTCTCGCGAAGGATCCGCCCCCACCGGTATCAATCGCTCCCTGGATCGGGTTTACGCAGGATTCAATCATGACCTCATCGCGCTCGACCCTCCTGCAAGGCGTGGCCTGTGCCGCGCTGGCAACGCTGTGCTGGGCCTGTAACTTCATCGCGCCTTACGTGTTGCAGGGCTACGGCGTTGCCGATTTCATGCTGGTGCGGTTCATCATGGCCGGCGTGCTCGGTGCTGTGCTGCTGCCGTTTTACCGTACTCAACTGCATGGCCTGAGCCCGCGACAATGGCTCACCGGCATGGGGCTCGGCGTGCTGGGTTACCTGGCATATAGCAGTTGCATCGCAGGCGGCGTGATCTACGGTGGGCCGTTGCTAATCGCTGCGTTTATCGGTGCCGTGCCCGTTTTGCAAGCGTTGCTCGGCAACGCGCAACACCGCTCGCTGCGCTGGAGCCAACTGGTGATGCCCATTGGTGCGCTGGGCCTGGGTCTGCTGCTGATCAATCTGGCGCTGCTAAATCCTTCGAGCGGTGCGGCTTTGCAGGTATGGGCCGGCTTGGCGTTTTCCCTCAGTGCAGTGCTGTTATGGCTGTCGTTCAGCGTCATCAATCAAGCGACGATGGAGCATCTGCCCAGCCGGGCCACCGCTGCCTGGACCTGCTTGATGATGATCGGTGCAGGCCTTGCCGCCTCACTGCTGACGTCCGCGGCCTGGGCCACGAATCGGTTGCACTTGCCTGCTCCGGGGATGGCAACGCCAGACGCGCTGCACTTTTACGGCTGGGCCTTGTTGATTGCGCTGTGCTCGTCGGTGGTCGGCGCCTGGGCCTGGAATTTCGCCTCGCAACGCCTGCCGATGGTGCTGTCCGGGCAATTGATCGCACTGGAGTCATTCTTCGCCACGGTGCTCGGACTGGCCTTTCACGGCCGGTGGCCGAGCGCCGCTGAGGCCGTCGGTCTGGCATTGCTCCTGTTCGGAACGGCTTATGCGGTGCGGATCATCCTCGCCCCCACGCCAAACGTCTGCCAACAATCCGCGGGCCGGTGAGGCAGGTGCGGCAGCCGGTTTTGGCCCTTCGGATTCCGCGTTCTGGGGTCAAGCCTGGGGGAACACCGGTTCGCCCAGATTAAGCATCAGGCGATTGGCCCAGGCGAAAATCGAGATCGCGTGAATCAGGTCGAGCACCTGTCCATCGTCCAGGCCATGCTCGCGCAGTGCCTGAATGTGACCGGCGTTCAACGAGGCCGGCTCCAGGGTCAGCTCGATGGAAAACTGAACGATCGCTTTCTCGCGCTCGGTGGTGCCGGCAGTGGCGGGATCAGCGAAGATTTCGCGGATCACGTCGTTGCGCTTGGCCAGTTGTTCGAAGCGCTGCGCATGCACCGACGCGCAGTAGACGCAACGGTTGATGCGCGAAACCACAGTGCTCGCCAGTTCGCGCTCGGCGCGGGAAAGGCCGCCGGGCGCGTACATGATCGCGTTAAAGGCTTGCGAGCGCTGCCGGAGGATGCCCGGGTGGTGCGCCAGGGTCAGGTAGTAGTCCGAGGTCTTGGCCTGAGGGTGGCTTTCCTCCAGCACGGCCAGTTGCTCGGCAGAGGCACTTGCCAGATCGACGGTGGGTAACCAGGCTTTCCAGCCCAGCACCTGATTGGTGAATCCGTTATCGCGAATAACGTCGCTCATTGTGCCTCTCCCGCTGCGCGCAAGGCCCCGAGCCCGGCGGCCAAACGTACCTGATAAGACAAAAACGCAATCAACTGCGCGAGCACGACGATTTCCTCGGTGCTCAGACCTTGCTGCTGCAACGCCTGCAGAGCCTGCTGGTCACCGTGAACCGGTGATTCGATCAGGGTGCGGGTAAAACGCAGGATCGCCGCCAGCCGCGCATCGGCCAGAGCATCGAGCACGCCGGACTCGATGTCGGAACGCAGCACCTTGTCGATGCCCTGCGCCTGCAGTTGGTCGAGGTAATGAGCGGCAAGCAATGGCTGTGGCGTCAGGTAGGCGGCGTAGTAACCCACCCACAGACGCTCGGTCAGCGACAGATTGTTTTCCAGCGCCGGGGCGAAGAACAGCGCCTGGCTGGCCTGGGTCGCCGAGGCGACCTTGTCACGCGCATGGCGAACCGCGTGCAGCGGCGCGCCGGGCTGGATATCCAGCAAGCTGTCGAGCAGGTCGGTGGCGACAGCGGTGGGAGTGGTCGAGGTCATGATGACTCCTGCAAAGTGTCGGGAGTGCCACGGCAACGTGCCGGGCAGCAGCGAGACGGGTTCAAGGTTGCTCGGTGACCATGGTTGCAGCGGTGCGGTCGCTGACCAGTGGCTCGACTTTCAAGCCTTTGCGCGCGGCCCAGATGTTCTGGTAGTGGAACAGCGGGATGATGCCGACGTCGTCGCTGACGACCTTGACCGAGTCCTGAAGGAGGGTGCGACGCTTGGCTTCGTCGAACTCGGCTGTGGCATCGATCAGCGCCTTGTCCACCAACGGGTTGCTGTAATGGCCCCAGTTGGAGGCGCCCTGCCCTTTATTGCTGTCGACGGTGGTCAGGATGTTGGTCAGCGCGTAGGCCGCTTCGCCGGTGCCATTGCCCCAGGCGATCACGCTGATTGCCAGTTCGTTCTTGTTGGCCTTGCCTGCGTACACCGCCCACGGCAGCACTTCAAGCTGGACCTTGACGCCGATTCGCGACCAGAACTGCGCCACCGCCTGCATGGCTTCGGGCGCTTGCGGGTAACGATCGCCCGGCACATGGACGGTCAGCTGGAAACCGTCGGGAAAGCCTGCTTGCGCCAGCAGCTCCTTGGCCTGTTTCGGGTCGTACGGAATGTTTTTGACTTGCGGGTTGTAGCCGAAGGTGTTGGCCGGCATCCACTGGTTGGCCTCGGTCACAGTGCCCTGCATGATGCGCTCGTCGATGGCCTGACGATTGATCGCCAGCGACAGCGCCTTGCGCACGCGCACGTCACGCAACGGGTTCTCGGCCAGCGGCTTGCCGGCGTTGTCGCGAATGAACGCGTTCGGCCCTTGGCGGAAACTCGGCTGGATGATCAGCGCGCGCAAGCCCTGATAGGCGAATACGTTCACCGAGGGTGTCTTGCGCAGCCGCTCGACATCGGTCGGCGAGACCTTATCGATCACATCGACATCGCCGGCCAGCAACGCGGCAGTGCGGTTGGCGGCGTTGGCGATGAAGCGGAAATCCACTTGATCCCAGGTCGGTTTCGCGCCCCAGTAGCTGTCGTTGCGTTCGAACAGGGTGCGATCGCCCGGCACATACGAAACAAAGCGATAAGGCCCGGTGCCAACCATGGCCTTGCCCGAGTTGTAATCGGCGCTGCTAGCAGTGGCGCCCGTGTGGCGGCTGACGATGTAGATCGAATCCACGTCCGGCAGCAGGTTGGCGTTCGGCGTGCGGGTCTTGATGATCAGCGTGTGATCATCCTGGGCCTTCACCGATTCGACCGTGCGCGTGGCGCCTGCATAGGAAGCCACGCTGCCCGGTACGTTGCGCGCACGCTCGAAGGAAAACACGAAATCGTCGGCGGTCAACGGCGTGCCGTCCTGCCATTTGACGTCGTCGCGCAGGTCGAACTGCCAGGTGGTGTCATCCAGCACTTTCCAGCTTTTGGCCAGACCCGGCAGGGTTTTGTCGTCGTGACGATTGACCAGCGATTCGAAAGCGTGCAGCGCCACCGAACGGTCACCGGCATAGTTGTTCAACTGCGGGTCGAGGGAGGAAACCGGGTCGGCGTAACCAATGCGCAGGGTCTGCGCCGAAACGCTGCCAGCCGCAAGAATCAGCGCCGAAGCGATCAATGAACGAACACGTGGTTGCATGGAGATTTCCTTGTACGCAAAGGCAGTGGGCGCGGCGAGCGTCGATGCGCTCGCTCATCGGTAGTCGTTGAGGTGACAGGCACTGAGGTGGTTGGGCGAAACCTCCCTCAGCGCCGGGACTTCTTCGCGGCAGCGCACAGTGGCGTGCGGACAGCGAGGGTGAAAATGACACCCGGCGGGCGGGTTCAGCGGACTGGGGATTTCCCCTTTGATCGCGTCATATCGGGTACTGCGAATATCGAAACGCGGAATCTGCGCCAGCAGCGCCTGGGTGTAGGGATGATTGGCGCGGGCAAACAGGTCATCGACCGAGGCGCTTTCCACCACCCGGCCCAGGTACATCACCACCACCCGGTCGCACAGGTGCTCGACCACGCCCAGGTCGTGGCTGATGAACAAATAGGTCAGGCCCAGTTCATCGCGCAGGTCCATGAACAGGTTAAGGATCTGCGCCTGAATCGACACGTCCAGCGCGGCGACCGACTCATCACACACCAGCAGTTCAGGCTGCACTGCCAGGGCGCGGGCGATGCCGATGCGCTGGCGCTGACCGCCGCTGAACTGATGCGGATAACGCTGGCGCAACTGCGGGCTCAGCCCGGCGCGTTGCAACTGGGCACTGACGTAATCGTCCAAGCCACGCTTGTCGGTCAGGCCATGCAACAGCGCGCCTTCGCCGACGATGCGATCGACCCGCAGCCGTGGATTGAGGCTCGACGACGGGTCCTGAAAGATCATCTGCACTTTCAGGCGCACCGCATGGCGTTGCTGTGCGGTCAGGGTATCGAGAGGCTTGCCGTCCACTGATGCGGTACCGGATGAAACCGGCAGCAGCCCGGCCACCATGCGTCCGAGGGTGGACTTGCCGCAGCCCGACTCCCCCACCAGCCCCACCACTTCGCCGCGATGAATGCGCAGGTCCACCCGGTCCACCGCGTGGGTCACAGGCTTGGGTTTGCTCAGTCGCAGGCGTTGCAGCAGATGCTGCACCGAGTGCTCGGCCGGCACCTTGCCGAACGTCTTGCTGACCTGATCCAACTCGATCAGCGGGATCTGTTCACTGTGCATCGGCGGCTCCGGGGTGAAAGCATCGAACGGTCTGACCGGGTGCGACCTCGCGCATCGGTGGCGCTTCGGCGCAACGTGCAGAGGCCCGCGAACAACGCGGCGCAAACGCGCAACCGACCGGCATCGACAGCAGATCGGGCGCCATGCCGGGGATCTGCCGCAGGCGCTCGCCCCTGCGATTGCGGCTGGGCAGGCTGTCGATCAAGCCTTGCGTGTAAGGGTGCTGCGGGCGGTCCAGCACATCGGCCACCGAGCCCTGCTCGACGATGCGTCCGGCGTACATCACCGCCACATCATCGGCCAGGCCCGCCACCACCGACAGGTCGTGGGTGATCCAGATCAACGAAGTGCCGTGCTCGCGTACCAGCTTCTGCACTTCACTGAGGATCTGCGCCTGAATGGTCACATCCAGGGCCGTGGTTGGCTCGTCAGCGATGATCAGGTCTGGCGAGTGCAGCATGGCGATGGCGATGGCCACGCGCTGGCGCATGCCACCGGATAACTGATGCGGATAGGCACTCAGGCGTTCCTCCGGGCTGGGAATACCCATCAACGCCAGGGTGCGCCCGGCATGCTCCCGGGCTTGGCGCTTGCTCAGCGGACGATGGGCGCGCACCGCTTCGATCATCTGCGTGTCGACCCGCAGCACCGGGTTAAGGGTCATCATCGGGTCTTGAAAGATCATCGCGATGCGGTTGCCCTGCAAGTCGCGCAGCTGCGCAGGCGAGAGCCCGGTGAGGTCGCGGCCCTTGAACAGCACCTGCCCGCCGCTGATGCGCCCCGGCGCGTCGACCAGTCCCAGAATCGAGAAGCCGGTTACCGACTTGCCGGACCCGGATTCGCCCACCAGCCCCAGCACCCGCCCCGGTTCAACGCGCAATGAAACGTCGCGCACCGCAGGCAACACGCCGGCGCGGGTGTAAAACGAGGTGCACAGATTGCGCACGTCGAGCGTCGGAATCGTCGCCACGGACGCTTCAGGCAGGTTCATCGCTGCAACCTCGGATTCAGTACGTCACGCAGACGGTCGCCGACCAGATTGATCGCGACGATGGTGATCAGCAGCGCCAGCCCCGGAAACAGGCTGATCCAGTATTCGTTGCTGAGCATGTACTGAAAGCCGTTGGCGATCAGCAGCCCCAGCGAGGGTTCGGTGACCGGCACCCCCAGGCCGAGGAACGACAGCGTCGCCTCCAGAGTAATGGCGCGGGCGATCTGCAGTGCGCCGATGACGATCAGCGGCGGCAAGCAATTGGGCAGGATGTGGCCGACCACGATGCGCCATGGACCGATGCCCTGACCGCGCGCGGCATCGACGTATTCGCGGCGGCTTTCGGTCAGCGCCTGACCGCGCGCGGTGCGGGCGTAATAGGCCCACTCCAGCAGGATCAGGGTGAGCATGACATTGCCCACGCCCTTGCCCAGCCAGGCGAGGATCATCAGCGCCATGAGAATCACGGGAAAGGACAGCAGCAGGTCCACAAGACGCATGAGCAATGCGTCGAGCCAGCCGCCGACGTAGGCCGAGACCAGCCCCAGCAGCGTGCCGATGACCGCCGCGATCAGCGCCGAGCCGATACCCACCCACAGGCTGATGCGCAGGCCGTACATAATGGCCGAGACCAGATCGCGACCCTGGCCGTCAGTGCCGAGCCAGTAGGTGTAGCCGCTGTCCATGTTGACGCTGCCTGGTGCGAGCCGAGCGTCCAGCACGTTAAGTTGCATCAGGTCGTAGGGGTTCTGCACCACGATCCACGGCGCCAACAAGGCGATCAGCACGATGACCGACAGCACCAGCAGAGCGACCACCGCCGTGGGCGAGCCCATGAACTCGACCGCGACCCGACGCCAGGGCGACTGCGCCTGCAGACGTACAACGTCCGGCACGGCTTTGGAAACGCTATTCATCGGCTGGCCTCGACACGTACACGGGGATCGAGCAGGTAATACAGGCCATCGACGATCAGGTTCAGAACTACGAAAATCACCACGACCACCATCAGATAAGCGACGACCACCGGACGATCCAGGGTGTTGATGCTGTCCAGAATCAGTTTGCCCGCGCCCGGCCAGGAAAAGATGCTTTCGGTGACCACCGCATAGGCGATGGTCGAGCCCAATTCCATGGCTAGCACGGTGACCACCGGAATCATGGTGTTGCGCATGACGTGCATGCACATCACCCGCATCGGCGACAGGCCCTTGGCCCGTGCGAACTTGACGAACTCCTGGGGCAGCACCTCACGCACACCGGCTCGGGTCAGGCGCAGCACCAGGGAAATCTTGAACAGCGCCAGATTCAGCGCAGGCAGCAATAAGTGCTGCAAGCCATCGAGCGTCAGCCACGACCACTGCACGCCGAGCAGTTCACGCGTAGCGCCGCGACCGCTTGCCGGCAGCCAGCCGAGCTTGATTGAAAACAGCATGATCATCATCAGGGCGACCCAGAACGCCGGCAGGGAAAAGCCCACGATGCTGCTGGCCATCATCAAGCGCGACAATGGGTGATCGGGGTAGGTCCCGGCGAACATGCCCAGCGGTACGCCGATCACCACCGCCAGAAACAGGGCGCTGAACGCCAGCTCGAACGTCGCCGGCAGGCGCTGCAGAATCAGGCGCATGGCGTCTTCGTGATAAACGAAGCTCTGGCCGAGGTTGCCGTGAACAGCCCCCTGAAGAAACAGCAGATACTGCTGCCACAAAGGTTTATCCAGCCCCAGGTGAGCGATGGCCTGCAAGCGTTCGGCCTGGTTCAGGTCCTCGCCCACCAGAATGTCCATCGGATTGCCGATGGCGTTCAGGCCGATGAACACCACCAGCGTCATCAACAGAATGACCAGCAGCGACTGGGCCAGCCGTCGTACTGTCCAGCCGATCATGTACGCAACTCGTCGGCGCCCGGTTGGCTGGCCACCCACTCATCACCCAGCAGTTCGGGTTCGGCGTACTGCTGCATGGCCTCGAAATGCTGTTCGATGTCTTCGTTGAACAGCTGCCCGGCCAATGCGTGAGCGAGCCGTTTGGAGCCTTCGCTGATCGCTGGAATGTCCCCGGACACCGCGCCATAGCTCAACGCAGCGGGATAACTGAAACAGTGGATATGGTTCAGGCCCGGGCAGGCGCCGGGCGTCTTCTCCTGAAACTCAAAGCCGTTGCCCAGGTCCGGAAGCTCAGCCAGTTCGGCGTCCGCTTCGTCGGCAGGCGCCTGAAAACGATCCCGCCAGACACGAATCTGCGACGAGAACGGGGCAAACTCCGGACGCAGCGCAAAGTCGGTACGAAAGCCGGTGGCGAACACCACAAAGTCTGCCTCGATGCGTGCGCTGGGCGTTTGCAGGTACACCCCGCCGGCTGGATTTTCTTGCAACGACAGCACCGGGGAATTCAGCAGAAAGCGTGCTTTGCCCGAACGCGAGACGCGCAGCGTGCTGCCCCTGGGCGGCGGCACTTGCTGGGTATTGAGGTAGTTGCGAATGCGCCATTTCCACGCATCGGGCAGGCGCCAGTAGCCGTGGGTCATGCCGGGGTTTCCCGCGCCCTTGCCTTTGTTGATGCGTGGCAGCTCGGCGCGGCGAATCAGCAGGTCGACGCGCGTTGCACCGGCCTCCAGTGCGGTGGCAGCGCTGTCCATTGCCGATGCCCCGCCGCCAATCACGGCAACCCGCTTGCCTGCGAACCAGCCGTCCTGCAGACCGTCCGCCGAATGCGCCCACAGATGACGCGGCACTTGCTGCGCGAACGCCGGGACCCAGGGGCCACCTAGACCATCGCGCCCCGTGGCGAGGACCACATGCCTGGCGAGCAGATGGAGCGGCTGCCGTGCCGTTTCCACGTCCAGCTCGACGATTCCGTCCGCTCGCGGAGCAACACGGGCCACACGGTGCTCGTTGCGCACATCCAGCGCCAGCACCCTGCGATACCAGCGCAGGTATTCGGCCCATTGCAGACGAGGGATCTTGTCCAGCGCGGCCCAGCCGTCAGCGCCGAACTGCGCCTCGAACCAGGCGCGAAAGGTCAGCGCAGGCAAGCCCAGGGCCGGGCCGGTGAGCTGTTTGGGCGAGCGCAGGGTTTGCATGCGAGCGGTGGTCGCCCAAGGGCCTTCAAAACCGGTAGCGGCCTGATCGAAAATCACCGCAGCCACCCCAAGATGACGCAGCTCTGCCGCCAGCGCCAGACCGGCCATGCCCCCGCCAATAATCGCCACGTCCAGCACCGGAGTGCCTTCGCTGACACGCTGCTTGACCCACGGGTTGGCAGGCAGGTCGAGCCAGGCCAGATCCTGGCGCAAGCGCGCCTCCAGAGCCTCGAGGCCAGCAGGTGGAGTTACATCGGACATAGTGGGTACTCGGCGTGGCGGTCGAGGGAAGTGCTCGACGCTTGACTCTAATCACTTCAAAAAGCGTTCCAGAATTTCAAAAATTGAATTCATAAAGGCTTTGAATGCTGAAACCGAATACTAAAAGGCGCTTTTTATTCTCGCAACGCGCAAAAAAGCATATTGATATTCCTTAAGGGAATTAGTGAGACGGAAATGCCATCAAACTATTCGGCGTAGATGCTCTGCAACAGCGCATCGTGAGCACCGGCTTCATGCATCACCATCTCCGGCAGCAAGCGCTTGGCTGAGCTTGCGATCTCATCGATCAGCGCCCGCGCGACGTCTGATAACGGGCTGGCGAACGCCGAAATCAGACCAAAGAAAAACGGGACATTGCAGGCGATTGGCCGGACCACGACACCCTCCAGCGGCACCCCGATGGCCGTGAACGGATCGACCAGCGCGACGCCCAGCCCGACCCTGGCCATCTGCATGGCGATCAATGAGGTGTTGGTGTCCAGCATGCGCGGCGCCTTGCCGCCCGCATCGTGAAAGGCCTTGTCGATGCGCCGCCGGAAACGGTAGGGATTGGCCATGGTGATCAGGGTCTGCTCCACCAGTTGCTCCATGGACAATATCGGATGGGCAGCCAGCGCCGAGTCAGCGGGCAAGACCGCAACACAGGGCGCCTCACCGATCCAGTGGATGTCCAGACCGCGATGTTCCAGCGGCAGGCTGACGGCGCCCAGGTCCATGGTCTTGGTCAGCACCGCCTGCACCACGTTTTCCGGCGACATGCTCTGCAGTTGGATCTGCTGCGGGCGCAGGTTGTCCGGCAGGCGCGACAGAGCGCTGGGTAACAGGCCTAACGCCAGCGCGGAGATCGCCACCAGCTTGATCTGATGGTTTTCCTCCTGAGCGATGTGCTGCGCACGCTGACGGATATTGCGAACCCCCAGCAGCGCGCTTTCGACCTCGCCATACATCATGAAAGCCTTGTGCGTCGGGGTGACCTTCGGCCCGCTGCGCTCGAACAACGCAAAACCCAGTTCCTGCTCCAGCTCTTGAATGACCCGCGTCACCGACGGTTGAGAGCGGCCAAGCATTTTCCCCGCAGCAGTTACGCTGCCCGCCGACATCACAGCAGCAAAAGCTTCCAGCTGACGCAGATCCATAAGTACGCCTTACACAAATCAGAAACGAAGGGACCAGCGCTGAGCGGTCCCGAGGGTCGGGCGAAAGTCTACACGCAGTCTTGGACCTGGCGCTCGCGGCAATCCGCGGGCTGACTCTGCGCGTGGGTTCGGTGACGCCCCACACCTGCGACACCTGCAGGGCCGCCTCTCACTGCGCGGCCACCGTGATCGAGCGCTGCAGCCCGAAGGTTTTCGCAAGGCTCGCTGTACCTTTGGCAGTCACGCTGAGCGCTCTGGAATACAGATGGCGCGTGACCCAGCCGCGTTTGAGCATCAGCTCAAGCAACGCCGCGCCCACCGCACCGCCGATGTGCGGCGCGCGCTCGCTCCAATCCATGCAGGGGTAGGCCAGACGCCGTCGCTGCTGGGCTACGGCGTCAACGTCGATCCCCAGACTGTTCAGCAGATCCGCCCCTTGGTCGGTCAGCCTGTAATCCTTGCCGCTGAGCTCAATGGCGCCGCCGCCCAGCAGCGCGTCATGCAGGCGCACGGCAATTTCGCCGGCGCAATGGTCGTAACAGGTCCGGGCGTGTTTCAGCGCAGAGGGGGTGCTGGGCCTGAACGGCGCCGCGCTGTGGTCGCTGATCGACAGCAACGCTTCCAGCGCACGTGCTACTTGGGCATTGGCCAGCCGGTAGTAACGATGGCGTCCTTGCACGTGCCTCTCCACCAAACCTTGCTCGCGCAAACGCGCGAAGTGGCCGCTGGCGGTCGAGGCACCTATGTCGGCCAACGCGGCCAGCTCGGTGGCCGTGCGCGCACAGCCGTCCAGCAGCGCGCAGAGCATGCGCGAACGCGCCGGGTCGGCAATCGCCCCGGCCACCGCCGCCAGTGAAAGATCCGCAATGTCTGCATCCATGGTTCAGCCAATCCCGAAGTGTCCGCGTACAGGCTCGCCATACTGCGGCCAAACCCTCCAAAGAGAAATACCCATGAGTCAACCGAGTTTTTTTGGCCGCAACGTGGTGGCTGCAACGTTTGTGATGGCGGCCTTCGGCTGGGGCATCGGCTTCTATGGCCCGCCGATTTTCCTGTACGCGGTGATGCAACGGACCGGCTGGTCTTTGGCGATGTGCTCGGCTGCGGTGACGGTGCATTTTCTGGCCGGCACCGTGATCGTAGTGAACTTGCCGGCCCTCTATCGACGTGTCGGTCTGCCTCGGACCACCGTCACCGGAGCCATCGTGCTGGCTTTGGGCGTTTATGGCTGGTCAGTTGCCGAGCAGCCTTATCAGCTGTTCGTGGCCGCCTTACTCAGCGGGTTCGGCTGGGTGACGATGGGCGCCGCGGCGGTCAATGCGATCATCGCCCCATGGTTCGTGAACAAGCGTCCAGCCGCGTTGGCAATGGCCTATAACGGCGCAAGCATCGGCGGTGTGGTTTTTTCGTCGGCCTGGGTGTGGATGATCAACCAGTTCGGCTTTCAACGGTCGGCCATCGGCGTGGGGATTGTGAGCATCACGGTCATTGCGACGCTGTGCTGGAAGGTATTTCGCGTTCAGCCGCAGCAGTTGGGTCAGTACCCCGACGGTAACGCTCAAGTATTGCCGCAAACGGTACAAGCGCCGACCGGTTCAGCGATACCGTTGCGGGGTAATCGGCAGCTCCTGACGTTGTCGTTGGCGATGTCTCTGGGGCTGTTCGCGCAGATCGGCCTGATCAGCCAGTTGTTCGTGTTGCTGGTGGGTCACATCACGCAAGCGCAGGCCGGGCTGGCGATGGGCCTGGCAACCGCGAGCGCTATCGCCGGCAGGCTGTTGTCCGGCCGGTTGATGTCGCCGACCACCGACCGTCGCACCGCTGCCTGCGTCAGCTATGGCTGCCAATGGCTGGGTTGCCTGACACTGATGGGGATCAGCTTGAGCCCGGTGTTTCTGTGGCCCGGCATGATGCTGTTCGGCCTGGGCATCGGCAACGCCACATCGTTGCCGCCGCTCATTGTCCAGTCGGAGTTTCCGCGCCAGCAGGTCATTGGCGTGGTGACCTTGATCGTCGCCATCGCTCAGGGCTGCTACGCGTTCGCCCCGGCATTCTTCGGCAGCGTTGAAACGCTGGTTGAGGGTGCGCACGGTGAGTTATGGGTACTGGCGATAGCAGGAGGGCTTCAGGGACTGGCAATAATTGCCCTGCACCTGGGACGCCAATCTTTGGTCCGGGCAGCGGGTATGACCCGGCGCGCCTGATGCTCACCCGTCTGGCAGCGCAGTGGACAGTTGCGATCAGATTCGTCACCCGCCGAGGAGGAAATTCCCGGGCCGTGCTTCTTCACCCGCTTCCAGCACGGGCACATGCGCTTCGTCCTTGAGGCTTACGCCTGACAATTGTCGACGCCAGGCCTCGCGCATCAGGTACAGCAACGTGTGCGCGGCCATCGCATAACTCATGCCTTCAAGCCGTACATTGGAGATGCAGTTACGTGCCGCGTCGTTCAAGCCCACGCGGGGAGCGAAGGTGAAGTACAGGCCCAGGCTGTCCGGCGAGCTGAGGCCGGGGCGCTCGCCGATGAGGATCACCACCATGCGGCATTTGAGCAGCGCGGCGACTTCATCGGCCACCGCAACCCGGCCCTGCTCCACCAGCACCACCGGTGCCACGCTCCAGCCTTCGGCCGCTGCCAACTGATCGATGCGCTCAAGCATCGCCGGGCTGTGACGCTGTACTGCCAGTGAAGACAAACCGTCGGCGACCACCACAGCCAGATCGAAACCCTCGGGATGGGCCTGGGCGTAATCGCGCAAATGCGCGACCGAATCCTGTGACAAGCGCCGCCCCAGATCAGGCCGTTGCAGGTAGGTATTGCGATCAGGCGCCGAGCTGTGGACGGTGAGGGTTTCGCGCTGGCGGCCCGCCAGTTGCTCACTCAACGCCGCGTGATCGAAGGGCAGATGCACCGCGTCCCGGGCCTGCGCATGGGCAAACTGGAAATCCAGCTGCGCGCTGGTCGGCAGGCTGGTCCCGGCATGACCCAACGCGATGCGCGCCGAGGTCAGCGAACGCAACTGGCGCCAGGCATCGACCTGAGCGGGTGTTTTGCTGTGGTCGTCACTCATCGCCCATCCTCATTTCAACTGCGCCAGTGCCTGGCGGAAGAGCGGCGGCACTCCCTGCCCCAACCGCACGCCGCCGTCATCCTGGCGCAGAATGTCCATGCGTGTCAGCCACGCTTCGAACTCCGGGGCCGGACGCAGCCCAAGGGTCTTGCGCGCGTAGAGGGCGTCGTGAAACGAAGTGGTCTGGTAGTTGAGCATCACGTCGTCAGAACCGGGAATGCCCATGATGAAATTGATTCCCGCCACCCCGAGCAGGGTCAGCAACACGTCCATGTCGTCCTGATCGGCTTCGGCGTGGTTGGTGTAACAGATGTCGCAACCCATGGGCACGCCCAGCAGCTTGCCGCAAAAATGGTCTTCCAGGCCCGCGCGGATGATCTGCTTGCCGTTGTACAGGTATTCCGGGCCAATGAAGCCGACCACCGTGTTGACCAAAAACGGGTTGAAATGCCGCGCGACCGCATAGGCGCGGGCTTCGCAGGTTTGCTGATCGACGCCATGATGGGCGTTGGCCGAGAGCGCACTGCCCTGCCCCGTTTCGAAGTACATCAGGTTGTTGCCCAGCGGCCCGCGATTCAGGCTCAGGCCCGCCTCATACCCTTCGCGCAGAATCTCCAGGCTGATGCCGAAGCTGCTATTGGCCTGCTCGGTGCCGGTGATGGACTGAAACACCAGGTCAACCGGCACACCTTTTTCGATGGCCGTCACCGACGAGGTGACATGGGTCAGCACGCAGGCCTGGGTGGGAATGTCGTAGTGACGGATGACCCCGTCGAGCATCTTCAGCAATTCGCTGATAGCGCTGACGCTGTCGGTGGCCGGGTTGATGCCGATCATCGCGTCGCCATTGCCGTAGAGCAGACCGTCGAGGACGCTGGCGGCAATGCCCGCGGGATCATCGGTGGGGTGGTTGGGTTGCAGGCGGGTCGACATCCGTCCGCGCAGGCCCACGGTGTTGCGAAAACGCGTCACCACGCGAATCTTCTGCGACACCAGCACCAGATCCTGCACGCGCATGATTTTCGACACTGCGGCGGCCATTTCCGGTGTCAGCCCCGGCGCCAGGGCCTTGAGGCTGGCCCCGGTGGCATCGTCGCCCAGCAGCCAGTCGCGGAACCCGCCGACAGTCAGGTGGCTGACCGTGCTGAACGCCGCACGATCATGGCTATCGACGATAAGGCGCGTGACCTCGTCCTCTTCGTAGGGGATCAGCATTTCGTTGAGAAAGCGCTTGAGCGGCACGTCGGCCAGGGCCATTTGCGCCGCCGCACGCTCGGCATCACTGCTGGCGGCGACCTCGGCCAGGAAATCGCCAGAGCGTGCAGGACTGGCCTTGGCCATGAGTTCGCGCAGGCTGTCGAACCGCCAGACCATGCCACCGATGCTGTGGGCGAAGCTCATGGGCAACCTTCCTTCTCTCGATCCCGTTGATTAACCGGCGACTGCGAACACCGGACCACGACTGCGTACCACCTTGCAGAACAGTGCACCCACCGCCATCAGGCAAACAAAGATGCCGCAGATCAGCAGATTGAACCAGACCATCGCTACCAGACAGACCACCGCCAGCACCAGCGCGATGCCCGGCACGATTGGATAGCCCGGGGCGCGGAAGCTGCGCTCAAGGTTCGGCTCGCTGCGGCGCAGTTTGAACAGACTGAGCATGCTGATGATGTACATCACGATAGCCCCGAATACCGACATGGTGATCATCGCAGCGGTCAGGGTCATGCCCTGCAGATTGATCAGGCCATCACTGAGGATCGCCGCGATACCGATCACTCCACCGGCGATGATCGCGCGGTGCGGGGTCTGGAAGCGCGACAGTTTGGCCAGGCTCGGCGGCAGGAAACCCGCCCGCGCCAGGGCGAAGAACTGACGGGAGTAGCCGAGGATGATGCCATGGAAACTTGCTACCAGCCCGAACAGGCCGATCCACACCAGCATGTGCATCCAGTTGGAGTTGTTGCCCACGACGGCTTTCATTGCTTGTGGCAGCGGGTCGTTGATGTTTGAAAGGGTGCGCCAATCGCCGACACCACCGGCAAAGATCATCACGCCAATCGCCAGCACCACCAGGGTCAGAATGCCCGCCACGTAGGCGCGGGGAATGGTGCGTTTCGGGTCCTTGGCTTCTTCGGCGGCCATGGCGGCGCCTTCGATGGCGAGAAAAAACCAGATCGCGAACGGAATCGCCGCGAAGATGCCGCTGATCGCCGGCAGGCTAAAGGTGTCGGAACCGGCCCAGCCGCCCAGCACGAAGTTGCTGAAGCTAAAGCCCGGCGCCACCACGCCCATGAACACCAGCAGTTCGGCCACCGCCAGCACCGTGACCACCAGCTCGAATGTCGCGGCAATGCTGACACCGAGGATGTTCAGGGTCATAAACACGATGTACGCGCCGATGGCTGCGATGCGCGGGTCCAGTGACGGGAATTGCACGTTGAGGTAGGCGCCGATGGCCATGGCGATCGCCGGTGGCGCGAAGACGAATTCGATCAACGTCGCAAGGCCGGCGATCATCCCGCCCCTGACACCGAAAGCACGCAGGCTATAGGCGAACGGCCCTCCTGCATTGGGGATGGCAGTGGTCAGTTCGGTAAAGCTGAAGATGAAGCAGGTGTACATCACCGCCACCATCAGCGTGGTCACCAGAAAGCCCAGGGTACCTGCGGTGCCCCAGCCGTAACTCCAGCCGAAGTACTCGCCGGAAATCACCAGGCCCACGGCCAGCCCCCACAGGTGCAGGGTTCCCAATGTCGGTTTGAGTTGTGAAACAGTCATGTCTGTGCACCCCGGTAGCCAAGCGACGGTATTTGCCTGACGCCGAGCATAGCCACCGCTGTACGACCAAGGCTTGACCGTGCGAAGCGTGTTTTGTCCTGTGCGGTCAAGTTTTGCGGGCGTTGGCACGTGGTGCGCGATGCTGGCGCACGGATCGGAAGACTTGCGTTATTACAGGTCATGATTGAGGCCGCTTGCCATCCCGGCATCAAACGCTGCGCTGGCCGAGTGGGTCGTTGAGTAGCAGATACGTTGCGCGCTCTGCCGCCCTTTTCGACAGCGAATCATCTGTGCAGGTAAGCCTGCTCACGAAGAGGTCCGTACATCCGACACCTCATTAGGCCTGCGCCAGAGCATTCGCGCGCAAGCTCGCGCCCACAGGTTCGGGCAACCAGTGGCGCCACGGCCGATCACCGAGGAGTTTTCGCCGGAAAAAGGTATGACATTTGCTTGAATAAAATTCATACAGACCGTTAAGGCCGTTTACCCCGATGCTTCAGACCCTCATCCCCAACGCTGTTCCCAGCAACGCCGCCAGTAATCGCGGTGTATTGTCGGCTGCCGCCAACGGTCTGGACGGCTTCATCGTGCAACACGGCGGCGACCTGGACCACGTCTTCGGGCGCTCCGGCATCGACCCCGAGCAGTTGCTGCACCCAACCCTGAGCCTGCCGCTGACCAATTACTGCAAGGTCCTGGAAGAGGCGGCACGGCAGACGGGCTGCGATAATTTCGGCCTGCGCTACGGGCAACAGTTTCAGCCTCAGGCCCTGGGTTTGCTGGGCTACATCGGCCTGTGCTCGCCGACGCTGGAAGCCGCGCTGATCAACTTCTGCGCCGCATTCCCCTTCCACCAGCACAGCACGCTGATCGAACTGGTGGATATGGGAGAGTGTTACCGCTTCGACTATCAGGTGCGGCACGGCGCAATCAACGAGTGCCGTCAGGATGCCGAGTTGACCTTGGGCATGGCGTTAAATCTGGTGCGCCACGTACTCGGCCACGACTGGGCGCCTCGGCAGGTCGCCTTCGACCATGCAAAGCCACAGGACTGGCACGAGCACCGCGATGCCTTTCGGGCCGATGTGCAATTCGCGCAAGGCTGCAATTACCTGCTGATCCCCAAATGCGATCTGGTCGACAAGGTCATGCCCGGCAGCGACCCGATCCTGCTGATGCTGATCAAGGACGCGATCCGCCAGTTGGGCGAGAACGGCAGCGGCCTTGGCAGTGAAACCGGCCTGCTCGACCGCGCCCGCCAGATCATCGTCGCCAGCCTCCCTCTGGGCGAACCGGTGCTGGAGCAGATTGCTCATCATCTGGGCCTGTCCGAATGGGCCCTGCAACGCAAGCTGCGCGACCATGGCTTGAGCTTCACGCAACTGGTCGACCAGATTCGACAGGAATCGGCCCTTGCCCACTTAAAGCGACAGAGATTGAGCATCACCCAACTGGCCTCGATGCTGGGCTACTCGGAAACCAGCGCCTTCTCCCGTGCCTTCAAGCGCTGGTTCGGGGTCAGTCCGAAGCAGTGGCGCAGCGCGGCTGTCGTCACTCAATAAATCCGGAGGTTACGACCGCAGCGAAGGCGTCGGGTCAGCTGGATAAGTCGCCTGCCACGCTCGCACCCGTGCAACCCGAACCCGCAGCAAGCCAGCGCCTACACATTTATGCCGGTTACCCCTCCTTGCGCCCGATGTCCTGCAGCCAGTCATTCAAATTTCCCGGCAGCAGCAACTCATGCCGCGCACGGGAGCTGGCGGTATAGAGCAGTGAGCAGACGCTGGCCAGGGAATGGGGTGAACCGCTACGCGGCGGGCGCATCAGGTCGCGGGACAGCAGGACGGTATCGAACTCCTGATTTTTCACATCTTCGACCTTCGCCAGCTTGATGATCGCGCCCGGCTCACCACAAAAGCGCTGCAAAGCCTCGCTGAAGTCCTGCTCGGTGTTGCCCTGCCCCAGCCACTCATGCACAGCCTTGAATTCATGACTGCCACCCATGGCCGAGGCCAGCGCGTCCCAGTGGGTGTAGCGGAAGATCAGCCGGTGTTGAGGACGCAAATCCTCGCGATACAGCAGCACCAGTCCCTTGACGAACAACGACAGGTTCTGAGCGGTGGCGGGCGGCAACTGGAAGCGTGCACCCGCTTCGGTCAGACGCTTGAACCAGGCAAAAAGGCCCCATTCGTTGGCAACAAGAATGGTGGTCGGCCGCTCTGGGATGGGCATGACGCTGTGGCCGATGATGCGCGTCGGGTGAGGTGCTCGGCCGACGAAACCCTCCTTGATATCGCTGGGGTGCAACTGGATCAAAGGGTTCAGCACTTCGGCCATTTGCCGTCCGGCGCGAATGGACTGGGTCATGAAGCGCTGACGGATGCTGCCACCGTGCCGCGGAGCCTTGCCACTGAGCTGCTGGAACTCATCGCCCAGGGTGATCACCGCCTGTGGACTGCGATCCAGGATCTGCACCATGGGAGCCGTCAGTTCATGGCTTTCGTCGATGATGATGTGGGTGAAGTTTTCAAACACCACGTCGCGGGTCAGCGACAGGAACTTGATGCGATGACTGTTGCGTACCGGCAAACGAATCTGCGGCGCCGAAGGCCGGACCGTTTCGCGCCACAGCAGGCGGCTGTACTCCAGCAACATGGCAATGTCGGCCTGGCTGGCGGCATAGCCCAGTGACGGCAAATGCCGCGCTTCGAGGGTCGGCAGAGGCGAGAGGCAGAAGCTGTAGACCGCAGTGCGGCAGACCCAGGCCACCTGGCGAGGTGGCAGGCTGCCGACGTTTTGCAGCTGCAGCCACTCGACGATTTGCTGATCGCAGACCAGCGAATCGGCCCCAGTGCGCTGCCTGCCCGTGTTGCGCCAGCCGGCCGACGTCTGGTCCCGGTTAAGCAACAGGTTGGCCATATGGCCAAAGGTACAAGCGTGCAACTTGCGACCGGGGTCGCTTTGCCGGATGCGGTCTTTCAGCGCCGTGACCTGTTGCGGGTAGGTGGCCATCAGCAGAGTCGTGTCGGTCGGCAGGGTTTCGAAGAACTTGGCCAGCAGAAACGTCTTGCCCACCCCGGCATAGGCCTGCAGGTGGAAAGACTCATCCTGACAGCTACGAAATTCATCGAAGATCCGGCTTTGCTGATCGCTCAGGTGCAACACGTCGCCCGTGGTCAAAACGATCTCGCGGGTCAGCGGTTCGAGGGTCTGACGGTGGCGTTTGCCAAAGCCGAAATCCCAATGCCCCTCTTCATCGAGGTAGTGGCGATCCTGGACCTGGTGCTCTTCCAACAGACTGATGCCGGCGATCTCCAGCACTTGCAGGGCGTCGGCCAGATGCGCGGGATCAAAGCGTAGCCGCAACAGATCGGCCAACGTGCCCCCGGCCTCTTCCATCGACTTCGCCGTGCGCATCACGTCGTCGAGCATGCGCTCCAGCTTCTCGATGGGGGTGTTGTGCAGGACCAGTGATTTGAGGTTGAGCAGCAGCATCAGTGCGGCAAGCTGAGCGCGTGTCGCTGTCTGCAGAAAATCGTCCAGCGACCCGCCCGCCGCCAGCGCCCGCGCATCCTCTTCGGTCAAGGGTAGAAACAGTGAGGGCGGTGGAGCGAACGGAGCTGAAGAACTCATTGCGGGGGAATTGTCCTGATGCACGCGGGCGTGGGGCACGAAAGCGAAAGAGACCGACAGCTTACTCCTCAATCGATTCTGCCGCAGTCGTTGATGCCCTCAGCCTGCGCCACCGGCGCTGCTTGTTCTGCCCGGAGGCCTCCATGCCTTCGGCGCAATCAACAGCAGCGGCAGGCCTACAGCCCCTCCAGCTTGTGACGTTCTGCCTGCAGATCCGCCGCGCTCAACGGCACATACCCTTGCTCGCTGTCGCGCTGTTCACGCACCGCTTTCTGGCCTTCGTCGGACAAGGCCAGGCGCAGGTATTCCTTGATGAAGGGCGGCAGCTTCCGGCCCGGCGGGTTGTCGACATACAGATGAAGAAAGGCCGACAGCGGATAAGCTCCCGCCGCGACGGTCTCGTAGTCCGGTGATCTGAACGGCTCGCCTGCCTTGGCAGCCAGCGGCAGCACGCGCACGTTTTTGGCGGTCTTGCTGGCGTCGACCCATCCCGTCAGGCCGATGCCATAAGGGTCGTTAGCCACGGCATCGATGACCGCTTCGCGGCTGTTCAGCGCTTCGTATTGGGCGCTGAAAGGTTTGCCGCCGAGCTTGTCCATGCGCAGATTGGTGGCGAATCCGCCGTCGTCGCGCAGGCCGTAAACGTGAATGCGCCGCGCCGCATGATGTTCGATCCCCACTTGGCCCCAGGTATTCAGGTCGCCCTCAGGCTGGCCGGCGGTGATGATGCGCGCCAGATCCTGCAAGGTCAGGCCAGGCAGCGGGTTGGCGGCGTTGACGTAGACCGCAGGCGGCGTTTTGTGCGGTGCACGCGGGCCGAAACCCGAATAACCGATGCGAATGTCCAGCGGCACGTAGCCCTTGACCTGCTCAAAGCCATGCATATCGCCCAGCCACGCCTCGCGGGACAGCGGCGCGATGGCCGTGGCATCGGCAGTAAGGGCCGGAATACCCACTGAAGACCCCTTGGCGGTCAATGCAAACCTGAACCCCGGATGCTGCTGCGTGAACAGCGTGTTGAAGTTGTTCATCAGGTCGTGCATGCCGTCGTTGCCGATGATGGCGATAGCGCCCTCGCGGGTCAGGTACGGCGCATCGGTCGGCGGCGTCAGGCTTTGCGCAGCCACAGATAGACTGGAGGCCAACAGGGTCAGCGTGCTGAGCGTGTGTTTCAGAACTGTCTTCATTGCGGCGCTGCCTCATCAAGTTTGGCGATTTCCGTACGCGCATCCTCGGCGCTCAGGGGCAGATAACCCTTGGGTTGGCTGGCCATCAGCGTTTGCCCCTGACGCGACAGGACGAATCGCAGGTATTCGCGCACCAGCGGGTCGATGGTTTTGCCCGGCTCGCGCCGCAGGTAGAAATACAGATACCGGCCATAGGGGTAACTGCCGTCGGCCACCTGCGCGGGGGTGCCGGTGGTGATCTTGCCGGTTTTAGGGTCGAGGATACCGAGCTGCTTGATCTGCTTGTTTGCCAAGCCAATTGCGGCGATGCCGATGCCTGCCGGGTCAGCCGCCAGACGTTCGAGAATCAGCTCGGTCTTGCCATAGGCCTCGTAGTTAGGCGCCAACGGCAAACCATTTAACTGGTCCTTCTGCATGTAAGTCCCGAAACCGGTGAACTCGGGCGTCCCGTAGGGATGAATCATCCGCGCGGCCCATTCGCCCTTGAGGCCTAATTGCCCCCAGCGGGAAAAATCCCCGCCGGGATGGCCAATGGTCAGGGTGCGGTTGATCTGCTCGATGCTCAGGGTGTCGATGGGATTGGCGCGATTGACGTAGGCCGCCAAAGACGTCGCCAGATGCTGCGAGGTGTCATCGCTGGCGTAGGCAACGCGGATTTCCAGTGGTGCGCTGCCGACGATCTTGCTGTAGGCGCTGGTTTCCAGCGGATTGATCGCCCGGCCCATGGCGCCGAACAGGGTCACACCGTGGGTCAGCAATGGCACCGCACTGGTGGTGCCCTTGGACTCGATACGGAAGCGCCAGTCGGGGTGCATCTTCATCAGTGCGTCGTTGAAGCGCTTGACGATGAAATCCACATGGTCGGCGCCCGCAATGCGAAATGCGCCGTCCTTGTCGACGAAACGGGCATCGGCGAACGGGCGTGCCGGTTGCGGCGTGTAATCCGGTAGGGCCGGATCGATGGGGGGCGCGGCGAGTGCGACCGATCCCAGCGACAACCCCGCAGCGAACGACAGCACGCGGAGGGTGGGCAAGCAGGCAGTCATATTGATTCCTTATGAATAGCGGTGGCAGGTGGTGATCCACTGTGGGCCAGCATGTTCAGTGTCAGTTCGTCGCTGCCGCGACCCGGTTCGGGACGCGGCATCACCAGTGGTTAAAAATCCAGCTTGACCCGCGCCACCAACTGACGCGGCTCGCCAATGGCAATCGCCGGCGAACCCAGGCCGCTGGACGAGGTGTAGTACGTCTCGTCGAACATGTTTTTCAGGTTCAGTTGCAGGGTCAGGTCGCGCTCGTCCAGCTTCATCTTGTAGGAGACAAAAGCATCGGCGACCTTCGAGGACGGCAGGTAGTACTCGGTCCCGGTCCCATCGTTGACGCCCCAGCGGCTGGCAAAGCGCGCACCGGCACCGGCGCGCAGGTCGCCGACACCGACATGCCCGAAGTCTCGCGTCAGGTAAACGGCACCGGTGTGCTTGGACACGCCGTCCAGTGGCTGGCCTTTGAGAATCGGATCTTCCAGAACCTTGGTGTCGGTGTAGGCATAGCTGCCGGTGATGCTCCAGAACTCGTTGAGTTGCCCGGTGATGTCCGCTTCAAGCCCGCGAGATCGCACTTCGCCGGAGACCCGGGTGCAGGTCTCGGTGCCACAGGCTTCGCTGGTCTGCACGTTCTTCTTGTTGATATTGAACAGCGCCACGGTGGCGGTGATCGCATCATTCTGGAATTTGGTGCCGATCTCGTAGGACTTGCCCTCCTCCGGCGGCAGATCGCCAATCGGGGTGGCGATCGACGTGTTCGGGCGGAACGACTCGGTGTAGCTGCCGTACACCGACCAGTCCGGCTGAATCAGGTAAACCAGGCCGACGCGAGGCACCACTTTGCTGTCCTTGACATCGGCGCCGACCACAAAGGGTCGCCCCTTGCCCGTCAATTCGTCGAACGCGTCGTAGCGCAGGCCCGCCTGGAAAATCCATTGGTCGTTCAGGTGAATCGCATCCTGCACAAAGAACGCGTGGGTGCGCAGGTGATCGCTCTGGTCGCTGTTGGCCGCACTCACCGCGCTCGGCTGGGCCGTGGCGCCGTAAACCGGCGAGTTGTAGTTGAAATCCACCTTGTTGGCGCTGCGGTACAGATCGCCCAACTCACGATCGTTTTTCATGTAATCGGCACCGAACAGCACTTCATGCCGCATATCGCCCCAGTACAGGTCGCCCAGCATGTTGACCGTGGCGGTGTGAGCGAACTGCACGGCATCGCGGGTGGCATCGCCGCGACGGGTCACTGCACCTGTGGTGTAGTTGGCCGAGATGAAACGCGATTGGTAGTCGTTGTAGTAATTGCGACTGTAGGCGTAGCCGGTACGCAGGGTCCAGGTATCGTTCAGGCGGTGATCCATGCGCAGATCGAGGGAATCGGAGCGGCCGGTGGTGACGTTGAACGGCTCGTCCAGACGACGGGTGCGCGGGATGTCCAGGACTTTGCCGGTCTTGGTGTTGATCTGCGTGCCGCGGTCGAATGGCACCGAATACTCCATGTGCTCGTAGGCCACCGAAACCGTGGTGTCATCGCCGTACCAGGCCAGCGACGGCGCGATCACCGATTGGTCGATGCTGCCGAAGTTGCGCCAGTAATCGTAGTTCTGCTTGTCGGCGATGAGCCGATAGGCCAGGCCGTTGGTGCCGATCGGGCCGGTGAGATCGATCTGTTCGCCGCCGCCCCCAAAGCTGGTGCCGAACGCGGAGATCGAATGGGCGTCGACCAGTTGCGGTTTCTTGGTGACGACGTTGATCACGCCGCCCGGATCCTGAACGCCGTAGAGCATCGACGAAGGGCCCTTTAACACCTCTATGCGCTCGGTGGTGGGCGTGAAGTTGCGCGCCTGCACCGATTGCATGCCGTCGCGCATGATCGAATTGTCACGATTGGTGCCGAAGCCGCGCTTCTGGATAGCGTCCTGGGTCCCCCCCAGCGTGTTGCCCTGCTTGACCCCGCTGACCGCATTGATTGCCTCGTCCAGGCTGTTCGGCTGACGGTCCTCGATGACCCGGTTGGTGACCACGTTGACGGTCTGCGGCACCTCCACCAGCGGGGTCTCGGTGCGTGTGGCGACCGACGCCTTGCGCGCCTGGTAGCTGGTGCGGCTGTGCTCGGTTTCGCTGACCTCGGTCTGCGAATCGGCATCGATGTTGACTGCATCCAGCTGCATCTCTTCGGCACTGGCCAGGGAACTCATGCCAAGCGAACACAGCAATGCCGTCGCCGAGCACATCCCCAGCAGCGCGGCAGGTCGAAGAGCGGAAAAAGCAGACACACGAGAACCGGATTGAGCTGTCATGAACGGGTAAACCTGAGGTGTCGAGTAGTGAAGAGCGTTCGTTGCGAAACGAATCTGATTCTCACTACACGGATGCCGACAGGATTTACCTCACATGTTTTTTGAAAATAATTCGCAGCTGCCTGGAATCGATAGTATTGAAGACCAAAGGGCCATTAATCCGATTTTTTGAAACACCCTGTATTTTGATCGTTCTCACGCTCTGCGTGGGAACACATTCGCCGACGCTCCGCGTCATGCAGACTTTTTCGTTCTTCCAGCAGCCAGGAGCCCGACGAAGCAGGACCACCCAGCAGGCAGGTTCTTTGGTTACTTTTGGCTCTTGAAAAGTACTCGCCAAAGCGAAACAGTCCGCACGCCAGGACGGCCCTCACTGCTCGATTTCAATATCCAGCAACGCCGCCCCCAGCGCCTTGCCGTGCGCGTCCAGCGCCAATGACCTCGTCACCCCACCTTTCAGTATCCCCGGCAGGACAAAATTCAGCGCCCGCACATTGGGCAACTCATACCGCCGCACAGCACCCGCCTGCGGGCCCAACAACTCAGCGAAGTGCGCCGCCACACGCTCGGCGGTCAGTTGCCCGAGCAAACGCGGATAATCCTCGGCCTTGAACGCAATCACCGAAATGTTCGACGTATCGCCCTTGTCGCCGGTCCGCGAATGGGCCAATTCTCGCAATTTGACTGCACTCACGATGCATCCTCCAGATGAACCCGTTGTGTAACAGCATCCCGGGGCAACAGCAGCGAAGCCACCGCCACCACCTGACGCACGTTCTTGGTCGCTCCGCCGCCGCCATACGGGCCATTGGTATAGAGGGTTTCCACTTCATTACCGATGCGCAACGCCTGGGCTTTGTCAGCGCAACGACCCGCCACCCGCAAACGCACCTCCCAAGGCTCGCCCGACGTACGCGAGCCCAGTTCAGCACCGTGCAACGAATCGACACCGATGAGTTCGGCGCGCACGTCGTCAAACACGACTCCGATGATCTTCAGGCGCTCCAGCACCACCTCTCGCGCCAATCGGGCACGGGCCAACGCCCCTGGTCCGCCATAAGAAATCTGCCCCTCGCCAATCCAGCCGTCGAGATAACCCACCGAGACTTTCAGCGTCTGTGGGCGAGCGCGACCGTTGGCACCCTCGGCACGCACCTCATTGGGCGCCACTACGCTGAACGACACGCCGGAAAAATCCGCCGTCACGTCCGGCGTGAGATAAGCCTTGGGATCATGCACTTCATAAATCATCTGTTCGGTGCAGGTGGCGGTGTCGATGCGTCCGCCGGAACCCTTCACCTTACTGATCACCCCCCTGCCCTCGGCATCCACCTCAGCCAGCGGGAAGCCCAGACGCGCCAGATCCGGGACATCCTTCACGCCGGGATCGGCAAAATAGCCACCGGTGATCTGTCCCGCGCACTCCAGCAGATGACCGATTAACGTGCCGCGCCCCAGGCGTGTCCAGTCGTCCTGCGCCCAACCGAACTCATACAGCTGCGGCGCCAGAAACAATGAAGGGTCGGCCACACGTCCCGTGATCACCACGTCGGCATCGGCCCGTAACGCCTGGACAATACCTTCGGCCCCCAGATACGCATTGGCCGAGATCAGTCGTTCCCCCAGCGACCCGACGGTTTCGCCGTTATCCAGCCGTTGCTCGGGAGTCATCTGTGAGAGCACGTCATCCCCGGTCAGCGCCGCGACTTTCAATCCGTGCAGCCCAAGCTCTGCCGCTATTCGCCGTACCTCCCGGGCCGCTGATAAGGGATTGGCCGCGCCCATGTTACTGATCACCCGCAGGCGCTTTTGCCCGGTTTCACGGCCACGGGCCACAAACGGCAGCACGCGGCGCATGCGCTCGCTCAACAAAGGGTCGTAACCGGCCTCGGGATTGGCCAGCCGCGCCTGTTGCGCCAAGGCAATCGTACGTTCGGCCAGGCATTCAAACACCAGGTAGTCCAGCGCGCCCTTGTCGGCCAGCTCCACAGCAGGTTCGATGCGGTCGCCCGAATAACCGGCGCCGGCGCCAATGCGTAAAGTCTTCATTCAAAACACTCCCAACAGCAGTGCGGTGAGGGTCATCAACACCGATGCGCCAAACAGAAACGGGATGGTGAAGCGTTGATGATCGGCCAGCTCGACCTTGCACAGCCCCACCAACAGGAATGTCGCGGGCGTCAGCGGGCTGACCGGGAAACCGGTGGTGTGCACCCCCAACAGTGAGGCCTGAGCGACCTGCAACGGGTCGACACCCAGCGAACGGCCGACTTCGGCGATCACCGGCATGACGCCGAAATAGAAGGAATCGGGGTCAAACAGCATGCTCAGCGGCATGGACAGCAAGCCCACCACCATCGGAATCAGCTTGCCGTGGCCGGCAGGAATCTGCGCCACCGCCACTTCCGCCATGGCCTTGAGCATCCCGGTGCCCTGCATGATCCCGGTAAACACGCCAGCGGCAAGCAGAATGCTGGCCATGGTCAGCGCGGTCTTGGCGTGGGCGTCGATGCGGGCACGCTGCGCGTCGACATTCGGATAATTGATGCACAGCGCCAGCACCGTGCCGACCATGAACATCACCACCGGATCGACCCAGCCGGCGATCATCACGGCCATGACCACAATCGTCAGCAGCAGATTGAGCCAGAACAGCCGCGGGCGGCGCAGCACTTGCTCCTGCTCGCTCAACACTCGCTCCGGCACCACATCAACCTTGGCCCCTGCCCCCTGATGGCGGCCCAGCCCCAGGCGTTTCTCTTCGCGACGTCCCAGCAACCAGGCGCTGATGAAGACAAAGGCCAGACCCACGATCTGCACCGGAATCAGCGGCTGGAACAGCTCGGCCACTGGCACATGCAATGCCGCCGAGGAGCGCAGCACCGGACCGGTCCATGGCAGGAAATTCACCCCTGCGGCCATGGCGGCCACGCAGGCCAGAATGCGTCGATCAATGCCCAGCCGCGTGTACAGCGGCAACATCGCAGGGATGGTCACCAGAAAGGTCACGGCACCCGAACCGTCCAGATGCACCAGCAGGGCTAACAGCGCAGTACCCACGACAATGCGCGTGGGACGCGTGCCGACGGTGCGCAGAATGCGGTCGATGATCGGGTCAAGCATGCCGGCGTCGGTCATCACCCCGAAAAACAGGATGGCGAACACAAACATGCCGACCACGGGGGCGACGTTCTTGATGCCGGTGATGATGAATCCGCTGGTTTGCAGCCCGAAACCACCGAGCAGCGCAGCGATGATCGGCAAGGCGATCAGGGCAACCAGAGGCGAAAGGCGCTTGCTCATGACAGCCGCAAGCAAACAGAGAATGGTGATAACACCGAGGGTGGCGAGCATGGGCGGTCCTTGTCATTCCTGTCCGGCGGGCGGCGGAACGAGCGGTTGTTGTTTTCAGCGAGTATCGAAACGAGGGTAAGCTTTGTAAATTGAAATGTTCACAGCCTTATGTTCGGAAAAACCGAATTATCGAAAGGATGAAGCCGATGAAAAATTCGATCCAGCACATTCGTGCGTTCCTGGCGGTGGCCAACAGTGCAAGCTTCGCCAAAGCGGCCGTCGAGCTGAACCTTTCACCCTCGGCCCTGACCGTGCAGATCCAGCAACTGGAAGAATGGCTGGGCGTTACCCTCCTGGAACGCAGCCCGCGTCAGGTCAGCCTGACCGCCGCCGGGCAGAACAACCGCGGGCCAATGGAGAAGCTGTTGCTGGATCTGGACAACATCGTCAACGGCTCACGGGATCTGGCGGCCTTGCGCAGAGGCGTTGTCACCCTCGCGGCCCTGCCCTCACTGTGCTCGGGCGCCCTGCCGCCAATCCTTAAACGCTTCCGCGAGCAATTCCCCGGCGTCGAAGTGCGTCTGCGCGACGTGGTTGCGCAACGCATCGATGCAATGGTGCGCGAAGGCGAAGTGGATTTTGGCCTGGGCGTACGGGCGCGGACCCGCCACGGGCTGGATTTCCAGGTGGTCATGGTCGACCGCCTGAGCTTGTTCGTGCCGAAAAATCATCCGCTGGCCAAACGCCTGACGATTCCTCTGGCGGCGCTGGCCGGGGAACCGATCATCCTCACTGGCCGCGACAGCAGCGTGCGGGAGCGAGTCGAGCAACTGTTCGCGCAAGAAGGCCTGGCGCTGACCCCGGGACTTGAAGCGAACTACATGTCGACGGTCATGGCGCTGGTGCGTCAGGGTTTGGGGATGACACTGCTACCAGAATCGGCCGACGAGGGGCGAGGCGATCTGGTGCAGGTGCAGATTGAACATGCGGGGGTCAATCGGGAGATCGGATTGATTACCCGAACCGGATTCGGGTTGAGCCCTGCAGCAGAGCAGTTCGCGGGAACCCTGCGAGCAGCGATAGGTTAGGAGCCAGCGCGGCAAGCCAGAAAGGCGCCGCTCGCATGTGCAGTCGATCACTCAACACTCTGCGCTGCGTCTGATGCACAAACCCTGGGAAAAGCAAAAAAACCGGTACGCGCATTCAATAATGAGTATCATTATGTTACACACTGGCTGAATGCGAATGGCTTGCGACCGCGTTCACGCCGCACACCTTATCAGATTTACACCGGTGATAAATGCTCGTTCCTTTTTTGATCATGTTGCGCGAAGGGATTGAAGCCGCGCTTATCGTTGGCATCATTGCCAGTTACCTTAAGCAGACTGGCCGCGGCGAGTGGATGCCAGCGGTATGGATCGGCGTTTTCCTGGCCTGTGCCCTGGCGCTGTTCGTCGGTGGCGGACTGGAATTGGTCAGCGCCGAGTTTCCGCAGAAGCAACAGGAACTGTTCGAGGGCCTGGTGGGCCTGGTTGCGGTGATCATTCTCAGTTCCATGGTGTTCTGGATGCGCAAGGTCGCGCGCTCCATCAAGCATGAACTGCATGCCTCGCTGGACGCGGCCCTGGCCGGCTCGAAAAACCAGACCTACGCGCTGATCGGCATGGTGTTCTTCGCCGTGGCCCGCGAAGGCCTGGAAACCGTATTTTTCCTGCTGGCGATCTTCCAGCAGAGTGAAGGTGCCAGTGCGCCCCTGGGCGCCCTGCTCGGCCTGATCATCGCCGTGGCTATCGGCTTTGCGATCTACAGCGGCAGCATGCGCCTGAACCTGAGCCGCTTCTTCCGCTGGACCGGGCTGTTCATTCTGGTGGTGGCAGCGGGCATTCTCGCCAATTCGGTTCAGGCACTGCATGAGGCTGGCCTGTGGAACCACTTCCAGACCGTGGTCTTCGACATCAGCGCGACGCTGCCCATGGATGGCCCGACCGGTTCGGTGCTTGCGGGCATGTTCGGCTATCAGGATGCGCCGACCGTCAGCGTGCTGGCCGTGTACCTGGCTTATCTGGTTTTCGCACTGGTGCTGTTCTTCCTGCCGCAGCCGCGGGTGGTGAGTCTTCCCACTCGCCCGGCGCATGAACACGGCCGTACCTCTTCAGTTACGAACAAATAAGGGCAACCATGACCAGCAGTCCTTCGGGCCTTCCTCCCAAGAAAGCCAAGCCTTCCCGCGCGCTGCAATTTGCCGTTGCAGGCTCTGTGATTCTGATGATCGCGGCAGGCGCCATGTTTTATTTCGCCTCCCAGGCTGCGCAGAAAAAGCGCATCGCCAATGGCGGCAACGAAACCGTGGTCACCATCCACGCCAAGAACTGCGAGCCCAACGCGCTCACAGTGCCGGCCGGCAAGAACGCCTTCCGCATCGTTAACGCCTCCAAACGCGCCGTTGAATGGGAAATCCTCGACGGCGTGCTGGTGATCGAGGAACGTGAAAACATCGCACCGGGCCTCAGCCAGATCATCAACGCCAACCTGCAACCGGGCGACTACGCGATCACCTGCGGCCTGCTGAGCAACCCGCGCGGCACCCTGCACGTGACACCGACCGCAGAATCCGATGCCGCCGCCAAGGCTCGCCCTTCGATGGTCGCGTTCATCGGCCCGCTGTCCGAATACCGGGTGTACCTCAGCACCCAGAGCAGCGCGCTGATCCGTGCCGTGAACGATCTGCAGCAAGCCATCGCAAGCGGCGACCTGAACGCAGCGCAACAGGCCTATGCCCCGGCCCGTGCCGCGTATCAGCGCATTGCCCCGGCCGCGCAGCGTCTGGCCGAGCTGGATAACGCGATCAATGCCCGCGCCGACTACTTTGAAAAACGTGAACAGGATTCAGGCTTCAGCGGCTTCCACCGCATCGAGTTCGGCCTGTTCTCACAAAAGTCGGTCGAAGGCCTGACGCCGGTGGTGCAGAAGCTGCAAAGCGACCTCGCCGCATTGAAAACCCAACTGCTGGCGCAGAGCATCGCCCCGGAGCAACTGGCGAGCATGGTGGTGCGCAACATCCGCAGCCTGGCCGAAATCCGCAGCAATGGCGAAGAAGAACGCTATAGCCACATCGACCTCACAGGTTTCGCCGCCAACCTGCAAGGCACACGCAAGGTCATCGACCTGCTGCGTCCGCTGCTGGCCAAGACTTCCGGCGATGTGTTGAAGAAGATCGACGAGGCGGCCACCGCGCTGGATGACCAACTGCTGACACTCAAGACCGGCGACGGCTTCACGCCGTACGACCAGGTCACCAACGAACAAAGAAAACAAATCGCAGACAAGGCCAAGGCTTTGGCCGATGCACTCGAAGGAATCGATCCGGCCCTTGGCCTCACAGGCCTGTAAGCGTGCCCAGGCGGGTGCGCTGCGCCCGCCCGGCCCTGAAACCCGAGCGAAGAACGTATCCACATGAAAGATTCAGATTCATCCAACGCCCCCCTTTGCGCCGAACGCCGCCGTGTTCTGATGGGCCTTGGCGCAGCGGGTGCTGCCATAGCCGGTGCGAGCCTGAGCGGCAATGCCCTCGCAGCGACCAGCGCACCTGCGCAAGTGACCGAAGCGCCGAAAAGCGAAAAGACCCAGGATCACAACCCGTTCCACGGTGTGCATCAGAGCGGCATCGTCAACCCGCGGCCCACCGCCGGGATGATGGTGGCCTTCGACGTGCTCGCCCAGGACAATGAAGACCTGGAGCGTCTGTTCCGCACGCTTGACGAACGCATCGCGTTTCTGATGACCGGCGGCGCAGTGCCGCAGGTCGATCCGAAACTGCCGCCACTGGACTCCGGCATTCTTGGCCCGGTGGTCACCCCGGACAACCTGACCATCACGGTGTCGGTGGGCGACTCGCTGTTCGACGAGCGTTTCGGTCTGGAGCAGGTCAAACCCAAACGTCTGCAGCGCATGGTCGGCTTCCCCAACGACGCGCTGGAGGCCGCGTGCTGCCACGGCGACCTGAGCATCCAGTTCTGCTCCAACGCCCCGGACAGCAACATTCACGCCCTGCGCGACATCGTCAAGAACCTGCCGGATTTGCTGCTGGTGCGCTGGAAGCAGGAAGGCACGGTGCCGGCACAGGCACCGCTCAAGCCGGGCCAGCCGCCGGAAAGCGCGCGCAACTTCCTGGGTTTCCGCGACGGTTCTGCCAACCCCGACTCAAACAACCAGAAGACCATGAACGAACTGGTCTGGGTCCAGCCCGGCAGCGATGAGCCGGCCTGGGCCGCCAATGGCAGCTATCAGGCCGTGCGGATCATCCGTAACTTCGTCGAGCGCTGGGACCGCACCCCGTTGCAGGAGCAGGAAGCGATCTTCGGTCGGGTCAAGGCCACTGGCGCACCCATGGACGGTAAGACCGAAACCGACGTACCGGACTACCACAAGGACCCGCAAGGCAAGATCACCAAGCTTGATTCGCACATCCGCCTGGCCAACCCGCGCACTCCAGAAAGCCAGCGCAACCTGATCCTGCGCCGGCCGTTCAACTACTCCAACGGGGTGAACAAGAACGGCCAGCTGGACATGGGGCTGCTGTTCATCTGCTACCAGTCGGACCTGGAAAAAGGCTTCATTACCGTGCAGACCCGCCTTAACGGCGAGCCACTGGAGGAGTACCTGAAACCGGTCGGCGGCGGCTACTTCTTCACCCTGCCGGGTGTGGTGGACAACAACGATTTCATCGGCCGCTCACTGCTGGCTGCTGCCTCCGCTGTAACAACAAAAACTGCCTGACAACCCTTACCTCACAGGAAGAGCTCCATGAAGAAGTCGCCTCTCGCGCTGTTGGTTACCCTTGGCTTGTTGCAGACCCCGTCCGTGTTCGCGGCGACGGCCCCGCTGGATCTGGTACAACCGATTTCGGACTACAAAATCTACGTCTCCGAAAAGGTCGACCAACTGGTTACCGACACCACAAAATTCACCGACGCCGTCAAGAAAGGCGACGTGGCAACGGCCAAGAAGCTGTTCCCGACCACGCGTATTTCCTATGAGTCCATCGAGCCGATCGCTGAGCTGTTCAGCGACCTGGACGGCTCCATCGACTCCCGTGAAGACGACCACGAGAACGGCGTCAAGGCTGACGATTTCACCGGTTTCCACCGCCTGGAATATGCGCTGTTCTCGCAGAACACCACCAAAGATCAAGACAAGTTCGCCGACAAGCTGCTGGCCGACGTCAAGGAGTTGCAATCGCGCATCGACGGCATGACCTTCCCACCAGAAAAAGTGGTGGGCGGCGCTGCCGCCCTGATGGAAGAAGTGGCAGCTACCAAATTGTCCGGCGAAGAAGACCGCTACAGCCATACCGACCTGTATGACTTCCAAGGCAACGTAGACGGCTCGAAGAAAATCGTCGACCTGTTCAAGCCGCAACTGGAGAAATCCGATAAGGCCTTCGTGGCTAAACTGGACAAGAACTTCGCCACCGTAGACAAGATTCTGGCCAAGTACAAAACCAAGGACGGTGGCTACGAGACCTACGACAAGGTCAAGGAAAATGATCGCAAGGCACTGGCCGGCCCGGTTAATACCCTGGCTGAAGACCTGTCGCAACTGCGTGGCAAACTCGGTCTGAACTGAGTCGACGCCCGATAAAAAGCCCGGCTGCCGATCCTTCGGCAGCCGGGCTTTTTGTGTCATGGCATCAGCGAAGCGCAAACCCAAAGTCCCTTGCCAGCCACCCCGCACAGACCCTTTCCCTGCTCTTTTAGGAGTGAGCTGGTTATCCGACGCGTTTTTTGCTCTGCCGAAGGGCGTGGGCAAACCCTTCTCCATAAAAAGGCCCTCGAAGACTGACGTCGATGAGGGCCAAGGCATTGCGCTCACAGTTAGGTTTCAGGCTTCAGCGCCCCTACGGCATGCCCAGCCAGTTGGGCAGTGCCAGCGAGATGAACGGCACGTAAGTCACCAGAATCAGGAACAACAACAGGATAGACAGCCACGGTAAGGCGGCACGGATGGTCTGCCCCAGTGTAAGGCCGGTCACTGCCGAGGTGACGAACAGGTTCAGCCCGACCGGTGGGTGTACCAGGCCGATTTCCATGTTCACCACCATCACGATGCCCAAGTGAATCGGGTCGATACCCAGCTTCATGGCGATCGGGAAAAAGATCGGCGCCAGAATCAGGGTGATTGCTGACGGCTCCATGAAGCTGCCTGCCACCAGCAAGACGATATTGACCATGATCAGGAAGCCGATCGGGGTCAGCCCTTCGGAGATCACCCAGTTGGTGATTTCCTGCGGGATCTGCTCCGTGGTCAGTACGTGGGCGAACAGGATCGCGTTGCAAATGATGAACATCAGCATGATCGCCAGACGCCCGGACTCCAGCAGGACTTTCGGGCAGTCGCGAAAGCGCATGTCCTTGTAAATGAACAGCGCCACGAACGCCGAGTACACCGCTGCCACCGCCGCCGCTTCGGTCGGGGTGAACATGCCGCTGTAGATGCCGCCGAGGATGATCACCAGCAACAGCAGGCCCCAGAAGGCGCGACGCGCAGTGTGCAACCACTGACGCAAACTGACACGAGGCTGGGCAGGCAGTTTCTTGACGCGCGCAACGATGTAGATCGCCACCATCAAGGCCACGCCCAACAGGATGCCCGGCACGATACCGGCGATGAACAGCTTGCCCACCGAGGTTTCCGTCGCCGCCGAGTAGACCACCATCACAATCGACGGCGGAATGAGAATCCCCAGGGTCCCTGCGTTACAGATGATTCCCGCGCCGAATTCCTTCGGATAACCCGAACGCACCATCCCGGCTACGGCAATCGATCCCACGGCAGCCACGGTCGCAGGTGAAGAACCCGACAGCGCGGCGAACAGCATGCAAGCCAGCACCGCCGCGATAGCAAGGCCGCCACGAATGTGCCCGACACAGGCGTTGGCGAAGTCGATCAACCGCTGCGCCACGCCACCGGTGGTCATGAACGCCCCGGACAGCAGGAAAAACGGGATCGCCAGAAAGGTGTAGCTGTCGGAGGTTTCGAACAGTTTGATCGCCAGCGAACTCAGTGAGTCCGGGCTGAACAGCAGAATCGATACCGCGCCGGACAGGCCCAGCGCGATGGAAATGGGCACCCCGAGAAACATGAACACGAACAGCAGCAGGAACAGACAGATGACCGTCATCAGCGTTGCTCCTCGTCAGGGTTGGCCAGTTTGCTCGCTTGCGCTGCTTCATCGGCCAGGCCGAGTCCGAGCTGACGGTGGGTATAAATGCGGTAGAGGATTTCCAGGTAACGCAGCAAGACCAGGGTAAAGCCGATCGGCACGATGACGGCGATGTACGCCACCTTCACGCCGTAGCGATCCAGGTCCTCGGCGCCGATACCGGCGACAAACAGGGCACTGACCCATTTGTAACTGGCCGCCAGGAACAGACCGGCGTAGGCCATGCAGCACAGGCACGCGACCATTGCTAGCAGACGCTGGACGGGTTTACTGGTCATTTTCACCAGCGCGTCGACGCCCAGATGACCGGCCGTGCGCACGCCATAGGACACGCCGAAAAAGATCAGCCAGCCGAACAGCGCTTTGGTCAGCGCCACGCTCCAGGTCATGTTCTGGGCGTACGCCATCGTGTGATCGCCCAGAAACGAGAAGAACTCGCTGCTGAACGTCCATTTATCACTCAGGGCATAAAACAGGGTGTAGATGTTGTTGAGCGCCACGTAGACAAAAGTCACCAGCGTCATGGCAGCCAGCAGGAAGGCGATCACGCCCTCCTCCAGGTGCTCCCAGAGTCGCGTCAGCGATTGCATAAGCATTCTCCGAACATAGAGAGAGCGGCCACCCCCCTCGCCAAAGAGAAGCCGGTGGCCACGCAGGTATCACTGCCTGTATTGATCGAGCCGCCTTTCGCGGAATCAGGGCGCGGTGTTGGACTCGTCCGCTGCCTTGATCAGGTCAGCACCGATTTCTTCGGAGAACTTGTCCCAGACCGGCTTCATCACCTCACGCCATTTGGCGCGCTGCTCCGGGGTCAGGGTGACGATTTCGCTGGTCTTGGAATCGATGATCTTCTGCCTGGCGGCCTGGTTCAGCGCTTCGGCCTGTTTGTTCACCTCGACCGTCACCTGATCCATGATCTTCTGTAGCTCGTCGCGCACGTCAGCGGGCAGACCGTTCCAGAATTTGGAGTTGGTGATCACCATGTAGTCGATCAGGCCGTGGTTGGACTCGGTGAAGAACGGCTGGACTTCGTTGACCTTCTGGCTTTCATAGTTCGACCAGGTGTTCTCGGTCCCGTTGACCGTGCCGGTCTGCAGGCCTTGATAGACCTCGGCGAAGCTCATCTTGCGCGGGTTGGCATGCAGCGCCACGAACTGCGCTTCCAGCACGCTGGACGCCTGCACGCGGAATTTCAGACCACGAGCGTCCTTGGGCTCGACCATCTTCTTGTTCGCCGACAGCTGTTTCAGGCCGTTATGCCAGTAGGCCAGGCCATGAATGCCCTTGTCGTCCATCGAGGTCAGCAACGCCTTGCCTTGCGGACCCTGCTGGAAGCGATCGACCGCTGCCAGGTCGTTGAACAGAAACGGCAGGTCGTAGATCTGGGTTTTCTTGGTGTACTGCTCGAACTTGGCCAGGGAGGGTGCAAGCATTTGTACGTCACCGAGCAACAGGGCTTCCATTTCCTTGCCATCGCCGAAAAGCGAAGAGTTCGGATAAACCTCGACCTTGACCTTGTCCTTGAGCGCCGGATCAGCGGCCACCCTTTTCTGGAACATCAAGGCGCCCTGGCCTTTCGGCGTGTTTTCCGCGACCACGTGGGCAAACTTGATGACGATGGGATCAGCGCAGGCCATACCGGCCATGGACACTGCAGCGGCGCAGAAAAGCGCCTTGGTCAGCTTCAACATCGATATCACCTTTTTATTGTTGTAGGAGCTTTGTTTTTATTGGAGCCGTCGGTGGATCTTGAGCGCCGTGCCTGCTAACGATGCCTAATGGGGGGTGTTTAGAGAATCTGCTTTTATGTAAGACCGCGTTCGGTAGGGCTGAACGCTGTTTTTCGTCAAAAGCCATTCACGTGGGAAGTCGGAGGTTACGACGGCAGCGAGGGCGATCAATCAGGCAACTCAAAGTCGCCTGAACCACCGCTTTCGCCATTGGCGCGCAGCTGCACAGGTTCAGCGGCATTGTCATAAGGCGCTGATTCACTTTGCGGCCAGCGCCAGTAAACGCTTGGCACGTAACAACACCGGCGCATCGACCATTTGCCCGTCGAGCTGAAACGCCCCGGCGCCATTGGCGGCGGTACTGGCGTCCACTACTCGCTTCGCCCAACTCAAGTCATCGGCACTCGGCGCCAGCGCGGCATGGATCACCGGCACTTGCCCGGGATGGATGCACAGCGCGCCACCGTAGCCCATGTCATAGGCATGCCGAATCGCGCGGTGTAGACCTTCCGGATCGCCAATGGCCGGGTGCACGCCATCCAGCGGCGGCAGCAGGTCAGCGCCTCTGGAGTGCAACTGCACCGACATGCGCGCCTGATCGAGAAACATCTGTGCAGCCTGGGTGCCGCTGTTCAGATTCAGGTCCAGCGCCAGGTCCAGCCCGCCGAACGACAGACGCTCGACCCCCGGCGCGTGTGCGATAGACGCCAGCGCCAACAGCCCCTTGGCACTCTCGATGATGGGCAGAACGGGTTTGCCGGTTTCCCAGACAGCAGCCACATGGGCAGGGGTTTCAACTTTGGGCAGCAACACACCAACAACACCTGAGTGTTGTTTGCAGAAAACCAGATCCGCGGCGTGCTCAGCGTGATCGGGAGCATTGACCCGCACCCATAGCGCAGCCGAGGGATTGTCCTGCACAAATGCAGCGAGATTGTCTCTGGCCTGACGTTTGAGCGGCTCCTCGACGGCGTCTTCGAAATCGACGATCACCGCATCGGCGCCAGCAGCCAGCGCCTTGGCGAAACGCTCGGGCCGGCTACCGGGCACGAACAATGCGGAGCGGACGATGGACGGGGGCATGGTTTATATCCTTGAGAAAAGTTTTCGGGGGAGCGAATTCATTTGCGCGTCGCAGGTGCGGCCAACTTAGATTCATCGGCTGTGAATACCCATCGCGAATCAATTCGCGCCCACAGTGCAATGGTGCTCCGCAAGGGATCGCAGCCAGGCAACGATCTAAACCACCCCCACCGCCGCCATTCGCGCCTGCTCCTGAGCTGAAATTCCCAGCTCCGCGAGAATGCTCTGCGTGTGCTGCCCCAACCCCGGGACGCCGTCCATGCGCGGGGTGAAGGCGGCATTGCGCCCAGGAGGCAATAACGATGGCAGTGGCCCGGACGGGCTGTCGACCTGACGCCAGCTGTCGCGGGCCCTGAGTTGCGGGTGCTCCCAGACGCCATGCATGTCGTTGACCCGGGCATTGGCGATCTTCGCCTCTTCAAGCCGCGCCACGACATCGTCCACGCTTAACGCCGCGAAGCCGTCGACAATGATCTGGCGCAACACCTCACGATTTTCCGAGCGTTTGAAGTTCGCCGCGAAACGCTCATCGGTGGCCAGCGCCTTGTCCAGCAGCACCTTTTCGCAAAACAGCGCCCATTCGCGCTCGTTCTGCAGACCGAGCATGACGGTGCCGCCACCGCCTGTAGGAAACGGCCCATACGGATAGATCGTCGAGTGCGAGGCTCCGGCTCGCGGCGGTTGTGGCGCACCGTTGTAGGCGTAATACATCGGATAGCCCATCCACTCCACCAGGCTTTCCAGCATGCTGACGTCGATACGACTGCCCTCCCCGGTCTTGTCCCGCAGCATCAGCGCCGAGAGGATGCCGGTGTAGGCGTACATCCCCGCAGCGATGTCGGCGATGGAACAACCGGCCTTGGCCATCTCGTTCTCACCCGGCCCGCCGGTCACCGAGAGAAAACCGCCCTCGCTCTGGATCAGCAAGTCATAGGCCTTCTTCTTTTCATACGGGCCGCCTTCGCCGTAACCGGAAATATCACAGACGATCAACCGAGGAAATCGCTCATGCAGTGCATCAAACGAAAGGCCCATGCGCGCCGCAGCACCCGGCGCCAGGTTCTGCACCAAGACATCGGCCTTGCCCAGCAGCGATTCGAGAATGTCGCCCGCCTCATCCTGCTTCAGGTCCAGGGTCAGGCTTTCCTTGGAACGGTTGGTCCAGACGAAATGCGACGCCAGACCATCGACGCGCTGATCGTAGCCGCGGGCAAAATCGCCGACGCCAGGGCGTTCGACCTTGATCACGCGGGCACCAAGGTCCGCCAACTGCCGGGTGCAGAACGGCGCCGCGATGGCGTGCTCCAGACTGACCACGGTGACGCCGTCCAGAGGACGAGGGTTTTGTTGAGTCATGTAGGTAGTCTCTCCACACTGATCGTTCCCACGCTCGGCGTGGGAAGCATCACGATGAACGTATTCGCTGTTAAACCAGGTCCGCCAGATCCCGCGTATCGCGCAATTGCCAGACCCGCTCGATCAGCGCCTTGCCCTGCTCCACCGTGCGTGCGCCGGAGAACGCCAGCAGGCGTTGAACCTTGTCTTCCAGTTCGGGCCGCGACAGCGTGTTGCCCGGATCGCCTTTGGGTTCATCGATGGCCGCATTCAAGGTGCGGCCATCGGTAGTGGTCACGATCACCCGCCCCAGCCAGCGCGCCGGATAGGCGCCGTCCACTTCGGGGTCCAGCTCCATCGTCACCTTCCCGCGAAAGGCCGCGACGTCGGCGTCGGTCAGCGCCAGGTCGCGGAACTCGATCAACTGCGCGCTGCCATGCACCGCGATCAGGCCGAGCACGGCACCCATGGAAAACTTCGCCTGATGCACGGTCTGCGGCACATCGACCCGTCCCAGCACGTCAATCGCGCCCTGGTGAACACGAGTGACGACCTTGGCGATCTGGTCATGGCGCAAGCCCTCGCGTTGCATCAGATGCAAGAGCGCATCAGCCGCCGGGTGGGTGTGACGGCATGAGGCGTGGAACTTGAACGAGGTTTCCACCAGGGCCCAGCGCGACCCAAGACGATCAGAGAGTTTGCTCGGATCACTGTCGGTGGACATGCCTGCCGCGAGCCCCTGATCGCCTTCCAGAATATTGCGGGCACCGGTCAGGCCGTCTTCGGTCAGGTAAGCCGCAAGCAGACCATCGGCAGCAGCCTTGGCGGTGTGCAGTTGTTTCGAATCGGCAGCATCACGCAAAAATTCCCACAACCCCGCGGCTTGAGTACCGGCGGTGCCCAGCAAGTTGATGAACTGCTCCTGACTGAAATTCAGCAGTTTGCCGACCGCCACTGCCGCCGCCAGCGTGCCGACCGTGGCCGTGGTGTGGAAGATGCGGTAATGCGAGCGGCCCATGAATTCGCCAATGCGAATTCCGGCCTCATACCCGGCCACCGAAGCCAGCAACAAGTCCTGGCCGGACTTACCCAGATCCTGCGCCGCCGCCAGCACCGCGGAAAACACCACCGTGGCCGGATGCAGCACTGAGCTGTTGTGCAGATCGTCCTGCTCGACCAGATGCGAAGCCGCGCCGTTGACCAGCGCGGCGAAGTACGCCGAGGTTTCTCTGCCGTTGACCAGAATCTTCGATTTGCCGCTGGCCGGGCCCATGCGCTCGGCATAACGCTCGAATATCGGGATTGGCCGCGCGCCTTTGCTCGCCAGCGCCGAGCCGATCCAGTCCAGGAACAGGTCTTCGGTGCGGTCCAGGACTGCGCTGGGTATCTGCTCGTATGTCAGCTCGGCGAGGAAGCCCGCCAGGGCCTGGGTATGACTCATGTCGGTGTCCTCAGAAGCTGCGCGGCAGTTCGAGCAGGTGCTCGGCGACGTAGGAAAGAATCAGGTTGGTGGAGATGGGCGCGACCTGATACAGACGGGTTTCGCGGAATTTGCGCTCCACGTCGTATTCATTGGCAAAGCCAAAACCGCCGTGGGTCTGCAAGCAGGCGTTAGCCGCTTCCCAGGACGCCTTGGCCGCCAGGTACTTGGCCATGTTCGCCGCAGCCCCCGCGTTCTTGCCGCTGTCGTACTCCTCGCAGGCACGCCAGCGCATCAGGTCAGCCGCTTCGATTTCGATATAGGCCTCGGCAATCGGGAATTGCACCCCCTGGTTCTGCCCGATCGGGCGCCCGAACACCACGCGATCACGGGCATAGGCAGCCGATTTTTCGGTGAACCAGCGACCATCGCCGATGCACTCGGCAGCGATCAACGTACGCTCGGCATTCAGGCCGTCGAGGATGTATTTGAAACCCTTGCCTTCTTCGCCGATCAGGCTGTCGGCAGGCAGTTCGAGGTTGTCGAAGAACAGCTCGTTGGTTTCGTGATTGACCATGTTGGCGATGGGCTGAACCGTCAGGCCCTTGCCAATGGCCGCACGCAAATCGACCAGAAAAATCGACATGCCTTCGGATTTTTTCTTCACCTCGGCCAGCGGCGTGGTGCGCGCCAGCAGGATCATCAGGTCCGAATGCTGAACCCGCGAGATCCACACCTTCTGCCCGTTGATTACATACTTGTCGCCCTGCTTGACGGCAGTGGTCTTGATCTTGGTCGTGTCGGTGCCCGTAGTCGGCTCGGTGACACCCATCGATTGCAGGCGCAATTCGCCGCTGGCGAGCTTGGGCAGGTAGTAGCTTTTCTGCGCATCGCTGCCGTGACGCAGCAAGGTGAACATGTTGTACATCTGGCCGTGCACGGTGCCGGAGTTGCCGCCGCAAGCGTTGACCTCTTCGAGAATCACCGAAGCTTCGGCCAGTCCCAGACCTGAACCGCCGTATTCGGTGGGGATCATCGCCGACAGCCAGCCAGCGTCGGTCAGCGCCTTGACAAAGGCTTCCGGGAAGCCCTTCTGTTCATCGATCTTGCGCCAGTATTCAGCCGGGAACTCGGCGCACAGGGCGCGCACGCCTTTACGAATGGCATTGAGGTCTTCGTTGTCGTATGGGCTCATGGTCGTTGCTCACCTCTGGCAAAGGCCCGGCGCAATGGCCGGGCTCGCTCTATAAAGGAATGGGAGTTCAGTCGAAGCGGGCTCATTCGAAAGTGATTTCGGCGCTCTGCGCGATGCCCGCTTCGTTGCCTGCCCACAACTGCGCTTTGCCCGCTCCGAGGATGCGACCGCCGACCCGAAAGGGCGTCGGCACGTTCAGCGGACGCACGCCGCGATAGGCGAAGTGGCGCACGCGCTTCTCGGGGTTGGCGTGGATGAACGCGTGCAGGTTGAAGGTGGCGATCATCGGGCCGTGGACGACCAATCCCGGATAGCCTTCGACTTCGGTGACATACGGATAGTCGTAGTGGATGCGGTGGCCGTTGAAGGTCACGGCCGAGTAGCGAAACAGCAGCGTCGGGGTCGGCTCGATGGTTTCGCTCCAGTCGCCCTGCTCAGGCGCATCGCCACTGGTGAGCTTCGGCGGATTGGGCTCGCGGTAGACGATGTCCTGCTCTTCACGCACGCACAGTTCACCGTTTTGCGAATAGTCATGGCGCAGCGTGACGAACAGCAGCGAACCGGTGCGGCCATACTTTTCTTCGATGTTGACGATGGTCGACAAGCGGTGGGCGTCGGCCCCGACTTTCAGCGGCTGGATGAACTCAACGCGTCCCCCGGCCCACATGCGATTGCGATTGTCGGCAGGCGGCAAAAAGCCCCCGCGGGCTGGATGACCGTCGGTGCCCAATTGGGCTTGGAACACCGGGTCCTGGAAAAAACACCACTGCCAGAGCGGGGGCAGTGCGTCGCCCGCCGCCGGCACGGGCTGGCCAAAGGTGGCGGCAATACGCTTGATCAGGTTGTGGCTCAAGTGGTCCTGAGCCTCTTCGGTCCGTCCGACCCAGGCACTGAAATCCACAGGCGAATCTGAAGCACTCATAAACGCGAACCCTCTGCATTTGTTGTTATGAGCAGATCATGGGAGCACGCGGGCATTCTGTGAATTTGCAATTGCATATACCGGCGTTCATGTATGCTGAACGCTCTTTGCAATGTCCGGACACAACCATGCACTTCGACCTGGCTGACTTGCGCCTCTTCATTCATATCGGGGAATCCCCAAGCCTGACTCAGGGTGCCCGCCGCGCCTTCCTTTCCCCTGCCGCCGCCAGCGCTCGCATCAAGGCCCTGGAGAGCCAGTTCGACACGCGCCTGCTGTACCGCGACAGCCGAGGGGTTGAACTGACCCCCGCCGGACAGCGCCTCCTCAAACATGCGCGGCTGATCATGCGCCAGGTCGATTATCTGAAAAGTGAGTTCACCCGTTACGGGGCGGACTCAGCCGGACACATCCGCATTTTCGCCAACACCACGGCGGTGACCGAGTTTCTGCCCGAAGTGCTGGCAGGTTTTCTGGCCCAACGCCCCGGCGTGACGGTGGACTTGCAGGAGCGGTTATCGCGAGACATCGTGCGCGGCGTGCTCGACGGCAGTTCCGACATGGGTATCATTGCCGGCCCCGTGGAAGCAGCGGGTTTGCAGGCCATTCATTTCAGCACCGACCGCCTGGTGCTCACCGTGCCTGAAGGCCACGAGCTGGCCACACAAACGAAAGTCACGCTAAAGCAGACACTCGCTTACCAGCACATCGGTTTGCACGAAGGCAGCACATTGCTGAGTTTCCTCAGGGATCACGTGGAAAAACTCGGCAAAAACCTGTCACTGCGTATTCAAGTGTCGAGCTTCGAGGCGATCTGCCGAATGGTTGAAGCAGGTGTTGGCATCGGTATCATTCCCGAGTCCGCCGCACTGCGGCACAGTCGCACCATGAAGTTGATGACCATCGAACTGGACGAGCCGTGGGCGGTGCGCGAGCGCAGCATTCTGGTAAGGGAGCTGGACGCCCTGCCGGGGGTGGTCAGGGCGTTGATTGCGGTGTTGATGCCCGGTTCAGGGGGCATAGCTCAAGCCTGAGTCGGCTCAGATCCACACATCATTCTGCGCAGTCCGCTCGTTGGTATCGTCGCCGGTATTGATCACCCCGATTGGCTCAATCAGCATCACCTTCACCTCCTTCTCGGCGTAGGGCTTGTGCTCGACGCCCTTGGGCACGACGTACAATTCTCCGGCGTTGAGTTTGACGAAACCGTCCCGGAAATCGATGCGCAGGCAGCCTTCGATGACGATGAAGGTCTCGTCGGTATCAGCATGGGTGTGCCAGACAAAATCCCCCTCCAGCCGCGCGAGCTTGAACTGGTAATCGTTCATCTGAGCGACGACCTTGGGTTGCCATTGTTCGGTGAACAGGCTGTATTTCTGGGCAAAGTTGATAGGGGTGCGAGTTGCTTGTGAGGTTGACATTCGATGGGCTCCAACGGGGTCGATGAAGCGTGCAATTTAGCGCGTGTCAGGAGGGTAGGTCTCATCGCATAGTTTCCAGGCCGAAGACACTGGAAGCGCGCAGGGTCGTGCCGCCGAGAACGGCGTCAATACGGAGGTTTTGGTGGGGTCGATGTCGAGTGATTCATTACGAGTTGCACGAATTATCTGGATGACTCAACAGTGTGAGCCGTTCAGATGAGAAGGAAGGCCTAACCGAGCAAGTCGCCCGTTTTTCGGCACGGCCCAACATTCTCAACCACCGTCCCGCAAGGGCAGTGATTTGCCGCCAGGCACCTGCTGGATCAACGCGGGCTTGAGATAGAACATCCGGTAGCGAAAGCCGTCTTCGGTGCCTGCATGACCGCCGTGGGGTTCGTCGGGGTGAAGAACCATGGTCTGGCCCGGCAGGTTGTTGACCACTTGCCTGTCGTACTGAAAGCTCTGCACGCCCGAGAGGGTATGGCCGATGGCGTAAGTGTCGTTAGTCCCGCGGGCAAGCCGGGCTGCTACAGGGATTGCTCCTAACCGGATTGCCGGGTGCCCATCGGCGCGTCGTTGGCCGCGTGTACCGAGGGTGCCTTTTCGTTGAGCAGGGTCTCAATTGCACGGCTGTATGCCTCTCGCCCCAGGCTCATGCTGTTGTTGTGATTACCGCCCGGCACCATCAGAAGGTTCTTGGGCTGTTGCGCAGCCTGAAACAGCGCTTCACTGAAACGCGGGGAGATGTACTGATCAGCGGTGCCGTGCACGATCAGCAGCGGCATGTGAATGTCGGCGATCTTGTCGATGGAATCGAATTTCTGCGAGACCAGCCAACGCACCGGCAGTGAAGTGCGAGTGCGGGCAACCGACGACGCAGCGTCAGCGAGATTGGTGAAGGTCGACTCGATGATCAGCCCCCGCGCCTGGATGGGCTCATTGCCCTTCTGTGCGTTCTGCCCCAGCTCTGCCGCCAGGTCCACTGCCACCGCGCCACCGAGCGAGTGGCCGTAGATCAAGCGCTTGTGCGGATCAGGCTGGAGCTGTTTCAGTCTGGCCCAGGCAACCCGGGCATCTTCGTAAACCGAAGCTTCGGACGGCAGTTGCCCTTTGCTCTCACCGAAACCACGGTAGTCGATGGCCAGTATGGAAAAGCCCAGCCCGTGCAGCTGTTCTATGCGGAAAAACTGCCCTGTGAGGTTCCAGCGCGCACCGTGCAGATACAGGATAGCGGGCGCGTCCTTGTTTTGCGCCTGCCACCACCAGGCGTGGATGTTCTGTGCAACGCCGAACGATGGCGCCTTCAGTTCCAGCTCCTGCACATCCGCGGGAATCCCGTGATACCAGCTCGCAGTGCCTGGCTCGATCATGAACACCAGCTCGCGCTCCTTGTGCTGCAACGCCGCGCAGCCGACTGGCAGGCCAACGATGATCAACAACAGGCACAGCCAGAAAAACCAGCGGGCCTTGAAGTGGGTAAGGAAGCGTTGTGGCATGAGGGGCAATCCGGTGTGGAGGGAATACACCGTGAGTTTGCCATTCATTGCGCAGAGAGGTCAGTGCTGTCTGCCGGAAGGATTGCGCAGTGCGCCGGTGCTTCGGCCGACACAGCCCGACGGTGGGAGCGGATTCATTCGCGATGGGCCAGTACAGGCGATGCATCTTGCCTGTACTGGCCCATCGCGGGCGACTCAGTACCCCGAACCCGACGCCGCTGCGCCGCTGACGATGGCGATACCGGAACTGGTTCCCAGACGCGTGGCGCCTGCTTCGATCATCGCCACGGCGGTGGCATAGTCGCGCACGCCGCCAGAGGCTTTGACACCCACACCTGCGCCGACCACTTTGCGCATCAGCGCAACATCGTCGAGGGTTGCACCGCTGCGACTGAAACCGGTTGAGGTCTTGACGAAGGCAACGTTCAGCTCACGGCAGATCTCGCAGGCAGCGGTTTTCTGCGCATCGTCCAGCAAGCAGGTTTCCAGGATCACTTTCAGCGGCACCTCGCCACACGCCTGTTTGACCGCCGCGATGTCGTCACGCACCCCTTCCAGCAGCCCGTCTTTCAGCGCGCCGATGTTGAGCACCATGTCAATCTCACCCGCACCGGCAGCAATCGCCTGCTTTGCTTCGAACGCTTTGGTATCGCTCAGACCGGCGCCCAGGGGAAAACCGACCACGGCACAGACTTTTACCGCGTGACCTGCGAGCAGCGAGGCTGCATAAGGCACTTGACCGGAGTTCACGCACACCGAATAGAACCCATGAGCCTGAGCTTCGCGGCACAAGGTCGCGATCTGCTCGCGGGAGGCATCCGCTGCGAGCAAGGTATGGTCGATATACTGCGCGAGTGCTGCGGGTTCGATTTTCATCAGGGGCCTTCTTTTCAGTAGGTAGCGGGTAAGGGAGCAGTGGCAGGCCACAAGCTTTATGCTGCGATCCTGTGCAACGTATTTTTGTGTTGTTTATATAACACTAAATGTTATTTTTTTACCATATTCAATCGATAGCCGGAACGCCTGTGGACAATAAAAAATCCGATCGCATCAAAATGATTCAGCAAGCCCTTCAGGACCAGAAAGCCATCCACCTGCGTGAAATGGCGGCGCTGCTGGAGGTCTCGGAGATGACCCTGCGTCGTGATCTGGGTCGGCATCCGGAAAAATTTCACCTGCTGGGCGGGCATATCACCCTGGCGTTCGATCCCTCCGAGGCCAGCGATTACAAAGTGACCGAGCAAGGCGCTCGCCACGTCGAAGAGAAGCGTCGCATCGGCAAACTGGCCGCTGCGTTCATCAAGCCCGGTGATACGGTGTTTTTCGATTGCGGCACGACCATCCCTTTCGTCATCGATTTCATTCCCGAGGAGCTGGAGTTCACCGCCGTGTGCAACTCGCTCAACGTCTTGCTCAAGTTGCAGCAGAAACCCAACTGCCAGATCGTGCTGTGCGGCGGCACTTTCCATCGCAAGAATCAAGTGTTCGAACATCACAGCGAAGCCAGCATTCTGGATGGCATTCGCCTGAGTTGGGCGTTCGTATCGGCGGCCGGTGTCAGCGACGAGTTGGGCGTGACCTGCTTCAACTTCAATGAGATCGAGGTCAAGCAGAAGGTCCTGCGCCAGGCGCGCCACTGCATGCTGCTGGCTGATCACTCCAAATTCGACTCGGTGCGTACTGCGCACTTCGCAACCCTTGAGCAATTCCACGTGGTGGTAACCGACAAGAAACTGCCCAAGCCGTATCGCGATGTGATTCAGGGGTATGGGGCGCAGTTGGTAATGTGATCCGTAGGGGCCCACAATGCCTGACAGCTCGCAATCGCGAATGAAGTGCTCCCCCAGGAAGCGCTCTCCAACGCGTGGAAAGCGGCCACCTGCAGACGAACTTATTCGCGATGCGGTTTCAGCGTTTCAGATCGCCTTCCAGTTGCCGCACTTCTTCAGCCGTCAGATACCCCGTCCTCACACTGAACGAAGCACTCTCCCCTGCGCCGAGACTGCGCACATTGCCCTTGGCCTTCTCTGCCAGATACCCCTCGGGCTCGCAGGTTGCGGGCAGGACGAACGCAGCCACTTGCTGATCGGCGTTATGCAAAATCCAGCGCGCGGCATGGTCGAACTGCGCGGGCTTGTAGCGGGTATAGAACGCGGGGCCATCGGTATGCTTGAGCAGAAAGTGCGCATCGCCGCGCGCGTCGGTTTTGGCACCATCGAAAAAGCAGACGATTTCCGGGTCATATAACTCAGGAGCGTCCAGTGTCTGCAGCCGCGACGCATCTTCGCTCAACTGCGCGATGTACGCCGACCACGCCGGCGTTGGCTTTACATGGGCCGGAACACTGCTGCGCACCCGCGTGCGCGCCACGCCCAAAGGCTCGACGAAACGACCGTCAGCCACGTAGGCGTAGTTCATGTGGGCCATGTACATCAGCTCCATGGGTTTGCCGGCCATATTGCGCACGTCCATCCCGATGTCGAACAGTGCCGAGCCAGGGCGCAGGGTGACGCTGGGCCTGGCGCGGTAATGATCGCCAAACCCCATCACGTATTCGTACTCGCCGCCTACCCGCAGGAAGGTGCCGGTGCGGTCCTCGCCGACTTCCAGCCAGGCGCGGTCCATCGGCGCACAGGGCATTTCGCCATGCAAGGCGTGATCGTCTTCGGGCGTCGGGCAGCCATTGCGCAGGATGCCGCTGTGGAACATGAAGCAGCCATAAGTACCGATCACTGTGGGGCTCGGGCGCGGTTGTTCGAACATGTTGCGCATGGTCAGGTCGCAGCCATCGAACACCGCCGACCAGACCATTTGCCCTTGATACGGCAGCACAACCACGCGACCACGGCCGTTCTCCAGCGCCAACGCCTTCACACCGCTGGGATAGGTCCAGGCCAACACCCGAAAATCAGCGGACTCAAGGAGGGTCTTTTCGTCACCACTGAACAATTCGGGATACAGCGAGATACGGCAGCTTTTTTCGAACGCACTCATGAGGCAGTCACCGCGCCCACTGGCGCCGTTTCGATGCGCGGGTTACGCATGCATTTGATCGCATAGGCCACAATGACCACGAAGCACAGCAGCGGCACCACGTAGGCGATCTGCATATTGCCGTGGGTGGCATCGGACAACAGGCCCTGGAAGATCGGCATCACGCCGCCGCCAACGATGCTCATGACCAGCAGCGAGCCACCGACACCGGTGTCTTCGCCCAGACCGTCGATGGTCAGGCCATAAATGGTCGGCCAGCATGGACCGAGGAAAATGCTGACGCCTACCGCCGCGTACACCGCGCTGATGTTCGGCACCAGGATGGTGTAAGCCAGCAGCACGATGGTCAGCACGCCGTAGATGGCCAGAACCTTGGCCGGGTGCAGTTTGCGCATCAGCAGGTTGGCGATCAGCTTGCCGACGAAGTAAGCAGCGAATGTTGTCAGTAGAAACCAGGAAGCACTGCGCTCGTTCATTCCGCCCATCTGCATGGCCAGGCGAATGGTGAAACTCCACACACCGACCTGCGCGCCGACATACAGGAATTGCGCCAGCACACCGAAGGTGAACCGCGGGTTGCGCCACAGCCGCGAGAGGCTCTGGCCGATGCTGCTCTTTTTCACGCTGTCCTGAACGTTGCCCTTGCACGCCGGAAATTTGGTGAACGCAATCAGCACGAACATCAGGATCAGCACCGCGATCATCCACTTGTACGGCAGCAGGGTGGACTGGATCATTTCCAGCTGCTGAACCGCCGCATCGGACGCGCTCATCTGGGTCAATTGTTCGCGCGTGGCGTCGGTGTCCTTGAACATCACGAAGCTGCCGACGTAAACCCCGGTCATGGCGCCGAACGGGTGGAAGGTCTGCGAGATATTCAGGCGACGGGTACCGGTTTCACGCGGGCCCATCAAGGTCGAGTAGGTGTTGCAGGCGGTCTCCAGAAACGACAGGCCGGCAGCAATGACGAACAGCGCCATCAGGAACATGCCGTACTTGGCCATGGACGCCGCCGGGAAGAACAGCGAGCAACCCACCATGTACAGCAACAGGCCGATGAGGATAGTGGTCTTGTAGCTGAAATGTCGGACCACCATGGCCGCCGGAATCGCCACGAAGAAGTAGCCAAGGTAGAACGCCGACTGCACAAAAGCGGTCTGGAAATCGCTGAGCAGAAAGGCTTTCTTGAAGTGCGCGATGAGCACGTCGTTCATGCTCGCAGCCGCCGCCCACAGGGCAAAGCAGCAGCACAGCAGCAGGAAGGCGAACCAGGGGGTGCGATTCAGGTAGAACCCGTCCGGGGACTGTTGGAGCGCGGGCGTTGTCATTGTTGTTCTCCGTGGATCTCAGGGATACCCGCGCTGCCGGCCTTGCGACCGGGGAGGCGCGGCGGCGCTTGATGGACTTACAACGTGTCGAGGAATTGCCCGAACGTGGCAGCGTCCGGATAGGAACTCTGGGTACCCAGGCCAGTGACCGAGCAGGCGGAATAGGCGACTGCCTGGGTCATGGCGCGGCGCATGTCGCCGTCCTGGCTCCAGTGATAAGCGAAACAGCCGATGAAGGCATCGCCCGCACCTGTGGTGTCACGGGCGTTGACCTTGATGCCCTCGACGCGGAACTCGCCTTCTTCACCGACATACAGCGCCCCCTTTTCACCCAGGGTGACGATGACGTGGCGAATGCCGTCCTGCGCCAGTTGCAAGGCGGCCGCGCGGGCGGACTCCAGAGAATCGACGACACGTCCGGTAATCAGTGCAAGTTCACTTTCGTTAGGGATGAAGAAATCCAGCTGAAGCAGATGGTCGCGGCTCAGGCCTTTGACCGCTGGCGCCGGATTGAGCAGCACCGGGATACCGTTGGCCTTGGCGAACTCGATGGCGTAGTAAACGGTTTCCAGCTCGATCTCCAGTTGCAGGACGATCAGCTTGCAGTCGCGCAAGGCGGCCTGGGCAGCGTCGATATCGCAGGGTTTGAGATGAGCGTTGGCGCCTTTGACGATGAGGATGCTGTTGTGCGAGTCGCTTTGCACGAAGATCGGCGCCACACCGCTGGACACCCCAGGCACGCGCTGCACGAATTGCGCGTCGATGCCGAAACGTTCGAAGTTGTCCAGGGTGTTGTCAGCGAACATGTCGTCTCCGACCTTGCTCAGCATCAGCACCTCGGCGCCCAGCTTGGCTGCTGCGATGGCTTGGTTGGCACCCTTACCGCCGCAGCCCATGGCGAAGTTAGGCGCTTCGAGGGTTTCACCCTGGGCCGGCATCCGGTCGATGTAGGTGATCAAATCCACCATATTGCTGCCGATGACTGCGATCTTGTTCATGTGTGTCATTACCTTGTCTACGCCACAGCAGGCCTGCGCGTCATTATTTTTGTTATTTAAATAACATTTGTTGTTACTTTTCAACCTCTATTTTGCGGGAGCGTCAATAAGCCCTTTCCAAATCAGGCCGGATGAGGCGGCCGCATAGGTTCAGGCCCTTGTTGCAGAGCGGTTGAGGTCGGCGAAAAATACAGACAACCAATGGTCGCAATCGTTTGCGAGCGGCGTCATTTAGGTGGGCAAGCGTCAGGTCGGGCGCACATCGCCTATTGATTTGAGGGTTTTTACGATGCTTTTTGATCCTACGCTCGGGGCCCGCTCCCGGAGATTGGAGGGGATGAACGCAGCGAAAAACTGCATCCATGAATGCACCGCCAATTTGATGACGAACCCATGCAGCCTCTTTCTTTTCTGTCCACAAGGCTCACCCCTTCAGCGGGCGCTGATAGGCTTCATCCCGCTGGTCTGTCTGTCGCTGACTTTTGCCACCGGCTGGCAGATGAAGCAGTCCCGGCATGAGCGCGGCGCTTCGGTGAAGGGCACAGATAGTACTACAGCTTCAGCCGAGACCGGTGACTGCTGATATCGCTGGATGTGCTGCAGTCTTCGACGGTTCCAACCTGAGGCCAGCGAATTAGCTGCCACAGGACCCGCACCGCAGCGACGACGGCCTCAGGTCAGAAACGGCACCACCTCTGCCAACAACTCCCCGGGAATTTCTTCTGCCAGGTAGTGCCCGCTCGGCAGCGCTTTGCCGCGAACATCGGTCGCCACCTGCTGCCACTCTTTGAGTGGGTCGAAACAGTGACCCACCGTGCCTTCCGCGCCCCACAGCACAAGTAACGGCAATTGCAGATGATTACCCGCAGCGATGTTGGCGCGGTCATGCTCCAGATCGATGCCGGCGCTGGCGCGGTAGTCTTCGCACACGCCCCGCGCAGCACCCGGCAGGCTGGCGCAGCGCAGGTACTCGGCGAATGCCTCTTCGGTGAAAGGCGTCAGGCTCGCGCTGCCACTGCCCATAACGCTGTGCAGATATTGCTCGGGATTGGCCTCCAGCAAGGTCTCCGGCAACGGCGCCGGGCGAATCAGGAAAAACCAGTGCCAGTACGCACGGGCGAAGGCTTCATCGGTCTGGCGGTACATTGCCAGGGTCGGTGCGATATCGAGCAGGGCCATGCGCACAACCGTGCGGGGATGATCCAGCGCCAGCCGATGGGCGACCCGAGCGCCGCGGTCATGGGCCAGAATCGAAAACATCGGCATGCCCAACTCACGCATCAGCGCCACCATGTCACGGCCCATTTCCCGCTTGGAATAACTGGCATGGTCCTCGCTGGCCGCAGGTTTGCCGCTGTCGCCATAGCCGCGCAAGTCGGCGGCGACCACCGTGAAATGCTGGCTCAGGCGTTCGGCGATCTTGTGCCAGATGACGTGGGTCTGTGGGTGTCCGTGCAGCAGTAAAAGGCCTGGTCCGCTGCCGCCGATTCGATAAGCGATCTGCACGCCATTGACCTGACGCTGGTGTTTCTGGAATCCGGCAAACATGAATGACTCCTTGGCTGGGTGGGTGAATGATGGGTGGATGGGTGGATGGGTGCCAATGCTGGATCGCTGAGCTCAGGCAGCAAGGCTCAAACCGTAGCAACGCGGTTCATGAAGCGTGTTCATAGGAGAAAGCTTCATGGGCTACGAGTGCAATGGGTCTACGCAAATTCCGACCCATTGGCTATTCGCCTCCTGCGCGCGGCAACGTAACGTCGCGCTTTACTCAACCAATTGCCTATCTCTGCATTGGAGTCTGCACACATGCACAAAAGAATCGCCTCGGCGCAAAAGTCGCCGGATGCCTATAAGGCCAGGGTCGCGCTGGAAACCGCAGTGATGGAATCCGGGCTGGACAACGCGCTGCTGGAACTGATTCGGCTGCGTGCTTCGCAGCTCAACGGCTGCGCGTACTGCGTCAACAAGCACGCCAACGATGCGCGCAAGACCGGGGAAACCGAAGCGCGCTTACAGACCTTGAGCGTCTGGGACGACACCCGCTTTTTCAGCGACAGGGAAAAGGCCGTGCTGGCGTGGGTGGAAAGCCTGACCCTGCTGCCGGGCCATCGCGCGCCACAGCATCAATACGACGCGTTGCTGGAACACTGTAGCGAAGTCGAGGTGGTCAACATCACCCTGGCTGTCGCGACCATCAATGCGTGGAATCGCTTTGGCGTCGGCTTTGCGATGGTGCCCTAGCGCAGTGACAGGCTGCGAGTGAGGGCGAGCTTGCGGGCTGCTGCTGCGTTGAACCATCAACACGCTGAATCCCATCCATCAGCACTTTTGGTTGGTGTCCCCTGCCCTGCCTCGACCACAATTGCACCTTTTACCCAGGCGCAAGAGCATTCAACATGGCAATGGACATCCTCAGACTTTCGGCTTTTTCCGACGCAGAGCAAGGCGGCAATCCCGCTGGCGTGTGGCTGGGCGAGATATTTCCCGACGATACGACCCTGCAGGCCGTGGCCTTAGAGGTGGGCTATTCGGAGACCGCCTTTGCCATTCCACACAACGATGGCTGGCGCGTGCGTTACTTTTCCCCTGAAGCCGAGGTGCCGTTCTGCGGGCACGCCACTATCGCCTTGGGCGCTGCCTTGGTTGAGCGCTTTGGCGAAGGTGAATACAGGCTGCAGTTGAACCAGGCGCAAATCAGTGTCGAGGGTCATCAATACGGCGCACTGGTGGCGGCCGCGTTGCAATCACCGCCTACCCACAGCGAGCCGGTCAGCCGCGAGTTGCTCGGCCAGGTGATGGCGCTGTTCGATCTTCAGCCACAAGACATCGACCTGCGCATTGCGCCCGCGCTGATCAATGGTGGCGCGCAGCATCTGGTGCTGGCGCTGAATCGGCGGGATACCTTGAAGAACATGCGATACGACTTCGATGCAGGTCGCCAATTGATGGTACGCGAGGGGCTGGTGACTGTGCTGCTGGTGTTTGCCGAATCCCCTCGCCTGTTTCATACCCGCAACCCGTTTGCCTACGGCGGGGTGTATGAGGATCCGGCCACCGGCGCTGCCAGTGCGGCCTTTGCCGGATACCTGCGCGATATCGGCTGGAGCCATGGCGGCGCCATCGACATCGTGCAAGGCGAGGACATGGGCAGCCGTTCGCGGATTCGTGCCCAATTGAGCGACGTGCCCGGCAGCTCGATCCGGATTTCGGGCACGGTGCGCGCGCTTTGAGCCTCAGACCTTCAGAAAGCGCCCGCTCAGTGCGACCCCCAGCAGCAGCACCGCGATGATCAGGAAAGCGATCCCCAGGCTGCTGAGGTGAGCGACCAGACCAATGCCCGCCGGGCCCAGGAGGATGCCGATGTAACCCAGGGTGGTGATGGCAGGAACCGCGACGTTTTCCGGCATGGTCTTCTGCCGCCCGACCGCGCTGTAGAACACCGGCACGATGTTGGAACAACCGATTCCTACCAGTGCGTAGCCGCACAGTGCTGCCTGCCAGTAGGGAATCAGCGTGGCGACAGCCATGCCGATTGCCGCGCACAAACCGCCGAACAGAATGATTTTGTGCACACCCAGCCGCCGTACTATCGGGTCGCCGCACAGACGCCCAACGGCCATCGCCAGGGCAAACACTGCATAACCGAAGCCGGCATAGGACGGTTCGACACCGCGCTGGGCACTGAGAAACACCGCGCTCCAGTCCAGCATCGCACCTTCGGTCAGGAATACGGTGAAGCACATCAGACCGATGAACAGCACTACACCGTGGGGGATTGCGAAGGCAGGCCCGCCCGCTTCGCTGCCATAAGCCAGCAGGTGTGGGCCAGCCTTGTACAAGGCAATAGCAATAAACAGTGCAACCAGACTCATCGTCAGCCACGGCCATACACCTGCGCTCAGCAATGCCGAAACGCCCGCCGCACCGAGAATGCCGCCACAGCTGAACAGGCCGTGAAAACCCGACATCATGGTTTTGCCACTGGCCCGTTCGACAATAATCGCCTGAATATTGGTGACGCACCCCAGTGCGCCCATGCTGGCACCGTAGACGAAAAGCGTCGCCACCATCAGCGGCATATCCGTGAGGGTGGCCAGAAAAGGCAGACACAGGCAGGCGATGCTACCGACCGCAACGATCATGCGCCGACAGCCATAGCGCACGGTCATGGCGCCAGCCATCGGCATGGACAGGATGGAACCGATACCCAGGCACAACAACAGCAGACCGAGGCTGGCATCATCCAGCGCCAGACGGCTCTTGGCGTAGGGCACCAGCGGCGCCCACGCAGAAATACTGAAACCGGTAATGAAGAACGCTACGCGCGTGGAGAACTGTTCGAGCCGCCCAGGCACAACCGGTGCCGCGGTGTCGATGGAGGTCATTGCCGCTCCCTTGCTGGTGATAGGTGAAACATGCGCGGCCCCTGCCACGACAAGCAGCCAGCCTAACAAAGGATGCAGCAATGCCGAACAAGGGATTGGGATTGACTGGGCGCAGGAATGCCTCAAGCGCTTTAGCGCAACAAGCCCGTCAGCGAGCCAGGCATCGTTTACTGGCCGCCGAAGTGGTGTTTACCAGAATGCGGGCGAACGCCGGGGTGTGTTCAGCTAAACTTCGCGCCGCTTCCTGCAGCGGGTCGTCAGAATCTGCACCGGATGCATCCGCTGCATTCCAAGCGAATCGAAACCTCATACCAGAAAAAGGGAGCCCCTGTGTACAAGGGTGTTGCGTTATCGGTCATGGCCTCCTGCCTCTTCGCGGTCATGTACTACTACACCTCATTGCTGAAACCATTGAGTGGAGAAGAAATATTCGGCTGGCGCATGCTGCTGACCCTGCCCTGCGTGACGATCTTCATGCTTTCCAGCGGTGACTGGAAGCTGGCTCGCGGCCTCGCACAGCGTATCCGTCAGCGTCCGGCGCTACTGGGAGCGCTGGCGTTGTCGGCATCACTGATAGGCGTGCAACTGTGGCTGTTTCTGTGGGCCCCCTTGCACGGGCGCAGTCTGGAGGTGTCGCTGGGCTACTTTCTGCTGCCGCTGACGATGATCCTCGCCGGCCGTGTGGTCTATGGCGAGCAACTGTCGCGGCTGCAGATGATCGCCGCCTGCTTTGCGTTGGTCGGCGTGGGTAACGAGTTGCTACGGCTGGGGAGTTTTTCCTGGGAGACACTGGTGGTGTGCGTAGGCTACCCGCTCTATTTCGTCCTGCGGCGCAAGCTCAAGACCGACCACCTGGGCGGGCTGTGGTGGGACATGCTGCTGATCCTGCCGGTGGCGGTGTTGTTCGTCTGCAAGGGCCATCCGTCGGTGGTCGAGCAGTTCCCACGGCTTTATCTGTTGATACCGATTCTGGGCATGATCAGCGCTTCGGCGCTGGTGAGCTACATCCTCGCCAGCCGCCTGTTGGCGTTCAGTGTGTTCGGCCTGCTGAGCTACGTCGAGCCGGTGCTGCTGGTAGGCGTGGCCTTGCTGCTGGGCGAAACCATCGGCCGCGATGAGTGGATGACCTATCTGCCTATCTGGCTCGGGGTCATGGTATTGGTCGGCGAAGGAGCCAAGCATGTAATGGCCCAAAGAAGGCGAAACAGGGCCTGATAGCCAGACTGTTCACACACCGGCTCAGCGCGCTGTGAGCGAATTCATTCGCGAAGGAAAGTACATCCGACAGATAATTTTCGGTTGTCCCGACGCCTCGCGAATGAAATCGCCTCCACAGTGAATCGCGTGGCTGCGCTACAGCGTGGCGTTCGCCATGGATTAAAAACCTCAAAAATTTTCAGTGCCCGAATCGCGCCAGCTGCATCTCCTGCAAGCGGCTCAGGGTCCGGCGAAAGGCGAACGCCAGATAGCCCTCCGTGTACAGATCTTGCATCGGCATCGCAGCTTCCACATACAGCGGCACCTTGCGGTCATAACACTCGTCCACCAGCGCAATGAACCGCCGCACGCCATCGTCGTAGGCCGACAACTGCGGCAGTTCGCGATCTCCCGCGACTACCTGCTCAACGCCATCTTCCGTACCACGGGCGATTCGGCCTTCGCGCTGCGGTGCGCTCAAGGCCGGGACGTCGCTCAACAACACGGCCGTGTAGCGGTCGCACAGCTCGATGAAGTCCATGGCCGCCAACGGCTGTTCGCACAGATCGGCATACCGACACCAGACCACGGTCTTGCCGCAACGCACCACCGGCAGATGACGGCGCCCCAACGGCACCGGCTGAACGGACACCGACTCGCCGCTGCTCAGGGTCTCGAATACCTCAAGCAGCGCGCTCGGCCCGTGCTCGCCCGTGACCCAATAACGTTGCTGCGCCTGGCCGGGATGCAGACGATGGTCCTCACCGCCGTCCACCGACACCACCGTCATGTAGTGATTGATCGCCGTAATCGCTGGCGCGAAGCGCTCGCGATTGTGACCTTTGGCATACAGCTGCTCGGGCAGCTGATTGGAGGTGCAGACGAGCACCACGCCCTCCTCGAACATGGCCCGCAGCAACCCGCCGAGAATCACTGCATCACCGATATCGTTGACGAACAGCTCATCGAAACACAGCACGCGGACTTCCTGCCCCAGTTCATGGGCCAGCACTTCAAGCGGCTTGGCTACGCCAGTCAGCTGAAACAGACGCTGGTGCACCCAGCGCATGAAGTGATGGAAGTGCTGGCGCCGTGCAGGCACCTGCAGCGCTTCGAAGAAACGGTCCATGAGCCAGGTCTTGCCACGCCCGACCGGCCCCCACAGATACACCCCTTTGAACTCGCTTCGGGGGCTGCCGTCACTCAGCGCCCGCCAGCACGCCTGTAATTTCTGCACGGCCTGACGCTGGGCCTCGTCCGGCTGAAAACCCTGTGTGTCGATCGCCTGCTGCCAGGCATCCCGAGGAGACAGAGCATTCATTGCGGCATGCCTTCGTGGCGCTTGGAGTAGGAAGCTCCCAGCAAGTAAAAACAGCCGCCGCCGATGATGAAGGCCGCCAGCATATAAAACATGAAGTGCGCTTGCTGTGTCGCCAGGGCAAAACCGCACAGCACCGGACCCAATGCGCCACCGAGGTTGGACAGGTTCTGCGCGCCGTAATACATGCCACGCAGGTGGGTCGGGGCAATGCGGTCGATGAACATGTATTCGGCAGGAAACACAATGATCTCGCCCAAGGTAAAGATCGCTACCGCCAACGCCCAATGCAGCACCGTGCTCGACAGTGCAAACCCGACCACGCCCATCAGAAACAGACTGAACCCCACCGTGAGCCATTGATTCAGATACTGATGGCTGATGTGCTTGCCGACGAAATACTGCAGGCAGATCACCACCGCAGCATTGACGGCCACAACCGAGCTAATCACCTGGTAGGTAAATTCCGCGGTGCTGGTGGTCACCAGATACTGCGAGATGTAGGCCGTGAATTGACCAAACACCACCGCGCTGAGCATTCCACCGACCGTAAAGCACACCAACCGGTAGTCCTTAAGCAAGATACGGCCCACCGCAAGAAACGACACAGGCGCGTTGGCCGGGTCGGCAGAGCTCAGCTTGCGGTCGCCATGCATCGCGTAGACCACGAAAAAGCCCAGGCCCAGTGCCGCCGACATAAGGAATGGCAGCTTCATGTTCCAGTGCGCCAGCCCTGCACCAATGAACGGCCCAACCGCATAACCGATGTTGATCAGGGTGTAACGCACCGAGAACACCTTGCTCTGCTCGGCCACTGGCAACAGTTTGCCGAAGGCGGCCTTGACCACGATATCGATCACCGAATAGGCGAAATTGAACGACACCAGAAACAGGAAGAACAGCCAGAGCTTGCCGGTCAGGCACATGCCGACGAAGCCTGCGACGAAGAAGCCGGTAAAACAAAGAATCAGTTTGTAGCTGGACAGCCTGTCGGTGAGGTAACCGCCATATAGGCTCAGCAGCGAGCCGAGGAACAAGGCGCTGCCGACCAGCATGCCAATATCGCTGATGCCCAGTGTGAAGCTGGACGAAAGGTAGATCACCAGATACGGCAAGGTGATAGCCCTGCCCAACGTCAGAAACAGCGACGAGGCCAGCAGGAGGTTGACTGAGGCAGGGTAATGTCTGAGAGCGGCGAGCATCCGTGTTCTGTCCTTGGGAGTAGGCCGAGGTTTTTAAAGCCAGACATCGTTACACAATCCAGGCTGACTGGACACTGAGATAGACCTCATTTGTACAAGCGTCGCGGTGCTTCTGAGCCGCAAGCGTTGGCGGGCCACAAGCGCCTTGGTTTTTCCCGGCGGATGACTTGCCAGGGACGCTTTCGATTCTGCCCGCAGGGCGTGGGCGCAAGCTTGCTCGCGAGCTGGCGTGAGTTGGCACCCCGGCAGCTTTGCGCCCTGCGGCCAAAAGCACACTCGCGAACGTCCTTGATATCGACCTCACGCCTTACATTCCGTAACATCTCCCCCTTTGCGTTCCCCTTTCTCAGGTACTCCATGAAACCCGCTCGTCTGCGCGCCGATGTCCTTGCCGGACTCACCACCTCTTTCGCCCTGGTGCCCGAGTGCATCGCCTTCGCCCTCGTTGCCCACCTCAATCCGCTGATGGGCCTGTATGGCGCGTTCATCATTTGTACCCTGACGGCACTGTTCGGCGGTCGGCCGGGTATGGTTTCCGGGGCGGCGGGATCGATGGCCGTGGTCATCGTTGCGCTGGTGGTGCAACACGGCGTGCAATACCTGCTGGCGACGGTACTGCTGGGCGGGCTGGTGATGATCGCGTTCGGCCTGTTGCGCCTGGGCAAGCTGGTGCGCATGGTGCCGTACCCGGTGATGCTCGGCTTCGTCAACGGGCTGGCCATTGTCATCGCCATGGCCCAGCTGGAACACTTCAAGCGTGGCGAAACCTGGCTGTCCGGCACGCCGCTGTTTCTGATGTTGGGCCTGGTCGCGCTGACCATGGCGGTGGTCTATCTGCTGCCACGCCTGACCCGTTCGGTACCACCCGCGCTGGTCGCCATCCTTGGGGTCGGTGCGCTGGTGTACTGCTTCGACCTGCCGACCCGCACCCTCGGTGACATGGCCCACATCGCCGGTGGCCTGCCGAGCGCCGCGCTGCCCGACGTGCCATGGAATCTGGACACGCTGCGCGTCATTGCCCCCTACGCTCTATTGATGGCCTTGGTCGGCCTGCTGGAAACGTTGCTGACCCTCAACCTCACGGACGAGATCACCGAAAGCCGCGGCTTTCCCGATCGCGAATGCGTGGCGCTGGGCATGGCGAACATTGCTTCGGGCGTGTGCGGCGGCATGGGTGGCTGCGCGATGATCGGCCAGACCGTGATCAACCTCAGTTCCGGCGGTCGCGGGCGTCTGTCGGGGACCGTGGCCGGCGTCATGATCCTGATGTTCGTGTTGTTTCTGTCGCCACTGATCGAGCGTATCCCGCTGGCGGCGCTGGTCGGGGTGATGTTCGTGGTGTCACAGCAGACCTTCGCCTGGGCTTCGCTGCGGGTCCTGCGCAAGGTGCCGTTCAACGACGTAGTGGCGATCATCGCAGTGACCGTGGTGACGGTACTCACCGACCTGGCGACTGCGGTGCTGTTCGGCATCCTTATCGCAGCCCTCAACTTTGCCTGGCAGCAGGCACGCGAGCTGTATGCGGACAGCCGTATCGCAGCCGACGGCAGCAAACTGTATCAACTGCACGGCACCTTGTTCTTCGCCTCGACCACACCCTTTCTCGACCAATTCGATTATCAGGCCGACCCCGAGCACGTGACGCTCGACTGCCAGCACCTGCGCTTGGTCGACTACTCGGCGATTGCCGCGCTGAAAACCCTGCGCGAGCGTTATCAAAAAGCTGGCAAGCGCCTGCGAGTGATTCATCTGTCCGAACGCTGCAAGAAGCTGCTCAAACGCGCTGGCGTGCAACACGCATAAGCTGTCGGCGGTCACGCAAGCTCCCTCTGAGGGAGCAAGTCCATGAGTGCTGACGTCAGGCTAATGGCCCATTTATTGCTCAAATCCTGCGAGCGGCACTGTTCCAGTGTGGTGGTGCGCTCGCATCTGTGGAGTTTTTTCCTATGCCTATCTGGCGAAAAAGTATTCAGTGGCAACTGACCCTGAGCATGGGTGCTGCGCTGGTGATCAGCAGCCTGATCGTCATCGGTATCTACGCCTTTGCGCTCAACAAACTCACCGATCGCTACCTGTTGCAGCAAGCCATGCCGGCCAGCGTCGAAGCGATCCGCAACGACCTCGAACGGCTGCTAGCCGCGCCGCTGACAGCCGCCGGCGACATTGCCGACAACACGCTGGTCTCCGACTGGCTGGTTAATGGCGAAGATCCGGCGCAACAGCCGTCCTTCATTCGGTATCTGGACAGAGTCAAGGAGCAGCACCATGCGCTGACCACCTTTATCGTGACCAAAGACAGCGGTCATTACATCACCAATAAAGGTGCGGACCGTACCCTGCAGCGTGGCCCGGCGGAGAACAACTGGTTCTACGGTTTTGTCGACAGCAATAAACAGCGTGCGCTGGACATCGACATCGATCCCACGACCAAAGAGCCGACGCTGTTCATTAACGAGCGCATCGAGCACAACGGCACCCTGGTTGGCGTGGCCGGCCTGGGCTTCAGCATGAGCGCGCTGTCGCAGATGGTCCGCGAGTTCCATTTCGGCAAGCATGGACAGGTGTACCTGGTCAGCCCAGATGGCAAGGTCAAGGTTCATCCGAATGCCGAGTTCAATGATCGCCAATCACTGACCGGACTGGTGGGCGACGCCACGGCTAGCGCGCTCTTGAGTCAGAGCGGTGACGGGCAAGCACTGGCGTTCGAGCGCAACGGTCAGGCGTATGTGGCTGTGGCCAAGCCGGTGGCGTCGTTGGGCTGGACACTGGTCAGCGAAGTACCGCTGGCTGAGGTCTATGGCCCGGCGAAAGAGGCGTTGGCCACCATCTCGGCGATCAGTCTGGCGGTGGTGCTGTGCTTCCTGGGCTTCGTGGCCTGGATCGCCCGGGGCATCGTACGGCCGATCCAGCAAGTGACCACGGCACTGGTGGACATCGGAGGTGGCCAGGGCGACCTGACGCGCCGTCTGGATGACAGCCGCGCCAATGAATTGGGTGATTTGGCGCGCGGCTTCAACCGCTTCATCGAGAGCCTGCGCGTGCTGATCGGTGATGCTCTCAAGACCAGCGAGCAATTGCGCCACAGCGTGGTGGATGTTGCGCGCGTCGTAGACAGCACGTCGAGCCGTGCGCTTGAGCAACAGCACATGACCGATATGGTCGCCACAGCCGTTCACGAGATGGGCCTCACGGTGCAGGAAATCGCCCGCAACGCCGGTGCAGCCGCCGACGTGTCGCGTAATACCCATCAGGAAGCGCTGTCAGCCAAAAAGGTTGTGGGCGAATCCATTGGCCACATTCAGAGCATGTCCGATAGCGTCGGCTCGGCAGCGGGCGCGGTGGAAAATCTTGCCGCGCAGATTTCCACCATCGACCAAGTGCTCAGCGTGATTCGCAGCATCTCCGAACAGACCAACCTGCTGGCCTTGAACGCCGCCATCGAAGCGGCGCGTGCCGGTGAGCTAGGACGCGGCTTTGCGGTGGTGGCCGATGAGGTGCGTACCCTGGCCGGTCGCACCCAGAGCGCCACCTCAGAGATCCAGCAAATGATGGGCGAGCTGAAAAGTGGTGCCGATCAGGCCGTGGCCTCGATGCGTGTCGGACAAGCCGCGACGGGCACCGGTGTGCAAGCCAGCCGTCGGACGGGCAATTCACTGGATGCAATTGCCAGACATGTCGAAGAACTCACCGATCGCAATCATCAGGTTGCTGCGGCCACTGAAGAACAGAGCACGGTGACCGAGGAGATCAACCGCAACGTACAGGGGATCGCCGATCTGGCGCAGTCCACCGTCAGCGACGTCAAAGCCTGCCGCGAAGACTGCCAGAAACTCTCGGAACAAGCCGAACACCTCGCGGCGCAGATGGCGCGGTTCAGGTTGTAAGGGCAGCAATAGCGCTTTTCCCCTGCAGGAATACTCAACCAGCGAATTCATTGGCGATACGGTTTACATCCGACCACCTGATAGCGAATGTTCGAACGCCTCGCCAATGAATGAATGGCTTCACGATTTGCGCACGGTCAGCAAGTCAGTGGACCCTCCTAGCCTGAGTGGCTGTTCATGTGACGGCCTGCAAAATCTCCTCAGTCGCCAGCACCTGCGCGTATTCCCCGTGCAGGTTGGCCAGGGACATCGCATGAATCTGCTCTGCGCTGCGCGGATGCCCGAAAAAGTCGGCGCCGTCGAAGGTGTAACAGGCATCGTGGGGGACGATGACTTCAAACCCCAGATTGCCACCCGTACGGGCCGTGGACTCGACCGAGTTGTTGGTGATCACGCCGACGATCACAAGCTGATTGATGCCGTCCGCCCGCAGCCAGCCTTCAAGCGCCGAGTGGCAAAAGGCGTCCGGGACCTGCTTGTGTAACTCCCCTTCCCCGTCCCATGGCAAAAACGCGGGTTGGAACTCGACTCCCGACTGCTTGGGCCAAAAAACCGAATCAGGCGAGCGAGAGAAATGCCGGACATGAATCACCGTGCGCCCGGTCTCACGCCAGGCATTGAGCAACGCGAGCATGCGCTGCTCAGCCTCGGGATTGTTACGCCGTCCCAGCTGTGGATGATTGATGCCCTGCTGCATATCAACGATTACCAGCGCAGCTTTGCCGTGTATGTGCATTTTGTATCTCTTAAGAAGCTTCAGGCCTGAGTGGCGCACGAACCTGAAGCAGGCTACGTCACCGCCGCTGTGCTGACCATCTTCGTTGCCTTGGGCGGCTTGACTTCAGCCGCTGATCGCCATGGTAAATGCCGGACTTTCCTTGCGCTGCTGACGCTCCACGCTTTTTGCTTAACCGCATGAAAATTCTCAAAAAAAGTTTTGCCTTCGTAAGCGCTTTCGACTACATTAGCGCGCCTCGACAGACTGAACATCTGAAGAGATACGGTGAAGTGTCCGAGTGGCTTAAGGAGCACGCCTGGAAAGTGTGTATACAGGAAACTGTATCGAGAGTTCGAATCTCTCCTTCACCGCCATATTAAGAAAACCCTGTGAATTCAGTTCCTTAGAGTTCACGGGGTTTTTTGTTTGTACTACTCATTTGTACTACTCACAGTGCTGCAAGTTCTCGCCGGTCAGCGCTTCCCCTCCTCCGATGGCTGGGGATGTGCATACATTCTCGACGCCCGCACACCCTTCTCCAAGCCCACCAGCTTCTCAGTCTGACTACTCGCCAACCCGTAGCACTTTCTGCACAGGACAAGCTTCTGTTGGTGTTCATGAAAGATCGGCACGACAACTTCATCGGCGAAGGCAAGCTGTGGTTCGACAATCAGACCGTCATCGTCAGCGCGCGTGGCTGTAGCCTCACAGCGGCGAAAGCCTTCATTGCGAAGCTTCGTCAGCATGGTTACCTGACCGTCGAAAAGCGCCGTATTCATGGCTGTGCATTCTCCAACTCGATGACGATCACCTGCGACCTTATTCTGGTGCCCGTGTCGCCGCTGGAGGCGATTCGTAAGCCGGTAACTATCACGCCAGAACCAGGACGCGAACGTGTACCTGAGTACGCCCCAGTCGCGTTGCCACGGTTGACTGAAACGGCACCAACGTCGGCACCGGGTGTAGTGGTATACAACGAAGACTTTGATGATCAGCCGGAATGGATGAGAGACGTAGCCTAAATTCGACCACGCCATGGTCGGAAATCGTCTATCCGGCGTAGTCGGAATTCGCCCAGTAGTAAGACCGACATTCAATAAGACAGATGTAGAAAGACAAAAGCATTAGAGGGTTTGCACTCAGCGTCGCTCATCTTGCTGGTTCAAGCTGACGCGGTAACTTTTAAATTTTTCGCCGTCGGTGTACTGCTTGCTGTAATAATTGTAAACAGCGCCTTTTACATCAATACCCACTCCATTCTGAGTATCGCGAATTACGACATCTTGCACATTACTGTCCGTAATCATAAAAGAAGACTGCTTGTTTAGCTGCTTTAAAATCTCCTGATCGGTTCCTTGAATCTGATTGTCGATATAGAATCTCAGAGTATCCAAATCAGTAGCAGGTGCACCGTAGCGAGTTACGTATACCCACGCCCCGCCCTTAACCTCCTGCTTAATAGCAAGCTCATCAGCATCTGCAATGCCACCGACCACCGAATCAAGAAAGTAATCAATAACCAAAAGACCTAACAGGCACCAGAACAGAATCTTGTACACATTACGCGACTTAGTATCCTTTTGACTTTGCATATTCAATACCTTGTTCTATCCAATATTGGTCAGTAGGATCATCGCCATACGGCGCACGCCAGTACCACTTCCCCCAATCCACCTTGGTGCTCTGCGTGCCTGAACGCTTCTGAGCAAACCCCGCAGCCCTCAGCAGAATCTGATCAGGCAGCTGACCAGCTCTGCCCACGGCGCCGTAGTGAAAATTGCCGAAATCTTCCCACGCATGATTCTGCTGCTTATAGTCCCGTGGACCATGATTACGTACTTTGTAATAAAACCAACTCATGAATGCACCGATAGCGGGGTCCTTCTTCCACTGATCGTTCGCAAATTTCATATGTACATCGACACTAACGCCGGGAGGTATCGCTTCTGGCATTTCATAGTTCATGGCTTGCTCTCTTCCAAACGCGCACAGGACCAGGCGTAAATTTTATTGCTGATGGCATCCCAGCCGCCCGCAATTTGCCCTGCGCTTTGCCCAGTCTTCCGACTTTGTTTGGAGTAGATTAATTTGATGCGGCCATAATTTAACGCAATCAGCTCACTCGGAAACGCATTAGACTGATCGCCATTGCCCGTTAAAGCGAAAGAGCTAACTATAACTTCCTCAAGCACTATCTAAAGGTATTTAACTTTCGGATCGCCAGCCCTAAATATATGAACCGACACCTGCTTAAAATGCTTGCCACTACAGCAAGCCTCATGAAGTTTGGGCGTAGCGTTATCTACAGGCTTGCGGACAAGTAAATCACTTAAGTAAGCGCGACCAGAAGTTGCACCGCCAGCGGACGTAGCTGTAGCGGACGCTGTCTGACTGGCCGAGAGGTCGAAATCTTGTAGCTCAATCCAGTTTTCGTAACCTTCGGAGAGCGTTTCTCCGGGGATACCTTCGATGTGTAGGTAGGCTTCAAATGACATACTTAATTCCTTTTAAGGTTTTCGCAAGGGTGAGAATGATACTAAGATTCCCGCGCTGACGGTACAGTGAGGTCGTTTTCCCTGTTTTCCAATTCCCATGCTGCCTGCTCGCGCTACATTCGACGGCGATTGCATTGAGGTCTCTCACCCAAGCTTCCGGTTTCGTCTGGCAATGCTATCGGGGTGCTGTACATAGGCCCGGCCATTCGGTGTCAGCCCAATGGCAAAACCGTCCCAGCGGTTTCCTACGGGCTCAATTAGTTTCCACGACACAAGGCCGTCTAGGGCTGCGTGAACAGCGATAGGCGTCAGGTTCAAATGAAGACGTACGTCTCGCTCTTCTGGTGAGCGCTCGTTATCCCAAAATCCCGCCACGGTCATGACAACATCATGCTCGACGTTGCTGAGTCGTGGTCGTGGAGGATTACGCAACACCTCCAGTTCGTCGAACGCCCTGCTGTATAAAGCGGCGTAGTACCCCACCGACGCCATCAGGAACAGGCAAAGGACAAGAGGGCCGATTACGAGCCCTGCCGGCATGGGGATATCGCTAAGCAGCCAAAACCAAAGCCCTTTGAATCCGCTCCAAATCTTCGACAGTAAAGATGTATCGAAAAACCATTCGGCGGATTTCTCGACCACGATTGTTCCGACCGCCGCGCCTAGCCCCAGCTTCGACCACCAGCGGGCTTTTCCCTTGGCGACTCCAGACATTGACTCACTCCATCTATTCATTATCGATGCATGGTATCAGAGCAATACTCATCGATTTTGTAGAGGTGTCTGTGTGATAGGTGTGAAACACAGCGCACCACCTCGAAGGCTAGCTCGCCTTAAAGCGAAAATAAGTCCTGACGGCTCTGCTGGCCGTGCTGGCGGTGTGGCGATTACTGAGGTTTGGTCACACGTTCCGCCAGGAACAGAAACGACAAAGCCCGCAATGCGGGCTCTGATGACATGCATAACGACTAGACTTTCAGTTCACGCTTGACACGGTAGATAGTGGCAACACTGCATCCAGCGATGCTTAGCTACATGGTCTGCACTCAAGGTAGAGTGCACAGCCCGGCTGTAGCCCATTACCACTTTTCCAACCCTCGGACATTCCCGCCGTAAACAGGGTTTTGATCCTATTTAAAGGGATTAAATCGAATTACCTGCACACGTTGTCCCAAGACGTGAAGCCCCACCATAATGATGACTACCATCTGAAAGAAACGCCCTGTGGACTTTCAATCAATTCCATCAATGCTCGCACTGGCCGTCTCCTTATTCGCCCTATGGCGTACAGAACGCGTGCAAAACAGGTCGAGGGCAAACGAACTCTACCTACTATGGCAAAACCTCTTACTCAAAGCCGAGGCTGCACGTTCAGAGTGGTACAAGTTGGATCGGGAAACCGATACGTTGGCCCATCGTCTATCCCTTTACTACGACTTGAATCCTGAGCTTCGAGAGATCACTTCTAACTTCCTGCGAGATCGGCAAGAGTTCTTTCGCCAATGTATTGCTGACGCATCTGATTTTGCTGAGCATGCACGTATGAATCGTGAGCGCTATGCCGAGAAGGAATGTCGGGATCGACTTACTGCGGTTGAAGTCAGCCTCGAAAAGCTGAGGCGCAATCAGGGCGAAGCGGAACGTAGATTTAACCAGCTCATGGAAACGGCAGCAGCTCATAATGGAACGGGTGTGGCATGGCAAGGTCGAGTTTGAACGGTTGGCAGCGGTTATAGACTGTTGCGTGCGTGGCGCTGATAGTGCCTTGGTTGGGCCTCGCTGCTAAAAACTTTCCAAGGAGGCACGCATAACCGATAGCACGGGTGGGAGCGCGGCAGGTACGAATTTCTGCCTGCCAGCGAACAAGGATTGGCATCCTCAAAGCCATGGCCTCACAGCGAGAACCTGTCTTCAAGGACTGCGACAGAATCTTGCGTCCCCCAAACGCTTTTAGCACTGCCTCGGGTATGGCCCGGCGGACGTGCCAAGTACCACCTTCTAGCTGCAAATTACCAGCCATTCCTTGCGCCCTCGAAACGTCAATTGTACGCAACGATTGTACGTAAAATCGGGATTAGGGCGGTAAATACGGGGATCAACGGCTTGGAGGAGCGTTGAGTTCGAATCTCTCCTTCACCGCCAAATTCGATGTAAACGAACCCCCGGATCTCCTTGAGAATCCGGGGGTTTTTCGTTTCCGGGCTCAAACCACGCCGTGAACACACCGCTGGCATCGGGTTATCATCTGCCAGAATCCCCCATGCAAGGAAGTCATGTCATGCGGTTCGTCCCCCTTACCGAAGCTTCCCCGGCCATTCAGTCAGCAGTGCGCGCGCTCCGCAACCAGGAGGACGTGCGCAAATTCATGTACACCTCCCACGAAATCAGCCCTCAGGAACATGAGGCCTGGATAAGTTCGCTGGCGGGCAATCCCCGGCAGTCGATTTTCGTGGCGATGTTCGACTCAGAGCTCGCCGGCGTTGTGTCGCTGAGCGCCATCAACGCCACCCAGAAGACCGCTGACTGGGCGTTCTACCTCGACGCCCGGCAACAAGGCAAAGGCCTGGGCGGCAGGGTGGAATTCTGGCTGCTTGACCATGCGTTTAATGAAGCGGGACTGGAGAAGCTCAATTGCGAAGTGCTTGAAACCAATCCGGCGGTGGTCAAGATGCACCAGAAGTTTGGCTTCAGCATTGAAGGCGTTCGGCGGAAAAACGTCATTAAGGATGGAGTACGTGTAGATGTCGTACTGCTTGGCATCACTCGGGAAGAATGGCTCGAACGACGACCGCTCATTGAGCCGGCGATAATACGCGCCAGCGTTCTCAGTTCCGGCATGAGTCGTGCGTCGAACATCCGGACGGGTGGGTAGGCGATCGCCTGGGTCCAGGAAAGCGCCCATCCGATAGTGCCAAATGAATAATTATTAATTTTAAAACCATTCGGCAAGATTGATTTATTCCACTCATACCTGCTTCTTTGCATTTATCTGACACAGGCCATCGGAAACCTGCCCATACAGTCAAATGAACAGCTACTGTCTACCCGTTGCCAAGTCATTCGATGTGGCAACTCCGTACGAGGCTCGTTTTACAGTGGATCACCCAGCCCGTATTCCAGCCCCCATTGCGCGTCCGGTTCAGAAAACGAGGTCGCGAATTCCGCAGGAGTAGGTTGATGAATGGTATTGGCAAACGCCTGAAGCAAGAAAGAAAACGCTTGAAGCTTACCCAAAGTGCCCTCGGTGCCATAGGAGGGGTCGAGGCTAACGCTCAAGGTCATTATGAAAGCGGGCAGCGCTTGCCCCGAGCAGACTATTTACATCGAGTGGCAGCGGTCGGTGTGGATATCGGTCACGTGGTAACAGGTATCGACGCGAGCAAACGAATGGAAATGCCCGCACTGCCGTCGATGGCCCAGCTGGAGGATGATCACGACAGCGCCGAGAGCGTGGTGAAGATCATCGGCCAGTTGCGTCAGAGTCTTTGGGTCACTGCCAACGCGCTGTGCGAAGTCACGCGCTTGATCGACTCCAAGGAACAGCAGAACAACGCTGACCATGTAGAAGACCATCTGCGAGTCCTCCAGGGCGATGCCGATCTGTTCGTGGCGCTGGCCTTGGCGAAGGTGCAGAAAGCCAGCCACGAAACCCATTGAATCCGTCGTTCACCGCTGACAGCCCCCCTGCTGATGGTAGCCTTGCACCATTAAGGGAGGGTTTCATGAAAGGGTGTCTGATCGCGTTAGCGGTGTTTGCGGCAGGTTTGGTCAATACGGCCAGTGCCGAGGCCTTCAGGTGCATCGGTCGCGATGGCAAGGTCGGCTTCGCGGCCACGCCCTGCCCCGATTACATTGGGCAGGCAATGCTACAGCGTCCGGGACAGCCACGTCTTTCCAGCGATTGGGAAGAGCGGGACTATCCCCATCGACCGAATAAGAACGCCACCGATATTCTGCAGATCAGTCGGCGTCAAAAGATCATTATCACCAATGAAAAAGACATCTGCGACCACCTGCAGAGCCTCCGCCCTGCTCCCCCCGGCGTGTCATCCCGATGCGTCGCGCCACATTATGACAGTGCATGCTTCGCCCTCTGGAGGCAGGGTCCACCAGCCGGTAAAGGGCAGCCTGTTCCAGTCGGGTTCTAATACGCGCTGAATGCCTCAGCCATGGAGACGTCGCAGGCTACGACGGCAGCGAAAGCGGTGTAACAGAACAGGCAAAATGAACATCACTGCTCACCACCCTCGCCAGCAAGCCACAGTAAACAGCCAGATGCGTACAGTTCCAGCTCGCTGCAACGCCTTGCCGTTACTTGCGAAATTCCTGAACTAAGTATTTACCGGCAACGATGTTACCGATTGCGAGAGCTGCTTAAAGTCGTGCCCCATCGCCAGAATCACCACAACGAGACGGCCATGACTCCCACTCCACACTTCAAAGAACATGTCCTGCAAGCCGCCAATGAACTGGTTGCTGCATTCGCCAGCAACGATACCGACACCTATTTCGCAGCTTTCAGCGAAGACGCCACTTTCCTGTTTTACACCCTGCCCACTGCGCTGCTATCGCGCGCAGCCTATCGTGAAGTGTGGACCGAGTGGCAGGCAGACGGTTTTGCAGTGCTCGACTGCCAGTCAAGTAACGTCCATATAACCCTCCAGGGGGAGGTCGCGGTGTTCATGCATGACGTCGCAACACGCGTGCGTTTCGGCACCGAAGAGAATCAGTTCCGCGAGCGTGAAACCATCGTCTTTCGCAATGCAGGTGGCCGATGGCTGGCCTGTCACGAACATTTGTCGGCGCAGCCTGTGTAAAACATCGCGCTCCCGGCCGAGCGAGCCTTTAGAGCCCGCCGCCGAACCGCTTCACTTACAACAACTGAAACGTCAAACACTTCCGGTCGGCCTATCGACCACTGCCAACGCCACGGCCGGACTTGCTCCGGCCGAACAATACAGGCCCGCGCTCCGATGCAGGCCTCATAACAACACGACAGCGCGCAGGAAACTCTCATGTCACATCCCGCTACCCGTATCGAAAGTTTCGGTGTCGAACAGATTCCAGACGATCAACGCGATGCCTCACCCCTTGACCTGTTTCGCCTGACATTCGGCGGCGCCAACACGTTTGCCACCGCGGTGCTCGGCAGCTTTCCGGTGCTGTTCGGGCTGTCGTTCCAGGCGGGCGTCTGGTCGATCCTGCTGGGTATCCTGCTGGGCTCGATCATTCTCGCGCCGATGGGGCTGTTCGGCGCACTCAACGGCACCAACAATGCAGTCTCTTCCGGCGCGCATTTCGGCGTTCATGGTCGGATCGTCGGCTCGTTCCTTTCCCTGTTGACCGCCGTGGCATTCTTTTCGCTGTCGGTATGGAGTTCGGGTGACGCCCTGATCGGTGGGGCCAAACGCATGGTCGGCCTGCCGGAAAACGACCTGACCCTGGCGCTGGCCTACGGCGTGTTTGCGGTACTGGTCCTTGCCGTGTGCATCTACGGCTTTCGTTTCATGCTGTGGGTCAACAAGATAGCGGTGTTTGCCTCCAGCCTGCTGTTCCTGTTGGGCATCTTCGCGTTCAGCGGCAGTTTCGATGCCGGTTTTGCCGGGACGCTCAATCAGGGCAGTGAAGGTTTTTGGGCAGCGTTCATCGGCGCTGCGTTACTGGCGATGAGCAACCCGGTTTCGTTCGGTGCGTTTTTGGGTGACTGGTCACGCTACATCCCGCGCCAGACCTCGAAAAAACGCATCATGGCCTCGGTGTTTCTCGCGCAGGTCTGCACGCTGATTCCCTTCCTCTTCGGCTTGTGTACCGCCACGATCGTCGCGACCCAGGCACCGCAGTACATCACTGACAACAACTATGTAGGAGGTTTGCTGGCAGTGTCGCCGGGCTGGTTCTTCCTGCCGGTCTGCCTGATCGCGATCATCGGGGGCATGTCCACCGGCACCACGTCGCTGTACGGTACCGGCCTGGATATGTCGAGCATGTTCCCGCGCTTTCTCAACCGTGCGCAGGCGACCATCCTGATCGGCCTGGCAGCGATTGCCTTCATCTTCATCGGCCGTTTCGCCTTCAATCTGGTGCAGAGCGTGTCGACTTTCGCAGTTCTGATCGTCACCTGCACCTCGCCATGGATCGTGATCATGGTGCTGGGCCTGATCATCCGCCGTGGTTTTTACCACCCAGCGGACTTGCAGGTGTTCACCCGTGGCCAAAGTGGCGGCCATTACTGGTTCGAGCACGGCTGGAACTGGCGCGGTCTGGGCGCCTGGATTCCGAGCGCGGCCGTGGGCCTGTGCTTCGTCAATCTGCCTGGCCAGTTCGTCGGGCCGCTGGGAAATCTGGCGGGCGGGATCGACATCAGCCTGCCAATCACTCTGGGGCTGGCAGCGCTGCTGTACATCACGCTGCTGCGCACATTCCCTGAGCCAGTCGGGGTTTATGGTGATCACGGCCCGCACCCCTTGTTGGGCCAAAGCGCTCATCGCAACCTCAAGAAACCGATGGTCATTGGTTGATCAAGCTTGCGTTATAAGGAAGGGCTCGCCGCAGGTGGGCCCTTTTCATTTGCGCAAGCGATCCGTTCAGCGCGACGGACGGACCCTCTGCGTCTGGCATGAGCGGCATACATCCCGCACAATCGAGCCTCACGTAACGTTCCCTCATACACATGTCAGCTCGAGCCACAGGAGATCTACCTCACATGAATAAAGAAGAATGGATCGAAGCTGCCCTGCCGAAGTACATCGTGACCAACCCGACGTTGCAGGAAGAGATTCAGGACCTCAGCCCTAAAGATCAGCAGGACCAGACCCGCTGGGCATTCGAAGATGAAGCCGACGCGCTGAGTATTGAAACCTGGGAGCTGGCCTTAAGGTTCAGCGGCAGATCCGAAGAGGAAATCAAGTCCTTGCGCATGGCCGTCCACAAGGAAGCCGCCGAGGCGCTGGACATGGATTGGGAAGAATACTGCGAACTCAACGCGGTCATGGAATAACACCCGCCCCGCCTCCTTTCGGGCCGCGCCCTTTACTGCCCTGCACGTGGCCCGAAACCTTGACCCATCGGTCACCCTTTGTGCTTTACCTGGCCCCTTGGGGTGGGTAACGTCTGCGCCCTCTCAAAACAATAAGGACTTGTCCCATGAGTGATTTGGTCGCGTATCAGCTGGACGATGGCGTCGCCACGCTGACGCTGAGCAATGGCAAGGTCAACGCCATCAGCAACGATGTGGTCGCAGCCTTTAATGCCGCGCTGGATCAGGCCGAAAAAGACCGAGCGGTGGTGATCATCACCGGTCAACCGGGCATTCTTTCTGGCGGCTACGACCTGAAAATCATGACCTCCGGTCCCCAGGCTGCGATGGACCTGGTCGCGGCAGGCTCCACGCTGGCGCGGCGCATGCTGGCGCACCCCTTCCCCATCGTCGTTGCGTGCGGCGGTCACGCCGTGGCCAAAGGTGCATTCCTGCTGCTGTCGGCGGACTACCGCATCGGTGTGGATGGCCCATTCAGCATTGGTCTGAATGAAGTACAGATCGGCATGACCATGCACAATGCCGGCATCGAACTGGCCCGTGATCGCCTGAGCAAGAGCGCGTTTGGCCGCTCGGTGATCAATGGCCAGATGTACGATCCCAAGAGTGCACTGCAAGCCGGCTTCCTCGACAAGATCGTGCCCCCGGACGAACTTGCCGACGCAGCCCGCACCGTGGCCCTGCAATTGAAGAAGATCAACATGAAGGCGCACGCGCAGACCAAGCTCAAAGTGCGCAAAGCATTTCTGGAAACGCTGGACAAGGCCATCGAACTGGATCGGCAGCATCAATTTTAATTGTCTTCCAGGCTGTCTGTGTTCTGACAGCTCAGCGTAAAGCGGTGGGAGTCAGCTTGCTCGCGAATGCAATCGTTCAATCGGTATTGAGTTCACTGCCGTCAGGTCTTTGCCAGCAAGCTCGCTCCTACAGAACCACTCTTTGGGTCAGCCCTCTACTCTGAAATATTCGCTTAAACTCGCTAATGCCGTCTGTCTGTGTCGTATTTGCCGATTTGAGTGCACATCCGTACACTGCGCGACCTTTCGTTACCAGAGTGGTCTGCATGCTGTTTGTCATTCGTATGTTGCTGATGGGGCTTCATTTCGTGGTTGCCGGAGTGCTGGGACTTTTGCTCGGCATCTGTCGACCGTTCAACCCGGACAACAGCCGTTTGTGCGCGCGACTTTATGCATTGCCCGCCATGTGGATCCTGCGGTTGCGCGTGGAGGCCGAGATGGGCGAGCACTTCAACAGCACGCGCCCCTGCGTGATCATTGCCAACCATCAGTCAAACTACGACTTGTTCATCTTGGGCAACATCGTGCCACCGCGTACGGTCTGCATCGGCAAGAAGAGCCTGAAATGGGTACCCTTTTTCGGTCAGCTGTTCTGGCTGGCGGGGAACATATTGATCGACCGTGGCAATCCACTACGGGCTCGCCGCGCGATTCGACAAACCACAGAGACGCTGCAACGCAAGGACACCTCGATCTGGGTCTTTCCCGAAGGCACGCGCAATCTGGGCGAAGGCTTGCTACCGTTCAAACGCGGGGCTTTCCAGATGGCCATCGAGGCTGGCGTGCCAATCGTGCCAGTGTGCGTGAGCACCTATGTCCGCGACATGCAGCTGAGTATCTGGAACAGTGGCCAACTCATGATCCGCTCACTGCCGGCCATCTCCACCACCGGCATGACCAGCAGCGACATTCCCGAGCTCATTGCCCTCTGCCATGAACAGATGCAAGGCTGCATCGAGCAGATGGACAGCCAATTGCACGCTGCGACAGCGTCAGGTCAAACCACACCTGAACAACTCGCACAAAACCCTCGAACTCGTTGAGTTGCACCCACTCTGAAGAGAACACCGCGCCACGCTGCGCGTCAGTCCCTCCTGACAGAAGAAGCACACCATCATGGGTCGAGTTGTCGCCGCTGCCGTTTACAGTGCCGGGAAGAAAGTTGCCGATATCACGCTTGACGAAGGCGCTGCCTGGGCCGCAAAGCCAGGACACTTCGTCTGGATAGGCCTGGAACAGCCCAGCGCTGAGGAACTGGCCTCGCTGCAGAAGCAGTTCGGATTGCATGAGCTGGCAATTGAAGATGCCCAGGAAACTCACAGCCGTCCCAAGCTCGAAACATTCGGCGACGCCCTGTTCATCGTGACCTACGCACCGGTCCGAGAGAACGGCAAGCTGGTGTTCATCGAAACGCATATCTTCGCCGGCAACGGCTACGTCATCACGTCGCGCAACGGGCATTCAAAGTCCTATGGGCTTGTCCGTCAGCGCTGCGAAGCGCGTCCCTTGCTGCTGGAGCACGGTGAAGATTTCGTGCTCTACGCCTTGCTGGATTTCGTCACCGAAAACTACCAGCCTGTTACCGAGGCCATTCACGGCGAGCTTGAAGAGCTGGAACACAACGTTCTAAGGAAGGACCTCAATGAAGCCGACATCCACCGCATTCATAGCCTGCGCCGCGATTTGCTGCGCCTGCGCCGTTACGTAGCGCCGATGGTGGAAATCGGTGAAGAGTTGCAGAAGCTCAGCTTTCCCTTCATCGACAAAAACATGCGCCCTTACTTCCGTGATGTGGAAATCCACGTGAAGCGACAGATGGAAGACCTGGCGAACCTGCGCGACATCGCCAGCCAGACGATCGAGATCAGCCTGCTGCTGGAGTCTTCGCGCCAGAGCCTGACCCAACGCAAATTCGCTGCGTGGGCCGCGATTCTGGCGTTCCCTACAGCCATTGCCGGGATCTACGGGATGAACTTCCAGAACATGCCGGAGCTGAGCTGGCACTACGGCTACTATGCCGTGCTGGGGGTGATTCTGAGTGGATGCGGGATTCTGTTCGCCAGCTTTAAGCGCTCGGGATGGCTCTGAGCAGACCTGACCTGCAGGCACGCGGGCCATCGCGCCCCTAAGGGGTTGCCTCAGGCCACCTGCGGCCTGTTGGCGACAAAGCGCATCATCCACTCGGCCACTGCGGTGCCGTGGTGATCCTCTTCCAGGCTGGCAATGCCTTTGCTGTAGACCTGCTCTCCCAACGAGTCCTGACGAATATCGAGCAAGGTACGCGAGTAATCATGGATAAACTCGGGGTGGCCCTGGAAGCACAGCACCTGATCGTTGATGTGATAGGCGGCAAACTGACAGAACTCGCTGGACGCAATCACCGTGGCACCCTCAGGCAAGGCGGTAACCTGATCCTGGTGACTGATCAGTAGCTTCAGTGTGTCCACCGCCGGGGTCATCCACGGTTTTGCGGGAGCGAGGTTGTAGTGGTGAACGCCCACACCCCATCCCTGTGCAGCTCGCTCGGTTTTACCGCCAAGCAACAGCGCCAGTAACTGGTGACCAAAGCAGACGCCCAGCAGTTTGTCGCCTCGCTCATAGCGTGCCAGCAGGTAGGTCTTCAGGGTTGCAATCCAAGGGTCGGTGCCAAAAGAGTCGGCCTTGGAGCCTGTGATCAGGTAAGCATCGAAACGCTCGTCGTCGGGCGGGTAGTCGCCCTGCATCACGTTGTGGACCACGAATTCGGCCGGAATCGGCTGGCGGGAGAACAGCGATTCGAACATCCGGCCATAACCTGTGTATTGATCAACCAGTTCCGGGCGAAGCACGTCGGTTTCCAGAATGCAGATGCGTAACGACATAAAAATACCTGAAGCGAAAAGGCGAAAATGCACACGCCCAAGCCTGCCTTGAAGCCCTTGGCAAGGCAAGGGGCGCGTTTGCCCGGCAGTGTCGGGATGTCTGAACTGCCTCCTATCGCTATAAAGTCGTCCGCGCCAGCCCCTACGATTCCGCCCGTTCGCCATTGGACCCCTCTGCATGACAGCGGATGCATTGCTCCGCTATCGACAGCCCTAGATGTTTATAAAGACGTAGCCTTGGGTAGGCACTTGCTCACTCGGACGAACGGTCAGGGGCTGTTGAATGCGCAAAGATTGGGGCTGAACGTGTCTAGCAGGCGATTATCTGGCGCCATCGCATTGGCTTATGACTGTTGTTCCTAACAAAACCGGCTTGCTCATATCAAACCGATCTAAGACACCGCTCAACTGGCCTCTAAGGTTAAGTCTTATCGCGACTCCTGCTCTCGGGTTTTGACCCCTGCCAGCCGCCGCTTCCTTTTTCAGGAAGCAGTCAGTTTTTGTTGCTCAGGAATAACAAGAAAAGGCCATACGCTATGTTCAAACAGTCGAAAGTACGCCAAGCCGGTTTGATCGTCTTCGCTACCACCCTCCTGCTGATATTACCGAACCTGTCCCGTCTGTTTGGTTGATTCAGTCTTGCGCGCTTGCCTCGCGGCATATTTGTGCCAACCTCTTCTCCATCAGGAAGTAAGGAGTTGAGCGCATGCATCGGTGGTTGGCAGTCCTCACGCTGGGTTGGGGTGTCGTTGCGCAGGCAGGACCGGTAGAACAGGCTGAGGCCGTGGCTGCCATCAGGGATGGCAAGCTTGCAATAGACGTTCGCAGCCAAAGTGAATATGAAGCCGGTACGGTACTCAATGCCGTGCGCGTCGATGACAGGCGCCTGGTGCCGCAACTTAAGCAGGTGATGACCGACCGGAATCTGGTGATGGTGGTGTTCAGCTCAAGTGATAGCCGCGCCGGTAGTGCGCAGGACAAGCTGATCAAGGCGGGCTACAACAGCATCATTAACGGCGGCACCTACGACGAGTTGCACAATGCACTGTACGAGATTAGCGATGATCCCGCGGAGTGATGGCTGAGGGCAATGCGACGGGCATGTCGACCTGCACAGAGCAGTAAAGGATGTGCAGGACCCTGCGCTGCTGCCGAAAGCGGCGAGCCATTCGCGGGCGGTTTGCCTGACCGCCTGTTGATCCCACCGCCCTCTGCCGCAGGGGATCACCATCAAAGGCAGAATCTACGACTGGCGCTGCACTTGCACTTGAGTCACGGGCCTCGCCACGGGCGCCGATGGCATCACTACGACCTTGGCATGCATGTGCTCGCAGCCTCCTCCACGTCGCATGCCACGCACCGGGCAGGCATCGAGATAATCAAGCCCCACCGCCAGTTTCAAATGACGTTCGGGGATCGACAGTTGATTGGTCACGTCGAAGCTGTACCAGGCGTCGTCGATCCACGCCTCGGCCCAGGCATGACTGGCCAGATGCTCGCTGCTGTCGCTGTACAGGTAACCCGACACGTACCGCGCCGGCACGCCGATACTGCGGGCGCAGGCCAGAAATGCATGGGTGTGGTCCTGGCAGACCCCTGCCCCATTGGCGAAAGCCTGAGCAGCGCTGGTATCGACAGCGGTCGAACCCGGCGTGTAAACGATGCGCTGATTCAATGCCTGCATCAGGTCGATCAATGCATGGCGATCGGCGCGTTTCTTCGTCTGTCCAGCCGCGAAAGCTCGGATCGCCTCGTCAGCTTCGGTCAGGCGCGTAAAACGCAGAAACGGTAGCGACGATTGGGACTCATGTTCCGCCTCGCGCTTTTCATCGATTTCCACCTGGCCGCGAGCACCAATGACGATGGCCTCGTGGGGCTCGTCCAGCGTCAACACGTGCAGGATATTCCCGAACGGATCGACCTGTGCGCGCACCGGGCGTGGCAGCGATAACTGCCAGCTGAGCACCTGCTGGCGCTCGCTGTCATGGGGTGTCAGACGCAAATACTGGATGCTGGCGCGGACCTGATCGTCGTAGTGATAGGTGGTCTCGTGGCTAATTGAGAGTCTCATGCAGCCTCCAGGTAAGAAGTGTGAATGACGTTACCCAACTGGGCCAGAAACGGAATGAATTCGTTCAACCACTCATGCAGCCCTTCGGCGAGGATTTCGTCGATGCCGGTGTAGCGCAGGCGCGCGTCGAGTTCGGCGGCCAGTCGCTGCGCCGGACGTCCGTTAGCGCCAGGCAGACTGGCCAGAATCATGTCCAGCTCTTCAAGACAGGCCCGTAGCGAGCGCGGAATATCGGCGCGCAACAGCAGCAGCTCAGCGACCTGACGCGCGCCCGGCGCATCGCGATAGACCTCGGTGTACGCCTCGAACGACGACAGCGCGCGCAGCAAGGCGCTCCATTGGTAGTAACCGGCTGCCGAACTGTCCGCTGCCGCGTTGGCTGAAGGCCCGCGTAATTCCAGCATTTCGTAACGCGCATCGAGCATCCGCAGGGTATTGTCGGCACGTTCGATGAAGGTCCCCAGACGAATGAAACGGAAAGCATCGTTGCGCATGATGGTGCCGTAGGTCGCGCCACGGAACAGGTGTGAGCGCTCCTTGACCCACTCGCAGAAGCGGCTCATGCCGTAGCGGCCGAGGCCCTGTTCGGCGATGCCGCGAATTTCCAGATACGTGGCGTTGATGTTCTCCCACATGTCCGCCGTGATGCGCCCACGCACCGCATGGGCACTGGCCCGGGCAGCGGCCAGACAGCTGAAAATGCTGGTCGGATTGGCATCGTCCAGAGCGAAGAAATGCAGCAAACGCTCAGCGTGCAGCTCACCATGGCGTTCCACATAATCGTCCAGGGTTCCGGTAATCAGCAGGGGCATGGCGATTTCATTGAGGCCATCCCCGCGTCCGTCCTGCGGCATCAGTGACAGCGAGTAACTGACGTCCAGCATCCGCGCGAGGTTTTCCGCCCGCTCCAGGTACCGCGACATCCAATATAAATCCGAGGCAGTTCTACTTAGCATTGGCAGGCATCCTTAATCCTCGACCACCCAGGTGTCCTTGGTTCCGCCGCCCTGAGACGAGTTGACCACCAGCGATCCTTCGCGCAGTGCGACGCGGGTCAGGCCGCCGGGAACCACGCGGGTTTCGCGCCCAGACAAAACGAACGGGCGCAGGTCGATGTGCCGTGGGGCAATGCCGTTCTCGACGAAGGTCGGACAGGTCGACAGGGACAAGGTGGGCTGAGCGATGTACGCATGTGGCTTGGCTTTCAAGCGAGCACGAAAAGTCTCGATTTCAGCCGCAGTCGCGGCCGGGCCGACCAGCATGCCGTAGCCGCCGCAGCCTTGGGTTTCCTTGACCACCAGATCGCTGAGGTTAGCCAGAACGTGAGACAGCTCCTCTGGCTTGCGGCATTGCCAGGTCGGTACGTTCTTCAGGATCGGCTCCTCGTCGAGGTAGAAGCGGATCATGTCGGTCACAAACGGATATACGGATTTGTCGTCGGCGACACCCGTACCAATGGCATTGGCCAGCACCACGTTACCCAAGCGATAGGCTGCGAGAAGTCCCGGCACGCCCAGCATCGATTCGGGGTTGAACGCCAGGGGATCAAGGAAAGCGTCATCGAGACGACGATAAATCACATCCACCGCTTTGGGGCCATCGGTGGTGCGCATGAACACCCGATCGTCGCGCACGAACAGATCAGCGCCTTCAACCAGCTCGACCCCCATTTCCCTGGCCAGAAACGCGTGTTCGAAGAATGCACTGTTGAAGCGACCGGGCGTGAGTACCACGACGCTGGGGTTGTCCAGCGGGCTGGAGCATTTCAGGGTATCGAGCAACAGATTCGGGTAATGGTCGACCGGCGCAATCCGTTGCGCAGCGAACAGTTCCGGGAACAGGCGCATCATCATCTTGCGGTCTTCAAGCATGTAGCTGACGCCGCTAGGGGTGCGAAGATTGTCCTCAAGGACGTAATAGGTTCCATCGCCGTCGCGCACCAGATCGACCCCGGAAATGTGCGAGTACAGATCCCGATGAAGCGTCAGGCCCTGCATGGCCAACTGGTATTGTTCGTTGGCCAGCACCTGCTCGGCAGGGATGATCCCGGCCTTGATGATGCGCTGGTCGTGATAAAGGTCGGCTAGAAACATGTTCAGCGCCTTGACGCGCTGGATGCAGCCACGCTCGACCACGCGCCACTCACTGGCCGGGATGCTGCGCGGAATCGTATCGAAAGGGATCAGACGCTCAGTCCCCTGCTCGTCACCGTACAGCGTGAAGGTGATCCCGGCACGATGAAACAGCAGATCGGCCTCACGCCGACGCTGAGCCAGCAACTCAGGTGGCGCGTCGCCCAACCAGCGGGCGAATCCCCTGTAGTGCGGGCGCACAGCCCCTCCCGCCTCGTACATCTCATCATAAAAGGTGCGGATCATGCCGTACTCCTTGTCACCCTGGACGCAAGGACCTTCGCAAGGCCCGTGCCATCGGCATACCTCTTGAGAATCAACGGGTTAATCAGATACCCCGGAAGCTTCGCACCAGTGCAGTGCAGGAAGCACCCAGTCAATTCGTCTACGCTTCATACAGAAGCGCTGAGTATCGTTAAATCTATCAACGGCATAGTCAGCGTTGATTTCCCGACTGACCCTCACTCACACATAATCGATCCATCGACACAGAAATCTCGCTGCAAACTTTCGGAGCGAACTTGATGTGTCACCGGACTTCTTCTCGAAATTCCCTTTGGGCCGCTCAAATGAAGCGGCCTTTTTTTGCCCTGTCTTTTATTTCAGGCGTTCAAGCATTCGCGAATTTGATGAACGAAGCAGGTCAATGTGCAAGTGGGTCCGCTCAGGGAAGTCTCATACATGCTCGTATGCTCGGCTTTAATCATCGTAAAGGGGCATGGGTGAGCAAGTCGCCCTCGCAAGCTCAGCCGCGCAATACCAGAGAGGACATCTGTATCCGATGCTGCCGCGCCGGGTTGCATGAGGATTAATGAAGCCGCTTGATCTCCTGCTTCACTCCCCAACCTTCGACCTCGCCATCGAACCCCAGAATCGCGGATTGGAAATCGTGTTCGAAGTCACCAATGCCGTCGTAGGTGGCGTACATCAGTTTGCTCAGTTGCAGGTGCCATGCGCCGTCCTCGCGGGCATTGATTTGGGTATTGAGAGATTCACCGCGAAATTTCCCCGCGGCCTGGCGCGCCCGTTCCTCGTCCGGGAAGACTGCGTAGAATTCGATGGGATGGATACGTGCGAAGTCAAAACCGCCTTCTTTCATGCGGCGCAGTACGTAAGTGCTGATGTCTTCTTGATAGGCCGTGCTCATGAAACGTCCTCCTATGCAACGATAGATAGAGTTTCAACTATCCCGAAACAGCCTCTCGCCCAGAGGAGTGAAACGACAGGTCATCTGCCGCCCGGGACTCAAGCATGTCGCTGACAAGGTCGGTGCTGCTATTACAAATCAGGCATCTACGCGAATAGGATTCGGATGGATGCGTCACCGCCTTGGCTTGGAGATTACCTCCATTAATGGCACGTTGCCAATTAGCAAATAGCGGTGATCGCAGGTGATTTTCAGGGAGCCTGAACAATGGAAATAATCTGCACTGCATTCTGTTCCTTGAGTGTCTTGACCGTAGGCTCCTGTGTCCGGCCTTCCAGATCATTGAGATCAAGGTCTTCGGTGACAGGAAACAAGACGTGACGCAGGCGCTGTGCGGCCTCCTCATCGCTGGGACGATGATCGGATTCAAGATTGTGGGTCTGCTGCACACCATCTTTATCCTGAAACGAAATAGTCCAGACTTTCATCAATGTCTCCTCAGTCAGGCCACACGCGGGCCTACCGAAATCGGACTGTGCTTTTTCGTCATTCGTTCAACGTTTTTGTCGTGAGGCAAAGGTTGTTTGCGAGCAAAAAAAGAGGCCCCGAAGGCCTGATGCCAGTCAGTTGAGCTGACTGGCATTTTTATGTCTGATCGGATATTTGGGTGATTTGACCCCGGTGGCCCGAGGATAAATGCGCTCCTTACGCCGATGTGGTTGTGGGTCAGTTCCAGGGCCAGAGCCAGACGCATAAAAAAATCCGATGCCAGTAAAAGCATCGGATTTTGATTTCTTGCTGCCAAGGTCAAGCGGTAGGCTTAACTGATCGGCATTACCCCGAAGGGCCTCTTATCATTTACCGGACGCCTTACGGCTTGGCGTCCTTGACTCCCGCAGTATTGTCCAAAAGGCTCTTGGTTGCGGTTTGCAGGAAGCTGTCGAGCTTCTTGCGCAATTGGGCTGTGTCCGCAGCGTTCGGCATAACTTCAGCGTGGGGTTTGGTGCCCAGCTCGTAGCTGTAGACCTTAGGCTCCATCTCCTTTGGCTCGATCAGGATGCGATTGCCGGTGACCAGTGCAACGGTCTGTTCGCTGCCCGAAGGCTTGATCACGCCAAAGCCCAAGTCTCCCGCGGGCAGGTTCAGCAAGTCGCGACCCCAGCACTGATGCACGGTGTCACCGCCCAGACGCCCCATGATGGTCGGCACGATGTCGATCTGCGTGCCGACGATACTGCTGCGTTTGCCGAACTTATCCTGCAGGCCAGGCGCAATCATCAGCATCGGCACGTTGAAACGGCCCAGGTCCATTTCCGTGATTTGCTCGTTGTTACCGAAGCCGTGGTCACCGACCACCACGAACAGTGTGTCCTTGTAATACGGCTCCTTCTTGGCCTTTTCGAAGAACTGGCCCAATGCCCAGTCGGAATAGCGCATCGCCGTCAGGTGCTCGTCCAGCGTGCCGTGGCCGGTTACGCGTTCTACCGGAAGATTGGCCGGCAGCGCGTACGGCGTGTGGTTGGACAAGGTCTGGAGCAAGGCATAGAACGGCTTGCCCTTGCCTTCCCGGGCTTTGAGTTCTTGGGCGCCGCGGTCGAACATGTCCTGGTCGGAGACACCCCAGGTCGGGTCGGAGAATACCGGGTTAACGAAGTCGTTACGGCCGATGAAATTGGTCATGCCCTGGTTGCTGAAGAAACCGGACTGGTTGTCCCAGGCGAAGTCGCCGTTATAGACATACACGTCGTCGTACTTGCGCGCACTCAACAACTGCGGCAGGCCGGACAGCTTATGGCTGCCCTCTGGGGTCTGCATCAGGTATTCGAAACCGGGCAGGTTCGGGAAGCAGGCCATGGTGGCGAACATACCCTGATGGGTGTGCGTGCCGTTGGAGAAGAAGTGGTCGAACAACAGGCCCTCTTCCGACAGCTTGTCGAAGTACGGGGTGATGTTTGACTCATCGCCCAGCGCGCCGACCGAGTGACCGGCGAAGCTCTCCATCAGGATCACGACGACGTTTTTGATCGGCAGGGTGTTGCTCTCAGGCGGCGTGAACTCGCGGCGCACGGCTGCGGTAGTCGGATCAACCAGCTTTTCGTTGGCAGTCAACAGCATGTCACGCACGGTCTGCTGCGCTTCGGGCTGCGGCAGGGTGGCCTTCCAGATGTTGTCACGGTCTTCGGACAGCCGGCTCTTGGCAGCAGCGATGAGCGTCAACGTGCCATTGAGGCCCAGGGTATTGGCAAAGTTTGATTCAGTGGTGTACGCATCACCCCAACGCAGCGGCGGGCCCTGACGCAAGGTGCCACGCGCAGCAATGACTGCCACCGCCAGACACAGCACGAACACAGCGATACGGGTGTACCAGGGCGCGATGGCACGATTGCTGGCACTGCCGACGTTGAAACCGCCACGGGGACGGGTCAAACGATCGATACCCTTGAAGACCAGACTCAGCACCCAGGTAAGCAGTGCCCACGCCAGCAGGTAACGCACTACAGGGTAGCCGTACCAGATCATGCTCAATACGGTTTTCGGATCTTCCTTGACGTACTGGAAGACCAGGCCGTTCAGGCGCTGGTGAAATTCCCGGTAGAAATCCATTTCCATCAGACCGAAGAACGTGGTCAGGCTGGCGACCAACGTCAACCAGACCCGAAATACGCCGCGAGCGGCCATCAACCGGGCGCTAAACAATGCCAGCAGCAACGGAATCAGGATGTACACCACCAGGCGCAAGTCAAAACGCAGACCGTTGCCCAATGCCTCGATGAACGTTGAGGCCGGCGTCGCGCCGATCCCTTCACGGTTGTAAACCAGCAGCGCCACGCGCAGCAGGGTGTACAGAACCATCAGTGCCAGTCCGCTCAGCAGCGTATACGCCAGATGCGATTTGACGGTGGGTTGCGGCGCGCGCGCCGGGGCGTCCGGTTTGGCCATGTGTTGTGGAGTCCGTTGGATTCAGGGTTAAGTTCGAAAAGCGTGTGCGACCGCTCACGTCGAAACGACAGTGCGGGCGCGGGTGGCAAATATTACGTGATCGCCGGGTGTTTACCACCAAGGCGGCTCATTCTTCATGAGCACCCGGACTGATGATGCGAAGCCTGCCCTGAAGGCAAGCCTGAAACGATGCGGATTTTCCCGAAAAAGCAGTGAAAATTCCGTTGTTTGGTAAGCGTATGGCAAACCCGTCTTGACCAGATGACTTTGGGGCGCTGCGATAAAGGGTTGCATATCTTCGGGCAAGAAATGTAGGTTGTACCAGTCGGCCTAACATTCACACAAACACGTCGTTTAGCAGGAGCTACATGGACGAGCTAAGAGTTTTCAGCAACACTCACTGGATAGTGACTCATCGGCGAGACTCACGTTACGACGGGTATTTGATAATTTCATCTGAAGAGACTGCTTCAGGTCTCAGCGATTTGAGCGACGAAGCAATGTCATCTCTCGGTTTGGTGATGAAAACCTCGGAGCGTCTGCTGGCAAAGGTGTATTCCCCCTACAAAGTAATGTTCTACAAATTGGGATTTTCTCCTGGTTTCAGCGCACATTTTCATGTCGCTCCAGTCTCCGAAGACCTGCTCGCAGAGATATCAAAACATCCCGGTTATTCCGACAATCCTGACGGTAATGACGCAATTGTTTTTCTAAGTCGAGAATACTGTGAAAGACCTCTTACCGCTGGCGAAGCAGAAAAACAGCTTTCGGCGGTTCATTTGCTCAGGGCCTCTCTGTGACTAACATACTTTCGCGTGGGTAGGCGGATACCCACTTGTGCGGTAGCAGTTGCTCGATTTCACTTAACCGCTGCGTCGGCAGGCGCGTGAGCACATCTTTTAGATAGGCGTACGGATCATGACCATTCAGCCGCGCTGACTCGATCAAACTCATGATCGCCGCAGCCCGTTTTCCGCTGCGCAGCGATCCGGCGAAGAGCCAGTTCTTACGCCCAAGAGCCCACGGTCGAATCTGGTTCTCGGCCCAGTTGTTGTCAATGGGAACGGCGCCGTCATCAAGGTAGCGCGACAGCGCTGCCCAGCGTTTCAAGCTGTAATCGAGTGCCCTACTGATAGCCGAACCTTCGGGCACAGCAGCACGCTGGGCGATCATCCACCCATGCAACCTAGTCATCACCGGCACGGCTTTTTCTTGCCGTATTCGGCACCGTAAATCCGGCTCCAGGTCGCGCACTTCACTTTCGATTTCGTAAAGCAACTGGATGTAGCGTAGGGCTTGCTCGGCGAGCATGCTCTTGTTGGTGGCGTGCAATTCGAAGAATTTGCGCCTGGCATGGGCCATGCAGCCGATTTCGGTCACGCCGAGTTCGAAACTCGCCTTGTAACCGCCAAAATCGTCGCAGACCAGCTTGCCTTTCCAGCCGTGCAGGAAGTTACGAGCATGCTCACCAGCGCGGCTCGGGCTGAAGTCGTAGACAACAGCAGCTGTTTCGCAGAACTGGCTGGTGGCGTACGCCCAAACATAAGAACGGTGGGTTTTCTTCGAGCCCGGAGCGAGCATTTGTACCGGTGTTTCGTCCGCGTGCACGACCTGTTGTCCGATCACCACGTCACGCAGGGCATCGACCAGGGGCTGCAACTGTACGCCTGTCATGCCAACCCACTGAGCCAGTGTCGAACGGGGAATCGCCAAGCCTGCTCGACCGAAAATCGATTCCTGACGGTAAAGCGGCAGATGATCAGCAAACTTCGCGACCATAACGTGGGCAAGCAACCCGGCAGTCGGGATGCCCTTGTCGATAACTTGCGCAGGTACCGGCGCCTGGATCAGTGTTTCGCAGTCATCGCACACCCACTTGCCACGAATATGGCGCTCGACGGTAAACAAGCCCGGCGTGTAGTCCAGTTTCTCGCTGACATCTTCACCGATGCGCTTGAGGGCGCAGCCGCATGGGCAGTGGGTGTTGTCCGGTTCGTGATGGATAAACGTGCGTGGAAACTCCGTCGGTAAGGCCGTGCGCTTGGGTTTTTGCTTTTTCTCGGTCGCAACGGGCGCTATTTGTAAGGCGTGAAGCTCGGCCTCAATCGCTGCGATATCGGTATCGATCAGGTCATCCAGCAGGCTCGCCTGCTCAGGGTTCATTTGCTCGCTGCGCTTGGCAAACTTCAAACGCTTGAGCTGTGCGATCTCGTGGGTCAGCTTTTCGATCAGTGTTTGATCCCGATTGATCTTCTTGCCCATCGTTTCAACCGTCTTGCTCATGGTCTCAACCGTATGACCCATGGTCTCGACTTGGGACAGCAATTGCGCAGCGAATGCACGCAGTTGGTCGGGGGTCATTTGAGCGAGATCGGGCGAGGGAGTCATGGCGCGGATTTTACCAAAGCACGCCATCCTCTACAGCAAACCGAGCCATTAATTACGGTTTTTAAAGCAACGTAATTGCAGCGCTAACGCCAACACGCTGCCAAGGCAGGCCGAGTACCAAGGCCTGGAGCTGCTCGGTATCCAACTGCACTTCGCTGCCTTGTCGAACGCCTGCCCAGTGGAACTTTCCCTGGTTCAATCGACGTGCCGCCAACCAGACGCCAATCCCATCGTGTACCAGCACTTTCATCCGAGTGGCGCGGCGATTGGCGAATAGATAGGCGCAGTGCGGCTTCGCCGCACCGAACACCGCGACCACCCTGGCCAGCGCGGCTTCAGTGCCAGCGCGCATATCCATGGGTTCGGTGGCGAGCCAGATGGCATCGATGCGGATCATCGCAACAGCTCTTTAAGGAATGCGGCGCAGGCAGTAGCACTTTCAGTCGGCCAGTTCACTTTGACGGTGCCGTGCGGGTGCAGAATTTCAACGCTGATATTCGCAGATCCTTGCGCCACCGATTGCATAGGCACCGGGACAAATGCAGGTTGAAGCGCCATGCTGTTCTGCGTTTTCATCCGGATCCACTTGTGGACCAGGTTTGCGTTGAGGCTATGACTGAGGGCGACGCTGGCAATCGAGGCTCCGGGCTGGGCGCACTCTTGAATGACCTGGGCTTTGAAGGATTTGGAATACGAACGGCGTGTCGGCTTCATGAAATACCCGCTTAAAAGGCTAGAACTGGTGCCCACCTAAATTTAAGTGCACACCATGTCCTGACTTGTCGGGATTGGGTAGATGACTTGGCCGGACGCATACGTTGTTTGAACCCGCCTCTAATATTTTCTTACAAAACCCTTAATGCACTGTGGCGGACAAAAAAACGCCTGATCGCTGGCAAGCCGATCAGGCGCTGATGTTCTGAAGCCCAAGCGACGGTCTAGATTCGAACGTTGCCTCGTGGACCTGCGATGGCCCAGATGATCAGGCCGAGCACCGGCAGCAGTACGATGAGCAATACCCAAAGGATCTTCATCCCGGTTTCGGCACTGCTCTTCAAGACGTTAATGATGGCCCAGATGTCGAGGGCCAGAATGATCAGTCCAACCAGACCATTGAAGGTGGAACCCATGGTGTCGCTCCTTATTGAAGGCTTGCCCAGTTAGGAGTGGTGACGCTTGGCGAGGGTTCCGTGGGTCGGATGGGATATTTGCAGGGGCTGAATCGGCCATCGCACTCTCTGTAATCGCCACTGGCGGGACAAAATTCAGGACTGCGCCTTCAGCGCCTCCAGCGCGGGCATGATGAAAATGCCCAATTCAATGCCCAGTTCCATCACCCTCTGTTGGGCATTGCCGTACACCAGCACTGCCTGCAACTCGTCATCCAGAGGCTCGCTCAAACCCATCAACATGTAGCCGCCCATTTCCTTGTTCATGCTTGCGAGCTGAATCTGGATCCGGTTCAACGCAGTCAAGGCTTCGACCTTGGCCAGTTGCTTGGGCTTGATATTGAAAGCCACGCCCGGCCCGAACGACGCAGTAATTGCGCTAAGCAGGTCCATATAGGTATCGGCCTGGAACAATACTGTTTCCGGAAGGCTACCCACCACCACCCACTCGCCCAGCGGGATCGGGAAGGTGTCGTCGTAATTGACGTCGGGATTGGCAGTCAGAAAAGCATCCGGGTCGGCATAAGCCTGTGCTGCTTCGTCGGCAATCCTTTCGATTTCACCGTCGCTCATGCAACCGGAGCTGATCTTGCTGATGAATTCGATGAGTGAGGCTTTCATGGCGTTGTAATCCGGCGAAAAAAACAAGCGCGAAGGATAGCCGGAAATCCTGCGCGCCTCCACGGATTCACCTTACAGTGCAACCACTCTCGCTATCCGGATTCAAACGCCCAGACGGGTGAGTTGCTCGGCGGTTTCAATAGCGCCCATGGTCTGTGCAGCCATCAGCGGCGTCACACCCTTGGCATCCTGAATATGCGGGTTAGCACCTTTTGAAATGAGGTAGTCGACGATTGCAGTACGGTTGAACATTGCCGCCATCATCAGCGCTGTGCGTCCGTCGGCTGATGCGCCTTCGACCTCTGCCCCGGCGTCTACCAGAAGTTTCACCACTTCCAGATCCCCTTTGAAAGCGGCACCGGCGATCGGGCTCTGGCCGTTATCGTTACGAATCTCGGGGTCCGCCTTGTGCTTGAGCAAGACGTTAACTGCCTCCTGATGACCGTGATAACTGGCCAGCATCAGCAAGGTGTCGCCCTTGTGATTGCGCAGGTTGGGGGTCAAGCCGTTTTCCAGCAGACGATCCAGCATCGAGGCGTCGCCTGCCCTGGCGCGGTCAAATACTTGCTCGGCAAACTCCAGCGCTTCCTCGTCCGACATGCGGGTCGCAGTCCCAGGGGTTTTCGGTATATCGGACATTCAATCTCTCCTGTAGCGCCGCACATAGGCACACGTGAACAATCATTTGCTGCGGAAAATCTCAGAGGCTCGCACAGAGGGGCAAGTTCCCCTGATCCCGCAAACAATGGCAATCAGCAGTTTCGTCTTGTCAGAAACGATTTTTGAGAACCCTCACAGCAGCAGCCGCTTGCTAGACCCCGAAAAAATCACCGCCACTGCAGGAGATTATCCAGCCTGTCGCTGTCTGAGATTTCAGCACCCTCCCCCTGGCTAAACCTCCTTCCTCTTCCTACTCCGGCAAAATGCAGGACACCTGCGGGGCATTCTTGCAAATTGCACGAAACAAAAATCGCTTCAAAAATATAACTCTTTGATTTTTAAGCATTTTTTTAGAAATTCATTACTGGCACAGTCACTGCACTAGTCCTACCAAGCTTGTAATCACTGAGCAATGGAGCCGCTAGACATGACTTTCATCCAAGAAAAATTCGCGTCCGTATTTTCCGATTTCGAAGTCAACACCCAGCCTCGTCCAGATGGTGGCGTGCTGCTGTCGTTGCGTAACGGTGAAGGCAAACAGATGCGTCGTTCAATTTCCTACGCTCAGTTGCACACACCTGTACAACTTGAGTGGGTCATCAGCGCGATCCGCCGTGACTTGGCAGCACAAGCCAGTGAGCTGCCCGCGATCTCGATGTTGCAAAGTCAGCACCGATTCGACTTGCCGACCTACCACACTCGGTAATTTCAGTTCTGTGCACCACCCAAGCATCCCCTGATTTGAGACCGCGACAGTGCCTTGCACCGTCGCGTTTCTTTGTACACAGTTGCCCACGCATGGGGGCCGCGTCGTCGGCGACCGGCGATCACGGTCTGATTATTGAATGATGCCCCGGCAGAGCGCCTCTCCTACTGCCTGGGCGCGGTTGGTCACGCCAAGCTTGGCGTAAATGCTTTTGAAATGGTGTTTGACCGTGGCTTCCGAAACATCCTTGATCACAGCAATCTCCCAGGCGGTCTTGCCCTCTCTGGCCCATTTGAGAATTTCCAGCTCCTTGCCGGTCAAGGCGCGGGTCTGAAACTGCCTGCCCTTTCCGGCGACATGCAGCATCGGCACCAGGCTGGTCAGCAGGTAACGATCGTTATGGCTGAGCGGCCGTTGCATTTCATTGAGAGAACAGACGGTGACAACGCCACGGTTGGCGCGGGTCTCGCTGGTATAGCCATATGAAAGAGCGGGCAGCAACTGGCAGTCTGCAACAGCGGCCATATAGGCGGCAGAGGGAGGGTAGGTATTAAATGCCTCCTCCCAATCGAGAAAACCCAGGTTGTGGCGGAAACAGCGAATCACCGGGTCCTCGATCATCAGGCGCCCCTGCCCATAGAGGTCCTTCCAATAACTGTCGACATTGGACGTGATGCAACTGAGCAACATGCCTTCGCGGTATTGATAAAGCATGGCGCGGGCGCAGCCACACTCCGCTCTGAGCCAGTCGAGTGCATTGATGATCGCCGCACTTGCGTCTTGCTCGGTAATGCTGCTGATCATTTGCTCAATCAACGGGCTCAGCGTCCCTGTTTGTACGTTTTTCATCTTCCCCTCCGTTCAAAAAACGTCCTGCGTCGTCCCTGGTGCTCTTTAGAGTTTTATGTTGATTACGGCCACCGGGCGCGCAAAGTCCTGCATTAAAATTGAAGGGCAACGCGCGGCCGATCGCCGTCAGGCTCCGACGGGCTAAGGGTTACACAGTCCAGAGGGGTTAAACATAACGGTGAAAACAAACAGGCATGCCTGACCTGTAAACAGGCCTCTTCCCACAAAAGAACCAAAACCTGCTTACATTTTTGATGATTTGGAAACAAAACGGCCGCTGTCAGTGACTGCCGCCGTGGGCAGAACGTTGGCGAGCCCCCTTGCCGAATCAGTCATCCATGCGCGCAAACCGACTGGCGATTTGCTCCCCGGTCGCTTTCGCCACTTGGCCGCTCGAGTGACTGAACAAGCGAATCGCAACCACGCGCGGATTTTCACCCACGTCGAACCACCGACGCGTTTGTGCAGGCACGAAGATCAGATCGTTTTTTTCACACAACACGGCATATACGAAATCGCCGATGCGCAAGGAGTAAAGTCCACGCCCGGCGACGAAAAAACGTGACTCGTGCGCATCGTGGCGGTGCTCATCGAGAAAGCCCGCGACCAGCGAGTTTTGCTCCGGGTTATGGCCGTCGACGCTGATGACGTCGGCTGCCACATGACCGTGCCGGGTCATCAATTTATCGATTTGCTGGCGATAGGCACCGATGACATCATCCTGCCCCGCACCGGCCACGATCGGACTGGCTGCTGGAAGGCGTTCGAAGCCGATGCCTTGCTCGGCAAGCGTCGAAGCGATGTCTTCGAAATGGGTCAATACCTTGCTCGGCAATTCCGGCGAGGCCACAGGATAGACGTAAAGAATGCTCATTGCGGGGTTCCTCGGTTCAATCGCTCAATAACGCGGCGCTGGGCCGAGAGCGGGTTCATTCGGGCATCGACAAGGTGAATTTTCGACGGTTTACCGCCAGCGTGTGGGATTACGGGCGCTCCTCTTTCAGGCACAGGGTCGCCAGAATCGCAGCCGTCAATGCAGCGACGCTGGCGATAGCGAAGGTCCATCCCGATCCCAGTCCGTTCCAGCTGTAACCGGAATACAGGGCACCAACCGCGCCGCCTGTCCCGGACAAAGCGGCATACAAGGCCTGCCCCTGGCCTTGCTGGCGCGGGCCGAAGCTACGTTGCAGAAAATGGATGGCGGCCGCATGGAAACTGCCGAATGTCGCTGCATGTAGCAGTTGGGCGAAGATCAGCACTGGCAGATGATCGGCGAAGCAACCCAGCAGCAACCAGCGCAGCGACGCCAGGACGAAGCTGGCGATGAGCACGTGACGCACGCTGAATCGCTGCAGGATGCGGCTCATGGCCATGAACATCAGTACTTCGGCGGACACGCCCACTGCCCAGAGCAGACCAATGATCGCGCGGCTGTAGCCAAGGTGCTCAAGGTGCAAGGTGAGGAAGGTGTAATAAGGACCGTGACTTAGCTGCATCAACGCCACACAGAGGTAAAAAACCAATACCCCGGGGCTGGACAATTGCTTCAAAAAGCCCTCGCCTGCCACATGCCTCGTCGTCGACAAAGGCTGCGCATTAGGCACCCACCAGCTACTGGCAACGATGCCGGCCATGATCACCAGCAATGCCTGCGGGTACAGATCGAGGCTGAACCACTCGAACAGACGGCCCAATCCCACCACCGTCAGGATGAAACCGATGGAGCCCCACAGGCGAATCTGACTGTAACGCGCGGTCTGTCCTTGCAAATGCGCGAGGGTGATGATCTCGAACTGTGGCAACACCGCGTGCCAGAAAAAGGCGTGCAGCGCCATGACCATGGCCAGCCAGGCGTAGGACTTATCGACGAGAATCAGCGCGAAGCACGCCAGGGTGCAGACGGCACCAACGCGAACAATGGTAAGACGGCGGCCGGTGTAGTCACCCAGCCAGCCCCAGATGTTCGGGGCCACGCAACGCATCAGCATGGGGATGGCCACTAACTCCCCGATCCGGGCACTGGCGAACCCCAGGTGATTGAAGTAAAGCGCCAGAAAAGGCGCCGTCGAGCCGAGCAGGGCGAAATAGAAAACGTAGAAGCTGGACAATCGCCAGTACGGTAGCGCCGCCACGCTCAAATGTCCGTGGCAGCGTTGCCCGATTGCAGCATTACAGCTGGCCCAGAACCGGCGTAGTGACCCGCACGTCCAGGTTTTGTCCGCGATGACGCAGCAAGTGGTCGAGCAGCACGATAGCCATCATGGCTTCTGCGATCGGAGTGGCGCGAATGCCTACGCACGGGTCGTGACGTCCCTTGGTGATCACCTCGGCCGGATTGCCATTGATGTCGATGGAGCGGCCCGGCGTGGTGATGCTCGAAGTGGCTTTCAACGCCAGATGCGCGACGATAGGCTGGCCCGACGAAATCCCGCCGAGAATGCCGCCAGCGTTATTCGAGACAAAACCTTCGGGGGTCATTTCGTCGCGATGCTCGGTACCGCGCTGAGCGACGCTGGCGAAGCCGGCGCCGATCTCGATGCCCTTGACTGCGTTGATGCTCATCAGCGCATGGGCCAGCTCGGCATCCAGACGATCGAAGATCGGCTCACCCAGGCCGGGCATTACGCCGTCAGCGACGACAGTAATCTTCGCACCCACCGAGTCCTGATCACGACGCAACTGATCCATGTAGCCTTCCAGCTCGGGCACCTTGTCGGGGTCGGGGCTGAAAAAAGCGTTCTGCTCCACCGACTCCCAGGTCTTGAACGGGATCTGTATCGGCCCAAGCTGGCTCATGTAGCCGCGCACGGTAATGCCCTGGCTGAGCAAGTATTTCTTGGCGATGGCGCCCGCCGCGACCCGCATGGCGGTTTCACGCGCCGAACTGCGACCACCACCACGGTAGTCGCGGATACCGTATTTATGGTGATAGGTGTAGTCGGCGTGGGCCGGACGAAACAGATCCTTGATCTGCGAGTAGTCCTTGGATTTCTGGTCGGTGTTGCGGATCAGCAGGCCAATGGAAGCACCCGTGGTCTTGCCTTCAAATACGCCGGAGAGGATTTCGACTTCATCGGCCTCCTGCCGCTGGGTAGTGTGACGGCTGGTACCGGGCTTGCGGCGGTCCAGGTCACGCTGCAGGTCTGCCACAGACAGCTCGACACCCGGCGGGCAGCCATCGACAATGGCGACCAGCGCTGGCCCATGGCTTTCGCCGGCGGTGGTGACAGAGAACAGCTTGCCTAAGGTATTGCCGGACATGCGGGAGGCTCCGAGAAATCGACCAAAAAACACGAGGGCGCCAGTATACGCAGGGTGAACGCCTATATCACGCGCGAACCTTATTCGATTGGCTGCGTCCAATTTCACACTTTATTGATGATGGCCTTGCGATGCTACGTGGTATGTCCCTGATTTGCGGCTTGATGCCGCTGCGAGTAATCGCTTTGACCCTCACTCTGCTCTCCTCACTCGCGAATGCGGGTACACCGGTCGTGCTTCAGCGCCCTATCTCCCTGGATACCGGGACAGGGGAGTTGTTCGGCACTTTGCTGCTGCCCAAATCGAAGAATCCGGTGCCTGTGGTGCTGATCATTGCCGGCTCCGGCCCCACTGATCGTGACGGCAATAACCCGGATGGCGGGCGTAATGACAGCATGAAGCGTCTGGCGCTGATTCTGGCCAGGCACAACATCGCCAGCGTGCGCTACGACAAGCGCGGCGTAGCGGCCAGCCGGCCGGCAACGCCGGATGAACGCAACCTGAGCATCGAAAAGTACGTGGATGATGCCGTGGCCTGGAGCGAACAGCTCAAGGCTGACCCGCGGCTGGGCCAGTTGATTCTCATGGGCCACAGCGAGGGTGCATTGGTGGCTTCCCTGGCCGCCGAACGCGCAGGGGCTGTAGCGCTGATCTCCGTCGCCGGCACCGGGCGTCCGGTGGATCAGGTCGTGCGCGGACAATTGCAAGACCGCCTCCCGCCGGCTCTTCTGGCCCGCAGCGAGCAATTGATCGAAGAGATCAAGGCCGGTAAAACCGATGACAACGTGCCCGAGCCGTTGCAGGTGGTCTTTCGCCCCAGTGTGCAGCCCTACCTGATCTCGCTGTTCCGACAGAATCCGGCGGCTGCGTTTGGCAAGTTGAAAATTCCGACCCTGATCCTGCAGGGGCGCAATGACATGCAGGTCGGGGTGGGTGATGCCGAGTTGCTGCATCAGGCAAAACCGGATTCGCAATTGGCGATCATTGATGGCATGAATCACGTGCTGCGTATCGTGCCGATGGACATCAAGCGCCAGTTGGCCTCCTATAAGGATCCGCAACTGCCGCTGGCCAGTGAGCTGTCCGACCGGATCCTCAAGTTCATCGGTTCGGTGCCTGCGGCCTGAACCCATCCCTTTGCGGGAGTGGGCCACTCACTCTCGCAGAGGACACAGGGCAGTCTGCCGCCTGCGTATCTGGAAAAACCCACTCCCTTCAAGTTGTCTTTGCACCCACGCTTCCTCCCTTCAGATTCGTCGTTAACGGTCGATAACGGGTTGCCGGCATTGTGTTTGCCGAGCAATGTGGATAACAGGATCGCCGTGATGACAGAAGCCAGTATGCAAACCGAAGCGGTCGCCACGGCCGACGCCAAAGAGGGTGAGGTCGCAGCGCCGGTATTGTGGGAAGAGGTCCAGGCCGAGCATTTTTCGATGCTGCGTCTTTCGCCTCTGCCGACGGACCGCGCTACGGGTGGACGACCCCTGCGTTTTGTCGAGTTTGGTCGGGCGGAGCGCAACAATAAGGAGTTCAGCCTTCTGCGCATGAGCTACCACCTGCCGGGGCAAAAAACCCGCAAAGAGCAGAATAATCTGGATGTCTGGGTCGACCATGCCAATCGCGCGGTCCGCATCGGGCCCGAAGCCGGCTTGCAGATCGAACCATGGAACCGGGGCCTGGGCCGCTTCATGCTGGCTCAGGGTATTCATTGGGCGCAGAAACGCTGGTCCGAGTACCGTATCGAGGGCATCGCCCTTGCCAACAAGGACGCGCTCAACGAAGACACCCGCATGCGCCGCGATCACTTCCTCAAGACTCAAGGTCTGGAAGTGGTCTACGCCGACGCCCAACACCTCAAAGGCACTGTCAAAGGGGCCAAAGTCGGTAATCTGAACAACACCTGGAACACCGACAAGGTGCAAATCGTCGAAATTATCGAAGCCGCGCAGATGTTGCAGCACGCAGAACAAAAGATTCAAGAACAGGAAATCACGATCAAGAAGACCGAAGACAAGGTCAACAAGTACCGCCGCGACGACAGCGGACTACGCTTTACCATAGCCTGCCTGGTGACCTTCGCAGTGTTTCAGGCAGGGTTGTTGATCTGGATTGCGACGCACCGCTAGCCTATTGGCGCATACACGCGAACCCCAGGCATACCGCAAGACCTGGGGGGAGCTTCTGAAGCTGTACGCGGTAGCGAACGCCGTCACCCATGGTTTTGCGACGCGCACGCGAGGGATCGCCGCAAGGGATGGGGCAAGAATTAAACCCGGGCGGCAAACACCGCCTGATGAGTGCGGCACTGCTCGGCCGTCAACATGAACACCCCGTGCCCACCACGCTGGAACTCGAGCCAGGCAAAGTCCACTTCCGGATACAGCGCTTGGACATGCACTTGGCTGTTGCCCACTTCAACGATCAGCAAGCCTTTCTCGCTCAGATGATCGGCCGCCTCGGCCAGCATCCTGCGCACCAGATTCAAACCATCATCGCCACATGCCAGCGCCAGTTCGGGCTCGTGCTGGTACTCGTCGGGCATGTCGGCGAAATCTTCGGCATCGACATAGGGCGGGTTGGAAATGATCAAGTCGAAACGCTGCCCCGGCAGTCCGTCGAAGCCGTCGCCCTGAACGGTGTAGACGCGTTCGTCCAGACCATGCCGTTCGATATTCTGATTGGCCACTTCCAGCGCCTCGAACGACAGGTCCGCCAGCGCCACTTCGGCATCCGCAAACACGTCGGCGCAGGCAATGCCGATGCAGCCTGAGCCGGTACACAAATCAAGAATTCGCGCTGGTTCGTTTGCCAGCCAGGGCTCGAAACGCTGCTCGATCAGCTCTCCGATAGGGGATCGCGGGATCAGCACACGGTCGTCGACGATAAATGACATGCCGCAAAACCAGGTCTCGCCGAGCAAATAAGCCGTCGGGATGCGCTCCTCGATGCGGCGTTTGATCAGGCGCTGCACCTTGACCAGTTCGTCATCTTCAAGGTTGCAATCCAGGTAGTTGTCGGAGATTTCCCAAGGCAGGTGCAGAGCGCCCAACACCAACTGGCGGGCTTCGTCCCAGGCGTTATCGGTACCGTGCCCGTAGAACAAGTCTTCTCCGTGAAAGCGGCTGACAGCCCAACGGATATGATCGCGCAGCGTGCGCAGGCGAGAAGTGATCACGGCAGACTCCTGGAAAAAACGACGGGCGATTCTAGCAGCCATTCACCCAACAAACGATGCCTGGACCTGACAGTGGCCGGGCCGTAGAAACTTTCCACAACCTTTGATCCGTTTTGCAGGCAATATGGCGGCACCCGCGACCTGCTCGACGGCTTGACGCCCGATAAAAAGCGACGCCTGTGAGCATTGAGATTCACAGAATCGCTCATCCCGTGGACAATGTGGCAAAAGCCCCACTCGAAGGAGCCCCAGATGTCTGTTCCAAACAACGGTCCGAAGACCATGTTTCAACTCAGTGGCCGTGAATACGCAGCGGCCACGTTGAGTAATGCCACACTGATCATCATCGACGCTCAGAAGGAATACCTCAGTGGCCCGCTGGCCCTGACCGGGGTTCAGGAAGCGATCGACAACATCGTAAAACTGGTCGACGCCGCTCGCCTCGCCAAATCGCCGATCATTCACGTCCGTCATCTGGGCACCGTCGGCGGCATGTTCGACCCGCAGGGCGAGCGCGGCAAATTCGTGCCGGAGCTGGAGCCCCAGGGCGATGAGATCATCATCGAAAAGCGCCTGCCCAATGCGTTGAACGGCACTCTCGCCACGGACGATCGCAAGCCCCTGCACAAACTGCTGCTCGAAGACCTGGGACGCCTGGATCTGGTGGTCTGCGGTTTCATGAGTCACTCCAGTGTCAGCACCACCGTGCGCGCGGCCAAGGACTACGGCTTCCGTTGCACCCTGGTCGAAGACGCCTGCGCCACTCGGGACCTGCCGGCCCCTCACGGCGTGATCAAGGCCGAACTCGTGCAGCAGGCAGAGATGGCGATCATGAACGACAACTTCGCTAAACTCGCCCTGACCAAAGACCTGATCTAACCGACCGACTCAGCAAGGAACTGCCCCCATGAACCGCTAAGCCTTGACCGCGCTTGGCACTCCAATCCCGGCAGTTCCTGAAGAAAACGCGTACAAATACAGTCATTTGTTTGTATGAACCGTCGTACATAACCACCTATCCGTTAAACACTCGTGTTTGCCTTCGAGCGCTGGCCGTACGGGAACCACCCAGGCGTAAGCGGGTCAGAGCGCCGATACCCATAGAGGAAATCGGGATGAAGATATCCGATGGTTTCGATGCCCGTCGCCTGCGCCCCAAAGGCCAGAGCAACTGGCGGATGCGCTTCGGCGCTGCACTGTCCGCAATTCTCGCAACCGCCGGTGTCCTGCTGGCCATGGCCGGCGCGGCCAGTCTGATCGGTCACCCGGCAGCATTGGGCGAACTCAACACCAGCCTCGCAGGAGCGGTAGTGATCATTGTCGCTGGCTTGTTCCTGCTCTACATCGGCGTCTGGCTCTGGCGCCGCAGCCGTCGGCGCCGCCGTCGTGCCAGCGAGCTGAACATGTCTCCGCATCTGATGAAGAAGCACGATTGACCCCTCCCTGGCGTCTTGCGCAGCCATTTGATGATTAGTCGCGCCGATCACGGCGTGACGTGGTTAAACTGGCGCCCTTCGCGGAGACCAGCATGCAAGACGACGATTTTTCCCTGTTCAGAAGTGAGATTCGCGGCGTAAAGCCGATAAAGACTGAGCACGCCGATGTAGGCAAACCCAAACCCGACCGTAAGAACTTGGCCGAGCTACGGCAGGCTGCCAGTGTGCGCTCAGACGCGACGATCACTGTGGATGGCCTGTCCGATCAATTCGTGATCGACGTAGGGCCGGAGGACACGCTGTCCTGGGCGCGCGATGGCGTTCAGGAAGGTCAGATGCGCAAGCTTAAGCTTGGGCAGATCAGTTTCGAAGGCAGCCTTGATCTACACGGCATGAGCGTGGAGTTGGCGCGGGAGACCATGTGGGCATTTCTGACTGAGGCAACCAGGCTGGAAGTTCGCTGCGTACGCATCACTCATGGCAAGGCTGTGCGCCTTGACGGCAAGCGGCCCATGATCAAAAGCCACGTCAATACCTGGCTGCGTCAGCATCAGCAGGTACTGGGTTTCACCTCGTGCCTGGCCAAACATGGCGGTGCGGGTGCAGTGTACGTAATGCTCAAACGCACCATGATGGAAGGCCGGGACGAGTAAACAGTGATCGAGCTATTTCAGGCAACGCTATGAGCTGCCGCGTTGGAAGCGAGCAACTCGCTCCCAACGCGTATTAAACAGGCTTGCAGTTAACGCGGACCGCCACCGCCACCGCCGCCAGGACCGCCACCTTCATAGTGACCCCCGCCGCCACCGCCGCCACCTCCATGTCCCCCACCACCTGGCCCCCAGAAAGGCCAGCAGCCCGACATGGCGGACATCACTGCGATCAGTACCGCGACTTTCGATATACGATTCAACATGCTGATTACTCTCTTCAAAACGGGTTCACGACAGGCGTTAACCACCTGCAACATCTGACATCGGCAGAGACGCAAACCGCGTCGTGACTTCGTACCCGCCATGTATCAGGGCTGATACGTACCTCCAGGCACGAGCAGTTAAGACGATGAATCCCTTATCCGGTTTTTTACAAAAACCCGTGACTGCCCCATGCAGCCTTTATGCAAACCGCGGCAGTTGTTTTGACCGGCTTCCATACGCTTGGCCATAAATATATTTTCGCCATTTCAGAAAAGCTTTCTGTTGACGCACGACAGCTTCGTTCCATTCCTCGCTGCCCAGCAATTCGATAGGTAGGGCCATCATCCATGCCGTTGCGTGATTCAACTCACACAACAAATCGGGCGCATTCACCATATCTTTCTTGTAAGGACGCATAGGACTCCGGCTCTTGTTAAGTGCAAGTGGGACTGCAAAAAGAGCGAAATGTGCCAAACCTCCGACCGATGGCTAGTTGACACCCCCTACCCACGCCTGGGAAAAATGGCGAGATGTGCTATGGACTCGTGTGTTTGACTCGCTTACTCCGGGAAATCATCGAAGAATCGGGGTGAGGCGAGACGGCAGTACAACTGACGTCACACGTACGCTACCATGCACCTCTTTCGCCAATCAGCCAGCGTCCAGCGGCAAGCACTACTGCCCCATAAGCGCCAGTGACATCAACACAAGCACCGGCAGTGATGAACTTGAGAAACTGGAAACCAGCCTGATTGATACTCATTCGGTACAGCTTCCAACAGTACCCCTCTGCAACCCACACGGAACAAGCCCCTGTGACATTGGAACAGAACTACACGGCGATTCTTGGTCAACTCGGCGAGGACGTCTCCCGCGAAGGCCTGCTCGACACCCCGAAACGTGCGGCCAAAGCCATGCAGTACCTTTGCCGCGGCTATCAGCAAACGCTGGAAGAAGTCACCAACGGCGCGCTGTTCAGCTCGGACAACAGCGAGATGGTGCTGGTCAAGGACATCGAGCTGTATTCGCTGTGCGAACATCACCTGCTGCCCTTCATTGGCAAGGCGCACGTCGCCTATATCCCGAGTGGCAAGGTCCTGGGCCTGTCTAAGGTGGCGCGCATCGTCGACATGTTTGCTCGTCGTCTGCAGATTCAGGAAAACCTCAGCCGACAGATTGCCGAAGCCGTTCAGCAGGTGACCGGGGCCCTGGGCGTGGCGGTCGTGATCGAAGCCAAGCACATGTGCATGATGATGCGCGGTGTCGAGAAACAGAACTCGTCGATGATCACCTCGGTGATGCTGGGCGAGTTCCGCGAAAACGCCGCCACTCGCACCGAGTTTCTCAGCCTGATCAAGTGATCGGGGCATTCAGAATGCGCCGCAACCCGGGTTGCGGCCGCGAGGTTCAAACATGTTGATGAAGGCATTGAGGGTCGGCCTGGGCCAGGTGGTCATTCTGGTCGATTTCCTGACGCGCCCCGGCAAGAAGAAACGCACGCCGCAAGACCAGGCAGCGGTCGAAGCTTCAGCAAAAGACCTTACCCTGTACCAGTTCAACGCCTGCCCATTCTGCGTCAAGACCCGCCGAACGTTGCGTCGTTTGAACGTTCCGGTGGCGCTACGCGACGCCAGGCACAATGAGCTGGACCGTCAGACCCTTCTGGCTGAGGGCGGCAAGATCAAAGTGCCGTGCCTGCGCATCGAAGAAGCTGGCGAAACGGTGTGGATGTACGACTCCAAGGTAATCATCGATTACCTGAATCAGCGCTTTTCGACGATTTGAGAGGCGGCTGAACCTCGCCGACTTGAAGATCGACAGCAACCGCCTGGGGAGCGAATTCATTAGGGATTCGGTTGCAGACGATGAAAGTCCATCGACTGTACAAGCCTTTTCGCGAATGAATTCACTTGCGCAGGTGTTGCATTGAAGCCGACGCTGTCGATGTCAGCGGTGCCGCTCATTACCTCGGGCAGCCCTCTTCTCGGCACGCTGTGTACGCCTTCAATTGCTTAACCCGCACCCTGGTCTGCTCCGCCAGACACTGCGCTTGGGACAGCGGCCACATACTGCCGCCGTCCTGGCGTTTACCGACCTGGTACTGGCAATCGGCATCACGAAAGGCGATCCACTTCTTCTGCGCATCCTGCAGCGCTTTCTTGCGCTCGGCCGTGGTCAGGTACGACAGCTGCGCCTTGTACGCCTTGTTCAATTCGGCATCCACCGCCGCGTACTCCTTACTCGCGCACTTGTTCATCGCAGCCTGATTGGCATCGCAGTCCTCGGCCTGAGCTGAACAGCCAATGCCCAAGGCCATTAACATACCCAGCCCGATCATCATGTAGCGCATTGAATTCTCCTTGTTTGTTCCTATGGTTGCCCGGGCGATCCAGACCGCGTGCAGCTCAACGCCGCAGGTACGAATACGCCGGTACAGCGTCCAGACATGAAAAAAACCGGTCACTGTTGCCAACACCGGTTTTTATTTTCCATCGGATCAATCCAGCATGCCGACATAGCCTGGTTGCTGTTTGACCCGCTCCAGCCACGCCTCAATGGCGGGGAACAGCGTCAGGTCGAAACCGCCCTGAGGCGCAACATGGGTGTAGGCGTAGAGTGCGATGTCGGCAATGGAAAACTGCTCGCCCACCAGAAAAGGTGTTCGCTGCAATTGCTGCTCCATGACTTTCAATGCCTTGTAACCACGCTTGTGCAGCGAGCGGTATTCTTCCAGACGCTCTTGCGGCAGCCCCAGATAAAACTGGATGAAGCGCGCCACCGCGAGGCTCGGCTCATGGCTGTATTGCTCGAAGAACTGCCACTGCAGCATCTGCGTGCGCAAACGCGGTTCGGCCAATAGATACGGCGTACCTTCGGCCAGGAAGTTAAGGATCGCGTTGGACTCCCACAGGTACGTCCCGTCCTCGAGTTCCAGCACAGGAATCTTGCCGTTGGGGTTCTTCGCCAGAAACGCTTCGGTTTCGGTCTCGCCATTGAGAATGTTCACCGGCACCCATTCGTACTGCGCGCCGAGCAAATGGAGCATCAGTTTGATCTTGTAGCAGTTGCCTGAGTTGTAATCGCCGTAAACCTTGTACATCTGTTGCTCTCCCCGTTCCAGCGATGATGCGTGCGGCTAATGTATCAGGCCGCAAGGGCCTGCTGTGCGTCTCTGATAACCGCTGCCAATCGTTTGAGGCCTTCATCGAGGCGCTGCGGATCGATATGGCTGAAGTTCAGACGCAAATAACCAGGATTGGCATCCGGGTCGGTAAAAAACGGCTCGCCCGGCATGAACGCCACGTTTTGCGTCAGCGCAGTATCGAGCAGTAAACGGGTGTCAAGTTTGTCTTTTAACGTGAGCCAGAAGAACAGTCCGCCCTGAGGGCTGTTCCACTCGGCCAGATCGCTGAAATGGCGCTGCAACCCGGCTTCGAACTGATCGCGCCGCGTGCGGTAAAACTCACGCAGCGCCAGTAAATGCTGCTGATACTGTTCGCTGCCGATCCATTGCAACGCCTGCCACTGGCCAACGCGGTTGGTGTGCAGATCCGCCGCCTGCTTGAGTTTCAGCAGATGCGGGAACAGGTCGGGCGTCGCGATCAGGTAACCCACACGCAAGCCTGGCATCAGTGTCTTGGACACGGTTGCGGTGTAGATCCAGCTGGCTTTCTTCAGCCGCGCGGCGATAGGTCGGGCACTGCCCCCGTCAAAGGTCAATTCACGGTAGGGCTCGTCTTCGATCAGCGTCACACCGAACTCATCCAGCAACGCCGCCACAGCATCGCGCGCCGTTTCGCTGTAACGCACAGCCGACGGGTTCTGAAACGTCGGAATCAGATAGGCGAAAGAGGGCCGATGCTGTTCCAGACGCTGACGCAACACTTCCAGATCCGGACCTTCGGCGAGTAACGGCACGGTCAGGCAATCGGCGCCGAACAACTGGAAAATCTGCAATGCGGCCAGATACGTCGGGCCTTCCAGCAGGATTTCAGTGCCTTTGTCGATGTACAGCTTGGCCGCCAGGTCCAGCGTCTGTTGCGAGCCACTGACGATCATCACCTGGCTGGCGTCGCATGCAATTCCCAGCGCCCGCGCCTGGGCAGCGAGAGCCTCACGCAGTTGCGGCTCGCCCTCGCTCATGCCGTACTGGCCGATGCTGCGCGGCATGCCGGACCATTGACTGTGCGGCAACATCGCCTCGGCAGGAAGGCCGCCGGCGAAGGACATCATCTCGGGACGCTGGGCAGCGGCGAGGATTTCGCGAATCAGAGAACTCTTCAAACGGGTAACGCGCTCAGAAAAAGCCATGAGATCACCACTGGCGGACATGAATTGAATTACGTCAAACTGCTTGACCGAAATTACGATGTCACACCCGGATACGTCAACATGATTGACCTTAAAAAATCGATGACTCAGCAAATTGCCATGGAAGCGTTTTTCTTCGGCTATCAGGCCTTCACGGCCAAGGCTGACGAGATGCTCGACCGACGTGGGCTGAGCCGCGTGCATCAGCGCATTGTGTTTTTCATTGCCCGCTACCCCGGCCTGAGTGTGAAGCAATTGCTCGGCGTGCTCGGTGTTAGCAAACAAGCGTTGAACACTCCGCTGCGCCAGTTGATTGAGATGGAACTGGTCCTGAGCCTTGCGCCCGAGGATGACAAACGCAAACGTCTGCTGCAGCTGACGGTCGAGGGTGCGAAGTTCGAGGAGTCATTGCGGCGCGAGCAGGTGAAATTGCTGCAACGGGTGTTTGCCGAGGCCGGGCGTGAGGCCGTGGATGGCTGGCTGGCAGTGAATCAGGCGCTGGGCAATACGCTCAATCGCGGTTGAAGGCAGCATGATCGAAAGGAAGGCAACATCCAGTGGCCGTGTAACGCCCTGCCTGGTGAGCGACCTCACGCACCACCGCCCGCAAATCGGGCTGCAGAATATGCAAAGCTCGGTGCGCAACTGTGCCGATTATTGCGTCGCTGGCTGTATCGCAACGCACTGTCGCTAGTGCGTATAGGCTTGCAGTTCTTCACATCGCCGTTTCAGGGAACGACCGCATGACTGACGCGACCTACACCCGCCTGCGCCCACTGGCCGATTCCTCGCCCTCGGCCATTGTGGCCGGGTTTATTGCGATGATGACCGGCGTGACCAGTTCGCTGGTGCTGATCTTTCAAGCCGGGCAAGCAGCCGGGCTGACCTCGGGGCAGATGTCCTCGTGGATCTGGGCGCTGTTCATGGGCATGGCGGTGTGCAGCATCGGCCTGTCGTTGCGCTATCGCACACCGATCACGGTGGCCTGGTCGACCCCGGGGGCTGCGCTGCTGATCACCAGCCTGGGGCAAGTGGCCTATCCCGAGGCGATCGGGGCCTACATCACCAGCGCGATTCTGGTGTTCATCTGCGGCGTGACCGGTAGTTTCGAAAAATGGGTCAAGCGCCTGCCTACCTCGCTGGCGGCAGCCCTGCTGGCTGGCATTCTGTTCAAGATCGGCAGCGAAATTTTCATCGCGGCGCAGCAACGCACCGGGCTGGTGCTGGGCATGTTTTTCACTTACCTGATCGTCAAACGCTATTCGCCGCGCTACGCAGTGCTGGTCACACTGTTGCTGGGAGTAGCGCTGTCGGCGATGCTCGGCATGCTCAACTTCAGCGGTTTCAATCTGGAAGTGGCGGTTCCGGTCTGGACCAGGCCTTCGTTTTCGCTGGGCGCCACCATAAGCATCGGTATTCCCCTGTTCGTCGTCGCCATGACCTCACAGAACATGCCCGGTATCGCAGTCCTACGCGCCGATGGTTATCAGACGCCCGCTTCGCCACTGATCACCGCCACCGGGCTGATCTCGCTGATCACCGCCCCGTTCGGCGCTCACGGCATCACGATGGCGGCCATCAGTGCGGCGATCTGCACCGGCCCCCACGCCCATGAAAATCCCGCCAAGCGTTACACGGCGGCGATATGGTGCGGGATTTTCTATGCCATTGCGGGCGTGTTCGGTGCGACCCTGGCGGCACTGTTCGCAGCTTTTCCGAAGGAGTTGGTGCTGTCGATCGCAGCCCTGGCGCTGTTCGGTTCGATCATGAACGGCCTGACGGTTGCCATGAGTCAACCCAGGGAGCGCGAAGCGGCGTTGATTACCTTTATGGTCACGGCGTCTGGGCTGACGCTGTTTTCCATTGGCTCGGCATTCTGGGGGATCGTGGCGGGTGTGTTGACCCTGGTGATCCTCAACTGCCGTAAAGGCTGACAGCGCTTGCACATTCGCAAGGGCGCCGTGAGTTGCAGGCGCCGGGTGGCTGCCGAATTGACGGCCTAAAGCCTGAAATGCCCCACCATGCCTTTCAGCTCCATCCCCAGCGATGCCAGCTCGATGCTCGAAGCCGCATTCCCCTGCATCGCCAGCGCTGATTGATCGGCACTGGCGCGGATGCTGGTGACACTGCGGTTGATCTCCTCGGCCACCGAACTCTGCTCTTCGGCCGCTGCGGCAATCTGTTGATTCATCTGCTGGATCACCGAGACTGCCGCAGCAATGCTGCCCAACGCGCTCTCGGTCAGCAGCGCGTCGCTGACGGCCAGTCTGACCAGCTCGCCGCTGCTTTGAATCTGCGCCACGGATGCCTGCGCGCCACTTTGCAGACGCGAGACCAGACGCTCGATCTCTTCGGTCGACTGCTGCGTGCGCTTGGCCAGCGCCCGTACCTCGTCGGCCACCACCGCAAAGCCCCTGCCCTGCTCGCCCGCACGCGCCGCTTCAATGGCCGCATTGAGCGCCAGCAGATTGGTCTGTTCGGCAACGCTCTTGATCACACCCAGCACCTTGCCAATGTTGTGGATTTCGGCGCTGAGGTTTTCGATGCTGTGGCTGGCCGAGTTGGCAGACGTGGCCAGCTGCTCGATACGCTGCATGCTCTGACGCACCACAGCTTGCCCGGAATCGACCTTGGTGTCGGCGGTCTGTGCGGCCAGTGCCGCTTCCTCGGCATTGCGCGCAACATCGTGCACGGTGGCGGTCATCTGGTTCATCGCCGTGGCCACCTGCTCGGTTTCTTCGCGCTGGCTGCTGACTTCCAGGTTGGTCTGTTCGGTAACAGACGACAACGAATGCGCAGACGTCGCCAATTGTTCTATACCCGCTTGCAAGCCGCTGACGATACCGCTCAGTCCGGCCCCCATCTGCTGCATGGCCTGCATCAGTTGACCGATCTCATCCTTGCGCGTGACATGCACATGGCTGCTCAAGTCGCCCGAAGCAATGCGCTGGGCGACGGCGATCACACTGCGCAAGGGCGCCACGATGATCCGCGTGATCAGGAACGAAGCGATCAAGCCAACGAGCAGGGCCATAACCGAAGAGCCGATGATCTTCAGCGAGTTGGCGTTCAGCTCATCGAGCATCGACTGATCTTCGGCGTCGTAAGCCTGGTTGACCTGCTCCACCACCGTTTTCGCGTTGTTCGCCAACTGTTGGGAGACCCTGGCCTCATCCGCCAGCAGCCCGGTGTATTCATTGAGCTTGTCGCCGAAATGGGTGATGTGCCCGATGACCTCGGTCAGCACGGTGAGATAGCCGGGATCCTTGATCACGCCCTTGATCTGCTCGGCCAGCTCCTGCGCCTGCACGGCCTGCTCGATCTTGCCGGTCTTCGGCTCCTCACCCGAGCCCGGCTTGCGGCTTTTGTCCAGACGCTCACGCGCCTCGTCCATGGCCTGCATCATCAACCTGGAGACCTGACTGACCTGGCCCGATTGCTCAATGAATTCCGATCCTTGCTGACCTTGGGAGTCCTTGAGGGTGTAGGCACCGTCGTCGGCGAGCCCGGCTTGCAACACATCGAGGTTGTTGGCCACGCTGGACACCGACCAACTGGCCATTTCCAGGGCCAGATCCTTACTCTGGCTGATGCTGACGAACTCATCGAAAGATTTGCGGTAGGCAGCCAGCGCGTGCTGGACCTGGCTCATGAGGTTCAGGTTGACGGCGGAACTGGCCTTGAGTTGTTCAGCCTGAGCGCTCAACCGGTCGAGACCGGCATGCAATGGGTCGACGATCTTGGGATCGCCGTGCAATGCATAATCCTGCTCCAGCAGACGTACGCGATTGAGGCCGGTATTGAGAGCGGTCATTTCTTTCAGGCTGTCGAAATGCGCGCTGATCAAACGCAGCGACCAGACGCCGATCACAGCAACCAGCGCCGTGAGCAGCAGAACGAGGACGAACCCGATACCCAGTTTCTTTGCCATCCCGAGATTGGCAAAACGCGCTTGTACGGCCGAAATCATGATGTTCAGTCCCCAATGCACAACTCGAAGGCACACATAAAGAGGCCATGTTCAGAATGGCCATTCAATTTTCGTGCAGATTTACGAGGGATCAGGGACAAAACAAGCGTTTGACGCGGCAGTGATGGCAAATAGCTACGCCAGCGTCGTTTTCAGAACACTCGCCAGCAAAACTGGAACATTCATTCTGCAAACAGACGCAAGCCAAGCGCTGATCAAAGGGGCGATGGGACGGAAAGTAACGCGCCATGACGGAGCGAAACCAGGCAGCCAGTGCGCCGGTAACGCTCGTAGCTTGAGGCCATCAACGGGCTGCAGCGCTTACCGTGAGCGTGCCGGTATTGGCATCGAGAGTCGCGCGGCTACCCAGTGCCACCGCCAGATTGCGATCGCCATGCCCGATCGATAGCCCACCCAATACCGGTATGCCCAGATGACCAAGACGTTCGGTCAACACCGCAGGGGGTTTGATAGGGTTATTGCCATGCCCGGGCTCGCTGAATTGCCCGATGGCAACGCCCGCCAGGCAGCGGAGCAAACCGCAGTTGCCCAGATGGGTCAGCAAACGGTCGACGCGATAGGCCATTTCGCCCACATCTTCGATCAGTAGAATCGCGCCATTGAGGTCGGGCATGAATGGCGTGCCAACACAGGTGCTGAGGATGCTGAGATTGCCGCCGAGCAAGGTGCCGTGAGCGACGCCGCCCGTGCGTACGCTGAAGGTAGGTTCGTCAGGATCAGCCTCCAGCACCAGCGTTTCAGTGCTCATCAGCGCATGCCTGAGGGTGCTGGCGAACAGGCCGCCGCGCTCCAGTTGTGCGGCGACCGGGCCATGCACCGTGACCAGCCCGGCATTGACCCACAACGCAGCGTGCAAGGCAGTGATGTCAGAAAACCCTACTACCAGCTTCGGGTCACGGCGCACGGCAGCGTAGTCGAGATGTTCGAGGATTCTCTGCACGCCGTACCCGCCGCGGGTACACAGCACTGCGCGAATGTCGGAATCGGCCAGCGCATCGTTCAAATCCGCAGCGCGGTTGGCGTCGCTGCCGGCCAGAAAGTGTTCGACATCAAGGGCGTGGGGATAGACCTTGGGGCGCACTCCCCAGGAAGATAGCTCGCGCACCGCCGCTTCAACTCTCGCTGCGGCCACGGGGCCGGCAGGCGATACCAGAGCAACGGCATCGCCGGCACGCAGGGCACAGGGGTTGAGGATCGGACGGGACACAGACATTTCTACGACTCGGCTGGTTTTCAAATGAATGTCCAATGTAGAGCACTCGCAGCCCTGAATCCAGCGTCGGGCCGCGATGCATATCGGGCGGCCCTTGCTGAGCCTGTGCAGGCAGTCTCATCCAGTCAGAACGCCGTCACGCCACCATCGACGGCCAGCGAATGGCCCGTGGTGAACGCGGCGCCATCGCTGCACAGGTACAAAACGGCACTGGCGACTTCCTCAACCTTGCCGATGCGACCCACCGGGTGCATGGTCGTGGCAAACTCGGCTTTACGCGGGTCGGCTTCATGGGCGCGGCGGAACATATCGGTGTCGATCACCGCAGGGCACACCGCGTTGACCCGGATGTGTTTCTTGGCGTATTCGATGGCGGCGGATTTGGTCAGGCCGATCACCGCATGCTTGGAGGCTGCGTAAATGCTCATCTTCGGCGCGGCACCCAGTCCCGCCACCGACGCAGTGTTGACGATCGCGCCGCCGCCCTGCGCCAGCATCACCGGCAACTGATACTTCATGCACAGCCAGACGCCCTTGACGTTAACGCCCATGATCGCGTCGAACTCGGCCTCGCAGCCCTCGGCCAGACGTCCCTTTTCGATCTCGATGCCGGCGTTGTTGAACGCGTAGTCGATTCGACCGAATGCTTCCACAGCCTTGTTCGTCATCTGCTGCACGTCAGCCTCTCGGGTGACGTCGCAGCGCAGGAACAGTGCCTCGCCGCCAGCCTGACGGATCAGCTCAACTGTCCCTTCCCCGCCGTCGCAGTCCACATCCATCGCCACCACCTTCAGGCCCTGGGCGGCAAACGCCAGCGCTGTTGCGCGCCCGATACCTGCTGCGGCGCCCGTCACCAGGGCAACCTGTCCGGAAAAGGTCATGCTCATGAAGTTATCCTGTCTTGTGCTTTTATAGGGAAGCCCTGCGGCTGATTGCGAGGCAGTTTAGTCACGCCAGCCCTGAGCGAGTCAGCACTATCAAAGCCCCGGTTACGCGGTCATGCATTGCGGTGATATGAAGCGGCTGGCGCATCAGCGCAATGGATCGGCGCGCATTCGCTGCAAAGGCTTTGCTTGCGAGTGCAGCGCTGCCGGGCTATCACTGGCGTTTGTCTTTTCAATCAGGGAACCTGCCATGACTGCGCTGAACAATCGCCAATTCCTTCTGGCCCGACGCCCGACAGGTCCGGCCAATCGCGAAGACTTCACCTTCCAGACCGTGCCGGTTGCCGAGCCTGCGCCCGGGCAGATCGTGGTGAAAAACGAATACCTGTCCCTTGATCCGGCCATGCGCGGCTGGATGAACGAGGGCAAATCCTACATAGCGCCGGTAGCCCTGGGTGAGGTCATGCGTGCATTGGGCGTGGGTAAAGTCATCGAATCGCAGAGCCCAGCATTCGAAGTTGGTGACTATGTCCATGGTGTGCTCGGGGTGCAGGATTATTTTGTCGGTGAGCCCAAGGGCTTGCACAAGGTCGATCCAACGTTGCTGCCGCTGCCGGTGTATCTGGCGGCATTGGGCATGACTGGCATGTCAGCGTATTTCGCCCTGCTGGAGGTCGGTCAGCCGACCGCAGGCGATACCGTGGTCATTTCTGGCGCAGCCGGCGCGGTGGGCAGCGTTGCCGGGCAGATTGCGAAGATCAAAGGCTGCCGCGTGATCGGCATCGCCGGAGGCAAGGAGAAATGCCGGATGCTGATCGAGGCCTTCGGCTTTGACGGCGCCATCGACTACAAAAACGAGGATATCCACCAAGCCCTGAAACGCGAATGCCCGAAAGGCGTGGACGTGTTTTTCGATAACGTGGGCGGCGACATTCTCGATGCCGTGCTCACGCGTCTGGCACCCAAGGCGCGGGTGGTGATCTGCGGTGCCATCAGCCAGTACAACAGCAAGGAAGCCATCAAGGGGCCAGCCAACTATCTGTCGCTGCTGGTCAACCGAGCCCGCATGGAAGGCTTCGTGGTCATGGACCATGCCGCGAATTTCGCCAGGGCGGGCGCTGAATTGGCCGGCTGGCTTGCGCAAGGCACGCTCAAGAGCAAGGAGCATATCGTCGATGGCCTGGAGACCTTCCCGGAAACCTTGCAGATGCTATTCAAAGGCGAGAACCACGGGAAGTTGGTATTGAAAGTGTAGTCAACGTCGATTCCCGTGCAGGCGAGAGTCTGGTCTGGACAACGTCGCCGGCTGCCACCCGGTACTACTTAGCTCAATACCATCGCGGGCAGGCGCACTCCTGCAGGTTCAGCCCTAAAGCGGGGCTGAACCTGATGTGAAAAAAATGTAAAAATATTCGCCGCAAGTGATAACAATTCGCAATCACTTCCTGATAGCATTCGCATCCAGATATTTCCCCATCGCCAAGGAGGCTCAACCACGACACGCGCTTTCAGGATCACCTCCCATGGCTCTGCGCTTCACTTCCCGCCCGACCCTCCTCGCACTGTGCTGCTCGATCAGCGTCAACGCCTATGCCGCCGATCAGGCCATTGAGCTGGGTGCCACCGCCGTCGATGCCCAAGCTGTCAAACAAACTCCCGGCGACCTGCCCGAGGAGTTCGCTGGCGGTCAGGTCGCGCGCGGCGGCCAGATGGGGGTGCTTGGTAATCAGGACAACATGAGCGTGCCGTTCACCATGACCAGTTACACCTCGAAGCTCATCGAGGATCAGCAGGCCGAAAACGTCGGCGACGTGTTGCTCAATGATCCGTCAGTGCGCCAGTCGGCAGGCTACGGTAATCAGTCTCAGGTGTTCGTGATACGCGGGCTGCCCCTCAGTGGCGACGATATTTCCTACAACGGTTTGTATGGCGTGCTGCCTCGACAGATCCTTTCGGTCGACGCGATAGAGCGCGTGGAAGTGTTCAAAGGGCCCAACGCTTTCATCAATGGCGCCAGCCCTACCGGTACCGGCCTTGGGGGTAGCGTGAACCTGCAGCCCAAACGCGCCCAGGACACACCGATTCGCCGTTACACCCAAGACATCAGCACGGACGGACGTATCGGCGAACACCTGGATCTGGGGCAGCGCTTTGGGGAGGACAATCGCTTCGGCGCGCGCGTCAACCTAAGTCAGCGCGAAGGTGAAACTGCAGTCAATGATCAGGACCAGCGCAGCAAGCTGTTCGTGGCAGGTCTGGACTATCGGAGCGATACTTTCCGCCTCTCTACCGATTTTGGCTACCAGAAAGAGCGCATCAATCACCTGCGCAATTCAGTACAACTGGGCAGTGGGCTGACCAGGATTCCCCATGCCCCAGATGCCAACCACAATTACGGTCAGGACTGGACCTACACCGAGACCGAAGACACGTTCGGCATGATGCGCGGTGAGTGGGATCTTAATGACAGCTGGACAGCTTACCTGGCTGGCGGTGGCAAGCACACGCGGGAAACGGGTCTCTACGCAACCCCGACCCTGACCAACGCGACAACCGGTGCGGCGACCCTCGCTGGATCGATCATCCCGCATAACGAAGACAATGCCACGGTCATGGCAGGCCTGAACGGCAAGGTCCAGACCGGCCCGATCAGCCATCAGATCAGCATTGGCGCGTCGAGCCTCTGGACCTGGCAAGAGAATGCCTACCAATTCTTCGGCAGCCGGGCAACCAACATCTATAGCACCCCGAGCCTGAGCAAACCGACCAGCATAACGCTAACCGGCGGCGATCTGGGTGACCCCGGCATCACTGGCAAAACCCGCAATCGCAGCCTTGCCGTGTCCGACACCTTCGGCCTGTTCGACGACACCCTGCTACTGACCTACGGCGTGCGGCGTCAGCAATTGCGGGTGGAAAACTACACCTATGAAGGCACCACTTCCGGCGGGAAGGCCTATGGCACTAGCGACGGCAGCCGGAGCGCGCTGTACGACGATTCGATCACCACGCCGGTCTACGGCATCGTCTACAAGCCGATAGACACGGTTTCGTTGTACGCCAACCGCATCGAAGGCCTCGCTCAGGGGCCGACAGCAAGCGGCAACGTCTTGAATGCCGGGCAATCATTTCCGCCCGGCCGTACCCAGCAGCTTGAGGCCGGTATCAAGCTGGACATGGGTTCGTTCGGTGCCAACCTGGCTGCGTTCCGTATCGAAAAACCCACCGATGGCTACACGGATGCGGCGAGCAAGTTATTCGTGCGCGATGGCGAGCAGGTCAATCGTGGCGTCGAATTCAGCGTCTACGGCGAACCGCTCGACGGGCTGCGCCTGCTGGGCGGTGCAACGCGTCTTGAGTCGAAACTGGAAAATACTGCTGGAGGCGCCACCGATGGCAACCACGCCATTGGCGTGCCGACATTCCTGATGAACGCCAGCGTCGACTGGGAGGTACCGGGGCTGCAGGGCGTTGCTCTGAATACGCGGTTTCTGCGCACTGGCGGGCAATACGCCAATCAGGCCAACACCCTCAGCCTGCCAAGCTGGAACCGCTTCGACGCGGGGGCTCGTTATGGCTTCAAGGTCGCGCAAAAGGATGTCACATTGCGGGTCAACGTCGAGAACATCGCCAACAAGGCTTATTGGGCCTCGGCCAATGGCGGCTACCTGACTCAGGGCGATCCGCGACTGGTGAAGTTCTCCGGAACCATTGATTTCTGATTCGCAGCTGACACCGCCATGCCTCATGGCGCCTGGCACCCTGCAGGAGCGAATTCATCCCGGGCGATTGCCGTACAGCCGACCTACCTTTGTCGTCCAGTCGATCTTTCGCAGCTGAACTCGCTCCCCCACGGGGGGCATCTCTGCGTTGCTGTGAAATCCACCCAGAATGATCGCTGGCCTCCCCGGCGTTACTGAAAATATGCTGAACAAGTCGCCGTTCCTGCTGACAAAGGCACCACAAGGCGCACTCTGGTGTAAGCTCTTGCGCTGTTGATTCGATCCATCGAGAGGCTTATGCGGGCTCCCTTCCGACGTTCTACCCTTGCAGCGCTGCGCGGTTTCGAATCGTCCAGCACGGCGATTACCCTTCTGGCGAGCGCTGCCGACTATCGCCGCACATTGCTCGAAAAAATTGCTTCGGCGACCCGGCGCATTTATATCGTCGCGCTGTATCTGCAAGAGGATGAAGCCGGGCAGGAAATCCTCGATGCACTTTACGCCGCCAAGGCCGCCAGGCCCGAGCTGGACGTGGTGGTGCTGGTGGACTGGTTCCGCGCTCAGCGCGGGCTGATTGGCGCAGGCAAGCAGGCGGGTAACTCGGCGTGGTATCAGGCGCAGAATCTGGAGCACGATCAGGAAGTGCCGATCTATGGCGTGCCCGTGCAGACCCGCGAGCTGTTCGGGGTACTGCACCTCAAAGGCAGCATCATCGATGACTGCGTGATCTACACCGGCGCCAGCATCAATAACGTCTATCTGGACAAGCTCGGCAAGTACCGTCTGGACCGCTACCAGTTGCTGGAGAGCCCGGCACTGGCCGACTCGTTCCAGCGTCTGATACAGGACGACATCCTGCCGTCCGATGCCGTGCATCGTCTTGACCTGCCCTCCCCGCCGAGTTCGCGCAGCATTCGCGGCGAAATCCGTCAGTTCCGCCAGCGCCTCAAACGTGCCAGCTACGACGTCAATGAAGGCGTTCGGGAAGACGGCAAGTTGCGCGTGATCCCGCTGCTGGGCATCGGCAACAAGAACCCGTTGAGCAAGGTGCTCTGCGATCTGATTGCCGCGACCGGTGATCAACTGACGCTGTGCACGCCGTACTTCAACATGCCGCTGGTGGTCAAACGCGAGATCAACCGCGCACTTAAACGCGGTGTGAAAATCGACATCATCATTGGCGACAAGACCGCCAATGATTTCTACATTGCGCCGCAGGAACCGTTCAAGGTCATTTCCGCGCTGCCTTATCTGTATGAAATCAGCCTGCGTCGCTTTATGCAGAAGCATCAAGAGGCTGTTGCCCGACATCACCTGAACATTCACCTGTGGAAAGACGGCGATAACACTTTCCACCTCAAGGGGCTGTGGGCGGACGAGCGTTATACCGTGCTGACCGGCAACAACCTCAACCCCCGCGCCTTCCAGCTCGACCTGGAAAACGCGCTGCTGATCGATGACCCCAAGGGCGAATGGCTCACACCGCGCGCCGAGGAAATCGATCTGCTGATGCGCAACACTCAACGCGTCGGCAAGTTCGACGAGCTGGATACCCTGAGCGAATACCCGATTGGCGTGCGCACCTTCCTGCGCCGAGTCAGCCGCGTGCGCGTTGAACGCCTGCTGTACCGGATTCTCTAAGCAGCATGAGCAAGAACACCGGGGTGCGCGCGCAACAGGCCGAAGAGACGCGTGCACGGATTCTCAAAGCGGCAACGACGGTCTTTACCCGCGACGGCTATTCGGGCGGGCGGATCGAAAAGATCTCGGCCGAAGCCGAGTCCAATGACCGGATGATCTACTACTACTTCGGCAGCAAGGAGAAGCTGTTCGTGAAGGTGCTGGAGCACACTTACGAGCGCTTCAACCAGGCCGAAAACAGGCTGCAACTCGACCCTTCCACACCGGTGGCGACGCTGCGCCAACTGGTCGCCTTCGTTTGGGACTACTACGTGACCCATCCGGAATTCGTTGCGATCCTGAGCATCGAGAACCTGCACAAGGGCAAACACGCCAGACAGTCCAGTGAGCTGCGGCGCCTGTCGGGCGAAGCGGTGGGCGTACTGAGACCGATCATCGAGGCCGGGCAGCAACAGGGACTTTTCCGCCACGATGTCGACCTCAATCATGTCTATCTGATGATCGCCTCGCTCTGCTACTTCTATAACTCCAACCTGCACACATTGACCTCGTTCCTCGGCCAGGACATGGGCGGCCAGGGCCAGCGCCAGGACTGGCTGGCGTTCATACAGGATCTGGTGGTGCGCGCGATGATGGTGTTGCCGCAAGCCCCTGTTTGATCGTTGCGTGATCGTTCCCACCGTTTCTCTATGCCACGCCAACGCGTGCAAAACCAATCTTGGCAGTGCGTGGCTGTCAGTGAGTCCCCGGATTTGCCTTGAGGTACGCCACTTTCTCCTGCAACCCCGCCCATTGTGGTTCATTGGGTGCAAATCGGCTGCGCAGGTACGTCGCCAGATCACTGATCTGCGTATCGGAAAGACTGTCCTTGAACCCCGGCATGTAGCCCAGGTCCTGCGTGGCCGGGTTGGCGATACCCTGCTGAATCACCTTGATCAGGTTGTCCGGCAATGTGCTGTGCACATTGGTATTGCTCGCCAGCGAGGGGCTGACGCCAAACAGTTTCGGCCCTAGGCCATCGGCGTGGCAGCCCTGACAGGCCCCCTCGAACACCCGCTGGCCATTGCTCAGCGCCTGGGCCGATAGGCTGGGTTGCGGCACAGGGTTGGCTTGAGCATTCAACGCAGATGCTGAAGCCGCCTGCGCCGACCCCTTCAACGACGCCAGATACACCGCCATTGCCCGCACATCGGTCTTGGGCAGTTTCGCCAACTCCGACACCACTGGCCCCATCGGTCCTGCCGCCACACCGTGGGCATCGGAATAGCCCGTGCTCAGGTAGTTGAACAACTGATCCTCAGTCCAGGGCGTTGGCGATTTCGATAGGCTATTCAGCGCCGGCGCTTCCCAGCCATCGACCATGCCGCCGGCCAGAAACGATGCGCCGCCTTTCTCGGCGCCCAACAGATTACGTGGCGAATGACAGGCTGCGCAGTGGCCTAGCCCATTGACCAGGTACTGCCCGCGATTCCATTGCGCGCTCTGATGTGGCTGCGCTTGTACCTCGCCCTTGCGCAGGAACAGCGTATTCCAGCCCGCCATCAACGGTCGCATGTTGAACGGGAACTGCATGTCGTTGGCTGGTTGGACCTGCTTGACCGGGGCCTGCGACATCAACCAGGCGTACAGCGCCTGCATGTCAGCCTCGTCGATATTGCGGAACGCGGTGTAGGGAAACGCCGGGTAAAGATGTTTGCCATCGCGACGGATGCCGTCACGCATCGCCCGCTCGAAGGCCGGATACGACCAGCTGCCGATCCCGGTCTCGGGGTCCGGCGTAATGTTGCTGCTATATAAAGTGCCGAAGGGGGTCTGCATCGCCAGGCCACCGGCATGGCTCACCCCGCCCGGTGCCGTGTGACACACCGCGCAATCCCCTGCCGATGCCAGCAGCCGACCGCGCTCCAGTGTCGCCGCGGACCAGGTGCCTGCACTCGGCGGCGTGATCGGCGCGATTTCGGTACGCCAGGGCAGCGCAGTCGCTGCCATACCCAACACCGCGCCGAACGCCGCAAACAATGAGCCAAAAAGCCATTTCGAGCGCTTGGCTTTCGGCGAATCAGGGGGGTTGCCGTTGGCCTGCTCCCCCGCGCTTTTCAGCGCCGCCAAGACACGCTCTGCTGTGATCGGCAGCTCACGAAAGCGAATGCCGGTGGCGTCATAAACGGCGTTGGCAATCGCCGCCGCACTGGGCACTGACGCCGACTCCCCTGCTCCCATCGGCGGTTCGGCCTGACGCGGCATCATCATCACATCGACCTTGGGCACTTGCGCAAAGGTCAGGATCGGATAACCACCCCACTCCTTGCTGGCGATGGTCGACTCTTCGAAGGTCACCCGTTCCTTGAGCACACGGCTGGTGGACTGAATGACGTTGCCGTGGATCTGGTGCTGGACGCCTGCCGGATTGACCATCATCCCTGCGTCATGGCCGATCACCACCCGCGTCACCGACACATCGCCGGTGTGCTTGTCCACCGCGACATCCGCCACCCATGCCGCCCACGCTGCGCCAAAGCCAGGAAATTTGCTGTGGATATAGCGTGCATAGGCAAAGCCGCGACCGCGCAGCATGCCGTCTTCCTCAGGCGTCTGCATCGGTTGCGTGCGCGGCGACCATTCGGCGCGGGCCGCCGTTGCTCGGACCAGCTCCGAAGCGCGCTCGTCGTGCAGGTAGCGCAAGCGATATTCCACCGGATCAACGCCTGCGGCAAACGCCAGTTCGTCAATGTAGGACTCGTGAGCGAAGGTGTTGGGCAGCGCCGACACACCGCGCATCCACGACGCGCGCACGATCGGCGCCATGTCATTGATGGTCACGCGCATGTGTTCGATGTCGTAGGGCGGGATCGAGGTGCGGTCGCCCATTTCGAACATCGCCGCTACAGGCTCGACGCGACCGGTCAGCAGCAAGGCCAGCGTTGGCGAGTTATTGGAGGGGTAACTGGTGGTGAAGTCATAACCGGCCACCCCACCTTCGGCGTTGAGACCGCCATCGACCTCCATCAATTGCGCTGTGCCCTTGGGCTCCCAGGCGTGCTCTTGCTCGCGAGTCAGTTGCACGCGGACCGGGCGCCCCACCGCTCGCGACAGCAGCACTGCATCGGCGCACACATCGTCAGCGCAGTTGCGGCCGTAACAGCCGGCGGCCTCCATGCGGATGATTTCGATCTTTTCTTCCGGGTATTCCAGCAACCAGGCGATATCGGCGCGCAGCATGTGCGGATTCTGGGTCCCCGACCAGATCTGGATGCCGTCATCGCGGAAATCCGCCAGCCCGCAGGAAGGTCCGATCGAGCCATGAATCTGATAAGGCCATAGATACGTGCGGGTCATCCGCTCACTGGCGGCGGCCAATGCTTCGTCGACGTTACCTTTGTCCAGCACCACACGCTGCACCCTAGGGTTGTCGCGAATGGCCTGTTCGACATCGCTCATGTCCGGCAACTGATGCTGCCAGGGCTTCCAGGTCACCTTCAGTTCCTTGGCGGCCTTGGCGGCCTGTTCTTCGCGCATCGCCACCACGCCGATGAAATCGCGAATCACCACCACCCGTACGATGCCGGGAATATGGGCGATGGACGATTCATCAACCTGCAGCAGACTGGTGCCCACGAACTCGCCGGTGTCGTAGCCGGCATACGGCGGACGAATCACTCGGCCATGGAGCATGTCAGGCAGGCGCATGTCGTGGACGTAGGTCAGTTCCCCGGTGGCCTTGCCCGGAATGTCCACCCGCGCGGCGACGGTTCCCACCAGCTTGTAGTCTTCCAGGCGTTTGAGCGGTGCGTCGCCGGATATCCGCAGCTCAATGTGTTGGTCCACCAGCAGTTCGCCAAATCGACAGCTTCGACCGTCCTGCGCCTTGATCACCCCGCGGTCGATGACCAGCGACTCCGCGCTGACGGACCAGCGTTGCGCCGCAGCCTGCAGTAAATAGCGGCGGGCTTCGGCAGCCGCATTGCGCAACGGGATCGCTGATATCTGCAAGGTCGCACTGGCGATGGTTGCGCCCTGGTTCGGCGCTCGCTCGGTGTCGCCCAGGACCATGGTGACCTGATCCATCTGCAGATCGAGTTCCTCGGCAATGATCTGCGCCAGCGAGGTACGAATGCCGGTGCCCAGGTCCACGTGGCCGTTGAACGCGTAGACCCTGTTGCCCTGATCGATGGCGATGAACAGGCCCAGCTCCTTGGGCCTGACCGTCGGCGTGCCGCCTTTGGCGACCGGCCCGGACGGCGGCAGGATGTCATCGACGATGAGCAGAACGCCATCGCTGGACAACAACTGGTCGCGAGTGGGTGTGGGCTTTTTCATGGGAGGTGTCATTGGCGCTGTCAAAAGAGTCGCTCCGTTCAAAGCGGATGACGGGCGGCCCGCATGACCGCGCGAAGAATTTCGATGTGGGTGCCACAGCGGCAGAGGTTGGCCGACAGTTCGTTGCGGATCTGCGCTTCGGTGGGGTGCGGGTTGCGGTCGAGCAGGGCCTTGGCGGTCATGATCATGCCGTTCATGCAGTAGCCGCATTGCGCAGCCTGCTCATCGATGAATGCCTGCTGCACCGGGTGCAGGCATTCGCGCGAGCCGATGCCTTCCAGCGTGGTGATTGCACGCCCTTCGGCGCCGGCCAGCGGGAATACGCAAGCGCGCGCCGCCACGCCGTCGATGATCACCGTGCAAGCGCCGCACTCACCCAGGCCGCAACCGTATTTGGGGCCGTTGAGCTGCAAGTCGTTGCGCAGGATCAACAACAGCGGGGTATCCGCCATGGCCGTGACGGACAAGGTCTGGCCGTTGACCTTAAGCGTCACAGTCTTCTCGCCCGTTGCCTGCTGCTCGCTCATCGCGCGCTCCCCATCTGTTACCCACCGTCTCGGTCTTTTGGTGAAGTGATTACTTCATGAAAAGAGAGCAGGAAGCGTGCCAGTGGGAAAGGGATGCAGAAATGGAGGGTGATCGCTCAGCAATGGAGATCGAACCGTGGGGCCGTTGTAGTCGCGAAACAGGATCAGACTCAAGAGAGGAATCGAATGCAGCTAAGCCTCGCGATGGAATTCGCCTCCACAGGAGCAGAGTGAGCGCCCTACTCCTCGGGCTCATCAATCAGTTTGCGCAGTAAAAACAGCACCGCCACCCGCTCGGCCGGGTTCAGCTTGCTGAGGGTGAGCTCGCTGATGTGCGCGGCGCGGGGCACGGTTTCCTGCACCAATTGAAGGCCGCTGTCCGTCAGGCTGCAAATGACCTTGCGTCGATCCTGCGGGTCGGGGTCCAGGCTGATCAGGTCGCGGGCCTTGAGCCGGTCGACGATACCGCGAATGGTCGCCTGGTCCACTGCCGTCGCCTTGACCAGTTCGCTCTGTGAACGGGGACCGTGGTCGTGCAAGGCGCAGAGGGTGACGAACTGCACCGCCGTAAGCTGGGAGTCTCCGACGTTCTGCTGAAAAATCGCCAGATGACGCTGATAAGCCTTGCGCAGCAAATGGCCGACCTGCTCGGAAAAAGTATAGGACGCCTGCGTGTTGGAGGGTTTATCAGTGGGCACGGATGGCTCGTCCTGCGGCATGTAGAGAATGCTGGCTACATTAACGGTTGCGGCGGGTTAAGGGGAGTCCCTCGTTGAAGGTGTCAAACACCATGGGAATGAGCGTGCTCACGAAGAGGCCAGGACATCCACATCAGATGCAGAGCCCGATAGTCCGCCTTCGTGAGTACGCTCATTCCCACAGAGGTGAAGCCTGAGTGTAGCGGGCCTCTTCAGGCCCTGGAGGCTTGCGGCGCCACCACGTCCCCGCCCAGCACCACGGCCTGATCATCCAGGTAGATGTCGCAATGGCGCAGCGGGATATCCAGGTGGCACGGCGTCTTGCGGGTTCCGCCAACTTCGGTGTTCGGTCCGGTGGAGAACAGGAAGTTGCCGTAGAACGCCCTGGCGTCCATGCACATGCCATCGTTCTTGTCGTGCAGGCCCATGGCGGTCCACTGTGCCCGCGGCTGCAAACCCCAGCCTATATGGGAGATGCCATAAACTTCCGGGTCGTTGAAATACTTCATGTAGTCACGCAGGTACTGGGCTTCGAACCCGCCGTGAATACCGGTGATGAAGCCCTTCTCGATTTCCAGGGTAATCTGCTCGCGAGAGTAGGTCTTGAGCGGCAAGACGATATCGCCGACATCAATCACCAATGTGCCCTCGGCGGTTTCCTCATTCGGCCAGGAGAACAGAAAGCCACTGGGCCAGTGATCCCAACGCCCCGGTTCGTCGGCGAAACCGTATTCGGTGACCGATGGGTACTGCCCCAGTTGCGCGTGAAAATCACTGCCTGCGCGGGACTTCACGTGGATCGAACGTGCCGCTTTGAGTACCTGCTCGGCCGCCATCACCCGCTCTTTGTCGGCCTCGGTTGGCAACAAACGCGCCAGCACTTCCGGCGGCTCGACCGCCAGCAGAATCCGCGTGCCGGTCTTGAGTATCTGCTCCTGCTCCGGCGAATGCAGCAGCATCATGGTGTCGATGACCAGGTCCGCAGCCTCCAGCGCGCGTTGTGCGGCAAGGTTGCCGGTCAGCGCGGTGTCGCCGCAATAGGCGGTCATGTCGTTGCCCATGGCCCTAGGGTGATTGAAGGACGGCAGCTCTACCGCATACACCTTGGCGCCCAGACGCTGCGCGGCGTCCATCGCGGCACGCACGGTACGCGCATCGGAATAATGGCTCTTGAGTACCGCAACGCTTTGGGTCGTGTCCACCTTCGACAGCTTCAGTACGTGTTCGAACATCTGCGTCAATTCGCAATCGCTAACCGGCATCTCTCGGCTCCTCGTTCCAGCGTTGGCGGCATGCACCATCGAAAGGCGTCGCGCTTCACGCCGGTGCATTTTTTCAAGTGTATACGCTAATTATAAGTGATAAGACCTCAATTTATATCCACCTGCAATAGCTGCGCCACTCTGTTACCTCATTACACAAATCCCAATAAATAAAGGTTACTGTGGGTATCATGTCTATTTGCGACGTCCCGGCGCCTTTTTCTAATTAGCTATTCACATTTCAAAATATCAGCGTATACACTTTAAAAACGCAATTCGGCGACAACCATGCCTCGTCACCTACTCAACCCAGACTCACGAAATACGAAGGAAAGCGCGCCATGTCAGCTACCTCCGCTACGCCCAATTCGCAAACAATCGCCATCGTCGGAGCCGGACTGGGTGGCGCTGCCGCTGCCACGCTGCTGCAACAGGCCGGCTTCAAGGTCGACATCTATGAACAGGCCCCGGAGTTTTCGCGCATCGGTGCGGGCATCCACATGGGTCCCAACATCATGAAGATTTTTCGGCGCATGGGCATCGAGCAACAGTTGAGCAGCATGGGCTCGCACCCTGACTTCTGGTTCAGCCGCGAGGGTGCCACCGGGGATTACCTGTCGCGTATCGCGCTGGGTGATTTTTCGCTCAAGGAATACGGCGCGGCCTACATCACCGTGCACCGTGGCGACCTGCATGCGCTGCAGATGTCGACCCTGGCCCACGGCAGCGTGCACTTCAGCAAATGCCTGACCACCCTTGAAGAACGCGAAAGCGGCGTGCGCCTGAACTTCGCCGACGGCACCCACGCCGACGCCGACATCGTGATCGGCGCGGACGGCATCAACTCGAAAATCCGTGAAGAGCTGCTGGGCCCGGAACAACCGCTGTACAGCGGCTGGGTCGCTCACCGCGCGTTGATTCCCAGCGAGGTGCTGACCCGATACAACCTGAACTTCGAGAACTGCGTGAAATGGTGGAGCGAGGACCGTCACATGATGGTCTACCACACCACCGGCAAGCGCGATGAGTACTACTACGTCACCGGCGTCCCCCACGCGGCATGGGATTTTCAGGGCAACTGGGTCGATAGCAGCCGGGAAGAAATGTACCAAGCCTTCGTCGGGTATCACCCCACCGTGCAGGCGCTGATCGAGTCCACCGAGAGTGTGACCAAATGGCCGCTGCTCAATCGTAACCCGCTGCCGCTGTGGAGCCGTGGCCGTCTGGTGCTGCTGGGCGATGCCTGCCACCCGATGAAACCGCACATGGCCCAAGGCGCAGGCATGGCCATCGAAGACGCCGCGATGCTGACCCGCTGCCTGCAGGAAACCGGCCTGACCGATTACCGCACCGCTTTCGATCTCTACGAAGCCAACCGCAAGGAGCGCGCCTCTCGCGTGCAGGCTGTGTCCAACGCCAACACCTGGCTGCGCACCCAGGAAGACCCGGCCTGGGTCTACGGTTATGACCTTTATGCCCAGCCACTGAAATCGGGGGTAGCCGCATGAGCACGTTCATTCACGGCGGCAACATTGCGGCCAACGGCATTCGTCAGCATTACCTGCGCTATGGCGGCACCCGCCATGCCGACAAACCGGCGCTGATCCTGATCCCCGGCATCACCAGCCCGGCGATCACCTGGGGCTTCGTCGCTGAACATCTGGGGCAGCACGCCGACACCTACGTACTCGATGCCCGTGGTCGTGGCCTGTCCTCTACCGGGCCGGACCTGAACTACAGCGTGGATACCTGCGCCGATGACATCAGCGCGTTTGCTGCCGCTTTGGGCATCGACAGCTACCACCTGGTGGGGCATTCCATGGGCGCACGCTTCATTGCGCGGGCCTCGGTACGCCATCCCGAGGGCGTGAAAAGCCTGGTACTGATCGACCCGCCGGTGTCCGGCCCCGGTCGTCGCGAGTACCCGTCGAAGCTGCCGTGGTACGTCGACTCTATTCGTCAATCGCAACGCGGCATGAGCACGGACGACATGCGCGCGTTCTGCCCGACCTGGACCGATGAGCAACTGCAACTGCGTGCCGAATGGCTGCACACCTGCTTTGAGCCGGCCATCGTGCGGGCCTTCAATGACTTCCATGAGGTGGACTTCCATCAGGACCTGCCGAACCTGCCGGCCCCTGCCCTGCTGATCGTCGCCACCCGCGGCGGGGTGATCCAGGCAGAAGACGAAGCCGAGATCCAACAGCTGCAACCGGGCATTCGGATCGCCCGGGTGCAAGACGCCGGGCACATGATTCCGTGGGACAACCTGCCGGGGTTCTTCGCCGCGTTGGGTGACTTCCTCGGCATGCCATTGGCCTAGCGCCCTGCGTCCATGCCCTGTGGCAGTGAGCAAACTCACCCCACGTGGCTCTCAGCGGAAAAATCGGGTTTCAGCGCTCAAGCTGTGACTTGCGAAGGAGAACGCAATGACTGATCAACAAACCGCCGACGCCAACTACCAAGGCGTCTGGGGCAACCGCATCGGCTTCGGACAGAAACCGGCGCTGCTGATGATTGATTTCATGCAGGGCTACACCCAGCCCGGTGCGCCGCTCTATGCGCCCGGAGTGGTCAGTGCAGTGGCCGAAAGCGTTGAGCTGCTGGCCAGTGCCCGAGAGCATGGCATCCCGGTGGTGCACACCAACATCCGCTATCACCCGACCCACTTTGCCGACGGTGGGATTTGGGTGAAAAAGGCACCGGTGATGAAAGACATGGTAGAAGGCAACCCATTGGCGGCCTTCTGTGAAGCCGTGCTGCCGTTGCCTGAAGAAGTGGTCATCAGCAAGCAGTACGCCAGTGCCTTCTTTGGCACTTCACTTGCTTCCCTGCTGCATGCACAGGGTATCGACACCGTGGTGCTGGCAGGCTGCTCCACCAGCGGCTGCATCCGGGCAACAGCGGTGGACGCCGTGCAGCATGGCTTGCGGACCATCGTGGTGCGCGAATGCGTCGGCGACCGGCATCCCGATCCCCATGAAGCGAACCTGTTCGACATCGACAGCAAGTATGGGGATGTGGTGAGCAAGCGAGAGGCTATCGAGCAATTTCAAGCGGCAAGCGGCAGGTAAAGCCAGCGCCGCTACAGAAAGACGGCGAACGATGGATAAATCACAACAGAAAAAAACGGGAAGAGACGGACCCTCTGCCGTCAGAACCAGGCCATAGAGCGCTGGTCTTGCAACACCTTGCGTACCACTGGACACGCTGGCGCGCTGAATGGGCGAGACACTGCCCGGTCTTCTGACACTGCCTTTGGAAGTCGCAACCGGTGCTTGCCAAAGCACTTGATGTGCGGCAAACAAAAACCACGACAGGCCGTATGAGAACGCAGCAAACGCAGGCAAGATCAGCCGCCGTTGCCCTCACCGGTCGAAGAACCGCCAGGAGACACCCATGCCCTCTGCGAATGTAGGAAGCATCACACCCGATGCTGCGGACCCGATCAAAGCGCTCTACCACAAGATCACCTGGAAGCTCATTCCATTCCTGTGTTTTTGCTACCTGGCTGCGTACCTGGACCGCATCAACATCGGTTTCGCCAAGCTGCAGATGCTCGACCAACTGCACTTCAGCGAAACCGCATTCGGCCTCGGTGCCGGGCTGTTTTTCGTCGGCTACATCCTGTTCGAAGTCCCCAGCAATCTGGTGCTGGAAAAAGTCGGGGCGAAGCTCTGGATCGCCCGCATCATGATCACCTGGGGCCTGCTTTCGGTCTGCACGTTGTTCGTCAGCACTTCGACGCAGTTTTACGTGCTGCGGTTCTTGCTCGGCGCCGCCGAAGCGGGCTTTCTGCCGGGTGTGCTGTTTTACCTGACCACCTGGTTCCCGACTTACCGTCGTGGCCGGATCATCGCGCTGTTCATGATCGGTCTGCCGCTATCAAGCGTCATCGGCGGCCCGCTGTCAGGCTGGATCATGGCGCATTTCGATCAAACGGCCGGACTGCGCGGCTGGCAGTGGCTGTTTCTGATCGAAGGCGTGCCCAGCGTGTTGCTCGGTGTACTGACCTTCTGGGCATTGCCGAACGCGCCGAAAGACGCCAAGTGGCTCAACAGCGCTGAACAGAGCCTGCTCGAAGGGGAGCTGCGCCTGGACGACGCCGAAGGCAAGGACAGCAAACGCAGTTTCCGCGACGGTTTCTTTAATCTGAAGGTGTGGATGCTCGGCGGTATCGATTTCTCGATCCTGCTCAGCGCCTACGCCATGGGGTTCTGGATGCCGACCTTCATCAAGAACGCCGGGGTCACCGACACCTTCCACATCGGCGTGCTCACGGCCCTGCCAAGCGTCGCCGCGTTAATCGGCATGCTGATGATCGGCGCCAGTTCCGACCGCCGTCGCGAGCGTCGCTGGCACATCATCGTGCCATTCTGGATCGGTGCCGTCGCCATGGCGGCCAGCCCGTTCTTCACTCATAACCTGGTGGCAACCGTCACGCTGTTCGCCATCGCTTCGGCGGCCATCATCGGCGCAGTACCGGTGTTCTTCAGCCTGCCGGCGACCTTCCTCAAGGGACGTGCTGCGGCGACGGGCTTTGCTTTGGCCTGCTCGCTGGCGAACATTGCCGGACTGGTCAGCAATTCGATGATGGGCATTGCCATCGACGTCACCGGCAGCAGCGCAGGCGCCTTGTGGTTCTTCGCCGGATGCCTGGTGCTCAGCAGCCTGCTGGTGGTGGCTTTGCCAGCGAAATTGGTAAATCGATAAGACCCGCCATTTTCCAATCCGAGGGAGCAAATTCATTCGGGATGGCGGTTGGGCAGGCACTGCAGGTGTATGGCCTGAAGGGCCCTATCGCGAATGAATTCGCCCCCACAGGGTTGGTGCAGGGCAGCCACATCACCTTGGTTCTGCTGGTGTTCTGAAAAAGCCGAGCCCTGCCCCTTTCTCTCAAACCCACGTCCAATCCCGTAGGAGCGAATTCATTCGCGAGGCGATCACGCAGACGCTGCAATTGTATCGACTTTGCAGTGGCCTCCACCTCAGCAACAGCCATTTCGTCCGTCAGGGAAAGATCGCGGGAACGCTCAGCGTTGCTCATGCGTCAGACACTTAAATACTGACCCTGGAGCCATTGAAATGAAGACCGTGATCACGCAGCAAGAAATCGCCGACGCGGACCTCAGACCTTACAAGGAAATCTGGCTGACCTCCAAGCTGGCGCTGACCGAAAGCGGCCACACCGACGGTGAGCTGTGCCTGTGGCGTGCGGATGAGGCCTTTACCCATGACATGATGAGTGAAGGCACCCATGACCAGAACCTCAAGCGCATTTGGTTGAACGTCGACGACCTCGACGATCAAGAGCAGGTACTGGCGATTGAGCAACGGGTGCGCCAGCGACTCGTGGAGCTGGATCTCACCGGAGAGTTTTACCCGGCGGAAGTGGGCGAGGGGCATGCGTCCGAGGGGTGACTGTTTGCGGTGGTGCATTTGAACATTGAGGTATCCACTCACCGCAAAGATTGGTTAACCCGCCGCGCTATGGGCGCTGAAACAATAGGCAGGTATCTGATTCTGCAAAGCCCGGTTTAACCGGGCATCAGCCCTTACCTCTTGCCTTCCTATTTCTAAACTCACTCACAGCCCTACGGCGCCTCGACTCCCAACCGCTTCCACATCGGCTTGGTGATGCGCTGGGTATTCTTGTACCCCACCCACGGATCGCCCTTGAGCTTACGCAAGCGTTCGAGCAGGTTGCCGATGTTCCACTGCGCCGAGGACGTGAGTTCGCTCAGTTCGTCGCGGGCGATGGGTACCGAAACCGGCAATCCGGGCCGCGCGCGGGCTGAGTAGGCGGCCACGGTACTGGCGCCGCGCGCGTTGCGCAGGTAGTCGATGAAAATCTTGCCTACCCGGTTTTTTGGCCCGGACGTGGCCGTGAAACGCTCCGGCAACTGCTGGGCGATGAACTGCGCCACGGCCTTGGCGAAGGCTTTCACCGTTTCCCAGTCCGCCTTGCGTGCCAGCGGCACGATGATGTGCATGCCCTTCCCACCGCTGGTCTTGATGTAGGCATCCAGGCCCAGCTCGTCGAGCACCGCCAGAGTCATTTGCGTGGCCTCGATCATGCTACGCCACGGCAATGCCGCGTCCGGGTCCAGGTCGAGGACGAAGAGGTCTGGCAGCTCGATCCGATCATGGGTTGCGCCCCAGGTATGCAATTCTATGGTGCCCATCTGCGCAGCACCGACCAGCGCCTGAGCGCTGTCGATTTCCATCAGGCGCGCATGGCCTGGATCCAGCTCGGGATCCAGCTGCTTGATGTGAGGTATCGCCAGGCGCTCGGAATGCTTCTGGAAAAACTGCTCCCCTTCCACACCTTCCGGGCAGCGCAGCAATGCCACGGGACGCTGATCGAGGTAAGGCAGAATCCAGTCTGAGATCGATTCGTAGAACCATGCAAGATCGATCTTGTGAAGCCCGCTTTGCGAATCGATCACCCGTTCGGGATGGCTGATCGATACGCCTGCCACGTCGACCCTGTCCTTGGCGGCACTTTTGCCCGCAGGCGCGCCTTTTTTTGCCGGTGTAGCGGCTTTGGGACTGCTTGCTTTCGAGGCTTTTGGCTTGACCTCGGCATTGAGATCTTTCGGCGTTTTCGGGTACTCGTGGACCACCTCACTGGCGGGTTTGTCGCTACGCAGCGCAATAAACGCTGAATGACGGATGATCCCACCGCGCGTCCATTCGCCGAACTCTACCTCACCGACCAGCGTCGGTTGTATCCAGTGCACGCCGCGAGCCTGGGCGCCGGTGAGTTTTTTTGCCAGCGGCGATGGGTCCTGCTGCAGAGGTTTCATCTGCTCGTACATATCGACGAGCATTTTCTGGTTAAAGCCCGTACCGACCCTACCGGCGTACACCAATCCTTCGTTCTGCTCATTAACTGCCAATAGCAACGCGCCGAAACCGCTGCGACTGCCTTGAGGTTTGGTGAAACCAACGATCACGAACTCTTGCCGCAACTTGCATTTGAGCTTGATCCAGTCAGGGCTGCGACGGGATTGGTAAGCGCTACCCGCGCGTTTGCCGATAACACCCTCAAGTGATAACAAGGAGGCGCTTTCAATGATGTCGCGATGGCTGGCCGAGAACGCATCGGAGAAACGCAGAGTTCCCTTACCTTGCCCGCCCAGCAGTTTTTTCAAAATTGCACGGCGCTCTTCTACAGGTTTTTCGCGAATGTCCTCGCCATTGAAGAACGGCAGGTCGAACAGATAAAAGACAATGTCCTTGCTGCGGCCAATGTCGAACGCATTCTGTAGCGCCTGAAAGTCCGGCAGACCGGCGTCGTTAAGCACCACGATTTCACCGTCGAGCCAGCCATCCCCCAGCTTCAACTCGCTGATTGCCTTGGCCTGGAGGGGCAGCTTCCCGGTCCAGTCATGACCGTTTCGGGTGAGCAGCCGTACTTCGCCGTCCAGAATACGGGCCATGATGCGGTAGCCGTCGAACTTGATCTCATACAGCCACTCACCCTCTGGCGGGGCGTCCATCAACGTTGCCAACTCCGGTGAGAGTTTTTCCGGCACTTCGGCTTTTTTTGCAGTGGCCTTGCTGTCGCGCTTCTTCGGCGCTTTAGGCACGGAGGTCGCCGCCTTGGGCTTGCCAGCCTTGGACGATGTTCGTCCTTCACCTACCGTTGCCCCGCTGACTACGCTTTCGGGCCTGTCGATGACGATGTCGTACTCATTGGCTGAACGTACCGCCTGATCCTTTTCCTTGATCAGCAGCCACTGCTCCTTGTCGCTGTTGCCCCTGAGGTGCGTGCGCACCAAAGCCCAGTCGCCCGTGAGCTTTTCACCGATCAGTGTGAACTTGAGCTTGCCCGCCTTATAGGTAGCCAGAGGATCACCGTGGGGTTGCCAAATACCCCGATCCCAGACGATCACATCCCCTGCGCCGTATTGCCCCTCGGGAATACTGCCTTCGAAGGCGCCATAGCCCAGCGGATGATCTTCGACATGCACGGCCAGCCGTTTGTTCTTGGGATCCAGGCTCGGCCCCTTGGGCACCGCCCAGCTTTTCAAGGTCCCGTCCAGCTCAAGCCGAAAATCGTAGTGCAAGTTGCGCGCATCATGTTTATGGATGACGAAACTCAGCGCCTCACCCTTGCCGCCGCGAGGGTGGGCCAAAGCCTCCGGCGGTTCGGACGTGACGTCGAAGTTGCGCTTGCGGGTGTACTCACTGACGGGCTTTGCCATGATCGATTCAGCCTCTGCGGCTTCTGCTCAAGGGGAAGGGTTGTCAATGAAACGGCTCTGAACAAGACGCCGTTCTTCAGGACGCCTTGGTGGTCTTTTTCCGGGCAGGGGCTCGACGCTTGGCCGGCGCGGCCTCATCTGCGGCAGCGGTTTTGCCCTTGCTGACGGGTTTGGCTTTCTCTGCGGTCTTGGCTGAGCTGCTGCGGCCACCCAGGCTGCGCTTGAGCAACTCGGTCAAATCGATGACGTCGGCAGATTTGCGCTCGGTCTCGCCGGCGTCGGTCTCCACATCTTCGATTTTGCCTTCCCGCGCTTTGGTCTCGACCAGTGTCATGATCTGGTCCTGGAACGTGTCTCGGTACTCTTCGTCGTCCGGCGACCACTCGGTACTCATGTCCTTGACCAGCCGCTTGGCCATGTCCAGTTCACTTTTGCTCAGCTTGACGTCCGTGGCTTCCTTGGGCAGGTCCAGACTGTCGATTCCGCGCACTTCGGCAGGCCAGCGCAACAGCACCAGAATGATGGCCGAATCCAGTGGCATTACCGCCGCCAGGTGCTGGCTGGTGCGGATCACCACATGTGCCAGCGCAACTTTACCGGTGTCCACCAGTGTCTGGCGTAGCAGCGCGTAGACCTTCTCTCCGCGCTTGTCGGGGGCCAGAAAATAAGGTGTGTCGATGTTCTGCAACGGAATCTGAGCACTGTCCACGAAACCAAAGATATCAATGGTTTGGGTGGACTTGGGGTGCGCCGAGCGAATTTCCTCTTCGCTGATCACCACATAACGGCCCTTCTCGTACTGCACACCCTTGACGATGTTTTCCTTGGTCATCTCCTTGCCGGTGACCTTGTTGATCCGCTTGTAGCCGACCGGGTCCATGCTGCGCTTGTCCAACCAGTCGAAGTCGACGCCTTGCTGCGACGTTGCAGAGACCAGCGCCACGGGGATATGCACCAGTCCAAAGCTGATCGCGCCCTTCCAGATTGCCCGAGCCATCGCGTTTAATTCCCAAGGGGTGTGTTTAGCAGTGACCGGGCAGAGTGTGGAAAAGTTTCGGCAGGATGACGGGTGTACACGGACAGGCAACCCGAACATTGTTTTCAGGCATCAAGCCTATCGGTCTGCAGGCCCTTCTTAACGCAACGAAAAGGCGTTAGCCTCCAGAGCCTGTCCTTCCACGCGCCTTTACGCACACTTCTGCCGACGCGGCGCTGCTCAGTTGAGTGATCCATGACTTCAATGCCCCACGCCCCTCCCGCTGCCACCATGACCAAGGGCCTGGCGATGCTGTTTGCGTTTTGCTGCGGCGCCATTGTGGCCAACATCTATTACGCGCAGCCCATCATTGGCCTGATCGCCCCGGACATCGGGCTGTCGAGTACGCTGGCGAGCCTTATCGTATCGCTGACGCAGATCGGCTATGCGCTGGGGTTGTTTTTCCTCGTGCCGTTGGGTGATCTGCTGGAAAACCGACGGCTGATGATGGTGACCACGGCGGTGGCGATCCTGAGTCTGCTGGGCGCGGCCTTTGCCCAGACGCCGAATCTGTTCTTGCTGGCGTCGCTACTGGTGGGCTTCAGCTCGGTGGCGGTACAGATTCTGATCCCTCTGGCTGCCCATCTGGCACCCGAAGAAACCCGTGGGCGCGTGGTCGGTAGCATCATGGGGGGGCTACTCTTGGGCATCCTGCTGGCTCGACCGGCGTCCAGCCTGATCGCCGACCACTTCGGCTGGCGCGCGGTGTTCGGCACAGCCGCCGTGATGATGCTGCTGATCAGCGCAGTGCTGGCGACCACCATTCCCAAATATCAACCGACGCATAAGGCCAGCTACGGCCAGCTGCTCAAGTCGCTGTGGGGTTTGCTGCTCAAGCAGCCGGCGCTGCGTCAGAGGGCGTTTTACCAGGCCTGCATGTTTGCCAGTTTCAGCCTGTTCTGGACTGCCGTGCCGCTGGAACTGGCACGTAATCACGGCCTGTCCCAGAGCCAGATCGCGCTGTTTGCGCTGGTCGGCGCCATCGGCGCCATTGCCGCGCCGATGGCTGGCAGGCTGGCCGACGCCGGTCACAGTCGGATCGCCAGCCTGGGCGCGATGCTCTTCGCAGCCATCAGTTTTCTGCCAAGCCTGATCCAGCCTGCCTACGCTGTGATCGGCATGGCGATTAGCGGGGTGATTCTGGACTTCTGCGTGCAGATGAACATGGTGGTTGGCCAGCGTGCGGTGTATGCCCTGGATGCCAAGAGCCGCAGCCGCCTGAATGCGCTGTACATGACCAGTATTTTCATAGGGGGTGCGACGGGGTCGATCATCGCCAGCCCTCTTTACGATCACGGCGGCTGGATCTGGATCGTACTGGCGGGCAGTGCGTTCCCATTGTTGGCGTTGTTGGTGTTTTTGAAGGCGTGGGCGTCCGAGTCGCGATCTTTCCAACACCTGTGAACTGCGAATCAAAAACCGCCTGAACCGGCGGTTTTATGTTGACAGCTCAGTTGCGGACCAGGCCGTAGGCTCAACCCAGCGTCTGACAAAGGGAGGGCGGCGGATGGGCGCAGGTGATCCCGGGCGCCAGCATCACTGAATCGCCGCAAAACCCCTTTCCAGGTCTTCGATCAGCGCGCTGACGTCTTCCAGACCGATGTGCAGGCGCAGCAGCGAACTGAGGGTTTTATCGGCGGCGTTTTCGCGGTCGTGGACGTTGGCGCAGATGACCAGGCTTTCGAAGCCGCCCCAGGAGGCGCCGAGGCCGAACAGGTGCAGGGCGTCGATGAATTGCTCCTGGTGTTTGGGATCGTTGTGAGCCAGCTCGAAGGTCAGCAGGCCGTTGCTGCCGGTGAAGTCACGTTTCCACAGGGCGTGGTTCGGGTGATCGGGCAGCGCCGGGTGAAATACGCGCTTGACCTGCGGGTGCTGCTGCAACCAGTGAGCAACTTGTAAAGCCTGACGCTGGTGTACGTCCAGGCGCGCGGCGAGGGTCCGGGCGCCGCGCAGGACCAGGTACGCGTCGTCCGGGCTGACAGTGCTGCCGAAGGTGTCGGTCATCACCGCCAGTGGCTGCCATACGGCTTGGGTGGTGCAAACGCTGCCCATCACAACATCGCTGTGACCGGCCAGATACTTGGTCAGGGCCATGACGGAAATGTCCGCACCCAGCGTCAGTGGACGGTACTGATAGCCCGAGCCGTAGGTGTTGTCGACCGCCAGCAGAATGCCGCGAGGCTTGCACAGCGCTGCGATGGCTGGCAGGTCGGCAAGCTCGTACAGCAATGAACCCGGCACCTCGGCGTAGACCATCCGGGTATTGGCTTTTAGTTTGGCTTGCAGCCCGCGGCCATCGGCGTTGAAGTAGCTGTACTCGATGCCGAACGGCTTGAGAAACTCTTGCGCCACCTGCCGCACCGGGGAATACACCGCGTCAGTGATCAGCACGTGATCGCCAGGTCGCAGATAGGCCAGAAACGTCTGTGCCACCGCCGCCAGCCCGGTGCCAAACAAGCGGGTGCGATAGCCGCCTTCCAGCTCGGTGACCAAGTCTTCCAGTTCGAACGCCGTAGGGTTGCCACGGGCGCCGTAGCTCAGTACGCGCTCGGTGTCCCGGCGATTGCGGGCATCGCGCATCTCGGCGAGGCTGTCGAACAGTACCGTGCTCATGCGTGACACCGGCGGGTTGACGCCTCGCACGCCACTGCCCTTCTCGCCACGGGCGGCATGTACCAGCCGGGTGCGTACCCGATGTTCAGTGGCATGGCTGGCAAGGGGTTTGAGGCTGGCAATCTCTTGCTCCGTCATCTGTCCCAAAAGGCCGATTTCCCAAGCCAGATACTGACGTGCAGCGTCTTTGTTGCCCGAATGCCGATCATGGGTGAAGAACAGAAAATCGATGCACTGTTCGTCTGGCGGGTTGCTGGCGTCTTCACTCACCGCGAAGCCTGCGGCCTGCCACGCCTGGAACTCCAGCCAACGCACCTGTCGACGCTGCTGCTCGGGCAACTCACCTGCGGCCATCGCGGCAACGACCGGGTGATCGGCGATCAGCACCACCGGCTTGGACTGACCCACCAGTTGGTCGACCAATCGCGAACGAATCGACCAGACGGAGCCTGCAATGTGTGCCTTGCGCCAGGCCATGCTGCTGCGCAGGTCGATCAACGCAACGGTGTTGTTACGCAGCGCATCCGCCAACTCGGCAGCACTGATTTCAGGCAGGGTCGGTGCGTTGAAAGGCGTACTGACCGGCAACGCGAGGCCACTGTGCAAACCTCCTTCCAGCACGTACGCCTCATGGCCCAACTGGCGCAACCAACCAGCGACAACGGGCGCGCGCAGGCCGTCGTTGTCGAACAGCACCACACGCGCCTGACGCACACCGACATACAGGTCGGTGGATTGAATCAACTGTCCGCCAGGCGTGTGTTGTGCACCGGGCAGACTGCCGAGGGCGAACTCTTCCGGTGTACGCACATCGCAGAGGAACAGGCTGCGCGACGCATCGCTCGCCCAGGCAACGACCTGCTGCGCGCTGACTGTCTGCACGCCCGCACGTTGTGCCAGACGCTGCGCAGACTCCCGTCGCTCGGTCAGCGTGATGGTCGACGAGACGTCGGGATAACGTCGGCTGCTGCCATGCTCCAACGGCAAGTCAGCCAGATACCAACCCTGGGTGCCGTTCTCCAGCGCGTACACCGGGTTCTTCACGCCCAGGTCGATGAGGGTCTGCGCACCGATGATGCTGCGGGTGCGACCTGCGCAATTGACAACGATGGGCGTGGTCTCGTCCGTCACCAGATCATCCAGGCGATAGGCCAGCTCGCCGTTGGGGCAGCATACGGAGCCGGGGATGGTCATCTTGCGGTATTCGTCGAACGGACGGCCGTCGAGCAGCACCAGCGGCTCGCCGCGGGCCTGCCAGGCTGCCAGTTCGGTGGCGCTGATGTGCGGGGTATGGCTGGCCTCCTCGACCAACTCGCCGAAAGCCTTGGATGGCACATGCACGCCGGCGAACAACTGCAAACCCGCTGCCTGCCAGCCGTCGGCGCCACCTTCAAGCACGTGAACGCGGCTGTAGCCCAGCTCACGCAGACGCTGCGCGGCATTGACCGATACGTCGTTACCGCTCTGGTCATAAATCACCAGCCGTACGCCGGGGTTGGGCGCCAGCCGACGGGCTTCCAGTTCGAGCCGGCTGTAGGGCAGATTTACCCCGTGAAACAGATGCGCTTCGCCGTACTGACCATGCTCACGCACGTCGAACAGGGCGATTTCCTGCCCGTCGAACAGCCAGGTTTGCAGGTGTTGCGGGGTGACGTTTTGGCTCATGGAATTCTCGTGGTTCTTTCGTAGTGCTGGATCAGGAGACTGGCGAAATCCGGTGGGAGTGAGCTTGTTCACGAACGGCCAGCACACTCAATGCATCTTTTGTGTTCGCACTTTCCGTCTTCGCCAGCAGTCCCACGCCCACAGGGCACAGGGCACAGGGCACAGATTCAGAATTCGGGCAACGCGTTACAGACTCACTGCAATGCCAGGGACTTTTCGCCCGCTGCCACTTCCCTGCCCTTTTCATACGCACGTTGTACGGCAGGGCGTGCCTTGATGCGTTCGCGCCATGCGTGAATGTTCGGATAGTTCGCCAGATCCAGCCCCTGACGCAGCGGCTGAATCCACGGGAAGATTGCCATGTCGGCAATCGAGTATTCACCCGCCACGAACGGCGCTTCACTCAAGCGTTTATCCAGCACGCCATACAGCCGCGTGGCTTCGGCGCCGAGCAGGTCAAGGGCAAATGGAATCGGCTCCGGCGCCTTCTCCTTGAACACCTGCAACTGGCTCAAATAGGGCGTGACATGCCCCACTTGCCAGAACAGCCATTGCTGAACCTGCTGGTAGTCGGCTGTGCCCGCAGGCGGCAAAAAGCGCCCGGCCTTATTGGCCAGATAATTCAGAATCGCCCCGGATTCGAACAGGCTCAGAGGTTCGCTGAGACCATTGGGCGCATGATCGACGATCGCGGGGATGCGTGCGTTGGCGCTGATCGCCTGGAACCCTTCCTGCTTCTGTTCGCCAGTGCGGATGTTAATCGGCAACACGCGGTATGCCTGCCCGAGTTCTTCCAGCAGGATGCCGATTTTCAGGCCGTTGCCCGTAGGCCAGTAATAGAGGTCGATCATGCGTAGGCCTTGATCGAGGGGGCCATTTGCGAGGCGTTGTAGTTGAGGACCTTGCCCTCGGCGTTGACGCCGTAGCGACCGTTCAACGACTCCAGCGGGCGGCCGTAGAGATGAAAATGCAGGGTCGGGGTGTCGCCATCGACCTTGATCCCGTGCAGATCTTCGCCGAGGAAGCTGATCGGGGTGCCGGGCTGTACCACCACTTCTTTTTCCAGTTCCAGCCTGGCGAACGCCGGATCGCTGCCATCGTCGGTACGGGCCCAGACGTAATTGATTTCCTGACCCTGCACGGCCACGATCACAGCCCACGTTTCATGGTTATGCGGCAGCGTGCTTTTGCCCGGTAGCAGGGAGTTCATGTACAGCGTCGGCGTTTCGCCGTTGTCGTTCAGGCGATAACGGAAAGCAGTATCGCCCTCGCCCGGTACCGGCGCCGGGAAGGCGTCGAAGTTGAACAGATCGTGGCGCTCGGCCAAGCCTTCGAGCAGGCTGACGATCTCTTTCAACGCATGACGGTCAACGCCGCGCTGGTGGATGACGCGGATACGCTGAAGGAAATCTTCAATCACTTGGCTGCGGTGTTCGGTGCTCATCAGGTGCTCCTTTATAAATAGTCGGGGCTGGCAATCGATCCTGGCCACACGAATGACGTTGCAGGGTTTGCTGGCCAGGACATCGGCATTCCGGCCACACGGTTTTACCGGGTCAAACCGACAAGCCGTAACGGCTGATATTGCTCAACAGATACGGATCGCCGTTGACCACCGGGCGGCGCCCGGCATCGCCCAGGGCATGACGCAAAAATGCCTGGGTACGCTCGCTGGTCGGGCGCTGGAAAATCTGCTCGGCGCTGCCGTGCTCGACGATCAGGCCGTTTTCGGTGAAATACACCACGTCACTGATGTCTTCGGCGAAGCGCATCTCGTGGGTGACCAGCACGCAGGTCATGCCCTCCTCGGTCAACTCGCGAATCACCGTCAGCACTTCGCCCACGGTTTCCGGGTCCAGGGCCGAAGTCACTTCATCGAACAGCATCAACTCGGGGCGCATCGCCAACGCCCGTGCAATCGCCACGCGCTGCTGCTGACCACCGGACAACTGGCCCGGATAGGCATCGGCCTTATGTTCCATGCGCACTTTGGCCAGCAAGGCTCGGGCTTCTTTTTCAGCCTCCACCGAGCTGCGCCCCAGCACCTTGCGCGGGGCTATCACCAGGTTTTCCAGCACCGACAGATGCGGGAACAGGTTGTACTGCTGGAAGACAAAGCCAACGCGCTTGCGCAACGCGATGCGCTGAGCCTCGCTGTTGAGGTTGTGCACTTCGGTCTCGCCCACGCGAATGCTGCCGCGCTGAGGCTGCAGTAGCCCGGTGATGCAACGCAGGATGGTCGACTTGCCCGACCCCGACGGACCGATGATCGACACCGCCTGCCCGCGCTGCACCTCAAGGTCGATGCCCTTGAGCACGCGGTTGCTGCCAAACGACAGATGAATGTCGCGCAGGCTGATCAGGGGCTGTTCGGCGCGCGTTTCAGGAGAAGGCATAACGTCGCTCCAGCAATTGAGTGAGTCGGGAGATCGGGTAGCAATAGGCGAAAAACAACGCCAGCACGCTGAAGTAGATCAGCACCGTGAAGCCGGTGCGGTTGACCGTATTACTGGCGATCTGCGCGGTGTCGATCAGGTCATGCACGCCCACCAGCGAGGCCAGCGCAGTGCCCATGGTGATGACCGCGTAGAGGTTCATCCATGGCGGCAACATGCGCTTGAAGCACTGCGGCAGGATGATCGAGCGGAAGATCTGCCCGCGGGTGAAGGCCAGCGAACGCGAGGCCTCCCATTGAGTGCTGGGAATAGAGCCAATAGCCCCGCGAAAGATCTCCGCGACGTTGGCGCTGGCCGGCAACGCCAGGCCAATGGTGACTTTCACCCAGTCCGGGAAGGCGATCCAGGACTTGCCGATGTGCAACTCGAACGGGAAGACGTAGGTGGTGAAGTAAATCAGCACCAACCATGGCGCATTGCGAAACACCTGCACCCAAATGCGCGCCGGCAGTCGCGTGATCCACAACGGCGAGACCGCCAGTGCACCGATCAAAAGCCCCAGCAACGAGCCAATCGCAATGGCCAACAGGCTGATCAGGATGTTCTGTCCAAAGCCGACTGCCAGGGCGGGCGACCACTCATACAGCGCGGCGAAGACCGGGCTGTTCGGCGCGCCAACTATCACTAACCACGCGAGCACAGCCAGCAACACCAGCTTGCCCGGATGCCGACGCGGCCAGGACAGCGGCAGGCTCGCGGATGAATCAATGGCCATAACCGGGCATCCTCAGTTTTGCTTCAAGGGCACGGCCCACGCAGTTGACGGCGAAGCTGAGCAGACCGAAGAACGTCAACAGCAGGATCATCAATTCCAGCACGTTATCGCTCTGGGTCCAGATCATGATCGAGGCGTAAGTGATGTCACCGACCGCAATCGCCGACGCGACCGCGGTCATCTTCACCAGGTCGATCAGGTTGTTGATCAGCGACGGCAGCGCAAAGCGCATGGCCAATGGCAGTTGCACATTCCACAGCAACTGACGGCTGCTGAAGGCCAGGGAACTGGCGGCTTCCAGCGTCACGGCGGGCACCGCTTCAATGCCGGCGCGCAAGGCTTCGGCATGAAACGCGCCCTTGTGCAGCGAGATCACGATCACCACCCAGGCGAACGGCGTCAGCGGGTTCGCCGCGCCGACGGCCTGAGTCAGCAGCATGTTCAGCACCAAAAACGCGCAATACAGCTGCACCAGCGTCGGCGTGTTGCGGGTGACCTCAATGAACACCCGCGCAGGTTTGGCCAGATACGCCTTGCCGCTGGTGAGCATCGCCGCCAGCGCAACACCGGCCAACAGGCTGCCGATGATGGTGAACAGGCACAACAAGACCGTGGTCAGCGCACCGTCGATCATCGAGCCGCGCTGATAGGCATCGAGCAGAAAACTGTAGTTCAGCCCGAACTGCGCCGTCCACTGGACGAACCCTTGCAGCCAATGACTCATGCCGACGCCTCGAGCCGCAGCTGCGCGCAGGCTTCGGCGATACGGCGTCCGGCTTCGATCACGCTGCGGGTGGCAGTGGCGATGGACAGGCGAAACCACGGCGACAGCCCGTAGGCGCCGCCGGCTACCCCGGCCACACCCTGCTCCAGCAGGTAATTCACCACATCGCCGTCATCGTTAAGACGCAGGCCATCGGGACGCAGGCGTCCCAACAGACCCGCGCAGCGCACGAAGACAAAGAATCCGCCCTGGGGCTTGAGCACCTGCAACCCGTCCACCTCATTCAATGCCGCGACCAGCAAGTCCCGCCGCTGCTGATAGGCCTGCACCTGTTCCGGCAGAAAATCCAGACCGCCTTCAAACGCCGCCAGCGCCGCAGCCTGTCCGACCGATGACGCGCCGGACGTCGATTGCGACTGCATGACGGCCATCGCGCCGGTCAGGTCCCTGGGGCCTGCGCCGAAGCCGATGCGCCAGCCGGTCATGGCGTAGGTCTTGGATACGCCGCCCACCAGCAAAGCGCGCGGCTGCAGATCCGCTGCCACGTTGAGCAGGCTCAGGGGCGGCTTGCCGTCGAAGCGAATGTGTTCGTAAAGCTCGTCCAGCAGCACCAGTACCTGAGGGTGGCGACGCAGCACCTCGGCCAGCGCCAGCAGTTCCGCTTCGCTGTACACCGCGCCGCTGGGGTTGCCGGGGCCGTTAAGAATCAGCCAGCGGGTGCGTTCGTTGATGTGTTGTGCCAGCTGGCTCGGCGTCAGTTTGCAGCCCTGCTCCAGGCCGCATTCGATGAACACCGGCTCGCCACCGTTGACCCGCACGATGTCCGGGAACGACGGCCAATAAGGCACCGGCACCAGCACTTCGTCGCCCTCATCCAGGGTCGAGGCGAAGGCATTGAAGATGATCTGCTTGGCGCCGTTGCCGACGACGATCGAAGCCAATGAATAGTCGAGACGATTTTCCCGCTGCAATTTGCGCTGGATCGCCTCGCGCAGGGCCTTCACTCCGGGCGTGGGCGTGTACTTGGTCGCGCCGCCGTGGATGGCTTTGCAGGCCGCTTGCTTGATGTGCTCGGGCGTATCGAAATCCGGCTCGCCGGTGGTCAAGTCCAGAATGTCGCGACCGGCTTCACGCAAGGCCGTGGCCTGGGATTTAGCGGCGGCATTAGCGGACAGGGAAACGCGCTGGATGCGCTTGGATAAACGAACGCTCATGGCGCGGTGCTCCGGCTGTCGATGCTCGCCAGGACCTTGCCTGGGTTGAGCAGATTGAGGGGGTCCAGCGCCTGTTTCACCCGGCGCATGAGATCCAGTTCGACCGGGCTTTTGTAGCGCGGCAACATCGCACGCTTGCGTTGACCGATGCCATGCTCGGCGCTGATCGAGCCGCCGAAGGCGTGGGCGCTGTCATGCACCCGCTCGCTGAGTTCGGCGTAACGGGCCATGTGCGCCTCGACCGTCGAGTTCAGTGGATGCGCGACGTTGTAATGCAGGTTGCCGTCGCCCAGATGGCCGAAGGTGAAATTGCGCACGCCGGGAAAGTGCTGCTGCAGCAAGGCGTCGGTGTGTTCGACGAAATCGACGATGCGTGAGATGGGGATCGAGATGTCGTGCTTCATGTTGCGACCGGCACGCTTCTGCGCCTCGCTCATGTTCTCGCGCAGCAACCACAGCGCCTCGCTCTGGGCCAGGCTCTCGGCGATCAGCGCGTCAGACAGCAAACCTTCCTCGAAAGCGCTACCCAGCACATCCTCGAATGCCTGACGCGCATGGGCGTCGCTGTGGTTGTCCGACAGTTCCAGCAACGCGAACCAGGGTTGCGGCGCATTGCTAAAAGGTTGTGGCCCCTCTGGAAACTGCTCGCGGAGTAATGTCAGACAATCGGCGGTCAGCAATTCGAATGCCGTCAGGCTTGCGCCAAAACCGGCTCGGGCGTGGGACAGGAAACTCACCGCCTGAGCCAGCGAATCGAAGGCCAGAAAAGCCGTGCTTCGGGCTTTGGGCAGCGGAAACAGCTTCAAGGTCGCGGCAGTGATGATGCCCAGCGTGCCTTCGCTGCCGATGTACAGGTCGCGCAGGTCGTATCCGGTATTGTCCTTGCGCAGTCCGCGCAGGCCATTCCAGATTTCGCCCTCGGCCGTGACCACTTCCAGACCCAGGGTCAGTTCGCGGGTATTGCCATAGCGCAACACCGCCGTGCCTCCGGCATTGGTGCCCAGATTGCCGCCGAGGGTGCAACTGCCCTCCGCGCCCAGGCTCAGCGGGAACAAGCGACCTGCCTCGCGGGCGACGTCTTGCACGTGCTGCAGGATGCAGCCAGCTTCAACGGTCAGCGTGTCATTGTCGGTATCCACCTCGCGCACGCGATTCAAGCGATCGAGAATCAGCAGCACCGAACGCCCACTGGCGTCCGGGGTGGCCGCGCCCATCAATCCGGTGTTGCCGCCCTGCACCACGATCGGCGCACGATGCGCGACACAGGCCCTGACTACCGCCGCGACCTCTTCGGTGTTGGCCGGCCGCGCTACCGCCAGCGCCTGGCCAACATAAGTGCCCTGCTTGTCGGTCAGCTGCGCGATGGACGGGTCGCCCGGCAACACATGACTGGCGCCGAGCAGTTGCTGCAAGGTCTGGAACAGATCGCGGCTCATCGTGGGCCTCCGTTATTGAGCGGCAAGAGGCGCGGCGTTGCTGAACTGTTGGTGCAGATCACGCAGGGCCTGGGAAGGCGCCATGCCCGTGCGCTCGCCGACTTCGATCAGCCAGCCACTGCGGTGCCAGTCGCGAATGATCGCGTCGATTTTCGCCTGGGTGTCGTGCTCACCCTTGCGCACCCAGATCACCGATTTCGACGGAATCAGGTCGCTGGCCAGCGGAATGTTGTAGTCGGCCCATTCGGGGGCATCGAGCAGCGCGTGCATGGTCGGGCTGACGTGAACGGCCGCCACACAACCGTTGCCGCGCAGGGACAGCAGCGACTCGGACTGGCTGCGGAAGGCCTTGATCTGGGCACCATAGGTTTCCTGCAGCGGCTTGATGAAGTTGCTGCCCTGGGACACGCACACCGGCTTGTCCTTGAGGTCTTCCCAGGTGCTGATGCCCGCGCCCTTGCGAATCAGTGCCGCGCCACCGACTTCTTCATAGGGGGTCGGCGCGTAGTCGAGAATGCCGGCGCGCTCGTCGGTGTACTGCATGTTGGCGATCAGGATGTCGACCTTGCCCTGTTGCAGGAACTGCACGCGATTGGGCGCCAGCACCGAAACGGTTTCCAGGTCCACGCCCAATTTCTGCGCAATGCCCTTGGCCAGCTCGACGTTGTAGCCCAAGTGCTCGCCGGTCTTCGGGTCGATGGTGCCGAACGGCGGACCGCTAAGGATCACGCCGATGCTGATTTTGTGGCGCTGCTGAATCTTGTCCAGCGTGGCGTCGGCGTGGGCCAGGGTCGCGCCCATGGCAAGGCCGATGGAAATGCCAAGCACGGACAGGGTCTTGCCGAAGGAGAAACTGCTCATGAACGAATGCCTTGAAAGGTGCATGAAAGAGAAAGATGACTCACGCGCCGGTGGCCTGGAATTTGTCATGCAACTCGACCAGCGCTGGCGAGGCCGGGGTGATGTGATGGCGTTTTTCGCCCTCGATCAGCCAGCCGCTGCGGTGCCAGCCTTTGACAATGGTGTCGAGCCGGGCCTGGGTGTCGGCCTCGCCGGGGCGGGTCCAGATCACCGACGGGGCAGGATTGAGTTCCGGGGTGATTGCGCGGTAGTCCTTCCATTCAGCGCTGTCGGCAACCAACGGGTTAATCAGCGTGGCGTCGTGCACAGCGGCGACGCAGTTGTTGCCGCGCAAGGCCAGGAGCGACTCGGAAGAACTCTTGAACGCCTTGAGTTGTGCACCGAACTCGGTCAGCGGTTTGACGTAGCTGCTGCCTTGCGAAGTGCAAACCGGCTGGCCCTTGAGGTCTTCCCAGCGGGTGATTTTGCTGTCCTTGAGCACGGCCGCTGTGCCGCCCACGCGATAAAACGGCGTGGGCACGAAACCCAGTTGCTGGCCGCGTTCTGCCGTCCATTCCATGTTGGCAATCAGCAAATCGACCTTGCCCTGTTGCAGGAACTGCACGCGGTTGGCTGGCAGTACCGGCACCAGCTCGACCTGGGCTCCAAGCTGGCGACCAATATCTTCAGCCATGTCGACGTTCAAGCCCTTGGGTGTTTGATCGCTTGGGTCGATGGAACCGAACGGCCCACCTGACAGCAACACGCCGACCACCACGCGATGACGCTCGGCAATTTTGTCCAGGGTGGCATCGGCCTGGGCACCGAAGCTGGCGCCCAAGGTCAGCGCAGCGCCCATGAGTAAAGGTAGAAAAAGGGTGACGGGCGGGTGTGTGTACGGCATGGACTTCCCCTGAGTAATCATCGGCTCGGCGCTTACGACGTTGGTGGGTCAGCGCCTTGTAATGAACCGCATCCTAGGGAGAGGACGCAGACAACGGAAATTCAAATATCAAATATGGTTATAACTTTCTGGTTTTCAGGATTAGTTCTTTAAGACAAAAGCTCGTGTTCATTGGTCAAACGTAGCGCGCTTGAGAATGTGGGTTTAAGAAAATATAAGAATACGTAATGTATTAACCTGTTCAGCTGATGCAATACGGTGCTGCTGAAGCGTATGCGGGGGGGGGGGTTAAACCCAGCTTGTTGAGGCATGCGCTGGAACGAACGCAAGGTGCCGGCGATTCAACTGCAACTGATCCGCCGTGTTCGCTGCCGTCGTAAACTCCGACTTCTCCTACAGAGATTGCACTTCGACCTGACTGCCGAGTATCACGTTATGTCCACCACTCTCGACCTCGAACTGCTACGCACCTTCGTCGCCGTCGTCGACCACCACAGCTTTGCGGGCGCCGGCGCCCGGCTTTCGCGCACGCAGTCCTCGGTGACCCAGCACATGCAACGTCTGGAACAGCAGATTGGCGTCAGCCTGTTCCAGAAGCAGGGTCGGCACAAGCAACTTACCGAGGCCGGGCGCCAACTGCTGCGTCATGCCCGGCAAATGCTCTCGCTGAACGACGATGCGCTCAGTTCGCTGCGGGAAAACAGTCTCAGCGGGGTACTGCGGATCGGCTCGCCTCACGACATCGCCGATACCATCCTGCCGCCTATTCTCAGCCACATCGCCCGTTCGGCCCCAAAGCTGCGGCTGGAAATCGACGTGGGGCGCAGCCCGTTTCTGATGGACGATCTGCATCGCGGCAAGGTCGACATGGTGATTTCCACGCGCGAAGACCCAAGCCTTGAAGGCTTCGCCCTGCGCACCTCGCCGGTGTGGTGGATCTGTTCTGCGCAGTACCAGCATGTGCCGGGCGAGCCGATTCCATTGATTCTGGTGGACGAGCCAAGCATCTATCGGCGCCATGCCATCGAGGCGCTGGAGCGGGCAAACATTGCCTGGCGCCAGGCGTACCTGGCCTCGAACCTGATCGGCATCAAGGCCGCCACTCGCGCCGGGCTGGGCGTGACGGCCCGCAGTATGGAAATGCTGGGGCCGGACATGCGTGTTCTGGGCGAAGCCGATGGCCTGCCGCGAATGCCGGACGTGACGTATCACTTGTGGATCCGCCCCAACACGGTCAACCCGCTGGTGCGCCGGGCGTATGAGTTGATTCGGGGGAGTCAGGGGTTGTGATCGATCGGTTGGGCACAGGACCCTGTCGGCATTTGCGACAAGGCTTGTCGACATCCGTAGCTGACCAGCCCGTCATGCAACCTTCCGGCTTACCGACGGCGACGCTCGAAAAACCGTTGGCAGGCCGTGCGGCTGCAGAAGACCGTCAGTGAGCCGCCAGCGTCTGCTCAATCCACACATTCAAATCCCCCACTTCTGCCGACGTGATGGTATGCCCTGCCCCCGCATAGGCGTGGAATTCGGGGCTGATGAGCAGATTTTCCAGCAGGGTCTGCGCTTCGGTGGCGCCGGAAAACGGTACGCGATTATCCGCCGAACCATGTCCGATGAACACGTTCAGTGGCTTGAGCTGATCATTGGGTTTCAGCCGGGCCTTGAGCGCGGCGAGGATCTTGCCGCTCAGCGGCGCAATGCCGCGCACCAGGTGCGGATACTGCAGGCCGATCTGATAACTCATCATCGCGCCCTGGCTGAAGCCCACCAGAATCACCTTGTTCGGCTGCGTGGCGTACTTTTCGGTCGCCTGCTGGATGAAGGTCCTGAGGCTGTCGGTGCTTTTGTCCACATCACTGGTCACGCCTTCATACTCGGCTTGATCGGTGTCCTGGGTGAACCACTTGTAGCCACCCCCATCGACCTCGGCGGGCGCACGCACGGAAAGGTAGGTGTAATCCTGCGGCAGCTCGTCCTTGATGCCGAACAGGTCGCGTTCGTTACTGCCATAGCCGTGCAGGAAGATGATCAGCGGTTTGTCTTTGCAGTCTGCCGGTGCGGCAGCCAGATAAGGCAAGGCCAGATCCGTGAGCAGTGCAGGTTCGGCATGAGCGAAACCTGTGAACACACAGAGCAGCGCGGCGAAAAACTTCATCATTGAGAACGAGCCCTTTGAGAGAAAACGTCGGGCCCATCATACGCAGCATGTTTCGGATGTCAGCCCGCAATCGATCAGGGGATGCTGTCGGATTGCTGTACGGGGTGCAGATTCGTATCCGTTTTGTCCGGGTAACCGTAGCGCAGGCAGGCGATAGCGGGCCGACCTGTGGAGCGAATTCATTCGCCATTGGCCGGTGCCCTCATATATCGCTATCGCCTTACAGTCCTTTCGCGAATGAATGCACTCCCATAGAACTCGCGTCATTGGGTACAGCACGATGCCGTGCGATCAATCTTCCAGCGCAGCGAGCCCCAGATGCTCACGCAAGGTCGAGCCCTCGTAGGCCTTACGGAACAGCCCCTTACGCTGCAAATGGGGGATCACGCTTTCGACGAATTCGCTGAACGACCCCGGTAGATACGCCGGGGAAATCACAAAACCGTCACAGCCCCCCTGGGTGAACAGCTCGGCCAGTTGATCGGCGATCTGTGCGCCGGTGCCTACCAATTGCGGAACGCGCACGCTGCTGGCAAAGATTCTGCCCAATTCTTCCAGCGTGGTGTCTGCCCCTTGCATCAACAGTTTCTCCGCCGCCGCCGGGTGGATCGAGGGGGCACGCGCCACCTCGGCCAGCGTGGACGACAGGGCAAATGGCGAAAGATCGACGTTCAGCTGCGAGGCAAGCGTCACCAATCCAAGTTCTGGCCGCGCCAGCGCATTGTGCCTGTCGCGTTTGGCCCGGGCTTCGGCCTCGCTGCCACCGATAAAAGGCATCACGGCGGTCAGCACCTTGCAACTATCAGCTGCACGCCCCTGCTGCACCACCTGCCCACGCACGTCCTCGCGAAAGGCCTGCATGGCTTGGAGGTGCGGATGAATGGTGAAGATCGCTTCGGCCCAACGCGCGCCGAAGCGCCGACCCCGCCCCGACGAACCCGCCTGAATCAGTACCGGCCTGCCCTGTGGTGTGCGCGGAATGTTCAACGGGCCTTCGACCTTGAACCACTCGCCCTGATGCTGCACCGATGTGATCTTGTCCGGATCGGCCAGCACACCACTCTCGCGGTCAAGCTTCAAAGCGCCCGGCGCCCAGCTGCGCCAGAGCTTCAGCGCAACTTCGACGAACTCATCGGCGCGGTCGTAACGCAGATCATGCTCCAGATGCTTGTCCTTGCCGAACAGACGCCCTTCGCTGTCATTCATCGAGGTCACGATATTCCAGGCCGCTCGCCCCTTGGACAGATGATCGAGGGTGGCGAACTCCCGAGCGATATGCGCGGGTTCGTAGTAGGTGGTCGAACGGGTCGCTCCCAGTCCCAGCTTGCGGGTCTGCCCGACCAGGTACGAGAGGATCGGCAGCGGGTCCAGCCGCGTGGCATCCTGGGCGCCGTAACGCAGGGCAATATCCCGCGAACCGCCCATTTGATCGCCGACGGCCAGGCGATCGGCAAAGAACAGAAAGTCGAATAACCCCTCTTCCACCACCCGTGCGGTGCGCGCGTAATAATCAGGATCGAGATAATTGCCCAGCGTTTCCGGATGACGCCAGGCCGCGTGACTGTGGATGACCGGCCCGGTCAAAAGAAAGGCAGACAGGTGAATTTGACGGCTCATGAACGTTCTCCTGCCTTATTCGGATGTGGGTTGGGCTTGCGGAACCCAGACCGAAATATCGGAAATCTTCAGGGGCTTGGGAATCAACCTGGCCTCGGAGTAGTCATCGGCAATGCGTTGCTGCTCGGCCAACTCGTCGACCTTGACCGGGACGATGTCATAGCTGCGGCGACTGTTGGCCAGTTCCACGGTTTCAGGCGCAATGTTGCCCCACAGCGGCGCGAGTTTCTTCGCCGCTTCCTGCGGATGGCCCTTGACCCACTGGCCGGTCTGGCGAAGGGTGTCGAACACCACTTGCAGTACCTCAGGATGAGCCTTGGCAAAGCGGGTATTGGCGACGTAGAAACGGTTGTAGTTGGCGATACCCTCGGTGCCGTCAGCCAACACACGAACGTGATGCTCGCGTTGCTGGGTTGCGAAAAACGGGTCCCAGATCGCCCATGCATCGACGTTGCCGCTGGAGAATGCGGCCACACCATCGGGGGCTTCCAGGTAAACCGGCTTGATATCGGCCAGCGTCAGCCCCACTTTCTTGAGCGCCGAGATGAGCAGGAAATGACTGCCCGAACCTTTGGAGACAGCGACCGACTTACCCTTCAGATCCGCGAGGCTGCGGATCGGCGAACCGTCCTGCACGATGATCGCTTGAGCACTCGGTGATGGATTTTCTCGCGCGTAATAAGTCAGCGGTGTGTTGGCTGCCTGAGTGAACAGCGCAAACGCGTCGGCCACGTCAGCGTGCAGGTCCACGCTCCCCGCGTTCATTGCGCTCAACAGGCCGCTGCTGAATTCATGCCAATTGACGGTAAAGCCCAATGGCTTGAGCCGCTGTTCCAGCTGGCCGTCATTTTTGAGCAAGATCCACAGCGTTGAAGAGCGCTGGTATCCGATGTTGATGACTTGCTCGGCGTGTGCCGTGACCGTCGCCAGCAATAATGCAGAAGCGACGATGAGTTTGCGTAGCGACATGGCGATCCTTGGAATAAAAAGAGAGAGCTGGATAGATGACGCGTTCAGGCCTGAGAAGCATGAGCGCAAAAGATGAAAGTCGTTTTGATTATAAAAACTGCCAAAAATTATGAAAGAAACGTATGGATCTATGCTTATGCCACTTCGCCCTGTGAACGACAGCTGCTCAGTCGAGGTCTAGGATATGCACCGAACCTGATCCCGATTGAGGAAGCCCTTGTGAATATCTTCGAAGCCTTAAGAGAAAGCCATGAACGCCAGCGCGGCTATGCCGAGGCGCTGGTTAAGACCCATGGGGAAAACAAGGAGCGCGTCGAAGCCTATGGACAGCTCAAAGCCGAGCTGCAGGCGCACGAAACTGCAGAGGAGCGTTTTTTCTATATTCCCCTGATGCAGTACGACAACGGTGTTGACCTGAGCCGCCATGCCATTTCCGAGCATCATGAAATGGACGAGTTAATGGAGACACTGGACGAAACCGAGATGTCCAGCCCGTCCTGGCTGGCGACAGCGAAGAAGCTGTCGGAGAAAGTCCATCACCATCTCAAGGAAGAGGAAAACAAGTTTTTCCAGATGGCAGGCAAGCTGCTCGATGAGCAGGAGAAACAGTCGCTGGCCAAAGAGTACGTCAAGGAATACGAAGAGCTTCTGGCAGAGGCCTGAAGCGGCCTACGAAAAGCCCCGAAATATCGGGGCTTTTCGTAGGCTCAAAGGCCAGGCCAGTCCTCAGCTCGATCAGGGATCAATCTGAGCCATCATTTCCGACACCGACTCATTGCGCTTGGCATAACGCTGGGCCAGCACTGCGCAGACCATCAGTTGAATCTGGTGAAACAACATCAGCGGCAGGATCAGGACCCCGATAGTGCTGCCGGCAAACAACACTTGAGCCATCGGCACACCAGTGGCCAGACTCTTCTTGGAGCCGCAAAACAGGATCGTGATGCGATCTTCAAGGCTGAAGCCAAACAGCTTGCCCAGCAGCGTTGCGATCGACAGCACCAGAGCCAGCACCACAGCACAGACCACCACCAGCCCGGCCAGGTCCCACAAGGGAATCTTGTGCCAGATGCCCTCGTTCACCGCTTCGCTGAATGCGCCGTACACCACCAACAGAATCGAACCTTGATCCACGTATTTCAGCCAGTTCTTGTTACGCCCTACCCAAGCACCGATCCAGCGGCGAGCGATTTGCCCCACCACGAACGGTAACAGCAACTGCAGGCTGATTTTGACGATCGCATCCACCGTTGAACCGCCCTCGCCGTGCACGTTCAACAGCAGCGTTACCAACAACGGGGTGAGGAAAATCCCGAACAGACTCGATGCCGCCGCGCTGCAGATCGCTGCCGGAATATTTCCGCGCGCCAGGGAGGTAAAGGCGATCGCCGATTGTACCGTCGCAGGCAATGCGCACAGATACAGGATGCCCATGTACAGGTCCTTGCCGATCAGCGGCGACAGCAGCGGCTTGAGCGCCAGACCCAACAGCGGAAAGACCACGAACGTCAGGCTGAATACCAACAGATGCAAGCGCCAATGACCGGCGCCGGCGATGATGGATTCACGCGACAACTTGGCGCCATGCAGAAAGAACAGCAACGCAATGGCAGCATTGGTCAACCAGCCAAACCCGATGGCAACCTGGCCGGTGGCGGGAAGAAAACTGGCAATGACCACCACCGCAACCAGGGTCAGGGTGAAGTTGTCAGGGAGAAAACGAGGACGGCTCATCGATGAAATCCGATCATGGCAAGGACAGTGTTGCGACTGTACGCCGTTGATCAAGTGCTGACTAACGCCAACAAGCCCGATAATAGCGCCTAACGGACATCGTCGATCACGCCAATCCGCCCTGGATTACCCGTAATACTGTCACGCGACGCTTTCCGGGCGTGTGGCTGATGAGTTCGTTGAGTGCCGCTTGCCACTTGTGCACGTCTTTTTCCTGCGACAGCGCCATTAGTTGTTCCCAACCCATCACGCCCTGCCTCGATACTTCGACGCTGGAGCCTTCGGTCAAACGTTCACGCTTCAACAGATTTGCTGCAATTTCCGAGAGAGTACTCAAAGGCTGGCTCCATGACACGCTCATCGGGGAACGCGTCGCTATATATCTACAGGAGGGGTGCAGGAATGCCTTAACGTCAAATTTCGGATGTTACGGCCCCTGCACCAAGGTCATAGCAATGTTCAGACCATAAGTGCGCGCCTGCCCGCAGATTAGGGTCAAGTATGCCGGCCGGTAAACGGGTATTAGCGCGCCACCCTCGCACACATGAAGATTAATCCTGCGGCGACCCGTCACGTAGAGCATCCGGCATTATCGCTGTATAGTTTTGTATACTTCCCAACCCGAGTGTCCGATGCCTGTTCGAGCGCCCCTGCCGCTGACCCTGCTCAGTTTTCTTTTGCTCGTCATCGCAACGCTGGTGTCTTTGCTGCTGGGTCGCTACGCCATTTCGGTCATCGATCTGGGCTGGTTTCTGGCGACCTGGTGTGGCGTCAGTGACATGCCATCGGAACGGTTTCAGTTGATCCACAGCCTGCTGATCGACGCCCGCGCACCGCGTATTGTCGCCGGGGTTCTGGTGGGCGCCGGGCTTTCGGTTTCGGGCGCAGCGTATCAGGCGGTATTTCGCAATCCGCTGGTATCGCCGGGACTGCTCGGGGTACTCAGTGGCTGCGCCTTCGGTGCGGCGCTGGGGATTGTCTGGCATCTGCATCCACTGTCGATTGCAGTGTTGGCGAGCGTGACCGGTCTGATCGCGGTCGTCGTCGGCGTAGGCATCGCGCATATGTTTCAGTCGCCATCGATTGTGCTGCTGGTGCTCGGCGGCATCGTCGCCAATGCCCTGTTCACCTCGCTGTTGTCCATCACACAATATCTGGCCGACCCGGTCGATCAACTGCCGAACATTGTTTACTGGCTGCTTGGCAGCTTAAGCGCAATAGACCGATACACGCTGTGGCTCACAGCGCCCGTGCTGATGCTGGCTATCGCGCTGCTGTGCCTGGCTGGACGCGCCATCGATGCCCTGTCGCTAAGCGATGACGAAGCCCTGAGCCTGGGGGTGCCGGTACAGAAGATCCGCTATGGCGTGATCATTCTGGCAACGTTGATCTGTGCGCTTACGGTCAGCCTTGCAGGGATGGTGGGCTGGATCGGTCTGCTGGTGCCGCATCTGGCGCGATTGCTGGTCGGCCCGAGCAACACCCGGTTGCTGCCGGTCAGCGCCTGTCTGGGCGGGGTTTTTCTGCTCGCGGCCGATGGCATCGCCCGCAGCGTTTCAGCGAGCGAAATTCCGCTAGGCATCATCACCGAGCTGTTCGGCGCAATTGCGTTCGTGCTGGTGCTGCATCGCGTGCGCAAGGGCTGGCTATGACGCGCTTGCAGGCCGAGAGGCTGAGCTATCGCATCGGCAACCGCCAGGTCCTGAATGGCATTTCGCTGACCATTAACCCTGGCGATAATATCGCGCTGCTCGGCGCCAATGGCGCGGGCAAAAGCACCCTGCTTCGAATCCTGCTGGGGTTGCTAGCGCCCACTGCCGGGCAGGTTAGCCTTCAAAGCCAGCCGATGCCCACATTGAATCGACGCAGCATTGCCCGGCATCTGGCTTACGTCCCGCAACACCATGTGCCGGGCTTTCCGTTCAGCGTCTTCCATATCGTCGCGCAAGGCCGCTTGCCCACGACCGGACTGATGCACGCCCCGGACCGCGCCGATGAGGAACTTATCGAGCAGGCTCTCCACGATCTGGGTATCGCCCACCTGGCCGCACGGATCTACACCGACTTGTCCGGTGGCGAGCGGCAACTGGTGCTGATTGCCCGGGCACTGGTCCAGCGCGCGCAGGTGCTTGTCCTCGATGAACCCATTACCGGCCTTGACTACGGTCATCAGCTTCGACTGCTGGCGCTGCTGGAACAACTCGCCGAACAAGGCCTGAGCGTGGTTTCCAGCACTCATCGCCCAGACCAGGCGCTTGCATCGGCCAATCGCGCGTGGGTGCTGCACGAGGGCCGACTGATCGCTGACGGCTCTCCCCGGGACGTCATCGACAGCGACCTCATGCAGCGCCTCTATCAGGTCAAGGTCAGGCAGATCGATGCCGACGGCCATCGTTTTTTTATCCCTTGCTGAGTTCTTTATTCATGAAACGCTCGTTCTCATCACGTTTTGCCTTTGCGCCGCTACTGCTCAGCAGTGCCGTGCACCTGGCGCATGCCGATGAAGTCACCCTGGCGCCGATCGACGTGGGTGCTGATGAGTCCATCATGCAACAGGCGCGTGAGAAGTCAGCCTCGCTGGGGCCGATGGGCCAGCGACGCCTTCAGGACACGCCCTACTCCATCAGCGTCGTGCCGCGTGACCTGATCGACAGTCAGCAACTGAAGAGTTTCAAGGACATCATTCGCTACCTGCCTTCGGTACAAGCTGACGGCGCCAGGCCGCAAACCCGAGGCCTGCAAGGCAGCGTGGTGCAGAACAGCCGTCTGGACGGGCTCAATGTGGTGTCGACCACCGACTACCCGGCCGAGCAACTCGGCGGCGTGGAAGTACTCAGTGGTCTGTCAGGGTCGCTGTACGGTCCGGCCAACCCGGCGGGCACCTTCAACCTGCTGTCCAAACGCCCGACCGACTTCACCCGCAACCGCGTGACGCTAGGTGTCGGTACAGGGCTAAGCTGGCTGAAAACCGCCGACCTGAGCGGCCCGTTCGACCCCGAAGGCAAGATCAAATACCGCCTCAACCTGGCTGACGAGCAGGGCCACAGCTACGCATCCGGCAGCACCCTGCGCCGACAGCTGGTGAGCCTGGCGACCGATTTTCAGGTCAGCGAAGACAGTGTCATCGAGACCCACTTCAGCCATTACAACTACCTGGCTAAAGGCTTGCCGGGCAAGTCCGCCGTCGCCTCAGGCGTCACCCTGCCCCACGCGCCGGACCCGACGCGCAGCAATCTGGGGCAGAACCATGCCGGCGACAACAACACCACCGACACTGCCAGCGCGCATTTCAAGCACGACTTCGACGGCAACTGGAAACTCGACGTTGGCGCGCTGCGGCAGATCGCCGACCGTGAGTCGACCGGCGTCACCAACACCCTGATCAACAACGCCGGGACCTACCGCAGCTCGGTGTCGAGCGCGACGGCCAGCCGCTTCACGATCAACAGCTATCTGGCCGACCTCAACGGCAGCGTCTACACCGGGCCGGTCCGACATGAGCTGACGTTCGGCCTGACCGGTTTCAACTGGGACAACTACAACCCGGTGGCAGGCAGCGCCCAGACCTTGGGCACTGCCAGCCTGAGCGATCCGTCGAGCTTTGCAGAGCCGGACTATCCCGACTTCACCCATCGCTATCATTCGGCCAATGCCAAGCAGCGCTCGTTCATCGTTGGCGACACCCTGACTTTCACGCCGCAATGGAGCCTGATGCTCAGCGGCAGCCAAAGCCGTCTGACTGCCGATAACTACACCCTGGCCGGCGCCCACACTTCATCGCAAGACTCAGGTGTCAGCACCGCCAGCAGCCTGTTGTATAAACCGGTCGACGATCTGACGCTGTACCTGACTTACGCCGATAGCCTGCAGCAAGGCGACAGCGCCACTGCAGGCAGCAGCAACGCGGGCAGCATCCTTTCGCCCTATCGCAGCCGCATGTGGGAGCTGGGCAGCAAGTGGGTGGTCAGCGGCGTCAACCTGTCGCTGGCTGCGTTTCAGATCAAGCGCCCCTTCGCCTACACCCAGGCGGACAATGTCTATGCCATCGCCGGTCAACAGCGCAATCGTGGCCTGGAGTTTCTGGCCGATGGCAACGTTACGCAGAACCTGAAGATGTACGGCGGCCTCACCTGGCTTGATCCCAAGCTGCTTTCGACAGGCAATGCCAGTACCGAAAACACGCGTATCGTCGGGTTGTCACGGGTAACGGCGAGCCTGTTGACGGAGTACCGCATCGATCAGGTCCCAGGCCTTGCAGTGAATCTGAACGCCCGTTACGTCGGCCCTCGTCCCACCGACGACAGCAACGATCATTGGGTCGGCAGCTATGAAACGTTCGATATCGGCGCGAGCTACAGCACCCGCCTGATGAAGCGCGACACGGTTTATCGCCTGGAAATGACCAATGTGGGTAACGAGCATTACTGGACCAACATCGTTCCCGGAGGCCTGAACGGTTACACCGGGGCGGGTCAGGCCAGCGCCACGCCCGCCGCACCGCGTATGCTGCAGGCATCGATTCAGGTGGACCTTTGAAAGCGGCGCGTCCCATCAGGCATTGGGCCAAAGCGACGACCGGCTGCCTGCTGATGACGTGTCTTTTCGCACACGCCGCCGCTGAGACCCCCGGGGCTCGCCAGGTCGTGGACGATAGCGGTCATTCGGTCACCGTACCCCATGACCCCGTGCACATCGCCGACGCCTGGTACGCCCATCATGTCCTGCTGATGACACTGGGGGCCGGCTCGCGGATCGTCGCAACGGTCAACCACCCCCGCAGTCAGCCCTGGATGTTCAAGGTCCTCCCGGAACTGAACACTGCCACACGCGTGGACGGCACCGCTTTCAATGTGGAAGGTCTGCTCGGCCAGCATGTCGATCTGGTCTTTACCGCCCTGGCAGACCGGCAGTCAGTGGCCTACGAGCAAGTCGGCCTGCCCGTGATGCGCATGGGTTACACGGACCTTCCCGGCTTGCAGCGTTCGATGCTCGCCACGGCGCAGACGCTCGGATCACAAACGTCGATGGCTAGGGCCGAGGCCTATAACCGCTACCTCGATCAACAGGCGGCGGATGTGAGCAGCAGGATTTCACACGTGTCCATGGAGCAACGTCCACGCGTGCTGCACATCGCTTCGATCAACCCACTGAAGGTAGACGGCAGCGATACGCTGATCAATGAATGGATAAAGATTGCCGGTGGCCGCAATGCCGCCGTTGGTTTGCGGGGCAACATGCAAATCGTTTCGGCCGAGCAGCTACTCGACTGGCAGCCTGACGTGCTGATACTGGCCGCCGGCGCGGGTCACCTTGATCAGGCAGCGCAAGCGTCATTACTGCAACAACTGACGGCGGTGAAGAATCAGCACGTGTTGCGCAATCCTGCGGGTGTATTTCCATGGGATCGCTATGGCACCGAAGTTGCGCTACAGATCCAGTGGGCGGCGAAGCAGCTGCATCCAACGCTGTTCGGGGACGTCGATATCGAACGCCAGACGATGGACTTCTATCGACAATTTTTCGATTACTCGCTGACCCGTTCCGACGCCGGGCGGATAGTGCAGGGATTGCCCCCAGAATAAAGCGATTCAAGCTGACCATTGCGAGACCGCTCAGGCTTGGGCAAGAATGCTGTACAAGAGCCCGGGAAACCGTTGATCCAGATCCTCGGCGCGCAGGGAGTTCATGTGCGTCGTGCCAACGTTGCGGGTATGAACCAGCCCTGCGTCGCGTAATACACGGAAGTGATGGGACATCGTTGACTTCGGTCGACCGCCATCCAGTTCTCCACACGACGCCTCCTCTACCCCTGCCAGGCAGCGAACGATTTCCAGCCGAACGGGGTCACTCAGCGCATAAAGCAGGCGCTCGAGGGTGACGTCGGAGGGGATGGGATGTTTGAAGGCACGCATGAGGGCATGATAGCGGGGGGGTTCAAAAAACGCTATATTTCGAATACTATCGAACAAGCGAAACACTCACACGAGGAATCTTCCCATGTCAGCACTGTTCGAACCCTTCACGCTCAAAGACGTCACCCTGCGAAACCGCATTGCCATCCCGCCGATGTGTCAGTACATGGCTGACGACGGCATTATCAACGACTGGCACCATGTGCATCTGGCAAGCATGGCGCGCGGCGGTGCGGGTCTGATCGTGGTCGAGGCCACAGCCGTTTCCCCCGAGGGCCGTATCACCCCGGGCTGTGCCGGTATCTGGAGCGACGAGCATGCCCAGGCCTTCGTCCCGGCGGTAAAAGCCATTAAGGCCGCAGGCGCCGTGCCCGGCATCCAGATCGCCCACGCAGGTCGCAAGGCCAGCGCCAATCGCCCTTGGGAAGGCGATGATCACATCGCTGAGAACGACCCTCGTGGATGGAAAACCATCGCCCCTTCTCCAATCGCGTTCGGTGCCAACCTGCCGAAGGTGCCGCAAGAAATGACCCTGGCCGATATCGCTCGGGTACGTCAGGACTTCGTCGATGCAGCACGCCGCGCTCGTGAAGCAGGCTTCGAATGGATCGAGTTGCATTTCGCCCACGGCTATCTGGGTCAAAGCTTCTTCTCCGAACATTCCAATCAGCGCACCGATGCCTACGGTGGCAGCTTTGAAAACCGCAGCCGCTTCCTGCTGGAAACCCTGGCAGCTGTTCGTGAGGTGTGGCCTGAGAACCTGCCACTGACCGCGCGCTTTGGGGTCATCGAATACGACGGGCGGGATGAGCAGACATTGACTGAGTCGATCGAACTGGCCCGCCGTTTCAAGGAGGGGGGGCTGGACCTGCTGAGCGTCAGCGTAGGTTTCACGATTCCGGACACCAACATCCCATGGGGCCCGGCATTCATGGGGCCTGTGGCCGAGCGCGTTCGACGCGAAGCGGGACTGCCAGTCACCTCCGCGTGGGGCTTCGGCACACCGCAACTCGCGCACGCTGCAGTCGAAGCCGGCCAGCTGGACCTGGTGTCGGTGGGACGCGCCCATTTGGCCGACCCGCACTGGGCATACTTCGCAGCCAAGGAGCTGGGCGTGGACAACGCGTCCTGGACGCTGCCCGCACCTTACGCGCACTGGCTGGAGCGCTATCGCTGAGTTGATCAGCTCGACCCGGGCGGAATGCCGTCCTTGTTGAAATCCTTGAGACGTTCCTTCTCCTCCTCAGTGGAGTGAGCTGGAACGTCTTCTTTCGTTGGGGCTTCTTTTTCTTCGCTCATGACAAGTGTCCTGCGTTGGGTATCACGTTGGGCATTGATCCTGTGTTGCAGTTCATCCCAATGCGGGCGGTCCTGATCCGATTCATCAGAGTGCCTCCGGAACCGAGGGGCCCCGTTGAGGGTTCGCACGTGCGACATTGGCCGATTGATGAGTTAACTGAAATTAAAAAACGGTTTCGCCAAACACGTGCCATGCTCAACCCCAGACGCACAATGGCAGGCACTGATATGAGACGCTCAACGGATACTTCCGACGCCCCAGGCACGGCAGTGGTGGTGTTCGAATCGGCAATGCTGCAGCGGATCAGAGAGGCCATGCGCGGCTTGGGGCTGCGAGTAGAGGCTTTCGCGGACGTCCATCGAGGCATGGAATATGTGCAGCATCCGCAGTCTTCAATCAGCGTTGTGGTGGCCTGTGCAACTCTCCCCGGTGTAATGAATGGTGTAGACCTCACCACCACGCTCTCCCATGCCTATCCCACGCTTCCCTTCGTTCTCGTCGACCACTACGAAGGCCTTGTCGAAAACAACGTCATGTGCGTGGACAAGCCGTGGACCCTTGAGCAGGTCGAAGAACATGTACTGGCGATGATAGCGAAGCTGCCGCTAGGCAAGCGTCCGGCAGTCGAACCAACTAATTAACGCCGGGGCGGTCATCACATAGGTCTGCCGGGACAGGTCAATCCAGCTGGATGACGCCCGTCATAGCGGTGAACTGGCTTTGCCGGTGCTGCAGCTTGTCGAGGATGTCAGATGGGGTCGACTCGCGGAACACCACCATATGGCCTACGTCCTTCCCGCCCTCGGTTACTCGTTCGATGTCGTTGATCATCCAGGTTTTCAGCTCGTCGGGGGTGATACCCAGTTCTTGCGCAACCCGCTGATGCAAGCGCTGCACGTCGTCTTGACCGAATTGATCGTTGTTCATCTGAATCGCTCCCTTACTGGATGTACGGATAAGGCCTCGCAGTCGCTATACAGTTCATTCGAATGGCACAAAGGGTAGACGATCAGGCCGAGTACCTGTGTATCTTTAAAAAGGTGCATGCACCGACGTCGCGAGGAGCCACTGAAATGAACCCTACTACCCCAGACGGGCGATATTTTGTCGTCAAGGATCAGCTGTGGCGCTGCTCCAATCCTGGGCTAAATGACGACGAACGTCAGCGATGGGTAAACGAGCTCATGACTGCGCGGCGGGCGGTGAAGTCGGCAAAGGCCTCAGGTGACCCGGCGCAACTCAAGGCGGCAAGGGGCGCTGTCAACACCGCCAAAGTGGCGCTAGGAGAGCGTGGACCAGTCTGGTGGGATGACGGCTCGCCCGATCTCAACAGACACAAGGTGACTCATACGCTGTATGCACAGTGGTACGCGTCCCTGAACGAAACCGATACTTGACCGCGCGGGCGGACTTTTCCACGCGATCGGCATCCAATCCTCAGACGGCCGTTGGGCCCTCCTGATCCAGACTCCTCAAGCCAAGGACCACAGATGACCTTTTATATTTTCCTGATTGCCTGCTGTGCAGCGGCGAGTACCGGCATTATTTTCAAGCCCGGCGATTGGTACGCTGCCCTGCAAAAACCCGGATTCACTCCGCCGAACTGGGTCTTCCCCGTCGCTTGGACCACGATCTACCTGCTTCTGGCTTGGGCCGGGTATCGCCTGACCCTGTTGCCGGGCAGTCAGTTGGTGCTGGCGTTGTGGGCAGCCCAGATTGCGCTCAATACGCTGTGGACACCCGTGTTTTTCGGCGCGCATCGCATCTTCGCCGGTATGGCGATTCTCACGCTCCTCTGGCTCACTGTTGCGACCATGGTGGTCATGGCACTGCAACTGGACCTGGTGACAGGGCTGATCCTGTTCCCTTACTTGATCTGGCTCAGCATCGCGGCCGCGTTGAATTTCTCCATCCTGCGGCATAACCGGTAAGTGGATGAACAAGGTGGGCCGTGCTGGTCGATCACGAGTGTATAGATCGGCTACTTACGGCCCACCAGATCACGCACGCCCTGCTCGCCAAACACCTCGGAATGCGGCTCGTAAAAATTCGCTTGTGCATATCCGCCACTCACCTCAGCCGCATTCAATCGCTGAAAAAAACCGCCACTTTGTTTCCGACCGGATCACGCAGATAAGCGACATAAAACCCGGCCGTGTAAGCAGCCCGTGTTCCGGGAAGGCCTTCGTTCGTTCCGCAATTGGCCACGCCAGCCGCGTGCACCACGTCGACCTTGGCTCTGGAGGCTGCGCGGAACGCTGGCATCATTCCATTCCCAGCCGTGGCGCGCTGCCCATCGAAAGGCCTGGCGACATGGACAGTACCCGGCCCATTGGATTTATCTTCAGTGCCTGCCAGCGAGTAGCTGTGCTGGTCGTCCACCGATTCCTTCTCGTAACCCAACGGCAACAAGATTGCGTCGTAGAAGCGAGCTGAAGCGGCGATATCATTCGCGCCGATGAACAGGTAGCTAAGCATGGTCTCCTCCAAGGGCGCTCGTACGGAAGAATTTTATGAGCGCCCTGAGCAACAGACCATACGTTCAAGGGGGGATTCCCCCGCGATCAGGCGTCGCCCTTTCACACGACCAAAGCATAGAACCGTGTGTCGACCGCCATGAGCGGAAAACCGGTAGGCAGGTCCTGCGGATCAATCAGTGTGAAGCCATGCTTTTCGTAAAAACGGTGTGCAGCCAAAAACTGTGCGGTAGTCCCCAGATAAATCCTGCGCACGCCGCGCGCTCTTGAAGCCTCGACCAGACACTCAAGCAGTTTGCTCGCCACACCGAACTCCCGCCCGCGCCACGCAGCGGCCACAAACATCTTGCGCAGTGCGGCCTCGCCATTGCCAATGTCCTTCAAACCAATGCTCCCGAGCACTACGCCATCCTTACGCGCCACCCAAAAATCGCCGGTGCCTACCTGATAAAACGACTCGATATGAAGCAAATCGGGCTGATCTTCAGCGGTGATCGCAACACCGTACTCCTCTCGTTGAATGGGCACGATCAATTCCACAATGGCGTTCTCATCACCGGGCGTGTAACGGTCGATGCTGATTTCGGACATGGTCAAGACTGCCTCCTGAAGCGGCGCAAAGTGCTGAATATTGCGCGTGATGCCATTGGGGGTAAAGCTAAGGGCTAGCATAGAATGCCTGTGCGAATGCTGACGCGGATTTTTTTGCAGAGTGAATTCTGTGCCCGCAGCTTCTCGGCGGCGCGCTGGGTGTAGGTGGGCACCGCTTCCTTGATCGGCTCGATTTCGGTCAATCGGCTTCCAAACATCCGGCTGCAGCAGATCTCCTGCTTTGGCGGATCGGCTTCGCTCAGTTCCAGGCATGGCGTTCCGGCAAGCTCACGCGCGGCCTTCTCGATCACTACGCTGAATTTCTGTCGCAGCGTCCACGCATCTGCCTGGGCCAGGTCCATGGCAGTCTTGAGGACTCAATAATGGTCATCACGCGTGCAGACATTTGACCGTACAACGCGTAGTTGCTGCTGAATGCACAACGCCGTTACGTCGCAGGTGGTCATGGATCTGGAAGTAAGGCGCCCCCATCCTAACGAACGGTTTGGCGTCGAAGCTGCGCGCAATGACGCAGCCATAGGCCTTTGGTGCTGTCACCGGAGATGGCCAGAGAATGGCTTGAACCAGGTGTATCGCTCCAGCAAGGGCAGAAGAAATCGCCCGAGAAGGTAGCCGCCCGACAGATGAGTTCCAATGGTTCACAGTCAGCAAGGCGGTGGGTAATGTGAGAAATCAGGGTCCCCAGCTTATCGAACAGGATATCGTAATGGACCTTTTCCCTGATGAGTGATCAGTGAGCGTCGATCCGCAGCCCATGCACACCCTAGTCTAAATTTAGGTTTAATTTAGACCGTTGCCAGGCTAAGCTGATGGCCCATTCAGGCATTCATCCCTGAACATGCTGGATACCCAACAATCTGGTCACGGAGGCAAGCTCAATGAGAGTTGAGACCATTAGCTACCTGAAACGCCATGCTGCCGATCTTGATCTGGAAGAGCCCATGGTGATCACTCAGAACGGCATTCCGGCCTATGTCGTCGAATCTTTCGCTGAACGCAAAAGCCGCGACGAAGCAATTGCTCTCGTAAAGCTGCTTGCAATCGGATCGCGGGAGTACAGCGAAGGCAAGCACTGTACGACCGACGACCTGAAAGCACGACTCGCGGAAAAGTTTGGTCAATAGGCAGATAGTAAGGAAACTGAATGCCCAATCCCCCGCTTCGCTATACCGTACGATTCACCAACGCCGCATACCAAAGCATTGAAGACCAGATCGTTTTCCTGGCCGGGTACCATGGCCAGGCAACAGCCTTATCCGCAATCAATGAGCTGCTGGACGAGATATCAATCAAGCTGGTCGAATTTCCCATGCGCTGGGCTGTGAGTGAAGAGGCCAGCTCGCTGGGAATTCTCCAGTACCGCAAGATGATCATTGGCCGGTACCGCATCTTCTTCGAGATCTATGAAGAGCAGCGCGACGTCGTCGTCCACATGGTACTCAGGCATAAACAAAGCTCAGAACAGGCATTGATCCGCTACTGCCTCATCGGTCCCATCTTCTGATAACTGCCCGCTCGCCGTGGTTCGTGCAATGCAGCGTTGCACACTAGGCGGCGAGCATTTGCATTTGTCACGCGACGGTGTAGGCCTCAACTGGAAAAAACTTGCAGTGCACATAAGGAGCTTTCAGGTTCGACGTCCGTTCGAAAGCGGCAAGCGACATAGAGGACCTGGCCCATGCCAGCCGCCTCTTGGGCCACGATGATAAACGGATCACCGAGACCGTGTATCGCCGGGTAGTGAGGTCGTAGAACCCACTCGCTGAGGGGCAGTTGCGGAAACGATGCCGATGATGCGGAAACGGTGCCCGATCATGCGACATCCGCCGCCAAACGCCAGAAACGAAAAAGCCCTGAAAAATCAGGGCTTTGGCGTAAAAAGTATGGCGGAGGCGCAGAGATTCGAACCCTTATCTAAGGTACCCTCCCAAAAGGCAGAGTTTTTGATCAGTTGCTCTACGTCGCTCAGTCCACGAACAGTAACCAAACCGGGCCTTTCGCGCAAGTTTCAAAAATCCTCCAAGAGTGCAGCCAACTGCATGCTTCAAGACCTTCTTGGAACCATAAGCCCCGCATTCCTATCGGTACCGCGAACACAGCTCCCGAATCCACTCCATGAATACTCGCACCGTTGATTCGACATGACGGTTCTCGAAAAACGCGATATGCGCCGGGATCCGCTCTCCCTCCCATTCAGGACAGGCCGCCACCAGTGCACCTGACTCAAGACGGGCTTTCACCAAGAACATATAAGCCGAGAGTATGCCCAGCCCCGCCCATCCAGTCGCCAACGCGGCGGTTGAATCGTTGAACAAAATCTGGTGGCTACAACTTATGTTCAGTCGGATGTAGCCGGGCGCTCACCTCCCAAATCAATCCTTCGTGCCGATGGTGTCCATTTTTCTGCATGCGCACGCCCCCCTTAGTGTTCTGCCAATGCGCGACAATTCGAGTTAACGTCAGCGCCGAGCAGTCAGTGCGAAAAAAAAGAAATCAGGCATGTGCTGTTTTGGGCTCCACGGCTAGCTTGCCGTGGACCAACTGAATGACATCAGCTTGCCAGCACTGATAAGATTCGCGCCCCTGTTGCTGAGGCGTGTCCGTCACCGCAGCCAACTATCGCCGGGCTTACGCGAGCCTGAGCATGTCAGTGCCCACGTTCTTGAGTAGACGCTGAGTGCTACCTGAGGAAGATTGTATGAACAATGACGCCCCCAAAGATGCAGATGGAATGTCGGCGCCTGAAGTCGCTTCGCAGGGCTTGGACACCCGGCCCGCCGTGAAGGTGAAAGAAGCGAAGCCGTTCATGGCAACCGCTAAAGGTTCTTTCTTCCTAGCTCTCACCAGCGTGGTGAGCGCATCGTTTATCTCAGTATGCAGCACACCCATCCTGGATCAGCTAAAAGCCATAGCAGCATGGGATTTCACAGGAAACTTCAGCCATTCAATCTGGGCGTTTGTCCTCACGATCGTTGCACTCACGGTCGTGTTTATCCGTGAGCAGGCTCTAAACAAGGTCACCTCTCAGAAAGAAGCTGATCTCGTCCGCCAGAGCAAGGACATGGAGGGTCGCCTAACACACATGCCTCCCCGGCAGTTCATCCAAGAGTATGTGGATACACAAAGCGACATCGGTTTGCTTCGACGCCTCGTCAAAAATGATCCAGGGATGCCTCGCGACGAGATTGTTCGCCATACAAGAGCCATGCTTGAAGGAATCCTTGCACTCAACCGCCTATGGGACGGGGTCGCTGGTACAAGCAAATTCGTAATGTACCAAACGAATATCATGCTTGTTTTTTCTAATGATGAAGTCGCGCTTGCGCATTCCACGCCATCAGGCCACCCAGCCCGCCAACATCCGGCCACCTGTTCCACGCTCATCCGGCCAGGCAGTCGGAGCGCAGCGACGCAGGTTTGCATTGTTAGTCTGAAGTCCCTGTTACCGTCAATTTCGTTGCGCGTCTGCGCATCGATTCGCCCTTCAGTTCGATCCGGTAAGCGTTGTGCACCAGCCGGTCGAGGATCGCGTCGCCCAAGGTCGGATCGCCGATCAGTGCGTGCCATTTGTCCACTGGCATCTGGCTGGTCACTAGTGTCGAGCGGTTGCCGTAGCGGTCGTCCAGCAGTTCAAGCATGTCGCGCCGTTGCGCAGCGGTAAACGGCGCCAGGCCCCAGTCGTCCAGGATCAGCAAGTCGGTCTTGGCATAACCCGCCATCAGTTTGACGAAGCGGCCGTCGCCATGAGCCAGGCCCAGCTCCTCCATCAAGCGCGGCAGACGCAGGTAACGCACGCTGTGGCCGTCGCGGCAGGCCTTGTGGGCCAGCGCGCAGGCGAGCCAGGTTTTGCCTACGCCCTTTGGCCCGCCGATGATCAGGTTCAGGCCGTCGCGCAGCCATTGGCCGCTGCTCAATTGCAGGATCAGGGCTTTGTCCAGGCCACGTGGGCTGCGGTAATCAATGTCCTCCAGGCAGGCGTTGTGACGTATCCGCGCCGCTTTGAGGCGCGTCGTCAGGCGTGCGTCTTCGCGCTCGGTCAGCTCGCGATCGACCATCAGGCCCAGGCGTTCGTCGAAGCTGAGATCGTTGATGTCGGGCGTTGCGTGTTGCTCGCCAAGCGCCTTGATCATGCCGTGCAGGCGCAGGGTTTGCAGCTTGTCCAGGGTCGGGTTCGGTAGCATTTCGAAGCTCCTTTTTCAGGTCAGTGGTAGTAGCCAGGGCCGCGCAGATTGATGTGCTCGTCGGGCAGCAGCGGCAGGTTTTGCTGGGCCAGCGGCAGCCGCTCTAGTCCTTGGCGCAGGATCGATTCAAGGCTTTTGTAACTGCATGCGCCCAGTGCCAGCGCACGCTGGCACGCGGCCTCCAGCCGCGCTTCGCCGTGCTGTTTGCTCAGGCGCAGGATGCCCAGGCAGGCGCGGAAGCCGTGCTGCGGATGGATTCGGCGCCCGAGGATGTAGGCGATGACGCCTGCGGTGTTCGGCCCGGTCTGCTCTGCCCAGCGGATCAGTCGTTGCGGTGTCCACTCAGCATGTTCGCGGTGGCTCTTGGGCATGTGTTCGGTTTGCGTGGTGTGGCGGCCTTTGTGCAGCGAGCGCAGATGACTGGCCACGCGCTGGTTGGCGTGGAAGCACTCGACGGTCTGGCCGGTGAGCCGCACTTCGAGTTGATGTTTCACTAACTGGTACGGCACCGAGTAAAAGTGGCCGTCGACCTCAACGTGGTAGTCGATATGGACTCGCACTTTTTTCCATTCGGCGTAGACGTACGGATGCTCCGTAAGCGCTCCATAAACCCCACCTAGCCAAAGGCAGGCAGAGCGTTTAGCCGTGAGGTTGGGGTGCGCAGTTCCACGGCAGCAAGGCTTCGTAATTTTCAACCGAGGATGCCAGTGGCAAGCGCTCAAGTGCGTGGCGCAGCCACGCATAAGGCTCCTGGCCGTTGGCTTTGGCGGTCTCGACCAGGCTGTACAGTTGAGCACTGGCCGTTGCGCCTTTGGGCGTATCGCTGAACAACCAGTTCTTCCTTTCAATCACGAAGGGGCGGATCGCGCGCTCTGCGGCGTTATTGTCGATCGGCAGGTAGCCTTCCTCGACGTATCGTTCCAGCTTGCTCCAGTTGCTTGCGAGGTAACTGATGGCTTTACCCAGGGCATTCTTAGCGGTTACCTGTGGCTGCGTCTTTTCGATCCAGCTTTTCAACTGAGCCAGTACCGGCAGACTTTGTTCGTGACGACCGATCTTACGTTCAGCGTCGCCGCAAGCTTTTAGGTCGCGTTCGATGCCGTAAAGCTTGTTGATCAGATTCAGCGCGATATCCGCGCGTCCCGTCTTACCTTTGGGCTGCACTTTCTGTGCTTCAACGAATTTGCGACGCACATGGGCACAGCATCCTAAACGCTCAACCCCGGCTTGGGCGCCCAACGCGTTGTAACCGGCATAATCATCGGTCATGACGTAGCCACGATAGCCATCGAGCAGGCGCGTAGGCACCTCCTGCGCTCGGCTGGTGGAGTAGTCAAAAAGGATGACCGGCTGATCCGGTGGCCCGCCGGTTTGCACCCACATCCATGATTGGCTGCTCGGCTCGCGATCAGGCTCCTTCAATACCTGCACCCGCGTTTCATCGCAGTGGATGACGCGGCTGGCCAACAGGCTATCGCGCATTAAATTCAGCAGCGGCTGGAAGTGTTCACCACACTGGATAACCCAGCGTGCCAGGGTCTGGCGAGGGATATCGATGCCGTGGCGGCCCAGTACTTTTTCAAAGCTGTGCAGCGGTAAACCATCCACATATTTAGTGGTCAGCAGCATCGCCAGAACGCTCGGGCTGGCCATGCTTTTTTCAATCACCTGAGCCGGTTTGTCCGCAGTGACCGGTGCTGTCTTGCAGTCGCGACAACCGTACACTTTACGAACGTGTTTGATCACCCGTATCTGCATCCGGACAATTTCAAGTTGCTCGCAGATTTCCTCGCCAATGGCGTGTTTGCGGCAGCCGCAGATGCAGTTCAGTTCATGCTCGGGCAGTTCGTGGATGACTTCGATGCGCGGTAGATCGGCAGGCAATGGGTTACGCTTGCCACGGCGCTTGGCGGGTGGGACGACCTCTTCTTGAGTGGTCTCGCACGCCAACTCGACCTCGTGCTCCGCTTCATTGAACAACGCCATTTGAGGCGTTGCCGGATCGACGGCCTGCTCTGATTTTCGGCCAAACGATACCCGAACGCCGTCAGCAGTCTCAAACGGCGCTTTAAGCCACCGTTCGATATACAACAGAATCCAGTCATCCTTCACATGATGCCTTACCGCTTTGAGCAGCAACTTATGATCGATATGATCAAAAGCTCCCTTGATATCAAACTCCACCACCCAATTCATATTCCAACAGCGCCTGCGAGTGATCTCAGCTGCTTGTTTGGCTGACTTTCCTGGCCGGTATCCATAGGAATCCGAATGAAAAAGACAGTCTAGTCGCGGCTCTATAAGCAGCTTAACAACAGTCTGAGCCACCCGATCAGCCACAGTAGG